>NZ_MDGK01000001.1 GCF_001870465.1 Pseudomonas extremorientalis
CGTTTTTCGTGTAGTCCCCTACCAGGTTGAAACTGGCCGCCGCCAAGGTGTTGAACAAGGCAGTTTTCAGCGCGTCACTGACACTGCCGCCCTGCCCCAGGGCTTTGTTCAGCAACACAGAGGTGCCGTTCTGCAGCGCCTGGTTGGCCGCGAATTGGCCGACGCCGCTCCAGGTGCCCAGCGAGCCGGAGGTGGCCACTTTGCTGAGTGTGGTATTGGTCTGCGCTCCGGTCCATGGGTCGAAGTAACCCACCGTCAGGCCGGCAGTGATCGCCGAAACGCCGTAGCCCTTCAGGGCATCGGATGACGTCACGTCCTTGAACACGGCACCAAGATTGCCCCGGTTGTTGACCACGCTGACACTGGCATTGGTCGAGGCGCCGGTCGCAACCGCACCGACCATGGCGCCGCCGACACCGCCGCCTGCTGCGGCCGTCGCCATGGGCCCGATGACTGCCGACATCACGATGGCAATGATCAGTTGCGAGGCCGGCCCCAGCCCGGAGTGGCTGTACTTGAAGCTGTCGTGGACCTCCCTGACCTGGCGCCAGTCCACATCCCCGCGCTGTTCTGCGTCCTTGAGCCAAGCCAATTGCGGGTCGGCCTTGACCATCGCATCAATGGACTGGCTGACGCTCTGCTGATTGACCTGCTTGATGTCGATCTGCAAACCGTCGACGGCCTGGATCGCGATGGTGCCCCCGGCAACCAACTGGCTCTGGCGTAGTGTTTCGTCAGTGCTGCCCTTGCCCTTGGATGCCACCCAGAATGCGTTGTTGTTGGTCTTCTCGTGGCTCTCCTGATGCAGGTCTTTCACCGCTTCGAAGGTCACCGCCCCACCACTGGTGATGGCGATATCCGCCGCGCTTTCCAGCCTTGCCCCTTGATACAACTGACCGCCGCCGCTGATCAGGTTGAGGTTGCCGCCTGTGGTGATCTGGCTGCCCACCGCCAGCACGTCGGTGACTTCGTCGCGTTGGGTCTTGAGGGCGCCGAAGCTGCCTTTTTTCTTGTAGTCATACAGGCTGTAGTCGCTGTCATTGGCACTCAGCAGTTGCAACTGCCCACCCGCCACCAGGTACGCATCCTTGCCGCTGCTGACCTGGCTGGCGTGCAGCACGATGTCTTGCCCCGCGCTGGCGTTCAGTTTGCCGCCGGCGGTGAGCTGGCTGCCCACGTGACGCACCTGGGTGGTTTGCTCATGCACCTTGGCGCCGCCGCGTTTGCTGTTGACCGCGTGATCGGTTTCGTTGGCGGCGGCCAACAGGTGGAGGTTGCCACCGGCGGCGACGGTCAGGTCTTTGTCGGCGTTGGCTTGGCTGGCCAATAGGGTGATGTCGCGCCCGGCATGCAGGCTCAGGCTGCCGGCGGCGTTGAGATTGGCGCCAAGCTGTTCGGTGCGGCTGTGTTGGGTGACCCGGTGGCCGCCGTTTTCCGTGGTGCGTACCTGTTGGGTGTCGGTGACGGCGATGAGGTTGATGTCGCGCCCGGCGCTCAGGCTGGCATCGCCAGCGCTGTTGATGTCGCCTCGGTTGGTGATGTCGCGCCCGGCGTTGAGCGTGAGTTGCTGTGCGGCGCTGATCTGGCCCGCCTGGTCGAGATGGGTGACAAGGGTGCCGTCGCCCTGATGCTTGGCATGGGCGGTGCGGTCGTTGACGATGTCGCCGGTGACGCTGGTAAGTTCGATATGGCTGCCACGGATCTCGCCGGCCATCGCGTTGCGGATACTGTCGGTGGCCAGCAGGCTGATGCGTTCACCGGCGCTGAGCGTACCGCCATTGAGCAGGCGGCCGTCGGCGATGGCGGTCAGCTCCTGTGCCGCATTCAAGGTGCCGACATTGACGATGTCGCCACCACTGACCAGGTTGATGTCCCGGCCTTGCACCAGGCTGCCCCCGCGCAGGTTATTGGCGTCGACCGTCGCCAGGTACAGCACCGGCACCAGCACGTCTTCACCCTGCACCTGGCGTTTTTCCATCCACACGATGTCGTGGGTCAGGGCCGCCACCTGCTGCGCGGTGAGGCCGACGCCGACGCTCAATTGCAGGCTGTCGCGGGCGCTGAGGCCGTTGTCCATCAAGTAGCGGAACTGTTCCTCGTCGCTCTCCAGCCCGGCGAGGAAGCGTTGCCCGGTCTTCGCCAGCACGGCGTCACGGATCAGGCGGCTTTCGTAGTAGCCGTCGCCCAGGCGTCGCCAGGCCACGTCGGTGCTGTAGCCGATCTTGTCGAGCAAGTACTGGGAACTGAGGAAGTTGGCCAGGTGGGTGAACAGGGGATTGGTTTCAATCAGGTAGGGGCTGCCCGGATTCTTGCTGGGGATAAACAGCCCGTATTTACCGCTGGGGAGTTGGAATTCCGGCGGTTGGGTCAGGTCATCGCTGAGGCGATCCGGGCTCAGTTCGAGGTCGTTGGGGTTGTGGCCAATGTCGCCGGTCAGTTGCGCCAGGGTGTTTTCCCGCAGGGTGCCGTTTTGCAGGTACTCGGTGGCCTGCAGGTTGAGGCGGCCGCCGGCTTGCAGCGTGGCGGCATAGACTTCGCGGCCATCCTCGCGCCAGGTGGTGAGGGTGCCGGGGTTGCTGAACCCCTCTCCGGTCGAGCGGGCCTTGAGTTCGGCAAAACGCACGGGGTCGAAGGGTGCGTTATTGAAGGCCGGCAGGTCGTGGAATTCCATCTGGTCCCACAGGGCTTTGTCGATGCGACCGGGGGTGCCGATGATGGTGCTGGAGATGCCGGTCTGGGAGGCCGCGCCCTGGTTGATAAGGCGGTTGGCGGAAAGGTGCACGTCGCCATTGGCGGCGAGCAGGCTGTAGCGGTTCTCCAGGGTCTGCGCGTCGATACGCAGGTCTTTGCCGGCCACCAGTCGCGCCGCCCTGGTGGAGTTGGGCGCGGCGGTTTCGCGCCAGGTTTCGCTGATGTAGATGGTCCCACGCTTGAAGCTGTCGTCGCCGTCGCAGTGCTGGCCGCAGACCCATTGGATACTGCCGCCGACCAGCTCGCGTTCGAGGACAAGGTGGGTGCGGGCGTTTTCAAACTCGCGGGCGTTGATGTGCAGGTTGCCTTCGGTTTCCACGCTGCCGGAGAGGTTGCTGAAGCGCGTGCCGGCGAAACTGAAATCACCGACGCTGTAGAGGTCACCTTCAAGGTTGCTGAAATGCTCGCCACGCACGTGCAGGTCGCCGCCGCTGAACAGCAGGCCGGTGTCGGTGACGTTGGCAGTGAGCAGGAGATTGCCTTGGCTGCCGAGCGTGCCGGGGTTATTCAGTTGAGCCGCATTAATCTGCATATGCCGCGCTGCGCTGAGCACGCCGAGGTTATGCAGTACATCGCGCACGCGCAGTTGGATGTCTTGGCCGCTGAGAATCTGGCCGTGGTCTTGGGTAAGGTTTGATGCGCTGATATAGGCATCGCCTTTGGCGGCGATCAGGCCGCGGTTGTTCAGGTCGCCATCGACCTGCAGGAGCAGGTGGTTGTCGCCGAGCAGTTCGCCCGCGTTGGTGAACGTGCCGGCCGCAATACTCAGCGCAGTGCCTGCCCCCACGATCTTGCCGCTGTTGTCGACGCTGTCGGCGACCAGGCTCAAATCGCCTTCGGCATGCAGCGTCCCGGCATGGTTGATGGCCTGTCCGGCGGCAATTTCAAGTTGGCCGGCGGTGACCACCTGGCCAGTGTTTCTCAGGTCCTGGCGGGCTTCGATCCTGGCGCTGTCGGCGGCGATCTGGCCGCTGTTATCGAGGCTGCCGCTGGTGATTTCCAGGTGGCCACTGGCATTGAGTTCACCCGGGTTATCCAGGCGCTGGGCCTTGATGCTCAGCTGTTTGCCCGCGATACGCCGGTCTTCCAGGATGCCGCTGACGACCTTGCCCTGGTTGCTCACCGTACTGCCTTCGAGGCTGACATTCCCGGCGCTGGCCAGAGTCTGCCGTACCACCAGATCGCCCTGGGCCTGCAGGTCGATATCAGCCATCGCAAAGGTCGGGCCTTGCAAGTCAATCGACGCGGCCTTGGCCGTGAGGGCGCCGACGCTGGTGGTGTGGGACAGGCTCAAGCCGCCATTGGCGTTGATCACGATGTCGCCGGCGGTGCTGGCCATATCGCCCGCCAGCCTTACGCCGACGCCCTGCTCAGTGCCCACCAGGCGAATCGTCCCGGCGTACATGCCGCCGAGGGCGCTGGCATCAATGGCCAGTTGCGGTTTGTCCCGGCCATCTTCGGCATGGGCACGGGCCTGCAAGGTGTCGGCACTGACATCGTTACGGCCGGTGATAATGTTGAGCTGGTCGGCATGCAGTTGCGCGTTGAGCTTGGCCGTGCGGGTGATCAGATCGAACTGGCTGACATTGCGGGCATTGAGCCCGGCGCCCTCCAGCGCAATATCGCCGCCGTCTACGCGAAAGTGATCCAGCCGCCCACCTTCGATCACGGGCTTGCCGGTGGTCAGCGTCGCGCGCGGCGTATTGATAAACCCGCAGCCATTGCAGGTGATGCCGTGAGGATTGGCGACGATCACCCGCGCGGCATGCCCCGCCACTTCGGTGTAGCCCCCCAAATGGCTGCGGTTGCCACCGGTGACTTCGTTGAGGATCACGCTGGCAGGCCGCCCTTGCAGGCCTGGGTTGCCGAGGATCACACCGCCCAGTTGGGTGTTTTGCGTGGCCTGGGTGGCGTTATTGAGGATCAGCCCGTTGCTGCCGACGTTGTAGTCGGTGAACAGGTTATGGGACAGCCCGCTGCCATTGGGCCCGGCGATATTCACCACCGGCACGCCGTTGGGCGCATGGCCGAGGCTGGTGCCGGGGCTGGCCGGGTCCACGCTCAGCTCGGCGGCGGCCGCGACAATCGGGTTGAGGAAGATGATGCCTGCGAGGCTCAGGGCCAGGCACTGGTAAAACGGGCGGCGCACGTCCATAGGCTAGGTTCCTTGTTGTTATTCAGAAAAACAGGTCGATTCGGGCGTAGATCGGGTGTTCGCGACGTTCAACGATGGCCGGGCGCTCCAGGGAGCGGGCGAGCACCAGCGAAGCGGCAAGGTGAGTACCGCGTGCGCTGAGCTCCCAGGCATGGCCGGTAAGGCGCCCGGCAACGTCAGGGTTGTGCGGGCCACGGCGGATCACTCCGACGTCGTAGCCAAAGCCCACGCCCACTTCGTGCACCCAGGGCCGCAGCGCGTCCCAGGCCACCGGTTGGCGCCAGCGCACCTGGCTGCGCCAGTAGCCGCCGCTATTGCCCGAAAGGTTCTGTTGCTGGAACCCGCGCACCGCACCGAGGCCGCCGACGCTCAGGCGTTGTGGCCCATAGAGTTCGTCTTCGGCGTGTTGGCCGGTGGCAAGGCTGTCGACACTCCAGTGCTGGCCCAGCCAGCGAAAGGCCTGCAAATAGCTGAGGGTCAGGGTGTATTTCTGATAGCGCGAGGTCGGCGCGCCGCGCTGTGTAGAGAGATCGCGCTGGGCGTCCAGGGCGCCGATGCCCTGTTGCCAGCCGGCATCGAGGTTGAGAAAGGCGTTGCCGATGCGGCGGCCATGGTTGAAGCCCAGTTGACGCTCCGTGATGCGATGGCTGGAGGTGCGCAGCAACGCGTCTTCCAGGTAGTTGCGGGTCCGCAGGTGGCTCAGGCCAAAGCTGAACGCCGTCTTGCCCAGGTTATCGCGGTGCAGCACGCGCTCGGCGCGCAACTGCTGGCTGGAGGTCTCGCCTGACAGTGCGAAGGCAAACCCGGAAAGGTCGTTGCGCGTGCGGTAGAAGCTTTGGCTGTGGCTGACATTGAACGTCCACCAACCATACGGCAGGCTGTAGAACAGGTTCTGGCTATGGGAATGGCGCCAGCGGTCGCTGACGGTGTCGCGGCTGGCCCGCAGGTTCAATTGATCCGCCAGGCCCAGGGGGCTGTCCCAATCCAGGCCGATACCGGCCTGCTGGCGACCGGTGCTGGCATCGCCATGGTTGTTACGGTTGGCCGAGACACGCCAGGGTTCGCGGCGCTCACCTTTGAGCGTCACGCGGCTGCCCCCCACTGCCTGCCCCGGCAACACCTCAAGCTGCGGCTGGCGCGAGGGCAAGCGCGACAGTTGATCCACCCACTGCTCCAGCTCGCGCAGGTCGAGCACCTCCCCTACGGTGCCGGGAAAGGTCATGGCGGACTCCAGCGGGCTGGCCAGCGATGAGCTGTCGAGCCCTTCGAGGCGCCCTTCGACCACGATGATGTTCAGTTCGCCATGTTTCAGGTCCTGCTGTGGCAGGTAGGCGCGGGTGGTGACGTAGCCGCGATGCAGGTAGTGATCGGTGAGGCTTTTGAGCACGGCGTTGAGTTGAGGCACCCCCAGGCAACGCCCCTGCCAGGGTTGCAGCAGCGCCTCGCGCTGGCCTTCGGGCAGCAACGTCGCGCCTTCAATGTTGATACGCGTGACGGTGATGCACTGGCCGTCTTCCAGCAGCGCGGGAGCCGTTGGCACAGCGATTTGGCCGGGCAGGTTCTGCAGGTCTTCAAGGCGACGACGCTGCTCTTCCAACACTTGCTGCTGACGCTCACGGGCCAATTCGCGGTCGCCGGGCGACACGGGGGACGCGGCAAGAAGCGGACCTGAAAACAGCGCTATCCCCAGCAGCGCAGGTCGAAAAACAGCCGACATCCTTTCACCCTCACACAGGTACTCAAATGGAAAGAGCACCCATGCTGCCGAGGCTGAAACGCTTAAGGAAAACAGGAAAGGTTACAAAAAATTCGGCGTTCCTGAGGGCGTCGCCCTGTCTGTCACACAGCCGCTGGAGGGCTGTCAGATGCTTCCGAACAATGTCAGTCGAAGGAAGAAACCGGATAGGAAGTGAGACTTGAAACGTACATTTCCTGGGTTTTTCTTACGCTGAAAATCCTTTCCCCTACAAACGAGAAAGACAATTCAGAGAGGATAAGAAAGGAGATCTGTCAGAGGAAAAAGACCGGTCGCTCTACCCATGAGCACACAGGCATACCTGAAAGCGACAGGCGTAGATTAGCGTTCTGGCCCGGTCCATTTACATCGTAAAAATTGGAGTTACCCGACGAGCGGCAGCCCCTCAACTCAACAACACCACCCCACCCGGCAACTCCGTGCACTTGGCCCCATACGCATCGCGGATCAACAACGCCACGCCCGCCAACTGCTGCAAACTGAAGCGCGCCTGAACCCGACGCTGGCCCAGTTCCTTGTTCAACAGCAGCAGCATGCCCGGGCGATAACGGTTGATCTCGTCCACCACCGTCGCCAGCGTGGCGTTGTTGAACACCAGCACCTGTTCACGCCAGGCCACCACTGCCTGGGTGTCCACCATTGTCACCTCGCTGACGCCGGACGCGCCGTAGGTGAGTTGCCGGCCGCTGTCCAGGCGCACGCTGCGCCCGGCGATGGCCACCGCGAGTGAACCGTCGATGCAGGTGACGCATACCCGGTGGTCGGTATTGCGCACATTGAAGCGTGCCTGCGCCGCGCTGACCGAGCCCTCGCCAGCCTGGACCAGCAGCGGTTGCGCAACGTGGGTGACCACCTCGACTTCGCCTTCGAGCAGTTCGATGCCCTCGCCCACCCGGCTGATGCGGGTCTGGGTGTTGAGTTCCAGGCTGATGCCTTGGCTCAACAGCACTTGGCGCTGCTCGCCGACTTCGGTGCGATAGTCCGCTGTGAGCCCGGCGAAGCCGCCCGGCACACCGACGCGCACCATCACCACGGCTGCCGAGGCGGCGATGGCCCCGCCGAGGAAGGCACGGCGGCCAAAGCTGCGCGGTTGCGACATTTGATCAAGGGCCGGGGACAGTTGCTGCCACAGCGCCTTGGCCTGTTCGAAAGCCTGGGCGTGTTCCGGGCTCTGCGCGCACCAGGCTTTGAGGGCCTTGGCATCGGCCACGGTGGCGCGGCCCGAGGTCAGCAGGAGCAGCCAGTCGCGGGCTTCATCGTGCAGGGGGCTGGCGGCGGACTGCCGGGCGGTGGAGAGGCTAAAAATATTCAAGCGCGCACGTACTCACGGATTTATCAGGGACTCGACACTAAGACGGTTTTCCGGCCCCGGGACCGAACCGCTGAATCACTTTTCTTTCCAGGCGCTTGGCACAGTGGCCCAGGGCGGCCTTGATTTCCTTTTCGACCATGCGCGTGGAAATGCCAAAACGCTGGGAGATTTCCAGGTGCGGCGCCTCTTCCAGGCGCGCGGCGATAAGGATCTTGCGCCGACGCGCCGGCAGTTCGTAGAGGGCCTTGACCAGGGATTGGATTTCTTTCTGGCCGCCCACCACCCGCGACGGGTCCTGGGCTTCGTCGGCGCTTTGCAGCAGCTCTTCCACCTCGCTGCCGGTGAGCAGGCGCGCATCGGCCTGGCGGCGGTCGGCGGCGATGTTCAGGGCCATGCGGTACAGGTAGGCATTGGGCTGTTGCAGGTTCGGCGGCACGTCCATGCGGTCGACGCGCAGGTAGGTCTCGTGCAGCACGTCGTTGGCCAGGTCCTCCGAGCCCAGGCGCTTGCGCAACCGCACCTTGAAGTCTTCGTAAGAGGCCAGGAACAGGCTGACCATCGTACTGTGCCCGGTATTTTTCATCCCTCCGAGGCTCCTTTTGCGGCTGTGCATTCCATGCGCGTTCCTGTTGTGTCAGGCATCAAAAGTAAAGTCACCGGTTGGCGCAGCGAGCTTGGCGCCGGGCGTTCGACCCGCGCCGCTGCCAGGCTGCGCACCAGTGCTTCATCGCGTTGTTCATCGCCGGTGGAACTCACCAACCGGCTGTGTTCGACCCGCCCATCCGGGTTGACCCACACCTGCACCAGCGCGCGAAAACTGCCGGGCCGGGTCAGCGGCGAGCGGCACAGGCTGGTCTCGATGGCTTGCTGCAACGCCGTCGCATAGCTGTTGTTGATCCGCGCAGCGTTGCGTGCCGCCGCACCCCGCTTAGTAGTAGGCGGAGGGCTGACTTGCGGGGTCTGCAAGGTAAACGCATCGCTGCGTGCATAACGGGCCATCAGGCCACTCCCTGTCAGCAACATCGCCAGTGCCTCTTGCGCCGTGAAGCGCCCGCGCACGGCGATGGAGCGCCGCCCGCGCGTCAACTCACGGTCCACCAGCACCGCCATCCCGGTGGCACGGCTGTAGGCTTGCAGTGCATGTTCCAGGTCCTGCGCCGGCAGGTTCAACGGCAGCAGCGGTGACTCTGCCTGCGCCGCGCGACCAGCGGCCAGCAGCAACAGCAAGACCAGGGCGCGCATGACGCGCCTCCAGGCTCCCTGTTCACCCCCTGTTCTGCATCGCTGCACGGCCGACGCGCCCTAGAAAACCGTCATCCTGAGGCCAGTTTATGAACCTGATGTTACGGTGATAGCAAAAAAAACATCACGGTGATGAGAGACTCGCTGCACTAGACTTCCAAGCCTTACCGGCCCACTCCTTCGGGCCTGCCAGGAGGCCCGATGAAAACCTTGCCGACCGTTGCCAGCCTGTTGCTGTGCGCCACCCTGCCCTTGCTGGGCCATGCCGAAACTGCCGCCGGCACGTGCGCCGAGGTCAGCGTGGATGGCTACAAGGCGCCCGACTATGGCTGCCTGAGCCAGCAGATGGGCAACGACACGAACGCTACCAAGGCGGCCAAAAAGAACCGCGAGGCGCAGAACCTCCCCATCGAAAAACGCCCGCCGAACGCGGTAGGCCTATCCACCCCGGCGGCGACCAGCGTGCGCATGGGCAATACCTTCGGGACGTCGGTGAAACCGCAGCGGCCCTGAGGGCCAACCCTTTCAAAACGGGCGATAAGTCCCCTGTGGCGAGCGGGCTTGCCCCGCGTTGGGCTGCGCAGCAGCCCCAAAACCAGCGCCCGGAGCATGCCTGATTCACCGCATTCCTCCTTCCAGGGTCGCTTCGCAACCCAACGCGGGGCAAGCCCGCTCGCCAC
>NZ_MDGK01000002.1 GCF_001870465.1 Pseudomonas extremorientalis
GATCAGGTGCAGGCCGTCGGCGTATTCGTAGCGGGTGACGTGCCCCTGTTCGTCGCGTTCGGCGGTGATTTTTCCGTAGGGGTTGTAGCTGTATTCCCTGAATTCGCCGCCTGGCAGCAAAACGCGAATCAACCGACCCACGCTGTCCCACTGATACTGGGTCAGTGCGCCGTGTTCATCTTCCCGTGCAATCTGCCGCCCGAGATCGTCATAGCGATAACGCTTGATCCCGCCATTCGGCAATTGCTCCTCAAGCAACTGCCCACGCTCGTTCCACACCAGCCGCTGACAGCTGTGATCCGGGTACCAAACCCCAATCAGCTGTCCGTATTTGTTGTAGGTGTAATCGGTAACGTGACC
>NZ_MDGK01000003.1 GCF_001870465.1 Pseudomonas extremorientalis
CGAGGTGTTGGGATTGGGGCTGCTGCGCAGCCCAACGCGGGGCAAGCCCGCTCGCCACAACAAGCCCTTTGACCTCAGCAAGCCCGTTCACCTCAGCAAGCCCGCGCACGGCATCAATCCAACGCCAACTCCACCACCCCACCGTTCAACCGCACCGGCCATACCCGCAAGCGCTGCTCCGGCGCCTCCAGGCACTGCCCGTCTGCCAGGCGGTAATGTTGCTTGTAGATCGGCGCCGCCACCACCAGGTCACCCTTGATGCTGCCGATCAAACCGCGACCGATCACATTCGCCCCCGACTGCGGGTCGTGATTGTCGATGGCATACAGCGTCTGCGCCTGCGCGCCCGGCAGATAGAACAGTGCGACTTGCGCGCCGTCCAGCCACACCACCACGCCGGAGTTGCTCACCAGGTCTTGCTCGCGGCACACCTGCGTCCAGGTGGCCAGGTTGCGTTGGGTAGTGGCTTGGCTCATCAGGCAATCTCCTCGGTGACGGCAATCAGGTTGAGTTCGGCGGCCATGATTGGCCGGCGCTGGCCGCGTTCCTGGACGAAGTGGATGTCCGGGTCGGGGCGTTTGTCGTTGACGAAGGTGCGAAAGCGCTTGAGTTTTTCCGGGTCCTTGAGGGCGTTGGCCCACTCGCATTCGTAGCGGTCGACCACCCGTTGCATCTGCGCTTCGAGTTCGGCGCCCAGGCCCAGGCTGTCGTGCAGGATCACGTCCTTGAGAAAATCCAGGCCGCCGTCCAGGCTCTCGCGCCACACCGAGGTGCGCTGCAGCTTGTCGGCGGTGCGGATGTAGAACATCAGGAAGCGATCAATGTAGCGAATCAGCGTGGCGTCATCCAGGTCGGTGGCGAACAGCTCCGCATGGCGCGGGCGCATGCCGCCGTTGCCGGCGATGTAGAGGTTCCAGCCTTTCTCGGTGGCGATCACGCCCACGTCCTTGCTCTGGGCTTCGGCGCACTCGCGGGTGCAGCCGGACACCGCGAACTTGAGCTTGTGCGGCGAACGCAGGCCCTTGTAGCGGTCTTCGATCAGCAGCGCCATTTTCACGCTGTCTTGCACGCCGTAGCGGCACCAGGTGCTGCCCACGCAGGACTTCACCGTACGCGTGGACTTGCCGTACGCATGGCCGGTCTCGAAACCGGCCGCGATCAATTCGCCCCAGATATCCGGCAACTCGTGCAGCTGTGCGCCAAACAGGTCGATGCGCTGGCCGCCGGTGATCTTGGTGTAGAGGTCATATTTCTTCGCCACTTCACCGATCACAATGAGTTTGTCCGCAGTGATCTCGCCACCCGGAATACGCGGCACCACCGAGTAGGTGCCATTCTTCTGCATGTTGGCCATGAACGTATCGTTGGTGTCCTGCAACGGCACCAGGGACGGATCCATGATCGGCTGGTTCCAGCACGACGCCAGGATCGAGCCCACCGCCGGCTTGCACACGTCGCAACCAGTGTGACCACGGCCATGTTTGGCCAGCAGTTCGTCGAAGGTGACGATGCCTTCCACGCGCACCAGCGCGTACAGCTCCTGGCGGGTATGGGCAAAGTGTTCGCACAGGCTCTTGTCGACACTCACGCCACGGGCGATCAGCTCATGCTCGAACACCTGCTTGAGCAACCCGGCGCAGCCGCCGCAACCGGTGCAGGCCTTGGTCTGCGACTTGAGCAGGCCGAGGTCGCTGCAACCGCCGTCGATGGCAGAGCAGATCGCGCCTTTGGTCACGTTATGGCAAGAGCATACGGTAGCCGATTCCGGCAGCGCACCGGGGCCGAGGGTGGGTGCGCCGCTGGAAGACGGCAGGATCAGGCTGGCCGGTTCAGACGGCAACGCGATGCCGTTCTGCATGTACTGCAGCAACGTGTCGTAGTAGCTGTTATCGCCGACCAATACGGCACCGATCACCTGCTTGCCCGAAGCATCCACCACCAGGCGCCGATAGCTGGCGCTGGCCTCGTCGATGAATTGGTAGCTGCGCGCCCCGGGCGTGTGCGCATGGGCGTCGCCGATGGACCCCACGTCCACGCCGAGCAACTTGAGCTTGGTCGACATGTCGGCGCCCACAAACGGCTCGGCGGTTTGCGCGCAGAGCAGCGCGGCGACGCCCCGCGCCATCTGGTAGCCCGGCGCGACCAGGCCGAACAGGCTGCCGTTCCAGGAAGCGCACTCGCCAATCGCGTAGATATTCGGGTCGCAGCTCAGGCATTCATCGTTGATCACCACACCGCCACGCGGGCCGATGTCCAGGCCGGCCTGGCGGGCCAGTGCGTCCTGGGCGCGGATGCCGGCGGAGAACACGATCAGGTCGGTTTCGAGGAACTCGTCATTGGCAAAGTTCATGCGGTAGCGGTACTGCGCGCCGGCGCTGATCGACTGGGTCGCCCGTGACAAATGCACGCCCACGCCCAGCCGCTCGATCTGCGCCTTGAGCGCCTGGCCGCCGAAGTCATCCAGTTGCACCGGCATCAGGCGCGGCGCGAACTCCACCACATGGGCTTCAAGGCCCAGGCTTTTCAGCGCATTGGCGGCTTCCAGGCCCAGCAGGCCACCGCCCACTACCACACCGCGTCGGGCATTGGCGGCGGCCTTGCGGATCGCATCCAGGTCTTGAAGGGTGCGATACACCAGGCGTGAGTCGCCCTCGGCGCCTTCGATCGGCGGCACGAACGGATAGGAGCCGGTGGCCAGTATCAGCTTGTCGTAGGCGACACAGCCGTCGGCGGTGATCACTTCACAGCGGACGCGATCGATCTCCAGCACCGGCACGCCCAGGTGCAGGGTCACCCCCGGCGTCTGGTACAGCGCAGCGTCGGACAGCGCCAGCGACTCGGCATCGCGCCCGGTGAAATACTCGGACAGATGCACCCGGTCATAGGCGCGCATCGGCTCCTCGCTGAACACGTGCAAACGGTAGTGAGCCAGCGCGCCGCGTTCGATCAGTTGCGCCACACAGTGGTGGCCGACCATGCCATTGCCGACGACGATCAAGGTTTTGAGAGAATTCATAGTAAGCACCTGACAACGCTCATCACGGTTTTAAAAGCAAAAAAAAACGCCTGAAACCTTGCGGTTCCAGGCGTCTTTGCCTGTTCTTGTGCGGGTTCGGATCAGGCGACTGCGCCGGACTCACCGCTATTGCCCTGGTTGTCGATCGTCGTTGACCGAGGTGGGTTGATGGGGAACTTGCAGGGTCTGTGCCAAGCGAAGACAAAGCCCGCACTCAAGGCATCACACGCAAAACAACGGCGATGAAACTGCGCGTAATCGCCTCCAACTGGTGCACCTCGCGTCATAAAAGTGCACAAACCCCTTCTGTGGCGAGCGGGCTTGCCCCGCGTTGGGCCGCGTAGCGGCCCTAAAGGAAAACGCCGCGATCTTTCTGGAAGCTCGCGGCGTCTGGATCAAGGCTGCTTCGCAGCCCAACGCGGGGCAAGCCCGCTCGCCACAAAAAAACCTGGCGCGTGACTTGCTAGGAACACTCCAACCAGGCAGTCAACGCAGACTGCCCTCTCACGACAAAGGCGCCGTGTAACCCCCGTTCTGAACGGAGGGTTACAAGGCGCCTTTTTTGTTTATACGGGTTTCAGATGGCCAACCAAAACATACGCAGTGTGTGTCCCTATTGTGGCGTGGGCTGCGGCATCATCCTGCAGGTCGAGCACAATAAAGTGGTCAAGGTGATCGGCGACAAGGCCCACCCCACCAACTTCGGGCGCCTGTGCACCAAGGGCACTACCTGCGGCCAGGCCATCGCCGAGTCCGGCCGCATGGAGAACGCCTATGTGCGCCAGGCCCGCGACCATGACCCCGTACGCCTCGGCATGGACAAGGCCATCAGCGAAACCGCCCGGCGCCTGCGCCAGACCCTCGACACACACGGCCCGGACGCGCTGGCCTTCTACGTATCAGGCCAGATGTCGCTGGAGTCCCAGTACCTGATCAACAAATTGGCCAAGGGCTTTGTGCGCACCGCCAACATCGAGTCCAACTCGCGCCTGTGCATGGCCAGCGCCGGCAGTGGCTACAAACTGTCCCTCGGTTCCGACGGCCCACCGGGCTCCTATGAAGACTTCGACCGCGCCGACCTGTTCTTCGTGATCGGCGCGAACATGGCCGACTGTCACCCCATCCTGTTCCTGCGCATGATGGACCGGGTCAAGGCCGGGGCGAAGCTGATCGTGGTCGACCCCCGGCGCAGCGCCACGGCAGACAAGGCCGACCTGTTCCTGCCGATCAACCCCGGCACCGACCTGGCCCTGCTCAATGGCCTGTTGCACCTGCTGGTGAAAAACGGCCATACCGATCCTGCCTTCATCGCGAACTTCACCGAAGGCTGGGAGGCGATGCCGCCATTTCTGGAGGACTATTGCCCCGAGCACGTCGCCGCCATCACCGGCCTCGCCGAAGCGGATATCCGCCAAGCCGCCGACTGGATCGGCCAGGCCACCGAGTGGATGAGCTGCTGGACCATGGGCCTCAACCAGAGCACCCACGGCACCTGGAACACCAACGCGCTGTGCAACCTGCACCTGGCCACCGGCGCCATTTGCCGCACAGGCAGCGGGCCGTTTTCCCTCACCGGCCAACCCAATGCCATGGGCGGGCGTGAGATGGGCTACATGGGTCCGGGCCTGCCGGGGCAGCGCTCAGTGTTGGTGGACGCGGACCGCGCCTTCATCGAAAACCTGTGGCAGATCCCCCACGACAGCCTGCCGCGCCAGGCCGGCAGTGGCACCGTGGCGATGTTCGAGCAGATGGCCGCCGGCCGGATCAAGGCCTGCTGGATCATCTGCACCAACCCGGTGGCCAGCGTGCCCAACCGGCAAACCGTGATCAACGGCCTGCACACCGCCGAGCTGGTGATCAGCCAAGACGCCTTCCTCGACACCGAGACCAACCGCTACGCCGACATCCTGCTGCCCGGCGCACTGTGGGCCGAGGCCGAGGGCGTGATGATCAACTCCGAGCGCAACCTGACCCTGATGCAAAAGGCCGTGGACGCGCCCGGCGAGACCCTGCCCGACTGGCAGATCATCGCCCGGGTCGCCTGTGAGATGGGCTTTGCCGAGGCCTTCACCTACGCATCCGCCGCCGAGGTCTTTGAAGAAATCAAACAGGCCTGGAACCCCAAGACCGGCTACGACATCCGTGGCGCCAGCTACCCGCGCCTGCGTGAAAACCCTGTGCAATGGCCCTGCGCATCGGTTGAGGCAGCGCACCGCAACCCGATCCGCTACCGCCATGGCGGCACCCTCACCTTCGCCACCGAAAGCGGCAAGGCGCGGTTCTTCGCTCGCCCGCATATGCCGCCCGCCGAGATGCCCGACGACGGATTTCCCTTCGTACTCAACACCGGTCGTGTGCAGCACCAATGGCATACCCTGACCAAGACCGGCAAGATCGCCACCCTGAACAGACTCAACCCCGGCCCCTTCGTCGAACTGCACCCCGAAGACGCCGCCCGCCTGGGCATCAAGGACAAGGACCGGGTCGAAATACGCTCCCGACGCGGCCATGCCGTGCTGCCCGCCGTAGTCACCGACCGCGTGCAGCCGGGCAACTGTTTTGCGCCGTTTCACTGGAACGACGTGTTCGGCGAACACCTGGCGATCAACGCAGTGACCCATGATGCGGTGGACCCGATTTCCCTGCAGCCGGAGTTCAAGTGCTGCGCCGTCGCCCTCAGCCGTGTCGAGCTGATCGACCACCAGTTCCTCGACCTCCCTTCCTCCGTAGCAGAGGACACCGCCATGTCGCGCCTCGACGCCTTCGCTGACATCACCGGCATCCGCCACCTATCGCCACCGCCCCTGAGCGACAACGAACGCACCTACCTCGCCGGCTTCCTCAGCGGCTTGCACACCAGCGCCGCGCGCCAGGGTTTCGGCGTACCGACCCTGCCGGCGACTGCGCCGCTGACCGAGGCGTCACGCTTATGGCTGAACGGCTTGCTCGCCGGCTTGTTCAGTCCTACTGAACCCCTCGCCGCGCCCTCCCCGGCCGTCACCCTGCTGTGGGCCTCGCAGACCGGCAATGCCGAAGCCCTGGCCGAACGCTTTGCCAAGCGCCTGCGCGAAACAGGCATCAGCGTGGAACTGAGCGCGATGGCGGATTTCCCCGCGAGCAAACTGGCAAGCACCCACACCCTGGCGCTGATCAGCAGCACCTTTGGCGACGGCGACCCGCCCGACAACGGCGAAGGTTTCTGGCACAGCCTGCGCACCGCCGAGACTCGCCTGGAGTCGTTGCGCTTTGCGGTATTGGCCTTGGGCGACGCCAACTACGACCAGTTCTGCAACCACGGCAAGCAACTGGACCGGCGCTTGCTGGAACTGGGGGCAACGCGCCTGCTGGAACGGGTGGACTGCGACACTGAATTCGAAGCCGCCGCGGATGCCTGGCTGGCGCGGTTCCAACAGGCACTCAACCCGGCAAAACCGGTGGCACCGGCCACTCCCGCCGGTAAAACCAAGCTGTACGGCTCGCGCCTGCTGCTCAACCGCCATCTCAACCCGCACAGCGCGCACAAGGAAACCCGCCAGTTCGCCCTGGACCTGGCCGACTCCGGGCTGACCTATGAAGCCGGGGATGCGCTGGGTATACGGCCACGCAACTGCCCCGAACTGGTCAGCGAACTGCTCGACCTCACCCGTCTGAACGCCAGTACTTGCGTGAACATCGACACCTTCGGCGATGTGCCGTTGCAACAGGCCCTCACCCAGCACTTCGAAATCGCCCGGCCCAGCAGCGACACCCTGGCCTTCATCGCCGAGCGCAGCGTCAACCCGGGTCTCAAGCACTTGCTCAACCCCGAGCACAAGGCCGAACTCAATGACTGGCTGTGGGGTCGGCAACTGGCGGATGTGTTGCAGGAATACCCCATCGAGTGCTCGGCGGACGAGCTGCTGGGCACCCTCAAGCGTCTGCAACCGCGCTTATATTCGATCGCCTCCAGCGCCAAGGCGTACCCGCACGAGGTGCACCTCACCGTGGCCGCTGTGCGTTATGGCAAGCGCAAAGGCGTGTCCTCGACCTTCCTCGCCGACCGCGTCGGTGACGGGGAAGTGCCGCTATTCGTGCAACCGTCGAAACACTTCCGCACGCCCACCGACGCAGAGGTGCCGATGATCATGATCGGCCCCGGCACCGGCATCGCGCCGTTCCGTGGGTTCTTGCAGGAACGCCGGGCGCTGGGTCATCAGGGGCGCAACTGGCTGTTCTTCGGTGAACAGCACGCCGCCAGCGACTTCTACTACCAAGACGAGTTGCAAGGTATGCAGCGCGATGGCCTGCTCACCCACCTGAGCCTGGCGTTCTCCCGCGACCAGGCGCAAAAGGTGTATGTGCAGGACCGCATCCGCGAACAGGGTGCCGAGCTGTGGCGCTGGCTACAGGACGGCGCCAGGCTGTACATCTGCGGCGATGCCAGCCACATGGCCAAGGACGTCGACCAGGCCTTGCGCCAGGTCGCGCAAACCCACGGCGGGCTTGGCGTTGAGGGCGCCGTGGAGTACTGGCGGCAGATGAGCGAACAGAAACGTTATCTGCGTGATGTGTATTGATTGGATACAGAACAATACGCACTTTGTATTGTGTACAAAAAACCCTAAAGATTTATCGGTGCCAGGCCGAAACAGCAGTGATAGCAAATCGCCTGATTCCTGATCAAGGAACGCAGCGATTTGGCCGCCCTTCACGCTGATGGTCGTCTCGATGAAAATAAAAAATAAGCTGGTCCTGGCATTTGTCTCTGTTGCATTTATTCCGGTCAGCCTGGTGGCCGTGATTTCGGTCATGAACACGCGGACCCAGGCGGTGGATCAGTTCATCGATGGCAGCACCCGGGAGATTCGCCAGATCGACGGCAACATTCGCCAGTTCTTCGATGGCACGTTGCAAAACGTCGATCAGATGGCCACTGATCCTGTATACACTTCCGTCAGCACGCTGAAGAACTACCAGGCCGCCGATGCCGCCAGCCAACCGCTGCCGGCCGAGGCTCAAGCCGTGATCGAGCGCTTCGCACGCTTTGGCGCCACCCACCCGGCGGCGGCGATCCTGTCCATCGGCCTGGAAGACGGCACCTACGCCAAATGGCCGGATGACCCCCAACTGGCCAAATACGATCCGCGCACCCGCCCCTGGTACAAGGCGGCCATGGCCAGCCCCGGTAAAACCGTGCGCACCCCCGCGTATTACTACGACAAGGACGATGTAGCATTGGTGGGCACAGCCCGGGCGATGCTGGAAAACGGTAAGGCCAAGGGCGTGTTCGTGGTCAGCGTCTCCCTGAAAAACCTCACCGAACTGGTCAAGAGCATCAAGCTGGGCGAAAGCGGCTACGTGATGCTGATCGAAGACGGCGTGGTGCTGGTGGATCCGCGTGACGCCGCCCACAGCTTCAAGCCGCTCAAGGACCTGGGCGCGCCCTATGCGCAGCTGGCCGACACACCTCAGGGATCTACTGAGGTGGTGATCGACGGCGTGCGCTACATGGCCAACGTGTGGACCTCCCCCGGCCTTGGCTGGCGCTATATCGGCCTGATCGAACACCGTGAAGTCATGGCCGAAGCCACGCGCATGACCTACCTCACGGCCATCATCGTCGGCGTGCTGGTGCTGATTTTCGGGCTGATCGCGGCGGCGTTCTCCAAGGTCATCGTCAAGCCCATCGGCCAGGTCAGCACCGGCTTGCAGTCCATCGCCCAGGGCGAAGGCGACTTGCGCCACGAACTGCAGGTGCAGGGCAAGGATGAAACCGCCGAGCTGGCCGGCTGGTTCAACAAGTTCCTCGCGGCGATCCGCCAACTGATCCAGCACATCGGCGCGGCGTCGGCCAATTTGCAGAACGCTTCCAAGGTCAACAGCGAGGTGGCGCACAATATGAACGAGGCGGCCGGACGCCAGCGCGAGGCCGTTGAATTGGTGTCGACCGCATTCAATGAAATGGTCGCCACCGCCAACGAAGTCGCCCGCTCCTGCAGCGGCGCCGCGGAGTCCGCCGAAAACGGCCACCGTCGCGTGGCCGAGGGCAAGCAGCAGATCGAAGTCACCACCGACAACGTCAACCGCCTGGGGCGCCGTCTCACCGAGTCGTCCCAGGCCATGGTCGAACTGGAAGCTGGCAGCCGCAGCATCAACCAGATCCTCGGCACCATCCGCGCGATTGCCGAACAGACCAACCTGCTGGCCCTCAACGCCGCCATCGAGGCCGCCCGTGCCGGTGACCAGGGCCGTGGCTTCGCGGTGGTGGCCGATGAAGTGCGAGCCCTGGCCAAGCGCACGTCCGACTCCACCGGCGAGATCGAGCAACTGCTCGGCACCCTGGAAAACAAGACCCAGGAAGTCACCCAGAAGATGGGCAGTTGCCTGGACTTGTCGCGGGCCAGTGTGTCATCCATCGAAAGTGCGCGGGACAGCTTCGAAGGTATCCAGACGTCGGTGAACGAGATCCGCGACCAGAACCTGCAGATTTCTGCCGCCGCCGAGGAACAACACAGCGTGGCCGAAGAGATCAACCGGCACATCCAGCAGATCTACGACGAGGCACGCCTGGTGGAGAGCCTGGCCAACTCGGCGCAGGACGACTCGGGGCGCTTGTCCACTCTGTCGGATGAATTGAATGGATTGGTGGGGCGCTTCAAGTCCTGAGGAAGTCAGTGCTCTGGCGCCACATGGCAAACGCTCAAATGCGCGATTGCGCAACCATCCAGGCCTGGAACGCCTGAAGTCGAGCCGTGAATGTTTCACGGTCGGCACTCGGGTTCCGGGCCTCGAACAAAAAGAAGGCCACCTGAGTCATCTTGGATGGGTACTCCTTTACGAACAGCGCCACATGCATTTCCAGCGTATGCGGCCACGATGCCTGCTCACCGCAGAGTATCTGGGTGGCTCTGAGCAGCTTGCGTGACGCTTCGCGCTGCAGGCGGAGTCGCTCCTGTTCGTTGGCGGCATGTGCGATGCGGCCAAGGTAAGCGGTGAGCACCGCTTCAAAGTCACCGTTCACGGCCAGGGCAATATCCAGTGATGGCCGAAACCGCTCGAACTGCGCCGACAGATCATTGCCCCACACGCACCGGCAGTGGTGCTTGAGCCAGAATCCCCAGCTGTTGCCGTTTTCGATGGCCAGTACCTGTGCGCGGCTGCCGATATCGAAATCCACCTTGGTGACTTGCGGGTACCGCACGGCCAGGTCACATCGCACCCGCTCCAACCGCTCCAAAACTGCAGAAGTCGGCGGCTCACATAGCACCACCGTCAGATCAAGATCGGAAACGCCCGGCAGCGCATCGCCACGCGCGACGCTGCCATAAAGATAAAGGCCGTCCACTCCCAAGTCAGGCTGCGAGAGCACGTTGCAGGCAGCCTCGAGCAGTGGCTGAAACTCACGCTGCACGGGGACGTGGGGAACCGTAAGGATAAAGCCCTCGGCGTCCACCCCCACGGATTGCGCCGGGCTCATGGGTGATGCCTCTCGATCACCAGGCCTTCAGCCTCGCTCGGTACACTGAAATGGCGGGTAATCAGATCAAACTCAGCATCAGTGGCGGCAAAGTCATGCTCACCCTGGGCGTTGCGCGCATGCAGCCTGGCCCGGCAGGTGGCGTCATCCAGTTCCAGGTAGTGCAGGCAGTGCCGGGCCTTGGCGGCGTGTGCCAACCCCAGCAGCCATTCGCGACTGGCCACTGTATTGGCAGGGAAATCCAGCACCACGTCGAGGCCCGACTGCAGCACATTGATCACCAAGGGGCCCAGTACGCCGCGAATACGCTGGGCGCATTTGATGTAATCCGCAATCGCGTGGATTTCACCGGGGTAAAGCGTGGCGAGCCAGTGGTCTTCACTGAGCACAATGGCAGCGTGCTCAGTGGCGAGGGTCTTGGCGAGCGTGGACTTGCCGGAGGCGATCTTGCCGCAGAGCAAATGCAGGGTTGGCATGGGGCGGTTCCTTATGTCAGTCCCGCCAGCATGACCGCCATGGATTGATCACACAACGCCCCGTTTCCAATGCTCGTGGAACGCCAGGGCCGCGACATTCTTGTCCTTGGCTTCGAGCATGATGTCGAAGCGGTCGAGAAACTGCAGCGCATAATCGTTGGTCCAGCGGTTCCACATCTGTGCGCTGTGGGCGTAGAGGTCGCGCTTGGACACCACCTGCAACAACGCGTCCATTTCCAGCTTGTGCTCGGCATCAAAGCCCAGCTCTTGCAGGCTCTCCGGGGGCTGGGAGTAATGCATGGTCGGTCGCACGCCGCGCCAGCTTTCAATCACCCGGGCGACCCGCTCCGAGTGGGGGTCGATGTAGTCGTTTTCGTTGATCCAGCAGTGGTGGATGTCCAGGACCACCGGTGCCAGGTCGGCGACTTGCAGGCAATGGTCCAGGCCATAGGTCTTTTCGTCGTTCTCGAACGTGATGCAGTTGCGCGCCACCTCCGACAGGCGCGACCACACGGCGCGGGTGCCTTCCACGCCGAGGCGGCCGGCGATATGCACGTTGCACTTGAGGTCCTGGAAGCGCCGGCCATAACCCATCATGCGGATCATGTCGGCGTGGTATTCGAATTCGGCAAGGCTGTTTTCCACCACGCCGGGGTTTTCGGAGCCGAGTACACAGTATTGGCCCGGGTGGAATGACAGGCGGATATCCGAGGCGCGGGCCAACTCACCGATGGCGGTAAAACCCTCAACCAATTGACGCTCGATAGCCGGGTCCTTGTAGACGCTGGCCACTTTGGCATGGCTGTAGAACGGCAACAGGTCGCTGCTCAAGCGCAGCATGCGCAGGGTCGAAGGCAATTCAGCGACATACGCCAGCAGGCGCAATTGAG
This sequence comes from Pseudomonas extremorientalis, assembly GCF_001870465.1. Classification (GTDB taxonomy): domain Bacteria; phylum Pseudomonadota; class Gammaproteobacteria; order Pseudomonadales; family Pseudomonadaceae; genus Aquipseudomonas; species Aquipseudomonas extremorientalis. Next base: position 11,839 of record NZ_MDGK01000003.1, read on the forward strand.
CGGCCAGGTTGTGCGTGACCACTTCCACCAGTTTGTCCCGGGCCACCTGCGGTGTAACGCTGTCCATCCAACGCAACGTGGTGGTGCGCGGGTTGAACGGACCTTCGATCAGCTTTTGGGCGCTGGCCGACAGTAGCCGTTCGGGATGTTTGTATTGGCACGCGAAGCCAATGCGAGGGTGAGTCATGGAGGCGCCTGGCGTAGGAAAAAGGAGCGAATGATACGGGGTTAGTCCGGGGTCGACCCAGGCGGGTTCCCACTATTTCGAAACGTTTCACGCTGAACTTTCTCACCGGCGCTGCGTTCACTTCTTATGCGCTGCCCCGTCCAGGGGCGTTGTACAACAAGGAGCCGCCCCCGTATGACTACCCTCCCCGTTTACCGATATGCCCCAGGGCCGCTGCATGCGACCTTGCTCGCCGGCACCGTGCCGTTGTTTCTTGGTGCCTTGCTCAGCGACATTGCCTACACCCAGACCTACCAGATCCAATGGGCCAACTTCGCCTCCTGGCTGATTGCCGGCGCGTTGGTGTTTGCCGGTTTCGCGTTTCTGTTCGCGCTGGTCAACCTGCTGCGCGCCGAGCACAAGGCCGGTCAACCCACTCGCTATGTGCTGTTGCTGTTGGCCACTTGGGTACTGGGCCTGGTCAATGCCTTCCAGCATGCCAAGGACGCCTACGCCTCGATGCCCGGCGGCCTGATCCTGTCGGCCATTGTCTTGCTGCTGACGTTGGCGGCCACCTGGACCGGCCTGCGTTCGGGAGGTGTCAAATGAAAACGTCCAGCACCCTGACCCTATTGAGCGCCGCGCTGTTGCTGAGTGCCTGCGGTGGCGGAGGCGACAAGACCCAGGCCCGTGGCCCCGATCCCAAGCTGCCGGAACAGCAAAGCAGCCTGTTGCCGAGCATGAAAATCGCCGAACCTGCGCCCTGGGGCGAACAGAAACCCAAGGTGCCGGACGGCTACAGCATCACCGCGATTGCCACCGACCTGGCCATCCCGCGCCAGACCCTGGTGCTGCCCAACGGCGATATCCTGGTTGCCGAAGGCCGTGGCGGCAGTGCGGCCAAGCTCAAGCCCAAGGATGTGATCGCCAGCCTGATCAAGGCCGAGGGCAACACCAAGGTCAAGAGCGGCAACCGCCTGACCCTGCTGCGCGACGCCGATGGTGACGGCACCTACGAACTCAAGACCGTGTTCGCCGACAACCTCAACGCCCCCTACGGCCTGGCGTTTGCCAACGGCAAACTCTACGTGGCCAACCAGGACGCACTGGTGAGCTTCGACTACGCCGACGGCCAGACCAAAGCCAGCGGCCCGCCGAGCACCGTCACCGACCTGCCGGCGCAGATCAACCATCACTGGACCAAGTCCCTGGCCGTGAGCGCCGATGGCAGCCAGCTTTATGTGGGCATCGGCTCCAACAGCAACGTCACCGAACGCGGCATGGAAGTGGAGATCGACCGCGCGATGGTCTGGCAGATCGATGCCGCCACCGGTGCGCACAAGCCCTACGCCACTGGCTTGCGCAACCCCACGGCGCTGACCATCCAGCCGGACACCGGACAACTGTGGACGGTGGTCAACGAGCGCGACGAACTGGGCCCGGACCTGGTGCCGGACTACCTGACCTCGGTGCGTGAAGGCGCGTTCTACGGCTGGCCGTACAGCTACTGGGGTCAGAACGTCGACCCACGCGCCCAACCGCAGAACCCGGCCAAGGTGGCCGCCGCGATCAAGCCGGATTACAGCCTGGGCTCCCACGTGGCCGCCCTTGGCGTGGACTTTTCCATCCCGCAGATGGGCGAGCAGTTTGCCGATGGTGTGTTCGTCGGCGAGCACGGCAGTTGGAACCGCGACAACCCGGTGGGCTACAAGGTGATCTTCGTGCCGTTCAGCAATGGCAAGCCGTCCGGTGAGCCCATCGACTTCGCCACCGGCTTTCGCGGCGACGACGGCAAGACTCGTGGGCGCCCGGTGGGTGTGACGGTGGACCCGAAAGGTGCGCTGATCATTGCCGATGACCTGGCCAATACCGTTTGGCGCGTGACGCGGAACCGCTAAACAAAATGTTTGACATGGTTGCCTGAAGCAACAATATTGTTGCCTCAGGCAACCATTCGAGCATTTCAGCATGTCCACCCCCTTGCTTGTCGAACGCGCCGGCATCGTGCGCGGCTTCAACCGCTTCTACACCCACCAGATCGGCGTGTTGCAGGAACACTTGCTGCAAAGCGACTACTCCCTCACTGAAATCCGCGTGATGTACGAGTTGTCTTCCCGGGGGGACCTTACCAGCGCCGACCTGTGCCAGATGCTCGGCCTCGACGCGGGTTACCTGAGCCGGCTGACCAGTGGCTTTGAAAAGCGCGGCCTGATCCAGAAAGTCCGCTGCGCCACCGACGCCCGCGCCGTGCAATTGCACCTCACCGACCACGGCCGCGCCGTGCTGGCGCCGCTGGAGCAGCAAACCCAGCGCGAAGTCATCGCCCTGCTCGAGAGCCTGCCCGAACCGCAACAGCAACAACTCACCGAAGCGATGAAGCGCATCCAAGCTCTGCTGCAAGGCACCGCGCCCAGCTATCTGTTGCGTGACCCGCAACCCGGCGACATGGGCCGCGTGGTGCAGCAGCAAACCGCGATCTATGCCCGTGAATACGGCTGGAATTGGGAATTCGAAGCGCTGGTGGCGGAGATCGTCGCCAAGTATCTGCGCGAATATGACCCCACGTGCGAGCGCTGCTGGATCGCGGAAAAGGACGGCGAGGTGGTGGGCTCGGTGTTCGTGATCCGCCATGACCAGACCACGGCCAAGCTGCGCATGCTCTACGTGGATGCCAGCGCACGGGGCATGGGTATTGGCCAGCGCCTGGTGGATGAGTGCGTACGTTTTGCCCGCCAGGTGGGCTACACACGCATGCTGCTGTGGACCGTGGATATTCTGACCGACGCGCGCAAGCTGTATCAGAAAGCCGGGTTCGAGCTGGTGGAGGAAGAGCCGATGGTCAGCTTCGGCAAAGCCCTGGTCAGCCAGACCTGGGCTCGCCCGCTGTGAAACAGCCCCGCGCCATGGCGGCGCGGGACGTGGAGCCTTACAGGTCAGTGATTTCCTTGTGGCGCGGCACCAACGTCTTCATCACGCTCCAGGCCACCAGGTAGGCCAGCGCACAGATCGCGAACATGATCATGTAGCCGGTATGGATGTCGTTGATGGACTTGTAGTAGTCGAACACCCAGCCGCCGATCTTGGTCATGACCACGCCGCCCAGGCCGCCGGCCATGCCACCGATACCGACCACCGAGGCCACGGTTTTCTGCGGGAACATGTCCGAGACGGTGGTGAAGATGTTGCACGACCACGCCTGGTGCGCCGAGGCGCCCACACCGATCAGCAGTACCGGCACCCAGAAGCTGATATAGCCCAACGGCTGGGCCAGCAACACCACCAGCGGGAACAATGCGATCACCAGCATGGCTTTCATGCGCCCGTCGTACGGTGCATCGCCGCGCGCCATGAAGTAGCAGGGGAACCAGCCGCCACCAATGCTGCCGACCATGGTCATGCTGTACAGCACCGCCAGCGGCATGACGATATCGGCGCCTTTCATGCCGTACTGCGCCGACAGGTAGGTGGGCAGCCAGAACAGGAAGAACCACCACACGCCATCGGTCATGAACTTGCCGAAGGCAAAGGCCCAGGTCTGGCGATAGGTGAGCAACTTGAACCACGAGACTTTTTTCTCCACGGCGCCGGCCGGTGACGGGGTGAACGGCTGCACGGTCTGGTCACTGCGGATGTAGGCCAGTTCTGCGGCCGACAGGCGTTTTTGCTCCTCCGGCTTGCGGTAGAGCGCGATCCACACCGCGACCCACACGAAGCCGAGCCCGCCGATGACGATAAACGCCGCTTCCCAGCCCCACAGACCGGCAATCAATGGCACGCAGATCGGCGCCAGGATCGCGCCCACGTTGGCGCCGGAGTTGAAGATACCGGTGGCCAGCGAGCGTTCTTTCTTGGGGAAATATTCGGCTGTGGCCTTGATCGCGATCGGGAAGTTGCCCGCCTCGCCAATCGCCAGTACCGCACGGGACAACATGAAGCCGGCAATCGACACCGGGATCACCGCCAGGCCGATCGCGCCGCTGATGACCGCGATGCCCTCGCCCATCGGCACCGAGAAGGCATGCATGATCGCGCCCGTGGACCAGATGCCAATCGCCACCACATAGGCCGCCTTGGTGCCGATCTTGTCGACGAAGCGCCCGGCGAACAGCATGGAGATCGCGTAGACAAACTGGAACACCGCCGCGATGTTCGCGTAATCGGTGTTGCTCCAGCCAAATTGCGTGGACAACTGCGGTGCCAACAGGCTGAGCACCTGGCGGTCTAGGTAGTTGACGGTAGTCGCGAAGAACAGCATCGCGCAGATGGTCCAGCGATAGTTGCCTACCGCTTGGCCAACGCGGTGAGCGTGGATGGGCTCGTTCAAGTTCATGGCATCACTTTTTATTTTTGTTAGGTAGGACATATGTAACGTCATATGTCGTCGTACAACTGCGACTTTTATATCGGGCCGCCTACCGGCTGTCAATCTGAAAGATTGCCGTTTATCGAGGTTCTACGTGGGTCTGTAAAAGGTCAGGCAAATACAGTTGTAGGATGACAAATACGCATGACCAGGCTGGGCGCTTTGCCCGGTACATCGTCGAGCACACCAAAAGGCTGCATGCCGATCTTTTCCAGCACCCGGATCGAGGCCCCATGATCCGGTCGCACCAGCCCGAACACCTCGGGCAACCCCAGGCTGTCGAATGCCAGTGCCAACGCGTCGCGCCCCAACTCGGTGGCATAGCCCTGCCCCCAGGCCTCCACCGCAAGACGGTAACCCAGGTTGATGCGCCGCTCGGTCAGGTAGTTGAGCGGCGCGATACCGCCGAAGCCGATGATGTGGTCCGGCGTCTCGCGCCGTGCAATTGCCCACCAGCCGTACCCTTGGGTCGCCCACTGTTCACGCCAGTGATCCAGCAGGCGCTGCGCCGCCGCCAGGCTGGCCATGGGGCCCGATGGGTTGAACAGGTTGGTCTGCGGGTCGCCGAAGATCGCGAACAATCGCTGCAGGTCGCCCGGCTGCGGCTGGCGGTAGACAAGGCGGGAATGGGCGGCTGGCATTCGCATAACTCGTGTGTGGGCGGACAAAGTTCAATCCATCTGCAAAAAAACGCAAATAGTGGTGAATTATTTCATGTCCGCTTGTATCTGAAGTGACAGAGCGGTGCCATCGCAGTGATGGCGCCTCCCCTGTTCTGCTTTAGAGTGCCCCGCATGAAATTACGTAAGAAAAGCGTCAAGCCCATCGGATTGAAAGACATCACCATCGTCGACGACACCAAGGTGCGCAAGGCGATCACCGCCGCCGCCCTGGGTAACGCCATGGAATGGTTCGACTTTGGCGTCTATGGGTTTGTCGCCTATGTGCTCGGCAAGGTGTTCTTCCCCGATGCCTCGCCCAGCGTACAAATGATCGCAGCACTGGGCACCTTCTCCGTGCCGTTCCTGATCCGTCCCCTGGGTGGCCTGTTCTTCGGTGCACTGGGTGATAAATACGGGCGGCAAAAGGTCCTGGCCGCGACCATCGTGATCATGTCCCTGAGCACCTTCGCCATCGGCCTGATCCCCTCCTACGCCTCGATTGGCATCTGGGCGCCGATCCTGCTGTTGCTGTGCAAAATGGCCCAGGGGTTTTCGGTGGGTGGCGAATACACCGGTGCGTCGATCTTCGTCGCGGAGTATGCGCCGGACCGCAAGCGCGGCTTCCTCGGCAGCTGGCTGGACTTCGGCTCCATCGCCGGCTTCGTGCTGGGCGCCGGTGTGGTGGTGCTGATTTCCAGCATCCTGGGCGAAGCCGACTTCGAGTCATGGGGCTGGCGCCTGCCGTTCTTCCTTGCCCTGCCCCTGGGCATCATCGGCCTGTACCTGCGTCACGCCCTGGAGGAAACCCCGGCGTTCCAGCAGCACATGGACAAAATGGAACAGGGCGACCGTGAAGGCTTGACCCACGGCCCCAAAGTCTCGTTCAAGGAGGTCGCGACCAAGCACTGGCGCAGCCTGCTGACCTGCATCGGTATCGTCGCGGCCACCAACGTGACGTACTACATGCTGCTCACCTACATGCCGAGCTACCTGTCCCATAACCTGCACTACAAAGAAAACAGCGGCGTGCTGATCATCATCGCGATCATGGTCGGCATGCTGTTCGTGCAGCCGTTCATCGGTTTTGTCAGCGACAAGATCGGCCGCAAGCCGTTCATCATCGCTGGCAGTATCGGTCTGCTGTTCCTGTCCATTCCGGCGTTTATGCTGATCACCAGCGGCAAGATCGGCCTGATTTTCGCCGGCCTGCTGATCCTCGCGGTGATCCTCAACTTCTTCATCGGCGTAATGGCCTCCACACTCCCCGCGATGTTCCCCACTCACTTGCGCTACAGTGCATTGGCCAGTGCGTTCAATGTCTCGGTATTGATCGCCGGTGTCACGCCGACCGCCGTGGCCTGGCTGGTGGAAAGCACCGACAACCTGTACATGCCCGCCTACTACCTGATGGTGTTTGCGGTGGTCGGCCTGGTCACTGGCCTGACCATGAAGGAAACCGCCAACAAGCCATTGCGTGGCGCAGCGCCGGCGGCGTCGGACATGGAAGAAGCCAAGGAGTTGTTGCAGGAACATCACGACAACATCGAGCAAAAGATCGAAGATATCGACGCGCGGATTGCCGAATTGGAAGCCAAGCGCCAGACCCTGGCGCAGCAACATCCGCGTATCAACTGAAGCCTGACCCTGCATGGCGGCCCCACCCGCCGCCATGTTTCTGGAGAGTTCAACCATGGTTCCAAGCGTCACCGCACCACAGTCGTTGCTCAGCGCAGATGAACGCGCCGCCATTGCCGAAATAGAAGCCACCACCAGCATCCTGCAACTGGTTACCCGCCTGACCGGCATGCGCTTCGCCGGCATCGCCAAATTCACCGACCTGGAATGGGTGGTCTGCTCCGTGCATGACACCGTCGACATGGGCATTCATGTCGATGACGTGCTTGAGCTGGAAACAACATTGTGCAGCGAGTTCTGTATCAACCCACAGACCCTGTTCATCCCGCAGATCAGCCAGAGCGGCCGCTTCGCCGCACGTCCGGTGGTCAAGCAATTCGCCATCGAGAGCTATGCCGGTGCACCGATCTTCCTGCCCGACGGCCGTCTGTTCGGCGCGCTGTGTGCACTGGATTCGCGGGCAATGTTGTTCGAAGATCCCAACCTGCCGGAAACCCTCAGCCTGTTTGCTCGGCTGATCGGCTGCATTTTTTTCGCCAACCTGACGACCAGCGATACCTGAGCGTTCAGTTTTCCAGCAGCGCCGCCGATAACCAGAGATACCCCTGACTTGCAGCGCTGCCCTGCGGGAAACAATGCCGAACACTCTCGTCCCGATCACCCGAACGTTCTCCAACCGCACCAGCCTGTCGCTGACACGGACCTCACTGTTCAATTTCACGGCCCTGTTGGTCCTGGTATTTGCAGCAGCAGCCTACTCGCTGATCTACCTGGCCCATGACCTGGACCACGCCGAGCAAGAGGAAAACGCGTTTTACACGCGTAAAGCCGTGCAGTCCCTGGAAAAATCGCTGCGGGTGACCGTCAAGGACTACGCCTTCTGGAGCGACGCCTACAAGCACTTGCACCTGAAGGTGGACACCGATTGGGCCTACGGTCGCGGCAACGTCGGCGCCACACTGTTCCAGGATTTCGGCTTCCAGGGGCTGTTTGTGGTCAACGACGCCAACCGCACGGTATACGCCGTAGTCGAAGGCGAGCTGCAACCCATTGACCTTAGCGACTGGCTCGCCCAGCCCATCACCCAGGTCCTCGAGCAGGCTCGTGCCGGAGCCGAACAGGAAACGCCGGTCACCGCCTTCATCAACGTGCGCGGCAGCCCGGCACTGGTGGCCGCAGCCGCCATCACGCCCGGCACCGACCCCACGGTGAAGGTGGATGGGCGCCCTGCGTCGGTACTGGTGTTTGTCGACATTCTCGACAGCGCCCACCTGGCCCTGATCGGCAATGATTTCGGGGTGAATCAACTGCATATCGCCAGCACCGATGAGGTCGGCAATACCTTGCTGGTCCCCCTGGGCGAAAACGGTGCTGCCGGCAGCCTGCATTGGCAGCCGGCGCGCCCAGGTGTGCGGTTGATGGGTGTTGGCTTGCCGCTGCTGGGCCTGGCCGCATTGCTGGTATGCCTGATGACCTGGGTGATCCTGCGTCGCGCCAGTGCCGCTGCCCTCGCCTTGGATGCCAGCCATGCGTCGCTGCTAGACAGCCAGAATGCCCTGACTACCAGTGAAGCGCGCTTTCGCGATGTGGTGGAAGCCAGCTCCGATTGGGTCTGGGAAATCGACGCCGGCTGGCGTTTCACGTACTTGTCGGAGCGCTTCGAGAACGTAACCGGCCTGGCCCGTCATACCTGGATCGGCGCCGCCATCAACGAGCTCCTGGACACGGAAGCCGGCGCGCTTTCGCAATGGCTGAACACGCCCAGCCGTACCGCGGACCTCAGCGTGCAATGCCGCTACGTCGACGCCCACGGCCAGGAACGCACCACACGGCTTGCGGCAAGGCAAATGCCCTGTGGCGGTTTCCGCGGAACCGCCACCGACGTGACCGAGGAAGTCGAAGCACGGCGGCGCATTGAATTCCTGTCTCAGCACGACGCACTCACCGGGCTGGCCAACCGAACGCGCCTGCAAGCGTTCCTCGACGACAAGCTCAAGACACTGCCTGCGTCGGGGCAGCCTTTGGTCATGCTCAGCCTGGACCTGGACCGCTTCAAACCGGTCAACGACCTGCTCGGGCACGCCGCAGGCGACCACGTGCTCAACGAAGTGTCGACCCGCCTGGCCGATTGCGTGCGCCACGGCGACCTGGTGGCCCGGGTGGGTGGCGATGAGTTTGTGATGATCCTCACGAATGCGGGTACCCAGGACGATGTCGAGTCCTTGTGCCTGCGCTTGATCGAGTCCGTTGAACAGGCGGTCAGGATCGGTGAGCAGGAAGTGTTCGTCAGCGCGAGTATCGGCATCGTGCTGGCCCCCGACGATGCCAGCGAAGCCGCCGAACTGCTGCGTTATGCCGATATCGCGCTATACGAAGCCAAGGCTGCTGGCCGCAACACCTGGCGGTTTTACTCAGGGGAGATGAATGCACGGATCATCGAGCGTCGCCGCCTGGAAAGCGACCTGCGTTTTGCAATCAAGCACAATGAACTGCGCCTGCACTTCCAACCACGCTATCGCATTGCCGATGGGCGGATGGTCGGCGCCGAAGCGCTGGTGCGCTGGCAGCACCCACAGCGCGGGCTGATTCCACCCGACACCTTCATACCGATTGCCGAAGAGTCCGGGCTGATCCTGTCGCTGAGCGACTGGGTACTGCAAACCGCCTGCGCCTGCGCCGCCCAGTGGCCCGAAGCACTGTTTGTGTCGGTGAACCTGTCGTCCACGGAGTTCAAGCGTGGCGACCTGGTAGAGCGCATTCGCAACGCCCTCACGACCTCGGGGATCGATCCGGCGCGAGTGGAACTGGAAATCACCGAAAGCGTGATGCTCGAAGACGCGGCGGGCGCACTGGCGGTAATGCACACCCTCAAACGCCTGGGCATACGTATTGCCATGGATGACTTCGGCACCGGGTATTCCTCGTTGAGCTACCTTCGGGCCTTCCCCTTCGACGGGTTGAAGATCGACCGCAGCTTCCTCAGCCGCCTGGAAGACAGTGAGGATGACAAGGCGATCATTCAGGCCATCGTCGGCCTGGGGCGTGCCCTGGCATTGACGGTGACCGCCGAGGGTATCGAGACCTCCGGGCACCTGGAGATGCTCCGGGCGGTGTCCTGCGACGAAGGCCAGGGCTACTACCTCAGTCGGCCGCTGGATATCGACACGTTCAACGGGCTGCTCGGCACTAGCGGAAAAACTGACTCGGCGTCTTGCCAAACTGTTTCCTGAACATGCTGGTGAACGCACTCGGGCTGTCATAACCCAGCTCCATGGCGATATCGATCACCTTCTCGCCCACTGCAATGCGCTCCAGCGCCAGCAGCAAACGTGCCTGCTGGCGCCATTGGCCGAAGGTCATGCCGGTTTCCTTGCGAAACAGGCGCTGGATGGTTTTCTGGTCCAGGTGCAGGCGCTCGCTCCAGTCCGCCACGGTGGAGGCATCGCCCGGCTCTTCCTGCAGCGCCAGGCAGATGCGTTGCAGCCGAGGGTCGACGGGCTGCGGCAAGGACAGCGGTAACGCCGGCAGGATCGCCAGTTCATCGAGGATCAGGTGCATGATCCGCGCATCCCGCGAGTCTTCGGCGTACGGCGGCTTCAGGCTCACGGACGCCTTGATCAGCTCGCTCAGCAACGGCGAGATACTCACGGTTTTCGGCTCGCCGGGCATGTTCGGGAAGCGATCCGGGCGCACAAACACGCTGCGCATTTTCAGGGTGCCCACGCAACGCAGTGAATGCACGTGCCCGGCGGGCATCCAGATGCCACGGTTGGGCGGCACGGTCCACTGGTTCAGCGCCGAGTACACCACCATCACGCCTTCGATGGCGTAGAGCAGTTGATGCTTCTCGTGGCTGTGGTCGGGGATCACCCAGTTCTCCGGGTAATCGGTGGCGGAACTGATGACAGCCCAGGCGCCTTCGTTGATTTCCTGGAGAAATTCGTTCAGAGGTTTGATCATTTCGCCCTTTTTGCGACAGTTGCCGCCCCAATTGCGCGAGACAGGCATTACTGACAAATCTAGCATGAACGCCGAATCATTTTGTAATGGATGGCCACCTTAAGAAGTGACCGCCTCTGATTAGCTGCCTTGTATGGAATGCCTGCATGTCGACCCTTACCGCGTCACCCGCCGCTGCAACCACTGCACCCCAGGCCAGCCCGTTGGTCATGCGCATCCTCGGTGCCTGCGCCCTGGCCCACTTGATCAATGACCTGATCCAGGCTGTGCTGCCATCGATCTACCCGATGCTCAAGGCCAACTACGGCCTGACATTTACCCAGGTCGGGCTGATCACTCTCACCTTCCAGTTGACCGCCTCCCTGCTGCAACCCTGGATCGGCTATCACACCGACCGCCACCCCAAACCCTGGCTGCTGCCGGCGGGCATGGTGTGCACCCTGGTCGGCATCCTGATGCTGGCGTTTGTCGGCAGCTTCCCGGCGATCCTGCTGGCGGCGGGCCTGGTGGGCGTGGGCTCGTCGACCTTCCACCCGGAAACCTCCCGCGTCGCGCGCCTGGCCTCCGGCGGGCGCTACGGCCTGGCGCAGTCGACCTTCCAGGTCGGCGGCAACACCGGCAGCGCCTTGGGCCCTCTGCTCGCAGCGGCGATCATCATCCCCTACGGCCAGGGCCATATCGCCTGGTTCGGGCTGTTTGCGGTGTTTGCCATCCTGGTGCTGTATGGCTTGAGCCGCTGGTACCGTCACCACCTCAACCTGTTCAAGCTCAAGCAAGGCGGCAAAGCCACCCATGGCCTGTCCAAAGGCCGCGTGACCTTTGCCCTGGTGGTGCTGGCCGTACTGGTGTTCTCCAAGTACTGGTACATGACCAGCCTGACCAGCTACTTCACCTTCTACCTGATCGAGAAATTCCAGCTGTCGGTCGCAAGCTCGCAGATGTATTTGTTCCTGTTCCTCGGCGCCGTGGCCGTCGGCACCTTCGCCGGCGGGCCGATCGGCGACAAGATCGGCCGCAAGAAAGTCATCTGGTTCTCGATCCTCGGCGCGGCACCGTTCACCCTGGCCCTGCCCTACGTCGACCTGTTCTGGACGGCGGTACTCAGCGTGGTGATCGGGTTCATCATCGCATCGGCCTTCTCGGCCATCGTGGTGTATGCCCAGGAACTGGTGCCCGGCAATGTGGGCATGATCGCCGGGATCTTCTTCGGCCTGATGTTCGGCTTCAGCGGGATTGGCGCGGCGCTGCTCGGTTTGCTGGCGGACACCCACGGCATCGAGTATGTCTACAAACTGTGCTCGTTCCTGCCGCTGGTGGGCATCCTGACCCTGTTGCTGCCCTCGACCAAAGGCGCCTGACCACGCCCGTTACCCGCTTGGCGCAGGCAAGCACGCCTGCGCCAGGCCAATCCGTGCTTAAATCCTTGTTTGGCAGCTTCCCGTGGGTTTCTGCTCGCCGCCTCCACAAGGACTCCCCACATGCGCCTGCCCGACTTCATTCTTGCGAACCTCGAACCGATCCTGCAGGCCTGGGAAGACTTTGCCGATACGCTCAAGACTCCCGGCGCCGACCTTGATCGTGTTGGCCTGCGTGACCACGCCGAGCAGATGTTGCGCGCCATCGTGCTTGACCTGCGCACCACCCAGACCGTCCAGGAGCAAATCGCCAAGGCCCAGGGCATGGCCCCGCAGAGTGAAGAGGAAACCCCGGCTGAAACCCATGCGATGACCCGGCTGATGGCCGGCTTCTCCATCGACCAGATGGTCTCCGAATACCGCGCGTTGCGCACCAGCGTGCTCAGCCAGTGGCTCAACCAGGTCAAGCACGGCACGACGCTGGAAATCGACGACATGAACCGCTTTCATGAAGCCATCGACCAGGCATTGGCGGAGTCCATCGCCAGTTACTCGCGCGCGGTCGAAGCCTCACGCAATGTGTTCCTGGGCATACTTGGCCATGACCTGCGCACGCCCCTGGGCGCGATTCTGCTGGGGGCCGATATGCTCAGATGCTCGCCCACCCTGGACAAGCGCGGCACTCGCGTGGCCACGCAGATCTACACCAGTGTCCGACGCGCCAGCCAGATCGTCGGCGACCTGCTGGATTTGACGCGCAGCCAGATGGGCCCGGGCATCCCGGTCAAGCGCACACCCATCGACCTGGCACCGCTGTGCGAACGTATCGTTGAAGAAATACGCGCCTTTCACCCGCACGCCGACATCCTGTTCGAAGCCCAAAGCCCGGCCACGGGTGCGTTCGATGGCCCGCGCATGGAGCAGGTGTTTTCCAACATCATTAGCAACGCCGTGCAACACGGCGCTGTGCAGTCGCCGATCACGGTGCGATTGTCGGCTGCGGCAGAAACGGTGCTCTTTACCGTGCACAACCACGGCAATCCGATTCCGGCCGAAGTGCTGCCGTTTATCTTCAATCCCATGGGGCGCTTTTCCCAACGTTCGGCGACCGAGCCCAGCCCGGCGGAAGGCTTGGGGCTTGGCTTGTTTATCGCCTCGGAAATCGTGACGGCCCATCACGGCGAGATCCAGGTTGAGTCAGATCCGGCATCCGGCACAGTATTCCGCGTGACGGTCCCGGTACGGTGACAGGCACACGTTGATAGCCGTTCGCCAGTAAGGCTCCGAAAAGGCCGCGCGAACGCTTACAATCGCGGTTTTCAACGCAAACCTGGCAGCACATGACGCTCGACCCTCCTACCATTTTGGCACTCACTGTTGCCCTGGCAGCCGCTGCCGCCCTGTATCTGGCCGTTGAATGGCGCAGTGTGCGCGAACCTTCGCTGCTGTGCTGGAGCGCCGGTTTCGCGACGATCACCGTCGGCTCCACCCTCGCCCTGCTGCGGCTCAATGGCTTGCTGATGATCGGCATCTGGTTCGCCAACGGCCTGCTGGTGACCGCGCACTTCCTGTTTTTACTGGGTGTGGCGCGGTTCACCCAAACGCGGCTGTCGCCCGTGTGGTTGCTGATGCTGCTGGTCTGGCTGGGCATGCTGATGTTGCCGGCCGATCCATCATGGTCCAAAGCCATGCTGGCGGTGCAGTCCCTGTTGGTGGCGCTGCCGACCCTGCGCGCCAGCTTCTTGCTGCGCCCCCACGGCAAGTCCCTGAGTATCGGCGCGGTGCAGTTGCGTTATGTGCTGCTGATCCATGGCGCGTTCTATGTGGCCAAGGCCTTGTCGGTGCTGATACCCGGCACCTTGATCGACCTCGCCGCCTTCAAGGGCGAGATCATCCAGATCTCCCTGGTGGAAGGCGCCATGGCGATCATGCTCATCGCACTGTCGATGACCGGCTCCGAACGCTATCGCCGCGAGCAGCAGATCGCCCGCCTCGCCGCGCGCGACCCGCTCACCGCCCTCTACAACCGCCGTGCCCTCGACCTGCGCGCACCACGTCTGCTCGCCCAGGTATCCCCCGCACAACCGGGCGCCCTGCTGCTGATCGACATCGACAACTTCAAATCGGTCAACGACCTCCACGGCCACAGCGCCGGCGACCGCCTGCTGATCGCCCTCAGCGAGATGATCCGCAGCGTGGTGCCCCGAGGCGCACTGGCCGCCCGCCTGGGCGGGGATGAATTCGTGATCCTGCTGAACCCGGCGTCCACCGAACAGATTGTCGAACTGGGCAGCAGCCTGCGCGACCAGTTCCAGCAACTGTCCGCACAGAGCTTCACCACACCTGCCCCGGTGACCCTGAGCATCGGCGCGAACCTGTTCGACCAGCCGCCGCCGAGTTTGACGGCACTGATCGAGCAAGGCGATACCACGCTGTATGAAACCAAGCGCGGTGGGCGCGATAGCATTCGCCTCGTCGACCGCACGGGCGCCAGCCCCTATGGCGCAAGGTCGTAACTCACCGTCACACTACTCCCAGTCCTCACCGACTCCAACGCACACTCCGCCAAATGCAACGCATACAACCCGTCCCGCACGCCGGTGGGCAATGCTGTGCCGTTGTTCAACGCGTCGATGAACTGCATCAACTCATTGCGATACGCATCCGCATAGCGCTCCAGGAAAAAGTGCTGCAACGGCTCAAGCGCCTCGGTGTGCTCGGCACTCCAGTGGCGCAAGGTGCTGGGGCGGTGGTTGTCGGTGAGCAGCACGCCGGTGACGCCGGAGACTTCGACGCGCTGGTCGTAGCCGTACACCGCCTGGCGGCAGCAATTGATATGGCATTGCTTGCCGGAGGCGGTGCGCAGCAGCACCATCACGCTGTCGTAGTCGTCGATCTCGGCCAGGCTCGGGTCGACCAGGCGGCTGGCGATGGCGCTGACTTCCACCGGTTCTTCGCCGAGCAGGTGGCGGGCGGTGTCGAAGTCGTGGATGGTCATGTCGCGCAGGATGCCACCGGAGTGGGCCAGGTAGTCACGCGGGGCCAGGCCGGGGTCGCGGCTGGTGATGATGACTTGGCGCACCGCGCCGATCTGCCCGGCGTCGAGGGCTGCGCGCAGGCGCAGCATGTCTGGGTCGAAGCGCCGGTTGAAGCCGAGCATCACGCGGCCGCCCTGGCGCTCCACGGCTTGGGCGGCGCTACGGGCCTTGACGATATCGAGGTCGATGGGTTTTTCGCAAAGCACCGCCTTGCCTGCGGCGACCGCCGCCAGCAACAGGTCGATATGGGTGTCGGTGGGCGTACCGATCACCACGGCGTCGATGTCATTACGCGTAAGCACCGCGGCGCAATCGTAGGCCGCCTCACACCCCAGTTGGGTACTCAAGGCATCGACCCCTTCGCGCCAGGGGTCGGCCACCAGCACCAGCGTGGCATTGGGATGGGCGGCGACATTGGCGGCGTGGATCCTGGCGATGCGCCCGGCACCCAGGACGGCGATTCTCAGCATGGTCGAACTCCTGATGTTGTTATTGAGGGAGATTCAGTCCGGCAGGTTGAACGGCGTGACGATCTGCACCTGGGACGGTGCAATCGGCCCGGCCTTCCATAGCCGGTGGTAGTGCAGGATGTGCAGGAACACGTGGCGGGCATCGATCTGCAGGTTGTGATCGATGATCGCCGCGACCTTTTCTTCGCGCAGCAATTGGCGGTTTTCTTCGTCAAGGTCGTGACCGATAAACACCTCCAGTGGCCGATCCAGGGCCGCGAACGCGTCGACAATCGCGCGGTTGCCGCCGCCGACGCTGTACACCGCCTTGAGCTCGGGATGCTGTTGCAGCGCCTGGGTCACCCGCTCGAAGGTGCGGTCGTACACCCCAAAGCCGCCGCTCACGTCCAGCACTCGCAGGTGCGCGGCACGCCCACGCAGCCAGGCACGAAAGCCCATCTCGCGTTCTTCTTCGCCACGGAACAGTTCGCTGCCAATCACCACCGCCACGTCCTGGGGCTGCGTCGGCAGCCAGCGCGACATCAGGTAGGCAGCGGTCTGGCCGGCGGTGCGGTTGTCCATGCCGACATAGCCGATGCGCTCGCTTTGCGGCAAATCCGTAACCAGGGTCACCACCGGAATCCCCGCCGCGATCAGTTCCTTGACCGCCAGGTTCACCGCCGGCTCATCGGCGGCCTTGAGCACCACGCCCTGGCTGCCGGTATCCAGGCAGCGCAGCAGTTGGTCGTGCATGGCCTGGGGTTCGATCTCTTCGAACAGGTGAAAGCGCGGGGCAATGCGGAACGGCGCCAGGCTGCCCAGTTGTGCGGTAATCGCCGTCTGCACCGCGCTACTGAAGCGCTTGGGCGTGTGCATGATCACGTCGACGTGGAACGTGCGCCCTACCGCCAGGCCGTTTTTTTCCTGGGACTCCAACTCCTCCAGCGCCTGCTCGATACGCCGCCGGGTCTGGGCATGCACGCTGCCACGCTGATGCAGGACGCGGTCGACCGTAGCTTTGCTGACGCCGGCCTGCGTCGCCAGTTGCTTGATGGAGAAGTGTTTGGCGCGTTCGAGCATGGGGCCTCGCATGAGGTGTTTTTGAGGTGTTTTTTGGGTATTACTGAGGTTTTGCAATGCTAGTCTCAGTTTTGTCCGGCGTCGAGCCGGGCGATGCACAACAACAAAAATGCCTGGAGAACTGCATGCCTAACACCGATCTCGCCACGTCGTTCAGCGGCCAATACTTTGTCGTCACCGGCAGCACCCAGGGCCTGGGCGCGGCGGTCGCCCGTACCCTGGCGCAACGTGGCGCCGCCGGGCTGATCATCTGCGGGCGAAGACGCGCCCAGGGCGAGGAGCAGGTGCGGCAGTTGGCCCAGCTGGATTGCCCGGCGTTTTTTGTCGAGGCGGACCTGGAGCAGGTCGAGGATTGCCGCGCGATCATCGATGCGGCGCGTACCCACTTCGGCACCTTGCATGGGCTGGTCAACTGCGCCGGGATGTCGGATCGCGGCACCATCCTGGACACCTCGCCCGAGCTGTTTGATCGGCTGATGGCGGTGAATGTGCGGGCGCCGTTTTTCCTGATGCAGGAGGCGCTGAAGCTGATGGTCAGCAACGGCGTGGAAGGCGCGGTGGTGAATATCCAGAGCGTCACCGGGCACGGCGGGCAATCGTTCCTGAGTGCCTATGCCGCGTCCAAGGGCGCGCTGGCGATCCTCACCAAAAATGTGGCGTTCAGTGCCCTGCGCAATCGCATCCGAGTCAATGGCCTGAACATCGGCTGGATGGACACGCCCCACGAAGATGACATCCAGCGCCAGTACCACGGTGCCCAGGATGGCTGGCTGGAAAAGGCCGAGCGCGCACAGCCGTTCGGGCGCCTGCTCAAGCCTGAAGAAGTGGCGCGCAGCGTGGCCTTCCTGCTGTCCAGCGAGTCGGGAATGATGACCGGCTCGGTGATCGACCTGGAGCAAGGCGTGGTCGGCTGTACCGACGGCGGCAGCCCGCAACCGAATCAGGCGCTGGGAGGTGTGTGATGTCGGCGTTCGTGACGGAACAGGCCGTGCGCCTGGTGGATTTCAATGACCTCTGTGCGCAACGCGTGAGCCGAGAGGATTACCCTCTCTGCGCTCAAGTGCAGAGCAATGTGCCGATCTATCAGGCCCACACCCTGCGCAACAGCGACCGCCTGGCGGTGATGAATGAACTGCACCACCTGTTCCGCGAGGGGCCCGGGGTGATGGTGGTGCGCCGGGCCTATGAAGACCTGGAAGTGGTCGACCGCCACAGCCAGGTGTTCGAGGCGATCTTTGCCCATGAGGCGGCGCAGGGCGTGGCGGCCGATCACTTCGCCAAGGCCGGCAGCAACGGGCGCATCTGGAATTCATTGCAGAAAGCCGCGCTGCAGTCGCCGGCGTCGTTTGTGGAGTACTACGCCAACCCGCTGTTGGGGTTGATTGCCGAGGCGTGGCTGGGGCCGAGCTATCAGGTCACGGCGCAGGTCAACGTGGTGCATCCCGGTGGCCAGGCCCAGCAACCGCACCGCGATTACCACCTGGGCTTTCAGACCAATGATGTAGTGGAGCGCTTTCCCCTGCCCCTGCACCTGCTGTCCCAGTACCTGACGTTGCAAGGCGCGGTGGCGCACTCGGACATGCCGCTGGAAACCGGCCCGACCCAGTTGCTGCCGTTTTCCCAGCAATACGCCCTGGGTTACCTGGCGTGGCGGCGTCCGGAGTTTATCGACTATTTCCAGCAGCACGCCGTGCAACTGCCGCTGAACAAGGGCGACCTGCTGTTCTTCAACCCGGCGCTGTTCCATGCCGCCGGCACCAACCGCACAGCCGACCGCCAACGCATGGCCAACCTGTTGCAGATTTCCTCGGCGTTCGGCAAGCCCATGGAAGCCCTCGACCGCGACCGCATGATGCTGGCGGTGTACCCGGCCTTGCTGGACAACACCGCACTGGATGCCCAGGCCTTGGCGGCGGTGATCGCCTGCACCGCCGACGGCTATTCCTTCCCCACCAACCTCGACACCGACCCGCCCTTGAAGGGCCTGGCCCCGCAAACCGGGCAGCAACTGATGCAGCAAGCCCTCGACGAACGCTGGCCATTCCCGGCGTTTGCCGCTGCCGTGGAGCAACTGCGGACCAAGCGCCAGGCGTGAACCCTCTGTTTCAACAACAACAAAAACAACGGAGCACCATCATGAAGAAGCAAATCCTTGCGGCACTCCTGACCCTGGCGATAAGCCCCTGGGCGCTGGCCGATATACGCATCGGCGTGAGCATCGCCCAGGTCGACGACGTCTTCCTCGCGCAGATGCGTGACTACATGGCCGCCCACGCCAAGCAACTGCCCGGCGTGACCCTGCAATTCGAAGACGCCCAGGGCGACGTGGTGCGCCAGCTCAACCAGGTGCAGAACTTCACCGCCCAGGGCATGGACGCGATTATCGTCAACCCGGTGGACACTGCCGCCACGCAAAAAATGACCGCCAACGCCCAGCAAGCCAAGACGCCGCTGGTGTACGTCAACCGCCGCCCGGATGCTCAGCAGTTGCCACCGGGCGTGGGGTATGTGGGCTCGGACGAGGTCAAGGCCGGTGAAATTCAGATGCGTTACCTGGCGCAAAAGATGGGTGGCAAGGGCAACCTGGCGATCATGCTCGGGCTTCTGTCCAACAACGCCACGCATAATCGGACGCTGGGGGTGAAGACCGTGCTCAAGGAGTATCCCGACATCAAGATCGTCGAGGAACAGAGCGCGGAGTGGCAGCGCAGCAAAGCGATTGACCTGATGAACAACTGGATCGTGTCCGGGCGCAAAATCGATGCGGTGGCGGCAAACGCGGATGAGATGGCGATCGGCGCGGCCATGGCGATCAGCCAGGCGGGCATGCAGCCGGGCAAGGACATCCTGGTGGCGGGCAGCGACGGTGGGGCTGCCGGGCTGGATGCGGTGAAGAAAGGCCAGTTGCTGGTGACGGTGTATCAGGACAACAAGGGCCAGGCCGTGGGCTCGATCGACCTGGCGGTGAAGATGGTGAAGAAGGAGCCGTACACTGCTGAGCTGACCATTCCTTATCAGCAGATCACCAAGGACAACTACCAGGCCTTCCTCAACCCTTGAGCCGAACGAACCTGTTGTGGCGAGCGGGCTTGCCACAACAAGCCCTCTCACCAAAGGGAGTTTGCGTCAACCGGTCTTCTCGCTGAACGGTTCAAGCCCATTCACCACCAGATAAAGCAACGGCCCCACCGACACAAACACCGCCGTCAGCACAAAATACGGCACCAGCGAAGCCACCGACCGCCCGCGCCGCCGCGCATCCCGGTACATCCACACGCCCGCCAGCAGCGCCATCAGGTACAGGTCGATCACCACTTGCGCGGTGTCCGGTCGCGACATCAATTCGCGCCCGAACGCCAGCAGCGACTGCTCGGCCGTCAGCAGCGTGAACAGGGTGTATGACGAAAACAGCAGCAAACCGACCAGCGCAACACGGGATCTTTTCATGGGTTCTTCCTTGGGGTGATGAAGGCCCACGTTAGTGATAAGGTTCGGCCCCTCGCAATGACCTCGGAGGTCATGATCCCGCCATGGACACCCCTGCCACCGCCGGCGAACACCTGCGCCACTTGCGCCGGCAAGCGCGGCTCAGCCAGCTCGACCTGGCCCTGATCACCGGTGTTTCCCAGCGCCACCTCAGTTGCCTCGAAACCGGACGCGCCAAGCCGAGCCCGGGTACCTTGCACAACCTGCTGACGGCACTGGAAGCGCCGCTGGACCAGCGCAACCGCGTGTTCCTCGCCGCTGGCTACGCCCCGCGCTACAGCGCCACGCCACTGGCCTCACCGGCGATGGCCGCGATCCGCGAAGCGGTCAGCCATGTGCTGCACGCCAACAACCCCGCGCCGGCCATCCTGCTGGACAGCCAGTGGCAGGTGCTGGCAGCGAATGCCAGCACCGCCGTGCTGTTTGAACTGGCTGGCATCCCGTCCGATTCAGCCGAGGGCTTGAACCTGCTGACCACGCTGCTGCAGTCGGGCGGCCTGGGCGATCACCTGATCAACGCCAACGAGGTCCGCACCCTCGCCTGGCAACGCGCCACCCGTGAGGCGTTGGGCAATCCTGAACTGGCCGCCCTGCTGGCGCGTTTACCGACACCGGCCAGCACCGAGCTGCCCGCCGACATGCCACCGCTGGTGCTGACGCGCATCCGCTCAAGCCGGGGCGAACTGAGTTTTCTCTCCACCTTCACCACCTTCGGCATGCCTCAGGACATCACCCTCTCCTCCCTGCGCATCGAACATCTGATTCCTGCCGACGACGCCACTTGGCAGGTGATGCGCGCGGCCTATGCGAGTTATGCCGCGCTGGTTTTGTGAAATATCTGTACGTAGACTGCCGCCATACCCCCACCTGAAGGCGGCGAAAAAAACCTGATGCAAGTTACCGAAGTCTCCATTGCCCAATTGCGCGCGGCACTTGAATCCGGCCAGACCACGGCCGTTGAACTGGTAGAAGCCTACCTGGCGCGGATCGAGGCCTATGACGGTCCGCAGACCGCCACGGCCTTGAACGCCGTGGTGGTGCGCAACCCCCGGGCGCTCGAAGAAGCCGAGGCGTCCGATGCGCGCCGGGCCAAAGGCGAAACCCTGGGGCCTTTGGATGGCATTCCCTACACCGCCAAGGACAGCTACTTGGTCAAGGGCCTGACGGCGGCCTCCGGCAGCCCGGCGTTTGCCGACCTGGTGGCCCAACGCGATGCGTTCACCATCGAGCGCCTGCGCGCCGGCGGCGCTATCTGTCTGGGCAAGACCAATATGCCGCCGATGGCCAATGGCGGCATGCAGCGTGGCGTCTATGGTCGGGCGGAAAGCCCGTACAACGCCAACTACCTGACGGCACCGTTTGCTTCCGGCTCGTCCAACGGTGCCGGCACGGCGACGGCAGCCAGTTTCTCGGCCTTTGGCCTGGCCGAAGAAACCTGGTCCAGCGGGCGCGGTCCGGCGTCCAACAACGGCCTGTGCGCCTACACGCCGTCCAGGGGGGTGATTTCGGTGCGCGGCAACTGGCCGCTCACACCCACCATGGACGTGGTGGTGCCCTACGCACGCACCATGGCCGACCTGCTGGAAGTGCTCGATGTGGTGGTGGCCGAAGACCCGGACACCCGTGGCGACCTGTGGCGCCTGCAGCCCTGGGTGCCGATCCCGAGCGTCGCCTCGGTGCGCCCGGCGTCTTACGCTGACCTGGCCGTGAGCGCGGCCTCCCTCGCAGGCAAGCGCTTTGGCGTACCGCGCATGTACATCAATGCCGACCCCGACGCCGGCACCAGCGAGAAACCCGGCATCGGCGGCCCCACCGGGCAGAAGATCAACACCCGCGCCAGCGTTATCGACCTGTGGAACGACGCCCGCCAAGCCTTGGTGGCGGCCGGCGCTGAAGTGATCGACGTGGATTTCCCGCTGGTGTCCAACTGCGAAGGCGACCGCCCCGGCGCGCCCACCGTGTTTACCCGTGGGCTGGTGTCCAAGGAATTCCTGCACGATGAACTGTGGGAACTATCGGCCTGGGCCTTCGATGATTTCCTGCGCGCCAACGACGATCCAGCGCTCAACCGTCTGGCGGATGTGGACGGGCCGAAGATCTTCCCCCACGACCCGGGCACCCTGCCCAACCGCGAAGACGACCTGGCCGCCGGCATGGATGAGTACGTGCGCATGGCCCAGCGTGGCATCACCCCGTGGGACCGGATCAGCACCGTCCCCGATGGCCTGCGCGGCCTGGAACAGACGCGCCGGATCGACCTGGAAGACTGGATGGACAAGCTTGGCCTCGACGCCGTGCTGTTCCCCACCGTGGCCGACGTAGGCCCGGCTGACGCCGATGTGAACGAAGCCTCTGCCGACATCGCCTGGAGCAACGGTGTCTGGGTGGCCAACGGCAACCTTGCCATCCGCCACCTGGGCGTGCCGACCGTCACCGTGCCCATGGGCGTGATGGCCGATATCGGCATGCCGGTGGGGCTGACGTTTGCCGGGCGCGCCTATGATGACTCGGCGTTGCTGCGGTTTGCGTCGGCGTATGAGTCGACCGGCAGCAAGCGCCTGGTGCCGCCGCGTACGCCGGCACTCTAACTCAAGGCAGGGGCACGGCAATCAACAGGATTGCCGTGCCGTGGGTAATCATCGCTCGCTCAGCCGTGCGCCAGCGCAATCATGTCGATCTCCACCGCCGCCGACTTCGGCAGCTGCATCACGCCGATCGACGTCCGCGTATGCACCCCGGCGCTACCGAGAACCTCGTGCAACAGGTCCGACGCGCCGTTGGCCACTTCACTCTGCTGATCAAAATCCTCGGCACTGCGCACGTACACGGTGATGCGCGGGATGGCCTTGATCTGGTCCAGCGAACCCAGGGCTTGCTGGAGTAACCCCAGGCAGCGCAACGCGCTGATGCCAGCGGCGACTTGCGCCTGGGCCAGAGTCAGGCTGTCACCAACCTTGCCCGGCAGCACGATGGCATCGCCGACACGCGGGATCTGGCCGCTGATATACAGGTGGTTGCCATCGCGGACCAGCGGCGTGTAGTTGCCGCCGATCTTGAACTCATTCAACTGATAGCCGATACGCAATTGGGCGGCCTGGTATTTTTCGTCGCGGGTCATGGGCGTGTTTCCTCGTTGCGACGTTGCCACTCATCCACCATGTCGCCCAGGGTCTTGGGCCTATCGTTGCGAATCCAGGCCATGAACGGCCGGTCGAACTTGAACCCCGGGCCGCAGTGCTCAAGCATGAAGCGGCGAACGTTCTGAGTGTTCTTGTAGTGTGGGGTGACGGGGGTAGTGCGGGTGATGGGGTCGCTGTGCCAGTCAAAATCCATGTTGTCTCTCGGGCGCCGTGGGGTTTCGGCGCTAGCATAGCGATGTGCTACCCGTGCAGGAAGCAAGGCGTGCATTGCTTGATGTCTTAGGACATCACATAAGCACAAGATCTATTTATAACGCCATAAAACCGAAGCTTTTCAGGATATTTCAAAATTTCACTTTCCTTCCCCATCCGAAATATTGCATGGTTGTACGACGACTCAACCCGTCGTGCCAGCCCCCAACAACAATAAGGAAACATCCATGCAAAACGTCAAAGTGTTGATCGGTTTTCTGTGCCTGTTCAGCGGCTATGTCGCCGCAGCGCCTGCCCCAGCCGAAAAGGACGTGGCCCAAGCGGTCGACCAACTGACCCAGGCCATGCTGCACCTGGACCTCAAGCAGCTTCACGCGCTGACCTCCGACAAGCTCACCTACGGCCACTCCAGCGGCAAGGTGCAGAACAAAGACCAATTCATTGCTGACCTGGAAACCCACACCAGCGCGTTCAAGACCCTGGAAATGCAAAACCAGACCATCACCCTGCAAGGCGACACCGCACTGGTGCGCAACCACTTCCATGCCCTGGCGGTGAACAGTGGCGTTGAAGTGCCCACCGATATCGACAACTTCCAGGTCTGGCAGAAGCAAAAAGGCAAATGGCTGCTGATCGGACGTCAGGCCTACAAGTACTGATGCCCAGCGGTGAGCCGCTGAAACCGGCTCACCACGCCACCCCCTTGCGCACCGTCAACAGCGCTTCGCGCAGCGCTGGCAGCGCCACCGAGCCCAAGGCCAGACGCAGTGCGTGCGGCACATGGGCCGAAACGGCAAACGGCTCGGCGGTGGACACGGAAATGCCCTCGCGCTGCAAGCTCATGGCCACCTGATCGGCCCGCGCCTCTTCCCCGAGGGGCAACCACAGGAAATACGAGGACGGATGGCTCACATAGGCCAGCCCCTTCAGCACCTGCGCCGCCAAGGTCTGCCGCGCCTGGGCATCCTGGCGCTTCTGTGCTTCCAGTTGCGCCACCGTGCCATCTTCAAGCCAGGCCACCGCAATGGCGCTCATCACGCCCGGCACGTTCCAGGTGGTGGCCATGAGGGTGCGCTCCAGTGGTTTTACCCATTCCATTGGCGCTGCGACGAACCCGACACGTAACCCGGTCGCGACACTTTTCGACAGCCCGCCCACATACACCGTGCGCTCCGGTGCCAATGTCGCCAGCGGCGGCGGCGCGTCTTCGGCCAGGAACGCGTAGGCCGCGTCTTCGATGATCATCAGATTGTGCTGACGGGCGATCGACACCAGTTGTTCGCGCCGGGCCATGTCCATCACCCAGCCCAATGGATTGTGCAGGGTTGGCATGCTGTACACCGCGCGCACCGGGCGCTTGCGACACAGCTTGTGCAGCGCATCCAGGTCCGGCCCCAGCGGGGTGACCGGGATCGCGACGATTTCCAGGTGCAGGGTCTCGGCCAGCACCTTGAACCCCGAATAGGTCAAGGCATCCACGGCGATCACATCGCCAGGCTTGAGCAAGGCCATCATCGTCACCGCCAGGCCGTGCTGGGCGCCGCTGACCAGCAGCACCTGCTCGGCGTCCACCCTCAACCCTCGACTGAGCAAATGCCGCGCAAACGCTGCGCGCTCATGCAAGCGGCCCGCATGGGGCTGGTAACGCAACAGGGCTTCGAGGTCACCGGAGAGCGCCAACTGGCGCAACGCCGTGCGCAACATATCCGCCTGGCCCGGCAACGAGGGGTAGTTGAAGTTCAGGTCGAGCATGCCCGGCGCCACCGTCATCTGCCCGCTGCCCTGCCCCGGCGGCAGCGAGATTTCGCGCACGAAGGTGCCACGCCCGGCTTCACCGCTGACCAGTCCCATCCCCTCAAGCTCCGCATACACCCGGCTGGCGGTGACCAGCGCGAGGCCATGCTCGGCGGCCAGTTGCCGGTGGGTCGGCAGGCGTGTCCCGGGAGGCATGGTTCCACTGCGGATGGCTTGGGCGAAGGTATCGACCAACGACTTGTAGCGGGCGCGGGGCATTGCGCTGTATCCATGACAATTTTTTGATTGTCTCAATCCTCACCCCTAGGATGACCGCAACGCAACCCCTCCTTGTCCGGACGCCTGATCATGGAACGCACCTCCTCTCTCGACACCTTGAATACCAGCGCCCAAGGCTGGATCAACGGCTTTATCGGCGTGGTGATCTTCAGTGGCTCCTTGCCCGCCACGCGCCTGGCCGTGATGGAGTTCGACCCGGTATTCCTCACCATGATCCGCGCGGCCATCGCCGCCCTGCTGGGCGTGCTGCTGCTGTGGCTGTTCAAGGAAAAACGCCCCGCCCGCCAGCAGTGGATGCCCCTGGCGATTGTCGCCCTGGGCGTGGTGATCGGCTTCCCGCTGCTCACCGCCCTGGCGTTGCAATACGTGACCTCGGCCCACTCCATCGTGTTCATCGGCTTGCTGCCATTGGCCACCGCAGTGTTTGGCGTGCTGCGCGGCGGCGAGCGTCCGCGCCCGGTGTTCTGGCTGTTTTCGATCCTGGGCAGTGTGCTGGTGGTGGGCTATGCCTTCGCCCAGGGTTTGAGCGCCGCGCCGACCGGCGACCTGCTGATGCTGCTGGCGGTGCTGGTCTGCGGCTTGGGCTATGCCGAAGGCGCCAAGCTGTCACGCAGCCTCGGCGGCTGGCAGGTGATCTGCTGGGCGTTGGTGGTCTCGATACCGGTGGTGGTGCCACTGAGCCTGATACTGGCGCCCACGAGCTTCAGCGACATCACGCTGCCCGCCTGGCTCAGCCTGGGCTATGTGGCGTTGTTCAGCATGCTGATCGGCTTTGTGTTCTGGTATCGCGGCTTGGCCCAAGGCGGGATCGCCGCCGTCGGCCAGTTGCAATTGCTGCAACCCTTCTTCGGCCTGGCGCTGGCGGCGGGCCTGTTGCATGAGCAGGTCAGCCTGGGCATGGTGCTGGTCACCGTCGCGGTGATCGGCTGTGTGGCTGGCGCGAAGAAGTTCGCCCGTTAACGCTGCGGCGCGACCATCTTGAACTTGATGTTGATGTCATTGGACACCACGCTGTTGCCGGCCCACTCGCCCTCGCCGATCTTGAAGTCGCCACGCCTGAGGATGAACTCGCCGTCGAACACACCAATGCCGCCCTGCTCCTTGAGCACCACGTCGACGTCCACCGGCCGCGTGGTGCCCTTGATTGTCAGGTTACCGCTGACCGTGTAGCGGTTACCCCCCAGCGCCTTGACCCCGGTGGATTCATACACGCCCACCGGGTAGGTCGCGGTATCGAACCAGGAGGCGCGTTGCAGCTCATCGTTGGCGTCCGGGCTGCCGGCGTCGATGCTGGCGAGCTGTATCCTGAGCAAGGCATGCCCGGCTTCCGGCTGTTGCGTATCGAAGGTCAAGGTGCCCTCGAAGTCGCTGAAGGTGCCGTATACCCGCTGCCCCAATTGCTTGTAGGTGAAGCTGATCTGGCTGGCGGTGCGGTTGACGTCCTTGTACTCCACCGCCTGGGCGCCGGCGCCATAGGCAAGGATCAAGGCGAGGACGGCGACCGGGGACTTTCGAGGTTTCATACAGCACTCCGCAACAGGTAAGGACACAGTATCGAGCTGACACTTCATACCAGGGATTTATTCCCATCGGGCGTTTGTCCTGCTAAACAGAGTAGTCGCCCCACAACAATAAGGACGCTGCATGCACGCCCCTTCGCTCCAGGACACCACCGCGCCGGAAGGCATCTGCTACGGCTGCGGCGGCAGCAACCCCCATGGCCTGCATATCAAGAGCCGCTGGGACGCGGACGGTGTCCACCTGGTCGCCGAACACCTGCCCGAGGCCAGGTACAGCGGCTGGCCCGACCTGGTCTACGGTGGCCTGATCGCGATGCTGGTGGACTGCCATTCCAACTGGACCGCCATGGCCTACCACTACCGCGCCGAACACCGCGAACCCGGCAGCCTGCCGCGCATCGATTGCGTGACCGGCAACCTGGGCATCAAATTCATCAAGCCGACCCCCATGGGCGTCACCCTCACGCTGCGCGCCCGTGTCGAGGGCGACGTGGGGCGCAAAACCCGCGTGATCTGCGAGGTGTACGCCGGTGACGTGCTGACCGCCGTAGGCGACTCGATCTTCGTGCGCGTCGACACCGGCCAACTGGCCGCCGCCGCCCATGGCCGTGACAGCTGATCCTGGTCTACATTGATGGCCACCGCTAATCGAGGACTGCACCGATGACTCGTCTCACCGCGAAAGACTTTGCGCCCGAACTGCTGGAACTCTACGACGGCTACGCCCACGGCAAGCTCAACCGTCGCGAATTTCTCGACCGCGCCGCCCTGTTCACCTTCGGCGGCCTCACCGCCTCGGCCCTGCTCGCGGCCCTGAGCCCCAACTACGCCCTGGCCGAACAGGTGAAATTCACCGACCCGGACATCGTCGCCGACTACATCACCTACCCGTCGCCCAAAGGCAACGGCAGCGTGCGCGGTTATCTGGTGCGCCCGGCCAAAGCGGCGGGCAAATTGCCGGCGGTGGTGGTGGTCCATGAAAACCGTGGCCTCAACCCTTACATCGAAGACGTCGCCCGGCGCCTGGCCAAGGCCGGTTTTATCGCGCTGGCGCCGGATGGCCTGACCTCGGTGGGCGGCTACCCCGGTAACGACGAAAAAGGCGTGGAACTGCAACAGAAAGTCGACCCAACCAAGCTGATGAACGACTTCTTCGCCGCCATCGAATGGCTCATGCACCACGACAGCAGCACCGGCAAGGTGGGCATCACCGGTTTCTGTTATGGCGGTGGCGTGACCAATGCGGCGGCCGTGGCCTACCCGGAGCTGGGCGCGGCCGTATCGTTCTATGGACGCCAGCCGGAAGCCAAGGACGTACCGCGCATCAAGGCGCCGATCATGCTGCATTACGGTGAGCTGGACACGCGGATCAATGAAGGCTGGCCGGCGTATGAAAAGGCGTTGAAAGCAGCCGGCACCACCTATGAGGCGTACATCTACAAGGGGGCCAACCACGGTTTCCACAATGATTCGACGCCGCGTTATGACGAAGCGGCGGCGAACCTGGCGTGGGAGCGCACACTGGGCTGGTTCCGCAAATACCTGGTTTGAGCGCGGGGCGCACAGGGATGGGCTCAATGTTCCAGTGCGTAGCGCCGGCAATGGTCGAGATAACCCTGCTCATGGCTCCCCACCAGTTGCACCACGCTGGTCCACAGCCACGACGGCGCATCCAGCTGTCTGGAACGGTTCTCCTGCAACACCGCCATCCAGTCCTTGCGGGTGTCGCGGTCCATCTGCCGGGCATGGGCGACACCCACCACCCGCGCCAGGTAACCGGCGGCGTGCATGGCGTCGATCTCGCTCAATTCGTCCAATTCCAGCTTCATGTCCTGGGGCAGCAGTTCGCGGATGAAGAAACCGTTGTCCAGCATCCGCGTCGCCACCATGCGCTCCCCCAAACTCGGTGACAGTTGACGGGCCCCCTCAACCACCCGGCGGCCATTGTCCCTGGGCATCTTCGCCCGTGCCACACGGGGCGCCGCCGCGCCGACGGCCTGCTTGATATCGATCAGGCAATATTCCTGGTCGTCCTTGTCGCCCACGCCGAGCAAGGCGGCATAACGCTGCAGGCCCAGGGAGCTGCAGCCCTTGACCCAATAGGCCGAATCCAGCAGCTCGACCCTCGCGTCCTTGGGGCGGCCTTTGAGTGACGTCACCAATTGATGGATGTCCGCGGAGGCACAGAGCGTTTGCAGCGCGTGCTTTTCGGCCCGCGACAGCGACCAGAAATGCTTGCCCAGCGGAATACTCGGGCGAGCGTTCTCGATGCGTTCACGCGCCAGGTTCTTCCAGGTGCGCGCCACGGCGCTGCGCATGCCCGCCTTGACCTGGGACGGACGCGGCGGCGCTTCGTCAGGCTTGTCTTTGAACGCCTGTTCGTAGCCCACCATCATTTCTTCGAGCATGCGCGCGGTGGTGACGCCGGGCAGGTCCGAGCCGCGTGCGGCGGTGGCCAGGGACAGCGCCAGGCGCACCAGGTCGTGGGCCGGGTTGCCGATCACCGTCTGGTCAAGGTCGCGGATATGCATATCGATGCGCCCCTTGATATCGCCGGTAGGCCCCAGGTTGCCGGCGTGGCAGTCACCGCAGATCCAGATCGCCGGGCCATGGGGCAAGCGGCGCCCGCTCTGGCTGTGCAGCCATTCGTAGAATTGCACGGTGCTGCCGCGCACGTAGGCGTGGGCAGAGCGGGCCATTTTCAGGTTACGTAGTTGGGTCAGGTGCGGCAGGCGGGCGGAGGGGCGCGGTATCTTCATGGAAAAACTCAGTGCAGGTGTTGCGGTAGAGCGCTGGCCCTCGACAAATGTTTCATTATGTTTCAAAAAAAGCGTTTCAATCTTCCGCAGCCATGTCCCGCAACCAGCCTTTGAACGCCAGCATCGCCGCCGTCTCGGCCCGCGACTGCAAGCGCGTCAACCAGTAACTGCCGGTGGTGATGCCGACATCGAACGGCTGGCGAATCACATCGCTCTCCAGTTGCCGCGCAAACATCATCGCCGGCGCCAAGGCCACGCCGAGGCCTTGCAAGGCCGCCTCCATCATCGCCAGCGAAGAATCGAACACAATGCTGCGCGGCAGCAGGGTATCGGCGGGCAAACCGGCAGCCTGGAACCACAGGTTCCACTCATCGGCGCGGTAGGACCGCAGCAAGGTGTGTTTCAAGAGGTCGGCCGGTGCGTGCAACTGTTCGGCCAGTTGCGGTATGCAGAGTACGGTAAGCGGGGCCTCCAGCAGTTCGCAGGCATCCGTACCGTGCCAGGCGCCGGCACCGAAACGGACGGCGTAATCCAGGCCTTCGGCGGCCACGTCGACACGGTTGTTGTGGGTCGACAGGCGCAGGTCGATAAACGGGTAGCGCTGCTGAAAATCCGCCAGGCGTGGCAGCAACCAGCCGACCGCGAACGTGCCGACCGCACCGACGGTGAGGACCTCGCGGTAATGCCCGCCTTCAAATTGGCCGAGGGTGTGAGCAATGCGGTCGAAGGACTCGCGCAACACCGGCAGCAGGGTTTCACCTTCGCGCGTCAGCATCAGCCCTCGTGGCAGGCGTTTGAACAAGGTGACATTCAGTTGCGCCTCCAGGCTTTTCACCTGATGGCTGACCGCAGCCTGGGTCACACACAACTCGATGGCCGCCCGGGTAAAGCTCAAATGGCGGGCCGACGCCTCGAACGCGCGCAGGGCGTTGAGGGGCAAATGGGAACGCAGCATGTCCTACCCTAGATTTTCTAATGGCAGCTGCAAGATATCATCGTTTGTCGAAGGAACCGAACCTGACTAGATTTGCCACGCCTGCGCAGGCCCCGATCGTCAGTGCATCATTTACATGGAAGCGAATAACCATGAATTCCAACGTTAGAAATTTCCTGATTTCAGCCTTATTTATCAGCTCCGGCACCTGCATGGCCGCCACCGACCTGCGCCAGGTCGTAGACAGCAGCGTCGAACCCCTGATGCAGCAGCAAGGCATCGCCGGCCTGTCGGTGGCGGTGGTGAACAAGGGCAAGGTGCAATACTTTAACTACGGCGTCGCCAACAAAGACAAACAACAGCGCGTGACCGAAGACACGCTGTTCGAGATCGGCTCGGTGAGCAAGACCTTCACTGCCACCCTCGGCGGCTACGCTGCGGCAAGCGGCAAGCTGAAACTGTCGGACATGGCCAGCCAGTATTTGGCCGCGCTTAAGGGCAGTGCCTTCGACCGCATCAGCCTGCTGCAATTGGCCACCTACACCCCTGGCGGCCTGCCGCTGCAGTTTCCAGATGCCGCCGACAGTGCCGGCACCATGCTCAATTATTTCCAGCACTGGAAACCCACTTACGCCCCAGGCGCACAGCGTCTGTATTCCAACCCCAGCATTGGCCTGTTCGGCTACCTCAGTGCGCAAAGCCTGGGCCAGCCGTTCAACGTCGCCATGGAGAAAACCCTGCTGCCCAAGCTGGGCCTGACGAACACCCATGTCAGCGTGCCGGCAGACAAAATCCCTACCTACGCCCAAGGCTACGACAAGGACCAGAAACCCGTGCGCGTCGGCCCCGGCGCGCTGGACAGCGAAGCCTATGGCATCAAGACCAGCACGCAGGATCTGGCGCAGTACGTGATGCTGAACATGCACCCGCAAACCCTGGAGAAACCGCTGCAACAGGCCATCGCCACCACCCACACCGGTTACTACACGGTGAACGGCATGACCCAGGGCCTGGGCTGGGAGTACTACCCCTACCCGATCACGCTGCAAGCGCTGATGGAGGGCAACTCCACACCGATGGCCATGGAGCCGCACACGGTGAAATGGTTGGCCCCGGCCCAGGCGCAGCCGGCCAACGTGCTGTACAACAAGACCGGCTCGACCCGTGGGTTCGGTGCCTATGTGGCCTATGTGCCGAGCAAGGACATGGGGGTGGTGATTCTGGCCAACAAGAACTACCCGAATGCCGAACGGGTGAAAGTGGCCCATGCGATCCTGAGTGCGCTGGACCACTGATGCACACGCCCCGCAGGAACCGGCAAGCCGGCTCCTGCACGTTGGGTTACATACCGAGCCAATGCGGCAGCGCCAGCGAAATGAACGGCAAGTACGTGACCATGATCAGGAACACCAACAGAATCATCAGCCACGGCATCGCCGCGCGGATGGTCTGCCCCAGGGTCAACCCGGTCACCGCCGAGGTCACGAACAGGTTCAGCCCCACCGGCGGGTGCACTAGGCCGATCTCCATGTTCACCACCATCACGATCCCCAGGTGGATCGGGTCGATGCCCAGCTTCATGGCAATCGGGAAGAAGATCGGCGCCAGGATCAGCACAATGGCCGACGGCTCCATGAAGCTGCCCGCTACCAGCAGCACTACGTTGACCATGATCAGGAAGCCAATCGGCGTCAGCCCTTCGGAGATCACCCACGCGGTGATTTCCTGGGGGATCTGTTCGGTGGTCAGCACATGGGCAAACAGCATGGCGTTGGCAATGATGAACATCAGCATGATTGCCAGGCGCCCGGACTCCAGCAGCACTTTGGGACAGTCGCGCAGCTTCATGTCCTTGTAGACGAACAACGCCACGAATGCCGAGTATACCGCCGCCACTGCGGCCGCTTCGGTCGGGGTAAACATGCCGCTGTAGATGCCGCCGAGGATGATCACCAGCAGCAACAGGCCCCAGAAGGCGCGGCGTGCGCAGGTCAGCCATTCGCGGAACGTCGCCCGGGGCTGGGCCGGCAGCTTCTTGATGCGTGCGACGATGTAGATGGCGATCATCAGCATCAGGCCCAGCAACAGCCCTGGAATTACCCCTGCCATGAACAGCTTGCCGACCGAGGTTTCAGTCGCCGCCGAATACACCACCATCACAATCGACGGCGGGATCAGGATGCCCAGGGTGCCGGCGTTACAGATGATCCCCGCAC
Organism: Pseudomonas extremorientalis; assembly: GCF_001870465.1. Taxonomy (GTDB): domain Bacteria; phylum Pseudomonadota; class Gammaproteobacteria; order Pseudomonadales; family Pseudomonadaceae; genus Aquipseudomonas; species Aquipseudomonas extremorientalis. The sequence goes on from NZ_MDGK01000003.1 coordinate 44,849, forward strand.
CGAACGCCTTCGGGTAACCGGAACGCACCATGCCCGCCACGGCAATCGACCCCACCGCCGCCACCGTCGCCGGTGACGAACCGGACAGCGCCGCAAACAGCATGCACGCCAACACCGCCGCAATCGCCAGGCCGCCACGAATATGCCCGACACAGGCGTTGGCAAAGTCGATCAGCCGCTGCGCCACCCCGCCGGTGGTCATGAACGCCCCGGACAACAGGAAGAACGGGATCGCCAGGAAGGTGTAGGCGTCGGAGGTCTCGAACAGCTTGATCGCCAGGGAACTCACCGAGTCCTGGCTGAACATCAGGATCGACACCGCACCGGACAGGCCCAGGGAAATCGCGATGGGCACGCCGAGGAACATGAACACGAACAACAACAGAAACAGACAGAGCACGGCCATCAGTGACGCTCCTCATGGCTGCCGGCCAATTTGCTGGCCTCACCGGCCTCGTCGGCCAAACCCAGCCCGACCTGACGGTGGGTAAGGATGCGGTAGAAAATTTCCAGGTAGCGGATAAACACCATGGCAAAACCGATGGGCACGATGATCACGATGTCACCGACGTCGATGCCGTACTGGTCGAGGTCTTCGGCGCCGATATGGGCGGTCATCACCGCACTCACCCATTTGTAGCTGGCGATCATGAACAGCCCGGCATAGGCCAGGCAGCACAGGCAGGCGAACATCCCGAGCACGCGTTGCACCGGGCGCTTGGTCAGCTTGACCAGGGCGTCCACGCCCAGATGGCCGGCGGTGCGCACGCCGTAGGAAATACCGAAGAAAATCAGCCAGCCAAACATGGCCTTGGTCAGCGCCACGCTCCAGGTCATGTCCTGGGCCCAGGTCATGGTGTGGTCGCCCAGGGCAGCGAAGAAGGTGCTGCTGAAGGCCCACTTGTCCGACAGGGCAAAGAACAGCGTGTAGATGTTGTTGAGCATGACGTAGACGAATGTCACCAGGGTCATGGCTGCCAGCAGGAAGGCAATGAAACCTTCCTCCAGGTGCTCCCAGACGCGCCTTAGCGTTTGCATGGCAAAACCTCGCGAAAGCAAATGAGATATCGATAAGTGGGAGGGGGCTTGCCCCCGATAGCGGTGGGTCAGAGACAGATGGGCAAGCTGACACACCGCTATCGGGGGTAAGCCCCCTCCCACATTGGGGGTTACCGATTGGAGGCGTCCGCGGCCTTGATCAGATCAGCCCCGATCTCACCTTCGAACTTCTGCCACACCGGGCGCATGGCTTCGCGCCACAGCTGGCGTTGCTCCGGGGTCAATTCGATGATTTCGCTGGTCTTGGCGTCGACGATCTTCTGCCTGGCCGACTGGTTCAGCGCCTCGGCCTGCTTGTTCACCTCGACGGTGACCTCGACCATGATCTGCTCCAGGGTGCTGCGGATGTCCGGTGGCAGGCCGTTCCAGAACTTGGCGTTGGTGATCACCATGTAGTCGATCAGGCCATGATTGGACTCGGTGAAGAACTTCTGCACCTCGTTGACCTTCTGGCTTTCATAGTTCGACCAGGTGTTCTCGGTGCCGTTGACCGTGCCGGTCTGCAGGCCTTGGTACACCTCGGCGAAGCTCATCTTGCGCGGGTTGGCGCGGATCGCCTTGAACTGCTCTTCCAGCACGCTGGAGGCCTGTACGCGGAACTTCAGGCCACGGGCATCCTTGGGCTCATGCAGCGCTTTGTTGGCCGACAATTGCTTTAGGCCGTTGTGCCAATAGGCCAGGCCGAGGATGTTCTTGTCCTGCATCGAGGTCAGCAGTTCCTTGCCCTGGGCCGCCTGGAAACGGTCGACAGCAGCCAGGTCATTGAACAGGAACGGCAGGTCATAGATCTGCACCTGCTTGGTGTATTGCTCGAACTTTGCCAGGGACGGCGCCAGCATCTGCACGTCGCCCAGCAGCAGCGCTTCCATCTCCTTGCCATCGCCGAACAGCGACGAGTTCGGGTACACCTCGACCTTCACCTTACCGGGCAGACGCTCTTCGGCGAGCTTCTTGAACAACAACGCGCCCTGGCCTTTGGGGGTGTTTTCGGCCACCACATGGGCGAACTTGATCACGATCGGGTCCGCCGCCTGAGCCAGGCCTGCGGCAAACAAGGTGGCGGCGCACAGCAGCGCCCGGGAGAGCTTGAGCATGGAAAATTACCTTCTTATTGTTGTGTTGTAAGGCAAGGTGCCTGATGTGACGCGTGTAGTGAATTTCGAATTTTAGATACCTGCGTTCGGAGTGGCTGAACGCTGCGCCTGGGCCGCCAACAACCTTTGTGCACGCAGCAACACCGGCGCATCCACCATCTGCCCATCGATCTGATAGGCCCCTGCCCCATGGGCGCCGGCGTCCACCACCCGCTGCGCCCAGGCCAGGTCTGCGGCGCTCGGTGCGAGCGCTTCATGGATCACGGCCACCTGCTTGGGATGGATACACAACGCCCCGGCAAAGCCCATTTCATAGGCATGCCGGATCGAACGGCGCAGGCCCTCCGGGTCATCGATGGCCGGGTGGACGCCGTCCAACGGCGCGACCAACCCGGCGGCGCGGGAGTGTACGATCAGCGCCAGGCGCGCCTGGTCCAGGGCGAACTGCGCAGCCGGGGAGTTGCTGCTCAGGTTCAGGTCCAGCGCCAGGTCCAGCCCACCAAACGACAGGCGCTGCACCTGCGGCGCATGGGCGATCTCGGCCACAGCCAACAAGCCACGGGCGCTTTCGATAATCGGCCAGATCACTTTGCCGGTGGCGGCAACCACCGCCACCTGCGCGGCACTTTCAACCTTGGGCAGCAACACCCCCGCCACATTCGCATGGGCCTTGCAGAACGCCACATCCTCAAAATGCTCGGCATGTTCCGGCGCATTGATGCGCACCCACACCTGGGCAGCGGGGTTCGCCGTCAAAAACACCCCGAGGTTATCCCGCGCCTGGCGCTTGAGCGGCTCTTCCACAGCGTCCTCGAAATCCACGATCACCGCATCGGCCCCACTGGCCAGGGCTTTGGAAAATCGTTCCGGTCGGCTACCGGGTACAAACAACGCCGAACGCACCAATGGCTTTGGCATGACACAATTCCTTATTCAGATAACGCCGCGCGCGCGCAGGCTGTCGATGGCATCGCCGGAGTAACCGAGCTGATCGAGAATGTCCTGGCTGTGTTGACCCAATGCCGGAACGCCGTCCATGCGTGGGGTGAACGCGGCATTGCGGGCCGGCGGCAACAGCGACGGCAGCGGACCGGCCGGGCTGTCGACTTCACGCCAGCTGTCGCGCGCCTTGAGTTGCGGGTGGTCCCACACGCCTTGCATATCGTTGACCCGGGCGCTGGCGATCTGCGCCTCCTCCAGGCGCTGGATCACCGCTTCCGCATCCAATTGCGCAAAGCGGTCGACGATGATCTGGCGCAACACTTCACGGTTGGCCGAGCGCTTGAAGTTGGCGCTGAAACGCTCGTCCGCCGCCAGTTCAGGCGTGAGCAGCACCTTGTCGCAAAACGCCGCCCATTCGCGCTCGTTCTGCAACCCCAGCATGACGGTGCCACCATCGCCAGTGGGGAACGGCCCATAGGGGTAGATCGTTGAGTGCGCAGCGCCTGCACGCGGTGGCTGCGGTGCGCCGTCGAAGGCGTAATACATCGGGTAGCCCATCCACTCCACCAGGCTTTCCAGCATGCTCACGTCGATGCGACTGCCCTTGCCGGTCTTGCCGCGCAGCAGCAGCGCCGAGAGGATGCCGCTGTAGGCGTACATGCCTGCCGAGATGTCGGCGATGGAACAACCAGCCTTGGCCATCTGGTCGTCGCCAGGGCCACCGGTCACCGAGAGAAAACCGCCTTCGCTCTGGATCAGCAGGTCGTAGGCCTTCTTTTTCTCGTACGGCCCGCCCTCGCCGTAGCCGGAAATATCGCAGACGATCAACCGTGGGAAACGCTCGTGCAGCGCCTCGAACGACAGGCCCATGCGCGCCGCCGCGCCGGGCGCCAGGTTCTGCACCAGCACATCGGCATCGGCCAGCAGGGTGCCGAGGATATCGCCTGCCTCGTCCTGCTTGAGGTCCAGGGTCAGGCTTTCCTTGGAACGGTTGGTCCACACGAAATGCGAGGCCAGGCCGCGCACGCGCTCGTCGTAGCCACGGGCAAAGTCGCCGGCGCCGGGGCGTTCGATCTTGATCACGCGGGCGCCCAGGTCTGCCAACTGGCGTGTGCAGAATGGCGCGGCAATCGCATGTTCCAGGCTGACAACGGTGATGCCGTCCAGCGGTCTCGGGTTAGTCATGACAGTTCCTCAGAGCCAGTGGGCCATGGACGTGGCGTTGCGCAAATCCCAGACCTTCTCGATCAGGGCGTTGGCCTGGGCCGGTGTGCGGGCGCCGCTGAACAGGCTCAGCCGCTGGAATTTATCCGCCAGCTCCGCGCGGCTCAGGGTGTTGCCCGGGTCGCCCTTGGGCTCGTCGATAGCGCCGTGAGCGTGCGACCGTCCACCGTGGTGACGGTGACGCGGCCGAGCCAGCGTTGCGGGTAGGCGCCGTCGACTTCGGGGTCGAGGGTCATGCTGACCTTGTCGCGAAAAGCCGAGACGGCTGGATCGGTCAATGCCAGCTCATGGAACTCGGTGAGACCGGCCTTGCCATGCACGCCAATCAAGCCCAGCACGGTGCCCATGGAGAACTTGGCCTGGTGCACGCTGGTCGGTACGTTCACGCGCCCCAGCACATCGATCGCGCCTTGATGCACGCGGGTTTCGACGCGGGCAATATCGGCGGCGGCGAGACGTTCGCGTTGCATCAGGTCCAGCAGCGCATCGGCGGCCGGATGGGTATGGCGGCACGAGGCGTGGAACTTGAACGAGGTTTCCAGCAGCGCCCAGCGACTGCCAAGGCCGGCGGACAACTTGCTCGGCTCGGCATCGCTGGACATGCCCGCCGCCAAGCCCTGGTCACCTTCCAGGATATTACGCGCCCCCGTCAGCCCATCCGCCGTCAGGTATGCGGCGAGCAACCCATCCGCTGCCGCCTTGGCGGTGTGCAGTTGTTTGGAGTCGGCGGCATCGCGCAGGAACTCCCACAGGCCGGCGGCCTGGGTGCCCGCGCTGCCGAGCAGGTTGATGAATTGTTCCTGGTTGAAATCCAGCAGCTTGCCCACCGCGACCGCCGCCGCCAACGTGCCGACGGTGGCCGTGGTGTGGAAGATGCGGTAATGGGAGCGCCCCATGAATTCGCCGATACGGATACCAGCCTCGTAGCCGGCCACCGAGGCCAGCAGCAAGTCACGGCCGGATTTGCCCAGGTCCTGGGCGGCGGCCAGGGCAGCCGGAAACACCACGGTGGCCGGGTGCAACACGGAGCTGTTGTGCAGGTCATCCTGCTCCACCAGGTGCGACGAAGCACCGTTGACCAACGCGGCGAAGTAGGCGCTGCTGCCGGCGCCATTGACGATCACTTGCGCCGGGCCGCTGCTCGGCCCCATCTTCTGCGCATAACGCTCGAACAATGGAATCGGATGCGCGCCCTTGCTCGCCAGCGCCGAGGCCAGCCAGTCCAGGTACAGGTCTTCGGTGCGCGCCAGGACGTTTTCGGGCAACTGTGCGTAGTGCAGGTCTGCCAGGAAGCGACACAAGGCTTGGGTATGGCTCATGGTCGGGCCCTCAGAAGCTGCGTGGCAGTTCGAGCAAGTGCTCGGCCACGTAGGACAGGATCAGGTTGGTGGAGATCGGCGCCACCTGGTACAGGCGCGTCTCGCGGAATTTGCGCTCCACGTCGTACTCGCAGGCAAAGCCGAAACCGCCGTGGGTTTGCAGGCAGGCATTGGCCGCCTCCCAGGACGCCTTGGCTGCCAGGTACTTGGCCATGTTGGCGCTGGCGCCGGCATGCTTGCCGCTGTCGTATTCCTCGCAGGCACGCCAGCGCATCAGGTCAGCCGCTTCGATCTCGATATGCGCTTCGGCAATCGGGAATTGCACGCCCTGGTTCTGCCCGATGGGCCGGCCAAACACCACGCGGTCACGGGCATACGCGCTGGCTTTTTCGATAAACCAGCGGCCGTCGCCGATGCATTCGGCGGCGATCAACGTGCGTTCGGCATTGAGGCCGTCGAGGATGTATTTGAAACCCTTGCCCTCTTCGCCGATCAGGCTGTCCAGCGGCAACTCCAGGTTGTCGAAGAACAGCTCGTTGGTCTCGTGGTTGACCATATTGGCGATGGGCTGCACGGTCAGGCCGTTGCCGATGGCTTCGCGCAGGTCCACCAGGAAGATCGACATGCCTTCGGATTTCTTCTTCACCTCGGCCAACGGCGTGGTGCGCGCGAGCAGGATCATCAGGTCGGAATGCTGGATCCGCGAGATCCACACCTTCTGGCCGTTGATCACGTACTTGTCGCCACGCTTGATCGCGGTGGTCTTGATCCTGGTGGTATCGGTGCCGGTGGTGGGCTCGGTCACGCCCATCGATTGCAGGCGCAATTCGCCGCTGGCCAGCTTGGGCAGGTAGAAGCGTTTCTGCGCTTCGCTGCCGTGCCGCAACAGGGTGAACATGTTGTACATCTGGCCGTGCACGGTGCCGGAGTTGCCGCCGCAGCGGTTCACTTCTTCAAGGATTACCGAAGCTTCGGCCAGGCCCAGACCGGAACCGCCGTATTCTTCGGGGATCATCGCCGACAGCCAGCCGGCGTCGGTCAGCGCCTTGACGAAGGCTTCGGGGAAGCCCTTCTCTTCATCGATCCGGCGCCAGTAAGCGGCATCGAATTCAGCGCACAAGGCGCGCACGCCGTCGCGGATGGCATTGAGTTCTTCGTTGTCATTCGGGTTCATCTGCGGCTCTCCGCCTGTTGTTCTTGGATTATTCGAAATGCACCTGGGCTTGCTGTGCCAGGCCATCGGTATTGCCGGCCCACAGTTGGGCTACGCCGGTCTCGGTGACGCGCCCGCCTACTTCAAAAGGTTGCGGCGCAATCAATGGGCGCACACCGCGATAGGCAAACCGGCGCAAGGTGGCGTCGGGACGGGCGCGGCAGAACGCACGCAGGCCCAGGGTGGCGATCAGCGGCCCGTGCACCACCAACCCCGAATAGCCTTCGGTGCCGGTGACATAGGGGTAGTCGTAGTGAATGCGGTGGCCGTTGAAGGTCACCGCGCTGTAGCGAAACAGCAGGGTCGGCGTGGGGTCGACGGTTTCGGACCACTCGCCCTGCTCCAGCGCCTCGCCGCTGCCCGATTTGGGCGGCGTGGGTTCGCGGTAGACGATGTCCTGTTCCTCGCGGATCGCCAGGCGGCCTTGCTGGGAGTAGTCGTGGCGCACGGTGACGAACAGCAGCGCGCCAGTGCGGCCGGTCTTTTCTTCGACCTGGGTGATGGTCGACACCCGGGTCGCCGCCTCACCGGCACGCAGGGCATGCAGGAACTCGATGCGCCCACCGGCCCACATGCGATTGCGCTTGTCGGCTGGCGGCAGGAAGCCGCCACGGGCCGGATGACCGTCAGTGCCCAGGGCGGTTTCCGGCAGTGGGTCCTGGAAGAAACACCACTGCCACAGCGGCGGGATGTCTGCGCCGTCTTCGGGCACGGCTTCGCCGAAGGTAGCGGCAATACGCTTGAGCAGGTTATGGCTGAGGTGGTCGTGGGCGGTTTCGCTTCGGCCGATCCAATCGGTGGCGCTCATCGGGTGCAGGTCCTCGGGCAGTGAGTGTCTGCCCCGGATCATGCAAGGACGCACCCGTTCCGGGAATTTGCATTTCAATAAACCAGCGTTCGGTTATGCTGAACGCCGCCATCCTGTCCCGGGAGTCTTGCATGCACTTCGATCTGGCCGACCTGCGCCTGTTTATCCACATCGCCGAATCCCCCAGCCTGACCCAGGGCGCCAAGCGTGCGTTTCTTTCGCCGGCCGCCGCCAGTGCGCGGATCAAGGCCCTCGAAGGCCAACTCGACACCCGCCTGTTGTACCGCGACAGCCGTGGCGTGGAGATCACCCCGGCCGGGGAGCGCCTTCTGCACCATGCGCGGTTGATCATGCGCCAGGTGGATTACCTGAAAAGCGAGTTCACCCAATACGGCGTGGATTCGGCCGGGCATATCCGCATTTTTGCCAACACCACGGCGGTCACCGAATTCTTGCCAGAGGTGCTGGCGGGCTTCCTGTCCCAGCGCCCTGGCGTAACGGTGGACCTGCAGGAGCGCCTGTCCCGCGACATCGTGCGTGGTGTGCTGGATGGCACCAGCGACATGGGCATCATCGCCGGCCCCGTGGAAGCCTCGGGGTTGCAGGTGCTGCACTTCAGCACGGATAAACTGGTGCTGATGGTGCCGGTGGGGCATGCACTGGCGCAACAAACCTCAGTCACCCTGGAACAGACCCTCGCCTACCAGCACATCGGCCTGCATGAAGGCAGCACCTTGCTGAGCTTCTTGCGTGAACATGTCGAGCGACTGGGCAAACACTTGTCGCTGCGCATCCAGGTGTCGAGTTTCGAGGCGATCTGCCGCATGGTCGAAGCCGGCGTGGGCATCGGCATCATTCCCGAGTCCGCCGCTGTACGCCACAGCCGCACCATGCAACTGGTGGCGGTGAAGCTGGATGAGCCATGGGCAATCCGCGAGCGCAGCATCCTGGTGCGGGAGCTGGAGGCGCTGCCCGGCACCATTCGGGCGTTGATTGCCACGTTGATGCCGGACTCGGTCAGTGCAAGCTGAGGTTACGCAGACGCGCACCGTCCACGGTGACATGGCTCAAACGCCCCTGGTCATCGAATAACAGCCAGCCGTCCTCGGTGCGACGGATGTTCACTTCGTAACGAGGCCAGTGCAGCACCGCACACAGGTGGTCACTGGCGCGATGGATAAAGTGCCAGCGCGTGTCGCGTTCACCAGCGATATAGCCGAACACCAACCACTGCGCGTCGAGGGCAACGCGCACCGGGTCGCCGTCGAAGAAACCTTCGTCACAGCCCGGCATGCGATACCCCTTGCGGTTGCCATTGACATCCAGGATCAGCGTCGGCTCTTCGTCATCGCGACACCTGATCCCGTACTCGATGGTTTGGTCGAGTGCACAGTACAGCGCGTGGCTCTCCTCCGACTGCGCGGATGCCGGATCGCGCCCGGCCAAGCGACGCTCAGGCAAGCGATAGTGCCAGCGTTCGACACCCTCGCGCGGGTTGTAGAGCCAGAGGAATTCATTATGTTCGTTGCTCTTGAGCGCGCGCAGCGCGCCCGGCAAGTCGCTGACATGCCACAGGGTCTGAAAGTTGCGGTCCACGTCCACCACGCGCAGTTGCCGGTCGTGACCGAGGGTCCAGGCGCTGCCGTCAAACTGCTCGGCGAATACATCCAACACCTGCACGCCCAGATCGGTGGCGGTACGGTTGACCAGGTCGAGCTTGCTGATGCGCCACACCCGGTCACGCCGGGCCAGCACCAGCGCCATCTGCCGACTGTGGGCCAGGACAATCCGCTGGGCCGGCACGGCGAAGTGGAACAGTGGCTGGCCGCTGGCATCCGTCACCATCGCACCGGCCTCGCCCAGCGCCACCAGGTAACGCTCGTCATCCAGCGCCACCGCGTCGTATATCGGTCGGCTGCCCTGGGTCGGGGCGGTCCACTCCAGCGCGTCGCCCACCCGTACCAACGAGCGCATGGCAGGCCGCTTGAGGGCCTGGCCAGGCAAGTCCGCCTGCAATAATTTATCGCGGCTCATCTTGACCAGCGCTTGCAGCTGATTGAAGTTCAGCCCGCCGCGACCACTGAGTTGGTCGGCGATCACCGCGTGCACGGTGGCACCGGCCAGCCAACTCAGGGCAGCGGCATCGGATTTGTGCGCCAACAGGGCGTGCGCCAGGGCATCACGCTCGGCGTATCGGTCGGGATCGTCACGCAACTGTTCGATCCACGGCCCATAAGCTTCCAGGGTCTGCGGCAGCAGAATCGCGCGTTTGACCAAGGCGCCCATCGCCAGCCGCCCACCGGCCGCTTCGGCATCCAGCAACCATTGCGCCGCGCGCGGGCGCTCATCCGGCAGGCTCCACACCACCTCGACGGCTTGCAGCCACAGGCCCTTGGCGATCAGCGATTCGGCCCACTCCAGGCGCAAACGCTCGGCAATCTGCGGCTGCCTGGCCTGGAGCAACACCACGGCATCGGCAAACGCATCGTCACGCCGTGCCACCAATAAGGCACGCTGCCAGTTCTCGGCCAGGCACAGCAAGCGCACGATGACCGCTGACGGCATGTCCCAGGCCAGGGCCAGGTCGGCAGCCTGTTGGTAACGTGCGTGTTTTTCCAGGTAGTCGAGGGCTTCCTGCCGCTCCTTGAGCAGTTCGGCGAGGACAAATACCGCTTCTTCGATCCGGTTTTCCCGGGCCAGGCGCTCGTAGGAGCGGCGATAGACCTCGCGCAGGTGCTCGGTCAGGCTTTGTTCGAAGTGATAGGCGCGGCCTGGCCCGCTCTGCTGGCTGAGGGTCAGGTCCTCGCGCCGCTGCGGCGTGCCGAAGTTCTGTTCAGCCTCCGGTTCCTGGCCTCCCAGAGGAATGGCATGGCGCAAGGCTTCGGCAAAATCACCGTCCTCGAACATCTCCAGCATGCGCTGCATGTAGGCGGCCTGGCGTTTGCCGTAGAGCCTGGACAATTTTGAACGCTCGGTCAGACGGGTCAGCCAACGGCGCCAGGCGGAGGGTTTATACCGAGCCGGTCTGGCCCGCTCGGCGATGCCCGGATCAGCCGGTGCTGAAGGCACGGCGCCGACGGGCCGCACGCCTCGACGCAGGTATTTGTTGATGCCCATCAACAAGGCAGTGAACACCGTTGCGCCTAGCAACATACCCAGGATCACGCGGCTGATGTCTTCAGTGGTCGAAGCAGGAATCGGCGTCAAGGGTTGGGATTGGCTGTGAATGGCCATCCAGATCAACCCGGCGACCAACGCCAGGGTAGCGCCCAGTTTCAACGCTGGGTACTGCGCGGGCGCCTCACTGGCCCATGGCTGGGCCGCCTTGGGAGGCGCTGCTTTCGGCGCTGGCAGTTGGCGCTCCAGCAATGCGCGGATCACGCCTTCCTGCTCGGGACTGACCGGCGCCAAGCCGCCAAGGATCTCACGCACATCGGTGATGTCCGGCACGGGCAGCAGCGGCACAACCGGCGCATGACAATCGAAGGTATCGAGTAAGGTGTAGGCACTGATCTCCAGCCACAACCCAGGTTCAAGGACCTCGGCGTCGCGCAGCTGCAAGGCGTGAACCTGGCTGCCGCGCACCAGCCACAAGTCGGCGGTGGGTAAAGCACGCAGCTCGTCAGCGGTCAGCCGTGCCGAACACAACCCACGCCCCTGGCGGACCAGCGGCCAGCCGGCAAGGGTCTGGCAATCCAGTGCGACGGGCGCGCTGAACTGCAACACATCTCCGTCGGCAAAACGGTAGGCAGCGGCACCCGTGCGCCAGTGTCCGAGGATCAGGCGAGCCCGCTCCTGCGTGGTGAAGCGGTCAGCAGGCAACCACACACCGTCGATGGACTGGTGGCCGGTCAGCAGCGGTCGGCGGATCAGCAGGGGTTCGTGCTCATGCATCGGCAGGCTCTTGTTTCAGGTCGCACATGACTTGCAGACGCATGTCGCGCTCGGTGACGTTGAACACCAGTAGTTCCCGGGCGGTGGTCAGCACCGCCACCAGCCCGCTCATGGGACAGAAGCTCGCACGGGCAATCGGTGCGGAGGTGGTGAACAGCGTCTGTTGCAGGCCTTCCGAGTACAGGCCGACGGTGTGCTGGTTCGGGCCCAGCAGTACCAGTGCATAGCACTCCTGCGCGGCCACGTGGTGATGCAGGCCGATAGCACTCCAGCCCGGCGCCAAATCGATCTGCGCCCTTTTCGCGGGGAAGCTGTCGTGGGTCACCAGGCGCCAACTCTGGCGGCCATCATGGTGAGTGAGTAATGCGCACCCGCCAAAGGTGTACTTCCAGTGGGCGGTGCTGGCGAACAGTACCTGGCTAACCCCGGCCGCTGCACCGACCGCATAGCCGGAACTGCGGACACCGGAGGCTGTTGCGGGGTACGCCACCAGTTGCCCGGCCTCGCTGCGGGCGTAGACCAACGACAAGGCATCCAGCTGCGCCAAGCCTATGACATTGTTGGTCACCGAGAAAAACGCGCCCCTCGGTCCATGACCGGGACGCTGCCAGTGGGCGAGTTGACCATTTGTATCGAGCACATACAGGCGTTCCGCTTGTTGGCCGCGCAGCCACACCGCGGGCAGCAAGGTCGCGGTGCCCGGTGGCAAGTGCAGCTCTTCGCGTGCAGGCTTGTTGGAGGAAACAAGGCCGGGGATATTCCAGAAGGTCAGGATCTGGCCATCACCGAGCACCGCACCGAGGCTGCGATAATTAAACGCGGCGGCAAACACATGCTGGTGCTTGCCCCACAGGCGACGGCGCACCTCCAGGGCTTTTTTCTGGTTTTTGTGCGGCAGCTTGATCACCGCCATGCCATGTTCGTCGAGCAGGCGCAGGGCGACATAGTTGCCTGAGCCGGAGATGACCGGTGGCAATGTCAAAGCCACCCGCGCCACCCGCCCGCTGGCGGTGGGCGCCGGGGTATGCGCGGCGTTTTCGAACTGGCCCTTGAGCAGGCGCACCGATTGTTGCTCGTCGGGCATGGGCAGCGACACGCGTCGTGACTGCAAGGCAAAAGACAGACTGCGTCCGTCCAGGTTGCGCGCAATCTGCACGCGGTGGGTGCAGGTCTTGGAATCGGTAGGCGGCAAGCGCTGGCCGACCACCCAGCACTCTCCCACCCGATGTTCGGCCAGGGCGTCACGCCAAGCCAGCCAATGGGTGTCGCTCACCACCTCATAGGTGCGGGCTTCGAGCAAGCGCTTGAGTTGCGCCGACGAGTCCAGCTCATGCAACACCGACGTGCCCTGCAGAATGCCCCAGCGCAATTGCGCCCCCGCCTCCTCGGCTCGCCGCGCCAGCAATATCAGCAGTGCCAGGTGTACCAGGCGCGCGGCGCCCAGTTGCAGGGGACCGGCGTCGAACAACACCACGATCAGGCGGTTCGCCGCCTGGGCGCGGTACTGTGGCGCGAGGAACATATGCTCGCCGCCGACCGCCCGGCGCAGGAACTCATCGGGCACTTCATCGGCCAGCAGCCATTCGCTGGACAGCAGCCGCTCATAGGGGCCGCGCCGGTGTAGGTCGCCCAGGCCGTCGGGCTCCGGCACACCGCCCTGGTGCAGGCCTCGCAGCGGTCCCAACAGGGGGTTGAGGCGGCCCAGCAGGTCGGCGAACACGGGTAACTGTTCCGGGGCAAACCATTCCAGCCAGTGCCGCCAGGGTTGCAGCGACTCAGGCAGTTGCATGGGTGACTCCCCAATAATCAGCGATACGTTGCACAAGGGCGGGCGAAACAGCCAGCAAGCGGTCCAGCGGGACCACGGCCGCAGGCTCATGCCACACCAGCAGTGGCGAACGCTTGAAGCGTGCTGAAAAGGCCTGGCCCAACAGGTCCTGGGGCACATCCGGCTCCCAACTGGTCGGCAACCAGAGGTGTGGCGCGCTGGCGCTGGGGGCCGCGTAAGCCACGCCGTCGACCCACGGCAGATCAGCCGTCGAGCCCGTCACCACCAGCACCTCACCGTTGGCCGTGGCGTGCAGACGCGCGGCGAGTCCAGCCTCCAGCAGCGCCAGGCGCCTGAGCATCCGGCGTGCCGCATCACCCCAGGCCACGGCGGCTTGCGCCTCGGCGGGTGCCTGGCGTGAGCGCCAGCGCCAAGAATGGGTCAACGCACTCATTCGGCAGGTGTCAGCAAACGTGTGAGTTGCCCCCGTGCCTGCTGCAACGGCTCGGGCATCGTCTGGCTGTTGAAGTTCGCATCAATTTCGCGCAACAACCCTTCGAGCGCCGTACTGGTCGGCGGTTCGCTGCGGGCGAGATAGTCTTCGGCGGTTTCCAGCAGGCGATTCAAGCGTGACATCGGCTGCAACGTGGCCTCTTCCACCGCGCTGAACAGATGGCTGTTGCTGGAGGCGGCAAACAAGTCGCGCAGCACTTCACGACCGTGTTGCTGGGTAGCCTGGGTTGGCAACACGTAAAGCAGCGGCCACAAGTCAGCGTCGCTGGCTTCGAGGCGGCCGCCGAGCAACGCGGCAGCGGCGATCAGGCGTTGGGATTTGACAATACGCCGGTCGGACAGCTGGATACCGGCTTCGCGCAAACGGCGAATGGCCTGGGCCAGTGCCGGGCGCACGACGCTCAAGTCGACGTGTTTCAAGGCCTGGCCGAGGGTGTCCAGTTGCGCTAGCCCGAGTAACTGCTGCACCGGGCGCTGCTCCGACTGCCAGCCACCGGCCAACATCGCCTCCAATTGGTTGTCCGGCACCGACTCGACAAACAGGTGCAACAGGAAACGGTCACCAAAGGCCGCCAGCGCGTCATCGTCCGGCAGGCCGTTGGCCGCGCCGACGCACACCCGCAGCGGGCATTGCACCTGGGTATGGCCACGGCGGAAACGCCGCTCGTTGAGTACGCCGAGCAAGGTATTGAGGATCGCGGTGGAGCCCAGGAAGACTTCGTCGAGAAACACGATGTCGGCTTCCGGCAGCATGCCGCTGACATCGGTTTCCACCGTGCCTTCGCGCAGCTTTTTCAGGTCGACCGCGCCAAACAGTTCGGACGGTTCGGTGAAGCGCCCGAGCAGGTACTCGAAATAGCGCCCGCCCATGGACTGCGCGACGCGCCGCACCACTGCGCTCTTGGCGGTGCCGGGTGGCCCGATCACCAGGATATGTTCCTGGGCCACCGCCGCCAGCACGATCAGTTCGGCCAATTGCTCGCGCCCCACCAAGCCTTCGGTTGCGGCACGTACAGCGTGGCGGATTTGCGCGGCAGCGCTTTGCAACTGAGCAATCATGGGCGTCTTCCCTGAAACCAAAGCGCTGAATCTTGCCTGAGGCCAAGGTAATAGCAAAGCGTTGTTACATGTTCTTGTAAGGAGTCAGCCGTGCTCATGGGCTGGTGCGTTAACACTCTTTGACAGTTTCTCGACAAAGCTGCCAAAGACCTTCGGGCGTGGCCTCCCTAGCATTCGAGCATCCAAACCACCTGCCGGGTGCTCTTCATGCTTCGCACATTGCGCGGTATTCCATTGCTCGGTTGCCTGCTGGGCAGCATCGGCTGCCATGGGCAAGCCTCTGCCCCGCCGCCGATCCCCAAGGGCGACTACAGCGCGATCATCCGCTACCTGCAAACCCGCATCCCTCGGGACATGGCCCACGCCAACGTGCCCGGCTTGTCGATTGCCCTGGTCAATGGCCAGGAGTTGATCTGGGCCCGTGGGTTCGGCTTGGCCGACAAAACACTGGGCGTGCCGGTGACGCCGAACACGGCGTTTCGCGCCGGTGCGATCTCCAAGCTGCTCACCGCCAGCGCCGCCCTGCAACTGGTTGAACAGCAGCGGCTGGCGCTGGATGCACCGATCCAACAGACGTTGCGCGAGTTCTATGTGCGCTCGCGTTTCCACACCGACCAGCAGGCCGCCGACCGCGACATCACCTTGCGCCGCCTGCTCAGCCATCAATCCGGCCTGCCCAGCGAGCACCTGCGCGACCTGCGCAACAGCTATGCCATGGGGCAGATGCCGATGCGCCTGTCCGGCGTCTGGCTGAGTACACCGCCCGGCACCCAGGTGGCCTATTCCAACCTGGGTTATGCACTGGTCGGCGCGGCGATCGAGCGCAGCAGCGGCAGAGCGTTCGAGGCCCAATTGCAACACAGCCTGCTCAAGCCGCTAGAGATGAACCAGGCGAGTTTTATCGGCACCGCCGCACAGGTGAGCTATCGCGCCCAGGGCTATCAGGACGGTATCGCCAGCACCGACGCGCAGGTGCGCGACCTGGCGGCCGGCGGCTTATGGGCCAGCCCCAAGGACCTCAGCCATTACGTGCAGATGCTGTTCGCCGAGGGTCTGTACAAGGGCAACCGGGTGATGAACCAGCGCTCCATCAATGACATGTTCACCCAGCAAAACACCGGCAACGCCCTGGACTTCGATTGCCGGATCGGCCTGGCCTGGTTTCTCGCACCGTGCGGTGACGAGCCGGTCGGGCCTGGGGTGCGCACCTATCAGCACAGCGGTGGCGGCGATGATTTCGCCGCGCAGTTGACCGTGCTGCCAGACCAGCAACTGGCGGTGATCATCATGGCCAATGACAGCAACGCCGAAGACCTGGTTGCCACGTTGGCCACCGACACCCTGCGCCTGATGCTCCAGGCGCAGACCGGCGAGCCGGTGTGCAGCGAAGACTGCCAGGCGCCCCGTCACGGGCTCAAGCTGCGCCAGGTGCCGGCCGCCGTCGACCGCCAGCGCCTGTCCGGGTTTTACGCCACCGCCTGGGGCGTGTTCCGCATCCGGGACGACGCCGGTCGGCTGCGTGGCGAACTGGCCGGCTACGACTTCGAGCTGCTGCGTGACGACCACGGCTGGCTGCGCGCGCAGAAGAAAGTCCTGGGGTTCTGGCTCAAGGACCTCGGCGAACTCGGCCGCGTGCAGTTGGATGTGATCACCGTGCAGGGCCGGCAGATGCTCACCGCGCGCAGCCACGGCCAGCGCATCGCCATCGGCGAACGCATCGACCCGCCACCCTTGCCCATGGCCTGGGCCGACACCGTCGGCACCTACCAAGTGCTCAATACCCACGAGCCCGATGCGCCGTTGAGCGGCATCAGCGTGCGCCTGGAAGAAGGTTTCCTGGTGATTCGCGGCCAACTGCACGACGAGCCGCTGACCGACTACATCCTGCTGCCCGTGGACAACGCCCATGCCGTGCTCGCCGGCAACGGCTATGGCCTGGGCGACACCGTCAGCCGCCAGGTCAACGGCCTGAGCGCCTCGGGCTACTCCTTCAAACGTACCCATCCACCCTTGAGTTTCTGACCGACATGAAAACCCTGATGAGCCCCAAAAACCTCTGCCTGTCCCTCACCTCGTTGTGTTTGCTGGCAGGCGCCGACGCTGCACTGGCCGAGGACTGGACCTACAGCCTCAAAGCCGGCGTGGCCAATCTGCCGCGCTACAGCGGCAGTGACGCGCGCATGACTGCCCCGGTGTTCGGCGGCGCCATTGTCAGCCCCTGGGGAATTTTCCTCGATACCGACAAGGGCCTGGGCTGGGGCTACGAAGGCAACGCCTTGAGTTTCAGTGCGTATGTCGGCGCCAGCGCATCGCGCAAGGACAAGAACGAATCCCTGCACTTGGGCTCCAAGCGCCTCAAGGGCATGGGCGAAATCAAGTCACGCCCGCAACTGGGCGTGAGTGCCCACTACAATCTCGGCGGCGCCATTGTCGGCGCGACCCTGGAACATGCCCTCAAGGAAGATGACCACAAGGACAGCGGCAAGGCGTTCACCCATCTGGAATTGAGTCTGGGCACCACGCTGTACGAGGGGCGTTATGGCTCCGTCGATGCCAGCATCAACAGCCACTTTGGCGACCGGGACTATATGCAGACCTGGTACGGCGTCACCACCGGCCAAGCCGCGCGCAGCCGCTTCAAGGCCTACAAGGCCGGTGCCGGCAATATCAGCAATGGCCTGAACCTGGCCTGGAGCCTGCCGATCAGCGAGCACACCGAGTTCTCGACCTTGCTGGATGTGCAGTACCTGGCGGATGAAGCGGGCAAGAGTCCGATTGTGGAGCGGCGCTTGCAGACGTCGGTGATGGGCGTGCTGGAATACACGTTCTGATTGGATAGGTGGGAGGGGACTTGCCCCCGATGGCGGTGCATCAGTCCATATCGCTATCGGGGGCAAGCCCCCTCCCACACTTGATCTCCATTGAATGTAAAAGCGCTATTCGGCGTAGGCCCAGGTCATCCGGAACGACGCGCCGCCCCATTCCGAATCCTGCACTTGCACCTGGCCGCCGTGCCACTGCGACACCCGCTGCACCAGTGCCAGGCCCAGGCCGAAGCCACCGGTACGACGGTCGCGGCTGTCGTCCAGGCGCATGAAGGGCTGGAAGATCTTCGAGCGGCCTTCCTCCGGCACACCAGGGCCGTCGTCACACACCCGCACTTCATAGCCGCTGCCGAACTTGACCAGCGACACTTCCACACGCCGCTCGGCATACCGAATGGCATTGCGCAGCAAGTTGATCACCGCCCGCGCCATAAAACGCGGTTCGATCTGGATGTAGTCCACTTCGCAGGTGCGCAACGACAACTGGATACCGGCGGCTTCGGCCTCCAGCGCCACGCTGCCGATCACACTGTCGAGCCAGCTGTGGGCCTCGATGCGCTCGCGGGTGACCTGGGTGGCGCCGCGCTCCAGGCTGGCGTAGGTGAGCAGTTCGGAGACCATTTCTTCCAGCTCGCCCAGGTCGGCATACATGTCGGCGATCAGTTCGCCGCGCAGACGCGGGTCGATTTGTTGCTTGAGCTGGTCGAGTTCGAACGACAGGCGCGCAATCGGCGTGCGCAGCTCGTGGGACACGGCGTTGGTCAGTTCGCGCTGGTTGGCGATCAGGCTTTCAATGCGTTCGGCCATCTGATTGAAGTGCCCCGCCAGCTCGCGCACGGTGGAACGGCGCGGCAGCAGGATGCGTGAACCGAGGTCGTTGTCACCGAAGCGTTGTGCGGCCAGGCGAATATGCTCCAGGTCGCGCCAGTGCGGGCGCACCCAGAAATACAGCACGATCGCCAGGCACACCCCGAGAAAACCATAGGCCCACAGGTAGAGCCACTTGGGCTCTTCCGGCAGTTTGATTTCCAGCAACTGCGGGCCACCGTCAATGCTGGCGAGGAACTCCATGAAATCACCGCGCACCACCAGCAAGTCAGCGGCCAGCAGTTGTGTCTCGCGCTCGGTGAGCGCCTGGGTGTCCTTCTGGACCAATTTCAAGTGCAGCCCATAATGGGGCTGCAACTCGGCCAGCCGGGCCTGGCGTTGGTCGGCGCCGAGCGGACGCAGTTGCTCTACCAGGGCATACGCCGGGCCGCGCAAGGCTTCGCGGTTATAGGTTTCGTTGGCTTCGGGCAGCAGCTCGTCGAAGGTGTAGTTGACCAGCCAGATCGCCCCCGCCAGACCGAGGGCCAGGATCACATACAGGCGCAGAAACAGCCGCAGCATTTAAGCCTCCCACGCGAACGGGTTGAACAGGTAGCCCTTGCCCCAGATGGTCTTGATGCACACCGGTTCACGGGGGTTGTCGTTGAGCTTGCTGCGCAGTTTGCTGATGTACACGTCGACGCTACGGTTGAGGCCGTCGAACGCGATACCGCGCATGCGGTTGAGGATGTCATCGCGGGACAGGATCGTGCCTGAGTTGCTGGCCAGCAGCCATAACAGCTCGAATTCCATGGTGGTCAGATCGATCTTGTCATCCCCCAGGCTGACCCCCCGGCAACTGCGATCGATGGCCAACCGCCCGAACGCCAGGGCACCGCGCACCGTCGGCTCCGGGGCCTGGCGCCGTTGCAGGGCACGCAGGCGCGCCAGCAGCACGGGCGGCTTGATCGGCTTGATCACATAATCGTCGGCACCGGACTCCAGGCCCAGGATGTGGTCCAGGTCATCTTCCTTGGCCGTGAGGATCACAATCGGCGTGTCAGACACCGTGCGGATCCCACGGCACACATGCAGGCCACTCTGGCCAGGCAGCATCAGGTCCAGCACGACGATCTTCGGCTTGAACGCCAGGAACGCTGCAAGGGCCTCATCGCCCCGGTGCTCCACGCGCACCTCGAAGCCATGCTGCTCCAGGAAGTGCGCGATCAGCCCCGCGAGTTTTTCGTCGTCTTCAACGAGCAAGACCTTGCCCAGCCCCAGGTTTTCCATAAGTTCTCAGTGTGCAGACGCAGATTGAAGAGCGGGCATTATAAGTGGCAAGCTGCCCAACTTAAGCAACTGGCCAGCCGTTGCCGACGAAGCTTCATGCTTTTAAGAGTTTTTAACAAATACCCCCCACTCTTTAACGCCAGCCACAGGGAGCTGTATGCGCAAGGATTACCTGGCGTTCTTTGTTTCGCTGTTCCTCTCGCGGTTGGCGGACCAGATCCTGCTGTTCATCGTGCCCCTGATCGTATTCCAGACCACGCAGAGTGTAGCCTGGGCCGGACTGGCATTCTTCGTCGAGTCGCTACCGCGTTACCTGGCGTTCCCAGTGTGTGGCGCCTTGTGCGACAAGTTCGCGCCAGTGCGCCTGCTGCAGATCAGCCAGGTTTACCGGGCGCTGGCGTGTGTGCTCGCGGTGGTCTTGCATGGGGTGTTCGATGGCCTCTACTGGATTGTCCTGCTCTCGGCGTTGTGCGGGGTGCTGACGACCCAGGGCATCATGGCGCGGGAAGTGCTGATGCCGCACATCTTCGCGCACTACAGCTACGCCAAGACCCTCTCCTACTCGCAGATCGCCGACCAGAGCGGGCTGGTGCTGGGGCCGCTGGTGGCGGCGCTGATGCTGGAAGTCTGGGCCTGGCATTGGGTGGTGCTGGGAGTGGCCGGATTGTTTGTACTGGCCGACCTGGCGATGCGCGCGTGGCAACGCTCCAGCACGGCGCACCTGGAAACCTTCGAACAGCATCAGGATATCTGGCTACAACCCCTGAAGATTGCGTTCGGGCATATCCGCAGCCTGCCGGACTTGAAACGGATCATCACCCTGGCCGTGGGGGTGAACCTGATCATTGGCGTCACCCTGGCCACATCGGCGGCGATGGTCACCGGCCACTTTGCAGCAGACAAGGACGCCTATGCCCTGCTGCAGGCAGCGGGTGCACTGGTGACCATCGGCATTCTGTTTTATCTGGCACGGGCCGGCCTGCCGTTGAAAGTGCTGGGTGGCTTGTCGTATTCGATGATCGGGGTGGGGGCGTTGATCATGGCCGCAAGCCCCGGCGTATGGCTGTATGCCGTGGGTTTCCTGCTGGTGACCGGCTTCGACAAGATGTTCAACGTCTACCTGCGCAGCACCCGCCAGCGGGTGATCCCCGCGCAGGACTTCGGCAAGACCGTGGGCGTGATCACCCTGCTCAACAACCTGCCGCAACCCTTGGCGGGCCTTGCGGTGGCGTTGCTGGCGGCGCCGCTGGGGACGCAGGCGGTGATCCTGCTGTTGGCCGGGATCGCCGCATTGCTCGGTGTGGCCGTGGCCTCAGGCTGGCACGCCACTGTGAAAGCGGAACTCGATGTCGGGTGACTCGATCAGGTCCTGCTCGGTCGCCCTGACCCGCTCGATCACCTGGGCGATGTCCTTGGCGTCGCCGTACTGGTACGCCAGCTTCAGGTAACCCTGGAAGTGCCGCGCCTCGCTCTTCAGCAGCCCGAAATAGAACTTGCCGAGTTCTTCGTCCAAATGCGGCACCAGGGCTTCGAAACGCTCGCAACTGCGCGCTTCGATAAAAGCACCGACCACCAGGGTGTCCACCAGTTTCACCGGTTCATGGCTGCGCACCACTTTGCGCAAGCCCGAGGCGTAACGCCCGGCATGCAGCTGGCGCAGCTCGATCTTGCGCTTTTTCATCAGGCGCATGACCTGCTCGTGATGCACCAACTCCTCGCGGGCCAGGCGCGACATCATGTTGATCAGGTCGACATGGCTGTAGTACTTGGCGATCAGGCTCAGGGCGGTGCTGGCGGCTTTGAATTCGCAGTTCTTGTGGTCGATCAGCAGGGTTTCCTGATCGGCCAGCGCGGCCTGGACCCAGGCATCAGGGGTGCGGCAACCGAGGAATTCGTGGATTTCTGGCAGGTTCATCGGGCTCACGGGCAAAAGGATCACAAAAGGCCGGCGATTATACCGACCCCGCCGCAGACCACCAGCCACCGGCCTTGATGTGCATCAACATGACGTGCGCGCGCCAGCAACTATAGTTGTTCCAGGCCCCGCCCTTTTTTATGGAGATCCCGATCATGCAAGCCATCCGCAGCATTCTGGTGATCATCGAGCCCGAGCACTCGGAAAGCCTGGCCCTCAAGCGCGCCAAGTTGATCGCCGGGGTCACCGACGCGCACCTGCACTTGCTGGTCTGCGACAAGAAGCATGAGCACTCGGCGCTGCTGGCGCTACTCAAGGCGGGCCTGCAGGAAGACGGCTACCGCGTCAGCACCGAGCAGGCATGGAATACCAGCCTGCATGAAACCATTATCGACGTGCAGCAGGCCGAAGGCTGCGGGCTGGTGATCAAGCAGCATTTCCCGGACAGCCCACTGAAAAAAGCCCTGCTGACGCCGGCGGACTGGAAGCTGCTGCGCTATTGCCCGAGCGCGGTATTGCTGGTCAAGACGTCTACACCCTGGATGGGCGGAAAGATCCTGGCGGCGATCGACGTAGGCAATACCGATGGCGAACACCGTTCGCTGCACAACTCGATCATTGACCATGGCTTTGATATCGCCAACCTGGCCAAGGCGCAGTTGCATGTGATCAGCGCACATCCGTCACCGATGCTGTCGGCGGCGGACCCAACATTCCAACTCAAGGAAACCATCGAGGCGCGGTATCGCGAGCAATGCAGGGCGTTCCAGGCTGAGTTCGATGTGGATGACAAGCACCTGCATATTGAAGAAGGCCCTGCCGATGTACTGATCCCCTACCTTGCTCACCAATTGCCGGCGGCGGTTACCATCATCGGCACCGTGGGGCGCACAGGTCTTTCCGGGGCGCTGATCGGTAACACCGCAGAGGTGGTGCTGGATGCCCTGGAGAGTGATGTGCTGGTGCTGAAACCTGACGAAGTGATGGACCGCCTGGTGGAGCAGGCCACCAAGGCCTGATGCCGACCTGTCAAACAATGAAGATAAAAATGTGGGAGGGGGCTTGCCCCCGATGAGGGTGTGTCAGTTGATAAATCCCGGGCTGACACACCGCCATCGGGGGCAAGCCCCCTCCCACAGGGGTTATCCGTTGTCAGTTGGAAAACACATCACGCAGAAAGCCGGGCGCGATATAGCGCTGGTAATGCGCCTCGGACAGGATAAAGAACTCACGGTCAATCGCGTCGCGCAGGTCCGGCAACGGCCAATCGCGAAATTCCGGTAATAGCACCATCCCATACGCCTCCAGGTTGGAAATCACCCGCGCGCCCCGGGCGATCAACTGGTAGGCCCAGCAGTACTCGGACTGGTGCGGCACGAAGCGGATCTTGCGCTGTTCCAGCTGGCCGCGCAGGGTCTTGGGGTCGAACACCTCCAGTTTGCCGGCCATCACCTGCACCAACAGCTGCTCCAATCGCAGCCAGACCGCGCGTTTTTCTTCCTCGTTATAGCCATTCCACTGGATCACTTCGTGGTGGAAGCGCTTGCAGCCACGGCACACCACATCGCCGTAAACCGTGGAGCACAGGCCGACGCAGGGGGTCTTGATGGTTTGGTTGGACATGGGTAACGACACGCAGATCAGCAAAACAATGCGCCATGTTAGCCCTTTGTCTAAGCGTGATCACCCAGCAAACTTGGTCAGGCAACTTACCTTTAGAAATTTTTTGCCGTAGAATCATCCGGCCTTGTAAGGCGCCAATAATCCGCTGGAAGCTGTTTTCAAAGCGTCACGAGCACAGTCGTTCCTTCAGAACGGTGTTGGCGCGGGCCCTGACTCGGTAGGTCAAAGCCCTCGCCAACCCTCATCAGCTCCGTTCTGCAGGCGTAAAACTTTGAAAGCAGCTTCTGTGAGGAATGCCGGCAGCGCTGGCTTTGCGGCCCAAAAAGCCCCCGAGCGCATGCGTGCCGTTCATTTCTGGATGAGCGTCCCGTGGGACCACTGATGAGGGTAATAACTGTGCTTGAAGCCTACCGCAAACATATCGAAGAGCGCGCAGCCCTGGGTATTGTTCCCCAGCCGCTTAACGCCGAACAAACCGCAGGCCTGGTCGAGCTGCTGAAAAATCCCCCGGCTGGCGAAGAAGAATTCCTCGTTGACCTGATTACCAACCGCATTCCACCAGGCGTTGACGAAGCTGCCTACGTCAAGGCCGGTTTCCTGTCTGCCCTGGCCAAGGGCGAAGCCACTTCCCCCCTGATCGACAAGAAACGCGCCGTTGAACTGCTTGGCACCATGCAAGGCGGCTACAACATCGTGACCCTGGTCGAGCTGCTGGACGACGCCACACTGGCTCCCGTCGCCGCCGCCCAACTCAAGCACACCCTGCTGATGTTCGATGCGTTCCACGACGTGGCCGAAAAAGCCCGTAACGGCAACGAACACGCCAAAGCCGTTATCCAGTCCTGGGCTGACGGCGAGTGGTTCCGCAACCGCCCTACCCTGGCCGACAAGATCAGCCTGCGCGTATTCAAGGTGACCGGCGAAACCAACACCGACGACCTGTCCCCTGCGCCGGATGCCTGGTCCCGTCCCGACATCCCACTGCACGCCCTGGCCATGCTGAAAATGGCCCGTGAAGGCATTGTGCCGGACGAGCAAGGCAAGACCGGCCCGATGAAGCAGATCGAAGAAATGCGCGGCCAGGGCTTCCCGATCGCCTACGTCGGTGACGTGGTCGGTACCGGTTCCTCGCGTAAATCCGCGACCAACTCCGTACTGTGGTTCTTCGGCGACGACGTTCCGTACGTGCCGAACAAGCGCGCTGGCGGCTTCTGCTTCGGCAGCAAGATCGCCCCGATCTTCTACAACACCATGGAAGATGCCGGCGCACTGCCCATCGAATTCGACGTTTCCAACATCAACATGGGCGACGTGATCGACCTGTACCCGCATGCTGGCAAGGTCTGCAAACACGGCACCGACGAAGTCATCACCACCTTCGAAATGAAGACTCCGGTGCTGTTGGACGAAGTCCGCGCCGGTGGTCGTATCCCGCTGATCATCGGTCGCGGCCTGACCGACAAGGCCCGTGCCGAGCTGGGCCTGGGCCCAACCGACCTGTTCAAGCTGCCTGAAGCGCCTGTCGACACCGGCAAAGGCTTCACCCTGGCGCAGAAAATGGTCGGCAAGGCGTGCGGCCTGCCAGAAGGCAAAGGCGTTCGTCCTGGCACCTACTGCGAACCGAAGATGACCACCGTGGGTTCCCAGGACACCACCGGTCCGATGACCCGTGACGAACTGAAAGACCTGGCGTGCCTGGGCTTCTCGACCGACCTGGTAATGCAGTCGTTCTGCCACACCGCGGCCTATCCAAAGCCGATCGACGTGACCACCCACCACACCCTGCCTGACTTCATCATGACCCGTGGCGGTGTATCGCTGCGTCCAGGCGACGGCATCATCCACAGCTGGCTGAACCGCATGCTGCTGCCGGACACCGTGGGTACCGGTGGTGACTCCCACACCCGTTTCCCGATGGGCATCTCGTTCCCGGCCGGCTCCGGTCTGGTTGCGTTCGCCGCAGCCACTGGCGTGATGCCACTGGACATGCCGGAATCGATCCTGGTGCGCTTCAAAGGCAAGATGAAGCCTGGCATCACCCTGCGTGACCTGGTTCATGCCATTCCTTACTACGCGATCCAGTCGGGTCTGCTGACTGTAGAGAAGAAAGGCAAGAAGAACGCCTTCTCCGGCCGCATCCTGGAAATCGAAGGCCTGAACGACCTGACGCTGGAACAGGCTTTCGAGCTGTCCGACGCCTCGGCTGAACGTTCGGCTGCCGGTTGCACCATCAAGCTGTCGAAAGAGTCGATCACCGAATACCTGAACTCCAACATCACCCTGCTGCGCTGGATGATCGGTGAAGGCTACGGCGATGCACGCACCCTGGAACGTCGCGCCCAAGCGATGGAAGCCTGGGTCAAGAACCCTGAGCTGATGGAAGCCGATGCCGACGCGGAATACGCCGAAATCATCGAGATCGACCTGGCCGACATCAACGAGCCGATCCTCTGCGCACCGAACGACCCGGACGATGCCCGCCTGCTGTCGAGCGTTGCCGGCGAGAAGATCGACGAAGTGTTCATCGGTTCGTGCATGACCAACATCGGTCACTTCCGCGCGGCCGGCAAGCTGCTGGAGCAGGTCAAGGGTCAGCTGCCAACCCGTCTGTGGCTGTCGCCGCCGACCAAGATGGACGCTCACCAACTGACCGAAGAAGGCTACTACGGCATCTACGGCAAGGCTGGCGCGCGCATGGAAATGCCGGGCTGCTCGCTGTGCATGGGTAACCAGGCACGTGTTGAGCCGAATTCGACCGTGGTGTCGACGTCGACCCGTAACTTCCCGAACCGTCTGGGTGACGGCGCCAACGTCTACCTGGCTTCGGCCGAGCTGGCAGCGGTAGCTTCTACCCTGGGTCGCCTGCCGACCGTCGAAGAGTACATGGGCTACGCAGCGAAACTGGACACCATGGCCAGTGACGTCTACCGCTACCTGAACTTCGACCAGATCGCCGAGTTCCGCAAGATCGCAGCAAGCGCCAACATCCCGGTGATTCAAGCCTAAGGTGTTGATGTGAAAAAACGCCGCGTATCGTGAGGTACGCGGCGTTTTTTATGCCTGGAATGCAGTACAAATGTGGGAGGGGGCTTGCCCCCGATAGCAGTGGGTCAGCCAATAAATCCGGCACTGAGACACCGCGATCGGGGGCAAGCCCCCTCCCACATTTTTACCGCGTCAGGTTTAAGCGAAGAACGAATAGACAACCGCAGTAATCGCCACCAGGCCAACCGCCGTGACGAACACATTGGACGCCTGCCCCCGGTACTTGGCCATGGCCGGCACCTTGCGAATGGCATACATCGGCATCAGGAACAGAATCGAAGCAATGATCGGACCGCCCAGCGCCTCGATCATGCCGAGGATGCTCGGGTTCAACGTCGCCACGATCCAGCACACCACCAGCATGAACGCCGCCGTCATGCGGTCCAGGCGCTTGGCCTCAGGGCGACGACCGGTCTTCAGCACCAGCCCCTTGAGGCCTTCACTCGCACCGATGTAATGCCCCAGGAACGACTTGGCAATCGCCACGAACGCAATCAACGGCGCTGCGAACTCGATGGTCGGGTTATTGAAGTGGTTGGCCAGGTACGACAGGATCGACAGGTTCTGCGCCTTCGCTTCGGCCAGTTGCGCCGGCGACAGGGTCAGCACGCAGCTGAATACGAAGAACAGCACCATCACCACCATCAACAGGTGCGCACGGGACAGGATCTGCGAGCTGCGTTCATCGGCGTGGGCGCCGTACTGGCGCTTCTGGTCCACCGCGAAGGCCGAGATGATCGGCGAATGGTTGAACGAGAACACCATCACCGGGATCGCCAGCCACAACGTGTTGAGCAGTGCGGACGGTGCGGGGATGACGCTGGCGGTGCTGAGGATGCCGCCGTTCCAGTGCGGAATCAGGTACACCGCCAGGAACAGCAACGCGACGATAAACGGATACACCATCAGGCTCATGGCCTTGACGATCACTTGCTCGCCGCAACGCACCACGGCCAGCAGGCCGAGGATCAGCACGAACGACAGGATCGCCCGGGGCGGTGGCGCAATGTGCAGTTGGTGTTCCATGAAGCTGCCGACCGTGTTGGTCAACGCCACGCTGTAGATCAGCAGGATCGGGAAGATGGCGAAGAAGTACAGCAAGGTGATCAGCGCACCGGCCTTGATGCCGAAGTGTTCTTCCACCACGTCGGTGATGTCGGAACCTTCACGGCCGGACAGCACGAAGCGGGTCAGGCCACGGTGGGCGAAGAAGGTCATCGGGAACGCCAGCAGCGCCAGGATCACCAGGGGCCAGAAGCCGCCCAGGCCTGCGTTGATCGGCAAGAACAGCGTACCGGCGCCAATGGCGGTACCGAACAAGCCAAGCATCCAGGTGGTGTCCTGGCGGCTCCAGCTTGTGAGGGTTGCAGGTGTCGTTGCATAGCGTTCGTCGACGCTATTGGCCTGATCATTCATCCGGTCGGATCTCCGCATTTACACGGCCGGGACGAGTCAGAAAAACCTGACAGGCAGCGCCCCGACCATAGAAGGGGCCGGATTGTCCGGGATTCTTGTGAATAAGCAAAGACTTAGCTGAGGAACGGTGGTGCGGTGCACGCCCGTAGGGGCGGCTGTAGACGGCGGTTTTCGGGGCCTGTGGCTGAAGGCAGAATATACATTCCCACACCAATCTATTTTAGAATCACGGCTGTTACTGTAGTTTTCACACAACGCCCGCCGCTTATCCAGAGAGCCCCGCCATGCCTCGCGTCTCCCGCAAACAAGCCGATCTCAACCGCGAAATCATCGTCGAGGCCGCCACGCACCTGTTTCGTGAGCGCGGACTGCACGGTATCAGCCTGTCAGACGTGATGGCTGCTGCCGGCCTGACCCACGGCGGGTTCTACGGGCACTTCGCCTCCAAGGAAGCCCTGGCCACCGAAGCCTGCCAACAGGCATTCGAGCACGCCAACCTGGGCTGGCAGGCCAAAATCGAGCACAGCGACGATCAACAGGCCGCGCGCCAGGCGGTGCTGGGGCCCTACCTGACCGCCACCCACCGCGACAACCCCGGCGACGGCTGCCCGGTCTCGGCTTTCGCCCCGGACATGTGCCATGAACCGGCCGATACCGCTTTGCAGCGCACCTTTATAGAAGGCGTTGAAAAGTCCCTGGAGATCTTCGCCCAACTCGAGGGCGGTGACCGTCAAGCCATGCTGGCCCAGTACGCAATGATGGTGGGCGCAGTGACCCTGGCACGTGCGACACGGGGCAATAGCCTGTCGGACGAGTTCCTGAAGGCTGCAAGAAATGCCCTCCTGCCCGTTGACAGCCCTTCCCCCGTCCCGGCATGACCAGGCCATGAACTTTTTCCGGCTCGTCCTCACCCATACCACCACGACCGCTTCCGGCGGCGGGCAAGCGCAGTCGAGACCCGCTTCTGACCGCACAAATACCGCATACTCCTCCCCTCAAACCCTTCAGGAAGAGCCTTCCGATGACCGCCACTGTTCTGGTCCTGGTTGAAACCATCAACGAATACCTGCCCATCATCGAGGGCAATGACTTTCATGTGATCCTGGCGCCGACACCCGCCGAACGCGCCGAAGCCATCAAGGCCCACGGCAGCCAGATCAAGGCGGTGCTGACCCGTGGTCCGCTGGGCTTGTACGCCGAGGAAATCGCCGCCCTGCCCCTGCTGGAAATCATCTGCGTGATCGGCGCCGGCTACGAGCACGTCGACCTGCAGGCCGCCAGCAACCGCGGGATCGTGGTCACCAATGGCGCCGGGGTGAATGCGCCGTCGGTGGCCGATCATGCCATGGCGTTGCTGCTGGCGCTGGTGCGCGGAATCCCGCAGACCGACGCCGCGGTGCGCCGCAGCGAATGGCCCAAAGTGATGCGCCCGTCCCTGGGCGGCAAACAATTGGGCATTCTCGGGTTGGGCGCCGTAGGTATGGAGATCGCCAAGCGCGCCGCCCTGGGGTTCGGCATGCAAGTGAGCTATCACAACCGCCAGCCCCGTGACGATGTGGACTACACCTACTGCGCCACCGCCGTTGAACTGGCGCGCACCTCGGACTTCCTGATCCTGGCCACGCCGGGCGGTGCCAGCACCCGCCACCTGATCGACCGCCATGCCCTGGATGCCCTGGGGCCGAATGGCTACCTGGTCAATATCGGCCGTGGCAGCGTGGTGGTCACCGCCGACCTGGTCGCCGCCCTGGAGCAGCGTCGCATCGGTGGCGCGGCGCTGGATGTGTTCGACGATGAGCCCAAGGTGCCCGACGCGCTCAAGAAACTCGGCAATACCGTGCTCACCTCCCACGTGGCCGGGCTGTCGCCGGAAGCGGCCCATGACACCGTGCAGCGCGTGGCCGACAACCTGGTGGAGTACTTTGCCGGCCGCCCGGTGCTCACTCCGGTCGCCCTGCCCCCGCCTACGAAATGACCGATCAGGCACGCTGATCATCCTCCAACACGCTAACCTATTAAGCCGCCCCGACCTTGTCGCTGGGCGGCTGTGCGCATTAGATTAGGAAATAGTCCGAGGCCTTTAGAATAAGCAGAAGGGATAAGCATGGCGCTGAACGACCAATCGACCCAGATTCGCCCAGGCGAAGAGCTTGATGCCAGCCTGATCGATCCCTACCTCAAGGCCCATATCCCGGGCCTGGACGGCACGCCCAGGATCAGCCAGTTTCCCGGTGGCGCGTCGAACCTGACCTACCTGTTGGAATACCCCGGCCAGGAATTCGTGCTGCGTCGCCCACCCTTTGGCCACAAGGCCAAGTCCGCCCATGACATGGGCCGCGAATACCGCATTCTCAACCAGCTCAAGGACGGTTTCCCCTATTGCCCCAAGGCCTATGTGCATTGCACTGACGAGTCGGTGATCGGTGCCGAGTTCTATGTGATGGAGCGCGTCAACGGCATCATCCTGCGCTCCGACCTGCCGCCCGAACTGGGCCTGGATGCGACCAGGACCGAAGCGTTGTGCAAAAGCTTCATCGACAAGTTCGTGGAACTGCACCAGGTGGACTACCACGCCTGCGGCCTGGCCGACCTGGGCAAGCCCGACGGCTACGTGGCGCGCCAGATCCGCGGCTGGAGCGACCGCTACGAAAAGGCCCTGACCCCCGACGCACCAAGCTGGGAAGCCGTACGCGCCTGGCTCGAGGACAAGATGCCGGCCGATCAACCCACGTCCAGCATCGTGCACAACGACTACCGCTTCGATAACGTGATCCTCGACCCGCACAACCCGATGCAGATCATCGGCGTGCTGGACTGGGAACTGACCACCCTCGGCGACCCGCTGATGGACCTGGGCAACACCCTCGCCTACTGGATCGAAGCGGCGGACCCGGCGCCGGTGCAGTTGATGCGCCGCCAGCCGAGCAACGCCCCCGGCATGCTCAATCGCCGTGAGTTCGTCGACTATTACGCCGAACGCTCCGGCATCCAGATCGACAATTTCGACTTCTACTACACCTACGGCCTGTTCCGCCTGGCCGGCATCGTGCAGCAGATCTACTACCGCTTCTTCCATGGCCAGACCCAGGACAAACGCTTTGCGCAGTTCATTCACATGAACAAGCTGCTCGAGCAGATGAGCCTGAACGTCATCAGCAAATCGTCCCTTTAAGGAACCGCTATGTCCAAGACCCACCTGTTCGACCTCGATGGCAAGATCGCATTCGTTTCCGGCGCCAGCCGTGGCATCGGCGAGGCCATCGCCAAGTTGCTGGCCCAGCAAGGCGCCCACGTGATCGTCTCCAGCCGCAAGCTGGAAGGCTGCCAGCACGTCGCCGATGCGATCATCGCCGACGGTGGCAAAGCCACGGCCATCGCTTGCCATATCGGTGAAATGGAGCAGATCACCCAGGTGTTCGCCGGTATCCGCGAGCAGTTCGGCCGCCTGGATATCCTGGTCAACAATGCCGCGACCAACCCGCAATTCTGCAACGTGCTGGACACCGACCTCGGTGCGTTCCAGAAGACCGTGGACGTGAACATCCGCGGCTACTTCTTCATGTCCGTGGAAGCCGGCAAACTGATGCGCGAGAACGGCGGCGGCAGCATCATCAACGTCGCCTCGATCAACGGGATCTCGCCGGGTGTGTTCCAGGGCATCTACTCGGTGACCAAGGCCGCCGTGATCAACATGACCAAGGTGTTCGCCAAGGAATGCGCGGCGTTCGGCATTCGCTGCAACGCCCTGCTGCCGGGCCTGACTGACACCAAGTTCGCCTCGGCGCTGGTGAAGAACGATTCCATCCTCAAAATGGCCCTGGCGCAGATCCCGCTCAAGCGTGTGGCCGACCCGAGCGAGATGGCCGGTGCGGTGCTGTTCCTGGCCAGTGACGCGTCCAGCTACACCACCGGCGTATCGCTGAATGTGGACGGCGGTTTCCTGTCCTGAGTACGCCTGGGTTTCTACAGATCGATTTGCGCGTAACCTTGGCGCAGATCGAACTGTCCCAGGATGAAACATGGAACTCCACATCGTCATCAACGGGCGCAAGGACCTGGCTGCCCAGCTTTATCAGCAGTTGCGTGAAGCCATCGCCACCGGCCGACTCGCGGCGGGCGCGCAATTGCCACCCAGCCGCCTGCTGGCCGAGCAATTGGGCGTATCGCGCAAGACCGTGTCCGACACCTACGCCACGTTGACCTATGAAGGCCTGCTGGTGGGCAAGATTGGCCGTGGCACCTTCGTCAATGCGTGGGCACCACAGACGAATCGCGTGCAAACCGCCACCGACCTGGCCTGCGCCGCTAACCTGGCGAAATGGCAGGCACTGCCCTCGCCCATGCATCATCCCACCCGCGACAGCACCTTGCGCTACGAATTTATCGGCGGTGCGACCAGCCGCCACCAGTTCCCCCTGGATGAATGGCGCCGCTGCACCCAGGACGCGCTGCGGCGCATTGCCCGGAACAGTGGCTTCTACAGCCAACCCGAAGGCTTGCCGGCGCTGCGCAGCGCAATCGCCGGGCACATCGCGTTCTCCCGTGGCGTCAACTGCCGCGACAGCGACATCGTGGTCACCAACGGCGCGCAACAGGCGCTGGACCTGATTGCCCGCGTGGTACTGGAACCGGGCAGCGTTGTGGCGATGGAAGACCCCGGCTACAGCCCCGCCCGCCAGATGTTCATGGCGGTGGGCGCCCAGGTCGCCAGCGTGCCGGTGGATGAACAGGGCATCCGGGTCGACCTGATTCCCGACGGCACACGGCTGATCTATGTGACGCCCTCCCACCAGTTCCCCCTGGGCATGCCCATGAGCCTGGCGCGTCGTGAAGCCTTGCTGGCGCGGGCGTTCGAGCTGGGCGCGATCATTATCGAGGACGATTACGACAGCGAATTCCGCTATGAGGGGCGGCCCACCGACTCGCTGCAAAGCCTGGACACCCGTGGTGTGGTGACCTATGTGGGCACCTTCTCGAAAACCCTGCTGCCCGAGTTGCGCCTGGGCTACGCGGTGCTGCCGCCGGCGATCTACGGCGCGGTGCTCAAGGCCAAGCAATTGACCGACCAGCACAGCTCCACCCTGCCCCAGTGGGCGTTGGCCAAGTTCATCAGCGAGGGCTACCTGCTCAAGCACATCCGCCGCTGCCACACGGTCTACGCCGGGCGCCGCGAGCGGATCCTGCAGCGCCTGGCGGGGGATCTGTCGCCGTGGTTCGAAGCGGTGCCGACCGTGGCCGGGTTCCACATGGCGGCGCTGTGCAAGGTGCCGGTGGACATGCCGCTGCTGATGGAGCTGGCGCGCCAGGCAGGAGTGGGCTTGTATCCCCTGGATGTGTTCTTCCACGATGCGCCGGTACGTCCTGGCCTGATCATCGGCTTCGGTGCCATCGAGGCCCTGGACATCGACCCGGCGCTGGATACGGTCCGCGATATTCTCCAGCAGATTGGCTAGCGGATTTTCCGCCGGATTGGTCATTGGTCACTCAGGCCCCGCGGCGTAGGGTGAAGAGGTCTCGAACTACTCGGAAACCTCATCATGAAACGACTGCTCGCCGCCTCCCTGATGCTCGCCTCGCTCAGCGCCGTGGCTCACGAACCGGTGTACAACCAGGAGTCGATCAAGGTCCTGCAGGAGCATGCGCTGGCCAATGTCCCGGGCAAGAAAACCCTCATGCTCACCGTCGATTACGCCCCCGGGCAGGCCACCGTGCCCCACAGCCACACCGGCACCGCCGTCGCCTATGTGCTGGAAGGCGCGATCACTTCACGGGTGAATGACGAGCCCGCGAAAACCTACAAGGTCGGCGAGTCGTTCTACGAGCCAGCGGGTTCCCGCCACTTTGAATCGAGCAATGCCAGCCAGACCAAGCCGGCCAGGTTGCTGGTGGTGATGGTGCTGGATGACAAGGCCGAGGTGCTTACCCCTCTGCCCAAGTAACCCACCTTCTGATTTGTATCGGTCAGTGACTCAGGGGCGTTTGAACTGGCGGCGCAGGCATTCGATCCGCTCGCGACAAGCACAGCCTTCCAGGTGATCATTGACCATGCCCATCGCCTGCATCAACGCATACATCGTGGTCGGCCCCACGAACGTCCAGCCGCGCTTCTTCAAGGCCTTGGACAATCGCACCGAGGCCGGCGACGTGGGGTTGCCCGTCCAGTAAGCCATGTCCACCACCGCCGGCCGTTCATCCTCATCGGGTTCGAACGCCCACAACCAGCGCGCCAGCGAACCGGTCTCGTCCACCAGCTCACACGCCCGGCGCGCATTGTTGATCGTGGACACGATCTTGGCCCGATTGCGCACAATGCCCGGGTCCTGCATCAACCGCGCGATATCTGCTTCGCCGTACTGCGCCACCCGCCGAAAATCAAAGCCTTCGAAGGCCACCCGGAACTGCTCGCGCTTGCGCAGGATGGTGATCCAGGCCATGCCCGCCTGAAAGCCTTCGAGGCAGATCTTCTCGTACAACTGGATATCGTCCGCCACCGGCACGCCCCATTCGGCGTCGTGGTAACGCGGGTACTCCGGCGCCGCCGTGCGCCAGGTGCAGTGGGTCTGCCCGGTTTCGTCAGTGGTCAGTCCTGGTGTGTCCATCCATCACCTCATGTGCCGAGCAGCGGATGATAAGCGAAAAAAATTCCGCCCTGCCAACCGCTCAAGCATCGTCGTTACCGACCAACTGGTCAGACCGGGACCTCTCAACCGCCAAATAATTGCTTGTGATTTCAAAAATACCGGGCGTAGACTGGCCCCGCACTGGACTTACCGGTAAGACCACAAAAATTAAGCCCTGGAACCACCAGGGCACCGAATAGAGATCCCTCCCATGCTCAGATGGTGCTCGCGTTCGATTTTCCTGCAAGTCGTGATTGGCCTGATGCTCGGCATCGCCTGCGGCCTGGCCCTTCCCGAATTCTCCTCGCAACTCAAACCCCTGGGTGACGGCTTTATCAAGCTGATCAAAATGCTGATCGGCCTGATCGTGTTCTGCGTGGTGGTCAGCGGCATTTCCGGCGCCGGGGACTTGAAGAAAGTCGGACGCATCGGCCTCAAGTCAGTGATCTACTTCGAGATCCTCACCACCGTTGCGCTGGTGATCGGCCTGGTCATGGCCTTCAGCACCGGCATCGGCCAAGGCGCCAATATCCACCTGGAACAATTGTCCTCCGCTGGTTTGAATGAACTGGCCGACAAGGGCCAGCACATCCGCGGCACCAGTCAGTTCCTGATGGACCTGATTCCCAACTCGGTCATCGGTGCCTTTGCCGACAACAACGTGCTGCAAGTGCTGCTGTTTTCGGTGCTGTTCGGCAGCGCGCTGAACCTGGTGGGCGAAGCGGCGTCGGGCATCTCGCGACTGATCAACGAACTGAGCCACATCATTTTCCGCATCATGGGCATGATCGTGCGCCTGGCGCCGATCGGTGTGTTCGGCGCGATCGCCTTCACCACCAGCACCTATGGCCTGGACTCCCTGCAACACCTGGGCAGCCTGGTGGGCCTGTTCTACCTGACGTGTCTTGCCTTTGTCGCACTGATCCTCGGCATGGTGATGCGCCTGTCGGGCCTGCGCATGTTGCCGCTGCTCAAGTACCTGCGTGAAGAACTGCTGATCGTGATGGGCACCGCTTCCTCTGACGCCGTATTGCCACAGATCATGCGCAAGCTGGAGCACCTGGGCATTGGCAGTTCCACCGTGGGCCTGGTGATTCCAACGGGGTATTCGTTCAACCTCGATGGGTTCTCGATCTACCTGACCCTGGCCATTGTGTTTATCGCCAACGCCACTGGTACACCCCTGTCGATGACCGACCTGCTGACGATCCTGCTGGTGTCGTTGATCACCTCCAAGGGCGCCCACGGCATTCCGGGGTCGGCGCTGGTGATCCTGGCGGCGACCCTCACCGCGATCCCGGCGATTCCGGTGGTGGGCCTGGTGCTGGTGCTGGCGGTGGATTGGTTCATGGGCATCGGCCGTGCATTGACTAACCTGATCGGCAACTGCGTGGCGACCGTGGCCATTGCTCGCTGGGAAAAAGACATCGATATCCAGCGCGCCAACAAGGTGCTGGACGGTCAGCAAGGCTATGCCTTCCAGGCCAAGAAGCCGGTATTACCGGCGCATCAAGAGTTCTGAAATGTGGGAGGGGGCAGCCCCCTCCCACACATCTATTTGCAAGATCAGGGAGACGCACGACGTGATCAGCACCTCAACCGTCGTCAATTCAGTCGTAGAAAAACTCCGCGCCGCCTTGGCACGTGGACAGTGGCGCCGGGGTGAAATGCTCCCCGGCCAACGCGAACTGGCCGAACAGATGGGCATCAGCCGCCCCAGCCTGCGTGAAGCGGTGATCGTGCTGGAGACCCTCGGCCTGGTGCGCTCCATGCCTGGCAAAGGCGTGGTGGTGCTGGAAACCAGCGTCAGCGAACCGCAATCCAGCGACGCGGTAGCCGACGCCAGCCTGGAAGACATCCTGCAACTGCGCTACACCCTCGAACCCTTCATTGTCGGCCTGGTAGCGCAGTCCATCAGCAGCAAGGAAGTCGGCCAACTGCGCCTGACCTTGATGGACATGCGCGAAGCCCTCGACGCGGGCGACGCCGAAGCCGGCATGAACGCCTACATCGGCTTTCACGAAGAGCTGTTCGCCCTTACCTCCAACCCGATCTTCCAGAACGTGGTGCAACAGACCAGCAATGCCCTCAAGCAAAGCGCCCAGGTACTGCGCAACTCGCCCGAACACCTGGCCGAACGCCTGCAGGAAAACGAAGCCGTAGTACGCGCCATCCGCAACAAGAACAGCGCCCTGGCCAGTGCCGAGATGCGGCGGCACATCCTTCAGGAAGGCCTGCGCATGGGTATTCGCTTGAACATCCCGGACGACCATCTGGGCAGCTGATTTTTTGGAGACAGGCCATGACCGCCCACGCCTTGCACTACGACCCTATCCTCCCGACCCTGCGCCTGGTCGCCGGTAAAAAGCCTTCAGTGGATGACATCTATCCGCGCTTGTTCGACGCCATCCTCGAACAGCGTATTGCCCCGGCCAGCCGTTTTACCGAAGAAGGCCTGGGCGAGACCTTTGGTGTGAGTCGCAGTGTGATCCGCCGGGTCCTGGCCAAGCTGTCCCATCAGCAAGTAATCATCCTGCGCCCCAACCAGCGTGCCCAGGTGGCAGCACCGGACGCACAACAGACCCGGGAAATTCTGGAAGCGCGGCGACTGACGGAAATCACGGTGGTGCAATTGGCCTGCGCCCAAGCCACTCCCGCGAAAATACGCCAGTTGCGCGACTTGATCACCAGGGAGCGCGAATGCATCGAGCGCGACCAGCGTGGGCCGGCGATTCGGTTATCCGGGGAGTTTCACCTGCAACTGGCAAAGATCGCCGGTAACGAGCCGCTTGCACAGTTCCTCAACAGCCTGGTGCCGCTGACGTCACTCGCAATCGCTCGCTATGAAGCGCAAGCCTGTACCTACTGCGCATGGCAGGAGCATGGGGCAATCGCCGACGCCATTGAACAGCAGGACGTCACCCGCGCCGTCAACCTGATGACCCTGCACCTGAATCACCTGGAAAGACAACTGAATCAATGACCACGCCCCTCACCCCCTAGGTATGTACCGCCCGGATACCGACCTGCTCCATACCCTGTGTCTGCACAACTAAAGTGCCTAATCACAGGTCATCATCATGTATGTAGATACTCAAACCATGCCTGCGCTGTTCGCGCTGCTCACACAGCTGAATGCGCAGAAAAGCCTACTGGGTGAAACAATCAATGGATCACTGGGACAACTGAATGAGATCGCGACAAAGATCGGCTTTGAACTGCTCGCGCTTGAGAGCTATGACAAAGCCGAGCTATGCCTGACGATTGCCGCCGCCCAAGGCAAGGCTCAAGCCCAGTACGCAATGGCAACCTGCGTTACCCGCCGGGATGGTGGTTTTCGCATTGCCTCGCAAGAAACTCGCCAATGGCTGAGGCTGGCGGCGGCTCAAGACTACGTCCCGGCACTGATGCGTTTGGGCGATACCCAATCCCTGCGCAAAGCCGCTGAAATACTCACCCCCAAGGCGGAGGCCGGAGATACTCAGGCCATGAGCTTCCTGTTTAAACTCGACAAGGATGTGAATTGGTTGAAAAAAGCCGTTGCCCTCAACGATTCTTCAGCGCAATTCGAGCTCGCCGAGGCCTATCACGATACTCCGCAACTGGTCCCCAACGCCGTGGAACGTCACGCACTGATCGAAGAGCTTCGGCAGAAAGCGGCCGACGGCGGTAGCGTGCCGGCGCTGGCTGAGCGTGTTTTCTCCCCTACGTCCACCGCAGACATTCTGGAAAAACAACAACGACTGGTCCAGCTCGCTTTATTGGGTCAACTCGATGCGTTGGTGGAATATGGGTATGCACTGGCAGGCATGCCGCATATCAACCAAGGGTTGTCCCTTGCCGTACAGCGACACACCGTGGCACCGCGGACGTACGGACTTGAAAGGGATTTCGCCAAGGCCTATGCAGTGCTGGGCATGGTTCTGCCAAAACTGACCAACCCCCTCGCGGCTGAAAACCTGCAACATGACATGGATGCTATTTGGCATCAAATGACGCCGCAACAGTATTCGGCCAGTGAAGCAATCCGCGTCGGCCTGCACGAACGGATAGAACACGTATTCAAATCCATCGCCCCCTTCATCATCGTGGGCGCACCGCATTGATCCCGGAACATCAGCGACATTGAAGGCCCCATAAAAAATCCCCGCATCATTGCATGCGGGGATTTTTGTTTTCAACGACGGATCAGCCGTTTAAAGCACCGACTGACCACTCAACGCCAGGTCCAGCAACTCACGGTTGGCCACCGCGTACATGGCGTAGTCCGTGCCGACCGCCGCGCGGATTTCCACCATCATCGCCACCCAACGCTCGGCCATGTCCTTGTGCTGCTCAAGCCACAGGGCCACGCGGGCTTCCATGTCTTGTGGCGCGTCGGCCATTTGCAGGACGGAGATGGTGATCGCGCGTTGCTGCCAGTCCACATCGTCGCGGAACGCTTCGCGGGCCGCAGCCTGCCAGTTGTTGCCCACCGGCAGATCGCTGATCTGCTGCAGGTACCATGGCAAGTCCAAAGCGCTGCCAACGGCGAAGTAGGCCTTGGCCACTTCGGCGGCGTCATGCCCGGTCACGTCAGCGGCTTCGATGATCGGCAGCAAGGTGTACAGGTGGGTCGTACCTGCAACCATGCGCGCCAGCAGCTCCGGCACACCGGCTTCGGTGTAGGCCTGGTAGCGCTTCTGCCAGCCTTCGCGGGTCGGCCCTTCCAGCAGTTCGTCGAGCTTGAGGCCCAACGCGGCCAGGTGCGGTCCGAAGTGCGCGGTGTCTCGGCCTGCGTCCTGCTCGTTGCGACGACTGCGCAGGAACCAGCGCGTGGCGCGACGGCCCAGGCGCATCAGCTCGTCCATCAACTGCAATTGCACATCGGCGGAGACCTGGTGGTCCAGGGCTTCTATTTGGCGGAACCAGTGCGGGAGGTGGAAGATGTCACGCACGATCACATAGGCGCCGGCCACGTTCGCCGGGCTCATGCCGGTCGACTCTTTGAGTCGCTGCACGAAGGTGATGCCCATGTGGTTGACCAGGTCGTTGGCGATCTGGGTGCTGACGATCTCGCGCTTGAGGCGGTGGCGACGCATGGCCTCACCGAACTTGGCCACCAGGCTCGGCGGGAACGCGGTCTCCATGTCGCGGGTCAGGTACTCGTCATCCGGTACCAGCGACTTGAGCAGCGCTTCCTTGAGGTCGATCTTGCTGTACGAGATCAACACCGACAGCTCCGGACGGGTCAGGCCCTTGCCGTTCGCGGCGCGCTCGGTCAACTGCTCCTCGGTCGGCAGGT
This sequence comes from Pseudomonas extremorientalis, assembly GCF_001870465.1. Taxonomy (GTDB): domain Bacteria; phylum Pseudomonadota; class Gammaproteobacteria; order Pseudomonadales; family Pseudomonadaceae; genus Aquipseudomonas; species Aquipseudomonas extremorientalis. The sequence goes on from NZ_MDGK01000003.1 coordinate 84,567, forward strand.
ACTCGATGGCGCGGTCCAGCTTGCCACGGCCTTCCAGGTCGCTCATCAGGCGCTTGTACTCGGCAGCACGCTCGTAGGCACGGCGCGCTGCCAGGGACAGGGCCTGGGTCTGCTTGTAGTTGTTGCCCAACACCAGGTTGCCGACTTCGTCGGTCATGCTCGCCAGCAACTGGTTGCGTTGCTTGTCGGTCATGTCACCGGCCTGCACCACTTCGTTGAGCAGGATCTTGATGTTCACTTCGTGGTCGGAGCAGTCCACGCCACCGGCGTTGTCGATGAAGTCGGTGTTGGAACCGCCGCCATTGAGGCCGAATTCCACACGACCCAGCTGGGTCATGCCGAGGTTACCGCCCTCGCCCACCACCTTGCAGCGCAGCTCGTTGCCGTTGACGCGCAGGGCGTCGTTGGCCTTGTCGCCCACATCGGCGTGGCTTTCGCTGCTGGCCTTGACGTAAGTGCCAATACCGCCGTTCCACAACAGGTCTACCGGCGCCTTGAGCAAGGCATTCAGCAGTTCGGTCGGCGTCAGCTTGTCGGCCGAGATGTCGAAGCGTTCTTTCATCTGTGGCGAGATGGCAATGCTCTTCGCGCTGCGCGAGAAGATACCGCCGCCTTCGGACATGATGCTGGTGTCGTAGTCGGTCCAGGCCGAACGCGGCAGCTCGAACAGGCGCTGGCGCTCGACGAAGCTGGTGGCCGGGTTCGGGTTCGGGTCGATGAAGATATGCAGGTGGTTGAAGGCCGCGACCAGTTGCAGCTTGTCGGACATCAACAGGCCGTTGCCGAACACGTCACCGGCCATGTCGCCGACGCCCACCACGGTGATACTGTCTTCCTGCACGTTGATGCCGCGCTCACGGAAGTGACGCTGCACACCGACCCACGCGCCCTTGGCGGTGATGCCCATTTTCTTGTGGTCGTAACCGGCGGAACCACCGGAGGCGAACGCGTCACCCAGCCAGAAACCGTAGTCGATGGCGATGCCGTTGGCGATGTCGGAGAAGGTCGCAGTGCCCTTGTCCGCCGCCACCACCAGGTACGGGTCATCGTCGTCATGGCGCACGACGTTGGCCGGGGGCACCAGGGCGCCGTCCTTGAGGTTATCGGTAATGTCCAGCAGGCCGGAAATGAAGATGCGGTAGCAGGCGATGCCCTCGGCCGCGATCTCGTCACGGCTGCCGCCCAGAGGCAGGCGACGCGGCAGGAAGCCGCCCTTCGCACCCACCGGCACGATCACCGAGTTCTTGACTTGCTGGGCTTTTACCAGGCCAAGCACTTCGGTGCGGAAGTCTTCTTCACGGTCGGACCAGCGCAGGCCGCCGCGGGCGACGTTGCCGAAGCGCAGGTGCACGCCTTCGACCCGTGGCGAGTACACGAAGATTTCAAACTTCGGCACTGGCTTGGGCAATTCAGGGATCGCGTGCGGATTGAACTTGAAGCTGAAGTACGACTTGTTCTGCCCGTTGGCGTCGGTCTGGTAGAAGTTGGTACGCAGGGTCGCCTTGATCAGGTCCAGGTAGCGACGCAGGATGCGGTCTTCGTTGAGCACCTGGACATCGTCCAGGGCGGTGAGGATCGCTTGCTCCAGGCGCTGCTGCTTGTCTTCCAGGTCGTCGGCGGTGAGCTTGCGCGCCAGGTAGAAGCGGGTCTTGAACAACCGGGTCAACTCGCGGGCGATGTCGGTGTGGTTGTTCAGGGTGCTGGCGATGTAACCGAGGTCGAAGCCCAGGCGGATCTGCTTGAGGTAACGGGCGTAGGCGCGCAGCAGCGCGACGTCGCGCCATGGCAGGCCGGCGGTGAGTACCAGGCGGTTGAACGCATCGTTCTCGGCGTCGCCATGCACGATGTGCACGAACGCGTCCTGCAGGGTGTCGTTGAGTTGCTGGATATCCAGGTTCACACCTTCGGCGGCGATGAACGCGAAGTCATGGATCCAGAACTCACGGCCATTGGCATGACGCAGACGGTACGGGAACTCACCCAGCACGCGCAGGCCGAGGTTTTCCAGGATCGGCAGCACGTCGGACAGCGCCAGCGGGGTGTCGGCGTGGTACAGCTTGCAATGCAGCTCGCGTTGGCCGGAGACCTGGCCCAGCGGCTGATAGAAGCTCATCACCAGCGGGTTGGCTTCGGTGAGGCTGAGCAAGTGCTGCATGTCGACCACCGCCGAGTGCGCGGCAAAGCGCTCGCGGTAACCGGCCGGGAAGCCTTTCGGGAAGTCCGCCAGCACATTGGTGCCGTGGGCTTCGCCAAAGCTTTCCACCACCAGGCTGGAGTAGTCGTCCTGCCAGCTGCGGCAGGCCTGCACCACTTCCTTTTCCAGTTGCAGCGGGTCGATATCCAGGCGGTTCTTCGGGTCAACCCGCAGAATCAGCTGCACACGGGCCAGCACGGATTCGGAGAAGAAGGTCCAGAACTCGCAGTCCGAGGCCTTCAGGCGATCCATCAATACTTGCTGGATCTTCTGGCGCACTTCGGTGGAATAGATGTCGCGTGGCACGTAGGCCAGGCAGTAGCAGAAACGACCGTACGGGTCTTTGCGCAGGAACACGCGAATCTTGTTGCGCTCCTGGATCTGCACGATCGACATCACAGTGCTGAACAACTCGTCGACCGGGGTCTGGAACAGGTCGTCACGGGGCAGCACTTCAACGACCTGGGCCAGTTCCTTGCCCAGGTGCGCCTTGGGCTGGAAGCCCGAGCGGCGTTCGATTTCCGCGACCTTGCGGCGGATGTATGGAATGACCCGTACGCTTTCGCCATACACCGAGGAGGTGTACAAGCCCATGAAGCGGTGTTCCTTGATGACCTTGCCGTCGGCGTCGATCTCACGGATCGACACGTAGTCCGGGTAGGCCGGGCGGTGCACGCGGCTCGGGTGCGCGGCCTTGGCGAAGGACAGCACGGTTGGCTCACGCAGGTAGGCCACGGCGTAATCTTCGATGCGCAGATCGTCGGCGGTGAGGCCGGCGCGCAGCAGCTTGGTCAGACCGAGGAAGGAACCGGCGTCATATTCGATATGACCGCCGTCCGCCTCGTCACGTACCACGAACTCTTCATAGCCGAGGAAGGTGAAGTGGTTGCCCACCAGCCATTCCAGGAAGTTCTTGATCTCGGCTTTTTCTTCGCCGTCGATAGCGAACTGGCTTGCGTCGATACCGGCCAGCAGGTCCTGGACCTTGGCTTTCATCGGTTCGAAATCGGCCACGGCCACGCGCACTTCGCCCAGCACCTGCTCAAGCTCTTTGCTCAGCACGTTCAGTTCGGCGGCGTTGGCGCAACGATCGATTTCCAGGTACATCAGCGATTCTTGCTGGATGCCTTCGCCCTGGGTGCCTTTGGGCAGGATTTCCAGCAACTCGCCCTTGGCGCCACGGCGTACGCTGAGCACGGTGGTCTGCAGGGTGTGGATGCTGTAGCCACGGCGGTTCAGCTCGGTGCGGACCGAGTCCACCAGGAAGGGCAGGTCATGGTGCAGCACTTCGACCGCGGTGTGGGTCGACTGCCAGCCATGACGTTCGTAATCGGGGTTGTAGACCCGCACTTGCGGTTGGGTGTGGTCAAAGCGCTCAAGCAGGCGCCACGCAGAGAGGGTGCAACCGGCCAGGTCGGAAAGGCGACGCTGGGTCAGTTCGTCCAGGGAAATGATGCCGAAGAATTGTTCAGCGAACAGCGCCACTTGTGGCAGTGCCTGTTCACTGATGTGCTGCGCCAGTGCCGCTTGCAGTTGATGCTGGAAGTCGGCCTTGCTGGCTGCGGTGAAAAACGCCATCTGTGGTACTCCGCTTGGGCTTGTTATTGATGGAAGCGTCGCGTGTTATCCCCTTGCGGGGAGACCGTCAGCGCTGTTCGCTGGGTGACGAGTTAAGCACCATAAACGAATCAGGGTGACAGGTGGGTGAAGCTGGACAAGACAATGAGGTCACATACAACTTCCATAAGATGTGCACCTTGCCGGGTGACGGTACGACGGGCAGGTCAGGCGCCAGGCTCATGCACATCCGTTGTGCAGCTTAACGAGTGTGGGAAGCCAGCTGCTTGCGACGCTGCGACATATTCGGTCATCGGCAAGCAGGCGCCGGGTTGCGACTTGGGCAACCCATCATTTCCGGGAGAAAAACCGGCTATTTCCACGCCGGCGAGTATCAGAAATGACCGATATTGCCCGCCAGGTCATGCACGAGTTCTGACACAGGAAGCAGCACAAAATTCGCCGCAATGGCACAATTGCGCGCATTACGCCCTCCCCCAGACAGGATTGCCCATGCTGCAACTGAAAACCGACGCCCTGATGGCCACGCCGTGCGACGACGAAGAAGACAACATGGCGATGCTCTGCTGCCACGGCAAGAACGGCGAAATGTTCATGCTGACCCGCTACCCGGATGAGGACGAAGTGGAACTGACCTGGGATTACGAGCCCTCGACGCTGGATGGGCTGAAGGTCACGCTCAGTGACACTACCCTGCTGGTCGAATTGGCTGCCGGGGATGCCGATGCCTTGGGTGGCAAGGACCAGCTGGAGATTACCCACGCCACGGCGGCGTCGGATATGGCCGAAGTCGAGCAAACCCTGCAAAACATCCTGAAAGGCACCGGCACTTTCACCCGAATTTAAGCGGCACCCACAATCACATGTGGGAGGGGGCTTGCCCCGATAGCGGCGAACCAGTTCCTGCATCTGCGTGTGACCCACTGCAATCGGGGGCAAGCCCCCTCCCACATCGACCGCGTTCCCACACAAATTTCCTACAAGATTTGCCAAAAATACCCGTCACGCCGTTAGTCGCCACCCCCCTCGATGCATTAAAGTAGACGCCCCAGGTCTTGGCATTTTTCACAACGCCAAGGCTCATCTCTCCAGGAACCGTCATCGATGGAACATCGTGAAGCGCTGCTTGCGCTGCGAACCTTTCTTTCTACGCAGATTCTCGGCCAGGAAAAACTCATCGATCGCCTGTTGATCGCCTTGCTCGCCGACGGCCATATGCTGGTGGAAGGCGCGCCGGGCCTGGCCAAGACCAAGGCCATCAAAGAGTTGGCCGAAGGGATCGAAGCGCAGTTCCATCGTATCCAGTTCACCCCCGACCTGTTGCCCGCCGACATCACCGGCACCGAGATCTATCGCCCGGAAACCGGCAGCTTCGTGTTCCAGCAGGGCCCGATCTTCCACAACCTGGTGCTGGCGGACGAAATCAACCGCGCCCCGGCCAAGGTGCAATCGGCGCTGCTGGAAGCCATGGCCGAGCGCCAGGTCAGCGTCGGGCGCAGTACCTATGACCTGTCGCCGCTGTTCCTGGTGATGGCCACGCAAAACCCCATCGAACAGGAAGGCACCTACCCCCTGCCGGAGGCCCAGCTCGACCGTTTCCTGATGCACGTCAAGATCGGCTTCCCCGACGCCGCCGTGGAGCGACGCATCCTGCAACAGGCCCGTGGCGAAGCGCTCAACGGCGAAACCAAGCCGGAACGCCGCGTCAGCCAGCAGGCGATCTTCGCCGCACGCAAGGAAATCCTCGGCCTGTACATGGCCGACGCGGTGGAGGAATACCTGGTGCAACTGGTCATGGCCACGCGCACGCCGGCCAAATTTGATCCTGAGATGGCCGAGTGGATCGCCTACGGCGCCAGCCCTCGCGGCTCCATCGCCCTCGACCGCTGCGCCCGCGCCCATGCCTGGCTGGCCGGTCGCGACTTCGTCAGCCCGGAAGACATCCAGGCGGTGCTGTTCGACGTGCTGCGCCATCGCATCATCCTGTCGTTCGAAGCCGAAGCCGCCGGCATCGACCAGGACCGCGTGGTGCAACGCATTCTCGACGTCGTTGCCGTCGCTTGAAACCCATGAACGCAGGCGATGGGATCCGCATCACGCTCAGCGAGTTGATCGAGATGCGCCATCGCGTGCGCGAAGTGCAGCTGTTTTCCACCCCAAGCCAGCGCAGCCCGCTGATCGGCCTGCACCACTCCAAACTGCGCGGACGCGGTGTGGACTTCGACCAGGTGCGCGTGTACCAGGCCGGGGACGATGTGCGCACCATCGACTGGCGCGTGACGGCGCGCACCCAGGAGCCGCACACCAAGCTGTTCCATGAAGAGCGCGAGCGGCCCATCTTCATCATGGTGGAGCAAAGCTGCCGGCTGTTTTTCGGCTCCGGGCAAATGTTCAAGTCGGTGCTGGCGGCACAGGCGGCCAGCCTGATCGGCTGGGCCGCGCTGGGCCACAACGACCGCGTGGGCGGGCTGGTGTTCGGCGATAGCGAGCACTACGAAATCAAGCCCCGGCGCAGCAAACAAAGCCTGCTGCAATTGCTCAACCGCCTGGTGCGAGTCAACCAGAGCCTGAACACCGAGAGCCGCCCCGAAGCCGACGCCCTCGGCATGGCCCTGCGCCGTGGCCGCGAAGTGCTGCGCCCCGGCAGCCTGGTGATTGTGATCTGCGATGAACGCGCGCTGACCGAGGGTGCCGAGCAACAACTCAGCCTGCTGTCACGCCACTGCGACCTGTTGCTGCTGCCGATCTCCGACCCGCTGGACCACGCCCTGCCCGCCGCCGGGCTGTTGCGCTTCGCCGAACGCGGCGCCCAGCTGGAACTGGACACACTCAACTTCGACCTGCGCCAGGCCTACAAGGCCCAGGCCGAAGCGCGCATTGCCCGCTGGGAACTGCTCGCGCAGAAACTGCGTGTGCTGTTGATGCCCTTGAGCACCCAGAGCGAAATGGTCGAGCAATTGCGCGAATACCTCAACCCGCAACGCCCGGTTAAAAAACAATGAGCAGCCTGGACCAACTGCAACCGCTGATCGCCCCGCCCGCCATCGGGTTCTGGCCGCCTGCGCCAGGTTGGTGGCTGTTGCTGCTGGTGATTCCGTTGCTCGGTTGGGGCCTGTGGTCCCTGCGCCGTTTCCTGCCGGCCCGCCGCCCCGTGGCTCGCGCCGAACAACCGCTGGACCCGCTGCGCATTGCCGCCCTGGCGGAACTGGCGCTGATGCCCAAACCCTACGACGGCGCGCCTGCCGGCGCCTGGCTGCAACAGCTCAACGGCCTGCTCAAGCGCCTGTGCCGCAACGACTACCCCTACAGCCAGAGCCACACCCTCAACGGCCGCAAATGGCTGGCGTTCCTCGACAACCGCTGCCCTGCCGCCGGCCTCACGCGCTGGATGGTGCTGGTGGAAGGCGCCTACAAACCCGAATGCAGACTCGACGACAAGGCCATCGCCGGCCTGACCCAAGCGGTCGATACCTGGATTCGCAAACATGTTTGAGTTCGCCTGGCCGTGGATCTTTGCCCTGTTGCCATTGCCCTGGTTGATGCGCCTGCTGCTGCCCGCCGCCGACAGCGGTGAGCCCGCATTGAAAGTCAGCTACCTCAGTGACCTAGAAGGCCTGGCCCGCCGCCGCGCCCGCGTCAACCTGCCGGGCTGGCGCCAGCAAGCGCCGTTCGTGGTGCTGTGGTTGCTGCTGTTGACCGCCGCCGCACGCCCGGAATGGCTCGGTGAGCCACTGCCCATCGCCGCCAGTGGCCGCGACCTGCTGGTGGCGGTGGACGTGTCCGGCTCCATGGATTTTCCCGATATGAACTGGCAGGACGAAGACGTGAGTCGCTTGAGCCTGGTCAAGCATCTGCTCGGCGACTTTCTTGAGGGCCGTGAGGGTGATCGCGTCGGCCTGATCCTGTTCGGCAGCCAGGCCTACCTGCAGGCACCGCTGACGTTCGACCGCCGCACCGTGCGCACCTGGCTGGATGAAGCGCGCATCGGCATTGCCGGCAAGAACACTGCGATTGGCGATGCCATCGGCCTGGCCTTGAAACGCCTGCGCCAGCGTCCGGCGCAGAGCCGCGTGCTGATCCTGGTCACTGACGGCGCCAACAATGCCGGGCAGATCGACCCGCTGACCGCTGCGCGCCTGGCGGCCGAAGAAGGCGTGAAGATCTACCCCATCGGCATCGGCGCCGACCCGGAGCAAACGGGCTCCCTGGGCATCCTTGGCGTCAACCCGAGCCTGGACCTCGACGAACCGGCGCTCAAGGCCATCGCCGAAGCCACCCACGGCCAGTACTTCCGAGCACGTGATGGCGAAGAGTTGCAAGCGATCAAGCAAACCCTCGACAAGCTCGAACCTGTCGAACAACAACCTACCCAGGCGCGGCCCGCCCTGGCCTTGTACAGCGCGCCGCTGGCCCTCGCGCTGGTGCTGAGCATGTTGCTGGTGATCCAGGAACGTTGGCCGAACAACGCCCTGCAACGCGTTTTCAATAAGCTGTCGAGCAAGGGGATTTTCCTGCAGCAACACCCGGAATGGCGCCAGCGCCTCAAACGCCTGCGTTTGCGGAGGCGTCGATGATCGACCTATGGCCGCACTGGTTCCGTCCCTGGTGGTTGTTGCTGTTGCCGTTGCTCGGCTGGCTGCTGTGGCATCTGTGGCACCGGCAAAAGCGCGCCGGACGCTGGCAAATGATCCTGCCGCCGGCCTTCCACGCGGTATTGCTCAGCGGTGGCAACGGCCGCGAGAGCAAATCGCCGTGGGTGGTGCTGGGCATCGCCTGGCTGTTGGCAGTGCTGGCGTTGCTCGGCCCCAGTTGGCAAAGAGTCGAGCAGTCCAGCCAGAAGCCGTCCGACCCATTGGTGGTGTTGCTGGAACTGACCCCGGAAATGCTCGCCACCGACAGCCCGCCCAACCGCCTGGAGCAGGCGCGGCGCAAGCTGTACGACCTGTTGCAGGCGCGCACCGATGCGCAAACCGCCATTGTCGTCTATGCCGGCAGCGCCCACACGCTGGTGCCGCTGTCGGACGACCTGGCCACCAGCCGCAACCTGCTGGAGGCCTTGCGCCCCTCGATCATGCCCGAACCCGGCCACCGCGCCGACCTGGCCGTCGAGAAGGCCCTGGGCCTGCTCAAACAAGGCGGCCTCGGCCAGGGGCGCCTGTTGCTGATCGGTTCTTCGCTGTCCAAACAGGAGCGCCAGGGCATCCGCCTGTTGCTGCAAAGCGGCCAGGCGCCGAGCTTGTCGATCCTCGGCATCGGCAGCCGCGAGGGCACGCCGGTGACCCAGGAAAGCGGCGAGTTCCTCAAGGACGAACAAGGCGCGATCCTGGTGCCGCGCCTGGACAGCCCGACCCTCAAGGCCTTCGCCAGCGAAATGGGTGGCCGCTACCGCGCTGCACGGCTGGACGACAAGGACCTGCGCCAGCTCGGCGTGCTCGACCCACCGCAAACCCTGCGCAACGACGGCCAGTTGCTGCACCTCGACACCTGGGCCGACCAGGGCTACTGGCTGCTCCTGCCGCTGTTGCTACTGGCCGCCTGCGCCGGTCGGCGCGGCTGGTTGTTCTGCCTGCCGTTGCTGCTGTTGATTGCACCGCAACCCAGCTACGCCTTCGGCCTGCAAGACCTGTGGCTGCGTCCCGACCAGCAGGGCCAATATCTGCTGAAGAAAAAACGCCCGGCCGAAGCCGCCGAACACTTCCAGGACCCGCAGTGGAAGGGCGTGGCGCTTTACGAGGCCGGCAACTATGCCGAGGCCATCAAGCTGTTTGCCGAAGGCAATGACGCCTACTCCCACTACAATCGGGGCAATGCGCTGGCAAAATCCGGGGAACTGGAAGCCGCTATCGACGCCTACGAGCAAGCCCTCGAAGCCCAGCCCGACCTGCAACCGGCGCTGAAAAACAAAGCGCTGGTAGAAACCCTTATGCAGGAACAGGCCCAGCCGGAGCCGTCTCCTGCGGCAAAAAACGAGGATGACGAAACCACCCAACCCGGCCAAACTGCGCAACCGGGCGCCACTGGGCAAAACGCCACAGGCGGCGAACAGTCATCCCAAGGCCAGGGTGAAGCCGGCACTGGCGACACCCAGCCCGGCAACACGCCGCAAACCGTGGGTAATGAAGTACCGGGCAGCGAACTGGGCGACGAACAGACCACCACCCCACCGCTGCGGCCTAGCGAGGCCAGCCTCGACGGTGAACATCGCCAGGCCCTGGAGCAATGGCTGCAGGAGATCCCGGACAACCCCGGCGAACTGCTGCGCCGCAAATTCTGGTACGAACAGCAACAACATCAGGACAAGACTCGATGAGCCGCCGCACCACCCTACTGCTTCTGCTCGCCTTGTCGGCCGGCCACGCCCAGGCGGCGAGCCTGGTCGCCAGCGTCGACCGCAGCCGCGTCAACTCCGGGGAAACGGTGGAACTGACGGTGGAGTCCAGCGACGTCACTCAGTTCGGCAAACCCGACCTGTCGCCGCTGGATGCGCAGTTCGAAGTCAGCGGCACGCGGCAGATCAACCAACTCACCACGCTGGGCGGCGACAACCACGCCACCACGCGCTGGATCATCACCCTGCTGCCCAGGGAAAACGGCACGGTGGTCATCCCGCCCCTGCAAGTGGGCGAACACAAGACCCAGCCGATCAGCCTGCAAGTGGTGGAGACCGCCAGCCAGAACACCGCTGCCGAGCTGGCGCCGGTATTTATCGAGGCCAACCTCGACCAGACCAGCGTCTATGTCCAGGCGCAGGCACTGTTGACCGTGCGCGTCTACCACTCGGTGTCGCTGTATGACGACAGCAGCCTCACGCCGTTGCAGATTGCCGATGCGCGTGTGGAGCAGTTGGGCGAGTCGCGCACCTATGAAAAGGTCATCAACAGCATCCGCCACGGCGTGATCGAGACCCGCTACGCGATCTACCCGCAGCACAGCGGCACGTTGGCGATCCCGACGCAGACCTTCAGCGCGACCCTGGTGGAATCGCGCCCGCCCCAGGAAAACACCCTGCAAGGCACCAAGCCGGGCAAGTTGATCCACGTGAGTTCCGCAGAGCTGCCGCTGATGGTCAAACCCAAACCGGCGCTGTATCCCGCCGATACGCCGTGGTTGCCGGCACGCAGCCTGACCTTGAGCGAACACTGGAACCCGGAGCCCGAGCATGTGCAGGTCGGCGACTCCCTGACCCGCAGCCTTACGGTCAAGGCCGAGGGCCTTTCCAGCGCACAACTGCCGGCGCTGCCCAGCACCGAAATCAACGGCCTGCGCCGTTACCCGGACCAGCCGGTGCTCGGCAACCAGACCAGCGACCATGGCCTGATCGGCAGCCGCGAAGACCGCGAGGCCCTGGTGCCCACTCGCGCCGGCAACCTGGAACTGCCCGCCGTGGACGTGGTGTGGTGGAACACCCACGAAGACCACCTCGAACGCACCAGCCTGCCGGCGCGCACCTTGCAGGTCGCCATCAACCCGAGCCTGGCCGTGGATACCCCCGCTACGCCGACGGTGATCACCGCACCGGACGATGAACGCCTGTGGCTGTGGCAACTGAGTACGCTGATCCTGGCCTGCACCACCCTGCTGGGTTTTGGCCTGTGGTGGCGTGCACGCCGGCAACCGGCCGTGCAGCGCGCCGCACAGACCGGCCCGAGCCCGCGCACCCTGCTCGATGACCTTAAACGCGCCACCCAGGCCAACGACCCCCAAGCCACCCGACAGGCCCTTGACGCCTGGGCGCGGCAACAGCCGGAAACCCTGGCGGATATGGCGGCGAGGTTTGTGCCGCTGTCGGACGCGTTGGACGGCTTGAATGGTGCACTGTACAGCGAGAGCGGGCATTTCTGGTTGGGTGAAGACCTGTGGCGTGCGGTGAAGGCGATTCCGATAGCTGAGCGCGAACCGGACCCGGCGGCGGATACCACCAGCCTTCCGCCGCTGTATCCCAAGTAACCAAGGTCACTACTCAAGATAGGAAAGGCGACGCCGATAAAGCGATGTAGCTTTCGATTAATGGAGTTTTTAAAATGGCCATTACGTTGAATGTTTCCTATCCGCCATTAAGTAAGCAAACAGACGCTTATACCATCAAAAATCCGCAGCAAGTCACGAATGCATTCACCATAACCGAAGCCTCCGAGGCGGCGGATACATTGAAGCTTGGCGATCAGGAGAAGATCAGTCAGCTTAAGGAGTTTTTGAAAGATTATGATATGACGTCAATCAGTACGGATGAGCTTAAGAAAGTCGGCAGAAGGCTCTACGACGACGGAATGATCAGCCAACGCGCTTTTGGGATGTTCATTTCGGGAGATGGTGCATCGGATGCCAATGGTCGCCAAACTAACACCCACGTAAAATTTAATGCCATCGCGCTATTCAACGAGAAACTGGAAGATACGCGGGCTTTTTTCAAAAGTGAACCAATGGTTGCAATGCAAGACGGTGCCATGGACCACTTGCAAGGGATGGTCAGCGCAAATCAAGCTGTTGGTGCATTGGCGTACTTTATCAAGTCCACTAGTAATGATTTATCAATAAATGAGTACGCTTGACTTTGACGTATGAGTCAAGGCGCGCCAGGTTCAACCTGACGCGCCGCCTGCCCGTCTAGCGCCCGTATCTTACCGTACCTGAATAGGATTTAGACGCACTGGTTTCGTTCTTCAGCCGTACTCGATAGGTACCGAATGGCCCCACGTAAGACGCGTTAGTGCCGATACTGAATGACACTCTGCTCCAGGAAGAGCCTACTTCACGCTCAATAAAAATCGCCGGAGCACTTCCCGCTCCTCCCGCTGAAACCGTTGCATCGATATTTGCGGCAGAACAGCCATTGGCACCGGTTATTTTAAATGGACCATATACCGTGATCTCATCATTGGGCTGCATTATCCCGGTATAACTATCAGCAATATTCAAACACAACGCAGAAGCCTGAAAGGAAACAAACATCAATACAGCAAGCGGCAATGCAATAAGGCTTTTCATAATAATCTCCATCCATATTAAGAAAACACAAAAGCGCATCACACGAGGAGCGCGTTACTTGACCACTCCACGCTTGCCAGACTGCATGAATTTTTTATCAAAGTAAGCCAGCCGCTTCCTAAATCCTGGAAGGAAAGTCCTGTCATTTTTTAGTGCAGGAATAAGTAAGGCGTTTCCTAATCCTGCCGCCCACTTATGGGATCGGCATTTAATAACATTTTACTTTGCGTTTTTTCAGAGAAATATTCTAACCCTTGGCACGTAGCGGGCTTGCTCGCGAAGGCGATGTGTCAGATAGAAATGCACTGACTGACCCACCGCCATCGGGAACAAGCCCCCTCCCACATTGAATCTGTATCGCCTGGGGCAGCAGGGTCGCATTACAGGTAAACTCCCCTCCTTTTCATCTATTCCACGGAGTTCGCCTTGCGTCTGTTTCACACCTCCGACTGGCACCTGGGTCAAAACCTCCACGGCCAGGAACGCGACTTCGAACACGCCTGTTTCCTCGAATGGCTGCTGGGCCAGCTCAAGACCCATCAGCCGGACGCTCTGCTCATCGCCGGCGATATCTTCGACACGGTCAACCCGCCGCTCAAGGCCCAGGAGCGGCTGTATGACTTCATCATCAGCGCCCACGAACAAAACCCCAAGCTGACCATCGTGATGATCGCCGGCAACCACGACTCCGGCTCACGTATCGAGCTGCCGGCACCGTTGATGCGCCGCCTGCACACCCATGCTCTCGGCCGCGTGCTGTGGCTGGACGATGGCCAGCTCGACGCCGAACGGCTGCTGATCCCGCTGCCCGACGCCAAAGGCAAGGTTGCCGCGTGGTGCCTGGCCCTGCCCTTTTTGCGCCCGGCGGAAGTCACCGGCGCGCACCTGGGTGACGACTACCTGCGGGGTATCGGCCAGGTGCATGAATGGCTGATCGCCGCGGCCAACGCCAAGCGCAAAAAAGGCCAGGCGCTGATTGCCATCAGCCATGCGCACATGGCCGGTGGTTCGGTGTCGGAAGACTCCGAGCGCAGCCTGATCATCGGCAATGCCGAGGCGCTGCCGGCCAGCCTGTTCGATAAAAGTGTCGGCTATGTTGCGCTCGGCCATTTGCACAAGCCGCAAAAGGTCAATGGCGAAGAACGTATTCGCTACAGTGGATCGCCGATCCCACTGTCGTTTTCCGAAATCGGCTACAAGCACCAGATCCTCGATGTGGTGTTCCAGGGCCAATGCCTGGTGAGCGTCGAACCCATCCTGATCCCGCGTTCGGTCGACCTGCAACGTCTGGAAGCCGCGCCCCTGGCGGATATCCTCAAGGCCCTGGCCGAGTTGCCGGACATCGACCTGCTGGCTGAAACCCAACGCCACCCCTGGCTCGAAGTGCGCGTCCTGCTCGACGAACCGCAGCCCGACCTGCGTCAGCAAATCGAAGCCGCGCTGCAAGGCAAGGCTGTGCGCCTGGTGCGCATCGCTGCCGAGTACGCTGGCAAGGGCCCGCGTGAGGACGAAGGCGACGACCGCCTGATCGAACTCGACCAGCTCACGCCTCAGGAATTGTTCAGCCGCGCCTGGCAGGACAGCTACGGCAGCGAGGTGGATGAACAGACCTTGAAGGACTTCGCCGTGTTGCTCCAGGAAGTGCAGCAAGAGGAGGAACAGCCATGAAGATCCTCGCCATCCGCCTGAAAAACCTCGCGTCCCTGGCCGGCCCGTTCGAGATCGACTTCACCGCCGAGCCCCTGGCCAGCGCCGGGTTGTTCGCAATCACCGGGCCGACCGGCGCCGGTAAAAGCACCTTGCTCGATGCCTTGTGCCTGGCGTTGTTTGGCGCCGTGCCACGCCTGGGTGATACCGGCCAGGCGAAGATGCCGGATGCCGACAGCGACATCTCCATCGGTGACCCACGTACCCTGCTGCGCCGCGGCACCGGTGGCGGTTATGCCGAGGTGGATTTTGTCGGCGTCAGTGGCCGCCGCTACCGCGCGCGCTGGGAAGCCAATCGCGCGCGCGACAAGGCCAGCGGCAAGTTGCAGAACAGCCGCCAGAGCCTGATCGACCTGGACAGCGACCAACTGCTGGCCAGCCAGAAAACCGAATACAAGACCCAGCTGGAATTGGCCCTGGGCCTGAACTTCGAACAGTTCACCCGCGCCGTGTTGCTGGCGCAGAGCGAGTTCAGTGCGTTCCTCAAGGCCAACGACAACGAGCGCAGCGAACTGCTGGAAAAGCTCACCGACACGGCCCTGTACACCCAGCTGGGCCGGCGTGCCTTCGACAAGGCCAAAGAGGCCCGGGACGCGCACAAACAGTTGCAGGACCAGGCCACCGGCGTGGTGCCCCTGGCCCCTGAAGCCCGTGCCGAGCTCGATCAACAATTCGATGCCGCGCAGCAGCAACTCAAGGTCCATCAAGCCCAACTCAAGCAGTTGGAGCTTCAGCACACCTGGCTCAAGGAACTGCGCGAATGGCAGGAACGCCAACTCGCCGCCACCGAACAGCTGCAGCAGGCACAGGCCGATTGGAATAACCAGGACGCGCAACGCCAGGACCTCGGCCGCCTGGAACAGTTGGCGCCGCAGCGTCATCTGTTCGTGCGCCAGGCGGAACTCGGCACACACCTGGCGCCGTTGGCGGCGCAGATTCAGTCCCATACGCGGCAACAAGCCGAATTGCAAGCCCGCCAGGACCAGGCCCGACAGCAACTGGCCAGCGCGCAAACCGCCTTGGCGCAAGCCCTGAAAAACCAGGCGGATGCCGCGCCTTTGCTGCGCCAGGCGTTCGACGAACACAGCACCCTCACCCACTTGACCAAAGAGCTGGCCAAGCGCACCGAGGACAAACAGCAACACGCAAGCGCCTGCACCGAAGGCCAGGCCCGGCTCACCGGCCTGCTGGAAAAACAGAGCGAAGTCGCGGAGCGCCTGCAACGCCTGGCCAACGAGCTTGAGCGCAGCGCCGCCCTCGCGCCCTTGAGTGATGCGTGGACCGCCTACCGCGACCGCCTGCAACAACTGATGCTGATCGGTAACCGCCTGAATAAAGGCCAGGCCGAACTGTCGCAATTGGAGCAACGTGCAACCCGCGCCGCCGAACAGTTCACCCAGCAACGCGAAGCCCTGGACTTGCTGTACCAGGAGGCCGGTGCCGAGCCTCACGCCGTGGCCGAGCAGATCCAATTGCTGGCCAGCCTGCTGCAAGACAATCGCAAACAGCAGCGTGCCTTCGAAGACCTGACGCGCCTGTGGGACCACCAGCAACAGCTGGATCAGCAAGCCGCCGGCCTGACGCAAAAGCTCACCGTGGCCCAACAGCAACGCGAGCAGTTGAACCAGACCGGCTTGCAGACCAAGGCCGAGCTGACGGTGGCCGAACAAACGCTGAACGTGACCAGACAACTGCTGGAACGCCAGCGCCTGGCCCGCAGTGCCAGCGTCGAGGAGTTGCGCGAGCAGCTGCAGGACGATCAGCCCTGCCCGGTGTGCGGCAGCCACGAACACCCGTACCACCAGCCCGAAGCCCTGCTGCAAAGCCTCGGTCGTCATGACGAAAACGAAGAAGCCAGCGCGCAGAAAGCGGTGGACACCCTCAAGGAAAAACTCACGGAGTTGCGTGGCGAAGTGGGCGGTTTGATCGCCCAGCAAAAGGAATACCTGCAACAGCAGGAACACCTGGCGACGCAACAGCAAGCGCTGAAACCGAGCCTGGAGGCACACCCGCTGTCCGCGTCGCTGTTCAATCAGGAACCGGCCAAGCGCAGCGCCTGGCTTGAGCAGCAACTGGGCCAGTTGACCCAAAGCATCACCCAGGACGAACAGCGCCAAGGCGCCCTGCTCAACCTGCAACAAAACGCCGGGCGCCTGCAGCAACAACTGCAAGCCGCCCAGGAAGCAAGCCAGCAGGCCCGTCAATTGCTGGTGGACCAGCAGCGCGAGTTGGCCAGCGACCGCGAACGCCTTG
This sequence comes from Pseudomonas extremorientalis, assembly GCF_001870465.1. Lineage (GTDB taxonomy): Bacteria > Pseudomonadota > Gammaproteobacteria > Pseudomonadales > Pseudomonadaceae > Aquipseudomonas > Aquipseudomonas extremorientalis. The sequence continues at coordinate 101,284 of NZ_MDGK01000003.1, forward strand.
AGCAGGAACTGAGTGCCTTCACCAGCCTGCTGCCCGCAGACACCCTGGCAGATCTGCGCGCCGAGCCCGCAGCCACCTTTATGCAGCTGGACCAGCAGGTCAGCCAGCGCCTGGAACAGCTGGGCCATCAGCGCGACGAATTGGCCGAGCAACAAGAGCGTCAACAGGCGATCGAGAAGGAACAGACCCACCAGCAGCATCGCCAACAGCAACTCGACGCCCTGCTCCAGCAAGTCACCGAACTGGCGACCCAACAGCAAGCGGCTCAGGAAAAACTCAACGCGTTGCTCGGTGAACACACCAGCGCCGAGCAGTGGCAGCAACAGTTGGAACACGCCGTGACACAGTCACGCCAGAGCGAAACCGACGCCAACCAACAACTGCAGGACATCCACAACGCCCTGATCCAACTGGCCGCCGACCTCAAGGCCCAGCAGGAACGCGAGCAGGCATTGCAAGCCGAACAGCACAGCCTCGACACGCGCCTGCACGACTGGCGCGCGCTGCACCCGGAACTCGACGACGCCGGCCTCGACCGTTTGCTGGCCTACGACGACGCCCAGGTCAGCCACTTGCGCCAGCAGTTGCAACACAGCGAGAAAGCCGTCGAACAGGCCAGGGTCCTGCTGCAAGAACGTGAGCAACGCCTCGCCGAACACCAAGCCCAGCACAATGGCAACTTCGAAGCCGATGAACTGGACACCGCCCTGGCCACGCTCAACCAACAGTTGGCCGAGGCCGAGAAACACTGCGCCGAACTGCGCGCGCGCCAGTCCGAAGACCAGCGCCGCCAGGACGCCAACCAGGCGTTTGCCGAACAGATCGCCAAGGCGTATGACGAATGGCAACGCTGGGCGCGCCTGAACGCACTGATCGGCTCGGCTACCGGTGACACCTTCCGCAAGATCGCCCAGGCCTACAACCTCGACCTGCTGGTGCACCACGCCAACGTGCAATTGCGCCAACTGGTGCGCCGCTATCGCCTCAAGCGCGGCGGCAGCATGTTGGGGCTACTGGTGATGGACACGGAAATGGGCGACGAACTGCGCTCGGTGCACTCGTTGTCCGGCGGCGAAACCTTCCTGGTGTCACTGGCGTTGGCCTTGGGCCTGGCTTCGATGGCATCCAGCACCTTGAAGATCGAGTCGCTGTTTATCGATGAAGGCTTCGGCAGCCTGGACCCGGAATCGCTGCAACTGGCGATGGACGCGCTGGACGGTTTGCAGGCCCAGGGGCGCAAGGTGGCGGTGATTTCCCACGTGCAGGAAATGCACGAACGCATCCCGGTCCAAATCCAGGTCAAGCGCCAGGGTAATGGTTTGAGCACGCTGGAGGTGAAGTGAGCGAGGTGCTGCTGTATTCGTTCCGGCGTTGCCCGTATGCGATGCGGGCACGCCTGGCCTTGCGTTATTCAGGCGTACCCGTACAGATCATCGAGGTCAGCCTCAAGGCCAAGCCGGCCGAGATGCTGGCACTGTCGCCCAAGGGTACGGTGCCGGTACTGAGCGTTGACGGACGCGTGATTGAAGAGAGCCTGGAGATCATGCAATGGGCCCTGGCCCAGCACGACCCGGATGATTGGCTGCTGCAGGGTGACCCGGCGGTATTGGCACTGATTGCCGAGAACGACCAGGGTTTCAAGTATCACTTGGATCGATACAAGTACGCCGACCGCTACCCGGAACACCCGATGGAACATTATCGGGCCGAGGGCGAGGTGTTCTTGCAGAAGCTGGAAGGGTTACTGACGGAACGCGCCTACTTGCTGGCGCGGTATCCGAGCCTGGCGGACATGGCCCTCGCGCCGTTTGTGCGCCAGTTTGCCCATGTGGATCGGGAGTGGTTCGCCGGGACGCCGTATCAACGGTTACAAGCCTGGCTTCAGCGCGTCCTTACTTCACCGCTATTTATCGCCGTGATGACAAAACCCTGAGGCCGGCACAATCAAATGTGGGAGGGGGCTTGCCCCCGATGACGGTGGATCAGTCAGCTAATTTGTAGCTGACCCACTGCTATCGGGGGCAAGCCCCCTCCCACATTTGATCTCAGTGACCTACCGCTTAGTGCTGGGTCTTGTGATCCAGTGCGGCGTAGAAGTTGGCGCTCTGTTGCAGGTATTTCTGGGTGTAGGCGCTGGTGCTGGATTTTTTGCCGGTGACTTCCACGCTGGCTGCGGCAGGCAGGGCAACAGTGGCGGAAACAGCGGAAGCGGCGATGATGGAGAAGAGATTCAGATTCATGTCGGTAACCCTTGTGTTCGTTTGGTTGAGTGGCCGGGGAAGGCCTTGGAACCCAACTTACGCCCGAGGGCTGAACCTTAGAAATGCTTTGAAACAGTAGCCGCTATTAACAGAATTAATAGAAAGGGTCAGGCCCCGCACGGCGGGGCCTGTGGCTTATTGACGCACCAGGAACTTGAGGTCGCTGGGGGCATCGATCGGCAATTTCTGTACGGTTTTACCCAGCAGGCCGGTTTTGGGGTCGCGTTCGACCACGACGATTTCGTTGCTTTTCTGATTGGCGATCAGCAGGAACCGACCGCTGGGGTCCAGGCTGAATTCGCGCGGGTGGTCACCGTCCACCGAGCGACGTTGCAATTCCTTGAGGTGCGCGGTGGCCGGATCGATGCTGAACACCAGCAACTGGTTGGCCGTGCCACGGTTGCTCACGTAGAGGAATTTTCCGTCACTGGAGGCGTGCAACGCGGCACCGGCCTTGTCGGACACCGGTTGGCCGGCGGCGAAGTCCACCAGTTGCGTCTGGGTCAACTGGCCATCCTTGTAGTCGAACACTGCCACCTGCGCACTCATCTCAGTGGTCAGCCAGGCGTGCTTGCCATCGGCGCTGAACAACAAATGACGCGGGCCGCTGCCTGGCGGCAGTTGCACCGAGGCCGGATTGGCCGGGGTCAATGGCAGCTCATGGTTGGCCTTGGGATCGTAGCGGTAGGCAAACAGCTTGTCCGCCCCCAGGTCCTGTACAAACACGTACTTGCCATCCGGCGACGACACCACCGAGTGCACATGGTTGGACGCCTGGCGCTCAGGGTTCACGCGGCTGGCCGGGTGCCCGCTCAGTTGCACCGGAGGCGACAGCTTGCCCGTGGCATCGACTGGCAGCACCGCCAGGCTGCCGCCCGGGTCTTCCACGACCGAATAGTTGGCGACGAACAGATAGCGCCCATCGGCGGCCACACTGGAATGGGTCGGCTCGTTGCCCAGGCTCTGCACCTGGTTGATCAGGGTCAATTGGCGAGTCTGCGGATCGATGCTGTAGCTGCTGACGCGCCCGACCGGGTCCTTCTGGCCGGGGCCGTTCTCGTTGACCACGAACAGGTGCTTCTGGTCCTTGGAGATTGTCAGCCAGGACGGGTTGGCCGCTTTGGCCGCGAGCACCGGTTTACCGCTGAACTGGCCTGTGCGGCTGTCAAATTGCAGGCGGTAGATCCCTTCACTGCTGCCGGCGGTGTAGCTGCCCACCAACAGTTCATAGGTATCGGCCGGCGCGGCTTGCACCGACATCGCTCCCACGCTGCCGGCCATCAGCAGCGGCCAGAATTTACGCATCATCATCCGCTTCATCCTCGTCGTTATTGTTGCCGGTGAAGGCGCTCATGCAGATCAGGCGGTGCTCGCCCGAATCACCGGTAAGGGTCCAGCTTTGCAAGGTGTCATCGAACGTCGCGGCGTTGACCTGTTCCAGGCTGAAACGCCAGCGTTTTTCTGCACGGCCGTCCATGGCGGTGATCAGCAGTTTTTCGTTATCGAGTTCAAAATCAAAGGCATGCAGCCCATCGATTTCAAGCATGTCGCTGGTTTCAAGGACGGCAAGCAAATTCTCAGTCATCACAGTCTTTCATCAGGTTCAAAGCGCTAATCATAGGCCAGTTTGCCGCCAGGGCCTAAAACCATAGCGGGCTACCGCACGGCGACTACGCCGGGCATTACCTTGCAAGGACGCACTCTTATCCGACGTAAAGGAACCCACATGCCCGTACAGCCCCCCGCCCCAGCGGCAAATCCCACACGACAAGCGGTTGCTGCGCAATTTCTCGGGCGCCCCACTTTGCGTACCGTCACCGCGCAAATGCTGGGCACCCACCTGGTGGAGAAGTACCCACCGCTGACACTGCCCGTCGCCGACCTTCGGCTGGCCGTACCCCGTGACGGCGGTGGCCGCGCCCTGCTGCCGTTGCTGGACGTTGCGCTTGACCATATCGCCGACGGCAGTTTCCCCGATCTGACGGCACGCCAGAACCTGGATTGCTACCTGAGCGATGCCACTGGCACCCGGCTTGGCTCTCACGAGAACGGAGAGCGCCGCGACTTCGACCTGCGGGTTATCGAAGCCCTCATCCGGGAGCTGCCACGGGTGCTGTTCATCGGTTTTCAAGAAGCCTTGGCTGCGTACTGGGGACAGGACAGCGACGCAGGGAGCGTTCGCTGGAAGTGGCTGGCCGATGTGCTGCAAGGTGTGTTGCTCGAGGTCGCCACACGCCAGACCGGCCTCACTGCCCAGCACATTGAAATACTCAGCGCGTTGAACCGTTATCCCGACCGGGCATCGCGCGCGCTCAGCCCCGCCCCCGCCAACGAGGTCCACGCCTACACCTTGGAAACCCACTTGCAACGCGCCGGCAAGCGGCTGACCGTACAAGGCACCGAGATTCTGGTGGTGCGCGGCAAGCAAGCACTGCTTTTTCGCCTCAACGGTGAGATCCAGACCTACCCCGACCTGGAAACCTTCGGCCAGGCGTGGGGCGAGCAGTTGCAACAGCGCTTCATGGCCGAGCGCATCACTTGGCAGCAGTACGAACCCGATGGCAATATTTTCGAAGTGCAAGCGGCGCTCATCCTGAACCAGCAGTTGGACGATCTCGCGACGATCCAGCTTCCCGCCCAATCCACGCGGCAAGCAGTGGAACGCCTGTTTGCCGTCACCACCGACCCTGCGCAGTGGCTGTCGCCATCAAACGCCACGTCGCCGGCAACGGTGGCGGCCATCCAGGCCGCCCTGCCGGATCATCTGCAAGCCACCAGCGCCGCCAACCGCCTGGCCTACCGACACACCCTGCTGGAACACGCCAGCCTCAAGCGCCAGACCCTTGGCGACGCCGACTTCGATAGCCTGGAAACACTGCGCGGCTATGCCACCGCGCATGTGAACCACCAGTTGTGCATGGACCGCGCGGTTGCCAAGGGCGGACTGCGCGCCTGCACCCATGAAGCGCTGGCGACCGGCTACGATGCTGGCGATCTGGAACTGACCTTTCATGTGCCGGTGGGTATCATCGAAGGGGGTTACATCGAACCTGTCGTCATGAACCTGGTCGACCTGGCCCTGAAGAACCTGTCGGGCCGCCCCAAAGGCCGCATGACCATACGCCACGTCAAAGGCCGCGCAATCGAAGCCTGGCTGACGCCCGATTACCTCCTTCAACTGGTCCAACGCGTCGACATCGGCAAAAACTACCCCGCTTACCTGCGCCGGGAACTGATGGGGCAGACCGAGGCCGCACGCAAGCGTCAAGGCCTGTTCGAGCAACTGCGCCCCCTGCATCTGAAAACCCAGGCACTGGAGCGTTTGATCAAGAGTGAAGCCGGCCTCACCCAGCGTGGTTTCGAGTGTGTGAAAGCGCTGGTCAACCCCAACCCGCTGGAGCGTCGGATCAATGGCGAGGACATTGTCATCCGGCCGCTGGCCTTTGTACGCAAGCCAGGCGCCAAGGCGGATGTGGTGCGCAATATGTTCGTCATCGAACCCCGCGACACGCAGTCGGGACCGCACCTGCTGTATCGACCGGCCTATGCCGAGGCGCTGTTGGAATACCCCCATCGCGAACAGTTGCTGGCGGCCATCGTGCAACCCGGCGACCTGCAGGAGAGCGTGCTGACCTGGTTGCCGGACCAGGCCAGGGCGGTCTACAGCAACGGCGGTTTCAACGAGCCTCACTACGTGCGCGTCGGCATGGGCTCGGAGTTCGACCGCCTGCCCAGCGTGCCAAAGCCCGCCGAGCTGGCCGGTGCCGACGACGAAAGCAACGATGAAATAGGCCTGGTGCTGCGCAACGGCAGCCTCATGGAATATCTGTTCGGCAGTGAAACACAGCAACTGGTGGATCAGGCCGAACGGGAGTCGACCTCCAACAGTGAAAGCCGCTGGGCGCTTATCCTCGAAGGCCTGCAACTAGGGTTCAACACTCTGCTGCTGGCTGTACGCGGCCCCATGGCGACAATCGGTTGGCTGATGCAGGCCATGCAAGGCGTAGTGAAGGACCTGCCGGCACTGGAGAGTAACGATCCGACAGCCAGGGAGCTGGCGTGGATTGATCTGCTGCTCAATATCGGCATGGCGATGTTGTATCACGGATCGACCGGCGTGCCGCGCGAAGCGCCCCAGCGTGATGAACAGGCCACGATCCCCTCACCCTTCAAGCACCCACTGCCAGGCCAGCGCTTGATCAGGCCGGCCGTGGTTGAGCGAGGCGCTGTCGGCCTGCCTTCCGAGCCACCGGGGGGTGGTCGCACGCTGTTGGACTTTGATCGCTCCCTGGCCGGTGATGGCGCCTCGGCGATGCTTCTCGAGAGACTGCGGGGCGTCAATGTGCCCTGGCCCACGCCTGTTCCCGAGCCGATCAGTCTCGGGCCCTATCGGGGTTTGTACAAGATCAACGACCAATGGCATGCCTCGGTGGGAGGCCTGCTGTTCAGGGTCAACATCGTGCCGGGTTTCGGTGAAGTCTTTATCATTCACCCGCTCAAACCAGACCACCCGGGCATCAAGCTGAAAACCGACGGCAACGGCCATTGGACGCTGGACCGTGGTCTCAAGTTACTGGGGGGCGGACGCAAGCGGTTGCAGGAGCTGCGCCGTGAAAAACAACTTGAGAACGAACGGTTGACGGATCGCTTGCTCCAGCTCGTTCCGGAGGCGAAGTTCCTGATGGCACCCATTATTCAGACAGGAACCCAACTGGCAGCCGCCCTCCAGGGTCTGGAGAAACAACTCAAGACCCTGCGAATCATCCAGGATCTGCTGCTCAAGGCCTCGCAAACCCAACGTCCAGACCTGGAAGTACGTCAACAGACTGAAATCTCTGAGTACAAACGCCTTCGCAACCAGTTTGATGTATTGCTGCAGCAACTCGAAACTCAACTGGCCCAATCCTCGCCAGTGTACTTGGAGTTGACCACCTTGACCCGTCAGCTGGAGGAAGCCGCCATTGCCGGCCTGCCCCTGATCAATGCGGCAACCATTGTTAAAGAGGTCTGGAACCAGCAGATGTTCCTCCACAAGATGCAATTGAATGCGTTGGAGTTCCATATCGTTACCGAGGCAGGCGAGCCATTGGAGGAATGGCACAAGCGGATGCAACCGCGAATCGTCGCGGGAGACTTGACCCCCATCGACGAAAACCTGCGGATGGCCACGGGCTACATCGACTACCTCGAACACATGGTCGCCCATTCCGCTAGCATGGAAGCTAGCCTCCAGCACCTGGGACAAGCGTCGGCGACAGCGCGCGCGGTACGTCAAGAACTGCTGGCAAGTATTCCAAGCGTTGAATTGTTTTTCTCCGACAACCTCAAGCTCAGTGCGCTGGAACTGCTTACCAGCCTGAGCCAAATACGCTTCGAGATGCCTTCATCACTGTCGGCGTTGCAGCGGTATTACAAGGCGCGTTATCAAGTGTGCGGGCTGGACATAGGCCTGAAATCCCACATTGAGGTACGCAGCAGTACCGAATACCCGTTGGATGAGCAACGTAATGTCTACGAGACAGTTCTCGATAAATACCAGCAAGCCGAGTTCGCCCTGCGGGCCCTCAAGACGTTGAAGCCCGACGCGTTGGGGCCCGAAGCCGAACGTGTGCTCAAGGGCCTCGAATTCGCCAAGGTGTTGGCGCAAAACGAACTGGAGGCGGTGGTCAGAGAACAGGAAGACCTCAAGGTCGAACTGCCACTGTCCAAGACGCTACGTGCCAAGCCTGCGGCAAAGCGCGTGTTCAAGACCCGTAAAAAGGAATACCTGATCGGCGAGCTCAAGCCCGCCGACGCGCAGAACGGCGAGGAACACATCACCATCACCGACACGTTGCTTGGCAAGACCCTGGCTTCGTATAACCAGCACACGGACGGTTGGGCCCCCATCGACGAGGCAACTACCTCGACGCCGGCCCCGCAGCTTCGCTCACTCGCGACCCTCAAGAGTGAAGCCCAGGGATTGATCGGACAACGCCAGGACCTGGAGCAATTGGTCGCGGCGGACCAGGCGAAACTGGACAACCCTCTCACTCGCCAGGATGCCAATCCCGGGGAATGGGACACGCTGCTCAACGCGCAAGCCGAAAAATTTACCCAGCTCGCCAATGAAATCAAACGCGACCATCTCGACACACCCACGGCCCAGAACCTGATTGACGAATGCCTGGCGCAAGCCAAGGACATCAATCGCTGGGCAAAGCGCATCTGCAGCGATGCCTACAAACGCCAGTGGCCGACAATGGAAGCCGTCGCCTACCTCTGGGACCACCAGCAGATCGATATCAACCTCACGAGCCAGGCCGACCCGCAACGCCCGACCCTCAGTGGAGACTTTTTCACCGAATACGCGGTGTACGACAGGGCGCAAAAACCGCCGGTGGTGTTGTGGTACGCCCATTTCCACTACGCCACCGCCGACGCACCGCCCGATGGCTATACGCGGGCCCATCTGAAATTGCCGGAGCAACGCAAACTCACCCAGAAGGATTTGCTCAAGGCCCATGTGCAGGATTACCTGAGCCGCTTGAAAGACCCCGGCAGCGAACCCGTGACGAAAATCGTCTACGTGCTCATCACTCCACCGCTGGACAACCTGTTCCTCAAGATAGCGCCTAAGCCCAAGGGTGTTCAGGCGTGAACAAGGCCGGCTGACCAGAGGATGGGGTATTAGCGTGGTCGCTATCAAGCATCCGAAAAAGAAACTCGAGAAACCCGAAACCCGGGACACCGCGTGACACGTACACGGCGGCGCACCTGAAGATACCCGCCCAGCGCTACCTGACCCAGAAAGACCTAGTCAACGAGCCGGGTTCTGCCGGAGCGGTGGAGCTTGTCCGTGCGCAGATTGGCAAGCCATTGGATGAGAAACTGTTCCTGAAACTGTAACCCGCAAAAAAGCCGCACCCTGTGCGGCTTTTTCGGGGGCGGCGACTCAGTGCGCAAACAGCGAGTTGCCCTTCTGCCCCGCCAGTTTTTCCGGTTTGATCAGGAAACGCGCCAGGGCCGGCAACAGCCACAGTGCACCGAACATGTTCCACAGCAACATGAAGGTCAGCATCAGGCCCATATCCGCCTGGAACTTGATGGCCGAGAAGATCCAGGTGCACACGCCGATCGCCAGGCACAGGCCGGTGAACAGCACGGCTTTACCGGTGGACTTGAGCGTCTGGTAGTACGCCTCCTGCAATGGCAAACCGGCACGCAGGAAGCTTTCCAGGCGGCTGTAGATGTAGATGCCGTAGTCCACGCCGATGCCCACACCCAGGGCCACCACCGGCAAGGTCGCGACCTTGACGCCGATGCCCATGAATGCCATCAGCGCGTTGCCCAGCACCGAGGTCAGCACCAGCGGCAGCACGATGCACAGCGTCGCGGCCCAGGAGCGGAAGGTGATCATGCACATGGTCGCCACGCACAGGTACACCAGGATCAGGATGGTCAGTTCCGACTCCTTGATCACTTCGTTGGTGGCCGCTTCGATCCCGGCGTTACCGGCGGCGAGGATGAATTCCAGGCCGTCCTTGTTGTTCTCCCTGGCAAAGTCCTGCACCGCATGCACCGCACGGTCGAGGGTCTCGGCCTTGTGGTCGTTGAGGAACACCAGCACCGGCGCCAGGGAACAGTTGTTGTTGTACAGGCCATCGGCACGGGCGATGGAGTTGTTCAGCACATCCGGGTTGCGCGACAGGGTTTCCCATTTCAGGTTGCCCTCGTTCATGCCCTTGATCATCTGCTTGGACACGGTCACCAGCGAAATCGCCGACTGCACGCCCTCGGTGTTCTGCATCTTCCACATCAGTTGGTCGATGGGCGCCATGGCTTCATAGCGCGAGCAACCTTCGGCCTTGGTCTTGACCATCACCACCAGCACGTCGGAACTGGTGGAGTAATTGCTGATGATGAAGTTGTTGTCCTTGTTGTAGCGCGAGTCCGGGCGCAACTCCGGCGCACCCTGGTCAAGGTCGCCGATCTTCAGGTTCTGGCTGTACCAGAGGCCGCCGCCAAAGGCGACAAGCGCCAGGGCGATGGAGATCGGCGCGACTTTCGGGTTGGCAAAATTCGACAGCAGGCGCCAGAACGAATGTTCGCGATTCGCGTCTTTCTTGCTCTTGGCGATGGCGCGCTTGCTGATACCGACATAGGAGATCGCTACCGGCAACAGGATCAGGTTGGTAAACACAATCACCGCCACGCCGATGGACGCGCCGATCGCCAGTTCACGGATTACACCGATGTCGATGATCAACAGCGTGATGAAGCCCACGGCGTCGGCCAGGATTGCGATCATCCCCGGCAGGAACAGTTGCCGAAAGGTGCGCCGGGCGGCGGTCAGCGCGTTGTCCGCCTCGCTGGACTGCAGCGCGATGCCGTTGATCTTCTGCACGCCGTGAGAGATCCCGATGGCGAAGATCAGGAACGGCACCAGCATCGAATAGGGATCAAGGCCGAAACCGAAGAAATGCATCAACCCCAGCTGCCAGATCACCGCCACCAGCGTGGTGCTCAACACCGCAACGGTGCTGCGCAGGCAGTTGGTGAACCACAGCAACAGAATCAGGGTGATAACAAACGCGATGCCGAAGAACATCACCACCATGACCAGGCCGTCGATCAGGTCACCGACCTTCTTGGCGAAGCCGACGATGTGGATCTTGACGTTGGGGTTCTGGGCTTCGAACTTGTCGCGGATCTTGTCTTCCAGTTCGTGGGAGAACTTGCGGTAGTCCAGGGCCAGCAACTTGCCCTGGTCCTGCGGGTCCGGGTAGGACTCCAACAGCGGGATGTCGACAATGCTCGATTTGAAATCGTTGGCCACCAGTCGCCCGACCTGGCCAGACTTGAGCACGTTGTTGCGCAGTTGATCGAGACTTTCCGGCGAGCCGTTGTAGCTCTGCGGGATCACTTCACCGCCGGCAAAACCCTCTTCGGTCACTTCGGTCCAGCGTACGCTGGGGCTCCACAGCGACTTGAGCCCCGAACGGTCGACGCCGGAGATGTAGAACACCTCGTCGTTGATCTGCCGCAGGGTCTCCATGTACTCCCTGGTAAAAATGTCACCGTCCTTGGCCTCCACCGAGATGCGCACCGTATTGCCCAGGTTGGCCAGGTCGTTGCGGTGTTCCATCATCTTTTCGATGAAGGGGTGCTTGAGGGGGATCATCTTTTCAAAGCTGGTGGACGGGCGTATCAACGTTGCCTGCCAGAACAGGAAAATACTCACCAGCAGGCAGATCACGATCACTGCCGGGCGGTTGTTGAAGATCAGGCGCTCAAGAAAGGTCGCTTTATCGTTGTGATGACTGCTCATAGTTCCCCGCCTTCTTCTTATTTTGGCTCTTTATTTCAGGAGCAGTTCGGCGCCAGTCGGCGTGGCAACCCGCACCCCACCCTGCCCGGCCAGAATCAAGTTGCCGTTGCCGGCCGCCGTGACGGACGACAGCGAAATCCGGTCCGGACGGTTGAACACGCTGAAGGTCAGCCCATCGTCATGGCTGACCACCACGCTGCCGCCGTTGCCCACCACGACGATGGCACCGTCCTCCAGCAACGCCGCGCCCGACAAACCAAACTCCAGCGCTCCCCGCGCCGCGTTCAATTCGACCTGTTCCCAGGTACTGCCGAAATCCGTGGAGCGGTACAGGTTGCCGCGCAAGCCGTAGGCCAACAGCGTTTGCGCTTGGGCGGTGCCGATCACGCCAAACAACGAACCCTCGTAGGGGCCTTCGAGTTTTTCCCAGGTCTGGCCGTCGTCACTGGAGCGGAACATGCTGCCCTGCTCGCCGACGATGAACAGGCCGGCCTCCTTGATGTGGGCAATGGCGTTGAGGTGATACTGGTCTTCGTTGTCGAGGCGGTCGCTGACGTCATTCCAGGTCTTGCCACCGTCGGTGGTTTCAATCAGCGCACCGTAGGCGCCCACGGCCAGGCCGTGGTTCGCGTCGTTGAACCACACATCGAGTAGAGGCGCTTCGCGCTTGAGGTCCTGATACTGCTGGCTCCAGGTCGCGCCGCCGTCTGTGCTGGCGAGGATCTGTGCATCGTGGCCGACCGCCCAGCCTTGCTTGTCATCGACAAAAAACACCGCCGTGAGCAATTGCCGGGTGGGGACTTTGGCTTGGGTCCAGGTGCTGCCCTGGTCGTCCGAATAGAGGATGTGCCCGCGATCACCGACCGCCACCAGGCGCTTGCCTGCGTGGACCACGTCGATCATCAGGCCCTTGGCGGCCTTGGGGGATTCAATCGCAAAAGTGGTATCGCCGGCGGCCTGGACGGAGGTCGACAATGCGGCTGACGCTACCCCCAGTCCAAACAGCGAGAGCGCTGCGGCCAGCATCGCAACCCTGCGTGCGGCGCGTGGGCGGCAGACAACCCACCCCATGACAGGCTCACTCATAGACCTTTCTCCCATTTATTATTGTTATCGCTCGCCTTCCGGGGCCTTGGAACCTGCAATCTAGAGCGCCTGGAGGAAGCAGGGCCATCCTATCGGGCTTTCGAATCGTCTGACAATCGGCGCTACGTTATCTTTTGTTAACTGCAGGCATTTGGCCCCATGGTGAATGTAGCTGCATTCGCCGGGGTGATTGTCAGCGCACAAATGAATTTTTATTCCATCTATTGAATTTAAGGAATTTTTATTCCATTAATAGCCTTCCTGAAAACAATAATCCAAAGGACCACGGCGATGCGTGAACTCGGAATCGGCTTGATCGGCACAGGCTTCATGGGCCGCGCCCATGCATTGGCATTCAATAACGCCCGTGCGGTATTCGAACTGCCGGTACACCTCAAGCTGGCCGCCCTGGCCGATGCCGACAGCGAACGCGCCCGGCGCTGTGCCACCGCCTGGGGGTTTGCCCAGGCCCATGGCGACTGGCAGGCGCTGATCAATGATCCGTGCGTCGATGTGGTGGCTATCACCACGCCCAACCATTTGCACTACCCCATGGCCATGGCCGCGATAGCCGCAGGCAAGGCGGTGTACTGCGAAAAACCCCTGGCCGTGAGCCTGGAACAGGCCGACGCGATGCGCCGCGCCGCCAGTGCCGCCGGGGTGGTGACGCGGGTCGGCTACAACTACCAGCACAATCCGATGATCACACTGGCGCGGCAGATGATTGCCAGCGGCGAGCTTGGCGAAATCATCAGCTTCCAGGGCGAGTTCAGCGAGGACTTCATGGCCAACCCGGCCTCCCCGTGGTCATGGCGGTGCGAAGTCGAACATGCCGGTGGCGCCCTGGCGGACCTGGGCAGTCATTTGTTGTCGATGGCCCGTTATCTGGTGGGGGATGTGCTGAGCGTGTGCGCCGACACCCAGACCGTCCACGGCCAGCGCCCTGCCGTCAAAGGCAGCGCCGAGCTGAAATCCATCGCCGTGGATGACCAGGTGCATGCCCTGCTGCGCTTCGCCAATGGCGCCCGAGGCACCGTCAGCAGCAGTTGGCTCAAGCACGGCTACAAGAACCACCTGAGCTTCGAGATCAGCGGGACGCAAGGCACCCTGGCGTTCGATCAGGAACGCTTGAATGAATTGCAGGTGTGCCGCGTGGGTCAGGAGGGGTTCCAGCGTTTGCTCGCCGGCCCTGCCCTGCCGGGTTATGCGGCGTTCAGCCCGGCGGCGGGGCATCAACTGGGGTACAACGAGCTGAAGACGCTGGAGGTGCAGGAGTTGATTCTGGCGCTGGCAGGCCAAGGTGCGGATGGCACGGACTTTGAAGCAGCGTGGGAGGTTGAGCGGCTGGCAACGGCGATTCGCGTAGCGGCCCGTGAAGAGCGCTGGGTAACCGTGAACGCCGTCTGAAACACAGCACAGGTCCATTGTGGAAGGGGGCTTGCCCCCTCCCACATTCGGATCATAGACAATTCGAGGTCAGCGCAAGGCCCGGCGCAATACTTTGCCGACGGTGGTCTTGGGCAGTTCGGTGCTACGGAACTCCACGAACTTGGGCACCTTGTACCCTGTCAGGTACTCCCGGCAATGCGCCAGAATCTGCTCCTGCGTGAGGTTCGGGTCCTTGCGCACCACGATGATCTTCACCCTCTCCCCCGTCACGCCATCTTCCACCCCAATCGCCGCCACTTCGCCCACGCCTGGATGCAGCGCCACCACATCCTCGATTTCATTGGGGTACACGTTGAAGCCCGAGACCAGGATCATGTCCTTCTTGCGGTCCACCAGGCGGATATAGCCGCGCTCGTCCATTACACCGATATCGCCGGTCGACAGCCACCCGTCGGCGTCCAGCACCTCGGCGGTCGCCTCCGGGCGTTTCCAGTAGCCCTGCATCACCTGCGGCCCGCGCACTTGCAGTTCGCCCTGCTCGCCGATGTCGGCCAGTTCGCCGTCTTCGCGCATGAAGCGCACCCAGGTCGATGGCAAGGGCACGCCGATGCTGCCGGTGAACTCCATCTCACGCATGCGCGCAATGTTGATCGGGCTGATACTCACCACCGGCGAACACTCGGTCAGGCCGTAGCCTTCGATGATCGGCAGCCCGGTGACTTCTTTCCAGCGCTTGGCCACCGCCGTGTGGGTGGCCATGCCGCCGGCGATCACCATGCGCAGGTCGGAAAAGTCCCGCGCACAGAACTCCTTGTTCTCCAACAAGCCGTTGAACAATGTGTTGACCCCGGCAATGCCGTTGAAACGCTCCTTGCGCAGGATCATCTGCACCCGTTTCACATCCCGTGGGTTGGCGATCAGGATATTGCGCCCGCCCAGGCACATGAACATCAGGCAATTCACCGTCAGGGAAAAGATGTGGTACAGCGGCAGCAAGGTGACGTTGGTTTCCTGCTTGTCCTGGTCCAGTTGGTCCCCCACCCACGCCTTGGCCTGCAGCAGGTTGGCGATGATATTGCGGTGGCTGAGCATCACGCCCTTGGCGTCGCCGGTGGTGCCGCCGGTGTATTGCAGAAACGCCAGGTCGTCCAGATGCATCCCCACTGGAAAATGGTTGAGTGCCCGCCCCTGTTTCAGCACTTGGTTGAAGCGTACCGAACCGCGCAGGTTGAACGCCGGCACCTGTTTTTGCACACGGCGCAGGATGAAGTTCATCGCTGCGCCCTTGAAGGTGCCGAGCAGGTCACCGATGGCCGCGATCACCACGCGCTTGACGCTGCTGCCGGTGATGACTTTTTCCAGGGTGTGGGCGAAGTTCTCGAAAATCACCACGGTTTCTGCGCCGCTGTCCTTGAGCAGATGCTTGAGCTCATGGGCGGTGTACAACGGGTTGACATTGACCACTACCGCACCGGCCAGGATCGTGCCCAACAGGCAGATCGGGTACTGCAAGCAGTTGGGCATCATCAGCGCCACGCGGTCGCCCTGTTTGACCCCCTGCCCCTGCAGCCAGGCCGCAAAAGCGTAGCCTTGCACCTGCCAGTCGGCATAGGTCATTTCGGTGCCGATGCTGACGTACGCGACCCGCTCGCGAAACTTATCCAGGTGCTCCAGGAACACCTCGCGCAACGACGGATAGTCCTCGATACCGGCATCGATATCCGCCGGGACGCCAGGCAGGTAAGCGTTCAACCAGACCCGTTCGGTGTGTTCCAGGCTTACAGCGTTCATGGCAGTCTCCTTGTTGTTGTTTTTGATAGAGCTACTTTTCGACGATGGCGGTAATGCCCAGCCCGCCCGCCGCGCAGATGGAAATCAGGCCGCGCCCACCACCGTTCTCATGAATGAGCTTGGCCAGCGCCGCCAGTTGGCGGCCACCGGTGGCCGCGAACGGGTGGCCGCAACCGAGTGAGCCACCGTTGACGTTCATTTTTGCGCGGTCAATGGCCCCCAGCGGTGCCTCCAGGCCTAGGCGCTCGCGGCAATAATCGGCGTCTTCCCAGGCCTTGAGCGTGCACAGCACCTGGGCGGCAAAGGCTTCGTGGATCTCGAAGAAATCAAAGTCGTTGAAGCTCAAACCTTCACGCTGGAGCATGCGCGGCACTGCGTAGGCCGGGGCCATCAAAAGGCCTTCGGTGCCGTCGACGAAGTTCACCGCGGCGGTTTCGCCGGTACGCAGGTAGGCCAGCACCGGCCAGCCGTGTTCGGCGGCCCACGCCTCGCTGGCCAACAACACCACCGAAGCGCCATCGGTCAGCGGCGTGGAATTGCCCGCCGTGAGCGTGCCGTCCTGGCGGTCGTAGGCCGGGGCCAGGCCGGCGAGTTTCTCCAGGCTGGCGTCGGCGCGCAGGTTGTTGTCCTTCGCCAGCCCGCGATGGGGGCTGATCAGATCGTCGAAGAAGCCGCGCTTGTAGGCCGCTTCCAGGCGCTGATGGCTGGTGAGGGTCAACTCATCCTGAGCCAGTCGCTTGATCTGCCAGCGCTTGGCCATTGCTTCGCAGTGCTCGCCCATGGACAAGCCGGTGCGTGGCTCGCCATTGCGCGGCAGCAATGGTTTGAAGAACATCGACGGCCGAACCTTGAGCAACGTCTTCAACTTGGCGCCCATGCCCTTGGCGCGGTTGGCAGCGAGCAAGGTGTGGCGCAGGGATTCGTTGATGCCGATCGGTGCGTCGGAGGTGGTATCGGAACCGCCGGCAATGCCCACCTCGATCTGGCCCAAGGCGATCTTGTTCGCCACCAGCAAGGCCGCTTCCAGGCCGGTGCCGCAGGCTTGCTGCACGTCGTAGGCCGGCGTGTCCGGGGACAAGGTGGTAGAGAGCAACGACTCACGTGCCAGGTTGAAATCGCGCGAGTGCTTGATCACCGCCCCGGCGGCAAACTCCCCGAGGCGCTGGCCGTGCAGGTTGTAACGGTCGACCAGGCCCTGCAAGGCGGCCACCAGCAGGTCCTGGTTGCTGTCGTGGGCGTACACCGTGTTGGAGCGGGCAAACGGGATGCGGTTACCGCCGATAATCGCCACGCGGCGGGTCGGCGGCGGGTTGAAGCTGTAGTCACTCATCGAACGCTCTCATTCCAAATGAATAGGCCACGCATATGGGGCTTGTCGCCGGCGAAGTTGCGCACTTCGAATTCACGGCGCGGGCCGGTCACGGGGCGATTCCACAGCGCTACCTGGCCGGGCAGGAAGATCGGCAGCTTGAAGTCGCAATGGGCCTCGGCCTGGTCCAGCCCGCCGGGTGGTTGCTGGGCGGCGAGCGCCCGGCCCAGGGTCCACATGCCATGGGCGATGGCACGGCGGAAACCGAAGAGTTTCGCGCCGATCAGCGAGGTGTGAATCGGGTTGAAATCCCCCGACACCCTGGCAAAACGCCGGCCCAGGTCGGCGGGCAACACCCAGCGTTGGGTGCGCAACAGCCCCTCCTCCTGCAACGGCAACACGTCGTCCCATGGCTGGCCGACCGGGTCCTTGACGTCCCGGCGCAGGTACAGGCTGTCGCTCTCCCAGACCAGGGTGTCGGCGCCGTAGGCTCGGGTGGCGATGCTCAGCGCCTGGCCTTTGGGATGGGCAACCCAACGCTCGGCATACACCTCCAGGCGCAACGCCTGGCCCGGGTGCAGGCGCTGGTGCTGGCGAATGCGATTGGCCAGGTGCACCATGCCGCTGGCCGGGTACGGGAAGCTTGGGCGCGTGAGCAGCATCAGGTGCAGCGGGAACGCCAGCACATGGGGATAGGACAACGGCACACCCTGCTGGCGGCGAAAACCGCAGGCGCGGCCATAGGCCTCAATGCCGGCGCCGGACAACTCTGCCGCCGCGCGCACCAGGCGCTCCCTGGGCAGCACCGGTGCGCCGTCGAGTTTGGGTTTGCGCAAGGCGCGCACGCCATCCAGCAGCAAGCGGGTGCGCGATGGCGGCGGGTCGATAATCTGCGTCGCATAGTCCATGGCTCAGGCCCCCAGCAGGCTTTGCCCGCACACGCGTACAACCTGGCCATTGACCCCGCCGGAAGCCGGGTGTGCCAGCCAGGCGATGGTCTCGGCCACATCAATCGGCTGACCGCCCTGGGACATCGAGTTCATGCGCCGCCCCGCTTCGCGGATCATCAGCGGGATTTTTGCGGTCATCTGGGTCTCGATGAACCCGGGCGCCACCGCATTCACCGTGACCTGCTGCGCCGCTGCATGGGGTGCAAGGCCTTGCACCAGGCCAATCACACCGGCCTTGGAGGTGGCGTAATTGCTCTGGCCGAGGTTGCCGGCGATGCCGGAGATCGACGACACGCACACGATGCGCCCACCGGGATTGAGCCCCTGGTTGTCCAGCAACGCCTGGCTGAGTTGCAACGGTGCGTCGAGGTTGACGGCCAATACGCTGCGCCACGCCGCCTCGGGCATTTTGGCGATGGTTTTGTCACGGGTGATCCCGGCGTTGTGCACCACCACATCAAACCCGCCGTATTGGCTGGTGTGGGCCTGCAACAAGGCGGCAGCGTCCGGGGCAGTGATGTCCAGCGGCAACGCGGAACCGCCAACGCTGGTGGCGGCTTGCTGCAATGCGTCTTGCGCCTGGGGCACGTCCACGCACACCACATGCGCGCCCTCCCGGGCTAACACCTGGGCAATCGCCAGGCCGATGCCACGGGAAGCGCCGGTGACCAGGGCGCGGCGGCCGGCGAAGGGTTTGTCCCAGTTGACCGTGACCTGGCCATCTACCGGTTGTTCCAGGCGCACCACTTGCCCGGACACATAGGCCGAGCGGCGCGACAGGAAGAAACGCAGGCTGCTGTCCAGCGCGCCTGCGGCACCAGGCGCCACGTAGATCAACTGCACGGTGATCGCCCGGCGCAGCTCCTTGGCCAGCGAACGCACCAGTCCCTCGAGGGCGCGTTGGGCGATGGCCTGGGGCAAGTCCTGGCAATGTTCCGGCGCAGTACCGAGCACCACCACACGGCCATGGTGGCCGATGCGTTTGGCGTTGGCGTGGAAGAATTCATACAGCTCGTCCAGCTGCTGCAGACTGGCCACGGCGCTGGCGTCAAACACTGCGCCCTGCACCTTGACCGTGGACGGTGCCTTGGGCGTGGCCGGGGTGGCCATGACCGTGTCGGTGGCCGCGAACACACGCTGCACTTCAGTGGTCAGGCGCCCTGCCCCAGCGACGATCACCGGGTTGACCAGGCCGTGCTGGCCGCTGCGATGGCGTTGCAGCGGCAGCGGTTGCGGTAAACCCACGGCCTGGGCCAGGCGACGGCCCCAGGGGGAATTGACGAACGAGAGGTAGCTGTCACTCATAGATAGATTCACTCACCACACATACATGCCGTGTAAACCCGGTCTGTGTGGGAGGGGGATTGCCCCCTCCCACATTGATTGGTTTTTTTCCTAATTGACCGAGGCGTTTTCGCTTTGGCTGGCGCGACGTTTCGTCGTCGGCTCCAGCGCTTGCTTGCGCTGTTGCAACGCCTCCAGCAAGCCGAAGTCCTGCGGGAAGTCGTCCACCTGAATGCCGTGGTCGGCGTATTCCACATAACGCCCGAGCAAGGTGTCTTCGTCGTCGCTGATCAGGTCCAGTGCCCGCGCCTTGACGCGCCAGGTCGTGAACGCCGTGGCGGAGATCGGCATCGGCTCGATCAGGCCCTGCTTGACGGCGGATTTGAGCCGGGCCTCGATCAGCTCCACTTGCGGCAACAGGCGAAAGCCCATTTCGCCATAGGCCAGCTTGTCAATTTCCGGACGCGGGATGTAGGAATTGGCCAGCAGGCGGTCGCGGGTTTCCCCCGGCGTCTGCACCACATCGGCCACCTGGGCCAGCAGGCGGTCCGACGGTTTGCGCAGCGGGATACCGAAGGGGAACGTCAAGGCCTTCAGCACGGAGGCGGCGGCTTTCGACGGGTAATTGTCGAGCACTTCGGCCAGTGCTTCATGGGCGCGCAGCAAGGCGTCCTGGGCCGCCCAGTGCACCAGCGGCAAATCCGCCTGGGGCCGGCCGTCATCCTCGAAGCGCTTGAGCACGCAGGACAGGATGTACAGCTGCGACAGAATATCCCCCAGGCGCCCGGTGATACTTTCCTTGCGCTTGAGGGCACCGCCCAGCACGCCCATGGAAATGTCCGAGACCAATGCCAGCACCACCGACAGGCGATTGGCCTGGCGGTAGTAGGACGCCAGCGCCGGGTCGGTCTTGGCCGGGGCAGAAATCAGCCGACCACCTGTCAGGGAATGCACCACAGCACGCACGGTGTTGGCCAATACAAAGCTCACATGGCCGAACATGGCACTGTCGAATGCCTCCAGCGCCTTGCGCCGATCAGGATTGCGCGCCGCTTCCATCTCGCGGAACACATAGGGATGGCAACGGATCAGGCCCTGGCCAAAGATGATCAGGCAGCGCGTCATGATGTTCGCGCCTTCCACCGTAATGGCGATGGGGCTTTGCTGATAGGCGCGGGCCAGGAAGTTATTCGGGCCCATGCAGATGCCTTTGCCGGCGACGATGTCCATGCCGTCATTGACGATGATCCGCGCCCGTTCGGTAACGTGGTACTTGGCAATGGCCGAGATCACCGAAGGTTTTTCACCGGCATCCAGGGATGCTACCGACACCTTACGCACCGCATCACAGGCATACAGGTGCCCGGCCATGCGCGCCAAGGGCGCCTGTACCCCCTCGAACTTGCCGATGGGCAGGCCGAACTGTTTACGCATCGCCGCATACGCGGTCGTGCCGCGCACCGCGACCTTGCCCAGGCCGACGTTGGCCGATGGCAGGGAAATCGCGCGCCCGGCGGCCAGGCATTCCATCAGCATGCGCCAGCCGTTGCCGACTTGTTCGCGCCCGCCGATCACCCATTCCAGCGGGATGAACACATCCTTGCCGGTGGTAGGACCGTTCTGGAACACGGCGTTGAGTGGCCAATGGCGGCGACCGCTGTTGACGCCTGGGTGAGACGTAGGAATCAACGCGCAGGTGATGCCCAGCGAACCCGGCGCCCCCAACAGCCCGTCCGGGTCTTCTGCGCGAAACGCCAGGCCGAGTACCGTGGCGATCGGACCAAGGGTGATATAGCGCTTGTCCCAGGTCACCCGGAAGCCCAGCACTTCCTCGCCTTCATGCATCCCTTTGCAGACGATGCCCAGATCGGGAATCGCCCCGGCATCGGAGCCGGCATACGGGCTGGTCAGGGCAAAGCACGGGATGTCTTCACCCCGTGCCAGACGCGGCAGGTAGTAATTGCGCTGGGCGTCGGTGCCGTAGTGCAGCAGCAGTTCGGCCGGGCCGAGGGAATTGGGCACCATCACCGAAATCGCCGCAGCCGAGCAGCGCGTCGACAGCTTCATCACCACCTGCGAGTGCGCATAGTGGGAAAAGCCTTTGCCGCCGTACTGCTTGGGAATGATCATGCCGAGGAACCCGGCGTCCTTGGTGTATTGCCAGCCCTCGGGGGACATGTCCTGCCAGACCTGGGTGGTTTCCCAATCGTTGGCGATGTCGCACAGGGTTTCCACTTCATTGTCGAGGAAGGCCTGCTCTTCGGCGCTCAGGCTGGCGGGCGCGGCTTGCAACAGGCGCTGCCAGTCAGGCTTGCCGCTGAACAGCTCGGCGTCCCACCACACGGTGCCAGACTCGATGGCCGCGCGTTCGGTATCGGACATGGCGGGCATGATTGTACGAAACAGCGCCAGAGCCTTGCTGGTGAGCAAGGTGCGGCGCAGGGGTTTGATGGTCATCAGCACTGCAGGCAGAAGCACCAGGAGCGCCGCGACGGTCATGCCGAAACCGGCGACCACGTTGAACAGATAACCGGCTGCCAGCCAGATCAGGCCAGCGCCCAGCCAGTGAATGGCAGCAGCTTGTCGATACGCCAGGGCAATCGCAGCTGCGACACCCACCAATAACCAGATAACCATGGGGATACCTCTACTCGATCAGGGCGTGGCAAACACTATGCAGCTCGAAATGAGCGGCGGCGTAAAGCCACACTACAAACTCGAAAAAGCAAATTCAAATTTTATTTTGAAATTTTTATTTAATTCATTGGCGAAAAAATAGCGGCTGAACCCGTCAGCCTGCTCAAGTGATAGTGAAGAGCTCATCACCTCTGAATAGGAGGACGCTCACAGATAAGGGCAGCAAGATGCGCTTGATGCCCTTCTCCATCATCCTCTTAACGTCAGAACGCGTAGGTTGCCGAGAGACTGACCACATCGCCCGACGATTCTGCTTTACCGTCAAGGCTGGCGCCCCCCAGGCGATCGACGTTCTTGGTCTTCAGCTTGACCTCCTGTACGAACTGGTGGGAGTAGGCCACGTCAAAACTCAAGCCCTTGATCGCTTTCACATCGTACCCGGCTCCGAGTGAGAGGAAGGTGCGGTCGCCGTCCGGAATCCGTGGATCGCGGGTCGAATTACGCGTTGGCGTCTGGTCAATAGCGACACCGGCACGCAGGGTCAACTCATCGGTAGCGCGGAAGTCGCCACCGACCGAATACATCCACGTATCTTTGTAGTTGTAAGGAATAGAGACGATATTGATATCGCCAGACTTCAGCGTGAGATCCTTGAACGATGACCATTGCGTCCACACCACACTCGCGCCCAAGGTGAAGCGGTCGTTGAATTGGTGCACCCAGTCAAAGCCAGCCGTGGCCGGAATATCGAGCTGGGTACTGGCATGGGCACCATCGGGGAACAGTTTTAGGCCTGGGTAAGCCACTTCAACCAATGTTCCGTTGCCACCTATCGGGCTGGGTTGGGTCATCAAGGCATTGTTATAAGCGTCCGCCCGAATATTGTACTTGCCCGTCATCTTGTTCTTGATCTTGGCATGATAGTTAAGGCCCAAGGTGTCTTGATCAGTCGGTTTCCAGGTCACACCGGTAAACCAGCCTGTCGAAATATTGTCGACCTTGACCCGCATCAGCGCGCCCCCCACGCCTGAGGGAAATTGGACACCACTCAGCTCAGGGCTGTTGGAAAGGGAAGCCGCGGAAAACAAATCGATGTTCTGGCTCACAAAACCTTTGCTGTGCTGAACAATCAAACCGCCACCAATGGAAAACTGATCATTGACCTTGAATGAAAGAGAGCCTGTCAACCCAACGGTTTCGATCTTTGTATCCACGGCAAAATCACGGAATTTGGAGTCCTCATTCCATGTCGAACGCATGCCTTGGGGCACCACCTGGCTCAAACCGAAAGCGAAGCGGTCGCCAAGTGGCATTACCATGAACCCTGTCGGCAACCACGCCGTAAACCCGCCTTGTCCCCCATCGTTGTTGTTCACCGCAGCCGCCGATATATCGGGAAAACCGTTGTCCCCAATTGGAATATTGGAAATAGGGTCGCCTTTGTAATCATTGGCGCTCCCCTTGTATTTGATCTTGATGCGCGCGTAATCGACCGTAAACTGCGCAACGTTATGTTCTACGAAAGCCATGGCTGCCGGGTTGTTGTACGCAGAACTCGGATCGTTCTTGAACAACGAACCGCCAGCAAATGCCCGACCCCAACCAGGTGCCCCATAAGTAGGCGTAGAGAAACCGCCGGCGTGCACAGGCGCGGCAGCCATCACCCCTCCCATTAATGCCAAGCCCAGCAGAACCTGTACCTGTTGTTTTTTATTATTCATACGGCACTCCTTATTGTTATCTCACTGAGTCGGCCCCAGCCGACTCGTGTTGCTACTTGGTTTTCCTGATTTGCTGTGCATCCCGCTCAGGGAAGCACGGTAATACCTGGGGCCACGGCGCCTAGGCTGACAATGGTGCAGCCACCTGTAAGTGCCTGGTTGCTCGCGCCCACACTCAAGCCGCCAGGTGTATTAGCCAGCGAGACAGAGACGGTGGATGGAGCACAATGAGTCGCAGGCCACGCGGGAGAGGTCGTCGCGTAGGTCAAGGCCATGCCGGTGATTTGACCAGTGGCGATGCTGGTAGGCGTCAACCGCCAGGGTAAATCAGTGGGCTGATACAGGGCACAGATCGCCCCTCCGGAAAGTGACACGGTGTTGATTCTCAGCCCTGCACCCTCTGGCTCCACCACGCCTGTAAATGCGAAGCTGCAGTTGACCGCAGCTCCAAATGTCGACGCGGATTTAATGGTTATAGTCCCGCCCGAACTGGTCGTTAAAATCGCGCCGGGTGGACTGAAAGACGCCGCATTGGCAACCGCTCCCAGGCCAAGACACAACACTATCGAGCCTGCCTTTACGAGTGCTATCAAACTCTTCATTACCTTTTCTTCCCTGTGTGACGGTTGATATGAGCGTGAACTGTTATTCAAGGAATAAAAATAGCGTTGGAAACTTCGACACTCATCTATACCACCGTACCGCCGCCAGCCGGCACTTGATGGGTTGCTGAAACATCAAGACCACCGGGGCCATTGCCAATACTCACGTTAATAGTCGGCCATCGGCACTGCCGCAGAACTAAATCAAGCAAACAAACACGTGCGATCACAGTCGTCTTTTGCACTTGACGTATTCCTCTCTGAACTAATGACAGCGTTCACTCGGTATAAATGGACACTCCACGTTCAAGGGAACACCTGGCGCCCCTCAACAAGCGCCTCAACAGAGACGCTTGTCTTCTTAAGGGGTGATCAGCCCTTTGTTCTCAAACAACCATCAAGGAACAATGGTCAACGTCGGCGATGGGGTCACGCTCAGGCTCACCACGGTGCAACTGCCACTCAGGGTCTGGTTGGCAGCGGTCAGCACACCACCGCTGTAGCCCACGGTAATAGTCGAAGGGCCGCAATTGGAGGCTGGGTACAGAATCGAGCTGGCGATGGTATAGCCGACGTTTGTCACCGAACCGGCGGCAGGGCCCGTGGCAGTCAGGGTCCAAGGCAAACCGGTGATCTTCGGCAGCGCGCACAGGCCGCCACCGGTGACCGCGACGCCAGTGATCTTGGCCACGCCTGTCGCATCGACATTCCCGGTAAACGTGGCACCACAGTTAACGGTGGCCTGGAAGGACGAAGGCGACTTCACCGAGATGGTGCCTGGCGCGGTGAAGCTCGTGTTTACAGGACTGATGCTGTACGCGTTCGCCATCGAAGCAGCACCCATGCAAACAGCCAAAGCAGACAACGATACGAGGGTTTTCAAGCTTTTCATTGTTTTTCCTCACATGTTATGGCGAAGTCATTTCGCCGGGGGTAATGGCCATGAACGAGAGGTCACGGTGAATCTGCAGAACTTCCCTTTCCAGCCAAATCTCAATTCAATTACCGCTGTAACATCCGACGGTTATTCAACAACTTTGAAGTTCGGCGGCATCTTGATCGACACCGTCTTGATCTTGCAGTCTTCGCCAATGGGTACATTGGCGGCTTCCAACTTGCCGGTGGCGTTATCCCAAGTGCCATCAGCCGTCGAAGGTCCGCACTTTCCGCCCAGACCGAATGCATGCACGTCCACGCTGATCTTCGACATGGAACCACTCTTGGTGTCTTTGGCGACTAACACCCACGGCAAGTTGATGGCTTCCACGCGGCTGCACTTGAGGCCGCCGTCGAATTCCACTTTGTCGACATTCACCGATGAGCCATCGGCCGCGACTTTGCCGGCCACCTTGATAGTGCAGTCGGCGCTGATCAGCGCACCTTTGGAGAAGCTGATGGGGCCTTGGGCGGTAAAGGCGCTGCCCGCCGGCTCGATGCGCGCAGCCTGGGCCTGGTGATAGGCAATCAGGCCCAGCGCGGCCAATACGATGTGGGTGGTGAACTTGGCAGGTGATTGCATGGTGTACGTCCTTCCCTTTAATTATTTTTGTTCGGGTCAAACCACTGTATTGCAACTCATTTTGTAAACCTTGGGCAAAAGCAGCCTGCGCGGCACGCAGGTCCCGAGTACGCCAACAACCGGTTACTTGAACTTAGAACGGTTTGGCGCTGTTACTGTACTTCTCCAGGTACTTCAACCGCTGTGAGGGCTGAAGGTTGGTCAGGGTGATATCCCCGGCGTAATGATTGAGTACGCGATGATCCATGCGCCGCCGCCACAAGTACGGTACATAGGCCCAGACAATCATGCTCGCGTAGCCATAAGGGAGTTGAGGTGACTCATCAAAGTGGCGCAACGATTGATAACTACGGGTCGGGTTGGCATGGTGATCAGAGTGCCGTTGAAGTTGGAACAGAAAGATATTGGTGACAATACGGTTACTGTTCCATGAATGCCGTGGCGAGCAACGTTCATAACGACCATTGGGCAACTTCTGGCGCTTGAGGCCGTAGTGCTCTACATAGTTCACTACTTCCAGCAGCGAGAAGCCGTAGATACCCTGGATGATCAGGAACGGAATCACCGTCGCGCCCAACCAGGCGATCATCGCGCCCCACAACACCACGCTGTACATCCAGGCGCTGAGTACGCCGTTCTGCCAGTGCCATGCCGGCAGACCAAGCTTGCGCAGGCGTTCGCGCTCCAGGTTCCACGCCGAGCGGGCGCTGAACCACACCGAGCGTGGCAGGAAGGCCCAGAAGCTCTCGCCCAACCGCGAGCTGGCCGGATCTTCCGGCGTCGCGACACGCACGTGATGGCCACGGTTGTGCTCGGTGTAGAAGTGCCCGTAGAAGGTCGGTGCCAGGGTGACCTTGGCCAGGAACACTTCCAGTGGGTTGGGCTTGTGCCCCAGTTCATGGGCCGTGTTGATCGCGATGCCAGTGGCGGCGCCGGTCGACATGGCCATGCCCAGGTAGGTGAACCAGCTCGGTTCGCCATGCAGTTGAGTACGTGCGGTGATGTAACTGGCGGCGTGGGACAGCCAGCTGGACGGCTCCAGGTTCGCGGCAGCCTGCAACAGGCCACCCTGGATGATCCAGTCGATTCCGCCCGCGGCGAGCCAGCCGGTGATCACCACCGAGGAGATGACAAACACAACGCCGGTGTAGACGATCCAGCGATAGTAGCGTTGGGATTCGAGGTGGCCGACAGCGGATTCGGGCGGGTTGCTCACGTCTTCACCGAGCAAGCCATCGATCAATGGGATCAGGCCGAAGATGACCAGTACACCGACCCACCAGAGTTGCTGGGTACCGGTGCTGATGGCCAGTGCGCCGGAGAGCAACGGAGTGGCCAGGGGCAGGATGCCCAGCCACCACAGGTGACGCTTGCCGTCGGTCCAGATGCTTGGGGCTGCCAGGGTCTGATTCATGGCAGCCTCCGTGTCATGGGGGCAGGAAACAGGTTCAGGGAGCGCTGAGTGCTCCAGGAAATCAACCATGCGATAAAAGACGTTTTTTTCATTTTTATTCGCTCTTAGGCATTTCAAAAATCATTTCAAAATAAACATTGAAATATTTTTTTAAAGAAATAGCGCGGAATCGTTAGGTCGTCAACTACTTTTTCGAAGCCTTTTTTACGTGACCGGGCAGTCTCTTTTTCAGCTGTTTGGTCAGGTCTCTAGGGCAAGCATTTCGGACGGTCCAACCCGCAACGAGGGCCACGATTATTTGTTCGCCAAGGCAAACGGCGGGTGCAGGATCGCGGCGGTTTGTGCTGGCCGCGCACGCTTGGCCAACTGCTGCACCGCTTCCGCCACCCGTTCGGTGGCGGTGATCGGCAGCATATGCCCGCGCCCCTCCACCACTTGCAGCTTCAGGCCGGGCACCTTGTCGGCCAGGGCCTGGCCGTGTTTGCGAAAGTCCAGCACCTTGTCCCGTGCGCCGTAGATCAGGCTGATGGGCAGCGTCAGCTGCGGGTAGCGCTTGACCATGTCCGGCAGGTGGTCGTTGACCAGGGCGATCTCGCTGGAGGCCGCATAGAAGTTGTCAGGACGCATGCCCAACAGGCCGCCGCCACGGGTAGCGAAGTCCTCCGGGGCACTGTCCGGTGCGAACACGCCCTTGACCACCGAGCGTCTTGTCAACAGGCCCATGGGAACCGTCAGGGTGCGCGACACCCAGCGCCTGAGCCAGGCAGGCCGCACGGCCAGTGACCAGAACACCAGTGGCAAGGTCGGTTGAGGGTGCGTCAGGGGCGCCACCAGTATCAGTCCCGACACCGCATGGGGATGGTCGAGGGCCAGCGCCAGTGAAATCGCCCCACCGAGGGAATGCCCCAGCACCAGCGGTTTATCCAGGCCCAACGTATTGATAAAAGCCGCCACCTGACGCGCCTGGGCCGGCAAGTCTGCAGCAGTGCGTTTATGGCGCGTGGAATAGCCCGACCCCGGTCGGTCGAGGCTGATCACGCGAAAGTGCTCGCGCAACTGACCGGACAAGGCATAGGTCAGGTTGCGACTGCTGCCCATCAGGCCGTGAATCATCACCAGCGGCGGTCCCTTGCCTTCCTCGTAATAATGAAAGCGCTCGCCGTTTACCTCCAGAAAGCGTCCGTTGATCGGAACGGCGGCTTCGATACGCCGCGTCATCCACGTACTGAATCCCCACAACACGGCGCTCGCGCCTACCAACACAGCCGCAGCGATAACCCATTCAACAGCCATAGCTCGGTCCTCTGCATCCCTGCTGCCGGCGACCTGACCGGAATTGATCAAGGCCTCGGCCATCGTCCACACCCTGGACCCGAACGGCGTGCCTGTCCGTCGGACAAATGGCACATGAGGAACCTGGGACTAGCGTAGGCGATATTTTCAGGTAGATTATTTAAAATCTTTTTTAAAATAAGTAATTCAATTTTTCTTTGCAATGGTGTTCTATCTAAAAGACAAAACAAGAAAGGAGCACATCCGATGCCCACGAGGGACTGCTTATGAATGCCCAGAGTGATTCAATCGACATCGCCATCATCGGTTCCGGCTTTGCCGGCCTGTGCATGGCGATCAAGCTCAAGGAGGCCGGGTTCACCGACTTCTTTATCGCCGAACAGGCCGACACCCTCGGCGGCACCTGGCGGGACAATCATTACCCGGGCTGCGCCTGTGATGTGCAGTCCCATGTGTATTCGTTTTCCTTTGCGCCCAACCCGGCCTGGACGCGGCAGTTCGCGCCGCAGGCGGAGATCCGTGCGTACCTGGAGCAATGCGCCACGCGCTTTGGATTGGCGCCCTATCTGCGCTTCGGCATGGGCCTGGAGCGGGCGGTGTTCGACGAGCACCTGCAACGCTGGCAATTGAGTTTCAGCGGTGGCCGCCAGGTCAGTGCGCGGGTGCTGGTGTCGGGCATGGGCGGCCTGTCGCGTCCGGCGTTACCGGATATTCCGGGGCTCGATCATTTCAAGGGCAAGCGCTTCCACTCCCAGCAGTGGGACCATGAATACTCCTTGAAAGGCAAACGCGTCGCGGTGATCGGCACCGGCGCCAGTGCCATTCAGTTCGTACCGCAGATCGCGCCGCAAGTGGCCCACCTGGACCTGTTCCAGCGCACGCCACCGTGGATCATGCCCAAGCCCGACCGGGCGATTACGCCTGTCGAGCGCTGGCTGTTCAAGCACCTGCCCTTCACTCAGCGCTTGGTGCGCGGGGCTTTCTACTGGGCGCTGGAAGGCCGCGTGGTGGGCTTTGCCCTGCACCCAAGGCTGATGAAAATGGTGCAGAAAATCGCCCTGCGTCACCTGCACAAACAAGTAGCCCGCCCATCCCTGCGCAAGACCCTGACCCCGGACTACACCATCGGCTGCAAACGCGTGTTGATTTCCAACGACTACTACCCCGCCTTGTCGCGCAGCAATGTCGAGGTGGTCACCGATCGCGTGCTGCGCATCGAAGCCGACGGCGTGATCACCGCCGACGGCATCAAGCACCCCGCCGATTGCCTGATCTTCGGCACCGGTTTCCAGGCCAGCGATCCCCTGCCCCGCGACTGCATCATCGGGCGCGGCGGTGTGGACCTGATGGACACCTGGCAAGACGGCGCCCATGCCTACAAGGGCACCACGGTGCCTGGTTATCCCAACCTGTTCCTGATCGTCGGGCCCAACACTGGCTTGGGGCATAACTCGATGATCCTGATGATCGAAGCCCAGGTGACTTACATCATGGATGCCCTCCAGCACATGCAGCGGCACCGCATCGCCACGGTGGACGTCAAGGCGGCCGTGGAAAGCGCCTACAACCAACAGTTGCAAGCCAAGCTCAAGCGCACCATCTGGAACACCGGTGGTTGCCAGAGCTGGTACCTCGACCCGCGCACCGGCAGGAACACCACCTTGTGGCCCGGCTCGACCTGGCGCTTCAAGCAGGTCACCCGCCAGTTTGCGCTCAAGGATTACGTGGTCGACCAGTTGCCGGTCAACCTGCCCAGCCGCCCCGTGCCGGCCCCCCCACTCCACCCCGGAAGGCAGCCTGTCATGAAGTCATTCAATGGCCGCGTAGCGGCAATTACCGGCGCCGCATCCGGCATGGGCCGCGCCCTGGCATTGGCCCTGGCCCGTGAAGGTTGCCACCTGGCGCTGGCAGATAAAAACAGCCAGGGGCTGGAGCAGACCCTGGCGCTGATCAAGACCTCGACCCTGGCCCCCGTGTCGGTCACCACCCAGGTACTGGATGTGTCCGATCGCCAGGCCATGGAGGAGTGGGCCGCACGCTGCGTGGCCGATCACGGCCAGGTCAACCTGGTATTCAACAATGCCGGGGTGGCTCTGTCGAGCACGGTTGAAGGCGTGGACTATGCCGACCTGGAATGGATCGTCGGTATCAACTTCTGGGGCGTGGTGCATGGCACCAAAGCATTTCTGCCATACCTGAAAGCCTCGGGCGAAGGCCATGTGATCAATACGTCCAGCGTATTCGGTCTGTTCGCCCAGCCCGGCATGAGCGGCTATAACGCCACCAAGTTTGCGGTGCGCGGTTTCACCGAATCCCTGCGCCAGGAACTGGACCTGCAACGCTGCGGCGTGTCGGCCACCTGCGTGCACCCCGGTGGCATCCGCACCGATATCTGCCGCAGCAGCCGTATCGACGCGAACATGACGGGCTTCCTGATCCACAGCGAACAGCAGGCCCGCGCCGATTTCGAGAAGCTGTTCATCACCGACGCCGACCAGGCCGCCAAGGTGATCCTGCACGGCGTGCGCAAAAACAAGCGCCGCGTGCTGATCGGCCGCGACGCGTATTTCCTCGACCTGCTCGCCCGTTGCCTGCCCTCGGCCTATCAAGCCCTGGTGGTGTTCGCCAGCAAGCGCATGGCGCCCAAGCCGCGCACGCCGGTATTTGAAACCAACGACGAGCCCCACCTCTGAACAGGAGCACGCACTATGTTGCCGATCCGCCGTGACATCCATTTCGCCCTGCCCGCCGAGCGCATCAAGGACTGGCATGAACAGGGCCCGTTCATCACCCATTTCTTCAATGCCCTGTCGCTGCTGTTTCCCCAGGGCGAGCTGTTTTTCATGGACAGCGTGCGCCACTATCGCCAGGACATCGACGAGCCTGCGCTTAAAAAAGAGATCCAGGGGTTCATCGGCCAGGAGGCCATGCACAGCCGCGAACACGTGGCCTACAACGACTTGCTGCAAGCCGCCGGGTTGCCGGCACATACGCTGGACCGGCGCTTGAAGTTCATCCTCGACTGGCAGAAAAAACACCTGCCTGCGTCCTTCAACCTGGCGGTGACCATTGCCCTTGAACACTACACGGCGATGCTGGCCGAAATCCTGTTGAGCGACCCGTCGCGCTTCGGCAATTCGCTCAAGGGCTATCAGCAGATGTGGTATTGGCACGCCCTGGAAGAAACCGAACACAAGGCCGTGGCGTTCGATGTATGGAACCGCGTGATCAAGCCCGGCCCCAAGCGCTATCTGCTGCGCACCGGCACCATGCTGACCACCACGGTGTTCTTCTGGCTGGTGGTGTTCGACTTTCACCTGCGCCTGCTGATTGCCGACCGCAAGTCGGGTGGGCACCTCAAGGGTTTCTGGCGCATGTTGAAGTTTCTGTATGGGCCGAAGGGTGTTTTCCCACGAATGCTGGTGCCGTGGCTGCACTACTTCAAACCCGGCTTTCACCCCTGGGACCACGACAATCGCGCGCGCCTGGCCGGGATCGATGGCCTGGTCGAGGAGATAGAGCAGACCCAGCGCGGGTATTAAGCCTGCGCCAAGGCGGCGCGTTCGCGTACGAACCCTTCCAACTGATCGCCCGGCAGTGCCTTGCTGAAATACCAGCCCTGGATAATCAATTCGGCGCCGGTATTCAGGAAGGCCAACTGCTCGGCAGTCTCCACTCCTTCCACCACCACGCCCAGGTTCAGCGCCTCACAGAAGCGCAGCATGCCGGTCATCACCTGGGCGCCCTTGGGGTCGTGCTGGGCCACCACGAAGCTGCGGTCGATCTTGATGAAGTCCACCGGGAACTGGTGCAGGTAACTCAGGGCCGAAAAGCCGGTGCCGAAATCGTCGATATACACCTTGGCACCGATGGCCTGCAGCTTCTGGATAGTCTGGCGCGTGACCTGGATATCACTGACCAGGGCATCCTCAGTGATCTCGACCGATACGTGCCCATGGGCCTGGGCCAGGATCTCCACCAGGCGTTCGCCGAAGGCGGCGTCGGTCAGGGTCGCGCTGGAAATATTGATGGTCATCGGCAGGGAAAAACCGAGTTTCTGCCACTTCTGGTACTGGCGAACCGCCTGGGATGCTACCCA
This sequence comes from Pseudomonas extremorientalis, assembly GCF_001870465.1. Lineage (GTDB taxonomy): Bacteria > Pseudomonadota > Gammaproteobacteria > Pseudomonadales > Pseudomonadaceae > Aquipseudomonas > Aquipseudomonas extremorientalis. The sequence goes on from NZ_MDGK01000003.1 coordinate 133,949, forward strand.
CACATCCACATCCGGCATCAACCGCGCCTGGGCCAGCCATTGCAGGAATTCCCACGGCGAATGCACCGTGCCCTGGGCGTCGCGGGCCCGCATCAGCGCTTCACACCCGGTGCACAGGCCTGTGCGGGTCGAGACCTGCGGCTGGAATTCAAGGTAGAACTCATAGTCGCTGATCTGCTGGATGCGGCTCAGTTCCACGGCCTGGCGCGCCAGGGTCTTGTGGGAGGCGAGTACCGGGTCCAGCTCGCGCAGACGGCCCTTTTCTTCAAGGCCACGGAAGGTCATGTCCAGGGACTTGAGGTACACCGTGCCCCCTTCACTGGCCTGGCGATGGATCGCCCGCACATACGGCGCGTACACCAGGGTGCCCAGGCCCAGCAGCGCCACTTGCAGCGCCACCGCCGCCAGGTCGCCGTGGGTACTCAGATAGGCATTGAGCAGCACCGGCGCGGTGAACGGCACGCTGACCACCGCCGGCGACACCCAGCCCATCTGCACCACCGTCAACGCCAGCATGGCATTCAACGCCGGGACGATCAGAAACGGTATGAACAAACGCGGGTTGAGGATGATCGGCAAGCCGAACAGCAGCACCTCGCTGACGTTGAACAGTGACAGCGGCAGGCTCGCCACCGCCAACAAGCGCATGGACTGGCTCCTGGAGAACAGCAGGATGGCCAGCAACAGGCACAATGCACCGCCCGAGCCACCGATAAACGCAAAGCTGCCCAACAGGCCACTGTTCAACACATATTTGACCGGCTCGCCCGCCGCCAGGGCCATGCTGTTCAGCACCACGACCTGATCCAGTACATCGAACAGCGGTTGCATGGCGTACACGCCGTGGATGCCGAAAAACCACAGCAGCGAATTCATCAGGGTCACGAACAGGCCGCTGCCGTAGGGCGACTCCAGCGCGTCCAGCACCTGGGGGCCTTGCAACTGCGCCACATACGGAATCTGCAGCAACAAGGACAGCACCACCACCAATGCCAGGGCAGTGATAGCGCCTGGCAGCACCATATTGATCGTGCCCCGCAGGTTGTGCCCCACCAGGTCTTCGTTGACCAGACGGGTCCAGCGGTAGCGGTGCAGCCAGGCAATTGCGGGAACGTTCAACAGCGGCGAGGCAATGGCGATAAACAGCACAAAGGTGGCCGAGGCCCTGGGGTAGTCCCGCAGGATGAATGTCGCCACCACCACATGGGCCAGGCACAGGAATGCCACGGGCAATTGGGGCAGGCGATGCTGGATCGCCAGCATGTAACCGATGGACGCGGCCACCAGCAGCGGGATCACGGAACTGATCTGGTTGTGCAGGCCGGCGAGGAACGCCACCACCTGCGGGTGGAAGCCAAGGACGCGAGCACATTCCGACAGAATCAGAAAGCCCGCCGAGACCAGCAGGCAAGGCAGGATCCACAACAGCCCTTCGCGGATCGCCCGCAGCGATTCAGTGCTGGCCAACGCAGCCAGGCGTTGGGTGAAGAAAAGCTTGAACAGCGTTTGCGCCATGACCCATCCCTCTGCCCATCGCCCACTGTCCCTGCAAGGCAGGGCTGGAAGCACCGGCTAACGCTACACGTCCTGGCCCAATGAGCGAAAGCCTTTTGCCATTCATCTGGGTGAATTTCCGAATCGGATAACAGGCCAGGCCCTGTTTTTTCCAAACAGTTGAGTTTTATGATCCAGGCCAATCGCTCAATCTGCTTCAATGACGCCTATCCGCCCTCCCCCTGACCTGTGTTTGGAGTAAGCCTTTGTCACAACCCGGTGATAACCACCAGCGCGCGCTGGACAGATTCCTCGATGAACACCCCGATGTCGCCGCCGAACTGGATACCCTGAATCCGCTGGCTGCCCAGGCCAGGGGCGAAACCCTGGCCCAGTACCGCGCCGAACGCTTGCATGAAGCCTTTGAAGCACAAGCTGAACGCCAGGGCCTGTTTGCCTGGGAGCTGACCCTCAAACTGACCGCCGATTCCTGTGAGGCCTTTGAAGCCCAGCGCCGTGAGGTACACAAGGAGGTGGCACAGATGGCGGGCCTGAGCTGGGTCGAGTACTGCCAACTGCACGACCTGCCCGGCTAACGCACTACCCCAGGAACCAGACACGGCGCCCGCAGCCCAGCACTTCGCGCAACTCGGCGACCGACACCGTGCGTTGTTCAGGATCCATCGCCAGAGCCGAAGACACTGCAGGCCAGCAATGCCTGGGCAACTGCCTCGGCCTCGGCAGCGGCTGATGCTGCTGACGTTCGCCGGGGCGCCGTCCTTCGGCCAACTCATAGAGCACACTGGCAACCCCGTACAGATCGGCACGGGGTGAGGGAAGCCCTCCGGCCATCAGCTCCGGCGCCGCATACGCAGGAGTCCAGGCATTCAGGCGACTGCGGCTCAAGCCGGGCAATCCGGCCCTTGCCTGCGCTTCAGCATGCCCCAGGCCAAAATCGAACAGCCGTATCCCCTGCTCCCCCACCATGATGTTCGCCGGTTTCACATCGCCATGCAGCACTCCTTGTCGATGGGTGTAGGCCAGCGCATCCAGCAGTTGCAGGGCGATGGGTTGCAGCGCCTGCCACGCCATCCCTTGCGGGCATTCCGGGAGCAGGCGGTCCAGGGTCAGGCCGGGCATCACTTCCATGGTGAAGAATGCCAGCTGGTGCGCCGTGTCGACCTCGAAAGAAAAGGCCCGGACCACATGTTCATGTCGCAGGCTCCGGGTCAGGGCGAACTCGCTGTACAGCAACACGTGGGCGTCGGTGGACGCACAGAGCGTCTCACCCAACAACTTCAGCGCAACGCGCGCGTCCGGTTCGCCAAACGCCTCATGCAGCAGATCCCGGGCACGATAGACCACCCCCATGCCCCCTGAACCGAGAATTCGCTCCAGCTGGTAGCGTCCCGCAAGCAGGTTCGGCGGACCGGCTGCGGCGTTCATGGCTGCACCACCACCGCAGTGAGGTCATCCAGCGCAGGTCCACGCAACACGTCGCTGAACAACCGCTCCACTACCTGCCCGGGCGTGCCGGCATTCATCGCACGCCCCAGTTGCCGGTGGCTGAGCCCCTGGTACAAGCCATCACTGCACAGCAAGAACACATCGCCTGGATGGGGACGCAGTTCCAGTATCTCCAGACTCAGCGGTTTTCCGGCGCCAATGGCACGAGTCAAGGCGCGGGCGTCTGGATGAGCGCGGGCCAGTTCCAGGCTCACATGCTGTTTGTCCATCAGTTGCTGTTGCAGGGAGTGGTCCCTGGACAGCTGATACAAACGCTGCCCTCGCCAGAGATAACATCGGCTGTCCCCTGCCCAGACGCACGCCGCGCGGTCGCGCTCAAGCAACAGGACAACCACCGTACTGCCCATGACGCGTGCCAGGCCATCGGCCGCCTGCAACTGGCTGTCGAGCCCCCGCAGGCAGCGTTGGACGGCCTCGACCCGCTGGTCGAAGCTGCCTTGGCCTGGCAGCGCCGCGAGGCTGCTGACCACCCGTTGACTGGCCACATTCCCAGCATGGTGCCCTCCCATTCCATCGGCGACCGCCCAGCAACCGCGTTGCGGGCAATCGAGGAACCCATCCTCGTTACGCGCACGACGCTTGCCTTGCGCCGTGCGGCCAGCACTTCGCCAAGGGTGCGCGCGGTTCACAACTGCTCCGGCAGGCGGAAGCCGCGCCATGTGGCCATCTGGAACGGGCTGGGGCTGCGTTGGCTGGTGAGCAGGTAGTTGGCACGCAGGCCGGCCAGGTCGGCCTTGAGTATCTGTGCATCCCTGCCGCTGGCCGGCTCGTTTTGCATCAGTTCGAAAAGCCGGAACAACGACCAGGCTCCCCGGTCTTTTTCAATGCCCAGCGGTCGCTCGGTACCGCGCTCCAGTACCAGGCTGCTGCGCCCATTGTCCGCATCACTCGGCCAATGGAACGCCATGGGCACGATGGGACCGTGACGGTATTCCAATTGCTGATCGCCCACCCGCAGCGTCGCGCGGTTGACGGCCTGGTCCAGGCTGTAGGGCGCCAGCGTGAACAGAACGGCCCAATTCCCCTGGTCTGCGCTGAAGAACCCCTGGCGAATGACCTGCGCGCGTGTCAGCTGGTCGAGCAACGAACGTGAAACAGGCAAGCTGCGGCCCTCAAGGCCACGCAAACGATAGCGGCTCCCCTCGACACTGACGAACGGCCGCAGGTAGCTGTCATAGAAGTGCTCCATCACCCCCCGCGGTTTGAAGAACGACTGGAAATCACCCAGGGCAACATCGCTGCCGGCGTCGGCATTGAAGGGGTAGCGGTGCCGAATCGCCTTCACATAAAAGCCATACACCTCACTCTGATAACGCTGGTTCACATACCCATAGGCGTCATCAAGCAGATGGCGCCAGGTTTGCTCGGCAATTCCGTCCAACCAGCCCTTGAGCGGCTGCGGCAAGCGAGCAGCAGCGTCACGCAGGTTACCCAACAGCGGCTGCTGTCCATCCATGCGTTGCCGGGCCATCTTGAATGCCGCGTGCTCGGGCGAACTGTCACGGTTCAGTGTCGAGACTTGCAAGTGCAACTCATCCAACAGGCGCAAGGCCTGGGTCAGCTCGGCCGTCGGGTTCTGCTCTTCATCCAGCAATTGGTGCAAGGGCTCGAAACGACGCAGCAATGCGCGCCGGGCAGTATCCGGCAGTGTTTGGCGCGGCAAGGCTCGGGTGAGCAAGCCAGACACCGGCGTGCCCAACTCAGCGACCTGCTGGCCCACCGCTCCAAACCGCTCATGGGTCGGCAGCAGTCGCGTGTGTTCACGCACTTGCCGCAACAGCAACACCAGCGCCGACTGGGCGGAAGTCAAGTTCGCAAGCTGCTGCGCATCGTGCCTCAGGTCGTCGCTTTCCAGCAGACTGACTCGACCCAGCGCATCACTCCAGATGTCGGCGTACTCGCTGAAGTAACGCTGTTCCAGCGCCAGCATCAGCTTGCGCAAGTCCACGACACTGAGGTCTGCGGCCTCCCCAAGCACCCAATTATCCTGGGCGATGGCATTGACCAACTGTGGCCCCTGGCTCTCGAAAAACTGCAGGTATTTACGGGTATAGAAACCCGGGATGGGGGGCTCAACCCTCGAAAACGCCGGGCTTTCAGCGAGGCGCAAGGGCTCCAGGTGCCGCGCTTGCTCGCGCAGTGTCCGGTAGACCACCTCTACCATTGGCTCGCCGCGCAGCACCAGACGGGCCTGGGCGACCAACTCATCATTCAGCGGGGCCGAAAAACCCTGTTCAACGAGCCGTGCAACGTGTTCGTTCAGGCGTTTGTGTGTCGATGCATCCTCGATGTACCCAACAGTCCGCAGCCCCGCCACTTGCTCGGCCAACCAGGCCTTATCACGTCGCTCGGGCAGGTTGAGCATCAAGTAAGCGCGAAGGCTGTCCAGCAACTGCTCGCGATCACCCAGGCTGTCACGTACCTGTTGTTCGAGCCGCAGGGTCACGTAGGGGAGCAATTGCTGATGCAGGGCTTGTTCGTAGGCGCTGTTCAATGATGGCCGACTCAACTCGCCCTGATACAAGCCGCCCCGCTCAACCCAAGGTACCTGCGCCGCCGGTGGAAACACCTCCGTGGCCGCCAGGCGACTGTCCAACAGCGCGAGCAACGCCAGGCTGGCGTCCGCTTCGGGTTGGCCTACAGGCTTGGGGTTGATCAGCTCCCGCAGTTGCACCAGCCGCTGATAGTTGAATGCGTAACTGTGCGCCCACAGCGCCCCGGCCGTACCCACAACCAATGAGGCGGCCAGCGCCATCAACCCGTGGCGTCGACGTATGCGCTGTCGCTCCGGGGTACGCAGCCCGGCAAGACCGGCCTCGGCAAAAATCACCCGATTGAACAGGCCCTGGGCAAAATGGGCACGCACATCACCTGTCTTCGCACAGGTCAGGTAGAACCCGCGCAAGCCGTTGATTCGCTGGTAGCAATGGGCGGAAAACGCACTCTCGATAAACAGGCAGACGAACTCGCCCAGACGAGCGAGATGCTGAGGAAAGCCCAGCATGCGGCCTCGGCGCTCAAGGTTGCGCTCCTGATGCAAACGCGGGATCAGCTCGGCACCCACACGTTGCAACAAGGCGTCGAATGTTTCGCGCACCTCGGCGGTATCAGTGCCTGCCATGCCTGACACCAGGCGCTCACCCAGCCAGCCTTCTGCGGCATCGCCCTGCCGCGCATCAAAGAACTCGGCAAACCCGGCCAGCCGATCAAGCTGCGTCAGCACCAGATAAACCGGCACATCTACCTGCAGTGACTGCTGGATGTCCTGCAAGCGGTTACGCACATGGCGCGCGTGAAGCTCCAGGTCGTGTTCGTTGCTGCGCAACAGCGTATCGACTGACAGCGTCACCACCACGCCATCGAGCGGCCGTGCCCTGCGCCATGACTTGAGCATGTCCAGCATTGTCGACCATCCTGCTGCATCGACACTGTGGTCGGTCTGGCTCAGGTATCGACCGGCCATCTCGACCACCACCGCGTCGTCGGCAAAACACCAGTCACAGTAAGAGGTGGCGCCTGGCGGCATCGCGTGCGTCCGGTCGAGCGCCGCCGGCAACCCGGCAGCGGCCAGCAAGTCGGTCTTGCCGCTGCCCTGCTCGCCAATCAACAGGAACCAGGGCAGTTCCTGGCGCGAACGCTCACTGCGCTCGCCGTAGCGGTGTGAGGTTTTCAACGTCTGCAGCGCTTCCTTGAAGCGCCTGCGCACCTGCACCACTTCGTCATTGATCAACCCCTGCTGCTGAAGATGTTCCAGCTGCCCAGGCTGATCCAAACGCGCGGAGCGACGTGCCCCCACAACCACCATCGCCAACCCCCATGACAGCAGCATTGCGCTGATGGTCAACAAACGGGCCGTCGAACCCTGCCAGAAACGGTAGTCGTCTACCGCCAGCAACGGCCCGACAAACCACACCAGCAGCGCACCGGCCAGCACCAACAACAGGCTCCATACCCAACTCTCGCGCAGCACCTTGCCCACGCGTCTGAAGAATGCGTTCATTCATTGCTCCCAGCGTTACAAGGGCGTCCGAGACGGCTCCGCCAGCGAAGATTGGAAAGCGTGCAACGTCGCCCTGCGCTCCTGGCCCAGCATCCAGGCGAACCCCGAATACACCACCAGCAGACACGCCAGCACGCAGGCTGCGGCCCAGGTAGCCGAGACAATGCGTATCCGTGCCTGAGAGGTCACGCCGGCGCCGGATACAAGGGTTAACGGCGGCTGATCACCGCGCACATGCCTGATCTGGCGATACACCGCGTCGTGTACAGTTTCGAGCTGCGCCCTTCCCCGTTCCATGACACGGTATTGGCCTTCGAACCCCAGGGACAGGCACAGGTACATCAATTCCAGCAGGGCCACATGCTTGACGGGGTCACGGGACAAACGCTCAAGCAGCTGGAAAAATTTTTCACCGCCAAAAGTTTCGTTGTGGAAACGGCTGAGCAGGCTGGTCTTCGACCAGTCGCTACGGCCGCCCCACGGCGTAGTGACCACGGCTTCATCAATGACACTGCACAGTACGTAACGCGCCGACATCACCTGACTGTTCTCGGCCCCCAGATACAAGGCATAGGCCTCGAACGCGTTGATGCCCGAGGAAAACTCCTCATTGAGTGCCGGCAGGCTTTCCCGGCCCGGGCTGGCCTTGAGTTGGACCACTTGCAGCAAGAGTTCCCAGGCCGCGGTCAACAGCACGTTGGGGCCACTCTTGAAGTGCCGTATGCCTTGCATCTGGGCGCAATAGATCATGCGGTCTTCCAGTTGCTCGAAGCGTGGCGGCGACGGGAAGTCCGTAACGGCTGCGTGCGCCGGTCCGAGACCCTCACGGTCAAGCAACACGGTTCTTTCGTCTTGCGGGTATTCACTGTCCATAGTCATGACGTCAGTTCCTGATAGCCCAGAAGTTGAGTTCCAGCTCGGCAAACTCGCCGCTGGCGTGGAAGGCGAAACCACCTGATTGCTCCAACTGCGCAATGTCACGGGGGCTGAGTTCGAGCATGAAATAGGTCTTGCCGGCGTGAAACGGGATCTGCCGCGGCGCTACCGGCAACGGCTTGACCTTGATCCCGGCCAGCTGCAGGTTGACCAGTTCGCGGATACGCTCCACCGGTCCGATCTTGAGATGGGCCGGCAGTCGATGACGTAGTTCCTCCGTATCGCACTGGGCAGTGGCCGCCAGGATGAAGGTGGCCGTACCGAGTAACTTGAGGTCGCTCACCGGGCATACCAGCACCCCGTACTGCCGTGGTTGCAGCGTCAACTCGACCGCCTGCTGTTCCAACACCAGCGACAGCGCCGCACGAAGGCCTTCCATCAATCCACGAAAGCTCGCGCCCTGATCGCCATGCCGGTATTGCGCCGGAAATTGCACCCGTTTGCTGTCGTTGGAAAAGGTGCACAGCTCACCGAAAATCGACAGCAGCTCCCGATACACCACCTCCGGCCGCACCTGGGTCTGGCTCAGGTAGTGACGCAATCTCAATTCCGCACGATTGATCAACTGCAGCATCAAAAAGTCGCCGACCTGTGCGCTGGCGCTAGCGCCGTTTCCCTGGATGCGCGCTGCAATCGCATCGCCACGGGTCGCCAGCAGGCTGGTGACTTCGTTGATGCAAGACGCCACATACCCCGAGCCCTGAAGGTAGATAAACGTTGGTACAAAATCCGCATCCAGCCTCACGCCGCCGTCCTGGGTCGAATCCACCACCCGGGCAACCTGGAGTTTCACGTAGAACGCGTCACCGGGCGGCTCACCCAGCATCAGGCGCAAGTCCGGGCGCGCGCATTTGATCTGGCAACGGGAGTCGACCCCGGCAGTGGAGTCACCGATTTCTGTATCACAGGCAACATAGCGCGCCAGGACATCGCGTTGCTCCTTCGAGCGCACCTCAACCTGATTGTCGGTCGCCAACGGCAGCGCCAGGTACACAGCCTGTCTGCCTGCATTGGCAGGCACCTGCAACATCAGCGGTTCCAGGGTGCCGCTCAGCTCGAACAGGCTGCCGTCCGGTAGCACTCCGGTGGCCTGGTTCACCACAATCTTGCCCAGGTTCAGGTACTGCACATCGACTTCCAGGCTCAGGAAACCCCAGGCATCACTGCTCAGCAGCCGGGTGTGGTTGAGTTGCCGATGGTAGTAGCGGTCGCTGTGCTGCAAGTGTTGGGGCCTCAGCAGCATGCCCTCTTGCCAGATAACGTTGTGGATCTGCATCTCAGTCCTCCGTCCTGTCAGGTTGAGGTGCCGCCATCCGGATACCCGTCTGGTCCAGCACGATGTCGGCACGGGTCAACTGTCCGGGAGCCAAAGGCAGCACCCATCGCCATTGCACATGGGGCAAGTCACGATAGGCCGCCAGCACGCCGACATAGCGACTGCGCGGCTCGACACTCAGCTTGAGCGCCAGCCGTTCGCCGGGACGCAGTTCCAGTTCCTCGCCGCTGACCCAATCCTTGGGCAGTGCCTGCTCGGCCCGGCCGTAGAGGCTGAAGAAATCGGCGTTTTCAAAGGCCACCGGATGCCGCAGCTCCAGCAATTGCACCACCACTGGCGAGGGGCGGCCGTGAAGGTCGGGATTGACCTCGTCGCTGGCCGTCAGAGTCAGGTCCAGCTTGGTCAGGGTGGAAAAAGGTGAAAGGGTGCTGCATCCCGCCAGCAACCCCAGCAGTAGCAGCGTGAATGAAACCGCGATCCGAGACCGGCCAATCATCCTGCGTACCCCGCGTGAAGGGTGGAGACCAGGCGTACCTGCTCCTCGTAGGCTTTGCAAAAATCATGACGCAGCACCTGCTCATCCAGGGGCTCGTCCTCAGTCAGTCGCCGATAATGACGTTGGTAGGCCCGCCAATGGGCGCCATCGCTGAAGAACCTGGATGACTTGCCGTCACGTTCGAAGCGCAGCAGCAAGTGCCCAGGCGCAAAGGCCGCCAATGCACCGCGTATGGCAGCCCGACAGGCCACGACCAGAGCCAGTTGATGAACCTGCAAGTCTCGGTACGCCTGATCGACCGCTTGCTCGGCAGAGAACTGACAGGATTCATCGGCGCCGAGCAAAAACTCCAGGGCGGCATGGTTGTCGGCACAGTCTTTCAACGGGTTGCGGGTATTGAGCAGCGGAACCGCCAGTAAGCCGTGGACCTCACTGTTGAGTTCATCGCGGGTTCGCACGCTTTGCTGCAACCCTGCGAGGGTTTGCCTGAACAGGCCCGCCACCTTGATCGCCAGGGCTTCGCGCCCCGGCGTATCAAGCGCGTCCACCTGCATGCCCAATGCGTGGGCGAACTGCGCCCAGAATGCTTCCGAGGTTGCAGGTGGTGGTGTGACAGGGCCAGGTGACACGACGTCTCTGGCCGGCTCAGCCCATTGCGGCACGACCAGGTGATCGTGCTCCACCGTGCCCTGACGCAAGGTTTCGAAAGGTGCCTGTGGCGTTGTGCCCAACGCGTCCAGCTCTGCCGAGGAATTGCCGAGCCGTACCTCGCGATCCAATGCGTCGACAGGATCCAGCCCCAGGAACGCGTCGTCTGGAATCGTGTCTTGCCGAGCAAAACCCTGCCCTGCCTGCAACACCAGGCGGGCACGGATATCCAGCAACCCCAGTTGGTACACATCGCCGTCACTGATGAGCCGTGCCTGTCCTTTGCACAGGCGCTCCATACTGCCCGACACACCGATACCGTTGCTGCTGATATCCGTCAGGAAATAGCGGGCCTCTCTAAAACTGACCAGAGCGTGGTGACTGGAAATCAGACGGTTGGCATCCGGGAGCACCCAGTCACAACCCGACCCACGTCCGATCACGCCACCGACACCGTCAAATGTCTTGCGCTCAGGCGGCTCCCCGTTTGCGGTGCTACAGAGTTCAAACATCAATTGCATGACAGCAGCCCCCTGTTCAGTGCCCACGACGAGTCGCGTGGGGGTCACCCAACGGACGGTAGTCGGCGTCATCAAAGACATAATTGGCGTTACAGCCACTCAACAAACACAGCGCAAGCACCAGGGCTTGCCACGGATGAAAAGGCATCAGGTATCTCCCATGAAAATAAGCGGCCCGCACGTTCCCTGCTCAACACTCCTCGCGGGCGTCCCCCACGGGGATTTTCAAGCGCGCCAGGCGGTAAAGCAGCGTGCGCCGCGCAACGCCCAACTCACGAGCGGTACGGGTGCGATTGCCACGGTTCTTGTGCAGGCAATCGATCAGGAATACCCGCTCTACCCGCTCCAGGCGTTGGCGCAGCGTCGCATCGACTGGCCCGGTGGCAGCCGGCACCGGCAAGGACAGGTGTGCCGGCAGGATCACACCGTCGTCACAGAGCAGCACCGCACGTTCCACCATGCACTTGAGTTCGCGGACATTGCCGGGGAAGGCGTGACCCGAGAGTTGATCAAGGGCTGCACTCGACCATTCCACCGGCACACGCCCGAGGTCAGCAGAGGCTTGATGCGCGAACTCCCGCGCCAACAGCAACACATCGCCGTCACGCTCACGCAGGGGCGGCAGTTCGATGGGAAACTGCGCAAGCCGGTAGTAAAGGTCCTCGCGAAAACTGCCTTGGGCGACCATGGTGGCGAGGTCACGGTGGGTGGCGGCGATGATGCGTACATCCACCTTGTGGGCCGTACTGGCGCCCAACGGACGCACTTCGCCCTCCTGCAAGACCCGCAGCAATTTAGCCTGCAGCGACAGCGGCATATCACCGATTTCGTCGAGGAGCAGCGTGCCGCCGTCCGCGCTGTCAAACAGCCCGGCGTGGTTACGCTCGGCCCCTGTGAAAGCACCTTTGCGGTAACCGAACAGCTCACTCTCCAGCAGCCCTTCGGGAAACGCCGCACAGTTTTGCACCACAAATGCTTTGCTCCTGCGCGGCCCCGCAGAATGGATCGCCCGCGCCACGACCTCCTTGCCTGTACCGGTCTCGCCACGCAGTAACACGGTGTAGGGGGTATGCAGGACCTTGCCGATCAAACGATACGTCTCGTCCATAGCCAGGCTGCTGCCGATCAACCCGTACGCTGAACGTGGCGCCGGCATGTAAGCCTGGGGCTGGGCAACACATCCAGTGGCACACTGACACTGCAGTAAAGCGCGCTGCATCAAGGCAAGGCTGCCCAACTGGCTCAAGGCGGCGGTGTAGCCCTGCAGGTTTTTCCGATGCTGGCTGGCACACAGCAGTACCCCCTTGATGCCCTTGCCTCGGTCAAACAACGGCACACATGACAACGCTTGCCAGGGGGCCCCCATGACCGGCAGGAAACCGTACTCGTACATGCTGCCTGAGTGTTCTTCCAGGCTAAGGGCAGTTTGCTGGTTGAGCACGTAGTGCAGCACCTGTTCATGCTGGAAATCCTTGGTACAGGCCGGATCGCCAGGGCAAGGCATGCCGTGCAAATGCTGGGCGATCAACTCAAGCCGGCCAGTGGATTCGTTGCGCCAGTACCATTGGCTGAGGTCACACTCGCTCAGTCGCGCCGCTGCGGCGACACACAAACCGGGGAGAGTGGCTGCGTCGTCCGCGCTGCCCAGGCGGATGAACCCGTCAAGCAGCGCATCGACACAGACCGCCGAACGGGGCAGCAGGGTGAGCAGCCGATCCTCTCTCATTGGCTGAACTCACAGGTTGGAACGCCGTTAGCCGCCAGCCGGGCATGGACCTGTGACACAGGCTCACCTCGGGCCATGGCTTGCAACCGCCGATCGACCACCTGCGGCAACAAATGCAGCTCGATCCATTGATCGACGTAACGCGCGCCACTGTCATCGTGGGCGCACCGCTCGGCCATGTGTTCAACCAGCTCCGACGTGTAACTGAATGCAAGACTGCGCAGACTCAAGCGTTGCCCCAGGCGTTCGAGCTTGAGCCTTGCCAGGTCATGCAGGACGTCACCCGTGACCGGGTAATACGGCACGACACGCATCCTGGCCAATAACGCGGCTTTGAAGTGGTCCCGCAATTGCGGCAGGATCGCCTCATGCAGCGTTCGCACGTCAGGTCGTTCGCCACCTGCGCACAATTGCCCGATGCGCTCACTGCCCAGGTTGGACGTCATCAGGATCAGCGTGTTGCGAAAGTCGATTTCCCGCCCTTCTCCATCATTGGCCAGGCCCTTGTCGAAAATCTGGTAGAACAGGTTCAACACTTCTGGGTCGGCCTTCTCGACCTCATCGAGCAGCACTACCGAATACGGGCGTTGGCGCACAGCTTCCGTCAACACGCCGCCCTCGCCAAAACCGACATAACCGGGCGGTGCGCCAATCAACCGAGACAGGGAATGTTTTTCCTGGAACTCCGACATGTTGAGGGTGGTGACGAAGCGCTCACCGCCATACAGCAGGTCGCCAATGGCCAGCGCCGTCTCAGTCTTGCCCACGCCACTGGGGCCGACCAGCAGGAATACGCCGACCGGCGCATCAGCCTTGTTGAGCCCCGCAGCAACGGCACGCAGGTTGCGGTCCAGGGCCTGCACCGCTTGCTCCTGGCCGAGAATGCGCAGGCGCAGCGCATCGGCAAAACCCAGTACCTGTTCACTGTGCTCAAGTGCCAGTTGTTCAACCGGGATCCCCGTCCATGCACTGATGACCTGAGCCACCAGGCGGGGGCACACCTGCTGCGTGGTTTGCTGCTGTGCAAGCCAGCGTTGCTCGAGGTCCAGGCGCTCGCCGTCCAGCGCCTCCATCCGCAGGTTCAGCGCGTGCAAGGTCTGTTCGTCCACGGGAAAGCCTTCGTCCCGGTCTCGGCTCAATGCCTGACGCTGCCGCGCCCCCGCCGCCTGTTCTGCATAAAGGTGTTGCAACGCCTCAGGCGCGGTCTCCCGGCGAGTGCTCAAACGAGCGCAAGCGGTATCCAGCACATCTACCGCCTTGTCGGGCAACTGACGCCCGGCCAAGTAACGGGCGCTCATCTGCGCCGCCGCGACCACCGCATCGTCGCGCACGTAAACACCATGACTGCGCTCATACACCGGGACTAATCCGCGCAGGATCGAGATCGCTTGCTCGACGCTGGGTTCTCCGACCCGAACAGGCTGGAAACGCCGCGCCAATGCCGGGTCTTTTTCAAAGTATTTCTTGTATTCCGTCCAGGTCGTTGCAGCGATGGTGCGCAACTTGCCGCGAGCCAGCACCGGCTTGAGCAGATTGGCGGCATCGGACGCACCCGCCTGCCCACCCGCCCCCACCAGCGTGTGCGCTTCATCGATAAACAGGATCACCGGTTTCACCGCGGCGTTGACCTCATCGATCACACCCTTCAGGCGTCGCTCGAACTCGCCTTTGATACTGGCGCCGGCCTGGAGCAGGCCCATGTCCAAGGTCAGTAGCCGCACCTCCCTGAGAGACTCGGGCACCTGTGCAGTGGCCACACGCAACGCGAGGCCTTCGACAACGGCTGTCTTGCCCACTCCGGCTTCACCGACCAGGATTGGGTTGTTCTTGCGTCGACGCATGAGTATGTCGATCAACTGGCCGATCTCAACGTCACGACATAACACCGGGTCAATACGCCCTTCATGGGCCTGGCGTGTCAGGTCGTGAGTGAAGCGCTCCAGCATTGATTCGCCCTGCGGCGCAGGGTCTGTACGAGGCGCCTGACCCGACACGAACGCCTGCACACGCTGTGCATCCAGCCGGCTCAGAAAAACCTGATAGGCGCTGCCCGCGTGCTGCCGCGGATGGCGCAAGAGCGCCAGCAACAGGGCGCCGTGATCGATTTCAATGTGTCGCAGTTCCAAATGAGCAACCATCGAAGCCTGTTGCAGCCATTGCACCAGTGCCTGGGCAAACACCGGATTGCGTGACGCACTGGCCTCCCCCTTGGGTTGCAGCGTGGCTTGCAGTTCTGCGGTTTCAATACCGGCATCCTTCAGCGCCCGCACCAGTAGGCCATCGCGATGCTCGAGCAGGGTCAACAGCAGGTCTTCCACCAGCACTTCCCTGCCGCCGCGCATGACGCAGCGCTCGGCGGAACGCTCCAGGTCTCTGCGGGCCTGGGGGGTCAATGCCTGGATAAGTTGTTGCAGGTCCACAGTCATCATCCTGATTCATCCCTAATAAGCGTTGCCTGGCACAATGACCACACCGTCGGCGCTTTCATGCGCCAGCCAACTGGTCCAGCCGAGGCGGCAGACGTTGTGTTCGCCGATGTGCAGCGGCCGGATCTCTTCCTTGGCCATGACCAGACGCACGTCATAGTCCAAAGGGTCCCGCGCCGTCAGGCGCACCAACGAACACAGCAGCGGGTAGTCCGCGCCGGTCGGCAAAAAACCATGGAATCGGTCCCACCCCAACCCCTGCAGATGCACCCTGAACTTGCCGTTGCGATCAGCCACCTGGCTGCCCAGCACCTGGTCATGGCCAAGGGTGCTGTTGGCGGCGCCAAGCCGATTTCGCTGTGATTTGGCGATGCCCACGCTGCGCAGGACCCATTGCTCGACGAACAAACGGCGGTGCTTGAAGTAGTAACGCAGCACCGTCTCGATCAAGACCGCAGAATGCACCCGCAGGCTGAGCAACCCCAGGTAGGGCAACAGTCGCTTGCCGTTCAGTTGCGTGGCGCTGCGGACCTGCGGCCCTCTTAACCCGATCAACGCAAACATCTGCTCGGAGAAGGCATCACGGGCGCCTGCCTGGAAACACGCCCGATAGCGATATTTGCGCCAGATCGGCAGCATCAGCCGTTGCAGACGGTGATGGAACACGTCGAGGAAATCCCGGGTTGCGTTGCCACCCAAGTCATCGGCGCACGCCTGCTCAGCGTAAAACGCTGGCAATGGCGAACCCGCGCCACACAGGCCCAGTACGTTAAGACGCAAACGCGCACGCAACTGGCCGTGCTCGATAAAAAACGCCACCCGGTCGATATCGTGACCGGGAAAACCCAGGCCCGGGTTGGCCTGGAACTCAAGCAAGTCGTACAGCGTGTCGTCATCCAGCAACGGATGGGCATCGCGCAGACGCTTGATGACCCGCAGGACCGCCTGAAATAGCGAGTACTCACGGATGACCCGGGTCAGTTGTGTCAAAGCGGGGGCTGCTGGCCCATCCGTGGTAACCATAGGTACACGTCTCCTTGTGTGCTGATGACTCTAAGTTCGTGGTAAGCGTTGAGGCTGGCGTACAGCGCGAAGAATTCGTTGAGCACCGAGGCGAACACAAACACCTCGCCCTCCCCCAGGAAGCCCTGGGGATCGATGGTCAAGTCAATGCGTAACCCTCGAATCGGCAAGCCGTGGAACAATTGGTCGACTGCTGTGTGGCTGACCGAGCGCATCGCGCCCAATCGCCGCTCGCTGACCTTCTGCGCCTGGCGATCGTGGTAGCGCGGCAAATCGTAGGTTTCGAGGATCACTTTCAAGGCATGGATGTCGGTCAGCGACAGGTAGTTGAGCGACATGTTGCTGATCAGCCGCCAGAGAAAGTCCCGGTCCAGAGGCGGAATAAAACTGGCTGTCGGTGCGCAGATATTCCGAAACGACAGCCCTTGCGGCGTCTGCTCGCAAGGCTGGTTGATGTCGCCGATCTGCAACTGTCGAGGCAGGTTGTGATTGGTGCACGTCAGCTCGATCGACAGTGTCTGCTGATCCAGCTCCAGACCGCTGCCCAACCCGAGCCAGGTATCCAGCCCGGTGTGCTGCGCCGATGGCCGCTGGCGAATGCTGTAACTCGCCGGTCCCTGGGAACGCGCGGTATCCCCCTCATGCTCGAAGGATTCAAAGGGCACGTAGGCCTGATACCCCAGCCCTCCGGGGTGCCAACCCGTGACGCTGTCTACGGAAAATACACTGGCGTTACCACGTGAGTACTCACCAGGGATCAGCAGGTATTCGTCCTGTTTTCCGTCCAGGCGGATAGGTACCGCGTCATGCTTGAACAGGTTGACGATGGGGGTGCAGTACAGCTTCACGTTATCCAGAGTGGGCTGCCCGGGTTCTCGCCATGGCCTGCCCAATCGGAAGCGCATCACTACGCCGCACACCTGCTTGAGCAGTTCGCCAGGTAATCGGTGCAGTACTCCCAACCCTCCCACGTCGACAAACAGGTACTTGTCGGGAAAAGCAAAGTACTCCTGCAGATGGCGATAGCCGCCAAAAGTATTCGCTGGATACGGAATCAGTGCCTGCTCCTCGCTGAACCCTACCGGCTGAACCTGATCGGCCTCCAGACGCAGCGATATCGCCTGCCCATCCTCCCCACTGACCGGAAAGCCATCCCGACCGAAAGGCAGCAACTCGATACCCTCCAGATGACGCAACAGACTCAGGTACAACGCCTGGCTGATGTAGCGATCCCCCGCCAGATGCAGACGTAGCTGATCGACGTTCCACTCACTGAAGTTGCCTTCTGCACTCATCTCCAGGCGCAGGCTCAAACTGCCCCGCTCAGCCTGGGCGCTGTAGTCCAGCGCACTCAGCTGCAACGGCAGAACCTGAGTGGCGTAGCAGGTACGAAAGCGGCATCGTTCGTCATTGACTGCGACACTTTCAACCGGTGTATCGCGCGCGACCCACACACCAGGGCCTGAGTGTTTCAGCGGATCGAACTGCAGGATGCTGAACGCCGGCAATGGACGCATGTAGTTGGGCCAGAGCAACTGCATCAGCGAATGCGTCAGCTCTGGAAGCTCGTCATCCAGTTTCTGGCGCAAGCGCCCGGTGAGAAACGCAAAGCCTTCCAGTAACCGCTCTACGTCCGGGTCCTGACCCGCCTCCGCAAGAAAGGGAGCAAGCGCCGGATTGCGCTCGGAGAAACGTCGACCGAGCTGTCGCAGTGCACTGAGTTCGCTCTGGTAGTAACGGTTAAAGGTCATCAGGCATGACCTCTACCCGGCCGGAATCAGAGAGCCGCGCGGTAAACACCACCGGTTGAGCGACACCCTTGACCACCAGGGTGGCTTCGATAGCGAACGCAAGCGCCAGCGGGTCATGATCCCGTGGCAACATCATCACTTTTACCTGCTTCAAGCGCGGCTCGTACGCTCGGATAAAGCGCTCGATCAACAGACGTGACTGACTCAGTGATTCATGCAGGCTCTGATTCATATCATTGAGGTCGGGCATACCGTAGTCCGGCAATGTCTGAACGCTGCCGGCACGGATACTGAGCATTTTCCCCAGGTGGTTCGCGACAGATGTCACGCTACTGGCGGGGGTTGCCGCCGGACGCTCGAGGCGCTCGAACAGGCTTCGATAACCGCGCACTTCCTGGTCCTTGCTCATTCTTTGTCGAGCTTGCCGACGAGGGATAGCGTGAAATCAGCGCCCATGTACTTGAAATGCGGTCGCACACTCAGGTTGACGCGGTACCAGCCGGGCTCACCCTCGACATCACTGACGACGATGCGTGCCGCCCGCAAGGGACGTCGCCCACGGACTTCAGCGCTGGGGTTTTCCTGGTCGGCCACGTACTGGCGAATCCATTTATTGAGTTCGAGCTCCAGGTCGGTGCGCTCCTTCCATGAACCCAATTGCTCACGCTGAAGGACCTTGAGGTAATGGGCCAGGCGATTGACCACCATCATGTATGGCAACTGGGTGCCCAGGCGGTAATTCAGCTCGGCTTCCTTGCCCTCGGGGCTGAGCCCGAAGTGTTTCGGCTTTTGCACCGAGCTGGCGGAAAAAAACGCCGCGTTGTCACTGCCCTTGCGCATCGTCAAGGCGATGAAGCCTTCTTGCGCCAGTTCGTATTCACGACGGTCGGACACCAGTACTTCGGTGGGGATCTTGGTTTCGATTTCCCCCATGCTCTGGAAGTGATGCAACGGCAAGTCTTCCACCGCTCCACCGCTTTGCGGGCCAATGATGTTCGGGCACCAGCGGAACCGCGCGAAACTGTCAGTCAGGCGCGTGGCGAAGGCGTAGGACGTGTTGCCCCACAGGTAGTGCTCGTGACTGTTGACCACGTTTTCCTGGTAGGCAAAGGTCTTGACTGGACACTCAAGCGGATCATAGGGCGTGCGCAGCAGGAATCGCGGCACGGTCAAGCCGATGTAGCGCGCATCTTCGCTTTGGCGAAAGCTCTGCCATTTGGCAAATTGCGGGCCTTCGAAGTGATCCTTCAGGTCCTTGAGGTCGGGTAAACCGGTGAAACTTTCCAAGCCGAAGAACGCCGGCCCGGCGGCTGCGATAAATGGCGCATGGGCCATGCAGGCCACACTGGCGGCGTACTGCATCAGCTTTACATCAGGGGCGCTGGGGGACAGGAAGTAGTTGGCGATAATTGCGCCCACCGGCTGGCCACCAAACTGCCCGTATTCCGCACTGTAGATGTGCTTGTACAACCCGGACTGGGTCACTTCCGGCGAGTCTTCGAAATCTTCCAGCAGGTCTTGCCGGGAGACGTTCAGCAGTTCGATCTTGATGTTCTCGCGAAAGTTGGTGCGATCGACCAGCAGTTGCAACCCCTTCCAGGACGCTTCCAGCGCCTGGAAGTCGGGATGGTGGAGTATCTCGTCCATCTGCAGGCTGAGCTTGGTGTCGATCTCGGCGATCATCCGGTCGACGAGGCGTTTCTTGACGGGCTCGCCACGGTTCTGGGGCTTGATCAACTCTTCGATGAACGCCGATACACCGCGCTTGGCAATGTCATAGGCGTCGTCGTCGGCGCTCAGCAATGTCTGGGCAACGATGTTATCGAGGATGCTGTGCTGATCAGCAGGTTGTGCCGGCAGCGAATGCGGTTGTGTCGTCATGGGGTCAGTGTCCTTTTACTGGAAAATGTCAGGCGTCGGGGCTGTCCAGCCCTAGTTCCGCCAGTACCCGTGCCCGGGACTCGTCGTCGGCCAGGGCTTGCTCGATAGCCTTGCGAAAGCTCGGGGTGTTGCCCAATGGCCCCTTCAACGCCACGAGTGCCTCACGTAGGGCCATCAGCTTGTGCAACTCGGGTACCTGCTCCACCAGGTTCGCAGGGTTGAAATCCTTCATGCCGTTGATGCGTACCTGAATGGCCAACTCGTCGACGCCCGCCTCCTCCTGCAAACGGTTGGGCACGCTCAACGTCAAGCTCAATGCCTGCTTGGCCAACACGTCATCCAGGGTGTTCTTGTCGATTGCGATGGGCTTGCGATCTTCGAGCTTGCGCACATCCTCAAGCTGGGTGAAATCGCCCAGCACCAACAGTTTCAATGGCAGCTCGACTTCTTCCTGCGCCCCGCCGATGGCGGGTTTGAACGTGATGTTGATACGTTCCTTGGGGGCTACCGAACCTTCTTTGGCCATGGTGTCTCTCCTTTTTCAAGTGGCTCGAAAGCCTATTCAAGTACCGCTTCCAGATCGAAGAGGCACAGCCTGCGATGGGTGTCTTCCTTGCGTTCGCGCACGGCATGGTTTTGTGGCAGCAGGTCGCAACAGCGGTGCAGGAGCTGCGTCACTTCCAGGGCCAGCTCCGGCTCCCAGCGCTCCAGGCCCATGCGTTGCAGTTCATGGTCAAGCTGTTCGAGCTGGATCTTCGCCAGCTCATGCTTGCCCGCCTGTATGCACAGACGCGCTTGGGCGAGCCGCCAATGAAAACGTGCGCGATCACTGCGCGCGGCCTGCATGCCTTGCTTGAGTTCTCGAATGGCAGACTTGAGTCCGTCCTGACGCAGCCGCGGTGTCAACGCCTGCAACGCGGTCGCCCAGGGCTCGGCGTTCGCATCGATCACTGCTGCGGGTAATTCGGACCGGTGCAGGTGACGGACAACCTGCTGGGAGATCCAGTCGCGAGTGGCTGCGTCGGCAAAGGGTGCGCCGTCGTGAAAGCGAAACTCCGGCAGGTCCGGCAAGCGTTGCAGCAACAGCGCGAAGGTCACTTCCAGCTCGGTCATGGCCAGGTCGGCCTGCAGGACCTCCAGGCATTCCCAGAGCATGCGCAGACCATCGAACCAGAACATCGCCCCGGCAAGACTGGCCTCAAGTTCAAGCACCAGGTCTGCGTGATGGCCTTGTGCAAAGCGCTCCTGATAACGTTTGAGCTTGTCGGGAGCGGGCCCGCGCAACGCGGTCACCTGCTCGTTATCGGCATTCGGGTAGCTGGCAAGTGCCAGCCATGCCAGTGTCCGACTCAAACGCAACGCACGCAGGTCGGTGGCGCTCTGGCGCAGCCACCAGGCACAGAGTGGGCGGGCCTGCTCCTGCAAGGTACGGAGCACCTTGTGTGCGTCCTTTTCGCTCTCCACCGCCGCTTCGGACTTGCGCAATTGGCTGGCGGCCTGCTTGACTTGCTCGATAACTCCGCTCAATCCCGCCACCGGGGTATCGTCCTGCGCTGCCCGCTCCAATCGCTGCGCCAATTGCCTGCGAACAGGCAACAGCAGCGGCGCATCATCCCCGAGGTGCTCGGCCCAAAGCTCATCCAGATGCACCAGGTGCTCCAGCAAGGCGCGGAACAAAGGCTGCTGGTTCTGGAGCGCCAGGCCCTGCGTGAACAGCGGCTCGAGGCGCAACACCAGCCATCCGAATGCGGCACCGCGGGTGCGCGGTTTTTCCGGGTAGAGCACCGACCACTGATGCTCACAGAGGTAGCGCAACAACCCGAGCCCCGCCAGCAGCCCCGGGTAGGATTCACGCTGGTGCAATGCCCAGGTCAGCCACACAGCCACCCGCAGATCCTTGGACTGATGGCGCAGCAGGTTCTCGCTGGTTTCCAGCACCTTGTGCCAGTCGGGCTGGCTGCCGGCATGAATCGAGTGTGCCTTGGCCAGCTCGGACTCCAGCACTTCATATTCACTCGAAAAGCGCATATCGCTGCCCGCAAAACTTGTTTGCGTACAGGGTGATCGCGCAACTTCCAGATAATAATCATACCGATCATCCGAACAAACCATTTGCCACCACACACAACTAAAAACCCACAAAAAAACCAACTAACCACGCAAGTACTGCGTGACAGCCAGCGATCTTTAGTTCGCAATTTCCTGCGAAGCCCTCGAACCTTAGTCATGCCCAAAACATTCAGCAAGCGATGGAACTGCACTTAGTCCTTTTCCTACAAACCCAGTTACCACAGGGTGCGCGCAGGATTTTGCGCACCTAACACTGCATAGCCAATCAGCTAATCGACAAACTTCAGCATTTATCAACAGTTCAATATGAGCAACTAAATGCGCACCCATGCGCAATCGAATACGCGCAATTAAGCCCAGTAGCAGCCTATTGCGCTGGATATTCGACCTTATACAACAGCATCACCCTGATTTCATTGGCGCCTGCACTTTCAGGCACGTTTCTTGTTATAGGCATTTGCCCAGCCGAAAAAACTTATCGGTTGGAACGACCTCATCAATCAGACAAGGAACCCCGTCATGCCAACACCCGCGTATCTCTCCATTACCGGTGTAAAACAAGGTTTGATCACGGCAGGCACGTTTACCCAGGACTCGGTAGGTAACATTTACCAGGAAGGCCATGAAGACCAGATTCTGGTCCAGGCTTTTTCTCATCAGGTGATCATTCCCCGCGACCCACAGTCAGGCCAGCCAACAGGTCAGCGCGTCCATAAACCCCTGATGATCAGCAAAGTGTTCGATAAGTCCTCGCCCTTGCTCTTCAGTGCATTGACCAGCGGCGAAGAGGTCAAGTGCCGGCTGGAGTGGCTGCGCACTTCGTCGGCCGGCACCCAGGAGCATTACTTCACCATCGAACTGGAGGGGGCGACCATCGTGGATATCCAGTCACGCATGCCCAACTGCCAGGACCCCGACAACGCCCATTTCACTCACCTGGAAGATGTGTATTTCACCTATCGCAAGATCGTGTGGACCCACGAAGTGTCCGGTACTTCGGGGTCGGATGACTGGCGCAGCCCGGTTGCAGGTTAAACCGGCTTGACACAGGCACGGCGCCAGGGAAGGCGCCATGCCTGTACGGCAACTACACCATCGCCAAAGGATGCTTGCGTTTCGGTGCGCCGAATACCCGATCGATCGCGTCCAGGTCGTGCTCATCCAACACCAGCTTGGCTGCGGCTGCGTTGAGTCGCACGTGCTCGGGTATAACGGCCTTGGGGATGGCGATCACACCGTCCTGGCGCAACACCCAGGCCAGGGAAACCTGGGCGGGTGTGACCTCGTGGCGGCGGGCGATCTGCTTGAGGGTGGGGCTGGACAACAGTTCGCCGCCCTGGGCGATCGGGCAGTACGCCATCAAGGGCAAGTGGTGCTGTTGCCACCAGGGCAGCAGGTCGAATTCGATGCCGCGTTCTTCAATGTTGTACAACACCTGGTTGGTGGCGCAGGCCGGGGAGGCAAGTTCCTGCAAGTCGGCCACGTCGAAGTTGGAAACGCCCCAGCGTCCGATCTTGCCGGCTTCGCGCAGGCGTTCGAAGGCTTCGACCGTTTCTTCCAGCGGGTACTGGCCGCGCCAGTGCAGCAGATACAGATCAATGTAGTCGGTGCCCAGGCGCTGTAGGCTGGCCTCACAGGCACGGGGCACGCCCTTGTGGCTGGCGTTGTGCGGGTAGACCTTGCTCACCAGGAACACCTGGTCGCGGCGGCCACGAATGGCCTCGCCGACGACCGTTTCAGCACCGCCCTCCCCGTACATTTCAGCGGTATCGATGAGGGTCATGCCCTCGTCGATGCCCAGTTGCAACGCCGCCACTTCCGCGCGGTGCTGGTCGGGATTTTCGCCCATGCGCCAGGTGCCCTGGCCGATGACAGGGACGGGAACGCCCGCCAGATCAATGGTACGCATGACAACCTCCTGATGAGTTCGCGGATTAACAGTGTGGCATTGGTCGGACAAAAGGGTTCAATCGAAGTATGGTTAGCCTCTGCCAAGTCGCCAGGAAGTCTCTGCAATGCTGTTTGTCGTCATGCTCGGGGGTAAGCACCCGCGGGCGAAAATTGAAGTTCACGATGTGGTGTTTGCCGTGGCGGACACGCTGGAAGCAGCCTACCCGCAACTGCGTGCCGACTGGTTCGGCAGCCCCAAGGGCATGCATATCGACTCGTGGATGGCGGTGGATGGCGTCGACGGCTGGAAAGTCGAACTCAGCCCCCTGGCCCCTGCCGCCGGCGCACATCACCTGTACTTCATCAACCTGGGCGGTTACGAAGCCAACAGCTTTGGCGAGGCCCACCACTACCTCCTGGTGGCCGCCCGCAATAAGCAGGAGGCCACGAACAAGGGCAAGCAACAGATGCTGCGTCACTGGTCCCAGGCCCACACCGATGGGGTACTGGACATCGACGACTGCCTGCCCATCGACCTGGTGGACGGTCGTTATATCCACCTGGTGCAGGGACCGCACCGACCGGTCATCCAGCAGAACGACTACATCGTCCTGACCTGAACCCTACCTGACAGTGCATGCGCAACTCATCGAATGGCTCCCCGTGGCGGCGCCATGGCCTGTACCTGAGCCACTCGGTTAATCGAGTGGAACTTTGCCAGGAAATAACCGCCTGAATCCGGTAGGCTCACCTTTTTTATTCAAGGAGTTACTTCCCATGGCCAAAGCCACCGCCCGTCACATCCTCGTTTCCACTGAAGACAAGTGCAACGAACTCAAGGCCCAAATCGAAGGCGGCGCCGATTTCGCAGAAGTCGCCAAAGCCAACTCCAGCTGCCCATCCAGCCGCCAAGGTGGTGACCTGGGTTCGTTCGGTCCAGGCCAGATGGTCAAGGAATTCGACACCGTCGTGTTCAGCGCCCCGGTCAACACCGTGCAAGGCCCGGTAAAGACCCAGTTCGGCTATCACCTGCTCGAAGTCACCAGCCGCCAGGACTGATCCCGTCTGTGCTGATGCAATAAACAACGGCCCGCCTTTTGGTGGGCCGTTGTGCATGTGATGACTGGCGACGCTCATGCCGTTAGCGTACAAATCCCTTTCCTTCTTCATACGGCGTTCAAGGCTGACAATGCGATTGGCTTTTTCTTACTTCTTGAGCTCGTCCCTGGCACTGCTGCTGACCAGCACTGCCGTGATCGCGGCGCCTCAACCGTACCTGACGGTGTATGGCGAACCGGCCAAGTACCCTGCCGGCTTTACCCATTTCGACTACGCCAACCCTGACGCCCCCAAGGGTGGCAGCCTGCGCCGCTCGGCCATCGAGATCGGACGCTTCGACCATGTATTGCCATATATCGACAAAGGCATCGGCGTGTCCCAGGTCGACGGCTGGCTCTACGCGCCCCTGGCCCAGCGTTCCCTGGACGAGCCCTACACGGTCTACGGCCTTGTCGCCGAAAAAATGGAGCGCGCCGACGACGGCCTGTCGCTACGCTTTTTCCTCAACCCCAAGGCGCGCTTTGCCGATGGCAAGCCGATCACCGCCGAAGACGTGCGCTACAGCTTCGACCTGCTGATGACCCAGGGCAGCCTGCGCTTTCGCACCCTGTTCGCCGACGTCAAGCACGTCGAAGTCGAAGGCGAGCGCCAGGTACGTTTCGATTTCTCCAGCAATGAAAACCGTACCCTGCCCCTGGACATCGCTACCCTGCCCGTCTTCCCCGAGCACTGGTGGAAGACCCGCGACTTTGCCAACGGCGGTGGCTATGAAGCCCCCCTGGGCAGCGGTCCGTACAAAGTCAGCAAGATCGACTCCGGCAGTACCATCACCTTTACCCGTGATCCGAACTGGTGGGGCAAGGACTTGCCTGTCAGCCGTGGCCTGTACAACTTCGATCACCTGAGCCTGGAGTATTTCGGCGACACCGAAGTGGCCCGCCAAGTATTGCGCGGCGGCGCCTACGATTTCAACCGTGAGTTTTCCGCCACCGGGTATTCCATCGGCTACAACGGCCCGGCCCTGGATGACGGGCGCCTGCAACGTGCGCACCTGGCCAAGGAAATGCCGCAACCAGCCCAGGGTTATGTGTTCAACGTGCAAAAACCGATATTCAAGGACCGCCGCGTGCGCCAGGCCCTGGCAATGCTGTGGGATTTTGAATGGGCCAACCGGCAGATGATGCGCAATATGTACATCCGCCAGCAGAGTTACTTCTCCAACAGCCCGCTGGCCGCCAGCCAGCCGCCAACAAAAGAAGAGCTAGCGATTCTTGAACCCTTGCGTGGCCAGGTCCCCGACGAAGTGTTCAGCCAAGTGTTCAAGGCACCGGTCACCGATGGTAGCGGCATGATCCGCGACAAGCAGTTGCAAGCCCTGGGCCTGTTGGAAGAAGCAGGCTGGAAGCCAGAGGGTGACAAATTGGTAAACGCCGAAGGCGAACCGCTGGAATTCACGTTCCTTAACACTCAGAACGGCCTCGAACGTCTGTTGTTACCGTACAAACGTAACCTCGCGCAGATCGGTATTACCCTCAATATCCGCCGTATCGACTCCTCGCAATATGTGAATCGGATCATGGCCAGGGATTACGACATGATCGTCATTGGTTTCCCCGTCACCACGTCACCGGGCATGGAGCTGTACAACTATTTCGGCTCGGCCGCCGCCTACGATCCAGGCGCCAACAACTACGCCGTACTCAAGGACCCCGCCGTCGACAGCCTGATCAAGGGCCTGGTCAAGGCCGACACCCAGGCGCAGATGCTCACCTACGCCCACGCGCTGGACCGGGTGCTGCAATGGAATTACCTGTGGATCCCCAATTACTACCCGCCCGGCACGTCCGCTGCATGGTGGAACCGTTTCGGCCGCCCGGCCATCGAGGCAAAGAACGACGAAGCCCTGGAAACCTGGTGGGAAATCAGCCCCACGCCGCTGACGAATGAGCAAATGAATGCCGAGCTGAAAAAACGCGGAGGTGCGCACTGATGTTTGCCTATATCGTGCGGCGCCTGCTGCTGATCATCCCGACGCTGGTGATCATCCTGCTGGTGAATTTCGTGATCGTGCAGGCCGCTCCCGGCGGCCCGGTGGAACAAGCCATCGCCCATCTGCAAGGGATCGGCGGCGGCGGCGTCGGCGGTTCCTCCGGTGAAGGCATCAGCAGCGGCTCCCGCGCCAGCCGTGGCCTGGACCCGAAGCTGATCGCTGACATCGAGAAACAGTATGGCTTCGACAAACCCGCGCCGGAACGCCTGTGGCTGATGCTCAAGAGCTATGCCCAGTTGGACTTCGGCAACAGCTTCTTTCGCGGCAAGACGGTGATCGAGCTGATCCTGGAAAAAATGCCCGTGACCATCTCCCTCGGCCTGTGGGCCACGTTGATCACCTACCTGGTGTCGATTCCCCTGGGGATTCGCAAGGCGGTGCGCCACGGCAGTAGCTTCGACGTGTGGAGCAGCACCGCGATTGTCGTCGGCTATGCGATGCCGGCATTCCTGTTCGCGATGTTCCTGATCGTAGTGTTTGCCGGTGGTACATCGTTGAGCTGGTTTCCGGTGCGCGGTCTGGTGTCGGAAAACTTCGAAGAGCTGAGCACCGTGGGCAAGGTCGCCGATTACTTCTGGCATCTGGTATTGCCGGTCACCTCGCTGGTGATCGGCGGGTTTGCCACGCTGACCATCCTCACCAAGAACTCGTTCCTCAATGAAATCACGCGCCAGTACGTGGTGACCGCCCGCGCCAAGGGCTTGAGCGAACGACGCGTGCTCTACGGGCATGTGTTCCGCAATGCGATGTTGCTGGTGATCTCCGGAATTCCCCAGGCCTTTATTGCCGTGTTCTTTGCCGGTTCGCTGCTGATCGAGGTGATTTTCTCCCTCGACGGCCTGGGCCGCATGAGCTACGAGGCGGCTGTGTCCCGGGACTACCCTGTGGTATTCGGTTCGCTGTTCATCTTCACCTTGTTCGGCCTCTTGATAAAACTCATCGGTGACCTCTGCTACACCCTGGTGGACCCGCGTATCGACTTCGCCGCGAGGAACGCTTGATGCTTAACCTGTCTCCCGTGGCCCGTCGGCGTTTCGAGCGCTTCAAGAAAAACCGCCGCGGCTGGTGGTCGCTGTGGCTGTTTATCGGCCTGTTTATCCTGACCCTGGGCGGCGAGTTGATCGCCAATGACAAACCCTTGGTGCTGAGTTTCAAGAACGAGCTGTATTTTCCGGTGTTCAAGCGCTACACCGAGCAACAGTTCGGCGGCCAGTTGCCGTTCCAGGCTGACTATCGCAGTGACTACGTGCAAAAGCTGATCGAGCAGGACGGCGGCTGGATGCTGTTCCCGCCGATTCCGTTCAGCGACGACACGCCCAACTACGAGCTGACCCGGCCTGCCCCCAGCCCGCCTTCGACGGTGAACTGGCTGGGCACCGATGACCAGTCGCGGGATGTACTGGCGCGGGTGATCTTTGGCGCCCGGGTATCGATCCTGTTTGCGCTGGCGCTCACCGCGATCAGCGCAGCCATCGGCATTGCCGCCGGCGCATTGCAGGGCTATTACGGCGGTTGGGTGGACCTGATCGGCCAGCGCGTGCTGGAGGTGTGGTCCGGATTGCCGGTGCTGTACCTGCTGATCATCCTGTCGGGTTTTGTGGAGCCGAATTTCTGGTGGCTGCTGGGGATCATGGCGCTGTTTTCCTGGCTGGCCCTGGTGGATGTGGTGCGCGCCGAGTTCCTGCGCGGGCGCAACCTGGAATACGTCAAGGCCGCACGGGCGCTGGGCCTGGGCGATGGCAAAATCATCCGGCGGCATATCCTGCCCAACGCCATGACGGCGACCTTGAGTTACCTGCCGTTCATCCTGACCGGTGCGATTTCGACGCTGAGCGCGCTGGACTTTCTCGGTTTCGGCATGCCGGCAGGCAGCGCGTCCCTGGGTGAGCTGATCGCCCAGGGCAAGCAGAACCTGCAAGCGCCGTGGCTGGGCCTGACAGCGTTTTTCACCCTGGCGCTGATCCTGTCGCTGCTGGTCTTTATCGGCGAGGCATTGCGTGATGCCTTCGACCCACGCTCATGAGTGACTGCCTATGAACCTGATCGAAATCCGCGACCTCAGCGTCGCGTTCAGTGGCCAGACCGTGGTGCGCAACCTGTGCGTGGACGTACGCCCCGGCGAGTGTTTGGCACTGGTGGGCGAGTCGGGCTCGGGCAAGTCGGTGACGGCCCACTCGATCCTGCAACTGCTGCCCGAGGCCGGTACTCAAACCACCGGTTCCATCAAGTACCGTGGCCAGGAACTGGTCGGCGCTTCAGCCGCCACCTTGCAGAAGCTGCGTGGCAACCGCATTGCCATGATCTTCCAGGAGCCGATGACCTCGCTCAACCCGTTGCACAGCATCGAAAAGCAGATCGGCGAAACCCTGCTGCTGCACAAGGGCCTGGGCGGCAAGGCGGCGCAGGCGCGCATCCTGGAACTGCTCGAACTGGTGGGCATCCAGAAGCCCCAGGAACGCCTCAAGGCTTATCCGCACCAGCTCTCCGGTGGTCAGCGCCAACGGGTGATGATCGCCATGGCCCTGGCCTGCGAACCGGAACTGCTGATCGCCGACGAACCCACCACCGCCCTGGACGTGACGGTACAGCGCAAGATCCTGCTGCTGCTCAAGTCCCTGCAACAACGCCTGGGCATGTCCCTGCTGCTGATCAGCCACGACCTCAACCTGGTGCGCAGCATTGCCCAGCGCGTGTGTGTGATGCGTGCCGGTGAAATCGTCGAGCAAGCCGACTGCCAGACACTGTTCAACGCGCCGCAGCACCCCTACAGCCGCCTGCTGCTGGATGCAGAGCCGGCCGGCGATGCGCTGTGCAGCGATGCACGCGAGACGGTATTGCAGGTGGATGACCTGACCGTGCAATTCCCCCTCGGCGGTGGTTTGTTCCGGCGCAAGACTTACTTGCGGGCGGTGGATGGCATCAGCCTGAGCGTGCAGCGCGGCAAGACCCTGGGGATTGTCGGCGAGTCCGGCTCGGGCAAGTCCACCCTGGGCCAGGCGATTTTGCGGCTTCTTGATTCCACGGGCAGCATCCGCTTCCAGGGTGAAGCCCTCGACCCGCTGAACCATAAGCAGATGCGCCCATGGCGCAAGCAGATGCAGGTGGTGTTCCAGGACCCCTACGGCAGCCTCAGCCCGCGCATGACCGTGGAGCAGATCATCAGCGAAGGCCTGGAGGTGCACGCACCGTGCAGCCTGGCCGACCGCGATGCACAGGTGGTGCAGGTGCTCAAGGACGTGGGCCTCGATCCCGCCAGCCGCCATCGCTACCCCCATGAGTTCTCCGGTGGTCAGCGCCAACGCATCGCCATCGCCCGCGCCCTGGTGCTCAAGCCGGCGCTGATGTTGCTCGACGAACCGACCTCGGCCCTCGACCGCACCGTGCAGAAACAAGTGGTGGCGCTGCTGCGTGAGTTGCAGGAGAAATACGGCCTGACCTACCTGTTTATCAGCCACGACCTGGCCGTGGTGCGTGCCATGGCCCATGACATGATCGTGATCAAGGATGGCAAGGTGGTGGAGGCCGGCGCGAGCCACCAGGTGTTTGATGCACCGCAGCATCCTTACACCCAAGAGCTGCTGGCGGCGGCGTGCGGGCTGTCGTCATGAGTACCAGCCTCACGGATTACCAACAGGTTCGCGGCCTGGCTATCCAGTCGCTGTTCGAGATCATCGAGCAGTCCAGCGAAGGCACGGTGATTGTCGACCGCGACGCCAATATCGTGTGGATGAACGAGCGCTACGCCAAGCGCTTTGGCCTCAAGAGCGCCGACGAGGCCATCGGCCAGCCGTGCGAGCAGGTGATCTCCAACAGCCTGCTGCGCCAGGTGGTACGCAATGACCAGCCCATATTGCTGGACATCCAGGACACGCCCAAGGGCCCGTTGGTGGTGATGCGCTTGCCGATCCACAACGACGCCGGTGCGGTGATCGGTGCGATCGGCTTTGCCTTGTTTGATGAACTGCGCAACCTGTCGCCACTGATTGAGCGCTACCTGAGCATGCAGCAAGAACTGGCGTCGACGCGCTCCTTGCTGCGCTCGCGGCAGAGCAAATACAACTTCGCGCATTTTATCGGCACCAGCGCCGCCAGCCTCGAAGTGAAACGCCGGGCGCGGCGCAGTGCCAGCGCCGAATCGCCCGTGTTGCTGCTGGGCGAAACCGGTACCGGCAAGGAGCTGCTGGCCCAGGCGATTCATGGCGCGTCCAGCCGCGCGCACAAGGCCTTTGTCAGCATCAACAGCGCGGCGATTCCCGCTGACCTGCTGGAAGCCGAGTTCTTCGGCACCGCACCGGGCGCGTTTACCGGCGCCGACCGCAAGGGCCGCCCCGGCAAGTTCCAGATCGCCCAGGGCGGCACGCTGTTCCTCGACGAAATCGGTGACATGCCCCTGCCCTTGCAAAGCAAACTGCTGCGCGTGTTGCAGGAAAAGGAATTCGAGCCGGTGGGTTCCAATGAGATGCTGCACAGCGATGTGCGGGTGATCGCCGCCACCTCCATGGACCTGGAGGCGGCGATCAAGCGCGGCGAGTTCCGCGCGGACTTGTATTACCGGCTGAATGTGCTGCCAATCCAGGTGCCGCCGTTGCGTGAGCGGCTGGAGGATATTCCGGCGTTGAGCGAGGCGATCCTGGAGGAACTGCGCAGCCAGCATGAACTGGACCGCGAGGCCCTGGCACTGCTGGCGCAGCATGCGTGGCCGGGGAACATCCGTGAGTTGCGCAATGTGCTGGAACGGGCGGCGTTGCTCAGTGATGACCTGGTGTTGAATGCCGGGGAGATTCGGGCGGCGATTGGCACCTTTACCCCCGTGGAGCGTGGGAGTGCCGTCGCGACAGTCGAGGGCGAAAGCTTCAGTGCGGCGCGGGAGCGGTTTGATCGGCAGATCATCGCGGCGGCATTGAGCGCGTGCGAGGGAAATGTGGTGGAAGCGGCCAAGCGGTTGGGGCTTGGGCGGTCGACGCTGTACAAGAAGATGGTGGCGTTGGGTATCAACTGATCTCCAAACAGAGACACGAATTTCAATACAGAGACTAGCTAATGTGGGAGGGGGCTTGCCCCCGATGGTGGTGCTTCAGCTGGCTATTGGTTGGCTGACACACTGCCATCGGGGGCAAGCCCCCTCCCACACTTGTTTGTCACTTGTCTCAAGTTAGAGACCACATTCAAAGAAGCACGCCAAATACAGAAAATTACTGTTTAATTTCAACAAGTTAAGAACATGGCACATATCTCGCTATAGCCCTCTCCTAAAGCAACACCCCACAACAATAACAATCCGATGGAGACACACCATGAGTGTGATCATTGCCCTGGCAGCCCTGGCGCTGCTGATGCTGGCGGCCTACCGTGGCTATAGCGTTATCCTGTTTGCCCCCATCGCCGCCCTCGGCGCTGTCCTGCTCACCGACCCGTCCGCCGTCGCACCTGCCTTTACCGGGGTGTTCATGGAGAAGATGGTCGGCTTTATCAAGCTGTATTTCCCGGTGTTCCTGCTCGGTGCAGTGTTCGGCAAGCTGATCGAGCTGTCGGGCTTCTCGCGCTCGATTGTGGCGGCGGCCATTCGTTTGCTCGGCACGCGCCAGGCGATGCTGGTGATCGTGCTGGTCTGCGCCCTGCTCACCTACGGCGGCGTATCGCTGTTCGTGGTGGTGTTTGCGGTGTATCCGTTTGCAGCGGAGATGTTCCGCCAAAGCAATATTCCCAAGCGCCTGATCCCGGCCACCATCGCCCTCGGTGCGTTTTCGTTCACCATGGACGCCTTGCCCGGCACCCCGCAGATCCAGAACATCATCCCCAGCACCTTCTTCAACACCACCGCCTGGGCCGCGCCGTGGCTGGGTTTGATCGGCACGATCTTCGTGTTCTGCGCCGGCATGCTCTACCTGGCACGCCAGCGCAACAAGGCGCAGCGTGCCGGTGAAGGCTATGGCACGGAGCTGCGCAACGAGCCGGAAACCGCCGAGGACCTGACCCTGCCCAATCCCTGGATCGCGCTGTCGCCACTGATCCTGGTCGGCGTGATGAACCTGTTGTTCACCCACTGGATCCCGCAGTGGTACGGCAAGACCCACAGCCTCAGCCTGCCCGGCATGAGTGCGCCGGTGACCACCGAAATCGCCAAGCTCACCGCGATCTGGGCGGTACAGGCGGCGTTGCTGGTGGGGATCATCTTGGTGCTGGTGTTCGGCTTCTCGGCGATCAAGAGCAAGCTGGCCGAAGGTAGCAAAAGCGCGGTCAGCGGTGCGCTGCTGGCGGCGATGAACACCGCCTCTGAATATGGCTTTGGCGCGGTGATCGCCTCGCTGCCGGGCTTCCTGGTGCTGGCCGACTGGCTCAAGGGCATTCCCAACCCGCTGGTCAATGAAGCGATCACCGTGACCCTGCTGGCCGGTATCACCGGTTCCGCGTCGGGCGGCATGAGCATCGCCCTGGCGGCGATGTCCGAGAGCTTTATTTCAGCGGCCCATGCGGCCAATATCCCCCTTGAAGTGCTGCACCGCGTCGCGGCCATGGCCAGCGGCGGCATGGACACCCTGCCCCACAACGGCGCGGTGATCACGCTGCTGGCGGTCACCGGCCTGACCCACCGCGAAGCCTACAAGGACATTTTCGGCATCACGCTCATCAAGACCCTCGCGGTGTTCGTGGTGATCGGTACTTTCTACGCCACCGGCATTGTGTGAGGTTTCCATGACGACATTGAACGGCAAGACCGCCCTGGTCACCGGCTCCACCAGCGGTATCGGCCTGGGCATCGCCTTGAGCCTGGCCAAGGCCGGCGCCAACCTGATCCTCAATGGCTTCGGTGACGCCAGCGCGGTGATCGCCCAGGTGCGGGCGTTCGGCGGCAAGGTCGGCCATCATCCGGCCGACGTCAGCGACCCGGCGCAGATCGCCGACATGATCGCCTACGCCGAGCGTGAATTCGGCGGCGTCGACATCCTGGTCAACAACGCCGGCATCCAGCATGTGGCGGCGGTGGAAGACTTCCCGGCCGAACGCTGGGACTCGATCATCGCGATCAACCTGTCCTCGGTGTTCCACAGCACACGCTTGAGCCTGCCGGGGATGAAGGCCAAGGGCTGGGGGCGTATTGTCAATATTGCCTCGGTGCATGGCCAGGTCGGGTCGGTGGGCAAGGCCGCGTATGTGGCGGCCAAGCATGGCGTGATCGGGTTGACCAAGGTGGTCGGCCTGGAGACCGCCACCAGCAATGTCACCTGCAACGCCATCTGCCCCGGCTGGGTGCTGACGCCGCTGGTGCAGAAGCAGATCGATGATCGCGCCGCCAGTGGTATCGACCCGCAGCAGGCGCAGCACGACCTGCTGGCGGAGAAGCAACCGTCGCTGGCGTTTGTGACACCGCCGCAGTTGGGTGAACTGGTGCTGTTTTTGTGCAGCGAAGCCGGTGCCCAGGTGCGCGGTGCGGCATGGAATATCGACGGCGGCTGGCTGGCCCAGTAACAGCGGACACTGGCGTTCAAAATGTGGGAGGGGGCTTGCCCCCGATAGCGGTGGGTCAGTCACCCCATGTATCAACTGGCACTCCCTCATCGGGGGCAAGCCCCCTCCCACATTTGAACTGTATTGTCTGGATGAATGAATACATAAAAAGAGACGTGCCTATGTCCGACATCCTCTGGCAACCCTCCCCGGAACGCATCGCCAACACGCGCATGGACCAGTTCCGGCGCTACATCAACCAGCGCTACAGCCTGCAGCTTGGCGACTACCCGGCGCTGCACCAGTGGAGCATCGACCAGCGCGCGGATTTCTGGCGGGCGATCGTGGACTATTTCGACGTGCAATTTCGCAGCCCGCCCACCGCGGTGCTGATCGAAGACGCCGAAATGCCCAGCGCCCGTTGGTTTCCCGGTGCGACGCTGAATTTTGCCGAACACCTGCTGCGCCGACGTGACGCTCACACCGCCGTCGTGGCTGTCGCAGAAGACGGCCAACGCGAACAACTGACCTACGCCGAACTGGCCGCCCACGTCGCCGGCCTGCAACGCAGCCTGCGCGCTGCCGGCGTGACCCAGGGTGACCGCGTCGCGGCGTGTATGCCCAACACCTGGCAAACCCTGGTGGGCATGCTCGCCACCACCAGCCTGGGGGCGATCTGGTCCTGCTCGTCGCCGGACTTCGGCACCCAGGGCGTGATCGACCGTTTTGGCCAGATCGAGCCCAAGGTACTGATCACCTGCGCCGGCTACCGCTATGCCGGCAAGGATATCGACCAGACCGCCAAGCTCAATGAAATCCTCGCGCGCCTGCCGTCCCTGGAGCAGTTGATCATCGTGCCGTATGCGCGCCCCCAGGCCAGGATCGAGGACTATCAGACCCACGCCAGCGTCTGGCTGTGGCCGGACTTCTACCAACCCGGCGGCGAGCCTGACTTCGTCGCGGTGCCGTTCGACCATCCGCTGTACATCCTCTACTCCAGCGGCACCACCGGCGTGCCCAAGTGCATCATCCATGGCACCGGCGGCGTATTGCTCACCCACCTCAAGGAACACGGCCTGCATGCCGACCTGTCCCGCGAGGACTGCCTGTTCTACTACACCACCTGCGGCTGGATGATGTGGAACTGGCTGGTGTCGGTGCTGGCCATCGGCGCCACGGCGGTGCTGTATGACGGCTCACCGTTTCACCCCGGCCCCGAGCGTTTGATCGACCTGATCGATGCGGAACACATCAGCGTGTTCGGCACCAGCCCCAAGTTTCTCGCCACCCTGGAAAAAGCCGGCCTGCAACCGCGCCTCAGCCATGACCTGGGCAGCCTCAAAGGGCTGATCTCGACCGGCTCGCCGCTGTCGCCGCAGAGCTATGACTACGTGTACCGCGAAATCAAGGCCGAGCTGTGCCTGTCGTCCATGTCCGGCGGCACCGATATCGTCTCCTGCTTTGTGATCGGCAACCCGGTGCTGCCGGTGCGGCGCGGTGAAATGCAGTGCAAGAGCCTGGCGATGGCCATCGAAGTGTGGGACGACCAGGGCCGGCCGCTGGTCGGTGAAAAAGGCGAGCTGGTGTGCACCCGGCATTTCCCGGCCATGCCCATCGGGCTATGGAAGGATCCGGAGCGCAAGAAACTGCTCGCTTCGTATTTCAGCCAGTTTCCCGGCGTCTGGGCCCAAGGGGACTACGCCGAACAGCGCCCCAACGGCAGCCTGCTGATCCACGGGCGTTCCGACGCGGTACTTAACCCGGGCGGCGTGCGGATCGGCACCGCAGAGATCTATCGCCAGGTGGAAAAAATCCCCCAGGTGCTGGAAAGCCTGGCCATCGGCCAACGCTGGCAGGACGACGTGCGCGTGGTGCTGTTCGTGCGCCTCAATGACGGTATCGAACTGGACGAGGCCCTGGAACAGCAGATCCGCCAGGTGATCCGTGCCAACACCACACCGCGCCATGTGCCGGCCAAGATCCTCGCTGTCACCGATATCCCCCGCACCATCAGCGGCAAGATCGTCGAATTGGCAGTGCGTAATGTGGTGCACGGCGAGCCGGTGAAGAACACCGACGCCCTCGCCAACCCGCAGGCGCTTGATCAGTTCCGCGATCGCCCGGAACTGGCGCAAGGATGAAAGGTTTCAGCGCTGACGCAGTCATTTGAAGACAAACCCCCAATGCATGCTATTTTTCGGGGGTAGTCACTCATTGCCGACTGACGGGATAATGGGTGTTGTCATTTTTCAAAGCGTTACGCTCAGGGCTTTTTCATGATTGGAACATCCACCGGCAGCGAAGCCGCCGCATTGATTGCGCGGCTGGACTGGGCGCAAAGCCCTCTCGGTGAGGCCGGTGATTGGCCGCAAAGCCTGCGCACGGCGGTCGATATCGTGGTGCACTCGCCGATGCCGATGCTCCTGCTGTGGGGCAACCAGCTCACGCAGCTCTACAACGACGGGTTCGCCCAACTCGCGGGCAATAAACACCCTGGGGCCATGGGCCAGCCGGCGCACCAGACCTGGCCGGAGCTGGAAGGCTTTACCGGGCCGATCTACGACGCCGTGCTCAGCGGCCAGGTGCGTACCTTCAGCGAGCAGCGCTTCGTACTGCAACGCCACAATCGCGATACTGAAATCTGGCTGGACCTCACCTACAGCCCGGTCCGCGATGAAAGCGGCAGCGTTGCCGGCATCCTGGTCACCGCCATCGAAACCAATGAACGGCGCAAGGCCCAGCACAACACCGAACAGCGCCTGCAACTGGCATTGGCGGCCACCGACGCGGTCGGCACCTGGGACTGGGATATCGGCGAAGACCGTTTTATCGCTGACACGCACTTCGCCTACCTGCATGGTGTCGATCCCGACGATGCAAGCCGTTTGCCGATCAGCGACTACCTGCAAGGCGTGCACCCGGAAGACCGTGGCATGGTGGCGCGCAGCATCAAGCACTGCATCACCTTCGGCACCGAGTACGCCGAGGAATACCGCCTGCTGCAAGCCGATGGCCAAGTGCGCTGGGTATTCGCCCGCGGGCGCTGCTACAAGGATCATCAAGGCCGCCCCGCGCGTTTCCTGGGTGCTGCGCTGGACCTGACCGAGCGCAAACACACCGAGCAGGCCTTGCGCCAAAGCCAGAGCGAGCTGCAGCTGATCATCAACGCCATGCCGGTGTTGATCGGTTATGTCGACCACGAGCAGCGGTTCCGCCTGAACAACAGCGCTTACCTGGACTGGTACGGCATGACGCCCCAGGAGCTGTACGGCAAGACCATCCGCGAAGTGCTCGGCGACGAGGTGTATGCCGGGCGTGTAGACAAGATCGAGGCCGCACTCAAGGGCAAGGCCTGCAGCTTCATGACCATCACGCCACACCAGGACGGTCGACCGCGCCACGCCCTGATGAAGTACCTGCCACGCTTCAGCAATGACGGTTCGGTGAAGGGTTTCTACATCTTTGTGATCGATGAAACCGAACGCAAGCTCACCGAAGAAGCCCTGCGCCACCTCAATGAAAACCTCGAGGAACGCGTGGCCCAGCGCACCCAGGCGCTGGCCGAGGCCAACCAGCGCCTGCAAAACGAAATGTTCGAACGCGAACGCGCCGAAGATGCGCTGCGCCACGCCCAGAAGATGGAAGCGGTGGGCCAGCTCACCGGCGGTATCGCCCACGACTTCAACAATATGCTCACCGGCATCATCGGCAGCCTGGACCTGATGCAGCGCTACATCGCTGCCGGGCGCAGTGACGAGATCGGTCGTTTTACCGATGCCGCCGTATCCTCCGCCCACCGTGCGGCCGCCCTCACCCACCGCTTGCTGGCGTTCTCGCGGCGCCAGTCCCTGGACCGTCGCCCGCTGGACCCGAACCAGTTGGTGGCGTCCCTGGAAGAGTTGTTCCGCCGCACCAAGGGCGCGCACATCAGCCTCAAGGTGCAGCTCGGCCATGACATCTGGCCGGTGAACACCGACGCCAGCCAACTGGAAAACGCCCTGCTCAACCTGGTGATCAACGCCCGCGACGCGATGCCCGACGGCGGTGAACTGCTGATCGAAACCGCCAACAGTTACCTGGACGGCACCGACATCACCACCCTGGAACCGGTCAAGGCCGGCGACTACGTGATGCTTGGCGTGTGCGACAACGGCACCGGCATGGCGCCGAAGATTCTGGCCAAGGCGTTCGACCCGTTCTTCACCACCAAACCCATCGGCCAGGGCACGGGCCTGGGGCTGTCGATGATCTACGGCTTTGCCCAGCAGTCCGGCGGGCATGTGACGATCCAGAGCGCGCCGGGCCAGGGCACCTGCGTGCGCCTGTATCTGCCGCGCCTGCATGGCACCTCCCTGGAAAGCGACCTGCCTGCCAGCCTCGGTGAAGCCCCGGTAGCCCTGGCCGGTGAAGCCGTGGTCGTGGTCGAAGATGACCCGGCAGTGCGCATGCTGGTGGTCAATGTGCTCGACGAACTGGGCTACACGGCGCACCAGGCAGGCGACGCCCGGGCTGCACTGCCACTGCTGGAGTCGGACCTGCGTGTGGATCTGCTGGTGACTGACGTTGGCCTGCCGGGCATGAATGGCCGGCAGCTTGCGGAAATCGCCCGCCAGCACCGGCCGGGGCTGAAGGTACTGTTCATGACCGGTTACGCGGAAAAAGCCGCCGAGCGCCAGGGCTTCCTCGAAGACGGCATGGACATGGTGGCCAAGCCGTTTTCCATCGACCTGCTGGCGACAAAAATCCGCAGCATGATCAACGCCGACGAATGAGTTCAGGCATAATCGCGCGCCGTCGCACACCTGGTAGAGATCAATGAAAGCCCAAGCCCGTCATATCCTGGTGAAAACCAGCGAAGAAGCCGAACAGCTCAAACAGCGCATCGCCAAGGGCGAGGCGTTTGATGTACTGGCCAAGAAGTACTCCACTTGCCCCTCGGGCAAACGTGGCGGCGACCTGGGCGAAGTGCGGCCCGGGCAAATGGTGGGGGCGATTGATGCGGTGATCTTCAAGAAACCGGTGAAGGTGGTTCACGGGCCGATCAAGAGCAAGTTCGGGTATCACCTGGTGCAGGTGTTTTACCGGGATTGATGGGTTGGCTGCAGACCGCTATCGGGGGCAAGCCCCCTCCCACATTTGAATAGGTTCACAAATCAAACTGTGGGAGGGGGCTTGCCCCCGATCCGCCGCAGGCGGCCATTCACCCCCGGGGAATCAGCGCCCCCGGCACCTGGATAACCCGACTGGCCAACCGATGCCCGGCCAATGCAGCCTGCTTCGGCGAGCTTCCCTTGAGCCGCCCGGCCAGGTACGCCGCACTGAACGAATCCCCCGCCGCTGTCGTGTCCACCACCTTTTCCACCTTGATCGCCGGCACGCAAAAGCGCTCGCCGTTGCAGCGTATCAGGCACGCATCCGCGCCACGCTTGAGCACCACCTCTTCAATCTCCGGATACGCCGCGAACACCTGCTCGCTGTCGGCATAGCCAAACAGCGCACGCTCGTCGTCCTCGGTGAGCAAGGCAATATCCACTTCGGCCAGGACACGCCCATACGCAGCACGCGCCGCCTCGACACTCGCCCACAATCGCGGCCGGTAGTTGTTGTCGAACACCACCTTGCCTGCGCGTCGGCGGGTTTCGATCAGGGTTTGCAGCAAGCGCTCGCGACCGACTTCACCCAGCACTGCCAGGGTGATACCGCTGAAATACACCACGTCATAGTCCGGCAACGCGGCCAGGATCGGCTCCGCCGCCGGCGTGGTGAAACAGTCGCGCACGGCGGCTTCGTTGCGCCAATACAGGAATTTGCGCTCGCCGTTGGCGTCGGTCTGGATGCAATACAAGCCTGGCAAACGTCCAGCCAGGCGCTGGACCCTCCCCAGGCCGAGGCCTTCCTCCGTCCATTGCCGGCACATGGCATCGCTGAAACTGTCATCGCCCAGGGCGGTGACGTAGTCGACACTGCCGGTATCGCCCAGCTCGCGGCGCAGGTACACCGCCGTGTTCAGGGTATCGCCGCCGAAGCTCTGGTGCAGGCTCCCGTCGGCACGGTGTTGCAGTTCGATCATGCATTCGCCGATCAGGGCGATGCGGGGTTGGGTGCTCATAGCGATAGTCTCGGGAGTGACTGATGGCCTCATCGGGGGCAAGCCCCCTCCCACATTTGAATAGGTTCACACATCAAACTGTGGGAGGGGGCTTGCCCCCGATGGGATCGACGCGGTCTAGAAGCAGGTAGGCAGAGACTCAATCACCTGCAACCGCTCATCCACCAGGCAGCCCACCTGCCACTTGTCGAAGGTCAGGCACGGGTGCGAAGTGCCAAAGGAAATGATGTCACCAATACGCAGCTCAACCCCCGGCGCCACCGTCATGAACGCATGCTGGTCCATCACCGCGGTGACCTTGCACGCACTCACATCATCGCCTTCCGCTGGCAGGATACCGGCCTTGTAACGCTTGAGCGGCACCGGCAGGCCGGCATCATAGGCCACGTCGCGCTTGCCCAGGGCGATCACGGCAAAGCCCGGCTCGGGCAACGACTGCACATGAGCCCAGACTTCCAGGGCCGGGTGCAGGCCTTCATCGAGGTCGCTGCGGCGGTCGAGCACGCAGCATTGCGCTTCTTTGTAGATGCCATGGTCATGGGCCACGTAGCTGCCGGGACGCAGCACACTGAGGAAGCGGCCGGCGGCGTTCTGTTCTTCGAACGACTCGGCGATCAGGTCGTACCAGGCCGAGCCCGACGCGGTGATGATGGGCTTGGGCAGGTCGAAAGAGCCGTTGTTCTGCAAATCCACCGCCAGGCGCACCAGGCTCGCGGCGAAATCGCGGATACCACTGATGGCGTGCTCGCCGTGGATCACGCCCTCATAGCCTTCGATACCGGTAAGGGCCAGGGCCGGCTGGGCCTTGATCGCCTTGGCCAGTTCGCGCACTTCCTGCTCGCTGCGGCAACCGCAACGGCCGCCGACCACGCCGTACTCGATCATCACGTTCAGGCGCAGGCCACGGGCGGCGAAGAACAGCCCCAGGTCGGCGACGTTGTCCGGGTGATCGACCATGCAGTGGAAGTCGAAGTCCTTGTCGGCCAGCAGGTCAGCGATCAATGCCATGTTCGGCGCGCCCACCAGTTGGTTGGCCATCAGCACGCGGCGCACGCCACCGGCATACGCGGCGCGGGTCTGCACGGCGTTGGCCAGGGTGATGCCCCAGGCGCCTGCCTCGATCTGACGCTGGAACAGCGCCGGCATCATGCTGGTCTTGCCGTGGGGCGCGAGCTGCGCGCCGCTCTTGCTGACAAAGTCCTGCATCCAGCGGATGTTGTGTTCCAGCGCATCGCGGTGCAGCACCAGGGCCGGCAGGCTGACGTCGCGGACCAGATGGGCACCGACGGCGGCGGCGCCTTTTTCAACGGCATTGATGGCAGACATGAAATGCTCCTATTCGTTGATGCGACGGGCCAGGTTGTTGGCACTTTCGATCAACACCCGGCGATAGTCGTTGTAATTTTTGATCGCATCGGCGCGCGGAGCGACGATGCACAGGGTCGCAATGCTGATGCCTTGCGCGTCCCGCACCGGGGCGGCAAAGCAATGGGTAAAGGTGTCGGCCACACTGTCGAAGGAAAAGAAACCATCGAGGGTGGCCTGACGGATTTGTGCCAGGAAGGTATCCAGCGGCAAGCGCTGGCCATCCGGCAGGATAAAATCATCGTGATCGATCAGGTCGACGATCTGCTGGTCGCTCAAGTGCCCCAGCAACAGGCGCCCGGAAGCGGTCCAGGGGATCGGCGCGTTTTCGCCGATGTCCGAAGAAATACGAAAATGCCGCTCGCCCTCGCGCATCAGCGCCACCGTGTACTTGCGCCCGTTCAGCAGGCACATCTGCGCGGTTTCGTGGGTCTGGCTGACAATCTCCTGCAAGGCGTGGTCGGCCTCGCGGGTCAGGTCGAAATGCCGCAGGTGTGCCTGGCCCAGGAAATACAGCTGGCGGCCGAGGTAGACGTGACCGTCCTTGCCCACCGTTTCCAGGATGCGTCGCTCCAGCAGTGACGCGACCAATTCGTAGACGGTGGATTTGGGGCTGCCGATGCCGCTGGCAATATCATTCGGGCGCAGGGGCTGGCCGATTTCCTTGAGAAAATCGAGGATATCGAATGCCCGGTCCAGGCCTTTGGCGCGGCGTTTGATGGTGTCTTCGGTCATGGCAGCCTTCGATTCCTGTAAAAATGCTGTGATCTGCGCAGATCCTTGTGGGAGGGGGCTTGCCCCCGATAGCGGCGAGCCAGTGACCTGTGCTTGTGCTGACACACCTTCATCGGGGGCAAGCCCCCTCCCACATTGGATTTTCCGTGGTTTCAAGAATGGGGCATTTAGCCCTTTTTCT
The DNA here is from genome assembly GCF_001870465.1 of Pseudomonas extremorientalis. Taxonomy (GTDB): domain Bacteria; phylum Pseudomonadota; class Gammaproteobacteria; order Pseudomonadales; family Pseudomonadaceae; genus Aquipseudomonas; species Aquipseudomonas extremorientalis. The sequence goes on from NZ_MDGK01000003.1 coordinate 176,559, forward strand.
TGTAGGCCACGCAATCGATCTCCACCTTGCAGTCGACCATCATGTTCGCCTGCACACAGGCCCGCGCCGGGGCATGTTCCGGGGTGAAGTATTCGCCGAAGACTTTATTGAAACTCCAGAAGTCCCGCGGGTCCTCCAGCCATACCCCCACGCGCACCACATCTTTCAATTCGTAGCCAGCCTCTTCGAGGATCGCCACCACGTTGCGCATGGTCTGCCGGGTTTGCTCAATGATGCCGCCAGTGATGATTTCGCCATCCACCGCAGGCACCTGGCCCGAGACGTACAACCAACCGTCCGCTTCCACGGCGCGGGCGAAAGGACGGGGTTGGCCGCCGCCGGCAGTACTGCCGGCACCATAACGAGTAATGCTCATAACAACAGGCTCCTGATTAAAAACGAATGTTCTTGAGAAATTCCGCCAGGCGCGGCGATTGCGGGCGTTCGAAGATGTCCTTCGAGGTGCCCTGCTCTTCAATGCGGCCCTGGTTCATAAACACGATCTTGTCCGAGACTTCATAGGCAAAGCGCATTTCGTGGGTGACCAGCAGCATGGTCATGCCCTCTTCCGCCAGGCCCTTGATCACGCTGAGGACTTCGCCCACCAGTTCCGGGTCGAGGGCCGAGGTGACTTCGTCGAACAGCATCAGGCTGGGGTTCATGGCAATCGCGCGGGCAATCGCCACACGTTGTTGCTGGCCGCCGGACAACTGGCCGGGAAAGTGGTTACGACGCTCCAGAAGTCCTACACGATCCAACCATTTTTCCGCGAGCGCCACCGCCTCGTCCTTAGGCATTTTCTTAACTTTCAATAAGCCCAGGGTGACGTTTTGCAACGCCGTCAAATGCGGGAACAGGTTGAACTGCTGGAATGCCATGCCGGTCATGGCCCGATGCTGGGCAATCACACGCTCGGGGTGACGCACGCGCTTACCGGCAACCTCGCTGTAGCCGATGGACTCGCCATCCAGGGTGATCTGCCCGCCCTGGAACTCTTCCAGCAGGTTGACGCAACGCAACAGGGTGGTCTTGCCCGAGCCGCTGGAGCCGATCAGGGTCACCACGTTGCCGCGCTGCATCGACAGGTCGACGCCCTTGAGCACTTCCACCTGGCCGTACTGCTTGCGCAGGCCGCTAATGTTCAGCAGTGGTGGGTTGGTTTGAGGTTGGTTCATGGCAAGGCCACCCGCTTTTCAATGTAGCGCCCGAATAACTCGATGGCGTAGTTGATGACAAAGAACATAAAGCCTGCGAACAGGTAAAACTCCAGGGTCATGAAGGTGCGTGCGATCACTTGCTGAGTGCTCAACAGCAACTCGGCCACGCCGATCACCGAGAGCAGGGTCGAGGCCTTGACGATTTCCGTGGAGGAGTTGACCCAGGTCGGCAGGATCTGGCGCAGCGCCTGGGGCAGCAACACATAACCCAGGGACTGATAGAACGTCAGGCCAATCGCCTTGCCCGCTTCCAGTTGCCCACGGGGAATGGCTTGCAGCGCACCGCGCACGATTTCCGAGACGTGGGAGCCGCAGAACAGCGTCAACCCGACCGCACCGGCCTGGAACGCGGTGATCTGCCAACCGAGCGCCGGCAGCATGTAAAAGCACGCCAGTACCAGCACAAACACCGGCGTGCCCCGGATCAGGTCGACGTACAGCCGGAACGGCGCACGCATCCAGAACTTGCCGTAGGTCAGGATCAACCCGGCGACGATGCCAATCAGGGTGCCAAAGATAATCGCCAATGCGGACACATAAACACTGGCCTGGAAGCCCGCCCAGAGGGTATCCCGGGCGATCCACAACTCATGCAGCCAGCTGGGGGATTCGTACATGGAAACCTCTCTTAACGACGGATCGCCAGACGCTGTTCCAGGTAACGGAGCAGCATGGCAATGAGGTAACAGGCGGCCACGTAGAGCGCGGTCGTGACCAGCCAGGTTTCAATCACCCGGTAGCTCTCGACGTTGATCTTGCGGGCGTAATAGGTCAGCTCCGGCACCGCGATGGCGGCGGCGAGCGAGGTGTCCTTGAACAGCGAAATGAAGTTGTTCGACAGCGCGGGCAACACATTGCGCAGCATCACCGGCACGGTGATGTAGGCACGGATACGCCACTCGCCCAGACCGATGGCCAGCCCGGCTTCACGCAAGCCCTTGGGAATATTCAGCAGCCCGGCGCGGAATACTTCGGTCAGATAAGCCCCGGCGTACAACGACAAGGTGATGATGAACGACGGGATCTTGTCCAGGCGGATGCCCAGGCTGGGCAAGGCGAAGTAGATCAGCAGGATCAGCACGAGGATCGGCGTATTGCGGATCACCGTCACATACACCGAGGCCAGCACGCGCAGTGCCTTGTGTTTCGACAGCATGGCAAATGCCATCATCAGGCCGATCACGCAGCCGATCGCGATCGACAGCAGCGCCAGCTCGAGGCCCAGGCCGAGCCCCGCCAGCAAGCTGGGGAAGTCGCGCCATACGGCGGCAAAGTTCAACTGATAGTTCATGGTCAGCAGTACCTGATTGGGGCGCCGTCAGCGACGCCCCAGGTTTTCGATTTACTTGAACTCAACCGGGAAGCCGATCGCAGGTTCCGGCAGATCCACGCCGAACCATTGCTTGAACGAGGCCTTGTAGGTGGGGAACTCCACGCCGGTCATGGCTTCATGCAGCGCGGTGTTGACGAAGTTCAGCCAGTCCTGATCGCCACGCTTGACGGCGCACGCATAGGTTTGCGGGCTCCAGGCGTAAGCCGGGCTGCGGTAGCGGCCTGGGTTCTGCACCATCAGGTACTTGACCGAGGACTGGTCGGTGGCGGCGGCATCGGCGCGACCGGAGTTCACCGCCTGGTACATCAGGTCGACGCTGTCGTACTGGTCGACCTTGGCTTTGGGCAGCGCCTGGTGCACCAGTTCTTCGGCGTAGACGTTTTGCAGCACCGCTACGGTGACGCTGTCGCCGGCGGCCTGCAGGTCTTCGATCTCTTTGTACTTGCTGTTGTTGGGCAGCAGCAGGCCCACGCCTTCGCGGTAGTACGGCAGGGTGAAGGCCACCTGCTGGGCGCGGCTGGCGGTGACGGTGATGAACTGGCAACTCATGTCGACCTTGTCGGTCAGCAGGTTGGGAATCCGCGCATCAGAGGACTGCACCACGAACTCGACCTTGCTCGGGTCGTTGAACAAGCCTTTGGCCACGATGCGGCCGATGTCGATATCAAAACCCTGCAACTTGCCATCCGCTCCCTGGAAGTGCCACGGCGCATTGGTACTGCCTGTACCCACGATCAGATGCCCACGCTTGAGCACATCATCGAGCTTGCTGTCCGCCGCCTGCACTACGCTTACGAGGGAAGCCGATGCGGCGAAGAGAAAAACACACGCTTTGAATACGGAAGGTCGGTGATGCATGACAAGCACTCCAGGAGTTGTGTATTCCGCTATACCGGAACTTAGTATGTAACAACGGAATAGACAGCAGAAAGTGTGCCACACGCGGTAACAGAAAAACATGTGGGAAATAAAATCTTTAAAAATCAGTTGGATAAATATGAATAGGCGATGAGGCCTTGCGCCACTGCCTACAATCGCTTTGCTACCCAAGACCCCATAGGGCGTGACAGACCCAATCGCACGCCCTGCAACGGTGTTACTGCGCACTATCGCAGTGCGTAAGGGCCGTGGAAAAAACGCGATGCTGGGCTAGCATCAATCTAAATTTTACGCAGCACCTGTAGGAGCCTGCCTTGATAAAATTCGGCGTTACCCTGTTAGTGTTCTCCCTTCTCGTGGCCGGCAACGCCTCGGCCAGCAACGACCGTCGCGAATGCAAGGCAGAGCTGCGCAAGCTGAACGAAGCCTTGAGCACCAATTACACCAGCCAGAACCACCACGGCTACCGCCAGGCAAAAGCCTCTAGGGATAACCTGGAATACAAGAAATGCGCGAGCCAGGCGCGCAAGGCGCGGGAACGCGTGGAGCGTGACGCTCACCTGTGAAGGTTGACAGTAGACGACAGTGATTCCTCGACTTAGCGTGGGCAGACACTCGCACTGTCCAGGAGGATCACTATCATGGGAATTGCCACCGCAACCATTACCAACGCCGAGGAATATGAAAAGGTACTGAGTACCTCCCACCCCGTGTTTCTGTTGTTTGTTTCAGCTCACTGCCCGGCGTGCGCGGACGCCGGCCCATTGTTCGAACTGATTGCTGCCAAGTATCCCGATATCGTGAGCCTGGTACTGGACTGCGCAAACACCCCGAAACATCCCCATGTCACGGGCACGCCTACCTTGTTGGTTTACTTCATGGGCGAACTGATGGAAATTCTCAAGGGTTTCGGCCCCATTGAAGATCAGGAAAAAACTGTGGAAGAGCTTTTCAACCGCTACACCCAGTGCCCCCTCTTGCACAGTGCGACCTAGCGTCCAGGCTGCTCAAAGCAGGCTCAGCCACCAGATTCAGCAATGTTCAAGACCATTGAAATCGAAGTCCTGAAACAACGCCCCTCGCCCGCCCTGCAACTTGAGTTCGCCCAGCATGATTTCGAGCGACTCAAGTCATTCTGCCTGCTGATCTACATCGCGATCATCCCATTGGTTACTCATCCGCTGATCAAAGGCTTGTCGATGGATCTGCAGCCCAGCGGGGCGATCCTGACAGGGCTTGCGTTTCACACGCGCGCATAAACCGATCACGCCCCGTGCGTGACAGACAGCGCATCGAAATGCTTTACCGGGCGGCCACTTACTGGATAATAGCCAAATGCCTTCATTGAGTTAATGTTCGGCACCACCTCTACCGCCTCGATGGATTTCTTCTGCGTATGGACACTCCGCTGCTTCCGCAAAAACGCCTCAATGCTGCAATCACCAAAGTCATGGCCGGTATCAGCGCAACGCTGGGCGCCATGTGGGCGCTGATCACCTATGTGTTTCCCGATCCCAGCGTGTTCGGCTTTGGCTTTCTCAACTGGAAAAACTTGATTCTGGTGATCAGCGTGTTCTTGTTCCTCGCGGCACTGTCTATTGGCTGGCAGGCGCGTCGGCTGCCGGATGCGATAAAAGGCACGCTTTCGGTGATCCTGGCCGTATTACTCGCCGGTGGTTTTTTCATTTTGGGCAGCGAGTACGCCAGACCCACTTTCGAATTTGCCCAATCGCAAAAGCTGATGACTGAAAATGACGGCGCCAACCTGTTTGGCAAGCGTATCGAGTTGGTCGACGGTGTACGCATCGAACTGCTGGAATGTGAGCAGATTGGCCAGGCACCGAGCTGCCTGCTGGAACTGACCAACACCCATGTCGACCGCGTAATGCGCGACCTTAAGCAAAGTACCCTGTTTGAAAAAACCGGCGGCTCCCTGGATGTCGAGCAACTGCAGGTCGGCCAGTCGAAGTCTGACCAATGGAACGCCTTTGCGCTGATACGTAATGTGCCGACCCGCGTGACGATGGTGTTCCAGCCCGTGCGCGGGAAACTCGAGAGCATCCCGGCACTCAAGATCAGATTTCGCAGCCTCAAGGGTGAGGATAACGTGGTGAAATTCAGTGGCGTGGCGATTAACTGAGGGGATGGATATGAGCACCGCAACTGCAACAGAGAGCGCCGACCAACCCTGGGAAGATACGTTGATTTTGGCGTTTCGCGATATTCAGTGGATCCTTCACCGCAAAAAACAGCAGGCACTGATTTCAGACGCGCTTGAACGGCTCATCCTGAACAATCACTTGCTGCTGTGCGATCCCTCAGACCAGAAACAGCAAAACACCTGTAATGAGGCCAAGGAAAAGCTCAACCTGGCAGTGGAAAAAATGGCCGCAACACCGCCACTCCTCGCGAAATTGGACGGCAAGGCCGAAAGTGCAGCGGGCGATGTGCTAACCGCCCATGAAGACAGATTCTTCCTGATTGAATTCAAATCAGACATCAGTACCAGAAGCTCCGAATACACCAAATTCCTGGGGATTCTGATGCGGCTGATCGATCCCGAAGACAACCACGTATTGATCAGCCGGTCAAAGAAGGGGCATTTTTTTGTCACGCAGAGGCCAGACGCATCCGCACCCTCTACCCCAAACCTGCGCAAGCTCACAATGGAGGCCTACACTTACTACGACGCAATCACCCAGCCCCACTTAAAACCGACTGCGGCGATCCCCGTGCACACGCTCCTGGCAGAAAAACGCCACGGCCTGTCGCTGGCCCACATGGCGGACTACCTTCAACTGCTCTGTAACACACATGTCGATGACGCAGCAGGCCGCGCTCACCCGATGAAAGTGGCGGTGGCAAGTGCATCCGGGGTGTTCTGGCCGATAGCCGACCTCTCGGAGCTGACTGCATTGGCCGGTCTGTTCAACGCGACCGCAGGGCCGTCGCGCCCAACACACTCGGCCTTTGGCACTGCAAACGCCGAACACCTGAAAGGCATCGTCGGCGCCTTCCGGAAAAAGACACTCGAAGAGCAAAAAGCCGCGCTCAGGCGTGACGGCAGAACATCCGGCGGCGCCCCTCCAGGCATCAATCGAAGTTGAGCGGCAACGCTCAAGCCCCCATCAGGAACCCACACACCGAAGCAGGCTGACCTGCGTCACGCGGCGGTCCTCCACCGCCGCCACCGTCAGGCGCCAGCCCTCATGTTCCAGGCTATCGCCCACCACTGGCAGGCGGTCGAGCAGGCTCATGACCAGACCGGCCAGGGTCTGGTAGTCCTCGGTCGCCGTCGCCTTGAAACCGGTACGCTGGCGGACCAGGTTGAGGTTCAAGGCACCATTGGCGCGAAAGCCATCGCCTTCCTCGACGATATCCGGCCCCTCGATTTCGCTGGCATCCGGCAACTCACCGGCAATGGACTCGAGAATGTCGGTCATGCTCAACACGCCCATAAAGTCACCGAATTCGTTGATCACGAACGCAATGTGCGTGGATTCCTGACGCATCTGCTCCAGCGCATTGAGGACCGAAAAGCTGTCGAGCAAGTTGATCGCCCGACGCGCCAGGTGCTCCAGGTTCGGCTCGTTGCCGGCCAGATACTCCTTGAGCAATTCCTTCTTGTGCACGAAGCCCAGCGGCTCATCGACGGCGCCATTGCGGATCAACGGCAGTCGCGAATAGGACGAGTGCATCAGTTTCAGACGGATACTGTCGGGATCGTCCGCCAGATCGATGCAATCGACCTTGGCCCGCGGCGTCATCAGCGTGCGGATCGGTCGCTCGGCCAGTTGCAGCACGCCGCTGATCATCACGCGCTCACGTCGATCAAACAGCGGGCCTTGGGTGGCATCCGGCTCGCCGAGCAGGTCGGCCACCTCTTCACCCACCTCCTCCACCGCCAGGCTGCGACCGCCGAGCAAACGCATCACCGCATGAGCGGTACGCTCGCGCACTGGCAACACGCCTTGCGCCGACTTCTTGCGGCGTGAACGGGCGATCTGGTTGAACACTTCGATCAGGATCGAGAAGCCGATGGCGGCGTACAGGTAACCCTTGGGAATATGAAACCCCAGGCCTTCGGCGGTCAGGGCGAAACCGATCATCATCAGGAAGCCCAGGCACAGCATGATCACCGTCGGGTGCGCGTTGACGAAGCGTGTCAGCGGCTTGCTCGCCACGATCATCAGGCCGATGGACACGATCACCGCGATCATCATCACCGCCAGTTCGTCCACCATGCCCACGGCGGTAATCACCGCATCCAGGGAGAATACCGCGTCGAGCACCACGATCTGCGCCACGATCGGCCAGAACATCGCGTAGGCCACATTGCCGGTGCGCTGGGCCACATGCCCCTCGAGGCGTTCATGCAATTCCATGGTGGCCTTGAAGAGCAGGAACACACCACCAAACAGCATGATCAGGTCGCGGCCGGAGAAGCTCTTGTCGAACACCTCGAACAACGGCTGGGTGAGGGTCACCAACCAGGAAATACTCGCCAACAGGCCCAGGCGCATCAGCAACGCCAGGGACAGGCCGATCAAGCGCGCACGGTCACGCTGCTCCGGCGGCAGCTTGTCCGCCAGGATCGCGATAAACACCAGGTTGTCGATGCCCAGTACCAGTTCCAGCACAATCAAGGTCAACAGGCCGAGCCAGGCCGTTGGATCCGCTAACCATTCCATTTATTGAGTCTCTTCAGTCATCGATTTTCAGAATGCCGGGCACGGCAGAGTGCGGTCAGTGGACCGGTAAAAGGTTAGCAGTCGGAATACGGGGTGCTTCAGCGGGAACAGCGACAGAGGATGTCTTGGGGAAAGACGACTGGGAGGCTCCGAGAGGGTGTTCATGCAAATCCTGCAATGACAAAAGGACTTGAATCGTACAGTCGAAAGGGAAAATCCCCACAACCCAAAACTATTACAAGATCTGTAAAACCTTCGAAACCAGTTCGATCATTTGATCATTGCGTGAAATTATTATCAGCATAAATGCCTACTTGTCTTTGGTGCGAAGCTCTAAAAACCAATAAATCAGCCTATTTCTGAGTTTTATACGAAAGCATTTGACTGATCAGATTTTCATTTGATAAACATATGATCAGCACAAAGCAATGAATGAACGACTGACTACAACAATAAATGGGGTGCTCATCATGAAACTTGCTACGACCTTCGCCGCCGCTGCGGCCCTCTCCCTCCTCGCCAGCAGCATCGCCCTGGCCGCCGACGGCAAGACCTACAAGGTCGGCGCCGCGGTCTACGGTCTCAAGGGCCAATTCATGCAGAACTGGGTACGCGAACTCAAGGAGCACCCCGCCGTGAAAGACGGCACCGTGCAATTGACCGTATTCGACGGCAACTACGACGCGCTGACTCAGAACAACCAGATCGAAAACATGGTGACCCAGCACTACGACGCCATCCTCTTCGTGCCCATCGACACCAAGGCTGGCGTCGGCACCGTGAAGCAGGCCATAAGTAACGACGTGGTGGTCATCGCCTCCAATACGAAAGTTGCCGATGCCGCCGTCCCCTACGTGGGTAACGACGATGTAGAGGGCGGCCGCCTGCAGGCCCAGGCCATGGTCGACAAACTCAACGGCAAGGGCAATGTGGTGATCATCCAGGGCCCCATTGGTCAGTCGGCACAGATCGACCGGGAAAAAGGCGAGCTGGAAGTGCTGGGCAAGCACCCGGACATCAAGATCATCGAGAAAAAGACCGCCAACTGGGACCGCGCCCAGGCCATGGCGCTGACGGAGGACTGGCTGAACGCCCACCCCAAAGGCATCAACGGCGTCATCGCGCAGAACGACGACATGGCCCTCGGCGCGGTACAGGCCCTGAAATCCCACGGCCTGACGTCCAAGGATGTACCGGTTACCTCCATCGACGGCATGCCGGATGCCATCCAGGCCGCGAAAAAAGACGAAGTCACCACCTTCCTGCAGGATGCCCAGGCCCAGTCCCAGGGTGCGCTGGACGTGGCCCTGCGCGCCCTGGCCGGCAGCGACTACAAGCCCCGGTCGGTGATCTGGGAACGCTATGCCAAGGACGTGCAATGGGCTGACGGCACCGCGAAGAACTACATCCTGCCCTGGGTGCCAGTAACCAACGCCAACGCCGATGCGCTGTACAAGCAAGTCAGCGGCGCCAAGTAAGCCGTAGCCGGTTGATCGCTCCCCGCATGGGAGCGATCCGTTCATCTTTGTTGTGAGGCCTGCCATGTCCACCGTCACCGAACGCCCGCAAGAACACCTGCACCCCGTCATCCCGAAAACCATGCAGGCCGTGGTCTGCCATGGCCCGGAAGACTACCGGCTGGAAACCGTCGACGTGCCCACCCCCGGCCCCGAGGAAATCCTCACCAAGGTCGAGTTGTGCGGGATCTGCATGGGCGACATCAAGACCTATCGCGGCGCGCCGTCGTTCTGGGGCGACGCCGAGCAACCACGCTATGTGAAACCGCCGATGATCCCCGGCCATGAATTCGTGTGCCGCGTGGTCGCCCTGGGCCCAGGCGCGGACAAGCGCGGCGTGAAGATCGGCGACCGGGTCATTTCCGAGCAGATCGTGCCGTGCTGGGGCTGCCGCTTCTGCAACCACGGCCAGTACTGGATGTGCCAGAAACACGACCTGTATGGCTTCCAGAACAACGTGCAGGGCGCCATGGCCCAGTACATGATCTTCACCAAGGAAGGCATCATCCATAAGGTTCCGGACTCCATCGCCCCGGATGAAGCGATCCTGATCGAACCCCTGGCCTGCTCGCTGCACGCTGCCGAGCGCGCCAATGTGGATTTCGACGATGTCGTGGTGGTCGCCGGCGCCGGCACCCTGGGCCTGGGCATCATTGGTGCGGTGCGCATGCGCCATCCGAAGAAACTCATCGTGCTGGACATGAAACCGGAACGCGCCGCCCTCGCCCTGCGCATGGGCGCCGACGAAGTGTGGAACCCGGCCGAAGTCGATGTACTGGCGAAGATCCGCGACATCACCGATGGCTACGGCTGCGACATCTACATCGAAGCCACCGGTCATCACAAGGCCGTGAACCAGGGCCTGGCGATGCTGCGCAAGCTGGGGCGGTTCGTCGAGTTCAGCGTGTTCAATGACGAGGCCACGGTGGATTGGTCGATCATCGGCGACCGCAAGGAACTGGATGTGCTCGGCTCGCACCTGGGGCCTTACATGTACCCGCGCGCCATCGACTTTATCGGCAACCGCAAGATCGACATGCGCGACGTGGTCACCCACAAGTTCGCCCTGGCGGACTTCAAGGAAGCGTTCGCAGTAATGGAGCGCGGCGACAAGTCCCTCAAGGTAGTGCTTGAGCCTTGACCAACTGCATGTACCGCACCACTGCCGGCGCTCTCTCGAAGCGCCGGTGGATCAACGACAACCAGGACGCCGCCTCGCTGCCCTGAATCGGGCGATACACCACTCCCGGCAAGCTCACGTGCCCCACCACCGACGCCGGCACCACCGCCACGCCCTGCCCCAATGACACCAACGCGACGACCGCCACCAACCCACCCGGCTGCGGCCCCAGGCGCGGCGCAAAACCACCTTGGGCCGCGACGTGCAGCGTGCCGCTGATCTGCTCCGGCAGGATGAAGGTCTCGTTTTGCAGATGCTCGCAGTGGATGACTTTCAAACCCAACAGCCATGAGTCCTGCGGCAACGCCAGCACAAAACCTTCACTGTCCAGGCGCACTGCTTCCACACCGTCCGGCAAGGTCATCGGCGAACGGACATAGCCGATATCGCAGCGCCCGTCCGCAACGGCACCCGGCAGTATTGCCATGGCACATTCACGCACGTTCACGCTGACATCGGGAAACGCCTGGCAGAACCCCTGCATCTGCCGCTGCAACACCCCGGAATACACGGCGGAAGCCACGTAGCCCAACTCCAGATGGCCGATCTCGCCACGCCCGGCACGCTGGGCATTGCGCTGGGCAAACTCGAACTGACGCACCGTCGCCTCCGCTTCGATCAGCAGCGCGGCACCGGCATCGGTCAGGCTGACTTCGCGCTGCTGACGGATAAACAGACGTGTGCCCAGGCTGGTTTCCATGTCCTGGATCTGCCGACTCAAGGTCGGGGGTGCGATCCCCAGCTGCTCGGCGGCGCGGGTGAAATTGCGCTGACGGGCAACGGCCAGGAAATAGCGAAAATGACGGATGTCCATGTCTGCATTAGCTCAAAGGTAATGAAATGAGTCGGCTTGGCTAATAAAGCCACTGGGCAGCGCGGATATGCTGAGACAAACCACAACACTAGAGAGCCCTTGCGATGTCCGTCAACTGCATTCCCCCTATTGCCTTTGAGGTAATTCAACCATGAGCCGGGTCAGCCCACGCCTGACCTTGCTGACTGCGTCCGGCGTTTGCTCGCTGATCGTGCTCGACACCAATATCGTCGCCGTGACCCTGCCGAGTATCGCCCGCGACCTGGGGGCGAACTTCGCCGATATCGAATGGGTGGTCAGCGCCTACATGCTGGCGTTCGCCGCGCTATTGCTTCCGGCCGGGAGCATTGCCGACCGGTTCGGGCGCAAGAAAACCCTGGTCTGGGGCCTGAGTATTTTCATCCTGGCGTCATTGGGTTGCGGGGCAGCACCCACCGCGCTGCTCCTCGATAGCGCCCGCGCGGTCAAAGGCGTGGGCGCGGCGCTGTTGCTCACATCCGCCCTCGCCTCCATCGGCCATACCTTCCACGACGAGGTGCAGCGCGCCAAGGCCTGGGCCTTCTGGGGCGCGTGCATGGGCGTGGCGATGACTGCCGCACCGACCTTGGGCGGCCTGATCACCCAGTACCTGGGCTGGCGCTGGATCTTCTACCTCAACCTGCCGGTGGGGCTGATGTTGATGAGTCTGGTCCTGCGCGCCATCCCGGAATCCCGCGACACCCAATCCGCGCGGCTCGATCCGTGGGGCAGCCTGGCGTTCAGCGCCAGCCTGCTGTGCCTGATCTGGGGGCTGATCGAAGCCAACCGCATCGGTTGGGACAACCCGTTGACCTACGCCCGCCTGATCGGTGGCGCAGTCTTGCTGGGCGTGTTTGTACTCGTCGAACGGGTGCAACGGCGGCCCATGGTCGACCTGCAACTGTTCCGCCACCCACGCTTTATCGGTGCGCTGTTGGGGATGTTCGCCTATGCCGGTTGTGCCCAGGTGATGATGACGCTGCTACCGTTCTACCTGCAGAACGGCCTGGGATTTTCCGCGATCGCCTCGGGCCTGGGCATGCTGCCGTTTGCGCTGACCATGCTGATCTGTCCGCGCATCGGCGCACGCCTGGCCGCACGCTTTGCCCCGGCGACGATGATGGCAGCCGGGTTGACCCTGGTGGGCAGCGGCAACCTCTTGAGTGCCTGGGCAGTGAACGTTGGCGGCTACCTGCCCTTCGCCCTGGCGATTGCCGTTACGGGCGCCGGTGCCGGCTTGCTCAATGGCGATACGCAAAAAAACATCATGGCCTGCGTACCACGGCACCGCGCGGGAATGGCGTCGGGGATGAGCACGACCATGCGCTTCAGCGCGATCATGTTGGCGATTGGGGTGTATGGGGCGTTGTTGAGCGGTCATAGCGAACGGCTGTTGAGTGCACGCATTGGCGCGCAATGGCAGGCACAGGTAAACGCGATTGCGTCACGCGTGGTGGCCGGGGATATGCCGGCGGCGATGGGCTTGTTGCCGGAATCGGCACGGGCGGTGGTGCAGCCGCTGGCACGGCAAGCCTTTGTGGGTGGCTTCAGCGGGGTGTTGTGGGTGGCGGGGTTGTTGGGGTTGCTCGGAGCGTGGGTGGTGGGGATGTTGATGAGGAAACCTATCCCAGCGGTGCAACAGGCTTCAATAAAACCTGCGCACCGCTGATCAGCCTTACCAGAACCGCTGCTGAGTCAACCGGTTCCACCAGGTCAACAGCACCCGGTCCACCGAACCGCTGGCCGCCAGGCCCACCCGTTCCTGCAGGCTCTTGCGCTCGGCATAGTGCAGGTGGAACACCTCGGCGCTCTTGGCCTTGGTGGCCAGGTATTCGTCGCTGGTTTGCAGTTCATCGACCAGTTGCTTGTCGAGGGCTGCAACACCCAGCCACACTTCTCCGGTGGCGACTTCATCGATTGCCAGCTGCGGGCGATAACGCGAGACGAAGTTCTTGAACAACTGGTGAGTGATGTCCAGGTCTTCCTGGAACTTCTCGCGGCCCTTCTCAGTGTTTTCGCCAAACACGGTGAGCGTGCGCTTGTACTCGCCGGCGGTGAGTACTTCGAAGTCGATGTCGTGCTTTTTCAGCAGGCGGTTGACGTTCGGCAACTGCGCCACCACGCCAATGGAGCCGAGGATGGCAAACGGCGCGCTGATGATCTTCTCGCCGATGCACGCCATCATGTAGCCGCCGCTGGCCGCGACCTTGTCGATGCACACGGTCAACGGCACGCCCGCCTGGCGGATACGCGCCAGTTGCGACGAGGCCAGGCCGTAGCTGTGGACCATGCCGCCGCCGCTTTCCAGGCGCAGCACCACTTCGTCTTTCGGGGTGGCCAGGCTCAACAAGGCGGTGATTTCGTGGCGCAGGCTTTCGGTGGCCGAGGCCTTGATGTCACCGTCGAAGTCCAGCACGAACACCCGTGGCTTGGCCTCGGCCTTCTGCTTGCCCTTCTTCTTTTCGGCCTTGCCTTCGGACTTGCGCAAGGCCTTGAGCTGGTCCTTGTCGAGCAGGCTCGACTCCAGGCGTTCGCGCAGGCCTTTATAGAAATCATTGAGCTTGCTGACCTGCAACTGGCCGGCGGATTTGCGGCGCCCTTTACTGCGCAGCGCCGCGAAGCTGATCAATACCACCAGAATAGCGACCACCAGGGTGACGGTCTTCGCCAGAAAGCTCGCATATTCGGCCAAAAAATCCATGTTGCTCCTTACAAGTGCAGTGCGCCGGGCGCGGATTGCCCCAGCATACCGGCGGCACCGCGTTCGGGCCAGTGATCAAACCGCCAGCAACCACAGGCTCCAACGAGCTTTTAAAACAAGCGTATGTTTTTTCATTGACAGCTCGCAGGCATCCTCATAACCTCGCCAGACTTTCAACGTACCGGGAAAACGGACGTGGGCAGCATCTATCTGATTCGACATGGCCAGGCCTCCTTCGGTGCAGACGACTATGACGTCCTGTCGCCCGTCGGCGTGGAGCAGGCGCAAGTGCTCGGTCGCCACCTGGCGGACATGGGCCTGGTGTTCGACCGCTGCGTGGCCGGCGACCTGCGCCGCCAGCAGCACACCGCCAGCGCCGCCTTCGATCAGTACCACGCCCTCGGTCTGCCGGTGCCGGCGCTGGAAACCGACAGCGCGTTCAACGAATTCGATGCCGACGCAATCATCCGCGCCCTGCTTCCCGACCTGCTCACCACCGAACCCGAAGCCCTGGAGATCCTGCGCAATGCCGCGCAGAACCGCAGCGAATTCCAGCGCATCTTCGCGCTGATCATCGAGCGCTGGCTGGCCGGCACCTATGATCCACCGGGACTGGAAAGCTGGCTGGGCTTCGTGGAACGCGTGCAAGGTGGCCTGCAACGCATCCTTGAGGCGGCGGACAACACGCAGAAGATCGCGGTGTTCACCTCCGGCGGCACCATCACCGCCCTGCTCCACCTGATCACCCGAATGCCTGCCGCGCAAGCCTTCGAACTGAACTGGCAAATTGTTAACACCTCGCTCAACCAGCTGAAATTCCGTGGTCGCGAGGTGGCACTGGCTTCCTTCAACAGCCATACCCACTTGCAACTGTTGAAGGCGCCGCAGCTCATCACCTTCCGATGAACCGCGGCCAACCGTGACCCCAAGGTCACTGGACTCTACCCTAAAGGATCGAAACCATGACTGACGTAGCCAAAGCTGTAGAAGCAATGAAAGCCAAATTCAACCCAGCCGCCGCTGACGGCCTGGACCTGGTGTTCGGTTTCCGCATCGACAACACCCAGAACTTCTCGCTGGTCGTGAAAAACAACACCTGCGAACTGCTGGAAGGCGAAAACCCGGACGCCCAGGTCACCCTGGTGATGGACGCAGAAACCATGAAAGGCATCGTCAGCGGCGAGACCGACGGCATGCAAGCCTTCATGGGCGGCAAGCTGCGCACCGAAGGCGACATGATGCTGGCCATGAAGCTGAGCGAGCTGTTCCCTTCCTGATTCACGGGCAACCCTGAATCCCGATCCCGCCTTTACAGGCGGGATTTTTATTTGGGTTGCAGCAACAGCGCCACCAACGCACTCCACCCGGTTTGATGCGAAGCCCCCAGCCCACGCCCGGTCTCGCCATGAAAGTACTCATGGAACAGCACCAGATCGCGACTTGCCGGATCCGCCTCCAACGACGCATATCCCACCATCGACGGCCGCGAGCCGTTTTCATCTCTCAGGAACAACCGCGTCAGCCGCTGGCTCAGACTGTCGGCCACGTCCTCCAGGGACGCCAGATAACCACTGCCCGTCGGATACTCCACCGAGAAGTTGTCCGCGTAATACCGGTGAAATTCGCGCAGCGACTCGATCAGCATGTAGTTCACCGGCATCCACAACGGCCCGCGCCAGTTGGAGTTGCCGCCGTACAGCCGCGAGTCGGATTCACCCGGCTGGTAGCTCGCACTGAGGGTGTTGCCATTCATCTTCAACGCCAGCGGTTGCTCGGCGAACACCTTGGACAAGGAGCGCACGCCGAACGTCGACAAGAACTCCTGTTCATCGAGCATGCGCCGCAGCAGGTCTTTGGTCCGCTCGCCGCGCAGCAGCGCGAGCAACAGGCGATTACCCTGCCCCGGTTCGTTCCAGCGTGAAACCAGCCTGGCCAGGTCCGGCCGATGTTTCATGAACCCCAGCAGCCGCTCGCGCAAGCCCTCCAGGCCTTCATGTTCGCGCTGCTCCAGCACCAGTACGGCAAACAGCGGCATCAGGCCAACCATCGAACGCAGGCGCACCGGTTCGTTCTGGCCATCGGGGCGGTGCAGCACGTCGTAGAAGAACAGGTCCTGCTCATCCCACAGGCCTTCGGCGCTGTCGTCGACACGGTTGATGGCGCCGGCGATATACAGGAAGTGCTCGAAAAATTTCACCGCGATGTCGACATACACCGCATTGCGCTTGGCCAGCTCCAGGCCGATGCGCATCAGGTCCAGTGCATAGGCCGCGACCCACGCCGTACCGTCGGCCTGATCCAGTTGATACCCCGGCGGCAGTGCGGCGGAGCGGTCGAACAAGGCGATATTGTCCAGCCCCAGGAAACCGCCCTGGAACAGGTTGCGGCCTTCGGCGTCCTTGCGGTTGACCCACCAGGAAAAATTCAGCAGCAGCTTGTGGAAGATCCGCTCAAGGAAATCCATATCGCCTACGCCGTTGAGCGCCTTGTCCTGCTGGTAGACCCTCCAGCTGGCCCAGGCATGCACCGGCGGGTTGGCGTCGTCGAACCGCCATTCGTAGGCCGGCAATTGGCCGTTGGGGTGCATGAAGCGGTCCTTCACCAGCAGCAACAACTGCTGCTTGGCGTACGCCGGATCGATCAGCGCCATGGCCACTGCCTGAAAGCCCTGGTCCCACGAGGCATACCACGGGTATTCCCAGGTGTCGGGCATGGAGAGGATGTCGAAGTTGGACAGGTGGCGCCAATGGGTATTGCGGATATGCAGGCGCTCGGGCGGCGGCGCGGGTTGTGCGGGGTCGCCGTCGAGCCATTGGTTGACGTCGAAATAGTACAGCTGCTTGGACCACAGCAACCCGGCCAGTGCCTGACGCTGCACATTGCGCGCATCGTCGTCGGCCATGCCACGTTGCAGGGCGGCGTAGAAGTCATCCGCTTCCTGGCGGCGTTGTTCGAACAGCTTGCGCGCGTTGACCTGTGGCGCGTCGACAGGAGCAAAGCGCAGGTAGAGCGTTTTACTTTCCATCCCGGCCAGTTCGACGACGAAACGCGCCGCGACTTTGGTACCGCTGTCACGCCGAATTGCCGAGTGAACACCCTCGACCACGTAATCGTTGATCCCATCCTTGAACGGCCCCGGCGCCGGCTGCCCATCCAGCCTGGGGTAGTTGGTTTCGTTCTCGCAGAACAGCCACTCCAGCCCGTCCTGGCCCCAGGCGCCGAGATGACGGTCCGGCAGTTCCGGATGGCGTGCCAGCACCTGCTCCCCGTCCAACATCAACTGCGGCTTGGGCACGTCGAAGGTCCAGCTCCAGTCATTACGCGCCCACAGTTGCGGCAGCACCTGCAGCCGCGTCGGCTGGTCCGAGCGATTGTGCACGGTGACGCGCATGAAGATATCGTCGGGCAGGTGCTTGGCGTACTCGACGCTGACATCGCAGTAGCAGTTGTCTTCGAACACGCCGGTGTCGAGGATCTCGTACTCGGCATCAGCCAGCCCACGGCGGGCGTTTTCGCTGATCAGGTCGGCGTAGGGAAAGGCGGCATGGGGGTATTTGTAGAGCATGCGCATGTAGGCATGGCTCGGTACGCCGTCGACGAAAAAGTACAGTTCCTTGACGTCTTCACCGTGGTTGCCCTCGGCGTTGTCGAGACCGAACAGGCGTTCCTTGAGGATCGCGTCACGCTCGTTCCACAGGGCCAGGCCCAGGCACCAGCGTTGCGCCTTGTCACTGAAACCGGCCAGGCCATCCTCGCCCCAGCGGTAGGCGCGGCTGCGTGCATGTTCATGGGGGAAGTAGGCCCAGGCGTCGCCGTCGGCGCTGTAGTCTTCGCGCACCGTGCCCCATTGGCGCTCGCTCAGATAGGGGCCCCACTCGCGCCAGCGCTCGGCATCCTGCTGCGCCAGACGCTGACCTTCGGTTGTCTCAAGCATTCGAGTGTCGGGTGTGGCCGTCATCGGGTCCTCCATCGCCTACCAGGTGAGAGGCAGTGTAGAGCCCAATGACGCCCGGGTGCACATGAAGACTTAGAAGATGGCGTAGGTGTAGTTGAAGATCAGGCGGGTCTGGTCCTGGTCGGCGGTGCCGGTGTTCTTGCCGTGATAGGTGCCGGTACGGAACGTAGTACCGAAGCCTTTCAGGGGACCTGCCTGCACCACGTAGTCCAGGCGGAAGTCGGCTTCGTTTTCCTTCTGGTCGGGGCCGCCGGCGACCTTGGACTTGATGTCCGAACCGTCCAGGTAGGCCACGGACGCCTTCAGCCCAGGTACGTACGCCTTGAAGTCGTAGGTGTATTGGCCAAAGTTGACCTGCTCGCCCGCGCGGGAGAACTGGCCGACCACGGCGTCGGTGAACAGGTAGAAGTCGCTGCCGCCGGCGCCTTGGGCATGCGGGTCGGCGAGGCTGCCCTGGTTGACCCAGACGAAACCGCCGTCGTCACCCACGCCAATGTGGCCGAGCATCAAGCTGCTGCCGCCCAGTTGGTAGGTGAAGGCCGCACTGTAGGTTTTGTTGTCGACTTCGCCGGCGTGTTTGGCGTAGCCACCGTTGTTGTTGAATTGGTAGCCGCTCTCGCCGTTCTTGCCGTCGCTGCGGCTGTCGAAGTAGCGCAGGTCGGTCTTGAACGACTGGTCATTGCCCAGCGGCAGGGTATGGACCAGGCCGACGTAGTTCTGTTTGTAGAAGTCTTGCAGTTGGGCGTAGTAGTACTGCAACGTCAGGTTTTTCGCGATCACGTTGTCGGAAGAACCAAACGGCTTGTAGTCCACCCCACCGAACTTGAAGCTGTCGCTGTCGCGAGTACCACCGGCCACGCTCAGGCCTGTGGAGTTGCTGGAAGCACGGCCTTCGGCGCGGTTCAGCTCACCACCGGTGAAGGTGACATTGGGAATGTCGTTGGAGGTCAGGATACCGCCATCAAAGGTCTGCGGTGCCACGCGACTGTCGTTGGACACCAGGATCGGCAGCACCGGCGCCAGGCCACCACCGACGTGCAACTCGGTCTGGGAAATACGGAACTTCACATTGCCGGCGGCGCGCCCGAAGGAGTCGGCCGGTTCAGTGCCATTGTTCCTGGTCGGGAAGAAGCTGTTGCCGTTACCCGCCAGGCCCGGACCCGCGGTGTGGCCGTCGCCACCGTCCAGGCGCAGGGCGCCGAAGGCCATGACATCGAAACCCAGGCCAACGGTGCCTTGGGTGAAGCCGGACTTGTAGTCAAAACGCAGCGCTGTGGCGGCTTCGCGCAGATCGTTGTTGGTGCCCGAGCGGTTATCCGCGCTGTAGTACATGGTCCGTGAGCTGACAGACGCATGGCTGTCTTCAAGGAAGCCGCTGTGACCGTTGCCGGTGCCCAGCGAGCCGAGCCCGAAGTCATCGGCGTAAGCCTGTTGTGCAAGAACGGCGGCGGTGATCGACAACGCCAGTGTAGAAATTTTCATTAACGACAGCCCCTAAACATTTTTTTATGTGTCTGGTGTGCATAACCGCGTTTTCATCCTTGCAAACGTGACGATTCTTTCACGCCGGCCGGGGCGGACTTCGTGAAGAATTAGTTAGGAAAAACGCCCGAAAATGAAATTTCACACGGGCCGTTTTTTGTCATCTTCACGTCATCTCATTCATTTGCAGAATGAAGTCCTGAAGAATCTTCGTTTGCAAGGCGGCGTTGCGCTCAACAAAATCCAGCAAAAGGCCACTATCCTCGCCCCCGCCATCAGGAATTTTTCTATGCCCAGCACCGCACAGGTCAGCCCCGACGAGATCCGCAAGGGCTTTTCCAAGGCCATGTCCGACATGTACCGAGATGAAGTTCCGTTGTATGGCGCGCTGATGGAGCTGGTGGCCGAGACCAATGCGCACGTGCTCGACACCCAACCGCTGCTGGCGCAACAGCTGCAACGCACCGGCGAAATCCAGCGCCTGGACATGGAACGCCACGGCGCGATCCGCCTGGGCACCGCCACCGAGCTGGCCACCATCCGCCGCCTGTTCGCGGTGATGGGCATGCAGCCGGTGGGCTACTACGACCTGACCCCGGCTGGCGTGCCCGTACACTCCACCGCGTTTCGCGCCGTGCATGAACGGGCGTTGCAGACCAGCCCGTTTCGCGTGTTCACCTCATTGCTGCGCCTGGAACTGATCGAAAACCCCGACCTGCGCGCCTTCGCCGAAACCGCCCTGGCCAAGCGTTCGATCTTCACCTCCGGCGCCCTGGCACTGATTGAAAAAGCCGAAAACCAGGGCGGACTCAACGCCCAGGATGCCGACGAATTCATCCGCCAGGCCCTGGAAACCTTCCGCTGGCATCACACCGCCACCGTCACCGGCGCGCAGTACCAGCAACTGAACGACCAGCACCGCCTGATCGCCGACGTGGTCGCTTTCAAGGGCCCGCACATCAACCACCTGACCCCGCGCACCCTGGACATCGACCAGGTCCAGGCCGCCATGCCCGGCAAAGGCATCACCCCCAAGGCCGTGATCGAAGGCCCGCCGCGCCGCCACTGCCCGATCCTGCTGCGTCAGACCAGCTTCAAGGCCCTGGATGAACCCATCGCCTTCACCGACGCCCAAGGCAGCCACAGCGCACGCTTCGGCGAAATCGAACAACGCGGCGTGGCGTTGACGCCCAAAGGCCGCGCGCTCTACGACCAACTGCTGAACGCTGCCCGCGACGCACTGGGCGCCTTCCCCAACGAGGGCAACGCTGCACGCTATGTCGAATTGATGGAACAACACTTCCAGGCCTTCCCGGACAACCATGCCCAGATGCGCGAGCAGGGCCTGGCCTACTACCGCTACTTCCCCACCGAACAAGGCCTGGCGGCACGCGGCAGCGCCGATCAACCACGCACCCTGGAGGCACTGATCGCCGCCGGCCACATCGACGTGGAACCGTTGGTGTATGAAGATTTTCTGCCGGTGAGCGCGGCGGGGATTTTCCAGTCGAACCTGGGGGATGCGGCGCAGAGTCACTACGCGGCCAACTCGAACCAGGCCGAATTCGAACAGGCACTGGGCCGGCGGACGATTGATGAATTGAAACTGTATGGCGAGACGCAGCAGCGCTCCATCGATGAATGCACCCAGGCGCTGCTGGCATGAACTGAAGTACCCACCCGGCTCACCAGCGCAATCCTTGCGCTGCAACAGTCCCCAGAGCCGGGTAGGCGGTGGGCATCATAGGCAGTGAAGAGCCACCTGTCCCCCGGACAATTCTGAACAAATATGTCCATAACTCTGTAGGAGCAAGCTTGGTCGCGAAGAACCCGAGAACGCCGCGTCCACTCAGGGCGCCGGCGTCATCGTTGGCGTTTTTCGCGAGCAAGCTCGCTCCTACAGGAGGCTCGATCGTGATCAGCCCAACTTCACCACAATCTCATCTTTGATCAACAAGCGTTTCTTCTTCAGCTTCTCCACATCCTCGTCGCTGGCACTTGCCGACTCCGCCTTCAGCACCTCTTTGTCAGCGTCGTCGTACTGCGTGAGCAGCGAGTCCAGGCGTTTGTCGCTCGCCCTGCGTTCGTGAACGACTTCCTTGCTCAACCCCAAGTCCTGATACAGGTCGTGTTTCACTGGCATGGCGTACCTCCGCATGTTGATCAATGGCTTACGCCCTAGAAGCTAGACCATTGCGAGGGGTCTTGTCATGTTCAGGGTCAATACAGCCCCGTTCGTCGCGGCGCGGGCGTTTGGATCAAACCTTTGCCTCGCGCTGCCCTCCACTCTAGATAGCCACCCGAGGGAGAACGGTTTCATGACGCACGCTGCCACCGCTGTCGATACCCAATGCATCAACACCCTCCGCACCCTGGCCATGGATGCCGTGCAAAAGGCCAATTCCGGCCATCCGGGCACGCCCATGGGCCTGGCGCCGGTGGGTTATACGCTGTGGAGTCGTTTCCTGCGTTATCACCCGCAACATCCCGACTGGCCCAGCCGTGATCGGTTTGTGCTGTCCGTTGGCCATGCCTCGATGTTGCTGTATTCGCTGCTGCACCTGGCCGGTGTGGTGGAACTGGATGCCGACGGCAAGCGCACCGGCCAGGCCGCTGTCAGCCTGGACGATATCAAGCAGTTTCGCCAAGCAGGCTCCAAAACCCCCGGCCACCCCGAATACCGCATGACCACTGGGGTGGAGACCACTACCGGCCCGCTCGGCCAGGGCTGTGCCAACAGCGTCGGCATGGCGATGGCCGAGCGTTGGCTGGCCAAGCGCTTCAACCGCGAAGAAAAAACCCTGTTCGACTACAACGTCTACACCCTGTGCGGCGACGGCGACATGATGGAGGGCATCAGCGGCGAAGCGGCGTCCATGGCCGGGCATTTGAAACTGGACAAGCTGTGCTGGATCTATGACAACAACACCATCAGCATCGAAGGCCACACTGAGCTGGCGTTCAGCGAAGATGTGATCAAGCGCTTCCAGGCGTATGGGTGGCACACCCTGCATGTGACCGATGCCAACGACTTGCAAGCCCTGAGCAATGCCTTGGAGGCGTTCCATTGCAACCGCGGCGCGCCCACCCTGATTGTGGTCGACAGCGTGATCGGCTACGGCTCCCCGCACAAACACAACACGGCCGCCGCCCATGGCGAGCCCCTGGGCGAAGAGGAAATTCGCCTGACCAAGGCAGCCTATGGCTGGCCCGAGGATTCCAGCTTCCTGGTTCCCGATGAGGTGCGCACGCAATTGCGTGATGTTTTGCTTGAGCGCAGCGAGCCGCTGTATGAAAAGTGGAGCGAGCACCTGTCCCAGCTGGAACAGTACGAACCGGAATTGGCCGATGAATTGAGGCGCATGCGAGCCGGGGAAATGCCGGAGCACTGGCAGAAACACCTACCGGATTTCGACACCGACGCCAAGGGCATCGCCAGTCGTGCCGCCGGCGGCCAGGTGCTGAATGCGTTTGCCGAACAGATCCCCTGGCTGCTGGGCGGCTCGGCCGACCTGTCACCGTCGACCAAGACCAACCTCACCTTCGACGGCGCCGGGCGTTTCAGCGCCGAGGACTACAGCGGGCGCAACCTGCACTTCGGCATTCGTGAACATGCCATGGGCGCCATCGCCAATGGCATGGCATTGTCCTACCTGCGGCCGTACACCTCGACCTTCCTGGTGTTCAGCGACTACATGAAGCCACCGATCCGCCTGGCGGCAATCATGGAACTGCCGGTGGTGTTCGTGTTTACCCACGACTCGATTGGCGTGGGTGAAGATGGGCCAACGCACCAGCCGATCGAGCATCTGACCCAGTTGCGCGCAACGCCGGGCCTGCTGACCTTGCGCCCCGGTGACGCGAATGAAACCCGCGAGCTGTGGAAGGTGGCGCTGGCACAGACCCATCGGCCAAGTTGCGTGGTGCTGTCGCGTCAACCGCTGCCGACGCTGGATCGTACGCGGTACGCGGCGGCATCCGGGGCCGCCAAGGGCGCTTACGTGCTGGCGGGTGCAGATGCGCCCCAGGTAATTCTGCTGGCCACAGGCAGCGAAGTCAGCCTGGCGGTGGCGGCGTATGAGCAGTTGAAAGACGAAGGGATTGCCGCGCAGGTGGTGTCCATGCCCAGCTGGGAGTTGTTCGAGGACCAGGACCAGACGTACCGCGACAGCGTGTTGCCGCCGGCGGTGAAAGCGCGGGTCGTGGTGGAGCAGGCAGGCCCCCTCGGCTGGGACCGGTATGTGGGGCAGACCGGCGCCAAGGTGGTGATGAACAGCTTTGGTGCGTCGGCGCCGTTGGCCCAGTTGCAGGAGCAGTTCGGGTTTACGGTTGAGAATGTTGTGAAGCAGGCGAAAGCACAGATCCAACTGACTCAACAGTGATCAGAAAGGTGGGAGGGGCAAGTCGAACGGTCGCATTGCCCCTCCCACATTAAGTTCTCATCCGCTTTCAGTTCAGTTCTTTGGTCAGGAATGGCGCAGTCCGGCTGGCCTTGCTTTTGGCAACCTTCTGCGGCGTACCACTGGCCACCACCTTCCCGCCCATATCCCCCGCCCCCGGCCCGATATCGATCACCCAGTCACTCTGCGCCACCACGCGCATTTCATGCTCCACCACGACCACTGTATGCCCCGCGTCCACCAGCTGGTTCAACTGGTTGAGCAGGCGGTCCACATCCCGTGGATGCAACCCGGTGGTGGGTTCATCCAGCACATACAGGGTGGCGCCCCGCGCATTGCGTTGCAGCTCGGTCGCCAGTTTGATGCGTTGTGCTTCACCACCGGACAACTCGGTCGCCGGTTGCCCCAGGCGCAGGTAGCCCAGGCCGATATCCCGCAGCACCTGCAGCGAACGCAACACCCCAGGCTGCTCGGCAAATACCTCCACCGCCTGTTCCACTGTCAGCCCGAGCACGTCGGCGATGCTCAAGCCTTGCCATTTGATCGCCAGGGTCTCGGGGTTGTAGCGTGCGCCGTGGCAGGTCGGGCATGGCGCATACACGCTGGGCATGAACAGCAGTTCAACGCTGACAAAGCCCTCGCCTTCACAGTTCGGGCAACGGCCCTTGGCGACATTGAAGGAGAACTGCCCGGCATCGTACTGCCGTTTCTTCGCCGCCGGAGTGGCCGCGAACAGCTTGCGCACGTTGTCAAACAGCCCGGTGTAGGTCGCCAGGTTGGAGCGTGGCGTGCGGCCGATGGGTTTCTGATCGACCTGCACCAGGCGGCGGATATGCTCCAGCCCGGCGCGGATGTGGCCCCCGCTGGTTTGCGGGGCGTCGTCTTCCAGGCTTGGTTCTTCGTCGTTTTCCATCACACGCCCAAGGCCGGCGCCCACCAGCTCCAGCAGTGCCTGGCTGACCAGGCTGGACTTGCCCGAGCCAGAAATCCCGGTGACCGCCGTGAAGCAGCCCAATGGGAAATCCACGTCCAGGCCCTTGAGATTATTGCGCGTCACACCTTCCAGTTGCAGCCAGCCGGTGGCTTCACGGCGCACCTGAGTCGACACGCGCTTTTCCGCGAACAGGTACTCCCGGGTCTGCGACGCCGCCACCTGCGCCAGCCCCGCCGGCGGGCCGCTGTACAGCACCTGCCCGCCCTGTTCACCGGCCGCCGGGCCGACGTCGATCAGCCAGTCGGCGCGGCGCATGGTTTCCAGGTCATGCTCCACCACAAACAATGAATTGCCGGCCGCCTTCAAGCGGTCAAGGGCGGTGAACAATGCCTCGCCGTCCGCCGGGTGCAGGCCCGCCGAAGGTTCGTCCAACACGTAAATCACGCCGAACAACTGCGAACCCAATTGCGTTGCCAGGCGCAACCGCTGCAACTCGCCGGACGACAAGGTCGGCGTGCTGCGCTCCAGGGACAGGTAACCCAGGCCCAGTTCGGTCAAGGTACTGACCCGCTCCAGCAAGTCCTGGGCGATGCGCTGCGCGGCCAGGCGTTTCTCCACCGACAGCTTCATCTTGTCCTGCCCCGCCGCCACCGGTCGCAGCAACTCGGCCAACTGCGTCAACGACAGTTGCGACAACTCGCCGATGTCCACCCCGGCAAACTTCACCGACAGCGCCGCCTGGGTCAGCCGCTTGCCGTCGCACAACGGGCAGGCGCTGCCCTGCATGAACTGCGACACGCGCTTTTTCATCAGCGCACTCTGGGTATGGGTGAACGTGTGCAGGATGTAGCGCCGTGCGCCGATGAAGGTGCCCTGGTAGCTCGGCTCCAGTTTGCGCTTCAACGCATCGCGGGTCTGTTCCGGGGTGAACCCGGCGTACACCGGGACGGTGGGGGTCTCTTCGGTAAACAGGATCCAGTCGCGCTGCTTTTTCGGCAGGTCGCGCCAGGGGATGTCCACGTCATAGCCCAGGGTCACCAGGATGTCCCGCTGGTTCTGCCCCTGCCACGCCAACGGCCAGGACGCCACCGCACGCTGGCGAATGGTCAGGGAAGGATCGGGCACCATCAGCGCCTCGGTCACTTCATACACACGCCCCAGGCCATGGCACTGCGGACACGCGCCCTGGGGCAGGTTCGGCGAAAAGTCTTCGGCGTACAGCATCGCCTGCCCCTTCGGATAACTGCCGGCGCGGGAGTACAGCATGCGGATCAAACTCGACAACGTGGTCACGCTGCCCACCGACGAGCGCGCACTCGGCGTGCCGCGCTGCTGTTGCAGGGCCACGGCAGGCGGCAGGCCTTCAATGCTGTCCACGTCCGGCACGCCGACCTGGTCGATCAACCGCCGTGCATAGGGCGCCACCGACTCGAAATAGCGACGCTGGGCCTCGGCATACACCGTGGAAAACGCCAGGGACGATTTGCCGGAACCCGACACCCCGGTGAACACCACCAGGGCATCGCGGGGGATATCCACATCGACGTTGCGCAGGTTGTGTTCGCGGGCGCCGCGCACGCGGACAAAGCCCGAGGGTTGGGCAGTGATAGAGGGAATATTGCGCGTTGAAGTCATGGACAACCTTGTCTGGCGGTGAGCACGCTGCGCACCCGTTGCGTCAGCGCTTCGGGGCTGTAGGGTTTGCTCAGCAGATGAATATCGGGGCTCAGCAAGTGATTGCTGGAGAGAATGTCACGGGTGTGGCCGGAGGTGAACAGCACCGGCACCGCAGGCGTCTGCTGGCGGGCCCAGTCGGCCAGGTCGGTGCTTTTGACGCGGCCGGGCATGACCACATCGGTGAAGATCAGGTCCGGTGGCGAGCCTGCCTGCAGTTTCGACATGGCCTGGTCACCGTCTTCGGCGGTAAGTACGGTGTAGCCGGACTGTTCGAGCAGCTCCACGACAGTCAGGCGCACACCTTCATTGTCCTCGACCACCAGGATGGTTTCCTGTCCGCCGCTGTGCTGCACCTGGTCCATATGCACATCGAGGCTTTCCGGTTCCAGGCTGTGGGGGAAATACATCTGCACCACCGAGCCCTTGCCCTCCTCGCTCCACATTTCCACATGCCCGCCACTCTGGCGCACAAAGCCGAACACCATGCTCAGGCCCAGGCCGGTGCCATGGCCTTCACGCTTGGTGGTGAAGAAGGGTTCAAAGGCACGCTTGAGGGTGCTCTCGGACATGCCGACGCCGGTATCGGCCACCTCCAGGCGCACATACTCGCCGGGCTTGATGCTTTTACCCGCGCAATCGGCCGGATTGAGGATGATATTTTCGCCGGAGATGCGGATCACGCCTTCGCCCTTCATGGCGTCGCGGGCATTGATCGCCAGGTTGAGCAGCGCGTTCTCCAGTTGGTTGCGGTCGACATTGATAAACCAGGCATCCTGGGGCATCTGCACGTCGATATGGATGGTTTCGCCCAACGCCCGTTGCAGCAACTCGCCAAGCCCCGCGTAAATGCGTTGCGGGTTGTACACCGCCGGCGACAGCGGTTGGCGCCGGGCGAACGCCAGCAGTTGCGAGGACAGCTTGGCCCCACGCTCCACCGCCGCAATGGCGGCCGTGACACGCCGCTGCACCTGGGCGTTGTCCGGTTCCTGGCGGGCCAGCAGGTGCAGGTTGCCGGCGATCACTTGCAGCAGGTTATTGAAGTCGTGGGCCACGCCGCCGGTGAGGCCGCCAATGGCTTCGAGTTTCTGCGACTGGCGCAACTGGTCCTCGGCCGCGGAGCGCGCCTGCACCTCGGCGGCCACCCGTTGTTCGAGGTTGTGCGTGAGTTCCTGGCGCACCTGTTCGGACTTCACCAGTTCGGTGGTCTCCACCACAATCGCCAGCACGCCAGCCGGTTGTTGATCGTCGCCGGCCACCGGGCTGTAGTAGAGGTCCAGCCACACGGTTTCCGGCTGGCCGTTGCGCAACAGCACCAGGTCCTTGTTGTTGAATGACAGGGTGCCGCCGGCCAGGCAGGTGTCCATCACATGCCGATTGAAGTCGGCCACTTCCGGCCAGCCGAGCTCAACCGGTGTGCCCAGCAGGTAGGGGTGACGGCCACCGGCAAAGGCCGAGTAGCTGTCGTTATAGATCATGTGCCCCAGGCGTCCCCACAACATCACCATCGGCACGGGCGAAGCCAGCATCATCTGTACGGTACACGCCAGGCTGGTGGACCAGCGGTCAATGGGGCCCAGGTCGGTGCCCGACCAATCGAATGCGCGGATCCGCTGGGCCATTTCACCGGCCCAGCCTTCGCAGCCGTGGGGGTTGGATAAGAATTGCATCGGTTGGCTCTGTGCGCTAAGAGAACATCGGCAAGTTTTGGAGCGCTGCAAACCCGGATGGTTTCACCTCATCTGCATCAGAAGTGATTACAGCAGAAACCACGGGACTCAGTGAAAATCCCGACTGCGCACATTGATCCCTTCCAACAAGGGCGTCAGGTCGGTCAGGCGCCCGGCGATCAAGTGCCGCACCTCGCCCACCGCTTCCCAGCGCCCGTCCACCTTCAACAGCCGCGAGCCCACCAGCGCCTGGCGTTGACGCTCGGCCAAGTCACGCCAGACCACCACATTGAGGTTGCCGAATTCATCTTCCAGGGTGACAAAGGTCACACCGCTGGCAGTCCCCGGGCGCTGTCGACCGGTCACCAGCCCCGCGACGCAGACATTACGGCCGTGCTCCACCGTCATCAGTTCATGGGAGCTGCGGCAGCGGCGCTTGCGCAATTCATCCCGCAGCAACGCCAGAGGGTGCGGCCCCAGGGTCGTGCCCACAGTGGCATAGTCAGCCTGCAGGTCTTCACCCACGGTCGGTGCCGGCAACTCGACCACCGCCTCATCCGGGCTCGGCAGGCCGGCAAACAGCCCCAGTTGCTTGTGCACGCCGGCCACCGCCCAGCGCGCCGTGTGCCGGTTGTCAGCCAGGGCGCGCAAGGCTCCGGCATCCGCCAACAAGGCCTGGGCACGTGCATCCAGCCCGGCGCGCTCGTCCAGGTCGGCAATGTCGCTGAACGCTCGACGCAGGCGCGCGGCTTCGATGCGCCGCCCATCTTCTTCGCGAAACCCGGAGATCATGCGCAAGCCCATGCGAATCGCCGGTTGTGCACCATCGATGGGCTCCAGGCTGCAATCCCAATCGCTGGCCTGCACATCCACCGGCCGGATCTGCAAGCGATGGCGCCGTGCATCCTGCAGGATCTGGTCCGGGCTGTAGAAGCCCATGGGCCAACTGTTGATCAGCGCACAGGCAAACGCCGCCGGTTCATGGCACTTGAGCCAGCAACTGGCGTAGGTCAGCAAGGCGAAACTGGCCGCGTGGGACTCGGGGAAGCCATAGCTGCCAAAGCCTTTGATCTGCTCGAAAATCTGCGCGGCAAAGGCTTCGGTGTAACCGTTTTTCAGCATGCCGGTGCGTAGGCGCTGCTGGTGCGGCTCCAGGCCGCCGTGGCGTTTCCAGGCGGCCATGGAGCGGCGCAACTGGTCGGCCTCGCCGGGGCTGTAGTCGGCGGCGACCATGGCGATCTGCATCACTTGCTCCTGGAACAGCGGAATGCCCAGGGTGCGTTCCAGAACGGTTTTAAGCTCCGGCGAAGGATAGGTTTCGGGTTCTTCCTTGTTCCGCCGCCGCAGGTACGGGTGCACCATGCCGCCCTGGATCGGCCCCGGTCGCACGATGGCCACCTCGATCACCAGGTCATAGAATTTCTGCGGCCTGAGCCTTGGCAACATCGACATCTGCGCCCGCGATTCGATCTGGAACACGCCGATGGTGTCGGCCTTGCTGATCATCGCGTAGGTGGCCGGGTCTTCCTTGGGGAGCGTCGCCAAGGCCAGGTCGCGGTTGCGGTGACGGCGCAGCAAGTCGAAGCAACGCCGGATCGCACTGAGCATGCCCAAGGCCAGGATATCCACCTTGAGCAAGCCCACGGCGTCGAGGTCGTCTTTGTCCCACTGGATGATGGTGCGCTCGGCCATGGCGGCGTTTTCCACCGGCACCAGGGTGTCCAGCGGGTATTCGGAAATCACGAAGCCGCCGGGGTGCTGGGACAAGTGCCGAGGGAAGCCGATCAACTGCTGGGTGAGCGTGAGCACTCGGCGCAGCAGTGGGCTGTCGGGGTCGAAGCCGCTTTCACGCAAGCGCTCCAGCGGCGGGGCATCGTCGCTCCAGCGCCCACAGCAGTCAGCCAGGGCGTTGATCTGGTCCGGCGGCAGCCCGAGGGCCTTGGCCACATCGCGTACCGCGCCAGCGGCGTGGTAACTGCTGACCACCGCCGTCAGCGCCGCGCGGGTGCGGCCGTAGCGCTGGAACACATACTGCAGCACTTCTTCGCGGCGCTCATGTTCGAAGTCCACGTCGATGTCCGGCGGCTCGTTGCGCTCCCTGGACAGAAAGCGCTCGAACAACAGGCTCGTCAGGCTCGGGTCGATCTCGGTGATGCCCAAGGCAAAACACACCGCCGAGTTGGCCGCCGAGCCGCGGCCCTGGCACAGGATCGAACGGCTGCGGGCGAACTGCACAATGTCATGCACCGTGAGGAAATAGCTTTCGTAGCCCAGCTCGCTGATGAGCGTCAGTTCGTCATGGATCTGCTGCAAGGTCTTGGCGTCGACCCCCTGCGGCCAGCGCTGGGCGATGCCCGCTTCGGTCACGGCACGCAGCCAGGATTCGGCGTCGTGGCCGCTGGGCACCAGTTCACGCGGGTAGTGATAGCGCAACTGGCTGAGGTCGAAGGTGCAACGCCGGGCAATCGCCTGGGTTTCATCGAGCAGGGCTTGCGGGTACAGCGCGGCCAGGGCATCGAGGCTGCGCAGGTGCCGCTCGCCATTGGGGTGCAGGCGCGTGCCGGCTTCGGCCACTGGCACGTGATGACGGATGGCGGTCATGGTGTCTTGCAGGGCGCGGCGGCCACGCGCATGCATGTGCACATCGCCACAGGCCACCGCCGGGATGTGCAGGCTGGCGGCCAGGTTCAGGCGTTGCTCCAGGTGGCGCGCATCGTCCTGGCCGCAGTGCAGGTGCACCGCCAGCCACAGGCGCCCGGCGAAGGTGCGGCGCAGCCACTGGATCGAGGCCTGGGTGTCGCCGTCCTCGGCAACCCACAGTGCCAGCAGGCCGGGCAGCGGTTGTTCGAAGTCCTCCTGCAACAGGCGATAGCGGCCCTTTTCCGCGCGCCGCCGGGCCACGGTGATCAAGCGGCACAGGTGCTGGTAACCGCTGAGGTCTTCCACCAGCAGCACCAGTTTCGGGCCGTTCTCTAGGCGCATCTCGCTGCCGATTATCAGCGGCAATTCCACCGCCTTCGCCGCCTGCCAGGCCCGCACGATGCCCGCCAGGGTGCATTCGTCAGTGATCGCCAGGGCGCTGTAGCCTTGGCGCTTGGCCCGTTCGAACAGCTCCAGCGCACTCGACGCACCGCGCTGGAAGCTGAAGTTGGACAGGCAGTGCAGCTCGGCGTAATTCATGCAAACCAGCCTTGCAGCCACAACCCATCGCTTTGCCCGACGTTACGAAAGGCCCAGCCTTGCTGGCCGGCGCGGGTCTGGATCAGGTAGTAGTCGCGGCGGATATCGGCGCCGTCCCACCAGCCCGACTCGATGCGTTCCGGCCCCATGAGGATATTCACGCCGTGTTCGGCCAATAGCGTAGGTTCGCTCAGCAACCAACCGGGGCGTTGCACCTTGTGCAAGGTCGGGCAGAGGTTTTTGTCGCTCGCCGCTTGCCAGGCGCATTCGGGGCGATGGTCGGCGTGGAAGCGCAAGCCCTGCACGGCCTCATCGCCGAGACGGGCGCGCAGGCGTTCGCGCAATTGTTCCCACGGCAAGGTCTGTTGCGGGCGGTCGTCGAACAGGTCCTGGCGCTGCGGCACGAACACCGGCAAATCCTGGGCGACCAGGCGGAAACCGCGTACCGGTGAGGTGACCTGTACCTGCTCCAGGCGACCCCGGGCCAATTCAAACAGCATCGCCGGTTCGCGCTCGGCGCTGAGCAGGCCAACCTTGATCACCGTGTCCGGCGCCTGGGCGTGTTCCAGGTGCAAGTCAAAGCGCTGCACGCCACTGTCGCGGCCACACAGGAAGGCCGACAGATCGCCCGTCAGGCGTCGCAAAGGAAACAGCAGCGCCTGATGGGACTGCACGTCGAAATTCAGCTCGATGCGCACGTCGAATCGGTCCGGGGGCTGATAGAACGCCAAGGCCAATGGGCGCTGCCCGGTCAATGCGTCCAGGTGCTTGAGCAGGTCGGCATCAAAGCGTCGCGCCAAGGTGTGCCGAGGCAGCGCTTGCACCTGGGCCAGGCGGCGCAGGCCCATGCGCGACAACGCCGTGGCGGCCTGCGGGTCGAGGCCGGCGCGATCGATGGGCAGCGGCGCCAGGGCCTGTAGCAAGCCGTGATCCTGCACCGCCACACCATCGTAGAAATTCGCCAGCACCCGCGCCGCGGCCGGGTTGGGCGCAGCGACGATGCGGTGACGAAAACCCAGTTCGGTCAATTCCTGGCGTAAGCGTGCTTCGAACCGCGGCCACGGCCCAAACAGGCCCAGGCTCGATTCAATCTCGAACAACAAGGCACGCGGGTAATACAGGCTGACCTGGGAACTGAACTGGTAGGCCCAGGCAGCCAGGAACTGTTGATGGCGCTCGATCTCGGCGGGGTCGTATTCGACGCTGGCAAAGGTTTTGGTCAGGGCATGCGCCGCCGTCAGGGATTGACCGGGGCGCAGGCCCAGGGCGCGGGCGGCGTCATTGACGGTTTGCAGCACGCGCCGCTGTGGCGTGCCGGCCAGCAGGGCCAAGGGTTGGTCCGGTTCGGGGTGCACACGCTGCACCCCGTCCAGCGCCAATTGCGGGAAGACAATACACACCCAGCGCATGACAACCTCAGTGCCCCGCCAGGGCAATCGGCGTCGGATGGGCCAGCCCGCCCCGGCACTTGAGCACCCTTACCTGCGCGGGCTTGGCCTCCACGGCCAGGCGTAACGCCGCGGGCGATGAGTTGACCGACTCACTCAAGGCGCGCCAGGCAAACGCCAGGGTCTGCCCGGTTTCCGCCGCCACTTGCAGGCGCCGCAGCGCCCGGTCATCGGCCTTGCGCGGCCAGCACAGCACCGCCCCGCAACTGCCGGAACGCAGGCATTGCTCCACCGCCCACAGGGCATCGCGTTCCTCGGCCTGGATCACCGAGAGCAGGCGCAGGTCCACCCCGGCGTTCTGCCAGGCATGGGGGTACGGTGTATACGGAGGCGCCACCAACACAATGCGCTCCCCTGCCTTCGACAAGCGCGCCAGGGTCGGCAGCACCAGTTGCAATTCGCCCACACCTTCCTTGGCCATGAGGATTTCACTCAAGGCCGCCTCCGGCCAGCCGCCCGTGGGCAGCACCGCGTCCAGCGCCGCCAGCCCGGTGGGATGCACACTGGACGGCGGCGCGGCGGGCCGACCCTTCCAGACACGCCCGCCATTGAACAGCGTGTCCAGCGCAATCACGGCGCCCATCAGCCTTGCCTCACCAAACCGCAGAACACCCCTTCGATGGCCAGGTCCTGGTCGGGCCCCACCACGATGGGTTGATACGCGGGGTTGCGCGGCAGCAGACGCACGTGGTCGCCACTGCGCTCGAAACGCTTGATGGTCACTTCGCCGTCCAGGCGCGCCACCACGATCTGCCCGTTCAAGGCCTCGGCACTGCGGCGTACGCCGACCAGATCACCGTCGAGAATGCCGTCCTCGATCATCGAATCGCCCTGCACCCGCAACAGGTAGTCCGGGGTTTTCGCGAAGGTCGACGGGTCCAGTTGCAGACGGCTGTGCACTTCGGCATCGGCGCCGATGGGCAAACCTGCGGCCACGCGACCGAGCACCGGCACATCCAGCCATTCCGGGCGCGCCGGCTGGTTGAGCAAACGAATGCCACGCGCCTGATTGGGGTTGACCTCAATAAACCCGGCTTCGGTCAGCGCCAGCACATGCTTGCGCGCCACGCTGCGCGAGGCAAAACCGAACGCCTCGGCGATCTCGGCGAGGCTGGGAGGCTGGCCTTGTTGCGCGATGCGGTCGCGGATAAAGGTCAGGATGGCGGTACGGCGGGGGGTTAGAGTCGTCATGGAGTACATTTGTACTCTTGTGGGAAATTTCTGACAATAGCCGCTAGTCGCGTGATAGCGGACGAGCGTTGTCGAACCGTCCCACATAACCGCCGGATAAGCTCTACTCCCCTCCCCTGCAAACATCCGCAAAGTCCCTCGCCTGACTACACAGTGCGAGGGATTGCAGATGGCGTTATGGGTTTGGGCTCCGGTTGATGGGGCTGTTTCATGATCGAAGTGACCAGCCAAACCATTGGCTATTTGGTACTGGCCATCCTGGATTCAAAGACGCGAGACGTCGAATCCGTTATCCGCGACTTCAAGCGCTGCCTCAATCACTACGACGCCTGGGCGGAGAGCTTTTTCAGCTTTTCGGCGCTGGATATCGAGCAGGTCTTCAAGGTTGGAGATGAAGTGGCACTGGTCGCGCCGATCAACCGCTCCCTGTTTCCCAGCACCACCACCGCAACCTGCCAGGCAGACGGCACGCTGACCCTGGTGCATATGTTCCAGAGTTCTCGATTTGTGCCGATTGGCGATACGCCCGTGATGGTGCAGCGCATTGATCCGAAAGGTGGCCCGCTCGGGGAGCCCCTCCATAAAACCATCGGACCCAGCGGCATTCTCGAAATCAAGGAATGTGATCGTAACCAGCAGTATCGGGTCAGTTTCTATCCCAACGTTTCCAAGGTGCACTTCAAGGCGCTGTACGCCTCTTATCAGTCGGTTATCGAACCGCTGGAAGGCTGGCTGCGCCGTGAATGGGCCACCACCTTCGCCGCCTTGTGGAAGGGTTATTCCGAAGCCAATTTTCTCAAGCGCTACCTCTCGCTGCACGAAGCCTACGCACGCGGGTTTAGTGGGGCGTTGTATTCACTCTGGGACAACATCACGCAGATGCTTCAGTGGTTTCTGGCCCCGCTAAAGCATGCCGAAAAGCTGCTGCATTACCTGAGCCAGGAAGAATTCGAAAAGCTGTTGAAGCTCGGCACCGAAAGCATCGCAAAGGGCTTGCTGGTGCTGAGTGATGAGCCGTTGCTGTTCATTTATCTGTCGGCAATGGTCAGTTGGATGCGGATGTTGCCGCCGCCTTATATGAATGAGCTGCTGGGGGAAATCAGCGCTGAAGTATTGATCAATTTGCTGCTGTGCCTTGCCACGGCAGGTATGGGGATGGCGGTACGCATCAGTACCAAGGTACTGGGCAGCATCAAGTCTCAACGTGCGCGCAAATGGCTTGAGCACATGGCTGGGCAGTTCGGGAAATTTCGTGCGGATGATCACACGCAGGTGGCCAAGCCGATATTGCTCAGTAGCCAGGCGACGACGATCAAGACGATTCCGGATGCGCCGTTGAAGGCCGGGGATCAGGTGGTTGCCAACGCGGTACCGGTGGTACGCAGCAAGTCCCAGCGAACCGCGTTGGTGCGGCAGGAGACCGTGGATGATGTGCCGGTTTCTGCTC
>NZ_MDGK01000004.1 GCF_001870465.1 Pseudomonas extremorientalis
TGGTTTTGCAGCAGCGGTTTTAGCGGCTGGCTTGGCGGCTGGTTTTGCAGCAGCGGTTTTAGAGGCTGGCTTGGCAGCAGCAGGTTTTGCTACGGCTTTAGCGGGTGCCTTGGCAGCAACAGCTTTGCTCGCCGGCTTCTTCGCCGCGCTCGCTGCAACAGCTTTAGCTGGGGTACGAGCGCCCAACACCTTAGCCACGGCTTCCTTCACACGACCTACGCCCTGGGCCAGTTTCAGGCTTTCCTGAGCATCTTTTTTCAGTTGGGAAATGTAGGCGCGGGTTTCAGCTTGGCGATCCTTGAGGGCGTCCAGCAGGTCCTCAAGTTCTTTGACAGCGTCTTTGGCTTTGGCTTGTGCCTTGGCCTTGCCGGCAGTAGCGGCGTCTTGCAGTTTGGTACGGGATTTGTGCAGCTTTTCTTGCGCTTTACCGCGTTGTTTTTCCAGCTTGGCGAGCAGTTTTTCTGCATCGGCCAACGCTTGGGAACAGGCGCTTTCCAGATGTTCGAGCAAGCTGCCCGAGAGTTGTTGGAGTAAATGCAACGGGGTATTAACAGGCTTCTGTTTGGCCGACATGGTTTACCTCCTGGCTGACGTGGGTGCGGCTCATACTAGCCCTCTGCTCTTACCGCCGCTAGGGCATGTTGACAGTATCGTTTGCCTGGCGTTGCACCGTGAGAAAATTCTTATCGAGATAACGAAAATACGCGGCACTTTTTACGTCACCACACTGGCATAATCCGTCGCACTTTCGGCGGGAGGATGCCCATGTCGCGTTACCTTTTTCTTGTGCTTGGCCTGGCGATTTCGGTGGCCAATGCGAGCGAACAATCGCCGGTAAAAAACACCGACCAGAACCAGCACGACCTCGCCTACAGCCTGGGCGCCAGCCTCGGCGAACGCCTGCGCCAGGAGGTTCCCGACTTGCAGATCCAGGCGCTGGTCGAAGGCCTCAAACAAGCCTATCAAGGCAAACCCCTGGCGCTGGACAACGCACGCATCGAACAGATTCTTGCCCAGCACGAAGCACAAAGCGAAGCTGACGCGCAGGCACCTCAAAGCGAAAAAGCACTCGCGGCCGAACAACAATTCCTGAGCAAAGAAAAAGCCACAAAGGGTGTGCGCGAGTTGGCGGATGGAATCCTGCTTACCGAGCTCACCCCAGGCACTGGCGACAAGCCGAAGGCCAGCGACCAGGTTCAAGTGAAGTACGTGGGACGGCTACCCGATGGGACAGTGTTCGACCAGAGCGCGCAACCTCAATGGTTTCGCCTGGACAGTGTGATCAGCGGTTGGAGCAGCGCGTTGCAACAGATGCCGGTGGGCGCCAAATGGCGCCTGGTGATTCCATCGTCCCAGGCCTATGGCGCCGACGGTGCCGGCGAATTGATCCCGCCCTATACACCCCTGGTGTTCGAGATCGAATTGCTCGGTACCCGACACTGAGGCAATAAAAAACGGTGCGCCATGCGCACCGTTTTTTGTACCGCTATTATCGCGGATCAAGCCTGGGTAGCAGACTCTTCCTTGTGAGCGTTGTGCAGCACTTCGATCAGGCAGTCTTCCAGCTCGAACCGTTCGTGAAGCAACGCGCCCAATTCCTTGAATTTATCCGCCACGCAGTTACCGGCATCACACAGGTCGGTGAACTCGAGCAGCTTTTCAGTGATGACGTCGATACGCGGGTAAATGGTTTCCGCCAAATCCAGGCCACGCTGATCGTCGAAGGCCTCGGCCTCCTTGGTCAGTTGCTCATAGACACCGAAATGGCCGGCTGACACGTAGTCCACCAACACACCACAAAAGTCCTGCAACGGTTCACGGTTCTCGGCCAGTGCTTCAGGCTTGGCGCCAAGAGCATCAAAGGCCCGAACCAGTTCGTGACGTGCCTTCAACCAGCTGTCGATCAGCTTGTGCACCCCACCCCAGCGTTCCTGAGCATTCTGACAACTTTCCAGCATGATGATCTCTCTTCCCTAATAGGGGCGCTGCCGCCTGGTGCCCGCGCAACACTTCAAGGATAAAGCAGCAGCCGGACAAGGCCGCGTCTGACAAACGGTTTGAACTACACGTGCGGGCCAGATTATGCCCGCATGACTATGGCTTCAAGGTACGCAGGAGAGAAAGTTCATACAAGTGTTTAATCCCGTCCTACAAACTGCGACCCGATATCAGCGCCTCGCCGGGCGCAAACGTTGGCTCAAAAACAGCTGTGAAAATTGCATGACGCCCAATATCAACATCCCAATGAAGAA
This sequence comes from Pseudomonas extremorientalis, assembly GCF_001870465.1. Classification (GTDB taxonomy): domain Bacteria; phylum Pseudomonadota; class Gammaproteobacteria; order Pseudomonadales; family Pseudomonadaceae; genus Aquipseudomonas; species Aquipseudomonas extremorientalis. The sequence goes on from NZ_MDGK01000004.1 coordinate 2,253, forward strand.
CAGCAGGCTCCACTCCGGCAGGCTCAAGTCAAACAGCGTCCAGTTGATCTCAACGCAGTCGACGGTGCCTTTGACGGTCAATTGCAGAGCCTGCCAAAACGACAGGTTTTCGATCATGTAATGCAGGCTGGGCCAGCAATCAGCCGACTGTCCCGGTGCGGCGTTTTGCAGCAGTACTTGGCGTACGGCGGTAATGGCACCCAGCAGTGCGAAGCCCATGCTCGCCAGCCCATACAGGCAGATAACCGAGCGCTTGGGGTTATGAAGGGCGGCGACCAGATTGACTAATGTGAAACCGGCCAGGAAACCCCGCTGCATCTGGCACAGGAAGCAAGGACGCAACGAGACCCCGAACTCGAGGTAAAACGAGGCGCCCAATGTCAGCGCACCCGCCAGGAACGCAAGGACATACAAGGAGCGTGAAGGGGCCAAAGACATGCTTTATCCGCATCGCGAAAGATAGGTCGCTACGGTAGAGGAAAGGCCTGACCGCTTTCAATACATGCTGGAGCAGACGATTCCGCGAGAGGTTAAGGAGATCCCGCCAGAAGATGGAAGACTTTAGACAACAGAGCGTCGGACTTTGCCCACAATCTCGCTGATAGCTGCTTTCTGAGGTCCTGAGGGATTGGCTGCCAGACATATCCGAGCCAACCCTCGCCTGTCTTCCTGCCTCAAACCCGGGCCGGGACGGGTAACGGTGAAGCCAGCAAACGGTTATCCAGCAACCCCAGCCCTTCCTGGAACAATTGGTTACTGCGCTCGGTGTCACCCAGTTGGGCCAACAAGCGCGCCAGCTCGGCGCAGGCCTCAGGGTTACGCTGCACCTGCAGGCTGCTTTCCAGATAGTCTCGCGCCTTGCCCCACAAACTGTTTTGCAGGCACAGACGGCCCAACGTCAGCAGCAGGCTGGCATCGCCAGGATGATCCTTCAGCCAACCTTCGGCAAACTTCAGCTGCCGGGCCGGATCGCTGCCACGCAACAGACCATACAGCCGGATCAGGTGGCTGTCGTAACCACGCTTGATGGCGCCGCGCAATGCTTCCTCAGCCTTGGCGTCGGCGCCCAGTTGACGCAATTGCTCGGCATAGGCCAGGACCAATTGCGGCTCCTGACGCTGAGCGGATGTCAGTTGTTGCCAAGCCCGTTCAAGGGACTGCAAGCCGGCCTCGCCCTGTTCTTCACGTTGGGCTGCGAGGCTGAGGTTCTCGCCCCACGCACGACGCTCAAGCTCGGCCAGTTCACTGGCGGGCAGGACTTTGTCCTTGCGCAATTCCGGCAACAGGCGGATCACCGATGACCAGTCGCCCCGCTGCTGATGCAAGCGCTGCAATTGGCGCAGCACCTGCGCGTTATGGGGATGGCGTTCGTGCATCGCCTGCAAGGTGGTCAGCGCACCCTCCGTATCACCACGGTCCAGTTGCAGTTGGGCATGGCTCAAGGCAACCGCCAGCTCGGCCTGGGGCTGACGCTCCAGGGCACGCTCCAGCAAACCATCGGACTCTTCGTAGCGCCCCTGCTCATTGGCAGCACGGGCCGCGCCGAGGTAGTACAGCAGTGGCTGACGCTCGGCTTCGGCAGCGCGGTGCAGGTGGCGCTCGGCGCTGGCCCATCGGCCTTCGGCGAGGTCCATCTGGCCTTGTTCGATGGCGATCTGCACGCGGCGGCTGCGGTTGCGCCGCGACCACGGGTTGACCACGCCACCGGAAGTGGTGACCAGGCTCAGCAGCACGCGGATCAGGTAAATCGCCAAACCGATGGCAAACACCGCCACCACGGTCGCCCACAGGCTTGACTCGTAATGCAGCACGTGCGGGTAGGTGACCAGCACGTAACCGGTGTGTTTCGAAATGCCCACCGCCAGCGCCAGCGCGATGGCAATCGCCAGCACCAGGACCACATAGAAACGTTTCATCAGCTCTACTCCTGCTTCGCCGGCGTCGCCGCCGCCTTGGCTTCGTCGGCAGACAGATGACGCCGCTCAAGGTACGCCTGCACAGCCGCCAGGCTCGCAGCCAGGTCCGGCGTCACCACCGACACCGCCTTGGGCTCAAGCTCTGCAATACGCGCCAGCATCGCCTTGCTCTGTGGGTTGTCCTGGTTGAAGTTGTCCTGCAAGACGCTGCGCGCCTCTCCCAGGGAGCGGCTATAGACTGCCGACTCGCCATTGAGAGCGGCCCATTGTGCTTGCTCCAGGGCCAGGCTCAGGGCCAGGCGCACCTGGTTCAAGCCTTGGCCGGCCAGCAGCGGGCGGATGTTGTCATCCGGGTTGAAGTCAATGCGGAAGTAGCGGGAAATCTGCTCCCACCATTGGCTCCAGCGGCTTTCGGTGTCCGTGGTCGGGCGGCCTTGGGAGGCCGGCTCGGTCAACTGGTATTCGGGGGCGATGGCCGCCAACTGCACGACCTGGTCGCGCAAGGCCGCCAATTGCAGGTACAGCCCGGTGCGGTCCGGCTGCTCGGTGCTACGCAGCGCAGCTAGGCTCTTGGCCAATTGCTCGCGTGCAGCGTAGGAGCCGGGATCGCTTTGTTCGCGAAGAATCTCGTCGGCACCCTGCACCAGCGCCTGCGCACTGTTGATGTCCTGCAGGGCAGACAGACGCAGGCTCGCCAGGCGAATCAAGTGTTCGGCCTCGGCCAGACGCCAGTCCTTGCGGCTGGCGCCCAGCACGGTTTCCAGGCGCTGGCTCAGACGTTGCTGGTCGCCCTGCAACTGGGCCACCAAACGACGGCGCTCCTCAAGCTCATCCGCACCCGGCAACTGCGCCACGCGCGCCGCCAGTTGTTGCTGGCTTTGCTTGAGGGACTGGGACTGGTCATCGAGGGTCTGCACCTGGCCCAACTGCTGTTGGCTGCTGGCCTGCAGGGCGCGGACCTGCCAGATCCCCCAACCGCCCGCGGCAACACCGGCGGCGCCGAGCAGCAGGGCGACGATTGCCAGGCCATTGCCACGGCGCGGCGCGGTGACCGGTGACTCAACCGGCGCATCAAGTGCGGGTTGGGTTTCATCTTTAGGCAAGGCTGTTTCGCTCACGTATCCGTCCTTTGCGTTTCAGAGAGTGGGAACGGTATAGCTCCGTATCGCCACTAACAAAGCCGCGGCACTCGCACCACGACAATCCACAACTTTTTCTGCACCGGCGGCCCGCGCCATCTCATGGACTCGCGGGCTCGGCACGAACAACGGTAGCTGTGCCACTTGCGGCCAATCGGCTCCGGCCAGGGCTTGCAGGTGTAGAAAACCCTGCCCACTGCTGACCACCAGGCCGTTCAAGCGTTCCAACTGGATGCGTTGCATCAGTACCCCGGCGTCGTAGGCCGGCAGGAAACGGCGATACAACTCCAGATAGTCGACACTAGCACCTTGCTCACGCAAACGCTCCGCCAGCAGCTCACGCCCCCCCTCGCCTCGCAGGATCAAGACCTGGGCATCAGGGCGTGCGATAGCCTCGCGCAACGCAGGCAATTGAAGCAAGGCCTCGCTGTCGTCGCCAGTGGGGGGATAGTGAACGGTGAGGCCGTGATCAGCCAATACCTGCGCGGTGGCGGCGCCGACACTGAACCATGGCAACTGCGGCCATGCGCGATCCAACTGCGCGACCGCAAGTCGCGCCGCCGGCTTGCTTACTACGATCACCGCGCAGTAGCGGCTCAGGTCATGGAAGACAGCCTGCTGTTCAGGAGTGACCGGCAGCGGCTCAATATCCAGCAACGGCAAGCTGCTGCTGAAAACCCCCGCATCGGACAACGTGGCCGCCAGGGCCATCGATTCCTCGGCAGGCCGCGTCAGCAGCACACGCCATTCGGTCACTGCGGGCCGGCCTCGCCGTAGACTTTTTGCAGAATGGCACCGGCGCCCTTCTCCAGCAGCGCTTCAGCCACCTGGATACCGAGGGCCGTGGCATCACGTTGCGGGCCACGGACCTCGGCAGTCAGCAGGGTGCCACCCTCCGGATCACCCACCAGGCCACGCAACCACAGGTTTTCACCTTCGAGCACGGCGTAACAGGCGATCGGCACCTGGCAGCCACCGTTGAGGTGCTTGTTCAGGGCGCGCTCGGCCGTGACGCGCACTTCGGTATCCTGGTGATCAAGAGGTTTGAGCAGGGCGTGGATTTCTCGGTCGGCGGTACGGCATTCGATGCCAACGGCGCCTTGCCCACCGGCGGGCAGGCTGTCCTCGACGCTGATGGCCGAGGTGATGCGGTCTTCAAAACCGAGACGGATCAGGCCGGCGGCGGCGAGGATGATCGCGTCATATTCACCGGCATCCAGCTTCGCCAGGCGGGTGTTGACGTTGCCACGCAGGAAGCGGATCTGCAGGTCCGGACGACGAGTCAGCAGCTGCGCCTGGCGACGCAGGCTCGACGTACCGACGATGCTGCCCAAAGGCAACTCATCCAACGATGCATAAGTATTGGAAACGAAGGCGTCACGCGGGTCTTCACGTTCACATATGCAAAACAGGCCCAGGCCTTCTGGAAAGTCCATGGGTACGTCTTTCATCGAATGCACGGCGATGTCGGCTTCGTTTTCCAGCAGCGCGGTTTCCAGTTCCTTGACGAACAAGCCCTTGCCGCCGATCTTCGACAGTGGCGAGTCGAGCAGCTTGTCGCCACGACTGACCATGGGCACCAGGGACACCTTGAGGCCAGGGTGGGCCTGCTCAAGGCGTGCTTTGACGTATTCGGCCTGCCACAAGGCCAGGGCGCTTTTACGGGTGGCGATGCGGATTTCGCGAGAGGACATGGATCAATCCGTACTGAATAGATACGGCAGATAATAACAGCTCAGGCAAATACGCTTTGATTTGAATCAGCAAGTGCGGGGCCTCCCTGGCCACCTCGCACCGGGATATGGAATGCAGGCCTCGCTACAACCCTTGGGCTAAAGCTGCTGCATCATCTTGCGCACACCGGCCACATGCCGTCGGCTGACGATCAACGCGTCGCCGTTAAGGCCTTTGAGGAAAAGCTGGAAATGCCCCAGGGGCGTGCGCTGCAAACGTTCGATGCGCTCACGGGCCACCAGCGCGTTGCGGTGGATACGCACGAAGCGGTCGCCGAACTCATCCTCAAGCGCCTTGAGCGGCTCATCGAGCAGCACTTCGCCGCCCTGGTGACGCAGCGTCACGTACTTGTGATCGGCAATAAAATAGACCACTTCACCCAGCGGGATAAGTTCGATGCCTTTACGGGTACGGGCGCTGATATGGCTGCGTGGCCCGTTACCACTTTGGGCGGCAGGCTGAGTCAGGGCGGCAAGCTGGACGCGGGTTGGGCGCTCAGCCTTTTTGAGGGCCTTGAGCAAGGCGTCGCCCACCACCGGTTTGATGAGGAAGCTGACACCGCTGGCTTCCAGCGTTTCCGTGGAAAACTCTTCACCGGTTGCGCAAAACACCACGGCAGGTGGCGACTCTCGCTCGCTCAATCGGGCCGCCACTTGCAAGCCATCGAGGCCCGGCATGCGGATATCGAGCAACACCACATCCGGCTTGAGGCTGTCGATCAGCGTCAACGCCTCTTCGCCCGTGGTGGCGCTCGGCTCTAATACTGCATAACCCTCGAGCTCACTGACCAGACGGCTCAGTCGCTCGCGGGCTTGGGGTTCGTCATCAACGATCAGGACATTCATATTGCGCTGGATTCCTGCGTGAGTCTCGCACAAGGATAGCGTAGACAGGTGCGGTGACTTGCGTCACAGCGATCCACGCTAAGACTAGCGCGAGCGGCAAAAAGTGCCCTGAGAGTGGCACCCATATTTACCCGGACCTGTTCAATAGCGCCCAAGACCTGCTGCCTTCGGGCATCGTCGTAGGGTTTGCTGATACACAATCCGAATACCCCCCTTTTTTAATGGATAGTCTGGGCTCTGACCGCATTACCCGACTTTGGTGCATTCACACACTATCAGTCCAACTGTAGACGCTCGCCGAGACGACATTGCTCAATCGTCAAATATCGTTTCAATAAGCCCCTTTCCTCAGTCTCGTCCTGGACGCGGTCGACGGCAAGGCACTTAGCCATCCTTTGCACAAATAAAAATGCCGACGACCCGCAGCACCGCGTCCACGGGCAACCCTGTTATTATCGCCGGCACACTTCCATGCCTCTTTATTAAGCAGATCACGAGCGAATCCATGAGCACCGACAAGACCAACCAGTCCTGGGGCGGCCGCTTCAGTGAACCCGTCGACGCCTTCGTCGCCCGCTTCACCGCCTCCGTCACCTTCGACCAGCGCCTGTACCGCCACGACATCATGGGCTCCATCGCCCACGCGACGATGCTGGCCAAGGTCGGCGTGCTGACCGATGCCGAGCGCGATAGCATCATCGACGGCCTGACCACCATCCGTGGCGAGATCGAAGCCGGCACGTTCGACTGGCGCGTCGACCTGGAAGACGTGCACATGAACATCGAGGCCCGCCTTACCGACCGCATCGGTGTGACTGGCAAGAAGCTGCACACCGGCCGTAGCCGCAACGACCAGGTGGCCACCGATATCCGCCTGTGGCTGCGTGACGAGATCGACCTGATCCTGTCCGAAATCACCCGCCTGCAGAAAGGTTTGCTGGAGCAGGCCGAGCGTGAATCGGACACCATCATGCCGGGCTTCACTCACCTGCAGACCGCGCAACCGGTGACCTTCGGCCACCACTTGCTGGCCTGGTTCGAAATGCTCAGCCGCGACTACGAGCGCCTGGTGGACTGCCGCAAGCGTGCCAACCGCATGCCTCTGGGCAGCGCCGCTCTGGCCGGCACCACTTACCCGATCGACCGCGAGTACACCGCACAATTGCTGGGCTTCGACGCTGTTGGCGGCAACTCGCTGGACGGCGTGTCGGACCGTGACTTCGCCATCGAATTCTGTGCCGCCGCCAGTATTGCGATGATGCACCTGTCGCGCTTCTCCGAAGAGCTGGTGCTGTGGACCAGCGCGCAATTCCAGTTCATCGACCTGCCGGACCGCTTCTGCACCGGCAGCTCGATCATGCCGCAAAAGAAAAACCCCGACGTGCCCGAACTGGTGCGTGGCAAGAGCGGCCGCGTGTTCGGCGCCTTGATGGGCCTGCTGACCCTGATGAAAGGCCAACCCCTGGCCTACAACAAGGACAACCAGGAAGACAAGGAGCCGCTGTTCGACGCCGCCGACACCCTGCGCGACTCGCTGCGTGCGTTTGCCGACATGATCCCGGCGATCAAGCCCAAGCACGCGATCATGCGTGAAGCGGCGCTGCGCGGGTTCTCCACGGCGACCGACCTGGCCGACTACCTGGTGCGCCGTGGCCTGCCGTTCCGCGATTGCCACGAAATCGTCGGCCATGCGGTGAAGTACGGCGTGGACACCGGCAAGGACCTGGCGGAAATGAGCCTGGAAGAACTGCGCCAGTTCAGCGACCAGATCGAACAGGACGTGTTTGCCGTGCTGACCCTGGAAGGTTCGGTGAATGCCCGCAACCACGTGGGCGGGACCGCCCCGGCGCAGGTAAAAGCCGCAGTGGTACGCGGCCAGGCCCTGCTCGCAAGCCGCTAAACAGGTGGGAGTGCGGTGCAGCCTGGGTTATTTCTTGGCCGCAATCATGGCCCTGAACGCAGGCATCGCCGCCTCCCTGTCCTCCGCCACTTTCTGAGCGTTGGGCATCGCATGCAACATGTCCAGCAACGCCTTGGCCGCCGGCATTTCAGCCAGCAAATCCAGGCCGAACAGTTTTTCGCCCACCGCGCAGGCGAGGTTCACGCTGTACATGAAGTACAAATCCGCAATCGTGAAGCTCTCCCCCGCCACATACGGCGCGAACTTGCCGTGCCTGCCCAGCGCACCGACCCCCAGTAACAGCTCGGACCTGGACTTCTCCTTGATCGCCTCCGGCACCGGCATGCCCATAAACGCTTCGGCGTAACACGCGCGGGCCGGCAGTTCGATGTACAACTCGATCTCCCTGCACAGCGCCAGCACCTGGGCTCGCTGGAACGGCTCGGCGGGCAACAGCGAAGGTCCTTCCTGGGTCTGTTCGATGTATTCGAGGATCACACTGGTTTCGTTGATAAACCCCTGCTTGACGCCGAGGGCCGGCACCTTGCCACGTGGGCTCACCGCAAAGACATGGGGGGTCTGCCCAGAGAAAAAGGGCACCTCTTCGAACGACAGTCCTTTCTCCAGCAGCGCCAGCTTGACCATGTTGTAGTAGTTGCTGACCGAGAATCCGTAGAGCTTGAGCATTGCAGGTGCCTCCAGGCCGGGAATGGGGTTGGCTGCAGGGGTTATAGCCCTCAGGGCCCGGCCTTGCCAGCAGCATCACCCGCCTGAATGGGGGTAGACTGACGCCCTTTCCTTGAGGAGCCAGCCATGAGCGAGCCGACCGATATCGACAACGACGAAGAAGAATTCGCCGAAAACACCCTGATCGAAGCGATCGAGAACCAGATTGAAAGCGAAAACCCGCCGGCGGCCAAAGCCACGTTCAACAAGCTGACACTGGTGGGTTATGAGCGTGAAGAGATCCTGCAACTGATGGCCCACGTGCTGGCTGTCGAGATTGATGCGCTATTGGAAGAGGACCGTGCGTTCAATACCGAATGGTATGAAACTGCATTGCGCGCCCTGCCGGAACTGCCCCCGGAAAAGCAATAATCCAGGGGCGCTGCAACACGCTGGACAGTTCGGCAAAGTGCGTTCACCTTATGGCCTGCTAGCCTCTAATAAATTCTTAGAAAGTCTGGAGTCCTTATGTCGTATACCCCTGAGTTGGTTGCCGAACTGGAAATCCTTGTACTCTTCCCATTGGACAGCACCAAGGAAGGTCTGAAAGTTCACCAGACCGCCGCGCCCACTGCCATCGCTGCTGCCAAGCGCCTGCACGCGAAAGGACTTATCGACCAACCGGACGGGGGCTACCTGACCAGCCTTGGCCGGGACGCTGCCGAACAAGCCCAGACCCTGCTGACCATCCTGACCACTGCCACTACCAAAGAAGCTGCCTGATACCCTACATCGCCCATGGAGTCCGCTACTGGCGGATTCCGGGGGCATTGCTTTGGAGGTGCGAAAATTCTGACGTCAAAATCCATTTCCCTCTAAACCTCCCACGCTACTGGCTGTAAACTCCTACATGGCCGCCCACGTCGGGCTCTGCGAGCCACCGACTTCGACATGACCCGCACCCATGAGATCCGCCCCGACCTGGACGAAGGCATCGACCGTAAGGTGCTGGCCCAATTGCGCGCGCGTTTCATGGCCCTCAACGAAGGGCGCATGGCCCGGGCTGTCGAAGGGCTGACGCCGCGTCAGCAAAGCGTGCTGACCTTGTTGCCGCTGTTCTTCCACGTCAATCACCCGTTGCTGCCCGGCTATGTATCGGGCAGTACACCGGCCGGCCTGTCGAATTTCGAACCCGACGCCCAGGCACTGACCGAAGCCCAGCGCCTGACCCGCTCGTTCTCCTACAAGCCACGCCACGGCAACCCACCGCGACCGATTCACGGCCTGTTTCTAATGGGCAGCCTTGGGACGCTGGCCCAGGCCGACCAGAGCGATATGGATGTGTGGGTGTGTCACGCCGCTGACCTGAGCGAGGTGGAACTGGCCGAACTGCGCAAGAAATGCCAACTGCTGGAAGCCTGGGCCCTGACCATGGGTGCCGAGGCGCACTTCTTCCTGATCGAGCCGACACGCTTTGTGCTCGGTGAGCGCGACACGCAACTGAGTTCCGACGATTGCGGCACCACCCAGCATTACCTGTTGCTGGACGAGTTCTACCGCACCGCCATCTGGCTGGCCGGGCGTACACCGATCTGGTGGCTGGTGCCGGTGTATGAAGAGACTCGTTATGCCGAGTTCACCCACACGCTGATTTCCAAGCGCTTTATCCGTGCCGACGAAACCCTGGACCTTGGCCACCTGGCGCGCATCCCTCCGGGCGAATTCATCGGCGCCGGGTTGTGGCAGCTGTTCAAGGGCATCGAGTCGCCCTACAAGTCGGTGCTCAAGCTGCTGCTGACCGAGGTCTATGCCAGCGAACACCCGAACGTGCACTGCCTGAGCCTGCGCTTCAAGCGCGCGGTATTCGCCAACCAGATGGACCTGGACGAGCTGGACCCCTACATCGTGGTCTACCGCCGCATCGAGGAATACCTCAAGGCCCGCAACGAGCCAGAACGCCTGGAGCTGGTGCGGCGTTCGCTGTACCTCAAGGTCAACCGCAAGCTCAGCGCCGGCCAGCGCAGCACCAGCTGGCAACGCCTGCTGCTGGAGCGCCTGGCTCATGAATGGGGCTGGGACCAGCGCCAACTGACACTGCTGGACAGTCGCAGCCAGTGGAAAGTACGCCAGGTCGCCTCCGAGCGCCGCGCACTGGTCAACGAGCTCAATTACAGCTATCGCTTCCTGACCCAGTTCGCTCGCACCGAACAGACCGTCAGCCTGATCAACAAACGCGACCTCAACGTATTGGGCCGGCGCCTGTATGCCGCCTTTGAACGCAAGGCCGGCAAAGTCGAGTTCATCAACCCCGGCATCGCCCCGGATCTGGCCGAAGACACCCTGACCCTGGTGCAATCGCCCAACCGCAAGGAGCCGGGCCAACACCACTGGGGCCTGTACAACGGCAACCTCACGGCCCTGGAATGGGAGCACTTCGCGCCGATCAAGCGCAGCCGCGACCTGCTGGAGATGCTCACCTGGTGCCATCGCAACGGTGTGATCGACAGCAGCACCCGCCTGGCCCTGCACCCCGGCACCAGCGACATGACTGAGTTCGAGCTGTTCAACCTGCTGGGCAGCCTGCAACAGAGCGTCGCCCTGCCCCTGGCCAGCGTCGATGAAGAGCGCCTGCTGCGCTCGGCGGTGCCTGAGGAAGTCCTGCTGCTGATCAACGTCGGCGTCGACCCGCTCAAGCACCACCGCGACCTGAACATCCTGATGACCACCGAACGCACCGACTCCCTGAGTTATGCCGGTGTGCGCGACAACCTGGTGCTGACCCTGGACCAGGTCACGCTCAACAGCTGGAACGAGGTGATGGTCAGCCGCTACGACGGCCCTCACGCCCTGCTCGACTGCCTGCGCGACTACCTCAATCAATTGCCGGCGGACCATCTGCCACGGCTGCGGGTGCGCTGCTTCTGTCACAACCGCGCGCAGTTCATTGCCCAGCGCGTGGAAGAAATCTTCGACACCGCCCAGAACCTGCTGCTCGGTCAGGGCAATCACCGTTACCTGCTCCAGGTACAGCAGCACTATCACGTGATGGAGCTGATACCGGGCCAGGCGACCCACGTGTCACTGCCCACCCAGGACGCGCTGATCGCCTACCTCAGCGAAGAACTGGCCCGCTACAGCCCGCTGCATCTGGACGCCATGGCCCTGGAAGACCACGACCTGGCGCTGCTGCTGCCGATGGGGCTAGCCGATTGCGTGCAGGTGTTCTACCGAGTCAACGAAGGCTTCGCCGAGTTGTATGTGCTGGATGAGTTCAACGCGCTGTGGCAGCAGCGCTTGCCGTTCCATGACGAACAGAGCCTGCTGGCGCCGTTGCAGCGCTTTTTGCAGTCGATCATTTATCGCCGCGACGCGCTGTCACCGCTGGACCCGCATGAGCCACTGGGCGCAGTGCAAACCTTGTATTACCAACTGTTGCCGTCGGGCAGCGGTCGCGCGCGCGGCATCGAGCCTCGCCCTGCGCCGTCGAACCCGGCGAATAAACCGTTCTATGACGTGCAGGCGATTATCGGCAAGGCAGCGCCGGGCCAGGTGGGGATCACCCTGTACTGCAATCAGCGGGAGTTTTCCGAGCTGGAATTTGGCGACCAGCTGTTTGCAGTGGTCGCCCAGGAAATCGTCGGGCAACGCCGGGAGCCCGAACGTTACCGCTGCTACATCACCGACTTAGACCTGTCCGGCCTGCTCGGTGATGTGCAAAGCCCCAGCAATCTGTACCTGCGCTACAAGGCCGAGCTGGAACTGTCGCTCAACGAAGCGCTGAGCCGGATTTAAAGAGGGAAGGCACCGCCATCCTTGGGCTGGCCTTCAACACTGAGCAATTCCAGCTTGAGCGTCTTGCCGCCAGGGGCCGGCCAGTCGATATGCTGGCCAACCTGCAGGCCAAGCAAAGCACTGCCTACCGGTGCCAGGATCGAGATCTTGCCTTCATCGGCATTGGCATCTTTCGGGTAGACCAGGGTCAGGTGGTAGTCCTTGCCGCTGCCTTGCTCACGGCAATGCACGCTGGAGTTCATGGTCACGACACCCGCAGGCACTTCATCGTGGCCAACCACTTCTTCGGCGCGGTCGAGTTCGGCTTGCAACGCTTCGACGCCGGGAGATTCGTCGCCCAGGCGGTCGATCAGTTGCTCCAGACGCTGCACGTCAAGACGGGTGAGGATGATGGACGGTGCGGTGGTCATGATTCAGGCAGACTCCTTTTTTCTGCACAAAAAAGCAAAACCCCGCCAGGAAAGGCGGGGTTCTCACGGGCCTCGATGAGTTGAGGCGTATCCGGACACTACCACAGCGTCACAAATAAACAAGACAGCCTCAAGCGCGGGCCCGGCGCTGCTCGGCCTCGGCGCAGATGATCCGGCGCCGTGCATCGTCGGCAGAGCGCCATTCACGGATGTCTTCCACATGGCGGAAGCAGCCGAGGCAGACTTTCTGCTCGTCCAGGCGACACAAACTGATACAAGGTGACGGCACCGCCGGGCTGACATTACTGAACAGCGGCTTGGGCGGACGGACGGCAGCAGGCTGGGTCACCATCAAATCTCGTCGAAATCCAGATCGGCGCCGGCTTGTTCCTTAACCAGGCGCGCGAGCACTTCACTGAGCAGTTCATCGCTGGTGTCACACTGCCAATTGTTGTCTTCTTCGTTGAAATCAAAGTGAAAACCACCGGAACGCGCAGCCAGCCACAACTGACGCAGCGGTTCCTGGCGGCTGAAGATCAATTGAGTGCCATTTTCAAACTTGACGGTCAGTACACCGGCCGAATTTTCCAGGTCCACGTCCAGGCCGCTGTCGTCGAAAATATCTTCCAGCGCCTGCTGGGTCGAATCCACCAGGTCGTGAAAACGGGCTTCGGTCAAACTCATTGTGGCAACCTCAAAAGTGTCTGGTTTTGCTCGAGCGCCGCACGATACGGGCGAGCCCCGCCGATTGCAAAGGATACCGATTCCATCACGATTGGCGGTACGAAATATCCACGGCCAGCGTAGTCCACTTCATCTTCATGTCGGCAAACCCCCGCCGGACGGGTATTCCAGCGCATAGGCAAGCTGGCGGGTGGTCGGTATACTCGGGCGCAATTAATGCATATTCAAGGATTTCGCCATGAAGCGCCTGATCTCTTCCCTTGCTGCGCTCGTCGCGGTCGCTTGCCTCGTTAGTGCCTGTGGTCAAAAAGGCCCGCTGTACCTGCCCGATGACAGCAAAGACCCGAATGAACAGGCGCAATCGTCGCAAAAACCATCCAAAGCGCATAAGCACGACACCTACGAATAAGGGTACTCCATGGACGCTTTTAACTACCGGGACGGCGAGCTGTTCGCGGAAGGCGTGGCGTTGTCCGCGATTGCCGAGCGCTTTGGCACCCCGACCTATGTGTATTCCCGTGCGCATATCGAAGCCCAGTACCGCTCGTTCACCGACGCGCTCGACGGTGTACCGCACCTGGTGTGCTACGCGGTCAAGGCCAACTCCAACCTGGGTGTACTGAATGTCCTGGCGCGCCTCGGCGCTGGTTTTGACATCGTCTCCCGTGGCGAGCTGGAACGTGTGCTGGCTGCCGGCGGCAAAGCCGACAAGATCGTGTTCTCCGGCGTCGGCAAGACCCGCGAAGACATGCGCCGCGCCCTGGAAGTCGGCGTGCATTGCTTCAACATCGAATCCACCGACGAACTCGAGCGCCTGCAGGTCGTGGCCGCCGAGATGGGCGTTCGCGCGCCGATATCCCTGCGCGTCAACCCGGACGTCGACGCCGGCACCCACCCGTACATTTCCACCGGTCTCAAAGAGAACAAGTTCGGCATCGCCATTGCAGACGCCGAAGACGTGTACATCCGCGCTGCCCAACTGCCAAACCTGGAAGTGCTGGGCGTCGACTGCCACATCGGTTCGCAACTGACCAGCCTGCCTCCGTTCCTGGATGCCCTCGACCGCCTGCTGGCGCTGATCGACCGTCTTGGCGAATGCGGCATCTACCTGCACCACATCGACCTCGGTGGTGGCGTGGGCGTGCGTTACCGCGATGAAGAGCCGCCGCTGATTGCCGACTATATCCAAGCCGTGCGCGAGCGCATCGAAGGCCGTGACCTGACGCTGATGTTCGAGCCGGGCCGCTATATCGTCGCCAACGCGGGCGTGCTGCTGACCCAGGTCGAGTACCTCAAGCACACCGAGCACAAGGACTTCGCCATCGTCGACGCGGCGATGAACGACCTGATCCGCCCGGCGCTGTACCAGGCCTGGATGAATGTCACCGCCGTGACGCCGCGCGCCAGTGAAGCCCGCGCCTACGACATCGTCGGCCCGGTCTGCGAGACCGGCGACTTCCTGGCCAAGGATCGTCAGCTGGCCCTGGAAGAAGGCGATCTGCTGGCCGTGCATTCGGCCGGTGCCTATGGGTTTGTCATGAGTTCCAACTACAACACCCGCGGGCGTACCGCCGAGGTGTTGGTGGACGGTGATCAAGCGTTTGAAGTGCGTCGCCGCGAGACGGTAGCCGAGTTGTATGCTGGCGAAAGCCTGCTGCCGGAGTAAGCCATGCTGCTGCGTTTTACCAAGATGCACGGGCTGGGCAATGATTTCATGGTCCTCGACCTTGTCAGCCAGCACGCGCATATCCTGCCCAAGCACGCTAAACAGTGGGGCGATCGTCACACCGGCATTGGTTTCGACCAGTTGCTGATCGTCGAGGCGCCGAGCAATCCGGAGGTGGATTTCCGTTACCGGATCTTCAACTCCGACGGCTCCGAAGTGGAACAGTGCGGCAACGGTGCGCGCTGCTTCGCACGCTTTGTGCTGGACAAGCGCCTGACCGCCAAGCGGCAGATCCGTGTCGAGACCAAGAGCGGCGTGATCGAGCTGGATATCCGCAGTGATGGCCAGATCAGCGTCAACATGGGCGCGCCACGCCTGGTGCCGGCGGATATTCCGTTCCAGGCCACCGAGCAAGCTGTCAGCTACGCCCTGGACGTTGATGGCAAGACCGTCGATATCGCCGCCGTGTCCATGGGCAACCCCCATGCGGTGCTGCGGGTCAACGACATCAATAACGCCCCCGTGCATGAATTGGGGCCGAAAATCGAACACCACCCGCGCTTTCCGGCGCGGGTCAACGTGGGCTTCCTGCAGGTGATCGACCGTACCCGCGCGCAATTGCGTGTATGGGAACGCGGCGCCGGCGAAACCCAGGCCTGCGGCACCGGCGCGTGCGCCGCTGCCGTGGCCGCGATCAGCCAGGGGTGGATGGATTCGCCACTGCTGATCGACCTGCCCGGCGGACGCTTGTCCATCGAGTGGGCTGGCCCTGGCCACCCGGTGATGATGACCGGGCCGGCCTCGCGCGTATACGAAGGACAGGTCCGTCTATGAGTGAGCCAAGCCAATGACCGATAAGCCTCAAGTACCCGCACAAGCATCCCCGAGCAACAGCCTGGAGGCCGCTGCTGTCGCGGCGTACCTTGAGGCTAATCCGGACTTCTTCGTCGAACACGAAGAGCTGTTGCCGGCCCTGCGCATCCCCCATCAACGCGGGGATACCGTGTCGCTGGTAGAGCGGCAGATGAAGATCCTGCGCGAGCGCAACATTGAAATGCGCCACAAGCTCTCGCACTTGATGGACGTCGCCCGCGACAACGACCGCCTGTTCGAGAAAACCCGCCGCCTGATCCTGACCTTGATGGACGCCACCAGCCTGGAAGAAACGGTGATCGCCGTGGAAGACAGCCTGCGCCAGGACTTCCAGGTGCCGTTCGTGAGCCTGATCCTGTTCAGCGACAATCCGATGCCGGTGGGTCGTTGGGTCAGCGGCAGCGACGCACAAACCACCATCGGTGGCCTGCTGTCCGAAGGCAAGACCATCAGCGGCACCTTGCGTGAGCATGAGCTGGACTTCCTGTTCGGGGCCGAACAGCGCAAGCAGATCGGCTCCACTGCCGTCGTCGCCCTCAGTCATCAAGGCCTGCATGGCGTGCTGGCCATCGCCAGCCGCGATCCTCAGCACTACAAAAGCTCCGTGGGTACCTTGTTCCTGACCTACATCGCCGAAGTACTGGGCCGCGTCTTGCCGCGTTTCACCACCGCCCTGCGCGCGGTGCGCTAGCCATGGAACGGCAACTGGACGCTTACTGCGCTCACCTGCGCAACGAGCGCCAGGTGTCGCCCCATACCCTGGAAGCCTATCGACGGGACTTGAACAAGGTCCTGGCCTACTGCGAAAAACAACAGATCAGCAGCTGGAAGGCCCTGGATATCCAGGGCCTGCGCAGCCTGATCGCGCGACTGCACCAGGCCGGCCAATCCTCGCGCAGCCTGTCGCGCCTGCTCTCGGCGGTGCGTGGGCTCTATCACTACCTGAACCGTGAAGGCCTGTGCGACCACGACCCGGCCAACGGCCTGTCGCCACCCAAGGGCGAGCGGCGCCTGCCCAAGACCCTGGACACTGACCGTGCCCTGCAACTGTTGGACGGTGCGGTCGAGGATGACTTCCTGGCCCATCGCGACCAAGCGATTCTGGAACTGTTCTATTCCTCGGGCCTGCGCCTTTCTGAGCTGACCGGCCTGAACCTGGATCAATTGGACCTGGCAGACGGGCTGGTGCAAGTGCTCGGCAAGGGCAGCAAGACCCGCGTCCTACCGGTAGGCCGCAAGGCACGGGAAGCATTGCAGCTGTGGTTGCCGCTGCGCCTGCTGACCAACCCGGCGGACGATGCGGTGTTCGTCAGCCAGCAAGGCCGGCGTCTTGGACCCAGGGCGATTCAGGTGCGGGTGAAGGCCGCCGGGGAGCGAGAGCTGGGGCAGAACCTGCACCCACATATGCTGCGACACTCTTTCGCCAGCCATCTGCTGGAATCGTCCCAGGACCTGCGCGCCGTGCAAGAGCTACTGGGCCACTCCGATATCAAGACCACACAGATCTATACCCATCTGGATTTCCAACACCTGGCAACGGTGTACGACAGCGCCCACCCAAGGGCCAAACGCATCAAGGACGGCGACTCATGAGTATCAAGCTGATCACCTTCGACCTGGACGACACGCTCTGGGACAACGTACCTGTCATCATCAGCGCCGAGGCATCGATGCGCGAATGGCTGGCGCTTAACGCCGCCAAGGTCGGCGATTTGCCGCTGGAGCACTTCGCCAGTCTTCGCCAACAGGTGCTGGAGCGCCATCCCGAGCTGAAACACCGCATCAGCATCCTGCGTCACCGGGTGTTGATGCATGCATTTGAGGAGGCTGGTTATCCGCAGCCTGAGGCCACGGAAATGGCCGATGTGTGCTTCGAAGCATTCATTCATGCGCGCCACCGGCTCACCCCGTTTCCCGAAGCCGAGCCTATGCTCCAGGCGCTACGCCAGCATTTCCTGCTGGGTGTGATCACCAACGGCAATGCCGATGTGCAGCGTGTTGGCCTGGCGGACTACTTCCATTTTGCGCTGCGGGCCGAAGATATCGGCATCGCCAAGCCGGATGTGCGGTTGTTTCAGGAAGCGTTGCAACGTGGTGGCGTGGACGCTGGTGCGGCGGTGCATGTTGGCGATCACCCGGGGGATGACATCGCCGGGGCGCAGCAGGCGGGGCTACGGGCGGTGTGGTTCAACCCGACGGGTAAGGCATGGGAGGGGGACAAGCGACCGGATGCGCAGATTCGTAGCCTGACAGAGTTGCCGGAACTGCTGCGCAGCTGGAAGTAACACCGTAGGTCAGCATGTGGGAGGGGGCTTGCCCCCGATTACAGTGGGTCAGCCAATATATTCGTTGGCTGATACACCGCTATCGGGGGCAAGCCCCCTCCCACATTTTTTATCGCCGGTAACGTCCAGGCATGAAAAAACCCGCAGCGACGGCGGGCTTTTTCTTACAAGCAGGTGACTGACCTCAAATAGGTCGGCTGCCGTACTTGTTATCCGGCTTCTTCGGTGGGTCTGCCACCACGTTGGCCTCGACTTCCTGCACTTTGCCGCCTTTAGCGAGGAACTCTTCCATCGCACGGGCCAGGGCATCACGCTCTTTGTTCTTGGCTTCAACGCTTGGCAATTCGTCTACCGACACAGCTGCCTTGGCTTTGCCTTTGGCGGCCGGGACAGGCGCATCATCGCCACTGTCCTCGTCGGCAACGTCTTCCGCCGCCGCTTCAAGGCCTTCTTCGGTGTCGTCTTCGTCACCTACTTCGAGTTCGTCGTTTTCCAGATCATCGTCGCTCATGTTCTACCTCATGACTTGCGAAAAGCAGATTAGTTATAGCCCAGCTTCACCCTCTGTCGACGGCTGCCGGAAAAAAATCAACATCCACTGGTTAACCAGTGGCTTATGCCCCATCACCGTGCAAGGTGGCGAGGACTTTACGAGCACCGCCATGATCACGGTGCTCGCCCAGATAAACACCTTGCCAGGTCCCCATCGCCAAGCGGCCGGCCTTCACCGGCAAACTCAGCTGGCAGCCCAGGAGACTGGCCTTGAAGTGCGCCGGCAGGTCGTCCGGACCTTCGTCGTTGTGTTCGAACCCTGCGAGGCCTTGCGGCACCAGCGAATTGAAATAACGTTCGAAGTCACGGCGTACCGCCGGGTCGGCATTCTCGTTGACGGTCAACGAGGCCGAGGTGTGCTGCAGCCACAGATGCAACAAGCCCACGCGACAGGCCTTCAATTCAGGCAAGCCGGCCAGCAACTCATCGGTTACCAGGTGAAAGCCCCGGGGCTTGGCCCGCAGGGTAATCAGGGTCTGTTGCCACATACAGTTCTCCGCCCATCGGCGCGCATTCTAGCGCGCTCAGGGAAAAAACAAAGTGCCGAATACGCCTACATGCCTGTAAGACATTGGCATGCGGAAAAGTGCCGTGTGCATCCCATCACAAACACTGGATAAAAACCGGTACAGCTCGTTATGACTGACAAACAACAGACAAAAAAATGCCCGGCAAGCCGGGCATCTTTTTTTCGCGTACTTACAGGTTGTAGCCGCGCTCGTTGTGTTGCGCCAGGTCGAGGCCGACCGCCTCTTCCTCTTCGGTCACCCGCAGGCCCATGACCATGTCCAGCACCTTGAGGATGATGAAGGTCACGATAGCGGTGTAGATCACCGTGAAGCCGACCCCTTTGGCCTGGATCCAGACCTGTGCAGCCACGTCAGTCACCGTGCCGAAGCCGCCCAGCGCAGGGGCTGCGAATACACCGGTGAGGATCGCGCCGACGATACCGCCGATACCGTGCACGCCAAATGCGTCCAGGGAGTCGTCGTAGCCAAGCTTGCGCTTGAGGCTGGTGGCGCAGAAGAAGCAGATCACACCGGCGACCAGGCCGATCACCAGGGCGCCCATCGGCCCGACGGTGCCAGCGGCTGGGGTGATGGCTACCAGGCCAGCCACCACACCCGAGGCGATGCCCAGTGCGCTTGGCTTACCGTGGGTGATCCACTCGGCGAACATCCAGCCCAGCGCCGCAGCAGCGGTAGCGATCTGGGTGACCAGCATCGCCATGCCGGCAGTGCCGTTGGCCGCAGCGGCCGAGCCGGCGTTGAAGCCGAACCAGCCGATCCACAGCATGGCCGCGCCGATCAGGGTGTAACCGAGGTTGTGCGGTGCCATCGGGGTGGTCGGGAAGCCTTTACGCTTGCCGAGCACGATGCACGCCACCAGGCCAGCCACACCGGCGTTGATATGCACCACTGTGCCACCGGCGAAGTCCAGCACGCCCCAGTCCCACAGCAAGCCACCATTACCGCTCCAGACCATGTGTGCGATTGGCGCATAGACGAGGGTGAACCAGATGGCCATGAAGATCAGCATCGCGGAGAACTTCATACGCTCGGCGAACGCACCCACGATCAGCGCCGGGGTAATGATGGCGAAGGTCATCTGGAAGGTGATGAACACCGCTTCCGGGAACAACGCCGCAGGCCCGGTGATGCTGGCCGGGGTTACGCCCGCCAGGAACGCCTTGCCCATGCCGCCGAAGAAGGAGTTGAAGTTGACGACGCCCTGCTCCATACCGGTCGTGTCGAACGCGATGCTGTAGCCGTAGATGACCCACAACACGCTGATCAGGCCAGTGATGGCGAAGCATTGCATCATCACGGAAAGAATGTTTTTGGAGCGCACCATGCCGCCGTAGAACAGCGCCAGGCCTGGAATGGTCATGAACAGCACCAGCGCGGTGGATGTGAGCATCCACGCTGTGTCACCGGAATTGAGGACTGGAGCCGCCACTTCGTCTGCCGCCATGGCCAGGCTTGGCATTACGATGGACAACAGGGCTCCGAGCCCTGCGAATTTACGCAGAGTCATATTGTTTTCTCCTGGGGCGTTGGGGTTTGGCGGCTTAGATTGCGTCGGTATCGGTTTCGCCGGTACGGATGCGAATAGCCTGTTCCAGATTGACCACGAAGATCTTGCCGTCACCGATCTTGCCAGTGTTGGCGGCCTTGGTTATCGCCTCGATAACCCGGTCAAGATCCTTGTCGTCAATCGCGACATCAATCTTCACCTTCGGCAGGAAATCGACTACGTATTCCGCGCCGCGATACAGCTCGGTGTGACCCTTCTGCCGACCGAAGCCTTTGACCTCAGTAACGGTAATGCCCTGCACGCCGATCTCGGACAACGACTCGCGTACATCGTCCAACTTGAACGGCTTGATGATGGCAGTGACTAGCTTCATGAAAACTCTCTCCCGAATTGGTGGACTTGCCCCAGGAAAACAAACCCGTCTCAAGTCTAAGCGCAGTGCCTGGCTTTGTAACGCGTCGTCGCCTCGGCATTTGCCGTTGCGACGCCAGCGAACCACTGGTGACGAAACCTGTACCCCTGATCCGTCGGCGCACTGCATTCGTCACAGCGACTGCATCAGTGCATGGGTCATGATCGTCTAAGCAGAAACCTTGCCAGCTCCGTAAAAATCACTGAAATCAGTCCTTTGCTCACTTTTGCCCAACTGCGGGGCTTTTTGATGGCGGCAATGCGCACAAAAACAGTGCGACACCGCCCGACCCGCTGCGCGAAAAGCGTGCGCTCGCCGCCACGGAAAAGACTATAGACGCTGCGTGGTACACTGCCGGCCAACAGTATTCCGGAATATTTCCCATGCTCGCGCCCAAAGACCTCCTCGACGCCCTGAGCGGCCACGCCTCTCGCCTGTTCAGCGGCGACACCCCGCTGCCCCGCAATGAAATCGAAAGCCAGTTCAAGGCGCTGCTGCAAAGCGGCTTCAGCAAACTCGACCTGGTGAGCCGGGAAGAGTTTGATAGCCAGATGGTGGTGCTGGCCCGCACACGTGCGCGGCTGGAGAGCCTGGAGGCGAAGGTGGCGGAGCTGGAAGCACGACTGACGCCGCCCTCTGCTGAATAAACGCGGTCAGTGTGGGAGCTGGCTTGCCTGCGATGCAGACGCCTCGGTGTATCAGTTGCACGTAGGCGATGCTATCGCAGGCAAGCCAGCTCCCACATAAAGCGCTGCGAACGACGCTGGATACGTTCTGTAAAACCTCCCTCGCCTCGCATTTCTCCACCTCGTCTACCCTTGAAAAACCGCAGGAAGCGGCCCTCTTTTCAAGGAACGAGCATGTCCCTCGCCATCGTCCACAGCCGCGCCCAGATCGGCGTCGAAGCCCCTGCCGTCACCGTCGAAGTGCACATGGCCAACGGTTTGCCATCCCTCACCCTGGTGGGTTTGCCGGAAACCGCCGTCAAGGAAAGCAAGGACCGGGTGCGCAGCGCCATTCTCAACTCTGCCCTGCAATACCCTGCCCGGCGCATCACCCTCAACCTGGCACCCGCCGACCTGCCCAAGGACGGCGGGCGCTTTGACCTGGCGATAGCGCTGGGCATCCTGGCGGCCAGCGTTCAAGTGCCGGCGCTGATGCTCGATGAGGTGGAATGCCTCGGCGAGTTGGCGCTGTCCGGCGAAGTGCGAGCAGTGAAAGGCGTGCTGCCGGCCGCGTTGGCGGCACGCAAGGCCGGGCGCACCGTGATAGTGCCGCGGGCGAATGCCGAGGAG
This sequence comes from Pseudomonas extremorientalis, assembly GCF_001870465.1. Classification (GTDB taxonomy): domain Bacteria; phylum Pseudomonadota; class Gammaproteobacteria; order Pseudomonadales; family Pseudomonadaceae; genus Aquipseudomonas; species Aquipseudomonas extremorientalis. Next base: position 24,459 of record NZ_MDGK01000004.1, read on the forward strand.
GCGTGCCTGGCCTCGGGGTTGAAGGTGATTGCGGTAGATCATTTGCTGCAGGTCGTGGCGCACCTGAATGGGCATCAGCCCATAGAGCCCTACAAGTCCGACGGCTTGCTGTACCTGAACAAGCCATACCCGGACCTGAGCGAAGTACAGGGCCAGCTCGCCGCCAAGCGCGCACTGCTGATCGCGGCGGCGGGCGCGCATAACCTGCTGTTCAGCGGCCCGCCCGGTACCGGCAAGACACTGCTTGCCAGTCGCCTGCCGGGTTTGTTGCCACCGTTGAGCGAGCAGGAAGCCTTGGAAGTGGCGGCTATCCAGTCGGTCGTCAGCCTGGCACCGCTGAGTCACTGGCCACACCGACCGTTTCGCCAGCCGCACCACTCTGCATCAGGTCCGGCATTGGTGGGCGGCGGGTCGAAACCGCAGCCTGGGGAGATTACCCTGGCCCATCACGGCGTACTGTTCCTCGATGAATTGCCGGAGTTCGACCGCAAGGTGCTGGAGGTGCTGCGCGAGCCTCTGGAATCGGGCCACATCGTCATTTCCCGCGCCCGCGATCGCGTCAGCTTCCCGGCCCGCTTCCAACTGGTAGCCGCCATGAACCCCTGCCCTTGCGGGTACATGGGCGAACCCAACGGGCGTTGTCGCTGCACGCCGGAGCAGGTTCAGCGCTATCGCAACAAGCTCTCCGGCCCTTTGCTGGACCGCATCGACTTGCACCTCACTGTGGCGCGGGAAACCACCGCGTTGAATCCAACCCAGCAGGTGGGCGATAACACGGCCGAGGCATCGGCACGGGTCGCCCAGGCCCGCGATCGCCAACGGCAACGCCAGGGCTGTGCGAATGCGTTCCTTGATCTGCCAGGGCTGCGCAAGCACTGCAAGCTGACGAAGACCGATGAAGGCTGGCTGGAAACCGCCTGTGAACGGTTGACGCTATCCCTGCGCGCGGCCCATCGCCTGCTCAAAGTGGCGCGTACCCTGGCCGACCTCGAGCACGCCGATAACATCACTCGACCGCACCTGGCGGAAGCGCTGCAATATCGGCCCGCGGCCGTCGGCTAGGGCGCCTCTGGGAAGTCCAGCAGCAGCCGCGCCACTTCCATCACTTCATCCAGGGCCGCTTCGGCCGACTCCATGGAGGGTTTGAGCATCAGGTCGTCGGCATAGCCCATCGCCACGGCAAAGATCTGGCGGGCAGCGCGTTGTGGCGAGTCACAACGCAAGACGTTGGCAGCCACACCCCGCTCGATCACTTCGGCGAGCATGCCTTGCCATTGGGCGTTGATCGCCAGGTAAGCCTGGGCCATTTCCGGGTCCTGCATGGCTTCGTCCCAGGCATCCAGCCACAGCGCCCACCCCGCATCGGCGGTGCTTGGCAGGCAGTCGCGCAAAAAACCCACAAAAGCTTCCAGGGGCGCTGCTTCTGCCAGGGGCGCGCGTACTTCGTCCAGCTGTTCGTTGGCAAATCGCACGAAGGCTTCGCGGCGCAGTTCCTTCCAGTCGCTGAAGTAGTGATAGACGTGGCTGCGGGACAGGCCTGCATGTTCGGCCAGGTCGCGGGTGGACACATCGGCAAAACCCTTGCTGCGAAACAGTTCCAGGGCGGCGGCGATGATCTGGTCTTTACGGTCGATACGCGACATGGGCAATTCCTTCCAGGCACCGGCAGATAAGCGGCGCTTGCTTTTTGAGCGATCGCTCAAGGATACTTGAGCAGTCGCTCAATAATAGCGTCTATCACTCCTTTGGTGCACCCCATGTCATCCGTCACACCGCAAATCCTGATCGAAGAAAGTCAGAAAATCGGCCAGCAATCCGCCGGCCAGACGCTCAAGGCCATTGCCAAAGCCTATCCGGGCAAGCTGTCCGCCACGCTGTCGCTGGTCGCGCTGGAGAACGCGCTGCTGCTGGCCTACCCGTTGTTTGCCGGGTTTGCGGTGGACGCGATCATCCGCGGCGACACGGGTAACGCGCTGCTCTACGCCGCCGTGGTCCTGGCGTTCTGGGTGGTCGGCGCGGCGCGGCGGGCGTTGGATACGCGGACTTTCACGCGGATCTACGCCGATCTGGCGGTGCCGGTGATCCTCAACCAACGCCTGCAGAACCACAGCACGTCGAAATCGGCGGCGCGGGTGGTGCTTGCTCGGGAGTTCGTCGACTTCTTTGAAAAGCATGTACCGATCATCGCCACGGCGCTGGTGTCGATTATCGGCGCGGCAGTGATGTTGATGGTGATCGAGCCTTGGGTAGGCCTGGCGTGCCTGGGCGCGCTAGTGCTGTGCATCACGTTGTTGCCACGCTTTGCCCGGCGCAACCAAGCGCTGCATGAACGGTTGAACAACCGGCTGGAAAAAGAAATCGGCCTGGTGGAAAAGGTCGGCGCACCGACCCTGCGGCGCCACTACCAGGTGCTTTCGCGCCTGCGCATCTGGCTGTCAGACCGCGAGGCGGCTGCGTACCTGTTTCTTGGCACGCTGGCCGCCTTGCTGTTTGTGGTCGCCATCAGCCAGTTGGCGCAGTCACCCGCGGTCAAGGCCGGCCATATCTATGCAGTCATGACTTACCTGTGGACCTTCGTCACCAGCATGGACGAAGCCCCCGGCATGGTCGACCAACTGGCGCGCCTGAAGGACATCGGCAAGCGCGTGGACCCCGGCCTGGGCGACCGCTAGGCCTCAACGAAACCGATCTACCTCATGCCGCAAGCCTGCCGCCAGGGTCTCCAGTTCCTTGGCGGTAATCGCCAGGTTCGACACCACTTCCCGCTGCTCGCTATTGGCCAGCGCGATGCTCTGCAAGTTGCTGCTGAGCAAGGTCGCGGTGCTGCTCTGTTCCTGGGTGGCGGTGGTGATCGCGGCAAACTGCTGACCGGCCGAGCGGCTTTGCTCGTCGATCCGCGCCAGGGCCGAAGCCACGTCGGCGTTGCGCGACAGGCCTTCCTGCATCAGCACATTGCCGTGTTCCATGGTGCTGATGGCGTTGCCGGTTTCCTGCTGGATGCTCTGGATCATCCCGGAGATTTCATCGGTAGCCTCACGGGTGCGTGACGCCAGGTTGCGCACTTCATCGGCGACCACCGCAAACCCACGGCCCTGCTCACCGGCGCGGGCAGCCTCGATGGCAGCGTTGAGCGCCAGCAGGTTGGTCTGGTCGGCAATCGAGGTGATCACGCCGACGATTCCGCCAATCTCTTGGGAGCGTTGGCCCAGGGTGTTGATCACCGTGGCTGTGCTGTTGAGCGCGGCAGCGATGTGTTCCAGGGATGACGACGCCTCTTGCATCGAGTTGCGCCCGATGCGGGTTTGTTGGGCGTTTTCCTGGGCCAGGCGTTCGGTGCTGCCCATGTTGTCGGCGATGTTCAGCGAGGTGGCGCTGAACTCTTCCACCGCGCCGGCCATGCTGGTGATCTCGCCGGACTGCTGCTCCATGCCTTCATAGGCGCCACCGGACAAGCCGGACAGCGCCTGCGCACGGCTGTTGACCTCTTCAGCCGCCTTGCGGATATGCGAGACCATGGTCGACAGCGCTTCACCCATCTGGTTGAAGCTGCGCGCCAGTTGGCCGATTTCGTCATGACTGGACACATTCAAGCGCGCGCTCAAGTCGCCCGCGCCCAAGGCTTCGGCCTGGCGCACCAGGTCGCCCAACGGCGCCAGCTTGCTGCGCAGCAGCCACACCGTTGCACCGACCGCCAGCAGCATGGCCAGCACGCTGCCTACGACCAGGCGGATACCGACGTCCCACGTCACCGAGCGGATCTCAGCCTTGGGCATGCTCGCGACAACGGCCCATGGCCCGCCCTCGAAGGGTACCGACACGCTGTAGAAATCTTCGTTTTTGTCTGCCCAGAAGCGCCCGGTGCCCGGCGTCTTGGCCAGGTCCAGCATCACGGGTACGGCTTGATCCAGCGCCTGCACGCCCGCCGGCGGTACAAGCCAGCGCTTCTGCTCATCCAGCAAGGCGAGGGAGCCGGTCTGGCCGATGCGGAAACGCTTGAGGTTCTCGAACTGGGCATTCTGCGCATCGGTGTAGTCGAACCCGATGAACAACACCGCAATCACCTGCCCACTGCTGTCGCGCACCGGGCTGTACTGGGTCATGTAGGAGCGGTCGAACAGCACCGCGCGGCCGATATAGGTCTGCCCGCCGAGCACCCGCTGGTAAGCCGGGCCCTGGCGATCCAGCACCGTGCCGATGGCCCGGTTGCCATCCTGCTTGGTCAACGAGGTGCTGATGCGGATAAAGTCTTCGCCGCTACGCACGAATACCGTGGCCACGCCGCCGGACATCTGCTTGAAATCATCCACTTCATTGAAGTTGTTGTTCAACACCTGATTGCCCAGGTACAGGCTCGGCGTCTGCACACCGGCCACGGTCACAGACTGGTCCGCATGCACGCTCAAGCCAGCGCCGAAGCGCTTTTCAAACAGCCCGCTCAAACGCTGGGTACTTTCGCGCAAGGTGCTGTGGAAGGTGTTGAGTTGGTCGGCGAGCAAACGTGCCTCGCTGGCCAGGTGCTCCTCGCGGGTAGCGAGGTTGGCGGAGTCAAGGGAACGCAAGGCAAACACGGTGCTGCCGCTGATGACGACAGCCAGAATCACGGCTAATGCCAGGCCTAACTGGGAGGCTATCCGGGCGCGAGGTTGAGACATGACGGCTCCTGGCCGAGGCCAGGATCATCCTGATCTCATAGCGTTGCTCGGCAAATTATCCAGTGGGAACGTTGGTGTACGATGGTTCCAACACACCTACTTCGGCGAGCCGAGGCAATACTTGAGCGATCCGCAGGGGTATCACGCAAACGATTGCACAAACAGTCTGTCGCCCCTCACTCGAGGCGTTCGACCTGGGGCAATTCCATCGCCTTGACTTCCGCCTGCAGAAACTCCGCCAGGCGCCGCAAACGCTCGCCGCCGGGGCGGGTTTTAGGCCATACCAGGTAGTAGTTTTCGCCACTGGCCACCGCCGTTGGCCAGGGCAGGCTCAGGCGTCCCTGGGCCACGTCTTCGGCCACCATCAGCAAGTCGCCCATGGACACACCGTAACCCCGCGCAGCGGCGATCATGCCCAGTTCGAGGGTATCGAATACCTGCCCGCCCTTGAGCGACACCTGGGATGACAACCCCATGCGCTCCAACCAATTGCGCCAATCGCGACGGTCGGGCGTGGGGTGCAGCAATTCAGCGGTGGCCAAGCGTGCAGCATCCCAGGGCCCGTCCTCCAGCAGGTTCGGCGCACCTACCGGGATCAGCAGCTCCGGAAACAGGTAGCTGGCCTCCCAGTCCGCCGGGAAGTGCCCGTAGCTCAGCAGCACCGCGCAGTCGAAGGGCTCCTGGTTGAAATCCACCTCGTCCACGCTCATCCACGCGCTGGTCAGTTGCACCTCATTGCCCGGCTGCAACGCGCGGAAGCGGCTGAGCCGCGCCAGCAGCCAGCGCATGGTCAGGGTCGACGGTGCCTTCATGCGCAGGATGTCGTCTTCGGCGTTCAGGGTATGGCAGGCCCGCTCCAACGCTGCAAAACCTTCGCGCACGCCCGGCAAGAGCAGGCGCGCCGCCTCGGTGAGCTGCAAGGTGCGGCCACTGCGCTGGAACAGGCGACAGGCGAAATGCTCTTCCAGCGTGCGGATATGTCGGCTCACCGCACTTTGCGTGATGGATAGCTCCTCCGCTGCCCGGGTGAAGGAATTGTGCCGAGAGGCGGCCTCGAATGCGCGCAAGGCATACAGCGGAGCAAGGCGACGAGACATCGGTAAATTCCTGCATAGCGATCCACCAACACTATCAGATCAATACACATGAGTTTAAGTCATGCACACCATCGCTTTAATCCTTTTGTGTAATTAACCCAGAGCGCCGAGAATCAAGCCTTCCCCAACCCTCTGACTTGTCGAGCGTGATGATCATGCAACATCCGGCACGTACCGAACTCTGGGCCATTCTGCGGCTGTCAGGGCCGTTGATTGCCTCACAGTTGGCTCACATGCTGATGGTGCTGACCGACACCCTGATGATGGCGCGCCTGAGCCCCGAAGCCCTGGCCGGTGGCGGCCTGGGCGCGGCGACCTACTCGTTCGTGGCGATTTTCTGCATCGGCGTGATTGCCGCCGTGGGCACGCTGGTGGCCATCCGTCACGGCGCGGGCGATATCGACGGCGCCACCCGCCTGACCCAGGCCGGGCTATGGCTGGCGTGGCTGATGGCCCTGGCGGCCGGTTTGCTGCTGTGGAACCTCAAGCCAGTGCTGCTGATGTTTGGCCAGACCGAGACCAACGTGCACTCGGCCGGGCAATTCCTGACGATCTTGCCGTTCGCCCTGCCCGGCTACCTGAGTTTCATGGCCCTGCGCGGCTTCACCAGTGCAATCGGCAAGGCGACGCCAGTGATGGTGATCAGCCTTGGCGGCACGGTAGCCAACTACCTGCTCAACCACGCGCTGATCGAAGGCATGTTCGGCCTGCCCAAGCTCGGCCTGATGGGTATCGGCCTGGTCACGGCCATCGTTGCCAATGGCATGGCGCTGACGCTGATGTGGTACATCCGCAGCAACCGCACCTATGCGGCCTACCCGCTGAGCACAGGCCTGCTGCGCCTCAACACCCAGTACCTGCGCGAACTGTGGCGCCTGGGCCTGCCGATCGGCGGCACCTATGCGGTGGAGGTCGGGTTGTTTGCGTTTGCGGCGCTGTGCATGGGCACCATGGGCAGTACGCAGTTGGCGGCGCATCAGATCGCATTGCAGATCGTCTCGGTGGCGTTCATGGTGCCTGCGGGAATGTCCTACGCGGTGACCATGCGCATCGGCCAGCACTACGGCGCCGGGCAGTTGCTGCAGGCGCGCCTGGCCGGTCGTGTCGGCATCGGCTTTGGCGCGGCGATCATGCTGGGATTTGCTGCCGTGCTGTGGCTCTATTCCGACCCGCTGATCGGACTGCTCATCGACCACAACGACCCGGCGTTCCACGACGTGATCGTCCTGGCCGTCAGCCTGCTGGCCGTCGCCGCCTGGTTCGAGCTGTTCGATGGCGTGCAGACCATCGCCATGGGCTGCATTCGCGGGCTCAAGGACGCCAAGACCACCTTCCTGATCGGCGCGGGCTGCTATTGGTTGATTGGCGCACCATCGGCCTGGCTGATGGCCTTCACCCTGGGCTGGGGACCGACCGGTGTGTGGTGGGGCCTGGCGCTGGGCCTGGCATGCGCGGCAGTGAGCCTGACCTGGGCGTTTGAGGCGAAGATGAAGCGGATGATTCGGCGAGAGCCGCCAGGGCAGGAAATGTGGGCGGGGGCTTACCACCGATAGCGGTGGGTCAGTAAAAGAAGAGCTGGCTGACACTCCGTCATCGGGGGCAAGCCCCCTCCCACATTCCTAACCGAGCAAAGCTTGCTGGCTTTTGCCGAAGGTCAGGTACTCCACCAACTCCGGCAACGGCAGCGGCTTGCTGATCAGGTAACCCTGGGCCTGGTCGCAGCCAAACAAACGCAACAGCGCCAGTTGCTCAGGCGTCTCCACCCCTTCGGCCACCACCTCCAGGTTGAGGTTGTGCGCCAGGTTGATCATGGCATGCACCAGCTTGCGGTTTTCTTCGCGCTCCTCCATGCCACCGACAAAGCTCTTGTCGATCTTCAACAAGGCAATCGGCAGGCTGTTGAGGTGCACGAACGATGAGAAACCCGTACCGAAGTCATCCAGGGAAAACCGCACACCCAGGCGGCCGAGGGCATCCATGGTCTGCTTGACCAGGTCACTGCGGCGCATCACGGCGGTTTCGGTCAGTTCGAACTCCAGCCATTGCGCCTCCACGCCCCGCTCGGCAATCAGCCGGCTGAGTGTGGAGAGCAACTGGCTGTCCTGGAACTGGCGGAACGACAGGTTGACCGCCATGTGCAACGCCGGCAGGCCGCGTTCGCGTAGGTCCTGCATGTCGCGCAGGGCCCGGGAGATCACCCAGTAGCCCAGCGGCACGATCAGGCCGCTTTGCTCGGCCAACGGCACGAATTCACTTGGTGGCAACAGGCCGCGCTCGCCATGACGCCAGCGCACCAGGGCCTCCAGGCCGACGATATGGCCGTCGTCCAGGTCCAGGCGTGGCTGGTAATGCAGCTCCAGTTCGTCACGGCGCAAGGCGCGGCGCAGCTCGCTTTCCAGGTCGGCCAGGCTGCGCGCGTTGCGGTTAATACGTTCGTTGAAGATATGAAAGGTGCAGCCTTGGGTGCTCTTGGCCTGCTGCATGGCGATATGAGCGTGCCACATCAAAGGGTCGGCACCGGCGCGAGCGCGGGCATGGGCCACGCCCAGGCTGCAACCGATCAGCAGGCTTTCGCCATCCACCCAATAGGGTTCGGCCATGACCTCGGTAATGCGCTCGGCCATCCACTCGGCACGCTGGGGTGCACGGCGGGTATCGATCAGCAGGGCGAATTCATCGCTGCCCAGGCGCGCCAGTTGGTCGCCGACCTCCAGCTGGCTCTTGAGCCGTGACACCACTTGCAGGATCAACCGGTCGCCGGCCTGGTGGCCGAGGGCATCGTTGGCGTGGCGGAAGTTGTCGAGGTCCAAGTGACCGAGGGCCAGGCCACGCCCTTCATTCTCGGCCAGGCGCGCGGTCAACAGGGTCTGGAAGCCCTGGCGGTTGGCGATGCCGGTGAGCGGGTCCTGCTCGGCCAGGCGTTGCAGGGTGTTTTCCAGCACGCCGCGCTCGCGGACGTGGCGCAGGCAGCGGCGCACTGTATCGGCATCCAATACGTCACGCACCAGCCAATCGCTGACGCCAAGCGGTGAAACCAGCGGTTCCTGTTCCAGCAACAATACGCACGGCAGGCTGCAACGGCCAGGCCCGGGTTGCAGGCTGGGCGTGGTCAATAGCACGGCGCTGTGGTCGTCATCGAACAGACGGCTCACGGATTCCCAGTTTGGTGCGCTGATCAGCACAGCCCCATCGCCCATCGGCGCCAGGCACTCGCGCAATAACGCTGCCCACGCGGGCTCATCGGCCAGCAGCAGCAAACGCAAGGGTTCGACAGGCGTAGACAAGCTAGCTCCCTAGACTCTGCAAAAATTCGTGGCGACGGGCATTATGACGTGCGGCCTGAGAATCACCAATGATAGGGGTTTTCAAACACGCGAACTGTGAACATTAGCCTCAAAACAACCCTCACATCCTGCGGCAAAGTATCAAAACCGGCAAATTTAGATCGAGTGGTACGTCACACTGTCGTTCTGACAGAGCAGAATCCTGCCAGCCTGTTAAAATGCCCGCCCTTTTGAACAACGACTCCCTGAATTCTGTATGTCCCGACTCAATCCCCGGCAGCAAGAAGCCGTGAACTACGTCGGCGGCCCTCTATTGGTGCTCGCCGGCGCAGGCTCCGGCAAGACCAGCGTGATCACCCGCAAGATCGCGCACCTGATCCAGCACTGCGGCATCCGCGCCCAGTACATCGTCGCCATGACTTTCACCAACAAGGCCGCGCGGGAAATGAAAGAGCGCGTCGGCACCCTGCTCAAGGGTGGCGAAGGCCGTGGCCTCACCGTGTGTACCTTCCACAACCTGGGCCTGAACATCATCCGCAAGGAGCATGCGCGGCTGGGCTACAAGCCGGGCTTCTCGATCTTCGACGAGACCGACGTGAAGTCGCTGATGACCGACATCATGCAAAAGGAATACGCAGGCGACGACGGCGTGGATGAGATCAAGAACATGATCGGCGCCTGGAAAAACGACCTGATCCTGCCGCCCCAGGCCCTGGAAAACGCACGCAACCCCAAGGAACAGACTGCCGCCATCGTCTACACCCACTACCAGCGCACGCTCAAGGCGTTCAACGCAGTGGACTTCGACGACCTGATCCTGCTGCCGGTAAAGCTGTTCGAGGAACACGCCGACATCCTCGAAAAATGGCAGAACAAGGTGCGCTACCTGCTGGTGGACGAATACCAGGACACCAACGCCAGCCAGTACCTGCTGGTAAAAATGCTGATCGGCAAGCGCAACCAGTTCACCGTGGTCGGTGACGATGACCAGTCGATCTACGCCTGGCGCGGCGCCCGCCCGGAAAACCTGATGCTGCTCAAGGACGACTACCCGTCCCTGAAAGTGGTGATGCTGGAGCAGAACTACCGCTCCACCAGCCGCATCCTGCGCTGCGCCAACGTGTTGATCTCGAACAACCCCCATGAGTTTGAAAAACAACTGTGGAGCGAGATGGGCCACGGCGACGAGATCCGCGTGATCCGCTGCCGCAACGAAGACGCCGAAGCCGAACGCGTGGCCGTCGAGATCCTCAGCCTGCACCTGCGCACCGACCGGCCCTACAGCGATTTCGCGATCCTCTATCGCGGCAACTACCAGGCCAAGCTGATCGAGCTGAAATTGCAGCACCACCAGGTGCCGTATCGCCTGTCGGGCGGCAACAGCTTTTTCGGACGCCAGGAAGTAAAAGATCTGATGGCCTACTTCCGCCTGATCGTGAACCCGGACGACGACAACGCCTTCCTGCGCGTGATCAACGTGCCGCGTCGCGAGATCGGCTCCACCACCCTGGAAAAGCTCGGCAACTACGCCACTGAGCGCAAGATCTCGATGTACGCCGCCACCGACGAAATCGGCCTGGGCGAACACCTGGACTCACGCTTCACCGATCGCTTGTCGCGCTTCAAGCGCTTCATGGACAAGGTGCGCGAGCAGTGCGCCGGCGAAGACCCGATCAGCGCGCTGCGCAGTATGGTCATGGACATCGACTACGAGAACTGGCTGCGCACCAACAGTTCCAGCGACAAGGCCGCTGATTACCGCATGAGCAACGTCTGGTTCCTGATCGAAGCGCTGAAGAACACCCTGGAAAAAGACGAAGACGGCGAGATGACCGTCGAAGACGCCATCGGCAAGCTGGTGCTGCGCGACATGCTCGAACGCCAGCAGGAAGAGGAAGACGGCGCCGAAGGTGTACAGATGATGACCTTGCATGCCTCCAAGGGCCTGGAATTCCCCTACGTGTTCATCATGGGCATGGAAGAGGAAATCCTCCCGCACCGTTCCAGCATCGAAGCCGACACCATCGAAGAGGAACGCCGCCTGGCCTACGTGGGTATTACCCGCGCGCGTCAGACCCTGGCCTTCACCTTCGCCGCCAAGCGCAAGCAGTACGGCGAAATCATCGATTGTGCCCCCAGCCGGTTCCTGGATGAACTACCGCCGGACGACCTGGCCTGGGAAGGCAATGACGACACCCCGACCGAGGTGAAGGCCGTTCGCGGCAACACCGCCCTGGCGGACATACGCGCGATGTTAAAGCGCTAGAATCGACTACTTTTCAATCTACTTTCGGCGCACAACGCGCCATTAGAGGAAGCTTTCCGTGGAAGCACTGCACAAGAAAATTCGCGAAGAAGGCATCGTGCTTTCCGATCAGGTACTCAAGGTCGACGCCTTTCTGAACCACCAGATCGACCCGGCACTGATGAAGTTGATCGGCGACGAATTCGCCGCGCTGTTCAAGGACTCGGGCATCACCAAGATCGTCACCATCGAAGCGTCGGGCATAGCGCCAGCGATCATGACCGGCCTGAACCTGGGTGTACCGGTGATATTCGCGCGTAAGCAACAGTCCCTGACCCTGACCGAAAACCTGCTGTCGGCAACGGTGTATTCCTTCACCAAGAAAGTCGAAAGCACCGTGGCGATCTCGCCGCGCCACCTGACCAGCAGCGACCGCGTGCTGGTGATTGATGACTTCCTGGCCAACGGCAAGGCATCCCAGGCGCTGATCTCGATCATCAAGCAGGCCGGCGCAACCGTGGCAGGCTTGGGGATCGTGATCGAGAAGTCGTTCCAGGGCGGCCGTGCGGAATTGGATGCGCAGGGTTATCGGGTTGAATCGCTGGCGCGGGTCAAGTCGCTGGAAGGTGGCGTCGTCACCTTCATCGAATAACCCCTGCCTCAAAGTGGTGGTAAAAGTGGGAAGGGGCTTGCCCCCTCCCACATCGACCCTGTGTTGTCGGTTAGTGCGCGGTGGCCTGCAGGCCGGCGAGCAGGAGCCGCTGGTACAGATCCTCTTTCAAGCCTTCCGGCTTGGTCAACTGCATGCGTTCCAGATGCTTGGGAAACACCTGCGCCTGCGGCGCATCCAACGCCGCCTTGCCCAGCTCCAGAATCTCCGTCAGCTTGAATTTGCTCTTGAGCCAGTTCAGCGCCCGCAACAAATCCCGCTCTTCATCGGTGAAATCGCTTCCCAACGGATACTCCGGAAACAACCGACGATGGCGTGCCTGAATCCCCTGCAACCGCTCCGGCGTGTTCTCGGCAAAGCGCGGATCCAGCTGGAAATCCTTGGGCAACTTGCCAGCCTTTTGCGCCTGCTTGATCAAATCGTCCTGGAAGCGTGAGTCGGTGATATTGAGCAACGCCTCGATCACCTTGGCATCCGTCTGCCCGCGCAAGTCTGCAATGCCGTATTCCGTGATGACAATATCCCGCAGATGCCGGGGAATGGTGCAGTGGCCGTAGTCCCAGACGATATTGGAACTGACCTCCCCCGCCGACTCGCGCCAACTGCGCAGAATCAGGATCGACCGCGCACCTTCCAGCGCATGGCCCTGGGCCACAAAGTTGTACTGCCCGCCCACACCACTGAGCACACGACCGTCTTCCAACTGGTCGGCCACACCCGCGCCGAGCAGCGTCACCATGATCGCGCTGTTGATAAACCGCGCATCCAGGCGTTGCAGGCGCTTGAGTTCTTCCTGGCCGTACAGCTCGTTGATGTAGCTGATGCGCGTCATGTTGAATTCGAGGCGCTTGGCGTGGGTCATTTCCTGCAGGCGCTGGTAGAAACTGCGCGGGCCAAGAAAAAATCCGCCGTGGATCGAAATGCCGTCGGGCTGCGCCGCATCGTCGAGCGTGCCGGCGTTGGCCTGCTGTTGCGTCGCTACGTCCGGGTAGACCTTGCGACGGATAATCCCCGCGTCCGCCAACACCAGCAGGCCGTTGACGAACATTTCGCTGCACCCGTAAAGGCCCCGGGCGAAGGGATCGACACCGCCTTCACGGCTGATCAGCGGCGCCCATTGGTACACCTCCAGGTCCGTCAGCAGCGACCGATAGGACTCGTTGTCGGCCTGACGCGCCAGCAGCGCGGCAGTCAGCGCATCGCCCATGGAGCCGATACCGATCTGCAAGGTGCCGCCGTCGCGCACCAGGGTGCTGGCATGCAGGCCGATGAAGTGGTCCTGGAAACCCACCGGCATGTTCGGCGTGGAGAACAGCGTGGTGCTGTCTTTTTCATCGATCAAGTAATCGAAGGTATCCATGCCCAGCTCTGCGTCGCCGGGCATGTAGGGCAAATCGGTGTGGACTTGCCCGACGATCAGCACGGTCTCGCCGGCGTCGCGGCGCTTGGCAATCATCGGCAGCAGGTCGAGGGTGATATCCGGGTTGCAGCTCAAGCTCAGGCGATCAGGGTGTTCGGCACTGCTGGCGACCAACTGCGCCACCAGGTTCAGGCCGGCGGCGTTTATGTCGCGAGCGGCGTGGCTGTAGTTGCTGCTGACGTAATCCTGCTGCGCCGACTCGCTGTGCAGCAGGCTGCCAGGCTGCATGAAAAACTGTTGGACGTGGATATTGTTCGGAAGGCTGTCGTTGTGCAGGTCGGCGAGGAAATCCAGTTCGGGGTAATCGCCGAACACCCGCTCGATAAAGGGTTCGAGAAAGCGTTTCTGCAAACCATCGCCCATCGTCGGGCGGCCCAGGCTTAACGCGGTATAGATCGTCAGCGCCCGCTCCGGCAACTTGGCGATGCGCCGGTACAAGGCATTGGCAAACCGGTTCGGCTTGCCCAGCCCGAGGGGCATGCCCATGTGGATATGCGCCGGCAACCGCGCCAGTACGTCGTCAACTGCTTGCTCGATTGAACACAACTGCACCATCCGACCCTCCTGAACATTCCATGATTAGGGGTTGGACCGAGCTTGCCGGGTCTTTGCTGCAATGAACAGCGCTGAAACACGAATCGCAGGCACAAAAAAGCCGCTCGTAAGCGGCATTTTTGACGAAGATCGGCGGATCAGAGGCCGGACATCTTCTTGATTGCACCCTTGAGGTCATCATCCGAGCAATCGGCGCAGGTGCCTTTTGGCGGCATGGCGTTGATACCGGTGATCGCCTTGGCCAGGATGCCATCGAGGCCGCCCTGGTGATCGGCGCGTTCTTTCCAGGCTGCGGTATCGCCGATTTTCGGCGCGCCCAACAGGCCGGTGCCGTGGCAAGCATTACAGTGCTTGGCGATGATGTCATCCGGCGTCTTCGCAGCGCCACCGCCTGCGGCGACCGCCACTTCCATGCCCTTGCATTCCTGGCCCTGGACGCAGACCTGGCCAACAGGCTCCAGGCGCTTGGCAATATCATCATTGGTCGCAGCTTGAGCGCTGACAGCCCATAGGGCCAGTACGGTTGCTGGTGCAGCCAGCATTTTCATAATTAGGTTCACGCGTTCACCCTCAATGGTGGCTATTCACGCCTGCGGCCACGGTTTCGCAGGCGGCGAAAGTATAACGGTTAGCCCGCCTGGCCGAAACAACCCTATTAAATAAAGGGAGATTCGACCCCACGGAATACAGCTCGGGTGCCTCTGCAACGCTGGCAGGACGCCTCTTTTCTTAAAAGTTCGCGGGCGTGGCTGCGCTGATTAGTCGCGCCGGCACGTCGAACGGATTGCGAAAACGATGGGGCTTGGTGCTTTCAAAGTAGTAGCTATCGCCAGCTTCGAGCACAAAAGTTTCAAGACCGACCACCAACTCCAGGCGACCCTCCACCAGAATCCCGGTTTCTTCACCTTCGTGGGTGAGCATTTCTTCGCCTGTGTCGGCGCCCGGCGGGTAGATCTCGTTGAGAAACGCGATGGCCCGGCTAGGGTGCGCCCGGCCTACCAGTTTCATGGTGACGGCGCCGTCGGAGATGTCGATCAGCTCATTGGCTTTATAGACGATCTGCGTCGGTATTTCCTGGAGGATCTCCTCGGAAAAGAACTCGACCATCGACATGGGGATGCCTCCCAGCACCTTGCGCAAGGAGCTGATCGAGGGGCTGACGCTGTTTTTTTCGATCATCGAAATGGTGCTGTTGGTGACACCCGCGCGCTTGGCGAGCTCGCGCTGGGACAGACCCTTCAGTTTACGGATGGATTGCAGTCGTTCGCCGACGTCCAATGCAGGAGCCTCCTAGGATTCAGGCTTTGTTGTAATTGAGCGTTATCATGGCGACAGCGTTCAGTATTTACAACACTTGGGCCTAAATCCCGGGCGGTTGCGTTCGTACCCGGCGGTCAAGCGCCGGAATAGAGCCTCGGCACGCGGCGCAGGTTGCAAAAGAGCTGATACGGAATGGTCTCGGCGGCGACTGCGACGTCACTGGCGAGGATATTTTTGCCCCATAGCTCCACGGTGGAACCGAGGCCAGCCTGAGGCACGTCCGTGAGGTCGATGCACAGCATGTCCATGGACACACGGCCCAGCAATTGGCTGCGCTGCCCGGCCACCAGTACCGGCGTCCCCGTCGGCGCGTGACGCGGATAGCCATCGGCATAGCCCATGGCAACCACACCGATACGCATGGGTTTGGGCGTGATGAACTTGGCGCCGTAACCCACCGGCTCACCGGCCGGCAGTTCACGGACGCAGATCACCTTGGATTCCAGGGTCATCACCGGCTGCAAACGCGCGGCCACGGCCTGGTCCTCGCCAAACGGCGTCGCGCCGTAGAGCATGATGCCAGGGCGCACCCAATCGCTGGACACCGCCGGCCAGCCCATCACCGATGGCGAATTGCGCAGGCTGACCTCGGCCGACAAACCCTGGCGCGCCGCGTCAAACACAGCCACCTGTTCATCACTGCGCACACAGTCAAGCTCATCGGCGCGGGCGAAATGGCTCATCAACACGATCTTGGCCACCTTGCCGCTGGCCAGCAGGCGCTGGTAAGCCTCGTGATAGTCCTTGGGGTGCAGGCCCACACGGTGCATGCCGGAATCGAGCTTGAGCCAGATGGTCAGCGGCTTGCTCAGTCTGGCCTGCTCGATGGCCTCCAATTGCCACAGCGAGTGCACCACGCACCAGAAATCATGTTCGATGATCAGCGGCAGCTCATCCGCCTCGAAGAAACCTTCCAGCAGCAGCACCGGCGCACGAATCCCGGCGGCGCGCAGCTCCAATGCTTCCTCGATGCAAGCCACGGCAAACCCGTCCGCCTCGGCTTCCAGCGCCTGGGCAACGCGTACGGCACCATGGCCGTAGGCATCGGCCTTGATCACGGCAAGGGCCTTGGCACCCGTGACTTCACGGGCCAATTGGTAGTTGTGGCGCAGGGCTTGGAGGTCGATCAGGGCACGGGCAGGACGCATGGCGGCAGGCTTCTAGGCGGCAAAGTGAAGAAAAACCGGCACCGACCAACGGCTTCGGCACCGGGAGAGGGATCGTTGTTTAAGGCAGCGCGGCCACGGCGGACAGCTCCACCAGGATTTGCGGTTCGCACAGCTTGGCTTCAACCGTGGCACGGGCCGGGGCAACGCCTTTTGGCAGCCACTTGTCCCACACCGCATTCATGCCGGCGAAATCCGCGTCGATGTCCTTCAGGTAGATCGTCACCGACAGCAACCGGGTCTTGTCAGTACCGGCCAGGTCGAGCAAACGCTCGATATTGGCCAGGGTTTCACGGGTCTGCTGCTCAATCCCGGCGTTCATGTCGTCGCCGACTTGCCCGGCCAGATACACGGTACCGCTGTGGACAACGATCTGGCTCATGCGCTCATTGGTGAGCTGGCGCTGGATTGACATGTTTTGCAGACTCCTGGTGGTTGCCATAACGGGAAATATCGAGGCCTTCGGCACTGATCTGCGGCGTTTTCTTGGCCATCAGGTCGGCCAGCAAACGACCGGAGCCACAGGCCATGGTCCAACCGAGGGTGCCGTGGCCGGTATTCAGGAACAGGTTCTTGAACGGGGTGGCACCGACAATCGGCGTGCCGTCGGGGGTAGTCGGGCGCAGGCCGGTCCAGAAGGTAGCTTCGGTCAAATCGCCGCCCTGAGGATAAAGGTCGTTGACGATCATCTCCAGGGTTTCCCGCCGGCGCGGGTTCAGCGACAGGTCAAAACCGGCTATTTCAGCCATGCCACCGACGCGGATGCGGTTGTCGAAACGAGTGATCGCGACCTTGTAGGTCTCGTCGAGAATGGTCGAGGTCGGCGCCATCGCCGGGTTGGTGATCGGCACGGTCAGCGAGTAGCCCTTGAGCGGATACACCGGCGCCTTGATCCCCAACGGCTTGAGCAACTGCGGCGAGTAGCTGCCGAGGGCCAGCACGTAGCGGTCGGCGGTTTCCAGCTTGCCGTCGATCCACACGCCGTTGATGCGATCACCGGCGTAGTCGAGGCGTTGGATGTCCTGCTCAAAGCGGAATTCCACACCCAACTGTTTGCACATCTCGGCCAGGCGGGTGGTGAACATCTGGCAGTCGCCGGTCTGGTCATTCGGCAGGCGCAGTGCGCCGGCGAGGATATCCGTGACGCTGGCCAGGGCCGGCTCGACCCGGGCGATACCGGCGCGGTCGAGCAGCTCGAACGGCACGCCGGACTCCTTCAACACGGCGATGTCCTTGGCCGCGCCATCGAGTTGTGCCTGGGTGCGAAACAGCTGGGTAGTCCCAAGGCTGCGGCCTTCGTAGGCAATGCCGGTCTCGGCGCGCAGTTCGTCGAGGCAGTCGCGGCTGTACTCGGACAGGCGCACCATGCGCTCCTTGTTCACCGCATAACGGCTGGCGGTGCAGTTGCGCAGCATCTGCGCCATCCACAGGTATTGGTCGATGTCGGCGGTGGCCTTGATCGCCAGCGGCGCATGGCGTTGCAGCAACCATTTGATGGCCTTGAGCGGCACACCCGGTGCGGCCCATGGCGAGGCATAGCCTGGAGACACTTGCCCGGCGTTGGCGAAACTGGTTTCCATGGCAGCGGCAGGCTGACGGTCGACCACAACCACTTCAAAGCCGGCCCGCGCCAAATAGTAGGCACTGGTCACACCAATGACGCCGCTACCCAAGACCAGAACGCGCATTTTTATATCCTCATCGCGGGCATGGCCGCTGACGTGTGTTGTTCGAGCAATGATGAGCGCAGTGTAAAAAACAATGACCAGTGCATTTCACTATATAACTGCCTATATTTGGCGACAATTCTCGGCAAAAACCCTTTTCACAGAGGCGTATCCCCTATGCGTACCAACACCCAGACCAAGCGGGAGCTGGACAAGATCGACCGCAACATCCTGCGCATCCTGCAAACCGACGGGCGCATTTCGTTTACGGAGCTGGGGGAGAAGGTCGGGCTGTCGACCACGCCCTGTACCGAGCGTGTGCGGCGGCTGGAGCGTGAAGGGATCATCATGGGCTACAACGCGCGGCTCAACCCCCAGCATTTGAAGGGCAGTTTGCTGGTATTTGTCGAGATCAGCCTGGATTACAAGTCCGGTGACACCTTCGAGGAATTCCGCCGCGCGGTGCTGAAACTGCCCCATGTGCTCGAGTGCCACCTGGTTTCTGGCGACTTCGACTACCTGGTGAAAGCGCGGATATCCGAGATGGCGTCGTACCGCAAATTGCTCGGCGACATCCTGCTCAAGCTGCCCCATGTGCGGGAGTCCAAGAGCTATATCGTGATGGAAGAGGTGAAAGAGAGCCTGAACCTGCCGATCCCGGACTAAACCAGCACCTGCCGTGTGCTCGCCATGTACTCGTGGATCTGCTTCTCCACCCGTGGATGAATCAGCTCCACCGGGCGCCGCCCATTCGGACACGGCAAGGTCTTGGTGGTGCCGAACAGCCGGCAGATCAACGGGCGCTCGTCGTACACCGTGCAGCCCTTCGGCCCCAGGTGCACGCAGTTCAGCTCCTCCATGGCCGCGTCCTGCTCGGCGGCGGTCTTGCGCGGCAGGCGCGACATTTCCTCGGGCGAGGTGGTCACCGGCCCACAGCAGTCATGGCAACCGGGGACGCACTCGAACGAAGGAATCTGCCGGCGCAGCGCACTGATTTTCTGACTGTTGCAACTCATCGAAACACGTACCGAACGGCGAATAGGCGTGGATTCTGCCGCAAAACGCCCCGCGCAGACAGCTTCGTCCGACCGCTGTATCCTGCGTCAAATTTTCCAAACAGGGATGCTCCCCATGACTGCCAGCGCCCGGCATACCGCCTCCTACTACGCCGCCAGCAGCGTGCCGCAAACTGATTACCCGGTATTGACCGGCGAACTGACGGCGGATGTGTGCGTGGTCGGCGGCGGTTTTTCCGGGCTGAACACCGCGCTGGAGCTGGCCGAACGCGGTTTCAGCGTAGTGTTGCTGGAAGCGCGCAAGATCGCCTGGGGCGCCAGCGGGCGTAACGGCGGCCAACTGATTCGCGGTGTCGGCCATGGCCTGGACCAGTTCGCCAGCGTGATCGGCACCGAGGGCGTACGCCAGATGAAGTTGATGGGCCTGGAAGCGGTGGAGATTGTGCGTGAGCGCGTCGCGCGCTACCAAATCCCCTGCGACCTGACCTGGGGCTACTGCGACCTCGCCAACAAACCCCGCGACCTCCACGGCCTGGCCGAAGATGCCGAAGAACTGCGCAGCCTCGGCTATCGTCACGACATACGCCTGCTGCAAGCCAACGAAATGGGCAGCGTCATCGGCTCCGAGCGCTACGTGGGCGGCATGATCGACATGGGCTCCGGCCACCTGCACCCGCTGAACCTGGCCCTCGGCGAAGCCGCCGCCGCGCAGCAATCGGGCGTGAAGCTGTTCGAGCAGTCCGAAGTGACGCGCATCGACTACGGCCCCGAAGTCAACGTACACACCGCCCAAGGCAACGTGCGCGCCAAGACCCTGGTGCTGGCCTGCAATGCCTACCTCAACGGCCTCAACCCGCACCTCAGCGGCAAAGTGTTGCCTGCCGGCAGCTACATCATCGCCACCGAACCGTTGAGCGAAGCCCAGGCCGCCAACCTGCTGCCGCAGAACATGGCGGTGTGCGACCAGCGTGTCACGGTGGACTACTTCCGGCTGTCCGCCGACCGCCGCCTGCTGTTCGGCGGTGCCTGTCATTATTCCGGCCGCGACCCCAAGGACATCGGCGCCTATATGCGCCCGAAGATGCTGCAGGTGTTCCCACAACTGGCCGATGTGAACATCGACTTCCAATGGGGCGGCATGATCGGCATCGGCGCCAACCGTCTGCCGCAGATTGGCCGCCTGGCCGACCAGAACAACGTGTATTACGCCCAGGCCTACGCCGGCCATGGCCTCAACGCCACGCACCTGGCGGGCAAGTTGCTGGCCGAAGCCATCAGCGGCCAGCAACACGGGCGCTTCGACCTGTTTGCCCAGGTGCCGCACATCACCTTCCCCGGCGGCAGGCACCTGCGCTCGCCGCTGTTGGCGCTGGGGATGCTCTGGCACCGCCTCAAAGAGCTGGTCTGATCAATCGCGCCAGAACGGTTTGAGGCCTTCGTGGCGCGCCTGCTCGGCGGTCAGCCCGATATCGCGCAATTGCTCGCGGGTCAGGTGCAGCAGAGCTTTGCGCGTGTGGCGACGGTGCCAGAACAGACCCCAGCGACTGATATCGCGCCGCGCCGTCGCCCGCTCCTGCCCAGCCACCAGTTCCTGACTGTGTAACGCCAGCCGCACATCGCTCATGCCGTTCATTTTGCTGCCCCTCAGTTGCTTGTTGCCTTGAGTGACCAGCATGAGCGCGCAGCCAAAACCATTACAGATTCAACCCACCTTTATTAAATCCATACAGATACTGCCTATATACCGCTGAATCCTGTATTTTCTGCCTATCTGTAATGGTCCCTCTGGAGCGACCGCCATGACCCTGTACATGAACCTCGCCGAATTGCTGGGCACCCGCATCGAACAAGGCTTCTATCGCCCCGGTGATCGACTGCCTTCCGTACGGGCCTTGAGCGTGGAACACGGGGTCAGTTTGAGCACCGTGCAGCAGGCCTATCGCTTGCTCGAAGACAACGGTCTGGCGATGCCCAGGCCGAAATCCGGCTACTTCGTGCCGGTCGGCCGCGAGTTGCCGGCCCTGCCCGAAGTCGGTCGTCCGGCTCAGCGCCCCGTAGAAATTTCCCAATGGGACCAGGTGCTGGAGTTGATACGCGCAACGCCGCGCAAGGATGTCATACAGATGGGCCGCGGCATGCCGGATGTATTGTCGCCCACCCTCAAGCCCCTGCTGCGCAGCCTGGCCCGCGTGAGTCGCCGCCAGGATCTGCCGGGGCTGTATTACGACAACATCCTGGGCTGTATGGAACTGCGCGAACAGATTGCGCGCCTGTCCCTGGATTCCGGCTGCCAGCTGACGGCCGAGGACATCGTGATCACCACCGGCTGCCATGAGGCGCTGTCCGCCAGCATCCATGCCATCTGTGAACCGGGCGATATCGTTGCGGTGGACTCACCGAGCTTTCACGGCGCCATGCAGACCCTCAAGGGCCTGGGCATGAAAGCCCTGGAAATCCCCACCGACCCGATCACCGGCATCAGCCTCGAAGCCCTGGAGCTGGCGCTGGAACAGTGGCCGATCAAAGTCATCCAACTGACCCCCAACTGCAACAACCCCCTGGGCTACATCATGCCGGAGGCGCGCAAGCGGGCATTGCTCACCTTGGCGCAGCGCTTTGACGTGGCGATCATTGAAGACGATGTGTACGGCGAACTGGCCTTCAGCTACCCGCGCCCGCGCACCATCAAGTCTTTCGACGAAGACGGACGCGTCCTGCTGTGCAGCTCGTTCTCGAAGACCCTGGCGCCCGGCCTGCGCATCGGCTGGGTAGCGCCCGGACGTTACCTGGAGCGAGTGCTGCACATGAAATACATCAGCACTGGCAGCACCGCCACGCAGCCGCAGATCGCGATTGCGGAATTCCTCAAAGGTGGCCACTTTGAACCGCATTTGCGGAGGATGCGTACCCAATACCAGCGCAATCGCGACTTGATGCTCGATTGGGTCAGCCGCTACTTCCCCACAGGCACTCGCGCCAGCCGCCCTCAAGGCAGCTTCATGCTGTGGATCGAACTGCCGGAAGGCTTTGATACGCTGAAGCTTAACCGTGTCCTGGTAGAACAAGGTGTACAGGTGGCCGTAGGCAGCATCTTCTCGGCGTCGGGCAAGTACAGGAACTGCCTGCGCATGAACTACGCTGCCAAGCCAACCGCGCAGATTGAAGAAGCCGTGCGCAAGGTCGGGGCTGCGGCGATCAAGATGCTGGCAGACACGGTCGACTGACCTTTCACGGGAAATTGCCGTCATATACCGACAACCGCCCTGATCTGGAAGCCGCTCCCTTGATGATTCAACGGCTATTACCGTTTTGCCTGCTGGGAGCCCTGACTCTGGGCGGCTGCGCCAGCGTGAGCACGCCACGCGTCCCCAGTGACGCCCTGCCCGCCGCACAGTCATCGTTCGGCCGCTCGATCCAGGCCCAGGCCGCGCCCTATCAAGGGCGCTCGGGCTTTCGCCTGCTGCCCAACAGCAGCGAGGCATTCATGGCCCGTGCCGAGCTGATCCGCAACGCCCAGACCAGCCTCGACCTGCAGTACTACATCGTGCACGACGGCATCAGCACCCGCATGCTCGTGGACGAACTGCTCAAGGCCGCCGACCGTGGCGTACGTGTGCGCATCTTGCTGGATGACACAACCAGCGACGGCCTGGACCAGATCATCGCCACCCTCGCCGCCCATCCCAAAATCGAGATCCGCCTGTTCAACCCGCTGCACCTTGGGCGCAGCACCGGCGTAACGCGGGCCATGGGCCGCTTGTTCAACCTGTCGCTGCAACATCGACGCATGCACAACAAGCTGTGGCTGGCGGACAATAGCGTGGCCATCGTTGGCGGGCGTAACCTGGGGGATGAGTATTTCGATGCCGAGCCCAACCTGAACTTCACCGATATCGACATGCTCAGCGTCGGCCCGGTGGCCGAGCAACTGGGCCACAGTTTCGACCAGTACTGGAACAGCGCGCTGAGCAAGCCCATCGATGATTTCGTCTCCAACGCACCGTCCAAGGGTGACCTGGCCGCCGCGCGCGTACGCCTGGAAGCGTCCCTGGCCGAGTCACGCCAGCAGAACCACGCACTGTACAACCGCCTGCGCACCTACCAGACCCAACCCCGCATGGACACCTGGCGCCGCGAGCTGATCTGGGCCTGGAACCAGGCGCTGTGGGATGCGCCGAGCAAGGTGCTGGCCAAGGACGACCCGGACCCCAGGTTGCTGCTCACCACGCAACTGGCGCCGGAACTGGAAGGGGTCAATCATGAACTGATGATGATTTCGGCGTACTTCGTGCCGGGACAGCCAGGCCTGGTGTACCTGACGGGACGCGCCGATGCGGGCGTGTCAGTGAGCCTGCTGACCAATTCCCTGGAAGCCACCGACGTGCCCGCCGTGCACGGGGGTTATGCGCCGTACCGCAAGGCGCTGCTGGAGCATGGGGTCAAGCTCTACGAGTTGCGCCGCCAGCCCGGGGATGGCGGCGGCAGTGGCCCGCACCTGTTTCGCCGAGGCACCTTCCGGGGCTCGGATTCCAGCCTGCACAGCAAGGCGATGATCTTTGATCGGGAGAAATCCTTTATCGGCTCGTTCAACTTCGACCCACGCTCGGTACTGTGGAACACCGAAGTCGGTGTGCTGGTCGACAGCCCCGAGCTGGCGGAACACGTGCGCAACCTTGCACTGCAAGGCATGGCGCCAGCCCTGAGCTATGAAGCGAAATTGCAGGACGGCCAAGTGGTGTGGGTGACCGAAGATAACGGCCAGTTGCACACCCTGACCCGCGAGCCGGGGAGCTGGTGGCGACGGTTCAATGCGTGGTTTGCCACCAGCGTCGGCCTTGAGCGCATGCTCTAGGCCGGCTGCGCCGCGCCGAATGCACCCTGGCGCAGCAGCAACATCACCAGGCCCAGCGCACCGGCCGCCATCAGCAGCGGCAACGCATGCCCGCTGATCCACTGGCTACCCGCGCCCGCCACCAGCGGGCCGATCAGGCAGCCGATACCCCACAACTGCGCCACGTGGGCATTGGCGCGCACCAGCGCGTCGTCGCGGTAACGCTCGCCGATCAGGATCAACGACAGGGTGAACAAGCCGCCGGCACTCGCGCCGAACACGACCCAGATCGGCCAGATCATTGGCGTGTGCATCAATAGGGGAATCGTCAGGCTCGACACCAGCAACAGCAGCGCACACCCCAGGAACAACGTGCGCCGAGGCAAGTAGTCGGCCAGTGCGCCGATGGGCAATTGCAGTAACGCGTCGCCAACCACCACCGTGCTGACCATGGCCAAGGCGATCTCGGCGGTGAACCCTTGTTGCAGGCAGTACACCGGCAACAATGTCAGGATCATCGCCTCGAACGCAGCAAACAGCGCCACCGCCCAGGCAATCGCCGGCAGGCTCCGGCAGAAGCGCCACAGTTGCGCGAAGGTCACGCTGAAGGACTCGGCGCTCGGTGCACCGGAGCGCCCCAGTAGCAACAGCGGCGCGACCATCAACAGGCCGACGCCCACCCAGAAACCGTAGTCATGCTCGGTGCCGATCAGGCCCAACAGCAGCGGCCCCGACAGCTGGCTCAAGGCATAGCTGCAGCCGTACAACGCCACCAGCCGACCACGCCACTGCTCCACCACCAACTGGTTGATCCAACTCTCGCCGAGGATAAACACAATGGTCAGGATCACCCCGATCATCAGGCGCAGCACCAGCCACACCGGGTAGCTGGGCAGGATCGCCAGCAGGCCGATGGACACCGCGCCCGCCCACAGGCACAGGCGCATGAGGTTGGCGGTGCCAAGCCATGAGGCCAGGCGACTGGAAACCTTCGCCCCGAGCAACACGCCAAAGGCCGGCATTGCTGCCATCACGCCGATAGCGAAACTGCCGTAGCCCCAGCTTTCGAGGCGCAGGGATACCAGCGGCATGCTGACGCCCAGGGCCAGACCGACGCTGAGCACTGAGGCCAGGACGGCGAAATAAGTCGCCCAACGCATTTCCACGCTCCTGTGGATCATTTTCAAGTTCACACAAACCAGTGTGGGAGGGGGCTTGCCCCGATTGCGGTGGATCAGTGAGCACCGCTGGCGCCTGACACACTGCTATCGGAGGCAAGCCCCCTCCCACATTTAGCCTGCGGTGTTGCTTAGAGCTTGATCCAGGTGGCCTTCAGCTCGGTGTATTTGTCGAACGCATGCAGCGACTTGTCGCGACCGTTGCCCGACTGCTTGAAGCCACCAAACGGTGCAGTCATGTCGCCGCCATCGTACTGGTTGACCCACACGCTACCGGCACGCAGCGCCTTGGCAGTCAGGTGGGCCTTGGAGATGTCAGCCGTCCACACCGCTGCAGCCAGGCCGTATTGGGTGTCGTTGGCGATGGCAATTGCTTCCTCGGCGCTGTCGAAGGTGATCACCGACAAGACCGGGCCGAAGATTTCTTCCTGGGCGATCTTCATGGCATTGGTCACACCGTCGAAAATCGTCGGTTCAACATAGGTGCCACCGGTTTCTTCCAGGGTCCGCTTGCCGCCGGCGACCAACTTGGCGCCATCTGCGTGACCCGCTTCGATGTACGACAGCACAGTGTTCATCTGCTGGGTGTCCACCAGTGCGCCCACATTGGTTGCCGGGTCCAGCGGGTTGCCAGGCTTCCAGCCCTTGAGGGCATCGATCACCAGCGGCAGGAATTTGTCCTTGATGGAACGCTCCACCAGCAGGCGCGAACCGGCGGTGCAGACCTCCCCCTGGTTGAAGGCTATGGCGCCGGCGGCGGATTCTGCGGCGGCTTGCAGGTCCGGGGCATCGGCGAACACGATGTTCGGGCTCTTGCCGCCGGCTTCCAGCCAGACGCGCTTCATGTTCGACTCACCAGAGCGGATCAACAGTTGCTTGGCGATCTTGGTGGAACCGGTGAACACCAGGGTGTCGACATCCATGTGCAACGCCAGCGCATTACCCACGGTATGACCATAGCCCGGCAGTACGTTGAACACGCCTTTTGGAATACCGGCTTCCACGGCCAGGGCCGCAATGCGGATGGCGGTCAGCGGGGATTTTTCGGACGGCTTGAGGATCACCGAGTTGCCGGTGGACAGCGCAGGGCCCAGTTTCCAGCAGGCCATCATCAGCGGGAAGTTCCACGGCACGATAGCGCCAACCACGCCAACCGGCTCGCGCGTCACCAGACCCAATTGGTCGTGCGGGGTCGCGGCGACTTCGTCGTAGATTTTGTCGATCGCTTCGCCGCTCCAGCTCAGGGCATTCGCCGCGCCGGGTACATCGATGTTCAGGGAGTCGCTGATCGGCTTGCCCATGTCCAGGGTTTCGAGCAGCGCCAGCTCTTCGGCATTGGCCTTGAGCAACGCGGCGAAACGGATCATGGCGGATTTGCGCTTGGCCGGCGCCAGGCGTGACCACACACCGGAGTTGAAGGTGGCGCGGGCGTTTTCGACGGCGCGCTGGGCGTCGGCGGCGTCACAGCTGGCAACGGTGGCCAGCAGTCGACCATCGACCGGGCTGATGCATTCAAAGGTGTCACCGGAAACAGCGGCGGTGTACTCGCCATTGATGTAGGCGCGGCCTTCGATCTTCAGATCCTTGGCACGTTGTTCCCAGTCGGCACGGGTCAGGGTGGTCATGCGAGTGTCCTCCTCTTATTGAATACAAGGGCCATGGGATATCCCACGGCAGCCTTAAAGAATTCTTGCCCGCCAGCCAATGGTTCGGCGCAAGGCAGCTGCCACCCTAAACCAGCGGCTGGGGGCGTTTCAATATATTTGACATAACGCCGGCAAACGCCCTTGCGATGTTCATTTTAATAAACATAGACTTTGGGCTCTCCAACCGCAGGCCAGACGGGACACGCACATGAGCATCCAGGACATCGTCGACTTCAGCCAAGCCAAGACCGCCGCCGAGCGTTACCGCCCTGCCGCCGACAAAATCCTCAAGGGCGATCCCGAGCAAACGATCTACAACCACTACAACAGCCCCTGCGGCCAGATGAGCGCGGGCGTGTGGGAAGGTGAAGTCGGACAGTGGACGGTCAATTACACCGAACATGAGTACTGCGAGATTGTGCAGGGTGTATCCGTGCTGCGTGACGCCGACGGCAATGCCAAGACCTTGCGCGCTGGCGACCGATTCGTGATTCCCGCTGGCTTCAGCGGCACCTGGGAAGTGCTGGAGGCGTGCCGCAAGATCTACGTGGTGTTCGAACAGAAAGCCTGACCGGCCAAATCACAGACAAAAAAAAGCCCGGATCGTGAGATACGGGCTTTTTTTCACAAGGAGGAAAATCAATTACTTGATTTTGCCTTCTTTGTAGATCACGTGCTTGCGAACGCGCGGGTCGAACATTTTCTTTTCGAGCTTGTCCGGGGTAGTACGCTTGTTCTTGTCGGTAGTGTAGAAGTGACCAGTACCGGCGCTAGAGATCATTCGAATCAATTCACGCATGATATAGCTCCTTAGATTGTGCCAGCGCGGCGCAATTCAGCCAGCACGACAGTGATGCCACGCTTGTCGATGATGCGCATGCCTTTGGCAGATACGCGCAGACGGACGAAACGTTTCTCTTCTTCAACCCAGAAGCGGTGATGCTGCAGGTTCGGCAGGAAACGACGACGGGTTTTGTTATTTGCGTGGGAAATGTTATTCCCAGTCACCGGACCCTTACCGGTAACTTGACAGACTCTCGACATGCCTCAGCCCTCTAAAACCACATGCCCAACCCGGCATGGGTTGGCCGCTTAATCTCTCAGTCATTTGGCGCCAGGCGCCGCGTTTCTTTAGGGTCTTACCGGCTACACCTACAAGCGAAGGAACCGGGCCCCTAGAAAAGAGCGCTGCTTTATACCAGAAAGACCCCAGTGCAACAACAGCCCGCGTGTTTTTACTGGCGTAAATCTTGGCGGTAGACGCCTGAACCGTTGCCAGGAGGGGCCGCTGTCACAGCCGACCGCTCGTCGCACAGAATGATTTACAGCGCGCACGGGCACAGTGAAGTGCACGACGAAACGCGCCGAGGCGCCATCAAAACAGCATTTGGCGCAAAAGCACAGGCAAAAATGGGCTAGTCATTTACCTATCAGACCACTACGGTAGGACTTTTCCAGACTGCACTCGCAGATGGGCCTTCGATCTGCAAAGGAAACCGAACATGCGCCTCGCTGCCCTACCGCTATTGCTAGCCCCTCTATTTATCGCCCCGCTGGCCTCGGCCGCCAGCAACTTGAGCGTCTGCACCGAGGCCAGCCCCGAAGGGTTCGATGTGGTGCAATACAACTCGCTGACCACCACCAACGCCTCGGCCGATGTGCTGATGAACCGCCTGGTGGACTATGACGCGACCAGCGGCCAACTGGTGCCCAGCCTGGCAGACAGCTGGGACGTCTCGCCGGATGGCCTGACCTATACCTTCAAGCTGCACCCGGATGTGAAGTTCCACCGCACCGAGTACTTCACCCCAAGCCGCACCCTGACCGCCGAAGACGTGCGCTTCAGCTTCGAGCGCATGCTCGACCCGGCCAACCCCTGGCACAAGATCGCCCAGAGCGGCTTCCCTCACGCTCAGTCGCTGCAACTGTCGACGCAGGTAAAAAAGATCGACGCTCTCGACCCACTGACCGTGCGTTTCACCCTGGATCACGCCGACTCCACCTTCCTCGCCGCGCTGAGCATGGGGTTCGCCTCGATCTACCCGGCGGAATATGCCGACAAACTGCTCAAGGCCGGCACGCCGGAGAAGCTCAACAGCCAGCCGATCGGCACTGGACCGTTTATCTTCAGCCGTTTCCAGAAAGATGCCGTGGTGCGCTACAAGGCCAACCCGGACTACTTCGCCGGCAAACCGGCTGTGGATAACTTGATCTTCGCCATCACTCCCGACGCCAACGTACGCCTGCAGAAGCTGCACCGCGATGAGTGCCAGATTGCGCTGTCACCCAAGCCGCTGGACGTAGGCGAGGCCGAAAAGGACCCGGCGCTCAAGGTGGATAAGACCGCGGCCTTCATGACCGCCTTCGTGGCCATCAACAGCCAGCACCCGCCCCTGGACAAGCCCGAAGTCCGCCAGGCGATCAACCTGGCGTTCGACAAGGGCAGCTACCTCAAGGCCGTGTTTGAAGGCACCGCCGAGGCCGCCAACGGCCCTTATCCGCCGAACACCTGGAGCTACGCCAAGGACCTGCCGGGTTATCCACAGGATCTCGCCAAGGCCAAGGTGCTGCTCGACCGCGCCGGACTCAAGGACGGCTTCAAGACCACCCTCTGGACCCGCCCCACCGGCAGCCTGCTGAACCCCAACCCGAACCTTGGTGCACAACTGCTGCAAGCTGACCTGGCCAAGGTCGGCATCCAGGCCGAGATCCGCGTGATCGAATGGGGCGAGTTGATCCGCCGCGCCAAAGCCGGCGAACACGACCTGCTATTCATGGGCTGGGCCGGTGACAACGGCGACCCGGATAACTTCCTGACCCCGCAGTTTTCCTGCGCGGCGGTAAAGTCGGGTACCAACTTCGCCCGCTACTGCGACCCTGCGTTGGACAAGCTGATCAGCGCTGGCAAGACCACCAGCGAGCAAGGTGTGCGCAGCAAGCTGTACCAGCAGGCCCAGGCGCAGATCCAGCAGCAGGCCTTGTGGTTGCCGCTGGCGCACCCGACGGCGTTCGCCCTGGCCCGCAAGACTGTCGAGGGCTACCAGGTGAGCCCGTTCGGCCGGCAGGATTTCTCGAAAGTCAGCGTCAAGCCCTGAGCTGAAAGCTGCAAGCCCGCTTGAGGCTTGCAGCTGCTTCCCCCCCTACATCCACCCATACTCCGCCATCGACAACGGGTCTCCATCCCCCACAATGATGTGATCCAGTACCCGCACATCCACCACCTCCAAGGCGTTCTGCAGCAACTTGGTCAATTTTCGATCAGCGGCGCTCGGCTCCAGGCTCCCGGAAGGATGGTTGTGGCACAGGATCAACGCCGCCGCGTTGTAGGCCAATGCGCGTTTGACCACTTGCCGGGGATACACCATCGCCGCGTCGATGGTGCCTTGGGACAACGCCTCGAAACCCAGCACCCTGTGCCTTGAATCAAGGAACAGACAGCCGAATATCTCGTGGGGCTCATGGCGCAACATGGCCTTGAGGTAATCGCGCACCGCCACCGGGCTTTCCAGCACCGAGTCGTGTCGCAGGCGCTCGGCCATATGACGCTTGGCCATTTCCAACACCGCCTGCAACTGGGCAAACTTCGCCGGCCCCAGGCCCAATTGCTGGCTGAACAGCGTCTGGCTGGCCTCCAGCAACGGGCGCAAGCCGCCGAATTGCGCCAGCAGATGGCGCGCCAGGTCCACCGCGCTCCTGCCGGAAACCCCGGTACGCAGGAAGATCGCCAGCAACTCGGCATCCGACAGACTCTCCGCCCCCCACTCCAGAAGCTTCTCTCGCGGCCGCTCTGCCGCCGGCCAATCACGAATACTCATCTCTCCTCCCCTCCCTGTATGCCATGCGTGCCGCTGTTGCCTTGCGGACGCTGTGTTATCGTAGGCCCTCTTTTTTGCAGGCGATTTCCCCTGGGGAGGGGGCATCGCAGGCGTCATTGAACTGGCAACACTGAACTGGAAAGGCAAACCAATGCAGCGTCTGTATCGGAAACGCATCGTTCTCGGCGTTGGCGGCGGCATTGCCGCCTACAAGAGCGCAGAGCTGGTCCGCAGGCTCCTGGACCAGGGCGCCGAAGTGCGCGTGGTCATGACGCGCGGTGGTAGTGAGTTCATTACCCCGCTGACCATGCAGGCCTTGTCCGGGCACCCGGTTCACCTGGATCTCCTGGACCCTGCAGCCGAAGCCGCCATGGGGCACATCGAACTGGCCAAATGGGCCGACCTGGTGCTGATCGCTCCGGCCACCGCCGACCTGATCGCGCGCCTGGCCCAAGGCATCGCCGATGACCTGCTGACCACGCTGGTACTGGCCACCGACGCCACTGTCGCCATCGCCCCGGCCATGAACCAGGCCATGTGGCGCGACCCTGCGACCCAGGCCAACACCCAGCTTCTGCAAAGCCGAGGCCTCAAGGTGTTCGGCCCGGCATCCGGCAGCCAGGCCTGCGGCGACGTTGGCATGGGCCGCATGCTTGAAGCCACCGATCTGGCGCTGTGCGCCGCCGAGTGCTTTCAGCACCTGGCCCTCACTGGCAAGCACGTGCTGATCACTGCCGGCCCGACCCAGGAAAACATCGACCCGGTGCGCTACATCACCAACCATAGCTCAGGAAAAATGGGCTTTGCCCTGGCTGAAGCGGCGGTCGAGGCAGGCGCACGCGTCACCCTGATCACCGGTCCGGTGCATTTGCCGACCCCGGAT
The DNA here is from genome assembly GCF_001870465.1 of Pseudomonas extremorientalis. Taxonomy (GTDB): domain Bacteria; phylum Pseudomonadota; class Gammaproteobacteria; order Pseudomonadales; family Pseudomonadaceae; genus Aquipseudomonas; species Aquipseudomonas extremorientalis. The sequence goes on from NZ_MDGK01000004.1 coordinate 55,904, forward strand.
CGGGTCACGCGAATCGACGTGGTCAGCGCCCGCGACATGCTGGCGGCCTGTGAGGCGGCCATTCCGTGCGACCTGTTCATCGCCTCGGCGGCGGTTGCGGACTACCGCCCGGAAGTCGTCGCCCCGCAAAAGCTCAAGAAAGACCCTACGAGCGGTGACGGCCTGCTCCTGCAAATGGTGCGCAACCCGGACATCCTGGCCACCATCGCCACGCGTCCGGACCGTCCGTTCAGTGTCGGCTTCGCCGCCGAGACCGAGCACTTGCTGGACTACGCCGCACGCAAATTGAAAGACAAAAACCTCGACCTGATCGTTGCCAATGATGTCGCCAACCCGAGCATCGGCTTCAACAGCGAGGAAAACGCCTGCAGCGTGATCGACCGCGACCTGCACGCCACCCTTTTCGCCCAGACCAGCAAGGGCAAGATTGCCCGTCAACTGATCTCTTTTATCGCCCAACGGCTGAACCAGGTTTAATTTCAATGCACGCTTTGCAAGCCAAGATCCTCGATTCACGCATCGGCAACGAATTCCCACTGCCGGCCTACGCCACCCCAGGCTCCGCAGGCCTCGACCTGCGCGCCATGCTCAAGCAAGACACCGTCCTTGAACCGGGCCAGACCATCCTGATCCCCACCGGCCTGTCGATCTACGTGGGCGACCCTGGCCTGGCGGCGCTGATCCTGCCGCGCTCGGGCCTGGGCCACAAACACGGCATCGTGCTGGGCAACCTGGTCGGCCTGATCGACTCGGACTACCAGGGCGAATTGATGGTGTCGTGCTGGAACCGTGGCCAGACCGCGTTCAACATCGCCGTCGGCGAGCGCATTGCGCAGTTGGTATTGGTGCCGGTGGTGCAGGCGCACTTCGAACTGGTCGAGGAATTCGATGAGACCCAACGCGGCGCATGCGGTTTTGGGCATTCCGGCAGTCACTGACTAAGCTGAATCCTGCCGGGCGCCTTTGCCCGGCTCGATGCCACCGCAAGGCTTTTCAGGACGAAGAATGCGCGGACCCTATCAGCGAGATTTCCCTATTGAAATCAAAGCATTAAGCAGAAAGAAAAGCAGCGCCAGCACGCCGATGGCACTTTTGCACCACGAACTCTCTGCCGAAAACACCGTCATACCCTTCAGTTTGAGCCTGCCGGTCAGCCACATTAAGGCCAGCCTTGCCCCCTTCAGATGGAGTTTCCCCCCGCGATGAGTACCGCAGCCCGAGTAGCCCCGACATTCCCCGACAGCATTTTCCGCGCCTATGACATCCGTGGCGTGGTACCAAAGACCCTGACTGCCGAAACCGCCTACTGGATTGGCCGCGCCATCGGCGCACAGAGCCTGGCCCAGGACGAGCCGAACGTGTCGGTTGGCCGTGACGGTCGCCTGTCCGGCCCGGAGCTGGTTGAGCAACTGATCCAGGGCCTGGCCGACAGCGGTTGCCATGTGAGTGACGTGGGCCTGGTGCCGACGCCGGCACTGTACTACGCGGCCAACGTACTGGCCGGCAAGTCCGGGGTGATGCTCACCGGCAGCCACAACCCGTCCGACTACAACGGTTTCAAGATCGTCATCGCCGGCGACACGCTGGCCAACGAACAGATCCAGGCCCTGCACGACCGTCTGAAAAACAACGACCTGACCAGCGGCAAGGGTACCGTCACCAAAGTCGACATCCTGCAGCGCTACTCTGACCAAATCACCGGCGACGTGAAACTCGCGCGCCGCCTGAAAGTGGTGGTGGACTGCGGCAACGGCGCAGCCGGCGTGATCGCCCCGCAGTTGCTCGAAGCCCTGAACTGCGAAGTGATCCCGCTGTTCTGCGAGGTCGACGGCAACTTTCCCAACCACCACCCAGACCCAGGCAAGCCGGAGAACCTGGTGGACCTGATCGCCAAGGTCAAAGAAACCGGGGCTGACGTGGGCCTGGCCTTCGACGGCGACGGCGACCGCGTGGGTGTGGTGACCAACACCGGCGAGAACGTATTCGCCGATCGCCTGCTGATGCTGTTCGCCCGCGACGTGGTGGCGCGCAATGCCAACGCCGAGATCATCTTCGACGTGAAGTGCACTCGTCGCCTCACGCCGCTGATCAAGGAATACGGCGGCCGCCCGCTAATGTGGAAGACCGGTCACTCGTTGATCAAAAAGAAAATGAAGGAAACCGGCGCCCTGTTGGCCGGCGAAATGAGCGGCCACGTGTTCTTCAAGGAACGCTGGTTCGGCTTTGACGACGGTATTTACAGCGCCGCTCGCCTACTGGAGATCCTCAGCAAGGAAAAATCCACGGCCCAGGAGCTGTTTCAGACCTTCCCGAACGATATTTCTACGCCAGAGATCAATATCCATGTGACCGAGGAGAGCAAATTCAGCATCATTGACGCACTGCACGATGCGCAATGGGGCGAAGGCGCCAACCTGACCACCATTGATGGTGTGCGAGTCGATTACGCCAAAGGCTGGGGCCTGGTCCGCGCGTCCAACACCACACCGGTGCTGGTCCTGCGTTTCGAGGCGGATACCGAGGCTGAGTTGCAGCGCATCAAGGACGTGTTCCACGCCCAGTTGAAACGTGTTGCCCCTGATCTCCAATTACCGTTCTGATTTTTTACCGGAGCCCTGAATGACCCTCGAACGCGAAGCCGCTGCCAACACTGCCAAGGTCCTGTCCGAAGCGTTGCCTTACATCCGACGCTACGTCGGCAAGACGCTGGTGATCAAGTACGGCGGCAATGCCATGGAAAGCGACGAGCTGAAAACCGGCTTTGCCCGCGACATCGTGTTGATGAAAGCCGTGGGGATCAACCCGGTGGTGGTGCACGGCGGCGGCCCGCAAATCGGCGACCTGCTCAAGCGCCTGTCGATCGAGAGTCACTTCATCGATGGCATGCGCGTCACTGATGCGCAGACCATGGACGTGGTGGAGATGGTCCTCGGCGGCCAGGTCAACAAGGACATCGTCAACCTGATCAACCGCCATGGCGGCAGCGCGATCGGCCTGACCGGCAAGGACGCAGAGCTGATCCGCGCGAAAAAGCTGACTGTGACCCGGCAGACACCGGAGATGACCCAGCCGGAAATCATCGACATCGGCCAGGTGGGCGAAGTGGTAGGCGTCAACACTGACCTGCTGAACCTGTTGGTCAAGGGCGACTTCATCCCGGTGATCGCGCCGATCGGCGTGGGCGCCAATGGCGAGTCCTACAACATCAACGCCGACCTGGTGGCCGGCAAGGTGGCCGAAGCGCTGAAGGCTGAAAAGCTGATGCTGCTGACCAACATCGCCGGCCTGATGGACAAGCAAGGCAAGGTGCTGACCGGCCTGACCACCCAACAGGTGGACGACCTGATCGCCGACGGCACCATCTACGGCGGCATGTTGCCGAAGATCCGCTGCGCGCTGGAAGCGGTGCAAGGCGGGGTGGGTAGCTCGTTGATCATCGATGGTCGAGTGCCGAATGCGGTACTGCTGGAGATCTTCACGGATACCGGCATGGGTACGCTGATCAGTAACCGCAAGCGTCCCTAAACACTGAAAACAAAAGGCCCCGCTCAATATGATTGAGCGGGGCCTTTTTATGCACGCTGCTCCCCTGTGGGAGCGGGCTTGCCCGCGAAGGCGGTGGGTCAGACGCCAAACTGCTCGCGATATGCACGCACCGCCGGCAGGTGCTGCTTGAGCTGCGGATCATCTTCCAGGAACTGCAACACCTGGTTCAACGACACGATGCTCACGACTGGAATGCCGAAATCGCGCTCCACTTCCTGGATGGCCGACAACTCACCGTTGCCACGCTCCTGGCGGTTCAGCGCGATCAGCACGCCGGCGGCCTTGGCGCCGTCCTGGGAAGCGATGATCTGCATGACTTCGCGGATAGCGGTGCCGGCGGTGATCACGTCGTCGATGATCAGCACGTCGCCCTTGAGTGGAGCCCCGACCAGGCTGCCGCCTTCACCGTGGGCCTTGGCCTCTTTACGGTTAAAGCACCAAGGCAGGTCCTGCCCGTGATGCTCAGCCAGCGCCACGGCGGTCGCGGCCGCCAGGGGAATACCCTTGTAGGCCGGGCCAAACAGCACATCGAAGGAAATACCGCTTTCAACGATGGCAGCCGCATAGAAACGACCCAGCTGTGCCAGGGCCGAACCCGAGTTGAACAGGCCCGCATTGAAGAAGTACGGGCTGGTGCGCCCTGACTTGAGGGTGAACTCACCGAAGCGCAAAACCCCGCGATCGATGGCAAAACGAATGAAATCGCGTTGATACGCCTGCATGAAAAAAGCCTCAGATACCACGGATTTAGCTAATTAGGTAGACGGCGTGTATCATACACGCACGCGATTTTTGGGGCCATTTATGCGGATCATCAGTGTGAACGTTAATGGTATTCAGGCTGCAGTCGAGCGTGGTTTGCTCAGTTGGCTGCAAGCCCAGAATGCCGACGTCATCTGCCTGCAGGATACCCGCGCCTCCGCCTTTGAACTGGACGACCCAGCCTTCCAACTGGATGGCTACTTCCTTTATGCCTGCGATGCCGAAGTGCCCACCCAAGGTGGCGTGGCTTTGTATTCGCGGTTGCAACCCAAGGCGGTCATCAGCGGCCTCGGCTTCGAGACAGCCGACCGCTACGGGCGCTACCTGCAAGCCGATTTCGACAAGGTCAGCATCGCGACCTTGCTGCTTCCTTCGGGGCAGAACGGCGATGAAGACTTGAACCAGAAGTTCAAGCTAATGGACGATTTCGCCCGTTACCTGGATAAACAGCGACGCAAACGTCGCGAGTACATTTATTGTGGCTCGCTGTACGTGGCGCAACAGAAGCTGGATATCAAGAACTGGCGCGACAGCCAGCAATCCCCGGGTTTCCTGGCGCCGGAACGGGCCTGGATGGACGAGATTGTCGGCAACATGGGCTATGTGGATGCCCTGCGCGAAGTCAGCCGCGAAGGCGACCAGTACAGCTGGTGGCCGGATAACGAACAGGCTGAGATGCTCAACCTGGGCTGGCGCTTCGACTACCAACTGCTGACCCCGGGCCTGCGCCGGTTCGTTCGCAGCGCACGCCTGCCGCGCCAGCCGCGATTCTCGCAGCACGCGCCGCTGATCGTGGACTACGACTGGACATTGACCATCTGAGGTCTTTTCCCAGGCACAAAAAAACCGACAGCGATGTCGGTTTTTTTGTGCCTGTTCACTATTTGATCACTCGCCAGGTCAAGGGGTAGCGGTAAGCGATCCCCTTGTTGGCCTTGATGCTACCAATGATGGTCAGCACCACCGTGGCGATTGCCAGGGCAACCATCAGGAAAAAACCGATCACTGCGAAGGCCAGCACAATGCAAGCGATCCAGGCGATGGCGACGGTGATCTGGAAGTTCAGGGCTTCCTTGCCCTGATCATCAATGAACGGGTCCACTTCTTTCTTCATCTGCCACAGGATCAGTGGCCCCACGACGCTGCCGAAGGGGAACACGAAACCCAGAAACGCCGCGAGATGGCACAACATTGCGCCCTGGCGCACTTCGTAGGAAGGCGTCGGCACAGGCATTTGGCTGCTGTCATTCATGGCGCTTCTCCTTGAGGCGGGTTCAGTCAGCCAGGGCGGCGTTCTGCAGTTCGAAGATCTCGGTCATGCCTTTCTGGGCCAGGGCCAGCATCGCATTCAGTTCGGCCGGCTGGAATGGCGCGCCTTCGGCGGTGCCTTGCACTTCGATGAACCCACCGGTGCTGGTCATCACCACGTTCAGGTCGGTCTCGGCGGCCGAGTCTTCCAGGTAGTCCAGGTCCAGCACTGGCTCGCCCTGGTACATGCCCACCGAAACAGCGGCGATCATTTGCTTGAGCGGGTCACCGCCCTTGAGGCCGCCACGCTTCTTGATCACTTTCAGCGCGTCAACCAGGGCCACCATGGCACCGGTGATGGACGCAGTGCGGGTACCGCCGTCAGCCTGGATAACGTCGCAGTCGACGTACAGGGTCACGTCGCCCAGCTTGGACATGTCCAGGGCGGCGCGCAGTGAACGGCCGATCAGGCGCTGGATTTCCAGGGTGCGCCCGCCTTGCTTGCCACGGCTGGCTTCACGCTGGTTACGCTCGCCGGTGGCGCGCGGCAGCATGCCGTACTCGGCGGTCAGCCAGCCCTGGCCCTGGCCTTTAAGGAAGCGCGGCACGCCGTTTTCGACGCTGACGGTGCAGATCACCTTGGTATCGCCAAACTCGACCAGTACGGATCCCTCGGCGTGTTTGGTGTAGTTGCGGGTGATGCGGATCGAGCGGAGCTGATCGGCAGCGCGACCACTTGGACGTTTCATAGGGAACACCTGTACTGAGGACGAAAAACTGCCGAGCATTATAGAGCCGCGGGCCGATTCGGGGCACTGCTAAAAAATCCAGTTACGAATGCTCGGGTTTGGGCGCACTCGCCCCACTGCGCTACAATCCTGCGCCTTCCCAATCATCAGCCCGCATTTACGGGGCTGCAACGCGAGGTACCTCCATGGTGCACAGCATGACCGCCTTTGCCCGCGTCGAAAAAGCCGGCGTACAAGGCACCCTGAGCTGGGAACTGCGCTCGGTCAACAGCCGCTACCTGGAGCCGCATCTGCGTCTGCCGGAATCGTTCCGCGACCTCGAAGGCGCTGTGCGTGAAGCGCTGCGCCAGGGCATTTCCCGTGGCAAGCTGGAATGCACCCTGCGCTTTACCGAAGAAACCACCGGCAAGCCGCTGCAGGTTGACCGCGACCGCGCCGCGCAATTGGTCGCCGCTGCCGAAAGCATCGCTGGCCTGATCAAGCAGCCGGCCGCGCTCAACCCCCTGGAAGTGCTGGCCTGGCCCGGCGTGCTGGTGGCCGACGCCACCGACCCGCAGGCGCTCAACGCCGAAGCCCTCGCCCTGTTCAATCAGGGTTTGAAGGAGCTCAAGGCTGGCCGCGAGCGTGAAGGCGCCGAGTTGGCGCGCCTGATCAGCGAGCGCCTGACCTCGATCGAAGAAGACGTGGTCACCCTGCGCGAGCTGGTCCCGCAGATGCTTGCCACCCAGCGCCAGAAGGTCCTCGACCGCTTCACCGACATGAAGGCCGACCTCGACCCGGTGCGCCTGGAGCAGGAAATGGTGCTGCTGGCGCAGAAGAGCGATGTGGCCGAAGAACTGGACCGCCTGAGCACCCACATCCTCGAAGTACGCCGCGTGCTCAAGTCCGGCGGCGCCGCCGGTCGGCGCCTGGACTTCCTGATGCAGGAACTCAACCGCGAAGCCAATACACTGGGCTCCAAGGCTTTCGATCCGCGCAGCACCACGGCTGCGGTCAACCTCAAGGTGTTGATCGAGCAGATGCGCGAACAAGTACAGAATATTGAGTAAGGCAACCTCCATGACCCACAGCACCGGCACCCTTTACATCATTTCCGCGCCTTCTGGCGCAGGCAAGAGCAGCCTGGTCAAGGCCCTGACCGACGCTGACGAGCAGATCCGCATCTCGGTCTCCCACACCACCCGCGCCATGCGCCCGGGCGAGGTGAACGGCGTGCACTATCACTTCGTCGAGCGCACCGAGTTCGTCAAGATGATCGAACACGGCGACTTCCTGGAGCGCGCCGAAGTGTTCGGCAACCTCTATGGCACTTCGCAAAGCCACTTGCAGCAGACCCTGGACGAAGGCCACGACTTGATCCTGGAAATCGACTGGCAGGGCGCCGAACAAGTACGCCAGCTGATGCCCAAGGCGCGTTCGATCTTTATCCTGCCGCCGTCGCTTGAAGCGCTGCACCAGCGCCTGACCAACCGCGGCCAGGACAGCGACGAGATCATTGAAGGCCGCATGCGTGAAGCGGTCAGTGAAATGAGCCACTACGTCGACTACGACTACCTGATCATCAACGACGATTTTGCCCACGCGCTGGACGATTTGAAGGCGATTTTCCGCGCCAATCAGCTCCAGCAAAAGCGTCAGCAACAGCGTTTCGGCAAATTACTCGCCGAACTGCTCGGTTGATTGGCTCTTCCCAAAACCGCTGCAAGGGCTTTACATTGGCGCTTGTAGCGGTTTTGCGAGGGCCTGCGAAAAATCAGCGCTTCCCTAAACGCTGGTGATTTTTTAAACTGTTTAGTCCGCTCGCCCAACCGGGCAGCGCGCATCTTGCATTCGCTCCGAGGAATACCATGGCCCGCGTAACCGTTGAAGACTGCCTAGAACACGTGGATAACCGCTTTGAGCTGGTCATGCTCTCTACCAAGCGTGCCCGTCAACTGGCCACTGGCGGCAAAGAGCCCCTGGTCCAGTGGGAAAACGACAAGCCTACCGTTGTGGCCCTGCGTGAAATCGCCGAAGGCCTGATGAGCTACGAGTTCATCGCCAACGCTGAAATCGTTGAAGACGAACCGCTGTTTGCAGCGTTCGAGGACGAGTCCAACGAGGCCGTCTAAGCCTATGCCTGGTCGACGTAGCACGGCGCGGGGTCACAGCCAACGGCAGGAGTTCACACTTTGCCGAGCATAGACGCCCTCGCCGATCGCTTATCGGCCTACCTCGGCCCAGACCAGGTCAACCTGGTCCGCCGAGCGTATTTCTACGCCGAACAAGCCCACGACGGCCAACGCCGCCGTAGCGGCGAGGCGTATGTCACCCATCCCCTTGCGGTGGCAAACATTCTTGCCGACATGCACATGGACCATCAGAGCCTGATGGCCGCGATGCTGCATGACGTGATCGAAGACACCGGCATCGCCAAGGAAGCGCTCAGCGCGCAATTCGGCGAAACCGTGGCCGAACTGGTCGACGGGGTCAGCAAACTGACCCAGATGAACTTCGAGACCAAGGCCGAGGCCCAGGCGGAAAACTTCCAGAAGATGGCCATGGCCATGGCCCGCGATATTCGCGTGATCCTGGTCAAACTGGCCGACCGGCTGCACAACATGCGCACGCTGGAAGTGCTGTCCGGCGAAAAACGCCGGCGCATTGCCAAGGAAACCCTGGAAATCTACGCGCCCATCGCCAACCGGCTGGGCATGCACGCCATACGCATCGAGTTCGAAGACCTCGGTTTCAAGGCCATGCACCCGATGCGTTCGGCGCGCATCTACCAGGCAGTCAAGCGCGCCCGGGGCAACCGCAAGGAAATCGTCAACAAGATCGAAGAGTCGCTGAGCCATTGCCTGGCGATCGATGAGATCGAAGGCGAGGTCAGCGGCCGGCAAAAGCATATCTACGGTATCTACAAGAAGATGCGCGGCAAGCGCCGTGCCTTCAACGAAATCATGGACGTGTACGCGTTCCGGATCATCGTCGACAAGGTCGACACCTGCTACCGCGTGCTGGGCGCTGTACATAATTTGTACAAACCCCTGCCGGGCCGTTTCAAGGATTACATCGCGATTCCCAAGGCCAACGGCTATCAGTCGCTGCATACCACGCTGTTTGGCATGCACGGGGTGCCGATCGAGATCCAGATCCGCACACGCGAAATGGAAGAGATGGCCAACAACGGCATCGCCGCCCACTGGCTGTACAAGTCCAGCGGCGACGAGCAGCCCAAGGGCACTCACGCCCGCGCCCGCCAGTGGGTCAAAGGCGTGCTGGAAATGCAGCAACGCGCCGGCAACTCCCTCGAATTTATCGAAAGCGTGAAGATCGACCTGTTCCCGGACGAGGTCTACGTGTTCACGCCCAAAGGCCGGATCATGGAGCTGCCCAAGGGCTCCACGGCGGTCGACTTTGCCTATGCGGTGCACACCGATGTGGGCAACAGCTGCATCGCCTGCCGGATCAATCGTCGTCTCGCACCGCTGTCCGAACCGCTGCAAAGTGGCTCCACGGTCGAGATCGTCAGCGCCCCGGGCGCACGCCCGAACCCCGCGTGGCTCAACTTCGTGGTCACCGGCAAGGCGCGCACGCACATCCGTCACGCGCTGAAATTGCAGCGCCGCTCCGAGTCCATCAGCCTGGGCGAACGCCTGCTGAACAAGGTGCTCAACGGTTTCGACAGCGCCCTCGACAAGATCCCGCAGGAACGCGTGCAAGCGATGCTCCACGAGTACCGCCAGGAAACCATCGAAGACCTGCTGGAAGATATCGGCCTGGGCAACCGCATGGCCTATGTAGTCGCCCGCCGCCTGCTCGGCGAAGGCGAACAGTTGCCAAGCCCGGAAGGCCCGCTGGCGATTCGCGGCACCGAGGGCCTGGTGCTCAGCTACGCCAAGTGCTGCACGCCGATCCCGGGCGATCCGATTGTCGGCCACTTGTCCGCAGGCAAAGGCATGGTGGTGCACCTGGACAACTGCCGCAACATCACCGAAATCCGCCACAACCCGGAAAAATGCATCCAGCTCTCGTGGGCCAAGGATGTCACCGGCGAATTCAACGTCGAGTTGCGGGTGGAGCTGGAACACCAGCGCGGCCTGATCGCCCTGCTCGCCAGCAGCGTCAACGCAGCCGACGGCAATATCGAAAAAATCAGCATGGACGAGCGCGATGGCCGCATCAGCGTGGTCCAGTTGGTGGTCAGCGTACACGACCGCGTGCACCTGGCCCGCGTGATCAAGAAACTGCGAGCCTTGACCGGTGTGATCCGCATCACTCGCATGCGCGCCTAACCCACATTACAAGGAGTCATTCATGACCAAGACCGTTATCACCAGCGATAAAGCCCCTGCCGCCATCGGCACTTACTCCCAGGCGATCAAGGCGGGCAACACCGTCTACATGTCCGGCCAGATCCCGCTGGACCCGAAGACCATGGAACTGGTGGAAGGCTTCGAAGCACAGACCGTACAGGTCTTCGAAAACCTCAAGTCGGTGGCTGAAGCAGCCGGTGGTTCGTTCAAGGACATCGTCAAGCTGAACATCTTCCTCACCGACCTGAGCCACTTCGCCAAGGTCAACGAGATCATGGGCAAGTACTTCGAACAGCCGTACCCAGCCCGCGCCGCCATCGGCGTTGCCGCCCTGCCAAAGGGTGCACAGGTCGAGATGGACGCGATCCTGGTCATCGAGTAAAACACCCGGCGCAGCCCCCACAGGCTGCGCCGACTTCGTTTCAGAAGGATTTCATGATGCGCAAAGCGCTTGTAGCCTCATCAATGCTCGCCCTGTTGCTCGGCGGCTGTGCCAGTAACCCTGCCGACAGGGATGTGAGCGGCACCTGGATCAACCAGGTCGCCATCGATGCGGCAGCCAAGGGCGGCCCTTTGCGTGAAGCCCTGCAGAGTTTTGGCCCGAACCTCGAGTGGGAGGTCAATACCAAGGCTTCACAGGCCCGCTACTACAACGGTTTTGAAGTAGCGGAAGGCAAGTTGCTGGGTGAACAGTCCGGCGCTTGGAGCGTGGATTTCTACGGCAGCTCCGCCACCGAACTCAAGCGCAAAGGCAAGCAACTGCTGCAAGTGGCCAACGACAACGAGCCCGAACAGCTGTTTGCCCGCGCCAAAGACCCGGCCCCGGAGGGTGCACCTTTGGGTGCCAACTTCGAGCGAGCGCTGTACGCGGCCTACCTGGGCGGCGACTGGAAGATCAGCGACGGCTTCGGCAGCGGCGCCATCGTGCAGTTCCAGGCTGACGGCAAGGTCGCCGGCCTGCCCAATGTGGACCGGTATTCGCTGTGCCTGGCCGGTGATTGCGCCTCAATGAGCGGCGGCTACGACAGCATCTGGCTGCAGCTCAACGGCCAGGGCAACCCGTGGATCTTTACCCGCAAAGGCAAGCAGCTGGAAATCTTCCAGGCGATCAACACCGCGCAGGCGGATGAAGTGCCCTCGTTCACACCAGGCCCACGCCAATGGCTGCTTGAAAAGCAATAAGCAACCAAACATAGATCCAAATGTGGGAGGGAGCTTGCCCCCTCCCACATTTTGAGTTTCAGCCTTTGAGAATTGCTGCGTAGCCTTCGCGGAAGGTCGGGTAAGTCGGCGTCCAACCCAGCGCCTTCACCCGGGCATTGCTGCACTGCTTGCTGCCCGCTCGCCGCACACTCGCATCCTCAGCCCACTCAGTCACACCCAGGTATTCGCGCAACCAGCCCACCACTTCGGCCAGTGGAGCAGGTGCATCGTCGACACCGATGTAGACCTTGTCCAGCGAGCCGCCCTCTTCCACATGGCGCAACAAAAAGGCGAGTAGCCCCGCCGCGTCGTCCGCATGAATGCGATTGCCATATAAAGGTGGATCGATTGCCACGCGATAGCCTTGGCGCACCTGGGTCAGCAGCCATTCGCGACCAGGGCCATAGATGCCGGTAAGCCGTACGACACTCGCCGGAATGCCGCTATTGAGCGCCACTTGCTCGGCTTCCAGCATCACCTGCCCGGAATACCCCTTCGCTTGAGTCTCCGACGTTTCGTCGACCCACTCGCCATTCTGCTGCCCGTAGACGCTGCTGCTGGATACGAACAGCAGATGCTTGGGTTCCTGGCCGTAGTCACTCAGCCACTCCAGCACATGTTTCAGCCCTTCTACATAAGCGGCACGGTAGCCCGCCTCGTCGTGGTCCGTCGCAGCCGCGCAGTACACCAGGTAATCCACCCCGCCAATCGGCCAGGTGTCGGGGCAATCTTTTTTGAACAGGTCACCGGCAATGCCGATCACGCCGTCGGGAAGCCGCGAAATATCACGGCGCAGGCCATATACCTCCCATTCCGAGGCAAGCAATTGGCTGGCCAGCCGGCTCCCCACATCGCCACATCCGGCAATCACAACAGAAGGCGCTGACATCACAAAACTCCGCACAGAAAGGTCTAGGTTAGCCTTCGCAGATGACAGACGGCCAGAAAAAGCACAAATAAAGTTACTGTATTACTTCTGTTAACAAGAATTACTTGCAATAATAACCACCCATTTGTCCTCGACCCCTGGGTCTGGAAGGACGATCACTCATTTTTTTACTCAGGTCCGGCCAGCATGACACGTAATACAACCCCCGCTTCGCCAACCAAGCTTCACAGCCCATCCCGCGCCTGGCGCGCGATCGCTGCGCTGCTGTTCAGCGTACTGCTGGCACCGACCGCCGCCTTCGCTGATGCCACCGCGCCAGCCACCCCCGCGGCTGCCGAGCACAACACCGCGGCACCTGCAGCACCTGCCGCAGCACCCGCTGCCACCGACCCGGCCCAGGCGGCTGATCCTGCCGCCGCCGACGACACCGGCGCAGTGCTGGAAGAAGACAACACCCTGGGCATGGCCCACGACCTGTCGCCCTGGGGCATGTATCAGAACGCTGACGTGGTGGTAAAAGCCGTGATGATCGGCCTGGCCATCGCCTCAATCATCACCTGGACCATCTGGATCGCCAAAGGCTTCGAGCTGCTGGGCGCCAAACGCCGCCTGCGTGCCGAAATCGTCCACCTGAAAAAAGCCGCCACCCTCAAGGAAGCGAGCGAAAGCGCGACCAAGAAAGGCACCCTGGCCAACACTCTGGTGCACGACGCGCTGGAAGAAATGCGCCTGTCGGCCAACACCCGCGAAAAAGAAGGCATCAAGGAACGTGTGGCCTTCCGCCTGGAGCGCCTGGTGGCAGCCTGCGGTCGTAACATGAGCAGCGGCACCGGCGTGCTGGCGACCATCGGTTCTACCGCGCCCTTCGTCGGTCTGTTCGGTACCGTATGGGGCATCATGAACAGCTTCATCGGCATCGCCAAAACCCAGACCACCAACCTCGCCGTCGTTGCCCCCGGCATCGCCGAAGCCCTGCTGGCCACCGCCCTGGGCCTGGTTGCCGCGATTCCTGCGGTGGTGATCTACAACGTCTTTGCCCGTTCGATTGCCGGCTACAAGGCCCAGGTATCGGACGCGTCGGCGGAAGTCCTGCTGCTGGTCAGCCGCGACCTCGATCACCTGCCTACCGAGCGCAGCTCGCAACCGCACATGGTGAAAGTGGGGTAATCGGCCATGGGCCTGCATTTGAATCAAGGCGACGACGAACTCGTCGAGAACCACGAAATCAACGTCACGCCGTTTATCGACGTGATGCTGGTGCTGCTGATTATCTTCATGGTGGCGGCACCGCTGGCCACCGTGGACATCAAGGTCGACCTGCCCGCGTCCAGCGCCAAGCCAGCGCCACGGCCGGAGAAACCGATCTTCCTCAGCGTCAAGGCGGACCAACGCCTGTTCCTGGGTGAAGAAGAAGTCAAGGCTGAAACCCTGGGGCCGGTGCTCGACGCCAAGACCCAGGGCAAGAAGGACACGACGATCTTCTTCCAGGCTGACAAAGGCGTGGACTACGGCGACCTGATGAGCGTGATGGATGCCCTGCGGGCAGCCGGCTACCTCAAGGTAGGCCTGGTCGGACTCGAGACGGCAGCCAAGAAATGATCACGACGCGCCACAAACTGACGCGTTATGGCACCAGCCTCGCCGTCGTACTGGGCGTGCATGCCATCGCGATCGCTATCGCGCTTCACTGGTCGGCGCCGCGCACGGTGCAGTTGCCACCGGCTGCCATGGTCATCGACCTGGCACCGATGCCAGCCCCACCGCCGCCGGCACCGCCCAAGGTGGTCACGCCGCCGCAACCGCCTGCACCGGTGGAAGAGCTGCCCCTGCCGAAACTGGCCGAGGCACCCAAGCCGACGATCCAGGTGCCCAAGCCGGTCAAGCCCAAGCCCAAACCGCAGCCGCCCAAGCCGGTGGAGAAGAAAATCGAGCCGCCCAAGGAGAAACCTTCCGAGGATCCGCCGAGCGACGCTCCGCCGACCCAGGCACCGGCTGAAAAATCAGCCCAGCCCGTTCCTGGCCCATCGCCGCAACAGATCGCCGCCAAAGCGTCCTGGGAAGGCACCCTGCTGGCTCACCTGCAGAAGTACAAGAAGTACCCGCCAGGTGCCCAGGCACGTGGCAAGGAAGGCCTCAACCGCCTGAAGTTCGTGGTGGATGCCGAGGGTAACGTGCTGTCCTACGAGTTGGTGGGCCGCTCCGGCAACGCCGACCTGGACCGCGCCACGCTGGACATGATCCGGCGTGCCCAGCCGCTGCCAAAGCCGCCGGCAGACATGCTCAAGGGTGGCAGTATCGAGATCGTTGCACCGTTCGTGTACAACATCGAGAAACGTCGTCGCTGAGCCGCTCCCAATGGGCACCCTCGGGTGCCCATTGCATTTCCCCTCCCCCGTATTTCAAGCCTTGCAGACCCGCAAGCTGAACCGTGACTGAATGTGAAACCAATGTCATGGTTCTTCACTTGTAACACTTCAATACACCACCAATCATGCGCGAACAATTCTCATTTGAGAGGCCTTTCGCCATGTCCTGCCCTCCCCGCCTGACGCTTGCCCTGCTCGCAATCGCTGGCGCCCCCTGCGCAGCCCATGCGGATCAACTGGTCAGCCTGACCGTGCAGAACCATACCTTCACGCCGGCCAGCTTCACCGTGCCGGCCGGCGAGCGCTTTCGCATCCAGCTCACCAATAACGACGACACCGTCGACGAATTTGAAAGCTACGACATGAAGTTCGAAAAGATCGTCGTGCCGGGCAACACCATTACCGTCTTCGCCGGCCCAATGCATCCAGGCACCTACAGCTTTTTCGACGACTACCATCCCGACCAGGCCAAAGGCACCGTCACCGTCGTCGCGGCCAAGGAGTAAGTCATGCTGGCCTGTCTGCTGATCGTGTTTCGTGAGGTGCTGGAAGCCGGCATCGTCATCGGTATCGTCATGGCCGCCACCCAGGGGCTGGCGCGGCGCAGTACCTACATCATCGGCGGCATCGCTGCCGGTGTTGGCGGCGCGGCGATCCTCGCGCTGTTCACCGGCGCCATCACCCAGGCCCTGGACGGTTTCGGCCAGGAAATCTTCAACGCCGCCATCCTTATCGTCGCGGTGTGCATGCTCGGCTGGCACAACCTGTGGATGAGCAGCCATGGCCGCGAACTCGCCACTCAACTGCGCGAAAGCGGCGCCGCGGTGCAACGCGGCGAGAAGACCCTGTGGGCACTGGCCATCGTGATCACCGTTGCCGTGCTGCGCGAAGGCTCGGAAATCGTGCTGTTCCTATATGGCATCGCTGCATCCACCCACACCGAACCCCTGACGATGCTCATCGGCGGCGTGCTCGGGATTGCCGGCGGCGGCGTGCTGTCGTGGCTGCTGTATCGCGGGCTGGTGGTGATCAGCCTCAAGCGTCTGTTCTCGGTCACCACCTGGATGATCGCCGTACTCGCGGCGGGAATGGCTGGCCGCGCCGCCGCGATCCTGGCCGGTATCAACCTGATCCCGGCCTGGGGCTACGAGTTGTGGGACACCTCCTGGCTGGTGTCCGACGCAAGCCTCACCGGTCGGGCGCTGCAAGCGCTGACCGGCTACACCGACCGCCCCCTGGGCGTTCAACTGTTTGCCTGGGTGACCACCCTTACCCTGTTGGTACTGGGTAGCCGCCTTGTGCAGTCGCGCACCACTCAACTGTCGTCACCCACCCTGGAGCGTCACCCATGAAACACCTGCACAAACCTGTGGCCGCTGCATTGGTCCTGACCAGCACCCTGGCTTTTTCTGCCTTCAGCCAAGCCCGTGAATACCCCATCGGCGGCCCGGTCCAGACCCACGACATGGAAATCGCCTCCTCGTACCTCACCGGAATCGAGATGGCGCCAATGCCACCGGGCATGGTCATGGACAAGGACTCGGTGCACCTTGAAACCGATGTGCATGCCACCGCCGACAACAAGTACGGACTGTCCAACGGTGAGTGGGTGCCTTACCTGAGCATCTCCTATTCCCTGGTCAAGGAAGGCGCTCCGGACTACAAGCAAATCGGCACGCTCCTGCCGATGGTCGCCAAAGACGGCGCCCACTATGCGAACAACGTGAAGATGGACGGCCCTGGCACCTATACCGTGGTGCTGCGCTACGAGAGCCCGCAGATCAATGGCTTCTTCCACCACGTCGACAAAGAAACCGGCGTACCCGAATGGTGGGGCCCGTTCACCGAGACCTTCACCTTCAAATACCCGCAGAAATAACCGGCAAAACACCTGCGGCACCCGATTAGCCGGTGTCGCAAACCCCATCGTGTCTGATAACGTGCGTCTATCGATTGCAGCCGGTATGCTTGGCCCGCAACCTCATGGACGCCCGCTATGACTCTTACAGAATTGCGCTACATCGTTACCCTCGCCCAAGAGCAGCACTTCGGCCACGCGGCCGAGCGTTGCCATGTCAGCCAACCGACGCTGTCGGTGGGCGTGAAAAAGCTTGAAGACGAACTCGGTGTGCTGATTTTCGAGCGCAGCAAGAGCGCCGTGCGCCTCACACCGGTGGGCGAAGGCATTGTGGCCCAGGCCCAGAAGGTACTGGAGCAGGCGCAGAGCATTCGCGAACTGGCCCAGGCCGGCAAGAACCAGCTGACCGCGCCGCTCAAGGTCGGCGCCATCTACACCGTCGGCCCGTACCTGTTCCCGCACCTGATCCCGCAACTGCACCGCGTCGCGCCGCAGATGCCGCTGTATATCGAAGAAAACTTCACCCACGTGCTGCGCGACAAACTGCGCAACGGCGAGCTGGACGCGATCATCATTGCCCTGCCGTTCAATGAAGCCGACGTGCTGACCCTGCCGCTCTACGACGAGCCGTTCTACGTGCTCATGCCGGCCTCGCACCCGTGGACACAGAAAGACACCATCGACGCCGGCCTGCTCAACGACAAGAGCTTGCTGCTGCTCGGCGAAGGCCACTGCTTCCGCGACCAGGTCCTGGAAGCCTGTCCGACCCTGACCAAGGGCAATGACGGCGCCAAGCACACCACGGTGGAATCCAGCTCCCTGGAAACCATCCGTCACATGGTCGCGTCCGGCCTGGGCATTTCGATCCTGCCGCTGTCGGCGGTGGACAGCCATCATTACGCCCCCGGCGTGATCGAAGTGCGCCCACTCACGCCGCCGGTGCCGTTCCGCACTGTGGCGATCGCCTGGCGCGCCAGCTTCCCACGGCCCAAAGCGATTGAGATCCTCGCCGACTCGATCCGCCTGTGTTCGGTCGCCAAGCCGACTGCCGCGAGCTAAGCCAGGGTATGACTGAGCTGTCGCAGGTGTCGGTGACGGCACTCAAGGGTGTCGGTGAAGCCATGGCCGAGAAGCTGGCCAAGGTGGGCCTGGAGAACCTCCAGGACGTGCTGTTCCACCTGCCCCTGCGCTATCAGGACCGCACCCGCGTAGTGCCCATCGGCCAGTTGCGCCCCGGGCAGGACGCAGTGGTCGAAGGCACCGTCAGCGGTGCCGATGTGGTGATGGGCAAGCGCCGCAGTCTGGTCGTACGCCTGCAGGATGGCACTGGCGGCCTGAGCCTGCGCTTCTACCATTTCAGCAACGCGCAGAAGGAAGGCCTCAAGCGCGGCACCCGCGTGCGCTGCTACGGCGAAGCGCGACCCGGCGCATCCGGCCTTGAGATCTATCACCCGGAATACCGCGCCATTACCGGTGACGAACCGCCGCCGGTCGACACCACGCTCACGCCGATCTACCCGCTCACCGAAGGCCTGACCCAGCAACGCCTGCGCCAACTGTGCATGCAGACACTGACCATGCTCGGCCCGAAAAGCCTGCCTGATTGGCTGCCCCAGGAACTGGCCCGCGACTATCAGCTGGCGCCGCTGGACGATGCGATCCGCTACCTGCATCACCCACCCGCCGACGCCGATGTCGACGAACTGGCGCTCGGTCATCACTGGGCCCAGCATCGCCTGGCCTTCGAAGAACTGCTGACCCATCAACTGTCCCAGCAACGCCTGCGCGAGAGCATGCGCTCCCTGCGTGCACCGGCAATGCCCAAGGCCACGCGCTTGCCTGCGCAGTACCTGGCCAACCTGGGTTTTGCGCCGACCGGTGCCCAGCAACGCGTCGGCAATGAAATCGCCTATGACCTGAGCCAGCAGGAGCCCATGCTGCGGCTGATCCAGGGCGATGTGGGCGCAGGCAAGACCGTGGTCGCCGCCCTCGCCGCCCTGCAAGCGCTGGAGGCCGGCTACCAGGTGGCGCTGATGGCGCCCACCGAGATCCTCGCCGAGCAGCATTTCATCACGTTCAAGCGCTGGCTCGAACCGCTGGGCCTGGAAGTCGCGTGGCTGGCCGGCAAGCTCAAGGGCAAGAACCGCGCGGCGGCACTGGAACAGATTGCCGGCGGCGCACCGATGGTGGTGGGCACCCACGCGCTGTTCCAGGACGAAGTGCAGTTCAAGAACCTGGCCCTGGTGATCATCGACGAGCAGCACCGCTTCGGCGTGCAACAGCGCCTGGCCCTGCGCCAGAAAGGCGTCGGCGGGCGGATGAACCCGCACCAGTTGATCATGACCGCCACACCGATCCCGCGCACCCTGGCCATGAGCGCCTACGCCGACCTCGACACCTCCATCCTCGACGAACTGCCGCCTGGCCGTACGCCGGTCAATACCGTGCTGGTCACCGACACCCGGCGTGTGGAAGTGATCGAACGCGTACGCGGCGCCTGTGCCGAAGGGCGCCAGGCGTACTGGGTGTGCACGCTGATCGAAGAGTCCGAAGAGCTGACCTGCCAGGCCGCCGAAACCACCTATGAAGACCTCACCAGCGCCTTGGGCGAACTCAAGGTCGGCCTGATCCACGGGCGCATGAAGCCGGCTGAAAAAGCCGCAGTCATGGCCGAATTCAAAGCTGGCAACCTGCAACTGTTGGTGGCCACTACCGTGATCGAAGTCGGCGTGGACGTGCCCAACGCCAGCCTGATGATCATCGAAAACCCCGAGCGCCTGGGCCTGGCGCAACTCCACCAGTTGCGTGGCCGGGTGGGCCGGGGCAGCGCCGCCAGCCATTGCGTGCTGCTCTACCACCCGCCGCTGTCACAGATCGGTCGCCAGCGCCTGGGCATCATGCGCGAAACCAACGACGGGTTTGTCATCGCCGAAAAGGACCTGGAACTGCGCGGTCCCGGCGAAATGCTCGGCACGCGCCAGACCGGCCTGCTGCAATTCAAGGTCGCCGACCTGATGCGCGACGCCGATCTGCTGCCTGCCGTGCGCGATGCCGCACAGGCACTGCTGGAGCGCTGGCCGGACCACGTCAGCCCGCTGCTCAATCGCTGGCTCAGGCACGGACAGCAATACGGCCAAGTGTGACGCCTGACGCACTTAAGCGACCAACAGTTGTATCAAGCTGGTTATACTTCGGTGACTGTAAGAAATTGGATCAGGCCATGTCAGAAGTTGCCCTCGCCACAGCCCCACTGACCGCCCCGCCGGTCATTCGGGCTCTGCTCGCAAAACTCGCCATCCCCTACACGGAAGTCGCCGACCTCCCGGGCCTGAATCCTGCGCAGAAGGTCCAGGCAGTGCTGCTGGAAGATGCGGTAGGCGCCCTGATGGTGCTGTTCCCGCAGAACCAGTTGCTCGACCTCAACCGCCTCGCCGAACTCACCGGCCGCCGCCTGACCGCTGTGTCGCCGGATCGCGTCAAGCGCATGCTCGACAAACATGACCTGAGCCTGCTGCCAGGTTTACCACCCCTTACCAGCTCGCCCTGCCTGTACGAAGGCAGCCTGCTCAACGAGCCGAGCCTGCTGGTGCATTCGGGTGAAGCAGGCCTGTTGCTGGAGATTCCCAGCGACGCCTTCAAGACGATGCTCACCAAGGCCAGCGCCGGACACTTCGGCGAGCCGTTGAGCAATATCCGCCCCAACCTCGACCGCCCCAACGATGACCGCGAGGAAATCACCCAGGCAATGCAGGCGTTCACCGCCCGCCGTATCCAGCAGCGCCTGGAAGCGACCATCGAGATTCCGCCCCTGGCCGACACCGCGCAGAAGATCATCAAGCTGCGCGTCGACCCAAACGCCACCATCGACGACATCACCGGCGTGGTCGAGACCGACCCGGCCCTGGCCGCCCAAGTGGTGAGCTGGGCCGCGTCGCCGTACTACGCCTCGCCGGGCAAGATTCGTTCAGTGGAAGACGCCATCGTGCGTGTGCTGGGCTTCGACCTGGTGATCAACCTGGCGCTGGGCCTGGCCCTGGGCAAGACCCTGAGCCTGCCCAAGGACCACCCGCACCAGTCGACGCCGTACTGGCACCAGTCGATCTACACCGCCGCCGTGATCGAAGGCCTGACCCGCGCCATGCCCCGCGCACAGCGCCCGGAAGCCGGCCTCACCTACCTCGCCGGCCTGCTGCACAACTTCGGTTATCTGCTGCTGGCCCACGTGTTCCCGCCGCACTTCTCGCTGATCTGCCGTCACCTGGAGGTCAACCCGCACCTGTGCCACAGCTATGTCGAGCAACACCTGCTGGGCATCAGCCGCGAGCAGATCGGTGCCTGGCTGATGCGCTACTGGGACATGCCGGACGAACTGTCCACCGCCCTGCGCTTCCAGCACGACCCGACCTACGACGGGCAATACGCCGAGTACCCGAACCTGGTGAGCCTGGCGGTGCGCCTGTTGCGAAGCCGAGGCATTGGCTCCGGGCCGGATGAAACGATTCCGGATGCGCTGCTGGAGCGCCTGGGCTTGAGCCGTGACAAGGCTGAAGAAGTGGTGGGTAAAGTGCTGGATGCTGAAGTGCTGTTGCGCGAACTGGCCTCGCAGTTCAGCCAGGGCTGAATCGGTCGCCTGTCAGACCGCTATCGGGGGCAAGCCCCCTCCCACACTTGAAATGCATGCCCATGTGGGAGGGGGCTTGCCCCCGATGAATCCACCACGCTCTATTTCTTTTTCTTCGGCTTCAAGTACTTGGTCAACCCCTGGAACCAGATCACCAGCGCCGGGTTGCCCTTGATCTGGATCGACTTGTCCTGAATCCCCGTCATGAACGCCAGCTGCTTGTTCTTCGCCTGCATCGTGGCGAAGCCATAGGCGGCGTCTTTGAACGCAATGGCAAACGCCGGCGCCGGGTGAACACCCGAGCGGCTGGTGATGCGCTGGTCTTTGACGATGAAGTGACGGGCTACCTTGCCGTCGAGGGTCTGCAACTGGAACGCCAGGTCTTTATCGCCCAACTGTTGCTGGAAGACAGGATTGGTGCGGCTGGCTTTGCCCATCATCAGGCCCAGCACCCACAGGAGAAGACGGAATTTCATGCACACGGCCTCGGTGTAATTATTGAGTGGCCGCAGCAGTTTAACGATTTGCAAAAAGAACGCCACCGATCTTGCGCATTAGCGGAAGATCGGCTGGCGTTTGACGCTTATAGCAGCATGTTACTTAAACGTTTGGGCAAGGAACCGGCGCCCAGTCGGCCAGGTTCGGATCGCGGCAGCTGCCTTCGAGCTGAGCTTTACCGGCGCTGGCGACCTGCTTGCTTTCAGCTTGCTTGACCTGGGCAGTCTGGAAGGTCTTCTCGGTGCTCACCGCTTCTGTGGGTACGGTTGGCAGAACCGGCTTTTTCGGCGGCTTGGTGCCTGTGCCTTTCTTCTTGCCCGATGTCACAACAGGTGTTGTGTCGGCCTTGGCCACGGTGACCACGTCAGTACGCTGTACGCCAACCTGTTGCAGGTCTTTCTCGTAGGCCTGGGTGTAGTTGTTCAGGTCTTCGGCGGCTTTACCGTTGACCGCAACGATCAGGTCATTGGATTCCTTCAGGCCCGAGACGATTTCCGCCAGGCGCTTGCGGCCTTCGGTGTCGTTGACGGTCTTGGCTTTGCGATCAGCCACCAACTTGGTGAACGCGCTCTGGTAGCACTGCTGGGACGCCTTGGCGTACGCCGTGCTGCGGTCGATGTCGGAGACGCTTTTGTTCACATCAGCCGCATACGAGGCAATACGCTGGTTGTCATCGGCGATCTGCTTCTGACGCTCGGTGTAGTAACCCGCTGCACCGCCGGCCAGGGCGCCGCCCGCAGCACCGATGGCCGCATTACGGCCACGTTTTTCCTTGTCGCCGGTCAGGGCGCCGAGCAGGGCACCGCCGGCAGCGCCGATGGCCGCACCGGTCACGACCGACTTGGTCATGTTCGAGTCGGTGGCGCGCAAGTGCTGCACGGGCTCATAGCAGTTGGGGTAGTACTCGACCTTGGTGCTCGACGCGACCTTGGAGGCCGGCGATGTGGCGCAACCGGTCAGCACAGTGCTGAAGCCAGCCGCGATCAGCAGCAAGTGACGCTTGGAAACCGCCTTACGGGAAAAAAGCATAGGTGTGTTCTCTTTTAAGTTTGACTTGCCCAGCACGGCCCACCGCCGCCTGAGTCCCTTCCAAGCTCGCTATACAGCCAGCGCTCATCGCTGACCGCTCGCTGCGAGCAATTCCTTCAAGATCGTTGCCGGGTCGGCCCGCTGTTGCTTGCGGTAGTTGCCGACATGGCGAACGAACAGTGTTGCGCGCGTCACCAGGCTCTTGCCGAGCACCGGCTTGCGATCCAACTCTTCCTTGATCCGTTGAAACTGCGCCTGGATCACCGCATCGGTGTAGCGCGTGCCGGTGGCCAGGTTATCGATATAGATCGCCACTGCGCCGTCGAGGGCGCTGCGGCCATTGGTAATGGCCATCTCGAACAGTTGCGCGCTGGCCGCGTCCTTGTTGTCCAGGGCCTGCTGGCGACTCTTCTGCAGGTTGGCCAGGCGGATGTTGTAGTTGGCGATGGTCTCGGCCACCAACGCGGCCGACTGAATCAGGTTGCCCGCCGCTTCTTCGCGTTGCTGGGCGATCAGCGAGACGTTGCGCTTGAGCTCTTCGTTGACCAGCCCCAGCTCGGCTTGCAGTTTGGGATCGACGCTGGCGGCGATGATGCTGTCCAGACGCTTGGTCGGGTCCTGGGCGTCGTCGATGGCGTCGGTCAGCGAGGCCAGGCGGCCCTCTTTCTGCCATTGGGCGAACAGCTCCTTGTAGCGCGAACGTGGCGCCGACAGCGCGCCGATCGCCACGCGGAAACCGGTGGTCTCGTTGCTCTGCTCGGTGCCATCGGCGGCAAACAAGGGGTATTCGCGACGCATGCCGGTGAACAGCGTGCCCTCGCCTTCCAGGTAGTTGCCGCCCTTGACCACAAAGCCACCGTAGGTGCCCTGGCGGCGCCCGGCGTGGACCAGTTGGAACGATTCCTGGACCATTTCCGCGGCGTTGCCGATCACATCGAACATACCAATCGGATTGGGCAATTTGGTACCGATGGGCATCAGGCGCGCAGCCTGGCCGGTACCACCGGCGACCTGGTTGAACACCGCGTAATCACTGAGCGGGCCGTCGCTGTCGCTGCCGTCGACACGGCGCGGGAACAGGCGCCCTTCCAGGTCCTGGCGGCTCACCGCATGACCGCCGCGCGCAGCGAACTCCCACTCCACTTCGGTGGGCAAGCGCACAAAACCCAATCCGCCGTCATCCGCCGAGGAACCACGGCCACTCACCGGCAGCAAGTCGCGGTGGTATTTCATCAGCCAGGCGCTGTACACCGCCGAGAAGCGCTCGGCTTCAAAGCGCGACAGTTTCACCTTGGGCAGGCGCCCGGCCATGCCGGTCGGCGCATCGCACGCCGGCGCCGGTTCGCCACTGGCCAGGGACTGCGCCTGGGACATCACCTGGGCGTACTGGCGTGCGGTCACTTCGTACTTGCCGATGAAGTACAGCATGGGCTTGAGCGGGGTCTTGGCGTCGGTCTTCGGCATCAACGGCGCGATGACTTTGTTCCAGTCCTTGGGCAGGTCCTTGAGGGTGAACTGGCCATTGATGAAGTCGCGACGGTAGCCGGAAATAAACGATTGCTGATAACCCGCCTCGCCTTCGGCAAAGGGGTAGCCGAGGCTGATCTCGCGGTCATCCAGGGTGCCCTGGGCCAACACGTAGGCGTAGCGGAACACCATGTTGCCTTCACAGGGCAACGGCAGGCTGACGTCGCCTTCCAACGGCTTGGGGTTGTCGAGCTTGTCACTCGCCTCATCGGCCCAGGCCATCGAGGCCAGGGTCAGCGCCACACAGGCGCCCAGCAACTTATACATCTCTGATTCCTTCAGAAGCCTGGATCCGCGCCACTCGCCAACCACCACACGCCGCCGCCACGGCGCTGACGCCGAGGACTGCAACCAGGGCCAGGCCGTAATGGCGCGCCAGCAGGTGGCTGGCGTGTTCGCCCGGCACCTGCACAAATAATTCATTCAAGCCCGACTCGGCCAGGCCATACAGCCCGGCACTGAGTACGGCGGCGAAACCCGCGCTGTACAGCGCCTGCACCACCACGAATAACAACAACCCACCGGTGGAAAACCCCAACAGGCGCAACACTGATAACTCCCGCCGCTTACGCGCGACGCAGGCCAGGGCGCCGGCAAAAATGGCCGCAAACGCCCCCGCCAACGCCAGCCCGCAGATCACCCAGAACACGATCGACAGGTTGCGGCTCAACGACTGCACCTGCGCGATGGTCTGCGCCTGGGTCGACACCAACAGGTTCTGCCCCGCGAAGTACACCCGCAGCGGCTCCACATCGGTAAGGTTGCGGGCATACAGGCGGAACGCCGGGTACACGCGCTGCTCACTGACGCCTACAGCCTCCCCGTCCCAACCCAGGGCTGGCACTGCGCGGCCATCGCGGTAATCTTCCGCCGCTTCCAGCAAACCCAGGTCGGCAAACAAACCGTCACGAGCAAAGGCTTCCAGCGGCAACACCGCCAGCACCTGCACGCGCGTGCGCTGGGCTTCGACGCGCCCGGCCACTTGTCGTGCAAAGCTGGTTTCCAGCCAATCGCCAGGCCGCGCCGCCAGCTTTTCGGCGGCGGTGTGGCTCAGCACAATCTGGTCCAGGCCCTTGGGCACCGGCAGGCCGGCCAGCAGTGGGTCACCGGACGCGGTCGGCAGCATCTCCAGGGCCAACGTGCCCACTTGCGCCGTCGCCGCAATCTGCCGCGTACGCGGTATGGCGAACGCCACCTCACTGCGCTCGCCCAGTTGCTCGATAAACGCACTGCTGAATCGACCACCGCCCAGCGGAATAATTTCACGGGTGGCGGGGTCGGTCTGCAAACGTTCGGTCAAACTGCTAACCAGTCCAAATTTCAGGCCGAATAACACCAGCAGCGGCGCGATCACCGCCACCAGCGCCAGCACCGAACAGGCCGACAGCCAGGCATCGTTGCGGTAATCCTGCCAGGCCAGCGACGCCACCAGACCGATGCGCATCAGCACACCTCCCCGAGGGTGGCGGTGACGCCGCCATCGGTGTCGCGACGGCAACTGATGCGCCGCACCTGCAAGCCACTGGCGCGGGCCAGGGGCTCGTCGTGGGTGGCGATCACACAGGCCGAACGGTGTTCACGGGCCTGGGCCAGCAATGCGTGCATCACGCGCTCGGCATTCAGGGGGTCGAGGGACGCCGTCGGCTCGTCCGCCAGCACCAGTTGCGGCGCATGGGCCAGGGCGCGGGCACAGCTGACGCGCTGGCGCTGCCCCACCGACAGCGCCGCCGGTTTCTTGGCCAACTGGTCGCTGATCTCCAATTGCTCGGCCAGGCGCACCACGCTGCCATCGTCCTTCAAGCCCAGCAGTTGCCGGGACAAGGCGATATTGCCGCGCACATCGAGAAAGCCCAGCAGGCCGCCGGTTTGCAGCACATAGCCCAAGTGCTGGCTGCGCAGCGCGGCCAATGCGGATTGCCGATCAGTGCGCCACAGCCCGGCAATGTCCTGCTGATAAAACTCGAACTGCCCGACCTGATCCGGCGCCAAGACCAGCGCCAGCAGGTCGAGCAAGGTGCTTTTGCCGCAACCGCTGGGCCCGACAATCGCCACTTGCTCGCCCGCACGCAGCGCCAGCGCCGGGATCACCAGGCTATAGCGCTGGCTACCGACGCCCCGGCTCTTGTGCACCGCGTTCAGGGTGAGCATCACGGCAACGTCGACAACGGAACGCGGTACAACGCATCGCCCGGCTCGGCATCGCCGAAACGGACCCAGTTGGCCAGGTCATTGTGGAAGGTTTCGTAGAGGCGGATTTTCGAGTCCAGCTCGTCAATAAAGTCTTCCTGCTCGGCCACGCTCAACGACAACCACAGGTCCTGGGTCATGTTCAGCGATTTGCTGCGGTACGGCAGGCCTTCGAGGTATTCGCCGAGAATGCCGCCGTCGGCCAGATTGCCGCCCTTGCGCAGGGCCTGCGGGTCCCGGCTCATGTAGGCCGAGGCACTGGCGATTTCCTGGAAGAAGTCCTTGGGCGAGGTCTGGGTCTTGCGCGCCGCGTCGACGATCAGTTTCAGTGACTGCTGCAGATCGTTGAGCTGCAACTTGGTCAGCATCACGCACACCTGGAACGCCGGCAGTGCCGGGTTGGTCAGGTCGCGGTCGGCGGTCCAGGCGCTGACCAGTTGCGGCGCCTGGCTCGCGGTTTTGCGGCCGAGGAAATCCATGTGCATGGCATAGCCGACCGCTGCGGACTTATCCGCCAGGCTCGGTGCGCTGCTCAGCAACGGGACCGGCTGCGGCGTGTTGCTGCGCACCTGATGCACAAGGTTGGCGAACACCGTGCCGATCTCATCCACCCGCTCGCCGAGCTTGCGCACATCGCCACCGGGCACCGCGGTGTACAGGTCGCCAATCTGCGGGTTGGCGTCGGCAGTGAGAATGCGGTACTGGCTCTCGGCACCGGCGTGGGTTTTCTTGCCGGCGTCGGTGCGCAGGTGCAAGGCGTAGATCTTGATCTGCTTGCCCAGCGCGGCCTGGCGCACTTCGGCTTCGTTCATCTGGGTGGCGGCGAACGGGTCATTCTTGCGCAGCGCACCGGCGTCGGTAACCAGCAGGATGATGCGCCCGCCATAACCGGACCAATCCATGCCGTCTACCGCCTGCATCACCCCGGCGAACGCATCTTCGTTGAAGGAGTGGCTGGACACGGTGGACGCCTTGACCTGGCGCGCCATGTCGAGGAAGCGTTGCGGATCGCGGCCCTGATCGAGGCTGATCAGAGTCTTGGCCACGTATTCCAGGCCCGGGGTTTTCTTGATGCTGCTGCGAAAACCGACCATGCCGAAGCTGACACTGTCCAACTCGCCGCGCTCGGCGATGCGGGTTTGCAACTCGTGCACCACATCGCGGATCTGGTCGATATACGGCTGCATCGACACGGTGGTGTCCACCACCAGCACCACGGCCGTGCGGAAGGCATCGGCGTTGGCATTCATCACCGGCGTCGCGGGTTTGGCGGCCGCGCTGCTGCCGGGGTCGATGGAGGCGACATTGAGTAACTGCACCGGTTGGCCGTTTTCGTCGAAGCTCTCTTTGGAGTCGAAGATCGGCAACAGGTAGAACTGGTTCTGCGGGACGGCGCTGGCGGCAGGCTCCAACGCGAGGATCTGGCTGTTGTCTTCGCTGTTTTTCTGCGCCTTGGCCAGCACGCCTTTGGCGGCGGAAGGGTCAGCCAGCAGTTTTTCCACTTCGCCGGATTGGCGCAGGAACATCACCGGCGCCCGGCCCGAGCGCTCGGTGAATTTCAGCACCAGGCTCTGCTTCCAGTCGCTGACTTGAGACGCAGGCAACCAACCGTCGCTGCGCCCATCGGTGGCGGCGCCGACACGCACCCACGGGCTGCCGTCGACGTCCTTGCGCTGGTACACATAGAGCACGGAAAACGCCGGCAGGGCCTTGCCTGGCGCGCTGCCCGCATCGGTCGAAAGCTTTGCGCCCGGCTTGCTGAGCACGCGCTGGAACAGGGTCTTCTTGCCGGCCATGAGCAACGGGCGTTGGCCGCCATCCGCTTCGGCGACCGCTGGCGGCGGTGGCGTGACTTTCGGCACCTCGGCAGCGGGCGGTTTGACCACCGGCTCGTCGCTACCGCTCAACCACCAGTAGCTCGCACCGCCAATCGCCAGTGCAACCGCCACTGCAACCGCCGCCAGCGCCAACACCGGCCCACGGCGCTGCTCGCTGTGCTGGGTCGGCGGCACCACCGGTTGGCGCACCGGCTGGGGTTTATCACTGGGAATCTCGATGGACTCCGGGGTAATGCCCGCCAGGTCGAAACTCATCGGAATCGGCAACGGCCGCACCAGGGTGGCTTCCGGAGAGTCCGCCGGCAGGTTGTCCAAGGCGCGCAACAGCGCCGCCGCATCCGGGAAACGCTCAGCCGGGTCCTTGGCCAACAGCTTGCGCAGCACGTCCTGATAACGGCCATGGTGCACCGGCAGTTCCGGCAGCGGTTCGGTCAGGTGCGCCAGCGCCGTGGAGAGTGCATCGGTGCCGGTGTAAGGCAGCTTGCCGACCAGAATCTCGTACAGCACCACGCCCAGCGCATACAGGTCGGCGCGGCCATCGATCTCCTGGCCCCGCGCCTGTTCCGGGCTCATGTAGCTGGGGGTGCCCACGGCAAACCCGGCCTGGGTGAATTGCGTGCGGTCATCCAGCGACTTGGCGATACCGAAGTCGGACAGCACCGCCGTGCCATCGGCACGAAACAGGATGTTCGCCGGTTTCACATCGCGGTGCACCAGGCCCTGGGCGTGGGCATAGCCCAGCGCCGAGGCGATCTGGCGGATCAGCGTCACGCCCTGCTCCGGTGTCATGCCGGCGGCGATGCGCTCCTTGAGGGTGCCGTTGGGCAGGTATTCCATGGCCATGTAGTACAGCTCACCGACATTGCCGATGTCATGGATGGTCACCGTGTGCGGGTGCGACAAGCGCGCCAGGGTCTTGCCCTCGCGCAGGAAGCGCTCGCAGAAGGTTGGATCGGCCGCCAGCGCCGCCGCCATCACCTTCAACGCCACCTTGCGCTCCAGCGAGCGCTGCGTCGCCAGGTACACGCTGGCCATGGCGCCTTCGCCGATCTCGCCTTCGATGTCATAACCGGGGATGACGATGTTCATGGCGATACCTTCACGACAAGGGCGGTGATGTTGTCCGGCGCGCCCCGGTTGAGCCCCAGGTGCACCAGGCTGCGCACGATTTCATCCGGCGCGTCGTGGCTGAGCACATCGCGGATTTCATGGTCTTCGACGGTCTTGTTCAGGCCGTCGCTGCACAGCAGGTAGCTGTCACCGGGGGCGATCAGCAGGTCGACCACCGCCAGGTCCAAGTGGGCTTCCACACCAATCGCACGGGTGACGATGTTGGCGCGCGGGTGCGTAC
Organism: Pseudomonas extremorientalis; assembly: GCF_001870465.1. Taxonomy (GTDB): domain Bacteria; phylum Pseudomonadota; class Gammaproteobacteria; order Pseudomonadales; family Pseudomonadaceae; genus Aquipseudomonas; species Aquipseudomonas extremorientalis. The sequence goes on from NZ_MDGK01000004.1 coordinate 85,874, forward strand.
GCGCGTCGGCTTCGCTGAGCAGGCCGCTGTCCTGCAGGTCCTGAACGTAGCTGTGGTCGCGGGAGATGCCTTCGAGCACGCCGTCGCGCAGGCGGTACAAGCGACTGTCGCCGGCCCACAGGCACACACCGCGCAGGCCACGGGCGGCCAGCACCACCACGGTGCTGCCCATCATGGTCACGCCACGGTTGGCGGTTTCTTCGCGCACGGCTGCGTTGATGCGCAGCAGGTCATTGCGCAGCGCTGCTGTGTATTCATCCAGGGAGCGCCCCACCGGCACGCTGCGCAGGCTGTCGACGATCAGGCTGCTGACATAGTCGCCCGCCGCATGCCCACCCATACCGTCGGCCACCACCCACAGGCGGTTTTCCGGCAGGTCCAGGCAGGCGTCTTCGTTGACCTGGCGGACCATGCCCACATGGCTTTTGCTCGCGGATTTGTACGTCGACCCCATCTACACCACACCTTCTTGTCCGAGCAAAAACTGCGCAAAATCGCTGGCGGCAGGCAGGCCCTGACACCGCAGCAAACCAGGGGAAATACGTTGCGAACCACGCCCCCACCACAGGCTCGCGCCGTCGCAGGCCTGTTCGGCCAGGGCCGTCATGCGCTGCTGCGGCACGGTCGCGGCCACCCGTTGCAGGCCGGCGAAACGGCTGTCCACGGCACGCGGCTCACTCGCCGGCAAGCCCAGGCCATCGAGGCCTTCGTTGAAACCTTCAAAGGTCGCACCGGTATCCAGGGTGCTGAGCAACAGCGCCTCGGCCTGCTCGAACCAAGTGTCCGGCCCGCCCACCAGGGAGGCCGGATTGGTGTCGTGATCGAGCAACGCCACCACCGCCAGCGGGAAGTAGCGCCCCACCCGGTCAATGCTCGGCATCACCACGCCCGCCGCCGCATCCGGCCCGCACACGCCCGGCGCCAGCACAAAGCGCCACAGCGGGCTGACCAGGTAAGTATTGAGCCATTCACCGCCGAGGCTGTTCTGACTGGCCAGCAAACCCGCCGCCAGCCAGCTGTCCCACGGGCCGATAAAGCTCTGGGGCAAGGCGCGGCTGACAAAGTCGCCACGGCTGGCCAACTTGCCGTAGAAACCCAGCGTCGTCATAGCCGCTCCGGCAGGCTGAAGCCACTGAGCACGCGGCTCTTGAACGGGTTGAAGGCGCTGTTGGCGCGCAACTCGTAGGCAATGCTCGCACCGTCGACGCGCAGGCGCAGGTTGAAGCGGTCCGGTGAGTTGCCGGCGGTAAGATCCGACTGCTCCAGCAAGCGGAACCAGGCCCACGGCCCGTCCAGGGTCACGCCGGAACGGCCACTGGCCGAGGGCGGCATGATGGAAATCCGCACCACGCCAATGCTGCCGGGGTTCGGCCATTGCATCGCCACCGGGCGGCTGGGGCCGTGGTCGTAGCTCAACTGCTGGCCGTCCAGGTCCAGCAGGAACTGGGTGATGGTCGGGTCCATCGACACCGGCTTGAGTTCAAACCGCACGATTGGCTGGGTGCCACCGGAGCGGAAGAACGCATCGCGGATCGTCGCGGCTCGCTGGAAGGTTTGCAGCACGCCCGGAGCAATGCCGAGCTTCTGTGCCGCGCCCGGCTGCCAGCGCCAGGTCTGCGCCGAGGTGTCCACGTAAGGCTGCAAGTATTTGCGGAAGTAGTTGTCCATCACTCCGCCCACGCCGAAGAACTGGCCGAAGTCATCCAGGGTGGCATCCCGTGCGCTGCCCGGCGACATCGGGTAACGCCCGGCCAGGGACTGGCGATACACGTTGACCACTTCGCTGACCCAGGCTGCGTTCAACTGGTTACGCACACCACCCATCATGCTGTTGGTGGTGGAGTTGACCACCGACTTGACCATGCCTTGCACCAGCGGCGGCTGGCGCTCGGCATTCAGACTGACCCGAGTCGCCGCAGCCGCCGCCTGGTTCTTCGCCTCGCCGAGCAACGCATCGCCGCTGGCGCCAACCATGGCGCTGACCTGCACATACAGCGCGTTCATGTCGGTGAGCAGGCCGTCGATAGCCGCCGGTTCGCCTTCGTTCTTGCTGACGATGCTGTTGAGCTGGGCGAAGTGCGCGGTCACCGGATCCTCCGCCGCCGCAGGCGCATTGGCCGTCGGTTGCTCCTGGCCGAGCAGGCTGCCCAGGCGCTCCTTGAGCTTGTCGACGCCCCCTTCTACCGGCACGCCTTTGGCGGCCAGTTGTCGCTCTTCGGCTTGCAGGTCGGTTTCCTTGGCCACCGCCACCAGCAGTTTTTTCAGCGGCGAGGTCGGGCCGGAAATTACCCGCAGTACATCGGCCGCCTGGGCCACGCTGGTGATCGGCACAAAGTCGATGTCCGCCAGCAACGCATCCCACTGGCGCTGGTAATCCTGGAAATACAGGCGCCGCACATCGGCGGCCAGGCTCACGACGTTCTGCTGGTCAGCCTGTTCGTTGCCCAACACCCACTGTTCTTCAGCGAGGGTGCCGGTCTGGTTCAGGCTGCTCAGCAGGAACGCCTGGCGATAGCCCTTGGCGGTGAAGAAGCCACTCAACGGCTCGCCCAGCGGCTTGCCGCTCTTGCGGCTGAACACCAGCGCGGCGTCACGGCCGGCGGCTTCGTTGAGGCGAAAGTCCGGGATGCCCTCGGGCAGTTTCTGGCGCTTGACCCGGTCATATACGCGCTGGGCCACTGGCAGTTGTTGCAACTGGCGGCGCAGGTCGTCGATCAGCCGTTGATCCAGGCGTGCGTTCGGCGGGTGGCGTTCGAACAGCGACTGCAAGTGCCCGGCCAATGCCTGGCGCTGATCCGCCGGCAGGTCGCGGGGCAGGTTGCGGTCCCAGTCCAGGGCGATCCAGGCCTTGATGAAGTCCGGGTCGTAATGCTCGGCGTCAGCCAGCATCAGGTAAGCCTTGAGGCCTTCGTAGAGGAAGTCGGAATTGCCGCCGCCGTGCAGTTGTTCTTCGATGCGCGTCACCAGGCGTGGCGCGAACACCGCGATCAGCAGCTTGCGGTAGACGCTGGCGGACTCGGCTTCAAGCATATCGCCCTGATACAGCCCCAGGCCTTCGGACCAGCTCGGCGAATCGCCCGCCAGGTTTTTCACGGCGTTGAGCAACGGCAGCACGGCGAGCACTTCGCGCTGCGCCGGGCTCAGGTTCTGTACGGTCTGGCCCAGCGGCGCGACTTTCTGGTCGACTTGGGCGATGTAGGCCTGGTTGGCGCGGTAACTCACCCACCACAGGCCGCTGACCACCACGACCAATGCCACAGTGGCGGCCAGCACACCCCGCGCAATCCACTTGCGCCGCCGCTCGACCTTCGGGTTCACCCCCACCAGGCCACGCTCGGCAAACGCCACGGCGGTGAAGAGTTTTTCGATGAAGTAGCTGCGCCCGGTGCCGCTCTGGCGCGCCAGGTGCTGGCGGTCCAGGTTCATGCTCTGGGCCATGGCGCCGATCAGGCGGTCAATCGGGCTGCCTTCCTGGGTGCCGCTGGTGAAGTACACGCCGCGCAGCAACACGCGCTCTTCAAAGGCATTGGGTTTGAACACGCCTTCGAGGAAGCTTTGCAAGCAATCCTTCAAGGCGCCGAACTGCTGCGGGAAGCCATAGATCAGGTCGCGCCGCGCCGGGTCGCGCTCCTGTTGCAGGCGTTCGACCAGGCGTTCGTTGAGGCGCTGTTCCAGCCCGGCGAACTCGCTTTGCAGGTGTGCCAATGGGCTGTCGCTGTTTTTGCCATCGTCCAGGGCAAAGGTCATGCCCCACACCTGGGCGCGTTCCTCCTTGCTCAGGTTGTCGAAGAACTCCATGAAGCCCGGCACCAGGTCGAGCTTGGTCAGCATCAGGTAGATCGGGAAGCGCACGCCCAGTTGGGTGTACAGCTCCTGGATACGCAGGCGGATGGCAGCGGCATGGGCGGCGCGCTCGGCGTCAGTGCCCAGCAGCAGGTCCGACAGGCTGATGGCGATAAACGCACCATCGATGGGGCGACGTGAGCGCTGTTTTTTCAGCAGGTCGAGGAAGCCCAGCCATGCGGCCTTATCCACCGTGGAGTTGCTGTCCTGGGTGGTGTAGCGGCCCGCGGTGTCGAGCAGCACGGCTTGATCGGTAAACCACCAGTCGCAGTTGCGCGTACCGCCGACGCCACGCACGGCGCCGGCGCCCAGTTGCGCGGCCAACGGGAAATGCAGGCCGGAATTGACCAGCGCGGTGGTCTTGCCCGAACCCGGCGGGCCGATGATCACGTACCACGGCAGCTCGTAGAGGTTGCGGCGCTCATCACCACCGAGCTTGGCCTTTTTCAGCAGGGCCAGGGCCTCGTCCATGCGCTGGCGCAGGGTGGTGAGTTCTTCGGCGGTGGCGACGCTGTTGGGGTCGGCCGGGGTTTCGGCGGCCAGGCTACGCATCACTTCGGCGGCCTGACGGCGCGCCTGGATGATGCGGAACACGCGGTAGGCCAGCCATACCGCGAATACCAGGATGATCAGCGCCCAGCGCCGGCCTTCCGGTACCAGCACGTCGAGCAACGGCCCGACAAACCAGATGATCAGGCTCAGGGCAATCAAACCCAGCACGGGGATCACCCAGCGAATCATGAAACTGAAAAACGCCTTCACTCGACGCCCTCCGCCAATACGGTGATTTCAACCCGACGATTGCGGGCACGGCCTTCGGCAGTGGCGTTGGTCGCCACCGGCTCGGTGTCGCTGCGGCCCTCGGCACTGAAGCGCTCGGCCTGGCCGGTCTTGGCCGCCAGGATCTCCAGCACCGACTTGGCCCGCGCTTCGGACAGCGCCCAGTTGGACGGGAAGCGCAGCGTGGCAATCGGGCGGTTGTCACTGTGCCCGGTCACCCGCACCTGGCCCTTGACCTTGCGAATGGCGTCGGCGATACGCAGCATCAGCGGCTGGTAGTCGTCGACGATGCTGGAACTGGCGGAGGCGAACAGCTCATCGCCACGAATGGTCACCACGGAACGGTCGACCGCATCCTCCACCGCCACGCGGCCGGCCTTGATGTCTTCCACCAGGAAGCCCGCCAGACGCGGGCGCTCGATGACTTTGGGCTGCGCCACCGGACGGTCGATGGCTTGCACCGGAATCTCGCCCAGGGCATGGATATTCTTGAACACCGGCTCGGCATCCGCCGCCAGTTTCAGGCGCAGGCCGAACAGCAACGCCAGCAGCAACGCGACACCGATGGCCACGGCGATCCAGGGTGGCATGAATTGCGCCAGGCGATCGCGCGCCACGGTCACGCCGCGCCAGTGCGGCGACAGCTCACGCTCATGCTCGCCACGCGCACTGCGAATGGCCGCGGCGGTGCGTTCGCGCAGGGTCTCCAGCTGGCTGCGACCGTCGTTCATTACGCGGTAGCGGCCTTCGAAACCCAGGCACATGCACAGGTACAACAGCTCCAACAGGTACAGGCGTTCCCGTGGGCTTTGCAGGCAGTGGTCCAACAGTTGGAAGACTTTTTCGCCGCCCCAGGCCTCGTTGTGCACGGTGATCAGCAGGCTCTGCTTGCCCCAGTCACTGGTGCTGCCCCAGGGCGTGCTCAACACCGCCTCATCCAGAGCAGTGCACAGCGCGTAACGCGCCAGAAGCACTTCGTTACGGGCGATGCCAGCGGCTTCGGCACGCTCTTCGAACTGGCGCAGGTAGGCCAGCAATTGTGCGCGCAAGCTGGCCGGCGCCGGGTGGGCGATGGTGTTGCGCAGGCGCGTCAGCAGCGCCAACAGCGGGCCGGCGGCACTTTCCAGCGGGTTGAGGCCGTGGCTCTTGCCGGTGAGCATCGGTGCGGCCGGCATGGCCAGGGGCGAAGGTTCGGCACGCACAGGCTCCGGCGCCCGGCCACCCGGACGCGGCATGAACTGGGTGCGGTCATCATCATTGGGATGCATCGCGGATTATCCTCGGATCGCCCAGAAGGCCAGGTTCAAGCCCGGGAACTGCCCGGCGATATGGAAGGCAAAACCGCCGGAATTGCCCAGTTGTTGCCAATGCTCGCTGCCGCGATCGAGCTCGTAATACGTCGAGCCTGCGTGGTACGGCAGTTGGCGTGGCGCCACCGGCAGAGGCAACAGGCCAATACCCGGCAGTTGCAGGTTAACCAGGTCGCGGATGTGCTCCACCGAGCCGACTTTGCTCTGCTGGCCGAAGCGTGCGCGCAGGGTTTCGCCGGGCACATCGGCGCGCACCACCAGGATGAAACTGGCGTTGTCGAGCAGAGTCTTGTCGGCCAGCATCGCCACGTGCACGCCATAGGCTTTCTCGACAATCGGGATCGGTGTGGCCTTGCTGTCGATCAGCATCGACAACGCTTCACGCAATGCCGCCATCACCGGCGCGAAGCTCAGGGCCAGGTCATCGTGCTGATACTGCGGGTATTCCTGGGGGCGACGACCGGAGGTGGAGAAGGTCGAGAACTCGCCGGCCAGGCTGACCAGCTCGCTGAAGAAGCGCTCTGGGTGCAACGGGCTCAACTGGCTCAAATGCTGGACCAGCGGTTGGGCGCGGTTGACCAGTTGCAGCAGCATGAAGTCGGCAATCTCCGACGCGCCACCGGCGCCCGATGCCACCACCCGCCCCGCCAGGGCTTCGCCGCGCTGGTGCAGCAGGCCGAGCAGTTCGCTGCGAAAGGCGGTGAGCGGTTTGCTCGCGGCCACATCCAATACTGGCGGGATGTAGGTGTCATCGAGCACCAATGCGCGGTCGGCCCGTTTTTCCTTGATGCGCACCAGGCCCACGGCGGCGTAATCGCTGATGCCATCCTGGGCGGTGAGCAGGCGCAGGGCGCGGGAACCCACGGCCACCGGGGCGCGGTTTTCGAAAGGTGCGTTGTCATCGCGTACTTCGCGCACCTGGCTCACATAACGCGCAGCCTCCAGGGCTTCGCCTTCATCCACGGTATCGCGGGCGCCGGCGCGCTTGAGCGGCAGGGCCAGGTACACCAGGCCGTCGCGCAGGTTGTCATCGATATTCAGCGGGCTTGGCGCCAGGTCATCCTGGGGGATATTGAACGGCGTGCCGTCGGGCAGCAGGCCACGCGCCGACACGATCGCCAGCTTGCCCTGGGCCAGCAGGCCCTGGTCGATCAGCAGCTCGGAAAAACCCCAGGCGCCGGCGGACAACGGGCGGCTGCGGGCATCGATCAGGTTTTCCAGGTAACGGTCATGCTGCTGGAAGTGCTGCGTTCCGATGAACATGCCTTCCGACCAGACCACGCGATTGTTCCAGGACATGGGGGCTCCGATTGCTTCTTATTGGGCAGGGCTGGATGGGGTGACCACGACGTCGGCGCGCACGGCACGCACATCGAGGCTGATCTGGTATTCGGTGTACTGGCGCGCGGGCACGTTGATCACCGTGCGCCATTGCGCGCGGTCCAACTCGCGATAGCCCACCAGCAAACCGATCTGGCGCGTGGACGGGTCGAGGTCACGCTGGATGCTCAGTTGCTCGCCGGGTTGCACCATCACTTCGTCCTGGTCCAGCAGGTCCAGGCCCAGTGTGGATTGCGCACGGTCCGCCAGGGCGAAGTAATCGGAGCGGGCGAAGGTGGCGGCGTTTTTCAGTTCGAAAATGCGCACCCGCACCGGGGCGGCCTGGCCGTTGGCGCCGGGGTTGAGCCCGCTGATCGCATGAAAGTGCAGCTCGACGGCGGCCGTATCCACTTCGGCCTCGGCGGCTGTTTCGGGTTTGGCGGCGTCTTTGGCACACGCCGTCAGCAAAAGCAGTGTGGCGACTGCGAGTAAAAACCTGGGAATCATCCTGCGTCCTCAATGACGTACTTAGCTATCCGTTAAATCCATGTGCTGCGGTTCAGCGTCGCTGTCGTGCGCTGTGTTCTTCGTAGGCCCGGCTGAATTCGCGGCCGAACAGGTCCTGGAAATCTTCCTGGGCCTCGCGGGAAATATTGCTGTAGAGCTCGGTGAACTGCTGCCAGTACTGGGCCTGGCGCGAACCGTTGAAAAGGCTCGACAGCCCGCCGGGCTTGCCCATGCGCTCTTCCAGTTGTGCCGGTTCAAAGCGGCTGAGCAGATGCTTGATCGCCGCTTCCACACCGGCCATCACCGCCAACTGGTGGGCGCGCAGGTCGTTGAAACTGTCGCGTACGGCGAGGTCGGGTGCCATAAACGCCTGGTTGCCGTGGCGCAGGAGCAGCAGTAACGCTTCGTCGGCATTCGGGGCGAACTTCAACGGATTGTTTTCTGCCGGCTGGATCATGGTCTGCTGCATGCGGAACTCGCCCTTGAGGCTGGCGCGGGCCCGCAGCACGTCGATCAGGCCTTCGACCATCAGGCGGTAGCTGCGGCCGATGTTTTCCATCTGGGCCTCGGCCTGGGCTTTGTCCAGGCGCAGTTGGTCCAGGCCCGCACCACGCAGGAAGGCTTGCAGAAGGTCCGGTTGCTGGCTTTCCGCCACGGGCGGCGGGGGCTCGACCACCGGGGGCGGCTGGATGACCGGTGGCGGCGCAGGCGGCGGCGCAGCGCTGACGACGGGTGCTGGCGTGTCGCCAAACAGGTCCCAGTCTTCGGGAATCACCGCGCCCGACACCACCGGCGGGGCCACTACCGGCACAGCCACCGGTGTCGGCGGGCGGAAGTCATGTTGCTCGGAAGGCACGTGGTCCGGCACGGTTGGCGGCGGTACGGCGGTAGGACTGAGGAAGTCGAACAGGTCCGGCAGCGTGTCCATCGATGAAGCGCCCTGGAATTGCGGCGCAATCACCGGAACAGGCGCGGGCTTATTCGACACGGCGCCCATCAGCGCTTCGAAACTGTTCGGCGACTCGCCGGCAAACGGCTGGCTGTGGACGGCCTGTACGTTGAAATCGATACGCGCCTGGATCTCGTAATCGCCGATGCGGATCAGCTCGCCATCTTGCAACAGCTCGCTGTTACCCCTACGCAAACGAATGCCGGCGTTAACCAACTCCACTCCGTTGGTACTGTTATCAGTTAAATAATAACGGCCATCTTTGTACTGAATAACGCAGTGCTGCGAGGAGACCAGACGCTCAGGATCAGGCAATACCCAGTCATTATCCGAGCTGCGGCCGATAGCCATCGAGCCCTGATTCATGGACTTTTCGGAGCACTGCCCAGGGGTAATTTTGTGATAACTAGTGATAGTCAAACACAGCGACATCTTGCCTCCTTGCTGATACTTCGCGCGCGGTCGATTCCCGGGACAGCGCTTCCCGGGATATCCCCATCAGGTCGAGCAATCGACCGTCCAAAACCTGCCAATACCAGCATGATCGCTGATCTTAACTGGGCTCTATGACAAAAATCCTGTCCCGGTACGTCGTTCGACCCACTAGTCGCGCAGGTTGTTAAGCACCGCACATCTGTCACAGAGGGCGAATAGCTTACCTTGACAAGGCATAAGTACTACACCAAAAATGCACAACTTCTTGAATACCAGTGATGGCACATTAGTGGCGTCTTGCTTATATGACCAAGAAAACATGCAAAGTTCCTTGCGCAACTAATGCATGAATTGCCCGCGATCTAACGGGCTGATAGGGAGATCAAATTCAGTGGATGTGCCGTTGCTGCTCACCGCCGTTTCCGCGACTTCGCCCTGTGGCGAAGATATGGAATATGACGCGCAATTTCTGCAATTGGAGCGTGATGCCAAGGGCCAACCCGAGCGCAGCATGGGCGACTCGATCCTGCCCGCTGAACCGCCGGAATGGCGCAGCATCCAGCAGCAAAGCCTCGACTTGCTCGCGCGCAGCAAAGACCTGCGCATCACCCACTTCCTGTTGCAAAGCGCCCTCGCCCTCCAAGGCGTGGCCGGCCTGGCCGAAGCGCTGACGCTGATCGATGCGCTGCTGCGCGATTACTGGGCCGACCTGCACCCGCGCCTGGACGCCGACGACGATAACGACCCTACCGTACGCATCAACGCTCTCACCGGCCTGACCTGCGACACCAACATCCGTCTTCTGCGCGAAAGCATCCTCACGCGCTCGCGCACCTTCGGCCCCGTGAGCCTGCGCGCCGCGCTCAACGCCAGCGGCCTGCTGAGCTTCCCCGATGAGCAACTCGGCGCGCAGCAGCTCAACGCGGCGTTCCTCGACAGCGACCCCGAGCAGCTACAGGCCACCCGCGACGCTCTGATTACGGCGCGTGCGGCGTGCGAAGCGATCGAACAACAGGTCAACGATCAGGTCGGTTCCGCCCAGGGCGTGGACCTCAGTGCCTTGAAGCAACCGCTCAAGCAGGCGTTGCAGATACTCAATCAAGCAGTGCCCGGCGCCGCCGGCAGCAGCGAACCCGAGGCCGTCAGTGACGACAATGCCCCCTCGGCCGACTTCGCCGCCGCCCCCGCAGCACCGCGTCCCGTTGGCGATATCGCCAGCCGCGACGATGTGTTGCGCAGCCTCGACAAGATCCTTGCGTACTACACCCGGCACGAGCCTTCGAGCCCGCTGCCGGTACTGTTGAACCGGGCGAAGAATCTGGTGCACGCCGACTTTGCGGCCATCGTGCGCAATCTGATTCCCGACGGCATGTCCCAATTTGAAAACCTGCGCGGGCCGGACGGCGAGTAAGCCATCCGACTGTGCAGTAACAACACCGTCGCTCAAGCGACCAGGAGCAGCAACGTGGCGAAGCAAAGTTCTCAGAAATTCATCGCGCGCAACCGTGCGCCTCGAGTGCAGATCGAGTACGACGTCGAGCTCTACGGCGCCGAGAAAAAGGTCCAGTTGCCCTTCGTAATGGGCGTGATGGCCGACCTCGCCGGCAAGCCTGCCGAGCCGTTGGCGCCGGTGGCCGACCGCAAGTTCCTTGAAGTGGACGTCGACAACTTCGACTCGCGCCTCAAGGCCATGCAGCCGCGCGTGGCGTTTCACGTACCGAACGAACTGACCGGCGAAGGCAACCTGAGCCTGGACATCACCTTCGAAAGCATGGACGACTTCAGCCCGGCCGCCGTGGCACGCAAGGTCGACTCGCTGAATCAACTGCTCGAAGCCCGCACCCAGCTGGCCAACCTGCTGACCTACATGGACGGCAAGACCGGCGCTGAAGAAATCATCATGAAGGCGATCAAGGATCCGGCACTGCTGCAAGCACTTGCCAGCGCGCCTAAGCCTGCAGGGGACCAGTAATCATGACTGACAATACCGCCCGCGAAGGCTCCCAGATCCTGGGCACCCAGACCGAAGAAGCCAGCGAGTTCGCCAACCTGCTGCTGCAGGAATTCAAGCCCAAGACCGAGCGCGCCCGCGAAGCCGTGGAAACCGCCGTGCGCACCTTGGCCGAACAGGCCCTGGCGCAAACCGACCTGGTCTCCAATGACGCGATCAAGTCGATCGAATCGATCATCGCGGCCATCGACGCCAAGCTGACCGCCCAGGTCAACCAGATCATCCATCACCCGGACTTCCAACAGCTGGAAAGCGCCTGGCGTGGCCTGCACTACCTGGTCAACAACACCGAGAGCGATGAGCAGCTCAAGATCCGTGTGCTCAACATCTCCAAGCCGGACCTGCACAAGACCCTGAAGAAATTCAAGGGCACCGCGTGGGACCAGAGCCCGATCTTCAAGAAGATGTACGAAGAAGAATACGGCCAGTTCGGCGGCGAACCCTACGGCTGCCTGGTGGGCGACTACTACTTCGACCAGTCGCCACCCGACGTGGAACTGCTGGGCGAACTGTCGAAAGTCTGCGCCGCCATGCACTCCCCGTTCATCGCTGCCGCTTCGCCGACCGTGATGGGCATGGGCTCGTGGCAAGAGCTGTCGAACCCGCGCGACCTGACCAAGATCTTCACCACTCCGGAATACGCCGGCTGGCGTTCGCTGCGTGAATCGGAAGACTCGCGCTACATCGGCCTGACCATGCCGCGCTTCCTGGCGCGCCTGCCGTACGGCGCCAAGACCGACCCGGTGGAGGCCTTCGCCTTCGAAGAAAACACCGACGGTGCCGACAGTTCCAAGTACACCTGGGCCAACGCCGCGTATGCGATGGCGGTGAACATCAACCGTTCGTTCAAGCACTACGGCTGGTGCTCGCGCATCCGTGGCATCGAGTCTGGCGGTGAAGTGGAAAACCTGCCGGCCCACACGTTCCCGACCGATGACGGTGGCGTGGACATGAAGTGCCCGACCGAAATCGCCATCAGCGACCGCCGTGAAGCGGAACTGGCGAAAAACGGTTTCATGCCGCTGCTGCACAAGAAAAACACCGACTTCGCCGCGTTCATTGGCGCGCAGTCGTTGCAGAAACCGGCCGAATACGATGACCCGGACGCCACCGCCAACGCCAACCTGGCCGCGCGCCTGCCGTACCTGTTCGCCACCTGCCGTTTCGCTCACTACTTGAAGTGCATCGTGCGCGACAAGATCGGTTCCTTCAAAGAGAAGGACGAGATGCAGCGCTGGTTGCAGGACTGGATCCTCAACTACGTGGACGGTGACCCGGCGCACTCCACCGAAACCACCAAGGCCCAGCACCCATTGGCTGCCGCCGAAGTGATCGTGGAAGAAGTCGAAGGCAACCCGGGGTACTACAACTCCAAGTTCTACCTGCGCCCGCACTACCAGCTCGAAGGGCTGACGGTGTCGCTGCGCCTGGTATCGAAGCTGCCTTCGGCGAAAAGCGCGTAAACCACCGATGAGCTAGCTCTTCTGTGGGAGGGGGCTTGCCCCCGATGGCATCACCGGGGTGTAACTGACACACCGAGGTGCCTGCATCGGGGGCAAGCCCCCTCCCACACAAAAGCACTGCCCATTTGGAGTTAATCAAATTCAGTGGCCCACGCCACACAGGGAGAAAACATGGCTGTTGATATTTTCATCAAGATCGGCGACATCAAGGGCGAGTCCATGGACAAGGCCCACAAGGACGAAATCGACGTGCTGAACTGGAGCTGGGGCATGGCCCAGTCCGGCAACATGCACGTGGGCGGCGGTGGCGGCGCGGGCAAGGTGAACATCCAGGACCTGTCGCTGACCAAGTACGTCGACAAGGCTTCGCCGAACCTGATGATGCACTGCGCCAGCGGCAAGCACATCGACAAGGTCAAGCTGACCGTGCGCAAGGCCGGTGGCGAAAGCCAGGTCGAGTACATGGTGATCAACCTGGAAGAAGTGCTGGTGACCTCGCTGAGCACCGGCGGTTCGGGCACCGATGACCGCCTGACCGAGAACGTCACCCTGAACTTCGCCCAAGTGATGGTCGACTACCAGCCGCAGAAAGCCGACGGCACCAAAGACGGCGGCGCGATCAAGTTTGGCTGGAACATCCGTTCCAACACCAAGCGCTGATAGCCCTGGTGGCCGTGGCGCCATGCCACGGCCCCTGGTTTTTTGTCCCTCTCGCAACCCGTCCGTGGAGCTGCTTTGGTGGTAACTGAAATCGCTTCCCGCGACCGTCTGCAACCGTCCCTGTTGGACCGGCTGACGGACGACGATCCAACCAATCCCAAGGAAAGCGCCGACAAACGCGTGCTGTCCCTGACCCAATTGAAAGCCTCGGTGCTGCGTGACCTGGCGTGGCTGCTCAACACCACGTCGTTGCTCGATGCCGATGCCACACTGCACACTCCAGCCGGCACCTCGGTGGTCAATTACGGCCTGCCGGCGCTGGCGGGCAACAGTGTTTCCAGCGTGGATATCAAGGCGCTGGAAGCCCTGATCTACCAGGCCATCGCCACCTTTGAGCCGCGCATCCTGCGCCACACCCTGCGTGTCAAAGCCCGTGTCGGCCATGGCGAAATGAACCACAACGCCCTGAGTTTCGAGATCGAAGGCGACCTGTGGGCCCAGCCGGTGCCGTTGCGCCTGTTGCTGCAAACCGACCTCGACCTGGAATCCGGCCACGTACGCGTGGTCAATGCCGACCAGCGGAGGCGCCCATGAACCCGCGCCTGCTGGAGCTATACAACCAGGAACTGCACCACGTGCGCGAAAGCGCCGCGGAGTTCGCCAAGGAATACCCGAAGATCGCCAGTCGGCTGACCCTGTCCGGTATGGACTGCGCCGACCCGTACGTCGAACGCTTGCTCGAAGGCTTTGCCTACCTCACGGCCCGCGTGCAGCTCAAGCTCGACGCCGAGTACCCGACCTTCACCCACAACCTGTTGGAAATCGCCTACCCGCACTACCTGGCACCGACACCGTCGATGACGGTGGTGCAGTTGCAGACCGATCCGGACGAAGGCTCGCTGGCCAGCGGTTTCCCGCTGCCCCGCGACACCGTCCTGCGCGCCGCCCTGGGCCGCGAAACCCAGACCTGCTGCGAGTACCGCACCGCTCACCCGGTGACGCTGTGGCCGCTGCAGGTGAGCAACGCCGAGTACTTCGGCAACCCTGCCGCCGTATTGGGACGCTTAGCCGCCAGTGAGCCGAAAGCCAAGGCCGGTCTGCGCCTGACCCTGCGCACCGGCGCCGAGCTGCCGTTCAACAGCCTCGACCTGGATAATCTGCCGCTGTACCTCAGTGGCGCCGACGAGCAACCGTTCCGCCTCTACGAGCAACTGCTGGGCAACGCCTGCGCGGTGTTTGCGCGCAAGCCGGGTGGCGATTGGGTCGAGCGCCTGCCGCAGGACGCGTTGCGCTCCCGTGGTTTTGATGACGCCGACGCCGCGATGCCGGTCGTCGCACGCGCCTTCCAGGGCTATCGCCTGCTGCAGGAATACTTCGCCCTGCCCCACCGCTTCCTGTTCGTCGAATTTGCCGAGCTGAGCCGTGCGGTCAAGCGTTGCGACGGCCAGGAGCTGGAACTGATCGTGCTGTTCGACCGCCACGAACCGAGCCTGGAAGGCAGCGTCGGCGCAGCGCAGTTCCTGCCGTTCTGCACCCCGGCGATCAACCTGTTCCCCAAGCGCGTGGACCGTATCCACTTGTCCGACCGGGTCAATGAACACCACGTGATCGCCGATCGCACACGGCCGATGGATTTCGAGATTCACTCCCTGAGCGGCATCACCGGCCACGGCACCGGGCCGGAGCAGCCGTTTTTGCCGTTCTACGCGGTGCGCGACCCGTCGCGCTATGGCCGCGACCAGGCGTACTACACCGTGCGTCGCGAGCCGCGCGTACTGTCCAGCGACCAGCGCCGCAACGGGCCGCGCTCCACCTATGTGGGCAGCGAAACCTTTGTCAGCCTGGTGGACAGCCGGCAGTCGCCGTACCGCCACGATCTGCGCCAGCTCGGCGTGACCGCGCTGTGCACCAACCGCGATCTGCCGTTGTTCATGAGCGTGGGCAACGGCAAGACCGACTTCACCCTGGCCGACAGCGCGCCGGTATTGTCGGTGCGCTGCGTGGCAGGCCCCAGCCGCCCGCGCCCCAGCCATGCCCATGACGCCAAGGCCTGGCGCCTGATCAGCCAGCTCTCGCTCAACTATTTGTCCCTGAGCGAACAGGGCCAGGGCGCCGGCGCCTTGCGCGAACTGCTGCGCCTGTACGGCGACAGCAACGACGCCGCGCTGCAATTGCAGATCGAAGGCCTGCGCGAGGTCAGCAGCAAAGCCGTGACCCGACGCCTGCCGATGCCCGGCCCGATCGTGTTTGGCCGGGGCCTGGAGATCACCCTGGAATTCGATGAAAACGCGTTTCGCGGTACCGGCGTGTTCCTGCTCGGTGCGGTATTGGAACGCTTCCTGGCACGCTACGTGTCGATCAACAGTTTTACCGAGACGGTGATCCGTACCACCGAACGCGGCGAGATCATGCGATGGAAAGCCAAGCCCGGACGTCGTCCGACCCTGTGAGTACCCTGGATGCGATGCACCAGGAGCCCTGGGAATACGATTTCTTCCAGGCGCTGCGCCGTATCGAGTGCGAATCGCCGGAGCTGCCGCGCCTGGGCCATTCCCTGCGCCTGGCGGATGACCCGCTGCGCCTGGGGCAACAGGCCGATTGCACCTTCGCCCCGGCCACGCTGGCCTCGGTCGACCCCGGCGGCGACGGCAAGCCGGCGCGCCTGGAGCAGTTCTTCTTCGGCCTTGGCGGCCCCAACGGCCCGCTGCCGCTGCACATCACCGAGTACGTGCGCGAGCGTCAGCGCAACAACGCCGACAGCACCAGCAAGCAGTTCCTGGATGTGTTCCACCATCGCCTGCTCAGCCTGTTTTACCGGGCCTGGGCCGAGGCGCGGCCGACCGTCAGCCACGACCGCCCGGACGATGACTACTGGTCGGCACGCCTCGCCGCGCTGAGCGGCCGGGGCATGCCGAGCCTGCTGAATCAGGGGCTGATCCCGGATGCCGCCAAGCTGCACTACAGCGGCCACCTGTCGGCGCAAACCCGCTACCCGGACGGCCTGAAAGCGATTCTCAGCGAGTATTTCGGCCTGCCGGTAGAGATCGAAGAGTACGTCGGCCAATGGCTGGAACTGCCCGAACGCAGCCGCGTGAGTGTGAGCGCCAACCGCCTGGGCGTGGACTTTTGCCTGGGCAGCTTCGTGTGGGACCGCCAGCACAAATTCCGTATCCGCCTGGGCCCGCTCACGCTGGATGACTACATGGGCATGCTGCCCGGCCACCAGCCATTCAACGAACTGGTGGCGTGGGTGGCCGAGTACCTGGGCCATGAACTGGACTGGGACCTGAACCTGGTTTTGCAACAACCCGAAGTCCCGGCGCTGCAACTCAACGGCCAGTTCCGCCTGGGCTTCAACACCTGGCTCGGTAAACCCGAGCATGACGCCAACGACCTAATCCTGGCCCGGCACTACGCCGACCACGCCACCACCTCAAGGAATCCAGAGCATGGGTGAAATCAGTCGCGCCGCACTGTTCGGCAAACTCAACAGCGTGGCCTACAAGGCCATCGAAGCCGCCACCGTGTTCTGCAAACTGCGGGGCAACCCGTATGTGGAACTGGCCCACTGGTTTCACCAGTTGCTGCAACTGCAGGACTCGGACCTGCACCGCATCATTCGCCAGTTCAACGTCGAGCCGGCACGCCTGGCCCGTGACCTTACCGAAGCGCTGGACCGCCTGCCGCGTGGCTCGACGTCGATCACCGACCTGTCGTCCCATGTGGAAGAAGCCGTCGAGCGCGGCTGGGTCTATGGCAGCCTGATGTTCGGCGAGAGCCAGGTGCGCACCGGTTACCTGGTGCTGGGCATCCTGAAAACGCCGAGTTTGCGTCACGCGCTGCTGGGTTTGTCTGCCGAATTCGACAAGATCAAGGCTGAAGCCTTGAGCGAACGCTTTGACGAATACGTTGGTGATTCGCCGGAGAATGCCTTGAGCGCCAGCGATGGTTTCAATGCCGGTGTTCCAGGCGAGGCCAGCGGTGCCATGGCGCCGAGTGCGATGGGCAAGCAGGAAGCGCTCAAGCGCTTCACTGTCGACCTGACCGAACAGGCGCGCAGCGGCAAGCTCGATCCGATTGTTGGCCGCGATGAAGAGATCCGCCAACTGGTCGACATCCTTATGCGCCGCCGCCAGAACAACCCGATCCTCACCGGTGAAGCCGGGGTGGGCAAGACCGCCGTGGTCGAAGGCTTCGCCCTGCGCATCGTAGCCGGGGACGTGCCGCCCGCGCTGAAAGACGTAGAGCTGCGTAGCCTCGATGTGGGCCTGCTGCAAGCCGGCGCCAGTATGAAAGGCGAGTTCGAACAGCGCCTGCGTCAGGTTATCGAAGACGTCCAGGCCTCGCCGAAGCCGATCATCCTGTTTATCGACGAAGCGCACACGCTGGTGGGCGCCGGTGGCGCCGCCGGAACAGGTGATGCCGCCAACCTGCTCAAGCCGGCCCTGGCCCGTGGCACCTTGCGCACCGTCGCCGCCACCACCTGGGCCGAGTACAAGAAACACATCGAGAAAGACCCGGCCCTGACTCGCCGCTTCCAGGTCGTGCAAGTCGCCGAACCGTCGGAAGACAAAGCGCTGCTGATGATGCGCGGCGTGGCCTCGACCATGGAAAAACACCACCAGGTGCAGATCCTCGACGAAGCGCTGGAAGCTTCGGTGAAGCTGTCCCACCGCTACATCCCGGCGCGCCAGTTGCCGGACAAATCCGTGAGCCTGCTGGACACCGCCTGCGCCCGCGTCGCCATCAGCCTGCACGCGGTGCCGGCGGAAGTGGACGACAGCCGTCGTCGTATCGAGGCGCTGGAAACCGAGTTGCAGATCATCGCGCGCGAACATGCCATTGGCATTGCGATTGGCACGCGTCAAACCAGCACCGAGGCGCTGTTGAGCGCTGAGCGTGAGCGTCTGGCGACCTTGGAAAGCCGCTGGGCTGAAGAGAAAACCTTGGTGGACGAGTTGCTAGCCACCCGTGCAACGCTGCGTGAAAAGGCGGGCGTCGTGGACAGTGGCAACGATGAACTGCGCGCCCAACTGGTCGACCTGCAACAGCGCCTCACCGCCCTGCAAGGCGAAACCCCGCTGATCCTGCCCACCGTGGATTACCAGGCCGTGGCCTCGGTGGTCGCTGACTGGACCGGCATTCCGGTCGGCCGCATGGCGCGCAATGAGTTGGAGACGGTGCTCAACCTCGACCAGCACCTGAAAAAACGCATCATCGGCCAGGACCACGCCCTGCAGATGATCGCCAAGCGCATCCAGACCTCCCGCGCCGGCCTCGACAACCCGAGCAAGCCGATTGGCGTGTTCATGCTGGCGGGCACCTCGGGCGTGGGCAAGACCGAAACCGCCCTGGCCCTGGCCGAAGCCATGTACGGCGGCGAACAGAATGTCATCACCATCAACATGAGCGAATTCCAGGAAGCCCACACGGTGTCGACCCTCAAGGGTGCGCCTCCAGGCTATATCGGCTACGGCGAAGGCGGCGTGCTGACCGAAGCGGTGCGGCGCAAGCCCTACAGCGTGGTGCTGCTGGACGAGGTGGAAAAAGCCCACCCGGACGTGCATGAGATCTTCTTCCAGGTGTTCGACAAGGGCGTGATGGAGGACGGCGAAGGCCGGGTGATCGACTTCAAGAACACCCTGATCCTGCTGACCACCAACGCCGGCACCGAGCTGATTTCCCAGGTGTGCAAAGACCCGGCGAACATCCCGGAGCCGGAAGACATCGCCAAGGCCCTGCGCCAGCCGCTGCTGGAGATTTTCCCGCCGGCTCTGCTCGGCCGTCTGGTGACCATTCCGTACTACCCGCTCAGCGACGAGATGCTCAAGGCCATCACCCGCCTGCAACTGAACCGCATCAAGAAGCGCGTAGAGACCACCCACAAAGTGGCTTTCGATTACGACGACGCGGTGGTCGATTTGATCGTCTCGCGCTGCACCGAAACCGAAAGCGGCGGGCGCATGATCGACACCATCCTGACCAACAGCCTGCTGCCGGACATGAGCCGTGAATTCCTCACGCGCATGCTGGAGGGCAAGGCGTTGGCGGGTGTGCGCATCAGCAGCCGGGATAACGAGCTGCATTACGACTTCAGCGATTGACCTGTCGAAATGTGATTAAAATTGTGGGAGGGGGCTTGCCCCCGATGGCGTCGGGTCAGCCAGAAATTTCTAACCTGATACACCGCTATCGGGGGCAAGCCCCCTCCCACACTTGATTCGGTTTCTTCAGTTATCAAGTCATTTACGGGTTAACCGATGCTATTCAACCAAGCCTCACGCCTGGCCAAAATCACCAGCCCCCTCGGGCCGGATGTACTGCTGCTCAATGAAATGGGCGGCGGCGAAGAGCTGGGGCGGCTGTTCAACTACGAGCTGCAACTGACGTCCCTGGATGCCAACATCGACCTCAACCAATTGCTCGGCAAACCCATGAGCGTGGGCCTGCAGTTGGCGGACGGCGGTGAACGGCACTTCCACGGCATCGTCGCACGGTGCAGCCAGAACATCGACCAGGGCCAGTTCGCCAGTTACCAGGTGACGCTGCGCCCGTGGCTGTGGTTGCTCAGCCGTACCTCCGATTGCCGGATTTTCCAGAACCTGAGCATCCCGCAGATCATCAAGCAGGTGTTCCGTGACCTGGGTTTTTCCGATTTCGAAGACGCCCTGAGTCGGCCGTACCGCGAGTGGGAATATTGCGTGCAGTACCGCGAGACCAGCTTCGATTTCGTCAGCCGCTTGATGGAGCAGGAAGGTATTTACTACTTCTTCCGCCATGAGCAGGACCGCCATGTGCTGGTGCTGGCCGACGCCTACGGCGCCCACACCACGGTGTCGGGCTACGCGTCGGTCCCGTATTACCCCAAGGACGAGCAGCAGCGCGAACGCGACCACATGCACAACTGGCACCTGGCTCAGGAGGTGCAGCCCGGTTCGCTGGAGCTCAACGACTACGACTTCCAGCGCCCCAGCGCCAGCATCGATGTGCGCTCGGCCATGCCACGCCCGCACACCGCAGGCGACTACCCGCTGTACGACTACCCCGGCACCTACGTGCAAAGCGAGGACGGCGAACACTACGCACGCACCCGTATCGAAGCCCTGCAGACCCTGCATGAGCAGATCGAATTCAGCGGCAATGCGCGGGGGTTGGGTTCGGGGCATTTGTTCAGCCTCACCGGCTTCAGCCGCCAGGACCAGAACCGCGAATACCTGATCATCGGCTGCCGCTACTACATCGTCCAGGAAAGCCTGGAAAGCGGCGGCGGTTCGGGCTCGGCACAGTTCGAAAGCAGCCTGACCTGCATTGACGCCCAACAGAGCTTCCGCCCGCTCGCCATCACCCACCGCCCTATCGTCAAAGGCCCGCAGACCGCGCTGGTGGTCGGCCCCAAGGGCGAGGAAATCTGGACCGACCAGTACGGCCGCGTCAAGGTGCACTTCTACTGGGACCGTCACGACCAATCCAACGAGAACAGCTCGTGCTGGATTCGCGTGTCGCAATCCTGGGCCGGCAAGAACTGGGGCTCGATGCAGATCCCACGGATCGGCCAGGAAGTGATTGTGAGCTTTCTGGAAGGTGATCCCGACCGACCGATCATCACCGGGCGGGTGTACAACGCCGAGCAGACCGTGCCTTACGACCTGCCGGAAAACGCCACCCAGAGCGGCATGAAAAGCCGTTCGAGCAAGGGCGGCACGCCGGCCAACTTCAATGAAATCCGCATGGAGGACAAGAAGGGGTTGGAGCAGCTGTATATCCATGCCGAGCGCAACCAGGACATCGTGGTCGAGGTGGATGAGAGCCATTCGGTGGGGCATGACCGCAACAAGAGCATCGGGCACAACGAGACGGTGACCATCGGCAACAACCGCCTGCGCATCGTCAAGCAGGAAGACATCCTCTCGGTGGGCCAGCGCAAGACCGACAGCATCAGCCAGAGCTACGTCATCGAAGTAGGCGAAAACCTGCGCCTGGTCTGCGGTGAAAGCATCCTGGAGTTGAACGCCAGCGGGCAGATCAACCTCACCGGCGTGCAGATCAGCTTCTATGCCAGCGGCGACGCCGAGTTCAACACCGGTGGCGTGCTGCACCTGAACAACGGTGGCGGCCCCGGCGCCACACCCGATGGCCAAGGCCAGAAAGCCGCCATCGACGCCAATATCAAAGCCGCGTTCCCCGCGCCTAAAAGCTCCTGACGAGACCTGTTCTCATGACGTATCGAATCAACGAATTCCAGTTTCAACTGCCCGCCAGCGAGTTGCAGGACGCGACGATCAATATCCTCAAGTTCCCTGAATTGGGCACCTCCCTGATCGTCAGCCGCAGCCTGCTCGCCGAGGGTGAAACCCTGCACAGCAACTTCAATGACCAGCTCCAGCGCCTGGAAAAACAGGTGCAGGATTTACGCTATCAACCCGGTGTCGACGTGCGTTTGGGCGCGGCCCAAGAGGTCGAAGGCATCGAGCTGCGCAGCCAGTTCAACAAGGGCAACGACAAGGTGTTCCAGTACCAGTTGGCGCTGGTGTTGCCGGGTACGCGCAAGATGCTCGCCTTGAGTTATGTGAAGGCGGACAAGCTCGGGGATGCCGAGGCCGCGCATTGGTCGACGATCAAGGGCTCGCTCGTGTTCGACGTCCCCCAGTGAAGCGGCCTTTGCATGTCTGACGCACTGCTCTGGGCTGCGCGCCTGGGCGATGGGCTGTCCCACACCTCTGTCATGGCCGACATCCTCGGCGGCGTACTGGAGGTGGCGGCCAATGTGGCGATTACTGCATTGGCGACCGCTGCGGTGGTGGCGGCTACCGGCATTACCGTCGCGACCGGTGGACTGGGGGCCTGCGTGCTGGGCGCGGTCGTCGGCGTCATCGTCGGCATCGCCATGAGCAAGACCGGGGCCGACAAGGGGTTGAGCGCCATGTGCGAAGGAATCGGCAACGCGCTGTTCCCTCCCTCGGTCATGGCCACGATCCTCAGCGGGTCCACCGACACACTGATCAACGCCTTGCCCGCTGCGCGCGCGGCCGGCGTCGTGCCCTCCCACGTCGCACCTGCGGGCACCGAATCCGAGCCGCCGCCAGCACCGGAACACAGCGAAGAGCCCGGCTACCTGGACATGGCCAAAGCGTTCTTTGCGCAAATGTGGCGCCCCACCGTCGCCACGCCAGCGCCAGGTGCAGTGCCTAAACCGCTGGACGTGGTGACCTGCACAAAGCACCCGCCGATGCCGCCGCAGTTTCTGGCCGAAGGCTCGGAAAAGGTCACGGTCAACGGCCAACCGGCGGTACGCAGCGGTGACCGCAGCACCTGCGATGCCACCGTGGTGTCGTCGGGGCTGATTTCGCCCAATGTGACTATCGGCGGCGGCTCAGTCGTGGTGCGCGAGATCCGTAGCGGCAAGACGCCGGGGGTTGGCCTGGCCGTCACTGCGCTGATGATGCTCAAGGGGGGTAAAGGCAAGTTCCTCAGCAACCTTCCCTGCATGCTGCTGGCAGGTGTCAATTCGTTTGTGGTCAGTCAGGCCATGGGCGCACTGGCCAACGCCGCCATGGGCTCTTCCAACCCGGTGCACGCGAGCACGGGGGCCAAGGTGCTGGGCGGCCCCGAGGAGCTGGATTTCGCCTTGCCCGGGATCATGCCCATCGACTGGCAGCGTTTCTACAACAGCCGAGATGAACGCCGCGATGGCTTGTTTGGTGCCGGCTGGAGTGTGCCCTATGAAGTCAGCGTGCAGCTGCTGCCTCACCTTGAAGGGGGCGACTACGCGCTGTACATCGACGAGCAGGGTCGACGTATCGACATGGGTTCGATCCCTTTGGGCGGTGCCGTGTTCAGCGCTGGCGAAGGCCTCAGCGTCAAGCGTCACTTGAACGGCCAGTGGCTGATCGAAAGCGCAGACGGCTTGTACCGGCTATTCGAGCCGGCGCCACAGGACGCATCTTTGCTACGCCTGAGCCAACTGGGAGATCGCAACGACAACCGAATCCACCTCGACTATGACGACGATGGTCGCCTGCTGGGCCTGCGTGACACCTTTGACCTGGTCAGGGTCGAGCTGACCTACGACAGCACTTGGCCCCAGCGCGTCAGCCGGATCGAACGGCTGTATCCCGACCACCACCGTGAAGTACTGATGCATTACGCCTACGACGTCCGTGGCGACCTGGCCGCTGTACGCCAATCCGACGGGCACGTGAAGCGCCGCTTTGCCTATGATGCCGGGCAGCGCATGGTCGAGCATCAATTGCCCAGCGGCCTGCGTTGCTTCTATCAGTGGGCCAGGGTTGATGACCGTGAATGGCGTGTTGTCCGGCATTGGACGGAGGCCGGGGACACCTACACATTCGACTATGCGCTGGACACCGGCATCACCCGTGTCACGGACGGGCTGGCGCGTGTCAGCATTCGACACTGGGATGAGCGACACCAGATCATCGCGTCCACCGATGCACTGGGGCGAACCTGGGCCTTCCGGTGGAATGATGAAAGCCAACTGCTGGGCGCAACCGACCCTCTCGGTGGGCATTATCAGTTCAGCTACGACGATGCCGGCAACCTGACTGAGACCCTCGACCCCCTGGGGCGCAGTGAATCGACCTTGTGGCTGGAGCACTGGGCGCTGCCACTGGCGGAGACCGATGCCGCTGGCAATACCTGGCAGTACCATTACGACTCGCGGGGCAACTGCATTCGCGAAACCGACCCGCTGGGCAACCGCACGGTCTATCACTATGACGGACACGGCCAAGTCAGGGAGATCATCGACGCCAGCGGCAAGCGCAAGACCTTGCGCTGGTCCCCACTGGGTCAATTGACCGAGCACACCGACTGTACGGGCCTGACCACCCGTTTGAGCTACTGCAAGCGAGGCTTGCTGCTAGCCAGTACCGACGCGCTCGGGGAACGCACCACCTTCAAGTATGACGACCAGGGCCGCCTGATCAGCAAGCAGTTGCCCGATGGGCGCAACGAGCATTATCAGCGTGACGCCAGCGGCCAGTTGATCGGCTACAGCGACCCTGCCGGCCACACCACGCGCTTTGAGCATGCGTCGAACGGCCAGTTGCGCCAACGCATCGACGCCCATGGCCGCCGTGTGGAGTTGAGCCACGACGCCTATGGCCGCCTGCACAGCCTGACCAACGAAAATGGCGAGCGCTACCGATTCGACTGGGACGACGGTGATCGCCTGACCCTCGAACAGCGCCTGGACGGCTGCCGGAAACGGTACACGTACGACCCGCTGGACAATGTCACACAGGTAGAAAACCTCGCATCGTCCGACACCGAGCCCGCCATCATTCATGATCTGGAGCGGGACGCAGCTGGCCGGCTGATCGCCAAGCGCACCGTGGATGGCTGCACGACGTACCGCTACGATCAGCTCGACCAAGTCACAGCCATCACCTTTACAGGCCACGACGGCGAGCAGCAAACCCTGGGCTTCGGTTATGACGCCCTCGGCCAGCTGACCCTTGAACAAAGCGCCGCCGGTTGCCTGGAGCATCTCTACGACGAATTGGGCAACCTGGCCCAGACCCGACTTCCCGACGGCCGCTGGCTCAACCGCCTGCGCTACGGTAGCGGGCACTTGCATCAGGTCAACCTGGATGGGCAGGTCATCAGTGACTTCGAGCGCGACCGTCTGCATCGCGAAGTGCTGCGCACCCAGGGCCGCATCAGCACGCGTTGCGAATATGACCGCAGTGGACGTCTGCGCGCCCGCCAGCGCCGCCAACCGGACCATTCACTGTTACATCCACCGGCGCAGACACGCCTGGGCTATGACGACAGCGACCAACTGGTCGAACGCTACGACAGCCAGCCCGGCGCGGCACACCGCCAATTACTGCATTACGACGCCACCGGCCGCATTCTGGCTAGCCAGGACAACCTCCTGGGCCAGCGGGAAGCCTTCCGCTACGACCCGGCGGCCAACCTGCTGGATAGCTCAGGACAGGTCGCCCACAACCGATTGCTGACCTACCAGGACAAACATTACCGCTATGACTGTTTTGGCCGGATGGTTGAAAAGCGCAGCCTTCGGCGCGGCACCCAGCGCTTCAGCTACGACGCGGAGCAACGGCTGGCACAGGTGCATAACGATGACGGCTCCCGGGTCGTCATGACCTATGACCCGCTGGGCCGGCGCACCGCCAAGACCACCTACGACCGCAACGGTGTGCAGCGCAGCCAGACACGTTTCACTTGGGACGCGTTGCAACTCGTGCAGGAGCATTGCAATCAGCAGACCAGCCTCTATATCTATGCCGACGAGGGCTACGAACCACTGGCCCGTGTCGATGGCACGGGTCACCTGCAAAAAATCCGCTACTACCACAACGACCTCAACGGATTGCCCGAACGCCTCACCGAGAGCGACGGCCATACGGTGTGGCAAGCGCGCTATGAAGTCTGGGGCAATACCGTCGAGGAAAACCGAGAACCCTACTTCATCGAAGAACAGAACCTGCGTTTCCAGGGCCAGTATCTGGACCGGGAAACGGGGCTGCACTACAACACTCTGCGCTTTTATGACCCGGATATCGGGCGCTTCACCACACCCGACCCCATCGGTCTGGCCGGCGGCCTGAATCTCTACCAATATGCGCCCAACCCGCTGAGCTGGATTGACCCGTTGGGCCTGATGAAATGCTCCAGCCCACCCAAGGGGCGCAAGGTCAGTCGCACCGTGTATCGGTTCGAGGAACCGGGGCGCATCGGGACCACTTGGCAGGCACACAAGTGGAATGTGGAGTCCACCCACCGCTACACCACCAAAGGCGTCGGCGGGGTGTATGGCGCGAACTCACGGAAAACCGCGCTGGGCGAGGTCACGCACTGGAAGGTCGACCTGTCCAAACGGGTGTTGGTCAGCAAGAAAGTGCAGCTCAATAATGTCCTGGATCTGACCCGCGCCGATGTGCGCAAACAGCTAGGGGTCAGCCTTAAAAGCATCACCGGCTCGAAGTACACCGAGACCCATCAGATCGGCAATTGGGCCAAGGCCAACGGCTATGATGGAATCCTGGCACCATCGGCACGCAACCCGACCGGCAGCAACTTGATCTCCTTTGCAGGTTTTTGAACATGGAACGACTGGAAAACGAATACCCGGGTGACGCGGACTGGCAGAGCACAGTGGCCTTGTATGAAGAAGACTACCTTGACGACGATGCGCGTGAAATGGCCAAGGCCTTGGGCGGCCATCTCGACCTGGCAGTGATACTGCGTGGAAAACGAGGCCTTGAAGAGGGGTTGTGGTGGATCGGGCAAAAGGTTCCGGCACTCGACAACCTCACCCCGCTGGAGTGCCTGGAAAGTCCCACGCTGATAAAACGCTTGAAGACAGCACTGATGCGCATGCCATAACACTCAAGGACACGGCGACTATGGACAGTTGTGCGTTCAATTCAATCAGACACAGGAGTGCAGTCCTTGTCTGATGCACTCTGGGCCGCCCGCATGGGCGATGCGCTCTCCCACACGTCGATGATGGCGGACATCCTTGGTGGGGTGCTGGAAGTGGCGGCCAATATCGCGATCACGGCGGTGGCGACGGCGGCTGTCGTCGCCGCCACCGGGATTACCGTCGCCACCGGTGGGCTTGGCTGTTTCCTGCTGGGAGCGGTGGTGGGCACGATTGTCGGCCTGGCCATGAGCAAGACCGGGGCCGACAAAGGCCTGACGAATTTATGCGATACGTTCGCCAACGCGCTGTTTCCACCCACGGTGCAGGCCAATATTCTTACCGGTTCCACCGATACCCTGACCAACAACATCCCCGCTGCACGCGCCGCAGGGGCGATCAGCTCCCATGTCGCACCGGCCGGTACCGAGCTGGAAGCGCCCGAGCCGGAGCCCGAAGCCAGCTACCTGGACATGGCCGAAAGTTTCTTCTCTCAGATGTGGCGCCCTACCGTCGCCACCCCCGCGCCTGGGGCCGAGCCCAAGCCGCTGGACCTGGTCACCTGCATGAAGCACCCGCCGATGCCGCCGCAGTTTCTGGCCGAGGGATCGGACAAAGTCACCATCAACGGCCAACCGGCGGTGCGCAGTGGTGATCGCAGTACCTGTGATGCGACAGTGGTGTCGTCGGGGTTGATTTCTTCCAACGTGACCATCGGCGGCGGCTCGGTAGTGGTGCGTGAGATCCGCAGCGGCAAGACCCCGGGCGTGGGGCTGGCGGTCACGGCGTTGTTGATGCTCAAGGGCGGCAAGGGCAAGTTCTTCAGCAAACTGCCGTGCATGTTGATCGGCGGCGCTACGTCGATGGCGGTCAGCAGCGCGATGGGGGCCGTGGCGAACGCAGCGATGGGCTCTTCGAATCCGGTGCATGCGGCCACCGGCGCGAAGGTGCTGGGCGGCGATGATGAGCTGGATTTCGTCCTGCCCGGCATCCTGCCGATTGATTGGCAACGCTTCTACAACAGCCGCGACGCACGCACGGGCAGTCTTTTCGGCGCAGGCTGGAGCGTGCCGTATGAAGTGTGCGTCGACATCCGGCCTCACCCCGATGGCGGCGAAACGCTGGTCTACACCGATGAACAAGGCCGCCCCATCGACATGGGCTCGATTCCCTTGGGCGGCGCCGTGTTCAGCGCGGGTGAAGGGCTGGCCGTGCGGCGACATCTCAATGGGCAGTTGCTGATCGAAAGCGATGACGGGTTGTATCGCTTGTTTGAACCCTCTGCCAACCCGTCGTTGCTGCGCCTTAGCCAGCTCGGCGACCGCAATGACAACCGCATCCATGTCGACTACGACGCCGCCGGGCAACTGGTGCGCCTGCGCGATACCTTCGATCTGGTGCAGGTTGAGTTGATCCGTGATCAGGGCCAGTTGGCGCGCATCGAACGCCTGTACCCCGATCAGCGCCGCGAAGTGCTCGTCAGCTATGGCTTCGATGCGCAGGGCAACCTGGCTGAAGTGCGCGATACCACTGGCCAGGTCCAGCGGCGTTTCGCCTACGACAGTGGCCAGCGGATGGTGGAGCATCAACTGCCAACCGGATTGCGCTGCTTCTATGAGTGGGCCTTGGTTGAAGACCTGGAATGGCGCGTGGTGCGGCACTGGACCGACGAAGGCGACGCCTACCAGTTCGACTATGACTTGCAGGCCGGTATCACGCGAATTACCGATGGCCTGCAACGCGTCAGTACCCGGCATTGGAACACTCAACACCAGATCATTCGATACAGCGACAATCTCGGCCACACCTGGCTGTTCGAATGGAACGACGAGCGCCAGTTGCTCAGTGCCACTGATCCGCTGGGCGGGCGCTTTGAATACAGCTACGACGAGGCCGGCAACCTGATCGGCGAAACCGACCCGCTAGGGCGCAGCGATTCGACCTTGTGGCTTGAGCACTGGGCCCTGCCACTGGTGGAGACCGACGCCGCCGACAATAGCTGGGCGTATCGCTACGATCGGCGCGGCAACTGCATCGCCGAAACCGATCCACTGGGCTACGTCACCCGCTACCGCTATGACGACCACGGTCAGGTCGTGGAAATCATCGATGCCACCGGCAAAAGCAAAAAGCTGCGCTGGAATCCGTTCGGGCAACTGGTCGAGCATATCGACTGCTCGGGTTACCCAACGCGTTTCAGCTATGACGAGCGCGGCTATCTGCAGGTCATCACCGATGCTCTCGGCGAACGCACTCAATTCAGCTATGACGCCCAGGGGCGCTTGCTCACCACCCAATTGCCAGACGGTCGTATCGAGCAGTACCAGCGCGATACGAGCGGGCAACTGGTGGGTTACACCGACCCGGCCGGACATACCACGTTGTACCAGCACAACCGTCGCGGGCAGGTACGCCAGCGCATCGATGCCCATGGCCGGCAAGTGCAGTTCGGCTATGACAGCTATGGGCGGTTGCAGGCACTGATCAATGAGAACGGCGAGCGATATCGTTTCGCGTGGGACGCTGGTGATCGGCTGGTTGAGCAGCAAGACCTCGATGGCAGCGCCAAGCGCTACGATTACGACGCGTTGGATAATGTCACGACGCTGACGGCCGTTCCCGCGCCTTACGGCAATGGGCTGGCGTTGGTGCCCGACATACCACCCGCGCCTATCGTGCATCGACTCGAACGTGATGCGGTCGGCCGGTTGGTGGCCAAAACCACGGACGATGGCCGCACCGAGTACCGCTACGACGAGCTCGACCAACTCACTGCCGTCACCTTCACCGACCTGCAAGGCAACGCCCAGGCCCTGGGCTTCGCCTACGACGCCCTCGGCCAGTTGGTGACCGAACAAAGCTCGGCAGGCGGCCTGCACCACCACTACGACGAGCTCGGCAACCTGATCCAGACCCAACTGCCGGACGGCCGCTGGCTCAATCGCCTGTACTACGGCAGCGGCCACCTGCACCAGATCAACCTCGACGGCCAGGTCATCAGCGACTTCGAACGCGACCGCCTGCACCGCGAAGTGCTGCGCACCCAGGGCCAGCTCAGCACCCGCAGCGAATACGACCGCAGCGGCCGCCTGCGTTCGCGCCAACGCCGTCACGCCAGTCAGTCAACCTTGCTGCCCGCGGCTGCGCAAAAACAGTTCGAATACGACCCCGCCGACAACCTGATCGGCAAACTCGACCAGCAGCCCGCCACGCAACACCGCCAACTGCTGCACTACGACGCCACCGGCCGCATCATCGCCAGCCAGGACAGCCTGCACGGCCAGCGCGAAACCTTCGCCTACGACGCCGCCGCCAACCTGCTGGACGGCCCGCAGGCTGGCGCGGGGTGGGTGGTGCATAACAAGCTGCTGACCTATCAGGACAAGCGTTATCGCTATGACGCGTTTGGCCGCACGATTGAAAAACGCAGCGCCAAACGGGGCGTGCAGCGGTTTGCCTACGATGCTGAAAGCCGTTTGGTTGAAGTGCGTAACGATGACGGCAGCGTCGTGCGAATGACCTACGACCCGCTGGGCCGACGCATCGAAAAAACCGAGCATGGCCGTGACGGGTATCCGCTGGGAGAAACGCAGTTTGTGTGGGATGGACTGCGGTTGTTGCAGGAGCATAAACATAGCCAGACCAGCCTTTATGTTTACGACGATGACGGCTATGAACCGCTGGCCCGCGTCGACGG
>NZ_MDGK01000005.1 GCF_001870465.1 Pseudomonas extremorientalis
TAGTACCATCACCAGCAGTCTTCACTTGCACAGAGCCGTCAGCACCAACATTGACTTTAGCGCCCTTATCTGCGGTAACTGTCGATTTAGTAGCATCACCAGCAGTCTTCACTTGCACAGAGCCGTCAGTACCAACATTGACTTTAGCTTCCTTATCCGCAGTGACTGTCGATTTCTTACTATCGTCAACAGTCTTCATTTGCGTGGAGCCGTCTGCATTGATAGTCACGCCCGCAATGCCGCCGGAGACCCGTTCACCTTTCCTGGCAAAAGGTGACGACTTCCCTTGGGAATTCGAACCACCCTCCACAGACACTTCAACACCACTCTCCGCCTTGGCTGCATGCGGTACTACTGTCGTGGCATGAGAACTGAATCCCCTGCCGGACAACAGGCTGCGCATGGCTTTGAAGACCAGATCAAACATCTCAAATAATTTTTCCAGCGCATCGGAGTTAACGGAAATCTCCTTTGCCTCCGTCACAGTTTGATTAACGTCTCGTGCAACCCCTTTAATACCGAGATCCGTAGCGAGCGTGCCGACGCGCTCAACATCTTTCACAAGACCGGTCGAACTTTTGCTCGCCGACGGGAGTTCCGGAATAAAAGCCTTAGGAGTGCCAAGCGATACATTAGACATCTTGTAACCTCATGATTAGTTATGTGCTGCCTCGAAGCATTTGGAAATCCGGACAGCAATTAATGTAAAACTGGAAACAATCATCATCTCGCAGTCCCTATTTTCGTGGACCGAAACGCAATCAAGTTCCAACAATCCAACTTCACAAAAGGCAAACAAAATCAAGAATCAGGTTTTAGCCTATGACTATTCAAGAAACCGCTCTAAATCCACTGCACCAGCGAGTATTCCATGGACAAACAAGGTAACAACCAAGCCCAAATCTAAAACAATGAAACCATTTACTCCGGCAAGATTTCACACTTATGTTAATTGCGCACAAGCGCGTACCAGAAGTTAATTAAACTGTATTCTTCCTGAAAATCAAGGTATCAATCAAATAACTGCATACATTCAGAACGCGCTATCACCCTCGATAAACATTAATGCTGCACCCCTGACAACCCGGAACTTTCACTTAAACACAGCCCAAAAAAAGGGCGCCAAGGGCGCCCATTTATCGATGTATTTGAAAACTTATTAAATATCAACGCTATTTTTCAGCGCCGTCACTCACTGACTGTCTACCGGCACCATACCGAGCAAACGGCTCACTTGGGCCAGCTCGGTTTCCCGACGCATCGCCGTAAACAGCTCCACCGCTTCCGGGTAGTTGCGCGTGAGCATCGCCAGCCACTGCTTCAATCGACCTGGCGCCTGTCGCTCGGTCAGTTGCGCCACCGACTGGGTCCAGAAGTCCTGGAGCAGGGGCTGCATCTGCGCCCAGGTCATTTCGACCACCTCCTCACCCGCCCGCGCGGCAGCGATCTGCCGCGCCAGGTCCGGACGCGCCACCAGGCCCCGACCCAGCATGATGTCTTCGGCACCGGTGATTTCACGGCAACGCTTCCAGTCTTCGACACTCCAGATATCGCCATTGGCGAACACCGGCACCTTGACCACATCCTGCACACGCGGGATCCACTCCCAGTGCGCCGGTGGCTTGTAGCCGTCGGTCTTGGTACGCGCATGCACCACGATATGCGCCGCGCCGCCTTCCGCCAGGGCCGTAGCGCACACCAGGGCGCCGTCCGGGCTGTCGAAACCCAGGCGCATCTTGGCAGTCACCGGGATGTGCGCCGGCACAGCACGGCGCACGTGCTCGACGATCTGGTTGAGCAACTCCGGCTCCTTGAGCAGCACCGCACCGCCACGGGACTTGTTGACGGTCTTGGCCGGGCAGCCGAAGTTGAGGTCGATGACCTGCGAACCGAGCTCACACGCCAGCGCAGCGTTTTCCGCCAGGCACACGGGATCAGAGCCGAGCAATTGCACGCGCAGCGGCACACCGGCAGCGGTGTGGGCACCGTGCAACAGTTCCGGGGCGAGTTTGTGGAAATACGCCGGGGTGAGCAGGCGGTCGTTGACGCGGATGAACTCGGTCACGCACCAGTCGATACCACCGACACGGGTCAGCACGTCCCGCAGGATGTTGTCGACCAACCCCTCCATGGGCGCCAAAGCAATTTGCATGGAAAACACTCAACAAAAATCGTGGCGCAGTTTACTGGGTTTCCCACAGCAACCGTTAACCCCCTGTCAGGGCGGGGCCATAACCGTCGAGGAATTCAGCCGGCATGCGCTTGGGCTTGCCGGTGGACAGCTCAATGCAGACGAAGGTGGTTTGCGCACGCAACAGGGTCGCGCCGTCACGGGGGCGGACCAGTTGGAAGCGCCGGGTCATTTTCAGGCGCTGGTCCCAATCGACGATCCAGGTGGCCAGTTGCAGCTCGTCGCCTTCATAACCGGCGGCCAGGTAGTCGATCTCATGACGCACCACGGCCATGGCGCGGTCCAGGCGCCGATATTCGGTCAGGTCCAGGCCCAGGCGCTGGGAGTGGCGCCAGGCGCAGCGCTCCAGCCAGGACACGTACACCGCGTTATTGGCGTGCCCCAGGCCGTCGATGTCTTCAGGCGCAACCTGCAGATCGATGATGAATGGCGTTGCCAAATCCCAGCCCATGCCTTGCTCCCAGTCGATTAATGTCGGCGAGGAGAGTGTATCAGGCGCTCTGCCGCTCCTGTAGACGACAGCCGGCCAGCAACGCCAGTACAGCGTCGATCACACGCGGATCGGCCAGGACTTTCTGGTGACCGCCCTGCTCCAGGCGTAGCAAGCGGCTGTCGAACCAGGCTTCGTGGATGGCTTGCGAGGCTTTGACCGGAACGAAGGTGTCATCTTCGGCGTGCACGATCAGGCCGGGAATATTCATCTGGTAATGCGCCACGTCCAGGTGTTTGAGCGGCATTCCGAAAGTCAACTCGACCTCCTGGATAAACGCCGAACGCGCCCGCGCTGGCAAACCGACCATCCTGGTAAAGCCGCGCAGCACATCCAGAAAGCGCGACGGCGCGGCGATACTCACCAACGCCTCGGTGCGCAGCCCCAACTGCACCGCCAGCATCGCACTGGCGCCGCCCATGGAATGGCCGATCACGGCGTGCAGCGGCGGCAACTCGGCGGCAGCTTCAAGCATGGCGCGGGCAAACAGCAGCACATGGGCTTCACGCCCCGGCGAACGGCCATGGGCGGGACCATCAAGGGCAATCACGGAATAACCGTTGTCGACCAATGCGCTGATCAAGCTGGCAAATTGGGTAGGACGCCCTTCCCAACCGTGCATCAGCAACACCGCCGGCCCCTGGCCCCAGCGCAACGCGGACAAGCCGAAACGCAGGGTGATGCGCTCCGATTGCGCCAGCAGCGGCAGTTCCCAGTCACGCGGCGGCAGCTCGCGGGGCGTCATGAAGGCACGACGCATGCGGTTGGCCACCGTTTGCGGCACCAGGTGGCCCAGCGTGCTGTTGAAGCGACGAACCCAGGTAAGCGTGCCCATCATGCAGCCCTCTTCTAGCGCACGGCCGACTTGGCGGCGCGCAGCACACGGTCAGACAACTCACCCGGCCCCAAGGCGCGGGCCAGGGCCAGACCACCGATCATCAGTGCCATGTCAGCCAGGGCTTTGTCGGTGTCTTCGGGGCTGGCAGCCAACTGCGCAGCCATCAGCTCACAGTGCTCGTTCAACGCCTGGCGGAACTCATCCGGCAGGCGGCTCATCTCGCCGACCGTGGCGGGAATCGGGCAAGCCTGGGCAGTGGAGTCGCGGTGCTTGCGCGACAGGTAGAACGCCGCCACCAGGCTTCTGCGCTCCTCTCCGGTCAGCTGTGAGTCCATGTCATCAATCGACGCTCGACGCTTGGCCAGCAACTGGGTGAAGGCCTCCAGCATCAGCGCATCCTTGCTTTCGAAGTGCGCGTAGAAACCACCGACGGTCAGCCCCGCCGCGCCCATCACTTCGCCCACACTCGGTTCAGCCGGGCCACGCTGGATCAGCGCGGCGCTGGCGGCCTGCAAAATGCGTTCGCGGGTTTGCGCTTTTTTATCGCTCATCATCGCCTCCGATGTTCATGGGTTGAATATTATTACCATAATAATATTTGGCAAGCGACGGGCATGACCGCTGGTCAGAAGAAAAGTAGGAAAGGAAAAAGAATTGGCCAAACGCCAGACAAACAAAAGGGCCATTCAATAATTGAATGACCCTTAAAAATCCCGCAGAGCGGGTAATCGTGGCGTCCCCTAGGGGACTCGAACCCCTGTTACCGCCGTGAAAGGGCGGTGTCCTAGGCCAC
>NZ_MDGK01000006.1 GCF_001870465.1 Pseudomonas extremorientalis
CTCAGCAGCAACTTCGCACGGCTGTCCTGCATCATGTACAGCAGGCGATCACGCGGGTATTCCACGTCCAGCGGCACATAAACGCCACCGGCCTTCATCACCGCCAGGAACGCCACCATGATCTCGGCGCTGCGCGGCATGGCAATCGCGACGCGCACTTCGGGGCCGACACCACGGGCGATCAACGCATGGGCCAGGCGGTTGGCCTGGCGATTCAATTCACCGTAACTCAGGGTTTGTGCGTCGAATTTGACCGCCACTGCATGGGGGGTTTCAGCCGCGCGGTCGGCGAACAACTGGTGGACCAGGCGGGTGGCCGGGAAACCAGAATCGGTGCGGCCCCATAGCTTGAGGATGTGTTGCTGCTCGTCATTGTCGAGCAGGTTCAACTGCGCGACGGTTTGCTGTTGATC
Organism: Pseudomonas extremorientalis; assembly: GCF_001870465.1. Taxonomy (GTDB): domain Bacteria; phylum Pseudomonadota; class Gammaproteobacteria; order Pseudomonadales; family Pseudomonadaceae; genus Aquipseudomonas; species Aquipseudomonas extremorientalis. The sequence continues at coordinate 414 of NZ_MDGK01000006.1, forward strand.
GGCAACCATTGCCTGCAAGAGGTTCTGCCAGTGCCGCGCCATGCGCTCGATGGTGGATGCCTCGAACAGATCGGTGGCGTACCCCAGCGAGGCCCATAGGCCGCCCGGACTCTCCTGGACATCCAGGTCGAGGTCGAAATGGGCGGTCCGCCGGTCCCACGTCAAGCCTTCGATGTGCAAATGCGCCAAACCCTGTGGCTCATCCCCTGGGCGCCCTTCGGCCTGGTGGTTGAACATCACCTGGAACAGCGGGTTGAGGCTCAAGCTACGCTCCGGCTGCAAGGCCTCCACCAGTTGCTCGAACGGCAGGTCTTGATGGGCCTGGGCATCCAGTGCACGTTGCTTGACCTGGGCCAGCAACTCGGCAACGGTCGTCTGCGCATCGATGTCCGCCTTGAGCACCTGGGTGTTGACGAAAAAGCCGATCAGGCGTTCGGTTTCCACGCGGTTGCGGTTGGCGACCGGTACGCCAACACGAATATCCTGTTGGCCGCTGTAGCGGTGCAACAAGGTCTGGAACGAAGCCAGCAGCAGCATGAACAGCGTCACACCTTGACGCTGGGCCAAGGCCTTGAGATCGGCGGCGAGCGCCGTAGACAGCGGTACATCCAGGCGCGCGCCGCGATGGCTTTGCTGCGCTGGGCGCTGATGATCGAACGGCAATTCCAGCACCGGCTGCTCCCCGCCGAGCAGTCCACGCCAGTAGTCGAGTTGGCGCGCCTTCTCCCCGGCCTCCATCCACTGGCGTTGCCACACGGCATAGTCGGCGTACTGGATCGGCATGCCCGGCAGGTCCGGTGATTGGCCTTGGCTGAACGCGGCATACGACTGCATCAACTCGTCGACCATCACCTGCATCGACCAGCCATCGGAGACAATGTGATGCTGTACGAGCACCAGTACATGGTCCTCTTGCGCCAAGCGCAGAAGACTCACACGCAGCAATGGGCCTTCCTGCAAATCAAAGGGGCGGGCGATTTCAGCTTCGATCTGTGCCTGCAAATCAGCCTCGTCGACTTCATCCAGCCTGATCGGCAAGACGGTGGCAGGCCGAATCACTTGCCTCGCACCGTCCGGTTGCACCTGCACACAGGTGCGCAGGCTTTCATGGCGTGCTACCAGGGCGTCGAAGCTGCGTTGCAGCGCCGGGACATCCAACTCCCCCTTGAGTCGCAGGGCGCTGGGAATATGGTACGCGGCGCTGCCGGGGTCCAGTTGCCAGAGGAACCACTGGCGCTCCTGGGCGTAAGACAACGGCAGCGGGTGTTTGCGACCGACCGCGAGCAGTGGCGGTGCCGGCTCACCCTCTGGCTCATCCAGGGCTTGCAAGGCACTGGCAAAACCTTCCAGTCGAGGTTGCTCGAAGACCAGTTTCAGCGGTACTTCACGTCCCAACACATGGCGCAGACGCGACACCACCTGCATGGCCAGCAACGAATGGCCGCCCATTTCAAAGAAGTGATCGGTCAACCCAACTCGCTCGGCGCCGAGGATATCAGCCCACACACCAGCGACCTGCTGCTCAAGTTCAGTCACCGGCGCGACCCACACCTGCTGCGCTTGGCTGGCATCCGGCTTGGGCAATGCGTGACGATCCAGCTTGCCATTCGGATTCAGCGGCATGCGGTCAAGGAAGATCAGGTGCGCGGGCACCATGTAGTCCGGCAGTTGTTCACGCAGGATCGACTTAAGCGCTTCGGCGTCGTGGGGCTCGGCGACCAGATAGGCGACAAGCTGGTTGTCAGCCGCCAACACCAGGGTTTCACGTACACCCGCCTGGGCCAGCAACAGTGCTTCGATTTCCCCCAACTCGATGCGGAAACCGCGAATCTTCACTTGATGGTCAACACGGCCGACGTACTCGATCACACCGTCCGCGCGGTAGCGCGCCAGATCGCCAGTGCGGTACAGGCGCTCGCCGGCTTCACCGAATGGGTCCGGCACAAAACGCTCGGCGGTGAGCAGCGCACGGTTCAGGTAAGCACGCGCCAGGCCGCAGTGGCTGCCGATATACAACTCGCCCACAGCGCCCGGCGGCGCCAGGTTCAGATCGCGGTCCAGCACATATAATGCACGGCCCGGCAGCGAGCGGCCAATCGGGCTGGCAGTGGCGCCGATGGTGTCAGTACCGGA
>NZ_MDGK01000007.1 GCF_001870465.1 Pseudomonas extremorientalis
CGGGGGGGGGCAAAAGCGACAAGCGAAGCTGCTACTCAGATCCCAGACCGAGTGCAGTCGCGTGTAAACATTGCCAATGGTCGCACGGAAACGACTCCTCTTCGTGATAACGGCAATCCCGTATCTGCGGGTTTCGATCACGTTATAGATGGGCATTTCAATAGAGAAATCTCCAACTCGCGCTCCGTGTTTACCATTGCTCCGGATGAGCTGAAAGGCATCCTACAGAGCAGTTCTGTCGTGAAGTCTCCGGTTGTTGCGCTGCCAGATGGCCAATTCGTAAGAACGGTTGATGTGGGGCGGGCTATTGGCACCACTACATTGAAGGATGGCGGTGTTCCTACGTCTGTGATAAAGGTATTCACCGATAAGGCAGGAAATTTAATTACAACCTTCCCGGTTAAGGTGGGCAACTGATGCGTATTCTACCCATAAAGATATGGCGTGAATTCCAGTCGGTAGTGGAAGCTCTGAGTGACGAAACACATTTAAGGGTAGTTCTTGAAGTAATACTATTTTGGATGAGAGGTAATCATAAGTATCTTGCCGGTGAGCCGTTTTCGGCCTATGGTTTTGATAGCTTTACGAAATTAGATGAGAGGGAGATTCCAGTTGAATACTCTTCCTTTAAGGTGAGTGATTTAATTAATTTCAAGCGTGTTGTTTTTAAACTTCAGGCTAGAGATGTAGAGTCAATTGCGAGGTTTTTACGTGATACAATTGAGGAGTTGGCGACTGTCGAAGTTGATAAGCAATGCCCCAGATGTGAATCTGAGGGAATGCGCGCCTTTATAGGTAAGCATAATGGATTGTTGGCTTATCAGTGCAATGTCTGTGGGTACTCCCATTATTCAGATGGATCTAGGGTTGAGAACGGCGGATTAGAGTTTGCGAGCGAGAAACAGTTGCGAGAACTTGGCCTGATTTAATGGTGCAAAAGCGACAGGTGGTGCAGTAGAGCTAACGTTTGACAAGGCTACGCGGACTTGGACAACTCCAGCTGGTCTAGACTATGGACAAGGATCGGTTCAAGGAAACAGAGTTTTGCATGTTTTAGAGCATGCGGAACCGAATCCAGCCAAGACAGCACATAGCGTCTTTAGTATGGACACAAAAGAGATTTTAAGCGCTGTCGATGAAGCATGGCTCAAGAAAGGTAGTCCTGTAGTAGGGGATCCGGGGGCATATGTTGTCCCGATGGGCCGAGCGATTGGTACTTCGGGAGAAACGAGTATTAAAGTTATTGTTCGGCCTGGGACCAGTCAGGTCATTACCGCCTGTCCTGTTAAATAGAGAGGTTTTATATGTTGTGTCCAAGGTGTGAGCAGGGAGATGTTATCAAGGCTAAAGTTATAGCTGGCGACACTTGCTTGTTCTTATGTCAAGAGTGCGATGCCTCATGGTTTTTATACGAAGACATTGGGGTTAGGGCCTTTTTCGACTATGGGGCTTATATGGAGAGTGTAGGGCTGAAACCACTGTGGAGTGAGTTGGAAATTATTCCTGAGTAGGGGTAAACGGGGTCAGACCCTGAGGGACTGAACAAAGCCCTGGGGCAGGGCGGCAGTGTCAGT
>NZ_MDGK01000008.1 GCF_001870465.1 Pseudomonas extremorientalis
TAGGACGGCGAGCCATATAAACCCCCAAATGAATAAGAGCTTACAGCTTAGCCGCCCATCACCAGGCCAACAAAATCGAATAATTACAAAAAATAAATCATATTTTAAAAGAGCAATTCCGCTGAACTCTAAAAAGCGCAAAACCGTGGTCTGACCCCTATTTTCCTTAAATGAGACTGTCCCCTTTTTTTGACTGACCCCTATTTTTCCTTTTTTTATCAACCTAGTAAGATATCCTGAGTATCAACGGTCTCCACAGAACCATCAGTGACTAGAACCCCCAAGCCAAGCTGCGGATCAAAATTCGCATCAAAAATAAAACCAATTTGACGCATTCCCGCGTCAAAGGGAGACAATACTTTAATACACTTCAGAGTGACCAAGTCCCGCATATGATCAACTGCATGGGCGTTAGGGGCTTTGATATCAACCTCATCAGCATCAAAGCTATCTCGGTATTCCTCAGATCTACATATGTAATAGCTAAAGATAGCCTTTTCTACGGCCAAAGAGACGACAGCTTTATTTGAACTAAACTCTCGAAACGCAAGTCTCTGAATATCAGAGATAGAATCACCATCAAAAGTTTGGACAATGAGTTCAACCTCACACAAACGTCCAAAAATAAACACTTCACACAATCCTGTCCAAGCCTCGTCAAAATGCAGCTCACCAAAATCTCTATCTGATATAACTGTCATTTCTTAAGCGCCTCTAGCAAACTTTTCTCAGCGATTCCGCCAAGATGGCCATATTTCAAACCAAAATCCATCGAACCGACCTTGCCAGTATGGATAAACGAGGGCACCAACTGCAGTGTTCGCATATCTTCAACCTCATGCCACGTATATTTCTCTTCTCTAATAAACCGAGCCACATCAGCTTCTTTAATACCCAGTTGACTCGCCAACATTTTGTTAGACGCGGGAAAATTAGCATCCCTCAGGGTCTGACCCCTATTCCGTTTTAATTTCAACGCCGCCCAGTTTCGTATTTAAGCAAACCTTGCTCCTCACGCGCCTGTAAATAATTAGCCATACGCTGAGCTTCGACTCCATTAAAAATAGGTAAAAATAGGAAAAATAGGGGTCAGACCACCAATATACATTGGTGCACTAATCGTGGTCTGCCCCCTATTTCCCCGCAGACCGGTTGTTTCCCCGCTGAATAATGTGCAACGGGATATCCGGCAGTATAACTCTAG
>NZ_MDGK01000009.1 GCF_001870465.1 Pseudomonas extremorientalis
GGTCTACCTGAAACAGCGATGTGGCCCTGAGAGAGGGGGCCGCTTCGCGCCCCAACGCGGGGCAAGCCCGCTCGCCACAGCAAACCTGCAGATGGATGGCTTCAGGAAATACCCTTCGTCGCACGCACGGAATCCTCCTTGATGTCCTCGGCAAACTTGCGCATCAGTCGCACCAGGTTGTCGAAATCGCCTTCCTCCCAGGTGGAGAAGATCGACATACCGATCCTTTCCCGCGCGTCATCGACGCGGTCGGTCATGGCCTTGCCTTTCTCGGTGATCACCGACTCGCGCACACGGCGGTCGAGTGCGCTTGCCTGGCGCGTAACCAGCCCCTGGCTTTCCAGCTTCGCCACCTGCCGGCTCACCGTGGTGTAGTCGCGGCCCACGCGGTCGGCGAGTTCGACCACGCCAATCGGCCCCAGGCGCTCGACCAGCACCAGCAACGGAAACAGGGCGCGGTCCAGGGAAATCCCGGCTTCGCGCACCATTGCTTCGTCGCGCTGAGGGCGGTTCATCACCCCTACGATCTCGACCAACGAGCCATGCAGGTCACGCAGCTGGGCGGATATATGTGCCTTTTGCACGCTTTTAATTGACACGGTGTTGGCCTCTCTTAATATGTGCGTATTGCACATATAGGTGATCCATATGAAAGCGCAATTGGCTGTCGATGTACTGATTTGCGGTGCCGGTGCCGCCGGCCTGACCCTGGCGATCGACCTGGCGAGAAGGGGCATCAGCTTCCGCCTGATCGAAAAAAACCACCAGCCATTCCAGGGCTCACGTGGCAAGGGTATCCAGCCCAGGTCCCAGGAAGTCTTCGAGGACCTGGGGATTCTCGACCGTTTGATGGCGGTGGGTGGAGTCTATCCGACTGACCGGCGCTACCGCGACGATGGCAGCTACAGCGATGCCGAATTCACTGCATCCAAGGCGCCGACACCGGCCGAGCCCTACCGGCAACCCTTGATGGTGCCGCAGTTTCTGACGGAACAGGTGATGCGCGAGCGCCTGCTTGAACTGGGCCACTGGCCTGAGTTCGGTTGTGAGCTGGTCGGCTTCGAACAGGATGCCGATGGCGTCACCGCCAGGCTGGCCGGCCAGGGCGGTGAAGAAAGCCTGCGTGCCCGCTGGCTGGTGGGGGCTGATGGTGGTCGCAGCTTTGTCCGGCATGCGCTGGCTATCGGCTTCCCCGGCAAGACCCTGGGCGTGCGCGCCCTGGTGGCGGATGGGGTGCTTACCGGCCTGACGCGTGAGGCCTGGCATCGCTTTGGCGAAGGGGATATGCAACGCCAGATTGCGATCTGTCCGCTGGCTGGCACCGACCTGTTCCAGCTTCAGGGGCCGATCCCGGCCGAGGGCGACATCGACTTCAGCGCCGAAGGGCTCACCGCACTGATCGCCCAACGCACCGGTCGCGCCGATGTCCAGGTGCACAGCGTGAGCTGGTCATCGGCCTACACCATGAATGCACGCCTGGCCGATCACTACTGCCTGCGCCGGGTGCTGCTGGTGGGTGACGCCGCGCATATCCACCCGCCCACCGGGGGCCAGGGCCTCAACACCAGTGTGCAGGACGCCTACAACCTCGGCTGGAAGCTGGCAGCGGTGGTGCAGGGCGCCCCCGAGGCTTTACTCGATACCTATGAAGAAGAGCGCCGGCCGGTGGCCGCCTCCGTGCTCGGTTTGTCCACCAGATTGCTGGGAGAAATGCAGCACGGCGAACTGCGCCGGGGCAGGGAAGTTCATCAACTGGACATCGGCTACCCCGAGTCCTCACTGGCGTTGCAGCACCCCGTGCGTAGCGGCATTGCAGCGGGCGACCGGGCGCCGGACGCGCCGGTCCGAGGTGCCGCCGGGCAGGCGCTGCGGCTGTTCCATCTGTTCCAGGGCACGCACTGGACACTGCTGGGGTATGACGTCACGCGTGATTCAGTGCCCGCTTGGCCGGGCGTGCAGGTCCATATCGTTGGGCCTGAGGGAGATGTGATTGACGAGCAAGGTCAGTTTCAACGTGCCTACCAACTGGCGATTGGCGAGTGGGTGCTGGTGCGGCCTGATGGGTATATCGGCGCGATTGTAACGTCCGGGCAACGAGAGGAACTGGAGGCCTATCTGTTGGTTCACGCCGGGATAAGCCCGTCGGCCTGATAACTCTGGATCAGTTCGTCATATAAACTGATATCGAGGCGCGTGCGGGCCGTTTTATGACTGGACGCATGCGCTGCCACATGCCGAAAGCGAGCATGGAGACCTGCGCAAGGCGATTCGCTTGCCGGTCTGATGCGTCATGCTCACAACCTATCCAGGATTTCAGTGGTCTCTACAACCTTGGCATAGTCCATCGCCAGATTGCTCAGCGACAGCGCATGCACATCCTCGGCCGGCCACAGGCGCCCGGACAAATCGGTCTGGTCGAAGGTGTAGCAGGCGTCGGCAACCACCGCCACCTCAAAACCCAGGTTGCCGCCCGAACGTGCCGTGGACTCGACCGAGTTGTTGGTGATCACGCCGACGATCACCAGTTGGCGGATCCCACGCACATGCAGCCAGCGCTCCAGCCCCGTGGCCGTGAAAGCATCCGGGACGTTCTTTTCCACCACGTGCTCATGCGCCAGCGGTTGCAGGGTCGGCTGGAACTCGCAACCCGGTTGGCCCGGCCAGAACACCGAGTCGGGCGAGCGGGATATGTGGCGGATGTGCACCACCGTGCGGTTGGACTGCCGCCACGCCTGCAGCAAGCGCTGTATCTGCGCTTCGGCGCCGGGGTTGTTGCGTCGCCCAAGCTTCGGCTGGTTCATGCCTTGCTGCATGTCGATGATCAGCAGTGCGGCATTGCTGGCTAACGGTGGCATGGTGCATCCCTTTGCTCGTGAGGCTCGCAACATATCAGCCAACCTGGGCGCCCAGACAGCGATTTGTTCGAAGCCGGATAGCCCCGTCGCCACCCGGCGAATACAAACGGTCATGAGGCTTGGGTTTACTGGAAGACCATTGCTCGAAAAAGGAATACCGGCATGATCCGCAAGGCATTACCCGACGACGCAAGGGCCATTGCCCAGGTGCATATCAGCAGTTGGCAGGACGCCTACCGTGACCTGATGCCGGCCGAGTATTTGAGCGGGTTGCAAGCGACCCTGGCGCAGCGTGAATCCTTCTGGATGCGCTCGATTGAGTCGGACGAGCCCAAGGTTTGGGTCGCGGAGGTGGACGGGCAGGTGGTCGGTTGGATATCGGTCGGTGCCAGCCGTGACGAGGAGGCTGCGGGTGCCAACACCGGTGAGGTCATGGCCATCTATGTGTTGGCCGGGTACTGGCAAACAGGCGTGGGGCTGGCGTTGTGGAAGGCCGGTGTTGAGTATCTGAGCGAGCAGGGCCATCAGGGCCTGACACTTTGGGTGTTGAGCCGTAATGAACGAGCTATACGGTTTTATCGCCGGGCGGGCTGTGTCGCAGACCCTGGCACTGAGCGCAACCTGGTGAGAGGCGGTGCAACACTCGAGGAAGTCAGGTATCGGTTGGCCTTTTCTGCACAACAGGGTTGACACATCCAGCTAGCAAGCTGGGCCAACCCCCGGAACGCTCTGACGAACATAATAATTGTCGAATTCACTGCTTTCGACGAATTGGAAGCCATGGCGGATATAAAAGCGATTCGAAGCGCTGTCTTTGAGAGCTCCAACTCTAATAGGGAGCGCAACCGCATCCGCTACTTTAAAAATCTGAGTGAGAACAACAGAGCCTATACCTGATCCTTGCGCGCTCGGTCTCACATACAAGTGGTCGAGCAAGAGTTCATTGTGGTGATGCTTGACCACTACAAAACCAACCTTCTCTCCAAGTACCTCGATGTAGTGTGTGTTGCGAGCTTCAAAACCGCTAAGAAACCGCTCTCGCGCGCGAACCGGATCAAATCGCCCGACACGCTCCAGACTTTCACGCATAGCCTCAATTCGAATGGCTACGAGATTGTCCAGGTCGTCTTGTTGAGCTGGGACCAGAATGACTGGGGAATTTAGATCGGGTGTGACGGGCATATTTTGCGCTCTATTTACCACCATGGAAGGCCAGTATGGAGAGCCTGATGTGTGGTTCCCAAGTCAGCCTCACTGAATTGCCCCTGATTTCCCGGCGGCATCCGACAGGCTCCGTGTGGCCGTTTTATGCCTGTCGCGAGAGGCAGCTATTTCCGCCCCCCATGAAAACACCTAAACCAAACTTTCCCGACCAACACAACTCACATGCCCAACCCCCGCCGCCTGCAACCGTGCCACCAGATCCTCCCGCGCTGCGCGCCCACCTTCACGCACATATTCAAGCTCCGCCGCCGTGATCAACACCACCGGCACCAGTTGCACCGGTGAGAGCGGCATGTCGTCGAGGCGGGTAGGGAAGTCCGGGGCGGGTCCGCCCAGCAGGACGCCGGTGGCGTCGTCTGCGGTGACGAACAAGTTGGGCAACTGATCGCTCATCAGGTGCGACTGGCTGAAACCGGGCAGCTCCAGGGAGAGGACGCCATGACTTTCCAGTTGCTGGGTGATGCCGCCGGCGTTGGCGACGGTTTTGGCGACGTGTTCGAGCAGTTCGAATGCCCAGCTATGGCGTAGCGGGTCGACGTGTCCGAGGTTGCCGCGGGCATTTTCGGGGATGTCGGGGGTTTCCAGGAACAGTTCCATTTCGAAGCCATTGCCGAGGCCTTCGGCATCGTCGAACGGGTCGGATAACCCTTCGGTTGCCAGCACGATGCTGTTGGCGCGGCGTACCACGCGGTAGGCCTGGCGCGTGGACGGCCAGTAAGGGCCGCCGGTGAAGCTAGGGCTGATCAGGTAGGCTAGGACGTCTTGTTCGACGGTGCCCACAGACTGCCAGTGACGGTCCAGGCATTCGGCGCTGGCCAGGCGTGCGGCCAGGTTGGCGCTGTCGGGGTCGGGCGAATCCACTTCAACCACTGGGGTATCGATTGTTTTTGACGAGCCGAACAGTTTCTTGAAGAAATTCATGGGCAGTCCTTTGCTGGAGGGAGAGCGCTTCAGGGATGGTTCAGCGCATTCACATAAGCGCGAAACATATCAGCCATCCCCTCGGCATACACAGCGATTTCTTGCGCCGTGCGTGGGCTGCAAGAAAAATCCTTACCCACCGAACTGAGCGTTGTGAGAATCAAGTCGCAGGCCAGCGCGCGCGTCTGCTCGGAGACCTGAGGCAGTAACTCCAGCATGAATGCGTCGAAAGTCTCCCGGCTCGCCGCCCTGACTTCCAGCGCTTCCGGTGCATCGCGATAGAGCGGCGCCGCATCGCTCAATGCCCCGCGCATCTGCGCTTCCTCGCATTCCGACTGGATAAAGGCATGCACCAACGTGCGCAGGCGATCCAGCGGCGCTTCATCGTGTTTCTCCAGGATGTTGCGCAGCATCCGGGTGGTCTGTTGCCACTCATCACTTTGCAAACGGAACAGAATCGCCGCTTTGTTGGGGAAGTATTGGTACACCGACCCTACGCTCACGCCGGCCTTTTCAGCGACCCGAGCGGTGGTGAAACGGGTGGCGCCTTCCTTGGCCAAAACCTGAACAGCCGCTTCGAGAATCGCCGCCACCAGCTCGGTGGAACGCGCCTGTTGTGGCTGTTTGCGCGTGGAAATACACGGGGGCTGACGGCGGGTCATACGGGGCTCCGTAAGCAGGGCGAATGCGAATAGCGAAGGATGGGAATCACTCGCATACTTTTAATGCGACGAATGAGTCGCATCTTAGCCCCAACCCTACGGAAATCCATTATGTCGAGTCTGACCACTGCGCCTTTGGCGCCCCTGATCGAACGTCTTTATACCCAAGCCAGCGCCGCTACCAGCCCCTTGGTGAACTCGGTATCCAAGGAGGAACGCGATCGGCTGATGCGCAGCAAGACAGAATACGTGGCGCTGTATTCGCTGCTCAAGGACCTGTGGCTGCCGGTCTCGCGGGACACCGGCAAGCTGCTCTACCTGCTGGCGCGCAGCAGCAAGGCGCGGGCGATTGTGGAGTTTGGCACGTCGTTCGGCCTGTCCACCTTGCACCTGGCCGCTGCGCTGCGTGACAACGGCGGCGGTGTGCTGATCGGCAGCGAATTCGAAGCCTCGAAGATTGCCCTGGCGCGTGAGCACTTCATCGAAGGCGGGGTGAGTGACTTGATCCATATCCGCGAAGGCGACGCACTGGTCACCCTGGCCAGCGACCTGCCGGACAGTGTGGACTTGCTGCTGCTGGACGGCGCCAAGACGCTGTATGGCGACGTGCTGGGCCTGGTGGAAAAGCACCTGCGCCCCGGCGCGCTGGTGGTGGCGGACAACACCGATTACTGCCCTGAATACCTGGCCCACGTACGCGCCCCGGAGAACGGCTACGTGTCTGTACCGTTTGCCGATGACATCGAACTGTCCATACGGCTCAGCGCCTGCTGAATGCCAACCGCGCTGCAAACACTATGAAGATCATTCCAGTGGTGCGGTCCATCCACTGGATGACCTTTTCCCGGCGCAGGAAACCGGACAGCGGCTGCGTGGCACCCATCAACACCAGTGACCACACCAGGCCGAGCAGCACATGGATGCCCACCAGGCCGAACGTCCACAGGATCAACGGCTGGCCCTGGGGGGTGAACTGCGGCAGGAACGACACATAGAAAATCCCCACCTTGGGGTTGAGCACATTGCCCAGCATGCCCTTGATAAACCAGTTGCCGGCCGGCTTGCCCTGCACCTCGGCGCTGGCCAGTGAGCGGCGCGGACGCAGTAGCATGTTCAACCCCAGCCAGGCCAGGTACGCGGCGCCGCAGTACTTGAGCAGGTTGAAGGCGACTTCCGACACAGCGATCAGTGCGCCCAGACCGAAGGCAACCGCTGCGCCCCACAGCAGGCAGCCGGCGTTGATGCCCAGCGTAGCTTGCAGCGCCTGGCGCTTGCCTTCCACCGTCGCCGTCCTGAGCACCAGGGCTGTATCGAGGCCGGGTGTGAGCGTGAGCAGGGTGGCGGCGAAGGTGAAGGCGAGGAGGTTATCCGTGATGGACATGGGCGGGCTTCGTGATTGGGTGGAGGTGAACCCAAGCATACTATGTTGTAGTGAAGGAGATTGTTGTGGCGAGCGGGCTTGCCCCGCGTTGGGCTGCGCAGCAGCCCCATCAATGAGAGCTGCGATGTGTCAGGTATTCCTCAGTGTCTGGTTTTGGGGCTGCTATGCAGCCCAACGCGGGGCAAGCCCGCTCGCCACAGGTCACCGGCTAGCCACAACAAACCGGCTAGCCAGGCGTTCAGCGAAGGCTCAGCGGTTGAACCGCTCCACCAACGCATACTGGGTGGACGCAGTGTTCGTCAGTTCCTTGCTCAGGTCCGTGGATTGACGGGCCTGGGTCGACGTCTGGTCGGCCAGTTCGGCGATGGTGGTGATGTTGCGGCTGATCTCTTCGGCTACCGTGCTCTGTTCCTCGGTGGCGGCAGCGATCTGGGTAGTCATGTCGGTGATATGCGACACCGCCTCGCTGATGCCCACCAGGGCCTGGTCGGCTTCGAGTACCCAGGCCACGCCTTCCTGGGCCTGGCGTTGACCGTTCTCCATGCTTTGCACGGCGTTGTTGGACGACGCCTGCAGTTGGGTAATCAGCCCGTGGATCTGGGTGGTGGATTGGGACGTGCGCTGTGCCAGTTGGCGCACTTCATCGGCGACTACGGCAAAGCCACGGCCTTGCTCACCGGCCCGCGCGGCTTCGATGGCGGCGTTGAGGGCCAGCAGATTGGTCTGGTCGGCAATGGCCTTGATCACGTCCACCACGCTGCCGATTTCGTCGCTGTCCCGCGCCAGTTGCGCTACGGTCGCGCCGGTTTCGCTGACCACGCTGGACAAACGTTCGATGGCCTCACGGGTGTCCCGTGCCACTTCACGGCCGCGCCCGGTCAGCACATTGGCTTGCTGGGTGGCATCCGCCGTGCGCTGGACGTGGCTGGCGACTTCCTGGGTAGTGGCGGCCATTTGGTTGACGGCGGCCGAGACCTGTTCGGTTTCGACGCGCTGGCGGTCCAGGCCCTTGGAGCTGGCGGTGGCCAACTGATCGGATTGCCCGGCCAGGGCGCTCAATTGTTCGGCACTGTCCTGCAGGCGCGTGAGGCAGGTTTTCAGGCGCGCGGCCTGGCTTTGGAACGCAGTTTCCAGGCGCGCCTGTGGTCCGCTGGCGTCGCTGTACATCTGGGCGATCAAGGCGTCCGAAGTCGAGGGTTCTACGCCCTGCAGCAGGCGCAGTGTGCTGCCTTGGCGCCAGCGTGAGCAGAGCACGCCCACCGGCACCGCGACGGCGACGGCCACGGCAATTGCGAGCGGCGCGTCGAAGAACAGACCGGCGAGGCTGCCGGCCACTGCGGTGGCCACGTAAGGCACGCAACCGAGTGCGGCCGGCAGCCAGGCGTCCTGGCGCGGGACGGCCGGTTTGCCTTGGCTGATCCGTTGATACAGGGCCTGGGCCCGGCGGATTTCATCGGCCGTGGGCTTGACCCGCACCGACTCGAAACCGACGACCTGGCTGCCATCGAAGATCGGCGTGACGTAGGCGTTGACCCAATAGTGATCGCCGTTTTTCGAGCGGTTCTTGACGATGCCCATCCACGGCAGGCCTTGCTTGAGTGCACCCCACATGTGCGCAAACACGGCGGGCGGCACATCCGGATGGCGCACGATGTTCTGCGGCGCGCCGATCAGGTCGGCGCGTTCAAAGCCGCTGATGTCGACAAAGGCGTCGTTGCAGTAAGTGATGACCCCTCGGACATCCGTGGCGGAGATGAGTTTTTGCGAAGGCGCGAGGGAAATCTCACGCTGTGTTACGGGCTGGTTATTGCGCATTCCGACTACTCCCTGGTTGCCCTCAGTCCATCGGCGCCAAACGCAAAAAGGTTAATCCACATTGGCCAATTCGCCAGCCATTGGTCAAAAGCCTGAAACTTCGCGGTGAAACACCTCATAATGGCGGCCATTTTTGTTTAGCCGTTATTCTGGTGTGCCCCCATGGAAATCAAGGTCAACTTTCTCGACAACCTCCGGCTTGAAGCCAAGTTCGATGACTTCACGGTGATTGCCGACCAGCCCATTCGCTACAAAGGCGATGGCTCGGCACCGGGGCCGTTCGATTACTTCCTGGCGTCGTCAGCGCTGTGCGCGGCGTACTTCGTGAAGTTGTACTGCCAGACGCGCAATATCCCCACCGACAATATTCGCCTGTCGCAGAACAACATCGTCGACCCGGAAAACCGCTACAACCAGATCTTCAAGATCCAGGTCGAGTTGCCGGCGGATATCTCCGAGAAGGACCGCCAGGGCATTTTGCGTTCCATCGACCGCTGCACCGTCAAGAAAGTGGTACAGGCCGGGCCTGAGTTTGTCATCGAAGAAGTCGAGAACCTCGACGCCGATGCCCAGGCGTTGCTGATGCCGAATTCGACTTCCGAGGGCGGCACCTATATCGCCGGCAAAGACCTGCCGCTGGAACAGACCATCGCCAACATGTCCGGCATCCTCGCAGGCCTTGGCATGAAGATCGAGATCGCGTCGTGGCGCAATATCGTGCCCAACGTCTGGTCGTTGCACATCCGCGATGCGCATTCGCCGATGTGCTTCACCAACGGCAAGGGTGCGACGAAGGAGGGCGCCCTGGCGTCGGCCTTGGGCGAGTTCATCGAGCGGCTCAACTGCAATTTCTTCTACAACGATCAGTTCTGGGGCGAGGAACTGGCCAACGCACCGTTCGTGCATTACCCGGATGAGCGCTGGTTCCAGCCAGGCCCCAACGACGAGCTGCCGAGCGAGATCCTCGATGCCTACTGCCTGAAAATCTACAACCGCGACGGCGAACTGCGCGGTTCGCACCTGTTCGATACCAACTCCGGCAATGAACAACGCGGCATTGTTTCGCTGCCGTTCGTGCGCCAGTCGGATGGCGAAGTGGTGTACTTCCCGTCCAACCTGATCGAGAACCTCTACCTCAGCAACGGCATGAGCGCCGGCAACACCCTGGCCGAAGCCCAGGTGCAGTGCCTGTCGGAGATCTTCGAGCGTGCCGTGAAGCGTGAAATCATCGAAGGCGAGTTCGCCTTGCCGGACGTACCGGCGCAGGTGCTGGCCAAGTACCCCGGCATCCTCGCCGGCATCCAGGGCCTTGAAGCCCAGGGGTTCCCGGTGTTGGTCAAAGACGCCTCCCTGGGCGGCGAATTCCCGGTGATGTGCGTGACCCTGATGAACCCGCGCACCGGCGGCGTGTTTGCGTCCTTCGGCGCCCACCCAAGCCTGGAAGTGGCCCTGGAGCGCAGCCTTACCGAACTGCTGCAAGGCCGCAGCTTCGAAGGCCTGAACGACTTGCCGCAGCCGACCTTCGAAGGCCAGGCGGTGACCGAACCCAACAACTTTGTCGAGCACTTCATCGACTCCAGCGGCGTCGTGTCGTGGCGCTTCTTCAGTGCCCAGTCGGATTACGAATTCGTCGAGTGGGACTTCACTGGCGAAGGCGCAGACTCGAATGCCCAGGAAGCCGCGACCCTGTTCGGCATTCTCGAAGGCATGGGCAAAGAGTCCTACATGGCCGTGTACGAACACCTCGGCGCCACCGCCTGCCGCATCCTCGTGCCGGACTACTCGGAAATCTACCCGGTGGATGACCTGATCTGGGACAACACCAACAAGGCGCTGTTTTTCCGCGAGGACATCCTCAACCTGCACCGCCTCGACGAGGAAGAATTGCAGGCGTTGGTCGAGCGCCTGATCGAAAGCGAGCTGGACGACTACACGGATATCACCACCCTGATCGGCATCGAATTCGACGACAACACCGCCTGGGGCCAACTGACCATCCTGGAACTGAAACTGCTGATCTTCCTGGCCTTGCAACAATATGAAGAGGCCAAGGAGTGCGTGGAGATGTTCCTGCAATACAACGACAACACCGTCGAGCGCGGCCTGTTCTACCAGGCGATGAATGCGGTGCTGGAGATGGAACTGGACGACGACCTGGAACTGGCCGACTACGAAGCCAACTTCCGCCGCATGTTTGGCGATGAGCGGATGGATGCGGTGATTGGCTCGGTGAAGGGCGATGTGCGTTTTTATGGCCTGACGCCGACCAGCATGAAGCTGGAAGGGTTGGACCGGCATCTGCGCTTGATCGACAGCTACAAGAAGCTGCATGCGGCGCGGGCCAAGGTCGCCTTGGCCTGACGCCTATCTGGCTTGCTGTGCTGAGCAGGTGTGCTGTGGTGAGCGGGCCTGTTGTGGCGAGCGGGCTGCTCGCCACATAGATCAAGGCAAGCTGTTTATATGAGCGCCAGGGCCTGCGCCAGGTCCGCGCGCAGATCCTCCACATCCTCAACCCCCACCGACAACCGCACCAACCCATCGCCAATTCCCAGTTGCGCCCGCGTCGCCGCCGGGATGCTGGCGTGGGTCATGATCGCCGGGTGTTCGATCAGGCTTTCCACACCACCCAGGCTTTCGGCCAGGGCGAAGATCCTGACGTTTTCCAGGAAGCGCCTGGCGCCGGCCAGGTCGCTGTTCAGGTCGATTGAAATCATCCCGCCAAACCCCCGCATCTGTTTGCGCGCCAGTTCATGCTGCGGGTGGGACGCGAGGCCCGGGTAGTAAACCCGCGCCACTTGCGGCTGTTGTTCCAGCCAGGTGGCCAGGTCGAGGGCGTTGCTGCAATGGCGCTCCATGCGCAGGGCCAGGGTTTTCACGCCACGCAGGGTGAGGAAGGCGTCGAAGGGCCCGGCAATGGCGCCGACCGAGTTCTGCAAAAAGCCCAGGCGTTCGGCCAGTTCGGGGTTGTCGCCGACGATGGCAATGCCGCCGATCACATCGGAATGGCCGTTGAGGTATTTGGTGGTGGAGTGCACCACCACATCAAAGCCCAGCTCCAGCGGGCGCTGGATCCACGGGCTGGCGAAGGTGTTGTCGGCCACGCAGATGATCCCGCGAGCGCGGCAGATGCGTGCGATGGCGCTGAGGTCGGTGAGGCTCAGCAGCGGGTTGCTCGGGGTTTCGACCCAGACCATGCGCGTGTCGTCCTGCAGACTCGCTTCAAAGGCCGACAGGTCACTCAGGTCGACAAAGCTGAAGCGGTGCCCGGCGCTGCGTTGGCGCACCTTGTCGAACAGGCGGAAGGTGCCGCCGTACAAATCATTGCCGGACACGACATGGGCGCCGGCGTCCAGCAACTCCAACACCGTCGAAATCGCCGCCAGCCCGGAGGCAAAGGCAAACGCCTGGCTGCCGCCTTCCAGGTCGGCCACGCAGCGTTCCAGGGCAAACCGCGTAGGGTTGTGGGAGCGACCATAGTCAAAGCCCTTGTGCACGCCGGGGCTGTCTTGCAGGTAGGTGGAGTTGGCATAGATCGGCGGCATCAGCGCGCCGGTGGTTGGGTCGGGAGATTGCCCGGCATGGATCACGCGGGTGGCAAACGCACTTTTATCGGACTGACTCATGCAAGGGATCTCCGTAGGTGGTTGAGCAGGTCGACGCGGGTGATCAGGCCATGGAAGCCCGACGCGTCGGCAATGATGGCGACCAGGCCGCGATCTAGCTCGGCTTGCAACTGCGCGAGGCTGGCGCTGGGGGCCAGGGTTTGCAGGGACGTGGTCATGGCGCTGGCGACGTTCAGGGTGAAGTGGCTGGCGTCCTGGTGCAGGCCGAGCAGGATATCGGATTCGTCGATCACACCGACCAGTTGCTGGCCGTCCACCAGTACCGGTAGTTGCGAGACATCCGCCAGGCGCATGCGCTGGAACGCGGTGAGCAGGGTGTCGTCGGGGCTCACGCTGATCACGCGGCCGTCCTCGAAGCGCCGCGCAATCAGGTCGCGCAGGTCACCGTAGTGTTTGTAGTGCAACAGGCCGGCGTCGGTCATCCATTGGTCGTTGTAGACCTTCGACAGGTATCGCGTGCCGGTGTCGCAGACAAAGGTGACCACACGCTTGGGCGTGCTCTGTTCGCGGCAATAACGCAGGGCGGCGGCGAGCAGAGTGCCGGTGGAGGAACCGCCGAGAATGCCCTCGGCCTTGAGCAACTGCCGGGCGTGATCGAAGCTTTCCTCATCGCTGATGGAATAGGCGTGTCGCACGCTGGACAGGTCGGCAATCGACGGGATGAAGTCTTCGCCGATGCCTTCTACCGCCCAGGAGCCTGGCTTTTCCAGCTTGCCGCTGCGGCTGTACTCGGCCATCACCGAACCCACCGGGTCGGCAAGCACCATGTGCAGTGCCGGTTGCACGCGCTTGAAGAAGCGCGTCAGGCCGGTGAGGGTGCCGGCCGAGCCGACGCCCACCACGATCGCATCCACATCGTGCTGGGTTTGTGCCCAGATCTCCGGCGCGGTGCTGGTTTCGTGGGCCAGGGGGTTGGCGGGGTTGTTGAACTGGTCGGCGAAGAACGAATCCGGAATATCCCTGGCCAGGCGTGCGGCCACGTCCTGGTAATACTCGGGATGGCCCTTGCCCACATCGGAGCGGGTGATATGCACCTCCGCGCCCATGGCCTTGAGGTGCAGTACTTTTTCCGTTGACATCTTGTCGGGCACCACCAGTACCACCCGATAGCCCTTGGCCCGGCCGACCAGCGCCAGGCCCAGGCCGGTGTTGCCGGCGGTGGCTTCGATGATGGTGCCACCGGGGCGCAGGCGGCCATCGCGTTCGGCGGCGTCGATCATGGCCAGGCCGATGCGGTCCTTGATGGAGCCACCGGGGTTCTGGGATTCGAGTTTGAGAAACAGCGTGCAAGGGCCGGTATCGAACCGGCTGACCCGAACCAGCGGCGTGTTGCCGATCAGTTCGAGCACGGCGGGGCGGGGCAGCGTGGGCATGTCGTCACCTGAATACGGATGGGTTGGACAGCAAAAGGCAAAGCCTGGGTTCGACGATAGGCCGGGATCGGTCCGGTCGCAACCGGACGGTCCGCTCGTTGTCTGTTTTTGGCGCATTAGCCGAGCAGGTTCTGCACCTGCCGCAAACGGGCGACAACTGCCACGCTGGTTGCCTGCATCGGTGCGCGCAACTCGCTGCCGATCAAGCCTTGCAGGGCCAGGGCGGCTTTCACCGGTGCCGGGTTGGGCTCCATGAACAGCGTGTTGATCAGCGGCACCAACTGCATGAACGTTGCCCGCGCGTCGGCCAACTGGTTGTCGCGGACTTGCTGGCACAGCGCCACGAACTGTTCCGTGTTGACGTGCGCCGAGGCTGCAATCGCGCCCGTCGCGCCCAGGCACAGCGCGTTGAAGATCTGCAGGTCTTCGCCACACAACACATCCACCTCACCGCTGGCCAGCAGTGCGAGGGTATTGTCCAGGTTGCCGCCACAGTCCTTGATCGCCACGATGCGTTCGTGGGCGACGATGTTGAGCAAGGTGGCCTGCTCGAACATGGCGCCGGTGCGGTAGGGAATGTCGTACAGAATGATCGGTA
Source organism: Pseudomonas extremorientalis (assembly GCF_001870465.1). Classification (GTDB taxonomy): domain Bacteria; phylum Pseudomonadota; class Gammaproteobacteria; order Pseudomonadales; family Pseudomonadaceae; genus Aquipseudomonas; species Aquipseudomonas extremorientalis. The sequence goes on from NZ_MDGK01000009.1 coordinate 14,453, forward strand.
CGCTGGAGGCATCGGCCACGGTGCGGAAGAACGCTTCCAGGCCGGCCTGGGACGGGCGGATGTAACTCGGCGCCGGTACCAAAAGCCCAGCCACCGGGCGTTGCAGGATTTCACGCTGAAAGTGCAGCAGCTCAATCTGGTTATAGCCCGCCAGGCCCATCACTACGCGGTGCGCCGGCACCCATTGCAACACCGCATCGAGCACCGCCAATTGTTCCTGCCGACTCAGCGACGCCGCTTCGCCGGTGGTGGTGCACACCATGATCCCGGCCACGTGTTTTTCCAGCAGGTGGTTGACCAGGCGGTGCAGGCCAATGAAATCAATGGCGCCGTCATGGAACGGCGTGACCACGGGAACCCAGATACCTTGAAACGATGACATGCACTTTCTCCTGATGATTGACCGCTTGAGTCACCGTCAGAAGGGCAGGGGCAATTGTGCAAGGGAGAGTAGACCGTCGCGCTCAATGTCCTGTCAGCTCATCTGACGGGACAGCGCGCCCCGGTCACATGAGCGACTGTTTCTTCGATTTGAGGGCGTGCGCAACGCAACCTTGCGCCTTGGCAATCAAGCCAATGACGGAACGGTTAACGGAAGGCATTGCGGACATAAGCTGACACACCCTGAGCAAGGCCTCCATCTTCATGGAATATTGCAGAGTGTGTCAACGGGGCTTATTCGAATTTATCGATACGCGAGTCAGAGTAGAAAAACTCGTTCTTGTCGGTGCTCGATTCAAAGAAGTAGGCGTAGTCGGTCAGGAAGTACAGGTGGTTGACGCGCTTGTACTTGTCGTCGTCGGTTCGGCAGGACAATGCCTTGGCGCTGCCCGCCAGTTTCGCGTTGAGTTCGCTGGCCGGCAGTTCACGCTCGACCTGGCAACGGTTGGTCTGCGTGTTGGTGCTGCTGCCGATCAGGCTGTTGAGGCTGGAGCGTACGGTGGTGTAGGTGACGGTCTCGCCCACGGGCAGGGCCTTCCAGTTACCGGTGAAGCTCAGTTGGGTCAGGGTCGAGCTTTCCGCCATGCCCGAACCGCCGTAGGTGGCTTTGGACACCAGGTGGAACAGGTTGCGCCAGCTCACGGCCTGGCTCTCATAGCCGTCGCCACGGGTGGCCAGGGCCAACTGGCCGCTTGGTGTGTCCTGGCTGATGAACTGCGTGCTTTGGTTATCGCTGGTCTTGCCACGGTAGTTGCTGGTGCCCACGAACTGGACGTATTTGAACGAGCGGGTGGGCTTGTCCAGGTTCAACTGGGTGATGGCCGCCAGCACCGCCGGTTGCACCGAGGTCAGGGCAATGGTGGCCGGCGCTTTCATGCGCGGTTTGAACGCGGGCAGTGCGGCGATCTTTTCCGGGCTGACGCAGACTTTGTTGAACAGCAATTCGTAGTCGGCATTGCTGCCAGCGATGTTCTGCGGCGTAGGGAAACTGTCGACCCGGCCGTCGCTGACGCGGTTGTTGGCATCCATGTCGTAGCCGGCCAACTGCTTGTAGGTGCCGCCTTTGCACGACACCGCAAAGTGCTCGCGTTTTTGCGCGTACGGGGCGTTGTAGGGCAGGTCGTTGAGCACCGTCGGGTTATCGAAGGCGGCCCAGAAGCGCGTTTCGCCGTTGACGTTCTTGATACTGTTGGCGTCGATCAGCACCTGGTTGTCGCGCTCGTTGGTCTGTACCAGGCGCCAGTCGGGCTTCGGTGTTTCGGCGCAGGCACGGACGAAGGTCTGGTTGGCGGCCAGGGTTGCACGCAACTGCGGCGACAAGCTGCGGGGCGAACTGTAGCGGCCGGCACTGGCGGGGTAGACCCGTTGCGAACCATCCAGGTACAGCAGGTGCAGTTGCGGCGAGGAACAGGCGGCCTCAACTTGCAACGTGCGGCGCAGGGCGCCCGGATCGCCAGGCATCAACAGCTCGAAGCTGAGCACGTCGCCTTCGCGCACGATGCTGTTTTCCACCAGGGGTTGGGCGAGGGCGCCGGCGAGCATGGTTTCGACCTGGGTTTTCTGGGTGGCACAACCGGCCAGGGTGGCGATGCCACCGATCAGCAAAAGCGGAGTGATAAAACGCACGAGAGCCTCGTTGAGTCCATTCGGGATGTCAGGGTGACGGCGGGTGACGCGGAAACTTTAACGGGATGTTGCAGGCGCCAAGCCTAACCAGCCGGGTGGTCGCTGTACAGCCGTGATGTGGCCGCCGCTGGATATGTGCGCGTCGCAATCGTTCCTGTGTGGTTGCCGCCAACCGGTAGTCTGTGCAGACATTCCGGGAGAAACGCAATGATCCGACGTGCGTGTTTGGCCGCTCTGCTGAGCCTGTCCGCCTCGACCGCCTTTGGCGCCTCGACCTACGATCACCTGTATGCCTTCGGTGACAGCTATTCCGACAACGGCGCGGGCGAAGCGCTCACCACACAGCTCGCCGCACAGAACATAAAGGACGCCCAGGCGTTGCCTGGGCCGCTGTACTGGAAGGGGCGCTGGAGCAACGGCCCGACCGCCGTCGAGGGCCTGGCCCAGGCTCTGCACACACCGCTGACCGACTACGCGGTGGGCGGCGCCAAAAGTGGCCACGGCAATTACTACGCCTGGATAATGCCTTCCCAGGACACCGGCGTCCTGGGGCAGGTCGCCGAGCACTTGCAGGCTGCCAAGTCCCACAAGGCCGACCCCAAGGCGCTGTACTTCATCTTCATCTCGGCCAATGACTTTTTCGAGTGGGCCGACTTCTCCCACTCGCAAACCCTTGAGGCACTGAGCGAATCGAGCCTGGCGAATATCCGCAAAGCCACTGAGCAACTGGTGGCAGCGGGTGCCCGGCATGTGATGGTGGTGGGTACCACAGACCTCAGCCATGTGCCTGCGGTGGTGCAGGGCAACCAAGTCGACAATGCGAAGAAATACCAGCAGTTGCTCGCGCAGAAACTCCCGGCCGTGCTGGCGCAGATCGGTACCGCGAAGGTCAGCTACTTCGACCACCTTGCTTTCAGCGACACACTGCGCGCCAACCCGACAGCCCATGGTTTCACCGACCTCGATACGCCGTGCCAGGCTACTTATCCGGAGGCTGAACCGGTGTGCGCCAACCCCGACGCGCATTATTACTGGGACGAATGGCACCCCACCCGCAAGGTCCATGCCCTGGCGGCCAACGCCATGCTGGATGCCCTGCCTTAGCCCGCCGCTATCGCCGCCTCAATCGTCGCGATGTCGATCTTTCTCATGGTCATCATCGCGTCAAAGGCGCGCTTTGCCGTCGCCGGGTCGGGGTGGGTCACCGCATCGGTCAGCACGCGTGGGGTGATCTGCCACGACAGCCCCCACTTGTCCTTGCACCAGCCGCAGGCGCTTTCCTGGCCGCCGTTGCCGACGATGGCATTCCAGTAACGGTCGGTTTCGGCCTGGTCATCGGTGGCCACCTGGAACGAAAACGCCTCGGTATGCGAGAAGATCGGCCCGCCGTTGAGGCCAATGCAGGGGATGCCCAAGACGGTGAAGTCCACGGTCAATACATCGCCCTGTTTGCCGGACGGATAATCGCCGGGCGCCAGGTGCACGGCATTCACCCGGCTGTCCGGAAAGGTCAGGGCATAGAAGGTCGCGGCCTCAAGGGCGGTGCCGTTGTACCAGAGGCAGAGCGTGTTTTTGTGGGGCATGATCGGTCTCCACGTGAGAATGGCGCTGTGGAGTTTAGCCGCCCAGTTGTTGCGCGATGGTCGCTTTGTCGATCACCGACCAGACGTGGGCGAACGTGCCGTCGACCACCTCATAGAACACATTTTCGTCGAACGTCACCTGGCGTCCATTGATCGGCAACCCGAAGAACTCGCCCCTGGGCGTGACCTTGAAGTTCAGGCGACTGGCCACGGTCGGCGGGTCGGCCACCAGCAGCTGGATGCGGAACACCAGGTCCGGTATCTCGCGAAAATCCCGCTCCAGCATGGCGCGGTAGCCGGCGAGGCCGACGACTTCGCCGTTGTAGGTCACGTCCGGGTGCACGAAGTCACCCAAGTGCTCCCAATCCTGACGGTTCAGACAGTCGATATAGCCTTGGTAAAAGGCAGCGAGTTCGTCGCGAGTCATCGTTCAGGCCCTGCGCGCCATCAACAACACCGACGCCGCCGCCGACAACAACCCGGCGCAGCAGCGATTGAAGATCCGCTTGCCCCGAGGCTCGGCAAACCAGCGCCGCATATGCAGGCCCATATAGGCGTACGCACTGATGGCGATCCACTCCAGTCCCAGGAACAGCGCGCCCAGCAGCGCGAACTGCGGCGTGATCGGCTCGCCGGGCACCACGAATTGCGGCAGGAAGGCCGTGAAGATCAGGATCGCCTTCGGATTGCCCGCCGCCACTAAAAATTCCTGCCGTGCCAGTGCCCACAAACCGACCTTGGCCGTACCTGCCTGCGCCTCGGCCTCGGGATTCGCGCGCCACAACTGCAACGCCAGATACAACAGATACGCCGCTCCCAGAATCTTGATCCCGTAGAACAACAGCTCCGACGTCTGCAGCACCACCGCCAAGCCTGCAGAGGCGAGGGCTATCATGCCGGCAAAGGCCAGCAGGCGACCGATACCGGCAAGGCATGAGGTGCGATAGCCATAGCGAGTGGCATTGCTCACGGACAGCAGGTTGTTCGGGCCCGGCGCCATGTTCAGGGCGAAGCAGGCGGGGAGGAAAAGGGCGAGGGTGGCGAGGTCCATGGCAGCTCCGGGTTCGCGGCGGACGGGGAGGTGTGAGGATAAGGGGGAGTGGGGTGGTTGGACAATGTGCGCGTGGGGGCTGCGATGGCACCCACGCGTGTGAGCCGACTTAGCTTTGGCTTGCAGGTACTTCGTCAGTGGTACAAACCTCAGCCCGTAAGCGTTGCCCAATGATATCCATCAGGTCGCAGCCATCTCGCAAGGGGATAGCCAGCAACTGCGCGAAGTCAGAAAGCACGACGGAATCAGCTTCCAACTCGCTGCGAAAGGCAATGTTTTCCAACACCTGAGTGACGGTGCGAATGCGGTAATCTGCCATCGCTTGCAGTACATCGAGCGGCGCTTCTGAGTCAATGAACAGAGAGGCTGGGACCAGATCGATTCCAGTGAGAGGGATGTAACGTTCCATTTTGAAAACTCCGATAAGTGCAGTCATTAACCGTCACTTAATCGTCGCCAAACGATAGGGTGACAGCTGTACGCAGGTTGGCGAACCGGTATCGGAAAACCCGGCAGACCCGAAGGTCTCCCGCGCACAGCCGCCATTGAGACAACTTTGCAGGTGTGCAACAGCCTCTACAAAAGAGCGCAGTGCTTTTGCATCCGATAGTCAGGTCGCCAAACCTGATCGCCATGTGGGCGACGGGGCGGACTATAAGCGGCATTGGCTTTTGGGGGCAACTGGAAGGTTGTAAGAGTATGGTGGCGCACAAAGCCGCACATAGGGTCATATTGTCCAGGACTGCTTAGTCTAGAGCGGTATTTCCAGATCAAGCACAAGCTCAAGCAGCACGGCATTGTCCCGTTCTCCTCCAACTATGCGCTGTACGGCGACATGAGCGAACGCGTGATGAGCCTGATCGAGGCGATGGTGCCGGCGGTTGAGGTGTACAGCATCGACGAGGCGTCCGCCGACCTGACTGGTATTGGTGAGTTGGATGCCTTAGGCCGGCAGATTCGTGCCCAGGTGCTTCGCTGCACGGGTATCCCTGTCGGTGTTGGTATCGCTCACACAAAGACTCTGGCGAAGCTGGCAAACCACACCGCGAAGCGCCTGCAATCCCAAACCGGTGGGGTGGTCAACATCACCGATCCGGTTAAGCGTGACTGGGTGCTACGCAATACGGACGTGGCGGAAGTGTGGGGTGTCGGTCGAAAGATGAAACTCCATCTTGATGCCATGGGTATCAAGTCGGCTATGGACCTGGCTAAGGCCGATCCTTGGACGCTCCGTAAGAAGTTCAGCATTGTGATCGAGAAGACTGCCAGGGAGTTGGGCGGCACGCCTTGCCTGGAACTGGATGAGCCGGATCCTCCAAAGCAGGAGATCTGCTGCAGCCGCATGTTCGGCATGAGGCTGACAGAGCTGCCGCCAATAAGAGAGGCGGTGGCCACCTACATGATGCGTGCCTCTGAGAAGCTCCGCGCTCAGAAATCGCTGTGTAAGAAGGTACGCGTGTGCATTCGAACTGGCATGTTCAATCCGGAGGAGGCGAAGTATGCCAATGGGGTGGTGGTGGATATGCCATATCCCACTGATGACGTGCGGCTGCTTACTCAAGCGGCGCTGGGTGCGCTTGATCGGATATTTCGACTAGGTTTAAGTACAGCAAGGTTGAGGTGATGTTGCTGAACCTCTGCCAGCCTGGAGAGTACACCGATGATTTGTTTGCTATATCACAGCCGGCGGAGGCGACTCGGGTGATGACGGTCATGGACCAGATCAATGAGCGATGGGGTAGGGGAACGTTGCGCTCGGCTTGTGTGCCGGCAGATTCTGATTGGGGCATGCGCCGCGATATGATGAGTCAGAGTTATACGACGAAGCTCGATCAGCTTTGGTCCGTCGCCTGTAGGTAGCGACAGCTTTCGGACAGAAGCGGACGTAATGGCGTTTGTGTAGTATCTGCCTCTCTTCCCACCTGTATGAGGTGCCCGATGTCTAGCCGACACTCCCCATCCCCTACAAGAGCTGCCCTAGACCTGCAAAACGCACGTTCGCTTTTGGGAAAGCGGCTGAGCGTGCTGCTGCACTATCAGTACTATTTCAACGACGAGAAAGATCTGGGATACGTAGGTTCTCTAGAGTGGCGTTTTGGCGAGCGAGAAGTTTTATCCATGTATCTCTTGAGTGATGGCGATAGAGTAGGCGCGGACTTGTTGCCTTCTGATACGCCGGTTTCCTTCGAGATAGAGCCGAACGTGACCTGCTCCTGGAATAGGGAAAACCTACTTGCAGGTCTATCAGCAACCCACCTCGAGAACACAAAAATTTGCGCAGTTGAGGGAATTCTTGACTCTCTCAACGGGCAAGAGCCTTGGCTGGCCGGATTCAGAGTTACGTTCGAGACCGGAGACTCATTGATCTACCTTAACCAGGGCGACGACGCCGTCGTATTGATTAATGCGCTACCGCCAGTAAGTGTAGGCCTCGAAACCCGCTTCGTTACCTCAATTTAATGACAGCTATAGGGCGATTACGACAGGCAGCCTTTGGCCGTTTCCTCCCCCTCACAACCGGCAGCAGTCGGCCAAAAGCGGACGGTCAGTGACACGCAAGCACGGTAACGAATTCACTTCCCCGTTTGCGGCGATTCGTCACTGTTGCAATCCCCATACTGCCGCTCACTGGTTTAGGAACTCGATGACAGCAGCGGCGAACAGTTCTGACTGATCGAGCATGATGAAGTGAAAACTTCCGTCAATGCGCCGGAAGCTGATGTTTGGGGTCGAAACATAGGCGTTACGGTACATTGCATCAACGTTGGACGCATCGATACCGTAAAGCGGGTCGTAGGCATAGACAACCTCGACCGGCGCCTTGATGCGTCCAAGCTCAGGCCGTAGGTCAGTGACCATCAGTTCGTACATGGCATCGGCTACGGTCTTTCGGTCCGAGCTCATCCCCGCTGCAGCCAAGCTTGGCCTGAACGCTTCAGTTTTGACGAGTCGGGCGATGGACGCATGCTGCATGGCTTCGGCCTGCTCAGGTGTTGCCGCTATCATCGCATCGCGCGTCGCAGCTGCATGCGGGATAGCCGCTTCACTGGTCGCAGAGGGGGCGATCAGCAACGTATAAAAAGGCAGAGCATCGACAATCATCAGGCGTCCAACCTGGTCGGGATGACGAGCGCCAAGCATCAATGCCACCTCACCACCCAACGAATGACCGATGATGTCCGGCGCCTCGAGGCGCTGGCTGCGGATATATTCAGCAATCGCCTCGGCTGTGGGCGCTGCTACTTTCCTGTCTGGATCGGATACGGCAGGCGAACCGGCAAAGCCAGCTACCTGTACGAGATGGAGACGGTGGGTCTGTCGTAATCTGGATGCCAAATCAGCCCATACTTCGTAGGACGAAGCCAATCCTGGAATCAATACAATGTCAGGTCCCGAGCCTTCGACCAGCACGGAGATATGCCCCTGTTTGACCGTTACTGGTGACAGGGACACAGACAGGGCAGGTGATGCTGTCACCAGCGACAAAGTGGCGCCGATCACGCCGACGAGTGAGCTCAAGGGGTTCATAGCCATTCCTTTGACCGAAAAAAATGTTTGCACTACATAACATAACGGCACACGGAGGCGCGGGAAAACTATGCCCGCCTGCAATCCTTAGCGTCAGCTCCGGGTCGCTCGTTGCCATTCATGACTGCTCTCGCCCTCAAGCGAAGACCTGCAAGCCAATGACTGATCGACAACATTCGCATACCTCCTCTCGCAGGTATCATGAGTCACACGCACGGGATGGAGTAAAGAAAGCGCATGAGCTACGACATCATCATCTTAAAGCCGATGGGGCCTGGCACTGATGATTTGGCAAACGTCGATGAAGTGCTTGAAATCGGGGATGAAGCATCGGTCCTCAGATCTCTGGCGCAGGTGTTTCCTGGGTGTATTCAAGGGATATTCGCAAAGGATGAGTCATTCACGGTTGAAGGAAGCCATTCAGGAAAACCGGTGACGTCCATCCATTTATCACTCAGATTCGGCACAGATTGGTCCGACTCATCCTTCAATGTTTTTCTGGCGCTTCTGTCAGAGCTTTGCGACTCCCTTCAGACTCACGCATTTTCGGTATCTGACAACACCCTGGTTACCGCGCCCAGCGACTAGGCGTTGATACACACGAATGTCCGCTTTGGCTGCTTTCGGCCAATAGCCGACATTCAGATCAGCCGATTAAGGAAATTACTCGGAGGTCCAAACCGTCCACTACTCGATCTCGCCGCGTTGTTAACCATCGATTTCGCCGTTACGGATGGCCATCCTGATGGCTTGTGCCGTCGTCGTCACGCCTAGACGTCGGCGCGCTGAGCGCAGGTGATTTTCAACCGTACGCTCCGACAAACCGAGAGTTGCTGCAATATCCGCTTGCCGTCTTCCTGCAGCCGTCCATTCCAGGACTTTGCGCTCTCGCGGGGAAAGGCTTCTTAACGCTTCGTCCAGTGGAGCCTCAAGCAACCGCCGAGCTGCGAAAAAAGCGGCCGTCGCAACTAGGCTGAGTCCCAAGCGAACCCGCGCGCTTCCATCCACCGGCTCCCCCCCCAAGCTCATCGCGCCCTCAAGCCCTTGCGGGCCGAAAACTGGCACCTGTAACCCCTGAATCCCTGGTTCACCTGGAGAACGAATCACCCGGTAACGCTCTTCTCCCTTGACTTGCTCTTTCTGCCAGAAGAAGGATTGCCGAGCATTAAGAAGGTGGCGAGTTACCGGACAATGTCGAACATAAGTCTCGGCATCCACCGCTTGACCGTTATCGAACCAATTGCCTTCGACCCAGTAGATATGCTCAACCACTTCTTCACTTGCCGTCGATGCAGAAAACAGCACGAATCGATCATAGCCGTAGGGTGTGGCGAAACCCCTGACGGCTTTCTTGATTGATTCGAGCGTTCGCGCCGACTCTATCTCCAGAGCAGCTCGCATCGCCGTTTCGGCCGGCCATTCGCTCACTCCGATGCGACCTCTTTCAACAATGCTTGAGCTGCCAACTTGCCCAGATTATTGCCTGCCAATGGGCTGTCGCCGGTCAGCAGCTTGCGGTCTTGGAGCGTTGCACCTGAAATATCCTGATTGACGATCTCAACTCCCAGGGCTTTCAATTGCTCACCAAATTTCCAGGTCAGATGCCCAGGCATATAACCGATGTCGGGCGTCTTTGCGTCGAGACTGTCTGGAAATGCGCAGATCTTGTAGCCGTTGAAAATGTAGGTGTTCCTCGACTCGCCAATGCCCGCCGCGAGCATTGCTGCTGGGCCGTGACATAGGGAAATCACAAATTTGTCGTTGGTGATTGCCCAATGCAATGCCGCTTTCACGTCGGCACTCTCCGGCAATCCAATCAGCGCGCCGTGCCCGCCAGGTATAAAAACGCCGATGTAATCCGAATCCTCTCCCAGAGCCTTTTCGACCACATCGGAAAGCTTCAAGGGTGTTTTGAACTGTTCGCGGTATTTGGCGTAGAAATTCTTTACCTCGGTATCTTCGGAAGGCATGGCCCAGAACTCGAACTTCACCGGATTGCCTGACAGAGTCGCAACGTCGAACGCGAAACCGGCTTTGTGGAGGTGGTACATGGGTAGCAACGTCTCGACCGGGTGATTACCGGTGGAAAACATGGTGCCGTTATCGGTCAGTAAATAGCGCTCGTCGGCGCCGATCAGCAAAATCTTCCAGCGGCCCCCTTGGTAAGGATTAGGGTAATCCGCGTCACTCAAATCAGATTTTGGCGAGGTAAATTGGCTTAGCGAGTATGGAGAGGGGAAAAAGGCATTGTCCTCCGCCCGATCCGGAGTAGGGCGCTTGTCGTCACTCTGCAAGGTAGTCATGGTTTTCTCCTACGAATGGGCCGATTGCCGAAATCAATGCTAATAGCGTGACGCAGGCCCAGCAATGAGGGTTTTCCCTCAAAGAAATTTTCCACACCCAATACCGATCAGTTGCTTTTGGCCGCTTGCTGCCCCTCACGACAGGCAGCAATCGGCCATAAGCGGACGTATGCAAGCAACCGCTACCGGCCCTTTACGACAGGCAGCAATTTGCTGGTTAGTGGGGCTTATCCGAGACGAGTATGAGCGGAACAGAAAGGACCGTTCATTACTCAAACTTTAAATCGACTAATCAACACGCCAAAGGATGTGGCCAAGCGCGACAATTCGTAGCTTGAAGCATTGGTTTGATGTGCTCCGGCCGCTGTTTGTGTTGAAAGGTCCTGAATGTTTATCAGATTACGATCAACCTCACGTGCAACCTGAGCCTGTTCTTCAGCGGCACTTGCGATCACGAGGTTCCTTTCACTGATGGTTGAAACACCCTCGGTGATTCGTTCAAGAGCCTGGCCAGCCTCCACGGACTGCGCCCGCGTATCGGCTGCCAGCTCTTTACTTTTATTCATCGCGAAGACGGCTTCATCAGCTCCAGAGCGCACCTGTTGCATCATCGATTCAATGTCCGCCGTCGATGCTTGGGTCCTATGGGCAAGAGCGCGCACCTCATCCGCTACAACAGCGAACCCACGCCCTTGCTCACCCGCCCTGGCCGCTTCGATGGCTGCGTTCAAGGCCAAGAGGTTAGTCTGCTCGGCAATGGCTCTGATCACATCAAGAACTTTAGTGATCTCGTTGATGCGGGTGGCAAGCACCTCAACTTTGGCAGTTGAATTTGAAATCTCATCCGCCATCAATCCAACTGAATTAACAGCTCTGCGTACCTGATCACGACCTTCTACAGCATTGCGGCTGGCTTGCTCTGAGGCTTCAGAGGCACCCGCCGCATTTCTGGCGACTTCATCCACGGCTGCAGTCATTTCGTTCACCGCCGTCGCAGCTTGCTGAATCTCATCATTCTGCCGCGTCAGGCCGCGTGAGCTTTCTTCAGTAACCGCGTTTAGCTCTTCAGATGCAGAGGCCAATTGGTCAGCAGCGCTGCCAATTTCGCTTACCGTAGTTCGTAGGTTATTCTGCATTTTATCGAGTGCGCTCAGCAGTACACCGACTTCATCTCGTCCACTGATTACAATGTGTTTAGAAAGGTCACCATCAGCCACTTCCTCAGCGCTTCGCAACGCGATGGATAGAGGAAGAGTGATTGAACGTGTGATAATCAGTCCCAAAGCGATGGCTGCTAGGAAGGCAATTATTACACCTATACCCAATATCCAGTAAGCACTCTTTGTCTCGGCCTTTGCTGCATCTGCTACCTCACCGCTTTGGCGATAGTTGGAAGCAACAATAACTTGAAGATTATCACTTACTCCCTTGAATGCCGGCGAGACTTTCTCCTGGAAAATCTTGGTAGCGCCATCAATATCACCTGCCTTAGCTAATTCGATCACTGTGCGTGCATCCTGCAAATAGGCTGGCCAGTTTTTTTCGAACTGATCACCTGCCGCACGCTCGTCATCAGCGAGAGGAGTCTGTCGGTACTCCTTGAAAAGTCGGTCAGCCTCTTTCTCGTTTTCAGACATGGATTGAACAGCAGTGTCAAATTTAAGATCTTCTTTTGCGTACTTGTAGAGTAGAGCAGCGTGTAAAGATCTGGAGTACGAAAAAACACTTGCGCGGGCATTAGCTGTATTATAAACAGAAATTAAATTATTGCTTACAATGCCTTCTATTGCTTCTTTTTGCTTAGTGATACCTGAATAGCCTAAGAATCCCACTCCTAAGGTGATCATTGCGCACACTAAAAAAGCAGAAATCAGTCGCGAGGAAAGCTTGGTTCTACGTAATGTGTCCATAAGACTCTCGAAAATTATTAATTGGTTATCCAATCAGGCTTGGTGCGAGTACTGTGTCGGAAGAAAAACCCATAACTATAATTTTTATTTTATTGTCCTGATAAATGACCTTTTTTAAGGCGGAGGCTGGTTTTTTGATAGTAATCAACAGCTGAACGAGACAACACAATAGAATTTCTATCGAGTCGATAGCGCATGCATAAATGATAGGGTTTAAATAATTTAACCCGGGTTTTAAGCGAATGTAAGCCAGGCGATTGCCTACTTCAACGGCCGTAAAGGGCCGAAAGTAGTCTGTCATACAAGTTTATATTGAGCATCGCCTGGCTTGCCCGCCGCCACTAAAAATCCCTGCCGTGCCAATGCCCACAAACCGACCTTGGCCGTACTCGCCTGCGCCTCAGCCTCGGGATTCGCGCGCCACAACTGCAACGCCAGGTAAAACAGTTACGCCGCTCCCAGAATCTTGATCCCGTAGAACAACAACTCCGACGTCTGCAACACCACCGCCGGGGAGAAAGAGGGCGAGGGTGGCGAGGTCCATGGCGGCTCCGGGTTCGCGGGTGCGGGGAGGTGTGAGGATAAGGGGAGTGGAAGTCGTTGGACAGTCTCAGCCGTTCATGTTTTGAGCTGTTTCGGCATTTGCGACACCGCCTGAGCGACTTCAGCGGCCATCTGTTCAGCACTGCGCATCCCGTTAATCTGTAAGACCGGTACCGTCTGCTGTGACAGCCATGATTCGTGCCACGCCCGGTTGCGCCCTGAGAAATTCGGGTCGTCGTATTGCGAAGCCCATTCCCGGAAGGCCGCGTGTATCGCATGCATATCACCACCGGGTGTGATCCGATCGCCAAAGCGGGCCTTTTCGCGGGCCGCCAACCGTTCGAGGCGAACGGGCGTGGGTGTGACCACAAACACAATCAAGTCAGCATCGGCGATCAACGCATCGCCCCAGATCATGCACGAACCGGTCAGCACCCAGTTGTCGTCACCGAGTGCTTGTTGCATCAGGGCAACGCGGTCGCCGGGAGGTCGCTTTGTTGTGAATGGAGGGTTTGTGGGCATCCAGTAGTAATCGTCGACATCGACCTGCCCGATACCGAGCCGAGTGGAGATGTTTCGGCCCAGCGTCGTCACGCCCGCACACGAAGCGCCTGTGATGTAAATCCGCATCTTTTCTTCCATGAATACAAACCTCGCTCCAGGTCAGGAAGCTGCCCTACAAATAGGACGACTATTTCGTCCCACTGTGGCCTATCAGGGCAAAGGTGCTGGATTGACGGTGTACCAACCCGATGGCGTCTTGGCACACACCTGCGGCCTCAGCGGTGTTTCAACAGTGGCATTGCCCTGAACCGAGAGTTGGCGAACGGCAATCACGCAACCTCCCTTGAACGTGCTGATTTTGAGCATCTGAAGTTCCATTTCATAGTCTTTACCGGGCTCGGGAATGAGTGTGACAGGCGCGGGAAAACAGGACATTTGCGAACCGCCCATGGCGAACCCTGCAATAAAGGGTTTACCCGCTGGAATGACGTGCTCGTCAAACACTTTGGGTGACTGGTTGATGGCTTTGCTTGCCTTGCTGGCAGGCATGCCAATCACGCTGTTCTGGCTGTCGGTGGTCCTGAACGGGTAGAGCCCCGCCGAGTCGATATGGGCTTTTTGCCACCCAGCTTCTTCGGGTGTTTGGGTCAGCAGGGACTTGTTGTAAAACATCTCGCACGTCTGGCCGCTGAGGAAACCCGCGTTGGTGGTGTCACCCGTAATAAACCGGATTCGGGCCGAGTTGGCCGGGTCGTATTGGCTGATTTGGGTTTCGTTACGCACGTCGGTTTTGGTGGTGGCGCAGCCGAGTAGCGTCAAGCTGAGGGCCAGGGGAAAGAGAGAACGCATGGGTAACCTTCAAGTCCTGTGATGGTTGGTGGGCGCAACCATACTATGAAGGGCGCGCCTTGGCTTGCGTTCAAATTGAACTCACCGGCGGCTAGGTTTACGGCTAGAGGCGCAGAGGGGTGGGGGTCTCCAGCCACGCAGCATGCAACTGCGGGAAATGCTTCTGCAGCCAATCGATAAAAACCTGCACCTGGGGCGCCAAGTGAGTTCGGCTTGGGTACAGCAGCGACACCGGGCGAGGGGCTGGCCGATAGGGCCTTAATATCTCCACCAAAGCGCCGCTGTCCAGATGCTCGGCAACGGTTATACCGGGCGCCTGGATGATGCCGAAGCCGGACACGCCGCACTGCACATACGCGTTCGACTCGGTGACGGTGATGCCGGCATTACTGATAAATGTCCGGCTCTGTCCGTTGACTGAAAAGTGCCAAGGCAGTGTCCTGTTGCTCTGCCCGGATAAAAAGTTGACGCCTCGGTGGGCGGCCAGATCGTCGAGCGTTTCAGGCAGGCCTTGGGTGTGCAAGTACTCAGGGGCTGCGCAGGTCACCATGGTTGCCAATGCGATAGGGCGGGCGATCAGGGTCGAGTCCGGCAAATCACCGATACGCAACGCACAATCGATGCCTTCGCCTATCAGGTCAACGGCTCGGTCGGTGGCGCCCAGCACGATGTTGATACCCGGGAACGCAGCGGTGAATCCTTTGAGACTTTTGATGAACTCCATTTGCGCGAAAGCCGTGGGAATATCAATGCGCAGACGGCCCACGAGTGTCGCTCCGCCGCGGTCGAACATCGTGGTCGCAGCGGAGATCTGCGCAAGAATGTCCTGCACGCGTTCATAGAACCGCTCGCCCTCGGCGGTCAGTGCGACCTTTCGCGTGGTGCGCTGGAACAGGCGCACGCCCAATGACGTCTCCAGTTCCTGGATATATCGAGTGACCTGGGGTCGACCGATGTCCAGCGATTCGGCTGCTTTTGTGAAGCTGCCGAGTTCGGCCAGGCGGGCGAATAGTCGCATCGATTGCAGCAATTCCATGATGTCTCCGATGCGCCCGAGTGAAACGAAGCGCTGCCAATGATTGTTGCTAAAGAATAGAACAATCATGTCTTTTCCAGTGCATTTATTGCGCGTCTCTAATCACGAAAGATGTGTCCAAGGCGAACCGGCCTCGGTTGGCAACCATTAAGTGGAGTGGGAGATTCATCATGAGAGCCTGGCAGTTAAAAGATTTCGGATTGGACAACCTGCAACTCGCAGAGGTACCGACCCCTCAACCCAAGGCGGGCGAGCTTCTGGTAAAGGTCGGCGCGGTGTCGCTGAACTTTCGCGACAAGGCCATCGTTGATGGTATCTACGAGCCGCACAAGGTGCCCAAGCTGCTGATCCCGGTCAGCGACGCGGCCGGCACCGTGGTCGCAGTCGGTGCCGGCGTCACGCGCTTCAACATAGGCGGCCGGGTCAACTCGCACCTCTACTCGCGCTGGCTGGATGGCGAGCCAGGGCCAAACGAACCGGACTATTGTTTCGGCTCGCCATTGCCTGGCGGATTGGCTGATTACATGATCATCCACGAAGACAGTGCCGTGGCCGCGCCCGCCAACATGACCGATGAGGAGGCGGCCACGCTGCCGATCGCGGCACTGACCGCCTGGTACTCGCTGGTCGACTTCGGGCACATCCAGCCGGGTCAAACTGTGTTGGTCCAGGGTACCGGGGGCGTGTCTATATTTGCGGTGCAGATCGCAACAGCGCTGGGGGCGAAAGTGATCGCAACGTCGAGCAGTGACGAGAATCTTCAAGCGGTAAAACGTTTGGGCGCGGTCGCGGGCATCAATTACCGAACCTCGCCGAACTGGGCGGATGAGGTGCTTGGACTCACTGATGGCAAAGGTGTCGATCTGCTGCTCGATGTGGCCGGTGGCAGCGGCATCAACCAATCGGTCGTAGCAACCAAGGCCTCCGGACGTATTGCACAGATCGGCTTTTTGACGGGGCAGACCGTGGAACTCAACCTGATGCCGCTTATATTCCGTCAGACCACCCTTCGCGGTATTGCCGTGGCGCCACGCTCATCTTTCGACCGGATGAATGTGTTCCTTGAACGACACGGTATTCGTCCCGTGATCGATAAGGTGTACCCGTTCGAAAAAGCGCGTGAAGCTTATGAGCATCTGGCCAAAGGTGCGTTCGGGAAGGTCGTCATAAAGGTCGATTGATACGTAAAAAGGGGCGGTAGCCGCAGCCGACAGCGACGCCCCGATCTCGCAAAGAGACCTATTGATCAGCGTTCCACACCGCCAGTTCATAGCCATCCGGATCGGTAAAGTGGAACCTGCGTCCACCAGGGAACGAAAATGTCTCGCGGGTGATGACAGCCCCCAGGCTTTTGAGTCGCTGCTGCGTGGCCTCGAGGTCATCGGCGTACAAAATGACCAGAGGCCCACCCGGCCGAACCGGCTCCCCCGAGGTGAACCCGCCAGTCAGACGCCCATCGCTGAACTCGGTATAGGTGGGGCCGTAATCGACAAACGTCCAGCCGAACGCGCCGCCGTAGAAGGCTTTGCTGCGGGCAATATCGCTGACGTTGAATTCGATGTTGTCGATTTGCCGGTCTTTCCCTTGAGTGCTCATGCTTGCCTTCCTGGCCGATGTTAAGAGCGGCGAGTGTAGCGTGAACGCCTGCCTGCATGAAGACAGCAATCGTGCCTATGATGCACTCGACTACAGAATTAATCGGAGCGGACAGCGTGCTGAAGATTGGAATCCTGGGCGTCGGTGAGCTGACGGAAAAGGTGGTGATCGGCCTGCGGCGCAGCGAGTTTGGCGGGCGGGTGCTGCTGTCCCCGCGTAACCACCAACGTGCGCAGCAACTCGCTGAACAGTGGGACTGTGAGGTGATGGCTGACAATCAACAGGTTGTCGATGGGGCGGACTTGTTGGTCCTGGGCGTGCGCCCGGAGGTGGTCGATCAGCTTTCGAATGAAGTGCAGCTCAGACCTGAGCAAACGCTGGTGTCGCTGGTGGCGGGATTGAAGCTGACCGAGCTTCAACGCCGGTTCCCGCAAGCGCGTGTGGTGCGCGCCATGCTGTCCTATGCCGCGCAGATCAACCAGGCGACCGTGGTGGTCACGCCCGGTGGCGAACCCCATGCAACGCTGCTGGGCGCGCTCGGTTCATTGGTTGTATTGGACGAGGAAGAGGCGTTCGAACTGGCCACTGTCGCGGCCTGCATGAGCGGCTGGTTCTATTTCTTCCTGAGTGATCTTCAGCAGTGGTTTACCGACAAAGGCCTGTCCAAGGACCAGGCCGCCCAACTGGTGATGGGCAACCTGCAAGACTGTCTGGCCAGCGCCCGCCACCAGCCATCCGCGAGTCTGGCAGCATTGGGTAGCGCCATTGCCACACCGGGCACCTTTACGGCGGCCGGGTTGGCGGTGTTGAGAAACACAGGCGCGACGCAGGCATGGCGCGAGGCGGCTGACGAGGTGCTTGAGCGGCTGCACAAGCCTGCACGTTTATAGCCGGTGATGCTCCAGCAAAAAGTCCACAAACACGCGGATCCGCGCCGGCATGCTCGCACCGCCGACAAACACCACGTGGATCGGCTCCCGGTCGCCGGGGTTCCAGGATTCCAGCAGGGGCACCAGGTGACCGCGTTGCAGGTCTTGTGCAACCGTGAACTCGCCGATGCGTGCGATACCGGCGCCTAATCGCGCCAGTTGAGCGAGGGCTTCGCCACTGCTGCATTCGATATTGCCGTTTATCTTCAGGGAAAACTCCCTACCGTCACGGGCGAAGGGCCAGTCGGATTGGGCGCGGCGGAAGTTGAAGCGCAGGCAGTTGTGGCGCAGCAAGTCGTTGGGTTCCAGAGGCGTGCCGTGTTGCGCAAGGTACTCCGGCGACGCCACCAGGACCTGGCCGGTGTCGCCGATGCGCCGCGCGGTCAGCGGGCTGTCTGGCAGGTCGCCAAAGCGGATCGCCACGTCAGCCTGGCCGCCGAGGATGTCGACCACTTCGTCGCCCAAGGTCAGGTCCACCACAATGTTTGGGTAGCGGGCGCTGAACGCCGCCACCAACGGCACGATGGCCATGCGGCCGTGGCCCAGGGCCGCACTGACCCGCAGCCGGCCTTTGGGCGCGCCCTGGTCGGCGATGGCGTCTTCGACTTCCGCCATGTCGGCCAGGATGCGCCGGGCGCCGCGAAGGTACGCCTCGCCTTCGGCTGTGAAGGCGAGGGCGCGGGTCGTACGAATCAACAGACGGGTGCCCAGGCGTTGTTCTGTGCGTGCGATGACGCGGCTGACGGCCGAGGGCGTCAATCGTAATGCCCGCGCTGCTGCCGACAAGCTGCCTTCCTGCGCCACCATCGCGAATACCGCCATCTCACCCGATCTGCCGTTGAAATCCATTTTTGCCTCGCGCGCAAAGGTGATTGCCAATTAAACGGTCTAGTGCCGTCAAAGCGTTGATCGTAGCATTTGCGGCATAAATGAGGAGTCTTCCATGCGTATCAATCCACCCCTTGTAGCCCTTGCTGTCGGTGCCTTTGGCATCGGCGTCACTGAGTTCGCGCCCATGGGCATGTTGCCCACCATCGCCAATGACCTGGGCGTTTCGATTCCCACTGCGGGGCTGTTGGTCAGCGCCTACGCCCTGGGGGTATTGTTCGGTGCGCCACTGATGATCTTGACCACTGGCAAGATTCCCCGTCGTCACTTGCTGGTCGGGCTTATGGCCATTTTCACCCTGGGTAACGTGATGTCGGCGCTTGCAACCGGCTATTACGATCTGTTGATTGCCCGCGTCATCACTTCGCTCAACCACGGCGCGTTTTTTGGTGTCGGTTCCATCGTCGCGGCCAGTGTGGTCGCGCCGGACAAGCGCGCCGGAGCCGTCGCCGCGATGTTTATGGGCCTGACCCTGGCGACCATTGGTGGCGTGCCACTGGCGACCTGGTTTGGTGAACTGCTTGGCTGGCGTACGGCGTTCTGGGGCATTGGCGGACTGGGCCTGGTGACCATGGTCGCGCTGTGGTTCGCGCTGCCTGACCTGCCGCTGCCGAAAAGCGACGGTGTGCTGGCCGAAATCAAGGTGCTGGGGCGTGGTTCGGTACTGGCGGCTCTGGCCCTGACCGTGGTGGGTTCCGGTGCTATGTTCACCGTGTTTACCTACATCGCGCCGATCCTGAGCAACGAGACCCATGCGTCTACCCCCTTTATCACGGCCATGCTGGTGCTGTTCGGCGTCGGGTTGACCCTGGGCAATGTATGGGGTGGCAAGGCGGCAGATCGCTCGATCGACCGGACCCTGATCGTCTCGCTGAGCGCACTGATTCTGGTCCTGCTGGCCTTTGCATTCCTGATGCGTTGGCCGATACCGGCAGCGGTGAGCATCCTCATCTGGGGTATCGCCAGCTTCGCCGTTGTGCCGCCGTTGCAGATGCGTGTGATGGAAGCGGCCAAAGATGCGCCGAACCTGGCCTCGGCCGTGAACATCGGCGCCTTCAACTTCGGCAACGCGATTGGTGCAGCGGTGGGGGGAGCAGTGATCAACGCAGGGCTGGGCTACCCGGCGATTTCCCTGGCCGGCGCGGCGATGGCGGGCATGGGGTTGCTGATGGTCGTGACGTTCGCCTGGGGTTCTAGAGCGCGCATGGCTGCGGCGGTTTAGCAGATGCGCACCAAAGGGTTCACTGCGGCGCCTGCAGAAAACGCTGTTGATGGTCTGGATGCGGCAGCAGGCAGGTGTCGAACTGATCCTACCTGCGTCCAGCGGCGTTCATCCTCCTGCCGTTTACCGTGAAAGCAAAGGTGCGGTGCTTGTTTGCTCACCACCCACGTCGTGCAAGGACATCCGCGACGTCTCCGGCAACGCCAACCCACCGGCCAGTGCCAGCAACGCCACGGCAATCAGGTAAAACGCCGGTGACAGGTTGCTGCCCGTGGTGCTGATCAACCATGTCGCCACCAGCGGCGCGGTGCCGCCGAAGATCGTGTACGCCATGTTGTAGGTGATCGCCGAAGCGGTATAGCGCGTACGGGTCGGGAAGGTCTCCGAGAGCAAGGCCGCCGTGACCACGCCGCACAGCACCGCCCCAACCGCCAACAACATCACGCCGACAATCGACGCCGCAAACGAACCGGAGCTGGCCATCAGGAACGACGGATACACCACCACGATCAACAACACACAGGCAGTCATCACCGTGACGCGCCGCCCGACCCGGTCCGAATACAGCCCCGCCAGCGGGCAGATCGCCGCCGCGAAAATCAATGCGATCAGCGACACCAGTAACGCTATCGCCCGGTTCAGCCCGCCCGCTACTTGCAGGTACGTCGCGAAGTAGGTGGTGAACATATAAAACGACAACGCCGTCAGTGACACAAAAGCGCCCAGGCAGCAGATCGCCGCACCATGGTTGCGCAAGGTTTCCTTGAGCGGGGAGTGGGCGACGGCGTGCTCTTCCTTCACGGCCTGGAAGGCAGGCGTCTCGTCCAGCTTCCAGCGCAGGTAAAGGCCCACCAGGCCGAGAGGCGCGGCGATCAGGAACGGCAGGCGCCAGCCCCAACTGCCCATGGCTTCGGCGGACAATGACGCCTCAAGGGCATAGGCCACCACGGCGGCGGCGGCGAAAGCGGAAAACGTCGACACCGGCACGAAGCTGCCATACCAGGCGCGTTTGTCACTCGGCGCGTGCTCCATCAGATAAGCACAGGCACCGGCATATTCACCGCCGGCGGAGAAGCCCTGGGCACAGCGGATCAGCGACAACAGAATCGGCGCCGTGACGCCGATGGCGGCGTAGGTGGGCAGCAGACCGATCAACGTGGTGGCAGCGGCCATCAACAGGATGGTCATGGCCAGGGTGCGCTTGCGGCCGATGCGGTCGCCGAGCATGCCGAAAAAAATACCGCCCAAGGGCCGGAAGGCGAAGGCCACGGCAAACACGGCGAAGGTCTTGAGCAGCGCCGCGCTGGCGTCGCCGCTGGGGAAGAATTGCTGGGCGATGGTGGTGGCGAGGAAGCCATAGACGGCGAAGTCAAACCACTCGACGAAATTACCGATGCCGGCGGCGATGATGACCTTGCGCAGGGTTTGCGGGCTGACCTGTTCGGTGGAGGGGCTCGTCATGGGGAAAGGCCTCGGGATAGCTGGGGGGATGACCGATTATCGGTGCAGGTGCTTGGGCGGCGGGGCCCAAAAGAGTCGTCCGCGTAGTCAGTAGCGACTTGCCGGGAGCGGCAGACGCAGGAATCAGGCCAAGTGCGTCGCGCTCATCAGGCGCCGGGCCACCTTCGCCAGTGTGCTTACCCCTTCATCAATCTGCTCCACGGTGAGCCCGGCGTAGCCCATGACCAGGCCTGCCGGTCGGTCGCCCTGCGACGTGAACAACGGCGTCAGGGGATACACACCCACGCCGAGCTCAAGGGCAAGCGCCTGCAAGGCGGGCTCATCCCGCGAGCCAAGCGACGGCAGCAGCAATACCCCATGCAGCCCGGCGGCCATGCCCAGCAGTTTGCCAAGCCCCGCCAGGTGGCGGTCGACGGCATCCAGCAGCGCTTTACGGCGTGCTTCATTGTCACGGCGCAGGCGACGTACGTGGCGTTCATAGGCGCCGCTGGCGATCAACGAGGCGAGTACGTTCTGCTCCCAGCGTGCGGAGTGGCGGTCGGTCAGCCGCTTGGCTTCACGAAACACGCCCACCAGGTCACGGGGCAGTACCAGGTAACCCAGCCGCAATTGCGGCGAGAGTGCCTTGGAGAAGGTGCCGACGTAGATCACCCGCGCTTCGGTATCCATCGATTGCAGCGCGTCGATGGGGCGCTGGCCGTAGCGGAATTCGCCACCGTAATCGTCTTCGATGATCCAAGCGCGATGGCGGCTCGCCCAGTCCAGCAACTCGAGGCGCCGCGCGATGGGCAGTACCGCGCCCATGGGGAACTGGTGCGACGGTGTCACGTAGGCCAGCCGTGCGCGAGGGTCGTCCGGTAAGCGTTGTGTCTGCAAGCCGCAGGCGTCGACCGGAATGGATAACGCGGTTGCGCCGGTGGCCTCGAAACAGTACCGGGCCATGCGGTAGCCCGGGTCCTCGAACACGAACGCATCGTCGGGGTTGAGCAGCACCCGAGCGCACAGATCGAGCCCCTGCTGGGAACCGTGCACCACCAGTATCTGCTCGGCATCGCAGCTCAGGCCTCGCGCGCGGCGCAGATAGCCTTGCAGTGCCTGGCGCAAGCGTTCTTCACCCTCGGGCTGGCCGTAAGGCCGACTGGGTTGACGCTTGACCAGTTCGGCGCGATAGGCGCGATGCCAGCCAAGTGCAGGGAAGTCCCGTGAAGCGACCGCACCATACTGAAAGTCGATACGCGCCGAGGGCGACGCCATGCTGTAGGGCGTAAGGCTGGCCACACGTTGTCCGTACAGCGACAGCAAGGGGGGACGGTGGTCGTCGGGCATCGGGCCTGTCGCCGGCCGCCCCCCGACTCTGGCGGCAACCCTGGCGGCCTTGCCCACGGCAGTCACCACAAACCCCTCGGCGGCCAGTTGTTCGTAGGCGGCGGTGACGGTGGTGCGTGACACCCCGAGTGTGTCTGCCATCGCACGGGTCGAGAGCAGCTTGGTGTCGGGCGCAAGCGTGCCGTCTTCAATCTGTGCACGCAACCTGGCGTAGATTCGGCGTTCAGCGCCGCGCGAAGGATTCGACAACTGGCCCATGGAAAAACCTCGAAACTGGTGCTTTTTGCGCTGCAGGTGATGGGCGAGATTATGGGTTCTCTTCCCGCCAAAATGAATGCTCGCCATGTACATTCCTGATCACTTTGCCGAACAACGCCTGGAACAACTGCACAGAATCATCCATGACAACCCACTGGGCATCGTGGTGATGCCGGGTGACAGCGGCATGGACGCCGATCACCTGCTGTTTGATTTTGAACCGCACGACGGCACCCACGGACGGCTCATGTCAGCCATCGTGCACTTGCGCGAGCGCGGTGAGACGGCACTTGCGCAGATCATGCTGGAAAACCTCGGCCCGTTGGATCCGGAGGCCGCGCCATGGAGCTTGAGCTGAGCCTCACCACGATCCTGGTCACGTTCGCCGGGGTGTTCTTGATCTGCTTCATGAAGGGCGCCTTCGGCGGCGGTTTTGCCATCGTCGGTATTCCGCTGCTGTCGCTGGTGATGGACCCGATCACCGCCGGCGGCCTGCTGGCGCCATTGTTCATTGCCATGGACCTGTTCGGCCTGCGCTACTGGAAACCGTCGACCTGGTCAAAGCCCGACCTCACTTTACTAGTACCTGGGTTGGTGGTCGGGATTGGCGTTGGCTATCTGCTTTTTCGCGTATTGGATCACCGTGCGATTGCGATCGTGATGGCGGTGGTCACCCTGGTGTTTGTCGGCCTGTGGTTCAGGGCCGGGGGAAATGTCAGTGTGAAGCCGCGTTCAGCACCGAAGGCCGTGGCTGCTGGGATCACCTCCGGAATCACCACCATGGTTGCGCATTCCGGTGGGCCGCCGTTGGCGATGTACCTGTTGCCGCTTGGCCTGAGCAAGCAGGTGTACGCCGGCACCACCAGCCTGTTTTTCACCGTGGGTAACCTGCTCAAGGCTATCCCTTGGCTGATCCTGGCCAGGCCGACCGGTGATGTGCAGGGCCTGGCGCTGATCTGCCTGCTCGCCGTGCCCAGTGGCGTGTCGCTGGGCTGGCGCCTGCATGCGCGGTTGGATCAGCGCCAGTTGTATCGCGCGTGCTATGGCTTGCTGATTATCACGGCGCTCAAGCTGTTATGGGACGGCATCAGCGGCTACCTGGCCTAGGGATGAAACCTTCTCCCCAACGCATCCAGGCGCACCGCGATCGGCGGCAACCGCTCGCTGCTGCGTGCCAGGGTTTCCACATCGTCCGCGGTGCTTTGTGCAATGCTCTGCACCGACTGCAGACGCCCGACAATCTCCAGGTTCGCCGTGGTCTGCTCGCGGGTTGTGGTCACGATACGGCCATTGAGGTCATCGATGTGGGCGATGTCGTCGCCCACTGCGCGCAGCATGTCAACGGCCACCTGGCTGTCCTCCACGCAGCGCTCTACGCCCTCGCGGCTATCATGCATGGCTTGCACCGCCTGCCGGCTGCCGTGTTGCAGGCCTTCGATGATGGTTTTGATTTCCTGGGTGGATACCGCCGTGCGTTGCGCCAGGTTGCGCACTTCGTCGGCAACCACGGCGAAACCACGGCCTTGCTCGCCGGCGCGGGCGGCTTCGATGGCGGCGTTGAGGGCCAGCAGGTTGGTCTGGTTGGCAATGCTGCTGATCACTTCAAGCACGGTGCCGATCTGTTCGGTTTGCAGGGCCAGGCCCTGCACCGTGTCGTGGGTGCCGCTGAGGCGGGTGGCCAGTTGGGTGATTTCCTGCTGGGCGCGGCCGACGCTTTCCTGGCCGCGCAGGATCTGTTGGCTGGCCTTGCCGGCATGATCCACCGCTTGCTCGACGTGCACGGCAATGTGGCCCATGGCGTCTTCCATGCGCTGCATCGAGCCGCTCATCTCGGTGATTTGCGCCAGTTGGTGCCGTGCGCCTTTTTCCAGGGTGCCGCTGGCGCTGGCCAGTTCCTGGCCGAGTTGGCCAAGGCCGTGGGAGTCACGGGCGACGCCGTCGATCAGGCCGGTCAACTGATGCAGAAAATGGTCGAAACGCTTGGCGAGGGAGACGTGGGTCTTGCCCTTGTCGCCTTGGGCGGTTTCAACGGTGAGCTGGGAAGTGACCGCCAGCATCTTCTCGAGCATTTCCTGGCTCTCGACCGCTTCGGCCTGGCTGTGCACGGCCAGGTAGAGCAGGGCGACGGTTTCCATCACCACGTAGAACGCATGCACGAACACCATGGTCCAGCCGCCGTGGTGTTCCATCACGAACACTGGAAAGCCTTGATGTTGCAGCGCATGGAAAACCACATGGTGCACGGCGATGGTGGCTGCCGCCACCAGGATCGGCAGCCAGTCACGGTAAAACGTCAGCACCGCGAGCAACGCGAAGATGCCGAAGTGCGCTTCGATCAAGCCCTGGGCCTGGTTGATATGCAATGCCGCCATGACCATCAAGCCCGCGCCGAGCGCGCAGCGCATGACACGGGTACCACCGATGGCGCGGTAAAGCGCGGTCAGCACCACGCTGGTACTACCGCCGACTAACACGGCCTGCACCAGGGTGTCGTGCCAGAACGCCAGGCCCAGGGAAAACAGGAACATCAGCCAGACCAGCGCCAGCATGATGCGGTCGGCTTTACGGTAGTGCTCGGAAAAACGCGTGCGGGTGGGCATTCACACTTACTCCATGTGGTCTGGCCGGAACAAAGCGAAGGGCAGGGTGGAGCGAATCAGGTGTTTTTGATTGTTATTGGATTCAGTGATGCCAAACGTGTATCGGCATCGGTAGGCGGGACTTTAGGGGCGGCTACCCGGGCGGATAGCCGTGGTTCGGAGGGCGGTCAGAAGCTGTACTTGGCGGTCAGCATCATATTGCGTGGGTTGCCGTAGGAGTCGCCGCCATAGCTCACGGAGTTGGAGATGGACTGGTAGTAACGGCGGTCGAAGATGTTGTTGGCGTTGAGTTGCAGGTCAAGGTGCTGGTTGACCTGGTAGCCGGCCATCAGGTCGGTGACGGCATAGGCGCCCTGCTGCAGGCGGTAGGTGCTGCCATCCGCGACTTTGAAGTCGTTGTACATGCGGCTCTGCCAGGAGACGTTGCCGCCCACGCGGAGTTTTTCCAACGGGCCCTGGAAGCGGTAGTTGGTGGTCAGCTTGAACAGGTGCTCCGGGGTGTCAGTGTCGAACTGCTTGTTGACCTTCTGCGGGTTGGCGGCGTCCTTGATAGTGTGCGTGCGCGCGTAGGTGTAGCCACCGCCGACCTGCCAGTTCTCGGTCAGGGCGCCTTGCAGTTCGAAGTCGATGCCCTGGCTGCGAATCTCGCCGGAGGCCACAGAGCAGGAGGCCTGCGGGCAGTTTGCGACTGTCACGCCGACGGCACGGTTTTCCTGGTCGACGCGGAACAGCGCCACGCTCGCGTTGAGCGCACCCCCCAGGTATTCACCCTTGATACCCACCTCGTAGTTCTTGCCGACGATGGGCTTGAGCGGGCTACCGGAGGTGTCTTTTTCGCTCTGGGGCGTGAAGATGTCGCTGTAGCTGACATACACCGAGTGGTGGTCGTCCAGGTCGTAGATCAGGCCGGCGTAGCGGGTGAGGTTGCGGGTAACCTTGTAGTCGCCGGTGTTGCTGCCATGGGCGTCGTAGTCGTACCAGTCCAGGCGCCCGCCGAGGATCAGCTTCAACGGGTCGGCCAGGTTCAGGCGGGTAGTGACGTAGACACCATCCTGGGTGGTCACGTCACGGTCATTGGTGGTATGGACGAAGTCAGGTTTGCCCGCTGTGAGCGGCCAGTTGGTGTTGTAGGGGCTGTAGTTGTGGGTGGTCATGTCGTAGATGCGCCGGCTGGCGCCTACCACCAGTTCATGGGTACGCCCGAACGCCTGGAAGGGGCCGCTGGCGAAGACGTCGGCACCTGCCTGGTTTTCATCGTAGGCCGCCTGGTAGACCGTGCGCGCCAGTGTGTTGGCGACCCAGCGCGACTGGTAGGAACCGGAGAACAACGCGTTCTGTTCGGCATAGTTGGCGTTGACTTGCAGTTTCCAGTCGTTGGCCAGTTGCTGGCGCAGTTCGGCGAATACGGTGTTGATCTCCTGGTCCTTGTTTTCCCAGTCGGTGCCGGGGTTGTAGGAGCGCGGCAGGTTAAGGTGATGGCCATCCAGGCCGACCATCGACGAGCCCCAGAAGTAATTGGTCTTGTCCTTCTGGTTGGAGAAACCCAGGGTCAGGGTGGTGTCTTCGCTCAGGTCGGCTTCGGTGACGGCGTAGAACAGGCCGTGATACTCCTCGGCGTTGTCGATGAAGCTGTTGGCATCGCGGTACGAGGTAACCACGCGACCGCGCCAGGTGCCGCTGTCGTTGAGCGGGCTGGAGGCGTCGAGTTCGCCGCGATAGTCGTCCCAACTGCCAGCGGCGCCGGTCAGCGTGACTTTCTGCTCGTCCAGTGGGCGCTTGCGGACCAGGTTGATGGCGGCGGAAGGGTTGCCCGCGCCGGTGACCAGGCCCGTGGCGCCGCGCACGATTTCGACGCGATCGAACATCGCCAGGTTCGGTTGTGCGCCGACAGTGACGCCGTTGTAGCCGCTGGGGATGCCGTCATACATCAGGTTGTCGATATCGAAGCCGCGTGACGTGTAGGACTGCCGGCCAGGGCCACTGGAAAAATTCAGGAACAAACCCGGGGTGGCCTTGACCACATCGTTGATGCTGGTCATCGCCTGGTCATCCATCCGCTGGCGGGTAATGACGGTGACGGCCTGTGGGGTTTCGCGCATGGTCAACGGCAGCTTGGTTGCCGTTTTCATCGCGCCAGTGGTGTAGGACTGGGTGCCTTCAGTGGTTTCGCCCAGTTGCTCTTCGCCGGAGATTTGCGTGGCGCCCAACTCAAGGGTGGCGGCCGGTGCCTGGGTATCGGCGGCAAAGACCGCGGAAGAACTGGCCAGACAGACCGCCAGTGCCATCAGGCTGGGTGAAAAAACGTTACCGCCGTGTTGTTGCACAGACATGGAACTGACTCTCCCCGAACGCCGTCCCTGGCGAATAATAAATCTGTTGATAATTATTCGCATTAGTCTGGCAGATTGTTCTTGCAGGAAAAAGCCTTCAGGGAGAATTAGTTAACGAATTTTTCACATCGCAGTGGCGGCGATTTGCCACATCGCCCCCCTGAAATGCGCCGGTTATTCGCGCTGTGGAATCGCCACCCGACTCGTCGCCTTGACCTCCCTCAGCGCCAGGCTCGATTGAATCGACGCAATCCCTAACTGGCGCCGCAACACGCTCTCGACGAACTCGCTGTAGCTGTCCAGATCTTCGGCCAGCACCTGCAACAGGTAATCGGCATCCCCGGTGATCTTGTGGCACGACAACACCTGCGGCAGTTCCTTCACCACGGCCTCGAAAGCGTCGGGCGCATGGTCGGTATGGATCGCAAAACGCACATGCACGAACGCCAGGATGTCCAGCCCGAGCATCTTGCGGTCGAGGTTGGCCTGGTAGTCCTTGATCACGCCTTCTTCTTCCAGGCGCTTGCGTCGGCGCCAGCAGGGCGTGAGGCTCAGGGACAGGCGCTCACTCAACTGCGCGTTGGAAATACTGGCGTCTTGCTGCAACAGGGCGAGGATGGCGAGATCGGTGTCGTCAAGAACGACCTGTTTGGTTTTATTTTTCATAATCATGCGCCGCTGAGGTAAATATTCCCGATAAACCTAACAGTGCCGTAAGTAAAAGCAAAGAAAGCCCACTGCCGCCAGAACAAAATAGACCCTGTCTTTTATTGGCGGATGCCCTCACATGTTGACTGTTTTCAGCGAAGCCCACCGTTTGCACCATGGCACCGAACTCAAGGACGGCGTGCTCAAGCCCTCGTTCGAACAACCCAGCCGCGCCGACACCGTGCGTGACCGGGTCCGTCAGGTTGGCCTGGGCGATATCATCACGCCGCGCCGTTTTGACCGGGCCTGCTACGTCGCCGCCCACAGCGAACGCTACGTGGCGTTCCTTGAAACCGCCTGGGCCGAATGGACCGCCATCGGCCGCAGCCATGACGCCTTGCCCCTGGTGTGGCCGGTACGCGACCTGGCCAACCAGCAGGTGCCGGCGTTCATCGACGGCAAGCTCGGTTTTTACGCGATGGACGCCGGTTCACCGATTACCCGCACCACCTGGCAGGCGGTGAAGACCAGCGCCGACATCGCACTGACCGGCCTGGCGTTGCTCGACGAAGGCCATCGCAGCGCCTTTGCCCTGTGCCGCCCACCGGGCCATCACGCAGCCCGTGAATACATGGGTGGTTACTGTTACCTCAACAACGCCGCGATTGCCGCGCAGCACGCCATCACCCAGGGCGCCCGGCGCGTGGCGGTGCTGGATGTGGATTTCCACCATGGCAATGGCACCCAGAATATTTTCTACGACCGCCCGGACGTGATGTTCATCTCCCTGCATGGCGATCCGGCGGTGTCCTACCCGTACTTTTCCGGTGCCGGCAGCGAGCGCGGCGTCGGCGCTGGTGAGGGCTTCAACCTGAACTACCCATTGCCGAAAAACACCACCTGGACCCATTACCGCACCGCCCTGATCGACGCCTGCCAGCAACTGCGCCGCTTCGCCCCTGAAGTGTTGGTGATTTCCCTGGGTGTCGACACCTTCAAGGACGACCCTATCAGCCACTTCCTGCTCGACAGCGAAGACTTCCTCCGCATGGGGGAGATTATCGCCAGCGTCGGCGTGCCCACGCTGTTCGTGATGGAAGGCGGCTACATGGTCGATGAGATCGGCATCAATGCGGTCAACGTGCTGCACGGTTTCGAACACCACAGCCAATAACAACGACCCCTCGACTTTTCTTCTGCCAAAACTCAAAAACATAACAAGAGGTTTTGTGATGAAAACAACCACGCCCGGGCTGTGTGAACAGCCTGCGTTGCAACGCACCCTGAGCAACCGCCATATCCAGTTGATGGCCATGGGCGGCGCAATCGGCACCGGCCTGTTCATGGGCTCCGGCAAGATCATCGCGCTGTCCGGCACCTCGATCATCCTGATCTACATGATCATCGGGCTGTTCGTGTACTTCGTGATGCGTGCCATGGGCGAGCTGCTGCTGTCCAACCTCAACTTCAAGAGTTTCGCCGACTTTGCCGGTGCTTACCTGGGGCCGCGCGCGGCGTTCTTTCTCGGGTGGTCGTACTGGTTGAGCTGGAGCGTGGCGGTGGTGGGGGACGCCGTTGTGGTCGGCGGTTTCTTCCAGTACTGGTTCCCCGATGTACCGGCCTGGATGCCGGCGGTGAGCATGTTGCTGACCCTGTTCGCAGTGAATGTGCTGACGGTCAGGCTGTTCGGCGAAGTGGAGTTCTGGTTCGCGATCATCAAGATCGTCGCCGTGGTGACCTTGATCGGGGTGAGTGGAGTGCTGATCGCCAGTTCGTTCGTCTCGCCCACCGGTGTCACCGCTTCGTTGAGCCACCTGCTGGATAAACAGGCGGCATTTCCCAATGGCCTGTTCGGCTTTTTTGCTGGCTTCCAGATGGCGATCTTTTCCTTTGCCGGCACCGAGTTGATCGGCACGGCCGCCGCCGAAACCCGTGCGCCGGAAAAGACCTTGCCCAAGGCAATCAACTCGATCCCGCTGCGCATCATCCTGTTCTACGTGCTGGCCCTGGCGTGCATCATTGCGGTGACCTCCTGGCAGCAGGTGTCGCCGAGCAAGAGCCCGTTTGTCGAGTTGTTCCTCGTCGCAGGGTTTCCCGCCGCAGCGGGCATCGTGAACTTCGTGGTGCTGACCTCGGCAGCGTCGTCGGCCAACAGCGGGGTGTTTTCCGCCAGCCGCATGTTGTTCGGCCTGGCCGACCTGGGTGATGCGCCGGGTATCTTCCGGCGCTTGTCCAACAGCAGCGTGCCGTTTATCAGCCTGGCGTTTACCAGTTTGCTGATGTTGCTGGGGCTGGTGTTGCTGTTTGTGGTGCCGGAGGTGATGACCGCCTTCACCATCGTGTCGACAGTGTCGGCGATCCTGGTGATTTTTACCTGGTCGACCATCCTCGCGTCCTACCTCGCCTACCGCAAAAAACGCCCGGACCTGCACGCCCAATCCACCTACAAGATGCCAGGCGGCGTGCCGATGGCCTGGTTTGCCCTGGCGTTTCTCGCGTTTGTACTGGGCCTGCTGGCGTTGCGGCCGGATACACGCCTGGCGCTGTGCGTGATGCCGGCCTGGTTCATCTGGCTGGGAATCGCCTATCAGTTTTCGCGCTTTCAGGGTCTGCGCTTTCAAGGTCGTTGAAAAACCGGCCATATCTGGCTGATACCCTCCCATTTGTGGTGAGCGGGCTTGCCCCGCGTTGGGTTGCGAAGCGACCCTGGAAGGAGGCATGCGGTGAATCAGGCACTCTTCGGCCGCTGGTGTTGGGGCTGCTCCGCAGCCCAGCGCGGGGCAAGCCCGCTCGCCACAGGGTACTTATCGCCAGACCTTTAACGGGCTGGCTTTCAGGGTGCCAGCCTAGTGAAGACGTAATCGCGGTCTTTCACCAACGCCTGGTGGCAGGCAAAACACGTCTGGTGCTGCGCTTCATCGGCGGGTTTGCCATTGATGAAGCGTCCAAACCCCCAGCCACCGGTGGAAGCGTATTTTTTCGAGTCCTTGACCATGAACTGCACCGTGGTCGCCGCGCCAGGGATGGACGCGGTCTTGAAGTCCGGTGACGGCTCGTGTTTCCACGCCAACTTGGCCAGGACGGTGCCATCCGGGAAAGGCAACTTGCCCTCCCGGTAAGCCTTGAGCGCAGCGCTGTTGCCCAGCACCACGCGCAGTTCGTTCAACGGGTCGGCTTCCTGGGCCGGCGCCACCAGTTCCCATTGGCGGTAGCCGTCGGGGATGGTCACGCCGTAGATCGGCGAGGCTGCGCTGTCGGCGAAGGCGCCGGTCGAACTCGCGAGGGCCAATGCGGCCATGCACAGGCGCTTCATCACAAGTGATCCGCATCGATGACCGCCTTGGCAAATGCCTCGGGCGCTTCCTGCGGCAGGTTGTGGCCAATGCCACCTTTGATCAGGCGGAACTCGTACTTGCCGGTAAAGCGCTTGGCGTAGTCCTCGGGCTGCGGGTGCGGGGCGCCGTTGGCGTCGCCTTCGAGGGTGATGGTCGGCACGCCAATGGACGGCGCCTGGGCGAGTTTCTGCTCCAGCGGGTCGTACTTCGTCTCGCCTTGGACCAGGCCCAGGCGCCAGCGGTAGTTGAAGAGGGTGATTGCCACGTGATCCGGGTTTTCCAGGCCTTTGGCGCTGCGGTCGAATGTGGCGTCATCGAATTTCCACTGCGGCGACGCCAATTGCCAGATCAGCCTGGCGAAGTCGTGGGTGTTTTTCTGGTAGCCGGCGGCGCCGCGCTCGGTGGCGAAGTAGAACTGGTACCACCATTGCAACTCGGCTTTGGGGGGCAGTGGGTTCTTGCCGGCGGCCTGGTTGCCGATCAGGTAACCGCTGACCGACACCAGCGCCTTGACCCGCTCCGGCCACAATGCCGAGACGATGTCCGCCGAGCGCGCGCCCCAGTCGTAGCCGCCGAGTACCGCTTGCTTGATCTTCAGGGCGTCCATGAAGTCGATCACATCACTGGCCAGCGCCGCCGGTTGGCCGTTGCGCAGGGTGTCATTCGAGAGGAAACGTGTGTCGCCATAACCCCGTGCGTAAGGGATCAACACGCGATAGCCCTTGGCCGCCAGTAACGGCGCGACCTGGGCGTAGCTGTCAATGTCGTAGGGCCAGCCATGTAGCAGGATCACCGCCGGGCCGGTGGCGGGGCCGACTTCGGCGTAGGCCACATCGAGCAGGCCGGCCTTGACGTGCTTGAGGGCACCGAAGGCGGTTTGCGCACTGGCGACAACTTTGGTGGGTGCCTCGGGCATTTCGGCGTGGGCCATGCCCAGGATGCCGAATTGCGCCAGGGCAATGGCCAGGAAAAGTGGTGTGGAGCGGCGGTTCAACTGAGCGTGCATGGCGAGCCTCCTGCGGCTGGATGTGTGCCGGTGCTCAGTTGAACGCCCGGCTGTATCTGGCCTGTTTCAGGAAACCCGCCGAGTTAAAGGCTGTGTATCGCAGCGGGCTGCGTACACACTGCGATACAAACCTAGAACGCCACCCTGACACCCACAGTGCCTTCGCGGCCGTTGTAAGTGTTGCTGTCCAGATTGCGGTTGTAGCCGACTTCGCCATACAGGCTCACATCGGGCGCAACCTGCACAGTGGCGCCCAGGCTCACTTCCAGGGTGGTGGATTTCTGTTCGGTATCGATCCGGGTGGTGCGGTTGTAAATCACACTGTTGTCCCCGGCGCTGGCATGCCAGACGTTCGCGCGCGCATAGGGCTGCCACGGCATGCCACGGACGTTGTAATCACCGCGTAGCCTTACACCCAGGCGGGAGGTGACGCTGGTATCGGCGTCGTACTTGACGTCGGAAATGCCGTCGTTCTGGCTATCGAGCTTTGTCTTGCCGACGATCAATTGAGCCTGCGGCTCCACCTTCCAGTCCTGGGTGACCTGAACTGGCCAGCCGACTTCAGCGGACGCAGTGATGTTATGCCCACGGGTTTTCATCTTCACGCCACGGTCCGATTCGTTGTTGCCATTGAAACGGCTACCCGTCAGTACCAGGTCCAGATACGCCTGATTGGCACCGATCAGCGTCCAATACACTCCCAGGCTGTCAGCGCGCAAGGTGGTCTTGCCGGCGTCCAGATCTTGCCAGCCACCGTTGAAGCCCTTGACGCTGCCTTTGAGCGTACTGTGGCTCACAAACAGCCCCACGCGATGGGTACGCCCGCTGTCGTCGGTAGCGGTGTAGACATCGCTGCCTGCCTGGAAGCCCTTGACCGTGCTGTCCAGCGTCGGGCTCACCGTGCCAGCAAACCCTTGACGGCTGCTGCTGCCGTAGACTCGGCCCCAGCCGGCCAAGCCGTTGCCGCTCTGTTGTTGGCTCTGGTCCCCCATGCGTTCGTGATAGGTCCCCAGCATGGCGCGCACGATCTGGTCGGCGGCCGGAAACAGTGCGGCGTAGATCGGCACTTCCTTGCGGTAGATAGGTTCTGGCTCGGTCCCTGGGTTAGGGGGTAAGGGACGCTCGCCCGGGCTCGGTAAAGGTACGATGATCTCAGGGCCTGGTGGCTGCACCGGGACAGTGGAGCGCAGGTAATAATTCTCTGCCGTGCCTGCGGTTACACCGCCCTTGAACAGGCGGTAGTCGAACGCACCCGCGGAGACCGGGGCGGCGAGGGTGATGGCGTTGGCACTGCCGGAGGCACCATTAAGGGCCTGCACCACCTGGATACCATCCTGCAGCGTCGCCGCGCCCGCTCCCCCCAGGTTGGTCACGCTGATCGCTGTGCTACCCCCAATGACACCTTGGTCAATCACCAGCCTGTCGCTGGGCGAACCGTCGCCCCCCAGAACACTTTGCAGTGCAAGGCGCCCGCCATTGCCGGTGTAATTGCCCTTGAGGGTCAGTGTGTCGTTGGGGCTGGAACTGCCCGTGGTCATGTCGATCAGGCCGCTGTTGCTGACGCTCACCAATTGGCCGGCGGTAAAGGCTTCGATGACCCCGGTACCGACCAGCAATGTACTCGTGCCATCCAGCCCCAGCGTGCCGGTACCGGAGCCGCTGTCACCCAGCTTGAGCGTCGTACCGCTCAGCGTCAGTTCGGAACCGTTGTCCAGCTGGATGGTTTCCCAGTTGGGCAGCAGGCCTGGGTCCCCGGCCTTGGTGTTGTCCAGGGTAAGTTTGTCGTTGCCCAGGCCGCCGTCCACCAGTTGCGCTGCCGCCAATTGAGCGCTTGTCAGATTCTGCAGCAGTGCCGTGTCATCCCCCGCACCCATCAGCACAAACGAATGCAGGTTGCCGCCGGTCCAGATGAAGTCGTCATTGCCGAAACTGAGGAGGATCTGCCCGTTCACCTCACCGCCCGAGACGGTCACGTGGTCGTCACCGCCGCTGACACTGATGTTGCCGCCCACAAATGCGGTGCCCGAGATCAGGATGGTGTCGTTGCCTAAGCCGGTGACCAGGTTGCCGATGATGCGGCCACCCGACATATCAAAGATGTTGTTGTCGAGTTTCATGTCGACGCGGCCGATGGTGCCGCCGGTCATTTTGGCATCGTCGCCGTCTTCGAAGGCGCCTGTGATGGTGCCACCGCTCATTCTGAAGGTATCCCGGCCGTCGCCTTGAGCCACGGACGCTACAGTGCCGCCGCTCTGGGCATAGCTGTCGATACCGGCCCCCTGGCTGATAGCGCCGACCTGACCGCCGCTGATCTCCACCTTATCTACCCCCCCGCCAAACGTTACATTGCCGTTCACCTGGCCCGTTCCGGAAACATTGAGCGTGTTGTTGCCCCCAGTGTCGGTAAAGCCTGGTGCTGAGTCGCTGTCGCAGGTGGAGATGTCATCGCCGACCGTATTGTTGATCGTGCAGGCCCCATAAGAGGCCAGCGGCCATATCGCTATGACAATCGGGTACAACCAGGAGAGTGTCCGTACGCGCATGATCGCTCCTCGCTCGAGGTGATGGTTGCCCGCGCCTGCAAAGGCAAGTGTGGGCCAGACCATGACAACGTGATGCGCGATACGGAGCAGGGACAGCGGGTTACCCGTTCTGAAAACACCGGCCAATGCAAAGGGTTGGCATGGCTTTCTCGACTGCACCTGACGTGGTGCAGCGCTTTTTCCACCCTAGCCACCCATTCGCCAGGCCGCCACTGTCAGAATTAACAGGTATGAACGAGTTGGGTGTCAGGACAGCACGATTTCATAAGGTTCACGCATTCGTTCCAGCAGCACCTGGGCCAGTATGGGCGGCAAGCCGATTTGCGGGTCACCGGCCAACTGGCTGGCATAGGCATGGGCGGCGTGGAGTTTGCGCGCCACGGTCCAGGTGTCCAGGCGTACTTTGCGCGCGCGTTGCCAGGGGATGAGCGCGCCTTCGCGAGCAGGCCAGTGCCAGGCCCAGATCGGCAGTTCGTGCAACTGCGCGCCCACCAGGCTGCACGCCTTGGCACTGGCACGACCGACCGCGTCATGGTCATCATTGCCGTCGTTGCGCCAGGTGCTGAACACCACGTCGCCGGGCTGCAGGTAACGCGCAATGAATTGGCTCAGTTGCGGCTCGCGAGCGGCGAGGGCGTTGTCGCAGAAACCACCGCGAATCCACTTCAGGCTGTGCAGCGGCATGCCCAGGCGGCGCAGGGCTTCAGCGCTTTCCTGGGGGCGGACCACGCTCAAGCGGCTCGCCGGCCACACGTTGGACCCAGGATGGCTGGCGCTGCCGTCGGTGATGGAGATCAGTTGCAGCGGGTGTTCCAGCGTGCTGAGCAATTGCAGCAAGCCGCCGCAGGCCAGCACTTCATCGCCGGGATGAGGCGCGATGATCACCACGCGTGCGCCAGGCGGCACTAATGAGTAGGGCGTAACGGGGGGGATCAGCGCCAGTTGCGGGGCGCTGTTCCAGACTTGCGCGGGGCCGCGGCGGCCGTCGCTTAAGGAAGCAAGCTTCATGGGGTGTCACATCCTTGTCGGTTGATGCGGGGTCGTGCCCCGTTGACGGGACGACTCTCTTGTTTCCACCACAGGCTCCGCCGCAGTGGCTGCATGGCATCCCAACCCTGGAATGCCAGCAAGGCGTTCTCAGCATAGACAAGGATTGCTCGGTTTCACATTCGGTAACGGCGTTTTTTCAAGTGGCGTGCATCAGGCTCTTCAAGTAATCACCGAATCCCCCTTGTGCACGGGCGTCCAGGCGCGCACTGGTAATCACCTGCGGGCCGTGGCTCCAGGCGATGGAGGCGCCGCATAGTTCCAGGTTGCGCACCAATTGCACATCCTCATGGCACGCCAACGGCTCGAAACCACCGGCGCGTACGTACGCACCGGCGCTCACCCCCAGGTTGGCCCCGTGTATATGCCGATGACCGTCGCGCGCCTCGTAGCCCTGGTGGTAGCGAATCTGCGCGACGGGGTCGAAACCCTCGCTCCACGCATCGACCGTGACGGTGCCGCACACCGCGTCCACCTCCAGCGCCAATTGGGCCACCAACCAGTCGGGGGCTACCCGGCTGTCGGCATCGGTGCAGGAGATCCAGCGTGCGCCCTGATTGAGCAAATGCCGCGCACCCACGCCACGCACATGCCCCACGTTGCGCGCCTGGGCTTCCAGGCACTGCACCGGGTAGGCCTGGGCAATGGCGGCACTGGCATCGCTGCAGCTGTCGAGCACCACCAGGATAGTCACGGTTTCGCCGAGCAAGCCAGGATGGCGGGCGGCGACCAACGCGGCTTCCAGGCAGTCGCCGAGCAACGCCTCTTCGTTATGCACCGGGATCAGAATGCCGATCATCGCAGGCCCTCAAGGGTGGCGACCGAGGTGCCGTCGCGGCTCCAGAGGTCGAGCAGGAAATCAGGTTCGTGGTGGCTGGCGACGCGAGGCATGTCCAGGCGTTCCTGGAGCAGGGCGTGTACCTGCTCCGCGGTTTGCGGGCAACCGTCGATAGGCGCGCGCCAGTGACAGGCCAGCAGTTGGCCGTCGGCGGTCAGCGCGGTGCGGACGCGATCGATCAGTTGGCGCAGGTCATCGGCGTCGAGGTAGTAGCACCACTCGCTCAATACGATCAGCTCGAACTGGCCCGCCGGCCACTGTTCGGGCAAGCGGCACTGCTGCACCTGGGCCTGGGGGAACCCCAGCAAGCGAGTGCGCGCCAGGGCCACGGCGGCCGCGGCGGTGTCGCAGCACAGCAGGCGATCACATCGCGGTGCCAGTTCGAAACTCAGCTCACCATTGGCGCAGCCGGGTTCGAACACCGAGGCGTAGCGTGGCCGCGTGAGTATCGCCAGGGTCAGCGCACGTTTGCGCCGCTCATACCAGCGTTGGCGAAAGGCCCAGGGATCATCGCTGTCGGCGAACAGTTGGTCGAAGTAAGGCGTGGCCACACTCATACAAATACCACTTCAAAGGGTTGCAGCAGACGCTCCACCACATAGGGCGCCAGCACCGGCGCGAGGCCGATCTGCGGGTCGCCTTCCAGTTGGCTGGCGAAGGCGTGGATGGCATGCCGTTTGCGGGCAACGGCTTCACAGGTCAGCGGAATCTTGCGTGCACGGTGCCAGGGCACCCCGCTGTCTTCGGGCGTTGCCCAGTGCCAGGTCCACACCGGCAGCTCATACAGGGTAGCGCCGACCGCCGTGCAGGCCTGGGCGCTTGCACGCCCAACGGCCTCATGGTCGCAATGACCGTCTTCGCGCCAGGTGGTAAACACTACGTCGGTAGGTTTGAGGTAGCGCTGGATAAACCCTACAAGTTCCTGTTCCCGCGCCGCCACCTGGCTGTCGGTAAAACCGGCGCGCAGCCATTTCAGGCTGTGCAGCGGCAACCCCAAGCGGTGCAGGGCCTGTGCCGATTCCTGCGGGCGCACTACGCTCAGACGTTCCACCGGCCAACGCTGTGAACCGGGGTGGCTGGCGCTGCCATCAGTGACTGAGATCAGCTGGATCGGCCGACCCAGTGCCGCCAGGCCCTGCATCAGGCCGCCGCAGCCGAGGACTTCATCATCCGGATGTGGTGCGATGATCACCGCACGGTGGCCGGCGGGCACCAACTGCTCGACGCTGATCGACGGTAAATCGGCCATTTTAGGCGAGGCCTGCCAGTGATGCAGCGGCGTGCCCTGGCCAACGATTGGATTGGGTCTCATAACTGCCACCTCCCTGTGGGTTCACCGGCCACCAGCTCTCCGAGCCCGGCCAAGTCGCGTTCGGCATGACTCTGGCGTACATACACCGGCAGGTCTGCCATCAACTGGGCAAAGTGCGGGTCCTTGCAGTAAGGACCGGCGCCGACGGCGCGCCCGACATGGCGTATGACCTGTTCAACCGTGTCTTCGATACAGGCCCGCGTCTGCTGGGCCAATTGCCGGGCGTCAGCCTTGGGCTCAAGGTCGATCTGTGCCGCGCTGGCACGCAGCACACAGGCGGCGCTGTTCAGTGCGCTGTCGACGGCGCCTAGATGAGCCATGGCGTGGGGTTCCGGGCGTTTACTGCACTGCGCGCGCAAGACCTCAGCCAGGCGTTGCGCGGCGCCGTACCAGCAGGCGGCGATACCGATACCGCCTTGCCAGAAGCCTGGGCGGGCGAGGTAATCCCCCGGTCCGCCCACCGCCAATCCCCAGGCCCCGTCGAACACGACTTCCACACTGCCGGTGGCCGCCATACCCACCGCGTTCCACCCCTCATCCGTGACCACAATGCCGGGTTGATCCATGTGCACGGCCACCAACTGCTGGCGATCGTCTTCGTCCCAGGCGGTCAACAACCCATGGCTCACCACCGCCGCGCCGGA
The DNA here is from genome assembly GCF_001870465.1 of Pseudomonas extremorientalis. Classification (GTDB taxonomy): domain Bacteria; phylum Pseudomonadota; class Gammaproteobacteria; order Pseudomonadales; family Pseudomonadaceae; genus Aquipseudomonas; species Aquipseudomonas extremorientalis. Next base: position 53,810 of record NZ_MDGK01000009.1, read on the forward strand.
GCACCAGGCCTTGCGGCCTTGCACCCGCAGGCGATGGCCCTCCTGGCGCACGCGCACCTTCGCCGTTGGCGGCTCGGCGGCCCACATGCCCCACGTGCTGCCCAGGGGCGGCAGTGGGGAGTTGAGCTCGGCAATGATTGCCAGGGCATCGGTGTGGCCTTCGAACAGCTTGCACAGGCGCAGGTCATGACCCGCCACCTGCGCCAGGCGACTGAATCGCGCCAGGGTCTGACCGCCGCCGGGCAACGGCAGTTGGTCCAGGCCTTCTTCCTGAAGGGCCTTCAGGGCGTCGCCCAGGGCTTGCGTGTCCGCATAGCCCTGGAAGCCTTGAAGGAATCCATGCAGAGCCATCTCACACCTCGTCTTCGCGCTGCAACTCGAACAACAACAGCGAGCGCCCGGTCACGGCGTACTCGTGATCGAACTCAAAGCGTTCCTGGCCGCGTACGGCGGGCTCGTTGGTGTCGAGCATGCAGGTCCAGAACTCACCTTCAGGCACCGGCGGCAAGCGGAAGTTGACCATGTCGTGATGGGCATTGACCACCAGCAGCAAGGTAGCGTCGGCGCCGGGACGGCGAATCCCGGTTTCCTGGGCGCGACCATCCATCAACATGCCCAGGCAGCGACCGTTGCTGTCCTGCCACTGTTCGGTGGTCATCTCGTTGCCATCCGGCGCCAGCCAGGTGACGTCCTTCACGCCGATGTCTTCGTTGTAGTCGCCCACCAGGAAGCGGCCACGACGCAGGATCGGGTAGGCCAGGCGCAGCTTGATCAGGCGCTTCACAAACTTGAGCAGCGCCTTGCCATCTTCGTCCAGGTCCCAGTTGATCCAACCGATCTCGCTGTCCTGGCAGTAAGCGTTGTTGTTGCCGTGCTGGGTGCGCGCAAACTCATCGCCAGCCACCAGCATCGGCGTGCCTTGGGACAGGAGCAATGTGGCGAAGAAGTTGCGCATCTGGCGCAGCCTCAGGGCGTTGATTTGCGGGTCGTCGGTCGGGCCTTCGACGCCGTGGTTCCAGGACAGGTTGTTGTTGCTGCCATCCTGGTTGTTTTCGTCGTTGGCTTCGTTGTGCTTGTCGTTGTAGGAGACCAGATCATGCAGCGTGAAACCATCATGCGCGGTGATGAAGTTCACCGAGCTGTAGGGACGGCGCCCACGGTGGTTGAACATTTCGCCGGAGGCGGTCATGCGGGCCGCGAAGTCGGCCAGTTGGCCGTCATCGCCTTTCCAGAATGCACGCACGGTGTCGCGGAAACGGTCGTTCCATTCCACCCAGCCCGGCGGGAAATTGCCCACTTGATAGCCACCGGGGCCGCAGTCCCAGGGCTCGGCGATCATTTTCAACTGGCGCAGCACCGGGTCCTGGCGGCAAGCCACGAGGAAGCTGTGACGCTCGTCGAAACCCTCGCGGTAGCGGCCGAGAATGGTCGCCAGGTCGAAACGGAAGCCGTCGACGTGCATCTCGGTGGCCCAGTAACGCAGCGAGTCGGTGACCATCTGCAATACGCACGGGTGGCTCAGATCCAGGGTGTTACCCGTGCCGGAGTCGTTGATGTAGAAACGCTTGTCGTCCGGCATCAGTCGGTAGTACGAAGCGTTGTCGATGCCGCGCATGGACAGTGTCGGGCCGCGCTCGTTGCCTTCGGCGGTGTGGTTGTAGACCACGTCGAGGATCACTTCGAGCTTCTGTTCATGCAGGTGCGCGACCATCTCCTTGAACTCGGCAATCTTGCCGCTGGCCAGGTAGCGCGGGTCGGGGGCAAAAAACGCGATGCTGTTGTACCCCCAGTAGTTGGTCATGCCTTTTTGCAGCAGGTGCTGGTCATTGACGAAGGCATGCACCGGCAGCAGCTCCACCGACGACACGCCCAGTTGGCGGATGTGCTTGAGCACGTCGTCTTCCATCAGCCCGGCGCAGGTGCCGCGTACTTCATCGGCTACGGAAGGGTGACGCATGCTGATACCGCGAAGATGGGTCTCGTAGATGATCGTACGGTCCCACGGCACGCGTACCGGTTGGTCGTTGCCCCAGGTGTGCGCCGGGTCGATCACCTTGCACTTGGGCACGAAGGGTGCGCTGTCGCGCTCGTCGAAGCTGAGGTCGTCATCCGGGTGGCCGATGGTGTAGCCGAACAGCGCCTCCGACCACTTGAGCTCGCCCACCAACTGCTTGGCGTAGGGGTCGATCAGCAATTTGTTGTGGTTGAAACGGTGGCCGTTGGCCGGGTCGTAAGCACCGTACACGCGGTAGCCGTAGATCAGCCCGGGGTGGGCGTCGGGCAGATAGCCGTGGAAGGTCTCGTCGGTGTATTCGGGGAGTTCGATACGTTCCAGCTCGACCTCGCCGGAATCATCGAACAGGCACAGTTCGACCTTGGTTGCGTTGGCCGAGAACAGGGCGAAGTTGACGCCCAGACCATCCCAGGTGGCGCCCAGCGGGAAGGGCAAACCTTCACGGATCCGCGACGGTTCATTGCCCGGCGTCGGTGGGGTTTTATCGGGTTTGCTCATTGAAAACTTGCTCCTGCAAAGATGTTTTTCAGGCCGAACGCGGCCGTGCCGACGAAATTTCAGCTGAGAATCTGGAAGGTGGAATCACCTCTTGCCGACCGTGCCGACAAGAGGGGGTATCAAGGCTTGGGTTTCTTCGGCGCGGGTGGTTTTTTCGCGGCCGGTGGCGCCGGCTTGCTGGGCGCAGGCTTGGCTTTGGCGGCTGGCTTGGGCTTGGCGGCCGCCTTGGGTTTGCTCGGCGTCAGCGCTTCGGCTTCGGCCAGTTTGCGCGCCATCTCCCAATGCCGCGCGTCTTGCCCATGGGGCTTGCCTTCGGACTCCCAGATCTGGTGCGCCAACTCTTTTATGCGTTTTTCGTCAGTACTCATCGCAATGCTCCTCAACAGAAAATTTTCAGCTTTCTTGATCATCAGGATTGATAAGGACATTGACCGGGAAATCCCCCAGGGCAGTGCTGATCAACAGCTCCTTGTCTGGTGTGACTGCGCCTGTATGAAAAAGTCCCTTCCAGTTTTTGTTTGTCGCGGCGAACGGTAATTTCACCCGTGTGTCGCCCCAAACCTGCGCATTGATCTTGGGATGCACACCGTTTTCAAGCAGGTCATGCGGCCATCTCGGCACCACCACCAGCAGTTTGTTGCCCTGGTGCTCACGCGCGAACGCGACCACCCGTTCGGCGTGTTTGCCAAGCACTTGCAGCGGTGTGTAGGTTCCCTTGCGGAACAGCTCGGGACAGGCCTTGCGCAAGCCCAGCACCTGGGCAATCAATGCCTGTTTGATACGCCCGTCGCGCCAGTTGAACAACAGTTCGCCGATGTCCGGTGGGGTATCCAGCGCCTGTTGCCGGGCGTTGAAGTCCACCGGCCTGCGGTTGTCCGGGTCCACCAGGCTGAAGTCCCAGAACTCGGCGCCCTGGTACAGGTCCGGTACACCCGGCACCGTCATGCGAAGCAAGGATTGCGCCAGGCCATTGAGCGCACCGGCCGGCGCGATGGCCTGGGCCGCCGCGCCGATGGCAGTGCGCAACACCTGGCCTTCATCGCTGAGCAACAGCCGCGACAGGTAGGCTTCGACGCCTTGTTCATAGGCTTCGTTGGGCGCGCTCCAGCTGCTTTGCAACTTGGCTTCGCGCAGGGCTTTCTGTTGCCATTGCCACAGGCGCTGCCGGTAGCCCTCGAAGTCATCGGTCTGGTCCAGGGGCCAACTGCCCAGCAGCACCTGGTAGAGGATCAATTCATCGCCCGCTGAAGGCGTACTTGCATCCGTCTTCAGTGGCGCGGCGAGGGCGCGCCACTGCTCGACCTGCTCGGCGTACCACGCCGCGCACTCGCTCAGCACGGCCAGGCGCGCGCGGGTATCTTCGCCGCGCTTGTGGTCATGGGTGGCGGTGGCCAACAGGTTGTCAGGGAAGCTCTGCAGGCGTTGTTGGTTGACCCCATGGAAGTCGGCCAAGGGGGCGCTGAACTGTTCGGTGCTGAAGCCCACATCGTTGCGCGACAGCAACACCGCCGAGCGATAGAACGCGGTGTCTTCCACAGCCTTGGCGGCGGCGGGCGACGTCAGTTGCTGGAAGCGCACGCAGGCATGCTTGAGGATCTTGCGTTCACGGCCCACCGGGCGATTGCGCCACGGCTGGCCGCCCAGCCAGTTGGCCAGGTGGTCGAGCACCGGCCAGTCGCCTTCGCCCAGGGTGGTGCGGGCGCCATCCATGGCCTGTTGGAACAGCCTGTCGTCAGCGGTACTGCGGCCACGGGCGCTGATATAGGTGCGGTACACCGGGAAGTGCACGATCAGTTCCTGCAAGGCTCGGCGGATGGCGCCGAGGGTCAGGTCGCGGGTCATCACATCGTCGCGGGCCACTTGCAGCAGGGCCTGGGCCACGCTTTCAAAGTCGCCGCCGAGGGAGCCGTTGAGGATCTGCTGGCGGGCCAATTGCGCTTCTTCGATAAACGCAGCAGGTCGCTCGCTGTGACGGGTCCACAACGCGGCCAATGGCGCGAAGCCGTCCGGGTGATGTTGCAGCAGCGACAACTGGTTCATGAACTCGTAACCGGTGGTGCCGTCCACCTGCCAGTCGTCGCGCAGGGTTTCGCCCTCGCCGAGGATCTTCTCCACGAAGATCGGCAAGTGCCGTTCGGGTGACAGCGAGTCCACCCGACGGCGCAGCTTGCGGCAGTAACCACGCGGGTCGGCCAGGCCGTCGATGTGGTCGATGCGCAGGCCATCCACCAGGCCTTCGCTGATCAGTTCGAAGATCTTGCCATGGGTGGCCTCGAACACAGCGCTGCGCTCCACGCGCAGGCCACCGAGTTCGTTGACGTCGAAGAAGCGCCGCCAGTTGATATCGTCCGCCGCGGTGCGCCAACTGGCCAGGCGATAGGCCTGTTGTTCCAGCAACTGATGCAGGCGCTTGAAGCCCTCGGGCTGGCGGCCGTCGAAGGCCTTCAGGCGCTGTTTGATCGCCGGCAGCACGTCGGTGGCGCGCTCGGCCAGCGCTTGCTTGAGCGACGCGGCCGCGTGGTAAGCGTCGTCCTGGTGGGCGAGGGCGCTGAAGCGCTCGGCCAGGGGATGGAGCCGTTCATCGGTGCCCAGGATCGCCGCGTAATCCTTGGGGCAGATGGGGAAACGGTGTTCGTAATGCTCGACATAGAACGCGCCGTGGTCGGCATCGAAGTGCAAGGTCAGGGTGCCGGCCTGCAGGGCTTCGCCGTAGTCACTGCCGAGGAACGGCATCAGCAATTGGCCTTTGAGCAAGGGGTCGGGCGAATGCCACTGGATGTCGAAGAACTCGCTGTAGGGGCTCAGGCGGCCCCACTCCAACAAGTCCAGCCACCAGGGGTTGTCGGCCCCGCCGACGGCCATATGGTTGGAGACGATATCGAGGATCAACCCCATGTCGTGTTCACGCAGCGCAGCGACCAGGCGCCGTAGGGCCGGTTCGCCGCCGAGTTCCGGGTTGACCGTGGTGGGGTCGACCACGTCGTAGCCGTGCATGGAACCGGCGCGTGCACTCAGCAGCGGCGAGGCATACAGGTGGCTGATGCCCAAACGGGCGAAATACGGCACCAGGGGCACCGCGTCATCGAGGGTAAAACCTTTATGGAATTGCAGGCGCTGGGTGGCGCGCAGGGGCAGGGCTTTCATCGGTCACGCTCATAGGCTTGGTTGCGCGCGACGGCCAACAGTTCGAGGCGGCGGGCGGCGCCGGCATTGTCGAGCAGGCTGGACGCCTCGCCCGGCAGGCGGCGGCGCCAGTTGGGGTGGGTATCGGTGGTGCCGGGCAGGTTGGCTTGTTCCTCAACGCCGAGGGCGTCCTCCAGCGGCAGCAACACCAGTGGGGCCCGGGTGTGGCCGAGGTAGCGCACGCTGGCGTCGATCATGTGGTCGGTTTCATTGCGGATCTCTTCGACGAAGTTCTGAGGATCCTGGCTCAAGGCCTGGCGCAGTGCCTGGCGTTCGCGCAGGCGGTGCTCGCTCCATTGCTCCACGGTCGGCGCATCGATCAGACCCAGCTGGATGTTCCACTCGATATCGCGGCTGTGCCACCAACCGTTGAGGGTCGGCAGGTCGTGGGTGCTGGTGGTGGCCAGGGCGTTGTCCGGCCAGTCGAGGATCGGCTTGAACTGGCCCTCGTGGTTCTGTTCGAACAGCAACACACGCATGCCCAGGATCGAGCGGGCGATGAGCTTTTCGCGCAGGCCGTCCGGCACGGTGCCCAGGTCTTCACCGAGTACGATGGCCTGGTGGCGGTGGGATTCCAGGGCCAGCAGGCGCAGCAGGTCGTCCACCGGGTAATACAGGTAGGCGCCGTCACGCGGCGAGGCGTCCATGGGCATCACCCACAGGCGTTGCAAGCCCATCACGTGGTCGATGCGCAAGCCGCCGGCGTGGGCGAAGTTGGCGCGCAGCATTTCGATAAAGGCGCGAAAGCCGTGGCGCTTGAGGCCTTCGGGGGAGAACGCGGAAATGCCCCAGCCCTGGCCGGCGCGGTTGAGAATGTCGGGTGGCGCGCCCACGGTCAGGTCGGCGAGCAATTCATCCTGGCGGCTCCAGGCCTGGCTGCCACCCCCGTCGGCGCCCACCGCCAGGTCGGCAATCAGGCCGACGCCCATGCCGCTGCCGCGTGCGGCTTGTTGTGCGCGCTCCAGGCAACGGGCGATCAGCCATTGGCAGAAAGCGAAGTAGCCGATCTCTTCACGGTGGTCTTCGGCGAACAGGGCCAATGCCGGGCTCTGTGGGGTGCGCCACTCTTCTGGCCAATGGCGCCAGTCGAGGTCTTCACCGGCGGCGGCGCGGGCGGTTTGCACGGCTTCGAAGCGGCAGTGGTTTTCCAGGGCCTCACCGCCGGCCTGGCGGAAACTCTGGAAGTCGGCGTGTTGCGGGTGGTGGCCGTGGCGGAAGTCTTCGTACAACGCACGCAGCAGGCGCTGCTTGGCGTTCGCTGCGGTGGGCCAGTCGATCAGGCTGTGTTGCTCCAGGTCGTGCAGTTCATCCGCCAGGCCGCTGGCTTCGATGGCGTTGCGTACTTCGCGCTCGCCCAGGATGCAACCCGGCGAGGCGTACAGGCTGTTGAGGAACAAGCGGCTGGAGGGTGAGTACGGGCTGTAGCGCGCGGTGTCGGCGCTGAACATCGCATGCATCGGGCTGATCGCCAGGGCATCGGCGCCGCGCTCGGCCGCTGAGCGGGCCAGGTGTTCCAGGGCCAGGGTATCGCCGAAGCCGCCATCGCCCAGGCGCCGCAAACTATACAGTTGCGCGCTGAGGCCCCAGGCGCGGGCAGGTCGGCTGTCGACCGCTTCGGCCACGCTGTAGCAATGGGTGGGCGCGACGGCCAGGGTGAAGGTCTGGTCGGCAATATGCACCTGGTGGTAGCCGAGGGCGATGACGCCGGGCAGGACGGCGTCGCCATCCAGGCGCAGCTCCAGGGTTTCACCGTCTTCCAGGCAGACCCGGCACAGGGTGTCCGGTTCGAAGTAGCGGGCCAGGTCCAGGCCTGCGCCGCTGTCGATGGTCAGCAGGGGCGGCAGGTGTTTGTCTTGTTGCACCTGTTCCAGTGCCCGCAGGCTGGCGTTGACTTCGGCATCGGTGTCGGCGGGGTGGCCCAGGCCTTTGAGGACGGCGCGCAGGGCGTCGGGTTTGACACGTTGCGGGCGGCCGTTTGCGTCGATCCAATCGACGGCCAGACCCGCTCGGCTGGCGAGGATTTCCAGGTTCGCTTCGCTCAAGGGTGCTCTCCAACAGGGGATAGGGTGACGCGTGCGCTATACGGCGGCAGGTGCGCGCCGGCGTTGGCAGGCGTTTCAAATAGCACAGGCGCCGTCGCCGGATGATCCAGCGGCGTGGCGCTCAGGTTGAGATCGATCTGCAACAGGCTGCCATTACCCAGGCGCCAACGAGCGCTGACGGCGCCTTCGGCCAGCACCTCGGCGCCCAGGGCCACGCTGCCGGGCAAGTGCGGCACGATGTGGCCGTGGCGCAGGCTCAGCAGTTGGCGGTAGAGCTCGGTGTGCTCGTTCTCGTGAAAGCTTGGCGTGGTCTGCAAAAAGGTCGTCAGGGCATTCGGGTCGGGGATGCGTTCGCGTCGCTCCGGGTCCTGGAACGCGGCGAAATCCTTGAACTCATTGCGACGGCCTTCGCGCACGGCTTCTGCCAGTTCGCCATGGTGATCGGTGAAAAACAGGAACGGCTCGCGGGCGTTCGATTCGTCGCCCATGAACATCAACGGGATCATCGGGGAGAGCAACAGCAGGGCGGTCGCCGCCTTCAATGCCTGCGGCGAGCAGAGTTGATGCAGGCGCTCGCCCAGGGCACGGTTGCCAATCTGATCGTGGTTCTGCAGGAAGGCTACGAACGCGCTCGGCGGCAGATGCCCGCTGGGTTCGCCACGCTCATGCCCATGCCGGGTGGTGTGCCCCTGGTAGATAAACCCATCGCCCAGGCAGCGCGCCAGTTTGGCCGTGGGCTCTTCGGCGAAGTCGCTGTAATACGCGTCGGTTTCGCCGGTCAGCAGCACATGCAGGACGTTATGGAAGTCATCGTTCCATTGCGCGTCGAAATCCTGCTGCAGGAGACTGGCCTGGTTGAGTTCGTTTTCCAGCATCAGCCAGACGTGCCGGCCCGAATCCACCTGCTCGCGCACCCGGTGCGCCAGTTCCTTGAGGAAGTCCGGGTTGTCGATGGCGTGGACGGCGTCCAGGCGCAGGCCGTCGAAGCGGTATTCGAGCAACCACATCAAGGCGTTATCCAGGAAAAAGTCGCGCACCTCGCGCCGGTTGAAATCGATCCCGGCGCCCCAGGGCGTGTGCACGTCTTCCTGGAAGAAGCCCTTGGCGTACTGACCCAGGTAGTTGCCGTCCGGCCCGAAGTGGTTGTAGACCACGTCGAGGATCACCGCCAGGCCGTGCTCGTGGGCGCTGTCGATCAGGTGCTTGAGCTGTTCGGGCGTGCCGTAGGAGGCTTGGGGCGCGTAGGGCAGGACCCCGTCATAGCCCCAATTGCGATCACCGGGGAATTGCGCCAACGGCATCAATTCAATCGCGGTAACGCCCAGCTCGGCCAGGCGTGGCAGGTGTTGCTCGATGCCGGCATAACCACCCATGGCGCCGACATGCAGTTCATAGATGACGGCCTCGTGCCAGGGGCGGCCTTGCCAAGTGCTGTGGCGCCAGTGATAGGCAAGGGAATCGACCACCACGCTCCAACCGTGCACATCCGCAGCCTGGGCCCGGGAGGCCGGGTCGGGTACATCCATTTGCCCATCGATATTGAAGCGGTAGCGCGTGCCCGCCGGGCACGCTATTTCGGTTTCAAACCAGCCATCTGCCTGCGGCAGCATGGCAACAGATTTGCCGTGTTCCAATTCAACGCTGACATAAAACGCGTCTGGCGCCCACAAGGCAAAACGCGTGTGTTGCGCGTCCAGCATGATTGCGCCGTGGGGCCAGGTTTCCAGAGTCCGTAACGGCATCTATAGAGACCTCCCGATGATTATTTAGCGGATTTCCCCAGTGCTTTAGCCACCAGTCGCTCGTACAGCTCGGCGTAGGGTTCCACCGCCTGGCTCCAGTTGAACGGTTGGGTCATTGCTCGGCTGCGCATGGCATTGAGCAGGCCAGGGAAGGCAAACACCTTGAACGCGCGGCTCAAGGCTTCTTTGTAGCTGTCGACCGTGGATTCATTGAACAGAAAGCCGGTCACACCGTTTTCGATGGTGTCGGCCAGGCCGCCGGTGTTGCGGGCGACGGGCAGGGAGCCGAAGCGCTGGGCGTACATCTGGCTCAGGCCGCAGGGCTCGTAGCGCGAAGGCATCAGCAGGAAATCGCTGCCGGCGAACATGCGGCGGGCATCGGTCTCGTTGAAGCCGATGCGCACACCGATCTGGCCGGGAAAGCGCAGCGCCAGTTCGCGCATGGCGTTTTCTTCTTCCGGCTCGCCGCGACCGATAATGGCGATCTGCCCACCTTGCTCGACGATAAAACTGGCCACCGCTTCGGTGAGGTCCAGGCCTTTCTGGAACACCAGGCGCGAGACCACGGCGAACAGCGGGCCGGTCGAGTCATGCAGGCCGAACAGGTTACGCACCTGTGCGGCATTCACGGCTTTGCCTTCCCAGTCGCCGATGTTGAAGTTGTGCGTCAAGTGCGGGTCGGTGGAGGTTTCCCAGCTGTCTTCAATGCCGTTGGGAATACCGCTGAGCAAACCTTGCTGGGTCTTGCTGGCCAAAAAGCCATCGAGGCCGCAGCCGAACTCGGGCGTCGTGATTTCCCGGGCATAGGTGGCGCTCACCGTGGTGATATGACTGGAATACGCCATGCCGGCCTTGAGGAACGACATCTTGCCGTAGAACTCCATGCCCTCCTGCTGCAAAGCGTGAGGTGGAATGCCCAGCTCTGGCGTCGACGCCAGGCTGATCACGCCTTGATAGGCCAGATTATGGATGGTGAACAATGTCGGCGTGCGTGACCCACGCCAGTGCATGTACGCCGGGGCCAGGCCGGCGGGCCAGTCGTGGGCGTGCACCAGGTCCGGGCACCAGTGGATCTGTGCCAGGTTGGCGGCCATGTCGGCGGCGGCCAGGCCCAGGCGGGCGAAACGAATATGGTTGTCCGGCCAGTCGCGGCCGTTGTTGGCGCCGTAGGGCGTGCCTTCGCGCTCGTAGAGCTCGGGGCAGATCAGTACATAGATGACCAGGCCATCCTTGAGGTCCATGCGCCCGATCTTGCACGGCGGCAGCGCCGCGTGGCCGCCCAGCTCACCGATGATATGGATCGGGTTGTCGCTTTCCATCACCTGCGGATAACCGGGGATCAGCACCCGCACATCGTGCAGGTGGGCCATGGCGCGGGGCAGGGCGGCGGAGACGTCGCCCAGGCCACCGGTTTTCACCAGGTCGGCAAACTCGGAGGTCACAAACAGGACTTTCTTACGGTTGGGGTTGTGGCTCGGAACCGGCCGCACTGTGGTGAGGTCAGCCAACGCGGCGACCCCGCCAACGCTCTGACTAACACGCTCTCCCTGAATACTTGCAGCGGCACTGATCATAATTCTCTCCACGTGTTGGTCGGCTAATGGCCGGCTGCCATTAACTCCGTCGACCGCATCCTGCGGCCACGCGCACAAGCGCTGTACAGATCTGGCAAGGCTTATGCCAGTTGCACGGTTGGCAGATATAGATTGGATGGACGGGCATCGGGCTGGAACCGTGTGTGCTCGTCGTACCTTAAAACTTGACCAATGGCCGAGTTGAAAAGTTTAGATTTTTTGCGGGGTTTTTGTTTTGGAACGGACCCATCGGTCATGAGTCTAGGACAGATCCCAGAGCCTGTAGGCTTTCTGGGAATATTTTGTAGGACAAAATAATTGTAACCATATGCCAGGGTGGACCGGACTCTGTGGCGAGCAGGCTTGCCCTGCGTTGGGCTATGTAGCATGGGGGAGCGCTTCGCGCTCCAACGCGGGGCAAGCCCGCTCGCCACAGAGTCCGCTCGCCACAGCAAGGCGGTTCGCTATAAGAGTGCGAACGCACAGAAACGGTGCGTCAGCCCAGCACGCGAATGGGCATGCCGTTCGTCCAGGCTTGAATGTCTTCGATCATCTGTGAATAGAACTGCCGGTAATTCTGCTCGCTCACGTAGCCCACGTGCGGGGTGGCCAGCACATTCGGCAACCTGCGCAACGGGTGATCCGCCGGCAACGGCTCCTCGGCATACACATCCAGCGCCGCCCCGGCCAGGCGACCGCTTTCCAGGGCCTGCACCAGTGCCTGCTCATCCACAATCGGCCCGCGTGCAGTGTTGACCAGGCGCGCGCCGGGTTTCATCCAGCCCAGCGCCTGGGCATCCACCAGCCCACGGCTACGGTCGCTGAGTACCAGATGAACGGTAAGGATGTCTGACTGTTCAAACAGCGCTTGCTTGCTGACCCAGGTCACGCCGGACTCGGCGGCACGTTCCGGCGTGAGGTTTTCACTCCAGGCAATCACGCGCATGCCGAACACCTGCGCAAACTGCGCGACCTTCTGGCCAATGCTGCCCAGGCCGAGAATCCCCAGGGTCTTGCCGTGCAGGTCGCCGCCGAGGCCCACCTGCCAATGGCCGGCACGCAGCGAATTGGCTTCGGCCACCAGGTTGCGGGTGGAAGCCATGATCAATGCCCAAGTCAGTTCCGGCGCGGCGTGTTTGTAGCTGTCGGTGCCACAGACCTGAATGCCCAGGGCCTTGGCGGCGGGGATGTCGATGGCGGCGTTGCGCATGCCGCCGGTTACCAGCAACTTGAGCCGGGGCAGGCCTTGCAGCAGTGCCTTGTCGAAGGTGGAGCGTTCGCGCATCACGCAAATCACCTCGAACCCCTGCAAACGCTCGATCATCGTGGCGGTATCCGCCGGGTAATCGTGCAGGAAGTGCACCTGGCCTACTGCCTCAAGGACTGACCAATCCACCACGCCTCTGGCCACGTCCTGCCAATCATCAATGACTGCGATCTGTACCGACATTCACGAGTGCCTCGAAAAAGGTTGGATTAAAGGGCGTTCAGCCCCTGCAACAGTGCTGCGTGAAACCGGGCCGGCTCTTCCATTTGTGGCGCATGCCCCAGGCCTGGGAATTCCACCAGGGTGGCATGGGGGATCAGCTTGGCTGCCTGCTTGCCGAGCACGGCGTAGTTGCCGAGCTTGGCTTTGACGGCTGGCGGCGCGACGTCTTTGCCGATGGCGGTGTTGTCGGACGTGCCAATCAGCAGCAGCGTCGGCATCTTCAGGTCCTTGAACTCGTAGTACACCGGCTGGGTGAAGATCATGTCGTAAATCAGCGCCGAGTTCCATGCGACCCGCGTATGCCCGGGGCCGTTGCTGAGGCCGGCGTACATGTCTACCCAGCGCTCGTACTCCGGCTTCCAGCGCCCGACGTAATAAGTGTTGAGTTGGTACTTGCGGATGCCCTCGGCACTGACATTCAGCTCACGGGCATACCATTGGTCGACGCTGAGCGAGGGCACGCCCAGCGCTTTCCAGTCTTCCAGGCCGATCGGATTCACCAGCGCCAACTGTTCGGTTTGCCCGGGGTACATCAGGGCGTAGCGCGTGGCAAGCATGCCGCCGGTGGAATGGCCGACAAGGGTAGCCTTCTGAACACCGAGCTTTTCCAGCAGTTGGTGGGTATTGAGAGCCAGTTGCTGGAAGCTGTATTGATAGTGATCGGGTTTGCTGGAGCTGCAGAAGCCTATCTGGTCCGGCGCGATCACGCGGTAGCCGGCGTCGCTCAGGGCCTTGATCGAACTTTCCCACGTCGCGCCGCAGAAGTTCTTGCCGTGCATCAGCACCACGCTGCGACCGTTGGGCTTGCCATTGGCCGGAACGTCCATGTAGCCCATTTGCAGCGACTCGCCTTGGGATTGAAACTCGAAATGCTTGAGCGGATAGGGGTAGTCGAAGCCTTGCAGTTCAGGACCGTAGGTGGCGGCAAATACCGGCGCGGCGGTGGCCGTGATCAGGCCGGCGATGCAAAAAGCGCGGAACAGAGGCATGGGCAGGGCTCCTGGAAAGGTGGTTCGGATGCTGTTGCCCAAGGATTAAGCAGCGATTAAACCCATTGCAAAGTCACGGCGGCCAGCACGCCATAGCGCAGGCTTTTGGCCAGGGTCACCAGCAACAGAAATCGCCACAATGGCTCGCGCATCACTCCGGCTACCAACGTCAGCGGGTCGCCAATGATCGGCACCCAACTGAGCAACAGTGTCCAATGGCCCCAGCGCTGGTAATGCTGGCGGGCTTTGTCCAGTTGCTGGTCGCTGACCGGAAACCAGCGTCGCCCCTTGAAGTGCTCCACCCAGCGCCCCAGCCACCAGTTCACCACCGAACCGAGCACATTGCCCAGGGTGGCGATACCCAGCAACAGCCACAGGCTGTAATGCCCGCTGAGCAGCAGGCCGACCAGCACGGCTTCCGATTGCAGGGGCAGCAAGGTCGCGGCGCCAAACGCCGCGAAGAATAACCCCAGGTAGCCCGCGATCATTGCGCCGGGTATTCAGCCACGACGACATCTTTACCCTCACGGGTCAGGCCGATGACCTGATAGGCCTCGCTGCGGCCTTCCACTTCCATGCCGGGCGAGCCCATGGGCATGCCCGGCGCGGCGATTCCCAGCAGGTCGTCGCGCTTGCGCAAGGCCAGCACCTGTTCGGCGGGGACGTGGCCCTCGACGAATTTGCCGTCGATCACGGCGGTGTGGCACGAGCCCAGGCGCGGCGCTACGCCCAGGCGTTGCTTGACGGCACTCATGTCGGCTGCGACGTGGTCATTGACCTTGAAGCCGTTGCTTTCCAGGTGGCTGATCCATTTTTTGCAGCAACCGCAGTTGGCGTCGCGGTGCACGTCGATGGGGATCAGGTCGGCGGCCTGGGCCAGGGTGGCGGTGAACAGGGTCGACAGCAGGGCCAGGCGCAATGGGATTTTCATAGGATCTCGCGTGCAGGTGGGATGGCGGCGATCATGACGACGTCATCGCAGGCAAGCCAGTGTCCACAGGGCGAGAATGTTTCAAGATTATACGAGCGGTGGATTTTCCAGCCGGTGCTTGAGCTGGTCCAGGGCAAGTGCCGACAGTTCGATCATGCGTTTATGCAAGGTGGCAAGTTGCAGTTCGGTTTCATAGGTCAGTACACGCTTGAACAGCGTGCCGCCCTGGTGGGGCATGAGGAAGTAATGAATCGAACCATCCACGGCCAGGGAGGTAAACACGGTCTTGAACTCGCCGGGGCGCCGAGCGATCTGCACACGGTAGCTCATGGGCACGCGTACACCCAGCAGGTCGATCATTTCGGTGAAGCGGGCGCCGGCGGGGAGTGAGCCAGTGGTGCCGGTGTCGGCACCGAGGGACGTGGGGTGCCATTCGTGCCAGCGATCCGGCTGGGTCACATAGTCATAAACGGCATCGATGGGAGCCTGGATAAAGCGTTCCTGACTGATCCGTTCCAAGCGGACCGACTGCTCGGCTGCGCGCATGGCACACCTCCTGTGCGTCTTCGAACTGTCAGAATAGTCCCACTCCCGCACATTGCACGGGAGTGTTTCAGCCGTTTATCAGCACACCTTGAAACGACTCATCAGGGTAATCACCCGCCCATTCGCCTCGAGCAGGCTCTGGGTATTGTTTTCGGTGGCGTGGCCGCTCTGTACCAGCTCTTCGACCATTTGTCGGATCTGCACCATGCTGCGGTTGATCTCCTCGGTCACCGCGCTTTGCTGTTCGGCGGCCGTGGCGATCTGGGTGCTGAGGTTGTTGATATGGCTGACGGAGCCGGCCATTTCATCCAGCCCGGTATTCACCCGCGCCGTGGCGTCCGCCGCCGACTGGCAACTGGCCTGGGTGTTTTCCATCGCTGCCACCGAGGAACTCACGCCTGCGGTCAGGCGCGTGAGCATGTCGTTGATCTGCGAGGTACTGGCCTGGGTGCGTGCGGCGAGCGCGCGCACTTCATCGGCAACCACCGCAAACCCACGGCCTTGCTCGCCAGCCCGCGCCGCTTCGATGGCGGCGTTGAGGGCCAGCAGGTTGGTCTGCCCGGCAATCGCGCCGATCACGCCGAGGGTTTCGGTGATGCGTGCAGCGTCCTGGCGCATGTTCTCTACGCTGTGGGTAGCGCTGGAGACTTCGCCGATCAACGCACTGACGCTGTTGGACGCCTCACCGACCACCACGCGGGAACGATCGGCATGCTCGTTGGCACGCTGGGTGAACGCGGCGGTTTCGGCGGCGTTTTGCGCCACGGTGTCGGCGGTGGAGCTCATTTCGGTAATGGCGGTTACCGTCTGGTCGGTCTCCGAGGCATGCCGCACGAGGATCTGGTTGGTGTGCGCCGAGGTCTGTTGCAACTGCGCAAGGCTCGACGACATGGCGCCGGTGGCCTGGGTCACTTCGCCGATCATGTTTTGCAGGTAGACGATAAAGCGGTTCACCGAATGGCCGATGGCACCCAGTTCGTCTTCGGCGCGGATGGTGATGCGTCGCGTGAGATCGGCGTCGCCGGCGGAGAGTGCGTCGATATTGGTTTTCAGTGACTTCATGCGCTGCACCAGTTGGCGGATCGCATACACCGCGAGCAGCACCAGCAGCAACACCATGGGGATCTGCAACAGCGCCAGGCTGCCGAGCACGTCATTGCGCTGGGCGGTGATCAGCGAGGTGGGCAGGGCGGTGGCTAGGAACCACGGTGTGCCTTCGATAGGGCGCATGTAGAAGGTGCTGGCCACGCCCTGGTTGTCGAACTCATTGCGTTGCAGGGCCTGGTCACGATGGGCCAGGGCTTTGCTGACCTGGGCGGCAAACGCGGAGGTGCCGGTGAGTTCGCTGATGTTTTTCAACACCACCGGGCCGCTGATGCGCGAGCTGTTGCTGATGAT
Source organism: Pseudomonas extremorientalis (assembly GCF_001870465.1). GTDB lineage: Bacteria > Pseudomonadota > Gammaproteobacteria > Pseudomonadales > Pseudomonadaceae > Aquipseudomonas > Aquipseudomonas extremorientalis. The sequence goes on from NZ_MDGK01000009.1 coordinate 70,216, forward strand.
CTTGCCGTCGCCTTCGACGATCAGCATTTGCCCGCCGATGTCTTTCTCTTTGCTGGCCACCAGATCATTGAAGAAGCCCAGGGTCACGTCGATGGTGGCGACGCCATAAGGCACGCCGTCGCGCTGGATTGCCATGGCGCAGTTGGTGCGCGGCTCCTGGCTGGCGTCGTCCTTGTAGGCGGCGGCCCAGGCACATTGACCGCGTGGCGAAGCGAGGCCGCCCTTGTACCAGCTCTGGTCGTAATAGTTGGGCGCCGGGTCGCTGTTCCAGAAGGTGTTCACGGTCAGCTTGCCCGATGCATCGCGGTGCCAGAACGTGCTGTGCTTGTTGCGCCCAGGGGTGCGCTGGTTGGGCAGCGGCCAGATGCCGCCGCCGAAGACTTTCAACTCGCCATATTGGTCGACCAGGCCCGGCAGGACCTTGTCGATGGCATCGCTGTCGAGCAATGGAATGGTCTGGGTGATGCTGCGTTGCTGGGACTGGACCTTGTTGAGTTCGCCCTGGATCTGCTCGGCGACCTCGGCGACACGGTTGAGCACTACCTGCTCTTCGGTGTGCTGTAGCTTGGGCGCGACCAACTGGCCGATACCCACCACGGTCAACACAAATAACACCAGGACGAACAGCACCAGGAACAGGGTATAGCGGGCTTGGATGGAGCGCAGTGGGGGCATGGGGTCGTCCTTACGAAGCGTTTATTGTCGACGCGGCTTTGTTAGAGCTTCGTAGGGCTATCGGCTTGTCAGGACAGAGCTTTAGGTACGATGGTGCAAGAAAATACCGCGCCGGTGACCGGCGCGGTATTTATTCAGATATCCAGCATAGCCATGACGGCCTCGGGGTAGCGCAAGCCGGCGGGCGCCTCGGCAGGGAAGATGGCCTCCAGCGCCGCCAGTTCGCCCGGGCTGAGGCTGACCGACAGCGCGGCGACATTCTCTTCCAGGTATTTGCGCTGCTTGGTGCCGGGAATCGGGATGATGAAATCACCCTGCGCCAGCACCCACGCCAACGCCAGTTGCCCGGCGCTGATACCCTTGTCGGCGGCCAATGCCTGCACGTTCTTCACCAGTTCGAGGTTCTTGCCGAAGTTCTCGCCCTGGAAGCGAGGGCTGAAGCGGCGGTAGTCATCGGCGCCGAAGTCGTCCGGGCTTTGCAGCGCGCCGGTGAGAAAGCCACGGCCCAGCGGGCTGTAGGGCACAAAGGCGATGCCCAGGCGCTGGCAGGCAGCGAGGCAGCCGTTGTGTTCCTGGTCGCGGCTCCACAGCGAGTATTCGCTTTGCAGGGCGCTGATCGGGTGCACCTTGTGGGCGCGTTCCAGGGTGGCGGCGGAGGCTTCGCTCAGCCCCAGGTAACGCACCTTGCCCTGTTGCACCAGCTCGGCCATGGCGCCGACGGTTTCTTCGATGGCGACCTCCGGGTCGATACGGTGCTGGTAATACAGGTCGAGGGTTTCTACGCCAAGTCGTTGCAGCGTGCCGTCGATGGCCTTGCGGATGTATTCAGGGCGGCCGTTCACACCCCGCACGGCGGGGTTGGCCGGGTCACGCACGATGCCGAACTTGCTGGCCAGGAACACCTGGTCGCGCTTGCCGACGATGGCCTTGCCGATCAGTGCTTCGTTGGTGTGCGGGCCATAGATATCGGCGGTGTCGAGGAGGTTGATGCCCAACTCCAACGCGCGGTGCAGGGTTGCCGTGGCTTCGCGGGTGTCGCTGCCGGGGGTGTAGAAATCGCTCATGCCCATGCAGCCGAGGCCAATGGCTGAGACGAGTGGGCCGTGGGTGCCGAGTGTGCGGGTATGCATGGGTTGTGCTCCTTGGGTGGGAAGGCCTGTATTGTCACGCTCGACAAAACCGGGATAAACCGGCTAAAAGCACTAACACTATTCGTAATATCTGAATAATCAGCGCAAGGAGCCGCCCCTTGGACCGTTTCAACGCGATGCGCGTGTTCACTCGGATTGTCGAATTGCGCGGCTTTGCCAAGGCCGCCGACAGCCTGCAATTGCCTCGCGCCTCGGTGACGGTGTTGATCAAGCAATTGGAGGCGCACCTGGGCGTGCAACTGTTGCAGCGCACCACGCGGCAAGTCAGCCCGACGCTGGATGGCGCGGCGTACTACCAACGCTGTGTGCAGTTGCTGTCGGACCTTGAGGAAACCGAGGCGGTGTTTTCCACGCAACGCCAGAACCCGCGCGGCACCTTGAGTGTTGACATGCCGTCAGGCATTGGTCGATTGATCGTGATTCCGGCCTTGCCTACCTTCACGGCCCGCTACCCGCAGATTGAATTAGAGATCAGCTTGAACGATCGCACGGTAGACCTGATTCGCGAGGGTGTGGACTGTGTGCTGCGCGGCGGTCAGGCGCTCGATGAGTCGCTGGTTGCCCGGCCATTGGCGATGATGGACCAGCTGACTCTGGCCAGCCGTGCTTACCTTGAGCGTTTCGGCGTACCGGAAACGCTGGACGATCTGGCCAACCATCGGATGGTGGAGTATGTCTCCCGTACGAGCGGCAAACGCTTTGGCCTGGAATTCCAGGTGGGCAGTGAGTTGCGCGAGATCAACTTGGAAAAGGTGATTGCCGTCAGCAGTTCCGACGGTTATTTCGCCGCGTGTGAAGCCGGCTATGGCTTGATTCAGGCCCCGTACTATCACGCCACGCGGCAACTGGCCCAAGGTTCGTTGGTGGAAGTGCTGCCACATCTTGCTCCCCCCGCCATGGCGCTCACTGCGTTGTATCCACCCCATCGCCAACTGTCACAGCGGGTGCGGGTATTTATCGATTGGCTGGTGGAGGTGTGCACCCATCCGGACAGCCCATTGCAACGCCAGACGTGAGTCTGGGCGCATTAGCAGGGTGTTCAGAAGAGGTAACTCTTGCGCTCAGGCAACCCTAGTTCCCGGCGCATGCCATTTTCCGTGAAGTGCTCGGGGTTGATGGTGGTGGGCGGGGTAGCAGGATCGTTATCGAAGTTATAGGGGCGCGCGCTGTTCGGCAAGCCGACCACCTGAAGCTCGCTGTTGGGAGTTAGATCTGAAATCTCTGGATCGGACGGCGAGTGCTCCAGGGTCCGGCCTGGCAGGTAGGTGCCTGTTGCGCCATTGTAGGCGTGCCCGATTTCGTGGACTAAACCGATGATGGGCGGTGCCAGGGTGTCTTGTCTAGGGGAACCCAGGTCCATCGGATCGAAATTCAACAGCCCCTTATCGGCGCGGGCTCCGGGCTGGCCGTCATGGACCCTGCCGCGTCTTGGGTCGTCACGTTCTATATTTCTGCCTATGTCGGGTGGCAGCTTAGCCAGTTCCGAGCTGCCAAAACCGTAGCTGCTGCCGTCTTCGGATTCCTCTTGAACGATGACTTTTCCTCCAGCATTTGCAGCTTCCCTGTCCATGTCCTCAAGCATCTTTTGCCCGGTAGGCGAACTGCGCAAGAACTCGAAATCATCGGCGACACGCTGCTCGAACTCAGGACGACCAACGACTCTAAAGCCTTCGTCACCGGCGTTGCTGGTCTTCACCTTGGTAAATGTGGAGCCTTGGGAGGAGCCGTAGGCATCACCCGCTTTTGCGTATATCAGATCGCCACGCCTATTGTTGAAGATCTGGTCTTTGCCTTTGCCGGTATAGAAGGTCGTTCGGTCATACCCTACCAATTGGTCGTTGCCCTTACCGCCATGGAGGATCGTATGTCCGTTGCCAGCATAGAGGCGGTCGTCACCACTTCCGCCATCCAAGTAGCTTTGCTTGTTCACGGGCCCGGCGCCGGCATACAGCCGATCATTACCATTGTTGCCATACATGACGGTGTTGCCGGAGCCGCCGATGAGGATGTCGTCGCCGTTATTACCTTCCGCGTAGCCAGTGCTGCTGCCGAGGCGAAGGGTGTCGTTGCCCGCACCACCCAGTAAGTGGGTTTTGCCACCGCCAGCAGTCAGGGCATCGTCCCCGTCACCGCCATCAATCGTGGCGGGGTTATTCACATCAGGGCTGATGGTGACGCTGTCATTCCCGCCGCGGGTGTTGATCTGCAAATTGATGGGCTGGCCCTTTTGGTCAGTGCTGTCGAATGCATAAGCATTGCCATTGATTTGCAGGTTCAGGCGACCGTCCGGGCTCTTGCCAACGTACACGGTGTCGGCTTTATTCCCCGTGTCGACAACCAAGCTGACACGCTTGAGTCGGGGTTCGTCTTCGGACAGGTCCCACTTAGCCTCTCGTTTGATGGTCATGTAGCCGTTATCGACCAGTGTTTCGGATTTGGACCGAAAGGGGCCAATGCCGGGGTCGGAGAAACGAGCTGGGGTGTAGATCGAGTGTTGAGCGTCGGGGCGCGTTGGAAGGATAGGGGGATATTGTTTGCTCGTTGTGCTGATGAGATTGGGGAGATGGGGCACGGGATTGCATCCAAAATCTGTCGAGTGAGAGCCTGATGGGTGGCATCCTCGCGCAGATCGTTCCATTTTCTTACTACCGCAGTCGCCGAATCTTCCTGTTTAGCGACTCAATTCTGCACCTGGGTCCTGCGATACGCCCCAGGCTGTTGCCCGGTGACCTTGTGAAACGCCCGGGTGAACGCTGCCACCGACTGATACCCCACGGCCAGCGAGACGTCTGCCACCGTCTGGTCCTGCTTGAACAGTTGGCAGGCATGGCGCATGCGCATCATCAGCAGCACTTGCCCTGGCGACTGCCCGCACAGTTCATTGAAACGCTTGAAAAACGCCGAGCGCGACAATCCGGTGCAGGCGGCCATGCTTTCCAGGGTCCAGGCCTCGGCGGGCTGGGCGATCAACTGCTCCAGCAGGTTGGCGAACGCCGGTTGCCGGGCCAGCGCCGCCAGGCCGCCGAGTTCACGGTTGTCCAGCACTTGTTGGCGCAGGACATACAGGAACAACAGGTGGCACAGCCGCTCAAGCAAGGCAGAGGAGGGCGCAGGCACGCGCTCGCACTCTTGCAGGATCAGGTCGAACAGGTTGCGCGCGGCGGTCAGCGAAGGGTCGCCTGCGCGCAGGATGATCCAGGCGGGCAGGGTGTCGACGATCATCGCCGACAAGCCGGACTGGAAGTGAAAGAACCCGCAGACCAGGCCGACGCCATCGCTGGCGGCGCTGTCCAGGGGCGCCATCGGTACTCGTGGGCATTCCTGGGCACCGGCGGCGGTGGGCTCACCGGAGAGGCGATATTCCAGGTCGCGCAACAGGAACACTGCATCGCCGTTATCCAAACGATGCGGCGCGGCGTCGCCTTCGATATGCAGCCAGCACTGGCCCTGCACAATCAGGTGGAAACTGGCGCTCGCCAGGCCGTGGGTGCTCGCATGCCAGTCGCCGCAGTAGCGGCCCACATGGAACAGACTGGTGTCGAGTTCGAGGCTGTCTAATAACCAATCGACAAGTGCACTGGACGAATTCATCTAATGGAAAGACTCAAGAGCAAGTAATCGCTACTTTAGCCTATTGAGACGATTTCTTATAACCAACAGACTGGATACACGAACCCATCAGGAGACCACTCCATGTCCCGTGTACCCCTGCTTACCCCTGAAACCGCGCCGGACGCGGCCAAGCCCTTCCTGGAAAACGCGCTGAAAGGCTCGGGTTTCATCCCCAACCTGTTGGCGGTACTGGCCAACGCTCCGGCGGCGCTGGAGACCTATATCACCGTGTCCGGGCTGAACGCCAAGGCCGAACTCAGCCTGGCCGATCGCGAAGTGGTGCAGTTGATTGCGGCCACCACCCACGGCTGCGATTTCTGTGTGGCCGGCCATACTGCCGTGGCACGCAACAAAGCCAAATTGCCGGAAGAAGTCATCGACGCCCTGCGCCAGCGCGGTGAGCTGCCCAATGCCCGCTATGAAACACTGGCTGGGTTTACCCGCGAAGTGATCGCCACCCGTGGCGATGTCAGCGATGCCGGTTTTGATGCGTTCCTGGCCGCCGGTTATACCCGGGGCCAGGCGCTGGAAGTTATTTTGGGCGTGAGCCTGGCAACCCTGTGCAACTTCGCTAACGTGTTTGCGCGCACCCCGTTGAACCCGGAGCTGGCGCAATACCGCTGGGAAAAACCCGCAAGCTGAAGATGACCCACCCGCTGTGAAAAGGAGAAACATGAATGCTTGACCCAATCTTGAGCCGTTGGCTCGATGTTCAAGCGCAGGCCCTGGACGTGGGCAGTTGCGATCCACAGGAAGTGCTGCCACGGCTGGCAGAAGTCAATGTATTGCGTATCGGCGTGCCGGCTCAGCTTGGTGGCCTGGGCGGGGATGTGGCGGGGGCGGTGGAGGCTATCGCCAATGTTGCCAGCCATTCCCTGGCGGCGGCGTTTGTGTGCTGGGGCCAGCGTTCGTTTATCGAATATTTGCTGCAAAGCCCGAATGCGCAACTGCGTGAGCGACTGTTGCCGGACCTGCTCAGCGGCAAGTTGGCGGGGGCCACGGGGCTGTCCAACGCGATGAAGTTCTTGTCGGGTATTGAAGCCCTGCAGATCAGCGCCGAGCCTACCGACGACGGCTGGACCCTCAACGGCCGGCTGCATTGGGTGACCAACCTGCGCAAAAGCGGTTTTGTCGCTGCGGCTGCCATCGAGCATGCCGGCGGTGGTGCGCCGTTTATCCTGGCGATTCCGGATTCGGTGGCCGGCTTACAGCGCTCCCGCGACCTCGAACTACTGGGTTTGCAGTCCAGCAACACGGCGGCCCTGGGGCTGGAAGGCGTGGCGTTGAGTCGCGACTGGTTGCTGCATGAGGATGCGCGCAAGTTTTTACCTGCGGTGCGCCCGGCGTTCCTGGGGTTGCAGTGCGGCATGTCCATCGGCCTGGCCCGGCGCTCCCTGGCGGAAGTGGCCAACCATCTGGGCGCGACCCGTACGGTGTTGCGCGAAGAGCTGGAGACGCTGCGCGTCACCTTGGATCACTTGGTCACTGACTTGAAGAACGGCCTGTTGGTCGGGCGCTTTGCGGCCGAGCCGGCAGCGTTGTTCAAGCTGCGCATCGCCCTCGCCGAAACGGCCGCCAGCGCCGTGCAGCTGGAGTTGCAGGCCAGCGGCGGCAAGGCCTACCTCACTGCCCACGGCAGTGGCTTTGCGCGGCGCTGGCGTGAGTCCGCGTTCGTGCCGATCGTGACCCCGAGCCTGGTGCAATTGCGCACCGAGTTACAGCGCCAGGCCAACCTATGACGAACGCGGTATTGAATGCCCGGGGGATTTGCCTGGGGTACGCCGGCGGGCCAGTGTTGCAGGGCTTTGACCTGCAACTGCAGCCCGGCGAAGTGGTGTCGATCCTCGGTCCCAGCGGGGTAGGCAAGTCCAGCCTGCTGCGGGTGCTCGCCGGTTTGCAGGCGCCGCAAGGCGGCAGTGTGCGGGTGCTCGGTGAACCTGTGGATGGCCCTCACCCGCGTGTCGCAGTGGCGTTTCAGGACCCCAGCCTGCTGCCCTGGCTGAGCCTGGAAAAGAACGTTGCCTTCGGCCTGGACTTCGCCCGCCAGCCACACTTGAGCGTTGAGGAACGCCGCCAGCGTGTCGACCACGCCATCGCCGCCGTTGGCCTGGAGCATGCGCGCCAGCACTTCCCGGCGCAGCTTTCCGGCGGCATGGCCCAGCGTACGGCGCTGGCCCGTTGCCTGGCGCGCCAGCCCCAGGTGCTGTTGCTGGATGAGCCCTTCGGTGCCCTCGACGAGGTGACCCGCGCCGACATGCAGCACCTGCTGCTCAAGGTCAACCGCGAGCAGGGCTCGGCAGCCGTGTTGATTACCCATGACATTGACGAAGCGCTGCTGCTGTCGGACCGCATCCTGCTACTGGGCAACCGCCCGGCGCGGACGTTGGGCGAGTGGCTGATCGACCTGCCGCAACCGCGCGAAGAACAGGTGGAAGCCATCGGCGCGCTGCGCATCGACATCCTCAAAACCCTACGGCAGGCGAGCCGCCCTCAACTCAACCCCCTTGACCTGCTGGAGCCTGTCCATGTGCCTGGATGACCTGACCCACTCGCGTCGCGACTTTCTAAAACTCTCCGCCGTGCTCAGTGCCGCCGGCGCCTTGCCGCTGCTGAGCAGCCTGCAGGCCCGCGCTGCCAGCGAGCCGGACGCACCCGTGCGCATTGGCTACTTGCCAATCACTGACGCCACGCCGTTGCTGGTGGCGCATAACAATGGCCTGTTCGAAGCCGAAGGCATCAAGGCCGAGCGCCCGGTGCTGCTGCGCAGTTGGGCGCAGGTGATCGAGGCGTTTATTTCGGGCCAGGTCAACGTGATTCACCTGCTGTCGCCAATGACCGTGTGGGCACGCTATGGCAGCAAGGTGCCGGCGAAAGTGGTGGCGTGGAACCATGTGGGTGGCTCGGGCCTGACCGTGGCGCCGGGCATCACCGATGTGAAGCAATTGGGCGGAAAGTCCGTGGCGATTCCGTTCTGGTATTCGATCCATAACGTAGTGGTGCAGCAACTGTTCCGCGACAACGGGCTGACGCCGGTGGCGCGGGCGGCGGGCAGTGCGATTGCGGCCAATGAGGTCAACCTCATCGTGTTGCCACCGTCGGACATGCCACCGGCCCTGGCCAGCCAGCGTATCGACGGCTATATCGTCGCCGAGCCGTTCAACGCCCTGGCGGAAAACCTCAAGGTGGGTCGCGTGCAGCGCTTCACCGGTGACGTGTGGCGCAACCACGCATGCTGCGTGGTATTCATGCACGAGCACGACCTGACCAACCGCCCGGAGTGGTCGCAGAAGGTGGTGAATGCCATCGTCAAGGCGCAGGTGTGGACCCGCGACAACCGCGAAGCGGCGGTGAAGCTGCTGTCCAAGGACGGCCCTAACCGCTATACCCCGCATGCCGAGCCGGTGTTGAGCAAAGTGCTGGCGCCCGCCGCGGCCGACCGTGTGGCCTACCTGGCCGACGGCGCGATTCAGCATGGGAGTTGGGATGAGCACCGCATCGATTTCCAGCCCTACCCATTCCCCAGCTACACCGAGGAACTGGTGCGCCGCCTGAAGGACACGCTGATCGAGGGCGACAAGAAATTCCTCGCCGACCTGGACCCGGCGTTTGTCGCCAAGGACCTGGTAGACGACCGTTTCGTGCGCAACGCCATTGAGTCCGTGGGCGGCATGAAGACCTTTGGTTTGCCTGATGGGTTTGAGCGGCATGAGGAGATTGGCGTTTGAACAAACGGGAAATCCCGGGCTGGTTGCTCGGGTTGAGTGGCTTGGCGGGGTTGCTGTTGCTCTGGTGGCTAGGGGTGAAAGTGTTTGGCGCGGCGGGCGGCTTGTCGGCACGCTTTTCCCTGGCCGCCACGGCCGCCAGCCTGTGGGAATTGCTCGGGCGCGGGGAGTTGTACCTGCACATCGCCGTGAGCCTCAAGCGTATTTTCGTTGGGTTGCTCATGGCCTTGCTGGTCGGCGTGCCGCTGGGATTGCTGGTGGGCAGTTCGCGCAACCTGGAGGCGGCGACCACGCCGGCGTTCCAGTTCCTGCGCATGATCTCGCCGCTGTCGTGGATGCCCATCGTGGTGATGCTGATGGGGGTAGGCGACCGGCCGATCTATTTCCTGCTGGCCTTTGCTGCCGTATGGCCGATCATGCTCAACACCGCCGCCGGGGTGCGTCAGCTCGACCCGCGCTGGTTGCAGTTGAGCGCCAGTTTGAGCGCGACCCGCTGGGAGACCTTGCGCCGGGTGATCATTCCCGGCGTGGTGGGGCATGTGCTGACGGGCGTGCGCCTGGCCATCGGCATTCTGTGGATCGTGCTGGTGCCGTGCGAGATGCTGGGGGTCAGTGCGGGGCTTGGGTATTACATTCTCGATACCCGTGATCGGCTCGCCTATTCGGAGCTGATGGCGATGGTGGTGTTGATCGGCTTGTTGGGCTTTGCACTGGATGCATTGGCGCGGTGGCTGCACCAGCGGTGGGTGCATGCTGGCCAATAGGGCAAACAACGGCCCGGATACATCCCCGGGCCGTTGTTTGCGGGAGAGCAGCGAGTAAGGTCAGGGTTCTACATAAATCTGCAGATCACCCGGAATGCCGCGTCCCCAGCCTACCGGTTGTGTAGGGTCTTGAGGCCGGCCAATTACCCGGGTGCCGATCTGTCCTGTGACGTTCTTATTGTTAAATACGCCGATGCCGATGCTGCCTGTCAACTCAGCCAGGCCTGGTACGTTTTCGGAGGTGTTCATATGGGAGCACCCGACCAGTGCGACCCATTTTTCAGTGCCTGAAGTCGCCTGGATGGTTTCCGAGGCGTAATAGTTGAACTCTTTAAGGCGGCGTTGCGAACGTTCGCCCGTTGTTGTAGGCACTTTATGGAGATCGCCTTTGTGGCGCGTGAGGTAGATGTGATCAATGGGCATGACTTCTATGCCATTGGCCTCAAGCTTTTCGCATAGTTCCTTGAACGTTGGATCAGTTCTAAGTGTTCTGCCATCCCCCAGGTAACCTATACCGTCATCGATCAGGCCATCCGGCGTATCGATAAGTGCTTCGAAATACACTTTCTTGACGCCTTGGTTCTTTAACGTTTCCACGTTATCGAAAAGCACCTTGAAACTGGCCATCTGCTTATGCGACTCCCCCAAGACTATGCCGTTAGACGCCTTGAATGCCTCTGCGAACAGTTCTGGCGCGCTGATGGGTTCAGGCACCGATGGGATGACAGGGCGTGGCGGTAGCCCTGTTTCGGCCAGGGCGTCATAGCAAGCGTTCATTTCGTCTTTGAACTTCTCCAGTGTTTTTGCCTTGATATCCGGCTGGAAGAAATGGTCAGTCTCGAATTTGCCCTGCAGGCTTTCTACGTAGTCGCCCTTGGGTAACGGCTTTCTGACGTGAACCTGACGAGCGCCAGTATTCGAGGGGGGGCGTCGACGGCGACTGCTGGACTGCCTGGGGGAGTGTGTTTTGGGAACGGTGGGGCTCAAGGTCTCCAGCACGTTGAAATCCTTCAGTGGCGGGCCGTAAGGCCTCCTCGTGACCGGGTCATAGGCATACCGTTGCCCATTATGAATAACGCTGCTGGTCTCCAGGGTTTGCTCCCCAACCTTTAAGGTTCCCCATGTGACATCACCGTAAGGCGGCGGAGTCAAGCCGGCCGCAATCTTGGCTTTGGTAATGCCTTTGCTTGCGAGGCGGGTGCCTCCGAGCAACAAATCGCCTACACCACTCAATGGGTTGAACTCACTGATAACGGTGGTCCCGACGATTTTCGAGACTTGCAAAGCCTTCTTCGTCAGGCTGATGGCTTTGGAACCGACTTTGGTGGCTTTCGCTGCGGCCCCTGCACCAGCAGTGACAAAGCTGAAGACGTCCATGAACAGGTCTATAGCGCCGTCGGCGTAATGACCCTCCTGAAAGTTGCGAATGGCCGATCTGAAGGGAATCAAATCCAGGAAAAAGTTGGTCAGGTTCCATTCGGCATCCATCTGATTGTCGAAGCTGGTCGCGCCCTTGGCCTGCTTGATCACGTCCCGACTATCAATCTGCAGGTGTTTCACAAATGTATCTGCAATAGCCTGGGTTCGCGTGCTTGTGAAGTTCGAGGGGGTAGGCAGCGGTGATCCGGCTTTTGTGTTCTGGCTGAAGTCGGCGTTAGCAACGGGTGTGAATTTCTCGATCGGATAGACCCTATTGGCTTCGCGCTCACGCTCGTGAGTCAGCACGCTGTTACTGACCGCTGTGATAGCGTGTTTGCTAAGGTCCAGCTCATACGTGGCCGTGCCATTCGCGCTGGTGGCCTTGACGTACAGCTTTTCATTTTTATGGTCGAGGGTTTTGCCAGTAAACCCGGGGCCCAGGCGGTAGGTGTCGAGCTGGTAGAACTCAAGTTGCCCGTACTCTAGGTTCTGCCTGTCAGCCAGTGGAAGCTGGGCGATCATATGTTTGATCGCCACGCCAATGCCTTTTTTCTTGTCGCTGATGGCCTGGACAAGTTGGCTGTTGAATTCGGCATTGACTCCCAGATCGAGCGACTTACCTTTCAGCGCGGCATTGATGCGCGGGTCCTGGCTCACCCATTCGTAGTTGTGCAACCCACTCATGGCGATGTCCAGGAGCGACATCATGCCGGCAGGCGCCCGATTAGGGTCGTAGACCGGCTGGATGGACGGTTGCTTGTTGTCATGGACTTTCAGCAGCCATTCTTCAAACGGAACATTTTCGCCAAAACGCGCCTTGAGGCGGGCGAGGGCGATATCCCTGCGGCTGGGCATGTCGGATTGGATCAGGCTGGATGCTTCTATCTGTGCAGTGGCCTGTTGGTTAAACGCGCTTCTGGCCACCTCGATGTCGGCGTCGTTGTATCGACCGGCCCGCTCCGGCGAAAGGATGCCATTGACCAACCCCCACACCCGCAGGGCAGCAATCTGCGCACGCTGAGTGTCTTGCCGGTTGCTAAGGGCGGCAATGTCAGCTTCAGCCATGACCTGGTTAAAGGTCATGTTTTGCACTTTTCCTGGCGTCAGGGCCTCTATCGATGCTGCGGCGATCGACAGCCTGACCCAGGCGGCGCTGCCATACACCACCGTGCCAGGAATGTCTTTAATCAAGAGTTCGGGGGTTTTCTTTGACAGCAAGAGGTGCGCACCGGTCTTGGCCATCTCGGCGGAGGTTCTGCCGGATTCGCTCAAGTGTGTACTCAAACCGTCCACAATCATCGACAAAGGCTTGCCCCAATGGGCTTTGTTGGACAAATCAAAACCTGCCACCTTATTGGGGGCAGGCTCGGCAAAGTACTCCGGGTCCAATTGCAGAATCATTGCTGCCATGAGGTAATCGTTGGCGCTCTCGGCGGTGTCAACTCCATTCATTTTCTGCTGCAGAGCTTTGCCCATCAATTGCCCCTGGGCAGAACCGATCAGGGTTTCCAGCACCCGGATGGGATCATTCAGGACGCCCTCGGGGAGTGGCGCCTGATAGCGCAAAAACTCTAATAACCCCCCTTTGGTTTGCATGACCAGGGGCTTTTCCTCGAGATGATGTTCGTGGCTCATGGCAATCAAACGCAGGCGCCGTTGATCGTCTCTGCTCAAGGGAATAGGCCAGCTCAAGGCCCCCCCAAAATTGCCCAGGGGGTGTTCCAGGGCGCTGTCGACCAGGGCACTGGCCAGGGCGGTCAAGGACGCATGGCTGTCCGGTACGGGGAGGCCGTTGTAGGCGATGTAGTTCTCCAGTGTAGTTCTGCCTAGCTCCTCAAAGGAAGATGAGCCAGGCGCTACCACCATCGGTGTGGACTTGAGTGCCGCGAGGACAGCCTGCGGGGTGACCGCTTCACCCAATTGGGCAGCCAGCTCAGTGAGTTTGCGTGCCAGGGTCCTGAAGTTCTGCTGGTCTGCGAGCTGTTGCTTGAAGTCACCGCTGTCTGGGCTTTTGCCTGTTTGTGGCAGAAGAGTGGGGCCTGCTGCCGAGTCGAGGTTTGCGCTGGCAGTGTCATGGAGGGCTGATAGAGATCGGCCGTTAGGGAGGGGCGGTTGATACGTGTATGACTGCTGAGGCGAGCGAGTATCTAGATGGGTCATTGTTGGGTACCTATTCAGACGTGCTGAGAATAAGCGCCTGTCAACGGGAGGTTCCCTTTTCCCATGGCGCACCGCTGTGTGCTGAAAACGCCCGTTCGCGTTCCGGCTGCGGGTACCAGGGTTTGTAAGATCGGATGTAGGCGGGGAGTAGGCGGGCTGGTCAAAAGCAGTCAGTTCCGTACCGACGACAGCGTCAGCATTGCACTGTAAGGGAATATTTTCTGCTTACTCGGGGGGCTGGTTTATCGTAGCGTGCGCCAGACGAGCCAAAGCTTTTCATCGCCTGTAATATGAGCGCCTATTGATCCCGATCCACTCCCAGATACAGGACCCCCTGATGACCCAAAAGCAGCGTTTGAAATATTCGATTCTGATTGCCCTGGCCGTATTGGCGACGATGTTTGGCCTGTCCTACTTGCAGAACACTGGGGTCATCAGCGAGAAGACATTCCAGACCATCGCCATTGCCGTCGCAGTGGTCGTGGTGGTGATCAACGGCATCATGCGCCGCAAGGTCAAGCTTTAACGGCGATCAGGCGCGGCCTTCGAGTACCTTGGCAGCCTCTTCATGGAGGCTGTAGCTTTTGTCCGCATTGAGGGTGATCACACCTTCGCTGCACAGGCGCTTGAGTACCTCGCGCACGCTGAGAAACGACAGTGGAATGCCCAGCTCCAGCAAGTGGCTGTGCACGCCGCGTACGCCAAGGGTGCGCTGGTTGTCGGCGGCGGTGAGCAGGGCGTCGATGACCTTCAGCCGGATCAGGCTGGTACGCAGGCCAAAACACTTGAGCAGATGGCGGATACGCTGGTTGCCTTGCTGTTCGGGCGTTTTGCCGAACGCTTGCGGGCCGCTGCCGAAACTGGCTTCGGCCGCGTGTGAATGTCCATCCGTGGGCACTTGCGGGTTGTACATGCAAAAACTCCTTATCAGAGCCTGATCAGGAAAAAATGAGCGCTCTTGGTTAATAAGACGAACGAGCGAGCGAAATCATGAAGTGTCGGATGTAGAAATTTCGTCGGTATCGGTTTTGTCACATCCCCACCGCCTTAAATAAACGACCCCGTGCGTTAAATTATTCCCGGTGATTTGCGTTCTTACGGTGGGGTTATTGCCCCTTGTGAGACGGTTAAATCTGACGGTGGAGTCTGCGTGATTATTTCCAATGGGTTGTCCAGGGTCTGCATGGCCGGAGTGTTGCTGGGGTTGGGCCTGGCCGCCTCTGCGCGGGAGCAGTTGACGCCAGCATCGGCGGACATCCGGCGCACCAGTTACGGCGTACCGCATATCCGCGCCAACGATGAACGTGGCCTGGGCTTCGGCATTGGCTACGCCTACGCCCAGGACAACCTGTGCCTGCTGGCCAATGAAGTGGTCACCGTAAATGGCCAGCGCGCCCGCTTCTTCGGCCCCGAGCAGGCGACCCTGGAAGAGCGCAACAACCTGGCCAGCGACCTGTTCTTTGGCTGGCTCAATACGCCGGATGCGGTGGCGGCATTCTGGAAGGCGCAGAGCCCGCAGATCCAGCAGCGTATTGAAGGTTATGTGGCCGGCTACAACCGTTATCTGAAAGAGCAGGGCGCGCCTGCGCAGTGCCAGGCCGCGTGGGTACGGCCACTGGTGGCTGAAGATCTGGTCAAGCTGACCCGCAGGCTGTTGGTCGAAGGCGGTGTCGGCCAATTCGCCGAAGCCCTGGTGGGTGCGGCACCGCCTCAAGCAACCGCCAATGTGTCGAGCAGTGTCAAGGCCTTTGAACGGGTCGCGGCCAATCAACAGCGTTTCGCCTTCGATCGTGGCAGTAACGCCGTGGCAGTGGGGCGTGACCGCTCGTTCAACGGGCGCGGCATGTTGCTGGCCAACCCGCACTTCCCCTGGGTGGGCGGCATGCGGTTTTACGAGATGCACCTGACCATTCCCGGCCAACTGGATGTGATGGGCGCTGCGCTGCCGGGCCTGCCGGTGATCAATATCGGCTTCAACCAGCATGTGGCGTGGACCCATACGGTGGATACGTCCAAGCACTTCACCCTGTACCGCCTGACCCTGGACCCCAAGGACTCCACGCGCTACATGCTCGACGGCAAATCGGTCGCCCTGGATAAAACCATGGTGACCGTGCAGGTCAAACAGGCCGATGGCAGCCTCAAGGACCAATCGCACACGGTCTATAGCTCACAGTTCGGCCCGGTGGTGCAGTGGCCGGGCAAGCTCGATTGGGACAGCCACTACGCCTTCAGCCTGCGCGATGCCAACCTGGGCAACGACCGTGTATTGCAACAGTGGTACGCCATGAACCGTGCCGACAGCCTCAATGAGTTGAAAACCTCGGTACACACCCTGCAAGGCATCCCGTGGGTCAACACCCTGGCCGCCGATGACCAGGGCCAGAGCCTGTACATGAACCTGTCGGTGGTGCCCAACGTCAGCGCGGCCAAACTGGCGCAATGCAGCGACCCACGCGCCGGCCTGCAGATGATCATGCTCGACGGCGCCCATAGTGCCTGTGCCTGGGATGTTGATCCGCGCGCCGCCCAGGCTGGGATCTTCCCGGCCGACCAACTGCCGCAATTGCAACGCACCGATTACGTGCAGCACTCCAATGACTCGGCGTGGCTGGCCAACCCCAAGGCGCCGTTGACCGGTTTCTCCCCGCTGATCAGCCAGGACCATATCGGCCTCGGCCCACGCGCGCGCTTTGCCCTGCAACGCCTGCAATCCCTGGCTAAACCGATCAGCGTCAGCGACCTGCACAACATGGTGATGGACAACGAGGTGTACCTGGCCGGCCAAGTCATGCCCGATCTGCTCGCGTTCTGCGCCAGACACCTCGGCAGCGACGCCACTGCCTTGCACGCCCTGTGCTCCAGCCTGAAAACCTGGGACCAGCGCGCCAACCTCGACAGCGGCCTCGGCCTGGTGCACTTCATCAACCTGGTGCAGCACCTGCAGCAAATCCCCGACGCCTGGCGCGTGGCCTTCGACCCGGCCCAACCCCTCACCACCCCACGCGGCCTGGCCATCGACCGCGCCGATGTCGCCAAAGCCCTGCGCGAAGCCATGCTGGCCTCCACCGCCGACGTCGCCAAACGCGGTTTGACCGCCAGCAGCACCTGGGGTGAGGTCCAAGTCGCCGGGCAAACTCCGATCCACGGCGGCCCGCAGGAACTCGGCATCTACAACGCCATGCAAACCGTGCCCCGCGCCGACGGCAAGCGCGAAGTGGTCAGCGGCACCAGCTACCTGCAAATCGTCACCTTCGACGACCAGGGGCCCCATGCCCAAGGCGTGCTCGCGTTCTCCGAGTCCAGCAACCCGGCTTCCCCACACGCCAAGGACCAGACCCGAGCCTTCTCCCAAAAACAACTGCGCCCGCTGCCCTTCACCGAAGCCCAAATCAAGGCCGACCCGCAGTACCAACAACTGCGCATCAAGGAGTAGGGCAGGCCCGCAACCCCTTGATGCCAATACGAAATATTTTTGAAATCAAGGGGTTGCACGCCTAGGCAAATACGTACATAATGGCGCCCATCGAACGCAATGAAGCATTAAAAACTTCAATGTATTCAATGAGTTAGAGTAGAGGCAGGGTTATACAGCCCACTCAAGTTTTTATGCGATGAGTGTCAGCAGTCGGGACATTGATCGTTTGAGGCCGAGTAGCAAAATGGTTATGCAGCGGATTGCAAATCCGCCTACGCCGGTTCGATTCCGACCTCGGCCTCCACTCTTGAAAACCCCGTAGATTAACGTCTACGGGGTTTTTTATTGCCTGGGCGAAAGTACGGGCGTGCCGATCAAGGTTTTTGCATGGTCCGTCCCGCAGGCATAGAAAAGCCCGCAATTGCGGGCCTCTCGCACACGACTTTCCGGCTTATTTAAACAGCCCACCGATTGCATTGATCGCATCCGCTGCCTTGTTCACGTTTTGTTGGTGCTGCGGGTTGGTATTCACTTGGGCCTGGGTGTTGTAACTGGCGTTACTGCAGCTCTTGTTTGTCTGGGTCAGCGCAGCTTGATAGGCGGTTGCGCGCAAGGTATCGCCCTTGGCATTGGCTGCATTGATGTTCGCCTGCAGGTCGCGGACCTGTTGCTGGCAGGAGGAGGCGTTATTGGAGTAATTAGTGTTATTGGTGGTGTTGTTTGCACCACCCAGAGCAGAGGACAGAGCCCCTGTCAGGGCACTCAAGTCAGCGGCTTGTGCCGATAGGGCGATCAGACTGAACAGGGCGGCGGATGGAGCGAGCTTGGAAAGACGCATGGCAAACCTCAATGTTTTATTGTCTGCACGCGCGTGGCTCCCGAGCTGGTGCAGAGCAATATCCGTATAAAGGTGTGTGCTCGGTTGCGGCAAAATATTATTTGGTCAAATTTTGAGCTTCAATATCCAGTGTCAATAAATGTGAATTCTTTCACGTTGTTCGTCGGCTGCGCGCCATTGGGGTATGCCTCCTGTGATTACAGGATTTCAGACCTGGCGATGCGCTGGTCTTTCACCTCACCTGCATACGCGTGAAGCCTTTCCTGTTGCGCTGCCAGCAACGCGCAGATTTTCATCAGCGCCAGCGCCTCATCCGGCGTGCGACCGTTGGCGGCCAAAGCGGTCAACTCAACCACCGACCACCCAATCACAGCGGCGGCGTCCTCCAGGTCGTAGAACAATTCCTGCTGTGCCGTTCTGGGGCCGTCGAGCCCCTGGATCAATTCTTTCATTTATTGCCCCTCCCGCTTCAGGTCAAACCCCATGATATCCATCCCGATCTCCGCCAGATCGGTCTTGAATGGAATTTCTCCCATCAAACGCCTGATGTGTCACAACGTCCAGCCCAGCCCCAATGCCTTGTGCAGTGAAGCAAAATCCTTGAGCAGTTCCGCGTCCCCGGAAATCCGGTTCTCCTGGGCCTGGTAGCGGGTACGCTCCGCATCCAGCCAATCCAGGGTGCTGGCGGTGCCCGCACGGTAGCGCTGGCGAGTCAGGTCCGCCGCGCGTACCGCCGAGGACTCCACACTGCGCAACAGCACTACGTTCTGGCGTTGATGGCCGTACCGCGCCAGGGCCACATCGGCGTCGCGCAGCGCACTCAGTACCACACTTTTGTACTGCGCGAGCGCTTCGTCGCGACCGGCTTCGGCGCCTTTGACGCTGGCGGCCACGCGGCCGAAGTCCAGCGCGTTCCAGGTCAGGCGCGGCAGGATCAGCCAGGTGCCGTTATCCTTGCGGGCGAGGTGGCCGGGGTCGCCGGCAGAGAATGACAGGTCGCCCATCAGGCTGAGCTTGGGAAACCAGTCGGCGGTTTTCTCGCCGATCTGCGCGTTGCTGGAGGCCAGTTTGCGTTCGGCGACGCGGATGTCGGGGCGGGCCTTGAGCAGGGCGGCGGGGTCCGCCACGGGTACCACACCGGGCATGGCGGGCAGGGCTTTGGCGGTGGCGAGGCGGCCATCCAGTTCGCCGGGCTCCCGGCCGCAGAGCAGGCCGAGTTGATCCAGGGATTCAACGATGGCGGCTTGCAACGGCAGGCGCTGGGCCTGGGTGTTTTCTGCCTGGGTGAGGACTTGTTCCAGTTGCAGCTGTGAGGCCACGCCACGGCTGCGACGTTGCTGGGTCAGGTCGAGGGCCTGGTTTTCAATGTCGACACTCGCGTCTACCAACGCCAGCCGTGCCTGTTGGTCGCGCAGGTCGGTGTAGGCCTGCACCACTTCGGCGGCCAGTTGCACCTGGGCGTCGGCCAGTTGCGCCTGGGCAGCGTCGGCTTCGGCTTGCGCGGCTTCGACGGCGCGACGTGTGCCGCCGAACAGGTCGGCCTCCCAACTGGCATCGAAGCCGGCCAGGTAGAGCGTCAACGGCCCGCGACCGCCACCGCCGCCACCCAGTGAGGAGGTGTCGGGCGAGCGCAGTTTGAGCATCGCGGCGTCACCGGTGACCTTGGGCAGGGCGTCGGCCCGCGCACCGCTGAGGCTGGCGCGGGAGTGTTTCAAGCGGGCCTGGGCGGTGGCGATGTCGGGGCTGTTGTTCAGCGCCATCTCGACCAGCTCATTGAGCTGCGGGTCATTCAACGTTCGCCACCACTGCGCCACAGCCGGGGCGCTTGGCGCTTGGCGGTCGGCATGGGGCAAATGCCCGGCGGCCAGGGTTTTCGGCGCGGCGTCGGGTG
Source organism: Pseudomonas extremorientalis (assembly GCF_001870465.1). Taxonomy (GTDB): domain Bacteria; phylum Pseudomonadota; class Gammaproteobacteria; order Pseudomonadales; family Pseudomonadaceae; genus Aquipseudomonas; species Aquipseudomonas extremorientalis. Next base: position 89,866 of record NZ_MDGK01000009.1, read on the forward strand.
CGCCTGAGTAGTCCGGGCCTACGGTGCAGGCCGACAGCAGGCCAACGGTCAGGAGCAGAGGAAACGAGCGAGCAATCATGGCTGTACCGTGCGCTTTTTCAGGATGAAGATCAGGGGCAGGCACGCCAGCATTGCGAGTCCCAATACGTAGAACGAATCGTTATAGGCCATCACCGAGGCTTGGCGGGCGATGTCGTTGGCCAGTTGGGCCATGGCTTGCAACGAGGCGGTGGAGGCGTCGCCGGTTTGTGCCAGGTAGCTGGCGGTGTTGCTGGCCATGTGGTCCTGGGTCAACTGGCTGTTGGCCAGGATGCCTTCGCGCAGCCGGTCGTCATGGAAGTGGCTGCGCCGGTCCATCAACACGCCGAGCAACGCCAGGCCAATGGTGCCGCCGAGGTTGCGCGACATGTTGTAGAGCCCGGCCGCGTCGCCGGCGTCCTTGGTCTCGACCGAACGCATGGACAGTTGGCTGAGGGGCATCATCACCAGGATCTGCCCGAAGCCGCGCAGCAACTGCGACCACACAAAATCATGGCCGACGCTGTCGGCGGTCAACAGGGTGTCTACAAAGCAACTGGCCCAGTACAGCAGCAGGCCGGCGCCGACCATCCAGCGCAGGTCGTAGCGGCCGAGCATTCGCGGCAGGATCGGCATCAGCAAAAACGCCGGAATCCCCGACAACAGCATGATCGCGCCGGACTGCTGCGCGTTGTAGCCGGACAGAATCCCGAGAAATTGCGGCACCAGATACGCCGTGCCATACAGCCCCGCACCCACCGCCGTACCGATCAGCAACACGCTGCCAAAGCTTTTGTTGAGCACCAGTGGCAGGCGCAGGATCGGCGTACTGGAGCGCAATTGCCCCACGGCAATCAGGAAAAAACCGGTGACCGTGGCAATGCTCAGCCACACGATCAGCAGCGAGTCAAACCAGTGCTCGCGCTGGCCTTCTTCCAGCACCACGGTCAGCGAACTCAAGCCCATGGCCAGCCCCAGAATGCCCAGCCAATCGGCGCTGATAAAGCGCTGCAGGTTCATGCGCTCGCTGGGCAGGCCGGTGATCAGCAGGGTGATCAGCGCGATGCTGATGGGCAGGTTGAGAAAGAAGCACCAGCGCCAGTTGATGTTCTCCGTCAGCCAGCCGCCGATCACCGGGCCGAGCAAGGGGCCGAGGATCACGGTCATGCCGAACATCGTGGTGCCGATGGCCAGTTGGTGGGGCGGCAGACGCGTGCGCACGATGGTCTGCGCGGTCGGGATCATCGCGCCGCCGGCGAAGCCCTGGCCGATGCGCCCGGCGATCATCGCGCCAAGGCTGGTGGACAAGCCGCAGAACATCGAGAACAGGGTGAAGGTGAGTGCGGTGCCGATCAGAAACCGGCGCAGGCCGAAGACTCGGGTCAGCCAGGCCGCGAGCGGGATCATCACGATTTCCGACATCAGGTAGCCGGTGGCGATCCAGGTGCCTTCGGTGCCGGTGGCGCCGATCTGGCCCTGGATCTGCGGCAGCGCCGAGTTGGTGATCGACACATCCAGGGTCGCCAGCAAGGCGCCCAGTGCACCGGCGGCGACGGCAATCCAGTCGGTCAGCGAGGCGTTGCGCGGTTTCTCGGCGGCCACCCCGGCCATGCTCGCCTCAGCCATGGTTGGCGTCTGCGGCGTGGGTGCGGGTGTCGACGTCCACGGTGGCCGACAGGCCTGGCATCAATGCGGCACGCAGGTCATCCGGTATGTCCAGGGCAATGCGCACCGGTACCCGTTGCACGATCTTGGTGAAGTTACCGGTGGCATTCGACGGCGGCAGCAGGGCGAACTGCGCGCCGGTGCCGGGCGCCAGGCTGTCGATGTGGCCTTGCAGGTCGCGGCCGGGCAGGGCGTCGACATGCACGGTGACGGTCTGGCCGGGGCGCATGCCACCGATCTGGGTTTCCTTGTAGTTGGCGGTGAGGTAGATCGCGCTGATCGGCACCACGGTCAGCAAACGCGTACCAGGTTGCACGTACTGCCCCACGCGTACGCCACGGTCAGCCACACGGCCGTCCAACGGGCTGCGGATGACCGCGTCGTCGACGTCCAGTTGGCTTTGCGCCTCGCTGGCCTTGGCTACGCCCAGTTGCGCCTGGGCCTGCTTGAGCTGGGCCTGCAACGTGCCGTAGCGAGTCTGGCTGGACCGCAGCGCCGCCTGTTTGGCCGCCACGGTGCTGCGGGCCTGTGCCAGTTGGTTGTTCAGTTGGGCCAGGCGCTCTTCCGGTTCGGCGCCCGAGCGGGCCAGCGGCGCGTAGCGGGCGACTTCGGTCTGCGCATGCCGGGCATCGGCCTCGGCGCCCTGCAATTGGGCGCGGGCTTCGGCGATGGTGGAATCCTGTTGCACCAGGTCGGCCTGGGCCTTGGCAAAGTCGGCATTGCGTGCGGCGATGGTCGCGGAGGCTTCGTCGCTCACGGCCTGGTACTTGCGCGCATCCAGGCGCACCAGCACGTCGCCACGCTTGACGTTCTGGTTGTCGCTCACCAGCACGTCGGCCACGTAGCCGTTGATCTTTGGCGCCACGCTGATGCTGTCGGCTTGCAGGTAGGCGTCGTCGGTGGTTTCGATAAACCGCCCGGTGATCCACCACCAGGCGCCCCATGACACTCCCGCCAGCACGGCAACGCCGGCCACGCTGAGCAGGATGCGCCGGGCCTTGCCACGTTGACCGTTGACGGTTTCTTCAGGCATGACCTGAGGGGGGGGAGGTGCAGCCGACATCGAGGTCACTCCAGATTTATAACGAGTGGAATAAATTCCTTTTTTCGCGAATTTTTGTCAACTGGTATATTTTGGTCCGGTATTCGAAGGGAGCTGCACATGGCACGACACAAACCTGCCGCCGAGGGTGGTTACCAGCGCGGCGAAGAAACCCGCGCCCGCATTATCGAGGCGGCCGTCGAGGTATTCGGCGCGCGTGGCTACGATGGGGCGTCCACGCGTGATATCGCCACGGCTGCCGGCGTCAACGCACCTGCGATCCAGTACTACTTCGATGGCAAGGAAGGCGTGTACCTGGCGTGCGTCGAGCACTTGATCACGCTGCTGTGGCGCAAGATGTCGCCGCCGGTGGAGGCGGCGGAAAGCGTGCTGGCCGATGCCGATTCCGGCGACAACGCGCTGATCGACGCCTCGCTGGGCATCCTGGGCACCGTGGTTTCAACCATCCAGGACAGCCCGCAAACCACGGCCTGGCGTGCGTTCATGGATCGCCACCAGGCCGGCTTGTGCCCGCAAAGCGCAACGATGGCTTTCGAGGAGCGTTTCAAGGCGCGTATTGCGCGGGTCATCCGCCAACTGATCGCTCGCGTCGCCGGCCTGGCGCTGGAGGATGAGCGCACGGTGATCCATTCCATGGCGCTGTTTACCCAGGGCCTGGCGTTCCGCATCCAGAAGCCCAAGCTGCTGGAGGCGTTGAAGTGGAGCGAAGTGAACCAGAAGGAAATGGAACAGGTGCGGGAGGTGGTGCTGATGCAAGCGCGGTTCACCCTGGAAGGGCTGGCCCGGCACCGGGACCAGCACGCCTCCCGTTAATCGGCGGTTGCCGCCTACTTGCCGCCTGTCACATCCAGAAAGGTCCCGGTGATGAACGACGCTTCCTTACCGGCCAGCCACAGGATAGCGCGGGCCACCTCTTCGGGTTCGCCGCCACGGCCCATGGGAATGCTGTCCTTGACCCGATCCACACGCCCCGGTTCGCCGCCGCTGGCGTGCATGTCGGTGTAGATATGCCCGGGCCGTACGCAGTTGACGCGTATGCCTTCACGGGCGACTTCCTTGGATAAGCCGATGGTGAACGTCTCCAGGGCGCCTTTGGAGGCAGCGTAATCGACATACTCGTTGGGGCTGCCTAGGCGGGCTGAGGCGGAGGACACGTTGATCACGCTGCCACCCGTGCCATTGTGGCGCAGCGACATGCGTTTCACCGCGTGCTGCGCGCACAGCATCGGGCCGATGGCATTGATCGCGAAGATGCGCTGCATGCGGGTAAAGTCGAGGTCTTCAAAGCGTGACTGCAGGGCAATGATCGCGGCGTTGTTGACCAGCACATCGATACGGCCAAACGTCTGGTCAATGGCTGCGAACAGCTGCGCGACCTGAGCAGGGTCCGCACTGTCGGCGCGGATGGCCAAGGCACGGCGCCCCAACGCTTGCACATCCGCCACCACGCCGAGCGCGGCCGCCTCGTTGCTGACGTAGCTGATCGCGACATCGTAGCCTTGCGCCGCTGCAAGGCGCGCGGTTGCCGCGCCGACACCGCGGCTGCCGCCGGTAATCAGAATCAGCGGTGTCGAAGACACAGTACTCATTGCTTGGACCTCCTTTGAGGGGTTAAGGATCAGCCTATCAGCATCGTGCCGGTCGCAATGACCACGCACGCCAGCACTTTGCGGACAGTCAGCGACTCGCCCAAAAACAAATAACCGATCAAGGCCGCGAACAGCACGCTGGTTTCGCGCAGGGCCGAAACGGCGCCCATCGGCGCGTGGGACATGGCGTAAATGACGATGCCGTAGGCCAGGAGGGACACAAGCCCCCCGATCAAGGCCGTGATGACGCCGGGGCGTGGTGCGAAGAGGCTGCGTGTATCGCGCAGGCCGATGTACACCAGGGGCATCAATACGCCCCAGAGCGCACACATCCATACGGTGTAGGCCATCGGTGCGCCGGACAGCCTCGCGCCAATACCGTCCGTGACGCTGTAGGCCGCGATGAAAAAACCCGTGCCCAGGGCGTAGGGCAGGCTGGGCACCGCCAGTCTGCGCTGTCTGAAGGCCAGAGAAATAATGCCGCCGGATACCAGCACGATGCCGATGAGGGCGTTCGTGCTGAGCGTTTCACCGGCAAACACCAAGGCGCAAAGCGTGATCAGAATGGGCGAGGAACCGCGGGCGATCGGGTACGTCTGCCCCAGGTCGCCCACCTTGTAGCTTCGCACCAGGAACAGGTTATAGCCCACGTGCAACACGCCCGACAGCACGGCGTAGGGCCAGCTGGCTGGCGCGGGAGGGGCGAGAAACAAGGCTATTACACTGCTGGCGATGGCGACCGCCACGCACATCATGGTCATTGACCACAGCCGGTCGGCGCCGACACGCAACAATGCGTTCCAGCTGGCATGCAAGAGGGCGGCGAAGAGGATGAGTAGAACGATGGGTAAAGGCATGCGCCATGTTAAACACCACAAGGGCGTGTTTAACAGCGAAGTCCTTTCATCCTGTCATGAGTGAATGTTCATGCATCACTGATAATTTTTCTGTGCCTGCATCGACTCGGCCAACAGCCAGTTACGAAAGCTGATGATGTGTGGCTGGGTTTCGATCCCTTTGGGGCAGACAAAGTAGTAGCCGACCGGCGACGCGAACGGCAGCTCAAACAGCCTGATCAGGCGGCCGTCGTTGATTTCAGCTTCAACATGGCCGCTCCGCGCCAGCGCAATACCTTGGCCCAGCAGCGCCGCCTCGATGGTCATGTTGGTGTCAGCGAACCTGACGCTTTCCTTGAGGGGTGCAATGCTGACGCCGATATGCTCGAACCAGGCGTCCCACTTGGGCACCAGGTCTGCGCCGTCGCGCGTCAGCAACGGGTAACGCAGCAGCTCAGCGGGCTCGTGGGGCGCGCCGAAACGGTTGAGCAGATCCGGGCTGGCCACCGGGAAGATCTGCTCGCGGAGCATGAATTCCGAGTGCAGGCCGGGATAATTGCCGTTGCCCAGCCGGATGGCCACATCCGGGTCTGAGCTGGAGAACTTGATGGCCTTGTCGCTGGTCTCCAGCGTGATCAGGATTTCCGGATGTTGCTGCGACAGGCTGGGCAACCTGGGCAGCAGCCATTTCAAGGCAAACGAATACGTGGTGCTGACCTTCAGGCGAACCCGGCCTTTTTGTTCCCGCAGGTCAGCCAGGGTGGCCTCAAGGTTCATGAAAAACTCGCGCACAATGGGCGCCAGTGCGGCCCCGGCCGGGGTCAGCCGCAACGCCTTGCCGCGCTGGAACAGCTGCAAGCCCCACAGGTCCTCGAGGTGCTTGAGTTGGTGGCTGACGGCGCTCTGGGTCACATGCAACTCTTCTGAAGCCGATGTGAACGTCGCATGCCGGGTCGCTACTTCGAAAGCTCGCAGCGTGGCGGTGGGCGGTAGGTCTCTCATGACTGGGGTCCGGGTCGGCGGCTGGCAATTAATCGGCATGAATACAGGTTCATGGTAATGGATTGGCAGGCTTTCACAGAAGCTGTAGACCATGGCCTTGTGAATTGTTGTGAAGCACAGATTAATGGCCCATTGCCCATGCTAACGTCTGTTCCTGGCTATCGTCAGCACGACGATTTCATTCGTACCATCAGGGGAGCAGCGCCGATGTCTACCACCGTAACGCCCGCCGGCAGCGGGGCAAACACACCTAAAGCGTCACCGTCGGCGTTCGATGACAAGTTGAACATCGCCAAGTCCAGCAAAGTGATTGCCGACTACATGCGCCAGACCGGCAAGTCGGCCATTACCAAGCAGGAGCTGACCCAACTGGCCAACAACGCCTCGGGCAAGGTGCCGGCCGAAGTCTGCGATGCGGCCAAGTACATGGAGCGTCATCCCGACGTTTTCACCGCCATCGAAACCCACGATGTGCCGGGCGCCGATAACCTCTCCGGCGTGTGGAACTTCGATTGGGCCGCCAACGGTGGATTGAACGGCACGTCGACCGACGCGATTGCGAAGATGCAAGACACGTTCGATTTCGCGATTGCCAAGTCTGCGCAGATCACCGAGATTTCCACGGGTAAAAAAGCCGAGCTGGATTCGACCAAACAACGGCCGCAGAACTAAAACAGTGCGTTGTACTGTCCCTTGCCAAGGGGTTACACGATAGCCCAGGCAAAGAAAAGCCCGCGTGGGGAGCGCGGGCTAAAGGGATGTTCATTAGGAGCTGAGGCCACCCTAGGCGCTTGTCTGTGAAAGGTTTGTGAAAACCACGGCAAAAAAGTGTATGCCTCAATCCCGCCATGGCTGTACGGGGCAGGGCGGTCGATAACCCTCTACTGTCGCAGGCATACCACTGCCGTTTGGATGCCGCGTCATGTTCATGTCTACCAGCCTGTTGTCCGCCTTTGTGCTGTTTGCCTTCGTGTCCTCGATCACGCCCGGGCCCAATAACACCATGCTGCTCGCTTCGGGGGTGAACTTCGGCTTTCGCCGCTCGATGCCCCATGCATTGGGGATCAGCATCGGTTTCATGCTGCTGGTGATTTCGGTGGGGCTTGGGCTGGGCGAAGTGTTCAAGGTGTTCCCGTGGGCCTACACGGTGTTGCGCTACGTGGGGGCTGCGTACTTGCTGTACCTGGCGTGGAAGATCGCGACGGCGGGCGGCATGTCCGACAGCCCTGATGAACAGGGCAAACCCATGACTTTCCTCGGCGCGGCGGCGTTCCAGTGGGTGAACCCCAAGGCCTGGATCATGGCGCTGGGCGCTATCACCACCTACACGCCGGCCGAAGGCTACGTCACCAATGTGCTGGTAATCGCGCTGGTGTTCGCCGTGGTCAACCTGCCCAGTGTGTGCGTATGGGTCGGGTGTGGCAGCGGCTTGCGCAATGTGCTGCGTGAGCCGCGCTGGTTGCGCCTGTTCAACTGGACGATGGCCGGGTTGTTGGTGCTGTCGCTGTACCCGATGCTGTTTGCCGGCTGAGCGTCAGACCGGCGAGATGGTCGCGAGCAGGCCGATGCCGATGGTCAGTACCAAAAAGCCGAACAGGAAAAGTGCCATCTTGGTCATAAGGCCTCCGAAGGGAAGGGAGTGGGGATGGGGCCATTGTCCGCCCAGACGGCGTTTCGATACAGCTGCAGATAGCAAAGAAAAAACCGTATCAGATGCGCTTGCCGCTGTTCAGCCGGGGGCTTTCAGCGCGTGTGGCTGTTTCAGGATCAGCGCCGGACATCAAGCGATAAGTACGCTGTGGCGAGCGGGCTTGTCCCGCGTTCGGCTGTTAAACAGCCCCAAAACCAGCGGCCAAAGAGTGCCTGACTCAGCGCATTCCTCAATCCAGGCTCGCTTCGCAACCCAACGCGGGACAAGCCCGCTCGCCACAGCTACAGTGTTCGCCCTTAATGGCCGGTTTTTCAAAGACCTCAACAATAAGAGTGGGCCAACCCTCGATGGAAAGACGTCAATTCAGCGGTGGCATGAAAGGCAAGAACCTGCGCTACCTCAACGAAACCCAACAGCCGGCGTCGGTCACCCGCGTCGGCTTCCTGTTGCTTGAACATTTCTCCCTGCCGGCGTTCACCCAGACCCTCGACACCTTCGTTACCGCCAACCTGCTGCGCCCCGACCTGTTCGCCTCACGCACCTTCGGCTGTGACGATGGCGAAGTCATCAGCGACCTGGGCCTGGTGATACGCCCCGATGCGCGCCTGGATGCCGGAGCATTGCACGACTTGGACCTGCTGGTGATCTGTGGCGGTTTCCGTACCGAACTCAAGGCCGGCGAAGCCTTGATCCAGCTGCTGCACACCGCCGCCGAACAGGGCATCAGCCTTGCGGGGCTGTGGAACGGCGCCTGGTTCCTCGGCCGTGCCGGCCTGCTGCAAGGCTATCGCTGCGCCATCCACCCCGAACACCGTCCGGCGCTGGCGGAAGTCTCCAAGGCGACCCACGTCACCAGCGAACCCTACGTGATCGACCGCGACCGCCTCACCGCTTCCAGCCCGTCCGGGGCCTTCCATATGGCGCTGGACTGGATCAAGGGCCTGCATGACAAGGCACTCGTTGAAGGCATCGAAGACATCCTGGCCTTCGAAGAGTCCCGCTACCGCCGCATCAAACCCACCGAAAACGTCAGCGTCAGTGCGCCGTTGCGTGAAGTGGTGAAACTGATGGACGCCAACCTCGAAGAACCTTTGGAGCTGGACCAACTGGCGGTCTACGCCGGCCGCTCGCGGCGCCAGTTGGAGCGCTTGTTCAAGGAACAACTGGGCACCACCCCGCAGCGGTACTACATGGAACTGCGCGTGACCGAGGCGCGGCGGCTGTTGCAGCACACCGAGTTGTCGCAGGTGGAGGTGCTGGTGGCATGTGGGTTCGTGTCGCCGAGCCATTTCAGCAAGTGCTATAGCTCGTATTTCGGTTATCGCCCCTCGAAGGAGAAGCGGTTGGTCAAGTGACTGCACTCGTCAACCAAGACAGTCACATTCCTCCTGTGGTGAGTTGGCGTGTTGTGGCGAGCGGGCTTGCCCCGCGTTGGGCTGCGCAGCAGCCCTAAAAACGAACAACGCGTGCTGTCTGACAGGCCGCGGTGTTTTCTATTGGGGCCGCTGCGCAGCCCAACGCGGGGCAAGCCCGCTCGCCACAACAGGCAACTCACCGCAAAAAACGCGTTGGTCAGAATCGGTCCAGACGATAAGGAGTAAATAACGGAGTTTGACCCTTGCTCGCCAACTCCCCAATCATCTCCGCCGTCACCGCCGCCTGCGTCAACCCCAGATGCTGGTGCCCGAACGCAAGCAGCACCTTCCCGTCACACACCCGGTCAATCACCGGCAACGAGTCCGGCAGCGACGGCCGAAACCCCATCCACGGTGTCGCACCCTCTGCGCTGAGGTCATCGTGAAACAACCCCTTGCTCAACCGATGCAACTGCCAGGCACGCTGCATATTCGCCGGGCGGTCAAGGCCGGCGAACTCCACTGTACCGGCCAGGCGCAGGCCGTCGGTCATGGGGGTCATGATGAATTTTCGTTCCAGGGAAGTGACGGCAAACGGCAGGCGATGCGGCTCGTGGGGCAGCATCAGGTGATAGCCGCGTTCCGTGTCCAGCGGGACTTTTTTGCCGGTCAGGGCAGCGGTCAATCTGGCTGAGTGGGCGCCGCAGGCAATCAGCACCTGGCGTGCACTCAGGGGGCCCTGAGCGGTGGTGAGGGAGACGCCGTGTTGGTCAAGCCGCCCATCCAGTACCTGGCGCTTGAGGAACTGCACGCCACTGGCCTTGGCGGCGTCGACCAGTTCGCACACCACCTGGAACGGGTCGAGGAAGTGACCGGTGCCCGGAAAAAACAACCCGCCCTGGATGTGCTCGCTCAACTGCGGCGCAGCCTGGCGTATGGCATCGGCGGTCCAGAACGTCACGGGCACCTGCTGCGCTTGCATGCGCTGCTGCAAGGCCCGGAGCGCGTCGCGTGAGTCCGCTCGTTCGTACACCAACAATGACCCGTCTTCACGCAGCAGGTGCGCGCGTCCGATGCTGGTCAGCAGGCGCTGCCAGGCGCCCAGGCTGCCTTCGTTAAGCGCACGAATACCCGCGACGGTACGCTGATAGCGCGCCGGACGCAGGTTCAACAGCAGCCGCGCAAACCAGGGCAGGGCGCGCGGCAGGTATTTCCAATCCAGGCGCAGCGGGCCCATGGGGTCCAGCAGCATGCCGGGCAAGCGCTTGAGGATCGACACGTCGGCAATCGGGAACACCTGTTCGGTCGCCAGGTGCCCGGCGTTGCCATAGGACGCGCCCATGCCGGGTTCCTGTTGATCGACCACCACCACGTGCCGGCCCTGACGCGCCAGTTGCAGGGCGCAGGCGACGCCGATAATGCCGGCGCCGACTACGACGATATCGGGATCGGACATGGCCTATGCCTCTCTCTGGCCGTCAAGCAAACGCCGCAGCCGCAACGGATTGCCCTGTTGGAGCGCATCCGGCAACAACGCGTCGGGGAAGTCCTGATAGCACACGGGGCGCAAGAACCGCTGGATGGCCGCCGTGCCCACCGAAGTGCTGCGCGAATCCGAGGTGGCGGGGAAGGGGCCGCCGTGGACCATGGCGTCACACACCTCAACGCCAGTCGGCCAGCCATTGACCAGCAGGCGGCCAGCCTTGCGCTCCAGCACTGGCAGCAGGGCCCTGGCGCTTGGCACATCGTCGTCATCCATGTGCAGCGTGGCGGTGAGTTGGCCTTCCAGATGTTCGGATACCCGGCGCACTTCTTCGTTATTCGCGCACACCACAACCAATGAAGCCGCACCGAAGACTTCGGCTTGCAGGTGTTCGTTGCTCAAGAACGCAGTTGCCTGGGTCACGAACAGGTGGGCCTGGCCCTGGTTGGGACCTTCAGTCGCCGAACCCTGTGCGACGACCTCGGCGTGTCCCGTCAGTGTGTCTATGCCTGACGTGTAGGCACTGGCGATGCCGGGTGTCAGCATTGTTTGCGCCGCACAGTTCGGCAGTAACCCACTGGCGGCACTGATGAAGCGATCCAGGGCAGGCCCTTGTACTGCAATCACTAACCCTGGGTTGGTGCAGAACTGCCCCGCACCCTGGGTCAACGACGCCACAAAACCCTGGGCCAATGCTTCAGCCCTGGCTGCCAACGCTGCCGGAAACAGGTACACCGGGTTGATCGAACTCATCTCCGCGTAGACCGGAATAGGCTCCGGCCGTGCCTGCGCTGCCTGGATCAACGCAAGGCCACCGCTGCGCGAGCCGGTAAACCCGACGGCCTTGATGCGCGGGTCGGTCACCAACGCAATGCCCACCTCACGGCCCGAACCGTACAACAGTGAAAACACACCTTCCGGCAGACCGCACGCCTTGACCGCCTGCGCCACCGCACGCCCCACCAGTTCACTGGTGCCCGGGTGCGCGCCGTGGGCTTTGACGACGACCGGGCAACCGGCAGCCAGCGCAGAGGCGGTGTCCCCACCGGCCACGGAAAACGCCAGTGGAAAGTTGCTGGCGCCAAACACCGCGACCGGGCCCACCGCGATATGGCGTTGGCGCAGGTCTGGGCGAGGCAGGGGTTGGCGTTGCGGTTGTGCGTGATCGACCCGCACATCCAGCCATTCCCCGGCACGCACGGTGCGGGCGAAGGTGCGCAGTTGTCCGCAGGTGCGCCCTCGTTCGCCCTGGATGCGGGGGCGAGGCAGGCCGGTTTCGGCGACGGCGCGGTCGATCAACTCATCGCCCAGGGCCTCGATGTGCGCGGCGATGGTCTCAAGGAATGTGGCGCGCACTTCCAAAGAGGTTTCGCGATAGACATCGAATGCCGCCCACGCCAAGGCGCAGGCCTGCGCGACATGCTCGCCGTTGCCGCCGAGGTAGGCCGGTTGCAAGGCGGAATCGGTGGCGGGGTTGATCGCCTGGATTGCTTCGCGATTGCCGGCAGTGGCGTGCTGACCGATCAGCATCTTGCCCGTCAGAGTCATGGGGGATTTCCTGGATAAAAGAAGGTTAGCCGCTGCAAGTGTCGCAGCGGCGCGCGAAGGGTCAGGCGACGTTCTGTTCCGCCGACCAGTTGGCGTACCACTGGCGGAACAGGGCGTACTGGTGCTCTGCGTAACGACGCTGGGCATCGCTGAGGGCGTCGGTTTCGTTGAAGTGCAGGGCGTAGCCTTGGTCACCGTTCAGCACCATCAAGTGCTTGTAATACAGCACCAGGTCGCAGCCCTCGTCGAAGGATGACAGCACTGCCAGCGCGGCCTCCAGCTCACGCGCCTGGCGACGGGCCTTGGCATCGCCCCTGGCGGCTTTTTTACTCAGGGCCACCAGTTGCAGCACTTCCCGAGGCAACGCGTTGCCGATGCCGGTGATGGCGCCGGTGGCATTGCAGTTGACGAAACCGTGCACCACCTGGGTGTCGACACCCACCATGAGCGTCACGTTGTCGTCCTGGGAGGTGATGTGTTCGGCGGCGTAGCGCAGGTCGGCACCGCCGCCGAATTCCTTGAAACCGATCAGGTTCGGGTGCTCGCGGCGCAGTTCGAAGAACAGCTCGGCGCGGGTCGCGAAGCCGTAGTAGGGGCTGTTGTAGATCACCGCCGGCAGGTTGGGCGCGGCCTTGAGGATCGCCGAGAAGTGCGCCTTTTGTGCGGTGGCGGAGGCCCCCCGGGACAGCACACGCGGAATCACCATCAAGCCATGGGCACCGACCTTGGCGGCGTGGGCCGCATGGGCCACGGCTTCACGGCTGTTCACCGCGCCGGTGCCGACGATGGTCGGCACACCGGCCGCCACCAGCCGTGCCACGCCTTCCTGGCGCTCGGCCTCGGTGAGCAACGGCCAGTCACCCATGGAACCGCAGTACACCACGGCGCTCATGCCGATATCGATCAGCTCGCGGCCCTTGGCGACCAGGGCGTCGAAGTCCGGCTTGCGTTCGGCGGTGCACGGGGTCATCAGGGCAGGGATGCAGCCGGTGAAGATGTTGTCGCTCATTTTTATCACTCCAGTTTCCAGTAGGGGGAGGGCTCAGATGCCCCAGGCAAAAGGGTCTTGCGGGTCGATCAGCAAGGTGCTGTCGGCGGTCATGTGGGCACGGCCGGTGATGAAGGGGCGCACGCGTTCGCCGTCCCATTCGTAGCGACCTTCGAATTGGCTGCCGGTAATGCTGGCTTGCACCCAGGTTTCGCCGGGCGCGAGTTTTCCATCGGCGGCCAGGCAGGCCAGCTTGGCGCTGGTGCCGGTGCCGCAGGGCGAGCGGTCGTAGGCTTTGCCGGGGCACATCACGAAATTGCGGCTGTCGGCGTGGTCGTCGGCGGCGAACAGTTCGATGTGGTCGATCAGTGCACCGTCGGCGCCGTGGATGCCCTGGTCTTCAAGGGCCTTGAGCATTGCCCAGGTGTAGTCGGTGAGGGCATCGACGTTGTCCATCTGCAGGCGCTGGCCATGCTCCGACACCAGGAAAAACCAGTTGCCGCCCCAGGCGATATCGCCATGGACTATGCCGTGACCGGGCACGAGCACTGCAATCTGCTCGCGATAGCGGTAGGCAGGAACATTGCGCAAGGTCACCGCGCCGTCTTCATGCAAGGTCGCCGCGACCGGCCCGACGGGGGTATCGATTGTGTGCACGCCTGGCGCGATGCGACCCAAGTGATGCAGGGACGCGACCAGGCCAATGGTGCCGTGGCCACACATGCCCAGGTAGCCAGCGTTGTTGAAGAAGATCACCCCGCAGATGGCGCCCGGCGTGACCGGCGCGCAGTACAGTGCGCCGACCAGCACATCATTGCCACGTGGCTCCAGGATGCAGGCGCGGCGCCATTGGTCGTGCTCGGTGCGCAGGTGGTGCAGCTGATCGGCCATCGTGACGCCCTCCAGCGCCGGAAAACCGCTCATGACCAGCCGCGTCGGTTCGCCGCCGGTGTGGGAGTCGATCACATGCAATCGCTTCATAAAACGCTCCTGAATCAGTAGGTCGCGGGCGTCAGCGGGGCGCGAGGCTCGTCAACCGCTTCGCTTTCATCGGCTTCGTGTTCCAGCCGAACCAAGTGAGCTGGCACGCCAGTGGCGGCGCCCCAGTAGTAAATGCCGAGTGCGCAAGCCGCGACCACAATGGTGTCGAGCGGATGGCCGATCGCACCGATGCCACCAAAACTGCCGAGCTTGGACAGCAGGATGGTCACTGCGTAGAAGCCGATCAGCCAGGCAGACGAGCGCACCTGTTGCTTGAGGTTGAGGTGCGCGGTCGGTACCCAGCGCGCGCACAGCAGGTACACCACGAACATCAGGATTTGCAGGCCTAGCAGCCAGGACACCGTGCCCCAGCCGGACCAGTACACGATCAGCGCAGCGATGATGAACGACAGCGGACCGAGCACGGCCATGCCCTTGACCCGGAACGGCCGCGTCATCTGCGGTGCGTTACGGCGCAGTGCGGCGACGGTCACCGGGGCCACCGCGTAGCTGAGGATCAACGCGGCGGACACCACATTGATCAACGCTTCCCAGGACGGGAATGGCAGGGTCCAGAACACCGACAAGCCAAACGTCAGCCACAGCGCCGGACGCGGAATGCCGGACTTCTCATCGATGCGCGTGAAAATCTTGAAGAACGTGCCGGTCTGCGCCCAGCCATACACCACCCGCGGCGTGGCGTTCATGTAGATGTTGCCGCAGCCGCTGGGGGAGATCACCGCATCCGCCACCACCAGGTAGGCCAGCCAGCCCACGCCCAGTGCCAGGGCGATATCCCGGTAAGGCAGCGCCAGTTCCTTACTGATCCCGGCCCAGCCGTTGGCAAGCATCTGCGTGGGTACGCCACCGAGGAATGCGGTTTGCAGCAGCACGTAGATGGCAGTCGACAGCAACACCGAAAGAATCAACGCAATCGGAATCGTGCGCTGCGGGTTCTTCACTTCACTGGCCACCGAGATGATCGGAGTGAGCCCCAGGTAGGCAAAAATCACCCCGCCGGCCGACACCGCCATCTCGATCCCGGACAGGCCGAACGGCGCGAAGCCCTGCACCTGAAAGTTCGCCGGTTTGAAGAAGGTGAACAGCACACCGATCACCAGCAACGGTACGATGAACTTGAACACGCTGACCAGGTTATTGGCGATGGCGAAGGTTTTCACACTGCGGTAATTGAGCGCGAAAAAAACACAGAGCAGGGCGAACTGCACCAGCCAACCGAGGGTGGTCGGGTCGCTGGAACCGACCTTGGTCAGCTCGGGAAACCAGGCCGCCGCGTATTGGCGCGAGGCGACCACTTCGATGGCGACCAGGCTGGAAAACGCGATCAGCGTGATAAAGCCCATCAGGTAGCCCAGCAACGGGCCATGGGAGTAGACCGGATAGCGCACCACGCCACCGGCGCGGGGGAGTGCGGCGCCCAACTCGCAGTACACAATGCCCAGCAGCAACACCGCGAACCCGCCAATGAGCCAGGAGATGATCCCTGCCGGGCCGGCAATGGCCGACACATGACTGGCTGCGAACAACCAACCCGAACCGAAGATGGCCCCCAGCCCGATAAAAGTGAGGTCCATCAATGAAAGTTGTTTCTTGAACTTGCCTTGACCTGACATAGCGTCGCCTTCTTGTGAGTTATTGGATAGGCATGCAGTGGCCATACAGTGAACTCACAGGCGGCGGCGCGATTGATGTTTTTTGCCGACATCGATGACGAAATCGGCACAGTTTTCGTGGCTCGACAGGGCGCCGGGCATCGGGCAATCTGCGTGCGTCGAGGCACTCAACGGGGATCGAAAGTCATGTTGCAGACTGCGTTTGCGGCCCTGTGCCAAGGGAATGAGGCGAATCGGCCCCACAGCATCGAGCAGCTCCTGGCCGGCGTGGTGCAGCTCTTGCCGATGCTGGATGTGATCCCCAATGCGGCGATTTTCATCAAGGACACCCAGGCCCGCTACGTCCTCGCCAACCGCACCCTGGTGCACCGCTGCGGCCTCAAGCAGCTGCAACCGCTGCTGGGCAAGACCAGCGCACAAGTGTTCCCAGCACAACTGGGGCCGGGTTACACCGAGCAGGACCGACGCGTGCTCGAACAGGGCTTTGTGCTGGAAGACCAGCTCGAACTGCACCTGTATGGCACCCGGGAACCCGGCTGGTGCCTGACCCACAAGTGGCCGCTGTACAACCACATGGGCGCGATCATCGGCCTGGCCGGCATCTCGGTCGACCTGCAAACCGCCAGCGAAAGCCACCCCGCCTACCAACGCCTGGCCGCCGTGGACGCGCATATCCGCACGCACTTCAACCGCCGCGTCACCCTCGGTGAGTTGACGCGCATTGCCGGGATTTCCGTGGCGCAGCTGGAGCGTTACTGCAAGCGCGTGTTCCACCTCACCCCCCGGCAGATGATCCAGAAAGTGCGGCTGGAACACGCCCATCGGTTATTGCACGGCGACCTGCCGATTACCGAAGTGGCGCTGCAGTGCGGGTACACCGACCACAGCGCGTTTACCCGCCAATTCAAGGCGTCTACGGGGTTTACCCCGAGGCAGTATCGTCAGTTGGCGTAGTCGGCCACATTGCAATGCAACGAATGCCTCCGGTTGTGGCTCCTATGCTTACGAGTAACCTTTGCACGACGACAGGTATCCGACTTATGACTGCGGCTGAAAACAACCATGTGAACTGGCTGGTGGACCAATCGATGCTGCACGCGGCCCGCCAGCGCGCCAAGCTCTATTCGGGCCAGGGCCGGTTGTGGCAGCAGCCTTACGCGCAGACCCGGCCTCGGGACGCTTCGGCGTTGTCGTCGGTATGGTTTACGGCGTACCCGGCGTCAATTGTGACCCGGGAAGGCGGCACGGTGCTGGAGGCGCTGGGGGATGAGGCGCTGTGGCATGCGCTGTCGAAGATTGGCATCCAGGGCATCCATAACGGCCCGTTGAAGAAGTCCGGTGGCCTGAATGGCATGCAGCACACGCCGACCATCGACGGCAACTTCGACCGCATCAGTTTCGAGATCGACCCGCAGCTGGGCACCGAGGCGCAGTTGCAGGCGTTGACGCGCATGGCCGCAGCGCACAATGCGGTGATCATCGACGATGTGATCCCGTCCCACACTGGCAAGGGCGCGGACTTCCGCCTGGCCGAGATGGCGTACGAGGACTACCCCGGCCTGTACCACATGGTGGAAATCCGCGAAGAAGACTGGTCGTTGCTGCCCGACATTGCCGAAGGGCGCGATGCACAGAACCTCAGCCCGGTTCAGGTCGATGCCTTGCGCGACAAACACTACATCGTCGGCCAGTTGCAGCGGGTGATCTTCTTCGAGCCCGGCGTCAAAGAAACCGACTGGAGCGCCACGGACGTGGTGCTGGGCGTGGATGGCAAGCCGCGTCGCTGGGTGTACCTGCATTACTTCAAGGAAGGCCAGCCATCGCTGAACTGGCTGGACCCGACCTTTGCCGCACAACAGATGATCATCGGCGACGCTTTGCATGCCATCGATGTGATGGGCGCGAAGATCCTGCGCCTGGATGCCAACGGTTTCCTCGGCGTGGAGCGCAAGCTGGACGGTACGGCCTGGTCCGAAAGCCATCCGCTGTCGATCACCGGCAACCAGTTGCTGGGCGGGGCGATTCGCAAGGCGGGCGGTTTCAGTTTCCAGGAGCTGAACCTCACCGTGGATGACATCGCGTCCATGTCCCATGGCGGTGCCGACCTGTCCTATGACTTCATCACCCGTCCCGCTTACCAGCACGCGTTGCTGATGGGCGATGCCGAGTTTCTGCGCCTGATGCTGCGCGAAATGCATCGCCAGGGCATCGACCCCGGCTCACTGATCCACGCGTTGCAGAACCACGATGAACTGACCCTGGAACTGGTGCACTTCTGGACGCTGCATGCCCATGACACTTTCCTGTACCAGGGCCAGACCTTTCCCGGGAATATCCTGCGCGAGCATATCCGTGAGCAGATGTATGAGCGATTGACGGGCGAACAGGCACCGTACAACCTCAAATTCGTCACCAACGGTGTGTCCTGCACCACCGCCAGCATCATCACGGCGGCATTGGGGATCCGAGACCTGGACGCCATCACCCAAGCGGATATCCAGCAGATCCGCCAGATCCATTTGCTGCTGGTGATGTACAACGCCATGCAGCCGGGGGTGTTTGCCTTGTCGGGTTGGGACCTGGTGGGTGCGCTGCCGCTGGCGGCCGAAGAGGTTGAACACTTGATGCAGGACGGCGATACGCGCTGGATTCATCGCGGGGCTTATGACCTGGTGGATTTGAACCCGGACGCCGAATTGTCCGCAGGCCAGATCCCGCGCTCGAAAAGCCTGTATGGCAGCCTCAATAGCCAATTGCAGGACCCCGAGTCGTTTGCCTCGCAGCTGCAAAAAATCCTCGCGGTGCGCCGTGCCTACGACATTGCCGCCAGCCGCCAGATCCAGGTGCCGGAAGTGGAAAACCCGGGGCTGCTGGTGATGGTCCACGAATTGCCCGCCGGCAAAGGCATCCAAATCACCGCGTTGAACTTCGGTGCCACGCCCATCACCGAAATCCTGCATTTGCCGGATATTGGCGCGGGCATGGTGGTGGACATCATCAATGAACGGGTCGAAGGTGACTTGACGGCGCAGGGCGAGTTTACGATTACGCTGGATGCCTATGAGGGCCTGGCGCTGCGGGTGGTGAGCAACTCGCCCCTGTGATTGCAGGCGCGAGCTGATTCAGTAGAGCTGCGGCACGATCAGTTCAGGCGGCGTGGGGCTGCGGGAATAATCTTCCTGCCGCACACGCTGTGGCAATTCGATCACCGGCAATTGCACTTCTTCATACGGCATCTGCCCGAGCAAATGGTGGATGCAGTTGAGGCGGGCCTTCTTCTTGTCATCGGCTTGCACTACCCACCATGGCGCTTCGGCGATGTGGGTGCGTTCAAGCATGATTTCCTTGGCCTTGGTGTAGGCTTCCCAGCGCCGACGGGATTCCAGGTCCATGGGGCTGAGTTTCCACTGCTTGAGCGGGTCGTGAATGCGGCTGAGAAAACGCAGGTGCTGTTCCTGGTCGGAGATGGAAAACCAGTACTTGATCAACTGGATGCCGGAGCGGGCCAGCATGCGTTCGAACTCCGGCACGCTGCGGAAAAACTCTTCGTACTGCTCGGCGTTGCAGAACCCCATGACCTGCTCGACGCCGGCGCGGTTGTACCAACTGCGGTCGAACAGCACGATTTCACCGGCGGCTGGCAGGTGTGAGACGTAGCGCTGGAAGTACCACTGGGTCTGTTCGCGGTCGTTCGGCGCGGGCAGGGCGGCCACCCGGCAGACCCTGGGGTTCAGGCGCTGCGTAATGCGCTTGATCACACCGCCTTTGCCGGCGGCATCCCGCCCTTCGAACAGGATCACCACCTTGTGGCCGGTCTTGACCACCCAGCTCTGCAACTTCACCAGTTCGCCTTGCAGGCGGAACAGCTCGCTGAAGTAGATGCGGCGCGCGGCTTTTTCGCGGCTTTCCCCGACGTGTTCGTCAAACAGCGCGTTGAGATCGTGCCCGTCTTCGGACAATTCCAGTTCCAGCTCTTCGTCACTGTGATCCAGCAGTTCACGGTGGATGCGTTGCATCAGGGCGTCTTCGCTCGAGGACATGGACGGAACTCGCGTGGTGGGAGATGGCAAAGTCTTAGTCTCAATTTGTTACGAACCAATGACGTTAAACTGCCGGATTGCGGCGGGAGAGGGGGACAACCAGGCGTTTTGCCATTCCACATTCATAAAACCGTAACAAGATTGTTGCAGAGTTCCCCAGCCCGTAATTCACAAGGATTTTCCTGAATGAAACGTCTGATGAAGTCTGCTGCACTCGCCGTTGCGGTTTCTCTCAGTGCCACCTCGGTGTTTGCTGCCGAGAGCATCCGTCTGACCGGTTCCGGTGCGAGTTTCCCAGCGCCGATCTACCTCACCTGGTTCAAGGATTTCAGCAAGAAGAGCGAGGGCGTCACCGTTGACTACCAGTCCAAGGGTAGCGGTGCGGGTGTACAGGACTTCCTGAATAAAACCGTCGACTTCGCCGCCAGCGACTCGGCCATGAAAGACGAAGACATCGCCAAGGTGGCCGAAGGCGTGCAACTGCTGCCGATGACGGCGGGTGAAATCGTGCTGGCGTTCAACTTGCCGGGCAATCCTAAAGAGCTCAAGTTGCCGCGCGACGTTTACTCCAACATCTTCTTGGGCAAGATCACCAAGTGGAACGATCCGAAGATCGCTGCCGCCAACCCAGGCCTGAAACTGCCGGATCTGCCGATCACTGTGGTCGTGCGTGCGGACTCCAGCGGCACCACTGCGGTATTCACCAAGCACTTGGCAGCGATCAACCCTGAGTTCCAGAAAGACCTGGGCGAAGGCAACACCGTCAACTGGCCCGCCAGCGACAAGTTCATCAAATCGCCGAAGAACGACGGCGTGACCGCCACCGTACGCCAGACCCCAGGCGCGATCGGCTACATCGAATACGGCTTCGCCAAACTGGCCAAGGTTGACTTCGCCCAGTTGCAGAACAAGGCTGGCAAGTACGTGGTACCAAACGCCGAAAGCGGCGCCGAAGCCCTGGCTGCGGTGAAAATGCCGGAAAGCCTGGTGGCCTGGCTGCCGGATCCGGATGGCGCCAAGTCCTACCCGATCACTTCCTACACCTGGATGATCTTCCGCAAGGACAACGGCAACCCAGCCAAAGCCAAAGCCATGCGTGAAATGGTCGAGTACAGCCTGACCGAAGGCCAGAAAATCGCCGACTCGATGGGCTACATCCCGCTGCCTAAATCGGTAGTCGACCAGGTTCGCAAAGCTTCCGCCAACATCCAGTAAGGCTCGCCACGCCACTCCCGGCATGGGCCGTCAGCCATGTCGGGAGCGATCCCCCCTTGTTCCGGAATCAACCAATGAACAAATCCTTTGTGGTACCGGTCAACCCGGATTCTGCGTGCCAGCCACCCTCTACGAAGGATTTCCTGGTTGACCGTACCTTCCGTGCGCTTGCACGCATAGGCGTGGTGTTGGTGCTGGCGCTGGTGTTCGCGCTGGTCTTCGAAGTAGGGCGCAAGGCACTTCCCGGCATGGAAAAGCACGGTTTCGACGTGCTGTTCGGCAGTGTCTGGGACGTTAACCAAGGCAAGTACGGCATTCTGCCAGCTATTTGGGGCACGCTTTACAGCGCCCTTATCGCGTTGCTGATCGCGGGTTTTTTCGGCGTCAGCATGGCGATTTTTCTCACCCAGGATTTCCTGCCGGCAAAACTGGCGGCGGTGTTTCGCACCATCGTCGAATTGCTCGCCGCCATCCCCAGCGTGGTCTACGGCCTGTGGGGCATTTATGTGGTTATCCCGGCCATCCGCCCGCTCACTGCGTGGCTGAACAGCGAACTCGGCTGGATTCCTTTTTTCGGCACGTCCCTCAGCGGGCCTGGCCTGTTACCGGCTGCATTGGTGCTGGCGATCATGATCCTGCCGACCATCGCCGCCGTTTCCCAGGACGCCCTCACCGCAGTGCCTATGAAAACCAAGCAAGCGGCCTACGGCATGGGCACTACCCACTGGGAAGCGATTCTCAAGGTAATGGTGCCGTCCGCTGCGACCGGTATTTTCGGTTCCCTGGTGCTCGGCCTGGGCCGTGCCCTGGGTGAAACCATGGCCCTGGCCATGCTGGTCGGTAACGCCAACAACATTTCGCTGTCGTTGTTTGCGCCGGCCAACACCCTGGCGGCCCTGTTGGCGCTGAACTTCCCCGAAGCCGGCCCCAATGAGATCGAAGTGTTGATGTACGCCGCACTGGTGCTGATGTTCATCACGCTGCTGGTGAACATCATCGGTTCGATGATCATGGTCTACGCCCAGCGGGGGACTAAATAATGACTGACCTTTCTACGCCTATGACGGCGATGCCGAGCCTGCAGCGCCGGTTCGAAGGCCGTGCCCTGCGCAGTCTGGTGCTGACCACCCTGGTGTGGTTCGGCGCGCTGCTGGCCAGCGTGCCGCTGATTTCCGTGCTCTACATGCTGATCACCCGTGGCGGTGCGCGCCTGAGCCTGGAAGTGTTCACCGAATTGCCACCTACCGGTTTCGAGACCGGCGGCGGTTTTGGTAATGCCATGGCCGGCACCTTCGTGATGGTCGGTATTGCCGCCGCCATCGCGGTGCCGGTCGGCATTCTGGCGGCGATTTTCCTCGCGGAATTGGGGCCGGACAGCAAGCTGGCGAACGCCTCGCGCTTTGCCGCCAAGATGCTCACCGGCTTGCCATCGATCCTGGCGGGTGTGTTCGCCTACGCCCTGGTGGTGATGACCACCGGTACTTACTCGGCCCCGGCCGGTGGCGTGGCGCTGGCCGTGCTGATGCTGCCGATCGTGGTACTTACGGCTGAAGAGTCGATGAAGATGGTGCCCAAGATCATGAAGGACGCCGCCTACGGCATGGGCTGCACCCGCTCGCAGGTGATCTGGAAAATCGTCTTGCCCACCGGCATGCCCGCGATCCTCACGGGCGTCATGCTCGCCGTGGCCCGCGCCGCCGGCGAAACCGCACCGCTGTTGTTCACCGCGCTGTTCAGCAACTACTGGATCTACCACGACGGCAGCCTGGCAGTGATGAATCCGACGGCGTCCCTGGCCGTGCTGATTTACAACTTCTCCGGCATGCCGTTCGACAACCAGCTCGAACTTGCCTGGGCGGCTTCGTTGGTGCTGGTGATGATCGTGCTGGTCGTGAATATCGTGAGCCGTATTTTCGGCAAGCCCAAGTACTAAGAACGGGAGCATCTGAATTTTGAACATGTCAACTGCGCAAGTAGCCGCTCCGTTTATCACCCAGTCGCCTGTGGTCATGGACTGCAAGCTGGACAAGATTTTCTACGGCAATTTCATGGCGGTGCGTGACAGCCATGTGCCGATCGAGAAAAACAAGATCACCGGCTTCATCGGCCCGTCCGGCTGCGGCAAATCCACTGTGCTGCGTAGTCTCAACCGCATGAACGACCTGGTGAAGGGCTTCCGTTTCGAAGGCCACGTGCACTTTCTCGGCCAGGACGTGTACGGCAAGGGCGTTGACCCGGTGGTCGTGCGCCGTTACATCGGCATGGTGTTCCAGCAGCCGAACCCGTTTTCGATGAGCATTTTCGACAATGTGGCCTTTGGCCTGCGCTTGAACCGCTACAAAGGCGACCTCGGCGACCGCGTCAAACACGCCCTGCAAGGCGCTGCGCTGTGGGATGAGGTCAAGGACAAGCTCAAGGTCAGCGGCCTCTCGCTGTCCGGCGGCCAGCAGCAACGCCTGTGCATCGCCCGCGCCATCGCCACCGAGCCGGAAGTGCTGTTGCTGGACGAACCGTGCTCGGCACTCGACCCCATCGCCACACGCCGTGTCGAAGAACTGATGGTCGAGTTGAAAAAGGACTACACCATCGCGCTGGTCACCCACAACATGCAGCAGGCGATTCGTGTGGCCGATACCACCGCGTTTTTCTCGGTGGATATCTCCCAGGGCACCCGTACCGGTTACCTGGTGGAAATGGGCGCGACCACGCAGATCTTCGAAAACCCGCGTGAACAAATGACCGGGGACTACATCAGCGGCAAGTTCAGCTGACCCGCCATTCATCGTTTTCAGGATTGCCAATGACTGCAACACGTCGTCTTGATTTGCTCGCCATCGAACGCGCCCTACGTAAAGTCCAGAGCCGTTTTGCCCAGCTCAGCCGGGACTTTACCGAGCCACGCGACCCCCTGACGGACGAAGTGTTGCAGAATGTGCTTGAAGGCTACGCCTTGATTGACGACTATGTTGCGCGCGGTGTGGATCTGTTCGACCTTCAGCAGTTGAACCTGATGCTGGAGATCAACGCCACCGTGCTGTGCGGCACAGACCCGGGACGCCGGCGTGAATACGCCCAGCACCTGGCGGCCACCGAAGTGCACTTTTTCAATAATGTCGAAGGTGGCATCAAGGACTTGTACAACTGGTACTGCAAGCACCACAGCGAGTCGGTGTGGAAGCGGGCCGCCGGGGTGTATGTGCGAGTGCTCAGCAAGCCGCAGTTGTTCATTGAAGGCAACCACCGCAGTGGCTCGCTGATCGTCAGCTACCTGTTGATGCGCGAGGGGTTGGCGCCGTTTGTGCTGACGCTGGACAACGCCGAGGGCTATTTCAACCCGTCCTCGGTCATACGTAACTCCGCCAAGCATGGCGTCATGGCTTTGTACGAATTGCCCAAGATCAAGAAAAAATATGCCGCGTTCCTGGAAGATAAGGCCCCTGATCCAATGGAGTTTTTCCTGAGCGACACACCTGTGCCTGTGTATCAGGGAAATCAATGATGGGAAGGTACCCCGTGCTCGACACAATCAAGCAGGTGTTCAAGCGTCAACGCGTCCGTATCTCATTCGATATCGATGACACGCTGGCCTGCCAGCTGCACCACAGCGCGACCGAACACAGCCGCTTGCCAGCGTGTGTGCACCGTTGGCTGGGTGAGCCGCTGCGCAGCGGCACCCGGTCCCTGACCCGCGAGCTGCGCCGCCAGGGCTGCAGTGTGTGGGTCTACACCTCGTCGGGGCGTACGCCGTCCTACATCCGTCGTTGGTTGCTGCTGTACGGCATTCATGTGGACGGCGTGGTCAACAGCGTGCGACACAACCAGGCGCTCAGCGAGCGTGGGCTGACGAGTACACCGTCGAAATTCCCACCGGCCTTCGACATCGACCTGCACGTCGATGATTCCGAGGGTGTGCAGCTTGAAGGTGTCGACCATGGTTTTCGCGTGGTGGTCGTCGACCCGGAAGACGAGCAGTGGGCGCAACGCGTGTTGGATGCGGTCGCGCAGGTCCGGGCGCAGCTTGCACGCCAGCAACCGCAGCGCCACAAGGTGCCGGTGCAGGCTTATCCGGGGTTGACGCTGAACGGTTGAGCGCAATAACGGGCATCAAGCAAAAGGGGCAACTGATTGATCAGTCGCCCCTTTTTTCTACTTGGCGCTCAATGCGTCCAGGAACTCGGTATGCCGTAACGCCTGGGAAAACATCGGCAGGGTGAAGTTCTCGGCAGCCTTTTGCTGTTCTTCGGTGAATGTCGCCGTGCAATCGGTCAAGGTCACGACGTTGTAGCCTTTTTCGTAGCCTGAGCGCACGGTGCCCTCGACACAGCAGTTGGTCAGGAACCCTGCCACTACCAGGTTGTGGATGCCGTTGTTGCGCAGCACCAAGTCCAGTCCCGTGGTTGCAAACCCATCCAGCCCGCGCTTGCCCTCCACGAGGATGTCGCTGGTTTCCCGGGGAATCGCATCGGTGATTTCGGCTCCCCAACTGCCTGTGCGAAACGCGCTGCCGTCGGCAACGCCTTTGAGAATCCCATAGTCACGCGTGGTCAGTTCGGGATAGCCATCGGTAAACTGGATTGGCAGGTGAATGATCCTTACGCCCGACTTGCGTGCCTGTTGCACCGTGGTTGCGGTGTTGGCCAGCATGTCGGACTGGTGCATGACGTCTTTGACGGCGTCATGAAACACGCCCCCTGGCGTGGTGAAGTCGTTCTGGAACTCGATCAGGACAAGGGCTGTGGCGTTTGGATTCATGTCGGGTCTCCGATAGGGTTGATGACACAGGGGCGGCGTGTCGCTTCAGCATAGACACCTCTGGCGCGTTATCCCGCAACCACCGGTTTGACCCTGGTTTTATATTTCGCCATTCGTCTAATGCCGGGCACTCCAGACGCCGTGCCGTCTCTGAACAATAAGCGCGGATAACCCGAGCGTACAAATGGAGAACCCGTATGGACATCAATGAAAACGCCCCAGGGAATATTTCACAACAGGACGTGACCCGCGGCACAGACAACGAGACCGGGCATGATCCAAGGCATGACGAGGATAATATCCCGCTCCCGCCAGACGACGAGGCGCCGCTTGAAGAGGATATGTCTGACGTGGATGCTGCCGATTCAGTCGCGCGGGAACACCCCGACAATTGATGAGCCCCCCGGCACAAAAAATCCCTACCTTTGCGTAGGGATTTTTGTTGGGCCGGTCCGCTGCTGATCAGTAGAGGGTGCGATGCAGGCTACACATGGTTCCCTTCT
Source organism: Pseudomonas extremorientalis (assembly GCF_001870465.1). Taxonomy (GTDB): domain Bacteria; phylum Pseudomonadota; class Gammaproteobacteria; order Pseudomonadales; family Pseudomonadaceae; genus Aquipseudomonas; species Aquipseudomonas extremorientalis. Next base: position 116,189 of record NZ_MDGK01000009.1, read on the forward strand.
GTAGATTGGCAAGCCTTGATTTGCACAGGGAAAGTACCGTCAGGCCAGGGGCGCTCTGAGGATTGAGACGAAAAAACCCGACCTGGGGCGGGTTTTAAAAGGCTTCATGGACGTTACTGGCTGCCCATGGAACAAGAGATGGTGCCCGAACCCGGAATCGAACCGGGACGCCCTTACGAGCGGGGGATTTTAAGTCCCATGCGTCTACCAGTTTCGCCATTCGGGCGGTAGCGCGGTGTAGCAGGGTTGGGAATATATAGATCCAGGCGCTTGGATGCAAGGTCGCAGAGGGGCTTTATTGCATTCGTGGGTGGGCGAAAAAGCTTGCCAGATCAGTGATCTAGAAAGGTTTTCGGCAGCGGCCCGGAGGATGTCGTCGGCCCGCGCTGTTGACCCTGGCATCAAAAGCCGACACGACATGCGGTCGTCCATTGAAGTATCCGGGGTGTAAGGTAAAGCCTGCAACGCTGGCAACATCTCAGGTAGACGAGGTGATTATGAGCACTCCAATGCTGAACAAGCTGCACATCAATGGGTACGACGTGGTACGGGTAAACTATGGACCCTGGCGGGTGTGCACGCCCAAGGACCGGTTGGCGTCGTTCAATTCCCGTGAGCAGGCACTGGCGTATGCTGCCACGCTGCCCGGGTATCGTGCCCGTAGCAGGCCGATGGCCAGGTAGATCGATGCTTGCTGCCGAACTCAGTCGATCAATGCCAGCAAATCCGTAGTGCCCACATCCAGCCCCGCCTGGGACAGCAGCGTGGTGGCCTGGCCCCGGTGATGGGTCTGGTGGTTGAAGAAGTGCACCAGCAGGCTGAAGAAGGGTTTGTCGGCTGTCACCCCGCGCATGTTGCTGTAGTGCAGGCGCTGATCCAGGTCGGGCTCGCGCACGGTGTGGGCCCAGTCGATGATCAACTGGTCCAGCCAGGCGCGGTGGGTGGCCAGTTCGCGGATATCGGCAAATGCCAACTGCCTCAGGTCGACCGGTGCGGCAATCGCCTCCAGCGGCGTCAGCGCTGTGTAGCCGGCTGGATGCCGGGCAAACCGCTTGAGCCACACAGTGTCGCCCAGCGCCACATGGTTGAGCGTGCCGAGGATCGAGCCGAAAAACGCCTGGCGATCCATCAATAACTCGGCGTCCGACAGCGTACTGGCCGCGTCGTAGAGCTTGCGGTTCATCCACTGGTTGTAGTTCGCCATCAATGCGATGTGTTCAATCCGGTTCACGTGGGTGTTTTCTCGAAGACGCGGTGACGGGATGATAAGCCGTGCCCGCCCGGCGGTCATGGTGTTCCGGCAAGGCCGGGCTATGGTTGTCAGACGCCAACACTGCGCTCTGGGAGGGTAGCACCATGAACACCAGCGACTTACTGGAACAACTCTTGCGCGCCGGGCAAGGTGGCAGTGCTTCCACTGGCGGCCTCGGCGGGCTGCTGGGCGGTTTACTGAAAGGCACCAGCACCGGCAACGCTTCCACCGGTGGCGGCCTGGGTGATCTATTGGGCGGCCTTGGCGGCATGCTGGGCGGTACGACGGGCGCTCGTCCTGCCCAAGGGCGTTCCGGGGGAATGAATTACGCGGCACTCGCGTCCCTGGGCATGGCCGCATTCCAGGCCTATCAAGCCTGGCAACGCCAGCAGGCCAACGCGCCACAGCAAGCCTTCCAGACGGTGGACCAGCTCGCCGGTCCCGCCGCCGAAGCCCACAGCCACGCGGTACTGCGTGCCTTGATCGCGGCGGCCAAGGCAGACGGGCGCATCGATGAGCAAGAGCAGCAGTTGATTTCCAATGAATTGGGCCGGCATACCGACGACCCGCAACTGCAACAATGGCTCGACGCTGAAGTGGCCAAGCCGCTGGATGCGACGGATTTCGCCGAGTTTGCCAGCGACCCGGCGGTGGCAGCCGAGGTGTACCTGGCCAGTGTGATGCTGGTGGACGATCAGCAGGACGCCGAACGCAATTACCTGGACGACCTGGCAGGGCAGTTGCAAATCGACCCGCAATTGCAACTGCACCTGGAACAACAAGCCAAGGCCTAGAAGCGCAGTGTGGCGCCGGTGGTCAACCACTGCGCCCGATCCCCGATCAGGCTGCGACCGACCACCAGGTCCACGTCGACGAATTCGCCCAAGTGCAGCCGGGGCCCGGCCTGCCAGGCCTGGTCGCCGCCTTCCTGGCCGTAGCGCTCGGCGATCAGCGTCAACAACGGTGCCACCTGATACTCGAAACCGGTGCCCCAGGTCAGGCGGTGCTGCTGGTCACCATCGTTGTAGGCATGGGACCAGCCGGCATTCAGGTTCAGCCGTAGGGGTGCCAGCGGTTGCCAGGTCAACGGGATATTGAAGTCTGCGCCATCAAACCCGTGTTGACGACCCAGGGCAAAATGCGCGCCGGCGGACAGGGCCAGCTCCAGGCCCAGATCCTCCCGCGACCATACCTGGGCCTTGAGCTGCGGGTTCACCTGGGTTTCGCCCTTGTCTGTGCTGGTTGCACGCGACAGGGCAGCGCCCCATTGCACCGACGGCAGCGCGGCGAAGGTGCAGGCCGGTGACAGCGTTTCTGTATGCGTAGTGCCGTCGTGGCGGTTAGCGGTGTACCAGGCGTCGACGTTGCATTCGCCCGGCGCGTTGATCGCACCGTCGTCGACCACATAGGAACCGCCGGCTGCGTTGGCTTTTGACAGCAAGGCAATCGTCAACAGGATGCCCAGTGTCAGGCCGATAAAGATCAAATTGCGCTGCAATGCGCGGCGTTTGGCCGGTGGCAGCAGCAGTAACGTGTGGCGTGCACCGCGGTAGTGACGCGCACGGTATTTGGCAAACCCGTCCTGGCGGGCTGGGGTGTGTTTTTTGTGCATGATGCACCTCACATGAATTCAGCTTTCTACGGTCAGTACCGAAATGCCGCTGGCCTTGGCCTGGCACACCAGCTCGCTGGTGTCGTCCCCGCCCGGCAGGGCGATGACCACATCGGGGCGGCTGTCGGTCAGCATGAAATGGTTGCGCTGGCGTTCCGCCTGTTTGCCGTGGCGTTGCCAGTTGGGCGGGTAGCGCACCACGTCGATGCCCAGTTCCCGCGCCCATTCCTCGACGTCACTGCCGAGGAATTGGTTGCCGCCGTGGATCAATACCTGCACCGGGCGCAGGCGGTGGTAAGCGTCCAGCACCTGGCGGGACATTTTGGTGTCGGCGTAATGACGACCTGCACAGATCAAGACGCGCATAGGGTGTTTCCTTGTAGTGCACGGTGGCGGCCGGGCGACCGCCACCGTTTAAACGGCGGGGGAGATCAGTACCACTGCTTGAAGCGGCGGATGTAGATCGTCTTCATCAGTTGGGCCACGCAGCAGTAGCTGAGCAGGGTGCCCACCAGCCATGGGAAGTAGGCCATCGGCAACGGTTGCAGGCCCACCAGGGTGCCCAGCGGCGAGAACGGCACATAGATCCCCAGTACGATCACCACGCAGGTCATCATCAACACCGGCCACGCGGCGGTGCTCTGGAAGAATGGGACCTTGCGGGTGCGCAACATGTGCACCACCAGGGTTTGCGAGAGCAGGCCCTCGATGAACCAGCCGGACTGGAACAGGGTCTGCATCTCGACGCTGTTGGCGGCGAACACGTACCACATCAGCGCAAAGGTGGTGATGTCGAAGATCGACGAAGTCGGCCCGATCCAGATCATGAAGCGGCCGATGTTTTTCGCATCCCACTTGCGCGGCTTGGCCAGGTATTCCTTGTCCATCTTGTCCCATGGCAACGCCAGCTGGGAGATGTCGTACATCAGGTTCTGCAGCAGCAGGTGGATCGACAGCATCGGCAGGAACGGAATGAACGCACTGGCCACCAGCACCGAGAACACGTTGCCGAAGTTGGAGCTGGCGGTCATGTTCAGGTACTTCATGATATTTCCGAAGGTTTCGCGGCCCTTGAGCACACCTTCTTCCAGCACCATCAGGCTCTTTTCCAGCAGGATGATATCGGCTGATTCCTTGGCGATATCGGTGGCGGTGTCGACCGAGATCCCCACGTCGGCATCACGCAGCGCCGGTGCATCGTTGATCCCGTCACCGAGGAAGCCCACGGTGTGGCCGTTGGCTTGCAGCGCCTTGAGCACCCGGGATTTCTGCAGCGGTGTCAGCTTGGCAAACACGGTACGTTCTTCCACGCGGCGCAGCAGCGTCGCGTCGTCCATCGCTTCGATTTCGGTGCCCAGCAACGGCTGGCCTGGATCGAGGCCGACCTGGCGGCAGATCTTGCTGGTGACCACGGCGTTATCGCCGGTGAGCACTTTGATCGCCACGCCAATCTGTTGCAGCGCGGCAATCGCAGGGCCGGCGGTTTCCTTCGGTGGATCAAGGAAGGTCAGGAAGCCCTGAATCACCAGGTTGCGCTCATCGGCCGTGGTGTACTGCTGACGCGCCAGGGATTTAGGGATGTGACGGGTCGCCACTACCAGCACGCGGAAACCGTCCTCGTTGTAGTCGTTGGCGATCGCCAGCAGTTCCTCGCGGCGACGATCATCCAGTGGCACCGCAGCGCCGGCTTCCATCACATGCGTGGAAATGCTCAGCATCTCTTCCACGGCGCCTTTGCACACCAGCAGTTGATCGTCGGCGGCATCCTTGACCACGATCGACAGGCGACGGCGGACGAAGTCGAACGGCAACTCATCCACTTTGCTGTAGGCAAACGGCACCTGGAACTTCGGATTACGTTCCGAGAACTCCACCACCGCCTGGTCCATCAGGTTTTTCATGCCGCTCTGGTGATGGCTGTTGAGCCAGGCCAGGGACAGCACGGCGTCGTCACGTTGGCCGAAGGCGTTGACGTGGTGTTCGAGGATGATCTTGTCCTGGGTCAGGGTGCCGGTCTTGTCGGTGCACAGCACATCCATCGAACCGAAGTTCTGGATCGCGTTGAGGCGCTTGACCACCACTTTGCGCTTGGCCATGGCCGTGGCGCCCTTGGCCAGGTTGGCGCTGACGATCATCGGCAGCATTTCCGGGGTGAGGCCTACGGCAACTGCCAGGGCAAACAGGAACGCATCCCCCCAATCACCCTTGGAGAAGCCATTGAGCAGGAACACGATCGGCACCATCACCAGCATGAAGCGGATCAGCAACCAACTGACGCTGTTCACGCCGCGGTCGAACGCGGTTTGCACCCGCGAGCCGACAATCGCCTTGGCCAGGGAGCCAAAGTAGGTGCGTGCCCCGGTGGCCACGACGACAGCCTGTGCCCGACCGCTGACCACGTTGGTGCCCATGAAGCAGATGTTGGGCAGGTCCAGCAGGTTGCCCTGGTCGGCGGCCATGGCGCTGGCGGATTTGTGTGTGACATCGCCGAGGGTGTCGTACTTTTCCACCGGCAAGGCTTCGCCGGTCAGCACCGCCTGGCTGATGAACAGGTCACGGGACTCGATCAGGCGGATATCGGCCGGGATCATGTCGCCGGCCGACAGCTGCACGATATCGCCGGCCACCAGCTCGCGCATCGGCACTTCACGCAGGGTCGGTTGCGAGCCCACTTGCTCACGGCGCAGCACGGTGGCCGTGGTGCGGACCATGGCCTTGAGGGCTTCGGCGGATTTGGCCGAGCGGTGTTCCTGCCAGAAGCGCAGCAGGCTGCTGAGCAATACCATGGTCATGATGATGATGACTTTGGTCGGGTCGGCGTCTTCGCCTTCCTGCATCGGCAGCCAGCAGTCAGTGAAGAAGCTGATGCCGCCCAGGGTCAGCAGCACATAGATGAATGGGTTGTTCAGTGCCTGCAGGAACTGCACGATGGCGTGAGGCGGCTTGTCATGGGCGACTTCGTTGTAGCCTTCGCGTTGCAGGCGCGCCTGGGCGTCCAGCTCGGTGAGGCCGTCCTTGGTGGCGCGGACGTTGGCCAAGGTGGCCGACAATCCGTTCTGGGCTTCGCGGGCGGCGCGCATCGACAGTCTGGTGTCGGTGTGGCTGCTGCTCTTTTTGTTCAATGGGGCGTTTTTTACGGCGCTCATGGTGTGTGCTCCTGTCGCCAATTTTTCGACAAAACATACCCGTTACCGGCCTGATGACAGGCGAGCGAAAGCATGCCGAGTCGCTAACTTCGCGATCGGTTTAAATAAGGTGTTCACATAACTTCTACAGTGCCCGCTAACAGCGCGTTAATTAATTAGCGCGCAGCGGGCTACTACTGGACGTGTTCATAAAAGAACGCCAGAACAATAATCAGGAAGTTGCTGTTTCCAGCCGGGTCAGGCGGCGCGAGCGCTCACATACAGACCGAGCATCAAGCTGGCCTTGGCCAGGCTGGAAACCTTGGGTCTCTGTGGGTCTTGAGGGTCGGCGTGATCCCAGTGCTGGACCAGTTGGCCACTGTCAGGGCAGATACGCCAATGCGCCAGCGGGTAGGCCGGGCGCACTTGGGGGGAGGGTGCAGCAAAGGTTGAGCGGGTAGGCGAAAAACCCACAGGCTCACGGCACAGCTTGGCACGCAGGGCGGCCGCGAGTGTGCGTACATCGGGCAAAGCAAGGGTTAGCAAGGTCATAACACACCTCGGGACCGGACAAGCGACCGGCGAGGCAGTTACGGTGGAGCATCAAGCTCTAGCGCAGCTTACCGGACCGGGGAGGCGAGTCCTGTCATGTTCTGGGTTTGGCGCCCGATGCCCGCCAAGGCGGTGCTCGGACAGCGACTAGATACTGTGTCCATTGGCTTCTTTTGTGAGGTTTAAAAAAGGCCCCAGTTGCAGGCACGGGCAATCTACTCAGGGCGATGCAGGATGTCAACGCTTAATGTATTAATTCATTACAAGTTCAGAGTCTGTTCAGATAGAAGGCCTGTTTCAGTTCTGCTTCGGTTGTATCGTTACTTGCACTTCTTCAGCGTTGTGAGCGGGAAGTAGTTGTTTTTGAAGGTGGAGATGAACGGGCTTGCCTGTATCCTCCAGGGGGGGATACGATCAGGCATCCTCGAAGGAGCCTCTCAATGAGCGAACATGTCCACCAAACCCATGACGCCATCGTCAAACGCCTCAAGCGTGCCGAAGGCCATTTGCGCAGCATCACCAGCATGATCGAGGCGCGGCGCCCGTGCGTGGATATCGCCCAGCAACTGCATGCGGTGGAGAAGGCGATCTGCCAGGCCAAGCGCACGCTGATCCAGGACCATCTCGACCATTGCCTGGAAGACAGCGTGACGCTGGATAGCCTGGCCTCGCTGGCTGAGCTCAAGCAACTGACCAAATACCTGTAGGCAACACGCCAGGGGGCTCCCATGTTCGACGTGCTCAGCAATAAAACCTACCGTCGCCTGTTCTTCGCCCAGGTGATAGCCCTGATCGGCACCGGCTTGACCACCGTCGCTCTGGGGTTGCTGGCGTTCGAGCTGGCAGGTGACCAGGCCGGCACCGTGCTGGGGACCGCATTGGCGATCAAGATGGTGGCCTATATCGGGGTGGCGCCAGTGGCGGCCGCCTTTGCCGAGCGCTTGCCGCGCCGGGCGATGCTGGTGGGCCTGGACCTGACACGCGCGCTGGTCGCGCTGGCGTTGCCCTTCGTCACAGAGGTGTGGCAGGTCTACCTGCTGATTTTTGTGCTGCAGTCGGCTTCGGCGGCCTTCACGCCGACCTTCCAGGCGACCATCCCCGACATCCTCACCGATGAGGTGCAGTACACCAAGGCGCTGTCTCTGGCGCGCCTGGCCTATGACCTGGAAAGTGTGGCCAGCCCGATCCTGGCGGCGATGCTGTTGAGCGTCATCAGCTTTCACAGCCTGTTCGCCGGGACCTCGATAGGGTTTCTGGTCTCGGCCCTGCTGGTGTCGTCGGTGCTCTTGCCCCAGGCGCGGATGACGCTGCGGCGCGGTATCTATGACCGCACCACCCGTGGCCTGCGGATATTCCTGGCAACGCCGCGCCTGCGCGGTCTGCTGGCACTGAACCTGGCGGTGGCGGCTGCCAGTGCGATGGTCATCGTCAACAGCGTGGTGTTGGTGCAATCCGGGTTTGCCTTGCCGCAACGCTTCACGGCGTTTGCGCTGGCCGCGTTCGGCACCGGCTCGATGATGGCGGCGCTGGTGTTGCCAAGGTTGCTTGCGCGTCTCAACGACCGCGCGGCCATGCTGTCGGGCGGTGGGTTGCTGATCCTGGGGCTCAGTGTGGGCGTCTACCTGTCGGATTACCGGCAAATGCTGGTGCTGTGGTGGGTGCTGGGGCTGGGCTATTCCCTGGCGCAGACCCCGGGCGGGCGCTTGCTGCGCCGCTCAGCCCATGCCGAGGACCGGCCGGCGCTGTTTGCCGCGCAATTCGCCTTGTCGCATAGCTGCTGGCTGGTGACATACCCCTTGGCCGGTTGGCTCAGCGCCAACTTCGGCATGGCGCAGACATTTGCCAGCCTCGCCTTCGTGGCCACCCTGGCTTTGATCGCATGCGCCAGTCTGTGGCGACCGGAACACGAGCAGGCAAGCGTGGCGCACGAACACCACGACCTGCCCGCCGGCCATCCGCACCTGCTGCACCATCACGCCGGCGTGCATGGGCATGCCTATGTGATCGATGACCTGCACCGCCGCTGGCCGGCCTGATCAGAGGCCTTGCCAGGCCAGCAGCGCCAGGTAGATCAGCACCAGCCCACAGGCGGCATAACTGATGCGCTGCCAAGTGGGCGAGGCGTTCTGCCGCAACAGGTTCACCAGAGCGGCAATCAGAAAGCATGACAAGATCGATGCGAGCATGAACCCGGCAAAGAACATCAGCGTCTGCCCGTGGCTGGGCGTGGTGCCGACAATCCCCGACAGCGCACTGCCCAGTGCGCCCCAGTAGACGATGTTCTTCGGGTTGGCCAGGGAAATTGCAGCGCCTACCGCCAGGGCATTTTGCCGAGTGCTGGCCGGCGCGCTGTCCGGTTGTGGCAGGTGCCAGGCATCGATCAGGCTGCGTACGCCCAGCCAGGCCAGGTACAACGCACACACCACCGTCAACGGCACACGCACCGTGTCATGCTGGATCAGCAGGGCGATCCCGGTCAGGCCGATCACCGCCCACACGGCATCGCCCACCAATGAGCCGAACTGCACCAGCAGGGCGGGTGTAAAGCCATGTAGCAAGCCACGGCGCAGGGTCTCCGCGAGCACGGCGCCGGGGGAGAGGCAAAACACAAAACCGAATATCAGTGCATAAAAAAAGATCGTCAGCATGCCCGCATTTCCTTCAAGTGAGGTGGGGCAGTGTGAGGATGTGCAGGTGCGGTGTCTTGGACCAGATTGCGCTGTTCAGCGCTTCACGGTGCTTTGATAGTGGCCAGGAGTGATGCCGTAGGCCGCCCGGAAATGCCGGTTCAGGTGACTCTGGTCGGCGAAGCCCAGGTCGTGGGCCGCCTCGCCGGCGGGAACCCCTTTGCGCAACAGGCCTTTGGCGCGACGGGTACGCAACTGCATGGCCCACTCCCGGGGCGTCAGCCCGGTTTCTTTCTGGAAGGCACGCAGCAGGTGGAATTTGGACAACCCCAGTTCGCCGCCCAGGTGGTCCAGGGTCAGGGGTTGATGCAGGTGTTCGGCGAGTAATGCCTGGGCGCGGCTGATCAGGGGTTTGCCGGGGCTGGCGGTGCCGGGCAGACGTACGCCGCTGATGTTCACGACCTCTGCTAACAGCAGCACCAAGGCATCTTCATTCACGTCGCGAACCAGCGTGTCACCGTTTAGCGCACCCTTGATCGCGGCGGCCAGTCGCAGGGCAAGCTCGGGCTGAACACATAAGGCACGGTCAAATTCCAGATGCACCAGCCCCAGGTCCGCCGCCAATTGATCCGCCGTGGCGTACAGGCTCACAAAGTGCCAGGGCGCACCATCGGCCGCACCGCCGCCTTGAATCTGACCGGGGTTGTACAGGGTGATGGAGCCTGGGCCGGCGTGGAACTCGCGACGATCCAGCCAGACCTTTTCCTCGCCTGCCAGGTTCACGCCGATCACACATTCATCATGGCTGTGGCGGGCAAAAGTCAGGCCGGTGCAGGTGGTGCTGCTGACTTCATAGTTGCCCAGCCAGGCGTGTTGCACGGCGCTCATCGATTTCACTCAGTCGGGGACAGGCACGAGCATACGCTGGCAAGGGTGATCAAATCGACCGTTGATTGACCCGGCGCGACAGTTCACCGGCGCTTTCCTTGCGTTCCGAGTAACGGTTCACCAGGTCGGGACGGTCGCGCAGCAGCAGGGTGAAGCGCACCAGTTCTTCCATTACATCGACGACCCGATCATAAAGCGCCGAGGGCTTCATGCGGTCCTGTTCATCAAACTCCATGAAGGCCTTGGGTACCGAGGACTGGTTGGGGATGGTGAACATGCGCATCCAGCGCCCCAGCACCCGCAGCTGGTTGACGGTGTTGAAGGACTGGGAGCCGCCGGACACTTGCATCACCGCCAGGGTCTTGCCCTGGGTCGGGCGGACCGCGCCCAGGGTCAAGGGCACCCAGTCCAGTTGCGTCTTGAACACCGCCGACATCGAGCCATGCCGCTCGGGCGAGCACCACACCTGGCCTTCGGACCACTGCATCAGTTCCAGCAGTTCCTGCACCTTGGGGTGATCGCTGGGCGCGTCATCCGGCAATGGCAGGCCGCTGGGGTTGAAGATGCGGGTATGCGCGCCGAAGTGCTGCAACAGCCGTGCGGCTTCTTCCACCAGCAGGCGGCTGAACGAGCGTTCGCGGGTCGAGCCGTAGAGCAGCAGGATGCGCGGCGGCTGGTCCGGGCTGGCCGGTTTTGAGTCGATCAGGGACAGGTCCAGATTGGGCAGCGTCGTCATAGGGCCTCCGATTACAACTGCGCAATGCGCGCGAGTTCCGCCTTGAGGTCGGCAGGGCTGAGTTCGCCGAAGGGCAGGACGAAGAACGCCCTGCAGCGTGTGGCGATGGTCTTCAGTGTGGCGTCGAATGCCGCTTGCACACTGGCGTCGTCACCCTGGACGTCCGACGGGTCTTCCAACCCCCAGTGCGCCTTCACGGCCGGCCCGAAGTATACCGGGCAGGCTTCGCCGGCGGCCTTGTCGCACACCGTAATCACCACATCCGGCGGGCTGCCTTCAAAGGCATCGTTGCCCTTGCTGTACAACCCTTCGGTACTGATCCCGGCCGCTTGCAACGTGCTCAAGCTACGTGGCAGCACCTGGCCCTTGGGAAAACTGCCGGAGCTGATCGCTTCGAAGCCTTCCGGCGCCAGGTGGTTGAACATGGCTTCGGACAAGATGCTGCGGCAGCTGTTGGCGGTACACATGAACAGGACTTTCATCGGGGTATCTCCGTTAGAAACTCAGGCGCAAGGCGAGGGCGGCGAGGGTGATCAACAGCACCGGCAAGGTCAGCACGATGCCGACCTTGAAGTAGTAGCCCCAGGTGATGCTGATGCCTTTGCGCGCCAGGATGTGCAGCCACAGCAAGGTGGCCAGGCTGCCGATAGGGGTGATCTTCGGGCCGAGGTCGCTGCCGATCACGTTGGCGTAGATCATCGCGTCCTTGACCACACCCACGGCATGGCTGGACTCGATGGACAGCGCGCCGATCAACACCGTCGGCAGATTGTTCATCGCCGACGACAGCAGCGCCGTCAGCACACCGGTGCCCATGGCCGCGCCCCACACGCCGTAAGTGGCAAACGTGTCGAGCCAGGTGGCCAGGTAGGTGGTCAGGCCGGCGTTACGCAGACCGTAGACCACCAGGTACATGCCCAGGGAAAAGATCACGATCTGCCACGGCGCTTCCTTCAGCACTTTGCGCGTGGAAATCTTGTGCCCCTTGGCGGCGATCACCAGCAACAGCAGGGCACAGGCGGCGGAAATCGCACTGATCGGAATGCCCAGCGGTTCCAGGGCAAAGCACCCCACCAGCAGGATGCCCAACACCCACCAGCCGGCGCGGAAGGTCGCGCGGTCGTGGATGGCGCTGGCGGGGTCGTCCAGGTCGGCCGGGTCATAGGTTCGTGGAATATCGCGGCGGAAGAACCACAGCAACACCGCCAGGGTGGCCGCGACGCTGACGAAGTTCACCGGCACCATCACGGCGGCGTATTCGTTGAAACCGATCTTGAAGTAGTCGGCCGAAACGATGTTCACCAGGTTCGACACCACCAGCGGCAGGCTGGCCGTGTCGGCGATGAATCCCGCGCCCATGACGAAAGCCAGGGTTGCCGCCGGGGAAAAGCGCAGGGCCAGCAGCATCGACATCACGATGGGCGTCAGGATCAGCGCTGCACCGTCATTGGCAAACAACGCCGACACCAGCGCGCCGAGCAGCACCATGTAGGCAAACAAACGCCGTCCGCGTCCACGTCCCCAGCGCGCCACATGCAAGGCGGTCCAGGCAAAAAAACCGGCCTCATCCAGCAGCAGGCTGATGATGATCAGCGCGACAAAAGTACCGGTGGCATTCCAGATGATGTGCCATACCACTGGGATGTCGGCCAGGCTGATCACGCCGAAAGCCAGGGCCAGGATCGCGCCCAGGGTTGCGCTCCAGCCGACGCCCAGGCCTTTGGGTTGCCAGATGACCAGAACAATGGTGAAGATAAAAATCGCGATGGCGACAAGCATGGATAAACGCTCCGGTGGCTCAGCAGCAGGTACTGGCCCGTTGTGGTCGGTCGCCCATTGCATCCAGACGCAGTGCGTCGCTGTGCAACCAGGGCTGGTTGGCTTGCAAAGTGGTGTGCAGCACGGCAGTGACCCAGTCGGGTAATGCCGGATTGATGCGGTAATAGATCCATTGACCCTGACGACGATCCAGCAGCAAGCCGCAACTGCGCAGTTGCGCCAGGTGACGGGAGATTTTTGGCTGGCTGTCGTCCAAGGCATGGATCAGTTCGCACACGCAAAGTTCGCCTTCGCGCAGGATCAATAACGTCAGCCGTGCCCGGGTGGCATCGGCCAGGCATTTGAACAGGGTGGGCGGGGAGATGAGGTCCGACATGGTCAAGGCCTTCGTATATATGGTTGTCCGAATATACGTATTTCCATATGTATCGGTCAAATCATGTTTCAATTGACTTGGATCATATGTCTCGAAAATCACCACAAGTGTCTGAAATTAAAATGAAACACGAATGTCCTAAAGTGCCTGCCCATTGCTGATGAAGGAAGACCCCGCGTGACCCGTGCCACTCGCAACCTGCGCAAGACCCTGGATTCCGTCGCGGAAAATAACGAAACCGCGGCGTTCGACCTGATGCGCGCCGTCGAAAAGCTCGGCGATGAAGTGCTGCGCCAGCGCCTGCTCAATACTATTCACCGACTCAACCAGGATGCCCACGAACTGCGCGAAGCGCGTGATTCGGTGGAACAAGTGTCGGTCCGGCTCGCCTGAGCAAGATCGTTCAAGACAACTCCATTGTTGCGCTGGCATGCTTGTCGACTGTCTGTCGATGAGCCGTTTCCATGCCTACTGCCTTACCTCATTACGCCTTCGCTCGCGGCGCCATTGCCGTCATTCCCTTGTCCCTGGCCTGCGCGCCCTGGGGACTGTTGGCCGGTTCCATGGCCATCGATGCACAATTCAGCCCGTTGGAAGCCCAGGGCCTTTCTGCCATCGTATTCGCCGGTGCTGCGCAACTGGTTGCCATCGGCATGGTCAAGAGCGGCGCCAGTCTGATTTCCATCGTGCTGACCACCTTGCTGCTGACCTCCCAGCATTTGCTGTATGGCATGCACTTGCGGCCGGTCCTTTCTCCCCTCAAGACCCGCTGGCGCATGAGCCTGGGCTTTCTGCTGACCGACGAATTCTTTGCGCTGGTCAGTCACTATGACCGCGAGACCTTCAATCGCTGGTATGCCTTGGGTGTCGGCCTGACGTTCTATATCGCCTGGAACCTGTTCACCCTGGCCGGCATCGTGCTTGGTAAAAGCATTCCCGGCCTCGACCAACTGGGCCTGGAATTTTCCATCGCCGCCACCTTCATCGCCTTGATTACGCCGGTGGTGCGTGACGTTCCCACGGTGGTCTGTGTGGCGGTGTCATTGCTGTTCTCGGTGTGGCTGAGCTTCCTGCATTGGGAATCGGCGGTGGTGGTGTCCGGCCTGCTGGGCATGAGCGCAGGGTATGCCTGCAAGCGACTGGGAGTAGGGCAGCAATGATCTACATCATGATTGTGGCCATGGGCCTGGTGGTGTTTCTCAACCGTTACCTGTTTATCGAGCCACGCCTGCCGGTGCGCCTCAACCGTGGCGCGCGGGAGTTTCTGGGATTCGCGGTGCCGGGGATGCTCACGGCGATTTGCGGGCCGATCATTTTCCTGGCTGACCACCAGCTCAACCTGAGCCCGGCCAACCCTTACCTGCTGGCGGGTATCAGCGCCGTGGCATTGATGTTCTGGACACGCAATGTGTTGATGACGGTGCTGCTGAGCATGGCGTTGTTCTATCTGTTCCGCTGGCTGCTCTGAGCACAACCGGGGCGAAAAAAAGCCCGCGGGAGCGCGGGCGGAAGGAAGACTTCTAAAAATGAGCGTGACCACTATAGGTCGCGCCTGGCCCCTTTACAGTGAAACAAAGTTCATGCGGCCATCAGTCCGGCCTGTGGCAATGGTACAGTCGCGTTTTTTCCAACGGAGCAATGGCATGCACAAGGTGGTAATTGGCGCACTGGTACTGGCGGCCCTGGCCGGTTGCGCGGGTTCGAAGATGAGAGACGCGCGCGCAGGCACGCCTTACAAGACCCTGGCTTCGGACAAGGCCACCCTGGTCGTTGCCGAATGCGTGCAGTTCGGCTGGCAGGACGAAAGTGTGTTCGGCGTTGACGCCGGCGGCTTCAAGGAGCCAATCGGCGCGGGTGGCTTCACGGTGTACACCACCGCTGGCGATTACTTTGTCGATGTACAGAGCGCGGGCAGCGGTTCCACCATCAAGTACTACGCCATCGAAGACAACATGCCGGCCAAGCGCCGTTTGGCCGCACTGGCGACCTGCCTGTAATCCGTTGCCTTAGTCGATTTAGGAAATGCCTGGCACGACAGCCGCGAGGCATTCGCTTATGATTCACCGGCTCGCCCGACATGATGGCTCTTTACCAGTACACGGACGTCGAGGCCTAAACGTCGGGCGAGCTCCTTTTAACCTTCAGCGGGGCATGAAGCCCAGGTGCCAGCGCCGAGGGATCTTCAGCGATACCAGCCCCAGAAACCCCGCCAATACACCGCTGACGATCAGCGCCTTGAGCCCCAGCTGCTGCTCCAGCAGCGCACCGATCACCGCCCCCACAAACATCCCGGCCCAAGGGATCAACTGTACGCGCCAGCCATTGCGGCGCTCGCCGAGCAGCCAGCGCCCCAGCCCACGGCCAAAGCGTGACAGTGCACCGGTGACGTAAGTCAGTCCCACCGGCAGCCCGTTGACCTCTTCCACCGCAGCATTGAGCATGCCCATCGCGATGATCGCCGCCAGTAGCGCGGGCAACGTATCGGCGAAGGGCAGGAGTGCACCGCCGCACAGCAAGGCGGCAATACACAGCAGCAAGGGCAGGGCATGGCGACGGCTGAGTCGGCCGACCACCACGCCCAGCGCGTTACCCACCACAAAAGTTGCCACCAGCAACAGCAGCCGCCCGGTCAGGCCCAGGTCACCCGCGCTTATCGCCACCGCCAGGCGCGTAGTGTTCCCGCTCATGAACGAAACAAAGTCACCGCTCGCCATGAAGCCGATGGCATCGGTCATGCCCGCCAGCACCGACAGGCTGGCCACCAGCATCAGTCCGACGCGGCCACGCCAACGCTGTCGATGGGCCAGTGCGGCATTGACGTAGGGCTTTCGTGGCGAAGGCAACATAGGGCCGGGTTCCTCGGTGAGATTATCCGGCCACTACCGTAGGACGCTTTAAGCGCGCATGCAATGACCTCAGGCAGGCGTCAGGGTCCAACCCGCAGGATGCCAGTCCAGAAAGTGCGTCGGCCTGATCGCTTGCACAAACGCCGCGTCATGGGACACCACCAGCATTGCCCCGGCAAAACCTTGCATGGCTTGCTCAAACGCCATCACCGATTCCAGGTCCAAATGGTTGGTCGGCTCGTCCAGCAACAGCAATTGCGCCGGCACTGCGCGCCACAAGGCAACCGCCATCGCAGCCTTCAGGCGTTCGCCGCCGCTGAGTTGCCCGGCGGGTTGGGTCACACGCAGGGCATCCAGTTGCAGCAGGGCCAGGCGCGTGCGCAATTCGCCTTCCGCCAGCGGGGTGTCCAGCAGGTTCAGTTGTTCGACGATGGAACGGTGGTCGTCGAGCAGCGCGAGGTGCTGATCGATATAGGCGCTGGGCACGTGCACGTGGCATTCGCCGCTTTCTGCACGCCATTCTCCCGCCAGCACTTTGAGCAGCGTGGACTTGCCGCAACCGTTGGGTCCATGCACCGCCACACGCACCGGGCCGGTGAGGTGCACGTTGAGGCAGGTCGACGGCAGCCAGGGTAATTGCGCGTTGATCAACGACAGCACCTGTCGGCCGTTAGGTACCGCTGACGCAGGCAATGCCACCAGCGTCGGCGTTTCATCCTCGACCCGAGCATAGGCTTGGCGCACCTGGGCATCCAGCTCCTGTTTGTGTTGCTCATGCGCGCTGCGCACGGTGCTGACGATCTGCGAGGCAGCGCCTTTCCAGCGCGCTTTGGTGAAGCGATCGACGTTGGCCGTTTCCGCATGCTTGCGTGAGCGGGCGGCATGGCGTTGCAGGTTGTCGTGGCCTTTTTGCAGGCGCCGCTTTTCGCGGCTGCGTTCCAGGCGAGCGTGTTCCAGTGCGGCGACGGCGGCGTGCTGTTCAGCGTCGCGCTGTTGTCGATAGGCGTCGTAGTTCCCGCCATATAGGTTTACGCCGAGCGGCGACAGCTCAATGATGCGCCCCATTGCGTTGAGTAATTGCCGGTCATGGCTGACCACCACCAGGCCGCCACGCCATTCGTCGAGGACACGCAGCAGCCAGGCGCGGCCATCGCTATCGAGGTGGTTGGTGGGCTCATCGAGCACCAGCAACTGTGGCGCGGCCAGCAGCGCGCCGATGATCGCAACCCTGGCTAACTGGCCGCCGCTGAGTTGACGGGCTGGGGTATCAACAGAAAGCCGCGACAACCCTGCGGCATTCAAGCTACTGCGCAAACGCTCGGCCAAGTCCCAACGATCATCGATCAATTCGAGGTCATCGATCTGTGGGGCGCCTCGGGCCATGCGCTCAAGGGCGGTCAATATCGCTGCGGTGCCGGTTAGATCGGCGACGGTATCGCCTGGCGCTACCACGACGTTCTGCGCTACATAGATCACGCTGCGTGGGCAATTCAACGAGCCGGAGGAGGGCGACAACAGCCCCGCGATCAATTTGGCGAGTACACTTTTTCCTCGACCATTGCGCCCCACGATACCGGTGGGGGTGTAATCGATGGACAGGTTGAGGTCATCCAGCAGCGTCTCGCCATTGGCGAACCGGAAGGATAAATGTTGCAGGGAAACAAGCACAGGCAGCCGGTTGACGTCAGTCATCAGCACCTCCAAAAAAATGTCGGACAGGCCAACAAGCGCGCCAGGCGGCTCGTTGCGGGTACATTTTGGAAGGCTTAGTGGTTCACGTCGGCGGTCGTCCTGCGCATCAGAAGGGAGGCAAAGCCTAACCCGCCTTGGCTTTTTTCGGCAAGTCTTGCGCCAGTTGCTCCAGGAACATCGCCAAGGCCACTTCTTCGGCCTTGAGCCCTTTGCGCAGTCTTGGTTTGGGCAATTTGGAGAGTTCGCCGAGGCTGAAATGCTCCAGCACGGCCGGGTGGATATAGCATTTGCGGCACACCGCCGGCGTGTTGCCCAGCTGCCTGGCGACGTCCTTGACCATCGCCACCACATGCCGCTTGGCATCCGACTCAGGCTGCCATTCCAGCTCGCGCAACACCGCCAGCGCCATGGCGGTGCCGGCCCAGGTGCGGTAGTCCTTGGCGGTGAAGTCGGCGCCGGTGAGGCGGTGCAGGTAGTCATTGACGTCCTGGGAACTGACGGTGTGCCGTACACCGTCTTCGTCCAGGTACTGGAACAGGTTCTGCCCCGGCAGCTCCATGCAGCGTTTGACCACCGTGGCCAGGCGCCGGTCCTTGACGCTGATCTGGTGCTCTACGCCGCTCTTTCCACGAAACTGGAACTGGATCTCGCTGCCTTTGACATCCACATGACGGGTGCGCAGGGTGGTCAGCCCGTAGGACTTGTTGTCCCGCGCATACTGAGTATTGCCGACCCGGATCAGCGTCGCGTCCAGCAGCATGACGACCGTGGCCAGGACTTTTTCGCGGGTAAAGCCGGGTTCGGCGATTTGCGCTTCCAACTGTTTGCGCAGCTTCGGCAAGGCGTTGCCGAATTCCTGCAGGCGCGAGTATTTGTCGCTGTCGCGCACCTCACGCCAGCGCGCGTGATAGCGATACTGCTTGCGCCCGCGCGCGTCGCGGCCGGTCGCTTGCAGATGGCCTTGCGGGTCGGCGCAGATCCACACATCGGTGTAGGCCGGCGGTACGGCGAGGGCGTTGAGGCGCTTGATCTCATCCGCATCGCGGATACGCTCGCCCTTGGAATCGAAATACTGGAACTTGCCCCGCAGCGTCTTGCGACGGATGCCGGGCTGGGTGTCGTCAACGTAATGCAGGTCGCGGGGCAGCGCAGAGTCGGACATGGGGCGGGTTCCTTGGCAACACATCAGGCCGGTATGTCTGATTGACCGCAGCCGTATGCGGTCGTGCCAAAAGATTGCTCAAGCCAGCACGGCGACCGCCTTGATCTGCGCCCACAGCGTCTGGCCGGGGTGCAGTTGCAACTGGTCGCGGGAGAATCGCGTGATGCGCGCCAACAGCGGCGAGCCTCCCGCGTCCAGGCGTACCAGCACGTGAGCGCTGTTGTCCGCGGCAATTTCCTGGGTGACGGTGACCGGCAGGCGGTTGAGGATGCTGCTGTGCTCCTCGGCTTGCAGGCTGAGGCTCACGTCGCGCGCCTGCACCTTGATGCGCAGCGCCTTGCCCAGCGCCAGCGGTGCATGGGCTACGCGCATGTGCAGGGCGCTGGCGGGCAGTTGCAGCGTGAGCAATTGGTAGTGGTCGTCGTAGGCACTGACCGTACCATTGATGACCACACCGGCATCGTCACCCCGCGCCAGGGGCAGGTCGAGACGTGCCAGGGTTTCACCGATGGGGCCGCTGGCCAGGGCCTTGCCGTCGCTGAGCAGCACGATGTGATCGGCCAGGCGTGCCACTTCATCCTGGGCATGGCTGACGTACAGCACCGGGATATCCAGTTCATCGTGCAGGCGTTCGAGGTACGGCAGGATTTCACCCTTTCGCTGACTGTCGAGGGCAGCCAGCGGCTCGTCCATCAGCAGCAGGCTCGGGCTGGTGAGCAAGGCGCGGGCGATACCGATGCGCTGGCGCTCGCCGCCGGAGAGGTGCTGGGGATGGCGCTCGAGCAGATGACCGATGCCCAGCAACTCAGTGGCCTGGGCCATGTCCACACGACGCTGTTGACGGGCAATCCGCTTGAGGCCGAACTCCAGGTTGGCGCGTACCGACAGGTGCGGGAACAGGCTGGCCTCCTGAAACACGTAGCCCAGCGCGCGTTTATGCGGCGGCACGAACAGCCCGTTACGACTGTCTTGCCAGACGTCATCATTGATCTGGATGAAGCCGTCTCCGGCGCGTTCCAGCCCGGCGATGCAGCGCAGGCAGGTGGTCTTGCCGGAACCGGAATGCCCGAACAGCGCGGTTACGCCTCGGCCGGGCAGGTGCAGGTCCACATCGAGGGCAAAGCTTGTGTACTTGAGGTTCAGGCGCACATTGATCATCGACATCAGCTCCAGCCCATCCTGGTTTTACGGCTGGAGTAGAGCGCCAGCAACACGAGGAACGCGAACACCACCATGGAGCCGGCCAGCCAATGGGCCTGGGCGTATTCCATGGCTTCCACATGGTCGTAGATCTGCACGGAGACCACGCGGGTCTTGTCCGGGATATTGCCGCCGATCATCAGCACCACGCCGAATTCGCCGACGGTGTGTGCAAAGCCCAGGATCGAGGCGGTGATAAAGCCGGGGCGGGCCAGGGGCAGAATCACTGTGAAAAAAGTGTCCCACGGGTTGGCACGCAAGGTTGCGGCCACTTCCAGTGGGCGTGTGCCGATGGCGGAGAAGGCGTTTTGCAACGGCTGCACCACAAACGGCATGGAATAGATCACTGAGCCGATCACCAGTCCGGCGAAGCTGAAGGTGAGGGTGCCCAGGCCCAACCACTGAGTGAACTGGCCGAAATAGCCATTGGGCCCCATGGTCAACAACAGGTAGAAACCGATCACCGTCGGCGGCAACACCAACGGCAAGGCGACGACCGCACCAATGGGGCCGCGCCACCAGGAACGGGTGCGCGACAGCCACAAGGCAATCGGAGTGCCGATGACCAGCAGGATCACGGTGGTCAGTGAGGCCAGTTTGAGGGTCAACCAGATAGCGGAGAAATCGGCACTCGATAACGGCATTTACTTGGCCAGCTCGTAACCAAAGGACTTGATGACGGCAGCGGCTTTAGGCCCCTTGAGGTATTCGACCAGTGCCTTGGCAGCGGCGCTGTCTTTGCCCTTGTTGAGGATCACTGCGTCCTGTTTGATCGGGTCGTGCATGGACGCCGGGACGATCCACGCCGAACCGCTGGTGACGTTGCCGTCTTTATAGATCTGCGACAAGGCCACAAAGCCCAGCTCGGCGTTGCCGGTGGACACGAACTGATAAGCCTGGGTGATGTTCTGGCCTTCGACAATCTTGTCCTTGACCTTGTCGGTCAGACCTTCCTTGGCCAACACCTGAGTGGCAGCCAGGCCATAGGGTGCGGCTTTCGGGTTGGCAATCGACAGGTGCTTGAACTCGTTTTTCTTCAATACGTCGCCTTTGGCGTCGACGTAACCGTCCTTCGCCGACCATAGCGCCAGGGTGCCGACGGCGTAGGTGAAGCGCGAACCCTTGACGGTGTCGCCTTCGCTTTCAAGCTTCTGCGGGGTGGTGTCGTCGGCGCTCAGGAACACTTCGAACGGCGCGCCATTCTTGATCTGGGTGTAGAACTGGCCGGTGGCACCGTAGGCCGCGACCAGTTTGTGCCCGGTATCTTTCTCGAAGTCGGTGGCGATCGCCTGGATCGGTGCAGTGAAGTTGGCTGCGACGGCCACCTGGACTTCATCGGCGTGGGCCGAACCGAATGCCAGGGCAACGGCCAGGATGGCCAGGCGTGAGGCATGACTCTTCATGAAACAGCTCCTTTGAGGGTGTACGGCTTGTTATAGGTAGAAGGCTTAACCGCTATGTATGGGAATATATAGCGGTTGGCCTTTGCCGGTACAGTGCAAAGTTGCCACACAGCCGAGTGCTAGTTGAGCTTGGCCAGCGCCTGCTCCGCCAATTCACGGGTCAGTTCATAAGTCGTGGTGTCTTTGCCCAGGCGCAGTGCCTGACCGGACCACAGGTTGCTGAAGCCCGCTTCATCCTTGGCCTTGAGCGGTATCAACGCGCCACCGGAAGTGGGGAACGCCGGTGCGGCCGGGTTGATCGCGCCCAACTCGCGCATTACCCGGTTGACGATGCCCCGTGCCGGGCGACCGGTGAACAGGTTGGTCAGCGCGGTTTCGCTGGCCTGGGCATGGCGCAAAGCATAGTGATGTGAGGCCGTGACGTTGGCTTCGGGAGTAAACAGGTACGCCGTGCCAATCTGCACCGCCGAGGCGCCGAGGGCGAACGCCGCGACAATCCCGCGCGCATCACCGATGCCGCCGGCGGCAATCACTGGCACGCTGACGGCGTCGACGACTTGCGGCAACAAGGCGAACAGGCCGATCTGGGTATTGAGGTCGTCGCTGAGGAACAATCCACGGTGCCCGCCGGCCTCACTGCCCATGGCGATGATTGCATCGCAGCCATGCTGTTCCAGCCAGATCGCTTCTTCCACCGTGGTGGCCGAAGACAGCACTTTGGCACCAGTGGCTTTCACCCGATCCAGCAGGGACTTTTCCGGCAAACCGAAGTGAAAGCTGACCACTTCGGGGCGGAATTCTTCGACGACCTGGCACGCGGCGTCATTGAACGGTTCACGGTTGGAGACCGGGGTGGGCGCATCAAAGTCGGCGCCCAGTTCGCGGTAGTAGGGTTCCAGCAGTGCCTTCCAGCGGCGATCACGCTCGAGGTCTGGCGTGGGCGGTTGGTGGCAGAAGAAATTGACGTTGATCGGACGTGGGCTGGCCTGGCGAATGGCGGTCAGCGCTTCGCGCAGCTGCTCGATGCTCAGCGCTGCAGCCGGCAGCGAACCCAACGCACCGGCCTGATTGGCGGCGATAACCATGGCGGTGGTCGTGCCCACCGCCATGGGGGCCTGGATGATGGGCAACTGAATGCCCAGCAGGTCGAGAAGGCGGGTGTCTGGCCAGGTGCTCATGGGATGCGTCTCCAGCGTTAGTGAGGCTTTTCGCTGTTTTAACAGGGCCCATGGCCCCCGGCCACTCTGTTTTATTCACTGGACGATCGCGGCGTTTCGTGGTGCGTCATCAATCAATGGCGTTGCCGAGTACGGCGTGAATCCGCTCGGCGATATGGGCGGCATGGGTTTCCAGGGCGAAGTGACCGGTGTCGAGCAGTTCCACCACGGCATTCGGGTTGTCAGCTTTATAGGCGTGGGCGCCTGGCGGGATAAAGAACGGGTCGTTCTGGCCCCAGATCACCAGCGTGGGTACGAGTGTGGCCTTGAAGAACGCCTGGAACGCCGGGTACAGCGCCAGGTTGTTGCGGTAGTCGAGGAACAGGTCCAGTTGGATCTCGTCATTGCCGGGGCGCTGCATGAGCAGTACATCGAGCATGTAGGATTCCGGGGCTACCCGCTCGGGCTGCTTTACGCCATGCAGGTATTGGTAGCGCGTGCCTTCCAGGCTGATCACTGCGTTGCGAATCACCTCGCGGTTGGCCTGGGTCGGCTCGTTCCAATAGGTGCGAATCGGTGCCCAGGCATCCCCCAGGCCTTCCAGATAGGCGTTACCGTTCTGCGACACCAGCGCGCTGACCCGTTCCGGATGCGCCACCGCCAGGCGCAGGCCCACCGGCGCGCCATAGTCAAAGACATACAGGGCGTAACGGTTCAACGCCAGCGCATCGACAAAATGCCCGACCGTGATTGCCAGGTTGTCGAAGCTGTAGTGGTAATCGCGCTCAGCCGGCACCTCGGTGAAGCCGAAGCCTGGCAGGTCCGGCGCAATGACCCGGAAGCGCGTGGCAAGCAAGGGGATCAGGTCGCGGAACATGTGCGACGAACTGGGAAAGCCGTGCAGCAGCAACATGACCGGTGCCGATGCAGCACCGGCCTCGCGGTAGAACATGCGCACGCCGTCGGCATCGACGTGGCGGTAGTGAACGACAGGGGTTGGAGTGGTCATGATGGAATGCCCTTTGTAACTAGATTGAGTTGATTTACGGGTTACTTTTTAAAAAGCTGCGCTGATTAATGTAACCTGTCAAATCATTTATGAGGGTTATAATTGTTATTTTTGTAACTATCCTGATGTCGTAATAGCGGTTACGATATGGACGCTCACAAGAGGATTGCCCCATGACCCTTCCCCCATCCACTGCCGCCCCCTCGGAACCCTATGTCTTGGCCGATGATCCGGTGTTGGACATGCTCAATACCCTGGCGAACATCGACGGCGTGCCGTGGGATTTCTGGCAGGCCGATGCCGACGTGGCCGCCTGGTTGGTGCGCCTGCAATGGGTTGAACAACACGGTATTCCGCAGTTTGAACCGGGGGCCTTGCTCAGCGCCGCGCGGGAGTTGCGCGAAGTGATTCGTGAGTTGGTGGCTGCGCGCAAAGCGCGACAACCTGGCAATCCGGCGGCGCTCAACGGCTTTTTACGCAAGGCGGTGAGCCATCCGCAGTTGGTGTGGACGGCGTCCGAGGCGCCAAAGCTTGAGCGCCAGCGCAAGCAGCAGACGGCGCAACAGTTCCTGGCCCCGATTGCCGAGGCGGCCGCCACGTTGCTGGTGGAAGGAGATTTCAATTTGATCCGGCGCTGCGAGCATCCGGAATGCATCTTGTGGTTTTATGACCGCACCAAGGCCCACAAGCGCCGCTGGTGCAGCATGGCGTTGTGTGGCAATCGGCATAAAGTCGCTGAATTTCGTAAACGCAAACTGAAGCTTTGAAGGAGATGGCCTTGCACACCATCCAGGAGCAGCACGTCGCGACAGTCAGGGATCCGCTAGGTCTTAGACGACTGTTCTCTGGCGAGCAATTGCTGCTTGCGCTCCACCCCCCAGCGGTAGCCCGATAGCTCACCATTGCTACGCACTACGCGGTGGCAAGGAATGGCCACCGCCAGGCTGTTGGCGCCACACGCCTGGGCCACCGCACGGAACGACTTTGGTGCGCCGATGCGCTCGGCGATCTGCGCGTAGCTGGCGGTGCTGCCCGGTGGAATCTCGCGCAAGGCTTGCCACACCCGTTCCTGGAATGCGGTGCCGCGCAGGTCCAGTGGCAAGTCCAGGCCGAGCGCGGGCGCTTCGATAAACCCCACGACCTGCGCAATCAGTTGCTCGAAACACGGGTCGGCGCCCACCAGTTCCGCGTTGGGAAATTGATCCTGTAGATCGCGCACCAGTTGGTCCGCGTCATCCCCCAGCAGAATCGCACAGACGCCGCGAGCGCTCTGCGCCACCAGGATCGCTCCCAGTGAGCACTGCCCGACGGCGAACAGTATCGCAGTGTTGGTGCCCCCGGCCTTGTAGTCGCCGGGCTTCATGCCAAGTAGTTGGTCGGCGGATTCATAAAAGCGACTGTTGGAGTTGAAGCCCGCTTCATACAGTGCATCCGTCACTGAGTGCGCACTCTTGAGACCGTCGCGCACCTTGCGCGAACGATGGGCGCTGGCATAGCCCTTGGGTGTCAGGCCAGTAACGGCTTTGAACACACGGTGAAAATGAAAAGGGCTGAGATTGGCGTGCAGTGCCAGCGTATTCAGGCTGGGTGGAGTGTCGGCCTGTTCGATATGACGACAGGCATCGGCCACCAGCTGTGCATGCTGCGCCGCGAGCTGGGTCCGGTCGCCGGCCGCGCGTCTGCTGGCGCGATAGCCGGCGGCTTCGGCCTGCGCCGGGGTGTCGAAAAACTCGATGTTTTCCGGGCGCGGCAAGCGTGAAGCGCTACTGGCGCGGCAGTACACGCCGGTGGTCTTCACGCCATAGACGAACAGCGCATCGGCCTTGGGGTCACGGGCAAGTACGGCGGCCCAGCGCGGGTCTTGTTCGGTAGTCATGTTCGGCACTCTTGACGGATCCCGGCCAGATTAGCCGGGTCGCGAACGCCCGGCACTCTGAAGCTTGCGGTCAAATCAGCCGGCGGTGCGAAAGGTCAGGTTGATGCGTTGGGGACCCATCACCGGGTGCACGCCTTCCTTGATCGGCATCACGCCATGAAAGCGCAGGCGGTCCACGCCGCCCCAGACCACCACGTCGCCATGGAACAGCGAGACTTTGCGGGTCTTGTCACTGCGCGCATGCCCACCAAACAGAAATATTGCCGGCAGTCCGAGCGAGACAGACACCACGGGTTCGCTGTAGCGACGCTCATTCTTGTCTTGATGCAGCGACATTTTTGCGCCGGGTACATAGCGGTTGATCAGGCAGGCGTCCGGGGCAAAGTCAGGGAACCCGGCGTCAGCGGCCGCCAGCACCGCCAATTCACGCAGGGCGTCCGGCATGGGCGGCCAGGGTTGCTGGCTACGTGGGTCCACGGATGAGTAACGGTAACCAGAGGTGTCGGTAGTCCAGCCCAGGTCGCCGCAACTGCTCAATGCCGCCGACATGGTAAAACCACCCGGTGTGACCATTTGCCGAAACGGTGATTGAGCCAGCACCTGCCGTAGTTCCGGTAGAAGGCGCTCAATCCAGGGCAGGGCGTAGCCTTTTAATACGCAGGACTGTTCGCCAATTTGCTCGCGCCCTGCGGGTTGCTGCAAGGCGTCTTCGGCGAACAGATCTTCGGTGGGGCCGGGCATTCGCCTACAGCGCCTTGCTCACATTGATGTCGGTGATTTCATCACTGGCATCGTGAATTTTCGCCAAGGCTTGCTTGGCTTCTTCGACGCTGTTGGTCTGCAGTTGAGCGAACTCAAAGCGGCGTTCGCCGTTGAGCTTGTACTTGATTACGTATTTGGTAGTAGCGGTCACGATCGTTTCCTGTGGGAGGGTCGGGTCAGCTCAGCTTGGAGCTGGTGCGACGCACAATGCGGATCTTGTGAGACAGCGCGGGTTTGCGGGTCACGCTGATGGCACGGCGTGTGACCACGTCAAGGGTGATATTCCAGAACCCGGTGCTCGGTGCGGTGATTTTGGCGGGGAACTTGTCGAATGCGCCGCCGTGGTAGGTGTGTCGGCCGCCATTCTTGAAGCTGCGAAAATTCGCATCGCTCATTAGCCGGATATTACAAGTCTGCGAGCATTCGATGACAACAATGTCTCCCTCGTTGAGGTGCTCGCGCTGGTGGATGAATTTCATGAGGGTGTCTCCAGAAGGGCTTTTTCTGAAAAATCAGAACGATACGTAGGTTAAGATGGAGTTTATCAGCCCCAGCGCGTTTATTATCGGCCCGTCTTCAACGACGTCGACAATTTAAAACAGTTATTTACCGAGTTATCAGGGATAAATCCTACGTGGGCGGGAGAAAAATACCATCCTCGCTGTCGTAGGGTCTTTATCGGAGGTTTTGTATGAAGTGGAGTGTGTTGGTTCTGGCCCTGGCGATTGGTGGGTGTGCTTCGGTTGCAGATATCAAGCAGACCCCGCCGACCCTGGCGGTTATTTCCGGGAAGAAACCGCAGGAATATGCTGCCTGTGTAGTGCGTAAACTGTCCACCACGCGCCGGCCGCCGCAGATCGAGCCGCATAAGGACGGTGTGCAGGTGATTGTGCCGCAGAAATTCTCGGCGGACCCGTCGGCAATTTTCGAGATCGAAGACCGCTCCAGCGGCAGCAGTATCAAGCTCTACGAGAGCATGTCCAATGTGCCGATCCGCCCCGGTGATGTGAAGAAGGCCGGCGAAGAGTGCATTTCCGGTTCATAAGCGCCGTTTCACCCACTGATCGGGCAGGGCATCCGTTAAACTCTCGTCCATTCAATGCAAAAATGCCGTGCAAACCCCCGGTTTGTGCGGCATTTGTTTTTTCGGGAAGTCTTTTATGAAGCGTGAACACGTCAGGGCTCGCCAGGCCGAAGGCCAGATATCGGCCACTCACATCATCCAGAACCCGGCTGACTTGGGGGAGTGGATTGTATTTTTCAAGAAAAGCGGTGGCCGCAGCTTTTTCCTGGTGGACGATCAGGATGAAGTCGAGTCGTTCTCGCGGCTGGATGACCTGGTGGAGACCATTCGTGGCCTGGGTATCAAGTTCGCCGATATCCAGTTGTAGGCGCTAAGCTTACTTGCACACGACTACGACACTGCGGCTTTTGAAGTTGCCGACGTCCTGGCCCAGGGTCTTTTCACTTTCCTTGAGCGAAGGCGTGCCTTCGGTGCCGACGATACGGTAGCCGGTGCCTGCGCAAGAAGCGTCGGCCTTTTCATAGCAGCTGGCCCAGGAATTGGCTTCGCCCGAGCAGTCGATGGTCAGGCCTTGCTCACCGTTTTTCAGGTAGACGTCAGAGGTGGTGGTGCATCCGGCGAGCGCCAGTCCTGCAGTCAGTGCCAGAATCTTGTTCATGTAGGTTCATCATCGAGGGTGTTGGAGGGCACGCTGACACTGTCGTGGGGCGTTTTGGCGAGATTATAGCGAACTGCCATCTACGTACAGACAAACACAAAAAAGCCCCGTTCACCGGGGCCTTTTGCACAGGGCATTGACGTTTACTTGCCCTTGGGCCGTTTGCTCGAAGCGTGGCCTGCTTCATCCACAAACACTTCGGCTACGGCAATAGCCTGGCTTTCGCTGGCAAATGCGCCGGCGACGCTGTCGCCGTGGAAGTTGATCAGGTGCCAACCGTCTGCTCGCTTGGTGATCAGGTAGCCGTTCACGCCTTTTGGTTCTGACATCTATCAAGTATCTCGTGGTCTGGTTCAGGGGCCTATGATAGCGCCAAATGTCGCGGGCACGCGCAAGTTATTCTAGGTCAGTGTTACCGCTGTAAAAGCATGCTAAAAAGGTCACAGCCCTTGGAAATACCCCGTGCAGGCTCATTTGGCCGTGCCGATGCAGATGCGCTTCGTAAGATACGCGGAACTTACGCCGAGATTTTTTCTCTATGATGACATCGCAACGCCAGCAGGACCCATTGTAAGGTGACTGCGGCCTGATTAGACTGCGCCGAATTCCGTACGCACAGCCCTTTGTAAGGACCCATATGATCAAGAAATGCTTGTTCCCAGCAGCCGGTTACGGCACTCGCTTCTTGCCAGCGACCAAGGCCATGCCCAAAGAGATGCTGCCGGTGGTGAACAAGCCACTGATTCAGTACGGCGTCGAAGAGGCACTGGATGCCGGCCTGAACGAAATCTCCATCGTGACCGGCCGTGGTAAGCGCGCGCTGGAAGACCACTTCGACATCAGCTACGAGCTGGAAAACCAGATCAAGGGCACCGACAAGGAAAAATACCTGGTCGGCATCCGCAAACTGCTGGACGAATGCTCGTTCTCCTACACCCGTCAGACTCAGATGAAAGGCCTCGGCCACGCCATCCTGACCGGACGCCCGCTGATCGGTGACGAACCGTTCGCCGTGGTACTGGCGGATGACCTGTGTGTGAACCTGGAAGGCGACGGCGTACTGACCCAGATGGTCAAACTGTATCAAAAGTACCGTTGCACTATCGTTGCCGTGATGGAAGTGAACCCCACCGAAACCAACAAGTACGGCGTTATTGCCGGTGACGACATTGGCGATGGCCTGATCCGCGTGCGTGACATGGTCGAGAAACCAGCGCCGGAAGACGCACCTTCCAACCTGGCGATCATCGGTCGTTACATCCTGACTCCGGACATCTTCAAGCTGATCGAGGAAACCGAGCCAGGCAAGGGTGGCGAGATCCAGATCACCGACGCCCTGCTCAAGCAAGCCAAAGACGGTTGCGTGATTGCCTACAAATTCAAGGGCCAGCGTTTCGACTGCGGTGGCGCCGAGGGCTACATCGAAGCGACCAACTTCTGCTACGAGCATTTCTACAAGACTGGCAAGGCTTACTGATTCACGGTGTAGGCAGCCTGTTCCAAAAAAGCCACCTTCGGGTGGCTTTTTCGTTTTTCAGCCCCATGTAAGTCGGTATGCTGATGTCCTGCCGAGGAGAGTGAAATGGCCTACGATTTTGACCTGTATGTAATTGGCGCCGGTTCCGGCGGTGTGCGTGCGGCACGTTTTGCCGCAGGCTTTGGTGCCAAGGTGGCCGTGGCGGAAAGCCGCTACCTGGGCGGCACCTGTGTCAACGTCGGTTGCGTGCCGAAAAAACTGTTGGTGTACGGCGCTCATTTTGCCGAGGATTTCGAGCAGGCCAGCGGTTTTGGCTGGTCGTTGGGCGAGGCGAATTTTGATTGGGCCACCTTGATCGCCAACAAGGACCGCGAGATCAATCGCCTCAATGGCATCTATCGCAACTTGCTGGTCAACAGCGGCGTGACCCTGCATGAAGGGCATGCGCGCCTGGTGGATCCGCATCAGGTCGAAATCAATGGCCAGCGCTTTACCGCCAGGCACATTCTGATCGCAACGGGTGGTTGGCCGCAGATTCCGGAGATTCCTGGGCGCGAACACGCCATTGGCTCCAATGAAGCGTTTTTCCTCAAGGAATTGCCCAAGCGTGTGCTGGTGGTTGGCGGTGGTTACATCGCTGTCGAGTTTGCCGGTATTTTCCACGGCCTGGGCGCCCAGACCTCGTTGCTGTACCGCGGCGACCTGTTCCTGCGCGGCTTCGACGGTTCGGTACGCACGCACTTGAAGGAAGAGCTGACCAAGCGCGGCCTGGACCTGCAATTCAATGCCGATATCGAGCGCATCGACAAGCAGGCCGATGGCAGCCTCAAGGCCACGCTGAAAGACGGCCGGGTGCTCGAAGCCGACTGCGTGTTCTACGCCACGGGGCGGCGTCCGATGCTGGATAACCTGGGCTTGGAGAACACCGGCGTCAAGCTCGACAAGCGTGGTTTTGTTGAGGTGGATGACCTGTACCAGACCGCCGAGTCCTCGATCCTGGCCATCGGCGATGTGATCGGTCGTGTGCAATTGACGCCGGTTGCCCTGGCCGAAGGCATGGCTGTGGCGCGTCGCTTGTTCAAGCCTGAGCAGTATCGTGCGGTGGATTACAAGATGATCCCGACGGCGGTATTCAGCCTGCCGAACATTGGCACCGTGGGGCTCTGCGAAGAAGAGGCGAGGGAGAAGGGCCACAAGGTGCAGGTCTTCGAAAGCCGTTTCCGGCCGATGAAGCTGACCCTCACCGAGTGCCAGGAAAAGACCTTGATGAAGCTGGTGGTCGACGCCGACACCGACAAAGTGCTGGGTTGCCACATGGTCGGCCCGGATGCGGGTGAAATCGTACAGGGCCTGGCGATTGCGCTCAAGGCAGGCGCGACCAAGCAGCACTTCGATGAAACCATCGGCGTGCACCCAACGGCGGCGGAAGAGTTCGTCACCATGCGCACGCCCGTAGCGGGCTGATCAGGCCTTGGGCGTTGCCTCTGGCGCCGCTGCAACGGCGGCGGCCAGGCGCAGCGCCTCGACACTGGCCTGGGCCTTGATCAGCTCCAGTTCCAGGGTTTTATTGGCTTGCTGCTGTTCGCCCAGCGCTTCCTGGCGTGACTGGTTCTCCAGCGCTGCTACTCGCAGGCGCTCTTGAAGCAGGGTGCGTTCGCTATCAATCAGGCTCACCTGTTCAGTCAGCTTGAGCAGCCGGGCCTGATCCTTGCGGGATTGCTCCTGCAGTGCGGTCAACTCCCTCGCCGTTACCCGGTGCTCAATCAACAGGCGCTCATTGTCGCGATGCAGTTGGGTGATTTCATCCTGGCGCACCATGGCGCTCTGTTGGGCCTGGCGCAGTTCTGCCTGTACCTGTTGCAACTGGCCTTCATGGCGGCGCTGTTCCTGCTCGCGCTGCTCTTTTATGGCATTGCGGTAATGCTCCAGGGCGTCCCGGGCATGCAGGTGCTTTTCTTCCAGCGAGCGAATCTGCTCGTCCTTGTCGTTGATCCTTAGCTCGTAATCACTGCACGCCTGGCTCAGCCCGGCGTTGCGGGTCTGCTCGGTCTGCAGGCTGGTGCTGGCGGTTTGCAGGGCTGCGCTTTCTTCTGCCAGGGCGGCCGCCTGGATATCGAACCGCTGCTGGAGTTGGCCATGGGCCTCCTCAAGGGCTTGCACCTGGGCGAGCAGGGCGGCCTTCTGCTGTTCGAACTGCGCCAGGGCCAGGTCGATTGGCTCTTGGGCTTTCTCTTTCAGGCGCTGGGCCAGTCGCGCAACCAGTTCGCCAAGCTCGTCGTCGATCGGCGCTTCGGTGATGGTGGTGCGCGTTTCGCTTTCATCCAGCTCTTTCAAATAGCGGTGAATGGTGGTTTTCGAGCCCGTATTGCCCATCTCGATACGTACTGCGTCGATGCTGGGGTTCTCGCCGCGGGCGAGGATTGCCAAGCGGGCTGTTTGAACTACTGCTTTGTTGATGCCGCCGCGAGCCATGGGGTCTCCATCGATTTCGTAATGTGGTACGTGGTATGTATATACGTACCATATCATAAATAAAAAGTTGTTGTGACTCAGCGTTTAACAGATGGGATATTGGCGTATTATCCCGTGTCATGCGTGTTTGATTTGCTAAAGTCCCCGCCAGTAGTACAAATAGGCTTCCCATGAGCGATCTGGATCGTTACCTCAACGCCGCCACGCGCGATAACACGCGGCGCAGTTATCGCGCGGCCATCGAGCACTTCGAAGTGAGTTGGGGCGGGTTCCTGCCGGCAACCAGCGACAGCGTGGCGCGCTATCTGGTCGCATACGCAGGTGTGCTGGCAGTCAACACGCTGAAGCTGCGGTTGTCGGCACTCGCGCAGTGGCATGCCAGCCAGGGGTTTCCTGACCCGACCAAGGCGCCCGTGGTGCGCAAGGTACTCAAGGGCATTCGTGCTGTGCACCCGGCGCAGGAGAAGCAAGCCGAACCGTTGCAGCTCAAGCATCTGGAACAAGTGGTTGCTTCTCTTGACGCTGAAGCGATAGAGGCGGCGCAGACACAGGACCAGCCCCGGTTGCTGCGTGTCAAGCGTGATACTGCGTTGATCCTGCTGGGCTTCTGGCGTGGCTTTCGCAGCGATGAGCTGTGTCGCCTTTCCATCGAGCATGTGCAAGCCACGCCTGGAGCGGGGATCAGCCTCTATCTACCCCGCAGCAAAAGCGACCGCGACAACCTCGGCAAGACCTACCACACCCCGGCACTGTTGCGGCTGTGTCCGGTGCAGGCCTATAGCGAGTGGCTCAGTGCCTCGGCTTTGGTACGTGGCCCGGTGTTTCGCGGTATTGATCGCTGGGGCAACCTGGGGGAAGAGGGCTTGCACCCCAACAGTGTGATCCCGCTGCTGCGCCAGGCCCTGGAGCGCGCCGGCATTCCCGCCGAGCACTACACCAGCCACTCGCTGCGCCGGGGCTTTGCCACCTGGGCTCATCGCAGCGGCTGGGATTTGAAGTCGTTGATGAGTTATGTCGGCTGGAGCGACATGAAATCCGCCATGCGCTATGTTGAAGCCACGCCCTTTCTCGGCATGACCCTGGCGACCCGACCGCTGCTTTGAGATTTCTTCTATTAATACAGTCACCTGATAGGGAAAACCAATCGTCAGCATCAGGTTTGCCAATGAGCCATCGGCGTAGAGAGTGGGTAGGATTCACCTCATCAACTTGCTAAGCCCTTCTACAAACCTGACGGAGAGTCAACGATGCCTATCATCAACAGCCAAGTAAAACCGTTCAAAGCTACCGCCTACAAAAACGGCAACTTCGTAGATGTGTCCGACGCTGACCTGAAAGGCAAGTGGTCCGTTGTGTTCTTCTACCCAGCCGACTTCACCTTCGTGTGCCCAACCGAGCTGGAAGACCTGGCTGACAACTATGCCGAGTTCCAGAAACTGGGCGTCGAGATCTACAGCGTTTCCACCGACACCCACTTTGCCCACGCTGCCTGGCACAACACTTCGCCAGCCATTGGCAAGATCCAGTACACCATGATCGGCGACCCGACCCTGACCATCTCTCGCAACTTCGACGTGCTGATCGAAGAAGCTGGCCTGGCAGACCGCGGTACTTTCGTGATCAACCCGGAAGGTCAGATCAAGATCGTTGAACTGAACGACGGTGGCGTTGGCCGTGATGCTTCCGAGCTGCTGCGTAAAATCAAGGCCGCTCAGTACGTTGCTGCCCACCCAGGCGAAGTGTGCCCAGCCAAGTGGAAAGAAGGCGAGGCTACCCTGGCTCCGTCCCTGGACCTGGTCGGCAAGATCTAAGTCTGTGAAGTCTCAAGGGCGGGAATCCGCACTTAAGTAAGCTGCATCCGCCCCCAAAACGCCCGGGCGAGATTCGCTCGGGCGTTTTTTTGTCTGCAATAAACCGAATGAACAGGAAATCGCCCGTATGTTGGACGCCAATCTTAAAGCTCAGTTGAAGTCATACCTGGAACGGGTCACCCAGCCGATCGAGATCGTCGCCTCCCTCGACGACGGCGCGAAATCCCAGGAAATGCTTGCCCTTTTGCAGGACGTGGTCAGCCTCACCACGCTGATTACCCTGAAAACCGATGGCAATGATGCGCGTAAGCCGTCGTTCTCCATCAACCGCCCGGGTGCCGAGATCAGCCTGCGTTTTGCCGGCATCCCCATGGGCCATGAATTCACTTCGCTGGTGCTGGCCCTGCTGCAAGTCGGTGGCCACCCGTCGAAGGCCAGTGTCGAAGTGATCGAACAGATCCGCGCCCTCAAAGGCGAGTTCAGCTTCGAGACTTACTTCTCGCTGTCCTGCCAGAACTGCCCGGACGTGGTCCAGGCGTTGAACCTGATGGCTGTGCTCAACCCTAACATCCGCCATGTCGCCATCGACGGCGCACTGTTCCAGGCTGAGGTGGACGAGCGCCAAGTCATGGCAGTGCCCAGCGTGTACCTTAATGGTGTGAACTTCGGCCAGGGTCGCATGGGCCTGGAAGAGATCCTCGCCAAGCTCGACACCAGCGGCATCGAAAAAGCCGCCGAGAAAATCAGCGCCAAAGAGGCCTTCGATGTACTCGTCGTCGGCGGCGGTCCTGCCGGTTCATCGGCTGCGATCTACGCCGCACGCAAAGGCATTCGCACCGGCGTCGCCGCCGAGCGTTTCGGCGGGCAAGTGCTGGACACCATGTCCATCGAGAACTTCATTTCGGTACAGGAAACCGAAGGCCCGAAATTGGCCAGCGCCCTGGAAGCCCACGTGCGCCAGTACGACGTGGACATCATGAACCTGCAGCGCGCCAGTGCCTTGATTCCGGCGAAAAACGCCGGTGACCTGCACGAAATTCGCTTCGAAAGCGGTGCGACTCTCAAATCCAAGACCGTGATCCTGGCGACCGGCGCCCGCTGGAGAGAAATGGGTGTCCCGGGCGAGCAGGAATACAAGGCCAAGGGTGTGTGCTTCTGCCCGCACTGTGACGGTCCATTGTTCAAGGGCAAGCGTGTGGCGGTGATCGGCGGCGGCAACTCCGGCGTGGAAGCGGCCATCGATCTGGCCGGTATCGTCAGCCACGTGACCTTGCTCGAGTTCGACAGCAAGTTGCGCGCCGACGCCGTGTTGCAGCGCAAGCTCTACAGCCTGCCGAACGTCGATGTGATCACCAGCGCGCTGACCAGCGAAGTGAAAGGCGATGGCCAGAAAGTCACCGGTCTGGCGTACAAGGACCGTGACAGCGGCGA
The DNA here is from genome assembly GCF_001870465.1 of Pseudomonas extremorientalis. Classification (GTDB taxonomy): domain Bacteria; phylum Pseudomonadota; class Gammaproteobacteria; order Pseudomonadales; family Pseudomonadaceae; genus Aquipseudomonas; species Aquipseudomonas extremorientalis. The sequence continues at coordinate 151,116 of NZ_MDGK01000009.1, forward strand.
GTTCAAGACCATCGACCTGGAAGGGATCTTTGTGCAAATCGGCCTGCTGCCCAACACCGACTGGCTCAAAGGCACCGTGGAACTGACGCCGCGTGGCGAGATCATCGTCGATGCGCGTGGCGAGACGTCACTGCCGGGCGTATTCGCTGCCGGTGATGTCACCACAGTGCCGTACAAGCAGATCGTGATTGCGGTGGGCGAGGGCGCCAAGGCCTCCCTCAGTGCGTTCGACCACCTGATCCGGACTTCTGCCCCGGCGTAAGGAAGGCCGCGCAAATGAAAAGCCCCATGAGCGATCATGGGGTTTTTTTCGTTACAGCGGTGCCGGCTGGATAATTTCGACCCAATACCCATCCGGGTCCTTGATGAAGGCCAGGCTCTTCATGCGACCGTCGGTGAGGCGCTTCTGGAAATCGCAGCCCAGGGCTTCGAAGCGCTCGCAGGCAGCGACGATATCCGGCACCGAGATGCAGATATGGCCAAAACCACGTGGGTCGGTATTGCCGTTGTGATAGGCGAAGTCAGCGTCGTTTTCGGTGCCGTGGTTGTGGGTCAGTTCCAGAATGCCTGGAATCGACTTCATCCACTGGGTGCGCTCGGCAGCGTCGGCCGGAATCTGGGATTTATCGACCAGAGCGAGGAAGTACAGGCTGAATTCGGCTTCCGGGAAGTCGCGTTTTTCAACCAGGGAAAAGCCCAGGACACGGGTGTAGAAGTCCAGTGACTTGGTGATGTCCTTGACCCGCAGCATGGTGTGGTTGAACACGAAATTGGCGGTGGCGGTGTCAGGTTGGGCGGTAACGCCCGGGAAAGTGTTCAGTTCGTGCAGGCTCATGGGCCCTCCAGAAAAAATGGGGCAAACGCGGCTCTGAAATGTGAGCGGTTCCTTGGCTTGCGGCTGGCATCCGTGCAGCCGGACCATGATACGCAACGCTTGGCCCGGTCGCCAGATGAAAAAGCCATGCAGGCCTTGCGGCCTGTGGAGGCTGGGGCCCAAACTTTGGCCATTGAACCTTGGGTGTTTTTCGTAATGACTGAATTTCGTAAACCGCTGTTGGGCATGCTGTGCGTGTGGTTGGGCAGTTCCTGCGTAGTGGCCGCCGAGCCCGAAATTCATTGGCCTAGTGGGTGGCAGGTTGAGGAAGTCGTCGCGGATGGCCAGGCACCTGTCAAACCCCAGGCAGTGTCACGCCAGCGGGCAATCAAGAATGATGAAAACGGTACGACCCTGATGGTCATGGAGTTGACCGGGACACCGATTGAAGTTGGCCACAAGGTTAATCTTCAAGGCGTACTGCTGGAGATGCGTAAATCCATCCAGAAGGATTTTGCCCAGGGCGGTTATCAAAGCGTGTGCAGCAAGATGCGCCCTTCAACATTGAGCCGTCTTGAAGCGCTGGAAACTACTTGCGTGATAACCGAGAACGGGCGGCACGTGCTCTCGCAAACATTGGTGGGCGCGGTTGATACCGATAAGGCGTATGTATTTTCATACGCGGGTCAGGCCGATGCGTATGAAGCAAGCAAGGAGGAAGTCAGTTCGGTACGCGATAGCCTGAAACTTTAAGTGCGTGAGGTCTGTCGATTTTGAACAAAGTGAAATGTTATTTAAGTTCGATTTCGAACCTTACAAGATAAAAAAGCCCCGCGTCAGCGGGGCTCTTTATAAGTCCGGTACGATCAGCCGCGAAGCCAGGAATCTACAGTGGCAGGGCCGTACTGTTCTTTCCAGGCCTTGAGGCCACGGTGGTTACCGCCTTTGGTTTCGATCAGTTCACCGGTGTGCGGGTTCTGGTAAACCTTGACCACTCGCGCACGGCGCTGTTTGGGGGCGGCAGCGGCGGCGCTGGACTTGCCCGGGTTTGGATCAAGGATGGAAATGATGTCGCGCAGGCCTTTGCCATAGCTCTTCATCAGGGCTTGAAGCTTTTCTTCGAATTCGATTTCTTTCTTCAGGCCAGCATCGTTCTTCAGGGATTCCAGCTGGGCAAGCTGCTCTTGAAGGGCTTTTTCTGCTGCGCGAAATTCGGCGAGTCTGGACAAAATCTGTACTCCAATAGTGTAGTTGGCTGATATCAACTGCAGACAAAGCTATAAGCCAAGCGCTTTAAGGCGACCCAGGAAAGAAGTCGTCTCGCGAGTTCTGCACAGGCAGGAAAAATTGTAGTAGTTAATGCGCCACGAGTAAATCATGTCTTTTCTCTAGACCCAACTATTTCAGTACAGGTAGTGCATGGCTATTCAATGACGCGCCAGCGATTTAATAAATTCATCACAGGGTAAAGGCTTTCCAAACAGGTAGCCTTGCAGGAAGTCCACCCCTTGAGCGGCCAGGTAATCACACTGTTCGCGTGTCTCCACACCTTCTGCAACGATGCCCAAGTCGAGCTTGCCCGACAGCTCTATGATGCTGTCCAGAATATGCCCCGATAGTGCATCTGCACCGATCATGGCGACAAAACTCTGGTCAATCTTCAAGTAGTCCACATTGAAGTTGCGTAAATAGCCCAGGCTGGAATGGCCGGTGCCGAAATCGTCAATGGCAATCATCACTCCCAATTGATGCAAGGCATCGAACAAGCGGCGGGTAATCTCGGTAGGTTCGATCAACTCGCGTTCGGTCAACTCCAGCACCAGGGTCACCTGGCCCACGGGAAAGGCGGCGAGAAACTCACGGCAGTCCTCCACCAGTGCCAGGTCCTGGCAGTGGCGTGCAGTGATGTTCACACCAACATGGAATCCCGGGTTGAAACGCGTGGCATGGGGCGCCAGTTGCGCGGCGGTCTGGCGCAGGAGAGCACGAGTCATCGGCACGATCAGGCCCGAATGCTCGGCCAGGGGGATAAACAGATCGGGTCGCACCAGCCCTTCCTTAGGGTGTTGCCAGCGCATCAGTACCTCGCAGCCTGCCCATTCACGGGTATCACCGCGCACCACGGGCTGGAAGTACGGAATGAATTCGTTGGCGGCCAATGCCCGATACAGTTCATGGGTGGGGGCCGAAGAGCGTTTTTGCAGCCAATGCGCCAGCGCCCCAGCCAGCACGCCAAAGAACACCAGCAGGCTGAACAACGCCGGGTATCGAGCCTGCATGTAGCGCCAGACTTCGCCAGCCGGCATGCCTGCGTCGACGCTGTAGTGATAACGCGAGGATGCAAGATGATGGTGCGCCACGGCAAATAGCGGCACCGCGGTGTCATGCACTTTTCCATCGCCCCCCAGCCAATGGGGCCCGACTTGCAGCACCAGGTCGGCGTAACGACTGATCAGGCGCAAGGCGTTGGTCAGGTGGTAGCCGTCGATCGACGCAAATGCGGCCTTGTCACCCTCGACCAGCCGGTACACCAGCAGAGCGGTATCCGGCGTCACCGGGTTGCCATCCATCAACCACAACTTGCCGTCTACATAATCATCCGGATTGACCGGTGACGCGTATTGGTCACCAAACAGCGAGCTGCAGTAGATGTTTCTCTGCCAGGACAAGGTGGTCGCCCGCACGAATGGACGGCGCGTGACCTGCTCGCGCAATGCCAGCTGCGCGCCGTTATCACAGGGTTGACCTGCCAGTGGCAGCAACGCCTGGGCGGCGAGGGCGGTGTTATCGAGCATCAAGTCGAATTGGCGCACAGCCTCCTGCGCGGTCTGGGCGGTGCTTTGTTCAAGGGTGCGTTCGGCCTGCCAATGGAGGATCGCCACGCCCAATGCAACGGGCACCATGGCGCAAAATACGCTGATCAGGTTACGGGTGGCACGGCTGCGCGGGCCTTGGACGGTCAGGGGCATGGGGTAAAAGCCTGGTACGAGGTGAGAGAGGCGTCAGTACGGCGGGTCGGACATGACTCGATGATAGTTGCAGTCGCCGCAATAAGCTCGGGATACCTACCCGTTCGGTCAGTAGGCAGCCTTGCGGGCGTTATCTGGGACTGCTACTGGCAGTGCTGCTGCACGGTGGACCGGCGACGGTAGATGCCGGTGTGATCATCAACGGCACGCACCATATCTACTGATCGCCCCACGGTCCGCCACGCGCCTGTCCTTCGACGCGATCCTGAAGTTGCCATCCGGCGCTGCCAGCCTGCGCTTCAGTACCGTGGATGACAACGGCGCGCTGCGCCATCATCGCCAGCCGCTATAGCGGCGGGACATGCCCATAGTCCAGGCCTTGTGCCACGCGAATAAACGCCAGGGTAGCGGGTGACGCCTGGCGGCGGTCCAGCACCGCCAGTCCAATCGAACGGGTAATGGCCGGTGCCAGTGGACGTGCCACATAACGCGGGTCTGCCGTGACCGGCAGGGAACCCTGGGCCACCACGCTGACGCCATCGCCACGGCTCACCGCTTCCAGCGTGCTGAGCAACTGCGCACAACGGTAACGCACCTTCGGGGTCAACCGGGCACCGGCGAACAGGCGCGAGACCAGCTCCGACGAGCCGGCCTCGGTCAGGATGAAGGGCGCCTCGCAGAGGTCCTCAAGGCGCAGGGCAGGGTGTGCGACCAGGGGGTGGTTGGCCGGCAACAGCGCGACCATCTGATCGGTGAACAGCGTGAAGGTGTCGAATCGCTCTTGCTCCAGCACCACGAAACCCACGTCGATGCGCCGCTCATCCAGCCATTGGATGACCTGGCGGTCCGGGCCTTCATCGACATGCACCTCAATGTCGGGGTAGGCCTGGCGAAACGGCCGAAGGATCTGCGGCAACAGCCGATTGGACGACGTTGGCCCGAAGGAGCCGATGCGCAGCGTGCCGCGCTTCAAGCCCCGGGCATCGGCGGCCTCCTGTTCGAGGGTGTTGGCCAGGCCGAGCATGGTGCGGGCGCGCAACAACAATTGTTCGCCAATATCGGTCAACGCCACATGGGCTTGATGACGACGGAACAGCTCCACCCCCAGTTCCTGCTCCAGACCCTTGATGGCATGCGACACCGCCGATTGGCTGATACCCAGGCGGTTGGCGGCATGGGTAAAGCCTTGCAGCTCAGCGACCAGGGAGAAAATTTCAAGTTGGGTCAGGGTCATGAGTATTTACTCATTTTACGATGATCAAGTATCAGGCAAACACTAGGCTAACTCGTTCAGCACCAGAGCAATACCACCATGAAACCTTCCAGCGATTGTTTGACCTACCTGAAGCTCGCTGCCGTCTCCATGATCTGGGGCGGCACCTTCGTCGCCGGGCGCTACTTGTCCGGTGCCATCGACCCGCTGCTGGCGGCCAGCCTGCGTTTTATGCTGGCCAGCGCAGCGCTGCTGCTGTTCATGGCGTTTGCGCGCATTCCCCTGGCCCGTCCAAACCTGCCGCAGTTGGGGCGACTGGCATTGCTGGGATTTTTCGGCATCTTTTTCTACAACCTGTGCTTCTTCTACGGCTTGCAGTACATCGGCGCCTCGCGGGCATCGCTGATCGTCGCCTTGAACCCTGCGGTGATTGGTCTGACATCCTGGCTGTTATTCAAGGAACGCCTCGGGCTTGGCAAGGCACTGGGGGTCGGGTTGTGCCTGGCGGGCGCGGCGGTTGTCATCATCAACCGCGACCCACAGGGGCTGCAGGGGGCGACCAACGCCTGGCGCGGCGATCTGCTGATCGCCGGCTGCGTGGCGGGGTGGGGCCTCTATTCGCTGGGCGCACGCGCGCTTAACCAGCGCCTGGGGCCTTTGCAGACCGTCACCTGGTCGGTGTTGCTGGGAACGCTGATGCTTACGCTCACCACGCTGTTGAGCGGGCGGCTGACTCTGGTTGCGCTCAGTGCTATCCACCTGCCGCAGTTGTACAGCTTGCTCTACCTCGGGGTACTGGGCTCGGCCCTGGCGTATATCGGCTATTACGATGGCATCCGGCGTATTGGCGCGACCCGCAGTGGTGTATTCATCGCGCTCAATCCGCTGACGGCGGTGATCTGTGGCGCCGTGCTGCTGGACGAGCCGTTCACCCTGCCCATGCTGATGGGCGGTGCGATCATCCTGGCGGGCATCTACCTGTGCAATAAACCCCTTGCACGGGTGCGGGTAATGGGGATTTGATAAGAGTACGGACAAACGCGGTTACGCTGTGTAGAATCGATTTACGCATACAAGAATATGGACTTGTGCTCACGCAAGCCTAAGCCGTCAGAGACCGATGACATCATGAAGCTACTCGGCTCCCCCCTCATCTTTGGTGACTTCCTCGCCCGCAGTGTGCGAGGTCTTTCCTGTGCGCCGCCCGTGCTCCCCATCCTTGCTGGCAATTGAAACCTTCAAAACACAAGAATGATGAGGCGCCAAATCATGGCAGATCTATACGAAAACCCAATGGGCCTGATGGGCTTTGAATTCATCGAATTCGCGTCGCCGACGCCAGGCACCCTGGAGCCGATCTTCGAGATCATGGGCTTCACCAAGGTCGCGACCCACCGTTCCAAGAACGTGCACCTGTATCGCCAGGGCGAGATCAACCTGATCCTCAATAACGAACCCAACAGCATCGCTTCCTACTTCGCTGCCGAACACGGCCCGTCGGTGTGCGGCATGGCGTTCCGCGTCAAGGACTCGCAAAAAGCCTACAACCGCGCGCTGGAACTGGGCGCCCAGCCGATCCACATCGAAACCGGCCCGATGGAGCTGAACCTGCCAGCCATCAAGGGTATCGGCGGCGCGCCGCTGTACCTGATCGACCGTTTCGGCGAAGGCAGCTCGATCTACGACATCGACTTCGTCTACCTCGAAGGCGTGGAGCGCAACCCAGTGGGTGCGGGGCTGAAGGTCATCGACCATCTGACCCACAACGTGTATCGCGGCCGCATGGTCTATTGGGCGAACTTCTACGAGAAGCTGTTCAATTTCCGTGAAGCGCGTTACTTCGATATCAAGGGCGAGTACACCGGCCTGACGTCCAAGGCCATGAGCGCGCCGGATGGCATGATCCGCATCCCACTGAACGAAGAGTCGTCCAAGGGCGCCGGCCAGATCGAAGAGTTCCTGATGCAGTTCAACGGCGAGGGCATCCAGCACGTGGCGTTCCTCACCGACGACCTGGTCAAGACCTGGGACGCGTTGAAGAAGATCGGCATGCGCTTCATGACAGCGCCGCCGGACACCTATTACGAAATGCTCGAAGGCCGCTTGCCGAACCATGGCGAGCCGGTGGATCAACTGCAGGCACGCGGCATTCTGCTTGACGGTTCCTCGGTTGAAGGCGACAAGCGCCTGCTGCTGCAGATCTTCTCGGAAACCCTGATGGGGCCGGTGTTCTTCGAGTTCATCCAACGCAAGGGCGATGATGGGTTTGGCGAGGGTAACTTCAAGGCGCTGTTCGAGTCGATCGAACGCGACCAGGTGCGTCGTGGGGTGTTGACCACCGACTAACGCACACGAAAAAGCCCGGCCATGGGTAACCTGGCCGGGCTTTTTGCTGTCTGCCGATCAGGCTTTACGCTGGCGTACCAAGTGCTTGAACCCTTCAAACACCAGCACCATCACCGCCAGCCAGATCGGGATGTAGGTCAACCATTCGCCGCCCTTGATCCCTTCACCCAGGATCAACGCCACTCCCAGCAGTAGCACGGGCTCAACGTAGCTGAGCAGCCCGAACAGGCTGAACGCCAGCAGGCGGCTGGCGATGATGTAACTCACCAGTGCTGACGCGCTGATCAGGCCCAGCGTCGGAATCAGCGCGTACAGCTTGGGGTGCGCATCCAGCACCGCAAAGCCTTGCTCGCCGCTTTGCACAAACCACCAGGCCACCGGCAGCATCAACGCCATGTCCAGCCAGAGCCCACCCAAATGGTCGGTCTTGAGGTACTTGCGCACGATGAAATAGACCGGGTAGCCGATGATCACCACCAGCGTGGCCCAGGAAAAACCACCGGCCTGGTACAGCTCGTTGAGCACCCCAAGGCCGGCGAAACAGACGGCGATCTGTTGTAAGTGCGACAGCTGTTCACCCCACACCAGGCGGCCAGTCAGGACCATGGTCAGTGGCAACAGGAAGTACCCCACCGACACATCCAGGCTGCGTCCATTCAGCGGTGCCCACATGAATAACCACAGCTGCACACCCAGCAAAGCCGAAGACACCAGCACGCCCGCAATCAAGGCAGGTCGGGCCGCCAACATCCGCAGCAGCTCCCACACCCGTCGCCATTCGCCGCTGACGATCATGAACACCGTCATGCACGGCACGGTGAGCAACATGCGCCAGCCGAAAATTTCCAGGCCGCTCAAAGGCGTGAGCAGTGACGTGAAGTAATACATCACGGCAAACAACACCGAGGCCAAGACCGATAACACCACACCTTTAGACACGCTGTCCTCGCGAAAAACCATTGATACGAAAGAGGGGAAATTTCAGGAGGGGATTATGGTGCTTTTAGCAGGAGAGGGGTGCGCTGTTTTGGGGCGTTTTTCAGCAAATTTTCGCGTTATTTGGCTGCGGGAGCGGGCTAACTGTGGCGAGCGGGCTTGCCCCGCGTTGGGTTGCGTAGCA
>NZ_MDGK01000010.1 GCF_001870465.1 Pseudomonas extremorientalis
GGGCTTGCCCTCGATAGCTGTGTGTCAGTCAACTTATATGCAACTGACACTGCGCAATCGGGGGCAAGCCCCCTCCCACATTGGATCGGATGTGTTTTTTGAATTGAGTCAGCTCAACAGCCCAGTACTGACCGCCACAATCAGGAACACCCCCAACAGCGCGCGGTAGATCACGAACGGCCAGGTGGAGAACCGCTCCAGGAACTTCATCAGGCCCCAGATCGCAAAGAACGCCGAGACGCTCGCCACCACCAGACCGAACAGCAGATGCGGCCAGGCATGGGCCGGCATGTCGGCGTGCAGCAACACCCACAACTCCTTCAGCCCGGCGAGGGCGATGGCCGGCAGGCCCAGCAGGAAGGAGAAGCGTGCAGCTTCCTCACGCTTGAAATTGAGAAACAACGCAGCGGTCAGCGTAGAGCCGGACCGCGATACCCCCGGAATCAACGCGCCAATTTGCGCGATCCCGACGATCAACGCATCGCGCAGGCGCATTTCGCTCACTTCACGGGTGTGGCGTGCGCGTACTTCCGCCACAGCCAGCAGCACCGCCATCACCACGCAGGAAATGCCGATCACCATCAGCCCACGCAGCGGCGAGTTGCAGGCATTCAAGGTCGACGACAACGCCAGGCCGGCAATCCCGATGGGAAGGGTCGCCAGCACAATCGCCACCGCCAGCTTGAACCAACGGTCGTTGTAGTCACCCCGACGCACCGCGCCGATGCTGCCGGTGGTGACCTGGCGCACATCGCGCCAGAAGTAACTGACCACCGCGGCCAGCGCCGCCAGTTGCATGGCCGCGGAAAACGCCGAGCCGGGGTCTTGCCAGCCGAGCAGGGCGGGCACCACGCGCATGTGGGCGGTGGACGACACCGGCAGCAGTTCGGTAATGCCCTGGATCACGCCAAGGATGAAGATCTGTAGGTAATCGAGGGAGGCAAAACCCACATCCAGGCCGGCGGTACACATGTTGGTCAAAATAGGTGTCCTTGAAGAGCAGAGGCAAATTTCACGAAGTTTATTCGAAATGTTTCAAGGTTTCGGGCGAGGCAACACCTATTTGCAATCGGTTCAGCAAGTAGAAAGGTTGGCCTCTCCTCGCGTTTTGTGAACAATGGCGCCCTGCGTTTTTTCACCGAGAGCCCCATGCCCGAAGTCACCGTCGAATTGATCCAGACCGGCCCCGAAGCCGCCGAGCTGATCCGTAATCTCTACCAGTACTACGCCTATGAGTCGTCCGACTGGGAACAGGAAGATGTGGAGGCGGACGGCCGTTTCTACATCCATGACGAACACCTGGCCCGCTACTGGCAAGACCCGCAATGGAGCGCCAACCTGCTGCTGGTGGATGGCTACATTGCCGGCTTCCTGCTGATCGAAGGCAGCGAATTGCCAGACATCGATGCCCTGGAGCTGGCCGATCTGTTCATCCTCAAGCGCTATCGCCGCAAAGGCATCGGCCGCGCCATCGCCAGCCAGGTGCTGTGCAGCGGCCAGGCCAATTGGCTGGTGCGGTTCTATGACCAGGACGAAGTGTCCCAGGCGTTCTGGCGCACGGTGCTGGATAACCTGCCGCGCCCGGTACAGACGATAGAGCTGGAGGATGACCCGCAGTTGGTCAGTTACCTGATTACGCGGGCGGCCCTGCATTAAAGGCCTGTTGCATTACCGCCGGCGGCTGCCCGAACGCCCTCAGGAACGCCTGGCGCATGCGCTCGCGGTCGCCAAAGCCGGTTTCGCGGGCCACCACCTCCACCGGGTGACGGCTGGTTTCCATCAGTGCCCGGGCGGCTTCCACGCGCAGGGCTTCGATGGCTTTGGCCGGTGTCTGCCCGGTTTCCTCACGGAACACCCGGCTGAACTGGCGCGGGCTCAGCCGGGCGACATCGGCCAAGGTCTCCACCGTGAGGTCGTGGGTCAGGTTCTCACGGGCGTAGGCCAGGGCCAGTTGCACGCGGTCTGACTTGGGGTCCAGCTCCAACAGCGCCGACAGTTGCGATTGTTCACTGCCGCGACGTTGGGCAATCACCAGTTTGCGCGCAATGCGCCGGGCGAGGTCGCTGCCCAGGTCGTTCTCCACCATGGCCAACGCCAGGTCCACCCCGGCGCTCATGCCGGCACCGGTCCACACCTGGCCGTCCACCACGAACAATTTGTCTTCTTCCAGCTGGATGTGCGGGTAGCGCTTGCGAAAGGCCGGCGCGTGAATCCAGTGGGTGGTGGTGCGCTTGCCTTCCAGCAGGCCGGCTTCGGCCAGCACGAAGATGCCCATGCACAATGAGGCGACGCGCCGCGACTGGGCAGAGGCGGCCTTGACCTGTTCCAGCAGGTTGGCTTCCGGCAGGCGAAACTCCATGTAGCCGCCGACGATCAAGGTGTCATAGCCCTCGGCCCGAATGGGTGTGGTGTTCACCGAAAAGCCCTGGGATGTCATCACCGCGCCGCCGGTCTCCGAGACCAGGTGAAACGCATAGGCCGGCTCGCCGCGCAACAGGTTCGCGCACTCGAACACCGAGCCCACGCTGAGGCTCAGGCATTCGAAATTCGGGTAGACCAGCAGCGCAACGCTGTGCATCGTGTTTCTCCAGGGGGCAGGGGAGACGCGATTGTCGGCGGCTGGGCGAGAAACGGCAACTGCCGTCGAGCAATGTCCGAAAACCTTGCGGATATGACGTTGTGAGGCGACGCCCAGGCTCCTAAGCTTCAACCCACAGTCATCCCGAGGCACTCGACAATGAAAGTATTGATGGTATTGACCTCTCACGATCAGTTGGGCAACACCGGCCGCAAGACCGGCTTCTGGCTCGAAGAATTTGCCGCACCTTATTACGCGTTCAAGGACGCCGGCGCCGAGGTGGTGCTGGCATCCCCGGCCGGCGGCCAGCCGCCGTTGGATCCGGTGAGCGATCAGCCGGACTTCCAGACCGACCAGACCCGCCGCTTCGCCGCCGATCCGGCCGCGCAACAGGCCCTGGCGACCACGCTGAAGCTGGATTCGGTCAACGCCGATGCCTTCGACACCGTGTTCTACCCAGGCGGCCACGGCCCGCTGTGGGACCTGGCGGAATCGCCGGTTTCCATCGCGTTGATCGAGTCCTTCGAGCGTGCCGGCAAGCCGATCGGCTTTGTCTGCCATGCACCGGGTGCCTTGCGTCATGTCAAGGCGGTCAACGGCGAGCCGTTGGTCAAGGGCCGGCGTGTCACCGGTTTCTCCAACTCGGAAGAAGCCGCCGTTGAATTGACCGATGTAGTGCCGTTCCTGGTGGAAGACGAGTTCAAGAAGCTGGGTGGCCTGTATGAGAAAGGCGCTGACTGGCAGTCCTTTGTCATTACCGATGGCTTGCTCGTCACCGGGCAAAACCCCGGCAGTTCCAGCGATGTCGCCAAGGCCCTGCTGAAACTCACCGCCTGACTCAATAAACCGCTTGATGCATTGGCGACTTGAATAAGTCGCCAATGCTTTCGCGCGCTCGTAATCTGGAAGAATGAGATGACCGTTTTAAGTACCCCGGTGAAACTGGGTCACCACACACTGAACAACCGTATTGTGCTGCCACCGTTGACGCGCCAGCGCAGCGCCCAGCCGGGCGATCTCGCCACTGACTTGATGGCCGAGTATTACCGCCAGCGCGCCAGTGCCGGCTTCATGGTCAGTGAGGGCACGCAGATTGAACCGCGTGGCCAGGGTTACGCGTGGACGCCGGGCATTTATACGCCGGCGCAGATCGACGGCTGGCGCAAGGTCACCGAGGCGGTGCATGCCGAAGGCGGGGTGATCTTCGCCCAGTTGTGGCATGTCGGTCGGGTGTCCCACAGCGCGTTGCAGCCTGAGGGTGCCGCACCGGTCGCACCTTCTGCTATCCAGGCAATTCAGGCCAAGGCCTTTATCGAAACGGCGCCGGGCGAGGGGCAATTGATGCAACCGCCTGTACCGCGTGCGTTGACCACGCAGGAGGTCAAGGACCTGGTCGGGCACTACGCCCAGGCAGCGCGCAATGCACTGGATGCGGGGTTTGATGGGGTGGAAATCCATTCAGCCAATGGCTACCTGGTCAACCAGTTCATCTCGGCCCACGCCAACCAGCGTGACGACGAGTACGGTGGCTCGCTGCACAACCGCCTGCGCTTCCTGCGCGAGATCGTCGAAGCAGTGACCGCCGTGGTCGGGCCCGAGCGCCTGGGCGTGCGCTTCTCACCATTGTTCAGCGGCACCGACCAGGACCGGGTGTACATCGGCCTGGTGGAAGACGACCCGCACCACACCTACATTGAAGCGATCAAGGTATTGGAAGCGTCGGGCATCGCCTATGTGTCCATTGCCGAAGCCGACTGGGATAACGCCCCGGTATTGCCCGAATCATTCCGCCGAGCGGTACGCGACACCTTCAGCGGGCGGATCATCTATGCCGGTCGCTACACCGCTGAACGCGGTGCAGCACTGGTTGAAGCGGGGCTGGCGGATCTGATCGCGTTCGGGCGGCCGTTTATCGCCAATCCGGACTTGCCGCAGCGAATTTTCAACGACTGGCCGTTGAACCCGCTGCGGGCGGAAGGGATGTATGGGGGAGGCGAAGCGGGTTATGTCGACTACCCGGTGTTCGCCGGGTAATCAAACCACCCGCAACACAATCTTGCCAATGTGATCGCCACCTTCCATCCGCGCATGCGCCTGATCGGCCTGGGTGTAATCGAACACCTGGTCGATCATCGGCAGGCAGCGCCCGGCTGCCAGCACCGGCCATACGTGCTCGCGCAGTTGGTCGGCGATGGCGGCTTTCTCGTCCTTGGTACGGGCGCGCAGCAAGGAGCCGGTGACGACGGCGCGTTTGCCGAGGATGGTCAGCAGGTCCACGTCATTGGCCTTGGCGCCGCCGAGGAAGCCCAGCATCACCAGGCGCCCGTCCATGGCCAGGGCCTTGAGGTTGTTGTTGAGGTAGGAGCCGCCCATGATGTCGAGGATCACATCGACACCTCGAGCCCCGATCACCTCGGCAAAATCCTGCTCGCGATAATTGATGGCTTCAGCGCCCAGGGCACGGATGGCCGCACATTTCTCTTCGCTGCCAGCGGTGGCGAACGCCTGGATACCGAACTCGCGGCACAGCATCAGGGCGGTGGTGCCGATCCCGCTGGTGCCGCCGTGGATCAGCACGCGCTGGCCCTTGTGCGCGCCGCCGATGCCGAACAGGTTGGCCCACACGGTGAAAAAGGTTTCCGGGATGGCGGCGGCTTGAATCCACTCCATGCCTTCGGGAACCGGCAACGCCTGGCTGGCGGGCACCGTGCAGTATTGGGCGTAGCCGCCGCCATTGGTCAGGGCACAGACCCTGTCGCCAATCGCGTATTCGCTGACCCCTTCGCCCAGCGCGACCACTTCGCCGGCCACTTCCAGGCCGGGGATCGGGCTGAAGCCGGGTTTCATCGGGTACTTGCCGGCACGTTGCAAGGCGTCGGGGCGGTTGACACCGGCGGCGTGCACGCGGATCAGGATTTCGCCGGGGGCCGGGGAGGGCACCGGTTCCTGGCGCGGCTTGAGCACCTCGGGGCCGCCGGGCGTGGTGATTTCAATCAGGGTCATGTCGGTAGGCAGGGTCATTTGGCAAATCCTGTAAGAGGGAGCGTATGGGTTGGGACCGTGTCGAGCGGTCGACGGTTCAGCACAATCATGCCCAGTTCCAGGGCCAGGGCGACCACGATGGCGCCAGCGGCAATCACGAACAACAGCGCATGCTGGCCACCGCTGCTGTTGAACAGTGCCGAGTAGGCAAACCCGGACAGTGCCTGGAAGGTAGCAAAGGAGACGGTGGCGCGGCTCCACGCTACCTGCTGCTGATGATGGTTGGGCAGCAATTCATGCACCCGCGCCAAGGCCAATGGCACGATGCCTGGCGGGAACGAACCGAGGATCACCGCCAGTACGGCAAGGGCAGTGAAAGAACTGGCCAGCGGCAACAGACCGACGGCAATCGCCTGCACCACCAGCACCACACGGATACTCAGGCGTGCTCCGAGTTTATCGGCGAGAAACCCGTAGCTTACCGGCCCCACAATCGCGCCCAGGCCGTACATCACCCAGACCATCGCGCCGATGTGCGCACCCTCACCCAGGCCACGGGCCACGTAATCCACCAGGAACACCATCGCCGGCACCAGGCCTGCGGCCATGAAGGCGTACTGGGCGAACAGCAGGTACACGCCGGACGGCATCCGCGCTGAAGTGGCCATTGGGGCCGCTGCTTCATGCAGCGTAACGCCGGGCCAGGCGAACCAGCTGGCCGCCGTCAACAGCGACGCCAGCAGGCCCAGGCCCAGCCACGTCTGCTGCAAGCCCAGGCTCAACAGCGGCGGCACCAGTGTGCCGGAGCCGGCAATGCCCAGGCCGATGCCGAGGAAGATCGCGCCACTGGCCAGGCCCCGGCGTGCGGCCGGTACGTGGGGCAATACGGTCGCGGCCACCAGCACCATGATCGCGCCGCCGGCAATCCCCGACAGCAGGCGCCAGGCGAAGAACCACACCACCGACAGCGGGAAGGCACAGGCGAAGAAGGCCAGGGTTACCGCCACCATCATGATGCGCAGGGCGGTCGTATTGGAGGTGCGCTGGGCGATGGGCCGGCCGATCAGCGCACCGATCAGGTAACCCACCAGGTTGGCGGCGCCGAGGTAGACCACGTCATTGGCGGAAAACCACTGGGCCTGGATCAGGCTGGGGATCAGCGGTGTGTAGGCAAAGCGTGCCAGGCCGATACTGACCAGGCTGGCACACAGGCCGGCAAAGATCGGCAGCCAGACCGCGCTGCGGGATGGTGCGTGGGAGTCGAGCATGATGGCTGTCCTGAAGTTTTTTCTGCGGCGGTCAGCATATCGGGTTTTTTCGATGCAATAATGCAGCGAATTAGCGTCATGATGATGCATATCTGCATCAATGGGAGACCGCATGAATTGGGACGATGCACGGGTATTCCTGGCGGTGTGCCGCGAATCCACATTGCGCGGCGCCGCACGGGTGCTGGGCGTGGACCAGGCCACCGTGGGGCGCCGCGTCAACGCCTTGGAAAAGTCCTTGAACGCAACCTTGTTCCTGCGCACCTCCGAAGGCTACGCGCTCACGGCGGTCGGCGAAGCGGCGTTGCTTTCGGTGGAGAAAATGGAGCGCTCGGCCCTCGACCTGGAGCGCCAGATCCAGGGCCTGGATGACCGCCTGACCGGCACTGTGCGGGTCAGTACCACCGACTCCCTGGCCATCGACTTCCTGATCCCGGCCATCGCCTGCCTGCACGACAAACACCCCGACGTGCGCGTGCAACTGGACGCCTCCACGCAGATCCTCAGCCTGGCCAAGCGCGAAGCCGATATCGCCGTGCGCAACCAGCGCCCGGATAACCCCGACCTGATCGCCCGGCGTATTGCGCGCTGGCCGCTGGGGTTGTTTGCGTCCCAGGGTTACCTCGAGCGTCACGGCGTACCTGAGCCGGGCAGCCTGTTCGAAGGCCATGACCTGGTGGTCTACCAACCTCACCTGCAAAGCCAGAAGGACATGACCCTGGTCTCCGAGCCCCTCGGCCGCGGGCGCATCGTTGCTGCCTTGAGTTCCAGCCTGCTGGTGCGCCGCTCCATCGCTGCCGGCATCGGCATCGGCGAAATCCCGGTGTGCACCGGTGAGCGCGACGGGCTGGTGCGCCTGTGGCCGGAGCGCACCCGACCCTTGCCATATGACGTATGGCTGGTGACCCACGCCGATCTGCGCCACACCGCACGGGTGCGGGCGGTGATCGATGAAATCGTCGCGGCGTTTGCCGGCACCGGGGAGTGAGGTCAGCACAGGCTTGCAAGCGCGGCGGTGGCCCGGTCGACACAATCGTTGTTTGTGGCAATCAACCGAGAGCACGTATGAACGAATCGACGCGTCAGGACCTGGGACTATTGTTTCTGCGGATCAGCGGGGCGCTGTTCCTGCTGTGGGTGCATGGCTTGCCCAAGTTGCTCAACTACAGCGAGCAATTGCAGCTGATCGAAGACCCGTTTCACCTGGGGGCGAACATCACGTTGCTGCTGGCGATTTTCGCTGAAGTGCTATGCCCGCTGCTGATCATCGCCGGGGTGCTGGTGCGCCTGGCGTGCCTGCCGATCCTGGCGGTGCTGTTGATCGCTTTGTTGGTGGTGCACCCGGAGTGGACGTTGTTCGAAGGGCAGTTCGGTTGGCTGCTGTTGATCATCTTCACCACCTTGCTGATCAGCGGCCCCGGTCGCCTGGTCCTGGGCCAGCGTTTCTCCTGAGCAAAAAAAGGCCGGGCAAGCCCGGCCAAAATAAGGAGAGGGTGGTGCAGGTGTTTCAGCGTTGCAGGAACGTCAGCAGGTCTTCGTTCAACTGCTGCGCGTGGGTCACGGCGAAGCCGTGTGGCGCGTCCTTGTAGACTTTCAGTTCGGCGCCCTTGATCGAGGCGGCCGCCACTTTGCCGGTGGTTTCGAACGGCACGATCTGGTCGCCATCGCCGTGGATCACCAGGGTCGGCACGTCGATTTTGGTCATGTCCGGGCGGAAGTCGGTTTCGGAGAACGCGGTCACGCAATCCACCGTCGACTTGAGGGATGCCAGCATCGCCACCTGCAGGGTCTGGGTCAGCACGCCTTCAGAGACCTTCTGGCCCTGGTTGATGCCGAAGAACGGCGTGTTGAAGTCGCTGATAAATTGCGCACGGTCTTTCAACAGGCCGGCCTTGATGCCATCGAACACTTCAGTCGGCACGCCCTGCGGGTAGTCCGGTTTCTGGCCGAACAGCGGTGTGACCGCGCCCAGCAGTACCAGGCCGGCCACGCGTGCGCTGCCGTGGCGTGCGATGTAGCGGGCGACGTCGCCACCGCCCATGGAGAAGCCCACCAGGGTCACGTCCTTGAGGTCAAGGTGTTCGATCAGCTGGGCGATATCGTCGGCGAAGGTGTTGTAGTCGTTGCCGGTCCAGGGTTGATCCGAGCGGCCGAACCCACGGCGGTCAAACGCGATGGTGCGAAAGCCGCGGCTGCTCAGGTATTCCATCTGGTATTCCCACATGTCGGCGTCCAGCGGCCAGCCGTGGCTGAACAGCACGGGTTTACCGCTGCCCCAGTCTTTGAAATAGATCTGGGTACCGTCTTTGGCGACGAATGTGCTCATGAACATCTCCTTATCGAGGGGGGATAAAACGCAGGATCACTATTGCCGTTAACCGGCTCGAGGGCTTGTACGGGTGTGCTTGCTTGGGGTTACCAACTGAACTTGAGCTCGACCCCCAGGTAATTACTGTCGTCACCGCCGGCATCGCGCAGGGTCTGGCCCACGTCGTAGTGCACGGCCTCGACGGCGCCGGTGAGGTTGGGGCTGAACACATAATCGGTGCGCACTTGCGCATAGGCGCCGGTCCAGCGATCGCCCTGGCCTGCGGTGCCAGCCACCGGCAGGTTGGGCTGGGTGTAGACCGCGTCGCTGGTGGTTTGGCGCCACAGCAGGCCGATGGCGGTTTGCACGCTGAGCCTGTCGATCGGCTTGAGCGTGATCGACGGCTTGACGTGAATCAGGTTGCTGTAGCCGGTGTAGCCCGCCAGGGAAAAATAGTAGCCGTTGGGGAACAGCGGGTTGAAGGTGCCGACGTTGCCATCCCCGGTTTTGCGGTCGCCCGAGGCGATGTCCAGTTGCAGGCCGATGCGCGGCTTCCAGGCCAGGCTGTCGAAGGTGTAGCCGGTACGGCTGCCACCGGCCCAGGCGCGAATGTCCTTGTTGCCGACCGAGCCGCTTTGCAGCATCGCTTCGATGTCCCAGTCAAAGCCCATGGCCGCGCCGCCCAGGCGTGCGTCGAACAGGTGGCGGGTCTCGTCGCCGTCGGCGTCCAGGTAGTGGGCGGCGGTGCGCTCATACACGCCGTAGTAGGCGGACAACTCGTTCTTGCCGCCCACCAGTCGCTCCACA
This sequence comes from Pseudomonas extremorientalis, assembly GCF_001870465.1. Taxonomy (GTDB): domain Bacteria; phylum Pseudomonadota; class Gammaproteobacteria; order Pseudomonadales; family Pseudomonadaceae; genus Aquipseudomonas; species Aquipseudomonas extremorientalis. The sequence goes on from NZ_MDGK01000010.1 coordinate 9,944, forward strand.
CGGACCATGTGGAAGCGCGCATCGCTGTTGGATTTGTCGTCGAAGTGACGCCCGTCCTGATACTGCACCGGCTGGCTGGCGATCCCGATAAAACGCCAGTTGGAGGTCTCCCAGTCGGCCCACAGCGCATCGAAGGACTGCCGCACATTCGGGCCGTCCCGCGATGAGATGAAGCGCTGCAGGTCGAAGGCAAAATCCTGGCGCCCGACACGGGCCTTGAGAGTCCCACTGCTGAAGGTATTCACGTACTCGGCGAAGGCCAGGCGCAGATCGACGCGATTCTGGTCGGCGCCGCCGATCGTGGTCTTGTCGTACGCCCGCGCATCTTCCAATTGGGTGAACACCCGCCAGTGCTCGTTCAGATGCAGGTCGGCGTGGAGCTGGAAGCGTTGGATCAGGTAGCGATCACGCTTCACATCCCGCACGCCGAAGCCACTGGCATCGTTCATCTCGAAACGCTCGCGCAACGTCGCGCCCAGGGACAGGTAGGTGTAGGGGGTCGCGCTGGACAGCGGGATGTACTTCAAGCTGTCCAGCGGCTGCGTGCGCAGCGCCGGGTCCTGCAAAACCGACCAGTCTTCCTGCCAGCGGTTGGCCTTGATGGCCGGGCGTGTCGCTTGCTCGTCGGCGTGGACGCTGCCGACGAGCAGCGGCCACAGCACGGCCAGGCCCCAGCCTGTGCGGCGCGTCATTTTGCGGTGTTGAGTTGATGGATCTCCGCGACGTAGCCGCCCGGAAATTCCACCAACGCACTGCGACGGCCTTTGCTGTCGAACGCAGGCACTAACACTTTCGCGCCGGAGCCGGTGGCCTTGCCCAGGGTGGCCGTCAGGTCAGCCACTTGATAGCCGGTGGTCTCGTGGCCGAACGGGTAGGGCAGTTGGCCGTTGGTGACCAGCACCGCCATGCGCCCGAATGGCGATTCGATGTCGACGCGACGGTAGTTGCCGTTGGCTTGGCCGATATCCACGCCAGGGGCGTGTTTGTCATCGGCCAGGACTTTGCCGTGGGAGAAGCCGATAAACGATTTGATAAAGGTGTCGGCACGCTCGGCACTGAGGTACACGCGGTTTTCCGGCACGGTCTGGAACGCGGCGTAATCCGGGGTCTTGGTGTGCCAGTAAAGCTGCATGTTCACACCGCCCGGCCACTGCACCACCGCGTCACGCCCGATCGGGTCGGGAAAGTCGCTGACGATCACCGCCGCGCCGTTCTCCCGGGCGGCCTTGAGGGCGACGTCCATGTCCTTGACCAGGTAACCGTTGCGCTCCTGGCCGAACGGGTGCGGGATCGGCGTGGTGAAACCGAACAGCGACACTGTGCCTGCCGGGGTCTGCAGCAGTTGCGACGTGGTGCTGCTGGGCACCGGCAACACGTTCACCACCACTTGGGGCGTGCTTTTGCCGCCGAATGTGGCCAGGAAGCTCTGGGTAAAACGCTCCACATCGGCCGGTGCCACATAGACGTGGCTGGTGTCGTATTGCGGGGCCACGGCGACCGCCGGTGTAGCGGCGAAGGCGCTGTTCATCATGGCCCCGGCCAGCAAGGTGACTGCCAGCGATACCGTCCTGACTTTTCTACACATACCCACTCTCCCGCGTTTTGAGAAAGTCTCGATCTTAGGGACGGGGCCGACCGGCGGATTGTACGGACGTGCTCGGTTGAACGATTCAGCGTCTATGCTGGTCATCTGACTCCCAGCATCCGATCACACAGGTGAACGAAATGGCCAAGACTTACAGCTACGCCGCCCAGAACGCCAAGGATTCCCTCAAGCCCTACACCTTTGAGCGCCGTGCGCCGGGGGCGGATGACGTGCAGATCGACATTCTCTATTGCGGGGTCTGCCACTCCGACCTGCACACCGTGCGCAACGAGTGGAACAACACCCTTTACCCTTCCGTGCCTGGCCACGAAATCGTCGGCCGTGTCACGGCGGTCGGCGCCAATGTGCAGCAGTTCAAGGTGGGTGACCTGGCCGGTGTCGGCTGCATGGTCGACAGTTGCCAGCACTGCGCGTCCTGTACCGAGGGCGAGGAGCAGTACTGCGAGAACGGCTTTAACGGCACTTACAACGGCCCGGTGTTCGGCGGTGAAAATACCTTCGGCGGCTACTCGGACAGTATCGTGGTCAAGGAAAAGTTCGTCCTGCGCATCTCCCACGATGACGCCAACCTGGCTGCCGTGGCGCCGTTGCTGTGCGCCGGCATCACGACCTATTCGCCGCTGCATCATTGGAAGGTCGGCCCCGGCAAGAAAGTCGGCGTGGTCGGCCTGGGTGGCCTGGGCCATATGGCAGTGAAAATCGCCCATGCCATGGGCGCCCATGTGACGCTGTTCACCACCTCACCGAACAAGCGCGAAGACGGCCTGCGCCTGGGCGCCGACCAGGTGGTGGTGTCGAAGAACCCGGACGAAATGGCCAAGGTTGCCAACAGCCTGGACTTCATCCTCAACACGGTTGCCGCGCCGCACAATCTCGATGCGTTCCTTAACTTGCTCAAGCGTGACGGCACCATGACCCTGGTCGGCGCGCCCGACAGCCCGCATCCGTCGCCCACGGTATTCAACCTGATCTTCAAGCGCCGCAGCCTGGCCGGTTCGTTGATCGGCGGCATCCAGGAGACCCAGGACATGCTCGACTTCTGCGCCAGGCACGGGATTGTCTCGGACATCGAGATGATCGATATCCAGGGTATCAACGAGGCGTATGAGCGGATGCTCAAGGGCGATGTGAAGTATCGGTTCGTGATCGATATGGACAGCTTGAAAAAGGAAAGCCAAGCGGCGTGAAACGCACTCCCTGAACCGCTGTAGAACCCTTGTGGGAGGGGGCTTGCCCCCGATAGCAGTCGGGCAGTCACCGCATCATTGACTGACCCGCCGTTATCGGGGGCAAGCCCCCTCCCACATTATTTTGTGGTGTGCCTGGACCGAGAGGTGCTCGTACAGAATCGTCGCACCCACCAACATCAACACCACCCCCCGACCATCTCCGCACACTTGCCCACCAGATCATGTGCAGCCCCAGCCCGACCAGCAGGGTAAACGCGATCCAGTGCTCCCAGTCTCTGGCTGAAACCCTCCCGTTAAGAGCGAACACTGCAACTGTGGCGAGCGGGCTTGCCCCGCGTTGGGTTGCGAAGCGACCCTGGAAGGAGGA
>NZ_MDGK01000011.1 GCF_001870465.1 Pseudomonas extremorientalis
CGGGGCAAGCCCGCTCGCCACAACACTGTGTTCTGCTCAATAACAGGGTTACCGGCTTAAGCGCGCCACGCGCCCCGACACGAAGTGCCCGACGTCATTGAACCCTGGCGTCGACGAATGCCCCGGCGTCACCAGCGAATCGATGAACGCTTCATCCTCCGCCGTGATGTCCACGTCCAACGCCCCGAGGTAGGCATCCCATTGCGCTTCGGTGCGCGGCCCGACAATCGCCGAGCTCACCGCCGAATTGTTCAATACCCAGGCAATCGCAAACTCCACGATCCCCACACCACGCCCTTGGGTGTACTGCTGGATCTGCTGGGCGATGCGCAGCGATTCCACGCGCCATTCGGTTTCCAGGATGCGCTTGTCCTGGCGTGCCGCACGGCTGCCGGCCTCGGGGGTGACGTCCGGCGCGTATTTGCCACTGAGCACGCCACGGGCCAATGGGCTGTAAGGCACCACGCCCAGGCCGTAGGCGGCTGCGGCAGTGAGCTGCTCGACTTCGGCCTGACGGTTGACGATGTTGTACAGCGGCTGGCTGATGATCGGCTTGTCCACACCCAGGCGTTCGGCCACGCGAATCACCTCGGCAATGCGCCAGCCGCGATAGTTCGACAAGCCCCAGTAGCGGATCTTGCCCTGGCGGATCAGGTCGCCGATCGCCGATACCGTCACTTCCAGCGGGGTGTTGTGGTCTTCGCGGTGCAGGTAGTAGATGTCCAGGTAATCGGTATCGAGCCGGGTCAGGCTGGCTTCCAGTGCGTTGAAAATACGTTTGCGGCTCAAGCCGCTGCGGTTGGGCAAACCGTCCACCGGGCCGATGCCAACCTTGGACGCCACCACCCAATCCTGGCGATTGCGCACGATGGCTTCGCCGACGATTTCCTCGGAACGTCCGCCGGTGTAGACGTCCGCCGTGTCGATAAAATTGATGCCCTGGTCCCAGGCCTTGTCGATGATGCGCAGCGAGTCCTCGGTGTTGGTCTGTTCGCCAAACATCATGGTGCCCAGGGTCAAGGCGCTGACCTTCAACCCGGACTGGCCCAGTGTGCGGTAAATCATGGAAAACTCCTCAAGGCAGGGAAACGTGTCCCATGCAATACCAGACTCGGCCGCTCTGGGACAAGCCCTGCACGCGTTTCTTCATGGACTCAGCAGCACCTGACAACGCTGCTGCAGGAAACGGTGCAGCACCTTCACCCGTTCCGACACCTGCAGCCGGTGCGGGCACATCAGGTTGAAGGGCGTCGGTTCGCCTTGCCAGTCAGGCAGCAACGGCACCAGCCGACCGGCCTTGATGTCCTGGGCAATATCCAGGTTGGCCTTGTAGGCGATGCCGTGACCGGCCAATGCCCAGCGCCGCACGATTTCGCCGTCATCGCTCAAGTAGTCCCCCGACACTTCGACCTCCTGCAACACCGCGCCCTGACGGAAATACCAGGTGTTGTTGGCACGGCCCCGACGCATGTAGCGCAGCGCGTTGTGTTGTGCCAGGTCGGCTGGAGCCCGTGGCGTGCCGTGGCGCGCCAGGTAATCCGGGCTGGCACAGGGGATGCGGTGGTGGTCGGGCACCACCGGCAGCGCTACCAGGCTGGAGTCCCGGGGGACACCAAAGCGCAGGGCAATGTCCACGGTGTCGCGGAACAGGTCGGCATTGCTGTCGTTGAGCAGCAATTGCAGGCGGATATTCGGGTGTTCGAGCTTGAACGCATCCAGCCAGCCCAGCAGTACATTGCGCCCGAAGTCCGAGGGCGCCGCCAGTTGCAGCAGGCCACTGAGGCTCTGGCCCTGCTGCTTGATCGCCTGCTCGCCCTCGGACAGCGCCTCCAGTGCGACGCGCACGCTCTCCAGGTAGCGCCGACCTTCTTCGGTCAAGCGCATGCTGCGGGTCGAGCGCGCCAGCAGGCGAATGCCCAGGCGGGTTTCCAGGCGCTTGAGGGCGATACTCGCGGCAGCCGGGGTCAAGCCGAGGCCGCGGGCGGCGGCAGACAGGCTGCCGGTGTCGGCGGTGCGCACGAAGACTTCAAGGTCGAGGGTCGAGCTCATTTGTAAAAATCCTTTAAAGATCTTGTCGTTTTACCGGGATTTTTCGTCGATTGCCAAGCTGGGAAGATGAACCCTCACTTAATCAATCAGGAATTTCCCCATGACTTCTTCCCTCAACGGCAAAACCGTCATCGTGATTGGCGGCAGCAGCGGAATCGGCGCGGCCGTGGCCAAGGCCGCTGCTGCGCGCGGGGCGCAGGTGGTGCTGGCCGGGCGGCGCTTGACCAGCGGCGTGGTAAACGGCCTGCGCAGCGAACCGGTGAACGTCACCGATGCAGGGTCTTTGCAACAATTGTTCGAACGCGTGGGGCGGTTCGACCACCTGGTCTACACCTCAGGGCCAACCGTGCGTGCCAAGACCTTGATCGAAACCGATCTGACCGAGGCTCAGGACAACTTCAACGTGAAACTCTGGGGCTCGTTACGGGCGATCCAACTGGCGCTGCCATTCCTGGATAAGCACGGCAGCATCAGCCTGACCTCTGGGCAACTGGGACGTAAATTGGCGCCGGGCCAGTTCATCAAGACTGGGATCAACGCGGCGACCGAAGCTCTGGGCAAACAGTTGGCCAAAGAACTGGCCCCGCGTCGGGTCAATGTGATCAGCCCGGGCGTGATTGATACGCCAGCGTATGCGGGGTTGTCTGAAGAACAACGTCTGGCGATGTTCGCCAAGGTGGGAGAGGGGGTGCCGGTAGGGCGAGTGGGACAGGCTGAAGAAGTAGCACAGGTCTATGTGTTGGCGATGGAGAATGGGTTTATGACCGGTGCTGTGATCGATATCGACGGCGGCGGTACGCTGTAGCTTGTTGAGAAAGGTGATTGAACGAAATTGTCCGGCAGACCACATAGCCCATGAGGGCTGCTCGAGCCGAGCAGCCCTTCACGTTCATTTTCTGGAGAGAGCCCATGTCAACAGTGAATCACCCTACACCGTTCCTAGGGGCCAACGCCCTCATCGAGTCGATTATCGGCACGATTCAAGGCCGGCAACCCACCGAACAAAGACCACTGACGGATGACCAGAAGCGAGTGCTGGAGGGGAAACCCGTAGCACCCGATTCGAAAATCACTTATTGACGCAGGCCGCTTAGCCCTTAAGGGTACGCGTCATCCGCAACGCCAACACGCTGCCGGCGACAATCACCGCCGCCAGCAGGTACAGCGCCACATCCGTGGACCCGGTGGCATCCTTCACAAAACCCACAATATACGGGCTGAGGAAGCCGGCCATCTGGCCCATGGAATTGATCAACGCCAGGCCGCCTGCCGCCGCGCCCGCACTGAGCATGGCGGTGGGCACCGGCCAGAACATCGGCAGGCCGGTCAACGCACCCATGGTGGCGATGGTCAGGCCGAGGATCGCAATCGCCGGCGTGGTGGCGAAGTTCACCGCGATTACCAGGCCGATTGCGCCCATCAACATCGGCACCACCAAGTGCCAGCGACGCTCCTTGCGCAAGTCGGCGGAACGGCCCACCAGCAGCATGAATAACGCCGCCAGCAGGTAGGGGATAGCACTGAGCCAGCCGATCACCAGGTTATCGCTGAACCCCAGGTTCTTGATGATCGACGGCAGCCAGAAGTTGATGGCGTACACGCCGCTCTGGATGCAGAAGTAGATCAGGCCGAACGCCCAGATCGCCGGGTTCTTGAACACTTCGGCCAGCGAATCGGTGGTGGTTTTCGGCTTATTGGCCAGGTCAGTCGCTTGGTCGGCTTCCAGCACCGCGCGTTCGTGGGGCTTGAGCCACTTGGCGTTGGCGAAACTGTCGCTGAGCAGGAAGTAGGCAAGGGCGCCCAGGATCACGGTCGGGATACCTTGCAGCAGGAACATCCACTGCCAGCCCGCCAAGCCACCCTGGCCGGCAGCGAAGTGGTTGAGGATCCAGCCGGAGAACGGGCTGCCGAGCAAACCGGACACCGGAATGGCCGACATGAACAACGCCATGATCCGCCCACGGCGGAACGTCGGGAACCACTGCGAGAGGTACAGCACCACACCGGGGAAGAAGCCCGCTTCAGCGGCACCGGTGAACAGGCGCAGGGTGTAGAAGTGCGTCGGTGTGGTGACGAACAGCAGGCAGGTGGACAGCGTGCCCCAGACGATCATCATCAACGCAATCCAGCGGCGTGGACCGAATTTGGTCAATGCCAGGTTGCTCGGCACGCCGCACAGCACGTAGCCGATAAAGAAGATCCCGGCCCCGAGGCCGTACACGGTTTCGCTGAATTTCAACGCGTCGAGCATCTGCAACTTGGCAAAGCCGACGTTTACCCGGTCCAGGTAGTTGAACAGATAGCAGATGAAAATGAAGGGGATCAGGCGCAGGGTAATGCGCTTGTAGATGGCGTTTTTATCGTCATCGGTGGCCAGTGTGGCTGCGGCGCTCTGTGACATGGGAGTCTCTCTTTATTATGATTTTTCGCGATGCGAGGGTAACGTTGATCGCCTGAAGAGTCTCGGCCCTCTGGCAGGCCGCTGTCTTTGTGCTTGCGCACAGCGAACCCTGCTTTGCGCTGTGCCGATGAACAATCACCCTTTCAAGGAATTTAGCCGCATGTTCGAGCTGGATCATGACCTGGCGCAGGATATCGTCGATCGGACCATGGCGATCCTGCCCTACAACGTCAATGTCATGGACAGCCAGGGCCTGATTCTCGGCAGCGGCGAACCCGAGCGTATCAATACCCGCCATGAGGGCGCGCAACTGGTGCTCGCCAATGGCCGGGTGGTGGAAATCGACGGCCAGACCGCCAAGCACCTCAAGGGCGTACAGCCCGGTATCAACCTGCCGCTGCTGCACGACGGGCGCCTGATCGGCGTGCTGGGCATCACCGGCGAGCCGGAAGGCCTGCGCACCTACGCCGAACTGGTGCGCATGACCGCCGAAATGCTGGTGAGCCATCGCCACCAGCAGGCCGAGCAACAATGGCGGCGCCAGCGTTGCGATGATCTGCTGGCCCTGCTGCTGGCGGAAACCGGCGACTCGCCACGCCTGGTGGACGAAGCCCAGCAACTGGGGCTCAAGCCGCAGATGGCGCGCACCCCGTATCTGTTCGAACTCGGTGCGGGGCAATCGGCAGAGGCGTTGGGTAGCTGGCTGACCTCGCGTTATCCGGACAGTTGGTGTGTCAGCTCGGCGCAGTATTCATTGTTGTGGTGCCGGCCGGCGGCGGTTCCGGTCGACAACCCGCGCCTGCTGGAAAAACTCGACGGCCTCGGCTGGCATGTCCTGCGTGTTGCCGTGGGCGGGCAAGCGGATGGGCTGGCGGGGCTGCGTCGCTGCTATCGGCGCGTCGGTGATTTACTGGCCTACGGTCGCGATGTGTTGCCGCAGTCACGCTTGCTGACGCTCAACCGCTATCGCCTGCCGGTAATGCTCTGGCGCCATCGCAACGACGACGCCCTCGACGAACTGCTCAACCCGCTGCGCAAAGTACTGGCCAAGGACGGCAACGGCCAGCTGCTGGCCACACTGCGCAGTTGGTGTGAACACGACGGGCAAAGCCAGGCCTGCGCCGAGGCCCTGGGCATTCACCGCAACAGCCTGCGTTACCGCATGGAGCGGATTGCCGAACTCAGTGGCGTCGACCCGTTGACCCTGGACGGCATGCTCGCCCTCTACCTGGGCGTACAGCTGTTGCCCCAGGCTTTGTCGGAATGAACAACAAAGCACCGCCACACTTGTGCATTGGACCGGCGTCAGCGGCGGTAGCAACTGGCAGCATGGGCGTCATAAAAACCGGAGAAAGCCCATGAAGATCATCATCGCCCCCGACTCGTTCAAGGACAGCCTGAGTGCCGAAGGCGTCGCCCAGGCGATTGCCGAAGGATTGGCACAGGTGTGGCCCGATGCCGAGTTGGTCCAATGCCCCATGGCGGACGGTGGTGAAGGCACAGTGGATGCGGTGCTCGCGGCGTGCAAAGGCCAATTGCGCCACCACGTCGTGCGTGGCCCGCTTGGCACCGCGGTTGAAGCACACTGGGGCTGGTTGGCCGACAGCCACACGGCGATCATCGAAATGGCCGAGGCTAGCGGCCTGCAGTTGGTGCCGCCGGGCCAGCGCGACGCATGCACAACCACCACCCATGGCACTGGCGAACTGATCCGTGCGGCACTGGATGCCGGCGCTGAGCGCATCATCCTGGCGATTGGCGGCAGTGCCACCAACGATGGCGGTGCCGGCGCGATGCAGGCGCTCGGTGTGCAGCTGTTCGACGCCGAAGACCAACCGCTGGCACCCGGTGGCCTGGCCCTGGCGCGCCTGGCGCGGATCAGCCTGGAACACCTCGACCCACGCCTGGCGCAGGTACGCTTTGAAATCGCCGCAGACGTGAACAATCCGCTGTGCGGCCCCCACGGCGCCTCGGCGATTTTCGGCCCGCAAAAAGGCGCGAATCCCGAGCAAGTCCAACAACTCGACGCCGCCCTTGGCCGCTTCGCCGATCACTGCGCCAACATGCTATCCAAGGATGTACGCGATGAACCTGGCAGCGGCGCCGCAGGTGGCTTGGGCTTTGCGGCCAAGGCCTTTTTCGGCGCGCAGTTCCGCGCTGGCGTAGAGGTAGTGGCCGAACTGGTCGGCCTGGACGCCGCCGTACGCGGCGCCGACCTGGTGATCACCGGCGAAGGCCGTTTCGACGCCCAGACCCTGCGCGGCAAAACCCCGTTCGGTGTGGCGCGCATCGCCCGGCAACACAAGGTGCCCGTTATCGTGATCGCCGGCACCTTGGGCGATGGCTACGAGCAGATGTATGCCCATGGCGTGGATGCGGCATTTGCCTTGCCCTCAGGACCCATGACTTTGGAACAGGCCTGCGCTGAGGCGCCGCGCCTGCTCAGTGAACGGGCAGCCGATGTTGCGCGGCTGTGGCGCACCGCAGGCAAGCACTGACGGACGAGCCCGAACATGGGACAATCCGCGCCTTTTCGACACGGAGAGTCCCCATGCTGCGTCCCGCATTCCTGGCCCTGTTGCTCACCGGCGCCACTGTCCCGGTCTTCGCCCAACCATCCTCCGAAACCGTACCGCTGCTGCGCGAGATCAAGCAGTGGGTGGTCGGTTGCGACAACCTGCGCAATTGTCACGCCCTCAGCGCGCCCAGCGGCGTGGATGAGGAGGACTACAGCTCGCTGACCTTGCACATCTGGCATCAGGCCGGTCCGCAAGGGTATCCGCGTCTGCGCTTTGATCATCGCGGTCAAGACGTAGACCTTTCCACCTTGCTGCTGGACGGCCAGCCCCTGGGCCAGGAACTGACGCGGGAATTGCACGTTGAGCTGGATGACCAGGGCGGTGATCCCGAGGTGCAGTCGTACGGGGTGATTGATGACGCAGCGACGCGGCGCTGGTTGCAGCGCCTGCGCAATGGCCAGCGCCTGCAGTTGCCAGGCGAGGGCGCCGCGCACGTATCGCTGAGCGGGTTGAGTGCTTCGCTGCTGTTGATGGATGCAGTACAGGGACGCGTGGACAACGTGACGGCCCTGGCTCGACCTGGCAAGGGCGCGGCCAGCGACGTGCCACCACGGGCGCCAACGCCGATATTGCGCAAGTTTACGCCAGCGCCGCCGTTGACCGCGCAGGAGCAGGCCGGGTTGGTGGCGGCTGCATTGCAGGCCGTCACGCCGGAAGAGGGTGAGCCCGAGGCAAAAGCCGGTGCCCTGACGGCACGCCAGGCAATGACCGTGACACGTTATGACTGTGCGGCCTACAACTGCGAGTTCAATGTCAGCAGCCGTGAGCGGCAGGCGCCCTACACCGAGACGCTGATGGACCTGCAGCCGCTGCCTCTGGAAGACGCCGCGCTGCAAGGCTCGGTCGGCTATGACGAGGCTTCCGGCACACTGAGTTACTTCTACAAGCAGCGTGGCATCGGTGATTGCGGCGGCGGGGCCTCCTGGGTGTTCGACGGCAAGCGCTTCCAGCTCAGCGAGTTCCACCGGATGCCGCGTTGCACCGGGGTCGGTTACGGTGACTGGCCGTCGCTGTGGTCAACCGTGCCAGCCCCCTAGCCATCGGCTCAATGTCGCCCCTACACTGGCCGGCCACGTGTCTTTCAAAGGATGAAACACCATGCACACGCCTGAACCCCCTATCGTGATCCAGCGCTTCACCGAGGCCCACCTTGAAGGCGTCGCTGCGCTCTACAACGAACCGGCCGTGTGCCGTCAGGTGCTGCAAATGCCTTTCCAGTCGGTCGAGATGTGGCGCAAACGCCTGGTGATGGACAACGAGCGGCGGCTGCAACTGGTGGCGTTGCATGGCGGTGAGGTGGTCGGCCAGCTGGGCCTGGAACAGTACCTGCGCGTGCGCCAGGCCCATGTCGGTACGTTCGGCATGGGCGTGGCAACGGCGTGGCAGGGCAAGGGCGTCGGTTCGCGGCTGCTGACGGCCGCGTTGGACGTGGCCGACAACTGGATGAACCTGCACCGCGTGGAACTCACGGTGTACGCCGACAACGAAGCGGCGCAGCGGCTGTACCGCAAGTTCGGCTTTGCGGTCGAAGGCGTATTGCGTGATTACGCCCTGCGTGACGGCCAGTTTGTCGACACGGTGAGCATGGCGCGTCTGCGCAAGTCGGCCTAGTCCAGGGCAAACGCCACCGCAGCCTGCGCATGCAGCTCGGTGGTGTCCAGTAATGGCAGGTCGCTGTGTTCAGGCTTGATCAGCAAACCGATTTCCGTGCAACCGAGGATAATCGCCTGGGCGCCACGTGCGGCCAGGGACTCGATGACGCCTTGGTAGACCTTGCGTGACGCTTCGCTGATCACGCCGACGCACAATTCTTCATAGATGATCCGGTGCACGGCCTGACGCTCGTTGGCCTCGGGCACCAGCACGGTCAGGCCCTGGGCGGCCAGGCGCGACTTGAGGAAATCCTGTTCCATGGTAAACGCAGTGCCGAGCAGGCCGACCGTCAGCGTACCGGCCTTCACGGCAGCCGCACCCGCCGCATCGGCGATGTGCAGGAAGGGGATCGACACCGCCGCCTCGATACGTGGCGCCACCAAATGCATGGTGTTGGTACACAGCACCACACAGTCGGCGCCGCCGGCTTGCAGACGGCGCGCGGCGTCTTCGAGGATCAGCGCGGTGTCATCCCAGCGCCCGGTATGTTGCGCCTGCTCCACCGGGCCGAAGTCCACGCTGTACATCAACAGTTGTGCCGAGCGCAGCGGGCCGAGCTGGTCGCGCACGCGCTGGTTGATGATGCGGTAGTACTCGGCGCTGGACTCCCAGCTCATGCCGCCGATAAGGCCGATGGTGCGCATGCGATGCTCCTGACAAGGAAAGTCGCTTCACCTTACCCATCGGCCATTGATTAGTCATACGCAGTTGCCCGCGAAATGACCGGTGCAGTTTCACATGTCCAGGCTGGTCCAGCCGGGCTTGGCCTCATCCAGTGCCACTGCGTGCACCCGCTTGCCGGTCGCCAACTCCACACGCCGCGCCACTTGCGGGTCATCGGCAAAGGGCATCAGGCTGGCGTCGTCCAGGCTCTTGTCCGATTGACCGCGCAAGCAATACTCCACCGCGCCATACAGGCATACCACCATCAACAGGCCCCACATTTCAGGCGATCCGCGCATCAAGTTGCGCTATTTGCAGATCCGCGATGCGCACCGTGCGCCAGGTGTTGTAGGCCATCAGCAGCATGCCGGTCAGAAAGAACACACCACCGGCAAACCGCACCACAAACCCCGGGTGGCTGGCCTGCAAGGCTTCGACAAACGAATAGGTCAGGGTGCCATCATCGTTGACCGCCCGCCACATCAAGCCCTGGGTGATGCCGTTGACCCACATGGACGCGATGTAGAGCACGGTGCCGATGGTGGCCAGCCAGAAGTGCAGGTTGATCAGCCCCACGCTGTGCATCTGCTCGCGGCCGAACACCTTGGGAATCATGTGGTACAGCGAACCGAAAGTGATCATCGCCACCCAGCCCAGGGCTCCGGCGTGTACGTGGCCGATGGTCCAATCGGTGTAGTGGGAGAGGGCGTTGACGGTCTTGATCGCCATCATCGGGCCTTCGAATGTCGACATACCGTAGAACGCCAGGGACAGCACCAGAAAGCGCAGGATCGGGTCGGTGCGCAACTGATGCCAGGCACCGGACAAGGTCATCATGCCGTTGATCATGCCGCCCCAGCTAGGCGCCAGCAGGATCAGCGACATGGCCATGCCCAGCGACTGCGCCCAGTCGGGCAGGGCGGTGTAGTGCAAATGGTGCGGACCGGCCCAGATATACAGGGTGATCAACGCCCAGAAGTGCACGATGGATAAGCGATAAGAGTACACCGGGCGCCCGACTTGTTTCGGCACGAAGTAATACATCATCCCCAGGAAACCTGTGGTCAGGAAAAACCCTACGGCGTTATGCCCGTACCACCATTGCACCATGGCATCGGTCGCCCCGGAATACACCGGATAGGACTTGAACCAATCCACCGGGATCGCCAGGTGGTTGACCACATGCAGCATGGCGATCACCAGTATGAACGCGCCGAAGAACCAGTTGCCCACGTAGATGTGCCGGGTTTGGCGTCGCACCACAGTGGTGAAAAACACTATGGCATACGCCACCCAGACCACCGCCATCCACACCGCGCCGGAGAATTCGATCTCGGCGTATTCCTTGGTGGTGGTGTAACCCAGCGGCAGGCTGACCAGCATGATCACGATCACCGACTGCCAACCCCAAAAGGTAAACGCCGCCAGGCGGTCGGAAAACAGCCGTACCTGGCAGGTACGCTGTACCGCGTAATAGCTGGCGGCGAACTGCGCGCTGCCGGCAAAACCGAAAATCACCAGGCTGGTGTGCAGGGGGCGTAGGCGGCCAAAGGTGGTCCATGGCAAATCCAGGTTCATCTGCGGCCAGACCAGTTGCGAGGCGATCCACACGCCCATGGCCATGCCCACCACGCCCCAGGCAATAGTGGCGATAACGAATTGACGGACGACTTTATAGTTATAGGCCTGCCCGATTGTTGCGCTGCTCATGCTCAGTCCTCCCACGGTTCCAAGTGGCGGCACTGTAGGAAGCATGGGTAAAACAAAACAGGCTCAGAAAAACCTCATTGTTGCGGATCAGTTTTTAGCCGTACGTCGAATGGCTGCATCTGCCATGATCAGGCTTCGCAACCAGGCTCACCCAAGGAACGCCGCAATGGACGATGTACAGCAACTGGGCGAGATGCTTCGTCATTACGCCGACAGCGAAGCGCACAAGAAGCAACAGTTCGACGTGCAGTCGGCCCGTTGGGCGCAGAAGCTCGATGAGCTGTTCGGGCAGATCGAGCAGTGGCTTGAGCCGGTGAAGACGGTGGGGTTGCTTGAAGTCCACCGTGAAGCTTATGTAGCCAGCGGCCCGAGCGTGCCAATGGAGACCTCGACATTCAAGACCGAGAAACTGACCGTGCAGATCACCGGCAAACCGGTGGAGTTCGTGCCGGATGTAATGGGCGCGGGCGGCTTGATCTCCGTGTCGGTCATGGGCCTGACCGCGGCGCGCCACGGCAGTGTGTCGCTGGTATTGCCCGCGGATAAGAACGACTGGTTGTGGAAGAAAACCAATGGCCTCAAAGATCCGGACACCTTTGGTTTCGACGCCAACTTCCTGGCCTCGCAGTTGCAAAGCCTGATCCCCCGCGAACGCAGCTGAAACGTCGAATGATGGGAACAGGGTTATTTTGCCAGGATTGGCTATACCTACAGCTCAGTGTTCCAACGTCGACCGCCAGGGAGTTCAAACATGACACTTAGGCATTTGCTCTGCACGTTGTGCATCGCTTCGCTCGGGCTGGCGGGGTGTGCCAGCAAGATCACCGCGCCGGATGAGTATTCCGGCTTTCTCTCGGACTACAGCCGGCTCAAGGAAGCCAAGTCTCCATCGGGGGCCGAGGTGATGCGCTGGGTCGATCCCGAGCTGGATCTGAGCCGCTATCACGCGGTGTACGTCGAACCGACCCAGTTCTACCCTAAGCCCCAGGCCACCGCGAAAATTCCGCTAACCACCCTCAACGGCATCAACACCTACTACAACCAGGCACTCAAGCGTGAGCTGGAAAAATCCCTGCCCCTGGCCAATGCGCCAGGTCCAGGCGTGATCGTGGTGCGTGCAGCAATCACCGCCGTGAGCAGCAAGACCGAAGGCCTCAAACCCTATGAGTATATTCCGGTGGCCTTCGTCGTGGCGGCGGTAAGCACCGGCACCGGGATCCGTGATCAGGAAACCACCCTGGGCACCGAGGCGCAGTTCCTCGATGGCGCCAATGGCAAGGTGCTCGCCCAGGTGGTGCGCAAAGGCACAGGCAAGCCGCTGTCCAACGATTCGCAGGTGATGAAGGCCGATGACGTGAAAAGCGTGATTGATGGCTGGGCGTCGGACCTGCATCAGTCGTACGTGAAACTTACCCGCTAGAACGTGCGAGAAGGTGAGGGCTGCGGTGCCCTCACCCTTGTTGCGACCGGGTACGTGGCGTTACTTGAGCGGCGTCAACGGCGGCAGCTTCCATTGGCCGTTACCCACCTCAGGCTTGGGCAGGTAAATGCGCAATACCGCGTAGAACGGACCGGGTGGCGCCGGCAACCAGTTGCTTTGCTCGGCTTTCGGCGGCTCGTGGTGCTGCAGGGCCAGTGTCAGGCCGCCATCGGCGTCACGCTTGAGGGTGGGCAGCATCCGTGAATTGATCAGGTAGCGCTTCTTGTGGTTGGGCACCAAAAGCTTGGTCTTGGCGTCGTACATGGTCAGCGACCAGAACGCATCGGCCGGCGGCAGTTGGTCCTTGGCAAAGTGCACGGTGTAGCTGTGTCGTGCGCCGTTGGCAGGCTTGCCTTCGCTGTCGACGAAGTAGCTCATGTAGGCGGCTTCGTCGGCGGAATTGCCGAAAATGCCCAGGTTGGCGCCAGCATAGCGGTACAGGTAATTGTTGTTCAGGTGGTCGCGGCTGCCGAACAGATCACCGCTGGAGACCTGGTGAGTGTCCACTTTGTCTTTCTTGAACGCGGCAAATTCGGCATGGGCGTCGGCAATGCCTTCATCCAGAGCCTTGCGCTGTTCGGCGGTCAACTCTTTGACCTTGAACGGCGCGCCCGGGGCGATTCCGATCTTGGCAAACCGGGCCAGCAGGTCTTTTTCGCTGTCCTGCGGCGCGGCGAAGGCCAGCATGAAGTTCAGGTAGCGAAACAGTTGCGGGCCTTCGGTCATGGTCGCCGTGGGCTTTGGCCATTCGACCTTGGGCGCCTTGGCTGGCGCGGGTTGTTTCACGTAGCTGCTCAGTGGCTGCACTTTGTAGCCGGCCTGGATCTGCTTGACCTTGCCCAGGTCTTTTTCATCAAACAACTGCGTCCGGTACAGGGCGTAGGCGATAGTGCTTTCGCTGTAGATCACGCGGTCGACATTCACCGGCTGCTGACCCTTCCAGTCGGGGCCGGCGATCATGTAGTGGCCGCCGTTGTTACCGGTGCTGCGGGTGCCCAGGTAAGCGAAGTTCTGCGTATAAAGGTCGATCAACTGCACCGAGTAGTAGCGGTCGTCTTCGATCTTGGGCAGGGTCAGCACCAGCGGTTCGCGGCGCAGGTCCATCCAGACGAACGAGTAGGGCGTGTCGGCGTTGGGCGTGACGAAGGCCGTGTCCTTGGGCGTGAGCACCTGCGCGGTATTGCCGATCTGGTTGAACGGTGCCTTGAAGTTGGCACCGCCCTTGTCAACGGCCTGGGTATAGAGCGTCTTGTACATGTCCACCACCGGAACCCCATACAGGTAGGCTTCCTTGGCAATGGCCCGGGCTTCGGCCGGGGTTGCCGTGAAGTCGGCCCAGGCGCCGGTACTCATGAGTATCGAGAGGCTCGCCAACAGCAGGCGCGTCGGTTTTCCAATCATGTTGTTGCGTCCTTCCTGAGTGCGTGTTGTAGGGGCGCGCGCTGAATAGCGCGGGAACGCGCTGAGTTTCCGATTTTATTCACCGAAGGTCACGTTAATCTCTGAGCGCCTGACGCGAAAATGCCGCCCATACAGGCGGCACCGGGTACAGGTCGGAATTAACGTGCGGGCAGCATCGATTTGACTTTGTCGCGTAATTGATCGATCGAGAACGGCTTGGCGATCACGTGCATGCCAGTCGGCACGTCGATGTTTTCCGCATAACCGCTGGCGAACAGGATCGGCAGGTCCGCACGCAGTTCGCGCACCTTGGTGGCAAGTTGCTTGCCATCCATGTCCGGCAAACCGACGTCGGTCATCATCAGGTCGATCACCTGGTCGGTGTTTCGCACCAGTGCCAGCGCTTCTTCAGCATCGCCGGCCTCCAGTACGTTGAATTCCAACTCCTCCAGGACATCGACGATGAGCATGCGCACGATGGCATCGTCTTCGACGACAAGGATGGTGGAGGCGGTGACGGACATAAAAAATTCCCGAGAGTGAAAAGGATTGGCCGTGAGCGGTGCAAAGACCATCCTCTAATGAGTCGCGGCGATCTCGGCAAGTTCCCTCACCGACGCCGGTATTGTGCCGGTGTTGCAACAGAATGTCCCGCATGAGTCTGCGGTGGAGTTTCTGACGTCTCGCCGAGTGCTAGCTGCCGACGGTGTTCATCAGGTTTCTTCAGTCGTCAAACCGCGTTGCAAGGCCAGTTCCTGAAGTTCAGCGACAGTCAATCCTTATCAATGTCTTGCGTTGACGTGCAGCCACCATCCTTGTCGTCGAAGACGATGCCACCCAAGTTATTCCAAGGGTTACGCAGGCGGCAAAGGTCCGGTTGCAATGGGCGCGTTATAGAGTTCTTCGATGTCGGAGCGGAAAACACTGTTTTTTTTCTGCCAGTCGTCATTGTGATCAAACACGATGAACTCCAGACTGTTTTGATCGGTCCCGTGGGTTCTATATTGCGGTACCAGTTTCCTGTCATTGAACAACCTTGTCAGGCCCCCCTGCATGGCGTCTGCGCTGGAGAAGGTCGCATAGCCAAAGTTCGGGTCATAAAAATAGAAAACCTTCTTGTCGCCGTTGACTTTGACTCCAGCCGCCATGGCATGGCCGGGAGAGTCAATCATGATTGATTTTGAAACCGTGGAGTCACTCAGCTCTTTCACCATATTTTGATAAGTCAGTTGGCGAGTGGTCATACTGGCATGGAACGCTGTTTTACTGCCGACCTGAAGTTGCAGCTTCCTCAGCTTTTTCATGAACATGATCGACGCAGCGTCCTTGGGTAAAGCCGCAGCCCGATACATGTTACGGATTAACTCAAGTTCCTTTCCTTCCTCCACCGCCGTTGCCATGACTCGGGCGAGTGCGGCGCATTCTCCGTCAGACAGTTGCTTTGTCAGCGAGAAATAAAGAACTTGTGGTATCGGTGTCACAGTACCGAAACGCGGTTCCAGATTGTCGATAAAGCGGGCGCTGCCGATACGGCCCAGTTCGTATGCAAGATCATCGTATCGCCTGACCAGAATACCGACCTGCTCTGCGGTCAAGCTTTTATCCGAGCCCCGTATTATCAGATCCGCAATGCTTGAGGACTTGGAGATCCCCTTGATACTTCGCAGATCTCCAGCGTTGTACCCCGCTTCGAAGGCGGACGCTTCCGGGCCGGTTCTATGGCGTACGACCGATGATGTCCATCTCTTGAAAGTGTCCTCATCAATCGTTTTAGCCGAATCCCCCGATGTCGCCCATTTGCCCATGTTTTGCGCCTCCATGTGCGCGGAGGGTACAAAGTTCTCCAGCGGGGAGCCATAGGGTTGTCGGGTCGTTGGGTTGTAGGCATACCATTGGTCGTTGATGAGGACCGCCTGGCTTTCAAGAATATCGTCCTTGCGTGTGAATGTGCCTATCGAGGCGGCGTCGAAATGACGACTTGCCGCGATCAGGTCGGGGCGCGCTTTTATGCCGCTCATGCGTTTGAGGCCGGTGCTCACTGCGTTTGCGCCTTTCCAGACGCCCACTGCCAAGTCGCCCACGCCGTCCAGGGGGTTGAGCGCACTGATGGTTGCCGTTCCGATGACTTTGGCTGAGCGTGCCACCTTGGTGGCCGCGGAAACGCCAGAGCCCGCGATCTTGACCACCTTGCCGCCGATCCCGGCACCGGCCGTCACGATGCCGAACAGGTCAATGGCCAGGTCGAACAAGCCTGCACCGATATCGCCTTTGCGAAAATTATTGATCGCCGAGCGAAAGGGGATCAGGTCCAGGATAAACCCGGTGACGGCTTCACCGCGCCTGTAATTGCTGTCGGCAGTAGTAAGGCCGCGAGCCTCTTGCTTGATTGCATCGTCATCCAGATCGACATGTTGCACGAATGCGTTGGCGATCAGGCCGGTGCGCTCTGAGCCGAAGCTGTTCGGCGGGCGTTGATTCGGGCGCTTTTGCTCTGCGCGGCGCGTGGCATCGTCCCCGGTGGGGGTGAAGGCTTTTGTGTCGTGCACAACGTTCGCCTCGCGGTGGCTGCGAGGGGTTGCCCGCGATGAATCGACTGCGTCTATCGTGCCCCTGTTAAAGCTGATCGCGTACACCTTGGTTATCCCGTTGCGCTCGACTCGAACCAGCAGTTCTTCATTTTTCGGGCGCGGCGTAGAGCCGGTAAACCCTGGCCCCAAGGTGCGTGAATGTTCCTGGAAGAAGCTGATCTTGCCGTACTCGAGATCTTCCCGGACCTCCAGGGGCGCCTGGCTGATCAAGTGTTTGATGTAGGTGTTGATCGCAGCCTTTTTTTCTTGAATGGCGTGGGTGAACAGCGGTTCAAAAGCGTCGGCTACCCCGAAATGCGGTGTGGCGGTCAAGGCGGCCAATGGAACACGTACGTCGTTCGAGGTAAACACCAGATCGACTTGCGGCAACTTCATCATGGCGATGTCCAGCATCGAATGAGGCCCGACCTCGACCGTTCGATAACCAACGTCGCCACTCGCCGTGGTTTCCCTGCGGCTGATGTGAATCAGCTTCTGATCGAACAGGGCTTCTTGCCCGGGGAAACGTTTTTTCAGTTCGATCAGGGCCATCTCTTTGCGCGACGGAATGTCTGCGTCCAGTGCTTGGTTCGCGGTACTGGTCAGCACTTTGCGTGTGTTGAACTCAAGGAGCAGGGTATCAAGTTCGTCAGCGCTGTAGAGATGATCATCTTTCTTGGGCAGTACCCCATTGATCACCCCCCAATCCACCAGGGCTTCACGTTGCGCACGCTGGGTCAAGGCCGGGTCCGCCGCGATGACGCTGGAAGCCGCCAGCATGACTTCGGCAAAGGTCATGTTCGCGACTTTGCCAGGGGTGAGTCCTTCAATAATGGCGGCGATTATCGACACCTCCGCCCACGCTGGGCTGCCGTAGGTAACGGAGGCTGGAATATCCTTGATCCCAAAGGCGGCTACGCGACTAGGCAGCAGTACACTCGAAGCGACGCCTGCCATGGCCGCGCTGGTCCTTTTTTCGGTGACCAGATGCTGTTCGAACGATTTGAGCACTGTGGACATCGGCTTGCCCCAGTGCTTGTCACTCATCATATCGAAGCCTGCGACCATATTGCGGCGTGTTTGCGTGATGGACTCCGGGTCCAGTTGCAAGATCACGGCGGCGAGCAGGTAGTCCATCGTGCTGCTGTCGGTGGCGACACCTCGCATGGTTTTCTGCAGCGTTTCGCCGAGCAATTGTCCTTCGGGTGAACTGAGCAGCGCGTCCCGTGCTGTGGCCGGGTCCTTCAGCGCCCCGGTGGGAAGCGCTGTGCGGCTGCGCAAGAACTCCAGTAACAGGCCATTGGTCTGCATCACGAGCGGATACTGCCCGTGGGGATCGCCATGGTTCATGGTAAT
This sequence comes from Pseudomonas extremorientalis, assembly GCF_001870465.1. Classification (GTDB taxonomy): domain Bacteria; phylum Pseudomonadota; class Gammaproteobacteria; order Pseudomonadales; family Pseudomonadaceae; genus Aquipseudomonas; species Aquipseudomonas extremorientalis. The sequence continues at coordinate 17,860 of NZ_MDGK01000011.1, forward strand.
GAGGCGAATGCGTCGTTTGTCATCTGCGCTCGGCGGGACGAGCCAGGACAGCGCGCCGGTCATATTGCCCAAAGGATGCACTTGGCCGCGGTCGGTGACGGCGGTCGCGAGACCGGTGAGCGCAAAGTGACTGTCTGGCAGTGGCAAGCCGAGGCTACTGATGAATGCTTCAAGGGGGACGCGGTTGCCGGCGTTCTGGGGGGAGCGCGTATCGGGATGAATCACCATTGATGTTGCGTTCAGCGCTGCCAATATCGCAGGAGCCGATGCGTTCTCGCCAAGTTGCTTGGCCAGTTTATTCAGTGCAATACCCAGGGTGATCAGGTTCTGTTTGTCGGCCAGGGCGCTCTTGAGATCAGGCTTTTTACTGTTTGCCACGGCGGTGGACGTGGAGGTGTGTGGGTTATCAGTCATCAGGGGGGGAGGCGTCGGGGTTACGCGTGGCCGGGGTTGAACGGAAATTGCCATCTGTGAGCACCTGTATTGGAAGGAAGTGGCGCCTCTGTGGTCGAGCCTCCCTGTTCTTAAGACGCCTCTTTACGTGGAATGGCTGCTCTTTAACGTTCCGGAGCCTGACGCGAGGATGTGTGAAAAAGTACGACGTCCACCGGATGCAAGGGGTTGACCGAGCGGCTCTTTTCCACGATGGCAGTCACCCTTTTCGTCGTTGTACGGTAGAAAAATGGCGTTCCTGTGCGACTTTGGGGCAAACTTCCGGTTTTTACACACTTGGCCAAGGCATGCCCATGACTCCCGCTTCGTCCGTCGATGAAAAGAGCTTTCGTAACCTGCTGAGCCGAAACGTCGCATTGCCCCTGGGTGTGGGCGTGCTCAGCGCGGTGTTTTTCGTCTGCCTCATCACCTACCTGCTGTCGGTGATCCAGTGGGTTGAGCACACCGATCGGGTTATCAATAACCTCAATGAATCGTCCAAGCTGACCGTGGACCTGGAAACCGGCATGCGTGGCTTCCTGATCACCGGCGACGAGCATTTCCTCGACCCGTATGAAGTGGCCAAGCCGCGCATCATCGCCGACCTGCGTAACCTGCAGGAGCTGGTGGCGGACAACCCGCAGCAGGTGGATCGCCTCAAGCGCCTGGAAGCCCTGCAGGCCGAGTGGAACAACTACGCCCAGTCGATGATAGATATGCAGCGCACCAGCGGTGACTACCGCAGCGCGGTCAAGGCCGGCCGTGGCAAGCGCCTGACCGATGAAATCCGCAAGGAATACGAAGACGCGGTGGCGATGGAGCAGCAGTTCCGCATCACCCGCAACGAACAAGTCACCCGCACCACGGTGATCAGCGTCACCCTGTATTTGGTCTTTGTGCTGGGCTTGAGTGGCTTCCTGGCATATATCGGCCGTAAAAATCTCGTATCTCTATCAGAGAGTTACAGCGCAAACCTCATGTCACAGCAGAAGATTGCGCGACGCCTGGAACAACAAGCCTGGCTGCGTAATGGCCAGACCGAACTGGCCGAGCAGGTGCTCGGCCAACTGACCCTTAATATGCTCGGGCGCAACATCCTTCAATTTTTTGCCCAGTACATGGGCTCGGCGGTTGCCGCGCTGTATGTGCGCGAAGAACACGGCGGTCTCAAGCGCGTGGCCACTTATGGTTTTTCCCGCGAACAGGAACAGCGGGAACAAGCGATCTACAGTGACGAAGGCATTGTCGGCCAGGCTGCCCAGCTCGATCGCCTGATTCGCCTGGATGACGTGCCGGTGGATTACTTCAAGGTCAGCTCCGGTCTGGGTGAAGGGCCTACGCGCAGCGTGCTGGTCATGCCCACCAGTGATGATGACCGCGTCAATGGCGTGGTCGAACTGGGCTTCCTGCGCCCGCTGGAAGAGCGTGACGAAGAGCTGCTGGAGCTGATCGCCGGCAATATCGGCACCTCCATCGAAGCGGCGCGGTACCGCCAGCGCCTGCAGGAAGTGCTGGCCGAAACCCAGCAGCTCAACGAAGAGCTGCAAGTGCAGCAGGAAGAACTCAAGACCGCCAACGAAGAGCTGGAAGAACAGTCGCGCATCCTCAAGGAGTCCCAGGCCCACCTGGAAACCCAACAGGCCGAGCTGGAACAGACCAACGAGCAACTCGCCGAACAGACCGAGACCCTGGCCGAACAACGCGACGCCATGGACCGCAAGAACATCGAGCTCAACCAGGCCCAGCTCGAACTGGAAGAACGCGCCGAAGAATTGCAGCGCTCCAGCAAGTACAAGTCCGAATTCCTCGCCAATATGTCCCACGAGCTGCGCACGCCGCTGAACAGCTCGTTGATCCTGGCCAAGTTGCTGGCCGAGAACCCCCAGGAAAACCTCAGCGCCGAACAGGTCAAGTTTGCCGAGTCGATCTATTCCGCCGGCAATGACCTGCTCAACCTGATCAATGACATCCTGGATATTTCCAAGGTGGAGGCCGGCAAGCTGGAGATGCGCCCGGAAAACTCCAGCGTGGCACGGCTTGTCGACGGCCTGCGCGGCATGTTCGAGCCGCTGGCGGCTGATCGCAAGCTGGGCTTCCAGGTAGAGGTGCAGGAAGGCACGCCGACCATGCTGTTCACCGACCGCCAGCGTTTGGAGCAGATCCTCAAGAACCTGCTGTCCAACGCGGTCAAGTTCACCGAACAGGGCGAGGTCAGCCTGTCGGTGTCGCGAGCATCGGAGGAGGGCATTGCCTTTACGGTACGCGACTCCGGCATCGGCATTGCGCCAGACCAGCAGGAAAGCATCTTCGAAGCCTTCCGCCAGGCCGACGGCACCACCAACCGCCGTTACGGCGGCACCGGCCTGGGCCTGTCGATTTCCCGCGACCTGGCGGCCCTGTTGGGTGGCTATATCAGCGTGACCAGTGCCCCGGGCAAAGGCAGCACCTTTACGCTGGTGCTGCCGGAACATTATGCAGAGCCAGGGGAGGACGCAGCACCGATCGAGCCGCCGCGCCAAGTGGTGGTGCCCGCACCGGCTCCAGCCAAGGTGTCGCCGCTGCCGGTGGCCGATGCCAGCCAGATCCCGCGCTTCGCCGATGACCGCGACAAGGCCCCGTTCACCACACGTTGTATCCTGGTGGTGGAAGACGAACCTAACTTCGCCCGTATCCTGTTCGACCTGGCCCATGAGCTGGGTTACCACTGCCTGGTGGCCCACGGTGCGGACGAAGGCTACAGCCTGGCCGAGGAATATGTGCCCGACGCCATCCTGCTGGACATGCGCCTGCCGGACCATTCCGGGTTGACCGTGCTGCAGCGCCTCAAGGAACACGCCAATACCCGGCACATCCCGGTGCATGTGATTTCCGTGGAAGACCGCGTGGAAGCCGCCATGCACATGGGCGCCATCGGTTATGCGGTCAAACCCACCACCCGCGAAGAGCTCAAGGACGTGTTCGCGCGCCTGGAAGCCAAGCTGACCCAGAAGGTCAAGCGCGTACTGCTGGTAGAGGATGATGACCTGCAACGCGACAGCATTGCCCGCCTGATCGGCGACGATGACATCGAGATCACCGACGTCGGCTACGCCCAGGCCGCCCTGGACCTGCTGCGCACTAACGTCTATGACTGCATGATCATCGACCTCAAGCTGCCAGACATGCTCGGCAACGAACTGCTCAAGCGCATGGCCACCGAGGACATCTGCTCGTTCCCGCCGGTGATCGTCTATACCGGGCGCAATCTGACCCGCGATGAAGAAGCCGAACTGCGCAAGTATTCGCGCTCGATCATCATCAAGGGCGCCCGCTCGCCGGAGCGCCTGTTGGATGAGGTCACACTCTTTCTGCACAAAGTCGAATCCCAGCTGTCCCATGATCGCCAGAAGATGCTCAAGACCGCCCGCAGCCGCGACAAGGTCTTCGAGGGGCGCAAGATCCTGCTGGTGGACGACGATGTGCGCAACATCTTCGCCCTGACCAGCGCCCTGGAGCACAAAGGCGCGGTGGTGGTCATCGGGCGTAACGGCCGTGAGGCCATCGACAAACTCAATGAAGTCGAAGATATCGACCTGGTGCTGATGGACGTGATGATGCCGGAAATGGATGGTTACGAGGCCACTGCCCTGATCCGCCAGGACCCGCGCTGGAAAAAGCTGCCGATCATCGCGGTGACGGCCAAGGCCATGAAAGACGATCAGGAGCGCTGCCTCGCGGCCGGTTCCAACGATTACCTGGCCAAGCCGATCGACCTGGATCGCCTGTTCTCACTGATTCGCGTGTGGCTACCGAAGATGGAACGCATTTAAGTGGAGCGAAGTTTCTTGGAAAAAAGCAGCGATATTGAGCTGCGCCTGTTGATCGAGGCGATTTACCTCAAGTACAGCTACGACTTCCGGGATTACTCCGGGGCGTCGGTCAAGCGCCGCGTGGCTCATGCCTTGCGCCAGTTTGATTGCGCGACCATTTCCGCCTTGCAGGAGCGCGTGTTGCACGACCCGGCGGCGTTCATGCAGTTGCTGCAGTTCCTGACGATTCCGGTAAGCGAGATGTTTCGCGACCCGTCGCACTTTCTCGCGATCCGCCAGGAAGTGGTGCCGCTGCTCAAGACCTACCCGTCGATCAAGATCTGGATCGCCGGCTGCAGCACCGGCGAGGAGGTGTACTCCATGGCCATCCTGCTGCGCGAGGAGGGGTTGCTGGAGCGTACGATCATCTACGCCACCGATATCAACCCGGCGTCGCTGGACAAGGCCAAGCAGGGGATCTTTTCCCTGGAGAACGTACGCGCCTATACCGCCAACTATCAGCAGGCCGGTGGACAACGTTCATTTGCCGACTACTACACCGCGGCTTACGATTACGCGATCTTCGATAAAACACTGCGTGAGAATGTGACCTTTGCCGATCACAGCCTGGCAACCGATAGTGTATTCTCGGAAACTCAATTAATTTCGTGTCGTAACGTACTGATTTATTTCAATAAAAAATTGCAGGATCGAGCGTTTGGATTGTTCCATGAGTCGCTGTGTCATCGCGGCTTCCTGGTGCTGGGCAGCAAGGAGACCCTGGATTTCTCCGCGTACAGCAAGCAATTCGAACCGTTGGTCAAACAGGAACGGATCTACCGAAAGCTATGAATCAAGCGGCTGCCAGCCCGGCACAGGTCCGGGGCATAGAGGCTATTGTTATCGGCGCCTCCGCCGGTGGCGTAGAAGCGTTGCTGACGGTATTTGCCCAATTGCCTGCGGACTTCGGCCTGCCCATCATCACCGTGCTGCACCTGCCCGACGAGCGCCGCAGCCAGCTGGCCGAGGTGTTTGATCGCCGCGTCGCCATGCCGGTGGTGGAGGCGCGCGATAAGGAAGTGCTCAAGCCCGGCACGCTGTACTTTGCCGGGCCTGGTTATCACCTGTCGGTGGAGCATGATCGCAGCCTGTCCCTGAGTCAGGAGGACCGCGTGCACCATTCGCGCCCGGCAATCGACTTCCTGTTTGAGTCCGCCGCCGATGCCTACGGCACGGGCTTGCTCGCCATCCTGTTGACCGGCGCCAACCAGGACGGCGCCCGTGGCCTGGCCCACGTCAAGCAGCAGGGCGGAACCACCGTGGTGCAGGAGCCCACTGAGGCACGTGTCGCCGTCATGCCCCGAGCAGCCCTGGCGCTGCACACACCCGACCACATTCTGACGTTGAGCCGCATTGGCTCATTGCTGGCTTCGCTGGAATATTCCCCATGTTAAGTACTGTCCAGGCCAAACTGCTGATCGTCGACGATCTGCCGGAAAACCTGCTCGCCCTCGAAGCGCTGATCAAGCGCGAGGACCGCCAGGTATTCAAGGCCTTGAGCGCCGACGAGGCCTTGTCCCTGTTGCTGGAGCACGAATTCGCCATGGCGATTCTCGACGTGCAGATGCCCGGCATGAACGGGTTCGAGCTGGCCGAACTGATGCGCGGCACCGAGAAAACCAAGAACATCCCGATTGTGTTCGTCAGCGCCGCCGGCCGCGAACTCAATTACGCCTTCAAGGGCTACGAAAGCGGCGCCGTGGACTTCCTGCACAAGCCGCTGGATATCCATGCGGTGAAGAGCAAGGTCAACGTGTTCGTCGACCTGTACCGCCAGAGCAAGGCCATGAAGCTACAGGTCGAAGCCCTGGAGCGCAGCCGTCGCGAGCAGGAACTGCTGCTGACACGTCTTCAGGCCACCCAGGCCGAGCTGGAGCAGGCGGTGCGCATGCGTGATGACTTCATGTCGATCGTCGCCCACGAAGTGCGTACGCCGCTCAACGGGCTGATCCTCGAAACCCAGTTGCGCAAGATGCACCTGGCCCGCGACAACGCCGCCGCGTTCACCCTGGACAAGATGCACGCCATGGTCGACCGTGATGAACGGCAGATCCAGAGCCTGATCCGCCTGATTGAAGACATGCTCGACGTATCGCGCATCCGCACCGGCAAACTGTCGATACGCCCGGCGCGGTTTGACCTCACACAGCTTGTCAGCAGCCTGGTGGAGAACTTCGCGCCCCAGGTCGCGGCGGCGGATTCATCCATGACCCTGACTGCCGAAGGCTCCGTGGAGGGTCACTGGGATGAGTTCCGCATTGAGCAAGTGGTCACCAACCTGTTGACCAACGCCTTGCGCTACGGGGCCAAGAGTCCGATAGAAGTGCGCGTGTACAGCGAGCATGACGAAGCCCGCGTAGAAGTGCGCGATCACGGCATTGGTATCAGTGAAGACAACCAGAAGCGTATCTTCCAGCAGTTCGAACGGGTATCGGCCAGCCAGGTTGCGGCCGGCCTGGGCCTGGGGCTGTTCATTTCCGAGCAGATCGTTGCAGCCCATGGCGGCACCATCGAAGTCGAGAGCCGGATAGGCGAGGGCGCCTTGTTCAGGGTGTGCCTGCCCTTGCAGGCGACGGCTTGAATTCAATCGTCACCTCGACGCAACCTCTGCGTGACCCCATGGTCGTAATTGCAGCTATTGACCGGACAAAGGCTTCCCATGAGTGAAGATGCACAAGATGTCGTTCTGATCGTCGAGGACGACGAATCCATTATGTTTGTGTTGGGTGAATACCTGGCCGGCCTGGGCTATCGGGTGTTGAAGGCGATCGACGGGGAGCAGGCTTTCGAAATTCTCGCGACCAAGCCGCACCTGGACCTGATGGTCACGGATTACCGTTTGCCGGGGGGTATCTCCGGTGTGCAGATCGCCGAGCCTGCGCTGCTGCTGAGGCCGGAGCTGAAAGTCATCTTTATCAGCGGTTATCCGCAGGAAATCCTCGACTGCAACAGCCCGATCACACGCAACGCGCCGATCCTGGCCAAGCCGTTTGATCTGGATACCCTGCAGGAACATATCCAGCGCTTGCTGGCCTGAAGCGCAATAGGGCTGCTCGCATGCAGCCCTAACCCCTGATCATTTCTCGGACTTTTGCCGTCAACAGATCAAACGTGAACGGTTTGGTGATCAGTTGCATGCCCGGGTCGAGGAACCCACCCCGCACGGCTGCATGCTCGGCATACCCCGTAATGAACAGAACCTTGAGTTGCGGGCGTATCTGCCGGCCGATTTCCGCCAATTGACGACCATTCATACCGGGCAGGCCAACGTCGCTGATCATCAAATCTATACGCTGTTCCGACTCGATAATGGGCACGGCGGAGTTGGCGTCGACAGCTTCCACAAAACCGTAGCCCAGCTCCTTCAGAACCGCGCTGACCAGCACCCGCACGGCCGGGTCGTCTTCGACAATCAGCACGGTTTCACCGGCATTGGCGAACGGCAACAACGCCGGATCCACCACGGCATCGGCGACAACTTCACCGATAAACCGTGGCAGAAACAGGCTCACCGTGGTGCCTTTTCCCACTTCACTATGGATGGTCACATGGCCATGGGACTGGCGGGCGAAGCCATAGATCATCGAGAGCCCAAGGCCGGTGCCCTGGCCGATGGGCTTGGTGGTGAAAAACGGGTCGAACACGCGGCCCATCACACTTTCCGGAATGCCACAGCCGGTGTCGCTGACGCTCAACTCAACGTAGTCACCGGGCTTCAAGGTGCCGTAGGCGGCGGTGAACACGCTGTCGAGATGCCGGTTGGTGGTCTCCACGGACAGGCTGCCGCCACCGGGCATGGCATCGCGGGCATTGATGACCAGGTTGAGCAGGGCGCTTTCCAATTGGTTGGGATCGGCCTCGGCCGTCCATAGATCAGTCGCCAGACGCATATCCAAGCGAATACTTTCGTTGATGCTGCGTTGCAGCAGCTCCCCCATGGAGGTAACCAGGCGGTTGATCTGCACCGGTTTGGAATCAAGGGATTGACGGCGCGAGAACGCCAGCAGGCGGTGGGTGAGGCCGGCGGCACGGTTGGCCGAGGTCACCCCCAGGTCGATCAGGCTGTCGAGATCGTCCAACTTGCCTCGGGACACACGCCTTCGCAGCAGCTCCAGGCTGCCGATGATGCCGGTGAGCATATTGTTGAAGTCATGGGCGATACCACCGGTCAATTGGCCGACGGCTTCCATTTTTTGTGATTGGCGCAGTGCCTCTTCGTTGCTGCGCAGTTGGGCGGTACGTTCCTCGACTTGCTGTTCAAGGGTTTCAAGCGTGCGTTGCAGGCGCAGCTCACTATCGCTGAGGTCGATCAGGCGGTCGCGGGCTTCGTATTGCCGGCGGCGACCGCGCAAGGCGGTGCTCACCAGGCTGATCAGCGTTACCGGGTGGAAGGGGCGCTCCAGGAAGGTCACATTGCCCAGCAGGCCGCTCAGGTGGGATGAGCCATTCTGTTCGGTCCCGCCGTGGTGGGTCATCAACACAATGGGCAAGTCCGACCATGCCGGCTGCTGGTGCAGGTAGGTCAACAGCGGGTCAAGATCCACCCCACGCAGGGCTTCGGCGGCGATGATCAGCAGCCCGGCGCCCTCCTGCAGGGCCTCGCACAATGCCCCAAGGTTGCTGGCGACGATGCCGGCGTACCCGGCTTCATTGAGCATCATCAGCGCCAGCGAGCCATCGCGTCCCATTGGCGCCAATACGATTGCACGCTCGGAGACCGGAATGAGGCCCGTCACACCCCCTCATCCTTGAGCAGCGGGGAGCCGGCGCCCATGTAGGTCGGAATACCGCGCAGGACCCCCTGGAAATTATCCAGCGGTTCGCCAACCGTCATCCCCTGGGCGCCAATCCGGTATTCACGAATAGTGGCTTCATGGCTGCCGGTGCGCTTCTTGATGATCGAGATGGCGCGGCGCACCTTGCCCAATGCTTCGAAGTAGCGCAGCAGAATGACCGTATCGGCCAGATAGGTGATGTCCACAGGCGCCTGCATGTCGCCGACCAGCCCGTGTTGGGCGACGGTCATGAACGTCGCTGCGCCGCGGCGGTTGAGGTAGAGCAGCAACTCGTGCATATGCAGGATCAGCGCATTTTCTTCGGGCATGGCCGCCTGGTAGCCGTTGATGCTGTCGATCACCACCGTCTTGATGCCGCGCTCATCGACACAGCGGCGCACCCGGTGGGAAAACTCGCCCGGGGACAATTCGGCCGCATCCACCTGTTCGATCAACAGGTTACCGGTCGCCTGCAGGGCGGCGAGGTCGATCCCCATGTTTCTCATGCGTTCGAACAGCAGCCCCAGTTCTTCATCGAAGATAAACAACGCGGCTTTCTCGCCCCGCGCCACGGCGGCTGCGGCAAAGATCATCGAGATCAACGACTTGCCGGTACCGGCCGGGCCGAGGATCAGGCTGCTGGAACCGGTCTCGACACCGCCGCCCATCAACGCATCCAGCGCGGCGATGCCGCTGCTCAAGGTCTCGCGCTTGTAGCCGCCACGATGTTCGGCCGCCACCAGGCGCGGGAATACATGAACGCCGTCGCCCATGATGGTGAAGTCGTGAAAGCCGCCCCGGTATTTCTGGCCTCGGTACTTGACCACCCGCACGCGACGGCGCTCGGCACCGTAGTTGGGGGTCAGCTCTTCCAGGCGGATCACGCCATGCGCCACGCTGTGCACGGTTTTATCGAGGGATTCGGTGGTCAGGTCGTCCAGCAACAGCACTGTGGTGTCGTAACGCACGAAATAGTGCTTGATCGCGAGGATCTGCCGACGGTAGCGCAGGGAGCTTTGTGCGAGCAGGCGGATCTCCGAAAGACTGTCGATGACCACACGCTTTGGCTTGACCTTTTCCACCACTTCAAAGATCTGGCGCGTGGCCTCGCCCAGTTCCAGGTCGGAGGAGTACAGCAGGCTCTGCTGGTGGTCGGCGTTGAGCAGGCTTTCCGGCGGCGTCAGTTCGAAGATATGGATATTGTCATCCAGGTCCCAGCCATGGGACTTGGCGCCTTGTCGCAACTCACGCTCGGTTTCCGACAGGGTGATGTACAGCGATCGCTCGCCGTCTCTGGCCCCGGACTGCAGGAAGTGCAGGGCGACCGTGGTTTTACCGGTGCCGGGTTCACCTTCCAGCAGGAACAGGTGACTGCGCGAGAGCCCCCCGGCAAGAATGTCATCAAGACCGTCAATGCCAGTGGCCGCTTTCTCTTCGGGTAATTGCGCTTGGGATGTAGACAAGAAGTGCCCTCAGGTCACATACGAGTAGAGGATGCGCGCCCAAATGGACGCGCCATGTTCTCTTGACCGTAGCAATTTGTGGCGGTTCAACAAATTCCAGTCCGGCCTACAGGCCTTGCTGCAATGCAGGATCGTCCGGATTCTGTTGCTCGAGCTGGGCGAGCAGGACCTGGACGTTCTGCAACTGGCCGCTTTCTTTCCAATAATTGACCAGCAATACCCGGGCTTTGCGATTGGCCGGGTGGCGTTGGATGATCTCTTCGAGTTGGCGCTGCGCAGCCTCCAATTCCTCTTGCGCATGCAACGTCGTCGCGAGGTCGTAGCGGTAATCCTGATTATCCGGCTCCAGCTCCACCGCCTTGGACAGGCCGAGCAGGGCGTAGGGGCGTTCACCATGGTGCAGCAGCCACATGCCCAGCGCATGTTGCAGGTAGGCCGACTCCGGATGCGCGGCCAGCTGGCGTGCCAACAATTGGCGGGACTCCTCGGTCTTGCCTTGCTTGTCCAGCAGCTCGATCTGCGCGACCACGGCTTGCAGGTTATCCGGTTGCAGGCGCATGGCCTGCTCAAGCGCGTTTTGCGCGTCCGGCAGCAGGGCGCTGTGAATGTACAGGCGCGCCAGTTGAATCCAGCCTTCGGCGGTTTCGGGCTGGGCCTTGAGCTTTTTCACAAACTCATCCAGCACCTGCTGCAACGGCCCGAAGTACAGGCCCAGAGTATCGGGAGACAGGCCAAGCAAGGCATTGGCGGCGGCAAACCGTACCTCTTGCTCGGGATCATCCAGCACCGGGCCGAGCAGCAGCGTGCGCTGGCCGGTGGGCACCAGGCCGACAATGCTGTGGATGGCAGCCTCGCGTACCAGCGGTGAGTCACTGGCCAGGTCTTTGTCCGCCAGTTTCAGCGCCTGGGGGCTGGGGTAGTTGGGCAGTTCGGCGTGCAACGCGGCGCGGCGCTCGGGCGACAGATCCGGTCGACCCAGTTGCTGGTACAACACACGCGCCGCACCGGGCTCACCGTTGCGCGCCTGTTTCAAGGCTTTTGAATAACCGTGGGCAATAGCGGGGGGCACGACTGCCGGGGTGGCGCGAGAGAAATACCAGGTGAGCAGCACAATCAACAGCAGGGCGCACAGGCCGACGATGGAATAACGGCGTGACTTTGACATGCAGGCGTCCGAAAGCGAGGGCAGCAAAGCCGTCAGCTTCGGTCAGACCACGACGGGTGTCAAACTCGCGTCAGGTGAGCACGTAGTCCTCCGGCTCCAGGGGTGGCGGCAGGTCGGTTTCACCGAGGGCGGCCAACACTTCGCGTTCCAGGGTGCGCAGGAGGGCATTGCAGGGCAGGTCGTTCTCGTCAAAACCGAACGGGTCCTCCAGGTCATCGCCGATTTCATCGAGGCCGAAGAAGGTGTAGCTGACAATCGCGGTGAACACTGGCGTCAACCATCCCAGCGGCTCGGCCATGGCAAACGGCAGCAAAATGCAGAACAGGTAAATGGTGCGATGCAGCAGCAGGGTGTAGGGGAAGGGCAGCGGCGTGCTCTTGATGCGCTCGCAGGACGCCTGCACCTGGCTGAGGCTCACCAGTCGGGTTTCCCATTGTGTGTAGCGCCACTCGCTGATCACACCTTGCTCGGCCAGCACTGAAAACCGGGCGCCCAGCTGTTGCAGCAGGCTGTCGGGGAGGTTGGGGTGATTGGCCTGGACCGTCCCCCACGGCTTGATGGCCCGGGCTTCATCCTCATGGCGCAACCGTGCAACCAGGCCGTGGGAGAAGCCGCACAGGCTGCGCAGCAGGCCAGCACGCTCAGCCGGATCTGTGAGCACCTGGGTTTCGCGGATCAGCGAACGCACATCGATGATCATCTGCCCCAATTGCTTGCGGCCTTCCCACCAGCGGTCATAGCAGGCGTTGTTGCGAAAACTCATGAAAATCGACAACGACAGCCCGAGCAGGGTGAACGGCGTGGCATTGACCTTGGAGAAGTAGGCCGGGTGCAGGGTTTCCACCAGCACGATCACCGAGGCCAGCAGCGTGACCAGCAGGCTGCGCAGGGCGATGCGCTTGGCAATGGAACCCTTGAGCGAGAACAGGATGCCGAGGAGGTTGGGTTTGGGGCGGACTATCATGCAGAGATGGGCTTCTTCAGGTGGCGCAAGCCATCAGGTTAGAAGCAAGCGTCGCAAGCGTCCAATCGCTTGGGCCGACCGGATGATCGGTGGGGTCGATGACTGGCCAAAACAGTCAGGCAGGTTGAAGGCTTTGACCATTGTCGGCGGGCGGCTCTGGCGCGACTATTTCGACGATTCGGACCGTTCAAGGAAACAACAATGCAGATTGAGAACAAGAGCTTCCTGGTCAGCGGGGGCGCATCGGGCTTGGGCGCGGCGACTGCCGAGATGCTGATTGGCGCTGGCGCCAAGGTCATGCTGGTGGACCTGAATGCCGACGCCGTGGCAGCCAAGGCCAGGCAGCTTGGCGACAACGCACGCAGCTGCGTGGCGGATATCAGCCAGGAAGCGGCTGCCGAAGCGGCGGTGCGGGCGACGCTTGCGGCGTTTGGCGGTTTGCATGGGCTGGTGAACTGCGCCGGTGTGGTGCGTGGCGAGAAAATCCTCGGCAAGAACGGCCCCCATGGGCTGGCGAGCTTTGCCCAGGTGATCAACGTCAACCTGATCGGTAGCTTCAACCTGCTGCGCCTGGCCGCCGCCGCCATCGCCGAAACCGAGGCAAATGCCGATGGCGAACGCGGCGTGATCATCAATACCGCTTCGGTAGCGGCGTTTGACGGGCAGATCGGCCAGGCGGCGTATGCCGCGTCCAAGGGCGCCATTGCCAGCCTTACGTTGCCTGCGGCACGTGAGCTGGCGCGCTTTGGTATTCGCGTGATGACCATCGCCCCCGGCATTTTTGAGACCCCGATGATGGCCGGCATGACGCCGGAAGTGCGCGACTCCCTGGCCGCTGGCGTGCCATTCCCGCCGCGCCTGGGCAAGCCCGCCGAATACGCCGCGCTGGTGCGGCACATCATTGAAAACAGCATGCTCAATGGCGAGGTGATCCGTCTCGACGGTGCCTTGCGCATGGCGGCCAAATAAGGAGCAATTCCCATGACCGATCCTATCGTTATCGTCAGCGCTGTGCGCACGCCCATGGGTGGGTTCCAGGGCGACCTCAAGGGCCTGACCGCGCCGCAGTTGGGTTCCGCTGCGATTCGCGCCGCCGTCGAGCGTGCCGGTGTCGCCCCCGACGCCGTGGATGAAGTACTGTTCGGCTGCGTATTGACCGCAGGCCTCGGCCAGGCACCGGCACGTCAGGCTGCGCTGGGCGCCGGGCTGGACAAGGGCACGCGCTGCACCACCCTCAACAAGATGTGCGGTTCGGGCATGGAGGCCGCGATCCTGGCCCATGATTCACTGCTGGCCGGCAGCGTCGACGTGGTGATTGCCGGTGGCATGGAAAGCATGTCCAACGCGCCGTACCTGCTGGACCGTGCGCGCAGCGGCTACCGCATGGGCCACGGCAAGTTGCTCGATCACATGTTCCTCGACGGCCTCGAAGACGCCTACGACAAGGGCCGCCTGATGGGCACCTTTGCCGAAGACTGCGCCATGCACAACGGTTTTACCCGCGAGGCCCAGGATGCGTTCGCCATCGCTTCGCTGACCCGGGCGCAAGAAGCTATTACCCATGGCAGCTTTGCCGCAGAAATCGTCCCGGTGCAGGTCACCGTGGGCAAAGAACAGAAAACCATCCTGCATGACGAACAGCCGCCCAAGGCCAAGCTGGACAAGATCACCAGCCTGAAACCGGCCTTCCGTGAAGGCGGCACCGTGACGGCCGCCAACTCCAGCTCGATTTCCGACGGTGCGGCGGCCTTGTTGCTGATGCGCCAGTCCGAGGCACAGAAACGTGGCCTCAAGCCTTTGGCGGTGATCCATGGGCATGCGGCGTTCGCCGACGAGCCGGGGTTGTTCCCGGTGGCGCCGGTGGGAGCGATCCGCAAACTGATGAGCAAGACCGGCTGGAGCCTGGGTGAGGTCGATCTGTTCGAAATCAACGAAGCCTTTGCCGTGGTCAGCCTGGTGACCATGAGCAAGCTGGAGATCCCCCATGCCAAGGTGAATGTGCATGGCGGTGCCTGCGCCCTGGGCCATCCGATCGGTGCCTCCGGTGCACGGATCCTGGTGACCTTGCTTTCGGCCCTGCGCCAGAAAGGCCTCAAGCGTGGCGTCGCCGCCATCTGCATCGGCGGCGGTGAAGCCACGGCCATGGCCGTCGAATGCCTGTACTAAGGAACCATCATGCTGCCCAATGAAGAACAACTGCAAATCAGCGACGCCGCCCGGCAATTTGCCCAGGAACGCCTGAAACCCTTTGCCGCCGAGTGGGACCGCGAGCACCGGTTCCCCACGCAAGCCATTGGTGAAATGGCCGAGCTGGGCTTTTTCGGCATGCTGGTGCCGGAACAGTGGGGCGGTTGCGACACCGGTTACCTGGCCTACGCCATGGCGCTGGAAGAAATTGCCGCCGGTGACGGGGCCTGCTCGACCATCATGAGCGTGCACAACTCGGTGGGCTGCGTGCCGATTCTCAAGTTCGGTAACGACCAGCAGAAAGAGCAATTCCTCAAGCCCCTGGCCAGTGGCGCCATGCTCGGCGCGTTTGCATTGACCGAGCCCCAGGCCGGCTCTGATGCCAGTAGCCTGAAGACCCGCGCACGCCTTGAAGGCGACCATTACGTGCTCAATGGCTGCAAACAGTTCATCACCTCCGGGCAGAACGCCGGCGTGGTGATTGTGTTTGCCGTGACCGACCCGGCGGCGGGCAAGCGCGGGATCAGCGCGTTTATCGTGCCAACCGACTCGCCGGGCTACAGCGTGGCGCGGGTTGAGGACAAACTGGGGCAGCATGCCTCCGATACCTGCCAGATCCTGTTTGAGGACGTGAAGGTTCCTGTCGCCAACCGTCTGGGGGAGGAGGGCGAAGGCTACAGGATTGCCCTGGCCAACCTGGAAGGTGGGCGCGTAGGCATTGCCTCGCAATCGGTGGGCATGGCCCGCGCCGCCTTTGAAGCAGCCCGCGACTACGCCCGCGAGCGCGAAAGCTTCGGCAAACCCATCATCGAGCACCAGGCCGTTGCTTTCCGTCTGGCGGACATGGCCACGCAAATCGCGGTTGCCCGGCAAATGGTGCATTACGCCGCTGCACTGCGCGACAGCGGCAAGCCGGCACTGGTGGAAGCCTCGATGGCCAAGCTGTTTGCGTCGGAAATGGCCGAGAAAGTCTGTTCGGCCGCCTTGCAAACCCTGGGCGGTTACGGTTACCTGAGCGACTTCCCTCTGGAGCGGATCTACCGCGACGTGCGGGTCTGCCAGATCTACGAAGGCACCAGCGATATCCAGCGCATGGTCATCTCACGCAATCTCTAAGGAGCCGATACATGAGTTACGAAACCATTTTGCTCGAAGTCCAGGGCCGCGTCGGGCTGATTACCCTCAATCGCCCGCAAGCCTTGAACGCCCTGAACGCGCAACTGGTCAGCGAGTTGAACCAGGCGCTGGACGGCCTGGAGGCCAACCCGGAAATCGGCTGCATCGTGTTGACCGGCTCGAAAAAAGCCTTCGCCGCCGGTGCCGACATCAAGGAAATGGCCGAGCTGACCTACCCGCAGATCTACCTCGACGATCTGTTCAGCGACAGCGACCGCGTGGCCAACCGCCGCAAGCCGATCATCGCCGCCGTCAACGGCTTCGCCCTGGGCGGCGGTTGCGAACTGGCGTTGATGTGCGACTTCATCCTGGCCGGTGACGGCGCCAAGTTCGGCCAGCCGGAAATCAACCTCGGCGTACTGCCGGGCATGGGCGGCACCCAGCGCCTGACCCGTGCGGTGGGCAAGGCCAAGGCCATGGAAATGTGCCTGACCGGGCGCTTTATCGATGCGGTGGAAGCGGAGCGCTGCGGGATTGTCGCGCGTATCGTACCCGCCGATGAACTGCTGGAAGAAGCGCTGAAAGTCGCGACGCTGATTGCCGGCAAGTCGGTGCCGATCAGCATGATGGTCAAGGAAAGCGTGAACCGAGCATTCGAAGTGAGCTTGTCGGAAGGCGTGCGCTTTGAGCGCCGGGTGTTCCATGCGGCGTTCGCCACGCAGGATCAGAAGGAAGGCATGGCGGCATTCGTGGCCAAGCGCGCGCCGGATTTCAAGGACAAATAACCCGGTGTCAAAGACTGAGTATCAAAGGTGGGAGGGGGCTTGCCCCTCCCACATTGCTAGAGCTGATAGTTCTTCAGCTCCCTGGCAATCACCATCCGCTGAATCTCACTGGTTCCTTCGTAAATCTGCGTGATCCGCGCATCCCGGTAGTAACGCTCCACCGGATAATCCTCCAGGTATCCGTACCCACCGTGAATCTGCATCGCCGATGAGCAAACCTTCTCGGCCATTTCCGAGGCAAACAGCTTGGCCTGGGACGCTTCCGACAAGCAGGGTTTTCCGGCACTGCGCAGCCGTGCGGCGTGCAGGATCAGCAAGCGTGCGGCGTTAAGCTGGGTTTGCATGTCGGCCAGCAAATTGGCCACGCTCTGGTGCTCGATGATTGCCTTGTTGAACTGCACCCGATCACGGGCATAGGCCAACGCTGCGTCAAATGCCGCGCGGGCGATGCCCAATGCCTGGGCGGCGATACCGATGCGGCCACCCTCCAGGTTGGACAGCGCGATGGCCAGGCCTTTGCCACGCTCACCCAGCAGGTTGGCCTCGGGCACGCTGCACTGGTTCAGGGTCACGGCGCAGGTATCGGACGCACGGATGCCCATCTTGTGTTCGGTACGATCCACCACGAATCCCGGGGTTGCGGTGGGCACCAGGAACGCCGAGATGCCTTTCTTGCCCAGGTCGGGATCAGTCACCGCAAATACAATCGCCAGTTTGGCGCGTTTACCATTACTGACGAACTGCTTGGCCCCGTTGATTACCCACTGGCCGTCGCGCAGTTCGGCACGGGTACGCAGGTTGTGCGCTTCGGAACCGGCCTGGGGTTCGGTCAGGCAGAAGCAGCCAATCGCCTGGCCGCTGGCGAGGTCGCCCAGCCAGGTCTGTTTTTGTTCATCTGTGCCGTAGTTGAGAATCGGCCCGCAACCCACTGAATTATGGATACTCATCAGTGCGCCAGTGGCACCGTCACCCGCGGAAATCTCCTCGACGGCGAGGGCATAGGCGACGTAATCGACATAGGTGCCGCCCCATTCTTCCGGCACCACCATGCCCAGCAGGCCCAGTTCGCCCATCTTTGCCACCAGGGCGTCGTCGATCCAGCCGGCTTTCTCCCAGGCTTGGGCGTGCGGTGCGATTTCACCCCGGGCGAAGTCACGCGCCATGTCGCGGATCATTACTTGTTCTTCAGTGTATTCAATGTCTTGCATGGCTTATTTCGCAACCTTCTCGAAGTGATGAAAGAAGCTCTCAACGTGGCTGAGGGCCAGCCCGTGCAGGGTGGGCGGGTTCCAGCGCGGGCTTTTGTCTTTGTCGATGATCAGGGCGCGCACGCCTTCGATCAGGTCGCCGCGCTCGAACCATTGGCGGTCCAGGTGCAGCTCCAAGGCAAAACAGTCTTCCAGGGGCAGGCGCCGGCCGCGGCGCAACATCTCCAACGTAACAGCCATGGCCAGGGGGGAGCGGGTCAGCATCAGGTTAGCGGTGCTCAACGCCCATTCATGGCTGTCGGCCACGGTGACTTGCTGCAATTGTTCAACGATGCTCGGCACATCCGGCAGCGCGAAAAAGTGGTCGATGGCGGGGCGCAGAGCGGCCAACGGCGGATCGGGCAATTGCTGCACGGCCAGCTTGGCGAGCACGCCCTGCAGGTCTTTGAGCGGCGAGTCGTGCCATTGCAGGCGGTCGAGCTTCTGGTCAAGGTCGGCGAGCTTGTGGCTTTCCAGGTACCAATCAGCCAACCCGCAATACAGCGCGTCGGCCGCGCGGATCTGTACCCCGGTCACGCCCAGGTAGACCCCCAATTCGCCGGGGATGCGCGGCAGAAAGTAGCTGCCACCCACGTCAGGGAAATAACCGATGGCCACTTCCGGCATCGCCAGTCGGCTGCGCTCGGTGACTACGCGCAAATCAGCGCCCTGCACCAGGCCCATGCCGCCGCCCAGGACAAACCCGTCCATCAGTGCCACGACTGGCTTGCGGTAGTGGTGGATGGCCAGATCCAGAGCATATTCCTCGACGAAGAAGTCTTGGTGCAGGGTGTCGCCGTTCTTGAAGCTGTCGTACAGAGAACGGATATCGCCACCTGCACAAAAGGCTTTTTCACCGGCACCGCGCAGGACCACGGCATACACCTGCGGATCATCAGCCCATGCCTGCAACTGGGACGTGAGGCTGCGCACCATGTCCAGGGTAATGGCATTCAAGCCGGCGGGGCGATTGAGGGTGAGGTGGCCGATGTGGTTGCGGACCTCGGCGAGGACTTCGTCCTGAAGTATCTGGGCGTGGCTTGCTTCGGATGAAACCTGAGCAGTCATCGATAACTCCCTGCTTTTATTGTTCTTTATCAAGATGTTCACGGATGAACCTTCTCATGATCGTACCAGTGCAAATTTGCCTAGTACAACCTTCAATCCTGCAGGTCGTTTTTGCATTTATGCAGCAAGCGCACGACCGGCTCAGGGTAACCGGCTGGCCAGTGTTTCGCCGATGCTACGGCGCCTGGCGTGGGTTTGCGCCGCGTGGATGAGTTGTTCCAGTTCGCTGGGTTCCACATCGTAGAACTGCTCCATTTGCGCCAGCGCCAGTGTCAAATCAGCGGCGGTAATACCAGGGTCTCGGTCGGCCCTGGGGGTGAACGGTAGCGGTGCCGGTGCTTCCACCGCGCATTTGGGATAACGCGTGCGCGTGGCGTTGTTATACGCCAGTGCGCAGGCCAGCAGCGCACCGGCGCCGAGCAATACCGCACCCAGCTCATACCAGCCCAGGGCGGCGGACGCCGGGTCTGCCAGGACCAGCGTCATGGCCAGGCCACCGGCGGGCGGGTGCAGGCAGCGCAACCAGCACATCAGTATTACGGTCATGCCGGCCGCCAGGCAGGCGCCGCCCAGGGACGGGCCGAGGACACGGGTGACCAGCAAGGCAATCACGCCTGCGCACAGGTAGCTGCCGATAATCGACCAAGGTTGCGCCAAGGCACCCGATGACACGGCGAACAACAGGACGGCCGACGCACCCAGCGGGCCAAGCAGGTGCAACGCGACATCCATGCCAAACACCTGGGAGCACAACCAGACGCTGAACAAGGTGCCAAGGGCCATGCCGATCGCGGCACGGCTCCATTCGGTGGGGCGGGTATTGATAGCAGCGGGGAACCAGCGAGCGAGCATTGGGAGGCAGTCCATAAACAGCGGGCAAAAAAAAGGCTTGTCTGGTTGCCCGGAAAAGCCCTTTGAAAGTTCCAACATTTGGGGGAAGGAACCCATGCAGTGTGCCGCGCGTGGAACAGAGGCGCCAATGCATATTAATGAGGGTTGAATGCAAAAATAATGAATTGGAATACGGTCAGACTACTATCGAGCAGCAGACTTTACCCAGCACTCGATTACTGGACTCTTCATCGAAAAAACGCTTGCGCAGGTTCTCCTGCAAACCGGGTTCACTGGCCAGCGGGCCTTTCAACGCCACCAACGCGTCGCGCAGCCCCATCAGCCGGTCCAGCGGTGGCAGGGGAATATAGCCGACATGCACTTCGGTGCTGGTCAAGGCTGGGTTATCAAGCGAAGCATCATCTGGCACGGCGTTGTCCTCTCGTCCTTGTGGTCACCCATGACCTGTGGCGGTACATGAATACCGCACCCGGCAAGCGAGTTTACCGTCGGGTTTTGGACGCAGGAAAGAGAAACGGCACCAGTTATTACGTAAAGCTGCGTGGGAATTTTCCGCGCCGGCAGCGCCGGCGCAGACTCAAGGTTGCACAGGTTTGGCCAGGTGCAGCAGCACGTAAGGGTTGCGGTCGAATTCGCCGGTCAGGGTCGGCGTGATGGAACGAAAGCGCGGGTCTTGCAAGCCTTCGTAATCCACTTGGCTCATCACCAGCCAGGCGGGTCCCTGGAGTGGCTTGAGGTCGGCGGCTTGCTGAGTGAACAACGGCACTTGGTCGCAATCGAGGTTGACCATGTACTTGATGGCCTTGGCGTCTTTGCCCAAGCCATGCAGCACCACCGGCGCGCGTTGCTGCATCACCTGCTCATGAACCCGTAAGGTAAAGGTGCGGGTGTCGTAGATACTGCGCTCCAGCGGCTCGACCACCAGGATATAGGAGGCCCACACTGCCAGCACCGCGGCAAAGGCCGGCCCGACCGGACGCAGGCGGCTCTTGAAGAGTGTCACCAAGGCCAGCACCTGCAGGCCGCCCAGCACGCCCAACACCCAGCCGAGATGGCTCAACTGCTCAGGGTAGCGCGGTCGTGCCAACAGCAGGCCGACGATCAACAGCGTCGGCAACAACGTCCAGATCCCCAGCATCAGCCCACGCAGCCCGGCGAAGAGCCGTCCGTGTGCGACCTGGAACGGGTATGCCGCAATGATCGCCGCCATGGGCAACATCGGCAGCACGTAACGTGCTTTTTTCGCCTGGGGAATCGACAGGCCGACCATCACCAGCAAGCCGGCGGCGGCGCAATACCACACCAACTGCAATGCCGGTCCCGGCGCGCGGCGCCCGCTGAGCACCATGGCCAGCAGTACCAGCAGCGCCATCGGATACGCCAAGGCGTAATTGCCCAGCGAACTGGTGAAGTAGTACAGCATGCCGCTCGAACCTTCGCTGCCATCCATGCGGCCGAGGAACTGCATGCGGATCACGTCCTGCATGAAGCTTTCGCCACCGCTCAACTTGGCCATCAGCAGCAACAGGCCCACGCATGCCACCAGCAATGCCAGCGCCAGCAAGCCGAAACTGAACAACTGGCGCCATTGCCGGTTGATGAGGTAGTAGCTGCAGAGCACGCCCGTAGGAATCACCAGGCCAATCGGCCCACGCACGGCAAAGCCCAGGATCAGCAGCAGGTACAGCCAATGCAGGCGTTTAGCGGACCCGAAGTGATCATGGGCGTACCCCAGGTAAAACACCGCCAGGGCGATGGCTGCCAGCATCTGGTCGAGGGACACCGCACGGGTTTCGCTGATGAAGTTGCTGCTCAACAACAGGAGCGCAATGCTCAGCAGCCCCCAGCGCTGGGAGTAGGGCGCCGTCAGGCGATACACCAAGGTGACGATAAACGCCGAGGCGATCGCCGTGGGCAAGCAGGCCGTGAGGCTGGTGACCTGGCCCAGGGGCAGTGAAACCAGCCAGGTCAACAGTGTCGAGGTGGCCAGGTAATCCGCATAAGGCTGCCCATAGGTGGTGGGGAAGACGCTGGGGCCATGACGCAGCATTTCCTGGGCAAACAACACAAAGCGCGAGTCGAAACCGATGATCGCCTGGTGCCAGTTGCCGGCGATAAACAGCAACAACGCCAGCAATCCCAGACCAAGGGACTGGCGGCGGATTGTTGCATTCAGCGGGGACGGTTGAGCTTTGTTCACGTCTCAGGCTTCCACAACCTGTGGCAGCCACTGTTGCTGGGGAATCGGCAACTGGCAGGAATCACCGCGGCCGATCGGGTAGTACTGGAAGCCTTTGCGTGCCAGGCGCTCGCCGTCGTAGAGGTTGCGGCCGTCGAAGATCACCGGGGTTTTCAGGCGCTGGTGGATCAGGTCGAAGTCCGGCGCCTTGAATTGCTGCCATTCGGTGCAGACGATCAGCGCATCGGCACCGCCCAGTGTGGATTCCGGGGTGCCCATGAGCATCAGCCGTGGGTCATCGCCATAGATGCGTTGGGTTTCCTGCATGGCTTCCGGGTCGAATGCGCGCACGTTGGCGCCGGCGGCCCACAACGCTTCCATCAGCACGCGGCTGGGGGCATCGCGCATGTCGTCGGTGTTGGGCTTGAACGCCAGGCCCCACAGGGCAAAGGTCTTGCCGCGCAGGTCGCCCTTGAAGAACGCATTGATCCGTTCGAACAACTTGCTCTTCTGGCGCTGGTTGATGGCTTCTACCGCTTCCAGCAGGTCGCTGGAGCAGTTGGCTTGCCTGGCGCTGTGGATCAGGGCGCGCATGTCCTTGGGGAAGCACGAACCGCCGTAGCCGCAGCCAGGGTAGATAAAGTGGTAGCCGATGCGCGAGTCGGCGCCAATGCCCAGACGCACGGCTTCGATGTCCGCCCCCAGGTGTTCGGCCAGCTCGGCGATCTGGTTGATAAAGCTGATCTTGGTCGCCAGCATGCAGTTGGCGGCGTACTTGGTCAGCTCGGCACTGCGCAGGTCCATGAAAATGATGCGGTCATGGTTGCGGTTGAACGGTGCGTACAGGTCGCGCATCACGTCGCGCACTTCTTCGCGCTCACAACCGATGATGATGCGGTCCGGCCGGCGGCAGTCGGCCACGGCCGAGCCTTCCTTGAGGAATTCCGGGTTGGAGACGATATCGAACTCCAGGTGCCGGCCGGCCAGGTGCAGGGCTTTTTCGATGTGGGCGCGCAGGGTGTCGCCGGTGCCGACCGGCACGGTGGATTTTTCCACCAGGATCACCGGCTCTTTGCGGTGGCGGGCGACGGCGTCGCCTACCGACAGCACGTATTTCAGGTCGGCCGAGCCGTCTTCGTCCGAAGGCGTGCCCACGGCAATGAACAGGACTTCGCCGTGTTCCACCGCCAACTTTTCATCATGGGTGAAGTGCAGCCGCCCACTCTCCAGGTTTTCCTTGACCATCGCAGCCAGCCCCGGCTCGAAGATGGTCACATGGCCTTTTTGCAGTGACTCGACCTTGTTCTTGTCAACGTCCATGCAAATGACATCGTGGCCGACTTCAGCCAACACGGTGGCCTGCACCAGACCGACGTAACCGCTACCAAATACACTGATTTTCATGGGGCATTCCTGGGACTTGTGGCGCTAGCACGACGAGAGTTGATAACCAGAACACCGAGGATGACCAAGGCCACCCCCAGGGTTTTTGAAACGGAAAAATGTTCGTTGAACACCGGCAGGCTGGCCGCCAGCAGGTACACCAAGGCATAGCTGATGCTCAGCAGCGAATAGGCGCGGCCCAGCGGCAAATGCTTGAGCGCACCGAGCCAGCAGAGCATCGACAGTGCGTAGGCCAGGATCGCCAGGGTCACGACGCCGAGGGCGCCCAGGTCGATGCTGTTCTGGCTCAAGGCATCCAGCCATCCGCTGGGCAGCGGCAGGCGCGTCATGCTCCAGCGCATGCCCAGTTGGGCCGCACTGACCAGGCCGACGCTGCCCAGGGCCAGGGCAAACCCCTGGATCCGGCTCATACCTGGCGCCCCAGCAGCACGACACCGCCGATCACCAGCGCGACACCCAGCCAATGGCGGGTGTCGATGTGCTCTTTGAACACAAAACGCGCGACCAGCGTGACCAGCACGAAGTTGAGGCTGAGCATCGGGTAGGCAATACCGACTTCCAGGCGTTGCAACACCAGCAGCCACACCAGCAGGCCCAGGCCCAGGCACACCAGCGCCGACCACAACCAGGGCGAGCGCAGTTTCAGCGCCCAGCCATCCGGCAGGTCGCGCCAGCGTTCCACGGCGAACTTCTGGGAGACCTGTCCCATGCAGGTGAGCAGGCAGGCGGCCAGTAACAGCAGCAAGGTGATCATTGCGCGGCCTGCGGGAAGATCAGGATCACGATGTTGCCTTGTTCGTAGCGCTTGCCGTCCTTGGGCAGCAAGTCGACTTCGGCGATTTCATCGTCGCCCTTGACCCGCATGACCACGCCGACCGGCCCCTTTTGGCGCGCATCGCT
Organism: Pseudomonas extremorientalis; assembly: GCF_001870465.1. Classification (GTDB taxonomy): domain Bacteria; phylum Pseudomonadota; class Gammaproteobacteria; order Pseudomonadales; family Pseudomonadaceae; genus Aquipseudomonas; species Aquipseudomonas extremorientalis. The sequence continues at coordinate 42,245 of NZ_MDGK01000011.1, forward strand.
CATCCATTGCTGGACTTGGGTGGTATCCACCTTGTGGTGCGTGGCGTCCGCGTAGGCCAGGCCGTATTTGACTTCGCCGACGGTGTTGTAGAGCGTCACGTCCGGGCGCGCCAGGCGCCATGACAGCGCCGACGCTGCGCCCAGGTCATTGCTCAGCAGGGCCGTGGCCGGTTGCAGCTCTTGCAGGTGATCAATGATGAATTGGTCAGGCGTCTTGTTGTACACCACTGAATGCGGCAGGGCAGCTGGCAACAAGGCCACCATCAGCCAACTGCCGAGTACCGGTGCGGCCCACAGGTGCAAAGGCCGGGCCGCCTGCAACAGGTTGACCAGGATCCAGGCAAACAGAAAGGTGAACACCAACACCAGGCTGAGGGTTTCCTGGCCGTGCTCGTACACCGGCTTCTTCATTTGCAGCCAGGTCAGCGCGAGCAATGCCACTACACCGATGATCAGGTTCAGCCAGCCGTTGATGCGCAGCGCACGGCTGCGTCCCTGGGCCAGTTTGTCCGCCAGGGTATTGCCCATCAACAAGGCCAGGGGCAGCAGGCACGGCATGATGTAGGACGGCAGCTTGCCCTTGGCCAGGCTGAAGAAGGCCAGGGGCATCAGCAGCCACAGCACGACAAAACCGATTTTTGCGCTGCGTTTGTCCCGCCACGCCTGTTTGAGGGTAGACGGCAACAACGCCACCCACGGCAGGCAGAACGCAACCAACAGCGGCAGGTAATACCAGAACGGCTCGGCGTGCTGGGCATCGTCACCGGCGAAGCGCTGGATATGCTCGTGCCAGAAGAAGAAATTCCAGTAGTCCGGCTCTTGCAGATGCACCGCCAGCGCCCATGGCAAGCTGACGACAATCGCCACCACCACGGCGACCACGCCGTAGCCCAGCAGCTCACGCAAACGCTTCTGCCAGATCGCATAGGGCAGGGCGATCAACACCGGCAGCAACCACGCCAGAAAGCCCTTGGTCATAAAGCCCATGCCGCAGGCAAAACCGAGCAACGCCCAGGACCCCAGGCGCCCATTGCGGGTGGTGCTGTCGAAGCAGAACCACAGGGCGGCTCCGGTCAGGTTGACCCAGAAGGTGAACTGCGGATCCAGATTGGCGTAGCCACCGAGCAAGGCCACGCTGACAAAACTCATGTACAGCACGGTGCTGACCAGGGTTTTGCGCGGGTCATTCCACAGCCGACGCGACACCCCGTACACCAGCAGAATGCTCAAGCCGGTACTCAGGGCCGAGGCAAACCGCACGCCGAACAGGTTCTGCCCGAAGATCGCCTGGCCCAGCGCGATCATCCAGTAACCCGCCGCCGGTTTTTCGAAGTAGCGGATGCCCATGAAGTGCGGCGAAGCCCACTTGCCGGTCAGCAGCATTTCCTGGCTGATCTGTGCGTAACGGGTTTCATCCGGGATCCACAGGCCATGGGTGGCCAGCGGCAGCAGGTAGAACACGCCAAACGCCAACAGCAGCAGGGGCAAGGCCCAACGGCGGATCATGCCTGTTGCACTCCGAGCCAACCCTCGCGGCCCGGCAACGCACCGCGTACCAGTTGTTGCTGGGGCAGGGTGGTCACGTCCACCGGCAACAGGTCGCCCAGTGGTTTGAAGTCGATGCCGCGCTGCCCGGCCTGGGCGAGCAACTGGCGAAAATCGTTGGCCATCAGAATCCCTTCTACTTCGGCGTGGATCGTATAGACATTGAGTTTCGACTCGGCAAAACGGTCGAGGATGAACCCATTGAAGTCTTTGGCAGCCACCACCGGCCCTACGACTTCGTCGAAGGTCGGCAGGTCTACCGGAATTTGTGGGGTGCCCGCACTGCCATCGGCCAGGGTTGGACGAAACAGGCTGGTGCCCCGGCAATCGCTGTTGTAGCGAAAGTTGAAACCTTGCTTGGCTTGCACCACGCGTTCATCCGCGCGCCAACCGGCGGCGGCGGAACAGTCGATGCGCTCACCGAGGATGTCGCTGAGGGTGTCGACGCCACGGCGAATCTGTTCGATCAACTGCGCCTCGCTCCAGCGCCCGGCGTTGGCCTGCCAGCCGTGGTGATCCCAGGCGTGCAGGCCCACTTCGTGCCCGGCGGCCTTGGCCTGGCGCATCAAGTGCCCCAGGTCGCGGCCGATCGGCTTGCCCGGCCAGGCGGTGCCGGCGAGCAAGATGTCCAGGCCATACAGGCCGACCGCATTGGAACGCAGCATCTTCCACAGGAATTGCGGACGGATGAGACGCCACAAGTGGCGCCCCATGTTGTCAGGCCCGACACTGAAGAAGAACGTTGCCTTCACCGAGGCTTCATCCAGGGACTCGAGCAACCGTGGCACACCTTCACGGGTGCCACGGTAGGTGTCGACGTCGATGCGAAGACCTGCATCCATTACTTTTTGTCCGCGATTTCGAGCATGGCTTCACGCAGGAAGAAGTCCAGGGTGTTGCCGATGGTTTCGCTCATTTCCACGGTCGGCTCCCAGTCCAGCAGGCGCTTGGCGTTTTCGATGCTTGGCTTGCGATGCGCCACGTCCTGGTAACCGGTGCCGTAGAACGCCTTGCTTTCTACGTCGCGGAAACCGGCGAACGGTGGGAAGTTGCCACGCAACGGGTGCGCTTCGAACTGACGCAGCAGTTCTTCGCCCAACTGACGGATGCTGGCTTCGTTTTCCGGGTTGCCGATGTTGATGATCTGGCCGTCGCACACGCCGTTTTCGTTATCAATGATGCGGGCCAGGGCTTCGATGCCGTCAGCGATATCGGTAAAGCAACGCTTCTGCTCGCCGCCGTCGAACAGGCGGATCGGCGTACCTTCCACCAGGTTCAGGATCAATTGGGTGATTGCGCGGGAGCTGCCGATACGTGCCGAATCCAGGCGGTCCAGGCGTGGGCCCATCCAGTTGAACGGACGGAACAGGGTGAATTTCAGGCCCTTGTCACCGTACGCCCAGATCACACGGTCCAGCAGCTGCTTGGAAACCGAGTAGATCCAGCGCTGTTTGTTGACCGGACCCACCACCAGGTTGGAGGTGTCTTCGTCGAAGTACTGGTCCTGGCACATGCCATAGACTTCGGAGGTCGACGGGAAGATCACGCGCTTGTTGTACTTGACGCAGTAGCGCACCAGCTTGAGGTTTTCTTCGAAGTCCAGTTCGAACACGCGCAGCGGGTTGCGGGTGTATTCGATTGGCGTGGCGATGGCCACCAGCGGCAGGACCACGTCGCACTTCTTGATGTGGTACTCGATCCACTCGGTGTGGATGCTGATATCGCCTTCGACGTAATGGAAGTTCGGGTGGCTGCGCAGGCGCTCGATGGCGTCCGAACCGATGTCCAGGCCGTAGATTTCATAACGGTCGTCGCGCAGCAGGCGCTCGGACAGGTGGTTGCCGATAAAGCCGTTCACACCCAGGATCAGCACGCGGGTACGCCGTGGCTTGCGGCCGGACTCGGCGCCGCGCAGCACGGAGCCGTCGACCAGGCCCAGTGCGTCCGCCAGGGCTGGGCCGGCGAGGAACAGGCCGTCGGCGTTGCGCTGGCCGAACTTGACCACCAGGGAGTCTTCACCGCAGGCGATGCGCAGCGGGTTGACGCTGATCACACGGCCCGGCGCCAGGCCTTCGTTGCCCTTGACCACTTCGGCCTGCCAGACGATCAACTTGTGTTCGCCCACGGCGCAGAAGGCGCCTGGGTACGGTTGGGTCACGGCGCGCACCAGGTTGAACAGTTCTTCAGCCGGTTTTTTCCACTCCAGCTTGCCATCGGCGGCAGTGCGGCGGCCGAAGTAAGTGGCCTGGCTTTCGTCCTGGGCGGTTTCCGTCAGCTTGCCCTGGGCCAGTTGCGGCAGGGCGTCGCGCAGCAGGGTGCTGGCGGCGTCGCGCAGTTTGGCGTGCAGGGTCAGGCCGGTGTCGTTGCGTTCGATGATGACTTTCTGCTGGGCCAGGATCGCGCCGGCATCGGCACGCTTGACCATGCGGTGCAGGGTCACGCCGGTTTCGGTCTCGCCGTTGACCAGTACCCAGTTGGCCGGGGCGCGGCCACGGTATTTCGGCAGCAACGAGCCGTGCAGGTTGAACGCGCCTTTGCTGGCGGTGGCCAGCAGGGCCTCGCTGAGCAGGTTGCGGTAGTAGAACGAGAAAATGTAGTCCGGGTTCAGCTTGGCGATGCGCTCGATCCACAGCGGGTGGTTGGCGTCTTCCGGGGCATGCACCGGGATGCCATTGCGCGCGCACAGTTGTGCGACGGAACCGTAGAAGTTGTTTTCCTTGGGGTCATCGGCATGGGTGAACACGGCAGCAATTTCGTAACCGGTGTTGAGCAGCGCTTCAATGCCTGCACAACCAATATCGTGGTACGCGAATACAACAGCTTTTGAACTCATGATTAGACCTGATCAGCAGAAGTAGAAGTATGGGAGGACACCAGGCCGTCTACGACGACCACGGGAGCCGGTGCTGCCGGTTGGTTGCGCAGCACTTTTTCGATAAAGAAGCGTGGACGGGCGCGCACGTCGCTGTACATGCGGCCCAGGTATTCACCCAAGAGGCCCATGCCGATGAACTGGCCGCCGGTGAACACGAACAACACCGCGAACAGCACGAACAAACCGTCGCCAGCCCAGTCGGCGCCAAAGGCCAGGCGCAGGATGATCAATGCGAAGGCAAACAGCACACCCAGCGCCGCCAGGCTGAAGCCGACGATGGACAGCAGTCGCAGTGGGGTAGTGGTCATGCAGGTCAGCAAGTCGAACATCAGGCTGATCAGGCGCATGGCGCTGTATTTGGATTCGCCGTGTTCCCGCTCGGCGTGGTGCACCAGGATTTCCGTGGTGTGCCGGGCAAAGCCGTTGGCCAGGATCGGGATGAAGGTGCTGCGCTCACGGCAGGCGAGCATCGCGTCGACAATGGTGCGGCGGTAGGCGCGCAGCATGCAGCCGTAGTCGCTCATGGCTACGCCGGTGGAGCGCTGCACGGCCAGGTTGATCAGGCGCGACGGCCAGCGGCGAAAGGCCGAGTCCTGACGGTTGTTGCGCACGGTGGCAACCACGTCGTAGCCCAGGGCAGCTTGCTCGACCAGGCGCGGGATTTCTTCGGGCGGGTTTTGCAGGTCGGCGTCTAGGGTGATCACCACTTCGCCTCGGCATTGCTCGAAACCGGCCATGATCGCCGCATGCTGGCCGTAGTTGCGGTTGAGAATTACCGCGACCACGTTGCTGCCGTCTTCCGAGGCGGCGTCTTCCAGCAGTTGGGCCGAATTGTCGCGGCTACCGTCATCCACCAGGATGATTTCGTATGCGTAGGCCAGTTGCTTGCAGGCTGCGGTGGTACGGCGCAGCAATTCAGGCAGGCTTTCTTGTTCGTTGTAGACCGGGATAACGATCGACACGCAATGAATAGGGTAGGGTTTCAAAGATTCATGACCTCGGGGTTAGAGCAACTTGGAGCGTGGAAACAGCAGCAATCATTAGGCAAACGTCCAGAATGCAGGTTGGAAAGCGGCACTGAAGATAGAACGTAATCAAGAGGTTAGACGATATAGCGCGGTTTGCTATGAAGTGCTGTATCCAAGATTAAGCGTAAAAATGTGGAACAGATATGAAAGGCAGATGAAAAACTCGTTTATTTGACAGGTAGACAGCTAGGGTTCAGCTAAGTGGACGAGGTGCCAGGCAAGGCGTCCGGGCGAGCGCGACGCGATGTTATTCAATCCGGTGTTCAGTAAAGAATATTCTCTGCAATGCCCGCCAAGTGCCGGTAAAGTAAGCCGTCTCTTGCCAGGGTGAACGGATGAATAGCGTGCAGCTTTTACGCGGCCAATTGCGGCCAGTGTTGATGGGGTTGTTGATGAGCGTCGCGTGCATCACCACCGTATGCGCCGATGATGGGGTGGCGCTGACCAGCATCGACCAGGTGCCGGACGGCGTGGAAGTGCGCGGCAAGCAGATCGCCGCGTATACCTGGGACGATAAACAAGGCAAGAACCTGCTGGTGCTCGCCGAACAAGTCAGCGAGCGCGATGACGACGGCACCCAGTCGGCATTCGTGTATGCGGCCCAGTACCTGATCGACGGCAACCGCCCCAAGCGCGTGTGGATGCTCTACGACGATGTGCAGCACTGCGAATTCGATGCGTCCCTGCGCTTTGACAGGGCTGCAACCAAAGTCACCGACCTCACTGGCGACGGCATCACCCAGGCCACCGTTGGCTATTCGCGCACCTGCACCAGTGATGTCAGCCCCAACGAATTCAAGTTGATCATGCACGTCGGCAAGTCGCAGAAGTACCGCCTGCGTGGGGTCGACCGCGTCGGTGCGGCCTGGTGGGACGAAGAGGCCGGCGCCCTGCGCGGCATGCCGCTGCCCAAGGACTGCAGCGTGGCCGCTCAGCAGGCGCTGGTCAGCCAGTACAAGGAGCAGGGCACCGAGTTGCCGTTGCCGGGGTGTTATGGCGATGAGAAGGACTTTGCCAAGGCGCCCGCTCCGTACTTGGATTTCATGCGCACCCAATGGTTTGCGTTGATGCAGAAACAGGATGAGACTTGGAGCCAACCGCAAACCGAGGACGGCCCGGTTGAGCCCGACTAGCTGCCAAGGCCTCAAGGTAAAACCATCAGTATTTTTTTTGCTGCATATTTTCGACATCTGAAAGCAATTGCAGATTCTGAGCGAAAGCCGGCGTGCCATGTTCACTCTTCTGCACGCCCTGTAACGCTTTCAGCGCAATGGCTGTCGTTTGATTGTTGACCGTTTGGGCCAATGCCTGCATTTCATTGCTTTTGCCGTTCCCAGTCGCTACATGGTTGCGCAGGTTGAGCATTGTCTGGCGCAATGTTTGAGTGTCTTTGCCTGTTATAGCGGCTGGATATCGGGTTGAAAATCGCTCTATCTTTTCGATTTTTCTATCGAGCGCATTGACCTGCTTATTGATCTGGTTGAAGTCATCCCGGGAGATATCAACCTTGGCTTTGTTTTCCACCGTCGCAAAATACGAGGGGGCATACAGTGTTGTGTTGTACGCAGGAGGCTGGCTGTCTGGAGCAATGGATGAGTGCTTGACAGCCCAGGGATTAGGGTTCGCATAACGCGAGGTAGGAGTGTCAATAGGCATAAAGTGACCTTTGTCTGAGTGAATGAGCAGGGATGAAAAGCTGAAAATAAAGCAAGGCGCCTACAAAGCAGCATAGGAAAATGCTTCGACCGGTAGTGATTAGGCTTATCGCTCCATAGGACAATACGGCGCGTACCTGACGCGTTGACGCACCGCCTCGCGGTACGTTTCAGTACTTTGTACCAGCGGTACTCATGGGCTAGACTTCTTTGCTCTGTTCAATCGTAAATATGTCGATTTAACAATCAGTTAAATGGTGTATTTAAACCAAAGGCTGATCTAGCTTGACTGAGTCTATCCGCAACCCGCTGACCCTCTACCTCACCCGCCTGGCCCCCTCCAGCCAATTGACCATGCGCTACGTGCTGCAAGATGCGGCCGATCGCCTTGGCTTCGAGGACATCAACCTCGAAGACATCGACTGGCACTTGCTGCAGCCCGAACACGTCATTGCCCTGGTCGCCGCCTTGCGCGAAGACGGTTATGCGCCGAATACCTCCTCGTTGTATGTGAACGCGGTGCGCGGGGTGATGAATGAGGCGTGGCGCCTGAACCTGATCAGCCAGGAGCACCTGTTGCGCATGCGCACGGTCAAGGCTGCACCCGGCACGCGCCTGGGCCAGGGCCGCAACCTGCGGCGCAGCCTGATCCGCGAAATGATGGAAGTCTGCGCCGACGACCCACGGCCCCAGGGCCTGCGAGACGCCGCAGTGATCGGTATTCTCTACGGCTCCGGCATGCGCAAGTCGGAATCGGTCAACCTCGACCTGGCCCAGATCAACTTCGAAGAGCGCAGCTTGCGGGTGATCGGCAAGGGCAACAAGGAGTTGATCAAGTACGCGCCGGACTGGGCGTTCGCCAAATTGCAGGCGTGGCTGGCGTTTCGGCGCGAGCAGCTCAAGGAGGGCGAGCAGGATGACAGCTTCCTGTTCAACCGTATCCGCCGTGGCAGCCACATCACCCGCGAGCGCATCACCAAACATGCCATTTACTACATCGCCCGCCAGCGCGGCGAACAGGTGGGCGTGAAGATCATGCCCCATGACTTCCGTCGCTCGTTCATCACCCGGGTGATCGAGGAGCATGACCTGTCGATCGCGCAGAAGCTCGCACACCATACCAATATCCAGACCACCGCCAGCTATGACGTGCGTGACGACAATGAGCGACGGCGGGCGGTGGACCGGTTTGACCTGTAGGGTTGACGATTGCAGCCCCCCCTCAAGGGGGGGCGATGCAGTTTTAGAGAATAGGTTTGCCGCCAGTGACCGCGTAGCGCGATCCGGAGATGTAGCTGGCTTCGTCCGAGGCCAACAACACATAGATCGGCGCGACTTCCACCGGTTGGCCAGGGCGGCCCAGCGGGGTTTCGCTGCCGAAGCTCTGCACATCTTCATCGGTCATGGTCGCCACGATCAACGGCGTCCAGATCGGGCCCGGGGCCACGCTGTTGACGCGTATACCCTTGCTGCCGAGCAACTGCGCCAAGCCACCGGTGAAATTGGCAATCGCACCCTTGGTGGCTGCATACGGCATCAACGTCGGCTTGGGCATGTCTGAGTTGACGGACGTGGTGTTAATGATCGAACTGCCAGCCTTCATATGCGGCACCGCTGCCTTGCACAGGCGAAACATTGCGGTGATGTTGATATCGAAGGTCTTGACCCATTCCTCGTCCGAGATTTCTTCAAGAGTCTCGTGGCTCATCTGGAACGCTGCGTTATTGACCAGCACGTCGATACGGCCGAATTGCTCGACCGTTTTGTCGACCAGTTCGTGGCACACGCTTTTCTGAGCGATATCGCCGGGCAGCAGCAGGCATTGGCGACCGGCTTCCTCGACCCAACGCGCAGTTTCCCTGGCGTCCTCGTGCTCATCCAGATAAGCGATGGCCACATCGGCGCCTTCACGGGCAAACGCGATGGCGACGGCGCGCCCGATGCCGCTGTCGGCCCCAGTGATCAGGGCGATCTTGTTGGCCAACCGTCCGGAGCCCTTGTAGCTCTGTTCACCGCAATCCGGGTACGGGTCCATTTTCTTCTGCGAACCAGGTACGGTCTGCGCTTGGGGGGCGAAGGGAGGGTGAGGGTAATCAGTCATGTCAATCTCCATAGTTTCCAACGTGGCTATGGGATTAGTAGTTGCCGGCCGGTTGATAGTTGTAACGGATGCCGCCGAGGGCCGACGAGTGGTTGGCGTTGGCCCCAGGCAACGCCAACCTCAAGTGCATGGGCCGCCCTCAGGACGAGGGTGGGGCGCTCGCCAGGTGAGCCGGCAGGCGCCGCAGTGTCCACACCGTGGTGAACATCGCCGCTATGGCGCACAGCGCAATCCCGATCAGCATCGGCGCCGGCGTGTGATCGGCGAACACCCCGATCAGGGTCATGGACAGGGCCCCGATGATCATCTGGATCGCACCGAGCAAGGCCGAGGCAGAACCGGCCACGGCACCATGATCCTCCAGGGACAATACCCCGGCGGCCGGCAGCAGCAGGCCGAGAAAGCCGAAGCCGATAAACAGCAAGGCCATGGTCAGGGCCAGGCTGTCGACCCACAGCGTAGTGACGGCCAGGACAGCCATCACTGCAGCCACAGCCGCTACCGACCAAAGAATCAACGGCGCCAGGCCAAAGCGCGCACTGAGGCGCGCAGTGAGTTGGCTCATGGCGAAAAACGACGCGGCATTCAACGCAAAGGCCAGGCTGAACTGCGTGGGTGTGAGGCCGTAATGCTCGATGTACACGAACGGCGCGCTGCCGATAAACACGAAGAAGGTCGCCAGGCCAAAGCCGCACACCACCGACAGGCCGATGAATACCGGGTCACGCAACAACGCGCCATAACTGCTGAAGGCACTGCCCAGGGTCTTGCCCAACCGGCGTTCGGCAGGGTGGGTTTCGGGCAGTTGCACGATGGTCATTACCAGACACGCCAGCGCGAGCACCGCCAGCACGGCGAATACTTCGCGCCAGCTCCACAGCGAAATCACCAGGCTGCCGGCCAATGGCGCGAGAATCGGCGAGACGCTCATCACCAGCATCAGCAAGGACATCAACTTCGCGGCCTCATGCCCCGTGTACAGGTCACGCACGATGGCCCGGGGAATCACCATGCCGGCGCATGCGCCGAAAGCCTGCAGGGCGCGAAAGGCAATCAGGGTTTCGATCGTCGGCGCCAAGGCGCATCCGACACTGGCCACGGCAAAAATCACCAGGCCGGCATAGATCGGCGGTTTGCGCCCGAATACATCGCTGACCGGCCCGTAGAACAACTGGCATACGCCGACGATCACGAAGAACACCGTCAGGCTCATCTGCACCCGCGCCGGCGAGGCATGCAGGCTCGCGCCGAGGGTCGGCAGTGCGGGCAGGTAGATGTCGATGGCGAAAGGGCCGACGGCGGTGATCAACCCCAGTAGCAGGGCGAGGTGGGCGATACGTCGAGACATGAGCGGTTCCGCACGGAAAAGGGCGGTCAGCTTAAGGGATCCACGCAGATCCGCAAACTTAGGCTTCAATAACCAGGGACGGTGGCCGATAACATCAGAAGCGGGGCGTCTGCGGTTGGGCTCCCAACCGGATGACCAGGCAAGGGGATTTTTGCATGACGATCAAACTACGCTTGATGTTGTTGATAGCGACTGGCTTGCTCACTGCTTTGATCATGAGCCTTACCGGTTACCTGGGCAATTCACGGATGGGCGATGCCGTACAGGACAGCGAGGTCAGCATGACGGTGCTGCGCAACCACATGGAAGCCGACATGATGCACGACGCCCTGCGCGCCGATGTGCTGTCGGCGATGCTGGTGGGCCTGGGCAAAAGCACCAGCACACCGGCCGAGGTCAACGCTTCGCTCAAGGAACACGCCGAACACTTTCGCCAGGTACTGTCGGATAACCTCGCGCTGCCGCTGGACGCTTCGCTCAAGGCCAACCTGGAAAAAATCAAACCGAGCCTGGACAACTACATCGCCACCGGTGAGCGCATCGTCGCGCTGGCGCTGGACAATCCCGAAGCCGCTCGCGCGGAACTGGGCACGTTCAATGCCGCCTTCACCCAGCTTGAAGATCAAATGGCCGCGCTGAGCGAGCTGATCGAGACCAACACCCAGCAGACAAGTGTCGGCACACGGCAGACCATCAGCAACGCCAATTTCACCCTGGGCGCAGTGTTGATCGCCAGCCTTTTACTGCTGTTGGCCCAGGGGCGCTGGGTGATGCTCAGCATCATGGCGCCATTGCAGGCCGCCAGCCGCATTGCCGCCAGCATTGCGCGGGGCAACTTGAGCGAAGCGATTGTCGAACCCCGGCGCAAAGACGAAGCCAGCGCCTTGATTCGCAGCCTCGCCACCATGCAACGGGACTTGCGCGGCATGATCGAAGTGGTGCGCAGCAACGCCCACGGCGTAAGTGGCATGAGCGAGCAACTGAGCCACGGCTGCCATGAAGTGGCCGGCAGCAGCCAGCAACAGAGTGCGGCGGCCAGCACCATGGCCGCGGCCGCGAGTGAAATGACCGCCAGTATCGAGGAAATCACTCGGCATGCCGGGCGCGCATTGGACATGGCCAACCAGGCTGAGACCTTGGCCAAGGACGGTGGGCGGGTGATTCATCAGGTGGTCAACGACATGGGCGGCATTGCCCGCTCCGCGCAGCAGTCGGCCCAGGTGATTCGTACGCTGGACAAGGAGTCCGAGGCAATTTTCAGCATTATCCAAGTGATCAAGGGGATCGCCGACCAGACCAACCTGCTGGCCCTGAATGCTGCGATCGAGGCCGCCCGCGCCGGTGAACAGGGGCGGGGGTTCGCAGTGGTTGCCGATGAGGTTCGCAGCCTGGCCGGCCGTACCAGTGCCTCAACCCTGGAAATCGCCAGCATGGTCCAGCGTATCCAGCAAAGCACGCGCGAAGCGGTGACCAGCATGGAGGAGGGCGTGGCTCAAGTGGATAAGGGCATGGCGGTGACCGCCGAGGTGGAGCGGGCGATTCGCGAAATTCTGCAAGCCACCTTGAACACCACGGAAATGGTCAACGATATCTCCCGCACCATTGGTGAACAGAGCCTGGCCAGCAACGAAATTGCGCACCAGGTGGAGATGATTGCGGGCATGTCGGAAAACAACAGTCGCGTTATTGGCCAAACGGCGTCGACAACGGATGAGTTGTCCGGCCTGGCCGGTAAGCTTTCGCAGTCAGTTGATCGGTTTCACTTGTAACCTACTGATTTAACTCAACTAAATAGTCATTTAGTTGAGTTGGCAATCAGGGCAGGGGGCTCAGGATTGGGAGAGGGCAGACGTCCGCCGTGCAGCGATGCGCTCTACCGTTTGCATATGCTGCGTACCCCATTGGCACAATCCACCCAATGCCGACGCCAGGGACTCCCCGAACGGTGTCAGGGAATACTCGACTTTGGGCGGTATTTCCTGGAAATCCACGCGAAAAATGATCTCATCGCGCTCCAATTCCTTGAGTTGCTGGATCAGCACCTTATCGGTCACACCGCCAATCGCGCGTCTTAATTCTCCATATCGATGAACATTCTGCGCCAGGTTGAACAGCACCAGCGGCTTCCATTTGCCGCCAATCACCGCCAGGGCAGCCTCAAGTCCGCAATTGAATGAGTTATTGGCCATGATTGAAGTATCTCCCAAGGGTACTTACTAAAAGGTGCATACTATTCAAAAGAATAGAGCGGATCTAGAGTTGCGCCTCAACATTCTTTTTTGGAGTCATCATGAGCAAGCTCAACGGGAAAATCGCAGTGGTTACCGGCGGTAACAGCGGCATCGGCCTGGCAACCGCGATTCGCTTTGCAGCTGAAGGCGCACAGGTGGTGATTGTAGGTCGTCGACAGTCAGAACTGGACAAGGCGCTGACGCTGATCGGGCCTGGAGCCATCGCCATCCAGGCCGACATTGCCAAGCTGGACGACCTGGACCGCGTGTTCACCCAGGTAAAAGCTGCCAAGGGCCGGGTTGACATACTGTTTGCCAATGCAGGCCTGGGGGATTTCCAACCGATCGGCTCGATCACCGAGGAATCATTCGACCGCACGTTCGGCATCAACGTCAAAGGCACGCTGTTCACCGTGCAAAAAGCCTTGCCACTGATGCAGGCCGGCGGTTCCGTGATCCTGACTGGCTCGACCACCGGGACAATGGGCACCGCGGCGTTCAGCGTGTACAGCGCCACCAAAGCGGCTCTGCGTAATTTCGCCAGGAGCTGGGCGCTGGATCTCAAAGGCACCGGCATTCGTGTGAACGTACTGTCGCCAGGCCCGATCTCGACACCAGGTCTGGACTCGGCGTTGTCAGGCACGGGCCAGAAGGAAGCGATCATCGACGACATGACGGCACAGGTTCCACTGGGCCGCATTGGTCAACCTGAAGAAGTGGCAGCCGCCGCGTTGTTCCTGGCATCGGATGAGAGCAGCTTCATGACGGGCAGTGAAATGTTTGTCGATGGAGGCTTTGCTCAGGTTTAAGCATGACAGAGGTTTTGCCCGTTGAAATCTGACGGGCACTGCCTCTGATTGCGCAATACGGTATTACGCATAATGTATATTATGTTAAATCATGTATTACTCTAGGCTTATCGCTCAGTTAATTTATGGATCTCAGCAACCACCTGCTTCACTGCCTCTTCAATCGCACCCTCATTACGACACAACACCCAGCCCTGACCCACAATCGCCCGCTCGAACATCTCTGTGCATGCAACATGCTCTGCATACTTCTGAATCACAGTGCCGCCCAATCCTCGTGAACGTGCCGTTGCTCTCGCCCATGAAATATCCGGCGCAGTGATCACACCGACATGCAGATCCGGCACTCGCACGCTTCGCTCCAGGTTCAACTGCAGAATCTCTGCAAACGGAATCGTGTGTCGAAACGCAGCCTCAGACGGATACCAGCGATCAATCAATATGATGCTGCCCAACGGCTGCCGAGTCAGGACATTCCGGGATATCCAACTGCGACTCTCGGCAAAGCGCTCGCACACAGCCCATTCCAGATCCCGTAAGGGATTTCTGGCAAGTTCGTTCACCAGGGCCATGGTTTCCCCTCTGTAGGGATCGCTTTTTCGCTCGCAAAGCCGGATGACTTTCTTGTTGTCCGCCCTCAGTGCTGCCGTTACGGCCTCCAACAACGTGGTTTTGCCGGTGCCTTTGGGGCCGTCCAGAGAAATAAAAAGCGGAGCATTCATTTTTCACACAGCGGTCAGGACGATGATCACCACTCTAACTGCATTTGCAGCAGGCCACGCATCCAAACACTTTCACAAGTAATTTTCCTACCCCCTAGGTATGCTCCGCGTCTATTGCCGATCACTGATACCGGGATGCCCGCCCAAGTCAAGGCTTTGGTCATATCAGGTATTAAGGTGTTGATTGAACCAGCTGGCGGCGGCTTCACTGGTGACCTTGAAGTGTTCAACATAGGGGGTGAAGTGCCCTCCTTTGATCATCACAAGCTTCTTTGGCTCCAGCGCTTTTTCATAGGCTGTGAGGCATATATCCGTGGCGGTCAAAAGATCGTTATCCCCCACAATCATCAGGAACGGCGTGGGGCTGATACGCGAGATGAAATGCCCAGGTTCGTTCTCCCGAAACAGCTCAGTGCTCCTTAAGGTCACCTCATTCTTCCAATTCGGCGCAAACGACCTAGTGTTCATAAAATACTCATAACTATCTACGCCTACCATGGCACAGGCAACGCCAGGGTCATCGGATACCGCCGCAATGATTGCGGGTTGTGCACCTGCAAAACGGGCCTTCCGGTCATTGTCATAGCGTGCAAGCATGGCAGGCACAAGGTCCGAGCGCAGTCGACGTTTCGCCGACTCATGGCCACTGATGGAGGGAACCTGAGCAACAACACACTTTACGCGACGATCGATTGCGGCAACTTCTATGACATGCCCGCCGCTCAGACTTGTTCCCCAGATACCAATTCGCTGTGGATCGATGCCTGGAAGCGACTGCAGAAAGGTAATGGCGTCGCGATAGCCCCGGCGCTGCAATACAGGGTCCATCTCTTGGCGCGGCGTTCCTTCACTTTCGCCAAAGTTTGCATGGTCATAGACCAGTACATGAAAACCTTCCGAACAGAATACCTCCGCATATTTATCAAGATATTGTTCCTTGACCGAGGTAAAACCGTGTGCCATGACAACAGCGGGTGTTGTAGACGATGTGTTTGCTGGCTCATAAAGCCAGCCTTTTAATAGAGTACCCTCGGACACAAAACTGATGTTGCTGCGTTTCATAACGTCCTCGTCAAATTCAAACTAGTCGCCGATGCACTGAAGAGCGCGCGCGTAACGGCCTTTAATCGCGGTACATCACGCAAATCCCGATGGTAGCCAAGCCAGAGTTCCCGACCGGGTGGAGGCGTTTGCAGATCAATCACTTTAAGGCCCGGGATTTTTTCACCCACGACCACGGGCAAGACCGCGAGCCCTAGCCCCGCCGCGCATAACTGAGCCTGAATAATCCGATCATTACTGCGTTGCATGACAGAGGCATCAGGCAGCAATTTCTGTATCCATGCCACATCCGGAAAATGGTTGAAGTCTGCATTCATCAGAATCAGGTTGACTCCCTCCCCTGTAGGGCTAGCGACGCTGTAGTTCTGCGCCGCGTACACCGCATATCTCACGTCCATCAATTTGCGCTGAACGATATCAGGTTGGTCGAAGGGAACATTTCTAAGTGCCACGTCAGCTTCACGCCTCGATAAATCGAGCATGCGCGGCGAAGTCAGGATTTCCACTCGAATATTCGGATGTTTGCGTGCGACGCTCACCATCAAGTCAGGCATTACATAGCCAGCGAACCACTCCGGACAGGTAATTCTTATACCGCCCTCAAGGTGCTCATCATGTACTGCGATCTTTCGATGTAACGCCAAAGCGCTTTGCTCCATGCGTTCTGCCAGGTCGAGAATGGATTCGCCTTCGGCTGTGATCACCAGTCCGTCTCCGGTGCGCTGGAACAGTTTCTGCCCCAGCGCTTCTTCCAGGGCCTGCACACGGCGGCTGACCGTAGGCCGGCTCACTCTCAGTTGCGTTGCTGCATCGGCATAGGTTCCAGCACGCACAACGGCAAGAAAGACCTTAACATCACCCCACTCCATATGATTGCTCCTTGTCTTTGGTGCCGTTGTGCTTAATCACGTAGCACTCATTTCTGAACGGGCTGCCAGAAGTAGTCTTCACCCTTCTTTTGCACCTTGCCAATACCAGGGAAATCAATGTGGGCGTCGGCAACCCAGTATGGGTGAGCGGCTGTGGAGGCATCTTCCAAGGCCGCCTTGCGGGTGCTGATTGCCTGGCTCGGGGTACTGTCGTAGATGACAGTGACTTGCGGCTCAGGGAATTGAACCGGTTGCACATGGATTACATCGCCCCAGAACAGCAATTGGTCCCCTCCTTCACTGACCCTGAATCCGGTATGCCCTGGGGTATGCCCGCGCAAATCGATGGCTTCTATGCCCGCAAAAAGCTGGTCGCCCCATTTGAATGTCCTGACACGGCCAGCTTCCTGATAAGGCTTGAGATAACGTTTGACTGCAGAGAATGCCTCAGGTTTGTCCTCTTTGCCCTGCGCAACGGAGGGGTCTGACATCCAGTAGTTCAACTCTTGGTCGTTGACTTCCACTACCGCATTCTTGAACGCGCGTTGTTGCCCGTTCAACAACCCCCCGATATGGTCGGCATGCAGATGGGTCATCAGCACCACATCGATCTGATCGGCGCTGTAGCCTGCGGCCTTCAGGCTTTCCTGCAGGCGGCCGGCGGTGCTTCCGGTCAGTTCGCCACCACCGGTGTCTATCAGGATTTGCTGGTCCCCGGTATCGACCAGATAAACATTGACGGACATGCGCGCATCTTTATCCAGCCCTGCCTGTTCAAGCAGCGTGCTTATGCGGGCGCCATCGCCCCCCTCAAGAATCTTGACCATATCGGCAGGAAGGTAACCGTCATAGAGGGCGACAACCTTGAACTTGCCGACATTCATCGAATAACTGGCCTGGGCGTCGGGCAGTGCAGATGCGAACACGCTATTGGAGATAGACAGTGCAAATGCGAACGGCAGTACTGCTGAGTAAATGGATTTAAATAGCTTCATAGTGTGGTTCCTGAAGTAGGTTGTGTTGCACACACTGTCCGTTATTGCCCCCCCTGAAATAAACGGTTTTGTGTGAAACCCTCGCGTACAAAAATGTACGTCGCCCCCAGTTGTTCGTTCGCCAAATACGAATTGGGAGTGGACCTCGTCTCCAGTAATCAGGTGCGTGGATTCTTTCCCGACTGGAAAGACAATGAAGCCACTCCAGCGCCCTCGCCGTCGCGTTGCGCCAACGCGGGCATTCGGTGCAGGAGTATGTCGGGCGTTCACAGTTCCGCTGTGACTTGGCGAGCAGCGACGCCATCGGTGAATACTTCAGTCTGGGGGGCAGCGAATTCTGGCGTATCGGCGTCACCAGGTAGGCTGACGTGGTGGTGAGTTTCGGCCGCATCGGCAGCAAGGTGCCAGACCTTGATCGAGTGTCGTGCGCATGACGATTATGGCCATGTGAGGAGTGATGCACCTTGGACGCTCCAAAACCGTAAACCCGCATCCATCCCTAATGCTGAAACGTCATCATCTCCCCCTCGCCCGCATGTTAATCTCGCCCCACCACGAATAGACATTGATCGTCACAAGACGATGACCAGAACCAGGAAAGCCCATGCCAAAGATTTCTCACTCAGCCCTGCGCCGCAACTTCCGTGAATTGCTCGCCAACCCAACCTGCGTTGAAACCGCTTCCGTCTTTGACCCGATGTCGGCGCGTATCGCCGCTGACCTGGGTTTTGAAGTCGGCATCCTCGGTGGCTCCGTTGCTTCGTTGCAGGTATTGGCCGCACCCGATTTTGCGTTGATCACCCTGAGTGAGTTCGTTGAGCAAGCCACCCGTATCGGCCGCGTTGCCCAGTTGCCGTTCATTGCCGACGCCGACCACGGCTACGGTAACGCCCTGAATGTGATGCGTACCGTCGAAGAACTCGAGCGGGCCGGTGTGGCCGCGTTGACCATTGAAGACACGTTGCTGCCGGCGCAGTTCGGGCGCAAGTCCACCGATCTGATCTCCATTGAAGAAGGCATCGGCAAGGTCCGCGCGGCGCTGGAAGCACGTGTCGATCCCGAGTTGTCGATCATTGCCCGGACCAACGCCGGCGTGTTGCCGACCGAAGCCGTTATCGAGCGCACCCAGGCCTACCAGAAAGCCGGGGCCGACGGGATTTGCATGGTGGGTGTGGCCGATTTCGAGCACTTGGAGAAGATCGCGGAAAACCTGACGGTGCCGCTGATGCTGGTGACCTACGGCAACCCTAAGCTGAATGACGCCCAGCGTCTGGCCAGCCTCGGCGTGCGGGTGGTGGTGGCCGGCCACGGGGCTTACTTTGCCGCGATCAAGGCGACGTATGACAGCCTGCGTGCCCAGCGCCAGTTGACCCACAGCACCGATAACCTCAGTGCCACCGAGCTGACGCATACCTACACGTTGCCGGAAAGCTACGTGGCCTGGGCGGAAGAGTTCATGGACGTCAAAGAGTAAAGACAACCTCGGAGCGAGGGGGTCTCCCCCCTCCTCCCGTTCTCACGATGTCCACTGCTCCCCGCCTGGCCAATCCTTGGTGGGAATATCCGCAATGGTCCCGTCCTTGACCCCATCGATGCCATAACGCTCGATTGAATCCCCCAATATCTCGCCGAACTTGTCCGACTTGGCCTGTGCCTGTCCTTCCTTCACCAGCCCGGGCACGATGGCCGCCAGTACCGCCACGCCAGCCGCCAGGAAGCCCAGCACGCCCGCCGTGGCCGCCAGGCCCGGGAGAAAGCGCGGCAGGTTCGCCCCGAGCAAGCCAAGGCCGCCCTCCGCGGCCGAGGCGCTGCCGGCCAGTACACCCAGCGAGCCTGCGGTAATACCGAAGCCACCGCTCAGCTTGTCACCACGACGCAGCGCGTTGACGCCATCAAAAATGCCATAAGCCCCGGCGACGATACCGGCCAGGCCGCCGATACCTTTGGCGGCTTCCTCGAAGTTCTTCGCCACGACCTTGGCGTGCTTGCCGTCCTTGACGTTGTCCTTGACCTCATCGAGCAGGTCGAGCATGACCTTGCCGTCCTTCATATCCTTGAGGGTCTGCTCACCGTTCTTGATCGACTTGGCGAGGTGCTCCTGGTAGCCCTTGGTGCCGCCCTCGATCAGCACGGTGGTGGTCTGTACGGAACCGGTGGTGATGTCGACGATGTTGCGCGTGGTCAGCTTTCCACCGCTCTGCGCCCCGCGCGCAATGGTCACACCCGCCAGGAACAGCCCGCTCACCCCGTGCAGCACACCGCTGCCGTAGGCGCCCTTGGCGCCGCCGTTGGGGTCGAAGTCCGACAGCTTGCCCATTTTGTCCAGGGCCTTGGTGCCCTGGCGGAGCATGTCCCAGTTACCACGAAAGCCCGCCAGGACCTGGTCGGTGGTGGCCACGGTCCCGTCCTGGTTCAGCAGCAGTTCGGGGCTTTCCTGGCGCATCTGGTCGACCAGCTTGCGGACCTTGTCTTCGTCCAGCTCCGCGCCGCCGTCCTTGCCGAACGCAGCCTTGATGTCGTCGAAGCCAGCGCCCTTGAACAGGTTCTGCTGGGCGATGCTGGAGAAATTGTCATTGAGCTGTTGGTCATACTGGGCCGTGAAGGTCGGATCAAGCGCGGCGTTATAGAGCGCCACTTCCAGGCTGAACTCCGAAGCGGCCTGCTCCGGCGTGTTGTCCTTGAGCAACTCGCGCAGGCGGTCGCCACTGGCCAACTGGTCCTTGTAGAAGGTCTTGAATGCTTCGTTATGCGAGGATTTGGCGACCGCGCCCTGGATCGCCTTGGCATCGTCAATGCCAAGCATCGACTGCAGGCTGGTGGCGGTGGCGTAGAAACCGGCCAGCGCTGTGTGCTGGTCGGTCTTGCCGTCCTTGGTGTTGGCATCCCACGCGGCGTCCAGTGCCTTGCCCGACTTCACCTGATCCTCGTAGCTCTTGGTGACCGCATCCTTCAGGCCGGGATTGTCTTCAAACAACGTCTTCACCGCCTGGTCGCCTGCGTTCCTGATGTACTCGGCGGTGGGTTTGTCGCCCTGCAAGATGGCCATGTGGTCGTTGATGTCCTGCAGCAGCTTTTGCGGCTCCCAGATCGCGCCGGAGCGGTTGGCGATGGAGACCTTGCCATAATCGCTGTTCCAGACCCCGGCGTTGGCGCCGTCGACCACCAGTTTCTGCGCTTCCTGCAGTTCCAGCAGCACCGCAGCCTTTTGTTCGGCCGTGTAGTTTTCCGGATGTTCGAAGATGTCCTTGTCGAGCTTGCGGGTGTCGACCTGGCCCGTGACAGTGCCGGTGGCCACGTCGGTGATCAGGCTGGCCAGGCTCTGGGCATCGGTGGGGGCGGCGGTCTTCAGCCAGGCTTGCACGTCGCTGCGGCTGACCTTGCCGTCGGGCTTGTCGCCGATACTGTTGCCGGCCGTATCGAGCTTGCGGAAGGCGCCGGGCTGGGCAAAGAAGTTGAGGGCCTCTTTCTCTTCCTTGCTCAACTGCGGATTTTGCTTGAGGTAGTCCTGGATGTTCTGTTCGGTGACGGCACTCTCGCCGCCGGTCTTGCCACGGATCGAATCGTACTTGGCATCCAGGATTGCGCCGTATTGAGCGATCTGCCTGGAGCCCGCGTCGGCATCCGGATGGGTGTCGAGAAAATCCTTATAGCTACCGATCTGGTCATTGGCCGAGGGCTTGGCCAATCCCTCGAAACCGTACTTGCCGAAGTCCTGCAGGCGCCCCGCTTCGGTGCCATGGCGCGCTTCCCCGCTCTTGGTAAAGCCGTCGATACTACCGTTGGCCACATCCTTGCCCGTCAGCGCGCGGCCTTGCTCGTCAAAACCCACCACCCGGTCGAGCACCTGGCTGGCACGGAAGGCCGCGTTGGGGTCCTTGTCGAAATCGCCGACCTGCTCCTTCAATGCATCTTTCACCCCACTCTGGTTGCCAAGGTTTTTCAGCAACGGGTTGTCATTGATGATGTCCTGGGCCGAGCGCGTGTCACCCTCGGGCAGTTCCCAGACGATGCCGACCTTTTCTGCGGCCTCACGGCGCTGGCCGTCCTGGTCCACAGCGTCCACCTGTTGCCGTTCACCCTTGAGGTTCTCCCAACCATATTTGCCGAAGTCTTGCAGGCGTCCAGCCTCGGTGCCGTGCCTGGCGTCACCGCCTTTGGTGAAACCATCGACGCGGCCGTTGTCGATGGCATTGCCGGCCAGGCGTGAGCCGTTTTCGTCGAAGCGCTCGACATGCTCCAGCACCTGATTGGCGCGGTAGGCCGCGTCCGCATCGTGCTCGAAATCGCCGACCCGTTCGCGCAACTTGTCCTTCACCCCGCTCTGGTTGCCAAGGTTTTTCAGCAGTGGGCTACCATCGATGATGTCCTGGGCCGAGCGAGAGTCATCCTTGGGCCGCTGCCACTCGATGCCGGCATCCCTGGCCTTGGCCCGATCAACCGCGTTGCCCCATTCGGCGCTGGTGTCTTTGCCCGTGACGCTCCTGATCGTGGGGGCCTTACTGACCGGTGCTGACATGCGTGTGCTCCTTGAAGACGGGGGCCGTGGCACGATCGTCGAAGGCGATCATGTCGGGCCAGTCAGGAGAGCAAAAACCTTGAGGGTTACTGAAAGATGACAGGCTGACTCACCGGGCCGGTGTTGCATGCCTTTCTGGTCACTGAGGTGCCCATGCCGAAGGGCCGAAACCCGGCTGTGAAATCTTGTGAAAAAATCCGCCGCAGAGTCTGCGGCGGCAACCAAAGGATGTTGTCGAAGCAGAGCGGCTAAGACAGGTTCAACGTACACCCGCACGTGGTTAAACAGCGTGAAGTTTAATTAATCGAGTTTCATCCGCCCGCCCGCTGCAGGCCGTGCCGACTGTGCTTAGAATCAACCTCGGCAACCACGCCGGACACAATAAAAAACCGTAACAGCTCACCTAGAAACCTCTGCCCAAACAACGTTATGCGCCATCCAGTCAGTGCGGTGTTTCTGCGCGCGCGTTCATTATTTCGGGGAAGTCACGACATGATTAAACAGTCGAGCCTGTTGGCACTGGCGGTGTGTGCCGGTATCAGCCAGATGGCCTTTGCCGAGTCGGTCACCGACCAGGCGGATGCCAAGGGATTTGTCGAGGGCAGCAGCGTCACCGGCCTGTTGCGCAACTACTACATGAACCGCAACCGTGAAGGCGGCCGGGCCGATAATATCGACTGGACCCAGGGCGCGATGCTCAACTACGCCTCGGGTTTTACCCAGGGTACCCTCGGTTTCGGCGTCGACGCCTATGCCTACGGCGGGCTGAAACTCGACGCCACCCACGCGGACGCCGGCACCGGCAACCTGCCCACCGACCGCCATGGCGATCCCGAAGACGCCTACGGCTCAGTCGGTGCGGCGGTAAAGATCAAAGTCTCCAAGACCCAACTCAAATTTGGTGACATGCAACCCACCGCCCCGGTCTTCGCCACCGGCGGCACGCGCCTGTTGCCCCAGACCGCCACCGGGTTTGACCTGACCAGCAGCGAAATCGCCGGCCTGGACCTGGAGGCCGGGCATTTCACCAGCACCAACAGTGGCATGACCAGCAACCATGACCACGATATCTACGCCACCTACGCCAACATCGCCGCCAACAGCGCCAGCTTCGTCGGCGGCAAATACACCTTCAGCCCGTCCCTGAGCGCGACCCTGTATGCCGGCGAGCTGGAAGATATCTGGCGCCAGTACTACACCAATCTCAATTACGTGATCCCGTTGGCGCATGACCAGTCCCTGGCGCTGGACGGCAACTTGTACCGCACCCTCGACACCGGCAGTGCCAAGGCGGGGGCGATCAACAACACCACCTACTCGGTGGCGGCGGCGTATTCGTTCCTGCAAGCGCACACCCTCACGCTGTCGTACCAGAAGGTGCATGGTGACACGCCGTTCGACTACATCGGCACCGGCAACAACGGCGCAGGCGAAGGCGGCGATTCGGTGTACCTGGCGAACTCGGTGCAATGGAACGACTTCAACGGCCCGGGCGAGCAGTCCTGGGGGATCCGCTATGACCTGAACATGGCCAGTTATGGCGTGCCGGGATTGAGCTTCATGGGCCGCTACATCAACGGCTCGGATATCGATGGCACCCATACGCCGGCCCATAGCGCTTATGTCGGCGACTACGGTGCAGATGGCGCGCACCACGAGACCGATCTGGAAGCCAAGTACGTGATCCAGAGCGGTCCGGCGAAGAATCTGTCGTTGCGCGTGCGTGATGCGATCGTGGCGTCGAATGCCGACCAGCGCGATGGAGACCTGAACGAGCTGCTGCTGATCGTCGACTATCCGTTTACCCTGCTCTAAACCCGCCCCTGGAGGAGCGAGCTGGCTCGCTCCTCCAGCTGGAAAGCGTTAGCCCACCCAGCCGACCGCAGTCTTGGGAATGACTTCCGACTCATCCAGTTTCGACGCAAACATGCTCACCGCCTGCACCGCATCGCTGGTGCTGGTGCGAATCTGCAGGATCACCGACCCCGCCTGGTCGGCCAGGTTGACGCCGCGCTGTGCGCCTTCCTGGGTCGCGTTCATGCTGGTGACCGCGTCGCGGGTTTCCGAGAGGATCATGCCGATCATCTCGGCGATTTCCGCCGTGGAGCGGCTGGTGCGTCCGGCCAGTTGCCGGACCTCATCGGCCACCACCGCAAAGCCACGCCCCTGGTCCCCGGCGCGCGCCGCCTCGATGGCTGCGTTGAGCGCCAACAGGTTGGTCTGGTCGGCGATACCGCGAATGGTGTTGACGATGGCGGTGATCTGTTCGGAACGGTCGCCCAGTTGCCCCACCAGCCGCGCAGACGCGCCGATATTCTCGGCGATACGGCGCATTTCCGTGGCGGTCTCCTGGATCACCTGGGTGCCGTGCTCGGCAAAACGCTCGGTCTCGGAGGAAATATGGTAGGCCCGGGAGGCGCCACGGGAGTCTTCCTCGAACTTCTCTACGCGCTCGGTGATGTCGCTGGCAAACTTGGCGATCTTGATCAGTTTGCCGTCGCCGTCGTACACCGGGTTGTAGCTGGCCTCCAGCCACACCACACGCCCATGCTTGCCAAGGCGCTTGAATTGCCCGGTAAAGAACTCACCGTTATTCAAGCGGCGCCAGAAGTCGGTGTACTCATGGCTGGTAACCAGCGCGGGCTCGCAAAACAACCGGTGGTGCTTGCCTTTGATTTCCGCCAGGGAGTAGCCCATGACATTGAGGAAATTCGCGTTGGCGTCCAGCACCTGGCCACTCAAATCGAACTCGATAACGGCCATCGCACGGTCCACGGCCGTCAATTTGCTGCGGGTGGCCGCGTCCTGCTCCACTTGGGCGGTGACGTCCAGTGCGTACTTGACCACCTTCAACACCTGGCCACGCTCATCCAGCACCGGGTTGTAGCTGGCTTCCAGCCAGATGGTCCGGCCGTTGGCATCCACGCGTTTGAACGTACCGGAGACAAATTTGCCGGCTTTCAAATCACTCCAGAACTGGCTGTAGGCCGGGCTGCTGGTCAGCGCCGGCAGGCAAAAATCGCGATGGGACTTGCCGGCCAGTTGATTGGCGCTGTAGCCCAGGGCCTTGAGGAAGTTGTCGTTGGCCCGCAACACGTTGCCGTTGAGGTCGAATTCGACCACGGCCATGGAGCGTTCCAGTGCGCTGATCAGTCCTTTGTACTCGGTGGCCTCGGCCGTCCTGGCCGCCAGTTCTGTTTTGAGTGTTGTGTTGAACATGACGTACCCTCAGCCGTGCGAAAAAACCCGTGTCTTGATAGGGCTATCGGCTGTGGAATACGCGACTTTACCGGCCTTGAGTGGATTATTTTCTGGCGTCAAATACTTGCGCAATCAGGGTTTTGCGCCTAGCAAAGCGAGGCGCTCGCGCATGCCGGCACTGGCCGCCGGACCGGCCTGCAACACGCACTGGTCAAAAGCCACCAACTGCCCATCCGCACGGGCGAGCGTCGGCTGCACCGGCCGGCCTGTTTTACGCTCCACCAACTCGACACTGGCGCCCTCCTCGGCGTAATGCCGGTTGCCCCAGGCAACCAGTGATATCAGCACCATGCCGAAATCCTCACCCTTGGCCGTCGGCACATATTCATGGCGCGGCGGTCGTTCGCTGTAGGCACGGCGCTCCAGCATGCCCGCCTCCACCAGCGCGTTCAGGCGGCGCGTGAGCATATTCGGCGCAATGCCCAGGCTGCGCGAGAACTCATCGAAGCGGCGCAGGCCGTGCAACGCATCGCGCATGATCAAAATGCTCCACCACTCCCCTACCCGCTCAAGGCTGCGGGCGATGGGGCATTCGTCGCTGATGAGGGACTTGCGTTGCATGGGGATTCCTGTGGGTCAGTGCCAATGTGCGTGATGCCATGTTACTTTCATGATGATAGTGACGTCCATAAGGTCTGTTCCTTCACCGCAACTGGAGTCGATTGATCATGAGTAAACGCATCGTTGTAACAGGTATGGGCGCACTGACGCCGTTGGGCGCTGACGTGGAATCTACCTGGCGACGCCTGTTGGCCGGGCAATCGGGTATTCGTCGCCTGCCGCAAGCGTTGATCGGTGATTTGGCCGTCAGCATCGGTGGCCAGGTGCAGACCGTACTCGAGGACCCTGAAGCCGGATTTGATCCCGACCGCCTGCTGGCAGCCAAGGAACAGCGCAAGATGGACCGTTTCATCCTGTTCGCCCTGGCGGCGGCGGACGAAGCCTTGAAGCAGGCCGGCTGGGCGCCGAACACGCCTGAAGCGCAGGAGCGCACCGCGACCATCATCGCCTCGGGTGTCGGCGGCTTCCCGGCGATTGCCGACGCGGTACGCACCACCGACAGCAAAGGCCCACGGCGGTTGTCGCCGTTCACCATTCCGTCGTTCCTGAGCAACATGGCCGCCGGACACGTGTCGATCAACTACGGCTTGAAAGGCCCGCTGGGTGCGCCGGTGACGGCCTGTGCAGCAGGTGTACAGGCCATCGGCGATGCGGCGCGCATGATTCGCGCAGGTGAAGTGGATGTGGCGGTATGCGGCGGTGCCGAAGCGGCGATCCATCGGGTCAGCCTTGCCGGGTTCGCGGCGGCGCGGGCGCTGTCCAGTGACTTCAATGACAGCCCGGAGCAGGCGTCGCGGCCTTTCGACCAGGCGCGGGACGGTTTTGTCATGGGCGAAGGCGCCGGCATCCTGGTCATCGAGGAACTGGAGCACGCCCTGGCCCGAGGTGCGCAGCCGATTGCCGAACTGGTCGGCTACGGCACCAGTGCCGATGCCTATCACATGACCGCCGGCCCGGAAGACGGCGACGGTGCACGCCGGGCGATGCTGCAAGCCCTGCGCCAGGCCGGGATCGACGCGGACCAGGTGCAGTACTTGAATGCCCACGCCACCTCGACGCCGGTGGGTGACAAAGGCGAATTGGCCGCGATCAGGACGGTATTCGGTGCGAACGGCAGCCCTGCGATCAGCTCGACCAAATCCGCCACCGGCCATCTGCTGGGGGCTGCGGGCGGTATCGAGGCCATCTTCACCGTGCTTGCCCTGCGCGACCAGATCGCCCCGGTCACCCTCAACCTGCAACACCCCGACGCCCTCGCCGAGGGCCTCGACCTGTTGCGCGGTGCTGCCCGGCCGATGCCGATTGACTATGCACTGTCCAACGGCTTCGGGTTTGGCGGAGTGAATGCCAGCGTGCTGTTCCGCCGCTGGGCGTAGTTTGCCCCTGCCGTCATTTTCGGGGACCATGGCGCCTTTCTGAACCTGCCAACGAGAGGCGCCCATGGCCAACCACGACCTGCACTACACCCCGGACCCGGATGCCGATTCGATTTCCTCCGACGTGATCGGCTTCAACGGCATCCTGGTGTCCACCCAGATCCCGACCCGTGCCGATGGCAGCCTGGAACTAGGCGACATCACCCTGCAAAGCGAATGCACCCTGCAAGCCCTGAAAGTTGCCCTGGAAAAGGCCGGCAGCTCCATGGACCGGGTGATGCACCTGACCATTTATCTGACAGACATGGCCGATCGCGCCGCCTTCAACGAAGTCTACAAACGCTTCTTCGCCAAGCCCTGGCCCGTGCGCGCAGCGGTTGGCGTGGCCGCGCTGGCGGTAGACGGCATGCGCGTGGAAGTCACGGCGATGGCCGCTCAAGCCTGAGTGCGTGCCGGTCAGGCATTTCACAGCTACAATGCGCGCCTCAACCGTGACAAGCCTGACTAAAAAAACTATGTCCTTGCCCAAGCATCACCTGGAATTGCTCAGCCCTGCCCGCGATGTCGCCATCGCGCGCGAGGCCATCCTGCATGGCGCCGACGCCGTGTACATCGGCGGCCCGAGCTTCGGCGCACGCCATAACGCCTGTAACGACGTGAGCGACATCGCGCAGCTGGTGGAATTCGCCCGCCGTTACCATGCCCGCGTGTTCACCACGATCAACACCATCCTGCACGACAACGAACTGGAACCCGCACGCAAGCTGATCCATCAGCTCTACGATGCCGGCGTCGATGCATTGATCGTGCAAGACCTGGGCGTGATGGAGCTGGATATTCCGCCCATCGAGCTGCACGCCAGCACCCAGACCGATATCCGTACCCTGGGCCGCGCCAAGTTCCTCGACCAGGCCGGTTTTTCGCAGTTGGTATTGGCCCGTGAGCTGAACCTGCAAGAGATCCGCGCCATTGCCGACGAAACCGATGCCGCCATCGAGTTCTTCATCCACGGCGCGCTGTGCGTGGCGTTCTCCGGGCAGTGCAACATCTCCCACGCGCAGAATGGCCGCAGCGCCAACCGTGGCGATTGCTCCCAGGCTTGCCGCCTGCCGTATACGCTCAAAGACGATCAAGGCCGCGTCGTGGCCTTTGAGAAACACCTGCTGTCGATGAAAGACAACAACCAGAGCGCCAACATCCGTGCGCTGGTCGAAGCCGGCGTGCGTTCGTTCAAGATCGAAGGCCGCTACAAGGACATGGGCTATGTGAAGAACATCACCGCCTATTACCGCCAGCGACTGGATGACGTGCTTGAAGACCGCCCGGACCTGGCCCGCGCCTCCAGCGGCCGTACCGCGCACTTCTTCCTGCCTGACCCGGAAAAGACCTTCCACCGGGGCAGCACCGACTATTTCGTCAATGACCGCAAGGTCGATATCGGCGCCTTCGACACGCCGACGTTCACCGGCCTGCCGGTGGGTGTGGTGGAAAAAGCCGGTAAGCGCGACCTGCAAGTGGTCACCCACGAGCCATTGTCGAATGGCGATGGCCTGAACGTGCTGATCAAGCGCGAAGTGGTGGGTTTCCGTGCCAACATCGCCGAGCCTAAAGGCGAGTTCGAGGAAGACGGCGAGAAGCGCTACCGCTACCGCGTGGAGCCGAACGAGATGCCGGCCGGCCTGCATCAATTGCGCCCGAACCACCCGCTGAACCGCAACCTGGACCACAACTGGCAACAGGCGCTGCTCAAGACCTCATCCGAGCGTCGTATAGGCCTGACCTGGGCCGCTCGCTTGCGCGAAGCGCAGCTGGAAGTCACCGCCACCAGCGAAGAAGGCATCAGCGCCAGCGTCACCCTGCCCGGCCCGTTCGGCGTGGCCAACAAGCCGGAACAGGCGCTGGACACCCTGCGCGACCTGCTGGGCCAACTGGGCACCACCGAATACCACGCGACCGACATCCAACTGGATGCGCCGCAGGCGTTCTTCATCCCCAACTCACAGCTCAAGGCCCTGCGCCGTGAAGTGATCGAGGCGCTGACCGCCGCACGCGTGGCTGCGCACCCACGGGGTGGCCGCAAGGCGGAAACAACGCCACCGCCGGTGTACCCGGACGCGCACCTGTCGTTCCTCGCCAACGTCTACAACCAGAAAGCCCGCGACTTCTACCACCGCCACGGGGTGAAGCTGATCGACGCCGCCTTCGAAGCCCACGAAGAAACCGGCGAAGTACCGGTGATGATCACCAAGCACTGCCTGCGTTTCTCGTTCAACCTGTGCCCTAAACAGGCCAAGGGGGTCACGGGCGTGAAGACCAAGGTAGCGCCGATGCAATTGATCCATGGCGATGAAGTGCTGACCCTGAAGTTCGACTGCAAACCCTGCGAGATGCACGTGGTGGGCAAGATCAAGGGGCATATCCTGGGCTTGCCACAACCGGGCAGCGCGGTAGAGCACTTCAACCCGGAAAACATTATTTTCCAGGGCACGCACTGACCCTTTGCACGCGGGGCCACCACCAGCCCCGCTGCAACCCGGCAGCCGCCAGTAGAATTGCCGCCACCCCGAACCATTGCAGCCAGCCCAGGCGATGCCCGAAGGCGAACCAATCGACGAAGATCGCCGCAATCGGGTAGATAAACGACAGCGCACCGGTCAGGGCTGTCGGCAGTTTCTGGATTGCGCCATACAACAACACATACATCACGCCGGTGTGCACCACGCCGAGTGTCACCAGTGCGCCCCACGCGCTGGTTGTGGCCGGCAAGCTATTCCATGGCACCAGCGGCGCCAGTAACAACGCGCCGGTGGTTACCTGGATCAACGCCATCAAATGTGGCGGCACTGCTTTCAGACGTTTGATGATCAGCGCGGCAATCGCGTACAGCAACGCCGCGCCGAGTGCCAATGCGATGCCAGTCAGGTAATCGTCGCCGGTCGGTTGATCGCCATGGGCGGTGACAATCGCCAACATGCCCAGGAACGCCACGCTCAGCCAGGCGAGTTTCTGCACGGTGATCTTTTCACCTAGAAACACGGCCGCCAGCATCACCAGCATGAACGGCTGCACGTTATACACCGCCGTGCTGATGGCAATCGACGCGCGGGAATAGGATTCGAACAGCAGTAACCAGTTGCCGACAATCGCCACGCCACTGAGCATCGCCAGGCCGAGCCTGGTCCAACTGAGCAGGTCCAGGCGCAAATACCCCAGCAGTGCGCACACCACCAACAACGTCAGCCCGCCGATCACACAGCGCCAGAACACCACTTCGATCACCGATACGCCGGAGACCAGGACAAACCAGCCAATGGTGCCCGAAATCAGCATGGCGGCAACCATTTCCCACGACCCGCGACGGATGGATGTATCCATGATTGAAGCTCCTCAAGTGAGGCTCAATTATGGCAATCTGGTCGAGACCGGCTCCAGCGACTAAAAAAGGCAAAAGCCTTGAGTTGCCTTTACTTATTAGGCGGACACCATGATTGACACCATTGACCAGCAACTGATCGCTGCTTTAATGGACGACTCGCGTCTGTCCCTCAAGGCCTTGGCCGGGATTACCGGGCTGTCTTCGCCGAGCGTCGGCGAACGCCTGCGGCGTCTCGAAGAGCGCGGCGTGCTGACCCACTACACCGTCGACATCGACCCCAGGCACTTCGGCTACCTGCTGCAGGCCATCGTGCGCATCCGCCCCTTGCCCGGCAAATTGCATGAGGTGGAGCGGCAGATCCAGGCGATCCCCGAGTTTACCGAGTGTGACAAGGTGACTGGGGAGGATTGCTTCATCGCACGCCTGCATGTGCGCACCATGGATCACCTGGACAGCCTGCTTGACCGGCTCAACGCCTACGCGGAAACCAACACGGCCATTGTCAAGAAAACCCCGGTGAAACGGCGTCTGCCGCCCTTGGGCGACTAGCGGCAGTAGCTTGTTGTGGGTCCTGGTGTGGTGAGCGAGCTTGTTATGGTGAGCGGGCTTGTTGTGGCGAGCGGGCTTGCCCCGCGTTGGGCTGCGAAGCGGCCCCAAATTCTGGAGAAGCGCGGTGATGCTGAAAGGGGCCGCTTCGCGCCCCAACGCGGGGCAAGCCCGCTCGCCACAACAAGTGCCATTATCAACGCTTGGTGTAATCGGGGTAACACCAGGACACTGAAATCAACATGGCTAAGCCGCACCCAGTGCTAGCGTGAAAAGGCCAAATCCACTCAAAGGAGCAACGGATTGCCCCGTCAGCCCAACTCTCATTTGTTACGCCGTGGTCGATATTCGGAAACCGGCCGTGCTTACCTGGTGACCGCTGTGGTCCATCAACGCCAGCCCTTGTTCAGGGAGTTCCGGTTGGGGCGGTTACTGGTCGCCGAGTTCAAGCGACTTCATGATGCCGGCTTAGTGAACTCCCTAGCCTGGGTCGTCATGCCAGACCACTTCCACTGGTTGTTTGACCTTAACCATTCGACGCTTCCCGATGTGATGCGACAAACCAAGTCGCGCAGCACCTTGAGCATTAATAGAGCCCGTTGCAGTCGGGAAAGATTTTGGCAGCGTGGTTATCACGACCGGGCGGTGCGGGCTGAGGACGATATTCGGAAAATGGCGCGCTATATCATCGCCAACCCCTTGCGAGCCGGGTTGGTCGAGCACATTGGAGACTATCCACTGTGGGATGCTGCCTGGTTATGACGTGGCGAGCGGGCTTGCCCCGCGTTGGGGCGCGAAGCGGCCCCTTTTAGCATCACCGCGTTTCTACAGGAAAACCATGGCGCCTGGGTTTGGGGCTGCTTCGCAGCCCAACGCGGGGCAAGCCCGCTCGCCACAACAGGCCAGTTCACCAAAACAGGCCACCCAGACAAGCCCGCTCACTACAGAAGGCTACTCGTGAAGGGCCTTGGCCGCGCTCAGCAAACCTTGAAACTTGCGATATCGCGCCTCCAATACGGGCTGCGGCATAAGGTCTGGCCTGTACCGGGCCTTGACCGGCATCCCCGCCGCGAGCAATTGCGCGCCTTGCCCTATCGCCACAAACCCCAGCTTCGCCGCACCGATACACGCGCTCAATTCGCTGCCGTGCAGGGTGAAGATGTCCCGTTGCAGGATGTTGGCCAGCAACCGCGCCCAGTACTCACTGCGCGCACCACCACCCACCAACGCGCAGGCGCCCACGTCGGCCCCCGCTGATTGCACCGCGCGCAACGCATCCAGCAACCCGAACCCCACGCCTTCCATCACCGCATAACCGAGCATCGCCGGCGTGCAGTCATGGCCCAGGCCCATGAAGCCACCGCGCAGCAGCGGGTCGTTATGCGGGGTGCGTTCACCGGCCAGGTACGGTAGGAACAACGGCGTGTCGAGCGGCACTGGCTGCTCGATCGGCAGTTGTGCCTGCACCTGGTCCAGCAAGGTTTGTTCATCCGTCGTTCCCGTGAGGCGTGTGACCCAGCGCAGGCAACTGGCGCCGGCCAGCATGGCGCCCATGGTGTACCAGCGATCAGGCAGCGCATGGCAGAAGCTGTGCACGGCACTCGCGGGATCACCGGCCGCGTGATCGGTAATCGCGACAATGGCAGCGCTGGTACCGAGGGTGATGAAGCCATCGCCGGCATTGATCGCCCCGATCCCCACGGCCGCTACCGGGTTGTCACCCCCGCCACCGGCAATCACCACCGAGGCAGACAAGCCCAGCCCCTGCGCCGTCAACACAGCACTTGCGGCGCCGCCCTCGACCAGTCTTGGCATCTGCTCCGGCGACAGGCCCGTCGCCCGCAGCATCGGCGCGAACCACTCACGCCGCGCCACCTCCAGCCACAACGTCCCCGCTGCATCGGACATCTCGCTGATGCGCTCGCCACTCAGACGCAAGCGCAGGTAATCCTTGGGCGACAGCACACAATCAATGGCCTTGAACACCTCGGGCTCATGGCGTTGCAGCCACAGCAGCTTCGGCGCCGTCAGCCCGGCCATGGGCAGGCTGCCGGTGATGTCGGCAAACGCCGGGCCCAACTCATCGGCCTCGGCGACGGCGCGGGAGTCGTCCCACAAGATCGCCGGATACAACACACGGTTGTCCTTGCCCAGCAACACCGCGCCGTGCATCTGCCCGGACAGGCCGATACAGGCCACGCGCGAAAACGCTTCATGTACACGCAACTGTGCCAGCGCCTGCAAACACGCCTGCCACCAGTCTTCTGGCGCCTGCTCGGACCAGCCGCTATGGCGCCGCGACACACTCAAGCGCACGCCGGTATGGGCCAGCACCGTGCCGTCGAGGTCCATGAGGATGGCCTTGAGTTCCGAGGTGCCGAGGTCGATGCCGAGGGAAACGGGACTGCTCATAAGGGGGTCATTCCAATCCATTACAGCCACATGAATTACGCCATTGCAGGGTCGGCGCCAGGCGCACGCTGTGAGTGGGGGCGTCGGGCGACGCCATGCGCTGCAACAGCAGGTTCACTGCCTGCGTGCCCAGTGCCTGGACCGGCTGCGCGATCAGGGTCAGGCGCGGCACGAAGAAATCCGCCCAATCGAAATCATCAAAACCCACCAGGGCCATCTGCGCCGGTACGTCGATCTGCGCATCACGCAGGGCCTGCATGGCGCCAAGGGTCATCAGGTTATTGCCGGCCATGATCGCCGTGGGTGGCTCCGCCAGGCCCAGCAACTGCACCGTCGCCTGACGCGCTGGCTCGGTGTTGGAGCCGCCATTGACCAACAAGTGCGGATCGAACGCCAGCCCCGCCCCTTGCAGTGCCGCACGGTACCCGGCAACCCGCTCATCGGTGGTGCTGAACCCCTCACGCCCGGCGATAAAGCCGATGCGCCGGTGCCCGTGTTTGATCAAGTGGGTAACCAAGGCCTGGGTAGACTGCGTGTTCTCCACCCCGACCTGGTCGAATTGCTCGCTCATCATGCGGTCCACCAATACCGCCGGGATTTCGTTGGCCCGCAGATACTCCAGGGCCTTGGAGCCATTCGAGGGCGCCAGCACAATGCCGTCCACCCGCCGATGGTGCAATGCCGTGACGACCCGCAGTTCGTGTTCCGGGTCGTCGTGGGTATCGACAAACAGCATCATGTAGCCGTGCCTGGCGCACTCGGTTTCAATCGCGTGCACGGTTTCGCTGAAATAATGGTTGGACAGCGCGGAGATCGCCACGCCAATCGTGCTGGTGCTCGACCGCGCCAGCGAACGCGCCAGGGTGTTGGGGATGTAACCCAGCGCCTGGATCGCTTGCTGCACCGCGTGCACCGTTGCAGGACTGACCTTGCGGGTGCCGTTCAACACATGGGACACCGTCGACGTCGACACCCCCGCCCTGCTTGCCACGTCATCCATGGTGACCACGACGCCGTTCCTCTCAATGGATCAATGTTTGCTCGACCAACCGCTGTACGTAGCGACGTTGTCACGGGTGATCAGTTTTGGCGTGAGCAGGGTAACCGCTTCGGCCGGGGCTTTGTCATTGAGAATATCGTTGCCCACGTTGACGGCGGTCTGCGCCATGGCCCAAGGGTCCTGGCTGGCCGACGCCTGAATCTGTGTGTCGGTTTTCAGCGCGTTCTCGATATCCGGCGCACCGTCCACCGAGGTAATAATGATGCCGCTGCGCTTGAGCTGTTTGGCCGCCAGGTCGCTGCCGATGGCTTGCGGGTCGTTGATCGCGAACAGACCGTCGATTTTCGGGAAGCGCGTGAGATAACCCTGCATCACGTTCAGGCCGCCTTCGCGGGAGCCTTTGCCGTCCTGGTCATCGGACAGCACCTTTATCTGCGGCGCGGCGGCCAGTGCGGCCTTGCAACCCTTGACGCGATCGGTCACGGCGGTGACCTGCGGACCGTTCTGGATGATCACATTGCCCTTGCCGGAGAGCTTGTCCACCAGGTACTGGCAGGCCAGCTTGCCGGCTTCGACGTTGTCGGTCTGCACCGTGGCGTTCACCCCTTTCGCGTCCACATCCACGGCCACCACAACGATGCCTGCATCGCGGGCTTTCTTGATCGCCGAGGCCATGGCGGACGGGTCGACGGCGTTGATCAGGATCAGGTCGACCTTGGACGAGATGAAGTTGTCGATCTGCGAAAACTGCTTGCTCAGGTCATAGTCGGCCGACACCGAGGTGACCTTGACGTTGGGGTTCAGCTCCTTGGCCCGGGCGGTTGCGCCATCGGCCAGGGTCACGAAATACGGGTTGCCCAGCGAGCCCATGCTGATGCCGAGGGCCTTCAACTCGCGGGCTTCGACGGCTTGGGACATCAGGGCAGCCAAGGCAATGACCGGAAAGATACGTTTGAGGTTCATAGGGGTCTCTCTTGTGATTGTTGTTGGAGTGAGTTCAGGTCCGTGCGCCGGACTGGCGATAACGATCCAGCGCCACCGCGCCGATGATCACGATGCCCTTGATGATGTACTGCCAGATGTCCGAGACGCCCAGCAGCACCAGGCCGTTGGTGAGTACCGCGATGATCAGCGCGCCGATCAGCGTGCCGCCGATGGTGCCGACACCGCCGGTAAAGCTGGTGCCGCCGAGGATCACCGCGGCAATCGCATCCAGCTCGTAGGATTGCCCCAGTTGCAGGCCATTGGCAGCGAACAGGCGCGACGCGCTCATCACCGCGCCCAGCCCGGCCAACGCGCCGGACATGGCGTAGACGAACAGCAGCACCTTCCACACCTTGATCCCGGACAGCCGCGCCGCTTCCGGGTTGCCGCCCACCGAGTAGATCTGTACGCCCATCACGGTGCGGCGCAGGATGAACCACGACAACGCCACCACTGCCACGGCGATTACCACCAGCCATGGCACCCCGAGGATCGAGTCGTTGCCGATAAAGGCAAACGGCAGGTCCGGGTTGAACACGGTCTTGTCGTCCGCCAATAGCCGGGCCAGGCCGCGCATGGCCGTGAGTGCACCGAGGGTGACGATAAACGGCGGCAGGCGCATAAAGGCGATCAAGCCGCCATTGACCAGGCCCAGCAACAACCCGAAGCCGATACCGGCGGCAATCCCGAACATGCCGAATTGCGGCGACATCGACGCCTGCAACGCCACCACCGCCGATGCGGCGAGGATCGCGCCCACCGACAGGTCGATGCCCGCCGTGAGGATCACAAAGGTCATGCCCGCCGCCAGCACCACGTTCACCGACGCCTGCTGGGTGATGATCGACAGGTTCTGTACCGTCAGGAAGTTCTCGCTGGCCAGGGCAAAGCCCACCAGCAGCAGGATCAGCACCGGCAACATGCCGACCGTGCGCATCAGCTCGCGGGCGCGCTCTGCCTTACCGGTTGTTGCGATATTCAATTCAGCCATGGGCCACCACCTGATCGCCACCGGTGGCGAGGTCAATAATACGTTCCTGGGAAATAGCGTCGCCGGAGGCGCCGCCGACTTCTGCGACCAACCGGCCTTCGCGCATGATCAGTACGCGGTCGCAGGTGCCGATGATTTCCGGCAGCTCGCTGGAGATCACCACGATGCCGACGCCGGCCTGGGCCAATTGGTTGATGATGCGGTAGATCTCGGACTTGGAGCCGATGTCGACGCCACGGGTGGGCTCATCGAGGATCAGCACGTGCGGCTTGACCTCCAGCAGCCGCGCCAGCAGCACCTTCTGTTGGTTGCCACCGGACAACGCACCGACATTGACCTTGCCCGACGCCACGCGAATCGACAGCGACTTGATCGCCTCGGTGGCGCGCTGCGCGGCATGGGCGCGATCAAGCACCCCGCCGGCATGGGCATCCGGCACGCAGGCGCAGACATTGATGTTGTCCGCCACGCTCATGTCCAGGAACAGGCCCTGGGCCTTGCGGTCTTCGGTGAGGTAAACGACGCCGGCGCGGATCGCATCCGCCGGGGTGCGCAACTGGGTGACGGTCTTGCCGACCACTTCCAGGGTGCCCGAGGTGCGTGGGTCGGCGCCGAAGATCAGGCGCGCCAGTTCGGTGCGCCCTGCCCCGACCAGCCCGGCGATGCCCAGCACTTCACCGGCGTGCAGGTCGAAACTGCACTGACGCACGCGCTTGCCATCGGCCATGTCGCGCACGCGCATCACCACGTTGCCGGGGTTATAGGCGGCGTGCTCCTTCTTGTAGAACCCTGACAAGTCGCGACCCACCATCATCTTCACCAGCACTTCGGCCGACAGCGCCTCGCGGGTCAGTTCGCCGATGTACTGGCCGTCGCGCAGCACCGACACGCGGTCCGACAGCTCGTAGATCTCCGCCATGCGGTGGCTGATATAGATGATCGCCAGGCCCTGGTTGCGCAGCTGTTTGATCAGCGCGAACAGGCGGTCGGTCTCCCGGGATGACAGCGGCGTAGTCGGTTCGTCCATCACCAGGATCTTGGCGTGGGCGTGCAAGGCGCGGGCGATTTCTACCAATTGGCGCTCGGCAATCGACAGGCTGCTGACCTGCGTGGCTGGAGTGAACTCCGCGCCCAGGCGTTGCAACACTTCGATGCACCCCGCCTGCATGCCCTTGCGGTCGATGGTCCAGCCGCTTCGCAGTTCACGGCCCAGGTAGATGTTCTCGGCCACGCTCAGGTTGGGGCAAAGGCTCAGTTCCTGGTAGATCACGGCGATGCCGAGGGCTTTGGCGGTGGCGGGGTCGAATGTGGGGATGGACTGGCCGGCGACGCGGATTTCACCGCCGGGGTCGGCTTGGTAGGCGCCGGAAAGGATCTTCATCAGCGTCGATTTGCCGGCGCCGTTCTCCCCCATCAAGGCGTGGATTTCGCCGGGGTAGACCTTCAGGCCGACATTCTTGAGCACGCGCAAACCGTTGAAGGTTTTGCTGATGCCCTGCATCTCGAGCAAGGGTTCAAGGCTCATGGATGAGCTCCTGGTTTTATTATTTTTGTCGTCAGTGGGCCGACTCTAATGTAGAAACATTTCCTTACGCAAGCGCTTGCGTCGATCATTTATCGACAGGTGAATCGTTTCATCCGTCATTAATCCGAAAAGTACCCAATTTCACCCAAGGGTATCCATTTGAAGTGAAACAGCCCGTAGCCCGCCATCAAAACGCCACAATCTCTGCTATTGTCCAAGGACCTCATCTCCTCCTCGTCGCCCCCCAGCGATCTTCTGCGAGCATGCTCTGCGCCATCGCCGCTTGACGATGGCGGGCCTGAACGTCACGGAACGCCAAAGCGATGGACACACCGTTACCCGAACAACCGCAATCGCGGGCTGAAAAGATCGTCGAGTTCAAGCGGCAGAAAACCCTGCTCAAGACCGGCGCCCTGCAAGACGCAATCTTCAACAGCGCGTACTTTTCCAGCATCGCCACCGACGAGAAAGGCGTGATCCAGATCTTCAACGTCGGCGCCGAACGCATGCTCGGTTATGCCGCCGCCGATGTGGTCAACCGCATCACGCCGGCCGATATTTCCGACCCGATCGAGCTGATCACCCGCGCCGCCGCCCTCAGCCTGGAACTGGATACGCCGATCACGCCGGGCTTCGAAGCGCTGGTGTTCAAGGCCTCGCGGGGTATCGAAGACATCTACGAGCTGACCTACATCCGCAAGGACGGCAGTCGTCTGTCGGCCATGGTCTCGGTCACCGCCCTGCGCAACCGGCATGACACCATCATCGGCTACTTGCTGATCGGCACCGACAACACCGCGCGCAAGCAGGAAGAAGCCGAGCGCAAAGGCTTCGAGCGGGCGCTGGAAGAAAAGAACCTGGAGCTGGAACACGCCAGCCACATGAAGTCCGAATTCCTCGCCACCATGTCCCATGAGCTGCGCACGCCACTGAACGCGGTCATCGGCTTTTCCGAGGCGCTCAAGGATGGCCTGGTCGGCGACATGAGCGAGACCCAGCGCGAATACATCGGCGACATTTTCACCAGCGGCCAGCACTTGTTGTCGTTGATCAACGACATTCTCGACCTGTCCAAGGTCGAGGCCGGGATGATGGAGCTGGAACTGGAAAACGCAGAACTGGCGGGGCTGTTGGCCAACAGCCTGCTGATCGTGCGGGAAAAGGCGGCGCTGCAACGCATCCAATTGAAGCTGGAGTGTCCCGAAGACCTCGGCCTTTTACAGCTGGACCTGCGCAAGACCAAACAGATCGTCTACAACCTGCTGGCCAACGCCGTAAAGTTCAGCGCACACGGCAGCTCAGTGACCTTGACAGTGCGCCAGGTGCCCCGCGCACAGGTCGGGCACATTCCCGGCGACTGGCCAGTGTACCGCTTTGCCTTGCCCGACGGCGCTCATCAGCCGTTCCTCGAACTCAGCGTCAGCGACACTGGCATCGGGATCGCCGAGGCGGACATGGACAAGTTGTTCAAGGCGTTCAGCCAGATCGACAGCAGCCTGGCACGCAAATTCGAAGGCACTGGCCTGGGGCTGGCGATGGTCAAGCGGTTGACCGACCTGCATGGCGGCAGCGTCGCCGTGGCCAGCCGTGAAGGCTGCGGGGCGCGGTTCGTCGCCTGGCTGCCGCTGCACCGCGCCCCGGAGGCTGCATGCCCCACATCCTGATTGTTGAAGACAACGAAGCCAACATGCGCCTGGCGCGCCTGTTACTCGTCAATGCCGGTCACACTGTGCTGTGGGCCGCGGATGCCGAAACCGGCCTGACCCTGGCCCGCGAACAGCAACCGGCGCTGATCCTGATGGACATCCAGTTGCCCGGCATGGACGGTCTGGCCGCCACCGCCTTGCTCAAGCGCGACCCGCTCACCGCTCACATCCCGGTGATCGCCCTGACGGCAATGGCGATGAAAGAAGACCGCGAAAAGACCCGGCTCGCCGGGTGCGATGCCTACATCATCAAGCCACTGCGTTACAAAGAGCTGTACCAGGTGATCGACACCTTGCTGCAACAGCACATCCGCCCTCTCACATGAGTCCTCTCCATGGCCAGCCAACCCGCAACGTTGTTAATCGTTGATGATGAACCCCAGGTGCGCAAGCTTCTGGAAACCTTGCTGCAACATGAGGGCTACCAGACCCTGAGCGCGAGCAGCGGCGAAGAAGCCTTGCAGTTGGTGGCCCGGCAGCCGCCGGACCTGATCCTGCTGGACATCATGATGCCGGGCATGGACGGCTATGAAGTCGCCAGCCAATTGAAGGGCGATGAAACCACGGCGGGTATTCCGATCATCATGCTGTCGGCCCTCAGTGAACCGAGCGCCCGTGTCAGCGGGCTTGAAACCGGCGCCGAGGAATTCATCAGCAAGCCGGTGGAACGTGTCGAGCTATGGTTGCGGGTGCGCAACCTGCTGCGGCTCAAGGAACGCGGCGACCTGGCCAGCCACTCCCGTGAGCTGACGCAACGCCAGATCGGCATGAGCGTGCATGACCTGGCGCACCAGTCCCTGGAAAACGACTTGCGCCAAGCGGTAGCGCGTAATGACTTCACGGTGCATTACCAACCCAAGGTCGAGGTGCCGAGCGGTCGCATCTGCGCCCTCGAAGCGCTGCTGCGTTGGGAAAGGCCGGAATACGGCGCGGTGTCGCCAGCGGTATTTATACCGATCCTGGAAAGCCTGGGCTTGATCGTCCCCGTGGGGCGCTGGGTGATCGAGCAGGTCTGCCAGCAGATCGCAGAATGGCAACGCGGCGCGATTGGCCCGGTGGAGGTGTCGGTGAACGTCTCCGGCCATCAATTGATCGAAGGCGACCTGATCGCCGATATCGCACGCACCCTTGCCCGCACCGGGGTCGAGCCCCATTGGCTGGAAGTGGAACTGACCGAAGGTTCGTTGATGGAAAACACCCAGCACACCATCGCCAGCCTGCAGCGGCTGCACGCCATGGGGGTGAAGATTTCCATCGACGACTTCGGCACCGGCTATTCGAGCCTGGCGTACCTGCGGCGGTTTCCCATCGACACGCTGAAGATCGACATCGCGTTCATCCGCGAGGTAACCAGCAACCCGCAGGACGCGGCGATCACCCGTACCATCATCGAACTGGCCCACAGCCTCAGCCTGCGGGTAGTAGCCGAAGGCGTGGAAACCCAGGCGCAACTGGCGTTCTTGAAGGAGGCCGGCTGTGATCAGATCCAGGGTTATCTGTTCAGCCGGCCGCTGCCGGTGGAGACCCTGGAGCGGCTGTTGCTGGAGCGCTTAGAGAGTCCGTGAGATTTCCTCACGCAGGCACTCGATCAACCCCCGGTGGGTCGCACTCAAGCGCTGCGCACCGCTGACCAATGCCAGTTCCGAGGGCAGCACCGGCGGCAGTTCGCTACAGATCCTATGACTGGGCAGAACCGCGTTGTTCGGCAAGATGCTGACGCCCAGGCCAGATGTCACCGCCGCCTGGATGCCGGTCAGGCTATGGCTGCCAAACGCCACGCGCCAACTGCGCCGGGCCTTGTCCAGGGTGCGGATGGCGCGCTGGCGGTAGATGCAGCCTTGGGGGAACAACGCCAGGGGCAAGGTTTCGGCGTGCACATCCTGGTCGTGGCCGCACACCCACACCAACGGCTCCGGCCAACTGGCATGGCATTCGCCGCTGCCGGCTTCGCGCTTGACCAGGGCGATGTCGATTTCGCCACTGTCCAGTTGCCGGCGCAGGTCGCTGCTCATGCCGCTGACCGTTTCCAGGCGCGCTTCCGGCCGGGCGCGGACGAACCCCGAG
Source organism: Pseudomonas extremorientalis (assembly GCF_001870465.1). Classification (GTDB taxonomy): domain Bacteria; phylum Pseudomonadota; class Gammaproteobacteria; order Pseudomonadales; family Pseudomonadaceae; genus Aquipseudomonas; species Aquipseudomonas extremorientalis. The sequence continues at coordinate 83,803 of NZ_MDGK01000011.1, forward strand.
AGCATCGAGGCCATGCGCGTGGCGTCGAAGTCCTCGGGCACGCCCAGGCGCACTGGCACCACACTGGCCTCGGTGTTCAAGGCTTCGCGCGCTTCGCGGGACAGGTTCAGCAAGCGTCGGGCGTACTGGGTCAGCAATTGGCCATGCTCGGTCGCGCTGACCTGCTGGCCCGAACGGTCGCGCACCAACAGCACCTGCCCCACGCTGTCTTCGAGCTTGCGAATCTGTTGGCTGACGGTGGATTGAGTGCGGTGCACGCGCTCGGCGGCGCGAGTGAAGCTGCCTTCGTCCACTACGCAGACCAAGGTGTGCAGCAGTTCAAGATCCAACATGGCAGCGACCTTCTTATCGACAATTCAACTGTGATGCAGAGGTTAATTTAATTTCCAACTGACTACCAGGTTTCCTATGCTCAAGCGCTCCCCCCTTTTGGCTAAAGGTGCCCCATGTCACTCGAACACTCCCCTCGCCCGCTGTGGCTGACCTTTGACTGCTACGGCACGCTGATCCAGTGGGACGAGGGCCTGCGCGCCGCCGTCGAGCGGATACTCGATGAAAAGGGTGAGCATCAGGTCGACCGCGAGACCCTGATCAGCGTCTACGACCACCATGAACACGCCCTGGAACAAATCCCGCCGCACCGCAGCTTTCGCACCCTGGCGGGCCTGGGTTTGCAACTGGCGCTGAAAGAGCTGGGCCTGCCGGCCACTGACCGCGATGGCGCGACCCTGACCGACAGCATCAGCGCCATGCCGCCGTTTCCGGAGGTGGTGGCAACGCTCAAGCAGTTGAAGGACTTGGGCTACAAACTGTGCATCGTCTCCAATACCGACGACGACGTGATCGCCGGCAACGTGGCACAACTTGGCGGCACTATCGACCGCGTGATTACCGCCCAACAGGCCGGCGCCTACAAGCCCGACCGTCGACTGTTCGACTATGCCCACCAGCAACTGGGCGTGAGCCTCGATCAGGTGGTGCATATCTGTGCCAGCCCGCATCTGGACCACGCCGCGGCGCGGGACATCGGCTTCCGGTGTGTGTGGATCGACCGTGGCACCGGCCGACAATTGCTCGCCGATTACACCCCCGACGCGACCCTGTCGACCCTCGACGGTGTGCCCGACCTATTCAACTCCCTGGGGTGGTAAACCATGGCCCACACCTTTACGCCCTCCTCTCTTGGCCCGCGCGCCGGGCGCTTGAACCTCGACACGGTGACCGCCATCGAGGCCCGCGTGGAACTCGCCGCCTGCCTGCAACTGGCGGCGCTGCATGGGATGGAGGAAGGCATCTGCAATCACTTTTCAGCCACGGTGCCAGGGCATGACGGGCTGTTTTTCGTCAACCCGTTCGGCTATGCCTTCGAGGAAGTCACCGCGTCCGATCTGCTGGTGTGTGATTTCGCCGGCAATGTGCTCGACGGCCACGGCACGCCGGAAGCCACGGCGTTCTACATCCACGCCCGGTTACATCAACAGCAGCCGCGCATCAAGGCGGCGTTTCATACCCATATGCCCAACGCTACCGCGCTATGCCTGCTGCAAGGGCCGCCGTTGTTATGGCTGGGGCAGACGGCGTTGAAGTTCTACGGGCGCACGGCGGTGGATGAGGACTACAACGGCCTGGCCCTGGATAACCGTGAGGGGCAGCGTATCGCCGCTGCGTTGGGCGATGCGGACATTCTGTTCCTGAAGAACCATGGTGTGATGGTGGCTGCGCCGACTATCGCTGAAGCCTGGGATGACGTGTACTACCTGGAGCGTGCGGCGCAGGTGCAGCTGAAGGCGATGGCCAGCGGGCGGCTGCTCAAGCCGATTGACCCGGCGGTGGCGCAGTTGGCGTATGAACAGATGCGCGCGGGCGATCCAGCGAGTGCACGGGCGCATCTGGACAGTGCGATGCGGCGGTTGAAGCGATTAGGCTCACACTTCGACCAATGACACATTTCGAGCGGCATCGACCGAACTTGGTGACCACCGAACCCTGGTCCACCAGGCGCTCGCGGTGGCCAGTGACCATGCGGCCGGCAGACTGCTTGTCGATACCGGCGATTCTGAGGGTCGCAACGCGCATGAATACATCCTGTGGCTTGCAATAATGCTTGGAAAAACAATTACTCTAAGTCATCCACGGTTGAATCGAGCTCAACGCCGCATGCAGCCAAACTCCTGAATAAGAGACTTGAACATGGCTGCTTTCAACCGCTCCGAACTAGCCGATCTCAACGTGTTCATGGCCATCATCCGCCGCCGCAGCTTTCGCCATGCTGCCCACGAATTGGGTGTGACCACCTCGGCCCTGAGCCACACCATGCGCAACCTGGAAACCCGCCTGGGGGTCAAACTGCTGTACCGCACCAGCCGTGCCGTCGAACCCACCGATGCCGGCTCGCTGCTGGCAGAAAAACTCAACCAGGGCTTCGCCACCATCAAGGACGGCCTCGACACCCTGGAGTTGTACCGCGAAGCGCCGATTGGCCGGCTGCGCTTGAACGTGCCGCGGGATGCGGCGGTATTGCTGCTGGCGCCGATCCTCGGGGAGTTCTGCGCCGCCTACCCGCAACTGCGCGTGGACCTGATCGTGCAGGACCAGATGATCGACATCATCGCCGAGGGCTACGACGCCGGTATCCGCTACGGTGCCACCGTGCCCCAGGACATGGTCGCCGTGCCCTTGACCGGTGAGTTGCGCTGGATCGTGGTCGCGTCGCCCGCCTACCTGGCCCGCCGGGGCACGCCGCAGGTGCCCAAGGACCTGCTGCAACACGCCTGCATCCGCATGTACCTGGGCGACAACACCACCTATAAGTGGGAACTGGGCAACGGCGCTCGCCAGCAACGCATCGACGTGCCCGGCCACTTCAGCGCGGCCGACACCGAGACCATTGTCAACGCGGCGCTGCAAGGGGTGGGCATCGCCTACTGCCTGTCCAACCGCGTGGAGCAGGAGCTCAAGGACGGCCGCCTGGTGGAGGTCATGCCCGACTGGGCCTGCATGGGCGAGCCGTTGTGCATGTATTACCCGAGCCGGCGCCAGCCGCAGCCGGGTTTGCGTCAACTGATCGACATGATCCGCGTGAAAACCATTGGCTCGCAGTTGATCCAATCACATTGAACCCGTCACCGGCCGCGGTCCTCCAACCTGAACAGACCACGGCCTCGGTGCACGCTCGATGACTTTTATTCTATGGATGGCCGTGCTGGGCGCTGTCTTGCTCACCCTTGCCCTCACCTCTTCCTACCTGCGCTGGATGCCGGTCACCACCTCGGCGGTGTGCCTGTTGCTGGGGGTAGGCATCGGCCCGCTGGGCGTCGACCTGTTGCACCTGGACATCAAAAACTCTGCGCGCTGGATGGAGCACCTCACTGAAGTCGCGGTGCTGTTTTCGCTGTTCGTCAGCGGCTTGAAGCTGCGTCTGCCACTCAAGCACCGGACCTGGCGCATCGCGTTCGGCATGGCCGGGCCGGTGATGCTGTTGACCATCCTCGGCATCTGCCTGGCGCTGCATTACCTGTTTGCATTGTCGTGGGGTGTGGCACTGCTGGTCGGGGCGATTCTGGCCCCGACTGACCCGGTGCTGGCAGGCCTGGTGCAGGTCAATAATGCCCAGGACTATGACGCGCTGCGTTTCGGGCTGTCCGGCGAAGCGGGCCTGAACGACGGCACGGCCTTCCCGTTTGTGATTTTCGCCCTGCTGTTCATGCAGCACGGCGGGTTCGACGGTGACTGGCTGGGCGGTTGGGTGCTGAAGAATCTGCTCTGGGCGGTGCCGGCCGGGTTGTTGATCGGCTACTGGATGGGCCGTGGCATAGGCCGCGTGACCCTTTGGTTGCGCATCAGCAACAGTGACAGCACGCTCTCGCCCAATGACTACCTGACGCTCGCACTGATCGCACTGGCCTATGTGGTCGCCGAGGCGGTGGGCGGCTATGGCTTCCTGTCAGTGTTCGCGGCGGGGCTTGGCTTGCGCCAGGCGGAGTTCCGCTCGACCGGGAACTCGCAGACCCCGTCGGAGCATTTGGCGCTGCCGGTGGTGGGTCACCTGGAGGTAGAGCCAGAACACGCATTGCAAGGTGATGTCAGCGAGCTGAAAGACACCCAGATTGCCGCCGGCGTGATGATGGGCGACATGCTCTCGTTCGGCAGCCTGGTGGAGCGTTCGATGGAGGTGTTCCTGGTGACAGTGCTGGGCATCGTGCTGGTCAGCCACTGGGATTGGCGCGCACTGGCGGTAGCGGCACTGCTGTTCTGCGTGATCCGCCCGCTGGGCGTGCTGGCAATGCCTTGGGGCCGCCTGATTGATCTGCGGCAGCGCGGGCTGATGGGGTGGTTCGGTATTCGCGGGATCGGCAGTATTTACTACCTGTTCTACGCGCTCAACCACGGCTTGATTGGCACCAGCAGCGCGGTGGCGGTAAACCTGACCTTGTCAGTCATTGCCCTGAGCATCGTCGTTCATGGCCTGAGTACCCAGCCGATGCTGGTGTGGTATGAACGACGAGCCAAGGCGGACGCTCAGTCCTGACGCTCTGTATTGCCTACGTCTGCCGCGTCATCCAGGTCGTTGAGCGGCACTTCTGCATCATCCATCAAGGAACCGGGGTCTTCATTGCCCGGGTCGTTGAGTTCGTCGTCGAGTTCTTTGGACATGACCGTCTCCTCTAACCGCCCTGGGTATCGATATCGGCATCGGTTTCAGGCTTGGGCTCGCGCTCGGGCTTGAAGTCTGGACTGTAGTCGTTTTCCCTGGCTTTGGGGTCTTTGGCCGGGACCGGATCTTTCGGCGCGTCGGCAGCGGTACCGGGAGCCGGTTCGCCGCCGTCGATGGCCGGGTCGTTGCGGTTATCGAGTTGCGGGTCTTTGCTTGTGCTCATGGGTCACCTCGTTACAGGCCGCAGGGAAATCAGCAGGGCCTATAGGTAAGGCGCTGCGCCACCCGGCGAAGTTCCGTCCGATTGCTCAGCGGATCGGGTTGTCGACCTGGATATAGAACGCGTATATCCCCAGCACCAGCCAGAACACCATGAACAGCCAGGGCGCACGCATGGAGAACAGCAGCGACTTGCGATAGCCCTTGTGGGACGACTCCATTTCGGAAAACAGCGGCGACTCATCATAGGCCATGCCCATCACCGGCTCGCTGCGCAGCAGTTCGCTCTGCTTGTAGTGCCAGTGATCGATGATTTCGTACGCCGCCCGAATGCCTGGCCAGGCATTCAGGGAGCTGAGAATGCCCAGCGAAACCAGGAACACCGGCACCACCAGGGTAAACAGCTTGCCCCACTCCGGGTTGAGGTTGCCCATGCCGGAAACAAAGGCGATCACCAGGAACGATTGCGCCGTGAGATAAGCGTCGGTGCGGTTGGCCAGGATGGTGGTTTCGTACTGGATCTCGCGCCGGTAGAAGTCCAAACGGTCCTTGGGCGAACCGAAGATCTTGGCGTTGTGTTCGCTGTGGTCGGTCAGGGCCGCTTCCGGTGTATGGGGAGAGATGATTCTGGGCATGACGGTGCTACCTGCGGGTTCAAGTCCTGTTAGAAGAATCAGCGGCGAGTGAAGTTCAAGTTTGTTCATGCACCAAGTCGGGGCGTCTGCCAGGCACTGCCCCCTTCTGGTGAACGGGCGTGTTGTCGTGAGCGGGCTTGCTCGCCACAACACGCCCCTCAGTACAAGCAATTCAGGGTTTCGGCACAGGCATTGCTTTATCCATTCATCTGCCCGGATACAGGAGCATTCGTTACCCCCCGACCCAGAGCCGACCCCACAAGAAAGTAAGGACCAGGCCCAGTGGCACCCTTAGCCACGGGCTCATAAAAAATGCGTTTTTTGAAACGGCAGTGCCACCCAAGCGTCCCTCGGCACTGACAAGGTACTGGAATGGCTCGATCTTTCTTCGATGAAATGAATGACGCAAACGGCGCCTGCCGTGCGCACTATCAGGACTTCTCCCGCTGGCTGGCGAATACGCCGCCGGAACTGCTGGCCCAGCGTCGCCGCGAAGCCGATTTGCTGTTTCACCGCGCCGGGATCACCTTCACCCTCTACGGCGACGAACAAGACACCGAGCGCCTGATCCCCTTCGACATCATCCCGCGCAGCATCCCTGCCAGTGAATGGAGCGTTATCGAACGCGGCTGTATCCAGCGCGTCAATGCGCTGAACATGTTCCTCGCCGACATCTACCACGACCAGCGCATCATCAAGGCCGGGATCATTCCGGCGGACCAGGTGCTGGGCAACGAGGGCTATCAGAAGGCCATGGTCGGCCTGGACCTGCACCGCGACATCTACTCGCATATCTCGGGTGTCGACCTGGTGCGTGACGGTGACGGTACCTACTACGTGCTCGAAGACAACCTGCGCACCCCCAGCGGCGTGAGCTACATGCTCGAAGACCGCAAGATGATGATGCGCCTGTTCCCCGAAGTATTCGCCAAGCAACGCATCGCGCCGGTGGACCACTACCCCAACCTGCTGCTCAAGACGTTGAAGAGCTCCAGCCGCCTGGACAACCCCAACGTGGTGGTACTGACCCCGGGCCGCTTCAACAGCGCGTTCTTCGAACATGCGTTCCTGGCCCGGGAAATGGGTGTGGAACTGGTAGAAGGCGCCGACCTGTTCGTGCACGACCTCAAGGTGTTCATGCGCACCACCGACGGCCCCAAGCCGGTCGACGTGATTTACCGGCGCATCGATGACGCCTTCCTCGACCCCAAGGCCTTCAACCCCGAGTCGATGCTCGGCGTCCCCGGCCTGGTCGCGGCCTATTGCGCCGGCAACGTAGTGCTGGCCAATGCCATCGGCACCGGCGTGGCGGACGACAAGTCGATCTACCCCTATGTGCCGGAAATGATCCGTTTCTACCTGGACGAAGAGCCGGTGCTACAAAACGTACCGACCTTCCAGTGCCGCAAGCCCGATGAACTGTCCCATGTACTGGCTCACCTGCCGGAACTGGTGGTCAAGGAAACCCAGGGTTCCGGTGGCTACGGCATGCTGGTCGGGCCGGCTTCCAGCGCCGCCGAGATCGAGGACTTCCGCCAGCGCATCAAGGCGCGTCCCCACGCCTACATTGCCCAACCGACGTTGAGCCTGTCCACCTGCCCCACCTTCGTTGAAAACGGTATCGCCCCACGGCATATCGACCTGCGGCCCTTTGTGCTGTCGGGCAAGGAAACCCGCCTGGTGCCCGGTGGGCTTACCCGCGTGGCATTGAAGGAAGGCTCGTTGATCGTCAACTCGTCGCAGGGCGGCGGAACCAAGGACACCTGGGTGGTGGAGGGCTGAGTATGTTGAGTAGAACCGCCGCAGATCTGTACTGGATGTCCCGTTACCTGGAGCGTGCCGAAAACCTGGCGCGCATGCTCGAAGTCAGTTACTCGCTGTCGTTGATGCCACAAGCCGGGCGCAGCGACGGTCTGGACGAACTGGCCATGTCGTTGCTCAGCAGCGGCACCCTGGACAGCTACCTTGAACGCCATAAACAGCTGGACGCCGAGCGCATGCTGCACTTCTTCGCCCTCGACGAAGAAAACCCCGCCAGCATCTACAACTGCCTGCGCGCCGCCCGTGGCAATGCTCACGCCGTACGCGGGCGCATCACCGCCGACATGTGGGAAAACCTCAACGCCACCTGGCTGGAAATGCGCAGCATCGCCGCCGGCGGCCTGGCGCGACACGGCATCAGCCACTTCTGTGATTGGGTCAAGCAGCGCTCGCACCTGTTTCGTGGGGCAACCTCCGGGACGATCATGCGCAATGACGCCTATCGGTTCATTCGCCTCGGCACCTTTGTCGAGCGTGCCGACAACACCCTGCGTTTGCTGGATGCGCGCTACGAGATGTTCGGCGAGGAATCGGAAGAAGTCAGTGACTTGTCGGCACGCGGTTATTACCAGTGGAGCGCCCTGCTACGCGCGTTGTCGTCCTTCGAGGCGTATACGGAGCTGTACCCGAACGCGTTGAACGCCCGTTCCGTGTCCGAATTACTGCTGTTGCGCAGCGATGTGCCGCGCTCGTTGCATGCGTGCATCGAGGAGTTGAGCCATATCCTGGCGGACCTGCCTGGCAGTTATGGGCGCACGGCGCAGCGCCTGGCGGCGGAGTTCGAGGCGCGGCTGCGGTATACGGGGATTGATGAAATCCTTGAAGACGGCTTGCACAGCCGTCTCACGGAATTTATCGACACCGTGCGCGAGTTGGCGCGGGCGATTCATAGCTCGTACCTGGAGGTTGTGTAATCCACAACCGCGGTTACTGGTTTTTCACCAGCACCGGCTCGGCGCGGTATTGGTCGGGGAACAGCTTTTTGAGTTGCGCCACTTTAGGCAGGTCATTGATCACGATGTAGGGGTAGGACGGGTTCTCGGTGAGGAAGTCCTGATGATAGGACTCCGCCGGGTAGAACACCTTGCCCATCTCGATTTTAGTGACGATGGGTTTGTCGAAAGACTTGGCGGCGTCCAACTGGGCGATGTAGGCCTGGGCGACGTTTTGCTGTTCGGCGTTCTGCGCAAAGATCGCCGAACGGTACTGGGTGCCGGTGTCGGGGCCCTGGCGGTTGAGTTCGGTGGGGTTGTGGGCCACCGAGAAATAGATCTGCAGCAGTTTGCCGAAGCTGATTTTGCTCGGGTCGTAGGTGACAGAAACCGCTTCGGCGTGGCCGGTGTTGCCGTCGCTGACGGACTCATATTGCGCTGTGCTTGCAGCGCCGCCATCGTAGCCGGACACGGCGTTCTTCACGCCTTGCACATGCTGGAACACCCCTTGAACACCCCAGAAACAGCCGCCGGCGAACACAGCGGTTTGCAGGTTGCCAGCTTCGGCGGGCAGGTCCAGGGCGGGTGGCGCGATCACCACGGCGTCGTCGGCGGCAGCGCCAAAGGAAAAGGCCAGGCTTTGACCGACGAACGCTGCGAAGGCCAGGACTGGCAGGTATTTGAATACATTCATGGCAGGCACTCCGGGTTAACCAAAGGTGAAGGCATACGCCGACACGTTGGGGTCAAGGAATTCAATGGTGAAGGTGCGGTCCTGCACGGCGCCCGGCTGACGCACCAGCTGGTACAAACGCTGTTCGGTGACCGTGCCGCTGCCATCCGGTGCGACGTCGGTGCCATGGGCACCGCCCGGAGCCTGGCCGTCGATCGTGACCTTGAAACGCACCGGCTTGCCGTCGGCGCCCGGGCCGAGCACCAGGTGCAGGTCGCGGGCGTGGAAGCGGTAGACGATGCGCCCACCGGCCTGGTCGAGGGTGGCTTGCTGGCCGCCGACGTTCCATTGGCCTTGCAGGGTCCACTGGTTGAGTGCCAGGGGGCCGGACTTGACGAAGTTTTCGGCGCGCTGCGAACCCAGGTAGGTTTCCGGCGACTGCACCTCGTTCATGTCCGGCGCTTGTTGCACGCCCTTGGCATCGGCTTCGATCAAGCCGCCCGCGACGTTCTTCGCGCCGGCTTCACGCAACAACTGCTGGATCACCCGCTCCGACTCGGCGTAGTCGCCTTCACCGAAGTGGTGGTAGCGAATCTGGCCCTTGGCATCGGCGAAGTAATGGGCCGGCCAGTACTGGTTGTTGAACGCGCGCCAGATCTTGTAGTTGTTGTCGATGGCCACAGGGTAAGTGATGCCCAGGTCCTTCATGGCCTGGGTGACGTTGTTCACGTCGCGCTCAAAGGCGAACTCCGGCGCATGCACGCCGATCACCACCAGGCCCTGGTCGCGGTATTTCTCGGCCCAGGCCTTTACATACGGCAAGGTGCGCAGGCAGTTGATGCAGGAGTAGGTCCAGAAATCCACCAACACCACCTTGCCCTTGAGTGCTTCGGTGGTCAGTGGCGGGCTGTTGAGCCATTGCACGGCACCGTCGAGGGGCGGCAGCGCGCCTTCGATCGGCAAGGTGTCGCCGTGATTGGCGGCCATCATCATCGCCCCGCCCGGCTTCACCGGCTTGGCGCTCAGGCGATCCACCAGGCTTTGTTCCAGGCCACCGGTGGACGCGGTCGACAGCCGCGACAGCACGCCCGTGTCGAGGCCCAGCGCAATCGCGGCCACACCGGCCAGCATCAACCCACCCAGGCCCCGGCGCAGCCATTCGCCGGCACCGAGGGACTTCTTCATGAAACCAAAGACCTTACCGCCGACCAGCAACGCCAGCGCGAGGGAGGTGGCAGCACCGGCGGCGTAAGCCAGCAAGAGCAAGGTAGTACCGATGCTGGCGCCCTGCAGCGCCGCGCCGGTGAGCACCAGCCCCAGGATCGGCCCGGCGCACGGTGCCCACAGCAGCCCGGTGGCCACGCCGATCAGGAACGACGCGCCCGGCCGCGGCCGGGCATCGGCCCCGGCGGCTTGCGACAAGCGACTGCCGGCGGCCACCAACGGGCGCGTCAGGCGTTCCGACAGTTGCGGCAACAACAACGTGAGTCCGAACAGGGCAACGCACAGCAACGCGAGCCAGCGCCCGTATTGATTGACCTGCACCACCCAACCGCCGCCCACCGCCGCCAGCGAGGCCACCAGGGCGAATGTCACCGCCATCCCCGCTAACAGCGGCAAGCCACTGCGCAAAAACGGCTGCCCGGTGCGAGCGAAGACAAAAGGCAGAACAGGCAGGATGCACGGACTGACGATTGTCAGCACGCCGCCCAGGTACGCGAGAACCAGAAGCCACATGGGATGGACCCTTATAAGAAAAAGACATTGGCTTACGCCGCCGCGAACGTCATGGCGGCGCCGTTCATGCAGTAGCGCAGGCCGGTGGGTGGCGGGCCATCATCGAACACGTGCCCCTGGTGGCCGCCACAGCGACGGCAGTGGATTTCCTTGCGCAGCACGCCGTAGGACGTATCGGTACGGCTGGCCACCGCGTTCTCCAGCGGTTGCCAGAAACTGGGCCAGCCGGTGTGGCTGTTGAACTTGGTGGCCGAGGCAAACAGCGGCAGCGCGCAACCGGCACAGGCAAACGTACCGGCACGGTGTTCATCGTTGAGCGCGCTGCTGTAGGGGCGTTCGGTGCCCTCTTCGCGCAGGATCGCGTATTGCTCGTCGGTGAGCAGGCTGTGCCATTGCGCGTCGGTGTGGCTGACCTCGAAGGTTTCGGCGGCTTCGGCGTCAGCGACCCTATTGAGTTGCTTGAGCAGGCCGCCCGCCAGGACGGCGACACCCAGGCCGCCACTGGCCAGGAGTATTTGTCGGCGTGAGTACATGGTGCTTTCCCTCTTTGAAGTGAGGGAATCTTGGGCTGTTTACGGTCGCGGAATCCTCACGCAGAGTTAAACAATTCGTGATAACTACACTGTTGCAAAAGCCGCACAATGCGCGAACTACAAGCGAAGGTTTCTCTTACATGGATCAGCCCAAACGTGTCCTGGTGGTCGAGGACGATGCCCATATCGCCGACCTGATCTGCCTGCACCTGCGTGATGAACAGTTCGACGTGGTGCACAGCGCCGATGGCAATGAAGGCCTGCGCCTGCTGGAGCAAGGCGGCTGGGATGCGCTGATCCTCGACCTGATGCTGCCCGGCGTGGATGGCCTGGAGATCTGTCGGCGCGCCCGTGCCATGACGCGCTACACCCCGATCATCATCACCAGCGCACGCTCCAGCGAACTGCACCGCATCCTAGGCCTGGAGCTGGGCGCGGATGATTACCTGGCCAAGCCGTTTTCCATGCCGGAACTGGTGGCCCGGGTGAAAGCGTTGCTGCGCCGGGTCGACGCCATGGCGCGCAACCTGAAGATGGACGCCGGCAGCCTCGACCTCGGCCAATTGTTCATCAACCCGCTGACCCGTGACGCCACCCTGCAAGGCCAGCGCCTGGACCTTACCCCACGGGAATTCGACCTGCTGTACTTCTTCGCGCGCCAACCGGGCAAAGTGTTCTCGCGCATGGACTTGCTCAACGCGGTGTGGGGCTACAGCCACGAAGGCTATGAACACACGGTCAACACCCACATCAACCGCCTGCGGGCCAAGGTCGAAGCCGACCCGGCCAACCCGGCGCGCATCCTCACGGTGTGGGGCCGTGGCTATAAGTTTGCCGAGAGCCCGCCATGAAGCTCACCCTCACCCAGCGCCTGTCGCTGGTGTTCGCGGTACTGCTGTTGATCTGCAGCGGCACCTCGGCGTGGCTGCAGGTTCGTTCCAACCGCATGCACGAGCTGGAGGTGGTGCAAGGCCTGTCCCGCGATCTCGCGGCGCACATCGCCCGCGACACCCAATTGATGGACGCCGACGGCCTCAAGCCCGACGCCGTGCGCAACCTGTTCAGCCAGTTGATGCTGGTCAACCCCAGCGTCGAGGTGTACCTGCTCGACATCGACGGCCGCGTGGTCGGCAACGCCGCACCCAGCGGCCACCTGTTGCGTGACAAGGTCGACCTGGCGCCCATCCGGCGCTTCCTCGCGGGCTTCATGCTGCCGATCCTCGGAGACGACCCGCGCAGCGTCGATGGGCGCAAGGTATTCAGCGCCGCGCCACTCACCGCCGGCGGGCAGCAGACCGGGTTCCTGTATGTGGTCCTGCTCGGTGAAGCCCACGATGCGTACGACGCCAAGGACGCCACCGGCATGGCCTTGAAGATCGCCCTGTGGTCCATCGGCCTGGTTGCCCTGCTCTGCCTGATGGCCGGCCTGATCGCGTTTGCCTGGATCACCCGACCGCTGCGTCAACTCACTGACAAGGTTGGCCAGTTCGACATCAATGGCGCGCCCAAACCGGCAGAATCCGTCGCAGTGCCACTCGCCAGCGGCGATGAAATCGCCGTGCTGGACCACGCCTTCGTGCAAATGGAAAACCGCCTGGGTGAACAGTGGCGCGCCATCACCCACCAGGACCAGGAACGCCGGGAAATGGTCGCGAATATCTCCCATGACCTGCGCACACCGCTGGCCTCGTTGCACGGTTACCTGGAAACCCTGTCGCTCAAGGATGCCAGCCTCAGCCCGGAAGAGCGCCGTCGCTACCTCGGGATTGCTTTAGACCAGAGCCGTAAAGTCGGCGGCCTGGCGCAATCGCTGCTGGAACTGGTGCGCCTGGAGCATGGCTTAGTGCAGCCGGTGATCGAAGGTTTTTCATTGCCGGACCTGGTGCAGGACATCTTCCAGAAATTCGAACTGACTGCCGAGGCACGCGGCATCACGCTGACGGCGAGCCTGCCGCCGCAGGTGCCGACGGTGCAGGCAGACCTGGGGTTGATCGAACGGGTGCTGACCAACCTGCTGGACAATGCCCTGCGGCATACCCCGGTGAACGGCGAAATCGAGGTCATCCTGTCGCCTCAAACCCATGCGGTAGCCGTCACCGTCAGCGATAGCGGCCCGGGCATCGACGCCGAATTACGCGAAGGCCTGTTCCTGCGCGCATTCACCATTGGCGGCGCCCGGCGCGACGGGGGGTTGGGCCTGCGAATCGTGCACCGCATCCTGCAACTGCACGGGCGCAGCATCAGCCTGGTGGACCGCCCTGGCCGAGGCGCAACCTTTACGTTTTCCCTGGAAACCCGAGCATCAGCGCGTTGACCCGCTCCGGTTAGAGCAACGCCGGGTGCGGGAGGACCGACTCCGGCACCAGCCTCATTGATGGCAGGAAAAACTCAAGCCAGCGCCCACCAGCGCGGCAACAACTGGCGTACCTGGCCTTCGCCGAAACGGTCATCGATCAGCATCACCACGCCACGGTCCTGCTGGCTACGGATCACCCGCCCCGCCGCCTGCACCACTTTCTGCAGGCCGGGATACAGGTAGGTGTAGTCGTAGCCAGCGCCGAAGATCGCGCCCATGCGCAGTTTCATCTGTTCATTGACCGGGTTCAGTTGCGGCAACCCGAGGGTGGCAATGAACGCACCGATCAAGCGTGCCCCCGGCAAGTCGATGCCCTCGCCAAATGCGCCGCCCAGCACGGCAAAGCCGATGCCCTGGCTGTGTTCGGTGAACTGGTCGAGGAACGCCTGGCGCTCGGCCTCGGCCATGCCGCGTGACTGCTGCCACAGCACGATCTGCGGATGTCGCTCGGCGAGCAACTGCGCAACCTGTTGCAGGTAATCAAAGCTTGAGAAAAACGCCAGGTAGTTGCCAGGTTGTTGCGTGTACTGGCGGGCAATCAGCTCGACGATTGGCTCCAGCGAGGCCTGGCGGTGCACAAAGCGCGTGGAGATTTCAGCGACGATGCGCACCTGCAACTGCTCGGCCTTGAACGGTGACTCCACATCGACCCACGCCGTATCCGCCGGCAAACCCAGCAAGTTGGCGTAATAATGTCGGGGGCTCAGGGTCGCGGAAAACAGCACGCTGCTGCGGGCAGCCGTCAATCGCGGGCGGATGAATTCGGCGGGCACCACATTACGCAGGCACAGGGTGGAACTGCTGCGTTTGCCGCTGAGCTGGCGCTTGCTGATGTCGAAAATGAAGTGCTCGTTGAACAGCTCCGCCACCTTGGCAAATTGCAGCACATCGAAATAGAAGGCCTGCAGGTCGCCGCTGAGGGACTCGGGGTGCTCGTTGAAGTATTCGCCCATGGCGCTGACGCACAGGCTCAGGGCCTGCAACAGTTTGTCCGGGCGGGCGGCGTAGGCCTGGTACGGCGCAAGCTGGTCCTTGTGCAGCGCGTTCCACTCACGGTTGAGGCGCTGCAAGGGTTTCTTCAACGGCTGCGGGGCGCTGTCGCGCAGGGTCTTGAGGTGGTACTGGTCGAGGCTGGCGCTGTACATCGAACGCGCCCGTTCGACCAGATTGTGGGCCTCATCCACCAGCACCGCTACACGCCATTGGTTGAGCTGGGCCAGGCTGAACAGCATGGCGCCAAAGTCGAAGTAGTAGTTGTAGTCAGCGACCACCAGGTCAGCCCAGCGCGCCATTTCCTGGCTCAGGTAATACGGGCAGACCTGATGGGCCAGGGCCACGTCACGCAGGTTGCGCTGGTCGAGCAGACGCACCTTGGACGCGGCGATGCGCGCGGCAGGCAAGCGGTCGTAGAAGCCCTTGGCCAATGGGCAGGAGTCGCCATGACAGGCTTTGTCCAGGTGCTCGCAGGCTTTGTCCCGCGCCACCAGTTCCAGCACACGCAACGGCAAGCCGGGGCTGCTGGCATACAGCACTTGGGCGGCGTCCAGGGCGAGTTTGCGGCCGGGAGTCTTGGCGGTGAGGAAGAACAACGTGTCCAATTGCTGGGGCGCCAGGGCCTTGAGCAACGGGAAAATCGTGCCGATGGTCTTGCCAATGCCGGTCGGTGCCTGGGCCATCAGGCAGCGGCCGGTGCTGACTGCCTTGTACACCGACTCGGCCAGTGAGCGCTGGCCAGGGCGAAAATCCGCATGGGGGAACGCCAGGGTCTGCGCGGCGTCGTTGCGCGCTGCGCGGTGTTGCATTTCCTGCTCGGCCCAGCCGAGGAACAGCGCGCATTGCTGGTTGAAGAACGGCTCCAGTTCACTGGCTTGAAAGCGCTGGTTGAGCAAGGTTTCGCCCTCACCGACGATATCGAAGTACACCAGCGCGAGGTCGATTTGCGCGAGCCCGAGTTTGCGGCACATCAACCAGCCATACACCTTGACCTGGGCCCAGTGCAATTGCCGATGGTTGGCGGGCTGGGCATCGAGGTCACCGCGATAGGTCTTCACTTCTTCAAGGCGGTTGGCATCCGGGTCATAGCCGTCCGCCCTGCCCCGCACCGTGAGCTGCTGGTATTGCCCCTCCAGCGCCACTTCATTCTGGTAGTGCTGACTGCGCCGCGACGCTACGGTACGGTGGCCGGCGATGCCTTCCTGGGCACTCGGCGACGGTGTGAAGCGCAGGTCGAGGTCACCGACCTTGGCCGTGAACTCGCACAGCGCCCGCACCGCGACGGTGTAGCTCAAGCGGATTGTGCCCAGCGCACATAGCAGACCGTCACCGGCATCTGGTACTCGCCGCAGAACTCCAGCCAGCGCAGCTGGTTGTCTTGCAGGCGATCGCCGGGGCCTTTCACCTCGATCATGCGGTAGGTCTTTTGCGCGGGCCAGAACTGGATCAGGTCGGGCATGCCGGCGCGATTGGCGCGGATGTCCAGCAGCAGCCGCTCGAACCAGTAGCGCAGGTGCTCGGCGGGCAAACAGGCCAGGGCCTGCTCCAGCAGCTCTTCGCTGAGCAGGTTCCAGAACACGAAGGGCGACTGGATGCCCCATTTGTCGCGGTAGCGTTGGCGGAGAGTGGTTTTGTAGCGCTCGTCCTGCAGTTGCTCGAAACACGCGGCGAACAGCGGCGCACGGCGCTGGTGAAAATCCGCGCTGTGCAGGTCGGCGGGGCCGCGCTGGAACGGGTGGAAAAACGAACCCGGCAACGGCGCAAAAATCACGTCCCAGCACAGCAGGCCGAACAACGAGTTGATCAGGCCGTTTTCCACGTAATGCACCGGCCCATCCGGCTCGCTAAGGTGCGCCTGCACGCAGTACTCCACCGACATCAAGGGTTCCGGCGGAGTGAGGGCCAGATCCAGGCGCGTGACCGGCCGTGGCTTGACCTTGGGCAATGCCGGCTCGCCCAGTTTGCGGCGCAGGCGTGGGATGACACGCAGCAAGTGCTGCTGTTCGGCGGCGCTTTCCGGGGCCTGTTGGGCCGTGTTCGCCAGGGCCATGGCCTGGGCGTAATCCTCCTGGCGCTCCAGCACGCGGATCAACCGTGAGCGGGCACCGGGGTAGGTGCAGTTCCGGTAAATGCGCTCCGCCACGGCCAGCTCGGCAGTGCGCTCGCAATATTGACCAATCTGGAACAACAGCTTGGCGCGGCGTTTTTCCAGCCAGGGGTTATCGGTGTCCAGCGTGGCAACCCCGGCCAGTACATCTTCCAGCGGCTCACCGGCATCGAAGGCCTGCTGGCAGTGGTGCAGGAACAGATACCCCTGCACATCGTCACGATGGCGCAAACCACGGGATTCGGCGCAGAACTCGACCTTTTCATAGGTGTAGATGCCCAGGTCAGCCAATACAAACTCGGACCAGTCCTGATGCAGGTTGCCGAAGAACATCAGGCGCAGACGGTCGCACAGCTCCATCACAGTGAGGCTGAACAACCTGTCGGCCAGCTCGGGGCACCAGGTGGCAAAGCTGCGGCTGTCCATGAATTGCGCCGACAGCCCTTCCAGCCAATCGGTTTTCTTGCCTTTGGGCTGGTCTATCCAGGGCTTGAACGCGGCCAGGATTTCACCTTTTTGCAGCACGGCGAACAGCTCTTCAAAGGCCAGTAGGTACTGATCGTCCACCCAACCCAGTTCCATCAGCGGCCCGGCAGCGGCATGGGGGCAACCAATCTCCAGGTAATTGAGCTTGCCGGCCCGAAAATGCACGCCCTTGCGCATCACCATACGCACCAAAAGCGCCTGGGACGCCTGCGGCAACCTGTCAAATTGCTGAATAAAAAGCTGTTCGTCCGGGTCGAGCAAATCGGCATTGCGCTGTGCCAGCCAGAGCAGCACTCGGCGGAAGTTATGCAGGTAATACAGGGGATCGTCGAGGGGGTTGGCCATTTCACGCGCTGATCGAATACTGGTTATGCATACAGAGTGCCGTCCCAAATGCCCTGTTGCAATCGGTAATAGATAAATGGCACCTGCAACTTTTCTTATAAAAGTGATCAGATGGGAGAATCGATGGCGTAACATTTGTCGCCCGCCGCCTCTGGCGCGGGACTTTTCAAGGTCAAGGTAAGGGTTATGAACATGAAGAATCTGGGGCTGCCGCTGGTTGCACTCACTTTTCTGGTACTGGCCGGTTGCGCAACGCAAACCGTAGTGACGCTGCAAAATGGCACGCAGTATTTGACCAAGGACACCCCCAACGCCAAGACCGCCGACGGGTTCTACGAATTTACCGATATCGCCGGCAAGCGCATCCGAGTCAAAGCCGCCGACGTCGCGACGGTTATCAAAGAAAAATAACAATGAAAAGCCCCGCAGTGCGGGGCTTTTTTTGCATTATCGCTCGGTTAATAGCGGTAATACGGGTGGTAGTACGGGTGATAGTAGGGATGGTAATAGTACGAGTGGTAGTACGGGTGATAGCAGCACGGGCCAGGATACGCCGGGTACACCGCACACCCAGCCAACCCCAGCAGTACCAGGGCGCACAGCAACAATCGCAATCGGGACATGCTCGGTTCCTCCCACGTCATCACGCGAAACGGCTCGCTTGATCGTTAAACGCAGGCACACCGAGCGATCCGTCGCGACAACCAGGTAGATATTTATTTACCGAAGGATTTTCCACGCCGCTGCATTCAGCCGATCCCCCAGGCCTTCCTGGGGGATTGGCTGGCTGAACGCCATAAGCATCATTCACCCGATACTCACACCGTCGGCCCAGAGGCCGCCTTGCCCGATGCCGACCAAGGTCACTGAGTCGGCGCCAAAGGTGAGCACCGTATCCGCGCCGACCACTTTTGCATGGTCACGCAAGTCAGCGCTGCCTGCCACATCCTTGAACACCAGCTTGTCCGTGGGCTGATAGCCGATCACCCGATCGTTACCGAAGTGGCCGCTGAACAGGAAGGTGTTGTGCCCACTGTTGTCGCGAATGGTGTCATTACCCTTGCCCCCCTCGATAAAGTCCACGCCCTTGCCGCCCTGGATCAGGTCATTGCCGTCGCTGCCGATGATGAAGGTATCGCCTTTGTGCGGCTCGGCATTGCGGTTGAGGTCCTGCACCCAGGTGTTGGCCCGTGCCGGGTCGGACAGGTTGGCCACGATCACCGTGGAATCGCGGGTCATCTGCTCGTAGAAGCCCGACTCCAGAATGCGCGTCATGCCATCGCCATAGCCGGTGGGCAGGTGCGAGATCCAGGTCGGCAGGTTGACGATGGAAAACGGCATCACATTCCACAGCGTCGACGCATAGTGGTCGTTGAAGCTGACGATGTTGTCGGTAGTCGACGCATGGGGTGTGTCGTGCACGCCCAGGGACGACAGGTTGAAGGACGAGCCATCCAGGGCCCGGAACACTGGGTCGTTTTCGTAGCCGATATTGAGCACCTTGTCGCCGGCACTCTGGGTCGGCGAGGCATAGGCCACGTAGTTGGCGTCCTTGTAGAAGCCGGACCATTTACTGTTGCTCAGGTCGGCCATGCTGTTGACCGCCAACCCACCCAGGCTATGCCCACTGACCACCACATCCTTGCCGCTCAGGCCATGGGCGCTGGCGTAGTCGGCGACATTTTTGAGCAAACCACCGAAGGCTTCGCCGGCGTAGTTCTTCGCATAGTCCTTGGGCCCCAGGGCCGCGAGCAAGTCGCTGACCAGATCGCCGATAGAATCGCTGATCAGGGTTTCTCGTGGTCCGGAGGTGCCGCGAAAGCCAATGCCGATTTCCAGCAGCTTGCCGGCATCATCGTACTTGCCCAGCACCTCGACCTGGGCCGTGGTGTAGCCGGCCTTTTCGCCGAAGAATGTACCTCGCGCATCGACCTTGCCGCCGTAGCCCAGGGCACTGGCGCTGATCGGCGTCCATCCGGCCTTGTGCACCGCGTCCAGGGCGGCTTTTTCCGAATCCGGGTTCCACGGGATGCCGGGAATCACGCCCTGGGAATCGGTGCTGCCGAGCAATGCGCCGACCAGCGTGGCGGGCAGGCCAAGCCCTAGGCCATTGTGCTGGTACCCCACGGCAAAGCCGTTATCCAGGTTGTGATAGGTGTACAACGTGATCGCCATTGCATCGGCGAACAACGCCTTGGAGCCCTCGGCACCGAGGTTTTTATAGTCAAAGATCCCCATGGGGTGTGCCTCTCTTTTGTTGGAGTTGTCGAGAAAGCCAAACCTGCGGGTGCCGGTGTGCCGGCACCCGCAAAGGTCGCTGAACCCTCAGAACGCCCAGTCCAGGCTCAAGCCGACGCCATGGACTTTTTCCTTGCTGGCCAGCAGGCCGTTGTAGTCAAAGTTCACTCGCGCCTGCTTGCTTAACGCCAGGCTCACCCGCGCCCCGACCAGCGCCGCATCACGCACCATCGGCGCACTTTCCACCGCAAACGACGGGCCGCCCGAGGCAAACGCCAGGTGCTGTTCAGAGTCATTGCTGCTGAGGTTGTGCTGCCAGCCCAGGGTGCCGGACACCTCCAGTTGCTGGTGGTCATTCACGGTGAAGGTTTTCAAGGCACGCATACCCAGGGTGCTTAGCACCAGGTCGCGGCTGTCGTCGCGACTTTTGAGTGCAGCAGCGTCGCCTTTTTCGGTCACGCCATCGCTGTCCAGGTGCACGTAGGCCAGGTTGGCGAACGGTTCCAGGGCCAGCGGTTGCAGGGTCACCCGGTAGGCCGCTTCGCCGAACACTTGGGTGCTGCGTGCATCAACCTTGGCTTTCTGCTTGCCTGAAACATCGCCGTATTGCAGGTCACGTTTCACGTCTGCGCGGTGCCAGCTGTAGGTGGCGCCGCCGCTCAGGCGCCAGGCGCCGATCTCATGCCCGGTGTACGCACCGAAGTGATAGCTGTCGACCGAAGCACGGGAATGGGTACCGCTGCCCATGTTGAGTGACGTGTCGCTGTAACCGGCGACCAGACCGATGCGCGTGGCCTCGTCGAGCGCACCGTCCACCCCGGCGAGCATGCCGCCGACGGACGTGGTATAGCCGGCCGTATCGCTGCGACTGTCGGTCTTGCCCCAGGCGCCCAGGGCCTTCACCCACACGTTGCCACGGCTGTCGAGCGTCTCGCTGGGTGCGCCCATCTCGCCATTGCGCAGGCGCTCGCCCACGGCTTCACGCACGTAGCGGCTGTCGTTGACCAAGGCCGTTTCCAATGCCGGGTAGATTTCTCCAGACAGCTGCTGGAAAGCCCCTTGCGCCGATGCCGCGTTCGGCGCCGACAGCAGGCTTTCATACACGGCGTTGCCCGCGCCCAGTTGCTCAGCGGCGCTGGCCACGGCGCGCTGGTTGTCCGTGGCGCCCACGCTGGCAAAACTGTTGGCGTTACGCGCCACGTCCAGTTGCACGCCGTTGGCCGCGTAATTCAGGTTGCCGCCAAGGAACAGGTAGTTGGGCAGCACCGCGCCAAAACTGCCGGTAATGCCGCCGGCGGCTTGCAGGATGTTGTACTGGCGCCCGATCAGGCTTTGCGCCTGGGCACCGCTGAGCAGTGTCGGGCTGTTTTCCAGCGCGAGGGTCACCGTGCCGCCGTTCAAGGTGGCAGTGCCTCCCGCCACAATGCGATCGCTGTTGGTGGGCGACAGCTCCACGGCATAGGTCGACCCGGGCTCAAAGGTGACGTCCCCGGCCACGTTCAGCGTGCCGATGGAATTGCCCGGCGCAACGGTGCCGCCGTTTTTCGCCAACAGCGAACCGATGCGCCCGCTCCCCCCAACCACCCCACTCTGGCTGACGGTGACGTTCGAAATGACTGAGCCGTTGATGGCCAGCAGGCCCTGGTTGACCAGCGTCGGGCCGCTGTAGGTGCTGGAGCCGGTGAGCACCAAGGTGCCGATACCTTGTTTGGTCAAGCCGCCGTGTCCGGCGATGTCATTGCTCCACACATCCAGCCCGCAATGCACATCGTTGCACAGCCGCTGTGTCGGTTTGCCGGCATCGACCACCGCGCCCACGCCCGGCAGATCCGCGACAAACTGGCCGCTGCCATAGGCGCCGTCGATGCGGAACTCGGCCGGGATGTCCTCGGCCGTGACAAACATGCCTGGGCCATTGATGGCTTTGCCCAGGTTGATCATGCCCCAGCCATACAGCGAGTCGATGCCCGGTGCGCCGAGGTCGGTGGCGGTGGTCTTGAGCAGTGTCGAGATCTGGTCGCCGCTCATGTACGCAAAACGCTGCATCAGCACGGCCGCGCTGCCGGCCACGTGGGGCGCGGCCATGGAGGTGCCGTTGAAGTTGGCATAGTCGGTGGTGAGGTTGTCCAGGTTGGTGCCATTGATGACGGAACTGTAGATCCTGGTACCGGGGGCCGACACGCAGAAGCTCGCCGCGTAGCCGCAACGCGAGGAGAACGTACTGATCACATATGGGTCGGCGCTCGCCGTGTCCGGGTTCTGCTGCAAGGCCGCGACGGACAGCCAGTTGGGCGCAATCTCGGGCACAAAGTACGCCAGCCCGGAAATCGCATCCGGGTTGTTGCGGTTGTAGTCGTTGCCGGCGGCGAAGATCGTCAGTACGCCGCTGCGGGCCGCGTCGATGGCGCCCTGGTAGGCGCCCCCGGCGATCGTACCGAGGATCGGCCGGATGTTATTGAACTGCGCCTGCGCTTCATTGACCGTGAAATTCGGGAACGCCGGGTCGCGCCCACCCTTGGCGTACTGGTCACCGATGCCGATGCCCCAACTGTTGTTGATGATCCGTGCGCCACTGGCGACCAATGCGTCCCAGCCGGCCTTGTACACCGCGCCATCGTTGCCAAGGATGATGCCGTCTTCCGGGCCTGGGTCGCCGTTCTCGGCGCTGATGATTTGCGCATCGAACGCCACGCCATGCATCGGCCCGCCATCGCGATTGCCCGCGGCGATACCGCCGACATGGGTGCCGTGGTTGCCCAGCTTGCCGTTGGAGCCCAGCGACGGCGTGCCGTCATAACGAAACGCATCGCCGGCCTTCACCGGGATATACGGGTCGGTGTACTGGCGTATGCCCTCAGTGACAATCGTCACGACTTTGCCGGGGCTGGCGAACTCCGGATGCTGGGCGTACACCGGCTGGTCGAAGATCCCCAGCTTGACCCCCTTGCCGGTATAGCCCGCGGCATACGCGGCGTCGGCATGCACGGCGCCCAGGCCCCAGTCGGCCTTGAATTCAGTGCTGCGCCAGCTGGCGGCGTCACCCAGCTTGCCGGTTTCCACATAGGGTGCGGCCTGGGCGGTTCCCAGGCTTGCCAGGCAGCACAGCAAGGCACCGTATGGCGCGCTGCGGGTCGCGTTGAGCGGGTAGCCCAAGGCGGTGTGGATGGCGGTTGTTAACCCTGACTTGCTTTTGTTCACGCTGACCTTCCTTAGTTTTCTTATTGAACGTGTGTAAGTCGCTTCAGAACTGCCAGTTGAGGCTCAGCCCCACCCCCTGGGTTTTCTCCCGTCCACCCAATTGGCCGTTGTAATCAAGGTTGACCCGCATGGCGGGGCTCAACGCCAGGCTGGCCTGCACGCCGACCAGCGCGGCGTCCCGCAGCAAGGGTGAACTGCCCACGGCGAATGACGGTCCACCGGCGACAAACGCCAGGTGCTCTGCGGATTCGACGGCGGTGAGGCTGTGTTGCCAGCCCAGCGAAGCGGAAAGCTGCAGTGGCTGGTGATCGTTCAGGGCAATGGTTTTCAACGCACGCACGCCAAGGGTGCCGAGCACGGCGTCCCGGCGATCACTGCCACGCTCAAGCGCGGCGGCGTCGCCTTTTTCGTGGAAGCCGTCACTGTCCAGGTGCACATAGGCCAGGTTGGCGAACGGCTCCAGCGCCAAGGGTTGCAGGTTGATCCGGTAGGCGGCTTCGGAGAACAGTTGCGCCGTGCGCGCCTCCAGTTTGGCTTTCTGCTTGCCGCTGACCGCGCCGTAGTGCAGGTCGCGCGTCACGTCACCACGATGCCAGCTGTAGGCGCCACCGGCACTGATGCGCCAATCACCCAGCTCGCGCCCGACATACGCGCCGAGGTGATAGCTGTCGATGGACGCCGAGGCATGCGTGCCGCTGCCCATATTCAATGAGCTGTCGCTGTAACCGGCGACCAGGCCCACGCGCGTCTGCTCGTCCAGCGCACCATCGACCCCGCCCAGCAGGCCACCGAGGGACGTGGTGGAACCCGCCGTTTCGCTGCGGCTGTCGCGCTTGCCCCAGGCACCGAGTGCCTTGAGCCACAGGTTGCTTTCAGCAGTGACCGGCACGTGGCGCAAGCGCTCGCCCACGGCGTCGCGCACTTGCAGGCTGTCGTTGATCAGCATGGCGCCGATGGCCGGGTAGATTTCACCGGACAGTTGCTGCAAGCCTTGTTGCGCCACCTCGACGGAATCGGACTGCAGGATGCTTTCATACACCGGGTTGCCCGCGCCCAGTTGCTCGGCGGCGATCGCCACATTGCGTTGGTTGCGGGTCGCCGCGACGCTGGCAAACGTGGCGGCGCTGCGGACCACGTCCAATTGCACGCCATTGGCGGCGTAACCCAGGGTGCCACCGAGGAACAGGTAGCCGGGCAACACCTGGCCAAATCGGCCCTGGATGCCACCCGCCGCCTGAAGGATGCTGTACTGGCGGCCGATCAGGCTTTGCGCCTGTGCGCCGCTGAGCAGGGTCGGGCTGTTTTCCAACGCCAGGCTCACGTTGCCGCCGCCCAGGATCGCCTTGCCCCCGGCGACGATACGGTCGCTACTGGTGGGCGTGAGCTCCACCGCATAGGTGGAACCCGCGCCCAGGTTCACGTCACCCGCCACCTGCAAGGTGCCCACCGAATTGCCCGGCGCCACTCGTCCCCCCGTGTTGACCGACAGCGCGCCGATCCGTCCGGAACCGCCCAATGTGCCGCGGTCATTGACGGTCACCGCAGACGTCAGTGAACCGTTGACCGCCAGCAGCCCGCCGTTGACGGTGGTCGCACCGCGATAGGTGCTGTCGCCGTCGAGTACCAGCGTGCCTGCACCGGACTTGATCAGGCTGCCTTCATAAATCCGTGTCGCGGCCGCCTGGTCGCGTGCTGTGCCGACCGCGTAATCGGTCTGGTCCTGCTGGCTGGCAGCGGCGCCCACACCGTTTTGCCAGCCCTTGTCGATCAGGGTCTGCTGCCAGGCGCTGTGCTCGGCGGCGTCTTGCGCCTGGCGCTGGAGCAGGGCCTGGTCGGAAATGCCATTGCTCCAGACATCGCCCTGCCCGGCCGCGAGGCTGACGTTCATCGGCCCGAGTAACTGCCCCGGACCGTGCATGGCCCGGCCCAGGTCCGGTACGCCCCAACCCACCGTGGTGTTGGGCGCCTGGGTAATCGAACCATCGAGCTGCGTGGCGGTGGTCAGCAGCACCTGCAACGCCTGTTCGTTGGTCATGTAGGGATAACGTTCCATCACCAATGCCAACGCACCCGTGGCATGCGGTGCCGACATTGAGGTGCCGGACTTCACGCCGTAGCCACCGCCGGGAACGGTACTGTTGATCAGCGCGCCCGGCGTAGAAATGCACCAGTACTGGGCGATGCCGCATTTGTTGTATTTCTGGCTATTGGCTTTATCCAGCCCCGATACCGCCAGCCAGTGCCCCTCCAGTTCCGGCTGGAAATACGGCAACGCCGAGCGCACGCTGGCATTCGCGTAACCACTGTTGCCGGCACTGAACACGTTGATGACACCGGCCTTGGCCACGTCCGCCGCCGCATCCAGCCAGGTGCCCTGGTTGTAATGCTGGGCGTAGGCGGCGTGCAGATCACCCAGGGTCTGGTAGCTGACATCCTTGGGTTGGCTGCCCCAACTGTTGTTGATGGCGCGCACGCCGGAATCCACCAGGGCGCTGTACACCGCCTTGAAGTACTTGGGGTCTGGGGTCGGACCAAACAGAAAGCTGTCGTTGGCGTTGGTATTGCCCACGAAGATGTGCGCGTTATAGGCCACGCCGTGCATGCCGACGCCATCACGGGCTGCGCCCATGGTGCCGGTGACATGGGTGCCGTGGGAGTCATTGTTGGGGTTGAGCGCGCCGCTGGTGCTGAAGGGGCGGCCATCGACGTAACTGCCATTGGCGGTGACGGCGTGATAGCGATCCTTGGCGGCTTCCGGGTGGTCGGGATCGAAACCTGAGTCCAGCGCACCGATCTTCACCCCGTTACCCGTGATACCAGCGGCGTAAGCTTCATCCGCCTTCATGCGGCCCAGCCCCCAGTCGCTCTGGAATTCGGCGGAACGCCAACTGGCGGCGTTCCCCGGTTGACCGGCCTCGGTATAGGCAGCCTGCGCCGCAACGGACACCAGCAGCAAGGAACCGGCGGCAAGCGGTTTGAAACGGTGTGAGTCGCAGAGCATTGAAACCCTCCTTATTGTTGTTATGGCGGCTTATTTCATCGGGCCGAACGCTTCATCCACTTTGGCCAGATCGGTATCGCGCAGGTTGCCCGCGTAGTAGTGCAACTTGGTCCAGGCCATCAGGTAGTCATACCGCGCCTGGGCCAGGTCGCGCCGGGTGCTGTAGAGCTGCTGCTCGGCGTTCAAGGCGTCGAGGTTGACCCGCTCGCCGCCGAGGATGCTTTGCCTGGTCGACACCACCAGCGCTTCGGCTGATACCAGGGCTTTCTGATACGCGCGCAATTTGCTCACCCCCGACAGGCAGGCGCTGAACTGCCGGCGCAGTTCGATCAGGGTTTCCCGGGTCTTGCCCTCAAGCTCGTACTCGGCCTGCTCCATGGCGCGGCTGGCCTGGCGGGTGGAGGCCGAGACGCCACCACCGGCATACAGCGGCAGGCTGACTTCGACGCCAATGGTGTTGGTGTCGTAGCGCTGGTTGTAAGTGTTACCGCTGTCGGATTCCTGCTGGCGCGAACTGGCATACGCCGTGACCTTGGGCAGATGCCCGGCACGGTTGCGCTCCACTTCATAACGCGCCACTTCCAGGGCCTGGCGCTGGGAGGCCAGCGTGGGGTTGTTGCTGATCGCCAGCTCATGCCAGGTGTCGTAGTTGGCCGGGGTCAGGGTGAACGCGGCAAAACCCTGGTTCAGTGGCGCCAGGTCGTGGATGTCGACGCTCTGTACGCCGATCAAGGCGCCCAGCTCGCGCAAGGACGCGTCCTGTTCATCCAGCGCCTGGATCTCTTCGGCGGTGGCCAGCTCGTAGCGCGATTCGGCTTCCAGAATGTCCGTGCGAGTGCCCTCGCCCTGTTGGAACAAGTGCCGGTTCTGCTGGAACTGTTGCTCGAAGGCCTTCTTCTTGGCGCGGGCGATGTCGATCTGGTCCTGGGCGAACAAGGCCTGGGTGTAGTAGGTCAGCACCCGCACCAGCAACGCCTGGCTCTTGTCACGAAAGCTTTCATCGGCAAACAGCGCCTGGGCCACGCCCTTGCGGTAGTTGGCGTAGGCCTCGTAGTCGAACAGCGGCTGTTGCAGGCTGAAGGTGGAGCCGTAGCTGTTGTAGTTACGGTCGTCGTGATAATTGCCACCGCGCCCGTCTGGCAAGGTGGCCTGGGAGTTGTTACGGCCCTTGTTGTAGTTGTACGACAGCCTGGGCAGTAGCCCGGCGCGGCCGATGGTGCGGTTTTCCAGGCCGGCGTCGCGCTCCTTGATCGCACCGAGAAACACCGGATCGTTACGCAGGGCCTGCTCGTACACATCGAACGGGCCCATGGCCGCCTGGGCACTGGCGCAGGTCAACAGCAAGGCAATAAACACGGGTTTCATGCTCATTCCTCGGTCAGCGCCGAGCCGGCACGGTCGAGCAGCGGCTTGAACAGGTAATTGAGCAACGAGCGCTCGCCGGTGCGCACGAACATCTCGGCGGGCATGCCCGGCTTGATCACCAGCCCATGGAGTTTTTCCAAGGCCGCTTCGCTGACCGTGGTGCGCAGCACGTAGTAAGGCGCACCGGTCTTTTCATCGAGCATCTGGTCCGCGGAAATCAGGCTGACCTCCCCCGGCACCCGGGGCGTGCGGCTCTGGTTGAAGGCGGTGAAGAGGATGTCCACCGGCAGGTGCGTGCCGACCTTGTCCACCAGGTGTACCGGCAGGTGCCCTTCCACTTCCAGGCGCGTGCCCTGGGGCACGATTTCCAGCAGGGTTTCGCCGGCGCGGACCACGGCGCCCTCGGTGTGCACGCTGAGATTGACCGCAATGCCATCCGCCGGGGCGTTGATTTCGCTGTGCTGCAGGTCGAACCCGGCCGAGGTGAGTTGCTGCTCCAGGGTCAGGCTGCGCAGTTGCGCATCGGCCAACTGGCTGCGTACCTCTTTTTGATATTCCTCACTGTGTTGTTGCAGCTTGAGGCGCGACTCGAGAATGCCCTGCTCCACACGGCCACTTTCGCCGGTGTTTTGCGCCAGGTCCTGTTGCACCTGGGACAACTGCCGCTGGTACTCCATCAAGCGGTTGCGCGGGATGTAGCCGTTGTCGGCCAGGGGTTGCAGGTTGCTCAGTTGATCGCGCAGGGACTGGGCCTGGGCGGTCAGGTCAGTGCGCGCACGGCGCATACCGCCCAGCTGTGCGGTGGCGCCCTCGATATTGGCGCGGATGCCGGCCTGCTCGCGGGCAAAAGCTTCGCGGCGACTGCTGAACAACTGGCGCTGGCCTTCCAGCACCAACGCCAGGGCGGGGTCGGGATCGGCACTGAGTTCGACGGGAAAGCGGATGCTGGCGAGGTTGTCGCGCTCGCTCTGCCAGCGCGCCACGCTGGCCCAGGCCATGCGGTACTGGGCTTGCAGGGATTGCACGTCGGCCTGGTGCTGGGTCTGGTCAAGGCGGAACAGCGGTTGGCCTTGTTTTACAAGCTCGCCCTCCTTCACCAGGATCCGGCTGACGACGCCCGGGCT
Source organism: Pseudomonas extremorientalis (assembly GCF_001870465.1). Classification (GTDB taxonomy): domain Bacteria; phylum Pseudomonadota; class Gammaproteobacteria; order Pseudomonadales; family Pseudomonadaceae; genus Aquipseudomonas; species Aquipseudomonas extremorientalis. Next base: position 112,220 of record NZ_MDGK01000011.1, read on the forward strand.
GAGGGTTTGCACGGCCTTGCGCTTGCCCGACACCACCACCGTGCCCTGTACCGGGATGCCCTGGTCCAGTGGTGCCAGGCTGGCCCACAGGAAAAACCCGCCGGCGCCGACCACGGTCAGCAACCATCCCATGCGCGTAAAAAACCTGGCGTCGTGCTCTTTGAAGCGTGGTTCAACTGTGATGCTGCTCATGCGCCTGGATTCCTTGCGGCCTGGTACTGACGACTGAAACTCACGCCCGTTTTCTCCCTGGGCGTTTCCTGCTGGCCGGACAATGCGCGAAGCACCTCCTGGCTCGGCCCGAACGCTTGCAAATGACCGTCGCTGAGCACCAGCAACTTGTCGGCCTGGGCCAGCGCCGACGAACGATGGGTCACCAGCACCACGCTGCTGCCCTGGGCTTTCATCTGCACGATGGCGCTGGCCAGGGCGGCTTCGCCCACGGTGTCGAGGTTGGAGTTGGGCTCATCCAGCACGATCAGGCGCGGCCCGCCGTACAGGGCGCGGGCCAGGGCCACCCGTTGCTTCTGGCCGCCGGACAGGCCGCCGCCGTTGTCGCCCAGCACGGTGTCGTAGCCCTGGGGCAAACGCAGGATCAGTTCATGTACACCGGCCTGCTGTGCGGCACGCACCACCTGCTCGGGGTCGGCCTCGCGAAAGCGTGCGATGTTGTCGGCGATGCTGCCGCTGAACAACTCGATGTCCTGGGGCAGGTAGCCGATGTGCGGGCCCAGGTCGTCGCGGTCCCAGCGATGGATGTCGGCGCCATCCAGGCGCACGGTGCCAGCCAGTGTCGGCCATACGCCCACCAGCACACGGGCCAGGGTGGATTTGCCGGAGCCCGACGCCCCGAGCACACCGAGCACTTCGCCGGCGCCCAGATTGAAGCTGACCTGGTGCAAGGTCGCCATACGCCGCCCGGGCGGGCCGGCGCTGACCTGTTCGAAGCTGACCTGGCCCTTGGGCGCCGGCAGCTTCATCTGCTCGACCTCCGGGGGGAACTCGCGCAGCAAGTCATCCAGGCGCTGATAGGCCAGCTTGGCCGAACTCCATTGCTTCCACACCGCGATCAACTGGTCGATGGGGCTGAGCACCCGGCCCATCAGGATGGAGCCGGCGATCATCATCCCGGCGGTCATATCGCCCTTGATCACCAGCAACGCCCCCAGGCCGAGCACCAGCGATTGCAGGCACAGGCGCAGGGATTTGCTCAGGGAGGTGATCACCGAGCCGGTATCACTGGCCTTGTTCTGCAAGCCAAGAAACTGCGAATGCAACGCGAACCAACGGCTGCGCAGTGCGCCGAGCATGCCCATGGCCTGGATGGTCTCGGCATTGTGCAGGTGGCTGGTGGCCAGTTGCGTGGATTGCTGGGAGTAACCACTGGCCTCGCCCAAGGGCTTTTTGGTCAGGTATTCATTCAGGCACGCCAGGCCGATCAGCAGCACGGCGCCGGCCGTGGCCAACACGCCAAGCCACACGTTGAACAGGAAAATCACAAACAGGTAGATGGGAAACCACGGCGCATCAAAAAACGCGAACAGCGCCGGCCCCGTGATGAATTGGCGAATATGGGTCAAATCGCCCAGGGACTGCCCGGCGTGCCCCTGGCCGCGTTGCAGGTTGCGTTCGAATGCAGCCTTGTACACGCGCAAGTTGAAACGCCGCTCCAGTTGGCTGCCGATGCGGATCACGATAAAACTGCGGATCACCTCCAGCAGGCCAATAAACGCAAAGAAGCCCACCACCATCAGCGTCAGCATCACCAGGGTGGTTTCATTCTGGGAGGACAGCACGCGGTCATACACTTGCAGCATATAAATCGACGGCACCAGCATCAGCAGGTTGATCAACGCCGTGAAACAGCCAATGCTGATCAAAATACTCTTGTACTCACCCAGCGCCTTGAATAACGGCGCGGCGGCATGGGACTTTGCCATGGTGTCTGATCTTCCTTGAACCAAATTACGCGCAATAGTTTCCCCAGCCCCGGCGAACGAAGCGGTCAACTAATGAAATCAAGTTATTTACTTATAACGGCAACTAAGGTGCGCGTTGCAGTACAACTTCAAGCCCCGTCGGTGTGCGGCCTTTATATTCACCTTCTTTCTGTCGGTTGAGGTGAGTAATACCACTGCCTTCGGCGTTCATCAGCCAGATACCGTCGGGTGTTGGCGTCCAGGTCAGAGGCTTGTCGCCCAACCAGTTTGCGACACACGCCACATCGCCGCCCAAGGCATTGGCCTGTTCCAGCAGGTCCAGCGCGCAGACCTGATCCTGCTGGTGCAACTGCCAATGCCCGGCCAACTGGGCGGAGGTAGGTAATACGAGACTGCTCGCCATTGCGTGGGCTCCTGCCGACACGAACATCACCTGCAACACGCAGGCGATCACATTAAACATACGCCGCATCTTCATGCTCCATCCGTAAGGCGCGGCGCCGAAGCGCCGCGCCCGTGCATCACGCTACGATGTCGCTGACCGCAGCCTGGCCGACGGTGGTGACGAGGAAGTCCGCCACGCCGTGCCCGGAGAAGTCCACAGCCAGGGTGCCCAGGTTGGTACCTGCGGCGTAGGTGAGGACTGCATCGCCGGCATGCCCGGTAAAGGCATTGACGAAGGTCAGGCCTGCGCCCTTGGTGATGCCGGACAGGTCGATCTTGTCGGAACCGGAGGTAAAGTCAAAGATCTTGTCCGCCGCGCCCGGCCTGGAATCGGAGCTGGCACCGAACACAAAGGTGTCGTTGCCCGCGCCGCCCCACAATTGGTCCGCCCCGCCGCCACCGTAGATGAGGTCGTTGCCGGCCCCGCCCTTGATCACATTGGCCGCGTTATTGCCGATGATCAAATCGTTGCCGGCACCGCCGAAAGCGTTCTCGACGGTCACGCCCTTGGCGATGGACACGTTGCCCACCAGGCCGCCCACGTCGGAGAACGACGCTTCATTGAGGTTGATCTTCTGGTTCTGGGTGAAACCGGAGAAGTCCAGGGTGTCGTTGCCACCGCCATCCCACACCGAGAACACCAGCTTGTCGGCATTGGAGGTGGCGCTGTAGAAGTCCCGCCCGGTGTTGGAGTTGAAGCCGTAGGTGGTGTCGCCGGCACGGGTGTTGTAGTTGGCGCCGTAGAGCTTCTGGATCGCCGCGATGTCGTCGATCAGCGGAGCGGACGCGTAAGCCTCGACCCCACCCTTGCTGAAGTTCTGGTTGGTGTTGCTCTCGCTCCAGTAGCTCATCAAGCTGTAGCCGCGCGTGTCCTGTCCATAGGTCGCGTCGTTGTAGGTCGGGTTGCCGTTCCCGGCGTTGTAGTCGCCAGGGTGGGCCAGACCCAGGGTATGGCCGATTTCGTGAGTGAGCGTCTGCCGGCCGTAGTTGTTCAGGTCCGGGGTCTTGTTCGGCGTGTAGCTGTTGTTGGTCAGGTACCACGAGGTGCCGTCGTAGCCTGCGCCGGTGCCGGGCAGGTAGGCGAAGGCGGCCGCGCCGTCCTGGCCGCTGCTGTAGTTGCCGAAGGTCATGTGGCCGTCACCGCCGGTGGCTTTCTCGGTGAAGGTGACGTTGGCCACGTCCGCCCAGGATTGCATGGCCAGTACGGCCTGTGCTTTCTGCTGGGCATTGAACTGGCTGAAGCCCGCGATGCCATGTTTGTTCATGGTGCTCGAGGAGGCCGAGGTCAGGAAGGTGTAGGTCAGGTCGATCTTGCCGTTGCCGTCAAAGTCCCGGTACGCGGCGCCGTCGCGCAGCAGCTGGGTGGCCGCCTGGTCAACGGAATAGGAGGGTTTGCCATTGATCGTGAGGTTGCCGCCACGGTCGTACAAATGGCTGAAGCTATCGATTTGCGAGTAAGCGGTGCTGGCTTGCGCCGCCGACACGATAGCCTTGTCTTTTACTTTTGACATAAACGTACTTCCTTGTTTGCAAGTGCATCAGTCTTTGATCGATAGGAACCCCGCGGGCGAGATCGTCCTATCACTCGCCTCTTTTGAAGGCGTAAGAAAACTGACACAACTTGAAATCTTTCGTCTACATCTTTTCCAGCACTAAAAATCGGCAGGCAAACACCCCAGGTAAGTTACGCTCCATGTTTATTGGGCAGTACCGATGTTGTCCGACAAAAAACACCGCGCCGGTATTTAAATATTAAATAGCACTAATGCCGCTCAAGTTGAGTGGCATTCGCTATTAATGGATCCAATATATTGCCACGGTGCCATTGGCAACATTAAACAGCCACTACTTACAGTCATCAGTAAGTGTGCCCCCTATTTCCGGGACACACTCCAGCCGGTGTTGTGCAATGCCGCCAACAGCGTGTCGGCGTCCAGGCCCGGCACGCGCACGCCTTGATCGGTGAGCATGTCCTCCCCGGCCAGCATCGCATTGATGATTGCCTCCTCCACGGCCTCCGCCGCCGCGCTGAACAGCGGCGAAATATGGTCATTGTTGACCATCTGCAATGCACTGCTGAACGGCAGGCCCTTGCGCCCGTAATCGGCCGGTGGCAAGTCCTGGTTACCCGTGGCAAATGCCAGGAACAGATCGCCGCTGGAGTCCTCGGTGCCGCCGCCGGTGCGGGCGATGCCGATGGATGCACGTTGTGCCAGGCGCTGGCATTGGTGCGGCAGCAACGGCGCGTCTGTGGCGATGATCACCACAATCGAACCCATGCCCGGCGTGCCTTGCTCGGCGAACGGCGACGCAATGTCCGTCAGGCTGCGCCCCACCGGGTAGCCATCCACCCGCAGTTCCTGGCGCTTGCCATGGTTGGCCTGCACCAGCACGCCGACGGTCCAGCCGCCCTGCTCCGCCGGCAGGCACCGCGAGGATGTGCCGATGCCGCCCTTGAACTCGTGGCAGATCATCCCGGTGCCTCCGCCGACCGCGCCCTCCTGTACCGGGCCGGTTTCGGCATTGTCCACCGCTTCACGCACATGCTCGGGCCCCACGTGCTGACCCCAGATGTCGTTGAGCAGGCCGTCATAGGTTTCCATCACCACCGGCATGCACCAATACACTGCCGGATCGGCCAGGCGCTCGCGCTCCAGGGCAATCAGGCTGTCGCGCACGATGCCGATGCTGTGGGTGTTGGTGATCGCCAGCGGCGTGGTCAACAGCCCCGCTTCGCTGACCCACTCGAGACCGGTGGCGTCACCATTGCCATTGAGCACGTGGTACCCGGCAAAGCACGGTTGCAGGCGTGCTTCTCCCGCGCGCGGCTGGATCACACTGACGCCGGTGCGCACCTGCTTGCCATCGATGCGGGTCTTGAGCGTGCTGTGCCCGACCCGCACCCCCGGCACATCGGTGATGGCGTTCCACTCACCGGGCGTGCCCAGCCCTAACGTGATGCCCAATTGACGTGCGCGCATAACCACTCCTTACAATTTCTGGAAGACCGGACTCAACCGGCCACTGATGCAATACAGGATCACCGACAGGGCCAGCAGGCCGAGGATGATCATGATGTCGCGGACCGAGGCCGCCACGATCAAGGTCATTAACAGATAGCCCGCGCCCAGCACTGCCACCAACGCCGGCAGCGGCCACAGCGGCATGCGGTAGGGATGCTCGCGGTCACGCAGCAGCACGCGGCTCATCAACGCGCTCAACGCCACCACCAGGTACACCAGCATGATCAGCAATACGCTGAACGAGGTCAGGTCGGCCAGGTTGGAGCTGAAACTCAGCAGCGCCGAAGGGATCGCCAGGAACAGCGTCGCCAACCACGGCGAATCCCAGCGCGGGTGAATGCGTGTGAACAGTTTGTTGATGCCCGGCGTCCACAGCGCATCGCGCCCGCTGCTGAACACCACGCGGCCGATCTGGATCACGATGGCGACGATCGCATTGAACACCGACAGGAAGATCCCGGCACTGACCAGGCGTGACAGGGTTTCATTGCCGTGGCTGGTCAACAGGTAGCCGATGGGGTCAGGGCTGCTGATCATCGCGCTGAGGGACGGCGCGCCGATCAATAGGGCGGTGATTGGCACCAATTCGATGACCACCACCAGGCCAAGGGACCACAGCACCGCCTTGTGCACGCCTTTGCCGCCGCATTTCATGTCTTCGGCGAGCAACACCGCCGGCCCGTAGCCATTGTAGGAAAACAGGCCGATGCCCACGGCACCGATCACCAGGGCCCAGGGCGCCAGGTGCAGCACGCCGTTTTCGACGATCTGCGGTTGGAACAGCACGCTGGCCGGTTGCACCGGGTTGCCAAAGCCGATCACCACGATCACCAGCAGCGCTGCGACTTCCAGCAACAGGCAGGTGCCGGTGATCCAGGCATTGAGCTTGATATTGAGGATGCCCAGGGCGTAGCTGCACACCACGATCACCAGGGCCACAGTCTGCGAATCAAACTTCGTGCCCAGGGCGTTATTCAGGTAAGTTGCCGCGCCCGTAGCCAGTACCGGAGGAATAAACAGCAACATCACCAGCACGGTCAGGAACGTCGCATAACCCGCCATGCCGCCGAACACACGCTTGGCGTACACATACTCGCCACCGGCGCTGTTGTGGGCACGGCCCAGTTCGGCGTAGCAAAAGGCAAACATCAGCGCGAGCAGACCGGCCATCACAAACGCCAGGAACACCCCGCTGCCGGCCTGCTGGATGGCAAACGGTGCGATCACAAACACGGAACTGGCCGGCGTCACCGCTGATACGGTAATGGCGACCACATCGAACACACTCAAGGTGGGTTTCAGCACGCCTTCGGGCGTGGGGGAAGTGCTCATATCGTTATCCTCTGTCGTTGTTCTTGGTATGAGGCAGAAACGAAAAATCTGATAAGTCACGGGATATGTTTCCCGCTGAATGATGCGGACGTTAATACGTGAGGGCATGTCGGCCAATTCCCCTATTGGCGTACTCCCCTTGACGCCACCCGGCAAAAGCCGAACCCTTGGCCGATCTTTTTGCCGGCGGGAGCCTGTCACATGAGCCTGTTTCGCGAGGTGGGGATGCACGCCGGTCTGGGCCGCACCGTTGCGCACATCGGCACTGAGCGTTTCTGGAAGCAGTTGGTGCTGTTGCTGCACCAGTGCCTGCCCTTCGATAACGCCCTGGCGATCTTCTACCCCTTGGAGGGCCCGCCACTGGCCCTGGAAGAATACGACGCCCAGCCCAGCAGCAAACCAGCGTCGATGCTGGCGTACCTCAATGGCTTGTATTTGCTCGACCCGTTCTTCCAGGCCTGTCGCGAGGGGTATGCCAGCGGGGTGTACCGCCTGGAGGAAGTGGCGCCGGATCATTTTCGCCAGAGTGAGTACTTCCTCAACTACTTCCACGACAACGTGCTGGAAGACGAGGTGCAATTCATCCTGCAACTGCAGGGCGCCGGGACGTTATCGCTGTCGTTGGGCATACAGCGGCGCTTCAGCTTTGAGGAAACCGGGTTGATGACCACCGTAGCGGCCTGGGTGTTGCCGCTGATGCAACAGCATTGGCAGCAAAGCACCCAGCGCGCCCCGGCGATGGACAGCCAGATCCGGGATGCGCTGAGTCAGTTCGGCTGCGGGGTGCTCTCGGACCGCGAACTGGAAATCGCCCGCCTGGTGCTGCGCGGGTTCTCGTCCAAGGCCATGGCCGAGCGCCTGAACATCTCGCCGGACACGGTGAAGGTGCACCGTCGGCATTTGTACGCCAAGCTGGATATCTCGTCACAGCCGGAGCTGTTTTCGTTGTTTATCCAGTCGTTGGGGCATGATCTGGAAAATCCCTGAGCTGTGCGTGGGCCGCTCACCGCCCCGCCCTTCAGCGACCCGTGCGAATGGTGTTCCACACCCGTGTACGCACCCGGTCGATATTCAGCGGCATCGCTTCCAACGCGAACAACTTGCCCATCATTACCGGGCTTGGATACACCTTGGTATCCGCCTTGATCGCCGGGTCCACCAGGCTGTCGGCGGCCTGGTTGCCATTGGCGTAATGCACGTAGTTGGTGATGCCGGCCATTACTTCCGGGCGTAGCAGGTAGTTCATGAACGCATAACCAGCTTTTTCATCCGGCGCGTCGGCGGGCATCGCGACCATGTCGAACCAGATGGCGGCGCCTTCCTTGGGGATGTTGTAGCCGATGTTCACGCCGTTCTTGGCTTCCTTGGCGCGGCTTTCGGCTTGCAGGATGTCGCCGGAGAAGCCGACGGCCACGCAGATGTCGCCATTGGCCAGGTCGGCGGTGTATTTCGAGGAGTGGAAGTACGCCACATACGGTCGCACTTTCATCAACAGATCTTCGGCTTTTTTGTAGTCCTCAGGCTTCTTGCTGTGGTGCGGCAAGCCCAGGTAGTTCAGCGCAGCCGGTAGCAGTTCCGGGCCGTTGTCGAGGATCGCCACCCCGCACTTCTGCAGCTTGGCCATGTTTTCCGGCTTGAAGATCAAGTCCCAGGAATCCACCGGCGCATTGTCGCCCAGTACGGCCTTGACCTTGTCGATGTTGTAGCCGATGCCGGTGCTGCCCCACAGGTACGGGAAACCATGGGCATTGCCCGGGTCGTTGTTTTCCAGGGCCTTGAGCAGCACCGGGTTGAGGTTTCTCCAGTTGGGCAACTGGCTCTTGTCGAGTTTCTTCAAAGCGCCGCCCTGGATTTGCCGCGCCATGAAATGGTTGGACGGGAACACCACGTCGTAGCCGGATTTACCGGTCATCAACTTGCCGTCGAGGGTTTCATTGCTGTCGTACACGTCATAGGTGAAACCGATACCGGTTTCTTTCTGGAAGTTCTTGGTGGTGTCCGGCGCAATGTAGTCCGACCAGTTGTAGATTTTCACCGTCTCGGCGGCCTGGCTGATAGAGGCCACCAACATCAAGGGCAACAGGGCAATGGCTTTCATGGTTCGATTTCCTGGCGGTTTTAGGGCTGTTTTTATGGCAGGCGATCAAGGATCAAAGCGTTACAGGATCAATACATAGGTCTTGCGCACGGTCTCCTGGATATCCCAGATGCCGGTGCTGTTGGCCGGCAACATCAGTGCATCACCGGCTTGTATATGAACGACTTCACCGTTGTCCGGGGTGAAGGTGCAGCGGCCCTGGATAAAGTGGCAGAACTCCTGGGATGTGATCTGTCGACGCCAGCGCCCGGGGGTGCACTCCCAGATGCCGGTCTCGACGCCGTCATTGCGCTCCACGCTCAGTGTCGACGCAACGGCAATGGGTTCGCCCAGGGGCACGGCGACGGGCGATGAGTCCGGCAGGGAGGCGTTCAGCGTGTCTTTGAATTGAGTGATGCTCATGGGCTTTCCCGTGTGGATGAAGTGACTTAGTGCATGAAACCTTCCATGAACCCAGCCATGCTCGTCGCCAGCTTGCGACGCCAAGGCGCGGTATTGGGGTTGGCCAGTACCTGGTCTTCATGGACAAAACTGCGAATGATCGCGTTGTAGCCCAGCCAGCGGCAGGGCTCGGGCTCCCAGGGCTTGAGTGCCTCGAGGCCGCGTTCGCGGATGACCCAGGGTTGATGGGTCAACGGGGTGTCGCGCCCCAGGATCAGGTCGGCCAGGGTGCGGCCGCCCAGGTTGGTCGCGCCAACGCCCTCCCCGCCGTAACCGCCGGACAGCGCGATGCCGGTCTTGTGGTCGCAGAGCATGTGCGGGCGGAAATTGCGCGACATGCCCAGGTTGCCACCCCAGGAATGGCTGATCCTCACGTTCTTGAGCTGTGGGAACAGCTCACCAAACAGGTAGCGACGCAGCTCGACTTCGCTGTCGGTCAAATCGAAGTCATGGCGCAGCTTCCCGGCAAACTGATAACCGCCGCGCGCACCGAACACCAGGCGGTTGTCCGCTGTACGCTGGCCATAGGTGACCTGGCGACTGCTTTCGCTAAAAGCCTGGCCATGGCTCAGGCCGATTTCATCCCAGGTACTGGCCGGCAATGGCTCGGTGGCGACGATCAGGCTTTGCACCGGCAGCTGGTAGCGGCCCAGCGGCGGCAAGGTGGTGGCATAGCCTTCCACCGCCGGCACCACCCAGGCGGCACGCACGCTGGCCTTTGCGGTGCGCAGGCTGCCGGACTGCCAGTGGGTGACCGGGCTGTTTTCGTAGATTGTCACGCCCATGCTCTCGACCACCCGCGCCAGGCCGCGCACCAGCTTGGCAGGGTTGATGGTCGCAACGTGGGGGGCGTAAATGCCGCCGTAGGGTTTGGCGATGCGGATCTGTTCGGCCAACTGCTGCGGGCCGAGCCAGCGGTAGTCGGCTTCGGTCAGGCCCTGGGCGTAGAGTTTTTCGAGGTAGCGGCGCAGGCTGCCTTCCTGCTCGGGGTAACGCGCGGCGCAGTACAGCACGCCGCCCTTTCGGTAGTCGCAGTCGATGCCTTCACGTGCCAGCACTTGGGCCACTTCGTCGGGAATGGCGTGCAACAGGTCAAACGACGCACGGCGTTGCTCGGGATTCAGGCCGGCGAGCAAGCGATCTTCGCCCAGCAGATTGCCCATCAGCCAGCCGCCATTGCGACCGGAGGCGCCGAAACCGGCGGTTTGCGCTTCGATAATGGCGATTTTCAGCTCGGGGGCCTGGCGCTTCAGGTAGTACGCCGTCCACAGCCCGGTGTAACCGGCGCCGATAATGGCCACGTTGACGTCCAGGTCATGCTCCAGCGTCGGCCGCGCTTGCAGCGGGTCGTCCAACTGGTCCATCCATAAGCTGATAGTGCGCCATGCCGGCATGCCCAACTCCCCCACCTTGTTTCGACAGAGGGAATGCTAGGGCGCGGTGTTGGAAATTGTCTTGTGCGCGTGCACGCAGGGAAATCTCAGAGATAGGTATTACCCAACCCACCCTGCATTGGCTATTTGACGTGCCACCCGCGGATGTCGTACTGGGCGCGGATAAGAGCCAATTCGCCATTGATACTACCTTGGATATCTATCACTCCAAAGAGCCTCTCCAGCGTATTGGACCTGTTGAGGGCTACCTCTCCTTGATCTGTGATGAGTACCACTCCGGTCTTCGTATCCCAGTAAGAGATGTCCACAACGTGGGGGCCTCCTACCTTGTAGGTACCAGACGTTATTGTCCTGGGCTGGAGTTGCACTAGCAAAACTGAAAACGCCTCGGGATCATTAGCATCTGTTTGGCGACCGAAAAAACGTAGCGTATCGAGCTGTTCGTGTGCGTACACGTGATCGGCTGTAAACTGACTGACCTGACCGTCGATAGTGACGGTTCCGAACATATGACCTTGGGGACGGACCTCAGGTTTTTGTTCGAGTTCATCTAATATTTTTCTGAGTTCGGACATGATAGTTCTCCGGTAGAAGTGAAGAATGCACAAGCATTACACAACTAATTTCCAGAAAAAAAACCTGTCAAGCTTGACAGTGACAGCTAGTTTTCGCTGGTCGGTCGAACACCTCCCTTCTGATCACCCTCGTCAAGCTTTCTCTCACAAAGCGCGTTCAAGTAGGCCCTGGGTGTCTGGCCCGTATGCTGGCGGAACGCGCTATAGAATGCCGATAGCGAATTGAAACCGGCGGCAAACGCCAGGTCATCGACCTTTATCGGCGGTGCGGCCTGGTCCAGCGCGGCCAGTAAATGCTGAAGCCTTGCCTGGTTGACGTAGCGGTAGAAGCTTTGTCCCAACACCTGGTTCAACAGGTAGGAAATCTGATTGCGGCTGTAGCCGCACTCCTTGGCTACTCGCTGCAGGTCCAGCTCGGGGTCCAGGTAGGGTTGTTTGCGTTCGAAATACTGCTGCAGGTCATTGGCCATGTGCCCCAATTGCTGGGGCGACAGGCCCAGGCGGCTGACAGAGGGCCGTGCGGCCTGGGCCGCCTGTTCATGCACCAGCGAAGCATATTCGTTGACCCGCCAGATCAACCCGTCGCGCACCGTTATGGCTTCGCTGGTGCGGAACGACACCAGGCCCTGGCTGCCCCGCAAGGTGATGCGGTACTGGATGAACGCGGTATCGCCGTCGGCGCGGATACGGTCGCTGTGCTCGATCGCTTCGTCAGCCTGACGGGGCATGCTGGCTTGCAGGTAATCGCGCAAGCCGGCGAAACCGACGACACGGTTCTGGAAAAAGTCGTGGTATTGGATTTCCGGGTGGTAGTAGGACATCACGCCTTCCAGATCCCGGTGGCGCCAGCAAAGGTGGTGGCGCAACACCAGTTCGCGTGTGGCGCGGGATTGATGGCATTCATCGTCTGCAGCGATGTCGGGCATGGAAGGCTCTGCGGCGGGTAAACCCTGGAGATTGCCGAATTTCTGCGGGTGCTTCAATGGCCAATTGGTACTTCTGACTAATGGCCTATTGCCCAATCACAAGTAGGACATGACCCACATCAACCTTATGGAAAACAACCGCCGAACGGGGCCGAAAAAGTCACCTTGCGGTGACGAACGAATGCTATTTTTAAGCTCTACAACGCCACGACCAGTGAAGGTCGTGGCCCCCTGCCGCGAGCTAAAGGAAGCGCTCAATGAACAAGGTGGGCAACATGAACAAAGTGACGTTCCCCAACGCCTGCCAACTGATGCGCTGGCATTTCCATCCGATGGGCTTCGAGGGCAGCATGGACGCGCCCGGCAGCATGATCGCCCGCCTGTTCGACCGGGCCAGCGGCGAGACGTTGATCGCCATCGCCGGCATCCCTTGCGCCACGGTGATGAATGCCGCCGATGTGGAGCGGATCATCGAGGCGGTGGAGGATGAGTTGGAGTCGTTTGTGCCGCCGCAGTCCCTACGGGCCTGAACTCAATCCTTCAGACAGCACCTATCTTCTGTGGGAGGAGGCAAGCCCCCCTCCCACATTTGAATGGCATCGATCTGTTAATTGCGTTGGTCGTCGAAGAAGGCTTTCTTGCCATCTACCCGCTCCGAGGCCTTGGGCACATTCACTGCCTGGCCTTCGGGCTTTTCCACATACCAGTAGCAATGACTCACCGCCCGGGTGATGCCCACATACGCCAGGCGCAACACCTCGTCTTTCTGGGCGTTGTCATACGGCTCGCTGTCCCCGTCCTTGCCCAGGCCCGCCATGCGGTACACCTGGTTTTTATACGGGGAATAGGTGACATGCTGGCAATCCCCAAGCAGGAATACCGCATCGGCCTGCAGCCCCTTGGCGCTGTGGTAGGTCAATTGTTTCAACCTGCGCGCTGGAGGCGGCAAGCTAGAATCCACATTAACTGCAGGATAAATATGCTCTTGAATCAGTAGCTTATCGCTACTTTTTCGATAAAGCATTAACACTGATTCACCGCGTTGGTAATGCTCCAGCAACTGCCGTCCCAATGCAGCGTCGTCGCGCTCCAGCACCTTGACCGGCACCAGATCCTTGGGCGCCCCGCTGGCCTTGGCTTTCTTGCCGGGGATAGCCGGTGCGGCACGCACGATGTGCTCGGCCGCGTCGATGATGTGCTGGTGACTGCGGTAGTTCTCGCCCAGCATCACTCGGGTGGTGGCCGGCGACGGGAACTCCTTGTTGAATTCCATGAAGTACTTGGGCGAACTCCCACGCCAGCCGTAGATCGACTGCCAGTCATCCCCCACACACAACAGTGATGAATGCTGGGCGCCGCGCCCGACGTGCATGGCCGGGCCACGGCTGCGGATCTCACGCAGGCTGGCGCGGATCCACGAGACGATCTGTGGCGAAACATCCTGGAACTCGTCGATCATCAGGTGCGACAGCGGCCGTAACAACGGATCGCTGAGCAGCTTGAGGTTTTCCGGGGTGTTCTCGCCGAACAGCGAAAACATGCGGTTGTAGGTCATGATCGGCGGCGACTGGTCCAGCAGGTGATCTTCCAGGGCCTTCCAGAAAATGCTCAGGGCCTCGAAGAAGAAGCGGTCTGGATCATCCTTGGCGAAACTCATCTGCCCAACCGCGGTAGGCACATCCAGCCCGAGGTTCTCGATAAAGCCGGCCGCCATCACGAAACTGTCCAGCAACGGCGCCGACGCCAGCTCGCCTTTGACTTTGTAATCGAAGCCTGGCCCGGCAGCGGCATCACCGGCCAGGCTACTCAAAAGGCGTTTTGATGATTCGTAGCTATCTAGCCATATCAATGGCTTACGACAGAAAGCTTGAAACAGTGTGCGCTTTACCGCCCACTCGGCGCGCACTGACAGTTTCGCGTTGGGCCGGCTGAGCTGAGCATTTTCCCGAGCATCGAAACCCAGCACCACCCAGGCGTCCAGCTCGGGGATATAGCCATGGCAATGAAATTGCGCGCCATTGATCTCCACGGTCTGGCGATTGGGTTCGATGCCTTTGATCGGCCAGGCACCGGCGCGGAACCACAGGTCCTCGATCACATCACAGAGTTCTTCATCACGCTTGGCTGCCAGTTCGGTCACCGCTACGCGTTTTTGTACGTCAGGGTGATCACGCTCCAACTCCTTGAGCTGCAGCCCATGGCGCGCCAGCGGCGCAATCAGCTCGCGAAAGCGTGCGTGCCGCCCGTGCAGGTGGTGATAACAGGCATTCATCTGCTGGCGTTGGGCGTCGTTGATACGCAAGTCAAAGGGGTTGCTGTCGGCGTCGTCAAAACCCGAGCTGAGGTTTTCGAACGCTTGCAGGCGTTCAAAGCCCGGCAGGCTGCGCACCATCGGCAGAATGCGCGAGTGAAAGGTGCGCACCACGGCCTGCGCTTCTTTCATACCCAGGGGTTGGCCCCACAGGCTGAGAATTTCCATGAGCTTGTTGATGAAGTCTTTGCGCGACTCCCGGGTAAAGGTCACCACCGTCATCGAACTCAGCTCAAAGCCCAGATAATGGGTCAACAACAGGATACGCAGCACCAGCGAGGTGGATTTACCCGCGCCAGCCCCGGCAATCACCGACGTTGAGGGCGTATCGCTGAAAATCATCTTCCATTGCGCCGCACTGGGCTGGGCATGGGCCGGCAGCAATCGCGCGACATCTGCCTTGATACGCTTCTTCAACTCGGCGGTGAGCGGCAGGCGCCAATCATCGAACAGGCTATCGTCCACGCCCGGCGCACGGTGCTCATCCGGGCGGAAATCACGAATCAACAGGACCTGCCGGCCTTCCTCGATGCCATCGGCCTTGCCTTCGCGGTAACCGTACTCCACGCCCGCCTCGTGCCCACTGCGAAAACCGTCGGCCTGTCCGTGCAACCAGGAAAACCGGTGCTGGGCGCGCAAGCGGGTCAGGCCGTGGCCAAACAGGCGCGCGGCCAGGCGTTTCAATAGCGGCATTTCGGCCAAGGGGCGCAGTTCGGGAGGAAGATCAGGCTTTTGTTGCGACACGCGGACTCCTGCGATGAGCTGGGTTCTGACAAGTGCGCCATGGTCGCCGGAATCGACGTTCAGTGCCAGCCAATTGCTTTGCGGTCATGCAGTTAGGCGATGAACTGAAAGTCAAAACGCCGCTAACCAATCCATTAAATCGATAGGAATCAGGCATTTTTTACGCTTTTTATCGATCATGGGCTGCAGGATCATAGGGCCATCCACAGGAGACGATCATGCTTGAACTTCGACCTTTCAAATCCCTGGGCGGTGCCCATCATGGCTGGCTTGACGCCCATCACCACTTTTCGTTCGCCGAGTACCACGACCCCAAGCGCATGCACTGGGGCAACCTGCGGGTGTGGAACGACGACATCATTGCGCCTAGCACCGGCTTCCCGCAGCACCCGCACCGCGACATGGAGATCATCACCTATGTGCGTGAAGGTGCGATCAGCCATGCCGATAACCTTGGCAATAAAGGCCGTACCGAGGCCGGCGATGTACAGGTGATGAGCGCGGGCACCGGCATCGCCCACAGCGAGTACAACCTGGAAGATGCGCCGACCAAGATTTTCCAGATCTGGATTATTCCGAATGAAGCCGGTTTGCCGCCTTCGTGGGGCGCCAAGCCATTTCCGAAAGGTGATCGTGAGGGGTTTGTGACACTGGCCAGCGGCAAGGCGGGGGACAACGAGAGCCTGCGCATTCGTGCGGATGCGCGGCTGGTGGCAGCGAACCTGAAAGCTGGGGAAAGTGCTGAATACCGGCTGGACGGCGGACGCCGTGCTTACCTGGTACCGGCGACGGGCGTGATTGAAGTCAATGGCCTGCGTGCGCAAGCGCGAGACGGTGTGGCTGTAGAGAATGAACAGGTATTGCGGGTAACCGCGATCGAGGACAGCGAAATCGTCCTGGTAGACCTGGCCTGACCTCGATCAACTGTGGGAGGGGGCTTGCCCCCGATGGCTGTGTTTCAGAAAAAGAGATGCAAACTGACACACCGCTATCGGGGGCAAGCCCCCTCCCACATTGTTATTACGGCGTTATCCGGAGATGGCGCCGTCGACCAGCACTTGCGCCTCTTCCACCAACTGCTTGAGGTGATCCTCACCGATAAAGCTCTCGGCGTAGATCTTGTAGATATCCTCGGTGCCCGATGGCCGCGCGGCAAACCAGCCGTTTTCGGTCATCACCTTCAAGCCGCCGATCGCCTGGTTGTTGCCCGGTGCGTGACTGAGGATCTGCTGAATGCGTTCCCCGGCCAGTTCGGTCGAGGTCACCTGATCCGGCGACAGCTTGCCCAGCAAGGCTTTCTGCGCCGGGGTGGCCTTGGCGTCTACACGAATCGCGAACGGCTCGCCGAGGGCATCGGTCAGGCCGCGGTAGAGCTGGCTCGGGTCCTGGCCTTTGCGCGAGGTCATTTCCGCGGCCAGGAGTGCTGGGATCAGGCCGTCCTTGTCGGTGCTCCAGACCGTGCCGTCCTTGCGCAGGAACGAGGCGCCGGCGCTTTCTTCGCCGCCAAAGCCCAGCGAGCCTTCGAACAGGCCATCGGCAAACCACTTGAAACCGACCGGCACTTCGTACAGGCGACGGCCGATGCGGGCCGCCACTCGGTCGATCAAGCCGCTGCTGACCACGGTCTTGCCCACCGCCGCGTCTACGCGCCAGTCCGGACGGTTCTGGAACAGGTAGTCGATGGACACCGCCAGGTAGTTGTTCGGCGCCAGCAGGCCGCCGGACGGCGTGACGATACCGTGACGGTCATGGTCCGGGTCGCAGGCGAAGGCCACGTCGAACCGTTCCTTGAGGCCGATCAGGCCCTGCATGGCGTAGCTGGAGGATGGGTCCATGCGGATCTGGCCGTCCCAGTCGACGCTCATGAAGCGGAAAGTCGCGTCGACTTCGGTGTTCACTACGTTCAGGTTCAAGCGGTAGTGCTCGGCAATCGCCGACCAGTAGCGCACCCCTGCTCCACCCAGCGGATCCACGCCCAGGCGCAGGTCGGCGCTGCGGATGGCGTCCATGTCGATCACGTTGACCAGGTCGGCCACATAGCTGTTGAGGTAATCGTGGCGATGGGTGGTGTCGGCCTTGAGCGCCTGCGCGTGAGTGATGCGCTTGACCCCGGCCAGTTTGTTCGCCAGCAGTTCATTGGCCTTGGCTTCGATCCACTTGGTCACGTGGGTATCGGCCGGGCCGCCATTGGGTGGGTTGTACTTGTAGCCGCCACTCTGCGGCGGGTTATGCGACGGCGTGATGACGATGCCGTCAGCCAAACCGGTGGTTCGACCACGGTTGTAGCAGATGATCGCGTGGGAAATCGCTGGGGTGGGTGTGTATTCATCGCCTTCGGCGAGCATCACGTGCACGCCGTTGGCGGCCAGCACTTCCAGGGCGCTGGCACCGGCAGGCGTCGACAACGCATGGGTGTCCAGGCCGACAAACAGCGGGCCGTTGATGCCCTGGGCTTCGCGATACAGGCAGATCGCTTGGCTGATGGCGAGCACATGCCACTCGTTGAAGCTCAGTTCGAACGAGCTGCCACGGTGCCCGGACGTACCGAACGCCACGCGCTGGGTGGAGATTGCTGCATCAGGCTGGCCGGTATAGTAGGCCGTGACCAGTCGCGGGATATCCACCAGCAACTGGGCTGGCGCCGGCTTGCCCGCAAAAGGACTGATTGTCATGCATAAACCTCGGAAAGAAGGATTCGGAAAAGATGGCAGTTTACTGAGAGTTGGACTACTGCGCGACGGTATCGATCCCACAGCAGTAAGAGAAACTTCACGCAATCATCCCATTTGAGCCTGACGCAGGGCCTCGCTTATGGCAGCCAAGGCGATCTCCAGGTTGGGCTGCCCATGAAAGGTATGGCTCACGCGCAAGTGCTGATGATGCAGCCCACTGACACTGAACAGCTCACCGGGTGCAATCACGACCTGCTGGGCAAGCAGGCGCTTGAAGACCTGACGCATGTCGACGGCCTGGGTGGAACCCAGCCAGAACGCCGCCCCGGCAGTCGGCATCCGATAACTCACCTGCTGCCCCAGATGCTGGTCAAGGCGCCCGCTCATTTCAGCCGCTTGTGCCTGCAGTAGTTGGCGTAATGCCCGCAAGTGCGGGTCTATTCGCCCGCTCTGATAAAGGCGGGCGATGGCGCGCTGGCGGATCGACGATAAGCGGAATGAGCGCAGCAGAAACTGGCGCTGCAACTCACTGCTCATGCGCCGAGATAACAGATAGCCGTAGGGCGCTTCCGCCCCCAGTATCTTCTCGAACGAGGAAAACACCATCAGGCGCTCCGGGTTCACCCACTCGCGCAGGGCCGCCTGGGGCTCCTTGAAACCCAGCTCGCCAAAGGTGTCGTTTTCCAGCAGCCAGCAACCGTATCGGTCCAGCATCTGTGCCAGGCTGAGACGGTCATGGGCAGGCAGGGCATTGCCTGATGGCAGGCTGACCTTTGACGACAGCAATACCAGATGCACCGGCTCAGCGCGCAACAGTTGGTCAAGGGTCGTCAGGTCCAGGCGCCCTTCCGGGGTCCAGGGCAACTCGATGATGCGCACCGCGCAATCCTGGAACAGGCGCAAAATCAGCCAGTCACAGGGGGATTCAACAATCACCGTGGTCCCCCTGAGGCCCAGCACCTCAATCAGGATATCCAGCACCCCGCGCAGGTCGGCACCGATGTAGATGTCGTCGGCGTGCCAGCAACGCGTGGGCGACGAGGTGTACCGCGCCGCCAGCGCCGCACGCAGTTCCCACACGCCACACGGCTGTGACCAGGGTTGCAGATGACGTGGGTACTGGCGCACCAGCTCCCGTTCGAGGCGCAACAGCGCCCCATCCAGCGAAGCCAGCAGCGCCGGTTCATCGCCGCTGAACACCGCCATGCATGGGTTGCGTGCCGCCGCGTAGAGCCGGTCAAGCAAATCGCCGCCGCCCCCAGCCACGGTGCTTGATGAAAGCGGCCAGGCGTAATAACCCGACTTGGCCACCGAGTAGACTCTGCCCTCCTTCTCAAGCAGCGAGTAGGCGTATTGGATCGTCGAGATCGATACGTTCAGGCGCCTCGCCAATTGCCGCAGCGATGGCAGCTTTACACGGGTATCGGTGCTGACTTCGTTGATCAGGTTGATCATGTAGCGGTAGACCGCCTGATACGCGAAGTCGGCTTGTCGCTCGCCGCGCAGTGTCATCGCCCGGACAATTGGCAAGCGGGCGTGTTGCCATGGGCCATGACGCCTGCATTGCGCGATTTCCCACTCGCGCCGGGCACCGGACGCTTGCGATAGAGGTGCTGCAACAAGGGCATCGGCAGGCCACTGGTGTCGCTGACCCACTGTTGCAACATGTCAGCCGATTGCTTGCCCTGCAGAACCTTGTGCAGCTCAGGCAAGGCCACCAGCATGCCAGGGTGGCATTGACGCAAATAACCTTCCAGCCGCTCCCCATGGTGGATAAACGGCGAGAACAGCAGGCACACCAACTGTGTTTCATCCAGCCCAAAGAACTGCTGCGCGGCGGTACTCGGCAGGGCAGCGTCTTCACCGATGCCAACCTGCGCCAGCCACTCCTCGGGCAGGTGTTGGCGACGCAGGAACTGCGAGGCCTGGCGGATAAAGCCGTGCACCCCCTCTTCGTAGTCAAGGTCTCGCAGGCAACGGGCCTGCAAGCCACGCAGATGAGCCATCATCCGAGGGTTGGAATAGGTAGGATGGCTGAAATGGAAACCCAGTGGGTCCGGGGTAAAAGCCATGAACTCTGTCAATATCGGCGACATTTGCGTATCCACGTCCTCCAGCAGGTCGGCAATGCTGATGTAAGCCAAGTGACGGTGACCCGCCTTGCTGGGGTTGGCACTGGCGACATAATGTTCACCGTACACCTCGCGGTAGTAGCTGGTGCTCCACTCGTCCATGCGCGCAAACAACCCGGTGAGTGACAACGGCCAAGTGCTGGCGATCGGAACGCCGGCGCTCTGGGCTGTTTTCTTCAGCCAGGCCAGAAACTGCCCTTGCTTGCGCGGGGAATCACCACTGACCAGGGCATGCACCCCGCCATTCCAGGTGGTCACGCGCTGGTAGAAATCCCCGAGTGCCAGATACGTGTCGCTGCACAAAGTGGCACGGCAATCACCTGAGCTCAGGTGGCCGATCATCAGCATGTTGCGCTGGCTGGTTTCTCGCCCCATGGCAGAGACCGGCCGTTGATGGTTGAAGGGCAGTACTTCCTGATTCTCCACCATCAGCAGTTCAACCCTCGGATCATCGTGCAGGAACAAGCGCCCGTAACCCTGATTGAGGCTGTCGAGCCTGCTGTCGGTCATGCCCGAATGGCGCAACGTTGCCACCCGCAGCTTGAAGGTTCGTGGCGCTCGCCCGGCGATGGTCAGCTGTGCAGCACGCAGCAATGCCAAGGTACAGCTGCTGACTTCGCCTCCACCATGGGCCATCAACACTTTGTATTCTCCCACCTGCTCCATGCCACCCGCGGCCACGACAATTCGCTGGACCAACAACTGAAGCGCTGTTCGCTCCGCACGATTAAAGTGCCCGATCAAACGCTGCAGAACTTGCTGGTAAACATAATTCATAGCCTGTTCGTGAATAGTGCTCATCGTTCTACTACCTGAATTGAAATGTCAGTTTCGAGCAACTACTGAGCGTGTTTGCCCGATCTATTACACGCATAGAAAGTTCCACGTCACATTGTGAAGCGCTAAATAAACAGTAGCACCGAGCAACAAAACGACACGGAGATTCCCGGGTATCAGCCCAGCCTTGAAATCCTCCACCCCTTGATTTATCTAGGCCAAAACGAGGCCAAGCTGGAAATCCAGGAAAATTCCTACAATTTCCTACGCGCCTTTAGCCAGTCATTCAAAGACGTGTCTGACAAATAAAACCACGAACTTTCCAACTTATTGGATTGAGGTTCGTCCTGGATATATCGACTTCCCTGATTCCACACAAGCGCAGCAGTCTCTGCTTCGAGCACTCGCGATTGCACTGTCGGATATTCAATCATTGCTCAGTCCTTGAGATGAAAGTTAAGGCGCAATTATCAGTGCTGGAATAATGATTAATAGATACAGAACCTGGCCGAAAACCAGTGCAGATAAATCACCGGTGCCTGTATTAATCACACGCACACAAAGACGCCGCGCTGGATTTCAGGGCGGCGTCAGAGAGGAAGGCCGGATTCAGGGGCTAAAGCGCCAGCTGGGCGCCTGGCGGGCGATGCAGGTTCCGTCCTGTCAAATGGCGCATTTGCCTCACGCGGCGGATTGCAGGAACGCTTGTTTACGAATATTCCTACGCCCTAAACAGCTTCAACCTGCAACGCAACGCGTTCGCGGCACGGGCATTCGTCCATGTAGCGGTGCGCTTCCACAAATTGGCTGAAGGGAAACACCGTGGTTTTCAGCGGCACCAACACGCGGTCGGCGGTCAGTTGGTTGATATCCCGCAGGGCGCGCTGCAAAGCCACCTGATCCTGGATGATGCCCAGTTCGGGTTTGCCGGTGAAGTTACCAATGCAGTGCACAAAGAACTGAATGTTCTTCTGGAACGCCGCGCACGCCGGGAATGGCGTCTGGTTACCGCCCTGCAAGCCATATAGCACCAGGCTGCCACGCGGTGCCAGCACATCGCCGAGCAACGACATCTGCGGGCCGCCCAAGCCATCGAACACCACGTCGACACCGCGGTTGTCGGTGAACTTGTTGATTTGCATGAGCAGGTCCTGCTCTTCGGTGACGATGACCTTCTCCGCACCGAGGGACATCAGGTACTCGCGCTCCGCACTGTCCTTGGTCGCGGCAATCACCCGTACACCCAGGGCCTTGCCCAGTTGCACAAAGGAAGGGCCGGCACAGTGACTGGCATCGGTGACCAGGGCAAACTGCCCAGGCTTGACCCGGGCCAGATCCACATAGGCAAAGTAGGCAATCAGCAGCGGCGTGTAGTGCACGCTGGCTTCAATCGGGCTCAAGACATCCGGATAGCGGGTCAGGGCCGAACGGGGCAGGACGATCTGCTCGCCATACACCGGGTAATCATTGGGGCTTTCAGCCGGAAAACTGGCGACTTTGTCACCCACGGCCAAATCATCCACGCCATCGCCGACGGCGACCACAACCCCTGCCATCTCATGGCCAAGGCCGGACGGCAAGCGTGCATGGGAAGACGCCAGGTTCTGGCGCCACAGAATGTCATACCAGCTGATGCCAATCGCTTCGACACGCACCTGCACTTCGCCCGGTGCGGGCTGCGCAGCTGCATGCTCTT
Organism: Pseudomonas extremorientalis; assembly: GCF_001870465.1. Lineage (GTDB taxonomy): Bacteria > Pseudomonadota > Gammaproteobacteria > Pseudomonadales > Pseudomonadaceae > Aquipseudomonas > Aquipseudomonas extremorientalis. The sequence continues at coordinate 134,725 of NZ_MDGK01000011.1, forward strand.
CGCATTTGAGCACCTCGGCCGGACCAAACTTGTGAAAACGGATCGTGCGGGACATCGCAAACCTCGTCAAAGTAACCTCTAATGCCATGAACTCTATCTGGGCTTTGCGGGTAAGACCACCGGTCGCCATTAATAGTCGACATGCCTGTCATTGATTCCGCAACTGAGGAATAGACCTCAGAGCTTGTAAGAAAACTCAATTTTCCTGTGCAGAGTAACAGCCTTTACCCGTAAGATTCATGCCGGTCATTCTTCTTATATGGCTGCTCTCGTCAAGTTTGCTGACTCTTCCAGGACACAAGATGAACCGTAACGACCTGCGTCGTGTCGACCTTAACCTCTTGATTGTATTCGAAACCTTGATGCATGAGCGCAGCGTGACCCGCGCCGCCGAGAAACTGTTCCTCGGCCAGCCGGCCATCAGCGCGGCGTTGTCGCGCTTGCGCGGGCTGTTTGATGATCCGCTGTTCGTGCGCACCGGTCGCAGCATGGAGCCGTCGGCCCGGGCGGTGGAAATCTTCGCCCTGCTCTCCCCGGCCCTGGACTCGATCTCCACCGCCGTCAGCCGTGCTGCCGAGTTCGACCCGGCCACCAGCACGGCGGTGTTCCGCATCGGCCTTTCCGACGACGTCGAATTCGCCCTGCTGCCCCAACTGCTCAAACGCCTGCGCGCCGAAGCCCCCGGCATCGTGCTGGTGGTGCGTCGCGTGAACTACATCCTGATGCCGGGCCTGCTGGCCTCCGGCGAAATCTCCATCGGCGTCAGCTACACCGCCGACCTGCCAGCCAACGCCAAGCGCAAAGTGCTACGCCGCAGCCTGCCAAAACTGTTGCGTGCCGACAGCGTGCCGGGCTCCCTGAGCCTGGACGACTTCTGTGCCCGCCCCCACGCGCTGGTGTCATTCGCTGGCGACCTGAGTGGCTTTATTGACGAAGAGCTGGAGAAGCTCGACCGCAAACGACACGTGGTCTTGGCGGTACCGCAATTCAACGGGCTGGGGACGTTGTTGGCGGGTACTGACATCCTGGCGACCGTCCCGGATTATGCGGCTGAGGCATTGACATCTGCGGGTGGGTTGCGGGCGGAGGATCCGCCCTTGCCGGTGCGCTCGTTTGAACTGCATATGGCGTGGCGCGGGTCGCAGGATAACGACCCGGGAGAGCGGTGGTTGCGGTCGCGGATTCAGATGTTCTTCGGCGACCCTGAGAGTCTTTAGGCGTCGTCTGGCAGGCTGTTCAGCTGATCATTTCTGCCTTTCCACAAACCATGGAGCTCCATCCATTTCCAGAGGACCGGTACATTGGGGGCATATCTGAGGGCATGCATTGGATCGTTTGAAAAGGATGCCCCCAGCCTGAGGCTCAACAATCTTCTTCTCGAAAAATCATCTGCGACAGTTCCCTATCGTCGTTGAATGCTATCGGATCACCTCAGCTCAAATACGCAGAGTGCTCATTGCCGTTGGAGCAGTCTGAGCGCTTACTGGGTTGATGTCGCAGTGGCTGACACAGGCATCGCTTGCAGGACAATCGTCGCCCCATGATCACGCCGGTTTTCAAAAAACCGTAAGGGCCCTTGGAGCCCGCACAGTGAATCGCCCCGGATTCTATACCAAGCGCTCTTTGCGCTTAGCGAGCTCAATCCAGAACAGTTTGTCCCACTTGTCCTTTGTCTCGACTTCGTCATCCGTGTATTCGTCTGTTCGCATAAATCACACCATGCTGGGTGCGACCCAGGTTGGGATGGCCGACAAGCAGCAGAGTGAATAACCTGCAACCGGCTAGCTCACTCAGACTCCAAATCCGGGGTTTACAAGGGGCTTGCATACAGAAGGAGCGGCCCAAGCCACGCCTTCTCCTCACACCATCAACATGACGCGAGTCGAATACAGAGGTCCCTATGTTTGGTTTTTTCTCAGGCCGCCAGAAAGAAATAAATCGCGGCTTTTACGGCCAGCTTGCCCGGCGTGACCAAGACGCTTTCTTGCAACATCTCTATGACAAAGGCCACTCAGTCCTGGAGATCAGCAAAGAAATGGCGGTCACTGCACCCAACATTTACAACCGCATCACCGCGCATCGCGGGCGCGGCCCACAAGCCAATTGAGCCTGCTTGGCCGACCAGGTGAAACCACGGGCTTGCGCCTCGAAAGCAAGCCCGTATCCGCGCGCTTGCGCCTTAACGCCTCAATCAGGCCCGGCAAATGATTGGGCGCAGCCAAGCATCGCGATTTCTGGTGCGCAACCACAGGTGGACCTGCGCGTGATCGGCGTGTTGTGGCTCGGCATCGACGGCAATCAGGCAGTTCCCGGCATCAATCGCTTTACCCATCAAAATATCGCGTTTGATCAGGACCGTGTCACCATCCCCCGGTAGTTCGTAGCAACCGTCGAGGGTCGACACGAACCACTGGCGCTGGAACCGGGTGATGCCCAGAGGCTCACCGGGTACTTGTGCAATGGTGCGGGTCACGTCACCCGCAACGCTGACGACCGAACCGCCCGCCGCAATGGCCCACAATTCCCCTCTCGGACCTTCGACGCCGGCAATCATATTGATGAACGCGCCGGCCTCAGTCGGCCATGGTCCATCAATTCGCTGCCAGGTCCCGCCCACCGGCCGACGCAGGATCAGGCCCGCATACCCCAGCGCGTATATTGCGTCTTGCGTCTGGACAATGTTGTTGACACCACCCAGCGTTCCGACAACGTGATCGTCATGTTCAAGGCGAGCAACGTCGCCCGATGTCCAACGATACAACCGGCGGCTGAACGTACCGATCAACAAGCCATCGCTCGCCCAACACAGGCATTCAGCAAGCTCGACATTCTGGCCATCCGCGGCCACATAACCCAGTGTGCGGGAGTACCACTCATCGCGCGCGTTGAGCTGTGGATGGGGCGTAACCTGCCGCCATCCAGCCACCTGTCCAAGTTCGGTGTTGGTGATCAGCTCATCTTCGCTAGTGATCGCCCAGACTTGGCCGTCGCTATCACTGACGATGGCCTGGATGGCATCTGGCACCCAGATCTGTGGTTGCAGGCGTAAATGCTCACCGTCCAGTTCCCCCCTGATAATCCAAGACGATGTATGACCGCTTTCGTCCGACACGTGCACGGCAAACCAGGGCACCCCGGCGGCCATTGTCAGGTCGGCAAGCTGGTAGCGCCGGGCGCCATGGGCGGGTGTTGATGGGTTTATGTTGTCGCTCATGTCACAGGCACCGGTTGTTGGGTCACTGTAGAAGGTACGTCGTAGAACAAAGGCAACTCCCTGTCCATGGGCCAGCCGGCCGCCGTGTAGAACTCACGCGCCTCAATCAGGAGCACCATGGCGACAGCGCGGCCGACACTTTTGCGTTCATTCCACGTCATGAACCCTGCCTGCGCCAAGGCAAAACCTTTGACGTTGAAACGTTTGAATTCATCCGAGTTGGCAAGGCCACTGTTCCTGACAGCCACATCCACACCCAGATCCGCGGTGGTATAGACATGGGTCATCCACTCAAGCACATGCTCCAGGTACTCGCCAGTCGTTGGGTTTTTCGCGAGCAGTGTCGGATCGCCGCGCAGCCGTTTGCGTGTGTGTTTCTGGGCGTCCGTCACAAATTTATGCTGCGACCCTCTGTTCTGTGAATCCTGCATAAACGTCGCGTAGCTCTGGTCAAGGCTGAAAGACTGCCCCCTGTGCAGTGACCCTCGCAGTGCCTTGTCGGGGATCAAGTGATCGGCATCGTAGCCACGGTAGATATTCAACACCTGGGCGTTGGCCGCGGACCTGACCTGAGAAATGATTTTGTAGCCGCCCGCCAAGGTGGGCATGCGTAGCAGTTCACGCATCGCTTGCTTGGTGCTGGCATCGAGCGCGTCGGTTCGCCAGTCGAGCCCATTGATTTTATCGGCCCGCGCGACCGTGGCTTCGATTTCCGCACGCAGCACGTCTGCCTGTAGCGGGTAGGCCGCTTCAATGACGCTGGGCCGCAGGTCCGATACGCTGTACGCCGGGTTGGACAGGATTCTGGAAATCACCTCGCGCGCTTCACGCTCACTCAGTGTGTGCCCATCAGTACGCGGGTAGGTAATGCCCGCGACGTCGAATGAATCAACGAACGTGTGCTGTTGCGCTTGGTGCGCAGCGACGAACGCTGCCTGGGCAACTGCGTCCGAGGGGGCGCGCAATGCGGCCTCATAGGCGTTTCGCATCAGGGTCATGGCGGCAAAACTGCTATTCATCGGCAGTGCCCTCCGCGCGCGCGTTCGACGTATTGCCACGTACCAGATCATCGATGTGCTTGCCGAATGTCGAGGGCCTACCGTGTCCACGCGCTTGCATCCACGCCAATAAATGATCGACTGTCGGCTCAAGCAGCGAGCGGGTGCGTATGCCGTGGTCTTGCACTATCACTTGCAAGCGAGGGCTTTGCTCATCGAGCACTGCCTCCATCTCTGCCGACGCCCAATTGCGCGTGTGCTGGTGCAGGCCATCGGGGTCCAGCGTGAACCAGCCTGGGTAGTTGCCCGGCTTGCCTGTTATCACCTCGACACCAATTTCAACCTGCCGGACAGCCGGTTTAGCCGGCCACGTCAGGGTGTAAATCCGGCGTACAGTCTGAAACTGTCCATCTCGCAGGGAAGAGGCCAACATCAGTTTGGACATCAGGTCGTAAAGTTGCCGCTGCCTCAGGGTAAGCGCGGCCATCTTGGGGTTGTCGGCCTCCAGGCTGATGTCCAGAGGCACCAGTGCTCCGTGGGCACCGCTGCGGCCGCCGTCCGAAACCGGGTGGGTTTGCGCACCAGGCGCGGGATCATCGTCGTGCTGCTCGGCCTCAGCGGGTGAAGGCGAACCGGCAGGCGCGCCCCACGTATTCAGCTCGACGGCGGGCTGCAGGGAAAACAGCGCGACCTCAGCGCCTTGCGCATCGACCGTTGGTGCATGGGGGCCCGCAACCGGCTGCGCGCCGCACTGATCATCAAACTGCGCCGCCCAGGTGTGCACGAACGCAAGGTAGTCCGCCTCCCCTGCATCCGGCAATTGGGACAGGTGAGTCAGCGCATCGTCGAAGGCCATCAACAACGCATTGGCGCTGATTGTGTTCAGCCAATGGTTGTTCAGCACCTTATCTGCCTGGCGCCGTCCGGACTCGGTAAGGAACAGGCGCCCCTGCGCATCCAATGCAGCCCAACCATTGTCGTTCGGTGCTGACTCGGGCTCGTCCTGCCCCTCGCGCATCTCATACAGTTTTTGCAACGTGCTCATGGTGCTCGACGGCATCCAGCCAAATCGCCTGAACGCCTCTTGCAGGACCAGGTTAGTGCCCAGGCTTTGAGCAGGTGCCAGCAGCAAGTCCTCATGCTCGAGCAGGCAAGGTGTCGGTGAAACCACCGCGTCGCTCAGTTGGTCGATTAAGGTGTGAACGCTCTCTGTGCGGTCACTGCCCCACGCGCGCCAGGCTTCGCTGCCGCGCCGCACCATCAGGCGAGCCGGCACGAGGGTATCGTTCACTTTCAGGTTTATCGCGACACCCAACCGTTTACCGGGTAACCCCGGGGAGTCACCATGGCCCGCCAGTACCCTGAGCAAGGGCCCCTTGACCCGTCCGCCCCCGACAATACCGTGACGCATGTAGACCGAGCCGATGAGGTTGTCCAGCACCCGCTGGGCAATGGCTCCATATGCCAAGCCCATATTCAAGGCCCGGCAAGCGCTGCCAGCTCGCTCGTCGGCGGTAGCGCCCTCGACCTGTACACACCGACCCTCCTCAAATGATCGGGCCATTTCGAGGGTGGTCAATGCATGAAACCTTACCCGACGCACCCTCTGGATATGCATGAACCACGGTGCTTCCTTGAGTACCTGGATCATGTGCCAGGCGATAGCTTCGCCTTGGGCATCATCGTCCGTCCCCAACACCAGCTCAGTGCATTGCAGTAAACGGCTGCCGGTATTGCGTAGGGACGCCGCCAGGTCACTGCCTTCGCGCTCGCTCAATTGCCAGTGCGGTTTTAACCCATCACGCCAACTGATCGCACCGGGGCCTGGGAGGTCACGAATATGACCGCCACAGCCGAACACCTGAGTACCGCCAGGTACCAGTTCTTGAATGATTTTCGCCTTGTGCAAGGATTCGACAACCATCAGCGTGGCGGGACCGAGCTTGCACGCTGGCACCCGCGGGGCGCAGGTGAGCCGCTCATGCTCTGGCTCACGCACACCGGCCAAGCATCGTCCTACCACAGCCGAAGGCAAATCGTTATTCGGGTCCATCGCCTGCTGGGAAAAAAACAGATCGGAATGGCCAAACATAATGAAGCTTTTCTGTGCACGACTGATCGCTACGTTGAGCAGGCGCCCATCGTCACGATCGATAAACACCCGCTCACGATGATTGGTATCGGTTCGACGGCTGGCGCGGCTTTCCCGATTCACGGCACTGAACAACACCACAGGTTTCTCCGCCCCTTGAAGGGTATGAACCGTGCCGATGGTCAAACGCTCACTCAGGTCAGCGTCATCAGGGTCGAGTTCTTCGCGTACCCGACGCTTTATCGCTTCGACCTGGCCTCGAAATGGCGTGACGACCGCGACAAGTTTTTCCAACCCTATCGGCTGCTCCGGGTGGCCTTCGACCCTGGCGGCCCACTTCGCCAGGCGCGGTCCGTGCTCTTTAAGCCAGTCCACGATGGCCTTGGCTTCTCCAGGGTTGGACCATGAGTCGCCTTTGCAGGGCTCATCGTTCGGGCCACCGGTCTGATAGAACCCGAGCGGCGGTAGCGGGAACGTTGCCTTCATGCGTTTGCGCAACTGCATTTCAGCTTCGCCCTCGAGCAAGGGCAACTGGGCGTCCGCGAACAGCCCTGCCAGCGGGTTGGGCACTTTGGGTTCCAACTCTTTGCCGAGCAACCCGCCCTCGGCATCACGGTCGTGATCGTGGTACAGCAAATCGATACACACATTGATGATCGACTCTGCACAACGGTAGTGCTCCCGCAGGAGCAGCCCGTCCCGTAGCCGTCCGTCCGGCATGGCCTCCGCAAACGATGCCCCGGTTGCGGCAAGCTTCATGATTGAACCCGTGGCGGAGTCCGCGCCACGCACGAGCAAGGCGCCCAAAGACGACGGATCGGCCCAACGGTCCTGCACCTGGCGCGCATCGACCTCGGGTGTTACCGAAGACACGGGGGAGAGCTGCTTCATATCGCCGACCACCACGGCTTTTTTAGCCAGGCTAAGCACCGGCACACCCAGCTCCGGCGCAGCTTGCCCCGCCTCATCGATAATCAGTAAATCCAGGAACGCGAACAGCGGCCTACGGCCCTCTCCCAGTAACCGTGGGGCGCTGTGCAAGGTGGCGACAATGCACGGAAACAGCATGGCTGCGTGCCTGAGTGCGTTCTTTCGGCTGCCAGGCTCGGGGGTTGCGATCACACTGGCCAGCCAACGCGTCTCCCAGTAACGCGCGGCCAACTGGAAAATAATCGGCCGCCACACCACATCCAGCAATTTCTGCTGCTGCGCCTGGCGCGCCTCGGGGGTTGCGGCCACGCGCAAATCCGCGAGGATGTCGATGGCCCAGGAAGATGCCCATGCCTCACTAGGAAAGCGCGCAGCCAGTTCACCGGGCTCGATCAACGCGTCGATGTCAGCCTGGCGCTCGATTGCTGAGGCCAACCCACTGCGCAATACCTGGGTCAGCGTGTTCAAGTGCTCGCAAAGGGTCGACGCCGTAGGCGTTGTCGAAGCACTCTTCTGCATGAGATAGATAAAACGCGTGGCATCACTGACCTGATGTTTCTGCTCAACGCTAAACAACGCATTGAACAACTCTGGCAGCTCGCGGAAGGCATCTTCAAAGTGCCGCGCCAAAGCAAGGGCTGCCGCAACACCGTCTTCGTACGATTGCTTGAGGCTGGAGGACCCGACGCCCAAGATGCGCAACTGCTTTTGCCGGATCTCAAGCGTGGTGAACTTGCTGCGATGGGTTTTCCCCTTGGCCTTGGACGGTGCGCTGGCGGTGAAACCCAATAGTGGCTTGCCCGTAGGGTCCAACCAACGACGTGCCAGGGCATGCTTCCTGCCTACGGCACCGTTGAACGTGCCCATCACATTCTCGACACTCTGGTTGGTCGCCCCGCACACAAACGTGACGGGGCAATGTTCGCGGTTATCGTAAGCCGCCAACACCCATTGGTTGGCGATCATCGCACGCAGCATGGCTGTCTTCCCGGTGCCCGGCGGCCCACTGACCGCAACCACCCCGACCTGCTCATCCAACCGGCCGAGGGCGTGCAATGCGCGGCGCTGCGATTCGTTCAAGGGGTCTGCGCCGCGATTGACGTCTGGCTTGTCGAGGTGTGTGGCCTTATCGACCATGGCCACGTGCCGGATCGTCACCTGCGGCGCTGCCATGCCGCCTGCCTGGACAGCCGAACGGTGTCGTCCGGCGCCTATGAGCTGCTCCAGTGCGCCGATGGACGGCGCATTGGGGATCGCTTCATAGATGTTGGCGAGCGCACGTGTTGCATAGCCAGGCTGTCGCGGCACCGCAACCCATTGCCCCGTGATCGGCGCCATTCCCGTCTCAACCCCATCCGCTTGAACGTGGGCGAACAAGGCAAAACAGGCGTCGACATAACCGCTCAAATTGGCGCTTTGGCTCAACGTCGCGAAAAATAGCTTGAGCTCGTCGCGATAGCAATCGAAGTGGCCAATGGCCGGCGGCAGGTCGTTGGCCGCCATCAATGGCTGCGGTTCAAGCCATTGGCGGACCACACGCGGCCGGCAATCGTTGGGATCGCGTGGTAGGCATATTTGGTTTTTGTCGTTCAGGTCGAAAGGAAACCAGAACGCGATATTCAGCCGGTCGGGCTTGAGGCGTTTTTTTTTCGCGCCCGGCGCAGGCTTTTTATCCGGGTCGGGCCACGTGACCTGGACCTCATCGCTTGATGAGGTGGTTTGATGGAACACCAGCGCCATGGGAATACGCGGATCGTCATCCGGCTCGTCCGCCTCCTGCGCACCCTCTGCGTCGTCCTCTGAGACCTCAAGTGCCTGCGCTTGCTGTTTTCGCCGGGCCTCTGCGGCACGCTCAGTGAGAATGCCCAGTGCCAGCGCCCGACGCTTGCCGAAACCGAGATTGAAGTTGGGCCAGGCCAGCCCCGCGAAATTTGTCACCGGGATGCGGACATCGGTGGCTTGCAGGCCACCCAAGTCATCGGCAATCAGCGCTCTGTGCCAGTAGTCCAGCACATTCGCGGGCAAACTCCCGACGGGTCCTGCCTGAGGGTCGACCTCCATCGAGTGCAGAACCTGTTCCTTGGAAACCGCTACAGCAGCAAAATCCTTGCGCAACCGCTTGCTCAAATCCATGAGACGCCTAAACATTTCTTACACCCTATAAATCCGTACTGCATACGAAGAATGGCTCGTAGCGGCCAACAATGACGGCCTATTGCCTTGGTCACTGCAATTCAAGCCGGGCACGTATAGTTAACGAGTGACGAACAAAGCCAGCACACCTTGCGCATAACGGTGCAGCTCGCCCGGCAATGGTTTCCCGGTGGCTGATAGCCACGTGTTTTAACCCGTTGATCGGCCCATTGATCGGCATAGGTATCTACACAACAATTGGATCTGACGGATATGTACTCCGACCAAAAGGCTCCCGCGCCAGACATACAGCTATCGCAGGCAAGCCAGCTCCCACATCAGAGCGATGTACACCCAAGAAAACCTAGTAGCATGATGCGCCGCCTTCGCTAGCAAGTCGAATCGTCGCACCGCCGCTCCCACAGGTTCGGCGTAACACTCAAAGTTGTGTAGATACCTACCCACTGATCGGAGGTCCACGATGAACCCACACAGCACCGCCCTTGTCCTGATCGAGTTCCAGAACGACTTCACCACACCCGGCGGGGTGTTTCATGATGCGGTCAAAGACGTCATGCGTATTGGCGACATACTGGCCAACACTGCAACCACGGTGCAGCAGGCGCGCAAGCTGGGCGTGAAGATCATCCATTTGCCGATCCAGTTCGCCGAGGGTTACCCGGAGCTGACCACGCGCGACTATGGAATATTGAAGGGTGTGGCTGATGGCAGTGCTTTTCGCACCGGCAGTTGGGGGGCCGAGATCACCGAGGCTGTGGGCCGCGAGGCCGGCGATATCCTGGTGGAGGGCAAGCGTGGGCTGGATGGTTTTGCGACGACGGGGCTGGACCTGGTGCTGCGCAACAACGGCATCCAGAACCTGGTGGTGGCAGGTTTTCTGACCAATTGCTGCGTCGAAGGCACGGTGCGTTCAGGCTACGAGAAGGGCTACAACGTGGTCACCTTATCCGACTGCACGGCAACCTTCACCAGCGAACAGCAGCAGGCCGCCGAGCAATTCACGCTGCCGATGTTTTCCCAGGTGCTGCAACACACACAGTTCCTGGAAACCCTCAGCCGTTAAGGGGGATACCCGAATAGGCCGGCGCAGGCACCTTGTACCGGCGCGGTCGCTGTGCCAGGCAACTTGCGCTTGCACCCGGGCGACGGCTTCCAGGACTTTGTGCGCCCATGGCTCATCATCCGGACGCACGACAACCACACGGAAACCGTGGTCGTAACCTTCGATTTTCACGCCTTCGGAATCGTCCACGTGCAGGTCGATATCAAAGGCGGTCGGCAGCTTCGAAGGCGCGTTCGACGACCCGCGTGCAGCCAGCGCATGGCCATGGCGCAACGGCTCACCCAGCCAGCGGTGCACGCACTCCGGCAGCCTGCCGTCTTCAGCGGCGCTGTGGTGCGGCTGGCAGGCCAGGGTGTCATCAATATCAAACGAAATACGCACGCGCTGTTGGTTGAGCACGTTCTTTACGGTGTCGAGCGCTGGATTCCTTCCCATCATTGGCCACCCTGGTACACGGGCGCCGGTGTGTCCCTGAGGAAAAATTGCGCCGGGTCAGGGGCGTTATCTTCCAGGAACGCTGCATATTTTTTCTTGATCTTGGGCAACTCGTACAAAGCCCTCACACCATGCTTGGCGGAGTTGCGAATAACCGAGGACGGGGTGAAGTAGCCCTCGGCGTTGTCCAGCGTCAGCACAAACGGTGGCAGCCCGCATGCCCCTGGTACACATCCGAAACAAGAAACAAATCGATTGCACGCAGATGGAAGGCTGCTGCCGACGCATTGCAGCATAAAAATACTGCAACGCAACGCCGAGGCAGGATGCGGACTGTCACAAGAACATTAAATACTGACTTCAGGGCGTACACTGAAAGCTAGCCAATGTTTTTTGGCGCCCCTGACAATCTTTAGGTCGGCAGGCTTTCAATCACTACGGCAACGAATCAGGCGTCCTGCAAAATCAGGTCGGCGCCCTTCTCCGCCACCATCAGGACTGCGGCGTGGGTATTGCCGCTCGTCACATTGGGAAAAATCGACGCATCGACAATGCGTAGGCCCTCGAGACCATGGACTTTAAGCCGTTTATCGACCACTGACTTCTGTACGTCCGCCCCCATCGCGCACGAGCCGCACAGGTGGTAGATCGAACCGCTGTTTTCGCGAAAGTACTGCAGCATCTGTTCATCGCTTTCGACCACCGGCCCCGGGAGGACTTCAGCAACCGTGATGCTTTTCAAGGCCGGCGCCTGCATGATTTTGCGCATCAGCCGACTGCCCTGGATCACTTCGTCGATGTCCTTTTGCGTGCTCAGGTAATTGGGATCGATCAGCGCAGCGTCTCGGGGGTTGTTCGACTGGATCTCGATATGCCCACGACTCGTCGGCCGGCACGGGTTGAAACATAGCAGGAAGCCGGAATACGGCTCGGGCTTGAGGCTGGCCTTGTTGTTTTTCGGGATCTGGTACGACAGCGGATTGAAGTACAGTTGCAGGTTCGGGTTGGCCTGCGACTCGTTGCCACGGAAAAAACCACCGGCCTGGTTGACGCTCATCGCCAAGGCACCCTTGCGGGTCAGCAGGTATTTAAGGCCGAGCTTGAACTGCCCGAACAGCGAGTTGAGCTGGTCATTAAGCGTCGGAATGTTGGCCTTGTAGTAGTAGCTGACGCACAAGTGATCCTGAAGGTTCTGCCCCACCGCCGGCAGGTGTTTGACGAGCGGGATCTGGTGCCTGGCCAGCAACGCCTGATCGGCGACACCGGATAGTTGCAGAATCTTCGGTGTGTCAACGGCACCGGCGCAGAGGATCACCTCCCTGCGCGCCTGGAAGGTGCGGACCACGCCGTGTTGGGTCACGGAAATACCGCTGGCCCGCTCGTTCTCGAACAATACCCGATCCACCAGTGCGTAATGCTCGACCGTCAGATTCGGGCGGCTGAGTGCGGGATGCAGATGCGCAAAACTACTGGAACTGCGCTGGCCGTCCTTGGTGTTGACATCGTAGATACCCGAGCCTTCGAATTTCGGCCCGTTGAAGTCGTCACTCTGCGGGTAACCGAGTTCATCGCAACCCTTGAGAAACACATCGCAGATTGGATGAGTCTCTCCCTTCATCGGAGTGATGCTGATCGGGCCGCTGCCGCCGTGATATTCGCTTTCGCCCGACGGGTGATTTTCCAGTTTGCGAAAATACGGCAACACGTCCTTAAAACCCCAGCCATCGTTGCCGTTGGCAGCCCAGTCGTCGAAGTCATGAGCCTGGCCACGGACGTAGACCATCGCATTGATCGAGCCGGAACCGCCCTGGACCTTACCGCGCGGGGCATAAATTTCACGGTTGTTGAGCTGCTTTTGCGGCTGGCTGTAGTACATCCAGTTGAAGGTCGGGTTGTAATACATCTTGGCGAAGCCGACCGGGATCTTGAACCACAGCGAACTGTCCTTGCCGCCCGCTTCCAGCAGCAGCACCGTGTATTTGCCGCAGGCCGATAGCCGGTTGGCGAGGATGCAGCCGGCCGCGCCTGCGCCAGCGATGATGTAGTCGTATGTCATGCACGGTTACCGCGTAAGTCGTTATCCAAAAAAAACACCCGTTCCCACACGTGAGGCGCGGGAAATCCCGTCAGCCTCTGGCCGGCGATGTGTCTTTGACGTCTGCCGGAGTCGGCGCCATTTGCAGGTGCAAACGCTCACCGGTGTAGGGCGAATGCCTGCGCACCACCTCCATGTTCAACTCCACCCCAAGGCCCGGCTCGGTGGACGGGATGATGTAGCCGTCCTCCCATTGCAGCGGCTTGGTGAGGACTTCGGCGTGGAAACCGCCCCAGGTCATGATGCTTTCCTGGATGAGGAAATTCGGGGTACAGGTTGCCAACTGGAAACTCGCCGCCGCGCCAATCGGCCCGTTATAAAGGTGCGGTGCGATCTGCGCGTAATAGGCCTCAGCCATGCTCGCGATCTTTTTGGCCTCCAGTAGCCCGCCGCAGCGGGCGACGTTCATTTGTAGAATCGACGCACCGCCGGCCTGCAACAGCTTGAAGAATTCGTACTTGGTGGTCAGCCGCTCGCCCGTAGCAATCGGAATGGTGGTCTTGGCCGCGACTTGCGCCATCGCCTCCTCCTGCCCCGGCGGCACCGGCTCTTCAAACCACAACGGGTCGTACTTCTCCAGGCGCTTGGCCAGGCGAATCGCCGAGGACGGGACCATTTGCCCGTGTGTGCCGAACAGCAGGTCGCACTTGTCGCCCACCGCTTCGCGGATCTTGCGGCAGAAGGTTTCGCAGCGCTCCAGCACTTCCAGCGAAATCTGGTGCCCGGAGTACGCGGTGTAGGGCCCGGCCGGGTCGAACTTCACCGCGGTGAAGCCTTTATTCATGTTCTCTATGGCGCATTCGGCAGCCAGGTCCGGGTCGTCGTAGTCGTACTCACCCTGGCTATTGACCGGGTACAGGTAGGTGTAGGAACGCAGACGCTCATTGACCTTGCCGCCAAGCAATTCGTAGACCGGCTTATTCGCCGCTTTGCCGATGATGTCCCAGCAAGCCATCTCCAGGCCGCTGACCACCCCCATCATGGTCAGGTCGGGACGCTGGGTAAAACCGCTCGAATAGGCCTGACGGAAAAAGCGCTCGATGTGATGCGGGTCGTGGTTGAGCAGGTAGCGTTCAAACACGTCTTCGATGATCGGCAGCATGGCTCTGGGGCCGAAGGTCGCAGCGTAGATTTCGCCGACACCTTCAATGCCGCAATCGGTCTTGAGCTTGACGAACAGCCAATACATGCCGCCGATGTGCGGTGGCGGTACGGCAACGATATGGGTTTCAAGGGCGACGATTTTCATCTCAGGCACCTGTTTTATTCGAAGATTGACGATTGATACGCGCGCGCAAGGTTAGGGCCGCGAGGGTCCCGATCAGGCCGACGGAGGCGATGTAGCCGAAATACAGCTTGTAACCAAGGGCGCCGGGGAAGTGTTCGGTGAGGTAGCCGTTGATCAATGGAATGAAGGCGTCCGGCAGGTAACCGACCACCGAGACAATGCCGATGGCCAGGCCGGTAATGCGCAGCGGAATGTTGCAGGTGTCCAGGATCGCCCAGTACAAACCACGAATCGCGTAAGTCATCAGGCCGATGAAAATCACCGTACCGATCAACAGGCCAATGCTGTTGAACGCCGGGAACACGATCAGGCCGACCATCGCCAACGTCGCGAGGAACAGCGCCACGATCAACACCGAAATGTTCGAGAACTTGTCACCGAGCCAGCCGCCACCGATACCGCCAATCGGGCGCATCCACAGCTTAATGGTGGTGATAGTGCCGGCCATGACGGCGGTCATGCCGCCGCCCTGCAAATAATCGGAGAAGCTGTAGGTCGCCCAGAAGATGTGGTAACCGCAGAACACGATGGCCGTCACCAGCCACAGCTCAGGGATTTTCACCAGTGTGGTCAGGTCGCTGAGCAGGTTGTATTTACCCTTTTCCACTGGCGCGGTGTCCTCCATCGACTTCGGGTCCTTGATCAGCACCAGCACACAGCCGATGGCGATACAGGTGAAGGCGTAGAGGTAGACCACGTGCTTGAAACCTTCAGCGGCGGACTCGCCACGGGTTTCAGTGGCGAATGCGAACAGCCCCAGGGCGACCGTTGCGAGCAACGCCTCGACCAGGCCGCGACCGCCGTCGAGGATGCCGAAGAACCGGCCCTGTTCAGTGTGATGAGCAATCATCTTCACCCGCTTGAGCACCGAGGCCCAGAACGTCAGGCCGGTGGTCAGGCCCCAGCAACCGAAGATGATCATCAAACCGGTCATCGAGTGTGCCGTGGAGTACCAAAGCCCCAAGGCTCCGGTGGCCACCAGCGAAAAGAAAATCAAAAACCGCGGCGCGATCCGGTCGGCCAACCAACCGCTCGGCAAATAGCTGAGCAGGAAAATCGTCCCAAGCATCGAGTACAGATAACCCAGCTCGCTGTGGTTGATCTGGAACACCTCGAGCATGGTGGTCTGGTAGACCTGACGCAGGTACAGGATCGGGTAGATCGCCCCGGCGGCCAGCACCAACAGCATCAACTGGATATAGCGACTTCCCTTGTCACTGCGGCTTTTTGCACCCGCGTTCGAACCCTGAACAGCGGCAACAGTGGTTGCAGGCTTGGACATCTATGAGACCTCGGGCAGCCCGGTGCTCCGGGCGCCCCAATAATTGTTTTTATAGGTGTGGCATGAGGCGTATTGCGGGTGGATCAGTACTTCATCACCACAAGTCGGGTCTGGGTGAATTCGAGCATGCCGTGCTTGCCGTCATCACCGCCCAGGCCCGAACGCTTCCACCCGGCGTGGAAGCCTTGGTAAGGGTCGGCCGGGGTCCGGTTGACGTACAACTCACCGGCCTCGATGGTATTGGCGACTTTCAGGGTGGTGCGATAGCTCTCGGTGTACAGCACCGACGACAGGCCGAACTGGTGATCATTGGCCATGGCCAGCGCTTCGTCGATGTCGCGGTACTTGAGCACTGGCAGCACCGGGCCGAAGATTTCTTCCTGGATGATTTCCATGTCCTGGCGACAGTTGCTCAACAGCGTCGGCGGGTAGAAATGGCCGTTGCCCTCAGGAATGAAACCGCCTGTTTCCAGTACCGCACCGTCGGAGACGGCGCACTCGACCATGGCGTGGATGTTTTGCTGCGAGCTTGCGTTGACCAACGGGCCCATCAGGCTGGCGTCGGTAGCACGGTCGCCAAACTTAACGGCGCTGATTTTGGCTTTGAGCAACGCGAGAAATTGCTCGTAGACACTTTCCTGCACGTAAACCCGCTCCACCGCCGTGCACACCTGACCGCAGTGAGTGGTCTTGGACGCGACGATGGCGCTGGCGGCGGCTTCAAGGTCAGCGTCGGCTTCAATGATTGCCGGTGTTTTGCCGCCCAGTTCCAGGGACGGCTTGGCGATGTTGGCCTTGCAATAATCGAGCACGATGCGCCCGGCGTTGACGCTGCCGGTCAGAGTGATCAAGCCGACGGCTGTGTGGGTGCAGACCGTTGCGGCGGTGGCATGGTCCATGGTCAGTATGTTGACCACGCCGGCCGGTAAACCGGATTGCTGCACAGCCTTGGCGATTTCAAACGCCGAGGTCGGGGTGTTGTTACTCGGGCGCACCACCACGGTGTTACCGGCAATAAGAGCCGGGGCGATTTTGCGCAGCAAGGTGTAGACCGGGTAGTTGAACGGAATCAGGCACGCGACCACACCAATCGGCTCGCGGTGCAGGAAGAGGTTTTCGTTCGGGGTATCGCTGGGAATAATCTCGCCTTCGATCCGCCGCGCCCATTCGGCGTGGTAACGGGTGATTTGCGCGGCGTAACGGGCTTCGTTGCTGGCGTCGCTGACACTTTTGCCGGACTCGGCGGCCAAGGCGGCACCGATGCTCTCGGCGCAGGCCTCCAAGGCGTCGGCGAATGAGCGCAAGTGCTCGGCGCGTTCGATGCTGGTGAGCTTGCCCCAGCGCTTCTGGGCGGCGGCGGCAGCCTCGACGGCGGCGGTTGCTTCAGCGCTGGTGGCGGCAGAGACCTGACCAACCAACGCTTCGGTGGCAGGGTTGTAGACCGCAATCAGCGCATCGCTGGCAGGCTCAATGAAGTGACCGTTTACAAAGTTTCGCTCAAGTCGCATGTGAATCGCCCATCGTTGTTTTTATCCAGTTCCCGCAGTTTTGGCATCCTGAGGGGGTAGAACAAACGATTTATTGAGCGGGGTAACATTCAAAAAATGCAGGTTACCCGAGAAGGAGTCAAATTTCCCGTGAAGGTTGAGGGGGTCAACTGGCGGCGGTGGAGGGTTCGAGCTGCCTTTGCGCCAACCAGATTTCGTCCTGCAACCACTGGGCGAACACCTGCAATTGCGGCATCACAGTCTGCTCCGGCCGAGTCACCAACCAGTAGGATTGATGCCCTTCCACATGCACGTTCAGTACCTGGGTCAACTGCCCGCTGGCCAGCTCCGGGGCAACCATGTGCCAGTCGGCAATGGTGATACCCAAGCCGTCGGTGGCCGCACGAATCGCCAGGTCCAGCAGGTCGAATTCATACCCGCTCTGGGTATCCACGCCGCTGATTTTCGCCGCGTCGAGCCAGTGCTTCCAGGTCAGATAACGCTGGTCTTCCCTGGCCAACACATGCAGCAAGGTCAGGCGATTAAGGTCGATTTCACCCTCGCTCGCTTCCCGCGCATACAACGACGGCGCACACACCGCAATGTGCCGTTCCTGAAGCAGCAGCGAGCTGTCCAGCCCATCCCATTCACCATCGCCAAAGCGGATCGCGCAGTCCAGGGTGCTGGTTTCCGCCAGGCTGTCCTGCAAACGCGTGGTGATGCTCAGCTCCAATTCGGGGTGTTTCTCGCGCAGCCGCCCCAGGCGGGGCATCAGCCAGCGGCTGGTGAAGGTCGGCGGCGCGTTGATGTGCAGGCGATTGGCGTGGGACTTCTGCTGGATGCTACGCACCGTCAGCTCGATTTTGTCGAAGGATTGATGCAGCGCCCGCAGCAAAACCCGGCCGGCGCTGGTCAGCTCAAGGTGGTGATGCCGGCGTTCCAGCAGATTCTCGCCAAGCTGTTCTTCGAGCTGCCGCACCTGACGGCTGACGGCACTTTGCGTGACGTTGAGCAGCTCCGCCGCCCGGGTAAAACTGCCGGTACTACCGGCCACTTCAAAGGCTTTGAGCGCATTGAGCGCGGGCATTTTGCGTTTCATGGACAGGACTCGCGCTGGGGCTGACGAGCCACAAGCATCCCACGGCTTGCAGGAAATTTCCCGAGTAACATGCATTTTTGTGTTGTGCAGGCCGATTCCCTTGCTCCCTCGCCACAGGTAATTGGCAATATTCAATTATGTCGGTTTCAGCCCTGCCACTGTCGCTGACGTATAAATAGCATGAGTATTTCGCAGCACACTCACGACTATTAAGCACTGGCTGTTTTATTTATATAGGCGCTATTCTTATTCAATTAAATACCCGTCTAAGTTAACGCACTTACATAGGGCAGCTCTTTCACCTACGCCCCATTCCATAGCAATTAAACTGACCGAGCCAACCACATGCCAATCAACACACACTCACCCACAAGAAGTACTGTTTTATTGGCGCTTATCTTTACGGCGTGTAACGCCACCACCCACGGCTTCAGTATTTTCCTTTATTCGGCCTTATTACCCCAGATTCGCCAGGTGTTCGATCTGAGCTACAGCCAGGCCGCGTTCATCGCCGCGCTACTGCAACTGTTCTACATGGGCGCTTCGATTGTCAGTGGCATCGCCGCGGCGTGGATCAGCCCGCGTAATATGGTACGGCTGACGATGGCCCTGAGCCCAGCGCTGCTGGCCCTGGCGGTCGCCACCCCGTGGGTGCTGCCGTACGCAGTATGCCTGGCACTGGTCTCGGCCTGCGCGGTGGCGAACTGGAATGCCATCGCAGCACTGGCCAGCGAAGTGATCCCCGCCTCCCACCGCAGCCGTGTGCTGGGGCTGGCATCGTCGGGGGCGGCGTTTGCGATCTGCCTTAACGGTATGCTGATCGCCCTGTTGCAGGGCATCTCGCTGCGACACTTCTGGCTGATTTGCGCCGGGCTGACGCTGATGGTCACCCTACTGACCTTTTGGGTCCTGGCGCCGTTGGCGACAGGCCAGCGCATCAACAAAAGCAGCGCGCCGTCGCTGCGCCGGATACTCAGGCAATGGTTGAAGCTGTGCCTGGAATACCCGGTGGCGCTGCACATACTGCTGCTGAGCGCCTTTATTGGCGGGATCAGCGGCCCCTTCCTGAATTTTCTCTCGGCGTTTGCCAGTGAGCGGCTGGGCGCCAACGCACAGATCACCGGCTCGTTATGGACACTGATCGGGATTGGCGGGGCAGTCGGCGGTTTGTTGTTGGGTTCACTCGCCGATCGCTGGGGGGCATTAAGGGTGATGGCGTTGAGTATCAGCGCCTTCGGCCTGGCGATGCTCGCCCTGCTCTGGCAACCAAGCTTGAATCTGACCTGGCTGGCGGCCGGGCTGTTCGCGCTGTTCTATTTCCCTGTCTGGGGCTTGATGGCCGCCTACCTCAGCGCACGCTTGAGCCCGGTGCAAAGCCTGCAAGTGGTGAGTCTGAGCATGGTCGGTTATGGCTTGGGCAGCGCCAGCGCGAACTGGCTGTGCGGCTGGCTGCTGCAGGCCACCGGGCAGTTTGGCCTGGTGCACGGCTGGATCGTCTGCTGGGTCACCGCCAGCCTGTTATTGCTGAGGCTGATGGCCCGCCGTCAACGCTGTGAGCCGGCGCTCGGCCAGCCACTCTGAGCGGCCCAGGCGACGCGACAGAATGTCCACCAAGGCCTCCACCGCCAACGCCTCGCACTGAGTAGAGCGCCAGAACATCAACCGCGCCGGCTCAATCGGCGGAAAGCCCTGAGCCGCGTCCAGCACCTTCCAACCCGGCGGCACCAGGCGCCGCGCCGTGACACCGACCGACTGGCCCTGTTCGATGGCAATCCCTATCCCACGCGGGCTCTGGCTGGTGTAAACCACATGCCATGCCCGCCCGGCCTCGGCCAGCGCCCGCACGGCATTGGCTCGAAAGGCGCAGCCCTCGGCATACACTGCAAGAGGCACCGAGACGTCCGCTCCGGCGCACCACCCCTCAGCCGCCACCCACACCAGCGGCTCGTCGCACAGATATTCACCCAGCTGCAGATTGGCGTGTTGCACACCGAGCACTAGGTCCAGTTCACCGCGTTGCAAGCGACTGACCAGCGCCGTCGACATCTCGCAACATATGTCCGGCCGCACCTGGGGAAACTGCGCCTGAAAGTCGCGCAACACCTCGGCCAGGCAAAACTGGGCGTAGTCCTCGGGCATGCCGACGTGAACGCACACCTGCTCATCGGGCAGTTGCACGGCGTTGATCGCATCGGCATGCAGCTTGAGGATCTGCCGCGCATAGATCAGAAACGTCTCGCCACCCGGTGTCAGGCTCACCGAGCGACTGGTGCGCTGGACCAACGGCGTGCCGACGATCTCTTCCAGGCGCTGCAAACTCTGGCTAATGGTCGATTGGGTTTTGTGCAGACGCTCGGCGGCCGCAGAAAATCCGTGGCACTCGATAATCGCAACAAACACTTTAAGTAACGTCCCATCCAGTTCGCTTGACATAACTATCGCCCCTGCCGATGGATTCGATCACAACTTATAATTTCCACTTCGCACCTCTTTGAGCAACTATCGATTCAACGCCAAACACTGTTAATTGATAGTTCCAGGAGACTTGCATGAGCCTTCAACTTGCCGACGCCGAAGTGGGCGATATCAGCGACATTATAAATACCGAGTTGTACCCCATACATGATTCGGGCCATGTCCGGTTGCAGGCGCTGATCGAACACGCTCGTGCCGAACTGGCCGAGGACGGTTGCTGCCTGCTGAAGAACTTCCTGCGGCCCGAGGCGCTGGAACAGGCGCGTACCGAGGGTCAGGCGCTGTCGGGCAAGACCTTTTATTCGGTGCGCAAGGTCAACGCCTACTTCACCGAAGACGACCCCGCCCTGCCCCAGGATGATCCACGCCGCACATTCATGGAGCGCACCAGCGGTTTTGTCACCCGAGACATGATTGCCCCGGACGCGATCATTCATCGCCTTTACGTCTCGCCGATGATGAAGCGATTTATCGGTGCCTGCCTCAACGAGCCGGAGATTTTCGAATACGCCGACCCGTTCGCCGGGCTGGTGATCAACGTGATGCCCGAAGGCACCGAGCAGCCCTGGCACTTCGATACCAACGAATTCATCGTCAGCATGATGACCCAGAAGCCTGAGGCTGGCGGCCTGTTCGAGTACGCGCCGATGATCCGCACACGCACCCAGGAAAACCTAGGCGCCGTCGGCAGCGTGGTGCGCGGTGACGACCGCAGCCGAGTACAGGAACTGGAGCTCAACCCAGGTGATTTGCAGATTTTCAAGGGTCGCTTTTCAGTGCACCGGGTAACCCGCGTCGAAGGCGCTACTGAACGTAATACGGCGATCTTCGCCTACTCCGAAAAACCCGGAATCATCGGCCGCGCCCAGCGCACCAAGCAGCTTTACGGACGCCTGTCCGAAGCCCATCTGCAAGCCGAACGCAACCTGGTGCGCAGCGACCAGTTGCTCGACTGATCCACCCAAGAATTCCTAGAAAAAACCAACCGTATTGCCCTGCGAGGAACACCCCCATGAGTCTGTCAGGCCCTAACCGCAACCCCGCCGACTGCGAACCGACGTACGACGAGATCCAGCAGATCCAGCTCGACCGTTTGCAACGGGTGCGCAACGAACTGAAAAAACGCGACTACGCCGCGTGCGTGCTGTTCGACCCGACCCATATGCGCTACGCCACCGGCTCGCGCAACATGCAGGTGTACTCGGCGCGCAACCCGGCACGGTACGCCTTCATCCCGGCAGAAGGCCCGGTGGTGGTCTTCGAATTCGGCGGCTGTCTGCACCTGGCAGAACAGCTCAACACCGTCGACGAAGTGCGCCCGGCCAAAGCCATCTCCTATTACTTCTGCGACAGCTTCCTTACCAACGTCACCGCCGAATGGGCCGCTGAAATCGATGAACTGGTGCGCAAGCACTGTGGTAGCAACAAACGGATCGCCATCGAAAGCGCGACCTCGGCCGCAGCGTTTGAACTGCAAAACCTCGGCTACCAGATCTTCGACGCCCAGGAACCACTGGAGCGCGCGCGCTGCATCAAGGTGCCGAACGAGCTGAAGATGATCCGCGCCAGCCTGCGCGCCACCGAGGCCGGCGTGCGCTTGATGGAAAGCAAACTGGTGCCGGGCATCAGCGAAAACGAACTGTGGTCGCACCTGCACCAGCACGTGATCGCCACCGACGGCGACTACGTCGAAACCCGCCTGCTGTCCTCCGGGCCGCGCACCAATCCGTGGTTCCAGGAATGCAGCACCCGGCCCATCGAGGCCGGTGACCTGGTAGCGCTGGACACGGACGTGGTCGGGCGTTTCGGCTACTACGCCGACTTTTCGCGAACGTTCCTCTGTGGCGAGCAAGCCGCCACCGCCAAGCAACAGGAGCTGTACAAACTGGCTTACGAACAAGTGCAGACCAACATGGAAATGCTCAAGGCCGGTCGCAGTTTCAAGGAGTACGCCGAGCTGGCCTGGCGCATCCCGGACAACTACAAGGCCAACCGTTATTTCGCCCTGGCCCACGGGGTTGGCATGACGGGTGAATACCCGTACGTGGTGCACCGCGAAGACATCGACGCGCTGGGCTACGACGGCGTATTCGAAGCCGGCATGACCATCTGCGTGGAAAGCTACATTGGCCACGATGCGGGCGGCGAAGGGGTCAAGCTCGAAGAGCAGATCTATATCCACGAAAACGGCATCGAATTGCTGTCGGACTACCCGTTCGATCCGCGCCTGATGCCGCGATGAGTTGCCCCGGACGGCGCCGTAACCTCCTTCGACACCGTCCGTTTTTCCCCTTGTTCCCACCCGGAACAAGGGGCGTTTGCGGCCATCGCGCAGTGTTTCGTACCCGCGCTTCCCCCCGTCCGGCCTGTCTAGCTCAAGCGGCAGCCTCTCTTACGGTCAGTAACATGCATTTATCGAACGTTTCAGCGTTGAATTTATCGTTTGTCGATCGTTGCCCAGATGACAAAACTGCGGGCATCTCTAATAAAAACAACATGAGAGCAGCCCTATGTCATACCCAGCCTCCGCCCTTTTGATCTCGTTGCGCCTTGTTCTACTGCCGGCTTCACGCCTGTCACGCCTGCGCCTTCGCGCCGCCGGCCACTGACAGCCTCGGTTCATGGAACCGACCGCGTCTGCCGCTCGCCCCATTTGCGGCCAGTCGAAAAACGCACTTTTGCACGTTATCGGAGAGGCATATGAAAGACTTAATGACACTGGACGGCGCCTTGCCGCATCCAGCGGTAAACGACCTGTGCACCCAAGTCAAAAGTGGCGCGATCAATCGTCGCCAATTCCTGCGCACCGCCGCGCTGCTGGGCATCACCGCCGCCAGCGCCAGCAGCTTCCTCGGTTCCGCGCTGCTCGGCAATTCGGCCCACGCCGCTGACGCGGTAACGCCGCGCCAGGGTGGCAGCCTCCGGTTTGCCTGCGCCATCCAGGAAATCCAGGACCCGATGCTGATTACTTGGATCGAAGCCTCGAACCTGCTGCGCAACAGCCTAGAATTCCTGACTTGGGTCGATGCCGACAACATCACCCACCCGTACCTGGCCGAGAGCTGGAGCCCGTCCGACGACCTGAAAACCTGGACCTTCAACCTGCGCCAGGACGTGAAGTGGAGCAACGGCGACACCTTCAACGTCGAGGACGTGCAGCACAACATCGAGCGCTGGATTGCCGCCGACTCCAAGTCGGTCAACCGCACCGCGTTCCAGGACATCACAGCCTTCGAGAAAGTCAGTGACTTCCAGTTCCGCCTGGTGCTCAAACGGCCGATGCTGGCGATCCCGGAAATGCTCAATGCCTTCACTTGCGCCATCGTGCACCGCAGCTTCAAGGCCGGTGACGACTGGGCGAAAAACCCGCTTGGCACCGGGCCGTTCAAACTGGTGTCGTTCGCGGTCAACAAGCAGGCGACCTTCGCCAAGCGTGCCGATTACTGGCGCACACCGGCCAACCTCGACGAACTGCGCTACGTCGACATGGGCACCGACATCTCCACCCACCTCGCGGCGTTGCAGGCCGGGCAAGTGGACGTGTTGTACCGGGTCACCGTGGCCGAACTCGACCTGGCCAAACGCTTGCCCGGCGCGCAACTGCTGACCTGTAAATCGGCACAAACCGTCGTCATGCGCATGGCCTGCGACCAGAAACCGTTTGACGACCTGCGCATTCGCAAAGCCGTGGTGCTCTGCGCCGACAACGCGCAGATGCTGAAAATCGCCTATCGCGGCATGGGCACCCTGGGCGAAGACCATCATATCGCGCCGTCCCACCCGGAATACTTCCCGCTGCCCAAACGTGCGCGGGACGTGGCGGGTGCGAAGAAACTGCTCGCGGAAGCCGGCCACCCGAACGGCATCGACATCGACCTGATCGTCGGCAACACCCAGGGCCGCTACGAACAGGACTGCGCGCAGATCCTCCAGCAGAACTGCGCCGAGGCCGGCATCCGCATCAACCTCAAAGTGATCCCCGCCACGCAATACTGGCCGATCTGGGACAAGGCCGCGTTCAGCCTCACCTACTGGGCACACCGCCCGCTGGGTGTGATGTCGCTGGAACTGGCCTACCGCAGCGGCGCGGCCTGGAATGAAAGCCACTACAGCGACCCGGCGTTCGACGCCGCGCTGGATAACGCCATGGGCATTATCGACCCCAAGCAAAGGGCCGTGGCCATGCAAAGCGTCGAGCAGATCCTGCAAGACGCCTGCGTCATGGTCCAGCCGTTCTGGGGCGACAAGTTCACCGCCGCGAGCAAGAAGGTCCAGGGTTTTCAGGTTCACCCGTCGGACTTCTACCCAATGGATCAAGTCTGGTTGAGCGCCTGATTCAAGCGCCCCGAACGAGCCCGCCCACTCAGTTGCGGCGGCCGCCATCCCTTGATTAGCCGGAGCGTGCAAGCATGGCTGAATTTCTATTGCGCAAGTTATTGGCGCTGGCGGCAACGCTGCTGTCGGTGTCGGTGATCGTATTCCTGGCCCTGGAACTGAACATTGAGGACGTCGCAATCAACGTCCTCGGTCCCTACTCCGCTGCGGACCAACGCGCCGCATGGCTGGTGGAGCACGGTTACAACCAACCTTTCGTTTGGCGCTACCTGGTGTGGCTGAAGGATTTCCTCAGCGGCGACTGGGGCACTTCGGTGCACTTTCGTGAGCCGGTGATTGACCTGCTGTTGCCGAACCTCGCGCAAACCTTGACCCTTGCGGGTCTGGCGTTGGCGGTGATGGTGCCGGTGGCGTTGACCCTGGGTATTCTCGCGGGGATTCGCCAGGGCTCGGCGGTGGATCGACTGGTGTCGTTTCTGTCGATTGTCACCACCTCGATTCCGGACTTCGCCAGCGCGGTATTCGTCTCAGCGATTTTCGTGTTCTGGCTCAACTGGCTGCCAGGTGTGAGCAGCATGAGCGACGGTTTCAATGCGGTGGAACTGGCGTTGCCGCTGATGGTGCTGTGTCTGTTCGGCATCGGTTATCTGGCGCGGATCACGCGTGCCTCGATGGTCGAAGTGATGCAGGCGCCGTACATCCGCACTGCCCGCCTCAAAGGCGCGTCGACCTCACGCATAGTGTTGCGCCATGCGCTGCGTAACGTGCTGATCGCGCCAATCACCGTGATCATGTTGTACATACCGTGGCTGCTGTCGAACGTGATCGTGGTCGAGGTGTTCTTCGCCTACAAAGGTTTTGGCTCACTGCTCTACACCGCGTCGTTGAACCATGACGTCTACCTGATCGAAGCCTGCGCGATGATCAGCGGCATCGTCGTCGGCGCGACTAAAATCTTCTCGGACCTGGCCTACACCTGGCTCAACCCGCGCATTACCTTGCGCAGTCTTGGCGGAGGTGGGCAATGAACGTCCTCAACGCGTTCAAACATCCCCTGGCGTTGCTCGGTTTGTTGCTGGTCGGCGGCTGGGTGCTGATGGCGCTGTTCGCGCCGTGGCTGGCGCCTCATGACCCGCTGGAGAGTTTCACCCCGCTGCTGACGCCGATGACTCCGGATGGCGACGGCCTGCGCTTCCTGCTGGGCACCGACATGATCGGCCGGGACATTCTCTCGCGCCTGATCTGGGGCACCCGCACCGTACTGTTCTGGTCGATCTTGGCGACGCTGACCGCATTCGCCGTCGGCATCGCCATGGGCCTGTGTGCCGGTTACTTCAATGGCTGGGTCGATGCGCTGCTGTCCTATGTCGCCGACACCGTATTGTCGTTCCCGGTGCTGGTGTTGTACATCGTGATCATCATCGCCCTCGGCGCTTCGGCGCTGAACATTCTGATTGCGGTGACCTTCACCAGTGCCCCGGCGATCTTCCGGATCATGCGCGCGCTGACCATCGACATCCGCTCCCGGGACTACGTGCTCAGCGCCATCACCCAGGGCGAAGGGTCACTGCGGATCATGCTGGTGGAAATCCTGCCAAATTGCGGTGGCCCGTTGATCGTCGATTTCTGCCTGCGCATCGGCTACACCGCGATCATGATCGGCGCCCTTGGCTTCCTCGGCCTCGGTCTGCCACCGCCGACCCCTGACTGGGGCGGCATGATCAACGAAGGCCGCAGCATGGCCATCGCCTTCCCACACCTGGTGATCTTCCCGTGCATTGCCATCTCCACCCTGATGCTGGGCCTGAGCCTGTTGGCGGATGGTCTGGACGAACACGCCCAAAAGGGCGCAAGGAGCTGAGCATGAGTCATCAACAAGTATTGAGAGTGGAAAACCTCTCCATCGAACTGCCCGCTGGCGCCGATCGTAGCCACGCGGTCAAGGGCATCAGCCTGGATGTACGCAAGGGCGAAATTCTCTGCGTGATCGGCGAGTCCGGCTCCGGCAAATCGGTGCTCTCGGCGGCGATCATGGGCGACTACGCCAAGGGCCTGCGCCACAGCGAAGGGGTGATTGATTTCCTCGGCAATGACATCTGTCGCATGGACGAACCCTCTCTGCGCCAGTTGCGCGGCAACCGCATTGCGATGATTTTCCAGGAGCCGATGGCAGCGCTGAATCCGGCGATTCGCATTGGTCAGCAGGTCGAGGAAATCTTCGACATTCACGCGCCGCAAATGCCCGCCACAGAGCGCCGCGAACGCATCCTCGCGCTCCTGGATTCGACCCAATTGCCCGATCCGCCACGGATTGCCAACAGCTTCCCGCATCAACTCTCGGGCGGCCAATGCCAACGGGTAGTGATTGCCATGGCGCTGGCGATGAACCCGGATTTGCTGATTGCCGACGAGCCGACGACGGCGCTGGATGTGACCACACAGGCCCAAGTGCTGAAACTGGTTCGCGACCTGCGCGGTCGTGGTCAACACGGCATCCTGTTCATCACCCACGACTTCGGCGTAGTGGCGGAAATCGCTGACCGCATCGCCGTGATGGAGGGCGGTGTGCTGGTGGAAATCGGTGAGCGCGATCAAGTCCTGAATGCGCCAAGACACCCGTACACGCGCAAGTTGATTGCCGCTGTTCCGGCCCTGCACCCAGAGCTGCACGCACCGTGCGCCGACGGTGAGCTGGCGTTGCGCATCGAGCATCTGACCAAAACCTACAACGTCGGCGGCAGGTTGATCCCGGCGCTCAAGGATGTCTCGCTGCAACTGCCACGGGGCAAGACGCTGGCGATTGTTGGCGAGTCTGGCTCGGGCAAAAGTACCTTGGTGAAAGCGGCGATTCGGCTGGTGGAAAGCGACAGCGGCCACGTCTGGGTCGGTGATACGGACTTCCTCGCGTTGCGCGGTTCTGCGCTGGCGGCCAATCGGCGGCGGATTCAGATGATTTTCCAAGACCCGTACGGTTCGCTCAATCCACGCCATCGGGTCGGCGACATCATCGCCCGCGCGGCGCAATTGCGCGGCTTGTCGGCCAAGGATGCGTGGACCGAGGCCGGTGATCTGCTGGAACAGGTCGGGCTCAAGCGTGACGCCCTCAAGCGCAAGCCCCGGCAGTTCTCCGGCGGCCAGCGCCAACGCATCGGCATTGCCCGGGCCTTGGCAATGCGCCCGGAAGTGCTGATCGCGGATGAAAGTGTCTCGGCGCTGGATGTCTCAGTGCAAAAACAGGTGCTGGAGCTGCTCGCCGAGCTGCAACAGCGCCTCAACCTGAGCATCTTGTTCATCACCCACGACCTGCGCGTGGCAGCGCAGATCAGTGACTACATCGCGGTGATGCGCCAGGGCGAAGTGGTGGAATACGGCACGGCCGAACAGGTGTTGTTGCGACCGCAAAACGCCTACACCCAGACCCTGCTGGCGGCAGCCCCCGGCGCTTCGGCGATTCCAGCGGGGCCTGTTGCCGAACCCGCGCTGAGGCTGATCCGACCGTAAGCCAACTGAGTTAACAACCCTTTTCCCAGGTAGCAGCGTTCGCTGCTTCATGGGCTGCTGTTGCCAACGATAACTAAAAAACCAGGAGTATCACTGTGCGCACAACTACCCAGATTGCGGTCCGTTCCATCGCCCTCATTCCGCTGCTCGGCGCCTTCGCAGCCCCGGCCATGGCGGTGCAGGTCACCGACAACCTTGACCTCGGCGGCGCCATCCGGGCGCGCTGGGACTATGACCCGGACCGGGACATACAGAAGTTCGGCCTGGACACGGTGTTTCTCAGCGCCAAGTACAACTCCGACACCTGGATCGGCGAGGCCCAGTACCGCTTCTACGGGCGCTCCTATCCTTACCAGTACACCAAGAACTACGGCGATATCCAATTCGCCAAGTTCGCCTGGGTCGGCTACAAGTTCAACCCCGACCAGCAAGTGCAGGTGGGCCTGAATACCGTGCCGTTCGGTTTGCAACCGTACTTCGGCAGCACCTTTTACGAAACACTGGGCAACGTCATCGGCCTGGAAGATGTGCAACAAGTCGGCGCCAAGTACATCCAGCAAAGTGGCGACTGGAACCTCCAGGCCGGCTACTACCTGCGCCCGGCGTGGCAAGGTAAAGGCACCAGCAAAGGGGTGACGTATTCCAGCGTGGTGTCCGGGGCCGACAGCTACGTGGGCGACGGGAGCGACAACCAGGAACGCAATACCGTGGTGCTGCGCGTGGCCAAAGCCCTGGACCTCGGCGCGTGGAAATCCGAAATTGGCATCTCCGGCCTGACCTCGACCCTGGAAAACAAGGACACCGATAACGATGGCCGCCGCAACGCGGTGGCCGTGCATTACCTCGGCAAGAACGGCCCATGGGGCGTGCAACTGCAAGCGGCGCGGCAACAGATGTCGCCGCGCAACCGTGGCAGCGATGAAGTGGTCACACTCGGCGGGTACGACGGCACCTACAACGTCGCCAGTCGAGGCAATTTGTACGTCGCCGACCTTAGCTATGACGTCGCCGGCAAATACCTGTTCGACCAGATAAGCGGTGTGAAGCTGTACGCCAACTACAGCGCCTTCGATAAATCCGCCGACGCGTTCAAGACGTCACAACGGCTGATCCTCGGGACCTCGTTTTCCTTCAGCAAACTGTGGATCGCGACGGAATGGTTGTACGGAAAAAATGACCCGTACATTGGTGGCAGCAGTTACACCCAGAGCTTGGGGGCTGGCGGCAGTAACCAGTGGGAAAACCAGCTGTACACGAACATTGGGTACTACTTCTGATCCGGGTTTTTTGTTGCCCTTGAGGACGATTTCGCCAGCAGGTCCGCTTCCACAGGTTTAGCGCATAACGTGTGGGAGTGAACCTGCTCGCGAATAGCATAAACAGCACTTGCATCAGCCCATCACTGAGGAGTCAGATACGCACTACAACATGTCCACCAAAAACAATAAATCTGCCCACGCATTAATGCGTCGAAGGCCGGCCGGAGTCACCCTTCATGCGTCAACTGCCCTCGCTCAACATGCTGCGCGTCTTTGAAGAAGTCGCGCGGCATCGCAGTTTCAGCCAGGCGGCTTTGGGTCTGAACGTCACCCAAGGCGCGGTCAGCCGTCAGATCAAGCAGCTTGAAGATTATCTCGGCGTGGCGCTGTTTATCCGCACGCCCCAAGGCCTGTCGCTGACCGAAACCGGCCTTGCCCTCTCCCCCCAATTGAGCAATGCCTTCGACCACGTCGAACGCGCCCTGCAAGCGGTGCGTGTGCCAAATCTGCGCCAACGCCTGCGCATCGTCGCGCCACCCACCTGGGCGACGCGCTGGTTGTCGGTGCATTTGCGCGCGTTCTGCCAACGCTACCCAGACATCAGTCTCAGCGTGACCCACCAGACCGGCAATGACAGCCTCGCGGAAATCGACTGCCACATCCGCTTCGGCCTCGAAGCGGCCAACCATTGCAGCAGTCAGTTGCTGGTGATGGAACGGCACATGGCAGTCGCCAGCCCCGAGTTGTTCGTCAATGGCCAGCCGCCGGATCTGCGGGAGTTTGCGCTATTGCACATCCTGCATGACGGCAAACGCTTGAAGGTCTGGGAGAACTGGTTGGCGGCGATGGGCCGCGAGGATGTCGGTGCCGCGCAAGGGCTGGAGTTCAGCACGCTGGACCAGGTGATCCACACGGCGCTGGCCGGTGGTGGGCTGGCGGTGATTGACCGACAGATGATTGAAAAGGAACTGGCGAATGGCAGCCTGGTGCCGATCACTGCCGTGGAAGTGATCGGGCCATATGGGTATTGGCTGGATGTGGCGAACGACAAACAGGGGCTGTCGAAAGTGCAGTTGTTTACGGATTGGTTGGGATTGGTCAGCAATCCCTGAAACACCGACGTTCAAATGTGGGAGCGGGCTTGCTCGCGAATGCGGTGTATCAGTTGGCATTTATGCTGTCTGACACACCGCATTCGCGAGCAAGCCCGCTCCCACATTGGGTGTGTGGTGGGTTTTAGATTGAGGCTGCGACTTTTGTGGCCACAGGCGCCGCGCTCTCCATCGGACTCTGCGCCTTGCACGCCTGGCTCAGTGTCAGGGATTTGGTTTCCGGTGCCCAGGCCCAGGAAATGATCGCACCCAGTGCGAGAATCGACGCCAGGATGCCCATGGTTGGGCTCAAGCCGATACCCGCCACGCTCACCGGCAACAGGAAGGTGCTGACCGCCGAGCCCAAGCGACTCACTGCCGTTGCCAGGCCAATCCCGCTGGCCCGCACTTCGGTCGGGAAGCTCTCGGCCGGGAACACGCCCACCAGGTTGCTTACGGCTGATAACACCAACGTGAACACGCCAAACACCAGCACCATCAGGAAGGCCGCGCTGCCCGGTAACGCTGCCAGCAGGAACAAGGCTACCGCAAGGATGATGAACGAATTGATCAGGAAGCCTCGGCGCGAGAACTTCACCGTGCACCAGATGCCCATTAATGCGCCGAGGATCAGCAGCATGTTCAGCATCAGCTCGGTGCCAAAGCCCTCCGCCAGGCCCAGCTTCTGCAGAATCGACGGCAGAAAGGTGTAGATCGCAAAGTAAGGCATCACGATGCAGACGAAGAACAGGCAGTTGAACGCGGTGCGCTTGCGGTATTCGCGGCTGAACAGCACCGCGTAGCCCGAACGGGTTTCGCTGGAGCGGGTTTCATCGAGTTCGACATTATTGCCCAGGTGTTTTTTGACAATCGCCCGTGCTTCGGCGATCCGCCCCTGATTGACCAGCCAGCGCGGTGACTCCGGTGTGCCGATTCGCGCGATCAGGATGAGCGCCGCCGGGATTGCCGATGAAGCCAGCATCCAGCGCCAGGCGTCATCACCGAGGCTGAGCATCGCGGTGCCGACGAAGGTCGCGGCGACGTAGCCGAAAGTCCAGATAACGCTGAATGAACCGAGCAACACACCCCGGTGTTTTTTCGGCGAAAACTCCGCGAGCATCGCGTGGCCGACGCTGAAGTCGCCGCCCAGGCCGATACCGATCAGCACCCGGCAGAGGAATAGCTGCATCGCAGTTTCAGCGTAGAACTGTATCACCGAAGCAACGGTGATCAGGACAAAACTGACCAGGAAGATTTTCTGCCGCCCGAGCTTGTCGGAGATCCAGCCGAAGAACAGGCTGCCAACAAACAGGCCAATCAGTGCCGAAGCGCCGATCAGGCCTTGCCAGAAGGCATCGAGCTGCATCTGCGGGCTGAGCAATGTAAAAGCAATACCGATCAGGCCCAGGATATAGCCGTCGGTGAAATGTGCGCCGAAAGTGAGACCGGCAATTTTAATATGGAAGCGCCCGATGGGCAGGTCATCGATCTTTATCGATTGAGCGGACATGTTCGTCTCCAGTTGTTGTTATTGAAGGAGAAATGAAACCGATAGCTCTTGAACCTGTGGGAGCGGGCTTGTTCGCTCCCACAGAGATGCCGGTGGGGGGCTAGAGGCCGCCCATCAACAGGTATTTGATTTCCAGGTAGTCTTCCAGACCGTACTTGGAGCCTTCGCGCCCCAGGCCCGATTCCTTGATGCCGCCAAACGGCGCGACTTCCGTGGAGATGATGCCTTCGTTGATCCCGACCATGCCGGCTTCCAGGCCTTCGGCCATGCGCCATACGCGACCGATGTCGCGGCTGTAGAAGTACGCCGACAATCCGTAGGGCGTGTCATTTGCCCGTTGCAATACGTCGGCTTCGTCCTTGAAGCGGAAGCACGCGGCTACGGGGCCGAAGGTTTCGTCCTGGGCGATCAGCATGTCGCTGGTGGCATCGGTGAGAATGGTCGGCTGGTAGAACGTGCCGCCAAGCGCATGCCGACGACCGCCGCACAACAGCGTGGCGCCCTTCTCCAAGGCGTCACTCACGTGCAACTCAACCTTGGCCAACGCCGCTGCGTTGATCAGCGGACCTTGCTCGGTTTCACCGTCCAGCGCACTGCCGACGCGCATCGCAGCGACCGCTTCGGCGAGTTTGCCGGTGAACGCTTCGTAAACGCCGTCTTGGATGAAGAAACGGTTCACGCAGACGCAGGTCTGCCCGGTGTTGCGGAATTTCGAGGCCATCGCGCCTTTCACTGCGGCGTCCAGATCAGCATCGTCAAACACAATGAACGGCGCGTTGCCGCCCAGTTCCAGCGAGACTTTTTTCAGCGTATCCGCCGCTTGGCGCATCAGTAGTTTGCCGGTGCGGGTAGAGCCAGTGAACGAAAGTTTGCGCACGATGCCGGAAGCTTGGAGTGCTCCACCAATCGCCACGGCGTCACCGGAAACCACGTTGAACACCCCGGACGGAATCCCCGCCTGCTCGGCCAGCACTGCCAGGGCGAAGGCTGACAGCGGCGTCTCCTCCGACGGCTTGAGAATCATTGTGCAACCCGCCGCCAGCGCCGGACCGACCTTGCGCGTGACCATTGCCAGCGGGAAGTTCCAAGGGGTGATCGCCGCAACCACACCGATGGCTTCCTTGACCACGATGATTCGCGCATCCGCCTTGTGGCTCGGGATCACATCACCGTAAGCGCGCTTGGCCTCTTCGGCGAACCATTCCAGAAAGCTTGCGGCGTAGACCACTTCGCCCATGGCTTCGGCGAGCGGTTTGCCCTGTTCGCGACTGAGCAAGGTGGCGAGATCTTTCTGGTTACTCAGCATCAGCTCGCTCCAGCGCTTGAGGCGCTGGCTGCGATCTTTGGCGGTCAATTTTCGCCAGGCCGGCAAGGCGCGGTTGGCGGCAGCAATGGCGAGGTTGGTTTCCTCGGCGCCGGCCTTTTGCACGTCGGCGATCACTTCGCCATTGGCCGGGTTCAACACCGGATAGGTCGCCCCCCCGCTCGACCATTGGCCGTCGATGAAATTACCGTTACGGATCAGCGAGCTCATGCCACAGCCTCAGTCAGAGTAAAGCGTTCCAGACCCGGGCGAGCCGAGCGCAGAATGCGTTTGCCGGCGGTGTAATCGTTG
The DNA here is from genome assembly GCF_001870465.1 of Pseudomonas extremorientalis. Lineage (GTDB taxonomy): Bacteria > Pseudomonadota > Gammaproteobacteria > Pseudomonadales > Pseudomonadaceae > Aquipseudomonas > Aquipseudomonas extremorientalis. Next base: position 168,648 of record NZ_MDGK01000011.1, read on the forward strand.
ATCACGTCGCACGGGGTGTAGTTGCGTTCCAACTCATGCAGTTCTTCGGCGTCGAGCCTGGTTTCCAAGGCTGCCAAGGCACTGTCGAACTGCGCGGTGGTGTCGGCGCCGACCAGCATGCAATCGACGCCCGGATGATTGGCAACCCAGGCTTGAGCGATCTGCGCGTTCGAGACCCCACGGGCGCGGGCCACGCGCTGCACCGAATGAGCGATCTCGAACGATGCCTCGTCGCTGTACATCTGCTGAGTGAAGAAGTCGGTCTGGTTGCGGGTCGATTGCACATCGCCGGTCAGCAAGCCGCGAGCCAGCGGGCTGAACACCGAAACGCCAAGACCCTGATCACGACAGAACGGAATCATCTCGCGCTCTTCTTCGCGGTAGGCGCAGTTCAGTTGCAGCTGCATGTTGATCGGCTTGACCCAGCCGTTGCGTTCGCAAGCCATGAGGATTTTCGCCAACTGCCCGGTGAGCATGGTGGACACACCGATGTAGCGAGCCTTGCCGGAGCGCACAATATCGTTCATCGCACTCATGGTTTCCTCAACCGGGGTATTCAGGTCGAAGTAATGCAGCATGAACACATCGACGTAATCCATGTTCAAGCGCTTCAGCGAGGCGTCGATGCTGTCCATGATGTGCTTGCGCGAATGACCGCTGGCATTGATGCCGTTGCGGGTGCCGTAGCCGACCTTGGTGGTGATCACCAGGTCTTCGCGGCGAGCCAGACGCTTGACGATGCGCCCGACCACTTCCTCACCGACACCAGCGGAATAGAAATCCGCCAGGTCAATGAAGTTCACCCCGTTGTCGAGGGCATGGGCGACGATCGGCTCGCTTTGCTTTTCATCGAAGATCCACGGTTTCCAGTCAGGGGTGCCCATGTTCATGGTGCCCAGGCACAGGCGAGAGACTTGCAGGCCGGAGTTGCCCAAACGGATGTATTGCATGGCGCAGACCTCAGGCTTTCGGGGTGTAGAAAGGGTTGCTGATGTGAGCGACCACATCCGTCAGTTGCGCGGTTTCCGGTTTGCCGGTCAGGGCGGCGCGGATCGCGGTGCGGCAGGCGTTGTAGTTGTTCAGGTACACCGCATCCAGGTCATCGCAGGCCGGGTTGACCCAGTTGGCGGTGACAATGGCCCACTCGTCCTCGGCTTCCGGTGGCAACGTGCCGTCCAGCAGCGCTTCCAGCACACCCTTGGCAATCCCGGCCTGGGACGCGCCCCAGGTGGCGTTGCCGTGCAAATCGCTGCTGATCGCGGATTTGTTGACGTAAAGGGTCATCGGCTTGACCGGAATGTTCGGTTGGGCGATCACCATAAAAGGGCAATGCCCCTGGCTCGGCGACGCCAAACTGTTGGCAAACGCCTGCCCCGCCGGCCCGTTGCGCGGGCCGATCAGGATGTTGATGTGTGCGGCATTCACGCCAGGACCTTCGAAACCTTCACCGATGTACAGGTCGAGTTCTTTCATGAGTCTTTACTCTTTTTGGATTTTTTGGGGTGATCAGAAGCGCACGCGGTTCGTAAAAATCACGTGGCAAACATCGGGATACGAAGAGCGCAACACGAGGGTGGCGGGGACGCGGCAGTGGGGCTTAGTCATGATTGCAAACGCTCTTTTTGTTATTGATGAGCTGTGTTTGCGATTTTTTAACACCGGGGGCCGGAGGGGCTGTAACCATTAAAAGTCATGGGGGTATGAGTTCTGCTCATACCCAACAAAATCCCGCGCGGTACTTATACGCAAAAAAGATTGGTCTCGTACTCCTCAGGAGCGTCAGGGGGCGAAATTGGGGGCAAATTTCAACTCGGCCAACCTTGAATCACCGCGCTAGAGCCCAGTCAAAATGTTTTTTGGCGCCCCTGAGAGTCTATAGGGGCTGTCTGGCGGGCTGTTTATCTGATTATTTCTGCCTTTTCATAGACCATGGAGATCCATCCACCTCCAGTGGATGCTACATTGGGGGCATATCTGAGGGCATGCTTTGGATGGTTTGAAAAGGATGCCCCCAGCCTGAGGCTCAACAATCTTCTTCTCGAAAAATCACCTGCGACAGTTCCCTATCGCCGTTGAATGCTATCGGATCACCTCAGCTCAAAGCCACCCCGCACCATCTTGTTATTCTGACAGGAATCGCCATTCGAGATCTCTCGCAACCCAATGCGAGTGGGGGCAAAAATGGGGGCATAACTGATCTTTTTTGACCTAAAACTACCGTCCTAGAGCCGAGTCAAAATGTTTTTGGTTTGCCGGAGACTTTGTGATCCGCCCCCGGGACAGCGATGCTATGTCCTTGAATCACTCTCGGCAGACAGGCCCTTACGTTTCGCTCCACGTATTGATGTGTTCAGAGATGTTAGGCCACTACAAAGAGAAGTCTGTGGACTTGTTGTTTTACAAGGCGAAGCGACTCATCGAACGGCTCAAGGCTGAGATTTGATCCAAGGTTGAACACCCGTTTAGGGTAAACAAGCGCCAGTTTGGCTACACCAAGGTGAGATTTCGCGGGCTGGCCAGGAACCATGCACATAGGATCACTTTGTTTGCCTTATCGAACCTATGGATGTCGCGGCGACATTTATTGGACATGGCAGGACAGGTGCGTCCGCGATGAGAAAAATGAACCCGATGGCCTTTCTTCAAGGCCAAAAACGGCTTTGAAAATCGTTTCTTCGGGCCGTTTTTCTGATTTGCAGTCCCCACTCAAGTAAATTTCAGCTTGACCGGGGTAGTCACGCCTAAATAGTTGCGTGCTTCAGACCATCCCTAGAAAACGCAGTATTCCGTTACTGTCATGCTCCCATCCATAAGTTGTGCCTGTCAGAGGTTACGCATACGAAAGGCTGATGCTCAGATTTCCGCGCTAAATAACGGTCTGCCCAGCAGTCCTCATCGTGTCGCCGTGCGCCTCACCGACCGCAAATGTCTTACGACACTCTAGGGCCGGTCAGGACGCCCCCAAGAAAATAGCTACTCCCGAACCTTCAGGAGGCCTTCTTCATCAACCAAACGACCACAGGCTACGACTTGCTCGACCATCTCCGCCACACGTTCTCGTACCGAAGCCGAGATAGCTCGGATGCCCATGGCGCGCGCAACGCGTTCGATGACCTGATCGCGATTCGCCCCAAAGTTACGCGCTACGACGATGACGATGGCCTCTGCAAGTTCTGCCTCCGGTAGGTACTCCGCCCGGCGGAGCGCCAGTGAAGATACCTGCGAACGATCGCGTGCAACAACAGGTGCGCTGGCGATGGCGAGCCAGGCGCCGTCCCGAACCACGGAGTTCTGGCGGACAGCCACATCGATTGCCCTTTCGACGGCGTCCTGAATGCGACTTCCAGCTCGCTTGACGCCCCAGGCGTCACGGACACGGGACACGACCTCATCGGTATGCACGGGCCCTTCGATGCGCACAACATCAACCGCTATCTCGGTAAGAATGCCTGTCGGAGTTTCGTGGATTTCTTCCGAACGATGTGTTGGCCGCTGTGGGCTCGCTTCGACATACGGTTCGAAGGTGAAATCACCGTCTTCAGCCCTCACTTCCCGTTCGATGGCGGCTGCAGCGACAGCCTGCTCAACTGAAAGGACTTCCTCGGCTATGCGCTCGTCGAACGCAGCACCCGCAGCATCGATCTGCCGACAGACAAGGTCGAGCTGTTCTTGGGGACGCTGGAACCAATCGGTGCTCCAGATGCGGTGGAGGTTCCAGCCATGATCAAGCAGAACCTGCTGGCGGAGGCGGTCACGGTCCCGGGCGGACTGAGCGCTGTGGTACGACGCGCCATCGCATTCGATGCCCAGGAGGAAGCGACCTGGGCGCTCCGGATCAGTCACCGCAAGGTCGATGTAGAACCCGGCCAGGCCCACCTGACGCTGGACACTGTATCCCCGAGCCTCGAGCGCTGCTGCAACCTGCTCTTCGAAAATGGAATCGAAGTCCCGCCCCGTGACGGCCGCCGTGTCGAGCTTCCCCGTGCGGGCATAGCGGAGAAAGATGCGGAACGCCTCGATTCCTTTGCGGCTGGCGGAAAATGCAGGATCGATGTCCTCATCGGTGATCGAGGAGAACACCTCGCATCGCTGCTTGGCACGGCTGATCAGCACGTTGAGCCGGCGCTCGCCGCCCTCGTTGTTGAGAGGCCCGAAACGCATGGGTACCTTGCCGCCCGGTACGGTCGGTCCATAGCCAACCGAGATGAAGATGACATCCCGCTCGTCACCCTGAACGTTTTCAAGGTTCTTAATGAAGAACGGCTCACTGTTGCGGCGGTTGAAGAAGGCCTCCACCTCCGCTGGCAAACCACGACGCAGCACTTCAAGCTCGTCGAAGATGGCGCGGCTTTGCGATGCGGAGAACGCTGCCACACCCAAGGACAGCTTCGGGTGCAGTCGGGCGTGCTGGACGATGGCCTCAGCGACGACCCTGGCCTCCGGCCCGTTGACGCTCTTGACCGGTGAACCGAAGACGCCATCCCGAACAGGGTGGAAGCGCAGGCCCCGCCCACCCTCCTGAGTCCAGGGACTGGGCACGATGAACAGCTTGTTTTCATAGAACTGGCGGTTGCTGACCGCAATGAGCGACTGGTGGCGGCTACGGTAATGCCAGCGGAGCATGCGCATGGGCAGGCCGCGTGCGGTAAACAGGCCAAGGATGCTTTCAACATCGCCGACCTTCGTTGGCTCATCCTCGTCGATGTCTTCATCGCCACTGGTGAGCTTGGCAAAGAAACTGGTTGGCGGTAGCTGACGAGGGTCACCGACCACAACTACCTGCTTGGCGCGAGCCACCGCACCCAGGGCGTCGACCGGCTGGATCTGGCTCGCTTCGTCCATCACGAGCAGGTCGAACTCCAGTGCGCCCGGCGGCAGGAACTGCGCGACCGACAACGGGCTCATCATGAAGACCGGCTTCAGGGCGGTGAGCGCAGGGGCCGCGCGTTCGACCAGCTTTCGTAAGGCCATATGACCCTTCTTCTTCTGAATTTCCCCCCGAAGCACCCCGAGTGGGCCAATCGAACCACTGTCCCTTCGAGGAACATTCTGGTGGTGAGCCTGAACGACTTCGCCTGCCGCCGCTGCGATGCGCTGGCGGTCAAGGTCGGCGAACTCGCGGACGATATGGCCGTGGGCGACGCCATCGAAGCGGCCCAGAGCCGGTTCAGCCTTCAGCACCCGACGGTATTGCCCTTCAAAATAAGCGAACTCGAACGCAGCGACCGCGCTCGTCGTCGATAGCCGTCCATCGGCAAGTCTAGCGACGACATCCGCGCAACCGTCGCGAATGGCTCGTGCAGCACGATCGCGATAGGCCAACCACCGGTGCAGTTCTTCCTGTTCGGTAACCCAGCGTGATAGCCGTGCTGCCAGGGAGTCCAAATGCACCTCATAGATCCGCGGCGCACCGACACTGGCTGACAGATCGAGTGCAAGCTCATTTGCAATGGAGTGGAAGGCCGTGGCGAGATGCGCGGCCTGCTCATCAAGAGCCTTGGCGCGAGGAATGAGCGCCTCACGCTCGTTGACTCGACCGGCCAGCGCGCGGATGTCTCCATTGACTTTCAGCCAACCAGCGGCTGTCGAGAGGGCGTCCCAATCACTGTCAAGCCCTCGCCACGCGGAGCCGAACAGCGCGTGGCCGAGGCTATACCCATCTCGTACGCCCTGGCGCTCCTCGCGTCCCGCGTCCAGCCTTTCAAAAATGGCACAGGCTGATGCTGCGCTGGTGGGGGGCTGAATCAGGAAGCGGCTGGCCGTCGACCAGGCATTCGTGTGGCGGACGGCGAGCTGCAACAACGACTCGAGGTCGAGTTGTTCAGGCGCGGTGGCGTCACCGAACACCTTCGTTGCCTGTGCAAGAAAATCAGTATGGACGCCGGACAGGTCGGGAACTATCTGGGAGAGCAAAAGGCTTACGTGCTTCGAACGCTTGCCGACATCATCCTTCTCAGGACCGCGGGAAGCGATGAGGCGGGGTTCTGCCCCGAGCCCGCGCAGGGACCGCATCCATTCAACCAGAGCCACCAGCGGCGCGGAGGCCGAGCGATCGCCTTGCCAGTCTTCAGCGAAGGCAGCCTTGCCGAAGCTGTCTTCATCGCGCAGCACGCGCCGCGCTTCCTGACCGCGGATCAGGGTATCGAGAGAAGCCAGGGTCACCGGGAGAGGTTGGGCGGGCTGAACCAGGACCGAGCGCATGAGCTTATTGGCTGCACGCCAGTCGCCACTGAGGAAGCGGAACAGGCTCGTGCCCTTGGCCGCGAGCGCGGCGCGGGCGGGACCCACGTCGATATCCCAGGCGAGCTCGTGGAGCTGACCTGCCAGTGACGTACGAAACCCTTCGAGGTTGGCAGCGGTCTGGGCGATATGCCCGGCCCGTTCTACGCCGCCGTCCCATAGCTCGGAAGCGAACGTTTCGGGGCTTGCCGGTGGCGCATTTGCAACCCGCTCGCCGATCTTGGCGAGGCGGGCAAATTCCCCAGCGGTCGGCGTGCATTCGCGGCCCAGTGCGTGAGCGAGACCGCGGCCCGCCTGCAATAACGCAGGGATGGCGTCGCGGACGGCGCAGAGGCGGCGAACAGCGTCCGCATCGAAGTCACCAGGGCATTCGGTGAGCGCCTGCTGCACTTCGTGAGTGTCCTCATCCCACGCCTCAACATTGACTTCGCTCGACAGCGACTGGCGCAAGGCGGCATAGCGATGACCCAACGCCAGCAATGTATCGACCGCCGATACGTTCGACCAACCGTCATCTGCCATGGCGTCGGCATCAAGCACAGGCGCCACACTGATGCGCCGGGCGAGGGCGCTGACAGCGACCAGTTCGTCAAGCCTGGACGGAGGCTGGGCTTCCAGCAAACTGGCTGTAGCATTCATGTACTGCCGGGCGTTCTCGAGCTGGCCGCGTAGTGTTTCGATACGGGCAACGAGACGCTCACGATCGGTGGGCAGCATCGCTTCAATGCCCACCCCGGTAAAGGCGTGGTCGTCGGGTCTGCCGATGATCTCGATCCGTGTGACCAAGTCATTCAGAAGCGCATGACGCCGTTCGAAACCATCCGCCCCCCAAGCTTCGATCTCCTCCAGAACGACATCATTGGGCATCACCCCCGCTTGCCTCAGGCGTGCGAGATGGCCCATGACCTGGAAAGAGGACAGACTGGATGCTGGGTCGACGGCATGCAGCCGGGCCACATGGCCATTCAACTCGTCCCGTGCTTCGGTCAGGCGAGCAATCAGGCTTCCCGTGGGAGCTGGCTTCGGGGCTCCGAGATCCCAGGTGCGTCGCAGCTCATCGAGTACCGCGCGCTTATTGGCCTTGTTGCTATGGAGTTCCAGGCACGCATCGCCCACGCCCTTCTCGTCAAGGCGCCGTTTTACCACCTCCAGAGCAGCCATCTTCTCGGCCACGAACAGGACCGTTTTGCCGTCCTTGATAGCCGACGCAATGATATTGGCGATCGTCTGGCTCTTGCCGGTGCCAGGAGGGCCCTGGATGACCATGTCGCGACCGCGACGCACCTCATGGATGGCAATGGCTTGCGAACTGTCGCAATCGAGAATGTGGAGCATGTCCGCCGGCGGGATGACCGGATCGATGTTGGCATTCTCGTCGAGCATTCCCTCTCCATCTGGGAAGCCGTCTGAGAGCAGGCCTTTGATGAGTGCGCGATCGACGAGTGTGTTGCCCTTGGGCCACACGGCAGGGTCGAGGTCTCTGTACATCAGGAATTTGGCAAACGAAAAGAACCCGATGGTTATCTCATCCGGCAGCACTTCCCACTGGGGCTTGTCGGCCACCGCAGCCGCGACCTCTGCAAAATAGGCATCTATGTCGAAGCTGTCGCTGACTTCGAAGGCGGGCATACGAAGCTTGTGGATGCGGTCCAGGTACGCTTCCAACGACAGGTTGGATGCAACATCTTCAGCGCGGGCCTTGAGTCGGAATTTCTCGCCCGCCGTTCCGCGGTTCAACTCGACCGGAATTAAGATCAGGGGCGCATGGCGAACGTTGGCCGCATTGTTCGGATCGATCCACTTGAGGGCGCCAAGGGAGGCAAAGAGGACGTTGACGCCCTGCTCTTCCTCGAGTGTCTTTGAGTTCAGGTAGAGCTCGAGCAGATGCTTTTGCAGACCCTTGCCCGTGAGGCGAGTCTGGAGTTTTGTATCGCTGTGACGGGTGAGCACGCCCCTCTCGTCGACGCTGTCGTCGGGTTGGGCAAGCTGGCCGATTTCATCGGAGTCTTTGGCCGGCTTTGCATCGTCGGCTGCCGAATCATTATCGGACTCATCAGTTGCCGCCTTGCCGGCCAGGAAGGTAAACGCTTTTCCCTCCCGAACGAGGAGACGATAGACCTCGGATGTCTTCTCATCGACGACCGCAATCGCCGAGGTACGGCTCGATCGCGGCATATTAAGGAGTCGATTTCGCGCTGAGAGGTCAAGCAACTGTGTACGCGCCTGCTCAAGCTTCTCGGCGTTGGGGAGCGCGCTCTGGAAAATCGATGCATCCATGGTCGAGTCGGGCGTCGCTGCTTCTGTCTTACTGTCCATCGTGATGTCCCTGGCGGACCATTTCCGCCGAACGAGCCCTTCATTGGGCGATCAGTCTATTTTCGCATCTAGGGCGGACATACGTTGGCTGCCGATAAGGCCAGGAGCCACGTTGCGCCCAGAAATCCCCTTCCAACATCGAAACTGCGTGCGCCTGTTCCAGATAGCATCCATATTAATCTACTGGGAGGCACTTCCAGTACGGTGATTTGATGTCGAGCAATCGATTTATGTAGAGGGCTGGATACGTGTGTCCATGCCGCCTCCTCTGTCACACCATTCGATAGGCTTTACTGCGCCTTCCTCGGTGTGCCCTTGCCGACGTTTTCGCACAACCCGTTACAACCAAGGACGACCACGCATGACTATGGTTTTCCTCATGCTCACTGTATCGCGACCACGGCGACATTACCCCCGGACAGAGCTTGACGACTGGATTGGCCTTCTTCGTCCTCAAGATATTTGGCATGGTTATAGGCCGAACCCACCTTATTCGGATAAGCATGGGAACAACTGCGTATCCACCCAGATCTTGGGGTAGCCGATCTCTTTCAGTTCTATCGAAATGGTTCCGCGGATGCCGTGGCCACTTAGAAGATTCTCGTAACCCATTCGCTTCAACGCTGCGTTGGGGGTGTTCTCGCTGATGCGTTTTTTGAGTTCGCTGTGGTGCGCAAGCAGGTGTTTCTTGGCTGGGCGCATTGCTTGCCTCAGAGATCGCAAATCTCGATCGCCCACATATCCCGCGCTACGTGGGGCACAACTGGGGGCATAGCTTAGTTTTTCCGACCTGAAAATACTGCGCTAGGGCCCAGTCAAAATGTTCTTCGGCTTGCCTGAGAGTCTTTGAATCGCACATTGTAGTGGACCAACTGATGCCGGACACGACGTTAGATTTTTTGTCGTAAGCGCTCCAGGGTTCTACCCCGTTGACACGGACACTTTCGAGTAAGCTCACATCGAGCCGAAGGAGTGTTCATGTCCAAGCGTAACAAATACAGTCCCGAGTTCAAGCGGGAGGCTGTCGAGTTGGCCCGTAGGGCAGAGAACTGTCGGACGATCTACGAGGCGGGTCGAGGTCGAGACCGTTTGCTGTAGCTGCAGAGGCCCGTCGGCAAGGAATGTTCATATATTGATAATCACCCCACGACTACGCTCAGCACATGCTCTTGCGAGTGAGCACCATGCAAGCGGATTGACCGTCGAGGCATTTTGCATTGACTTGGCCGATCGAGAAGTACCTGACGATGAAGTGATCACTGCCAATCTCAATCCCCTATCGGCGACAAATAGATATTTCCCCATACATGTGGTTCAGTTGCCGGGTAACGTGGAGCCAAAACAGCATCAGGAGGGATTCTCAATGCCATTCGTATTTGTTCACGGTGTCAACAATCGCCAAGATGCCGACTATAAGCGGGAAGAAATCATTCGTGCAGCCTTCCTCAAGGAGATCGTTGCTCCAGTCATAGGCATCAATCCGAAACACCCAGTCTTCGCCCCCTACTGGGGTGGGGATGGTGTCAGTTTCTGGCGTGACCTAGCCGTGATTCCCAAAGGCAATGAAGTTGAGACCTTTGGTTCGGATGAAAACGCACTACCTCCATCCCTAGGAATTGCCGTAGCCACAGGCTCAGTGACGTCCGGTGACTCACTGCACTCCGTGGCCCGAAAACACCCAGATGTGGCTATCGACTTGCTATTCGACGCAGTCATTCAAGACGCCAGAGACGAAGCTGACATACATGAGGTCGCCAAGGCTTATCAACTCGCCCAAGATCGCCTCACCATTACCTCTGATCCCTGGCTTGCGCAGGCAACAAAAGAGAATGTGCTGGACCAGATTTTCGAACTCGTCAGTCCACCACCGCCCATCGGCAAAGAGGAGACATTTGGCGGTGCCAGCTTATGGGCAATGCTGGAGGAAGGTGCCAAACGACTTAAGCTACTGGGCCCCGATCAGTTATCTCACGCGGTTGTCGGAGCCTTTCGCCGCCCCGTAACGCACAAACTCGCGACGTTTGTCGGTGACGCCTTCAGCTATCTCGCAGAACGTAAGGATGGCAGCCAACCCGGGCCAATTGCAGCAACGGTTCTGAAAACGCTCCTTGAAGCCGCGGAGCTAGCACGCAGCACAAACGAGCCGCTAGTCGTGATAAGCCATAGCTTCGGTGGCGAGATCGTCTACGACATTTTAACTCATTACGCCAGCAACTCTGACCTCGAGATCGATGCCTGGGTAACAGTCGGATCTCAGGTCGGCTTGTTTGAGGAAATGTCACTTCTATGGAACAGCCCTGGCCGTGTAGATCGGACGGCCATCCCTCGTGAAGCAATTAAATCGCCAGTCAGGGCGAAGAGCTGGCTGAACATTGTCGACACCAACGACGTGCTAGGCTTTCTGGTCTTGCCAGTTTTTACCGCCGCAGTCCCTGGCACAGTCCACGACTTCAAGTACAACACGGGCTTCCCCGTTACAGGTGCTCACTCAGGCTACTTTAAATGGCCCAGCTTTTACAAACGATTAGCCCAACGCCTGGGGGAAGCTCAACGATGACGCAGATTCGGCTACGCCCTATTGACGATGAACCCGCCACACACGTCCTGATCATCGGTGTCGGTTACTATCGCCATTTGCTGGGTGGTCCAGAGCCCCGCAATCGGGTCCACCTTGGACTCAATTCACTGCGATCCCCCGCTATCTCCGCAATGCAACTGGCCACCTGGATACTCAATGGCAATGGCACAGCACTAAACGGTGGGTTGAATAACCCAAGAGCCCCGCTCACGACGCTGGAGGTTCTGATCTCATCTGAACAGCAAGCACAGATCAATGCGATCGGGGCCGTACACGACATCGAACGCGCCTCCCTCCCCAATGTCTGTCTCGCTTTTGACCGCTGGCTGGCAGAAGTACAAAGGAACCCAGACAACGTCGGTATCCTTTACTTCTGCGGCCACGGCGTTATGGGGAATGGTCCGGAACACTTCCTCCTGCTCGATGATCATGGAGAAAAACAGAATCGTCCTTTCGCGACCGGCAGTTTCGACATATCCAACACTGTGCGCGCGCTCTGGCGACAAGTCCAAGCACAACTCTATATCTTCGTCGACGCTTGCCGTACCTATAATCGGAGTGTCGGCGAACGCCTAAGCTCACGACCAGCGGCCTTACTGGACGATGGCGTCTCCTCAGAAAACATTAATCGCGGCACAACCTGGATCGAGTCAACCGCAGAGGGCGAGAAGGCATATGGAGACAGCAACGGCGTTTCTCGCTTCACCGATGCTTTGCTGCGAGCATTGAACGGCTACTGTGGTGCACCGCAATCTGGCACCTCCAATTGGGTAATCAATGGAAGCGCACTGGTACAGGCAATGCCTAAACTGCTCGCGATGATTAACAAGGAGCGTGGTGGTGCCCCTCAAGCCTGCGCGCCCCACCCATCAGGTTCCATGGATGCGCCTCTGCATGTGACCAACGATGTACCGAAGGTCAAAGTCGAAATCGAACTAACGCCCGAGGTTCTTCGCATCATCAGCAGCTATGAAATCCACAACCTCGTTGATGCTTCATCACCGCCGATTACGGGCGGCCTGAGCGAAGGCATTTGGTGTACTGAAGCCAGCAAAGGCATGTATGAAGTGCGAATTGCATCAGTGATGCACCAGCCGTACTCCAGCGGGACACAGCACCTAGAACCGCCTCTCTACTTTCTTCCTGTGGAGGTACAGCCATGAGCCAGCGACATCTGCGGGTAAAACTCCATATACAGGGCGAGCGCGGGTACTTTGGATCATTCCTCCCGATGAGCGTCATCGATGCACGCGGTCAAGTGATAGCTACAGGCGCAGTCAACACTGCTCGCGTGACAGAATTTCACTACGAATATAACGATGCACCACTGTTCGCGCGATTGACCTTGCCAAATGGCACCAGTGAAACAATTCTACTTCAAACCGGTGATCACGCTTGGTTAGACGAGGTGAGTTTCAATATTGGGGAAGACACGTCGACATCAGACTGGATGGCTTGGTCGGCAATACGTCTCGATCTAAAACGGCACGGAGGCGCCTTGATGAACCAGCCAGGCATGAAAAACGCCTGGTTTCAACTCTGGGAGAAAACACCTGATTCTCCTCGTTGGATGCAAATCGACATCAATGAGCAACTATCAGACATGCCTCACTCACGGGAGGCAATCCAGTTAGAGCTCCGGGGCTCGCCACATCCAAGAGCTCTCGTCGTTCGCTTGGACAGTGACACACCTCAAGTCGTGTCGATACCTAATGAGCAAACCAGCGTACTCATTACGTCGCTGCGCACATTGTCTGGCGTACTAACTCCCCGGGTGATAGTGGGCAGCTACAGCCCTAATGCCGAGGCCATCATGGAGTTCCTGCGGGCAGGAAAACTAGGCCAACTGGAGTCGATGCTGGATCCCGGCAGCGACCTGGCCCATCGGCTACTGAGGGGGAAGATCATAGATCCCATTGCGGCTACAGCGGCAGCCTATTACCTGCTTCGAAAACGAGATTGGGAGCGTATGCCTACCCGGTGGCTGGATAACCTGACGAACTGGAATGACAGAATTCCCGATGCAAAGCTAATTCGCGCTGCTTGTCGAATCCAACGTGGCTTGCCCATGGCCGAGGCCTGCAACCTTGCTGCCGAGACACTCGCCTCATTTCTGGAGCAAGGTATCCCGTTGTTTGCAGAAGCGAACACCCTGCTTAGTGATCTCCTGGCTTTGGCGGAAAAAGCTGAGCAACCACTGAGCGCCCAGACCGCGAAAACGCTGCGGATGATGGTTGCTTCCGCACATCCGTCTGGACTGAGCTTCGGCTTTACGGGCAAATCACCTGACAAGCCTTTACCAGTCCACACGACATTTGAACAGAACCGGGAAATACGCCATATCCCCGCCATGAGGCTATCAAGCGTGAAAATCGTGGAGCATCCAGCCCTTGAGGACACATTAAGGCCCCGTGAGCCGAATGGCAAAGCTTCGCGCCGGCAATGGCGAGCAAAAACAATAACGCTCTCGCGAAGCGTAAAAGCACCATTATCTATTCCCCAACAGACAATATCAGGAAGCGCTGCCAAGACGCTTTTCTTACAGCAGGTCCTCGATGAAACAGTATTGATTTCCCCATAACCGCGACCAGGTTCGTCCGAATCGATGTCCTGGGGCATCCGCGGTGTAAAACCGTTATCCATGTGCGAACGATGTAATAGTGATCAGCAGCCCCTCCGATTTCGTTCGCCCGGCCGCCGCCGCCCCCCCTCAGCACCTAGCGGGCTTCCTTCTGGATTCCGTCCGGCCCTGGCAGGCCTCCCTTGCCGGGAGCTTCTGCGTCATCGTGGGTTGTCGAGATCGGCTGTCCTGCTCTCGGTATTGATCGTTCGGGCCTTCAGTCTTGCGTAACGGTCCGGTAAACACATCTTCCTCGCGCTACTGCTGAAGGCCATGGTGTCCACCTAATTAAGTGGACACCATTTTTGGCCCATCAAGCGGATTTCTCATGCACCCTCAGCGCCGCACCTACAGCAAGTCCTTCAAAGCCCAAGTTATCCAAGAGTGCGCCGAACCTGGCGCTTCCATCGCAAATATCGCCTTGGGCTGCTAGTGCTGACGACGAATTGACCCAGCTGCCGATGCCACGCTGACCCAACACCAATCGGCAAAAATCTAACATTGGTAATGGTTCACAAGGTAGAAGCCAGGGTCAGTGAAATGTCGGTAACTGGGTCAATCTTGCGCTGGCAATAACGCACAACGCCCCTCTGCGACAGCCTTTTTTCGAATGGAGCAAAGGATGACGCCGTACGACACAGTCCGTCAGATTAAAATTCCAAACCATGTGCTCGCAATCAAAATGGCATAATATGCCAATGATCGGAAGAAACTGTTTACCGAAAGCTGGAGATCATTATGGCAACGAGAAACGTTGTACTTACCCCTCACCAAGAACAGGTTATCCAGGATCTGGTGCAGTCCGGCCGTTATCAGAATGCCAGCGAAGTGATGCGAGAAGGTTTACGTTTATTGGAGCAGCGCATCGCCGAAGACACCGCCAAAATTGAAGCCCTGCGTCAGGCGACCTCGATTGGCATCATGGATCTTGAACACGGGCGCTTTACTCAGGTGAACGAAGGGGATCTGGAGCACTACCTCGAGGGCTTGAGCCTCGAGGCAACCCTCCCCGCGCGCAAGAAACGCTGAGCATGCCGCAATATCGGATTTCCAACGCGGCGCGCGCCGACATTGTCGACATCCTCAGGCGCTCCCAGACGCAGTTCGGCGATCAAGCACGCCAGCGCTACCAGGCACTGATCTTCGCGGCGCTGCAAGCGCTTGCCGACACGCCTTATCGCATTGGCAGCCACGACCGCGATGAGCTTGCACCGGGCCTTCGCGGCTATCACCTCATCTATTCACGACAGCAGGCCAAACACACCAATGGAACGGTCAAAAGCCCACGTCATATCGTGTTCTATCGTGTGGCAAACGACGACGTGATCGAGGTCGTCAGACTCCTCCATGACGCCATGGAAGTGCAGTTGCACTTGCCTAATGACTGATCACCGAGCGGGCCCAACAGCATAACTGGCCAAGAACAACGAAGGTAAGACGGGCCCTCTACATCTCAACCTGAGCCCCCACGCTGCCAGCCGACTCGGCGGCCAATTGAAGCGCGAGGTTCTAGGCCCGACCGGACTATCGAGATCCACGACCAGAAACACGATGTTCAACGTTGCCCACCACTTTCAATGCTGATTCCATGTCTAGGCGCCCGGCATTACGCTCCAACTGCCGATGGACACGCGGATCGATCCCCCTAGCGACCGCGCCATTGCAACATCGCGCAGAGCCTGAGCATCTCGCGAGCCAATTTCTGGATAGGTGCAGAGAGACAGATCCGAAAAATCCGCTTAGGGATATCAACTCATAACCCACATCCCTCTTCCGAACGACCATGGATTTGCCACATTCGGGTTGCTCAGCCAGTATACGGAGGCCCACTGAATACCAGCCACGGCCACCCAGGTCCGCGTCAGAAATCGCCATTCGCGATCGCTCGAACACCCGGTGCAATTGGGGGCAAAACTGGGGGCATAATTCGAGATTTTCACGCTATAACTACCATCCTAGAGCCATGTCAAAATGTTTTTTGGGGACCCCGACAGTTTGTAATCGAAGTCCCCATCAAGCTTCAAAAAAACCTTTAATAACATGCATGACCGACTAACCCAGTGCGCCGCAGCTTGTCTGGATCCCCTGAGTTCAAAACCGAATCAGCGGCAAATTTTGGCTCGTTAAGTTGATTGTCACATCCTGAACATTCCGCAAATCAACCTTCTCTGAGTTTACTCATGTTCTGATCTTCGCTTGGTGCAAACCTCTCCTCACCCGCTACGGGTACCCAGCCGTTCAACGGTGTCAGGAAATGCAGTTCAAAACGACGTGACAGGAACGCCCATTTTCCGTTCCGACGTTCAAACCTGTCGTGATACAACCCGCTGACTTGGACCGGGCCTTTTTCAGTGTCGACCTTCGTGCCAGATTCCGCTCAGGAGCGACACGTCGATGCGATCGAAGGCATTGGCGTAGGCGCTGATCAGCGACTCGATGGCGGCGCGACCTCCAGGGTGTCCAGTCGGGTGTTCAATTCTTCACTGTTCATGTTGAGGTGTCCTGCGGGGGCTTCGCAAAAGCGACAAAAGCAACCCTCTGCAAGGGTTGCACCTGGTTTGATCGGGAGGTCAGATCTGCGACAGCCCGCCGTCGACCATCAGTTCCACCCCGTTGACATATTTCGCATCGGCGGATGCGAGGAACAGCGCTGACGAGGCGATTTCTTCAGGTTGGGCCATGTACCCCAGCGGAGTGATCTGCTCGACATGGTGGCGCAGCGCGGCAATGTCGCTTTCGCTCATCTTCAAGCCGTTGTCCATCAAGGGGGTACGGGTGAAGCCAGGGCTCAGGACATTCGTTCGGATCTTGCGGCCTTTGAGTTCGTTGGCCCAGGTCCTGGCGAAGGACCGCACGGCAGCCTTGGATGCGTTGTAGAGGCTCAGTCCTTCCATCCCATTGCTGGAGCAGATAGACGCCGTCAGCACAATCGAAGCGCCGTTTTTCAACAAAGGCATCAACGTCTGCACAGTAAAAAACACGCCCTTCACGTTAATGTCGAAGAGGTTGAAGTACGCCGCCTCGGTGGTCTCGCCCAGCGGGTTCTTTTCGCAAATACCCGCGTTGGCAAACACTGCGTCCAACTGATCGTTGCACCCCTCAATCGTCGCCTTGAGCTGATCGAGATCAGCCTGGCGCGCGACATCGGAAATAACCGCGATCGCTCTATCGCCAAGCCTGGCCACTGCAGCCTCCAGGGTGGCTGCTGAACGCCCAGTGATGTAAACACGCGTGGCACCCTCTGCAATCAAACCCTGCGCAATCGCATACCCGATCCCGGTGGATGCGCCGGTGACCACTGCCACCTGACCAGCGAATTTACCTGACATATCTGACTCCTCAGTCTCGTTTGTGTGGACCGACTGGAACCACAGTGCGGCCATTTTGAGAGGAATCAGGCACTCGACGGCACTGCCATTAATGAACGCTGGCCGTTCAATTTTGTGAGGCGTCAGCCCAAGTTTGATCGTTTAGATTGGGCCCCATTGATTCGGAGCATGACCCGCCATCGTGAATATTCTGGAACCGAAGGGTTCCAGGCAGGAGACCTTATGCCACAGACAAAAATCGCCCCACCGGAACCGCGGCGCTGGTTGATGTTCGCCATCTTATTGGTCGGTGCGTTTTTACCGCCGCTGGATTTTTTCATCGTGAACGTGGCGCTGCCCTCTATCCAGCAATCGCTCGGCACGGCCTCCTCCGCCGAACAGTTGATCATTTCCTCGTACGCGGCGCTTTATGCCGTGACACTGATTACCGGCGGACGGCTGGGTGATATCTACGGTCGCATGAGAATGTTTTTCCTTGGCCTGGTTGGTTTCGCAGTTGCCTCACTGATCTGCGGCGTCGCCGAGTCACCTTGGGTGTTGATCGCCGGACGTTCGCTGCAAGGCGTGACGGCTGCCGTCATGGCGCCCCAGGCACTCGCTTCTGCGCAGGCTATATTTCCCGAGTCCGAAAAGCCCTTGGCGCTGAGTCTCTATGGCGCGGTCTTTGGACTGGCGTCGGTAGCCGGCCAGGCACTTGGCGGGATATTGATATCGCTCGACTTGATGGGCTTGGGGTGGCGGGCGATATTTCTGGTTAATCTACCGATTGCGTTGCTGGTCATTCTGATCGCCATTCCCGTGGTCAGGGAAACCCGCGCGCAACAGACAAGCAAGCTGGATCTGGGTGGAACCGTCCTGTCCATGGCGACCCTTGGGGCGCTGATCGTTCCATTGATCGAAGGGCGTGAAGCCGGCTGGCCCTTGTGGGCCTGGCTGTCGCTTGCGGCAGTACCGCTGCTGGGCTGGCTGTTCTGGCGCTACGAAGCCCGTTTGCACCAGGCGCAAGGCGCACCGTTGCTTGATCCTGTCGCATTGCGCACGCCTGGGTTGGGCCGGGCACTGCTCGTCGCCCTGACCTTCTACGCGATCGGCGTGTTTTTCCTGCTGTTTTCCATGTATTTACAGGGAGCGCTGCATACGAGCCCACTCAATGCAGGCCTGATCTTCCTTCCTTTTGGCGCGGGATTTTTGCTGGGCCCGCTTTCCACCCCTCAATTCAGGCGTTTCCTGGGGGCTTACGTGAACCCCGTCGGAATGGGGCTTGAGGTGCTGGGGTTCGTGCTCCTGGCCTGGCTCGTGGCGCACACACCGATGGCCGTCACGCCCCCTGAGCAGCCCCTCGCCGTCATTCTGTTTCTGATCGGTTTCGGACAAGGACTGGCCCTGCCGACATTGATGCGAATGATCACAGGACGCGTAGCGCCCGCGTATTCCGGCATGATTGCGGGCATTGCCAGTTCTACCCTGCAAATCAGCACATCACTGAGCGTGGCGATAATAGGCGGCATTTTCTACACCCTTCTGGGCACGGATACGGACGCGGCCGCCCTCACTCACGCCTTCACCGTTTCCATACTCTGCATCGCGGCATGCCTGGCCTTGGGCGCGGGACTCAGCCTAAGCCTGGCGCGCCAACCGGCTGCGCAATTGCAAACGGCAGCCCGGCGCCCAGTAGAATGAATCATCGGCCCTGCTGCGAGCCGATCATGCCCGAGGCAAGGTCGGCAAGGGCACGAAGACTGTCCATCTGCCGCATGTCCTGGTGGTAACCCATCCAGATGTCGCGACCCGGTGGCGGTTCATGCGGATCAATCAGCCGCAGCGCCGTCAACTGGTCGCCCAGGACGCGGGGCAATACGGCGACACCCTGCCCTTGCGCGCACATGTGCGCCTGGACTGTGCGGCTGCTACTGGTGAACACCTTACGGGCCAGAGGGTAACGCTGCTGCAGCCATTGCACATCGGGATAGTGAGACTGGGCAACACTCATGGTGATCAAACCCACCCCGTCGCCCTGCGGCTCGGGGTCAGCGGATCCGACGGCCGCGTATAACCCGTAGCTCAAGGTAGTCAGTTTGCGGTGGACAATATCGGGTTCGGTGAAAGGAACGATCCGAAAGGCAATGTCGGCATCGCGACGAGCCAGGTCAAACAGTCGATGCCCTGCGATGACCTCGGGCACGATCAGCGGATAACGTCGTCCCAGTTCATTCAGGACCGGGGCCAGCACATAACAGGCGAACCAGTCGGCGCAAGAAATGCGCAACACACCTTCTGGCTGTGCGCTGTCCCCCGCCAGGCGCCTTTCGATTGCCAAGGCACTTTGTTCCATTTCCTGCGCCAGACTGAGCAGCTTTTCTCCGCTGTCGGTCAGGACCAGACCTTGGGTGGTACGCAGGAAAATGGGCTGGCCACTGGACTGCTCAAGCACCTGCAAGCGTCGCCCCACGGTCGGATGGCTGACACCCAACTGCTTGGCGGCAGCGCCCAGCGACCCGCTACGGGCAATCGCAAGAAAGACCCGCACATCACTCCAGTCCATGCGTTACCCCGTACAAAAATGAGCAGTGAGAGTGCAGCAATGGCACTGCCGTAGCAATCCCAAGGCCGACATACTGCTCTGCATACACCTTCGTTGAAACACCAACCGGGGACTGCAAATGTAGACTTTGTCGCCGTCGCTCATGCTGGAGTTGCAGGGCATACATGATGATCACTCAAGCGATACAATCGCTGGGTGAAGCAACCGAACTCGTTCAACGCCTCAGCTACTAAGTACACCGACTAAATGCCAAACGTAAAGCGGCCCCTACCTCAGAAGGACTGCTGTCACTGGGAATATGCACATGGCGCGCGTCATTGATTCCCTTGCTGGTCCAAACCTCCAACTTTTCGTGATGACTGGGGCGAAAGGTTATGTGACCTTCCTTCCTTTCGATACTGCACTTCTTCATGTCCTTGAATAAAGCACGCTTGCTCTTGTAGCCCCAGCGCTCCAGCGTCCGACTGACCCACTGATCATATCGCTGAGTGGACAGGTCACGGTCGTACAGGTCCATATCGAATGTCGCTTCAGGGTGAATCCAGACATCGCTGCGTGGCTCGGGAAGCACGAATCGGCTATGGGCCAACGCATCCAGCACCAGGGTGCCCAACACGTGATCATCGATCTCGGTGTCGGACTGGTGCTCGACACCTTGTGGGTCAGCGCGACTGCTGCGATAGCCAGAATAAGTAGTGACGTAAAAAAGCTCCTTATTGACGCCGGCATCCGCCCAGGCTGTTTTAACGACATCATTCATCTTTTCCTCTCCCTCAACAGAACAGGCGTCAGCAAAAAAATATTGATTATCTGAAATCTTGTACGCGCCGTCGTCCATGGCGAGCACGCGTTGTTCCCGTAGATCAACGACGCCCCCCGCCTTCGACCTGCACAGCGACGACCACTCTTTCACGTTATCTGCCTCTAGACTATTGCGGCCATTGATTATCCAGCCTTCGACCCTGCCAGCCTTGAGTGCACTCTCCGCGGCTGCTTTGGCCGATCCCTCAGGCATATTCTTTACGGAGTTTATGATCTCTGATTGCCAGGCCTGTAACTTTGAATCGGGCAAGGAATTCGGATAGCTCCCGCTGGCGTTGGCGTATCCGAGGTGCCGAGGCGATGCGCATCACAGGCTCGTTGCCGGTCGTTGTGGCTGACCCAACAGGTGCATTTGGCAATGCGAGGCAGAAACATAAGACAAACTGCGGCTACCCTGAACACGGCTACCCTGAACAATGTCCCATTCGACAACGGCAAGAATCAGGAGTGATGGAAATGCGCAGTTTTACCCTTCAACGTATCGATCATGTTGTTTTGCGGGTCAAGGACATTGAGCGCAGCCTGGCGTTCTACACATCCGTGCTGGGGTGTGATGTCAAAAAACGCCGTGACGACCTCGGCATGATTCACCTGAGTGCTGGCACATCCATGATTGACCTGGTTGATGTGAACGGACCGATCGGGCGTCAGGGTGGGGAGCCGGCGGGCAAGCAAAGACACAATGTCGATCACGTTTGCCTGCGGGTCGAGCCGTTCGATGAACAGGCCATTCTCCAGCACCTGGCGGCAGCCGGGGTATCCGCTGAAGCGGCCGTGATGCGGTATGGCGCGGAGGGAACCGGGTTATCGATGTATCTCAATGATCCTGATGATAATCAGATCGAGTTGAAAGGCCCTGCGGTGCAGGCTTGATGGCTGGAAAGCGTCGAGCCTGAGTCATCATCCGACTGTGCCAGTGAACTTGTGCACGCATCCTTCCCGGTAAATTCAATCTGTTCGACCGCGTTACGGCGGCCCCACCGTCAGGCTTCGGCGTCCTAATCGAAAGCCCCCTCGAGCACCTCATAAATAAGGCCGGAAGCGATAGCCACGAGGATCAGATCGGTGCCCGCCTGCTGCCATTCGTAGCCGTCATAATGCGGCAGCCTGCCCAGCAGGCGCCCATCGAGCTTCTTGGCAATGCCTGGAGGCAGCGGTTTGCCTCGCGCTAACTTCTTCTGTATGCCAGGCGGCAGTGATGGGCCTGGGCTCCAATAGTCACGATAGCCACCAAGCACCCCCAGGATGCCGCCACGGTCGATACTGGGGCCGTGCCCACTATCATCGGCGTCTGCGCCTTTGTCCTTATGGCCCTGGTTGCCATGACCCTGGCCGCCTTGTGCGTTGCCCTTTGCGGAACCCTGGCCCTTGCCGTTGCCAGGGTCGGCCACCGCCGCCACCGGGCCCAGGACCAAAGCGAGGCACGTAACAGCAACCGCCAGCGTGCGGGGTTTGAACATGATCGTCTTCTCCGTAAGGGAACCTCCCTTGGAATGTAGTCGACATTGGCGATAAGCAGCGTGCCTGTTTTTCACATAATAAAAATAGGTAATTTTATTTAAGATATAAATAATATTAACTGATAATTAGCTTATTCCAAAAAAGACTTTCCACAAGGTTTTTTATAGATATATCTTCATTTCACAGACCGACCCCATACCTGGCGGAGGACGCACCCACACCCTCCAGGTTACCTCCATGCCAGACATCGCCTTCCCCACGCCCCTCAAGAAATTACCTCTTTCACTCCTGACCGGCTCCCTGCTCCTGACTGCTGCGCCCTCTTTTGCCGAAGACGCCAAGCTCGACACTGTCACCGTGATTTCCACCGGTCTGCGTGGCCAGCAACGCACGGTGGCCGACAGCCCGGCGCCGATCGATGTGATCAACAGCGACCAGTTGCTCAAGACCGGCCGCGCCGAGTTGTCCGAAGCCATCGCCAAACTGCTGCCGTCGTTCAACTTCGGCACCAACATCGCCGGCTATAACTCGGTGACCCGCCCGCTGAGCAACCGCAGCCTGGGGCCGGCCTACACCCTGGTGCTGGTCAACGGTAAACGCCGGCATAACGGCGCCACCGGCCAGCGCGGTTCCATCGATAACAGCGGTGCGAATGCGGTGGACATCGATCTGATCCCGGTCAGCGCGGTGGACCATATCGAGGTGCTCAAGGACAGCGCTGCCGCGCAGTACGGTTCCGATGCAGTCGCTGGCGTGATCAACATCATCCTCAAGTCCGGGAAAAGCGGCGGCCACCTGGAGACCAGTTACGGTCAGTTGTATTCCGGCCAGGGCGAGACCATCAAGGTCGCGGGTGACCAGGGCTTCGAACTGGGCCAGGGCGGCTTCTTTCACTTCTCCGCCGATGCGCGCAAACGTGGCAGCGCATCGTGGAACGACAAGGCCGACAGCAGCGTGCGGGCGTTCGCTGACCCAGCCAAGGAAGCGGCCTGGGACCGGGTGGCGATCAAGAACGGCGACCCGGACCTCAAGGCCTTCAACCTGGCCTACAACGCCGAACTGCCGCTGGAAGACCTGACACTGTATTCGTTCTCCACCTACGGCGAACGCGATGCCGAGGCCGCCAACTACTTTCGCCTGCCGACTGGCACCGCCGCAGTGCCCGAGGTGTTTCCCGACGGTTACTTCCCGCTCAACAACATCAAGGACCGCGACTACCAGTTGCTGTTCGGCGGCAAGGGCCTGGTGGCCGACTGGAACTGGGACCTGAGCACCACCTACGGGCGCAACAACGTGCACCACTCCAGCGACCTGAATATCAACCCGTCGCTGGGCACCGCGTCGCCGACCAAATTCGACAACCTGGCGACCTTCCGCTTCGAGCAGTGGGTCAACAACCTGGACTTCACCCGCCGCTACGACAGCCTGTTCAACCTGACGCCGCCGGTGCAGGTCTCCGCCGGCCTGGAACACCGCTGGGAGCATTTCAGTACGTTTGCCGGCGAGCGCGAGGCCTATATCACCGGCACCTACCCCGCCGCATCGGGCGCACAGGCGGCGGTGACGATTCGTCCGGAAGATGAAGTCAGCCTGATCCGCAATAACTACGCCGGTTACCTGGACCTGGGTTTCGACCTGACGGACCGCTGGTTCCTCGACGTCGCCGGGCGGGTCGAGCACTACGACGATGACTCGGGCAACACCTTCGGCCTGAAAGTGAACTCACGCTACGAACTCACCGACAGCGTGGCTGTGCGCGGCACAGTGGGCACCGGTTTCCGCGCACCCTCCCTGACCCAGATCGGCTACACCGTGGCCGACAACCGCGTGGCGACCGATGTGAACGGCAACGTGGTGCCGGCCGTGACGCGCCTGACGCCTTCCGGCAGCAACCTGGCCAAGGCGCTGGGCGGCGATGACCTCAAGCCGGAGAAATCGCGCAACCTGGGGCTGGGCCTGACCTGGCAGCCAGCGCCACGCACCAGCGTCACCGCCGACGCCTACCTGATCGACATCGATGACCGCATCGCCCTGACCAGCAATATCTACGACCGTGGCAACGGCGCGATCAACGCCATTCTCGCCGCCCAGGGCGTACCCACCGGTACCTGGGTCAACTACTACACCAACGCCTTCGACACCCGCACCAGAGGCCTGGACGTGGTGGCCGACCACACCACGCCGCTGGAGGCATGGGGCGATGTGCGCTGGAGCCTGGGCTTCAACTGGAACAAGACCACGATTGAAGGCACTCGCGGTACGCCGGCGGCACTGGCCGGCTCCGGCGTGACCCTGGTCGGCCGCGACCGCGAAGGCGACCTGACCGACGCCTCACCCAAGACCAAGTGGATCCTTGGCGCCAACTGGAAGGTCCGGGACCTGGCCGTCAACCTGCAAACCGCGCGCTACGGCGCGGTCAAGACCCTGGCCGTCAACCCCTCCGGCGACCGCAGCTTCGGCGCCAAGTGGATCACCGATCTGGATGTCAGCTACACCTTCGTCGACAGCCTCACCGTGAGCATCGGCGGCACCAATATCTTCGACATGCGCCCCGACAAACACGCGGTGTACAGCAACCTCGGCCTCGCGGCCTACGGCAACCCGCCGTTCTACCCCGGCGGCGGCTACTGGTACACCAAGCTCGCCTACGACTTCTGATCCACACGCCACATGAGGGCACACCATTGAATACCGCCAACTTGATGAGCCGTCTGCTGGCCCCCTGCGCCCTGGCGCTGAGCCTTGCCGCCTGCTCGCCCGGGAATGACACCCAGGCGGGCAAGACCCTGAACATCGCGTTTTTCGGCGATAACACCACCCTGGTCAGCGTCGATCCGTTCCAGGTCTATTGGCTGGAGCACCGCGTGCTGCTGCGCAACGTGGCCGAGTCCCTGACCGACCAGGACCCGCAGACCGGCCAGATCATTCCGTGGCTGGCCAAACGCTGGGAAGTGAGTGACGACGCCCTGACCTATACCTTCCACCTGCGTGAGGACGTAACCTTCAGCAACGGCGAGCGCTTCGACGCCAAGGCGGTGAAAACCGCCTTCGACAGCGACAAGGCACTGGCCACCGAATTGCCGGCCACCTTCGGCGCCACCTACCTGGCAGGCTTCGACCACGCCGAGGTGGTGGACGACTTCACCGTCAAGCTGGTGCTGTCCAAGCCCAATGCAGGTTTCCTGCAAGCTACCTCCACCACCAACCTGGCGATCCTCGCGCCGGCTTCCTACGCGCTGAGCGTGAAGGAACGCTCCCTGGGCAAGATCATCGGCACCGGGCCGTTCGTACTGGCCAGCTACACGCCGGAAGTCGGTGCGCACCTGACCAAGCGCAAGGGCTACGCCTGGGCCTCGGCCAATATGAAAAACCAGGGTGAAGCGCACCTGGACGCGGTGGACATCAGCTACATCCCCGAAGAAAGCGTGCGCAACGGCCTGTTCCTGCAAGGCAAGGCCGACATCCTGTGGCCGCGCAACCCGTTCTCGGAGGTCGACCTGAAGCTGTTCCAGTCCAAGGGCGCGACCATTCAGAGCCGTTCGCTGCCGGGGCCGGCGCTGAACCTGTACCCCAATACCCGTGGCGAGCGGGTCCTGGCCGACCGGCACGTGCGCCAGGCGCTGCAAAAGGCCCTCGACCGCAAGAGCTACGCCAGCACCGTCTACAACGCTGAGTTCCCGGTGGTGGATGGCATCTTCGATGTGACCACGCCGTACTTCAAAAGCCAGGGCGCCAAGCTGGCCTATGACCCGGCAGGCGCCGAGCAACTGCTGGAGCAAGCCGGCTGGACCAAGGGTGCGGATGGTTACCGGCAAAAGAACGGCAAGCGCCTGAGCCTGAGCTACAACATCACCCCGGCCGAGACCGCGGGCGACGTGCTGATCCAGGACCAACTGCGCAAGGTCGGCATCGAGTTGAAACTCAGCGTGGTCACCCGCGCCGAATGGGTCGCCAACAACTCGGCGGGCAACTATGACCTGACCATCAACTACATGACCCGCGCCGACCCGATCATCCTGCAGACCATCCTCGATCCACGCAGCGCCAACAGTTCCACGCTGGCCACCAACACCTATGAACCGGCGGTGCTGGAACAGGCCAAGGGCTTGTTCGACGCCGGCATCACGGCCACCCAAGCCCCGCAACGCGCTGCCGCCTACGGCAGCCTGCAGGATTTACTCATCGATGAAAGCTCGGCATTCCCGGTGTATGAGCGCGTGTGGCAGGCGGCGACCTCGCCCAAGGTAAAAAATTTCCGCTGGACCGCCGAGGGCTTTGCGCTGCTCGGTGATATCGAGATCGGCACGCCATGAGCCGCTATCTGATCGGCCGTATCGGCCAGGCGCTGCTGGTGCTGTGGGGGGCCTACAGCATCACCTATTTCATTCTGTATCTGCTGCCGGGCGACACCTTGTCGATCATGCTCAGCGCGTCGGGCATGGAGGCCGACGCGCTGTCGGTGGAGGACCTGGCCAAGGCGCGGGCCTACTACGGCCTGGATAAAGGCCTGTTCGAGCAGTATGTCGACCTGCTGCTGGGGGCGTTGCGGGGGGATTTCGGACAGTCGCTTTCACTGAATCGCCCAGTGGCCGAGTTGCTTGCCGAACGCCTGCCGCAGACCCTGTCCCTGGCGGGCCTGGCCATTGTGCTGTCGCTGCTCGGTGGAATCGGCCTGGCTTACCTGACCGCCTATATCCGTTGGCAACCGCTGAAAACAGCCTTGGCGCGCCTGCCGTCGCTGGGGTTTTCGGTGCCGGTGTTCTGGATGGGGCTGTTGCTGATCCAGGTGTTTGCCTTCGGCCTCGGCTGGTTCCCGGCCACCGGCAGCCGGGGCCTGGAAAGCCTGGTGTTGCCCGCCGTCACCTTGGCGATTCCGAGTGCAGCGGTGTATGCCCAGGTGCTGCAACGCAGTTTCCAGGGGGTCTGGAAAGAGTCCTACATCACCACTGCGTACGCCAAGGGCCTGAGCCGTGGCCAGGTGCAGGCACGCCATGGCTTCAAGAATGCCGCGCTGCCGATCCTCACCCTGATCGGGTTGCAGGTGGGCAATACGGTGTCGGGCGCGGTGTTGGTGGAGACCATCTTCGCGCGCTCCGGCATTGGCCGCCTCGCACAGGAAGCGGTGCTGCGCCAGGACATTCCGGTAGTGCTCGCGATCGTTTCGGTGTCGGCGGCGGCTTTTGTCCTTGTAAACCTGCTGGTCGACCTGTTGTACCCGTGGTTCGACCCGCGCATCTCCCACATCCCAAAGGTGTCCTAGACCATGACTGTCCTTGAGCAGAACCTGGGCCGCAATACCCTCCCGGCCAGCCCTGCACCGTGGCGCCGCCGCAGCCGCCTGCAACGCGTGGCGGCGACGGTGTTGCCCCTGTTGCGCCGACCGGGGTTCAGCCTGGCGCTGCTGGTGGTGGTGTTTGCATGGGTGGCGGCTGTGGCGCCGCACGTGTTGAGCAGCTTCGATCCTTACGCCACCTCGCCCATCGACAAGCTGCGCGCGCCCAACCTGATCCACTGGTTTGGCACCGATGAGCTGGGACGCGACCTCTATACGCGGGTGGTGCATGGCGCCGGCCTATCGGTCCTGGCGGCGTTCCTTGCGGTGGGCATCGCCCTCTTGGGCGGGCTGGGCCTGGGCATCCTGTCGGGTTTTGCCGGGGGGCGCATCGACGCGGTGATCATGCGCTTTGTCGATGTACTGCTGGCCCTGCCCGGCCTGCTGCTGGCTCTGGCGATTGTCACGGCCATCGGCTTCGGCACGGTGCCGGTGGCGATTGCCGTGGGCATCGGCATTATTCCGGGATTTGCCCGCACCACCCGCGCCGAGGTGCTGCGGGTCAAGACCCTGCCCTACGTCGAGGCCGCGCGCCTGGGCGGTGCCAGCTGGGGGCGCACCTTGCTGCGGCACATCTTGCCTAACGCATGGGGGCCGGTGGCCGTGCTGGCGACCCTGGACTTCGGCGCGGCGATCCTGGCCACCGCAGGCCTGAGCTTTCTCGGTTTCGGCGCCGCGCCACCGGCTGCGGAATGGGGCACCTTGATCGCCAACGGTCGACACTTCCTGATCACCGCTCCCTGGGTTTCCCTGCTGCCCGGACTGTTCCTGGTGGCCGTGGTGTTCAGCCTCAACCATATTGCCCGCACCTTCGAGGAGATCCAGCGATGAGCGTTCTAGTAGATGTTCGTCAACTCAGCGTCAGCTATCGGCACGGCCACACGGCGGTCAATCGCCTGTCACTGAACATCGCCCAGGGCGAAACCGTGGCGATTGTCGGCGAGTCCGGCTCCGGTAAATCGACCCTGGCCAACGCTATCCTCGGTCTATTACCGGACAGTGCGCAGATCACCGCCGGCCAGCTGTGGGTAGACAGCCACGACCTGACCCACGCCAGTGAACGCCAAAAGCGCGCATTGCGCGGCCGCACCATCGGCCTGGTGCCCCAGGATCCGACGGTCAGCCTCAACCCGACCCTGCGCGTGGGCCAGCAGATCGCCGAGGCGCTGATCCTGGCCAGGGGCAAACGCTACCCTGGCGTCGATGCGGACATTGTCGAACTGCTGCAACAGGTGGGCATCGACACGCCCGTACTGCGTGCGCGCCAGCACCCTCATGAACTCTCCGGCGGCATGCGCCAACGCGTGCTGATCGCCATTGCCCTGGCGGGCAACCCGCGCTTGATCATCGCCGACGAACCCACCAGTGCCCTCGACGTGACGGTGCAGCGCAAGATCCTCGACCACTTGCAACGCCTGGTGAGTGAACGGGGGATTTCGCTGTTGATCATCACCCATGACCTCGGTGTGGCCGCCGACCGCGCCGACCGGATCCTGGTGATGCAACACGGTGAAGTGGTCGAACAGGGCACGCCAGGCCGGATCCTTGGCGCGCCACAACACGATTACACCCGGGCACTGATAGCCGCCGCTCCGGCGTTTGCCAAACGGCGCGAGCCCTTGCCGCGCATTGACTCGACCCAGGCCCCGATCCTGAGCCTGAAAAACGTCGGCAAGACATTTGCGCTGCCCAAGGTCAAGGGCGAAGAATCAACGTTCGTGGCCCTTGAGGACCTCAACCTGCAGGTGTATCCCGGCCAGACCCTGGCCATCGTCGGTGAGTCCGGCTCGGGCAAGAGCACCGCGCTGCGCATCGCACTCGGCCTGGAAAAACCGACGCAGGGCCAGGTCTGGTTCGAGCAACAGGACGTCACCCACCTGAACTGGCGCGACTTCCGCCCACTGCGCCAACGCCTGCAACTGGTGCAACAGAACCCATTTGCCGCCCTGGACCCACGCTTCACCGTGTTCGACAGCATCGTCGAACCGCTGGTGTCCTTCGGGCGGCTCAAGGGCGCCGCGCTGGAGCAGGCGGCGCGGGAGTTGATCAACCGCGTGCATTTACCGGTCAGCTACCTGGATCGGCTGCCGCGAGAGCTGTCCGGCGGCCAGTGCCAACGCGTCGCCATCGCCAGGGCCCTGGCGTTAAAGCCTGACCTGTTGTTGCTCGACGAGCCGGTGAGCGCGCTGGATGTGTCGGTGCAGGCGCGCATCCTTGAGCTGCTGGAGGAGCTGCAACGGGAGATGGGCATTGCCTATGTGCTGGTGTCCCACGACCTGTCGGTGGTGGCCAACTTTGCCCATGAGGTGCTGGTGTTGCGCAATGGACGGGTGATTGAACACGGCTCGGTGGAGCGGATATTCAGTCACCCGGGGTGTGAGTACACGCGGGAATTGATTGCTGCCATCCCCGGCCGGCACGTTACGACTCAGGCAGCGTGAAGAGGACCTGTCCCAGACTGCATCGGGTTACTCAATCCAAGTGTGGTCGCTATTAATACTGATATGCTCTGCCAACGGAGCAAAATGGGCATTTGCCTCGGCCATCCATTTCACGACAGGTTCGACTGACAACACAACTCCTTTTTCAGCTATGTCATTGATCGAAGAAAAAGCTGATATATATCTTTGATATTTTGGATGCTCTTTGCGCACCACATCATTTAAAAGACCTGGACCAAAAACTCTTGATTCCTCCGTCATGTACTGGGTCATGTCGTCGATCTGCGCTTCTGTTATAGCTCCGTGTGGGCGATCTTTAAAGAAACCGGGATTCTCCTGATAACGGGCCCAGCCTTCTTCCTGGATCTTTTTCAACAAGGGGTTACCTTTCAACGTGCCGAAATTGCTTGAGTTAAAGTCAAGTTTCATCCCCAGCATGGGTTCATTGACAACGTCATTCAATAGCAAGTCACCCGGTGCAACCTTATAGACTGACGTACCGAAACCAGTTAGGAGTTCGTCATCTGTATCGAGATAAATGCCTCCAAAATGCTCCATCATCGGATAACGCAGTATATCGCTGGCGGCCGATAGGTTACGATCACTGCCCTCGCGGGCAAGCAGTGCAAAGGGCTCATGAAACTTTGTTTTCTGAAATTCAATGAAAAATGGCTCTTGACGCATATCAATGATGGTCGCTGATGGCATCGCCTCTTTTAACACGGCTAACTGTTCGTTGGCATGCATGCCATCCAATAACACGTGTACAGTGGTTGAAAAGCCAGCCTGCTCTTTTGCGAGCGCTGCATTTTTTTCAATCACCTTAGCTCTTTCCATCAGCTTCTCGGCATCGCCCATCCATATTTGATGAATTTGTTTAGGGATCTCGACTTGACCTGCAGCCGCCTCAATACGAGGCAGGGTGGGTAACTCCTCAATGCCAAATTGCTTTAGAGAAGCAAGACGTTGTTCATCCGTCACCCCGGCGAACGCTTCGGGTTGCGCATACTTGAACCCTTTGCCCTCCTCCCATTTCAGTAGTCGATGGGTGCTCGCGAGTCTCCAGGTATTATGTTGCAGATCAAACTCAACGGATTTCCAATAACCGTCAACTTCGGCCATATAGCTGATGGCGCGCGTGGCAGTGTGTTCATGGATTCCCCTGAATACCGTTGACGTCTCGAGCTTTCCGGCTGCTTCACCTCGTCCGCCCCCCTCTACCCCAGTTCTTCGCCAGGCACCGGCCTCGTCAGGATTAGCGACAATAGCGCCACTGACCAATTTTGCGGGATCCTTGGGGTCTGGGATTCTCAGATGATAGCTGAGCCCATCAGCCATATCAGGTTGTTCTGCAGCAAAGTACTTTCTGCCCCGAAACATTATCTCTCGCATCCCAGGGTATTGTGCGGGGGGCTCGAGTTTTTCCGCGTTCATGACCACTGGCGTACTTACAAACTGAAGATCTTTTGTTTGCGCGTCATAGTCCCAGCGGTAATGTTTGCCAACGGAGTAACGTTCCAGGCCTTCTTGCAGCGCAACATTCGCATCCGTCATGCCTTGAGCCACCTCGTGTATCAACTGCAAGCCTGATATAACGGCCACAGCATTGCCCTGAACGCGATCGCTGGCAGTTTTCCCATAAATTCCGTCATGAATACCAAAAACGATATTCCCCGTATTGCCGACCAACGGTACATAACCGAACGTGTTACCCCAGAAATCTTTGGCCTCTTTCCACGACTGTTGAGATGAACCAAAAACCTCAGTCTGGTCAGCCCATCGGGCATTGTTTGCGTTAACAGCCTGGAATCTGGAGGCAACCCCCTTACCGTTATTACCCTTCAGCCGTCCAAACTTAAGCCGGTAATCACTGCGTCGTGCACGCGTATAGTTAAAGAGCTCTCTCACCGGAATCGCTTGGTCAGCAACCAGACTCTTATAACCTTCATAGGTCGCCCCACCACCCGCAATCAATGTATCCAGCACATCACTTGCACGCGGCCAATGAACATCTATGCCCCCTTGCTTATCACGTGCATTGAAGCTGCGATTGAGGTCATCTCGATTTTGTTTAGCCCATTGTGCAAAATCGTCATCGCCCTGGATTTCATGTGCTTTTCCATGCTCCAGATCAATCATCAACCCCTTGTTGGGTCGATGTTCAAAATTGCCCTCATAGGGCGTGTAAGCAATAAAAGCATACCCAGACAATGGGTAGCCGTAGATATTGGGAACAATGACCTGTCCATTCTCCTGCACTGTTCGACGCACCGCTTCTTTGGCCTCAGCGCTTAAATTCCCGCCCTGCGCCTTATCGCTCATCAGGCTGTTTAAGATACTCTGCAAGGCATAAGCATCCGCCTTCCCGGCACGCTGGGCTCTAGTACCTGATTCGTCGCGCATAGGCTTGGCGACATCGGCCTCCCAACTGGCTTGCAGCACTTTCCCGAGTGACTCAAGGGCCTCTACATGTTCTTCATCTGCCGGCTCGATGTGCAAAAAACTGAAGTTCACGGGACCACCGCGCTCAACTCTATCGTGCTCAAGGGCACCGGCGGCCAACTCCCAAGCAAAATAGGTTCTCTTTTCGGCGCTGCTCAGATGCTCCGGTTTTCCCATGCCCGTGTACGTTTTCAGGGTGACCGTTACTTTTTGATGGGGGTCGCAACCTGCCGCCAACAAAGCACCGCTGAAATAACCTGCCGGTGTCAAGAAAGGTTTGAGGTGTTGATACCTGACATTTCTTTCACCTTCAGAACCAGTCTCGATATTGTTTATCTGCGTCTTGATTCGATGGGTGTAGTTCTGGGCAAGCCGCCTTCTTTGATCGAGGGAAAGGTCTGCTCGCGGCGCACCTGGAGCGTCAGTTCCAGCGATAATCTCGGCAGGGTCAAGCAAAGAAGCCACGCCGATAGTCGGAGAGTCGGACCGTGAATCAGTGCTTCGAGTGCCCGATATTCCCTGATTGGCAATCTGTTTGTCGTTCGACGCTTGAGTGAGGGGTTTGAATGGCGGCTGCGATGTAACCAATGCGGCGTTCAAAAATGAATGCATAGTCTCTCCTGAGCTTCTTCCTTAAAGGTCCTGGTATTCAACCGATCTGATCGGTTGCCTGCACAGCCCTCGATGTTTCCTGGCAGTGCGACTCCTTTCGTGGAGTTCGATATTTGCTGGTTCCAAACGCAAATGTAGGAATACATATCAAAGGCGAAAAACAGCAGGGACCGGCTCGACCTTTGCGTGGAATCACATTTTCCGCACCTTTGTACGAGCTGAGGCAGGCATCAAGGGCACTGAGCGCACCTGAAGGTCGCCTGTCCTTACAGACCACGCAAAAGACCTTTGTCATCACGCCTATTGATAGCCCCCTAACGAAACCCCCATGCTAGAGGGCTAATCTCGCGCTTATATCATTCCGAATGATAGTTACCTTTGCTTCATTCGATTCGTGACATAGCACAGCGCCGCGCATGATCCGCCCATCTCAAATACATTGGCGGATGCACCTCATGGAACAGTCACTCAAACATTTGCGCTTCCCCTTGGCCATTTTGGCGGTAGTGGTGATGAGCGCGTGCGGTAAAACCCCGGAACAAGCGGCCGCCATGCCAGCTGCCAAAGTCAGCGTGGCCAAGGTGCTGGAACAACCGGTCAACGAGTGGGATGAATTCACCGGTCGCCTGGAAGCCCCGGAAACCGTGCAGATCCGTCCGCGCGTGTCCGGCCAGATCGACCAGGTGGCCTTCACCGAAGGCGCGCTGGTGAAGAAAGGCGACCTGCTGTTCCAGATCGACCCGCGTCCGTTCCAGGCCGAAGTGCGTCGCCTTGAAGCCCAGCTTGCCCAAACCAAAGCTGCCGCGACCCGCAGCGATAACGAAGCGCAACGTGGCGAACGCCTGCGCCAGAGCAATGCGATCTCCGCCGAACTGGCCGACTCGCGCACCACCGCCGCCCAGGAAGCCCGCGCCGCCGTCGCCGGGATCCAG
Source organism: Pseudomonas extremorientalis (assembly GCF_001870465.1). GTDB lineage: Bacteria > Pseudomonadota > Gammaproteobacteria > Pseudomonadales > Pseudomonadaceae > Aquipseudomonas > Aquipseudomonas extremorientalis. The sequence goes on from NZ_MDGK01000011.1 coordinate 202,315, forward strand.
GCGCAGCTGGACCTGGCCAAGCTGAACCTGAGCTTCACCCGCGTGACTTCGCCGATCAGCGGCCGCGTCAGCCGTGCCGAAATCACCGCCGGCAACCTGGTGACCGCCGACGTCACCGCGCTGACCAGCGTGGTTTCCACCGACAAGGTCTACGCCTACTTCGACGCCGATGAGCGGGTGTTCCTCAAATACACCGAGCTGGCCCGCCAAGGCCGTCGCGGTGCAACCACTCCGGTTTACCTGGGCCTGTCCAACGAGACCGGTAACCCGCACCTGGGCCAGATGAACTTCGTCGACAACCAGGTCAACCCGGCCACCGGCACCATCCGTGGTCGCGCCGTGTTCGACAACAGCAAGGGCGAATACACCCCTGGCCTCTACGCCCGCCTGAAGCTGGTCGGCAGCGGCACCTACTCTGCCGTGCTGATCAACGATGAAGCCGTGGGCACCGACCTGGGCAAGAAGTTCGTGCTGGTGATGGAAGGCGACAAGCCGGCCTATCGCGCAGTGGAACTGGGGCCGAAGATCGAAGGTTTGCGCATCGTGCGCAGTGGCCTGAACAAGGACGACACCATTATCGTCAAGGGCCTGCAGCGTGTGCGCCCAGGGTCGCCGGTCGCCCCGGAAACCATTCCGATGGCCAGCAAGGAAACCCTCGCCGCCTTGGCCCAACAACGACAAGCACTTGAAGCCAGCAACCTGGAGCAAGTGGCGCCGGAAAAAACCGCGCCCAAGCTCGCAGCCGTTGCAGCTCCACGCGGTTAAGGGAAACGACTCAAGATGAATTTTTCCAAGTTCTTCATTTCGCGGCCGATCTTCGCAGCGGTGCTCTCACTGCTGATCCTGATCGCTGGTGCGATCTCGCTGTTCCAATTGCCGATCAGCGAATACCCGGAAGTGGTGCCGCCGACCGTGGTGGTGCGCGCCAACTTCCCGGGCGCCAACCCCAAGGTCATCGGTGAAACCGTGGCCGCTCCTCTGGAGCAAGCGATCACCGGCGTCGAGAACATGTTGTACATGTCCTCGCAGTCGACCGCCGACGGCAAGCTGACCCTGACCATCACCTTCGCCTTGGGCACCGACCTGGACAACGCGCAGGTGCAAGTGCAAAACCGTGTGACCCGGACTCAGCCGAAACTGCCTGAGGAAGTGACGCGCATCGGTATCACCGTGGACAAGGCCTCCCCCGACCTGACCATGGTGGTGCACTTGACCTCCCCGGATCAGCGCTACGACATGCTCTACCTGTCCAACTACGCCTTGCTCAACGTGAAGGATGAGTTGGCGCGCCTCGGCGGTGTGGGTGACGTGCAGCTGTTCGGCATGGGCGACTACTCCCTGCGCGTATGGCTGGACCCGAACAAGACCGCTTCGCGCAACCTGACTGCGACCGATGTAGTGACCGCGATCCGTGAGCAGAACCGTCAAGTGGCCGCCGGTGCCCTGGGTGCGCAACCCGCGCCGACCGCCACCGCGTTCCAGTTGTCGGTGAACACCCAGGGTCGCCTGGTGACCGAGGAAGAGTTCGAGAACATCATCATTCGCTCCGGCGCCAACGGTGAAATCACGCGATTGAAAGACATCGCTCGGGTGGAGCTGGGTTCCAGCCAATACGCCCTGCGCTCGTTGCTCAACAACCAGCCGGCCGTGGCCATCCCGATCTTCCAGCGCCCTGGCTCCAACGCCATCGAGATCTCCAACGAAGTGCGCGGCAAGATGGAAGAGCTGAAAAAGAGCTTCCCGCAAGGCATGGACTACAGCATCGTCTATGACCCGACCATCTTCGTGCGTGGTTCCATCGAAGCGGTGGTGCATACCCTGTTCGAAGCGCTGATCCTGGTTGTGCTGGTGGTGATCCTGTTCCTGCAGACCTGGCGTGCCTCGATCATTCCGCTGGTGGCGGTGCCGGTATCGTTGATCGGTACGTTTGCGGTAATGCACCTGTTCGGTTTCTCGCTCAACGCGCTGTCGCTGTTCGGCCTGGTACTGGCCATCGGTATCGTGGTGGACGACGCCATCGTGGTGGTGGAGAACGTCGAGCGGAACATCGAGCTGGGCCTGGATCCCTTCCCGGCCACTGAAAAAGCCATGAGCGAAGTGACCGGCCCGATCATCGCCACCGCGTTGGTGCTGTGTGCGGTGTTCGTGCCCGCGGCATTCATCAGCGGCTTGACCGGGCAGTTCTACAAACAGTTCGCCTTGACCATTGCGATCTCGACGGTGATCTCGGCGTTCAACTCGCTGACCTTGTCCCCTGCCCTGGCGGCGGTGTTGCTCAAGAGCCATAACGCGCCGAAGGATGGGTTCTCCAAGTTCCTCGACAAGTTGCTGGGTGGCTGGTTGTTCAAACCGTTCAACCGCTTCTTCGACAAGGCCAGCCATGGCTACGTCGGTACCGTACGCCGGGTGATCCGTGGCAGTGGTATCGCGCTATTCCTGTATGCCGGGCTGATGGTCCTGACCTGGCTGGGCTTTGCCCACACGCCAACCGGTTTCGTACCGGCGCAGGACAAGCAATACCTGGTGGCCTTCGCCCAACTGCCGGACGCCGCGAGCCTGGACCGTACCGAGGACGTGATCAAACGTATGTCCGACATCGCCCTGAAACAACCGGGCGTGGAAGCCGCCGTGGCCTTCCCGGGCCTGTCGATCAACGGTTTCACCAACAGCCCGAACAGCGGCATTGTGTTCGTGACCTTGAAACCGTTCGACGAGCGTAAAGACCCGAGCATGTCCGCCGGCGCGATTGCCGGTGCCTTGAACGGCAAGTACAGCAGCATCCAGGAAGCCTACATGGCAATCTTCCCACCGCCGCCGGTACAGGGCCTGGGTACGATTGGCGGCTTCCGCCTGCAGATCGAAGACCGGGGCAACCTGGGTTACGACGAGCTGTACAAAGAAGTGCAGAACATCATCACCAAGAGCCGTACCACGCCGGAGCTGTTCGGCCTGTTCACCAGCTACACGGTCAACGTGCCCCAGGTCGATGCCGCCATCGACCGTGAAAAGGCCAAGACCCACGGCGTGGCGATCAGCGACATCTTCGACACCCTGCAGATCTACCTGGGTTCGTTGTATGCCAACGACTTCAACCGCTTCGGCCGGACCTACCAGGTCAACGTGCAGGCTGAGCAACAGTTCCGCCTCGATGAAGACCAGATCGGCCAGCTGAAAGTGCGCAATAACAAAGGCGAAATGATCCCGCTGGCGACCTTCATCAAGGTCAGCGACACCTCGGGCCCGGACCGCGTGATGCACTACAACGGCTTTATCACCGCCGAAATCAACGGCAACGCTGCACCGGGCTACAGCTCGGGTCAGGCTCAGGCGGCCATCGAGAAACTGCTGAAAGACGAACTGCCCAACGGCATGACCTACGAGTGGACCGACCTGACCTATCAGCAAATCCTCTCGGGCAACACTGCGCTGTTCGTGTTCCCGCTCTGCGTACTGCTGGCGTTCCTGGTACTGGCCGCCCAATACGAAAGCTGGAGCCTGCCATTGGCGGTGATCCTGATCGTACCGATGACCCTGCTGTCAGCGATTACCGGGGTGATCATCTCCGGTGGCGACAACAACATCTTCACCCAGATCGGCTTGATCGTACTGGTGGGCCTGGCGTGCAAGAACGCGATCCTCATCGTCGAGTTCGCCAAGGACAAACAGGCAGAAGGCCTCGACCCGCTCGCTGCCGTACTGGAAGCCTGCCGTCTGCGTCTGCGGCCGATCCTGATGACCTCGTTCGCTTTCATCATGGGTGTGGTACCCCTGGTGTTGTCCAGCGGTGCCGGTGCCGAGATGCGTCATGCCATGGGCGTGGCGGTGTTCTCCGGGATGATCGGTGTGACCTTCTTCGGTCTGTTGCTGACGCCAGTGTTCTACGTACTGATCCGTCGCTCTGTGGAGCGCAGCGAAGCGCGCAAAGCGGCCAAGGCCTTGAAGCTGGAGACACAGCAATGAGTGTGAACGTATTCCTGCCGAGCCTGCTGGTACTGGCGCTGAGCGCCTGTGCCGTAGGCCCGGACTACAAAACCCAGACCCCGGAGGCGGCCAATATCACGGCCGCTGCCGACGCCAAAAAGTATGACCACGCCAAGTTCGAAGGCATTTGGTGGCAGCAGTTCGAAGACCCGACCCTCAACCAGTTGGTGACCCAATCGCTGCAAGGCAACCGTGATTTGCGCGTCGCTTTTGCCCGCCTGCGGGCGGCCCGAGCGATCCGCGATGACGCCAGCAATGACGCGATGCCGACCATCACCAGCCGCGCCAGCAGTGACCTGGCCAAGGGTCAAATCCCGGGCCAGACCACCAAGCGTGTCAACAGTGAGCGTTACGACCTCGGCCTGGACATGGCCTGGGAACTCGACCTGTTCGGTCGCATCCAGCGCAACCTGGAAGCCACCGACGCCGACCAGCAGGCCGCCGAAGCTGACTTGTACCAGCTGCAAGTCACCATGATCGCCGAACTGGTGGATGCCTACGGCCAACTGCGTGGCGCGCAACTGCGTGAACGCATTGCCTTGGACAACCTGAAGAACCAGCAGGAATCGCGCGCCATCACCGTCAGCCTGCGCGATGCCGGTGTGGGCGACCAGCTCGACGTGGAGCGTGCCGACGCCCGCCTCGCAGCGGTTGAGGCCAGCGTGCCGCAACTGCAGGCCGAACAAGTGCGCGAGCGTAACCGCATCGCTACCCTCCTCGGCCAGCGTCCCGACAAATTGACAGTCGACCTGAGCCCGAAAGACCTGCCGGCGATTGCCAAGGCCTTGCCGATTGGCGATCCGGGGCAACTGCTGCAACGTCGTCCGGACATCCTCAGCGCCGAACGCAAACTGGCCGCCGCCACTGCGCGTATCGGCGTGGCCAAGGCCGACCTGTTCCCACGGGTCAGCCTCAGCGGCTTCCTCGGTTTTACCGCCGGGCGCGGTTCCCAGATCGGCTCGTCCGCCGCCAATGCCTGGGCCCTCGGCCCGAGCATCACCTGGGCCGCCTTCGACCTGGGCAGCGTGCGCGCCCGTTTGCGCGGCGCCGATGCCGAGGCAGATGGCGCCCTGGCGACCTACGAGCAGCAAGTGCTGCTGGCCCTGGAAGAGTCCGAGAACGCCTTCAGCGACTACGGCAAGCGTCAGCAACGCCTGGTTTCGCTGATCCGCCAAAGCGAATCCAGCCGCGCCGCCGCCGACCTGGCTGCGATCCGCTACCGCGAGGGCACCGTGGACTTCCTGGTGCTGCTGGACGCGCAACGCGAGCGCCTGGCCGCCGAAGATTCCCAGGCCCAGGCCGAAGTGGACCTGTATCGCGGCATCGTCGCGATCTACAAGGCCCTGGGGGGTGGCTGGCAGCCGGACACGGTGGTCGCCAGCGCCAAGTGAGGTAAAGAGCTCCTTTGGTTGGTCGCATCCAGCCAATTTTTTGCCCCGTGGTCCATTCGGTCACGGGGCTTTTTTTGGCCTGGGCAGCAGTGAAGGGCTGTATCAGATTCTCGGGTTCAGAATGCTTTCCCCCTCAGGTGTCAATGCCTTGAAGAACGGTCCGTCCGCTTTGATTTGTGCCAATGCATACAACGCGCGCGCGAGCCTGCCATTGCCGTCGCCATAGGGGTGAAATCGGACCGCTGCCGCGAACAGGCCGTCTGCCAGAAGCCACTTGCCGTCTTGTGCGCTTTGAGCAAGTTCAGGCAATAGCTTCACGAACCCCGCGTGCCCGATCTCCGACGCCATATACACAGGGTCGCTGCTGGAGCGGAAGTCACGATAAGGCTCACCCGGCCCGGGTTTGTAGACCTGTGCATGAATCTCATCAATCGTGTGAATGTCAGTCAGGTCGGCGTCTCGGTTACGCCACAACACGCCCAGAACCTCGTCCGCCGTTAAACCATCGGAGCGACTCGTATCGACAATCCACTCCGCCGCCTTTTCGTAGGGATTACCCAGTTTGAGCTCGCGAGGGACCACCGGGGTGCTGTCCAGCAGGGATCTCATTGCGGCGTTGGTTGCCTCCAACCGGGCACGGTCCTGTGCCAGGCGACGCAAACCATGGCCTACCTCGCTCTGTAACGCCCCCCAGGCAAAGCGCTGGCGCGGGACGCCAAGACCGTCCAGCGTCAAGTTGTTACGAATGGATTGAACAACGCTGGCTTTATCGGTGGAACCCATCAGCGCCCGGGCGTCATCACTTAGCAACAGTCGGTTTACCAGATAGTCGATCTTGTCCTTGTCCGACAGTGAACCCCAGTTTTTCGGACCCAATAACTGAAATCCTGGATTATCAATAGCAAGGGGGGCCGGTGCAGGGCTGGATAGGGGTACTTGAAGGCCAGGTTTACGGTTCGCAATATCCTGGGCGCGCACGCGAGCAATCCCACGTACGGGAGTGCTCACTTTGTCCAGCGGCGTAGGGCCGGACGCTGCATTCGGTTGCGCGAGGGTTGGCTTGCTCCAGCCGTAACTGAGCAGGTGGCCGCCCTCGATAAACTGCTTAGGCCCGGGTGCGGAAAAATCTGAAAAAGCTGCCTCTGCCGAACGCAGGTTGGAAAAGTCCTTGTACTTGATCAGTGCTTTGTTCGTAGCAGCCTGATAGGCCTGCATTAATGCCGGCTCCGGCAGAATCATCGGGTCTGTCAACGAGGGCATGCCTTTATTGGCAAACTGTGGCGCCGTCAGATCAAACGCGTAGGTTTTGCCCTGGAAGTCGCCTACAGGTAAAAAATGGTTGAATACACCGTCCGGGTTGCGCGAACTCCAGATCAGCATCCCTCGAAACCTGATGTTTTCAAACCCATTTGTACGCATGAATTCGGCGACCGTTTCCGCGGCGCTTGCGCACTGTCCCGCGGGAGCCATGAAAGCATTGTGCAGCTTGGGATTGGCGCGCAATGTTTCCATGAACCCATGCATCTCAACGGGTAGTGCTCGTGAAGGGCTGCCTTCAATCTGTCGAAAGGGCTCGATTCGGGTATCAACATCAGACGCGCTTGTGGGCGCCGCAGGTACGCGGGCCGGTGGCTTTTTAACTGATATAGAAGGCGGTGATAAGCGTGATTCTGAGGTTTTGACGAGGGCACTGAATCCGTTGTCGGTATCCTGAAGATGTGCCAACGCATAGAGTGTCCTTGCCAATGGATCGTTATTAGTCGCATAGGGTTGGAAACTCTGGGTCAACCCGAACAACCATTCAGCTCGGGACAATCCCGTTGGAGCACCCGAGTTCTTCAGTTGGTGTACAAATGCACCATGAGCGATATCAGAACCCAGCTGACCAGCGTCTCCACTGAGGCGAACCGTTTCTTCGGAAGTCCCGATAATTGCCCGGTGAATATCATCAATCACACTGATCTTGCTCAAATCGGCCTGCTGAAACTGAGCGATAACCTGCTGCAAACGCCCTTCCGGTATCCAGGGGCTACTGGACGCCGCAATCCACCCCGCTGCCCTCTGCACAGGTGGCCCACTGACGGCGCGTGTCTCAATGGTCGGCGGCTGCTTGTGCAGTTGTTTTATAAACTGGTCCACGGTATCGACGCGTTTTGAATCAGATTCAAGCAATGCTTTTGCGAGATTGATTTCAGTACGTTCACTCTTCCAATTTGTCGCCGTCGTGAGAGCCTGTCGCCGATTATTGGCAATCGACTGTCTGACAGACTGCTCACTGGTCCGCGCGATCAACTTCTTGCCGATGCCGGAGGCCGTTAACTTATTCGACAAGTGACTGACCTTTTGTGCATCGGTCATTTGGTTCCAGGTCGTTGATTTTCCTGCTACCCCTTGGACGCCTGGCGCCGCCCCTGATGCCACAGCCTGGCCCGTTGCAGGTGGCGAGCCTGCAGTTTTAGGGAGCAATGCAGCCGTATTTGCCGGCGCGTGGGAAGAAGAAGCGGCAGGGCTGAACTTGATCCCGTACCTTCTTGCCAGCACGTCTTTTATTATGCGAAACGTGTCAGGCCGAATAATGTATTCCTTGGCAAAACGGTGATAATGGACCGCCGAGGCCACTGTATATGCCCCTTTTGCTCCGCCAATCGCCAAAGGAATGCCGAGTGAAACAGCCGTTGAAATAAGAGAAACCCAAGCGGACTTTTCGGCAGTATCTCGCTCCGTCGGATCGTCGCTGATTTCAGCTTTCAATGCGTGGGCGCCTGCACTGGCCAACCCCAGGCCAGTGGCATAGATCATCGATTTCAATACGGCGCCGGTGCCGGGAGCGCCGACCATTAATAACAAGCCTTGGACCTTCAGAATCTCGTTGAGGGCATTCAGCGCTTCGAGCGAAAAGTGCTCCCAATCGGTAAAAATCAATGTGTCAATATCCGATTTGGCACGAGCCATGTTTGACTTGAACAAAGAGGCGCTCAGTTGCTGTGCGCTTTCCTGGGCCGTAAAAGTCAAGGGTTTGATCTTGACCCGACCACCGTTGCGGCCCATTCCTATTTGGACGTTTGTTGACATCTTTGTTCGGGTGACCTCAAACGCCTGTGGATTCCTGGCAGCCTTGACTTGCTCAATGATGGGCAGTTTTATACGGATCCACCTTTTGAATTTTTCATCGTTTGGATAAACAGGCATGAACTCCGTATAAGACGCCCCGAACTTCCAGTAATTATTACGTTTTTCACTGATGTAAAAACAGTTGTCGTCATCCACACTGCACATGACCGCAGACTGCCCGTGAGTGACAGCAAACACACCGCTGACCTTCGTGCCATGAAACTCAACCTCAGATGCCTTTAATTCTCCGTTCAAAAATCGGCTCATCAACACATGACCAGGATGTTCAATGGACGTGTTGGAGAGATAGTTAAATGCAGCATTCTTGATCCTGCCATCATAGAAATCTACCCATTTTTGCTCTAGGCCTGGCCGGGTTTTATAATCGGAGAGGTTAGCTTCCAATGTCCGCTTCAATAATTTTTTATCAATAAAGTCGACCAGCTGCTGATGGGAAACTCGGGAAACTTTATAGACTTGACCGTGATGTCCGCGCATCAGACTTATATCGCTCAAGTGAATGCCGGTGACGACCTGCTTGAGAGTGAAATACTTTTTCCGTTCTACTGCGGACACCAGATGATGATTCGGGTTAGCTGACTGATTATCCTTGTACCAAACGGTAATCCTGCTGTCAGGTTGCAGACTCAGGGTCTCTCCCGTCTGTCTTTCAAATGCCTTGATACGCTGATTGATGATTTCGTCCAATGCAGTAGACGGGTCCAAAATGGGGGCGTAAAGGTTGGTCATCCAATCGACGGAGTCTTTAATGTTCGCTTCCAGACTATTGGCCAATTTTTTCTTATACGTCGCTTGAAGCTCGGTTTGCTGAAGTTCGAAACGCTGCAATCCAGTGGTAATCGCCCCTGCCAGCATCGTGTCATCCACCTCGGCACCGATGCCTCCAGCGGTTCGCACAAGCTCACCATTGGTCTGGTTTTCGCCATGGGCACGGTGCTTCAGCATTGCGTCGACTGAGCCTGTGCGTGCAACCGAAAGGTTGCCATCATCCACACTGCGAGGGGCGCGAGACTTCCCTGTGTACAACTGATCCAGCAACACTTGCCCGATCAATACATCAGGGTGATCAGGCAGTGCCTGTTCGAGTGCGATATCCACCTCTGCGTCCAGCATCGGCAAGCGATCGCTTGAATGCGTCCGCCGTTCGTTATCTTCCAGTCCTGGAGAAGCTGGCAGGAACCAGTTGCTATAAAAAGTACTGATGCCGCCATAGGCGGCAAGCACCCCCAACGCAAGCACAGGATGTTCTCCGATAGCATCGCCCACGCGTTGCGTCAGTAGAACCCCATTGCCGAGCAACCAACTGCCCAAGGCAATGCCCAAGCGTTGCATCTCTGGGGTGTAACCTTGCTCCTCAACAGGCCCTGTGGTTTCACAGTAGACACCGTTGGCGCCCGTGGCGTAACGACCCGACGTCGGCGGACTGGCTTGGCCGAGCATGTCTTTGAGCAGGACTCTGACTTCCTCCAACTCGACGCCTTCGGCACCCGGCAGGCTCAACGCGGCATCGATGCGGTTCAGCACCTGCCGGGTTTGGGACATGAACGACTCCAGCCATTGTTTATCTGCTGGGGCGGCCTCTGCGTGTTTTTCCCGAAGATCATCGACAACATGCGTACCATGGTCGACTGCGGCCATCCGCAGCGCGTCCTCGTGGTACATCTGGGTCTGTTTGACCTTCAGCAGGTCGGGCCGCACACACTGTTTGTTGTACATGCCCTTGATTCCATCAGCAGCATCCCGAATCCCCTGCCCGGCCTGCTGTAATCCCAAATAGGTCTGCACGTTGAACAGTGGCAGTAGCGGCGCCGTGTCCTTTGCCAAGGTTTCGCCGACATCGATGGCGAAGGCAAACTTGGCGGCCTCGAAACGCTCTCTCAGTCGATTGACATGGACGCTGACCGCAGCGGCCTTATCGCCAGTGAGCCCACGCAGGCTGTCCTCGGCGTCCATCAGTTGCTCGCCCATTTGCGCAAGCGCTTCAGCCTTGGCGAGGGGAATATAGCGGTTGTTCAACCTGGCCAGCCGCTCTTTGGCCTTCCACGCCTGTTGCAGGGACCGATTGGGTGTATGCCCCGGCTGGTGCCCTGACCCCGCCATTTGCACACTCACCCACAGGTCCTTGATTTTCTGGCGGGTGCTGAGCGGCCGCGGGCGAACATCTTCGTATGCCGCCCGTAACATATGGTGTTGATAGGCGTCGGACTCACGTTTTATCTGAGTGCGTAACTGGTTCAGCTCGTTGCCGAGCGCTTCGCTGTCCTTGCGAGGTATTGCATTCGTAGTCACTGGCAACTGCGCCACGGCAGCGTTACCCGACCCTGATTCACAGGCAGTGAGAGATTGAGAGGTTATCGACAGCGGCATCTGACAGACTCTTCAGCGAGGAAAGTTGCCTGAGAGTTGCGGATTGAGCGCTCGGCTCCTATCGGATAAGTCGCAGTGCTTTGTGGTACTCAGCCCTCAGCCAGCGCCATCCAAAATCAGACTGCGATAGTGCCCCGGGTTGGAACCGGCCCACTTGCGAAAGGCTTTGTAGAATGAGCTGGTATCAGCAAATCCGAGCCGTGCGGCAATCTCGGCAAAACTGATCTGCGGCTCCGCCAACCACACAATCGCCAACTCCTTGCGCACACTGTCCTTGAGCCCTTGGTAGGTCTGCCCTTCTTCCGCCAGGCGCCGGCGCAGGGTCGAGGCGGAAATGCACAGGCTGGCGGCGAGGCCTTCGGTTTCCGGCCAGGTGTCCGGGGGCATCTGGCGCAAATCATGCTTGATACGGGTGGCGAGGCTGGCGGGGTCGCGGTATTTGACCAGGATGTTGGCAGGCGCGTGGGCGAGGAAACGCTTGAGTTCCTCTGTGCTGCGCTTGATCGGCAGGTCCAGGCAGTCGGCGGAGAAGATCATGCGCGTGCGCGGTCGGTCGAAACGCAGGTTGTCGGAGAACATCACCTGGTAGTCATCACAGAAATCCGGTTTTGAGCAACGCAGCTCAATCGCCAGAATCGGGATCCGCCGCCCGGCCAGCCAACAGGCCACACCGTGCACGATCATCCAATAGGTAAAGTAAGTGAAGGCCCGATTGGGTTCGGACTCGGGCTCCAGCAATACGATCTCCGCCAGGCTTTGTTGACGCACCAACTCGGCAGGCAGGCGCTCCAGCATCAGCGACAGAAACCCCAGTCCGGTTTCCAGCCCGGTGGCGACGGTAGATTGCGCCATCGCGGCGCGGCAGAGGAACGCCAGGCTGCCGGACTTGAGCTTGCGCGGGTCCATGCCGAAGAATTCATCATCCATGCGCCGCGCCAGTAGGCGCCACAGGCGTGCGTAGGTGGTGGCAGAGACCCGCGCGTTGGGCTCGGCCAGCAGTGCCGGCTCAATCCCGGCTTTATGCAGCACTTCGGCACTGGCCGCGCCGGGCGCGCAGCTTTGCAGCAAGGCTTCACGCACGAGGTGGAGGGAGATGGTGTCTTTTTCCGACATGGGGAAACGGGCATCCGGCGGCGCAAATAATGACGTGCATCATAAGGTGGGTTGCGATTCGCCACCACCGTTCAGCCCATGTTCAGCAAACGTCAAGAATTGTTGTTTAGCAATGAGTATCATTATGTTACAACTTAGCCTCCTATCTAGTTGTGACGCGGTGCCGAATGCTCGTTCCTTTCCTCATCATGCTGCGCGAAGGCATTGAAGCCGCATTGATCGTCGGCATTATCGCCAGTTACCTGCAACAGACCGGCCGTGGCCAGTGGATGCCTGCGGTGTGGATCGGCGTGTTTCTCGCCGCTGCGCTGGCCCTGCTGGTCGGCGGCGGCCTGGAATTGGTCAGCGCCGAGTTTCCGCAAAAGCAACAGGAACTGTTCGAAGGCATCGTCGGCCTGGTCGCCGTGGGCATCCTCAGTTCCATGGTGTTCTGGATGCGTAAAGTGGCGCGTTCCATCAAGCATTCCCTGCATGAATCCCTCGATCACGCGTTGGCCGGTTCCAAACACCAGGTCACTGCGCTGATCCTGATGGTGTTTTTCGCCGTGGCCCGTGAGGGTCTGGAAACCGTGTTCTTCCTGCTGGCGGTGTTCCAGCAGAGTGAAGGCCCCGGCGCACCGATTGGCGCCCTGCTCGGCCTGATCCTGGCGATCATCGTCGGTTTCCTGATCTACACCGGCAGCATGCGCCTGAACCTTGGTGCGTTTTTCCGCTGGACCGGCTTGTTCATCCTGGTGGTGGCGGCCGGCATCCTCGCCAATTCGGTACAGGCCCTGCACGAAGCAGGCGTGTGGAACCACCTGCAAACCGTGCTCTTCGACTTCAGCGCCGCCCTGCCGATGGACAGCCCACTGGGCTCGGTCCTCGCTGGCATGTTCGGCTATCAGGAAGCGCCCACCGTCAGCACCCTCGGCGCCTACCTGATTTACCTGGTGGTGGCCCTGGTGATGTTCTTCCTGCCCGCCGCGCCACCCAAGCCGGCCGTTACACCCTCCTCCGTTTCCAGCCAGTAAGGACCGTCTCTTGTCCAACCCAACCCCTCAACCGGCTTCGCCACCCCGCGCCCTGCGCTGGGCCGTGGCGGGCTCGGTGGTCGTGCTGATCGCCGCCGGCGGCCTGTTCTATTACGCCTCGCAACTGGCAGCCAGCAAACGCCAGGCCAACCACAATGAAATCGCCGTGACCATTCACGGTCACGCCTGCGAGCCGAATGAGTTGACGGTCCCCGCCGGCCGCGCGAGCTTCCGCATCATCAACCGCTCCGATCGTGCGGTGGAATGGGAAATCCTCGACGGCGTGCTGGTGGTCGAAGAACGGGAAAACATCGCTCCCGGCCTGAGCCAGGTGATCAACGCCAACCTGTTGCCCGGTGACTACGCGATCACCTGTGGCCTGCTGAGCAATCCGCGTGGCACCTTGCACGTAACACCGACCGCCGAGTCCGACGCCCAGGCCAAGGCCAAACCGTCGATGGTGGCGTTCATTGGCCCATTGTCGGAATTCCGCGTGTACTTGAGCGGCCAAGGCAGCGCACTGGTCAAGGCGGTAACCGTGTTGCAACAGGCCATCGACCGCGGCGACCTGGCCCAGGCCCAAGCACTCTACCTACCGGCTCGGGAGGCTTACCAGCGCCTGGCTCCGGCATCGCAACGCCTCGCGCAACTGGACAACGCGATCAACGCTCGTGCCGACTATTTTGAAAAACGCGAACAGGACCCGGCCTTCAGCGGCTTCCACCGCCTGGAATACGGCCTGTTCCAACTACGCAGCCTCGACGGCCTGGCCCCGATTGCCCAGCGCCTGCTGACCGACGTCAGCGCCCTCAAGCAACAATTGCTGGCGCAATCCCTGCCGCCGGAGCAATTGGTCGGCATTGTGGTACGCAACCTCAACAACCTGGCCGATGTACGCGCCATCAGCGGTGAAGAAGAACGCTACAGTCATGTCGACCTGGAGGGTTTCGCCGCCAACCTGGAAGCCGCCCACAAGGTTGTCGAGCTGATGCGTCCGCTGCTGACCAAATCCGCCGCCGACCTGCTGCCCAAAGTCGACAGCGCCCTGACGGCCTTCGACAGCGAGCTCAATGGTTTGAAAGTCGACGGCCAGTACCGCCGCTACGACAGCGTGACCGCCGATCAGCGCAAGCAGATCGCCGACAAGGCCAAGGCTCTGGCCGTTGCACTCGATGGAATCGACCCCGCCCTTGGCCTTTCCGGCCTGCAGTGAAGACGACCGCACACATGAGTGATTCAGAACACACCAACCTTCAGCGTCGCCGTGTCTTGCTGGGCATGGCCGCCACCGGTGCCGCGATTGCCGGCAGCGCCCTGACTTGCCCGGCCATGGCCGCTGCGGCGGAGCAAGTCACCACCGCGCCGCGCAGTGACAAGACCCAGGACCACCACGATTTCTTCGGCAAACACCAGAGCGGTATCGTCACCCCACGCCCGGCCTGCGGCATGATTGTGGCGTTCGACGTACTGGCCAGCGACCGTGACGACCTGGAACGCCTGTTCCGTACCCTGAGCGAACGCATCGCCTTCCTGATGACCGGCGGCACCGTGCCGCAAGTCGATCCGAAACTACCGCCCACCGACTCCGGCATCCTCGGCCCGGTAGTCACGCCGGATAACCTGACCATCACCGTTTCTGTCGGCGAGTCATTGTTCGATGAGCGCTTCGGGCTCGCCAAAGCCAAACCCAAGCGCCTGACTCGCATGGTCGGCTTCCCCAACGATGCGCTGGAGCCGGCGCAGTGCCATGGCGACCTGAGCCTGCAGTTCAGCTCCAACACCCCCGACACCAATATCCACGCCCTGCGCGACATCGTGAAAAATCTGCCCGACCTGCTGCTGGTGCGCTGGAAGCAGGAAGGCAGCGTACCGCCCCAGGCGCCTGCCAAGCCCGGCGAGCCTGCGCAGAGTGCGCGTAACTTCCTCGGTTTCCGTGACGGTTCGGCCAACCCGAACTCCAACGACGACAAGGCGATGAACCGGATTGTGTGGGTACAACCGGGCAGCGACGAACCGGCCTGGGCGGCCAATGGCAGCTATCAGGCCGTGCGCATCATCCGCAACTTCGTCGAGCGCTGGGACCGCACCCCACTGCAGGAGCAGGAAAGCATCATCGGCCGGGTAAAGCCCACCGGCGCGCCGATGGATGGCCACAACGAAACCCAGGTGCCCGACTACAGCAAGGACCCGGAAGGCAAACTGACCAAGCTCGACGCACACATCCGCCTGGCCAACCCGCGCACGCCGCAGACCCAGGCCAACCTGATCCTGCGTCGGCCGTTCAACTACTCCAACGGCGTCAACAAGAATGGTCAGCTGGACATGGGGCTGTTGTTCATCTGCTACCAGGCTGACCTGGAGAAAGGCTTCATCAGCGTGCAAACCCGGCTCAACGGCGAACCTCTGGAGGAATACCTCAAGCCGGTCGGCGGCGGGTACTTCTTCACCTTGCCAGGCGTCACCGGGGCCCAGGATTTCCTCGGGCGCGCGCTGCTCGCTGCAACGCACCCTCAAACCACTGCCAATACCTGAAAAACACACTCAGAGCGGATACCGTCCCATGAAAAAGTCGACTATTGCGTTGTCGTTGTTATTGACCCTTTCGCCGCTGGCAGCGTTCGCCGCCACCGCGCCGCTGGACCTGGTAGGGCCGGTGTCGGACTACAAGATCTACGTCACCGAGGAAATCGGCGAGCTGGTCACCCAGACCCAAGCGTTCACCGCTGCCATCAACCAGGGCGACCTGGCCACCGCCAAGAAGCTCTATGCGCCGACCCGCGTGCACTATGAGTCCATCGAGCCGATCGCCGAGCTGTTCAGCGACCTCGATGCGTCCATCGACTCCCGCGTCGACGACCACGAAAAAGGCGTGACCGCCGAAGATTTCACCGGCTTCCACCGCATCGAATACGCGCTGTTCTCGCAGAACACCACCAAGGGCCTGGAAGCGCTGACCGCCAAGCTCAACACCGACGTCAACGACCTCAAGACCCGCGTCGACGGCCTGACCTTCCCACCCGAGAAAGTCGTAGGCGGCGCCGCAGCGTTGCTGGAAGAAGTCGCCGCCACCAAGATCTCCGGCGAAGAAGACCGCTACAGCCACACCGACCTGTATGACTTCCAGGGCAACATCGACGGAGCGAAGAAAATCGTCGACCTGTTCCGTGGCCAGATCGAGAAGCAAGACAAGGCCTTCCTGGCCAAAGTCGACAAGAACTTCGCCAGCGTCGACAAGATCCTCGCCAAGTACAAAACCAAGGACGGCGGTTTCGAGACCTATGACAAGGTCAAGGAAACCGACCGCAAGGCCCTGGTGGGCCCGGTCAATACCCTGGCGGAAGACCTGTCCACGTTGCGCGGCAAGTTGGGTTTGAACTGACCCAGGGGCCCGGCGACCGCTCAGCCATCAGCGGCGCAGCGGTCGCTATGCTCAAGCAGCTTGCGATCCGGGCGGTTTGGTAGGGTCTACCAGGCCCGTACCGACCAGAAAATAACAGCGCATTTTTTCGTCTACCGTCATCAGGTGAGGCATTGCCTTGCTCAAGCCCGCACTGACAGCGCCCAGGCTGGACAACTTGGACAGGCCTTTGGACGCGGCACTGATCAGGCGCGGATAACCGTCCACCGGATTGAAGACCGCGTTAAAGAACAGTGCTGTCTGCTTGGAAAAATCAAACGCGGCGTCGCTGAAGCGCACCTTGGGTTCATTCCAGGACCAGGCAACCTTTGGGGTGCTCGGCGTGACGCGAGCGCTGAATCTGCCGATGGACGGCCGACTGGTGTTTTTTGCCAGGGTCTTGAGCGAACGGATCAGCGACCGTGCCTGGCCTCCCGCACCGATCATCAAACCTGCACCGTCCAACGCCAAACTTTGCAGGCCTTTGCCAAAATCACCATCGCGAAAGTCCTGATAGGCACCGACGAAGGGAACCAGCGATAGCAGCAGGCTGACATCCCGCGCATGGGCCTCGCGGCTTTTTTCCACGGGTAACTGGCCCTTTGCCCGTGCAAGCATGTCCTCGGCACTTTCGTAGAAATTGCGCTCGGTGATTTCAACGGCAATGTCCTCGATACGGTCTGACTGATAGGTATCAGGAACAAAAGATTCCCTGGTCACGTTTTCGGGGAGTGGGCGCGGCCCCTTGGTAACACCGACTTTATCGAGAATGACATCGGAAGAACTGACGCCTTCGCGTGCCGGTGCACCGCTGGCATACGCATTGAAATCCAGGCCGACGTCATGACCGCGACGGATGTATTTGTCTGCAAGCAATTTGTACTTTTCCAGGTAGCTTCTGTCTGAGGCCACCTTATCCAGGGCATTCGTTACTTCAAGGCTGTCGTGCTTGATGATGTTTGCGCTGTAGAGCACCTCGTAATAGGTGACAGTATTGTCGTGAACGACACGCATCAATATCCCCTGCCGCGCGGTCACCGCCGCTCGGTCCAGGTCCGACTCCCACACCTGCTGTTTGCCGGTGGCCTTGCGCAACGTGAACAGTTCCACACTGCCCAGTTCGATGCGCTGGCGATCAACCAACGGCAACCCCGCGAACATCAGTTTGAGCTTGGTGACAAAGCCCATCTTTTGATCGTTGTGGTGACGGGTGACGGCGCTTTCCAGCAAGGGGTCCAAAGCGGGAAGCCGCTCGATGATTTCGTTGAGCTTTTGTCGAGCCGTTGCCGAATTCGTAGAGGACTCATCAATATGCCTATAGGGGGTATTCGAACGTTTGCCAGCGTTGGACATATCGGTGGTCAAGACCCATCTGTCCTTGGTCAGATCGCCGCTCATGTAAGCCTCGATCAGCGAGCGCGTACGCGGTTCGGAGCGCCTCAGGTTGCGGCGTTCGTCGGAGTCGGGGAGATGAACCTTCATCGCCTCCAATTGGCTGAGGCTGGTCTGAGGCATGGCCTTGAGCAACTCTTGGGTCGCCATCTGCCTGCGCGACGGCAAGGCGGTGCTCAAACGGTTGAACGAACGAGCCGACAGTGTCCGTTGCCGCGAGAACACACTCGACGTTTTCTTGAGATCCTCCTGAGTATGCCGGCCTTGAGGCTTGTCCGGTATGACACCATTGAGCACTCCCCAGTCAAGCAATATGCCAAGGGCTTGCTCCTGCATGAGGGTGCGTTGACCATCGGACGTAGGCTCCAGGCTCGTCAATGCGCAGACCTGCTGCTCATCCATCATCCGAGAGGTGCCTGGCAACATGCGTTCAGCCATCGCGCAACCAAGCCGCAATTCCGTCCAGGCCGGTGTGCCGATCTTGATGCCCTCGGGTAAGTCCCGGACCAGAAACTCGGGGGCTTTCCTCGCCAGCGCCACATGGGCCACCAGGAACGCAACGCTTGCGTCCATTGCCTTGTTGTCACACAAATACTGTTCCAGAGCCTGGCGGACTTCACCCAGGGTGCGTCCCGCATTGCTGGGGCTGTAAAGCGCGTAACCGCCTATCGAACCGGCAGGCCCTTGCAGCACCGCAGCAAGGATGTTGCCAAACGCTACAGCGTCCGGGCCCTGGCTCAACCTCCCAAGGTGAGCGTCGGGATCGGCACTCAGTGTTGCCGGGGTGTACATCGCGAGCGTAGCCAGCGGCTTGTAGTCCGGATCGCCCGGTTGTAGCGGGACCAACCCAGAATAATTACCCAAGGGCGGGGCCGGTGGCAGGACTGTGCGCAACCACCGAATGACGTTGCGGGTCGCCGCAGCCGTACGAGGTACGCCCAACCCCTTATGCTCAAGCAATTGGGCAACATCGTAGCTGGAATGGGGCCCAATACCCTTGGCAGAGGCTGGCGAGGGCTGGATCTTCAGTGTTGACCAATCGGTAGCACGGCTATCCGCCAGTTGCTGCACCTGCTCTTCAAGCAAATTCGCCAGGAAGGCGCGCTCATCCAGGTCACTGATCACGCCGCGCACATCGTCGAGCGCGGCCAAAAACCGAGGGGGTACCGTCAAGCCATTCGCCGCCACCTGGTCTTTGAGTGCCCGCTTCTGTTCAGTGGATTCACCGGGATCCAGGCCGTAGGCATTCAGCACGACGTGCAGGGGCATACGAGGCTCATCAAGACTGACGTAAGGCAAGCCCTTATCGTCAGGGTCAAGCACATTGCGCATGGCCCGTAGATGCCGGCTCGCCTTCCCCCAGCCACTGTCGTCAGTACTGCTGAACGCTACGGGAGTGCGTATGCCCCCCGCGGCGGTGAAACCCTCTACGCGATCCTTGCGCAGTGTCAGGGTGTCCATTGCCAAGCCTTTAAGCGAGAGCCAGGACTGAGAAGACGGTTGATCAAGCAACTGGCGGTAGAGGGCCAAGGCCGCACCGAGACTGCTGTCATTAGGGATTGCCACACTATTCTGGCCGCGGTCGAGGGCCTGTGCCAGACGCTCAGCCAAGGTGGAGTCTCCGGCGGTGCCGGCGGCACTGGGCGACATGGGTAGTGTCCAGGTGGGCACCACAATTGCGGGCGTACCGGGGCGTTCAGGGGCAGTTTCGCAGGGGTTGGATGGAACCAGGGAAATTGAGGCTTGGGACATGGGCGCCAGGTCAGGCGCCGGAGTGGCTGGCGCGCAGATGACCGAACCGCTTTGGGCAAGAATAGATGGCATGTTGCTATCCTCTTTGTGGCAAATCCATTGAGGGAAAAGCCGTGCCTCCTTGAACGGTTGGAAGGCACTGTAAGAGGGGAAAAGACAGCCGTTCTATAAGCCGACGCCTAAAACCAGCGATGAAATCGGGCAGAGACTCTAGAGAATCCGATACAACAACCGCTCGATTCGTACCCGGCTGACCCGGCGCAGGAACTTGCCGACCGCCTCCGGGTAGTCCGGCAACGCCTGCAAGTCCTGGTAACGCTCGATTCGCGTGGTGTGCTGGAAAATCTGCGCCAACTCGGTACGCCTCGGCTCCAGCCACTCGCTCTTGGGATCATCGATCAGCAAGGCGTTTTCCAGGTCAAGGCGGAACGCGCGCGGATTGAGGTTGTTGCCGGTGAGCAAGGTGTAGCGCTGGTCGACCCACATGCCCTTGAGGTGGTAAGTGTTGTCGTCGTGGTGCCAAAGGTGCAGGTTCAACTGGCCGTGGTCGATGTCGCGCTGATGGCGCTTGGCGAAACGGCGCAGGCTGATCTCATACAGGTACGGCAGCGCGGCGATCACCTTGAACGGCTCGCTGGGCGGGATGTAGAAGTCGTTGGCGGTCTTGTCGCCGACGATGATGTCGATCTTCACGCCACGCGCCAGGGCGCGGTTGATTTCGCGGGTCACTGGCAGCGGCAGGTTGAAGTATGGCGTGCAGATGGTCAGTTGATGCTGGGCACTGGCGATCAGCTCCAGGATCACTCGGCTCAACGGATTGTTCTTGCCCACGCCCAACAGCGGGCTGACCGACAGATGGCCGTTGGGCAATTGCCCGGCTGTAGTGTCGTATGTCGCATGCTTGAGACGGCTGCGCAGGTCGCCGATGTCGTTGCGCAGGCTGCGGGTGGTGGGCGGGTTGGGCAGGTCCAGGCGATGCACCGCCTTGGACGCCACAAGACCATGCTCCACCAGATGCTGCATCGAATCGGCCAGCGGCTTGTTATGGATCAGGTGGTAGCGATCGTAGCGGTACTTGTCGAACTTGTGCAGGTACACGTTGTTCAGGCTGGCGCCGCTGTACAGCACCGTGTCGTCGATCACAAAGCCTTTGAGGTGCAGCACGCCGAACAGCTCGCGGGTTTGCACCGGCACGCCATACACCGGCACTTCACTGCTGTGGCTCTGGGTCATGGCCTGGTACCAGGCACTGTTGCCCGGCTGCTTGCCGGCGCCGATCAAGCCACGCTGGGCGCGCAACCAATCGACCACCACCACGACATCCAACTCCGGACGCGCCGCCTTGGCGGCGTGCAGGGCGTCGTAGATCTCCTGCCCTGCCTCGTCCTGCTGCAAATACAGCGCGACGATGTAGATACGCCGGGTGGCCTGGGAGATCTTCTCCAGCAGGCAGCGGCGATAGGCAGCAGCGCCGGACAGCACGTCAATCGCATCAGGAGTCAGGGGGAAACCGCGCAGTTTGGGCAACAGGGAGCGTTTGAAGAACGACGGCATAAGGCTCGCAATGGGTCGAATCCGAAGAGGCCCCGAGCTTACACCATAGGGGGGCCCAGGTCTTGCTGTGGCGCATGGAAAAATTTTAATTGACCAAGAAGAATGATCGTTCTACTTTTGGCAGCATGAACGACATGATCAGTAATGAAACCCGCGACATCATCCTCGACGTCACCGAAAAGTTGATCTATCGCCATGGCATCGCCGCCACCGGCATGGACTTCCTGGTGAAAACCGCGGGTGTCTCGCGAAAAAGCATTTACCGCTACTTCGCCAATAAAGACGATTTGGTGATTGCCGCCCTGCAGCGTCGTGACGAGCGCTGGATGCAGTGGCTGCGCACAGAGGTGGAATGTAGCGAAGGCACCGGCCAACGCTTGCTGGCGGTGTTCGATGCACTTAAAACCTGGTTTGGCTCCGCCGATTTCCGCGGCTGCGCCTTCATCAACACCAGCGGCGAAACCGGCGACCCGCAGGACCCGGTACGCCAGTTGGCCAAGGCCCACAAACAGAAACTGTTCGAGTACCTGCTCGAACTGTGTCAAGCACATGGCACCCCCGACCCTGAACGGCAGGCCGCGCACCTGCTGATCCTGATTGATGGCGCCATTACCGTTGCCCTGGTGATGGGCGATTCAACAGCTGCCGATAATGCGCAATGCATGGCGCAAACCTTGTTGGGACTTTGATCGCACGACGGCGCAACTTTCAACACACCCTTATTGTTTGAGGAACTGCCCCATGTCATCGACTGCAGAAACACGTCCGCCCCTGCCGCCGTTTACCCGCGCATCGGCCATCGAAAAAGTGCGTTTGGCCGAAGACGGCTGGAACTCCCGCGACCCCTACCGCGTATCCCTGGCCTACACCCTCGACACGCAGTGGCGCAACCGCGCCGAGTTCGCCCATAACCGCGAAGAAGCCAAGGGTTTCCTGACCCGTAAATGGGCCAAGGAGCTGGACTATCGGCTGATCAAGGAGCTGTGGGCGTTTACCGATAACCGCATCGCCGTGCGTTATGCCTATGAGTGGCACGACGATTCGGGCAACTGGTTCCGTTCCTATGGCAACGAGAACTGGGAGTTCGACGAGAACGGCCTGATGGCCAATCGTTTTGCCTGCATCAATGACATGCCGATCAAGGAAAGCGAGCGCAAGTTCCACTGGCCGCTGGGACGGCGCCCGGATGATCACCCGGGGCTGTCTGACCTGGGCCTGTAAACCGTGGCGGCGATAGCGTTGCTGAAATCGCCATCGCCGCCAAGCCGGGCTCCTACAGGTTGTTGTCGGCTTCAGTCCTGATTGAGGCCGACTCGGTATAGCACGCCATCATCCTCATCCGTCAACACATACAAAAAGCCATCCGGCCCCTGCCTCACATCCCGAATCCGCGCTTTCAAACCGCCCAGCAAACGCTCCTCGTGAATCACCTTGTCACCGTCGAACTGCAAGCGGATCAGTTCCTGGCTGGCCAGCGCGCCGATGAACACATTGTGCTGCCAAGGCTTGAAGCGGTCTGCATCGTAGAATGCCATGCCGCTGATACCCGGTGATTTTTCCCAGACATGATGGGGCGGCACGGTGCCTTCTGCGGTCTTGCCTTTGGCTTCGGGAATCGGTGCCAGAGAGTAGTTGATGCCGTGGGTCGCCAACGGCCAGCCGTAATTCTTGCCACGCTCGATGATATTGATCTCGTCCCCCCCGCGTGGCCCATGTTCATTTTCCCAGATCGTGCCACTCCAGGGATTCAGCGCCAGGCCCTGGGGGTTGCGCTGGCCGTAGGACCAGATCTCCGGGCGCACGCCTGGCTGGCCGACGAAGGGGTTGTCATCCGGCACGCGGCCGTCGGGGTAGATGCGCACCACCTTGCCCTGCAGTTTGTCGAGGTCCTGGGCGGTCGGGCGGTCGTTGTTTTCGCCCAGGGTCACAAACAAATAACCGTCGCGGTCGAAGGCCAGGCGTGAACCGAAGTGATTGCCGGTGGACAGCTTCGGCTCCTGGCGCAGGATCACTTTGAAGTCGGTCAGGCCACTGAGGTCAGCCGCCAGACGTCCACGCCCTACCGCAGTACCGGCTGTTCCGCCCTTGCCGCCCCCTTCGGCGTAGGAAAGGTAGACCATGCGGTCCTGCTTGAAGTCCGGCGACAGCACCACGTCCAGCAAGCCGCCCTGCCCTTTGGCCCACACTTCAGGCACGCCCGTCAGTGGCGCGGACAATTTCCCGTCAGGGCTGACAAAACGCAGGTGGCCAGGCCGTTCGGTGACCAGGAAACCTTGCTTGTCCGGCAGAAAAGCCACGGCCCAAGGATGGTCCAGGCCTTTGGCGATCGGTGTGACGGTGATGCTGCCTTGCTCGCTGGGGAACTGCTGGGCATCGGCTGCGAAACTGGCCGTCAACGGCAGTAGAGAGGTTGCGCACAGCGCGGCTAGCAGGGTTTTGCGTAGAAACATAAGACGGAATCCTTACCGGCGATTGCCGTTGGCATCATAAGTGGGGGCTTTGGTTTCGGTGGCCGGGCGGCTGGGCGCAGCGTCGCGCTTGGGATAGCTGTTGCCAATGCCGCCGTTTTCCAGGGTCGGCGTGCGCGTGGTCGGCCCGGTCTGAATCCCGCGAACCGCCGGCGCGTTGGGCTGGGTGCCCTGCATGCTGTTGGGGTTGGCCCGGTGGATCGGGCCGTTGTTGGCGTTGTTGCTGCCGGGCAGGTTTTGTGCCTGGGCCACGGGGATCAGGGCCAGACCCAACAGCAGCGCTGCAACGTGTCGCATACAAGTGTTCATTGACAAAGCCTCTCGGGAGTGAGGAGTACGTGCTTTCGATAACACGCTACGCCTTGGGTTCGGCTTTCGACAGTAAATAGTTTCTCATCAGGTGTAACACGATCTGTCCGCGCATCTGCCAGGGGAAACTTTTCACATCGGCACCGAGTCACCAGAACACCCCCTCTACTCAAGGAGTCGCACCGATGCCACGAGCTATCTGGAAAGGTGCCATCAGCTTTGGCCTGGTGCACATCCCCGTGTCGCTGGTCTCGGCCACGTCATCGCAGGGCGTTGACTTCGACTGGCTGGACAAGCGCAGCATGGACCCGGTGGGCTACAAGCGCATCAACAAGACCACTGGCAAGGAAGTCACCAAAGACAACATCGTCAAGGGTGTGGCCTTCGAGAAAGGCCGCTACGTGGTGCTCAGCGAAGAGGAAATCCGCTCGGCCCACCCCAAGTCGACCCAGACCATCGAGATCATCGCGTTTGTCGCCAGTGACCAGATCCCGTTGCAAAACATCGACACGCCCTACTTCCTGGCACCGGACAAGCGCGGTGGCAAGGTCTATGCGCTGCTTCGGGAAACACTGAGGAAGACCAAAAAAGTCGCGCTGGCCAACGTGGTCCTGCACACCAAGCAGCACCTGGCGGCACTCATGCCGCTGGAGTCGGCGCTGGTATTGGTGATGCTGCGCTGGCCCGCCGAAGTGCGCAGCCTGGACGAACTGGAACTGGGCAGCGACGTGACCAAACCCAGCCTGGCCAAGGGTGAACTGGACATGGCCAAGCGCCTGGTCGACGACATGAG
Organism: Pseudomonas extremorientalis; assembly: GCF_001870465.1. Classification (GTDB taxonomy): domain Bacteria; phylum Pseudomonadota; class Gammaproteobacteria; order Pseudomonadales; family Pseudomonadaceae; genus Aquipseudomonas; species Aquipseudomonas extremorientalis. Next base: position 226,977 of record NZ_MDGK01000011.1, read on the forward strand.
CGCCGACTGGCAGCCCGATGAATATCGCGACAGCTTCCAGGAAAAGATCATGGCGCTGGTGGCCAAGAAGGCCAAGGCCGGCAAGATCGAGGATGTGGAAACCAGCCAAGACAGTGAAGAGCGTAAGTCCGCCGATGTGATCGACCTGACGGAGTTACTCAAGCGCAGCCTGGCCGGCAAACCCGCCAAGAAGCCCGCCGCGAAGAAAGCCACCAAGGCGTCATAAGCCATGCCAAAGCCCCTCAGCGAATACAACCGCAAGCGCGACTTCGGCGTCACCGGTGAACCGGCGGGCAGTGCGCCCGCAGGAACACGCAACGCTTCGGCGCTGTCGTTCGTGATCCAGAAACATGACGCGCGCAACCTGCACTATGACTTCCGCCTGGAACTGGATGGCGTACTGCTCAGTTGGGCAGTGCCCAAAGGCCCGAGCCTGGACCCGACGCAGAAGCGCCTGGCCGTGCATGTCGAAGATCACCCTCTCAGCTACGGCAGTTTCGAAGGCAGTATCCCGGCGGGCCAATACGGCGCAGGTGACGTCATCGTGTGGGACCGCGGTGTGTGGCAACCCCATGACGATCCCCGCAAGGCTTACGCCGCCGGCAAGCTCAAGTTCACCCTGGTCGGCGAAAAGTTGTCCGGCGATTGGGCACTGGTCCGCACGCGCCTGAAAGGCAGCGGCGATAAGGAACAATGGCTGCTGATCAAGGAAAAAGACGCGCAGGCACGACCCGCCCAAGACTACGATATTGTCCAGGCCCAGCCTGACAGCGTGCTCAGTGACGCCTCGCTGGGTAAGCCCAAATCTCGCGCAAAAGCCCGGAAAACCAGCGTCGCCCTCCCCGAACACTTCACTCCGCAATTGGCCACCCTGGTGGATCGCGCCCCCGAGGGCGATTGGCAGTACGAAATCAAGTTCGACGGTTACCGCATGCTCGCGCGCATCCGCGACGGCGAGGTGCGGCTGTTCACGCGCAACGGCCACGACTGGACCGACCGCCTGCCGCGCCAGGCCAAGGCCTTGCACGCCCTCAAACTCAAGGACAGTTGGCTCGACGGCGAGGTGGTCAGCCTCAACGGCGATGGCCTGCCGGACTTCCAGGCGCTGCAAAACGCCTTTGATATCGGGCGCAGCCTGGACATTGTCTACTACCTGTTCGATGCGCCGTTCCTGGATGGCCAGGATCAGCGCCAGGCCCCCGTCGAAGATCGCCGTGCAGCGCTGAAGACTGCGTTGTCCGGCAGCAGAAGCAAGCTATTACGCTTCTCCGAAGCCTTTACTGCCCATCATCAGGACATCTTTGAAAGCGCCTGTGACCTGGCCCTCGAGGGTGTCATCGGCAAGCGCCTGGGCAGCCCGTACGTGTCCAGTCGCAACACCGATTGGGTCAAGCTCAAATGCCGCCTGCGCCAGGAATTCGTGATCGTCGGCTACACCCGGCCGCAGGGTTCGCGCAGCGGTTTCGGTGCACTGCTGCTGGCAGTGAATGACACCTCGGGATTGGTGTACGCCGGACGCGTGGGCACCGGGTTTGATCAAGCGTCACTGAAGGCGATCCATGCGCAACTCAGGCCATTGGAGCGTAAGTCATCGCCCCTTGAAAAAGCCCTGACCAGCGCCCAGGCCCGTAACGTGCACTGGGTGGAACCGACACTGGTCGGCGAAGTGCAGTTTGCCGAATGGACCCGTGAGGGGGTGATCCGCCAGGCGGCGTTTGTCGCGATGCGCACCGACAAACCGGCCGCACAGGTCATTCATGAGCAACCGCGCACGGTCAAATCCATGAAATCTGCGAAAAAAACCACCGGCACCGTGAAGATTACCCACCCGGACCGCGTGATCGATAAGCAGAGCGGCATGCAGAAGGAGCAATTGGCGCAGTTCTACAACAGCATCAGCGAGTGGATCCTGCCTTTTCTGCGTCACCGTCCCGTGTCACTGCTGAGGGCACCCGAAGGCATCGAGGGCGAGCAGTTCTTCCAGAAACATTCGGAGCGCCTGGCCATTCCTAACATCAAGCAGTTGGAACAGGCACTCGATCCCGGCCATGCGCGCCTGATGGAAGTCGACAGTGCCGAGGCGTTGCTCGGGGCGGTGCAAATGGGCACCGTGGAGTTTCATACCTGGGGCGCCACTGTCGACAAGATCGAAACCCCGGACCTGTTTGTACTCGACCTCGACCCCGACCCCGCGCTGCCGTGGAAAAGCATGCAGGAAGCAGCGCAACTCACCCTTTCGGTCCTGGACGAATTGGGCTTGCAAGCCTTCGTCAAAACCAGTGGCGGCAAAGGCCTGCACCTGATCGTGCCGCTGGCGCGCCGGGACAACTGGGACACCGTCAAGGCATTCGCCAAAGCGATTGCCCAATTCATGACCGAGCAACTGCCTGAACGCTTCACCGCGACGTCAGGGCCAAAAAACCGGGTGGGCAAGATCTTCATCGACTACCTGCGCAACGCAAGGGGCGCCAGTACCGTGGCCGCTTATTCTGTAAGGGCGCGGCCAGGTTTGCCGGTGTCGGTACCGGTCAGTCGCGAGGAATTGAAGGGATTGCGCGGGGCCCAACAATGGACCGTCGCCAATCTGCAGCAGCGCTTGGACGGCTTGAAGAGCGATCCCTGGGACGGCTATGCCAATCGACAGAAGATCAGCAAAAAGATGTGGGACAAACTGGGCGCCCATTCACCGGAGTGAATGGCGCCCGAAGCCTTCAGATCAGCAGGAAAATGGCGGCCAACCCTGCAAAGATCGCCCATTTTTCCAGGTAATAACGCGTACGGTTGCGCTTTTTCAGTTCTTTGCCGCGCAAGCGAATCTTGTACAGCCGGGTGAAGGCGCGGTTTAGCCCGCCCGTCTTGTCACCGGCATCGTTGGGCGAGCCCGCAGCTGCCATCACATTGCGGCTGAACCAGCGATTGAACGCAGCGGCCCAGCGATATTTCATCGGGCGCTCGATATCGCAGAACAGAATGATGCGGTTCTGCTGCGTGGTGTTTTCCGCGTAGTGGATGTAGGTCTCGTCGAACATCACCGGCTCGCCGTCACGCCAGTAGTAGTTCTCACCGTCCACGTTGATGTAGCAGCCCGGGTCATTCGGCGTGTCCAGGCCCAAGTGATAGCGATACGAGCCGGCATACGGGTCGCGATGGCGCACCAGCCTGGAGCCCGGCGGCAGTTCGGCGAACATCGCGGCCTTGATCGAACCGATGCCCTGCACCAGCTCGGTGGTACGCGGGCACAGCTTCATCGCCGACGGGTGGCTGTCGCCATACCATTTCAGATAGAAGCGCTTCCAGCCGGACTTGAAGAACGAATTGAAACCTACGTCGTTGTACTGTTCCGAGCGCTTGATTTCGCCGGCGCGCAGCAGGTTCTGGCCTTCCTCGCGAATCTCCTGCCAATGCTCCTGGAGCGGGCTCAGGTCCGGGAAATCGCTGGGCGACAGGTAAGGTCGGCTGGGCAGCTTGGAAAAGAGGTAGAGAAAGCAGTTGATCGGCGCCAGGAAGGTCGAATGATCACTGAGTTGGCGCCCCAGCTTATGCCGCACCCGCCCACGCAGGTGTACATACGCAATCGAGGCAACGTAGAGAATAACAATGATGAGTTTCAAGGGATTTCGTCACAAGTCAGAAGAGAACAGGCTGCTCCTGCGTGCCCACAACGGACGAGGATGGATAGCAGCACCTGAAATCACAATTCACACAATCGGCACGACCGGCTGAGTGACCACCCGGCGCGTGGCCCTTTGCAGTTATTTAGCCACAGGTTGTAACTAAAAGTTAACTAAGAATTGTGAAAAGCTGTCTTGTGACGGATGTTGCGAAGGCGCACAACCACGGGGCATGGACCGCCGTTGTGCGCGATGCGGTTACAGCAAAGGTTCATCGTCCTTGCGCTCTCGGCGGGAAAAACGCCCCTCTTCCAGCGGCGAGTAAGGTGCCGGTTGTCCACGATTCTGCACAACGTAGCGGATCAACGCGATGACCAGCCCCAGCACCAGCCCTGCAGTCAGGCTCAAGGCAACCACCAGCGCTTTCTTCGGCTTTATCGGCGCCAGCGGCTCCTGGGCGCGACGATCAATGGTCACCAGTTTGAGGTTGCTCATATCGATGTTCAAGTTGCGCAACCGCGCGACTTCGGCACGCAGCGGCTCGACATCCTGCAGGAAAATGTCCTCATTGTCGCGCCTGCGCAGTACCTCGACCTTTCGGTTCACCTCCAACATTTGCAATTCTTTGCCGATCTCGGCGACGCGGGCGTTGGTGAAATCGTCGCTGGTGCGTCGCTGGAGTGCGTCGCGCTCCGCTTCAAGCGCATTGGAGCCCATAAAATACAGCGGGATTTTCTGGTTGTTGACTTCAGTACGCATGACCTGCCCGCTCCCACCGCGTGATGCATCCGCCATTGCCGACGGCGTCGTCGGGGTTTTGATTCCCAAGGACTTGGCAATGGCGATGGCCTCGGTCAGTTCTGCCAGCCGATCACTGCGCTCCATCTTCATCTGCAGACGCAGCGCACTGAGCTCATCTTGCAACTGGGCACGCTTGAGCCGGTCGCTTTCCAGCAGTGAGGCGATCTTCGACTCTTTCTCGTTCTCATAATTGGCGCGAGCGGCATCAATCTTGCCCTTGAGCTCGTTCAAGCGGTTATTGACGATCACCTTGAGGTCCGCGCCCACTTGCTCGCGCTCGGCGCCAATAGCGTAATCGACAAACCCGTTGAGAATCGCCACACCATCGACATCGGCGGGGTACTGCAACTCCAGGCGGATGTAACTGCTCAACGAGTCAGCCTTTTTGGGGTCAGGCAGAATGAGGTTGACCGCGTTGCGATTGAAGTCTTCGAAAGACTGCTCCAGGCTTTGGCCTGGTTTCTGAAATGCCTTGAACAATTGCTGGTGCGACTTGAAAAATTCCAGCCGTGTTTCGTAAGAGTCCAATTGCGACCCCACCTTTGACAGCGCATCGGCGGGCGGTAGCTTATAAACCTCGGAACGGTTCAACGCGTCCAGCTCATTGAGCGCGGCAGGACGCAATACACTGCTGACCTCATAAGTCCGGGGCGCCAGAAGCGCGTAACCGCCCCCCAAAACCCCCGCAATGATCGCACACCCAAGCACCAGTCTTTTTTGCCGCCAGATCGAATGAAAGAGGTCGTACAGGTCAATTTCATCTGATGAAGGAGTCACATGAAGCGGGACGTTTCGATTCAAAATTAGCTCACCTAAAAAAATGACATTAAACGGCCATCACCGCAAATGTTTGGAAAGCCCGTTGAAGGGCCAGGGGCAACGCCCTGCGACACCGATGTAAAAGTCTTCGGAGCAATCTGACAACTCAGGGTAATGAAAAATCCCAACCCATTAAACTATGTTCGCCGCGCGTTGCGTAAATATTCCTACAGACATCAACGACTGGAAATATGCTTGTCATAAGAATAGACAACTTCAGTTGAATAATTGCCTTAAAACCGAAATAAACCCGAAAGGACTCTCTATGCCGATTACTCGCGATCCGGATTACCAACTGCTCCAAGGCGTCTGGGAGCAAATCGCCCTTGAAGACAACGGCGTGCCAAACCCCGTTGACGATGCCCATAGCGCGCCCGGTGCACTGACCACCATCAGCGGTGACCAATTTGAAGTGCTTACGGTCAATGGTGAAGTGCTACTGGCTGGTCAGTTTTTCCTCGACAGCCGCACACTTCCTAAAAGCATCACTTGGATCGATTCCATCGGCGAAGATGCCGGCAAGCGATTGCCCGCAAGCTATCGCCTGGAAGGGGATGAATTCGTTTTTATCGCTGCAGATGAAGGCATGCCCAGGCCAATCATATTCAATACCGGCCCAGGTCAAACCATGCGTACTTTCGTGCGTCGCGCCTGACCAGCGCGTTTTTGCTTTTGGAAAAGCTCTCTCACTCAAGACGCCTGGTGGCGGTCAAGGTAAAGCACATCGGCAGCTGTGCAGGCTGGTGCTCGTACTGGTCGTACAGTTCTTCGCGATTGGAATGGGGATATTCCTGCAGGTGGCCGATCTGCAACTGCGCGCCGATCGCGGCACTGACTATGTCGCCTAAGGTATGCACGTACCAATAGGAGGTCGGTCCGGCCACTTCACCCTGGCCTTCATAGACAATCGACTCCTGCAGCACGAATGGCTCGCGCTGAAAGTAGGAACTGGCCGGCAGGAATGGGTTTTGCGCCCGGGGATCGAACACCTCCAGAAACGGGTGGGTTTCATACATCACCAACGTGCCCCCCGGCTTGAGGGTGCGCGCAACATGCTGCATGAACAGCGCTGCATCCGGCATCCAGCCCAACACCCCAATCGTCACCAGGGCAATATCGAAGCGTTCGTGCAAGGATGGCGGCAGATGATGGATGTCACTCTCGATGAACTCAGGGTTGTGCGGCGAGACATCCGCCAGTTCCCGGGCCTGCTGGAGAAATGCCGGGGATTGATCCACACCGACCACCGAACGCGCGCCCAGGCCAAACAGCGACAGGCTTTCGCGACCATTGTTGCAGCACAGTTGCACCACGTCTTTGCCGGCCACGCCAACGTCTTGCAGCAGGCCGGTAATCGTGGGGTCCAGGCAGGAAAAGTCCGCCTGGCCGACGCTGTTGAGCAACGCGTTCCAGGTGTCGGTGGTCTTGTGCAGGCCGGCCGATTGATCCCAGGCGTCTTTGTTGCAGGCAATTGCCTGTTGAGCTGAGGGCATGTCCATTGCGTCTCCAGGTAATCCATAAAAAGGGGCTCAGAAAATAAGCCATGTCCCCACGGAATAAAACCCAGCTAATGCACGAAACTTAACGCAAGGCCAACGGGTCACTAACGCAATGCGTGTTCAGTCCTTGAACACCGCTTGCGAAGTGCTCGCCGTGGCCAACCATTCCGACCTGCGTAATACCTTGTCCCTCGACAGCCTGAATTTCTTCCTCGCGGATGTGCGCGACGGCCTCGGACCCTACCTGGCCATTTACCTGCTGGCCGTGCACAAATGGGACCCGGCCAGCATCGGCGTGGTCATGACCCTGGCAGGCATCGCGGCATTGATCACCCAAGGCCCGGCGGGCGCGTTGATCGACCGCACCCGCAGCAAGCGCGCGGTGATTGCGCTGGCCGCCATTGTAGTGACCGTCAGTTGCCTGATGCTGCCCTTTGTCAGCTCGTTCAGCCTGGTGGCATTGACCCAGGCCGCCAGCGCTGTCGCTGCCTCGGTGTTCGCGCCGGCGATTTCCGCGATCTCCCTGGGAATCACCGGACCGCGCGCGTTCACCCGCCGCACCGGACGCAACGAAACCTTCAACCACGCCGGCAATGCCGTGGCTGCCCTGTTGGCCGGCGGCCTGGCCTACTTGTTTGGTCCGGTGGTGGTGTTTTACCTGATGGCGTTCATGGCGCTCGCCAGCATCATTGCGATCAGCTGTGTGTCCGCCGAGGCCATCGACCATGAAGTGGCCCGCGGCTTCGACCCGGAACATCACACCGACCATGAACAACCATCCGGCATGAAAGTGCTGCTGGCCAATCGTCCGCTGCTGCTGTTTGCCATTTGCTGCGCCCTGTTTCACTTGGCCAACGCCGCCATGCTGCCGCTGGTCAGCCAGAAACTGTCGCAGATCAACCTGCAGATGGCCACGCCGCTGACTTCGGCATGCATCGTCGCCGCGCAGTTGGTGATGGTACCGATGGCCTGGCTGGTCGGGCTCAAGGCTGACCTGTGGGGGCGCAAACCGTTGTTGATGATCGGCTTCATGATCCTGCCGCTGCGCGGCGTGCTCTACACCTTGTCCAATGATCCTTACTGGCTGGTGGCCGTGCAAATGCTCGACGGCATTGGCGCGGGGATCTTCGGCGCGCTGTTCCCGGTGATCGTCAAGGACCTGACCCAAGGCACCGGCCGCTTCAACGTCAGCCTGGGCGCCCTTTCCACCGTATTTGGCCTGGGCGCGGCACTGAGCAGCAGCCTGGCAGGTTTCGTGGTGCAACAGGCCGGGTACGACGCGGCATTCCTGACCCTGGCCGGGGTCGCAGCGCTGGCCTTGGCGTTGTTATGGCTGGCGATGCCGGAGACCTTGGAGAAACCTTCCTTCGCCGGACATACAACTGTCGCCTGACATATGCGACAATGCGCGCCAAATTCCAACACACATCCCCCATTTTCTGCTCAGCGACCGGGTTTCGCGCCTTGATGTCGCTGTTGACGCATGCCTGAAGGCTCTTGCCAACACGCTCGCAACCCATTGATAGGTAAAGTAATTGATCTCCACAGCTAACATCACCATGCAGTTCGGCGCCAAGCCGCTCTTCGAGAATGTCTCGGTCAAGTTCGGCGCTGGCAACCGTTATGGCTTGATCGGTGCCAACGGTTGCGGCAAGTCGACCTTCATGAAAATCCTCGGCGGCGACCTCGACCCGTCCGGCGGCCAGGTCATGCTGGAACCGAACGTACGCCTGGGTAAACTGCGCCAGGACCAGTTCGCCTACGAAGAATTCACCGTGCTCGACACCGTGATCATGGGCCATGAAGAGCTGTGGAAGGTCAAGGCCGAGCGCGACCGCATCTACTCGTTGCCGGAAATGAGCGAAGAAGACGGCATGGCCGTGGCCGAGCTGGAAACCGAGTTCGCCGAGATGGACGGCTACACCGCCGAATCCCGCGCCGGTGAGCTGCTGCTGGGCCTGGGCATTCCCCTGGAACAGCACTTCGGCCCGATGAGCGAAGTGTCTCCAGGCTGGAAACTGCGGGTATTGCTGGCCCAGGCGCTGTTCTCCGATCCTGAAGTGCTGTTGCTCGACGAACCGACCAACCACCTGGACATCAACACCATCCGCTGGCTGGAAAACATCCTGACCCAGCGCTCCAGCCTAATGATCATCATCTCTCACGACCGTCACTTCCTGAACAGCGTGTGCACCCACATGGCTGACCTGGACTACGGCGAGCTGCGCCTGTTCCCGGGCAACTACGACGAGTACATGACCGTGGCGACCCAGTCCCGCGAGCAACTGCTGTCGGACAACGCCAAGAAGAAGGCGCAGATCTCCGAACTGCAATCCTTCGTCAGCCGCTTCTCGGCCAACGCCTCCAAAGCCAAACAGGCCACCTCCCGTGCCAAGGCGATCGACAAGATCCAGCTGGCCGAAGTCAAACCGTCGAGCCGGGTCAGCCCGTTCATCCGTTTCGAGCAGAACAAGAAGCTGCACCGCCAGGCAGTCATGGTCGAAAAAATGGCCAAGGGCTTCGACGGCAAGCCGCTGTTCAAGGACTTCAGCTTCCAGGTCGAAGCTGGCGAACGCGTGGCGATCATCGGCCCGAACGGTATCGGCAAGACCACCCTGCTGCGCACCCTGGTCAACGAACTGACCCCGGACGCCGGCAGCATCAAGTGGACCGACGCTGCGGAACTGGGCTACTACGCCCAGGACCATGCGCATGACTTCGAAGACGACGTGACCCTGTTCGACTGGATGGGCCAGTGGACCCAGGGCGAGCAAATGATCCGTGGCACCCTGGGCCGTATGCTGTTCTCCAACGACGAGATCCAGAAGTCGGTCAAGGTGATTTCCGGTGGTGAGCAAGGCCGCATGCTGTTCGGCAAGCTGATCCTGCAAAAGCCGAACGTACTGATCATGGACGAACCGACCAACCACTTGGACATGGAATCCATCGAAGCGCTGAACCTGGCGCTGGAGAACTACCCGGGCACGCTGATCTTCGTCAGCCACGACCGTGAGTTCGTCTCGTCCCTGGCCACCCGCATCATCGAGTTGAGCGCCACCGGCGTGATCGACTTCAGCGGCAGCTATGACGACTACCTGCGTAGCCAGGGTGTGGTGTTCTAAAGCAGTCCGCCAAAAAGCCGTGCCAAGCGGGCCCGTTGTGATTGAGCGGGCCTGCTGTGATTGAGCGGGCCTGTTGTGGCGAGCGGGCTTGCCACAACAAGCCCGCTCGCCACAACAGCATCGTTTGCCGCACAAAACCTATTCATCAGACAAAGTCGTTAGCCAGCTTCCTTTTCCCCCGCGCCCTTGCCATCATGCCCGCACCGCCCGCCCGCGAACGAGTGCCCATGCCTGCCGCCGCCCCCAGCTCGATATCGATCACCCTGCAGATCGTTTCCATTGTCTTCTACACCTTCATCGCGTTTATCTGCATCGGCCTGCCGATTGCGGTGATTCCTGGCTATGTGCACGAACAACTGGGTTTCAGCGCGGTAGTGGCCGGGATCACCATCGGCTCGCAGTACCTGGCGACGCTGCTCAGCCGCCCCATGGCCGGGCGCATGTCAGACAACGTCGGCACCAAGCGTGCGATTGTACTGGGCCTGGCCGGGATTCTAGTGAGTGGCGTACTGACGTTCTTTGCCACGCTGGTGGCAAGCCTGCCATCGTTGAGCCTGGGCATCCTGATCGTCGCGCGGCTGCTGCTGGGGGTGGCCCAGGGGCTGATCGGCGTGGGCACCATCAGTTGGTGCATGGGCGCGGTGGGTGCGGAACACACCGCACGGTCGATCTCGTGGAATGGTATTGCCTCCTACGGTGCCATCGCGATTGGGGCACCGCTTGGCGTGGTGATGGTCGCGGAATATGGCTACAACAGCCTCGGCATCGCACTGACGGCATTGTCCGCGCTAGGGCTGGTGCTGATCCGCAATAAACCCTCGGTGCCGGTGGTACGTGGCGAGCGGCTGCCGTTCTGGGCGGTATTCGGACGTATCGCGCCGTTTGGCGCCAGCCTGTGCCTGGCTTCGATTGGCTACGGCACCCTCACCACCTTTATCACCCTGTACTACCTCAATCGTGGCTGGGCCGGCGCGGCTTACTGCCTCACGGTATTCGGCGTGTGCTTTATCCTGTCGCGACTGGTGTTTATCTCTGCCATCAGCCGTTTCGGCGGTTTTCGCGCAGCCATTGCCTGCATGACCATCGAGACCCTCGGCCTGACCCTGCTGTGGCTAGCGCCGTCCACCGGGGTGGCATTGATCGGCGCCGGGCTGACCGGCTTTGGCTTGTCGCTGGTGTACCCGGCGCTGGGTGTGGAAGCCATCAAGCAGGTGCCCAACAGCAGCCGTGGCGCGGGGCTGAGTGCGTATGCGGTGTTTTTTGACCTGGCCCTGGCGATTGCCGGGCCGTTGATGGGCGCCGTGGCGCTGAACCTCGGCTACGGCTGGATCTTCTTCTGTGCCGCACTGTTGTCGGTCACGGCCCTGGGCGTGACCCTGGTGCTTATGCGCCGCGCTTACTGATCAGCGGTCTGCAAGCCTGCCCGGGTAGATTGGCCGAGGGTGTGACTGAAGAACCGCCCCGCCTCGGAGATCAGGTCGCGGTGAATGCCTTCACGGTCAACCCCATCGGCATCCGTGCAGATCGCCGGCATTGTTGCCAACTGATCGCTGTCGCACGGCGCCATGAACACGAAGTGCCCTGCCCCGGCCAAGAGCTTGAAGTCCGGCGGCTCCGGCAGTTTGCGCGCCAGCGCGGCGGCGTTCTTGTCCACCGCCACCAACTTGTCGCCATCGCCGCTGTAGAGCAGCACGGGCACATGCACATCGGCCAGGGTGTGACGGCCGAACATCAGGCTCAGCGGCGCCATCAACATCAAGGCATGAATGCGCGGGTCGGATTGCGGTTGCAGGTCATCACGGTCCACCACCAGTTCGCCCTTGGTGGTGCAGGCGTCGCGATCTTCCGGACGCTCCTGGCAATACCGGCGCAGGCGGTCGAAATCAGGCTTGGCGCCGGCCAGGATCAACGCGGTCTCACCCCCGGCTGAATAGCCAATGACACCCACCTGGTCCACGTTGACGAATGGCGAGAGCATCGGGTCGCCCAGGGTGGCGGTGATTGCTTCGGAAATCTGGATCGGTCGCCCGTACAGGTTGCTCACCGTGCCCAGGCGACTGTGATCCTTGTAGTTGTCGCCAGGGTGCAGCACCGCTACCACTACAAAGCCCTTGCGCGCCAGGGAGGTGGCCAGGTCATGCAGCGCCAGCGGCGTGCCGGTGTTGCCGTGGGACAGCATCAGCATCGGGAAACGGCCGATGGCGATCTTGGCATCTTCGGTAGCGGCGACGTGGTAGGCGCCCAATTGCGTGGTGTGCTCAAGGCCAGTGGACGGGTAGAACGCCACGGCTTTCATCGGCTGCAGGTCCAACGGATCCAGAAACGTCATGCGATGGAAGCCCACACTCCAATGCGGGTGCGGCGCAGGTGCGGCGTGCACTGAAATCAGGCCGCCGAGCAGGGAAAGAACCATAACGGCACAAAGACGCATCATGGGGATGTCCACCTTTGCTGCGTGAGAACCGACATATCGAAAAAAGTCCAGGGTGTTAAACCCACGCTTGCACAACCTGGGCCAAAGTAATGACAGCGCACAAACGAAAAAACTCCGTACTCCGTTCGCTTTGAGGCGAGCAGAATACAGAGTTTAGGCGCCCGGCTTCAGAATGAAACCGAGCAAAGGCGGAATTTACACAAGCCTTACGCGACGGCGAACAATTGTTCGTTGATGACCACGTTGGCGTCGTTCAGGGCTTTGCTGCGCACTTCATCACCGTAGGCCAGGCCTTCGGCGCGTACGATTTCGATATCGGTGATACCCAGGAAGCCAAACAGCAGTTTCAGGTAGCCTTCATGGGCAGCACCCGAGGCCTGGCCGGCGTGCAGGCCGCCCGCGGTGGACACGATGATGACCTTCTTGTTGCCGCACAGGCCTTCAGGGCCGGCTTCGCTGTAGCGAAAAGTCTGGCCGGCAACGGCGATACGGTCGATCCAGGCTTTCAACTGGGTCGGAATGGTGAAGTTGTACATCGGTGCGCCAACCACTACCGCGTCGGCGGCGAGGAATTCAGCCAGCGACGAAGCGCTCAGCTCAGCCTCATGCTTCTGCGCGGCATCACGCAGTTCGGCGGCGGTGCCGAGGGCGCCGAGGGTTACGCCGGAAAAGTGGTTGATGCCTTCGCTAGCCAGGTCGCGGTAGGTCACTTCCACACCCGGTTCAGCCGCTTGCCAGGCCTTGACCACGCCCGCGCTGAGCTGACGGGAAGCCGAGTTGTCGCCGAGGATGCTGGAATCGATATGCAAAAGTTTCATGCGGAATCTCCAAGTGAGGATCGCCGTGGGGCGATCGAGTGAGGTTCATCCTACAGATGATCCGAATAAAGGATTAGACCATTGAAACGCGACTGTTTGTCCCGCCAGCAGGACAATGTTCAATGGGACGACACGTAAATCGACGCCGACGCAGGCGCCGGCAACGCATAGGTGCGCTTCATCCACTGGATTTCCGCCTGGGGTGTGCGCCCGAAGAAGCGCTTGAACTCGCGACTGAACTGCGAAGGGCTTTCATAGCCGACCTTGGCACTTGCCGTGGCGGCGCTGATATCGCTGCGCAGCATCAGCAAACGCGCCTGGTGCAGGCGCGTGGACTTGAGGTATTGCATCGGCGAGGTGTCGGTGACCGTGCGAAAATGCGCGTGAAAGCTCGGCACGCTCATCATCGCCTCTCGGGCCAACGCCTCCACGTCCAGGTGCTGGGCATAACACCCATGGATCTTGCGAATCGCCCGCGCCACCTTGCCGAACTGCCCCTGGCGATTCAACGCGGCGCGCATCGAACCGCCCTGCTCGCCCGTAAGGATCCGGTAGTAGATTTCGCGCATCAACGCCGGGCCGAGGATGTGCGCGTCCATCGGCGCGCCCATGGCTTGCAGGAAGCGCAACAGCGACTCGCTGAGCAAGTCATCCATGGACGATGAATACATGCCCCGCGGTTTGGCGTCGACCAGCGCCGGAAACTCATCCAGCGCCACCATCAGTTCGGCCGCGAGGGTGAAGTCCAGGCGCAGGTACACCGCGAGCATGGGCTCGGCTTCGCTGGCGTCGGTCTCCATGGTGAACGGCACCGGCACTGACACCACCAGGTAGTGCCGGGCGTCGTACAGGTAAACCTCATCCCCCAGGTAACCGCGCTTGCGCCCCTGGCAGACCATCACGATGCCGGGGTCATACAGCACCGGCACCCGCTGCAACGGGCGGTTGGAGCGCAGGAAGCGCACGTCATCCAGTGCGCTGAGGTTATAGCCCTCGACAGGCGCCAGGGTGTCCATCAGCGCGATGATTCTGTCTGTACGGTCCATGGATCCTGGCCTCTGTGCAAAGTGCCACGGTAGCGCGCAATCCGCATCCAGGCTACGGCCTCATAGGAATAGGCAATCAGCACATTGGAATGGATATTCGCTCAAACACTGTCTCTGCGTAGCCTGGAACAGCACTTTCAGCCCTCGGAGACTCCCCATGCTTATCGTTTACAACCCTGCTACCGGCGAAGAAGTCGGCCGCGTCGCCCAGAACACCACCCACCAGGTCAAGGCCGCCGTCGACCGTGCCTGCGCCGCCTTTCCCGCATGGTCGTCCAGGCTGGCCAAGGAGCGCAGCGACCTCCTGCGCCACTGGCATGACGCAGTCAAAGCCGACAAGGAAGCCTTCGCCGAATTGCTCTGCCGCGAAAACGGCAAATGCCTCAGTGAAGCCCGTGGCGAGATCGACTACGGCCTGGGCTTTATCGAGTGGTATGCCGAAGAGGCCAAGCGCGTGTACGGCGACACGATCCCCACCCATGACCGCAACGCCAATGTGCTGGTGACCAAGGAAGCCATCGGCCCGGTCGCCGCCATCACCCCATGGAACTTCCCGTTCATGATGATCACCCGCAAGGTCGGCACGGCCCTGGCCGCCGGTTGCACCATGGTGATCAAACCCGCCGAGGATACACCGCTGACGGCCTTCAAATTGCTGGAGTACGCACGCAAGGCTGGCATCCCGGAAGGCGTGCTGGAGGTGGTAGCGGGCGACCCCAGGGAGATCGGCCTGATCCTCACGGGCGACCCGCGTATCCGCAAGATCTCGTTTACCGGTTCCACCGGCGTTGGCAAATTGCTTGCCGCACAATGCGCGGCAAGCATCAAGAAGATGACCCTGGAGCTGGGCGGCAACGCCCCGTTTATCGTGTTCCAGGACGCCGATCTGGATGAGGCGGTAAAGGGACTGGTCGGTGCCAAGCTGCGCAACTCCGGCCAGGTATGCATATCGCCGAACCGGATCTTTGTGCAGCACAGCATCCTCGAAGACTTCATCCAGCGCGTGCAGCATGCGGTGGCCGGGATCGAAGTGGACCAGGGCCTGCGTGAAGGTTTTGTGGTCGGCCCGCTGGTCAATCAAGCGGGCTTTGACAAGGTCGTGCGCCTGGTGGAAGCCGCCAAGGCTGCCGGAGCCAGCGTGCTGATGGGCGGCAGGCCCCACGCCAAGGGCGGCCTGTTCTACGAGCCGACGGTGTTGACCGGTTTGCGGGACGACTCCCCCCTGGCGACCGAGGAGATCTTCGGGCCGGTGTTCGCCATCTACTCGTTCAAGGACGAAGAAGAAGTGATCGCCCGCGCCAACCAGACGGAGTTCGGCCTGGTCGCCTATGCCTACACCAGCGCGCTGGGGCGGTCGTTGCGCCTGTCGCGCCAGTTGGAGGCCGGCATGGTGATTCTCAACTCAGGCTCGGTCGGCACCGCGTCGGTGCCGTTTGGCGGGATCAAGCAGTCCGGGTATGGCCGCGAAGGCAGCTATTACGGGATCGAAGAGTATGTGCAGGTGAAGTATGTGTTGATGGGCGGTGCGCATTTGTAGTGGATTTGCCCTCGTCAGGCGCGGATAGTTCGTCCCATTGACAGGACAATGGGCTGACCATGCAAGACCTCAACGACCTCTATTATTTCGCCAAAGTCGTCGATGCCGGCGGTTTCGCCGCCGCCGGCCGGCTGTTGGGAATTCCCAAGTCGCGGCTGTCGCGGCGCATCGCCGAGCTGGAAGAGCGCCTCGGTGCACGCCTGCTGCAACGTACCACCCGCCAGCTTACCCTCACCGCCGTCGGCGAACGCTACCTGCGCCATTGCCAGGCCATGTTGCTGGAGGCGGAAATGGCCGATGAGGCCGTGGCCAGCATGTCCAGCGAGCCCCGTGGGCGACTGCGGGTGAGCTGCCCGGTGGGCATGGCCCAGCACATCCTGCCGGAGCTGGTCGCCGGTTTTCTTGCCGCCCACCCTCAGGTGCAGTTGGAGATGACCCTGGTCAACCGCCGCGTCGACCTGGTGGCCGAAGGCATCGATGTGGCCTTGCGCGTGCGTGAGCTGGGCGATGAGGACCCGCTGTTGGTGACCAAACGCCTGCGCCAGGCCCAGACCGTGCTGGTGGCCAGCCCCGCACTGATGCTCGGGCGTCAGGTCACGACCCTGGACGACCTCAAGCAGCTGCCGATCCTCGGTGCACTGGAAGCGGACCGGCTGGTGCACCAGCGCATTCTCGATCCCCAGGGCAACGCCCACGAGCTGGCGATGGAAGCCCGCCTGGGTATCGACGACTTTATCGTGCGCAAAGCCAGCGCCATCATGGGCCTGGGTTTTACCGTACTGCCGATGATGTACTGTGAAGAGGAACTGGCAAATGGCCGGTTGGTGCAACTGTTGCCCGAATGGTCGTTGCCGGGCGGTTGGCTCCAGGCCGTCTACCCGCATCGGCGCGGCGTGCTGCCGGCGATCCGGGCCTGGATCGACTACCTCGAAGAAGGTTTCAAAGGCTGTGGAGACCGCTTGCTATGAAGATGACCGAAGCACAAGTCGCGGCGTTCTGCCTGGCGCTGCCCGGCGCGCGCGAAGACTACAAATGGGGCGGCGTGCGGGTGTTCTCGATTGCCGGCAACAAGATGTTCGCCCTGCAAAACCTGCGCGGTGACTCGCTGGCGTTCAAGGTCGACAAGGAGCTGTTCCTCGGCCATGTGGATCGCCCCGGCATCCAACCGGCGCCGTACCTGGCGCGTGCACAGTGGATCATCATGAACACGCCCTACCCGCTGGGCGCCGAAGAACTGCGCGGTTTGTTGCAGCGTTCCCACCAGTTGGTGGTGAGCAAGTTGCCCAAGCGCACGCAGGTCGGGTTGCGGCTAGAAGACTGAGAGCAAGGTGCCGCCGAGGAACAACTGGTCCAGCCAGAACACCTCATGCAACAGCACGATCACCCAGAACAGCACTTGGTACGACACCTTGCGCGTCTTGTGCCGGAACACCTGCTGGGCAATCAACGCTCCCGGCCAGCCACCCGCCAGCTCCACGGCGTGCAGGATGTTTTCCGGGGTGCGCCAGCGGTCGGTCTGCGCTTTGCGCTTGTCGCTCCAGTACAGGAAAAACGCGATCACGCTGACGACACCATAGGCGGCCAGCGGGATCAGCGTCTCGCCGCGATACCAGACCAGCGCGGCCCCTATCAACGGCGCCGCGCACAACAGCGCGAAGATCGCCGCCTTCAAACGCGGATACTGGATGCTCAAGGCTTGACCGCCGTCCAATCGATCCAGCCGAACTGCCAGGTCGCCAGGATCAGCAGGCCAAATGCGATGCGGTACCAGGCAAATGCCGCGTAGCTGTGGCTGGCGATGAACTTGAGCAAGCCCTTGACCGCAATCATCGCGAAGATGAACGAGGTCACGAAGCCGATGGCGAACACCGGGAAATCCGCTGGCTGGAACAGGTCACGGTACTTGTAGCCCGAGTACAGCGCAGCACCGACCATGGTCGGCATGGCGAGGAAGAACGAGAACTCGGTCGCGGTCTTGCGCGACAGGCCGAACAGCAGGCCGCCAATAATGGTCGCACCGGAGCGCGACGTGCCGGGGATCATGGCCAGGCACTGGGCGAAGCCGATCTTGACCGCGTCTTTCCAGGTGATCTCGTCGACGGTGTTGGCGTGGCTACGGTGCTGACGCTGCTCGGCCCACAACATGATGATGCCACCTACCACCAAGGCGGTTGCCACGGTGATCGGGTTGAACAGGTAGTGCTTGATCAGGTCGGCGAAGATCACCCCCAACACCACTGCTGGCAACACGGCAATGATCAGGTTGATCGTAAAGCGCTGGGCATTGCGCTGGGTCGGCAAACCGATGACCACGTCGAGGATCTTGCGGCGAAACTCCCAGACCACGGCGAGGATCGCCCCCAGCTGGATGATGATATTAAAGGCTTCGAAACGCTCACCGCCGAAGCCGATCAAGTCGGCAACGATGATCTGGTGGCCGGTGCTGGAAATCGGCAGGAACTCGGTCAGCCCCTCCACAACGCCAAGAATCAATGCCTGTATGGCGGTCCAAAAATCCATGCTTCCCCCAAAGGTCTTGCTCTATGGCAAGCCTTATTGATCTTTTTAATGGTTCACTGACGACAAGACCCAGGGGTGACTCTCACACCCGGTACGCAAAAATCTTGTGAAAAATCAGACAGTACTCAGGTTTTCCGAATACAAGCCGAAAGCCTATCAGACAAGGCGGAAAAGTCGATGCAGCGCCCACAATTATAAAAAGCACGGAGTGACAGGACGATGAACAGTTTGCGCAATATGTCGATCAGCCGGCGCCTCTGGCTGATCCTGATAGTCGCCGTGCTGATGCTGCTGGCCCTGGGTTTATTGATGCTCAAGCAGATCCACGACGACCTTTACCAGGCCAAGCGCCAACAGACCCAACACGTGGTCCAGACCGCCAGCGGGATCCTGACGTTTTATCACGGCCTGGAAACTACCGGCGTCATGACCCGCGAAGCCGCCCAGAAACAGGCCCTGAGTGCCGTGCGCGGTTTGCGCTACGACCATGACGACTACTTCTGGATCAACGACCTCACGCCGGTGATGATCATGCACCCGGCCAACCCCAAGCTCGACGGCCAGAACCTCTCGGCCATCCGCGACCCCGACGGGTTTGCAGTGTTCAACGAATTCGTGAGCCTGGCCAAGGCCAAGGGCGCCGGCATCGTCAACTATCGCTGGCCGAAACCGGGTGCCGAAGCGCCGGTGGCCAAGACCTCGTATATCCAGTTGTTCGAGCCGTGGGGCTGGATCATCGGCTCCGGCGTGTACGTGGACGATGTGCAGGCCGAGTTCAGCGGCCAGGTGTGGAAAGCCTCGTTTATCGGCCTGGGTATCGCGGTGCTCATGGCATTGCTGGTGGCGCTGATCGCCCGCAGCATCGTGCGGCCGTTGCAGGATGCGGTGAACGCCATGGGCAACATCGCCAGCGGCGAAAGCGACCTGACCCGCAGCCTCGACACCCATGGCCAGGACGAAGTCACCCAACTGGCCCGGCACTTCAACAGCTTCACCGCCAAGCTGCGCCAGGTGGTCAGCCAGTTGCAGGAATGCGCCAACGCCCTGGGCCAGTCGTCCCAGGAACTGGGCACCAATGCGACCCAGGCCCATGATCGCAGCCAGCAGCAGTCCCAGCAGATGGAACTGGTGGCCACTGCCATCAACGAAGTCACCTACGGCGTGCAGGACGTAGCCAAGAACGCCGAACACGCCGCCAGCGAAATGCGCGACGCCCAGGCCCAGGCGCAACAAGGCCAGGTCAATATCGACGGCAGCCTGCAACAGATCGACCAGCTCTCCGGCACCATCAGCCAGGCGGTGGAGGTGATCCGTACCCTGTCCGCCGAAAGCACCCAGATCGGCAGCGTGCTCGAAGTGATCCGCTCGATCGCCGACCAGACCAACCTGCTGGCCCTCAACGCGGCAATTGAAGCGGCGCGTGCCGGCGAGCAAGGCCGCGGCTTTGCGGTGGTGGCCGATGAAGTGCGGCTGCTGGCCCAGCGCACACAAAAGTCCACCGCCGAGATCCAGGGCATGATCGAGCGCCTGCAGGGCCACTCGGAAGCGGCGGTCAAGGTGATCAGCGATAGCCACAGCGCCTCCCAACTGACCATCGAACAAGCCGGCCAGGCCGGGGCCAGCCTGACCGCCATAGGCCAGGCATTGCGCAACCTCAACGGCCTCAACGCCTCGATTGCCAGCGCGACGCTGCAACAGGCCCATGTGGTGGAAGACATCAACCAGAACGTCACCCAGGCGGCGGGGTTGTCCCACAGCACGGCACTGGCAGCGGAGCAGTCGAGTCTGGCAAGTGCACAGTTGCGTGGCCTGAGCGACCAGCTCGACGGCCTGCTGCGCCAATTCAAAATCTGATGCTGCTTGTGGCGAGCCCGCTTAATGTGGCGAGCGGGCTTGTTGTGGCGAGCGGGCTCGCCACAGAGATAATGCCCGCAGCATTCTTCTTTGGTTACAATCCCCGCCCTCTCCCACTCTCCCAAGGAACCACCATGTCCGGGCTTGAACTGTTCGCCGCCGCCCTCGGGGTGATCGCGGTGTGGCTGACCGTCAAGCAAAACCCCTGGTGCTGGCCCATCGGCCTGGTCATGGTGCTGCTCTACACCTGGGTGTTCTTCGATGTGAAGCTCTATTCCGACATGCTCTTGCAGGTGGTCTACGCCGCGCTGCAGGTCTACGGGTGGTGGCAGTGGACCCGCGCCGGCGAAGTCAAGCAAGGGCGACAGGTCACCAGCCTGGGAGTGCCGGCGATCATGGCCAGCCTGGCCGTGGGCGCAGTGGGCAGCCTGTTGCTCGGCGCCGCCATGGCGCACTGGACCGATGCCGCCCAGCCCTGGCTGGACGCCGCCCTCACCGGCTTCAGCCTGGTGGCGCAGATGTGGATGGCGCAGAAACGCGTGCAGTGCTGGCCACTGTGGATCGCAGTGGATGTGATCTTCGTCGGGCTGTTCCTCTACAAAGGCCTGTACCTTACCGCCGCGCTCTATGCACTGTTCACCGTGATCGCCGTGCAAGGCTGGCGTGAATGGCGCGCCGATCCGGCGTTGCACGCATGAAGGTGGTGGTACTGGCCGGCCCGGAATCCAGCGGCAAAAGCTGGCTGGCCGCAGAGTTGCAGGCGCATTTCGGCGGGTTGATGGTCGGTGAATACGTGCGCCATTTCATCGATCACCATCAGCGCGACACCACCCTGGCCGATATCCCGGCCATTGCCCGTGGTCAACTGGCCTGGGAAGACGCCGCCCGCGCCCAACAGCCTACGCTGTTGATCCTCGACACGCATTTGCTGACCAACAAGCTCTGGAGCCAGACCCTGTTCGGCGACTACCCCGCCTGGCTCGACAGCGAACTGCTGGCCCGCCACTACGACCTGCACCTGCTGCTCTCGCCGGAAGATGTGGAATGGACCGCCGACGGGCAGCGCTGCCAGCCGGACCTGGCGGATCGCCGAGTGTTCTTCCGTGGCAGCCTGGAGTGGCTCGAGCACCATCAGCAGCCCGCCCTGGTGATTCGTGGTCACTGGGCACAGCGCCGCGCCACCGCGTTGGCCGCGGTTGAACAGCTACTCGCCGGCACGCTCCAGGTTGGCATTCACCCTTAGCAGCAACGCCAGCAAGGTCGCCTCTTCCTCTTCACTGAACCCCTCCAGCGCCTGCACGCTGCCTTGCAGCATGATCGCGCGGGCGGCGGGCATGCGTTCGCGCGCCGCGTCGGTCAGGGTAATCAAGCGGCTGCGTTTATCAGCCGGGTCAGCCACCCGCTCGATCATGCCGTCACGCTCCATACGGCCCAGCAACTGGGCCATGCTCGACTGCTCGACACGGGCAATGCGCACCAGTTCGGCCTGGGGCAAACCCTCGCTGTGCTTGAGCGCCACCAGCACCGGAATCTGCGCGACAGCAAAGCCCAGCGCTCTCAGGCGACCTTCGTAGAGGCGGATGAAACCGCGGTTCGCCAGGCCGATCTGTTGCATGGGGTTTGGAGCAGGCGTTTGAGTCTTCATGAGGGCGTTGACTTTCCATAGGATCCTATGAACTAAATGTATAGGATCCTATAAACATCGCCAAGGACAATTTCATGAATACCTCATTGCGCATCGCCATCGTCGGCGCCGGCCCCGGCGGGTTGACCTTGGCGCGAATCCTTTACCGCCATGGCGTCAACGCCAGCGTCTTTGAACGTGAACGTAGCCCGCTGGAGCGTCCACAAGGTGGCACGCTGGACCTGCATGCCGAATCCGGCCAACTCGCCTTGCAGCGTGCCGGCCTGGAGGATGCATTCAAACGCATCGCCCGTTACGAAGACCAAGGCTCGCGCTTGATGGATCAGCACGGTCGCTTGCTGTTCGAAGCCCCCAACCCGGACGCAGGTGACCGCCCTGAAGTCGACCGTACCGCCTTGCGCCAGGCGCTGCTGGATTCACTGCCGCCAGACTGTGTGAGCTGGGGTGCCAGCGTCACCGGCGTTCGCTCGACCGGTGATGAACGTTGGACGCTGCATCAAGGCGCCCTCACCCACGGCCCCTTCGACCTGGTGGTGGGTGCCGACGGCGCCTGGTCGAAAATACGCCCGCTGCTGTCGACCTATCAGCCGCAATACAGCGGGTTGACCTTCATCGAGTTCGGCATCGACGATGCAGACCGTCAGCACCCGCACCTCGCCGCACTGGTTGGCCGAGGCACCCTACAGGTTGCCGGCGAAGCCAGGGCGATCATCGTGCAGCGCAACGCCAACGCGCATTTGCGCGGCTATGCGATCTTTCGCGTACCGTCCGACTGGGGCGCCGATCACCTCAGCCTGCCCGCACTGAAAGCCCAGTTCCATGGCTGGCACCCGCAGGTATTGGCATTGTTTGATGCGGCGAACGAGACGCTACTGGCGAGACCGATCCACGCCCTGCCCGTCGGCCATCGCTGGTCCCACCGCCAGGGGTTGACGCTGATCGGCGATGCGGCCCATCTGATGTCGCCGTTTGGCGGCGAAGGGGTGAACGCGGCGATGCTGGATGCGGCCGAACTGGCGCAGCACCTGCTGGAGACACCCGACTGCTCATCAGCAGTGCAGGCCTATGAAAACCACATGTTCGAACGAGTAATACCGGCGGCCCAGGGCAGCGCCGAAGCCGCCGCCATCCAGTTATCCCACGACAGCCTGGCGCTGTCCCTGGCCCACCTGCATCACCACCTCACGCCTCAGTAGCCCAACGACAGCCCCGTATTGCGACGCGGGTCATTCGCCCCATAGAAGCGGTTGTTACCCACCGGCTTGCCATCCAGGGACGGCGCGCCCACCAGGATCGCCGCCAGGTGGTTGGCATCCTGCGGGCCGGCAAACTTGTGGCCCCAGCTTTCGAGGATCTTCTGGGTATCCGGGCTCACTGCAAACCGCTCGAGGTTGGTGGTTTCCGGCATCCACTGCTGGTGGAAACGCGGTGCGTCCACGGCTTCCTGGATGTTCATCTTGTAGTCGATGACATTCAGGATGGTCAGCAAGGTCGCCGTGATGATGCGACTGCCACCCGGCGTACCGACCACCATCACCGCCTTGCCATCCTTGGTCACGATGGTCGGGCTCATCGACGACAGCGGCGCCTTGCCCGGTGCGATGGCATTGGCTTCACCCTGGACCAGGCCGTACATGTTCGGCACGCCGACCTTGACGGTGAAGTCGTCCATTTCATCGTTGAGGATCACCCCGGTCTTGCTCGCCATTACGCCCGCACCGAACCAGTCGTTGAGGGTGTAAGTGACCGACACCGCGTTGCCCCACTTGTCGACGATGGAGTAGTGAGTGGTGTTGTTGCCTTCATGGGGCGACACGCCCGGCTTGATCGCCTGGGAATCGCCAGCTTTTTGCGGTTCGATGGCGTCACGCAGTTTGGCCGCGTAGTTTTTGTCCAGCAGGTGCTCGATCGGGTTCTTCACGAAGTCCGGGTCGCCGAGGTAGCTGTTGCGGTCCACGTAGGCGTGGCGCATCGCTTCGATCTGGTAGTGCAGGCCCTGGGCCGAGTGATAGCCCAGGTCGGCCATCGGGTAGCCTTCGAGAATGTTCATGATCTGGCAGATCACTACGCCACCCGAGCTTGGAGGCGGTGCCGAGACCACGTGGTAGCCACGGTAGTCGCACTCGATAGGCGCCAGTTCGCGGGTCTTGTACTTGTCGAGGTCCGCCTGGGTGATGATGCCCTTGCCGGCCTGGCTGGAATCCACCAGCGCCTTGGCCACCCAGCCTTTATAGAAACCATCGCTGCCCTTGGCCGAAATTTCCTTGAGGGTCTTGGCCAGGTCTTTCTGCACCAGCTTCTGGCCGACCTGCATCGGCTGGCCGTTGTGCAGGAAGATTGCGCGCATGTCCTTGTCTTTTTCGAATTCGCCGGTGGCGGTGTGCAGCAAGTCGATATCGCCCTGCTCCAGGGCAAAGCCGTTTTCCGCCAGCTTGATCGCCGGGGCGATGACCTGGGCGCGCTTGAGGGTGCCGTATTTGCTCAGCGCCAGTTCCATGCCCGACACGGTGCCGGGGACGCCGACAGCCAGGTGGCCCTTGGCGCTAAGGCCGTCGATGACGTTGCCGTCCTTGTCCAGGTACATGTCGGCGGTCGCCGCCAACGGGGCTTTTTCGCGGAAGTCGAGGAAGGTCTTGCGCCCGTCCGCCAGTTGCACGGTCATGAAACCGCCGCCGCCCAGGTTACCCGCCGCCGGGTACACCACCGCCAGCGCATAGCCCACGGCGACGGCAGCGTCGACCGCATTACCGCCGGCCTTGAGCACGTCTACACCCACATGAGTGGCCAAATGCTGGGCCGTTACCACCATGCCGTTTTCACCGGCCACCGGGGCCTGGGAAGCGGCTTGCACACCACTGACGGTCAACACCAGGGCGGTGGCAATCAAGGTACGGCTGAAAGGTTGGTATTTCATCCATGGCTACTCTAGTTATTGAGACGCACCAAAATAGCCCGTTGCGGATTTAATCCCCAGCGCAATGGCGTTTTTATTACAGAACTTGTCGGTCATGGAACGGACGTGAAAAAGCCCATGCTATATTTCGCGCCCTGACTGTCCTGCAAGGCGCTCTGACATGGTGATCAAGAAGACCGGCATTCGCGCCCAACAGGCCGACCAGACCCGCGCGCGCATCCTCCAGGCGGCGGTCAAGGTGTTCACCCGTGACGGTTATTCCGGCGGGCGCGTCGACAGCATTTCCAAGGAAGCCGACTCCAACGACCGCATGCTTTATTACTATTTCGGCAGCAAGGAACACCTGTTCGTCTGCGTGCTGGAACACATCTATGAGCAGTTCAACCAAGCCGAAAGCAAGCTCAAGCTGGACCTGGACGCACCGGAGCAGGCCCTGCGCGACCTGGTGGCGTTTATCTGGAATTACTACGTCAAGCACCCGGAATTCGTGGCGATCCTGAGCATCGAGAACCTGCATCAGGGCAAGCATGCCCAGCAATCCGGCGAGATGCGCAGGTTGTCGGGGGAGGCCGTGGGCGTCTTGAAGCCGATCATCGAAGCCGGCCAGGCCCAGGGCGTGTTTCGCCAGGATGTCGACCTCAAGCACGTGTACTTGATGATCGCCTCGCTCTGCTACTTCTATAACTCCAACCGGCATACCCTCAGCTCATTCCTCGGTGAAGACCTGGCGAACAAAGGGCAGCAGCAGGATTGGCTGGGGTTTATCAGCGATTTAGTGGTACGCGGCGCCACCCCGACCTCTCTGTAAGAACCGAATCCAACTGTGGGAGAGGGCTTGCCCCCGATGGCGGTGCATCAGCCAGCCTATGTTTAGCTGACCCACCGCTATCGCGGGCAAGTCCCCTCCCACATGTTTTACCCCATTGCGTCAATGGGTGCCGGGGTTGGCGCGCAGATGCGCCACCTTCTGCTCCAACCCCTTCCACTGCGGCGCATTCGGCGCAAATTGCCCGCGCAGATACGCCGCCAGATCCGCCACCTGGCTGTTCGACAGACTGTCCTTGAATCCCGGCATATACCCCAGGTCCTTGGTCGCCGGGTGGCTGATGCCTTGCAGAATCACCTTGATCAAGTTATCCGGCTGGTCGCTGTGCACATTGGTATTGGTCGCCAGCGACGGGCTCACCCCAAACAGCTTCGGCCCCAGCCCCTCGGCATGGCAGGCCTTGCATGAACCTTCAAATACGCGTCGGCCATTGGGATTCGGCACGCTGACGGCGGCCGCCACCTGGGCCTCGGCTGCGGCTTCGCCATTGAGCGACGCCAGGTACACCGCCATGGCGCGGATATCCGCCTTGGGCAGTTTGGACAATTCACTCACCACCGGTCCCATCGGGCCTGCGGCCACGCCATGGGCGTCGGAATAGCCGGTACTCAGGTAGGTGAACAACTGGTCTTCGGTCCATGGCGTCGGCGCCTTGGACAGGCCGGCCAGTGCCGGCGCTTCCCAGCCATCGACCATGCCCCCGGCCAGGAACGCCTTGCCGCCCTTCTCCGCTCCCATCACATTGCGAGGGGAATGACAGGCCGCACAATGCCCCAGGCCATTGACCAGGTAGTTGCCACGATTCCATTGCTCGCCACGCTCCGGCTGCGGGGTGATTTCACCACGTCGCAGGTTCAGTGCATTCCACCCCGCCATCAACGGCCTGATGTTGAACGGAAAGCCCATGGCATTCGGCGTCGGCGCCTGGCTCACTGGCGCCTGGGACATCAGGTAGGCATACAGCGCCTGCATGTCCGCATCGTTGATATTACGGAACGCCGTGTAGGGAAACGCCGGGTACAGGTTGCGCCCGTCGCGGCCGATACCGTCGCGCATCGCACGCTCGAACGCCGGGTACGACCAGGCACCGATGCCGGTCTCCACGTCCGGGGTGATATTGCTGCTGTACAGCGTGCCGAAGGGGGTTTGCATCGCCAGCCCACCGGCATTGGTCGCGCCGCCCGGCGCCGTATGGCACACCGCGCAATCGCCGACTGCCGCGAGCAAGCGCCCGCGTTCCAGGGTGGCCTTGGACCAGGTGCCGGCGCTGGGCGGCGCAATCGGGGCGATTTCATTGTGGAACGGCCAGGCCGTCGCCAGCACCGCGCCCAGGGTGGCGAACAGTGCGCCGAACCACCATTTGCGCCGTTTCTCCGGCGACTTGGCAGGCTCGCCCAAGGTGCCGGCATTCAGCGCCGCCAATACGCGCTCCGGGGTGATCGGCAGCTCACGAAACCGAATGCCGGTGGCGTCGTAGATCGCATTGGCAATCGCCGCCGCGCTGGGCACCGACGCCGACTCGCCGGCGCCCATGGGCGGCTGGTCCTGGCGCGGCATCATCATCACGTCGATCTGCGGCACTTCAGGAAAGGTCAGGATCGGATAGCCGCCCCATTCTTTGCTCGCCACCGTCGATTCTTCAAAGGTCACGCGCTCTTTCAGCACACGGCTGGTGGACTGGATCACATTGCCGTGGATCTGATGCTGCACCCCGGCCGGGTTGATCATCATCCCCGAGTCATGGCCGATCACCACGCGGGTCACCGACACATCGCCGGTCTGCTTGTCGATGGCCACGTCCGCCACCCACGCCGCCCAGGCCGCGCCGAAACCGGGGAACTTGCTGTGGATGTAGCGCGCGTAGGCAAAGCCGCGGCCGCGCAGCAGATGGTCCTCATTGGCGGTTTGCATCGGCGCGGTGCGCGGCGTCCAGTTGGCGCGTTCAGCGGTGGATTTGACCAGGTCGATGGCGCGTTCGTCCTTGAGGTAGCGCAGGCGGTATTCCACCGGATCGACACCGGCGGCGAAGGCCAACTCATCGATATAGGATTCGTGGGCGAAGGTGTTGGGCAGCGCCGACACACCGCGCATCCACGACGCACGCACGATGGGCGCCATGTCGTTGATGGTCACGCGCATGTTGTCGATGTCGTAGGGCGGAATCGAGGTGCGGTCGCCCATCTCGAACATCGCCGCCACCGGTTCCACGCGGCCGGTCAGCAACAACGCCAGGGTTGGCGCGCCGTTGGAGGGGTAGCTGGTTTCAAAGTCGTAGGCGGCAATGCTGCCATCGGCGTTGAGGCCGCCATCCACATCCATCAACTGCGCAGTGCCCTTGGGCTCCCACAGGTGTTCCTGTTCACGGCTCAATTGCACGCGTACCGGTTTGCCGACCGCACGGGACAGCAACAAGGCGTCGGCACACACATCATCCGCACAATTGCGCCCATAACAGCCGGCGGCTTCCATGCGGATCACATCGATCAGCGCCTCATCACACTCCAACAGCCACGCCAGGTCGGCGCGCAGCAGGTGCGGGTTCTGGCTGCCCGACCACACCCGGCTGCCGGCCGGCGAGTAATCCGCCACGCCACAGGAGGGGCCGATCGAGCCGTGCATCTGGTACGGCCACAGGTAACTGCGCGGCATGCGCTGGCTGGCACCCGCCAGGGCTTCATCGACATTGCCCTGGTCAAGCACGGTGCGGCGCACGCGAGGGTTGTCGCGGATGGCCTGCTCGACATCGCGCATGTCCGGCAAGGCGTTGTTCCAGGGTTTCCAGTGCACCTGCAAGGCGCTGGCGGCCTTGATCGCCTGCTCCTCACGCAACGCGACCACGCCGACAAAATCGCGGATGACCACCACCGCAACAATGCCGGGAATATGGGCGATGGACGACTCATCCACGCTCAACAGGCTGTTGCCGACAAAATCGCCGCAATCCAGCCCCGCATACGGTGGGCGGATCACCCGGCCATGGAGCATGCCCGGTACGCGCATGTCGTGCACGTAAGTCAGCTCACCGGTGGCCTTACCGGGGATATCCACCCGTGCGGCGCCCTTGCCCACCAGGCGATAGTCCTCAGTGGCCTTTAGCGGCGCGTCGCCGCTGATGCGCAGCTGGTCGTGCTGGCCGCTGACCAGTTCGCCATAGGTGGTGGTGCGCCCATCCGGCGCTTGAATAACGCCAGCCTCCACTGTCAGGCTGGCTGTACTCACGCCCCAGCGCCCCGCTGCCCGCGCCAACAGAAAACGCCGGGCTTCGGCAGCCGCGTTGCGCAGGGGGATTGCTGATATCTGCAACGTAGCGCTGGCAATGGTCGCGCCCTGGTTGGGCACGCGCTCGGTATCCCCAAGCACCATCTGCACCTGGTCCATCGCCAGGTCCAGTTCCTCGGCCACGATCTGCGCCAACGACGTACGGATGCCGGTACCCAGGTCCACATGGCCGTTGAACGCATACACCAGGCCGTCATCGTTGACCGCAATAAACAGCCCAAGCTCCTTGGGCTTGACCGTGGGCGTGCCACCCTTGGCCACCGGCCCCGAGGGCGGCAGCACATCATCGACGATCAACAGGACACCGGCCTTGGCCAGCCATTGGTCACGGGAAAGCGGAATGTTCGGCATGGTCATCACTCCACGGTCATCAGGCGGGCCGCACGCAGCACGGCGCGCAGGATTTCGATATGGGTGCCGCAGCGGCAGAGGTTGCCCGACAGCTCGTTGCGCACCTGGGCTTCGCTGGGGTTGGGGTTACGGTCGAGCAAGGCCTTGGCGGTCATGATCATGCCGTTGAGGCAGTAGCCACATTGCGCGGCCTGCTCGTCGATAAAGGCTTGTTGCACCGGGTGCGGCGCCTGGCGCGTGCCCAGGCCTTCGAGGGTGACAATCTCGCGGCCCACGGTCCCCGACAACGGAAACACGCAGGCGCGCGCCGCCACCCCATCGATGATCACAGTGCAGGCACCGCACTCCCCCAGGCCACAGCCATATTTGGGACCATTGAGTTCCAGGTCATTGCGCAGCACCAGCAACAGCGGCGTGTCCGCCATGGCGCTGACTTCGTGTGTTTGCCCGTTGACCTCAAGCGCTACTGTGATGTGCTGGCTGATCATGTGCTTCGCCCGTAACAGTTGATGAAGTACCTACTACATGAAACAGTCAAAAAAAAGCGTCGCGGACCTGGGGCCTCGCGACACACTTGACTGGTGAAGTGATTACTACACGAACTTAGAGCAAGATCGGTGCCAGGGAATGCTGTGGCGAGCGGGGATATTGTGGTGAGGGGGGGCGCCCACCCCAATCAGTCCTGGGGATCGTCAATCATCTTGCGCAGCAGGAACAGCACCGCCACCCGTTCGGCGGGGTTGAGATTGCTCATGGTCAATTCGCTGATCTGGGCGGCACGGGGCGTGGTCTGGGCGACCAGTTCGGCGCCTGCCGGGGACAGATCCACCACCACCTTGCGCTTGTCCTGCGGGTCCGGTTCCAGGCTGATCAGTGCCTTGGCCTTGAGCCGCTCGACGATCCCACGGATGGTCGCCTGGTCCACCGCAGTCGCCTTGACCAACTCGGTCAGCGAACTTGCACCGTGATCGCGCAGTGCGCACAGGGTCACAAACTGCACGGCGGTGAGCTGGGAGTCGCCGACATTCTGCTGAAAGATCGCCAGGTGGCGCTGGTAGGCCTTGCGCAGCAGGTGGCCAACTTGTTCAGAAAAGACGTAGGAATCAGGCACGGCTTGGCTCGGTGGATGGTTAAGGTGGGGACGCATGATACTCCATCCCCACACCGGTGATCAGCGCGCGCGCGAAGCTTGCGGCGCAACCACATCCCCTGCAATCACGACGGCCTCATCATCCAGGTACACATCGCAATTGCGCAGCGGAATGTCCATATGGCACGGCGTCTTGCGTGTCCCGCCCACCTCGGTGTTCGGCCCGGTGGAGAACAGGAAATTGCCATAGAACGCCCGCGCATCCATGCACATGCCGTCGTTCTTGTCGTGCAGGCCCATGGCGGTCCACTGCGCCCGTGGCTGCAGGCCCCAGCCGATATGGGAGATGCCGTACACCTCGGGGTCGTTGAAGTACTTCATGTAGTCACGCAGGTACTCGGCCTCGAACCCCCCGTGGATCTTCGTGATGAAGCCCTTCTCGATCTCCAGGGTGATCTTCTCGCGGGTGTAGGTCTTGAAGGGCAGCAGGATGTCGCCGATGTCCAGCACCAGCACGCCCTCGGCGGTTTCTTCGTTGGGCCATGAAAACAGGAAACCGCTGGGCCAGTGGTCCCAGCGCCCCGGTTCATCGGCAAAGCCGTATTCGGTCACGGAGGGGTATTGCCCCAGGGCGGCACGGAAGTCACTGCCGGCGCGGGATTTGACATGGATCGAACGCGCCTTCTTCAACAACTGCTCGGCCGCCAGCACACGCACCTTGTCCTCTTCGGTGGGCAGCATGCGCGCCAGCACTTCCGGAGGTTCCACGGCCAGCAGGATGCGCGTGCCGGTCTTGAGGATCTGCTCCTGCTCCGGCGAGTGCAGCAGCATCATGGTGTCGACGATCAGATCCGCCGCCTCCAGGGCGCGCTGGGCGGCGATATTACCGGTGAGCGCGGTGTCGCCGCAGTAGGCGGTCATGTCGTTGCCCATGGCCTTGGGATGGTTGAACGATGGCAACTCCACCGCATACACCTTGGCCCCCAGGCGCTGCGCGGCGTCCATCGCGGCGCGCACGGTGCGCGGGTCGGAATAATGGCTCTTGAGCACGGCGACGCTCTGGGTCGGGTCGACCCTGGACAGCTTCAACACGTGCTCGAACATCTGGGTCAATTCGCAATCGCTTACCGGCATTTTCCTGTCTCCTGTGGGCCCGCACCAAGTTCAGGCACTGCGCTTCACTCTAGTGCACTTTTATAGCGTATACGCCATTTAATAACGATAAGACCCGAATTGCGAACAGACTGCAAGCGGCGCGCCATAACGTTACCTATCGGAACAACTCCAATATTAATTGGCTACATGTCGTTACACAGGAGCCGTACGGCCAGAAAAAAATTTTTCAGAGACAGGCTTCCCATTTCAAAAAATGAGCGTATACACTTTAAAAACCTTGCGGACAGACCCCGCCGAAAATCACAAAGACAGAGGAATACGCCCCATGGGAAGCACGCAAAAAATCGCCATTGTCGGCGCAGGCCTGGGCGGTGCCGCCGCTGCCACCCTGTTGCAGCAAGCCGGCTTCGACGTGAATGTATATGAGCAGGCGCCGGAGTTTTCCCGATTGGGCGCGGGGATCCACATGGGCCCCAATATCATGAAAATCTTTCGCCGCATGGGCATCGAAAAGCAGTTGGACCTGATGGGCTCGCACCCCGAGCACTGGTTCAGCCGCTGCGGCGAAACCGGCGACTACCTCTCGCGCATCCCGCTCACCGGCTACGGCGCGTCCTACATCACGGTGCACCGTGGCGACCTGCATGCGCTGCAAATGTCCACCCTCAAGCCCGGCACCCTGCACTTCAACAAGCGCCTGGAAAGCCTCGAGGAAACCGACACCCAGGTGCGCCTGACCTTCGCCGACGGCCAGGTGACCTACGCCGACATCGTGATCGGCGCCGACGGCATCAATTCCAAGATCCGCGAAGAACTGCTGGGCGTGGAAAAACCGCTGTACAGCGGCTGGGTCGCGCACCGCGCACTGATCCGTGGCGACCAGCTCGCCAAGTACGACTTGAAGTTCGAAGACTGCATCAAGTGGTGGACCGAGGACCGCCACATGATGGTCTACTACACCACCGGCAAACGCGACGAGTACTACTACGTGACCGGCGTACCCCACGCTGAATGGGACTTCCAGGGCGCGTTCGTCGACAGCAGCCGCGAAGAGATGTTCGATGCCTTCAAGGGCTACCACCCCACTGTGCAAGCCTTGATCGAATCCACCGACAGCGTGACCAAATGGCCGCTGCGCAACCGCAACCCACTGCCGCTGTGGAGCCGTGGTCGCCTGGTACTGCTCGGCGACGCCTGCCACCCGATGAAACCGCATATGGCCCAGGGCGCCGGCATGGCCATCGAAGACGCCGCCATGCTCACCCGCTGCCTGCAGGAAACCGGCATCAGCGACTACCGCACCGCCTTCGAGCTGTACGAAGCCAACCGCAAGGAACGTGCCTCCCGGGTGCAGGCAGTGTCCAACGCCAACACCTGGCTGCGCACCCAGGAAGACCCGGCCTGGGTCTACGGCTATGACCTGTACGCCCAGGAACTGAAATCGGGGGTGGCCGCGTGAGCACCTTCCTCTACGGCGGCAACGTGCAGGCCAACGGCATTCGCCAGCATTACTTGCGTTACGGCGGCAAAGGCCCGGCGTTGATCCTGATCCCGGGCATCACCAGCCCGGCGATCACCTGGGGGTTCGTCGCGGAGCGCCTGGGCGCACAGTTCGACACCTATGTGCTGGACGTGCGCGGTCGCGGGCTGTCCTCCACCGGCCCCGAACTCGACTACAGCGCGGACACCTGCGCCGACGACATCGGTGCCTTTGCCGATGCGCTGAACCTGGACAGCTACCACCTGATGGGCCATTCCATGGGCGCCCGTTTTGCCGTACGCAGTGCGGTCAAACATCCGCAGGGCGTGAAGCGCGTGGTGCTGATCGACCCGCCGGTGTCTGGCCCGGGTCGGCGTGAGTACCCGAGCAAACTGCCGTGGTACGTGGATTCGATCCGCCAATCCCTGGTCGGCATGGATGCCGAGGCGATGCGCGCCTTCTGCGCCACCTGGACCGACGAACAACTGCAACTGCGTGCCGAATGGCTGCACACCTGTTTTGAGCCCGCCATCGTGCGCGCCTTCAATGATTTCCACACCGTGGATTTCCACCAAGACCTGCCCCACCTCAAGGCGCCTGCGCTGTTGATGGTGGCCGGTCGTGGCGGGGTGATCCTCGATGAGGACATTGCCGAAATCCAGGGCCTGCAACCGCGTATCCAGGTCGCCCGCGTACCCAACGCCGGGCACATGATTCCGTGGGATGACTTCGACGGTTTCTTCCACGCCCTCGGCGACTTCCTCACACAATAAAAACGGAGACCACCATGCAGAAGCCTTACCGCATCGGCCAGATCGTGCCGAGCTCCAACACCACCATGGAAACCGAAATCCCGGCGATGCTCACCGCGCGCCAGGCGATCCGTCCCGAGCGTTTTACCTTTCACTCCAGCCGCATGCGCATGAAGCAGGTACGCAAGGAAGAACTGGCGGCCATGGACGGTGAGTCCGACCGTTGCGCCGTCGAGTTGTCCGACGCCAAGGTAGACGTGCTGGGTTATGCGTGCCTGGTGGCGATCATGGCCATGGGGCTGGGGTATCACCGCAACTCCGAACAACGCCTGCGCAAGGCCACTGCCGACAACGATGCCAACGCCCCGGTCATCACCAGCGCCGGTGCCTTGATCGAGGGCCTGAAAGTCATGGGCGCCAAGCGCATCGCGATTGTTGCACCGTACATGAAGCCGTTGACCGAACTGGTGGTGAACTACATCCGCGAAGAAGGCTTTGACGTGGTGGACTGGCGCGCCCTGGAGATCCCCGACAACCTCGAAGTGGCCCGCCACGACCCGGCCAACCTGCCGGCCATCGTCGCCGGCATGAACCTGGAAGGTGTCGACGTGATCGTGCTGTCCGCCTGCGTGCAGATGCAGTCGCTGCCGGTGGTGGCCAAGGTCGAGGCGCAAACCGGCAAGCCGGTGCTCACCGCCGCTATCGCGACGACCTACGCCATGCTCAAGGCCCTGGACCTGGAACCCATCGTGCCCGGCGCGGGTGCCCTGCTCTCCGGCGCCTATTAATGTGTGGCGAGCGGGCTTGTTGTGGAGAGCGGGCTTCTGTGGCGAGCGGGCTTGCCCC
>NZ_MDGK01000012.1 GCF_001870465.1 Pseudomonas extremorientalis
GATCGAAATCACCTCCACCTCCACCCGTAACTACCTATCCTGCCCCTTACATGAAGGAGGCGACAAAAACTGGAGTTGAGATCACTCTTCCGGTTTAGTCAAGGTGGTGTCGGGTCCGAGGAAACTCCCCGTACGTCCGCCTCTCTGGATCTTTTTTTGGTAAGCCCCATATGACTAGTGTCTCTGAGGAGGGTGTTGGTCAGGTGCCTTTGGGTTCCTGACTCGCCTGAGATCAGCGCGCTGAGTAGTAGCATATGTAACAATATGCAGACTCTGTTTGACAATCATTGTGTTTCGGCTCTTTGGTTGCAAGGGAGAAAGAAGTGAATATAATTGCCGATGGCCAGACCTAAAGCAGTAATAAACACTCGAGAATCCGCACTGCTTCGCCGCCGCAAGGTAGCAGGTAGCTGTAGTTCTCACTGAGGATGGCGAGTTTGGTAGGGATTGGATAACGCTGCTAGCGACCCGACCCGACCAGGTGAGCTTAATTCAGATCATGTTGAAAACCGGGGGATAAGGAACTTTGACATTACTTAGCCCACGCCAGTACTGATGCTAATCCCGTCGTGGAACGTGAGGGTGGAGAAATGGAAGAGTAATTAGAATATGAAAATAGCAGCTCGTGTACCTTAGTACATATGTGCTTGCCAGTTTAGTGAAAACACCGGGAGTCCGACCTGAACCTGCATGCAGACATAAGGGAAAGGCTCTTCGGCCGTTGGAGCGATGCTTGCATCCATGGCCATATGGAATAGTTACCTGGTTGATTCTGCCAGTAGTCATATGCTTGTCTCAAAGATTAAGCCATGCATGTCTAAGTA
>NZ_MDGK01000013.1 GCF_001870465.1 Pseudomonas extremorientalis
ATCGGGGTGTAGAACCGTAGACATCGTTTACATCTGAAACCGGGGACATCGTTTACACATTTGAGGCTTGGACGCGGGTCATACCTCGTCCAAGCCTCCCCAAGGGATAATCACACAGGTACAAATCCCAGACATCATCCTCAGCTTCTTTAAGACCTATCCTTTCTCCGGATAGGGCCTCGCTGACAAATACCAACTTGCCGTTCCACTTGATCGATCCATCCTGCCTGACGCTTCGCACCCGCATTTCTGCCGGATACTCCACATCGGGCAAGCACCCTGGGTACCGTCGGGTAGATGGCACGTACACATCTCCCGGACGTTTCATACCAAGCGCTTCATGAGGGCGTACGTAATTGAACTCATGCCGGAAATGCTCCAGCAAAAGCTGCTGCTCGACCAAGTTGCTCCCTAGCGGTAGCTCAAGTTTCAGGCTGCGATGCATTCGTTCGTGTCGACCATTCTGGGCAGGTCTTCCCGGCATGGTTCGCTCGGGATAGATACCTAAACGGATCCACCAAACGGCCAGTGTGGATATCCTCGCCAGGCCAGGAGAGGCGAAAGGGACTCCGTTGTCTGAGCGAATGACTTCCGGCATGCCGTAATCCTGAAAAAGCCGCTCAAAGGTTTGTTTTACAGGCTGGGTCATGATTTTAGGATGAGCCCTGCACGCCAGAATCAAACGGGATGCATGGTCTGTAACCGTCAGCGGGAAGCAAAGCTGGGCGTTGAGCATCTTGAATTGCCCTTTGTAGTCCACGCACCAGGTTTTGTTGGGGTCATTGGCCTCTCGCATTTCAATATGCGAGGTACCGTGCCGACGCTTGAACCGCCGTTTGCTGACCAGCCCAAGTCGGTCAAGCCATTGGCCGGCTGTACTGGGAGACGGCCAATCGATAGAGGGATCTTCAATTCGCAATAGCTCAATGAGCTTCTTTGGCCCCCATTTATCGTGGGCTTCCTTCATGGCCACTACGCGAGCCAGGATCTTATCGTCGGTCTTGTTGGGGCTGTTATGAGGTCGCCGAGAAACCTCGGCTAACGACTTCAAATCGCCGTTATGCCGAGAAATCCATTTGTCTACGGTAGGTCGACTGACACCGAAGCGGCGGGCCAGCTGGCTTTTCGTGAAGTTACCCGAAAGCCAGTCAGCAACCAGCTTGATTCGTTGGTTCATGGGGGACTCTTGGTTCCAGGGCATGATCAGTTACCTCCTGATCATGCGTATTAACCTGTAAACCATGTCCCCGGTTAGAAATGTAAACGATGTCCCCGGTTTGTACCGGGGCAAGCCCCCTCCCACAAGGGTATATCAGGGGCCGTTACTTACCGGTCCACTCGGCTACGCGCTCAGGGTGCTTGGCGACCCAATCCTTGGCCGCTGCATCAGGCTTGGCGCCTTCCTGGATAGCCAGCATGACTTCGCCGATTTCGTCCTTGGAGGCCCACTGGAATTTCTTCAGGAAGGCCGCGACTTCCGGCGCTTTCTTTTCCAGGCCCTTGCTGCCGATGCTGTTGACGGTTTCAGCAGCACCATAAATCCCTTTTGGATCGTCCAGGAAACGCAGTTTCCACTTGGCGAACATCCAGTGTGGCACCCAACCGGTGACCGCAATGGATTCCTGTTTGTCTTCGGCGCGGGTCAGCTCGGCGATCATCGCCGCACCCGAGCTGGCTTGCAGTTTGTAGTCGAGGCCGTACTGCTTGATCGCTTCGTCGGTCTTGAGCATCACGCCCGAGCCGGCGTCGATACCGACGATCTTGTTCTTGAAGGTGGTGTCGGTCTTGAGGTCTTCGATGGACTTGGCCTTGACGTACTCCGGCACGATCAGGCCGATCTTCGCATCCTTGAAGTTGGGGCCGTAGTCGACCACCTTGTCCTTGTTCTTGGCCCAATACTCACCGTGGGTCACCGGCAACCAGGCGGACAGCATGGCGTCGAGCTTGCCGGTGGCCACGCCCTGCCACATGATCCCGGTGGCTACCGCTTGCAGTTTCACGTCATAACCGAGCTTGGCCTTGATCACCTCTGCCGCCACGTGCGTGGTGGCAACGCTGTCGGACCAGCCGTCCACATAGCCGATGCTCAGGGTTTTGCTGTCGGCGCTGGCCAGTGTGGAGCTCATCGCAACTACCAGAGTGGCAGCTGCGCCCAAGAGTCGTCGCATCTTCATCGTACTTCCCCGAAAGTGCTGCGCCCGACGGATGCCGAGCGACGTCAACCTGTTGTTATGTGGTGCACCGCGCCCCCGTCACGCGCATCGATCCGGTGTCTGCGGCATCAGTGGAGTGCTGACAGTTCGATCATCAACCTGCCGCGCCCTTCGACCTGCTCTGTCAGCGACCTCATACAAGCAAGAAACGACATCACATAGCCAGCAGGGCGTTTTGTAGGACTTGACGCCAAAATCCCGCCCGAACTTTGCATGTCAAAATTATGCGGCCCCACTGGGACGGCCTAAATCCGGGTAAGATGCGCGCCTTTGCTCTCCAGATAAGCCGACCATGCCTGCGACTGCCCGCTTCCCTGCCCTGCCCTATTTCTGCGCCCTGCTCCTCGGCCTGCTGGCCCTGATCGGCTATTGGTATGGCCTCGGCCGCTCCGTAGTGCTGCCCGATGTCGCCAGCGCCACACACAAGATGCAGTGCGCGTCCTACACGCCGTTCGATAAAGACCAATCTCCGTTTGATCAGCCGTTCAAACTGCGGCCGGACCGCATGGACGCCGACCTGGCCCTGCTGGCCACCCGCTTTGAGTGCGTGCGCACCTACACAATGGTCGGCCTGGAAGCGTTGCCAAGCATGGCACGCGAACATGGGCTGAAGGTAATGGCAGGCGCCTGGGTCAGCAGCGACCCAGTGGCGACCGAGAAAGAAATCGAAACATTGATCACGGCAGCAAACGCCAACCCTGACGTAGTGACCTCGGTGATCGTCGGCAACGAAGCGCTGCTGCGTAAAGAAGTCACCGCCAAACAGTTGGTGACGCTGATCCAGACCGTCAAAAGCCGGATCAAGCAGCCGGTGACCTATGCGGATGTGTGGGAATTCTGGCTGCAACACCCGGAAATCGCGCCGGCGGTGGACTTCCTGACGATACACCTGCTGCCCTACTGGGAAGATGACCCTTCCGGCATCGACCAGGCGCTCAAGCACGTGGGCGATGTGCGCCAGACCTTCGGCAACAAATTCGCGCCCAAGGACATCCTGATCGGTGAAACCGGCTGGCCCAGCGAAGGTCGCCAGCGCGAAACCGCCGTGCCGAGCCGGGTCAACGAAGCCAGGTTCATGCGGGGTTTCGTGGCCATGGCCGAGGCGAATGGCTGGCGCTACAACCTGATCGAGGCCTTTGACCAGCCGTGGAAGCGTGGGAGTGAAGGTGCCGTCGGTGGTTATTGGGGCCTGTTCGATGCCAATCGGCAGGACAAGGGTATCCTCGCCGGGCCGGTTACCAATGTGCCGTACTGGCCGCTATGGCTCGGCGTGGGCGGGATCATCCTGCTGGGCACCCTGGTTCTGGGTGGCCGTGTGCGCAGCACGCGCACCGCGATCGCCCTGCCGTTGCTGGGCGCCGTGGCAGCCTGCTCCATCGGCACCTGGGCCGAGCTGACCCGCGTCACCGCGCGGTTCAACGATGAATGGGTGTGGGCAGGCTTGCTGGTGGTGATGAACCTGCTGGTGCTGGCCCATGCCGCCCTGGCCTTGAGCGCACGGCAAGATTGGCGCGCACGCGCATTCAACTGGCTGGAGCAGCGCGCGGGCTGGCTGGTGGCGACTGCCGGTTTTGCGGGGGCGGTGATGATGCTGGCGTTGGTGTTTGACCCGCGCTACCGCAGCTTCCCGAGCGCAGCGCTGGTGTTGCCAGCCCTGGTGTACCTGGTGCGTCCGGTGACCGGACCGCGCCGGGAGATTGCCTTGCTGGCCTTCATCATCGGTGCGGGTATTGCGCCGCAGTTGTACCGTGAAGGGTTGTTGAACCAGCAGGCTTGGGGTTGGGCGGTAGTGAGCCTGCTCATGACGGCAGCCTTGTGGCGCTGCTTGCGGGTGCGCAAGGTCTAAAACCGTTATCGGGGGCAAGCCCCCTGCCACAGGTCAATACACTACCAATGTGGGAGGGGGCTTGCCCCCGATGAGGCCCTATCAGGCAACGCGGGGCTTCCTGACCAACCGCAACCCCGCAATCACCACCGCAAACACCGCAAACGTGGTGTTGTACAACGCCAATGCCGGCAACCCGAACGCCACCCCCAGCACCGCTAACCCCCAACCCACGCGGCCAGGCACAAAAAACGCCAGCACCGACGTGATCAACGCGGTCCAGCCCAGCACCTTGAAGTGGATCATCAGGCCCAGGTTCGAACGCAATTGGCATTCCCAGCGGCTGGCTTCATCCGCGCAGATGCCCACCCACTGGCCGTCCTCCATAAAGCCATAGCGCGCACCGTAACTGGCAGCCAACCATAGCGGCAGGGCAATAAGCAGCAAAATCAACGGTAAACGACGGGACATGGGCCACTCCGATAGGCAAAAACGGCGCTCAGCTTAATGCTCCGACAGCCGTTAGCAAGGCGCATACACACAATTAGTATTCATCAAAGCGCGGCAAAGTGTATCTTCTCGCTACTATTACCCCGATTCCGACGTTATTTACCGACTTTTCGTGCCGAGTGCTGGCACTTCGGCGACGACGCGGTGGTCATAGCCTGCGAACTTCATTAAGCACGTTTCCTCCTAGGGATTAAGTCATGCTCCGTTCCTTGCGCTGTGCTGCCCTGCTGGGCAGCCTATTTCTGAGTGCGTCAGCACTGGCCGTCGATATTGACCAGGCCAGCTATGGCTACCCTTTGACCAACCCGTTTGAAGCGACCATCGCCACCACGCCGCCCGATCTTCGGCCAAAGTTGCCGAGCGATGACGAGATCAACCAATCCGACTACACCCTGAACATGCGCCCCGAGCGCGAGTTCAGCCTGCCGGACAACTTCTGGGCGGTGAAGAAACTCACCTACCGCATCGCCAAGCAGGACCGAGCGGCGCCGCTGATCTTCCTGATCGCCGGCACCGGCGCGCGGTTTGACAGCAGCCTCAACGAATACCTGAAAAAACTGTATTACCAGGCCGGCTACCATGTGGTGCAACTGTCGTCGCCCACCAGCTTCGACTTCATCAGCGCCGCCTCGCGCTTCGCCACCCCGGGGATCACCCAGGAAGACGCGGAAGATATGTACCGCGTGATGCAAGCCGTGCGCGCGCAGAACGCCTCATTGCCGGTCACCGACTTCTACCTCACCGGCTACAGCCTGGGCGGCCTGGATGCGGCGTTTGTGGCCAAGCTCGACGAGACCCGTCGCAGCTTCAACTTCAAGAAAGTCTTGCTGTTGAACCCGCCGGTCAACCTCTACACCTCGATCACCAACCTCGACAAGCTGGTACAGACCGAGGTCAAGGGCATCAACAACACCACCACCTTCTATGAGCTGGTGCTGAACAAGCTGACCCGTTACTTTCAGCAAAAGGGCTACATCGACCTTAACGACGCCCTGCTGTACGACTTCCAGCAGTCCAAGCAGCACTTGACCAACGAACAGATGGCCATGCTGATCGGCACCTCGTTCCGTTTTTCAGCGGCCGACATCGCCTTTACTTCGGACCTGATCAACCGCCGTGGCCTGATCATCCCGCCGAAGTACCCGATCACCGAAGGCACCAGCCTTACGCCGTTTCTCAAGCGTGCGTTGCAATGCGACTTCGATTGCTACCTCACCGAACAAGTGATCCCGATGTGGCGCGCGCGCTCCGATGGCGGCAGCCTGTTGCAACTGGTCGACCAGGTCAGCCTGTACGCCCTCAAGGACTACCTGCACAACAGCCCGAAAATCGCCGTCATGCATAACGCGGACGATGTGATCCTCGGCCCTGGCGACCTCGGTTTCCTGCGTAAAACCTTCGGCGATCGCTTGACCGTCTACCCGCTGGGCGGCCACTGCGGCAACCTCAATTACCGCGTCAACGCCGACGCCATGCTGGAGTTCTTCCGTGGCTAAATATCTTCTGCTGCTTGCCGCCTTGATGTGCGCAGGCGTGGCCAATGCCGACAACAGCAAGGCCCATGAGCCGGTCAATATGGATGCCGACGGCTTCAAGGAACCGCTGAGCAAGCTCAAGTTCAACCCAGGCCTGGACCAGAGGGAGTTCGAGCGCTCGTCGCTCACCGCACTCAACGTGTATGACCCGCTGGAGTCGTGGAACCGCCGCGTGTACCACTTCAACTACCGCTTCGACCAATGGGTGTTCCTGCCGGTGGTCAACGGCTACACCTATGTGACCCCCAGCTTCCTGCGCACCGGCGTGAGTAACTTCTTCAATAACCTGGGCGACGTGCCCAACCTGTTGAACAGCCTGTTGCAACTCAAAGGCCACCGCTCCCTGGAAACCACCGGGCGCCTGCTGGTCAACACCACCCTCGGTATCGCCGGCCTGTGGGACCCGGCCACCGCCATGGGCCTGCCGCGCCAGAGCGAAGACTTCGGCCAGACCCTGGGCTTCTACGGCGTGCCTGGCGGTGCGTACCTGGTGCTGCCGATCTTCGGTCCATCCAACCTGCGCGACACCACTGGCCTGATTGTCGACTACGGCGCGGAAACCCAGATCAACTTCCTCAACGTGTCGGAAGTCAGCTCCAATCACCCGGAAATCTGGGCGTTGCGTGCGGTGGACAAGCGCTATCAGACCAGCTTCCGGTACGGGCAGATGAACTCGCCGTTTGAATATGAGAAAGTGCGGTATATCTATACTGAGTCTCGAAAGTTACAAATAGCCGAATAATATAAATTCAGCAAATACAGGGCTACCCGGTTATTCGGGCAGCCCTTTTTTATTGCCAAAGATTTTCAACATAAC
The DNA here is from genome assembly GCF_001870465.1 of Pseudomonas extremorientalis. GTDB lineage: Bacteria > Pseudomonadota > Gammaproteobacteria > Pseudomonadales > Pseudomonadaceae > Aquipseudomonas > Aquipseudomonas extremorientalis. The sequence continues at coordinate 6,901 of NZ_MDGK01000013.1, forward strand.
CAGTAAAAACCTCGCCTCGCGCCGTACCGTTTTCATGGAACCGCCCAGCCATACGACGCACTAAGACTGCGCAACCGATACATTTTCCTGCCTCGCCAGAAAAACAGAAACTATACTTAATCAAATGGAGTTGTTTACTTATGATCCCTATTAAAAATGGCTACAGTACACCCTATTTCACCTCCCTGCCTGCAGCAACGCCTTCAACAACCTCAGTTCATCCCGCCCCTGTTTCCGGTCATGACCGAGACATACGTTATTCTCGCATCCTTAAACAGGTCCTTGAAGACCCTCTCTTTTCAACTCTAGACAAAAGGGGAAAACCAGACGGGGCTCAATTCCTGGACCTTAATAAATTTTATAAACAACTGGGTGGCCATTGGAACGACAAATCTTTAAGTCCGCTTCAGCAACTAAACTTTGCGATCAAGGCATTGAACGTGCTTGAACGTATCGACAGGCTGGGCGGCGCTTACTCGCCGGAAAACAACAATACAATCGATGGCGTTATGCGCGATCGCCCAACGTTAGAAGCTCGTCACATTTCCAACACCGTACACGCAGATTCGGAATTCATGCGTTTATTGGATTATTGCGAAAGGGGAGAAGAAGCATTGTCGGGCGATATCGTTAACCGGCGATAACACTTCGCGAAGCATAACTTACAGACGGTAGAGCAAACACTTCTTAGAAGGCCATTCGATTGAATGGCCTTTTTATTGCCAACGGATCAAGCCCTCGCGGCGTTCCAGAGCTTGCCCACTGCGCTGACCACCGCCAGCACCACCGCCCCCGCAACAATCCCCACAATGCCGTTCAGCACCACCGGCACCAACCACGCCACCCCGCCCACGCCCACGCCCTGGCTGAACGTTTCGATCCAGTGATGCACCACCGGCACGCCATGGGTAAGGATTCCACCGCCGACCAGGAACATCGCCGCCGTACCGATCACCGACAGGCTCTTCATCATGTACGGTGCTGCCCGCAGGATGCCGCCGCCGATACTGCGCGCCACCTGGCCGGGCTTCTGGGTGAGCCACAGGCCCAGGTCATCCAGCTTGACGATACCGGCCACCAGTCCGTAGACGCCCACCGTCATGACAATGGCGATGCCGGACAGCACGATGACCTGCTGCATCAGTGGCGCATCGGCCACAGTGCCGAGGGTGATGGCGATGATTTCGGCGGAAAGGATGAAGTCGGTACGAATGGCGCCCTTGATCTTGTCCTTTTCGAAGGCCACCAGGTCGGTTGCCGGATCGACCACAGCCTCGACCAACTGCGCATGTTCAGCCTGGTCCTGGTCCTTGCTGTGGAGAAACTTGTGCGCGAGTTTCTCGAAACCTTCGAAACACAGGTAGGCACCGCCGAGCATCAATAAGGGCGTCACCGCCCACGGCGCGAACGCACTGATCAACAGCGCTGCGGGCACCAGGATCAACTTGTTGACGAAGGAGCCCTTGGCCACCGCCCACACCACGGGAATTTCCCGTTCGGCGCGCACGCCGGAGACCTGTTGGGCATTGAGCGCGAGGTCATCGCCCAGCACCCCGGCGGTCTTCTTCGCCGCCATCTTGGTCATCAGGGCAACGTCATCGAGTACCGCGGCGATATCGTCGATCAACACCAACAAGCTGCTTCCTGCCATGAATCGGGCTTCCGTAAGAGTGAGATGGCGCGAGCATAACGCGGCAAAAGGCCCAACGGGCAGATTGTTGAGGCGCGCGGATAGCCGGTGCTACCATGCGCAACCGCCAGTCTTGGCAAGGAAACTCCAGGTTTATGAGCACCATTCGCGAGCGCAACAAAGAAAAGATCCTGCGGGCGGCGAGCGAGGAGTTCGCCGACAAGGGCTTCGCCGCGACCAAAACCAGCGACATCGCCGCCAAGGCCGGGCTGCCCAAGCCCAACGTCTACTACTACTTCAAGTCCAAGGACAACCTCTACCGCGAGGTGCTCGAAAGCATCATCGAGCCGATCCTGGCCGCCTCCACGCCGTTCAATCCGCAGGGCGACCCCAAGGAAGTCTTGAGCAACTACATCCGCTCGAAAATCCGCATTTCCCGTGACCTGCCGTTTGCCTCCAAGGTGTTCGCCAGCGAAATCATGCACGGCGCGCCGCACCTGAGCGCTGATCAGGTCGAGCAGTTGAACGCCCAGGCCAAGCACAACATTACATGCATCCAGGATTGGGTGGATCGTGGCCTGATCGCGGCGATTGACCCCAATCACTTGATGTTCAGCATCTGGGCGGCCACACAGACCTACGCGGATTTCGACTGGCAGATCTCGGCAGTGACCGGCAAGGCCAAGTTGGATGAAGCGGATTACGAGGCGGCGGCGCAGACCATTATCCGGTTGGTGCTCAAGGGCTGTGAGCCGGACTGACACACCGTGGTGTGTGTGCCAATCGGGGGCAAGTCAACACAAAATCAAGCTGACACCCCGGCATCCGCCATCAACCCCACCCCCTCGATCGCCGTGATCGCACACTGCTCATCAATATCCGACGTATCCCCGCTGATCCCGATCGCGCCCAGCACCACACCTTCCTGACTTCGAATCAACACCCCACCCGGCGCTGGCACCACACTGCCCTGCCCCAGGCTGTTCAATGCGGCGATAAAGGCCGGGCGTTGCTGCGCGTCCAGTGCCAGCAGGCGTGACCCCTTGCCCAGGGCAATCGCACCCCAGGCCTTGCCAATGGCGATCTGCGGGCGCAGCAAGCTCGCGCCGTCCTCCCGTTGCAGCACGACCAGATGACCGCCGCTGTCGAGCACCGCGATGGTCAGCGGCGCAGCAGAAATCGTGCGCCCTGCGGTGAGGGCCTGACTGGCCAGCTGGGTGGCAATTTTCAAGGTTAAAGCGCTCATGGTGCCGTCCTTCTTTTGTTATTGGGAAAGCGGTGCAGGTCTGAATGATCAGATGCTCCATTCAACAAATAGAACACAATGACTTTTATTTTTGTATACAATATTTTCACAAAAAGGCTCCATACGTCGAAAAAAGCCGTTCAGATGAGCGCAAAGGCCAGTTTATAAAATGCATTGACCTGCGCAGCTCGCCGTGAATACACTTTGTACAGAAACCACTTGTATACAATTACAAAACGCAAGAGGCACCAAAATCATGAGCAAAATGAGAGCAATCGAAGCCGCCGTCCTTGTCATGCGCCGTGAAGGCGTAGACACCGCCTTCGGTATCCCAGGCGCCGCGATCAACCCGCTGTATTCGGCCTTGCAGAAGGTGGGTGGCATCGATCACGTCCTTGCTCGCCACGTTGAAGGCGCCTCCCACATGGCCGAGGGCTACACCCGCACCAAGGCCGGCAACATCGGCGTGTGCATCGGCACGTCGGGCCCGGCGGGCACCGACATGGTCACTGGTCTTTACAGCGCCTCGGCCGATTCCATCCCGATCCTGTGCATCACCGGGCAAGCGCCCCGCGCCCGCATGCATAAGGAAGATTTCCAGGCCGTGGACATCACCAGCATCGTCAAGCCGGTGACCAAGTGGGCAACCACTGTCCTGGAGCCCGGCCAAGTGCCGTATGCCTTCCAGAAAGCCTTCTATGAAATGCGCTCTGGCCGCCCCGGCCCGGTGCTGATCGACCTGCCCTTCGACGTGCAGATGGCCGAGATCGAATTCGACATCGACGCCTACCAGCCGCTGCCCCTGGCCAAGCCTTTGGCCACCCGCGTGCAGGTGGAAAAAGCCCTGGCCCTGCTGGACCAGGCCGAGCGCCCGCTGCTGGTGAGTGGTGGTGGCGTGATCAACGCCGACGCCAGCGAGCTGCTGGTGGAATTCGCTGAGTTGACCGGCATCCCAGTGATCCCGACCCTGATGGGCTGGGGCACCATCCCTGACGATCATCCGCAGATGGTCGGCATGGTCGGCCTGCAAACCTCCCACCGCTATGGCAACGCGACGATGCTCAAGTCAGACGTGGTGCTGGGCATCGGTAACCGCTGGGCCAACCGTCACACCGGTTCGGTCGAGGTGTACACCGAGGGCCGCACCTTCATTCACGTCGACATCGAGCCCACGCAGATTGGCCGCGTCTTCACCCCGGACCTGGGCATCGTCTCCGACGCGGGCTCCGCCCTGACGATGTTCATTGAAGTGGCCCGCGAGTGGAAAGCTGCCGGCAAACTCAAGGATCGCAGTGCCTGGCTGCACGACTGCCAGCAGCGCAAGGCCACCCTGCACCGCAAGACGCACTTCGACAACGTACCGGTCAAGCCACAGCGTGTGTATGAAGAAATGAACCAGGTGTTCGGCAAAGACACTTGCTACGTCAGCACCATCGGCCTGTCGCAGATTGCCGGCGCGCAGTTCCTGCACGTGTACAAGCCACGCCACTGGATCAACTGCGGCCAGGCCGGCCCACTGGGCTGGACCATCCCCGCCGCCCTCGGTGTGGTCAAGGCCGACCCGAGCCGCAAGGTGGTGGCGCTGTCCGGCGACTACGACTTCCAGTTCATGATCGAAGAACTGGCCGTGGGCGCGCAGTTCAAGCTGCCGTATATCCACGTGGTGGTGAACAACTCCTACCTGGGCTTGATCCGCCAGGCCCAGCGCGGGTTTGAAATGGACTACTGCGTGCAGCTGTCCTTCGACAACCTCAACGCCCCGGAACTCAACGGTTATGGCGTAGACCACGTGGCCGTCGCCGAAGGCCTGGGTTGCAAGGCCCTGCGCGTGTTCGAGCCAGGCCAGATCGCGCCGGCACTGCGCCGCGCCGAGGCAATGATCGAAGAATTCAAGGTGCCGGTGATCGTTGAGATTATTCTGGAGCGCGTGACCAATATTTCCATGGGCACCGAGATCAACGCCGTCAATGAATTCGAAGATCTGGCGCTGGTCGGCAATGATGCGCCGACTGCCATTTCCCTGCTCGATTAAGGAGAACCCTATGCCGCGTTTCGCCGCCAACCTGTCCATGCTGTTTACCGAACAGGACTTCCTTGCCCGCTTCAAAGCGGCTGCCGATGCCGGTTTCCAAGGGGTCGAATACCTGTTCCCGTATGAATTCAGTTCCGCTGAAATCAAGGCGCAGCTCGACGCCAACGGCCTGACCCAGGTGCTGTTCAACCTGCCGGCCGGTGACTGGGCCAAGGGTGAACGCGGCCTGGCGTGTCACCCGGACCGCGTCGAAGAGTTCCGCGCCGGGGTCAAGCTGGCCATCGCCTACGCCCAGGTGCTGGGCAACACCCAGATCAACTGCCTGGCGGGCATCCGCCCACACGGCGTTGATGACGAAACCCTGGAAAAAACCTTCGTCGCCAACCTCAAGTACGCCGCTGAAAAACTGCAAGCGGTGGGCATCAAGCTGGTGATGGAAGCGATCAATACCCGCGACATCCCTGGCTTCTACCTGAACAACACGGCGCAGGCCCTGTCGATTCGCGAACAGGTCGGCAGCGACAACCTGTTCCTGCAGTACGACATCTACCACATGCAAATCATGGAAGGCGACCTGGCCCGCACCATGGCCGCGCACCTGGGCGAGATCAACCATATCCAGTTGGCGGACAACCCGGGGCGTAACGAGCCGGGCACCGGTGAGATCAACTACCGCTTCCTGTTCGAGCATCTGGACCGCATCGGCTACACGGGTTGGGTCGGCTGTGAATACAAGCCGTTGACCACCACCGAAGCGGGTTTGGGTTGGTTGAAGACCCATAACGCCATCTAATAAAAAGAGGATTCTTTCATGGCTAAAATCGGATTCATCGGCACCGGCATCATGGGCCAACCCATGGCCGCGAACCTGCAGAAAGCAGGCCACCAACTGTTCCTCTCCGAGCACCACGGCAAGGCCCCGCAAGCGCTGATCGACGCTGGCGCCGTGGCCCTGGCCAACCCGCAGCAGGTGGCGCAGGAAGCCGAGTTCATCATCGTGATGGTGCCGGATACACCCCAGGTGGATGACGTGCTGTTCCGCAAGGACGGCGTCGCCGCAGGCCTGTCGCCGAACAAGGTGGTGATCGACATGAGTTCGATCTCCCCCACTGCCACCAAGGCATTCGCCGCGAAGATCAACGAGACCGGCGCGCAGTACCTGGACGCGCCCGTGTCCGGTGGCGAAGTCGGCGCCAAGGCCGGCACCCTGAGCATCATGATCGGTGGCGAGCCGCAGACCTTCGAACGCGCACTGCCGCTGTTCCAGGCCATGGGCAAGAACATCACGTTGGTGGGCGGCAATGGCGATGGCCAGACCGCCAAGGTCGCCAACCAGATCATCGTGGCGCTGAATATCCAGGCGGTGGCCGAAGCATTGTTATTCGCGTCCAGGAACGGTGCCGACCCGGCCAAGGTGCGTGAAGCCCTGATGGGCGGCTTTGCCTCGTCGAAAATCCTCGAAGTGCATGGCGAACGCATGATCAAGGGCACCTTTGATCCGGGCTTCCGTATCAACCTGCACCAGAAAGACCTCAACCTGGCACTGGCCGGGGCCAAGGAGCTGGGCATCAACCTGCCGAACACCGCCGGTACGCAACAGGTGTTCAGCACTTGCGCCGCGATTGGCGGCGGCAACTGGGACCATTCGGCGCTGATCAAGGGCCTGGAGCATATGGCGAACTTCTCGATTCGCGATAAATAACCCCTGATGAGCTGCAGTCAAATGTGGGAGGGGCGGTGCGACGATTCGACTTGCCCCCGATAGCGGTGTATCAACCGACAAAAATGTTGAATGAAAGCATGCCATCGGGGGCAAGTCGAATCGTCGCACCGCCCCTCCCACCATTTGACCCCATTCCAAGCCTGAAATTGACGCACCTCTAATAACAAAAATCCCCGGGAGCCCGCTTATGTCGGTCGATCCGCAACACCTGCTTCGCGCGCTGTTTGCCACAGCCATCGACGCCGCCCACCCCCGGCAAGTCCTTGAACCCTGCCTGCCCGCCGACCGCAGCGGCCGTGTGATCGTGATCGGCGCCGGCAAGGCGGCCGCCGCCATGGCGCTGGTCGTGGAGAACTGCTGGCAGGGCGACGTCAGCGGCCTGGTGGTCACCCGTTACGGCCACGGCGCACCCTGCAAAAAAATCGAAGTGGTCGAAGCCGCGCACCCGGTGCCCGATGCGGCGGGCCTCGCGGTGGCCAAGCGCGTTCTGGCATTGATCGGTAACCTCGGTGAAGACGACCGCGTGATCTTCCTGCTGTCCGGTGGCGGTTCCGCCTTGCTGGCACTGCCCGCCGAAGGCATCACCCTGGCCGACAAACAGGCCATCAACAAAGCCCTGCTCAAATCCGGCGCGACCATCGGCGAGATGAATTGCGTGCGCAAGCACCTCTCCGCAATCAAGGGCGGCCGCCTGGCGAAAGCCGCATGGCCGGCGACGGTCTACACCTATGCGATTTCCGACGTACCCGGTGATCAGGCCACGGTGATTGCCTCCGGGCCCACGGTGGGCGACCCGAGCACCTCGCAACAGGCCCTGGCGATCCTCAAGCGCTACCACATCGACGTTCCCGCCTCGGTGCGCAATTGGTTGCAAGATCCGGCCTCGGAAACCGTCAAGCCCGGCGACCCGGTGCTCTCGCGCAGCCACTTCCAATTGGTCGCCCGCCCGCAGCAATCTCTCGAAGCCGTGGCGGTGAAAGTGCGCCAGGCCGGGTTCAGCCCATTGATCCTCGGCGACCTGGAAGGCGAAGCGCGGGACGTGGCCAAGGTACACGCCGGCATTGCCCGGCAAATCGTGCAACACGGCCAGCCGCTGGCGGCGCCATGCGTGATCCTCTCCGGTGGCGAAACCACCGTCACCGTGCGCGGCACTGGCCGTGGCGGGCGCAACGCAGAGTTCCTGCTGAGCCTCACCGATAGCCTCAAGGGCCTGCCCGGCGTATACGCCCTGGCCGGTGACACCGACGGTATCGACGGCTCGGAAGACAACGCCGGCGCCATCATGACCCCCTGCAGTTACCGCCGCGCCGAAGCACTCGGCCTGTCGGCCAGCGACGAGTTGGACAACAACAACGGCTACGGCTATTTCGCCGCCCTCGACGGGTTGATCGTCACCGAGCCGACGCGCACCAACGTCAACGACTTCCGCGCCATCCTGATCCTTGAGGCTGCCCAACATGACGCCTGACAAGAAGGTCAAAATCCTCGCCACCCTGGGCCCGGCCACCGACGGTATCGATGACATCCGCGAACTGGTGGAAGCCGGGGTGAATATCTTCCGGCTCAATTTCAGCCACGGCGATCATGCCGACCACGCCCAGCGCTACCAATGGATCCGCCAGGTCGAGCGCCAGCTGAATTACCCGTTGGGCATCCTCATGGATTTACAGGGGCCGAAGCTGCGCGTCGGGCGTTTTGCCGAGGGCAAAGTGCAACTGGTGCGCGGCCAGGCCCTGCGCCTTGACCTGGATCCGACGCCGGGCGACCAGCGCCGGGTCAACCTGCCCCACCCGGAAATCATCGCGGCGCTGGAGCCGGGCATGGACCTGCTGCTGGATGACGGCAAGCTGCGTCTGCGGGTCATCACCAAACAGACTGACGCCATCGACACCACCGTGCTCAATGGCGGCGAACTGTCGGACCGCAAAGGCGTGAACGTCCCACAAGCCCTGTTGGAACTCAGCCCTCTGACCGCCAAGGATCGGCGCGACCTGAGCTTCGGCCTGGAACTGGGCGTGGACTGGGTGGCGCTGTCGTTTGTGCAGCGCCCGGAGGATATCCGCGAAGCCCGCGAGCTGATCGGCGACAAGGCCTTCCTGATGGCCAAGATCGAAAAGCCCTCGGCCGTGCTGCGCCTGCGGGAAATCGCCGAACTGAGCGACGCCATCATGGTGGCCCGGGGCGACCTGGGCGTGGAAGTGCCGGCCGAGAGCGTGCCGCAGATCCAGAAAGACATCATCCGTACCTGCCGCCAACTGGGCAAACCGGTGGTGGTGGCCACGCAGATGCTGGAGTCGATGCGCTTCTCGCCGGCGCCGACCCGTGCCGAAGTCACCGATGTCGCCAACGCCGTGGCCGAAGGCGCGGACGCGGTGATGCTGTCGGCGGAAACGGCGTCCGGCGAGTACCCGCGGGAAGCCGTGCAGATGATGAGCAAGATCATCCGTCAGGTGGAAAACGGACCGGACTACCAGACCCAGCTCGACGTCAACCGGCCCAAGGCGGATGCCACGGTGTCGGACGCCATCAGCTGTGCGATCCGCCGCATCAGCAGCATCCTGCCGGTGGCGGTGCTGGTGAACTACAGCGAGTCGGGCAGTTCCAGCCTGCGCGCGGCCAGGGAGCGGCCAGTGGCGCCGATCCTCAACCTTACGCCGAACCTGTCCACGGCGCGGCGCTTGAGCGTGGCGTGGGGCGTGCACTCGGTGGTCAATGACCGCCTGCGCCAAGTGGATGAGGTGTGCTCCACAGCACTGGAGATAGCCCAGGCACAGGGCATGGCGGAGCGTGGGGATACGTTGGTGATTACGGCGGGGGTGCCGTTCGGGCAGCCGGGGTCGACCAATTCGCTGCGTATCGAGACGTTGATTTAGCGTCTGTAAGGGCCTCATCGGGGGCAAGCCCCTCCCACATTTGAATCTGTGAACCCAATCAAGTGTGGGAGGGAGCTTGCCCCCGATGGGAACAACTCGGTCCCACTGATTAATCACCATGCACAACCCATCCTGCCCCGACTGGGCCGAAGCGCTGCTCAACGGCTTCAGCCAGATTTTCCTGCAGCGCCAGCCGCTGTGCGGCCTGCTGTGCCTGCTGGCGATCCTGATCGGCGCCCCGGCCTTGTTCGGCGGGGCGCTGCTGGGTGGCGTGGCGGGGTTGCTCACGGCCCAGCGTCGCGGTTATCCCAAGGCCGAACGCCAGGCCGGCCTTTACAGCTACAACGGCGTGCTGCTGGGTTTATTGATCAGCCAGCACTTTGCCTGGTCGGCGTTGTTGCCGCCGCTGATCCTGGCATGCGGCGGACTGGCGGCGATGTTGACACGGCAATGGTTGAAACATGCCGACCAGCCCAATGACTTGCCCGCTTACACGGCGCCTTTTGTCGGCCTGGGCTGGTTGTTGCTGGGCACGGTGCCGCAGAACACGTTTGCCCTGGGCGAACCCGACACCTTGGCTATCCTCACGGCGCCTTTTACCGGGCTTGCGCAGATCATGCTGCTGGACCAGCCGATGGCGGGCGCGCTGATTGCACTGGGTCTGTGGCTGGCCAACCGCCGCGCCGCTGGATGGGCGCTGATCGGTGCCAGCGTCGGTGTGCTGCTTGCGCTGTGGCTGGACGAACCTGCGGGCGCCCTCCTCGGCCTGCACAGCTACAACCCGGCATTGGCGGCCATGGCATTGAGCCAGATGCGTCGCCAACCCTGGTTGCCGCTGCTCGGCATCCTGCTGGCGATCCTCCTCACACCGGGCTTTGCGGCCCTGCACCTGCCCGCGTTGACCGCGCCATTCATACTCGCCTGCTGGCTGGTACGCGCAGGTGTTCGAGTGCTTCAGAAACCCCGCATGGACAGCCCCTTCGAATCCCCCTAGGCTTGCTCGATATTCGATTCAGGCGGGCTTTATGGACAGCAACAACGACTGGCGCCAACGGCTCTACGTCATGGTTTTTCAAAGTGACACGGTCGCCGGGCGGCGCTTCGATGGCATCCTGCTGCTGATCATCCTCGCCAGCCTGGTGATCGTGATGCTCGACAGCATCGACCAGATCCACCAGAACTACGCCGACGTGCTGGCGTACATCGAGTGGGGGTTCACCCTCATTTTCCTGATCGAGTACGGGCTGCGGCTGTACTGTTCGCCCAAACCCTTGCGCTACGCCTTCAGCTTTTATGGGTTGGTGGATTTGCTGGCCATCGTGCCCGGTATCCTTGCGTTGTATTACAGCGACGCGCAGTACCTGCTGATCGTCCGCATCATCCGCATGTTGCGGATCTTCCGCGTGCTCAAGCTCAGCCCCTACCTCAAGCAGGCCAACTACCTGATGGCGGCGCTGCGCGGCAGCAAGCAGAAGATCGTGGTGTTCCTGGTCAGCGTGTGCACCCTGGTGACGGTGTTCGGCACCCTGATGTACGTGATCGAAGGCCCGGAGCACGGGTTTACCAGTATTCCCAAGGGCATCTACTGGGCCATCGTGACCCTGACCACCGTAGGCTTTGGCGACATCGTGCCCAAGACGCCGCTGGGCCAGGTGATTTCGTCCCTGGTGATGATTACCGGTTACTCGATCATCGCCGTGCCCACCGGGATTTTCACCGCCGAACTGGCCACTGCCATGCGCGGTGAACAATTGCAGCATGACTGCCCGGTGTGCAAGAAAGACAGCCATGAGCCAAACGCAGCGTTCTGCTCACGCTGTGGCAATCATCTTTTCAAGAAAGTGGAATAAGCAAAGTTCGTTTTAATCTTTAAACGTCTATGCGACGCCAGCTATAGTCGCTGGCAAATTGCCCCTACTCAATCAGCAACCTTCTCGAACAACAAGGAATGAGCAGTGAAAAAACTCCTTAGCGCCTCCCTTCTGGCCGCCGGCCTTGCCCTGGCGGGCGCCGTCCAGGCTGCCCCGGTCACACTGCTCAACGTCTCCTACGACGTGATGCGCGACTTCTACAAGGACTACAACGCTGCCTTCCAGAAGCACTGGGAAGCCGAGCACCCGAACGACAAGCTGACGCTGCAGATGTCCTTCGGTGGCTCCAGCAAGCAAGCACGCTCGGTCATCGACGGCCTGCCGGCCGATGTGATCACCATGAACATGGCCACCGACATCAACGCCCTGGTGGACAACGGCAAATTGGTGCCGGACAACTGGGTCACCCGCCTGCCGAACAACAGCGCGCCGTTCACCTCGGCCACCGTTTTCATCGTGCGCAAAGGCAACCCCAAAGCCCTGAAAGACTGGCCGGACCTGTTGAAAGATGGCGTTCAAGTGATCGTGCCCAACCCGAAAACCTCGGGTAACGGCCGCTACACCTACCTGTCGGCCTGGGGTTATGTGCTGAAGAACGGCGGTGACGAAAACAAGGCCAAGGCCTTTGTCGGCAAGCTGTTCAAGCAAGCCCCGGTACTGGACACCGGTGGCCGTGCCGCCACCACCACCTTCATGACCAACCAGATCGGCGACGTGCTGGTGACCTTCGAGAACGAAGCGGAAATGATCGCCCGCGAATTCGGCCGTGATCAGTTCGAAGTGATTTACCCAAGCGTCTCCGCCGAAGCCGAGCCGCCGGTGTCGGTGGTCGACAAAGTGGTCGAGAAGAAAGGCACCCGCGTGGCGGCCGAAGACTACCTGAAGTACCTGTGGTCGCCGGAAGGCCAGGAAATCGCGGCCAACAACTACCTGCGTCCGCGTGATCCGAAGGTACTGGCCAAGTACACCGACCGGTTCCCGAAAGTCGACTTCCTGTCGGTGGAGAAGACCTTTGGTGACTGGCGCACGGTGCAGAAGACCCACTTCAATGATGGTGGAGTGTTCGACCAGATCTACAGCGGCCAGTAATTGATAAATGTGGGAGGGGCAAGCCCCCTCCCACATTTGGCTCTGTGTCTGGCCGTTACATCGGTGGTGTCACGCCATCCTTACCGGCGGAGATCGCCTGGGCCGTGATCGTCCCATCCGCGCCCTGCGCGGCAAACAGCACCACCTTCACGCCCGGCTTGAGCAGGCTGCGGTCACCCGGTTCCAGGTTGACGATCGGCACATCTTCCGGCACCACGATCTTCTGCTCGCCGCCTTTGTATTTCACCGTCAGCGTGCGCCCGTTGCTCACTACCAGGTCGCCGACGGTGCCGTTGGTCATGCTGCTGCCTTCCTTCAAATCAAATGCGCGATGCCCGTCGCCGGTGCCGGCCATGGCTGGCGGGAACACGTGCACTTCCAGCGCGGTAAGGCTGCCATCGTCGTTGGGCATCGCGGCCGAGCCGATGTAGCTGCCCGGCTTGATCTCATCGATTTTGGCCAGGGTGACCGCGCGCACCTGGGTGTCTTTGGTCAAGTGCACGACCACCTCTTCGCCGCTGTTGACCTTGACGTGCATCGCATCGCCGTCCATCGCCGTAATGGCGCCGCGTACGCCCACGCGAGGCGTCTCGGCAGCATGGGCCAGGCCCACGGCCATGGCGGCGGCCAGCGTGGAAGCCAGGAGCATCTTGTTCAACGTGATCTTCATTGCAATGGATTTCCTGTTTCAGCAGTGGTGCCTGAATGTATCATCAGCCTTCGCGCAGAAAGTTAACGATTCACTCATCATTACCGGGCATGAGTGTTATCACTGCCAGCGGCCTACCCGGGCTACGGTGTTGTCTTTAGGCTCGCCCCACTTCCTTCGCTTTTATGAGAACACCATGAACGCTACTTCCCACGCTACAAGCACCATGACCCGGAGCATGGTGATGCTGTTTGCGTTTTGCTGCGGCGCCATCGTTGCCAACATCTACTACGCGCAACCCATCATCGAGCTGATCGCGCCGGACATCGGCCTTACGCCGGCCATGGCCAGCCTGATCGTTTCACTGACGCAAATCGGCTACGCCCTGGGGCTGTTTTTCCTGGTGCCCCTGGGCGACCTGCTGGAAAACCGCAAGCTGATGATCGCCACTACCGTGATCGCTATCGCCAGCCTGCTGGGCGCAGCGGTCACCGAGCAGCCGAACCTGTTCCTGCTGGTGTCGCTGCTGATCGGCTTCAGTTCGGTGTCGGTGCAGATCCTGATTCCGCTGGCCGCGCACCTGGCGCCCGCCGAATCCCGGGGCCGTGTGGTCGGCAGCATCATGGGTGGCCTGTTGCTGGGCATCCTGCTGGCGCGGCCGGTGTCCAGCGTGGTCGCGGACCACTTCGGCTGGCGGGCGATGTTCATGGCGGCGGCGGCGCTGATGGCGTTTATCAGTGTGGTGTTGATGCTGACCATTCCCAAGCGTCAGCCGGATCACTCTGCCAGCTATGGTCAACTGCTGCGCTCCCTCGGCACCTTGCTGCGTGAGCAACCGGTGCTGCGTCAACGGGCGTTCTACCAGGGCTGCATGTTTGCTACCTTCAGCCTGTTCTGGACCGCCGCCCCACTGGAACTGGCGCGTAACCATGGCCTGAGCCAGAGCGAGATCGCCCTGTTCGCCCTGGTCGGCGCACTGGGTGCCATAGCCGCACCCATCGCTGGTCGCCTGGCCGATGCCGGTCACACACATCGCGCTTCGCTGCTGGCCATGTTGTTCGCCGCGTTGAGCTTCCTGCCGGCCTTCGTGCACCCGCTGTACAGCGTGATCGGCCTGGCCGTGACTGGCGTGGTCCTGGACTTCTGCGTGCAGATGAACATGGTGCTCGGCCAACGTGCCATCTACGCCCTCGACGCCAACAGCCGCAGCCGCCTGAACGCGCTGTACATGACCAGCATCTTCATCGGCGGCGCGTTCGGTTCGGCGATTGCCAGCGGCGTGTATGAACACGGCGGCTGGTTGGGCGTGATGCTGGTGGGCAGTGCGTTCCCCTTGATCGCATTATTACGGTTCCTGAGCGTTTCCCGTGAGGCCTCGGTGGCCACTGCCTGAGGCGCTTGTCTCGCTATGCCAAAGCCGTCCGCCAGCAATGACGGACGGCTTTGACTGGATGCCGTTTCAAACGGCGACGCGCCTTTTGCAACACCATCAGTTACGTCGGGATAACTGCCGATCGTAGGCCTGGTTCACCTTCATACCTACCACGTCTGCGGCGCTTATCACGTTAGGGCTATTGACGACAAAATCACTGCATCTGTCCCCGTCCAGGTCAACGGCTACCCAGTACAGACCATCACTGTCTGATTTCATGATGAATGCCTCACCGGCCCTTCCCGTGAACCTGTCTACCTGTGTCAGCGAAACACCCGCCTTTTCAAGCATCCTGGATAAATCAATTTTATCCTTACCACTGGTGAAATCCTTCAAAGTGTCGACCTTGCGACAGTTCGATTCGGAAGCCGAACCGTACGTGTACGTTTTACCGCCCCTCTGCTCGTTTGCTGTGTTCGCTCTTTTAGTCCTCGGCGGGGTGGGCTCTGGTTCCGGAGCTGTCGTCAAATCGGGCTCTGGTTCAATTGAGGTGGGAGGTTCAGGGTTGACCATCAAATCCTTGTAGTGGATTTTCCCGTTACAGTTCACCAGAAAATCAGGCTTCCCATTACCTGTCAGGTCAAGCGCCAGGCGTCCCTGCCCGTTGCTGGCGTTGTGGCTCAATACCGCCTCGCCCGCACGCCCACTGAATCGGTCAACAATGTAGAGGACCTTCACAGCAGCGCGCTTCAATAGCGTGGAGATGTCGACTCTGTCAGTACCGCTGGCAAAATCCACGATCAAATCAGGGGACTCAGGCGTGGAGTCTGCGATGCTGTCATAGACAAACGTATCCGCACCGCCGCCGCCCTCGAGCTTGTCCGCCCCGCCACCGCCCTTGAGGCGGTTGCCGACCTGATTACCGATCAGGCTGTCATCACTGGAACCACCCACCGCATTTTCCAGCGTGACGCCCTTGGCAATGGAGACGTTGTTTTTCAGGCCGCCAACATCCGAAAAGGACTCAGCATTAAGATTGATTTTCTGTTTCTGGCGAAAACCGGAAAAGTCCAGGGTATCCGTTCCACCTGCGTCCCAGACGCAAAAAACAGGTTTGTCCTCGGCGGTCTTCAGGCTGTAGAAATCTCGACCGGTGTTGGAATTGAAGCCGTAGACCGTGTTGGTTTTTCGGGTTTGGGTGTTCGCCCCGTACAACCTCTGCGCCGCAGCGATATCGTGCATCATGGGGGCCGCGATTTTTTTGCCGTTGTAAGGATCATCGCCAAAGGATGAATCGTGGTAGCTCATGGCGGTGTAGGCGGTTGAGTCCTCCCGGTACCCCGGGCCTTCTCCGTGGGGATGCCGAAGACCGATGGAATGGCCAAGTTCATGGACTGCTACCTTATCAAACAAAGTCCCGTGTTCCAGCTTTCCATCAGCCCCCTCAATGCCGATGTCGACCGTACCGATCGACCAGTCATTGGGCAGGCTCGCTACTCCGCCGGCATATCCCGGTATGGCTGAGATACGGAGGGAGGCATCAGTCCCCTTGGCATTTTCCTTGAACAAGAGGTTGGTCACCTCCGCCCAAGACCGAAGCGCCTCCCTGATGCGCAATTTCTGGTGAGGGGTGAATCGAGAGTCCAAGGTATACGACAGGTCTATTTTTTTGTCGTCATTACGATCTCGCCATTTGAAATCTCCTCGCACGAGATGTTTCGCAGCTTGATCGGTCGTGTATGAATTGGGGTGGCCACCTGTTGTTAAAGTGTCACCATTAACAATCCTGCCACTGTGCGCAACAGGCGGAACGCTTGATAGTTTCATGAGCAACTCGCTAGGCTTTTAAAAAATGAAACAACAATTAATATCCACATAAATTATTTGCAAACAAGCAAACCATGAATACACGAATAAATTCGCATAGGAAAATACGCCAAACAAGCACTTGAACCATACCAATTGAAACACCGAACATTCGTTATAAACAAACTGATAAAAACTCACACATCACCTGACGTTCGAAAATACTTGCAACTGACAACGGCCCCCAAGCGTTCACCTGAACCATCCAAATATCCAGTTCGCGACGTGAGAGATCCCTGAAACTATCTGTTTGCCCACCCGCGATCCAAACCAGGGTGCAGGCCTAGGCGTTGGCAGCGGATCAGGCTCTGAAGTTGAGTCAGACACGGGATCCGAGTCCGGTTCCGGCGTGGGGTCAGCCGTTTGATCGGGCGTAACGGGTGCGGCCTCCCCCTTTCCGCTCCAGATCACATCCTCCTGTTTGATTTGGCCATGGCCGCTGATCAACAGGTCTGCCGTGCCATCCCCCTGGGTATCCACGGCCAGTGTGGAGCGCCCGGTTGTGGTGTCGTGACTGAGCACCGCGTCGCCGGCACGCCCGCTGAAGCTATCCGTGAAGTTCAGCGACGTGAGCCCCGCCTCGCGCAGAACACCGGCGACGTCGATTTTGTCGCTGCCGCTGGTGAAATCCTGAATAACATCGGGGGCCTGCGGTGTTGAGTCGCTGGCGCGGTCGTATACAAACGTGTCGGCGCCCGCGCCACCACGGAGCGTGTCGCTGCCGCCAGCCCCCTTCAAGCGGTTATTGGCGCTGTTACCCGTCAACACATCACTGTTGGAGCCCCCAATAGCGTTCTCAACGACTACCCCCTTGGCGATCGACACATTCCCCCGCAGCCCTCCCACATCGGAAAACGCCTCGGCATTGAGGTTGATGTTTTGTTTATTGGCAAAGCCGGAAAAATCCAGGGTGTCCTCGCCTCCGCCATCCCAGACGCAGAAGACGGGTTTGTCGCGGTCGCGACTGAGGCTGTAGTGCGCACGATTGGCATTGGAGTTGAACCCATACACGGTGTCGGTGGCACGGGTGCGCTTATTCGCCCCGTACGAGCGCTGGAGCGCCGCGATATCGTCCATCATGGGTGCTGCGGGTTGTCGTTCGTTGAAGTCATGCCCCGGCTGTTTGCGCTCCGACCAATAGCTCATGACACTGCGGGCCTTCGTATCCTGCGCATAATCGGCATTGGCCTCGTAAGTGCCACCGCCGTCGTAAGCGCCCGGATGTTGCAGGCCCAAGGTGTGCCCCAACTCATGGGCCAACAAGGACAGAAAATGACTGCCCACTTCAGG
The DNA here is from genome assembly GCF_001870465.1 of Pseudomonas extremorientalis. Lineage (GTDB taxonomy): Bacteria > Pseudomonadota > Gammaproteobacteria > Pseudomonadales > Pseudomonadaceae > Aquipseudomonas > Aquipseudomonas extremorientalis. The sequence goes on from NZ_MDGK01000013.1 coordinate 24,542, forward strand.
ATTGGCGCCCGCGCCTGCCGTTCCCACATTCGCCGTTACGCTCGATTGGTATTGGTTGGGAAAACCTGCGCTGCCCGACCAGGAGCCTGGCACGCCTCGGATGACAATAGAGCCATCTACCTGGGCACTGTTTTCAACAAAGGAAATGTTGGCGACATCGGCATAAGCCTTCAATGCCCGCCTGGCGTGCTCTTTCTGGGCCGCAGTAAAGGCGCCGGAAAAACTAAAGCCCACCACGACTTTATTGTCTCGATCTCGATCATGAAACTTGAAGTTACCTCGAGTGATATGTTTGGCCGCCTGCGCGGTGCTAAACGATCTCTTGTTGCTTGTCCAGTGCAAGGCGTCGTTATCAAACACTGACAAAAGGGAATGCGACGGGTGAACAGGGGGTTGCAGTGAAGTTTGTCGGACAGGAAAGTGCATAACCATGAATACTCTGAACAGTGAACAGCCATTCGTCCATGCATGAGAAATACCAACGCTGACCAGTCCATTGGCAGGCGATTAAATTCTCAAATTAACGACACCTTCACCAGCGCGAGTTATTTTCAACGATACTTAATAAACACCCCTGCAAAGAAAACACAAAAAATCACTTAACAACCGATCTTCTCCGAAATACCAACAACACTATGAAGTTGATTTTTCAAGGAAAAAATCTTGTAAAACACCCCCTTAACTTAATCAAAATCTTAATTTCAAACATGAGGAAACTCACTCAAACATGCCTGAAAAAAGGCGGGCAGAAAAACCGTGCTCATCCGACAACGCACGCGCCCCCTCCCTGACACCGCCTGATCGCCCTAGGATCGCACCAATTTTTCCAACGCTGCGTCCGCCAGGAATGACGAGCGGCTTTTGACCTTGTGCTCCCGCACATAGCGGTCGATGCGCTGGATGACATAACCGGGCAGGGTCACATTGACCTTCTCGGTCTTACCCAGGTAGGGCGTGACGTCCAACTCCAACATGCCCCAGCCCATCCCGGCGTAGTCCTCATGGGCATGATAACGGGCGACCGACGTTGGCATCGGAATCGTCCCACCTTCTGCGGCGATCTCTTGCAGCATGATGTGCGCAACTTCCACGGCCGCGTTGTAGGCCTCTTCAAAACTGTCCCCGGCGGTGACTGCACCGGGGATATCGGGGATCTGGATACCGGTGGCGGTGAAGTCATCGCCCCATTCGATACAGATTGGGTATTGCATGAATGCTCTCCTTAAAAATCAAACAGCCCGGCGCGTTTCCTGATGCTTCTGAGGGTGCCCAGTGGCAGGTCCTTCTTGGGGTGGGGTACCAGGATTGTGTACAGGCTATAACGATGGATAAAAATGTGATGACTGCCCGTTACCCGATCCAATACCCAACCCGCGTCTTGCAGTTCCTTGATCAATAGCCTGCTTTGCACCCCAGCCTCCTTGGCTTGGCCCGAATAAAAGTAACTCTAGAGTTATCTTTACTCAAGCACAAAATGCGCATGTCTGACTGACGGCTGTTTTACCGAATATTGAAAACTCAACGGCTCACCACGGGAAACGCATGACACCGCTAGCCCAGCGCCTTAGGCTTGAGCGCCGCCCAGTCAACAGGAACATCCGATGGACCGTCTCACTGCCATGGAAACCTTCGTTCACGTCGTCGAGACCGGCTCCTTCTCGGCCGCCGCCAAACGACTGGGCGTAGGCCAGCCCGCCGTCTCCAAAAGCATCGCGCAGTTGGAGGGCCGCCTGGCCGTGCGGTTGTTACTGCGCTCGACCAGGGGCCTGACCCCTACCGAGGCAGGCCTGGCATTTTTCGAGAAAGCCAAGAGCGCCATTTTCGAAGCCGACGAAGCTGACGAGGCCGCCCGTGGCGCAGGCGCTGGCTTGACGGGCAACCTGCGGGTCAGCGCCGGCGTGACGTTCTCCCGTATGCGGATCATTCCTAACCTGGGACCGTTCCTGGACCAACACCCCGGCCTGAACATCGACGTGTTGCTTGACGACCGCCTCCTCAACCTGGTTGAAGACGGCATCGACGTTGCCCTGCGTATCGGCAACCTGAGCGATTCCGGCCTCACTGCTCGCCGGCTTGGCCAAAGCCCGAGCCGGGTGTTCGGTACACCGGCCTACTTCGAACGTTTCGGCGAGCCACAAAGCCCGGCGGATATCCTCAACCACCAGGCCGTGATCTACAGCCTCGGAGAAAGCCCGCTCTGGTCGTTCAAACAAGGCCCGCACGAACAGGCGATAGCCGCCCGTGGGCGCTTGCGCGTCACTTCGTCGGAAGGCTTGCGCGCAGGCGTACTCGCCCACCACGGCCTGGCGATGACGTCTGAATGGATGTTCTCGCCGGAATTGGCCAGGGGGGAGGTGAAAGCTGTGTTGACCGATTGGGAACTGCCTCCCAAGGATCTCTGGGCGGTATTGCCGACGGGTCGGATGCCGAGTGCCAAGGCCAAGGCGTTTATCAACTATGTTGAAGGGTTAATGACCTAGCGCCATCCGTGGGCCGGTGCCGCGCGAGGTCAAGCGCATGCCGAATGCCCGTGGTCGAGGCAACACAGCAGGCGCTCGACCGTGTGGTCCAGCGGCCCGGAGTTATCCAGCACGAACAACCCCGCGCCATTACCGGCGATCAGCTCGGCGGTGAACCGCGCATTGCGTGCCAGGCGCGCTTCGATATCCGCCAACGCCTCACGGCCCCGTGCGATCAAGCGTTGGCGCAACACGGCCTGGTCCACCGTCAACAGCAACACCAGCGACGTCGGATAGCGCTCGCGGGTCTGCGCCAGGTGTGCACGGGAGCCGTTGACCAGTACGTCGTCCCCCGCTGCCAGCCAGTCGTCAATCACCCTGGGAATGCCGTAGGACAAGCCATTCGCCTGCCAACTGAGGGCAAACGCACCCTCGGCCTGCATCTGCGCAAACCGCTCCGGGCTCACCCCTTGCGCCGCTTCGCCCACCGACTCCGGCGAGCGAGTGATCACGCGGCGTACAATGCGGCAGCCGCGCTCGGCCAAACGTGGGCGTGCGGCATCCAGCAGGCTGTCCTTGCCCGAGCCCGAAGGCCCGATGAGATAGATCAACCTGCCTGCCATCAGAACCCCCTCTTCGCTTGTCGTCATACGTATTGCGCTACAGGCGCCCCTTCGCGGCGGCGGGCCTGGACCCGGTCTTCGCGCGGGCCGAGGGCAGTCTCGCCACGGTCCTCCAGCCCTGCCGCTAAGTATATCCAGCAAGCCCCCGGCCGCCAGGCCGGCGGCGGTCACATTACCGGAGTGCGACGCGTCGCGCACCACGTTCGGCGCCCCCCCTCGACACTTTCATGTTCAGCGTCTGGCAGCCCTTCGCCGCCTGAATCTGAAAGCACACTCCCATCGGGGGCAAGCCCCTCCCACCTTTCTTTGATCTCCAGTGTTTGAAAGAGCGGATTTCAAAGCGCAAAAAAAAGGCGACCTGTGTAATAGGTCGCCTTTTGTCATTGCGCGTACTGCTTGCTCAACCCCGGCGGCACACCCTGCACGTCGGTGTCTTCCCACGGCCCGTTCGGGCTGATCGAGCGGCTCCAGCCGTTGCTCCAGCGGTAATACGTGCGCTGGCGATAGAAGGTGTCGGGCTGGTCGTCCAGTACATACACCTGCATCTTGCCGTCCCAGTGGCTGGCGGCGCCCGGAGGTGGCGCAAACGTCGGCGACTTGGTCGGCACGGGCTTCGGCGGCGGGGTCACCGGGCCGGACGGTTTGGTGCTCGGTTGGGTCGACGGGGACGGTGGAATGGTCGGGCCGGTAGGTGCCGGAGGTGGGCGGTGGACCGCACAAGCGCTCAGGCCCAATACCAGGCTGAGCAGGGTGATGCGTGCAAATGCGGTCATGGGCGTTTCCTCGGTTTACTGGTCCGGACTGTCGATGGTCAGCTGCTGCAAGGCAGTGGTACTGCTGGCCAAGGGTTGGCTGCGGCCGATCCACTCGCCAGTGGTCGGCTGACCGGCCCGGGATATGCGCGCAACCAGTTGGACTTCGGGGAAGTTGGACAGTTTCAATTGCGGCATCATCGCGTCGGCATCGCCCAGTTCAACGGTGATCGGCAGTTCGGCGACAGTGACGCGCTTGGCCGCCAAGGGAGCCGGCGGGCCACTGACGGCGCGGGCGAAGATGAACACGCTGTCGGTGGGCAGGGCTTTGGCCTTCGCCTCGGCGGACAGGTCCACGCGGACTTTCATCACGGCCTTCTGCGCAACCGTGCCGCCGCTTTCCTTGAGCTTCTCGGCCGCGCGGTCGATACCGCCTTGCAGGGCGGCGCGGGAGTTGTCTTGCGGTGGCAGTTGGGCCAGCAATCGATTCCAGTAGTCGATCGCCTCTTGATAACGCTGACCTTCAAAGGCAGCGATACCCAGCAGGCCGAGGCTGGTGACTTCCTTCGGATCGAGCTTCAAGGCTTCGTCGGTCAGGGCCTGGACCTTGGGCGACCATTGTTTGTTGTCGGCAAAGTACTGCGCCTGGGCCCACTGGCCGAGCAACTCCGGTTGACGCCCGGCCAGGGCCACGGTGCGCTCGAAGACTTTCGCGGCATCGGCGGAGCGGTCCTGGGCCATGTAGGCGCGACCGAGGAAGTACAGGCCTTCCGCCGAATCCGGCTGGGCAGCGGCGGCCCGTTCCAGGCGCTGGGTCATGTCCTCCATGGACACCGGCGGCTGGGAGAATTCGCGGGTCAGTTCGACCTTGTCGCTGGCCCCATAGTGCAAGTACAGGGCAACGCCGAGGACCGGCACCAGAAACGCCGCCAACAAGGGCAGCGGCTTGCCCAGGCGCGACTCACGGGGCTTTTCCACGCCTTCGGTATCGGCCAGCAATTCGCGGGCAGCTTCGGCGCGGCCGGTGTCGAGTTGCGCAGGATTCAACACGCCTTCCTCCTGCTGCACTTGCAGCTCGGCGACGCGTTCCTGGTACAGCGCCACGTTCAGCGCGGTGCGGTCCTCTTCACGCTGGGCACGGCGGCCGCGCAGGACAGGGATCAACAGGAAACTCAGGGCAATCAGAAGCAGCAGGCCGGCTGCGAGCCAGAAATCAATCATCAGTCTTGGTGTCCAGCAATTGGTCGAGGCGTTTACGCTCATCCAGGGACAGCGCGTCGGAACCATCGGTCGGCGCGGCGCGGCGGCGGCGCACGATCACCGCCATTACCACAACGCCGGCCAGCAACAGCCCGGCAGGGCCGAACCAGAGCAGCGCGGTCTTGCCGGTGAGGGCCGGTTTGTAGCGCACGAAATCACCGTAGCGGTCGACCATGAAATCGATGATCTGCTGGTTGTCCTTGCCCTCCCCCAGCATGCGGAAAATCTCTTTGCGCAGGTCGGCGGCAATCGGCGCGTTGGAGTCGGCGATGTCCTGGTTCTGGCACTTGGGGCAGCGCAGTTCCTTGGTCAGGTCGCGGAAACGCTCGCGCTCGGCGTCGTTGGCGAATTCGTAGGTGTCGATGGCGGCGTGGGCCACACCGGCCAATCCGAGCGCCAGGACCGCAGCAGCTAACAGACGCTTCATGGCTTGGCCTCATCGACCAGGGCCTGGTACTTGGCGGCCAGTTGCTCGCGCCAGACCACCTCGTCGATCACGCCGACGTACTTGTCGCGGATCACGCCCTTGGCATCGATAAAGAAGGTTTCCGGAGCGCCGTAAACACCGAGGTTCAGACCGAGGTTGCCGTCTTCATCGCGGATATCCAACTGGTACGGGTTATGGAACTCCGCCAGCCATTTCAAGGCGGCGGCATTGTCGTCCTTGTAGTTGATGCCGTAGATCACCACGCCCTTCTCGGCCAGCTTGTTCAGCACCGGGTGTTCGACGCGGCAGGAGATGCACCAGGTGCCCCACACGTTGACCAGCGCCGGCTTGCCCAACAGGTCGGCCTGGGTCAGGGTCTTGTCGCCCTGCACGGTCGGCAGGCTGAACGCCGGGAACTGTTTGCCGATCATCGCCGAAGGCAGCTCGGCAGGGTCCAGGTACAGCCCGCGATACAGGAATACCGCCACCACCAGAAACATCGCCAGCGGTACCACCATCAACCAACGCTTCATGCCGCCGCTCCTTGCAGGCCGAGGGCTTCACGCACCCGGCTTTTCACTTTGACCCGATAACGCCGGTCCAGCGCGGCGAGCAAACCACCAAAGCCCGTGAGCAAGCCGCCGAACCAGATCCAGCGCACAAACGGCTTCACATGCACCCGCACGGCCCAGGCGCCGTCGCCCAGCGGCTCACCCAATGCGACGTAGAGGTCACGGGTGAAACCGGCGTCGATCCCGGCTTCGGTCATCATCGAGCTCTGCACGGTGTACAGGCGTTTTTCCGGGTGCAGCACCGCCACCTCCTTGCCGTTGCGCACGACGCGCACGGTGCCTTTGTCGGAGGTGAAGTTCGGCCCTTCGAAGTGCCTGGCGCCTTCGAAGATGAAGTGGTAACCGGCCAGGTCCATGGACTCGCCCGGCGCCAGGCGCAGGTCGCGTTCAGCACTGTTCTGGCTGGACAGCACCACACCGAGGGCGCACACGGCGATGCCGATGTGGGCGACCTGCATGCCCCAGTAGCTGCGGGTCAGGGTTGGCAGGCCCTGGATCAGGCCTTTGTGGCGGGTTTTGTCGAAGATATCGCGCACGCCGGCCAGCAACACCCAGGCGGCGAGCAGGAAGGTGGCGAGCACCGCCCAGTTGAAGTCGCCGTAGGCAAACCCGGCGATCACCGCCAGGGCCACACTGCCCAGCAGCACCGGCATCAGCATGCCGGCCAGCCATTTGACCGGGGTGTCTTTCCAGCGCACCAGCACGCCGACCGCCATTACCACCATCAACAGGCCCATCAACGGGATGAACAATGCGTTGAAGTACGGCGGGCCGACCGACAATTTGGCGCCACTCAGGGCATCCAGCACCAGCGGATACAAGGTGCCGAGCAGGATCATCGACGCGGCCACCACCAGCACCAGGTTATTGCCCAGCAGCAGGGTTTCCCGCGACCACAGGTTGAAGCCGACCTGGCTCTTGACCACCGGGGCACGCAGGGCGAACAGGGTCAGGGAGCCGCCGACCACAAACAGCAGGAAGATCAGGATGAACACGCCGCGCTCCGGGTCGGACGCAAACGCATGCACCGACGTCAGCACCCCCGAACGCACGAGGAAGGTGCCGAGCAGGCTGAGGGAAAACGCGGCGATGGCCAACAACACGGTCCAGCTCTTGAACACGCCACGCTTCTCGGTGACGGCCAGCGAGTGAATCAGCGCCGTACCCACCAGCCAGGGCATGAAGGAGGCGTTTTCCACCGGGTCCCAGAACCACCAACCGCCCCAGCCGAGTTCGTAGTAAGCCCACCACGAACCCAGGGTGATGCCGATCCCGAGGAACGCCCAGGCGACGATGGTCCAGGGCCGAGACCAGCGCGCCCAGGCCGCATCGAGGCGCCCACCCAGCAACGCGGCAATGGCGAAGGCAAAAGCCACGGAGAAACCCACGTAGCCCATGTAGAGCATCGGCGGGTGCACGATCAGGCCGATGTCTTGCAGCAAGGGGTTGAGGTCATGCCCGTCCGCCGGGATCTGCGGCAGGATGCGGCTGAACGGGTTGGAGGTCATGATCAGGAACAACAGGAAGCCGATGCTGATCATGCCCATCACCGCCAGCACCCGGGCCAGCATCACTTGCGGCAGTTGGCGCGAGAACACCGACACGGCAAAGGTCCAGCCGCCGAGGATCAGCGCCCACAGCAGCAGCGAGCCTTCGTGGGCACCCCACACGGCGCTGAACTTGAAGTACCAGGGCAACGCGCTGTTGGAGTTGTTGGCCACATAGGCGACGGAAAAGTCGTCGGTCATGAAGGCATAGGTCAGGCAGCCAAACGCGAACAGCAGGAAAGCAAACTGGCCCCAGGCCGCCGGTTGCGCCAGGCTCATCCACAAACGGTCGCCACGCCAGGCACCGAGCAACGGCACCACGGCCTGGACGATGGCAAAGCACAGGGCGAGGATCATCGCCAACTGGCCCAGCTCCGGAATAAACAGTGCGGACGTCATGGCTTAGCCCTCCTTGGCAGGTGTTGGAGCCGACTGGCCGCTGTCTTTCAACGCCTTGGTGACTTCCGGCGGCATGTATTTCTCATCGTGCTTGGCCAGCACTTCATCGGCCACGACCACGCCGTCAGCGTTGAGTTTGCCCAGGGCGACAATGCCCTGGCCTTCACGGAACAGGTCCGGGAGGATGCCGCGGTAGGTGATGGTCACGGCTTTGTTGAAGTCGGTGACCACGAAGGTGACGTAGAGGGAGTCGGCAGAGCGTTTCAGCGAGCCCTTCTCCACCATGCCGCCGGCGCGAATCCGCGTGTCCACCGGCGCTTCGCCGTTGGCGATCTGAGTCGGGGTGTAGAACAGGTTGATGTTCTGTTGCAAGGCGCTCAAGGCAAGGCCCACGGCAATGCCGACGCCCACCAGGATGGCAAGGATGATCAACAGACGCTTTCTACGCAGCGGATTCACTTTTCGGTCTCCCGGCGCAAACGACGCGCCTCTTGTTGCAGGTAACGCTTGCGGGCCAGGATCGGCGCGGCGACGTTGAGGGCCAGCACCGCCAGGCAGATGCCATAGGCGGTCCAGACGTACAGGCCGTGATGGCCCATGGCGAGAAACTCGCTGAAAGAAGCAAAACTCATCCACGCGCTCCCAGGCTGCTTTGCACTTCGGCCTTGACCCAACTGGTACGGGCTTCACGCTTGAGCACTTCGAGGCGCATGCGCAGCAGCAGCACGGCGCCGAAGAAGCAGTAGAACCCCAGCACCATCAGCAGCAGCGGCGCCCACATTTCCACGGGCATCGCCGGTTTTTCGGTGAGGGTGAAGGTGGCGCCCTGGTGCAGGGTGTTCCACCACTCCACCGAGTATTTGATGATCGGGATGTTGATCACGCCGACAATCGCCAGCACCGCGCAAGCCTTGGCGGCGCTGTCACGATTGCTGATCGCGTTGCCCAGGGCAATCAGACCGAAGTACAGGAACAGCAGGATCAACATGGACGTTAGTCGCGCATCCCACACCCACCACGAGCCCCAGGTGGGCTTGCCCCAGATCGCGCCGGTGACCAGCGCCACGGCGGTCATCCAGGCGCCGATGGGCGCGGCGCATTGCAGGGCCACATCCGCCAGTTTCATCTTCCACACCAGGCCGACAATGCCGCACACCGCCAGCATCACGTAGCAGGACTGGGCCAGCATCGCGGCAGGTACGTGGATATAAATGATGCGAAAGCTGTTGCCTTGCTGGTAGTCCGGCGGCGCGAAGGCCAGACCCCAGACCAGGCCGATGCCGATCAGCAACACGGCAGCTACGCTCAACCACGGCAACAGCTTGCCGCTGATGCCATAGAACCATTTGGGCGAGCCGAGCTTGTGAAACCAGGTCCAGTTCATTGCTGTTTCCATCACGGTTGCTTTTCGTCGTTGCGAAAAGCTTAGGGTCTTTACTGGTTAAGACAACGCTTAACCAGACCTCATTATTCGCCGACGCTGATCTTCAGGCCGGCCGCTATAGCAAAGGGTGTCAGGGTGACCGCCAGGGCGGTCAGGCTACCCAGCCACAACAGGTAACCGGTCGCTGGGATGCCCATGAGCGCGGCTTGCAAGGCACCGCTGCCCAGGATCAATACCGGGATGTACAAAGGCAGAATCAACAGGGCCAGCAGCAGGCCGCCCCGCTTCAAACCCACGGTCAATGCCGCGCCTACCGCGCCCAACAGGCTGAGCACCGGCGTACCGAGCAACAGGCTCAGCAGCAGGATCGGCAGGCATTCGGTGGGCAACCCGAGCATCATCGCCAGCAGCGGCGAGAGCAAGACTAGCGCGAGGCCGGAAAAAGCCCAGTGTGCCAGTACCTTGGCCAGAACCAGAAGTGGCAGGGGGTGCGACGAAAGGACCCACTGTTCCAGGGAACCGTCTTCGAAATCACTGCGAAACAGCCCGTCCAGCGAGAGCAGGACCGATAAAAGCGCGGCCACCCACACCAGTCCTGGGGACAAGGTTTGCAACAGTTTAGTCTCGGGGCCAACCGCCAGCGGGAACAGCGCGATGACAATCGCAAAGAACACCAGCGGGTTGGCCAGTTCGGCCGGGCGACGGCAGAGCAAGCGTGCTTCGCGGGCAACCAACAGGCCGAATACGCTCATAGCGACCACCGCCCCAGGTCCAAGTCACGATAACCGGCGGGCACGCGATTGAGCGTGTGATGAGTGGTGAGAACGACCAGACCGCCCTGCTCGCAATGCCGGGCCAGGTGCTCTTCCAACTGGGCGACGCCCTGTTTATCGAGGGCGGTGAAGGGTTCGTCGAGAATCCACAGCGGCGGGCCGGGCAGATACAAACGCGCCAGGGCCACGCGGCGCTGCTGGCCGGCGGACAAGGTGTGACAGGGAATGTCCTCGAAACCCTTCAGGCCGACAGCGGCCAGGGCCTGCCAGATGGCATCGCGGGAAGCGGGATGATGCAGGGCGCTGAGCCAACTGAGGTTTTCCTCGGCGGTCAGTACGTCCTTGATGCCGGCGGCGTGGCCGATCCACACCAGGTTGCGGGCAAGTTCGCTGCGTTGTTCGCTGAGGGGCTTGCCGTTGAGTCGAACCTCACCGGCGGTCGGCTGCATCAGCCCGGCCAGCAGGCGCAGCAAACTGGTCTTGCCGCTGCCGTTGGGGCCGCTGATCTGCACCATGTCGCCGCCCTTGAGCCGCAGTTCGAGGTGCTCGAACAGCAGGCGCAGGTCGCGTTCACAGGCAAGCGCTACGGCTTCAAGAAGAGGGCTGGTCAAAAGATCGCGGGCCTTTACGGTTCAAGTCGGCGGTGCAGCGGCCGTTAAAGAGAAATGCACAATAACGGCTTTGGCGACCGATTTTAGAGAGCTGGATCAAATAGTTGTGAGGTTTTTACCGCTCTCGTTGCAGACGGGCGGCATTATACATGTGATGCCCTACTCTAAAGAGGGCAATTTCCCCAGAGACGACGCGCGCGATGACCGGTGAGATCAACCTTCCTACGCTTGCACCCGCCCCGACAGCCGGGCCTGGCCCCGCACCCGCGGCCGGCGAGTTGCTGAAACTGCTGGAGCCGCAGATCGGCCTGATCGACCCTGGCAAAACCGCGAACGCTGAAGTCATCGCCCTGAAACAAGGCGGGGAAGTCTTCCAGTTGCTGCTCAAATTGACCCTGGAAGGCGGCCGCCAGACCCTGGTACAGGCCAGCAGTCCCCAACCACTGCCGCTGGGCAGCAATGTGGCAGTGAGCCAGACGACTGCGGGCAACCTGACCCTCAGCCTGCAGCAGGCCTTGAGCGCCAATGTCGCCGCCCTCACCCGCATTGACACAAACCAGATGCCGGTAGGCACGCTGTTGCAGGCCAAGGTGCTGACCACCCAGATGCTGCCCCAGGGCACGGCGCAGCCGGCGATCTACCGCTCGCTGGTCACTGTGCTCAACAACGCCCTGGCGGGCGCGACCCTGACCGTGGAAAGCCCTCAGCCCCTGCGCGTCGGCAGCCTGCTCAGCGCCGTGGTGCAGAACGCGCAGGCCCTGAGCTTTGTGCCGCTGAGCGGGCTCAAGGATCAACTGGCCGTCAGCCAGCAACTGTCGACCCAACAGAGTCGCCAGGGCTCGCTGGATGCAGTCCTCACCGCCCTGCAAAACCTGCCACGCGGCGACAGTACTTCCGCCGACCTGCGCGCCGCCGCCGACCGCCTGCTGGCCGCACTGCCGGACCTGGCGCAGGTCAGTAACCCCAAGGTACTGGCGCAAGTCATCCAGAACAGCGGCGCCTTCCTTGAAGCCAAGCTGCTCGCCGGGCAGAACCCGCAAATTCCGCCGTTGGACATGAAGGGAGCGTTGCTGCGCCTGGTCGCGGACCTGTTGCCCGCCCTGCCCGCCAGCACCAACATGACAGCGATCCTCGCCGCCAACACCCTGGCCCAGGCACTGCCCAACTTCGTGCGCAGCCCTTTGAATACCCTCGGCCAAGTCAGCGCCCGCCAGATACCTGCCAGCTTCCCGCTGCCCGAACGGTTGATGGCGAAACTGGAAGGCGAAGGCGACCTGGAAAACCTGCTGCGCCTGGCCGCCGGAGCCATCTCACGCCTGCAAAGCCATCAGCTGTCGAGCCTGGAACAGACCGGCACGACTGCCGACGGCCGCTTGCAAACCACCTGGCAACTGGAAATCCCCATGCGCACGTTGCAGGACATCGTGCCGTTGCAGGTCAAGTTCCAGCGCGAAGAACCGGCACCGGACAAGGACCAGCCCGAACGCAAGGAGAAGAAGGACGCCAAGCAGATGCTCTGGCGCGTCGAACTGGCTTTCGACATGGAGCCGCTCGGGCCATTGCAGGTCCAGGCACAATTGAGCCAGGGCAAACTCTCCAGCCAGCTGTGGGCCTCCCGCCCCTTCACCGCCAGCCTGATCGAAAGCCACCTGGGTACCCTGCGCGAACGCCTGGTGACCTCGGGCATCAACGTCGGCGACCTCGACTGCCACCTCGGCACCCCACCGCGCGGGCCGAAAACCGGACTGGAACAACGCTGGGTGGATGAAACCGCATGAAGAACCCAACACCGCCGCGCCAGGCGATTGCCCTCAAATACGACGGCCAGCAGGCACCTACGCTGACGGCCAAGGGCGATGACGCCCTGGCCGAAGCCATCCTGAAGCTGGCGCGGGAAAATGAAGTACCGATCTACGAAAACGCCGAACTGGTCAAGCTGCTGGCACGGATGGAGCTGGGCGACAGTATTCCCGAGGAGCTGTACCGCACGATTGCCGAGATCATTGCGTTTGCCTGGACGTTGAAGGGCAAGTTCCCGATGGGGTATGACCCGCACACCGCACCGGTAGAGCGCGACGTGACCGAACGCGGGGATGACTACTGAATCAGCCCGGCACCACACCGGCCAACATGCGGGCCGCTACCGAGGTGGCAACCGGCTTGCGCTGAGCGTGTTGTTTCAACGCCTGCTCAAACGTCAGCCCCTCATACCGCCGCAATGCCGCACCAAACGCACTCGCCTGCGCAGGCGGAAGTGGCGCGGTGAAGGCCTCGATGAACGGCGCGTCAATCACGGTGTTGCGAACACTCTCTACCTCTGCCTGTATGGAACGGCTATCCCGGGCAGTGACCTTATCGAACAGGGCTTGATCCTTGATCACAAAATCCTTGGCACCGGGTGCGCGTTGAGCAACGAGCACATTCTGCTGACCGTTCCAGGCCGACAGTGAATACTCCTTAAGCCTGTCCTGACTGTTCTTGACCGACTCGATACTCGGGCCACGATGCTCCAGACCCGCACTGAAAAACTGGCTCAGGACATTGAAGTCCATCACCGCCTCATCGGTGCCGCGCTTGAGAATCCGACAGCACAAAGTCGCGAGGTCCACCTGGATATCGTGGAAATGCAACTTGGATTCCTGGCTCAAGCGTGCGATATCGGCTATTTTCTGGTTGAAATCGTTTGGCCACAGGTACAACGCATCCCGCGTCAGTGGCTGCCCCAGGCGCTTTTCCATGGAGCTAATGAACTGCTGAACCAACGCCGCGCCCTGGTCATGCACCTGCAACATGCTCGTGCCGGGCATACGGTTTTGGATCATGTTCTTGACAATATCGGTGTTGAGCGCGAACTGGCCGGTGAGAAAGGTGGTTTTACCCGCTGATGGCGCACCCCGAACTATCGAGACATCCTGCGACAAGGCAGGTGCCGGGTCTTGAAGAATGGACTGGAATTGCGTCAGGTATTTTTCTGCCACCTGTGCGGTCAGGTTCTTAAGGATGTTGGCATTGAGGCTGTCCACCTCAGGCAGCCAGACATTTTTCTTGCCCAGAGCCTGTGCCAGTGTCGGCAAGGTTTCGTCAGCCGCAGCCGGGTCGGCCCACCGCAGCCGTTCATTGTCCTGCAATCGTTGCAACTGCCCAGGATCACGCGTCAGCGCCTGCCAGGAGGTAATACTCGGATCGGCGATCATGCAGGCAAGCCGCTCCCGATAAGTATTTTCGGAAAGCGGCCTGCCGATCAGTTGATTCAAAACCCCACGTGCAGTGCTTGAATTGATTGACGCTGCAGCGGGCAAGCCGGGTTCGGCGCGAGCAGGTGCCGCCACGCCAGGAACGGAAGTAGCAGGTTGAATAGTCATCGTCAGGCCTCCAGTAACCAAGACTCAGAAAATTAACCTGCCCGTTCTGGATGGCTCATAGGACTTATCTTGAGTGTGCCCCCGCCACCGGTGAATTGTGTGTCAGCCAAATACCTCACTCAACGGAATGAAGTTGGCCCGATCGCCGATAGCCAGCGTCGTGCCTTCCAACACCTCGACAAACCCCTCCGCCCACGCCGCGCTGCGCAGTACACCGGAGCTCTGGTTGCGGTAGATGATCGCCTTGCCCTGTTCGATGCGACCACGCAGGTACTCGCGGCGGTTGCCAGGTTTAGGCCAGGTGAAGCCCACCGGCACTTCGAAACGCAACGGTTCGACATCCTGCACACCTTGGCGGCGCAGCAGATAAGGCCGGGCCAACAGCGCAAAGGTCACCAGCGTCGACGCCGGATTGCCTGGCAGGCCGATCACCGGCACGCCACGAAAATGCCCGAACGTCAGCGGCTTGCCCGGCTTGATCGCCAGTTTCCACAGGGCCAGTTCGCCCTCTTCGCGCAGGGCAATGCCGAGGAAATCCGCCTCGCCCACCGACACGCCGCCGGTCGACAGGATCAGGTCGACACTGCCCAGGTCGCCCAGGCGCGTACGGGTTTGCTCAAGGTCGTCGGGCAGGATGCCGGCGTCGATCACTTCACAGCCAATACGAGTCAACCACGAGCACAGCACCCGCCGATTGCTGTTGTAGATCTGGCCCGGCCCCAGTGGCAAGCCCGGCTCGATCAGCTCATCACCGGTGGACAGCACCGCCACACGCGGGCGGCACACCAGGTCCAGGCGGTCACGACCCAGGGAGGCGGCAAGTCCGAGTTCAATCGGACCCAGGCGCGTACCTGCCGACAAAACCAGCTCGCCTGCAGTGGTTTCCTGGCCTTGTGGACGGATGTTCTGGTCGAGGTGCAGGGGTTCGGTGAAGCTCACGCGCTCGTCGGCATGGACCACGGCGTTTTCCTGCATCTCCACGCAGTCGGCGCCTTCGGGTACCGGGGCGCCGGTAAAGATGCGCGCGCAGGTGCCCGCAGCCAAGGGTTGCGGCGCCTGGCCTGCGAAGATGCGCTGACTGACCACCAGGGGCTCGCCAGTCCAGTCCGACAGACGCACGGCATAGCCGTCCATGGCGCTGTTCGGCCAGGGTGGCAGGTCGAGAGTGGAGACCAGGTCCAGGGCCAATACACGCCCGTCGCAGTGCGCAAGGGGCAAGGTTTCCTGCTCGCGGATCGGTGCGGCTTCGGCCATGGCCAGCAGTTGCGCCAAGGCGTCTTCCACCGGCATCAGGGCGCCGGTCTTGCCCGGCTTACCCACGGGATTCACAAGGCTCGGCCTGTTTCAGGTGCGGGACGAAGTTGCACGGACGGTGACGGTTGTCCAATTGCTCGGCGAGGATACCGTCCCAGCCGGTGCGCACCGCATTGGTGGAACCTGGCAGGCAGCACACCAGGGTGCCATTGGCCAGCCCCGCCAGGGCGCGGGACTGCACCGTAGAGGTGCCGATGTCCGCCACGGAGATCTGGCGGAACAGTTCGCCAAAACCATCGACCTGCTTGTCCAGCAGGCAGCTCACGGCTTCGGGGGTGCTGTCACGGCCGGTAAAGCCGGTGCCGCCGGTGATCAGCACGACTTGCACCACGTCTTCGGCGATCCAGTGGGCAACCTGGGCGCGGATCTTGTAGAGGTCGTCCTTGAGCAGCACGCGTTCGGCCAGGTTATGCCCGGCAGCGGTGAGGCGGTCGACAAAGACTTGGCCGGAGGTATCGGTGTCGAGGGTGCGGGTGTCGCTGACGGTCAATACAGCGATATTCAGGGGTACGAAGGGCGCATCTGCCTTGGCTTTCATGGCACGGTCCGGTTGTCGAAGGAACAGCCCGATGTTATATCACAGCCCCCCCTTTTACTGCCGCTGCGGAACCGCCATGCCTATCGATTCATCATCACTGCCCTGTTCGGTCTTGCTGCTGTCCGGTGGGCGTGGCCAGCGCATGGGCGGCCAGGACAAAGGCTTGCTGGAATGGCATGGCCAACCCTTGATCGCCCATCTGCAGCGCCTGGTGCGGCCGCTGACGGATGACCTGATCATCTCGTGCAACCGCAACCTGGAGCACTACGCCGCGTACGCCGACCAACTGGTGAACGACGACAGCCCGGACTTTCCCGGCCCGCTTGCCGGTATCCGCGCGGGACTCGCCGCCGCGCGCCACACACACCTGTTAATACTGCCGTGCGATGTGCCGCACGTCGACGCAGGGTTGCTCGCCGGCCTGTGTGACACTGCACGGCGCAACCCGCGGCTGCCGGTGATGGTACGCCATGGTGAGTTCTGGGAGCCGCTGATCTGCATCCTCCCCACCGCCCTGCTGGACGCGGTGGAGAGCGCCTGGCAAGCCGGTGAGCGCAGCCCGCGCAAGCTCTTCCTGCAACTGGGCGGCGTGGGCCTGGAGTGCCCGGCGGATGACCCGCGCCTGGCCAACCTTAATACGCCGGAGCTGTTACAGACGCGCCCGGGCGTGTCAGAATGAACCTCGCACCCGGAACTTTGTCGACGCCGTGAGCGTCACAAGGTCAGCTATTCAAAAGAATTATCTCGGAGACAAACTCATGACTCAACGGACCATCGCCGCTCTCATGCTTGCACTGGGCCTCGCCACCCTCGCCGGTTGTGCCTCGCCGACAGTGATCACCCTGAATGACGGCCGCGAAATCCAGGCCGTCGACACCCCTAAATACAACGAAGATTCGGGTTTCTACGAATTCGAACAACTTGACGGCAAGCGTACCCGCATCAACAAAGATCAGGTTCGCACCGTCAAAGACTTGTAAGCCTTAGCGTTTGCCATCAAGGCCCGCCTCGCGCGGGCCTTGTCGTTTCTGGCGGTTACCAGTCGAGGGTGATCTGGCTGCGGAAATTGCGCTCGACACCTGTGACCGGGTCGCTAAACCGCACACCCTGGGCCAGCAGTTTAAGCGGGTTGGCGTAGTCGTCTACGGCGTCCTTGATCACGTTCGGGTAGAACGGATCGTTGCAGATACTCGCGCCGAGTGCGGTCATGTGTACGCGTAGCTGGTGCTTCTTGCCGGTTACGGGAAACAGGCCATAGCGCCATAGATCGCCGTTTTTTTCGCGCACTTCCACCGCCGTTTCGGTGTTAATCGCGCCAGGCCCTTCCTGCATGCGAAAGAACGGCTCGCCATCGACCAGGCGGCTTTTATGCACCAGGGGGAACGTCAGGTTCGGCAGGGCCGGAGCGATGGCTTCGTAGAACTTGTCGATCTGGCGTGTGGGAAACAGTTGCTGATACGCCGAGCGGCTGGCCGGGTTGGCCGAGAACAGCACCAGCCCCGCCGTATGCCGGTCGATGCGGTGCAGGGGCACCAGCGATGGGTTATCCAACTGGCGAATCAAGCGCCGCAGCAGCGTTTGCTCGACGTATTCACCGGCGGGGGTCACGGGCAGGAAGTGCGGTTTGTCGGCGACCACCAGGTGTTCGTCGGCGTACAGGATGGTTTCCTGCACCGGGATGACTTTCTCGTTGGGCACTTCGCGAAAGTAATAGATGCACAGGCCTTCCTTGTAGGCCAGGGCCAGGCTGATGGGGCTGCCGTTGATGTCCAGCACTCGGCCCCGGGCAATGCGGTCGATCCAGTGTTCACGGCCGATCGCCGGGAAGTGCTCGCACAGGCACTCGAGCACTGTCGCCCAAGGCCCGGGCGGCAAATACAGGGTACTGGCTTGGTGCTCGGATGGGATAAAAACGGAAGTGGACATGAAATGCTCGAAGCCTGGGAAAACCGGCGGGCATTATCCCGCATGGAGCGGGACTGAGCCTAGGGCGGATCTCAAGCCTTGGCCAACTCCGCCCGCAGAATCGGCGAGGCACTGGCGGCCTCGGTGAATTCCTTTAGCCAGCGCAGCACGTCCACGGCTTCCCAGCGACCCGGATCATACAACGCGTATAACAAGCCCTGGTAACCCACCACATCCAGCTGCTTGTGGTAACCGGCGCGCTGGAACAGCGCCTCGATCTCGGCAAAGCAGGTATTGAAATGCACTTTGTTGAACGGCGTCTTGCCTTCCGTGACCAGGCCATCGAGGCGCAGCTCGTTCACCGCGTCGCGCACGACATCGGCGGACATGCGATTGACGCTGCTTTTCAGTTGTTCGACATTCACCACGGGCGTTCCCTCTATTCAATCGCTGTACAAACATACAGTAACGTAATATTTGGAAACCTGCCATCGCATAAACTCAACGAAGGAAGGTCACGACCTGTTGTGAGTCAAATGGCCAATCCAGTTCCGCCCCGGTGTCCACCCTGCGAAGTACCGGAATCCGCAGGCCGTAGGCTTCGGTCAGGTCGTCGGGGTCGGCGATATCCACCAGTTCCACCAACAACCCGTGTTCGACGAGCGGCATGATTTCGGCTTCGGCGATTTCACACAGATGGCAACCCAGGGTGCCGAATAGCTGGCATTCAGGAAGCATGACGAATGGACCTGATCAGAAAGTAGGCCAACATTCTAAGCCTGACGAAAATCTGTGGCGAGAAACCAGCCCCCAAAAACCCTGACCCAGGTCACCATGGCCTATAACTGTTTCAGCGATTCTCGCGGCTTTTTGCCTGCCCCCTTGCAACGGAGATGCGTGTGTTTGCCAACCTGCTGATCATTCTGGCCTCATCCCTGGTGGTGATTGCGCTGTTTCGCCGGCTACAATTGCCGCCGGTGCTGGGCTACCTCTGCGTCGGCCTGGCCGTAGGACCCACCGCGCTGGACTGGGTGAATGACAGCGAAGAGCTGCCCGACCTCGCCGAACTGGGCGTGGTGTTCCTGCTGTTCTCCCTGGGCCTGGAGTTCTCCCTGACCAAGATGCTCGCCCTGCGCCGCGTGGTGTTTGGCCTGGGCAGTTTGCAGGTATTGGGCTGCGGGGCGCTGCTGGGCATCTTGTTGATGATCCTGGGTGTGGCGCCAGGCGTCGCGTTGTTACTGGGCGCAGGGCTGGCGCTGTCATCCACGGCCATCGTCAGCAAGGAGTTGACCAGCCTCGGTGAAATCTTCAGCAGCCATGGCCAGAACGCGATTGGCGTGTTGCTGTTCCAGGATGTGGTAGCGGTGCTGTTACTGACCCTGGTGCCGGTGTTTGCTGGCACCGGTGAACAAGCCTGGTACTGGGCGCTGCCACTGACCCTGGGCAAGACCGTGGTGTTGTTTGTCGGCTTGCTGCTCGCCAGTCGCTGGTTGTTGCCGCGCTTGTTTCATGAAGTCGCCGCCTCCCATTCGGCCGAGTTGTTTGTACTGCTAGCGCTGGTGATTGTGTTGCTGACCGCCTGGCTCACCCACCTGCTGGGGCTCTCCCCTGCCCTCGGCGCGTTCCTGGCCGGCATGCTGCTGGGAGAAAGCCACTACCGCCATCAGATCGAGGCAGATATCCGTCCGTTTCGCGATATCCTGCTGGGGCTGTTTTTCGTCAGCATCGGCATGCTGATCGACCTGCAACTGTTCGTCAGCCACAGCCTGTTGATCCTCGCCCTGACCCTCACCTTGATGCTGGTCAAAGGCTGTGTGGTCGCCGCGCTGGTCAAGCTGCGCGGCAGCGACAGCGAAACCGCCTGGCGCAGCGGCCTGGCGCTGGCCCAAGGCGGCGAGTTCTGCTTTGCGTTGATGGCACAGATGCAACAGAGCCGGTTGATCCCGGATGAATTCAACGGCTTGCTGCTCGCCGCCACCTTCTGCTCGATGCTACTGACGCCGCTGCTGCTGCGTGCCGCGCCGGGCATTGCCCTGCGCCTGCACCGCAAGCCCAACCAGCAAGTACAACTGGAAGCCATCACCGCGCTCAACGCCGAGCTGCACGGTCACGCGGTGATCTGCGGCTATGGTCGCGTCGGCCAATCCATCGGGCGCTTTCTACGCCAGGAACAACAGGCATTCATCGCTCTGGATGACGACCCGGAACGGGTACAGGAAGCCGCCACCGAAGACAGCAGCGTGCACTACGGTGATTGCCGGCGTGGCGCCTTGCTCAGTGCGGTCGGCCTGGAACGCGCGCGGTTGGTGGTGATTGCGGTGGACAACACCGACGTCGCGCTGGTGGTGTTGAAAGAAGCACGCCGGATCAACACCGAAGTGCCGATCCTGGTGCGCACCCGCGATGACAGCCAACTGGCTGAACTGAAGGCCGCAGGCGCCAGCGAAGTGGTGCCCGAACTGCTGGAGTCAAGCCTGATGCTCGCCTCCCACGCCCTGATCCTGCTGGGCCTGCCGGACCAACAGGTGCAGGCGCGGGTTGACGATGTGCGACACAACCGCTACCGCCTGCTGCACGGTTTTTATCGCCAGGCAGACGAGCCGATCAATCCTGACTGACCGCGCCGATCTTGTGGATCGACAGGTCCGCGCCGTAATACTCCTCTTCCTGGCTCAGGCGCAGTCCGTGCACGCGCTTGATCACGCCGTACACCAGCAGGCCACCGACCAGCGCGACCAGCACACCAAGGGCAGTGCCGATCAACTGGCTGACCAGGCTGACACCGCCCAGGCCACCCAATGCCGTCTGGCCGAAGATGCCGCAGGCAATGCCACCCCACACGCCGCACAGGCCATGCAGCGGCCACACGCCCAACACGTCGTCGATCTTCCAGCGATCCTGGGCGGCGATAAAGAACCACACGAACAAACCACCAGCGACTGCGCCGGTGACCAGTGCGCCCACCGGATGCATCAGGTCGGAACCCGCACAGATGGCCACCAGCCCGGCCAGCGGACCGTTATGCAGGAAACCCGGATCGTTGCGGCCGATGATCAAAGCCGCGACGGTGCCGCCAACCATGGCCATCAGCGAGTTGACCGCCACCAGGCCACTGACGCCATTCAACGTTTGCGCACTCATCACGTTGAAGCCAAACCAGCCGACAATCAGGATCCACGACCCCAATGCCAGGAACGGAATGCTCGACGGCGCGAACGCCACCAGGCGCCCTTCGCGGTAGCGCCCGTTGCGCGGGCCAAGCAGCAACACCGCCGCCAGCGCCAGCCAGCCGCCCATGGCGTGGACCACCACCGAGCCGGCGAAATCATGGAAGCTGGCGCCGAAGGTCGCGAGCAGCCAGGCCTGCAGACCGAAATTGCCGTTCCACACCACGCCTTCGAAAAACGGGTAGATAAACGCCACGATCAACGCGGTTGCGCAGAGTTGCGGCGCAAACCGTGCACGCTCGGCAATCCCCCCGGAAATGATCGCCGGGATTGCTGCCGCGAAGGTCAGCAAGAAGAAGAACTTCACCAGGCCGTAGCCATGGTCGGCGCTGATCACCGCCGCCGGTTGCATGAAGCTCACCCCGTAGGAGATCCAATAGCCTATAAAGAAATAGGCCAGGGTGGAGATGGCGAAGTCGCTGAGGATCTTCGACAGGGCGTTGACCTGGTTCTTCTGGCGCACCGTGCCGACTTCGAGGAACGCGAAGCCAGCGTGCATGGCCAGGACCATGACCGCACCGATCAGGATAAACAGGGTGTTGGAGCTGTGGACAAGCGTGTCCACTGCACTTTGCACATTTTCCATGGAAGTTGGCAGGCCTGCAGTAAGGCAAAAAGCACCAAAGCGGTTCAAGCCCGGGTTGCGCGCACTAAATTGGCACCGCCGGTCCCGCCCCTCTGCAGAGGGCATGAACCGATTTAGCGCAGCGATCAACACAACAGGCCGTTGCCGACAGGGTTTTTCCGCGAGTTTCAGTTATTTAGGGTAAGGTTTTTCAAGGCTTCCTGCCCGACCGCCCGGATTCAGCGCAGGCCCCGGGGCCTGCGCACCAAGGCAAAGCAAAAGCTGTACCACACAATTGCACTGAACCTTCACCGACGCCGGTGACTCGAAACCACTAAGTACAAAACAGCCCATCACGGAGATAACCATGGCCAGAAGAACTGCAAAGACTGCTCAAGAAATATTGATGGCGGATTTTCAAACCCTGGTGACTGATACCGAAAGGTTGCTGGACGACACCAAGGTGCTCGCCGGTGACCAGGCTGATGAGCTACGGGCCAAGATCCACGATACCCTGCTCCAGGCCCGCGAAACCCTCAAGCAGACTGAAGACTCGCTGCGCGAACGCGGCCAGGCGGCGGTCACCGCGACTGAAGATTACGTGCAAGCCAACCCTTGGCAGTCGGTGGGCATTGCCGCCGGCGTGGGCTTTCTGATCGGCCTGCTGGCCACAAGGCGCTAATCATGTCTATCGGCGAAACCGGCTCGTCCACGGGGACGACTTCAAGGCGCCTGGGCGCAGCCGTGCTGGGCTTGCTGCACAGCCACGTCGAGTTGTTCGGCATCGAATTGCAGGAACAGAAAGCCCGCACCGTCAGCCTTCTGCTGTTTGCCGGCCTGGCGCTGGTGTTTGCACTGCTGTTGCTGGTGGGGTTGTCGACACTGGTGATGATCCTGGTCTGGGACACCGGCTACCGCCTGACCGGAATCATCTGCCTCTGCGTGTTCTACAGTCTTGCCGCAGCCTTTTGCGGGGTGCGCTTGAAAGCGGCGGTGTTCGATGAATCCACGCCATTCCACGCCACCCTCGAAGAGCTGGCCAATGACCGGGAGCGTCTGCTGCCATGAGCCTGACTGAAATGCCAAAAAACACGTCACGGCGGGAAATGCGCAAAGCGCTGATCCGGCTGCGCATGGAAATGCACCGTCAGGAAATCCGCCACGAGTCCCAGCAACTGATGCTGCCGTTGAACAAGGTGCGCAACCTGGGCAGTCACTGGCAGGACAGCCTGGGCATCAAGCACGCGCCGCTGTGGGGCGTTGCTGCGGTGACGCTGATGGGCTTTTTCACCGGCAAAGGCGCCAAGGGCGGCGGTATCAGCAGCCTGACACGCCTGGTGCGTCTCGGTGCCGGGTTGATCCCGCTGATCAAATTGGCCATGCAGGGCACTTCGCGCAAAAGTTGAGCCTGGCTGGCTGCATTCTTGCTAACAGAATCGGCCCGGCCCTCGTTTTCGAGGGCCGGGCCTTTTTTCAGCCACCTCGCTTAAGGAGGCCCCGTGATCGACGGGCAACCGCTCGCCTGCTTCCAGCCGTTTATCGATACCGCCACCGGCCGCATCGCCGGTGTCGAGGCCCTCGGCCGCCTGCGCCAGGCCGACGGGCGCCTGCAATCGGTGGGGCCGCTGTTCGCCGACCCGCGCACCCCAGGCGTGACCTTGCGCCGTCTCGACCGGCAGATTCGCGACAATGCCCTGAGCCGCTTGCATGAAGCACCCGCCGACTGGTTCCTGAGCCTGAACATCTCGCCGCGCTGGATCAACCGCCTGCGTCCGGGCCAAGCCCTGCCGAGCCTGAAACAGATTCACAGCCATGGTGTCGACCCGCGACGGATCGTGTTCGAGATCACCGAACTGGGTGGCGACATCCAGCGCCTGGCTGACGTGGTCGCGCGTTACCGCGAGGCCGGTGCGCGTATCGCTATCGATGACTTCGGCGCCGGCTATTCCCAGCTCGACCGGGTGCTGGCATTGCAACCAGACATTCTCAAGCTGGACATGCGCCTGTTTCAGGAAGCGGCCCGCGGCGGGCCGAGCAGCGAAGTGGTGCGGGCGCTGGCACAGATGGCCGAGAAAACCGGCTGCTGGATCATTGCCGAAGGCGTGGAAACCGAAGCACAGTTGAGCTTCGCCCTGGAGTGCGGCTCGCGTTATGTGCAGGGCTATCTGTTTGCCCAGGCACAGTTGGACTGGTTTGCCGCCGACGCCTTCGTGCCGCGTTTTGCAGAGTTGCGCACCGCCTACGTTCAGCAAAAACTGGCGGAACGCGGGCGCATCATGCAATTGCGCCAGCAATTGGCCGAGCTGATGAAAATCCTGCAAACCTGGGCCCAGGCACAGGCGCCGCTGAGCCAATTGCCCCAACTGCCGGCGTTCCCCTGGCTGCTGCGCTTCTACCAATGCGACCGACACGGCACTCAGCTGACGCCCAATTTCGAATGGCGCCAGGACGCCTGGCAGGCCGACAGCCTTTATCTGGGCCATAACTGGTCGTGGCGCCCGTATTTCTATCACCTGTTGGCCGAAGGGTGGGACGAGCGTCGTCTGACCCTCTCCTCGACCTACCGCGACGCGACCACCAACCAGTATTGCCTCACCGCCGGACAGTTCTTTGATAACGGTCAGCGTTTGCTGTTAATCGATATCGACGCGGCCGGGCTGTAGATTTTCGCTTGCCCAGCCCGCGCTGAACCGGGAAGCTGGGAGGGTCATTCACCGCACGGAGAGTACCCGCCTTGGATTGGCCCACCCTGCTGACTCGCGAACGTCTAGGCAAACCGCTGCACAGCCCGGAAGAACTGGGCCGTAGCCCGTTCCACAAAGACCATGACCGTATTATCTTCTCTGGCGCATTTCGCCGCCTGGGCCGCAAGACCCAAGTGCACCCGGTCTCGAGCAACGACCACATTCACACCCGCCTGACCCATTCCCTGGAAGTGAGCTGCGTAGGCCGCTCCCTGGGCATGCGCGTCGGCGAAACGTTGCGCAGCGCCCTGCCCGACTGGTGCGACCCGAGCGACCTTGGCATGGTGGTGCAATCGGCCTGCCTGGCCCATGACATCGGCAACCCGCCGTTCGGGCACTCCGGCGAAGACGCCATCCGCCATTGGTTCCAGCAGGCCGCAGGCCGCGGCTGGCTGGATGACATGAGCAGCGCCGAGCGTAATGACTTCCTCAATTTCGAAGGCAACGCCCAAGGTTTCCGCGTGCTCACCCAGCTTGAATATCACCAGTTCGACGGCGGCACGCGGTTGACCTACGCCACCCTGGGCACTTACCTGAAATACCCTTGGACCGCCCGCCACGCCGACTCCCTGGGCTATAAAAAACACAAGTTCGGCTGTTACCAGAGCGAATTGCCGATCCTCGAGCAGATCGCCCACAAGCTCGGCCTGCCGCAACTCGAAGAACAGCGCTGGGCCCGGCATCCGCTGGTGTATCTGATGGAGGCCGCAGATGACATCTGCTACGCCTTGATCGACCTGGAAGACGGCCTGGAAATGGAGTTGCTGGAGTACACCGAGGTCGAGTCGCTGCTGCTAGACCTGGTAGGCGATGACCTGCCGCAGACCTATCGCCAACTCGGCGCGCAGGACTCCCGGCGGCGCAAGTTGGCGATCCTGCGGGGCAAGGCTATCGAACACCTGACCAACGCGGCCGCGCGGGCCTTTGTCGAACAACAGGATGCCTTGCTCGCCGGTACCCTGCCCGGCGACCTGGTGGAGCACATGCACGGCCCGGCCAAGCGTTGCGTGCTGGACGCCAAGGACATGGCGCGCAAGAAGATCTTCCAGGACAAGCGCAAGACATTGCATGAAATCGGCGCCTACACCACCTTGGAAATTCTGCTGAACGCCTTTTGCGGTGCAGCCCTGGAGCAGCATGGCGGGCGTACGCCGTCGTTCAAGAATCGGCGCATTCTCGACCTGCTGGGTAACAACGCGCCAAACCCCCAATGGCCTTTGCACGCCTCGTTCCTGCGCATGATCGACTTCATCGCCGGCATGACCGACAGCTATGCCACCGAAATGGCCCGGGAAATGACCGGGCGCTCCAGCCCCCAATGACGAGTACGATCAAGCCGCCTGTTACCCGAGAGGAATCGACCTACGAAGGGAACAGAGCGGCCTGATCGAATTCGCACAAGCACCTGCTGAATAATCACGCACGCTCCGGGCGACCCAGGCGAACAGTTCCTACGCGCCCTCCCTCGACGCTTGACTCATCGTGTGCCCCCCCAATGCCCAGTTATCCGCTTCGTATCCTGCTGGTGGAGGATCATCCGTTTCAACTCCTCGCCACCCAGTGCCTGCTCAGAAGCTTCGGCTTCGCACGGGTGACCCCCGCCGAAAGCGCCGAACAGGCAATCTGTTTGATGTCGCAGGCCGAGGTGCCTTTCGACATCATCCTGTGCGACCAGTGCCTGCCCGACCTGCCGGGGCTCGAACTGATTGAAATTGCCAGTCGCCGACGCTTTACCACAACCGCCATCCTTCTGAGCGGATTGCCCACGACAGAACTCGCCACCCTGATAGCCCAAGCGGTGGACCGTGGCCTGCCATTGCTCGGCTATTTGTCAAAGCCGCTGAACAAAGATGAGTTGGCACGTTTGATCTGCCCATTACTTCGGTTACACATGTAGGATTTTAAACATCAGTCTCAAAGAAAAAGCACTGCACCGGGCCAGTTAACTCCATAGCGGCGACATTTAATTCATTTATCTCCCAAGCGCTGGCACATCACTTCACATAGCCCGAGCAGCTGGTAGGCTTTTACCTTTTTTAATGTAGGAATTTTCCTGTTTTATATCTACACCCCTCTGTGCTCATGCTCCCGCCTCCGCTTCTGAGCTAATGTGCCCGCTTTATTTGCTCTTGCACGGAATGTGATCATGAACTCAGTTTTTATTATCGATGACCACCCGGTTATACGGCTTGCAATCCGAATGTTGTTGGAACATGAGGGCTACAAAGTGGTGGGAGAAACGGACAACGGATGCGACGCCATACAAATGGTCCGCGAATGCCTGCCCGACCTCATCATCCTCGACATCAGCATTCCCAAACTGGACGGGCTCGAGGTGCTCTGCCGATTCAACGCAATGAACACACCGATGAAAACCCTGATCCTGACGGCCCAGTCCCCCACCCTGTTCGCCACCCGCTGCATGCGCTCGGGCGCCGACGGCTACGTGTGCAAGGAAGGCGACCTGAGTGAATTGCTGAGCGCCATCCGCGCGGTGTTGTCCGGCTACAACTACTTCCCCAGCCAGGCACTGAACGCCAATGGTGCAGACGGCGTCGAGTCCCAGGAGCTTGAACTGTTCAAAAACGTCAACGACCGCGAACTTATGGTATTGCAACTTTTTGCACAAGGCCGCACCAATAAGGAAATTGCAAAAGGTATGTTCCTGAGCAACAAAACAGTAAGCACTTACAAAAAGAGGCTGATGCAAAAACTTCAAGCCAAATCCTTGGTAGAACTTATCGAGATGGCAAAACGAAACGCGCTAGTGTGAGAAAGCGGATGCCCAGGCGTATAAAGGACTATCTGATTATATTGAGTGCCGGTTTGTGCTTCAGTACCGCCGTGCTCGCGAACCATCAACCGGGCCCGGAACATTTCACCTTGTTGAGCCGTGCAGGCTCTGTTCAACTGGAAACCAACCTTAACAAGACCCAACGCCAATGGCTGCAAAACAAGCGCGAACTGGTGCTGGGCACTGCGGCCCCTGACTATCCTCCGTTCGACCTCACGTCCAGTGGTCGCGACTACGAAGGACTGACCGCTGATTACGCCGGCCTATTGGCCAAGGCGCTGGCCTTGCCAGTGAAGGTATTGCGTTACCCTTCCCGTGAGGCGGCCATCCGTGCGCTTGAAACCGGGGATATCGATTTACTGGGCTCCTCCAACGGCTTCGAGGCGGCGAACCCCAACCTCACGCTGTCCGAACCCTATGCCGTCGACCAACCGGTGCTGGTCACCCGCGAAGGTGAAACCCGCAGCCTGAACGATGGCCTGGCCGGCATGCGTCTGGCCCTGGTCTACCACTACCTGCCCTTGGCGGAAGTGGAAAAGCTGTACCCCCAGGCGATCATCCGCGCCTACCCCTCTTATCAAAATGCCCTGAATGCAGTGGCGTTCGACCAGGCTGACGTGTTCCTCGGCGATACCATTTCCACCCATTACATGATCAACAAGGGCTACCTGAAGAACATCCGCATGGCCAACTTCGGTAAACACGAAGCCTACGGGTTCAGCTTTGCCATGCCCCAACATCAGCGCACCCTCTTGAGTATTGTTGACGCGGTTCTGGCCACCGTGCCCATGAACGAACGGGAAATGATCGCCAAGCGCTGGAGCGCCGGCAGCGACATCTTGCTGTCCGATCAGAAGCTGCAACTGACCCAACGCGAGGAGCGCTGGTTGAAAGACCATCCGGTGGTCAAGGTGGTGGTGAATGAAACCTTCGCACCACTGACCTTTTTCGATGCCGATGGCAACTTCCGCGGCATCACCGCCGACCTGCTGGAATTGGTCCGCCTGCGTACCGGGCTGCGCTTCGAGATCCGGCGCGAACGCGACGTCAACGAAATGATTGAACAGGTAGATGCCGGCAAGGCCGATATCATTGGTGCCATCGTGCCCAGCGCCGAGCGGGAGGCGCAACTGAACTTCAGCCGGCCCTACCTGGAAAACTCCTATGTCCTGCTGACACGCAAAGAACCCAATGCACCCTTGAACCTGGAGCAGATGGCCGGCAAACGCCTGGCAATCACGCCAGGCAACCCTCTGGAGGCTATCCTTCGTCGCGACTTTCCCCAGGTCCAACTGGTCAAAGCCAGCGACACCTTCAAGGCTTCGGAACTGTTGGCCCAGGGTCACGTGGAAGGCGCGGTGAACTCCCTGGTAGTCGCCAACTACTTCCTGTCGTCCCAGGTGTTCCAGGACAAGCTGCAGATGAGTACGAGCATCGGCACCTTCCCAGCCATGTTTGCCCTGGCCACATCGCGCAGTGCCACCGAACTCAGCTCGATTCTCGACAAGGCCTTGTTGAGCATCGCTCCGGATGAACTGGGGGTGATCAACAGCCGCTGGCGGGGCTACACTGCCGCCTCCGACAGCTATTGGCGCAACTACCACCAGCTGATAGCCCGTATCATCATCGGCACCGGGCTGCTGCTGTTGATCTCCCTGGCCTGGAACGCCTACATGCGCCGTCAGATCAAGCACCGCAAGATGGCTGAGCGCGCCCTCAACGATCAGTTCGAATTCATGCGCGCGCTGGTCAACGAAACCCCGCACCCGATCTACGTGCGTGACCGTAAAGGCCTGCTACAGACATGCAACGACAGCTACCTGCAAGTGTTCGAGGTCAAGCGTGAGGACGTGATCGGCAAAAGTGCCCTGCAGATGAGCAAAGCCCTCGAGACGGACGCGGAGCAGTACCATGCCGACTACCAGCGGGTAATGGCCGAAGGCAACCCGCTGATCCTGGACCGCACCCTGCATATTCGCGGGAAGAAACTGACGATCTATCACTGGATCCTGCCCTACCGCGACTCTACCGGGGAGGTGCAGGGAATCATCGGTGGCTGGATTGACATCAGCGAGCGCCGCCAATTGTTCGATGAGATCCGCGCGGCCAAAGAGCGCGCCGACGAAGCCAATCGGGCCAAGAGCACGTTCCTCGCTACCATGAGCCATGAAATACGCACGCCGATGAACGCGGTGATCGGCATGCTGGAGCTGACCCTCAAACGCGCCGACCATGGCCACCTGGATCGCCCGGCCATCGAAGTTGCCTATAACTCGGCCAAGGACCTGCTGGAGCTGATCGGCGATATCCTGGACATCGCACGTATCGAATCCGGCCGCCTGAGCCTGGCGCCGGAACGGGTCAACCTGCGCGAGGTGATCGAGTCGGTGGTGCGTGTCTTCGACGGGCTGGCGCGCCAGAAAACCCTCAGCCTGTCCCTAGAGTTCAAGCCCGACCAGGACGACACCGAAGTCCTGATCGACCCGCTGCGCTTCAAGCAGGTGCTGTCGAACCTGATCAGCAATGCCATCAAGTTCACCGAACGTGGCCAGGTAAAAATCCGCGTTGAAGTATTGCCCACCAAGCTGGTGCAACAGGTCGAGATGAAGCTGGTGGTGGAAGATACCGGGATAGGTATCAGCCGCGATGATCAGAAACGCCTGTTCGAACCCTTTGCCCAGGCCGACAATTCCGGGCAGCTCGCCAGGAGCGGCGCGGGCCTGGGGTTGGTGATCTGCCGCAGCCTGTGCGCAATGATGGGTGGAGAACTGAGCCTGAGCAGCGTGCCCATGGTGGGCACCCAGGTGCATGTCAACCTGCGAATGCCGCGACTGCTGCCGGAACAGGCAGCCGATGAACAGAAACCCGAGAAGCCCGCAACCACGCCGGTACTCAATGTGCTGGTGGTGGACGACCATCCCGCCAACCGCTTGCTGATGTGCCAGCAACTGGGCTACCTGGGCCACCAGTTCACGGCAGCCCAGAATGGCGCAGCCGGTTTCCAGGCCTGGCGCCAGGAACGCTTCGACCTGGTCATCGCCGACTGCAACATGCCCATCATGAATGGCTACGAGTTGAGTCGTTCGATCCGCGAATACGAACAGCGCGAGCAACTGCCACCGTGCGTGGTGCTTGGGTTTACCGCCAATGCACAGCCTGAAGAGAAACAACGCTGTGCTCAGGCCGGTATGAACGATTGCCTGTTCAAACCCATCAGCCTCACGACTCTGGAGCGGCAACTGGCGCAGATCGCCCCTCAAACAGTGGAGTTGCACCTGGACCTTGGCAACTTCGAGGCCTTGACCGGCGGCGACCCACAGTTGAATGGGCGACTGCTGGAGGAGCTGTTGAGCAGCAGCCGGAACGATCGCCAGGCACTGACCGCACTGATAACCGCACACGCCCCACTCCAGGAGATCATCGAGCAGGCCCACAAGATCAAGGGTGCCGCCCGTATTGTTCAGGCGGCCTCATTGGCCGGGCAGTGTGAAGCCCTCGAACAGGCGTGTGCCCGTGGCGATGACTGGACGTTAATCGAGGCGGGTGCGAAAACCCTGGAAAAATCCATGCTGGAACTGGAGAGGTTGCTGCAGGTGCAGCTCCACAGCCCAGAGAGTCAATAAGGGGCATTGCTGCCCCTTGCGTGATCAGCAGTCGGTCAGACGCAGGAAAATCGCCGCCAGCTGTTCAATGCCCGCCTGGTCCTGGAGCGTAAAGCGTGCAAGCGACGGGCTGTCGAGGTCAAGAACGCCAACCAGCTTGCCGTCCTTGACCAAAGGCACCACCAGCTCACTGTTCGATGCGCTGTCGCAGGCAATGTGCCCGGGAAACGCATGCACATCCTCCACCCGCTGGGTTTGCCGCGTTACGGCCGCCGTCCCGCAGACCCCGCGACCGAAGGGAATGCGCACACAGGCAATCTGGCCCTGGAACGGTCCGAGCACCAGTTCTTCGTTGCGGTTGAGATAGAAGCCGGCCCAGTTCAAGTCGTCCAGCTGATTGAACAGAAACGCAGAAAACTGCGCACTGTTGGCGATGAAGTCGCGCTCATCGGCCAGCAGCGACTCCAGTTGCGCGCAGAGCATCGCATAGCCATCCAGGCCGGTGCCAGCGCTGTGTAGATTGATCATGGTTGAAGCTCCAACAATTTAAGGCCTACCCAGTAACGGGCAAATTGGTACGCGCAACGGCCATTGCGGTTGCCGCGTCCGGTCGCCCAGCGCACGGCGAGGATGTCGAGGGCTTCATCGCGCTGCCATTGCAAACCGGCCTTGCTCGCCAGCTCGCCGATCCAGTGCTCCACCACATCCAGGAAATGCTCCTGGGTAAACGGATAGAACGACAGCCACAGGCCAAAACGGTCGGACAAGGCAATTTTGTCTTCCACCGCTTCGCTGGGGTGCAGCTCGCCATCCACGCGTTTCCAGTTGTCATTGTCGCTTTGGTTCTCCGGGACCAGGTGACGGCGGTTGGAGGTCGCGTACAGCAGTACGTTTTCCGGAGCCTGTTCGAGGGAGCCGTCCAGCACGCTTTTCAGCACGCGGTAATCGCCTTCGCCGGCCTCGAACGACAGGTCATCACAGAACAGGATAAAGCGCTGCGGCAACTTGATCAGTTGCTCGACCACGCGCGGCAGATCAGCGAGATGATCACGCTCGATTTCGATCAGGCGCAGGCCCGCCTTGGCATGCTGGGCCAGCAACGCGCGCACCATGGACGATTTACCCGTGCCGCGCGAACCCCACAGCAGTGCATGGTTGGCGGGCAGGCCATCGATGAATTGCTGGGTATTGCGCGCCAGTGTTTCACGTTGCTTGTCCACGCCAATCAGGTCGGACAGGCGCATGTCCAGGCTCACGTCCAGCGGCAACAGGAAACCACTGCGGCCTTCACGCTGCCAGCGTGCCGCCAGGCACTGGTTCCAATCGATGGCCTGGCGCGGCGCGGGCAACAATGGCTCCAGGCGGGCGAGCACGGTTTCAGCCCGTTCAAGAAAGGCATTCAATCGAGAGTCCACGATTATTCCTCTGGCAAGTTCTTGCAAAAGATGGCGTATTGGCAACCCTGCGGCAGACCGCACGAAGCTGCGTAAAAAACGATTCATGCCGGGTAAGCCAGAGCTTGTGGATGTTCAGCTATGCTTGCCGGGCGAAGGGAAACGTGAAGTGGTTCAACACTCGATGGATATCAAGTTCGCCCACCGCTTGTCTTATAAACAAGCCAGATTGACTGTGCTGGTCGGTTTCGTCTTGGGAACCTTGCTCAGCCTGATCCAGATCGGTATTGATTATGCCAGCGAAGACGCATCCATCAACCGTGAAATTCGCTCGTTGATCGAAATCAGTCACAACCCCGCGTCACGCATCGCCTACAACATCGACGCCGAACTGGCCCAGGAACTGACCCTGGGCCTTTTGCACTCCCCCGCCATCGTTCACGCCCAGTTGATCGACAACAACGGCGTGGTGCTGGCCGATGTCGACCGACCGCGCAAAGAAAGCACCTACCGCCCTATCAGCGACTTCCTGTTCGGTGCCAACCGTCAGTTTGAGGACCGCCTGTTCCTCAGCCACATGCCCAACGAATCCCTTGGGGTGCTGCGCCTGGATGTGGATACCTACGCCTTTGGCAGCCGCTTTCTGCGCCGTGCCGAGATCACGCTACTCAACGGCTTCGCCCGCAGCCTGTTGCTGACCGGCATCCTGCTGGGCTTGTTCTACGTGATGTTGACCCAGCCTCTGGTGCGCATTATCCGCGAGCTGAGCAATCGCCGGCAGGCCCGCCTGGACTGCCCACCGGGCCACGAGCACGACGAAATCGG
This sequence comes from Pseudomonas extremorientalis, assembly GCF_001870465.1. Taxonomy (GTDB): domain Bacteria; phylum Pseudomonadota; class Gammaproteobacteria; order Pseudomonadales; family Pseudomonadaceae; genus Aquipseudomonas; species Aquipseudomonas extremorientalis. The sequence goes on from NZ_MDGK01000013.1 coordinate 57,619, forward strand.
CGTGCTGGTGAATGTCGCCAACCAGCAGTTCGAAAACATGGAGACAGAGATCCAGCAACGCCGTCACGCTGAAGATCGGCTGACCGAATACCTGGGGCAACTGGAAGATATCGTCTCCGCCCGCACCCTGGAGCTCAAGGCCAGCAACCAGCGACTGAGCCAGTCCAACGATGAACTGGAAGCCGCAAAGATGCATGCACTGGGCATGGCCCAGGCGCGGGCGGCCTTCCTGGCCAACATGAGCCATGAGATTCGCACCCCGCTCAATGGCCTGCTGGGGATGATCGCGCTATCGCTGGACAGCCCACTCAACGCCGAGCAACGCCAGCAACTGTCCATTGCCCATGACTCTGGCAAAGTGCTGGTGGAGCTGCTCAACGATATCCTCGACCTGTCCAAGTTCGACGCTGGCCAGTTGGAGCTGGAGCGCATCCCGTTCGATTTGGGCTCACTGGTGGAAGACACCGCCAACCTGTTGTCGCAGAACGCGGCGCCGAGCGTCGAACTGACCTGCCTGATCGACCCGCAGTTTCCCGCCCAGGTCTTGGGCGACCCGACCCGCGTGCGGCAAATCGTCAGTAACCTGCTGTCCAACGCCTTGAAATTCACCCGCTTCGGCCGTGTGGATGTTCGCCTCAGCGCGCAGGAGGGCCGGGTACGCATCGAGGTGTGTGATACCGGCATCGGCATTGCGCAGGAAGCTCAGGTGAAGATCTTCCAACCCTTCACCCAGGCCGGCGCCGGCATCACCCGTCAGTTTGGCGGCACGGGCCTGGGCCTGGCGTTGACGCACAACCTGTGTGAAGCGATGCAGGGCCGCTTGAGCATCAGCTCGGAGGTGGGCTTCGGCAGCCAGTTCTGCGCCGACCTGCCATTGCCGACCCATTTGCCTGCGGTGCAACCGACACCGCTCAAGGGGGAAGTCATCGCCATTACCAGTGCCGGCAGTGGCCTCACAGAGCTGCTCACCACCCTGCTGCCCCACTGGGGGCTGACACCGCACTGCTACACGCAAGACGATGACTTGAGCGGACAAGCCCCGGACCTGCTGATCACCGACTGCCCCGAATGCCTGTTCCGCCTGCGCCCCGCCATTAGCGCGCCGATCCTGCTGGTGACCGCCTATGGCAATTTCATGCCCAGCGAAGAAGTCGCGGCACTGGCGCCGTTGCAGCAACAGGCGCGCCCATTGAGCCGCAACGCGCTGTATCAGATCCTGCAACGCAACCTGCGCAGCGAAGCGCAACTGATCCTCGACCCGATCCAGATGGACGCCGCGCCCCTGATGCACCGGGCGCGCATCCTGCTGGTGGAGGACAACCCGGTCAACCAACTGGTGGCCAAGGGCATGCTCAGCAAACTGGGGTGTGAGGTGATCGTGGCCGCCCACGGTGGCGAAGCACTCAGGTTTCTTGAGGAACAACCCTTCGACATGGTGCTGATGGACTGCAATATGCCAGTGATGGATGGTTACGAGGCCAGCCGACAGATCCGTCGCAGCGGGCGCTGGCCGGACCTGCCGATCGTCGCACTGACCGCCAACGCCCTGTCGGAAGAACGCGAGCGTTGCCGGGCTGCAGGCATGAATGACTACCTGGCCAAGCCATTTCGCCGCGAGGAGCTCAGCGGCTTGCTGGATCTATGGGTGCCGAAGGCGACAAGTCTTTGATCTGCCGGAGCAACTGGTCCAGGCCATCGCGCAACGTGTCGGCCTGGTTCAGGTCGATGCCGCTGTCGCACAGCAGCCGTGTTTTCAGGCCATGGGCCTGGTCGCGCAATTGCACACCGCTTTCGCTCAGGCTCAGGTGCACTTCGCGCTCATCCCTGGCGCTGCGTTGACGCCTGACCCAGCCGAGCTGCTCGAGGCGCTTGAGCAGCGGCGTGAGCGTGCCAGAGTCGAGCATCAGGCGCTCGCCCAAGGCCTTGACCGTGGGTAGCGCCGGCGTCGTGGCATGCCACTCCCATAGCACCAGCATCACCAGGTACTGCGGGTAGGTCAGGCCCAGTTGATCCAGCATCGGCTTGTAGGCTCGGGTCACCGCCCGGGAAGCTGCGTAGAGCTTGAAACACAGTTGATGGTCGAGCGCCAGGGAGACAGTCATTTGAGCAGGGCTTCGATCTCTTGGGTGAGGTCCTGGGGCTTGGTGGTCGGGGCAAAACGCTTGACCACCTGGCCGTCACGACCGATCAGGAACTTGGTGAAGTTCCACTTGATCCCCTTGGAACCCAGCAGACCCGGTGCCTGCTTTTTCAGCTGTACGAACAAAGGGTGGGCGTCGCTGCCATTCACGTCGATCTTTTTGAACAGCGGGAAGCTGACACCAAAATTCAGCTCGCAGAATTCGGAAATCGCGCCTTCGTCACCGGGCTCTTGCTTGCCGAACTGGTTGCAAGGAAAACCCAATACCACCAAACCCTGGTCCTTGTACTGCTGCCAGAGTTGCTCCAGGCCTTTGTACTGCGGGGTGAAGCCGCACTTGCTGGCGGTGTTGACCACGAGGATGGCCTTGCCGGCGAAATCGGCCAAGGTCTTTTGCTCACCCTTGATGGTGGTGCAAGGAATACTCAGCAGGTTGTTGCTCATGGCAGTGCCTCGAATAGCGGGGAAAAAAGGAAAAAGATAGTCGCCAATTAAATTGCGTGCAATTTAATTGGCGAAATTGATACCTCGCTATTACCCCTCCCTTGCAGGAGCCCGTCTTGCCGGGCTCCTGCAGGGTGCCGCGCCGTTCAATTCAACGCGGAACGAGGTCCAGGCACACCGAGTTGATGCAGTAACGCAAGCCGGTCGGCGGCGGGCCGTCCGGGAACACATGCCCCAGGTGCGCATCGCATTTGGCGCAGGTGACTTCGGTGCGGATCATGCCGTGGCTGACGTCGCGGATCTCGATCATCGCGCTCTCGGCAATCGGCTCGTAGAAGCTAGGCCAGCCACAGCCCGCATCGAACTTGGTGCTGGAATCGAACAGCGGTTCGTTGCAGCAAATGCAGTGGTACACGCCATCCGTGGTGGTGGCGTTGTACTTGCCGGAGAACGGGCGCTCAGTGCCCTTCAGTCGACAGACCTGATATTGCGCGGGGTCGAGCATCTCCCGCCATTCCTCCAGCGTTTTATCCAACTTTTCCATCGGTACACCTCGGCAACTGAAAAAGCCTGATCTGTGTCTTTTCCATGGATCAGGCGGCACGTATGATTGCGCCTCTTCAAAACGCCAGTCTGGCACCCGCGCTACCGGCATTCAAACGTATTTATGGGTGCGGCCTTCGCAGGATTCACAGTACGGTAGTGCCCACACCGTCTGGATCGTTCATTTTCAGGATCACATCGCCATGCAGGTCAGCAAATCGAACAAGCTCGCCAACGTCTGCTACGACATTCGCGGCCCAGTGCTCAAGCACGCCAAACGCCTGGAAGAGGAAGGCCATCGCATCCTCAAGCTGAACATTGGCAACCCGGCGCCCTTTGGTTTCGAAGCGCCGGACGAAATCCTCCAGGACGTGATCCGCAACCTGCCCACCGCCCAGGGCTACAGCGACTCCAAAGGCCTGTTCAGTGCGCGCAAGGCCGTGATGCAGTACTACCAGCAGAAGCAGGTCGAAGGTGTCGGCATCGAAGACATCTACCTGGGCAATGGCGTGTCCGAGCTGATCGTGATGTCCATGCAGGCCCTGCTCAACAATGGCGACGAAGTACTGGTACCGGCGCCGGACTACCCATTGTGGACCGCCGCCGTGACCCTGGCCGGTGGCCACCCGGTGCACTACCTGTGTGACGAAGGCGCCGACTGGTTCCCGGACCTGGCCGACATCAAGGCCAAGATCACCCCGAACACCAAGGCCCTGGTGATCATCAACCCGAACAACCCGACCGGCGCCGTGTATTCCAAGGAAGTGCTGCTGGGCATGCTCGAACTGGCACGCCAGCACAACCTGGTGGTGTTCTCCGACGAGATCTACGACAAGATCCTCTACGATGACGCCGTGCACGTGTGCACCGCCTCCCTGGCGCCAGACCTGCTGTGCCTGACCTTCAACGGCCTGTCCAAGTCTTACCGCGTGGCGGGTTTCCGTTCCGGCTGGATCGCCATCTCCGGTCCCAAGCACAACGCCCAGAGTTATATCGAAGGCATCGATATGCTGGCCAATATGCGCCTGTGTGCCAACGTGCCGAGCCAGCACGCCATCCAGACCGCCCTGGGCGGCTACCAGAGCATCAATGATCTGGTATTGCCCCAAGGCCGCCTGCTGGAGCAGCGCAACCGTACCTGGGAGCTGCTCAATGCAATCCCGGGCGTCAGTTGCGTGAAACCCATGGGGGCGTTGTACGCGTTCCCGCGGATCGACCCGAAGGTATGCCCGATCCTCAACGACGAAAAGTTCGTGCTCGACCTGTTGCTGTCGGAAAAACTGCTGGTGGTGCAAGGCACCGCGTTCAACTGGCCGTGGCCGGATCACTTCCGCGTGGTGACGTTGCCGCGTGTGGATGACCTGGACATGGCCATCGGTCGTATCGGCAACTTCCTCAAGTCCTATCGCCAGTAAGGGAAACGGCGCCGTACGACCGACAATCGGTCGTACGGCGAGTATCTGGCAACACTTCTCTTCCTCTCCCCTGCCCTGCCATTTCACCGACGCCGCAAAAACCACTCGCCCCCTAAATCAAAGGGCTTCAAGGCAACGATGAACCGATCAAACGACCTTTTCCGCATCGGAAATTCCCTTCAAACCTCTACATTCCGGCTGTAGGACACAGTTTGAAATAGTCGCTCGGTTGAATCACCCTATGCGGCACCTTATATACCCCGCAGTACGCGACATATTAAGCATGAGGAGAACTCTACAACCATGATGCGCATCCTGCTGTTCTTGGCCACTAACCTTGCGGTCGTGCTGATTGCCAGCATCACCTTGAGCCTTTTCGGCTTCAACGGGTTCATGGCGGCCAACGGGGTTGACCTGAACCTCAATCAGCTGCTGGTTTTCTGTGCGGTCTTTGGTTTTGCCGGCTCGCTGTTCTCGCTGTTCATCTCCAAGTGGATGGCGAAGATGAGCACCAGCACCCAGGTCATCACCCAGCCACGTACCCGGCATGAGCAATGGTTGCTGCAGACCGTCGAGGAGTTGTCCCGCGAGGCCGGCATCAAGATGCCTGAAGTCGGGATCTTCCCGGCCTATGAAGCCAACGCCTTTGCCACCGGCTGGAACAAGAACGACGCACTCGTTGCAGTCAGCCAGGGCATGCTGGAACGCTTCTCCTACGACGAAGTGAAAGCCGTGCTGGCCCACGAAATCGGCCACGTAGCCAATGGCGACATGGTCACCCTGGCGCTGGTCCAGGGTGTGGTGAACACCTTCGTGATGTTCTTCGCGCGGATCATCGGCAACTTTGTCGACAAGGTGATCTTCAAGAACGAAGGCGGCCGCGGCATTGCCTACTTCGTGGCGACCATCTTTGCCGAGCTGGTGCTGGGTTTCCTGGCCAGTGCAATCACCATGTGGTTTTCGCGCAAACGGGAGTTCCGTGCAGACGAAGCCGGTGCACGCCTGGCCGGTACCGGGGCAATGATCGCAGCGCTGCAACACCTGCGTTCCGAACAAGGCCTGCCGGTGCATATGCCGGACAGCCTGACCGCCTTCGGCATCAACGGCGGTATCAAGCAAGGCATGGCTCGCCTGTTCATGAGCCACCCGCCGCTGGAAGAGCGGATCGACGCGTTGCGTCGTCGGGGCTGACAGGCAACACAAAAAAGGGCGATCTGATCGCCCTTTTTTGCAGGTCTGAAGGCCTCATCGGGGGCAAGCCCCCTCCCACACTTAAAGGTTTTCACAGATCAAAATGTGGGAGGGGGCTTGCCCCCGATAGCGATGGAAAATTCAGCGCCTGGTCAACTGATACACCCGTTCATCCAGCCGCGTGACGCCGTCCTGCACGAACTTCCAGCTCTCGCCCAGGATGTCTTGTTCTTCCAGCACCTCCAAGGCCCAGTGCGCACCCAGCAACACCTTCACCTCGTCATCCGTTACTGCAAATGGTGGTCCGGCTTTTTGCGTCTGGTCGTAATCGAGGGTGATCAACAGCCCCTCGCAACCTGGACGCAACAGACTGTTCAGATGCTCGGCATACCGCACACGCATCAGCGGCGGCAAGGCGATGAGGGCGGCGCGGTCATAAAGCGCAGCGCAATCGGCCAGCGCCTCAGCATCAAGGGCAAAGAAGTCGCCACACCACACCTCGATCAAGCCCGCCTGATACACCGCAAAGGTGCCCCGTTGCGTGATACGGGGCACAAGGTCCTGTTCGTCGAAAAACGCCTCGACCGCCTGCTCCGACAGCTCCACACCGAATACTCGCAGCCCCTGGCTGGCCAGCCACATCAAGTCCAGGCTTTTGCCACACAAGGGCACCAACACCTGCGCACCCTCGGCCAGGCCCAGTTGCGGCCAATGTCGTTGTAGATACGGATTGACCTTGGGTTGGTGAAAGCCGATCTGGTTGCTTGCCCAGCGGTCTTGCCAAAATTTAGGCTCCATACATCACCCTGAAAATTCGATCAAAAGGCACTAAAACTTATATTAGATTTAGATTAATGACCTGGTTGAAGATGGGCCCATACTAACGCTCAGGACCCTACTTATGTTGCCCAGCCTGTTTATCTCCCACGGTTCGCCCATGCTCGCCCTGCAACCCGGCGCCAGCGGCCCGGCGCTGCAACAGCTAGCGGCCGAGCTGCCCCGACCGAAGGCGATCGTGATGGTGTCGGCGCACTGGGAAAGCCCTGAACTTCTGGTCAGCGGCAGCGCCGCGCCGGAAACCTGGCATGACTTCGGCGGCTTCCCCCGCGAGCTGTTTGCCGTGCAGTACCCGGCCCCGGGCGACCCGCAACTGGCCAGCAAGATTGTCGAGCTGCTGCACGCCGATGGCCTGAATGCGCGCATCGATGACCGTCGCCCCTTTGACCACGGCACCTGGGTCCCGCTGTCGCTGATGTACCCGGCGGCGGATATCCCGGTGGTGCAGGTGTCTTTGCCGAGTCGCATGGGTCCAGCCCTGCAGACCCGTGTCGGACATGCACTTGCGGGCCTGCGTGAGCAAGGTGTGTTGTTGATCGGCTCTGGCAGCATCACCCACAACCTGGGCGAGTTGGACTGGCATGCAGGCCCGGAGAGCATCGAGCCATGGGCGCGGAATTTCCGGGACTGGATGGTGGACAAGCTGGCAGCCAACGATGAAACCGCGCTGCACGACTATCGCCGCCAGGCACCGAATGCCGTGCGTAGCCACCCCAGTGATGAACACTTGCTGCCCCTGTACTTTGCCCGTGGCGCCGGTGGCGAATTCAGCGTGGCGCACCAGGGATTCACCATGGGCGCGCTGGGGATGGACATCTACCGCTTCGGCTAAAGTAAATTTCAGGCAAAAAAAATCCCCGAACCAGTCGGGGATTTTTTATGTGCGATCAATCAGCCCAAGGGCGGATCAATCTTCGCGGTAGCGACGCAGTTTGAGCTGCTTACCGGCAACGCGAGTGTCTTTGAGCTTGGTCAGCAGTTTTTCCAGACCGTCTTCCGGCAGCTCCACCAGGGAGAAGCTGTCACGGACCTGGATGCGACCGATGGCTTCACGTGCCAGGCCACCCTCATTGAGGATAGCGCCCAGCAGGTTCTTGGCAGCGATGCCATCACGCGCGCCCAGCGCGGTACGGCAACGCGCACGGCCTTCAGCCAATGGAACCGGAGCGCGACGCTCACGATCACCACGGTCTGGACGGTCGCCGGAACGCTCCGGGCGATCACCGCGGGGTGCGCTGTTCGGCACCAGTGGACGTTCTTTCTCGATGGCCGCCAGGGTCAGGGCTTGACCGTTGGTTGCCTTGCGCAGCAGGGCTGCGGCCAGGGCACGCGGGGTGCAACCGATGTCGGCGGTCAGGCGGTCCAGCAGGTCGCCGTGGGTCGATTCAGCGTCAGCCACCAGTGGTGCCAGGCTGTTGGTCAGTTTCTTGATGCGGGCATCCAGGACTGCCTGGGCATCCGGCAGGCGCACTTCAGCGACTTTCTGACCGGTCACACGCTCGATCACTTGCAGCATGCGGCGCTCACGCGGCGTCACCAGCAGCAGTGCACGACCTTCGCGACCGGCACGGCCGGTACGGCCGATACGGTGCACGTAGGACTCCGGGTCGTACGGCATGTCAACGTTGAACACGTGGGTGATACGTGGAACGTCGAGGCCACGCGCAGCAACGTCGGTCGCTACAACGATGTCCAGGCGGCCATCCTTGAGGGAGTCGATCACACGCTCACGCTGGTTCTGGGCGATGTCACCGTTCAGCGCAGCGGCTTTGTAGCCTTTGGCTTCCAGGGCACTGGCCAGGTCCAGGGTCGCTTGCTTGGTGCGCACGAACATGATCAGGGCGTCGAAGTCTTCGACTTCCAGCAGGCTCAATACAGCCGAGGTCTTCTGGTCAGCGTGAACCAACAGGTGAGCCTGTTCGATCGCGGTAACGGTCTGGGTCTTGGTCTGGATCTTCACGTGTTGCGGATCGCGCAGGTGGCGTTCGGCAATGGCACGGATCGACTGTGGCAGGGTGGCCGAGAACAGTACGGTCTGACGGGTTGGTGGCAGTGCCTTGAAGATGACTTCCAGGTCATCCATGAAGCCCAGCTTCAACATTTCGTCAGCTTCGTCCAGAACCAGGTGGTTCACGGTCGACAGGACTTTCTCGTCACGACGCAGGTGGTCACACAGGCGGCCCGGGGTGGCGACAACGATCTGTGCGCCATTGCGGATTGCCTTGAGTTGCGGGCCCATAGGCGCGCCGCCGTAAACGGCCACAACGGTTACGCCTGGCATTTGCTTGGCGTAGGTTTCAAAAGCGGTTGCTACTTGCAGCGCCAACTCACGAGTTGGCGCCAGGATCAGGGCTTGCGGTTCGCGCTTGGCAGGATCGATGCAGTGCAGGATAGGCAGGGCGAACGCGGCGGTTTTACCGGTACCGGTTTGCGCCTGGCCAATCATGTCCTGGCCGGCCATGATGATCGGGATCGATTGCTGCTGAATCGCCGAAGGCTCTTCGTAGCCGGTCGCTGCGACGGCTGCAAGAATATTCGGGTTAAGATTAAAAGCGGCGAAGCCGCCGGTTTCCTGGGTCATGGGTCTGCCTCTAAGTGCATCCGCAAAGACCCATGCTCCAAAGCTGCGCATGCCGTGTTGAGACTCAAGAGTCGCCCTGGCTGCTTTGTCGGCGGGGATTTGCGAAAACGAATGAATGAAAAAGATTCGTCAAGGGAGAGTCCGCTGTGCGGACGTGCAGCCGAAGCTGACTTCGGGGAATTGCGCTACCTAAACGCGGCCCGGTTAAAGGCCGGCGCGCACTATACCGGAAATAGCTGAAAAAGGGAGCTTTTTTTATCGCCATGTGCCGATAAACCGCGCTATGTCACAGTCTTTGCAGATAACGCCGGCAGGGTCTATTTTCCAGAGGCCCGGCCCTGCTGGTCATAACGCTTAAACGGTTCACCTGAGCGTTGCGGCCCTTTGGTCCGAAACCTTTCCCCGCGCCCGAGGGCACACCCGATGAATCAAGCCAGCAGCAGCCGCGTCAGCCGTGAACTCCAGGGTCATGTCTTGCTTTTGGGTCTGGACCGGGTGGCCAAACGCAACGCGTTCGACCTCGACCTGCTCAATGAGCTGAGCCTGGCGTATGGCGAATTTGATCGAAATGATGACGCTCGGGTGGCGGTGGTGTTTGCCCATGGCGACCACTTTACCGCCGGGCTGGACCTGGCCAATGTCAGCGGCGTAATGGCCGGCGGCTGGCAGCCGCCTCTGGGCGGTTGTGATCCGTGGGGCGTATTTGCCGGCCCGCGCGTGAGCAAACCGGTGATCGTCGCAGCCCAGGGCTACTGTCTGACCATCGGTATCGAATTGATGCTGGCCGCCGATATCAACTTGTGCGCGAGCAACACGCGCTTTGCGCAGATGGAAGTGCAGCGTGGGATCTTTCCGTTCGGCGGCGCGACGCTGCGCCTTCATCAGATCGCCGGCTGGGGCAACGCGATGCGCTGGCTGCTCACCGGCGACGAATTCGATGCCCATGAAGCCCTGCGCCTGGGCCTGGTGCAGGAAGTGATGGCCAGCGAGGACTTGCTGCCCCGCGCCGTCGAACTGGCCAACCGCATTGCGCGCCAGGCACCGCTGGGCGTGCAGGCCACGTTGATGTCGGCACGGCTGGCGCGCATGGAAGGCGAAGCCGTGGCGGCTGAGGCGTTGCCGCCGATGGTGGACAAATTGCTCAACAGTGAGGATGCCAAGGAAGGTGTGCTGGCGATGGTGGAGAAGCGGCCAGGGGTGTTCAAAGGTATTTAGTCGTCGTCAGTGATGGCCTCTTCGCGGGCAAGCCCGCTCCCACAGGGGAATGCATTTCAACAGGGGAATGCAGTCCAAATGTGGGAGCGGGCTTGCCCGCGAAAGGGCCAGTTCAGGCAATCAAGTAGCCGGCCGGATCGCCTTGATCAACGCCTGCAACGAATACCCCAGGCGTGGCACCAATGCCTCGGCACGCGCCGTCAACGCTTGCATATCCAGCTCCTGATCCAACTCCGAAGGCACCAGCAAGATCACATTGCCCTCCTTCACCGGCAGTTCCCAGTAATGCCGGTGATACAACCCGCGCAACAATGCCGCGCCCAAGGGTTTGCCGTCATCGGTGGCCCATTGGTTGATCACCAGCCAGCCGCCGGGGTTGAGTTTCTTCTGGCAGTTTTCCAGGAAGGTCCAGGCCAGGTGCCCGACGCCGGGACCGACGTCCGTATAGAGGTCCACGAAGATCAAGTCTGCCGATTCGGCGCTTTCCAGCAATTGCAGGGCATCACCAATGCGGATATACAACCGCGGGTCGTCATCCAGCCCAAGGTATTCGATGGCCAGGCGCGGCACGTCGGGGCGCAACTCGATGGCTTCCACATCTTCCAGCGGCAGGAACCTGAGGCACGCCTGGGTCAACGTCCCGGCCCCCAGGCCAAGGAACAGCGCGCTCTCCGGCTGTTCATGACACAACGCACCGATCAGCATCGCACGGGTGTAGTCATACTCCAGCCAGCTCGGGTCAGCGGTGAACACGCAGCTCTGCTCGATGGCATCGCCAAACTCGAGAAAACGGTAATCGGCCACTTCGAGCACACGGATCATGCCGAATTCATCATGGACTTCGGCGAGCAGGCGCTCGACACGCTCCTCGGTCATCACAACTCCTAACGGGTTTGCTGCACGGCAAAAGCGCGATTGTCGGCCAACCGGCGGCAACAGGTCACGCACTAATTGCTGATAACATTGGCGCCCCACCGTCAATCAGCCAATCGAGTTCATGATGAGCCAACCCTGGAGCCCCGACAGCTGGCGCGCCCTGCCGATCCAGCAACAACCCCGGTACCCGGACGCTGCACACTTGCTGCAAGTGGAGCAAAACCTGGCCAGCTACCCGCCACTGGTGTTTGCCGGTGAAGCCCGCGAGTTACGCCGCCAGTTTGCCGAGGTGACCCAGGGCCGCGCGTTCCTGCTGCAAGGCGGCGATTGCGCCGAGAGTTTTGCCGAGTTCTCCGCCGCGAAAATCCGCGACACGTTCAAAGTGCTGCTGCAAATGGCTATCGTGATGACCTTTGCCGCCGGCTGCCCGGTGGTCAAGGTCGGGCGCATGGCCGGCCAGTTCGCCAAGCCGCGTTCGGCCAATGATGAAACCATCGACGGTGTCACCCTGCCCGCCTACCGTGGCGACATCGTCAATGGCATCGGTTTCGACGAGAAAAGCCGCGTGCCGGACCCGGACCGCCTGCTGCAGTCCTACCACCAGTCCACCGCTACCCTGAACCTGCTGCGCGCCTTTGCCCAGGGCGGTTTTGCCGACCTGCACCAGGTGCACAAGTGGAACCTGGACTTTATCGCCAACTCTGCGCTGGCTGAAAAATACAGCCAACTGGCCGACCGTATCGACGAAACCCTGGCCTTCATGCGCGCCTGCGGCATGGACAGCTCGCCGCAACTGCGCGAGACCAGCTTCTTCACCGCCCACGAAGCGCTGCTGCTCAACTACGAACAAGCCTTCGTACGCCGTGACAGCCTGACCAACGACTACTACGACTGCTCGGCCCATATGCTGTGGATCGGCGATCGCACTCGTCAACTGGACGGCGCTCACGTCGAGTTCCTGCGCGGGGTGAACAACCCGATCGGGGTCAAGGTCGGACCGAGCATGAACCCGGATGACCTGATCCGCCTGATCGATATCCTCAACCCGGACAACGACCCCGGCCGCCTCAACCTGATCGCGCGCATGGGCGCGGGCAAGGTCGGCGATCACCTGCCCCACCTGATTCGTGCCGTGCAGCGCGAGGGCAAGCAGGTGCTGTGGAGCTCGGACCCGATGCATGGCAACACCATCAAGGCCAGCAGCGGCTACAAAACCCGCGACTTTGCGCAGATCCTCGGCGAGGTGAAGGAGTTCTTCCAGGTGCACCAGGCCGAAGGCAGCTATGCCGGCGGGATTCACATCGAGATGACCGGGCAGAACGTCACCGAGTGCATCGGCGGCGCGCGGCCGATCACCGAGGATGGCTTGTCGGACCGCTACCACACCCACTGCGACCCACGGATGAATGCCGATCAGTCACTGGAGTTGGCGTTTCTGATTGCCGAGACATTGAAGCAGGTCAAACGCTGAGTTTTCAGTTGCCTTCAGGGCCTCATCGGGGACAAGCCCCCTCCCACACTTGAATGTATTCACAGATCAAAATGTGGGAGGGGGCTTGTCCCCGATGAGGCCCTAAAGACCAACCCCCATGCTGATCATCGCCGCCCGCAACCGCTCGGCACTCGGCCTTTGGCAATTGAGTTGCACCTGCTCCAGCCCCAGCCAGTCGGCCATTTGCCGCAGGTTCCGCGCCAACGCCAGCATTCCTTCTTCATCCAACCCCGGCTCTTCTTCGTGCACCGCATGCACCGCCAGGCGCCCATTGGCGCGTTCGGCGCGCAGGTCGACGCGCGCGGCGATCCGCTCGTTGTGCAGGAACGGCAGCACGTAGTAGCCGTACACCCGCTTGTCCTGCGGGGTATAGATCTCCAGCCGGTAACGGAAGTCGAACAGCCGCTCGGTGCGACTGCGCTCCCAGACCAGCGAATCAAACGGCGACAACAAGGCGCTGGCCGGCACTTTGCGCGGCACTTTGGGATCGGGCAGGCAGTACGCCGCGTGTTTCCAGCCTTGTACCTGGCACGTCACCAGTTGACCGTCCTCCACCAGTTCAGCGAGGCGATCGCGGCTGTCGGCCGGGTCGAGACGGAAGTAATCGCGCAGGTCTTTTTCAGTACCGACACCCAACGCGGTGGCGCTGTGCAGCAACAAACCTCGCTGGGCCTCGGCTTCGGTCACCGTGGTTTGAAGGATATCGCCGGGAATGACCCGCTCCGGCAAATCATAGAGCCGCTCAAACCCGCGCCGACCGGCGACTGTGACCAAACCAGCAGCAAACAGCCATTCCAACGCGTGCTTTTCGTCGCTCCAGTCCCACCATGGGCCGGCGCGTTCCTCGCGGGTCGACAAGCTGCCGGCACCCAGCGCGCCCTGCTGCTCAACCGTGTGCAGTACACGTTGAATCGTGGCCTGTTGCTCACGCCCAAAACGCGCCATCTGCGAATAAATGCCCTGCCCTTGCCTGGCCCGCTTCATGCGCCAGCGCATCAACGGGAACAATGCCATCGGCAGGAGCGACGCCTCATGCCCCCAGTATTCGAACAGAGAGCGCCGCCGCCCCTGGCTCCAGGCAGCCTGCTCGAGCAACAACGGGGAATAGTGACCCAGACGGGAAAACAGCGGCAGGTAATGGGAGCGCACCACCGCATTGACCGAATCGATCTGCAACACGCCCAGGCGCTCGATCATACGGTTGAGGTGCGCAGCCTTGATCAGTGCAGGCGCCTGGCGCCCGGAAAAACCCTGGGCCGCCAGCGCCATGCGTCGAGCTTGCTTGAGTGAAAACGACTGGTCGGCGGGCATGGGTTTCTCCGTGGGGGCTCGCCGACTACCCTACTGTATCCGCGATCATTTTCGCAGCGGATCTTGCCAGAAATGCAGGTGGAGCTCCTGCTCCACGTCGCCGCGATTGAGGCCGATGTCCTTGAGCGCATCATCGCTCAAGGTCGCCAGCATCTGGCGCTCCTCATGCAGCGTCTGCCAACGGAAAATCTTGTGAAGCAGCCCGGTAAACGGACGTTTCGCCAGTAATACAAAACCTCTTTGACCTTTCATCTTCTCGCCCTCCAGTGGGGATGGCGCAAGTGTGTGCGTGGGCTTAAGATCAATCCAACGAATGTTTCTTATGCAATACATCTCGGAGATTGATCAATTGTCCGGCTACCCAAGCATCGACACTGAGGTGCTGCGCACCTTCGTCGCCATCGCCGACCAGGGTGGTTTTACCCGCGCCGGCGAGCTGGTCAACCGCACTCAATCGGCGGTGAGCATGCAGATGAAACGCCTGGAAGAGGACGTATTGCAGCGCAAGCTGTTCGAGCGCGATGGCCGGCAGGTGCGGCTGACGCCTGAGGGCCAGGTATTGCTGGGCTATGCGCGGCGTATCCTGAAACTGCACAGCGAGGTGTTCAACACCCTGCGCGAGCCGCACATGGTCGGGTTGGTGCGCATCGGCACGCCGGACGACTACGTGATGCGGTTCCTGCCGGGCATTCTCAAGCAGTTCTCCAAGGCGTACCCGCTGATCCAGATCGAGATGCACTGCGAGGCGTCGACGGTATTGATGCAGCGTCGGGATTTGGCACTGACCGTTGTCAGTCGTGAGCCGGGCAATGAGATCGGTGAACTGTTGCGCACGGAGCGCATGGTGTGGGCAGCGGCGCCGTGCTTCTGCGCCGACGAGCACGACGCCCTGCCGCTGGCGATGTCCGGCGCCGATTGCCTTTATACCCAGTGGGCACGCTCGGCACTGGACGCGGCCGGGCGCGATTATCGCCTGGCCTACCACAGCTCCAACGTGTCGGCGATCCAGGCGGTCGTCAATGCAGGCCTGGCGGTGATGGTCAGCATGGAGAGCCTGGTGACCGAAGACCTGCGCGTACTCGGCCGCGACGAGGGTTTCCCGCCGCTGCCGTCAATGAATCTGCATTTGCTGCGTAACCCGCAGATGAATTCGCCCATCACCGACTGCCTGGCGGAATACATCCTCGAAGGTTTCAGACTTTAAAGGTCAACATCACCGCGCACACCACCAGGAAGCCGCAGAACAGACCGCGCAGCACACGTTCCGGCAGTGCATGGGCCACCTTCACGCCCCAACTGATGCTGAGCAAACCGCCAACGGCCAACGGCACACCGATCATCCAGTCCACTTCCTGATGCCAGGCGTAAGTGACCAATGTCACCCCCGTGCTCGGCAAGGCCAAGGCCAGGGACAACCCTTGGGCAACCACCTGGCTCGTGCCGAACACACTGGTCAGCACCGGCGTAGCGACCACGGCGCCGCCGACGCCAAACAAACCGCCCATGGACCCGGAAGCGGCACCGAGCACTCCAAGCCACGGCCAGGAATAGCGCATCTGCGCCGTAGGCGGTGCGTTGCGGGTGAACATGCGCAACAGGTTGTAGGCAGACAGTGCCAGCAAAAAAGCGATAAAACCGATGCGCATCGCACCCGCGTCCAGCCCCACCGCCCAGATCGAACCCAGCCAGGCAAACGTGAACCCCATGACGCCGAGCGGCAGCGCATGGCGCAACTCGATACGGTTGCGCTGGTGATAGCGCCACAGCGCCAGCATCACGTTGGGCACCACCATCACCAAGGCGGTGCCTTGGGCCAATTGCTGGTCCAGGCCGAACAACACGCCCAGCACCGGGATGGCAATCAACCCACCGCCAATGCCAAACAGGCCGCCCACCGTGCCGAGGGCCGCGCCCAAGATCAGGTACATCACTAAATCCAACACCGCTTGTTACTCCGCAATCCCAGGCCTTGCATGCTACGCAGTCGGCTCTGGCGCGGAAACGCACAGCAACGCACAATGGCTATGCCAATCTCGCATAAGCGAAGTTACGATGAACCCCAATCCTCTGACCGATCAACTGAGCCTGTTTCTCGATGTACTGGAGACCGGCAGTTTCTCCGCCGCCGCACGCCGCCATCCGCTGACGCCGTCGGCGGTAGCACGGCGGATCGACAGCCTGGAAAGCTCGGTGGGCAGCCGCTTGTTCCAGCGCAGCACCCATGCCGTGGTGCCGACCCCGGCCGGCCTGGCCTTCGCCGAGCGGGCACGGCGGATCGTCAGCGAGCTGCAACTGGCGCGTGCCGAAGCGGTGTCCCTCAGCCACGCGCCGGAAGGCCTGATCCGGGTAGATGCGCCGGCAGCGTTTGGGCGACGGCATCTGGCGCCGGTGATTGCGGACTTTCTGAATGTCTACCCCGGGCTGGATGTGCACCTGCATTTGATCGACAGCTTTGTAGATATGCAGGGCGCACACCTGGGCAAAGTGGACCTGGTGCTGCGCGCCGGGCATCTCGTCGACACGCGGTTGATCGCCACGCCCTTGGCGAGCATCGTGCGCATCGCGTGCGCCAGCCCGGCCTACCTGAAAAGCCGCGGCACGCCGATCCACCCTCGGGAACTGAGCGAACACGATGGGTTGGACTGGGATGGCCTGGCGCCCACGTTCGCCTGGCGCTTCGAGCTGGATGGGCGCCGCGCTACCTATCGCCCGCAACGCATCCGCATGAGTGCCAATAACGCTGAAGCCTTGTTGTCTGGTGCTTTGGCAGGACTGGGTATCGCTCACCTGCCCACGTGGCTGGCCAGCGAATACCTGGTGCGCGGCGAACTGCTGCCCTTGTTCTGCGAAGACGGCCTGCCCAGCCCCGAGACCACCGGAATCTACGCGCTGCGCCTGGAACAGCAACCCAATGCCCGCAGCCGATTGCTGCTGGAATATCTGAAGTCCCGCTTCAGCCCGGTGCCGCCTTGGGATCTGGCGCTACAGAGTGGCCTGGTCTAACCATTCGGTCAGAATTATCTGGCGCATTAAAGATTTGCCCGCTAGATTCCAGCCAAGACATGCTTTTTCGAGGTACCGCCATGAGCAAGAACCCTGATCCGTGCGAATCCCTGATGCTGGACAACCAGCTGTGCTTCGCCTTGCACTCCACTTCGCTGCTGATGACCAAGGTCTACAAGCCATTGCTGCAAGCACTTGGCCTGACCTACCCGCAGTACCTGGCCATGATGGTGTTGTGGGAAGAGGATGGTTTGACCGTCGGCGAAATCAGCAGCCGCCTGCTGACCGATCCGGGCTCGCTTACCCCACTGCTCAAGCGCCTGGAAGCCGAAGGTGTGCTCAGCCGTACCCGCAGCCGCGAGGATGAACGCGTCGTGGTTGTAGAACTGACCGAGGCCGGGCGGGCATTGCAGGACAAGGCCCTGGGGATCCCGCAGTGCATCCTGGGCGCCAGCGGCCTGGAGTTGGACCAACTACGCAAGCTACAAGCTGATTTGATTGCACTGCGCAGCAACTTGCAGAACGCAATTTAGAACGCCCCTCCCAGATCGGTTTTGGCTACACGAAAATATTTTATAAATTTATCTTGCGCACTAAACATTAGCGCTATACATTCACCTCACCAACTACTTAGCGCGCAAACATTTAGCGCTAAAAACCAAGAGGAAAACACCATGCAAACGCTCTACACCGCAGTAGCTACCGCCACCGGCGGCCGTGATGGTCGTGCTGTTTCCAGCGACAACATCCTCGACGTCAAACTCTCCACCCCCAAAGAACTGGGCGGTGCCGGCGGCCAGGCCACCAACCCTGAACAACTGTTCGCTGCCGGCTACTCGGCCTGCTTCATCGGTGCCCTGAAATTCGTCGCCAGCCAGACCAAACGCAAAATCCCGGATGACGCCTCGATCACCGCCCACGTTGGCATCGGCCAGATCCCCGGCGGTTTCGGCCTGGACATCGACCTGCACATCAGCCTGCCCGGCCTGGCCCAGGACGACGCGCAAAGCCTGGTCGACGCCGCCCACCAAGTCTGCCCTTACTCCAACGCCACCCGTGGCAACGTCGATGTACGCCTGCACGTGATCGTCTAAATGAAACCGGCCGCCCCTGGAGAACGAAATGAACACAATTGGTAAAGCGCTCACCGGCACCCTGCTCGCCTTGTCCATCACCCACGCCTTTGCGGCGACCGGTGAAGTCGAGCACAACACCCAGGCCTTCCTGGATGTGTTGAACGCAGGCAACGGCAAACCGATGGAACAACTGACGCCCAAGGACGCCCGTGCCGTACTGACCGGCGCCCAGGCCGGTGTGAAGCTGACCTTGCCCAAGGCGGATGTGAGCCAGAAGACCATTCAGGTCGACGGCAAGCCGCTGGACCTGACCATCGTGCGGCCAGCCGGGGTCAAGGGCACATTGCCTGTGTTCATGTTCTTCCACGGTGGCGGCTGGGTGCTGGGGGATTACCCGACCCATGAGCGCCTGGTGCGGGATCTGGTGGTGGGTTCGGGGGCGGTGGCGGTATTCGTCAACTACACGCCTTCACCGGAAGCGCATTACCCGGTGGCGATCAACCAGGCCTACGGCGCCACAAAATGGGTGGCCGAGCACGGTACAGAGATCAATGTCGATGGCAAGCGCCTGGCGGTCGCGGGCAACAGCGTCGGCGGCAACATGGCGGCAGTGGTCAGCCTGATGGCCAAGGATAAGGGCACGCCGGCGATCAAGTTCCAATTGTTGCTATGGCCGGTGACCGACGCCAATTTCGACACCGCGTCCTACAACCAGTACGCCGAAGGGCACTTCCTGACCCGCAACATGATGAAGTGGTTCTGGGACAACTACACCACCGACGCCAACCAGCGCGCCGAGATCTACGCCTCGCCGCTGCGGGCCACCACCGACCAGCTCAAAGGCTTGCCGCCTGCGCTGATCCAGACCGCCAGCGCCGATGTGCTGCGGGATGAGGGTGAAGCCTACGCCCGCAAGCTGGACGCAGCCGGTGTACCGGTGACTGCCGTGCGCTACAACGGCATGATTCACGACTACGGTTTGCTCAACGTGGTCAGCCAAGTCCCGGCAGTCCGCTCCGCATTACTCCAGGCCTCGGATGAGCTGAAGCAACACTTGAAGTAAAAAACAGCGCCCACGAAAAAGCCCGACTCAAGGTCGGGCTTTTTTTCGTATCGGCGGGGCCAGAATTACTTCTTGGCGCGACCTTTGTACGAACCGCCTTCGCGGGTATCGATCTCGATCAGGTCGTCGATTTCGATGAAATCGGCCACTTGCAGTTCGGTACCGTTGCTCAGCTTGGCAGGCTTCATCACCTTGCCCGACGTGTCGCCGCGAGCGGAACCTTCGGTGTAGGCCACTTTACGCACGATGGTGGTCGGCAGCTCTACGGAAACCAGGCGCTCTTCGAAGAAAATAGCTTCGCAGACGTCTTCCATACCTTCTTCGATGAACGGCAGAACAGCTTCGATATCTTCAGCGTTCAGCTCGTACATGGTGTAGTCGGTGGTGTCCATGAACGTGTAGGTGTCGCCGCTGATGAAGGACAGGGTCGCTTCTTTGCGGTCGAGGATTACGTCGTCCAGTTTGTCATCGGCGCTGTAGACGATCTCGGTCTTGTAACCGGTCAGCAGGTTCTTCAGCTTGGTCTTCATGATGGCGCTGTTACGACCAGACTTGGTGAACTCAGCTTTCTGAACCAGCCAAGGGTCGTTTTCGAGACGGATCACTGTACCGGGTTTCAGTTCTTTACCAGTTTTCATTGCATATATCCGAAATTTGGATGGGATTTACAAAATTCAAGGTGGCGTATCATATCCAACTTTCATAAAACTTCACCAGCGCCGTCGCAAGATCGGCCCGCAAGCCCTGTTCC
This sequence comes from Pseudomonas extremorientalis, assembly GCF_001870465.1. Classification (GTDB taxonomy): domain Bacteria; phylum Pseudomonadota; class Gammaproteobacteria; order Pseudomonadales; family Pseudomonadaceae; genus Aquipseudomonas; species Aquipseudomonas extremorientalis. The sequence continues at coordinate 77,557 of NZ_MDGK01000013.1, forward strand.
AGACACCACGTTTCGGCGTGCTGGCTGACCTCCGGCCAATGTTCCAGCAGCATTTTCCAAGGCTGGACCATATCGCCCTCCGTGTTCCAGGCTTGCCAGAGCCCGATCAGCGCCGCCCTTGCCGAGGGTGATAAGCCTGCGGTGTACAGCTCCAGGAAGGCATCGAGTTTGTCGAGGTGAATATCTTCGTCCTGTCGATAGATATGCCACAGCAGCGGTCGCCCGGCCCACTGGGCGCGCACGAACGAGTCTTCACCGCGTACGGCATTGAAGTCACAGCACCACAGCAGGCGGTCGTATTGCTCCTGGCGCACGAACGCAATCACCTGCACCGTCAGCGATCCCCGCTGCTGGATATCCCCCGCCACCAGCCGCTCCAAGCCCAACCAACGCTGCACATCGCCAAGAATGCGCCCCTCCGGCACCAATAGATGAGTGGCACGCCCGTCCGTCGATAACACGTCCAGCCAACTGGCGAGCCCGGCATTCTCATAGGCAAACAGTGAGATCAGCCGCGCACCGGCTGTGGGAAACACACCCAAGGTTTGCAGGAAGTCTTGTTGCACGTTCACATCCTGCTGAAAAGCCCGACGCTGTTCCAGCAACCCGGCCTCACGCAAAAGGCCGCCGGTGCCGGGCCGGAATCCGGGGAAGAAGAAGTACTTCTGCACGCCCTTGAACTTCACCGATGGCAGCCGGTGACAACCGACGACCCATTCCTCGGCGCTGAGGTAATCCAGGTTCATCCACACCGGCGTGCGTTCGCGCTCGGCCATGGCCTCCATATACTCAGGTGGCAACTGGCAGGCAAACGCGGCGATCACGACATCCGCTGCAGGCGCGCCCACCCACTCCGTCGGCCAATGACGCACTTCGACGCCTTCCTGCCATTGTTGATCGAGCTGTACGTCAATCTCAGGACACATGCGTTCGAATGCGCGCAGGTCGTCGACCCACAAGCGCACATCACAGGCGTGTTCCGCCACCAATTGCCGGGCCAGGCGCCAGGTCACGCCGATGTCGCCGAAGTTGTCGACGACGCTGCAAAAAATATCCCAGCGGGCTTTCATTCCGGGCTCCAACGCTCAAAGGTTCGATTGTCCGCATAAATGCGCGGATGCAGAAGGCTTGATCGCGATTATTCTGCACTGTGGCTGTGCGACAATCGCAGCCACGCCATCAATGCCTGCCAGGAGGGCATCATGTCTGATCGTCCGTTGTCGCTGTTCAAGCTCAGTGCCGCTATTGCGTCTGGCGTATGGCTGGGGTTTATCGCCATCGTGCTGACCACCTGGCTGGCGTCGCGCTACCTGTTCCCCCAGAGCCTGGCGCCAGTGGCCCAGGCCGTACAGCAATTGGGCAAACCTGCTGTGGCGGAGCCTGAACCGCCGAATCGCATGTTCGAGCAATATCAGCAGAACCTGCAGAAGCAGGAACAGCAACAGAGCCTGGAGCAGGCTCGCAGCAACGCGCGCAACCTGTCCAACCCCAAATGCCAGTTCTGGCTGCAACAGGACCAGAACGCCCCCAACGAAAAGACCCGGGCCAATGTCCTGCAATTCTGCGATTGATGACCATGAATAAACACGCCGTCCACCTGCTGATCCTGGAAAAGCTCGGCGTCGACCTCGACATCGCCCAGCGCGCCGCGCAGACCGCCTACGAAACCGCGACCCACGAAGAAAACATCGCTGAAAACAAATACGACACCCTGGGGCTGGAGGCGTCCTATCTGGCGGCCGGGCAAGCCAAGCGCGTCGAGGAGATCAAGCAGGCGTTGGCGCTGTGCCAGAACATGCCATTACGTGCCTTCGATGATCAGCGCGGCATAGAAGTCGGCGCCCTGCTGGGCCTGGAAGACGAGAACGGTCGCCAGCAATGGCTGTTCCTGGCACCGGATGCGGCCGGTTTAAAGGTGGACGTGGTTGGACAACCGGTGACCGTCATCACCCCGCGCTCACCACTGGGCAAAAGCCTGCTGGGCAAGTTCGAAGGCGATGAGGTGGAGATTCTGGTGGCAGGCGCCCGGCAACATTTTACGGTTACCGAGGCCAAATAAACCGCTGGCTTAATGGACGGGCAATTCAACGCCGTCGAACAGCTCTTCCAGCTCCTGCTTGTTGTGGCACTGGATCGCCTTGGCCATGACTTCGCGGGTCAGGTGCGGCGCAAACTTCTCGATGAAATCGCACATGAAGCCACGCAGGAAGGTGCCACGACGGAAGCCGATCTTGGTCACGCTGGACTCGAACAGCTCGCTGGCATCGAGCACCACCAGGTCTTTGTCGAGGGCCGTGTCGACCGCCATCTTGGCGACGATACCCACGCCCAGGCCCAGGCGTACATAAGTCTTGATCACGTCGGCGTCGGCGGCAGTGAACACCACTTTCGGCGTGAGGCCACGATGGCTGAAGGCTTCGTCGAGCTTGGAACGGCCGGTGAAACCGAACACGTAGGTCACGATCGGGTATTCGGCCAGGGCTTCCAGGGTCAGCTTCGGCAGCTTGGCCAATGGGTGGCCTTGCGGCACGACCACACAACGGTTCCAGCGGTAGCACGGCATCATCACCAGGTCGCCGAACAGCTCCAGGGCCTCGGTGGCAATGGCGAAATCGACAGTGCCGTCAGCGGCCATCTCGGCGATCTGCATCGGCGAACCCTGGTGCATGTGCAGGGCCACATCCGGGTACTGCTTGATGAAATCACGGATCACCGGCGGCAACGCATAACGCGCCTGGGTGTGGGTGGTGGCGATGGACAGGGTGCCTTTCTTCTCGTTGGAGAATTCCTGGGCGATCTGCTTGATGCTTTCGACTTTGCGCAGGATCTCGCCGGCGGTGGTGATGATGCGCTCACCGGCGGGGGTGACACGGGTGAGGTGCTTGCCACTGCGTGCGAACACTTCGACGCCCAACTCGTCTTCGAGCAGGCGGATCTGCTTGCTGATACCGGGTTGCGAGGTGTAGAGGCTTTGAGCGGTAGCGGAAACGTTGAGGTCGTGGTGCGCCACTTCCCAGATGTAGCGCAGTTGTTGAAGCTTCATATGTGTCCCTCAAAGCAGATAGACGCCACGGGTATCAGCGACGGTATATAACTATATTAAAGGTTTGATGGATAAATCTAGAACTTTTTATCGTTTTCATCCATCACACGTCATCACTGCGTCGACGTTGCAACGAAGGCACCAGGTAGACCGGCACCGTAGACAGCTGCAGCACCCGTGCAGCGGTGCGACCCAACGGGGTGGCCGCCGCGGTTGCATGGCTATGACTTCCTACGATCAACAGATCCACGGAAAGTTTGCGCAGTTGGTCGAGAATCACCTCGCAGGGGTCCCCCTGGATCACCCGTACCGAGCGAATCAACTTCAGGTCTTGCTCCCCGTCCTCCAACTCCTCGCGAAAACTGTCCAGCACCCGCTGTTCGATCGTCGCCATGACCGTGGTCAGCCCCTGGCTTTGCCATTCACTCAGGGCCTTCTCATCAAGGTAGCTCTGCAACACCGATTCGGCGAACAGGCCGATGGGCTCGACCACATGAATCACATACAGGTCCGCCTTGAACGTTCGGGCCAGCGCCAGCGCATGTTGCATCACATAAGGCGCGTACAGACCGAGGTCCGTGGCGTACAGCATCGAACGGATCATAGAACCTCCTGGACTGCCAGGATGGCGGAGATGAAATCAGCTTAGCAGCGCCCTAGATCTTCACCTCATTACTGATTCCATGGGGCACGTGCCCGGTGGCGACAAATTCCATGGCTTTCTCGCAATGCCCGGCCTGGTCATCGAAAAACACGTCGGCGGCAAACGCCTCCAGGAATGCGGACTTCTCCAGGCCGCCAAGGAACAACGACTCGTCCAGGCGGATATCCCATTCACGCAAGGTGCGAATCACCCGCTCGTGTGACGGCGCCGAACGGGCAGTGACCAAGGCGGTGCGGATCGGGCAGGCCTCATCGGGAAACTCACGCTGCAACAGGTTGAGTGCCGCCAGAAACCCCTTGAAAGGACCGCCGTGCAACGGTTGGCGCGCCGCCTCCCGCTCATTGGCCTGGAACGCGGCCAGGCCACCGGCCTGGTACACACGCTCGGACTCATCGGAAAACAGCACAGCGTCGCCGTCGAAGGCAATGCGCAGTTCTTCGCTGGAGGCGCGGTTCGGGCCGCCTGACAGAATCGTCGCCGCCGCGAACCCCGCATCGAGGGCACTGCGTACATCCTCGGCATGGGTCGAAAGAAACAGATGGCAGCCAAACGCCGCCAGATAAGGATAAGGACTACGCCCGCCTACGAAAGCGGCGCGGGAAATATCCAGGCCGTAATGCTGGATCGAATTGAACACGCGCAAGCCGGTGTCAGCGCTGTTACGCGACACCAGCACCACCTCAACCCGCGCACGGCCCAGGCTGGCGTTCAGGCTGAGCAGTTTCTTGACCAGCGGAAATGCATCGCCGGGTTCGAGGATTTCTTCTTCGTGCTCGATCTGGTACTTGCGGTACGCCTCGACGCCTTGGGCGAGGTAGATCTTGTGGCTGTCACTCAGGTCGAACAGTGCCCGCGACGAAATCGCCAGCACCAGTTTGTCGCCCAATCCCTTTGCCATGGTATGCCCCCCTGCTCAGCGGTTACGCCGATCAATAAAACTCAAGGCCTGATACAGCGCCTGCATCCGTGGCAGCTCACAGCCGGCAGCCCTGGCCGCAGCAAGTGGGCGGGCGTAGATCGCCGCCAGTTCCAGCGGGCGTTTGTGCACGTGGTCGTGGTACATGCTCGGCAGGTAATCGTCCATGGTTTCAGTCAGGGTAAACATCTGTTCGGCGTAGCTTCTGGGAATCTCATGACCACAGGCGTGGGCGCCCTGCACCACTTCGGCCATCAGCGCCTGGATCAGTTCGCGGCTGGATTGGTCCGCCATCATCGCCGTGGTCCCCGCGCCCAATAACACGGACAGGCCGTTATAGGGCACGTTCCACACCAGCTTGTGCCAGCGCGCCAGATGCACATTGGCCATGGCCTGGGACTCGATACCCGCCTGGTGAAACAACGCGGCGCCCGCTTCGACAATCGCTTTCTGGAGGGCGTCATCGTTGGCCGCCGTACCACTGTGATACCCCAGGTTGACCCGCCCCAACGCCTGGTGCTCGATAACGCCCGGACCCGAACGGTGCACGCCGATATAACACAGGCCACCCAGCAAGTGCAGCGATGCTGGCAAGTGTTCACGCAGGCTATCTTCCACATCGAGGCCGTTTTGCAGCAACACTACCTTGGCATCCGGCGCCGCCACCTGGGCGAGGGTCGGGGCCAATTCGACGTTACCGGTCGACTTGGTGCCCACCAGCAGCCAGTCGCACGGCGGCATATCGGCAGCGCGGGCATAAGCCTGCACGGGATGCAGATGCAATACGCCGTGCACGGTGCTGTTCAAGTGCAGCCCGTGCTCGCTGACCGCCGCGTATTCACTGCGCAACAGAAAGTGCACATCGAAACCGGCACGCGCCAGCATCAGTCCGTAGAAACCACCAATGGCACCGGTGCCGATAATGCCGATGCGGGGTGACTGGAGGTTAACTGCTGTCATGGCAAATCCTCAGGTGAACGGGTGAGTGCCTGTTTTACGGCATCGAAAACGTCATCACGCGTAAGACGTGTCTGTATCTGCCCGAGGAATTGACCCTCGCACACCACGAACAGCGCCGGCAAATGAAAGATCTGGTAGCGTTCGACCGCACCACCGTTATGCCCGGCGTCCACCCAGCACAGCCGGTCCACCGGTAACGGCCAGCCCGGCAGTTGCTGGCGTGCCCAGCGGCAACTGGAACACCCTGCGCTGGTAAAGATCACCAGAGAAATACCTGGCAATCCCAGCAATTGCTGGTCAATATCCAGGTCGGTCAATTCCAGTTCCTTCACTATACTGCTGCCACCGCCGTCAATTGGACGGTGCTCGGAGTCCGTGTACATGGGTCGTTTTTTACCTCACCCTGATGATGTCGCTGTCGAGTTAATCCAACGTCCCTCTCCCGCCATTCCCCGCCAACGCCTGCACACGATCGGCCTGGGCGGCATTGCCTGCCATTGGCCACGCGCCTGGCGCGAAGGCACGGCGGTTGATCTGCATATCCCGTCCCTGGGTGCCAGCGCGCGTTATCCGGGCTATGTGGCGTGGTGCCGCAAGGTGGAAAACGGCTACCGCGTCGCTGTCTCGTTCACCGATGAACATGCGTTGTTCGGTGCACGCATGGGTGAGCAAGCATGCCGGATAGAACGCTACTGCCGCCAGCACGAAGACGCCGAGCCGACACCCCAGCAACTCGAAGCCCTGGCCTGCGAGTGGGTATCGCGCCATGCCAGCGAGTTCTCCCATGAGGCATTTGTGGCGCCAGCACTGGATTAAAGCGGGCTTTGCCCATTGTCGCGGGCCGGTGTTACGCGCTAAGGTTCCTCCCCCCTGCATTCAAATCATGCTGTGCTCCGCCGCACGGGGATGGCTGGCGGCCGGCACCCGTGACCCTGACGAGTAACACGATGGCTGATTTACCGATCAATGACCTAAACGTTGAATCCAACGAGACCCTGATCACGCCCGATCAGCTCAAGCGCGAAATCCCTTTGAGCGACGCTGCCCTGCAGACCGTCACCAAAGGCCGCGAAGTCATCCGTGACATTCTCGATGGCACCGACCACCGCCTGTTCGTCGTCATCGGGCCTTGCTCGATCCACGATCTCAAGGCTGCCCACGAGTACGCCGAGCGCCTCAAGGTGCTGGCGGCGGAAGTGTCCGACACCCTGTACCTGGTGATGCGCGTCTATTTCGAAAAACCGCGCACCACGGTCGGCTGGAAAGGCTTGATCAACGACCCGTACCTGGACGACTCGTTCAAGATCCAGGACGGCCTGCACATTGGTCGCAAGTTACTGCTGGACTTGGCCGAGATGGGCCTACCCACCGCCACCGAAGCCCTGGACCCGATCTCCCCGCAGTACCTGCAGGACCTGATCAGTTGGTCGGCCATCGGCGCACGCACCACTGAATCCCAGACGCACCGCGAAATGGCGTCCGGCCTGTCCTCGGCCGTGGGTTTCAAGAACGGCACCGACGGCGGCCTGACTGTGGCGATCAACGCGCTGCAATCGGTTTCCAGCCCGCACCGTTTCCTGGGTATCAACCAGGAAGGTGGCGTGTCCATCGTCACCACCAAGGGCAACGCCTACGGTCACGTGGTACTGCGCGGCGGCAACGGCAAGCCCAACTATGATTCGGTCAGTGTTGCCCTGTGCGAGCAAGCGCTGAACAAGGCCAAGATCAAGCCGAACATCATGGTCGACTGCAGCCACGCCAACTCCAACAAGGACCCGGCCCTGCAGCCGTTGGTAATGGAAAACGTCGCCAACCAGATCCTGGAAGGCAACCAGTCGATCATCGGCCTGATGGTCGAGAGCCACCTGAACTGGGGTTGCCAGGCGATTCCAAAAGACCTGGCCGACTTGCAGTACGGTGTGTCGATCACCGATGCCTGCATCGACTGGGCCGCCACCGAAAACACCCTGCGCAGCATGCACGCCAAGCTCAAGGACGTGCTGCCTAAGCGCAAGCGCACCTGAGTCTGTATCGAGCGCACACAAAAACGCCGGGCTGAGCCCGGCGTTTTTTTCCATGCTGCTGTTTATGCCTTACAACTTCGCGGCATGACGCTGGTGGCGCTCCATGTAGCGTTCGACATAGGAGCAGGACGGGATCACCGTGTAGCCCGCCTCCTCGGCAAACTTCAAGGCTTCCTCGGTCAGTGCCGCCGCAATACCACGGCCCCGCAGTGCGTTGGGCACGAAGGTCCGATAGATATCCAGGGTCTGTTTGCCGAGGTCCATATAGGTCAGATAGGCACGATGACCGTCCACATTGGTCTCGAACTGATGACCAGCCTGGTCATGGTGGATGGACAACGCCTCGCTCATCACTACTCCTCGCGGGTCTTGGTTTCTGACCCCTACCTTACCGATGTTTTTCCGGCGAAGGAACATCTACGCCACCCCGTGCCGGTTTCGACAACGAGAAAACCTTGAGCGCTCACACCTGCACGTAGGGAATAGTAGGCACCAATCCTGCAATTGCTCAAGGCGCACTCGTCATCCCTGCCACGGGTGGATATAGAAAGGGCTTCGATCTACCGATGATCGAAAGCCTGAACATTGCCGGCAGTTGAACCTTGAGACGAACAGGCGCTCTTAAAGTCACCTCTACATGCGCAAAAGATACCGGGCAACGCGAAGCCATGCTGAACGTAAGTGTCAGCGTGGATATATAAAATTTCATCTGTTTACAGGGCTTAACACATGCGGGCCGGCCCTTTCAGCCTGGATCCGATTTGCGCCTGGTTAAAAAAATTGGACAGTTTTTATACAAACCTCCAAAAGATTAGCCAAAATAGATTCGGCACGAGAATTTTTTTTGCTTCTTGCGCTACGTCAGTTTACTTACTACAAGTAATGGGTAGTATGTACGCCGGCTATTGGCTCACTCTGAGATACTAGCCATCTAATAGAAAGTCCTTGAAGGGGAACACGATGAACAACGTTCTGAAATTCTCTGCTCTGGCTCTGGCCGCAGTTCTGGCTACCGGTTGCAGCAGCGTCTCCAAAGAAACCGAAGCTCGTCTGACTGCGACTGAAGACGCAGCAGCTCGCTCCCAGGCCCGTGCAGACGAAGCCTACCGTAAAGCTGATGAAGCGCTGGCTGCTGCTCAAAAGGCACAACAGACTGCTGACGAAGCTAACGAGCGCGCTCTGCGCATGCTTGAAAAAGCTAGCCGCAAGTAATAATCCCTCGGGGTTGTTATCAAGCCGATCCATTTATGGGTCGGCTTTTTTATTGCCTGGGATTTGTGCCTGGATCACGGGCAATAAAAAGCCCGCCGTGGCGCAAGGCCTTGGCGGGCGTTTGATGCCGTGCCTTATTGCTGCAGATCGATCGGCGCGCTGGTGGCGACCGCCGCTGCGCCGGGCACACCGATTTCCGTCGGCAAACCATCTTCCGCCGCGACCACGTCACGTACCTGATCCCAATTGACCCGCAAATTGTTGGCCAGGTCTTCACGCTTGAGCAAGGCGTTGATCACCGCAGTGTGCTTGTCGACCACCGACGGCGTACCGTCATCATTCAACGGCGTATGCGCTTCAAGGTACACCTTGCCGCCACTGCTGCCGAACTTGTAGGCGTCGTTGATGATGCGCACCGATGTCCCCACCGGCACCATGCCGGCCATCTCCAGCACATTATTGTTGAACATGCGGAAGCAGCCGTGGCTTGTACGCGTGCCGATACCAAATTTCATGTTGGAACCGTGGATCAGGTAACCCGGTGTGCCCAGGGTGAACTTGAACGGACCCAGCGGGTTGTCCGGGCCGGCCGGCACCACGTTGGGCAGCGGGTCGCCGTTGGCGGCGTGCTCGGCCTTGATCGAGGCGGGCGGGGTCCAGGTCGGGTTGGGTGTCTTGGCAATGATGCTGGTATGGGCAATGGGTGAACCCCAGCCTTCACGACCAATTCCCAACGGGAACGTGTAGACCACGTTCTGACCCTTGGGGTAGTAATAGAGCCGGTATTCCGCCAGGTTGATCACGATGCCCTCGCGCGGCCCCGGCGGCAGGATGAAACGCGTCGGCAATACGATCTCGGTACCCGCACCCGGCAACCAGGCATCCACACCCGGGTTGGCCGCGACCATCTCCGAATAGCCCAGGTCATAGGTGGTGCCCAGGTCGGCAAAGGTATCTTCGTACTTGGCCTTGATCACCTGGACCTGGCCGACGATGTCTTCACCCGGTGGGGGCAATGGCAACTGCAAAGCTGACGCAGAACCGGCCGCACAAAGCGCAGCGAGAGACAGGCAGCAGGTGACGACGGAAAGGCGCGACAACATCCGGTAAATCCTTCGCAGACGACGGGTAGGTAAACATCGATTGTATACGTGAAGCGCGCTTCTAGCTGCCCCCTACAACTCGAAACGCAGCTCCGGCCAGATCGGCGGCGTGCCGCGCTTCTGGGACTCCAGGATGGCACGGCACAGCGGGCACAAGCGCTGGTCCTGGAAAATCGAACGATCGACTCGCGACCAACGCGGTTGCGCCGGCAACAGGGTGCCGCACAGCGTGCGATCGATGGAGCCACCCAGTTCCAGTTGACGTGCCACCAGATGCACCCGCACTTCCTGGCAGGCGAACAGATCCAGCTGCTCGTCCGGCTCGATCAGTTGGTAGTTAAACAGGGACCAGGCAGGACGCGACATCAGGGGCTCCAAATCGGGGGGGCGCCACCTTAGCCGAAAGCCTGCCGGTAGAAAAGCGTCATAGCAGCGGTTTTAACGTCGGCCAGACATTTTCCAGCAACTTGCCCTGGGCACCGACCGCCGGGTGAAGTTGATCGGCCTGCATCAGCTCCGGGTGACCGCCCACACCATCGAGGAAAAACGGCACCAGCGGGACATTCTTTTGCTTGGCCAGCTCGCCATAGACTTCGGCAAACGCGGTGGTGTATCGCGGGCCATAATTGGGGGGCAATTGCATTCCCAACAACAACACCCTGGCGCCACCGGCCCTGGACTGGTCAATCATCGATGCAAGATTTTGTTGCAATTGCGCAGGCGGTTGCCCGCGCAGGCCATCATTGCCCCCCAACTCAATAACCACCACATCCGGCTTGTGCTCTGCAAGCGCCGCCGGCAGCCGCGCCAGGCCTCCGGCACTGGTGTCGCCACTGATGGAGGCATTGACCACCTTATCGTCGAAACCTTCCTGCTTGAGCCGTTGCTGCAGCAGGGCTACCCACCCTTTGCTGGTATCCAGGCCGAAACCGGCACTGATACTATCGCCAACGATCAGGACTGTACCCGCCGCTGCGTTCTGGGCCATGCACATCAAGGCCAGGCCAGCACTCAAAAACCACATTCGCATCGGATTCTCCATGGGCGCAAGCATTCTCACCGCGCGGAACCTTAGCAAAGTGGTTCCCAGCGCGGAAGGTGAACTGACTATCCTGCACGAACTGAGCCTGGAACTGAACAAGGGCGATAGCCTGGCTATCGTCGGCAGTTCCGGTTCCGGCAAATCCACCCTTCTCGGCCTGCTGGCCGGCCTCGACCTGCCCAGCAGCGGCGAAGTCACCCTCGCCGGACAAGCCCTCAGTACCCTCGACGAAGACCAGCGCGCGCGCATCCGTGCCGAGCATGTGGGCTTCGTATTCCAATCCTTCCAATTGCTCGACAGCCTCAACGCCCTGGAAAACGTCATGCTGCCGCTGGAACTGGACGGCCGCAAAGACGCTCGCGAACGGGCCAGGCACCTGCTGGAGCGCGTAGGCCTGGGCCAACGCCTGACGCACTCGCCACGCCAACTTTCCGGTGGCGAACAGCAACGGGTAGCGATTGCCCGCGCCTTTGCCGCCGAACCGGACGTGCTGTTTGCCGATGAACCCACCGGTAACCTCGACAGCCACACCGGCGAGCGCATCAGCGACCTGCTGTTCGAACTCAACAAGGAGAGCGGCACGACCCTGGTGTTGGTCACCCACGATGAGCGCCTGGCCCACCGCTGCCGGCGCCTGATCCGCCTTGAAGCCGGCCTGATGGTCGCGCCCCTGGAGCCTTGATGGCACGTTTGCCGCTGTTACGCCTGTTCAGCCTGGCCATGCGCCAATTACTGCGCGATGCCCGCGCCGGTGAATTGCGCGTGTTGTTCTTCGCCCTGTTGGTGGCCGTGGCCGCCAGCACCGCCATCGGTTACTTCGGTGCGCGCCTCAACGGCGCCATGCTGTTGCGCGCCACCGAATTCCTCGGCGCCGACCTGGTGCTTGAAGGCAGTTCGCCGGCCCGGCCCGAACAAATCCAGTCCGGCACCGAGCTGGGCCTGGATCACGCTCGCATCGTGGAGTTCTCCAGCGTCATCGCTACCGATAACGGCATCCAGCTCTCCAGCATCAAGGCGGTCAACGAGCAGTACCCGTTGCGCGGTGAACTGAAAAGCGCTGCCGTGCCCTTCGGCGATGAAACCCCAGGCGGTGGCCCGAAACCCGGTGAAGCCTGGGTGGAAGCGCGGCTGCTGACCGCGCTCGACCTCAAGGTCGGTGACAGCATCGATGTCGGCATGAAGACGCTGCGCCTGGCTCGCGTACTCACCTATGAGCCGGACCGCGCCGGCAACTTCTACAGCCTCACGCCCAGGGTGATGATCAACCTGGCGGACCTGGACGCCACCGGTGTGGTGCAACCCGGCAGCCGCGTCAGCTACCGCGAACTGTGGCGCGGGCCACAGGGCAGCACCGTGCTGCAAACCTATCGCGATCTGGTCAAGCCGGGGCTCGCCGCCAACCAGCGCCTGCAGGATTCACGGGACGGCAACCAGCAGATCGGCGGCGCCCTGGGCAAGGCAGAACGCTACCTGAACATGGCCAGCCTGGTCGCCGTATTGCTGGCGGGTGTGGCGGTGGCGCTGTCGGCCAATCGCTTTGCCACGCGACGTTTCGACGCCAGTGCATTGCTGCGCTGCCTGGGCTTGTCACGACGTGAAGCCATGTTGCTGTTCAGCCTGCAACTGAGCGTCCTGGGGCTTTTCGCCAGCCTGGTCGGCGCCCTGCTTGGCTGGCTGGCGCAGTTTGGCCTGTTCTACTTTCTCCACGACCTGTTACCCGCGGACGTTCCACCCGGCGGGCTGCTACCGGCGGTTGCCGGGATCGGCACCGGGTTGGTCGCCCTCGCCGGCTTCGCCCTGCCCCCGCTGGCCGCATTGGGTCGAGTGCCACCGCTGCGGGTATTGCGCCGTGACCTGCTGCCGATCCCTTCCAGCACCTGGATGGTCTATGGCGCAGCGTTGTTCGCCTTGGGCCTGATCATGTGGCGCCTGAGCCTCGACCTGGTGCTGACCTTCGCCCTGCTCGGTGGCGGGGTGGTTGCGGCACTGGTACTCGGTGGCTTGCTTCTGCTCTTGCTGCAAAGCCTGCGGCGACTGCTGGCCCGCGCCTCCCTGCCGTGGCGCCTGGGTCTGGGCCAACTCCTGCGTCACCCACTGGCAGCGGCCGGTCAATCCCTGGCATTCGGCTTGATCCTGCTGTCCATGGGCTTGATCGCCCTGTTGCGTGGCGAACTGCTCGACACCTGGCAAAACCAGCTGCCCAAGGACGCACCGAACTATTTCGCCTTGAACATCCTGCCGGCCGACAAGGATGCCTTTGGCGCCCGTCTGCTGGAACTGCAGGCGCAATCCGCGCCACTGTACCCGGTGGTGCCGGGGCGCCTGATCAGTATCAATGGCGAACCGGTACAGGAAATCGTCAGCAAGGACTCCAGCGGCGACCGTGCGGTGCAACGCGACCTGAGCCTGACCTGGGCCGCCGACCTGCCACCAGGCAACGCCCTGACGGCGGGCTCGTGGTGGTCGGCGCAACCTACCGATGAAATCCCGGGTGTCTCGGTCGAAGCCAAGGTAGCGGAAAGTCTCAAACTCAAGCTCGACGACCACCTGGTCTTCACCGTGGGCGGAGAGAATCGAGAAGCGCGGGTCGCCAGCCTGCGCACCATCAACTGGGATAACTTCCAGCCCAACTTCTTCATGATTTTCCAACCGGGCACCTTGAAAGATCTGCCGGCCACCTACCTGACCAGCTTCTATCTGGCGCCCGGGCATGACCAGCAGATCGTCGACCTGTCCCGAGCGTTCCCGGCGGTAACCATCCTGCAAGTCGAGGCGTTGCTGGAGCAATTGCGCAGCATCCTCGCCCAGGTGACCCTGGCGGTGGAGTACGTGTTGCTGTTTGTACTGGCGGCAGGGATGGCGGTGTTGTTCTCCGGCCTGCAAGCCACCCTGGATGAACGCATTCGCCAAGGCGCGCTGCTGCGTGCGTTGGGCGCCGAACGCAAGCTGCTGGTCAAGGCCAGGCGTATCGAGTTCGGTTTGCTGGGTGCCGTCAGTGGGTTGCTGGCGGCGCTGGGCACGGAGCTGGTGACGTTCGTGCTGTACCGCTACGCATTTGACCTGGCCTGGCACCCTCACCCGTGGCTGTTGCTGCTACCGGTGATCGGTGCCGTGCTGATCGGCGGTGCCGGTGTGTTTGGCACCCGCCGCGCGCTGAATGCCAGCCCGTTGACGGTGTTGCGCGAAGGTTGAAATGCGATGGGCCCGGACTCTTTACAGAATACGGGCCCATTTTGCTCACTTCACATATTCGATCCCGGTGATCCACCAGCACACCTCACCGCTTGGGGTCTGCACGATAGCCTCGTCATCCACCTCCTTGCGCAACAGCGCACGGGCCATGGGCGAATCGATGGAGATGTAGTCCATCCGGTCATAAATCTCGTCATAACCGACAATACGAAAACGCTTGGTTTCACCCTGCTCGTTTTCAATATCCACCCAGGCGCCGAAAAACACCTTGCCCTCCTGCTCAGGCATGTACTGCACCACGCGCATGTCTTCCAGGCGTTTGCGCAGGTAGCGCACGCGACGATCAATCTCACGCAACAGTTTCTTGTTGTACTGGTAGTCGGCGTTTTCGCTGCGATCCCCCAGCGAAGCCGCCCACGTCACTTTGCGCGTGGTGTCCGGGCGCTTTTCGCGCCACAGGTAATCCAGCTCCTTTTTCAGCGCTTCATGGCCTTCTTTGGTAATCATCTTGGTACTCAAACGCTTGCATCCCCAGGCAATGTCCATAGGTGCCGATACGCCTGGGTTTCATGCCCTGGGTTCGGCTGGCTGGCGTTGATGATAAATGAACCGGTGAAAGTAGCCAGGCCGGTCTAGCTGTCCAGCGTCCGATCCAGCTCCAGCAACATGCCCCGCAGGCTTTGCCGCAAGCCCGACACCTGTGACGTCATCACCTTCAAGGCTTCGGTCCTCTGGCTGACGGCAAGCGACTGATCATGCAGTTGAGTGGTGCGCTGTTCCAGCTCTCGAACCTTCTCATCCAGTTGGTTTTGTTCCTGTTGCAATCGCGCCTGCCACTGCTCAAGTGCAGTCTCCCGCTCGATTGCAGCGAGTTTTTGCTGGGTCAACTCTTGAGCGACACGGGCAAGGTTGGTCAGCGTGCTATCGACTTCGAACAATGTACTGTGGTCGCCTGAAGACATGGACTTCGTTGGCACCGGCGCATCAGGCTCACGTGGAATGGCAGGTGCGGCCTGCGCCACGTCCACTGGCGTGCTCAAGGGTGCCTGCCGGGGCTCCTCAACCGGTTGTTCATGCAGCGGAGGGCGGACCGACTCGGGTGGGCTCGCGCTCTTGGGAGGAGAGATCATTTGTGACGAAAACCGAATGGACGGCACAATCACTGAAGCACTTTCGATCGCTGGCAACGTCGGCGCAGACATGCCCAGGGTGATCACTTTCATCACCAGCGCTTTCTTGATGATCACCGAATGATGATCCTCAGGCCTGGCCGGTGGCAACTTGCAACCTTTCAAATCGACAAAATGATAAGGCACTTGGGTTTCGGTAACACCACCGGATTTAACACCCGAAGCGGCCAATGTCAGTATTTGCTTGAAAACATGCAATGCCACCTGCAGGTCTTCCTTGGATTCAACGCTTCCCAGAAAATACCGATCAAGTTTCTTACGCAAGGCCGCGATATAGACCCTGGAACTTCCAGGCTCTATCTCTTCATCCAGGCTATACACAAGGAAGTTTGAGGCCGTCTGACCGACAGCAAACCCACAGAGCAGTGCACCGTTAACCGGAGCATCTTGACCATTGCGTTCAAGAACAAGGGTACGTAGCAGCATCATGCAATCAGGCCTCAATATTCGGACAGAAAGTTTATATAAACAACCAATAAACATTCAAAAATTAGACACTCCAAAACACGACACATTGTTTCAGTGGTCTGCCCGCCCTGCACGTAGGACTTGTCTTATTAATGCTGACCGACGTTCCCAAAACCGCGAGCAACCCGTACCCTTTTTTCAACCTCCCTACGTCATACCAAACTTATTCGGTAAAACAATGATCGAAATAAGCAATCTGACAAAACACATGGGTAACAATACTATTGTCAGCGACTTTTCATTCAGTGCCGGTCAACAGGAATGCCTCGGGTTGTTCGGACAGGATCACACAGCCAAAACAGTCCTGTTCGATGTCATTGCCGGTTCAACACAGCCGTCCAGCGGTCATATAAATATTCAGGGCTTCGACACACAAACCCACCCGCTCGAAGCAAGGCAACTGGTCGGCTATCAACTGTCCAACGACCTCGGCCATCCAACGATGTCCGTCAAAGCGTTCCTGGATTTCATTGCTGCCATTCGTGGCTTTCGCGGTACCGAAAAACGTGACCGCCTGGAACAGTCCATCGCACGACTGGAGTTGTTTCCGGTGCTCGATGCCCCCCTCGACCTCCTTTCTATCGCCTGGAAACGCAAAGTCGCAATTGCCCAGGCCATCCTGCATGGCCCTGCCCTGTTACTGCTGGACGAACCCACCGAAGGACTCGCACAGGATCAGAAGCACGCATTCAAGGCGCTTATCCAATCATTGACGCAAGAAATGGCGGTCATCATTGCCTCGCGTCACTGCGAAGAGTTGTCCGAACTGTGCACACGCGCCCTGGTCATTGCCAACGGTCGTCTGGTGGCCGATACGCCACTGCCCGATCTACAGCGCGACTCGCGTCACTTCCAGGCAGTCACCCTTACCGCCGAGACGCCACTGGACCTGTTGGCACTGGCTGTCCTTCCAGGTGTGGCAGGCATCGAAGAGCATCGAAACGCGCCCGGCACAGTGACCGTTCTCGCCATGCCCGGACACACCATCTATCCCCATATCAACACGCTGATTGCCAGCCGGCGCTGGAAAATCAACTCACTGAACCTGGAGCCAGGTCGCCTGAATGATGTGGTCCACCATCTGACCAAAGAGGCGTCCCATTGAGACTATTGCCCATCATTCTGAGGCGTCAACTCACCAGCTATGCGCGCTCCCCCAGCACTTACCTCAACATTGCCATTTTCCTTATACTGTCAGTGACATTAGGGTTGTACGTAAGTCCGTGGCGGGAACAAAACGGCAGTGACTTACAGGTATTTTTCCGGTTCCACCCTTCGCTTTATTTATTGCTGATTCCCGCCCTGACCACTCAACTTTGGTCCGATGAAACCAACGCAGGTTTTTTCAGCCTGATGAAAACCCTGCCCATCACAACGCTCGAATGGATTGTCGGAAAATTCCTCGCCGCCTGGCTGGTGGCCAGCACCGCCCTGTTTCTGATGTTCCCCCTGGTGATCATTGCGAACTATCTGGGCAACGCCGACAACGGTGTCATTGCCTCGCAATTTCTGGCGAGTTGGCTGCTGGCAGGCAGTTACTTATCCGCAGGCTGTTTTATTTGCGCACTGGTCCATCACCGCACTGTTATTTTCGTATTGACACTGGGCTTGTTACTGACAACCAGTGGCCTTTCCTATGTATTGGACTCACTTGAACACCAAACCCCTATATGGCTGATCGACAGCCTGGCATCCCTCAGCCCTACCTGGCGATTCAGCAGTATCGATGATGGAAAACTCACACTGCGCGACATACTTTATTTTATTAGCATGATCCTCGCCTTTCTCACCGCAACGACAGTCACACTCAACTACAAACACAGATGAGAAGGGAACCTCTTAATGCGGTCCACTCTGCGCACCGGTATGACGCTTTGCGTCACCTTTTTGCTTTTCCTGGCTTTCAACCTGGTGTGGATAGGTAAACTTCCTGATATACGCTGGGATCTTTCTCAACAAAAAATCCACACTTTATCGCCCCCCGTATACCCACTGCTCGCAACGCTGGAAAGCCCGGTGGACATGTATTACTTCAATTCAAATAACGACCCGAAGCGAAGCTACGCCGTGAAACGCTATGGCAAACGTATTGAGGACCTGCTCAAGGAGTACGAAAAGAAGGCTCGGGGCATGATCAACCTGCACGTGATTGAACCCGCTCCCTATTCGGAAGACGCCTATAAGGCACGGCTGTCAGGGCTCGACGAGAACACAGGTTTTCTCGGTCTCATCAGCACGAGCCCCGGTCATGGCGTGCGACGTATCGGTTCTTTCAGCCTCGAGCGCGAGCCCTTGCTCGAATATGAAATAAGCCACCTGCTCTACAAGTTGCAGCACCCGGAGCGACCGGTTGTTGGGCTGCTGTCGGGGCTGTCGATGGACGAATCCGCAGGTCGGCTCCTGCAGGCCGTACGGCGAGAATTCGAACTGGTCGCTCTGGAGCCGAATGCCGCTCTAATTCCCGAACACATCAAAACGCTGATGGTTGTACAGCCACGGATGCTGCCGGAACGGACCTTGTATGGGATTGAGCAATTTGTCTTGAGGGGCGGTAGATTGATGATGTTCATCGACCCGTTGAGCGAACAACGTTCAACCGCATTCCCAGCCAATAGCCGACTGGACGAGGTGCTTGCCGCCTGGGGTATCCAGATGCCGACGGACAAGCTGGTGGTCGACTCTCTCTACACGCCCTGGGAGACGCCAGATATGCCCAATCGAGTCAGGCTGAACTTGCCACGACAGGCAATGAACCTGAACGACATCAGCACCTGGAACCTCAACAGGGTGACAGTATCGAGCAGTGGGGCGCTGGTGCAGTTGAACAAAAGCCGCACAACCTTCACCCCGATCCTGCAAAGTTCCGAGCAATCCGTGCTGTTGGAGGCCAACCAATCCCCTCGCGCAACAAAGTCCGATTCCTTGATTGAAGAGGCTTCGAGCCGAGAACGGCGCCATGTCATTGCTGCACGCATCGAAGGGCCGAGCTACTCAGTCTTTTCCGATGGTATCAAGGGCCTGCCGCCCGGGTTGCAAACAGCCGCGCAGATTCATGTTGTGGTCATCGCTGACACCGACATGCTTACCGATAAGGTCAGCGACGCGGCGCCCGATGGCAACGCGCTGTTTGTTCTGAATACACTGGATAACCTGTCCGCCCCCGACATGCTCGTCGCGATTCGCCCAAGGGCAACGCAGGACATGCCGACGGTGCTGGAGGGTATGCGCGAGGTCGCAAGACAGGCCTATCGTTCGAAAGCCAGCGAACTGGAGCGACGCTTGCAACGAACAGAGCAGGAATGGCAACGGCTGAGCCCATGGACAACCACCCTCGGCACTCAGGCAGTGGAGACCAATACCCAGCTGCAAGCACTCAACAAGGAACGACTGCGCCTACCCATGGAGCTGAATACCCTGCAGCGCGAAGCCTACGCCCAAGTGCGTCGTCTGGAGTTGGCGATAACGCTGGTGGCGGTCTTCGCCATGCCGCTGACGTTATGCCTGATCGCCTGGGTGGTCTTTCTTGGAGAGCGCCGACGCCGGTTGCAAGCCGGCGGCATTATTCACTGAATGTTCAGCGACGGGCTATCAGCCCCTGTCGTGCGATACGGGTCAATTGGCGGATGACTTCGGTGGCATTGTTGGCACTCGGGGCCTGGATAACCGCTAGGTCAAAGCTGTCACTGGCAAAACGCGCAAGTGAATCGCCATCTTCAACAAACTGGATCAGGAACGCCGAAGGTCGGCCAGTGCGACGCGGCCAACCATCCAGGTAACGCAATAGCGTGGGCTGGTGTTTGCCGCCAAGAAGAATTTTCGGGTTGCGTTGAGTGAGGTCCGCAGTAATCGGGGCCAAGCGTATCAGGGGGCGTAATGCATTCATCGTGTCGTGTCTCTGCCTCAAAAGTCTGCGGGCAGGTGAGAGGCAACACCGAACCAGCGCTTTAGCGGAATTTCGAAGCATGAAACACGCTTCTGTCGGGACCGATGACGATCACCCATGGCGCCCCGCAATTAGCTGTTTAAATCGGCGCATGAGCGGCATCCTAGAGAAGCCGGTGGGGCGGTGTCAAGAATCCCGAGCAACGAAAAGGCCCGCACAGGGCGGGCCGATTCAAGGTGTTGCAGCCCAATCAGTGGGCGATGGCGCGGTCTGCGGACAGTTTGCCAGCACCCTCCAGCAGTACCGCCAGTGAGCCGCCGAGCAGGGCCAGGGCGAACTCATAACCGTTGTTGGCCATGAACAGGCCGTTATGGATGTGCACCGAGAAGATCGCCACCAGCGACAGGAAAGTCAGGCCCAATGCCGCAGGGCGAACCAGCAGACCGATGATCAACGCCAGGCCGGCAAAGAACTCGGTACCGCCCGACAGCAGCGCCATCAGCGTTCCCGGCGCCAGGCCGATGCTTTCCATCCACTGGGCGGTGCCCGCCAGACCGTAGCCGCCAAACCAGCCAAAAAGCTTTTGCGAACCGTGGGCGGCGAAGATGATGCCTACCACAATGCGCAGAATAGTCAGGCCGTAACCGGCGCGAGTGGAGAGAATGCGGTTGATCAGTGGGCTCATGGTGCAGATCCTTTTCAAAGTAGGGTTGGTTGGCCGCTATATTAATCAGTTAAAGCAATGATAAAAGCCGAAAAAATGCCTGATTAATATCGATAAAATCGATTACTTCCGTGAAGCGATTTTCGGCGCTGGCGGTTCCAGGGACTCCCGCTCCCGATCGAACGCCAAGAAATACTTGTTGACGCTATTAACATAGCTGACGCCGCCCATCCCTACCTGCTCCATGGCAATGCGTTCAACCTGGAAAAACCACTGGTTGGGGTTGAGCCCCCGCCGCTTGGCTTCAGTACGCATGCCCTGCACCCGCTCCGGCCCCATGTTGTAAGCCGCCAGCACAAAGGCCATGCGCTCGCGCTCGTTGAGCTTGGGGCTGGCGAAGAACTTGCGACGGATCATTGCCAGGTACCGCGCGCCGGCCTGCACGTTGCTGTCGAGACTTTCGATGTTGTTGACCCCCACGCGTTGCGCCGCCGATGGCGTGATCTGCATCAAGCCGGTAGGGCCGCCGCTGTTGCGCGCGCCAGGGTCAAGCGCCGATTCCTTGAAGGCCAGTGCGGCGAGGTTCAACCAGTCCATGCCCTGCTCGCGGGCGTGTTTCTGCAAGACCGGGCGCAGTTTTTCCAGGCGCTGTCGGTCGACGCGGGCCAATGGGTTGCGCACTTGGTAAAGGCGACGGTAGATACGCTGGAATGCCACATCCTGATCGGACGGGGTTCGATAGGTCTTGAGGAATCGATCAATGCTGGCCCGCAGCATCGAGGCATCCTGGCGCACGAACCAGTATTCGTCGCCCGGCTCGCTGATCGCCACCTGCTTATCGAAACGCAACTTGGGCAGGATCTTCGACCAGCGCTCGGCAATCGGCTTTTCGACAATGGTCAGGTGGAAAATACCGGCCTGGACCATCTCCAGCACATCTTCCACGGCCAGGGTCGGGTCCACCCACTCCACTTTC
The DNA here is from genome assembly GCF_001870465.1 of Pseudomonas extremorientalis. GTDB lineage: Bacteria > Pseudomonadota > Gammaproteobacteria > Pseudomonadales > Pseudomonadaceae > Aquipseudomonas > Aquipseudomonas extremorientalis. The sequence goes on from NZ_MDGK01000013.1 coordinate 98,894, forward strand.
ACCGGCGGCTGCTTGTGCAGCGCGAGTTTTTGATTGACCTGGTTGATGGCATCCGCCGCGGCGCTACCGGTGGTCAACGCCAGGGTGCGGCCGGACAATTGTTCCAACTTGGTAAACCGCCGCTCGCCCTTAACCCCCACCAGCCACAACGGCACATCGCTGGCAATCGGGTCGCTGGTGCTGATCTTGTGCGCCGCTTTTACATCGAGCAGTTCACCGGGCGCCACCAAATCACCTTCGCCACGGGCCAGTGCGCCAAGCAACTGGTCCTTGGCCTTGGGAATGATCTTGAGGTTGATCTCCTGGCCATCACGGGCATGGCCATTGAGGTACTGCTCGAAGGCGCGCAGGCGATGGTATTCAACACCGATGGCCTGGCCTTGCACCTCACCGGAGCTGTTACGGCTCTGGTTGACCAATACGCGCAACGTGCGGCTTGAACGAATCTCCGCCAAATCACGCACCTTGCCGGGCTTGGTCACTTCCAGCGGCCCGTCCAGACGCGCAACCGCCGCCATGGGCAGCAGCATCGTCAGGCACAACATAAGCAACGCCGAGGGTCGGATCATCCGCTCTCCGGAAAGAATACTGGCCAACGCCCTCGCGAAAAACGAGGCGGTGGGGGTCAGAAACAGAGCGCTTTATGCGCTGGCAAGGTACGCAACGGCGGCATGATGAAAGGCGGCGGGCCAACCACAATGTCGCTTGCGACGTTCAAAGACAGCTATAACTCGTTGTAGTTCTTCGTTTTTCTTATAAATCTACAGCTCTGATATGCTTTCCGGCCGCAGGCGGAGATAGCACCATGCAACTCATTGATATCGGCGTCAACCTGACCAACCCCAGTTTCGACGAGAAGCACCAGGCCGTGCTCGAGCGTGCCTATGCTGCCGGCGTGCAACAATTAGTACTCACCGGCACCAGCATCGAGGGCAGCGAACAGGCCCTGGCGCTGTGCGAAAAACTCGATGAAAGCAGCCAACGCCTGTTCAGCACGGCGGGTATCCACCCCCACTCCGCCAGTGACTGGAACGGCGATAGCGCATCACGTTTGCGCGGGTTGCTGAAAGAAAACCGCGTACGCGCAGTCGGAGAATGCGGGCTGGATTTCAACCGGGATTTTTCACCGCGTCCGCAGCAGGAAAAAGTCCTCGAAGAACACCTGGTGCTGGCCATCGAGCTGAAACTGCCGGTATTCCTCCACGAACGTGATGCCAACCAGCGCCTGTTGGATATCCTCAAGGACTACCGCGACCACCTCACCGCCGCCGTGGTGCACTGCTTCACGGGCGAACAACAGGCGCTGTTCAGCTACCTCGACCTCGACTTGCACATCGGCATCACCGGCTGGATCTGTGACGAACGCCGTGGGACACACCTGCACCCCCTGGTCAGGGAAATTCCCCGTGGCCGCCTGATGCTGGAAAGCGACGCGCCCTACCTGCTACCGCGCACCTTGCGTCCGAAGCCGAAAAACGGTCGCAACGAGCCCGCGTATCTACCCGAAGTGCTGCGCGAAGTCGCCCTGCACCGCAACGAGAGCGTGGAAGACCTGGCACGCCACAGCACGGCCTGCGCCCGTCGCTTTTTTGGGCTGCCTGCCGTGGATTGATGCGGCGCATTGACCCATGTCAAAACCGTTTTCCTGGATAGCGGCACAATAATGGCACCTTGCCAATGCTGTTTCCGCTATCAGAGAAAACCTTCCATGGGTGCCTGGCTTAGCAATATCTCGCTGAAGTACAAATTCTGGGCCGTCAATGCGGTCGCCTTCATTACCACCCTGCTGCTGGTGCTCTATGCCGTGCAGCTTGAACAACAGTCCCGCAGCGATGCATCCCGGGCTTCGGCGCAAGCCCAGGCACACTTGTTCAATGCGTGGCCGACTGGCGAAGCATTGCCCAAGGGCGAGCACTGGCTGACGTTCAAGCGCGGCCAGGTCCCACAACTGGCGGAGCAGGATCTGTCAGCCCTTGGCAGCAACCTGGGCTGGGTCGAACTCAATCACATGCCGTGGTTCGGCGAAAACCCGCTGATGGGTGCCGAAGTCATCGCCCGCCCTGACGGTCAATACGTCGCCGTGCTTGCCTACGCGCCAAGCCTGAGCCAGGTGTTCGAAGAACGCTTCGCCAACTATGCAGTGGCGGTCCTGATCCTGATGCTGGCGATGCTCGGCGCCTCGCAACTGCTGATCCGCTTCCTGCTCAGCCAACTCAACACCCTGAAAGACGTGATGCTGCACGTAGAGAAAACCGGCGACCTATCGGCCCGCGTGCCGTTGGCCTGCAAGGATGAAGTTGGCCAGATGGCCAGCGCCTTCAACGCCATGCAAGCGGGCTACCAGCGCGTCGTCAACACCGTGGCACGCACCGCCCAGCAACTCGACGATGGCGCCGCACGGTTGGCCAGCAGCATGAACGACGTGCAGCACGGCATGCTCGGCCAGCAAAGCGAAACCGACCAGGCCGCCACTGCCATCAACGAAATGACCGCCACCGTCTACCACATCGCCCAGCACGCCGGCGCCACCCGCGACCTGTCCCAGACCGCCGACACCCTGGCGGGCAGCGGCCAGGAAGTGGTCACCCGCGTACAACGCTCGATTGCCGGCCTCTCCACGGGCGTGCAGCAGACCGCCGAGATGATCCAGAAGCTCGCCGAGGACAGTCAGAAAATCAATGGCGTGGTCAGCGTGATCCATAGCATCGCCGAGCAAACCAACCTGCTCGCCCTCAACGCCGCCATCGAAGCCGCCCGCGCCGGGGAAATGGGCCGGGGTTTTGCCGTGGTTGCCGACGAAGTGCGCAACCTGGCCAAACGCGTACAAAGCTCCACCGACGAAATCACCCGCATGGTCTCGGCGCTGCAGGCCGGCACCCGCGACGCGGTGGACTTCATGCAGGAAAGCTCGTTCAAGGCTGACGACTGCGTGCAGCAAGCCCAGGAAGCCGGCGCGGCCCTCGCCGAAATCACCAGTGCCGTGGCGCAGATGCGTGAAAGCAACACCCAGATCGCCGTCGCTGCCGAGCAGCAAAGCCACGTCGCCGAAGAGATGAACCGTGCGGTGGTGAGCATTCGGGATGTGACCGAGAACACCGTGCAGCAAACCGTGGATTCGGCGACGACCAGTAATGAACTGGCAACCTTGGCCGGTGAACTGAGCAAGGCGATTGGGCAGTTGAAGCTGTAGGACTGTTCAACCCGTAATCCCATACCTACAACAAAGCCTCGGTTTGCCCGAGGTTTTGGCGAAACGTCCTAACCCTCCCGGCGAATAACGCCGACTTCTTTTCCCTGGCAACCTCTTCAAAGTCTCTCGCCTGTTCAATCAGCGCGAGGGACCGCCGATGCACTTCTCCAGCCGTGCCCCACTCAATGGGGCTGCCTCATGACTCCAGTTATTGCCCGGTTCATCCTGGCGCCCATGGATGCCAAGGCGCCGGACGTTGAAGGCGTCCTGCGTGACTTGCGTGAATGCCTCAACACGTTTGACGAGTGGGCCGAAAGCTTCTGGAGCGGCTCGGCGCTGGAAGTCGAGCAGGTGTTCAAGGTCGGCGACGAGGTTTCCCTCGTCGCTCCGGCGTCCTCCAAGAAACCGAATCGCACGGTTGCCACCTGTAAGGCCCAGGGTGCGTTGACCCTGGTGCATATGTTCGAGAGCACGCGGTTTGTGCCTATCGGCAATACGCCGGTGATGCTGCAAGCGATTGCGCCTGACGGCAGCCCAATGGGTGCGCCGATCCATCACACCATCGGCCCCAGCGGCATGCTTGAAGTCAGCGACTGCACCCGCGATCAGCGCTACCAGATCACCCTCTATCCCAACGTTTCCAAGGATCACATCAAGGCGCTGTATGCGTCTTATCAGTCGGTGATCGCAGAGCTGGAAATGGGCCTGCGTGATGAGTGGGCGAAGACCTTCAAGCCGCAATGGAGCGACTTTGCCAACGCCATATCCTTGGAACGCAGTGCGATGCAGGGCATGGCGTTTTCCAGCGGCATGGCCAAGGCGCTCTACAACCTGTGGGACAACTTCACACAACTGTACGACCTGCTGGCGGACCTCAAGAGCAATAGCCAGAAACTGCTGCAGTACGTCTCCCAGGCCGAACTGGATGAACTGTTGAAACTGGGCAAGGACACCATTGCCCAGGGCTTGCTTGTGCTCAGCGATGAGCCGCTGATGTTTATCTATCTGTCGGCCCTGGTTGCCTGGGTACGCATGCTGCCGCCGCCGCAGATGTACGAGCTGCTGGGCGAGATGACCGGCGAGGTGCTGATCAATCTGTTTCTGATCTGGGCCACGCGAGGCATGGGGGTTCAGCTTCGTTTGGGTATGCAGGTGCTGGGGCACATCAAATCCGAGCGCGTGCGTAAATGGCTGCAAATGCTGGCGGACCAGATGGTTGGACCTCGTCTAGAGGGCCATGTCGAAGCGGCCAGGCCGTTGTTGCTGGGCAGCGCAGAGACGCCGATAAGGGTGATTCCGGATGCGCCGTTGAAGGCTGCGGATCAGGTGGTCTCCAACGCGGTGCCGGTGGTGCGCAACAAGTCCCAGCGAACCGCGTTGGTGCGGCAGGAGACCGTGGATGATGTGCCGGTTTCTGCTC
>NZ_MDGK01000014.1 GCF_001870465.1 Pseudomonas extremorientalis
CCTGGTCAGCCCGGTGATCCAGCTCGACAAGTGGACCTTCAACGGCCCCGAAGGCCAGGAAAGCGTGGCAATCAATACCTCGCCGTTCCTGGTGAACTCGGCCGACGCGATGAAAACCGCGATCACTAGCGGCATGGGCATTGGTCTGTTGCCGGTGTACGCGGCCATCGAGGGCCTGCGCAACGGCACCCTGGTGCGGGTCATGCCCAACTACCGTTCCCAGGAGTTGAACCTGTACGCCATCTATCCTTCGCGCCAATACCTGGATGCGAAAATCAAGACCTGGGTGGAATACCTGCGCGGCTCGCTGCCGGAGATTCTGGCGGCGCACCAGGCGGAACTGGTGGCGTATGAACTGAGTGGCAGCCTCAGCGGTGCGCGCCTGGCGAACTGATCTCTCCCAGGTGATATAGATCAAATGTGGGAGGGGGCTTGAACCCGATAGCGGTGCGTCAGTCAGCACATCATAGTGACTGAAACACCGCTCTCGGGGGCAAGCCCCCCGTTCCGATCACAAACCTGAGCAGACGCTCTTATCAATTCTCCCTTGATAACATGCCCTCTGATAACGCCACTCCACCGATCGGAACTGTTAACTTTCACAGTAGGCACACCTGACAGACAGCGATATTTAGTGTTCAACGTCAGCTATCAAGCTGATGTTGCTAATTACTGAATGGAGCCAACCCATGCCTACACAGTCCTCCAACAACCTGCTACCCCTGCTGGTGATAGAACGGGCAACCACCAACAACACTCTACCTCCCATGCTGGTGCAACAAGGTACCAACGCCGTTGTCACGTACCCCATGACACCCGAGCACCTCATCACCTTGCAGTGGATCGTCATCGACGGTGAAGGGCGCTACGACTTTACCGCTCAAGGCAGCGATAGCGGTCAGGTAGCCATTTTCATCCCGCCCTCAGTCATTGGCTTCAGTATCGGCTTGACGGTGCATATTATTTGCACCATTACATTGCAGGGGCAGCCTGTGCAGGAGGGGACACTTGATCTGACAGTCGAAGTCATCAGCTTGACGGATATGCCCCGGCCCGAACTACTTGATGTTGTGCAACAGGACGGTTCACCTTGGTTGGACATGCGCAGATTCTGGGGCAATGCCAGAGGAACGTTGAAGCTACCCCCTTTCATCGAGGCGGGAAATAGACTCTGGCTAGAGTACGTCGGCGAAGAACATTTGAACCCAAAAAGGTTGTACTGTGTTTTTGAGAACTACACGTTAACCGATAAAGATATTGAGAAGGGTTCTTTAGACTTCGAAGTCTCTCGAAATTGGCTCATTGACAACAGTGATTATTCATCTGTCACGGGCGCCGCAAAAGTGATCTATAGCAACGCTGAAGCGCTGCCCCCGTTGGACCCCTCTACCTCAGCACTACCCGCGAATGGGCAAGAATTTCATAGAAACACCAACAATCTGCGTCTGGGTAATCCTGACCTGAAACTGAATCCACCTTCAGTACGTCAAGCCAGTGGAAAGTTCTTGAATCCTCTTCATGCGCAGCAGGGAGCCACCATACGCATAGCGTACGAGATGCTCCCGACAGATCTTATATGTGCCGAGTGGATAGGCACAAACGATGAAATAGGATCGCCAGACCTTGACTGCATAAACGGCAACGACACTGGTATTTTGGAGGTTCACGTTCCTCCCTCTGCTGTCCGCGCCAACTTCGACAATATGGTCGCCGTTCGATACATCGTTCATCGAGACGGGAAAAAATGGAACTCCACCGACTTTGACTTGACTATTCTGCCTCTTACCGACTTACCCAGCCCAAATCTTGTTGGGTCCGAGGAGGGCGTTTTTGATCCAAGCGCCGGCAGTTGTGGAGCAACCGTACATGTCAAGATCTGGCCGTTTGCATTTGTCGGTCAACCCATCTGGGTTAATCTACATGAACAAGGTCAAGCACTGTACTGGCTGCGCTATGGAACACCTTTGACACCCCAAGAAAAAGACCAAAAGTTCATTGAGTGCTATGTACCTCCTGCGTACCTGAGCACACTGTCCGAGGGAAAATTGCTGCAGATTACGTGTAAAGCAAATTTCGATAATCAAATCGATGAAAGCACCAGCCTGCCATTTCCGACACAAGAGGTGTTAAGCAAACAAGCATACAAGGTCACTCAGAAAATTCGATTGGTCGGCTCACCCTGGGAGGTAACCGCCTCTCCTGACAACAAATGGTTATTTGTCGGAAAGTGGTATAAAGGCGGGCTGGATATTATCAATACCGACACTCAAGGGGTTGTCGCCAACCTTCCAACGGGAAATACACGCATGATCACCTTTAATCGCTCAGGCGAGTTGGCTTACGTCTGCGGCGAATCAGGGCTACATCTTGTAGACGTGCCGACTCACTCCATTATCAAGAAAATCACTACAAATCCGACGTTTGACTCAGCAGTGACGCCTGATGGGAAATACCTGTACGCCACTAACTTCGATAACCACAATGTGTACATCTTTAAAACCAGTGACTACACGCTCCACCATACGATTCCAGGCTTCAAACGTTCCAGAGGGATTGCAATCGAACCGAGCGGTGCCCGTGCATTTGTAGCAAACCTAGGCGCTAACACGGTGTCAGTGGTTGACTTAGCCACAAACGCTATTGCTCATACCCTTGAACATGGATTTTCGCAACCTAATGGTCTTGCTCTCAGCCCAGACGGATCGACATTATATGTTGCCAACTTCCTGTCGGCCTCATTAACCGTCATAAACACTCTAACGCTCAGTCTTATTACAGAAGTTTCCTGCTTCAAGAACCTGTATACCGTGATCGTGAGCTCAGACGGTAAAAAGGTGTACGCCTCTGACCCGGGTGAAGGCAAACTGGTCGTTATCGATGCGCAGTCAAATCGAGTCATTGGAAAAGCCGGCGGCTTTTCCAAACCCTATGGACTTGCCTTGTTGCCAGACCAATCAACGCTGTACCTGGCAGATACAGATCAACTCACGCGCATCAAACTCCCGACTTAAGAGTCGCCCCTTGAGAGCGCCCTCTAAAATCCGGGCATGGTGGTCGCAAGACAATCATGGCTTGGCGAGAGCACCGCGGAGAAGGGGCGCTGCCTTTTGGATGCGCCCTGATCTTTCAAATTCCAGCGCTTGCTCGACTGGCACGCCAACACGTCCTCCAATTGCATCGGCCAGCATTTCGTCATAGACACCATCGCTCGCTATCGCCGTACTGGATTACGTCAAGACTAAAGGTTGCGCACAGCGCCCACAGGATTTGCTCAACCATGCCTGCCTACACCTGGTCAGCCCGGTGATCCAGCTCGACAAGTGGACCTTCAACGGCCCCGAAGGCCAGGAAAGCGTGGCAATCAATACCTCGCCGTTCCTGGTGAACTCGGCCGACGCGATGAAAACCGCGATCACTAGCGGCATGGGCATTGGTCTGTTGCCGGTGTACGCGGCCATCGAGGGCCTGCGCAACGGCACCCTGGTGCGGGTCATGCCCAACTACCGTTCCCAGGAGTTGAACCTGTACGCCATCTATCCTTCGCGCCAATACCTGGATGCGAAAATCAAGACCTGGGTGGAATACCTGCGCGGCTCGCTGCCGGAGATTCTGGCGGCGCACCAGGCGGAACTGGTGGCGTATGAACTGAGTGGCAGCCTCAGCGGTGCGCGCCTGGCGAACTGATCTCTCCCAGGTGATATAGATCAAATGTGGGAGGG
>NZ_MDGK01000015.1 GCF_001870465.1 Pseudomonas extremorientalis
CCCTCCCACATTTGATCTATATCACCTGGGAGAGATCAGTTCGCCAGGCGCGCACCGCTGAGGCTGCCACTCAGTTCATACGCCACCAGTTCCGCCTGGTGCGCCGCCAGAATCTCCGGCAGCGAGCCGCGCAGGTATTCCACCCAGGTCTTGATTTTCGCATCCAGGTATTGGCGCGAAGGATAGATGGCGTACAGGTTCAACTCCTGGGAACGGTAGTTGGGCATGACCCGCACCAGGGTGCCGTTGCGCAGGCCCTCGATGGCCGCGTACACCGGCAACAGACCAATGCCCATGCCGCTAGTGATCGCGGTTTTCATCGCGTCGGCCGAGTTCACCAGGAACGGCGAGGTATTGATTGCCACGCTTTCCTGGCCTTCGGGGCCGTTGAAGGTCCACTTGTCGAGCTGGATCACCGGGCTGACCAGGCGCAGGCAGGCATGGTTGAGCAGGTCATTGGGGCGATGGGCGCAGCCCTTGGCCTTGACGTAATCCGGCGAGGCACAGGCGATGCTGTAGGTGATACCCAGGCGCTGGGACACGAAGCCCGAGTCCGGCAGTTCGCTGGCCAGCACGATGGACACGTCATAGCCTTCGTCGAGCAGGTCCGGCACACGGTTGGCCAGGGTCAGGTCGAAGGTCACGTCCGGATGGGTGCGGCGATAGCGAGCGATGGCGTCGATGACGAAATGCTGGCCGATGCCGGTCATGGTGTGCACTTTCAATTGCCCGGCGGGGCGCGCATGGGCGTCACTGGCCTCGGCTTCGGCTTCTTCGACATAGGCCAGGATCTGTTCGCAGCGCAACAGGTAACGTTTACCCGCCTCGGTCAGTGCAATGCGCCGAGTGGTGCGGTTCAACAAGCGGGTTTGCAGATGGGCCTCAAGGTTGGAGACCGCGCGCGACACATTGGCAGTGGTGGTATCCAGTTGCACGGCGGCGGCGGTGAAGCTGCCGGCTTCGGCCACGCAACTGAAGGCGCGCATGTTTTGCAAAGTGTCCATGGAGTGTTCTCAAGGGAGATGCCAAATTGTGACATGAAGTTGCGCGCAGGTGTGTATCCGCTGGGCGCTGTCCCCTCCCGACATGGGTGGCGAAGAGTCAGGACAACGTCCAGGCCTCACTGACTTTCGCCCTATAGTGCGGCATGTATTCCTGTAGCAAGTGATTGAATGCCGCCTGTGCGCGGGCGCGGTTTTCACCGGTAGGCACGTCGAGGGCGGCGTGGGCGCGCTGTATCAGGGTTTCGGCGGCCCGGGCGAGTACCGGGCTGATGCGTTTGAGTGCGTCAATCTCCGCGGTCAGCGACGTACCGTGGGCCTGCCGGCCCAGGGTGTCGAGCAATGCATGAAAGTCATCGGCGTGCCGCTCTACGTAATCGTCCCAGCCCGGCTGCTCATCGGGGTTTTCCAGGTAGCGGAGGGCGATTGGCAGCAGATGATCCAGTGAGTCGCTGCCTAACCGGTCTTTGTGCAAGGTTTGCCGGGTGCGCAACGACTGCGCCTCGATGCCGCTGAACTGTTCAACCTGTTGCGGCAGTACCAGATTGCGGTCTTTGTCCTCCGTATGACGGGTATAGAGCACCACCGGTTGGCCGTGCTTTATCTTTACCAGCACTTGGGTGGACCACGGTCTGGCGGGATCAGGCAGCGATTCGCTGATCGAGCGGACCAGGTGTCCCCAGCCGAATGTCTGCTCGCCAATGGTATCAAGTGCTTGGTCCAGCATTTCCTTGACGACTTGCCGGGATTCTGAAGGGGCAATATCGATTGTCAGGTAATCACCGCTCAGGTGCGGGTCATCGAGCTTGCGTTGGCTGACTTCAATGGTCACGCCTTTGCCCGCCCCGCCCTGTGACGAGGCCGCTACCCCGGCAGAGAAACTCTGTATCTGGGCGATGGCGGTCAGCTTGTAGACTTTCAGCGCATCGGGGCGCAGCTGAGCAGGGTGACACTGGATCAGCGTGTACATTTCATTCTCCAGCGGCCTATCGATGCGCGACTGTGCCTTGAGCAGCACATAGCGCTCCAGCAATGATTGGGCCTGTTTGTTGCTGGCGTGGCGGGTGGCGTTCAGCTCGGACGCTGGCACGGGTGTGCAGACCTGCCGGGTGAATTGTTTGCTGGTGGCGTCTATGTGGTTTTTCATGTCGGCCAACAGTGCCAGAGGGTCGTCGTTGTAGTGCTTGTGCGAGGCCAGGCGACGATGCGCCAACTCCGGCGCTGTTTCATACAGGCTCAGGATATCCAGGGTGATGTGTCGGTGAGTGCGTTGCAGGGTTGGCTTTATCGTGGTTTTCACCTGCAGAGCACTGAAGACATTCACCGTCGACTTGTTATGGGCCGTCAACGCGAAGCCGCGTTCGGTGATCACCGGTTGGGACGTGTTTCTCACGCTGGGCAGCTCAACATCGGTCAGGCCTGCGTCGGCCAATGCCGCCCTGACATAGGGTTGGCTCAGCGCTGAGTAGGCCAGGTGTTTCTGCAGGTTGTAGCTATCACGCAACAAGCTGGGCAGGTTCTTCGCAGTGCGACGGATACTCTCGCTTAGCGAGGTGCGAACGGAATGGCTGCGCGCATCGGCGTACTGTTCCAGGTTTTCGTATTCGCGAGCCGAAACATAGCCGATACCGAGTTGGCTGTGGGTCTGGAACTGCTTCTCGATCGATGACTTCAACTGTGCCTGCAGGCTGATGGTGCGCGTGCTTCTGATGCGCTGGTCGGCACAGACCTTCAGGCGGGAGTCGGCTGCCAGCTGCGGCCCGGCACGCGTCTGTTGCGTTGGTTCCAATGCAACGTTGTAGCCGATATGACGGTGGTTGCTGCGTTCGCCGCCATTGCGGACATAGGCGAGTGCCGGTAATAACTTTTGCGTCAGGCGCAGATGTTTGCCAGCACTGACGGCTGCCCGGAACTGCCATTTGAGGGCACGACACAGTGCATAGTCGGCCTCGATGTCCGGGTCCCTGGAGGTGCGGTGTCGGCGAAGCAGGTGTTCGGCCTTTTTGAAAAACGCGTAAAAGTCCGGTAATGCCTCTACCGACACCTCAAGGCTCGGCTCTCGGCTGGGCAGCTTGTGGTGAAGCGCCTCTATTGACGCTCGATCGCGATGATAGTCTGCGAGCGGGACCAGCTTTTCCAGGACTCTGTCCGCAATCCAGCACACATCACGCTCCAGGGGGCGCATACCGGGTTGCAGTGGTGCTGGCGAGAGGTGTAGCTGCCTGCGCAGAACGTCAGCGGTCTGTTGTGCAGGGGCGGATATGGCTGCTTCGAAAGGGCGTGCGTTGAGGACTGAAAACATTCGGGCACTCCAGAGGGTGGAATGCTCGTTAGTGTGCTTGCTGGCAGCGCACCGCGCTGTAGGGAGAATGTCCCTGTGCCGGTATAAATAGCCCTACATCCTTGGCGCCAGCTCGGATTATCGCCTGAACGGTAACAAAGATTCACAGGAATGCCAGCTTATCGTCCGCCAAGCCGCCGCCTAGAATTGCGCCACCTCTCCCCGCAACACCCTCTCAGGAATTCACAGCAGTGCCGCGTCGCATCAGCAGAGAGCTCAAGACTCTCAGTGTTTGGGCTTTATCGTTCGCAATCAGCGGCTGCATCGGAACCGGAGGAGTAGCCCCTCAAGGCCAGTCCCTCAACGCCAATAACCTGGCTACCGACGACGCCATCCAGAGCGCCGCTCAAGACGCCCACTGGCCCACCGCACACTGGTGGCAAGCCTACGGCGATCCCCAACTGAACCGCTGGGTCGCCCTCGCTACCGAAAACAGCCCAAGCATGGCCATGGCCGCTGCACGGGTGCGTGAAGCACGGGCGATGGCCGGGGTTGCCGAGTCGGCCGAGTCGTTGCAGATCAATAGCGACACGACCCTCAAGCGTCACAACTGGCCGAAGGATCAGTTCTATGGTCCCGGTGAGCTGAGCGGTGCCAACACCTGGGACAACAATGCGTCCCTGGGCCTGAGCTACGCCCTCGACCTGTGGGGCCGTGAAAGCAATGCCAGCGAACGTGCCGTCGACTTGGCCCACATGAGCGCCGCCGAGGCGCGCCAGGCTCAGCTCGAATTGCAGAACAACGTGGTGCGCGCCTATATCCAGCTGTCGTTGCAGTACGCCAACCGCGATATCGTCGCGGCCACGCTGGCACAACAGCAGCAGATTCTCGACCTGGCCAACAAACGCCTGGACGCGGGGATCGGCACCCACTTCGACGTCAGCCAGGCCGAAACCCCGCTTCCTGAAACCCATCGTCAACTGGATGCCCTGGACGAAGACATCGCCCTGAGCCGCAACCAGCTGGCGGCTCTGGCAGGCAAAGGTCCAGGGGCGGGTGCGCAACTGCAGCGCCCGAGCCTGTCCCTCGCCGCACCCTTGAAGTTGCCATCGAGCCTGCCGGCGCAGTTGCTCGGCCAGCGTCCGGATGTGGTCGCCAGTCGTTGGCAGGTCGCGGCCCAGGCCCGTGGCATCGACGTGGCCCACGCCGGTTTTTATCCCAACGTGGACCTGGTCGGCAGCCTCGGCTACATGGCCACCGGTGGCGGCATGCTGGAGTTCCTGGCGGGCAAGAAATTCAACTACAACGTCGGTCCGGCGATCACCTTGCCAATCTTCGACGGCGGGCGCCTGCGTGCGCAATTGGGTGAAGCCAGCGCCGGTTATGACATCGCGGTCGCCAAGTACAACCAGACGCTGGTCAACGCGCTCAAAGGCATCAGCGACCAGTTGATCCGTCGCGAGTCCATGGACAAACAAGCGTCCTTCGCCGCGCAGTCGGTGGCCTCGGCGCAGAAAACCTACGACATCGCGATGATCGCCTACCAGCGCGGCCTCACCGACTACCTCAATGTGCTGAATGCGCAGACGTTGCTGTTCCGCCAGCAACAGGTGCAGCAACAGGTGCAGGCCGCCCGCCTGAGTGCCCACGCCGAACTGGTCACCGCCCTGGGCGGCGGCCTCGGTGCTGGCAGCGACGTACCGCAAGACGCCAAGACCCTCCCGAGCAAGACCCCGACGGCACTGGCCGTGTTCGATCACTGAGTAGGATTTGATGACTCCCTTGCCTGCACCGCTGCGCTGGCTGCATGCCCTTGAGTGGCGCCGTGGTTTTTTCGACTGGGTACGCAGCGACGGCGTGACCTGGGTGTATATCTTCAAGGTGCTGGCCGCCGCGTTCCTCACGCTGTGGTTGGCCATGCGCCTGGAGTTGCCGCAACCGCGCACGGCGATGATCACCGTGTTTATCGTGATGCAACCGCAAAGCGGCCAGGTGTTCGCCAAGAGCTTCTATCGCTTCCTCGGCACTCTGGCGGGGTCGGCGGTGATGGTGCTGCTGATCGCCTTGTTTGCGCAGAACACCGAGTTGTTCCTTGGTGCCTTGGCGATCTGGGTGGGCATGTGCACCGCTGGTGCCACGCGCAATCGTAACTTTCGCGCCTATGGTTTCGTACTGGCCGGCTACACGGCGGCGATGGTCGGCCTGCCTGCGCTGGCGCATCCGGACGGTGCTTTCATGGCAGCGGTGTGGCGGGTGCTGGAAATCTCCCTGGGGATTCTGTGCGCCACGCTGGTCAGCGCCGCGATCCTGCCGCAAACCTCCAGCGCCGCCATGCGCAATGCCTTGTACCAGCGCTTTGGGGTGTTCGCGCTGTTCGTCACCGATGGCCTGCGCGGGCGCAGCCAGCGTGAAGGGTTCGAGGCCAGCAACGTGCGCTTCATCGCCGAAGCCGTGGGCCTGGAAGGGCTGCGCAGTGTCACGGTGTTTGAAGACCCGCACATGCGCCGGCGCAATGGTCGGCTCAGTCGCCTCAACGGCGAGTTCATGAGCCTTACCACGCGCTTCAATGCCTTGCACCAGTTGCTCGAGCGCCTGCGCAGCGATGCCGCCGACCATGTTGTCGCGGCCATCAAACCCGGCCTGCAAGACCTGGCCGAAGTGCTCGATGGTTTTTCTGGCCGTGCGCTCACCAGCCCCGACGCGTCGCGCCTGGTCAATCAACTGAGCGCCTACAAGGACGGCTTGCCCGCCAAGGTCCGTAGCCTGCGCACCGCCTTCCAGAAAGGCGACCCCGCCGAAGCCGAACAATTGGATTTCCACACCGCCTACGAGCTGCTCTACCGCTTCGTCGACGACCTGCACAACTACGCGCAAACCCACGCGTCCCTGGCCGATCACAGCCATGCGCGCGAGCAGTGGGACGAAACCTTTATCCCGAAGACCAACTGGTTGGCTTGCGCCGCCTCGGGGATTCGCGCGTCGTTTATCTTGGTTGTACTCGGCAGTTACTGGGTCGCCACCGCCTGGCCCAGCGGTGCGACCATGACCCTGATTGCCGCCGCCACCGTGGGCCTGTCCGCCGCCACGCCGAACCCGAAGCGCATGGCGTTCCAGATGGCCTGCGGCACGTTGCTCGGTGCGGTGGTGGGCTTTGTCGAAATGTTCTTCGTGTTCCCCTGGATCGACGGTTTCCCGCTGCTGTGCGTGATGCTTGCGCCGGTGATCATCTTCGGCGCGTTTCTCGCTTCACGTCCGCAATACGCGGGTGTCGGGGTAGGCCTGTTGATCTTCTTCAGCACCGGTTCGGTGCCGGATAACCTCACGGTCTACAACCCCTACACCTTTATCAACGACTACATCGCCATGGTCATCGGCATGCTGGTGTGCGCGGCGGCGGGGGCGATCATCCTGCCGCCCAACAGCCGCTGGTTGTGGCGCCGCCTGGAGCAGGACCTGCGCGAACAGGTGGTGTATGCGATCAGCGGCAAGCTCAAGGGCCTGGCCTCGAGTTTTGAAAGCCGCACCCGCGACCTGCTGCACCAGGCCTACGGCCTCGCCGTCGGCCAGCCGCAAGTGCAGCGCGACCTGCTGCGCTGGATGTTCGTGGTGCTGGAAGTCGGTCACGCGATCATTGAGCTGCGCAAGGAACAGGCGATTCTGCCGGTGCACCCGGCATACGCCGAGTCCCAGCCGTGGCGCCAGGCGATCCGCGTGATGGGCCGCTCGCTGGTGCGGCTGTTCCTGCAACCCAGCGCGAGCAACCTGGAGCGCGGCCTCATCGCCGTCGACCATGCGATCAGCCGCGTACAGGCTACCGACGAACCCTTCGCCCCGCACTTCGACACGTCGGCCCTGCGCCGGGTGAAAAGCTACCTGCACTTTATCCGCACTTCATTGCTCGACCCGCAATCGCCACTCGCTGCCTTTAAAGGAACTGCGCATGCCCCGTGAAATCGCCTTCCACGGCATCTATATGCCGACCATGACCCTGATGTTCCTGATCGCGGCGGGGCTGGCCTGGGGTGTGGATCGCTTCCTGGCCGGGTTCGACCTGTACCGTTTTTTCTGGCACCCGGCGTTGCTGCGCCTGAGCCTGTTCGTCTGCCTGTTCGGCGCCCTGGCGCTGAGCGTCTACCGTTGAGAATGCCCCGATGAAAAAGTTTTTCAGCCTGCTCGCGACCTTGCTGGTACTGGCCTTGGCCATCTGGATTGGCCGCACGTTGTGGGTGCATTACATGGAAACCCCGTGGACCCGCGACGGCCGTGTGCGCGCCGACATCATCAACGTGGCGGCCGACGTCACCGGCGAAGTGGTCGACGTGCCGGTGCGTGACAACCAACTGGTGAAAAAGGGCGACCTGTTGATGCAGATCGATCCCGAGCACTACCGCATTGCGGTCAAGCAGGCGCAATCGCTGGTCGCGTCGCGCAAAGCCACTTGGGAAATGCGCAAGGTCAACGCCCATCGCCGGGCGGACCTGGATGCGCTGGTGATTTCGAAAGAAAACCGTGACGACGCCAGCAACATCGCCGACTCCGCCTTGGCCGATTACCAGCATGCGTTGGCGCAACTGGAAGCCGCCGAACTCAACCTGAAACGCACCCGGGTGCTGGCGGCGGTGGACGGCTATGTCACCAACCTCAACGTGCACCGAGGCGACTACGCACGCATCGGCGAAGCCAAGATGGCGGTGGTGGATATGAATTCGTTCTGGGTCTACGGCTTCTTCGAAGAAACCAAACTGCCCCATGTGAAGGTCGGTGACAAAGCCGATATGCAGTTGATGAGCGGTGAGACCCTCAAGGGCCACGTAGAAAGTATCTCCCGCGGCATCTACGACCGCGACAACCCCGAGAGCCGCGAGCTGATTGCCGATGTGAACCCGACCTTCAACTGGGTGCGCCTGGCCCAGCGGGTGCCGGTGCGGATTCATATCGATGAAGTGCCGCAGGGGGTGTTGTTGGCGGCGGGGATTACGTGCACGGTGATTGTGCGGGAGTTGTCGGGAGGTTGAGGTCGCTATTGGCGGCGTGCGTTGGCCCGCACTTCGCGTCGCCGTCTGACCCGCATTATGCTGACGTATCGGCGGTGATTTCGTGTATTGAGCATCAGCAGGCAGACCAGAGATTGAAACAAGGGAAACAGTGCAAACATAGAAACCGGGTGGCTCCCCAGGTAGTCTGCCGCAAGCAATGCATTCAGGGCTGCGGTGCACACAAGTAGTGGCGGCCCTGAGCGTAACCCTCGTACCACCAGGGCTAATCCCATGCACATTACCAGCACCAATATCAGGCTCGCTGCTATCGCGTATTCGCTGGGGAGATAGTTGATTCGGGTGTAATACGACAGGCTGTGTGACAGGTTGCCTGAACTGCTGACCAAGTTCATGGACACTGCAGTTCCCACCGTGAAAGCGAAACGCTTGGTGTCATTGCACCATGTTCGCGGTGTTGGCGCAGGGGCTTTCTTAATGCTCATGGCTGTCGAACTCCTCGTAGAGCGCGATAACGAGATGGTTGATGTTTCCGGACAGGACACTGCCGGCTATTGCAAAAGCGGCACCCACTTGGTCTGCCAGTTGAATGAGAATGTTGCGGCGTAATTGGGCGTTGGTGAAGCGCTTGGGGAGTTTTCCGGCCAACTGCTTCAGCCGAATCAGTTCGCGAGGATGACGAGGGTTTTGCAGGCGCAGAACTTCGTTTGTCAGCTTTGCGCGTTCTTGGCGGCTCATGCGCCTCAATATGTCGGACAGGTCACGACCCGTCGTGTTCTTTATTGTCATAACGGTCTTGACCGTGACAAACGAAGTACTTCCCGCGCCGACCAGCGAAATACCATCCAGTGCTAACGTCATTGCCTGATACCAACTCAGGCTGTCGTAGTAATCGTTCTGTTCCGGGTTGGCTAGCTCTCTGTATGTTCGCCACACGCCGTTGATACATTGCAAACCACTGGCTGCCGCAGCGGTATAAGCAATGTAACTGACTGCAAGGCTGGAACCTGCACTAAGGGGCGCCGTCGCGATGCCTGCCTTGGCAACGATGATTCCGATCACAGCGCCGCCGCATGACAGAGCCATCCCCGATGCTTCTTTCCACACCTGCGACTCACGCGGCGAACTTGCCGCCAGCTGCGCATATTCTTCTGCCGCCCTGATCGGCCCCGCCATTTCCCGCAACATCACGCGCTTGGGCCTGATACTGCACAGCGGCACAAACTCACGCAGTACCGTCACCTGATAATCACTGCCGATATGCACCACTGCGGCCCCGACGATGGCCGGGTCGGCGTCTATGGTTCGATAGAGCTTGGGCAGGTCCAGCAGACTGGTCAGCCGCTGGCGAGTAGTGGTATGCGCTTGCGGCACACCGCTTTGCAGAAAATCCCTGGGCATCCTTTCACCTGTGAGTCGACAGAGGTGAAGGAGGCTGGGGAATGTTTACTTGTAATGATGTCAGGCCGTTCGCTGTTTTTTGTAGGACGCGGCCTGAGTAGCTATGTCATTGCGCGATAAACGTTTCATGCAAATGGCGCCACAACAGTGCACCACTGGCCTGCTTCTCGAACACCACGGTTGCGCGGCGATCCGTCTGCGTGCCGCTGGCGTCCACCTGATGCTCGCGGTAAGTCACCGTCGCGCCACGTGCATGGCGATCGATACCGGCCATCTCGCTCAAGGTGATTTTCAATCCCGGGCGCATGCCGCCCAAGCGAGTGAACAGGGCATTGACCCCGGCCGCATTCACCCGTGCGCCGGTCGCCGGGGCAACCATGCTGAATTCCGGGGAGAAGCGCGCGAGCAGGTTCTGCAAGGTGCCTTCGGGCGCAACGCCGGCAAACCATTGTTCGATCTCGACATGGGTCTGGATCACTTCGTCAAAAAAATCGCTGTAATCGATCATCGGTGAGGCTCGCTGGCAGGGTGAAGCAATGCGCGTATTCGGGACGTATCCAGACGCAGCACCGCAAAAAGAGGCAGCAGGGTCAGGGCTGCCGCCATCGTGAAGGTTATGGCGAAGGAATCCAAGGCCGACAACAGTGCGCCGAGTATGGCTGCGCCCAGGCAGAAGCTGACTTGCCGATTGATGTTCCACAAGGCGCTGGCGTGGCCCATGCGTTCAGCGGGAATATCGAGAAAGGCCAGGGTCTGCGCGGTGCTGCTGCACAGGCTGCCTCCCAACCCCATCAACAAATAGGCTGGAATGATCAGTGCAGGGCCATTCAGCAACAGGATGCCCAGGCATTGCAGCAGCATGCCCGCCAACAACAACGGCTTCGGACCACAACGGTTGAACAGTTTTTTGCTGAGCAAAATCGCCAGTGCCGACGCCAGTGCCCACGGCAGCATCAAGGCGCCGGTCTGTGTGGCGTCGTACCCGAGGCCGCGAAGATAGAGTATGGCGATGAGGCTGGTACCGATAAACACACCGGGGATGCACAGGTAGATCAGCATCGCGGTGCGCAGCATTGGGCTGCGCAGCTGTTGGAAAATACTGCCCACGTCCAGTGGCACACGACGGCTCGACGGCCTGTCAGGTTTTATCCATAGAACGGTCAGCAGCAGGGTCATCAACGCCAGTGGCAGATTGGCGTAGAAGATCCAGCGCCACGACACGTTGTCGACAATCAAACCACCCAGAGCCGGAGACAGCGCCGGCACCAGCAATGCCACCGACATCACTCGCGCTGTCAGTTGGCTGCGTTCAGCCGCCGGGAAATGCCGGTAAGCCATGGCCTGCCCGACGGGAATCAGCAAGCCACCGCCCAGCCCTTGCAGGGCACGCCAGCCGATCAGTGTTTCAATCGAACTCGCCTGGCCCACCATCACTGACGCCCCGGCGAACAGCAACAGGCTTGCCGCGATCAGCGTTCGCTCCCCCATCACCGCAGCCAACCAGACACTGAGCGGAATGATCACGGTCAGGCCGATCAGATAGGCGTTGCTGATCCATGCCAGTTGTGTGACCGAGGCATGCAGTTCGTGGGCGATATCCGGGTAGGCGACCGTGGCGACAAACATGTTCACCAGGTCCAGGGCAAAACCCAATAAAAAGATCCAGGCGACTTTCGAGCGGTAGGTCATGGGTGTGATCCAGCGAGTGAAGCGGGCAGGGTAGGCGGGTCATGCTGGTTGGGATACGTCGATTTGCCTGTTACTTTGTCAAAAATATTTTGACAAAGGAGGGCGCCGCCGATGGTCAGCCTAGACCGATTCGACACCTTCAAGGCCGTGGTCGAGGCCGGTTCTCTCACCGCTGCCGCTGACCTGTTGGGCCAGACTCGCGCCGTGGTCAGCTTCAACCTCAAGCGTCTGGAAGCAGAACTGGGCGTCACTCTGCTGACCCGCAACACCCGCCAACTGGCGGTGACCGATGCCGGCGAGCGCTTCTACCTGCGCTGCACACGCATGCTCGAAGAGGCGCGACTGGCGGTGGAGGAGGCGCGCTCGGAGCATGCCCAACTCAAAGGCACGTTGCGCATCACCACCACCGTCGAATACGCATTGGCCGTGGTTGCCCCGGCGGTCGAAGCCTTCCGCCGCCTGCACCCGGACCTGGACATACACTTATCCACATCCTCCACTCACGCGGACCTGATCTCCGAGCGTTTCGACGTGGCGATTCGGTTGGGACGCTTGCTGGACTCCAATCACCGCGCGGTGCAGTTGTCCACCTTCGAGGTGTTTGTCGTGGCGGCACCGGAGTTCGCCGGGGTTGACACGCTGGAGGCATTGGAACCGTTGCCCAAATTGGCACATGGCCGTCTGACTGAGTTAAGCCTGACCGACCCCGAAGGTGGCCAACATCAGTACCGTCCCGGCAATGCCTCTCTGGTGGCCGATAGCGCGGCGGTCCTGCAAGCCTTTGCCGTGCGCGGGCATGGCGTGGCAGTGTTGCCGCAGTGGTTGGTGCAGGACGATCTGAGCAGCGGGAGGTTGGTGCGCCTGTTGCCGGACCATCGCTTCGCTCCGCAAGGGGTCTATGCGATGTATCCGGACACTCGGCATTTGCCGCTTAAGGTGCGGGCATTTATTGATTTCATGAAGGGCTAGAGTGAGCCCGCCAGACCAAAACGCTTCTTCAACACCCTCTCCAACAACCCCTTGGGCAACAGCGCCGCCATCAATGGCAACGCGCGGCTGCCGTTGCCCGAACGCAGCAGGCGCGGCGGTTGCGACTGTTGCACGGCCTTGAGCACATCCGCCGCAAACTCATTGGCGGGTGTCGGCTTGTCCTGCGACGCCTGGCTGCGGGCGCGGATGCCGTCGCGCAATGGCCACCATGGCGATTGCTCGTTGATCAACAATTCAGCCTGGACGCCGGCGTTTTTTGCGAAGCTTGTATTGATAGCGCCGGGCTGCACTTCCATGACCCGCACGCCAAACGGCGCTAACTCCATGCGCAGGGCATCGCTCAAGGCATGTACGGCCGCTTTGGATGCGCAGTAGGCACCCGCAAACGGTGTCACCAGCACACCGGACACACTGCCGATATTCACCACCAGGCCTTTGCGTTTGCGCAACGCCGGGAACAGCGCTTGGGTCACGCCGATGATGGAAAACACATTGGTTTCGAATTGGCGTTGCATCGCCTCGGTGCCGCCGTCGAGCAAGGGGCCCATGGCACCGTAGCCGGCATTATTGATCAGCACGTCCAGCTCGCCCCATTGCTCGGCCAGGTGTTTCAAGGCGGCATTGTCGTTGACATCCAGTTGCACAGCATTGAAACCGGCCGCGCCGAGGGTTGCGACATCTTCTTCACGACGGGCGCTGGCCCACACGTCATAGCCTGCTGATTTGAATGCATTTGCCAGGGCGCGGCCGATGCCGCTGGAGCAGCCGGTGATGAGTACGTTGGGCATTGCTCAGTCCTTGGGCGATCTCAGAGTGGATAGGCACCCTACTGTAGCAGTCGTGCAAACAAAAATAGCCAGGACCTGGCTGTGCACGCCGACGGAAGAGGGCGCCAACCTGTCAGCTTTCACAGGTTCGTGATGGCGTAAAGACGCTTAGAGTTATCTCAGGATCCTCGGTCAATGCGGGTGAGCTGAAAATGAAATCCAAAGACAAAAAAACGACTGCGTCCAAACCGCCAGCTACTGTGAAAGCAAATGCTAAACCCAAGGCCGCGGCAAAAGCACGGCAGATCGAGGCGTCCTCCAAGGCGGCTGTCAACCCGGTTTTCAACGCTCGTTTGATACAGGGCTTGGTGACTGACGCATCGTCGAAAGAGGCCAGGAAAGGCAAAGTCAGTTTTGTCGAGGCCATGACCAAGATGGGGATGACTTCGGTGTTCGATATTATCCGCGAGCCCGAGTCGGTATTTGTCGAGCGCTTAGGCAAAGTGTGTGATGCCGATGGGACTCTGGCTTATAGAAATGCGCTGTGCTACGCCGGGCAGATTGGTAGTCTCTACCGCGAACATCGGGTCTCCAGCGGCAAGTCTCAGCCGCTCAGCCAATCGAGTGGTGTGCGCAGCCTGGTCAATATCGGTCCCAGCTACACCAACCTGTTCAATGAAAACTGGCACGAGTTCTGCAAAGTCGGTGCCCTCGCGGCGATGGACTCCCCTGTCGCGTATCTGCGGTCGATCTACCGTTTAGCCACGAAAACACTGGAGCCAGGTGGGCAAGGCACCTCGACCAAGATTTTATTGGACACTCGCCGCCCCGACCTTAAGAGTCTGCTTATCGACCACCACAGCACATTCACTCCACGGCCCATGCTGGAACTGGTCAACGGCGTGCTGGAGGCCGGGATCAAACAGTATTTGCAAGGCACGCCCGACGCCGACAAGCCCATCTATGACGTGTTGGCCGAGCGCAAACATCCCTTTATCTTTCCGTACAACTTCGCGCACCATCAATGCATGTTGGGGCTGGGGGGTAAGAAACCTGCATTGGGCGAACTGAATTATCGGATCAGTTTGAAGTTGCCGCTCGGTCGATGGTCAAGAAATGCTTATGGTGCGGTGCAAAACTCGCGGTTTGAGGCTCAACGGTTATTGTCGGGTTTAAGCGCGGAACAGCAAAAAATATTGACGGAGCCTTCGTTGTTTACGACGTTCTATGTGAGCGAATCGTCGATGACACCGTTTTGGCAGGGGCCTGGTACTGCTTATTTATCGCCTTACAAGCCACTGGACGTGGGGTATTTGGTTTTGCCGGGTCAACCTGCGGTTAAGGTGGTCGTTCAACCTGCTCAGGTACTTGTAAACACTCATACCACAACCAATAGGGCAACGCTTGTATTTTCTAAACAGAGCGCGCCATCGCTAGAAGCAGACGTTGTTCTCCGAAGCAGCACCCCAGAAAGTACGAATACATGGGCGCTGAATTTTCGTCATATAGCCACCGCCGACACGATCGGTCCACGAATAAATCCGCCCTCTGCACTTTCAGAAAATAGGGAAGGTTATTACACGACTTTCAATCTGACCCTGGCGACTGGCGAATACGCGAATCCCACGTATCTTTCCACGTTAAGCTTCACACTCGTACTTGGCGACTTCAATAATATGACAGGTGAGTCGAATGCATTCTTCCTTGAGTATTTTGGTGTTGAAGTTAGCGAGCGACTGGTGTCGCTCACAACCTTTCTACAACAGACTGAACTCAATGCTACTCAGGTAGAGGCGCTGTTGTCGCAGCGCACTCATTATCCTCGATTATCGCCTAACTGCTTGGCGACTAACGTGCAAATGCTCAAAGGTGGCATGGCCGCTTATTATGGTTCCTGCTACGTCAATGGTCATGGTTCTGACCGCTATGACACTCTGCAACCACCCACTGCCGCGTCAATCGTGGCTGATAAATATGACAACGCCATGGGTCTCAAGGAAGTCCAGGAGTCTAGGGGACCTGCCTGGTATTTGACCAAAACCTCCTTGAATCGCTTTGACCGTTTGCAGCGAATGATTCGTTTACAGCGCTGGACTGGCATCGCCTACGCCGAATTAGATACGCTGGTGATATCCGCTATGCGCAGTGAAAAAAACCTGACGCTGGATCCCAACCTTAATACGCTGCGCGCCTTGGGAGTGTTTCGCCATCTACATCAGCATTATTCCATCGAGTCTGAAGAGTTTGCGGCGCTCATGCATGACATCACACCGTTTACGACGGGTAAGGGGATACCGCTTTTTGATCGAATCTTTAACTTTCCGGTGTTATTCGGCAGACCCTTTATATTGGATCAAGGGTCGTTCACCGTTGATAACCCCGATGAGGGTTCAAAAACTACGTTGGCGCAACTGGCGGCAGGCTTGGGCTTAGAAGTCTCCGATGTTTCTTTGCTGTGTTTGGTCCGGCAAACGAAGCAGTATGTTTCTTCTACGTTACGGCGAGACTTAACCACGGTTTCGTCCATTTATCGACAAGCGCGTGTTGCTCAATTATTTGGCTGGTCCGTATGGGAGTGTTCGGGAGTACTTAGGTTATTGGGGGATGTAGAGTATGTACGAGTATTGTGTAGAGGCCATTTGCTTTTGCCACCTCCGACACCTGTCGATTTGATTGAGCTTGTTGCTTACGATCCTAACACATCCCCGAAAATGCAAATTAACTTGCTACTTGCCGCTGATAGTCAGCAATCAGGCGACCTGCTGACGTTGTCGCCGGGGTCGCGGTTAGAGGTGCTGCAGGGCAATCAATTCAATACCGATCAGACGCCGCGAATCTTTAGTTTTAGACGACAACCTAATGCTCCGGATCTTGAAAAGTTTCTGAAAAATTCCGACGGTACTGATTTGACACTCGATCCCGTTTCCGCCGGCAACATCCTGGAGTTGGGAGGCAAAACCATCACTAGAGATGCGTGGGTTGAAATTTCAAAAATGGATCCAGCTAGACTCGGATATTTTTACGTCAAGTCTGGTAACAGTGCAGGGGTCGAGTTGGCAATAGCTCGTATATCCTTGATTACTGGCGAAAGCCCCCCACCCGATATCCTCGATGTACTCATGCACTTGGACTGGTTCCATAACTACCTCAAAGACTCTCGGCAAAACGTTTCCGATGTGCTGCGCCTACTGGGGCTGGAGGAGGCCGAATATGTACCCGCACAGGACTTGAATGACCGCTTGGCCAAGCTGACTACGGATATTCGCGCGACACTGATCACCCCTCAGGACATTCTCAATCTCAACTTGCCTACCCATGAGCAACTGCCCAAGGGGCGCAAGCGCCGCGCGCCTGGAGACACGATCAATTGGCCCCAGGTGTTATCGCCCTTGCTCGATAACAAAGGGTTGGTGAAAGCCTTACCGCTTGAATTGATCGAGAACGTTCAAGGTCAATTGGAAGTGGCCTTGGGCGTAGAGCTTGCCAAACTCAGCCTTTCAGCCCAAGACCGCGCCAGCAGCCTGGAAAAACTCAGCGGGCTTTTATTGAACGGCCATGACCGGCAGTTGCGGCTTATCGAAGGGTTGGCCCAAGAATGGGTGAACTTGCCAATGGATCGCACTCAAGTCGTGGTTCGATGGGCGAAAGATTCGGTCTATCAGTTGCTGTCAACCGTGCTGGTTTCTTCAACCGCGCCCACCTTGATCGACAGACTGAAAACAGTGTTACGCCACGCCAAGGCAGCTTTGCATTTGCAACTGAGTACGGGATCACTGCGTCTGTTCTTGACTCGGCCGGAATGCCTGGGGACTGAGGGTGGTGTTGGTTTGACTCTGGAGAGCTTTTATTTACTTGAGCGCTACAGCCATTGGTTTCGCGGCCAGGACCACTCCGAAGAAGCGTTGCTGGGGTATTTCCTGACGGTAAACCCGGCGAAGGAGCGGTTGCGTACACGAGCCATGCGCAATGCCATCAATGAAGATGCGAGCGCAGTGCTGGCCAATTTATTGAACTGGGATCCCCAATCCATCCGCCAGCTTTTTCAACTGTTGCCAGATGGGCGCGCCACCTCAATGGCACAGGTGGATTGGGTGCGGCGTTGTCAGCAGGCCTGTTTCGATAGTGGTCTGACGGCAGACGAGTTGCTGAACGCCACGCGGTTGCATGCCGAAAGCACCAAGGAAACTTGGGCCGTCGTGGGGCAAGCCGCAGTGGCCGCCGGCCAGCGCGGCGTAGCACGTATTTGAGGACACGATCTTGACGACGTCCATCGAAAGCCAACTCAACGAGGCCCTGCGTGATGCCCTCGTGGCCTACACGTTAAACGAAGTGGTGCCGAACGCTGCGCAATTTGTGAGTGCCGGGTTGAGCGGCCAAATCAAAACCCCCAACGACCTGTACCAGTACTTGTTGATCGATAACCAGGTCAATAACGTGGTGAAAAGCAGCCCGGTCGCTTCGGCCATTGCCAGCGTGCAGCAGTACATCAATGCCGCACTGATGAGCATGGAACCTGGGTATGAAATCAAGGTGATGGAGCAACACCTGATTACTCAGTGGCGCGATATCCAGAGCCAGTACCCGATCTGGGCCGCTGACCAGCAGTTGCGTTATTACCCGGAGATCTACATTCACCCGCAGTTGCGGATGAACAAATCGACGTACTTCCGGCAACTGGAAACCGACCTTAACCAGAACAAAATCACCCGCGACACGGCTCAGGAGGCCGTCAAGAATTACCTGGCCAACTTCGAAGAAGTGGCCAATTTGTCGATCATCAATGGCTATATCACCACCGATGACTTCAAGAACGGTAGGTACTACTTCATCGGTAAGTCCCGCGGCGAAAACCAATATTACTGGCGCTCGGTGGACATGTCCCAACGCTCACTGAAGAACATCAATCAACCCGACGGGCCCAAGGTCGACTTCCCACAATCGGGAGCCTGGTCGGATTGGCACAAGGCAAGTCTGCCGATTTCCGCCAGCGCCATCGAGCACACGATTCGTCCGGTGTATTTCAATAACCGGTTGTTTGTATTTTGGGTCGAGTTGATTGACCGCCACCCTGAAGCCTTGACGGTTGAAACCAGTAAACCGCCGGAGCCGGGTACATCTGTGACGACAGTCAACGTCAAACCCATGTTGCACATGAACATGGTGTACGAGAAATACGATGGCAGCTGGAGTGTGCCGCACACGGTGATTGAGGCGTGGAGTGAGGCGGCGTTGTTCAAGGCACCGGGTGTGATGGCGTTGATTGACAGTATTGCGGTGCAGGACAGTTCGAGTTCACCGGACTCGATGTTTGTGGCGATGTATGCGGGGTATGAAGCGGGCGCGGCACTTAATGGTTCACAGGACAAATATGCATTTTTAGCGACGGCGTTTATTGATAGAAATCTTATACCTGTGCGCTCGTTCCCCAGCGTCGGTTATGTGCCTGGGATGGAAACGATCCCGGACCTGAAAAAGCCCATAGTGTTGAGTCTGGGTCGGCTGTTTGCCGAGCAGAACAAAGACCGCTTACAGTTCAGGTCGCCCAGGCCAAAAATCGGCGTTAAATCTGTTGAAACGGAGTCGCCGAATCCGAACCACAATGACTGGAACTATGGGGGCTGGCAGTCAACGAAAATTGTTGATCCGCTAAAAGGTGTGGATGTAAAAGTTGATATTGAAACACAGAGCCTGGTTTTTGAGTCAACAATAAAGCAGGGCTTTTCGATCGCCGGTCCCGGTGTTGCAACTGAAAAGGTTATAAGTTTGACGACTTATGGCACTTCTTATCAGTGGGCGTTGGTGTTGAAAATCTCTAATGCTTCACCTGTTTCACGGGAAGTTCTTCTGGAAGGATCAAGGATTGAAATGTACTCTAACAGCCCTATTCTAAGGGCGGGTCTGTATGGGTTTAATTTGGATTTAAATGGCGGAAGCCCATTTTATGGTTTTTTAATGAGACCCGACCCCTATGGAATGATTTCATTTCCAGAGTTGCCTTATGGTACTTTCCCTCTTCACGGTAACTACGTTTCAAGATCTGCATTCGAAGCGATAGGGCTAGATTGGACTGTTGGTGTAAGAGAGATAAGTACGGGGTTTTTGAACAGTTATAGAGTTTTTGCGATGACGTCGAACGCAGTAATAGTGCATCGCTTTCGCCATCATATTATGCGGCCGTCAGATTTAAATGCTGTGACGGGCTCTAGAGTTTATTTAAAAACGTCGTCTTGGTCGTTTGATAGAAGTCCTCCGGATAGGCAGCGCGTGTCGATACCTATCGATGTGCAAACACTATTACCTGACTGGGGGATTAACTGGCCAGCTAACTCAAAGAGAATACCCTTCATTCATGGTGTCGAAGTAAACAGAACTGACTGGACCACCGTCGGCAATGTGCTCAAGGTCACTTACGTCGAGCTCGAAATCCTCCCTAACGTCGCTCCCCTTTTTATAGCCCCCCGCCTCAACACCCGCCCCAGCCCCACCCTGGGCGTCGCCGAGTTCATCGATTTTCGCGGATCGGGCATCGAGAAAACCGACGGTAGCAGCACCGTCAATCGCCAACCCATCCGTATGAACACCCTGTTCGCCCGCGAGTTGATCAACAAAGCCAATATCACCCTGGAAAACCTGCTGGACTGGCGCACCCAATTGCTGGAGGAACCACCCCTCGATCCGCCGGCCGCCCATAACCTCATGGATTTTCGCGGTGCCAATGGCAAGTACTTCTGGGAGCTGTTTCTGCACCTGCCGTTTTTGGTCAGCCAGCGCATGTACCTGGAGCAACAGTTCGATGAGGCCGAGCGCTGGTTGGGGTTTATCTTTGACCCGGCACGCAAGTCAGACTCATGGGGCCGCCCGGACTACTGGAACGTACGGTCCCTGATAGAAGACCCGGACCTGGACGCGGTGAGCCGTGCCCCCGCCGACGCGGATGGCATCGCCGAAAGCAATCCGGTGCGTTACCGCAAGGCCGTTTACCTGCACTACCTGAAAAACCTGCTGGGCCGTGGCGATGCCGCCTACCGGCAACTGACTCCCGACAGCCTCGGCGAAGCCAAGTTGTGGTACGTGCGTATCCTGGACCTGTTGGGCCCGCGTCCGGACGTGAAACTGGTGGACCACTGGACCCCTATCACCTTGCAAACCTTGGCGAACAGCAGCAGCCGAGAATTGCGCGACTTCGAGCAACGGCTGATCGAGCAGGACCAACTGCGCGATGACAACTCCCCCGAAGCGCCGTATTACTTTGCCGAGCCCGCGCTGCGCCTGCGCACCTTTACCCCCGACCTGACCCTCGGTGATCTGGACAGCGGTCACCTGCGCTTGGCGTTCAACCAGGAACTGGTGCATACCTGGGACCTTGTCGAGTCACGCCTGAACAACCTGCGCAACAACCGCACCCTGGACGGT
Source organism: Pseudomonas extremorientalis (assembly GCF_001870465.1). Lineage (GTDB taxonomy): Bacteria > Pseudomonadota > Gammaproteobacteria > Pseudomonadales > Pseudomonadaceae > Aquipseudomonas > Aquipseudomonas extremorientalis. The sequence goes on from NZ_MDGK01000015.1 coordinate 20,537, forward strand.
AAGGCCTTGTCGCTGCCGTTGTTCGCCGCACCACTGAACCCCCGTGACCTGCTGGCGGCCTTTGGCCAAGGCGCTGCCGCGGGAGGCGCCGGGCGTTTGCTGACGCAAGGGGTGCCGCCGTATCGCTTCAATGTGATGCATGCCGCGGCCAGCAACGCGGTGGATACCCTGATTCAATTCGGCCAGACCCTGTTGTCGCTGATCGAGCGTAAAGAGCAAGCGCAGTTCCAGGAGCTGCAACAGCAACAGCTGTGGGAGTTCGCTCGCTTTGGCATCGAGTTGCAAACTCAAGCGCTGAAGGTCGATGAGGAACAGCGCAAAGCGCTGGAGGCCAGTAAAGCGATCGTGCAAGGGCGCCTGGAGTTTTATCGCAAACTGGCGGATGAGGGGGTGAACTCCGGCGAACAAGCGGCGGCGGGGCTGCACCTGGCGGGTCGGATCGCCGACGGTGTGGCAGCGGTGGCAAATGTGCTGGGCGCGGGGCTGAAACTGCCGCCCAACGCGGCCGGTGGCGGTGGCGGTGGGGTGGGGGGCCTTTGCCCGGGCATACCACCGACTCCAAGCGCGGGTGCTTTTGCTTATGCCTCCGTAGGCGGTTGGCGGCTGGAGGGAGTACCGCAAATGGTCGAGGCCGCCGCGTACGGCGTGGCAACGCTGAGCCATGCCACCGCTGAATCCCTTGACCGCACCGAGCAATTTCGTCGACGCCATCAGGATTGGATACAGGCCCGTGACCAGGCCGACCTGGAGATCGCGCAGATCGACGCTCAGCTGGCGGTGCTGAATGAACAATCTGCGGCGAATCGCATACAGCTGCATCAGGCCGAGTTCGCTCAGGAGCAGGCGAAGCTCACGTATGAATTTCTCGGCAGGCGTTTTAGCAATGCGCAGTTGTATCAATGGCTCAATGGCCAGTTTGCGACGTTTTACTACCAGGCCTATGACGCCACGTTGGCGCTGTGCCTGTCGGCGCAGGCGTGTTGGCAATTTGAGATCGCCGACTTTACCAGCCGGTTTATCCAGACCGGCGGCTGGAACGACAGCCAGCGTGGGTTGGGTGCGGGAGAGACGTTGAAGCTGCAACTGTTGAAAATGCGCTCTGCCTACCTGGTACGTAACGAGCGACTCCTGGAGATCACCAAGACCGTGTCACTCAGACAGTTGAAGGCCATGGATGACGATCCTGCGTTGATCAATCAAGACTGGGAAACAATGCACAAAGCCTTGAAAAACGGGTATGCGATCAATTTCGAACTGAGCGCGAAGATGTTTGAAGATGACTACCCCGGTACCTCCCAGCGACGAATCCAGCGCATGGGTGTGTCTTTGCCGTTGGCTCTGGGCCTGTACGAGAACATCAGTGCGATCCTGACTCAAAGCTACAACGCAGTGGAAATGGGCGGCAGTAAACTGGAGAACCTGCGCCCCGGCCAGCAAATTGTCTTATCTCACGGGGATAACGACGACGGCCAATTCACCGGCGACGACGAGCGCTATCTCCCCTTCGAAGGCACTGGCTCGATCTCCCGGTGGCACCTGGCATTTACCGAGCAAAACCCGCAGATACGTGAGCGGCACATCGAATCGCTGCAAGACATCATCCTGCACCTGAGTTACACCGCTAAACCCGGCCAGGAGTAGCCCTCATGAACCATGACGACTCACTGAACATCATTCCACCCAGCCTGCCGAAGGGCGGTGGCGCGATTCGAAGTCTTGGGGATGGCTTGGGTGCCGTAGGCGCGAGGGGAACGGCGTCATACGCGTTGCCCTTGCCTATTTCCCCTGGGCGCGGCTTTGCGCCGGACCTTGCGTTGAGCTATAGCAGCGATGCGGGCAACAGCGACTTCGGTATGGGCTGGAGCAAGACGGTTAATGCCATCAGTCGGCGCACATCCCCGGGCGTGCCTACCTACACCGATGAGGACTCGTTTCTCGGCCCCGACGGCGAAGTGTTGATGCCGGAACGGGATGACCGCGAGGGACAACTAGTCCAGAGGACCGAAACCCACTACCGCGGGCTAGACGTCGGCAGTCACCAGGTGACACGTTACTGGCCCCGCATCGAAGGCGCATTTGCCTTGATTGAGCGCTGGACCTCAAACGCCGATCAAACCATGTTCTGGCTGGTGCATACGGCAGACGGCGGCCTTCACATGTACGGTAAGACCGCGGAGTCACGGTTGGCTTGTCCTGACGATGAGACACACGTAGCCGCTTGGTTGATTCATGAAACAGTTGACCCCCATGGCCAGCACCTGGCCTATGAATATAAACGTGATACCGACCCGCCAGGCCCCGACCAGCCCCGTGATGGCCGTGCCCAGCGTTACTTGAGCACGGTGTATTACGGTAACGCCCAGGGGCATAGGCACCTTTATGCCTGGAAAGTTGCTGGCTGGGCCAATGTGCCGTGGCACTTTCATCTGGTGTTTGACTACGGGGAGCGGTCCTGTGGGATCGAGGCGGTCCCAGCCTATGCTGGAACAGAACATTGGACTGCACGAACGGATGCCTACTCCGACTACCGCTATGGCTTTGAACTGCGGACGCAACGCTTGTGCCACCAAGTCCTGATGTTTCACAACTTTGCGCAGCTCGGACCTGAGCCGGTCCTGGTGCAACGTTTGTTATTCGAGTACCGCCCCACCGCTCTGGGCTACAGCCACTTGAGCGCAGCCCATTCCCAGGCGTGTGACGGTAATGGCGTGCTTCATAGCCGTCCCCCTATTGAGTTTACTTATCAGGCGTTCTCCCCGGTTGAAGATGTGGCGGGGTACCAACCTTTCGATGCGATGCCTGGCTTGAACGATGGTGATCGCTACCATCTGTTCGATCTGCGGGGCGAAGGCATGGCAGGCATTCTCTATTGCAGCGACAAAAGCTGGTATTACCGCGCGCCCAAACGGGCCGAGGTCCCGACCCATCTCGATGAGGTGATTTATGACGAGTGGCGCGAGCTCGAACGCATTCCCGTCGCCGATAGCACAAAACCTGTGCAGCAATTCCTGGCGGACCTTACGGGTGATGGCACTCCGGATTGGATCATCGCCAACCCGGGATGGAGCGGCTTTTTCACCTACCAGCCGGATGGCCGCTGGCATCAGTTCATCTCGCTGAAGGCACTGCCCAATGAGTTCTTTCACCCTCAGGCGCAACTGGCGGACCTGATGGGCGCAGGGCTGCAGGACCTGGCAATGATCGGTCCACGCAGTGTGCGCTTTTATGCGAGCGGTCGCGCAGAAGGATATCGAGCCGCCCAGGAAGTGGCGCACAGTATCGACGAGGACCGCCTGCCGCTATTCAGTCGTGCGAATGACCGACTGGTGGCGTTCTGTGACGTGCTGGGTTCCGGCCAGCAGCATCTTATTGAAGTGCGCCATGATCAGCTCAAATGCTGGCCTAACCTGGGGCGTGGGCGTTTCGGCAAGGGTTTTGTGTGGTGCAAGTTACCTTTCACCTACGATGAGTTCGACGCGTCACGGGTGCTGCTCGCCGATTTCGACGGCTCTGGTGCTGTCGACCTGGTGTTTTTGCGGCCGGACTGTGCGCTGATCTATATGAACCGTGGTGGCAACGGTTTTGATGAAGTCCCCCTGCGCCTGCCTTGGCCACCCGGTGTGAACTATGACCGATTTTGCCAAGTCAGCGCCGCGGACCTGCAAGGGCAGGGGTATTCGAGCCTGGTGCTGACCGTGCCCCATATGAGCCCTCGGCACTGGCGCTATGACCTGGTTCACGCCAAGCCGTACCTGTTGTGTGGCACCAACAATAACCTCGGTGCTGCCGCAACTGTCGTGTACCGCAGTTCGGCCCAGGAGTGGTTGGATGAAAAAAAATACCTGCAGGCCCGCGACCAACCAGCGGTGTGCCACCTGCCATTTGCGCTGCCCTTGGTCAGCGTCCAAATACAGCATGATGAAATCACCGGCAACCAATTGACCCAGCGGTTCAGCTATCGAAAGGCCTTCTACGATGGCGTCGAGCGTGAGTTTCGTGGGTTCGCCTTGCAGCTGTCGAGCGACTGCGAGGAGCAGGCACATGGGCAGCGTGAGGAGGGTTACAGCGCGCCGGTGTTGCGCAAAACCTGGTTTCACGTCGGTCGCGTCTTGAACCCACCCACCCAGGACTACTTCGACGGGGATAGTAACGCTATCGATTTGAAGGGCACGCTCTACAGCTATTATCACGAGGCGGACGACTGCGATCAGCTGGTCATCCCCGATGCCAAGGAACAGGCACAACTGTGCAATGCACTGGTGGGGCAGGTGCTGCGCAGTGAACTCTTTGACTTTGGTGACGAGGACGGCACGCCGTATTCGGTCGAGCAGCATCGCTACCTGCTGCGCAGGCTGCAGCGTCCCACCGGTGGAAAACATGCCCCCTATCATGTGCTGCACGTATTGCCGGTTGAAATCATCACCTACCGCTACGAGCGCGAAAGCACCGACCCTGTGTGCCAGAAGACCTTGAATTTGCAGTGGGATGCTTTCGGCAACCCGACCAACAGCGTTACCGTCCACTACGCTCGGCGTCTCACCGCCCTGAGTGATCCGGCTTGCCAATCGGACCCTCACATGCTTGCGCCGCAAAAACGCTGGTGGTGCGACGCCCATGATGACGCACAGCAGCGTTACTACCTGACGCAGACCCGCGCGCAATTTATCCACCTGACCCAGCCTGACGCCTGGCGCCTTGGCCTGCCGTATGTGCAACGCACCGATGCGATGGTGCTGGTCAAGGGCGCCGGCCCCAAAGGCCTGATGCCGCAAGACATTACCTACGAATACTTTACGTCCGACAGCGCAGACAACCCGCTCAATGACAGCATCCAGCGCCAGTTGGTCGGGCAATCCCTGCAGCGTTATCGCAAACTTCCCGGTAATACGCCATGGCCCGACGGCCAGGCCGGTTTCGAGGCTTTGCCGGACTATGTGGAGACGGCTGAGCTCGATCAATCCGCGCTCCGGGCGTATGACCTGCTCAAGAATGAACACGGCGATATGCCATTTGACCTGGAGGCGCGCCTGACCGAGATCGGCTACCGCCGCATGCCCTGGCTGCTCGGCCCGCAGTTGGAACCTGAGCTGCTTTGGTCGATCAGGCGGGGCTTCTACACCTACGCCCCATTGTCCGGCTTTCATCAGGTCTTGACGGTGCGGCAGACCCAGGCCCACGGCGTGACGTTACTGGGCTATGACCCTCACCAATGCCTGAATACGTCGGTGACCTTGCCTGATGGCTGTAAGACTCAGGTCGAGAAAATTGATTACCGCTTGATGCAACCCGCCCGCATCCTCGACCCCAATCAAAATAGCCAGGAAGTCCTCCATGACGCTTTCGGAGAGGTGCTGGCTACCAGCTTTTACGGTGTGGAGCGCGGTGAGGCCGTGGGATTCGACCCCGTTGACGATTATCAACGGCCACAGGACGACAGCCCCGCCCACGCGATCGAGGCGCCGGAGCAAGCACTGCAAGGTGCCGCCACCGCTTATTTCGAAAACCGGTTCAGTTGGATGGGCCGCATACCCGAAGTTGACCGGTTGGACTTGGTCTGGTTTAACGAGTGCGTTAAGCAAGGCGACCTGTTGCCCAGTGGCCACATACGCGCTGGCGCACATGCGTTTTTACCGACGCAAGACTTGACGCCTGCACGCCAGCGCCTGCGTGCGCTCCTGGTGAACGTGCGGCGCGAACCGGTGCATGGTGTGCTCCTCCAGGCGGATAATTATCCGACTGCCCCTGACCGGCAGATTCGCATGACGATCCGCTATTGGGATGGATTCGGCCGTCCATTGCAGACCAAGCATAAGGTGGACGATGGCTATGCCTATCAAGTGCAGTCGGACGGCACCCTGGCGCTGGACTCCGAGAGCAAGCCGATTACGCTGCCGGATGTGCCGCGCTGGCGCGTCAGCGAGCGGGTTGAGTACAACAACAAGGGGCTCACGGTGAGGGTTTATCGGCCGTACTTTGCCTCGGATTGGCATTGCATCAACGACGCCAGCTTCAGCCAGCACGGCGACTACGACACACAGCGCTACGACCCGTTGGGGCGGCTGACGAATACTATTCTTGCCAAGGAAGGCTATCTGCGGCGCCAGACTTACCATTGCTGGCACACCACCCATGAGGATGAAAACGACACCTATGAAGAAGTCCGAGCCGCCAGGGCGCAAGCGGGTGTCACGCCGTCATTCAATCCCAAGGTGCACACCCAAACGCCTGACCTGACGGTGATTGAACCGCGCGGCCTGGCCTGTCGCGCAGTTGCCTATTGCCGCAGCGATCCGCAGGGGGCGGCGGACCTGAGAGTCACACGCACGCTTTACAACAAGGCAGGCTTGGCAGTCGCCCAATGGGACCCCCGCTTGCATTTACTGCATGAAGGCGACCCTACGGTGCCGGCAAACCTGGCAACCGCTTACTCCTTGGGCGGCCAGGTTCTGAGTACCCAAAGCGTCGACGCTGGGTGGCGTGTCCACGTTTTTGGTGAAGCTGGGCAAAACGTGTATTCGCAGGATGGGCGGGGTACGCAGCGTGAGGTCGAATTTGATGAGTTGATACGACTGTTGGCAGTGTTTGAGCAAGGCTTGTGCACGGAGCGCTTTACCTATGCGCGTGCAGAGCCAGTCCATGCCGACAGTAACCTATGCGGGCAGGTCATCCGGCAGGATGACACTGCGGGCACTCGTCATTTCAATGAGTACGCGATGGGCGGTACCGTATTGGATCATGTACAGCATTTCCTGAAGACCCTGGATATGCCGGACTGGCCGGAACCCCTGCATCTGCGCGATGCCCTGTTGGAGCCCGGTGAGGGGTTGCGCACTCAGGTTTACCTCGATGCACTCGGTGGGGTGCTGCAACAGATCGATGTGGCAGGTAATCACCAGGGCTCCCGCTACACGGTCGACGGCCAATTGCGTGAGGCGTGGCTCAGGCTCAAAGGGGCGTCAGCGCAAACGACTCTGGTGAGTGCCATTGTCTACGATGCGCACGGCAAGATAGAACGCAAAACCCTGGGCAATGGTGTGGTCAGGCAGTTTGATTACTGTCCTCTAGACGGTCGATTACGCCAGTTGTCCAGTTATCGCGGCAGTGGCGCGCTCTTGCAGGACCTTCATTACGAGTATGAACCGGGGGGGAACATCGTCAGTATTGAGGACACGACGCTGGCGGTGCGTTTTTTTAACAATCAGCGTGTCGATCCGATCAGTTGCTACCACCACGACAGCATCGGTCAATTGGTCAGGGCAACTGGCTTTGAAGCGGGCAGTCTTCGCCAAGGGCCGAATCACGTGGCCGACCCCCTCGCAATAGCCAACTACTGTCAGACGTACCGCTATGACAGGGGCGGCAATTTGCTGGAGTTGATCCACCAAGGGCCACAAAGCCATGGGCGGATTTTGAAGGCGGCTCCCTTCAGCAATCGCTGCTTGCCTGAAAGTCAGGGTGTGTCGCTGACCCAAGCTGATTTCGACGACGAGTTTGATTCCAATGGCAATCTGCTCAGGCTGGAGGGACGACCGCTGAATTGGGATCAACGTAACCAATTGCTCCGCGTAGAGCCGGTGGTGCGCGAATCCACCGACAACGACAGTGAGCGTTACGCCTACGACGCAAACGGTATGCGTCGACGCAAGGTGCGCATTGCCCATACTCGCGCTCGTGCTGTCACCACTGAAACACGCTATTTACCGGGGTTGGAGATCCGTAATGTGCACGGCAATGTGTTGCATGTGATCACTGTGGGTGAAGTGCAGGTGCTGCACTGGGAAACGGCGCGACCCAAGCGAGTGGCAAATGATCAGTACCGCTACAACCTGGATAGTCATTTGGGATCATGGCTGGTGGAGTTGGATGCTATGGCAAAGGTTGTCAGTCATGAAAGTTATCACCCGTATGGCACTACAGCTCTTCGGAAACGGGGTGATTCAAGTGAGAAGAGCTATCGCACGTTGGGTTACTCGGGTAAGGAGAAGGACGCGACGGGGCTTTATTACTATGGATTCAGATATTACATGCCAGCACTACAACGTTGGATCAACCCGGACCCTGCTCAAGCGATCGATGGTTTGAATCTGTACAGGATGGTCAGAAATAATCCGATATTGCTCAGAGACAATGACGGCCTTGCACCAACGAACAAAGCCGATGAAGAGCTCGCCCCGTCAGGGCCAGCGCCATCGCTATTAAAAAGGTTGCTGCCGGCCTGGTGGAAAAACACCGCAACCTCAAGCAGTCCACCTGAAGAAAGCACTGGCGATACTTCTAATGTTTACTTGCACGTCCCGGAAAACGGAGGTGTGCCAACGGTTAACGTCCTTGTCAACAGAAGAACTTTCGAAGATGGCTCTCACAGAATCACGTACGTGGGGGCTAACCCTGACGGTAGTGAGGAGCAAGAGTCTGCTGTCAATGGATATTTAGATTATGTAGTACGTGGCGGCCTTGGCGAGCGTGTTGTAGATATTCATACGTTTGTTGCGAAGCCAGAAGGGAAGGGCTACGGGTCCTTGTTACTTTTAGAGTTGGCGGATGACGCTGAAAAGCAATCCATTCAACGGATAGCGGCCAGCAGCGTAGCGAAGAATGCTACAGGTTTCTATCTGCTGGCAGGGTTTCATCCCAGCCGTGGGGGGCACGATATATTAGAAGAAGTTATTCCAGGGCCGATAGATTTTGGAGTGAACGCTTTTTCAGATGTTTCTGGTGAAGATGGTCTGACGCCGTTGGAGCGCTTCGGGCATAAATGGCAAATGGCGCGAAATAGCTCTGCCAACTGGGAAGGGGAAGCGGCGTTTATAAAAGAGCAGGCCAAGCTGTCAACGATGAAGCGGAGATACTTCAAGAGGCTTTGAATGCAGCAATTGGCGTTGGCTAGAGGTTACCTTACAGCCGTAGTTCGCAAGTTATCGGGATGGATACAACCAAGCGCTTGAGCGTCATTCTGAAACGCTTGCAGATACGCCTGTATGAGGTTGTCAGTCCGAGAAACTGCCTTGCAGGTGCTCGGCACGAAATTCCAGGGTTTGCGGGCGGTAGCCGGGGCGAAGCGGCGGTGTGGGCAGGCAGTCATCCCATGTCGCCCCGGCCTGCAACTCGCCGGGGCCGCGATAGCGGGGGGCGGCGTAGACGTTGTCGGCCAGGTTGACCGAGTCGCCCGGTGCATAGGCGGCGACGCGCCAGCGCAGTTCGGTCAGCGGTACATCGTTGCTGTTGTTGAGGGTCAACTTGAGCGGGCGGTCGGCCGGGCACTCTTGCGGGGCGTAGCTGATGCGCAGTTCCAGGCGCGCCAGTTGCGAGGCTTCGCGGTTGTCCAGCCATACCACCCAGATCGCCACGAATCCCAGGCCCACGGCGGCGGCCAGCGACACCGGCAAGGCTCTGGCCGGGTAGCGCAGTAGCAGGACCAGCCAAGTGATGATCAGTAGAACGCCAAAGAACATGATGACAGTCTCATATGCGGATAAAACATCCTACTCGCGGGCGGGTGTGGATGCCTAACGCAGGATCAGTTTTCCTGTGCAAGGAACCGGCCCACACATTTTGTCCACAGAGCTATAACAGGGAAGTACGGATTGTCCAGGATGTACCCATCGCAGTCTGATCAAGTGAGATAAACGATGACTATTGCAGCCCTTCTTACTCCTGAGGTTACCTCTTCCCTAGCGTCGGTGGCGACCGCGCTTATGACATCTTCAAAAGCGGCTGAGCAGCCCTTCCCTGCATCGCTCACGCAAACGATTGACGCGGCAGGAGCACGCCCGTTTTCGCGTAGGCAGCCTCAGAAGCTGACAAACCTGGGGCAAGTCCTGCTGCAATCGCGTAACTGCGGCATGAGCGCCAAGGGTGTGGGTATTGCCGTGGGCGGCATGGCCGTGCAGGAGGCTGGGCAAAAGTTAGCTTCCAGCGGTTGCCCTCTCTCCAAAGCCTTGGGTCTAGTGATGATTGTGGGAGGCAAGGTTGCCCAAGCACATGGCGCCGAAAAATTCGATCTTGCAGGACGTCCGACGATCGCCCTCGGGAGCTCGCCCGAGTGGGACTGCCGACGCCGCTGAACCCTACCACTCCAGGTGTTTATTGGCTTCGAGACACGTACCAGTGTGGAGTCTTTTTACAAAAAGCCGGGCACGCAAACGCTCTGTCAGCCCTTCAGTAACCCAACTGTCATCTTACGAAGTGAGATCCACCATGACCATTCCAAACATCCTCGCTCCTGCGCAGATTTCTCCTGTAGTACCTGCATCTGTATCAGCGCCTGTCGTGCTGGGAGCAATCGATCAAGCCCCCAGGGAGGAGGTCAGCTCGCGTCAATTCACTCGTATGCAAAACATGGGGCTTACAAACCTGCGACAAACGGTTCTGCAAGGCGTCAACGAAAAACTGAATGCGTACTTCTTCCCACCGCTCTACAACAATAACAAGGACAAAGCCCAGGGGGCCGCTCTGACCGTTGTCGGGGGAATGGCCAAGGTGCTCGGAAAGACGGTGTCCAACTCCGGGGGATTTGCCTCCAAAGCCGCGGGTGGGGCGCTTATGTGGGGAGGGAAGGCCACTGAAAAAATTGGCAAAGATCAATTCAAAAATGCGGGGAAAGATCACTCCAGCGGCAGTTACAACGCCTTTTCCCCAAGAAATTGGGGCGTCAACTCGATGGGACACAATGGGGCCGTCCGCTGATAGGTGTAGAGAACCCGTGAACGAGAAAAGCCCCCACCCAACCCACTGCGGATAGGGGACGCAGTCGGCTGGGCGAGGGCTTCTTGTACGACTGTTTTACTGCGCGATAGTTTTCACTGAAACGCCACGTTCAACCGGCGTCGAGCGACCGTAGATATCTTCAAAGCGCTCGATATCGTCTTCACCCAGGTAGCTGCCCGATTGCACTTCGATGATCTCCAACGGGATCTTGCCCGGGTTGCGCAGGCGGTGCACCGAGGCGATCGGGATGTAGGTGGACTGGTTCTCGGTGAGCAGGAACACGTTCTCGTCACAGGTGACTTCGGCCGTGCCACTGACCACGATCCAGTGTTCGGCGCGATGGTGGTGCATCTGCAGCGACAGGCACGCGCCCGGCTTGACCGAGATGTGCTTGACCTGGAAGCGGCCGCCCATGTCCACCGAATCGTAGGAGCCCCACGGACGGTACACTTCACAGTGGTTCTGGGTTTCGCTGCGGCCCTGGTCGTTGAGGGTGTTGACCATCTGCTTCACGCCCTGGACCTTGTCCTTGTGGGCAATCATCATCGCGTCCTTGGTTTCCACCACCACGATGTTGTCCAGGCCGATCACCGACACCAGCTTGCCGTTGCCGTGGATCATGCAGTTGCGGCTGTCCTGGATCACCACGTCGCCTTTGCTGACGTTACCGTGGACGTCTTTGTCGTTGACCGCCCACAGCGAGGCCCAGCAGCCCACGTCGCTCCAACCGGCACTCAGTGGCACCACACAGGCGCGCTGGGTTTTTTCCATCACGGCGTAGTCGATGGAATTGTCCGGGCAGCAGGCGAAGGTGGCTTCGTCGAACGACACGGTATCGGCGGTCTGTTCGCTGCGTTCCAGGGTCAGCAGGCAGGTGTCGTAGATGTCCGGGTCGTGCTTTTTCAGCTCTTCAAGGAAGCGGCTGGCGCGGAACAGAAACATGCCGCTGTTCCAGAAGTAACCGCCGCTTTTGACGAACTCGACCGCGCGTTTTTCATTGGGTTTTTCCACGAACTGCTCGACGCGGCTCACGCCTTCGGGCAGCAGCGAATCGTTGGTGGACTTGATGTAGCCATAACCGGTTTCCGGGCGGGTGGCCGGCACGCCAAACAGCACCATCTCGCCACGCTCTGCGGCCACGGTGGCCAGGGCCAGGGCGCGTTGCAGGGCTTTCTGGTCGTCGATCACGTGGTCGGCGGGCAGCACCAGCATCAGCTCGTCACGGCCTTCGTTGACCAGCATCATCGCGGTGAGGGCCACGGCCGGGGCGGTGTTGCGGCCGAACGGCTCCATCAGGATGCGTTGGCTTTCCAACTTACGGGCGGCCAGTTGTTCGTTGACGATAAAGCGGTGGTCCTTGTTGCAGACCACGATCGGGGTGTCCATGCCTTCGAACACCAGGCGCTCCAGGGTCTGCTGGAACAGCGTGTGTTCACCGGTCAGGGCCAGGAACTGTTTAGGGAACTGTTTACGGGAAAGCGGCCAAAGACGTGAGCCGCTACCACCGGAAAGGATGACTGGAATCATGGGGGTTTCTCCTTGAATCGATATGGGTCAGAGCTACGAAGGTTTGTCGTTTCACTCTTGTTTTTGTCTCGGTCCGGGTTGGTCTCAACCAACCCGGAAAAATGCTTTAGCGGGTCGACACTGGGCGTTTGACCCAGACTGGCGAGAGGCTCGAACCGGAGCCCGTCACATACAGCACCGCCGCTTCACCGCGTTCCAAGGCAACCGGCTTCACATCGCCGACTTTCTTGTCACCGTCATACAACGCCAGGCTTACTTTCACCGGGTTGATCTCACGCTCGCCACGGCCCTTGGCTGCCACTGACTTGACCACATCGGTCTTGCCATCGGCGGTTTTCAGGGTCAGGGCCTTGTCGCTGAGGTTCTGCACGCGCACCAGGGATTTCTGCTTGTTCTTGAACGGCGGTTCTTCGATCAGTTGTGGCTGGCCGCTACCGCTGTTGACCAGGGTGTAGTAGTGGTCCGGAGCGAGCTTGACCGGTACGGTCTGGCTGCCGACCTTGGCGCTGTAGTCACCGCCGGGCATGAAGCTGAAGTCGCTGCTGGCCAGTGGGGCCACGTCGCTCAGGTTGGTGGCGCCGACGGTAGCGCTGACTTCCTGGTTGCTGGCGTTGTAGATGCGCACGAAGCTCGAGCCTTTTGGCGCGGTAGGGCCGTACAGGGCGGCGTCGCCACCGGCGAAGGCGGACATCGATACGAAGCTCAAACCGGCTGCGATGGCCAGGGTTTTAGCGAGACGACGAGGAGTTGTAGTGAAAGTCATGTGAGTTACCTCTCTTTCAGTTTTGCGCCCGGTCGGGCGTCTCGGATTTAGTGTTGATGGCCATGTTCTGTTGGCGCGAACCGGCTTGTTTAAGCTGCGCAACCCACGCGGGGTCGGCATCACCGATTTCGTTGTTCACGGGCAGATAACGTTCAGGAAACTCCCAGATCAGCACCTGGGGCGGGCTGTTCTTGAAGTCATCGCTTTTCAGGTAGCTGAGCATCGGCAGGATCGGGCCGTGGCCGTCTTCGGCGTAGCTGACCACGTCGCTGCCCAGGGCTTGCTTGAGGGCGCCGACGAAATTCCAGTTGGGGTTGGCGCTGTAGCTGGTGCCCACCAGCGCCACCGGGGTTTCGCTGTCGCTGAACAGCGCGTCGTCGCCTTTGGTTTCGGCCAGGTGCGTGACGCGTTTTTGCAGCGGCTCTTGCGGCGGCATCAGGTTTTCGAACAGCGGGTCTAGCGGCAGGAACAGACGCAGGTCGCCTTTGTGCGGTGTGGTGCTCTCGGCCTCGGTGACAAAACGCTGGGGCTCGCCGCTCAGTGGGGTCTTGGCGGCAATGGTCTTGGCCAATTGCTTGGCCGCGATTTCAGCGCCGTCCGGGGTCCAGTGGGTGTCGGTGCGCAGGAACACCTGCTTGCCGCCGAGCTTGGCCTGTTGCAGCGGGCCGAGCAGGTCCGGGGCGATGATCTTGTCGGCGGCGACACGGGCGTGGAAGTCCTGGTACAGGTTGGCGTGGATGCTCGCCGGCTTCACTTCACCCAGGTGTTCCGGGTACAGGCGTACCTTGGCCGGCACGATCGCCATCACCAGTTGGATGCCCTGGGCCTTGAGCTTCTGGCGTACGCCTTCGACCAGCGCGTAGTTACCTTCCAGGTTCTGGTCTTCGTTGACGGCGGGGTTGAACTCCTCGTCGCTGTACAACCAGTGATCGCGGCCCAGCACCACGCCGGGACGGCCTTCATTGAACAGCTTGTAGTCCAGCGCCGCCCACAGGTTGGTGCCCAGGCGCTTGATCGGGAACTGGTCGTCGTAGTGGGTCTCGACCGCCTTGGTCCAGCGACCGTTGAGCACGGTGGCGTCGGCATTGGTGCTGAAGCCGAAGAAGCTGCGCAGCGACCAGGCGCCCAGGGCGAGCAACACCACCAGGAACAGGCCGATATAGAGGACGCGTAATGAACGGGTCATGGTCGGCTCCCTCAGAATTGGAAGTAAAGGAACGGCGAGAAACTCTGCGCCGACAGTTTGAGAATCGACGCCACGAACAGCAGCAGCACCGCAGCGCGCATGGCGTAGCGTGGCCAGTCAGCGGTCCAGTAGGCCGGTTGCACAGCGGCATCCTGGCCCACGGTGAAGCCGGGCTCGTGGATGCTGCCGGGGTTGTCGCCCGGCACGGCCTTGATCAGGCTCGGGTCGGCCGGCTTGGTCTTCTCGGCAGGGCGATTGGTGTAGAAATCGCGCAGGCCGAAGAACGCCAGGGTTGCGTAGGCCACCACCAGGGTTGCCACTTGCAGGCCGGTGAGGTTGGCGCGGTTGAGTTCCGACAGCGACCACTCGCCAAAGCTGAACATCGCACCGTACATACGGCCGGCGACGTGCAGGTTTTCGGCGCGGAAGATCACCCAGCCCATCACCACCAGCAGGAAGGTGAAGGCCCAGCGCACGACGTTGAAGCTGCGTGGCGCGGTGTTGAGGCCGATGGCTTTTTCAATCGCCAGCCACATGCCGTGCCACGCGCCCCATACGATGTAGGTGATGTTCGCACCGTGCCACAGGCCACCGAGCAGCATGGTCAGGAACAGGTTGCGGTAGGTGGTCAGCGTGCCTTTACGGTTGCCGCCCAGGGTGATGTACAGGTAGTCACGCAGCCAGGTGGACAGGCTGATGTGCCAGCGCCGCCAGAACTCGGTGATCGACTGGCTGATGTAGGGCTGCTTGAAGTTTTCCATGAAGCGGAAGCCCATCATCAAGCCCAGGCCGATGGCCATGTCGCTGTAGCCGGAGAAGTCGAAGTACAGCTGTGCGGTGTAGGCCAGCGCGCCGAGCCAGGCATCGCCGGTGGTGGGGTTCTGCAGGGCGAAGCAGTGGTCGGCGACGACTGCCAGGGTGTCGGCAATGAACACCTTCTTGATGAAGCCCTGCATGAACCGCGTGCAGCCCTCGGAGAATTTGTCGAGGGTGTGGGTGCGGTTGTTGAACTGGTCGGCCAGGTCGCGAAAGCGCAGTACCGGGCCGGCAATCAGGTGCGGGAAGATCGCCACGAACGCCGCAAAGTCGATCAGGTTGCGGGTCGCCGGGGTATCGCCACGGTACACGTCGATGATGTAGCTGATCGACTCGAAGATGTAGAACGAGATACCGATCGGCAGCAGCACGTGGGTCAGGATGAACGGCTCAAGGCCCGCCGACTTCATCATCACGTTGATGCTGTCGACGCCGAAGTTGGCGTACTTGAAGTAGCCGAGGATGCACAGGTCGACCGCCACGCCGAGCAGCAGCCAGCGCTGGGCCGGCTTGGTGCGCACACCGGCGGCACCGACTTTCAGGCCGATCCAGTAGTTCCACAGCGTCACGGCGGCGAACAGCGCCAGGAAGTCCACTCGCCACCAGGCGTAGAACACGTAGCTGGCAATCAGCAGCAGCAGGTTGCGATAGCGTTGCCCGCTCAAGTAGTACAAGCCGAGAAAGATCGGCAAGAACAGAAACAGGAACACATTGGACGAGAAAACCATCCCGATCTCTCCATGTTTAACCAACAGTCAAGGGCCAGAGCCCCCCCAAACCCCCCCACGAAAAATCGGGGGCGGGCCGTACAACATTCCAACTGACGAAACCGACTCGAACTGTGGGAGGGGGCTTGCCCCGATGGCGGTGTAACAGTCGCCATCTGTGTTGAATGACACCCTGCTATCGGGGGCAAGCCCCCTCCCACATTTTTTACCGCGTTTCGTCAGGAACCTTTGTTGCCTTTCTCATGCGTCGGGTCATAGACCTTGGTCAGGTCGCCCCCGAGGCGGAAGGTCTTGAACGGCTGCATCCCATGCTTGCGCTCGAGCACATCCGGCGCGCAGGTGTAGAGGGTGCAGAAGGGTTCGAGCCAGGCGAATTTCATGTCCTGCTTCAAATCCTTCATGTCCTGTTCCTTGCCGTTCTTCTGTTCGAAGATCTCGGGATCCTTGACCCCTGCGAGCACTTTGTCGCCCAGGCGCTTGAGCGCGCCGTTGTTTTCCTGGCGCAGGTCCACGCCATTGACCAGGGCAAAGCTGGCGATCATCGACAGCGGCGGCAGAGCGTAGTTGTGGTACGACAGGGCGCGTTGCTGACGCTTCAATTCGTTCGGCAGGAAGCCCTGGTCGTCGACCTGGTTCACGCCGACCTTGTATTCCTTCACCGCCCAATCAAACAGATCGCGACGGTTGGTGGCGACGGACGTTGCCATCACCGACCAGGCGGCCCAGTAGGAGTGGTTGTTGGTTTTTTCCAGGGGCAGGTTGTCCCAGTCGCTGACCACTTGATCGGCGAGCTTGTTGAACCAGGCTTCGATCAGTTGCGATTCCTGCTGGTGATTGGCCAACGGGTGCGAGTCGGAGAACTTCAGGCGTACATAGGCCGAGGCCATGCTGCCCAGCGCCCACTTGCGCATGGACTTGCCGGTATGGTTGAAGTCCTTGGACATCAATGCATCGGCCTTGGCCCACGACACCAGCCAGTTCAGGGTGCATTCGAGCTGCTCGGGGCGGCCGTCACGCATGAACTGCATCACGCGTTTGCTGGTGTCTTTTTCCAGCTTGGTGATGTCGGCGGTGCTGTCGCGAAAGGCTTTTTCCGACTGCACGTTCAGGGTTGAACGCGCCTTGTCCGAGCCTTCGTACTTGCTGCGAAACTGCAGCGGACCGGTGTAGGGCGCCGGCATGGTGTCGCAGTTTTCCTTGAAGTCGCCGGTCTTGAACGCTTCAATCGGTGCGAAATAGCCTTGTGGCGGACGCAGCGGTGCGGCGGCGTTGACGGAGCCTGCGAACATCGCCAGGCCCAGCAGCGTAGGGATCAGTAACTTCTGCATAGGTAACCTCATTTCCCAGTTGAAGCGGTCTGTTGACCACCGGCCGGGAATACGTTGCGTGTGCAAATTTTCGCTTCGACCTTCTGCGCAGCAGCGCCCGCTTCGGGACCCTGCACTTCCACGGCCAGCAGGTTCTGCGAGGCCCAGTCTTCATCGGTACGCAGTTCAAAGGCGAAACGCCCGTCTGTATCGGATGTCTCGGGTTTCTCGATCTTGATGTCCTCGTGGCGCCCGTTCATGTACCAGAGGGTGGCTTGCAGGGTTTTCACCGACGGATCGGCGAAGCGGATATCGACCTGGTGATTGGCATTACGCAGGTCTTTGTTCGAACTGTTCACCAGCAATTCGTTCTTGCCGGGTTTCAAGGTGGTGCTCGCGGTCATCTGCGCGGTCTTGCCTTCGCAGCCGTTGTCGAGCAGGGCCATCATCTGGCGGTAGATGGTCTCCTGGTCCAGGCGATACAGCGGCGAGAACTCCCAGATGAGGATTTTCGGCGGGCTCTTCTGGAATTCATCGCTGCCCAGGTACTGGATCATCGAACCTTCCAGACCGCCGCCGGGGAAGGCGACGTTGAGGATGTCGGCACCGATTTCCTGTTCCAGGAAGCCGGCGAAGTTGTAGTTCTTGCCGCTGTGGCTGGTGCCCACCAGGGTGATCTGCGGGTTGCCCGAATCGCCGAACAGGTCGCCGTCGCCCGCTTCGCCCTTGGGCTCGGTGGTGAACTGGTCCATGTACTGGATCGCGTAGCTGGTGCCGCACAGTTGCCCGGCCATGTTGTGCAGGGTGCCGGTCTTGCCCATGCGCCCGGAGCGCTTGGTTTCGAACTCACGCTTGGGAATATCCGCGAACTCGGGCATCGCACGTACTTTGGCTCCGACGATTTTCGCAGTGCGCTGGGCGCCGTACGGGGTCCAGTGCTGGTCACCACGGAAGTAGAAATCGTGGGCCGGCAGCTCATCCGGCAGTTGCTCGTTGGTCAGCGGCGACAGGTCCGGCACCACGTAGCCCATCTTGGCGAAACGGCCGAGCATGGTCTTGTAGTTGCCCAGGGCCTTGTCGAAGTCGAACTTGGCTTTCTCTTCCGGGTTGAGCTTGTTGCGGTTCACCAGCCCACGGGTCGGCTGGTAGACCACCACCAGTTCCACGCCCTTGGCCTTGAACGCGTCGTGCAGCTGTTGCATGCGCTTGTAGCCGGACGGGGTGGTGTCGAATTCGGTACGCAGGTCTTCCTGGGTGCGGAACAACCAGTCGCCCTGGGCTTGCACCAGGGTGGTGAAGTTCTGCTGATAGCGCGTGGTGTAGTTGCGCGCATCATGGGCGGCCGGGCACAGGCTGCAGCATGGCTCGGCGGTGAAGGTCGGCGCCTTGACGTCGTCGGCGCGTACGCCCTGGCTGGCCGCGAGCAGGCCGAGGGTCAGACCCGAGAGGCTCAGCAGTTTGATCATGTGTGGGTGCATAAGGGTCATCCTCAGTCCTGCATTTCGGTCTGGCGTTCGACAGGGTCGATCAGCACGGCTTTCTGCTGGCGCACCAGCAGGTCGAGAATCTCTTCCTGGCGATCGCCAAGCACGCCGGAGAAGCTGATGCCGCTGGATTTGGTCGGTGCCAGCATCGATACGCGGTACAGCTCGATACTCAACGGCGAGTCGATGGACAGCGGCCCGCTGCCGTTACCCGCCAGTTCACCGCCCACCACGATCAGCGAGACTTTGGCGTCGAACGGGTCGAGGGCGATGTCGCGGTCGGTGTCGGTCAAATCCTTGATGTGGCCGTACACACCGGTCAGGCCGTTGGCCATCGCGGTGTTTTCGTAGAGCTTGATGTTCACGCTGTTGCGCACGCGGATGCCGTGGCGGCGGTTGCTGATCACCTTGTTGCCCCACAGCAGGTTGTCGCCGCTCTCATAGAGGGTGATGCCGTCGGTGTGGTTGCGGTAGATCTCGTTGTCGGCGATCAGGTTGTTCACGCTGTTACGGTCGATTACCAGGCCCGAGAGCTTGTTGTCGTAGCTGCGGTTGTTGAAGATGAAGCTGTCGTTCACTTCACGGGAAATGATGATGCCGTGCTTCTTCTTGGTGCCGTAGACGGTGTTGTCCGCGATGATCAGGCCGTGGGAACGGTCGTGTGGGTCAATGCCGTAGACGATGTTGTCTTTGTAGGTATTACCCTTGATCACAAAGCCCGTGGTCTCGTAGCAGTAGAAGCCGTACCACATGTCCGAGAACTCGGAATCGATGATCCAGCCGGTCGGCTCGGGACGCTTGAGCACCTTGGCCATGTTCGGCGTGTACTGGGAAATACTCACCCCGTACGACTTACTGTTGGCGTAGCCGAAACTGGCCATCTTGGTGTTGGAAATGTAGGTTTCGGTACCGCCCCAGGCCAGCAGGAACGGGCGGAATTCCTTGGGCGACTTGAACAGCGCCGGGCCGTTGGCCTTTTCGCTCCAGCCGGTGACCTTGGTGTCATGCACAAACAGCTGGCCGTCGTTGATCAGGAACGAACCGCCTTCCTGGGACAGGCGCAGCTCCTGGGTCTTCTTGTCGATTTCCAGGATGCCCTTGCGCCCGACCACGATCGGCAACTTGGCCAGGAACACACCCGGCGAGGTCTCGCTCAGGTACTGCTTGGGCACCTTGCCCAGCAGGTCCTTGAGGTTCATGTAGCCGTCGTCGACAAAGATCGCCTGGGGAATACCGTGCTGGCGCACCACCCATTCGGCCATCTTGTTGTCACCGCCGATGAAGTCCTTGAGCGCGTCTTCCTGCATCATGCGGCGGATGCTGATCTTGCCCGGTTTGGTCCTTACGATCTTTTTTTCCATCGCCGCGGCGGTGTAGCCCGACAGGTCCGGCAGGGCCGGCTTGGCCATTTCCAGCGGCGCGGTAGGCGGGCTGGAGATGGTGTAGGTCTTGGCCTGCTGTAGTTCCTTGGCGATGGTCGGCGCCTTGGCCGCCGTATCGGCAAACGCTGTGGCGCTGGCCAACAGCATTGCCGCGACGAGTAGGCTTTGAGCATTCATTGGGCGGGCTCCCATCAGAATTTCCAGATCACGTCGACAAACGCGCGATGCATGTACGAGTCGACGTTGCTGCCATAGGCATCGCCCGGTTTGAATACGCCGGCACGGAAACGCACCAGCGCTGACGGCTCGTCGATCGACTGGCTGAGCGCAGCCGGCAACAGGCCGGTCTTGAAGTACTTGGTGACCACCAGGTCCATCTCCTGGCCCAGGTCTTTCTTGCCATCTTCAAGGGGCAGGGAAGTACTGGACAGGATCGCGCCGGTGACGTCGTCGGTGTTGTTCTGCACCGCATCGATACCGTTGCTGCCCACCGGCTTGTTGCCGTCGACACGCCAGAACTTGTGGTACACCAGGCTGGCGTCGTAGTCCTCGCGCAGCTGCCAGGAACCGAACAGACTCATGGCCTGCATGTTGTTCATTTCGCCACGGAAGGCTTCACCGAAGCGGTGCACGCGGGACTGGGTGCCGGTCCAGTTCGAACGGTTGCTTTGCAGGCCGTTCTGCTCGTACTCGGCGCTGGCGCGGGAGTAGGCCGCGCCCACTTGCCACTGCGGGTCAAGGCGCAGGCGGATACCCAGGTCGGTGGCCCAGCCATTCACGTCATCGCTGCGCTTGGCCTGGTCGGGACGGCTGCCGTCGGCTTTCAACGCGTTGACGGTGTCGCGGTCGCCCTGCATGCCGGTGATGCTGGCCCAGTAGTTGACGGTGTTGGTATTGCGCCAGTTGTAGGCGTCGCTGTTGGCTTCGATGCCGAGCCAGGTCAGGTCGCCGTTTTCGCGCTTGTCCAACGAGTCGGTGGGTACGCCCGGTTCCGGGTAGTCCAGCTTGCCGTTGTCATGGGTGTGGTGACCGCGCAGGCCGATCCACTGACCGGGCGTCCACTGGTAGGCGGCGTCGGCGTAGAGGTGCTGACGGTCCTTGTCCTTGGGCGACAGTTCCTTGAGGTCGGTGCGGTATTCGCTGAAACGTTCGGCGACGCCGACATTGGCCTTGAGCAGGGTCGTGTCGAAAGTCCAGTTCAGCGCTTCGATGTTGGTGTCGCGCCATTGGCCGTCGTCATTGCGCAGGCGTTGGCGACCCAGCTTGAGGATCTCGCCAGGGTAGGGCGTGAAGCCGCTGTAGCCGACCCAGAACTCGCGCATGGCCAGGTAGTTTTTCTTGGCCTTGCGGTCGTTGTTGGTGGTTTGCTGGTTCGCGTCATCGGCCGACTGTTGCAGCGTGTCGGTCTCGATGATGTCGCTGGACGCCACCGCCTGGCCCATGGCATAGGCGCTCCACGCGCCGCTTTCGCCGTAGATCCACGGGCGCAGGTCAAGGCCGATACCGTTGACGTCGCCGCCTTTTTGCGTGCCGAGGTCGCGGTCATCTTCGGACTGCGCGGTGGCTTTGACTTCCAGGCCGAAGTTCTTGGCTTCGGTCAGCGCGGCCAGGGTCGGGCACGACCACAGCAGGGCGAAGGTCAGGCCGATGCCGGCCTTGACGAATGGGTTGAGCTTCATAGGGATTCCTCGCCGTCGTCTTCTTCATCCAGGGCGTGCAGTTGCAACGTGCTCTGGGCCAGGGTGCCGCGGGCGGCCAGTTCCTGTTGCACCAGGCGTTGGCCCTGGGCGCGTTGTTCAGGCGTCAAGGGCGCTTCAAGCTGGGCCGCCAGGTCATTGGCTTCCGGGGTGTCCTGGGCTTTGGCCAACTGGCTGAAGACATAGGCGTTCAATGGGTCGGGCTTGGTGCCCTTGCCTTGGGAAAACAACTGGGCGATGGCGAAGTCGGCGCTGTTCTGGCCGTTGCGCGCAGCGGTCAGCAAGTGGTCGAGGGCTTTTTGCGGGTAGACCTTGCCCAGGTAGCCACGGCGATAGATCTGGCCGAGGTAGTAATCGGCGGCCACTTCCTTGCCCACGGCTTTTTCGAAGTGCGCTTCGGCTGCCTTGGCATCCGCCGGCACCCACTTGCCTTCGTAGTAGAGCTTGCCCAGCAACAGTTCGGCGCGCGGCTGGTCGGCGGCGCGGCCGTTGTCCAGGTACTTCATCATCTGGTCGACGTCACCGAGTTCCGGGAAGTCATAGAGCAGTTGCGCCAGGCTGACCCAGGAAGCCGGGTAGCCAGGGGCGATTTTTTCCAGCAGGGCCTGGGCGGTTTTTTCGTCCGGCTGGCCGAGGGTGGCGTCACCCAGCACACGCGCCACGCTGTCGACACGCTGTGCGGTAACGGTGCCACGGCTGTAACCGGCTTCCATTTGCTTGAGCAGTTCGGCCTGTTTTTCCGGCTCGGCTTTTTTCTGGTAGACCGTGGCCAGTTCGACGTAGCAAATGTCGGTGGTGTTCAGCGCGGCTTTGCAGATGCGCTCCACGTCATCCAAGTGCTGGTCGTAGGTGTCCTGGGTGCGATACAGCAGCACCTGGGCCAGGCCGGCTTCCGGGTAACCGGCGGCCTGCCATTGGCTGATCTGCCGCTGGGCATTCACGTTCGGGAAGCTGTGCGGGTATTGCAGGTACAGCATCGCCAGCGGAATCAGGGTGTTGCCTTCGCCATTGGCAAAGGCTTTTTTCAGCAGGCCTTCGGCTTCATGGTGTTCGGCCTCGGTGCTGCCGGGCTTGGCCACCAGCAGGCGACCCAATCGCGCCTGGGCGCGGGGCGAGGTGTCCGCTGCCGCACGGTAGGTGGCTTCGGCCTGTTTGATTTGCGCCGGATCGCGAGTGCCTACCTGGATGTCAGCCAGGCCCACCTGGGCCTCGCTGTAGCCCAGGTCCGCCAGTTGCTGGTAATTCTGCTGCGCGGTGACGGTGTCGCCACGCTTGAGCGCTTCATTGGCCAGGCGTTGGTCGGGCAGGCCGGCGCAACCGGCGAGGGCGATGGCCAGCGCCAAGGGCACCGGCAGGTTTCGAAGGGCGCTCATGATTAAAGACCCGCAGCCATGGCTTTATCGATCAGCCAGTTCAGCGATGGGCCACGGTCGCTGGTGACTTCCACCGGGCGACCGGCGTAGGTGCTGTCCAGCGGTGCGTCCGGCTTGATCTGCACGCGGATGTCGGAGGACAGGTCGGCGCTGTTCAGGCTGGTGCTGCTGACGATGGTGCCGGTGCGGATCTGCTCCTCGTCGGCCACCTGGAAGCTCACCGGGGTACCTGGGCGCACATCGGCGAACTGGCGATAGGTGAAGCGTGCTTCCACGTTGGCCTGGCTGCCGCGTGGGACCAGTTGGAAGATCACGTCGCCCTTGCTGGCGTACTGACCGTCAGCCACCAGTTGCTGCGCCACCACGCAATCGCACGGCGAAGTCAGGGTGCCGGTCATTTGCTTGCCGAACAGCTCTTCAACCTTGGCCGGTTGCAGTTGGTCTTCGTCCAGGTGGCCCTTGAGCACGTCGAGCATGCTGGTGCTGAAGGTTGCCAGTGGCGCGCCTTTGGCGGCGACCGCGTCACCCTTGAGCAGGCTCTGCACGGTGCCGTCGCGTGGCATGGTCACGTTCATGCCGGGCACGCTCACCAGGCCGGCCTGGGCGTGGCTGACGAAGTACATGCCGTACACCGACTTGAAGACGAAACCGAAAGCCGCCAGGCCGACGATGAAGATACCCGCGCTGAACACCACGGCGCGCAGGCGGCCGGCGGCGCTCATGTTGCTGCCGCTGTCCTTGACCTTGCGTGCCTTGGTGAAGTTGTCACGTTGCAGGGTCGCCAGCACGTCGCCCATGGTCACGATGTCACCGGACAGGTGCGAGGTGATCAGGTGGCGCAGGGTGGAAATATCCTGGGCGTCGAGGTTCTGGAACTGGCAACCGGTGCGGCCGGTCTGGCGGTCGTAGGAGCGGATCTGCAGTTCCACGTCCATGGCCAGGCCGAGGTTATCGATGACGAATTGCAGGCGGCCCTTGTGCACTTCGCCGACGGTCAACGGCTGGGTGGCGGTGAATGCCAGGCCGCCGGCGGACAGGTCGATCACCCGTGCTTCGGTCTGGGTGCGGTCGGTGTTGAAGAAGCGCAGCTTGGCCGGGATTTTTACGCGGGCATGTTGGCGCTGGGCTTCGGATTCGTGGACAACATTGGCATTTACTTGGCTGTTCATCAGGGCAATTTCCTAGAGTTAATTCAGGCTTGGCAGGGTCAGACCATCATCAGCAACACGGCAACGAAGATGCTGCCGGCGGAGAAGGTCATGGTCCGAGACGACCAGGTGTTGAACCAACGTTGAAAGCTGGCCAAATCGCGGGTCAGTTTGGTGTCCTGGCGGGTCCAGGACTGTTGATCGAGGCGGAAGAACACGTAGATCTTCACCAGCGCGCCCATGATCTGGTTGTAATAGAGAATCACCGGGTACGCGGGGCCGATCTTGTGGCCGGAGCACGACAGCAGCAGGGTGAGAATCAGGCGAGTGATGCCGATCCACAGCAGGTACGCGAGGATGAAGGCGCCGCCGTATTTGAAGGTGGCGATGATCGCCACGGTCAGGCCGAGCAGGGACGTCCACATCGACACGCGCTGGTCGAACAGCACGATGCTGGTGAACAGGCCCAGCCGACGCACACCCAGGCCCAGGGCACGGGAATTCTGGCGCAGGTTATTGCCGTACCAGCGGAACATCAGCTTGCGGCTGGCCTTGATGAAGCTCTTTTCCGGCGGGTGTTCCACGGTGTTGATTGCGGCGTCCGGCACGTAGAAGGTGTCGTAGCCCAGGCGCATCAGGCTGAACCAGCTGGACTTGTCGTCGCCGGTGAGGAACTTGAAGCGGCCCAGGCGCCAGTGTTGCAGCGAGTCGCTTTCCACGTCGGCGATAAAGCCCGGGTCGGTGACCACGCTGGCACGGAACACTGACATGCGGCCGGTCATGGTCAGCACGCGCTTGGACAGGGCCATGGAGCACATGTTGATGTGACGCTGGGCGAAACGCAGCTTGTGCCACTCGCTCATGATGTAGCCGCCGCGCACTTCGCAGAACTCGTTGGTGGTCAGGCCGCCGACGTTGCCGAACAGTTGGAACCACGGCACGGTCTTGCGAACCACGCCTTCGGCGAGCACGGTGTCGCCATCGATCACGGCAACCACGGCACGGTCGTCCGGCAGGTGGCGGGAGATGGCGCGGAAACCGAAAGCCAGGCCGTCGCGTTTGCCGGTGCCGGCGATGCGCACGAAGTCGAGCTTCACGTGTTCCGGTGGATTCATGCGTTCCCACAGGCTCTTCACCAGCAGCTCATCGGACATTTCCACCAGCGAGCAGACCACGGTGGTGGGGAAGCCACATTCGATGGCTTCACGGATCACCGAGCTGTAGACCTGCGCAGTGGTCAGCGCGTCGATACGGAAACTGGTGACCATCAGGAACACATGGGACGGGTCGGCGGCCTTGCCCAGCTTGCGCACTTTGCGGCGCAGGTGCGGGTAGACCACGTACAGGAACAGCATGCCGCGAAAGAAATGCGTAGCACCCATCGAGTAGCGCCAGATGCCGACGGCGCCAATCAGGAAAATAAAATTCTTCGACTCGGAGTCGAACGTACTCGCCGGCAAGAGCAGGGCGAGTCCCATCAGCAGGCTCAAAAAGAACAGCCAGCCGGCGGATTGGAGCAGTACGTGTTTTAACTTGGACATAAGCGTCATCCGAAGGTGAAGAAGGCTCCCGGCTGCAAGCGCTGGGGATAGGTACGCTTGCAGCCCGGAACTTGCCGTTGCTGTTACCAGCAAATGCCTTCGGTACGGCCTGTGGCACAGGTGGCCTTGGACATGAAGCCCACCAGGTCGATCACTTGCTTGCCGTGTGGTGCGTTCTGCGCCAGGGCACGGAACTTCTCATCACGGTTGCCCAGGATGATCACGTCGGAGTTGTTGATCACATCGTCGAAGTCCGAGTTGAGCAGGGACGACACGTGCGGGATCTTGCCTTCGATGTAGTCCTTGTTTGCACCGTGGACACGGGCGTACTCGACGTTGCTGTCGTAGATGCT
This sequence comes from Pseudomonas extremorientalis, assembly GCF_001870465.1. Lineage (GTDB taxonomy): Bacteria > Pseudomonadota > Gammaproteobacteria > Pseudomonadales > Pseudomonadaceae > Aquipseudomonas > Aquipseudomonas extremorientalis. Next base: position 46,549 of record NZ_MDGK01000015.1, read on the forward strand.
CAGGTCGAAGCCCTTGCCGATCAGCATTTCGGCCAGTTCAACCAGCGGGCTTTCGCGCAGGTCGTCGGTGCCGGCCTTGAAGCTCAGGCCCAGCAGGGCGACTTTGCGTTTGTCGTGGCTGGAGACGATGTCGAAGGCGTTCTGTACCTGGGACTCGTTGCTGCGCATCAGCGAGTTGAGCAGCGGCGCTTCCACGTCCAGGGAGCTGGCGCGGTAGGTCAGGGCACGCACGTCTTTGGGCAGGCACGAACCACCGAAGGCGAAGCCTGGGCGCATGTAGTACTGGGACAGGTTGAGGGTCTTGTCCTGGCATACCACTTCCATCACTTCGCGACCGTCGACGCCGACGGCCTTGGCGATGTTGCCGATTTCGTTGGCGAACGTCACTTTGGTGGCGTGCCATACGTTGCAGGTGTACTTGATCATTTCGGCAACGGCGATGTCCTTGCGGATGATCGGTGCGTCGAGTTCTTCGTACAGCGACTGCAGGACATCGCCGGAGGCTTTGTCGAACTCGCCGATGACCGTCATCGGTGGCTGGTCGTAGTCGGCGATGGCGGTGGATTCACGCAGGAATTCCGGGTTGACCGCGACACCGAAGTCGACGCCGGCTTTTTTGCCGGAGCAGTCTTCGAGGATCGGGATCACCACGTTGGCCACGGTGCCCGGCAGTACGGTGCTGCGCACGACCACGGTGTGGCGGGTGGTTTTGTCACGCAGGACAAAACCGATCTCGCGGCACACGGCTTCGATGTAATCGAGCTCCAGGTCGCCGTTTTTCTTGCTCGGCGTGCCGACGCAAATCATCGACAGGTCGGTATCGCGGATGGCGTCGGCGAAGTTGGTCGTGCCGCGCAGTCGGCCGGTTTCGATACCCTGGCTCAACAGCTCGCCCAGACCGGGCTCAACGATGGGCGATTTGCCTGCATTGATCAGGTCAATCTTATCCTTGGAGATGTCTACGCCGACCACTTCGTGGCCACGGGCAGACAGGCAACCGGCACAGACTGCGCCAACGTAACCGAGACCAAATATGCTGATGCGCATCGCATTTACCTCTTTGTCTTCAAGACTGTGTTAATCATGCCAATTAATGGCGGAGTTCATGTTTGCAAGCGTCACTGATGCCGCGAAAGTTAGGCGAATAGACGCCAACTTACCGCGTACAGGCATGTTAATTAGCGAGTGACTAACAATTGCACTCAAGTTGTGCGCAACTTGGCCTTGTTATTGGGGCTTGCCCTGAAATGCAGCCGGCCTTTCTGGGGAAAGGTGCCGACGCCAGTGCCACAAGATCCTGATGGGGGCTTTAAGCCCTTATTTATCAACATCTTGGGTGTCATCACTGACACATTTGGGTAAGCGCTGCCTTGGCCTATAGGGGATAGCAATTAATCCTTATCGCCGCCCTCAACTCATATCAGTTGATGATATGACCCGTGAGTCAAAGTTGATGGGGCAACTTTGCTACTTCCTTGGGTCGTCATGTAAGTCATCTCTTACAGAAGCAGAGAATTTCGTTACCGGTGGTATGAGCCGTGCGTTTAGACGAAGTTCCGGGCCGCTCATCCTGTTTCCTGAAATTTCTTGAAATATTAGGAAAGATGGCACTGGTAGTATATTGATAGCACTTGCTATTTGAGCCAGTAGTTATAGGGAGTTGGCGCGCTGGGATAGTTTTGTGCCACTAGTGTTTGAAAAAAGTGGTGCCACTACGAAAAAAATCGACGAATGTCGAGTGAAAGAATTGTTAGAGATGCGTCGGGATATTTTTTGACGTCAAAAAAATGACGATTCGCGAATTAAAATGCGGTTAAAAATGTGGGAGGGGACTTGCCCCCGAAGACGGTGGGTCAGCTAAAGATAAGCTGGCTGATCCATCGTCTTCGGGGGCAAGCCCCCTCCCACATTTGTTCATCAGTGTTCTCGGGAGCTTTATTCTGGTGCGTGATCGCGCAAAAACACCAGGTTATCCGGCTTGGACTGCTCGGCGTTGAAGCGATAGCCCTGCACATCAAACTGCTTGAGCTTCGCCGGGTCGTTGATGCGTTCCTCGATCACAAAGCGGCTCATCATCCCCCGGGCTTTTTTGGCGTAGAAGCTGATGATCTTGTACTGGCCGTTCTTCAGGTCCTTGAACTCGGTGTTGATGATCCGCGCCTTCAAGGCCGTACGCTTGACCGCCGAGAAGTATTCGTTGGAGGCCAGGTTTAGCAGCACGTCGTCGCCTTGTTCGGCCAGCGCTTGGTTGAGCCACTCACTGATACGCGTGCCCCAGAAGGCGTACAGGTCCTTGCCACGGGCATTGGGCAGCTTGGTGCCCATTTCCAGGCGGTACGGCATCATCAGGTCCAGGGGGCGCAGCAGGCCATACAGGCCCGAGAGCATGCGCAGGTGGTCCTGGGCGTAGCTGAAGTCGGCATCGCTGAAGGTCTCGGCGTTCAGGCCGGTGTACACATCGCCCTTGAAGGCCAGTAGCGCCTGCTTGGCATTGTCCTGAGTGAATGCCGGGGTCCAGCTGCCGAAGCGGGCGGCATTGAGGCCGCCGATCTTGTCGGATACGTGCATCAATTCGCTGATTTGCGCCGGGCTGAGGGTGCGCAGTTGCTCGATCAGCTCCTGGGAGTGGTCCAGGTACTGCGGCTGGGTAAAGCGCTGGGTCGCCGGCGCGGTCTCGAAATCGAGGGTCTTGGCGGGGGAAATCACCATCAGCATGAAGTCGTCTCCTTTAAACGTGAGGCGATTCTAGGGGCTGGGGCGTTTTGACTCCACCTATGATGGCGATAGGCGTGATCCGCTATGATGGCCGGTGACTCTGGAGAGGGAGACCCTGTGTGCGAATAGCGCTTTTATTGTCGGCATGCCTGCTATGCCTGAATGCCCAGGCGGCGCCCGTGGATGTGGCCAGCCTGGACCGTGGCTCCTGGCCCGAAAAACTCGGCAGCCCGGCGCTGTTCGACGTGGCTTCACGCGCCGAAATCCTGATGTTCGCCCACAGCCTCCTGGCCAGCGAGAACCAGGACGAAACCGCGCTCAAGCAGCGCCTGGGCCTGAAGATCATCAACCTGGCCGCCATCGACGACCTGCGCCGCCAGCTCTGGCAGCGCCTGCTGGAGAACTACACCTTCGCCCAGCAGAGCTGCGAGGAAGACGCCTCGTTCTGCTATCTGGTGGAGAACATGGACGACCTGCGCGAGCAGGCCGGCAAGTTCGAGGTGAGCGAAGACTCCTTCTATATAGGCTGGGCCGCTCCGAGCCATACCTTCCATGAGCGCTACCTGGATGAATTGCTGCGCAAGGCCGCGCTGTTTCCGCAGATCAGCAGCGAAGTCGCACGTTTCGGCGACCATGAGCGCAATGGCGACGAGTTCAACGACCGCCTGTTCCTGCTGACGTTCGACGGCGGCCCTGCGCCGGTCAGCGGCAATACCGACTGGCTCGCCGACTATTTGCGCAAGCAGAAGATGAGCGCGACCTTCTTCACCCTTGGCAGCAGCCTGCAGGCCCGTGTCGAGCGCAGTTCGGTTGCCGATGTGCAGGCGCTGTACCAGGGCCAGTGCGTCGGCACCCAGGGCTGGCAGTACCGTTCCCACAGCCATTGGGTGGACTGGCAGAGCTCGATTACCCGCAGCGCTTCGCTGGCACAAAACCTGATGCCGGAAAACTACGTGCCGCTGTTCCGTCCGCCCTATGGCCAGCGCCGCGCGGACAGCCAGGGGTTCTTTCAAGCCCAGGGCTTGCAGGTGGCGTTGTGGGACATCGATTCCCAGGATGAACCGGGCAAGCTCAAGGCCGATGAGTCGGCGCAACGGGTGCTGACCTTGATGCTGTTGTGGCGCAAAGGCGTGATTGTGTTCCACGACACCCAGGACAAGGCACGGGTCGCTTTGCCCATGCTGTTGCAGGCGACGGCGCAGAGTGGTCTGGGTTGGCAGGACTGCCGGGAGGCGTTTCGCTGAAGTGCCCGGAACTGTTGGGTTTTGGGCGATTTCGGGGTAATTTTGTGCGACATTTCGATGCAGGCGGACTTCCGACTTTAGCGGGGTAAGTGGCACTCGGCTAGTGCTATTCGTCATCCTGAAAAATAAACTTCAAAAAAGCGTCAAAGTGCTTTTTCCTGTCACACGTTTTGCGGTATTACGAAGTCAGATCGCCGAAACCTGCAACACAGGTGGCGTCTTCCAAGACTCCTCATGTGGGCACTGCGCTTGACGTCACTCAGGTGCAGTCGGTGGTCGAATCGAGGCGCAGCACCGCCCAGGTATTGCGTCGACTGGCTCCCACAAAGGTGACCGAGTATGGATGATCATGGACGTAACCCTTCTTCCGACCAGCCAATCCTTTATGTGCTTGATACCAACGTATTGATCCACGATCCAAACGCACTGCTCAACTTCGAAGAACACCACGTCGCCATCCCGATGATCGTGCTTGAGGAGCTCGATAAACTCAAAAGCGGGCACCACAGCGTGGCCGCCGAATGCCGCCAGGCCATCCGCCTGATCGACAAGACATTGGGCGAAGCTTCGCCAGAAGATGTCGAAGTCGGCGTGCCGATCCAGCGTGGCAAAAGCGGACCCAAGGGCTTGCTGTCGATTCTGATGAGCAAGCGCAGCGAGCCCAACAGCCTGCTGCCGGAAAACCTGAACGACAACAAAATCATCAACCAATTGATCGACCTGCATGCCCGTGACAAGGACCTGCGCGTAGTGCTGGTGACCAAAGACATCAATATGCGCCTCAAGGCCCGAGCGTGTGGGATCGCGGCCGAGGACTACAGTACCGACCAACTGGTCGACGACGTGTCGATGCTGTCCCGTGGTTATCACATGATTACCGGCTCGTTCTGGGACCGCGTCAGCAAGGTCGAAACCCGTCAGGACCATGGCCGTACCTGGCACCAGGTGCAGCTGATCGAAAACCTGCCGGCCGTACATATCAATGAGTTCATCGTCGACGAACAGGGCTTCGTGGGCTGGATCAAAGAGATCCAGGTCGACAAGTTGCTGATCCTCGACCTGCATCAGGAACCCCTGTTGCACCAGGAGGCCTGGGGCCTGAAACCGCGTGATATCTACCAGAGCCTGGCGCTGTACGCGCTGCTCGATCCTGACATCCACCTGGTCAACCTGACCGGCGCCGCAGGCTCGGGGAAAACCATCCTCGCCCTGGCTGCCGCCATCGAACAGACCATGGTGACCAAACGCTATCGCCGCATCATCGCCACCCGCAGCGTGCAGGGCCTGGACCAGGAAATCGGTTTCCTGCCCGGTACCGAAGCGGAAAAAATGGAGCCGTGGCTGGGGGCGATCACCGACAACCTCGAGGCCTTGCACATGGATGATGAAAACACCCATGGCAGTGTCGACTACATCCTCAGCAAAGTGCCGTTGCAGTTCAAATCCCTCAACTACATCCGAGGTCGCAGCTTCCAGCAGAGCCTGATCCTGATCGATGAATGCCAGAACCTCACGCCGCACCAGATGAAAACCATCATCACCCGTGCCGGCGCTGGTTCCAAAGTGGTGTGCCTGGGCAACCTGGCACAGATCGACACTCCTTACCTGTCCGCGACCAGCTCCGGGCTGACGTACCTGACTGAACGCTTCAAAGACTTCCCGAACGGCGTGCACATTGCGCTGCAGGGTGTTCCACGTTCGATCCTGGCCGAATACGCCGAATCCCATCTCTGACCGTCAGCACCTACCAAAACGGGCGTCCCATGGGACGCCCGTTTTTTGTGTTCAGGCCGATTGCTCGACCTGTGCCCAATCGATCGCCGGTTTATGTGCCCTGGACAGCAGGGTGTATACCGACGGCAGTACAAACAAGGTAAACAGCGTGCCCACCAGCATGCCGATCACGATCACCAGCCCCAACCCGAAGCGGCTGCCGGCGCCGGCACCTGACGAGAACAGCATCGGCACCAGGCCCACCACCATGGCCGCCGTGGTCATCAGGATCGGCCGCAGCCGAATGCGTGCCGCGCGCATGATCGCCTGGGCCGGCGTGCAGCGGTACAGCACCTGCAACTCGTTGGCGAACTCGACCATCAGGATCCCGTGCTTGCTGATCAGACCGATCAGGGTGACGAGGCCGATCTGCGTGTAGATATTGATGGTCGCCAGCCCCAGCGCCAGGGGAATCAACGCGCCGCAGATCGACAGCGGCACTGTGATCAGGATGATCAGCGGGTCGGTCAGGCTTTCATACTGCGCGGCCAGCACCATGTAGATCACGATCAGCGCAAACAGGAAGGTCAGCATCAGCGCATTGCCCTCGTGAATGAACTGCCGCGAATCGGCCTGCCAGTCATGGCTGAAACTGGCGGGCAACTGGCGGCTGTGTTCCTGCAAGAAGGCCACTGCCTGGCCAAGGCTGACGCCGGGTGCCGGAATACCCTGGAAGGTCGCGCTGTTCTGCTGGTTGAACTGCTTGAGCTTGTTCGGCTCGATCACGTTGTGCAGGCTCACCACGGTGGACAGCGGCACCTGCTGGCCGGTGTCGGTGTCGACGTAGAAGCCATTCAGGTCCTGGGGCGTGAGGCGTCGCGAGGCCTGGCTCTGGGGGATCACATCGTAGGAGCGGCCTTGCAGGGCGAACCGGTTGGTGTAGTTCTCACCGATCAACACCGCCAGCGTGCTGCCGATGTCTTGCATGCGAATCCCCAGGCTGTTGGCCTTGCTGCGGTCGATGCGCACTTGGGTCACCGGGTTATTGAACGCCAGGTCACTGTCGACCACCGCAAACAGCCCGCTGGCCCGCGCCTGGGTTTTCAGCGTTTCCATGGCCTGGTACAGCGAGCGGTAGTCTTCTGTGCTGCGCATCACCATTTGCACCGGCAAGCCACCGGTGGAGGCGGGCAGTGGCGGCAACTGGAACACGAAGATCGAGTTGCCTTCGACGGCATCGACGCTTTGTTGCAGCTCGGCCTGGATTGTCGCTGCGCTGCGCTGACGCTGCGACCATTCGGAGAAGTTCACCCCGGCAAAACTCGCGGCGACGCCGTCATTGCCGTTGATGATCCAGGTGCTCACGGTCTCCGGCAAGTGGCCGAGAATCCCGCTCAACTGGTAGGCGTAGCGCTCTACATAATCCAGGTTGGCGTGCTGCGGTGACTTGATCGCCAGCAGCAGGTTGCCCTGGTCTTCGTTGGGCGCCAATTCCTTGCTGGCATGGCCATACAGCCAGGGCAGGCTGAGCAGCACCACGGCGCCGAACAACAGGATCAGCCCGCGCTTGCGCAGCGAGCCCAGCAACGCACGCTGATACAGGCGTGCCAGGCGGTGGAAGAAGCGCTCGGCCAAGCGGCTCATGGTGCCTTCATGCTCCTGGCCCGGTAGCAGCTTGGCGCACATGACCGGGGTCAGGGTCAGGGCGATCACCCCGGAGACCAGCACGGCGCCGGCCAGGGTCAGGGCGAATTCCTTGAACAGCGCGCCTGTCAGGCCGTTCATCAGGCCGATGGGCATGTACACCGCCGCCAGGGTAATGGTCATGGCGATCACTGGCGAAGCGATCTCGCGCGCGCCGAACAAGGCAGCCTGCAGCGCGCTGCGGCCTTCCTTGACATGCCGGTGGATGTTCTCCATCACCACAATCGCGTCATCCACCACCAGGCCGATCGCCAACACCATTGCGAGCAGCGTCAGCAGGTTGATGCTGAAGCCGAACAACGTCATCAAGCCCAGGGCGCCGAGCATCGACAATGGAATACTGACGATGGGGATGATCACGCTGCGCACCGAGCCCAGGCACAGGTAGATGATCACCACCACGATCAGGATGGCCTCGATCAGCGTTTCGATCACTTCGATAATCGAGGCTTCGATAAAGTGCGCGGTCTCGAACGCCAGCGCCACCTTGACCCCAGGCGGCAGGGTTTTCTCGATGTTCGGCAGCAGGCGCTTGATGTCGGCGACGATCAACAGCGGGTTGCCCTTGGGTGTCGCATAGAGGCCCAGGTGCACTGCGGGCCTGGCGTCCATCAACGCACTGGTCTCGTACGCAGCCGAACCCAGCTCAACGGTCGCGATATCGCGCAGGCGCAGCAGGTGGTCGCCGTTGTTGCGGATGACCATGTTGCGAAACTCATCGAGGCTGCTCAGGTCGGTGTTGACCTGGATCGAGGAGATCACATAGTGGCCTTTGATCTGCCCCGGTGCTGCCTGGAAGTTGTTGTCGCGGATCGCCTGTTCCACCTGGGCGGCACTGATGCCGTGGCCTGCCATGCGTTGCGGGTCGAGCCACAGGCGCATGGCCAGGCGCTGGCCGCCGAAGGTCTCGACCTTGGCCACACCGTCGATCGTGGAAAACAACGGCTGCACCACGCGACTCAGGTAATCGCTCAAGGCCGAGGCCGACAGCGAGTCACTGGAAAACCCCACGTACGCCACCGCTGTCGCGTCGCCGGCGGAACGTTCGATCACCGGATCATAGGCCTGTTCAGGCAGGCGGTATTTGACCTGGTTGACCTTGGCAATCACATCGCTCAACGCCTTGGCCGAGTCCTGGTTGAGTGCCATGCGCAGGGTGATCTGGCTGCGGCCCTGCACCGATGAGGAACTGACATAGTCCACGCCTTCCACCGAGGCCAGGGACTGGTTGATCGGTTGGGTTACGAAGCCTTGCATCAGCTCGGCGGGGGCGCCGGGGTAGTCGGTGGTCACGCTGATCACCGAGCTTTCCAACAGCGGGTATTGGCGCACAGGCAGGTCGAGGTAGGCCTTGAGCCCGGCCAGTACGATCAGCAGGCTGACCACCAGGGCCAGTACCGGGCGACGTACGAACAGGTCGGTGAATTTCACGGGTTTTCTCCGGCCATGGTCATCCCCGAGGACGGGTCGGCATCGTTCAACACCGTACGTTCGAGGGGCTCGATAGCGGCACCGTCACTGAGCTTGATCTGCCCGGAAATCACCACGCGGTCACCCGGATTCAGGCCCGCATCGATCACCACGCGGCCATTGCGCCGCTCGCTGGTCTTGACCAATACGCGGCGGACGACGGGTGGGGTATTGGCATCGGTCGATGGCTGCACCACGAAGACATCTTCGCCGTAGGCGTTATAGGTGATGGCGGTTTCCGGCACGCTCAAGGTGTTGCCGGGCAGTGACTGCGGCAGGCGCACTTTGGCGAACATGCGCGGCAGGGCGCCGTCGGTGGGGGCCTGCAGTAGCGCCTGGACGCTCAGGGTGCGCGAGCGGTCGAGGAACGGGTCGATACTGCTGATACGTGCGCTGAAGCGTTGCCCCGGCAGGGCGTCGAGTTGCACATCCAGGGTATTGCCGACCTTCAGTTGGGCCAGGGCTTGCTCCGGCACGCTGAAGTTCACGTACAGGCCCTTGTCGCCGACCAGGTTGATCAGGCTGTCGCCGGGGTTCACAAATTGGCCCAGGTGAACCTTGCGGATCCCGAGGGTGCCGGCGAACGGTGCACGTATGGTCAATTGGTCGATCTGCGCCTTCAGTTCCTGCAGGGCGCCTTGAGCGGTGGTGTATTCGGTCTGGGCATTGTCGAAGGCTTCGCGGGACGTGGCGTTCACCTTGACCAGGGTGCGCGAGCGTTCCAGTTTGACCTTGGCATTTTCCAATTCGCCCTGCAGGCGCATCAGGTTGCCGCGTTGGGGCGCATCGTTGAGCCTGACCAGCACTTGGTCGCGCTCGACGCGCTGGCCGGATTCCACTGGCAACTGCACCACACGTCCGCCGACTTCGGCGGGTACGCTTACCTGCTGCACGGCTTCCAGCTCACCGATGGCTTCCAGGTAGCGGGTGAAGGGGGCGTCGCTGACCGGCGCTACCGCGACTTTGATCGGCGCAGGCGCGTAGGCCGCGGCAGCCGGATGGCTCCAACGCCACAATGCCCACGCCAACGCAATGAGGACAACCACGGCGATCAACAGCGCCACGCTGGTTCGTGAGACGGCACGTCCGGATCGACTGACGTGTGACATAAGCTTCATTCCTTGAGCGGCAATCAGTAAATGGGCCAGCAGCCCGGCGTCAGTAGTTCGACGAGGTTCTCATCCGGATCGCGGAAATAGATGCTCGATCCACCTTTGGGCCAGTGGGTGCGCCCCTCGATGGCAATGTTCGCGTTGTCCAGGCGCGCCTCCCAGGTCGGCAGGTCGTCGGCGTCGATGGCAAAGCAGATATGAATGCGCCCGTTGGCGTCATGGGGAGGGATCTCGCCGCCGCTCAAGTATTTGGTTTGAAGAGAGGCGCCCCGTTTGAATAGCAAGAGAGTATTCTGCTGACCGACATTTAACGCGACGAGTACGTTGCTCTCGACCATCGTCTCAAGCTCCAGGTGCCGGGCGTAAAACGCTTTGGCGCGGTCGAGGTCGTCTACGTACAGCGCGGTCTCAATGATTCGTTTGAGTTGAGGCATGGTTTTGCTCCTTGTTGAAGGTTGCTCCCTGAGATGGAATTCACAGCATGGTCACGGTCCTACTGCGCAATATCGATTTGAATCTGTTGGTGGTGCTCGATGCACTGCTGACTGAAAAACACGTCACTCGCACCGGTGCGCGACTGCATTTGAGCCAGCCGGCCATCAGTCACTCCTTGAGTAAGTTGCGGGTGCTGCTCGACGATCCGATCCTGATCCGCGAGGGTAACGAAGTGGTGCTCAGCGCGCTGGCGCAGAATATCCAGGTGCCGTTGCGCGACATCCTCAGCCAGATCGAAACACTGTTCGGCAAGTCCATCGACTTCGACGCGGCCAGTTCCCAACGCACCTTTCAATTGGCGATGTCGGACTACGGCGCCGCGATTATCCTGCCCAAGTTGCTGGTGCGACTGCGCAGCGAGGCGCCGAACACCACGCTGGTGGTGACCCAGGGCAGCCGGCATGCGATGTTCGAGCAAGTGGCGCAGGGCAAGATCGACCTGGCCCTGGGGGTGTTCCCCAGCTTGACGCCCGATGTGTCGATGGAAGTGTTGTTCGAGGAAACGTTTTCCTGCCTGCTCGACCGGCGGACCCTGTCCAAGGACGGCATGCTGGATCTGGAGAGCTACCTGGAGCGCCCGCATATCCAGGTGTCCATGGACGGAGGTGCCAATGGTGAAGTCGATAGCCTGTTGCGTGCCGAAGGATTGCGCCGTCGCATCGCCGTCAGCGTGCCGCACTGGCGTACGGCGCCGAGCCTGTTGCACAACACCGACCTGATCCTTACCGTGGCCACCCGCACGCTGGAAGACACGTTGCTTAACCCGGACCTGGTGCAATTGCCGCCACCGTTCAGCATTCCGCGCTTTCCCTTTGTGCAGATCTGGCACCAGCGATTCTGTGACGATCCGGCACATGCGTGGTTGCGCGAACAGGTCAAGCAAGTGGTAGCTCATACCGTGCAGGTCGACTGATCGGGGCGCAGGCGTAATCGCAAGTCCTGGCCCAACTGGGTCACTTCATACAGGGTGAAGTCCAGGGAGTGGGTGAGGTTTTCCAGCTCCGGCAAATGCACCAGCGGCCGTGCGAGGTCGCCGAGCAGGCGCGGCGCGACGTACAGCAACAGCTCATCCACCAGTCCGGCGCGCAGCAGGTTGCCGGCCAGGGTCGGCCCGGCCTCGACCATCACATCATGCAAACCGCGCTGGCTCAGATGGACCATCAAGGCATGCAGATCGAGGCCATTCTGGTTGCCCGGCAGGCCGAGCAAGCGCTCAGCGTTGGCGCCTGGCGGCAGATGTTGCTCGTGCACCACATGCAGGCTTGGCGCCTGGTCGTCGAACACTCTCGCGGTACCCGGCACCCGCGCCTGGCTGTCGAGGATCACCCGCAGCGGCGCGATGGCTTCGGCGGACGCCATCTCGCGTACGGTCAATGAGGGGTTGTCGGCCAGCACCGTGCCGCTGCCGGTGAGGATCGCTGCACTGCGCGCTCGCCAATACTGCACATCGGAGCGCGCCCTGGCGCCGGTGATCCATTGCGAGCGCCCGTTGTTCAGCGCGGTGCGGCCATCCAGGCTCATGCCCATCTTCAGTTGCACCCACGGCCGCTGGCGCTTGACCGAGGACAGGAAGCCACGGTTCAACTCGCGGGCGACCGCATTGAGTAAGCCCACGCGAACCTCGATCCCGGCGTCGCGCAGTTCGGCGATGCCACGACCGTCGACCTGCTCGAACGGGTCTTCATGGGCAACGACCACACACGCCACGCCAGCCTCGATCAGCGCCTGGTGACAGGCACCGGTGCGCCCGACATGGCTGCAGGGTTCCAGCGTCACATAGGCCGTGGCGCCCTTGGCCAGGGCACCGGCCTGGCGAAGGGCGAAGATCTCGGCGTGCGGACCGCCCGCACGCCGATGCCAGCCCTCGCCCACGATGTGTGCACCGTGGGCGATGACGCACCCGACCCGTGGATTGGGCCAGGTGGAGTGACTGCCGCGCTCGGCCAACGACAATGCATGGTGCATATGTTGAAAGTCGATTTCGCTGAAGTGGGTCATGGGCGGCGTTGCCCTGCCACGGCGTGGGCGGTGATCGGGTAGATACGCCCGTCGTAGGCGCTGGCCAGGAAGCCACTGCCTTCGGCGTCATGGGTCAGGCAGGAAATACCGCTGGCGGTGATCTTCTCCACCTTTGCCCATTTGCGCTTGGCCAGGTCGAACACGGCCACGGTGCCGCCGTAGCTGCCGGTGGCGATCATCTGGCGGTCCTTGGAGATCGCAATGCACTTGATCGAGTGGCTATGAGGGGTGTCATACACCTCGCTGTTGCCGGCTTGCCACAGGCGCAGCTTGAGGTCGCGCCCGATACTGGCAAAGCCGCCCTGGATCTGCGTGCAGCCGTTGGAAATACGGTCGTGGGCTTTGTCCAGGTAGGTTTCCAGTTCGAAGTCGCTGATCCGGAAGAACGCCGCGGCCGCTGTCGCGCATACGCTGAACAGGTACTGTTCATCGGCGGCGATGCCCTTGATGGCGTTCTCGTGCATGCGCACTTCGCGCAGGAAACGCGGCTGCTGGTTTTCCAGATTGAAGATCAAGGCTTCGCCAGTGTACGTACCGATTGCGGCGTGCAACTGGCCATCTTTTTCGAAGGTGGTGCCGCAGTTGAGCGGTGAACGGTGCTGGTAGATGACGTCGCCGGTCTTGGCGTCGAACACCGTGCCCATCTGGCCGCCGGTCAACACGCTGTCGCCGAAGGGCAGCAGGAAGTTGCACAGACTGCCGGCCTTGGTGCTGGGCTGGCCATTGATCTGCAGGATGCCGGCATCACCGATGCTGTAGATGTCGTCGCCGACCACCGTGACGGCGTTCAAGCTGATGGCCGGCTCGATGCCGCCCACGTCCCATTCCTGAGTGGTGAAATCCCAGGTGGCGTAGGTGGAGCCGAAGGTCACGAAGGCGATGCGATGGTTGCCCAGCAATGCACAGCTGCGTGGCCAGATGATGCTTGGCAGTGAAGTCTGGGCGGTTTTTACCAGTTGGTTGTCGGGCGTCAACTCCCACAGCATGACGCAACGGTCGTAGCTGAGGCTGACCAGCAGGCGCTGCGCGTCGTTCCATACGATGCGCTTGATGCCGGCGGCATGGGCGGCTTGCAGGTAGGTGCCGCTGCTGCTGATCACGGAGATTTTGCCTTCGTCGTCACCGGCGAAAATGATGCCCTCGCGGGACAGGGCCACGGTGTCGGTTTCGACGCCGCCCAGGTCGATCAGGTCCAGTTGTTCGCCGCTGGCAGCGTCCCAACGGCGGATCGAACCGTCATCGCTGCTGGAAACCAGGGTCTTGCCATCGGCGGCCCAGCACACCGAAATCACATCGGCATCGTGACCGCTGAGGATCCGCAGGGTTCGCCCACTGAGGTCGAACAGGCGGATGCTGTGGTCCCGCGAGCAGGTGGCGATGGTCTGGCCATCCGGTGAGAAGGCAGCCATTTCGATGTCGTCATCGTGACCCACCAGCACGCTTTTCAAGCGCAGCGAAGGGATTTCCCAGACGCGGGCAGTGTAGTCGCTGCTGGCGCTGACCAGCAGGGTGCCGCTGGCGTTGAACGCGCATTGGTTGGCCAGGTGGTCGTGGAGCACGCGCTGGATCGGCGTCTTGGTTTTTGCATCCCACAAAATAACCTGGTTGTCATAACCGGCGGTTGCAACGTACGTATCGTTGAATGTTGCGATACCGCTAATAGGGCCAAAGTGTCTCATGCGTCATCATCCTTAATGTAGTGTGGGCGAAAGAAAGTGTTCAGGCGCGCTTCGGTTGTTTCATCAGGTTGATCACGTGGTTTTTCTTATCGACTTTCGCTTGCAAGTAATGAGTGTTATGTCGGGTGACAAACACGCCGGTCGGAATAACGTTGTCCACTACAATGCCGTTATCCACCAGGGCTTGAACTTTGTCCGGGTTATTGGTGATCAATTGGCAATGTTTGATGTTCAGCGCTTTCAACATGCCTGCGGCCATGGAGAAATCGCGGTCATCTTCCGGAAAGTTCAGATGAGTATTGGCTTCGAACGTGTCCATGCCAGAATCTTGCAGGCGGTAGGCGTCCAACTTTGCATATAAGCCGATGCCGCGGCCTTCTTGGCGCAGGTAGATAAGATAGCCACCCACTTCCTGCATGCGCAGGATCGACTCGTTTAATTGCGGGCCGCAGTCACAGCGCTGTGAACTGAATACATCGCCGGTCAGGCATTCGGAGTGAATACGCACCAACGGGCTGATGGGATTGGCGGGGCCAAGCTTTATCACGATATGTTCGTGTGCCGTGTCCAACCCACTGAACGTGTAGAAAGTTCCAGGGTTGGAATGGTCGTCCAGGGGGATATCAACATGGTTGCGTACGCTTAGGCGGTTCATGGCGGTTCCTTCCGTGCTTGAATGTTCAACGCGTTATTGTTTTGGTACAGAGGAGGGATTACAGGGTTTGTGCGAGGCGAAAGCCCATTACGTAAATCTGTCGCGGATACTTGCCGTGACGCCGGCAATTTCGGGTCAGGTCGCGAAACCGCGTGAAGCTGCCACCACGGGCGATGCGGTGGGTGCCAACCACAGTGACGAGGTCGTCGGTGATGGCGGTGCCGCCGGGGTAGGGGGCGTAGTCGTCAGCGACGAATTCTTCGACATTACCGGCCATGTCCAGACAGCCAAATGGCGAAGCACCCTCGACCAGGAAGCCGACCGGAGTGGTGTCGAACAGGCCCAGTTCGGCGGTGTTGGCACGCTCGGGCAGGAAGGTATTCCCCCAGGGATATTCGAGGTTTTCCGGGCCGGCGGCGGCGTATTCCCATTCAGCCTCGGTGGGCAGGCGGAAGCTGCGGCCACTGGCTTCGCTGAGCCAGGCAGCGTAGGCGTCGGCGTCATCGGCAGTGATCCCGTAGACCGGATGGTTAGCGCGTGCGTGAGGGTACTGTCCGAAGGCCCAGCTTTCGGGAATCCGTGCCTGCGTGTTGGCTTCGAGAAAGGCTCGGTATTCGAGGTTGGTCACCGGATATTTACCGATGGCGTATGGCCGCAGGTGTACGCGATGACGAGGGACTTCCTTGGCGATCCAGTCCTGATCCAGGCCCAGGCCGCGCATGTCATGCATCACCTGGTCGACCGCCGATTCGGCCAGACCGATCTCGACGGTGCCTGCGCTGATTTGAATCATCGTGGGGTTGAGTACATCGAGCCTGGGGTCATGGGTCAGTGCCAGCAGTTGGGCGGCGGCATAGCGCCAGGCCAGCGGCGAGACAGGGTTTTCGACGCGGTCGGCCAACTGTTCGCTGGTCTCTTCCGACACCAGGCGCCAGGCTGCCAGCGGCAACTTGAGGTTGACGGCTTCGTGGAAATGCTCAGGTAGGCCCATCAAGAAACGGTCTGTCATTTCGGCGGTCAGGGGGCCGTCGAACACGGGCCAATGGTTGAAACCCTTGGGAGTCATAACGCTCGTTTTCCTACTGCGTGGGAGAAAAGGCACGTACACCCAGGCGTACGTGCCCGGCCTTCAGAGGGTGCAGATCAGCCCGGTTTGCAGGCAGTTGCGTTCGAAATCATCCCAGTAGCCCTTGGGGTGCTTGGCCCGCTCGGCCTCGGAAATAATCGGTTTTTGCCACTGCAGGCGGGAGAAGCCGGCTTTCATGATCGCCAGCTCATAGCGTTCGCGGCTCCAGCGATGGAAGGTGAAGGCGCTGGGCGGTGTGGTGACGAATTCGGCGTGGTGGCGAAAGCCGCCTTCGTGGGGTTCTTCGGTGAGTACGTGCACGCCGTATTTGGTGAAGTTGCCACGTTTCAATTGAAAGGTTGGCTCTACCGTGTAAGCCACGACCCGTCCACCTGGGGCGAGGTTCTTGGCGACGACCTGGAACATCTTGTCCAGTTTTTCTGGCGAATCGGCATAGTTGAACAGCCAAGCGGCGGTGATCAGGTCGAACTTGCCGAGAATGCCCAGATCGCAGATATCGCTGACGTGGTACTCGATTGGCTCCTGGTTGCGCGCCGATTCTTGCCGGGCCAGTTCAATCATGGAGGCGGAGATGTCCACGCCAACCACTTTGCTGGCACCTTGGCGATACAGCTCGCGTCCGAAGAAACCGAAACCGCAGGCCAGGTCCAGTACGGATTTGCCCTGGGGATTACCGACCATACTGAAGAAGGTCGCGGTTTCCACCGAGCGCTGCGAGGCGCTGTCCGTGAAAGCTTCGAAGCGTTCGCCGATGGCGTCGTAAGTTGCCGTTGCAGTTTGAGTGGTCATTGCCTCACCTTTTTAAAGTTAATAGCTGTCGTCAATCCCTGACTGGGAACATGAAGAAGTCTTCTGTTTTTGGTGACCCTGTTAGGCGTGAATCAAGTGCGAGTGGTAATAAGGAATCCTCCTATGACGACAAGTACGCCGACCAGTTTATTAATGTTGAGAGACTGTTTGGGGAAGCCCAATAAGCCAAAATAGTCAATCGCAATTGAAACGATAAGTTGTCCGATCAATACCGCCATGATGAAGTTGAGGGCGCCGAGTCGAGGCGCCATCAATAACGCTACGGTAATATAAAAAACGCCGGCAACACCGCCCATCCAAATCCACCAGGGGCCGTCTTGCACGGCGGCAAGATTGGGGCGAGGCGCCTTGACTGCAATAATGACAACAATGAGTACAACCAGGCTGACCAATAGAGATACTGCCGTGGCCCATAAAGGATGGCCTAGCAGGTTACCCAGTTTTGCGTTGGTGCCTGCCTGCAAGGGCACTGCAAAACCGGCGAATAAACTGAGCAGGATGAAATACAGTAAGGTCATGAAGTGGGCATTCCGTTTTTTTTCAAGTTTTACGGTGCTTGGATTGTTGGCGCCAATTCTTTGTTCTGATGGGGTGTATTCGTCGCACTGATCGAGCATTGGCTACTGGTGATTCAGGGACGGGGAATCAGGTGTGCGCAATCTTGACCGACGGGTTTACAATCGCTGCTCCTGATCAGGAGTATCCCTGTGCTGACTCATCTCGATTCCCAAGGTCGCGCCCATATGGTCGACGTCACCGACAAGTCCGTGACGTTCCGTGAGGCGGTGGCCGAAGCGCGTGTGCGCATGCTGCCCGAGACCCTGCAAATGATTGTCGACGGCGCCCACCCCAAGGGCGACGTATTTGCCGTGGCCCGTATTGCCGGGATCCAGGCCGCGAAAAAAACCAGTGACCTGATTCCCCTCTGCCATCCGTTGATGTTGACGGGCGTCAAGGTCGAACTGAGCGCCGAGGGTGCAGACTTGGTGCGTATCGTGGCGCGCTGCAAACTCTCCGGCCAGACCGGCGTGGAGATGGAAGCCCTTACTGCTGCCAGCGTCGCGGCGCTGACGATCTACGACATGTGCAAGGCGGTGGACCGTGGCATGACCATCGAAAGCATTCGCCTGCTGGAAAAACTCGGCGGCAAAAGCGGGCATTTCAAGGCGGACCAGGCATGAGCATCAACGTATTGTTTTTTGCGCGTTACGCCGAAGCGGTGGGTTTTGATTCGTTGGAGATGGAGGGCGACTTCGCCACTGTCGATGCGGTGCGTCTGGCGCTGGCCAGTGACCCGGAGTTTGCAGTGCTCAACGAAACCAGCCTGATGTGTGCGCGCAACGAAGAGATGTGCGGCCTTGATGAGCCGGTGCAGGCAGGTGACGAAGTAGCATTCTTCCCACCCGTGACCGGAGGCTGAGCATGGCCATTCGTGTGCAGGCCCAGGCGTTTGATCCCGGTGCTGAAGTCAACGCGATGCATGCGGCCAATGTCGGCGTGGGCGCGGTGGTGAGTTTTGTTGGCTATGTACGCGATTTCAATGACGGTCTGGATGTCGCGGGAATGTTCCTGGAGCACTACCCCGGCATGACCGAAAAGGCCCTGGCCAAGATCGCTGTGGAAGCCGAGCAGCGCTGGCCGTTGCTCAAGCTGGAAGTGCTGCACCGCATTGGCGCGCTGGAACCTGGCGAGCCGATTGTGTTTGTTGGGGCGGCCAGTGCCCATCGCCAGGCGGCGTTTGATGCCTGCGCGTTTGTGATGGATTACCTGAAGACGCGGGCGCCGTTCTGGAAGAAGGAAAATACCAGTGAGGGGCCGCGTTGGGTGGAAGGGCGCCACAGCGACCACGCCGCCGCGGAGCGCTGGAAGTCTTAGGCCAAACACAGCACCAAATGTGGGAGGGGGCTTGCCCCCGATTGCAGTGGGTCAGCCAACAGAGATGTTAGATGTGCCATCGCTATCGGGGGCAAGCCCCCTCCCACAGTTTTCACTGCATTCCAGCTTACGGGCGCTTGCGCTCCACAGCCCGCAGCAAGTGCGTCGGCGGCGTCTCACAGCTGATCTTGCGCCCCAGCAGCGCCTCGATCGACGGCAGCTGATACGAGTCATCTTCCCCGGCAAAGCTGATCGACACACCCGCCGCCCCGGCACGGCCGGTACGGCCAATGCGGTGCACGTAGTCATCCGGCACTTCCGGCAGGGTGAAGTTGATCACATGGCTGATGCCGTCGATGTGAATCCCACGCCCGGCCACGTCGGTGGCCACCAGCACACGGATCTTGCCTTCGCGGAAGCCTTCCAGGGTCTTGATGCGCTTGTGTTGCGGCACATCGCCGGACAGTTGCGCGGCGTTCACACCGTCACGCACCAGGCGTTCTTCGATCCGGCGCACCTCGTCCTTGCGGTTGGCGAACACCATCACGCGTTCCCAGCCGTTGTCGTTGACCAGGTTGTAGAGCAGCTTGTACTTATCGGCGCCGGCTACCGCGTAGATGTGTTGCTCGACGTTTTCGCTGGCGACGTTTTCCGCTTCGATCTCGACGATGGACGGGTCGGTGGTCCATTGCTTGGCGAGGTTCATCACGTCTTCGGTGAAGGTCGCGGAGAACAGCAGGGTCTGACGCTCGGATTTCGGCGGGGTCTGGCGAATGATCTGGCGCACTTGCGGGATGAAGCCCATGTCGAGCATGCGGTCGGCTTCGTCCAGCACCATCACTTCGACCATGTCCAGGTGCACGTCGCCGCGCTGGTTGAAGTCCAGCAGACGGCCAGGGGTGGCCACCAGGATGTCGCAGTGGCGGGCTTCGAGGTGTTTGAGCTGCTTGTCGAAGTCCATGCCGCCCACGAACGTCATGACGTTGAGGCCGGTGTACTTGGTCAGGTCGGCGGCGTCCTTGGCGATCTGTACCACCAGCTCCCGGGTCGGGGCGATGATCAGCGCGCGCGGTTCGCCCATGTAGCGCTCTTTGGGCGGCGGCGTCTGCAGCAACTGGGTGATGATCGAGATCAGGAACGCGGCGGTCTTGCCGGTGCCGGTCTGGGCGCGGCCGATGGCGTCTTTGCCGGCCAGGGTAAAGCCCAGCACCTGCGCCTGGATCGGCGTGCAGTATGGAAAACCAAGGTCCTGGATGGCGTGCATCAGTTCCGGGGCCAGCTTGAAATCATGGAAGCGGGTCTTGCCTTCCTGGGGTTCGACGACAAAGTCTTCGAGTTTCCACGGAATTACCGGCGGTTTTGGCGCACGTTCACGGCGCGGTTTTGGTGCCACCGGTGCGGCAACGGGTTCGACCGGTCTGGCCTGTTCGGGTGGGGTCACCGTCGGCTTCTTCGGCTGGGCGGCGGGTGCGGTCCGGTCGGGCTGTCTGCCGTCATTGCGGCTGCCGGCTGTCGGGGCAGGAGCACTGGAATCAGGCGCGAGCGGCTCAGCCTCGCTTTTGCCGAACATCTTCTTGAGTGCTTTGAGCACGGTGATCTCATTAATTGGTTAAGGAATGTACGCCGGCCAGTGTAATGCAAGAATCGGGCGCGGCGTAGTGCGTCTGTCATACGGCTACATAAACACTGGTGTTCAGCCCAGGCGAGCGGTCAACCAGGCACCGATATCGCGTATCTCCTCGGGTAACACTTCGTGGCCCATTGGGTATTCCTGCCATGTCACGGTGACACCACGGCTCTTCAAATGCTCGTAGGCGCTGCGGCCCATGGCGTTCTGCACCACGTCGTCGTACTGGCCGTGCAGGCACAGGGCGGGAATGCGCTGCTGGCTGGCGGACAATTCCAGCTCGTCGCTGAACGTGGGGGCATAGGTGGAGAGGGCAATCACGCCACCCAAGGGGCCTTCCCAATTCAGGAATGCGGTGTGAAAGACCACGGCGCCACCCTGTGAAAAGCCGGCGAGGAAAATCCGCGAAGCCTCTATTCCGGTTCTCTTCTGTGCCTCGATCAAATCCGTGACCATTGTTGCCGAGACTTCCAGCTCTTCCAGGCTGATGGAACGGGCCGGGCTCATGGCTTTGATGTCGTACCAGCTTGGCATCTCGTAGCCACCATTGATCGTCACCGGCCGGGTCGGTGCCTGGGGCAAAACGAAACGCGTGGTCAGCAGGCTTTCCTGCAGCGCCTCGGCCACTGGCAGGAAGTCATAGCGATCGGCACCCAGGCCATGCAACCAGATAACGCAGGCGTCTGCGGGCTTGGCGGGCTGAAGAATCAAGGGTTCGGTCATGTCTGCTCCATTAATGTGCGCGCGCTCCGATTAAGTGCGACGGAACGGTGCGCGATGGGTTGATCTGTTAAGAAGATGTCGCACGGTTGAATCTTTTTCTCTTGACCGGGGGCTGGAACGACTCAGCCGGCACTCTGGTACGGCGCTTGCTATGTGTTGAACGATGTCAGCGCTATCCCGGGACGGTAACACTATCAGTGACTGCCGCTTGTGGGATAGCAACTGGAATTACTGCGACAACTTCATGCCGCTTGACCCTAAAAAAAGCCAACACGGGTCGATATCGCCTCATAAGGGTGCGCTGAGGTTTGAGCTCCGACACAACAAGAGCAAACTGGAGGTTTGAATGAAGGTATTGAAATCCACCCTGGCCATCGTGACTGCGGCGGCTGTACTGGGTGTCAGTGGTTTCGCCCAGGCGGGCGCCACGCTGGACGCCGTGCAGAAAAAAGGCTTTGTGCAGTGTGGCGTGAGTGACGGCCTGCCGGGTTTCTCGGTACCGGATGCCAGCGGCAAGATCCTCGGGATTGACGCCGACTTTTGCCGCGCTGTGGCCGCCGCCGTTTTCGGCGACGCGACCAAGGTCAAATTCAGCCAGTTGAATGCCAAGGAGCGTTTCACCGCGCTTCAATCCGGCGAAGTCGACATTCTGTCCCGTAACACCACCATGACCAGCTCCCGCGACGCCGGCATGGGCCTGAAATTCCCAGGCTTCATCACTTACTACGACGGCATCGGCTTCCTGGTAAACAACAAGCTGGGCGTGAAAAGTGCCAAGGAACTGGACGGTGCAACCATCTGCATCCAGGCCGGTACCACCACCGAGCTGAACGTTTCCGACTACTTCCGTGGCAACGGCCTGAAATACACGCCGATCACCTTCGACACTTCCGATGAAAGCGCCAAGTCGCTGGAATCCGGGCGTTGCGACGTACTGACCTCCGACAAGTCCCAGCTGTTCGCCCAGCGCAGCAAGCTGGCCTCACCGAAGGACTACGTTGTTCTGCCGGAAACCATTTCCAAGGAACCACTGGGCCCGGTCGTGCGTAATGGCGACGACGAGTGGCTGGCCATCGTGCGCTGGGTTGGCTACGCCATGCTCAACGCTGAAGAAGCCGGCATCACCTCCAAAAACGTCGAGGCTGAAGCCAAGTCCACGAAGAACCCGGACGTTGCGCGTCTGCTCGGTGCTGACGGCGAATACGGCAAAGACCTGAAAGTGAAGAAAGACTGGGTTGTACAGATCGTCAAGCAAGTCGGTAACTACGGTGAAGTGTTCGAGCGCAACCTGGGCAAGAGCACCCCGCTGGAAATCGACCGTGGCCTGAACGCGCTGTGGAACGCTGGCGGCATTCAATACGCACCACCTGTGCGCTGATCGCTGATGGTTCTGTCACCCGGTGGGCCAACCGCCGGGTGATGTTCTGTTCCATTATTTCCGGGGCACTTCATGCAAAATCAAATCGGCGCACCCAAGCAGAAGCTCAGCTTCAGCGACCCTAAAGTGCGTGCGTGGCTCTTCCAGATCATCACGATAGTGGCGGTGGTCTCGCTGGGCTGGTACCTCTTCAACAACACCCAGACCAACCTTCAGCACCGGGGCATTACCTCGGGTTTCGACTTTCTTGAACGCAGTGCCGGCTTCGGCATCGCGCAACATTTGATCGACTACACCGAATCGGACAGCTATGCCCGGGTCTTCGTGATCGGCTTGCTCAACACCTTGCTGGTGACCTTTATCGGCGTGATCCTGGCGACCTTGCTGGGGTTCATCATCGGCGTGGCGCGGCTGTCACCGAACTGGATGATCAACAAGCTGGCGACCGTGTATGTGGAAGTGTTCCGCAACATTCCGCCGCTGCTGCAAATCCTGTTCTGGTACTTCGCGGTGTTCCTGACCATGCCGGGGCCGCGTAACAGTCATAACTTCGGTGACACCTTCTTTGTCAGCAGCCGTGGCCTGAACATGCCGGCAGCGATTGCCGCTGACGGGTTCTGGCTGTTTGTGGTCAGCATCGTTGTCGCCATCGTGGCAATCGTGCTGATGGCGCGTTGGGCCAACAAACGTTTCGAAGCCACCGGCGTACCGTTCCACAAGTTCTGGGCGGGCCTGGCGCTGTTCATCGTGATCCCGGCGTTGTGCGCCTTGATCTTCGGCGCGCCGCTGCATTGGGAAATGCCCAAGTTGCAAGGCTTCAACTTTGTCGGCGGCTGGGTACTCATCCCTGAACTGCTGGCACTGACCCTGGCGCTGACCGTCTACACGGCAGCGTTCATCGCCGAGATCGTGCGTTCGGGCATCAAGTCCGTCAGCCATGGCCAGACCGAAGCCGCGCGCTCCCTGGGCCTGCGCCCCGGGCCGACGCTGCGCAAGGTCATCATCCCGCAGGCGCTGCGGGTGATCATTCCGCCGCTGACCAGCCAATACCTGAATCTGGCGAAGAACTCGTCCCTGGCCGCCGGTATCGGTTACCCGGAAATGGTCTCGCTGTTTGCCGGCACGGTGCTCAACCAGACCGGCCAGGCCATCGAAGTCATTGCCATCACCATGAGCGTGTACCTGGCGATCAGCATCAGCATTTCCCTGCTGATGAACTGGTACAACAAGCGCATTGCGCTGATCGAGCGGTGAGGAAACCAGCATGACTACGCATACATTCAAACCGGATATGCCGCCGCCGAACAAAGTGTTCGGGCCGATGGCATGGATGCGCGCCAACCTGTTTTCCAGCTGGCTCAACACCCTGCTGACCCTGTTGGCGTTTTACCTGATCTACCTGGTGGTGCCGCCGATCCTGCATTGGGCGATCCTGGATGCCAACTGGGTCGGCACCACGCGGGCCGATTGCACCAAGGAGGGCGCCTGCTGGGTGTTTATCCAACAGCGCTTCGGGCAGTTCATGTACGGCTACTACCCCGGCGACCTGCGCTGGCGCGTGGACCTGACCGTGTGGCTGGCCATCGTTGGCGTAGCGCCGCTGTTCATCTCGCGTTTCCAACGCAAGGCGATCTACGGCCTGAGCTTTTTGGTGCTGTACCCGATCATCGCCTACTTCCTGTTGCATGGCGGCATCTTCGGCCTGACCAACGTGGCGACTAGCCAATGGGGCGGGCTGATGCTGACCCTGGTGATCGCCACCGTCGGCATCGCCGGTGCCTTGCCGCTGGGCATCATGCTGGCGTTGGGGCGGCGCTCGAACATGCCGGCGATTCGGGTGGTCTGCGTGACCTTCATCGAATTCTGGCGCGGCGTGCCGTTGATCACCGTGCTGTTCATGTCCTCGGTGATGCTGCCGTTGTTCCTGCCCGAAGGCATGGGCATCGACAAACTGCTGCGGGCGTTGATCGGCGTGATCCTGTTCCAGTCGGCCTACGTGGCCGAGGTGGTGCGCGGTGGCTTGCAGGCGATTCCCAAAGGTCAGTACGAAGCGGCTGCAGCGATGGGCCTGGGTTACTGGCGCAGCATGGGCCTGGTGATTCTGCCGCAAGCCCTCAAGCTGGTGATTCCCGGCATCGTCAACACGTTCATCGCGCTGTTCAAGGACACGAGCCTTGTGATCATCATCGGCCTGTTCGACCTGCTCAACAGCGTCAAGCAAGCCGCCGCCGATCCTAAATGGCTGGGCATGGCCACCGAGGGCTACGTGTTCGCAGCCCTGGTGTTCTGGATTTTCTGTTTTGGTATGTCGCGCTATTCCATTCATTTGGAACACAAGCTCGACACAGGCCACAAGCGTTAGGAGTTGTTGTTATGAGCGAAGCGATCAAACAGCCTGTGAGCCCTGAAGGCATTATCCAGATGCAGGGCGTCAACAAGTGGTACGGCCAGTTCCACGTGTTGAAAGACATCAACCTCAACGTCAAGCAGGGCGAACGTATCGTACTGTGCGGCCCGTCGGGTTCGGGCAAGTCCACCACCATCCGCTGCCTCAACCGCCTGGAAGAGCACCAGCAGGGTCGCATCGTGGTCGATGGCGTGGAGTTGACCAACGACCTCAAGCAGATCGAAGCGATCCGCCGCGAAGTCGGCATGGTGTTCCAGCATTTCAACCTGTTCCCGCACCTGACCATCCTGCAAAACTGCACGCTGGCGCCAATGTGGGTGCGCAAGATGCCCAAGCGCAAGGCCGAGGAAATCGCCATGCACTACCTGGAGCGCGTGCGCATCCCGGAGCAGGCGCACAAGTTTCCGGGGCAACTGTCCGGCGGCCAGCAGCAGCGCGTGGCCATCGCCCGTGCGTTGTGCATGAAGCCCAAGATCATGCTGTTCGACGAGCCGACTTCGGCACTCGACCCGGAAATGGTCAAGGAAGTACTCGACACCATGATCGGCCTGGCCGAAGACGGCATGACCATGCTGTGCGTGACCCACGAAATGGGCTTTGCGCGCACCGTGGCCAACCGCGTGATCTTCATGGACAAGGGGGAGATCGTGGAACAGGCGGCGCCGAATGACTTCTTCGACAACCCGCAGAATGATCGGACCAAGTTGTTCCTGAGCCAGATCTTGCATTGATCGATGCTTGAAACGACAAACCCGGCCTGGTGCCGGGTTTGTTTTTGCCTGTCTAGGAGGCCTTGAGCGCTTCCTGATCGGTATTGATGGTGTGGTTGAATCCGCGCATATCAGTACCCTCGGCCAACGCCCTCGCATCGGCCAGCAGGTGTGGGTAGCGATCCAATAGTCGCATCAGCAGCACCAGGGGTTTGGGGGGCAGAAGCTCGCCGCGCTCGTAGCGTGAAAAAGCGTTGTGACCGCCTCCCGATAGCAGTTCCACCGCTTCCTTCTGTGTAATGTGCAGTTTGCGTCGGATGCGTTTCATCTCGGTGCCGATCATTTTTCGCGCGGCGTGGATGAGTTCATCACCGGCTTTCGCATGGCGCTCTGAACTATCAGGGTCATACACGCTGTCGCTGCATGCATGGCATTCCCAGCCAGAAAGGTCATCGACACGACTTTCCATGCCTTTGACACTAAGGGTTTCGCTTCGGCCCTCGAACCGGGTCATTCCGCCGGGTGTACCGCATATATAGCATTGTCGGGTTTTCATGAGTTGCACTCCTTGAAGGAGATGACCGGGGGGTTACCGCCTGGGCAGTAAGTCACCTTTATGTACATCTCCATGCCGTGTGAACTGATGTGGTACACGTCCTGCCATACCCGATGGTCTGCATAGGTAGTCATTGATTTGTACAACATCCTGGTTTGCAATTGATAAACGACCTCCTTCATCTCATGGATTGCGAAGCCGAGTTTCCTTCCTGTGGCCTTGGCCGTTGAGGTAAATGCCTGGTCTCCCAGCCGTCTCACATCCGCCTTTATCACCGCCAAATCGTAATGAGGTGTGTACTTTTCCATAAGACACCTAAGTCCATAATTACCCTCAAAGGGTAATTTTACCAATCGAAAATACTGCTCCTTTACCTGCCTAAGAACCGTAGTGCGTTGCCTTTGTAGGTAAGTCCGAATAGGCTGTAGGAAAATTCATCCTATGATTGGACGAAAGCGCGGAGCCCATGACAGACATCGCCCCTTTGATCAAACGCTCCCTGGTCGACCAGGCCCTGGAGCAGTTGCGCCTGCGCATCACTGAAGGCCGGTGGGCCATCGGTGAGCGCCTGCCCACCGAGCCCGAGCTGTCCGCCGAATTGGGCATCAGCCGCAATACCGTGCGCGAGGCCATGCGCGTATTGGCGTTCTCCGGCTTGATTGAAATCCGCCAGGGCGATGGCAGTTACCTGCGCTCGATGACCGATCCGCTGGGCACGATGCGGGCGCTATCCCACTGCACCCTGGAGCAGGCGCAGGAGACGCGGCAGATTCTTGAAGTGGAAGCCATCGGGTTGGCCGCCATGCGTCGTACCGAACAAGACCTCATCGCCTTGCGCGAAGCCCTTGACACCAGTGGCAAGCTGTATCACGGCGACCTTGAGGCCTATATCAGCGCTGACCTGGTGTTCCACAAGCACCTGGTGGACGCCGCGCACAATCCGGCACTCAGCGAGCTGTACCAGTATTTCTCGCGCATCGTTGCCGCCCAGTTGCGCCAGACCCTGAACATTTCACCGCGTCGCCAAGCGGTGTTCGACCTGCACACCGCCTTGCTCGACGCCGTGGAACAGCAAAACCCTGAACGCGCCAAATCCCTCTGCCGGCAGTTGATCAATGAGCCTTGAAACCCAGCGCAAAACCGAATTCGAAGAACTGCTGATCGACGCCGAAGCCGATGACGAGGTGGTGCAGCACACGCCACCGCTGGTGAGCCGCCCATGGCTGTTGCTGCTGGGCCTGGTGCTGGTGGCACTGAACCTGCGTCCGGCACTGTCGAGCATGGCGCCGTTGCTGGCCGACGTTTCCGCCAGCCTGGGGCTGTCGGCAGCCCGGGCCGGTCTGCTGACCACGTTGCCGGTGTTGTGCCTGGGCCTGTTCGCGCCGACCGCTCCGCTGCTGGCGCGCCGCTTCGGCGCCGAACGGGTGGTGCTGGGCATCCTCCTGGCCCTGGCCGCCGGCATCATCCTGCGCAGTTCATTTGGCGAAGCCGGGCTGTTCGTCGGCAGCCTGATCGCCGGAGCGAGTATCGGCATCATCGGCGTACTGTTGCCGGGGATCGTCAAGCGTGATTTCCCCCGGCAGGCGGGCACCATGACCGGCGTCTACACCATGGCCCTGTGCCTGGGGGCGGCATTGGCAGCTGGCGCTTCGGTGCCCCTGAGCCATTACTTCGGCGACAGCTGGAGCATCGGCCTGGGGTTCTGGGTCTTGCCGGCATTGGTAGCGGCACTGGCCTGGTTGCCGCAGGTCGGGCACAAGCACGGCGCGCACCACGTGGCCTATCGCGTGAAGGGCTTGTTGCGCGACCGGCTGGCCTGGCAGGTGACGTTGTACATGGGCCTGCAATCGTCCTTGGCCTATATCGTGTTCGGCTGGTTGCCGTCGATTTTGATCGGTCGTGGCCTGAGCGCCACTGAGGCCGGGTTGGCGCTCTCGGGTTCGATCATCGTGCAGCTGTTCAGCTCGCTGGCGGCACCGTGGTTGGCGACGCGGGGCAAGGATCAACGGCTGGCGATTGTGGTGGTGATGCTGCTCACCCTCGGCGGCCTGTTCGGTTGCCTGTACGCGCCGCTCGACGGCTTGTGGGGCTGGGCGATCCTGCTGGGCCTGGGCCAGGGCGGCACCTTCAGCCTGGCGCTGACCTTGATCGTGTTGCGCTCGCGGGATTCCCACGTGGCCGCCAACCTGTCGAGCATGGCGCAAGGCTTTGGCTACACACTGGCGTCCATGGGGCCATTGGCGGTGGGTGTGCTGCATGACTGGACCGGCGGCTGGGGCGCCACCGGCTGGGTGTTCGCTGTGATCGGCCTGGGGGCAATCATCACAGGGCTCGGCGCCGGCCGAGCACGCTATGTTGGCGTGCTCAGCGAGCGGGTTTGATCTGCGGCCTCGACGTAGCGCAGGGGCTACGTCGCACAGTCACTCAGGCACGGCCTACAGGTACACCACTTCCAGCGTCGCGGAGCCATCCATCGGCGTTTCCACACTCAGGTCGAGGTTCTGCTTGGCGTTGATCACGGCTTCCAGGGTCAGGGTGCTGGTCAGGTTCTGGATCGCTGATGGGCCGGCGGTGCTGCCAGCCACATCGGTAAAGCCCAGCAGGCTCCTGGAGCCGATATCGATGGGGTTGCTGTTGGATGTACGCCACGCCACCCCACCCGTGGTCGACTCGGTGCCATAAGTCACCGGCAAAGCATCGGCCACCGTTTGCTTGGGATCGAATTTCACCGAGTACACGCCAATCTTGTTACCCGCGCTGTCCAGGCCCAGGCCGTAGTAAATCTCGCTGTTGACGTGAGCCGAGCCGTCGCGGTTGTCGTGCATGCGCAGGGCATAGCGACCGGGGGCGTTGCAACTGACGGTCAGGGTCAGTGACTTGAGCGGCAGCCGGGTGCCCGTGGCCTGGTTGAGGTCCTGTTGGGAGATCTTGCCGAAGTCGATCAACCCACCGCCGGAAAACGCCGGGGTGCAGGCCATGGGGGTGATCAGGCCACCCACGGTCAGTTCCACCGTGGACGCGGCCTGGGCGGTTGAAATACTGGCCAGCCAGGCAAGGGCGGCCACGCGAATCAGTGAGGCTTTCATGGTTCAGCTCCTATAAGTACTTGATGGTCAGGGTCACCGAGCCTTCGAAGGGCACTTCTTCGCTCAGTGGCAGGGTGTTGGCGGGGGCGAGGGCTGGTGCGACGTGCAGTTGGGCGGTCAGTTGCTGCACAGGTGCTGGAGCGAATACGTCTTTTGGGGCAAATGCGGTGAGGAAGTGGTGCGATAGAATGCTCGTGGGTGACCAGGACGAGGACGCCGTCGAGCCAATCGGTATCATCTCAACGCCGTCGGCCAACACGGTATCGAGGGTCAGCAGCAGGAAGCCGAGCTTGGCGTTATTGCCGGTCAGCCCCAGGCCGAATGAGTTGGGTGAATCGTTGTAACTCGAGCCGAGGCGATTGTCCCGGGGCTCAAGGGCCAGCAGCGTCATGGCTTCACAGGTGATTGCCAGTTGCAGGCTGGTGGCGGGCAATAGGGTGGGTCGATCGCTGTTCAAGTCTTTGGCGGCTATCTTGCCCAAGTCATACACGCCGCCATCGGACAGGCTGGGCGCGCAGGCGCTGGGCGTGATCCGGCCGCTGACGTTCAGCTCGACGGTTGAAGCGGCCTGGGCCTGCAGCACGTGGCTCAGGCACACGCAGGCGACCAGTCGGATCAGTATCGTTTTCATGGTTGAGTTCCTATAAGTAATGAATTTCGAGCGTGGCCGAGCCGTCGAGGCGAACCTCATTGCCCAGATCCAGCGATTCCAGTGGGGCGACCGTCGCCTCCAGGCTCAGCGTGGCGTTGAGGTGTTGAATGGCGCTGGGCCCGCCGGTACTGCCCGATGTGCTGCTGAAACCCAGGTAACGAATGGCCCCCACCGCCGTGATACGCGCACTGGCGCTGCTCCAGGGCAGGCCGCCGGTGCTGGAATCGGTGCTGAAGACTTGGGCGAAGTTGTCGGCGCTGATGAGGGCCGGGTCGAACAGCAGGCGGTAGCGCCCGATTTTCTGACGGCTGGCGTCCAGGCCCAGTCCATAAGTGGTTTCATCACCGGCACCGGTTGCCGAACCCTGGCGGTTGTCCTGCATGCGCACGGCGAAGGCTGTCGGCGCATCGCACGTTACGCTGAGGGACAACGCGCGTGGCGCCAGGGGCGTGTCCTTGTCGTTGGACAGGTCGCTGACCGACAACTTGCCCAGCTCCACATGGCCGCCGTTGGACAGGGTGGGGGTGCACGCCGCCGGTGCAAAACGTGCCTGCCAACGCAATTCCCGCGAATGGTCGACGGCGAGGGCGTCGAACAACCCCGCAGTGTCCCAGCTGACCGCGTCGCGTACCCGGACGGCGTCCTCGCTGGCCCAGGCACTGGCGTCCAGTTGCAGCGACAGGTTACGCCCGGTCACCGCCACGCCACCGCGCATCGGCACCACGCCGTGGTCGGGCTGCCAGCTCAGCCGAGCGCTGACTGCGGACGGCGCTTGCCCCGGACCCGCGATCAAACCGAGTTCGACCGCCTGGCCGTCCAGCACTGCGTCACGCACTTGCAAGCCGTAACTGCCGAGCTCGGTAAAGCGGAACCGCCCCGGCCCCGCCGCCAGCCCACGATAAAACACACTCATGTCGGTGGGCTGCGGGCAGTTCAACGTCAGGCTCAGTTGTCGCTCTCCCAGCAGGCGCTCGGGGGCGGGCACCAGTCCCACGGCGCGGTTCATCAAACCAAAGTCCACGTGCGTCTGGCTGAGGTTGAGTTGGCATTCGTCGGCGGCCAGGGCATGGGCGCCGAACAGGGCGCCCATGACGTACAAGACAGGTTTCAGGCCCATGGTCACAGTCCTCATGGCTGGTGGCACCGGGCGGGTGCGGTTTCGTAATACACCTCGGGGTCGACGTCGTC
This sequence comes from Pseudomonas extremorientalis, assembly GCF_001870465.1. Taxonomy (GTDB): domain Bacteria; phylum Pseudomonadota; class Gammaproteobacteria; order Pseudomonadales; family Pseudomonadaceae; genus Aquipseudomonas; species Aquipseudomonas extremorientalis. The sequence goes on from NZ_MDGK01000015.1 coordinate 77,454, forward strand.
CGCCAATTCGTAGCTCAGGCGGCAACGCGCCTGGCCGGGGGCCTTGATCCACAGCGGACGCGGGTTGAGCACGTCGGGCAGGAACACTTTGCTGTCTTCCTGCACCAGAGTGATGAATTCACCGTCGGCGGTGCTCACGGTCGCGCCGCGCGGCAACGGCTGACCGTTGTCGGTGGTTACGTTCAATAGCGCGCGCCGGGTGAGGGCGACGCCGAATTCAACCTTGTCCACCGCGCCGCGCCCGGCGGAAATCACCGCCAGGCCATTGTGGATATCGGCGTTGCGCGGCAGTGAGCGCGTCTGCACTTCCACCGGGCTGCGGCCGTAGGCGTTGAGTTGCGACACCACGGCCTGGCCTTGCCAGTCGGTCCACACCGGGCCGCTGGGCGTCGTCACCTTGATCCCCGCCATCTCGCCCACCGACATCACGGCAAAGGTGTCGCGCACCGGATAGGGCGAGAAGGTCACGCCGTCGCCATGCACCACCACGCCGCCACGGGCGCCGCCCTGGTAACTGGAGTGCTCGTCATTGCTGCGGGTGTAGTTGAAGTCCAGTTGGCTGTACCACGGCAGGGCCGACACGCCGATCGAAGACTCCACCTCGCGGTCGCGGCTGTCATGCTCCACGCCCACGCGGTAACTCAACTGGTCGTTGAGTTGCTCGTTCAACCCCACGCCCAGGCGATGCTCACCGCCGGCCCTGCGCGCCCAAGTGCGGGCGCGGCGGTTTTCACCCAGCGGCAGGCTGATGTTCAGGTAAACGCTGTCATCGTTTTGCTGGCGGCCGCCCACCTGCCATTCGGCACTGGCGGACACTGACACCCGGCCAAAACTGGTGCCCCAGGACGCCAACGCGCGGCTGCTGCTTTCACCGTTGTAAGCCGCAGTGCGTGACACCCCGGCACTGAACGCTCCCAGTGCGGGATGCGCCCAGGACGCGGTGAGGCTTTGCTGGTCGCGATAGCGCGAGCGCTGTTGGTCGCGACTGTTGCCGACGAAGGTCGAATCCTCGAGGTCGCGATAGCCCTGGGAGCGCCATGAGCCGGCGGTAGTCACCGACCAGTTTTCACTGAAACGCTGGGACCAGGACACGTCCGTCTGGACGCCACGCTCACGCCCATCGTGGCTGGCCTGGGCCGCTTGCGCCGAGACCTGCAATTGACTGTCCTGCCAGGGCAGCCACCCCAGGCTGACGCCCGCCGAATGGTAGTCATCGGCGACCAATGCGCCGCCACCCAGGCTGACTTGCGGGTGTACCGCACCGCTCCAGCCCGCGCTGACCACCCAGGGCTCAGTGCCGTCACTGTCGCCAATTTTTCTCACGCGTCCCGCCGCCACGGAATAACCCGGCGCCGGCAGGCCCAGGCCGAGCATGGCTGCGGGCACCGTAAAGCGGCGTTCTTCGCCAGTGGTTTCCTTGACCGTAACCTCCACGTCTGAGCGGCTGTTCAAACGGCGTACATCCGTCAGCGCGAACGGCCCGGCCGGCACCACGGTGGAGTGAATCAGTGCACCGTTCTGGCGGACTTCCACCTGGGCCGGGCTGTTGGCGATGCCGTTGATCGTCGCGCCCTGATTCTGGTCTTGCAGTGCTGTTTCGGTCAGCACTTGGGCGCCGGTGATCTGCGTGCCCGCCAGCACCGGGTTGTAGAGGCTGATCTGGCCGGCCTGGAACACCGCCTGTTGCTCGGCAAAGGTGCGCTGGGCATAGGCATCCAGATGAGCGGTGCGTGAACGGCTGTCTTGCCAGGTCTTGACCTGGCGGCTGCGTACGATCCAGTCGCCGGCGTTGAAGCCGACTTCGGTGTTGGCTGAGCCGAAGCGGCTGGTGTTGTCGCCGAACTCGTTGTGCAGGCCCGTGAGGTCATAGTTGAGCAGGCCGGCAAAACCACCGGTCTGATAGCCGGAGATATCCTGCCGGGCGGGGCGCAGTGCGTCGGTCGGTACCACCAGGGCCAGGCTCAGGCTGGCCGGGTCTTGCTCGATGACAGTTTGTCGGTAGCGCTCGAGGAAACGATGGCAGCCTGGGGTCTCGACTTCATCGGGCACTATCAGGTTGGCCGCATCCAGCAGGGCCCGGCTGAAGCAGAGACTGCCCTGGTGGTCGAATTCCACATCCACCCGACCACGGCGTTGGCCGTTGACGCTCAGGTTGACGGCATGCCGGCCCGCGGTAAAACGGGGCGTTTGCAGGAGCAGGTTGGCCAACTCCGGATCGATGCCGCGATGGGACAAAGTTTGGGGGTCGAAGGCGCCGGCAATCAGGTTGTCGCTCGCCCAAGCTGCCTCGTATGGCAGTGAACCACCCAGGGTCAGCGCCAGCCCTGCCAATAAGGTGTGCGCGCGGCGTGGTGAAACGGCGGGCACGGCTTGGCCGCGACGGTCAGTCATTACTGTGCTCACAAGGTCACTCTCAGCTGTGGGTGGCCTGCTGACTCTGCGGTTCAGTCAGGCCCTTCGGTGGCGTTGGCAGGCCACTCTTTTTTATAGGGTGATCGGTGCTTCATAAGGCGCCACGGCAAAGCCATACACCGTGGCCGGTTGCAGTTGCACGCGACTCGCGCCGCCGCCGGTGACCGTCACGCGCAGGGTCTCACCGGGCAGCACGTAGGTGCGCGGCAGCAAGGCCGAACCGTCGCCGGGCAACAAACGCAGCTCCTGAGCCAGGCGTACCACATAGGCCGTGGGGTTGCTGACGCTCAATTGGTTGTTCTGCAGGCGCCACTCCAGTCCGGTCCAGGGTGTGCGGTTGGGGGGCAGGCCCTTGGGGTGCAGAATCACCGGCAGGTTCTGGCGCACCGTCACGCCCACCCGTGCGTGCCCGGCCTGGGCCGCCGAACGGCCTTGGGGCATGCCTTCGAATATCACCCGTTTCAGGCGCTGGGTTTTCAGCGGTTCCGGCGATTGCAGAATGAAGCGGATCAGTTGGCTCTTGTTCGGTTCCACTCGGGCCAGGGGCGGGGTCACGAACAACAGTGAGGCTTTGTCCTCGGGGATGTCTTCAAGGGTCACGTGCAGCAGCGCCAACTTGTCGTCGGTATTGGTCACGGACACCGAGGCTTCGCCGTCCGCCTCGTTGACGATGACCACCGAGGTGTCGGGCACCATGCCGTCGGCCAGCACCCACGAGGGACCGCCGAACGTCAGGGCCAGTGCGCCGAGGTAGAGGCCGGCGTAGCGAATGGCGGTGAAGGCGCGGGTTGAAAAGGGAAGGGGGGACATGGCTACAGATACCTCAGGTCAAGCACGATGGAACCGTCCAGGGGGACTTCCTGCTTGAGGGTCAAATAGGCGGCCGCGTTGATCGACGTATTGACTTGCAAGGTGGCCGCGATCTGGCGGTGGGGTTCCGGCACCAACGTACCGGGGTGAGCGAACCCCATGTAATTGTTCGGGTAGGCATTGCTTTCCGGGAACCAGGTCAGTCCCTGATTGCTGGACGCCAGCACCAATACGCGCTCGCCGTCGCCCATCACGTCGCGAAAGGCAATGGACACGGTGCCGAGTCGTTCAGTGGGGGCGTGGACGTTATGGCCCAGGCCATAGTAAAAACCCGGGCCCAGGGATGAATCGGCGCGGTTGTCCAAGCCCACCAACACAAACAGCACCGACTCGTTGCAGCTCACATTCAAGTCCAGGGCCTGGGTAGGCAAGACACTGAACTCGTATTGGTTGAGACTGCGTGCCGGCACTAATCCGTGGTCGACGATGCCATTGGCCGACAGTGTCGGTGTACACGCGCTGGGGGTGATTATCCCGGTCACATTCAATTCGGTACTGGAGGCCGCCAACGCTGCGGGCCCGCTACACAGCAGGCAAAGCATGGCAAGAAGGCGTGAAGAGGTGTGCTTCATGGGGAGGTTCACCGGTTGCCTGGTTCTTCGTTTCAGTGCAGGACACAGGCAGGTCTCATGACCTGCCTGTGTGCGTTTCGAGTGGGCTTAGAGGTAGCGCACCGTCACGGTCACCGAACCGTCGATGGCCACCTCGTTGGTCAGCGTCAATTGGCTGGAAGGGGCGATCTTGGGGCTGACAATCAGGTCCGAGGTCAACACTTGAACAGGGATGGGCGTGGCGACGGCGGTGTCGGCTACCGAGATCAGGTTGTCGGGCGTCAAGCTGCGCTCATTGACCCAGGTCACGCCGCCGTCGACGGAGGCGATCGTCCGCCCCTCCACGCCATCGGCAATCGGCGTGTTCAGGCTCAGGCCCATGGCCCCGAGCTTCTGTGTACCGTTGACCAGGCCCAGGCCGAATTCGCTGATGTCGCCGCCATAGTTCGAGCCGGCACGGTTGTCATCGGCGTCCAGGGCCATGAGGGTAGCCGCGTCGCAGGTGACGGTCAGTTGTACGGTTTGCTCGGTGAGGGGCGTTACCTGGTCGACATTCAAATCCTTGGCGGAAATCTTGCCGTAGTCCACAGACCCGCTATTGGACAGGGCTGGAGTGCAGGCACTGGGGGTGATCAGGCCCTTGACGGTGAGATCGACGCTGGAGGCCGCGAAGGCGCTGGTGCCACCGGCCAGCAGTACGGTGGCGAACAGGGTATTCAAGGAAAGTTTCATGGTCAGGCTCCATATAAAGGACAAGGGAAAAAAGGGTTACCAGTACTTGAGTTGCAACGTGGCACTGCCATCGATCGGCAGCTCGTCCAGCAGGGTCAGGTCGCGGGCCGGGGCGATGATGGTGAAGGCCCGCAGGCGAGCGCTGAGGTCGGTGATGGCAATCGGGGTATAGGGGGCGCCCGCGGCGGCGAAGGCGGTGAGTGCGGCGTGCCCCAGGTAGGACGACGGCCCCCAGCTGGCACCGCCGTCCCGCGACATGATGGCCTGTACCGGCGTCGCGTCCGCCACGGGCTCGAACAGCCCGAGCGCGACGCTGCCCAGCATCTGGTCATCGTTGACCACTCCCAGCCCGTGGAACACCGGGTTGATGGCTGACGTTCCGCCACGGTTATCGACGGTGGTCAGGGTGAAATGCGTGGCGCCCTCGCAATGCACATCCAGTTGCATTTCACCGGGGAGCAAACGGGTCGGCAGATCGATGTCCAGATCCCGACCGGTCAACTTGCCATGATCGACGACGCCCTCATTGGACAGGCTGGGGGTGCATGAGCTAGGCGTAATGGTGCCCGAGACACTCAGGTCGGTAGTGCTGGCTGCGAAAGCTGCGGGGGCGCAGACACTCAGCAATAGGGCAAGTGTGGCGCAGGTTCTTCTGTCCATCGGCACGGGTCCTTGTGAAGAGAAAAGAGGGGATTACAGGTAACGCATTTCCAAGGTGGCGGAGCCGGTGAGAGGCTGCTCCTCGGTCAAAGTCAGGCCGCGGGTGGCGGCAATGTATCCGTAGATGAGCAGGTTGCTGGTCAAGTTGCGGATCGGAACCGGTGCCCAGGCCCCGCCTGAGTCATCGCCGAAACCGGCGAGTCGACCACGGATCCACAACGCGTTCGGCGAGCTCTGGATCCAGGTGACACCGTTGTCTCGTGAGGACAGGGTGGAGATCGGCAGACCTTCGGCGGTGGAGCTGTTCAGCCCCAGGTGGTAAGCACCGATGGAGCGGTTCTGGTTGATCACCCCCAGGCCGAAGGAGGTATCGCCGCCGCCTACACTATTCTCGACGGCATGGAATACATACAACGTCGCGGCGTCGCATTCCACGCTCAGTTGCAGGTTGGCGGTCGGCAAGAGCGTGGCGCTTTCCACGTAGAGGTCGGCAAACGCTATCTTGCCGTAGTCGACAACCCCGCCTGCGCTGAGGGTTGGTGTGCAGGCGTTTGGGGTGATCACACCCGTGACGTTCAAGTCGATACTGCTGGCAGCCAGCGCAGGTGTAGCGGCTGCCATCAGTAAAGTGGTGAGAAGCAGGGAATGTGGGGCTTTCATTTGAACAACGTATTCCTGGCAAAGTGTTGGCACGGAGGGCAGACAAGTGGCACGGGCGGGGCGCTGGCGTCGCAGGGTCAGGATGTTTTTCACAAGCGACGCCGCGCCTTCTATTGCCTTGAGCCGGGACACATTTAACGCCCGTGGCCCAGGGGGGAGGAATGCAACAATTACGATAATGGGTCTGCCTGACAAACCTGCCTTGATGCTGGAAACAACTGATGTGCTTGTAAGAAAAATTGCTTAGTCGTAGTTGTTGTATCGATCAAACCCATTCATTCGGATATTTTTCGCGCTCTTTGAATCCGCACAGCCTGTGTTTTGTACAGGTCTGAATGTATTTGCGCGAAAAGTTCGAGTGAAATCGTCCGACAGGTCATTGACCTTTCGAACGTCTCCCTGCGCCGGGTGCCAGCCTGGTGAGCTGATCGCTCTGCATGAGGTTGTTATGCCGGGCAACGAGCCACGTCGTCATCCACCCAAGGTTTTGCATTCGGTTGACTCACCGGCCTATTGGCAACAAGCCAGGGTGCTGGTGGTCGATGACCATGCCACCTATCGGCTGCTGGTGGGCTCGCTGCTCCAAGTGCTTGGCGTCAGCCACGAAACCTGTGGCGACGGGCGCATGGCCTTGCAGGCCCTGGCTTCGCGTCACTTTGACTTGGTCATCAGCGACTGCCGCATGCCGGTCATGGATGGCTATGCCATGACGCGTGAATGGCGCCGACGCGAGCGCATCACGGGAAAGCCGGGGATTCCCATCATCGCCATGACCGGGCGCCTGGGGCTCGAAGAGGTTCAGCGTTGCCTGGGATGTGGCATGGATGGGTGGCTGGTCAAACCCATCGGCCTGTGGCAGTTGCGCGAGCTACTCACCGAGTGGCTGGCGCCGGCGCCGATGCACGCTGCGCAAGTGCGCGTGCAGCCGGCGAGGCGCCGGCGCGAACAGTTGCCTTCCCGGGCCAGCCTCACTGCCACCTTTGGTTCATGGGCGGTGGTAGAGACGATGCTCGCAAGCCTGGCGCGAGAGGCCCGGGAAGATCTGGCTATGCTGGTGCAGGCGCGTATCAGCGGGGACGCCGTGCTGACCTCGCAACGCTTGCATCGCCTGGCGGGCAGCGTGGCGTTTCTGGGGGCAACGCGACTGGAACAACACGCCGCTGTGTTGATTGACCGCGTGCAGGCCAGCGGAGTGGAGGTGAATCGGCAGGCACTGGAGCTGTTTCATCGCGAAGTCGAACGTTATCTGTTGCGCTTACATAAACTATGAGTTCAGGTAATTGTAGGATTTTTCATGTTTGAATCGTAGGAATTGTCTGTATGTAATTTCCTTTTATCATGTGGGCTAAGTGTCGCTCTCCAGTAACCATGGGGAGTGGGTAAACCCGTCCAGTTATTTCAGGTTGTTACATAGGACTGGGCGCGCTATTTTGCATATATTCAAATTGCCATCATGGGTAGCGACGATGATTCGCATAATTATTGCTGACGATCACCCCATCGTGCGTATCGGGCAGAAAGTGGTAATCGAAGCCAGTGGTAAGTGCAAAGTCGTAGGGGAGGCCAATGGTCCGGATGAATTGCTGGCGCTGGTGAACAGTACCGCTTGCGACGCCATCGTGACCGACTTTGCCATGCCGGGCGATCAACAGGCGGATGGTTACGGACTGCTGGGTTTGTTGCACCGGCAATACCCCAGGTTGCCGGTGATCCTGGTGACCATGTTCGCCAATGTGGTCACTTTGAGGGAGGCGTTCGCCCATGGTGCACGGGCGATCGTGGCCAAGAGCGCGTCTGCCAGGGAGTTGCCCTTGGCGCTGCGGGCTGTGGTCGAGGGGCGTACCTTCGTCAGTGAGTGCCTGCGCCTGCAGATGGAGCAGACCGAACTGGCGCATCCGTCCCAGCCACAGCTGTCGGGCAAGGAGAGAGAGGTGGTGAGAATGCTTGCCAGCGGCATGACCGTCAGCCAGATCGCCGCGCGGGTCAACCGCAGCATCTCGACCATCAGCAAGCAAAAGAGTACAGCCATGCAGCGGTTATGCATTTCCACCGATGTGGATCTATTCACCTATGCGCGGCAAAGCGGCATGGTGCCTTAGTTGTAATGCATTGCGAGAAAGTTTCAGTTTTATTGCGCGGTTCAAGAGGGCGATTCGTATTACTTGTATGGGGCATTAGTGTGGGGCGGGTTAGTGTGTGCTTATGTACCCGGCAGCGATAAGTCGGCGGCATAACTACTTATGTCCAACACTGAGTCAGGCAGGGGCGGGTGTCTTGTTATGCGACAGGACAAGCGTTTCTGTTTTGCCTTGAATGCGAGCACTCGAATTGATGAAACAATCACTTTCCCTTGTTACCAGCGCGTTTTTATTGATGGGCGCGTCGAACTTGTTTGCGGCCTCCAGCATAGACCTGAGGGTCGTGGGTGCCTTGACGCCTTCCGCCTGCACGCCTGCTTTGTCCGGCGGCGGTATGGTGGACCACGGCAAGATTTCCATGAGCGATTTTCCCGGTGACGCCTACCTGCCTGAGGTCACGTTGGCGTTGAGTGTCAATTGCGAAGCATCAACGTTGATGGCGGTCATGGCCATTGACAATCGCCCGGGCACTGCGTGGTACGGCCACGACACTGATGGGGCATTTGGCCTGGGGCTCTACAATAGCCGGCGCTTGGGCGGGTATCAGTTCCTTGTGAAAAACGTCCAGGCGGACGGTGCCGCGGCACCGGCGATTGAATCCGTGGATGGAAAAACCTGGTTTCCCGCGCCCGAAGACCAAACCTGGCAAGTCGGCTGGATGCGTTCGGTGGGGGCGGTCGGTGAAGTCGACGCGCTGCCGGTACCGGTCCAGAACCTGGCGATGGAAGTACTGATCCAGACCCGCGTCAGGAAGCCTACGGGCGCTACCGAGGAAGTCCCTTTGGACGGCAGCGCCACCCTGGATATCGTTTACCTCTGACGCACCCTCGCTTATCCACCGAGTGAAAGAACATGGTGTTTCCAGACGCCGCGGATTATCGTGCTGGCCTTATGCCGATAACCGCGGAGCCTGTCCATGAGTGAAGCCCACAATGCCCTGATCACCGAGTTCTACAGCGCCTTCCAGCGCCTGGACGCCGAGGCCATGTCGGCCTGCTACACCGACGATGTGGTCTTCAGCGACCCGGCCTTCGGCGAACTGCGCGGCCGCGATGCCGGTGACATGTGGCGCATGCTCACCACCCGCGCCAAGGATTTCTCCCTGACCTTCGACAATGTGCGCAGCGACGACCGTAGCGGTGGCGCTCACTGGGTGGCGACTTACCTGTTCAGCGCCACTGGCAACACAGTGGTCAACGATATCCAGGCGCGCTTTGTGTTTCGCGACGGCAAAATCTGCGAACACCACGATCACTTTGACCTGTGGCGCTGGTCGCGCCAGGCCTTGGGCACCAAGGGGTTGTTGCTGGGGTGGACGCCGCTGGTGAAAAACGCCGTGCGTGCCCAGGCGCGCAAAGGCTTGAAGGCATTCCAGGCCAGTCGTTGATAAGCTTGGCAACTCCTATGCCTTGCCGAATCGATCCGTGAATACGCCTGACCCCAAACCCTGGTTCGTCTACCTGGTGCGCGCCGCCAATGGCTCGCTGTACTGCGGCATCAGCAATGACCCGGTGCGCCGGTTCGCCTCGCACCAGAGCGGCAAGGGTGCGCGGTTTTTCCTGTCCAGCCCGGCGGTGGCGCTGGTGTACACCGAGCAATGCGCGAGCAAGGGCGAGGCCCTGCGTCAGGAACGGCTGATCAAGAAGTTGAAGAAGAGCGCCAAGGAGTGCCTGGCGGCAAGTGGCTCATTGATTTGACTGATGAGTTCCCATCATGCCCGCGCCAGGGTTTGCAGGCTAAGCTAGCGATTCACTTCTCTCGCGGAGCCTGGCATGTCTGAGTTGATCCTCCACCACTACCCGCAGTCCCCCTTCGCTGAAAAAGCCCGGCTGTTGCTGGGCTTCAAGGGGTTGTCCTGGCGTTCTGTACATATTTCGCCGGTGATGCCCAAGCCAGACCTCACCGCTCTCACGGGCGGTTATCGCAAGACCCCCGTGCTGCAAATCGGTGCCGATATCTACTGCGACACCGCGCTGATCGCCCGGCGCCTGGAACAGGAAAAAGCCGCTCCGGCCCTGTTTCCCCAAGGCCTGGAACTGGTCACCCAAGGCTTCGCCGCCTGGGCCGATTCGGTGGTGTTCTCCCATGCGGTGGCGCTGGTGTTCCAGCCGGAATCACTGGCGGTCAAGTTCGCCAAGGTGCCGCCGGAAATGCTCCAGGTGCTGGTGGCGGATCGCAGCAAACTGTTCAGCGGCGGCACGGCGACTCGGGTGCAATTGGATGTAGCCAAGCATCAGTGGCCGGCGATTGTTGGCCGCATCGATCAGCAACTGCAGCACCAGGCCGGGGATTTCCTGTTCGGCGAGCCGTCGATTGCCGACTTTGCCCTGGCCCATCCCCTGTGGTTCCTCAAAGGCTCTTCAGTGACGTCGCCTTTGGTAGACGCCTATCCCGCCGTTGCCGCCTGGTTGGATCGTGTGCTGGGTTTCGGCCACGGTACCTCCACTCAGATGAGCGCCGAGCAAGCCCTGGACGTGTCGCGCAATGCGACGCCGGCTGCTCTGCCCGAAGAACTGTTTGAAGACTTGAACGGCTTCAAGGCAGGCCAGCAGGTGACCATTTCGGCGACCGACTACGGCACCGACCCGGTCGCCGGCGAACTGCTGTTTGCCGGGCGTGAAGAACTGATCCTGCGCCGCACCGACGAGCGCGCGGGCACCGTGCATGTGCATTTCCCGCGCATCGGTTTTCGCATCCAGGCGCAATAGGGAAAAATATTTGCAAATAAAAGTGAGGTAAAACCACCGCGCAACCGTGTAGTGCTTGAAACTGCGATCTATTCGCATTAACAGCGTTTTCTACACGGGTTCTCACAGCATGAAGTCAGCGGCGGGCGGTTGGGTTAAACAGTGGCTGGGAGCCTCGGTATTGGCGGTATCGGGGCTGGCGGTGCTGCCCTTGAGCATGGCGCAGGCACAAGAGCAGCAAAGCGCCCAGTTCACCTTTGCCCTGGCAGCCAAGCCGCTGCCCCAGGCCCTGAGCGATTTCAGCCGGGTCACCGGGATCAGCGTGATCTACACCGACGAAGCGCCCTACGGCATCAAGGCCCCGGCGGTCAGCGGCCAGATGAGCGCGACCCAGGCCCTGCAGCGCCTGCTGGGCAGTTCCGGCCTGACCTTCCGCCAGATCGACGCTCGCACCCTGGCCCTGGAGCCGGTGCCCACCGAAGGCGCGGTCAACCTCGGCGCCACCACCATCAGCGGTGCCAGCCAGGTCCAGGACAGCACCAGCTACCAGCCACCACCCACCAGTTCGGTAATGCGCTCCCATGGCCTGCTGCTGGAGACCCCGCAAACCGTCAACGTGGTCCCCGCCCAAGTGCTGCGCGACCAGACCCCGCGCAACCTGGATGACGCCCTGGGCAATATCAGCGGCATCACCCAGGCCAACACTCTGGCCAGCACCCAGGACGCGGTGATGCTGCGCGGCTTTGGCGACAACCGTAACGGCTCGATCATGCGTGACGGCATGCCCATCGTGCAGGGCCGTGCGCTGAACGCCACGGCGGAGCGGGTCGAAGTGCTCAAGGGGCCGGCGTCGTTGCTGTACGGCATCCAGGACCCGGGCGGCGTGGTTAACATCGTCAGTAAAAAGCCTGAACTGGTCCAGTCCACCGCCCTCACCGTACGCGGCTCCACCTTCGGTGACGGCAAGAACGGCAGCGGCGGTAGCCTCGACACCACCGGCCCGATTGGCGACAGCGGCCTGGCCTATCGGCTGATCGTCGACCATGAAGATGAAGATTACTGGCGCAACTTCGGCACCCACCGCGAGAGCCTGATCGCGCCATCGCTGGCCTGGTATGGCGACAGCACCCAACTGCTGTTCGCCTATGAGCACCGCGAATTCCTCACGCCGTTTGACCGTGGCACCGCCATCGACAAGTCCAACCACCCGCTGGACATCCCGGCCACACGTCGTTTGGATGAGCCTTTCAACAACATGGAGGGCCGTTCCGACCTGTACCGCTTCGAAGCCGACCATGACCTGAACGACGACTGGAAAGCCCACTTCGGCTACAGCTGGAACCGCGAGACCTATGACGCCAGCCAGGTGCGCGTCAGCGCGGTAAACACCAACGGCACCCTGACCCGCAAGATGGATGGCACCAAGGGAGCGATCACCACCGACCGTTTCGCCACTGCAAGCCTGGAAGGCAAGGTCAATGTGTTCGGCCTGCAGAACGATGTGGTGTTCGGCCTGGATGATGAGTACCGCAAGATCTACCGCGCTGACCTGATCCGCCAGAATTCGCGCGGCACCTTCAACTACAACAACCCGGTGTATGGCAACGAAGTGGCGGGCACCACCGTCAGCCCCGCCGACAGCGCCCAGACCGACCTGTTGCGCAGCGACTCGCTGTTCTTCCAGGATGCGATTCACCTCAACGACCAATGGATTTTTGTCGCCGGTGCGCGCTACCAGATGTACGACCAATACGCTGGCAAAGGCGTACCGTTCAAGGCCAACACCAACGGCAATGGCCAGGCCTGGGTGCCGCGTGCTGGGCTGGTGTACCGCTATACCGATGAGTTGTCGTTCTATGGCAGCTACACCGAATCGTTCAAGCCCAACTCCACCATTGCTGCCTTGGCCGACGGCAGCACGCTGACTGGCGACCTGACGCCCGAGAAATCCAAGTCCTGGGAGCTGGGGGCCAAGCTCGACATCCCTGGGCGCATCACGGCCAGTGCCGCGTTGTTCACCATCGACAAGCGCAACGTGCTGGTATCGGTCGGTTCCGGCGCGAACACTATCTACAGCATTGCCGGCCAGGTGCGTTCCCGCGGCCTGGAACTGGACGCCACCGGGCAACTGACCGACAAGTGGAGCCTGATCGGCAGCTACGCCTACACCGACGCTGAAGACATCAAGGACAAGGACCCGACCCTGGAAGGCAACCGCCTGCAGAACGTGGCCAAGCACACCGGCTCGCTGTCGGTGGCCTATGACTTCGGCAACGTGTTCGGGGGCGATCAGTTACGGGTGGGGACCGGCGCACGGTATGTCGGCGAGCGTGCAGGCGATGCCGCCAACGATTTCACCTTGCCGGGGTACACCGTGGCGGATGCGTTTGCCACGTATGACACCAGGATTGACGGGCAGAAGGTCAAGTTCCAGCTCAACGTGAAGAACCTGTTCGACCGCGTCTACTACACCTCGGCGGCCAGCCGGTTGTTTGTGTCCATGGGTGATGCGCGTCAGGTGTCGGTGTCGAGCACCCTGGAGTTCTGATGCGCCTATTGTGTGGCGAACTGGCTTCCGTGGTGAGCAGGCTTCTGTGGCGAGCGGGCTTGCCCCGCGTTGGGCCGCGCAGCGGCCCCAAACCTGGTCGGTGAGAAATAACTGGTATAGCGCGGTGTTCTGATGGGGGCTGCTGCGCAGCCCAACGCAGGGCAAGCCTGCTCGCCACAGGGGGAGGGAGCTGTTAGCGTTGCTGCCACTGACCGCTTTAGGAAAACGCTACTGATGTACTTTGGAAAATGGATATCCACCAGCGGGATGCTGGTGGGCTTGAGCTTATTGCTGGGTGGCTGCGCGAGTGTTTCCCAGACGTCCACCCCAACCATCATCGACCAGTTGATGGCCGACCCGGCCCTCAACGGCGCCACTGTGTCCCTGATGGTGCGTGATGCCCGCAGCGGCAGCACCCTCTATCAACACAACCCGCGAACCTGCCTGATTCCCGCATCCAATCTCAAGCTGCTCACCACCGCAGCGGCGATGGATGTGCTGGGGCCGCAATATCGTTTTTCCACGCAACTGTTGAGCAACGGCACGCAGCAAGGCGAGCGCCTCAGCGGCAACCTGTACCTCAAGGGCCTGGGCGACCCGACCACGCAGTTCGCCGACTACCAGGCATTGGCGGCACAGCTTGCCGGCCAGGGCGTGCGTCAGATCCAGGGCGACCTGGTGTTCGACGATAGCTTTTTCGACGCCGAACGCCTGGGCGTGGATTGGGCCCAGGACGACGAAAGCACCTACTACGGCGCGCAAATTTCGGCGCTGACCGTGTCACCCAATTCTGATTTTGATGCGGGCACGTTGCTGGTCACGGCCAAAGCCCCCGCCGTGGTGGGTCAGCCGGTCAGCGTGTTGGTGAGTCCGTCCACCGACTACGTGCAACTGGACAACCGTGCTGTCAGCGGCCCCGGCAACAATTTCGGCATCACCCGCCAGCACGGCACCAACCTGCTGCAACTCACCGGCGCGTTGGCGCCGGGCAAGCAAAGCCGGCAGTGGGTGAGCGTGTGGGAGCCGACGCAACTGGTGGCGAATCTGTTTGAGCAAGCACTGGCGCAGCAGGGCATCCAGGTGCTCGGGCGCCGTGTGATCGGCGGTGCCAGTCCTGCGGCGGCCAAGGTCGTGGCGGAACATCAGTCGGCGCCGTTGCAGGAACTGATCACGCCGCTGCTCAAGCTTTCGAACAACAACATGTCCGAAGCCTTGCTCAAGGCCATGGGGCGCAAGACGTCCAATGCGGGCACGGCGCAGGCGGGGGTGGCCGCGGTGGCAGACTTCATGCAGCGCCAGGGCCTGGCCCCGACGACTCTCAGCCAGGTCGACGGGTCGGGCCTGTCGCGGCGTAACCTGGTGTCTTCCCAAGGCCTCACCGATCTGCTGCTGGCCACGGCCAGACAGCCGTGGTTCGACGCCTGGTACAACGCCTTGCCGATTGCCGGCAACCCGGACCGCATGACCGGCGGCAGCCTGCGCTATCGCCTGAGTGGCACGCCTGCGCAAAACAACCTGCACGCCAAGACCGGCTCCATGGCCGGCGTGTCGTCGTTGAGCGGCTACATCAGCGACGCCCAGGGCCGGCGCCTGGTGTTTTCAATGATCAGTAACAACTACCTGAGCAGCGCCGCGCCGATCCGCGCCCTGGAGAACCGCGTGGCGTTGGCCCTGGCCCACTGGCACGATTAGCTCAGGGCTGATAACCCATGCGCCAACTCACGGCCCGAGTCGCCGCCAGCAAGCGCTGCGCCGCCGGGCCGTCTTCATCGGCATGGAACAACGAGGTGGGGCCGACCACGGTCATCACTGCCGCGACTTGGCCGATGGCGTTGAACACCGGTGCGGACAGCGCATCGACGCCGGGCATCAACAAACCATGCACAAAGTGCAGGCCACGGCTGCGGATCTGTTCGCAGGTGATGGCGTAGGCCTGGTCGTCCGCCAACGCATGGGCGATGCCGGCCTGGATCTCACGTTCGCGCAGCTCCACGGTTTCCCGCGACGGCAGGAAGGCGCTGAACACCAGCCCGGTGGACGAACTGAGCAACGGCAGCACCGAACCCAGCTGCGTCACCACCGTCACCGCGCGCACCGCCGGTTCGATCTGCACCACGGTCGCGCCCTGGTTGCCCCACACCGCCAAAAAGCAGGTTTCATTCAATTCATCGCGCAACTCCGCCAGGGGCAGTGCGCCGACTTTCAGCACATCCATGCTGCCCAGCGCCGCCAGGCCCACACGCAACGCTTCGCGGCCCAGGCCATAGTGGTTGGTGGCGGTGTTCTGTTCGGCGAAACCCGAGGCGATCAGCGCCTGCAGGTAGCGGTGCACCTTGCTGGCCGGCATCTGTACGTGTTCGGCCAGGCGTGACAGCGACGTGGCCGGGGACAACTCGGCCAGGGCCTTGAGGATATCGGTGCCCACTTCGGCCGAGCGGACTTTCTGTTTACCGGTGTCGCGGGGCTTTTCCATGGAGGGACGAGAATCCGAGAGATGAATGGGCGTCTTTATAGCTTGACGGTCGATAGTGATCAAATTACGTTATGCGTAACTGGATTACGATAAAAACAACTTCCGTACAGAGGATGATCCATGAACCTCGAATACCTGTCGGGCTTCGGCAATGAATTCGCCAGCGAAGCCTTGCCCGGCGCACTGCCCGTCGGCCAGAACTCCCCGCAAAAAGCGCCCTACGGTTTGTACACCGAACTGTTCTCCGGCACCGCGTTCACCATGGCCCGCAGCGAAGCCCGGCGTACCTGGCTGTACCGCATCCAGCCGTCGGCCAATCACCCGGCGTTTATCAAGCTTGAACGACAGTTGGCCGGTGGTCCGCTGGGCGCGGTGACGCCCAATCGCCTGCGCTGGAACCCGTTGGATATGCCGAGCGAGGCGACGGACTTTATCGACGGGCTGGTCGGGATGGTGGCTAATTCCGGGTCAGAAAAACCCTCAGGCATCAGCATCCATCACTACCGCGCCAACCGCTCCATGGAGCGTGTGTTCTTCAACGCCGACGGCGAGTTGTTGGTCGTTCCCGAGCAAGGCCGCCTGCGCATCGCCACCGAGCTTGGCGTGTTGGAAGTGGGGCCACTGGAAATCGTCGTGCTGCCTCGTGGCCTGAAGTTCCGCGTCGAGCTGCTGGACGCGCAAGCGCGCGGTTACGTCGCCGAGAACCATGGCGCACCCCTGCGCCTGCCGGACCTGGGCCCTATCGGCAGCAATGGCCTGGCCAATCCGCGTGATTTCCTGACGCCGGTTGCGCACTATGAAGATGTGACGAAACCGACGACGCTGGTACAGAAATTCCTCGGCGAACTCTGGGCCTGCGAGCTCGACCATTCCCCACTCAACGTGGTCGCCTGGCACGGCAACAACGTGCCGTACAAATACGACCTGCGCCGTTTCAACACGATTGGCACCGTCAGCTTCGATCACCCGGACCCGTCGATCTTCACCGTATTGACCTCGCCCACCAGCACCCACGGCCTGGCCAACCTCGACTTCGTGATCTTCCCGCCGCGCTGGATGGTGGCCGAGAACACCTTCCGCCCGCCGTGGTTCCACCGCAACCTGATGAACGAATACATGGGCCTGATCCAGGGCGCCTACGACGCCAAGGCCGAAGGCTTCCTGCCGGGGGGCGCATCCCTGCACAGCTGCATGAGCGCCCACGGCCCGGACGGCGAGACCTGCACCAAGGCCATCAACGTGGAGCTGGTGCCCCACAAGATCGATAACACCATGGCGTTCATGTTCGAGACCAGCCAGGTGCTGCGCCCGACCCAATTCGCCCTGGACTGCCCGCAACTGCAACCTGCTTATGACGCGTGCTGGGCCTCGCTGCCCGCTACCTTCAACCCGAACCGGAGATAACCCATGACGCAGCCCACACTCACCCGCAGCTGGGTGGCCTCCGCCAACGGTCACACCGATTTCCCCTTGCAAAACCTGCCACTGGGTGTGTTCAGCATCAACGGCGGTGCGCCACGCAGTGGCGTGGCGATTGGTGACTCGATCCTGGATCTGCATGCCGCCATCGACGAGTTCAGTGGTGATGCCCGCCGCGCCGTCGAGGCTACCGCCGGTGGTCAACTGAACGCATTTTTTGAACTGGGCCGAGGCCCCCGCGTGGCCCTGCGCGAGCGTCTGCTGGAACTGCTGGCCGAAGGCAGCCCATTGCAAACCCGCGAGGCACAGGTACTGCACCGCGCCGCCGATTGCCGGATGCACGTACCGGCGCAGATCAACGACTACACCGACTTCTATGTGGGCATCGAGCACGCGCAGAACGTCGGCAAACTGTTCCGTCCCGATAACCCGCTGCTGCCCAACTACAAGTACGTGCCGATTGGTTACCACGGCCGCGCCTCGACCATCCGCGCCTCGGGCGCCGACGTGCGTCGTCCCAAGGGCCAGACACTGCCGGCCGGCCAGACCGAGCCGACCTTCGGCCCGTGTGCACGCCTGGACTATGAGTTGGAACTGGGTATCTGGATCGGCCAGGGCAACGAGATGGGCGATTCGATTGCCATTGGTGACGCGGCGGACCACATCGCCGGTTTCTGCCTGCTCAATGACTGGTCGGCGCGGGATATCCAGGCCTGGGAATACCAGCCATTGGGGCCGTTCCTGTCGAAAAGCTTCATCACTACCATCTCACCGTGGGTGGTCACGGTCGAGGCACTTGAGCCGTTCCGCACAGCGCAACCGGCGCGCCCCGAAGGCGACCCGCAACCGCTGTCGTACTTGCTGGATAAACGCGACCAGGCTGCGGGCGCCCTGGATATCGAATTGGAAGTGCTGCTGACCACCGCCGCGATGCGCGAACAGAACCTGCCGGCATTCCGCCTGGCCCTGAGCAACAGCCTGCACATGTACTGGACTGTCGCGCAATTGGTGGCGCACCACAGCGTCAATGGCTGCCAGTTGCAGGCCGGTGACCTGTTTGGTTCGGGCACCTTGTCCGGGCCGCAGGCGGGCCAGTTCGGCAGCCTGTTGGAAATGACCGAAGGTGGCAAAAAGGCGGTCGAGTTGCCGTCCGGCGAGGTGCGCAAGTTCCTCGAGGATGGCGACGAAATCATCCTGCGCGCCCGCTGCCGCCGCGAAGGCTTTGCCTCCATCGGCTTCGGCGAATGCCGTGGCACCGTGGTCGCGGCGCGCTAGGAGGGCCGGGCGATGGAACTCTACACTTACTACCGTTCCACTGCGTCGTACCGGGTGCGCATTGCCCTGGCGCTCAAGGGCCTGGATTTCACTGCCGTACCGGTCAACCTGCTGGTGCCGGCGGGCGGTGCCAATCGCCAGCCGGAGTACCTGGCAATCAACCCGCAGGGCCGTGTGCCGGCGTTGCGCACCGATGAGGGCGAGCTGTTGATTCAGTCGCCGGCGATCATCGAATACCTGGAAGAACGTTATCCACAGGCACCGCTGCTCTCCAACGACCTGGCGACCCGCGCCCATGAACGGGCGGTGGCCTCGATCATCGGCTGCGATATTCATCCGCTGCACAATTCCAGTCCCCAGAACCTGCTGCGCCAGTGGGGGCATGACGAGGCGCAAGTGCTGGAATGGATCGGTCATTGGATCAGCCAGGGCCTGGGTGCGGTGGAGCAGTTGATCGGCGACACGGGGTTTTGTTTTGGCGAGCAGCCGGGGCTGGCCGATACGTTCCTGATTCCCCAGTTGTATGCGGCGGAACGCTTCAAGGTGCCATTGGCGGCGTACCCGCGCATCGGGCGGGTGGCGGCATTGGCGGCGCAGAATCCGGCGTTTGTGAAGGCACACCCCGCCAATCAACCTGACACGCCTTAGGACACACTGTGGAAGGGTGCAAGCCCCTTCCACATTTTGACCTGCAACACCCTTATAAAAATAATAGGTACCTTGCGATGCATAATCAGATTGCCAGCTTTCGCGCGGCACTCGACGCCCGTCCGGTGTCGCGCTACCAGTGGTTGATTCTCCTGTTGCTGGCGCTGCTGCTGGTGACCGATGGCTACGACGCCCAGGTCCTGGGTTATGTGGTGCCGGCGCTGGCCCAGGACTGGGGGCTGGAGAAGGCTGCCTTTGGCCCGGTGTTCAGCGCCAACCTGCTCGGGCTGACCTTGGGCTCGTTGCTGGTCACCCCGCTGGCGGATCGTTTCGGGGTACGCCGTATCCTGCTCGGCTGTGTGCTGATCTACGCCACCCTGACTGTGCTGATGGTGTTCGCCAACTCGCTGACCACGTTGATGGCCGCCCGATTCATCTGTGGCATCGGCATGGGCGGCGCAATGCCGAGTGCGATGGCGTTGATGTCGGACTATTCCCCTCCACGCCTGCGCACATTGATGGTGACTTTGGCGGCTTGTGGTTTCTCGTTCGGCGGCGCGGCGGGCGGGTTTGTGGCGGCGGGGTTCATCGAAGGGTTTGGCTGGCAGGCCGTGTTTCTCGCCGGTGGCGTGACGCCGTTGCTGCTGTTTCCGTTTCTGGTGTGGCTGTTGCCGGAATCCTTGCCGCGTCTGTTGCGCGACGCTCCGCCTTATGTGCGGCTGCAAAGCGTGACGTCGCGCATGTTGCCGGGCTGGCAACCGCCGTTGGCCACCGAGGCGCAAAACCAACAGGAGCAGGGCAGCAAACTGACGGTGGTGGAGTTGTTCCGCAATGGTTATGCACGACCGACGCTGCTGATCTGGGCGACCTTTTTTGTCAGCCTGATCCTGTTGTACTTCATGATCAGCTGGTTGCCTTCGCTGCTGCTGGAAAGTGGGCTGGCGTTGAAAGAAGCCAACCTGGTGACCTCGATGTTCCTGTTCGCCGGGACCTTGGGCGCCATCGGCATGGCCTGGTTCGCCGACCGTTTGAAAAGCAAGGTGCGGCTGTTGTCCGGCGTGCTGGCGATAGCGGCGGTGTGCACCATCCTGCTCGGCCTGAACCATGACAACCCCCGTTACCTGGTGGCCTGTGTGTTTGCAGCCGGGTTTTGCATCATCGGTGGGCAACTGACGCTCAATGCCTTTGCCAGCAATTTTTATCCGGCACAGGTGCGCGCCACGGGGACGGGCTGGGCGTTGGGGGTGGGGCGGTTTGGTTCAATCCTGGGCCCGTTGTTTGGCAGCATGTTGCTGGCGATGCATATCCCGGTGGAGCAGATTTTCTTCTTCTGCGCGATACCGGCGGTAGTGGCGGCGTTGTTGATTATCCAGGTGCGTTCGCCTGGGGCTGGGGGGCCGAAGAGCGCGATGCCCGGCGATATTCTCAAGGCACCAGCCAATCACTGACACTGCGAGCGAACTAGCTGTGGCGAGCGGGCTTGCCCCGCGCTGGGTCGCGAAGCGGCCCCCAAAATTGGGCCTGCTACGCAGTCCAACGCGGGGCAAGCCCGCTCGCCACAGAAAGAGATAATCTCCTGAAAGTCGTGGGTTCAGTGCACCACTGAGTTGGGCGGCAAATGCCCCAGGCGTTCGGTCAGGCGCAGGCGCTGGATCGGGTCTTCGCTGAGCATCAGCGCGTGTTCCAGATCGAAGCGCTCGGCGTTGGGGCAGTCCAGGCGCTGATACAGGCTGGCCCGTGCCAGGTAATCGGCGGCGCTGGCATTGCCCAGTTCCAGCACACGTTCGGCGTCGACCAGGGCCTCGAGCGGGGCGTCGTTGGACAGATGCAATTGCCGCAGGTTGCGGGACAGTCGCTGCAGGATCGAACGCGGGTCGGCGGTGTGCAGGTGGTCGGCCTGCAGCTTGAGGTTGGGGCCGTACTGGCGTTGCAGCAGGTCGCGGCAATCATTGGGATACAGGCGCCGGCCTCCGCACGGGTCCAACAGGTGATCGGCGCCGGGTACGCGCAGCAGGAAATGTCCGGGGAAGTTCACGCCGACCATGGGGATATCCATCCGTCGCGCCAGCTCCATGGCGATCAGCCCCATCGCCAGGGGTTGTCCGCGCTTGCGTTGCAACACCTTGTCCAGCAAAGCGGCGGCGGGGCGCAGCGGGGTGAATTCATCCTGGGCAAACCCCAGGTCGTTCAGGCGCCGCAGCAACGGCTGGCCCAGCTCATCCGCCGGCAGCACGGGCATGCCGATGCTCACCTGTTGTTGCAGCAGCGTCAGTTCCTGCAGGATCACGGATGGCTGCACCGCCGGGTCATGCTCGGCCGCAATCCACAACGCTGCTTCAAACAGCGCGGGCGGGGAGCGTTCCAGGCAGGCGAAAAAGGCTTTGCGGGGGTTCATTGCGTTCTCCGGCGGATGCCCCCGTTTTAGCCTTGCTGGGAATTTTCGTCCAGTGGCTTGGGAAATATCCTGCGCGCTTATGTCGCAAGCCCTACCAAATCGGCCGGCTTATTCCAGCGTATTCCGGCAGTTTTCTACCGCAAGCCTATACTTGGCCCACTACCAGAAGTGACTCGGGAGCTTGACGATGTTTGCTCTCATGCACAGCACCCGCCTTGAATCGCTGCACTTGAGCGTCGACCCGGTCACCGGGCTGAAGGCGGTCATTGCCATCCATAACAGCCGTCTGGGGCCTGCCCTTGGCGGCTGTCGCTACCTCTCCTATCCCGACGACGAAAGTGCCGTGGCGGATGCCGCGCGCCTGGCCCAGGGCATGAGCTACAAGGCGGCCCTGGCCGGTTTGCCGGTGGGCGGTGGCACCGCCGTGATCCTGCGTCCCGCTCATGTGGAAAACCGTGCCGCCTTGTTTGAAGCCTTCGGACGTTGCATCGAACAACTCGACGGTCGCTATATCACGGCCATCGACAGCGGTACTTCGGTGGCCGACATGGACTGCATCGCCCAGCACACCCGCTACGTCACCAGCACCACCGCTGCGGGCGACCCTTCGCCCCACGCTGCCATGGGCGTGTTCGCCGGCATCCGCACCACCGCCATGGCACGCCTGGGCAGCGACAACCTCGAAGGCTTGCGTGTCGCCATCCAGGGCCTGGGCAACGTCGGCTTCGCCCTGGCTGAACAACTGCACGCGGCCGGGGCCGAACTGCTGGTGAGCGACATCGACCACGGCAAGGTGCAACTGGCCATGGAGCAACTGGGCGCACACCCCATCGCCAATGACGCCTTGCTCAGCACGCCGTGCGACATCCTCGCCCCCTGCGGCCTCGGCGCCGTGTTCAACCGCCAGAGCGTCGGCCAACTGCGCTGCGCCGCCGTGGCCGGTTCCGCCAGTGCACAACTGACCCACCTCGACAACGCGGATCAACTGGAGGCGCGTGGCATCCTCTATGCACCGGACTACGTGATCAACTCGGGAGGGCTGATCTACGTCGCCCTCAGGCACAGCGGCGCAGAGCTCCCTTCCATCACCGCGCACCTGTCCAACATCGGCACGCGCCTCACCGAAATCTTCGCCCACGCCCAGGCCGAAAAACGCTCACCCGCCCGCGTGGCCGACGAACTCGCCGAGCGCCTGCTTTACCAATAGCCAGGTAGTAAAAAGGCCCTGAACCAATGATTCAGGGCCTGTTCAATTCGGGCTTTATTCCGCCGCCGCGTTCAGCAACTCGGACAACGCGTCCGGCTGGCTCTTGAACGCCTTGGCGAACACATCGCGGTTCTTCGCCATGTAGATCCCGGCTTCTTCCACCTGCTGCTCGCTCAGGGACGGCACGGCTTTTTGCAACACTTCTGCGAGCAACTCGGCGAGTTCAAGCATCTTGTCATGACGGTCAGCTTCGGCTTTATCCATGAACAAACGCTCCAGATCTCGGCTGCTGCGGTATACCACTTCGACGGCCATTCACCACCTCACATGCCTTCACGATAGTTGTCTTTTGCGACCACTGTATTTATATACAGCGAAAAGGGTAAGCCAAACCGTGGGGTTTGGGTAGCAGTTTTTTAATGTAGTCGGGAAATACGGGATTGGAGTGCCTCATATCACCCCGCCATCATCTTATACCTGCCCCTGGCCTTTTTTCTGCATGCAGAACAACCGTCACGTCCAACCCGCATTATCCGGTCGAGTCGACCTAAGGAAGCATCATCGTGAAAATCAACTGGGCCGAAAGGCTGCGCCAGCAAGTACATGGTCTGGCCGAGTCCCTGGGCAATCTGTTCGTCGAGTCGTTCCACTACCTGGCGCTGTTCGCCATTGGTGCGGTGACGGCCTGGGCGGCGGTGATGGAGTTTCTGGGGATGCTGGAGAACGGACACATCAAGATCGATGACATCTTGCTGCTGTTCATCTACCTGGAATTGGGCGCGATGGTGGGGATTTACTTCAAGACCAATCACATGCCGGTACGCTTCCTGATCTACGTGGCAATCACCGCGCTGACGCGTCTGCTGATCTCCAACGTGTCCCATCACAACCCGCCGGATGTAGGCATCATCTACCTGTGCGGTGGGATTCTGCTGTTGGCGTTCTCGATCCTGGTGGTGCGCTATGCCTCATCGGCATTCCCTTCCGTGAAGGTCGAAGGCCCGCGTCGCAAGGGCGAGGCGAGCCTGGAAACCGAGAAGGGCGAGCTTTAAAGCCCGATGCTGAAGGGCAGGGTACGGGCAGGCGGCCGCTGTAGCACTTTGTGGTCGCCATCCGTCATTACCGTGAGGATGTCCATGGCGCTGTGGCCCTGCTCGATGGCGATGCCGAACTGGATGCTCTGCACCAGACGTTTGAGCCGCTTGGGATCATTGCGTTGCTCGGCGCTGATCATGCGTTTGGCTACCACGCCCTGCTCGTTGGAGAGGGTCAGCATGATGCTGCCGTCCAGGCGTTGAATGCTCAGATTGACGCGGTATTGCGGGGTGAAGGTGTCGGTGATGATCTGAAAAGGATTGTCCATGGTGTGTTACCGCCTGATAAGAACATGCAGTCATTGACGACCGGTGTCGGGATTAGTTCGCGTCTCCTGACCACCGGCCACTTCGTCGCTGAGGTTTCACAAAGTCCGTTTGCCTCATGAGCTGTACAGCAAAGGCCGTGCCGTGTGGGGCGCGTATCCCAATGTGGGAGGGGGCTTGCCGCCGATAGCAGAGTTTCAGCCAATGAATGCTTGGCTGGAAGACCGCTATTGAGGGCGAGCCCCCTCCCACCGTTGTTTTGGGTCGTGCTTGAGTGGGGTGACCTGTTTCAGGGCAGTCCCGAGAAAACGATCGCTGACAGCGCAACCAAGCCGATCAGCACTCCACCCAACTGACCGCCAGGCCGCCCCGTGAAGTTTCTTTGTATTTGTCATGCATATCGGCGCCGGTATCGCGCATGGTGCGGATCACCCGGTCGAGGGAAATGAAGTGCTTGCCGTCACCGCGCAGGGCCATTTGCGTGGCGTTGATCGCCTTGACGGCGGCGATGGCGTTGCGCTCGATGCACGGCACTTGCACCAGGCCACCGACCGGGTCGCAGGTGAGGCCGAGGTTGTGTTCCAGGCCGATTTCCGCGGCGTTTTCCAGTTGCTCGGGGGTTGCACCGAGCACGTCGGCCAAACCGGCGGCGGCCATGGCGCAGGCCGAACCGACCTCGCCCTGGCAGCCAACCTCGGCACCGGAAATGGAAGCGTTTTTCTTGCAGAGGATGCCGACGGCGGCAGCGGCCAGGAAGAAATTGACCACGTCGTCGTCAGACGCGTCGGCGTTGAACTTCATGTAGTAATGCAGTACGGCCGGGATGATCCCGGCGGCACCGTTGGTGGGCGCGGTGACCATGCGCCCGCCGGCAGCGTTTTCTTCGTTGACGGCGAGGGCGAACAGATTGACCCATTCCATGGCGGACAAGGTGGAGGTGATGACATTCGGCTTGCCGATTTCCAACAGGCTGCGGTGCAGTTTCGCCGCGCGGCGTGGCACATCCAGGCCGCCCGGCAGGATGCCTTCGTCGCGCAGGCCTTGCTCCACGCATTCGCGCATCACCGACCAGATATGCAGCAGGCCGCTGCGGATATCGGCGTCGCTGCGCCACGCACGTTCGTTGGCCATCATCAGTTCGGAAACCCGCAGGCCGTGCTTGTTGCACAAAGCCAGCAGTTCGACGGCACTGGAAAAGTCGTAGGGCAATTGCACATCGCTGGCTGGTGCGATGCCGGAGGCTGCTTCGGCGGCTTCGATAATGAAACCACCGCCTACCGAGTAATAGGTTTGCTCGCTCAGCAGGCCGTTTTCACCGTAGGCGTGCAGGGACATGGCGTTGGGGTGGTAGGGCAGGCTTTCGTCCAGTAGCAGGAGGTCGGTGTGCCAGTTGAAGGCAATGTCCTGCTGGCCGGCGAGTAACAGTCGGCCGGATTCACGCAGTTGCTGGATACGGGCATTGATCGAGGTGGGGTCGACGGTGTCCGGCCACTCACCCATCAGGCCCATCACACAGGCGCGGTCGGTGGCATGCCCTACACCGGTGGCGGACAGCGAGCCATACAAGCGTACTTCCACGCGGCGGGTGGCGCTCAACAATCGTTGGTCGATCAGGGCTTGGGCAAAGGTCGCCGCCGCGCGCATGGGGCCGACGGTATGGGAGCTGGAAGGGCCGATGCCCACTTTGAATAGATCAAAAACACTGATAGCCATGCTAAACCCTTACAAGCAATGGAGTAGGAATCGCTGCCATGTTTTGTAGGCCGAGCGCAATTGGCGCGATACTGAGCCTCTGGCACGACACTGACCAACGAATTATCCTAAGACACCCTTTAGCGAGACTAAACGCTATGACCCGGCCCCTCCATGGCCAGACGTATGTCTGGCTGCACGTTTTTTCCTGTGCTGCGCGGCACCTGTCGTTCACCCGTTGTGCCGAAGAACTGCACATCACGCCGGGCGCGGTGAGCCAGCAAATCCGTCAGTTGGAAGAGCGATTGGGGTTTCGTCTGTTTCATCGACGTGCCCGTGGGGTGGAGCTGAGTGCCGAGGGGCAACGTTTGGCCGCGACGGTGGGCGAGGCCTATGGCAGCATCGACGCGGAGTTGCAGCGCCTGGACGCGGGAATGATCAGCGGCACCTTGCGCCTGCGCTCGATCCCGTCGTTTCTCGGCAAGTGGCTGACCCCTCGGTTACCGCGTTTGCAGCAGCGCTTTCCGGATATCCAATTGCGTATGGTCGCCGAGGACAGCAGCATCGCCTTGCATGAGGGCGACTTCGACCTGGCCGTCGACTTGAACGACGGCAGCTACCCCGGCCTGTTATCCACCGCCTTGCTCGACGAGCAGATCTTCCCGGTGTGCGCGCCGAGCCTGCTACGCGGTCGCCCACCGTTGCATGGGCCGGCCGACCTGGTGCATTTCCCGCTGCTGCATGACATCACCGCCTGGCGTGGCAGTTATGAGTATGCGGAGTGGGAGTTTTACTTGAATGCCATCGGCTACCACGACGCCGATGTGCGCCGTGGCCACACCTTCAACCGTAACCACCTGACCATCGAAGCCGCCATCGCCGGCATGGGCGTGGCCATCGCACGCCGCACCTTGCTCAACGATGAATTGGAGCGCGGCACCTTGATCGTGCCCTTCGGCCTGGCCGTGCCTAACCATAAACGCTACGTACTGCTGTATGCGCCGGGTGCGCTGAGCCATCCGGGCGTGCGTGCGGTACATGATTGGCTGGTGGAGGAGGCGGAGATCTTTCGCGGATTGCACCCGTTGGGAGAGGGGCAACTTTAAGGTTGATTGCACGTAAGAAGATGTAACTAACTCCCCACCCTAACAGCGTTTTTGCTCGTCGTCAGGCTTAATTTGTAATGTAGGATTTATCTTTGCAAAGGGGTTGAATTGTTCTGCGGACTGCTCAATTGTGTAATCAAGAGGTCATGGTTTCACCGCCCCGGTGTCGCAGTTGTGACCTCTCGCGAGCTAGCTGAAATAAGGGAAGAACTATGCAAATCCAAGTCAATAGCGATAACCATATTGAAAGCAGCATCCGACTGGAGGAGTGGGTACGTACTACCATTGAGAGCACGCTCGAACGTTACGAAGAAGACCTGACCCGAGTGGAGGTCTACCTGCGGGATGAGAACGGCGACAAGCCCGGTCCCCACGATTTGAGTTGCCGCCTGGAAGCGCGGCCAAAAGGCCATCAGCCACTGTCGGTGCTGCACAAGGCCGATACGCTGGAACAGGCCATCGACGGTGCGGCGACCAAGCTGGACCATGCGTTGGAACATCTGTTTGGCAAACTGCAAGGCAAGCCACGCGCTGCCGGGAAAAGCCAGCCAACCACCAAAGTCAATGAAGATGAGCTTGAGCAGGAGTTCCTGGAAAAAGAACGTGCCGTGTTCAACGGCTGATAACGTTCTCGCGCTCCACTAAGAACGGGCCTGCAACTGCAGGCCCGTTTTCATTTACTGTCCGCGTCGGAAAAAGTACCGGCTCGATAGCGCCAGCCCACACGCACCCAACCCTGCAAACAGCATCGCCCAGCCGGCACCGTGGCGCAGTGCGGCCTGTGTCTGCGCGGCGTTCAACCCCGGTACATCGAGCTTGCCGGCCGCGATGTTCTGGCTGATGCCCGGCCAATCCAGCGCCGTGGCGTCGGGCAGTACATTCGCCAGTTGATCGCTGATCCCCAGCAACAGCACCAGCCCCATCAACGCGATGTTGAGCGCCAGGGTAATCAGCCGTGCGCTGAGGTCGATGCCCGAGGCCATGCCGGCGCGGTCCGCCGACACCGAGCCGGTCGTGGTGTTGGTGGTGGGGGAGTTGGTCAGCGCCAGGCCTGTGCCGGCAATGATGCAACTGCCCAGGATCAGCAGGATACTGGGTTGCGCCACCCCATTGGCAGCGGCCATGGCCAGGAAGCCGACACCCATCAACCCCAGGCCCAACGGAATGATGCGCTCGGCGCCATAGCGCAGGGCCAGGCGCTCAGCCAGCGGCGGTACCAGCAGTGTGGGCAGGGTGTAGGCGAGCAGGGCGCCGCCGCTGGTCAGGGTGTCGTAGCCCAGGCCGGCCTGGAAATACAACGGCAGGTAGATCATGAACGGCCAGAAGCTGAAATTCATGCCGATCGAGCCCATCAAGGCGCCATTGAAGCGCTGGATGCGCAATACCGAGAAGTCGAACATCGGGTGGGCGCTGCGTCGTTCAACGACGATGAACAACAGCAACCCGGCCACCGCCAGTCCCGCCCAGCCGAGCATGACTGGTGTGCCAAAACCGTTCTCGGTGCCCTGGGTGATGAAATAGACCAGCGCGAACACCGACAGCGTCAAGGTGAGCATACCGGCGATGTCCAGGCGATGGCTGGCCGGGTCACGGGACTCCTGCACGCTGACATGCAACAGCACCAGGGTGAACAGGGTGAGCGGTACATGCACCAGGAACACCCAGCGCCAGTCCGCCACTGCCAGGATCAACGCCCCCACCATCGGCCCGAAGCCCAGGCCCACGCCGGCGATTACGCCCCAGATTGCGAACGCCCGTGCCCGCGCCGCCGGTTCGCGAAACAGGTGCGACAGAATCGCGAACTGGCAGATCATCATCGCCCCGGCGCCCACGCCCTGGATGAAGCGCGCGGCAATCAGCGTCGGTGCATCGTTCGCCAACCCACACGCCAGCGAAGCCAGTCCGAACAACCATAGGCACAGCACCAGTATGCGCTTGCGGCCAAAACGGTCCGCCAGGGTGCCGGCTGCCATCAATACGCTGGTGCAGGCCAGTGTGTAGGCATTCATGATCCATTGGGCATCCTGGAAGCCTGTGCCCAATTGCTGCTCCAGCGTGGGCAGGATCACCGGCACGCTGGAGATCTCCAGGCCGAACATCAGGGCGACGAGGCATACGGCGGTGAGGGCGAGGCCGTTTCTGGCGGTGCGGGGTGGGTTGACGGCCGATAAGGTGGCGGCGGGTGGCATGGGATTCTCCTGAGGTTGAGGGGGCGTTAGATTTTCAGGGGAATCTGTTTCTTTATTCGTGATAAGTTTTCCATCAACAGGGGAATCAAGGGCGACAATATAATCATGGCCACTGCGCGTTTCGATGGCGTTGAACTCTTTCTGCAGATCGTCGAAAGCGGCAACCTGACGGAAGCCGCCGAACGTCTGAATCTCACGCGCTCGGCGGTGGGCAAGGGCCTGGCGCGGCTGGAGGCGCGGCTGGGGACTTGCCTGTTGCAGCGCTCCACTCGCCGCCAGCGTCTGACGGAAGACGGGCAGGCGTACTACGAGCATTGCCTGCGCGCACTGGCCGAACTCGAAGCCGCCGAATCGGTGCTGGAGAGTGGCCGGCAGTTGCCACGCGGCCGGCTGCGCGCCAGCGTGCCGCTGGCCTTCGGGCATCACTATGCGGCGCCCGCGTTATGGGGGTTGATGGACCGTTACCCGCAACTGGAGATCGAGGTGTGTTTTGCTGACCGTATGACCGACCTGGCGCAGGAAGGCTTCGATATCGCCGTGCGAATCGGTGCTTTGCCTGACACCGAACGCTTGAGTGCACGGCGCCTGGGTGAACAGTCGGTGGGGCTGGCCGCTTCACCGGCGTACTTGCAGCGGGTGGGACGGATTGAATCGACGGATGACCTTGCCGGCCACCGCGGCATTGCCTACCGCAGCAACACGCCGCATCGTTCGCGGGTCGTATCGCCGTTGGTGCTGGATGACCTCCAGGCCGTGGCGGACGCTGCTATCGCGGGCGTCGGCCTGGCCTGGTTGCCCAGTTGGTTGATTGCACACTATGTGCTGCGCGGGCAGTTGGAAGCGGTGTTGCCCGCCTACCGTGAGCAACCCTCGCCGATCCACGTGATCTGGCCGACCGCCGCGCATATGCCGGCCAAAACCCGCTGCGCCATCGACGCCCTGGTCGCGGCCACTCCCAGTTGCCTGGCGGGCAGTTAGAACGCGATCGAGGTCTGTACGTACACCGTGCGCGGCTCGCCGACGTATTTGCCCTTGTTGTTATCGTCGAACGAGCGCGTGTAGTACTGCTTGTTGAAGATGTTTTTCACCCCCACCGCTACGTTCAAATCCGACAACTGCGGGCCGAAGTCGTAGGCGGCACGGCTGCTGAACAACATATAGCCCGGGATACGTCCATTGGCACCGTCGGCACTTTCGGCCTGGGTGTTGGCGTTGTCGGCGAATTGGCTGCTCTGGTAGCTGCTGTCCAGGTTGAGTTTCCAGCGGCCTTCGGTATAACCGACGCCGAGGGTGCCTTTGTGCTTGGACGAGAAGGGCACGCGGTTGCCTTTGTTCGGGCCGTCCTCGCGGATGGTGGCGTCGACGTACGCGTAAGTGGCGTACACATCAAACCCGGCCAGCGCCGGGCTCAAACCATCGAGCGCGTAGTTGACGCTGGTCTCGATACCCTGGTGGCGGGTTTCGCCACGGGCAATCACCGAGTCGTTGGTCTGGTTGCTTTCGTACTGGTTGTCGAAGTTGATCAGGAACGCGCCGATCTCGGCACGCAAGGTGCCGTCGTCGTAACGGGTACCCAGTTCCCAGGTGCGGGCTTTTTCCGGTTTTACTTCGCCGCTGGTCACGCGGTTGGGCATCTGGCTGTACTGCACGCTGCCGAACGAACCTTCGGTGTTGGCATAGAGGTTCCAGCTGTCGGTGAGGTGGTAGAGCACGTTCAGCGCCGGCAGCGCGGTGTTGTAGTCACCCTTGTATTTGACGTTGCTCAGGTTGTTGGTCTGCTGGGACTCGATCATCTCGTAGCGCACGCCCGGGGTGATGGTCCACTTGCCGATATCGATCCGG
Organism: Pseudomonas extremorientalis; assembly: GCF_001870465.1. Lineage (GTDB taxonomy): Bacteria > Pseudomonadota > Gammaproteobacteria > Pseudomonadales > Pseudomonadaceae > Aquipseudomonas > Aquipseudomonas extremorientalis. The sequence goes on from NZ_MDGK01000015.1 coordinate 108,319, forward strand.
TCGTCGATGAAGAATGCATTGGCTTCGGTGCCGCCACGGGTGTCGCGGTCGTTGCGGCTGTTGGTAGTGGGAATCTGCTGGTTGGCGGCAATTGGCGTGCGATAGCGCAGTTCGTGGCCGGCCTCGTTGATGTAGCGGTAGCCGACGCCGACTTCGTGGCTGGTCGGGCCCACATCAAAGCCTTGGGCGAAGCGGGTCTCGATGCCACGCACCCAGTACTCGCGCGGGGACAGCGAGAGGAAGGTGCCCTGGTCCAGGTAACCACTGCGCAGTGTCTTGGTGAAGAAGCTATTCACGGTGAACTCGCGACGATCCTGCTCATAGCGGTAGCCGACGTTGAACATCGTGCGGCGGCCCCAGAATTTGTCGTAGGGGCGGGTGGACTGGTACGGATCTGCCTTGTAGTCCGCAACGTTCAAACCCCCAGGCATATCGGCCTGGCCTTCGTAGTACTGCGCCATGGCGTTGAAGCTGTTGGCGTCGTCGAGCTGGTATTTACCCTTGAGGATCAGGTCGTCGATGCGCGTGTTGCTGTTCTCGCGCCAGTCGCCTCCACGGGTGCCGGAGTACAGCAGCGCACCGCCCAGACCATTGTCGGCCGTGCCGCCGGCCAGCAGATTGCCGGTGGTCTTGAAGCCGTCATGGCTGGAGGACGGGCTGGTTTCGGTCTGCAGGCCGCCTTTGACCGTGGGCGCATCCGGGATCGCCCGGGTCACGAAGTTGACCACGCCACCGACGTTCTGCGGGCCGTAGCGCACGGCGCCGCCGCCACGCACCACGTCGACGGCATCCATGTTGCCCATGCTGATCGGCGCAAACGACAGTTGTGGTTGGCCGTACGGCGCAAACGGCACCGGAATACCGTCCATCAGTACCGTGGAGCGCGAGGCCAGGCGCGGGTTGAGGCCGCGAATACCGAAGTTCAGCGCCATGTCGTGGCTGCCGGTGCCGTTGTTGTCCGGGGCGTTGACGCCGGGGATGCGATTGAGCACGTCCCTGGCCTGGGTGGCGCCCTGGCGTTCGAACTCTTCGCGGCGGATCACATCTCGGGCGCCGGGGTGTTCGAACACATTGGTTTGCGCTGCGTCGCCGAGCCAGTCGCCGACCACGCTGGAGGTGCCCAACTCAATAGTGGTCGGTGCATTGGTCGGTTGCAGGCTGTAGGCATTGTCGCCTTCGGCGCGGGCTTGCAGGCCGGTGCCTTCCAGCAGTTTCTGCAGGCCGTCTGCGGTGCCGTAGTTACCGGACAAGCCACGACTCTGCATGCCCGCGGTGACTTGCGAACCGAAGGAAATCAGCACACCCGCTTCACGTCCGAATTGATTCAACGCCGCTTCCAGCGAAGTCGGCGCGATGTGATACGGCTTGGCATCGGCCGCCATGGCGTGTGGCAGTACCGTAAGACTCAGGCTGGCGCCAAGTAGGAACTGGCGCAGGGTGCGGGCGAGAAGCGTGGGTTGCTGGGGCATGAAGAGCGGTCCTGAGAAGAAAGGATCAAGGGGGCTTTCCTTCTCTGTCACGCGAGGTGTGGAAAACGGCTCACAGTGTTTTGAATTAATTTCAGGCGCGTGCCTGCACCGTCACCCAATACCGCGTGAAGCGCCGCACTTTCACCGGCAGGCTCACTTCCAGCAGGTCCAGAATCCGTTCGCTGTCGTCCAGCGGGTAGCTGCCGGAGATCAGCAGGTTGGCCACCAGTGGGTCGCAATTGACCTGGCCACGACGATAACGGCCGAGTTCGCCGAGGAAATCTTCCAGGCGCATGTGGGCTGCGACCAGCATGCCGTCAGCCCAGGCGCCGCTGTTGGCGTCGCTAGGGCGCGGGGTGTCCCAGCCTTTGCGGGTGAAGTTGACCTGGCGCGCGGCCTCGACCGTCAGCGGCAGGCCGCTGTAGGTGTTGGGCATTACCTCGACGCGGCCATCGAATACCGCCAGCTGGGTGTGGTCGTTGAACTGACGCACGTTCATGCGTGCGGCCTGGCTGGTAAGTAGACCCTGGCCGGTCAACACGTTAAGCGGTGTGTTGCCGGCGATACCGGTCAGCAGGATTTCGCCTTCAAGCAGGCGGATCAGTCGTTGCCTGCCATCGAAGTGCACATCCACCGCGCTGCCGGTATTGAGTTGCAACTGGCTGCCATCGGCCAATTGCACCTTGCGGCGTTGGCCGACGGGGCTGCGGTAGTCGGCGCTCAGCGGCGGCAGGATATGTTGCTGGCGCAGGCCCCAGGCGGCGGCCGAACCGGCACCGAGGATCAACAGCAACTTGAGCGCCTGGCGGCGGCTGGTGGAGGTTGGCGCGTTCAACGCCGCATGGGCAAGGGGCGAGGGCATGCCGCGCAGGCGCTGGTTGACGCGTTGCATGTGGTCCCAGGCGCGCTGGTGTTCGCTGTGGGCGTTCAGCCAGTGTTGCCAGGCAGCCTGCTGGCGAGGGTTGAGTCCGCCTTGCTGCATTTCCATCAGCCAATGCACGGCCTGTTCGGCGACTTGAGTGGAGAAGTTCATAGGGCAAAATAGCAGCGCATGGCCGCTTTGGTCAGGTGACGTTTGACGGTGGCAATGGAAATCCCAAGCTCCGCGCCGATTTGCGCGTAGGTCAGCCCATCCAGTTGCGCCAGCAGGAAGGCGCGCTTGACCTGCACCGGCAGGCCGTCGAGCAGTTGGTCCAGCTCGACCAGGGTTTGCAGGATGATTGCGCGTTCTTCTTCCGATGGCGCCACGTGTTCGGGCATGTGTGCCAGGGCATCGAGGTAGGCGCGTTCCAGGTCTTGGCGGCGGTAGAAGTTGAACAGCACGCGCTTGGCAACCGTGGTGAGAAACGCGCGGGGCTCGACCAGGGTGGGCGTTTCCCGCGCGGTGAGCACGCGCATGAAGGTGTCCTGGGCCAGGTCGGCGGCGCTTTCCGGGCAGCCGAGCTTGCGTCGCAACCAGCCGGTGAGCCAGTGGTGATGGTCGGTGTACAAAACTTCGACGGTGTTGGACGGGCTCAACGGGGACACTCCACAAGCATCGCCATGCTTTAGAGAACAAGAATTGTTCGCATTGTAGGGCGCGTGAGTGGCTTCGGCAATCCATCCGCACAGGTGATTCATCCGTTCTGTTTTGCTTATGAGAATATTTATCATTAATATTGCGCGCTGATGAACCTGGCGCCTCCCGCATGAAAAGCAAAACCTCGCTGCCTGTCTCCTATCGTCTCGCCGTGACCTCGCGTGTGCTGGCTGCCGTGGTGGGCGGTTACCTGATGGCGTCCCTGGCCAGCATCTGTCTGGCGCTGTGGCTGCCTACCTCTCGCGCCGATGCGGTGATCACCGGGATGATGAGTTCCTTCGTGTTTTATCTGCTCGCTGTGCTCTGGTGTTTCGCCTGCCGCAGTGCCGCACGCGCCTGGTTCGGTGTGCTGCTGCCAAGTGCGGCGTTCGCCACCCTGGCGGGCGTGGGTTTGTGGATGACACGAGTATGAAAGAGGGTTTCCGTCAGGCCATGGCCTGGTTGCACACCTGGGCCGGGTTGATCTTCGGCTGGCTGCTGTTTGCAATTTTCCTGACAGGCACCCTGTCGTATTTCAAGGACGAGATCAGCCACTGGATGCAGCCCGAAGTGCAGGCCCGTCCCCTGGACGATGCGCGCAGCCTCACCGTGGCGCAAACCTATCTGCAGCAGGTCGCACCCACCGCCGCACGCTGGTTCATCACCTTGCCGGACAGCCGCGACCCCGGCCTGTCGGTGATGTGGCAGGACAAGGTCGACCCCGGCAAGCGTGGCAACTTCATCCAGAAAACCCTCGACCCCGTCACCGGCCAGGCCGTGCAGGCCCGTGAAAGCATGGGCGGCGAGTTCTTCTACCGGTTCCACTTCCAACTGCAAATGCCTCACCCGTGGGGTCGCTGGCTGTCGACCATCGCCGCGATGGTGATGTTCATCGCGCTGATCACCGGCATCATCACTCACAAGAAAATCTTCAAGGACTTCTTCACCTTCCGTCCCCGCAAAGGCCAGCGTTCCTGGCTCGACGGGCACAACGCGGTGGGTGTGCTGGTGCTGCCTTTCCATCTGATGATCACCTACAGCAGCCTGGTGATCTTCATGAGCATGGTGATGCCGGCGCCGATCCTGGCTTCCTATGGCAACGACACCCGCGCCTTTTTCAGCGAGGTGTTCCCGAACACCAACAACGCGCCTGCATCGGGCCAGCCAGGCACATTGCTGCCGCTGGTGCCGATGTACGAGCAGGCGCGGGCACAGTGGGCGGGCGGGCATGTGGGGCGCGTGGCGGTGAATAACCCCGGCGATATGAACGCCTCGGTCAATGTATTGCGCGCCGGTTCCGACAGCGTAGTGCACGATTTCGGCAGTACCGTGTCCTTCAATGGCAGCACCGGCGAACTGTTGCGAGTGAGCGGCGGGCAGTCGCTGCCGGCGGCCATCGGCGGCAGTTTCTACGGCCTGCACATGGGCCATTTCGCCGGCCCGGTGCTGCGCTGGTTGTACTTTATCTGCGGGCTGGCGGGCACGGCGATGATCGGCACCGGGCTGGTCATCTGGCTTGGCAAGCGTCAGCTCAAGCACCTCAAGAGCAATGTGATGCCGTTTGAACTGCGTCTTGTGGAAGTACTCAACATCGCCAGCATGTCCGGCCTGATGATCGCCATCGCGGCGTTTTTCTGGGCCAACCGCCTGCTGCCGGTGACCTTCGCCGAACGTTCCGGCTGGGAAGTGCAAACCTTCTTTATTGCCTGGGGCCTGAGCCTGCTGCACGCCATCCTGCGGCGTGGCCGCCAGGGTTGGGTCGAGCAGTTGAGCGTCGGCGCATTGCTGTTTATCGCCATTCCATTGCTCAACGCGTTGACCACCTCGCATCACCTGGGCGTTTCATTGGCCACCGGAGACTGGGCCATGGCCGGCTTCGACCTGACGAGCCTGGCCAGCGGAATATTCCTCGGCTGGGCCGCCTGGAAGATGCAGCATCGCACCGTGCCTGCGCCCAAGGTTGAACGCACACGCGGGTTGACGCTCAAGCAGGAGGCGAACTGAATGCTGCTTGCACTGCTGATGTGCTACGCCGGGTTTACTGCGCTGTGCTTGTCCACCGACCGTCATCACGGCGAACTGTTGCACAGTAGACCCACGCCTCGCCGGCGCCTGGGTTTGCGTGTGGCCGGGTGGTTGCTGCTGACCGTGTCGATCTGGCCCGCCGTGGCCATCGCCGGTTGGGGCCAGGGCCTGGTGGAGTGGTGCGCCGTGTTGATGCTCAGCGCACTGCTGTTGGTGCTGCTGTTGCCGTATCGGCCAAGGCTGGCCCTGATCCTGGCGGGTGTCGGCCTGCTCGCCAGCCCTGTCGCAGCCTTCGCCACCCTCTGAGCCCGTCCATGATGATCAGCACCCCACCGGAACCCCAGGACAGCCAGCACGCTGACGCGGCCGGTGGGCGTGCGCATTTCCTGCAGGTGTTCCTGTCCCAGCGTTCGCAGATGGAAGCCCTGGTGAGTCGCCGCGTGGGGTGCCGCGCCACGGCGGCGGACCTGGTGCAGGACCTGTTCCTGCGCTTCTGGCGCCGGCCGCTGGTGCAGGTCGAAGAACTCAGCACCTACCTGCTGCGCTGCGCCGGCAATATCGCCATTGATCACCTGCGCAGCGAAGGCGCGCGGGTGCGCAGCAGCGAAGGCTGGCTGCCCGAACAGCACGACAACCAAGGCTCCGAGCCCCAGGCGGCGCTGGAAGCCGGCAATGATCTGCGCCATGTCGAAGCGGCGCTGCGCAGTTTGCCCGAGCGCACGCGGCAGATTTTCCTGCTCAACCGCATCCACGGGCGCAAGTACGCGCAAATCGCCAAGGCCATGGGCCTGTCCCAAAGTGCCGTGGAAAAACATATGATGCGTGCCCTCGAAGCCTGCAAAGCCAGCCTTCGCGACCCCTCATCCCCACGCACGCCAGGGAAAGCACCGTGAACGTCACCCCCACGCCCGCCCAGGAACAAGCGGCCCTGGCCTGGTTGAGCCTGCTGCACGACCAGCCCAGCAGTGGCGACCAGGCCACGTTCAGCCAGTGGCTGCGGGCCGACGCTGCACATGTCGAGGCCTATTCCCAGGCCCAGGTGCTGTGGGAGTTGAGCGAAGTCCCGGCGCGCAAGCTGGCGGACGAAGAAGCCATGGCCTTGCAGGGCTACCTCAATGCGATGAACACCCCGAAGCGTTCGCGGGTGCTGCGTTGGTCCGGGGCGTTGGCCATGGCTGCCTGCCTGGTGGTGATGGTGTCCATGGGGGCTGGTTGGCAGCCGTCGCGCTGGGTCGATGACCTTGGCGCTGACTACGTGACGGCACCCGGGGAAATCAAAACCGTCACGCTGGCCGACAACTCCCAAGTCACCCTGGACGCTGACAGCGCCATCGCCGTGGATTTCAACCATGGCGAGCGGCGTATCCAATTGCGTCGCGGGGCCGGCTTTTTCAGCGTGACCCACACCGGGCAATCCTTCGTGGTGGCGGCGGGCAGCGGTGAAGCGCGGGTGCTGGGCACCCAGTTCGAAGTGCGCCTGCAACCGGCAGGCGCCCAGGTGACGGTGTTGTCCGGACGGGTTGGCGTGACGCCGTCAAAGCAGGGCCAACAGCAGGTTCTTACCGCCGGCCAGCAAGTGGCCTACGCCGATGGCATTGCCGAACCAATGCATGGGGTCGACAGCGAATCACGCCTGGCCTGGCGCGACGGCTGGCTCAACTACTACAAGGCGCCCTTGGCGGACGTAGTGAAGGACCTGGGCCGTTACTTCCCCGGTCGTATCCTGTTGCTTAACGAAGAGATGGGCGCCAGGCGCGTCAGCGGCAGCTTCCCGAGCAAAGACCCACAGGCTGTGCTGAATGTCTTGCAGGCGGTTCTCGGTTTTGAACAGCACCAGGTGCTGGGGCGCATGATCGTGGTGCGCTGATTACTTCAGCGCCGCCATGATCTTCTCGGGGCTGTACTCGCGAATCAGCGTGCCGTTCACGTCCACAAACGGAATCCCGCCGCCGCCCAACGCCTCATACGTCTTGCGCGCCTGGGCGTCTTTCTCGATATCGAACGCCTGGTAGGGGATGCCTTTCTGGTCCAGGAAACGGCGGATCTGCTTGCAGTACCCGCACCACGCGGTGGCATACAGCACCACGCGCGCCGAAGCGCGCACTTGTTCAGGGGCTAACTGCGATGGGTTGAACACCCGCTCGATCTTGCCCCAGTTCTGGATCACCACCACCACCAGCAATACCAGCAGGACTTTCTTGAAAACCCCGCCCAGCATCAGTTACGGCGCTTGAGCTGGTCGGTCAGCTGGGTCGGCAGGCCCTTGATGATCAAGGTGCCGGCGGCTTCGTCGTACTCGATCTTGTCCCCCAGCAGGTGTGCTTCAAAGCTGATGGACAGGCCCTCGGCGCGGCCGGTGAAGCGACGGAACTGGTTGAGGGTGCGTTTATCCGCCGGAATCTCCGGCGAGAGGCCGTAATCCTTGTTGCGGATATGGTCGTAGAACGCCTTTGGCCGATCTTCATCGATCAACCCCGAGAGTTCTTCCAGGCCCATGGGTTCGCCAAGCTTGGCCTGGCTGCTGGCGTAGTCCACCAGGGTCTTGGTCTTTTCGCGGGCGGATTCGTCGGGCAGGTCTTCGCTTTCAACGAAGTCGCTGAAGGCCTTGAGCAGGGTGCGGGTCTCTCCTGGGCCGTCGACGCCTTCCTGGCAGCCGATGAAGTCGCGAAAGTATTCCGACACCTTCTTGCCGTTCTTGCCCTTGATAAACGAGATGTACTGCTTGGACTGCTTGTTGTTCTGCCACTCGGACACGTTGATCCGCGCCGCCAGGTGCAGTTGGCCCAGGTCCAGGTGACGGGATGGGGTCACGTCCAGCTCGTCGGTCACCGCCACGCCTTCGCTGTGGTGCAGCAGGGCGATGGCCAGGTAGTCGGTCATGCCTTGCTGGTAGTGGGCGAACAGCACGTGGCCACCGGTGGAGAGGTTGGACTCTTCCATCAGCTTCTGCAGGTGCTCGACGGCGGTGCGGCTGAACGTGGTGAAGTCCTGCCCGCCGTCGAAATACTCCTTCAACCAGCCGCTGAACGGGTGCGCGCCGGACTCGGCATGGAAGAAACCCCAGGCCTTGCCTTGTTTGGCGTTGTAGCTCTCGTTGAGGTCGGCAAGCATGTTCTCGATGGCGGCCGACTCGGCAAGCTCGGAGTCGCGGGCATGGAGAACTGCAGGTGTGCCGTCGGGTTTTTTGTCGATCAGGTGGACGATGCAATGACGGATCGGCATAGGCTTCTCGGCTGGTTGAGAGGGGAGCGGTGGGCCTCCCCGAAAAGTCGCCAAGTGTACCGCACCATTGGCCAAGACGTGCTTCGAAGGGTGTTTTGGGCACCTTCCGACGGGGCATATGCCTTTTTTTCACGGTTTAGAGCGATAAAGCTGACCAAATGGGTAGGTAGAGGCGGATATTTCCCCGTCTCTGTGCTAGTTTTGCCCCGTCTTACGCCAAGTCTCGGCGATAAGCGTGCATTCAGCATCTGTCAGGTCGAACCAATCCCCGTTTCAAGCATCTATAACCCCGATCTCCGTGGTTATAGCCGGGGGTGCCAGGCCGTGACGGTCGGGCTCGACGGCTGACACTGCACTCTGCAATCCATATGAATTTGATAGGGAAGGAACACCACAATGGCTATTACTAAAGACCAACTGATCGCTGACCTGGCTGAAGCAGTAGACGCACCGAAAACTACCGTGCGCGCTCTGCTGGACCAACTGAGCCAAGTTGTTGCTGACCAGCTGGAAAACGGCGGCGAAATCACTCTGCCAGGCGTTGGCAAACTGAAAGTGACCGAGCGTCCTGCCCGTACTGGCCGTAACCCTTCGACCGGCGCCGCCATCGAAATCGCTGCCAAGAAAGTTATCAAGCTGGTTGTGGCCAAAGGCCTGACCGACGCTGTTAACAAGTAAGACGCAGCAAAAAAAACCGTGCTCCGGAGCGATCCGGGCACGGTTTTTTGTTGCCTGCAATTTGTGCCTAGCGCACCCAGCGCTGGCGCCAGATCTGCTGCTCGTTCTTGGTCTGGAAGGTCCAGGCCACGAAGCGACTCTGCTTCTGTCCCTGGGACATCTCCACCACCTGGCTTTCCAGCACGCCGGCTTTTTTCAACGCCGTCTCGATCGCGGGCAAGTTCGACGCTTTTGACACCAGGCAACTGAACCACAACACCTTGTGGGCAAAATGCGCACTTTCAGCGATGAGCTGCGTCACAAAGCGCGCTTCACCGCCTTCGCACCACAGTTCAGCCGATTGGCCACCGAAGTTCAGCACCGGCAACTTGCGCTTGGGATCGGCCTTGCCCAGGGCGCGCCATTTGCGTTCGCTGCCCTTGGTCGCTTCGTCCATGGAGGCATGGAACGGCGGGTTGCACATCGTCAGGTCGAAGCGCTCACCTGGCTCCAGCAAGCCCAGCAGGATCTGCTTGGGGTTGGTTTGCTGGCGCAGCTGGATGACCTTGCTCAGGTCGTTGGACTGCACGATGGCCTTGGCCGCAGCCACGGCGATAGGGTCGACCTCGGAGCCGAGGAAGTTCCAGCGGTACTCCATGTAGCCAATCAGCGGGTAGACGCAGTTGGCGCCCATGCCGATGTCCAGCACCTTGACGATCGAACCGCGCGGGATCTTGCCGTCATTGGTGCTGGCCAGCAGGTCGGCGAGGAAGTGTACGTAGTCCGCACGCCCCGGCACTGGTGGACAAAGGTAGTCGGCCGGGATGTCCCAATGCTGGATGCCGTAGAACGCCTTCAACAGTGCACGGTTGAACACCCGCACCGCATCGGGGCTGGCAAAGTCGATGCTCTCTTTCCCATAAGGGTTGATGATCACGAATTGCGCCAGTTCCGGCGTAGTCTTGATCAGCGCCGGGAAGTCGTAACGCCCTGTGTGGCGGTTGCGCGGATGCAGGGTGGCCTCTTTGCGCGGCACGACGGGTTTGGCCGTGGCTGCGGTTTTAGGCTTCTTGCGCGGAGGTTTTGGCGTGCTGGGGGCGGTCATGATGATTCTGGTGTTGGCTCAAAGTGGTGGGCATTGTCACACATCCTGAGCCTGTCCCGGTCAAATGTGGGAGGGGGCTTGCCCCCGATGGGGCAAGCCCCCTCCCACATTGACCGTATTGCCAGTCAGGTATTGGCTAGTTCCACACAAAAAAGAGGCCCGAAGGCCTCTTTTTTACACAGGTTCCATTTTACAGGCTGGAAATCCGCGCATGTTGCTCCGCCAGTTTGCCCAGGGCCTGTTCGGCCTCGGCCAGCTTGGCGCGTTCCTTCTCGATCACTTCAGCCGGCGCCTTGTCGACGAACGCCGCGTTGGACAGCTTGCCACCCACCCGCTGCACTTCGCCTTGCAGGCGCGCGATTTCCTTGTCGAGGCGGGCCAGTTCGGCACCCTTGTCGATCAGGCCGGCCATTGGCACCAGCACTTCCATCTCGCCAACCAGTGCGGTCGCGGACAGCGGTGCTTCTTCGCCGGCCGCCAATACGGTGATCGACTCCAGCTTCGCCAGCTTCTTGAGCAGCGCATCGTTCTCGGCGAGACGACGCAGGTCCTCGGCACTGGCGTTCTTTACGAACACTGCCAATGGTTTGCCCGGCCCGATGTTCATTTCGGCACGGATGTTACGCGTGCCCATCATCAGGGTCTTGAGCCATTCGATATCGCTTTCGGCCGCCTCATCGATGCGCGCTTCGTTGGCCACCGGCCAAGGTTGCAGCATGATGGTCTTGCCTTCGATACCGGCCAGTGGCGCCAGGCGCTGCCAGATTTCTTCGGTGATGAACGGCATGAACGGGTGCGCCAGGCGCAGCGCGACTTCGAGTACGCGCACCAGGGTGCGACGTGTGCCGCGCTGGCGTTCGATCGGGGCGTTCTCGTCCCACAGCACAGGCTTGGACAGTTCCAGGTACCAGTCGCAATACTGGTTCCAGATGAACTCATACAGGGCCTGTGCGGCCAGGTCGAAACGGAACTGGTCGAGCTGGCGGGTCACTTCGGCTTCGGTGCGTTGCAGCTGCGAGATGATCCAGCGATCGGCCAGGCTCAGTTCGACGGCTTCGCCGTTCTGGCCGCAGTCTTCGCCTTTATCCAGCACGTAGCGCGCCGCGTTCCAGATCTTGTTGCAGAAGTTGCGATAGCCTTCGACGCGGCCCATGTCGAACTTGATGTCGCGACCGGTGGATGCCAGCGAGCAGAAGGTGAAGCGCAGGGCGTCGGTGCCGTAGCTGGCGATGCCATCGGCGAATTCGTCGCGGGTCTGCTTCTCGATCTTCTTCGCCAGTTTCGGCTGCATCAGGCCCGAGGTGCGTTTCTGCACCAGGGTTTCCAGGTCGATGCCGTCGATGATGTCCAGCGGGTCCAGCACGTTACCCTTGGACTTGGACATCTTCTGGCCTTGGCCATCACGTACCAGGCCGTGCACGTACACGGTCTTGAAGGGTACCTGCGGCGTGCCGTCCTCGTTTTTCACCAGGTGCATGGTCAGCATGATCATCCGGGCAACCCAGAAGAAAATGATGTCGAAGCCAGTGACCAGTACGTCGGTGGAGTGGAATTTCTTCAGAAATTCGGTCTGCTGCGGCCAGCCGAGGGTGGAGAAGGTCCACAGGCCCGAACTGAACCAGGTGTCCAGTACGTCGTTGTCCTGCTGCAGCGCAACGTCGGCACCCAGGTTGTGCTTGGCACGCACTTCGGCTTCGTCGCGGCCTACATAGACCTTGCCCGACTCGTCGTACCAGGCCGGAATGCGGTGGCCCCACCACAGTTGACGGCTGATGCACCAATCCTGGATGTCGCGCATCCACGAGAAATACATGTTTTCGTACTGCTTGGGTACGAACTGGATGCGGCCATCTTCCACGGCGGCAATGGCCGGTTCGGCCAGCGGCTTGGTGGAGACGTACCATTGGTCGGTCAGCCACGGCTCGATCACGGTGCCGGAGCGGTCGCCCTTCGGCACTTTCAGGCCGTGGTCGTCAACGCTCACCAGCAAACCCGCGGCGTCGAAGGCGGCAACGATCTGCTTGCGTGCTTCGAACCGGTCGAGGCCGGCGTATTCAGCCGGGATCTTGCCATCGACAGTTTCGTTCAGCGTGCCGTCCAGATTGAACACCTGGCAGGCCGGCAACACGGCAGCGTTCTTGTCGAAGATGTTCAGCAGCGGCAGGTTGTGGCGCTTGCCGACTTCGTAGTCGTTGAAATCGTGGGCCGGGGTGATTTTCACACAGCCGGTGCCGAATTCAGGGTCGCAATAGTCGTCCGCGATGATCGGGATACGGCGGCCCACCAGCGGCAGCTCGACGAACTTGCCGATCAGCGCCTGGTAGCGTTCATCATTCGGGTTAACCGCCACGGCGGCGTCGCCGAGCATGGTTTCCGGACGCGTGGTGGCGACGATCAGGTAGTCGTTGCCTTCGGCGGTCTTGGCGCCATCGGCCAGCGGGTACTTGAGGTTCCACAGGAAACCTTTCTCGTCGTGGTTTTCCACTTCGAGGTCGGAAATCGCCGTGTGCAACTTGGTGTCCCAGTTGACCAGGCGCTTGCCGCGGTAGATCAAGCCGTCTTCATGCAGGCGCACGAAGGCTTCTTTCACGGCTTCCGACAGGCCATCGTCCATGGTGAAGCGTTCGCGGCTCCAGTCTACGGACGAACCGAGGCGACGGATCTGACGGCTGATATTGCCGCCGGACTGGTCCTTCCATTCCCAGATTTTTTCCAGGAATTTCTCGCGGCCCAGGTCATGACGGTTCTGGCCGGTGGCTTCGAGTTGGCGTTCCACCAGCATCTGGGTGGCGATACCGGCGTGGTCGGTGCCCGGTTGCCACAGGGTGTTGCGGCCCTGCATGCGGCGGAAACGGATCAAGGCATCCATGATCGCATTGTTGAAGCCATGGCCCATGTGCAGGCTGCCAGTGACGTTCGGTGGCGGAATCATGATGGTGTAGGAATCGCCCGCGCCTTGCGGGGCGAAATAATTCTCGGATTCCCAGGTGTTGTACCAGGAAGTTTCGATGGCGTGCGGCTGGTAGGTCTTATCCATGCGCGGCGGGACCCTAGTTGGCATTAATTCAGGAAAGCCGGCAAGTATAACGGGGCTGGGAGCTGAGGGCGAGTTGAAGACTTGTGCGAATCAAATGTGGGAGGGGGCTTGCCCCTTCCACAGGGAGATTATGCAAGGCTCAGGACTGGTACTGGCTGAGCAGCCGCTCCATCCGCGCATCCAGTCGCCGCTTGATCTCGGTTTCGATATGCGGGGCAAAGTCGTCGATCACGTCCTGCATGATCAGTTGTGCGGCGGCGCGCAGTTCGTTGTCCAGGTGCAGTAGCAGGGCGTCGGGCCCTTTTTCAGCGGGGGCAGGTGCGACGGCGGGTGCTTCGACAACCGGCTCCGGCGCGACAGGTTTGCCGCCGACCATGTCGAACAGCAGCGGAATCTGTACCTCGCCCTCGACCGTTTCGGTCAACAGCGGCGGTTGCAAGTCATCATCACCCAGTAACTGACGGATCGACTCCAGGTCGTCCAGCAGGTGGTCATCTTTTTTCAGCGGGTTTGGCGTGTCCATCATTTACTCAAAGTCGTTGTAGCCGGTGATCCTGGAGAGGATAGCCCTGTTCGCGGTAGAAACGGAAACTCTCCCGCGCGGCCTGACGAATAGCCGGATCTTCCACCACCACCTCGGCCACACGGGCAAACGCCTTGGCGAACGGCGGCACTTTCAGGTCCAGGTTGACCAACAGGTCATGGTGATCGCCACAACTGTCGCCCAAACCGAGCACCACCAGCCCTTCAGGTTCAGACTCGGCGGGGCCATGGGGTACGAAGCTTTCGCCCTTGAAGCGCCACAGGCGGGCATCCAGCTCATCGCGTTGGGCAGCATCGCTGCAATGCAGGTAGATGCGGTGGCCCATGCGCCAGGCTTTTTCGGTGAGTTTGCAGGCAAAGTCCAGGCGCGCGAGCGGATCGGCGCTGGGCAGTATGTAGAAGTCGACTTGAGTCATTGCGGTTCCCGAGACCGAGGCGACATACGCGTCGCCCCGGAATCTTCAGTTTCAGGCCTTGGCGCGATCCAGCAGGTACTGGGTCAGCAGCGGCACCGGACGGCCAGTGGCGCCCTTGTCCTTGCCGCCGCTGGTCCAGGCCGTGCCGGCGATGTCCAGGTGCGCCCAGTTGAAGTTCTTGGCAAAACGCGACAGGAAGCAGGCCGCGGTGATGGTGCCGGCTTTCGGGCCACCGATGTTGGCGATGTCGGCGAACGGGCTGTCCAGCTGTTCCTGGTACTCATCGAACAGCGGCAGTTGCCAGGCGCGGTCGTCGGCGGCTTTACCGGCGCTGAGCAATTGCTCGATCAGCTCGTCGCTGTTACCCAGCAGGCCGGAGGTGTGGGAGCCGAGGGCGACGATGCACGCGCCGGTCAGGGTGGCGATGTCGATCACAGCCTGCGGCTTGAAGCGCTCGGCGTAGGTCAGGGCATCGCACAGCACCAGGCGGCCTTCGGCGTCGGTGTTGAGGATTTCGACGGTCTGGCCGCTCAGGGTGGTGACGATGTCGCCCGGACGGGTCGCGCCACCGCTCGGCATGTTCTCGGCACAGGCCAGGATGCACACCAGGTTGATCGGCAGCTTGAGTTCCAGCACGGCACGCAGGGTGCCGAACACGCTGGCGGCGCCGCCCATGTCGTACTTCATCTCGTCCATGCCCAGGCCCGGCTTGAGGCTGATGCCGCCGGTGTCGAAGGTGATGCCTTTACCCACCAGGGCGTAAGGCTTCTCGGACTTCTTGCCGCCGTTGTATTGCATCACGATCAGGCGTGGCGGCTGGTCGCTGCCCTGGCCCACGGCATAGAACGAGCCCATGCCCAGTTCCTTGATCTTCTTCTCGTCGAACACTTCGACTTTCAGGCCCTTGAACTCTTTGCCCAGCGCCTTGGCCTGTTCGCCGAGGAAAGTCGGGTGGCAGATGTTCGGCGGCAGGTTACCCAGGTCACGGGTGAACGACATGCCGTTGGCGATGGCCGTGGCGTGGGTCACGGCGCGCTGGACTTCAGCCTGGGCGGCCTTGATGGTCAGCAGGGTGATTTTCTTCAGGGCGCGGGGTTCGGTCTTGGTGCTCTTGAACTGGTCGAAGATATAGCCGCCGTCTACCAGGCTCTCGGCCAGCAGGCGGGTCTTGCCATAACTGTCACGGTCTTTGACCACGACTTCGTCGAGGGCCAGCGTCGCGTCGCTGCCGCCCAGGCCCTTGAGGGTGCTGAAGATGCCGCTGATGATTTTGCGGAACGGACGGTCACCCAGTTCGGCGTCCTTGCCCACGCCCACCAGCAATACGCGGTCGGCTTTCAGGTTGGGCAGGCTTTGCAGCAGCAGGCTCTGGCCGACTTTGCCGGCCAGGTCGCCGCGCTTGAGCACCGCGCTGATGGCGCCGCCGCTGAGTTCGTCGAGTTGCCTGGCGGCCACGCCGAGCTTGCGGCCTTCGCCGATGGCGACCACGAGGGTGGCGGTTTTCAACGTTTCGGGGCTAACGCTTTTTACAACCAGTTCCATTTTCGGGTCCCTTATAAAGGTCGGTTGGCCAAGAGTCTGTACTCCGGCTTTAATACCAGGCAGCCGTGTAAGCCGCCGGCGACAAAGGCCGCAGTTTGAACCTCGCCGACGGAGCCTGACAACCCTTGGTGCACGCTTTGTGCGTGTGCACGAGCAAGCTCCGTGACAGGCGCGGTCAATCACAGGATAATGCGCCATCTTTTTAGCCGGCCCTGTGTAAATGGGCTGTCTCGGTATGCTTGCTTGTTTGGCCGCCTTAGCCTGACAACCCTGGAGTGTCTGGTTTGATCGTCTTCCGTTATCTGTCCCGCGAAGTCCTGTTGACCCTGAGTGCCGTGAGTGCGGTGCTGCTGGTCATCATCATGAGTGGTCGTTTCGTCAAATACCTGGCCCAGGCTGCCTCCGGCGCCCTGGACCCGGGTTCGCTGTTCCTGATCATGGGCTTTCGCCTGCCGGGCTTCCTGCAGTTGATCCTGCCGTTGGGCCTGTTCCTCGGGATACTGCTGGCCTATGGCCGCCTGTACCTCGAAAGCGAAATGACCGTACTCTCGGCCACCGGCATGAGCCAGCAGCGCCTGTTGGGCATGACCATGATCCCGGCCGCCGGCATCGCGCTGATCGTGGCCTGGCTGAGCCTGAGCCTGGCGCCCCAGGGTGCCCTGCAGTTCCAGCTGGTACTGAACAAGCAGGACGCGATGACCGAGTTCGACACCCTCGAACCCGGTCGCTTCCAGGCGCTCAATGACGGTTCCCGGGTGACCTACACCGAAACCCTGACCGACGACCGCGCCAACCTGGGCGGCGTGTTCATCTCCGAGAAACGCCTGGGCCAGGACAAGAAAGACCGTGGCATTTCCGTGCTGGTGGCCGATTCGGGGCGCCAGGAAGTCCGTCCTGATGGCAGCCGCTACCTGATCCTGGAAAATGGCTACCGCTATGACGGCAGCCCGGGCATGGCCGATTACCGCGCGATCAAGTACGACACCTATGGCGTGATGCTGGCTCGTCCGGACATCAGCGACGAAGTCACCGACCGTGATGCCATCCCGACGCCTGATCTGTGGGGCAGCAAGGAACTGCGTTCCATCGCCGAGTTGCAATGGCGACTCTCCCTGCCGCTGCTGGTGTTCATCGTGACCTTGATGGCCGTGCCGCTGTCTCGCGTCAACCCGCGCCAGGGCCGCTTCCTCAAGCTGTTGCCGGCAATCCTGTTGTACATGGCCTACCTGACCATCCTGATTTCCGCCCGTGGCTCCCTGGAGAAGGGCAAGTTGTCGCCGACCCTGGGCCTGTGGTGGGTGCATGGGATGTTTCTATTGATCGGCCTGGGGCTGCTCTACTGGGAACCGATCCGTTTGAAAATGATGAGCCGTCGTGGCCAGAAGGAGTTGGCTCGTGGCTAAGCTCGATCGCTACATTGGTAGCAGCGTACTGATCGCCATCCTGGCGGTACTGGGCATCATCCTCGGTCTGGCGTCGTTGTTCGCCTTCATCGATGAAGTGAGCAATGTCAGCGACACCTACACCGTGTGGGACGTGCTGAGCTATGTGGCCCTCACCGCGCCGCGTCGCCTCTACGACATGATGCCGATGGCCGCGCTGATCGGCTGCCTGATCGGCCTGGGCAGCCTGGCCAGCAATAGCGAACTGACCATCATGCGCGCTGCTGGCGTGTCCATTGGTCGTATCGTCTGGGCGGTGATGAAGCCCATGCTGCTGCTGATGGCCTGCAGCGTGCTGATCGGCGAATACGTCGCGCCACCAGCCGAAACCACTGCCCAGGCCAATCGTGCCCTGGCCCAGGGGTCAGGCGATGCGCAAAGCTCCAAGCATGGCCTGTGGCACCGCCAGGGCGATGAGTTCATCCACATCAACGCCGTGCAGCCCGGCGGACTGTTGATTGGTGTGACCCGTTACACGTTCGACAAGGAGCGTCACCTGCTGGAGTCCAGCTTCGCCAAACGTGCGCAGTACGGTGGCGAAAAGTGGCAACTCAGCGATGTAACCACTACCTACTTCCGCAATATTGGCCAAGGCACCAAGGCCAGCACCGAAGTGATCAACGTACCGAGCCAGGAATGGGATATCGCCCTCAAGCCGGAGTTGCTGAATACCGTGGTGATGATCCCGGAAAGCCTGCCCATCTCCGGGTTGTGGGGTTATATCCACTATCTGAAGGACCAGGGCCTGAACAACGGCCGCTACTGGCTGGCATTCTGGGTCAAGGTGTTGCAACCGGTGGTGACCGCCGCACTGGTGTTGATGGCGATTTCCTTCATTTTCGGCCCGCTGCGTTCGGTGACCCTGGGCCAGCGTGTATTCACGGGTGTGCTGGTGGGCTTCACCTTCCGCATCGCCCAGGACCTGCTTGGCCCTTCGAGCCTGGTGTTTGGCTTCTCGCCGCTGTTTGCGGTGCTGGTGCCCACTGGCATCTGCGCCCTGGCCGGGTTCTGGCTGTTGCGTCGAGCCGGCTGATGTCGCGCTTATGATCAAAAAATGCCCCGGTCGAGAGATCGGGGCATTTTTGTTCTGGTCACCAAAGATGACGTCTGGCCTGAGCATCAGGTACAATTCCCGGCTATTTTTCAGCGGGCAATCTGCCTGCAGCCTTTTTGAGTGTTGATCCGTGAGTGATTTGAGTCATATCCGCAATTTCTCCATCATCGCCCACATTGACCATGGCAAGTCGACGCTGGCCGACCGGTTTATCCAAATGTGCGGTGGCCTTGCCGAGCGCGAAATGGAAGCCCAGGTCCTGGACTCCATGGACCTCGAACGCGAGCGCGGCATCACCATCAAGGCCCACAGCGTTACTCTGTATTACAAGGCCAAAGACGGTATCACCTACCAGCTGAACTTCATTGACACCCCGGGCCACGTCGACTTCACCTACGAAGTCAGCCGTTCCCTGGCGGCCTGTGAAGGTGCCCTGCTGGTGGTGGACGCCGGCCAGGGCGTGGAGGCGCAGTCGGTTGCCAACTGCTACACCGCGATCGAGCAGGGCCTGGAAGTCATGCCCGTGCTGAACAAGATCGACCTGCCCCAGGCCGAGCCTGAGCGCGTCAAGGAAGAGATCGAGAAGATCATCGGCATCGACGCCACCGACGCCGTCACCTGCAGCGCCAAGACCGGCCTGGGTGTCGACGAAGTGCTCGAGCGCCTGGTGCACACCATCCCTGCGCCGACCGGCAACTACGAAGATCCGCTGCAAGCGTTGATCATCGACTCCTGGTTCGACAACTACCTGGGCGTTGTGTCCCTGGTGCGCGTGCGCCATGGCCGCGTGAAGAAGGGCGACAAGATCCTGGTCAAGTCCACCGGCAAGATCCATCTGGTGGACAGCGTCGGTGTATTCAACCCCAAGCACACCGCGACCGTTGATCTGAAAGCCGGTGAAGTGGGCTTCATCATCGCCGGCATCAAGGATATTCACGGCGCACCGGTAGGTGACACCCTGACCCTGAGTTCCACGCCGGACGTCGACGTGCTGCCAGGCTTCAAGCGCATCCAGCCGCAGGTCTACGCCGGCCTGTTCCCGGTCAGCTCCGACGATTTCGAAGACTTCCGCGAAGCCCTGCAGAAGCTGACCCTCAACGACTCGTCGTTGCAGTACACCCCGGAGAGCTCCGACGCCCTGGGCTTCGGCTTCCGTTGCGGGTTCCTGGGCATGCTGCACATGGAAATCATCCAGGAGCGCCTCGAGCGCGAATACGACCTGGACCTGATCACCACTGCGCCGACCGTTATTTTTGAGTTGTTGCTGAAAACCGGTGAAACGATTTACGTCGACAACCCGTCCAAGCTCCCGGATCTCTCGGCGATCGAAGACATGCGCGAGCCGATCGTGCGCGCCAATATCCTGGTGCCGCAGGAACACTTGGGCAACGTTATCACCCTGTGCATCGAGAAACGTGGCGTACAGCGCGACATGCTGTTCCTCGGCACCCAGGTCCAGGTGACCTACGACATGCCGATGAACGAGGTGGTGCTGGACTTCTTCGACCGTCTCAAATCCACCAGTCGCGGCTATGCTTCGCTGGATTACCATTTCGACCGTTACCAATCGGCTAATCTGGTGAAACTGGATGTGCTGATCAACGGCGACAAGGTCGATGCCCTGGCACTGATCGTGCACAAGGACAACGCGCACTATAAAGGTCGCCAGTTGACCGAGAAGATGAAAGAACTGATTCCGCGCCAGATGTTCGACGTCGCGATCCAGGCCGCCATTGGCGGGCAGATCATTGCGCGGACCTCCGTCAAGGCACTCAGAAAGAACGTACTGGCCAAATGCTACGGCGGTGACGTAAGCCGTAAGCGCAAGCTGCTTGAGAAGCAAAAGGCCGGTAAAAAACGCATGAAGCAAGTAGGTAACGTGGAAGTTCCACAAGAAGCCTTCCTTGCGGTGCTCAGGTTGGATAGTTAGGTCCTATGTCGCTAAATTTCCCGCTGTTGCTGGTCATCGCCGTTGCCGTTTGCGGTCTCCTGGCGTTGCTCGATCTGGTGTTCTTCGCCCCGCGTCGGCGGGCGGCTATCGCGGCCTATCAGGGCAGCGTCAGCCAGCCCGATGGCGTGGTGATCGAGAAGCTGAACAAAGAGCCTTTGCTGGTTGAATACGGCAAGTCGTTCTTCCCGGTGTTGTTCATCGTGCTGGTGCTGCGTTCTTTCCTGGTGGAGCCGTTTCAGATCCCGTCGGGGTCGATGAAGCCTACCCTGGACGTGGGCGACTTCATCTTGGTGAACAAGTTTTCCTACGGCATTCGCCTGCCGGTGATCGACAAGAAGGTCATCGAAGTCGGTGACCCGCAGCGCGGCGATGTAATGGTGTTCCGCTACCCGAGCGACCCGAATGTCAACTACATCAAGCGTGTGGTTGGTTTGCCGGGCGACGTGATTCGCTACACCAGTGACAAGCGCCTGTTCATCAATGGTGAGTCGGTGGCTGAAAAGCTGCTGGGTTCCGAGCCGAACAGCCTGGGCAGCGCCGAGCTGTACCAGGAAAAGCTCGGTGCGGTGGAGCACGAAATCCGCAAGGAAATGAGCCGCTACCGTGCCCAGCCTGATGGGCAGTGGAAGGTTCCGGCCGGGCACTACTTCATGATGGGCGACAACCGCGACAACTCCAATGACAGCCGGTACTGGGATGACCCCAACATTCCCAAGGACCTGCTGGGCATGGTTCCCGACCAGAATATCGTCGGCAAGGCCTTTGCGGTCTGGATGAGCTGGCCGGAACCCAAACTCAGCCACCTGCCGAACTTCTCGCGGATCGGGCTGATCAAGTAATACAGGCGGCGCTGTGATCACAGCGCCGAATGCTTTTCTGGGGTGGGGACAAATCGGTCCTGCCTCATGCGGCACCAACCAGGATTTGAATTTGAACACTGCGTCAATCGTCGATGGCCGCCGGTGCCACCAACTAGATATGGATAAACCGTGACCGTTTCTCTAGCACGTCTCGAGCGCCAGCTCGGCTACACCTTCAAGGATCAGGAACTGATGGTCCTTGCCCTCACACACCGCAGCTTTGCCGGGCGTAACAACGAGCGCCTGGAATTCCTCGGTGATGCCATCCTCAACTTCGTCGCCGGTGAGGCGCTGTTCGAGCGCTTCCCCCAAGCCCGTGAAGGCCAGTTGTCGCGCCTGCGTGCGCGCCTGGTGAAGGGCGAGACCCTGGCCGTGCTGGCCCGTGGCTTCGGCCTGGGCGAGTACCTGCGCCTGGGGTCCGGCGAGTTGAAGAGTGGTGGTTTTCGTCGCGAGTCGATCCTGGCCGATGCCCTTGAAGCGCTGATCGGTGCCATCTACCTCGATGCCGGCATGGAAGCCGCCAAGGAACGTGTCACTGCCTGGCTGACCTCCGAGATCGAAAGCCTCACGCTGGTCGACACCAACAAAGATCCCAAGACCCGCCTGCAGGAATTTTTGCAGTCCCGCGGGTGCGAACTGCCACGCTACGAAGTGGTGGATATCCAGGGTGAGCCCCATTGCCGCGTGTTCTTCGTGGAATGTGAAATCACCTTACTGAACGAAAAAAGCCGAGGTCAGGGTGTGAGCCGTCGTATTGCCGAACAGGTAGCGGCCGCCGCAGCACTGATTGCCCTGGGCGTGGAGAATGGCCATGACTGATTCAACCGCAACACGCTGTGGCTATGTTGCCATCGTCGGCCGCCCGAACGTGGGCAAGTCCACGTTGCTCAACCACATCCTTGGCCAGAAGCTGGCGATCACCTCGCGCAAGCCGCAGACCACCCGCCACAACATGCTGGGCATCAAGACCGAAGGCACCGTGCAAGCGGTCTACGTCGACACCCCAGGCATGCACAAAGGTGGCGAGAAAGCCCTGAACCGCTACATGAACAAGACCGCTTCGGCGGCGTTGAAAGACGTCGACGTGGTGATCTTCGTGGTCGACCGCACCAAGTGGACCGACGAAGACCAGATGGTCCTCGAACGCGTGCAGTACGTCACCGGCCCGTTGATCGTCGCGCTGAACAAGACCGACCGTATCGAAGACAAAGCCGAGCTGATGCCGCACTTGAGCTGGCTGCAGGAACAACTGCCGAACGCCCAGATCATCCCGATTTCGGCCCAGCACGGCCACAACCTCGATGCCTTGGAGCGCGTGATCGCCGAGCACCTGCCGGAGAACGAGCACTTCTTCCCGGAAGACCAGATCACCGACCGCAGCAGCCGTTTCCTCGCCGCTGAACTGGTGCGCGAGAAAATCATGCGCCAGATGGGTGCGGAGCTGCCGTACCAGATCACCGTGGAAATCGAAGAGTTCAAGCAGCAGGGCAAGACCTTGCACATCCATGCGCTGATCCTCGTCGAGCGTGACGGTCAGAAGAAAATCATCATTGGCGACAAGGGCGAGCGTATCAAGCGCATCGGCACCGAGGCGCGCAAGGACATGGAATTGCTGTTCGATTCCAAGATCATGCTGAACCTGTGGGTGAAGGTGAAGGGCGGCTGGTCCGATGACGAGCGTGCACTGCGTTCCCTGGGCTATGGCGACCTGTAAGGTCCTGAATGCACCGCGGGGCTGAAAATGTGGGAGGGGGCTTGTCCCCGATAGCGGTGGGTCAGTTGACAAATAAGTGACTGACACACAGCCATCGGGGGCAGGCCCCCTCCCACATTAGGTTTGTGTCGTTTTCAAAAGTGCATTCCAGCAGTGAGCAGCCATGTCCCAATCCCCACCCCCCAGCCAACTCGCCTACGTCCTGCACAGCCGCGCCTACCGCGAGACCAGCGCCCTGGTGGACTTCCTCACGCCCCAAGGCCGCCTGCGCGCCGTCTTGCGCAGTGCACGGGGCAAGGCGGGCACGTTGGCGCGGCCGTTCGTGGCCCTGGACGTGGAGTTTCGCGGCAAGGGTGAGCTGCAAAACGTCGGCCGCATGGAAAGCGTGGGCACCTCGGCCTGGCTCAACGGCGATGCGCTGTTCAGCGGCCTTTACCTCAATGAACTGCTGATCCGCCTGCTCCCCGCCGAAGACCCGCACCCGGCAGTATTCGATCACTACGCCGCCACCTTGCTCGCCCTGGCCGAAGGCCGTCCCCTGGAACCCTTGCTGCGTGCGTTCGAATGGCGCCTGCTCGACGACCTGGGCTACGGCTTCGAACTGGCCAACGACCTGCACGGCGAGCCCATCGCCGCCGATGGCATGTATCGCCTGCAAGTGGACGCCGGCCTGGAGCGCGTGTACCTGCTGCAACCTGGCCTGTTCCAGGGCACCGAGCTGCTGGCCATGAGCGAAGCGGACTGGACGGCGCCCGGCGCCTTGTCCGCCGCCAAGCGCCTGATGCGCCAGGCCCTGGCCGTGCACCTGGGCGGCCGGCCGCTGGTCAGCCGCGAGTTGTTTCGAAAGCCCTGACAACCCCGTGTATGCTGTGCGGCGTTTCTTTCCCTTTTCAGGAGCGCTTCCGTGAGCACCAGCAATCGCATTCTTCTTGGCGTCAACATCGACCACGTCGCCACCCTGCGCCAGGCCCGGGGCACCCGTTACCCTGACCCGGTCAAGGCCGCGCTGGACGCCGAAGAAGCGGGCGCCGACGGCATCACCGTGCACCTGCGCGAAGACCGCCGCCACATCCAGGAGCGCGACGTGCTGCTGCTCAAGGATGTGCTGCAAACCCGCATGAATTTCGAAATGGGCGTTACCGAAGAAATGATGCAGTTCGCCGAGCGCATCCGCCCGGCACACATCTGCCTGGTGCCGGAAACCCGCCAGGAGCTGACCACCGAAGGCGGCCTCGACGTGGCCGGCCAGGAAGCGCGGATCAAAGCCGCCGTGGAGCGCTTGTCGAAGATCGGCAGTGAAGTCTCGCTGTTCATCGACGCCGACGAGCGCCAGATCGAAGCCTCGCGTCGTGTCGGCGCACCGGCGATCGAACTGCACACCGGCCGCTACGCCGACGCCACCACGCCCACCGAAGTGGCCGAGGAACTGCAACGCATCATCGACGGTGTGAGCTGCGGCCTCAAGCAAGGCCTGATCGTCAACGCCGGCCATGGCCTGCATTACCATAACGTCGAAGCCGTGGCCGCGATCAAGGGTATCAACGAGCTGAACATCGGCCATGCGCTGGTGGCCCATGCGCTGTTTGTCGGTTTCAAAGGCGCTGTCGCCGAAATGAAAGCCCTGATCCTGGCTGCCGCCAAGCACTAAACAACGATGCAGTTGCAATGTGGGAGGGGATTGCCCCCTCCCACATGCGAACCCTTACTGTTTAGCCGTTGCAGGTGTATCGTATCTGCCCTTTGCAGGCCTTGGGCCTGCGGCCGATACGTGAGGTTGTTGTGTCCCGATCCTTTTCCCGTCGACAAATCCTGGGTGGTCTTGCAGGCCTGGCCGTAGTGGGCGTCGGTGCCGGTGGCGGCTACCGCTACTGGCTGGGGAAAGTTGCCGAAGCCGAGGCGGGGCACGACTACGAGCTGATCGCCGCGCCACTGGACGTGGAATTGGTGCCAGGGCACAAGACCGAAGCCTGGGCGTTCGGCCCTTCGGCGCCGGGCACCGAGTTGCGGGTGCGCCAGGGCGAATGGCTGCGGGTACGCTTTATCAACCACCTGCCGGTCGCCACCACCATTCACTGGCACGGCATTCGCCTGCCGCTGGAAATGGACGGCGTGCCCTACGTCTCTCAATTGCCGGTCCTGCCCGGCGAATACTTCGACTACAAATTCCGCGTACCCGACGCCGGCAGCTACTGGTACCACCCCCACGTGAACAGCAGCGAAGAACTTGGCCGTGGCCTGGTTGGCCCGCTGATCATCGAAGAGCGCGAACCCACCGGTTTCAAGCACGAGCGCACCCTCAGCCTGAAAAGCTGGCATGTGGACGAAGAGGGTGCTTTCGTCGCATTCAGTATCCCGCGTGAGGCCGCTCGGGGCGGTACGGCAGGGCGTTTGTCGACGATCAACGGCGTGTCCCAGGCGGTGATCGATTTGCCGGCCGGGCAGATCACCCGCGTGCGGTTGCTCAACCTCGACAACACCCTGACCTATCGCATCAACATCCCGGATGTTGAAGCGCAGATCTACGCGCTGGACGGCAACCCCATCGAGCCACGCCCCCTGGGCAAGGAATATTGGTTGGGCCCTGGTATGCGTATCTGCCTGGCGATCAAGGCGCCGCCGGTGGGTGAGGAACTGTCGATCCGCAACGGTCCGGTGCGCCTCGGCACCTTCCGTTCGGTCGCCAACACCGATGCGCCAGGCGAATGGCCGCCTGCGTTGCCCGCCAACCCGATCAGCGAACCGGACCTGGCCAATGCCGAGAAACTCAACTTCAATTTCGAGTGGGTGGGTTCGGTCTCGGTCAACACCGACAACGGCAAGCCACCCAGCCTGTGGCAGATCAACGGCAAGGCCTGGGACATCACCGACAAGACGTGCGCCGACCGCCCGATTGCCAAGCTGGAGAAGGGCAAGAGCTACATTTTCGAATTGAAGAACATGACCCAGTACCAGCACCCGATCCACCTGCACGGCATGAGCTTCAAGGTGATCGCCTCGAACCGGCACAAGGTGATCCCGTATTTCACCGACACCTACCTGCTGGGCAAGAACGAGCGTGCCCGCGTGGCACTGGTGGCGGATAACCCAGGCGTCTGGATGTTCCATTGCCACGTGATCGACCATATGGAAACCGGCCTGATGGCCGCCATCGAGGTGGCGTAATGCGCCAGATCCGCCCAACCGCAATCATTGATCGCAGCCGCGACCAGGACTTCATGCGCGAAGCCCTGGCCCTCGCCGCCCAAGGCGCCGCGCTGGGAGAAGTGCCCGTCGGCGCGGTGCTGGTGCAGGACGGCGAGATCATCGGTCGAGGCTTCAA
Source organism: Pseudomonas extremorientalis (assembly GCF_001870465.1). Lineage (GTDB taxonomy): Bacteria > Pseudomonadota > Gammaproteobacteria > Pseudomonadales > Pseudomonadaceae > Aquipseudomonas > Aquipseudomonas extremorientalis. The sequence continues at coordinate 134,233 of NZ_MDGK01000015.1, forward strand.
CTGCCCGATCAGCGGCAACGACCCCAGCGCTCACGCCGAGATGGTCGCCATCCGCGCCGCCGCGCAAGCCATCAGCAATTACCGCCTGGTGGGCAGCACGCTGTATGTGACCCTGGAGCCGTGCAGCATGTGCGCCGGTTTGATCGTGCATTCACGGGTTGCGCGGGTGGTGTATGGCGCATTGGAGCCCAAGGCGGGAGTCGTGCAAAGCCAGGGGCAGTTTTTTACCCAGGGCTTTCTGAATCATCGAGTGTTGTTTGAAGGCGGGGTGCTGGCTGAGGAGTGCGGGACGGTCTTGAGCGAGTTCTTCAGGGCGCGCCGGGCCAAATCTGCTCTCTAAACGACGCTGGAAATCAAAAGGTGGGAGGGGGCTTGCCCCCGATAGCAGTGTGTCAGTAAGCATATTTATGACTGATGCACCGCCATCGGGGGCAAGCCCCCTCTCACATTTGGAACTCTATTTTATCAGTGAGGTATCAGCGTCATTTCCTGGCAATGATCACCGCCCGCATCGGCGCCGGCAGCCCTTCGATGGTCTTGCTGTGATCTTCGGGATCGAGGAAGTCACTCAACGACTGGTACTTCATCCACTCCGTCCCGCGCTGTTCCTCGACGGTGGTCACGCTCACATCCACGCAGCGCACATCAGTGAAGCCTGCACGGCGCAGCCATAGCATCAGTGCCGGTACTGAGGGCAGGAACCACACGTTACGCATCTGCGCGTAGCGATCTTCCGGCACCAGCACTTGTTGCTGATCGCCTTCGACCACCAATGTTTCCAGCACCAGTTCGCCACCTTTGACCAGGGTGTCTTTCAGCGCCAGCAGGTGTTCGATCGGCGAACGACGGTGGTAGAACACGCCCATGGAAAACACTGTGTCGAAGCCTTCCAGGTTTGCCGGCAGGTCTTCGAACGGGAACGGCAGGTGCCAGGCCCTGGGCTCGGACAGGTAGCGCTGTACCGCCTGGAACTGGCAGAAGAACAACCAGTTCGGGTCTACGCCAATCACGCTGTCAGCGCCGGCGCCAAGCATGCGCCACATGTAGTAACCGTTGCCGCAGCCTACGTCGAGGATACGTTTGCCCTTCAAGTTCAGGTGCGGCGCAACCCGCGACCACTTCCAGTCCGAGCGCCATTCGGTGTCCACATGCACGCCGAACAGGTTGAACGGCCCTTTGCGCCACGGGCTCAGGCCCATCAATGCAGTGTGCATCTGCGCGCGGGTGTCATCGTCGCAGTCGGTATCGAGTGTCAGGCCGTTGAGCAAATCCACGTCGCTGGGCTGGATGTTTGGCAGCGCATCCAACGCACTCTGCCAACGCTCCAGGTCGCCATGGCCCTTTTCCATCTTGCTGTCGAGCTGCGCTTGCAGGCCCTGGGCCCACACGGCCAGGGGAGTGCCGACCAGATGGCGGGCGAGGGGGGAAAGATCAATCATGGCAAGGCAATCAACGAGGCAAAGTTAAGACACTGGAACCACGGCACGACTTTCGAGAACCCGGCTGCCAGCAGGCGTTCGCGGTGTTCTTCGAGGCTGTCGGGCTTCATGACGTTTTCGATGGCGCTGCGCTTCTGGGCGATTTCCAGTTCGCTGTAGCCGTTGGCGCGTTTGAACGCGATGTGCAGGTCGGTGAGCAGCGCGTGTTCTTCGGCATCGTTGAAGCGCAGCTTCTCCGAGAGGATCAACGCACCACCCGGCAACAGCGACTGGCGGATGCGCGAGAGCAACGCCAGGCGCTCATCGGGGGCAATGAATTGCAGGGTGAAGTTCAGCGCCACCACCGAGGCCGGGGCAAATTGCAGCGCGAGGATATCGCCCTCGATCACCTCGACCGGCAGCAACTCCTGGAACATCGAGTCCTGGCCATTGAGGTACTCACGGCAGCGCTCGACCATGGCTATCGAGTTATCCACCGCGATCACCCGGCAACCGTCGGTGCGCACATGGCGGCGCAGGGCCTGGGTGACGGCGCCGAGGGACGAGCCCAGGTCATACAGCACGCTGTTGGGCTGGGCAAATTGTGCCGCGAGTACGCCGAGGTTCTCGACGATGGTCGGGTAACCGGGCACCGAGCGCTTGATCATGTCCGGGAACACCCGCACCACGTCTTCGTTGAAGGCGAAGTCCGGCACCTGGGGCAGGGGCTGGGCGAATAGGCGATCGGGTTCTTTGCTCACGGCTGTTCCGGGGGACGAGGGGGGAAAGGCCGGCATTTTAGCCAACTTGGCCCTCGGATGCGCGGGTTGTCTGATGGAAAGCCGAAGCGGTGATGCCCCACTGGCCGAGCCAATAAGTGACGATCAGCAAATACGGCGCCGCCTCGAACGCCACCACAAACCGATTGATCCCGATCAGCGTGTCGGAAAACACAAACGACGCCGCGCCCGACGCCGCCAACAGTGCCGAGCGCTGCGGCACTTCACTGCCCAAACGTGCCAATGCGCGCCAGAGCATGGCGCTGATCACCAGCGCATACACCACCACCGGAATCAGCAGATCGCCCAGGCCGTGGGAAATCAGGATGCTCAGCAGGATCGCGCCCACCCCCAGCGCCAGTAGCAGCGGCAGCAGCGCCAGGCGGCGGCAATCACTGAAATAGGCCTTGAGATACGCCAGGTGCGCAAACAGGAACGCCCCCAGGCCAAAGATAAACAGGTCGCCGGGCCAGGCAAGCAGCACATCCCCCACCAGGGAAAAAATCAGCCCAAGGCTGATCCAGCGTCGATAGTCGGTGGGCGGCGCATCATGCAGCCAGCCCAGCAGCGCAAGTACCGGCAGCGGCTTGACCAATAGACACAGCAAGGTGGCATGGGTGCTCAGGCCGTAGATGAACGTGCCGGCGCCCATCAACGCAAGAATCAGCCAAGGCATATCAGTTCACCGTAATGGTGCAGTCAAAGGTTTCGACAGGTTCGGCCTCCGGCTCCCAGGGTTGCTGGGAGGTCAGGCGCAAACGGCCCTGGCCGGCGGCGAAGGCCTGGAAGCGCCAGGTCGATTGGCCGCCGCCGCCGATCACGCCCGACTCGCTGCTACTGTAGACCTCAGGGCTCAACGCGCGCAGTACGCCGCCGGCGGAATCCTGGATGGCCCAGCGGTAACCGGTAGTGGGGTTGCTCGGGAGGGTGAGGGTCAGGTTTTGTCCGCTTTTAAGCTGAAGCGGGCAGGCGCTCTGGTTGTCCACGGTGACGTTTTGCTTCGGTGCACTGGCGCACGCGGCCAGCAGGGCAAGGCTCAAGGGGAGAAGCAGGCGGGCAGCGGTCATGGGGGCTCCGTTCATTCACGACGAAGGGCGAGCATAACCGAAGATGAGACAAGGTGTGACAACAGGGCAGCAGGCTTGTTGTGGCGAGCAGGCGTGCCCTGCGTTGGGCTGCGAAGCAGCCCCAAAACTAACGACCCACACTTTCAGGAAAAATGGGCTGCTTTAAAGAGGGGCTGCTTCGCAGCCCAACGCAGGGCAAGCCTGCTCGCCACAGGGGGCCTACCAGGCGCTGGATAGCTGTCAGAAGAGCACCTTCGCCACATCCGCAAAGCGCTTGGCAAAGTGCACCGTCATGCCTTCCTTCAGGTACTCCGGCAACTCTTCAAAACTCCCGCGGTTCGGCTCCGGCAAGATCAGTTCATGAATCTTCTGGCGCCGCGCCGCAATGACCTTCTCGCGCACCCCGCCAATCGGCAGCACATGCCCGGTCAACGTCAGTTCGCCGGTCATGGCCACGCCTTTTTTCGGCGGCTGGTTACGCGCCAGCGACAACAACGCGCTGGCCATGGTCACCCCGGCGCTGGGACCGTCTTTGGGCGTGGCGCCTTCCGGCACATGCAAGTGCACGAAGGCTTCATCGAAGAATTTCGGATCGCCGCCAAACGACTTCAGGTTCGAACTGATGTAGCTGTAGGCGATTTCGGCAGATTCCTTCATCACTTCACCCAATTGCCCAGTGAGCTTGAAGCCGCGGTTGAGCGTATGGATGCGCGTGGCCTCGATCGGCAAGGTTGCGCCGCCCATGCTGGTCCAGGCCAGGCCTGTGATCACGCCGGTGCCGGACAGCACTTGCTCATTGCGGAACACTGGCATGCCCAGGGAGCTTTCCAGGTCCTTGTTGCCGATCTTGATCACCGAGTCCGGCTCATCCAGCAGCTTGACTACCGCCTTGCGCACCAGTTTGCCCAGCTGTTTCTCCAACTGGCGCACCCCGGCTTCGCGGGCGTAGCCGTCGATGAGTGCGCGCAGGGCGCCGTCGCTGATGGTCAGGCTGGTTTTCGCCACACCGGCTTTTTCCAGCTGCTTGGGCCACAGGTGACGCTTGGCGATGGCGACTTTTTCTTCGGTGATATAGCCCGACAGGCGAATCACTTCCATACGGTCCAGCAGCGGGCCGGGGATGGAGTCCAGGGTGTTGGCGGTGCACACGAACAGCACCTTGGACAGGTCCAGGCGCAGGTCCAGGTAGTGATCGAGGAATTCGACGTTCTGCTCCGGGTCGAGGGTTTCCAGCAGCGCCGACGCCGGGTCGCCCTGGAAGCTCTGGCCCATCTTGTCGATCTCGTCGAGCATGATCACCGGGTTCATCACCTCCACGTCCTTGAGCGCCTGCACCAGCTTGCCGGGCAGCGCGCCGATGTAGGTACGGCGATGGCCCTTGATCTCGGCCTCGTCGCGCATGCCGCCGACGCTGAAGCGGTAGAACGGCCGCCCCAGGGACTCCGCGATGGATTTGCCCACACTGGTCTTGCCCACACCCGGCGGGCCGACCAGCAGCACGATGGAGCCGGCGACTTCGCCTTTATAGGCGCCCACCGCGAGGAACTCGAGGATGCGGCTCTTGATGTCGTCCAGGCCCGCATGGTGCTTGTCCAGCACCTTGCGCGCATGTTTCAGGTCGAGCTTGTCCTCGCCATACACGCCCCACGGCACCGAGGTGGCCCAGTCCAGGTAGTTGCGCGTCACCGCGTATTCCGGCGAACCGGTCTCGAGGATCGACAGCTTGTTCAACTCTTCGTCAATGCGTTTCTTCGCCTGGGCCGGCAGCACCTTGCCTTCCAGGCGTTGCTCGAATTGTTCGACGTCCGCGCTGCGGTCGTCCTTGGTCAGGCCCAGCTCCTGCTGGATGACCTTGAGCTGTTCCTTGAGGAAAAACTCGCGCTGGTGCTCGCCGATCTTGCGGTTCACCTCGGCGGAGAGTTCTTTTTGCAGGCGTGCGACCTCGACTTCCTTGCGCAGCATCGGCAGCACTTTTTCCATGCGCTTGAGCATGGGCACGCAGTCCAGCACCTCCTGCAACTCGTTACCGGTGGCCGAGGTCAGCGCGGCCGCGAAGTCGGTGAGCGGCGACGGGTCGTTGGGGCTGAAACGGTTGAGGTAGTTCTTCAGTTCTTCGCTGTACAGCGGGTTGAGCGGCAGCAGTTCCTTGATCGCATTGATCAGTGCCATGCCATAGGCCTTGACCTCGTCGGTCGGCTCGCTGGGCTGGTGCGGGTACTCAACTTCCACCAGGTACGGTGGGCGGTGGTGCTTGAGCCAGGTCTTGATGCGTACGCGGGTCAGGCCCTGGGCGACGAATTGCAGCTTGCCGTTCTCGCGGCTGGCGTGGTGCACCTTCACCAGGGTGCCGTACAACGGCAGGCTGGAGGTGTCGAAGTGGCGCGGGTCTTCCGGCGGCGTGTCCATGAAGAACAGGGCCAGGGAGTGGTGGTCGGACTTGCTTACCAGCTCCAGGGTTTCGGCCCACGGTTCTTCATTGACGATCACCGGCAGCACTTGCGCCGGGAAGAACGGCCGATTGTGGATCGGGATGATGTAGACCTTGTCCGGCAGGTTTTGCCCAGGCAGGGCCAGGCCGGTATTGGACGAGGCGGATTCAGCGTTTTCGGGGTCGGCGTAGTCGTTGAGGTCGTAATCGGGGAAATCTTGCTGGTCGCTCATGGGGCACCTGCATAAGGAAGTATGGTGCTTAGATGGGGCGGGGCAGTGGTGGTTTCAATGGCGGGGTGGAGTTAGCAACAAATTGCATGAATTCAGCTGATCTTGTGCAGATAACTCGGCAACGGCTGCTCCGGTAACACCGACAGCACCTTCAACCGCTGCAACATACGTTGCCTGGCCCGCTGCAAATGCTCGCGCAGGTTCAACGCCGCCGCATCAAACGCACCATGCAGCAGCAGCTCCAATATCAACCGATGTTCGGCCAGCATGGCTGGATCCGCGCCGATCCCCAGCAAGCGGTAGAAAATCCGGCTGATGATCATGGGGCTCTGGCCCTGGCGGATCAACGCCGCGATCTTGCGGTTCTGCAGGCCGGCGAGGCAGCGTTGGTGCAAGTCGTCCTCGATCTGTTCGATGGCCTCCAGGCTGCAGTGGGGGTTGTCCTGGGCGGCCAGCACGCGCTGCAGCATGGCTTCGAGCAAATCGCGGTCGAGGTGGGGCGCGCTCTGGCGCAGCGCTTCGGGTTCCAGGCAGGCGCGCAGTTCGTAGTCTTCGGTGACTTCCCGCGCCGTCAAAGGCCCCGCCAGCCATTGGGAGTAGGGCTCCTTTTCCACCAGGCCACGGTCGCGCAGGCGCATCAGCGCTTCGCGCACCACCGCACGACTGACGCTGTAGTGGTCGGCGGCGGCTTGCTCGTCGAGGCGGTAATGGCCGAAGGCGATGCAGGTGGACAGCGCCGCGCCGATTTCTTCGACGATACGTTCGCCCAACGGCCGCGTATCCACCAGTTCATCGTCACCGTTGAGCCCCAGGTGTGCATGGCTCAGGGGCAGGCGCAGCGGTTCCATGGCCAGGCCTTCGGGATTGATCAGGTAACCCCGGCCGTTGAAGCGGCAGATCAGGCCTTCGTCATGCAGCAGGTCCAGGGCCTTGCGCACTGGGACACGGCTGGTGCCGAACAATTCGGCCAGCGGCGCTTCCAGCAACACCAGGCCATGGCGCGCAGTGCCGTTGACGATCGCGTCACGCATCACCTTGTGAATCATCGCGTAACGGGACGCCGAGGCGGACACTGCTTTCATCGTTTTCTCTGGAGACTGTAGGAAGGTGGCCGAGGATTCTCTCATAAGTCGTGCCTGTCACTCTGCGCCACGTCGGTGGCACTTTTTTGGGGCCTTGAAAGCGAGGATGTTACTTTTCTGCACCAAAATGTACTTTTTAATAGAAGATACATTATTTCATTGAAGGTGTTTTCCCTCGTCCTGGCAAGATTTTTCCTGCCGTCTAAAAGCATCTATCCCGCTGCTCTGGGCAAACTTTCCTCATCGCGTACACACGTGCCGATACAGACTGGCACGGAATCTGCCTTTGTAAAATGTACATTTTATTAATATGTACGTTTTGAGGATCAAGCCGATGTCAGACGCCACTTCCATGGCCGAGGATTTTGCCAGCGGTCGCAGTGACCCGGTGCAAGCCCTCGAACAGGCACTCGATAAGGCCAGCCAAGCCCCGGCCGTGTTTATCAGCCTGACTGCCGAGCGTGCGCGCCGTGAAGCCGAAGCCTCGGCTGCCCGTTGGCGCGCCGGGCAGCCATTGAGCGTGTTCGATGGTGTGCCGCTGGCCTGGAAGGACCTGTTCGATGTGGCCGGCAGCGTCACCACCGCAGGCGCTGCCTATCGCCGCAACGCGCCTGCCGCGTTGCTCGATGCACCTGTGGTCGGCCTGTTGTGCCGCGTCGGAATGGTCAGTGTCGGCAAGACCAACCTCAGCGAACTGGCCTATTCCGGCCTGGGTCTGAACCCGCATTTCGGCACGCCGCACAATCCCCATGGCGACGACGAGCCGCGCATTCCTGGCGGCTCGTCGTCCGGCTCGGCGGTGGCGGTGGCGGCCGGGATCGTGCCCATCGCCATGGGCACCGACACTGCAGGCTCGATCCGCATCCCATCGGCGTTCAACGGCCTGGTGGGCTACCGCAGCAGCCGCCGACGCTACAGCCGTGACGGCGTGTTCCCCCTGGCCCATACCCTCGACAGCCTGGGGCCGCTGACCCGCAGCGTGCGCGATGCACTGGCCATCGACGACCTGCTGCATGGCCGTACCCAGATCCACGCTGCCCGCAGCCTCAAGGGCCAGCGCTTTGTGTTGGCGCAACAGGACGTCGAGCCCGCTGTGCGCAACAATCTGCTGCGCGCCGTGGAGCAACTCAAGGCCCGGGGCGCACTGGTTGAAGAACGTGAATGCGCGACCTTCCAGGCCACCCTGGACCTGATCAAGCACCACGGCTGGCTCGGTTCCTTCGAAGCCTTTGCCCTGCATGAAGCGCTGCTCGACGGCCCTGATGCCGAGCAACTCGACCCTCGCGTACGTCGCCGCCTCGAAGCCGCGCGCGCACTGCCCGCCAGTCAGCTTATCCACCTGACCGACGCACGCCGCCGCCTGCAACAGCAACTGATCGACGACCTCGACGGCGCCATCCTGATCACTCCCACCGTCGCCCATGTCGCGCCAGGCCTGGCACCGCTGGAGGCCGACGACGACCTGTTTGTCAAAACCAATCTCGCCACCCTGCGCCTGACCATGCCCGGCAGTTTGCTCGACATGGCCTGCGTGAACCTGCCCAGCGGCCGCGATGCCCAGGGCCTGCCCACCGGGCTGCTGCTCAGCGCCCCCACCGGAGAAGACGCTCGCCTGTTGCGCGCGGCGTTGTCCGTCGAAACCGTACTTAACGTTTAAGGAGACACACCATGGCTAAAGACATCCTCTGTGCATTTGGCGTCGACGTTGACGCCGTCGCCGGCTGGCTCGGTTCCTACGGCGGCGAAGACTCGCCGGACGACATCTCCCGCGGCCTGTTCGCCGGTGAGGTCGGCGCGCCACGGTTGCTCAAGCTGTTCGAACGCTACGGCCTGCGCACCACCTGGTTCATCCCCGGCCATTCGATGGAAACCTTCCCGGAACAGATGAAGGCCGTGGCCGACGCCGGTCACGAAATCGGCGTGCACGGCTACAGCCACGAAAACCCTATCGCGATGACGGCCGAGCAGGAAGAAATCGTCCTGGATAAATCCATCGAACTGATCACCCAGGTCACCGGCAAGCGCCCCACCGGCTATGTCGCGCCGTGGTGGGAATTCAGCAAGGTGACCAACGAACTGCTGCTGAAAAAAGGCATCAAGTACGACCACAGCCTGATGCACAACGACTTCCACCCCTACTACGTGCGCAAGGGCGACAGCTGGACCAAGATCGACTACAGCCAGCACCCCGACACCTGGATGAAACCCCTGGTGCGCGGCGAAGAAACCGACCTGGTGGAGATCCCCGCCAACTGGTACCTCGACGATCTGCCGCCGATGATGTTCATCAAGAAAGCCCCCAACAGCCACGGTTTCGTCAACCCGCGTCACCTCGAAGAAATGTGGCGCGACCAGTTCGATTGGGTCTACCGCGAACACGAACACGCGGTGTTCACCATGACCATCCACCCGGACGTGTCCGGTCGCCCGCAAGTGCTGCTGATGCTGGAGCGCCTGATCGAACACATCCAGAGCCATGCCGGCGTGCGCTTCGTCACCTTCGACGAAATCGCCGACGACTTCATCCGCCGCCAACCGCGTACCTGAACCTTTGCAACCACCCCTGAGGCGCGACCCATGTCCATCTACAACAAGCTTGACCTGACTGGCTGGAAACCCCGGCAACTGACGTCCCAGGAAGTGCGCTTCGCCACCTGGATCGCGTTTTTCGCCTGGGTGTTTGCGGTGTATGACTTCATCCTGTTCGGCACCTTGCTGCCGGAGATTGGCCGGCACTTCGGCTGGGGTGAAGTGGAGCAAGCGGAAATCGCGACCTGGGTCGCGGTGGGCACGGCGGTGGTGGCGTTTGCCATTGGGCCGGTGGTCGACAAGTTGGGCCGGCGCAAAGGCATTATCTTCACCGTGGCGGGTTCCGCGCTGTGTTCGGCGCTGACCGCAATCGGTGGTGCGTGGGGCAAGTCGCCGCTGATTTTGATCCGCTCGTTGGGCGGCCTGGGCTATGCCGAGGAGACCGTCAACGCCACCTACCTGAGCGAGCTGTACGGCGCTTCGGAAGACCCGCGCCTGACCAGACGCCGTGGCTTTATCTACAGCCTGGTGCAAGGCGGCTGGCCGGTCGGTGCGTTGATCGCCGCCGGGTTGACCGCGCTGTTGCTGCCGATCATCGGCTGGCAGGGCTGCTTTATCTTTGCCGCGATCCCGGCCATCGTCATCGCGATCATGGCGCGCAAGCTCAAGGAGAGCCCGCAGTTCCAGATCCACCAGCGCATCAGCGAGCTGCGTAAAAGCGGTGCGGTGAAAGAAGCGCAGAACGTCGCCGTGACCTACGGCGTGGACTACGACGAACACAGCAAGGCCGGCCTCAAGGCCGCCTTCCGTGGCCCGGCGCGCCGCGCCACCCTGGTGATCGGCGCCGCGCTGTTGCTCAACTGGGCCGCGATCCAGGTGTTCAGCGTGCTGGGCACTTCGGTGATCGTCAGCGTGCACCACATCTCGTTCGAGAACTCGCTGATCATCCTCGTGCTGTCGAACCTGGTGGGCTATTGCGGCTATCTGAGCCACGGCTGGATGGGCGACAAGATCGGCCGTCGCAATGTGATTGGCCTGGGCTGGATGCTCGGCGGGCTGTCGTTTGCCGGGATGCTGTTTGGCCCGAGCAATATGCCGATGGTGGTCGGGCTGTACAGCCTGGGCCTGTTTTTCCTGATCGGGCCGTACTCGGCGGCGCTGTTCTTTATCAGCGAGAGTTTCCCCACCAGCATCCGCGCCACCGGTGGCGCGATCATCCATGCCATGGGGCCGATCGGCGCTGTAGTCGCAGGCTTTGGCGCGACCCAAGTGTTGTCTGCCGGCAGCGACTGGCAGACCGCCGCGCTGTGGTTTGGCGCACTGCCGTGCTTCCTCTCCGGAGCGCTGATGTTCGCCGCACGGCATGTGCGTCCGGAAACCGTTCAGTAAGGAGTGATCGATGATCCCTGAAGTTGCCTTGATTACCGGTGCCGCCAGCGGCATCGGCCAAGCCCTCGCGGTGGCCTATGCCCGCGTGGGTGTGGCGGTGGTGGGCGGGTATTACCCGGCCGATCCCCATGACCCGCAGGCCACCGTAGGCCTGGTGGAAGAGGCCGGCGGCAAATGCCTGATGCTGCCCTTGGACGTGGGCAATACCGCCTCGGTGGACGCCCTGGCCGAACAGGCGGTGGCGCATTTCGGCCGGTTGGACTACGCCGTGGCCAACGCCGGCCTGCTGCGCCGCGCACCGTTGCTGGAGATGACCGACGCGCTGTGGGACGAAATGCTCAATGTCGATCTCACGGGGGTGATGCGCACCTTCCGTGCGGCCACCCGCCATATGGCTGAAGGTGGTGCGCTGGTGGCGATTTCGTCGATTGCCGGTGGCGTATACGGCTGGCAGGAACACAGCCATTACGCGGCGGCCAAGGCCGGTGTGCCGGGGTTGTGCCGGTCGCTGGCGGTGGAGTTGGCGCCGCTGGGGATTCGTTGCAATGCGGTGATCCCGGGGTTGATCGAGACGCCGCAGTCGCTGGATGCGAAGAATTCGCTGGGGCCGGCAGGCTTGGCGAAAGCGGCGCAGGCGATCCCCTTGGGCCGGGTAGGGCGGGCGGATGAAGTGGCGTCGCTGGTGCAGTTCTTGACCAGTGAGGCGTCGAGTTATTTGACCGGGCAAAGCATCGTCATCGACGGTGGCCTGACCGTCCGCTGGCCGGACTGACTAACTGGTTTACTGGGTCCAGTGTGGGAGGGGGCTTGCCCCCGATAGCGGTGCATCAGTCACCGTTGTTTTATCTGAACCACTGCCATCGGGGGCAAGCCCCTCCCACATTGGACCTGTGTTTTGTTCAGGAGAATTTACATGTCCCAACTTTCAAATCGCCGGGCCGTGATCACCGGCGCCGGCAGCGGCATCGGTGCCGCCATCGCCCGTGCCTACGCCGCTGAAGGTGCACGCCTGGTGCTGGCCGACCGCAATGCGGCCAGCCTCGCGGAAACCGCGATCACCTGCCGCAACCTCGGCGCCGAGGTGTTCGAATGCCTGGCCGATGTCGGTACCGTCGAAGGTGCCCAGGCCAGTGTCGACCGCTGCGTCGAGCACTTTGGCGGCATCGACATTCTGGTCAACAACGCCGGCATGCTCACCCAGGCCCGTTGCGTGGACCTGACCCTTGAAATGTGGAACGACATGCTGCGCGTCGACCTTACCAGTGTGTTCGTCGCCAGCCAGCGTGCGTTGCCGCACATGCTCGCGCAGCGCTGGGGGCGGATCATCAATGTGGCTTCGCAACTGGGCATCAAGGGTGGCGCCGAGTTGACCCATTACGCAGCGGCCAAGGCGGGGGTTATCGGCTTTACCAAATCCCTGGCCCTGGAAGTGGCCAAGGACAATGTGCTGGTCAACGCCATCGCCCCCGGCCCGATCGAGACGCCCCTGGTCGGCGGCATCAGCGACGACTGGAAACGCGCCAAGGCCAGGGAACTGCCCCTGGGCCGTTTCGGCCTGGCGGATGAAGTGGCGCCGGTCGCGGTGCTGCTGGCCAGCGAGCCGGGCGGCAACCTGTTCGTTGGCCAGACCCTGGGCCCGAACTCCGGCGATGTCATGCCATGAGTGAGGTGTAGCCATGTGCGGACTCTGTGGATTGCTTGGCGAAGACCTGCACTGGAGCGACCCCCTGGGCGATGAATTGCCCCGGCGTCGCGAACGCCTGCGCCGGATTGCGGCGATCAACCAGGTATTGGCGGTGTTCCGGCTCAAGGTCGAAGACTTCCAGGGCGCGTCCTATCTGCTATTGGGCGCCACCGGTAAACAGGCATTGGCCAGCGGCCTGGATCAACTCTGGCAAGCTGCCGAGACCTTGCTTGGCCGTCCGTTGGACCCGCTCGATCCGCGCCTGCTGGATCATCTGGAGGCCTGCGTATGAGCATCGCCCTCAACGTCATCACCGGCTTCCTCGGCAGCGGCAAGACCACCTTGCTCAAGCGCCTGCTGCAAGGCGAAAGCCTGGGCGACACTGCGTTGCTGATCAATGAATTCGGCGACGTCGGCATCGACCAACTGCTGGTTGAGGAGGTTGCGCCGGACACCGTGCTGCTGCCCAGCGGCTGTGTGTGTTGCTCGATCCGGGGCGAGTTGAAAGACGCGCTGCTTGGCCTGCTGCAGCGCCGCGAGCGCGGTGAAATCCCGGCCTTCAAACGGGTGATCCTGGAGACCACAGGCCTGGCCGATCCGGCACCGATCCTCGCCACCCTGAACAACGATGTGCAACTGCGCGGGCGTTTCCATATCGGCCTGGTGATCACCCTGGTCGACGCCAGCCACGCAGCCCTGCAAGAACGCCTGCACCCGGAATGGCTGGCGCAGGTGGCTGCGGCGGATCGCTTGCTGCTGAGCAAGACCGATCTGGCGGGGGATTGCGCAGCGCTACGTACCCATTTGCAGGCACTCAATGCCGGCACGCCGATCTTCAATACCCAGGATATTCACGGCGGCGACCAGTTGCTGCTCGGCGAAGGCCTGCGCAGCGCCGAGCCCGCCGTTGAAGTCAGCCGCTGGCAGTTGCATCGCACCCCCACTGCCACTCACGGCGCCGCGCAAGTGTGCAGCCTGACGTTCGACCAGCCACTGGACTGGGTGGGGTTCGGGGTGTGGTTGTCGATGCTGTTAAGATGCCACGGCGAACGAATCCTCCGGGTCAAAGGGCTGCTCAACGTGAACGCCAGTAACGCTCCCATCGTCATCCATGGCGTGCAGCACTGCCTGCACGCGCCGGTGCATCTGCCGACGTGGCCGGGCAGTGATCGCCAATCGCGCCTGGTGTTCATCCTGCGCGGCCTCGACCCTGCGCTGTTAAGGCGCTCGTTTGAAGTCTTTTCGCGGCGGTGGGCGACATGATCACACTGCGCGTCCTCGGCACCTCCGTGACCCTGCTTGAATGCCTGCGCGTACGTGCCGAACAAGAGCTGGGCATTCGTCTGGTGTACCAGGTGCACGATGTCGAACAGGCCCAGCGTATTGCGGTGATGCAGCCCGACAGCTACGACCTGTACGACCAGTGGTTCCACAACGTCGACTTTGTGTGGCCGGCCCAGGCGATCCAGCCTATCGACACCCGGCGCATCGCCTTGTGGCATGAAATCAACGACCTGCCCAAGCGCGGGCGCCTGTCGGCCGACGACCGCCTGGGCAGTGGCAGCGTGCCCAGTGAGCGGCTGTTCGTGCAGCACGACGGCAGCCTCGGCAGCACGGTCACCGAGCGTATCAGCATGCTGCCGCTGACCCACAACGCCGACAGTTTCGCCTACCGCCCCGAGCGCTTGCCCGACGGTTTTTGCCACGGTAACGAGAGCTGGGGCTGGCTGCTGGACCCGGCTTGGCGTGCGCGCACCGCGCTGCAAAGCGACGCCGCCATCGGCGCCCTGGATGCCGCGCTGGCGGTGCAGGGCGCGGGGCTGGCCAGCTTCAAGGACATCGGCAATATGAGCATCGAAGAGATCGACGTGCTCGCTGACATCCTGGTGCGTAAACAGAAAGAAGGACACTTTGCGGCGTTCTGGTCCGACGATGAAGAAGCTGCGCAGTTGATGCTCAGCCCGAGTATCGATATCCAGAGCCTGTGGTCGCCGACCCTGATGCGTCTGCATCGCGCAGGGGTGAAATACCGCCTTGCCGTGCCGCGTGAAGGGTATCGCGCGTGGTTTGGCGGGTTGTCGTTGTCGCGGCATGCCAAGGGGCCGGTGCTGGATGCGGCGTATGCGTACTTGAATTGGTGGCTGTCCGGCTGGCCCGGGGCGGTGATGGCGCGCCAGGGTTACTACATTGGTAACCCCGCGCGCAGTCGTGATCACTTGAGCAGTGCCGAATGGGATTACTGGTATGCGGGGTTGCCGGCGCGGGAGGAGTTGTTGGGCAGCGATGGTTTGCCGTTGATCGATGTGGGGGAAGTGCGGGACGGGGGGTCATATGAGCAGCGCATGGGGCATATTGCGGTGTGGAATTCGGTGATGGATGAGCACAATTATCTGGTGCGGCGGTGGGGGGATTTCATGCGGGCTCGGGGTGGGTGATTGTGTTCATATCAAGGTCGTTAAGTAGAACCGGCGATAACTACCCTGTGGCAAGCCCGCTCGCCACAATTGCAGTGTTCGCAACTGTAAGAGTGGAGCCATAAGTCGCCGTTATCCAAATAACGGATATGTACTCAACTCAAAACCTCAGCCAACCCTTTGTCGCCAAAAAACCGCCACCCAGTTCCCCGGCTTTATTGGGTGCACATACGCCCACTCCCAGCTAATCTCCTCAAATCGAATATTCAATAAAAATGGATATTTTTTTGACGCCAGGTCAGCAGTCGCAGGGAATGCACATGACAAAGGGACGTAGTGGCAGAGAGAGGCGAACGCTGCCAGAGGGCACTGCGATGAAGTGGCGCCACACGTTCCAGACCCGCATCGCCGGGGTGCTCGCGCTGCTGCTGCTGGTAGTCGTGGCCGCCACCTATTTCTCGGTAAAGACCGCCACCGCCCGCGCTGTGGAAAACCAGGCGCAAGTCCAACTGAAAACCGGCAGCCAGGTGTTCGAACGCTTGCTCGATCTGCGCGGGCATCGCCTGCAATACGGCCTGGACTGGCTGACCGCCGACCTGCCGTTCAAGCAAGCCGTGGCCGACGGCAAGACCGTGCCGATCCTTGCTGCGTTGCGCCGTCACGGCACGGGTATCCGCTCCAGTGAGGTGTTTGTGCTGGGCCTGGATGGCAAGGTCATGGTCAGCACGTTGCCGATCCTCACCCGTGGCCAGGTTTTCCCCTACGACGATGCCCTGCGTCACGCGCGGCGCACGGGGCTGCAGATGTTGATCGTGGCCATGGATGGGCGTCCGTATTTGTTGGTGCAGGATGAAGTACTCGACCCGCTGCCTATCGCTCGCATCGTCATGGGGTTCCCCATGGACAAGCTGTTCGCCAGTGAACTGCGTTCCATGAGCAACCTGGAGGTGTCGTTCCTCAGCGTGCAGGACGGCAAGCCCGGCGCGTTGTTCAGCACGCAGCCGGACGCCTACCAGGCCGGTACCCTCAGCCTGTTGCGCGACGGGCATATCGACCCCGAACCGCGGATCCATTTGTTCTACGGCCAGCGTGTGCTCAGCCAGATATTACCGCTGGCCAACACCGGCGACGGCGATGATGTGCGGGTGCTGTTGCAAAGCCCGCTGGACCACGCCCTGGAATCCTTTGCGCCGCTGGACCGGCAGTTCCTCGGGATTGCCCTGGCGGTGCTGGTGGTGTCGTTGGCCGGCGCGTTGTTTTTGGCGCGGCGGGTGTCGCGCCCGCTCAATGCGCTGGTGCAGGCGGCCGAACGCATCGGCGCCGGTGACTACCGCACGCCGGTGCGGGTGCGCAGCCATGATGAGTTCGGCCTGTTGGCCCGTGCGTTAAACGCCATGCAAAGCGGCATCGCTGTGCGTGAGCGGCAACTGGCGCACAACGCGTTGCATGATCCGCTCACCGGCCTGCCCAATCGCGCCCTGGCGATGGAGCGCCTGGGCAGTGCGATCAGCGCCGGCAGGCCGGTGGTGTTGCTGTATGTGGGGATCGAAAATTACCGGGTGATCAACGAAGGCTTTGGCCCCGAAGGTGTCGAGGAAATGCTGCGCGAAGCCAGTCGCTGCCTGGCCATGAGCCTGTTGGCCAGCGACACCGCGGCACGTATTGCCGGCAGTGAGTTTTTGCTGTTGCTGGAAAACACCGAGGTCGACCGCGCCGTGGCCCGCGCCGACCGCCTCTACGCGCTGCTCACCGAGCCCCAGCGCATCGGCAATGACGAACTGCGCCACGAAGTCAGCATCGGCATCGCGGCTTACCCCGCCGACGGCCAGCAAGTGGAAGAGTTGATCAGCCGCGCCGCCATCGCCCGGCATGACGCCGCGAGCCTGCCGGGGCATCTGCAGATCTACCAGCAGGACCGCGACCTGGCCCATCAGCGCCAGATCACCCTGATCCGCGACCTGCGGCGTGCGGCCATCGAGGGCGAGTTGTTCCTGTGCTACCAGCCCAAGCTCGACCTCAAGCACGGCCATGTGCGTCAGGCCGAAGCCTTGTTGCGCTGGCAGCACCCGACCCTGGGCCAGGTGTCTCCCGCCGAGTTCATCCCCCTGGCCGAACGCACCGGCAGCATGAGCAGCCTGACGCTGTGGGTGATCGAAGAAGCGGTGCGCCAGATCGCCGAGTGGGCGCAGCGCGGCCTGCTGATCCAGCTGTCGGTGAATATTTCGGTGGACGACCTGGCTGATGACGACCTGGCGATTCGCGTCACCGCGCTGTTGATGCAGTACCAGGTGGACGCCGGGCAACTGATCTTCGAGATCACCGAAAGCGCGATCATGCACAACCCGCAACAGGCCCTCAGTGTGCTGGAGCAACTGCGCGGTTGCGGTATCAGCCTATCGGTGGATGACTTTGGTACCGGCTACTCGTCCCTCGCGCAATTGCAGCGCTTGCCGGTGCAGGAGTTGAAGATCGACCAGTCCTTCGTGCGCAACCTCGACAGCACCAGCGGCGACGCCGTGATCGTGCGCTCCACCATCGAGATGAGCCACAACCTCGGACTCAAGGTAGTGGCCGAGGGCGTGGAGTTCGCCCCCAGCCTCAAGCTGCTCAAGCAGTGGAATTGCGACACCGCCCAGGGCTACCTGATCAGCCGCCCGCTGAACGCGATGGCGTTCGAGATGTGGATGCGGCGTGAGCGGGTGCCGATCTAGAAAAGCCTTTCCCTTCGACTGCAGATTTTCAAAACAGCGTCGATAACCTCTACAAGGCTTGACCGAATGCATAGTTTTTTGCCGACAGGCGGTTATGTATTGCTGTAAAACCGATGATGGCAATTGGCCTTGCTTGCGTCATCATGCATGCACTTCAATGTTTCTGTGCCAAGGCAGGCTGCTCTTTCAGCTCATTTCCTGCGGATCGACCATGGCTTGGATTTTTCACTCGTTACTTCGTACGGCGCTGTTGCTGGCTGTGGGCGGCCCCGCATCGGCGGCGACGCTTGAGGTGTTGGCCCAGCAGGTCGACGGTCAGCCTGTTGCCGATGCCGTGGTCACCTTGCACGGCCCGGCGCAGGCGCCGCAGGGCGTGCTCAAGGCGGATATGGACCAGCGCGGTCAACGCTTCGCGCCCCATGTACTGGCAGTGCACACCGGTACCCAGGTGCGCTTCCCCAACAGCGACAATATTCGCCATCAGGTGTATTCGTTCTCCGCTGCCAAGCGCTTCGAACTGCGCCTTTACGAAGGCACGCCCACTGACCCGCTGCTGTTCGACAGGCCCGGCGTGGTGGTGCTGGGCTGCAATATCCATGACTGGATGCTCGGCTATATCTACGTCACCGATGACCCGCGTTTCGGCGTCAGCGATGCCCAGGGCCGCGTGCGCCTGGAACAGTTGCCGGCCGGTGACTACCACCTCACCGTGTGGCATCCGCAACTGGCAGATATGCAGCCGTTGGATGGCGGCACCTTGCACATTCCTGCTGCCGGGCTCAGCCACCGTGTGACGTTGAGCCTGGAGCCCGCACCGGCGGATTTGCCGCCGCCGCCCAGCGCCTTTGGCGATGCCTTCAATCGAGCCGCCCATGAAACTGCGCAGTAGCTTCCAGGCGCGGGTCGCCTGCGTGTTGATCGTGCTGTCACTGGTGGTGATCGGCGCGCTGTATTTCAGCGTCAAGGCCGCCACCCGCTCGGCGGTCCACGGCCAGGCCCTGGCCCAGCTGGACGTGGGCACGCGGGTGTTCGAGCGCTTGCTCGACACACGCGGTCGGCGCCTGGCCGATGGTGTGCAGTTGTTGGCGGCCGACTTCGGTTTTCGCGATGCGGTCGCCAGTGGCGATTCGGCAACCCTGCGCTCGGTGCTGCTCAACCACGGCAAGCGCATCAACGCCAGCGACATGATCCTGCTGGGCATGGACGGAAAAGTCCTGGCCAGCACCCTGGAGGACGTTTCGGAGGGCTCGACCTTTCGCTACGACCAGGCCCTGCGCGAAGCCCGGCGCAATCGTCAGGCGATGCTGGTGGTGCCGTTGCAGGGCGAGCCGCATCTGTTGGTAGAAGCTTCGGTGCTGGCGCCGTTGCCTATCGCGCGGGTGGTAATGGGGTTCAGCATGGACGCGGCATTTGCCGATGAGCTGCGTTCGCTGAGCAACCTGGAAGTCTCGTTCCTGGCGATTGATCATGACCGCCCCGGCGAGCTGGTCAGTACCCAGCCGCAAGCACTGCGCCAGAGCATCAGCGCGCTGATGCTGGGCGACTCGACGCGGCGTGGCGTGTCCACCACCGCTCACCTTGAGCACCGCTTCCTCAGTCAATCGCTGGTATTGGCCAGTGATGAAAACGGCAAAGTCCTGGCCCTGCTGCAAAGCCCGCTGGATGCGGCGATGCAGGCCTTTGTGCCATTGGATGAAAAGATTCTCGGGATTGCCCTGGTCGCGCTGATCGCTTCATTGATCGGTGCCTTGCTGCTGGCGCGCACGGTGTCGCGTCCGGTGCAGGCCTTGGCGCAGGCGGCCGAACGCATCGGCAGCGGCGACTATCAGACCCCGGTGGTGCTGGCGCGCAGTGATGAACTGGGGCGCCTGGCCCTGGCGGTCAACGCGATGCAAAACGGCATTGCCGAGCGCGAACAACAGCTGGCGCACAATGCCTTGCATGATCGCGTCACCGGCCTGCCGAACCGTGCGCTGGCCATGGAACGCCTGGGCAGTTCGATTGCCCTGCAACGCCCGGTGGCCCTGATCTACCTGGGCATCGACAACCTGCGCGCCGCCAGCGAAACCGCAGGCCCCGAAGCGGTGGACCAACTGCTGATCACGGTCAGCCAGCGCCTGCAAGCGGCGTTGCGCCCCGGCGATACCGTGGCGCACCTGATCGCCGACGAATTCCTGCTGCTGCTCGAAGGTGCGGGCAGCGACGAAGCGGTGGGCATGGCCGACAAACTGCAACAGCTGCTGCTGCGTCCCCAGCGCATCAACGGCCATGACCTGGCGCTGGATTGTCGCCTGGGCATCGCGGTGTACCCGGTCGATGGTGAAAGCCCGCACACCTTGCTGGAACGCGCGGCCATCGCCATGAAGGACGCCGCGCAAATGCCCGGCCGCCTGCAAATCTATGAGCAGGGCCGCGACCTGGCGCACCGCCGCCAGATTACCCTGATCCGTGACCTGCGCCACGCGGCCAACCAGGGTCAACTGTTGCTGCACTACCAGCCCAAGCTGGATATCCGCCAGGGCCATGTGCGTCAGGCCGAAGCGCTGTTGCGCTGGCAGCATCCGCAGTTCGGCATGGTCTCGCCGGGGGAATTCATCCCGCTGGCCGAACGCTCGGGCAGTATCCAGTTGCTGACCCAATGGGTGATCGAGCAGGGCATTCGCCAGTTGTGCGAATGGAACCGGCGCGGCCTGTCCTTGCAACTGTCGCTGAACATCTCGGCGGACGATCTGCTGGGCGATGAGCTGGCCCACCGGGTCTCGGCATTGCTGTGTCGCTATGGTTTGCCGGCCGAGCAACTGCTGTTTGAAATCACCGAAAGCGCGGTGATGCGTGAGCCGGAAAAAGCCCTCAAGGTGCTCAACTTGCTGCGCGATTGCGGTATCGGCCTGTCGGTGGACGATTTCGGCACCGGCTATTCGTCACTGGCGCACCTCAAGCGCCTGCCGGTGCAGGAGTTGAAGATCGACCAATCCTTTGTGCGCAACCTCGATGAAACCAGTGAAGACGCAGTGATCGTGCGCTCCACCATCGAGATGAGCCACAACCTGGGCCTCAAGGTCGTTGCCGAGGGTGTCGAATACGCCCACAGCCTGCGCCTGCTGGAGCGCTGGCAGTGCGACACAGCCCAGGGTTACCTGATCAGCCGGCCGTTGAGTGCCGACGCCTTCGAAGCCTGGATGGCCTTGCCGCTCAGTGCGCAAACTTCCCTGGTTCATTGAGTGACATGACCGTGCGTTTTTCTTTCCTGATCGGTTGCCTTGGTGCACTGACCCTGCAAACGGCACTGGCCGACAACGGCCGCCTGATCGCTACCGGCGGCGCCAGCAGTATCGAAGGTGCGGCGGGCGGTGGGATCACACCCTGGGCAGTGCTGGCCGGATACGGCGAACAGCACGAATGGGGGGCCACGGCGTTCGCGACCACGGTCAACCTGCCGGATTATCGGCTGGACGTGGCCGGGCTGGCGCTGGCCTACGACAACCGCATCGAGGTGTCTTTCGCCCGCCAGCGCTTCGACCTCGGCAGCCTGGTGCATAAGCTCAATCTGCCCGAGGACAACCTGGGCCAGGACGTGCTTGGCCTCAAGGTGCGCCTGTTCGGTGATGTGATCTACGACGCGCTGCCGCAGGTTTCCCTGGGCCTGGAATACAAGCACCAGACGAACTTTGATATCCCCAGCCTGGTGGGCGCCAGGCGCGACAGCGATGTCGAAGGCTACCTGGCCGCCAGCCGCCTGTTCATGGGCGCCGCGTTTGGCTACAACGTGCTGGTCAACGGCAGCCTGCGCTACAGTCGGGCCAATGAAACCGGCTTGCTCGGCTTTGGCGGCGACCGCCGCGACAGCCGCAGCCTGCTCAAGGAAGGCTCGCTGGCGTTGCTGCTCAACCCGCGTTGGGCGGTGGGCGTGGAGTACCGTGAGAAGCCCGACAACCTGTCGTTTGCCGGCGAAAGTGATTGGGCGGATGTGTTCGTGGGGTACTTCCCCAACAAGCATGTGTCGTTTGTATTGGCTTATGCACGGCTTGGCGAAATTGCCACGCTGGACCACCAGAACGGCACGTATTTGTCCGTGCAGGGGAGTTTCTGATGCGCTGTTTACCGCTGGTTTTCGTCCTGCTGCTCAGCGCCTGCGCGCAGCAACCGCCCAAGGACGACAGCCTCTATCGCGACCTCGGCGCCATGCCCGGCATCACCCGGATCGTGGAGGGCATGTTGCTCAACATCGCCCGGGATGAACGCATCGTCGAGCGCTTCCGGCGCATTGATATCCAGCGCCTGCGCAACAAGCTGATCGAGCAGTTCTGTGTGGAGGCGGGTGGGCCGTGCACCTACACCGGTGACAGCATGGCCGAGAGTCACAAGGGCCAGAATGTGAGCCGCAGTGATTTCAATGCGTTGGTGGAGGACTTGATCAAGGCGATGGACAGCGAGGGAATTGCGGTGCCGGTGCAGAACCGCTTGATTGCGCGGTTGGCGGTGATGCGCGATGAAGTCATAGAACACTGATAAAAAATGTGGGAGGGGGCTTGCCCCCCTCCCACAGTGACAGTTCTGTTGCCGGTGTCGCTTATTCCGGCAGTTTGAACGCCATCACATAGTCACCCTGCTTGGTGCCCAGGGAACCGTGACCGCCGGCCATGACCAGCACGTACTGCTTGCCATCCTTGCCGGTGTAGGTCATCGGGGTGGTCTGCGCGCCGGCTGGCAGGCGACCTTCCCACAGTTGCTTGCCGTTTTTCACGTCGTAGGCACGCAGGTACTGGTCGAGGGTGCCGCTGAGGAACGCGACGCCACCGGCGGTGGTGAAGGTGCCACCCAGGCTAGGCACGCCCATGGTCAGCGGGACCGGAACCGGCGAGCTGTCACGCACGGTGCCGTTCTTGTGCATCCAGATGGTTTTGTGGGTGGTCAGGTCGACCGCGGCCACATAACCCCATGCCGGTGCCTGGCACGGCAGGCCCATTGGCGACAGCAGGGCTTCGAGGATCACGCCGTACGGCGCGCCTTTGTTCGGCTGCACGCCTTCGGTTTCGCTGACGCGCGGGCCTTGCTTGGCGATGTCGGCCGCCGGGATCAGCTTGGACTTGAACGCCATGTAGCTCGGGTTGACGAAGGCAATCTGGCGCACCGGGTCGACGGAAATGCCACCCCAGTCAAACACGCCGAAGTTGCCCGGATACACGATCGAACCTTGCAGCGAAGGCGGGGTGAACGCACCGTCGTAGCGCATGGATTTGAAATCGATGCGGCACAGCAGTTGGTCGAACGGTGTCACGCCCCACATGTCACGCTCTTTGAGCGGCGGCGGCATGAAGTTCAGGTCCGACTTCGGCTGGGTTGGCGAGGTGTGGTCGCCCGCGACGGCGCCTTGCGGCACGGCCACTTCGTGGATCGGCACCACGGGTTGGCCGGTGGCGCGGTCCAGCACGTAGATGCTGCCTTGCTTGGTCGACGCCATCACCGCCTGCTTCACGCCGGCTTCGGTCTTGATGTCGATCAGCGACGGCTGGCCGCCTACGTCCATGTCCCACAGGTCATGGTGAGTGAACTGGAAGGTCCACTTCACATGGCCGCTGTCGATGTCCAGGGCGGTCAGTCCGGCGCTGTATTTTTCCGAGTCTTCGGTACGGTCGCCGCCGTATTGGTCGGGCATCTGGTTGCCCATCGGCAGGTACAGCATGCCGAGTTTTTCATCCACGGCGAACATGGACCACATGTTCGGCGAGTTGCGGGTGTACGTCTTGCCTTCGGCCAACGGGGTGGTGTCGTCCGGGTTGCCACTGTCCCAGTTCCACACCAGCTTGCCGGTGTGCACGTCGAACGCGCGGATCACGCCGCTGGGCTCGTCGGTGGAGACGTTGTCGGTGACGTGGCCGCCGATCACCACCAGGTTCTTGGTGACGGCCGGCGGCGAGGTGGAGTAGTAACCGCCTGGGGCGAAGCTGCCGATGTTGGCACGCAGGTCGACCTGGCCTTTGTCGCCGAAGTCTTCGCACATCTTGCCGGTGTCGGCGTTGAGGGCGATCAGGCGGGTGTCGGCGGTTGGCACGAAGATGCGTTTCGGGCAGGCGTTCGGTGCGGCGGCCGGGCTGGCGCTGCCGGTCGGGCTTTGCTCGGAAGCGTACACGGCGTCATCGTGATACGACACGCCACGGCAGGTCATGTGCGCCCAGCCCTTGAAGTTCTCAGCCCCCTGGCTGCTGATCTTCGGATCGAAGCGCCAGATTTCCTTGCCGGTGTCCGGGTCGAGGGCAATTACCTGGCTGTGCGGGGTGCACACGTAGAGCATGCCGTTGACTTTCAGCGGGGTGTTTTCCGCGGTTGTCTCGCCTGGATCATTCGGGCCAGGGATGTCACCGGTGCGGTAGGTCCACGCTGGTACCAACTTGTGGGCGTTTTCCGGGGTGATCTGTGCCAGCGGCGAGTAACGGTCACCGTAGGCCGAACGGCCGTAGGAGTTCCAGTCGCCATCGGCCTGGGACGGCGCAGCGCTGGCCATGCCTGGCACCGCGTCGCGGTCCAGTTGGCCGGTCTTGACCATCTCACCCGGGTTGGTGAACTGGCTGGCCAGGGCGGTAGCACCTGCCAACACCACGGCGACGCTCAGCGCGCCAGTGCCCAGTGGGGCAGGTTGGCCGCGCAGCAACGGACGGCGGAACCACGGCAGCAGCATGACGATACCCAGGGCGAACAGCAGCGCCAGGCGCGGCACCAACTGCCACCAGTCCAGGCCGACTTCCCACAGCGCCCACACGGTACTGGCGAACAACACCAGTGCGTACAGGCCCAGCGCGGCGCGGCGGGTGGCCAGCAACAGGATGCCGGTCAGGGTGATGCCGATACCGGCCAGCAGGTAGTACAGCGACCCGCCGAGCATCGTCAGCTTGATACCCCCGGCCAGCAAGGCCAGGCCCATGATCAGCAGCAAGACGCCTAGCAACCTGGGCAGCAGGCGGCTTGGGCTCGAAGCACCATCAGTGCTCATAGTGTGTTTCTCCGTGACGTTGGAATTATGTGACCCCGTGCTTCACTGTAGATGACGATTCGGCACGGGCTTGGTTCAGCGTTAATTCGGTTTTTCTGGGGATAAGTGGGGTTATCCACAGACGGGCGATTTATCCCCAGGCGCAGCTCGGGGTAAGACAGCGCTGTCTTTGCAGGTGGGAATAATCAGCAAGATGAGGTCGACCGGGGGGCGCGTGAAACGTTTCAGTTTGTTGCGGCAAGGATAAAGGGAGAGGGCTTCAAGAGAAAGCGTAAATCGCAAGATGCATCATTTCAGATTTGGTAACAGTGACAGATAGTCGCTGCAACGTTGGCTTCATGAAACCCCGCCCTGTGGCGAGCGGGCTTGTTGTGGCGAGCGGGCTTGCCCCGCGTAGGGCTGCGAAGCAGCCCCCTGTCAATTCACCGCATTCTTTGAGAAAGACTCAGTGACTGGTTTTGGGGCTGCTGCGCAGCCCAACGCGGGGCAAGCCCGCTCGCCACAGTAAGCGGGTTGCTACAGGCTGGGGGGAAAATTTTTAGAAGGTGGTTCGAACGCCGAACTGCACACTTCTACCCGGCGCCGGGGCAATATCGCGCAGGATCGAGCTGGCATAGCGCACGGTCTGGTTGGTCAGGTTCTCGCCGTTCACGAACGCCAGCCACTGGCTGCCACCCATATTGAAGTGATAACCCATGCTGGCGCCGAGGGTGGTGTAGCCATCGGTGCTGCTTTCGTTATCCGGCACGCGACCCTGGCCCGCCGCGTGTTCCACATCGATACGTGCCTGCCAGCGGTCCAGTTCCCACAGCAAGCCGCTGTTCAAACGCAACGGTGCGATACGCGGCAGGGCTTCGCCGGTGTCGAGGTTGGTCGCACGGGTGTAGTCGCCCGACAGTTCCAGCGCGAACTTACCGTAGGCGCTTTCGCCAAGTTTCCAGTGATCCTGGGCTTCAAAGCCGGCGAAGCGTGCCCGCACGCCAGAGTACTTGTACTCAGGGATGCCGCCCGCGTCTTCTTCGCCTTCATCGTTCAGCGTGCGACCGCTGCCCAACAGCCCGATGTAGTTGGAGAAGCGGCTGTAGAA
Source organism: Pseudomonas extremorientalis (assembly GCF_001870465.1). Taxonomy (GTDB): domain Bacteria; phylum Pseudomonadota; class Gammaproteobacteria; order Pseudomonadales; family Pseudomonadaceae; genus Aquipseudomonas; species Aquipseudomonas extremorientalis. Next base: position 160,042 of record NZ_MDGK01000015.1, read on the forward strand.
CACCCCGAAGCTGCCCTTGTGGGTGCCATTGTCAAAGCGCAGCGCCAGGTCGCTAGACACTGCTTTTTCTTTTTTCAGGTTGGCATCGCCCAGCTCGTAGGTGCCGGTGGCGACGTGGGCGCCGTTGGCATACAGCTCGTAGAAGGTCGGTGCACGCTCGGTGTAGCCCAGGGTGGCGGCCAGGGACCACACGGGTGTGAGGGTGTAGACCGCACCCGAAGACAAGCTGCCGGCGGTGAAGTCATTGGATTTGTCGGCATTGGCAAAACGCGCGTTGCCCTTGGCATCCGGGTCGACGCTGGTGTGTTCCAGGCGCCCGCCGAGGCTGAGTTTGAGGCGCTCGGTGGCCTGCATTTCTTCGAGGATAAACAGCGCGCCGGCGTTGGTGTCGGTCTGCGGCACGAAGGCCTCTTCGCCGAGGGCGGAGAACTCGTTGCGGGTCACTTGCGCGCCCACCACGCCGTCGAACGGGCCAAGCGGCTGGTGGCGGGCTTCTACCCGGGCTTCATACCCCTTGTTCTTGAAGATCGTACCGGTTTCGCCCCCTTCGATTTCGCGGTGCTCGTAGTCGGTGTAGCCCGCGTCGAGTTTCACCGAGGTGAACGGCCCCTGCAGGTTGCGGATTTCCGAAGCGAAGGCGTAGTGATCCTGCTTCATGCGGATGCGCACATCCTGTTCGGCAGGGGAGCCGTAGTTGGCGTCGTAGTTGCTGTAGGACAACCCGGCATAGCCGTCGTCCCAGGTGTAGGAACCGCCCACGGCACCGCCGTCCTGGCGCCCGTCGCTGTTGCCCAGGCGGCCATTCTTGCCGGGGACGTCGTCGGTTGCCGGGGCGTGGCGGCTGCGCGCCTGGCCGGGGATTTTCAGGTCGTTGAATTCCCGCGCGTTGGCGTCCAGGTGCAAGGCGAACGTGCCGTTACCTGCCTCCAGTTTGCCGGCGCTGCTGCGCGTGGTGTCGGCGCCGCCGTAGCGCAATTCACCGGCACCGTGGATGCCTTCGATGGCTTCGGTGGGGATGCGGTTGTCGAAGGTGTTGACCACGCCACCGATGGCGCTGCCGCCGTACAACAGCGCCGCCGGGCCGCGCACGATTTCAACGCGATCCACGTTGACCGGGTCCAGCGGCACCGCGTGGTCGTAGGACAGCGACGACGCATCCAGCGCGCCCACGCCATTGCGCAGGATGCGAATGCGGTCGCCATCCTGCCCGCGGATGATCGGCCGGCTGGCGCCCGGGCCAAAGTACGACGACGACACGCCTGGCTGCTTGTTCAGGGTTTCGCCGAGGCTGCCCTTTTGTTGCAGGGTCAGGTCATCGCCTTCCAGCACGGTGGTCGGCGAGGCGAGCTGCTCGCTGCCCAGCGGGTTGCCGGTGATGACTTGGGGTTGCAGCTCCAGGGCATGGGCTTCGGAGCCGATCAGCAGGGCGGCGGCGAGCGGGGACAGGCGCCATAGGGAAGAGAAGAGCATTGGGCATTCCTTTGTAAAGCAACGAAAAGATTTGAGATTTGTAGTTACAATATAACATCTCTTTTTCGCTGAAAACGGGAACTTTTTTGATCGTGCTAAAGTGCGCAGCTGTGTGTTCTCTTTTCTAAAGGCCTGGCATGACCGCGACAAGCAACGACCCTCTCCACGGCGTGACCCTGCAACACGTCCTCACCACCCTGGTGGAGCATTACGAATGGGCCGGCCTGGCCGAACGGATTGACGTGCGCTGCTTCAAGAGCGACCCGAGCATCAAGTCGAGCCTCACGTTTTTGCGCAAGACCCCGTGGGCGCGGGAAAAAGTCGAAGGGTTGTACGTGAAACTGATGCGTACCAAACGCCCGCTGGACTGATCCCATGAAGCGGTTTGTGGCTGCGGCGGCGTTTGCTGGTTGGGTGGGGTTGGTGATTCAGCAATACCTGATTTTCTATTCGCGCTGGGAATCCGGCGCCAGCTTGATGGGCGGGCTGGTCAATTTTTTCAGTTTCTTCACCGTGCTCACCAACACCCTCGCGGTGGTGGTGTTGAGCTATGCGCTGGTGAGGCGCGATTCACCCGCGAAGCGGTTTTTCCTCGCGCCCGGCATCAGCAGTGGGATCGCCGTGAGCATCCTGGTGGTGGGCCTGGCTTACAACCTGTTGCTGCGGCATCTGTGGCAACCCGAAGGCTTCCAGTTCATTGCCGACGAGTTGCTGCACGACGTAATGCCGGTGCTGTTTTTTATCTACTGGTGGCAGTGCGTGCCCAAGGGCAACCTGCACCTCAGGCACATCGCCGGCTGGGTGATTTACCCGCTGGTGTACTTCGCCTATGTGCTGCTGCGGGGGGATTTGCTCGGGCAGTATCAGTACCCGTTCATTGATGTGGGCACCCTCGGTTATCCACAGGTGTTCGTGAATGCGGGGGGCATTCTGGCGGGGTTTGTCGCGATAGCAGGGGCAGTGGTGGGGCTGGACAAGCTCATCAAGCCCCAGCCCTGATTCATTCTTCGTCGCTGCCTTCGGCGCGCCAGTAACCGACGGCCTTGAGGAACTCCTCCTTGACCTGGTGCGTGTCCAGCAGCACGCGGCGCACCTGGCGCGACAGCTTGGTTTCGGTGGCGACAAAGCTGTACAGCGAGCCACTCGGCAGCGTCAGTTTGCGCACGGTGTCGAGCAGGTCGTCCTGGCCGCGAATCACCCAGACCACCTGGACGTCGGCCGCGCTTTGCAGCGCCTGCTTTTCGGCTGTATTGGCGATCTCGATCACGGCCAGCACGGTGCGCCCGGCCGGCAACTCTTCCAGGCGGCGAGCGATGGCCGGGATGGCGGTTTCATCGCCGATCAACAGATAACTGTCGAAGATATCCGGCACGATCATCGAGCCCCGTGGCCCGCCGATGTACAGGTGTTGGCCAACCTGCGCCTGCTCGGCCCAGGTAGACGCAGGGCCGTCGCCATGCAGCACGAAGTCGATATCCAGCTCACCGATGCTCAGGTCGAAACGCCGCGGCGTGTAGTCGCGCATGGCCGGTTGCGGCCCGTCGCCCTTGATGGCGAACGTCGGGCTTTCCAGCGCGGCCTGTTCGGCGGCGTTCTGGGGGAACAGCAGCTTGATGTGATCGTCACTGCCCAGGCTGACAAACCCGGCCAATTCTGGCCCGCCCAGGGTGATGCGACGCATGCGCGGGGTGATGTCCACCACCCGCAGCACCTGCAGGCGGCGACGTTTGATTTCGTGGGTAACGCGATGGATGGTTTGCGTATTCATTGGTTTTCCCCGTCGACAATGGCCTGGGCGGTGCTGTTGAGCAGCGCCGCGACACGCACGATTTCTTCCGGGCTCCAGCGCCCGTGGTGCGAATGCAAGGCATGGCGCAGGTTGTGCACCGCTTCGTGGATTTCCGGCGGTCGGTCCTGGCCGCGCAGCGCGCGCTTGCTCACGTCCATGCGCAGACGAATACCGTCGAGGGCAACCGTCTGCTCGCTTAAGAAGAGACGACCGGCGTCGGTGATTGTGTAGCGTTTTTTCCCGCCTTCGGTGTCGCCGCTGATCAACTCGCTTTCTTCAAGAAAGGTCAGCGTGGGGTAGATCACCCCGGGGCTGGGGCTGTAGGCGCCGTCGAACAGGCTTTCGATCTGGCGGATCAGGTCATAGCCGTGGCAGGGCTGCTCGGCGATCAGCGCCGGCAGCAGCAATTTCAGATCGCCTGGGGCAAAGACCCGCGGGCCGCGGCCACCGCGTTCGCGACCGCCGCGTTTTTCGAAGCCGTCGTGGCTGTCGTGGTGAGGGTGTCCTCTCATTTCGCTTCTCCTGTCGTGTTTAGATACAACGTAAGATATATCTTATAGATAGGGCAAACGCACCCGACCAACGGCACGCAAGGCATTACGAGCTTGGCAAGCAGGCTGAAAGTTTCGAGTTATTCAACTCTGTATAAATAGAGCTATTACTCAAGTCGTGAGTGGTGTGCTCTTACACGCGTTGTCGGCACGCGAGAGTTGGAGTTTTTATGCGCATGTCATACTGTTCTTACAAACGTGTTCGGTGCGTAATTATTCTCGTTTATTATCAAGTAGTCTGTTTCTTACAGTTGATTTTAAAGTTTTGGCAAAATGCCACTTTTTTCCCATATTACTAGGTGTGTCTTGGCTACATGAAGTAGAGAAGCGGACTGCTTACTTGGGCTTTTATTTTGAGAATACTGGTTGGGCATAGGGCGAGACGGTACGTTCGTCAATGCGAGTTGTTGAAAAGTTTGCGTAATGCAGGTTTTTAATGACTCCACTAAATTGTTTTTAGCCAACAGGTATATCGCTATGTTGAAACAACTTTCCGTCGCGGCCGCTCTGGTCGCGGTCGCCTTGAATTCAACCCTGGTCGTTGCCGCCGATGACGCGCGCACCGCCATTAACATCAAGGCCGACATCCCGACCAAGCAGTTCCATGCGCAGCCACGGGACCCGAACTTCGGTAAAGACGAAACCATGAACTACAACCCGGTGAGCGGTGAACTGAGTTCCCTGCGCGCCACGTTCGATGTGAAAAACACCGACGGTTCGGTGCATGCCTACATCGAAGGCGGCCCGTCTTCGGCAGCGCTGTACAACGGTTCCAACAGCATTGCGCTGACCAACACCTTCAACGGCGTCACCCTGACTGGCACCCCGCAGGAAGTGGTGGACGACCCTCAATCCACCCCGGGCACCCAGGCCGACCTGGTGATCACTCCGGCCAAGCCGACAGACACCCAGAATGGCCTGTACACCGCCAGTTACACGGTGATCTTCGACGCCGTGCCGCGTACGCCGAATCCGTAACCGACGCGGAGCACCCCTGGCCCCGTGATCGCGACGATCACGCGGGCATTGACCCAAGGTCGGTCGCCGGCAATGGCTGCCGACCTTGTCAAGCAGCCCTGACTGTGCGTATTTACGAGTATTCCGTTCATGTTTTCGAAGACGCCTATTGCGGGCGCGCTGGCGCTATTGATGTGCGCTGGCGCCCTGGCCGCGCCGACAGCGCCTGGCACGACGCCGGGCAGTTTGCTGTCACAGTCCAAGGGATTGCCAAACGATTTCGAAGAGCACTTTTTTGACGTGCCCTTGGCCGTGCGCGTGGAACTGGACCAACAGTTTCTCGGCGAGGCCATGATTGTGCTGGATCGCAATGACCGTATTACCTTGCTGGAATTCACAGACGCCAACGATAGTCCCTTCGCGGCTTCAGAACGGGCCAAGTGGCAGCAACTCCTGCAACAGGGAATGACCCTTGGAAGTTGCGAAAGAAGTTGCCCAGAGCAACTCCTGGCGATGCACTACAGCCTGGAAAACTCATTGGTCTCGATCCTCACCGAGAACGTCGAGCGCACCACGCAGACCAAGCGTTATTACGACCAGCCGGAGGCCGGAAGCCTGGGTCTGATCGTCAATAACCAATTGAACCTCAATGGTGGGCAGGATGAAGCGTTGGGCGGCCGTTATGGCCTGGAAGCCAGCGCCAGCGTCGGCAATTGGACCCAGGCACTGAACCTGCAACTGTCGCGTTTCGGCGGCACCGATACCACGCTGTACCACGCCGTGCATGAGCTTTACAGCCAGCGTGAAATGGAAGGCAACTTCCTGCGCCTGGGTTACTTCACCCCTGGCTCCGATGGCCTCACGCGGCAGGTCCGCTCATTCGGCGCCAACCCCGACACCGCCGTGGGCCTGATGTACGGCAGCTCCGACAGCCTGCTGATCAACAACCCCAAGCCCAGCGTGTACCCGATTTACGTCACCGCCAGCCGCCAGGCGTCGGTAGAGATCTACCGTAATGGCCTGTTGATCAATAGCCAGCCGGTGGCGGCGGGGTTGCAGACCCTCGACACACGCTCGCTGCCGGGGGGCATCTATGAAGTAGAGGTGCGTCTGATCGAAGACGGGCTGACCACGGCCACCACCCAGGAACTGGTGTACAAACCCAACAACTGGCGCAATGCCGACGAACGCTGGCGCTATAACACCTTCGTCGGTCGGGAAACCAAGCTGCTCAGTAACTGGGACGAACAAGCCACCGGGTTCATGACCTACGGCGCCAGCGCCAACTACCTGGCCCATCCACGGGTAATCCTGGGCCTGTCCACGCGCAAAGTGCGCGAGAAGATGCAATACGGCACGTCCATCGACTGGACCCTGGCCAACAGCACCAGCCTCTACGCCAACGTCTACCAGACCCAGGACCATGGCACCGGCCTGGATATGCAAGGCCTCTACAGCTACGGGCACGGCAGCGTGGTACTCAGCCACAACCGCAGTTGGCTGGACACCCGCCGCACCTACGAGATCCTCCCCGACGGCACACGGCTGCGGCCGCGGACCGCCTTTATCGGCCAGACCAGCAACTCGTCGCTGTCGATCAACCATCGATTGAGCAACAAGAGTTCGATCAACTCTCGCCTGTCCTACAGCCAGGGCAACGTCGAAGGGGTCGGCCTGGACCTGGGTTGGAACCAGCGCGGCAAGCTTCTTGGCAGCGATGCCAACTGGCGCTTTTCGGTGTTCGATCGCCCGGCCACCTCCAGCACCGGCGACAAACGCAACGTGGGCGTCGACGTGAGCGTCAGCCTGGCCCTGGGCGGGCCCAACGAGCAATGGTCCGCCAGCCTCGGCACGCGCACCGCCCGTGATGGCAGCCGCGACAACAATGGCTCGCTGACCTACCAGCGCACCCTGGACGATCACATGCTGCAAAGCGTGTCGGCCACGGCGATTGCCGATACTTACGGCGTCGGGTTGTCCGGTCGCACCAGCTTCCAGACCGATGCGCTGTACGGCGATGCCTTTGCCCAGCGTTCCTCCTTCAACAACAAGATCACCGGTGGCTTGAACCTGAGCAGTACCGTCGCGGTGGGCGGGCAGAAAGTTGCCCTGAGCAGCCAGCCCCAAGGCCACGGCGCCGGGATGATCGTGGATGTGGAGACCGACCTGGACGACATCACCCTGCGCGCCGATGACCTTACCGGCGGCAGCAGCACCCTGCGGCCGGGGCGCAACTTCGTGCCCATCACCGCCTACAAGAACAGCACCCTGAGTTTCGACTTCGAGGGCAACCATCCACCAGCGGCCAACATTCAGCCGGCGCGGTCCAGCTACCACTTGAACAAGGGCGGGGTGGGCTACCGCAAGATCAGCGTGATGAAAACCGTCACGGTGCTCGGTCGCCTGCTGGATGCCCAGGGCCGGCCGCTCAAGGGGCACCACGTGATCAATCACGCCAGTCGCGGGATCAGCGAGGTCGACGGGTTCTTCTCCATGGAGATGAACGCCAGCTCGCCCACTCTGGAAGTGCGCTACGCCAACCAATTGCTCTGCCAGTTCCGCCTTGACCCCAGCCAGGCGCGCCAGGAGAGCGATGTGCTGATGATCGGTGATCTGCGCTGTACCCCCGACACCCTGGCTGAGGCCACCCTGGGCACGGCAACAGCGGGTTGAATAGTTCCTGGATAAACGGCCGCGTTTGGCCGCTTGCAAAACATGAGGTTGTGGCATGAAACGTTTTTGGTTGTTATGCGTATGTCTTTTCTCCCTGGGGGCCCAGGCGGGCCCGCAGATCAACGTAGGCGTGGTCTACGACTACCTGGAGGCGGGTAAGAGCACCTATATGAAACGGGTGTTCAATGGCGGCACCTCCACGGCATTCGTCAAGGTCAACATCCTGGAAATGATCTACGACGCCGATGGCTCCTACCGTGAAGTACCGTTGCAGAACCAGCCCGGGGCCGCTGCGCGCGATGGCCTGATGGCCAGCCCGGCGCGGCTGATCGTACCGGCCAACGGCACCCAGGGCACGCGCCTGCTGTTCATGGGCAACCGTGACAAGGAACGCTACTTCCGCGTGCGCTTCGTACCGGTGGTGCCCGAGACCGAAGACGAGTTCGCCGTCACCGAAGAAGAGCGCAAGCAATACAAAGACAGCCTGGCCGCTGGCGTACGCGTGCTGGCCGGTTACGGCACGGTATTTTTCGTACGCCCCAGCAACGTGCGGTTTGACACCCAGGTGCGTGACGAAGGCAAGCGCTACACCTTGGTCAACAAGGGCAACAGTGTCGTGGTGGTCGATGAATTCAAGGACTGCTCGGCGGCCAATACCCTGGAATGCCGGCCGACGGTCAAGCACCACATCATGGCCGGTCGTTCCTATGGATTCGATAAAGAGCCTGGCCGCTCCTACCGCTTCAGCCTGATCGAAGGCAGCGAGAAAAAACCGATGGAGGTCAAGGGGTGATCACACTCTTCAAGACGCTGGCATTCGCCTCGCTCAGCGCTATTTGCGTGTTGCCCTCGGCCCGGGCTGCGGTAGAGCGGGAAACCTTCGAGGTGTTCGTGGAGATTCCCACAGCCCAGTTTTATGTGCTGCCGGTGGACCCGATGCTGGTGCATCGCGAGCAGACACTGGACTACAACCCGATATCGGCGCAACTGAGCCCGCTGCGTGCGCAGTTCGATGTCAAAAACATCAGCGGCTCGATTGGCGCGCGCTTGGATGCCGAACCATTTCTGTACAACGGCAAAGACCGTATCGACCTGCGTGTGACTTTCAACCAGCAGGTGCTGGGGCTGGCGTCCACTGAGGTAGTGTCCAGCGCCGACGCCGCGCCGGGCAAGCGGGTGGCCCTGGAAATCGCAGCGATCAAACCGGCGGATGAGTACGCGCCGGGCAACTACTACGGCACGGTGCACATGGTGTTCGATGCCATTGCGCCAGGAGTGAACTGATGGCCTTTTTACGCGCCAGGCACTGGGCCTGCGTCCTTATTCTAATGTGGGTATCGGGTGCGGCCCAGGCCGGCACCGCTGAGGTTCGGGCCAAGTTTCGTCCCGACCCCAGCAACCCTATGGTCAACCGTTTTACCAACGTCACCCCCAGCACCGGGTTCTGCCAGCATTTTGCTTATTATTGTGATCCCAGGGGCTGGTTCAGTTTGAACTTGCCCGTGGGGGTGATAACGGGGGCGCCGGTTGCCGCCAACCATGACGATCCGCGCCAGGGGGTTTACCTGAAGATACCGTCTGAATGGCGAACCGTCTCGGTTAACAACGATAAAGGTGATACCGGCGAACTTGAGGTACGTATCTCGGGAATTGGCGGTTGGGCCCGTCATGGCGGGGACGTCATGCAGATCACCAATGGTGGCGGCTATGAAGCGTTATGGAGCAGTGGTCGCTGGCATAAAGCGCCGGCACCGTGCCTGCCCACGGGGGTGCTCAATGGCACCAGTTACCAGGTTCAATGGCTCTGGCTAGTGCCGGAATACGCCGGAGCCTGCGTCACTCAGGCCTTGTTTAATCTGCCTGTTTTTTATTACGCCAGCCTGTACTTTACCTATGAACTGCGTACCCCCAACCCACTGAGCATGCCAGCGGGAACCTACCATGGGCAGATGCTTTACACTGTGGGGCCTGGCATGGACTTCGACTTTGGCGACATCACCCTGGCCAACGACAATACCTTCCTGGTTAATTTCGAGCTGGATGTCGACCACATCTTCAAAGTCGAAGTGCCTCCCGGCGGCAACCGCGTGCAGTTGGAGCCCCAGGGAGGTTGGCAGGCCTGGCTGCAGAACGGGCGCAAACCGACCCGTCTGTACCGCGACCAAACCGTCAACCTGTGGACCAGTACCCACTTCAAGATGACCCTGGAATGCGGCGTGCCGATGGGCAATACCTGCAGCGTAAGCAATGGTACGCACCAGGTGCCGCTGGACCTTGCGGTCACGTTACCGGCAGGCTTGAGCGACGCTGCCGGGCGCCCGGTCAATCACCTGCCTCTGCGCCTGGACGGCAGCGGCAGCGAACGTTTCCAACCCAATCGTTACATCGACCGCAAACCCAGTACCCTGCACTTTGCAGTCCAGGCCGACGCAGTCGCGCAGATGCTCGAGCAGGGCAGCGGCACCACTTATTCCGGCACGGCCACGGTGGTCTGGGACTCCGAGATCTGAAGCGTGGGCTCAAGCGCCGGCGGGGGCGACTGGCGGTGGACAGCTACTGGTCCGGGGCATGACAACTGATCGGGGTTATCAGACAAAACGCGGGTTAGGTCACAAAGCCTGGGGGCGTGAGGTGAGGCAAGCGTAGTAACTGTCTACGTCGGTAAGGCGCAAGCAAGGAGCTAGCGTGTGCGGCTTTACTCGACGGAGATACCCGGATGACCATGACTGCCAGCGCCCGACGCCAGGCCCATATCGAACAGATCGAAACCTTGTTCAGTGACCCACCGTCATTGCTGGCGGTGGCCCAGGACAGTGCCCAGGCCTATCTGGACCAGCATTTTGCGGCGCGTAATGAGCGCGCCGGAGCGCTGCACCTCGTGACGCCAGAAGCCTCACCCTGCGCGGGGGCTTGGCGTTATGTCTCATTGGCGCAGTTGCTGGTGGAGCGCCTGGCGTCTGCGCGGCCGATGTTGCTGGTAGAAGCGTGCCACCAAGTGGTTCGACGCGTACGCGAAGTGTTTGAGCCGGGCGGGCTGAGCCTCGCCGAGCTGGAGGTGTTGATCAATGAATGCGGCGCCTTGCTGCTGGAGGCTTTTGCCCAGCGGCTGCAGGCGTGGTGGCACGAGGCAATGCCCGTAGACATGGTGCGCTGGGGGTATTTGTCCGATGAGTTGCTGGCGTTGCTCTACGACGCACAAACGCCGCCCGGCATGAGCCAGGCGCGCGTTGCGCAGCTGTTTCCCAAGGCGCTGTTGCGCCCGAACCGGCCAGACCGCCAATGGAGCCTGGACAGCCCGACGCTACGGGTGCAGACCGTGCACCTGTCGCAGCAAAACCAGGTGCGCACACTGCCCTGGCTGGTGCTTGACCGAACGTTGCCGCAAGGTGGTTCATGCTTGCTGCTCTACAGCCCGGCGTCGGGGATAACGCCCATCGAGCGCATGGACGATATCGGGGTGCTGCTAGTGGGGCAGGTGGACCCGTTGCCGACCGGGCAGGTTGCGCACTGGTTCGTCCGGCCTGTGGAGGGTGACCCTTTCGATGCCTTGGCGGCCAGCTTCCTGGAGCGTCAATTGCGCGACATCGACCGTATCAACCGCTTGGTGCCGCGTACGCCCTTGGCCTTGCAGCAATTGCTGGACGCTATCATTGACCCCCTCGGCTGGTTTGTCGCGCAACTGAGTCCGTATCAGCAGCGATTGCGCGCCGGCTTGCCGCTGTGGTTGAGCCAGGCCGATGCCACCGACAGCGCGGCCTTTGCACAGTTGCTGCGCGGCTGGGCGCTGACCGGGCACGATGACGGGGCGCAAGACTACCTGGACGGCATCCCGTCCATTGAGCAATTCGCCGATGAGCAATTGCGGGCGTGTTTGAAGCAGCATCCAGGGACGGTCGAACTGAAACCACACGAAATCAGTATCAGGTTTGATCGCGTGATCGCCGCCGCCGTACCGGTGCCGGGTGGTTTCATCGCCGGTGAAGTCGAACCTGTCACAGTGACCCTGGTGCAACTGGCCCTGGAAAATCTCGCCGGGTTTCCCCATACCCCCAAGGCAATCACCCTCAAGGGCGAGAACGCCCCTGCGTGGCTGAATTACCGCCTGCTCGGCACCTGCATCGAACAGGTTGATATCGGGCAGTTCTATCCTCAGTTGCTTAGACGCAAGCTGGTGGACGATGCCACTGAAGCCGCTCGCCGCCAGCGTCTGTTCAGCCGGCAACTGCGTAATCAATTGCCGCTGCTTGCCCTGGAATACAAGGCCAGGGGGCTGCAGGGGCTGACCCGCAGCGGGTTCCTGTGCCTGCAGGCCGCGTTGCAAGCCACCCCGACGGAACGTCTGCTCGACGGAAAAGCCATGGCCCTGTGGCCGCTGGCGTTCCAGGCTGCGCCCGATCAGGCTGCGGATGTGGTTGCCAACCAGTTCATCATCGGGCCACAGGCCGGGCATGATGGGCCGCACCTGTTGTACCGGCCGCTGCTGAGCCCGATGTTGCAGGAGTATGAAAACCTGGCGGCGTTGTTCGAGGCGATCAAGGCTCCGGGCGAGCTGCAAGAGCAGGCACTCATCTGGATGGAGCCCCGGCGCCAGGCGGTGTACGCCAACGGTGGTTTCAGCGAGCCGCATATCCGCCATTTTCTACCGTCGGATGAATTCGCGGTCTACACCAAGCCGGGGCCCGCGCAATTGCACAAGCACGTGGCCCCCGGTGACCCGACGCAGCAGGTGTTCATGGCCACTGCCGACGCGCTGGTGGCGTTGGCCGACCGCCAGTCCCAGTCCAATGCCGAGCAGCGTTGGGCCAGTCTGAAGACGATCGGTTGGTTGCTGTTTACCAACCTGCTGCCATTCCTGCGCGGGCCGATGGCACTGGCGGGCTGGATGTTGCAACTGGCAGACAGCGTGCAACATGACCTTGAGAGCGTGCGCAGTACCGACCCGCAGGCGCGAGCAGCTGCAGTCACTGACATGCTGGTAAACCTGGTAGCGGTGCTGGCGCATCAGGCCGCACCCCATGACTTGCAGCGTCACCTGGACCTCGAACACCCGGCGTTCGCGCCATTGGCACGTGCCGAACCTGTGGCTGTCGCGCCAGTGCGGGTTGATGCCCCGGTGGCGTTCAGCGCGCCGCTGGGGTGGGCCAATGCCCGGGATACCTTGACCCCGGCCATGCAGGCGCGGTTGACAGCCTTGAGCCTCATGCTGCCGCCCGCCGCCGAGTCGCTGGACCTTGTCGAGTCCAGCGGCCCCATGCAAGGCCTGGTAAAGGTCTCTTCCGCCACGCCGCCGCAGTGGCGGGCGCGGGTGCGTGGGCATGTCTACCGGGTGCAGATCCAGCAGGGGCGGGTGCGGGTGGTCAGCGCCACCGGTGAGGTCCAGGGGCCATGGCTCAAGCACCTCGGTGAGGGGCGTTGGGACGTCGATCTTGGTCTGCATCTGCGTGGCGGCGCAGCCGACTCGATGCTGCAGGAGGCACGCCAGGCAGCGAGCACACTCAAGGATGCCCTGACTGAAGATTACCAACAGGCACGCCTGGCCCAGGCGCGGGCGCGCCGTGCGATGGCGGTCGCCCGCGTCGTCATCGAACAGCCCGTGGGCGCGATTGCCGAGCAACGTCGCATCGAAGCCAGCCGGCACTATCAACAGGAGGCTGAAAAAGCGCTGAGTCATGCCCAGCGGGAATTGCAGTGCCTGCGCGCATTGCGTGACCTGGCGCCGCGTCCGCATTATGAGCAAGAACTGTGCGAGGCTCTGGAGTCGGTGATACTGAGCACGCAACTGCTCGGTTCCCTGTCACGCGAGCACATGGTCGTGACCAACGCACAGCTCGATCCGGTGCTCAAGGTACTGGAGGACGAAACCGAGGATGAGGCCCAATCGGACATCAATCGCCAGGCCCATTCAACCCTTGGGCAGGGCCTGCGTGAACTGGCAAGGATTCAGGAAAACGCCATTCGCTGGCGGACCCTGGAGGATCGCTACCTCGACGAACTACGGCAAGTTCCCAAGCAGGGTCGCACCAAGGCCGAGGCGCTCACGGCAGCCTTGCCCGCACGGCCGTCGGTCCAGGATCTGCAGGCCCTGCAATTTACCACCTTGTGGGGCATTGCCATTGATGTGGCGGGGCCACCGCTGGAGGACGGGTTTTTTGACAGCGTGAGTGAAACCATCAATCGAGCCCGCCGGGCTAACCGTTCCATGGCGGACTTGCGTCACCTTCAGGTCACTGACCAGGAACGCATTGATTTGTTGCAGAGCATTGACCGGGTGTACGCGCAAACCGACGATCAAATCGAATTCTGGCGGGCAATGGAGCCGGACAAGTTTAATGTGGAGTACCTGCAACAACTCCAGGCGTTACTGACAGACCTGCATCTGCACATCGAACGTCAGTTGAACGAGCTGCAACAAGGGGAGGTGCCGGCCGCACCCAAGACCAAGCCTGCCCCGCCGGTACCTGGGGCGCGGCGCAAGAAAATCATCCGCACGCGCAATCGCGACCTGTATGTGGCGCAACTGAGTGAAGCGCCAGGGCTGCCGGGCGGCGAAACCGCCGAGCTGCAGGACCCCTCGGGTGCGGTCATCGCAGCGTTCACCGAAGCCGAGGATGGGGTGTGGGATGCCCAGCCATCCCCCCCGCGGCGGCGCCCCAATCGTGAACTGAGCAGCCTGATGGAGAAGGGCGAAGACTTGCTGGCCAATGACGAAAAAGCCATCCGGAACGTGGAGAAGATGATCGAATCCGTCAATGAACCGGCGAGCCTGCAGCACCTGCTCGAGTCACAGGCTATCAGTCGGCGATGGGTGGCCGAGGACATCCGCAAGAAATTGAGCATGCTTGACACCGCACGGTTAGCGGTGGTGCAACAGGCTAAAGCCGAGGCCATGGTCAGCCGTTTACGTGCCGCAGTGGCGAGCCTGGAGGCGGCCGGCCTGGACGCACGGATACGCGCAAGCAAGCTGCGGCCGATCACCCCGGACACGCTGGAGTTCCTGTATAGCCACCGCGAAGTGCAGATTACCCGTCGCGGTGAGCGGGTGAAGCTCAAGAAGCACAAAAACGATTACCTGCAGGTGTACAAGGTTGCCGATGTCGCCACCGGCCGGGCGCTGTGCTTTGCCCATTTCCACTACAAGACGCAGACGCGGCAGAATGAGGCTTACGAGGCCGCTCACCTCAAGCAACCCGGGCAGGAATACCTGGGCCGCGAGGACCAGGCTGAGGTCGAAGCCGCGATGTTTGCGCGTATTCGCCGTGGGCAGACCGGCAAGTTCGAGCCCATCCCTGAGATTGAGCGCGGGAAGCTCTCGCTGGGCATGGCACGCCGGCTGTTTTTCAGCCTCGACTGAGTTCAGTGGTTGCCCGGCACAGGGTCTGGCTGCCGGGTTGCCAGGGCGGCACCAGCACCGTGCCCATACATCGGTCAGGCAATTGGAAATCCCTTCTTTTACGGCCTGGACAGGCCAGTACTCATGAAGGCAGCGTCACGGTGATCTGGGATTCAGAGGTTTAGCCACAATCTGCAGGAGCGAGCCCGGCTCCTGCAGTGGCAGCCGAGTGCGATTCAGGTGGGGGGTAAGGACGGACCGGGTTTCGTCAAGTCAAGGGGGAACTCAAGGCCTAGTCGGTTGACACGCTCCGCGACTGTTCCAATATTCGTGTTGAAGGTGCCGTCGGCGTTCACGTATTGCGTCCAGGATGGCGGGTGAATGCCACGATCGATGGCGAATTTCCAGACTGCGTCTGCGTTCTGGTTTACCGGTTTAAGGGCCAACTGATACCAGTCTTGAAAATGCTGGTCGGTGATCCGGGTGAAATAACCGCCGGATAGGCTCGTCAGTCTTGCCTTGCGGGCCTCGCCAACTTTGTTCAGCTTGCCCCAGGCGACGAACTCGCTCCAACGATCTGGGTGAATGCCATGTGTTTTTATAAATGCATCCGCCGCTTCTTTGGTCGTCTGCTCCATGTTTACCCATTTCATGAACAGATTGTCTGACAGGTGTGTAGTGCCCTCAGGGTTGAGTCGTGCCAAGCCTCGTTTAGTTATTTCGCCACCTGACCTGACGAATTTGTTCCATGTTTTCAACGGGATATTGCGACTTGTGAAAAAAACAGCCGGGTTCAGAGCGGCCTGTGGGGTGGAGGACGCCGCATCGGCTTTGACGTATGCGTCCCATTCCCTGAGTGCTTGGGCGAGCTGACTGTCGGTTTTTGGCCCGGCGCCGGGCAGGCGTTGCCAGGTGTCCAGCTCCCAGAATTTGTTCGGCAGGCGCCGCAACCGAAACGGGGTCACGCCTCCAGCGGGTGTGAGTACCGGCGCGACCAAGCCATTGCTGTCATAGAGGTTGAACGCATTCTGAATACGGAACACCTGCTCTTTGCCCTTTGCGCCGACGCTGCGTACCAGGTAGGTACTGGGCGAACCGGGGACGCGATAGATGCCTGTGCCTTCGGCCAGTTCTGCACCGGCCGGGATGCCGCCTTTCACCACCAGGCGGGCGCTTTCTTGCAGAAAGTCGTTCTGGTATTTCAGCAGGTCCGGACGCAGTGTGTTTCTCCCTGGCCGCAGTAGCATGGACAGCGGCTTGATACCCAGGCCTGTTGTTCGCGTTACCCCGGCAACCGTAGTGGTGACTCTTGCGACTTCAAACAGCGTTTGCGCACGTGACCCGCGACGCACGACGAGCCCCGCCACGGTTTGTCCAAGGCTGCGCAGGGTATGGACCGTCGTGCGCCCCACCCGACCGACAAACCTGGCGGCCGAAGAGGCCAACTGGCCGCTCCAGGGGAAACCGCCCAGCACGCTCAGCGCTACGTCCACGCCGAACAGTACCTTGTTGAGGGTCGACTGGGCCTCCAATTCTTCGTTGGTCAAGCTTTCAGTGTCGGCTTTGTCCAGCAGGTACAGGTAGTTCTGCCGGTACAGCCCGACCAATACATCGCCTCGATGCGCGGCCAGACGATGATTGAGCAAGCGTGTATCGGCGGGCAGGCGTGCGCGAAGATAATCCAGCCAGGCCGGCCCTCGCATCAGTTGTACCAGCTCGGCCTCGTCGGCGAGTTCCCTGAGTTCCACACCGTCGGGTGCATTCGGGGTATACAGCACCCGCATGTCATCGGCGTCAGTGGAGAGAATCAGCACGCCATTCACGGTCTGCCCGCCTAATCCTTCGGGCGCGTTACTGGCCGGGTTGAACATCAGCGCGTTGGCGATCACTGCCTGCCCGTCGACCCGTGGCCGTGTCGCGGGGGATGGCGAGGCGAGCACCGCCTCCACCCAAGCGGCCGCTTTCTTTTGCCCGGAGTCACCGGGCATTTGGCTGCGGTAGATATCAGGATTCAACCGGGCCGCAAGGGCCGCGTAGTCCAGGACAGCTGCCTGGCATGCGATCCAGGCTTGTTTCAAGGCCTGGGCCTCGGCTGCCGTAGCCTGAGGGGCGAGGTATTTTTCGAGCACGTTTTGTTCGTACTGCTGGCCAACATCCAGGTCCTTGAGCCACTGCTCAAGACGTTCTTTCTCCAAGGTGATGATGGTCCCCTTGGCATCGCGCACCCATTCTCCCTGGGCGGTGGTCAGTTCGGCATTCAACAGCTCGCCTTCTTTCCAGTTGAAGCCCATTTGCCACGGTTTGGTGTTTTTCAACAGCAGGTTGGTCAGGCTCATCTTGCTGCTCTTGACCTCTTCATGCACAGACCCAAAGCCGGCACCGGATGAAATCCTTATTCGGGTAGTACGGACGACTGTTATTTTGTCCGGGTCGATGCCCTGCGCGGGATAGCCCTGGCCTTTTTCGACCAGCAAGGCGCGAATCTTTGGCAGTACCTGTTGCTTGGCATACTCGGCCAATGTGGGGATCAGCGCTTGCCATTGTTTGGCCAGTTCATCCTGTTTGGCCAGGGTGGTGTCGGCTTGATCTTGCAGAGCCTTCTGGTCCGCCGCGCTCAAGCGCTTTTCCCAGTCCGGCCGCCAGTGTTCTATCAGCAGCCGGTTGCGCGCCAGGAACGGTCCGGCCATATCCACCAGTTCCGCCAGCTCCACGCGGCCATTTTTTTCGCTGTCCGAGCCATTCTCAGTCAGGCCCAGAATGGTTTCGATGTCAGAGAGCTGTTTGTCGAGCAAGGCCTGGATGCTGTCTGCCACAAAATCGTCTGCGATCGGCGCGAATATGCGACTCAAGTCATCGCCCCACAATCCGGTTTTTCCATGCTGACCCAACAGCGGTAGGCCGCTGGTAAACAATCTGCCGGCGTCTTCGCCGGCATTGATGCGGGCTTTGAGTGTGTCATGCAGAGCTTGCAGGGATGCACACTCTTCAAAGCCCATGTTCGGGGTATATAACACTACCGCGCCAACGCCCGCTGTTTGGGTACTCAGGTTTTTGTGCCCTTGGGGCCAATGAGGAGTGACCGGGCTGGAACCGTCATTGAAGGTCAGGACGAAGCTGCCGGCCATGCGCGCCACTTCGTTGCGGACGGTGGCTACGGTCAATTGATAGACGCCGGGACGGTTGCCATGACTGAAGCTCGCTTCGCGCCGCGCCTGAGTCGGGTAGCGCAGCACACGGTCAATCAGCAATTTGGCCTGCGGGCTCAGGGTATTGTCGGCCACGCGCAGGCGTGCCTGTACCTCCAGGGTTTGGCGCTGGATATCAATCAGCCGGACCTGTGGGCAGACCAGCTCGGGTGCTATTGGCGTACGCCAGTAAGTGGTGACCCGTTCGGCCAATCGTGTTTTCAGCTTGTGAGCCAGGTCCGACAGTGTGCCGGTCTGGTTCAGTTGGTCGGTTTCGCTGAACGCGGTCGCGCTGCGAAAGACACTTTCGGCGAAGGTCTCGACCAGGTTGGCGTCATCTTCTTGAGTGGCGTGATCCTCATCCGTTTCCACTGCAGTGTTGTCCCAAAGCAATAAGGCACACACCGCCTCGAGTAATGGGCGGGAAGATTCAAAATGGCGTGCGCCCTTGCTGTCGATGCGGTAGCGGTTGACATACAGGCTGTCCAGCCCTGTATCGTCAGGCAATTGTGCAAAGGTCTCCTTGAGCAGTGACGTCAGCACAGTGCCCAGCGAGGGATGTTTGTGCTTTTCCAGGACCTGGTCCAGCTGTTGGTTGAGCGAGTTCCACTGCTGTATCAGACGCGTTTGTTGCGCAGTGTCGGGCAGGGTGAGCGGGACGGGAGATGCCTGTGTCAAGTCAGGCTGCACAGGCAGGCGGGCGATCAAGCCCGGGTTGCCCTTGAGCGGCAGTGCCAGCGTGGCGCGTACGCTGGCTGCCAGGGTCTCGAACGTGGTGTGGGACATATCGAAGGCCCGGTCGATATCGGCCTCTTGCTGGATGCGCCGAGCGTGCAGACACGCACTGAATACCTGCCCGGTGATCGGCGCATAGGTCAATTTCTGCTCATTGCGTAACACGTTCCTGGCGCGGGCGTGTTCCTTGGCGGCAATGTTGGCGAACAGCAGGTCTCTTTCGGCGCTTCTCACCAGGCGTAGACGCAAGGCATTTTCCATGGACGAGAAATTCTCGAAAAATTCACCCCCCCATTGTGGGGTATACAGGACGGTCGGTCTGGCCCCATGCAGTTGCTCGGTGAGCACGAAGCAGCCGTTGAGCGTCGTGGTCCAGTCAGGCGGGCTCGTAGCGTTCAGCGCAATACTGAGTGTGAGCGGCGGTGTGGCGTTGTTCTTGGTTTCATGGAGTACGCGGTTTTCGATCAATTGCCGGCCTTCGATCAGCACCTGCAGGTGTGACTTGGCTGTGGCCACAGCCGCTTGAACCTGAGTATCTTCAGGCGCTTTCTTCAGATTCTGCTCGGCCTTTTCGACCTGTTGCCATGCATCATGCAGCTTCAGGTCCGCCTCCAGCGTAAATACCTCACGCTGCTTTTGACTCACGGCCGCCAGGACGCTCAGGGCACCGGTGCTTGCGTGGGGCGACGACCAGAACGTCTTGAGTGTGTTCACGTAGAGCGTCTGGCTGTTGAGTTGCAGGTCGCTGATCAACTGACTGACTGCCGAGATTTCCAACGCGGCCAGTTCGGTGTCGCGTCCGGTGCCATGGGCAGTTGGATAGAACCCGGCGGCTTGACTGACGCTACCGGTTTGCGGCTCTTTGGCCAGCTCGGTCGGCAGGTTTTGGGTGGCAATCGTTTCTTGCAGCAGCTGTGTCAGGTTACGTGTCCGGGTAATGCGAGGTGCGCTGCCTTGCTCTGTCTGCGAGGGAATCTCGTACTCGTTGAGATAAACCGTATCGGGATTCGGCGGGTTGGCGGGTGCCAGTTTCGCTAATCCATGGCGCAGTTCGGTGGCCATGACGGTCGCCAAGTCCGGCTGGGCGTCCAGCAGGTGCTCGATGGCGGTGATACGGATAGGCAAGCGGCGTAGCAGGTCCTCGGTAGAGGTCTGGGGTTGTGTAGGCATAGCCTGGGTGTCCTGTAGCGATAAGGTTATCCATACAGAGCAGGTCTCTGCATGCGAATGCCCACACTATTGGCCGCCGAGGGAATGACGGGCCTACATAACCACTACATGTCTGTTTCGCCCAGGCATGTCGCGCGGTGGCCTTTGAATCAGTGAGTAGCGGCCAGGCACATGGTGGGACTCCCCGGTTGTAATAACGGATTGAGCAGCGGTGCCATGCCTTTGAGCACCTGCACCGGCAGCGCCGACGTGAACGTGAACTGTTGAGCGGAGGCGCCCGGCACAAAGGCGGTCAGGGTGCCGAAATGATGTTCGCCGATGTAGAACACAAAGGTGGCCGTGCGGTTGATCGACTTGGAACTGAGGATCCGCCCGCCAGCACCGATGGCTTCGATGCGATTGTCGCCGGTGCCGGTCTTGCCGCCCATGGCCAGTGGCGTGCCGTCGGCCAGCTTGAAACTGCCGGCCACGCGTTTGGCGGTGCCGGCATCCACCACCTGGGACAAGGCGCCGCGCAGGGCTCTGGCGACCTCGACCGGGATCACCTGCTTGCCCGGCGCCGGGTCGTTGACGACGCGTGTTTCGTAAGGCGTGCCGGCGGCAAACAACAGGCTGTCGATACGCAGCACCCTGGGGCGCACACCATCGTTGAGGATAATCCCCATCAGCTCCGCCAAGGCTGCCGGGCGATCGCCAGAGCTGCCGATCGCCGTCGCCAGGGATGGCACCAGGTGATCGAAGGGGTAGCCCACGGCCTGCCAGCGCTGATGAATGTCGAGGAAGGCCTCGATCTCCAACATGGTGCGGATGCGACTGTCCCGCGCACTCTGGTGGCGGCTCTTGAACAACCAGCTGTACACCTCCTGGCGTTCGAACTGACTGGCCTTGACCACCTCGCTGAACGTCGCCTCGGGATGGTTGAGCAAGTAGCCGAGCAACCACAGGTCCAGCGGGTGCACCTTGGCGATATAGCCTTGGTCGGGCAGGTCGTAGGTGCCGGGGCCGTAGTCCTTGTAGAGTTTTTGCAGGCGTTCGTCGGTGAGTTTTTCGTGGGTCTTGATGCCGGCCAGATGTGAGCGCACGAACAGGTTGAAGCTCGCATGGCTGGCGTCGGGCAACAGGTAGCGGTGCACGGCGGCCAGGCGGATCGGCGTGGGGCGCAGGCTGTCGAGGAAGGTGTCGAGGCGTGCCTGGGTATCTTTTTTCTGGTACTTCTTCCAGAACTTGCGCAGGAAGGTGGTGCCTTCGCGGTCAGCGAAACCGGCGAGGTATTCCTGGCGGCGCGGGTCGCTGTCGTCCTTGAGCAACTCGGCGCTGTTGTTCTCGCCCGAATAGGTGACGTAGCGCACCACGTCGCGCATCAGCCGAATGAACGGCAGGTTGATCGATTCGCGCAAGGCGTCGCGCAGGGTCGGGCTGCGGCCGTTGTCCTGGCTGCGAAAGTTATGGAAGCTGTGCAAGCCGCCGCCGGTGAAGAAGCGCTCGCCGGGGTTGGCCGAGTAGGTGCGGTCCAGCGCCGCGTCGAGCATGACGGCCAGGGATTTGTCCGGGGCCTGGATCAGGTAGTCGAGGGCCCAGCGGCTCAGGCGGTCCTGGTCGTCGACGGCGACTTTTTTCAGCGCGGCGGGCGCTTGCGCGGCGTACTTGGCGTGTAGCTCGGCGATGATTTGCAGGTAAGTGGTGAGCACCCGCAGCTTGGCGGTGGAGCCCAGCTCCAGCTTGCTGCCGTCGTTGATGTCGAAGGGCTGGTCGGTGTTGTCGGTCTGTACCCGCACCCGCGAACCGTCCGGGGTCAGTTCGAACAGGGTGAAACTGTAGCGCACCTGGGCGGTACTGGCGGGAGTGAGCAGGCGCTCGCCGATCAGGCCGATCTGGCGTGCATACTCGGGGTCGGCGAGTTGCTTGAGGTAGTCACTGACTTGGCCCTGCAACTGCGCTTGCAGGGTCGTGGTGGCGGACAGGTCCAGGCGGTCGAGGTCGTACAGCGGCCGGTCCAGTAATGCGGCCAAACGGCTGCGGGCCACACTGATGCCTTTATTGGTTTCTATCGGTTGAAGCGTGGGTTGTTGTGCCCAGTCGCGGTAAGTGACCTTGCTCGCCAGGGCGACCTTCAGCAAGTCAGGTCCGATTACGCCATTCTGGGCCAGTAGGCGTAAATGGCTGTCGGTCAGGTCGGCAAGTTCGTCCCGCCCTTTGGCGAGGTAATGGGAAGGACGACGCTGCGCGATGATCAACGACAGCACCTGACGCAACGCCAGGCCTTGCTGCGCATTCACTGGGCCGCGCAATGCCTGGTTGACCTGGTTGAAGTCGGCGCCGTACCACACCCGCAATCCCTCGGCCATGCCGTGCACTTCACCGTGCCCCGGCACCGCCGACAGCGGCACGCTGTTGAGGTAGTCGCGCACAATATCCTGCCGCGCCGGCAAGGTCTCTGGCCCATCATGGTAAGCGCGCACGGCGGCGGAAAACATCTGTCGCAGCTTTTCCCCACCCGATACGGTCAGCCCGTCTGGCGAATGGCGATATTTCTCCAATTGGGTGGCGAGGGTACTGCCGCCGGCACTCTGGCCCGGCAGGTGCAGCAGCCGGGCGACTTGCGACCAGGCTGCCTTGGCGAAGCGTGGCCAGTCCACGGCGGGGTTGGCCTGGGGTTGCGCGGGGTCGAGCAGGTCGCGGTTTTCGATGAACAGCAGGCTGTTCACGACCAGTGAGGGGATAGCCGTGAAGCTTGAGTACAACTGTTGCGGGTAGTCGTACCGATACAGCGGCACGGCGCGACAATCGGTGATGGAAAGTCCCGCCTGGATTTTTTCCGTGTAGGGCACGAACAGCCCTTTGGCGCTGTAGTCCATCAACGCGGGGGAAAACCGCGCCTGGGCTTCGATCACGTAGCCGCGCTTGAGCAAGCGCGGCAGGAATGTATCGAGGTCGCTGTATCCCAGGCGACGATCGAATGGGCCAGCGCCGGGGTAAACGATCGCATCGCTGGGGCCGGGCCTGACGTCATAAGTCAGGTCGCGGGCCAGCCGGCTGAGTGCCTCGGCCTGCAGGTGCGAGGTGCGCATCTCCCTGGCGGCGGCAAAGCCCAGGGCGATCAGCGCCATCAGCACGATCAACCAGAACAGGCGACGCCCATGGCGCGGCCGGGGTTTACTTTCGGGTAAAGGCGCTGGGTCCGAACTGCCTTGTGGTTTCGCAGCCTTGGTCGATTCGGTTTGCCACAGTGCGCCCATAGTCGATTGATCCATTCACGCAGATTGATCGGACTTGCTTGAAGCGTAGTCGCTGGGCGCTGCTTGTGAGGGAAATGTGTTTTTCGAGTCAGAACCTTCCGATGGTTGTGGGGGCGGGCCTGCCGCGACGTTTTGCCGCTCAATGTAGGTCAGATGCTCCTGTTAAATTGCAAGATATCGAGCACTTCCACTAAATTGCCTCGCTTTTATAGTGAAAGACCCTGCTCCGGGCTTTTTATACTGCACGCCCCGCTGATCTTGCCTGGCAAGAAGGGCCCGTCCATGAGGCGGCCCCGGTCTCGGCAAGGGTGCCGGCTTACCGGCCCGCGCCCTGGAGACTCGACGGACAATCCAATAACAAAATGAGGTTGTACCCTATGCCAGTCGGCAACCCACTGCCCCATGGCGAGACCGCTCAAGGCGGCCCGCTCAAACGCGAACTCGGTGAACGGCATATCCGCCTGATGGCGCTGGGCGCCTGCATCGGCGTCGGCCTGTTCCTCGGCTCGGCCAAGGCCATCGAAATGGCCGGCCCGGCGATCATGCTGTCGTACATCATCGGTGGCCTGGCGATCCTGGTGATCATGCGCGCCCTCGGCGAAATGGCCGTGCACAACCCGGTAGCCGGCTCCTTCAGCCGCTATGCCCAAGACTACCTCGGCCCGCTGGCGGGCTTTCTCACCGGTTGGAACTACTGGTTCCTGTGGCTGGTAACCTGCGTGGCGGAGATCACCGCCGTGGCGGTGTACATGGGCGTCTGGTTCCCGGATACGCCGCGCTGGATCTGGGCCCTGGCGGCGTTGATCAGCATGGGCACCATCAACCTGATCGCGGTCAAGGCGTTTGGTGAGTTCGAATTCTGGTTCGCCCTGATCAAGATCGTCACCATCATTGCCATGGTCATCGGCGGCGTCGGCATCATCGCCTTCGGCTTCGGCAATGACGGCGTGGCCCTGGGGATTTCCAACCTGTGGGCCCACGGCGGCTTCATGCCCAATGGCGTGCAGGGCGTGTTGATGTCATTGCAGATGGTGATGTTTGCCTACCTGGGCGTCGAGATGATCGGCCTCACCGCCGGTGAAGCGAAGAACCCGCAAAAGACCATTCCCAGCGCCATCGGCTCAGTGTTCTGGCGCATCCTGTTGTTCTACGTGGGCGCATTGTTTGTGATCCTGTCGATCTATCCGTGGAACGAGATCGGCACCCAGGGCAGCCCGTTCGTGATGACCTTCGAACGGCTCGGTATCAAGACCGCCGCGGGCATCATCAACTTCGTGGTGATCACCGCCGCGCTGTCGTCTTGCAACGGCGGCATCTTCAGCACAGGGCGCATGCTCTACAGCCTGGCGCAGAACGGCCAGGCGCCGGCCACGTTCGGCCAGACCTCCAGCAACGGCGTGCCGCGCAAGGCGTTGCTGCTGTCGATCTTTGCCTTGCTGCTAGGCGTGTTGCTCAACTACCTGGTGCCGGAAAAAGTCTTTGTGTGGGTCACCTCCATCGCCACCTTCGGTGCGATCTGGACCTGGCTGATGATCCTGCTGGCCCAGCTCAAGTTCCGCAAAGGCCTGAGCCCCGCCGAACGGGCAGGGCTCAAATACCGCATGTGGCTGTACCCGGTCAGTTCCTACCTGGCCCTGGCGTTCCTGGTGCTGGTGGTGGGCCTGATGGCGTACTTCCCGGACACCCGCGTGGCGCTGTATGTGGGGCCGGCGTTCCTGGTGCTGCTGACCGTGTTGTTCTACGTGTTCAAGCTGCAACCGCTGGACACCGCACAGGGTGCCACGCGTTCGGCGTGACGCTCAATGGGCCCGCTGCGCCAGTTGAGCCGCTTCGGTCAACTGGCGTATCAGGCGATTGCGTTCGGCGATCTGCAACTCCACCAGCGATTGCCGACGTTCCAGGTAGGCTTCCGAGCGTCTGTCCGGGATCTCCAGGTTCAGGCTGTTCAATTGGTGACTCACTACGTTCTCAATGGTCGAGAAGGGCTCCGGGTAACTGCGGGCCAGGTACTCGATCCAGAACTCCTCCATCAGTAGTGCGTTCTGCGCCGCCTGGGTCTTGCTCAAGTCTTCCAGGTGGCGGCGGGCGGCGGCGATGTCGCTTTCATCAACCCAGTCCTCGACGGCATACAGCATTTCTTCGCGTTGGATCGGCAGTTCGAATTGCGGCAGAAAACGCAGCCGGTAATACAGCTTGATTTCCGCATCGTCCGGCTCCACCCCGGCGTCACGCAGTCCCTGGATGTGGCTATCGGCCAATTGGTCCACCTGGCGCAGGTAGAACAGGCTTTTGGCAAGCGCCAGCAGATCCCGGTCGGCCTGGTTGCTGCCGGCCTGGGACCGGGCCTGGTGGACCTTGTGCTGAATCTCCATATCGATGAAGGCGAGGATGGCGCCATCGCCGCACGTACCGGCGACATAGGTATTCAGGAAAATTCGCTCGCGCAGCTCAGTTGATTGGCCCATGGCCTCGAGCAGGTGCCAGACCCTGGTGGTCAGGACTTGCTGGCTGGCCGGACTGTGGGTGTAGGCATAGGATTGGACCAGGTCGCGCAGTACCCGGAACGCGTCATCCGACCTCGCCCCCTCGTGGTGTTGCAATTGCTCCCATAACTGTTGCCGTGCACTGTGCTGTGCGACAGGAACACCGGCCAGCCAGCGGCTGAATTCCCTGGACATGGCCTGTTGGTGCAAGATCCCCGGCAATGCGCCACCGATGACGATGCCGGTGCGATGACGGTATTCGCGAATCCTGGCCAGGGTAGCTTCGCTCAACGGGTTGTCATGCAGGATGGTGTTGCGGTTGGTCGGCCCCATGCGCACGTCGGAAAGCACTGCGTCAGGTACCGTGGTCAAGCGGTTTTCCTGCAACAACAGGGTGCGCAGGCTGCTGCGGGTGTCGGCGCCGATGGGCCACTGATCAATGTTGGTCTGACGCAACGAGAGCACGCGCAGGCGGGCCATTCGGGAGACATCCGGGGTCAGGCCCAGGGGGTTGCCATCCAGGTGGAGCTCGGCCAGTCGCGTCATACCGGCCAGTCGCTGGCGGGATTCGGCCGTCAGCACGATAGTGTTGTCGCTCAGGTCAAGGTTCTCAAGCTGGGTCATCTGCGTCAGGCTGGCGGGCAGCTCATTGAGCATGCAGTCGATTTTCAGATGGGTCAGGCCGGTGAATTTGCCGAGGAAGGCGTTGCCGGTCTGCGGGAAGGCGTCGCCGTCGATGCGCAGGTATTCAATGTGCTCGAAGCTACGGTTGCTCAGGATGAAATCAGCGTCGGGCAAGCTGTTGCCGTCCAGGCGCAGCACCAGTTGGTGAGTGTCGAACAGTCCCGTATCGCCGTCATAGGCTGCGCGTGTTTCCTGGCGCCAGGCCCGCAGGATGCGGTCGGCCAATTGCCTGCGCACGCCGTAGTTCCAACCGACCGGATCGGTGTTCGGATCATCGACGGCCTGGGGGGTATCGATCCAGCGCTGCAATTCGAACTGCAGGGCTTGATACTCGGCTTTGCGGCGTTGCAGTTCGATCAGGGCGGCGGGTTCGCTCATGCCCAGGCCGTTGATCAACTCTTGCGCCCTGGCGTGGCTGAAACTGGGGTAAAGCTCGCGGACTTTACTGACCAGGTTCACCGGCCGGTCCCCGCCGAATGGCCATAGCCCTCTCAATGAGAACGGATAGGCGATGAACGAGCTGTCCACCTGCATCGGCGGTTGCAGCCACGGCGGTATATGCCGTAGGCCGAGCAGGCCCTTGATTGCAATGCGCTGGTTCAACGCCAGCTCGGCAATTGCGTGTCGCAGGGGGGACAGGTCAACGCTGTCGGCGATGCCCAGGGTCCGGCACTCGGTTTCCGACAGCAACAGGGCGATGGCGCTCAACAGGTCGCTGCCGACCTCGGCGGGGTCGCTGAGCAAGCGGCCTTGTTTGTCATAGGCATGGAATCCGCCGTTGAATCGCGCCAGGGTGCGTCGGTCGATACCGGTGAGGTGACCGGCGCTCTCCAGCAGACGGCCCCTGGCGTTGCCGTCGTGGATGTCCAGGCGTAATTGCCGGGGCCAGCCGGGCAGTTCCTTGAGCAGATGCAAAGTGATCCTTTCGCTGTCGGGGTTGCCCAGGGTCCTGAGGTAAAGGCCTTCGTAGGCGCGGTTCAGGCGCATATCGTCGGCGGTGAGCCGGGCCTGTTCGACCAGGCGCAGGCCGACCTGACTATGGTCCTGCAGTTGCTTGAGTTCCTGCGGCGTGGCCTGGTCGAGGATGGCCCTGACCGCGCTACGGGGCAGTTGCGGGAAACTGGATTTCAAGCGCTGTTCCAGCCGGTTGCCGCCCTGCTCGCTCTGGGCGTACAGGTTGTCGAACAGTTGCGCACGTTCGCGGTAGGCATATTCGGCGATGGTCTTGGCCAGTTTGAACAGGCGTTCTTCCTGGGTGGCCGGGAGTTCGCCGAGCAAGGCGCGAGTCAAGGCGTCGTTCTGCACCAGCTTTTTCAACGGTTCGCGACTGCGGCTTTCGGCCTCCGTGAGGCGTATTTTCTCGGTGGTGGGGTGATAGCGGTATTGGCTGATCACGCGGCCGTTGTCGTCGACAACCTCCAGGCTGTGGCTGTCCGGCCAGGTAGGCAAGTGGCTGGCGAGCTGCAGTTGCAAGGACGGTCGCGCATTCTGTTGGGCAGAATAGGTGGTCATCGCCTGGATAAAGTGAAGAATGTCGCGCTCGATGCGAAAGCGTTTGCAGGTGTCTTCCAGCAAAGGTGGTGGTGGCAGTTGAGCGCTGTGCACCTCGCGCAGGGCCCGTGCCGGCGTATCGGTGATTTTCAGGATGCGCGCGGCGGTGGTTTCGTCCACGTTGTAGTCCTGGGCACCCAGGCGGTAGAGCAGGCGATGATCGCTCCAGATCATCGGGTTCTCGGTGGACAAGCGCCATGCGCCCCGACGGTTGTGTTCCAGAGTGGGCGTGTCGACGCCGATTTTTTCCGGGTGCTTGAGCCGCCACTTGCGCAGGCTGTTGTCATAGACAACCGGATACAACGAGCCATAGAGCGGCAGCAGGGTTTGCCCGTCCAGGTCATACAAGCCATTGGCGCCCGCTTGCAAGTGTGCCGGCAGCACCACGTTCTGCTCGTACTGGTGCAACGAAAGGTCCAGCAGACTGACATAGCCGCTAGGGCCGCGCTGGGCGCTCATCAGGTCACCCAGGGTGGTGCGCAACCCCTGGGCATCGGAAGCGGATTGCATACCCAGTTTCAAGCGTTCGTGGGGTTGCAGCACCGAGCCGATGGCCAGGTAGAAACTGTCGACAGCCGGTGATACCGGGATCGGCCCGCCGTTACGCATGTCGTAGGCTTCGTAGCGACCTTCGCCGTAGAACAGCAATTCCACCGTGGTGTCGTCGGGTCCGCTGGATTCGTAACGTTGCCTGGGATCGCCGCTGCTCATATCGGTGACCACGAAATGTCGTCCCAGGGCGTCGCGTAGCAGGCTGACAGCGAACTCCCGCGCCCATCGATCGGTGTCCGGATTGAATGCGCGGCGGTGGTAAAGGCCGTCGATGGCCACATCGATGCGCAGCGCGGTCCGGTGATGCTCCAGGTGCTCGTGCAGCGCCTGCGGCAATTTGCCGGTCTGAAGCAAGCGCGCCTGCTCAGGCTCACTCAAGGGCATGTCGTTGAGCAGTTGCGCCAGGTTTGCCGGGGTCAACGGTGCGAATCGCTCGCGCAGTGTCTTCAGCACAGGCGTGACCTCCACCAAAGGAGGCGCGACCTTCAGTGGCGTAAAGAGGCGTGCGGGATCACTGGCCGGTACTTCATGCCGGGCCTGGCCGGCGTAGCGGTACAGCGCACTGAACAGCGCCAACCGCCGGGCCTGGGCCAGCTCGCTGATTTGCAGGCGCACGCGGGCGATGCGTTGCGCCGTGGTCAAGTGCGGGCTGCCTTCTTTGCCCAGTACCGAACCGGAAGGCTGTTGCTCAAGGATCAGCTCGAACAACGGCTCCTGGGAGACGACGGTGGTGTCCGGACCGTCCAGGGCGATATAGGTGCCATCGTCGCGGCGCTTGAGCTTGATAACGGTGCCCGTGGCCGGTGGGGTATCGGCGGCGGCATAGGTTTCGATGAGCGTGCCTTGGGCGTCATGCACCTGGAGGGACGCATCTGCTGGCCAGCCGGGCACGTGAGGCAACAGGCACAGCACCGCCCCATCGGCATGGGGCGGCAGGTGGCCGCGGCGGTGAAAGTCGCTGATCAACTGGTCTATGAGCCGGTCAACCTGCAGGCGCCTGACGCCTTCGGTCAGGTTGACGGGGGCAGGCGCGCCGGCCCAGACGTTGTCCAGGGTGGCGCGGCTGGGGGAGATGCTGCGCAGCATGCGTTCCATGTCGAGCCTGGGCACCGGGCTTGAGCCATTGGGCAGCATGCGCTCGAGCAGTTGCACGTCGGACAGGTCATGGGCGTTTCTCAAGTCCAGGGTCCAGGCTTGCAAGGCGGGGTCGAACACGATCGGCGGCGCCGCATCGCTGCCGTTGTCCTGCTTGAGCACGAACCTGAGAGTCTTGGCGTCATGGCTGATTTCCACGACGCGTCGCTCTTCACCGTACTTCAACCAGGCGTACTGCTGCCCGTTGATCTGGTACACGCCCTGGGCATTGGGCGTCTGACCATTGAGCAGGTTCTGATCGAGAATGGCGTAGGGGCCTATGTCCGGTTTCCAGAGCACCCCGGTGTCGTCGTTGCGCATCAGCTTTTGCGGGTTGCCCAGGCGTTGCAGCAAACCTTGGATGCGTAGCCGATGCACCCGCCCGGCGGTGGTGATCAACAGACCGTTGATCGCCAGGTCCATCACGTCCGCCAATGCGGCGGCAAAGTCCATGGCCTGGCCCTTCGCGGCTTCATTGATACCCACGATCGTGCTGTAGGTGAGGCTGCCGAATACCACCACCTGCATCACCCGGTTCAGGCCGGTGACGCCGCCGGGCATGGGCGTCAGCAGCAATTGCAGGATTTCGTCGGCGATGGCGGCAGCGCCGTCCATGACGGCCTGCAAGTCGCGGGTCGAGCGGCTGGTGGCCAGGGTGGAAAGATTGGCCTGGTAGTGTTGGACGTGACGGTAAGTGAGGGCTTGCACCAGGGTTTCGGGACGCCCGTGCCTGGGGTCTGGGCTGAAGCGCAGGCTGTCCAGGGTCTTGGCCGGGAACAGGCGATGGAACGTGTCGTACAGGAAGCCGGCGAGGGCGCTGAGGTGCTCCGGGCGTCGCTCCTGCTGGTCGAGGCGCTTGAACGCCGTCATTTCGGTCACGGGCAGTTGTCGTGCAAACCAGCCCAGGTCATGTCGGCGGTGGCTGTCCTTGAGTTGCTGCATGAAGTGCGCGTGGGCCGCGTTGCTGTCGACGTGATAGTGCAGCGCACCGCCGGGACGGAACGGGAAGTAGGACACTACCCCGAGGCTGCCCACCCGGATCAGCAGCAGCGGCACCGGGATGGTCTCGTCGGAAGGCACGAACGGCACCGCCGGCAGCAGCGTGATACCGGTGCTCATCCCAAGTGTTTCGAATTCCAGCGCCGCGCCACTGCCCTCAATGGCCTGGGTCATGCGGTGGTAGAGTTCAAGGGTGACGCCTGTCACGGCGCGGTTGCGATAGGCTTCCAACGCTTCGAAGAGCAGGCAGGCACGGGCGCTGTCCTGCAGCAACTGTTGCAGTCTTCCGTCCCGGCCCAGGGCTGCATCGAGCGTGCGTTGCAGTTGCCCGCCCAGGTCCAGCTCGCGGGCGATCTCGACAAAACCCTGAACGGTCAACACCGGGTTTTCATTGCCCGTGAAGTAGGAGGCATCGACGAAGGTGCTGCCCTGGCGTTGCGGTGTGCCCGTGGTGAAGTCGAAGTTCAGGCACGCGGCGTCCCACAACGAAAGGGTGGACACATGGGAGCGGTATTTCCATTCATCGTATGCCCGGCGAAAACGCCGCCGTTCCCGGGAGAGGCTGGTGGAACTGGTGCGCGGTTCCCAGGGCATCGGCGGCTGCACCTGTTCCAGGTAGCGCGTGTGCAGGAAGACGCGCTTGGGGTCCTGGTTGCCGATGCGCGCGCGCAATTGGGCCTGCCCCCACGTCTTGAACGTGCCGATCAGGGCGTTGTTTTCTGTCTCTACCGCTTTCAGGGCCTGGAGGGCATTGCGTTGCAGCCGCACATAATCGCGCTGCTGGTCAGGGCTCAGGGTGTTCAGTGTGCGCGTGAGGGTTTCACGGATCTGCTCCAGGGCTTGCTGTCGGCCCCAGGCATCACTCGATTGCAGGTTGCCCGACAGGCCGTTGAGCAGTTGATGGGTTGGCATGGGCCATTTCCTTTCACGGGTTAAGTGGAAGGAAATGGAATCACCCTGCCGGTTTTGCCGGGCGCTACCTATGTAGCGCGGGCTTGGGGGCCGAGTCCAGGCGCTTGAGCATGTCCAGCCACATAGCCAGGCCGACCATCAACAGCGCACCGGCCACGGCGGTCGCCAGTTGCATGGCGACGGCATCGTGGGCCAAGGCGTTGATCATGTCTGCCAGGGGCGCCAGCACGACCCCAAGGCAAAACACTTCCAGGGAGTAGCGGCCCATGCGGCACACCTCAGTGGCAACGCGGTTCTGCGTCCAGCCGACGTGGGGCAACAGCTTCGCCGTAACGTAGGCCAGGGCGAGGAAGTGCACGAGGCGCACCGGTGACAAATCGGTCTTGCTGATCGGGTACAGCCCATCACTGAGCCAGGCCGGCATCCAGGCGTCATGCACGTGCGGCCAGCGCCACGACAGGGTGATCACCGCAGCCAGCACTACATACAGGGCACATGCGACAAACAGCGGCTGGCGCGACAACGGGCGTACCTGCACAGGTTTCGGCCGCTGGCTGTACACCGCCGCCGCGCCGCCAAGCACGAACAGCAACTGCCAGGTGACCGGGTTGAAGTACCACACGCCGTCGGCAATCGCGCGCAGGTTCCAGCCCATCCAGGGCGCCATCAAGTAGATCGCCAGCGACACAGCCACCACGGCCTCGACCCGGCGCATCATCATCGGCAGCACCAGCGGCAGGCCGCCCAACAGCACGATATACAGCGGCAGCGGGTCCATCAGGTTGGGCTTGAAGCGCAGCAGCAGTTCGTCGGTCAGCGCCTGCTGGGGGTGGGTGACGAAGTGCGTCAGGCCCATCTCCTCGACCAGGTCGCGGGTTTCCACATGGCTGTTGGCGAAGAACACGATGCCCATCAGCAGCGCCAGCAAAAAGATATGCACCACGTACAGCACCCAGGTACGTCGCAGGATTTTCAAACTGGCCAGCCAGTAACCGTCGCGCTGCAGGATCTTGCCGTAGGCGAGCACGGCGGCAAAACCGGCGAGGAACACGAACACCTCCGCCGCGTCGCTGAAACCGACGTTGCGCAAGGTGATCTGGCCGAGAGGGTTGTGGGGGACGTGATCCCAGAAAATGAAGATCAACGCCAGGCCCCGAAAAAAATCGATGCGTGGGTCGCGTCCGTCAGGCATGGCTACGGGCTCTTGAATATCAGGTTTAACAAGGACAGGTGAGCGTGGGCGTTGTCGTACGCCGCACGTCGGGCGGGCGCAGGTTGGCGGTATTTGTAAGCAATTGCAAAGGTTGGATATTACTGAATGTCTCTAGACATCAATGATGACCAGTGTGCCATGGCTGCCGGCGAGCACTGCGTGGGCGATACCGGCTTCCACGAGGTACATCTGGCCGGCGCCTACCCTGATTTCGTCGTCGCCGATGCTCAGGCGCAACAGGCCATCGATCACCAGTAAGCCTTCGTTGTAGTCATGGGTTTCTACCTCGTACGCCTGCTCATCCATACGCAACACCTTGATCCACGCGCGGCCAACCTGGCCCAGACGCTTGGATTTCCAACTCTCGGGTAGTTGCGCAGCGATGGCGGAAAAGTCCAGTAACGGCATGTGAATCTCCTTGTTTCAACGATGCCGTCGGTGGTCCGGTTCAGCGGTGAGGGTCGTTATCTTGATATCACGCGGCGCTGGCTTCGTGGGGTTCAAAGCTGTCCGCCCGCGCCATCTGCCACATCCGCGAATAGAACTCGCCATTCACCTCACCGGTCAACAATTCGCCCGGCTTGAGGAACACATGCAACTGCGAGAACAACTTGATCTCGGTCGCCGACATGCGCCGCACCAGGTGCTTGGCCGACAGTTGCGACGGATGCTCCAGGCCCGCCGCCGCGAGCATTTCCGCCAGGGCCTTGAGGGTGTTGCGGTGGAAGTTGAACACGCGCTGGGCCTTGTCCGGCACCACCAGGGCGCGCTGGCGCAGCGGGTCTTGAGTCGCCACGCCGGTCGGGCATTTGTTGGTGTGGCACGACTGGGACTGAATGCAGCCAATGGCAAACATGAAGCCGCGCGCCGAGTTGGCCCAGTCGGCGCCGATGGCCAGTACGCTGGCGATATCGAACGCGCTGACGATCTTGCCGCTGGCGCCGAGCTTGATCTTGTCGCGCAGATTCAGGCCCACCAGGGTGTTGTGCACGAACAGCAGGCCTTCACGCAGCGGCACGCCGATATGGTCGGTGAACTCCACTGGCGCGGCGCCGGTGCCGCCTTCCTTGCCGTCGACCACGATAAAGTCCGGGAGGATGCCGGTTTCGAGCATGGCCTTGGCGATGCCCATGAATTCCCACGGGTGGCCCAGGCAGAACTTGAAGCCTACCGGTTTGCCGCCGGACAGTTCACGCAGTTGCGCGATGAACTGCATCAATTCGATCGGTGTGGAGAACGCGCTGTGACGCGACGGCGAGATGCAGTCTTCGCCCATCAGGATGCCACGCGTGTCCGCGATTTCCTGGGTGACCTTGTGCTTGGGCAGGATCCCGCCGTGGCCGGGTTTGGCGCCCTGGCTCATCTTGATTTCGATCATGCGCACTTGCGGGTTCTGCGCCTGCACGGCGAAGCGTTCCGGGTCGAAACGGCCATCGCTGGTGCGGCAACCGAAGTAACCGCTGCCGAGTTCCCAGGTCAGGTCGCCGCCGTTTTCGCGGTGGTAAGGGCTGATGCTGCCTTCGCCGGTGTCGTGGGCGAAGTTGCCGAGCTTGGCGCCCTGGTTCAACGCGCGAATCGCGTTGGCGCTCAGCGAGCCAAAGCTCATCGCTGAGATATTGAACACCGATGCCGAGTACGGCTGCGTGCACTGCGGGCCGCCGACCATCACGCGGAATGCGCTGGGGTCGCTGAGCGGCGCCGGGCGCATGGAGTGGCCGATGAATTCGAAACCCGACTGGTACACGTCGATCAGGGTGCCGAAAGGTTTGTCGGCGGTTTCGTTCTTCGCCCGCGAGTAGACCAGTGAGCGCTGGGCGCGGGAGAAGGGCAGGGCATCGCTGTCGGATTCGAGCAGGTACTGGCGGATCTCCGGGCGGATGGCTTCCACCAGGTAACGGATATTGCCCAGGATCGGGTAGTTGCGGCGCACGGCGTGGGGGCTTTGCAGCAGGTCGAACAGACCGATCAGGCTCAACACGCCGGTGACCACCGTGATGGGCCAGAGCCATTCGTGTTCGATAAAAGGGAGGCTGGCAAGGGTGAACAGGACGCACACGGCAAAGAAGGCGTAACGGCTTAACAACGACAGGCTCATACGGTTTCCTTGGGTTCAGACTCTTTTGGTCGGTACGGCATTCTGCGCCTGTAAGGAAACCCTAGACAACCTGTGGGAATGTTCAATTTGGCATGCTGGGTGAGACGGACTGGCCCGATATAGAGAGCTTGCGGCTATCAGTGACTTCGAAGTGGGCCTGGTTGTCGGTGGTTGAATCACCCCCAACGAACAGGGTGAAGGTGCCGGCTTCCACCCTTGGCTCAAAATCCGCATCCAGCACTGCAAAGTCATTTTCATCGAGTGTGAAAACCACTTCCCGGGTTTGGCCGGCTGCCAAATGCACTTTGCGAAAGCCGCGTAACTGGCGTACCGGGCGGGTGACGCTGGCGACATCGTCCCGCAGGTACAGCTGAACAATTTCATCGCCTGCGCGTGGGCCGGTATTGGTAACGGTGGTCGTTACAGTCAAGGGCTGGCTGGAGCCGAGGCGCGTGCTGCTCAATTGAGGCGTGCCGTAGCTGAACCTGGTATAGCTCAGACCGAAACCGAAAGGGTATAACGGGGTCGAGGGTTGATCGATGTAACGCGAGCTCCAACTGTCGTCCTCGCCTAAAATCGGGCGTCCGGTGTTTTTGTGCGCATAGTAGATGGGAACCTGCCCGACGCTGCGGGGGAAGGTCATGGGCAGTTTGCCGCTTGGGTTTATGTCGCCGAACAGTACATCTGCCACGGCGTTGCCCGCTTCGGTTCCCAGAAACCAGGATTCGATGATTGCGGGCGCCTGCTCGACAGTGTCGGTCAGTGCCAGTGGGCGGCCATTCACCAGGATAACGACCACAGGCTTCCCGGTTTCCAGGAGAGCCCGCAGGAGGGCATTCTGGGCGCCGGGCAGGTCCAGGCTGGCGCGGCTGTTGGCTTCGCCGGACATGTTTGACGTTTCACCCAATACTGCGACGATTGCATCGGCGTCTTGGGCAGCGTTTTGTGCCGCTGCAATACCCTGAGTGTCCTGGCTTGACGGTGAAGCGCCGGGCACGTAGATCACTCGAGTGGCGGGGGAGGTGGCGTTCTGTATGCCTTGCAGAATTGAGATCGCCCCAATGGGTTGCTCCGCAGCCATACAGGTTTTCAGACTGGCAGCGACATCCGTTGCGAGGCTGCCGACGACCAGAATATTTTGAAGATCTTTCGACAAGGGCAGCAATGAATCGGCATTTTTCAGCAGCACGATGGACTTTTGTGCGGCTTCTCGGGCAAGTGCGCGGGCTTCCGGAGTCTGGGACAGCAAGCGTTGCCGGGTTGTATCACTGTAGCGATAGGGATCATCGAACAGGCCCAGCCGTTGCTTGGCCTTGAGTACTCGGCGTACGGCGTTGTCCACGGTCGCCATCGGCACTTGGCCGTTACTGACCAGATAGGGCAGGGTCAGCCTGAAAAACTGGTTGGCTAGTTCTACATCCACGCCTGCCTCAATTGCTTGACGTGACGCGTCCAGGGGTGTCGCTGCAGTGCCATGGGTGATCAGTTCCGCCAGTGCCTCATAGTCCGAGACGATCATTCCCGAAAACCCCCATCGCTGACGCAGCACACGGTCAAGCAGTGCTTGGTTGCTGGCCATTGGCAGCCCCTCAAGTTCGTTGAAAGCCGGCATGATGGCATCGACGCTTGCCTGAACGGCGGCCCGAAAGGGTGGCAGGTAGACGTCCCATAGCGTTCGTTGCGACAAGTCTACGGTGTTATAGTCGCGTCCTGCTTCGGCGGCGCCGTATGCCACGAAATGTTTCGCGGTGGCCAACATGAACGCCGTACTGGCCGGCCCGTCTCCATGAAAACCCTTGATTCGCGCCGTGGCCATAGCCGAGCCCAAGAAGGGGTCTTCGCCGGAACCTTCCACCACTCGCCCCCAGCGTGGGTCGCGAGTGATATCGATCATCGGTGCGAACGTCCAATGCACGCCACTGGCCGTCGCCTCCACTGCGGCGGCATGCGCGGTGCGCTGGGTGAGATCAGGGTCCCAGGCACTGGTTTCGGCAAGCGGGACCGGGAACATCGTGCAAAAACCATGAATGACATCTAGAGAAAACAGCAAAGGAATATGCAGTCGCGAGCCTTCCACCACGAAACGCTGTAATTGACGGGTTTTTTCTGCACCGCTGGCGCCTATCACTGCGCCAACATCAGTCATCGCCAGGTGTTTCTGGCCTTGCAGATGGTTGATGGCCCCGTTAGGGGTGTCCACTATGTGTAACAGCGTCAGTTGGCCCACTTTTTCTTCAAGGGTCATCTGCGCCAGCAAGTGCTCGACCACGTCATCCTGAGCCATCGCGACCAAGGGTAGGTAAGTGACCAGCAGGATCAGCAGTCGACGCTTCATACGTGTGCTCCGAGGCAACGCGCTTACCTGGAGTGTCTGGTTAGTCACCAACAACGTCTACTGTGAGTTCTGACAGGTATATGCTTATTGCAATCTGTTCTCGTTTGGGTATGTGACGTGTGTTACTGTATAACGCATCGAATGCACTCAAACGCCCCGGAGGCCTTATGAAAGCTGGTATCCATCCTGATTACCGCACCGTGCTGTTCCACGACACCGCCGCTGACGTGTTTTTCCTGATCGGCTCCACCGCCGACAGCGACCGCACCCATAAACACAGTGACGGCAACACTTACCCGTATATTCCGTTGGACGTGTCCAGCGCCTCGCACCCGATCTACACCGGCCAACAGCGCAAGACCCAGGCCGAAGGCCGCATTGCCGGGTTCAACAAGCGGTTCGCGTCGTTTGGCTCTAGCCCGAAAAAAGCCGAGGCCTGAGCGACATGATGGCGGCGTGTTCTACGCCGCCGTCTGCCGGATCGGTAGCACCACCCGAAACGTCGTACCTTTGCCGGGTTCGCTGCTGACGGAAATATCGCCCCGGTGTTTCTTGACGATGCCGTAGGACAGCGACAGACCCAGCCCTGTGCCTTCACCCACCGGTTTGGTGGTGAAGAACGGGTCGAAGATTTTCTGCACGCTCTCAGGCGCAATCCCACAGCCGTTGTCGGCCACTTCCAGCCATACATGCTCGCCTTCCACACCATTGCTGATGGTGATGGTGCCGCGCTCGGGTCCCATGGCTTGCGCAGCATTGATCACCAGGTTCATCACCACCTGGTTGAGCTGGGATGCCAGGCACTCGATTTCCGGTAGCGGGGCATAGTGCTTGACCACATCGGCCTTGTACTTGAGTTCGCTGGCGACGATGTTGAGCGTGGAGTCGATGCCCTGTTGCAGGTTGGCAAATTGCCAGGTCTGGTCGTTGTCCACCCGGGAGAAGTTCTTCAGGTCCTTCACGATCTGTATCACGCGGCTGATGCCTTCCTTGGATTCCCTGATCAGGATCGGAATGTCTTCCTTGAGGAAGTCCAGTTCCACCTCGTCGCGCATCGCCTTGAGTTGATCGCGCTGTGTTCCCGATGCGAGGCTAGCCTCGACCGTCCGGTAGGCATCCAGCATCTGTTGCAGCTGGTTGAAATAGCCATCCAGGGTACTGAGGTTGGAGGAGATAAACCCCACCGGGTTGTTGATCTCATGGGCCACGCCCGCCGCCAGTTGCCCCAGCGACGCGAGTTTTTCCGACTGCACCAGTTGGCTTTCCAGGTGCTTGCGCTCGTCAATTTCCAGTTGCAGCGCTTGGGTGCGCTGTTCCACCAGTTGTTCCAGGTGTGCGGTTTGCAGGGAGGCACGCCGGGCCATGTCCCATTTGTTGGCCAGGGTGTTGGCCATTTGCTGGACTTCGATATTGTCGAAGGGCTTTTTCAGGATCAGCAGGCGATCATGGGCGTGCAGGCGCTCCAGCAGGTCTTCCCAGGAATAGTCCGAGTAAGCGGTGCACACCACCACCTGCAGGTCGGGCGCGACTTTCCAGAGTTCCTCGATGGTTTTTGCGCCATCCCAGCCCTGGGGCATACGCATGTCGACAAAGGCCAGGGCGTAGGGTTGTTTGTTTGCCATGGCCGTGACGAGTAGTTGCAGGCCTTCCTCTCCACCGTATGCCGAATGCAACTCGAACACCTGGGCCTGGGCTTTGGCCGTGTCACCGAACAGGGCCGACTCCATGTCATCCAGCGCCTGGTTGGATTCGACGGCAGGCATCAGGATTTTGCGAAAGTCGTCATGGATCGACGGCGTGTCATCAATCAACAAAATGCGCCGGTTGGGAGGCTGGTTCATGGGGGGCTTCCGGCAAGAGTGAGAGGAATCGTCAAGGTAAACACTGCACCGAGGCCAGGCCCATCGCTGTGTGCGCTGAGCTGGCCGTTCATTTCCACGGCGGCCAGGGCGCAGCTGTGCAGGCCGAAGCCGTGGCCTTCCTTGCGGGTGGTGAAGCCGTGGGTGAAGATCCGGGTCATATTCTCGGGCGGAATGCCTTCGCCCTCGTCTTTCACGCTGATCTGCAAGGTGTCATCGGCACCCGGCTGGACAACCAGGGTCATTTGTCGTGGCCGGTCGGTGAGGTTGGACATGGCGTACTTGGCGTTGCTGATCAGGTTGACCATGATCAGCAACAGCCGGTGCTTATCCCCGAGGATTTCCGGCACCCGTGCGTACTCCTTGACCACCGTGACGTGGTGACGGCTCAGGGCGCCGGCATTCATGCGCAAGGCATCTTCCATCAAGGCACTGATGTTGACCGGCTCCAACAGCGTGGACGCACCGGCGTAGGATTGTTGGGTGGCGACGATGTCCTTGATGTGGTCGACGCTTTTGCTCAACTGCGCCAGTTCTTCGGTCATGCCCTGCTGTTCGGCGGCGATGGCTTCCACCAACTGGTTCAAGTAGCCGGGCAACAGTTTGCCCTTTTCATCTTCGGTGAGGAACGTGCCCAGGTCAGCCTGGCGTTCGTTGATCAACTGCATGGCTTTACCCAGGCCCAGGGCCTTGCTGCTACGCAATTTGCGGCTGACGAGGTCGGCGGAAATGTTCACGCTGTTGAGCACATTGCCGACGTTGTGCAGCACGTTGGTGGCGATCTCGGCCATGCCGGCCTGGCGGGCGCTGTCCATCAGTTCACTCTGGGCATCCTTGAGTTGCTGTGTGCGCCGCTCCACGCGTTGCTCCAGGGTTTCATTGGCCGCCTGCAAGGCGCGGTTGACCCGGTTGATCTCGGCGAAACTGCGCAACAGGCGCACGGCCAGGTAGAGCAACAGCACCACCAGCAAGGTCGAGAAAATCAGCAGGTAACGGTGGTATTGGTGGTCGATCAGGTCGGCCGTCTGCTGGTCCTGGTTGAGATGGGTGGTCAGGTCATCCAGGCGTTCGGCCACGGGCACCGCCGCGATCCGTTCAAGCAGGCTGTTGACCAACGGCTGTTCGCGCAGGATCAGCGAAATATGATTGCTGAGAATATCGACCGGCGCCTGGAACTCGACAGGCAGCAACTCTTTGTTGACGGCCAGCTTGCCCAGGCCGACGAGAATGTCGGCGGCTCGATCATCGCTGGTGACCTGGGCGAACTCCAGGCTGCTGAGCAACAGGTCGTAGGTGTCGGTGGCCACGCTTTGCAGTTGCGCCTTGCCCTCATCGTCCACCCGGTTGAATTGGGCCTGGATATCGTCCTCGGCAGTCGGGAGGAAGGCCAGCGAGTTGCGCAGCACCGCGTTGTGGGATTTGAACTGGTCCACCAACCGGGCCTTTTCCTGGATGGCCGCCTCATAGGCTTGTTGATCGGCCTGCCAGCGGGGCTGGTCGGTGGCCTCGTGGTAGGAACCGCGGCTTTTCAGCTCGGTCCACAGCCGGGTCATTTCCAGCAGTGGCGCGACCAGGGGGTCGTAGTTATGGGTAATAGAGATCCGGGCCTTGAGCACCTCACTGTCCCATTGGGCATTGAGTTGCTGGAGTTGCCGGATCAGGTCCCGCGAGTGAGTGTAACTGGCTGTCTGGTCACGGCCTGACTTGAAGTACAGAAAGACCAGCGTCGAGGCCAGCAGCACGGTGATCAGGGCGAGCAGCAGTTGGCTGGTACGGCGTCTGGCCAGGATCATAGTGGTTTGCCCGCCCATTCGCCCGTCAGGGTCTTGAGGAATTGAATGATCAGGTCCTTGTCTTCCTGGGAAGGGTTGCGCCCCAGTTGATACTTGAACATCACATCGACCGCTTCTTCCAGGGTCCTGGCCGAGGCGTCGTGAAAGTACGGGGCGGTGACGGCCACATTGCGCAGGCTGGGCACCTTGAACACATGGCGGTCCTCTTCGTCCTGGGTCAGCAGGTAGCGCCCAAGGTCCGACTCCACCGGATTGCCCCGTGCCTTGAAATAGTCGCCCATCACGCCGAACTTCTGGAACATGTTGCCGCCGATATTGACCCCCTGGTGGCAAGCAATGCAGCCGTAGTCCTTGAAGCGTTGGTAGCCGTACTTTTCCTGGGTCGTGAGGATCTCGGTGTTGCCCAGCAGGTACTGGTCGAATCGCGAGTTGGGTGTCAGCAGGGTGCGTTCATAGGTGGCCAGTGCGTTTTGCACATTGGCGGCGGTGACGCCGTCGGGGTAGGCCTGGCTGAACGCGGTCTGGTAGGCAGGCATGGCGGACAGGTTCTGCACCACGGTTTTCCAGTCACTGCCCATTTCCACCGGGCTGATCACCACCTGTTCGACCTGGGCTTCCAGGGTATCCACCCGGCCATTCCAGAACTGCTTGAAGTTCAGGCTGGCGTTGAATACCGACGGCGTGTTGATCTCGACCGGCTTGCCGTCGAAGCCAAGGGAAAACGGCTTGTCGTCGGCACCGCCGGACGCCAGTCGATGGCAACTGGCGCACGAGAGGGTGCCGTTGACCGACAGGCGCGGTTCGTTGAACAGCTGGCGACCCAGCTCGACCCTGGCCGGGTCCAGCGTGGGAACCGCAGGCAGCGGTTTGAGCGCTTCATCCAGTGGTGCGGCCAGCAGCGGTGCCGCCAGGCCCAGCATGAACATCAGGCCAAGACGGTAAGTTGAGACATTGCTCAAGCGAGCACTCCTTGCAAGCATAGGGCTATGGGGTGGGCATCAATGTCGCGCAGCCCACTTGCAGCAACTGGGCAAAGTCTTTGGCAGGCACGGCCTTGCTGAATAAAAAGCCCTGGCCTTCTTCACACAGCTGGGCTTGCAGGAAACTCAGCTGATCGAGGGTTTCGACCCCTTCGGCGATGATAGTCAGTTCCAGGCTCCTGCCCATGCCGATGATAGCGCTGATCAGTTGCTCGTCCTGGTTATTTACGTTCAGGCCGCGCACGAAGGACTGGTCGATCTTCAACACGTCGATGGGGAAGCGTCTCAGGTAGCTGAGGCTGGAGTAACCGGTGCCGAAGTCGTCCAGGGCCAGGCGCACGCCCATGGCCTTGATGGTGTGCAGGGTCTTGACGGTTTCTTCGACATTTTGCATCAGCACGCTTTCGGTGATTTCCAGTTCAAGCAAGTACGGCGGCACGCCGGTTTGCTTCAGCACGGCGGCGAGTTTGTCGACGAAGTCGCGTTGGCGGAAGTCCAGGGGTGAGATATTCACCGAGACACATAATGGCGGCAGGCCCATTGCACGCCAGGACTGCACCTGCTCGCAGGCCTGGCGCAGCACCCATTGGGTCAGGGGCACAATCAGCCCGCTGTCTTCGGCCACGGGGATGAAGTCGCTTGGCTTGATCCAGCCGGAGCGTGGCTGATACCAACGGATCAACGCTTCGGCGCCGACGATTTTGCCGGATTTCAAGTCCAGCTTCGGCTGGTAGTGCAGCACAAACTCGTTGCGGTCCAGCGCCTGGCGAATCGCGCTTTCCAGGTTTTGCTGGA
Source organism: Pseudomonas extremorientalis (assembly GCF_001870465.1). Lineage (GTDB taxonomy): Bacteria > Pseudomonadota > Gammaproteobacteria > Pseudomonadales > Pseudomonadaceae > Aquipseudomonas > Aquipseudomonas extremorientalis. Next base: position 202,523 of record NZ_MDGK01000015.1, read on the forward strand.
ATTGGGCGCGCAGGTTCATGTCTTCGGTGTAAAAGCTGAAACCATCCGGGCCCTGTTCCTTGCGGGTGTGCATGGCGGTTTCAGCGTGCTTGATCAGCTCCACGGCATTCCCGCTGTCATTGGGGTAGATGCTGATGCCCAGGCTGGCGGTAATGCTCAGGTCGTGCCCTGCCACATGCCGGGTGGTTTTAACGGCGGTGAGTATTTTTTGCGCAATATGTTGGGTTTGCTGGGGATGCTGGATATCGTTGAGCACGACCACGAACTCGTCCGAGCCGTAGCGAAATACCGAATCCGACTCACGTACGGCTGCCACCAGGCTCTGGCTGACTTGTTGCAGCACCTCGTCGCCCACCGGATAGCCCAAGGCATTATTGATGCGCTTGAAGCGGTCCAGCCCGATAAACATCACCGCCAGTTGCGTGTCATGCCGGCGGCCCAAGGCAATCGCCTGGGTCAGCCGGTCGCCCAGCAGGGTACTGTTGGGCAATTCGGTGAGGGTGTCGTATTGCAGGAGGTGCGAGACCTTGAGCAATTCCTGCACCCGTTCTTCGATGGTGCGCTCCAGGCCAAGCACTTTCTGCGCGATATCCTGGGCAAGCTGCCATTTCCAGGTCAGGGCGCTGGCCATCTGGCGGATTTCCAGGTGGTCGAAGGGTTTTTTCAGGATCAGCAGCTGGTCGTTATACTTCAGTCGCGCCTCGATGGCTTCGAAGGAATAGTCGGAATAAGCCGTGCACAGGGCGATCTGCAGGTTGGGGTCGACGTTCCACAGCTGTTCGATGGTCTGCAGGCCATCCCAACCCGGCGGCATGCGCATGTCGATGAACGCCAGGGCATAGGGCGCGTTGGCGGCCAGGGCCCGGTTGACCAGTTCCAGGGCTTCCTCACCCTGGTAGGCGGAGTCCAGCTTGAAGGCCTGGCGTACTTTAGGGGCGGTGCCGAACAGCGCTTCCTCAAGGTTCTCCAACGAAGGCTCGCCATTGGCATCGGCGCAGAGAATCTTGCGGAAGTCCTGATGGATCGAGGCCGTATCATCGACGATCAGAATGCGCCGGTTGGCCCTGGCGGAATCAGCAGTCATGGCCTGTTCCGTGACGACAAAGGGTTTGACTGCATAACGACTCCTTCCCTGATTTCGCCTCGGAGCGGGGCGCCAACCTGTTCTGTCAGCATAGTCGAGGTCCCTTGATATCGACGGCCAGTTGGCGTCAAATCAACCCCGCGCCTCAGGCGAAGGAAGCTGGCCGGGCACAAGGGTTCAATTTAGCTCCATTTTGTTTGATTTGAAGGCGCGGTCACCATGGATGAGAAACCCACTGTTTTACTGGTCGATGATGAAGAGTCGATTCTCAATAGCCTGCGCCGGCTGTTGCGCAGTCAAGCCTTCGATGTGGTGCTGGCCGGCAGCGGCGCCCAGGCCCTGGAGATCATGGCGGCACAGCCCATCGACCTGATCATGAGCGATGCGCGCATGCCCGGCATGGATGGCGCGCAGCTACTGGCCGAAGTCCACCGGCTGTACCCGGCCACCAGTCGTATCCTGCTGACCGGCTACGCTGACGTGCCGACCATCATCAAGGCGATCAACGAAGGGCAGATCCACCGTTATATCGCCAAGCCGTGGAATGACGATGAACTCAAGCTGATCCTGCAGCAGGCGCTTGAGCATCAGCGGCTTGAACGGCTGACCCAGGTGCAGAACGACCAGCTCAAGGCGCTCAATGCCACCCTGGAAAAACGCGTCGCGTCGCGCACCGCCGAGTTGCAGCAAACCGCCGACATGCTCGACCTGGCCTACGAAGAACTCAAGCGCAGCTACGTGACCGGCACCGAGGTGTTTTCGCTGTTGGCCAACCTGCGCCTGCCCAGGGACAAGCAGACCAACCGTGCGCTGATCGAACTGATCCGCGTGTACTGCGCCGCCCAGGCCATGGATGAAGCCAGCACCCGCGACCTGACCATGGCCGCCGCGCTTTACAACATCGGCAAGCTGAGCTGGACCGATAGCATGATGGTGTCGCCGTCGGACAAATTGCACAGCACCGACCGCACGCTCTACCGCGAGTACCCGGCCCAGAGTGAATCGCTGTTGATGACCCTTGAACCGATGAAAGACGCGGCGCGGATCATTCGCCATCATCAGGAGCGCTGGGACGGTACGGGCTTTCCCGACCACCTCAAGGGCGAGTCGATTCCTCCCGGTTCACGGCTGTTGAAATTGGCGGTGGACTTCATCGAGTTGCAGAAAGGCTTGATCCTCGAGCGCAACTTGAACAGCGATGAAGCCCTGCTGTTTATCCGCAAATATGTCGGGCGCCTCTACGATCCGGACCTGGTGGAAGATTTCGTGCAGGCCTGCGCAACCTTCCTGAGCGACGTGACCCTGGGCGACCCCACGGTAAAAGTCCTCACCACTCGGGAACTGGAGGCCGGCATGGTCCTGGCCCGCAACCTCAATGCCGACAACGGCATGTTGTTGTTGAACGCCGGCAAGGTGTTGAACCTGCCGCTGGTCGACAAGTTGATTGCGTTCGAAGCGATGGAGGGCGCCAAGTACAGCGTGTTCATCAAGACGCCCGAGGAGCAGGCGCAACTCCCCTAGTGTGCTCCGTACGGGGCCCGGTTTGCCTACAGGCCCCAGGTTTTACGCCGGCTGCCGTGATAGTCGATGATGCCCCTGAGCACGTACACGTCTTTCTCACCGTCTTTCCCGGTTTTCTCGAGCGCCACTCGCCATCGACCGCGCCCGGCGCCTGGGTCCAGTTGCGGCAGATCCACGTAGCTGTAGCTGCCGATTTTCTTGCCGCTGACCCGTCCTCCTTGAATGTCCTGAACGATTTCGTCGATTTTGCTTTTGGCGTTGGCTGGCAGCAGAGACAGTTGGGTTTCCATCAGCTCGTCGAACCTGACGATGTGGGCCGCCCCGTCGCCCGAGGGGGTGACGGGGCTCGGTGGCACAGGGGTTTGTGGCCTTTGAGGCAGCCTTTCACCGCGAGGAAGTGGCGGGTGTGCGGGTTGAAATTCCAAAGGCGTTGAGAATTTGGGAATGGTTCTTTCAAATTCCGCGACCGTCACGCTGTCCACCGCCTTGAAACTGGAGACTGCTCCGGTCCTTTCGCCGTGGGACAAGACAATGTAGGGAATGCCGGCTTTTTTGAAATCGTCTGAAAATGAATCGACGCCGAGCTTCAGTAAAAACTCACGGCGCCGTTCGATCCTGAACGTTTCCAAGGCTTCCTGGATACTCTGGGCCTCGAGCAGTTTCTTCAAGGCCTCGTTAAAGCTGATGTTGTGTTGTGTAGCGATGTCCTGGACGATCTTCGTGCGTCCTTTTTCTCTCACAAACGCCTCGAGGGTTTCCTGCCGCCAGGTGGACAAGTGAAACTTATTATCGAACTTGGTCAGGCTGTTCAGCTGTTTCTGGGTGAACGCATAACCGACGAAAGTGGCGCCGGTATCTTGGTCGATAATACTGATCGATGCCACGACGTGTTTTGAGAAGTCGTCGTTCCGGCCAACGATTCGTTTGATTTTAATAAACAGATTTTCCATCTCCTCGCTGGAAAGGGTGAATTGTCCGGACAGGAAGTAGGTGGTCTTGTTCAGGTGTGTATAAAGGTTCGCTTCGAATTCAATGTTCAATAACGTCTCGCGCAGTCGCGGCGCGGGAACCCCCCGCTGCCCCCAGACAATACGGCGAAACGTGGCCTCATCGACACTCAGGCGCTCCAGCGCGTTGTCCAGCAGTCGACGTTTCTGTGACACGGTCACCTCCTTGAGCATCGCTTCGCCATGGGTAGCAGAGAAGTAGATGCGCATCGCTGCGATCAGGTCATCGTGCACTTGCTGTTCGGCGGTACGCCCCCCGAGAACGCCCAACACCGACCCGCCCCCGCGTGTCGTACGCTCAAAGCGTGGCTTCCAGCTTTTTGCATCGCCCGGCACAACCATGAAATCCGGCTTATTCCCCGTCGGGTGCTTGATAAAGCGCGCACCTTCTTCCACATGGGACGCATACAGGTAATAGCGACCGTCGTTGCCCATCATCGCGACAAAATGCTGATTGCGACTGTCCATGAAACTGAGCGCGCCCATCGCGCGCGACAGTCGAAAATGGTGGGTTTGGGCAAACGCTTCGACGTCAAAAAGAGCGTCGATCGAGTGGGGCAGTCGGTACTCTGCGACATCGACCCAGGCCGGGTCCAGCGGGCGGATCGAGGGTTTGGCGAGAACGATGGAGGCTTTTTTGTCTTCGCCGATTTTGCGGATCAGGCCCGGGATACTGCGCCCCAACTTCTGCGCGTTGCGCACCCCCCGGACAATGTAGCGGTGGGCCAGGCGCCGCAGGGCCTTGAACAGGGACAGTCCGAGGAGGAAGTCAGCCACTTCGACGGAAAATAAAAAGCCGTTGACTGCCGATTCGAGGGCAATTTCTGCGTTGGTCCGCGAACGGTAATCGGCATGGGAAAGCTGAAAGCCCAGGTGTGCCGAATACAAATAGGCATGCAGTTCGCCGGTGACCGGGGTCAGGGCATAACGGTGCACGCTGCGAGTGTCATTGAATACCCGGGAGAGTTCGCGCACATCGTGCGTGGCCATCCGTTGGCTGAAATAGGCACGCCATTCGGGTTTGGCCTTGAGCGTATCGAGTTCCGCCAGGCCCAGCACCAATTCCCTGAAGGGCGCATCATCGGGGGCCTCCGGTGTATAAAGCACGCACACGCCGCCGGGCCTGGTGCCCTTGCGCTGAATGACCAGCACGCCGTTGATCACCTGGCCTCCCTGGCCCCCTTCAAGCCCGCCTCCCATGACCAGGAGATTGACCTCGATATCGAACTGGCCGACCTTGGGCCGGGTGGTGGGGTCGGGATGCTGCGCAACTGCCTGTACCCAGTCCAGTCCACCGCCAGGTGTCTTGAAAATAAACAGGTCGTTGACAGCAGGATTGAGCCGACTCTCCAAGGCGTCCTTGCGCATCCTTGCCGCATTCGCGCGCTGCCAGGCGCTGGCGAAAGCGCGGCCTTCACCGTCTGGCGCGAACGCCGCCCTGAGGTACGCCGCGTACTGCTGGCCAATGTCGGCCTGTAGGGCAAGGGCGCGCAGGTCTGCGTTGTCGAGCCTGCCGACTTTTTCTCCTCGCGTGTCGAAAAGGTCGGCAGTGGCGGTGATCGTTCTGTGCAATTCATGGGGCGACCACGCATCGATGTTGCGCCGGGCATAGCTTCCCAGGGTGCGCAGGTCCACGACTTCTTTGACGTTCCAGGTGCCGAAGGTCAATGTCTGCTCCGTCAACACCAGGGGAATATCGAGCTGTGGGTCTTCGCAGATGTAGACCGTTTCGGATTCGTCGTCTCGATAACCCGTGACCTTGACTGGCATTGACGTGCTCACACGCAGTCGTACCAGGCTCTTGTGGACGTCCAGGTCCACATTGGCATATTCCGGTTTCTGGCGGCTGAGCACCTTGCGGGTTTCATCCTCCGCGAATGCCGGCAGGGTCGAAATCTGTTCAAGCAGTGGGCGCAGCGCCTCATTGTTGTCGACCAGGGTTGTTTCCAGCTGTCGGTACAACTGCTGGTCCGCCGGGCTGGCCGTGCTCAGCCAGACGGGGTCGTGCGGCGCGACCAGGCGCAGGTTGCGTGCCGCGAGGGCCGCGGATACATCCAGGTGTGGCGCCAGGTCGGCAACCAGAGCGAGTTCACCGGCCAGTGGCAACGTCTGTTGGCGCAGAGCCTTCCGGGTGTTGAAGTACTGCCGTACCCGCAGGGAGCGGACGTGGTCGGCGATCACATCGGCCTCGATCCGTGGCGGGTCGCTCGCCAATATTGGCGTGTCACTCGCGTGTGCTTGAGCGGCCAGCGGCAGGCTGGCAATCAGGCGTTGGCCCGCGGGGTCGCTGGCGCGCACACGTGCCGCCACGGTTTCATTCAACCGCGCCAGGTTTTCAAATTCCTCGAAGCCTTCGCCAGGGCTGAAGAGCAGTACGTTGCCAACGGGCGGTGTGCCACCGGTGGCGTTCAGGATGAACGCGGCGGCGAACTCGCTGCCATTGTCCAGCGCCAGCCGGTACACGGCAGGTCTGGGGCCTGTGGGAAACACCTTTTTGCGCGCCGCGGCGGTGGGGTATTTCAATACCGTGTCCGCCAGTGTCCGTGACGCGGCCGACAATGTGCCGTCCAGCGTGCGCAGGGCCAATTGGTGGGCCAGGACCTGTCGGCGCAGGTCGACCAGTCGCTCCTCGAGGGTCGGTTGGTCGCCTTCCCGATCTCTCCAGAATTCATTGAGCTTGACCGTGAAGGCGATTTCCAGCACGCCCGCCAGTGTGGCGGTCGGGCTGGCCGCAGACAGGCGTTTGGCCTCATCCACGGTACCGCTTTCCCGGTAGAAGGCACCGCTCTCTTGCGTCAGATAAGCCTGCGCGTCGGGGCCGCGTAACCTGGCCAGCAGTGATCCCAGGGGTTCGCTGCCCAGCCATTGTTTCTGGCCCGGTACGTCCTCGCGATAGCGGCTGTAGAAAATGTGGTTGGGATTGATGGGCCGCTGCAATTCAGGAAACAAGGCAGCCAACTGTTGCTGATACACCGTTTCAAGATTCGGCTGTTGCTGGAGCAGTTCGTCGGTCTGGGTATTGAACCTGCCGAGTGCCTGGATAAGCAGCACTTGCTGGGTGTCGCCGGTCTGGTTGGCGGCGGGTACCACCGGCAGGGTCACGGGTTGCGAGAGGTCGGCAGGCCCGTTGACCGGCAGGAGTGGTTCCGGGGCATCTGAGGGGGGAAGCGATGACTGGTACATGGTGAACTCGTATGGAAGGCGCTTGCTGCGCACGGCTGGATCAGAGTTCGGAGTCTAGGGTGGGTGGTTGCACGTGTTGCGGTGCATGTGTGTGGGTGAACGCGTGCCCGGGGGCGATTGCCTGCAACGGATGCCCATGTGATCCTTGCCGCTTTTGCGCCTGAGGTTTATTGCATGTCCACCATTATCCGCATTGCTGCTGCCCTCCTGATCGGCAGTGACGGCCACACGTTGCTGGTTCGCAAGCGCGGCACCCAGGCCTTCATGCAGCCGGGCGGCAAGATCGACGCCGGTGAGCAACCCGCCCAGGCCCTGGCCCGCGAGCTGCACGAAGAGCTGAACCTGCATATCGATCCAGGCCAGGCCTTGTACCTGGGGCACTTCTCGGCGCCGGCCGCCAACGAGCCGGGTTTCACCGTGGAAGCCGAGCTGTTCCAGGTGCGGATCGACGTACCGGTGACGCCCGCCGCTGAAATCGAGGAAATACGCTGGATCGATCCCATGGGCGACGGCGGCTTGCACCTGGCGCCGCTGACCCGCGACCTGATCCTGCCGTTCTACCGCGAATCGCTGGCCGGCTGCGCGACGTCCGCTTGATGGGGGGCGGTCAGCGAACCGCGCTGACGCCATCCAGGGTGGAGAACGAGGTGTCCTTGGCCGTCAGCAGGAAGTCGCGCATGTACGGTGCATCCAGCATGTCGGCGCGAATCCCCGCATACAACGTCGCGAACAAGCCTTTTTCGCCGAGGCGCTTGGCTTTCACATAACCACGCGAGCTGTATTCATGCAGCGCCCAGTGGGGCATGCCGCATACGCCACGGCCGCTGGCCACCAGTTGCATCATCATCACCGTCAGTTCCGAGGTGCGCACCTGGGCCGGTTCCACGTCGGCCGGTTCCAGGAAGCGGGTGAAGATGTCCAGGCGGTCACGCTCCACCGGGTAGGTGATCAGGGTTTCGGTCAGCAGGTCCTCCGGCACGATGTACGCCTTGTTCGCCAACGGGTGCTGATTGGCCACGGCCAGCATGGCTTCGTAGGTGAACAGCGGCACGTAGGTGATGCCGGGCAACTCGAGCGGGTCGGAGGTGACCACCAGGTCGAGGTCGCCACGGGCCAGGGCCGGCAGCGGGGCGAAGGCGAAACCCGAGGCCAGGTCCAGCTCGACTTCCGGCCAGGCATCGCGGAACTGGTCGATGGTCGGCATCAGCCACTGGAAGCAACTGTGGCACTCGATCGCCATGTGCAGGCGCCCGGCGGTGCCGCCGGCCAATCGCGCAATATCCCGCTCGGCGCCGCGCAGCAGCGGCAGGGTGGCGTCGGCCAGTTGCAGCAGGCGCAGCCCTGCGCTGGTGAAACGCAGCGGCTTGGTCTTGCGCACGAACAGCGGCATGCCCAGGCGTTCTTCCAGTTCCTTGAACTGGTGAGACAGCGCTGATTGCGTGAGGTGCAGGCGCTCGGCCGCTTCCACCAGGCTGTCGGCTTCGCGCAGGGCGTGCAGGGTCTTGAGGTGACGGATTTCGAGCACGGACTCTCCATGAATACAATTTGTGACGAATCGGAATGACGTGAGTTTGTCTCATGTTGTAAGCCCTGTCGACAGTGACCGTTGAGCACTCTTCATCAAACTGTCACGCAACTGTGGCAGCGCGCTTGAACAAACTTCATCAGACTCGCGCTCTACTGGGGTTCTGCGTTTCGGTGTTTTCCATGCGTGTGTTGTTTTTATTGGCCGCCTTAGTGTTCGGCCTGCCGTCTTTTGCGGCTTCTCGATGTGATGTGAATGTCCCGACCCAAACGGTCGACCTGGCTCAGGTGAGCATCGCCTACCAGAGCATCGGCCGTGCGTCCGACCCTGCCTTGCTGCTGGTGATGGGCCTGGGCGGACAGTTGATCCACTGGCCTGACGAGGTGGTCGTCGCCTTGTGCCAGCAAGGGTTCCGGGTGATCCGCTATGACAATCGAGACGTCGGCCTGTCTACCTGGCGCCAGGCTCCGGCCAATGCCAACCTGACCTTCGAAGTGCTGCGCTACAAACTCGGCCTGCCGGTGGCGGCTCCGTATACCTTGACCGACATGGCCGATGACGCCATAGGCCTGATGGACGCGTTGCAGATCCAGCAATTCCACGTACTCGGCGCGAGCATGGGCGGGATGATCGCCCAGCACCTGGCCGCCATGGCGCCGCAGCGGGTCGAAAGCCTCACGCTGATCATGACCAGTTCCGGCGCCGAAGGCCTGCCGGCGCCGAATGCCGCGCTGGTACAGCTGTTGTCGCGACGCAGCGCGCCGAATCGTGAAGTGGCCCTGGAGCAGCAGGCCGACTTGCTCGCCGCACTGGGCAGCCCGAACGTCAAGGATGATCGCCAGGCGCTGTTGCACCAGGCGGCGCTGTCCTACGACCGCGCCTTCAACCCGGACGGCGTGAAGCGCCAGATCATGGCGATCCTCGCCGAACCGAGCCGCGTGCCGTTGCTCAACCAATTGCGCGTGCCGACCCTGGTGGTGCACGGCACGGCCGACCCGTTGTTGCCGGTGATGCACGGCGTGCACCTGGCGGCGCATATCCAGGGCAGCCAGTTGAAGCTGATTCCCGGCATGGCCCATCGGTTCCAGGAAGCGTTCAAGGCGCCCCTGTTGACGGCCGTGTTGCCGTACCTGCAAGCCCATCGGGAAGATGCGGCGCACTGGGCGCAGATTGACCTGGGCGAGCCTTCGAAGGTGTTGTGACATTGGTGTATCGTGCAACCTTTACGGCGCATTACTGCCAGCGAGGTTGCCTGCCATGAGTACTCCCCTGAAAATCGATTTCGTCAGCGATGTGTCCTGCCCCTGGTGCATCATCGGCCTGCGCGGCCTGACCGAAGCCCTCGACCAGCTTGGCGCCGACGTGCAAGCCGAGATCCACTTCCAGCCGTTCGAACTGAACCCGAACATGCCCGCCGAAGGGCAGAACATCGTCGAGCACATCACCGAGAAATATGGCTCCACCGCCGAGCAATCCCAGGCTAACCGCGAGCGCATCCGCGACATGGGCGCCGGGTTGGGCTTCGCCTTCCGCACTGACGGCCAGAGCCGCATCTACAACACCTTCGACGCGCACCGCCTGTTGCATTGGGCCGGGCTGGAGGGCTTGCAATACAACCTCAAGGAAGCGTTGTTCAAGGCGTATTTCACCGACCAGCAGGACCCGTCCGACCAAGCGACGCTGGCGATCATTGCCGAGAGCGTCGGGCTGGATATCCAGCGTGCGGCCGAGATTCTGGCCAGCGACGAGTACGCCGCCGAAGTCCGCGAACAGGAACAACTGTGGATCTCCCGTGGCGTGACCTCGGTGCCGACCATCGTGTTCAACGATCAATATGCCGTCAGCGGTGGGCAGCCGGCGGAAGCTTTTGTAGGCGCGATCCGGCAGATCATCAGCGAATCCAAAAACTAACGCCGAACGCAGGTCAAAATGTGGGAGGGGGCAAGCTCCCTCCCACATTGTTCTCCATTGGTCTTGAGACAGGTGCTGGCCCGTCCCTTGCATTGACCCCATAAAGCCTTAGGGGACACTGCCTTGAACATTCTTGACCTCGACCACAGCCTCACCGGCCAGGCACCGATTGCCCGGCGCCTGGCCAGTGGGCGCGCCCATCGTATCGACCTGCTGGACCTTGGCCCCAAGCTGCGCCTGTGGTCCACCGAAAAAACCTGGAAGCGCTTCGCCGAACGCCTGGCCCAACGGCCCCGGCCTTCCGACGCACGGCCGGAAATCCTGTTTGTCGGCTCCGGCGATTATCACCACCTCACGCCGGCATTCCTGGCTGATTTGAAAGAGCCCATCAGCCTGATCCACTTCGACAACCACCCCGACTGGGTGCGCTTTGCGCCCAAGCGTCACTGTGGTTCGTGGGTCAATCGCGCGTTGAAAATGCCGGCGATCAAACGCATCGTCACCCTCGGCCCGTGCAGCGACGACCTGCACAACCCGCAACTGCGCGGCGGCAACCTCGGTGCCCTCAAACGCGGGCAATTGCAGCTGTTTCCCTGGCAGCATGCGCCCTCCAAAGTCTGGGGGCGGGTAGGGGACGGCGCTGGTCACCAGCAGCGGGAAAACCACCTGCATTGGCGCAACCTGGCCGAGCTGGACTGGGCGGCGTTCCTTGAGCAGATGATCGACAGACTGCCCACCGAGGCAATCTGGATCACCCTCGACAAAGACGTACTCGCCAGCGAAGACGCCGCCACCAACTGGGATCAGGGCGGCATGCGCCTTAGCCACCTGCTGCAAGCCTTGCGGGCTTTGGCGGCGCGCAAGCGCATCATCGGCATCGACGTGTGCGGCGAGTTCGCCACGCCGGCGTTCAGCAATGCCTTCAAGCGTTGGGAGGCCAAGTCCGACCAGCCGCCGCCCGAACGCTGGAGTGCCGAGGACTTGCAGCGCAATGCCGCGACCAATGAAGCCCTGATTGATCTGTTTGAGGAGCTGTTCCCGTGACGTTGACCGTGGTGTTGCTGGTGGCGTTTTCCATCGTGCTCGATGTGATCGGCCAGCTGTGTTTCAAGATCGGCCTGGACCGTTTGCCGGAGTTGGACGGCGGTTTTCGCCTGAATGCGTTCTGGGGCCAGGTGTTCAATGCGCCGTTGCTGTGGGCGGGGATCGGCGCCTATGCCGTCGAATTTTTCGTGTGGCTCGAAGCGTTGTCCCGAGCACCGTTGAGCCTGCTGTTTCCGGCGGCCGCGCTGGCGTATTGCGGCGTGGTGCTGGCGGGCAAGGTGGTGCTGGGCGAAACCGTCAGCCGGCGCCGTTGGCTTGGCACGCTGGTGATTACCTTGGGCGTGATGTTGGTGGCGATTGCAGGGAGTCAGGCATGAGTACGCAAACGATGAATACCGGATGGCTGCATGGGCGTTTGGGCACGGTGGTGCTGTGGGCCTTGTTGATCTGCACCGAAAGCGCTGGCCAGTTGTTTACCAAAGTAGCCGGGGATCAACTGGGGCAGATGGATTTCAGTTGGCAGTGGTTGGCGCAAGTGGCGCGCAACCCTGGGATCCTGGCGGCGATTGCCAGCTACATCGGCGCGTTTTTCGTATGGATGCTGATCCTGCGGCGCAGCAGCCTGTCCCTGGCGTTTCCGCTGAGTTCACTGGTGTTTGTGGTGGTGTTGCTCGGGTCGTGGCTGGGGCTGGGGGAACATATCAGCCCGCTGCACTGGGTGGGGGTGGCGGTGATCATCGGGGGTATCGCCCTCCTGGCAGAGGGCGAAGAAAACTGAGTGGCTAGGGTTTGCGGTGTTTCACCAAAAACCCTAGGCCATGGGACACCGGAAGTGTTTTGACCCCCGCCTCCCGCTGCTGCTCGGCAATCTCCCGATGAAACGCCTTCACCTGGGTCCAGTGCATCTTCGGCCGGTAGTGGTGCTCGGCGTGGTAGCCGTTATTCATCCAGATCAGGTTGTACAGCACGCTGTAGGAACTCACGCCCCAGGCGATCGGCAGGTTTGGGTTGCCGCCGAAATGCTCGTAGTAGCCATTGAGCGATGACAGGCACTGGCCCAGGTACCAGAACGGCAACAGCCACAGCACCGCCTGCCAGTTGTAGAACGCCAGCGCGATGTAGAACGCCACGGTCACGCCGATCTCGACTTTCACCCAGCGCGCATCGGCCGGGCGTTTGCGCGTCATTTCGGCGTAGAACGGCTTGGGATCGTCGCGGAAAAAACTCAGGAAGGTATAGGCCCACGGGTTTTCCGGCTGGCCATTATGGCCACGCTGGTAGATCGACAGCGGGTCGATGGTTTTACCGTCCGGCCCCGGCAGGTCGGCGTTGCCACGGTGGTGGCGATTGTGGATGTCGCGGTAGAGCGTCTGGGAGAAACCGATGGTCACCGACAGCAGCAGGTCGAAGGCCCGGTTCATGGCGCGATGGGTGAAGTAGGCGTTGTGGATCTGGTTGTGGGAGATGCTGTTGATGCTCCACGACAGGCTGACTGCGTAAAGCAGCGCCAGCGGCACCAGGGCCCACCAGCTCAGGTGATGGAAGGCGGCAACCAGCCAGACGACAAATGCGAAATGCGCCAGGCCCAGGGCGATGGGCACCAGGTCCCAGAGCGAGTGATGGAGCAGGCGGTAAGCGGGGCGAGCCATGAAGAGTGTCCTGGAAAAGTGGATTCCAGCACCTTATTGCAAACCCCAGACCAACCTAATCGAACTTGTAGCTGATGGCCGTCTGCACCTGGCCCTGGTTCACATCGCCGGTCTCTTTGACGATGCTGCTGTTGGCGGCCGATCCCACCAAGTGAATCCAGCTGGCGCTGGTCAGCAAGGACCAGTTGGCAGCCAGGGGAAATTCGAAACTCTGGGTCAGCGTCAGGTTCTGGAAACCACCGCTGGCGTTGTAGGGACGAAAGCCGGTGGAAGCGGCTTCGTTGTCATCCACGCCAAAAAACGTGTTGGTCTGGCGTGCATCGGCAAAATGCGCAACCAGCCCGCTGCTGCCGATGATCCCACCGCCCAGCGGGTAGCCCAGTTCGCCGCCCAGTTTGCCGAGGGCGCCACTCTGCGAATGCCCACCGCCCACGGCTTGCCCCAATTGCGCGTAGACCCTCCAGAAATCAGCCGGGGCGTACTGGACGAAGCCACCCACCTCGGCCATGTCCGACACATTGCGCAGGCCTTGCAGATCGCCATTGGACGTGCGCCCCGACAGGTAGTTGATATAGGGGCCGGCGGTAAAGCCGTGGGTGTTGAGCGCGCTCCAGGTCAAGCCGTCATCGGTGCCCAGGCTGACGCTGCCCCAATCCAGGTCCAGGTAGGGCACGGGGCGGACTTCGTAGCGGCTGGCGGTGGGGTCATGGGGTTGATAACTGATGCCTGCGCCCACTTCACCGGTGATGCCTTCGGCCAGGGCAGCGTTTGAAAAGCTCCAAAGGCCAAGCAAACCGGCGAATGCAGCGCATGTGATCCTGTACATGGTCAGGTTCCTTGATTGATTACGTGCGCATGAACGCGCGAAGGGCCCGCTTCACGCAAGCACTCATCTTGTTTGTAGCAAGCTACAAAAATTGTAGCTTCGACGACACATTCCGCCCTCGATACGCGCCAGAGCCCCAGCCCTGCTGGGTGGTGGCCAGTTGGCACAGTCCCTGCTCTACCTCTGGTGCAAGCGCATACAGCGCGCTCCTCCAAGGTAAACAACGATGATCCAGTGGCATATCGTGTGTGACTTCGACGGGACCATTACCCCCACCGATGTCATCGACAACGTCCTCCAACGCTTCGCCGGCCCCGAGTGGGAAACCATCGAACAGGAATGGCTGGATGGGCATATCGGTTCACGCGAATGCCTGAGCCGCCAACTGGCGCTGATCAAGGCCACACCTTCCGAGCTGCTGGCGTACTTCGACAGCGTCGAGATCGACCCGGACTTCCCCGACTTCGTCGACCACGTCATGGGACTGGGTGCGACCATCGAAGTGGTCAGCGACGGCATCGAGCAGGGCATCGCCCGCATCCTGTCGCGCAACTACGTGACCTTGCTGCCGATCCTTGCCAACCGCCTGCGCCAGGTCGACCAGAACAGCTGGCGCATCGACTTCCCGTATGCCAGCGACGCCTGCCGTGCCGCTTCCGGCAACTGCAAGTGCAAGTCCACCCCACGCAACAAGCGCGTGCTGGTGATCGGCGACGGCAAGTCCGACATGTGCGTGGCCTCCACCGCCGACTTCGTGTTCGCCAAGGGCAGCCTCGCCAAGTACTGCGAAGCCAACGACATTCCTCACGCACGCTTCGACACCTTTGCCGAACTGCCTGCATTGCTGGCCCTGCTGCCTCAGGGCATCGCCGCCAACGCCACCACCTTTACTGCTGACAACCAGGAACTCTTCCATCATGTCTGATATCCGTATCGCTACCGCCGAAGACCAGATCCTTCTGGACAAAGAAGCCAAGTATTGCTCCTACGGCGACACCGTTCACTACATCGAGCCGCCGCGTATTTTCAGCCGTTGCGAAGGCTCCTACGTGTGGGACACCGAAGACCAGGCCTATCTCGACCTGCAAATGTGGTACTCGGCGGTCAACTTCGGCTACGCCAACCCACGCCTGAACAACGCGTTGAAACAGCAGATCGACACGCTGCCGCAAATTGCCAGCCAGTACCTGCACAAGGGCAAGATCGAGCTGTCGGAAATGATCGCGGTCGATGCCAAGAAGAAATTCGGCCTCGACGGTCGCGTGCACTTCAACGTCGGCGGTTCGCAGTCCATCGAAGATTCCCTGAAAGTGGTGCGTAACGCCACCAACGGCAAGAGCCTGATGTTCGCCTTCGAGGGCGGCTACCACGGGCGCACTCTGGGTGCTTCGTCGATCACCTCCAGCTACCGCTACCGTCGTCGCTACGGCCACTTCGGCGAGCGCGCGCAGTTCATCCCGTTCCCGTACCACTTCCGTGGCCCCAAAGGCATGACCAAGGAAGAATACGGCAGCCACTGCGTGCAGCAATTCGCCCGCCTGTTCGAGACTGAATACAACGGGGTGTGGGACCCGAAAGTCGGCTCCAGCGAATACGCCGCGTTCTACGTCGAGCCGATCCAGGGCACCGGCGGCTACGTGATCCCGCCGATGAACTTCTACCGCGAGTTGAAGCACGTGCTGGATCAACACGGCATCCTGATGGTCTCCGACGAGATCCAGATGGGCTTCTACCGCACCGGAAAACTGTGGTCGATCGAACACTTTGACGTGCAGCCGGATGTGATCGTGTTCGGCAAGGCGCTGACCAACGGCCTCAACCCACTGGGCGGCATCTGGGCCCGTGAAGAGTTGATCAACCCGAAGATCTTCCCGCCAGGTTCGACCCACTCCACCTTCGCCTCCAACCCGTTGGGCACGGCGGTAGGCCTGGAAATGTTCAAGATGACCAACGAGATCGACTACGGCGCGATGGTCATGGCCAAGGGCAAGTTCTTCCTCGAAGGCCTGCAGGACCTGCAGAAACGTTTCCCGATCATTGGCGATGTCGACGGCCTGGGCCTGGCGCTGCGCTGCGAAATCTGCGCCCCGGATGGTTTCACCCCCGACAAGGCGACCCTGGACTACATGGTCGAAGAAGGCATGAAAGGCGACATGGTGGTGGACGGCCAGAAACTCGGGCTGATCCTCGACGTGGGCGGCTACTACAAGAACGTGATCACCCTGGCACCGTCCCTGGAAATCAGCTACCCGGAAATCGAGCTGGGCCTGAAGCTGCTCGAGCAACTGCTGGTGCGGGCGACCAACCGGTGAACAGCGTCGGGATCGACCTCGGTGAAGGTGATGCCGGTTTCGTTCTCGGTGACGGTCCGGTCGGGATCCTGTTGATCCACGGCCTGACCGGCACCCCGACGGAGTTGCGCCAGGTCGCCAAGGGCCTGGCCAAGGTGGGCAATTGCACGGTGTACGTGCCCACCCTGGCCGGGCACTGCGGTGACAACAGCGACCTGCAGGCCACGGGCTGGCGGGACTGGTACGAAGGCGTGCGCAAGACCTTCGTGGGCGTGAAGCAACGCCACGCGCAGGTGTTTGTCGGCGGCTTGTCGATGGGCGCGGTGATGTCGATGTACCTGGCGTCGGAGCATCCGGGCCAGGTGGCCGGTTTGCTGATGTATTCCACCACGCTCAAGTACGACGGGTGGAGCATCAACAAAATGGCGTTTATCACGCCGTTGCTCATCCGTATCCCGTTCGGCGTGCGCCTGTTCCGCTTTACCGAGAAGCCGCCCTACGGCATCAAGAACGAACGCCTGCGCGCCATCGTTGAACGGCAGATGAAGGAAGGCGAAAGCAGCGAGGCGGGCCTGTTGACGATGGAGGGCGTGACGGTGCGTGAATTGCACTGGATGAACGCCGTGGTCAAGAAACGCATGCCGTCGATCAACGTACCGGCGCTGGTATTGCACTCCATCGAGGACGACATCACCAGCCGCTGGAACGCCGATTACGTGGAACGCCACCTCGGCGGGCCGGTGACCAAGATCCTGCTGGACAACTGCTACCACATGATCACCGTCGACCTGCAATACCGCCGGGTGATCGAATTGAGCGCCGATTTCGTCGAACAACACACCTCCGCCATGGGCGCCAGTTCACTTTGTGGCGAGCCCGCTCGCCACAACAAGCCCGCTCTCCGCCATAGACTCTGACAAAGGACACGATGTGATCACCGCCCAAGCCTTCCCGACCATCCGGGCTATCCAGCGCAGTGCCTGGAACGACTGTTTCCCGGGTGCCCTGGAGGACTGGGACTATTACGTAGCCGTGGAAAACGCGGCCATTGATGATTTCCAGTGGCGTTATCTCGCGGTTTATCAGGATGGAACGCTGGTGGCCGTGGCTGCCGCGTTCATCACGCATTATCGCCTCGACACCACGGTGTCGGGCGCCGGCAAGCGCTTGACCGAACGTGTCGAACGATTGTGGCCGGGGCTTTTGCAACTGGGGCTGTATGCCCTCGGATCGCCGGTGGCCGAACGCTGCGACGTGGGTTTCGCCAGCAGCGTGGCGGATGCGCAGCGTCCGCTGTTGCTCAAGCACCTGCTGGGCGCCGCCCGCCAGGATGCCGATGACTTCGGCATCGGCCTGGTGGCGGTCAAGGATGCGCCGAGCAAGGATCCGCATTGGCTCCAGAGCTGCCGCGCGGCAGGCTTCCAGAGCATGCCAAGCTTGCCCACCGGCGTGTTGCCGCTGCCGTACGGCTCGGTGGATGCCTACCTGGGTTCGCTGGGCAAATCCACGCGCAAGGACCTGCGCCGCAAGCTGCGTGCGCCGGGGCCGCGGGTGGAGTGGCGGCGCAATATCGACGACGTGCTGCCCGAGGTGATGCGCTTGTACGAGGCCACGCTCACGCGTGCCGAGTTGCAGTTCGAACGGCTGCCCGCCGGTTACTTCACCGGTGTGCTCGAACGCCTGGATGAGCGCGCGGTCTGTGTTCTTTACTGGGTGGACGAGCAACTGGTGGCGTTTAACCTGGTGCTGGTCGACCAACACCGGCTGGTGGACAAGTTTTTCGGGCATGACGTGGCGTTCACCCGCGACTACAACCTGTACTTCCGCAGCTGGCTGACCAATGTCGACTACTGTATTCAACACAATATTGCCGTGTATGAGTGCGGCCAGGCCGGGTATGCCAGTAAGCTGCGCCTGGGTTGCGAGTTCCAGGGCAACAGTGTGTTTTTTCGTCACCGCAATCGGCTGGTCAACGGCCTGCTCAAGCTTGTAAAACTGTTTATTCGACCGGACCGTTCCGACCCTGCCATGGCTGCTGCGATAAGCGAAACCTGATGATCACCAAGACCCGCCAGAAAGCCCGCCCCTTTGCCATTTCGCGCTGGAGCGTCCAGCGCAAGCTGGTGCTGGCGTTCTGGTTGGTCAGCGTGATTCCTACCATGATCGCGGCTGAGCTGGCCGCGACCACGCTGTCGCAGATCTTCGACAGCAACGTGCGCATCTGGCTGCAGGAGTCGACCAAGATCGTCAAGGACGAAATCGGCGACATCCTTCACGACAACGCGCGCATGGCCAAATTGTTCCTGCGCTACACCAGCCCGCCGTCAAGCCGGCAAGCCGCCAAGCACGACCGCCTGACCGCCGACATTGCCGACGCTACCGACATCGACGTGGTGGCGCTGATTCGCGCCAGCGACCACAAGGTCGAATTCAGCACCGCCTCCGATGACATCGTCAAACAGATCAACCTGACCAGCAACGCGGTGTTGCAGACCGTGCAGGTGGCCGGGGTGAATACCGGCCTGGTGGTGTCGACCTTTGAAACCAGCCGTGACGGTGTCGACTACCTGTTGCTGGTCGCCACCTACCTGGACAGCAGTTTCCTCACCAGCGTGGCCGATGTGCATTCCCTCGACCTGCGCCTGTACCTGGCCAACCCCGACGGTTTTTCCGAGATCTTCTCGACCCAGCGCTTCGTGGATCACCCCTCGCGCATCCCCAAGAGCGTCGAAGCGGCGATGCGCAGCACCCGCCAGCCCAGCGAGCAGTTCACCAACAACTACAGCGGGCTGTACTGGCCGATCTTCAATGATGCGGGGGATTTGCAGGGCGTGATTTTCAGCGGTCTGCTGCGCCACACCAGCCTGGTCGGGCTGGTCAACCAGAGCAACCTGTTCGTGCTGATCTTCCTGCTTAGCTCGGCCTTGTCGCTGGCGGCCGGGGTGTTGGTGTCGCGGCGCCTGACCAAACCGCTGCGCGACCTGTCCCAAGGTGTGGACGCGGTGATTTCGGGTCACTACGAACACCGTGTGCCGGTCAGCGGCGGCGATGAGCTGGCGCAGTTGAGCAGCACCTTCAACCATATGACCGAGCGCCTGGGCGAGTTGCATTACCTTGAGGCCCAGTTGCGCCGACGCGATCGCCTGCACGCCCTGGGCGAAGTCGCCATGGGCCTGGCCCACGAGATCCGCAACCCGCTGGGCATCATCAAGACAGCCACGCAACTGTTGCATCGGCGTGCCGATCTGCCGGAAACCGACAAGCGTCACCTGGAATACGTGGTCAGTGAGGTCAGCCGCATCAACGACCTGATCACCGAGTTCCTCGACTTCGCCAAGCCCAACCCGCCGCTGCGCGTGTTGCAGCCGGCGCGCGCGCTGGTGGACGAGATCCTCGGCTTTTGCGCGCCGGAACTGGCCACCCATGCGATCGATGCGCATGTCGATGACCAGGCGCCGGGAGCGACCATCTATGCTGACGCCAAGCAGCTCAAGCAGGCGTGTCTCAACCTGATTCTCAACGCCGTCGACGCGATGCCCGAAGGCGGGCGGCTGACGTTGGGCATTCGCTCGGTGGACGACAACACAGTGATCAGCATCGCCGACACCGGCCAGGGCATTCCGGCGGACATGATCGAGCGTATCTTTACCCCGTTCGTCACCACCAAGGCCTCGGGCACCGGGCTGGGCCTGGCCAAAGTCTATTCGATCATGGAAAGTCACGACGGCAGCATCGAATGCGCCAGTGAAAAAGATGCCGGCGCCACGTTCAGCCTGTACATTCCGGCGATGGGCGAAGACGACGAGGACAGTCATGACGCATAACATTCTGGTAGTCGACGACGAACCCAAGCTCTGCGACCTGCTGGCGTCGGCCCTGGGCCAGAACAACGTGCAGGTGTTCATCGCCGGCAACGGCCTGCACGCGCTCAAGGTGCTGGAGCAGGAAGACATCGACCTGGTGATCAGCGACTGGCGCATGCCAGGCATGGACGGGCCGGCGCTGCTGGCCGAGATCAAGGTGCGTTACCCCCACGTGCCGGTGATCGTGATGACTGCCTACAGCACCGTGAAAAACGCCGTGCAGTCGATGCGCAATGGCGCCTACGACTACATCGCCAAGCCGTTCGATATCGACGAGCTGGACATCACCGTGGCCAAGGCCCTGCAGTTTCGCGACATCATGCGCGACAACGCGCGCCTGCGCGCCGAACTGGACGAGCACGCACAGTTCGACAGCCTGGTGGGCGACAGCCCGGCGTTTCGCAAAGTGCTGCAGGCGGTGGACTCGGTGCGCGACAGCAGCGCCACCATCCTGCTCACCGGCGAAAGCGGCACCGGCAAGGAAATGGTCGCCCGCGCCATCCACAAACACGGCAGCCGTGCCGACCAGCCGTTCGTGGCGGTCAACTGTGCGGCGATCCCGGAAGGACTGCTGGAAAGCGAAATGTTCGGCCATCGCAAAGGCGCGTTTACCGGTGCCGTGGCCGACCGGGTAGGGCGCTTCCAGCAGGCCGACAAGGGCACGTTGTTTCTCGACGAAGTGGGCGACATGCCGTTGGCGTTGCAGGCGAAGATCCTGCGTGCATTGCAGGAGCGGGTGATCGAACCGGTGGGCGACCCGCGCGAGCGCAAGGTGGACGTGCGGGTGATTGCCGCCACCAACAAGAATTTGCTGGACGCGGTGGCCAACAAAGAGTTTCGCGAAGACCTGTATTACCGCCTCAACGTGTTCCCGATCCCGTTGCCGGCCTTGCGCGAGCGGGTGGAAGACATCGCGCCGTTGGCCCGCCACTTCGCCCACACCCTGAGTGCCACCGCCGGCAAACGCATCACTGGCTTCAGCCCGGAAGCCTTGCAGGCCATGGCGGCGTATCACTGGCCGGGCAATATCCGTGAACTGCAGAACTGCGTGGAGCGCGCGACCATCGTGGCGGCGTCACCGGTAATCGAGGATATCGACCTGCCGGGTTATCTGTTTGCATCCAAACCGAGCGAGGGCGGCGTGACGGCGATCCTCAGCGATGGGCCGGGCATTCCCCAGGACCTGGATGCGGCGCTGGCAGAGGTGGAGAAGGCCTATATTCTGGCAGCGTTGCAGGAGAGCAATGGCGTGCAGGCCGCAGCGGCGGCGAAGATCGGGATTTCCGAGCGCAGTTTCTGGTATCGCCTGAAGAAGCTGGGCATTCAGGTCGACAAGATCGTCCGCTGACTCAACCGGGATAAAAATGTGGGAGGGGGCTTGCCCCCGATTGCAGTGGGTCAGACAGCTTTTCTGTCTCTGATACACCGCCATCGGGGGCAAGCCCCCTCCCACAGTTTTGACCGTGCTGGGTCAGGTGTGGACGCGTACCCAGATGCTCACCAGCACCGTCGCGGCCATCAACCACGCCACGGCGGCCACGGCCAGTGATGCCTCCAACCGCATCCGATCGACCATCACATACAAGGTCGCCAGGTACACAAAATACGGAATGATCGACCACATCCCGAACAGGATCGTGGTCTTCAAGTCGTCTACCGAGCGCCCTTTGCCGACGATGTAGTGGGCGATCAACGCAAAGGTCGGAAACAGCGGCACCAGCCCTGCGATGTAATAGTTTTTGGTCTTGGCCAGCGCCGCCAGAATCAGCACCACTGCCGCGCCGAGGGCGGCCTTCAATAGCAAGTCCATCAGTGACTCAACCCGTACTTCTTGACCTTGTCGAACAGCGTGGTCTTGGCCATCCCCAGTTCCTGGCTGGCCTGGGTCAGGTTGCCGCCGCTGCGTTGCAGCGCATCGTTGAGCAGGTTGCGTTCGAAGGCCTCCACTGCCTCGGTAAAGGCCAGCCCCTGGCCGCCGCTGCTGGCGCCGCTTTTCTTGAAGGCGGGCAGGCCGAGGGCGAAGCGTTCGGCGACGTTGCGCAATTCGCGCACGTTGCCCGGCCAGTCGTGGCTCATCAGGCTCGACAGGGTCTGGTTGTCCAGCTCCGGCGCAGTGCGGTCGAAACGCAGGGATGACTGCTGCAGGAAGTGTTCGAACAGTTGCAGGATGTCTTCGCGACGCTCGCGCAGGGGCGGCAGTTCCAGGGTCACCACGTTAAGGCGGTAGTACAGGTCGCTGCGGAACTGGTTGGCGCGGCTCAGTTCGTCGAGGTCGGACTTGGTGGCGGCGATCACCCGGCAATCCACTGCGACACTCTGGTTCGACCCCAGGCGTTCCAGAGTGCGTTCCTGCAATACCCGCAGCAACTTGATCTGCAGGTTGATCGGCATGCTTTCCACTTCATCGAGGAACAGCGTGCCTTCGTGGGCGTGTTCGATCTTGCCGATGCGGCGCTTGCCGGCACCGGTGAAGGCGTTGGCTTCGTGGCCGAAAATCTCGCTTTCGAAGAGGTTCTCCGGCAGGCCGCCGCAATTCAGGGCGACGAACTGGTGGGCGTGACGCCGGCTGAAATCATGCAGGCAGCGCGCGACCAGTTCCTTGCCGGTGCCGGTCTCGCCTTCGATCAGCACGTTGGCCGAGGTGTCGGCGACGTTGGCGATCAGTTCGCGCAGGTTCTGCATCGCCGGCGAACGGCCGATGATGCGGCCTTCCAACGAATCGCGCTCGGCCAATTGGCGGCGCAGCGACCAGACTTCCCGCGCCAGCCCGCGCTGCTCCAGGGCGCGCCGGGCGACGTCGACCAGGCGTTCGGGGGAGAAGGGTTTCTCCATGAAGTCATAGGCGCCGTTGCGCATCGCGCCGACCGCCATGGAAATATCGCCGTGCCCGGTAATCAGCACCACCGGCAGGCTTTTATCCAGGGCCTTGAGGCGGGTGAGCAGCTCCAGGCCGTCGATGCCCGGCAAACGGATATCGCTGATCACGATGCCGGCGAAGTTTTCGCCGATGCGCTTCAAGGCTTCTTCGGCACTGCCCACGCCGACGCTGGGAATATCTTCCAGGGCCAGGGCTTGCTGGCAGCCGAGCAACACGTGGGGGTCGTCTTCGACGATCAGCACGGTGAGGTCTTCTTTAACGGCGGTAGCGTTTGTATTCATGTCGACTCAGCTTGTTGAGTGCCCGCCAGCGGCAGGCACAAGACAAAGGCCGTTCCACCACTGGCCGGGTGTTCCACGGCGAGGTTGCCGCCGGTGGCCGCCGCGAGGCTGGCGGACAGCGTCAGGCCCAGGCCCAGGCCTTGCTCGCCGGGCTTGGTGGTGAAGAACGGTTCGAACAAATGCTTGCGCGCCTCGGGATCGATGCCGTGGCCATTGTCGCGCACTTGCAGGCGGTATTTGCCCTCGCTGCTGCTGCCCTCCAGCCACAATTGCGGCGCCGGTTGGGCTTGCATGGCGTCGAGGGCATTGCCGATCAGGTTGACCAGGATCTGTTCCAGGCGCGTCTGGTCGATTTGCAATTGGGCGTGGGAAAAGTCGCGGTGCAGGGTCAGTGGCAGGCTGTCCAGGCGTGCGCCGAGCACCTGGAACGCGGCGTCTACCGCTTTGGCCAGGCTGGCTTCGCCCTGGTCGTCTCCGCGCCGGGCGAAGGAGCGCAGGCTGGCGGTGATACGGCCCATGCGGTCGATCAGTTCATTGATGGTCTTGAGGTTGGCGCTGGCGGTATCCAGGGCGCCGCGCTCCAGGAAACGCACGGTGTTGCCGGACAGGGTACGCAGCGCGGCCAGTGGCTGATTCAATTCGTGGGCGATGCTGGTGGACATCTGGCCGATGGCCGCCAGTTTGCCGGCCTGCACCAGTTCATCCTGGGCACGGCGCAGGGTTTCTTCGGCCTGGCGCCGTTCGCGGATCTGGCCCTTGAGCCGTTCGTTGCTGGCGCGCAGGTCGGCGGTGCGCTCGGCAATCCGTCGTTCCAACTGGCTGTTGGCTTCCTGCAAGGCTTCCCGTGCGGCGAGGCGGGTGGCGATGACTTTGCGTCGCTCGTTCCAGGCAATCAGCAAAAACGCCACCAGGCCAAACGCAACGGCCACCAGGATGCCCTGGTTGATTGCGGCGCGGCGCAGGTCGTTGAGCGGGGTGAGCAGGGTGAAATTCCACGGCGTGTCGTTGAGCGGACGGGTCTGCGCCAGGTAGCTGACTTCGTGGGCGTCGTTGACCACTTCGCTGTTGGCCGGGAAGGTCAGCTTCTCGGTGCCTTCGTTGAGGCGCTCGCGGGCCAGGGGCTCCAGCTCGTTCAGCGTCGCCCAGTAATATTGCAGGCTGTGGGCCAGGCGGTCCTTGGTGTCATCGCTCAGCGGGCGCACGGCCTTGAGGCGCCGGGCCGGGTCACTGGAGAGGATGATGATGCCGTTTTCGTCGCTCACGAACGCTTCGAGGCGTGCGCGTTGCCAGCGCTCTTCGAGGGCTTCGAGGCGTACCTTGACCACCGCGACGCCGATGATCTTGCCATGCTCTTCCAGGCCGTGGGCCAGGTAGTAGCCGGGTTCGCCGTTGGTGCTGCCGATGCCGTAGAAGCGACCTGGCTGGCCCCGCACGGCGTTCTGGAAATAGGCGCGGAAGGACAGGTCTTCACCCTGGTAACTGTCGGCATCGCGCCAGTTACTGGTGGCCAGCACGCGGCCGGTGGTGTCCATCACGTAGATGGCCCGACTGCGACTGCGTCGGTTCAGGCCTTCAAGGTAATCGTTGACGGTCTTGCGGGTTTCCTGGTTCGGGTCGGCCAGCAGCGTGGAGACGCTGGACTCCAGTTCCAGCAGGCTGGGCAGGTAGGTGTATTTGCTCAGCTCGCTTTCGACGGTGCGGGCATGCAACTCCAACTGGCGTTCGCCGGTGTCGCTGAGGGTGCGGATGCCGTAGTACTCACTGACCCAGAAGCCGATGAAACCCAGGCCGATCATCAGGGCGATGATCAGGGGCGGCAGGAACAGTTGGCGGATCAGACGTGGTTTCACGGCAAGTGATGGCGGTGCGGCGCGAAATTGGTTGGGGTCGCATTTCATCACAGATGCCTTGGGTCAACCAGTTGTGCTGATGGTGCTTATTCTGTGGCGAGCGGGGCAAGCCCGCTCGCCACAACAAGCCCGTCTTCACAGACAGAGCAGCGAGTTGCTTCTTAGTGCTGCAGGATTTTCTCGAGGAAGTGCTGCGCGCGTTCGGAGCGGGCGCTGATGTCGCCGAAGAACTCTTCTTTCGGGCAGTCTTCGATGATCTTGCCGGCGTCCATGAAGATCACGCGGTCGGCCACTTTGCGGGCGAAGCCCATTTCGTGGGTCACGCACATCATGGTCATGCCTTCCTGGGCCAGTTGCACCATCACGTCGAGCACTTCGTTGACCATTTCCGGGTCCAGCGCCGAGGTCGGTTCGTCGAACAGCATGACGATCGGGTCCATGGCCAGGGCGCGGGCAATCGCCACACGTTGTTGCTGGCCGCCGGAGAGCTGGCCCGGGTGCTTGTGCGCATGTGCCGACAGGCCGACGCGCTCGAGCAGTTGCAGGCCTTTCTTGGTGGCTTCTTCCTTGCTGCGGCCCAGCACCTTGATCTGCGCGATGGTCAGGTTTTCGGTGATGGTCAGGTGCGGGAACAGTTCGAAGTGCTGGAATACCATGCCGACGCGCGAGCGCAGTTGCGGCAGGTTGGTCTTCGGGTCGGCGATGGAAGTGCCGTCGACCACGATGTCACCCTTCTGGAACGGTTCCAGCGCGTTGACGCACTTGATCAGGGTGGATTTACCCGAGCCGGACGGCCCGCACACCACGATCACTTCGCCTTTTTTAACCTCGGTGCTGCAATCGGTCAGCACCTGGAAGTCGCCATACCACTTGTTGATGTTCTTGATAGAGATCATACGGCAAACCTTTTTTGCAGACGCTTGACCAGCAGCGAGGCGGAAAAGCTGATGATGAAGTAGACGACACCGGCGAAAACCAGGAACTCATTGGAGCGGCCGATGATGTCGCCGTTGGAACGGGCGGAGTTGAGGAAATCCACCAGGCCCACGGTGTAGACCAGCGAGGTGTCCTGGAACAGGATGATCGACTGTTGCAGCAGCAACGGGGTCATCTTGCGGAACGCCTGGGGCAGGATGATCAGGCGCATCGTCTGGCCGTAGGTCATGCCCATGGCCTGTGCAGCCGCCATCTGGCCCTTGGGGATCGACTGCACGCCGGCCCGCACGATTTCACAGAAGTACGCGGCTTCGAACATCATGAACGCCACGACGCAGGAGGTGAATGCGCCGATCGGGGTGTCTTCGCCGGTGATCCAGCGCAATACGAACGGCACCGCCAGGTAGAACCAGGTGATCACCAGCAGCAGCGGGATCGAGCGGAAGTAGTTCACATAAGCGCCGGCAACGCGCGACAGCAGTTTGCTGGACGACAGGCGCATCAGCGCCAGGACCGTACCCAGCGCGATACCGCCGACCACGCCCATGACCATCAACTGCAGGGTCATGACCATGCCGTTCCACAGGCCCGGGATGGCGGGGATGATGCCGCTGAAATCGAAGTCCATTATTTACCCCCCACGGAGATCAGGCCGGGCACTGCGACTTTCTTCTCGACCACGCGCATCAGCAACATCAGGCTCATGTTCAGGGTGAAGTAGATCAGCGTGGCCAGGGTGAAGGCTTCAAACAGGTTGGCCGAGAACTCGGCGGTCTGCTTGGTTTGCGCCAGCAGTTCCATCAGGCCGATCAGGGACGCCACGGAGGAGTTCTTGAAGACGTTGAGGAATTCCGAGGTAAGCGGCGGAATGATGATCCGGTAGGCCTGGGGCAGCAGCACGTTCCAGTAGATCTGCGGCAGCTTGAAGCCCATGGCGCGTGCAGCGGATTCCTGGCCGCGTGGCAGCGCCTGGATGCCGGTACGCACTTGCTCGCACACTCGGGCGGCGGTGAACAGGCCCAGGCACACGACAACGCTCAGGTAGGCGGAGGTGGTCGGGTTGAGGTCCTGTTTGTACCAGTCCTGCAGGTTCTGCGGCAGCATGTCGGGTACCAGGAAGTACCAGATGAACAGCTGAACCAGCAGCGGCACGTTACGAAACAGTTCCACGTAGCAGGTCGCGATGCCCGCTACGATGCGGTTTGGCACGGTGCGCATGACGCCCAGAATGGACCCCAGCAGCAAGGCGATAATCCATGCCACGACAGCGATGGCGATGGTCCAGCCCAAGCCGGCGATGTACCAGTCGAGATAAGTCTCGCTGCCCACGCCAGTGGACTTGAAGAACACGCCCCAGTCCCAGTTGTAATTCATTAGGGTCTCCCCTCGAGATCGATCGATGTACAAGCACCCGCTTGGGGAAGATCCTTTCCCGCCTGGCGATGAACGCCAGGCACACGCGATCGGCTCGAAAACCGCCAGGTCGAGTGTTCCACAATAAAGCCAGCAGGTAGTAACAGACGCCTGAGGGAGGTTGGCTCCCTCAGGAGATAAGCTTAGTCAGGTATCAGATTTTTACGTCAGGGGCTGGTTTGTCGCTTGGGTTGGCGATCAGCTCCTTCACCTTGTCGCTCATCGGGAAGTTCAGGTTCAGGCCTTTTGGTGGGATCGGGCTCTCGAACCATTTGCTGTAGATCTTGTTGATTTCGCCGGATTTGTACAGGGCAACGATGGCGTCATCTACAGCCTTCTTGAAGTCCGGGTCGCCTTTGCGAACCATACAGGCGTAGGCCTCAAAGGACTGTGGAGTACCGGTGATGACCCAGTCGTCCGGCTTCTTGGCCTTGGCTTCTTCACCGGCCAGCAGGGCGTCGTCCATCATGAACGCTACGGCGCGGCCGCTTTCCAGCATCTGGAAGGATTCGCCGTGGTCTTTGGCGGAGATGACGTTCATGCCCATCTGCTTGTCGGCGTTCATCGCCTTGATGATGCGCTCGGACGTGGTGCCAGCGGTGGTCACGACGTTCTTGCCTTTCAGGTCGGCGAAGTCGGCGTAGCTCGGCTTGCCATCCTTGTCTTTCTTGACCAGCAGACGGGTGCCGATTTCGAAGATGTTGACGGTGAAATCAACTTGCTGGGCGCGTTCGGCGTTGTTGGTGGTGGAACCGCACTCGAGGTCCGCGGTGCCGTTCTGGATCAGCGGAATACGGGTTTGCGAAGTGACCAGGTTGTACTTGGCCTTCAGGTCGGGCTTGTTCAGGTCTTTTTTCAGGGTTTCAACGATAGCCAGCTGAATGTCGTGGGAGTAGCCCACAGGTTTGCCCGAGCCATCCGCGATGTAGGAAAACGGAATGGAGCTGTCGCGGTGAGCGAGGGTGATGGTGCCGGAGTCGTTGATTTTCTTCAGTGTGCCGGTGAGTTCGGCGGCGAAAACTGGAGTGCTGATCAGAGCAGCAGCGATAGCTGCGCCCAGGATATGGGGAACGATGCGCATCAATACTTCCTCGACATTTGTTTTTTTTATGAAGCCGGCTAGACGGCTCTCTTGTACAGCGAATGCCCGTGACGGCTCCTGAGGCGTCTCAGGCAATCGTCAGGGAGTGTAGAGCATGAGTCGTGCCATACCTCGAATAAAAGGTTATCTATTTGATTTATAAGGGTATTAAATTTTTGTTTCGAGGAATTTATCATGCCGTGATCCGGCAATCCGAATAGGCGGTGGTATGGCGTTCGGAAAACCGAATAGGGCGTGTGGGATTTATCTTGCATAAAAAAGCCCCTGGGCCGTCCGGCGCAGGGGCTTTGCGGGGCGACCTGATCAGGCCGCTTCAATCTTTGCACGGGTCTGCTCGACCTTGGACAGGTAACGTTGCACGTTGTCCTGTTCTTCCGGGGTGGTGAACAGGCCGAGCTTGGTACGGCGCCACAGCACGTCCTGGGGCTGTGTGGCCCACTCTTCGGCGCACAGGTAATCGACTTCGCGGGTGTACAGGCCACCGCCCAGGTGGTCGCCCAGGTCGGCCAGCGACTGCACACCTTCCAGCAGGCGCCAGGTGCGGCTGCCGTAGGTGGTGGACCAACGGCGGGCGATCTCGCTCGGTATCCAGTCGAACTTGCTGCGAATGGCTTCGGCCAGGGCTTCTGGCGTCGTCATGTTTTCACCGCCCGGCAGGCTGGCGGTGGCGGTCCAGCTCGGGCGCATCTGGGTGAAGTACGGTGCCAGTTGCGCCATGGCCGATTCAGCGAGTTTGCGATAGGTGGTCAGCTTGCCGCCGAACACCGAAAGGATCGGCGCTTCGCCCGTGCCACCGGACAGTGCCAGGGTGTAGTCACGGGTGATGGCCGACGGGTTGTCCGATTCGTCGTTGCACAGCGGGCGTACGCCGGAGTAGGTGTGCACGATGTCATCGCGGCTCAGTTGCTTCTTGAAGTGCGCGTTGACCACTTTCAGCATGTAGTCGGTTTCACCTTCGGTGATCGCCACTTTTGCCGGATCGCCGGTGTATTCGCGGTCGGTGGTGCCGATGATGGTCAGGTGGTTCAGGTACGGAATGGTGAAGACGATGCGCTGGTCTTCGTTCTGCAGGATATGCGCGTGGGCGCCTTCATACAGTTTCGGCACGATCAGGTGGCTGCCCTGGATCAGGCGGATGCCGTAGGGCGAATCCAGCTTCAGGTCGTCCTTGATGAACTTGGCGACCCACGGGCCGGCAGCGTTCACCAGGGCCCGGGCGCGGATCGAAAACAGGCTGCCGTCGGCGCGCTCCATGTTCATTTCCCACATGCCATTGCTGCGGTGGGCGCTGATGCAACGGGTCTGGGTGTGGATGTGCGCGCCTTTTTCGCGGGCGGCCATAGCGTTGAGCACCACGAGGCGGGCGTCATCGACCCAGCAGTCGGAGTATTCGAAACCTTGGGTGATTTCGCTTTTCAGCGGGCTGTCGGCGCCGAACTTGAGGCTTTTCGAACCGGCCAGTTTTTCACGCTTGCCCAAGTGGTCGTACAGAAACAGGCCGGCGCGGATCATCCACGCCGGACGCAGGTGCGGGCGGTGCGGCAGCACGAAGCGCATCTGCTTGACGATGTGCGGGGCCTTGGCCAGCAGCACTTCACGTTCGGCCAGGGCTTCGCGCACCAGGCGGAATTCGTAATGTTCGAGGTAGCGCAGGCCGCCGTGGATCAGCTTGCTGCTGGCGGAGGAGGTGTGGCTGGCCAGGTCGTCCTTTTCGCAAAGGAATACCGACAAACCGCGACCGGCTGCGTCTGCTGCAATACCGACGCCATTGATCCCGCCGCCGATAACGGCAACATCATAGACTTCGGCAAGCGGTGGAGCAGGCAAGGTAGAAGGGTTCATCGGCTGGCCTCGCGATCTTTTTCGTATTGGAATTCGAACATTAATGTTCATTTGCGAAAATGGTAGCTGATAAACGCGCGCGCAGCCACCTGAGTTCGATTGAAAAAACTCATCGAAGGGCGGGCAAAGGAAAATTTGTGAACATGAGCCAGTGCTGGCTGGAGAAATGGGTGGTCTGGTCAATAGCTATCGGGGGCAAGCCCCCTCCCACATTGGAATGTGATCAACCTGTGGGAGGGGGCTTGCCCCGGATGGCGTCAGTGCAGACGCTACACCACTTCCAGACGAACCTTGTGGTCATTGAGCAACTGCACCAACGCTGGCACCGGCTGCTGATCCGTCACCAGGCAATCCACCAGGCTGATCGGCCCCAGGCGAATCATGGCATTGCGCCCGAACTTGCTGGAGTCCGCCGCCAGGATCACCTGGCGCGCATTGGCGATGATCGCCTGGGAAACCCGGACTTCCTGGTAGTCAAAGTCGAGCAAGCTGCCATCTTCATCGATACCACTGATGCCCACCAAGGCAAAGTCGACCTTGAACTGGTTGATGAAATCGACACTCGCCTGACCGACCACGCCCCCGTCACGCCGCACATTGCCGCCGGTCAGCAGCACGTCGAAGTCGTCCTTGGCACTGAGCATGGTGGCGACGTTGAGGTTGTTGGTGATGATTTTCAGATGGTTGTGGTTGAGTAACGCACGGGCGATGGATTCGGTGGTGGTGCCGATATTGATGAACAACGAGGCGTGATCGGGGATCTGCGCGGCGATGGCTTCGCCGATGCGCTGTTTCTCGTCGCGCATCTGGTCGGCCCGCATGGCGTAGGCGGTGTTTTCGACGCTGGAGTCATAGGCCGCGCCGCCGTGGTAGCGGCGCAGCAGATTAGCGTCCGCCAGTTGGTTGATATCGCGGCGGATGGTTTGCGGGGTAACAACGAAGAGCTGCGCCATTTCCTCGATACTGACATAGCCGCGTTCGCGGACCAGTTCGAGGATTTGTTGTTGGCGGGGAGGCAGATTCATGGGGCGTCCTTTGGGCTGCCATACAAAAGTGGCCCATGATGACGCAGGAATCCGCTCCCTGCCAGTTACAACCCGACGTTGGCTTATTCAGCGCCTTCGTGCGGCTCCCAATCACGGGTGCGGCTGACAGCTTTTTGCCAACCGGCGTAGAGTTTTTCCTTGGCGGCTTCG
The DNA here is from genome assembly GCF_001870465.1 of Pseudomonas extremorientalis. Classification (GTDB taxonomy): domain Bacteria; phylum Pseudomonadota; class Gammaproteobacteria; order Pseudomonadales; family Pseudomonadaceae; genus Aquipseudomonas; species Aquipseudomonas extremorientalis. Next base: position 233,925 of record NZ_MDGK01000015.1, read on the forward strand.
TCCAGTTGCGGTTCGAATTCGCGCTCGATCACCGCCTTGCCGCGCAACTCGTCCAGGCTGCCCCAGAAGCCGCACGCCAGGCCGGCCAGGTAGGCGGCGCCGAGTGCAGTGGTTTCACGCATTTGTGGGCGCTCGACCTGGGTGCCGAGGATGTCGGCCTGGAATTGCATCAGGAAGTTGTTGGCCACCGCGCCGCCGTCCACACGCAGGGCCTTGAGGCGTTCGCCGGAGTCCTGTTGCATGGCGTCGAGCACGTCGCGGGTCTGGTAGGCAATCGACTCCAGCGCTGCACGAATGATGTGATCCACGCGTACGCCACGGGTCAGGCCGAACAGTGCGCCACGGGCATACGGGTCCCAGTAGGGCGCGCCCAGGCCGGTAAACGCGGGTACCAGGTACACGCCGTTGCTGTCCTTGACCTTGCCGGCAAAGTATTCGGTGTCGTGGGCATCGTTGATGATTTTCAGCTCATCACGCAGCCACTGCACGGTGGAACCGCCGTTGAATACAGCACCTTCCAGGGCGTAGGCCACTTCGCCACGCGGACCGCAGGCGATGGTGGTGAGCATGCCGTGCTTGGACTTCACCGCTTTGTCGCCGGTGTTCATCAGCAGGAAGCAGCCGGTGCCGTAGGTGTTCTTAGCCTGGCCGGCTTCGACGCACATCTGGCCGAACAGGGCGGCCTGTTGGTCGCCGGCGATACCGCCGATGGCGATGCCGCTTTTGGTACGGCCGTAGATTTCCGAGGAGGACTTCACTTCCGGCAGCATTTCGCGCGGCACGTCGAGGATCTCCAGCATCTTGGCATCCCACTCCAGGGTGTGGATGTTGAAGAGCATGGTGCGCGAAGCGTTGGTGTAGTCGGTGACGTGGGTCTTGCCGCCGGTAAATTTCCAGATCAGCCAGCTGTCGACGGTGCCGAACAGCAGCTCGCCGTTGCGCGCACGCTCGCGGCTGCCTTCGACGTTGTCGAGGATCCACTTGAGCTTGGTGCCGGAGAAGTACGGGTCGGTGACCAGGCCGGTGGTGTCGCCGATGTATTGCTCGTGGCCGTCGCGCTTGAGTTGCTGGCAGATCTCGGTGCTGCGGCGGCACTGCCAGACGATCGCGTTGTAGATCGGGCGACCGGTGACTTTGTCCCACACCACGGTGGTTTCACGCTGGTTGGTGATACCGATGGCGGCGACCTGGTCATGGTGCAGGCCCGCTTGAGCCAGGGCCTCGACCATCACGGCGCTCTGGGTGGCGAAGATTTCCATCGGGTCATGTTCGACCCAGCCCGCCTGCGGGTAATGCTGGGCGAATTCGCGCTGGGCGGTGCAGACCACGTTGGCGTCACGATCGAAGATGATCGCCCGGGAACTGGTGGTGCCTTGGTCAAGGGCGATGATGTAGTTCTTATTCTGAATATCGGTCATGTCGAATGCCTTGGAAAATAAGAAAGTCGGTAATCAGCCTGGGCCGTAAAAAGGGCAGGTACGTTCAGGCTGGCGCTATCAGGAAATACGGGTCTTGCCGTTGACAGCCGTGTCAGGTGTTGCTTCAGCTATAGCAGGTGCGGCGCTCGGCAGGTGACGGGCAATCAGCCCGCGATAGGCCGCGGCGCCGAGGCATGCGCCGACAATCGGCGCGAAAATCGGTACGAGGAAGTAAGGAATATCGCGGCCGCCAGTGAAGGCCATTTCACCCCAACCCGCAAAAAAGGTCATCAGCTTGGGCCCGAAATCCCGCGCCGGGTTCATCGCAAAGCCGGTCAGCGGGCCCATGGCGCTGCCGATCACTGCGATCAGCAGGCCGATCAGCAGGGGCGCCAACGGGCCGCGTGGCAGGCCGTTGTTGTCATCGGTGAGGGCCATGATCACGCCCATCAGAATGGCGGTGATGACCATTTCCACCAGGAACGCCTGGGCGGTGCTCAGCAGCGCATGGGGGTAAGTGGAGAACACCGACGCCAATTCCAGGCTGGCCTGGGAGCCGCGCACCATATGGTGGGTTTGTTCGTAATCGAAAAACAGGTTGCTGTAGAGCGTGTACACCAAGGCCGCCGAGCAGAAGGCGCCGGCGATCTGGGCGAGAATGTAGAAGGGCAGTTTGCGCTTTTCGAAGTCGGCGAAAATGCACAGCGCGATGCTGACAGCCGGGTTGAGGTGGGCTCCGGAAATACCGGCGCTCAGGTAGATCGCCATGCTGACGCCGACCCCCCAGATGATACTGATCTCCCACAAGCCAAAGCTGGCACCCGCGACCTTGAGCGCAGCGACACATCCTGTACCGAAGAAGATCAGAAGCGCAGTCCCCAGGAATTCGGCCATGCATTGGCTCGAAAGTGAAGGCTGTTGAAGAGCAGTTGTCATGGAAAACCTCAGTTGTTGTTCTTGTCTGGCGCACAACCTCAACGGGCTGTTGCGCGATTTTCACCGTGGCAGGGATCCCCATCCCGACCATGGCTTACTGCTTTGAACGCTGCGGGTGTATTCCTACAGCATTCGGAAACGAAAAAATATAGACAAGAATGACGGCTGTCAAAGGTCGAAAGTGAACTGTCAGTCACTTTCAAACTATTGGTCTGGTGAATGATCACGCTTGTCACATTGCGTGTGTACCGCAAGAGTGGGCGGACTAGAGCGTTTTACGTGGGCTTGGCCTAGAATTGGCCATCTGTTTGCCATGCCTCGGAGATACCATGACGCCCGCATTGGACCTGTTGAAAAAAGTTCGCGCCGAACATCGAGTCCACAGTTACGAACATGACCCAAAGGCGGCGTCCTATGGGCTGGAGGCCGCGGAAAAATTGGGCCTGGACCCGGCGCAGGTGTTCAAGACCTTGCTGGCCAGCAGCGAGAAGGGCGAATTACTGGTGGCAGTGGTGCCGGTCGTCGGAAGTCTGGATCTGAAGGCCCTGGCGCACGCGGCAGGCGTCAAGAAAGTCGAAATGGCCGACCCGGCGGCCGCGCAACGCTCCACTGGCTATCTGTTGGGCGGCATCAGCCCGCTGGGTCAGAAGAAGCGTCTGCGCACGTTTATCGATGTGACGGCGCAGCCGTTCGCGACGATTTTTGTGAGCGCGGGAAGGAGGGGGTTGGAGGTTGAGCTGCCGGCGGCGGTGCTGGCTGAGCATACCCAGGCCAAGTTCGCGGAAATTGGCCGGGTATGACGGGGCTTTATACCGGGCTGTAACGCCGTACGCCGGATTCGACTGGAGGGAGGTGTGCGGCCGTGCTGCCGGACGCCTGGAACAACACCAGGTGTTCGGCGGCCACCCGAATGCCCACATCCGCACCGACCTGATGATCGGCATGACTCGGGAAAATCGACTCCAGCTGCGCGCCGGTCGGCAGCTGCAGGCGGTACAGCGTCGATGCGCCGAGGAACGTCTTGCCGACGATCCGCGCTTTCAACCCGCTGTCCGGCGCGTAGACGATGTCATCCGGACGCAGCAACACATCCACCGCACCGCCGGTAGGCCAGGTGTAGGCGCGGTTGCCGCGCAGCTCACCCAGTTCGGTGCTGACCGATTCCGGCGAGCTCAATTGACCACGGATGAAGTAACCCTGGCCGATAAAGCTGGCGACGTAAGGTGTCTGCGGTTCGTGATAAAGGTTGTAGGGCGTGTCCCACTGCTCGAGACGGCCCTCTTTGAACACCCCGACCTGGTCGCTGACGGCGAAGGCTTCTTCCTGGTCATGGGTCACCAGGATCGCGCTGGTGCCGCGTGCCTTGAGGATGTCGCGCACTTCGTGGCTGAGCTTGCGTCGCAACTCGCCATCGAGGTTGGAGAAAGGCTCATCCAGCAACAGCAAGGCCGGTTCTGGCGCCAAGGCTCGGGCGAGGGCGACGCGTTGTTGCTGGCCGCCGGACAGCTCATGAGGGAAGCGCTTGCCCAGGTTCTTCAGGTTTACCAGCTCCAGCAACTCGGCAACCACCCGGTCTTTTTGCGGGTGCTTGCGAATACCGAAAGCAATGTTGTCGGCCACGCTCAGGTGAGGAAACAGCGCGTAGTCCTGGAACACCATGCCGATGCGACGTTTCTCGGGAGCCAAGGTGAACCCGGCACTGGAGATCACTTCGCCGGCCAGGCTGATTTCACCTTCGTGCACCGGCTCAAACCCGGCAATCGCTCGTAGGGTGGTGGTCTTGCCGCAACCCGAGGAGCCCAGCAGGCAACCGATGTCGCCCGCATTGAGGTGCAGGTTGAGGTTCTGTACCACCCGTTGATCTTGATAGCCGCATGCCAGGTTGCGCAGGTTCAGCAGTAATGGATGGCTCATGCGTGGTGGTACGACGGTGGCACGAGGAATTCGAGCAGGGCCTTTTGTGCATGCAGGCGGTTTTCAGCCTGGTCCCAGGCGACCGAGCGAGGGTCGTCGAGCAGGTCGGTGCTGATCTCTTCACCACGGTGGGCCGGCAGGCAATGCATGAACAGGACATCGGGCGCGGCCAGGTCGAGCAGGGCGCGGGTCACCTGATACGGGGCGAACAGGGCCAGGCGCTTGGCGGTTTCGTCTTCCTGGCCCATGGAGGTCCACACGTCGGTGCTCACCAGGTGGGCGCCGATCACCGCGTCACGCGGATCGCGGACCAGGGTCACGCGGTCGCCGGCTTGTGCCAGGAAGCGCGCGTCAGGCTCGTAGCCTTCCGGGCAGGCCACGCGCAGTTGGAAGTCGAATTGGATGGCCGCTTCTATATAGCTGTTGCACATGTTGTTGCCGTCGCCGATCCAGGCCACGGTCTTGCCCTGGATCGAGCCACGGTGTTCAAGGAAGGTTTGCATGTCGGCCAGCAGTTGGCACGGGTGCAGGTCATCGGACAGGCCGTTGATCACCGGTACACGGGAGTTGGCGGAAAATTCGGTCACGGTGCTGTGGGCAAAGGTACGGATCATCACGGCATCGAGCATGCTCGACATCACTTTCGCGCTGTCGGCGATCGGCTCGCCACGGCCCAGCTGGGTGTCGCGCGAGGACAGGAAGATAGCCTGGCCACCGAGTTGGATCATGCCGGCTTCGAACGACACACGGGTGCGGGTCGACGACTTCTCGAAGATCATGCCGAGCACGCGGTTTTTCAAAGGCTCGAACAGTACGCCGCGGTTACGCAGGTCTTTAAGCTCAATGCCTCGACGGATCACGCTGACCAGCTCTTCGGGCGTGCAATCCATCAGGGAGAGAAAGTGCCTTGCGCTCATCATTAACTACCTTTTTGCAACAGACCGCAGATACTCAAAGCCTTGTTTGTTGTGACAACGGGCGAGACCTGCGGCGAAAGCCGCACGGGGCGACGAAATAGGGGAAGGCGCGATCTTATAATTAAATGTCGCGTCTTACCAATAGGGCTACGGTTTTTAAGGGTGTTCAAGCAGGGCGCCGAAGCGCTTTTGAAGATGAATTCCAGACAGCAGCGGGCCATTTGTACACTGGCGCCGAGACCTTTTGCAATGCGCGGAGGCGGGCGCAGACCAGGCTGGGTCGGTTTCAGAGGCTATGGGGCGGGTTTTGAAACATTTGCTCACGCTTGCTCATGGCCGGGCCTGATGCTGGTCGATTCACGTGGCGAACGTTGCTGGCGCGCCTGCCGCTCCCGGCCCATAGTGGGATCAAAGCCCCTATAAAAGAGACTGGCCATGACCAAGACTCTCCACCACCGTGCCTGCCATCTGTGTGAAGCCATTTGTGGCCTGACCCTGGAAACCACCCAGGCCGACGACGGCAGCCTGGCGATCACCTCGATCAAAGGGGATCCGCTGGATACATTCAGTCGCGGGCATATCTGCCCCAAGGCTGTGGCGCTGCAGGATATCCAGAATGACCCCGACCGCCTGCACCAGCCGATGCTGCGGGTGGGCTGTGAATGGCAGCCGATTGCCTGGGAAGACGCCTTTGCGCTTGTAGCCGAGCGGCTCTCAGGGATTCAGGCGCGGCATGGGCAGAATGCAGTGGCGGTGTATCAGGGCAATCCCAGCGTGCACAACTACGGACTGATGACCCACAGCAATTACTTCCTGGGCCAGTTGAAGACGCGCAATCGGTTTTCCGCCACCTCGGTAGACCAGTTACCCCATCACCTCACCAGCTACCTCATGTACGGCCATGGCCTGCTATTGCCAATCCCGGATATAGATCACACCGACTTCATGTTGATTCTGGGCGGCAACCCACTGGCGTCCAACGGCAGCATCATGACCGTGCCTGATGTGGAGAAGCGCCTCAAGGCGATCCAGGCCCGGGGCGGCAGAGTGGTGGTGGTCGACCCACGGCGCAGCGAGACGGCGGCGATGGCCGACCAGCATCTGTTCGTGCGCCCGGGTGGTGATGCGGCATTGCTGTTCGGAGTGCTCAACACGTTGTTTAGCGAGAACCTGACCCGCACCAGCCATTTGCCGGTGGAAGGCCTTGAGGAGGTTCGTCGCGCCATCGCCGGCTTTACCGCCGAGGCCATGAGCCGTCAGTGTGCGGTGCCTGCCGAACAGATCCGCCAGTTGGCGCGGGACTTTGCTGCCGCCGACAAGGCGGTGTGTTACGGACGCATGGGGGTATCGACCCAGGCGTTCGGCACGCTGTGCCATTGGCTGGTGCAACTGATCAACCTGGTGACCGGCAACCTGGACCGCGTGGGAGGGGCGCTGTGCACTACGCCGGCGGTGGATCTGGTTGCATCGACTGGTGGTGGGCATTTCAATCGTTGGCAAAGCCGGGTTTCCGGGCGCCCGGAGTATGGCGGCGAGCTTCCGGTGTCAGCATTGGCCGAAGAAATGCTCACCGAAGGGGAAGGACAAATCCGTGCGTTGGTGACGGTGGCGGGCAACCCGGTGTTGTCGACGCCCAACGGCCGGCAGTTGGAACAAGCCCTCGACGGATTGGAGTTCATGGTCAGCATCGACCTTTATATCAACGAAACCACGCGCTATGCCGACCTGATCCTGCCGTCCACGTCGGCGCTGGAGAATGATCACTACGACACCACCTTCAATATGTTCGCGGTGCGCAATGTCACCCGCTTCAATCGCGCAATCCTGCCCAAGCCTGCGGGCGCGCTGCATGACTGGGAGATCTTTGTCGGCCTGGCCAAGGCCTTTGCCGCACAGACGGGCGCGGTGCTCAAGCCGACCATGCCGCCTGCGCAGATGATCGACTTCGGGCTGCGTGCCGGGGTGTACGGTGATGCGTCCAGCCACAAGTTGTCGGTGGCCGTGCTGGCGGACCATCCTCATGGTGTGGACTTGGGGCCGCTGCAGCCCAATCTTGCGGCACGCTTGAAAACCGTTGATGGCAAGGTGCAGGCGGCGCCGGGGGTGATCCTTGCCGACCTGGCGCGTTTTGCCGCGCAGCCGTTGCCAGTGGCCGATGAACTGCTGTTGATCGGCCGCCGTCACGTGCGCAGCAATAATTCCTGGATGCACAACTACCATCGGCTGGTGAAGGGCAAGCCACGTCATCAATTGCTCATGCACCCGGATGATCTGGCCAGTCGGCAGTTGAGCGATGGGCAGCGCGTGCGCGTGAGTTCGCGCATCGGCATGATTGAAGTGGAAGTCCTGGCCAGCCTGGACATGATGCCCGGCGTAGTCAGCCTTCCGCATGGTTGGGGCCATGGCCGTCCAGGCGTGCAGATGACAATCGCCAGCGGACAGCCGGGGGCGAGCGCCAACGATTTGACCGACGAGCGGCAGTTGGATGAGTTGTCGGGCAATGCCGCACTCAATGGCGTTCCGGTGCAGGTAGCAGCCGCCTGAGCACCACGCTGGAATTTTGCGTTACAATGCGCCACCGTGCCGACCTGTGAGTCGCAAAGTTCCAGCCGAGGTGTTCCATGGATATCATCGAAACGATCAAAGAGCAGATTGCCAACAACACCATTCTGCTTTACATGAAGGGCGCGCCTAATGCTCCTCAGTGCGGTTTCTCCGCGAAAGCTTCCCAGGCCATCATGGCGTGCGGCGAGAAATTCGCTTACGTGGATATCCTGCAAAACCCTGAAATCCGCGCCAACCTGCCGAAGTACGCCAACTGGCCGACCTTCCCACAACTGTGGGTTGCCGGTGAACTGGTCGGCGGCAGCGACATCATCGTTGAGATGGCGGCTGATGGTTCGTTGCAAACGCTGATCAAAGAAGCAGCGGCAAATGCGGCGGCCAAGACCGACGCGTGATTGGCCTGCAATAAAAAGCCCCGCTTCTCGAGAGAGAGCGGGGCTTTTTTGCTTCTACAGGAAGCGGGGTTACTCGCCCATCTGCGACTGCAGGTAGTTTTCCAGGCTGACTTTATCGATCAGGCCCAGTTGGGTTTCCAGCCAGTCGATGTGCTCTTCCTGGTCTTCCAGGATGTCTTCCAGCAGTTCGCGGCTGCCGAAGTCACCTTTGGTTTCACAGTGAGCAATGGCGGCCTTGAGGTCGCTGTGGCTCTTGCGTTCGAAACCCAGGTCGCTGCTTATCATTTCCTGGGTGTGTTCGCCGATGCTCAGCTTGCCCAGGTCCTGCACGTTCGGCAGGCCTTCCAGGAACAGGATGCGCTTGATCAGCGCGTCCGCGTCCTTCATGGCCTTGATCGATTCTTTGTATTCGCGCTTGCCCAGCTTTTCCAGGCCCCAATCGTCATACATGCGTGCATGCAGAAAGTACTGATTGATCGCGACCAGTTCATTGGCAAGGGATTTGTTGAGTTGCTGGATGACTGAGATGTCGCCTTTCATGACTGGGGTCCTGCCCTGTAATCGCTGTGTATAAAGCGGAGTTTGAGCGGCGAAATCCCTAGTGTCAAACCTAAGTTATTGAATAATAAATGAAAATTAATCGGAATAAGAATGTTTGTGTTCCGCGTCTTAGCGCTAACTTATTGAATTGCGGGCATAAAAAAACCGGACACTAAGTCCGGTTCCTTAAAACATGCCTAATCAGGCGTGTGTAAATTCTGCTGAATAGGGGAGCGCGGTCTGAGCGGTCTGCAGCTGTGTCAGGGTTTCCCGTACCACTTGCTTGGCGAGGCAAGCACATTTACCACACTGGCTGGCAACGCCGGTGGCTTCACGCACTTCCTTGTAGCTGCAGCAACCTTCATAGATTGCTTCGCGGATTTTTCCGTCGGTGACGCCAGTACAGAGGCACACATACATAAGGGAGAACCATCGCGGGTTTAAGGCTTAAGTGCGGTGGATCTTAATGTTAACGAGAATGATTGTCAAAGTAGAATCGTAGGGTATTCACTGGCACCGTGCCCGCACTGACGAACGGTTTTTTCAGTGTATGATGGTCGGTCTTCACGAAGCGTGACTGCGTCACAGGGCTGTCGCTTATAAACGGCAGACTCAAGGCCGGTCCTTTTACTTCAATCGTCACCCTTACATCAGGAGATAACCAATGAGCGTACTCGTCGGCAAACAAGCCCCGGATTTCGACGTACCTGCCGTCCTCGGCAATGGCGAAATCGTAGACAGCTTCAAACTGTCTGAAGCCATCAAAGGCAAATACGGCCTGGTGTTCTTCTACCCGCTGGACTTCACCTTCGTCTGCCCGTCGGAGCTGATCGCTCTGGACCACCGCATGGACGATTTCAAGGCGCGCAACGTTGAAGTGGTAGCCGTTTCCATCGATTCCCATTTCACCCACAACGCCTGGCGCAACACCGCCATCAATGATGGCGGCATCGGCAAAGTGAAATACACCATGGCTGCCGATATGAAGCACGACATCGCCAAGGCCTACGACGTTGAGTCCGAAGGCGGCGTGGCCTTCCGTGGCGCGTTCCTGATCGACGACAAAGGCGTGGTTCGCTCCCAGATCATCAACGACCTGCCACTGGGTCGTAACATGGAAGAGCTGATCCGTCTGGTCGACGCCCTGCAATTCCACGAAGAGCACGGCGAAGTCTGCCCTGCCAACTGGAAAAAAGGCGACAAAGGCATGAACGCTTCGCCGGAAGGTGTTGCGGCTTACCTGACCGAGAACGCTGGCAAGCTGTAAGCCACGTTTGCGGCAAAAAAAACCGGCCTGAGAAGGCCGGTTTTTTTATGCGCGGGATTCCACTTCAGTCGTTGAAGTCTTCCCAGCCGCCCATCTGTTTCCAGCGGTTGACGATGCCGCAGAACAGCTCGGCCGTCTTCTCTGTGTCGTAGCGGGCCGAATGAGCCTCACGACCGTCAAAGTCGATGCCGGCTGCCTGGCAGGCTTTGGCCAGCACGGTCTGGCCATACGCCAGCCCGGCGAGAGTAGCGGTGTCAAAGCTGGAGAACGGGTGAAACGGGTTGCGCTTCATGTCCAACCGCGCCACGGCGGCATTCAGAAAGCCCAGGTCAAAGCTGCTGTTGTGGCCGACCAGGATCGCGCGCTTGCAGCCATTGGCCTTCAATGCCTTGCGCACGCCACGGAAGATATCGGTCAGTGCCGCTTCTTCACTTACTGCCATGCGCAATGGGTGATCGAGCTTGATCCCGGTGAACTCCAAGGCAGCCGCTTCGATATTGGCGCCTTCGAACGGCTCGACGCGGAAGAAGTGGGTGTGTTCCGGGAACACAAAACCCTGTTCGTCCATGCCGATAGTCGTCGCGGCGATTTCCAGCAGCGCATCGGTGGCGCAGTTGAAACCACCGGTTTCTACGTCGATGACAACCGGCAGATAGCCGCGGAACCGCTCGGCCATCGGATGACGGGATCCGCCACCGCTGTGCTCGTGTTCGTCATCGTAATGGTCTTCACTCACTTGCTTTCCTCCAGCAGGCGCCAGCGCAGTGTTTCACCGGCGCGCAGCGGGATGACAGTCAGCTCGCCAAACGGCAGGCTGGCAGGGGCGGTCCAGTCTTCACGAACCAGGGTAATGCGATCGGTATTCGCCGGCAGGCCGTAGAAACGCGGGCCATTGAGGCTGGCGAACCCTTCGAGCTTGTCCAGGGCGTTGCGCTGTTCGAACGCTTCAGCGTATAGCTCGATGGCGGCATAGGCGGTGTAGCAGCCGGCACAACCGCACGCGGCTTCTTTGGCGTGCTGGGCGTGAGGCGCGGAGTCGGTGCCGAGGAAAAACTTCGGATTGCCGCTGGTCGCCGCATCCAGCAAGGCCACCTGGTGCGTGTTGCGCTTGAGGATCGGCAGGCAATAGAAGTGCGGCCGAATCCCGCCTACCAGCATGTGGTTGCGGTTATACAGCAGGTGATGCGCGGTGATGGTCGCACCAACGTTGGCCGAGGCCTCGGTGACGAACTGCACTGCATCGGCAGTGGTGATGTGCTCGAACACGACCTTGAGGGTCGGGAACAGCTCCACCACACGACGCATGTGTTCGTCGATGAAGATCTTCTCGCGATCGAACACGTCCACATCGCCACGGGTGACTTCACCGTGGATCAGCAGCGGCATGCCGACGTCGGCCATGGCTTCGATGGCCGGCAGGATCTTGTCGATACTGGTCACGCCGGAATCGGAGTTGGTGGTGGCGCCGGCCGGGTACAGTTTGGCGGCGTGCACAAACCCACTGGCCTTGGCCTCGCGAATTTCTTCGGGCTGGGTGCGGTCGGTAAGGTACAGCACCATCAGCGGTTCGAACCGGCTGCCGGCCGGCCGTGCAGCGAGGATACGCTGGCGGTAGGCATCGGCTTGCTCGGCGTTACGTACCGGAGGAACCAGGTTAGGCATGATGATGGCGCGGCCAAAGGTACGCGCTACATCGGCCACGGTGTGGGGTAACGCAGCACCATCGCGAAGATGAATATGCCAGTCGTCGGGACGCAGCAGGGTCAGGCGGTCGGACATTGGGGATTCCAGGCGGGTCAATCTGGGGGGAATGCTACCGGAAAAGACTCTATCAGGCACTCGCTATCAAGTTTTGCAGGATGCAACCGATAGCCTTTTGTATGCCTTATCGATGTATGACGCTTTGAAGTGTTGTAGAAACCAGTGGAGCCTCCCGTGCGCCAGCATTACCTAGCCCTGCTCAGTGTGTTCGCCAGCCTGCCCGCGATGGCCCTCACGTTCCAGACACGTCTGGAGAACATTGAGTGGAAGGTAGAGGGCGACCAGTTCGAGTGCCGTCTGACCCAGCCGATCACAGACTTCGGTTCGGGTGAGTTCGTGCGCCGGGCGGGTGAGCAGGCAATATTTCGTCTGAAAGCCTATAACGGTTCGCTGGGCACAGGCTCGGCCACCTTGTTGGCTGCCGCCGCCCCTTGGCAGCCAGGCCGAGGCGATATCAACCTCGGCGCCGTGCGTGCCGGTAGTGGCGATGTGTTGTTCAATAGCTCGCAGGCCCAGGCCGGTCGCCTGTTCACCGGACTGCTGGAAGGGCGCAGCCCGACGGTCCGCCACTACGGCCGTGAAGGCGGCTACTCCGAAATCCGCTTGTTGCCGGTGAAATTCAATAAGGCTTATAACGACTACCAGCTGTGCACCGCCAAGCTGTTGCCGATGAATTACGATCAGGTCAAACAGACCGAAGTCGGATTCCCGGGGGGCGGTATCGAGTTGGACGCAGCCGCCAAGAAGAAACTCGACGTGATTCTTGCATTCATGAAAGCCGACCCGACGGTCAACCATATCGAGTTGAATGGCCATTCGGACAACAGCGGCAACCGCCTGACCAATCGCGACGTCTCTCGCCGCCGTGGCTTGGCGGTGATGGACTACTTCAAGGCCAACGGTATCCAGGAGTCGCAGATCACCCTGCGCTTCCATGGCGAAAGCTACCCCCTTGCGCCCAACACCAATGCGGCCAACCGGGCACGCAATCGTCGTGTGAATATCCAGCTTGAACGCGTGGCAGCCCCCGAGAAGCCGGCGCCCCAAGCCACTGGCGCAAGTAACCCTGCACACACGTCTTAAGGTGCGACCATCGGTCGCCCGTTCGACATAATCTGTCGCTTTATCTTCATTTGCTGTCGCGCCCCTGTAAATCCCCGGTTTTGGTCGGTAGAATCGACGCCTTTCCGTACAACCCCGTGGAGTGATGGCATGGCCGACGTAAACAAGGTCGTTCTCGCGTATTCCGGCGGCCTGGACACTTCGGTGATCCTCAAGTGGCTGCAGGATACTTATAACTGTGAAGTGGTGACCTTCACCGCTGACCTGGGTCAGGGCGAAGAGGTCGAACCTGCACGTGCCAAGGCGCAAGCCATGGGCGTGAAAGAGATCTACATTGACGACCTGCGCGAAGAGTTCGTCCGCGATTTCGTCTTCCCGATGTTTCGCGCCAACACCGTCTACGAAGGCGAGTACCTGCTGGGTACTTCCATCGCACGTCCGCTGATCGCCAAGCGCCTGATCGAAATCGCCAACGAAACCGGCGCCGACGCCATTTCCCATGGTGCTACCGGCAAGGGCAACGACCAGGTGCGTTTCGAGCTGGGCGCCTATGCACTCAAGCCAGGCGTGAAAGTGATCGCCCCTTGGCGTGAATGGGACCTGCTGTCCCGTGAAAAACTGATGGATTACGCTGAAAAGCACGCGATCCCGATCGAGCGTCACGGCAAGAAGAAGTCCCCGTACTCGATGGATGCCAACCTGCTGCACATCTCCTATGAAGGCGGCGTGCTGGAAGACACCTGGACCGAGCACGAAGAAGACATGTGGAAATGGACCGTCTCCCCGGAGAACGCTCCAGACAAGCCGCAATACCTGGAACTGACCTACCGCAATGGCGACATCGTCGCGCTGGACGGCGTCGAAATGACCCCGGCCACTGTGCTGGCGACCTTGAACCGTATCGGTGGCGAACACGGTATTGGCCGTCTCGACATCGTCGAGAACCGCTACGTGGGCATGAAGTCCCGTGGTTGCTACGAAACCCCAGGCGGCACCATCATGCTGCGCGCCCACCGGGCCATCGAATCCATCACCCTGGACCGCGAAGTGGCTCACCTCAAAGACGAGCTGATGCCCAAGTACGCCAGCCTGATCTACACCGGCTACTGGTGGAGCCCTGAGCGTCTGATGCTGCAACAGATGATCGATGCTTCCCAGGTGCATGTGAACGGCGTTGTGCGCCTGAAGCTGTACAAGGGCAACGTGATCGTCACCGGTCGCAAGTCTGATGAGTCGCTGTTCGACGCCAACATCGCTACCTTCGAAGAAGATGGCGGCGCCTACAACCAGGCGGACGCAGCAGGCTTTATCAAGTTGAACGCACTGCGCATGCGCATTGCGGCCAACAAAGGTCGCTCGTTGTTCTAAGTCTCAGCCGGTTTAAAGAATGGCCCCTTATTCAGGGGCCATTTTTTTTGCCTATGGATTTTGTGTGGAATTGCGATGTTTATAGATGGTTAAACATTTGTTGATATTTTTCAGTCGACGCATTTTCAAATGCACCTTCGAGGGTGCTGTTGTTGAAAGTTTGTAGGGCGAATGATTTTTTTACACCTGCCTAGGAACTGGTCTTACAGAAGATTCACTCATGAAAGTGAGGTAAACGTATAAAGCGCGGAATACGCTGTAGGAATTAAGGATGTAAGAGAATATGTTGAATGGAACTAAAACAGTCGGACATTTCTTGTCGGGATTCCTGAGTGGAGTGCAGAGGGAAGGGGCATTTCCTGAGAGTTGTGTGCGGCACGTTTACCCACCCCCAGATACTCCATGGATATTTCACTCAAAATATGTAAGTCCCCGGAAAGGTCTGAAAGGATCTATAAAACTGGATACATCTGAGTTAGCGTTTTTTTGTAGGGCAATTCCTTTATCGCTGTGGGGTGGGTCTCTGCTTGCTGTTGCTCGGGGGGGAACGCTATGCCAACCAGGAAACGACTAGGCTATTGTGCTTGCTCTAAATAATTCGAACAGCGAAATTGGACTTTCTCATGAATAAAGTGCTGATCGTGGATGATCATCCCGTCATTCGTCTTGCTGTGCGTATGCTAATGGAACGTCATGGTTATGAGGTCGTTGCCGAGACCGATAACGGTGTCGATGCATTGCAACTTGCACGGGAGCATATGCCGGACATTGTCATACTGGATATCGGGATTCCCAAACTTGACGGGCTGGAAGTTATTTGCCGGCTGTCTTCTACCAAGCAATCCGTGCCTTTCAAGGTGCTGGTGCTGACGTCACAGGCCCCTGGCCATTTTTCCATGCGTTGCATGCAGGCGGGGGCTGCCGGCTACGTGTGCAAGCAACAGGACCTGACCGAGTTGCTGAGTGCGATCAAGGCGGTGCTGTCGGGCTATAGCTACTTCCCCAACCAGGCACTCAACTCGGTACGCTCCACCATGGGCAATGCCAGCGAGGCCGATATGGTCGAGCGTCTGTCGGGTCGGGAAATGATGGTATTGCAGCAGTTGGCCCGGGGCCGAACCAACAAGGAGATTGCCGACGGCATGTTCCTCAGCAACAAGACCGTCAGCACCTACAAGACACGTTTGCTGCTCAAACTCAACGCCCGCTCCCTTGTGGACCTGATCGAACTGGCCCAGCGCAACGGCTTGGTATAGAGGAGGGCACTGCAGCGCACATTGTCTGGGTGACCGGCAGAAAAAAGCCTCCGTAAGGGAGGCTTCCGGCCGTCGACAGTTCGATCACAGATCGAAGTCATAATCTGCCAGCTGTTTTTGCAAGCGTCGTTCTTCCAGAAGATTGTCGATGGTGCGGCGTTTGCTCAAATTGGTCTTGGCTACCTCAACGGGTGCTTCTGCCCCATCATCATCCGACTCAACAAGGTCGTCTTCCACTTCCAGTTGTTCTTTGCCAGTGCTCATAAGGTTCACTCCGGGCTAGGACTGCCGTTGGCGCTCCTTATAACGATAATCCATGATCGGGTAAAAAAGATTTTTTCAATCGGCTGATCGAGAAAACCAATGATCCCTCAATCGTCGGACGTCTTGTCCTTGTATTCGCACAGGTCTTCGATACGACAGCTGCCGCAACGCGGCCTGCGGGCCTGGCAAACGTAGCGTCCATGAAGGATCAGCCAGTGGTGAGAGTCCAGTAGATAGGGCTTGGGTACAAACTTCATCAACTGCTTTTCGACCTCAACCACGTTCTTCCCACGGGCAATGCCGGTTCTGTTGCTGACCCGGAAGATATGGGTGTCCACCGCCATCGTCAGTTGCCTGAACGCGGTGTTGAGCACCACATTGGCAGTTTTACGACCGACTCCTGGCAGGGCTTCCAAGGCTTCACGGGTTTGTGGCACTTCACCGCCATGCAGTTCCACCAGCAGGCGGCAGGTCTCGATAACGTTTTTGGCTTTGCTGTTATACAGACCGATGGTCTTGATGTACTCAGACAATCCTTCCACACCCAGGGCATAGATCGCCTCTGGTGTGTTCGCCACGGGATACAGCTTGGCCGTGGCCTTATTGACGCCGACGTCGGTGGATTGGGCCGACAGGATCACCGCAATCAGCAACTCGAACGGCGAGGTGTAGGCCAGTTCGGTCTTGGGTTCTGGATTGTCTTCGTGAAGCCTGCGGAATATTTCCAGGCGTTTTGCGGCGTTCATGGGGCGGTGGGTTCCTTGCAGAAGGTCGGCGGGATTGTATCAACACACACCCGGTTTGCAGATCAGGCGTTGTTGAGCGCATCCATTTGGTGCTGCGCGTCCTCCAGCTTGCGTTGCGCCTCGGCCAGTTGCCGAGGTTCGATGTTCAGGTCCTGGGCTTTCTTCAGTTCCGCTCGACGCATCGCCAGCTGGATTTTGGCGCGTTTCAGATCAGCAGTGTTGCTGGATGACGTCGCTGCTTTCGGTACGACACCCACCTCCAAGGCAGCCAGCGCTTGTTCCGCCGCTTCGAATTGCCGTTGCAGGATGATCAACTGCGACTGCTGTTCAAAGGTCGGAGGGTGACCAAACGCCTTCAAGGATTTGTGCAATTGGGCCCGGCTCATTGCGACAGCGATTTTAGCTTTCTTGATCGCGACATCCTGTGCCGTATCGGCTTGCACAGGTAAAACCGGCACGGAGCGCTTGGTCCGGGCCTGGCGTTCAGCGAGTTTTTGCGCTTCCTCCCGTTGCAGGCGCGCATTGCGTTGCTCATACCGCCGCCTTGCCCGGTCGCGCTTGAGGTGGCGTTCATGGCGTTGCTGATCATTTGTCGCCAGGCCACCGACAATCGGCAATACAGTGGTTGTCGGGTGCATTTCAATGCAGTCGACGGGGCAGGGCGCGACGCAGAGGTCGCAACCGGTGCATTCATCCATGATGACGGTGTGCATCAGCTTGGCGGCGCCGACGATTGCGTCTACGGGGCAGGCCTGGATGCACTTGGTGCAACCGATGCACTCAGCTTCGCGGATGTAGGCAACCTGGGCGGGTGCTTCCCCGCGACTGGCGTCCAGATCCAGCACCGGCACCTGCAGCAACCGTGCAACGTCGGCGATGGTTTCCTGGCCACCGGGCGGGCACTTGTTGATCGCCTCGCCACGGGTGATGCCCTCGGCGTAAGGCTTGCAACCCGGGTGCCCGCACTTGCCGCATTGGGTCTGCGGCAGCAGTGCGTCGATGCGTTGAATGAGGTTCATGCTGTGATCACAGGCATAGCAAACTGGGTTTAATGGGAGGGCAGGGATTTGTTGTGGTGAGCGGGGCATGCCCGCTCGCCACAACAAGCTCCTTCACCACAACATGCCCATACAAGGTAGCTTACTTGATGCGCTGACCCGGCTTGGCACCACTGTCAGGGCTGAGCAGGTAGATCTCTTCGCCACCAGGGCCGGCCGCCATTACCATGCCTTCAGACACGCCGAACTTCATTTTCCGAGGCTTGAGGTTGGCGATCATCATGGTCAGGCGGCCATCGAGTTTGGACGGGTCCGGGTAAGCGCTCTTGATCCCGGAGAACACGTTACGTTGCTCGCCGCCGAGGTCCAGTGTCAGGCGCAGCAACTTGTCGGCACCCTCCACGGCTTCGGCCTTGACGATCAGCGCGACACGCAGGTCCACTGCAGCGAAAGCGTCGAAGTCGATTTCCGCGGAAATCGGATCCTTGGCCAGCTCGCCATTACCCGCCGGCGTCGATTCGCCGGTGTCGGTCTGGCTGGCGACCAGGTCTTCTTTCGAAGCGTCGGTCATGGCCTGGACTTTCACCGGGTCGATACGGGTCATCAGTGGCTTGAACTCGTTCAACTGATGATTGCCGAGCAGGGTGGCGTGATCGTTCCAGGTCAGCGGCGCCACGTTGAGGAACGCCTCGGCGTCGGCGGCCAGCAGTGGCAGCACGGGTTTGAGGAAGATCACCAACTGGCGGAACAGGTTGATGCCTGTGGCGCAGATCGCCTGGACTTCCGCCTGCTTGCCTTCCTGCTTGTTCAGCGACCATGGTGCCTTGTCGGCGATCCAGGCGTTGGCGCGGTCGGCCAGGCCCATGATCTCGCGCATGGCACGGGCGAAGTCGCGGGCTTCATAGGCGTCGGCAATACTCGGCGCGGCGGCCAGGAAGGCGTCGGTGAGTTCCGGCGCAGCGTTCTCGGCTACCAGTACACCCGCGTTGCCCTTGTGGATAAACCCGGCGCAACGGCTGGCGATGTTGACGACTTTACCGACCAGGTCCGAGTTGACCTTCTGCACGAAGTCTTCCAGGTTCAGGTCCAGGTCGTCGACGCCACGGCCCAGTTTGGACGCGTAGTAGTAGCGCAGGTATTCCGGGGACAGATGGTCCAGGTAGGTGCGTGCCTTGATAAAAGTGCCACGGGACTTGGACATTTTCTGGCCGTTGACCGTCAGGTAGCCGTGTACGGCAATGCCGGTTGGCTTGCGGTAGCCCGAACCTTCGAGCATCGCCGGCCAGAACAGGGCGTGGAAGTTGACGATGTCCTTGCCGATGAAGTGGTACAGCTCGGCGCTGGAGTCCTTGCTCCAGAACGTGTCGAAGTCCAACTCCGGCGTGCGGTCGCAAAGGTTCTTGAAGCTGGCCATGTAACCGATCGGCGCATCCAACCACACATAGAAGTATTTGCCCGGCTCGCCCGGGATCTCGAAGCCGAAGTACGGCGCATCCCGGGAGATGTCCCACTGCTGCAGGCCGCTGTCGAGCCATTCGGAGAGTTTGTTGGCCACGGCATCCTGCAGGGTGCCGCTGCGGGTCCAGGTTTGCAGCATCTGCTGGAAATCCGGAAGCTTGAAGAAGAAGTGCTGGGAATCCTTGAGCACCGGGGTAGCACCGGAGATCGCCGATTTGGGATCCTTCAGATCAGTGGGTGCATAGGTTGCGCCGCACTTTTCACAGTTGTCGCCGTACTGGTCTTCAGTGCCGCATTTCGGGCAGGTGCCCTTGATGAAACGGTCGGCCAGGAACATTTTCTTTTCCGGGTCGAAATACTGGGTCACCGAACGCTGGTCGATATGCCCGGCTTCCTTGAGCCGCAGGTAGATCTGGCTCGACAGTTCACGGTTTTCTTCGGAGTGGGTCGAGTGGAAGTTGTCGAAATCCACCAGGAACTCGGCAAAGTCGGCGCTGTGTTCAGCCTGCACGTTGGCGATCAGTTGTTCCGGGGTGATGCCTTCCTTTTCGGCGCGCAACATGATGGCCGAACCGTGGGCGTCGTCCGCGCAGACATAAATGCATTGGTTGCCGCGATGCTTCTGGAAGCGCACCCACATATCGGTCTGGATGTACTCAAGCATATGGCCAAGATGGATGGAACCATTGGCATAGGGCAGGGCGCTGGTGACGAGGATCTTGCGTGGCTCGGACATGGGGCTCGGCTACTTGATGAAACGGAGGTCGGCCACTATAAAGCGCCGGGAAATATATTTCACCCTGTGGCGCTGTTTCAGAATCTTCCCAACCTGCGAAAGCATGCCGTAACGCCGCTGGAACGGTTAGGATAGCCGCCTGTTTCAGTCAGTCTTTTTCGGGAGTAGCCCATGAGCGCCGTCAATCGCGCAGCGGTGGAAGCCGTGCTTCGCCAGTACACCGACCCTTATTTGAACCAGGACCCGGTCAGTGCCGGCTGTGTACGCGCCATCGACGTCCAGGGTGACCAGGTGTCGGTCCAATTGGAACTGGGCTATGCAGCCGGTCTGTTCAAGAGCGGTTGGGCGCAGATGCTGCAAATGGCCATTGAAGGTCTCGACGGCGTGCGCTCGGCCAAGGTCGACATCCAATGTGTGATTG
Source organism: Pseudomonas extremorientalis (assembly GCF_001870465.1). Taxonomy (GTDB): domain Bacteria; phylum Pseudomonadota; class Gammaproteobacteria; order Pseudomonadales; family Pseudomonadaceae; genus Aquipseudomonas; species Aquipseudomonas extremorientalis. The sequence goes on from NZ_MDGK01000015.1 coordinate 253,947, forward strand.
CCGCGCACAAGGCCCAGGCACAGATCCCTGGCCTGGCCAACGTCAAGAACGTAGTGGCCGTGGCGTCCGGCAAGGGCGGCGTGGGTAAATCCACCACGGCGGCCAACCTGGCCCTGGCCCTGGCCCGCGAAGGTGCGCGCGTGGGCATTCTCGATGCGGATATCTACGGCCCGAGCCAGGGCGTGATGTTCGGCATCGCCGAAGGCACACGGCCGAAGGTCAAGGACCAGAAGTGGTTCGTGCCGATCGAGTCCCTGGGCGTGGAAGTGATGTCCATGGCCTTCCTCACTGATGACAACACGCCGATGGTCTGGCGCGGCCCGATGGTCTCCGGCGCTTTGCTGCAGCTGGTTACCCAGACCGCCTGGGGCGACCTGGACTACTTGGTGATCGATATGCCGCCAGGCACCGGTGATATCCAGTTGACCCTGGCGCAAAAAGTCCCGGTGGCCGGCTCGGTGATTGTTACCACGCCCCAGGACCTGGCGCTGCTCGACGCGAAGAAAGGTGTAGAGATGTTCCGCAAGGTCAACATCCCGGTGCTGGGCGTCGTGGAGAACATGGCGGTGCACATCTGCTCCAACTGTGGTCATGCCGAGCATCTGTTCGGCGAAGGCGGCGGCGAGAAGCTGGCCACTCAGTACGGCGTGGAACTGTTGGCCTCGTTGCCGCTGTCGATGCTCATCCGCGAGCAGGCGGATGGTGGCAAGCCTACCGTCGTGGCTGAACCGGACAGCCAGATCGCCATGATCTATCAGGAGCTGGCGCGTCATGTAGGTGCGCGGATCGTCCTGCAGGAAGCAGCCACGCCAGCCATGCCGACCATCACCGTCAGCGACGACTGAGGCGGTTGAAGGGAAAAAAGCCCCGACGTGTCGGGGCTTTTTCATGTCTGGAAGATGGTCAAGGTGTGTTTGTTTCTCAATCACGCAGTTGGTCGTGTAAGCATTTGCTTACTTTTTCGTAAGTGTTTGGTTTTTTTACCTTCCACGGACGTCGGTTTTCTTCGAAGCTTTTTTCTAACCAATTGAAATTTAACAATTAATTATTCCGTGTTCAGGGCGATTGCATGTCAGTTCATGGGTAGGATCCCGTTGAACTTCCTATGGAACTCTTTAAGATCAGCCCTGTGTCCACGGATTGGCACGGCCATCAAGGAACGATGGTTGAAGGAACGTCGCAGGATGCGATTCATCAGGATGATGAAAAGGAATACAGGGACTAGGGAAAAAATGTGGGCGGGTCATACCGCCCCTTTTTTTTGCCTGTAGGAAAGAGAAACCGGCCACCTAGAAACGCAAAAAGGCCCGCAAGGGGCCTTTTGGATGGGGCGACGCTATCAGCGTTCGAGGTGTGCAATCTTACCTTTTTTGCCATCCCACTCCGCTGCATCCGGCATCGGATCTTTGCGCTCAGTGATGTTCGGCCAGACTTCCGCCAGCTCGACGTTCAACTGAATGAATTCCTGCATCTCCGCCGGGACTTCATCCTCGGAGAAAATAGCGACGGCCGGGCATTCAGGTTCACACAGGGCGCAATCGATGCACTCATCCGGGTGGATAACCAGGAAGTTCGGGCCTTCGTAGAAGCAGTCCACCGGACACACTTCGACGCAGTCGGTGTACTTGCACTTGATGCAGTTGTCGGTAACGACGAAGGTCATTTCTAATTTTCTCCTCAGGCGGCGGCAGCGAAACCCTTTGTGGCAGGGCTCGCGAGGTTTGGGAGCGATAGTCTGCAGGCCAGGCTAATAGCCTGCAGCATCCCAAACCGCGCGAGAGTCTACCAGCTTGCAAGCGTGTGCGTTATATCCGAACTTGCAGTGCATATAACATTTCGAGCGCTTTTCGCGGCGTCAAGCCGTCCAAGTCAAGCTTAGCCAATTCATCCAGCACCGGATGGGGCAGGCTGGCAAACATGTCGCTCTGGTGCGGCGCAGCCGGTTTGCTGGCGGCTTTGGCTGGGCTGGCGACCACCGTCTCATGGGGCAGGGCCGTGGTTTCCAGACGGCTGAGGTGCTCGCGAGCGCGGGTGATCACATCGTTCGGCACCCCCGCCAGTTGCGCCACGGCCAGGCCGTAGCTCTGGCTGGCGGGCCCTGGCAGCACGTGGTGCAGGAACACGATGCGCTCGTTGTGCTCGGTGGCGTTCAGGTGCACGTTGGCTACCAGCGGCTCGCTTTCCGGCAACACCGTCAGCTCGAAATAGTGCGTGGCAAACAGCGTGTAGGCACGCAGGTGCGCCAGGCGTTCGGCTGCCGCCCAGGCCAGGGACAAACCGTCGAAGGTGCTGGTGCCGCGACCCACTTCGTCCATCAGCACCAGGCTGCGTTCGGTAGCGTTATGCAGGATGTTGGCGGTTTCGCTCATTTCCACCATAAAGGTCGAGCGCCCACCGGCCAGGTCATCGCTGGAACCGATGCGGGTGAAAATGCGGTCCACCAGGGACAGCTCGCAACTGGCCGCCGGCACAAAGCTGCCGATATGCGCCAACAGCACGATCAAAGCGGTCTGACGCATGTAGGTGGATTTACCGCCCATGTTCGGACCGGTGATCACCAACATACGGGTATCGTCGTCCAGGGACAGGTCGTTGGCAACGAACGGCGTGGTCAGCACCTGTTCTACAACCGGGTGACGACCTTGCACGATGCGCATGCACGGCTCGCTGACAAAACGCGGGCAGTTCAGATCAAGGTTCAGCGCACGCTCGGCGAGGTTGCTCAGCACGTCCAGTTCGGCCAGCGCTGCGGCAGTGTCCTGCAGCGGTGCCAATTGGCTGATCAAGTCCTCCAGCAGATTCTCATAGAGCATCTTCTCTCGAGCCAGGGCGCGGCTCTTGGCCGACAGTGCCTTGTCTTCGAATTCTTTCAGCTCCGGGGTGATAAACCGTTCGGCGCCTTTGAGGGTCTGGCGACGTTGATAATCGATCGGCGCCGATTCGGCCTGCTTGCTGGGCAACTCAATAAAGTAGCCATGCACACGGTTGTAGCCGACTTTCAGGTTGGCCAGACCGGTGCGGGCTTTTTCGCGGGCTTCCAGGTCGATCAGGAACTGCCCGGCGTTTTCGCTCAGGGACTGCAGTTCGTCCAGCTCGCTGTCGTAACCGGTCTTGAGTACGCCGCCATCACGGATGATCGCCGGCGGGTTGTCGATGATGGCTTTTTCCAGCAAGGCCGCCAGCTCCGGGTAAGTCCCGGCTGTAGTTGCAAGCTGTTGCAGGTGCGGCGTATCCAGCTCGGTCATCGCCACCTGCAGTTGCGGCAGGGCACCGAGGGCATCGCGCAGGCGCGCCAGGTCACGGGGTCGTGCGTTACGCAGGCCGATCCGCGCCAGGATGCGCTCGATATCGCCGATTTCCTTCAACTGTGGCTGCAGCTTTTCAAAGCGATAGCCGTCCAGCAGGCAGGTAATGGACGTCTGGCGTGCTTGCAGCACAGTCAGGTCCCGCAGCGGACGGTTCAGCCAGCGGGTCAGCAGGCGGCTGCCCATGGCCGTCTGGCAGCGATCGACCACCGATTGCAAGGTGTTATCGCGACCACCGGCCAGGTTGGTGTCCAACTCCAGGTTGCGACGGCTGGCGCCATCGAGCACCACGGTATCGTCCAGACGCTCATGACGCAGGCTGCGCAAGTGCGGCAGGGCGGTGCGCTGGGTTTCCTTGGCGTAGCCAAGCAGGCAACCGGCGGCGCCGATGGCCAGGGTCAGGGTCTCGCACCCGAAGCCTTTGAGGTCCTGTACGGAGAACTGCTGGCACAGACTTTTCAGCGCCGAATCACGCTCGAAATCCCACGGCGCACGGCGCTTGGCCCCACGACGTTTTTCTGCCGGCAGATCCTTTGGCCAATCATCCGGGATCAACAGCTCCACTGGGTTGATGCGTTCCAGCTCCGCCAGCAGGTTCTCCCAGCCCTTGATCTCCAACACGCTGAAGTTGCCGCTGGTGATATCCAGTACCGACAGGCCAAACAGACGCTCATCGCCCAACACGGCGGCAATCAGGTTATCGCGACGCTCATCCAGCAGCGCCTCATCACTCACCGTTCCCGGCGTAATAATTCGCACCACCTGGCGTTCAACCGGCCCCTTGCTGGTCGCCGGGTCGCCGATCTGCTCACAGATCACCACCGACTCGCCCAGCTTCACCAGCTTGACCAGGTAACCCTCCAACGAATGGTAAGGAATCCCACACATCGGAATCGACTGCCCCGCCGATTGCCCGCGCGCGGTCAGGGTGATGTCCAGCAGCTTGGCGGCCTTCTTCGCGTCTTCGTAGAAGATCTCGTAGAAGTCGCCCATGCGGTAGAACATCAACTGATCAGGGTGCTGGTTCTTGAGGCGCCAGTACTGCTGCATCATCGGGGTGTGGGAGGACAGGTCTGAAGTGGTTTTACTCATTGGTCGTAGGCAAATTCGTTGAAAGGAGTGGGGCAAATGTGGGGCATTCCGCCCTGCGATTTTGCGATGGGCGCAAGGTTAACATGCGAGGTCGGAGCTTCGCAGGTCGCAAACGGATAGGTAAAACGCAAAAGCCGGCGGTGCATTTACTTAACTGCAAGTAAACGCGCCGCCGGTATCTTTGATGCCTTTGTATTACAGCGACCGCACAGGGATGCAGATGTCGCAGATGAACTCACCGGTGTCCGAATCGGTTGCGGTTGCCGCAAAGAACATCTCGAAACATGGTCGGTCATCGCATTGCAGACCGCTGGAAGGCATCCATTCTCGCGTCAGCCACATCCAGGCATCGGCTATTTTTTCTGTTTTCCCTTTGAAGCTCGCTACGGCATAGCGGCCGCCCGGCAGGGTCTGAATGTCTGCCTGGGCGCTGGTTAAAAAAGAGGCTGGCACTTCAACGCAAGCATCGTAGCGGCACTTGTTCGGGGGCGTGATGGATGGATCGTCATACCCTATGCCGTAACACCGTTCATCGCCGAGGCCATTGGAGTGCATCCACGGCGCCATGGTCCCGCGCCAGAAATGGCCGATTGCGGGGCCATAGGGGCCGATCAGGCGTTGGTAGGCAACGCGTACCTTGGGTAAATCAATGATGCGTACGTCCATGGTGGGCTCTTTCGTTGAAGGAGAAGAGAGCCCAGCGTCGTCGAACGTACGCTCATGTGCCTGATGGGCATTGCCGAAGACCTGATCAGGATTGCTCTGCTGCGCACCCGGCCGCGGGCCGATGGCTGCCGCCTGTGCTGCCAGTCGCTGCGGTGTGTTGGTGCGCCACTCGGATGGCGTGCAGCCAAACTGTAGTTTGAAGGCCCGTGCGAATGCTTCGCCCGAGTTGAAACCGCTGGCCAATGCTGTTTCGAGTACGGTTTCGTGGTTGCCGCAGGACAGGCGGAACGCTGCCTTCTCCAGTCGCCGCCGGCGGACATAGCTGCCCAATGTCTCGCCCATCCACGCCGCGAAAATCCGATGAAAATGGAAGCGCGAAAAGTTGGCGATATCGGCCAACCGGGCACCCTCCAAGGGGGTATCCAGGTGGGTATCGATGTAGTTGAGTACGCGGTTCATGCGTCGGGCGTACTCGGCGCGGGATGCGTGGACGGAGGATTTGGTTGTCATAGTGCGTGACAGTATGCATAAAAAATGCAAATTAGCATTTGCCAAGCCAAAAAACTCCCGTCACTATCCTCGTTATGCAAAAACGCAACGTTTCTATCGTCTTAAGAGAATTGCTGGACCGCGACCGGATCTCCCCCACGGAGCTTTACCGGCGCACCGGCGTGCCACAATCCACGCTGTCCCGGATCCTCAGCGGCAAGATCGTTGATCCGTCGGACAAGCACATCTCCCGTATTGCCGAGTACTTCCGTGTCAGCACCGATTACCTGCGCGGGCGCGCGGCGATGGGCGCTTTGCGCGATGACGCGCGCGACCCGATGCATTCGGAACTCAAGGACATAAGCCTGTGGGACGACGACACGCCCGTCAATGATGACGAGGTGTCGATCCCCTTTCTGCGCGAGGTTGAATTGGCTGCTGGATCAGGAAGATTCGTCATCGAGGAAAGCGAGAAGGCCAGCCTGCGGTTCGGCAAGCGCAGCCTGCGGCATAACGGTGTGCAGTTCGACCAGGCCAAGTGCGTGACGGTGCGCGGCAACAGCATGTTGCCGGTGCTGCGCGACGGTGCGACGGTCGGGGTGAACGCGGGCAAGAGTGGCATCGGCGATATCGTCGATGGTGACTTGTATGCCATCAATCACAACGGCCAATTGCGCGTGAAACAGCTCTATCGCCTGCCTTCCGGGATCCGCCTGCGCAGTTTCAACCGCGATGAGCACCCGGATGAAGACTACAGCTTCCAGGATATCCAGGATGAGCAGATCAGCATCCTGGGTCATGTGTTTTGGTGGGGTATGTACGCCCGTTAACCTTCCCGCGTAAGACAAAGCCCGCCAACGAGCGGGCTTTTTTCCGTCTGCAGAAAATCGCCAAACCCCCGTCCTATAAGGCTATAAATGCGTCAATGCATTTATCCGCTAAAAATAAATGCATTTGTGCATTGACTGTATATGCATACATATCTATTCTTCATCTCAAGCCAGCCAAACAAGGCCTGGTGGAGGCGGCAAGGATGCTGCCAGGAAAGACAAGGAAGGCACGCAACACCGGCAAGGACGCCATCTGAGCGGTGGCAGGGATGCCAGGCAATACCGGCAAGGATGCCGACGCTCTTTAGTTTCAAAGCATGACCAACACAGGCAGCGATGAACCGGCCTCATAACGGTTCAGAGGGTTGGCAACTGACCCGGGTGTGCAGCGTAAAGCACCAGAAGCAGTTATCCGGCAGACAGGGATCGTGGTCGGAAAAACATCGAGGAAAGATCCGTACCGCGCCAGTAGCGCCGAAAGATCGAATATGGACCGCATTACTGAAAAGCCCGGGCAACCGGGCTTTTTGGAATGCCTACCTACGAAATGGATTTACCCAAGAGCCGGCCCGGCGCCGGTAGTGCTCAGCCAGGAGGCGTGACATGACAAACGAGCAGCAAGCGTTAGCGGAAATGCCTATCTGGCTGGTGATCGTACTGGCCCTGATCGGCGGGGTGTCCGGCGAAATGTGGCGCGCCGACAAGGAGGGCGCCCGCGGTTGGTCGTTGATCCGGCGCCTGGCCCTGCGGTCCGGGGCGTGCATGGTCTGCGGGGTCTCGGCCTTGATGCTGTGCTACGCCGCCGGCATGTCGATCTGGACCGCCGGGGCCATTGGTTGCCTCACCGCCATGGCCGGTGCGGACGTGGCCATCGGCCTTTATGAACGCTGGGCGGCCAAGCGCATCGGGGTCAACCAGGCCCCGAACTCTCGCCCGGATCAGCAGTAAGCGCTGCAAGGATGCAAGCAGATGACACTTCTCGAAAAACCTTCCCAACTGCCTGTGGCGATTGGGGACGCGCTGAAGCGCGCGTTCCCACAACTACGGGTCGGTAATCACCATGACTTCTCCGAGACGGGCGACAAAACCGGCATTTTGATCAGCGTGGAGCGCAATGGCCCGGGTGTTCGCTCCCTTGCCGGGCGCAAGGCGCATGCCTTGTCGGTTTCACTCAAGGTCACGGTCGTCAGTGGCTCGACGCCCTTTGACGCCTGCGACCTGGCCAGCCAACTGATGGACTTGGCCCTGGATAACCGCTGGGGCCTGCCGCCCGATCAATGTGACCTGCCCACTGCGATTGTCGCGGCACCTTCCGTGCTTACCAGCGCGGAAACGGACTACGACACCTGGACTGTTTCCTTCATCCAAACCCTCTATCTTGGCCCGTCGCTGCTCGAAGATCCCACAGGCAAGCCGCTGTTTGCCTGCACCTGGGAAGTCACGAACATCGATGATCCCGACCAATACCGCCCGTTGCAGGAGTAGCCCATGTTCGATGCATTGCTACGCATGCAACTGGGGCCGATCGTCGAGCGCCTGGCCGAAATGGAAGCCCAGCTTGAAGATCTCTATCGACGCGCAGAAAGCTTCTGCCGAATTGGCGTGTGCCAGGAGGTCGACGCCGCCAGCAATACCTGCACGATCAGCCACGGGGACTTACTCAGTCCGGCGATCAAGTTTTTCAACCCCAGCGCCGGGGCGCAGACCGAAACCCGTATCCCCTCAGTGGGCGAGCAATGCTTGTTGCTCAACTATGGCGGCGGCGAGGGTGGGGCGCAGTCGGTGGCCTTGTTCGGCTTGAACAGCGATCGTTTTCCGCCGGTTTCCAGTGTTCCGACGCTGACCCGGCGGCGTTATCAGGATGGCACCCAGAGCGACTACGACGACGCCAGCCACGCCTTCAATTGGGTCAACGGCCCAACCACGTTTATCGGTTCTCGCGAACAGGTCTACGTCAAGGTCGGCGCCGCCAGCCTGACGATGAGCGGCCAGAGCATCACGCTGCAAGTAGGCGGTACCAGCCTGTTGCTGGATGCCGGCGGCGCGCACTTCACCGGCCCGGTGGTGGACCATCAAGGCCGGGTCATCAGCCCCTGATAAGGACATCCCATGATTGGAATCGACCGTGACACCGGGGCAGCCGTCGATGACTGGTTGCAATTCGTGCAGCGCGCCACCCGAGCGCTGACCACTCCCGTGGGCACTCGCCAGAAGCGCCCGTTGTACGGCTCGCTGATCCCGCAACTACTCGGGCAGAACCTCGGTGACGATCTGCTGATCCTCGCCCAGAGCCACGCCGCCCAGGCGTTCTATAACCCCCAGAACGGTATCGCCGACTTTCAGCCCCAGATCATCGTCGCTACCCGTCAGGGCGCCGGTTTGTTGCTGCGTTTTGCCGGCACCTGGAAAAACCGCCAGCAATCCTTCGAGGTCGTGACATGAGCATGTTGATCCCTGGCCAGAACCAACTGGCCGAACCGGCCATCATCGCGGTCGATGAGTTCGAACCATTGCTGGCCGAGTTCAAGGCCTTCGTGGTTGATTACGTCGCCACTCGCGCCCCGCAAAGCGCGGCCAAACTCAAGATCAGCCTCGACAATGAAAGCGAACTGCTGACCCTGGCCCTGGAAGCATTTTGCGTGCGCCTGCAAACCCACGAACGCAAGTACAACGCCCGCATCAAGCAGATGTTGGCCTGGTGGGCAACCGGCAGCAACCTGGACGCACGCCTGGCTGATATGGGGCTGGAGCGCCAGGTCCTCGACCCAGGTGACCCGGCTGCTTTCCCGCCGGTGCCGCCGATTCTGGAAAGCGACGACGACGCCCGCCTGCGTTACTACCTGGCGCCCCACGCCCCGGCGGCGGGTTCGCGCATGCAGTACCGGCGTGAGGTGTTCACCCTGGGCGAGCGGCCATCGGTCAAGGTGCAAAGCGCCACGCCGGGCGTAGTGACCGTCAGCTACACCTTTGACCCGGACGGCTATGCGGCCCAGGTCAAGGATGGCAACGGTCGGCGTACCGCCCCCGGCGAGGTGATGGTCACCGTGCTTTCCAGGGAGGGTGATGGCACCGCTTCCGCCGATTTGCTTGACGGCGTGCGGCGACATTTCGCACGGCCCGATGTAAGGCCGGAAACCGATCTGGTCACCGTCCAGGGAGCACAGATCCAGCGCTACAAAATCCGCGTGATCGCCAAGATCAACGCCGGCCCGGATTCTGGCTTGACCCAGGTTGCTGCACAGAAACTGCTGCAAACCTACGCCGACTCCTGCCATCGCCTGGAAGGTCGGGTCGACCCAAGCTGGATCGACTACGCCATCCACAGCGCTGGCGCGGCGCAACTGCAGATCCTTGAGCCGCTGGAGCCGATCATCAGCACCGCGTTCCAGGCCCCGTATTGCACGGGCGTCGAGGTGGAGGTGCGCACGCTATGATGGATGAACCCAAAGCGAGCCTGTTGCCGGTCAACAGCTCACCGCTGGAAAGGGCGCTGGACCTGGGGTTGGACCATTTGCTGGAACGGGTTGCGCCAGCGTTTCCAGCGCTAATGGATCCAGCCCGGACACCTGCGGCGTTCTTGCCTTACTTAGCGGCGGATCGCGCGGTCAATGAATGGAGCACCACGGCCCCTGAGGTCGAGAAGCGTCTGACTGTCAAACTCGCCTGGCCCACCGCACGCCAGGCCGGTACACGCAAAGCCCTTGAAAACGCCGCGAGGGGGCTGCAACTGAGCCCCGAAGTGCGCGCCTGGTACGAGCAGAAACCACCGGGTGTGCCCTACAGTTTTACCGTACGCGCCTGGACCGAATTGCCCTACAGCGAAACCATCGACGCCCGGCTCGACCGCCGTTTGGTCGATGCTAAGAGCGAGCGCGACGTCCTCTCGATCGTCGTGGGCCTGAGTGCTTCTGGCTGCCACAGCATCGGCGCAGCCATGCTGTGCGGTGAGCTGACCACAATCCACCCAAACGTGCTATCAGGTGTCGAGGCCTCGGGTCGCACCTTCATGACGGCCGGTCTATACACCGTTGAAACCACCATCCTTTATCCACAGGAGCGCTAAATGGCTGACTATTACACCCTGCTCACAGACGCAGGAATCGCCTACGAAACCGCCTGCAAGGCGGCGGGAGTGCCGATCAAACTGGCGCAGATTTCCGTAGGAGACGGTAACGGCGCGGTCTACAACCCAGATGCCAGCGCCAAGGCACTTAAACGCGAAGTCTGGCGAGGACCTTTGAACGCCTTGTTTCAAGACGAGAGAAACGCCAACTGGCTGATGGCCGAAGTCACTATTCCCTCGGATGTCGGTGGCTGGTATGTGCGAGAAGCCGGATTGTGGACCGATACCGGAATTTTGTATGCCGTCGTTAAGTATCCGGAGTCGTATAAGCCGGTGCTGGCAACGTCGGGGTCGGGTAAAGAGTTTTATATTCGCTCGATCTTTGAAACGAGTAATGCTGCGATTGTGACTTTGTTGATTGACGATACGATAGTCAAAGCTACCCGCGCCTGGGTCATCGATTACATTGCCAATGCGACCTATAAAAAGTCTGAAGTTGATGCAATGACCGCGCAGGCCACTGAGTTAAATCGTGGTACGGCTAAGGTTGCAACTCAAGTTCAGACCCTTCAGGGGCTGGATGACGCCACCATTATCACGCCAAAAAAGCTGCGCTTAGGGTTTTCTATCTCCTTGGGTATCAATAGTTATGTTGTCTTTCCAAGTTGGCTGGGTGGTTTGATCTTGCAGATGGGTTACGGCAACGTGGTGACAACAGAGTCGGTTATCTCTTTTCCTTTGGCTTTTCCAAATCGTTGCCTGTGGGTTTCAGAGTGCGACAACACTGGAGCGACCGGCACTATCAAGACGATCTGGCAGTTTCGCTCTATTTCCGCTACTGGCCTGAATGCGCTAAACATGGGCACGCTTACCAAAGGCTCAAGCACCTTCAACACAACAACCGCGTCAGGTTGTGTTTACTTTGCAATCGGTTATTGAGGTTCAAATGAAGCGTTATTACAGTCAAAAAACGGGATGTACTTACTTGGACGGCCTTCATCAAAGGATGCCCTCGGATGCTGTTTTCCTACCCGAAGAGACCTATGAAGCGGTTATTCGTGATGCAGGCATCAATACTGTTCGCCGCCATGATAAGCAGGGGATGCCCTATCTTGTTGATGTAGTGCCTAGTGTCGCCGACCTTGCACTTGAGGCGCGCAGTTGGCGTGACAATCAACTGACTGCAGTCACTTGGTTACGCGATCGTCATCGCGATCAACTGGAAATGATGGCGCCTACGACCCTGGATGCTGAGCAGTACCTGGCCCTGCTGACTTATATGCAGGCGCTGCGCGACTGGCCCCAATCCGCCCAGTTTCCAAACACTGAACATCGGCCATCAGCACCGTTATGGCTTGCCGAGCAGACCGAATAAGCACCCTGCATTGTCTGAGCATGTTCTTTAGCCCACATACGCTTTCACTCAATACCGCGCCAAGCGGTTTTTTTTCGCCCGGAGATCCATCTATGGTCAATCGCCAAACCTACACCGTCCTCATCCCTTTCCCCACCGGAGGCGGCCATTGGTCCACCGTCGGCGAGGAACTGGAGCTGCTGGACGTCGAAGCATCCGCCCTGCGCACCGCCGGCCGCCTGGAACTGACCAGCGTCCTCAACTCCACCCCAAAGAAGGCTGACTGACCATGGCTGAGGTTCTGAACTTCGAGCACAACGGTATCACCGTGAATGCCACCGAATCCCCCGAGGCCATGGGTGGCCTGGGTGACAACGTGATCGGCCTGGTCGGCACTGCGCCGAAGGCCCATGCGTCGATCCCGAAGAATGCGCCGTTCCGCATCAACAGTTTCACCACCCAGGCGCTGCTGGACCCGACCGGCACTGAGTCGGGCACGTTGTTCCATGCCGTGTACCAGATCCTCAAAGTGGTGAAGGTGCCGGTCTATGTGGTGATCGTGGAGGAGGGCGCCACCCCGGCTGATACGCTCAACAATGTGATCGGCGGCGATGAGCCAGTCACCGGCCGCAAGCTGGGCCTGGCCGCATTGGCCAGCGTACCGGAAGACTTGACCATCATCGGTGCCCCCGGCTTCACCGGCACCAAGGCCGTGGCCGGTGAGTTCGCCTCGTTCGGCAAACGCATCAAAGCCCGCGTGGTGTTGGATGGCAAAGACGCAAGCGTCGCCGACCAAGTGACCTACAGCGGTGAACTGGGCGGCGCCGATCTCGGTTTTGACCGCTGCCTTCTGGTGCACAACATGCCGTCGGTGTACTCCAAGGCGGCCAAGAAAAACGTGTTCCTCGCGCCATCGTCCCTGGCTATCGCTGCGCTGGCCAAGGTCAAGCAGTGGGAAAGTCCAGGCAATCAGGTGACGTTCGCCGAGGACGTTTCCCGCGTGGTCGAGTACAACATCCTCGACACCTCCACCGAAGGCGACCTGCTCAACCGCTACGGCGTGAGCTACTACGCCCGTACCATCCTCGGCGGTTTCTCGCTGCTGGGTAACCGCTCCATCACCGGCAAGTTCATCAGCTACGTCGGCCTCGAAGACGCGATCAGCCGCAAGCTGGTCAAGGCCGGCCAGAAAGCCATGGCCAAGAACCTCACCAAGTCCTTCATGGACCAGGAGGTCAAACGCATCAACGACTGGCTGCAAACCTTGGTCGCCGACGAAACCATCCCTGGTGGCAGCGTGTACCTGCATCCGGAATTGAACAGTGTCGAGAAGTACAAGAACGGCACCTGGTTCATCGTCATCGACTACGGCCGCTACGCGCCGAATGAACACATGATTTATCAACTCAATGCCCGCGATGAAATCATCGAGCAGTTCCTGGAGGACGTTCTCTAATGTTTACCAACCGAGTCAGACAGGCCATCGCGGCCACCCTTCAAGGCCTGCCGTTGTCCGCGACGGTGGAGGAGTTCACTCCGCCGAAGATCGAGTTCGACATGGAGCCCATGTCCGGCGGGCGCTTTATCGCCGAGGAAATGGCCAAGAGCGGCAAGGTGCTCGGCGCCACGCTGGTGCTGCAAGGTGCCGGCCCGGAGATCATGCTCGCGCTGGGCGTACGCCTGGGTGATGACATCCTGCTCAACGTGCGCGAAGCCGGCCAGGATCAGGATGGCAAGACCTACTTCACCTACCACACCGTTGGCGGCAAGCTCAAATCCCTGTCCGAAGCGAAGCTGAAGATGGGCGATAAGGCACTCACCACCCTGGAGTTGTCCTGCCGCACTTACAACCGCCTGGAAAACGGTATTCCGGTCATCGACATCGATGTACGCACCCAGAAGTTCGTGCTCAACGGCGTCGACATCCTCGGCGATGCGCGCCGCGCCGTGTTGATGCCGTAATGCCCCGGGGGCGGGCGTGCTCGCCCCCATACTTCACCAAGGAGCTGTCTCATGGCCTGGATGCCACCGCTGCATGTCCTGCTGTCCCCGATCACCGCCGATACCGGCGCGATAATCGAGCAGGTGCAACTCAAACCGCTGTACTACGCCGCGCAAAAAGACGCGCTGGCCCGGGCCGGTGATGACGAGGACGACCAGTTTTTCGAACTGGCGAAACTCGCCACCGGCCTGTCGGAAAAAGAACTCGACCAACTCAAGCGCCCGGATTACGTGAGCATTGCCCAGTACGTACACGAGATGTCGACGCGTCCTGCGTCGTTCTTTCTCGGCGAACAAGCGGAGTCGACCCACGACCAACCCGTCCAACTGCTGTTGCCCCTCGACGCAGCCGGCCGAAACCTCATCGAACTGCCCCTGGAAATGCCCGCGCTGCGCGCTACCAAGGTGATGAAGAAACTCGCCACCAACAAAGAGCGCGCCGAGTTCATCACCGCGCACTGCGCCGGCCTGATGATTCCTGACCTGGCCGGCCTGACCGTGCCTGACTGGACCGAATTGCAGGAGCGTATCGACGATTTTTTAAATCAACCGGCGGACTTCTTTCGGAGCGCGACATCGAAGTGATCCTCGATGTGGTGCCGCTGATTTACTCAGTCAATGAGGCCGAGATCCTCGACTGGGACGCCGGAAAAGCATTGCGCCGCTACGACATCGCGATCACTCGCCTTGGCGTCAAACAGGAGTAAGCGGGATGCAGAACAAGTATTCGCTGGCGTATGCCGCGGCCAAGGATGGCCAGGCGGTCGTCGGCAAGGACGCCGCCATGGTCAACTCAGGCGCGTTGGCACCTGAGCGCCTTGGTGAGACGGCACCGATACACCCGAGGAGCGTGGCGCTGACTAACGCAAGCTTGCAGCTCAGTGGTCTGTCATTGTCCCTGGGGTTACTGCGCAGCAGCGTGGATGGACTGCGCGCCTCTGTATCGCGGCTTGAAGCCGTTGACGTTAACCCGTCCAGAACTGACAGGCAGATTGAGCCGAGCAGCGCCACGGCGTTCAAGTCGAGCAAGGTGGATGATCGGCGCCTGACCCGCGAAGCCTTGACGGTGCGCAATATGGAGCGCCTCGACCCGGTCACGGCTTTTCAGCAGGCGAATGCCAGCTTTGCGTTTGGATCGAAACGCCCCCCTGAAAAATCAATAACGGTCTTGCGCGAAGAGTCGACCAAAAGCACGGAGCGGTTGACCAAAACGCTTGAACCTGTGCCGGTCCTGGGAGAAGCCACATGGCTGCGGGCTAAAACCGGCGTGTTGGACACTGTCAACAATTGGGCCAGCGATTCACCGGTCGCCGCTGAATCGCTCAAGACTGCTGAAACGGTGATGTCGTCGGTCGTTTCACCGGTGGTTTCCGAATTCTTTTCGGGCGTGGGCGAGACGATTAAAGAGCGGGTGACGGGCAATTTGGTGGATATGACGCTGGGCAAGTTGCCCGGGGTTGGCACGTTGTTCAAGGACGGCGGTTACGATAAAGAAAAGGACAAGGGTCAAGGTTGCTGCTGCCCTGACGAGTCGCAGAGCGGCTCCACGCGCCCCAGCATTATTCTGCCGCCGGGCTACGAGCGTGAGCGTGGGCAAAGCACTTCCGGTAAAGCCCCCGGCAAGGGCTCGGGTAAAAAAGGCGGCAGGCTCGGTAATTGGCTGCGTGATGCATCCGATCGATTGGGTAAGGCGATGTTGCCCACGCCGCCTGCGTTGCACGCTGCGCAGGCGCCCCCTTTGCCTCAAGCCTCGACTTCGCGGTTGGCCGGCACCATGACCCGGCTGGAGTCGGTCGGTGCCCGTCGTCTCGGCCCGATGCGGTATGTGGACACCGCTATGGATGTGGTTGAGGGCGTGCGCAACGGTGACGCCAAAGCCGTCGGCGCCGGACTCAGTGCCGCCGGTGGCGCCTGGGCCGGGGCCTCTGCCGGTGCGGCCATCGGCACCATGATTTTTCCCGGTGTCGGTACAGCGGTCGGTGGTGCAATCGGTGGTTTGTTGGGCAGTGAGGCTGGCAGTTGGCTCGGTGACAAGCTGCTCGGTTCAAGCGACCGCCTGCCCGCGCCCGCCGACGTCAGCAAGCGCCTGGACAATGCTCAGGCCGACAACCGTCAAGTCACGTTCGCCCCGCAGATCACCATCAATGCAACGGAGCAGGCCAGCTATCAACAGCTGGCGGAGTTGGTGGTGCAACAGATCGAAGCGCAATTTTCGCCGCTGTCGATGAGCGACCTGCTGGGGTCACGACGTGATTCGGCACTGACCGATATTGGAGGGGTGTGATGCGGCAACAGATGGCATTGGGCACGTTTATTTTCGGGCTGTCTCGTGGATTCGCCTACGACACCCTGGACCGCGCCAGCACAGGTGGATGGGTCGGCCTGCCGATTATTGCCGGCAAACCCAAGTCCAGCCAGGTCGGCCAAGAGCTTGAAACGCTGACCTTCGGCGGTAAGGCCGCACGGGCAACCGGCATGGCACGCCTGGATGAGCTGCGTGCGTTGCAAGCCCTGCGTGCGCCATTGCCGCTGGTCGATGGCGTAGGCCTCAGCTGGGGGCTGTGGACGATCAAATCGGTGAGCGAAAAACAATCCAATGTGATCGACGATGGCACCGCCATGGTTATCAATTGGTCGCTGGTATTGGAGGAGTTCGTCAATGCGTAGGGTGCGAAGTATTGCTGGTGATTCGGTGAACCTGTTGCTGTACCGCGAGCTTGGCCGCTGTGACGATGCCGCCGAGGAAGTGCTGTGGCGGTTGAACCCAGGGTTGGCCGAGCAGGGCGCAGTACTGCCGGCAGGTGTCAGTGTGATTGTGCCGGAACTGGACAGGCAGCCCATTGCGAAGCAGCCCGTTTCGGCCTGGGACTAAGGAGCGACCATGACACTTGGATATACGCCAGTGGTGGAAATCTACGGAGCCAATGCCGCGCTGCTCAACGAACGCCTGTTGGAGTGGGAGCATAGTGATACGGCCGGTCTTGTCTCAGACCATCTCAAGTTAACCCTCGATATCGAGGGCCTTGATGGCCTGCCCGACCTGGGTGGGAAAATCGGTCTGCGCGTGGGGTATCTGGAAACCGGCCTGGTGGACAAGGGGACGTTCAAGATCACCAAGCGCACACCGTCACTGTTTCCCATGCGCCTGGCATTGGAGGCCACGGCGGCACCGTTTGACATGGACGGGTTCAAGCAACGTCGCACCGCCAGTCACGGGCCGATCACCCTGGGCGCGCTGTTCCGTCAATTGACGGCGCGCTACGGTTATTCACCACGGGTGGCGCCTGACCTCGAAGGCAAGCAGATTCCGCACATTGACCAGACCAACGAAAGTGACATGGCGTTGCTGACACGCTTGGCCAGACGTTTTGATGCCGTGGCCAAGCCGGTCGATGAGTTTTATGTGCTGGGCCGAAAAGGCCAGCTCACGTCGTTGTCGGGCAAGACCCTGCCGGATGTGCGGCTGTCGCTGACGCGTGACAATCGCCCGGGTGAGCGTGCTTTTATCAGCGCCAAGATGTCCGAGGGCAGTCGCGCTAAATATGACGGCGCACAAGCGTCCTGGTGGGATGCGGCGGCCGGTAAGAAAAACGTGGTGCAGGTGGGTATCGAGCCGTTTAAAGAGGTTACGCAGCGTTACCAGAACGAAGCCGAAGCCCGTTCCGCTGCTGAAGGCGAGATGCGCCGTGTGAGACGTGAAGGGCTGAAGATCGAGGTGATTTGCCCTGGAAACCCCGCATTCGCCGCTGAAGGCTTGTTGCTGCTGGATGAGTCATGGCCAGGCTTCATGCAGGGGCGTTGGTCGATCAATACCGTGACGGCCAGTGGCAAGCGCAAAGACAGCTATCGCTGCACGATCAGCGCGAGCGGTTTGTCCCCCGCGGAATAAACCGCGCCATTGACACCCCTCATGCTTCGTTTGAGGTTTCTGATGTGGAGACAATATGGTCCTGTCTGAGCAGCAACTCGTAACTATCCTACCGAACTCCCGCATCAAGGCGGGAGTTTTCATTACTGCGCTGAACTGCGCCATGCTCCACCGTCAAATCAACACGCCACAACGCATCGCCGCCTTCCTCGCCCAAGTCGGCCACGAGTCCGGGCAACTGCGCTACGTGCGCGAACTGGGCAGCGATCAATACCTGAGCAAGTACGACACTGGCATCCTGGCGGCGCGCCTGGGCAATACTCCTGAAGTGGACGGCGACGGCCAGAAGTACCGGGGCCGGGGGCTGATCCAGGTGACGGGGCGCCGTAACTACCAGGCCTGCAGCCAGGCATTGTTTGGTGATGATCGTTTATTGCGCGAGCCGATGTTGCTGGAGCAGCCCCAGTGGGCTGCTGAATCCGCCGCCTGGTTCTGGCAAAGCAATGGCTTGAATGAACTCGCTGACAAGGACCAGTTCACCACCATCACCCGGTGCATCAACGGCGGGCTCAATGGACTGGAGGATCGTTTGCAGCTGTGGGCGCGGGCGAAGGCGGTGTTATGCGTTTCTTAGTTGCGATTGGCGTATGCGTGCTGGTGGCCGTTGTCTGGCAGGTGCAGGCGTGGCGGTACGGGGCACAGATTGAACGCTTGTCGGCCGCACAGACCCAGAAAGCCCTGCATCTACAGCAGGCCGAACAAGACAGACGGCTGGCCCTTGAGCAACAGCTCAGTGCCATCGACCAACAACATGCCCGGGAGTTGAGCGATGCCCAACGTACTCAAGCCGCTTTGCGTGACCGCCTGGCTACTGCTGATGTGCGGCTGTCAGTCCTTCTCGACGCTTCCAGTGGCTGCCCAATGCCGGCCGCCACCGCCGCCGGCAGCGTGGTTCATGCAGCCCCGCGAGCCCGACTTGACCCAGCGCATGCTCAGCGAATTCTCCGCATCACCGACGACGGCGACAGCGCCCTGATTGCCTTGCGTGCCTGCCAGGCGTATGTGCGAGCCGTCGCCCGTTAGTGTCTTGAGACAGTCCGTCACTTGCGTGTGAGATTGTCTCCTGTAGGGTAGGCGAACCCCCGCCCACGACTGGAGACGACCGTGAAGGAAATCACTCAACTGGCTGCCGAACTGGGCCGCCGCCTGCAGGTGCTCAACGCCCATGTCACCACGGCCGAGTCCTGCACCGGCGGCGGTATCGCGGAGGCCATCACGCGAATTCCGGGCAGCTCAGCCTGGTTCGAGGCGGGCTATGTCACCTATTCCAATCGGCAGAAGACCCGGCAATTGAATGTGCCGGAGACATTGTTTGCAAAAGTCGGGGCGGTCAGCCAGGAAGTGGTGGAAGCAATGGTCCGTGGCGCCCAGGAAAAAAGCCTGGCGCGGTTTGCTGTCGCCGTCAGTGGCGTGGCAGGGCCGGACGGTGGTTCGCCAGACAAACCGGTCGGCACCGTATGGCTGGCGTTTGGCGTGGGCGAAGAGATCACGGCCGAGCTTGAGCACTTCACCGGCAACCGCGATGAGGTTCGCCGACAAACGGTTAAGGCCGCGCTAGAGGGCTTGTTGCGACGAGCTGCAGCAGAAATAGAAAATCAGGGGTAGGCGATCCCGGATCTTTGTGGAACAATACTGTCTACTTATACAGGTGTTGGCCGACCAGGCCTTATTGATTACGTGAGGACTTTAATGGACGACAACAAGAAGAAAGCCTTGGCTGCGGCCCTGGGTCAGATCGAACGTCAATTCGGCAAGGGTGCCGTAATGCGTATGGGCGATCACGACCGTCAGGCGATCCCGGCTATTTCCACTGGCTCTCTGGGTCTGGACATCGCACTCGGCATTGGCGGCCTGCCAAAAGGCCGTATCGTTGAAATCTACGGTCCTGAATCTTCCGGTAAAACCACCCTGACCCTGTCGGTGATTGCCCAGGCACAGAAAATGGGCGCCACCTGCGCGTTCGTCGATGCCGAGCACGCCCTGGATCCTGAATACGCCGGCAAGCTGGGCGTCAACGTCGACGACCTGCTGGTCTCCCAGCCGGACACCGGTGAGCAGGCCCTGGAAATCACCGACATGCTGGTACGCTCCAACGCCATCGACGTGATCGTGGTCGACTCCGTGGCCGCCCTGGTGCCCAAGGCTGAAATCGAAGGCGAGATGGGTGACATGCACGTGGGCCTGCAAGCCCGTCTGATGTCCCAGGCGCTGCGTAAAATCACCGGTAACATCAAGAATGCCAACTGCCTGGTGATCTTCATCAACCAGATCCGCATGAAGATCGGCGTGATGTTCGGCAGCCCGGAAACCACCACCGGTGGTAACGCACTGAAGTTCTACGCTTCGGTCCGTCTGGACATCCGCCGTACCGGCGCGGTGAAAGAAGGTGACGAGGTTGTGGGTAGCGAAACCCGCGTCAAAGTCGTGAAGAACAAAGTGGCTCCGCCTTTCCGTCAGGCTGAGTTCCAGATTCTCTACGGCAAGGGTATTTACCTGAACGGCGAGATGATCGACTTGGGCGTACTGCACGGTTTTGTCGAGAAATCCGGTGCCTGGTATGCCTACAACGGCAGCAAGATCGGCCAAGGCAAGGCCAACTCGGCCAAGTTCCTGGCGGATAACCCGGACATCGCCGCCACGCTTGAAAAGCAGATTCGCGACAAGCTGCTGACCGCAGCGCCAGACGTGAAAGCTGCCGCCAACCGCGAGCCGGTTGAAGAAGTGGAAGAAGCTGACACTGACATCTGAAGCAAACGATGACCGTTGTACTGGATACAATCGTCGCCGTTCGGCGCACCGCAATGGACCTGCTTGCTCGCCGCGAGCATGGTCGAGTCGAGCTGACGCGTAAACTGCGTCAGCGCGGCGCGGAGCCCGAGATGATCGAAACCGCCCTCGACCGCTTGACGGAAGAGGGGCTGCTTTCCGAATCCCGTTACCTTGAAAGCTTTGTTTCCTACCGGGCGCGTTCTGGTTACGGCCCGGCACGCATTCGTGAAGAACTGAGCCAGCGTGGCCTGCAACGAGCAGATATCGACCTTGCGCTACGGGAGTGCGGCATCAGTTGGCAGGCGCAGTTGGAAGACACCTGGCGACGCAAGTTCGCGGGCCATCTTCCGATTGATGCCAGGGAGCGTGCGAAACAGGGGCGCTTCCTGAGTTATCGCGGGTTTTCGATGGAAATGATCAGCCGCTTGTTGAGTGGTCGGGATATGGACGACTGAACACCTTGCTGTGCTGGCCGCATTGATGAGCAGACTTCTATGGCGAGCTGGCTTGTTGTAGTGAGCGGGTTTGTTGTGGCGAGCGGGCTTGCCCCGCGTTGGGCTGCGCAGCAGCCCCAAATGCCTCGCCTCCACTCCACCTGAAACACCACCAAAAAGACCCACTATGAAAATAGTGGGTCTTTTTTTTTGCCCTCAAAAAATCAAGCCGGCTCCGGCGTAACCCGCTGCTGCGCCTTCCCCTGAGCCTGCGCCCAGTTCTCCGGCAGGTTGATGTAATCCACCAACTCCCGCAGCCGGCCCTGATCGCGGCCATTGAAGTTGAACACCAGCCGCGTCAAATGGCTGAACCGTGGCTCATCATGTTCCTCGCCGGTGTATGCGAGCTGTTGAAACTCTCCGCTCAACCGCAGGCTGGCAAATTCAGTCTGCAAATGGGCCAATGCCCCATCGCTGAGAGGGTGATGCATGCGCACCACAAACTCACGCTTCAACCAGCGGGTGGAGTGGAAGTTGGCATAAAACTGGTTGATCTCTTCCACGGCCTCTTCGGCGCTGTACACCAGGCGTATCAGCTTGAGATCGGTAGGCAGGATGTAGCGGTTGGCTTCCAACTGACTGCGGATAAAGTCCAGGGCGCCTTGCCAGAACCCGCCGCCGGGCGCGTCCAGCAACACCACCGGCACCAATGGGCTCTTGCCAGTCTGGATCAGGGTCAGTACTTCCAGCGCTTCATCCAGGGTGCCGAAACCGCCTGGGCACAGTACCAGCGCATCGGCCTCCTTGACGAAGAACAGCTTGCGGGTAAAGAAGAAGTGGAAGGACAGCAGGTTCTCGGTGCCATCAATGGTCGGGTTGGCATGCTGTTCAAACGGCAGGGTGATGTTGAACCCCAGGCTGTGTTCCAGGCCCGCGCCTTCGTGGGCCGCCGCCATGATGCCGCCGCCACCGCCGGTGATCACCATCAAGTCAGAGCGTGCCAGCGCAGCGCCGACTTCGCGGGCCAGGGCGTACAGCGGGCTTTCCACCGGAGTACGGGCCGAGCCGAATACCGTCACTTTGCGGCGGCCCTTGAACTGTTCGAGCACGCGAAAGGCATTGTCCAGTTCACGGATGGCTTGCAGAGTGATCTTGGCGTTCCAGCGATTGCGGTCGTCCTGGGCCATGCGCAGCACGGTGAGGATCATGTCGCGATACAGGGGAATATTCGGACTGTTGGGAGCGATCAGCTGGAGTTGAGCGTCGACCTGCTGCGTGAGGTCAGCACCGTTTTCTTCAAAGTGCCGAAGCAGGCGCTCATTCGGTTCGTAAGGCATTCAACTTCTCCTTATTGCAGGGCCCGGGTGGCCGACGAGCCGTTCGCCGGAGGCGACGACACTGCATGTGTCGTTGCTTGCCGCAGGGGGCAACCTTCTTTTGCCCTGAAAATATTACAGAACAGCGTGAAAAGTGCTGTGAATGAATGGTCGGGATGACTTGATCATGGGCCGCAAAACCCTTGGCTGGCAACCGCTTATTGGTCACTTATCAGGGAGTTTAGCCGTTGGCAGGACGTTGAAGCGGGGGAGTACGCGCCACCGGACGGCAGCGCGCGAAGGTCACGCTGTTACTTTTTCTTCTTTGCCGCCGCCGGTGCCGGGCAATCCGCTTCGATGAATTTCACCGAGGCCACAGGACGGTTGGTCTTGTTCTCGGTGATTTCGTAACGCATCACTGCGCCCTTGGCCATCAGCTCGCGGTAGCCCTTGTTCAGGCACACGCTCTGGCCCAGCTGGAAATACACCGCCTTGGGGTTGGCGCGCATTTGTTCGGCGCGGTCAGGCAGGACGCTCAGGTGATCGATCAGTTGCATGCCTTCCACGGTGTAGGCCACTTCCAGGGTTTTTTCGTCGATTTCCCGGGGCAGGTCCTTGTTGCTTTCGGCCGCGACGCTTTGCAGCTTCCGGTTCATTTGGGCCTCCAGCAGCGAGGCCGCCTGGGCGCACACGGGCAATACCAGCGCGAGGGCGACGGATGGGGCGACAAGACGCAGCATGGAACGCAGCATGAAACTCTCCTGATTCGGTTACTGGTGCATAGACCAGCCACTGCGCTGTGCGTTCAGTGGCGCGCAATTATAGGTGAGCCGTTGCCACTACAGCCAGGCGTATCGCTGGTAAACTGCGGCCACTTCCGCCTTCCACGAGTTTTCACCGTGTCGATTTACCCGTCCCTACGGCACAGCCGATGAGCCACGCCGTTTCCCGCCTGCGCACCCAGCGCCTGGCCCGTGCTGTGCGGCCGTTCCTCAATCGTGGCTCGCGTGCCGAACGCTGCCCTGGCTGCCGAGTCATCCCCGAATACTGCCTATGCGCCTGGCGGCCCAAGGTCGAAGCGCGCTCCGCCATGTGCCTGCTGATGCATGACGTTGAGCCGATGAAACCCAGCAACACCGGTTGGTTGATTGCCGATGTCATCCAGGACACCACGGCATTCGCCTGGTCGCGCACTGAGGTCGACCCTGAACTGCTCACCTTGCTGGCCGATCCGCATTGGCAGCCCTATATCGTGTTCCCCGGCGAATTCGTCGTGCCCGAGCGCGTTGTGAGTGAAGTGAAGGTGGAGGAGGGCAAGCGCCCGCTGTTCATCCTGTTGGACGGCACCTGGAGTGAAGCGCGCAAGATGTTCCGCAAAAGCCCCTACCTGGAGCATTTGCCGGTACTCAGCCTGGCGCCGGAACAACTGTCGCGCTACAAATTGCGCCGCTCCAAGCGCGACGACCATTTCTGTACCGCTGAAGTCGCTGCCCTGTGCCTTGAGTTGGCCGATGATCTGGCAGCCAGTGAAGTCCTGGACGCCTATCTGGATGTCTTCAGCACCCATTACCTGGCCGCCAAGTTCCAGATGCCGCTGGATCCTGCGGACACTGTGCATACGCGCCTTGCGCCCTATATTCCGACGGCATAACCAGACGACGTTTGCATGATGGCACCACGCACCCGCAACCCGCTAAAATGCCCACGGGCGTAGTGCTTGACCCTCCAGGCTACGCTGGGCATGCTGGGCGCCGATCAGGGCCCCCCTGAAAACAGGATCATTTAATCAATGGCCACATACGAAATCCTGATAGCCGATGACCACCCGCTGTTTCGCAGTGCGTTGCACCAGGCCGTGACCCTGGGCCTCGGCCCGGACGTGCGCCTGGTTGAAGTGGCCAGCATTGCCGAGTTAGAAGCCCGCCTCACCGAAAAGTCCGACTGGGACCTGGTGCTGCTCGACCTGAACATGCCGGGCGCCTACGGTTTCTCCGGGCTGGTGCTGTTGCGCGGCCAATACCCGCAGATCCCCGTAGTGATGGTCTCGGCCCAGGAAGAAGCCGACGTGGTCGTGCGCTCCAAGGAGTTCGGCGCGAGCGGTTTCATTCCCAAGTCCAGTGCGATGGAAGATATCCAGAAAGCCGTGCGCACAGTGTTGGATGGCGATGTGTCCTGGCCGCCGCAGGCTTTTGAACAAATCAACGTGTCCGACGAAGCCAAGGCCGCCCGTGATGGCCTTGCCAGCCTGACGCCCCAGCAGTTCCGGGTGCTCACCATGGTCTGCGAAGGCCTGTTGAACAAGCAGATTGCCTATGAGCTGAGCGTCTCGGAAGCGACGATCAAGGCGCATGTGACGGCGATTTTCCGCAAGTTGGGCGTACGTACACGCACCCAGGCGGCGCTGCTCTTGCAACAACTTGAGTCAATTTCGCAGCACTAGCTTGTTACCGATTCACGCTTTTTTGACTTTGCGTGATCTAGTTTCCCCACTTCTTTGGTTCAGTTGCCTACATCTATGTCGCCTTTCAAGGGTCAAACCGGTATCAAACGTATCTTCAATGCTGGGGGATATTCCCTGGATGGTCTGCGCGCGGCGTTCACCGGCGAGGCGGCGTTCCGCCAGTTGGTGTTGCTCAACGTGATCCTGATCCCGGTGAGCTTCTTCCTGAATGTCAGCCGGGTCGAGCGAGCGTTGTTGATCGCCGTGTGCCTGCTGGCGTTGATCGTCGAGTTGCTCAACTCAGCGGTAGAGGCGGCGATCGACCGCATCTCCCTGGACCGCCACCCACTGTCGAAAAACGCCAAGGACATGGGCAGCGCAGCGCAATTCGTGGCCCTGACCATGATCACCCTGGTGTGGGCCGTCATCCTGATCTGAGCCTCAGGCAATGCTCGGCAGCACGATCTCGTCGCTGCGCTGAACCCCGGCGGTGAAGGCGCGGCACAACTCCAGGAACTCGCGCATGGCCGAGGTCTGGTACTTCTGTTTATGCCAGATGAAGTAGAACTGCCGGGCCAAGTCCAGGTCCGGGGTTTCCACCGGCACCAGGCTGCCGCGGCGAAACGCGTCGCGCAGCGCCAGCCGCGAAATACAGCCAATCCCCAGTCCTGATTCCACCGCACGCTTGATCGCCTCGGTGTGTTCCAGCTCCAGGCGGATATTCAGCGCGCTGCGGTGATGGCGCATGGCTTGGTCGAAGGTCAAGCGTGTGCCCGAGCCTTGCTCCCGCAGGATCCACGCCTCGTGGGTCAACTCATCCATGCTCGCCATACCATGCTTGGCCAGGTGATGCTGCGGCGCGCAAAACACCACCAGTTCATCTTCCACCCAGGTTTGCACCTCGATATCCGGGTGGCTGCAGTCGCCTTCGATTAGACCCAGGTCAATTTCGTAATGCGCAACCTGGTGCACGATATGTGCAGTGTTCTGCACATGCAGTTTCACCTGGCTCTCGGGGTGCTGCTGCATGAAGCTGCCGATCAGCAGGGTGGCCAG
Organism: Pseudomonas extremorientalis; assembly: GCF_001870465.1. Classification (GTDB taxonomy): domain Bacteria; phylum Pseudomonadota; class Gammaproteobacteria; order Pseudomonadales; family Pseudomonadaceae; genus Aquipseudomonas; species Aquipseudomonas extremorientalis. The sequence continues at coordinate 279,690 of NZ_MDGK01000015.1, forward strand.
GTAGTTGCCGATGGTCAGGGTGGCGCCGACCGCCAGGGAGCCGAAGCCGGACTTGCCGTTGAGCAGATCCTCGATCTCCTTTGCCTGGTCCAGCAGCGCTACCGCCTGGGGCAACAGTTGATGACCGAGCGCGTTGAGGCTCAGGCGTTTGCCTGCACGGTCGAACAATTGGCAGCTGGATTGACGCTCCAGCTCGGTAATGGAAGTGCTGGCGGCGGATTGAGATAAGGCCAGAAGGCCAGCAGCGCGGGAGACGCTTTCCTGCTGGGCGACGGCGACGAAGACTTGCAGTTGACGGAGAGTAAATCGCATATCGATATAACCGATAACCCTTATCTTAATAATCCAGTTAACAGATATTGTCGCCGCCATTAGAATGCTGTGCAATTGCGCAACTACATTTGGCGCAGACCCATTTCCAGGAGTCCCCCGTACATGAGCAACATGAACCACGAGCGTGTCCTCAGTGTTCATCACTGGAACGACACTCTGTTCAGCTTCAAGTGCACCCGCGATCCGGGCCTGCGCTTCGAGAACGGTCAGTTCGTGATGATCGGCCTGCAACAGCCCAACGGCCGCCCGCTCATGCGCGCCTACTCCATTGCGAGCCCGAACTGGGAAGAGCACCTGGAGTTCTTCAGCATCAAGGTGCCTGATGGCCCGCTGACTTCCCAATTGCAACACCTGAAGGAAGGCGACGAGATCATCATCAGCAAAAAACCGACAGGCACCCTGGTGCTTGACGATTTGAAGCCAGGCAAACACCTGTACTTGCTCAGCACCGGTACCGGCCTTGCTCCCTTCATGAGCGTGATCCAGGACCCGGAAACCTACGAGCGTTTCGAAAAGGTGATCCTGTGCCACGGCGTGCGTTACGTCAACGAAGTCGCCTACCGCGAATTCATCACCGAGCACCTGCCGCAGAACGAATTCTTCGGCGAGGCCTTGCGTGACAAGCTGATCTATTACCCGACCGTGACCCGCGAGCCGTTCGAGAACGAAGGCCGCCTGACCGACCTGATGCGCAGCGGCAAGCTGTTCAGCGACATTGGCCTGCCCCCGATCAACCCCGAGGACGACCGCGCCATGCTGTGCGGCAGCCCAAGCATGTTGGATGAAACCAGCGAAGTGCTGAACAGCTTCGGCCTGAAGGTTTCGCCACGCATGCGTGAGCCGGGTGATTACCTGATCGAGCGCGCGTTCGTCGAGAAGTAAGATAGCCGGGCCATATGCTGACTGGGCCACACAGAAGATCCAAATGTGGGAGGGGGCTTGCCCCCGATGAGTGCGTGTCAGTTGATACATCTGTAGCTGACACACTGTTATCGGGGGCAAGCCCCCTCCCACATTGGGTTTTCGGTTTATCCAGCCGGTAGCACTTCCAACACACAAATCACCCCCGCCTCGGGATAGTGCCAACGCACATCCACATCCCAGAACTGTGCCCCGTATTCGCGCTCCGGTCCCGGCACCTGATACGCCGGTCGTGGATCCTGCGCCAGGCACTGATCAATCAGTTCCACCAGGGGCTCGCCAAGGCGCTGAGCATGCCCTTGTGCCTGCTGCAGCGCAGTCTTCAGCCACTGCACGGGGATCAACTGCGGCGCTGCGCTGGCGATGCTGTTGGTGGCCGTGTCGACAATGTCGGCATACGGCACATACGGCTTGATATCCAGGATCGGCGTGCCATCCAGCAAATCGATCCCGGAAATCCACAGGCGTCCCGGTTCCACCTTGTCCAGCTTCACCACTGATTGGCCAATGCCATTCGGGCGGTGCGTGGCTCGAGTGGCAAACACGCCCATGGACGTGTTACCGCCCAGGCGCGGAGGGCGCACTTTCAGGCGAGGCTTGTCTTCCAGGGCCTGGTGGAACAGAAACAGCAACCACACATGACTGACCTGCTCCAGGCCCTGCACCGCCTCGCCGCTGTCGAACGGCGCCACTAGCTCCAATACGCCACGGGCGGCTGGCGCCAACTGCGGTTGGCGCGGAATGGCGAACTTCTCCTTGAAACAGGAGCGCACGAACCCGACGGGCGAGACCTGGTAACTCATGGCTTACGCACGAACCCGCAGGGTCAGGCCCTTGAGGAAGTTACGCAGCAACTGGTCGCCGCAGGGACGGTAGTTGGTGTGGCCGAACTTGCGGAACAGCGCGCTCAGTTCCGGCTTGGACACCGGGAACTCGGCGGCCTTGAGGATGGCGTGCATGTCGTCTTCCTTCAGTTCGAAGGCCACACGCAGTTTCTTGAGGATGATGTTGTTGGTCACTGGGGTTTCGATCGGCTGCGGCGGACGGCTTTCGTCCTTGCCGCGCTTGAAGATCACCAGCCCATCGAGGAAATGCGCCATGACTTCGTCCGGGCAGAACACGAAGCCTTCTTCCTCGTCCTTCTTGAGGTAGGTGAGCAGGTCGTCCTTGGTCACGTCCATGCCGCCGAGCTTGATGATCTCGACCATCTTGTTGTCGCTGATGTCGAGCATGTAGCGCACGCTGCGCAGTACGTCGTTGTGAATCATGGTGGGCAATCCTGGTATTCAACTGAGGACGCCGCCAGTCAGGCGGTGTCGGAAAAAGTGCGGCGGCTTAGAAGTTCTCTTTGCCGGACAAGTAACGCCATTGGCCGACTGGCACCTTGCCGATGGACACGCCACCGATGCGGATACGGCGAATGGCGATGACTTTCAGGCCAACCGCTTCGCAGAACAGTGCGATCACTCCCGGTTGCGGGTTTTTCATCGCAAAGCGCAGGCGGTTTTCGTTCTGCCAGCTGGCTTTGACGGCCGGCAGTTCCTTGCCTTTATAGGTCAGGCCGTGGTTCAGGCGGTTGAGGCCGTGGGCAACCATGTCGCCTTCAACCTCCACCACGTATTCCTGCTCGATCTTGGCGGCATCGGCGGTCAACTTGCGCAGGATCTTCCAGTCCTGGGTGAACACCAGCAGGCCGCTGGCCTTGGTCTGCAGGTCGGCACTGGCGGTCAGGCGCAGGAAGTGGCCCTTGAGCGGGCGCTTGCCGAAGCGGTGTTCTTCCGAGAGCGTTTCGGCGCTGATCGACGCCATGGCCGTTTCGGCATCCACGCCGACCGGGGCGTGCAGCAGGATGGTCACCGGCTCGGGCGCGGTGGCCTTGGCCTCGGGGTCGAGTTCGACCTTCTGGGTGGTGACCTTGAACTGCGGTTCGTCGATCACTTCACCGTCCACCGAGACCCAGCCGCCTTCGATGAACAGCTCAGCCTCCCGACGGGAGCAACCGACCAGCTCGATAAGGCGTTTGGAGAGGCGTATGGGGTCAGTCATGACAAGGGCCGTAACAAAAAGGGGTGGCTATTGTACCTGCCTGGCGCCGGTTAATCCCGGCTCCATTTCAGGGCGCGCGGTCTTATTTGGCTCAACCCGGTCTGAATGTAGGAGGGGGCTTGCCCCCGATGGCGGTGTATCAGCAAAGAATCCAGTGGCTGGTAATCGGCTATCGGGGGCAAGCCCCCTCCCACAGTTGTTCAGTGTCGTTTCAGGCGTTGCCAGACGCATATGCAGTAACGGATAAGGCTGGCCCAGGCCGTCATGCTCCGTGCGTCCGATCACCTCGAAGCCTTGTTTGAAGTAGAACCCCAGCGCCTGGGGATTCTGCTCGTTGACATCCAGTTCGTCGGCATTCAGGTGTTCGATGGCATAGCGCAGTAACTGCCGCCCGAGGCCCTGGCCCCGGTGCTGCGGGTCGATGAAGAGCATCTCCACCTTGCCGCTCGCGACCCCGGCAAACCCGGTGATGCGCTGACGGGCGTCCTTGGTGCAGATCAGCATCACGGCATCCAGATAGCGGGTCAGCACCAGGTTTTTCAGCAACTCGATGTAACTGTCCGGCAGGAAGTCATGGGTGGCGCGTACCGAGGCCTCCCAGATCCGCGCCAACTCGGTGTAGTCGCTGGTTTTAGGTGTGTGGATAACCGAATGCTGACGCATGCCCGCTGCCCCTTGCCGATGATCGGCGTTGATGGGCAAAACGATAGACCTAAAAAAGCCCCGCATCTTGTCCAGAAGCAGGGCTTTTTCAAATTTTTACACCGATCAGTCGCGCTTTTCAGCCCACAGGTCGTATTCATCGGCATCGGTCACGGTGCACCAGACCTTGTCGCCCGGCTTCAGGCCGCTGGCATCGTCGATAAACACGTTACCGTCGATCTCCGGCGCGTCGAAGAAGCAGCGGCCAACGGCGCCTTGCTCGTCGACTTCGTCGATCAGCACTTCGATTTCCTTGCCGATGCGCAGTTGCAGGCGCGCCGAGCTGATGGCCTGCTGGTGCGCCATGAAACGCTCCCAACGGTCCTGCTTGACGTCGTCCGGCACCACGGCCAGGTCCAGCAGGTTGGCCGGGGCGCCTTCCACCGGCGAATACTGGAAGCAGCCGACGCGGTCCAGTTGGGCTTCGGTCAGCCAGTCCAGCAGGTACTGGAAGTCTTCTTCGGTTTCGCCGGGGAAACCGACGATGAAGGTCGAACGGATGATCAATTCCGGGCAGATCTCGCGCCAGTTCTTGATGCGCGCCAGGGTCTTGTCTTCGAAGGCCGGGCGTTTCATGGCTTTGAGCACTTTCGGGCTGGCGTGCTGGAACGGGATGTCCAGGTACGGCAGGATCTTGCCGGCGGCCATCAGCGGGATCAGCTCGTCCACGTGCGGGTACGGGTAGACGTAGTGCAGGCGCACCCACACACCCAGGCTGCTCAAGGCTTCGCACAGTTCGGTCATGCGGGTTTTCACCGGCGCGCCGTTCCAGAAACCGGTGCGGTATTTCACGTCGACGCCGTAGGCGCTGGTGTCCTGGGAGATCACCAGCAGCTCTTTGACACCGGATTTGACCAGGCGCTGGGCCTCGTCGAGTACGTCACCGACCGGACGGCTGACCAGCTTGCCGCGCATCGACGGGATGATGCAGAAGCTGCAGCTATGGTTGCAGCCTTCGGAAATCTTCAGGTAAGCGTAGTGACGCGGCGTCAGCTTGATGCCTTGCGGCGGTACCAGGTCGATCAGCGGGTTGTGGTCCTGGCGCGGTGGCACCACCTCGTGCACGGCGTTGACTACTTGTTCGTACTGCTGCGGGCCGGTCACGGCCAGCACGCTCGGGTGCACGTTGCGGATATTGCCTTCTTCCACGCCCATGCAGCCGGTCACGATGACCTTGCCGTTTTCCTTGATGGCCTCGCCAATCACTTCCAGCGACTCTGCCTTGGCCGAGTCGATGAAGCCGCAGGTGTTGACCACCACCACGTCAGCGTCCTGGTAGGTGGACACAACGTCGTAGCCTTCCATACGCAGTTGCGTGAGGATGCGCTCGGAGTCGACCAGGGCCTTCGGGCAACCCAGGGAAACAAAGCCAACCTTGGGGTTGGCTTTTGCGATGGTGGTGGACATGTCTAACCTCGGTATTGAATGACGCCGCCCGTCGGGCACGACAGGGCTGCGGACGGGCGCTTGGCGCGCCTCTGATCAAAAAGTGCGCAATTCTAGCGACGGGCAGCGCACTTGACCAGCTTTATGCAGGGAAATGCGACGAGTGCTGCGCTATGCTTCGCGCCGTTGTGCGTAGGTAAAACCCTAAGGTCAACAAAACGTCTGTTACGAGAAGTAAAACGGCGCATGCTAGGGTCAGCTTAGACGCGTTGTTAATAAAAGACCGCAGGTCAAAGGGCAGGAGTGGTTGATGGGTCACGCGAGTAGTCAGGCAGCAGGTGCCGAGCAGTCAAACGCCAAGCCGATTGGCATGCTGGTGGCAGCAGTCGGGGTGGTTTACGGCGATATCGGGACCAGCCCGCTGTACACCCTCAAAGAGGTGTTCAACGGCGGTTATGGGGTTCAGGTCAACCATGATGGCGTGCTGGGGATCCTGGCGCTGATCTTCTGGTCGCTGATCTGGGTGGTCTCGATCAAGTACATGCTGTTCGTGCTGCGCGCCGACAACCAGGGCGAGGGCGGCATCATGGCCCTTACGGCTCTGGCACGGCGGGCGGCGGGGGAGCGCAAGAAGCTGCGCAGCTTCCTGGTGGTGTGCGGCCTGTGTGGCGCGGCGCTGTTCTATGGCGACAGCATGATTACCCCAGCCATTTCCGTATTGTCCGCCGTTGAAGGCCTGGAACTGGCGTTCGACGGCCTGGAGAAATGGGTCGTGCCCATCGCCCTGGTGGTGCTGGTGGCGCTGTTCCTGATCCAGAAGCACGGCACCGATCACATCGGCAAGTTGTTCGGGCCGGTGATGGTGACCTGGTTCCTGGTGCTGGGTGGCCTCGGTGTGTATGGCATCACCCTGCACCCTGAAGTGCTCAGTGCGCTGAACCCGATATGGGCCGTGCGCTTCTTCGAGGCTCACCCCGGCATTGGCGTGGCCATCCTTGGCGCGGTGGTGCTGGCACTGACCGGCGCCGAGGCGCTGTATGCCGACATGGGCCACTTCGGGCGCAAACCCATCGCCCGGGCCTGGTTCATGCTGGTGCTGCCGGCGCTGGTGCTCAATTACTTCGGCCAGGGTGCGATGCTGCTGGGCGATCCGGAAGCCGCGCGCAACCCGTTCTACCTGCTGGCCCCGAGCTGGGCACTGATCCCGCTGGTGGTGTTGTCCACCCTGGCCACGGTGATCGCGTCCCAGGCGGTGATTTCCGGTGCGTTCTCGTTGACGCGCCAGGCGATCCAGTTGGGTTACATCCCGCGTATGCATATCCAGCACACCTCCAGCGCCGAACAGGGCCAGATCTACATCGGCGCGGTGAACTGGTCGTTGATGGTCGGCGTGATCCTGCTGGTGCTCGGCTTCGAATCTTCCAACGCACTGGCATCGGCCTACGGCGTGGCGGTGACCGGCACCATGCTGATGACCACCATCCTGGTGTCGGCGGTGATGCTGCTGCTGTGGAAATGGCCACCGATCCTGGCCGTGCCGGTGTTGGTGTGCTGCCTGCTGGTCGACGGGCTGTACTTTGCCGCCAACGTGCCGAAGATCATCCAGGGCGGTGCCTTCCCGGTGCTGGCGGGGATTGTGCTGTTCGTGCTGATGACCACCTGGAAGCGCGGCAAGCAATTGCTGGTGGAGCGCCTAGACGAAGGCGGCCTGCCGCTGCCGATCTTTATCGGCAGTATCCGCGTGCAACCACCCCATCGCGTGCAGGGTACCGCCGTGTTCCTCACGGCGCGTCCGGACGCCGTGCCCCACGCGCTGTTGCACAACCTGCTGCATAACCAGGTGTTGCATGAGCAAGTGGTGCTGCTGACGGTGGTCTACGAGGATATTCCCCGCGTACCGGCCACACGGCGTTTCGAGGTGGATTCCTATGGCGAAGGCTTCTTCCGCGTGATCCTGCACTTTGGTTTCACCGATGAGCCGGACGTGCCCGAAGCGCTGAAGTTGTGTCACCTGGATGGCCTGGACTTCAGCCCGATGCGCACCACCTACTTCCTCAGCCGCGAAACGGTGATCGCTTCGCGAATCAAGGGCATGGCCCGCTGGCGCGAAGCGTTGTTCGCTTTTATGTTGAAGAACGCCAACGGCAACCTGCGCTTCTTCAAACTGCCGGTAAACCGCGTGATCGAGCTGGGCACCCAGGTCGAAATGTAAGCGGCAGCCAACCGGGGGCCGGCAATCGGCTCCCGCTTTTCCTTCTGAACCCTGTGCAATCCAGCGTTGTCGACTAGGCTCTAAGCACCGTTTGAATAGTGCCCACAGAACCCAGAAGAGGTGCGCCATGAGTCAGCTGCTCGAACCCTATACCCTCCGTCAATTGACCCTGCTCAACCGCATCGCGGTCTCACCGATGTGCCAATACTCAAGCGATGACGGCCTGGCCAATGACTGGCACCTGGTGCACCTTGGCAGCCGCGCCGTCGGTGGCGCCGGGCTGATTTTCACCGAAGCCACCGCCGTGACCGCCGATGGCCGCATCACCGCCCAGGACCTGGGTCTCTGGAACGATGCCCAGATCGAACCGCTGCAACGCATCACGCGCTTCATTGCCGCCCAGGGCGCGGTGGCCGGCATTCAACTGGCTCACGCCGGGCGCAAGGCCAGCACCCATCGGCCGTGGATCGGCAAGCATGGCAGCGTCAAGCCGGAGGACGGCGGCTGGGTGCCGGTGGGGCCGTCACCGATTGCCTTCGACCCTCAGCACACCCAACCCAGGCAGTTGGACGAAGGGCAGATCCAGCAAGTGATCGCCGATTTCGTCGCCGCTGCCAAACGCGCGCTGACCGCCGGTTTTGAAGTGGTGGAAATCCACGCCGCCCATGGTTACCTGCTGCATCAATTCCTGTCACCGATCAGCAACCAACGTCAGGACCAGTACGGTGGCTCGTTCGAAAACCGCATCCGCCTGGTGCTGCAAGTGACCAGGGCCGTGCGTGAGATCTGGCCCCAGGAGCTGCCGCTGTTTGTGCGGGTGTCGGCCACCGACTGGGTGGAAGACGGCTGGAACCCGGATGAAACCGTGGAACTGGCGCGTCGCCTGAAAGAGCTGGGCGTGGACCTGATCGACGTTTCGTCAGGCGGTACCGCCGCCAACGCCGAGATCCCCACTGGCCCTGGCTACCAGACCCGCTTCGCCGAACGCGTGCGCAAGGAGTCGGGCATCGCCACCGGCACCGTGGGCATGATCACCGAGCCGGCCCAGGCCGAGCACATTCTGCGCACCTGTCAGGCCGATATTATCTTCCTTGCCCGTGAGCTGTTGCGCGACCCGTACTGGCCGTTGCACGCCGATGATGACCTGGGTGGGCGCAAGGCGATCTGGCCGGCGCAGTACCAGCGTGCTACCCATCGTGACCAACCCATCCACGAGTCGGATTTGAGAGATTGAGCCCTGACACGCTCCGCCGAAACCCACCCTGACCCGGTGGGTTTTTTTACGGTCATAGCGTGGGATAGCGCTGTAGGTATTCGTTACCGATGTAATTATTTAAGTGATTACTCTAAAAAAATCGCACGCTTGGCGAGATCGTTTCTACGCTTAGGGTAAGCCTGATTTCTGGCCCAGGGAGTCAGTCGGTTTTCCCACGCAGGCATTGCGCTTCACGGGAAGGGGTTATGGGCACCAGGAGTATTTGTTGGATAACAGGAGAAGCAGTCCATGGCCAAGTCCTATGGTGTGGCGGGTGCGGTAGCGTCTTTTCTGACCCGCAGGGTGTCATTGCGGGGGCGAAGGTTGAGCTCGGATGAAATGGAGTTGCTGGCGCAGTATCGAGCGCTGACCGAGAACGATCAGGTGGCGATGCGCTATTTGATTGGGGCAATGAAGAGTGTGTCGCGGTTCTGAACCGAAGAGGGGGCGTTCCCACGCAAGCGTGGGAACGCGGTGCATCAGGTGTACTTGCGCTGGTCCGGCGCCGGCGGGAAGTACTGGTACAGCCAGGTTTCGCTCAAAGTGCGGTCCTGGGTGCGAATGAACAGGCGCAGCTCAACTGGCTCCACGCTGTCGCTGGTCGGGTACCAGTCGAACAGGATGCGGTAGCCCTTGATGTTATCCAGCACCAGCACGCTGAAGTCCTTCACCTGGCCATGGGAACAGGTCACCACCGGCTCGATCCCGGTGCCTGGCGGCAGGCGATCCAGGCCGCCGCCCTTGAAGTCCACGGCAAAACGACGCGCCCAGACTTGCGGGTAGTGCTCACCCGGTGCCCAGCCTTCGGTGAAGCCACCCATGCCCGAACGGGTTGCATCGACTTGCGCCAACGGTGTGCTCACCGGCGGCAGCGCGCTCCAGTACAGCTTGTAGCCGTAGTTGAGCGAGTCGCCGGCGGCCACGGGTGTTTTCGGCGTCCAGAAGGCCACGATGTTATCGAGGGTCTCGCCGGTGGTCGGGATTTCCAGCAGGTCGATCGAGCCTTCACCCCAGGCGGTGGTCGGTTCGACCCATAGGCTCGGGCGCTTGCTGTACCAGTCCACGGTGTCCTGGTAACTGGCGAACTCATGGTCGGTCTGCACCAGGCCGAACCCCTTCGGGTCTTTGTCGGCAAATGCGTTGAATTGCAGCTTGGCCGGGTTGTTCAGCGGTCGGCAGATCCACTCGCCGTTGCCGCGCCACATCGCCAGGCGGTCCGAATCGTGGATCTGCGGGTGGATGGTGTCGCACATGCGGCGTTCGTGGGTGCCGCAACTGAACATGCTGGTCATCGGCGCGATGCCCAATTGTTCGATGGTGGTACGCGCATTGATATGGGCGTCGATGGCCATCACCACCTGGTTGGCCTGGCAGTCGATGTCGAAGCGGTACGCGCCGGTGGCGCTCGGCGAGTCGAGCAGTGCGTAGACTACGAAGCGGGTGGCGTTCTTGTCCGGGGTTTCGAACCAGAACTGCGTGAAGTCGGGGAATTCCTCGCGTTTTTTCGCGTAGGTGTCGATGGCCAGGCCACGGGCAGAAAGGCCGTACTGGCCGGTGGAATCCACTGCGCGGAAGTAGCTGGCACCGAGAAACGACAGCACGTCATGGCGATCCAGTTCCGGCGCCTTGAACAGCTTGAAGCCGGAGAAGCCCAGGTCGCCGGTCAGTTGCTTAGTGTCGACCGTGGTTTTTTCATAGTTGAACAGGGAGGGGCGGAAATGCACCTCACGGGCTTCACGGGTCTTGGGGTCGACGCTGTGCATGCGCACCGGCGTCTTGAAGCCCATGCCAACGTGGAAGAATTGCACGTCCAGTTGGCCGTTCAATTCCTTCCACAGCGAATGGTTGCCGTCGTAGCCGATGGCATTGAAATTCTGCGGGGTCATGGTCGCCAGCGTGGGCGGCAGCACCTGTTTGGTGTCCTTGTAAGCGGTCTCGGCGAGTTGTTTGGCCTGGGCCTTGAGCGTGTCGAAGTCGAACGCCACGGCCTTGCCATCGGCAGCACGGTTCCCGGCCCAGGCCTGGGCGGCGAGCAGGCCGCTGGCCGACAAGCCGGTGTAAGCCGCAATGGCCATGGACGCTTTGAGCAAATTCCTGCGGTGCATAGAGACAACCTGTCGTGAGCAAATCCCGCGCCGTTCCTGGCACGTAGCGGATCAGAAATTACGGTTCGGACATGCCTTCGACCAAACGCAACGGACATTAAACAGACGCCGGATAGCTTAAGCGGTTCGATGACGTAGGAAAATTGATTGATAGCGTGGTGATGGCGTTGCAAATGCGACAAGACATTTCCGACTCTGTGGTCGAACACATTACTTAAGAAATATGAAGATCCAAATGTGGGAGGGGGCTTGCCCCCGATAGCGGTGTGCCAGTCACTGAATACTGCGCAGGTCCAAGTCAATCGGGGGCAAGCCCCCTCCCACATTCAGACTGCATTTCAGGTGACTTCACCCACCGCCCGGTAAGCCTCATCAATCGCCGCATGGGCATACGCACTCCACGCCGCATCCGAGTTGGCGATGCTCACATGCCCCACCGGCTTTTTCGCCAGCTGCATCCACGCTTCGGTTTCATCGGCTTGATCGAACAAGCTGTTGGAGAAGCTCGCATAACCGTGTGACCAGCGGTTGACAGTGATCGCCAGAATATCGGTCTCATGATTGAAACCGCCGGGCCCGAGCATGCGTTGCAACTGGTCACGCAACTGCGCTTCCAGTTGTTCGAACGTCTGCCCATACAACTTGCCACGCCCGGCGCGGGCCTGGTCGCGGGCGTTCATGCCGCTGTTGGGGCTGGTGGGCACGTAGACCATGTGCAAGCCGATCGGCTGCGTCGGGTCGCGCGGGTGGTCATAGCCGCCCATGCTCACCGGGTAGTCCAGTTTGATCCGGCTGTAGGGCTGGGTTGCCGCGTAAATCTCGTGAACGCCGAGCTTCTGGAAGGACTGCCAATTGCGGATAACCACCTTGGTGTACACCAGCGGGTACTTCACGTTCTGGCTCAAGGCGTGAGCCTGCGGTGCCGGCAAATCCTTCAACAAATACGGAATCATCATGTTGTAGCAGGCCAGGATGCAGCGTTTTCCACGCACCTGTGTGAGTTGGCCGCCACGGCTGTAGTCGATATGCACACCGTCGCCGACGTTACGCACACTGACCGCCGTACTGTTCAAGCGCAGCCGCACCGCCGCCTTGGGTTGGTCGAGCCTGGCGTAGTCGAATGCCGCCAGCACGATATCGTCCATGGTATGTCCCGGCGCCACGCCCGGGATCAGGCTGCGTACCAGCAACCGTGCCACCGACGCATTGCCGTCCGGGAAGTGATAGATGTAGGGCTCTTCCATTTCGGCTGCCGCTTCTTCGCTGATTGGCGCCAGGTTCATCCCTGCAAAACCTGGGAAACCCACGCTGTAGGCATCGGCCGACGCCACGGCATCAATGCTCAGCGCCATGAAGTCGTTGGTGCGGCTCTGGAAGTACTTCACCGCGCCTTCCGACAAACCGACGTTCTTGAGCAGGAAATCGCGGTAGCTGGTGGCTGCCAGGTAGTCGGCCTTTTCTTTGGCGGTCTTGCCCGGCAGGTAGTCCTTGGGTGCGGTGTGCAGCTCGATCAGGGCCTGACGGTCTGCCGCCGGCAACGGGAAGTCATTGATGAAATCGCGGATGGCCCGTGCGTTGAGTTGGTCGGGGGCGATGTCGTCGGCGACCATCGGCGTCGGGTCGCCGGTCACCAGTTTGTCTTCGCCGAAGTTCTCCTTGTCGAAAAACACCCCGCGCGACAGCCCGAGACCGGGGTAGAACCGGCGGTCGAAGGCGGTTTCGAAGCGCTTGATGTTCACGCCGAGCTTTTTCAGCAGCCCGTTCACTTCCTTGCTGTACAGGTGATTGGGCGACTGGAACGCCTCGCTGCCACCGTAGCCGATGATCATGCGGCCACCGGCCTGGAATTCATTGCGCTTGGCGTGGCCGCCGAAGTCGTCGTGGTTTTCCAGGATCAGGATCTTCGCCTTGGGGTGCTTCTCGCGATAGAACCACGCCGCCGACAGCCCACTCAAGCCACCGCCCACGACGACCAAGTCATAGTCTTCGGTGACCGGCAGCTTGTCGGTGTCGAACACCTTCTTTTCCCAGCCCATCTGGTGCGCCACTTCGAACGAGCCCGCATGGCTGCCGCGCAGGCCGGTAAGGGTGGGTGGGTAGTAACGGCCATCAGGGGCGGCTTGCAGGATTTGCAGTGGGGTCATGCCGGCGGCGAGGGTGACAGCGACGCCGTTGAGGAAGTCGCGGCGGGTGATATCCATGGGGGATCCTGAAAATTATTGTTATAGGTTCCCGGCATCCAGAGGGAATGCCGGGTTGAATCGTCAGTGCTTGAACATCACATGACGCACGGTGGTGTAGTCCTCCAGCCCGTACATGGACATGTCCTTGCCATAGCCAGACAGTTTCTGACCGCCGTGAGGCATTTCGCTGACCAGCATGAAGTGGGTGTTCACCCAGGTGCAGCCGTACTGCAGGCGTGCCGCCAGGCGGTGGGCACGTCCTACATCGGCGGTCCATACGGACGACGCCAGGCCGTAGTCCGAATCGTTGGCCCAGCCCAGCACCTGCGCTTCGTCGTTGAACTTGGTCACTGAGACCACCGGCCCGAATACTTCGCGGCGCACGATCTCGTCGTCCTGCTGTGCGTCGGCCAGCACGGTGGGTTCAAAGAAGAAACCATTGCCTTCCACCGCCTTGCCACCCGTGACCAGGCGAATGTGCGGTTGCGCCACGGCGCGTTCGACAAACCCGGCAACACGGTCGCGATGTTGCGCAGTAATCAATGGGCCCAACTCCGTGGCCGGGTCATCCTGCAATCCATACTTGATGCTGGCGACCGCCGCGCCGAGTTTTTCGACGAACTTGTCGTAGATCTGCGCCTGCGCGTAAATCCGGCAGGCCGCCGTGCAATCCTGGCCGGCGTTGTAGAAACCGAAGGTACGAATGCCTTCCACGGCGGCGTCGATGTCCGCATCGTTGAAGATGATCACTGGCGCCTTGCCACCCAACTCCATGTGCATGCGTTTCACGCTGTCGGCGGTGCTGGAGATGATGTTTGCGCCGGTGGCGATGGAGCCGGTCAGCGACACCATGCGCACTTTAGGGTGCGTCACCAGTGGGCTGCCCACGGTAGGCCCACGGCCGAACACCAGGTTGAGCACGCCGGCCGGGAAGATTTCAGCGGCCAGTTCGACCATGCGCAATGCGGTCAGCGGGGTTTGCTCCGACGGCTTGAGCACCACGGTATTACCGGCGGCGAGGGCCGGGGCGATTTTCCAGGCGACCATCATCAGCGGGTAGTTCCACGGCGCGATGGAGGCGATCACCCCCACCGGGTCGCGGCGGATCATCGACGTGTGGCCGGGCAGGTATTCACCGCCGGCCGAACCGCTCATGCAACGGCTGGCGCCGGCAAAGAAACGGAATACATCGGCAATCGCCGGGATTTCATCGTTGAGCGCGGCGCTGTAGGGCTTGCCGCAGTTGTCCGATTCCAGCTTGGCCAGCTCTTCGCCGTGGGCCTCGATCACGTCCGCCAGTTTCAGCAGCAGCAGCGAACGATCCTTGGGCGCGGTTTGCGACCAGCCTTCGAAGGCTGCATCGGCGGCGCGCACGGCGGCGTCGACCTGGGCTTCGCTGGCTTCCTTGATTTCTACCAGTACGCGGCCCAGAGCCGGGTTGAATACAGCCTGCGCCGGGCCTTCGCCTTCGACCAGTTGGCCGTTGATCAGCAGTTTGGTTTGCATAGCCATGTCCTCTTCAAACAATTATTTACCGCCACTCCCGGCCACGCTTTCACCGCCGCGGGTCAGGTAATAGGCACCGAGAATCGGGAACATCGTTACCAGCATCACTAGCATCGCCACCACGTTGGTCACCGGCACATCCCGCGGGCGGCTCAACTGGTTGAGCAGCCACAGCGGCAAGGTGCGCTCGTGGCCGGCGGTGAAGGTGGTGACGATGATTTCGTCGAACGACAATGCAAAGGCGAGCATGCCGCCGGCCAGCAGCGCCGAGCCCAGGTTGGGCATGATGATGTAGCGGAAGGTCTGCCAGCCGTCGGCGCCCAGGTCCATCGAGGCCTCGATCAGGCTGTGGGAGGTGCGGCGCAAGCGGGCGATGACGTTGTTGTAGACGATCACCACGCAAAAGGTCGCGTGGCCGACGATGATGGTGAACATCCCAGGCTCGATACCCAGCGTCTTGAACGTCGCCAGCAGTGCGATACCGGTGATGATCCCCGGCAGGGCAATCGGCAGGATCAACATCAGCGACACGCCTTGCTTGCCGAAGAACTCGCGGCGATACAGCGCCGCCGAGGCCAGCGTGCCGAGCACCATGGCGATCAGCGTGGCGATGGCGGCGATCTGCAGCGACAGCTTGATCGCCTCCAGTACGTCCGGCCGCGCGAACGCCACGCTGAACCACTTCAGGGTGAAGCCCTGGGGCGGAAAGCTGAACGCAGCTTCTTCGGTGTTGAAGGCATAAAGAAAGATGATCAGGATCGGGAAGTGCAGAAACACCAACCCGCCCCAGGCGGCGATCTTCAGGCCCAATGAGGATTTTTCAGAGTGCATCGAAGGCCCCCAGGCGTTTGACGATGGACAGGTAAACCGCGATCAGCACGATCGGCACCAGGGTGAACGCCGCTGCCATGGGCATGTTGCCGATGGCGCCTTGCTGCGCGTAGACCATGCCGCCGACGAAGTAGCCGGGCGGGCCGACCAGTTGCGGCACGATGAAATCGCCCAGGGTCAGCGAGAAGGTGAAGATGGAACCTGCGGCAATCCCTGGCACCGACAGCGGCAATATCACCTGCATGAAGGTCTGGCGCGGTTTGGCGCCCAGGTCGGCAGAGGCTTGCAGCAAGGACGGCGGCAAACGCTCCAGGGACGCCTGGATCGGCAGGATCATGAACGGCAGCCAGATATAGACAAACACCATGAACCGTCCCAGATGCGAGGTGCTCAAGGTACTGCCGCCCACGCCGGGAACGCCCAGCACGAACTGCAACACAGGCTCCAGGCCCAGGTGCTGCACGAACCACTGCGCCACGCCGCCCTTGGCCAGCAGCAAGGTCCAGGCATAAGCCTTGACGATATAGCTGGCCCACATCGGCATCATCACCGCGATGTAGAAGAACGCCTTGGTCTTGCCCGTGGTGTAGCGCGCCATGTAGTAAGCGATGGGGAAGGCCACGATGGCACTGGCGATCGATACCACGATCGCCATGCTCAAGGTGCGCACAATGATGTCGAAGTTCGACGGCTGGAACAGCGCGGCGAAGTTGGCCAGGGTCAGGTCTGGCGTGACCGCCATGGTGAAGTCGTCGAAGGTATAGAAACCTTGCCACAGCAGGGTCAGCAACGAACCGAGGTAGATCGCGCCGAACCAGATCAGCGGCGGCACTAGCAGCATTGCCAGGTAGAGGTCGGGCTTGCGGTAGAGCAGGTTGGAAAACCTGCGCATCGGCGGGTGGGAAATAGCCAGGCTCATGTCACACCTCGCCTGCGCTGTCGGTCAGCGGGGTCATGGCTTCCCGCGCCCAACGGGCGGTGATGGACTGGCCGACCTGGTGGCCGCTGCTGATGTCCAGCCACTGGTTGTTGGCCTGGCTGATGTTCAGCGCCTGGCCGTTTTCCAGTTTCAGTTCATAGCGGGTGGCGCTGCCCTGGTACTGGATGTCGTGGAGCAGGCCGCTGATTTCCACTTCGCCGGCGCCCAGCGGGCCCTCGGCGAAGCGCACGTGTTCCGGGCGGATCGAGAAGGGTTGCGTGCTGCCGCTGAGGCGCTGCGCCAGCTCGCCGCGAATCACGTTGGAGGTGCCGACGAACTCGGCGACGAAGGCGGTGGCCGGTTTCATGTACAGGTTGCGCGGGGTGTCGACCTGCTCGATGCGACCTTTGTTGAAGACTGCGACGCGGTCGGACATCGACAGCGCTTCGGTCTGGTCGTGGGTCACGAAGATAAAGGTGATGCCCAGCTGGCGTTGCAGCTTTTTCAGTTCGCTCTGCATCTGCTCGCGCAGCTTGAGGTCGAGGGCGCCCAGGGGTTCATCCAGCAACAACACACGCGGGCGATTGACCAGGGCGCGGGCCAGGGCCACCCGTTGGCGTTGACCGCCGGAGAGCTGCACCGGCTTGCGCTCGCCGTAGCCGCCGAGGGCGACCATGGCCAGGGCTTCTTCGGCGCGGTTGAGGCGCTCGGTCTTGCCCACGCCCTTGACCTTGAGGCCGTAGGCGACGTTGTCGCGCACATTCATATGGGGGAACAGCGCGTAATCCTGGAACACGGTGTTCACGTCGCGCTGGTAGGGCGGTAAGCCGGCGGCTTCCTCGCCGTGGATACGGATCGAGCCTGCGCTCGGCTGCTCGAACCCGGCGATCAGGCGCAGGCAGGTGGTCTTGCCCGAGCCGGAAGGCCCGAGCATGGAAAAGAACTCGCCGTCCTGGATATCGATGGAAACCCGGTCAACGGCTTTCACTTCGCCGAACTGACGGGAAACGTGAGTGAATTGGACTGCAAGTGTCATGGTGCGGTGCTCCGAAAAGGCACGGGTCGTCGCAGCGGCCCGGCCTGGACTTCTGAAAAAACAAAACATCTGTGAATGCGGTCAATGTGGGAGGGGGCTTGCCCCCGAAAGCAGTGGATCAGTTACAGATGTGCTGGCTGACACACTGCACTCGGGGGCAAGCCCCCTCCCACAGGAGACCGATGGTGTCTAGCGGCCACCCATGATCGCGATGTAATCCTGGGTCCAGCGGCTGTAGGGCACGAACTTGCCGCCTTCCGCCTGCGGGGTTTTCCAGAAGGCGATCTTGTCGAACTGGTCGAAGCCGTTGGTCTTGCAGCCTTCGGCGCCGAGCAATTCGCTTGCCTGGCACGCCGCCGGCACCGCCGGCAGGGAGCCGAACCAGGCGGCCACATCGCCCTGGACCTTCGGTTGCAGCGACCAGTCCATCCATTTGTAGGCACAGTTCGGGTGCTTGGCTTCGGCATGCAGCATGGTGGTGTCGGCCCAGCCGGTGGCGCCTTCCTTCGGAATGGTCGAGGCAATCGGCTGCTTCTCGTTCTGCAGGCCGTTGACCTGATACGGCCAGGCGCTGGAGGCCACCACGCCTTCGTTCTTGAAGTCACTCATTTGCACGGTGGTGTCGTGCCAGTAGCGGTGGATCAGCGGTTGCTGGGCGCGCAGCAATTCAAGCACGGCCTTGTACTGTGTTTCGGTGAGTTCGTACGGGTTCTGGATGCCCAGTTCCGGCTTGGCCGACTTGAGGTACAGCGCCGCGTCGGCGATGTAGATCGGGCCGTCATACGCCTGCACGCGGCCTTTGTTCGGCTTGCCGTCCGGCAGGTTCTGCGCGTCGAACAGCACATTCCAGCTGGTGGGCGCGGTCTTGAATACGTTGGTGTTGTACATCAACACGTTTGGCCCCCACTGGTACGGGGTGCCGTAGGTTTGCTGGCCAACCACGTACCACGGCGCGTCTTTCAGGCGGGGGTCGATGTTCTTCCAGTTGGGGATCAGTGCGGTATTGATTGGCTGCACCCGTTTGCCGACGATCAGCCGCAGCGACGCATCGCCCGACGCGGTCACCAGGTCATAGCCACCCTTGGCCATCAGGCTGACCATTTCGTCAGAGGTAGCGGCGGTTTTCACGTTGACCTTGCAGCCGGTTTCCTTCTCGAAACCGCTGACCCAGTCGTAGGCCTTGTCGCTTTCGCCGCGTTCGATATAGCCGGGCCAGGCGACGATATCCAGTTGGCCTTCACCGGCACCCACCGCTTTGAGCGGTTCGGCGGCCTGCAGGCTGGCGCTGGCCAGCAGCGCGGTAGTCAAAGCACTGAGCAGTGCGGTCTTGTGCGCAGACATTGGGGTTCCCTCTTCTTTAATTATGGTCGGGGCAGTTGTTTGAACCGGTAACGCAAGAGCTTAGTTGTTGTTTTAAAGATGCTGGCCGTGGCGCGCCATGATGTGTCGCACCACGCTGTAGTCCTGCAGCGAGTCGCTGGACAGATCCTTCCCATACCCCGAGCGCTTCAAGCCGCCATGGGGCATTTCGCTGACCAGCATGAAATGGCTGTTGATCCAGGTGCAGCCGTATTGCAGACGCGCCGCCACTTGCATGGCCTTGTCCAGGTTCTGGGTCCACACGGACGAGGCCAGGCCGTACTCGGAGTCGTTGGCCCAGTCCACCGCCTGTTCCAGTTCGTCGAAGCGCGTCACGGTGACCACCGGGCCGAACACTTCGCGCTGCACGATTTCATCGTTCTGTTTACAGCCGGCCAGCAGCGTCGGCTGGTAATAGAAGCCGGCACCGGAATGCACGGCGGCGCCGGTGACGCGTTCGATATGTGGCTGGCCGAGGGCGCGTTCGACAAAACTGGCCACGCGGTCGCGCTGGCGTGTGCTGATCAGCGGCCCCAGCTCATTGTCGGTGTCGCGCTTGCCGGCAAAGCGCAGGCTACTGACAGCGGCGCCGAGCTCGGCTACCAGTTTGTCGTGGATACCCGCCTGGGCGTAGATGCGGCATGCGGCGGTGCAGTCCTGGCCGGCGTTGTAGTAACCGTAGGCGCGCACACCCTCGACCACGGCTTGCAGGTCGGCGTCGTTGCATACGATCACCGGCGCCTTGCCGCCCAGTTCCAGGTGCGTGCGTTTCAGGGTCTTGGAGGCAGCCTGCAGAATCTTCTGCCCGGTGACGATGTCGCCGGTCAGCGAAACCATGCGCACCTTGGGGTGGCTGACCAGATGGCTGCCAACGCCTTCGCCGCCGCCACACAGAATGTTGATCACGCCACGCGGCAACAGGTCTTTGAGCACCGGGGCGAGGGCGAGGATCGACAGCGGCGTGTGTTCCGATGGCTTGAACACCAGCGTATTACCGGCCGCCAGGGCCGGAGCGATTTTCCACGCGGCCATCATCAGCGGGTAGTTCCATGGCGCAATCGAGGCCACTACGCCAATCGGATCGCGACGCACCATGCTGGTGTAGCCCGGCAGGTATTCACCGCTGAGTTGCCCGGTCTGGCAACGCACGGCCCCGGCGAAGAAGCGGAACACATCCACGGTGGCGCTCAAGTCATCCTGGCGCGCGAGGTGCAACGGCTTGCCGCAGTTCAGGGACTCCAGGCGGGCCAGGTAATCGGCGTGTTTTTCGATGGCGTCGGCAATGCCCAGCAGGATGTTCGAACGTTGCTGCGGCGTGGTCCGCGACCAACCGGCAAAGGCACGGTGGGCGGCAAGGATCGCGGTCTCGACCTGCTCGGCGCTGGCTTCGGCGATTTGGGTGAGGACTTCACCGGTGGCCGGGTTGAGGATCGGCTCGGCAAAACCCTGGCCCGGGACCAGTTCGCCGTCGATCAGCAACGCAGTGAGCAGCGGGGTGGGCGCGCCGGACATTTTTCGTGATCTCTTTTCTTGTGCGGCCATGGGCGTTCTCTTACGAAGGCCTGACCTTTCTCTTAGGGGATAAGCAGAGACTAGAGGTCAGGCGCGAGGTCAACAAATACTAAATACTGAATACAGCATTCGATTAAATAGATGGCTTGCGCGGGTGCGGCTGTTCGCGGGCAACGGTCAGGAACGGGTCCACCAGCGCCGGGCGCGCCGTGCCACGGCGCCAGGCCAGGCCCACGTCGAGGGTCTGGCTGAGGTCGGCAATCGGCCGCGCTTCAATAATGTCGCCCTCCAGCGACCAGGGGCGGTAGGTCATGTCGGGTTGGATCGACACGCCCAGGCCTGCCGCCACCAGGCTTCGCACCGCTTCGGTGGAGGCGGTGCGCAGGGTCACGCGCGGTTGCAGGCCGGCGCTGGTCCACAGGCGTTGGGCGTTGTGGCCCATTTCATCGACGTTCAGCTGGATCAAGGGCTCGCGCGCCACGTCGGCCAGGTTGATGCTGTCGTGCTCCAGCAGCGGATGCTGTGCGGGCAGCCAAAGCCGGTGCGGGGAGTGGGTGAGCACTTCGGTCTGCAGGGCGTGGCGGTCTTCGAGGTTGGAGAGGATCAACACGCCCACGTCGATTTCGCCGCTGACCAGCAAATGCTCGATATACGGGCGTTCGTCCTCCATCACGCGGATTTCCACATTGGGGTAGGCGCGTTGGAAGCGAGTCAGCAAATCGGCCAGGTAATAACCGGCCACCAGGCTGGTCACGCCGATGATCAACTGCCCGGCGACCTGGTCGGTGCTCTGTTGCAGGCTGCGCTTGGCGTTGTCGACGGTGGCGAGGATCAGGTGCGCCTGGCGCAGGAACTGATGGCCCTGGTGGGTGAGGGTCATGCCCTTGGCGTGACGGTTGAACAGGTTGACGCCGATTTCCTGTTCCAGTTGCTGGATCGCCAGGGTCAGGGTCGACTGGGAAATAAACGCCGTCTGCGCGGCGGCGGAGATCGAACCGGTCTCGGCCACGGCAATAAAGTGCCGGATTTGACGCAAGGTCATCATGCTGGAATTACCAGTGGGGTGTTTTTATAGATTTGTTCGAGTGTATATCGATTTAAGTGAAGGGCGGTCGCGTTACATCTGGAAGCACTCTAGATCAGGGCTTTTTGGCACTTAGTTTTACGCTGGGGGCCTATTGGTCCTATGAACCCAAGTGTCTGGAGGCTGCGAATGAATACCCGTGGATTGCTCGATCAGTTGCTCAAGTCTGGCCAGGACATGCTGCAAAACAAGGCTGGCGGCCAGCGTAGACAGGACGACAAAGGTGCTCTGGGCGGTCTGCTCGGCGGTGGCGGCCTGGGCAGCCTGCTCGGTGGTGCTGGCGGCGGCGCGCTGGCGGCGGGGGCCATGGGCCTGCTGCTGGGCAACAAGAAGGCGCGTAAATTCGGCGGCAAGGCGCTGACCTACGGCGGTTTGGCGGCGTTGGGCGTTATCGCCTACAAGGCCTACGGCAACTGGCAGGCCAATCAGGCCAGCGCGCCCCAGGGCGAACCACAGACTATCGATCGCCTGCCACCGGCCCAGGTCGAGCAACACAGTCAGGGCATCCTCAAGGCGCTGGTTGCGGCGGCCAAAGCCGATGGCCATGTGGACGAGCGCGAGCGTGCGCTGATCGAAGGCGAATTCACCAAACTGGACAACGACCGCGAGCTGCAAAGCTGGCTGCACGCCGAACTCAACAAACCCCTGGACCCGGCCGATGTGGCGCGGGCTGCCGGCACTCCGGAAATGGCGGCCGAGATGTACATCGCCAGCGTGATGCTGGTGGACGAGGAGAACTTCATGGAGAAAGCCTACCTTGACGAGCTGGCCCGCCAACTGAAGCTCGAGCCCGGCTTGAAGCTGGAACTGGAAAAACAGGTGCGGCTGAACGCGTAAAGACGGGGCGTGCAGCGATCAAAATGTGCGAGGGGGCTTGCCCCCGGTAGCGGTGTTTCAGCCTATTTACAGTTGGTTGGCACATCGCCATCGGGGGCAAGCCTCCTCGCACATTTGCATTCTGTGGACGCTACAGCAAAACCCGTTGATAAATGAGGGCTTCTGCTCAGCTATACTCCCCTCCATTTGAATGGCCCTCCGAGGAATTACTGTGAAGAACTGGACCTTGCGCCAACGCATCCTGGCAAGTTTTGCGGTCATTATCGCCATCATGCTGTTAATGGTCGTGGTCTCCTATTCACGGTTGCTGAAGATCGAAACCAGTGAAGTCGCGGTGCGCGACGACGCGGTGCCCGGGGTCTACCTCAGCTCCATGATCCGTAGCGCGTGGGTCGACAGTTACCTGCAGACCCTGGAGTTGATCGGCCTGCGTGAAGACAAGGGTCTCACCGACACCGACAAAGCCGACTTCAAGTCCTATGAAGCACGCATCCTGCAGCAGATGGCCAACTACCAGGCGACCATCAGTGGAGGCGAGGACCAGGCCGAGTTCGATAAATTCGAAATCCAGCACCAGGCCTACAACAAGGCGCTGGCTGCCGTCGTAGAGCGCCTGCAGAACAAGGACATAGCTGGCGCACGCAAGCTGTTCGACACGCAGATGACGCCAAGCTGGGTCGCAGGCCGCATGAAGCTCAACGACATCATCACCGAGAACAAGAACGTCGCCGACCGTGCGACCAACGCGATTGATGATGCAGTATCCGCCGCGAAAATCAGCATGTTTGTATCGCTGGCCCTGGCAATCCTCGCTGCCGGCCTGTGCGGCCTGCTGCTGATGCGCGCGATCATGGCGCCGATGCAGCGCATCGTCGATATCCTCGAAACCATGCGCGACGGTGACCTGAGCAAACGCTTGAACCTGGAGCGCAAGGACGAGTTCGGCGCGGTCGAAACCGGCTTCAACGACATGATGACCGAGCTCACGGCCCTGGTGTCCCAGGCCCAGCGCTCGTCGGTGCAGGTGACCACCTCGGTGACCGAGATTGCCGCCACCTCCAAGCAGCAACAGGCCACCGCCACCGAAACTGCCGCCACCACCACCGAGATCGGCGCTACCTCCCGCGAGATCGCGGCCACCTCCAAGGACCTGGTGCGCACCATGACCGAAGTGTCCACCGCCGCCGACCAGGCCTCGGTTGCCGCCGGTTCCGGCCAGCAAGGCCTGGCGCGCATGGAAGAAACCATGCACTCGGTGATGGGCGCCGCCGACCTGGTCAACGCCAAGCTGGCGATCCTCAATGAGAAGGCCGGCAACATCAACCAGGTGGTGGTGACCATCGTCAAGGTCGCCGACCAGACCAACCTGCTGTCGTTGAATGCCGCCATTGAAGCCGAGAAAGCCGGTGAATACGGGCGTGGTTTTGCCGTGGTTGCCACCGAAGTGCGGCGTCTGGCCGACCAGACTGCCGTGGCCACCTACGACATCGAGCAGATGGTGCGCGAGATCCAGTCGGCGGTGTCGGCGGGCGTGATGGGCATGGACAAGTTCTCCGAAGAAGTACGCCGCGGCATGTTCGAAGTGCAGCAAGTGGGCGAGCAACTGTCGCAGATCATCCACCAGGTACAGGCGCTGGCGCCGCGGGTGTTGATGGTCAATGAAGGCATGCAGGCCCAGGCCACCGGTGCCGAGCAGATCAACCACGCCCTGGTGCAACTGGGCGATGCCAGCAGCCAGACCGTCGAGTCCCTGCGCCAGGCCAGCTTTGCCATCGATGAGCTGAGCCAGGTGGCGGTCGGTCTGCGCAGCGGCGTGTCGCGTTTCAAAGTCTGATGAGCGACCTCGCGGCTAAACGCGGCGCCGTCCCGGCAGCGAAAAAGGCGTTGTTCCTGGTGTTCCACATCGGCAACGAACGTTATGCCCTCAAGGCCACGGAAGTGGCCGAGGTGCTGCCGCGCCTGCCATTGAAACCGATTGCCCATGCGCCGCTCTGGGTGGCGGGCATCTTTGCCCATCGCGGCGCGCTGGTGCCGGTGATCGACCTCAGCGCCCTGACTTTCGGCACCGCTGCCCAGGCGCGTACCAGCACGCGGCTGGTGCTGGTCAATTACCAGCCAGAGCCCTGGCGCGAGCCGCGTTGGCTGGGGTTGATCCTGGAGCAGGCCACCGACACCCTGCGCTGCGACCCGGCCCAGTTCCAGCCCTATGGCCTGGACAACCGCCAGGCGCCGTACCTGGGACCGGTGCGCGACGATGCGCAGGGCCTGATGCAATGGATCGGCGTGAATGACCTGCTGACCGACGACGTGCGCGCCGTGCTGTTTTGCCCCGGGTTGAGCCTATGAGCCACGATCCGCGGTTCGTTGCCTTCCTGAAAGAACGCATCGGCCTGGACGTTGCCTCGGTCGGCGAAGCCATCATCGAGCGGGCGGTGCGCCAACGCACTCAGGCGGTCAACGCGCAGACCCCCGGTGAATACTGGCAGCACCTGCAAAGCTCCCAGGATGAACAGCAAGCGCTGATCGAAGCGGTGATCGTCCCGGAAACCTGGTTTTTCCGTTACCCCGAATCCTTTGCGACCCTGGCCCGCCTGGCCAAGGCGCGCCTGGCCGAAATCAAGCAGATGCGCGCACTGCGCATCCTCAGCCTGCCGTGCTCCACCGGTGAAGAACCTTACTCGATCGCCATGGCGTTGCTGGACGCCGGGCTGGCGCCGCATCAGTTCAAGGTGCAGGGCGTGGATGTCAGCCCGTTGTCGGTGGAGCGCGCACGGCGTGGGGTGTATGGCAAAAACTCCTTTCGCGGCGGCGATATCGCCTTCCGTGACCGCCATTTCACCGAGTACGGTGACGGTTATCACATTGCCGACCGCGTGCGCGAACAGGTGCGCCTGCAAGTCGGCAACCTGCTCGACCCGACACTGCTGGCCAATGAGGCGAGCTACGACTTCGTGTTCTGCCGCAACCTGCTGATCTACTTCGACCAGCCGACCCAGAAACAAGTGTTCGAGGTGCTCAAGGGCCTGACCCACGTGGACGGCGTGCTGTTTATCGGTCCGGCCGAGGGCAGCCTGCTGGGGCGCCACGGCATGCGTTCGATTGGTGTGCCGCAGTCCTTTGCGTTCAGTCGGCATGCCGAGCCGGTCAAGCCCGAGCCGGTATTTGTGCCGAGCGCCGCGCCCGTCCCGCAACGCAGTGCGGCACCGATCCCGAGCAAGCCACGGCCTTTCAGCAAGGCCAGCGCCCAGGTGGTGCCGATCAAGACGGTGCAAACCGATGCGGGCGACTTGCTCAGCCGCATCGCTACCCTGGCCAACGAAGGCAAAAGCGCCGAAGCCCGCGCTGCATGCGAACAGTATTTGAGTAACCATCCGCCGGCCGCCCAGGTGTTCTACTGGCTGGGGCTGCTCAGCGATGTGGCCGGCAGCGCCCTGGAAGCCCAGGGTTATTATCGAAAAGCCTTGTACCTGGAACCCCAGCACCCGCAGGCCTTGATGCACCTGGCGGCGTTGCTCGAGTCCCAGGGCGACAGTGCGGGGGCGCGCCGCTTGCAGGCGCGTGCCGCGCGGAGTGAGCGAGCTGACAGTGAGTCCAAACGATGAGTAACACCGACGCACTCGATACCGCAGGGCTGGACCTGACCCTGGCCGATACCCAAGCCATCGACGACTGCTGGAACCGCATCGGCATCCATGGCGACAAGTCCTGCCCGCTGCTGGCGGACCATATTCACTGCCGCAACTGCTCGGTGTACTCGGCAGCGGCCACACGTTTGCTGGACCGCTATGCCTTGCAGCAGGATGATCATCGTCCGGTTGCCGCTGCTGACGTCGGCGAAGACGTGGTCACCCGCTCCCTGCTGATGTTCCGCCTCGGTGAGGAATGGCTGGGCATTGCCACCCGCTGCCTGGTGGAAGTTGCGCCGCTGCAACCGATTCATTCGCTGCCCCACCAGCGTTCCCGCGCCTTGCTCGGCGTGGCCAATGTCCGTGGTGCGCTGGTGGCGTGCCTGTCGCTGGTGGAACTGCTGGGCCTGGATGCCACCGGCAACGGCGCCAGCGGTGGGCGCATCATGCCGCGCATGTTGATCATCGCCGCGCAGGATGGTCCGGTGGTGGTGCCGGTGGATGAAGTCGACGGCATCCATGCCATCGATGAGCGCACCTTGAAGGCCGCCTCGGTCTCGGGCACCCAGGCCAGTGCGCGCTACACCCAAGGGGTGTTGCAGTGGAAAGGCCGCAGCCTGCGTTGGCTGGACGAGGCGCAATTGTTGTCTGCCGTGACCCGGAGCCTCACATGACCCCCGACCAGATGCGCGATGCCTCGCTGCTGGAACTGTTCAGCCTGGAAGCCGATGCGCAGACTCAGGTATTGAGCGCGGGCCTGCTGGCCCTGGAACGCAACCCGACCCAGGCCGATCAGCTTGAAGCATGCATGCGCGCGGCGCACTCGCTCAAAGGCGCCGCGCGGATCGTTGGGGTGGACGCCGGGGTCAGCGTATCCCACGTCATGGAAGATTGCCTGGTCAGTGCCCAGGAAGGTCGCCTGTACCTGCAACCCGAGCATATCGATGCGCTGCTGCAAGGCACCGACCTGCTGATGCGCATCGCCACGCCGGGCAATGACGTGGGGCCGGCTGACATCGACGCCTATGTGGCGTTGATGGAGCGCTTGCTGGACCCGTCCCAGGCGCCTGTGCCAGAGCCGGCGCCCATCGTCGAAACACTGCTGCCGGAGCCCGAACCCGAACCGGAGCCCGCGCCGCCGGTGGTCGCCGAGCCGCCACGCCAGAACAAACGCATGACCGAAGGCGGCGAGCGCGTGCTGCGGGTGACCGCCGAGCGTTTGAACAGCCTGCTCGACCTGTCGAGTAAATCCCTGGTGGAGACCCAACGGCTCAAGCCGTATCTGGCCAGCCTGCAGCGTCTCAAGCGCCTTCAGAGCCAGAGCGTGCGAGCGCTGGATACGCTGGACGGGCAACTCAAGACTCAACAATTGCCGCTCGAAGCCCAGGAAGCCCTGGCCGACACCCGCCGCCTGCTCAGCGAAGCCCAGGCCCTGCTGGCGGAAAAAACCGCTGAACTGGACGAGTTTGGCTGGCAAGCCGGCCAGCGCGCCCAAGTGCTGTATGACACCGCGCTGGCCTGTCGCATGCGCCCGTTTGCCGATGTGCTGGCCGGGCAAGTGCGCATGGTGCGCGACCTCGGTCGCAGCCTGGGCAAACAGGTACGCCTGGAGATCGAAGGCGAAAAGACCCAGGTCGACCGCGACGTGCTGGAAAAGCTCGAAGCGCCACTCACTCATTTATTGCGCAATGCCGTCGACCACGGCATCGAAATGCCTGAACAACGTCTGCTGGCGGGCAAGCCGGCGGAAGGTTTGATCCGCCTGCGCGCCTCCCATCAGGCCGGGTTGCTGGTGCTGGAATTGAGCGATGACGGCAATGGCGTCGACCTGGAGCGCCTGCGCGGCACCATCGTCGACCGGCACCTGTCACCGGTGGAAACCGCCCTGCGCCTGAGCGAAGAAGAACTGCTGACGTTCCTGTTCCTGCCGGGTTTCAGCCTGCGCGACAAGGTCACCGAAGTGTCCGGGCGCGGGGTCGGCCTGGATGCGGTGCAGCATATGGTCCGCCAACTGCGTGGTGCGGTGGTGCTGGAGCAAACGGCAGGGCAGGGCAGTCGTTTCCACCTGGAGGTGCCGCTGACCCTGTCGGTGGTGCGCAGCCTGGTGGTGGAGGTCGGCGAAGAAGCCTACGCGTTCCCGCTGGCCCATATCGAACGCATGTGCGACCTGGCGCCCGACGACATCGTGCAACTGGAGGGTCGCCAGCATTTCTGGCACGAGGGCCGGCATGTCGGGCTGGTCGCCGCCAGCCAGTTGTTGCAACGCCCGGCGGGGCAGAGTCAGTCGGACACCCTCAAAGTGGTGGTGATCCGCGAGCGTGATGCGGTGTATGGGATTGCCGTGGAGCGCTTTGTCGGCGAGCGTACGCTGGTGGTGTTGCCGCTGGATGATCGCCTGGGCAAGGTCCAGGATATTTCCGCCGGTGCCTTGCTGGACGACGGCTCGGTGGTGTTGATCGTCGACGTCGAAGACATGCTGCGCTCGGTGGACAAACTGCTCAACACCGGCCGCTTGGAGCGCATTGCCCGGCGCAGCCAGCAAACCACCGAGGCACCGCGCAAGCGGGTGCTGGTGGTGGACGACTCGCTGACAGTGCGCGAACTGCAACGCAAATTGCTGCTTAATCGTGGTTATGAAGTGGCCGTGGCGGTCGATGGGATGGACGGCTGGAACGCCTTGCGTTCCGAAGACTTTGACCTGTTGATCACTGATATTGATATGCCTCGTATGGACGGTATTGAATTGGTCACACTCTTGCGCCGTGACAGTCGCCTGCAATCGTTGCCGGTGATGGTGGTGTCCTACAAAGACCGTGAAGAAGACCGACGTCGTGGACTGGACGCCGGCGCCGACTATTATTTAGCCAAAGCCAGTTTCCACGATGACGCCCTGCTGGACGCCGTAGTGGAACTGATCGGAGGCGCACGGGCATGAGGATTGCGATCGTCAATGACATGCCCCTGGCGGTAGAGGCCCTGCGCCGCGCCTTGAGTTTCGAGCCCGCGCACGAAGTGGTGTGGGTGGCCAGCAACGGCCTGGAAGCGGTGCAGCGCTGCGCCGAGCTGACCCCGGACCTGATCCTGATGGACCTGATCATGCCGGTGATGGACGGCGTGGAGGCTACCCGCCAGATCATGGCCGAGACCCCGTGCGCCATCGTCATCGTGACCGTCGACCGCCAGGCCAACGTCAGCCGGGTGTTCGAAGCCATGGGCCATGGCGCCCTGGACGTGGTGGACACGCCGACGCTGGGCGTGGGCAATCCCAAGGATGCGGCGGCGCCGCTGCTGCGCAAGATCCTCAATATCGGCTGGCTGATCGGCCAGCGCGGCAGCCGTGTACGCGCCGAAACCGTCACGCCGCGGACTACCGGAAAACGCCAGAGCCTGGTGGCCATCGGGTCTTCGGCAGGTGGCCCGGCTGCCCTGGAAATCCTGCTCAAGGGCTTGCCCCAGGACTTTCCCGCC
This sequence comes from Pseudomonas extremorientalis, assembly GCF_001870465.1. GTDB lineage: Bacteria > Pseudomonadota > Gammaproteobacteria > Pseudomonadales > Pseudomonadaceae > Aquipseudomonas > Aquipseudomonas extremorientalis. The sequence continues at coordinate 309,011 of NZ_MDGK01000015.1, forward strand.
GCCATCGTGCTGGTGCAGCATGTGGACCAGGTGTTCGCCGCCGGCATGGCCGAGTGGCTGAGCAGCGCCTCCGGCCTGCCGGTACGCCTGGCCCGCGAGGGTGAGCCACCGCAAAGCGGGGTGGTGCTGCTGGCCGGTACCAACCACCACATTCGTTTATTGAAGAATGGCACGCTAGCCTATACGGCAGAGCCGGTGAACGAGATTTACCGGCCGTCGATCGACGTGTTTTTCGAAAGCGTGGCCAGCCACTGGAATGGCGATGCCGTCGGCGTACTGCTGACCGGCATGGGGCGCGACGGGGCCCAGGGCCTGAAATTGCTGCGTGAACAAGGTTATTTGACCATCGCCCAGGATCAGCAGAGCTCGGCGGTGTACGGCATGCCCAAAGCGGCGGCGGCGATAGATGCTGCTGTTGAAATTCGCCCACTGGATAGAATTGCGCCCCGATTGCTGGAGGTCTTTGCCAAATGAACAAGGCCTCTCGCGGTGCTGGCTTGCAGGCAGTAATTCAGGTGACTGCACATGAATGATTTACAGATCGACGACATCAAGACCGACGAAAATGCCGCCATGGTGTTATTGGTCGACGACCAGGCCATGATCGGCGAAGCCGTGCGGCGTGGCCTGGCCCATGAAGAAAATATCGACTTCCACTTCTGCGCCGATCCGCACCAGGCGATTGCCCAGGCGATCCGCATCAAGCCGACCGTTATCCTGCAAGACCTGGTAATGCCCGGCCTCGATGGCCTGACCCTGGTGCGCGAATACCGCAACCACCCGGCCACGCAGAATATCCCGATCATCGTGCTTTCCACCAAGGAAGACCCGCTGATCAAGAGCGCGGCGTTTTCGGCCGGGGCCAATGATTACCTGGTGAAGTTGCCGGATAATATCGAATTGGTGGCGCGCATTCGCTATCACTCGCGCTCCTATATGACCCTGTTGCAGCGGGATGCGGCGTACCGTGCGTTGCGGGTCAGCCAGCAACAACTGCTGGACACCAACCTGGTGCTGCAACGGCTGATGAACTCCGATGGCCTCACCGGGCTGTCCAACCGTCGCCATTTCGACGAGTACCTGGAACTGGAATGGCGGCGTGCCATGCGTGACCAGACTCAGTTGTCGTTGTTGATGATTGATGTGGATTTCTTCAAGACTTACAACGACAGCTTCGGGCATGTCGAAGGTGACGAGGCTTTGCGCAAGGTTGCGGCGACCATCCGAGAGGCCAGCAGTCGGCCTTCGGATTTGCCGGCGCGCTATGGCGGTGAGGAGTTTGCCCTGGTGCTGCCTAACACCTCGCCGGGCGGAGCGCGGTTGGTGGCGGAAAAACTGCGCATGGCCGTTGCCGCGCTGAAAATTCCGCACATCGCGCCGACCGAGGGTTCCAGCCTGACTATCAGTATTGGTTTGTCCACGATGACGCCGCAGCAGGGCACGGATTGTCGGCAGGTGATTGTGGCGGCGGACAAGGGGTTGTATACGGCCAAGCATAATGGGCGCAATCAGGTCGGTATCGAGTGACCTGAAGTCTTACCCCATTCAATGTGGGAGGGGGCAAGCCCCCTCCCACATTGGGATCTTGATGGGTCTTGGGTTGTGTACAAATCCTGCCTTTTCGCCCAGCGGACTGCCGTTCCCCCCCATTTGCCGTTATACTCGCCGGCTTTCAAAAGTTCGCCAACGAGTGCTGCCCGCCATGGAAATCAACCCGATCCTTAACACCATCAAGGACCTGTCCGAGCGCTCCGAAACTATTCGGGGGTATCTTTGACTACGATCAAAAGCATGAGCGTCTGACCGAAGTCAATCGCGAGCTTGAAGATCCTGCTGTCTGGAACAAACCTGAATACGCCCAGGAACTGGGGCGCGAGCGCGCTGCGCTGGCGCAGATCGTCGATACCCTCGACGAGCTGAACACCGGTCTGGCCGATTGCCGTGACCTGCTGGACATGGCCGTCGAAGAAAACGACGAAGGCGCAGTGGGCGATGTCGTCGCCGAGCTGGCCCGTCTCGAGGAAAACCTCGCCAAACTCGAATTCCGCCGCATGTTCAGCCATGAAATGGACCCGAACAACGCCTACCTGGACATCCAGGCCGGTTCCGGCGGCACCGAGGCCCAGGACTGGGCCAACATCCTGTTGCGCATGTACCTGCGCTGGGCGGACAAGCGCGGTTTCGAAGCGACCATCATGGAGCTGTCCGCCGGTGAAGTTGCCGGAATCAAGGGCGCGACCGTGCACATCAAGGGTGAGTACGCCTTTGGCTGGCTGCGTACCGAAATCGGCGTGCACCGCCTGGTGCGCAAGAGCCCGTTCGACTCCGGCAACCGTCGCCACACCTCGTTCTGCGCGGTGTTCGTCTCGCCGGAGATCGACGACAAGGTCGAGATCGAGATCAACCCGGCCGACCTGCGCATCGACACCTACCGCTCCTCCGGTGCCGGTGGCCAGCACGTAAACACCACCGACTCGGCCGTACGTATCACCCACGTACCGACCAACACCGTGGTCAGCTGCCAGAACGAACGTTCCCAGCACGCCAACAAGGACACCGCCATGAAAATGCTGCGGGCCAAGTTGTACGAGCAGGAAATGCAGAAACGCAACGCCGCATCCCAGGCGCTGGAAGACACCAAGTCGGACATCGGCTGGGGTCACCAGATCCGCTCTTATGTGCTGGATGCGTCGCGGATCAAGGATCTGCGCACTAACATCGAACGCAGCGACTGTGACAAGGTGCTCGACGGCGATATCGACGAATACCTGGAAGCCAGCCTGAAATCCGGCCTCTAAAGAACCTTGTAGGAGCGGGCTTGCCCGCGATCCCCAGCCGAAGGCTGGGGAAAACGTATCTGTGATGGAATTTCAAAAGACATGAGCGACCAACAACTCGACCCGCAAGCCCTGCAACAGGAAGAAAACTCCCTGATCGCCCTGCGCAAGGAAAAGCTTGCTGCCGAGCGCGCCAAGGGCAATGCCTTTCCCAACGACTTCCGCCGCGAAAACTACTGCGATGCCTTGCAGAAACAGTACGCGGACAAGACCAAGGAAGAACTGGCAGAGGCTGCGATCCCGGTCAAGGTGGCAGGTCGCATCATGCTCAACCGTGGCTCGTTCATGGTGATCCAGGACATGACCGGGCGTATCCAGGTCTACGTCAACCGCAAGACCTTGTCGGAAGAAACCCTGGCCTCGGTGAAAACCTGGGACATGGGCGACATCATCGCCGCCGAAGGCACCCTGGCCCGTTCCGGCAAGGGCGACCTGTACGTGGAAATGACCAACGTGCGCCTGCTGACCAAGTCGCTGCGCCCACTGCCGGACAAGCACCACGGCCTGACCGACACCGAACAGCGCTACCGCCAGCGCTACGTGGACCTGATCGTCAACGAAGAAGTACGCCAGACCTTCCGCGTGCGTTCGCAAGTGATCGCGCACATCCGCAGCTTCCTGATGAAGCGCGACTTCCTGGAAGTCGAAACGCCGATGCTGCAGACCATTCCTGGCGGCGCCGCAGCCAAGCCGTTCGAAACCCACCACAATGCCCTGGACATGGAAATGTTCCTGCGTATCGCGCCGGAGCTGTACCTCAAGCGCCTGGTGGTTGGCGGCTTCGAAAAAGTCTTCGAGATCAACCGCAACTTCCGTAACGAAGGCGTTTCGACCCGTCACAACCCAGAATTCACCATGTTGGAGTTCTACCAGGCCTACGCCGACTACGAAGACAACATGGACCTGACCGAAGAACTGTTCCGCGAACTGGCGCAGCTGGTCCTGGGCAGCACCGACGTGCCGTACGGCGACAAGGTGTTCCACTTCGGCGAGCCGTTCGTGCGCCTGTCGGTGTTCGACTCGATCCTCAAGTACAACCCTGAACTGACCGCCGACGACCTGAACGACATCGACAAGGCCCGCGCCATCGCCAAGAAAGCCGGCGCCAAGGTGCTGGGCTTCGAAGGCCTGGGCAAATTGCAGGTGATGATTTTCGAAGAGTTGGTGGAGCACAAGCTGGAACAGCCGCACTTCATTACCCAGTACCCGTTCGAAGTGTCGCCGCTGGCCCGTCGCAACGACGACAACCCGAACGTCACTGACCGTTTCGAGCTGTTCATCGGCGGCCGTGAGATCGCCAACGCCTACTCCGAGTTGAACGACGCGGAAGACCAGGCCGAGCGCTTCATGGCCCAGGTGGCCGACAAGGACGCCGGCGACGACGAAGCCATGCATTACGATGCCGACTTCGTCCGCGCCCTGGAATACGGCATGCCGCCGACCGCCGGTGAAGGGATCGGCATCGACCGCCTGGTGATGCTGCTGACCAACTCGCCATCGATCCGCGACGTGATCTTGTTCCCGCACATGCGGCCACAAGCGTAACCGTAGCGAAATCCGAAGCCGCCTTTTATAAGGCGGCTTTTTTATGTGGCGTTAATAAGCGTCAAGCAAACAGCGCCAGGTTTTGATCTATTCAAGGATGTGTGTCGTGAACCGCGTAACCGCTCAAGAAGGCGCCGCCGGCATTGCCGCTGCCGTGGCTGAAAGCGTCCAGTACCAGGGCCGCAAGGCCAGTCGTCGGGGCAGCGAGCAACGCAGGCAAGACATTCTCGATGCGGCCATGCGCATCGTGGTACGTGACGGCGTACGGGCCGTGCGCCATCGAGCGGTGGCGGCGGAGGCGGGCGTGCCCCTGTCCGCCACCACCTATTACTTCAAGGATATCGATGACCTGCTCACCGATACCTTCGCCCAATACGTCGAGCGCAGCGCCGCATTCATGGGCAAGCTGTGGGTGCGTAACGAAGGCCTGCTGCGCGAAATGGTCGCCTATGGCGATGGCAGCCCCGAATCGCGTTCACAACTGGCCGATGACATTGCACGGCTGACCGCTGATTACGTCCTGCGCCAATTGACCAACCGCCGTGAACACCTGATGGCCGAGCAGGCGTTTCGCCAGGAAGCCCTGCTCAACCCGCGCCTGGCGGAGTTGGTGCGTTCCCACCAGCAGATTCTGTTGCAGGGGACCGGGCAGTTCTTCCAGGTGTTGGGCTCGCGCGAGCCGCAACAGGATGCCAAAGTGTTGACGGCGATAATCAGTCGGATGGAATATCAGGGCCTGCTGGGCAGCGCAGAGCCTCTGACCGGTGAAGAGATGCTTGAGATCCTCAAGCGCTATATGCATTTGGTGTTGGCTTCGGTCTGACACCGGGGGATGTCCAATGAAAGCCTGGCGTGTGGTTGCAATCGCCTTGTCGTTCCTGCTGCTCAGCGGTTGCCTGGTGACCTTCAAGGACCCGCTGCCAGCCCATGAGGCCGCGCCGCCGGCCCTGCTCGGCCAGTGGTCGAGCAAAAATGCCTGGGGCGAGCCGCTCAATCTGCATATCAGTGCCGTTGGTGAACACCGCTATAAAGCCGTGAGCTACCCTACAGCCAAGCCCGGCCAGCGTGACGAATACCTGTTTAGCGTTTCGCGCCATGGCAGCCGCTGGTATTTGTCGGCGCCGCTGCCGGCCAAGCTGGGTGGGCATTTCATCCTGGCGGGGTTTGAGATCAACGAAAAGCACGAATTGGTGGTCTACAACCTCGACCTTGAGCAGATCCACCAAGCGATAGGCCAGCAGGCGTTGCACGGCAGCACCGTGGACACGGTCGAGGGCGCCGGGGTGCTGGTCGACAGTCCCTTGGACCAGGTGTTTGCCTACCTGGATGACCCGGCCAATGCCGATGTATTCGTGGAAGCCGTGCGCTACCAGCGCGCGGGCAAATAACGTTTAAAGAGGAAGCACCGGGTGGACGATTACCAGCAGACGATACGCACCTTGTCTGATCGCATTGTGCTGGCGCAAACACCGATTCGCGTCCTCGACGCCGTGAAGTGGGACGAAAACATTCGCCAGGGATTCCTAAAGGCCAAGGGCAAGGAAATGCCGGCGGTGAGCCGCGACTACTACCTCAATCGGCCACTGTCGTTCGACTCCAGCGCGGTGAAGCTGGAGTTCCAGAACATCGAGCGCGACATCACCCGCTGCCTCGGCCAGTTCAGCCCGGTGGGGCAGATCATGCGCCGCATGTGCAAGGAATACCGCATGGTGGTGCGCATGCTCGAAGCGCGTGGTACCGAGGATTTCGGCCTGATTTCCCAGGAACTGTATGGCGCTGCCTCCGATGCGTTTCACGCCGGCGACCCGACTCTGGCTGACTTGGGCCTGATGCTGTCCGATTACCTTAACAATATCGACGGCCGTGGTGACCTGAAGGATGAGGCCAAGAACCTCACCGCCAAGGACGCCGTCGCCTTGTTGCAAACCCGCCTGAACAAGGTATTCGGTGAGGCCGAAGAGACCATCCGCGTGTTCGAGTCCGACGGTATTGTCGCTGACGCCGCAGCGGGCGCCGACTACATCAAGATCCGCGCCGACGCGATGTTCAACGACCGCGATGTGCGCGCCCTGGAAGTGCATGAAGGCCTGGTGCATGTCGGCACTACCCTCAATGGCCAGAACCAGCCGATCTGCACCTTCCTGTCCAAGGGCCCGCCCTCGTCCACCGTGACCCAGGAAGGTTTGGCGATTTTGATGGAGATCATCACCTTCGCCTCCTACCCGAGCCGCCTGCGCAAGTTGACCAACCGCACCCGCGCCATCCATATGGTGGAAGAGGGCGCCGACTTCCTGCAGGTGTTCGAGTTCTTCCGCGAGCAAGGCTTTGAGATGGCTGAAAGCTACGGCAACGCCAGTCGTGTTTTCCGTGGTTCGGTGCCGACCGGTCTGCCGTTCACCAAGGACCTGTCCTACCTCAAGGGCTTTATCATGGTCTACAACTACATCCAGCTGGCCGTGCGCAAAGGCAAGCTGGAACAAGTGCCGCTGCTGTTCTGCGGCAAGACCACCCTGGAAGACATGCGTACTCTGCGCCAACTGGTCGACGAAGGCCTGGTGGTGCCACCCAAGTACCTGCCCGAGCAGTTCCGCGACATGAACGCGCTGGCGGCGTGGATGTGCTTCTCCAACTTCCTCAACCACCTGAGCCTGGATCGGATCGAGGCGGATTACTCCAATATCCTTTAAACCGTGCTATTCGCGAGGCTTCAACGGATGAGAATCCTCGGCATTCTGTGCCTGCTACTCACATTGAACGGCTGCAGTTCCCTGCTGTTCTACCCCGAGCCCGGCCTGCCGTTCACGCCGGAAAAAGCTCACCTTCACTACCGTGACGTCACCCTCACCACAGCCGACGGCGTAAAGCTCCACGCCTGGTGGCTACCGGCCAAACCCGGAGTGCCGCTCAAGGGAACGGTGCTGCACCTGCATGGCAACGGCGGCAATCTGGCCTGGCATCTGGGCGGCAGTTGGTGGTTGCCCGAGCAGGGCTACCAAGTGCTGTTGGTGGACTATCGCGGTTATGGCTTGTCGGAGGGGAAGCCGTCGTTGCCGGCGATCTACCAGGATGTGGACGCGGCGTTCCAATGGATCGACAAGGCTCCTGAAACCCAGGGCCAGCCGTTAATAGTACTGGGCCAGAGCCTGGGCGGCGCATTGGCGGTGCACTACCTGGCCGCCCACCCTGAGCGCCAATCGCGGCTCAAGGCGCTGGTGTTGGACGGCGTGCCCGCCAGTTATCGTGACGTAGGACAATTCGCCCTGAGTACCTCCTGGTTAACATGGCCGTTTCAGGTGCCGTTGTCCTGGCTGGTCCCGGACGCCGACAGCGCCATCCATGCCATGCCCCAGCTGACAGGTGTACCCAAACTGCTGTTCCACAGCCTGGATGACCCGATCGTGCCGGTAGCCAACGGGATCCGCCTGTACCAGGCCGCACCGCCACCCAGGGTGTTGCAACTGACCCGAGGCGGCCATGTGCAGACCTTTGCCGACAAGACCTGGCAAACCGTGATGCTGCGTTACCTGGATGATCCTCAGCATTTCAACGGTCTGCGTCGCCTGGGCGAAATCCCGAATTATCCGATTCCTAAAGTTGACTCATCAGAGAGCCCGCAATGAGTGAAGAACGCAACATGATCCCGCTGATCCTCACCGGTATCGGCACCATCATCGGTACGGTAGGTTGCCTGTGGTACTACGGCTACCTGCACTTCGCCAAGCCGGAAGATGCGTTGTTGCTCAGCGACTTCACCCTGCTCAAGACCGTGCCTGGCGAGGACTACAAGATCTCCCTGACGCCAGCTGCCCAGGTGGCGCAGTGCGTGGATGGTGTACTGGTGATGTTCGACACTGAGCAGAAAGGCTTGAGCGGTGTGCTGGTGAATAACAAGAAACAGGCTGTGCGCTGCCTGGGACAGGAAACACCACAACTCCAGCAGTAAGCCGGACGCATCGCGCCTGAAATATCTGGAACCGTTTCGCGTAGGCGGCCACTCAATGGCTTGTCAGCGTTCGTGATGGAAATTTGCGAACGGCCAGCCGGGGGAGAATCATGGTCAAGTTAGGCGAGATAAGTGCGATAGACAGGTGGTTGGAGATGTCCAGGATGCAGGAGCTCGTTGAAGCGCTTGGAGGGGGCGCCGATGACATCGCGCAAAAGGATCGGGGGGAGCAGTGCCAAGAGAAACCTGGGTATGCAGGCTTCGAAAGCGACAAAAGTCAGATCAAATTCTAAGTGTGAGAAAACCCATCATTTTTGATGGGTTTTTTGTTTCTCTCCAATCGACTCATCAGCGGTAGGGAGGAAGTGACTGAACGCGCTGCTCCATAATTTATTACCAGGAGATACGGTTGGGAACCGATAGTTATCGACGACCACTGCTATATCGGTCAGGAAATCATACCCGGACTCATGGAAAATACATTTGGAGTAGCACGATGAGATTGGACTCGTTGATGAGTACGGTATTCACGAATACCCTCGCGACTATTAACACCGCATGGAATGTTGTCATGGGGCAGGGTACAGGTGGGCGGTGTGGAAGTAATACATATCATTATCCCGGGTATCAACCAAGCCAGCGACCCCGTTACGCTGGCGTTCAACCTGCGAATCACCGGATAGTCCAGCATAGGGGGCGGACGCCTGGGGCTCAGCCGTCGGTTTTGAAGCAGCCGCATACGGTCAACTATATCAAGTATGTATTCAACACCAATTATGTGCGTGTCGGGGATGTTAAATCGGCGCAGGTGGGTGTGCATGTCAATAGCGGCAACGGCAGTATGAATAACGGCAATTTCGGAAATTATGGAAATAACGGTAACAGCGGAAGTGACAGTCGTTATGCCAATCATGGCAGTAATGGCAATCTTCGAAACTCTGCAAGCGCCAGATTCAACCAGCATCGCCTGGCCCACGGTATTCAAGCCTGACGCGTCAAGGCCTTGACCGTATTAGTAACGCACTCACGTACATAGGGTGTTTTGTTTTTAAGGACGCCCGAAACGAACTGTGCTGCGATGCACCACTACAGGTGACGGCGTAGTTCGGACTGTACAGTGCAGCTTATTATGTCGTGATTTTATAAATTATTTAGTTTGTATAGGGTGTCAAGATGACTCAACTATTAATGTCGCGATATCAACATTACAATCACTTCAACACCTTCTCTCCCGATGAATACACTTGGAAGCCCTTCGGAGGGCAACGGGTATGGAGGGGCTCCCAGGTGAGTCGCGATAGCGGAAATTATGGCAACTACGGCAATAACGGAAATGGCGGCGCGCGCAGTCGCTATGAAAATCATGGGCAGAACGGCAACGAGATGATTGGGCGCTGGATGGAATCGCCGGGGTATTACGGGGGTTCCAGCAACTACGGAAACTACGGGAACAACGGTAACTCCGGGGGCTTCAGCAGCTATATTAACTCTGGTCAGAACGGCAATCGCCACATCGGTGTTAATTACTGAAATCTCAAGGCCTTTCAAATACACAAGAAATGAAAAAGCCCCGTCTATATATAGATGGGGCTTTTTAGTGCATCCAGCGATCAGTTAGCGACGGAAGACCGTGGCTTGACCGGCTGGTTGTCGTTGGAGATGGTCACTTCAACGCGGCGGTTCATGGCGCGGCCCGATACGCTGCCGTTATCGGCAACCGGGTATTCCTTGCCATAGCCCTGGGTCACGATGCGCGAGATATCCACGCCCTGTTGCGCCAGTGCGCGTTGTACGGAGGCCGCACGACGCTCCGACAGGCTCTGGTTGTACGCATCGGAACCGGTGCTGTCGGTGTAGCCTTCGACGATCACTTTACGGTCCGGGTTATCGCGCAGGAACTGCGCCAGCTTGGTGATGTTCACCAGGCCGCTGGATTTCAGGTCGGACTTGTTGGTGGCGAACAGCACGTCACCGAAGGTCACCAGGGTGCCACGATCGGTCTGCTTGGCGTTCAAGCTGTCTTGCAGTTGTTTGATCTGTGCGTCACGGGCTTCCAGCAGGGCGCGGGCGCGTTCGTCACCGGCATTTTTCAGCTTGGCTTCGGATTCGCGCAGCACGATGGTGTCTTTGGCCACTTCAACGCGCTGGTTGGTCAGGTAGGCGAGTTGGTCAACTTTCTTCTCGTCTTCCTTGTCGCGGTAGGCCTTGTCTGCCTTGTCCAGCCATTCGCTGGCGTCTTTGGTCTCCAGCGCCGCGAGCTTGGTGGCCTGCGGGTTGGTCTGCAGGGAAGAGAAGTTGGTCCGTGCGTTTTCCAGGTTCGCGTTAGGCGGGGTGGAGCAGGCCGCCAGGGCAACGCTCATCGCCAGCAGGGCAGGGATCATCAATTGTTTACGCATAGTCGTGTCGTCCTTTCAATTCGATATCAAGTGCGAAGCAGTCAAGGGGCGTCTTACTTCTGCTGGATAGCAGCCGGACGCATGCCTTCCCTACGCAGTTCGTCAACAGCCTTCTGGGAATCCTTCACAGCCTGTTGAGCCTTGGCAGCCTGGGCCTTGCGCTCTGCGACGCGAGCGTCCCACTCGGCTTGTTCAGCCAACTGGCGAGCTTTGTCGTAGTTCTTGTCGTGCATGGCGATTTCAGCTTCTTTGAGCTTGTCCTGGGCCGACTTCATTTCCACAGCCGCAAACTCAGTGCCGCCAGCGCTGACTGCGCTGTTGACTGCGGACTGGGTCACCGCGTACTGCTCGGTCGGAGGGTTGCCGGCGCAGCCCGCCAGAACGAAGCTGGTGCCGATTGCCAGCGCGGCCAATTTGAGCCCGCGCAGGTGGTTAAACGAGGATTTGGCAGTGCTGGTCTTCATCGTCTTCAACTCCATTGGATAACTCCTGAAAAACATCAAAATCCATGTCACTGGTACTCGGCTGGGGCTTCAGGGTGATGTACAAAAAGCCCTTTAAAACGGCCGTTCCAAGTGATGGCTTACTGGCTGTGACCGGAGGCTTTTTTCAAAAGTTCAGAGAAGATGGCGATTTGCCTAAAAAAATATCTGACTGTCTGGTCAGCGAAAAAACTTGGAACTTCTGCGTTGCGCGGCGGTACGTCGGGCTCGTAAAGAGCCCGGAATACAAGGGGGATGCGCTAGGATTTCAGTGTTTCGGTTTGTCGCCGCTCGTTGATAAGTCATGCAGATAGCGACGCGACAGCGTCAGAAAGCGCGGAGTAGGGCCGACATCTTCGTACAGCGGGTCGCCCTCTTCATCAGTCGCGATCACCTGCTGCCCCTTGATGTACGGAAAGCTGGCTTCCAGCTCTTCCAGTGCGGCGCCGATCAGTTCGCCGAGCAGTTCTTCGGTGCTGCGCTTGGGGTACATCTCGGCGATCGCTGCCAGGCGTGCCGCAGCTTCCACATCCAGATGGATGGCGTACTCGGTCTTGGTCAGGCGACCCTTGGCGTTCTCTTCCCAATGCTGGGCCAGTTCTCGGATTTTCATGGCAACCTCAGTAAAGCCCGCGATAGCAGGCGGTGATGAGTGACCCGCCGCTCGCGCGGATAAACGCGGCGACTTAGTGTTGAGACTAGCTGCAACTCGCAAGGTTTAAAGTCTTGTCATAAATGAGCGCTGGCGGCACTCTGGCAAACCTGCGCGTCCCGGATTTCTGGCTGGAGATTGGCTGATGAGTGATATCGATGCACGCTTGCGTGAGGATGTTCACCTGCTGGGTGAGCTGTTGGGCAACACCATTCGAGAGCAATACGGCGATGATTTCCTCGACAAGATCGAGCAGATCCGTAAGGGCGCCAAGGCCGACCGCCGTGGCGCAGGCGATGAACTGAGCACCAGCCTCAACCAGTTGCAGGAAGATGAGCTGCTACCGGTCGCCCGTGCCTTCAACCAGTTCCTCAACCTGGCCAACATTGCCGAGCAGTATCAGCTGATTCATCGACGCGATGAGTCGCAGCCGGCACCCTTCGAATCCCGCGTATTGCCTGAGTTGCTGGCGCGCCTGCAAGCCGAAGGCCACAGCAACGAATCCCTGGCCCGCCAGTTGGGGCGCCTGGAGATCGAACTGGTCCTCACCGCCCACCCCACTGAAGTGGCACGCCGCACCCTGATCCAGAAATACGATGCCATCGCCGCCCAATTGGCACTGCAGGATCACCGCGACCTCACCACGGCCGAGCGTGAGCAGATCCGCCAACGCCTGCAACGCTTGATCGCCGAGGCCTGGCATACCGAAGAAATCCGCCGCACCCGGCCCACGCCGGTAGACGAAGCCAAGTGGGGGTTCGCGGTGATCGAGCATTCGCTGTGGCACGCTATTCCCAATTACCTGCGCAAGGCCGACCAGGCCCTGCACGCCGCCACAGGCCTGCGCTTGCCGCTGGAAGCGGCGCCGATCCGCTTTGCGTCGTGGATGGGCGGCGATCGTGACGGCAACCCGAATGTCACTGCACCGGTCACCCGCGAAGTGTTGCTGCTGGCGCGCTGGATGGCGGCCGACTTGTACTTGCGCGATATCGATCACCTGGCCTCCGAGCTGTCGATGCAGCGCGCCAGCCCGGCGTTGCAGGCCAGGGTCGGCGACAGCGTCGAACCCTATCGTGCCTTGCTCAAGCAACTGCGTGAACGCCTGCGTGCCACGCGCCAATGGGCGCATACGGCGTTGAGCAGCAGCACGCCAGCGCCTGCCGAGGTATTGCAGAACAACCGCGACCTGCTGGAGCCGCTGGAGCTGTGCTACCAGTCGCTGCACGAATGCGGCATGGGCGTGATCGCTGATGGGCCGTTGCTCGATTGCCTGCGGCGGGCGGTGACTTTCGGCCTGTTCCTGGTGCGGTTGGATGTGCGCCAGGATTCCAGTCGCCATTGCGCGGCCATGACCGAAATCACCGATTATCTTGGTCTCGGTCGCTACGAGGACTGGAACGAAGAGATGCGCATCAGCTTCCTGATGAAGGAGCTGGCCAACCGTCGACCGTTGCTGCCGGGTTATTTCAAACCGTCGGCGGATACCGCCGAGGTGCTCAACACCTGCAAGGAAATCGCCGCGGCCCCGGCGGCGTCCCTGGGCTCGTATGTCATCTCCATGGCCGGCGCTGCGTCGGACGTGCTGGCGGTGCAGTTGCTGCTTAAAGAGTCAGGCGTGCAACGGCCGATGCGCGTGGTGCCGCTGTTCGAAACCCTGGCCGACCTGGATAACGCCGGCCCGGTGATCGAGCAACTGTTGCTGCTGCCGGGCTACCGCGCGCGGCTGCAAGGCCCGCAGGAAGTGATGATCGGCTACTCGGATTCGGCCAAGGACGCCGGCACCACTGCCGCTGCCTGGGCGCAGTACCGGGCGCAGGAACGCCTGGTGGATATCTGCCGTGAACAGCAAGTGGAACTGCTGTTGTTCCACGGTCGTGGTGGCACCGTGGGGCGTGGCGGCGGCCCGGCCCACGCGGCGATCCTGTCGCAGCCGCCTGGGTCGGTGGCGGGGCGCTTCCGTACCACCGAACAGGGCGAGATGATCCGCTTCAAGTTCGGCTTGCCGGATATTGCCGAGCAGAATCTCAATCTTTACCTGGCCGCCGTGTTGGAGGCGACCCTGTTGCCACCGCCGCCGCCCGAATCGGCCTGGCGCCATTTGATGGACGAATTGGCGGCAGACGGTGTCAGCGCTTACCGCGCCGTGGTGCGCGAGAATCCGCAGTTCGTCGAGTATTTCCGCCAGTCCACGCCGGAACAAGAGCTGGGCCGTTTGCCGTTGGGCAGCCGCCCGGCCAAGCGCCGTGCGGGCGGGATTGAAAGCCTGCGTGCGATTCCGTGGATCTTCGGCTGGACCCAGACCCGTCTTATGCTGCCCGCCTGGCTGGGCTGGGAAGCGGCGCTGAGCAAGGCCCTGGAACGTGGTGAAGGCGACTTGCTGGGGCAGATGCGTGAGCAGTGGCCGTTCTTCCGCACCCGCATCGACATGCTGGAAATGGTGCTGGCCAAGGCCGATGCCGACATCGCCCGCCTGTATGACGAGCGTCTGGTGCAGCCGAACCTGTTGCCACTGGGTGCGCATTTGCGCGACCTATTGTCGCAGGCCTGCAAGGTGGTGCTTGGCCTGACTGGCCAGTCGCAGCTGCTGGCCCATAGCCCGGACACCCTGGAGTTCATCCGCCTGCGCAACACCTACCTCGACCCGCTGCACCTGTTGCAGGCCGAGTTGCTGGCGCGTTCGCGCCAGCAGGAAGCGGCACAGGACAGCCCTCTGGAACAGGCGCTGCTGGTCTCCGTGGCCGGTATTGCCGCCGGTTTGCGTAATACCGGCTAAGGTTTTTTGCGTGTTCTCAACGGCTTGCAGGTAAACCACGGCGGCCGCCCTGAAAAGGGCGGTCGGCGTTTATGGCGCCGGTTGCACCCAGGCACACCCTACCTATGACGTAAGCGCTGCACGGGTTCCTGCGACTTTTGGCGGCTTGTGTGCTTAAGGCCTGCTGTGTATCTTGATCAGCCTTTGGCCGTTTGGGCGGCCCGAATTCTATTTTTACGCGATTGGCCCGCCGCGGCGAATCCGAGCGTCATCTCTATAAAAAATTGAGGAGCACATCAATGCGCGTCATTCTGCTGGGAGCTCCCGGGGCCGGTAAAGGTACTCAGGCAAAGTTCATCACTGAAAAATTCGGCATTCCACAAATCTCCACCGGCGACATGCTGCGCGCGGCCGTCAAGGCCGGCACCGAGCTGGGCCTGATCGCCAAGAGCGTGATGGACAGCGGTGGCCTGGTTTCCGATGACTTGATCATCAACCTGGTCAAGGAACGCATCAGCCAGGAAGACTGCAAGAACGGTTTCCTGTTTGACGGCTTCCCGCGCACCATTCCCCAGGCTGAAGCCCTGGTGAAGGCCGGCGTCGAGCTGGATGCCGTGGTCGAAATCGCGGTTGAAGACGAAGAAATCGTCCAGCGTATCGCCGGTCGTCGCGTCCACGAAGCCTCGGGCCGCGTGTATCACACCGTCTACAATCCGCCAAAGGTGGAAGGCAAGGACGACGTCACCGGCGAAGACCTGGTGCAGCGCAAAGACGACACCGAAGAAACCGTGCGTCATCGCCTGTCGGTCTACCATTCCCAGACCAAGCCGCTGGTGGACTTCTACCAGAAGCTGTCCGCCGCCCAAGGCAAGCCGAAGTACAGCCACATTCCTGGCGTCGGCTCGGTTGAGGCGATCACCGCCAAAGTGCTGCAAGCACTGAGCTGATCCCTCGACCGGCTTCATGGATAACGGCCCGCTTGCGGGCCGTTGTTGTTTATACTGGCGCACTTTTTTTCGACTTGGACACCTACACCAATGAGCACCCTGCTGGCCCTGGACACCGCGACTGAAGCTTGCTCCGTTGCCTTGCTGCACGATGGCAAGGTAACGAGCCACTACGAGGTGATCCCGCGCCTGCACGCGCAGAAGCTGTTGCCGATGATCAAGCAACTGCTGGAAGATGCCGGCACCACTCTGGCTGCGGTCGATGCCATCGCCTTCGGTCGCGGACCGGGTGCATTCACGGGTGTCCGTATCGCCATTGGCGTGGTGCAGGGCCTGGCGTTTGCGCTGGAGCGTCCGGTGTTGCCGGTGTCCAACCTGGCCGTGCTGGCTCAGCGCGCCTTGCGTGAACATGGCGCGCGTCAGGTGGCGGCGGCTATCGATGCGCGCATGGATGAAGTCTATTGGGGCTGCTACCGCGAAACGGCGGGCGAGATGCGTCTGGTCGGCGTGGAAGCCGTGCAACCGCCGGAGTCATCGCAATTGCCAGCCGACGCCAGCGGCGATTGGTTCGGGGCTGGTACTGGTTGGGGGTATGGCGAGCGCCTCGCTGTGCCGTTGGTGGGCCAGGACGCGGCGATGTTGCCTCACGCCGAGGACTTGCTGACATTGGCACGTTTTGCCTTTGAGCGTGGCGAGGCGATTCCGGCCGACCAGGCGGCGCCGGTCTATCTGCGCGATAAAGTGGCGCAGACCAAGGCAGAGCGCGGCCTTTAATTGTGGCGAGCGGGCTGGTTGTGGCGAGCGGGCTTGCCCCGCATTGGGCTGCGAAGCAGCGCTAAAATCCCCCAAACTTGCACCAATCGTCAGAATTCCCCCTGGGTTTTAAACCTTTTTCAAATTATGTGTTCTAGTTATCACCAGAGCATTTGCGCACTACGGACGGTGCTGCCAAAATGCCATTACTGATAGCGAGTTCGCGCCCATGCGTATTGATGGCTTTTCCTCACAGTCTTACCCAATCAAGCGCAAGCCGCGTAAGGCGAACGTCACGGTGGATGAGTCGGTCGAGGACTCGCCGGACTTCATCGAAGTCCAGGCCGATGCGCAAGCCAACGCCCAAGCCCGTATCAGCGGTCTTCCCGCCCGTCAGCAAGACATGGTCTTCCCGCGCTCCATGAGCAAAAGCGTCGCCACCGCCCTGGCCAGCTACCTGACCACCGCCGGCTTTGTCGAATGGGATATGGAAGTGCTGGGCCTCGACGTCCATATCTGATGCGTCTGCCTTACTACCTCGGTTGCCCGTCCTGGAGTGAAAATGCCTGGCGCGAGTACCTGTACCCCGCCGATGCCCGTTCCAGCGATTACCTCGCGCTGTACTCCCAGGTCTTCAACGCCGTTGAAGGCAATACCACGTTTTACGCCCGCCCCTCCGCCGCCACCGTGCAGCGCTGGGCCGAAATCATGCCTGAGGACTTTCGCTTCACCGCCAAATTTCCCGGTGATATCAGCCACAGTGGCAACCTGATCGAGCAGCTACCGGCAGCGGAAAGCTTCGTGGGCCTGATGAGTCCGTTGGGGGAGCGGGTATCGCCGCTGTGGTTGCAACTGCCCGCGTCTTTCACCCCGCAGCGCCTGGGGGAGTTGGCAGGCTTCATCGATGGCCTGGAGCGGCCGATGGCGGTGGAAGTGCGCCACCTGGAATTCTTCGCCAAGGGGGAGGCCGAGCGCATGCTTAACCGTTTGTTGCGTGACCGCGGCGTGGAGCGCATCTGCCTGGATCCGCGTGCGTTGTTCAGTTGCACGTCCACCTCGGCCGCCGTGCTGCACGCCCAATCCAAAAAGCCCAAGGTGCCACCCCGCCCGGCGGCGCTGACGCAGTTTCCCCAGGTACGCTTTATTGGCCATCCCGAATTGGAGGCCAACGATTCGTTCCTGATGCCATGGGTGGAAAAAGTCGCGGGCTGGATCGAAGAAGGGCGCACCCCCTACGTGTTCCTGCACACCTCGGATAACCGCCTGGCCGCGCAACTGGCCCTGCGTTTCCACGATCAACTGATGGCGCGCCTACCAGGCCTGCAGCCCCTGCCCGTGCTGGATCGTGCCCCCGCCGTGGAGCAACTGGGGTTACTCTAGGGCTCCTTTTTCCGCCAGGAGCCCGACATGGATGCCCAAACCCTTCGCGCCGAAACCTTCAAGGCCTTGCATGAGCGTGACCGCGCATTCGTGATGCCCAACCCGTGGGATGCGGGCTCCGCTGTAATGTTGGCCAGCCTGGGTTTCGAAGCGCTGGCCACCACCAGTGCAGGCTACGCGTTCAGCCTGGGGCGACCGGATGCGGAAGGCGCGTTGTCCCTGGAGGAGACGTTGGTCAATGCCGGTATGATCGCCAACGCCACCAAGTTGCCGGTGGCCGCCGACCTGGAAAACGGCTTCAGCGACACCCCTGAAGGCTGCGCCCAGACCATCCTGCGCGCAGCGGGAGTCGGCATTGTCGGCGGCTCCATCGAGGACGCCACCGGCATTGCCGCCGACCCGATCTATCCCTTCGATCTTTCGGTCGAGCGTGTGGAAGCCGCCGTCGCCGCCGCCCGCAGCCTGCCTTTTGCCTTCACCCTGACGGCCCGTGCGGAAAACCTCCTGCATGGCCGCCTGGATTTGCCCGACACCATCCGCCGTCTGCAAGCCTACGCCGAAGCCGGTGCCGACGTGCTGTATGCGCCGGCCCTGCGCAGTGCCGAGGAAGTGCTGGCGGTGGTCAAGGCCGTGGCGCCCAAGCCGGTGAATGTGTTGATGTCCGGCGGCTTGAACCTGAGCGTTGCGCAGTTGAGCGAGATGGGCGTGCGGCGGATCAGCGTCGGCTCGGCGCTGGCGTTGGCCGCCTATGGTGAGTTCTATCGCGCAGCCCAGGAAATGTATGAACGGGGCACGTTCACCTTTACCGAGCGCAAGATGCCGTTCAGTCAGGCCAACCAGTTCTTCAAGGGCTAGGCGGTGCGTTTTTTCAAAGTCATGGGCACGCTGCTGATCCTGGCGGGTGCCGTTGCCGTGGGTGTCTGGCGTGGATGGGGCCCACTGCCGGCCGATTGGAACCCGTGGGCGCCGCTGGACGTGCGGGCCACCCCCAACGTGTTGACCCGCTACAAATTGGGTCGTCTGCAGGATGACCCGGCATTGTGCGACCAGGTGCTGGGAACCTCGGGCCTGCGCGTCAGTCATCAGGCGGACTCGCCGGCAGATGCCGCTTGCCCCCTGCGCAATACCTTGCGCGTACAGGGTTCGGCGGTGGGGCTGAGCAGCAGTTTTCTCGCCAGTTGCCCACTGGCGGTGGCGTTCGCCCTGTTTGAGCGTCACAGCTTGCAACCGGCGGCCCAGTCGGTATTCGGCCAGGCAGTGACGCGGGTCGATCACCTGGGCAGCTTTGCCTGTCGCAATATGTATAACCGTGCCGAAGGGCGACTCAGCCAGCATGCGTCGGCCAATGCGCTGGATATTGCCGGCTTTCGCCTGGCGGATGGGCGCAGCATCAGCGTGCTCAAGGACTGGCCGGGGGAGGGCGATAAGGCGCGGTTCCTGCGTCAGGTCCGCGACAGTGCCTGTGATGATTTCAATGTCGTGCTGGGCCCGGACTACAACGCCGCGCACCGCAACCACTTCCACCTGGATATGGGCCGTTGGTGGGTGTGTCGCTGAGACTCAGGCAGCCAGGCGCAGGTTCTGGGTGACCAGTGGGCGAGCCCAGTAGTAATCGAAATCCAGGGCCTTTTGTTGCGCGACCAGCTCTTCTTCCGGGAATGGCGTGGCAGGTGGAGGCAGCAGGTCCAGTTCGAATTCTGCGATGGGCAGGTGCAGAGGGCGCGGCTCCGGGGCTGGGCCCGGTTCCCGCAGCGGCTGGCCGGCCGTCAGCACGATGGGGCGGACCCAGCCGCTTTCGAAATTCTGCTGGCGTTGCTGCGCGACGATTTCTTCTTCCGGATACGGTGTGGCGGCCGGTGGCAGCAAGTCAGTTTCGAACTCGGCAATCGGCAGGAACAGCGGCTCTGGCGGGGCAATCTCGGTGTCTTTCACGTCGCACTCACGCTGGGTGAGGATCTGCGACAGCAGGTCGGCGCCTTCGCTGGGTTCTACCGCCGGATCCGCCGGTGCTGGCGCCTGCACGGCGAGCGTGTCCGGCGTATCGCCGAGCTGCTCGGCCAGTGCCCGGGCGAAGAAGTCCTGCCACACATGACTCACCCCGGCCAGCGCTTGAGTATTGCGCAGGCCGTAGTGGTTGTGGGTCGGCAGTACACCGATGGTTAGGGGAAGAATGTCTGACATTTTTCTCGGTCGACGCTCAGCTCTGGCAAAATACCTGACTGTTGTTTTTATCGGCCGCTGTTTGCCGATCCTTAATATTTTTGAGCGTAGCGATTGATGAGCGAACAACCAGCGGCCAGCCGCATCCGGGTCGAGGCCTTGGGCGAGTTTTTCCAGGCCCGCGCTGAGCAATGGGCGCAGCGGCTTGGCTTGCCGTTGCAGCAGGCGGATGCGGACTTTTCCCTGCAAGTGGGGGAGCATGGCCTGCAATTGCAACAGCTCGGGCCTGATGCGCCGGGGCCGGTGCGCGTGGATTTTGTCGAGGGTGGCGCGGCGCATCGGCGCCTCTATGGGGGCGGTAGCGGGCAGATGATCGCCAAGGCCGTGGGCATCGCCCAAGGCGTGCGCCCACGGGTACTCGACGCTACGGCTGGCCTTGGCAAGGACGCCTTCGTACTGGCCAGCCTGGGTTGCGAGATGAGCCTGATCGAGCGCCAGCCGCTGATCGGCGCCTTACTCGAAGACGGTCTGGCGCGCGGCGCGGAGGATTTTGAAGTGGCGCCGATTGTGGCGCGCATGAAGCTGCTCGAGGGCAATTCCATCGACGTGATGCGCAACTGGGAAGGCGAGCCGCCCCAGGTGATCTACCTCGACCCGATGTTCCCGCACCGTGAGAAAACTGCCCTGGTGAAGAAGGAAATGCGCCTGTTCCGGCCGCTGGTTGGCGATGATCCTGACGCACCCGCGCTACTGGCCGCCGCCCTGGCCCTGGCCAGCCACCGGGTGGTGGTCAAGCGCCCGCGCAAGGCGCCGTGCATTGACGGGCCAAAGCCGAGCCATGCGCTGGATGGCAAATCCAGTCGCTATGACATCTACCCTAAAAAAGCACTCAAGCCTTAAGCCACAAGCTGCAAGCTAAAGTGCTTTCAACTTGCAGCTTGCAGCTAACAACTTACCGCTGCCTCTCTCCTATAAGCCCGCATAAACAGCCCCACCACCTCCTGTACATGGGCTTCGGCGGCTTCTTCGCTCAGTGGCCCGCCGCAGCCATACAGCAAGCAGAAATTCGCCGTGCCCTTGAGCAGACAGAAGAAATGCTCGGCCGCCGTAAATGGCTTGTCGATGCTCAGCGCGCCGCTCTGGTCGATCTTGCCGAGCAGGCGTTCCATGCCCTGCAGCATGCGCATGGGGCCGGCCTCGAAGAAGATCTGCGAGAGTTTCACGTCCTGGTTGCCGGTGGTCATCATCAGGCGATGCAGGTTGACCGACTCTTCACTGTTGATCAGCCGATGGAACCCCCGCGCGATATTCAACAGCACAGTTTGTACGGGTATGCCCTCGGGCAACTCGAAGTACATCACCGGCAGTTGTTCTTCGCACTTGGCCACCACCGCGGCGGTGAACAAGGTCTCTTTATCGTTGAAGTGGCTATAGACGGTCAGTTTCGACACGCCGGCTTCCAGTGCCACCGCGTCCATGCTGGTACTGGCGTAGCCATTGCTCAAAAACAGGATTTTCGCTGCTTCGAGGATTGCCTGGCGTTTTGCCATGTCCTTGGGGCGCCCGGGGCTATTGGTGTTCAGAGGATTGTCGGACATTTTCACCTTTAATACTGGACTGGCGAGTTTGGTATTAATACCATACCCGCCAGTATAATTATTCCTAGCTCTACTTGCGAAAGGTCCTACAGCATGCGCAGCACCTTCCTGCCCTTTGCTTTGCCTGTCAGTTTGGTCGTGCTGTTAGCCGCCTGCGGCCATGAAGAAGCGGCCCAGATTACCATCCGCCCAGCCATGGTGGTGCAGCCTCAGCCTTCTTCGCAGGCGATGGACAGCTACCCCGGCGAAGTGCGCGCCCGCTATGAACCGGACCTGGCTTTTCGCATCGGTGGCAAAGTCAGCAAGCGTTTAGTGGAGGAGGGCGAACGGGTCAAGGCCAACCAGCCGCTGGCGGAGCTGGACCCTCAGGACGTGCGCCTGCAGCTGGAAGCGACCCGAGCCCAGGTTGCCGCCGCCGAGGCCAACCTGAGCCTGGTGCGGGCCGAGCGCGACCGCTACAAGACCCTGATGGACCGTCAGATGGTCAGCCGTTCCCAGTACGATAATTCCGAAAACCTCTACCGATCCGGTGAAGCACGCCTCAAGCAGATCAAGGCCGAGTTCGACGTGGCCAGCAACCAGGCCGGCTATGCCGTTCTGCGTGCACCTCAGGACGGGGTGGTGGCCAAGCGTGCGGTGGAAGTCGGCCAAGTGGTGTCCGCCGGGCAAACTGTGTTTACCCTGGCGACCGATGGTGAGCGCGAAGTGCTGATCAGCCTGCCGGAACAAGGTTTCGGCCGCTTCAAGATCGGCCAGCCGGTCTCTGTGGAGTTGTGGAGCCAGCCGGATCAGCGTTTTACCGGGCGTATTCGCGAGCTGTCACCGGCGGCCGATCCCAAGTCGCGCACGTTTGCGGCGCGTGTGGCGTTCACCGGCGGCAAGGTCCCGGCCGAACTGGGCCAGAGCGCACGGGTATTCATACAGGTCGACGGCGATGTTCCGTTGTCGGTGCCGCTGTCTGCCCTCAGTGCGGAGAACGGTGCGTCCTACGTATGGCGCGTCCAGCCCGACAACACGCTCAAGCGCACGCCGGTGCGCATCGGTGCCTTCGGTGAGAAAACCGTCCCGGTCCTGGAAGGCCTGGCCCCGACGGATTGGGTGATCGCCGCCGGTGTGCACGTGCTTCACGAGGGCCAGCAAGTGCGCCCGGTGGACCGCTCCAACCGTGTGGTGAATCTGGCGGCCAAGGAGTAGTCCCCGATGGGTTTCAATCTTTCCGAATGGGCGTTGCGCAATCGCCAGATCGTACTGTTCCTGATGATCCTGCTGGCAGTGGTCGGCACCCTGTCCTACTCCAAGCTGGGGCAAAGTGAAGACCCGCCGTTCACCTTCAAGGCCATGGTGATCAAGACCAACTGGCCTGGCGCAACGGCGCAGGAAGTCTCGCGGCAGGTCACCGAACGCATCGAGAAAAAACTCATGGAGACCGGGGAGTACGAACGTATCGTCTCCTTCTCGCGCCCCGGCGAATCCCAGGTCACCTTCATGGCCCGCGACTCCATGCATTCGGCGCAGATCCCCGAGCTGTGGTACCAGGTGCGCAAGAAGATCAGCGACATCCGCCAGACCTTGCCGCCGGATATCCAGGGGCCGTTTTTCAACGATGAATTCGGCACCACCTTCGGCAATATCTACGCCCTGACCGGCGACGGTTTCGACTACGCGGTGCTCAAGGACTACGCCGACCGCATCCAGATCCAACTGCAGCGCGTGGCGGATGTGGGCAAGGTCGAGTTGCTCGGCCTGCAGGATGAAAAAATCTGGATCGAGCTGTCCAACCTCAAGCTCGCCACCCTCGGCTTGCCTTTGGCGGCGGTGCAACAGGCGTTGCAGGAACAGAATGCGGTGTCCACTGCGGGTTTCTTTGAAACCCCGAGTGAACGTGTGCAACTGCGTGTATCGGGCAACTTCAAGAGCGTGGAAGAGATCCGCAATTTCCCGATCCGCGTGGGTGACCGCACCTTCCGCATCGGTGATGTGGCCGACATCCACCGCGGGTTCAACGATCCACCGGCACCCCGCATGCGCTACATGGGCGCAGACGCCATCGGCCTGGCCGTGGCGATGCGCGATGGCGGCGACATCCTGGTATTGGGTAAGGCCCTGGAAGGTGAATTCGCACGCCTGCAGAAGAACCTTCCGGCGGGTATGGAGCTGCGCAAGGTGTCGGACCAACCGGCAGCGGTGAAGACCAGCGTCGGCGAATTCGTGCAGGTACTGGCCGAAGCGCTGGCCATCGTGTTGCTGGTGAGTTTCTTCTCTCTCGGCGTGCGCACCGGCATGGTAGTGGCCCTGGCGATTCCGCTGGTGCTGGCGATGACGTTTGCCACCATGTATTACCTCGGCATCGGCCTGCACAAGATTTCCCTGGGCGCACTGGTGTTGGCGTTGGGCTTGCTGGTGGATGACGCGATCATCGCCGTGGAGATGATGGCGATCAAAATGGAGCAGGGCTACGACCGGCTCAAGGCCGCCAGCTTTGCCTGGACCAGTACCGCGTTCCCGATGCTCACCGGTACGTTGATCACCGCCGCCGGCTTCCTGCCGATTGCCACTGCGCAGTCGAGCACCGGCGAATACACCCGCTCGATTTTCCAGGTGGTGACCATTGCGTTGCTCGCCTCGTGGGTGGCTGCCGTAGTCTTTGTGCCCTACCTGGGGGAAAAACTCCTGCCGGACCTGGCGAAAATTCACGCAGCCAAACATGGCACCGATGGTCCTGACCCCTACGGCACACCGTTCTACCAGCGCGTAAGAGGTTTGGTGGAGTGGTGCGTGCGTCGCCGCAAAACCGTGATCGTCCTGACCCTGTTGCTATTTATCGGCTCGGTGGCGCTATTCCGTTTTGTGCCGCAGCAGTTCTTCCCGGCTTCCGGTCGCCTGGAACTGATGGTCGACCTGAAGCTGGCCGAAGGCGCCTCCCTGAGCAACACCGCCGAGCAGGTCAAGCGCCTGGAAACCCTGCTCAAGGATCACGCCGGCATCGACAACTACGTGGCGTATGTCGGTACTGGATCGCCGCGTTTCTACCTGCCGCTGGATCAACAACTGCCGGCCGCCAGTTTTGCCCAGTTCGTGGTACTGGCCAAAACCATCGAAGAGCGCGAAAGCCTGCGTACCTGGTTGATCGAAACCCTCAACGAACAATTCCCCGACCTGCGCTCACGGGTCACCCGCCTGGAAAACGGCCCGCCCGTGGGTTACCCGGTGCAGTTCCGTGTGACCGGCGAACATATCGAAGAGGTCCGCGCGCTCGCCCGCAAAGTGGCGGCCAAGGTTCGCGAAAACCCTCACGTGGTCAACGTGCACCTGGACTGGGAAGAACCGAGCAAGATCGTCTACCTCAATATCGACCAGGACCGCGCACGTGCCCTGGGCGTGAGCACGGCCAACCTGTCGAAATTCCTGCAGAGTTCATTGACCGGTTCCAGCGTCAGCCAGTACCGGGAGGACAACGAGTTGATCGAAATCCTGCTGCGCGGCACCGTGCACGAACGCACCGAACTCTCGTTGCTGCCAAGCCTGGCAGTGCCGACGGACAACGGCAAAAGCGTGGCGCTGTCGCAGATCGCCACCCTCGAATACGGTTTCGAAGAAGGCATCATCTGGCACCGCAACCGCTTGCCGACGGTGACCGTACGCGCCGATATCTACGGCAAGGAACAGCCCGCGACGTTGGTCCAGCAGATCCTGCCGACCTTGGAAGGCGTGCGTGCCGAACTGCCGGATGGCTACCTGCTCGACGTGGGCGGGACCGTGGAGGATTCCGCCCGTGGACAGAATTCGGTGAAAGCCGGGGTGCCGCTGTTTATCGTGGTCGTGCTGACCTTGTTGATGCTGCAGTTGCGCAGTTTCTCGCGGACCGCGATGGTGTTTCTGACGGCACCGCTGGGCTTGATCGGGGTGACCTTGTTCCTGCTGGTATTCCGCCAACCCTTCGGTTTCGTCGCCATGCTCGGGACCATTGCGCTGTCGGGGATGATCATGCGCAACTCGGTGATCCTGGTGGACCAGATCGAGCAGGACATCAAGGCGGGGCTGGCGCCGTGGCAAGCGATCATCGAAGCCACCGTCCGCCGCTTCCGCCCGATTGTGCTGACCGCCCTCGCGGCGGTATTGGCGATGATCCCGCTATCGCGCAGTGTGTTCTTCGGGCCGATGGCCGTGGCGATCATGGGCGGGTTGATAGTGGCGACGGCGTTGACACTATTGTTCTTGCCGGCCCTGTATGCTGCGTGGTTCCGAGTGAGGAAGGACATCGCGTAATCATGCTGGCCACCGTTTCAGCCCTGATGTTGTTGTTGCTTGCCCCAGGCCCTACCAACACCCTGTTATTTCGTGCAGGTGTGTTGTGTGGCTTGCGGGCTTCGTGGAGGCTGGCATTTGTCGAGTGCCTGGCGTACCTGCTGCAAGTTTCGGTATGGGGCGTGGCATTGCTGTACCTGTCGGCGTACTCGCCATGGGCGCTGAAGGCAACGCAATTGGCGGCGGCCTGCTACTTGCTCTATGTCTCCTACAAGCTTTGGCAGCGTAAGAACAGTGTCATCCACCCCGGTTCCGACCGTTTCTCCGGGCTGTACTTCTTCTGGCTGACGGTGATGAATCCCAAGGGATTGCTGATCGTGTCATTCATTGCACCGTTCGGCACCTTTGCCACGCTACCCGGCTATGCCGGGTTCATGGCCACGCTGGTGCTGGTGGTGATTCCAGTGGGGGCGGGGTGGATCATGCTGGGCAGCCGCTTTGAAGGAATTCAAAAGGCCTGGCTCACGCCATTGAAGATCAACCGTGCGACCTCTATTGCGATTGGCTGCTTTGCCACGCTGATGGTGGGGCGGTTGGCGGAATCGATGGTGAATTGAGGGAGCGCGCGTCTCAGATTTGATGTTTATTGAGATAGTTGCAGTTTTCTGCTGTACTCAAGTCTCAGAAATCGAAAAATTGAGATTTTGATGATCAAGTTGCCACCGAGCGTGCCGGAAGGGGTTTTCGTTTTAATTGGCCAGGAACCCCATCTTCAGCATCTTTCTGACTATATGAAGCTGACTCAGCCAACCGATAGCCAGGGGCGTTACTTACACTTTGATCAACTACGTCACCGCTTCCCAAAGCATTTGGATCAGGCGATATGCTGGGGCATCGTAAAATACGAGCGCTCTCGTCTGTACCAGCAAATATTGCCTGTCGGTACGCCTGAGGCCTGGTGCAAGTTTTTACTGACACCGACCGCACAGCGCGTGGTATCCACGGTCGACAGGTACGCCTCAACTGCAGCACTTGAGTACATGAGCAGCAAGATTGGGAAGGCCGCTCACATCAAGTATCTGCTCAATGATTTGATTGAAGATGAAGCCATCAGCAGCAGTCAGCTGGAAGGGGCAGCAACCACGACGCTCGTAGCAAAAGATATGTTGAAAAGAGAGCGGCTACCCAGAACACCCGATGAAAAAATGATCATTGGTAATTACCGGATGATGCGTTTCGCTTGGGATAAGAGAAACGCTCCTCTCAGTGCCGAACTGATCGCTGAAATGCATGAGGTGGGTGTTCAAGGCATTGACGATGACAAATATTCTCCCGGCAGCTTTCGTCTAAATGATGACGTAGTTGTCCAAGATGGTGATAGCAATGTGGTCCATACGCCCCCTCCTGCAGAAGGCATCGCCAAAAGATTGGGGCGATTAGCTGACTGGATCAACACCTGCCACGACGACGCTACGACAAGCCGCTACCTCCATCCGTTGATCAAAGGTATTTCTCTGCATTTTGCGCTGGGTTACGAGCACCCTTTTCGGGATGGCAATGGTCGCGTGGCGCGTGCGTTGTTTTATTGGTTTATGTTTAAAAGCGATTACGCGGCATTCAGGTATATCTCCATCAGTGTTCTGCTTAAGAATGCCGCCGTTCAGTACGGTACGTCTTACCTCTATACCGAGACAGATGAACTGGATCTGACTTACTTTATTGACTACCAGTGCTCTGTGGTCCAGCGGGCGGTTGATAGCTTCAAGGCGTCTTACGAAAAAAGTGTTAAGGAGGCTGAGTCGTTCGAGCAATGGCTCTGGGAGTCAGGGCTTTACAAAGAGTTGAACGAGAAACAGAAGACTGTATTTCAGGTCGCCAAGAGTGGCACCGCGAAGCAGTTCACTGCGGTCAATGTGAAGGAAAATCTGGGCTGTTCCTACAACACGGCGTCAGCCGTCCTGAACGGTCTTGTTGAATTGAACATCTTCGTCAAGAAGAAGCAGGGTCGTGAATGGGTTTTTTCAATGCGTGATCAAGCAGAAATACAAAAAAACTGGTTGAAGACTTCTCGTTAATTTAACGAATGCCCACGTCTTCTTGAACCGTGGGCATTACGGGTATTACAGCGCCCCAAACACCTTCTTCGCCAAACTGGTAGCCGCCGCCGCCGGGTTCTCGCGAATGGTTTCTTCCTGCTTGGCAATCATCTTGAACAAACCGTCCAGTGCCTGCTCGGTCACGTAGCTCTCCACATTGGCGCTCTTGGCGTCCACCGCACCGAAAGCCGCAGCCTTGCCGGCGAGGGCATTGTACTGCTGGGCTACGCCGACCTTGTCGGTAGCCGCCTTGACGATGGGCAGGAACTTGGCGCGGATCTGTTCACGACTGCTTTTGTTCAGGTACTGGGTAGCGGAATCCTGGCCACCGCTGAGGATGCCCTTGGCGTCCGTCACGCTCATGTTTTTCACGGCATTCACCAGGATCGGCTGGGCCTGGGTCACGGCGGTTTCAGCGGCCTTGTTCATGCTGGTTTCCAGCTGCGTGACCTGGTCACCCATGCCGAACATCTTCAGCTTGTCGGCGACTTTGCCCAGCTTGCCAGGCAGGCCGATCTTCACTTCCGGGTTGTTGCTGAAACCACCGGGTACACCCAGTTGTTTCACGGCGATTTGCGCGCCTTGGGTCAGGGCGTCCTTGAGGCCGCCGCTGGCGTCGCCCTGGGACAGGCTGCTGAGGTCCAGGGCCATGGCGTTGGCACCGAGCAGCAGGCCGGCACACAGGGCAGTCAGGCGAAGGGAGTTACGGAGCATGGGCGCTTCCTTTTTATCGAATTCAGTGGGCCGCCGCGTCAACGCGCAGACGCAGTGGTTGAGGATCCTGGCCGTTGAGCTGTACAGCGTGTCGCTCGGTGGTAATAAACAGTAGCTTGCCATCCACTTCGATGCGAGCGCTGACCGAGTAGCTGTGGCCGGGTTTGACTTGGGCCGGGTCGTAGCTCAGGTGAAACGGCAGCGGCACCTGGCCTTTGACCGGGCCTTTCTGCTCGGCGAGGGTCACAGCCGGTGCATCTGCCAGCGAAACGTCTTGCAGGCTGACACTCAAGGTCGCGGTTGGCGGCAGGGCGATGCGTTGCAGGTAGAACACTTCGCCATCGAGGCTGGCCTTGGGGGTGGGGCTCATGGACTGGCAGGCTCCGAGCAGGGCGGTAAGGCCCAGGAGGATGATCTTTTTCATGGTGTCGCTCCTTTTCAACAGCGCCGGCATCCAACCGGCGCCTTTTCAAATCTAGTGGTTTTCTTCAGGTTCGATGGGTATTTCGGCCGCGCCATCCACACGATGCAATGCCACCTGGCGGATCGACAGGCGAATCTCCGCCGGCAACACGCGCTTGGCCGCGCCTTCGGCCAGTTCGCCGAGCAGGTCGTGATAGCTCAGCTTGCCGGCGTCATCGCGGCGCAGCACATCTTGTTCCAGCAAGGTCTGGATGAAATGTCGGAAAAGGCTCTTGTCGAAGAACTCCGGAGCATTGAGGCCATGCAGGATCGACAGGCGCTGGGCCATGATCGTGCACAGGTCTTCCAGCTCTTCGGCGCTGATGCTGTTCTGGCCGCTGTTGAGCAGCAGCGAAATCGCCATGTAGAAGCGTTGCAGGGTCTGGGCGATGCTCTTGGACAGCAGCGTCAGCAACACGAAGTGCCGTGAACTCGGCGCCGGGCGCAGGTATACGTTGTTTTCGAAACGCAGCAAACCTTGTTCGACAAAGGCTTCCAGCCACTGGTCGATCACGGTATCGAGCTCTTCCAGCGACCAGCGGATAAACAGCTCCGATTGCAGGTACGGGTACAGCGCGTGGGTGTAGCGCTGGATCTGCTCGCGGCTCATCCGCGAGCTGCTCTGGAAGAAACTCGCCAGCAGTGCCGGCAGGGCAAAGATGTGCAGCACGTTGTTGCGGTAGTAGGTCATCAGGACGGCGTTCTGCTCGCCCAGGTAAAGAATCTTGCCCAAGGCATCGCTCTGTTCCGACAGCAAATCCATGTCCTTCACATGCTTGATCAGCGCCAGGCCATCACCTTCGGGCAAGGTGGTATGGGGCGAGTAGGGCACACGGCGCAACAGCGCCAGGTACAGGTCCAACTGGCGCGCCATGGCTTGTTCGTCCAGGGCCAGGCGGGTGGTGGACAGCAGCGCCAGGGCGACCAGGTTCACCGGGTTCACGGCGGCGGCTTCGTTCAAGTGGCGTGCCACCTGTTCGCCGAGGCGGTTGGTGGTTTCGTTGAGCCAGGCCGGCTTGTAGTTCGGCCCCAACTCCTGGGCACGCCAGTCCGGTTGTTCGCTGTCGAGGAATTCGGCCAGCTTGATCGGTTCGCCGAAGTTGACCGCGACCTGGCCGAAGCGCTGCTTGAGGGCGCCGACCACTTTGAAAATATCGAAGATCGACTCTTTCTTCTTGCTCGCGCCGCGCAATTCACCGAGGTAGGTACGGCCTTCAAGTACGCGTTCATAACCGATGTACACCGGCACGAACACGATCGGCATGCGCGATGAGCGCAGGAAGCTGCGCAGGGTGATCGCCAGCATCCCGGTCTTCGGCTGCAGCATGCGCCCGGTACGCGAGCGTCCGCCTTCGACGAAGTACTCCACCGGGAAACCCTTGGTGAACAAGGTATGCAGGTATTCGTTGAACACCGAGGTGTACAGCGGGTTGCCCTTGAAGGTGCGGCGCATGAAAAACGCACCGCCACGGCGCAGCAGGCTGCCGATCACCGGCATGTTCAGGTTGATCCCGGCGGCGATGTGCGGTGGGGTCAGGCCATTCTTGAACAGCAGGTAGGACAGCAGCAGGTAATCGATATGGCTGCGGTGGCAAGGGACGTAGATCACCTCGTAGCCCTGGGCAACCTTTTGCACGCCTTCGATGTTGTTGACCTTGATGCCGTCGTAGATCTTGTTCCAGAACCAGCTCAGCACCACTTCGAGAAAGCGGATCGCGGTGTAGGTGTAGTCCGAGGCGATTTCGTTGCCGTAGCGCAAGGCCTGGGCCTTGGCTTTTTCCGGGCTGATCTTTTCCCGTTCGGCCTCGTCGATGATGGCCTGGCGCACCAGCGGCATGTTGACCAGGCCCTTCACCAGATTGCGCCGGTGTGACAGATCGGGACCGATCACCGCCGTCTTCAGGTTACGAAAGTGCACACGCAGGATGCGTTGGGCCATGCGCACCGTGCGTTCGTGCCCTTTATTGTGCTCGATCAATTCACGCAGGTTGATTGGCGCAGAGAATTGCACGCGGGTCTTGCGACCCAGGATCAGGATGCTCAACAGGCGACGTAGACGCCCGGTGACCGCCCAGCTGTCGGCAAACAACAGCTTCCACGGGCTGGACTCGCTCTCGGGGGACTGGCCCCAGAACACGCTGACCGGAATGATTTGTGCATTCTCTTCGGCGTGCTCGCTGAGGGTATCGACCAGGCGGGTCAGCGTGGGCGGTGCACCACGCTTGTCCTGGCGGCCGAGCCAGTCCGGTTCCGGCGTGAGGTAGAAGAACGCCGCCGGTTCCATCAGCGGGCCGACCGAAACCGGCAGCACCGGGCGCGGCAGGCCGGCCTTGGTGCACTCGGCATCGACTACGGCCAATTCGGTGAGGGAGGGTGATTGCAGGACGTAGAACACCGGCCGGCTGCGGTCCAGGTTGAGGGTTAGGGACGACTGGTTGATCGTCTCCGAGCGAACCCAGAGGTACAACAGTCGGCGCAAGGTGCCAAACACTAGACGGCGGAACGGGGAGCGGGTCATAGGCGTGCTGCTTCAAGTGGAAAAAACCGAGCAGGCGCTCGGGCGGGTAGTGTGCCGTATTCGCCGAAAATCGGCAAAAAAGCAGCGATGTAAACTTGAGTTGATCGTTTTTGAGCCTGTCTTATACTCGGCAGTTCAATGCGACTGACCCAACAATAAAAAACTGTGGGAGCAAAAACAGAATGACAACGCGTGAAACCGGCAATGTGAAATGGTTCAACGATGCAAAGGGCTATGGCTTCATTCAACGCGAAGACGGCAAGGATGTGTTTGTGCATTACCGTGCCATTCGCGGCGAAGGCCACCGTTCCCTGGCCGAGGGCCAGCAGGTGGAATACGCCGTGGTGACTGGCGAGAAGGGGTTGCAGGCGGAGGATGTGGTGGGGCTTTAACGCGCGCTGAACCCCTGTTGTGGTGAGCGGGCTTGCCCCGCGTTGGGCTGCGAAGCGGCCCCAATAAGAACGCCGCGTTGTGTCAGGCACTCCGCGGCGTAGGGTTTTAGGGCCGCTTCGCAGCCCAGCGCGGGGCAAGCCCGCTCACCACACAAGCCCTTCCCTCATGCTTTCAGGATCAGGCGGTTTTCCAGGTGATCTGCTCTTCACCGTCCACGCTGATCCGAATCCAGGTATCGGCGCTTTCTTCGCCTTCTTCCTCGACCCAGGTCCCCGGTGCACAACGCACTTCCACGTTCAGTGCAGCAAACGCAGCACGGGCGCAGGCAATGTCGTCGTCCCACGGCGTCTGGTCACTTTCCAGGTACAGGCTGTTCCATTTGCCGACGGCTTTGGGCAGCCAGGTGACCGGCACGTTGCCGGCCTTGCATTTGTAGGTCTGGCCTTTCTGGACCCAGTCGGTGCAAGGGCCCAGGGCGGCGCCCAGCCAGGCGGCAATGGCCTTGTGGTCGACGTCGGCGTCCTTCAGGTAAATCTCGATATCGGGTTGGCGCATGGATGTTCCTCGTTGCGGGATTCGAAAATCCATTCGCGGGTATTGGAAAGGTGTTTATTGAAGCACGAAATAGTCGTAGCGCATCGACACGGTGACCACCAGCGGCTCGGCCGCCTCGATCACTTGCGCACGGCGCTCGGCACTGGCACGCCAGCCGTGAGGCGTCATGGCCAGCAGGTTGGCGCGGTCCCGGGGCTCGGCCAGGTTCAGCGTGAATTCCAATGTTTCGCTGTGTGCCAGGCTCATGCCGTCCGGCACCAGGGCCAGGTGCTTGTCGTCGGTGTATTCACGCACTTCGTCGTACAAGCGCTCGCGCAATTCCATCAGGTGGCCGCTGGTCGGACCGACCTTCATCAGACCGCCGCCGGGGCTGAGCAGGCGCTTGGCCTCTTCCCAGTCCAATGGGCTGAACACGCTGGCGAGAAACTGGCAGCTGCCTGACGCCAACGGCACGCGGGCCATGCTGGCGATCAACCAGGTCAGCGCAGGGTTGCGCTTGCATGCACGCTTGACCGCTTCCTTGGAAATATCCAGTGCGTAGCCATCGGCGTGAGGCAGGGCGTCGGCGATTTGCGCGGTGTAGTAACCCTCGCCACAGCCGATATCGACCCAGCGCTGCGGCGCGCGTTCGGCGGCCAGTTCGGCCAGGCGCCTGGCCACCGGGGCGTAGTGCCCGGCGTTGAGGAAATCGCGGCGCGCTTCGACCATGGCCAGGTTGTCGCCCGGGTCGCGGCTGTTCTTGTGCTGCACCGGCAACAGGTTCAGGTAACCCTGGCGCGCACGGTCAAAACGATGCCCGGCCGGGCACGCCACGCCATTGTCCACCGTGTTGAGCGGCGCGCTGCAAATGGGGCAGGCGAGCATCAGGCGAGCAACTTGATCAGGGTCTGGTAGTAGATTTCGGTCAGCACATCGAGGTCGCTGGCCAGGATGCGCTCGTTGACCTGGTGGATCGTCGCGTTGACCGGACCCAACTCGACCACTTGGGTGCCGAGGGTGGCGATGAAACGCCCATCGGAGGTGCCACCGCTGGTGGACGCCTGGGTCTCACGCCCGGTGATCGCCTTGATGCTCGCCGACACCGCATCCAGCAAGGCGCCCGGTTCGGTGAGGAACGGCAGGCCCGACAGCGCCCACTCCACGTGCCAGTCCAGGCCGTGCTTGTCGAGAATCTCCGCAACCCGTTGCTGCAGGCCTTCGACGGTGGACTCGGTGGAGAAACGGAAGTTGAACACCGCCGTCAGGTCACCGGGGATCACGTTGGTCGCGCCGGTGCCGGAATTGAGGTTGGAGATCTGGAAGCTGGTCGGCGGGAAGAAGGTGTTGCCGTCATCCCAGTGCTCGGCGGCCAGTTCGGCCAGGGCCGGCGCGGCCAGGTGGATCGGGTTCTTCGCCAGGTGCGGGTAGGCTACGTGACCTTGCACGCCGCGCACGGTCAGGGTGGCGCCGAGGGAGCCGCGACGGCCGTTCTTGACCACGTCGCCCACCAGCGTGGTGCTCGACGGCTCGCCGACGATGCACCAGTCCAGGCGTTCCTTGCGTGCAGCCAGGCGTTCGATCACGGCCTTGGTGCCGTGGTGCGCCGGGCCTTCTTCATCGCTGGTGATCAGGAAAGCCACCGAACCCTTGTGGTCGGGGTAGTCGGCGACAAAACGCTCCGCCGCCACCAGCATGGCCGCCAGGCTGCCTTTCATGTCCGCTGCGCCACGCCCGCAGAGCATGCCGTTTTCATCGATCAGTGCGTCGAACGGGTCGTTCTGCCACGCCTGCACCGGGCCGGTCGGTACCACGTCGGTGTGGCCGGCAAAGCACAGCACCGGGCCATCGTGCTTGCCGTGGGTGGCCCAGAAGTTGTCCACGTCTTCGATGCGCATCGGCTCAAGCGCAAAACCGGCGTCGCCCAGGCGCTGCATCATCAGCTTCTGGCAATCGGCGTCGATCGGCGTCACCGAGGGGCGACGGATCAGGTCGATGGCAAGTTGAAGGGTCGGCGAAAGGTCGGCATGGGCCGTCATGGGAAACTCCGGAAGCATGTGATGGGCGCAGGACGTAAGGTGCGCAGATTCAGTGTGGGAGGGGGCTTGCCCCCGATGGCTGAGTGTCAGTCACTGCATCTGTTGACTGGCTCACCGCCATCGGGGGCAAGTCGAATCGTCGCACCGCCCCTCCCACACAAAGCATTGGCCTGGGCCAAGACTCATAAAACGGCCGTTATCTTATAGCAAAACGGCGGCCAGAGGCCGCCGTTTAGTGCATTGCGCAAGTTTTTACGCAGCCGGTGCGGGTTGCGCTGCCGCCGCCGGTTTCGGCAGCGAAGACAGGAACGCCATGACCAGCGCCGCCACATACGGCAGCGACTGCACCAGCAACATCACCACCCAGAAGCGGATGTCATTGCTCGGCAGGCCCTGCACCAGGTAGATCCCCAGCGCCGCGCCCCACAACAGCAGCATGATGAACATCTCTTCGCGGGCTTCGGAAATCGCCACCCAGAAGCCGTGGTTATCGGCGTTTTTCGGTGTACGGAAGAACGGGATACTGGTGGTGAAGAAGCCATACAGCACCGCCTTGGCGATGGTGTGGGACAACGCCAGACCGGCCAGCGCCGCGCAGAATGCGTCCTTCAAGTTCACGCCTACCGCACGACGGTAAAGGAAGATGATCTTGCCCACCTTGAACACGAACAGCGCCAACGGCGGGATCGCGAAAATCAGCAGCGGCGGATCGACCCGCGTCGGCACGATGATCATCGCCGCCGACCACAGCAGCGCACCCACGGTGAAGAAGATGTTCATGCCGTCCGCCACCCACGGCAGCCAGCCCGCCAGGAAGTGGTAACGCTGGCCACGGGTCAGTTCGGTGTCCTTGCCGCGCAACAGGCTCGCGGTGTGGCGCTTGATGATCTGGATTGCCCCGTAGGCCCAGCGGAAACGCTGTTTCTTGAAGTCGATAAAGGTATCCGGCATCAGGCCCTTGCCGTAGCTGTCGTGGTAATACGCCGCCGACAGGCCTTTCTCGAACACACGCAGGCCCAGTTCGGCGTCTTCGCAGATGCACCAGTCGGCCCAGCCCAGTTCTTCGAGCACCGAGCGACGGGTCATGGTCATGGTGCCGTGCTGGATGATCGCATCGCGGTCGTTGCGGGTGACCATGCCGATATGGAAGAAGCCTTTGTATTCCGCATAGCAGAGCTTCTTGAAGGTGCTTTCGTTCTGGTCGCGGTAATCCTGCGGCGACTGCACCACGGCGATTTTCGGGTCGGCGAAGTGCGGCACCATGTGCTTGAGCCAGTTCGGCGATACGCAGTAATCGGAGTCGATCACCGCGATCACCTCGGCATCCTTGGCGGTGTGCGGGATCAGGTAGTTCAGTGCGCCACCTTTGAAACCGGCCAGGGGCGCGACATGGAAGAACTTGAAGCGCGGGCCCAGGGTTTCGCAGTAGTCGCGCACCGGCTCCCACACGGCCGGGTCCTTAGTGTTGTTGTCGATGATCAGGACTTCGTAGTCCGGGTAATCGAGCGCGGCCAACGCGTCGAGGGTCTGTTTGACCATCTCCGGCGGCTCGTTGTAGCAGGGCACGTGGATCGACACTTTTGGACGGTAGTCCGAATCCCCCACTACTGGCAGGAATTCACGCCGGCGCTTGTGGGTCCAGACCGCTTCCGCCAACTCATGGGCTTCGGTCAGCAACACGATAAACACGCCCAGGGCACCGAGGGCCAGGAGAATGCCCACGGTCACGCTGAACCAGGTGCTGTATTGCTGGCTGTAGTCGTAGCCGATCCACACCAGCACCGAACCGCACAGGAACGCGATAAAGGTCAGGAAGGTGCGGCCACGCTGGCGCAGGGCCGAGCCGTCGATCATCAGCAGGGTCAGCGACAACAGCGCGAGCACCACCGAACCGATGGCCAGCACGCGCCATTGCGGGATCGCGACCACGGGGCCTTCAAAGTTGAATTTCTGCTGGCGTGCGGCGTTGTACACGCCCCAGTAGGCGCCCGCCGAGCCTTCGTCGCTGACTTTCCACGGCTGATCGAAGGCCTCGATCACAAAGTAGTTGTAGCCCTGGCGGTTCAGCTTGTTTACCAGCGTACGCAGGTAAATCGCCTGGTCGGCCGGGGAGGTTTCATTACCCCCGCGCATGCGGCCGTTGCTCGGCCAGCCGACTTCCGACAGCAGCAGCGGTTTTTTCGGGAACAGTTTCTTCAGGTCACGGGCACGGTCGAGTACATACTGGCCGGCCTTGTCCATCGGGATGTATTCCCAGAACGGCAGGATGTGCGCGGCGATCAGGTCGACGTGCTTGGCCAGTTGCGGGTTCTTTTCCCAGATGTGCCACTGCTCGGAGGTCGTCACCGGTACTTTCACGGCGGCGCGCACCCGGTCCAGCAGCACAATCAGTGCCTCAGGGGTGATTTCTTCCCGGAACAGGGCTTCGTTACCCACCACTACCCGCACCACACTGCGCGAGGTGTTGGCGATTTCGATGGCACGCTGGATTTCTCGTTCGTTGCGCTCCAGGTCCGGGCTGATCCAGATCCCCAGCGTCACGCGCAGGCCGAACTCTTCCGCCAGCTTGGGGATGTCCCCCAGGGTGCCGTCGACCGAGTAGGTGCGGATGTTGTCCGTCAGCTTGCTCATGATCGCAAGGTCTTGACGCATCTGGTCGTCGGTCGGGTACTGGTCTTTCTGTGGGAACTGGCCTTGCTGGAACGGCGAGTAGGAAAAACCGGAGATCTGTTCAGGCCAGTTGGGGGTGGTGACGGGGCGGTTGATCAGCGCCCAGAAGCCGGTGAACAGCGCGGCGATTGCCAGCACGATCACCAGGTTGAGTCCAAATTTACGCGATGCCATGGCTATTTCGGGTTCCAAAAGGTGTGGAACGAAAAGAGGTGTCGGCCTGCGCCGAACGGCGCGCATCCTACACCGGCCCTTCCCTGACCGTACAGCAAGCAGAGAAAAACCGGACATTAGTCAGCGAAAGGCCATCTTAGTTCTTAACTTGTAGCTTGAAGCTTCGAACTTGTCGCTGCGTAGCCCTATAATGCGCGCCGGTTTTTGGGGTAATGGTCATGAGTACAGAAGATCCGCGGTTTGCAGGCGTCGCCCGCTTGTATGGCATTGAAGGCCTGGAGCGCTTGAAAGCGGCCCATGTGGCGATCGTCGGCGTCGGCGGCGTAGGCTCCTGGGCGGCGGAAGCCATGGCCCGTTGCGGGGTGGGCGAGATTTCGCTGTTTGACCTGGATGACGTCTGTGTCAGCAACAGCAACCGCCAGTTGCACGCCCTGGACAGCACCGTGGGCAAACCCAAGGTCGAGGTGATGGCCGAGCGCCTGCGCGGCATCAACCCGCACTGCACGGTGCATGCGGTGGCCGACTTCGTGACCCGCGACACCATGGCCGAATACATCACCCCCAACATCGATTGCGTGATCGACTGCATTGACGCGGTCAACGCCAAAGCTGCGCTGATCGCCTGGTGCAAGCGCCGCAAGATCCAGATCATCACCACCGGCGGCGCCGGCGGGCAGATCGACCCGACGTTGATCCAGGTCTGCGACTTGAACCGTACCTTCAATGATCCACTGGCTTCGAAAGTGCGTTCTACCTTGCGTCGCGACTATGGTTTTTCACGCACCGTGACCCGTCATTACAGCGTGCCGTGCGTGTTTTCCACCGAGCAACTGCGTTATCCCAAGCCGGATGGCAGCATTTGTTTGCAGAAGAGTTTTGTCGGGGATGGCGTGAAGCTGGACTGCGCGGGTGGGTTTGGTGCGGTGATGATGGTGACTGCCACGTTCGGCATGGTGGCGGCGACCAAGGCGGTGGACAAGATTGTGGCCGGGGTGCGCAGGCCTTCCGAGCGGGTCAAGCCCACTTAATACTGGATACTTGCACCATTCAAAATGTGGGAGCTGGCTTGCCTGCGATAGCGGTGCATCAGTCAACCTCTTCGACGACTGACACCCTGTAATCGCAGGCAAGCCAGCTCCCACATTTAGTTTTGTATAAGGCTCAATGCTCGCATGCGCTGCAAGACCGCATTCAGGCCATTGCTGCGCGACGGCGACAATTGGCGGGAAAGCCCCAGTTGGTTGAACCAGTCGGGCAAGTCGACGGCTTGCAGCTCGGCGGCAGAGAGTCCATTGACCCGCGCCAGCAACAACGCCACCAACCCGCGAATCATCCGCGCCTCGCTGCTGGCGGCGAACTGCCAATGGCCATCGTGCAATTGCCCGACCAGCCACACCAGGCTTTCGCAGCCCTGCACGAGATTGGCGTCGACTTTATCTTCGGCAGGCAGGGCGGGCAAACGCTCGCCCCATTGCATCAGCATGCGCGCGCGCTGTTCCCAACTGCCTACCGCCTGGAAGGCCTCCAGTGCAGCGACTGCCTCCACCGGCAGGCTCATCGCAGCATATCCAGCGCCTGATCCAGTGCTTCAAAAAAGCGTTCCAGATCGTCGGAATCGTTATACAGCGCCAGCGATACACGGATCGCCCCCGACAAGTGCATTGCCTTGAGCAACGGCATGGCGCAATGGTGCCCGGCGCGCACAGCGATGCCTTGTTCGGTCAACAGATGCGCGAGGTCGGCGTTATGCACGCCTTCGACCACAAAGCTGACCAACGCCACTTGCGGCGAGCCCAGCACGCGCACGCCATTGCGCGCTTTCAAACCGCGCAGCAGATACTCGTGCAACGCCGCTTCATGGGCGATCACTGCCGGTTGATCCAGCGAACTCAGGTAATCCAGGCTGGCGCCCAGGCCGATCACGCCGGCAATCGGCGGTGTGCCCGCTTCGAAACCCAGCGGCGCCGGGCGGAAACTGGCGCTGTGGTAGTCGGCCTGTTGCACCATTTCGCCGCCAAACTGCCAGTGGTGCAGGTGGTGCAGGGCTTCGTTGCGGCCAAACAGCACGCCGACGCCGTCCGGCCCGTACAACTTGTGGCTGGAAAACACATAGAAGTCGCAGCCCAGGGCCTGCACGTCGTGGCGGCCGTGGACGATGCCTTGGGCGCCATCGACCACGGTCAGTGCGCCGTGGGCCTTGGCCGTTGTGATCAGCGTCTGTAAGGGTTGCCAGGCGCCCAGCACGTTGGATAGCTGGCTTACCGCCAGCAGGCGTGTACGCGGGCCGATCAATTCGGCGGCGGCTGTCAGGTCGATCACGCCGTCATCGTTCAACGGCAACACCACCAGCGTGGCAGCGCGGCGTTTGGCCAGTTGCTGCCAGGGCAGCAGGTTGGCGTGGTGTTCCAGGGCGCTGACCACAATCTCATCGCCCGCATTGAATAAGTGCTCAAGGCCGTAGGCCAAGAGGTTCAGCGCAGAAGTCGCGCCGTGGGTGAACACGATCTGCCCACTGCCGCCTGCATTCAACCACTGCGCGACCTTGCTGCGGCTGTCTTCGAACGCCTGGGTCGCATGGGCGCCGGGCAAGTGCTGGGCACGGTGCACATTGGCTGCGCCATTGGCGTAGTAATGGCTGATGGCATCCAGCAGGGCCTGGGGCTTTTGTGTAGTGGCGGCGTTGTCCAGGTACGTCTGGTCTTGCCGTTGCAGGGTGGCGATGGCCGGGAAATCGGCGCGCCAGGGGGAGGGCACTAGCATGGTGTTCAAGACTCGTATAAGCGAGCCCCAGGGTCGGGGCCCGCTAGTGGCATCGAGTGGCTGCTTAGTTGTGAGCGTGCAGCGCTTCGTTCAGTTCGATGGCCGATTTGTGGGTTTTGCACTCCACGGCACCGGTCTCGGAGTTACGGCGGAACAACAGGTCCGGCTGGCCGGCCAGCTCACGGGCCTTGACCACTTTCACCAATTGGTTTTTCTCATCCAGCAGCGCGACCTTGGTGCCGGCGGTGACGTACAGGCCCGACTCCACGGTGTTGCGGTCGCCCAACGGGATACCGATACCGGCGTTGGCGCCGATCAGGCAGCCTTCGCCGACCTTGATCACGATGTTGCCGCCGCCGGACAAGGTGCCCATGGTGGAGCAACCGCCACCCAGGTCCGAACCCTTGCCGACGAACACGCCTGCCGATACACGGCCTTCGATCATGCCCGGGCCTTCGGTGCCGGCGTTGAAGTTGATGAACCCTTCGTGCATCACGGTGGTGCCTTCGCCCACGTAGGCGCCCAGGCGCAGACGTGCGGCATCAGCGATACGCACGCCGCTCGGCACCACGTAGTCGGTCATTTTCGGGAACTTGTCCACCGAGAATACTTCCAGCAGCTCGCCACGCAGGCGGGCTTCCAGCTGGCGTTCGGCCAGTTCGTTGATGTCGATCGCGCCCTGGCTGGTCCAGGCCACGTTCGGCAGCTGCGGGAACACACCGGCCAGGCTCAGGCCGTGGGGCTTGACCAGGCGATGGGACAGCAGGTGCAGCTTGAGGTAGGCCTCAGGCGTGGAGGTCAGTGCGGCGTCTTCGGCCAGCAGGGTGGCGACCAGCGGGGTGTGGCTTTCGGCCAGGCGGTTGAGCAGCGCGGCTTGGGTGGCGTCGACATTCTTGAGGGCATCGGCCAGTTGCAGCGCTTGGCTGATGGTGAAGGTGATGGCCTGGTTGCCTTCGGTGTAACCGAGGATCGGCGCGATAGCCGCGACGATTTCAGCCGATGGGTTGAGCAGCGGCTGTGCGTAAAACACTTCCAGCCAAGCACCTTGGCGGTTCTGAGTGCCGACGCCGAAGCCCAGGCTGAACAGGGAATTGGACATGCTGTTACCTCTACAAAAATGGAAAGGGCTGGCCTACTTGAGGGCCGCCGAATAACTATCTGGCTTGAAGCCAATCAGGGTTCTGTCACCGAGATCGAGCACCGGGCGCTTGATCATCGAGGGTTGTGCGAGCATCAATTCAATGGCTTTCGACTGATCGAGATCGGCTTTGCGTTCGTCTTCGAGTTTGCGAAAGGTGGTGCCCGCACGGTTCAACACCACCTGCCAACCGTGCTCGTTGCACCATTGGGTCAAGTGTTCGCGGTCGATACCGGCCGTTTTGTAGTCGTGGAACTCATAGCCCACGCCGTGCTCATCGAGCCAGGTGCGCGCTTTTTTCATGGTGTCGCAGGCTTTGATGCCGAAAAGGTGCAACGTTTTGCTTGAAGCGGTCAAGGAATTGCCCCCCTTTGGACCAAGTGAAAATTAAAGGTCACGGATTATGCCACGACCAGCGGGCGGGTGCCCCTCGTCATGCGGCGTGCGACTTATGTGCAAAGGCCGGCAGGCAGCATAGGCGGTTAACATAGCTGGGTAATATGGCACTTAGGCGGCCAGTTGTTGCCTCATGTGTGTCGTTGCAAGTCGATTGTCCGGGAAACCGCGTTATGCAAACCGCCTACACCGTTCTTATCCTGCTGATGCTGGTCAGCGTTTCGCGTCTGGTTGGGCGTGTCATTCCTCTGCCGTTGCCCCTGGTACAGATTGCTGCCGGAGCCCTGCTGGCCTGGCCGACGCTGGGCCTGCATGTGGCGCTGGACCCGGAGCTGTTTCTGTTTCTGTTCCTGCCGCCGTTGCTGTTTTCGGATGGCTGGCGTATGCCCAAGCGTGAGTTGTGGCGGTTGCGTGGGCCGATC
This sequence comes from Pseudomonas extremorientalis, assembly GCF_001870465.1. Classification (GTDB taxonomy): domain Bacteria; phylum Pseudomonadota; class Gammaproteobacteria; order Pseudomonadales; family Pseudomonadaceae; genus Aquipseudomonas; species Aquipseudomonas extremorientalis. The sequence continues at coordinate 351,014 of NZ_MDGK01000015.1, forward strand.
CTGACGCTTGCGGTGGGGCTGGTGTTGTTCACGGTGGTTGGTGCTGGTTATTTCATTCACTGGATATTGCCTACGATCCCGTTGCCGGTGGCCTTCGCCCTGGCGGCGGTTTTGTCGCCGACGGATGCCGTGGCGGTGTCGGCCATTTCCCAGAATCGTTTACCTACGCCACTGATGCACATGTTGCAGGGCGAGGCCTTGATGAACGACGCATCGGGCCTGGTAACGTTCAAGTTTGCCCTGGCGGCGGCGTTGACCGGGGTGTTTTCCCTGGCGGATGCCAGCCTGACCTTCGTGTTGGTCGCCGTCGGTGGCCTGGCCGTTGGCGTGGCCCTGAGCTGGCTGGTCGGCCGACTGCGCGCCTGGATGATCGCCCGTGGCTGGGATGACCCGGCAACCCACGTGGTGTTCATGTTGTTGCTGCCCTTTGCTGCGTATGTGCTGGCCGAGCGCCTGGGAGCCTCGGGCATCTTGTCGGCGGTCGCGGCAGGCATGATGCAAAGCTGGCTTGATCTGCTACCGCGCCAGACCAGCACGCGCTTGCTCAACCGCAGCGTCTGGTCGCTGCTGGAGTTTGCCTTCAATGGCCTGATCTTCCTGCTGCTGGGCCTGCAACTGCCGGACATCATCAAGGCCGTGGTCAGCCATGAGCCGACACTGTGGCCGACCCTGTTTTATCGCTGCCTGGATGTGATTGCGATCTTCCTGGTGTTGGTCGTGCTGCGTTTTATCTGGGTGCAGAGCATCTGGCGGCTGTCCGGCCTGTTACGCCGGATTCGTGGGAAAAGCGAGCTGACGCTGGTGCCAACCGCCCGTTCTTGCTGGTTGTTGACCGTGGGTGGTGTGCGCGGTGCGGTGACGTTGGCCGGTGTGATGTCGGTGCCGTTGCTGCTGGCGCCGGGCCAGGACTTTCCCGAGCGCGACCTGCTGATCTTCATCGCGGCAGGCGTGATCCTCCTGTCGCTGATCGCCGCCTGTATCGCCTTGCCGTTGTTGTTACGCGGCATTGAAAAGAGCCCGGACGAGAAACGCCATAAAGAGGTCCGCGAGGCTTGGAAAAAAACGGCCGTCGCTGCGATCCATGCGCTGGAAACGGAAGAGCCCGTTGAGCCCGAAACCCAGGACGCCGCCCAGGCTGCGCTCGCCACCGAACTCAAGGCACGGCTGATGTCGGAATATCGCCATCAATTGGAGGTGTTCAACGACTCGGCCGAAGCCCAGGCGTTGGCACGGCAGATGGACCTGCTCGAGCGCAAATTGCGCCTCAAGGCCCTGCGGGCACAGCGGTTGGAGCTGTATAGCCTGAGCCGTCATCACCAGATTGGTGATGACGTGCTGAGGGAGGTGTTGGCGGATCTGGATATGAGTGAGGCGAATCTGGGTCAGGTGAAATGACCCTCAAGCCCGTTAGCGGCGACGCTGAATAAAATCGCGAATGCGCTCAGCCGCTTCCACACACTCGGCCAACGGCGCGACCAACGCCATACGCACTCGCCCAGCGCCGGGGTTGGCGCCGTCCACTTCACGGGACAGGTACGAACCCGGCACCACGGTCACATGTTCTTCCACGAACAGATCGCGGCAGAATGCGGCATCGTCGCCATTCACATTCGGCCACAGATAGAAGCCGCCATCCGGGCTCTGCACATCCAGCACCGGCTTGAGAATCGCCAGCACCGCGTCGAATTTCTCGCGATACAGGTCACGGTTGGCGTGCACGTGGGCTTCATCCTGCCAGGCGGCAATGCTCGCCAGCTGGGTTTGCACCGGCATCGCGCAGCCGTGATAGGTGCGGTACAGCAGGAACGCCTTGAGGATGTCGGCATCGCCGGCAACGAACCCGGAACGCAGGCCCGGCAGGTTGGAGCGCTTGGACAGGCTGTGGAACACCACGCAGCGCTTGAAATCCTGGCGACCCAGTTCGACGCAGGCGCTCAGCAGGCCGGGCGGCGGGGTTTGTTCGTCGAAGTACAGTTCGCTGTAGCACTCGTCGGCGGCGATGACGAAGTCGTATTCGTCGGCCAGGGCGATGAGTTTTTTCAGGGTGTCGACCGGGATCAGCGCGCCGGTCGGGTTGCCGGGCGAGCACAGGAACAGGATCTGGCAGCGTTTCCAGATGTCCGGCGTCACGGCGTCGAAGTCCGGGTTGAAGCCATTGGCGTCCAGGCACGGCAGGTAGTGTGGCTTGGCCCCGGCCAGGAACGCGGCACCTTCGTAGATCTGGTAGAACGGGTTCGGGCTCACCACCAGTGCATCGTCGCCACGGTTGACCACGGTCTGGGTGAAGGCGAACAGCGCTTCACGTGTGCCGTTGACCGGCAAGATATTGCGCGCCGGGTCGAGCCAGCCCTTGGGCACGTTGAAGCGACGTTCGCACCAGGCACCGATGGCTTCGCGCAGCGCCGGGATACCCAGGGTGGTCGGGTACACGGCCATCTGGTCGAGGTTGTTGCTCAACGCTTCGGCCACGAACGTTGGAGACTTGTGCTTCGGCTCGCCGATGGACAGCGCAATCGGGCGCTTGTCCGGGTTTGGCGTGACGCTGCCGAGCAGGGCGCGCAGTTTCTCGAACGGGTAGGGTTGCAGTTGGTTCAGGGCGTTGTTCATGGGCATCTCGTTCAATTCGGTTTAAAGCATGCGGTCTGCTGGGCGAAGCCATCTAAATGTGGGAGGGGGCTTGCCCCCGATTGCAGTGTGCCAGCCAAAGCATTTTTATCTGATCCACCATTATCGGGGGCAAGCCCCCTCGCACACGGGCCCTGTTTGTTTTTTAGAGAGTCAGGCGTGTCAGCTCGACGCCGGGTTCCTGGGTCACGCTCAATTGCTGGACGATCGCTTCCTGCAACCGCAGGCACAGCTCCGGGTCGGACAACGGCTGGTTGTCGGCATCGGTGATAAAGAACACGTCTTCCACGCGTTCGCCGAGGGTCGCAATCTTGGCGTTCTGCAACGACAGGTCGAACTCCAGGAAAATCCCACCGATACGGGCTAGCAGGCCTGGGCGGTCCGGGGCGCTCAGTTCGAGCACCGTCACCGGGCGCTGGGCGTCGTTGGAAATGGTCACCTGGGGCGCAAACGCAAAGTGTTTGAGTTGGCGCGGCACTCGACGCTGGATGATGGTCGGGTAGTCGTCAGGGTTGCGCAGGGCCTCGGTCAGGCCTTCGCGGATCTTCTTCACGCGCGCTGGATTGTCGCCGATCGAGTCGCCATCGGTGTCGAGCACGATATAGGTGTCGAGGGTGAACTGGCTGCTGGAGGTGATTACCCGTGCGTCATGGATGTTCAGGTTCAACTGGTCCATGGCCGCTACGGTCACAGCGAAGAAGTCGTGCTGGTCCGGCGCGTAGATGAAAATCTGCGTGCCGCCTTCGAATTCGCGCTGGGTGGTTTCCTTGATCAGCACCAGTGGGCCGCCGTCGGCCGGTTGCTGCAGGATCGCGTCGGTGTGCCAGGCCACATCACCGGCGGTGTGGCGCAGGAAGTAATCGTCGCCCAGTTGCGACCACAGTTGTTCCACATCGTCCGGGTCGTTGCCGCCGCGCACCAGGATATCCAGGGCGGCGCTTTGGGTGCGGCGGATCTGCTCTTCGCGGTCCACCGGGTTTTCCAGGCCGCGGCGCAGGGCGCGCTTGGTCTCGGTGTACAGTTGGCGCAGCAGGCTGGCGCGCCACGAGTTCCACAGCGTCGGGTTGGTCGCGTTGATATCCGAGACGGTCAGCACATACAGGTAGTCGAGGCGGGTTTCATCGCCGACGATCTGCGCGAAGTCGTGTATCACCTGCGGGTCGGACAAGTCCTTGCGCTGGGCGGTGGTCGACATCACCAGGTGGTTCTGCACCAGCCAGACGATCAGGCGGCTGTCCCATAGCGGCAACTGGTGGCGCTGGCAGAAGGCTTCGGCATCAACCGCACCGACCTCGGAGTGATCGCCATGCCGGCCCTTGCCGATGTCGTGGTACAGGCCGGCCAGGTAGATCAGCTCGGGCTTGGGTAGCTTGGCCATCAATTTGCTGGCCAGCGGGAATTTCTCCGACACCTGGGTGTACTGCAGCTTACGCAGGTGCTTGATCAGGTTCAGGGTGTGGGCGTCCACGGTATAGATGTGGAACAGATCGTGTTGCATCTGCCCGACGATAAAACCGAACTCCGGCAGGTAGCGCCCGAGGATGCCGTAACGGTTCATGCGCCGCAGGTTGCGGTGGATGCCGATCTTGCACTTGAACAGCTCGATGAACAGGCTGGTGTTGCGGATATCGTTGCGGAAATCCTCGTCGATCAGGTGCCGGTTTTCCCGCAGCAGGCGAATGGTATCGGCGCGCACGCCTTTGATTTCCGGCTGCTGGGCCATCAGCACGAAGATTTCCAGCATGGCAAACGGTGTGCGGCGGAACACGTTGTCGTTGCGCGCCTCGATATAGCCATCGTGCAGTTGGAAACGCGCATTGATCGGTTGCGGCGGCGCCTCGTCTTCGGGGGCCAGGATCACTTCTTCGAAATGCTGGATGATCAGGTCGCTGAGCTGTGCAATGCTCATGACCACCCGGTAGTACTGCTGCATGAAGCTTTCGATGCTGGTCTTCGCGTCTTCGCCTTCAAAGCCCAGCAGGGTGGCGATGGAGCGCTGGTGGTCGAAGAGCAGGCGGTCTTCGGAACGCCCGGCCAGCATGTGCAAGGCGTAGCGCACTTTCCAGAGGAATTCCTGGGAGGAGGCCAGCAGGGCGTTTTCGCTTTCCACCAGGAAGCCTTCGCCGGCCAGGGCGCGCAGGTTCAGGGTGCCGTACTGGCGACGCGCAACCCACAGGATCGTCTGGATATCCCTCAGTCCGCCCGGCGAGCCTTTGACGTTGGGTTCCAGGTTGTATTCGGTGTCGTTGTACTTGTGGTGCCGGGCCTTTTGCTCGGCGCGCTTGGCCAGGAAGAAGTCCTTGCTCGGCCACATGTGCGCGGTGCTGGTGACTTCGAGCATGCGCTGGCGCAGGCGCTCGGGGCCGGCGATGGTACGGCTTTCCATGAGGTTGGTGATGACGGTGAGGTCGGCGCGGGCTTCTTCGGCGCATTCGTCCACCGAGCGTACGCTTTGGCCGACTTCCAGGCCGATGTCCCACAACAATGTGAGAAAGCGCTCGATGGAATCGCGAAAGATCTCATGGTCGGCGCTGTCCAGCAGGATCAGCAGGTCGATGTCGGAGTAAGGGTGCAGCTCACCGCGACCGTAGCCGCCGACCGCCACCAGGGCGATGTCGGCGTCTTCGCTCCAACTGAACTGTTCCCAGGCTTTTTGCAGGATGTTATCGACGAACCAGGCTCGGTCCTCAATCAGCCGGCGGATGTCCCGGCCCCTGCGAAAGCGCTCGTCGAGCACCTCGCGGGCCTGGCGGATCGCCTTCTTGAACGCGGCGATGGGGCTCGCCTTCAGGGCCAGTTCGGCCTGGAACTGGCCACGGTCGAAGAGTTCGGGATCCACCTGGGGCATTGATCGGCTTTCCTTTCTATCTATTCAGTCAGTCACAACACAGTGGGGGAAAACCTGAGCAACGTTTATGCCGACGTTGTACCCGACGTACGCGGGATCGTGTCATCGGCGCGCAGCGTGAAAATCTCGTAGCCGGTCTCGGTGACCAGCAAAGTGTGTTCCCACTGGGCCGAAAGCTTGCGGTCCTTGGTGATGGCAGTCCAGCCGTCGCCCAGCACCTTGGTGTCGGCCTTGCCCTGGTTGATCATCGGCTCGATGGTGAAGGTCATGCCTGCCTTCAGCTCCATGCCGGTGCCGGCGCGGCCGTAGTGCAGGATCTGTGGCTCTTCGTGGAAGACCGTGCCGATACCGTGGCCGCAGAACTCGCGTACCACCGAGAAGCCGTTCTTTTCCGCATGCTTCTGGATCACTTCGCCGATGTCGCCCAGGCGGCAGCCAGGCTTGACGATTTCGATGGCCTTGTACATGCATTCCTGGGTGACCTGGGACAGGCGCTCGGCCCAGACCGGCACGTTGCCGACGTGGAACATGCGGCTGGTGTCGCCGAAGTAGCGGTCCTTGATCACGGTGACGTCGATGTTCAGGGTGTCGCCGTCCTTCAGCGGCTTGTCACCCGGAATTCCGTGGCAGACCACGTGGTTGACCGAGGTGCAGATCGACTTGGGGAAGCCCTTGTAGTTCAGCGGCGCAGGGATGGCGCCCTGCACGTTGACGATATAGTCGTGGCAGATCTGGTTGAGGGTCTCGGTGGTGACGCCGGGCTTGACGTGTTCGGCAATCATTTCCAGCACGTCGGCAGCCAGTTTGCCGGCGATGCGCATGCCAGCGATGTCTTCGGCGGTTTTCAAACTAACGGTCATACAGGCTCTCTCTAGCGCGACGCGCTGAAATCAATACGGTTTACGGGCGTGCGACAAAAGGTTGCAAAATTCGCACAAGCCACAGAAAACGCGATTCTAACAGACCATGGCGTCAAATCATGAGCCTCTGATGATCGCTTCTGTCTATAAGGTAGGGCTATGTCACCTCTATTCAAGGGGTTACACGAACGCGCCCAACGGCAAATGTGATTGCGTGTTCCGTTTTTGCCGATGCTGTGGTATAAAATGCGCCGCTTTCCGGGGATACCCCGCAAAGCTTAAATCCACACACGTGTCGACACGATGACCTGGGTGCCGGAGGCCTTGATGCCGCTGGTTGGTCATTGGGATACGTGGAGGCCAAACCCGACTTATTAAGGAACTATCATGTCCCAAGTCAACATGCGCGATATGCTGAAGGCCGGTGTGCACTTCGGTCACCAGACCCGTTACTGGAACCCGAAAATGGGTAAGTACATTTTCGGCGCGCGTAACAAGATCCACATCATCAACCTTGAAAAAACCCTGCCAATGTTCAACGAAGCGCTGACTTTCGTAGAGCGCCTGGCCCAAGGCAAAAACAAGATTCTGTTCGTCGGCACCAAGCGTTCCGCTGGCAAGATCGTTGCTGAAGAAGCAGCACGTTGCGGTTCGCCGTACGTCGATCATCGCTGGTTGGGCGGCATGCTGACCAACTTTAAAACCATCCGTGCTTCCATCAAGCGTCTGCGTGACCTTGAAGTGCAAGCCGAAGACGGTACTTTCGCCAAGCTGACCAAGAAAGAAGCGCTGATGCGCTCCCGTGACCTGGAAAAGCTCGATCGTTCCCTGGGTGGTATCAAGGACATGGGCGGTCTGCCTGACGCACTGTTCGTTATCGACGTTGATCACGAGCGCATCGCGATCACCGAAGCCAACAAGCTGGGCATCCCTGTTATCGGCGTAGTCGATACCAACAGCAGCCCGGAAGGCGTTGACTACATCATCCCAGGCAACGATGACGCAATCCGCGCCATCCAGTTGTACATGGGGTCGATGGCTGACGCTGTCATCCGTGGTCGCAACCACGTTGCTGGCGGTACCGAGCAGTTCGTTGAAGAAGCTCCGGTAGCTGCCGCTGAGTAATTAGCGCCCTGGCGTTGACTCAGTAAGCAAAAAGGGGGCTTGGCCCCCTTTTTGCCACCTCGAAAACCATTTGTCGGCAGCGCGGCTACATCATCTGTAACGTGCAGCGGCCTACAAGGGAGATTCGGGAAGAATTGATCGCCCGTCTGATCGGGTGGAATGGTTGAAAACCTATCCAAGAGGATTTTGAAATGGCAGAGATTACTGCAGCGTTGGTTAAAGAACTGCGTGAGCGTACCGGCGAAGGCATGATGGATTGCAAAAAGGCCTTGACCAAGGCTGGCGGCGACATCGAAAAAGCCATCGACGACATGCGCGCTTCCGGCGCCATCAAGGCCGCCAAGAAAGCCGGCAACGTCGCTGCTGAAGGCGCTATCGCCCTGGTTGAAGACGGTAAAGCCGCCGTTCTGCTGGAAGTGAACTCGCAGACCGACTTCCTGGCCCTGCAAGACGACTTCAAGGCATTCGTTGCTGCCAGCGTCAAGAAGGCATTCGATGAGAAGCTGACCACCGTTGAGCCTCTGATCGAAGCTCAAGAAGCGGATCGCCTGGTACTGGTCGGCAAAGTTGGCGAAAACGTCAACATCCGTCGCCTGACTCGCGTTGAAGGTGATGTCGTCGGTGGTTACCTGCACGGCAACAAAATCGGTGTAGCTGTTGTTCTGAAAGGCGGCGACGTTGAGCTGGCCAAAGACATTGCTATGCACGTTGCTGCCAGCAACCCTGAGTTCCTGCTGCCTTCGGAAGTGTCTGCCGAAGCGATCGAGCGTGAAAAAGCGGTGTTCCTGAGCCTGAACGCCGACAAGATCGCCGGCAAGCCAGAAAACATCGTGGAAAACATGATCAAAGGCCGTATCAGCAAGTTCCTGGCTGAAGCGAGCCTGGTTGAGCAGGCGTTCGTCAAGAACCCTGAAATCAAGGTTGGCGAACTGGCCAAGAAAGCCGGTGCTGAAATCGTTTCCTTCACTTACTACAAAGTAGGTGAAGGCATCGAGAAGCCGGTCGACAACTTCGCTGAAGAAGTTGCTGCCCAGCTGGCTGCCGCCAAGCAATAAGACAGCTTTCAACTGTCGCCCGAAAGAGGCTGCCCGCTCACGCGCGCAGCCTCTTTTCAAATGGGAGGGCCGATTTTAATTGGCATCCCTCCGGAACTGGCTTACAAAGCCGTGTTCCGATGGCGCTGTTACAGCGTCCAGCTAGAGTGAACGCAAGCCGTAAAACGGCTCGCCAAGAATTTTTAAAAAATACGCCGCAGGAGAGATTCGCAATGGCTCAGCAGGGCAGTGGTTATCAGGCTCGCTATAAACGCATTCTACTCAAGCTTAGCGGCGAGGCCCTGATGGGCTCGGAAGAGTTCGGGATCGATCCCAAGGTGCTCGACCGCATGGCGCTGGAAGTCGGCCAACTGGTCGGTATCGGCGTACAGGTCGGCCTGGTGATCGGTGGTGGCAACCTGTTCCGTGGCGCGGCCCTGAGTGCTGCTGGCATGGACCGGGTTACCGGCGACCATATGGGCATGCTGGCCACTGTGATGAATGCCCTGGCCATGCGTGACGCCTTGGAGCGCGCCAATATCTCGGCTATCGTGATGTCGGCTATTTCCATGGTCGGCGTAACCGATCACTATGACCGCCGCAAAGCCATGCGCCACCTGAATTCCAAGGAAGTGGTGATCTTCGCCGCCGGCACGGGTAACCCGTTCTTTACCACCGATTCGGCAGCCTGCCTGCGCGCCATCGAGATCGATGCGGACGTGGTGCTCAAGGCGACCAAGGTAGACGGCGTGTACACCGCAGATCCATTCAAAGACCCGCATGCCGAGAAGTTCGATCATCTGACCTACGATGAAGTGCTGGATCGCAAGCTGGGCGTAATGGATCTGACGGCTATCTGTCTGTGCCGCGACCACAAGATGCCACTGCGCGTATTTAATATGAACAAGCCCGGCGCCCTGCTGAATATCGTACACGGCGGCGCAGAAGGGACTCTGATCGAGGAAGGCCAACAATGATCAACGAAATCAAGAAAGACGCCCAAGCGCGTATGCAGAAATCCCTGGAGTCTCTGAGCCATGCATTCGGCCAGATTCGTACCGGCAAGGCACACCCAAGCATCCTGGGCAGCGTGATGGTGCCTTACTACGGCTCCGATACCCCTATCAGCAGCGTCGCCAACATTACCGTTAAAGACTCGCGCACCCTGCAAGTCGTAGCGTTTGAGCGCAACATGCTGGGTGCTGTCGACAAGGCCATCCAGAGCGCCGGTTTGAACCTCAACCCGACCAACCTGGGTGAGTTGCTGCTGATCTCCATGCCGGCCCTGACTGAAGAGACCCGTAAGGGCTTCACCAAGCAGGCTCGCAGCGCTGCAGAAGACGCGCGTGTTGCCGTACGTAATATCCGTCGTGATGCCTTGGGTGACCTGAAGAAGTTGGTCAAGGACAAGGAAATCAGCGAAGACGAAGAGCGTCGTGCCACCGCCGATATCGACAAGTTGACCAAGGATGCCGAGGCCCAGATCACCAAGGCCACGGAAGAAAAAGAAAAGGACCTGATGGCCGTATAAGGGGTCAGGACGCCTTCATGGAAAAGACCAAGCAGACTGTACCCTCCGTGGTGCCGCGCCATGTCGCGATCATCATGGATGGGAATAATCGCTGGGCGAAGAAGCGCTTTATGCCGGGTGTCGCCGGGCATAAAGCCGGTGTCGATGCGGTAAGGGCTGTGATCGAGGTGTGTGCCGAGGCCAAGGTCGAAGTGTTGACCCTGTTTGCGTTCTCCAGTGAGAACTGGCAGCGGCCCGCCGAAGAAGTCAGTGCCTTGATGGATCTGTTCTTCAAGGCCTTGCGTCGTGAGGCCAAGCGCCTTAACGACAACAACATCAGCCTGCGCATCATTGGCGACCGCTCGCGCTTCCACCCGGAACTTCAGGCTGCCATGCGCGAGGCTGAGGCAATCACCGCTGGTGCCAACCGTTTTGTGCTACAGATCGCAGCCAACTACGGCGGCCAGTGGGATATCGCCCAGGCAGCGCAGCGGCTGGCTCGCGAAGTGCAGGCCGGGCACCTGCGGCCCGACGACATCACGCCCGAACTGTTGCAAACCTGCCTGGTGACCGGTGATCTGCCGTTGCCGGACCTGTGCATCCGGACCGGTGGTGAGCACCGCATCAGTAATTTCCTGCTGTGGCAGCTGGCCTATACCGAGCTGTACTTCTCCGACCTGTTCTGGCCGGACTTCAAACACGATGCCATGCGTAATGCACTGGCCGATTTCGCTTCCCGTCAGCGTCGCTTCGGTAAAACGAGCGAGCAGATCGAAGCTGGAGCCCGGGTTTAAATGCTTAAACAACGAATCATCACTGCACTGATCCTGTTGCCGATCGCCTTGTGCGGGTTTTTCCTGCTCGAGGGTTCCGGCTTTGCGCTGTTCATTGGCCTGGTCGTCACCCTGGGCGCCTGGGAATGGGCGCGCCTGGCCGGGTTCAGCGCGCAGTTGCCGCGCGTGGTGTATGCCGCCGTCGTGGCCGCGTTGGCGTTCCTCTTGTACATCCTGCCGGATCTCGCGCCCTGGGTGTTGGGGGCGGCGGTGCTGTGGTGGGCGCTGGCGACGTTCCTGGTGCTGACCTATCCGCGCACCAGCGGCCAATGGTCCAGCGTTGCCTGCAAGCTGGTGATTGGTTTGCTGATCCTCTTGCCGGCTTGGCAAGGGCTGGTGGAGATCAAGCGTTATCCAATGGGTAACTGGTTAATCCTGGCAGTCATGGTGCTGGTATGGGGGGCTGATATCGGTGCCTACTTCTCCGGTCGGGCCTTCGGCAAGCGCAAGTTGGCGCCGGCGGTCAGCCCGGGCAAGAGCTGGGAGGGCGTCTATGGTGGTTTGGCGTTGACACTGGTGATTGCGCTGGTGGTCGGTGTCGTGCGTGGCTGGGCGGTGAAGGAAATCTTCCTGGCGCTGCTGGCCACAGCCATTGTCGTGTTTGTTTCTGTGGTGGGTGACCTCACCGAAAGCATGTTCAAGCGTCAGGCCGGCATCAAGGACAGCAGTAACCTGCTGCCCGGGCACGGTGGTGTATTGGACCGTATCGACAGCCTGACGGCGGCTATTCCGATCTTCGCTGTGCTGCTATGGATGACTGCTTCGTGAGCCGCCTTCAACAAGTGACGGTGCTGGGTGCAACCGGCTCGGTGGGGCTGAGCACCCTGGATGTGATTGCGCGTCATCCTGATCGCTATCAGGTCTTTGCCCTGACTGGGTTCAGTCGTCTGAGCGAGCTGTTGGCTTTGTGTGTGCGCCACGCACCGCGCTTCGTGGTAGTCCCTGAGGCAGGAGCGGCGCGTGGCTTGCAGGATGATCTGCGGGCGGCCGGGTTGGCGACTCGAGTGCTGCTGGGCGAGGAGGGGTTGTGCCAGGTCTCGGCTGACGCTGAGGTAGATACGGTAGTCGCCGCTATCGTCGGTGCCGCCGGCCTGCGTCCAACCCTCGCCGCTGTAGATGCGGGCAAGAAGATCCTGCTGGCCAACAAAGAAGCGCTGGTCATGTCTGGCGCGCTCTTCATGCAAGCAGTGCGTAAAAGCGGCGCCGTGCTGCTGCCGCTCGACAGCGAGCACAACGCGATCTTCCAATGCATGCCTGGCGACTATGCGCGTGGTTTGGGTCAGGTTGGCGTGCGTCGGATTCTGCTGACCGCCTCCGGTGGTCCGTTCCGGCAAACTCCGCTGACCGAGCTTGAGCATGTTTCGCCCGACCAGGCGTGTGCTCATCCGAACTGGTCCATGGGGCGTAAGATCTCGGTGGATTCGGCGAGCATGATGAACAAGGGGCTGGAACTGATCGAGGCGTGCTGGCTGTTCGATGCGCGGCCGGATCAGGTCGAAGTGGTGATTCATCCGCAAAGTGTTATTCATTCCCTGGTCGATTACGTCGACGGTTCGGTACTTGCGCAGTTGGGTAACCCCGATATGCGCACGCCGATTGCCAATGCCTTGGCCTGGCCGGAGCGGATTGATTCCGGTGTCGCCCCGCTGGATCTGTTTGCAGTGGCCCGCCTGGACTTTGAAGCGCCGGACGAGCAGCGCTTTCCTTGCCTGCGCCTGGCCCGGCAAGCGGCCGAGGTGGGGAACAGCGCGCCAGCAATGCTGAATGCGGCCAACGAAGTGGCTGTGGCGGCGTTTCTCGAACGGCGCATCCGCTTTCCGCAGATCGCGAGTATCATCGAGGACGTCCTGGCGCTCGAGCCTGTCGTGGCGGTGAATGACCTGGCGGCGGTATTCGAAGCCGATACCAAGGCTCGGGACCTGGCAGAGCAATGGTTGAGCCGCAACGCGCGTTAGCCTGTGGGCGGGTTCGAGCCTTCAGGCACTGGATTGGAATGCGGAGAAATTAGATGAGTGCGCTTTACATGATTGTCGGCACCCTGGTTGCTCTGGGCGTGCTGGTTACCTTCCACGAGTTCGGCCATTTCTGGGTGGCGCGTCGTTGCGGCGTCAAGGTATTGCGCTTTTCCGTCGGCTTTGGCATGCCGCTGCTGCGCTGGCATGACCGTCGTGGCACCGAGTTTGTGATTGCGGCCATCCCGTTGGGTGGCTACGTCAAGATGCTCGATGAGCGCGAAGGCGAAGTGCCTGCAGACCAGTTGGATCAATCCTTCAATCGCAAGACCGTTCGTCAGCGTATCGCCATTGTTGCTGCGGGTCCGATCGCCAACTTCCTGTTGGCGATGGTGTTCTTCTGGGTGTTGGCCATGCTGGGCAGCCAACAGGTGCGTCCGGTGATCGGTGCGGTTGAATCGGACAGCATCGCCGCCAAGGCCGGGCTGGTCGCTGGGCAGGAAATTGTTTCTATTGATGGCGAACCCACCACGGGTTGGGGCGCAGTCAATTTGCAGTTGGTGCGTCGCCTGGGCGAAAGCGGGACTGTGAATGTAGTGGTGCGCGAGCAGGGCTCCACCACCGAAAGCCCGCGTGAACTGGCTCTCGACCACTGGCTCAAGGGCGCAGATGAGCCTGATCCGATCAAATCCCTGGGCATACGTCCATGGCGTCCTGCCTTGCCGCCGGTGCTTGCCGAGCTGGATCCGAAAGGTCCGGCCCAGGCTGCTGGCCTGCAAACCGGCGATCGCCTGTTGGCCCTCGATGGTCAGCCACTGGGTGACTGGCAGCAGGTGGTCGATCTGGTTCGTGTACGTCCTGATACCAAAATTGTGCTGAAAGTTGAGCGCGACGGTGCTCAAATCGACGTCCCTGTGACCTTGTCGGTTCGCGGGGAAGCCAAGGCGGCCGGGGGTTACCTGGGTGCTGGAGTCAAAGGTGTCGATTGGCCGCCATCGATGGTGCGTGAGGTGAGTTTCGGGCCGTTGGCGGCAATTGGCGAGGGTGCGAAACGTACCTGGACCATGAGTGTGCTGACCCTGGAATCCCTCAAGAAAATGTTGTTCGGCGAGCTCTCGGTAAAAAACTTGAGTGGACCGATAACCATTGCTAAAGTGGCGGGCGCTTCTGCCCAGTCGGGTGTCGCGGATTTCCTGAATTTCCTGGCTTATCTGAGTATTAGCCTGGGGGTTCTGAATTTGCTGCCCATTCCAGTATTGGATGGGGGGCATCTGTTGTTTTATCTGGTCGAGTGGGTGCGTGGTCGCCCCTTGTCGGATCGGGTGCAGGGTTGGGGGATACAGATCGGTATCAGTTTGGTGGTCGGGGTGATGTTGTTAGCCCTGGTCAACGATCTGGGTCGACTGTAACGCTTCGCTGAATTGCGAATCTGCCGCATTTTGCGGCAGTTTGTTTATTGCCAGTTGGAATAAGAAAGGACTTCATGAAACGTCTGCTGCTAACTGCGGTTCTCACCGTATTGATGATCGCCGAAGTTCACGCCGAGTCCTTCACCATCTCCGATATTCGCGTCAACGGCCTCCAGCGGGTTTCCGCGGGTAGCGTCTTTGGTGCCTTGCCGTTGAACGTTGGGGAACAGGCTGATGACCGTCGCCTGGTGGAATCCACTCGTGCGCTGTTCAAAACCGGTTTCTTTCAAGACATCCAACTGGGTCGCGAAGGCAACGTCCTGGTCATCACCGTGGTCGAGCGACCTTCCGTCGCCAGTATCGAGATCGAAGGCAACAAGGCGATCTCGACTGAAGACCTGATGAAGGGTCTGAAGCAATCCGGCCTGGCCGAAGGCGAGATCTTCCAGCGCGCCACCCTCGAAGGTGTGCGTAACGAGCTGCAACGCCAGTACGTTGCGCAGGGCCGCTACTCCGCGACCGTGGAAACGGAAGTGGTGCCGCAGCCGCGTAACCGTGTCGGCCTCAAGGTCAACATCAACGAAGGCACTGTGGCGGCGATCCAGCACATCAACGTGGTAGGCAATACCAAGTTCTCTGATGACGACCTGATCGACCTGTTCGAACTCAAGACCACCAACTGGCTGTCGTTCTTCAAGAACGATGACAAGTATGCCCGCGAAAAACTGTCTGGTGACCTGGAGCGCCTGCGCTCCTACTACCTGGACCGTGGCTACATCAATATGGACATCGCTTCGACCCAGGTGTCCATCACCCCGGACAAGAAGCACGTCTACATCACCGTCAACGTCAACGAAGGCGAGAAGTACAAGGTTCGCGACGTCAAGCTGAGCGGCGACCTGAAGGTGCCTGAAGACCAGGTCAAGGCGCTGTTGCTGGTGCAGAAGGACCAGGTGTTCTCGCGCAAGCTGATGACCACCACGTCCGAACTGATCACCCGTCGCCTGGGCAACGAAGGCTACACCTTCGCCAACGTCAACGGCGTGCCGACGCCCCATGATGATGACCACACCGTGGACATCACCTTCGTGGTCGATCCAGGCAAGCGCGCCTACGTAAACCGTATCAATTTCCGTGGCAACACCAAGTCTGCGGACGAAGTGCTGCGTCGTGAAATGCGTCAGATGGAAGGTGGCTGGGCGTCGACTTACCTGATCGACCAGTCCAAGACCCGTCTTGAGCGTCTGGGCTTCTTCAAGGAAGTCAACGTCGAAACCCCGGCCGTACCGGGTGTGGATGACCAGGTTGACGTGAACTACGCCGTAGAAGAACAGGCATCGGGCTCCATCACCGCCAGTGTTGGCTTCGCACAGAGCGCCGGCCTGATCCTCGGTGGTTCGATCACTCAGAACAACTTCCTGGGTACCGGTAACCGAGTTTCCATCGGCCTGACCCGAAGCGAATACCAGAGCCGATATAACTTCGGTTATACCGACCCCTACTGGACTGCTGACGGTGTGAGCCTGGGCTACAACGCCTTCTATCGCACCACTGACTACAAAGATCTCGACGTTGATGTAGCCAGCTATGCAATCGATAGTCTTGGTGCTGGCGTGAACGTTGGTTACCCGATCAGCGAGACCTCGCGCCTGACGTTCGGCTTGACTGCGCAGCAGGATGAAATCAAGACCGGTGTGTACACCGTGGACGAAATCTTCGACTTCACCCGTCGTGAAGGTGACAAGTTCCTGAACTTCAAGGCGTCCGCCGGCTGGTCCGAGTCGACCCTGAACAAAGGTGTACTGGCGACCCGTGGTCATTCCCAGAGCCTGACCCTGGAAACCACCACGCCGGGCAGCGACCTGTCGTTCTTCAAGCTCGACTACCGCGGCCAGCTGTTCCAGCCGTTGAGCGACAACTACACCATGCGCCTGCACACTGAGCTGGGTTATGGCGATGGTTATGGCTCCACCAATGGTCTACCGTTCTACGAGAACTACTATGCGGGTGGCTTCAACTCCGTACGTGGTTTCAAAGACAGCACCCTGGGCCCGCGTGGTACGCCGAGCCGTGGTGTTGGTGTAACCGGTAACCAAGGCACCGTAGCAGACTCCGACAACGACCCACTGCCTTTCGGTGGTAACGTCCTGATCCAGGGTGGTGCGGAAATCCTGTTCCCGCTGCCGTTCGTGAAAGATCAGCGCTCCCTGCGTACTTCGGTATTCTGGGATGTGGGTAACGTGTTCGACTCCAAGTGCGAGCAGATCCGTAACCCGAGCGGCGTGAAGTCCAACACCCAGTGTAACGACGTGAGCCTGAGTAATCTGGCAAGCTCCGTGGGCGTGGGTGTGACCTGGGTGACTGCGCTTGGCCCATTGAGCTTTGCTCTGGCCATGCCGATCAAGAAACCGGATAACGCTGAAACCCAGATTTTCCAATTCTCCCTCGGCCAGACGTTCTAAGCGTCTGACCCAAGATAACGACAACGGATTCTGTAGGAGTACATCGTGCGCAAGTTGACTCAATTGGTCCTGCTGGCAACCGTGCTGGTAACCACCCCGGCCTTCGCCGAAATGAAAATCGCCGTCCTGAACTATCAGATGGCCCTGCTGGAATCCGATGCGGCCAAGAAATACGCCGTGGATGCCGAGAAAAAATTCGGTCCGCAACTGACCAAGCTCAAGACCCTGGAAAGCAGCGCCAAGGGCATCCAGGATCGTCTGGTAGCCGGTGGTGACAAGATGCAGCAAGGCGAGCGCGAGCGTCTGGAGCTTGAATTCAAGCAAAAGGCCCGTGACTACCAGTTCCAGTCCAAGGAGCTGAACGAAGCCAAGGCTGTTGCTGACCGTGAAATGCTGAAACAGCTGAAGCCGAAACTCGACAGCGCTGTGGAAGAAGTCATCAAGAAAGGTGCCTTTGATCTGGTGTTCGAGCGTGGCGCTGTGATCGACGTCAAGCCTCAATACGACATCACCCGTCAGGTGATCGAGCGCATGAACCAGCTGAAGTAAGCCATGACCGCGACTATCAAGCTCGGCGAGTTGGCCGAGTTCCTGGGAGCCACCTTGCGTGGCTCCCCGGAGAAGGAAATCACTGGGCTAGCCACCTTGCAGGAGGCTGGCCCAGCTCAGTTGAGCTTCCTCGCAAACCCCCAATACCGTAAATACCTGGTCGACAGCCAAGCCGCAGCCGTGTTGCTGAAGGCGGCTGATGCCGAAGGGTTTGCCGGGGATGCGCTGGTGGTAGGCGACCCTTACCTGGCGTATGCGCGGGTGTCGCACCTGTTCGATCCGAAACCCAAGGCCGCCAGCGGTATTCACCCGTCTGCGGTGATCGCCGATGATGCCCAGGTTGACCCTGCTGCCAGCGTCGGTGCTTTTGCGGTGATCGAGAGCGGTGCACGCATTGCGGCGGGCGTGACCATTGGCGCCCATTGTTTTATCGGTGCGCGCTGCGAAATCGGCGCAGGCGGTTGGCTGGCACCCCGCGTAACCCTGTACCACGACGTGCGTATCGGTGAGCGTGTGGTCATCCAGTCAGGTGCCGTGATCGGTGGTGAAGGCTTTGGCTTTGCCAATTCCAAGGGCATCTGGAACAAGATTGCCCAGGTCGGCGGCGTACTGATCGGCGATGACGTGGAAATTGGCGTGAACACAGCTGTTGATCGCGGGGCCCTGGCCGATACCGTGATCGGCAACGGCGTAAAGCTCGACAACCAGATCCAGATCGCCCACAACGTGCAGATTGGCGATCACACCGCCATGGCAGCATGCGTGGGTATCTCCGGCAGCACCCGGATCGGCAAGCATTGCATGCTGGCCGGTGGCGTCGGGCTGGTGGGGCACATCGATATTTGCGACAACGTCTTCATCACCGGCATGACCATGGTCACCCACTCGATTACCGAACCGGGTGCTTATTCTTCCGGTACCGCCATGCAGCCTGCGGCTGAATGGCGCAAGAGTGCAGCACGGTTGAGGCAGCTCGACGACATGGCTCGACGTCTCAAACAGCTGGAAAAGCGTGTTGGGGACGTGACCCCTGGCGGTAATGCTTCATCAGAAGGCTGATACCATTTCCATATCAAGTGTGCACAGCCGCTAGACTGCCTCCTTGATTTGCTAGCGGGGCGTGCTTTTAGTTCGCCCGCCCCCAATCTTTATTACAGGCTTCCCCCCGAAATGATGGACATCAACGAGATTCGCGAATACCTGCCTCACCGTTACCCGTTCCTGTTGGTGGATCGCGTAGTGGACCTCAATGTCGAGGAAAAGCGCATTCGTGCCTACAAGAATGTCAGCATCAACGAACCATTCTTCAATGGTCACTTTCCTGCGCATCCGATCATGCCGGGTGTGTTGATCATCGAGGCGATGGCCCAGGCTGCCGGTATCCTTGGTTTCAAAATGCTCGACCTCAAGCCTGCCGATGGCACGCTTTACTATTTCGTGGGCTCCGACAAGTTGCGTTTCCGCAATCCGGTTACCCCGGGTGACCAGTTGATCCTGGAAGCCAAGTTCATCAGCTGCAAGCGCCAGATCTGGAAGTTCGAATGCCAGGCCTCGGTGGATGGCAAGCCGGTGTGCTCTGCCGAGATCATCTGTGCGGAACGCAAACTATGAGTTTGATTGACCCTCGCGCAATCATCGATCCGTCGGCCGTTCTGGCCGCCGACGTTGAGGTCGGCCCCTGGTCGATCATCGGCGCAGGTGTGGAAATCGGCGAGGGGACTGTCATCGGGCCGCACGTGATCCTCAAAGGTCCGACCCGCATTGGCAAGTACAATCGCATCTACCAGTTCTCCTCGGTAGGCGAAGACACCCCGGACATGAAGTACAAGGGTGAAGAGACCCGCCTGGTAATCGGTGATCACAACATCATCCGTGAAGGCGTGACCATTCACCGTGGCACCGTGCAGGATCGGGCCGAGACCACGCTGGGTGACCACAACCTGGTCATGGCCTACGCCCATATCGGCCACGACAGCGTGATCGGCAACCATTGCATCCTGGTCAACAACACCGCGTTGGCCGGCCATGTGCATGTTGACGATTGGGCAATCCTGTCCGGTTTCACCCTGGTGCATCAGTACTGCCATATCGGTGCCCACAGCTTTTCCGGCATGGGTACCGCCATTGGCAAGGATGTTCCGGCATTCGTCACGGTATTCGGTAACCCCGCCGAAGCCCGTAGCATGAACTTCGAAGGCATGCGTCGTCGAGGTTTCAGCGAAGAAGCCATCCACGCCCTGCGCCGCGCCTACAAGGTGGTTTACCGCCAGGGGCTCACGGTGGACCAGGCGTTGACCCAACTGACCGAGCCGGCAGCGTTGTTCCCGGAAGTCGCGGTGTTCCGTGACTCGATCCAGGCGTCGACTCGCGGCATCACCCGCTGATCATGGCTAATCTGCGTATCGCGCTGGTGGCCGGGGAAGCTTCCGGCGACATTCTGGGCGCAGGTCTTATGCGGGCCCTCAAGGCCCAGCATCCAGCGGTAGAGTTCATCGGCGTCGGCGGCCCGCTGATGCAGGCTGAGGGGCTTACGTCCTACTTCCCCATGGAGCGTTTGTCTGTCATGGGGCTGGTCGAGGTGCTGGGCCGCCTGCGCGAGCTGCTGGCCCGCCGCAAGCTGCTGATCCAGACCCTGATCGAAGAAAAGCCGGACGTCTTTATCGGAATCGACGCGCCGGACTTCACCCTCAATATCGAACTCAAGTTGCGCCAGGCCGGCATCAAGACAGTGCACTATGTCAGCCCGTCCGTCTGGGCATGGCGGCAGAAGCGCGTGCTCAAGATCCGCGAAGGCTGCGACCTGATGCTGACCTTGCTGCCGTTCGAAGCGCGGTTCTATGAAGAAAAGGGCGTGCCGGTGCGGTTTGTCGGGCACACCCTGGCCGACACTATTCCCTTGCAGGCGGATCGCGCGGCCGCGCGTGCCGAGTTGGGCTTGCCCGACGGCCCATTGGTTGCGCTGATGCCGGGCAGCCGTGGCGGCGAAGTCGGCCGCCTGGCCTCGGTATTTTTCGACGCCGCAGAGCGTCTGCAGGTCTTGAAGCCGGGCGTACGTTTCGTGTTGCCCTGCGCCAGCCCGCAACGGCGTGCGCAGATCGAGACATTGCTGGAAGGGCGCAACCTGCCGTTGACCCTGCTCGATGGTCAATCGCACCTGGCCCTGGCGGCCTGCGATGCGGTGTTGATCGCTTCGGGGACGGCCACGCTGGAGGCCTTGCTGTACAAGCGTCCGATGGTCGTGGCCTACCGCCTGGCGCCGCTGACGTTCTGGATTCTCAAGCGCATGGTCAAAAGTCCTTACATCTCCCTGCCCAACCTGCTGGCCCAGCGCTTGTTGGTGCCGGAGTTGTTGCAGGACGATGCAACGCCTGAGGCGCTCGCGCAAACCTTGCTCCCCTTGATCGAGGGTGGCGAAGAACAGACCCGTGGTTTCGACGACATCCATCGCATACTGCGCCGTGACGCCTCGAACCAGGCGGCAGACGCCGTGTTGACTCTGATCGGCCAGAAGCAGGAGGCGTTATGAGTACGCAAATGGGCCTGGATTTCAGCCTGGTTGCCCAAGCCCACGAACTGGTAGCCGGTGTTGACGAGGTCGGGCGCGGACCTTTGTGCGGTGCGGTCGTCACGGCTGCGGTGATTCTTGATCCGAACCGTCCGATCCTCGGCCTCAACGACTCGAAAAAACTCACCGAAGCGCGCCGTGAAAAGCTCTACGACGAGATTTGCGAGAAAGCCCTGAGCTGGCACATCGCACGGGCCGAAGTTGAGGAAATCGACGAACTGAACATCCTCCACGCCACCATGCTCGCCATGCAGCGTGCAGTGGAGGGCCTGCACATTACGCCCAAACTGGCGATGATCGATGGCAACCGCTGCCCCAGACTGGCCATGCCATCGGAAGCGGTGGTGAAGGGCGATAGCAAGGTGCCGGCGATCGCGGCAGCCTCCATCCTGGCAAAGGTCAGTCGTGATCGTGAAATGGCGGCTTTCGAACTGATCTATCCCGGCTATGGCATCGGCGGTCATAAAGGCTACCCGACGCCCGTTCATCTGGAAGCCCTCGCACGTCTTGGCCCGACACCGATCCATCGCCGCTCGTTCGCCCCGGTGCGCCAGGCTTGCGAGGCGCGGGAGAGTCTCAGCGAGGTGTAGTCGCGAGGCTGATGTTTTTGCCAAGGCCCGGTACAATCCGGGCCTTGTTGTTTCCACGTATAAGAGATCACTATGCCGGCTTCATTCGTTCACCTACGCCTGCACACTGAATACTCCCTGGTCGACGGCCTGGTACGGATCAAACCGCTGGTCAAAACCCTGGTGGGCATGAACATGCCTGCGGTGGCGGTCACCGATCAGAACAACATGTGTTCCCTGGTCAAGTTCTACAAGAACGCCATGGGCGCCGGCATCAAGCCGATCTGCGGCGCCGACCTGTGGCTGTCCAACAAAGACCCGGATAACCCCCTGAGCCGCATCAGCCTGCTGGCGATGAACGGCGTGGGTTACCGCAACCTCACTGAACTGATTTCCCGTGGTTTCATTGACGGCCAGCGCAATGGCTCGATCATCATCGAGCGCGAATGGGTCGCCGAGGCCAGCGAAGGCCTGATCATGCTGTCGGCCGCCAAAGAGGGCGAAATCGGTATCGCGCTGCTGGGCGGCAACCCCCAGGAAGCCGAAGTGCTGGCCAGGGAATGGATGCAGGTCTTCCCCGACCGTTTTTACCTGGAAGTCCAGCGGACCAACCGCCCCAACGATGAAGAGCACCTGCACGCTGCCGTGGCCCTGGCCGACAAGCTGGGCGCGCCACTGGTGGCGACCAACGACGTGCGCTTCATCAAGAAGGAAGACTTCGAAGCCCACGAAACCCGCGTGTGCATCGGTGAAGGCCGGGCCCTGGATGACCCGCGTCGTTCGAAGAACTACAGCGAAGAGCAGTACCTCAAAAGCGCTGAGGAAATGGCCGAGCTGTTCAGCGACCTGCCCGAGGCCCTGGAAAACTCCGTCGAGATCGCCAAGCGCTGCAATATCGAGGTCAAGCTGGGCAAGCACTTCCTGCCCAACTTCCCGATTCCGGATGGCATGACCATCGACGAGTACTTCCGCAAAGTCTCGTTCGACGGGCTGGAAGAGCGGCTGGCCGTTCTGCTGCCCAGGGACACCACCGAAGATTACGAGGCCAAGCGCCAGGTTTATGTGGACCGGCTGAATTTCGAGCTGGATATCATCATCCAGATGGGATTCCCCGGTTACTTCCTGATCGTGATGGACTTTATCCAGTGGGCCAAGAACAACGGCGTGCCGGTTGGTCCGGGCCGGGGGTCAGGTGCCGGTTCGCTGGTGGCCTATGTGCAAAAGATCACCGACCTCGATCCGTTGGAATATGACCTGCTGTTCGAACGTTTCTTGAACCCGGAACGGGTTTCCATGCCCGACTTCGACGTCGACTTCTGCATGGATGGCCGTGACCGCGTGATCGAGTATGTGGCCGAGAAATACGGCCGCAACGCGGTAAGCCAGATCATCACCTTCGGTTCCATGGCGGCCAAAGCGGTAATCCGCGACGTGGCCCGGGTGCAGGGCAAGTCGTACGGCCTGGCGGATCGCCTGTCGAAGATGATCCCGTTCGAAGTCGGCATGACCCTGGAAAAGGCCTACGAGCAGGAAGAAATCTTGCGCGACTTCATCAAGGTCGATGAAGAAGCGGCCGAGATCTGGGAGATGGCCCGCAAGCTTGAAGGCGTGGTGCGTAACGTCGGTAAGCACGCGGGTGGCGTGGTCATCGCGCCGACAAAGTTGACTGACTTTTCGCCGATCTATTGCGATGAAGAAGGCGACGGCCTGGTCACCCAGTTCGACAAGGATGACGTGGAGGCGGCCGGCCTGGTGAAGTTCGACTTCCTCGGCCTGCGGACCCTGACCATCATCGACTGGGCGCTCAAGACCATCAACCGCGACCGCGCCAAGGTGGGCGAAGAACCGCTGGACATCGCTTTCATCCCGCTGGACGACAAGCCGACCTACACCCTGCTGCAAAAAGCCGAAACCACGGCGGTGTTCCAGCTTGAATCGCGTGGCATGAAAGAGCTGATCAAAAAGCTCAAGCCCGACTGCCTGGAAGACTTGATCGCACTGGTGGCCCTGTTCCGTCCGGGCCCGCTGCAATCGGGCATGGTGGACGACTTTATCAACCGTAAACACGGGCGCGCCGAGCTGGCCTACCCGCACTCGGACTACCAGTACGAAGGCCTCAAGCCGGTATTGGCACCGACCTACGGCATCATCCTGTATCAGGAACAGGTGATGCAGATTGCCCAGGTGATGGCCGGTTACACCCTGGGTGGCGCGGACATGCTGCGTCGAGCCATGGGTAAGAAAAAACCCGAGGAAATGGCCAAGCAGCGCGGTGGTTTCATTGAAGGTTGCGCGACCAACAATATCGACGCCGACCTCGCGGGTAACATCTTCGACCTGGTGGAGAAATTCGCCGGTTACGGCTTCAACAAATCCCACTCCGCCGCCTACGGCCTGGTGTCGTACCAGACTGCCTGGCTGAAAGCCCACTACCCGGCGCCGTTCATGGCTGCGGTACTTTCGGCGGATATGCACAACACCGACAAGGTCGTGACCTTGATCGAGGAAGTGCGCACCATGAAGCTGCGCCTTGATGCGCCGGATGTGAACGCCTCGGAGTTCAAGTTCACGGTAAACGACGAAGGCCGCATCATCTATGGCCTGGGCGCGATCAAAGGCGTCGGTGAAGGCCCGGTGGAAGCCATTACCGAAGCGCGCCAGGACGGTCCGTTCAAGGACCTGTTCGACTTCTGCGCACGGGTGGACCTCAAGCGCATCAACAAACGAACCCTCGATGGCCTGATCCGCAGCGGCGCGCTCGACCGTCTCGGCCCGTATTTCCATGACGAGCCGAAGGCTTACCAGGCCAATATCGACCGTAACCGTGCCGTGCTGCTCGCCGCCATGGAAGAAGCGATCAAGGCGGCCGAACAGACTGCACGTACCCATGACAGCGGCCATGCCGACCTGTTTGGCGGGTTGTTCGTCGAAGACGATGCGGATGTCTACGGTAACCACCGCAAGGCCAAGGAACTGACCCTCAAGGAACGCCTCAAGGGTGAGAAAGATACCCTGGGCTTGTACCTGACCGGCCATCCGATTGACGAATACGAAGGTGAAATCCGTCGCTTCGCCCGTCAGCGCATCATCGACCTGAAACCGGCGCGGGACACCCAGACCGTCGCCGGCATGATCATTGCCCTGCGGGTGATGAAGAACAAGAAGGGCGACAAGATGGGGTTTATCACCCTCGATGACCGCTCGGGCCGCATCGAAGCGTCGCTGTTTGCCGACGCGTTCCACTCCGCCCAGTCGTTGTTGCAGACCGACGCCATGGTGGTCGTCGAAGGGGAGGTCAGCAACGATGACTTCTCCGGCGGCCTGCGCCTGCGGATCAAGCGGGTGATGAGCATGGAAGATGCGCGCACCAATCTGGCCGAGAGCCTGCGCTTGAAGGTGAAAACCGAAGCGCTCAAGGGCGATCAGCTACGCTGGTTGGGCGACCTGCTCAAACGCCACCGTGGCGCGTGCCCGGTGACCATGGAGTACACCGGCAATGACGCCAAGGCCATGTTGCAGTTTGGCGAGACCTGGCGAATCGATCCCGCTGATGGCTTGATTCAAGCTTTGCGTGACCAGTTCGGGCGAGACAACGTCTTCCTCCAATACCGTTGATGGTCAGATATGTCTGACCTCGGCTAAACATTTAATCTCGACCTAAACGCGCCTCTCCCTTAAGGTAGGGCGCGAATAGACAACCGGCTGGCCAGGCATGCCCTGGCCGTCGACCCAAGACGGACGCTTATGAACCCGAATTTTCTTGATTTCGAACAGCCGATCGCTGACCTGCAAGCCAAGATCGAAGAGCTGCGCCTGGTCGGCAATGACAATTCGCTGAATATCGGCGATGAGATCTCCCGCCTGCAAGACAAGAGCAAAACGCTCACCGAAGACATCTTCGGCAAGCTGACCAGCTGGCAGATTGCGCGCCTGGCTCGCCACCCGCGCCGCCCGTACACCCTGGACTACATTCAGCACATCTTCACCGAGTTCGACGAGCTGCATGGCGACCGCCACTTCTCCGACGACGCGGCCATCGTCGGCGGTATCGCTCGCCTGGACGACCAGCCGGTGATGGTGATCGGTCACCAGAAAGGCCGTGAAGTGCGCGAGAAGGTCCGTCGCAACTTTGGCATGCCGCGTCCAGAGGGCTACCGCAAGGCGTGCCGCCTGATGGAAATGGCCGAGCGCTTCAAGATGCCGATCCTGACCTTCATCGACACCCCGGGCGCTTATCCGGGGATCGACGCCGAAGAGCGTAACCAGAGCGAGGCTATCGCCTGGAACCTGCGCGTCATGGCCCGCCTGAAAACCCCGATCATTGCCACCGTGATTGGTGAAGGCGGTTCCGGCGGTGCACTGGCCATCGGCGTCTGCGACCAGTTGAACATGCTGCAATACTCGACCTACGCGGTGATCTCGCCGGAAGGTTGCGCCTCGATCCTATGGAAAACCGCCGAAAAGGCACCGGACGCTGCCGAAGCCATGGGCATCACCGCCGATCGCCTCAAAGGCCTTGGGATCGTGGACAAAGTGATCGCCGAGCCATTGGGCGGCGCTCACCGTGACCCGGCTGCTGCTGCTGCGACCATCCGTGCTGAACTGGGTTCGCAACTGGCGATGCTCAAGAAGCTGGATAACGAAGCGCTGCTGGCTCGTCGTTACGAGCGCCTGATGAGCTACGGTCTCTAAGACCCACGCAATACCCAAATGTGGGAGGGGGCTTGCCCCGATTGCTGAGTGTCAGTCAATGTATCCAGGACTGGCCCACCGCTATCGGGGGCAAGCCCCCTCCCACATTTGCGTTGTGTATGCTTGGTGAGCGTATTCCAGACCAGAGGCGGTAACTTGTCATGAAACCGGCTCTGCCCGCCAAACTCGTGCAAATCCTAGCGCCTTGGCGCAACGCCCCGGCCTGGCACATCGCACTCTCCGGTGGCCTTGATTCCACCGTCCTGCTGCACCTCCTGGCCAACCTGGCGAAAACCGAAACCCTGCCACCCCTCAGCGCTGTCCATGTCCACCATGGCCTGCAGGCTGCCGCCGACGCGTGGCCGGCTCATTGCCAGTCGATCTGTGACAGCCTGGGCGTGCCTTTGCGCGTGATGGGCGTGCAGGTACAACCGGGCGCCAGCCTCGAGCGTGCCGCCCGTGACGCGCGCTACCAGGCATTTACCGAGGTGATCGGGGCGGGGCAGGTGATGCTCACCGGCCAGCATCGTGAAGACCAGGCAGAAACACTGTTGTTCCGCCTGCTGCGTGGGGCTGGGGTGCGCGGGTTGGCAGCGATGCCCGTGCAGCGCCGATTGGCAAGTGGCTACCTGGTAAGGCCATTGTTGCGTGTCTCCAGGGACGAGTTGGAAGCCTACGCACGCCAGTATCAGCTCAAATGGATCGAAGACCCTTCCAACGCAGATTTGCGTTTCTCCCGTAATTACCTGCGTCACCGCGTGCTTCCTGCACTGACGGAACGCTGGCCTCAGGCCTTCTCAAGCCTGGCGCGCACCGCCGAACACCTGAGTGAAGCCCAGGGCCTGCTCGATGAGCTGGCGCAGATGGACCTGCAGGCCGCCGATCAACCTTCCCCTTTTCCCTGGCTGAATTTGCCGTCCTTGGCTCTTGCGCCGCTGCGTGAGCTTTCCGACGCCCGTCAGCGCAACGCCCTGCGTCATTGGCTGACGCCGCTGACGCGCCTGCCCGACAGTGACCACTGGGCAGGCTGGTATTCCCTGCGCGATGCCAGGGGTGACGCACAACCTTTATGGCGCCTGGCCGACGGTGAGTTGCATCGCGGTGGCGAGCGCATCTGGTGGCTGCCCCGTGCAGGATCAGAATTTTCCGACGCATCGCTGAGCTGGTCCGATCCACAAAAAACACTAGAGTTACCCGGCAATGGTCAGTTGACGTTCACGGGCAGCGTGCCCGCAGGCCCGCTGGAGGTCCGCTACCGCCAGGGCGGCGAAATCCTCGACGTACCCGGTCGAGGCCGGCGTGACTTGAAGCGCCTGCTTAACGAAAGTGGCCTGCCGGGTTTCGTCCGTGGCAGATTGCCGCTGCTCTATCGCGGCCAGCAATTGCTGGGTGCACCCAGCCTTGCGGGACTGTGGCCGGCGGCAAGTGATGACTGGCAATTACATTGGATGCCACAGACCTGCGATCAAGGTTTGAGCTGATAGCGCCTTTCCGGTAGACTACGCTCCCTTCTTGATACAACTTCTGTGGATTCGACTGAATCGCAGCAGTTGCCGATTACCAAGCAGTCTTTGCTGGGCGATTCCAAAAAATGTGTAGCGATCAACGTACCGGTGTTTCATTGCTGGTCTGTCACCACGCGGCGGTTTTTTTGAAAGGTGCACTGTGATTAATGCAGGTGATCGGGGGCTTCGGCCTTCCTTCGCTTTCCCCGGCGGCTCGGACCGCTTTAACGCAGACTTCTAGGGTTTTTCATGACGCGCTACATATTCGTCACGGGCGGTGTTGTTTCTTCATTGGGGAAAGGCATTGCCTCCGCTTCATTGGCGGCCATCCTGGAGGCGCGGGGACTTAAGGTCACCATGCTCAAGCTGGACCCCTACATCAACGTTGACCCGGGCACCATGAGCCCGTTCCAGCACGGTGAAGTGTTCGTCACCCACGACGGCGCCGAAACCGACCTGGACCTGGGCCACTACGAGCGGTTCATCCGCACGACCATGACCCAGAACAACAACTTCACCACCGGCCGTGTCTACGAGCACGTGCTGCGCAAGGAGCGCCGTGGTGACTACCTGGGTGCAACCATCCAGGTGATCCCGCACATCACCGACGAAATCAAGCGCCGCATCATCAAGGGTGCCGGCGATGCCGACGTGGCGATGGTCGAGATCGGTGGCACCGTGGGTGACATCGAGTCCCAACCGTTCCTCGAAGCCATCCGCCAGTTGCGTTTCGAAGTCGGCGCCAAGCGCGCGATGCTGATGCACCTGACCCTGGTGCCGTACATCGCCACCGCCGGCGAGACCAAAACCAAGCCTACCCAGCACTCGGTCAAGGAACTGCGTTCCATCGGCCTGCAGCCGGACGTGCTGGTGTGCCGCTCCGATCACCCGATCGACATTTCCTCGCGTCGCAAGATCGCGCAATTCACCAACGTTGAAGAACGTGCGGTGATCGCGCTGGAAGACGCCGACACCATCTACAAGATCCCGGGCATCCTGCACTCCCAAGGCCTGGACGATTTTGTGGTCGAGCGCTTCGGCCTGCAATGCAACGGCGCGGACCTGTCCGAGTGGGAAGCCGTGGTCGACGCCAAGCTCAACCCTGAGCACGAAGTCACCATCGCCATGGTCGGCAAGTACATGGAGCTGCTGGACGCGTACAAGTCGCTGATCGAAGCGATGAGCCACGCGGGTATCAGCAACCGTACCAAGGTCAACCTGCGCTACATCGACTCCGAAGACATCGAGAACCAGGGCACCGCGCTGCTCGAAGGTGTCGACGCGATCCTCGTGCCAGGCGGTTTCGGCCTGCGTGGCGTGGAAGGCAAGATCACCGCGGTTCAGTACGCTCGTGAAAACAAGGTGCCGTACCTGGGGATCTGCCTGGGCATGCAAGTGGCTGTCATCGAATTCGCCCGTAACGTGCTGGGCTGGAAAGACGCCAACTCCACCGAGTTCGACAGTAAGAGCGGTCACCCGGTCGTGGGCCTGATCACCGAGTGGGAAGATGCCACCGGCGCCGTCGAAGTCCGCACCGAAGCCTCCGACCTGGGCGGCACCATGCGCCTTGGCGCGCAGGACTGCCTGCTGGAGCCGGGCTCGCTGGTTCACGACTGCTACGGCAAGGACGTGATTGTCGAGCGTCACCGTCACCGCTACGAAGTGAACAACAACCTGCTGCCGCAGATCAAAGAGGCCGGCCTGAAGATCTCCGGTCGCTCCGGTGACGGCGCGCTGGTTGAAGTGGTCGAGGCGCCGGATCATCCGTGGTTCGTGGCGTGCCAGTTCCACCCTGAGTTCACCTCGACGCCGCGCGACGGTCACCCGTTGTTCAGCGGTTTCGTCAAGGCAGCCCTGACGCAACACCAGAAGAAGGCGTAACCCTGATGGCCCAGAAGATCATTCGCGTAGGCGACATCGAGATTGCCAACGACAAGCCCATGGTGCTGTTCGGTGGCATGAACGTGCTGGAAAGCCGTGACATGGCGATGCAGGTCTGTGAAGAGTACGTCAAGGTCACCGAGAAGCTCGGTATCCCTTACGTATTCAAGGCCAGCTTCGACAAGGCCAACCGTTCGTCCGTGACCTCCTATCGCGGCCCGGGCCTTGAAGAAGGCATGCGGATCTTCCAGGACATCAAGCAAGCCTTCGGCGTGCCGATCATCACCGACGTCCACGAGCCTGAGCAGGCTGCCGTGGTCGCCGAGGTGTGCGACATCATCCAGTTGCCGGCCTTCCTGTCGCGCCAGACCGACCTGGTCGTCGCGATGGCCAGGACCGGCGCTGTGATCAATATCAAGAAAGCCCAGTTCCTCGCACCCCAAGAGATGAAACACATCCTGAACAAGTGCGTGGAAGCGGGTAACGACCAACTGATCCTCTGCGAGCGGGGTTCGAGCTTCGGCTACAACAACCTCGTGGTGGACATGCTTGGTTTCGGCATCATGAAACAGTTCGAATACCCGGTGTTCTTCGACGTGACCCACGCGCTGCAAATGCCCGGTGGTCGCGCCGATTCCGCGGGCGGGCGTCGTGCCCAGGTGCTGGACCTGGCCAAGGCAGGCATCAGCCAGTCCCTGGCTGGCCTGTTCCTGGAAGCCCACCCGGACCCGGACAACGCCAAATGCGACGGCCCATGTGCCCTGCGCCTGGACAAGCTGGAGCCGTTCCTGGCCCAGCTCAAGCAGTTGGACGAACTGGTCAAGAGTTTTCCGACGGTAGAGACCGCGTAAGCGTCGTTTCTCCGGTAGACTTTCCCACGCTTTACGCTCAGGCCTATGGGCCTGAGCCTTGTCGCCTGCAAGCCTGCCCCGTTGTTCCACCCTTGCGGTCGGTCAAAAGATTCCCTTCAGCTGCGTCGTTTTCGTCAACTTTGGAGTGTTTACAACAATGGCAAAAATCGTCGACATCAAAGGTCGTGAAGTTCTCGACTCCCGTGGCAACCCCACCGTCGAAGCCGACGTGCTTCTCGATAACGGCATCATCGGCAGCGCCTGCGCGCCGTCCGGTGCTTCTACCGGTTCGCGCGAAGCGCTGGAACTGCGTGATGGCGACAAGGGCCGTTACCTGGGCAAAGGTGTACTGAAAGCCGTGGCCAACATCAACGGCCCGATCCGTGACCTGTTGCTGGGCAAGGACCCGCTGGACCAGAAAGCCCTGGACCACGCGATGATCAAGCTCGATGGCACCGAAAACAAAGGCAGCCTGGGCGCCAACGCCATCCTCGCCGTGTCCCTGGCCGCCGCCAAGGCCGCCGCACAGGACCAGGACTTGCCGCTGTACGCGCACATTGCCAACCTGAACGGCACCCCGGGCGTCTACTCGATGCCGGTACCGATGATGAACATCATCAACGGTGGCGAGCATGCCGATAACAACGTCGACATCCAGGAATTCATGGTACAGCCGGTCGGCGCCAAGTCTTTCTCCGAAGGCCTGCGCATGGGCACCGAGATTTTCCATCACCTCAAGGCTGTGCTGAAGGCCCGTGGCCTGAGCACTGCGGTGGGTGACGAAGGCGGTTTTGCACCGAACCTGGCGTCCAACGAAGATGCACTGAAAGTGATCTCCGAAGCCGTGGCCAACGCTGGCTACAAGCTGGGCACCGACGTGACCCTGGCCCTGGACTGCGCGGCCAGCGAGTTCTACGAGGACGGTAAGTACAACCTGTCCGGCGAAGGCCAGGTGTTCAACTCCGAAGGTTTCGCCGAATACCTGAAGGGCCTGACCCAGCGCTACCCGATCATCTCGATCGAAGACGGCCTGGACGAGTCCGACTGGGACGGCTGGAAAATCCTCACCGACAAGATCGGCGAGAAAATCCAACTGGTGGGCGACGACCTGTTCGTGACCAACACCAAGATCCTGAAAGAAGGCATCGATAAAAAGATCGCCAACTCGATCCTGATCAAGTTCAACCAGATCGGCACCCTGACCGAAACCCTGGAGGCCATCCAGATGGCCAAGGCTGCGGGCTACACCGCCGTGATCTCGCACCGCTCCGGCGAAACCGAAGATTCGACCATTGCCGACCTGGCCGTGGGCACCTCGGCTGGCCAGATCAAGACCGGTTCCCTGTGCCGTTCCGACCGTGTTTCCAAGTACAACCAATTGCTGCGTATCGAAGAGCAACTGGCTGGCAAGGCCAAGTACAACGGTCGCGGCGAGTTTCGCGGCTGATCGCTAGTTGATGGTGAAACATGGTAAAAAGTCGGCGGATTGCGTCGGAAAACTCACGACAGTGTGGATTTCGACGCTAATCTGATGGCTATCAAGCACAAGCCTGGTTTTTCCAGGCTTCGTGCTATCAGTTGCTGCAAAAGTTTTGCATGGCGGTCTTTTTTCACTGGATACCCGATATTCGATGCGCAGTCCCAATTGGTTGTTCCTCGTCTTGCTCTTGTTGCTGGCTGGCCTGCAGTACCGCCTATGGGTGGGTAATGGCAGCTTTGCGCAGGTAAAAGACCTGACCCAGCAAATTGCCGACCAGCACGCCGAAAACGAACGCCTGCTGGAGCGCAACCGCGTCCTCGATGCCGAAGTGCTTGAGTTGAAAAAAGGTACGGAGACCGTTGAAGAGCGGGCTCGTCATGAATTGGGCATGGTCAAGGAGGGTGAAACCCTCTACCAGTTGGCCCAATGAGTAGCCGTTTGCCGGCCTTCTGGGCCGTGATTCCTGCCGCGGGCGTCGGTGCCCGTATGGCCGCGGACCGTCCCAAGCAATATCTGCAACTGGGCGGGCGCACTATTCTCGAACACAGCCTTGGCTGTTTTCTTGGCCATCCAGACCTTAAAGGGTTGGTGGTCAGTCTTGCTGTCGATGATCCTTACTGGCCCAACCTGCCTTGTGCCAACGACCCACGCGTCGTGCGTGCGGACGGCGGCGACGAGCGTTCGGGGTCTGTGCTCAATGCGCTGCTTCAGCTCAATGCCCTGGGCGCCAGTGATGACGATTGGGTGCTGGTCCACGATGCTGCACGGCCGAACCTGAGCCGTGATGATCTGGACAGCTTGCTCGCCGAACTGGCGGACGACCCGGTCGGCGGCCTGTTGGCCGTACCGGCCCGCGATACCCTCAAGCGCGTCGACAAGCGTGGCCGTGTGGTCGAGACCGTCGATCGCAGCCTGATCTGGCAGGCTTATACGCCGCAGATGTTCCGCCTGGGGGCTTTGCATCGTGCCTTGGCCGACAGCCTGGTGGCGGATGCGGTGATTACCGATGAAGCTTCGGCCATGGAGTGGTCCGGCCAGTCGCCACGCCTGATCGAAGGGCGCTCGGACAACATCAAGGTGACCCGGCCGGAAGATCTGGAATGGCTACGGCTGCGGTGGGTCAACCGCAGGTAATCTGCGATACCGTGTCGACCTCATCGGGGGCAAGCCCCCTCCCACATTGAAATACATTCCAAGTGTGGGAGGGGGGCTTGCCCCCGATGAGGCCCGTCCAAACCACCAACAGTCAACTGCTGTACTCCGGCCTTTCAGCCAGCCCCTCCTTCAAGAAATCCACCAACTTCCTGACCTTCGGCGACAAATGCCTCTGCTGTGGATACAGCGCCCACACTGCCGTATTCGGCGGTTGATGCGCCTCCAGCAGCGACACCAGCGCGCCACTGTGCAAATGCTCCAGCACGTAATAGTCCGGCAACTGGCACAACCCGACGCCCTGTAGCGCCGCATCCAGCACCGCTTGCCCGCTGTTGCAGCGCCAATTTCCCTGCACGCGCTGGGAAAACTCCCGGCCGTCCTGGGCCAGTTGCCAGATATCCGAGCTGCCGATGAGACAGTTATGCCGGCTCAATTCCGACAAGCTATGTGGCCGACCATACCGAGCGAGGTAGGACGGCGACGCACACAGGTACATGCGCCTCGGCGCCAGTCGGCTGGCGACCATGCGCGAATCCTGCAGACGCCCCAGGCGGATCGCCAGGTCGAGGCCTTCGTGCACCAGGTCCAACTGGCGGTTGCTCAGCTCGATATCCACCCGCAACTGCGGATACAGCCCCATGAACCGGGTGACCAGCGGCACGATAAAGCGCTCGCCATACGCCACCGCGCAGGTCATGCGCAACATGCCCTTGGGCTCGCTGGTGAGGTCACCTACGGCGCGCAGGGCTTCTTCACGCCCGTCCTGCAGGCGTTGGCAGTGTTGCAGGAACGTCTGGCCTGCTTCGGTCAACGTCACTTTGCGCGTACTGCGATATAACAAGCGGGTTTGCAGGCGTTCTTCCAGACGCGCCACCTGCCGGCTGATATGGGAAGACGACACCCCCAGCCGTTCCGCAGCCGCTGTGAATTGGCCGCATTCGGCCACCGCGACAAATTCGTCGATACCTTCCCAGCGGTTTTCAAGCACGTGGATTATCCCTGTACAGCAATAAAGTTTTGCTTTTGCCTGGATTATTCATCAGTCAGGCATGTTTTACACTCACGCACTCAGTTTTTTAACCTCCTGGAGAAACCTGGATGATCAAGTCCCGCGCCGCCGTAGCCTTCGAAGCCAAGAAGCCCCTTGAGATCGTCGAAGTGGATGTCGCCATGCCCAAGGCGGGTGAAGTGCTGTTGCGCGTGGTCGCGTCCGGCGTGTGCCATACCGACGCCTATACCCTGTCGGGCGCCGACCCGGAAGGTATCTTCCCGTCGATCCTCGGTCACGAAGGCGGCGCGGTGGTTGAAGCGATCGGCGAAGGCGTGACGTCGGTGGCCGTGGGCGATCATGTGATCCCGCTGTACACCCCGGAATGCGGCAAGTGCAAGTTCTGCCTGTCGGGCAAGACCAACCTGTGCCAGGCCATCCGTTCCACCCAGGGCAAAGGCCTGATGCCGGACGGCACCACGCGTTTCTCCTACAAAGGCCAGCCGATTTTCCACTACATGGGCACTTCGACGTTCTCCGAGTACACCGTGCTGCCGGAAATCTCCGTGGCCAGGATTCCTAAAGAGGCGCCGCTGGAAAAAGTCTGCCTGCTCGGTTGCGGCGTCACCACGGGCATCGGCGCGGTAATCAACACCGCCAAGGTCAAGCCAGGCGATACCGTTGCCATCTTCGGCCTCGGCGGTATCGGCCTGTCGGCAGTGATTGGTGCGGTCAAGGCCAAGGCGGGTCGCATCATCGCCATCGATATCAACCCGGCCAAGTTTGAAATCGCCAAGCAACTGGGGGCGACCGACTGCATCAACCCGAAAGATTACGATCGCCCGATCCAGGACGTGATCGTCGACCTCACCGATGGCGGCGTGGACTTCTCCTTCGAATGTATCGGCAACGTGCAACTGATGCGCGCCGCCCTCGAGTGCTGCCACAAAGGCTGGGGCGAGTCGGTGATCATCGGCGTGGCCGGTGCCGGCCAGGAAATCGCCACCCGTCCATTCCAGTTGGTGACCGGTCGCGTCTGGCGCGGTTCGGCCTTCGGTGGCGTGCGTGGTCGCTCCGAACTGCCAAGCTACGTAGAAATGGCCCAGACCGGCGAGATCCCGCTGGACACCTTCATCACCCACACCATGGGCCTGGAAGACATCAACAAAGCGTTTGACCTGATGCATGAAGGCAAGAGCATTCGTACCGTCATCCACTTCTGAGGTTCGCCATGAGTCTGGAAAACCTGTCGTGCCAGAAGAGTTTCGGCGGCTGGCATAAACGCTACAAGCATCATTCCGATGTGCTTGGTTGTGACATGACCTTCGCTGTCTACCTGCCGCCGCAAGCGGAGCAGGGCGGCAAATTGCCGGTGCTGTACTGGCTGTCCGGTCTCACTTGCACCGATGAGAACTTCATGCAGAAGGCGGGCGCGCAGCGCATGGCTGCCGAGCTGGGGTTGATCATCGTGGCGCCGGACACCAGCCCGCGAGGTCCGGGTGTGCCGGACGACCCGGATAACGCCTGGGATTTCGGTCTCGGTGCCGGCTTTTATCTGAATGCCACCCAGGAACCCTGGGCCAAGCACTACCGGATGTATGACTACGTCGTGCAAGAATTGCCGGCGTTGATCGAAGGGCATTTCCCTGCCTCGGATAAACGTGGCATCAGCGGCCACTCCATGGGTGGCCACGGTGCGCTGGTCTGTGCCTTGCGCAACCCCGGGCGCTACCTGTCGGTGTCGGCGTTTTCGCCGATCAACAACCCGATGGATTGCCCGTGGGGCCAGAAAGCGTTCTCCCGCTACTTGGGCGAAGAGCGTTCAAAATGGCGCGAGTGGGACACCTGTGTGCTGATCAGCGAAGCTACGGAAAAGCTGCCACTGCTGGTTGACCAGGGCGACCGCGACGACTTCCTCGCCGTGCAACTCAAGCCCGAAGCCCTGCAGCAGGCAGCCAAGGCGGCCAACCACCCGCTGGAACTGCGCCTGCAACCGGGCTATGACCACAGCTACTTCTTTATCGCCAGCTTCATCGAAGACCATTTGCGACACCATGGCCGTGCTTTGCTCGGTTAATGTGAGGCAAAAGTAGGTAGAATCACGCCCTGAATTAAATCGGGGCGTTTTTTTATGCGTATTGGCCACGGCTACGATGTGCACCGTTTCGCCGAAGGCGATTTCATCACCCTGGGCGGCGTGCGCATTGCGCACCACCATGGTTTGCTGGCTCATTCCGACGGCGACGTCGTGTTGCATGCCTTGAGCGATGCCTTGCTCGGCGCGGCGGCGTTGGGTGATATCGGCAAGCACTTTCCGGACACCGACCCGACGTTCAAGGGCGCGGACAGCCGCGTCTTGCTGCGCCATGTGGTTGGCCTGATCCATGCCAAGGGCTGGAAAGTCGGCAACGTCGACAACACCATCGTGGCCCAGGCGCCGAAGATGGCCCCGCATATCGAGTCGATGCGCGCGCTGATTGCCGCCGACCTGCAAATTGAACTGGATCAAGTCAACGTGAAAGCCACCACCACCGAAAAGCTCGGGTTCACCGGCCGTGAAGAGGGCATTGCCGTGCACTCCGTTGCCTTGTTGCTGCGCGCATGAATGACCTGCACCTGCTGGGCCCTCGGGCCTATGGCGAGGCCTTGGGCAGCGCGGTACTGAAGGCGACGGCCGAAGACTTCCAGGTTGACGAAGTGCTGGACATTCCGCTGACCGGCGAAGGCGAACACCTGTGGTTGTGGGTGGAAAAGCGCGGCCTCAACACCGAGGAAGCCGCGCGGCGTATCGCCAGGGCGGCCGGCGTGCCGTTACGCACCGTCAGCTATGCCGGGCTCAAGGATCGCCAGGCGTTGACTCGCCAATGGTTCAGCGTGCAACTGCCGGGCAAGGCCGACCCGGACATGAGCGCGGCAGAGAACGACACGCTCAAGGTTCTCAAGACCGCTCGCCACAAGCGCAAGCTGCAGCGCGGTGCGCATTCGGCCAATGGGTTCACTTTGCGCCTGACGCAGTTGGCCGGTGATACCGCAGCCATCGATGCGCGGTTGCAACAGATTGCCCAACACGGCATTCCCAACTATTTCGGTGCCCAGCGTTTTGGCCACAACGGCGGCAATGTCGTGGACGCTCGCGAGTGGGCCGCCCGCAAAGCCTTGCCGGAACAGCGCAATGTGCGTTCGCGGTTGTTGTCCACCGCCCGCAGCTTTTTGTTCAACAAAGTGCTGGCGGCACGTGTGGCCGATGGCTCGTGGCAACGGGCCCAGGTCGGCGACCTGCTGGCGTTTACCGACAGCCGCAGTTTTTTTCCGGCTGGCGAAGCGGAATGCAGTGACCCGCGCCTGGCAATCCTGGACCTGCACCCGACCGGGCCGCAGTGGGGCGAGGGCGACTCGCCGGCCAGTGGTGCAACCTTCGAGCTGGAACAGGCGGTTGCCGCTGGTGAAGCCGACCTGCGAGATTGGCTGGTGAATGCCGGCATGAGCCAGGAACGTCGCATTCTTCGACTGCCCATTGGCGGTTTGACGTGGCATTATCCCTCGCTGGACATTCTGCAATTGGAATTCGTCCTGCCGGCCGGATGCTTCGCCACTGTGTTGGTGCGCGAGCTTGTTGATCTGGTGCCGGCGGGGCAGACGGACAACCCATGCGTATTCTGATATCAAACGATGACGGTGCCACCGCACCCGGTCTTGCCGCGCTTTATGCTGCGCTGCAGGATTATGCCGAGTGCGTGGTGGTTGCCCCCGACCAGGACAAGAGTGGCGCCAGCAGTTCGTTGACGCTCGACCGTCCGCTGCACCCGCAAGTCCTGGCCAATGGCTTTATCAGTGTGAACGGCACGCCTACCGACTGCGTCCACCTGGCAATCAACAGTCTGCTGGAGCAGGCGCCGGACCTGGTGGTGTCGGGCATCAACCTGGGTGCAAACCTGGGGGATGATGTGCTGTATTCCGGGACCGTGGCGGCGGCCCTTGAGGGGCGCTTCCTGGGTCGTACTGGGTTCGCCTTTTCGTTTGCCTCGCGGCAACTGGATAACCTGGCAACCGCTGCGCATTTCGCGCGCAAGCTGGTGGAGGCCCATGGCTCTCTGGATCTGCCACCGCGTACGGTGCTCAACGTCAATATTCCCAACCTGCCCCTTGATCATATTCGCGGTATCAAGCTGACGCGCCTGGGCCATCGTGCCCGTGCGGCGGCGCCGTTGAAGGTGGTCGACCCGCGTGGCAAGGAAGGCTATTGGATTGCCGCAGCGGGTGATGCCGAAGATGGCGGTGAAGGCACGGACTTTCATGCGGTGATGCAAGGCTATGTGTCGATTACCCCATTGCAATTTGATCGCACCTTCAGTGATGCCTTCAGTGGTCTCGATGGCTGGCTGGAGGGGCTGCGCTGATGGGCCGTGAACAAGACGACTTGCTGCGTCGCGGCATCGGGATGACGTCCCAGCGTACCCGCGAACGCCTGATCCAGCGCCTGTACGAAGAAGGGTTGTCCAACGCTCAGGTGCTGGAAGTGATCCGGCGTACGCCTCGCCATCTGTTTGTCGATGAAGCCCTGGCTCACCGAGCCTACGAAGACACAGCGTTGCCCATCGGCCATAACCAGACCATCTCCCAACCGTACATGGTGGCGCGCATGAGCGAGCTGCTGCTGGCGGCGGGGCCGTTGGACAAGGTGCTGGAAATCGGCACCGGCTCCGGCTACCAGACCGCCGTGCTGGCGCAACTGGTGGAGCGGGTGTTCTCGGTCGAGCGCATCAAGGTGCTGCAAGACCGGGCCAAGGAGCGTCTGGTGGAGTTGAACCTGCGCAACGTGGTATTCCGCTGGGGTGACGGCTGGGAAGGCTGGCCGGCGCTGGCGCCGTACAACGGCATCATCGTCACCGCTGTGGCCACCGATATCCCGCAAGCGTTGCTCGATCAACTTGCCCCAGGCGGACGCCTGGTGATCCCGGTGGGATCCGGCGAAGTGCAACAATTGATGCTCATTATCCGTGAGGACGAAGGCTTTTCCCGGCATGTGCTGGGGGCCGTGCGTTTTGTGCCGTTGCTCAATGGGCCGCTGGCCTGATCATTTGTTCGCGGGCAGTGAATTCTGTTGGCGGGGATGTGTCTTACGGCGGGGTCCATCGAGTCAACATGATCGGGAGTCGGAATTAAACGCGATGAATGTTTCGTTTCCGTCGTGTGCCGGTAAAACTCCAATGCCCAGTTATACTTGCGTCATATTTCAAGCCTGATACAGGCATTCATGTTCAGCCACCACAAAGGGAGCGGCGGGTGAGTCTCACAGGTCTTGCGCAGCGTATGAGTAAAACAAGCTTTCATCGACTGGTGCTTGGCCTCGTCTTCAGTTCCGTGCTGGTCGGCTGCTCCAGCTCGCCAAGCAGCGGCGCACGGGTGGTTGACCGTAACAATGCCGTCCCGCAAAAGCCGACGGTGACCACCGGGCAATACGTGGTGCGCAAAGGCGACACATTGTTCTCGATTGCCTTCCGGTATGGCTGGGACTACAAGGCGCTCGCAGCCCGTAACAATATTCCCGTGCCCTACACGATACATCCCGGTCAGACGATTCGTTTCGACGGCCGCACCGGTTCTGCGCCTACGACAGTTGTGACAAACACCGGATCTTCGCCGTCGTCCTCCAGCAAAACCACCATCATTACCCGGCCTGCAGGCACCGCTGCGCCCGCTCCTGCAAGCAAGCCGGCACCCGCGCCGCTGCCACCTGCCGGGCCTGCACCGACCGGTTGGGGATGGCCCTCAAACGGAGTGCTGATTGGAAAATTCTCTTCAAACGGTAGTTTGAATAAAGGCATTGATATCGCCGGAGATTTGGGACAGCCTGTTTTAGCTGCGTCTGATGGGACAGTGGTGTACGCCGGGAGTGGTTTACGGGGCTACGGCGAGCTGGTCATCATCAAACACAGCGATACCTACGTCAGTGCTTACGGTCACAACCGCAGGCTGTTGGTTCGGGAGGGGCAGCAGGTCAAAGTCGGACAGACAATTGCCGAAATGGGGTCAACTGGTACAGACCGGGTGAAACTGCACTTTGAGATTCGCCGTCAAGGGAAGCCTGTAGATCCACTGCAATTCCTACCCCGTCGTTGATATGTTGCACAGCCTGTTCCCTCACGTAGAAGGAACAGGCTCCAGCGTTGCCAAGGATAAAGGCGCCGCTTGAGCTTGAGGTCGAACTCACCAAAGGACTATAACAATGGCTCTCAGTAAAGAAGCGCCGGAGTTTGACATCGACGATGAGGTTCTCCTGATGGAGACCGGTATCGCTACGGAATCGATGTCGAATGAGGGACCTGCTGTACCTTCAGTTCGCACCAAATCCAAGAACTCCACCGCGTTAAAGCAACACAAGTACATCGACTACACACGGGCGCTCGATGCGACCCAGCTGTATCTCAATGAAATCGGCTTTTCCCCTCTGCTGACCCCCGAAGAAGAAGTCCATTTTGCGCGTTTGTCGCAAAAGGGCGATCCGGCTGGGCGCAAGCGCATGATTGAAAGCAACCTGCGCCTGGTGGTGAAAATCGCCCGACGCTATGTCAATCGCGGGCTGTCCCTGTTGGACCTGATCGAGGAAGGCAACCTGGGCCTGATCCGGGCGGTGGAGAAGTTCGACCCTGAGCGGGGTTTCCGCTTTTCGACCTATGCCACCTGGTGGATTCGCCAGACCATCGAACGGGCGATCATGAATCAGACCCGCACGATCCGGTTGCCGATCCATGTGGTCAAGGAGCTCAACGTCTACCTGCGGGCAGCGCGTGAGCTTACTCAAAAACTCGATCATGAACCTTCGCCCGAAGAAATCGCCAACCTGCTGGAAAAACCGGTAGGGGAGGTGAAGCGCATGCTGGGCCTCAACGAGCGTGTGTCTTCGGTCGACGTCTCGCTGGGTCCGGATTCGGATAAAACCCTGCTGGACACCCTGACCGATGATCGTCCTACGGATCCTTGCGAGCTGTTGCAGGACGATGATCTGTCCCAAAGCATTGACCAGTGGTTGTCGGAGCTCACGGACAAACAGCGCGAGGTGGTGATTCGCCGCTTCGGCCTGCGTGGCCATGAGAGCAGCACCCTGGAAGACGTAGGCCTGGAGATCGGCCTGACCCGTGAGCGGGTACGGCAGATCCAGGTAGAAGGGCTCAAGCGCTTGCGCGAGATCCTGGAGAAGAATGGCTTGTCGAGTGAGTCGTTGTTTCAGTAACGACCCAGCTTTAATGCTTGAATGTGGGAGGGGGCTTGCCCCCGATAGCGGTGACTCAGTCAAATCTTTATTGACTGACACACCGCTATCGGGGGCAAGCCCCCTCCCACATTGGTTTTATGCAGAGTCTTATTAGGGGGCATAGGGTCAAATCCCAGGCATAAAAAAACCCCGCTTTTAAGGGCGGGGTCTTTTTGACTGAGTCAGTACAAGTTAGATAACTTGAACTTCTTCAGCTTGCATGCCTTTCTGACCGCGGGTAGCGATGAAAGAAACCTGTTGGCCTTCTTTCAGGCTTTTGAAGCCGTCGGATTGGATAGCTTTGAAGTGAACGAACAGGTCGTCACCGGATTGTGGAGTGATGAAGCCGAAGCCTTTTTCATCGTTGAACCACTTAACGGTACCAGTTTGGCGATTAGACATGGTGTATCTCCTTGGACAAAGTTAACTGCGACTCAGGAAAAGCCCTGGCCGAGACTGAGTGCAAAGAGCAGGAAAAATTCTTGGAGATGGTTGGATCGAAATTCAACATATCGTGTAGAGATTCTCAGTGACACAAGCAGCACAGTGGCGCCACCTTAACCCTTTTTCCGGAACGTGCCAATGGTATTTCCGAAGGTTTCTCCATTTTCGTGACTGGCGGTGGTATTTCCGGTCACCCTGCACGTCAATGCGGGTCCCGGACCCGCTGGCTGCGGCTGATAGCAGCAGGCGCGTTCATCAAGAAAAGCCGCGTGGCCTTTGAACCCCAACGCCGGCCCCGGTAAGATGCCCCACAGAATTTTTCCACCTCGCTATTCAGGACACCCGCCATGAGCATCAAATCGGACAAGTGGATTCGCCGCATGGCGCAAGAGCACGGCATGATCGAACCGTTCGTCGAGCGCCAGATCCGTGGCCAAGGCGATGCCCCGGTGATTTCCTATGGTGTTTCCAGCTACGGCTACGATGTGCGCTGCGCCGATGAGTTCAAGGTGTTCACCAATATCAACTCGGCGATCGTCGATCCGAAGAACTTCGACGAAAAGAGCTTCGTCGACATCAAGAGCGACGTGTGCATCATCCCGCCCAACTCCTTCGCCCTGGCGCGCACCGTGGAGTTCTTCCGTATCCCGCGTGACGTGCTGACTATTTGCCTGGGTAAAAGCACCTACGCGCGTTGTGGCATCATCGTCAACGTGACGCCGCTTGAGCCGGAGTGGGAAGGCCACGTAACCCTCGAGTTCTCCAACACCACCACCTTGCCGGCGAAGATCTACGCCAACGAAGGTGTGGCGCAGATGCTGTTCCTGCAGTCCGACGAGGCCTGTGAAGTGTCCTACAAAGACCGTGCCGGCAAGTACCAGGGCCAGCGCGGAGTCACTCTCCCACGCGCTTGATCGAAAGGTCTTACACGCTAAGGGAATTAGTCTGCAGAAAGTGACTCTATCTAGGTGTACTGCCTCGGCGCGTGTAAAACGTGCCGGGCCACGCTTGAGGAGTACCTTATGAAGCTCGACCCGCGAATCAGCGCAGAACTTGCCCGGCTTGAACCCAACCAGATTGGCGTTCTGGCCTGGTCCCTGATGGCCGACCCCGCATACGGGGGCGGCATCCCCGGCCAACCCGAGCCGGACTACCCACAACCCACCGAACCCGGTGAGCCGACCCTGCCGGACGAGCCACCACCCGCACCTGTCGCCTGATACCTAGCGCACCGGCCACACCTCCTGATCACCGACCACATAGAGTCGGTGGTCATCGGCCTGTTCCACCGCAAAGCCACCGGTAAACGCACCGAACGCCGGCAACAAGCTGACCCGCGTCCCGATCTGAAAGCAGGGCAACCTTAGGCTTTGCCGGCCCTTGCCGCGCAAGCGGTACACCGGGTGTACATGCCCCGCCAGCACGTGGTGGCTGGGGTGGGCGGCAGGTTCATGCTGCAAGGCAAAGGGGCCCATCAGCAGTGGTTCCTCAACCACTTCAATCCTCAGGTCCAGCGGTGGGTCACCGGCGCGTTTATCGTGATTGCCGCGCACCAGCGTCAGGGCCAGCGCGGGATGGCGCTCGCGCCAGGCCCGCAAGGCGCCCAGGGTGCCGCTGGCGTGAGAGCCGGGACCATGCAGGAAGTCGCCAAGAAAGATCACCTGCGCGCACCCATGCGACGCGAGCAGCCGGTCCAGCCGCTCCAGATTGGCAGTGGTGGTTCCTTGCGGCACCGGCTGCCCCAGGCTGCGGTACGCCGAGGCCTTGCCAAAGTGCGCATCGGCAATCAACAGGCACCCGCGTGCAGGCCAGTAGATCGCTTTGTCTGCCAGCAACCATAATTGCTCACCCTCGAGCGTTATCGAACAGACCATCAACGCTTCCCGTTATCCGCGACTTTTTCCAGGTCCTTGACCATCCTTGCAATACGCTCCGAGAGTTTTTCCGAACTCATGCTTTCGCGCATCCGCTCGACCAGCAGCGGAAAGGCCAGGGGAGTCGGCCGTTCGATCCGGTGCAGGTCCAGCTTCAACGCCGACAGATGACGCAACGTCACTTCCAGCCGACGAATATCCAACTCATCGCGCAGGACTTCTTCCCCAGCCTGAGCCAGCAACAGGTTCTGCGGGTCGTACTGTTTGAACACCTCGAAGAACAGACCGCTGGACGCCTGCACCTGCCGCGTACTTTTCGGCGCACCGGGGTAGCCGGCGAACACCAGCCCGGCGATGCGTGCGATCTCGCGAAAGCGGCGCAGCGCCAGCTCCCCGGCATTCAGGCTGGCGGCCACATCTTCCAGCAGGTTCTCAGGACTCAGCAGCGCGTCATTCAACAACACCGGCCAATCCACAGGCGTGGCGCTCAGCAACTCCAGCCCGTAGTCATTCACGGCAATCGAAAACGTCACCGCCTGCCCCTGGCTCACCCGCCACGCCAACAGACTCGCCAGCCCCAGGTGCACCTGGCGCCCGGCGAACGGATAAAGAAACAGGTGCCAGCCTTCCCGCGATTTCAGCGCTTCGGCCAGCAGATGCTCGCGTGTGGGCAGGCCCGACCAACGTAACTGCGTCTGTAACAACGGTTGCACCGCTTGCATTTCCGGCCCCTTGAAATGCCCGTGCGCCGCCGCATCAAAGCGCTCCACCACCGCCTGGGCCAGCTCGTTGGAAAGTGGCATGCGCCCGCCATTCCAGCGCGGCACGGCGGCTTTTTTGGCGGTGCTGCGGCGCACGTAGGCGGTCATGTTTTCCACGCGCACCAGCTCCAGCAGACGCCCGGCGAACAGGAAACCATCCCCGGGCTTGAGCCGCGCAATAAAACCTTCTTCGACACTGCCCAGGTTCTTGCCGCCCCCGCCCTTGCTCCAGTATTTCAAATGGATGCTCGCGTCACTGACGATGGTGCCCACGCTCATGCGGTGACGGCGCGCCAGACGGGCATCGGGGACACGCCAGACGCCCTGTTCGTCCGGCTCCACGCGACGGTAATCCGGATAGGCCGTCAGCGACAGGCCGCCATGGCGCACAAACCCCAGGGCCCATGCCCAGTCTGCGTCCGTGAGGTCACGGTACGCCCAGGCCCCGCGCACTTCCGCCAGCAGCTCATCTGGCGTGAAGCCACCGCCCAGCGCCATGCTCACCAAATGTTGTACGAGTACATCCAACGGTTTGTGCGGCGATTCCCGCGCTTCGATGCGCCGCTGGGCAATCGCATCCTGGGCCGCCGCCGCTTCCACCAGTTCCAG
This sequence comes from Pseudomonas extremorientalis, assembly GCF_001870465.1. GTDB lineage: Bacteria > Pseudomonadota > Gammaproteobacteria > Pseudomonadales > Pseudomonadaceae > Aquipseudomonas > Aquipseudomonas extremorientalis. The sequence goes on from NZ_MDGK01000015.1 coordinate 395,847, forward strand.
GCTGTGGGTCGGCACCAGCGTCACCCGCGAGGGCCGCCCCGGCGCGTGCCCCGAGCGCCCGGCGCGTTGCATCAGGCGTGCGACGCCTTTGGCCGAGCCGATCTGCAGCACCCGTTCCACCGGCAGGAAGTCCACCCCCAGGTCCAGGCTGGAGGTGCACACCACGGCCTTGAGCTGGCCATCCTTCAACGCCCGTTCCACCCAGTCGCGGGTTTCCCGAGACAGCGAGCCATGGTGCAAGGCAATCACCCCAGCCCAGTCGGGCCGGGCGTCCAGTAACGCCTGGTACCAGATTTCCGACTGGGCCCGGGTATTGGTAAACACCAGGCAACTGCTGCTGCTTTCGACCTCGGCCACTACCTGGGGCAACATCTTCAAGCCGATATGCCCGGCCCAGGGAAAGCGCTCGGCGACCGGCGGCAGCAAGGTGTCGACCTTTAACTCTTTGGCCGTTTGCCCCTGTACATTGATCCCGTCGCCTTGCGGGACTAACACCTCCAAGGCATGGGATTGGTTACCCAAGGTCGCCGAAATGCCCCACACCATCAGTTCCGGATGCCAGCGCCGCAGCCGCGCCAGTGCCAATTGCAACTGCACGCCGCGCTTGTTGCCGATCAATTCATGCCATTCATCCACGATCACCATGCGCAGGTGCGCCAGGCTCACCTGGCTGTCGGCGCGGGCCAGCATCAGGGTCAGGCTTTCCGGGGTGGTCACCAGCGCGGTCGGCTGGCGACGGGTCTGGCGAGCGCGCTCGCTGCTGCTGGTGTCGCCGGTGCGCAGGCCGATGCTCCAGGGAATCTGCAAGGCTGCAAGCGGTGCTTCGAGGGCGCGGGCGGTGTCGGCCGCCAGGGCACGCATGGGCGTGATCCACAGCACCGTCAGCGGTTCAGCGGGTGGTTTACGTTTACCCACAACAGGCGGGCGAGTGATGGCAAAGCGATTGAGCGCCGCAAACCACAGCGCGTAGGTCTTGCCGGCGCCGGTGCTGGCATGCAGCAACCCCGACCGGCCGCCCTTGACCGCCGCCCACACCTCTTTCTGAAAAGCGAACGGCTTCCAGCCTTTGGCGGCAAACCACTGTTTGGCGAAGTCGATGGGTTTTGCCATGGGGCGGCGGAACTCTGGAAGGTCTATTTCACAGACCTTCCAGAGCGCGCAAAGGTTTACTTCAAATTGCCACTCAGGAACTGCTGCAAACGCTCGCTCTTCGGATTGCCCAGCACGTCCTCCGGCGCGCCTTGCTCTTCCACCAGGCCCATGTGCAGGAACAGCACCTGGCTCGACACCTTGCGCGCAAAGCTCATCTCGTGGGTCACCATGATCATGGTGCGACCTTCCTCGGCCAGGCCCTGGATCACCTTCAACACTTCGCCCACCAGCTCCGGGTCGAGGGCCGAGGTGGGCTCGTCGAACAGCATCACCTCCGGCTCCATCGCCAGGGCGCGGGCGATGGCGACGCGTTGCTGCTGGCCGCCGGACAGGAACGCCGGGTATTGATCGGCCACGCGTGCCGGCAGGCCGACCTTGTCGAGGTAGCGACGGGCACGGTCTTCGGCGTCCTTCTTGCTGCAACCCAGCACCCGGCGCGGAGCCATGGTGATGTTTTCCAGCACGCTCATGTGGCTCCACAGGTTGAAGTGCTGGAACACCATGGCCAGGCGCGTACGCAGGCGCTGCAATTCGGCGTCATCGGCCACGCGCATGCCGTGGCGGTCGCTGACCATGCGGATCGGCTGGCCGTCGAGGGTCATCGCGCCGTCGTTGGGGGTTTCCAGGAAGTTGATGCAGCGCAAAAAAGTGCTCTTGCCCGAGCCACTGGCGCCGATCAGGCTGATCACGTCACCGGTCCTGGCCTTGAGCGACACACCTTTGAGCACCTCATTGTCGCCATAGCTTTTATGCAGGCCTTCAACGGTCAATTTGTACATGGGGCGTGCATCCTCAAGGCGAAAGTAGGTAGCCGCTGCGGTAGGCCTCTAAGCCTGCGACATGGCCGATGACCATCCCGGCAGTGGCCATGCGGCGCAGCGAACGGGCGTAAAGCAGGCCGGCCTTCTGGCAGTGCACGGGCGTTACGCGGTCGGTAATGGGGTCGATGATTTCGGCGATCAGTTGCCCGGCTTCCAGGTATTCACCGGGCAGGGCGCTGAACACCAGCAGGCCGCCCACCGGCGTCGCCACTGGTTCAACGCCGGCCAGTGGCGTGGCGGGGTAGGGCAGGTCCGGCAGCGGTGCGACATCGCCAGCAATGGCACCGAAGTGAATCAGGTAATCGATGATCGCCTGGCAGTCGAGCGCCGCCAGGCCATGGTTGACGTCGCCTTGCCCGCGCAGCTCGACGGTCACCGAAAAGCTGCCCATGGGGATCGGGAAGCGCTCGCCGAAGCGTTGCTGTAACTGCCACCACACCAGGGTGAAGCACTCGTCGAAGGATTGCCCGCCGGAGTCGGTGGCGAGCAGATTCGCCTCCGAGCCGATATAGCGCGCCAAGGGTTCCACCTGCGGCCAGGCCTCGGGCGTGGTGTACAGGTGCGCCACGGCTTCGAAGTCGCAATGCAGGTCCAGCACCATATCGGCGTCGCAGGCCAGGCGTTGCAGTACCAGGCGCTGGGACTGCAGTTGGGTGTCGGCGCTTTGCTCTGCGAGGGCGGTGGACAGCGCGCTGCGGATCCGTTCGACGTTGTGCCGGGGATCATCCCCGAGTAACTCCTCGACCTGGTCACCCACCGCTTCACCGAGGTCGACAAACCGGCGATTGAAGTTCTGCCCGCTTTCCAGTTCGTAGCGGCCCAGCGGGATGTCCATCAACACCTGTTCCAGGCCGACCGGGTTGGCGATGGGCACCAGCACGATTTCACTGCGCAGGCGACCGGCGGCGGCCAATTTCGCCAACTGCACCTTGAGGTGCCAGGCCACCAGCATGCCCGGCAGTTCATCGGCATGCAGCGATGACTGGATGTAAATCTTGCCCTCGGCCTGCTCCGGGCCGAAGTGAAAACTGTGAATCTGCCGCGCCGTGCCGGGCACGGGCGCGATCAACTCATGAATCTGATGCCGCATGAACGCTCCTTAATGGCTCGGCCCGAGAAAGGCCAGCCAACGGCGCTCCGCCAGACGAAACAGACCGACCAGGGCAAAGGTCACGGTCAGGTAGATCAGCGCAGCGATACCGAATGATTGAAAGGTCATGAAGGTGGCCGAGTTGGCATCCCGCGCCACTTTGAGGATGTCTGGAATCGTTGCGGTGAAGGCCACCGTGGTCGAGTGCAGCATCAAAATCACTTCATTACTGTAGTAGGGCAGCGAGCGACGCAACGCCGACGGCATGATCACGTAGGCATAGAGCTTCCAGCCGCTGAGGCCGTAGGCTTTGGCCGCCTCGACTTCGCCATGGGCCATGCTGCGGATCGCCCCGGCGAAAATCTCCGTGGTGTAGGCGCAGGTGTTGAGGGCGAAGGCCAGGATGGTGCAGTTCATCGCGTCGCGAAAGAACGCATCCAGCAACGGTTGTTCGCGCACGGCGGCGAGGCTGTAGATGCCGGTGTAGCAGATCAGCAACTGGATATAGAGCGGCGTGCCCCGGAACAGGTAGGTATAGAACTGCACCGGCCAGCGAATCAGGCGCTTGCGCGACACGCGGGCAATGGACAGCGGGATTGACACCAGGAAGCCGATGACCAGGGCGGCGCTGAGCAACCACATCGTCATGGCCAGGCCGGTGATGTGCTGGCCGTCGCTATAAAGGAAAGGGCGCCAGTATTCCTGCAAGAGTTCGATCATCGCACGGCCTCCCGGGCGCCAGCGGAGTAGCGACGTTCAAGGCGGCGCAAGACGAAGTTGGACGCGCTGGTGATCAACAGGTAGATCAACGCGGCGAGGACCAGGAAGTAGAACAGTTGGTAGGTGCTCTTGCCGGCATCCTGGGCGGCCTTGACCAGGTCGGCCAGGCCGATGATCGACACCAGGGCCGTGGCCTTGAGCATCACCATCCAGTTATTGCCGATACCCGGCAGGGCAAAACGCATCATTTGCGGGAAGGTCACGTAGCGAAACCGCTGCCCGCGCTTGAGCCCATAGGCGGTAGCGGCTTCCAGCTGGCCACGGGGCACCGCGAGGATCGCGCCGCGAAAAGTCTCGGTGAAATACGCCCCGTAGATAAAGCCCAGGGTGATCACCCCGGCGCTGAACGGGTCGATCTCGATGTATTCCCATTCCATGAAGTCGGTCAGGCCGGTAAGCCAGGTTTGCAGGCTGTAGAAAATCAGCAGCATCAGCACCAGGTCGGGCACGCCGCGAATCAGGGTGGTGTAGAGCTGGGCGGGGATGCGCAGGAAGGGCAGGCTGGAAAGTTTGGCGCTGGCGCCGAGCAGGCCCAGCACCACGCTGACGGCCAGGGACAGCACCGACAACTTGATGGTCATCCAGGTGCCTTGCAGCAACAGCGGGCCGAAACCCTTCAGGCTGAGCGCGCTCAACCCGAGGGTTTGCAACAGTTCTTCGAACATAAATCAGGACCTATGGCGATAAAAAAGCGCCCCTCCCAGGGAAGGGCGCTCCAGGCATTATTTGCCGCTGTACAGGTTCAGATCGCCAAAGTGTTTCTTCTGGATGGTGGCGTAGGTGCCATCATCGTGTAACGCTTTGATACCTTTATCCAAAAGCGCCTTCAGTTCAGTGTTACCTTTTTTGATACCGATGGCGGTTTTCGACGGCAGCAAAGGGTCGTCGATGGCCGCGCTGACTTCGTAACCGGCACCGGCCGGCGACTTCAGGAAGCCCAGTTCGGCTTGCAGCATGTCCTGCACGGAGGCGTCGAGACGGCCGGAGGTCAGGTCGGCGTACACCTGGTCCTGGTTGGCGTAGGCCTTGGTGGTCACACCGGCTTTATCCAGCACGGCCTTGGCGTAGGCTTCCTGGATGGTGCCCTGCTCGTAGCCTACGGACTTGCCCTTGAGAGACTCAGGTGTCGAGTAGCCCGCGCCTTTCTTGAACACCAGCGAGGTCGGGCCAGAGAACAGTTCGCTGGAGAAGTCGATGGCCTTTTCACGCACCGGGGTCACGGTCATGGACGAAATCACGCCGTCGAACTTGTTGGCTTTCAGGCCTGGAATCATGCCGTCAAAATCGCTTTCGACCCACTTGCACTTCACTTTCAGCTCGGCGCAGATCGCATTGCCCAGGTCGATATCGAAGCCCACCAGGCTGCCGTCCGCTGCCTTGGATTCGAATGGCGCGTAGGACGGATCGACACCAAAACGCAGTTCCTTGTATTCCTTGGCCAAGGCGGAACCTGCGGCCATGCACAGAGCCAGTGCAGAAAGGGTCAGCAATGCTTTTTTCATTATGTAATCCCTGGAAACCAAGATAAGCGCTTGTGGCGCGTTTAGGACTGTTACTGAACGGTGTCAGACGGATCACAAGTAGCAATTTCTGCACCATAGTTCCGAATGAGCGTTTTAAAAGGTGGGACAAGGGAGATCTGAGTGTAGGAAATGCCCGAAAATGGGCGCAGAAAAATGAGCGCACCATTTCGAGTCATAAAGAAATTCAGATGTTGGAGGGGGCTTGCCCACTCCCACCTGTTGATCGGTGTCAGGTCAGCAGGTCTTGCAGGGTGGCAAGGCTGTCGGCCTCATCCACCGCCTTATCCTGCCGCCAGCGCAACATCCGCGGAAACCGCACCGCAATCCCGCTCTTGTGCCGCTTGGACAAGGCAATGCCCTCGAACCCCAGCTCAAACACCATACTGGGCGTGACACTGCTCACCGGGCCGAATTTCTCTACGGTGGTTTTGCGCACAATCGCGTCGACCTTGCGCATTTCTTCATCGGTCAGCCCGGAGTAGGCCTTGGCAAAGGGCACCAGCGTGCGTTCGCTGCCGGGCGGGCCGTCCCACACCGCGAAGGTGTAGTCGCTGTAGAGGCTGGCGCGCCGGCCGTGGCCGCGCTGGGCGTAGATCAACACCGCGTCGACGCTGAACGGGTCGACCTTCCACTTCCACCACACGCCCATGTCCTTGGTGCGGCCGACGCCGTACAGGCCATCGCGGGCCTTGAGCATCATGCCTTCCACGCCCAGGCTGCGCGAAGCTTCGCGTTGTTCGGCCAGCGCTTGCCAGGTGGTTGCGGTCAGCAACGGTGAGGCGAGCAATACCGGTTGGTTGCACTGGGTGACCACCTGCTCAAGCTGGGCGCGGCGTTCGGCCTGGGTATGGTTGCGCCAGTCGTCGCCCTGATGTTCCAGCAGGTCATAGGCCAGGACCGCCACCGGCGCATCCTCCAGCACTTTCTTGCTCAAAGTCTTGCGGCCGATCCGTTGTTGCAGCAGGGCGAAGGGTTGCACTGCGTCCTTCCACACCACGATCTCACCGTCGATCACCGTGCCGTCCGGTAACCCACTCACCAGGCTGTGAAGTTCGGGAAAACGTTCGGTGACCAGCTCTTCGCCACGGGACCAGACCCACAGGCGCCCGTCGCGCTTGACCAATTGTGCGCGGATGCCATCCCATTTCCATTCCACCTGCCAGTCGGTGGGGGCACCGAGCAGCGCGTCGAATTGCTCCACCGGTTGCGCCAAGCCATGAGCCAGGAAAAACGGATAAGGCTGGCCGCCCCGTTGTGCATGCTCGTCGGACGATTCGGCAGCGATCAGCTTGAGGTAGCCCTCAGCGGTCGGACGATTGGACAGGTCGGTGTAGCCCACCAACCGCTGCGCCACACGCTTGCTGTCGAGATCGGCCATGGCGGCGAGGGCACGGGTAACCAGCAACTTGGACACGCCGACGCGAAAGCTGCCGGTGATCAATTTGATGCACACCATCAAGCTGGGTTGATCCAGTTGCGCCCACAACGCCGGTAGGCGCTCAGCCAATTCCAGGGGAGGCAAGCCGCGCAATGGCAGGAGTTTTTCCTCCAGCCATACGGCCAGGCCGTCCTCCGAGGTGTAGGTAGATTCCGGCAGCAGCAGGGAAATGGTCTCCGCCAGGTCACCCACTGACTGGTAGCTTTCCTCGAACAGCCACGGCTCGATGCCGGACGCTTCTGTGGCCATGTCCCGCAGCAGGCGCGTCGGCACCAGTTGCCGTGGCCGTCCGCCGGACAGGAAATACACGGCCCAGGCGGCATCTTCTGGCGCGGCATCCCGGAAGTAGGCTTGCAACGCAGCCAGCTTGGCGTTGCTGGAAGTGGTGGCGTCGAGATTCGCGTACAGCTCGGCAAAGGCCTTCATGCGCCGGCCTCTTCTTCGTCATCGCCGTATTCGGTGGTGAAGCCCTGGGCATCCAGGCCTTTTTCCCGCAGATGGCGCACCAATACGCCGACAGAACCGTGGGTGACCATCACCCGCTCGGCGCCGGTCTGCTCGATGGCCCACAACAGGCCGGGCCAATCGGCGTGGTCCGAGAGCACAAAGCCCCGGTCTACCCCGCGCCGGCGGCGGGTGCCGCGCAGGCGCATCCAGCCACTGGCGAAGGCGTCGCTGTAGTCGCCGAAGCGCTTGATCCAACTGCTGCCGCCGGCGGAGGGCGGGGCGATGATCAAGGCTTGGTGCAGCAATGGGTCGGTCTTGTTGAAGTCGCCGGCGTAGAGGGTTTCAGGGATATGGATGCCGGCCTCGCGGTACACCCGGTTCAACGGTTCGACCGCGCCGTGGCTGAGGATGGGCCCGATGCTGGCGTCAATGCCATGCAGGATACGCTGGGCCTTGCCGAATGAATAACAGAACAACACGCTGGCCTTGCCGGCGGCGATGTTGGCCTGCCACCAGTCGTTGATCCCGGCGAAGATCTGCGCCTGGGGCTGCCAGCGGTAGATCGGCAGGCCGAAGGTGGATTCAGTGATAAAGGTGTGGCAGCGCACCGGCTCGAACGGCGCGCAAGTGCCGTCGGGCTCGACCTTGTAGTCGCCGGACGCGACCCAGACTTCGCCCTGGTATTCCAGGCGCACCTGAGCCGAGCCGAGCACATGCCCGGCCGGGTGGAAACTCAAGGTGACGCCGTGGTGCACCAGTGGCTCACCGTAGGCCAGGGTCTGCAGGTTGATGTCCTGGCCCAGCCTGGAGCGCAGGATGCCTTCGCCGGGGGCCGCCGCCAGATAGTGCTGGTTGCCGGTGCGGGCGTGGTCGCCATGGGCGTGGGTGATGACCGAGCGTTCCACCGGGCGCCAGGGGTCGATATAGAAATCTCCGGCGGGGCAGTAGAGGCCTTCGGGGCGGGCGATGACAAGGTCCATGGGGTGACCGGGGGAGGTGGGCTTGTTACTTATGAGGCGGGTGTGGGCTGGGAAGTTCTATCTGAATGCATGCAGTCCAAATGTGAGAGGGGGCAAGCCCCCTCTCACATTAGATCCAGGTTTTTCAGGAAAGCCGGGTTACTTGCCGGGTGTCAGGGTCAACCTGGCCTTCCCGTACACCTTCTCGAAGTTCTGCGGCTGCATCGGGAAGCTCAGGTATTGCGCCTTGAGCGACGGGTCGATGCCATTGGCATAGTTCGGGCTGGCCGGGTTGCCGGACTGGCCGATGCCACCCTGGCCCATCATCGGTTCCACCTGGCCGAAATCGACGATCAGGCGCAGCGCGGGCACCTGGGTGGTGGCGAAGTCCTGTCCCCAGTTGTAGGGCGCCGGGTTCAAGGTATTGTGATCGCCACCGGAGGCCAGTGGGCCACGAATCACCTGGCCATTGGCGTTTTTCCAGGTGGTGGTGTGCAGCTTGCCCCACTGCCAGGCCTTGTGGTCGGCGCCCAGCTGACTGTCGCCGGCGCTGATCGCGGCGGCCAGGCTGCGGGCGAGAATCGCCGGTTTGTCTTCTTTCTGCGGCGTACGCACGTCATCCCAGAACGGGCTGTCTTCGCGGCCCAGCAAATGATCGGCCTGGGCGGCATAGGACAGGCTGGCGTTGCTGACAAAGGCTTTCCAGCTGGCGCTGTTTTCCGGACCCAGCTCGTCGAGGAAGATCTGTTTGGTGCTTTCCTGCAGGAACAGTTCATAGAGCGCAGCGTCGGCGGAGGTCGACACCAGGCGACCGTCGAAGGCCATCAGGCGACCCAGCGCTTCACGCGCCTTGGCCTGTTCCGCCGCCGGCAGTGCGTCAATCGCCTGTTTCAGCGGCTGGGCCATGCCCGGCGCCTGGAACATGCTCTTGAGTTTGGCGGCGAAGGTGGTGGTCTGATCGTACTGCATGGCGATCAGGCTGCGGCTGTCATGCTTGCCGGCATTGGCCAGTTGCGCCAGGCGCTCGCTGCGCTCCGGGGCATCCCAGGAATTGGACAGTTGCATGCCATAGCCACGCGGCGCGGTGCGCTGGTTGGCGGTGCCGATCCAGCCTTGGGCCGGGTCCTGGTCATAGGGATGCAGCATGGCGTCGGCGTAGCCATCCCAGTCAAACCGCGTGTCCCAGCCCGGCGACGGCAGCAAACCTTCGCCTTCGCGGCGGTTGGGGAAACGGCCGGTGACTTGCCAGCCAATGCTGCCGGCGTCGGCGAAGATCATGTTCAACGCGATGGCACGGATTTCCCGGGTCGCGTCCGAGGCTTTGCCGATGGTTTGCGCGCGGGACAGGTCGAAGAACGCATCCAGGCTCTTGTCGTCCTTGAAGTCGGCGGTTTGCAGGGCCAGGCCCAGACCGGTTGTCAGCGCCTGGCTGCTGTTGAGCAGGGCGCCGTGACGGGTTTCGTACACCACTTCGCGGATCGAGCGCTGGCCTTTGACGAAGAAGGTTTCGTTACGCACGCCCGCCGGCAGCCATTTGCCGTTGTTCTCGTAATACAGCGCGCTGCCCTGGCGTCTGACTTTTTCAAGGAACAGGTCTTGGGTGTCGCCCTTGACCGTGCTCATGCTCCACGCGACTTTGCCGTTGAAGCCGGACAGCAGCGTCGGCAGGCCGGCAATCGAAGCGCCGGCGGCCTGGTATTTCGGTGCGCGGATCTGTACGTAGCTCCACGGCGACGGTGCCTGCGGCTGGGCGGCGAGGTCGCCCGCCAGCAGGCTTTTACCGCTGCGGCTGCGCTGTGGGCCGATCGCCCAGTTGCTTGAGGTGGTGACCGCCAGGGCGTTGAGGCTGCCCAGTTGCTGGCTGACCGCGTCCAGCCCGGCCAGGCCGGTGATCTGGCCCAGGTTCACGCCCTTGAGTTTTTCGGCCTCGGCCAGCGGGATCGCTTCATCCGGCGCGCTTGGGGTGAGCCAGGCGAGTTTGTCGACGCCGACTTTCTGCGCCAGCACCAGCGACGAAATCTCTTCCTGCAGGTTGGCCGACTCGCTGAAATTCAGCAGGCAGAACAGCAGCGCCGAATCTTCCGGCTTCCAGTACTCGGGCTTGTAGCCGGTCTGGGCCAGGTCCGGCGGCAGCTTGTCGCGGTAGCGGAACAGGTAGGCGTTGACGCCACGCGCATACACTTCAAAGAAGCGCTTGAGACGCGGGCTGGAGGCGTTGTACAGCTCGCCGGCGCTTTTTTTCAGGTTGACCGCGCGCATGAAGCGGTCGACATCCAGCACTTCAGGCCCGGACATTTCCGCCAGGCGGCCCTGGGCCAGCAGGCGCAGGGTGACCATCTGGGTGATGCGATCACTGGCATGCACGTAACCGAGGCTGAACAGCGCGTCATGGAAGGTGTTGCTTTCGATCAGCGGCATGCCCTGAGCATTGCGGCGTACCGATACATTCTGCGCGAGGCCTTTGATCGGCTGTACGCCGGCAACCGGCGGCAGGGTGTCCTGGGTGCTCTGGAGCTGGCAACCGGCCAGGCTTAACGCACTGGCCACTGCCGCGGCAACGCCGAACCGGGGAAGAAAATGTGAGAGGGCTGGCGAGGCCATGGCAAAGCTCCTGCGGGGGGTAGCGTCAGTAAAGGCGCTACGTTAGTGAGCGCGGCGAAACGACGCAAGCGGGAGCCATGCCTTATTTTCAGCAATTGCGTATCAAGACTTGGGCGGGTTGACTTTCTGCACCAGCTCATACGCCCGGACCGTCGCCGGCCGTTCCTTGATGCTGTTGAACCAGCGATGCAGGTGTGGGAAATCTTCCAGGCGCTGGCTTTGCCATTTGTGGGAAACAATCCAGGGGTAGATCGCCATGTCGGCAATGCTGTAGTCCTCGCCGGCCACGAACGCACGGTCCGCCAGGCGCCGGTCGAGCACCCCGTAGAGGCGTGCGGTTTCATCCACGTAGCGTTTGATCGCGTAGGGGATTTTCTCCGGGGCGAACTGGCTGAAGTGATGATTCTGCCCCGCCATCGGGCCCAAGCCGCCCATTTGCCAGAACAGCCATTGCAGCACTTCCTGGCGACCGCGCAGGTCTTTTGGAATGAACTGGCCGGTTTTTTCCGCGAGGTACAACAGGATCGCGCCGGACTCAAACAGGGAAATCGGTGCGCCGCCGTCGGTCGGGGTCTGGTCGACGATGGCCGGGATGCGGTTGTTGGGAGCGATCTTCAGGAAGTCAGGCTTGAACTGTTCACCCTGGCCGATGTTGATCGGGTGCACCTTGTAGGGCAGGCCGGCTTCTTCCAGGAACAACGATATTTTGTGGCCGTTGGGGGTGGTCCAGTAATACAGGTCGATCATGAAGCTCTCCAAAAGTGGTGATGCTTGAACGGATGCCTGTAGGTATAGGTAATGCTGGGTGTGCGAAAATTCAATGAAACATTTGCGCATACCCTTAGAAGCAAATCAAAAAGCGCCATCCACCAACACCTGCAGCGACTGCTCTGAACAGCGCTCGATGCGCGCCCGCACGCGATACACCTCGGCAAACAACAGCGGATTGAGCACCTCGTTTGCTGCGCCACTGGCGTACAAGCGACCTTGGCGCAGCACGGCAATATGGTCGGCAAAACGTGCGGCAAGGTTGATGTCGTGCAACACCACCACGGCGATCAGGTTGTGTTCGCGCACCAGCCCACGCACGCACTCCATGACTTTCAATTGGTAATTGAGGTCGAGGGCGCTGGTGGGTTCGTCCAGCAGCATCACTTGGGGGCGCCGTGCAATCAGTTGGGCGAGGCTGACCAGTTGGCGTTGACCGCCCGACAGCGTGTTTAACCACTGATCGGCCAAGTGCGTGATGCCAATGCGCTGCAATGCCTCGAAGGCTTCGCGCAGGCAAGCGTCGTTGGACAATGGAAGGCCGTCCACAGGGGTGACGCGCAACGCGGCAATCACGCTCTCCATTACGCTGAGGCTCAGGCCCGGTGGCAGGTTCTGCGGCATGTAGGTCACACGCCTGGCGCGCTCGGCCACGGACATGGCTGACAGGTCGAGGTCATCCAGTCGTACGACGCCGTGCATCTTTTCCAGCCCGGCCACGGCGCGCAGCAAGGTGGACTTGCCGGCGCCGTTGGGGCCGATCAGGGCGGTCAGGCTGCCGTGGGGCAAGGTCGGCAGGCTCAGGTCATGCACGATCTGCCGGCGGCCATAACTTACATTGGCGTTGTGCACGCTTAACCCTTCGCTCATAACTGCCTCCCGCGCTTGAACACCAGCATCACGAAAATCGGCACGCCCACCAACGCCGTGACGATGCCCACCGGCACGCTCATACCGGGCATGATCAGCTTGCTGGCAATCGACGACAGCGCCAGCAACAGCGCGCCGGTCAGGGCGCTGGCCGGCAGCAGGAAGCGCTGGTCTTCACCGACCAGGATCCGCGCGATATGCGGACCCACCAGGCCGATAAAGCCGATGGTGCCGACGAACGCCACGGCGGTAGCCGACAACAGGCTGATGCGCAGCAACGAGAAAAACCGCAGGCGCTTGACGTCCACGCCGAAGCTTTGCGCGCGGTCTTCGCCCATGCGCAGCAAGGTCAGGTGCGGTGCGGCGGCGAAGGAAAACGGCAACACCACCGCGACCACCAGGGCCAGGATACCGAGCTTGTCCCAGTTGGCCCGGGTCACGCTGCCCAGGGTCCAGAACACCAGTTGTTGCAGCACATCCTCGGTGGCCACCAGTTGCAACAAAGCCACCACCGCGTTGCAACTGAATACCAGGGCGATGCCGAACAGCACCAGGCTCTCTACGCCGGCGCCCCGCAGGCGCGACATGGCTTGCAGCAAAAACACCGAGGCGGCGGCGAAGATGAACGCCGAAATGGAAATCGCCGTATTGGCCGACACCCACAAGGTCGTCACCGGGAACACAATCACCAGGGATGCCCCCAGCGCCGCCGCCGACGACACGCCCAAGGTAAACGGGCTGGCCAGCGGGTTGTTCAAGATCGCCTGCATCTCCGCCCCGGCCAGCGACAACGCACAGCCCACCAGCACCGCCATCAACGCGTAGGGCAGGCGCACGTTCCAGATGATCACCTGGTCGGTGGCGCTGAGGTGGGACGGGTGCGCAATCCCGTCAAGCAAGGCCAGCAGGCCCATGCCGGACGGGCCGCTGGCCAGGTCCACCAGCAGGGCGCACACCAGCGCCATGCCCAGTAGCGCCAATAGCCAGGCACGCCGCGCCAGCAGGCGGCGATAGCCGTGGGTGGCTGAGGCGAGGTCGAGGGTTTGCGTGGTCATTTAGAGGTGTCGATCCAATAGGCACCCTGCAACGGCATCCCCAGGAATTGCTGGTTGATCTGTTCCATGGTCGCCTGCGGGTCCAGCTTGGCGAACAAGTGCGGATGCACCCACTTGGCCAGCGACTCAATCGCCAGCAGGTTGTACGGCGAGTTGTAGAAGTCATGCCACAGACCGTGGGCATTGCCTGCGCGGATGGCACGCAGGTTGGCGAACTCGGGGCGCGCCAATACGCGGTCAAAGGCTTCACGCGCCTCGTCATGGCTCACGCCGGCACCCAGGATCAGCCCCGGCTTGTGGTTACCGGTGGCGACATAAATATCCGGGTCCGCTTTCAAGGCGTATTCCACGCTGATATCCCCCAGTGCCCCCGGCACCACATCGGCGGCGATGTTGCGCCCGCCCACCAGCTTGATCACTTCCCCCATGCCACTCTTGCCCGTGGTGTGCCCCGGCGCTTGCCAGGCGCCGGCCAGCAGTTCGAGGAACACGCTCGGACGCGGGCCGGCCGGCAAGGTGGCGACCGCGTCGGTGATGACCTTGAGGTGCTGGTCATAGAAGTCCAGGAAGGCCTTGGCCTGGGCTTCGCGCCCCAGCGCCTGGCCCAGCGCGTTCATGCTGGTGTGGGTGCCTTGCACCGGGTTGATGCGAAAGTCGACGAACAGCACCGGGATGCCCGCCTTGGCCAGCACATCGGCGACCGGGCTGTGTTCGGTCGGGCCGTGGCCGGAAATGCTGAACACCGCCAGGTCGGGTTTGAGCGAGAGGATTTCCTCGGCGCTGACGCTTTGTTCCGACGCCTGGCCGATCAGCGGGATGTCTTTCACGCTGGGAAATTTCGCCACGTAGGCGTTATAGGTGTGCTGGTCCAGCAGCTTCAAATCGTTCTGCCAACCGACGATGCGCTGGAACGGCGCATCGCGGTCCAACAGGGCAAACGCCGAAATCAAGCGGCCTTCACCGAGGACCACGCGCTTGACGTTGTCCGCCACGTCGACCTTGCGCCCCAGCACATCGGTGACTTCATGGGCGGCAGCGGTTTCGGCATGGCCGAGGACCAGCGCGGCGAACAGCACGCACAGCTTGAGTACATTACGGGGTTTCAACATGGCAGGAACTCCAGGTGAAGGCGGCGCATCAGGCATTGCTACAGCGCCGCAAGGGGTTGTGAGGCAAGGCGGCCAGGCAGGTGTCGACTTCGCAGGCGTTGAGCAGTGCCGGGATCTCGACCAGCACGGTTCAGAACTCATAGTCGACGCTGGCAGTGAGGGTGCGCCCGGCGCCCGGAATGCCGTAGCGCTGGAAGCCATCGAGGGACGCGCCGACCTGGCTGTAATAGAACGTGTTGAACACGTTGTTGAGGTTGAGGTTGACCGTGGTGTCCTTGTTCACCTTGTATTGCGCGGCCAGGTTGCTCAGCCAGTAGCCGGGGGCTTTTTCGTGGTCGCGGGTGTAGATCGCGTAGACCCCGGACGGGCCGTTGGCGTAGCTGCTGTTGTTGTTCAACCCGCCGACGTATTTGTTGTCGGTGTAGCGGCGCCGGCCCACGTATTGCTCGCCGTAGCTGAGGCTCAGGGCGTCGGTGACGGCGTAGGTGGTCCACAGGTTGGCGGTCAGGTCCGGGACGTTCTTGGCTTCGGCGCCTTTGTTGATGCCTTTGGTCTGGGTGCTCTTGAGGGCCGAGAAACCGCTGTAGGCGGTCCAGCGCGGGGTGATATTGCCTTGCAAGCCCAACTCGATGCCGTCGACGCGCTTGGCGGGCAGGGCGCGTACCGGGGCGGATTCGCCGTCCTGGTATTCCCAGGCGTTGTCCAGTTCGGTGCGGAAGATCGCCGCCGTAACGTTGAGCATGTCATGGGCGATGTCCCACTTGGTGCCCAGTTCATAGGTCTTGGATTTGGCCGGGCTGTAACGACGGGTGCTGGCCGCGCCGTAGATCTGGTTGTTGGTGGACGCGCCCAGCGCCGAGGGCTGCGCCGCCTCGCTGTAGGACACATAGATGCTGCCGTTGGGCAACGGCTTGAACACGGCGCCAACCCGACCGCTGACGGCACCGTCGGTACTGCTGATCGTCGCCTGGCCGCGCTGGCGGGTTTCGGCGCGCCAGTTGTCGTAGCGCAACGAGCCGAGTACTTGCCACTGCTCGTTGAGGGTGAGGGTGTCGCCCAGGTAGAGACCGGCGTTGTCGATCACCGAGCGCGGGTCGCCTTCGCCTTTGGTCACGTAGGTGCTGGCGAAGCTGTGGCTGGGGTCGTGCATATCAAACAGCATGTTGCCTGCCGGCACTTCGGCGTTGCGTTTCAGGCCGCCGTAGGTCTCGTGATAGAACTCCAGGCCGCTGACCACCGCGTGCTGCAGGCTGCCGGTGGTGAGGTTGAAATTGAAGTCGGTCTGGTTGTCCAGGATGGTGTAGCGCTTGGACAAACCAAAGTCGCTGCCGCGCAGGATGCCGTAGGCGGTGTTGCTGTTGTTTACGTAGTCGGTGTAGGCATTCACCGTGCTGCCCGGCACTTGGCTGATCGGGCCTACGCCGGTGTAGCCCAAAGTCGCACAGCGGGTGCCGGTGCAGGTCTTCTGGCCGCTGGCGTTGGCGGCGAAGAAGCGCGCCGGCGAGAGCACGGCGAAGTTGTCGCTGCGTTCCCAGCGCGTCTGGTTGCGCAGGTTGGCGTCGTTCCAGGCGAAGTCATGCTCAAAGCGCGCCGTGAGCGAGGTGGTTTTGTTCTCTTGGGTGTAGAGGTGGGAGTCGCCGTACCAGTTGAAGCGTTTCACGCCCGGCATGCGGTCGCCGTTGGTGCCGCGCTGGATCGGCACACCGCCGTCCGGGGTGTTGGTGTCTTTCTGGTAGAAGGTGTCGATGAACAACCGCGTGTCGGTGCCCAGGCCGAAGCCGAACGAGGTGGCAATGCCCCAGCGGTCGTAGTCCACATCGTCGCGTTCGGCCACCTGGTTGTAGTGCTTCATCAGGTTGATGCGCACGGCGGTGGTGTCGTTCAGCTGTTTATTCAGGTCGGCAGTGAGGCGGCGGTAGCTGTCGGTGCCGATCCCGGCCGAGACTTTGTTGGCATCGCCCAGATGCGCTTCCTTGCTGACCAGGTTGACGCTGCCGCCCACGGCCGAGACCCCGGACTCGATGGAACCGGTGCCCTTGAACACTTCGGCCTGCTGCAAGTTGAAGGTGTCGGTGCGCGTGGACATGCCGGCATCGCGCACACCGTCGACGGTCAGGCTCTGCTCGGAAGAAAAACCGCGGATCGAAAACAGATCGCCCCAGCCCAGGTTGCCCTCGCCGGACATAAAGGTAATGCCCGGGACATTGCGCAACACTTCCTGCAAGGTCTGCGCGTTCTGCTCCTTGAGCACCTGTTGCGGCACGATGGTCACGCTTTGCGGTGTGTCCAGCAGCGGTTGGCTGATTTTGGCCGAGGTGACGCGGTCCACCTTGAAGGTGGAAGTGGCTTCGCCGTCGATCTTGATTTCCGGCAGGCTCAACACCGAATCGCTGGACGTGGCGGTTGGGGCGCCAGCCAGGGCCACCGGTGCGACGCTGCCGGCAGCCAGCAAACCGAACATCGGTGCCAGGGTGGTGTGCCGCGTGTGGCGGTGAGGCGTGGGCAATGATAGGGGCAATGACATGGTAGCGTCCGAGTCTAAATTACAATTACTCTCATTTAGGTTCGGTAGTCTAAAGAGCGATTCCTCCTGCCATACCCCAGGTTTGTATCGCTGATGCGTGATTAGGGTTTCCCACAACATTCCATTACATTTGCCTGCGCTGCCGGCTGAACTTTCGGCTATTTGCTGCGTTTCATCGTTTTTCGGATTGACTGCCCATGGCCAAGCAAGACCACCTGCTGATCGTTGACGACGACCCGCAAATCCGCCAACTGCTCTGCGACTACCTGAGCGACGCCGGCTTCCAGGTGTCCACCGCCGCCGACGGCAAGGAAATGCGCCGCCGCCTGGCGCTGAATGTGATCGACCTGATCGTGCTCGACCTGATGCTGCCCGGCGAAGACGGCCTGAGCCTTTGCCGCGAACTGCGGGTGAACTCCAACACGCCGGTGGTGATGCTCACCGCCAAGGGCTCGTTGATCGATCGTATCGTCGGCCTGGAAATCGGCGCCGACGATTACTTGCCCAAACCCTTCGACCCACGTGAGTTGCTGGTGCGGATAAAAGTGGTGCTGCGCCGGGTACAGAGCTTTCCTGACCGCGCCCGCCTGGATGAAGCGCCGAGCATTCGTTTCGCCGGCTGGCAACTCGACACGCGGGCGCGGCAATTACTGTCGCCGCAGGGCGTGGTGGTCAGCCTGGGCAACTCGGATTACCGCGTGTTGCGCCTGCTGTTGCAGCACCCCAACCGCCCGTTGAACCGCGACTTTCTGCTCAACCATGTGTTCGACAAGGACAGCACGCCGTTCGACCGCTCCATCGATGTGTGCGTCAGCCGCCTGCGCTCGCAATTGCCGGCAGGGTTGATCAAGACCGTGCGCAACGAGGGCTACATGCTCACCGCCGATGACGTGGTGTTGGAGTCGTGAGACTGCTGCCGCGTTCGCTGTTCGGCCGGCTGGTGCTGATCCTCGTCAGCGGCATGCTCGCCGCGCAGGCCCTGACCAGCAGCATCTGGTACGACCGACGCCATGGGCAGGTGCTGGAAATCCCGGCGCGGTTGATCGCCACGCGCCTGGCGGACGTGGTGCGCCTGGTGCACAGCGATCCGCAGCAAGCGGATGTGCTGATCAAGCTGCTCGACACGCCAAACTTCCGCCTGAGCCTCAGCGATCAAGCCAGCAACACCCCGAGCACCCTGCATGACAGTGACCGGCCCACCGAGCGATTGATCAAGAAGGTGCTGTCGGAAAAAACCGGTTACGCCCAGACCCTGATCCTGTTGCGCCTGTCGCTGGTCGATGGCGACGGGCAGACCGCCGGCCTGTCGACCTTGCTCGGTTCCCAACCGGTGGTGGGACAATTTTTGATCGACCTGCGCCTGCCCGACGGGCGCTGGTTGCAGGTGGATGCCAGTGAAGAGCAGGGCTGGACCAGTACCTCGCCGCTGGACCTGCTGTTCGATTACGTGATGCGCATCTACCTGTTGCGGGTGCTGGTGTTGGTGGTGATCGCGCTGGTCGCGGTACGCCTGGCGATTCGCCCGCTCAACACCCTGGCCAAGGCCGCCGAGGCATTGGGCCGGGATATCCAGCGCCCGCCGCTGTCGGTGGACGGTCCCACTGAGGTCCGCCGCGCCGCCCAGGCATTTAATGCGATGCAACAGCGGCTGATCGCCAACATCGCCGAACGCACGCGTTTCCTTGCGGCGATTTCCCACGATTTGCGTTCACCGATCACACGACTGCGCCTGCGCACCGAGATGCTTGAGGACAATCGCACCAAGGAGCGTTTTCGCAGCGATCTGGAAGAAATGGAGCACATGGTGTCCAGCACGCTGGATTTTGTCAGCAGCGGCGAAATCAACGAGACGCGGCAGAACATCGATATCAACGCCTTGCTGCAAAGCCTGCAGGCGGACTTGCAAGACGTTGGCGAGCAGGTGGTGATCGAAGGCCGGGCGAAGCAGCCATTGCCGGGGTATGCCCGCAGCCTTAAACGTTGCGTGCAGAATCTGCTGGAGAACGCTGTGCGTTATGGCCGTGATGTGGTGGTGCGGGTCGAGGACCAGGCGGACAGCTTGAAGATCGTCATCAGTGACCGTGGCCCCGGGATTCCCCAGGAACAGTTGGAGCGGGTAATGGAGCCGTTCTATCGCGTGGAAGGTTCACGCAATGCCGAGACCGGCGGGTATGGCCTGGGATTGAGCATTGCCCACAGCATCGCCAAGGCGCATGGCGGGCGTTTGGCGTTGCGCAACCGGGACGGCGGAGGGCTTGAGGTGGAACTGGTGTTTCAACGCAAATCCTGAATGTGGAACGCAACTGAATGTGGGAGGGGGCTTGCCCCCGATTGCTGGCTGTCAGGCACTGAATAGGAGACTGGTATACCGCTATCGGGGGCAAGCCCCCTCCCACATTTAAATCTTCAGCGTGGCTTTACGCCCCGTGGCACTTCTTGAATTTCTTCTCGCTGCCGCACGGGCAAGGATCGTTGCGGCCCACGTCCTTCAGGGCATTGCGCACCGGCTCCTGGTGAGCGTGGCCGCAGTTCGGGCCGTGGACATGGCCGTGGTCGTGATCATGGTGATCGTGATCATGGTTGCAGTCAGGACCATGGACATGGGGTTGCTGAGTCATCGATGTCGCTCCGGAATAAAATCGCCGGGGATTATCTCGCCATTGTGATTCACCTGCACGTCATAACCGATGAATAATCCGGTTTTCAGCTCGCCTTCGAGGCGATAGGGCACGGGGCGGTCGGGTTTTTTCAGCATCTGCACCACATCGCGGATCTGCGGCCAGAGGTTGGTGCGCACCGACACCTTGAAAAAGGCATGGCCGCGCGGCGGCACGGTAAGCCATTCGTTGGACTCGCCTTCGGCCAGCACAAAGTCATCCAGCGTCACTTTGTAGATCAGGCCGCGCACGGTCAGGTCGGCGTCGTCGCGATTGTCCACGCGAAAGTACAGCTTGAATTTCTGCTCCAGCAGCTTGGCTCGCACCACTTCGACCTTCACCAGGGAGATGTGGGGCGGCGGCGCGTCGTCCTCGAACCACGACGCGCAGCCGGTCAGGCCAAGGGTTAACGCCAGCATCAAGCTGTAGATTCGGAGCATGGCGTGAGTCCTGTGATGGCTAGAGATAGCTGGAACAACACTTCTTGAATTTTTGCCCGCTGCCGCACAGGCAGGCATCGTTACGTCCGGTCTTCACTTCCACGGTCGGGTCGATGAAGTACCAGCGCCCGTCATTCTGTACGAAAGAAGACTGCTCGCGGTGACTATGTTCGCCGGTGCTGTCATGCCAGCGCGCGGTGAAGGTCACGAACGCGTGTTCCGGCTGGCCGCCGAATACCTCGGAGCTTTCCACTTCAAGGCCGAGCCAGGTGCTCTGGGCGCTCCACGCGGCGATGGCGGCACGGTCCAGGCCGGGCTGTTGCGCGGGCAGCGTGGTGGCAACCAGATAGTCCACCAGGCCCAGTACGTAGGCGCTGTAGCGCGAGCGCATCAACGCGGTCGCGCAGGGCGCGGGGTGCCCGGCGTGATAATGGCCGCAGCAGGCATCCAGCAGGTTGCCACTGCCGCAGGGGCAAATGGATGTACTCATCGGGTTACCACCAATACTTTCCGAAGTTTTCCGGGTTGGCCCAGAAGCGGGCGTTGAGCCAGTCCGGTACCTGTTTATAGTCAAGCAGATCATAGGTAAACAGCGTCAGAACCTGTTCGTCACGCTGGAAACGCTCGCCGGCCTGCAGGGCCAGGGAGAAGAAGTCGGTGTCCTTCCAGTCGCAGGCCCCCAGGTCAACCAGCACCGCAATGCGGCTGGCGTTGAGGTTGCGGATACCGCCCAGCAGGGTCAGGCCTTGCGGTTTTGACAGGTGCTCCAGGCAATCCACCACCAGCGCCAGGTCAAAACGCTGCGCGGCCAGCTCCGCCGGCAGTGGGCCGGGTGGGGCAACAGCAACCTGGGTGCCGGGGTGTGCTGCTTGAAAAGCCTCCAGCGCCGGGAACTGGCTGGCGCCCAACAGCAACAGGCGTTTGGGCTGGTGCAGGTCGAGCAAGGCGGCCAGGGCCTGCTGGGGTGTACGGTCAGAAATACCGGCGGTCATCAGAGATCCTCACATCAGGACCGTAGAGACTAGCGCGGCTGAGCGTGCGGGCCTAGAGCGGGCGGTGGCTAAAAGTCCTACGAGGGCGACGATCCTCAATGAATACGGGGGCGCGGCGTAGTGGCGCAGATGAAAAGAGCCGTCTTTACTCCACTCATCGGCCCCCGCCGATCCCCTCAGGAGAAATCAGATGAGCATCATGCGGACAGCTCTACCCTTGGTTCTGCTAACCGGAGTATTGACAGGTTGCGCAGGTTTGCAAAAAACCGACTGGCCCACCTGCGCCGCCGTTGGCGGTGTGACCGGTGCGGCGATCGGTGCCACTGAAAGCTCGGCCTATGCAGGCTATGGCGCGTTGTTGATCGGCGGTATGGCCGGCGCTTATTGCTGGGTGCATGGCGACGGTGACGAAGATGGCGATGGCGTGCCGGACAGCCGCGACAAGTGCCCGGGCACGCCAAAAGGTGTGCAGGTGGATGCCAATGGTTGCCCGCCCGCACCGCCACCGGCCGTGGTTGAGGAAGTGGTCGTGGTCAAGGAGGAAACCATCGTGATCCGTGACGTGCACTTCCAGTTCGACTCGGCGAAGTTGACGGCGGCGGATACCGCCAAGCTCGACACCGTCGCCACCCGCCTGAAACAGGAAGCCCCAGGCGCCCAGTTGCGGGTCAGTGGCCACACCGACAGCGTCGGCAAAGAGGCCTACAATCAGAAACTCTCGGAAAAACGCGCGCATTCGGTGGTCGAGTACCTGATCAAGTCCGGCGTGCCGCGCAGCAGTTTTGTATCGGTGACCGGTGCAGGCGAGAGCCATCCGGTAGCCGACAACAAAACCGCTGAAGGCCGTGCCTTGAACCGTCGTACGGAAATCCAGATCAACCGCTGACGGCCCTTGCCCCTGTGGGATACACAGGGGCATTGCTGCCAATCCTCCCCCTTTATTAACTTTTTTGATCCTTCACTGGCAAAGCGCCTGCGGAAGTCGTTACTGTGCGTCCAAAGAAAAACTAGAAATATTTTTTGAAAAAATTCAGGGGAGCTCCATGATGCGTAAGGTTTTTCTGTTGGCCCTGTTGGTCAGCCC
This sequence comes from Pseudomonas extremorientalis, assembly GCF_001870465.1. Classification (GTDB taxonomy): domain Bacteria; phylum Pseudomonadota; class Gammaproteobacteria; order Pseudomonadales; family Pseudomonadaceae; genus Aquipseudomonas; species Aquipseudomonas extremorientalis. The sequence continues at coordinate 418,157 of NZ_MDGK01000015.1, forward strand.
CGTTGCCCTGGCCCAGAGCGTCAGTGTTGAACCCAACTCGTTGATGCGCCTGCCCAACAGCACCAGCGTGTTGCAATTGGAGCGCCTGGAGGTGGCGGACTATGGCACCTTGCTGATTCCCGCCAACATCAGCCAGGTCTCCGTGGATGAGCTGCACCTGGGCCGCGACGCCCGTATCACCATTGTGCCCGGCAACACCGCTTTGCAATTGCAGGTGCGCCATGCGCAATTGGACCACGGTAGCCAGATCACCTCCCGCGGCGCTCCCGGCACCCACGAAAAACCGGCCAAGGCCGGGCGTGACCTGACCTTGCGTATCAACTCCCTGGCGGCAGAAGAACTCTCGGTGGACGCCCGTGGCGGTGCCGGCGCCCAGGGTTATGCCGGGCTGGATGGCGCCAACGGCGAAGACCCAGGGTGCACCTGGGGCTCGGCCGGTCGCGGTGCCAACGGGGATAACGGCGGTGATGGCTTGCCTGGCGCGTCGGGCGCGCAGGTGCGCGTCGAGTTGCCCCAGGACTTTCCGGCCGAGCATATAAAGGTCTGGGTCGATGGCGGTCCCGGTGGATTGGCTGGCACGGCGGGCAAGCCGGGCAAGGGCGGCCAGTCCAAAGGCTGCCTGGTGTACCGCGCCGATGGCGGCGAGAAAGGCCGTCCAGGCTTGGAAGGGCAGCCGGGGCCGGCTGGGCCTGCGGGGACTGTGACCATCCAGCGGCTTTGAATTGCCTGCTCTGACGCCATCGGGGCAAGCCCCCTCCCACAATTGGACTGCATTCCAACTGTGGGAGGGGGCTTGCCCCCGATAGCGGACTAAAGCCTGCCTCAGAACATCGGCCGAGCCGAAGCAATCGCCACCACCACCAACCCCACAATCAGGTTAATGCCCACCAATCGGCGAATCTGCCCCAGCACCGCCGCACCCGCCGGCCAATCCTCAGCCGCCACTGCCTTGCGCAACTCCGGGAACTTCAGCGCCTGGATGCGGATAAACAGCGCCGTCATCACCAGATACAAGCCCATCATCACCTGCACATAACGCGGTGCCGTCTCAAACCCGTTGAAGCGCAAGTGCAGCAGGCCAATGCCGCTGATCGGCAAAACCGCCACGGCGATCCACACCCATACGAAAAAACGTTGAAACACATTTGCCCATAATTTGAGCCGGGCAGGGCCTTCAAGTGCCGCCACAGCGGCGGGGCGCAGGATCATCCAGGCGAAAAACATACCGCCGACCCATACCAGGGCGGCCAATACATGCAGGGTGTAAGCGAGGCTAAACGCGGTCATTGTGGTACTCCGTTCTGCGCGGGATTCATTAGCGGGGTATGATAGCCGCCGATCCGAACCACTGAAAATTTATCCAGCGTTTTTTGCGCCCGACTATCCATGATCAGCACTGAACTCAAAACCACGATCCAGGGTGCCTATTCGCGTTTTCTCGAAGCCAAGAGCTTGAAACCGCGCTATGGCCAACGCCTGATGATCGCCGAAGTGGCCAAGGTCCTCGGGGATATCGACACCGACGACGAAGGCCGCCGCGAGGGTGAGCCCGCGGTCGTGGCCGTCGAGGCCGGCACCGGTACCGGCAAGACCGTGGCCTACAGCCTGGCCGCGATCCCGACCGCCAAGGCCGCCGGCAAGCGCCTGGTGATCGCCACCGCCACCGTCGCCCTGCAGGAGCAGATCGTCTACAAGGACCTGCCCGACCTGATGCGCAACAGTGGCCTGAGCTTCACCTTCGCCCTGGCCAAGGGCCGTGGCCGCTACATGTGCCTGTCCAAGCTCGATGTGCTGTTGCAGGAAGGTCACGCGCAAACCGCCACCGCCCAGCTGTTCGAAGAAGAAGGCTTCAAGATCGAAGTCGATGAGGCCAGCCAGAAGCTGTTTACCAGCATGATCGAGAAACTGGCCGGCAATAAATGGGACGGTGACCGCGACAGCTGGCCCACCGCCCTGGAGGATTCCGACTGGGCGCGCCTGACCACCGACCACAGCCAGTGCACCAACCGCCATTGCCCCAACTTCGGCCAGTGCGCCTTCTACAAGGCTCGCGAAGGCATGGGCAAGGTCGATGTGATCGTCACCAACCACGACATGGTGCTGGCCGACCTGGCCCTGGGCGGCGGTGCGGTGTTGCCGGACCCGCGCGACACCCTCTATGTGTTTGACGAAGGCCACCACCTGCCCGACAAGGCCATCGGCCATTTCGCCCATTACACGCGCCTGCGCTCCACCGCCGACTGGCTCGAAACCACCGCGAAGAACCTCACCAAACTGCTGGCCCAGCACCCGCTTCCGGGCGACCTGGGCAAGCTGATCGAACAGGTGCCGGAGCTGGCGCGCGAGATCAAGACCCAGCAGCAATTCATGTTCAGTGCCTGCGAGCAGGTGGCCGACTTCAAGCCCGGTGAAGATGTGGAGGGGCGTGAGCGTCCCCGCCATCGTTTTGTCGGTGGGCTGATCCCCGAGCACATGCGCGAAATGGGCATCGAGCTGAAGAAAGGCTTTTCACGCCTGACCGATCTGTTCACCCGTCTTACGGATTTGCTCAAGGAAGGCATGGACGGCGAGGTCAATATCGGCATCGCCAGCAACCAGGCCGAGGAATGGTACCCGCTGTTCGGCAGCCTGCTGTCCCGTTCCCAGGGCAACTGGGAGCTGTGGACCGCCTTCACCGTCGAAGACCCGGAAGACAACCCGCCTATGGCGCGCTGGCTGACCCTGTCGGAAAGCGGTGCGCTGTTCGATATCGAGGTCAACGCCAGCCCGATCCTGGCCGCCGAAATGCTGCGCCGCAACCTGTGGAACGTGGCCTATGGCTGCCTGGTGACCTCCGCCACGCTGACCGCGCTAGGCACCTTCGACCGCTTCCGCATGCGCGCCGGCCTGCCGAAAAAAGCCGTCACCGCCGTGGTGCCGAGCCCGTTCCATCACGCCGATGCGGGCGTGCTGCGGGTGCCGGACCTCAAGGCCGACCCACGGGACGCAGCGGCCCACACCGCCGCGATCATCCGCGACCTGCCGGAGCTGGTCGAAGGCTCGCGCGGAACGCTGGTGCTGTTCTCGTCACGCAAACAGATGCAGGACGTGTTCGACGGTCTCGACCGTGATTGGCGCAAGCAAGTGTTTATCCAGGGCAATCTGTCCAAGCAGGAGACCCTGAACAAACACAAGGCGCGTGTAGACGGCGGCGACTCCAGCGTGCTGTTCGGCCTGGCCAGCTTCGCCGAAGGGGTGGACTTGCCGGGTGCCTATTGCGAACACGTGGTGATTGCCAAGATCCCGTTCTCGGTGCCGGACGATCCGGTCGAGGCGGCTTTGGCCGAGTGGATCGAGGCGCGGGGCGGTAATCCGTTCATGGAGATCTCGGTGCCGGATGCTTCCTTGAAGCTGGTCCAGGCCTGCGGTCGCCTGCTGCGTACCGAAGAGGACCGGGGCACCATCACCTTGCTTGATCGGCGTCTGGTCACCCAACGCTATGGCAAGGCTATCCTGAATGCCTTGCCGCCTTTCAGGCGCGAAATTTCTTAAGCCACGGTGGGCGGTTTCGCCCACTTCGTGGTCTATCTCACTGTATTTCATCAGGCCATTCATCGGCCGTCTGGGAGAACCTTGTTCGTATGATTCGCACGCTGCCCGCTCTTTTTGCCTTGCTGCTCGCCGCGCCCTTGATGGCTGCCCCTGCGGGGCAACAGACTTTGTTCAACTTCGTCCGGCCTGCCGATGTGGTCAAGGTGGCGACCCAGGACGCCAGCCTGCCGCAATACAACGCCGAACAAACCCCCGAAGGCGAAGTGCTGCGCCGCATCACGTTCAACCCGGCCGCCGAACCGAGCCTGGTGCTGAGCCCGCAGGCCGGCATCTGGGACTGGTCCCGGTCGGGTGCCATGAGCCTGCGCATCCAGAGTGCGATGGACTGGGCGTTGACCCTCTACGTCAAGGTGCAGAGCGCGGATGGCAAGACCCTGGTCAGCCGCATCGACCTGCCCGCCGGCCCGGCTCAGACCTTGCTGGTTCCGCTGCACGCCAATTCGCCGCTGAGCCAGGGCATGAAGGCCGGCCCACCGATGCCGATCACCGTGGACGGCCAGCGTGTGTTGCTGGCCAGTAGCGCCGGCGAGATCGACCGCAGCCAGGTGGTTTCGGTGACGCTGTCGATGCTCAAACCCAACGCCGCCCAGAGCATCCTGCTGGAGCGCTTTGGCGTGCAGGACAGCGAGCCGGTGCTGAAGGCGGCCTACAGCGAGCTGGTGGATGCCTATGGTCAATCCACCCGTGCGCGGTGGCCGGAAAAAGTCAGCAGCGACGAACAACTCAAAGCCGCTGCCGCCAAGGAGCAACAGCAGCTCCAGGCTTGGCTGGCCACGCGGGATAAATCCGCGCTGGACCAATACGGTGGCTGGAACAAAGGCCCGGCATTCGACGCCAGCGGGTTTTTCCGTACCGAGAAGCGCGACGGGCGCTGGTACCTGGTGACACCGCAAGGGCATCCGTTCTACTCCCTGGGCGTCAACACCGTGGCCCCGGACAACAGCCAGACCTATGTGGCCGGCCGTGAATGGATGTTCGCCGCGCTGCCCAAGGGCGGCGAACCCTTCGACAAGTATTACGGCAGCGGCGACAACCGCACCGGCAATGGCGCGGGGGAAGGCCGTGGCTTCGGTGCCGGGCGTTGGTATGACTTTTACGGCGCCAACTTGCAGCGTACCTATGGCGGTGACGGCTTCGACCAGAAACGTTGGGTCACTCACACCCTCGATCGCTTGCAGGCCTGGGGTTTCAACACTGTCGGCAACTGGAGCGACGAGAGCCTGGCCACTGCCGGCCGGGTTCCCTACACCTTGCCGCTGTCGATCGTCGGCGATTACGCCAGCATCAGCACCGGCACCGACTGGTGGGGCGGCATGCCCGACCCGTTCGACCCGCGCTTCGCCATGGCCACCGAGCGCGCCGTGGCGATTGCCGCCCGTGACCACCGCGATGACCCGTGGTTGATCGGCTTTTTTGCCGACAACGAGTTGGCCTGGGCCGGCCCTGGCGATGATCCGAAATCCCGCTACGCCTTGGCGTACGGCACGTTGCGCATGACCACCGACGTACCGGCCAAGCGCGCGTTCCTCAAGCAACTGCGCGACAAGTACCGCAACGAAGAAGGTTTGTCGAAAGCCTGGGGTATCGAATTGAAGGGCTGGGAGCTGATGGAGGACCCGGGTTTCGAACCGCCGATGCCGAATCCCGAGCATCCGGAAGTCGAGGCGGACTTCAAATACTTCCAGAAGACCTTCGCCGATGCCTACTTCAAGACCATTTCCGACTCGTTGAAATGGCACGCGCCCCATCAACTGCTGCTGGGCGGCCGTTATGCGGTCAGCACGCCGGAAGCCGTGGCCTCCTGCGCGCAATACTGCGATGTGTTGAGTTTCAACATGTACACCCTCAAGCCTCAGGACGGCTACGACTTCGCCGCGTTGCGGGCGTTGGACAAGCCGGTGCTGATCACCGAATTCAACTTCGGCTCGGCCGACCGCGGGCCGTTCTGGGGCGGCGTGACGCAGTTGGCCAGGGAAGAAGATCGTGGCGCGGCGTATGGCAACTTCCTCAAGCAGGCCATGGCCGAGCCGTCGATTGTCGGCGTGCATTGGTTCCAGTACCTGGACCAGCCGGTGACCGGGCGTCTGCTGGACGGTGAAAACGGTCACTTTGGCCTGGTCGGTATCACCGACGTACCGTTCCAGGGTTTTGTGGAGAGTGTGCGCAAAAGCAACCTGGCGGCGGTCGACCAACTGGGCAAGGAAGCGCAAAAGGCCAAGGCGGCAGGCGCCACGCGTGAAAGCGAAGGTGGCAGGGCCGGGCATGAAGGCAAAGGCCCGGGGCAGGGCGCCGGGCATGCAGGCGGTCACTCCGGGAATGGACATTGATTGAACGCTGACGGGTTCACAAAACCCACCAGGGCTGGAACAATGTCGGCCACTTTTTTCGATGTTTTCCGAGGGCGCTCAGGTGCAGATCCAGGGTCATTACGAACTTCAGTTCGAAGCGGTACGTGAAGCGTTCGCCGCGTTGTTCGATGACCCGCAGGAGCGTGGTGCCGGGCTCTGCATCCAGATCGGCGGCGAAACGGTCGTCGACCTGTGGGCCGGCACCGCCGACAAGGACGGCGCCGAGGCCTGGCACAGCGACACCATCGTCAACCTGTTCTCCTGTACCAAGACCTTTACCGCCGTCACGGCCCTGCAATTGGTGGCCGAAGGCAAGTTGCAACTGGATGCGCCGGTCGCAAACGTCTGGCCGGAGTTTGCCGCGGCCGGGAAAGAAACCATCACCCTGCGCCAGTTGTTGTGCCATCAGGCCGGGTTGCCGGCGATCCGCGAGATGCTCCCCACCGAAGCCCTGTACGACTGGCAACTGATGGTCGACACCCTGGCGGCCGAAGCCCCGTGGTGGACGCCGGGTCAGGGCCATGGCTACGAGGCGATCACCTACGGCTGGCTCGTCGGTGAGCTACTGCGGCGTGCCGATGGGCGCGGGCCGGGAGAGTCCATCGTGGCGCGGGTCGCACGGCCATTGGGCTTGGACTTCCATGTGGGCCTGGCGGACGAAGAGTTTTATCGCGTGGCCCATATAGCGCGCAGCAAAGGCAATATGGGCGATGAAGCCGCGCAACGTTTACTGCAAGTAATGATGCGCGAACCGACGGCGATGACCACGCGTGCATTTGCCAATCCACCGTCTATTCTGACCAGCACTAATAAACCCGAATGGCGCCGTATGCAGCAGCCGGCGGCAAATGGTCACGGCAATGCGCGCAGCCTGGCGGGTTTTTATAGTGGACTGTTGGACGGTAGTTTGCTGGAGGCCGACATGCTCGAACAATTGACTCGCGAGCACAGCATCGGCCCGGATAAAACATTATTGACACAAACCCGTTTCGGCCTGGGCTGCATGTTGGATCAGCCGCAGTTGGCCAATGCCACCTTCGGCCTTGGCCCACGTGCATTCGGGCATCCGGGTGCTGGTGGTTCGGTGGGGTTTGCCGATCCTGAACATGATGTTGCGTTCGGTTTCGTGACTAATACACTCGGACCTTATGTACTTATGGACCCGCGGGCACAGAAGTTGGTCAGAATATTGGCCGGTTGTCTGTAAACCCCTTGCTGTTTCACATTTTTTTGTTACAAAGGCAACTATAAGAAGACGCTGTAGGAAAAGTTGTAACTTTATTCTTCTGCAAGCGTCTGTTTAACGGATCATCTAGGTCCCTGGTTTTTTCTCATTTTGTGGATATCTCATGTTATCGAACAAGTCCTTGGCTCTTGCGCTATGTCTCACTATTACCGGTTGCGCACAAACTCCACAAAATGATGCCGAGGGCGGGCATTGGTGGTCATTTGGATCCGATAAGGCCTCGACCAAGGACGCAGTGACCCAGGCCGACACGAAGCCGGAAGCTAAGCCAGACGCCAAGCCGGCTGCAGGCGCCAAGCCTGCCGCACCGGTAGCTGCCGCCGCCGCAGCGCCAGCTTCGGCTCCAGCTCCCGCCGCCAAGGCGGACACCGGTTCCAGCTGGTGGCCGTTTTCCTCCAAGAGCGCCGATGAGAAGGCGGCCGATGCGAAGGCCGACCTGAAAGCCGACCTGAAGGCCGCTGATCCAGCCCCAGCAGTCGCCAAGACCGACACCGAAACCCACTGGTGGTGGCCGTTCGAAAGCAAACCCAAGCCATTGGCCAAGGTCGACGTGACCAACGTGCCGATGCCCGACCCGAAAATCACCCAAGCCTGGCTGGACGACTATGAGCCGCGTCTGCGCGCGGCTATCAAGGACAGCAACCTGCAACTCGAGCGTCGCGACAACGTGCTCGTGGTGATTGCCCCGGTTGATGGTTCCTACAACCCGAAACGCCCGGCCATGCTGCTGCCGGTTACCCTCGGTCCGTTCACCCGGGTTGCCAAGGCCGTTGAAGCCGATCCGAAGACTGCCGTGCTGGTACTGGGTCACGTCGATGCCACCGGCACCGCCCCGGCCAGCCAGGCGCTGACCAAGGAGCGTGCACAGTCCATCGCCTCGATCTTCAGCCTCAGCGGTTTGAAGCAGGACCGCCTGATGCTGCGCGGCATGGGCGACCTGATGCCACGTGCCGCCAACGACAGCAGCCAGGGCCGCGCCTTGAACCGTCGCATGGAAATCATGTTCACCCAGCGCACTACCATGCTGGCGCTGCTGAGCAAGTATCAGTCGGGCAAAACCCCGCCTGTCGCCGAAATGGTGGCGGTGCAGGACGTTCCCGCCCCGGCTCCAGCCGCCAAGGCACCGGCCAAGAAGGCTTCGACCGTCAAGAAAGCGGCTGCCAAGCCAGCGGCCAAGAAAGCCCCGGCCAAGCCAGCGGCGAAAAAAGCGGCACCCGCCAAAGCCAAGGCTGCTGCACCGGCAAACGACCAGGCGAAAAACTGATCCGCTGAAACAGAAGGATAAAGCCGCATGACCCAGGCACTGGCCGATATGCGCCGTGACTACACACGGGATGGCTTGAGCGAGGCCCAGGCCCCGAGCGAGCCGTTTGCCTTGTTTCACCAGTGGTTTGCCGACGCGGTGAAAACCGAGCAGCCACCGGTGGAGGCCAATGCCATGACCTTGGCCACGGTCGACCAGGACGGTCGCCCGCACTGCCGCATCCTGTTGCTCAAGGGCCTGGATGCGCAGGGCTTTACCTTCTTCACCAATTATCAGAGCGCCAAGGGCCAACAGCTTGCGGCGCGGCCGTTTGCAGCCATGACGTTTTTCTGGCCGACCCTGGAGCGCCAAGTGCGCATTGAGGGTCGGGTGGTGAAGGTCACGCCTGAAGAGTCGGATGCTTATTATCAGGTTCGTCCCTTGGGCAGCCGCCTGGGAGCCTGGGCGTCTCCGCAAAGCCAGGTCATCCGTGACCGGGAAGAGCTGCAGGACCTGCTCAAGGCTACCGAGCAGCGTTTCAGCGATACCCAGCCTGACTGCCCGGAGCACTGGGGTGGTTATCGCCTGTTACCCGAGCGCATCGAGTTCTGGCAAGGCCGCGCCAGCCGCTTGCATGACCGTCTGAATTATCGCCTGCAAGGGGCCGACTGGACCCGCGAACGCCTGGCACCCTGAGCTGCACCTTTCGTCACTCCGCTTGAATGATGCCTGTCACCCCGACGTCTCTATTGAAGAGGCTTCGGGCGTGTACTGCTGCGCCGCGTTCTTCAGCCAGTGAGGCAAGTGGGACCGTTTGATCTTCAAGCGGCGAGCCTTCTCCAGCTGTTGCAGCATGAAGGTGCGCTTGTGCAGGTCATTACCCGCCAGCGACAGGGCCAGGTCACGGTCTATCCAACGCCGGATGCGCAGGTACAACCAGGCATGGAAATACAGTCCCGCAAGGGTTGTGACTACAATGATGAAGTAATCCATGAAAATCCCGGTTGAGAGAACAGCGCTACCGTTCGTCTGTTTTTCTGGTGTGGGCAGTCTGTACTAAGGCTGAATGAAAGCAATTTTCTGCGGTGCTTGCCGTGACAGGCGTCAAGCTGCAGCGTTTAATGACCACCTGTCCTTTGGAGTTGATGCTATGCGTAAGTCTGTTTTACTGGTTGCCTGCTTTACCACCCTATCGTTGCTGCTGGGTGGCTGCGCCTCGAGTCTGACCGGCGACTCGTACTCCCGTGACGAGGCGCGTCGTGTCCAGACCGTGCGCATGGGGACCATCGAATCCCTGCGTCCGGTGAAAATCGAAGGCACCAAGACCCCAATCGGCGGCGCTGCCGGCGCCGTTATCGGCGGTGTTGGCGGCAGTGCCATCGGCGGTGGCCGTGGCAGTATCGTGACTGCGGTGATCGGCGCTGTTGCTGGCGGCCTGCTGGGTTCGGCCACCGAAGAAGGCCTGACCCGTACCCAAGGTGTGGAAATCACCGTGCGCGAAGACGACGGCAGCATGCGTGCCTACGTGCAGGCCGTGCAGGAGAATGAAATCTTCCGCATCGGCGACCGCGTACGCATCATGACCGTTGACGGTACCAGCCGCGTTACTCGCTAACCGTCGGTTGTAGAAACACAAAACCCCAACCGGGTGACTGGTTGGGGTTTTTGGTTTTCGAGGCTGTCAAATTCAAACCTGAGGTACGGCCTTTTTACGACTCGCCATTGCCGTCACCGCATACCCGATACACGCCGCCAGTATCGACCCGGTCAAAATCCCCATCCGGTCTTCCCCGGCAAACTCACTGGCCCCCGGTACGAATGCCAGGGAGCCAACAAACAGGCTCATGGTAAAGCCGATACCGCACAGGATCGCCACGCCAAATACCTGGCCCCAGTTCGCGCCGGTGGGCAGGGCGGCCAGGCCGGTCTTGATGGCCAGCCAGGTAAGGCCGAACACACCGATGGTCTTGCCGATCAGCAGGCCCGCTGCGATGCCCATGGGCACATGGTGGGTGAAGCTTTCCAGGCTCACGCCGGTCAAGGACACGCCGGCGTTGGCAAAGGCGAACAGCGGCAGGATGCCGTAGGCCACCCAGGGGTGCAGGGCATGTTCCAGCGTGAGCAGCGGCGAGGGCTCGGCGTTTTTGGTGCGCATGGGGATGCAGAACGCCAATGTCACACCGGCCAGCGTTGCGTGCACACCACTCTTTAGGACGCACACCCACAGGATCAGCCCGACGATCAGGTACGGCCCGAGCTTGATCACGCCCAGGCGGTTCATCGCGATCAACGCAATCAGGCAGGCGCCCGCACCCGCCAGGGCGGCACCGGAGAGATCGGCAGAATAGAACACGGCGATCACGATGATCGCGCCGAGGTCGTCAATGATCGCCAGGGTCATCAGGAACAGTTTCAGCGACACCGGCACGCGTTTGCCCAGCAAGGCCAGTACGCCGAGGGCGAAGGCAATGTCGGTGGCCATGGGAATCGCCCAACCGGAAAGCGCGGTGGGGTAGTCCTTGTTGATCGCCCAGTAGATCAGCGCCGGCACCACCATGCCGCCGATGGCCGCGGCGCCAGGCAGCACCACTTGCGAGGGCTTGGACAGGTGGCCGTCGAGCAACTCGCGCTTGACCTCCAGGCCGATCAGCAGGAAGAACAGAGCCATCAGGCCATCATTGATCCACAGCAGGGCGGGCTTGGCGATTTTCAGCGCGCCGATCTGCGCCACCACCGGCACATCGAGAAACGCGCTGTACAGGTGCGACAACGGTGAATTGTTGATGATCAGCGCCAAGGCCGCAGCCGCGATCAACAACAGACCGCTGGCGGCTTCCAGCTGGAAGAAACGGGTGAAAGTGCTACGCAGAGGCAAGGGATGCTCTCCAATCCAGGTTCAATAGGTGGGTACCCTAACCCGTACCGTTAGTTGTTAAAACAAAAGTTATATTCTTATTTGTTATAAGAGGCTGGCTGGGGTGATGTTGCCGCCAAGCCTAGCAATTGTGTGTCTGATTGAGTCGGTACTGTATCTGTGTGGCGTGTAGGAAACCCCCTAAAATCAGGGCTGACACCTTCAGAGAAACTCTCCATGAGCGACCACCGTCCCTGGGCCCGCGAAGCCATTCGTATCATTGAAGCAGACTTCCAGCGTAGTGCCGATACGCACCTGATTCCCTTGCCGTTACCAGGATTGCCGGGTATCGAGTTGTACTTCAAGGACGAGTCCAGCCATCCCACCGGCAGCCTGAAGCATCGGCTGGCACGCTCGTTGTTCCTGTACGCATTGTGTAATGGCTGGCTCAAGCCTGGTGCGCCGGTGATCGAAGCATCCAGTGGCTCGACGGCGATTTCCGAAGCCTACTTTGCGCGTCTGCTGGGTTTGCCGTTTATTGCGGTAATGCCAGCCACCACGTCCCAGGAAAAAATCGCACAGATTGCCTTCTACGGCGGCAAGAGCCACCTGGTACAGGATCCCACGCAGATCTACGCCGAATCCGAACGCCTGGCGCGGGAAAGCGGTGGTCATTTCATGGACCAGTTCACCTACGCCGAACGTGCCACCGACTGGCGGGCGAACAACAACATTGCCGAGTCGATCTTCCAGCAGATGCGTTTCGAGCAGCATCCGGAGCCGAGCTGGTTGATCTCCAGCCCCGGCACCGGCGGCACCACCGCTACGCTCGGTCGTTATGTGCGTTATCGCCAGCATTGTACCCGCGTGTTGTGTGCCGATGCGCAGCGTTCGGTGTTCTTTGATTTCTACCAGAGTGGTGATGCCAGCTTGCGCCTGGACTGCGGTTCGCGGATTGAAGGCATTGGCCGACCACGGGTCGAGGCATCGTTTTTGCCCAAGGTCATCGATGCGATGGTCAAGGTGCCGGATGCCCTGTCGCTGGCGGCCATGCATTACCTGGCCGACCGGCTGGGGCGGCGGGTCGGAGGTTCCAGCGGGACGAATCTGATTGGCGCACTGGTCGCGGCGCAACAGATGAAAGCGGCAGGGGAGTCCGGCTCGATCGTGGCGATCTTGTGCGACGGGGGGGAGCGGTATGCCACAACCTATTACGACCAGGCCTGGCTGGCGGGGCAGGGCTATGCGTTGGACGGTTTGATTACTGCTGTTGCGGACAGTGTCGAGCGGGGCGAGCCATTGCCGGACAGCATCCTGCGGGCAAACATTTAACCTTGTAGGAGCCCGGCTTGCCGGCGATGGCGATCTTGAAGACGCTATCGCCGGCAGGGCAATGCGTCAGGCTTCCAGGCCCAACATATCCCGCGCCAACGCTTCGGCAATCCGAATCCCATCCACGCCCGCCGATAGAATCCCTCCGGCGTAACCAGCGCCTTCACCAGCCGGGAACAGCCCTTTCACGTTCAAGCTCTGCATCGATTCGTTACGGGTGATCCGCAACGGTGATGAGGTGCGCGTCTCGATACCCGTCAACACCGCGTCGTGCAGCGAGTAGCCCTTGATCTGCTTCTCGAACGCCGGCAACGCTTCACGGATCGCTTCGATGGCGAAGTCGGGCAAGGCCAGGGCCAAATCGCCAAGAGACACGCCAGGTTTGTAGGAGGGCTCCACGCTACCAATCGCGGTGGACGGCTTGCCAGCGATGAAATCACCTACCAGTTGTGCGGGAGCCTCGTAGTTGCTGCCACCGAGGACATAGGCGTGGGACTCCAGGCGTTCCTGCAACTCGATACCGGCCAGCGGGCCGCCTGGGTAGTCCACCTCTGGGGTGATGCCGACCACGATGCCGGAGTTGGCGTTGCGCTCGTTGCGCGAGTACTGGCTCATGCCGTTGGTGACCACGCGGTTCGGCTCGGAAGTCGCCGCCACCACGGTGCCGCCCGGGCACATGCAGAAGCTGTACACCGAGCGGCCGTTCTTGGCGTGGTGCACCAGCTTGTAGTCGGCGGCGCCGAGTTTCGGGTGCCCGGCGTATTTGCCCAGGCGCGCGGCGTCGATCAGCGACTGCGGATGTTCGATACGGAAACCCACCGAGAACGGCTTGGCTTCCATGTACACGCCACGGGAGTGGAGCATGCGGAAGGTGTCACGGGCGCTGTGGCCCAAGGCCAGGATCACATGTTTGGACAGGATCTGTTCGCCGCCATCGATGACCACCCCATTCAACTGGCCGTCTTCGATCAGCACATCGGTCACCCGCTGCTCGAAGCGCACTTCACCGCCCAGGGCGATGATCTGCTCGCGCATGTTTTCCACCACGCCGGTCAGGCGGAACGTGCCGATGTGCGGTTTACTGACGTAGAGGATTTCTTCCGGCGCACCGGCCTTGACGAACTCGTGCAGCACTTTGCGGCCGTGGAATTTCGGGTCCTTGATCTGGCTGTACAGCTTGCCGTCGGAAAAGGTCCCGGCGCCGCCTTCACCGAACTGCACGTTGGACTCGGGGTTGAGCACGCTTTTGCGCCACAGGCCCCAAGTGTCCTTGGTGCGCTGGCGCACTTCCTTGCCACGCTCGAGGATGATCGGCTTGAAGCCCATCTGCGCCAGCAGCAGCCCGGCGAAGATCCCGCACGGGCCAAAGCCGACGACGATCGGGCGTTCGGTCAGGCCTTGCGGTGCCTGGCCTACGACCTTATAGCTGACATCCGGCGCCGGGTTGACGTTGCGGTCATCGGCGAATTTGAGCAGCAGGGCGGCTTCACCCTTTACGTTCAGATCGATGGTGTAGATGAAGCACAGTTCCGACGACTTCTTGCGCGCATCGTAGCTGCGTTTGAACAGGGTGAAATCGAGCAGGTCATCACTGGCGATGCCCAGGCGCTGCACGATGGCAGGCCGCAGGTCTTCTTCGGGATGGTCGATGGGCAGCTTGAGTTCGGTGATTCGTAACATGACGGGATCCGGTAGGCGGCGGGCAGAGAGGCCGGCTGTTTTGCAAACCGGCGATTATAAGCCCCAATGACCGTTTCCCGTCATGTTAAAACAGCATGGCGTCGCGTCAGTCGTCGCGCGAGCCGCCGAACGATGCGCAACCGCGCTGGACCTGGCCATTGACGCGCAACTCGGCGGTCATGTGTTGCAAACTGCCGCTGACCGGGTCGACACAACGCTGCGGCGCCACCCACAATTCCACGTGCTGATTGTTGGCCTCGGTCATCAGGTTAAAGCGACCGTCACCGATTTGCTCTTCCACATAGGGCACCGCCAGTGGTGGCTGGCCTTCGCGTTCCAGCACCAGGCCCTTGGCGGTCACGTTCATCACCCAGGTCGGCTTGTGGCCGTTGGCGCGCAGGATCATGCGCTTGAAGTCCGGGTCGCCGCAGGCCGAGGTCGAGCGCTCGACGCGGTAGAGTTGTTGCAGGTCGACGCTGCCCTCGGTGCCGCTGGCAACCCCGGAGAACTTGCCGCGCAGGTCGGCAAACAACGCGCCTTGCTGGCCGGCCAGTGAGGCCGCTTCCTGCAGGATGCTGGTGCCGCCGGTGTCATTGACCACGTAATTGCGTTTGTCGTTGCACGGCTGGAACAGCAGTTTGCCGCCGACTGCGGTGAGTTCACCTTGCATGCGCGTCAGCCCGGCGAGCGACGGCTTGGCAGGATCACTCTCGAACATCTGGCAGGCAGCGAACAAGGGAAGCAGGGCAAACAGGAACAGGGTAGGGGCGGCACGCATTATCGGGTCTCCAGGCAAGTGCCGCCACGTTACTCAGGCCGGCGCCGCATCACAAGCCCGTGACAGGGTTTGAACCATCGGCCCGGAACGGATGGGAAAAATAGCACTGTCGATTGGACGTTTCCTACACTTGGATTTGGAGAGGTGTGAGAGCGTCGAGCTCTTTTGAGTGAGAGCCGCAATGAATATCAAATGGTGTATCTGCGTGCTCATGCTCTGGGCAAATGCAGCTTTTTCAGACGAGCCCGCCCAGCTTTCCTACTCGTCAGCCACTGATTTCACGCATATTTCGGTGATACTCAAGGGCGCCGGGAACCCTGCGCCGGGTTATGTTGAAGTGAATGTTTCACTGAGCCCAGAGGCGACAGCAAGGACAAAATCCATCACGTTGCTGGCCTACCTAAAGTACGTAACATTTTATGTAGACGGGTATCAGTTAAGTACCGTCAGGGTTCACAGCCAATCGGGCGGGGCGTTCAGATTTATAGCCCCGCGTGCGCTGGTGGTTGGGTGGATGTCTCAGTTATCACCTGAGACAGTTGCCGCTCAACCGACGATGTAAGTCTGCCCGGTCTGCAAACCCTCGACACTCTTCGCGTAGGCCAACGCCACGTCAGCACCTGCCGCGGGTTTGAAACCACGAAAATACGGTGCATAGCTGCCCATGGCTTCCACCAGCACTGTCGGGCTGACAGCATTTACGCGCAGGCCTCGTGGCAGCTCGATGGCGGCCGCTCTGACGAAGGCATCGATGGCGCCATTGACCAACGCAGCCGAGGCGCCGGTGCGGATCGGGTCGCGGTTGAGGATGCCGCTGGTGAAGGTGAACGAGGCACCATCGTTGGCGAACTCACGGCCGATCAGCAGCAGATTGACCTGGCCCATCAGCTTGTCACGCAAGCCCAGCTCGAAATCGCTCTCGCTCATTTCGCCCAATGCCACGAAGTTCACGCTGCCTGCTGCGCAGACCAGGGCGTCGAATTTGCCAGTCTGTTCGAACAGCTTGCGGATCGACGCGCTGTCGCTGATATCCACCTGGAAGTCACCGCTGCTGCGGCCGATGCTGATCACTTCGTGACGCTGAGCCAGTTCCGCCTTGACCGCCGAGCCGACGGTGCCGCTGGCGCCAATCAATAGGATTTTCATGGTGCTGTTCCTCCGGGAGTAAGTGAAGGCTCAGTCTAGAGTGGCTTTTTTGCTGGATAAACGCGCTAATAGGCAACCTTTGGTTTTCTTTTGGAAACAATCCATGAGCGAGATGGATGACTTGGCAGCCTTTGCCGTGCTGATCGAAGCCGGCAGTTTTACCGTCGCCGCCGAGCAACTGGGCTGTAGCAAAGGGCAATTGTCCAAGCGTATCAGCCAGCTGGAAGCGCGGTTCTCTGTGGTGTTGCTGCACCGCACCACGCGCAAGCTCAGCCTGACCGCAGCCGGTGCGGCCTTGTTGCCCCAGGCCCAGGCCCTGGTGGTGCAGGTGGATCGTGCCCGTCAGGCATTGGCCCGGCTCAAGGACGATCTTGCCGGACCAGTGCGCATGACGGTGCCAGTGTCCTTGGGGGAAACCTTTTTTGATGGGCTGCTGCTGGAGTTTTCCAAGCAATACCCGCAGGTGCAAATTGAGCTGGAGCTCAATAACAGCTATCGAGACCTGGCGCGAGATGGGTTCGACCTGGGGGTACGCTCAGGTTCCATTGAGAGCGAGCGCCTGGTGGTCAAGCCGTTGCTGGCCTGGCGTGAGATGACCTGTGCCAGCCCGGCCTATCTTGAGAAACACGGCGAACCTGAGACGCCGGCCGACCTGGGCAACCATGCTTGCCTGCTCAACAGCCACTACAGCGGCCGTGAAGAGTGGTTGTACCACCAGCAGCACGAATTACTGCGGGTACGCGTCAGCGGCACCTTTGCCTCCAACCACTACAACCTGCTGAAAAAGGCTGCGCTGGTGGGAGCGGGCATTGCACGGCTGCCGTCCTACGTGTTGCCGACGGAATTGGCGGATGGCCGATTGCGTTGGCTCCTGCGCGATTATCAGACGCGCAGCATGCCGATGTACCTGGCGCATCCCTATCAGGGTGGCTTGCCGCGTCGTACCCAGGTATTGGCCGACTACCTGGTGGATTGGTTCAAGCGCAGCGGCGAGGCGCTGGACCGGCTTTAGGCGTAGCGTCGGGCGATCAGGTGATCGATGGACAGGCGTCCTGGCCCTTTGGCCACCAGCAGCAACAGCAGCGCGATCCAGGTGCCATGGGTTGGGTAGGCGTCCGGGTAGACGAACAGCTGAATCACCAGGGTCATGCCGATCAGGGCCAAGGCCGAAAAGCGCGTGGCGAAGCCTACGAGGATCAGCAACGGGAAAAAATGCTCGGCAAATGCAGCCATATGCGCCGCCATTTCCGGCGACAACAACGGCACGTGGTACTCGCTGCGAAACAGCGGCAATGTCGAGGCTGCCAGTTTCGGTTCGCCGAATTGGAAGGTGCCGCTGATCAAATCAACGGCAAAGCCTTCAACTTTGGTTTGCCCGGATTTCCAGAACACGGCGGCAATGGAAAAGCGCGCGACAAAGGCGATCAGGCTGTAGGGGATTTGTTCGAAAAGCGCGATGAGCCTTTTGATCAGGCCTGAGGGGCGAGTGTTCATGGCGATACCTTTTGTTCCAGGTGCAAATGAGTGAGGGTGTTATGGCTGATCAGCAGCGTCAGGCATTGGTGCAGGTCGAATTCGGTGGATGCTTCAAGCGCATGCTCCACGGCTGTTCCCAATGCGTTGCCATGCGCCAGGCTGTTGATGAACGCCACTGAGCCAGGGTCTATGGCAAATACCTTGACCTCCAGCCCCTGGCGCAGCACCAGCGCCCCCTGGGGATGCCAGGGGTTCAGGGTGGCCAGGCCGCCCTCGGTCTGGTGTACGGCCCACACTGCCACCACCGCGTAGGGCGAATTGAGCGTGGCCAGCGACGGCTGCAGTTGCAGGCGCAGGGTGCCCAGGTCTGCTTGACCCTGCAGCGCCAGGAGCACGGCCTGCTGATCCAGCGCCTGGCAATCGGCGGCGTGATAGGCACGGACGCGCAAGCGCTCCAGCCGGGCGATGTCCGCCAGATAGGGCACGCTTTGCGCGGGTTCAAAGCCTTGGATGAACTCGGCGAGCGCGCCACCGTACTCGCTCATCACCGGGCTGGTAGGCGGGTGCGCCTGCACATACAGGCTGGCCATGGCACGGAAAAACGCCTCGCCCACCAATTGCAGTGTGACCGGGTAAGCTGCCGCCAATGCGTTGATCAACGAGCTGTGCACATTGTTGCGATACACCGCGAAACGGCTGGCCGGGTCGGCACCATTGATGCTGAACAGGCCATCGGGGCAGGCTTGTTCCGGTGCCAGCAAGGCTGCAGCGAAGTCGTCCTGAAGGCTCATGGGCTCACCTGCGCCAGATACCTTTCGGCCTGTTGAGCCTCGGCCAGCAGTACGCTGAATGCCGGCAGTTGGTTGTCACGTTCGATCAGGGTTGGCACCGGGCCGACTTGAGCCAGTACTTTTTCGTACAGCTGCCACACGGCGTTATCGATCGGCGCCCCGTGGTCGTCGATCAGCAAGCGATCACCAAGGCTGTCAGTGTCTTCAGCAAATCCAGCCAGGTGAATCTCACTGACAGCGTGCAACGGCAGGGCGTCGAGGTAGGACTGGGGGTCGCGTTGATGGTTGATGCAGGACACGTAGACGTTGTTCACGTCCAATAACAAGCCACAGCCGGTACGACGGATGATTTCGCTGATGAAGTCCGTCTCGTCGAGGGTGGAGCGTTGGAATTGCAGGTAGGTCGATGGGTTCTCCAGCAGCATCGGCCGCTTGAGGGTGCTCTGTACCTGGTCGATGTGTTCGCACACCCGTTGCAGGGTAGCGCTGTCGTAGGCCAGGGGCAGCAGGTCATTGAGGAACACCGGGCCGTGGCTCGACCAGGCCAGGTGTTCGGAAAAAGAGTGGGGTTGATAGCGTTCGATCAGCGTGCTCAATCGCGCCAGGTGCGCCCGATCCAGCCGGCCTTCGCCGCCGATGGACAGGCCCACGCCGTGCAATGACAGCGGGTACTGTTCGCGGATCAACCCCAGGTAATGATGAAACGGGCCGCCGGCCACCATGTAGTTTTCGGCGTGCACTTCAAAAAAACCGATATCGGGTGAGGTCTCGAGCACTTCAATGAAGTGCTCATGCTTGAGCCCCAGTCCTGCCCGGCCGGGAAGGCCGGGCGCCTGAGCCTGGGAGACGGCTGGCAGGGATGAAAGAGTCATCATCAGTACTCAGGTTTCGCGAGGGATCAGGATTTAGCGGTGAAGGCAGCTTCCTGGCCGAAACCGGTCGGCGAGGTGGAGCTTGGGGTTTTGAGGCAGGTGCCGGCAGGAACCAGTTTCCAGGCGTTGGCCTGGTCTTTGACTTTCGAGGTACCGGCGCAGGAAGTGCCGGCGCCCGCGGCGCAATCGTTCTTGCCTGCTTCAGCGACGCCGTAGCATTTCTGCATGTCGTCGGCAGCGTGGGCGGTGGTGGTCAGGGCGGACAGGCTCAGGGTGGAACCGAGGGCCAGGACAAGGGTAGCGGCGGACAGTTTGGTCGTCATGATGTATCTCCAGCAGTGGGTTGAGTTGGCGGGCTAGAGTGCCTGCTTGTACCACTAGAGACGGCAGGGTGGAATCCGTTACAAGTCGACCAAAAATAATTTCAGGCGACGCAAAAAAAGTAGGAGGGAACAAGCCCCTCCCACATTTCAGCGTCGGTTCGCTTAGCCGCCGAGGTACGCCTCACGTACTTTAGGATCCGTCAGCAACTGCTCGCCCGTCCCCTGCATCACCACCCGGCCGTTTTCCAGCACATAGGCGCGGTCAGCAATCTTCAAGGCCTGGTTGGCGTTCTGCTCCACCAGGAACACCGTCACACCGTCCTTGCGCAGTTGTTCGATGATGTCGAAGATCTGCTGGATGATGATCGGCGCCAGGCCCAGGGAAGGTTCGTCCAGCAGCAACAGCTTGGGCTTGCTCATCAGCGCCCGGCCGATGGCGAGCATTTGCTGCTCGCCGCCGGACATGGTGCCGCCGCGCTGGCTGAAGCGTTCCTTGAGCCGAGGGAACAGGTGCAGCACCTTGTCCATCTGCTCCTGGTAGTCGCCCTTGTCGGTGAAGAAGCCGCCCATGGCGAGGTTTTCTTCGACCGTCAGGCGCGAGAACACGCGGCGGCCTTCCGGCACTACCGCAATGCTTTTGCGCATGATGTGGGACGACTGCTGCCCCACCAGCTCTTCACCCATGTAGCGGATGCTGCCGCTATGGGCCTGGGGCGATCCGCACAAGGTCATCAGCAAGGTCGACTTGCCGGCGCCGTTGGCACCGATCAGCGTGACGATCTCACCTTGGCGTACTTCCACGTTGACGCTGTGCAGGGCCTGGATCTTGCCGTAGAAAGTGGAAACGTTTTCGAATTGCAGCATTTTACGCTTCCCCCAAATAGGCTTTGATCACTTCAGGATTGTCGCGGATCTGCTCCGGTGTCCCGTCGGCCAAAGGCGTGCCCTGGTTGATCACCACGATGTGGTCGGAAATGCTCATGACCAGCTTCATGTCGTGTTCGATCAACAATACCGTGGCGTTGTTCTCTTCACGCAACACGCTGATCAGCGCCTTGAGGTCTTCGGTTTCCTTGGGGTTCAGGCCGGCGGCCGGTTCGTCGAGCATCAGGATCCGCGGACGGGTCATCATGCAGCGGGCGATTTCCAGGCGACGTTGCTGACCGTAGGCCAGGGTGCCAGCAGGGCGGTTGGCAAACTCGGTGAGGTTGACCTTGTCCAGCCAGTACTCGGCGTATTCCATGGCCTCGCGCTCGCTCTTGCGGAACGCCGGGGTCTTGAACAGTCCCGCAAAGAAGTTGGTGTTCAGGTGACGGTGCTGGGCGATCAACAGGTTCTCGACCGCTGTCATGTCCTTGAACAAACGCACGTTCTGGAAGGTCCGCACCACGCCCTTGCGGGCGATCTCGTGACCGGCCAGGCCCTGGATCGGCTGACCGTCCAGCAGGATGCTGCCACCGCTCGGCTTGTAGAAGCCGGTGAGGCAGTTGAACACCGTGGTCTTGCCGGCCCCGTTGGGGCCGATGAGCGCGACTACTTGTTTCTCTTTCACGGTCAGGGCCACGCCGTTGACCGCCAGCAAGCCGCCGAAGCGCATGCTCAAGTTTTCAACTTTCAGGATCTCGCGGCTCATTTGCGCAGCTCCATGTGTGGGCGTTGCATCGGGAGCAAACCTTGAGGACGCCAGATCATCATCAGCACCATCATGGCACCGAACATCAACATGCGGTATTCGCTGAACTCACGCATCATTTCCGGTAGCAGGATCATCACGATCGCCGCGAGGATCACGCCCAGTTGCGAGCCCATGCCCCCCAGTACCACGATGGCGAGGATGATCGCCGACTCGATAAAGGTGAACGACTCCGGGGTCACCAGGCCTTGGCGCGCGGCGAAGAAGCTGCCAGCGAAACCGGCGAACGCAGCGCCCAGGGTAAAGGCGGAGAGCTTGATGATGGTCGGGTTCAGGCCCAAGGCGCGGCAGGCGATCTCATCTTCGCGCAGCGCTTCCCATGCACGGCCGATGGGCATGCGTAGCAGGCGGTTGATCACGAACAGGGCGGCCAGTGCCAGCAGCAGCGCCACCAGGTACAGGAACACCACTTTGCTCACCGGGTTGTAGTCGATCCCGAAGTACTCGTGGAACGTCTGCATCCCTTCAGCGGCGGAACGGTCGAACGACAGCCCGAAGAACGTTGGCTTGGGGATGCTGCTGATGCCGTTGGGGCCACCGGTGATATCGGTGAGGTTACGCAGGAACAGGCGGATGATTTCACCGAAGCCCAGGGTCACGATCGCCAGGTAGTCACCGCGCAGGCGCAGCACCGGAAAGCCCAGCAGGAAGCCGAACGTCGCCGCCGCCATGCCAGCCAGTGGCAGGCAGATCCAGAAGCTCCAGCCCAGGTAATGCGAGAGCAGCGCATAGGTGTAGGCACCCACGGCATAGAAGCCCACGTAACCCAGGTCGAGCAGGCCGGCCAGGCCCACCACGATGTTCAGGCCCAGGCCCAGCAACACGTAGATAAGGATCAGGGTGGCGATATCGACCGCACCGCGCGAGCCGAAGAACGGCCAGATCAACGCGGCGATGATCAGGGCAATGATGATGTAGCGTTGGGTGCGCGGCAGGGTCAGGAATTGGCTGACCTTGGGCGATACCAACGGACCACGGTTGCTCTTGAGCAAGGCATTGAACTGATCGCTGAACAACACGCGCAGGAACATCAGCACCGAACACAGGGCGATGACGGTCAGGGTGACGGGCCCTGTGCCATGCACTTCAAGGTTGATGCCGACAATGCTCAGCTTGAGGCCGAGTACCGGGAAGGCCACGGCCCATACCAGCAAGGCGCTGAAAAACGCCGATTTAAGATATCTGCTCATACTTTCTCAACCTCCGGACGGCCCAGGATGCCGGTCGGACGGAACAACAGCACCAGAACCAACAGGCCGAACGCCACGACGTCCTTGTATTGGTCACCGAAGATATCGGCACCAAAGGCTTCAGCCACACCCAGCACCAGGCCACCGAGCATCGCGCCCGGGATACTGCCGATGCCGCCCAATACCGCCGCGGTGAAAGCCTTGAGGCCTACCAGGAAACCGGCGTTGGGGTTGATCACGCCGTACTGCATGCTCAGCAGCACCGCCGCGACGGCGGCGAGGGCAGCACCGATCACGAAGGTCAGGGCAATGATGTTGTTGGTGTTGATGCCCAACAGGTTGGCCATCTTGATGTCTTCGGCGCAGGCCCGGCAGGCACGCCCCAGACGGGAGCGGGAGATGAACAGGGTCAGGCCCAGCATCGCCACCAGGGTGACGACGAAGACCAGGACCTGCATGTACGAAACCAGCACTTCTTGTGCGCCACCCGGGCCGAAGGAGAAGCTCCCCGGAATCAGGTTGGGAATGGACTTGTCCTTGGAGTCCTGGGACAGCAGTACAGTGTTCTGCAGGAAAATCGACATGCCGATGGCGGAAATCAGCGGGATCAAACGGTTGCTGCCACGCAAGGGACGGTAGGCAACGCGCTCGATACTGTAGCCATAGGCACTGGTCACGACGATCGATGCAAGGAACGCAGCGGTCATCAACAGCGGCAGGGAGTGGATACCCAGCATGGCCAGCCCGGCAAGGGCGATGAAGGCCACGTAGGAGCCAATCATGTACACCTCGCCATGGGCGAAGTTAATCATTCCAATGATGCCGTAAACCATTGTGTAGCCAATGGCTATCAAGGCATAGGTGCTGCCAACGGTCATGCCGTTAACCAGCGTTTGGAAAAAATGATAGATCTCAGGCATTACAGCGCTCCTAAAAACCCGATACGCATTTCACTGGTGGAGTCATGTTCCGGCCCCGTGCTGTGTTCTGTGAGCACATTTGCACAAAGCGTTTGCCAGCGAACCGCTGGTGACGGTTTTAAGATTTTCAGGTGAGCCAGCGCCCGGATCGCGGGTGTCAGGCCCATAAACCTCGTAAAACAAAGCCCACTGCTCTCACAGTGGGCTTGTTGGACCAGTAACGCCTGGCTTACTGAGGGGAAACTTCGGTTTTTGGTTTACCGAAGTGCCATTCGTAGACCACGAACTTGAAGTCCTTCAGGTCGCCCTTGGCGTCGAAGCTCAGGTCGCCGGTTGGGGTCTTGAAGGTGCCTGCGTGGATGGCCGCAGCCACTTTGGCGGTGTCTTCGGACTTCGCGGCAGCGATACCGCCGGCGATGACTTCAACAGCCGAGTAGGCCGGGAACACGAACGGACCGGTTGGGTCCTGCTTGTTCTTGGTGAACTCTTCAACGATGGCCTTGTTGGCCGGATCGGTGTCGAACGACTTTGGCAAGGTAACCAGCAGGCCTTCGGAAGCGTTCTGGGCGATTTGCGAGATGGAGTCGTTGCCGACACCTTCCGGGCCCATGAACTTGGCGTTCACGCCTTTTTCCTTGGCTTGGCGCAGGATCAGGCCCAGCTCAGGGTGGTAGCCGCCGTAGTAGACGAAGTCGACGTTGGCTTGCTTGAGCTTCTGAATGAGCGAACCGAAGTCTTTGTCGCCGGCGTTGATGCCTTCGAAGAGGGCAACTTTCACGCCTTTCTTCTCGAGGGTCTGTTTAACGGCGGTGGCGATGCCTTCACCGTACTGCTGTTTGTCGTGAATGACCGCAACGACTTTTGGCTTCACGTGGTCGGCGATGTAGTTACCGGCCGCAGGGCCTTGGGCGCTGTCCAGGCCGATGGTGCGGAAGACCAGTTTGTAACCACGGGAAGTGATTTCCGGGCTGGTGGCAGCCGGGGTGATCATGATCACGCCTTCGTCTTCATAGATGTCGGAGGCTGGCTGAGTGGAGCTGGAGCAGAGGTGGCCGACCACGAACTTGACGCCGTCGTTGACCACTTTGTTGGCCACGGCAACGGCTTGTTTAGGATCGCAAGCGTCGTCGTATTCCTTGGCTTCAAGCATTTTGCCGTCGACGCCGCCCTTGGCGTTGATGTCGGCGATGGCTTGCTTGGCACCCATGAATTGCATGTCGCCGTATTGCGTCACAGGACCGGTTTTCGGACCTGCGATACCGATCTTGATGGTGTCGGCTGCGAACGAATGGCCGGCAACCCCAGCCAGGACCATAGCGGCAAACAGTTTGGAAATCTGCTTAGTAGCCTTATTCATAGTGCTCCACTCTTACTGTTGTATTTTTTATAGTTCTAGCGGCCTTGTGAGCTGCAGAACCGGATCAGATATCTCGGATATCCCCCCGGCAGTGCCCTGGCAACTGTACCGGTACAGTGTAGAGCGCCGGTTGATCGCTTGAAAAGCTGGCTGCTGGGGGCAAAACCCGGGTATGTCGCTTAAATGAAAGAAAAAGACAGAATTGCGGCGGGGTGATGCCAGAGTTTCGGGCAATCCTTGGCTTTCCTGACCCTTTCAATCGATGACGCATTTGCAACTGGGTTTTTCTGCCTGACGCTCGACGTTATGATTGCGCCGATTTTTTATTCAGGTGAACTCCCATGACGCAAGAACCTAGCACCCTCTATGCCAAGCTGCTCGGTGAAACTGCCGAAATTTCCTGGAAGGAGCTTGAGCCGTTCTTTGCCAAGGGTGCCCTATTGTGGGTCGACGCTGGCCTGGATTTGATCGAAGCGGCCGAAGGCATGGCCGAGGATAACCGCGACAAAGTCGCTGCCTGGCTGGCCGCAGGTAGCCTTGGCGAAGTGTCTGCGACGCGGGCGCTGGACCTGGTGGAGCGCGATCCGAGCCTGTGGGCGGTGGTGGTTTCGCCGTGGATTCTGATCCAGGAAAGGGCGGCCCAATAAAAGCCCGCACGAAAAAGGTGCGTCTTTTTTGCCGCGGTAAGTGTGTAGCGGAGTAACCGCTGAGGCGGTGATGGCATCTTGCCGTAGAGAAAGGTCACAGCCGAGGGTGACGTGCGCGTCACGGGAACAGTTGGGCGGGTGGCTAAACGGCTGCAGAATTGTTTCGTGGTGTGGCAAGGCTATACATTTTTTTGCAATACAGGCCGTCATCGCAGGCAAGCCAGCTCCCACATTTGAAATGCATTCCAAGTGTGGGAGCTGGCTTGCCTGCGATGGGCGCGCCTCGGTCTAAGCCGTCTTGCCGGTATGGTTGTTCAAGGAGATAACTTTGGTCTTGCCAATCCGGTGGCGGTAGATCTCGCGCAGGTACTTGATCGCCTTCTTCACGCAATCCCGTGACAGGCGAATGTCATTGATCGACACGAACTTCTCTTTGTCGTTGATCAGCTCGCGGTACTTCTTCTCATACATCGGCTTGATCGCGTACCAGTTGGTATCGAGGATCTTCGCCGGGTTCTCGAACTCGTTGAGCAACTCGTCGATACGATCTTCGTCGAAGTCCTCGTGGATGATGAAGTCCAGGATCGAGTTATCCAGCGTGTCATCGAAGCGATAAGGGTTGCGCGCAAAACAGCGTTTGATAAAGGCCACGATCAACGTGAGGAAATCATCCGACAGGCACGGGCTCTTGGCGATCAGGGTGGTCAACGACAGGTTGGCCGAGGCGCCGATCACCAGGGCGTAGCGCTTGAGCGTGGTGTTGGGGAACAGGCTGTTGAGGTGGGTCTTGAGCCGATTCAGGTCCATGTAGGACAGCTTGTAGTCCTTGGGCAGCGACACAATCGAGACCACCGACGAGCAGTTCTTGAAGAAGTGCAGGTCATGCAGCGCGGCGGCGTCGTAGCCAGAGTTCTTGTACTGTTCCAGGGACGCCTTGTAGCGCTTGGATTCGATCGGCAACAGGCTGATGCCTTCGATGGCCTGGGTGACCTTGTTGAAATGCGGCAGGTCGATGGAACGGAAGAACAGATCGTCGATGTTCAGGCGCTGCGGCTCTTTCTCGAACACCTTGAACTTGTCGTTCGACGGCGCCGGGGTTTCCGGGACCACGGACTCGGCGTAGGCAATCGCCACCGGGCCGGCCAGGCTCATGAACAGGTCGTTGGCATCCAGGCGAATGGTTTCGCCGATGTCGATGCCGGCGCGCCGGAAGTAGTTCTGGTCGTAGTCGGTGGTCACGGCCTGGGCAGTGAGGATGTTGAAGATCTGCTGGGAAATATACTGGTTGGCGTGTTTTTCCATGGCATTGACGTCAATGTTCTGGATATTGCCGTCATCGCTTTCTTCGGCATAACGCATGATGTCATTGGAGATCAGCATCATCGCGTTCCACGGCCGGATCCGTCCCTTCACGCTGGCTTCGCTGCTGTCTTCATTGGCGAAGTTGTACGAGAAATCCCATTCTTCCGACAGGTATTTGCACAGCAGTCGCCCGGCGTTGATGTGCAGCGCCTCGGACATTTCGCTGCGGTGGTCGGAAATGTTCGGCAGCACGCAGATGCCGCTGGTGAAGATCGGCTCGAACACAAAGGCGTGACCGCTCTTGCTGTCGTGCTCATCGGCGGGCTTGGTGTCGAAGGTCTTGTTCATGTACGAGTGTTGCTGGGCCAGGCCGAATTCCGAGGCCATGCCTGAACCCGTGCCGCCGCCGGCGCTGAAGATCGAGAAGTACAGGCGCGACTGGTTGGCCTTGATACCGCAGGAGTCGATCAGGTACGAGTGGATCATCTTCCAGTCGGGGCTGGAAAAACGCTGGGTGTCTTTGTTCAGGATGATCTTGGCCAGGTACTGGCCGAGGATTGGCGCGTTACCGGCGCCACCAGCATGGACTTCCGACAGGTCCATGATTTTCATCTTGCTGTAGTCGCGCAGGAAACCGCTTTTCTCGCCCTTGCGCGAGAAGCGGATACGTCCGGCGATGTCCTTGTCCAGGTCGCCCAGCATCACCAGCGGCTCGACGAGGAATACCGGTTTGCTGGCCTTGCCGCTGCCCAGGCGCAGGTTGTTGCGGATCCACTGGGCCGGGCTGTAACCCTTGTCCTGTGACTTATCTTCGTTGCTGAATTCGTTCAGGTAGAACTTGCGCGCGTTGTACACCAGTTCCGCGACGTCCAGCGCGATGTTCGAACCGCAGCGGCCCAGGCCGATCAGGCACACCGAGGGGAATTCCTGTTCGTTGCGCGGGTCGCTGTCGCCTTCCAGGTGGGGCGGGCGCGGGAACACCATGTCGCGCAGGCCGTCGAGGTTGTCGAGGATGCGGTCGGTATTGGTTTCGGTGAAGTACAGGTATTGCTGGGTGGCCAGCGGGCGGGCGGTGCTCAATGACTTTGAACCTGGGGGTGTGTCCGCAGGAGCTGGGAGCAATACGTCGGATACCACGGTGGCAGAGTTATTTTTAGAAGTCATTGTGCGCCATGTGCCTGGGCGGATGGCTGAAACAGATCAAGGGGCCATCACGGAATGGGTGTTCGCGACTTTACAGTGCGTCCTTGTCCTGGACGATTGGATTTTACCCCTGTGATTTCAGGGGGAACACGGCCGGACTCTGATGAATCGGCCGTTCGTCGGGGTTCTTTAGGCAAATGATGGCGAAATGCCAAAAATTCGGCGTCAGCGAATTGGCCTGACGATGGACGTGGACCCACCGCGACCCGGGGCAGGTTCTTTCGGTGCACTGATGTCTTTGGCGGCCAGCGTACCGGTTGTGTGTAGCGGGTTACGCATGTTGATGCCTTGCATCACACCAACGATGTCACTGGCCGGCACCGCCGGGCTCAGCAGGTAACCCTGGACGAAATCGCAGCCATGCTTGAGCAGCACCTCGAACTGGGCCTGGGTTTCCACGCCTTCGGTCACGACCTCCAGGTGCAGGGTATGGGCCATGCCGATAACCGCCTGGACAATCTCGATATCGGCGGTGGACCTGGGAATATCCTGGATAAACGAGCGGTCGATCTTCAACGTGTTGAGTGGCAGGCGCTTGAGGTAGGCAAGGGAAGAGTAGCCGGTACCAAAATCGTCGATGGCCAGCGATACGCCCAGCGCGCGGATTTGCCGCAGTAACGCCAGGGTACTGCTGATGTTGCCCATCAGTGCATTTTCGGTGACTTCCAGTTCCAGGCGGTTCGCGCCGATGCCACTGAAGCGCAAGGCGTCTTCGATTTCGTCCGCCAGCTCGTCACGGGCCAGGTTCAGGGCCGAGCAGTTCACCGCCATGGTCAGATCGGTGTAGCCCCGGTCAGACAGCAGGCTCAGGTCATGACAGGCCTGGCGCAATACCCAGTGGTCCAGTTCGGCAATCAGCCCGTTGCTTTCTGCGATACCGATAAACCGGTCCGGCGCCAGCAACCCATGCTGGGGATGCTGCCAGCGCACCAAGGCTTCCAGGCGTGTGACCTTGCCGAGTTTCATGTCAAAGATCGGTTGATAGAACAACACCAGTTGGTTGCGGGTGCGCAGGGCGCTGCGCAGTTCTTCCTCCAGTTGCAGTTCGAGGAACGCGCGGGTCTTCAGGTTGGAACTGAAGAAATTCAGGTTGTTACGCCCGGCGTCCTTGGACTGGTACAGCGCCAGGTCGGCGGTTTTCAGCAGCTCTTCGCAGGTCAGGCCATCGTCGGGGAACAGGCTGATGCCAATACTGGTGGTCATCACCATGCGCCGGCCGGCCAGTTCGATGGGTTCTTTCATCTGCTGCATGATGCGTTGGGCCAGGTGCCGCGCTTCGTCGCGGTGGTGGATGCTGATCAGGATGCAGAATTCATCGCCGCCAAAGCGCGCCACCACATCCGCGTGGCTGCGTACCGAACCCTTGATATGCCCGGCCAGCACGGTGAGCAACTGGTCGCCGGCGTCATGCCCGAGGCTGTCATTGATGCGCTTGAAGTGGTCGATATCGAGGAAGATCACCGCCATCATGCCGTTGGACGCGGTTTTTTCGGCGAGCTTCTCCGCAAAGATCTGGTTGAAGCCGCGGCGATTGAGCAGGCTGGTGAGGGCGTCGTAATGCGCCACCTGTTGCAGCGATGCTCGGGCCTGGTCCAGTTCGCTGAGCAGGGCGTTGACCCGCCGCAGGTCGCGTTCCTTGTGCTGCAGTTTCTTGTCCGCCAGGGCGGCGCTGATGCTGCTGCCGATCACCAGCAGGGTGATGACGGCCACCGACAGGCCCAGTTGAATGGGGTTGTTATCCAGGGGTAACGAAAGGTCGGCCCCGGTGGGAACGATGAGTTGCATGGCCGCCATGCCGGTAAAGTGCATGCTCAGGATCCCGGCGCCGAGTACCAGGCTGGCAGCGTACTTGAGCAGTTGATGGAACACGCCGGCGCCGGTACGCAGGTAGCTCGACAGCAGCAGCGCAGCCAGGCTGGCACCGATGGCGATGCCCACCGAGGCCATGAACAGTCCGGACTCGAAATAGACCTGGGCCTGTGAGCGCATGGCAGACATGCCGACGTAGTGCATCAATGCGATGCCGATGCCCATCCACACCGACGCCAGCAGGTACTGGTGGAAACGCAGGTTGGAATGACTGAGGGTTTGCATGGCGAACAACGAGGCGACCAACGCAATCAACAGCGAAGCAAACGTTATCAATAATTCGTAGTGGATTGCGATGGGGGCCTGGAAGGCCAGCATGCTGATGAAATGGGTGGACCAGATCCCGCCTGCCAGGCAACCGGCGCCGAGCCAGCGCCAATGACGTCTGGCGGTAGCGTCCTCGACATGGCCGACACGTTCGGCCATGTCCAGCGTACCGAAGCCGGCCGCGCAAGCGACCAGATAGGCGAGCAGCACCAGAAAGGGGTTATGACTGCAATTGAGTAATAAGTGCCCGCTCTTTGGAAGCTCGGTAAAAAAATGCAGACCTAGCCATTCCATAGCATGTCCCGTCATAGAGTCACGTCACTGCCTGAGGCGATGACCTATGAGGTCGAGTATAGAAGCATAGGAGAATTCGCAAGGCGTAATGGCATTTTGCTTTTCTACGATTTTGGCATGCCGTCCATAGCGTTTGATGCTAAGCGCTGATCGGCAACGCCAGTTCCAAAGGCTGTTCCAGCGGTGCCAGGCCAAAGGCGGCACGGGCTGCATCACAATCGGCGTTGTGCACGCCCTCGTACCACGAGGACTCGAACTCACGGCACACGCTTGAGCGTTGTTCGTAGATCGTGCAACGGGTGCCTTGGCCCACTTCGCCCTCAAGGCTGCAGCAGCGCGCGGGTTTCTGGTCGGTGCCGATCATTGCAACGCGGGTCGGGTTGATCTGCACCACCAGGTCATCGGGCACCGTGCCCCCCGACGAGGCGCACTCACCCCAGAAGAAAGACACACGAAAGTGTGAACAGCAGGCACCGCAATTCAGACACGGACTGGCTTCGGACATGGGCGTCATCAATAAGAAAAGTAGGTTGGGGATGCTACGGAAGGCTCGCCATTCTATCCGTGCCATGGCCGTTGGGAAGGGGGGCGCGCACTTATATTTTTGTGGGGAAAGTCCCGTGTTGCCGGGCGAAATCATGCCCTATCAGCTTTACGAATCATTACAGACAACCGGGCCCTGCCTGACTATGTTGCAGGTACCGGGCAGGATGCATCGGGCATCGCAGCTCTCATAACAATAAAAGAGACGGACCCATGCAGAACTCGACCCAAGCGGCGAATGCCTGGCGCATTCTGTTCCTGCTGTTCCTCGCCAACCTGTTCAACTTCTTCGACCGCACCATCCCGGCGATCATCATCGAGCCAATCCGCATGGAATGGCACCTGAGCGACTTTCAGCTCGGGATTATCGGCACCGCCTTCACCATCGTCTACGCGATTGCCGGGCTACCGCTCGGGCGGCTGGCCGACACCGGCTCACGCAGCAAACTGATGGGCTGGGGCCTGTTCGCCTGGAGCGGGCTGACGGCGGTCAATGGCCTGGTCGGCAGTTTCTGGACGTTTCTGCTGGTGCGCATGGGCATTGGTATTGGTGAAGCCAGCTATGCGCCGGCCGCCAACTCGCTGATTGGCGATCTGTTCCCGGCACACCGCCGTGCGCGGGCCATGGGGATCTTCATGCTGGGCCTGCCGTTGGGGTTGCTGCTGGCATTCTTCACCATCGGCTGGATGGTCAAGGCGTTCGACAGCTGGCGCGCTCCGTTCTTTATCGCCGCTGTGCCGGGGCTGATCCTGGCGGTGTTCATGTTCTATATCAAGGAGCCCAAGCGCGGCGCGGCAGAAATCGTGCAGGTTTCCCAGGAGCGTGTCGACCGCCCGATCCGTCGCGTGCTGGCGGTGCCGACCTTCCTGTGGCTGGTGTTGGCGGGGTTGTGCTTCAACTTCGCCACCTACGCCTGCAATTCGTTCCTGGTGCCGATGTTGCAGCGTTACTTCCTGATGCCCTTGCAGGACGCCGCGGTCGCCACCGGCGTGATCGTCGGCCTGACCGGCCTGGTGGGCCTGACCCTGGGCGGCTGGGTTGCCGACAAGATCCATCAGCGGGTCGCCAATGGCCGTCTCTTGTTTGCGGCGTTCAGTCTGATCATCTCTACCGTGACCACCGCGTGGGCTTTGCACGCCGGGCGCATCGAGATTGGTGTGTTCGTGGCGCTGTTCAGCGTGGGCTGGTTGTTTGCCTACAACTTCTACACCTGCGTGTACACAGCGATCCAGGACGTGGTCGAGCCGCGCCTGCGGGCCACGGCGATGGCGCTGTTCTTCGCAGGCTTGTATTTGCTGGGCGGCGGGATGGGGCCGATCGTGGTGGGTGGCTTATCTGACTACTTTGCCCATTCGGCGATGTATGCAGCGGGGGCGCAGCAGATGACCGAGGCTTACAAGGCGGTGGGATTGCACGATGCCATGTACCTGATTCCGGTGGCGTTGTTCCTGACCATGCTGTTCCTGTTCCAGGCGTCGCGCAGTTTTGTGCGCGATTCCAAGCGGATGAAGGATGGGTTGGGGACGGTTGAGGTGCCGGCTGCTGCTGCAACGGCCTGATAGTGAGGTGACGCCATCGGGGGCAAGCCCCCTCCCACATTTGACGGTGCTGTCATGTCGATCACCGATCAGTTGTGGGAGGGGGCTTGCCCCCGATGGGGCCTCCAAGGCCAATGAAAAAGACCCGCATTGCGCGGGTCTTTTTCATTTAACAGGGCAGGGCGGTGATCAACCCGCCACCAACACCCGAATCGCTTCCAACCGCAGCGCCGCCTTGTCCAGCATGGCCAAACCTTGCTCGCGCTGATTGCGCAGGGCCACCAGCTCACTGTCACGCACGGTCGGGTTGACCGCTTGCAACGCCGTCAGGCGCGCCAGCTCTTCGTCGGTGTCCGCCGCCAGGCGGCGCTTGGCCTCGGCCACACGCTCGGCGTGGCGCGGGGTGATCTTCTCTTCACCGGCGTTGATCCGTGGCGTGAGTTGATCGCGCTGGGCCTGCACGAACTTGTTGGCGCTGGCGCGTGGCACGCTTTCCAACTGGTCGTTGAGGGTTTCGAACGACACGCGGCTGGACAGGTCGTTGCCGTTCGCATCCAACAGGCAGCGCAGGGCGGCCGGCGGCAGGTAACGGCCCAGTTGCAGGGAGCGCGGGGCAACCACTTCGCTGACGTAGAGCAGTTCCAGCAACACGGTGCCCGGCTTGAGCGCCTTGTTCTTGATCAGTGCCACGGCGGTGTTGCCCATGGAGCCGGACAGCACCAGGTCCATGCCGCCCTGCACCATCGGGTGTTCCCAGGTGATGAACTGCATATCTTCACGGGACAGCGCCTGGTTACGGTCGTAGGTGATGGTCACCCCTTCGTCGTCGCCCAGGGGGAAGCTGGCGTCGAGCATTTTTTCGCTGGGCTTGAGGATCAGTGCGTTTTCCGAATGGTCTTCGCTGTCGATACCGAACGCGTCGAACAGGGTTTCCATGTAGATCGGCAGGGCGAACTGGTCGTCTTGCTCGAGGATGTCTTCGACCAGGGCATCACCTTCACCTGCGCCGCCGGAATTGAGTTCCAGCAGGCGGTCGCGACCGGTGTGCAGCTCTTCTTCCAGGCGCTCGCGCTCGGCACGGGCCTCGTCGATCAGGGCTTGCCACTCGCCGTCGTCGGCGTTTTCCAGCAGCGGCAGCAGGCGCGGGCCGAACTGATGCTGCAAGGCGTTGCCGGTCGGGCAGGTGTTGAGGAACGCGTTCAGCGCTTCGTGGTACCACTGGAACAGGCGCTCTTGCGGGCTGGTTTCCAGGTACGGCACGTGCAGTTCGATCACGTGCTTCTGGCCGATCCGGTCCAGGCGGCCGATGCGCTGTTCCAGCAGGTCGGGGTGGGACGGCAGGTCGAACAGCACCAGGTGGTGGGAGAACTGGAAGTTGCGGCCTTCACTGCCGATTTCCGAGCAGATCAACACCTGGGCGCCAAACTCTTCATCGGCGAAGTAGGCGGCGGCGCGGTCACGCTCGAGGATGTTCATGCCCTCGTGGAACACCGTGGCCGGAATGCCGGAGCGTACGCGCAGGGCGTCTTCCAGGTCCATGGCAGTTTCGGCGTGGGCGCAGATCACCAGGACCTTGGTGCGCTTGAGCATTTTCAGCTGGTCGATCAGCCATTCGACCCGAGGGTCGAAGCGCCACCAGCGGTTTTCTTCTTCGACGTCCGGCTGCGCCTGGAAGCTGACTTCGGGGTACAGCTCGGCGTGTTCGCCCAGCGGCAGCTCCAGGTATTCGTCCGGGTTCGGCAGCGGGTAGGCGTGCAGCTTGCGCTCCGGGAAACCCTGCACGGCGGCGCGGGTGTTGCGGAACAGCACACGGCCGGTGCCGTGGCGGTCGAGCAGCTCACGCACCAGGCGGGCGCTGGCTTCGGTATCGCCATCGTTGACGGCGGTGAGCAGGGCTTCACCTTCGTCGCCGAGGAAACCCTGGATGGTCTTGTGTGCGGCAGGGGACAGGCGACCCTTGTCCAGCAGCTCCTGCACGGCTTCGGCCACCGGGCGATAGTTCTCGCTCTCGGCGCGGAAGGCGGCGAGGTCATGGAAGCGGTTCGGGTCGAGCAGGCGCAGGCGCGCGAAGTGGCTGTCCTGGCCCAATTGCTCCGGGGTGGCGGTGAGCAGCAGCACGCCGGGAATCACTTCGGCCAGTTGCTCGACCAGCGCGTACTCGGGGCTGGCCTTGTCTTCATGCCACACCAGGTGGTGGGCTTCGTCGACCACCAGCAGGTCCCAACCGGCGGCAAATAGCGCGTCCTGGGCCTTCTCGTCGTCGACCAGCCACTCCAGGGCGACCAACGCAAGCTGGGTGTCTTCGAACGGGTTGGTGGCATCGCTTTCGATAAAACGTTCTTCGTCGAACAGCGCCACCTGCAGGTTGAAACGGCGGCGCATTTCCACCAGCCATTGGTGCTGCAGGTTTTCCGGAACCAGGATCAACACGCGGTTGGCGCGGCCCGACAACAGTTGGCGATGGATCACCAGGCCGGCTTCGATGGTCTTGCCCAGGCCCACTTCGTCCGCCAGCAAGACCCGTGGCGCGATACGGTCGGCGACTTCACGGGCGATGTGCAGTTGGTGCGCGATAGGCTGCGCACGCACGCCACCCAGGCCCCACAACGAGGACTGCAACTGGCGGCTGGTGTGTTCCAGGGTGTGATAGCGCAGCGAGAACCAGGCCAGCGGGTCGATCTGCCCGGCGAACAGACGGTCGCTGGCCAGGCGGAACTGGATGAAGTTGGAGAGTTGGGTTTCCGGCAGGGTGACCTGCTCGTTCTGCCCATTGAGGCCGTGGTACACCAGCAGGCCGTCGACGTCGTCGACTTCCTGCACGGTCATTTTCCAGCCTTCGAAATGGGTGATGCTGTCGCCCGGCGAGAACCTCACGCGGGTGAGGGGCGCATTCCGTAGCGCATACTGACGAGTGTCGCCAGTGGCCGGATAGAGCACGGTCAACAAGCGCCCGTCCTGTGCCAGAACGGTGCCTAACCCCAGCTCTGCTTCGCTGTCACTAATCCAGCGTTGCCCCGGTTGATACTGCTGCGCCATGCTGCCTGACTCCCGCCGTGAAAAAGCCGACTATCTTAACGGAACAAGCCCCCACGCCCAAGGACTCTGACAAAAACTACTCCGTTTGCGTGGGGGGCCGGAAACCGAATCGACGGGTGGCGGGCACTTGGGAGTGTCGACTGGGTCACAGGTTGGCGAGCCTGTGCTCAAGTCACCCTGCAACCCGCCGACAGCCTGTTGATCAGGAGAATCATCACTATGCTTCCACCCATGCTGCCCGTCAGCGTTGTGCCGGTCACGTCACAACTCGATCCGGTGCGCCAGAAGCCGGACATCCCGCCCGTGGTGCCCGTCCAGCCGGGCTCCAACGAGAGCACCATCGACCTGAAAAAAGGCGATGCCGAGACGTCGACCTTTTTGCTGCGCGAAGAACAGCGCCGCCAGCAGGGACAGCAGAGACGCCGGCGTGAAGCCGATGAAGACCCGGAGCAGCACCTGGCCATTCCGGGCGATTTGTTGAATGCCGACAACACCGTGCCAGTGGCGCCGCTGATCGAAGATGCACCGCGCCAGGGCCTTTGGGTGGACGTCGAGGTTTAGTCGCGCAACTCGCGCAGAGCCGCTATCAGCAGCTCGATATCATGCTCGTTGTTGAGCGGGCTCACCGAGATCCGCGCCACGCTCTCCAGGCCACGCGCCTGCATATCCAGCGGGGTGTAGGCCACGCCGTTGGCGCCGATATTGATGCGTTTCAAGCCCAGGCGCCGCTTGAGTTCAAAGGCATCCCAGCCGGCGAGGTTGAAGGCGATCAAGCCGGATTGGCAAGTGCCCAGGTCATGCAGGGTAACGCCCGCAATCCCACGCAACGCTTCACGGATTTGCGCGCTGGTCTGCGAAACCCTCTCCCAGGCGCGCTCGATGCCCAGCCGATTCATCTCCTGCAGCGCATTGCCCAGCCCGGCCAGCAAGGCGAAGGATGCCTCGCTGGTTTCAAAGCGCCGTGCGTCATTGCGCAGGTCGAAACCCTGGGCGGTCCAGGGCGCCGAAAACACATCGCGTTGGGCCGGGTTCAGGCGCCCGAGGAAATCCGGCCGCACATACAACAGCGCCGTCCCGCGTGGACCGCGCAGATGCTTTCTTCCGGCGGACTTGAGCACATCGCACTGCAATGCTTGTACGTCCACCGGCACCTGGCCGACGGCCTGGCCGGCGTCGATGAAGTAGGGGATGGCGTGACGCCTGGCCAGGTCACCGATGGCCTGGGCGGGGTTGATCAGGCCGCCGTTGGCCGGGAGCCACGTAAGGTCGATCAGCTTCACCCTGGCATCGAGCATCGACTCCAACGCCACCGGGCAGACCGCGCCGCTTGCATCGCAGGGGATGACTTCCACGCGGGCACCCGCTTGCACCGCCAGTTCCATGCTGGCCAGGTTGCCGCCCCATTCGTGACGGCCTACCAGAATGCGGTCGCCGGGTTGCCAGGGTCCCAGGGCCTGGAACGCCAGGCTCCAGGCGGTCGAACCACTGCTGGCAAACGCGATGGATGAGGCGGGAGCGTTGAGCAGTTGTGCGGCGGCGCGGCGGGCTCTTTCCACCAGCACGGCGCCATGTTCGCCGGCTTCCATCGGGCCGTCGCGAGCCTCCCGTTGCAGTTGTTCGAAGATCGCGTCGAGGGTTGCCTGGCTGGGCAGCGAGGCGCCGGCATGGTTGAAGTGCACGATGCCGGACTGGCAGCCGGGCGTGTCATCCCGCAGGTGCTGGACTTCAAGCGGGCTCATGGGTGCAGCTCGAAAATCGCATCAACCTCCACGGCCACACCGGCCGGCAGGCTGGACACGCCGACGGCGGTGCGCACATGTCGGCCTTTTTCGCCAAGCGCATTGACCAGCAGGTTGGAGGCACCGTTGGCCACCACGCTCTGTTGCGTGAAGTCGCCGCTGCTGGCGATGAATACTCCCAGGCGCACGGTGCGCACCAGGCGCGACAGGTCATCGCCAAGGGCATTGCTCAACTGCCCCAGCAGGCCCAGCGCAGCGAGTTCCGCTGCTTGTGCACCTTCTGCATCGCTGAGGGACTCGCCCAACCGGCCCACATAGGCGGGTTTACCATCCACCAGTGGGATTTGCCCGGAGACGAACAGGTGATTCTGGCTGACCACGTGGTTGATGTAGTTGGCGATCGGCTGGCTGGGGGTTGGCAGCGTGAGGCCAAGGGCTTGCACGCGTTGGCGGAGGGAGTCGCTCATGATGAATCCTCTTGGGTCGGGAGGCTTCAGCATGTTGGCTGTATCAAGGCGCGACAAACGGATAGATCTCACGCGATGTATCGAAAAAACTCACGTATCGGTGCAGGCTTCCCTCAGCCATTGGCTGAAACACGCGGCGGCTTCGTTGGTGGTGCCTTGAGGTGCGATCAACCAGTAGCCGATGTCGCTGTGATAGGGCGGCCAATCGAAGGCTTCCACCAGGCTGCCGTCCTGCAGCCTGCGCTCGATCAGGCGATGACGGCCCATGGCGATGCCCTGGCCGGCCACGGCGGCTTCGACCACGATGTTGTAGTCGTGCAGCATTACGCGGGGGTGGTGACCGAGGTCGACCTGATAGTGCTCGGACCAGTCGGTCCATTCAAAGGGGCGGTGCGAAGTGGCCATCAGCAATGGGCTGTCTTGCGTTGCCTTGAACGTCGGGCTGCACACCGGCGAGATGATTTCCGGCATCAGTCGCGTGGCCTGCACGTCGGGCCAGTCGCCTTTGCCATAACGGATGGCCAGGTCGACCTCGGCACCTGCCACGTCTGCCAATTGAATGGCCGGCAACAATTCCACCTGGATATGTGGGTAGCGATTGAGGAAGCCTGCCAGGCGGGGCGCCAGCCACAGGGTCGCAAAGGAGGCCAGCAAGCCGATGCGCAGCACGGTGGCGCTGGGGGTGACCCGCTGGGCGCGTGTGGCGGCGGCGATGGCATCGAGGGCTGGGCGGATTTCGTCGTAGTACTGTTGGCCGTCGGTGGTCAGATCGATCGCACGGGTGCGTCGGATAAACAAGGGTTTGCCCAGGTGCTGCTCAAGCTTTTGCACCTGATGGCTCAGCGCGCTCTGGGTCACTGACAACTCGCTGGCGGCCTTGATAAAACTCAAGTGCCGCGCCACGGCTTCGAAGGCGCGCAGCGCCAGCAGCGGCGGAAGGTCCTTGTGCAGTGCCACCTGGGTGAATCTCCTGGTTCGGGAAAACAGCGATTTTGTGCGATGACCTGCCTTTTGTCGCCCGCTGATTTGCCGTTGAGCGGGGGAGGCCGCATTATTGGGCCATTCCCTCCACGACGTAAGCCAAGCCATGAGTGAAGACGACAAGCTGATCGACCTGAATGCCGAGCGCGCCAAGCGCGTTCACGACCTCAATGACAAACGCCTGAATGAAGTCCGCCAGGCATTTGAACAGGCAATGCCACTCGGCAAAGTTAAAAAGAAATCGAAGAACAAGCCAAAAAAGCGTTGAAAGTACCTGCATCCATTGATGCAGGTCAGTTATTGCCCTTCTTTACGCCCCGTCGCGGGCGACATTGATCCCCGTCAATTTTCCAATCCGCCTTCTCCATTAACTTAGCCCTATCGCAACAGGGCAAGCGCAGGAGGCCGGTCATGTTTATCGATAATGTGGTGTTCGCCGGAGTGCTGACGGTAAGCCTGATGGTGATGTTTTTTGTAGGGTTTGGAATTTTTATCTGGAAAGACGCGAACAAGCGGAAAAAACCATAGTTTTTCCAGGTTACATGAGCACGCAAGGCATTTTGGGCGACTTCGGTCGCCCTTTTTTTTGCGCCTGAATTAACGCAATAGTGATCATAAAAAAAGGTGCGACCCTCGCGGATCGCACCTTTTTTATCGCAGGCGGCTTATCAGCTGCCCAGCGCCTTGGAAGCCAACCAGAACAACCCGGCCGACAGGGCCACGGTTGCCGGCAGGGTCAGTACCCAGGCCATCAGGATGGTCCTCACGGTGCCGCCCTGCAGGCCGCTTTTGTTGGCGACCATGGTGCCGGCCACGCCCGACGACAGCACGTGGGTAGTCGACACCGGCAACGCGAAGATGTTGGCAAAGCCAATCATGGTCGCGGTGGTGATCTGTGCCGACATGCCCTGGGCATAGGTCATGCCTTGCTTGCCGATCTTCTCGCCGATGGTCAGTACCACACGCTTCCAGCCCACCATGGTGCCCAGGCCCAAGGCCAGTGCGACGGCAAGGATCACCCAGAACGGGGCGTATTCGGTAGTGGCGGTCAGGTCTTTGCGCAGTTTGTCGAGGTCGGATTTCTCACGGGCATCCAGGCCTGGCAGCTTGCCGACTTTCTTCGCGGTGTCGTCCAGGCAGAGCAGGTAGCGGCGCACTTCAATACGCTGGTCCGCCGTCAGCGCGTGATAGTCGGACACGCCTTTGAGTGTGTCGACCAGCGCGTTGATGGTCGGCTCGGTCTGCTGTGGATTGCACTGGAACTTGCCTGGCAGGTCGTTCTGCACGCTTTTGCCCAGGGCCAGGAACTCGCCGAGCGTGGCGTTGTTACGCTGGTAGAACTGGCTCAAATGCACGGTGGCGTCGCGGGTCCGTTCGATCTGGTAGGTGGTGCTGCCCAGGTCGAGCACGAACTGCGCCGGCACGATACCGATCAGCACCAGCATGATCAGGCCGATACCCTTCTGGCCGTCGTTGGAGCCGTGCACGAAACTCACGGCCATGGCGGAAATCACCAGCACCAGGCGGTTCCAGAACGGCGGGTGTTTCTTGTCATCGAGCTTGCGGCGCTGGTCCGGGGTCTTGTGCATCTTGGACAGCGGACGCCACCACTTCAGGCCGATCAGCACCAGGGCTGCAACCAGGAAGCCGGCCATCGGCGAGAACACCAGCGAAGCGCCGATATCCACGGCTTTCTGCCAGTTCACACCGTCAGCCAGGGGAATGTCGTTGATCAGGGCATTGGCCAGGCCGACCCCGAGGATCGAGCCGATCAAGGTGTGGGAGCTGGAGGCCGGGATACCGAAGTACCAGGTGCCCAGGTTCCAGGTGATCGCTGCCGCCAATAAAGAGAAGACCATCGCCAGGCCATGGCCGGTGTTCACATTGATCAGCAACTCCACCGGCAGCAAGTGCACGATGGCGTAGGCGACACCGACACCACCGAGCAATACGCCGAGGAAGTTGAACACCCCGGAGAAGAACACGGCCAGGTGCGGCGGCATGGCTTTGGTATAGATGACTGTGGCCACCGCGTTAGCGGTGTCATGAAAGCCATTGATGAACTCGAAGGCGAGGACAAAGGCCAGGGCGAGCAATAGGCTCACGAGAACCCAAGCATCCAGTCCGCTGAATAAATCGATCATGAAGGTTTTCTGACCCGGTCGTAAGGGGGCGCGATTATGCCAGAAAACCTCAGTAATCGATGCACTAGCTGCTCATCGGTATCAATCTTCCCTGAAAAAAATCCCGAAAAAGGCGCGCATCCCAGGGTTTTCGGGGCTTGGGCAAGTCTTTGATTTATATGGCAGAGGGCGCCAGAAGCGGGGGATTGTCACAAAAACGTCACGACTGAAACATTTGTATGAAATTTTACCGTTCTTGTTAGGGTGCAAGATTTCTGGGTGATGGCTAAGCGCCATCAACCTGGGCCAAAACCTTGAGGCTCGAACCGAATCGCCTAGGGCTCTTCGGTTTTGAGTTCCTGTTCAATCTTTTGGATTTCCTGTGCAAATGCCTGGTCAAGCAGGCTGGCGCGCTTGCGCCATGGTTTGCGTTCAGGTTCAGGCTGGGCGGCGTAGGTGGTGACTTCCCCGCCGTAAACGTCCTTGTAACGTTTCTCCTGGCGCTCAAGTTCCGCGCGCAGTTCATCTTTCGTCACATCGTTACCTAATTAAGTTGAGTGTCAATACGTTGCAGCGTTATGCCGGAATGCGCCCTCAGGGTGTTTCAAGTCGAACCGCCATAGCGTTCAAGTTTGAAACAGACATGGGTGAACACTGCTAGTGCCGTCATTCAAGGCAGATAGTTGCTATCGACGATGCACGGCCTGTGCATCATGTGCCCAGCTCCTTTGCCGATAATGAAACCGGGTGGACCAGTACACAGGGTGCATTATAGCGGCGCATTTGAATAACACTATCGGTATAAAGTTAAAAACCGTCAACTTTGTATGAGTGTTTTGTTACACGCGCCTATTGGTTATTGCACACATTCGGGTGTCATGAATCCATCCAAACTTCAAACGTTAATAAGAGGCCTCTGGTTTTTTTTCAATCCGCCGTGGGTGAAGGGGGAGGTTGCGAGCAAATTGCGATAATCGAATGGTCGTCCGATAATCGCACAATGTTGTCGGCCCTGCCTTGTACATCTCGGCTGACGCAGCTTGTAATAGTGGCCAATCCTCCCCTGCGGTTGACAATAAGACAAAGGATCCCGACATGAACGATCAATTGCGCAACTCTTTCGCGTCAGTGGCGCCGCCGATCGTTGCGTCCCCGGCCAAGCGTATCCAGGCGTTTACCGGTGATCCGGACTTCATGACCTCCCTGGCCCGTGGCCTGGCCGTGGTGCAGGCGTTCCAGGAGCGCAAGCGCCACCTCACCATCGCCCAGATCAGCCACCGCACCGAAATCCCCCGCGCCGCCGTGCGCCGTTGCCTGCACACCTTGATCAAGCTCGGCTACGCCACTACCGATGGGCGTACCTATTCGCTGTTGCCCAAAGTCCTGACCCTGGGCCATGCCTACCTGTCCTCCACACCACTGGCGGTGTCGGCCCAGCCTTATCTGGACCGCATGAGCGAGCAACTCCACGAAGCCTGCAACATGGCGACCCTCGAAGGCGACGACATTCTCTACATCGCCCGTTCGGCCACCACCCAGCGCCTGATTTCGGTGGACCTGTCGGTGGGCGGACGGCTGCCGGCCTACTGCACCTCCATGGGCCGCATCTTGCTCGCGGCGCTGGATGACGCCTCGCTGCAGGATTACCTCGACCACGCCGACCTGCAGACCAAGACCAGCCGCACCCTGACCACGCCCGCCGCGCTGTTCGACTGCCTGCAACAGGTGCGTCAGCAAGGCTGGTGCATTGTCGACCAGGAACTGGAGCAGGGCCTGCGCTCGATCGCGGTGCCGGTGTATGACGCCTCGGGCCAGGTGCTGGCTGCGCTGAACGTCAGCACCCACGCCGGCCGTGTCAGCCGCAGCGAGCTGGAACAGCGCTTCCTGCCGAGCATGCTCAGTGCCAGCCGCGAGTTGAGTGCGCAGCTGTTTGCCTAAGCTGTTCGGTGACCGCACAGATCCCGGTTGGGTCGATTGCGCTGTTTTCCCTGGCTTATTACTGTGCGACAGCGCTCCAGGGAGCGCTCAATAATAACGACGACCCAAGGTCGTCAGCCCGCCATCGGTGTGGAAATAAAAACAATGAATCAGCCCTCTGTCGGTACTTCCTTGGACGTGCAGTCCTTCATCAACACCCAGCCACTGTCCCGTTACCAGTGGCGCGTGGTGATCCTGTGTTTCCTGATTGTTTTCCTCGATGGCCTCGACACTGCCGCCATGGGCTTTATCGCGCCGGCGCTGTCCCAGGATTGGGGCATCGACCGCGCCAGCCTCGGTCCGGTGATGAGCGCCGCGTTGATCGGCATGGTCTTCGGCGCACTCGGCTCCGGCCCACTGGCGGATCGCTTCGGGCGCAAAGTGGTGCTGGTAGGCGCGGTGCTGGTGTTTGGTGCGTTCAGCCTGGCGTCGGCCTACAGCAGCAACGTCGATCAACTGCTGGTGCTGCGCTTCCTGACCGGGCTCGGCCTGGGCGCCGGCATGCCGAATGCCACCACGCTGCTGTCCGAATACACCCCTGAGCGCCACAAGTCGTTGCTGGTGACCAGCATGTTCTGTGGCTTCAACCTGGGCATGGCCGGTGGCGGGTTTATCTCGGCCAAGCTGATCCCGGCGTTCGGTTGGCACAGCCTGCTGCTGATCGGCGGCATCCTGCCGTTGATCCTGGCGCTGGTGTTGCTGGTATGGCTGCCGGAATCGGCGCGCTACCTGGTGGTGCGCAATCGGGGTACGGACAAGGTGCGCAAAA
The DNA here is from genome assembly GCF_001870465.1 of Pseudomonas extremorientalis. Taxonomy (GTDB): domain Bacteria; phylum Pseudomonadota; class Gammaproteobacteria; order Pseudomonadales; family Pseudomonadaceae; genus Aquipseudomonas; species Aquipseudomonas extremorientalis. Next base: position 461,753 of record NZ_MDGK01000015.1, read on the forward strand.
CCTTGTCGCCCATTGAGCCGAACATCGTCGCCCAAGCCAGCAATTTCAGTGTGCCCGAGCAAAAAACCGTCAAGGCACGCAACGTGTTTGCGGTGATCTTCTCCGGCACCTACAGCGCCGGTACGTTGTTGCTGTGGCTCACCTACTTCATGGGCCTGGTGATCGTGTACCTGCTCACCAGTTGGCTGCCGACCCTGATGCGCGACAGCGGCGCGAGCATGGAGCAGGCCGCGTTTATCGGCGCGTTGTTCCAGTTCGGTGGTGTGTTGAGCGCGGTGGGCGTGGGCTGGGCGATGGACCGGTTCAATCCACACAAGGTCATCGGCACGTTCTACCTGCTGGCCGGGGTGTTTGCCTACGCGGTAGGGCAGAGCCTGGGCAATATCACCTTACTGGCGACCCTGGTGCTGATTGCCGGGATGTGTGTCAACGGTGCGCAATCGGCGATGCCGTCCCTGGCCGCACGTTTCTACCCCACTCAAGGCCGTGCCACGGGTGTGTCGTGGATGCTCGGCATCGGCCGTTTCGGCGCGATCCTCGGCGCGTGGATGGGCGCGACCTTGCTGGGCCTGGGCTGGAACTTCGAGCAAGTGCTCACCGCTCTGGTGATCCCCGCCGCATTGGCCACCACGGCCGTGGTGATCAAAGGCATGGTCAGCCATGCCGACGCCACCTGAGGCCTGTGGGAGGGGGCAAGCCCACTCCCACAGTTATCGAGTTTTGCCTAATGCTTAGCCAAGCAACAATCCGTTCGATAATCGAACGCTGAGTCGATTATCGGATTGTTTGGCCCATTTCCCCGGCTTAATCTTCAAGCACTTCGGCGCCACCTCAGCGCCTTTTTCGATCCACACCGGGAGCCCGAACCCCATGGCTGAAATCCTCGCGCTGCGTGACGCGGTGAAGCAATTTGTGAACGACGGCGACACCGTCGCCCTCGAAGGCTTTACCCATCTGATCCCTACGGCAGCGGGTCATGAAATCATTCGTCAGGGCAAGAAAGACCTGACGCTGGTGCGTATGACGCCTGACCTGATCTACGACCAGTTGATCGGCGCCGGCTGTGCCCGCAAGTTGATTTTCTCCTGGGGCGGCAACCCCGGCGTGGGTTCCCTGCATCGCTTGCGCGACGCGGTCGAGAAGCAATGGCCGCAACCGCTGGAAATCGAAGAACACAGCCACGCCGACCTGGCCAATGCCTACGTCGCCGGTGCGTCGGGCCTGCCATTTGCGGTGTTGCGTGCCTACGCCGGTTCCGACCTGCCCAAGGTCAACCCGCTGATCAAGACCGTGACCTGCCCATTCACCGGCGAAGTGCTGGCGGCGGTGCCGTCGGTGCGACCGGACGTCACCGTGATCCACGCGCAAAAAGCCGACCGCAAGGGCAATGTGCTGCTGTGGGGCATCCTCGGTGTGCAGAAGGAAGCGGCCCTGGCGGCCAAGCGCTGCATCGTCACCGTCGAAGAAATCGTCGATGACCTGAATGCACCGATGAACAGCTGCGTCTTGCCGACCTGGGCCCTGACGGCGGTGTGCCATGTACCTGGTGGCGCGCACCCGTCCTACGCTCATGGTTACAACGAGCGCGATAACCGCTTCTACCAGGCGTGGGACCCGATCGCCCGCGACCGCGGGACCTTTACCGCTTGGATCAACGAATACATCCACGGCACCGCCGATTTCACCGAATTCCAGGCCAAGCTGGCCACCGCGCAGGAGGCCAAGTAATGGCTTACTCGACCAATGAAATGATGACCGTTGCCGCCGCGCGCCGCCTCAAGAACGGCTCCGTGTGCTTCGTTGGCATCGGCTTGCCGTCCAAGGCGGCCAACCTGGCGCGACTGACGTCGTCGCCAGATGTGGTGCTGATCTACGAGTCCGGCCCGATTGGCGCCAAGCCATCGGTACTGCCACTGTCCATCGGTGATGGCGAACTGGCGGAAACCGCCGACACCGTGGTACCGACCGGCGAGATCTTCCGCTACTGGCTGCAGGGCGGGCGCATCGACGTGGGCTTCCTCGGTGCCGCCCAGGTCGACCGCTTCGGCAACATCAACACCACCGTGGTGGGTGACTACCACCAGCCCAAAGTGCGCCTGCCGGGTGCCGGTGGCGCGCCGGAGATCGCCGGTTCGGCCAAGAGCGTGCTGATCATCCTCAAGCAGTCGGCGCGTTCGTTTGTCGACCAGCTGGACTTCATCACCTCGGTCGGCCACGGCGAAGGCGGCGACTCGCGCAAGCGCCTGGGCCTGCCGGGCGCAGGGCCTGTAGGGATCATTACCGACCTGTGCATCATGGAGCCGGAAGCCGGTACAAATGAGTTCGTAGTCACCGCGCTGCATCCGGGCGTGACCAGCGAGCAAGTGGTGGCCGCCACCGGTTGGGCGATTCGGTTTGCCGAGCAGGTCGACACCACCGCCGAACCCACTGATGTAGAGCTGACCGCCCTGCGTGACCTTGAAGCACGCACCGCGGCCGCCCATGGCCAAGCACCGGGAGAAGCCTGATGCGCGATGTATTTATCTGTGACGCCATTCGTACCCCCATCGGCCGTTTTGGCGGTGGCCTGTCCACCGTGCGGGCTGATGACCTGGCGGCGCTGCCGATCAAGGCCTTGATCGAGCGCAACCCGTCGGTGGATTGGACGGCAGTCGATGAGGTCTTCCTCGGCTGCGCCAACCAGGCCGGTGAAGACAACCGCAACGTGGCGCGCATGGCGCTGTTGCTGGCGGGCTTGCCGGAAAGCATTCCGGGCGTGACCCTCAACCGTTTGTGCGCCTCGGGGATGGACGCGATTGGCACCGCTTTCCGTGCGATTGCCAGCGGCGAAATGGAGCTGGCGATTGCCGGCGGCGTCGAGTCGATGTCCCGCGCGCCGTTCGTGATGGGTAAGGCCGACGCGGCGTTCTCGCGCAACATGAAGCTGGAAGACACCACCATCGGCTGGCGTTTTATCAACCCGTTGATGAAAGAGCAGTACGGCGTGGATGCGATGCCACAGACCGCCGATAACGTCGCCGACGATTACAAGGTCTCCCGTGCCGACCAGGACGCCTTTGCCCTGCGCAGCCAGCAACGCACTGCCGCCGCGCAAGCCGCCGGTTTCTTCGCCGAAGAAATCGTGCCAGTGCGGGTCGCCCATAAAAAAGGCGAAACCGTGGTAGAGCAGGACGAGCATCCACGGGACACCACCCTGGAAGCCCTGGCCAAACTCAAGCCAGTCAATGGTCCGGACAAAACGGTTACCGCCGGCAATGCATCGGGTGTGAATGACGGTGCGGCGGCGCTGATCCTGGCTTCCGCCGAAGCGGTCAAGAAACATGGCCTGACCGCTCGCGCTCGCGTATTGGGCATGGCCAGCGCTGGTGTCGCGCCACGGGTGATGGGCATCGGCCCGGTGCCGGCCGTGCGCAAACTGGTCGAGCGCCTTGGCTTGGCCGTCACCGACTTTGACGTGATCGAACTCAACGAGGCCTTCGCCAGCCAAGGCCTGGCCGTCTTGCGTGAGCTGGGCATTGCCGACGACGCACCCCAGGTCAACCCGAACGGCGGCGCCATTGCCCTTGGCCATCCGCTGGGCATGAGCGGCGCGCGGCTGGTGCTGACGGCGCTGCATCAGCTTGAAAAAAACGGCGGCCGCAAAGGCCTGGCGACCATGTGCGTGGGCGTCGGCCAAGGCCTGGCCCTGGCGATTGAACGCATCTAACAAGAGAGGATTGCTCCATGAGTGACAAGCCCGGATACCGGCGCCCGCAAGCGGGCACTCAACCGGATTACCTGCACCCGGCCTACCAGTCGACGAACCTGCGTTCGCCGTCGCAGCCTTTGGTGTTCCTGCCCCATTCCTTGTCGGAAATCACCGGCCCGACCATCGGCGCCGAGCGGGTCAACCCGAAGGACAACGACCTCACCGCCCAGCATGAAGGCGAGCCCCAAGGCGAACGCATCATCATTCACGGCCGCGTGCTCGACGAAAACGGCCTGCCGGTGCCGGGCATCCTTGTAGAGATCTGGCAAGCCAACGCCGCCGGCCGCTACAACCACAAGCGCGACTTGCACGACGCGCCGCTGGACCCGAACTTCACCGGCACCGGCCGCACCGTCACCGACGCCGATGGCTGGTACCAGTTCCAGACCATCAAGCCCGGCGCGTACCCCTGGGGCAACCACCACAACGCGTGGCGCCCGGCGCATATCCACTTTTCGCTGTTCGGCCCGAGCGTGCTGACGCGACTGGTCACGCAGATGTACTTCCCCGGCGACCCGCTGCTGGAGTACGACCCGATCTACAACTGCGTACCGGACACTTCGGCCAAGGAACGCTTGATCGCCCGTTTCGACCTGGAAAAAACCATTCCTTCCTATGCCCTCGGCTACCGCTGGGACATCGTCCTGCGCGGCCGCGACGCCACGCCGATGGAGAAATGAGATGACACTCAATGCGACCACGTCCCACACCGTCGGGCCGTATTACCACATCGGCCTGACCTGGCTGAACCGCGAAGACCTCACCGTGGCTGCCACCCTTGGCGAGCGCGTGGCGATCAGCGGGCAGGTGGTGGATGGCAATGGTGATGTCGTCAACGACGCCATGCTCGAAGTCTGGCAGGCCAATGCCGCCGGCAAGTACGATCACCCGGAAGATGAGCAGGACAAGGCACTGGACCCGAACTTCGAAGGGTTCGGCCGGGTGCCGGTGGATGCCGAAGGGCGGTTCCGCTTTACCACCATCAAGCCGGGCGCCGTACCGGGACTGAAGGGCACCACCCAGGCGCCGCACCTGGTGGTGCTGGTGTTTGCCCGTGGGTTGGTGAAGCACTTGCTCACGCGGATTTATTTCGAGGGCGAGGCGCTGAATGGGGAGGACCCGTTGCTGGCGTGTGTGCCAGCAGAGCGTCGCAGTACCTTGATCGCCCGGCAGGATGCGGCGGGGGTGTATCAGTGGAATGTGATTCTGCAGGGGACGGAAAAGGAAACGGTGTTCTTCGATTATTGAGTGGTTTTTCAGGGCCTCATCGGGGGCAAGCCCCCTCCCACATTTGATAGGCGGTGCGGTCAACATGTGGGAGGGGGCTTGCCCCCGATGGGGCCGGTTCAGGCACCACCTACCCAAAAGTCTTCTTGCGGAACATGGTTGTTGCAAAGTATGTCTAGGCTATAACCGTTCCCACTGAGTGAAACCACATGACAACAACAACGAGTCACTACACCGGAGAAGAACGCAGCAAACGGATTTTTGCGATTGTCGGGGCATCCTCCGGCAACCTCGTCGAATGGTTCGACTTCTACGTCTACGCCTTCTGTGCCATTTACTTTGCCCCGGCGTTTTTCCCGTCGGATAACCCGACCGTCCAGTTGGTCAATACGGCGGGGGTATTCGCCGCCGGTTTCCTGATGCGCCCCATCGGCGGCTGGCTGTTTGGCCGAGTGGCTGACAAGCATGGCCGTAAGAACTCAATGATGATTTCGGTGCTGATGATGTGCGCCGGCTCCCTGGTCATCGCCTTTTTGCCGACCTACAACGATATCGGCGTCTGGGCGCCGATCCTGCTGCTGATTGCGCGACTGTTCCAAGGCTTGTCCGTGGGTGGCGAGTACGGCACTACCGCGACTTACATGAGTGAGGTGGCTCTCAAGGGCCAGCGCGGGTTCTTCGCGTCCTTCCAGTACGTGACCCTCATCGGCGGCCAGTTGCTGGCGGTGCTGGTGGTGGTGATCCTGCAACAGTTCCTTACCGAAGAAGAGTTGCGCGCCTGGGGCTGGCGGATTCCGTTCGTGATCGGCGCCATTGCGGCGGTGATCTCCCTGTTGCTGCGGCGCACGTTGAAAGAAACCACCAGCAAGGAAACCCGCGAAGACAAGGACGCCGGCAGCATTGCCGCACTGTTTCGCGATCACAAGGCCGCGTTCATCACGGTGCTGGGTTACACCGCCGGCGGCTCGCTGATTTTCTATACCTTCACCACCTACATGCAGAAGTACCTGGTAAACACGGTGGGCATGCACGCCAAGACGTCCAGCTACATCATGACCGGTGCGTTGTTCCTCTACATGTGCATGCAGCCGGTGTTCGGCATGTTGGCGGACAAGATCGGCCGGCGTAACTCGATGTTGTGGTTTGCGGGCCTCGGCACGCTGTTCACCGTGCCCATCCTGCTGACCCTGAAAACCGTCAGCAGCCCGTTCCTGGCCTTTGTGCTGATTACCCTGGCCCTGGCGATTGTCAGCTTCTACACCTCCATCAGTGGCCTGGTCAAAGCGGAGATGTTCCCGCCTCAGGTGCGTGCTTTGGGCGTGGGCCTGGCCTATGCGGTGGCCAATGCGATTTTCGGCGGCTCGGCGGAATTCGTCGCCCTGAGCCTGAAATCCGTCGGCATGGAGAACAGTTTCTATTGGTATGTGACGGCGATGATGGCCATCGCTTTCCTGTTCAGCCTGCGTCTGCCGAAACAGGCGGCGTACCTGCACCACGATCTATAAGGGACGCGTTATGACACTGCGCACGAGCAATCAATTGTTCGACGCTTACTTCACGGCGGACAGCATGGCCGAGGTGTTCTGCGACAGCGGACGCCTGCAGGGCATGCTGGATTTCGAAGCCGGATTGGCCCGGGCCCAGGCCCGGGTCGGGTTGATTCCCCAGGCCGCTGTCGCACCGATTGCCCAGGCCTGCCTGGCGTCGCTGTACGACGTGGATGCCCTCGGCGTGGCGATTGCCACGGCGGGGAATTCGGCGATTCCGTTGGTGAAGGCGCTGGGCAAGCTGATTGCCAGTGAAGACGCCGGGGCCGAACGTTATGTGCATTTGGGCGCGACCAGCCAGGACGTGATGGACACTGGCCTGGTGTTGCAACTGCGCCGGGCGCTGGCGTTGATCGAAAGCGACCTGGCGCGCCTGGGCGACATCCTGGCCGCCCAGGCCCAGCGTTACGCAGCCGTGCCCTTGGCCGGCCGCACCTGGTTGCAACATGCGACGCCGGTCACTCTGGGGATGAAGATCGCCGGTTGGCTGGGGGCGGTGACGCGCAGTCGGCAACGGTTGGCGCAGTTGAAGCCGCGCTTGCTGGTGCTTCAGTTCGGCGGTGCCTCCGGAACCCTGGCCGCACTGGGCGAACAGGCCATGCCGGTGGCTGAAGCTTTGGCAGACGAGCTGCAACTGAACCTGCCCGAACAACCCTGGCACACTCAGCGGGATCGGCTGGTAGAGTTCGCCGCCGTGCTTGGCCTGATCGCCGGCAGCCTGGGCAAACTGGGCCGCGATATCAGCCTGTTGATGCAGACCGAAGCGGCAGAGGTGTTCGAGCCGTCGGCACCGGGCAAGGGTGGCTCGTCCACCATGCCGCACAAGCGCAACCCGGTGGGCGCGGCCGTGTTGATCGGCGCCGCCACCCGCGTGCCGGGCCTGGTATCGACGATGTTCAGCGCCATGCCCCAGGAGCACGAACGCAGCCTGGGCCTGTGGCATGCCGAATGGGAAACCCTGCCCGAGATTTGCCGCCTGGTTTCCGGCGCGCTGCAACAGGCGCTGCTGGTGAGCGAAGGGTTGGAAGTCGACCCCGAGCGCATGGGCAAAAACCTCGACCTGACCCAAGGCCTGGTGCTGGCCGAAGCCGTCAGCAGCGTGCTCGCCCAACGCCTGGGCCGGGAAACGGCGCACCACCTGCTGGAACACTGCTGCAAGCGTGCCGTTACCGAGCAACGGCATTTGCGTGCGGTACTGGCGGATGAGCCGCAAGTCACCGCCGAGCTGTCGGCGGCCGAACTGGACCGCCTGCTCGACCCGGCCCACTACCTGGGCCAGGCCCGCACCTGGGTCACCCGCGCCGTAGCCGAACACTTTGCTTGAGGAGACCACCGTGGCATTTGTACAACTCGCCAAAGGCGACCTGCATTACCAACTGGACGGGCCAGTGGATGCGCCTGTGCTGGTGCTGTCCAACTCACTGGGCACCGACCTGCATATGTGGGACATCCAGATTGCGGCCTTCACCCAGCATTTTCGCGTGCTGCGTTTCGACACCCGTGGCCATGGCAAATCCCTGGTCACCCCGGGGCCGTACAGCATCGAACAGCTCGGCCGCGACGTGATCGCGCTGCTGGATGCGCTGGATATCCAACGCGCGCATTTCTGCGGTTTGTCCATGGGCGGCCTGATCGGCCAATGGCTGGGGATCAACGCGGGCGAGCGCCTGAACCGTCTGGTGGTATGCAACACCGCCGCCAGGATCGGCACGCCCGAGGTGTGGAACCCTCGCATCGAGATGGTGTTGCGTGACGGCGCAGCGGCGATGGTGGCGCTGCGCGATGCGTCCATCGCACGCTGGTTCACGGCTGATTTCGCAGCCGCCAACCCGCACCAGGCCAAGCAGATTACCGACATGCTCGCGGCGACCTCGCCTGAAGGTTACGCTGCCAATTGCGCGGCGGTGCGCGATGCGGATTTTCGTGAGCAACTGGCCTTGATCAAGGTGCCGACGTTAGTGATTGCCGGCACCGACGATGCGGTCACCCCACCGGCCGGCGGTCACTTTATCCAGAACCATGTGCGGGGCGCCGAGTACGCCGAGTTCTATGCGGCGCACCTGTCCAATGTGCAGGCTGGCGCTGCGTTCAGCAACTGCGTAATCGAATTCCTGCTGGCCCGCTGAGGAGCTGTTTGTGGACGAGAAACAACGTTACGCCGAAGGCCTGCAAGTGCGCCGCGAAGTGCTGGGCGATGCCCATGTCGACCGCAGCCTCAATGCCCTGACCGAGTTCAACAGCGAGTTCCAGGAAATGATCACCCGCCACGCCTGGGGTGATATCTGGACCCGCCCCGGCCTGCCACGGCACACCCGCAGCCTGATCACCATCGCGATGCTGATCGGCATGAACCGCAGTGAAGAACTCAAGCTGCACCTGCGCGCCGCCGCCAGCAATGGCGTGACCCGCGCCGAGATCAAGGAAGTGCTGATGCAGAGCGCGATCTACTGCGGGATTCCGGCGGCGAATGCCACTTTTCATCTGGCTGAGTCGGTGTGGGATGAGTTGGGGGTTGAGTCGCGGGAATAGGGGTCAGTGGGAATCGGCATCCCACACCCAATTCCACACGCCCGGCAGACGCACCGGTTCATTCACGTCCTTCACCGTGCGTGCCAGCGCCGCACGTTGCAGGGCGGCCGTGTCGGTGTAGAACGGTTCAGCGGCGGTCTTCATACCGGTGATCCGTGCGCTGTCCAACAGGATCTGCAAGTACTCCTGCATATGCCGCGCGGTGTAGCGGTTGATGTCGTGGAAGGTCACTACCACAGGGATCACGCCATCCACCGTCGGCAACTCGCCCAACGCAATGTGTTCGCGCACCACCGACAGTTGCCGATACAAATTGGCCCGGCGCCGTGGGCTGCCGTTGAAGCCCCAGATCTTGCCGTCATTGGCACTCAAATCCGTGAGCAGCACCTGCATGCCGTGACGCTGGTAGGCGGCGAAGGTGCGGCGGTCGTAATTCCAGAACGGCGGGCGGACCAGCACCGGCGGGTTGCCGGTGATCGACGCAATGTCAGCGGCACCCTGGGTGAGGGTACGTTCCAGTTCGGCGTCATTCAGCCAGCGATGGTTGGTATGAAACGCCGTGGCGGTGTGGAAGGCGAGGATGTGACCGGCCGCATACTCGCGCTGCATGGTCTTGCGACCCCGCGAACTGCCACCGGAGCGTGAGGCTTCGGTTTGCAGAAAGAACACCGCCTTGATCCCCGGCAGTACCGGGTTTTGCGCCAGGTCAGCCACCACTGAGCGGCTCGGGTTGTTATAGCCTGACGCACTGGGGCCGTCATCGAAGGTCAGCAGAAAACGGATCGGCGCCTGGCCTTGCAGGCGTTGCTCGGTCTGGGGTGTCAGGGCGACAGGTGCGCCAATACAGCCGCTGAGGCTCAGGGCCAGGGCAAGCACGGCGGATGCGATGGCGAAGGATTTCATGGTGGGCACGGGCTCGAATGGAGGGCCGCTGCTGGGTGGATCAGCAGCGGCAGGCGCGCACCATACAGGAAGATGGATGGTGTGAGGTTACCGCCTGACCAACGAGCACTGTTCAGGCTCAGCCGACGTATTGGGTCCGCAGCGGCTTGCCCATTTCTTCGTTCAAGGCGTTTTCAGTAAAGGGTTTGGGGTTGGGAGAAGACTCGGGCGTGGTAGGCAACCCCACCGCTTGACGTTCGCTGTTGGGCACATCCAGTGCTTCGCCCTTGAATGTCTCCACGGTCGAGCCCGTCAACGCGGTGCCGTTACCGGCGTTATAGGCGTGGACCATTTCGTGATAAAGGATTGTGATGGGCGAATACGTCACGCCGGCCAATACGTCCAGAGCGGAGCGGTTATAGGTGATTTCAGCCCGGTCAGCCCGCGACCCCGGCACACCGTCCACCATGAACCCCCACTTGGGATCGTCGCCGACCGCTGGCGGGCGTTCGTATTGCATCAAGGTTTTGAGTTCCTCGCTGCCATAGGTGTAGCTGCTTCCAGTGTCGAGCAGATCCTCCACCAACGTTACCGGTGCGCCGTTGCGCCGGGCTATCGCGTTCATTTCGGCAAGCATCTGTTTGCCCTGGGGGGAGCTGCGCAGCAAGGCCAGATCGTCTTCGACCCGTTGGATAAAGTCGACCGAGCCTTTTATGACAAACCCCTCAAGCGGTGCTTGGTCAGGCGTGACGGTGGTCAATACCGAGCTGTTGAGACGCTGGATCGTATCGCCGGATTGAGCGTAGATCAGGTCGCCGGGACGATTGGCAATGACTGTGTCGCGGCCACTGCCGGTATAGACAGTGCTGCGGTCGTGGGCGATCAAACGATCATCATCGGCGCCGCCATGCAACACCGTATGGCCGTTGCCAGCAGACAGGCGATCATTGCCATTGCCGCCGTCCAGGTAGCTCGTTTTGCTTTTTGGCCCTGCACCGGCGTAAAGGCGGTCGTTGCCATTGTTGCCATAGATCACGTTGTCGCCGCTGCCGCCAACGATCGTGTCGCCGCCGTCGCCACCTTCGGCGTAGCCAAGGCCGCTGCCGAGGTGAAGGACATCGTTGCCAGGACCGCCGAACAGGCGGGTGTAGCCACCGCCGGCCCGCACCCGATCGTCGCCGTCCCCGGCATCCACCGTGATCGGCTGGGTCACGTTGGCGTCAATGCGGATGTTGTCGTTACCGCCGTGGGTCTTGAGGTGAAAGGTCAGTGGCTCGCCGTTTTCATCGTGGCTGTCAAAGCGATACGACCGGTCATTGACCTTTACATCCAGCTTGCCTGGAAGGTGCTGGCTGATATGGATCTGGTCCGCTTTGTCACCGGTTTCAAGGATCAGGCTGTTGCTGATGCTGTAGGTCAGGTCATGCTCCCAGACTGATTGTCCGCAGGCCTTCAAATTGCCGTCATCCAGAAACGGATGCCGATGAGCTTGAACCGGATTGTCGGGCGTGAACGCCAGTCGGGGAGGTGGGTCGGGTGTGTAGTGGCTGTTGCTGAAGACCTTGGAGCATGCAATACGATTTGAAGCGTCCATGTGAGATCCCTGTGGGAGAGCCAGGCACTGGCCCTGTCTCATGAAGTCGACCGGACACTTCAAATCGTTCCCTGGATAAATGTAATGCGGCTTTACAGCAGGCTGATCGGGTAACTGACGATCAACCGGTTCTCGTCGAACTCGTTGTTGCTGTAGTCGCGGCGCATGCTGGAATTGCGCAGGCGCACATTGAGGTTTTTGGCCACGCCGCTTTGCACTGTATAGCCCACTTCGGTTTCGCGGCCCCATTCCTTGCCGTCAGTGATGGTGCCGGTGTGTACGTTGCTGCCGCTGATATAGCGGTTCATCAGGGTCAGGCCGGGCACGCCGAGGGCGGCGAAGTTGTAGTCGTGACGCACTTGCCAGGATTTCTCCTGGGCGTTGTCGTAGCTGCTGTTGTAGCTGTCGTTGGCCAGGGTGCCGCCGCTGGTACCGTTGACCCGCATCCAGGCGCTGTTGCCGGTGAGCTTTTGCAGGCCGACGTAGAAGGTGTTGCCGCCGTATCTGGCGGAGAACAGGCCGGACCAGGTCTTGTTGTCCAGCTCGCCGGCACGGGCGCTGCCATCGTCCTTGCCATAGAAGAAGCCGAGGTTGGCGCCCAGGGTCCAGTCGCCCAACGGCTGGCTGTGGGTCAGGTTGACGAACTGCTGGCTGTAGATGTCCTTGAGCTGGGCATTCCACAGGCCGATCTGGGTGCGTTTGTCGTTGAACAGGTATTCGCCGCCCTGGAAGTTGAAGCGGTCCGAGGTGAACGCGGCTTTGCCGAACATCGACAGGTCGCTCATGCTGCTGTCGTCACGCGGGCTGTTGGCGCGGAACTGGCCACCGTAGAGGGTCAGGCCGTCGATCTCCTTGGAGGTGATCTGCCCGCCGCGCAGGGTTTGCGGCAAGGAGCGGCCATCGTCCGAGCGCAGGATCGGCAGCACCGGCATCCATTCGCCAACTTTCACTTCCGTCTTGGAAATACGTGCCTTGAACGCCACGCCCAGACGCCCGAATTCATCCGCCGGGCGGCCGTCGTGGTCCAGCGGCAACAACTGGGTGCCGCCGGTGCCGCGCCCGCCATCGAGCTTCAACGAGTACATGCCCAGCACATCCATCCCGAAACCCACCGTGCCCTGGGTGAAGCCGGACTTGGCATCGAGGATGAAACTCTGCGTCCACTCCTGCGCGCCGCCCTGGGTCTTGGTCGGGTTGGTGTAATTGCGGTTGAAGAAGAAATTGCGCAGGTTGAGGTTGGCGCTGGCGTCTTCGAGAAAGCCGTGTTCCTCGGCGAGGACGGGCAGGGAAAGACTGGCGACAGCGGTTGCCAGCAAAAGCTGGCGCGGGTGGAAAGTGCTCATGGCGTAAGGACCTGTTGTTATTGGGTTTATGCAGGTGGCGGCCATGGTGCGCGGCGGCGCGGGGGCGATGAAAGTGGGGGAGAGCGGGTTGTGGGCGGTGATCGAACGCAAGTTGTCCGGTGCAGAAAAGCAAAAAGCCCACCAAAAGGTGGGCTTCGTTGACGCGGGTGTTATCAGAACAACTTCAGTGGCGGTGCTTCTTCTTTCAACGGCTCGTTCTTCGCGGTCTGCTCGCTCCAGCCACCGCCGAGGGCCTTGTACAGGTTGACCTCGCTGGTGAGCTGCGCCAGGCGGTCGGTGATCAGCGATTGCTGGGCACTGAACAGTTGGCGCTGGGCATCGAGGAACGTCAGGTTGCTGTCGACACCGATGCGGTAGCGACGCTCGGCCAGGCGGTAGTAATCCTGGTTGGCCGCGACGAAGCCGCGCTGGGCGTCCAGTTGCTGCTTGTAGGTCTCACGTGCGGCAAGGCCGTCGGAGACTTCCTGGAAGCCGGTCTGGATCGCCTTCTCGTAGTTGGCCACGTTGATCTCTTTCTGGATCTTCGAGTAGTCCAGGCTGGCGCGCAGGCTACCGGCGTTGAAGATCGGGATGTTGATCTGCGGGGCGAACGACCAGGTGCCCGAACCGCCTTTGAACAGGCCGCCCAGGTTAGGGCTCGCGGTACCGGCGCTGGCGGTCAGGCTGATGCTCGGGAAGAACGCGGCACGGGCCGCACCGATGTTGGCGTTGGCGGCCTTGAGGTTGTACTCGGCTTGCATGATGTCGGGACGACGTTGCAGCAGGTCCGATGGCAAGCCGGCCGGCACTTCGCTGAGCAGGTTATCCGACAGCGGCTTGCTGACGATATTCGCCGGCAGGCCGGTGCCCAGCAGCAGGGTCAGGCTGTTTTCGTCCTGGGCCACCTGGCGGGTATAACGCGCCAGGGCAACCCGGGCGTTTTCCACCGAGGTACGCGATTGGCTCAGGTCGAGGGCCGAGGCCACGCCGACTTCGTTGCTGCGCGAGGTGAGCTTGAAGCTTTGCTCGTACGCGTCCAGGGTGTCCTGGGTCAGCTTGAGCAGTTCCTTGTCGGCCTGCCAGGTCAGGTAGGCGTTGGCCACGCTGGCCACCAGGCTGATCTGGGTACTGCGCCGTGCTTCTTCGGTGGCGAAGTACTTTTGCAGGGCTTCTTCACTCAGGCTGCGTACGCGACCGAACAGGTCCAGCTCATACGAGCTGATCCCGAGACCGGCCGAGTATTGGCTGCTGATGGTCGATTCGCCGGTCTGCGACAAGCGGGCCGGGGTACGCGAACGGCTGCCGCTGCCCGTGGCCGACACGGCCGGGAACAGATCGGCGCGCTGGATCTGGTACTGCGCGGCATAGGCGTCGATGTTCAGGGCCGCGACACGCAGGTCACGGTTGTTCACCAGCGCGGTCTGGATCAGCTGTTGCAGGGCCGGATCATGGAAAAACTGCTTCCAGCCCTGCTCGACAGCGGCCTGGCTCGGCGCCTGGGCCGACGAATACGCCGGCCCCTGCGGGAACTGTGCGGCCACCGGCGCTTCGGGGCGCTGATAGTCAGGTATCAGCGAGCAGCCACTGAGCACGAATGCGGTGACGGCTAGGGAAAGTAGCGACTTGCTCATTGGCCAGCCTCTTTAGGGGTTTCAGTTGTGTCAGTCTTTTTACGTTCGCCAGCGGCGGATACGGTTGCGAAGAACAGGGGCACCCAGAAGATCGCCAGCACGGTGGCCGTGATCATACCGCCGATTACACCGGTACCGATCGCGTGTTGGCTGCCCGAACCTGCACCCGAGGAGATCGCCAGCGGCAATACGCCGAGGATGAACGCCATGGAAGTCATGATGATCGGGCGCAGACGCATCCGCGAGGCTTCGATGGCCGACTCGACGATGCCCTTGCCTTGTTCGTGAAGTTCTTTGGCGAACTCCACGATCAGGATGGCGTTTTTCGCCGCCAGGCCCACCGTTACCAACAGGCCCACCTGGAAGAACACGTCGTTGGACAACCCGCGCATGCTGGTGGCGATCAACGCACCTACCACACCCAGCGGCACGACCAGCACCACCGCAATCGGGATCGACCAGCTTTCGTACAGGGCCGCGAGGCACAGGAACACTACCAGCAGCGACAATGCATACAGCGCAGGCGCCTGGGAGCCGGACAGACGTTCTTCGTACGACAGGCCGGTCCATGCGTAGCCGATACCGGCCGGCAGTTCCTTGGCGATACGTTCGACTTCGGCCATGGCGTCACCGGTACTGTAGCCCGGGGCCGGGGTACCGAGGATTTCCATTGCCGCTACACCGTTGTAGCGCGAGAGCTTGGGCGAACCGTAGATCCATTTGCCCGAGGAAATGGCCGACATCGGCACCATCTTCCCGGAGTCGCTGCGCACGTACCATTTGTCCAGGTCTTCTGGGGACATGCGGCCAGCGGCTTCACCTTGCACGTACACCTTTTTCACCCGACCACGGTCGATGAAGTCGTTGACGTAGCTGCCACCCAGGGCGATCGCCAGGGTCTGGTTGATGCTCGACAGCGAAATACCCTGGGCACTGGCCTTCTCGTCGTCGACGGTGAGCTCGTACTGCGGCTCATCGTTCACGCCGTTGGGGCGCACACCCGCCAGGATCTTGCTTTGCGCGGCGGCCCCGAGGAACTGGTTGCGTGCATCCATCAGCTTCTGGTGGCCAACGCCGCCCTGGTCTTGCAGGAACACGTCGAAACCGGTGGCGTTACCCAATTCCAGTACCGAAGGCGGCACGATGGCGAACACCATGGCGTCCTTGAACGCTCCGAAGAAGTAACCCTGGGCACGCTTGGCCACTTCGAATACCGAGGTGGACGCATCCCGTTCATCCCACGGCTTGAGCATCACGAACGCCAGGCCCGAACTCTGGCCACGACCGGCGAAGTTGAAGCCGTTTACGGTGAATACCGACTTCACCGCCTTGCCTTCGCCCGGCTCGCCTTCCTTGTCGTTGAGCAGGAAGGCACGCATGTCGTCGATGACTTTCTGCGTACGTTCGGCCGAAGAACCGACCGGGGTCTGCACCTGGGCAAAGATCACGCCCTGGTCTTCTTCCGGCAGGAATGCGCTCGGGATGCGGGTGAACAGCCAGATCATGCCGGCGAAGATGATCAGGTACACGAAGAATGCTGGAAACTTGTGCTTGATCATGTTGCCCACGCCGCGCTCGTAGCTCAGTACGCCACGGTCGAAGGTGCGGTTGAACCAGCCGAAGAAACCCCGCTTGGGTTGGCCGTGCTTCTCAGGGTCGATCGGCTTGAGCATGGTGGCGCACAAGGCCGGGGTGAAGATCAGGGCAACCAGTACCGACAACGCCATGGCCGAAACGATGGTGATGGAGAACTGTTTGTAGATCACACCGGTGGAGCCACCGAAGAATGCCATTGGCAACAGTACCGCCGACAGCACCAGGGCAATACCGACCAGGGCACCCTGGATCTGGCCCATGGACTTGACCGTCGCCTCTTTGGGCGACAGGTGTTCCTCGGCCATTACCCGCTCGACGTTTTCCACCACGACGATGGCATCGTCCACCAGCAGGCCGATGGCCAGGATCATGCCGAACATGGTCAGGGTGTTGATGGTGAAACCGAACGCGGCCAGGATCCCGAAGGTACCCAGCAATACCACCGGTACGGTCATGGTGGTGATGATGGTGGCGCGGAAGTTCTGCAGGAACAGGAACATCACCAGGAACACCAGCACGATCGCTTCGACCAGGGTGTGGACTACACCGGAGATCGATTCGGTCACCACCGGCGTGGTGTCATACGGCACCACTGCCTTCATGCCTGGCGGGAAGAACGGTTCCAGGGACGCCACGGTGGCACGGATGGCCTTGGCGGTGTCCAGGGCGTTGGCGCCCGAGGCGAGCTTGATCGCCATACCCGAAGCCGGCTTGCCGTTGAACTGTGCGCTGATGCTGTAGTTCTGGCCACCCAGTTCGATCCGCGCGATGTCACGCAGGCGAACCTGGGAACCGTCGGTATTGACCTTCATCAGGATCTTGCCGAACTCTTCAGCGGTCTGCAGGCGGGTCTTGCCGATGATGGTTGCGTTCAGCTGGGTACCGGGCAGAGCAGGCAGGCCGCCCAATTGGCCGGTGGCCACCTGGACGTTCTGCGCCGCGATGGCGGTGCTGACGTCGACCGGGGTCAACTGGTAGTTGTTCAACTTGGCCGGGTCGAGCCAGATACGCATGGCGTACTGCGAACCGAACACCTGGAAGTCACCTACACCTGCCGTCCGCGAGATCGGGTCCTGGATGTTGGACACGATGTAGTTGGACAGGTCGTCCTTGGTCATGCTGCCGTCTTCCGACACCAGACCGATCACCATCAGGAAGTTCTTCACCGACTTGGTCACACGGATACCCTGCTGCTGCACTTCTTGCGGCAGTAGCGGGGTCGCCAGGTTCAGCTTGTTTTGCACCTGGACCTGGGCGATGTCCGGGTTGGTACCCTGGTTGAACGTCGCGGTGATGGTCATGCTGCCGTCGGAGTTACTGTCCGAGGCGACATAACGCAGGTTGTCGATACCGTTGAGCTGTTGCTCGATCACCTGCACAACGGTGTCCTGCACGGTTTGTGCGGACGCGCCTGGGTAGGTCACCTGGATGTCGATGGCGGTTGGCGCGATGGCCGGGTATTGGTTGATGGGCAACTTCAGGATCGACAATGCCCCGACCAGCATGATCACCAGGGCAATTACCCAGGCGAAAATGGGACGGTCGATAAAAAATTTCGACATGGGTTACTCCCCCTGGCCAGCAGCGGCGGCAGGAGCGGGAGCAGAACCGGCAGGCTTGGCGTTGTCGGCGTCCTTGACCTTGACTTCAATGCCCGGCTTGATGAATTGCAGGCCTTCGGTGATCACGCGGTCACCGGCGTCCAGGCCTTTTTCCACCAGCCAGTAGGCGCCGGCAGTGCGGTTGGCCACCAGTTGACGCTGCTCGACCTTGTTGTCCTTGTTCACCACCATGGCGGTCGGGATACCTTTGATATCACGGGTCACGCCTTGTTGCGGTGCCAGGATGGCCTTGCTGTTCACGCCGGCTTGCAACTGGGCGTGCACGAACATGCCCGGCAGCAGGGTGTGGTCAGGGTTGGGGAACACGGCGCGCAGGGTCACGGAGCCGGTGGTCTGGTCGACCGATACTTCGGAGAACTCCAGCTTGCCGTCCTGGCCATAGGCAGTGCCGTCTTCCAGGGTCAGCTTGACCTTGGCCGCGTTGGCGCCGGCTTTTTCCAGCTGGCCGCTTTCCAGGTCGCGGCGCAGTTTCAACATTTCGGCCGAAGACTGCGTGACGTCGACGTAGATCGGGTCCAGTTGCTGGATGACGGCCATGGCATCGGCCTGGCCGTTGCTGACCAGCGCGCCTTCGGTTACCGAAGAACGGCCGATACGCCCGGAGATCGGCGCGAACACTTTGGTGTAGCGCACGTTGATCTGGGCGGTTTGAACGTTTGCTTCCGCGGTCATGCGGTTGGCGACGGCGGTGTCGTATTCCTGACGGCTGACGGCCTGCTCATCGACCAACTGCTTGTAGCGGTCGGAGATGGACTTGGTCTGGGTCAGGCTGGCCTGTGCGCTTTTCAGGGTGGCGTCATACACCGACGGGTCGATCTGGTAGAGCTGTTGCCCTTCCTTCACGTCGCCACCTTCCTTGAACAGGCGCTTGAGAATGATGCCGTTGACCTGTGGGCGAACTTCCGCGATGCGGTAGGCGGTGGTGCGGCCTGGCAGCTCGGTCGTCAGGGTATAGGCTTGCGGTTGAATGGTGACCACGCCGACCTGAGGGGTTTGGGCGGGCGGAGCCGCTTCTTCCTTTTTACATCCGCTGAGCAGCGATGCCAGGGCGACGGCAGTGACCAGAGCGGTAACAGCTGGCTTAAGTTGCATGAAGATCCTCGGGTCAGGCGCGCAGGGTGCGCACAAGAAGTGTGGAAGGGTAAAAAACAAGCTGTGAGTAGATAAGTAGCTTGCTACGCAATATACTTACGTTCATGGTTGTTTGTAAACTCTTGACAGGCTTCGCGGAATGTTGACAAAGCAACGCCCAAAGCCTCGATTTTAGTACGTTCGGCGCCCATGACGGTGTCGTCCCACAATGATTCAGACGGTGGCCAACCACCACCCACCGTGTCCCGATTGAGGTTTTACTGCCATGGTTCGTCGCACCAAAGAGGAAGCTCAGGAAACGCGCAGCCAGATTCTCCAGGCCGCCGAGCAAGCCTTCTATGAACGTGGCGTTGCGCGGACCACGCTGGCGGATATCGCCGCACTGGCCGGTGTGACGCGGGGCGCTATCTACTGGCATTTCAGCAATAAATCCGATTTGCTCCAGGCGCTGCTCGACACGCTGCATGAGCCGCTGGACGAGTTGGCCAGGGCCAGTGAAAGCGAGGATGAACTCGACCCGCTGGGCTGTATGCGCAAGTTGTTGATTCATTTGTTCCATCAAGTGGCCCTGGACCCGAAAACCCGGCGCATCAACGAGATCTTGTTCCATAAGTGCGAATTCACCGATGAAATGTGCGACATGCGTCGCCAGCGCCAGACCCACAGCCAGGAATGCAACCTGCGCATCGGCCTGACATTGCGTAATGCGGTCCATCGCGGTCAACTTCCGGAAAACCTCGATACCACCCGTGGCGCGGTGTGCATCCACGCCTACATCAACGGGCTGATCGGCCAGTGGCTGCTGGTACCCGACAGCTTCCAACTGCATCAGGAAGCCGAACGCTGGGTGGACGCCGGGCTGGACATGCTGCGCTGGAGCCCGAGCCTGCGCAATTAAGACAAAATGCGTAATTGCATCAGGTTGTGTCAACAGTAAAGCCCAAGGACCGTCAATCGTCCTTCTGCCTGATGGGTGGGGTGACTTTATATACGGGCTGGCGGGCGGTTGATAGGTAGCCGCCTAAGTATTTTGTAGCGATTTTGTTGCAGGGCTGTGAAGGAATGTTTCCTCGTGGACGCTAGAAATCAAAAATGTGGGAGGGGGCTTGCCCCCGATAGCACAGTGTCAGTCACCCGATTCATTGGCTGACACGCCGCTATCGGGGGCAAGCCCCCTCCCACATTGGGTGGTCGTACTACTTCGGAATAACGATTACAGCGCCAGCGTCGGGTAGTCGATGTAGCCGACCGGGCCTTTGGCATAGAAGGTTTCCGGATGCGCTTCGTTCAGCGGTGCATCGGCTTTCAAGCGCGCCGGCAGGTCCGGGTTGGCAATGAATGGCACACCGAAGGCCACCGCATCCGCCTTGCCCGAGGCCAGCCAGGCGTTGGCGCTGTCCTTGGTGAAGCGCTCGTTGGCGATGTAGGTGCCGCCAAAGGCTTTCTTCAGTTGTGGGCCAAGGCTGTCCGCACCTTCTTTCTCACGGGAGCAGATAAACGCGATGCCACGCTTGCCCAGTTCGCTGGCAACGTAGGTAAAGGTTTCCGCCAGGTTGTCATCGCCCATGTCATGGGAGTCGGCGCGCGGTGCCAGGTGCACACCCACGCGGCCAGCGCCCCAGACGTCGATGGCGGCGTCGGTCACTTCCAGCAGCAGGCGTGCACGGTTTTCCAGGGAGCCGCCGTACTGATCGGTGCGCTTGTTGGTGCTGCTTTGCAGGAACTGGTCGAGCAGGTAGCCGTTGGCGCCGTGGATTTCCACGCCGTCGAAGCCGGCGGCCTTGGCGTTCTCGGCACCGGTGCGGTAGGCATCGACGATGTCGGCGATTTCCGCGGTTTCCAGGGCGCGTGGGGTCGGGTAGTCCGCCAGTGGACGCACCAGGCTGACGTGGCCTTTAGGCTGGATCGCGCTCGGGGCTACCGGGCTTTCGCCGTTCAGGTACGACTCATGGGAGATACGGCCCACGTGCCACAGTTGCAGGAAGATCTTGCCGCCCGCGCCGTGCACGGCCTTGGTCACGTTGGCCCAGCCGCGCACCTGGTCGTTGGACCAGATGCCTGGGGTGTCCGGGTAGCCCACGCCCATCGGCGTCACGGAAGTGGCTTCGCTGAGGATCAGCCCGGCGGAAGCGCGTTGCACGTAGTACTCGGCCATCAGCGCGTTGGGCACGCGACCTTCATCGGCACGGCAGCGGGTCAGCGGCGCCATGATGATGCGGTTCGACAGTTCCAGGTCGCCCAGTTTGATCGGATCGAAAATAGTCGTCATGGGATAACACCTTTCTCTATTAAGTAGTTGATCAGTGGGTAGCGAGGGCCAGGTCGGCATCGCCGCCCTGACGGAAAGTAATCAGCGTCACCAGCAGCGCGAGAATCGCCAGGGCCGCTGCGGCCAAGGGCACGCTGGTCAGGCCGAAACCGTGGGCAATCACACTGCCGCCCACCCAGGCACCCAGGGCGTTGCCGATGTTGAACGCGCCGATGTTCAGGGTGGACACCAGGTTCGGTGCGGCCTTGCCGAAGGTCACCACGTTGATCTGCAACGCAGGCACGGCGGCAAACGAGGCGGTGGCCCACAGGAACAGGGTGATTTCGGTGGGGATCACGGCGACGCTGGTCCAGGTCAGTGCCGTGGAGACCACCGCCATGCTGATGAACACGCCGATCAGAGTGGCCGCCAGGCGCTTGTCCGCCAGCTTGCCGCCGATGATGTTACCCACGGTGAGGCCCAGGCCGATCAGCAGCAGGGTCCAGGTCACGCCCTTGGGCGACACGCCGGTGACATCGCCGAGCAGCGGCGCGACGTAGGTGAATAGGGTGAACATGGACGCGGCAAACAGCGCGGTCATGCTCAGCGACAGCCAGATGCCGGCGCCCTTGAGGGCGGCGAGTTCGGCGCGCATGTCGAGTTTTTCTTCATCACGCCTGGCCGGCAGGAAGCGGATCAGGCCGATCAACGCCACCACCCCAATCACCGTCACCGCCCAGAAGGTCGAGCGCCAGCCGGCTGCCTGGCCCAGCGCGGTGCCCAGCGGCACGCCGAGCACATTGGCCAGGGTCAGGCCGGTGAACATCAAGGCCACGGCCGAAGCACGCTTGTTGGCCGGCACCAGGTTGGCCGCCACCACTGAACCAATCCCGAAGAATGCACCGTGGCACAGCGCGGTGACCACACGGGCGAACATCAGCACGTTGTAGTCACTGGCCAGGGCGCAGAGCAGGTTGCCGATAATGAAGATGCCCATCAACGCTACCAGCGCCGCCTTGCGTGGCAGTTTGGCGGTGGCCAGTGCCATGAAGGGCGCGCCGATGGCCACGC
The DNA here is from genome assembly GCF_001870465.1 of Pseudomonas extremorientalis. Classification (GTDB taxonomy): domain Bacteria; phylum Pseudomonadota; class Gammaproteobacteria; order Pseudomonadales; family Pseudomonadaceae; genus Aquipseudomonas; species Aquipseudomonas extremorientalis. The sequence continues at coordinate 483,883 of NZ_MDGK01000015.1, forward strand.
CCAGGGCGTAACCGGTCACCAGCCAGCCGGCGCCGGGAATCGACACACCCAGGTCCGTCGCCACATCGGGCAACAAGCCCATGATGACGAACTCGGTGGTGCCGATGGCGAAGGCGCTGAGGGCCAGTATGAGGAGCGAGAGGGGCATTGGCGTTTCCTTGTTACAACGCGGCGCTGTCGTGCGCGCTGAGTTCGGTGGTGAGCGCCGCGAGGAAGGCCTGGATGGTGTCCTCGTTGCGTTTGAAAAAGTGCCACTGGCCGGCCTTCTGGCTGCTGATCAACCCGGCGCGTTGCAGGGTGGCCAGGTGGGCCGATACCGTCGACTGGGACAAGCCGCAGCGCTGGTCGATCTGCCCGGCGCAGATGCCGTATTCGTGGTTGTGCAGTTGCTCGGGGAATTGCACTTTCGGGTCTTTCAGCCAGGTGAGGATGTCTCGTCGTACTGGGTGCGCCAGGGCTTTTATTATTTCGTCGAGGTCGATGGACATGGCAGGTGCTCGGTGTCTTGCAGCGTTATATCGCGATGAGGCGAACTTTATATCGGTCTATCCCGATGGACCAATATGATTTTGGTCTGAGCCTAGGCTCATTCGGTATATCGGGTTATAACGATACGTTGACGGCAGTGGTAGACTGCGCGCCATGAATTATCTCGCACATCTGCACCTGGGCGGCCAACTTCCTGCGCAACTGCTGGGCAGCCTCTATGGCGATTTCGTCAAAGGTCGCCTGCAGGGCCAGTTCAGCCCGCAAATCGAATCGGCGATCCAGCTGCATCGTTCCATCGACCGCTTCACCGACAGCCACCCTCTGGTGGGGGAGGCGTTGTCACGCTTCAGCCTGACCCGCAGGCGTTATGCCGGGATCGTCCTCGATGTGTTTTTCGACCACTGCCTGGCGCGGGATTGGGCGCTGTATGCCGACCAGCCACTGGAACACTTCACCTCGCAGGTGTACCGCGTGCTTGCCGCCGAACCGCAATTGCCGGGGCGACTGGCGCAGATTGCGCCGTATATGGCGGCGGATGATTGGCTGGGTTCGTATCGAGAGTTTGCAGTGATGGAGCAGGTGTTGCGGGGGATTTCGCGGCGGCTGACACAACCCGAGGAACTGGGGCATGCCATGCACGAGTTGCGAGAGTTGTACGAGCCGCTGAGTGAAGATTTCCGACGGTTCTACCCCGAGCTGCAAGCATTCGCACAGATCCAACTGACAAGGTAAAGCTGAATGTGGGAGGGGGCTTGCCCCGATAGCAATGGTTCAGTCAAAGCATGCAGTGACTGACACACCCCAATCGGGGGCAAGCCCCCTCCCACATTTGAACGGTGTTCACTTGAGTTCAGGCAGCGAATGCTGGTCGAGCATCCACATGTTCCGCTTCCGGCACCGGCCCGAACAACGCCTTCTGCACCGCCTGCTGCGCCTGATACGCCAGCGCCGCACGCTCCTGCCCGGCACAGGCAATCGGCGTGAGCACATGGATTTCCACATCGCCCTGGTCATTGGCAAACAAGCGCATCAAGTGCGAGAGCAAATCATCGTCGCCAATAAAGGGTGCCAGCGGGTCCACTTGCCCATCACGCAGGTAACGGATCGCCACGGGTTGCAGCGACACATCCGCATCGATCGCACTGGCCAGCAGGCGCCCGTGGAACGTACGCAGGCTGCGCCCGTCGGTGGTGGTGCCTTCCGGGAACATCAACAGCGGGTGCTGTTGTTCCAGGTGGCGGGTCATCTGCTTGCGGATCAACTGGCTGTCGCCCGAACCCCGGCGGATAAACAAGCTGCCAGCCTTGGCCGCCAACCAGCCAGCCACCGGCCAGGTGCGCACTTCGGCCTTGGACAGGAATGACATCGGCGCCACGGCACCGAGCAGCGGAATATCGGTCCAGGACACGTGATTGCTCACCCACAGCATCGGCTGCGTTGGCAATTCGCCGTGCACCGTCACGCGAAAGGGCAGGGCGTTGGTCAGGCGCGCCATGAAAAAACGCGACCAACGCTGGCGCCGCACCATCGAATTGGCGATCCCCAAACGCTCGAACACCCCAAACACACTGGCCATGCTCAAGCCCAGCGCCACCACCACCAGCACGCGGGCAATGCGCCCGTAAACCCGCAGGCGGCTCATCACATTGCAGCCTTGAAGTGGCGCGCGTAACGCGGGCACAGTTCATCGCGCTTGAGCAGGATGAACACATCGGCCACCTGGAAATCCTCATCCCAGCACGGCTCGCCGCAGATCTTTGCACCCAGGCGCATGTAGGCCTTGAGCAACGGCGGCATCTCCGCGATCACGTTGGAGGGCAAGTCCAGCGCCGGCAGCGGCTTTTTCGGTTCGGCGCGCAGGTGTTCGTTGCACAGGTAGCGCTCGCGCAGGCGCTGCATGATCGCGTGGGCCTGGATGCCGCCGTCGTGCATCGGAATGCTCGCGCAGCCCATCAGGTAGCTGTAGCCGCCCTGGTTAAGCACCTCAGCCAACTCGCCCCACAACACCGCGATGGTGCCGCCGTTGCGGTAAGCCGGGTCGACGCAGGTGCGGCCGATCTCCAGGATCGGGCCTTGCAGGTGCAGCAGGCCATGCAGGCTGAATTCTTCTTCGCTGTAGAACCGGCCCAGGGTGCTGGCCGCCTGATGGTCCAGCAAACGGGTGGTGGCCACCAGTCGACCGCTGTTCAAGTCCCGCACACCGATGTGGCTGCAGTGAACATCATAGTCATCCATGTCCAGGCCCAGTTCCGCGCCTTTCAGCTTGGCGTTGAACTCGCCGCTGAACACGTTGAACCGCAGGGCCTGGGCTTCCTGCAACGCCTGCGCGCCAACCAGGCGTTCGGCTTGCAGACGGCGTTCATTGCCGGTGTCGCTGATGCGGGCGATCTGAGTCATGGCGAGTCTCCGAGTGCCGGCCACGATTTCGGCCGGTCGACTTTGTTGTCCAAACTCAGGCTATGTAGGCTCGGTGTCATCTCCATGAAGTTATGGTGACGCTTGGATGACAGCGCCTTGCAAGCCGCAGGGCAGAAGACTGCGGGAACCCAAGGAAGGGTATTGGCCACCCAGTTGCCGGGTTTGAAGGCAGTTGGGCCTTCATGCTGTCAGGAGCTTCAGAAAGGCTCCGCTTTTCAGAGCGCTGACCTATGCCAAATCCCGTTGCTATGCAGTTTTTCCCGCGTCCTGAGACGACACCATCGGCCTTCCCGCCGACTTTCTTTTCAGTCCCTGCGCCTCTGGAAGGGGGTACCGGTATACGGGGTGAAGATGGTCGTACCTATGGGGAAAAGATGAGTCAAAAGCCCAATGTTTCGGGAGAGAAACTATTTGACTACAAACCTGCGGCGTCCACCGGTGGAGGGAAAGTCGGAAATATCTGGGGCGATTTCAGTCAGTGGAACAAAGCAAATTGCTCGACTGTTGCGGCGATCAAGGCGGTGATGATGCAATTTGGCAAGCGTCCTACGGACGTATTCAAATCGGTGCGTGAAACGGCTGACGGCTACCATGTCACGCTCAGAAACGGGGAATCGACGTTCTTGACGAAGGACGAATTGAAACAGGCCGCAGCTGTTGCGCAGCTTAAAGGCGAAGATCCGATGACGGTGCTGTATGCCAATTTCATGTTCGCGGTCAGCGCCAAACGGTATCAGGAATCTGGCCCGGCGAGCTTCACCGAGGCGATGCACGTGCTGAATAGCGGCGGCCGCCTTGAATATGCATTCAGGCGGCTAGGTGTTTGGGACGAGGTGGAGGGTGTGCCGCCTGAGCAGTTGGCCCAGGGCCGGATGGGCGTCTATGAATCAAACGGCCACGCCGCTTTGGTGTTTAAGGGGCGAGAGGAACGTTGGGGCAAGCGGGGAGGGCCTTCACCAACAAAGGCTATTGAAGTGGCGTATGCCTTCAAGAACAGAGCGGTGTCTTCAAACGGTCATTGGCGTTGGCTAGCCTCCCGGGTTTGATCGTTCCTTGAGTCTGCGTCCATGGTCAGAGGCCTGTTGTGTGTTGCCCTGCTGTTTGTCACTGTTGCCGCTCATGCCGAAACCTGGCCTGACAAGGACTGGACCAAGGCCACGCCGCTCGAAGGCCCCGCTGTCGATGCCCTCGATGCCTACGCGTTCCCGCCGCGTGACGATGCCACCCGCAAAGGCATCCGCACCGATGCGCTGCTGGTGATCCGCGATGGTGTGATCCTCTATGAGCGCTACGCCGCGCCCACCACCGCCAGTACCCCGCACCTGACCTGGTCGGTCAGCAAAAGCCTGATGGCCACGGTGCTCGGCGTGGCCTACGGCGAGAACCGCTTCAAACTCTCCGATCCCGCGGCGCGCTTTTACCCGCCGATGAAACAACACCCCAAGGTGACCATGGCCGACCTGCTGCACTGGGCCTCGGGCCTGGACTGGCAGGAAGACTACGAATACGCCCCGCTCAAATCCTCAGTGGTGGCGATGCTCTACACCCGTGGTCGCGGTGACATGGCCGACTTTGCCGCTGACACCGACGCGACGGCTGAGCCGGGCCAGGTGTTCCGTTATTCGAGCGGCGACACCAATATCCTGTCCGCCGCCCTCAAAGGCATGCTCGGTCACAAGGCCTATATGAGTTACCCGTGGGATGCGCTGTTCAAGCCGCTGGGTATTCACAACGCCACCTGGGAAACCGACGCCGACGAAACCTTCGTCGCCTCGTCCTACGCCTACCTCACCGCCCGCGACCTGGCACGGGTCGGCCTGCTGATGGCGCGAGACGGGCGTTGGGGCGATCAACAACTGCTGCCCAAAGACTGGGTCGCCTTCAATCGCCAGCCCTTCGACAAATACAAGTCCGGTCAGGACGAAGCCGTCCCCGGTGGTCATTGGTGGCTCAATAAAGGCGCATCAAGACCCTGGCCCGACGCCCCCGCCGACACCTTCGCCGCCCTCGGCCACTGGGGCCAGGCGTTATACGTGATGCCCGATAAACATTTAGTGATCGTGCGCTACGGCGATGACCGCGACGGCAGCTATCACCATAACGAACTGCTCAAGCGCGTGCTGGCGGCGGTGCAACCATGATTCGTCGTCGGCCGTTTACCTGCCTGTTGCTGTTGCTGTTGCTCGCGTTGCTGGGGTGGGGCTGGCACGAACGCGTCAACCTGCAAGCCTTCCCCGACATCATCGCGGCGTATACGGCCAAGGAATACTGTTCGTGCCGGTATGTGCAGAACAATCCGGCGGCGTATTGCCGGGGGTATGTGAAGCAGTACGTGCCGACCAGTGCGTTCAGCGATAACCCGGAGCGCAGTGAGGTAGCGGCGAGCGGGTTGGGGCGCACGCACACGGCGAGGTGGCTGGGCGACCGCCAGGGGTGTCGCCTGGAGCCCTGAGGTTCCACAGAGTGGAACCACCTTTGATTGTCCTCCTGCGGACTTCGCGGTTATCTGGCGATGTGCAGCAAACAAGAACGGGAACACCCGCCTGTGAGGAGAATCACCATGCGCCCACACCAGCACATCCTGGATTGGCTCAGCGACGTTGCCGGCGACTTGCGCGCCGTGCGCCACGACATTCACGCCCATCCTGAACTCGGTTTCGAAGAGAACCGCACCTCGGCCCTCGTGGCGCAGTCCCTGAGGGAATGGGGCTATGAGGTGCACACCGGCATCGGCAAGACCGGCGTGGTGGGCGTGCTGCGCAATGGCAGCAGCTCGCGCACCCTGGGCATTCGCGCTGACATGGATGCGTTGCCCATCATCGAAACTACCGGCGCGGCCTACACCAGCCAGCACGCCGGTTGCATGCACGCCTGCGGGCATGACGGCCACACCACCATGCTGCTTGGCGCCGCGCGTTACCTGGCGGCGACGCGGCAATTCGACGGCACGTTGAACCTGATTTTCCAGCCTGCCGAAGAGGGCCAGGGTGGTGCCGAAGCCATGTTGGCCGATGGTTTGCTGGAGCGCTTCCCCTGCGATGGATTGTTTGGCATGCACAACATGCCGGGGCTGCCGGCGGGGCATCTGGGGTTGCGCGTCGGGCCGATGATGGCGTCGCAGGACTTGCTCACGGTGACCCTCGAAGGCGTTGGCGGCCATGGCTCCATGCCACATCTGACGGTGGACCCGTTGGTAGCGGCGGCGAGCATGGTCATGGCGTTGCAGACGGTGGTGGCGCGCAATATCGACACTCAGGAAGCGGCCGTGGTCACGGTGGGCGCGCTGCAAGCGGGCCAGGCAGCCAATGTGATTCCCCAAGAGGCGCTGTTGCGTCTGAGCCTGCGCGCGCTCAACCCCAAGGTGCGCGAACAGATGCTGGAGCGCGTGCTCGCCATCATCCACACCCAGGCCGCCAGCTTTGGCTGCACGGCGCAGATCGAACACCGCCCGGCCTATCCGGTGCTGGTCAATCACGCCGAAGAAACCGAGTTCGCTCGCCAGGTCGGCGTCGCCTTGCTCGGCGCCGATGCGGTGGACGGCAACACCCGCACGCTGATGGGCAGCGAAGACTTCGCCTGGATGCTGCAACGCTGCCCCGGCAGCTATCTGTTCATCGGCAATGGCGTGTCGCGGCCGATGGTGCATAACCCCGCCTATGACTTCAACGACGACATCCTGCTGACGGGGGCCGCCTATTGGGGCGCGCTGGCCGAGAGCTGGCTCAAGCCTGCCTGACGACCTTCTTTTTCTGCCGCTGGACCCTTTCCCTCGATCGGTTGAATGGAGTGTTCCTCATGCAGACTGCAAAACCAGGTGTGTCCCGCACCCGCCAAGTGGTGGCGGCCGTAATCGGTAATGCGCTGGAATGGTATGACTTCATTGTCTACGGCTTTCTGGCGAGCATCATTGCCCGGCAGTTTTTTCCTTCGGATGACGAGTACGCATCGCTGTTGATGGCCTTGGCTACTTTTGGCGTGGGCTTTTTCATGCGCCCGGTGGGGGGCATCCTGCTGGGGATCTATTCCGACCGCAAAGGCCGCAAGGCCGCGATGCAGTTGATTATCCGGCTGATGACCGTGTCCATCGCATTGATCGCGTTCGCGCCCAACTACGCCGCCATGGGCATGGGCGCGCCGTTGTTGATCGTGGTGGCGCGCATGCTTCAAGGGTTTGCCACCGGCGGTGAATACGCGAGCGCAACAGCGTTTCTGGTGGAAAGCGCTCCGGCCCATCGCAAGGGCTTATATGGCTCCTGGCAATTGGTGGGGCAATGCCTGGCCGTGTTCGGCGGCGCAGCGATGGTGGCGGCGGTCACGCATTTCTTTTCGCCGCAAACCCTCGACCTGTGGGGGTGGCGCTTGCCCTTCGTGTTCGGTTTGCTGATTGGCCCGGTGGGCCTGTGGATTCGTCGGCACATGGAAGATCCAGAGGAGTTCATCGAGGCACGCAAACAGGCGAGCGGCCCGGCGCCGAGCCTGGTGCAGGTGGTGCGCGAGCACAGACGCAGCATCCTCGTCTCCATGGGCCTGGCCTGTGGTGCGACGGTGTCGTTCTATGTGGTGCTGGTGAACATGCCGACCTTCGCCCACAAAAGCCTTGGTCTGCCACTGGACCAGGTATTGATGGTGCAGATGTTTGCGGTGGCGCTGATGACCGTGGTGATTCCACTGTCCGGGCTGCTCTCGGATCGCCTGGGGCGGCGGCCGGTGTTGATGGCATTCACCCTCGCATTCTTCGTCATGGTTTATCCGCTGTACGTGTGGGTCGCCGCCGCACCGTCCATCGAGCGGCTGCTGGCGATGCAGGTGCTGCTGTGCACCGCCATCGGTGGTTTTTTCGGGCCGGCACCGACGGCATTGGCCGAGCAGTTTCCCATCGAAGTTCGCTCGACCGGTGTATCGGTCGCCTATAACGTGGCGGTCATGGTGTTCGGCGGTTTCGCACCGTTGATCGTCACGTGGCTGACCAAAGTGCTGGGCACGCCCGTCGCGCCCTCCTTCTATGTCTTGTTCGCTTGCGTGCTGACACTGCTGGGCACTTACTGCATGCATGAGGCACCGCGGGCCAAGCGACCGCTGCCGTTTTCCAAAGAGGTGAAGCCTTGAGTATTGTTGATTGGGATGCCACCGAACTGTCGCGGGCAATCCACGCGCGACAAGTGTCGTGCGTAGAGGTGATGCAGGCCTATCTGGCGCAGATTCAGCGCTTCAATCCGAGGGTGAATGCGCTGGTGTCGCTGCGCGATGCCGATGACGTGTTGGCCGAGGCGCGGGAACGTGATCGCGAGTTGGACCAGGGCCAGTCACGTGGCTGGATGCACGGCATGCCCCAGGCGATCAAGGATCTGGCGGCTACCAAAGGCTTGCGTACGACGCTGGGTTCGCCCTTGTTCGCCGAGCACGTGCCCACTGAAGACGCCATCAGCGTGGCTCGGGTGCGGGCCAGTGGCGCGATCCTCGTCGGCAAGAGCAACGTGCCGGAGTTCGGCCTGGGTTCGCAGACCTACAACACGCTGTTCGGCACCACTCTCAATGCCTACGACCCCAGCCTGGTAGCCGGCGGTAGCAGCGGCGGGGCGGCCGTGGCCCTGGCGCTGCGCATGCTGCCGGTGGCCGATGGCAGCGACATGATGGGCTCGCTGCGCAACCCGGCGGCGTTCAACAATGTGTTTGGCTTGCGTCCGTCACAAGGCCGCGTACCTCACGGGCCTATGCCTGAAGTGTTCGTGCAGCAGTTGGGCACCGAAGGCCCGATGGGCCGCAGCGTGACGGATGTAGCGCGGTTGCTGGGTATCCAGGCGGGTTATGACCCTCGGGTGCCATTGTCGTCCAAGGACGATCCGACGGTGTTCGGCCAACCTTTGCAGCGTGATTTCAAGGGCGCACGCCTGGGTTGGCTGGGGGATTACAACGGCTACCTGCCGATGGACGACGGTGTGCTGAGCCTGTGCGAATCAGCCCTCGATGATTTCATCGCGTTGGGGTGCACAGTGGAAAGCTGTCAGCCGGACTTTTCCATGGCGCGGCTGTGGCGCAGTTGGTTGGTGCATCGCCACTGGCTGGTGCACGGCAACCTCGGCGCGGCCTACGCCAACCCTCAGAAACGTGCGCTGCTCAAGCCCGAAGCGCAATGGGAAGTCGAGGGCGGCCTGAATCTGACGGCCCAGCAGGTGTACCAGGCGTCGGTCGATCGCAGCGCGTGGTATCGCGCCCTCGCCAAACTGTTCGAGCACTACGATTTCCTGCTGTTACCGACTGCCCAAGTGTTCCCTTTCGAGGCACAACAACCCTGGCCGCGCCACGTTGGCGGGCGTGAGATGGACACCTATCACCGCTGGATGGAAGTGGTAATCGGCCCGACCCTCGCAGGGCTGCCGAGCATGAGCATCCCGGTGGGCTTCAACCCCCAGGGCCTGCCCATGGGCCTGCAGATCATCGGCCCGGCCCAGGCGGATCGGGCGGTGTTGCAATTGGCCTATGCTCATGAACAGCTGACGCAATGGGGGCAGCGTCGACCGCCGACGTGCCTTGAACCGACGGGTTGAGCCACGACCGGGCCTGTATCTTGCTGTGAACAATGATCATCCATCGGCAACAGGGAGATCGAACATGGAGACAGGCACCGTACGCTCGGTCGAGCGCGCACTGGCAATCGTCGAGTTGCTGGGCGAGCACCAGGCCCTGGGGCTGGAGGAGTTGCATTACCTCACACGTCTGCCCAAGGCCACAGTGTCGCGCATGTTGCTGACGTTGCAGGAGCAGGGTTGGGTCTATCGCGGCTTGAGCGATCGTCGTTACCGCCTGCGTGCCCAACGTTTGTTCGGCGACACCCAGCAACGCTTCAAGCGCCAGGTGGTGGAAAGCGCAGCGCCTTGGCTGCTGGAGCTCAGTGAGCGCACCGGGTTGGTGGTGGATTTGTCCTGTTTTGATGGCGAGCGCCTGGAGGTCATGGAAAGCGCGATTCCCAGTGTGTTGCGCAAGCTCTACCCGAACAATTGCCAGATCGTCGGCCAGCACGCCAGCCTGTTTCATTCAGCGATGGGCAAGGCCTGCCTGACCCAATTGCCGGCCGAAGAGGTTCAACGTTTGGCGGGCCGCGACCAGGTGGCGGCGGACGAGCAGTACCAGGCCTGCGAACAAACCCAGCATCAGGGCTTCGGCCAGCGCACCGAGGGGTATTGGGAGTATCCGGTGCGCCTGCCGTTTCTGATTCGCGCCGTGGCCTTGCCAGTGCGCGCCAATGGTCGCTTGGTTGGGAGCATGGCGCTGCATTGGCCGATGCATCAGGCGCCGGTTGAGCGGGTGTTGAACCTGCACCTGGCCAGCCTGGAAGAGACGGTGCGCGAAGTGCAGCGCGCATTGGCGTAACCCTCGCGATCCGGTTAAGGTTCGTCCAGGTTTTTCGCCCCACGAGTCTGCAATGTTCAACGCTTCTGTGATCAAACCCCTGGCTTTCGCCCTGTTGGCCGCCGCTGCCGTGCCTGCCCATGCCGACTGGTACCTGGATAACGAGTCCTCGCGGCTGTCGTTCGTCACCACCAAGAACACCGAAATCGCCGAAGTGCATCGCTTCCTGGTGTTGCATGGCAAGGTCGACAGCAAGGGCGCGGCGCAGCTTGAGGTGGAGCTGGAGTCCGTCAACAGCGGCATCCCGCTGCGCGACGAGCGCATGCGCAATCAGCTGTTCGAGATCAAGACGTTCCCCGAGGCGCTGATCAACGCGCAAATCAACCTGCAACCCATCAACGACCTGGCCCCCGGCGCGCAGCTTGAATTGCGCCTGCCGTTATCCGTGACGCTGCACGGCAAGACCCAGACCTACAGCGCCGAGCTGCTGGCCACGCGCCTGGATGACCGGCGTTTCCAGGTGGTCACCCTGGAGCCGCTGGTGGTGCATGCCGAGGACTTCGACCTGGCGCCGGGTGTGGCCGCACTGCGCAAGGCGGCGGGGCTCAAGTCGATCAGTCTGTCGGTGCCGGTGGGTGCGGTGCTGATCTTTACGGCGCGCTGACGTGAGTGGCGCGGTGTTCCCGTGGCGCAGCGCCAACCGTTTCGAGTTGTTGATCGACGGGCCGAGTTTTTTCCCGCAGATGCTGGTGGGTATCGCCCGCGCCGAGCGGCAAGTCGAGCTGGAGTTGTACCTGGTGGAAGCCGGCGCCTGCGCCGAAGCCATGGTGCAGGCGCTGGTGCTGGCCGCCGAACGCGGTGTGCAGGTGCGCTGCCTGTTCGATGATTACGGCAGCCTGGCGTTTACCCTCGGGCTGCGCAGGCGCTTGACCGATGCCGGTGTGGAACTGCGCTTCTACAATCGCCTGCGCTGGCGCCGCTGGATGCGCAACCTGTACCGCGACCATCGCAAACTGCTGTTGATCGACCAGGACATCGCCTTTGTCGGCGGCACCGGCGTGACCGATGAATTCTGGACGCCGGGCAACGACAGTGCCGACTGGCACGAAGTGATGGTGCAAATCAGCGGCCCCCTGGTGCTCGACTGGCAAGCCCTGTTCGACCGCCAATGGCACGCCAACAACGCGCGCCGCGCCTGGAAACCCGCCACCCATTTCGGCTTGCCACGCTTGCCCAGGATGCCCGCCACCGGACCGGGTCTGGGGCGTGTGGCCTATGCCGATGCCCGCCAACACCGGGACATTTTGCAATCGTTGATCCGTGCCTTGAACAGCAGCAAGACGCGTATCTGGTTGGCGACTCCGTACTTCCTGCCGACCTGGGGCGTGCGTCGTGCTCTGCGCCGGGCGGCGGGGCGGGGTGTGGAAGTGCGTTTGCTGCTCACCGGCCCGCGTACCGATCACCCGTCCGTGCGCTATGCCGGGCATCGTTACTACCCACGTTTACTGCGTTCGGGCGTGCAGATTTTTGAGTATCAGCCGTGTTTCCTGCACCTGAAGATGGTGCTGGTGGATGACTGGGTCAGTGTGGGCTCGTGCAACTTCGACCACTGGAACCTGCGCTTCAACCTGGATGCCAACCTGGAGGCGTTGGACCCTGAATTGACGCGGGCGGTGGCGGGCAGTTTCGAGCGGGATTTTGCCCAGAGCCAGGCGGTGAGCCTGGAGGCGTGGAAGTCGCGGCCGTTGTGGCGGCGGGTGAAGCAGCGGGTGTGGGGGTGGATTGATCGGTTGGTGGTGAACCTTCTGGATAGACGCGGCTAGCCAGTTCACTGGGAGGCAAATGTGGGAGGGGGCTCGCCCCCGATTGCAGGGTGTCAGTCACTGAAAATATTGACTGAACCACCGCTATCGGGGGCAAGCCCCCTCCCACATGTTTACAGCAGTTCGAAGGTTTGCTGTTGTACGTCCTGGGAATCCAACCCGATCTGCACATTGAACTCGCCTGGCTCGGCCGCGTACTTGAGCTGGGTGTTGTAGAACTTCAAGTCTTCCTCGGTGATGGTGAAGTGCAAGGTGCGCTCTTCGCCCGCCTTGAGCATGACCTTCTGGAAGTTCTTCAGCTCCTTGATCGGGCGGATCATCGAACCGGCCACGTCCTGGATATACAGCTGCACCACGGTTTCGCCATCGACCTTGCCGGTGTTCTTCACCGTCACGCTGGCGTCGAGCTTGCCGGTCTTGTTCAGGGTGGTGGACGACAGCGCCATGTCCGACAGGCCGAATGTGGTGTAGCTCAAGCCATACCCAAACGGGAACAGCGGCCCGGTGGTGTCATCGAAGTACTGCGAAGTGTAGTTGCCCGGTTTGCCTGGGGTGAATGGTCGGCCGATGGTCAGGTGGTTGTAGTAGGTCGGAATCTGCCCCACCGAACGCGGGAAGGTGATCGGCAGCTTGCCCGACGGGTTGTAGTCGCCGAACAGCACGTCGGCGATGGCGTTGCCGCCTTCGGTGCCGGCGAACCAGGTTTCCAGGATGGCGTCGGCCTGTTGGTTCTCTTCCAGAATCGACAGCGGGCGACCGTTCATCAGCACCAGGACCAGCGGCTTGCCGGTGGCTTTGAGGGCTTTGATCAGGTCGCGCTGGCTTTGCGGGATGTTCAGGTCGGTGCGGCTGGAGGATTCGTGGGACATGCCACGGGACTCGCCCACGGCGGCCACCACCACATCGGCATCCTTGGCAGCCTTGACCGCTTCGTCAATCATCACTTGGGCTGGTCGGGTGTCATCGACCACTTCCGGCGCATCGAAGTTGAGGAAGTTCAGGTAGTCGACCACTGCCTTGTCGTTGGTGATGTTGGCGCCACGGGCATAGATGATCTTGCCTTTTTCGCCGATCACCGCGTTCATGCCGTCGAGCAGGGTCACCGATTGCTCGGGTTTGCCGGCGGCGGCCCAGCTGCCCATCATGTCGATCGGCGCCTTGGCCAACGGACCGACCAGGGCGATGGTCGCGGATTTTTTCAGCGGCAGGGTGTTGTCCCGGTTTTTCAGCAACACCAGGCTACGGCGCGCGATGTCGCGGGCCTCGCTGCGGTGCAGGCGGCTTTCGGCGTAGGTGTCGGCCGGGTCATCCTCGGCCTTGCCGATGCGCAGGTACGGGTCCTTGAACAGGCCCATGTCGTACTTGGCGCCGAGCACTTCGCGCACGGCGTTGTCGATGTCACTTTGTTCGATCTCGCCGGACTTGAGCAGGCCGGGCAGTTCCTTGCCGTACAGCGTGTCGTTCATGCTCATGTCGATGCCGGCCTTGATCGCCAGTTTCGCGGCTTCACGCCCATCCTTGGCCACGCCGTGCTTGATCAGTTCGAAGATCGCGCCATGGTCGCTCACGGCCAGGCCCTTGAAGCCCCAGTCCTTGCGCAGCAGGTCGTTCATCAGCCAGGTATTGGCGGTGGCGGGCACGCCGTTGATCGAGTTCAGCGCCACCATTACGCCGCCGGAACCGGCCTTGATCGCCGCGTGGTACGGCGGCAGGTAGTCCTGGTACATCTTGACCGGGCTCATGTCGACCACGTTGTAGTCGCGGCCGCCTTCCACTGCGCCATACAGGGCGAAGTGTTTGACGCTGGCCATGATGCTGTCGGCATTCGCGGGGCTGACGCCCTGAAAGGCCTTGACCATCACTTCGGCAATGCGCGAGACCAGGTAGGTGTCTTCACCGAAACCTTCGGAGGTACGCCCCCAGCGCGGGTCGCGGGAGATGTCGACCATCGGCGCGAAGGTGATGTCGAGGCTGTCGGCGGCGGCTTCCTGGGCGGCGATGCGCCCGGAGCGGCCGATGGCGTCCATGTCCCAGCTGGAGGCCAGGGCCAGGCTGATCGGGAAGATGGTGCGGTGGCCGTGGATCACGTCGTAGGCGAAAAACATCGGGATCTTCAAGCGGCTGCGCATGGCCGCGTCCTGCATCGGACGGTTTTCCGGGCGAGTGATGGAGTTGAACGTGCCACCGATGCGGCCGGCGGCGATTTCCTTGCGGATCAGCTCGCGGGGCATTTCGGGGCCGATGCTGATCAGGCGCAATTGGCCGATCTTTTCATCGAGGGTCATCTGCTTGAGCAGGTCGCTGACGAAGGCGTCCTTGTCCTTGAGCGCAGCAGGCTTTGTTTCTGCCCAGGCGGGGTGGGTGGCCAGCGTGGCAACAAGGCCGAGCAAACACAGCTTCTTCATGAATATCCTTTTTCGGCTCACTGCACAGCGAAAATGCGCTGTTCTGCCAAAATGTGGTGAACGTAATGTTGTTGTTCGAGTGTTATACCGACAAATGCCGCACACTTCGGAACTCTTATTAGCGGTGGGCATCTTTTTAGCTGATTGATTCGATGCAATCCAGTCGTGGCAGCGGATTATGCCTTACCGGTGCCCAATTCCATCAAGGTTCGCCAGGAGAAACACCATGCAAGCAGCACAAGGTTACCGCTGGGGCTTGAAAGCCGCGGTTTTGCTATTGATCGGTACGGTGCTCAGCGGTTGCGGCATCAACAACATCCCGACCCTGGACGAACAGGCCAAGGCCGCCTGGGGCCAGGTGCAGAACCAGTACCAACGCCGCGCCGACCTGATCCCCAACCTGGTGGAAGTGGTCAAGGGCTATGCCGCCCATGAGCAGGACACCCTCACCGCCGTGATCGAAGCGCGGGCCAAGGCCACCTCGATCCAGGTGGATGCCAGCACCCTCGACAACCCGGAAAAACTCAAGCAGTTCCAGCAAGCCCAGGACGGCTTGAGCGGCGCGCTCAGTCGTTTGATGGTGGTGTCCGAGCGCTACCCGGACCTTAAGGCCAACCAGAACTTCCTGGCCCTGCAATCCCAGCTTGAAGGCACCGAAAACCGTATCGCCGTGGCCCGTCGCGATTTCATCCAGGCGGTGCAGGCCTACAACACCGAGATCCGCACCTTCCCTGGCCGCCTGTGGCACAGCGTGATGTACAGCGACTTGCCGGTCCGCGCCACGTTTGAAGCCACCAGTGCCGATGCCGATAAAGCGCCGCAAGTGAAGTTCAAATAAGGCTGCGCTGAGGTGTCGATGCGTTTATTACGGATAGGCCTGGCGCTGTGGCTTCTGGCCTGCGTGGGCGTGGCCCAGGCGGCGCTGACTCTCCCGGCGCTGACCGGGCGGGTGGTGGACAACGCCCAGATGATCGACCCGGCCACGCGTGCGCAACTGACCCAGCAATTGCAGGCGCTGGAGCAGACGTCCGGCGACCAGATCGTGGTGGTCACCGTGCCCGACCTGCAGGGCGTGCCGATTGAGGACTTCGGTTATCAACTGGGCCGCCAGTGGGGCATCGGCCAAAAGGGCAAGGACAACGGCGCGCTGTTGATCGTCGCCCGCGATGAGCGCAAATTGCGCATCGAAGTCGGCTACGGCCTGGAAGGTGTGCTCACCGATGCGCAGTCGTGGGTGATCATCAACCAGGTGATTGCACCCAAGTTCAAGGCCGGTAACTTCAGCCAGGGCATCAGCGACGGTGTGGCGGCGATGGTGCAGGTGGTGAGCGGCGAACCGCTGGCCGTGCCGGCCCATGTGGCGGACGCCAACTTTGCCAAGGATAATCCCGGGTTTTCCATCGGTCTGTTTATCCTGCTGATCGGCGTGTTGTGGCTGTGCAATCGCCTGGGCCTGCCGGTGGGCGCGATCCTGCTGGCGATTCTCAGCAGCAGCGGACGCGGCGGTGGTGGCGGGGGCGGCGGCGGTGGTTTCCGCGGCGGCGGTGGCGGCTTTGGCGGTGGCGGGGCTTCAGGCGGCTGGTGATGATAATAATGAGAGAGCAAGCACAACCATGGCATTACTGACTGAACACGAGCAGCGCCAAGTCGCTGAGGCGATCGCCCGCGTGGAAAAGACCACCGACGCGGAGCTGGTGACCGTGCTGGCCGCCCGCGCCGATGACTACGCCTACATCCCGCTGCTGTGGGCCAGCCTGATCGCGTTGGTGGTGCCGGGAGTGGTGCATTACCTGTCGGGCTACCTGACCATGTACACCTTGCTGCTGGCGCAATGGGCGACCTTCATCGTGCTGTGCCTGGTGTTCCGCCTGCCCAAGGTGACGACACGGTTGATCCCGCGTTCGGTGCGCCACTGGCGCGCCTCCAACCTGGCGCGACGCCAGTTCCTCGAGCAGAACCTGCATCACACCCTGGGCAGCACCGGTGTGCTGATTTTTGTCAGTGAGGCCGAGCGGTACGTGGAGATCCTGGTGGATGACGGCATTTCCAGTCGCCTGGATGACAGCAACTGGGATGGGATCGTCAAGGCATTTACCCAGCAGGTGAAGCAAGGGCAGACGCTGGCGGGGTTTGTGGCGTGCATCGAGGCCTGTGGCGAGTTGTTGAAGGTACATGTGCCGGTGACGCAAACCCGCAATGAACTGCCCAATCGCCTGGTCGTACTCGAATAAAACTCAGTGTTGGGCAAAAAATGTGGGAGGGGCGGTGCGACGGTTCGACTTGCCCCCGATAGCGGTGTGTCAGTCACCCGATTCATTGGCTGATCTACTGCTATCGGGGGCAAGTCGAACCGTCGCACCGCCCCTCCCACATTGGGTTCTGTGGTGTTCCATCCAATGACCACTGATCAAATAACCCCGTGCCCTGAATCGCTATACCCCCTAAAATGCCCGGCATTCCCTGCCCGAGGCGTTTTTGTTCATGTCTGTCACTGCTCAACCGGATCATCATGCCCAGTTCATCGAACTGCTGAGCGCAAGCCTCGCGCAGAATGCCTTTATCAAGCTGGTGCTGGCCAAGTACGTCGGCGATGAAGCCGAGTTGCAACGGCTGATCATCAAGCCGGTAACGGTCAAGGAGCAGCCGTGCCTGTCCTTCGTCTACCGCTATAAGACCCGCGATATCACCAAGAACTTCCCGGTGGCCGAGGGTGTGGCAGCGATTGCCGAGTTGCTGCCGGCCCCGTTCAAGAACGCGCACCTGCTGTCGCTGACCGACGAAGCCCAGCTGGAATACAGCAAGAAGAACAAAAGCTCGCTGTTCAGAAGCAAGCCGCAGCAACTGCGCGAAGCGCCATCGGCTGAGCATAACCGCGAGAAAAACCGCTTCCTTGACCTGAGCCGGCCGTTCCTCGCCGACCTGGGGGTGACTGACGCCAGGCAGGCGCTGATCCCGTCGATGTCGCGCAAATGGAAGCAGATCAACAAGTTCATCGAAGTGTTCAGCCATGCGCTGACCTCGTCACCGCTGAAGCTGGACCAGCCGGTGCGCGTTGCCGACTTCGGCTCGGGCAAGGGCTACCTGACGTTCGCCATCCACGACTACCTGCGCAACACCCTCAAGGCCGAGGGCGAAGTGACCGGCGTTGAATTGCGCGAAGACATGGTGACCCTGTGCAACATCGCCGCCGCCCGCCTGGAGCACCCTGGGCTGGTGTTCAAGTGTGGCGACGTGCGCAGCGTGGCCCCCAGCGAACTGGAGGTGATGATCGCCCTGCATGCCTGCGACATTGCCACCGACTATGCGATCCACACCGGCATCCGTTCCGGCGCGTCGATCATCATGTGCTCGCCGTGCTGCCACAAACAGATCCGCCTGCAGATCCAGAGCCCGGTGCTGCTCAAGCCGATGCTGCAATACGGCCTGCACCTGGGCCAGCAGGCCGAAATGGTCACCGACAGTTTGCGGGCGTTGTTCCTCGAAGCCTGCGGTTATGAGACCAAGGTGTTCGAGTTCATCTCGTTGGAGCACACCAACAAGAACAAGATGATCCTGGCCGTAAAACGCTCAGAGCCACTGGACAACGCGCAGTTGCTGGAGAAGATCCAGCAACTCAAGGCGTTCTACCACATCACCGAACACTGCCTGGAAACCCTGCTGCGCGCGGATGGTTACCTGGCCTGATCGGCCAATGCTACGGGCGCAGGTCGCACCGCCGTCTTGCGCCCCAGCATCACCGTCACGATCACCCCACACGCAAACAGCCAGGTTATCGGCTCGATGTGTTCACCAAAAAACAGCGCCGAAAACGCGATGGTGAAGAAGATCTGCAACAGCTGGATCTGGCTGACCCGCGCAATCCCGCCCATGGCCAACCCGGCGTACCAGGCAAAGAACCCCAGGAACTGTGAGAACAGCGACACATAGCCAAACGCCCACCACGCGCGCATCGAAATCGCGCCTTGATGCTGCGCCGCCAGGTACCACACCGGGCCGATCAGCACCGGCGTCGACAGCACCAGCGCCCAGCAGATCACCTGCCAGCCGCCCATTTCCTTGGCCAATCGACCGCCTTCGGCATACCCCAGGCCGCCCACCGCAATCGCACCGAGCATCAGCAAATCACCGGCCTGGATGCTACCGGCGCCGGTAATCAGCGCGTAACTCAACACCAATCCACTGCCCAGCGCTGCGCAGGCCCAGAAAGCTTTCGATGGCCGCTCATGGGACAGCCACGCCGCATACAGCGCCACGCACAGCGGTTGCAGGCCGTTGACCAATGCGCCGTGGGACGCCGGCAAGGTCTGCATGGCCCAGGCTGACAGCACCGGGAAACCGAGGATCACCCCCGCGATCACCAGGCACAGCCCGCGCACCTGGCGCCAGGTCGGCCAGCGTTCGCGGCGCCACAGCAACAGCGCCGCCGCCGGGATCGCCGCAAACAACGCTCGGCCCAGGCCGTTGAGCAACGGGTGGATTTCCTGCACCACGATGCGGGTGAAGGGCAGGGTCAGGCTGAAGATGATGACGCCCAGCAGGCCGAGGGCCATGCCGGTATTTTCGCGCGAACTCATGGGGCAACCAAAACGAGAGGGCTTCAAGGGAAGCCCATCTAGCCACATCCCCCGCCGGTTGCGGGCCTACAGCTGAGTGCGGATTTATCCGTACAGTTTTTCAGAAGAAGCGGGTGATGCTGACCTTGGCATCACGGCCCTTGGTGTAGGCGCGGTCGCCGCTCAGTGCCGGGCGGAAGTTGTTGTTGAACAGGTTGTCCACGGTGAAGTTCACCTCGGTGCCTTTCAGATAAGCCTGTTGGGGTTTCCATTTGGCGAACAGGCCCTGGGTGTTGTAGCGCTTGTTGCCGTACTGGTCGTAGAACAGATCACCCACGCTACTGCCAGGGCCGCCGGAGTATTTATCACTGGGCAAACGTGTGGTTGCCCCGACGAACTGGCCCGTCCAGCCGACCTGGGCATCCCACGCCGGAATATTGGTGCCCACCACCAGCACCCATTTGGTCGGCGGAATATCGCGCGCGGCCACGTTCGGGCCCCACGGGTTGGTGTACGCACCTTGGTGGTCACCCTTGGCATAAGCGAACGATACCGAGCCGAACAGGTAGGTGGAGTTGTAGAACGATTCGAGCTCGAAGCCCTTGATGGTCAGCCCGCCGATGTTGCGGTAGTTGGACATGGCCCCCGGCGGGCAGGCGGTGGAGATGGTCCCGCCATTGATGGCCTGGTTCTGGCAGCCGACACCTGTGGCCTTGAAAATCTCGTCTTCGACTTTGTTGTGGAAGAAGGTGGTGCGCAGCTGCAGGTTGTCGTCATGGGCGATCAGGTTGTCGAAGCTGCTGACGCTGCCCACGCTGATCGAGGTGATGCGTTCCGGGTCGAGGTCGACGCTGGTGGCGGTGCGGTTGCCCAGGCCTTGAACTTCGTACTGCTCGTCGATCACCGGCGCACGCCAGGTCTTGCTCCAGTTGGCGAATAGCCCCAGGTTCGGGTTGACGGTCCAGAACACCGCCAGGCGCGGCGACCAGCCAGTGTAGGTGCGGTCGCTGTAATCGTGGCCGACGGACGGGTCGGGATTGCTGTAGTACGGCGCATCGTTGGCTTCGCCACGGTTGCGGACATGGTCGTAGCGCATCGATGGCGTGATGGTGACGTCGCCCAGCGTGACGGCATCCTGTACGAAGAAACTGTTGGTATCGACCTTGCCATGGGGCATGAAGCCTGGCTGGAAATGCCCATAGTTATAGCGTGGGGTGTTGTACGTGGTACCCGGCATCCACATCTCGGTTTCGCGGATGTGCTTGCGGATTTGGCCGCCGACCGTGACGGCATGCTGCAAGGGACCTGTATCAAACAGGCTGACGTTGCGTATGTCGAGGTTCTTGTCGGTGTAGGCGGTGTCCATCTTGCGCCCGCCGGTGGCCAGTTGGAAAAACGCCGTGGCGTCGCGTTCGTCGGTCTGGTCGGTGTTGGACTGGGAGTACTTGACGGTCAGGTCCACCAGCGGGTTGTCCAGCGGGGTGTATTCATATTTGCCGGACCAGGTGGTGTCGACGGTGTCGCGGTGGGCCAGAAAACGCTTGAGTGCCGCTTCGTAGCCATAGCGGTCAATATTGGCCTGGGTGGGCGGCGTGGGATAGCTGGCGGCAGAAAACGGTGTCCAACGGTCGCTGTGTGAACGCGAGTAGGACAAGCCAACGGCGTGCTCTTCGGTGAAGTGGGCGTTGACCTTGAACAGCTTGCCGTCGACGTTCTGGGCGGAGTTCGGCAGGCGCTGGGGGTTGATCGGGTATTGGTTGTTCTCGTTGGGTAATTTGGCGGCCACCTTCATGTCGTCGCCGTCGCGTTGGGTCAGGTAAGCCAGGGCATCAAAGCGTCCGTCGTCGGTGCGACCATACACGGCGCTGCTGTAGACCTGCTCGTGGTCGTTGCTGGAGTAACCGTATTTGAGCATCGCACCGCTGTTGCGGCCGTCCTTGAGCAGGTCGGGGGCGTCCTTGGTGGTCATGTTGACCGTGCCGCCGAAACCGCCGTTGCCAGTGAATGGCGAGTTGGGGCCTTTCTCCACCTCAATGCTTTTGATCAGCTCGGGCTCGATGAATACGGTGCCTTGTTGATAGCGCTCAAAGCCGCTCTTGGTGGCGCCATCGACGGTCAGCGGCACGTCTTCGGCATCGCCAAAACCACGGATGTTGATGGTCTGGCCGCCAGGCTTCAGCGAACCGCCCTGGCTCACGCCGGGCAGGGTCTGCAGCAGGCTGGGGATGTTGTTGGACTGGTAGCGGTCGATGTCTTCCTGGCTCAGGGTCGAGCGGCCGACGGTGCTGGAGTCGACCTCGGTACCAGTGCCTATCACGCTCAAGGCGTCCAGTTGGATTGCGCCGCTGTTGGTGGTCTTGCCCTCATCGGGGCGCACGACATAAGTGCTGCCAACCTTGATCAGGGTGAACTCGCCGTTTTTCAGCAGGGTGCGAATCGCCACTTCCGGCGTAAAGTCGCCGTTGAGCGCGGGCGCCTGCACGTTCTTGAGCAGCTCTTCGTCGAACAGCAACTGGATCTGAGCCTGCTGCGCCACCTGGCTCAGGGATGTGGCCAGCGCCTGGGCTGGCAGCGTGAATGCCTCGGCCTGGGCACTGAGGCTCAATACCAGGCAGCTGGCGATGAGGGTCGGTCGAAGAAACAGGTGCGAAGCGTGGCAAGGCGCGCGAAACATGAAATCCCCCGGTATGGCCAACTGGCCGAAAAGGTGTGCGTATCGAACTCAGACCGGAGGAAGACGGTGCAGCTGAAAAAATCCACACCTGCGAATGCAAAATATTCTCAAATAAGAATTCAGTGGGGTTATTTGCTCGGTTCGATCCCCACGATGCCGTCGGTCGACATCACCGTTTTCACCGGCAGCAAGGCGGGCAGGGCGTTGAGCAGGGCGTCGGGATCATTCACATCCAGATTGCCCGAGACTTTCAGATGCGCCACGGTGTTACTGACCTGCAGTGGCGCCTGGGGGCGATACAGGCTCAACTCATCGACCAGGCTGGCCAGCTCGCGGTTGCGAAACGCCAGATGACCACTGCGCCAGTCGGCGACCTCTTCGGGGGCGAGGGTCTGCTGCTGCAATGTGCCCTTGGCGTAGCTGAAGATCGCACGTTGCCGGGCGCCGAGCAGGGTGATGGGGCTTTTCGCGTCCGGCTCGAAGGCGACCTGGCCATGGGCGACGCTGACCACCAGTTGCTGCTGGCTGCGGCGCACATCGAAGCCGGTACCGACCACGCGCACATTGGCCTCGCCGGCTTGCACGAACAGCGGCCGTTCCTTGTCGGCGGCCACTTCGATGTACAGCTGGCCCTTGTCCAGGTGCAGGATGCGCTGGTGTGCGGTGAAATCCACGCGTACGCGGGTGTTGGCATTCACATACAAGGTGCTGCCATCGGGCAGGTTGAGGGTGCGCATGCCTTTGGCATGGGCCGCGACCTGGGTGTGATACAGCTCGCGGGGGGCGCCGATAGGGGTAGCCAACACCGCGCACAGCAACGCGGCTGCCACGGCCAGGGCAGGGCGCCACACCGACGGTTTGCGCTTGGGCAGCGCCATGGGTTTGTTCAGTTGCTGCAATTGGGC
This sequence comes from Pseudomonas extremorientalis, assembly GCF_001870465.1. GTDB lineage: Bacteria > Pseudomonadota > Gammaproteobacteria > Pseudomonadales > Pseudomonadaceae > Aquipseudomonas > Aquipseudomonas extremorientalis. Next base: position 506,497 of record NZ_MDGK01000015.1, read on the forward strand.
CAGGTCTGCCCATAGTTGCTCGAATTCGGCATAGGCGCGGGCATGGGCGGGCTCGGCCTGCCAGGCGGCAAAGGCTTTTCGCTCGGCACGCCCCACGCCATTGCGGTTGCGCGCAAACCAGCTGGCGGCTTGGGCATCGATGGCGTCGCTGTCTTCGATGTCCTGCACGTCAGTGTCGCTCAGGCGGTTCATTCTGGCTGCTCCGTGCCGGGTTCGTGTTGAAGGCGTCGCTTGCAATGCAGCAGGGCAAAAGCGATGTGCTTTTCCACCATGCTGGTCGAAATGCCCATGCGCTCGGCGATCTGCGCCTGGCTCAGGCCTTCGAAGCGGTGCAGCATAAGGGCTTCTCGCCTGCGGGGCGAGAGTTCGGCGAGGACTTCTTTCAACTGTTCCAGGCGTTGCAAGCGTTGCGCGGCGGCCATGGGGTCGTTTTGCTCGTCGGTGACAGGCTCCGCATCCATTTCGGCCTGATCAGAGTGGACGGTGTGCCGTACCTTCTGTTTGCGCCAGTGATCACGCAGCAGGTTGCGCGCCATCTGGAACAGAAACGCCCGTGGCTGCTCGACCTTGGCCCGGTCGCGGTAGTCCAGCCACTGTGTGAAGACATCCTGGGTCATGTCCGCCGCGTCGCTGGCGTTGTCGGTGCGTTTGCGCAGGAAATACAGGATGTCTGTATAAAACCCGCGAAAGGCATCGGCCGACAACGGGTCGGGCTTGGGACGAGACATGGATATCCTTCTTGACGAAGCACGACGTGGAAAAGTCGTGAATGATATCGAGAACTATTGTCATTTGTCATTCGGATAAATGACAGTCGCTGAGTCCATGGCTGGTAATCAGCCGGGTATGACCTTTAATCCTACAAGCAGGTGAACAAAATCCCACTTGATAAGGAGAGAGTCATGGCTGGATGGTATGAGTTGAGCAAAAGCAGCAACGGGCAGTTCCGTTTCGAGTTGAAGGCGGCGAACGCAGAAACCATTTTGACCAGCGAGCTTTACGTCACCCGCAACGCAGCCGAAAACGGTATTGCTTCCGTGCAGACCAACAGCCCGCATGACGAGCGCTATGAGAAAAAAGTGGCCAGCAATGGCCAGCCGTTTTTTAACCTCAAGGCTGCCAATCACCAAGTGATTGGTACCAGCGAGCAGTATTCCTCGACAGCGGCACGGGACAATGGCATTGCAAGCGTAAAGGCCAATGGCCCGACGACCACGATCAAAGACAAGACTTGAAAGTGTCGCAAAAACCAAAATGCCCCGGCTCGCAAGAACCGGGGCGTTTTTTCAGGCGACGTCCAGCAGCGCCTTCAATTGATTGCGTGCTGTTTCACCCAATGGGAACACCGGCAACCGTGGATCACCCGCTTCCAGCCCGGTCAACCGCAGCCCGGCCTTGATTGTCGCCGGTAACCCGCCCTTGAGGATGAACTCCAGCAATGGCAACTGGCGGTAAAACAGCGCCTGGGCCTGGTTCAGATCATTGCTCAATACCGCGTCGTACAAGTCCAGGTTGAGCTGTGGGATCAGGTTCGGCGCCGCCGTACACCAACCCTTGGCGCCCGCCACGAAGGCCTCCAGCGCCAGCGGGTTGCAGCCGTTGTAGAACGGCACGTCGCTGTGGCGATGCAACTGGTGCATGCGCTGGATATCCCCGGTGCTCTCCTTGACCATGGTCACGTTGGCCACTTGCTTGATGATGCGCAGGATCAAGTCCACCGACATGTCCGTGCCACTGGTGGCCGGGTTGTTGTAGAGCATGATCGGCACGCCGATGCTGTCGCCGATCGCGGCGTAGTGGGCGAGGATTTCCGCTTCGCTGAGCTTCCAGTAAGACGCCGGCAGCACCATCACCGCATCGGCGCCATTGGCCTCGGCGTAGCGCGCGCGGCGCACGGCCTTGGCGGTGGTCAGGTCGGACACGCTGACGATGGTCGGTACGCGCCGGGCAATCTTGGCCAGGCTGTAGGCGCTGACTTCATCCCACTCGGCATCGCTCAAGTAGGCGCCTTCGCCGGTGCTGCCCAACGGCGCGATGGCGTGTACGCCGCTGGCGATCAGGCGGTCGATGGAACGGCCCAGGGCGTCGAGGTCGATGCGTTGGCCGTCGGCGCTGAACGGGGTGATGGTGTAGCCGATGATGCCGTGGATGGTTGGGCTGGACATGGAAAGTCTCCGGTCGAAAAAGGGCAGGTCAGTTCAGGCAATCGGCGTGTTGGCGCAGGTTCTGCCGGGCGTAGTAGTTGAACGCGGCGCCATGGCGCTTGGGCCGGGAAATCCAGGCATGGGCCTCGCGCCCCAGCGCCGGCAGGATCGGCTTGATGGTGCCGGCCGCCATCGCCAGCAACTGCAACTTGGCCGCGCGCTCGATCAACTGCGCGATCACACAGGCTTCCTCGATGCTCGCCCCGGTGGACAACTGGCCGTGGTGCGAGAGCAGGATCGCGCGTTTGTCACCCAAAGCCGTGGTGATGATTTCGCCTTCTTCGTTGCCCACCGGCACACCCGGCCAGGTCTCCAGGAACGCGCAGTCTTCGTACAGCGGGCAGAGGTCCATATGGGACACCTGCAACGGGACTTCCAGCATCGACAGCGCGGCGATGTGCGTGGGGTGCGTGTGGATGATGCAATTCACATCCGGCCGCCCACGGTACACCCAGCTGTGAAAACGGTTGGCCGGGTTGGGAATGCCGTGGCCTTCCAGCACCTCAAGATCCTCGTTCACCAGCAACAGGTTGCTGGCGGTGATCTCGTCAAACCCCAGGCCCAGTTGCTGGGTGTAATAGGTGCCCTGTTCCGGCCCGCGCGCGGTGATCTGCCCGGCCAGGCCGGAGTCGTGGCCGTTCTCGAACAGGATGCGACACGTGAGCGCCAGCTTTTGCCGGTCGGTCCACGTATTATCCGCCAGGGTGTTTTGCATCTGGGTCAGCGCTTGCTTGACCAGTTGGTCTTTCGGGAGTGCTAATGTCTTGGCCATGTCGGTGTCCTTTGGAGGGTTCAATGGACGTCGGATTTGCTGTCTCCCGCTGCTCGCAAGGTCGTTGGGTGAAGGCAAATGACACTAAAGATGCTATATGACACTTTGTGTCATTGGCAAGCACAGCTCATCGCTTACTGCATGGATTAACCGCAGCGCATGTCTATCCGTTTGAAATTATTGAGAAAAAAACTTGGCGTCACCCTGGAGGCCCTGGCCGAAAAGTCCGGGATGACCAAGAGTTACCTGTCCAAGGTCGAGCGCGGGCTCAACACGCCATCGATTGCCGCCGCGCTGAAACTGGCCAAGGCATTGAACGTGAAGGTCGAGGAACTGTTCAGCGAAGACAGCGTCAGCCTGGACAGCTACAGCCTGGTGCGCAGCCATGAGCGGCCCGACACCTCGCCCGGTTATGCGGTGCTGGCCCATCAGGTCAGTGAACGCAGCCTGCTGCCGTTCATCATCTACCCGCCGGCGGAGTTCACCGACAAGACCTTCAAGGAGCATCTGGGCGAAGAGTTTCTGTTCGTGCATGAAGGCCAGGTAGAGGTGGACTTCATGAATGAACGGGTGATCCTGGAGCGGGGCGATGCATTGCACTTCAATGCGCAGAAGCCCCATCGGTTGCGTTCGGTGGGGCCGGTGCAGGCGCAGCTATTGGTGGTGGTGCACAGCGGCGAAGAGTGATCAGCGTTCGACAGGAACTGACAGCGCCGGATTACCCAATGGATGGGTACGCGCCGCAAAGAACTTCAGCGCCACTCCAGCCCCATCGAACAATTGCGAATACCGCCGCTTCTGCTGACGAATAAACCCATCGCTGCGCCCCGACACCGAGATCGCCAGGGTTGTCACATCGGCCTGGCGAATCGCATCCACCAAGTGCTGATCCTGCGCCCCCAGCTCGTGGCCAAAGATGCACAGCGCGCCCCGGTGGTTCAGCAGTTGCTCATAACAGAACGACAGGTAATCCGAACTGCGGATGGTCTTGAGCTTCTCTTGCACCTTGCCCTCGTTGACGAACAGCGGCACATCGTCCAGGGTCTTGATGGTGTTGTTGATCGCAAAACTGCTGAGCAAGGTGCTATCGGTGGTCGGCAGTTTGCGCGCGGTGCCGTCGAGGTTGCGCACCAGGTGCAGGCCGCCGTGCAGGTACAAAATACGCGTGGCGTCGGTACGGGTGTTGCGCAGGTCGAAGCTGGCGTCGGCGCTGCGGAACAGATCGTCGATGCCCGGCGTGTGCAGCGTCGCCCAGTAGTTGAGCAAGTCGTAGTTGCTGGTGAACACCGTCGCGTAGTGCTGCAACTCCGTGTTGAGGGTCGCCAGCGTCGACGGTTGCACCAGGCGCCAGGGGATATGCACGGCGTGGATGGTATTGATCAACGCTTCCTTGATCGCGTAATAGCGGTTGCGCGGTGCCGCCGAACTGACGGCCAGGGCCTTGTTGACCCGGCTGGTGGTCTTCAACGCGCCCAGGGCCTGCTCGAAGCTGCGGGTTTGCAGGGCATCGAACACGCTGAGTTCGGATTGGCCGAGGGGTTTTTCTTCGACGGTGCGAGCGTTTTCGAACAGCGAGTCGTAGGCAAAGTCTTCCCAAATCGTGCGGCTGGCGCCGTTGCCGATCAGAATCCCGCTGAAGTCGAGGCTCGCGCGCAGTGCGCTCCAGTCTTCAAGGTGGGCGTCTATATCCTGGAAATCCTTCATCGGGGCGGGTCTACTCGAAATCGGCTGGACGGTGACTTTATCACGAGCGAGCGTTGATCCTGATCAAGATGCAGAACGCGTGATCGGTTGATTCTGTAGGCATAAAGCCTCTGAGGATTGACCATGAGCAGCACCTTCTTCATCCCCGCCGTCAACATCATGGGCACCGACTGCCTCGACGAAGCCATGATCGCCATCCGCAACTATGGTTTTCGCAAGGCGTTGATCGTCACCGATGCCGGTCTGGCCAAGGCCGGCGTAGCCAGCATGATCGCCGAGAAACTGGCGATGCAGGACATCGATTCGGTGATCTACGACGGCGCCAAGCCCAACCCCAATGTGGACAACGTCGAGAAAGGCCTGGCGCTGTTGCAGCAGAGCGCCTGCGATTTCGTGGTGTCCCTGGGCGGCGGCTCGCCCCACGACTGCGCCAAGGGTATTGCGCTGTGCGCCACCAACGGCGGGCATATCAGCGACTACGAAGGCGTCGACCAATCGAGCAAACCGCAACTGCCGCTGGTGGCCATCAACACCACCGCCGGCACCGCCAGCGAGATGACCCGCTTCTGCATCATCACCGACGAAAGCCGCCACGTGAAAATGGCCATTGTCGACCGCAACGTCACGCCGCTGCTGTCGGTCAACGACCCGGCGCTGATGGTCGGCATGCCCAAGGGCCTCACCGCCGCCACCGGCATGGACGCGTTGACCCACGCCATCGAAGCCTACGTGTCCACCGCCGCCACACCGATCACCGACGCCTGTGCGATCAAGGCCATCGAACTGATCAGCGCCAACCTGCGCCTGGCCGTTCGCGACGGCACCGACAAGGCCGCACGGGAAAACATGGCCTACGCGCAGTTCCTCGCCGGCATGGCGTTCAACAATGCATCCCTGGGTTTCGTACACGCCATGGCCCACCAACTGGGCGGTTTCTACGACCTGCCCCACGGCGTGTGCAACGCGGTGTTGTTGCCCCACGTACAAAGCTTCAACGCCAGCGTCAGCGCCAAACGCCTGAGCGACGTAGGCCGAGCGTTGGGTGCGGACATCAAGGGCATCACCGATGAAGAGGGCGCCCAGGCCGCCATCGCCGCGATTCGCAGCCTGGCCCACGACGTCGAAATCCCGGCGGGGTTGCGCGAACTCGGCGCCAAACTGCAGGACATTCCACTGCTGGCGAGCAACGCGTTGAAGGACGCATGCGGCCTCACCAACCCACGCCGCGCGGACCAGCGGCAGATCGAGGAGATCTTTCGCAGCGCGTTTTAATCCATCCGAGAACGGGCGACGCATATCGATGCGGCGCCCGCCAACACCACACATAAAACCGCCAACGGCCAGGCCTGTTGACTCACCAGCAGGCTCGCCACGCCGCCGATCAACGCGGCCATCAACTGATGCATGAAGCCGCTCAACGCCATGGCGTAGGAGCCGCTCACCGGTGAGGCATCGTTGGCCAGGGACAAACTGATCGGGTAACTCATCGCTTGCCCCAGCACCGCCACGCAGTAAGGCAGCCACAGCAAGACAGCGATTCCGCCAGCAAACACACTGCTCAGCAACATCACAGCCGTTCCCGTTAGAACCAGGGTCATGCCCCAACCCATCATTTTCAGCCGCCCCGTGCGAGCGACGAAGCGATTGACCGTTAATGCCCCCGCCAGATACGCCACGCTGATTGGCCAACCCAGCCAGCCATATTGCGCCGCGCTCCACTCGAAACGCCCTTGCAGAATCAACGGTGCACAGGTGTTGAAGGCGATGATCACCCCATAACCCAGGCCACCGACCAACGCCGCGTGCAGAAACGGCGGATGCTGCATGATCATGGCGTAGATACGCCAGGCAGATGCCGATGTATCGACCTTTACCCGTGCAGGGAATATCACCCGGTTCAACACCAGCATCAAACCGACTGCGCCAATCGCCAATCCGTAGAAGATCGCCTCCCAGCCGAAGACCACCTGCAACAACGACCCAACGAATTGACCGATGCCCAAAGCAATCACGAAAGTCATGCCCAGCCATGACAACGCTTTTGCCAGCAATGCACCGCTGAAGCTGTCACGCACCAACACCCGCGCCATCACCGAAACACCGCCTGCCCCCAACCCTTGAACCAGCCGCAACGCCAAGAAGACTTCAACGCTGAACGCCGAGGGAATCGCCGCACTCGCTAGCGCATACACGCAAAGCGCCGCCAACAGCACCGGCTTACGCCCAAAGCGTTCGCCCAGGCTGCCCCACAGCAACATCGGCAATGCCATGCCGACCAAGTAGATCGCCAGCGCCAGCGCGACGTGGTCTTCGGCGGCGGGGAGTGCATGTGCAATCGTGGGGACGGCGGGCAGGTAGCTGCTGATGCCGACTTGGGCGAGGAAGGCGGCACTGCAGGCTATGACAAGGGTGGTGGTATTTTTCAAGACGAGGAAACCGCCAGCGTGAGTTCTGAACAAATCGTCGGAAGTCGGGTTATATGAATCGTGCCGTTTGAAACTCTTCATTTTTGAAACGTGTGTAATTCAGCGAGCACGTTTATTTTCTTCTATCAGACTCAGGAGCCTTGAGCAAAATAAACGTATTGTTTCATGGGTCATATCTGCTCGAAGCGTTATACGAATTGCGGCCCTTCCTCTGGGAACAACAGGGAAAAATACAGCTGACGTGAAGAAGCCACTGTCGGCGAGTTGTGCTGCGATTGTGTTCGCTTGTTGCGCCTCGCCGCAGGCCACGAGACGGATTGCAGTACTCGTGCCGTACTGCGCAGTTTCAATAAGTCTGTCAAATAATTGGATGTTGGCGAGGAGTTTATCTTGAAGAAGAGTCAGTTCCTTCGTTTGGTGAATTTTTACAGAGGCAAGGCCAGCGCCAATAGCGGCAGAATTTAGACTCTGGGACCAGTTGCTGGGTCCACCGTATCGATGCATGAGACTTTTTTGTTTTTCGGTACCAAACATAACCAGTCCTCCACTAGCGCCGAATGATTTGCCGAGCGATGCAACGATTAAGGTTTGATCGTCTAGCGTTTCAAAATTAGGGCGGATGAAGCCTTTTCCTTTCTCCCCAAAAGCCGACAGAGCATGCGAGTCGTCCAGATATAAAAATAGACCATAGCGGGATTTAAGGTAGATCAAACCGTCAATATCCGCCTTTCCACCCATGCTGTAGATGCCATCGGCTACGTAGGCGACTTTCTTGTGTTTCTTACATGATTCTTCAATGAAGTCTATGTCATTATGCGGCGCTGTTATTACTTCTGTTTCATCCGCGCAGGAGGCCTTCATATAGTTCATTGAATAGTGAGAATGTCTGTCGAATATCATTGTAGGGGGGACGTTTTTGGTAAACGCTCCGCTGGCAAGTAAGGGCAGTAATCCAGCGCTGGCCGCGCTGCAAGATAAGGTGCTCAGACAGATTGAGTCGAAAAGCGTTGAAAGCGCTGTTTCATATTGTTCGAGCATGTCCAGCTTGCATCTATTTTTTGAGTTCGCTACTCGCAGGGTCTTGGCTTTGAGTATCCCTTCGATAGCGCCATCCAGTATTTGCTGGTTGTAATCAAGTCCGAGGTAGGAGGTGGTGCAGAAATGTTGAAGTTCACGGCCGTATTGGTCGACAAAGCAGTTGTTGCTTTTGATGATTGCATTAAGTTCACAGGTTAGTCCTTCTTTGGCCGATTCCCAGTCTTGGTTGGAGGTTTGAATGATTTTTTTATAGTTTGAGAATTTGTTGGTTGACCTGGAGCTTTCCATTTTTCTGTCCTTGGCGATGGAGAGAAATAACACTAATGGGAATTTTTTTGAAGGTTAAGTCAGGACTTTCTTTTTGAGGTGACAGTCGGCGGATATTTTGATGTGTGTAACTTCCTACCATTTTCAATGGCGTGTATTCATCTGCACTGAATGGGTAACGAGATCAAGGCGTTTTTTATCGTGGTGTTTCGAGCTATACCCAGAGGCGTCGTACGATTTGATGAAGTCACCTGTCACCATATTGAGTAAGGTGGTAGTGCAAGGGCCTAATGTGACGATAGCCTCTGAAGACCTGTCTCTCAGGTAGTCAAAACCAGCGGGATGAAGGGAGTAGTGGATGAGAGTTCTGTTATTCGGTGCCACCGGCATGGTCGGCCAGGGCGTGCTGCGGGAGTGCCTGCTGGCCGCCGACGTGCAGGAAGTGGTCGCCGTCGGTCGCACGCCCCTGACCCAGGAACACGGCAAGCTGCACCAGGTGTTGCACAGCGATATGCTGGATTTCCAACCCCTGGAAAACCTGTTGCAAGGCTTTGATGCGTGTTTCTTCTGCCTCGGCGTTTCATCGGCGGGCATGAATGAAACCAGGTACACCCACCTCACCTACGACCTCACCCTGGTCGCCGCCAGCACCCTGGCGCGGCTCAATCCGCAGATGACCTTTATCTATGTGTCCGGCGCCGGTACCGACAGTTCCGAGGCGGGCAAGTCGATGTGGGCACGGGTCAAGGGCAAGACCGAGAACGCCTTGCTGCGCCTGCCGTTCAAGGCGGTGTATGTGTTTCGGCCGGGGGTGATCCAGCCGCTGCATGGCGTGCGCTCGAAGACGCCGTTGTATCAGTGGTTTTATTCCGTGCTTGGGCCGTTGCTGTCGTTTGTACGGCGGCTGAAACCGGGTTGGGTGGTGACTACCGAGACGGTGGGCCGGGCCATGTTGCAGGCGGCCAGCCACGGCGCGCCGCAGCCGGTGGTGGAACAGGCCGGGATCAACCGGCTGGCCAGCGAGCGTCGCTGATGCTGCACAAGAGTCTGGTGCGTCGGCTGGACCTGATCACGCTGCAGTTGTTCGTCGCGGTTTTCGAGGAAGGCACGCTGACCCGTGCTGCCAACCGCGAAGCCATCGCCGTGTCCGCCGCCAGCAAGCGCTTGATGGAACTGGAGCAGGTGCTGGGCGTGAGCCTGTTCGTGCGGCGGGCCAAGGGCATGGACCTGACGGCCGCCGGTGAAACCCTGCTGCACCATGCGCGGCAGATGCTGTTCAACGTCGAGAAGATGGGCCTGGAACTGGGCGAACACAGTCATGGCGTGCGCGGCTATGTGCGGATGCTGGCCAATCTGTCGGCGATCATTGAGTTCCTGCCGGAAGACCTGCGGGACTTTTCCAAACTGCACCCCGCAGTCAAAACCGATCTGGAAGAACGCCCCAGCAAAGGCGTGGTGCAGGGCGTACTGGATGGCGTCGCGGACCTGGGGATCTGCTCCAGTGACACCGACACCAAAGGCCTGCCCAGCGTGACCTATCGCCACGACAAACTGGTGGTGCTGATGCCGAAGGATCACCCACTGGCGAGCCGCGAAAGCCTGGCGTTCGCCGAAACCCTCGACAGCGACTATGTCGGCCTGCACGCCGCCAGCTCCATCAATATGCGCACCCACGCGGCTGCACGCGAGGCGGGCAAGCTGCTGCGCCTGCGCATTCACGTGCCGGGGTTTGATGCGATGTGCCGGATGGTGCAGGCCAATATGGGCATCGGCATCCTGCCGCAGAAAGCCTATGAATTATTTGGTCGCGCACTGGGTTTGCATGCCGTACCGCTGACGGACGATTGGTCGGATCGCAGCCTGATCCTGGTGGTGCGCGATGAAACCCAGCTGTCACCGGTCAGTCGATTGTTGTTCGATTATTTGAGCGTTCGCGTTTAGCGAACGCTGTTTGCCAACTGACGGTTGGATTTCTCCTGCATCGGCCCTCTAGTCTTGGCCGCACATTCCAAGAATAAGAGGTACACCCCATGACGGCTCCCCTGAGCGGTATCAAGGTGATCGAGATCGGCACCCTGATTGCCGCGCCGTTCGCCGCCCGGCTGATGGCCGAGTTTGGCGCCGAGGTGATCAAGATCGAAGCCATGGGCCAGGGCGACCCACTTCGCAAATGGCGAAAGCTGCACGAAGGCACGTCGCTGTGGTGGTACCTGCAATCGCGCAACAAGAAGTCCCTGGCGCTGGACCTCAAGTCGCCGGAGGGCCTGGACCTGATCAAGCAATTGCTCGGCGACGCCGACGTGCTCATCGAAAACCTGCGCCCCGGCGGCCTGGAAAAGCTCGGCCTCGGCTGGGACGTGCTGCACGCTCTCAACCCCAAGCTGACCCTGGTGCGTATCTCCGGCTATGGCCAGACCGGCCCGTATCGCGACCGTCCGGGTTTCGGCGCCATCGGCGAAGCCATGGGCGGCATCCGCTACACCACCGGCAACCCGGACTCGCCACCGGCGCGGGTCGGCGTGAGCCTGGGGGATTCGTTGGCTTCACTGCACGGCGTGATCGGCGCACTGATGTCGCTGCTGCGGGTCAAGACCGGCCAGGGCGATGGGCAGATTGTCGATGTGTCTCTGGCCGAAAGCGTGTTCAACCTGATGGAAAGCCTGGTGCCGGAATACGACATGCTCGGCCATGTGCGTGAACGCAGCGGCGGCGCCTTGCCGGGCATTGCGCCGTCCAACACCTACCTGACCGCCGACGGGGCCTACGTGGTGATCGCCGGCAACAGCGACCCGATCTACAAGCGCCTGATGCACACTATCGGCCGCGCCGACCTGGCCGAAGCGCCCGCGTTCGCCCACAACGATGGCCGCGCCGCCAAGAGCAGTTTGCTCGACGCCGCGATTACCCACTGGACCAGCAGCCTGCCCATCGAGCAGGTGCTCAGCGCCCTGGAAGCCGCCGAAGTGCCGGCCGGACGCATCTACTCCGTGGCGGATATCGTCAGCGACCCGCATTACCAGGCGCGTGAGATGTTGCTCAATGCCGAGCTGCCCGGCGGTGTATCGGTGAAGATGCCGGGCATCGTACCCAAACTGTCGGAAACCCCCGGAGGCGTGAACTGGCAAGGCCCGACCCTGGGTCAGCACACCGACGAAATTCTTGGCAGCCTGGGCCTGGCCGGTGCCGATATCCAACGCCTGAAAACCTCGGGAGTGGTGCAATGATTTCAGACTATTGCGACCCGCTGATCGTGCAGGAAGTCTCCCCGCGCGATGGCCTGCAAATCGAACCGACCTGGGTCGAAACAGCGGACAAGATCGCCTTGATCGATCAGCTTTCCCTCGCCGGTTTCTCACGGATCGAAGCCGGTTCATTCGTGTCGCCCAAGGCCATCCCGGCGTTGCGTGATGGCGAACAGGTGTTCCAGGGCATCGACCGTAAGCCGGGTGTGATCTACGTGGCGCTGATCCCCAACCTCAAGGGCGCCCAGCGCGCCATCGAGTCCCGTGCCGATGAACTGAACCTGGTGATGTCCGCCAGCCAGACCCACAACCTGGCCAATATGCGCATGCGCTGCGAGGCGTCGTTGGCGGCGTTTGATGACATCGTCAGTTTTGCCCGCGACTACCCGGTGAGGCTTAACGGCAGCATTGCCACCACCTTCGGTTGCCCGTTCGAGGGCAAGATCGATGAAGACCGTGTTCTGCAGATTGTCGAGGCTTATCAGGCACTGGGCATCCAGGGCATCAGCTTGGCGGACACCACCGGCATGGCCAATCCGCGTCAAGTGACGCGCCTGGTCAAACGCGTGCTGGAGCGTGTGTCCGCCAGCAATCTGACCCTGCATTTCCACAACACGCGCGGCCTGGGCTTGTGCAACGTGCTGGCCGCCTATGAGGCTGGCGCCCGTCGTTTTGACGCGGCGCTGGGTGGCTTGGGGGGCTGCCCGTTTGCACCGGGGGCGTCGGGCAATATCTGCACTGAAGATTTGGTCAACCTGTGTGATGAAGTCGGGATTCACACCGGCATCGACCTGCCGCATCTGCTGAATATGTCCCGCCGTCTTCCCGCTTTGCTTGGACACGAGTTGCCCGGCCAGGTAGCCAAGGCCGGACGCAATTGCGACCTGCATCTCCCCCCGGCGTATATCGCAACGCTGTAACGCCGCACCAGACAACAAAAACAATCGGGCGCCTGTGAGCAGCCCGCTGGAGAGAAACCATGAGCACTAATACGTTGGAGGCCGGCGCGCGCCCGGCCGCTGAAATCGATGCAGAAAAAGCCCTGGTCAGCAAGGTCGCCTGGCGCCTGATGCCGCTGATCATGGTGTGCTACCTGTTCGCGTTTTTTGACCGGATCAACATCAGCTTCGCCAAGTTCCAGTTGCAGGCTGACCTGAGCCTGAGCGACACCGCCTATGGCCTGGGCGCCGGGTTGTTCGTGGTGGGGTATGTGATCTTCGAGGTGCCGAGCAACATGATGCTGTACAAGGTCGGCGCTCGGCGCTGGATTGCGCGGATCATGATGTCGTGGGGGCTGGCGACGGCGGCCATGGTGTTTGTCACGGCCGAGTGGCAGTTCTACGGCCTGCGCTTCATCATCGGCGCGATGGAGGCGGGTTTTGCGCCAGGCGTGCTGTATTACCTGACCTTATGGTTCCCGCAGCATTTCCGTGGGCGCATCACCTCGATGTTGTTCCTGGCCTCGGCGTTTGCGGGCCTGGTGGGCGCACCGTTCTCCGGCCTGGTGTTGGAACACCTCGACGGCGTGTTGCAGATGCGCGGCTGGCACTGGCTGTTCCTGCTCGGCGGCTTGCCGTGTATCGGCCTGGGTTTGCTGGTGCTGACCTTGCTCAAGGATCGCATCGAAGACGCCCACTGGCTGACGGCGGCGGAGAAGACGTTGCTGGCAAGCCGTATCGCCAAGCACGAGCCGAACCAGCACGGCGGTTCGCTGCTGTCGGCGATCCGCATCCCCGGGTTCCTGATGCTCGGTTTTATCTACTTCCTGATCCAGGTGGCGTCCTACGGCCTCAACTTCTGGGCGCCGCAATTGATCCGCAGCGCCGGCACCCAGAGCCCGGTGATGATCGGCCTGCTCACGGCGATTCCTTATGTGTGCGGCGCCATCAGCATGGTGGTAATCGGGCGGCTGTCGGATGCCACCGGCGAGCGGCGCAAGTTTGTCTGCGGCCTGGTGGTGCTGGGGGCGATAGGCTTTTTCAGTGCCGGGATTTTTGCCGACCACACCACCTTCCTGATCATCGCCTTGGGCATGTTGGGCGCGGGTATCATCGCCTCGATCCCGACCTTCTGGACCCTGCCACCCAAGTTGCTGGCCGGCGCCGGTGCAGGCGCGGCGGGAGGCATTGCGGTGATCAATACCCTCGGGCAGTTCGGCGGCATTGTCAGCCCGGTGATGGTGGGGCGGATCAAGGACCTCACCGGCAGCACCACCCCGGCGCTTTACGTGATCGGTGTGTGCGCGCTGTTGGCGGCGGCGCTGTTGCTGTGGGGGCTGCCGCAGAAGTTGCGCACCCTCGATAAAGGCTGATCGGCCCATTGAGGGCGAACACTGCAACGGTGACAAGCCCGCCTGATTCGGTGATGACCGTTCGTCGCACTGACAAGTTTTTTCTAAACCTTTACCGCCCTCAAAATTCGAAATGAGGGCGGGGTGTATTCCCCGCCCCTATTTTTGCCCTGGAGGAACCCATCATGAGCCGCATGGCTATCCGGTTACGCACCGCCAGTTTCGCGATGCTGCTGGGCCTCGGCGCCAGCAATGCTTTCGCCCAGTCGCCTGCTGAATTCATCGAGCAGGCTTCGGCCAAAGGCATGGCCGATATCGAAACCAGCCGCATGGCCCACGCCAAGACCTCGTCCCAGGAAATCAAGGACTACACCATCGAGGTGATCAACGAGCGCACCCTGGCCAACCAGCACCTGGCGGCCATCGCCAAGAAGCTCGACCTGCCCGTGGCACCGCGCGAAAAGATTGTCGATAAAGCCGAAACCCTGATGCCCGAACTCAAGGACGGCGACTCCTTCGATGCGGCCTACACTGCGCAGCAAGTGAAGGAAAACGAAGACGCCATCGCCCTGTTCAAGCAGGAAGGTGCGGCGTCGGATGTGCCGGAAATCAAAGCCCTGGTCGATGAGACGCTGCCCAAGCTGGAAGAGCGTCTGCAAAAAGCCCGTGAATTGGCGTCGACCTATGGCAAAGGTCATCAAGGCGACGGTTGAGCCTGTCTCCTGAACTGAAAAAACGGCGGCTGGATCTTCTCCAACCGCCGTTTTTTCATGCCTGGTTCAAATCGGTCTTGGTCGCTGCCGCATCGTCGGCGGCATGACCACAACCGCTGTTCAGGCTTACCGTGCCGGCGTTGCCGATGCTGCGATATTCCTGGCGCAGTTTTTCCAGTTCCTTGCGATCCAGCCCATCCAGGCTAAGTACCGCATTCTGTGCATCCTTGGACACACGCAGTAGCTCGTCGATCTTGATATGCAGGATGTCGTTATCGCGGTTCTGCGTGTTCTGGATCAGGAACACCATCAAGAAGGTGATGATGGTGGTCGAGGTATTGATGATCAGTTGCCAGGTGTCGTTGTAGTGGAAATACGGCCCGCTCAAGCTCCACGCCAGGATCAGCGCCACTGCCGCGTAGAACGTGCGCGGGCTGCCGGCCCAGCGGGACAGGGATTGGGAGACTGCGGAGAATTTCATGACCGTTTTCCTTGGAAGGGTGATGAAGTTATGGACCGCAGGGAATCTTTGAAATTTCTTTTTACATTTGACCGACGCTTCTTAAAACGCCAATTCGACCTGGCCAGTCCCTTCAAGCGCGAGCAAATATTGCTTGGCTTTCAACCCTCCGGCAAATCCGGTCAAGCCGCCCGACGCGCCAATGACCCGATGGCACGGCGCAATGATCGAAATCGGGTTACGTCCATTGGCCGCGCCCACTGCGCGAACGGCTTTAGGATTACCGATCTGCTGGGCAATTTGGCTGTAGCTGCGGGTTTCGCCAAAAGGAATGGTGAGCAGCGCCTGCCAGACCTGCTTCTGAAAATCGGTGCCGGTAAAGTCCAGCTCAAGCTCGAACTGTTTGCGGTTGCCGGCAAAGTACTCGTGCAACTGGCGTTCGGTCTCCAGCAACACCGGGCTGTCATTGGCCTCGTGCAGTTCACCCAGGCGCACGCGGTTGGCGCGTTCTTCTGCCCAGAGGATGGCACTGAGCTTGCCAGCACGCGCCACGAGGGTGAGTACGCCGACAGGCGAAGGCATGAGCTTGTATTCGTAGGACATGAGCGGGCTCCTGGGTAGGCGGGGTAGCGTTGAATCTAGACCACGCCGCCCAACTGAAAACTACGTTTCTTGCGATTGAATTCGGTTTGTTCAGTGGTCCTGCTGTAACACTTTAAGTGCCGCTGAAGCCAGAAAGCCGGAACGGCTTTTTTCTTCCGGGTGGTGCAGCACATATTCATCGATGCGGTTCAGCAGATAACCAGGCAGCGTGATGTTCAGCTTCTGCGCCTTGCCCAGGTACTTGGTGACATCAATGTCCACCACCGCCCAGGTGCAACCTGCATATTGAGGGTTGGCGGCGTGCAAGGTGACCTTTTGCGCGCTGGGAATCGGTGCACCGTCTTCCGCCAGGATCTCGAAGTGTCCTTCAATGGCTTCGCGGGCCATGGCCATGGCGTCGTCCAGGTCATCGCCGGCGGAGTAGCAGCCGGGAATATCCGGGACTTCCACGCCCCAGGCGTGGTCGTCGTCGCCGGTTGAAATTGCAATCGGGTAAAGCATGTCTGTTGTCCTCCACGGACGGTTAACTCAGCAGAGCCTGTTTCAAAATGCTCTTGGCGGTCTTGTCCAACAGGTCCTTCTTTGGATGGGGAATCGTCACCAGCCCCGGTTTTGTCGGGTGCTTGAAGTGGTGATGGCTGCCTCTGATGCGTACCAGATACCAACCGTCCGCAACGATGTGACCTATCAAATATCGGCTATCCACAACACCTCCTTGTGGTGTGTGATGGTGGTGACTATAACCACTGAAATGAAATTATCAACACTCTACCTACCAGTGGTCGATGACCGGCGTTTTGGCAGGTGGTCAAGAGAGTGTATGAGCGCGGCGGAATGGCGCCGCAAGGAGGTATTGCGAGGTTTTGCAGCGGCCTTACCGGACCTTTAGCGTCTGTGCAATGACTGCGAGAAACGCATCAACCAGTACACTTTTTGATTCTTTCCGGGTCAGTACCAACAGTTGTGCACACGCATCCGCTTCCACCAACGGCCTGTACGTCACGCCTTTATTCATCAGGCTCTGCGTACAGGCCGGCACCAACGCCACGCCTTGCCCGGCGGCCACCAGCGCAATGATCGAGGTGATCTGCCGCCCGGTCGGGCCTGGGCGTAACGGCTGGCCGTGGTGCCGGTAAAGCTGTTCGATGGACTGGTTGAGCCCCGAGCCATAATCCGCTGGAAACAGAATCAACGGGTAGGCAGTGAGCTGCGCCAGGCTGACGTTGGGTTGATTGGCCAGCGGGCTGTCGCTGGACACAGCGGCCACCAGACGTTCTTCACCCAGGGACAGCGCTTGCACCGCTTCGCCTTGGGGCAACAGGCGACTCAGGCCGATATCCAGCCGCCCATCTGCCACCTGCGCACCCAGGCTGCCCGAGGCGCATTCCACCAGGGTCAATTGCACATCGGGAAAGCGTTGGGCAAACGCCTGGATCGCCTGGCTGAACAGGTCCGACAGTGCGATCGAGCTGACATAGCCTAACGCCAGTTGCCCGGCCGTACCTGCCGCGAGTTTGCCGGCGATTACCTGTGCCAATTCCACCTGCTCCAGTACGCCGCGTGCATAGGGCAGGAATGAGCGGCCTTGCGCGGTGAGGGTGACCGTGCGGCTGGTGCGGTCGAACAGCTTGAAGCCCAGCTCGGTTTCCAGCGCCGAGATCTGTCGCGTCAGCGGCGGTTGCGCCAGGTGCAGGCGAATAGCTGCGCGGCCGAAGTGCAATTCTTCGGCGACGGTCAGAAAGTAACGCAGCTTGCGTAGGTCGAGCATCCTGGTCCTTGGGTATCGATCGGTCCGAAATCGGTATTGGTTCAAGACCTGCCGGCCATTCTATAAAGACCTCACAAAATAAAACGAGAGGTTTCATGAAACCGCGCCTGCATTGTGCCCGTCTTGCTCTGTTCCTGTGTGGCTGCGCGGCGTTCCTCAACCTGTATGCCACACAGAGCATTCTCCAGACATTTGCTACGCAGTTTCACATCAGCGCCAAGGCGGCGGGGTGGAGCATCACCGTGACGACGCTGGCGGTGGCGATCACTGCGCCGTTTGTCAGCCGCCTGACCGGGCGCTTCGAACCACGCACGGTGATCAGCGCAGCGGCTTTGCTGTTGGCGCTGCCGTCACTGATGACCGCCTGGGCCGACAGCTTTGCCGAAGTGTTGGTGTGGCGGTGGGTGGCGGGGATGTTGATCCCGGTGATATTCGCCACCAGCGTGGCGTATATCGGCGACCGCTGGCGTGGCGGTACGCTGACGGAAGTCACCAGCCTGTATGTGGCAGGGACCGTGCTGGGTGGGTTCGCCGGGCGTTTCATCACCGGCGTCGTGACTGAATATGTCGGCTGGCGCGAAGCCTTTGAATGGCTGGCGGTGCTGAGCCTGATGGTGGGTGGGTTTATCCAGTTTCTGTTGCCGATGAGTCGTGTGCGCTCTGAGAAGGTTCAACCCTCGTTCTCGGCGGTTTTTAGCAAGCCCTTGCTGGCTGCCTACGCCGTAGGATTTTGTGTGTTGTTCTCACAGGTCGCAGCGTTTACCTACGCAGGTTTGTACCTTGGATTACCGCCCTTCAGCCTGGGGCCTGCGGCATTGGGCACGCTGTATATGGTGTTTTTGCTGGCGCTGATCGTGATCCCCATCGCCGGGCGCCTCAGCAAATCCCGGCCCCACGCTGAACTGCTGAGTGTGGCTGCGCTGCTGGGCATCAGCGGCTCGGCGCTGACGCTGGTGCCTTCCTTGTGGTGCATCGTGGTGGGCCTGGCTCTCAGTTCTACCGGCGTATTCCTCGCGCAGTCGGCGGCCAACGCGTTCACCACGGCGACGGCCCGTGACAATAAAGCAGGCGCTGTGGGGGTGTACCTGACGTGTTACTACCTGGGCGGCAGTTGCGGCGCCATTGTCCCGGCATTGATCTGGGAACGCTGGGGCTGGGCCGGGTGTGTGGCGCTGATTATCACCTTCCAGGTGTTGACCTTGCTGATCGCCCTGACCGGCTGGAGGCCCGCCAAACCTCAACTGATCCCGACGCCATGAATGCCATCCCACCCCGCCGTCGCACGCTGATCGCCGGCTGCAGCGCCCACGCCGTGCATGATGGCCTGACCGATGTCATCTACGTGCTGCTGCCGATCTGGCAAACACAGTTCGCCTTGTCCTACGCCCAGGTCGGGCTGTTGCGCGGTGCCTATTCCGGGATGATGGCGGTGTTCCAGCTCATGGCCAGCCGCGCCGCAAAACGCTGGGGCCGAGTGCCGATGCTGGTCGGCGGAACCGCGCTCGCCGGCACGGCTTACCTGTTGGTGGGCCAGGCCACCGGGCTGGTGATGCTATTGCTGGCGCTGCTGCTCGGTGGGCTCGGGGCCAGTAGCCAACACCCGCTGGCGTCTTCGATGATCAGCGATGCCTACGAAGACGGTGGCGGAATCAAGCAGGCGTTGTCCCAGTACAACTTCTCCGGCGACATCGGCAAAACCCTGATCCCCGGTCTGGTCGGCCTGTTGCTCACGCTGATCAGTTGGCGCGCCAGTGCCACGTTGCTGGGGGTGCTGGGGTTGGCGGCGGCGGGGTTGCTGTGGTGGCTTATTCCTGCGCAAACATCCGAAGCGTCCTCGACCAAAAAAGCCAGACCCTCCACCGGAACAGGCTCCGTCACCGGCCTGCGCGCACTGATCCTCACCGGCACCCTCGACAGCGCCGTACGCATGGGCTTTCTCACCTTCCTGCCGTTTCTGCTGCAGGCCAAGGGGGCCGGCACCGCCGGTATTGGCCTGGCCCTGACCCTGCTGTTTATTGGCGGCGCGTTCGGCAAATTATTCTGCGGCTACCTGGGCGCACGCATCGGCATGATGAAGACGGTGTGGTTGACGGAGGGCAGCACGGCACTGCTGATCGTGGCGGCGGTGTACCTGCCGCTGAGCGGGTTGATGGTGATGTTGCCGGTGCTGGGGCTGGTGCTCAACGGCACGTCTTCGGTGTTGTACGGTGCGGTGCCCGATCTGGCACCAGCAGAGAAACGCGAACAGGCGTTCGCCGTGTTCTACACCGGCACGATTGGTGGCGGGGCACTGGCGCCGGTGGTGTTCGGCGGGGTGGGGGATGCGCTGGGCGTGACGGTGGCGGTAATGCTGCTGGCCGGGATGTTGGGGGTGACGTTGCCGTTGGCGTGGGTGGTGCAGCGGGGGATTCACTCAAGCGATTGAGTGTCTGGCGGTATGTCCAGCTTGGGCGGCGTTGCTCCAGGAGCCAACGCCTTGTACAGACTCCAGGCCGCCCATACCACGGGGGAGGAAAGCCGAAAAACACAATGTGCATATACGCGTTGACCGCTGAAGTCTGATCTTGCGAAGTTGCCTACACGCTCATCGGAACGCGTTGGGTTGTACACCATGGGGAGGCTATTTATGGTTTGTCAGCCGCTAGATGCTCGATGGCAACTGCACGCAACACATCCTAAAGTGTGCCGGTATCCCGAAAGCTACCCGGTTCACTCGCCTGCGTGCAGTTGCCACCCTCCCATCAAATTCAACGCATAAAAAAAACCGGCCACCAAAGGACCGGTTTTTTTGCATCCCTCGTCAGAGACAACCTGACGCGGAACGAGAATCCGAGTGGAGCGGGTAGAGGGAATCGAACCCTCGTCGGAAGCTTGGGAAGCTACTGTTCTACCATTAAACTATACCCGCTCAGAGCGGCTGACTTTGTACCAGAAGTTCGTCGGAATTTGAAGTTTTTCTTCAAAAATATGTGTGGGTTACAGATGTCTCACACATCGACAAGCGAACCCATTGTAGGAGCGAGCTTGCTCGCGAAAGACTCAAGAGCGCGACGTTCTCTCAGGAGACGAGCGTTATCGTTGACGTTCTTCGCGGGCAAGCCCGCTCTTGCAGGGGGGCGTGTTTCAGAGTGCAAAGGCATGTTGTGCCGGGCCGGTCTGATAACGCAATCGGCTGACCTGGCGCTCCGGTTTCAAGAAGCCCACCACCGCATCCCGGCTGTCCCGACAGGCGGCCTTGTGCTCCATGTCCAGGAAATGCCCCGTGGCCTGGATCGTGCTGAAGCTGCTTTTTGCCACATGCTGGCCAAACAGCTTGGCATCCTGGGCGCTGGTGTATTCGTCCCATTCACCGTTCAAAAACAACACCGGGATGTCGATCTGCCTGGCTGCCTTGAGGTAGCACAGGCGGTCACTGTTGAGCACATGGCTGATGTGGAAGTGCATCTGCCCATACTCGTGCTCGGCCAGGCTGCTCACGTGCTTGTAGTTGAAGCGCTTGAACAGTGACGGCAGGTGTTTGCCGATGGTGCTGTTGACCAGGTGGCCGACGCGGTCGCGGTCGAGATTGCCGAGGTAGTCGACGCCGCGTTCCAGGTAGTCGCGCATGGGCGCGTTGATCACTGGGGAGAACGAGCTGATCACGGCTTTTTCCACGCGACGTGGCCGGTGGGCGAGGGCGACCAGGGTGGCGGCACCGCCCCAGGAAAACGACAGCACATGTTCAGCGGCGAAGTGGTCGATGAGCTCTAGCAGGATCTGGCCTTCGACTTCCTTCGTCAGCATCTGCTCATGGCGGTTATGGATTTTGGAGCGACCGGCGTAGGGCTGGTCGTACAAAACCACATTGAACTGCGGGTACAGGCTTTTCACGGTTTGGGCGAAGGATGCCGTGGTGGCCATGGAGCCGTTGACCAGGATGATGGTCTTTGCAGCAACGTCCGCGCGATAGAACTCCGTGTAAACCCGATACTGACCCTGTATATCCAACACAGCGATTTCTGGCCTCATGTCGTAAGACTCCTGGCAAGCGGGTAGGGCGCGCAGATCACTCTGCACGAGCTTTGTGACAGGTAGGCATACGCCTGGAAAAGGAGGGCCCATGTCGATCCGATGACGGCTGGCCGACGGGTGTTGTTGTGACGGGCTGTTTGCCTGGAAGGCCCGTAGATCAAGCGCGGGCGGGGCAAGGTGTTTCTTGGAGGTTATAGGCGACTCGCCAGTCATATTTGAACTGGTGATCCTGATTCAAGCAGTCGAGTCGATACCTCGCAAGGTGACCTGGCGGTTTTTTGCTATCACCGGCTGAACGGTCGTCAGACCTGTCGGATTTCGTCGTCAGTCAGCGCCCGATACTGGCCAGGCGCAAGGGTCGCATCCAGCACCAGGGAACCCATGCGCTCGCGGTGCAGGCCGATCACCTTGTTATCAAAATGCCCGAACATGCGCTTCACTTGGTGATAACGCCCTTCGATGATGCTCAAGCGTGCGGTTCTCGGCCCGAGCAATTCCAACTCGGCGGGGTGGGTGGTCAAGTCTTCGAAGGCGAAGTAAATACCTTCGGCAAATGTCGTTGCGTATTCAGGGCCGATAGCCTGTTCGGTCTCGACGAGGTACACCTTGGGCAACTTGGTCTGCGGTTGCGTCAGGCGCCGCGACCATTGGCCATCGTTGGTGATCAGCATCAGGCCGGTGGTGTTGAAGTCCAGACGGCCGGCAATGTGCAAGTCGCCTTTGTCCGGCTCATCGAGTAAATCCAGAACGGTTGGATGTTGCGGATCAGAGGTGGCGCTCACGCACCCCCGAGGCTTGTGCAGCATGAAGTAACGCGCCGGTTTGCCTGCCTGCAGCACCTCATCGTCAACGCTCACTCGGCTGAATTCCCGCACCTCGTGATGGGGGTCGCTGACGGCCACGCCATCCACCGCCACACGCCGCTCAACCAACAGCAGGCGCACTTGCTTGCGATTGAAGCGCGGCAGGTTACTGAGGAAACGATCCACCCGCATTACGTCGGCTCAACCCTACGCAGTTGCTCATCGACCTGGGCACAACGCGGGCAGAGGCAGGCCTGGTTGCGCAGTTCATCGGGCAGGGCCTGGAGCACCGCCGGGTCGATGGTGACGCTGTAGCACCAGCAGGCCTGGTCGACCGTACGGGGATCAGCCAGGCTGCAGTCGTTGCGTGCACCGCAGGCGGGGCAAAGGGTGGGTGTGGTCATGGGCTAGTTCGGGCAAGGGTGCGGATGATTCCGCCAGGCCCTGTACGATACAGGGCCGTCCCCGCCCAGGCCACTCAGAGCTGGAACTTGCTGACCAGCACGTTGAACGAGGTGGCCAGGCGCGACAGGTCCTGGCTGGAGGCGTTGGTCTGATGGGCGCCGGCCGCCGTCTGGGTGGACAGGTCCTGGATGTTCAGCAGGTTGCGGTCCACTTCGCGGGCCACCTGGGCCTGTTCCTCCGAGGCCGAGGCGATCACCAGGTTGCGTTCATTGATCTTCGCCACGCTGGTGGTGATCCGTTGCAGCGCTTCGCCGGCGTTCTGCGCCAGGGTCTGGGTGTTGTTGGCCCAGGTCAGGCTCTTGTTCATCGCCGCGACGGCGTCGTCGGCACCGGTCTGCACTTCACCAATCATCTTTTCGATATCGACCGTGGACGTCTGGGTGCGATGGGCCAGGGCGCGCACTTCATCGGCGACCACGGCAAAACCGCGACCTTGCTCACCCGCACGGGCCGCTTCAATGGCCGCATTGAGCGCCAGCAGGTTGGTCTGGTCGGCGATGCCACGGATCACATCGATCACCTTGCCGATCTCCCGTACCTGCCCGGCGAGGTCTGCCACCGACTGCGTGGAGTCATTGATCTCAACCACCATCGAGCTCATGCCGGACACCGCCTGTTCCACTTGCTGGCGACCCTCTTCGGCTTCGGTGGTGGCCTGGCGCGAGGCTTCAGAGGTCGAGACGGCGTTGCTGGCCACTTCGTCCACGGCGGCGGTCATCTGGTTGACGGCGGTGGCCGCCTGTTGGATCTCATCGTTCTGGCGGGTCAGGCCACGGCTGCTTTCATCGGTGACCGCACTCAGTTCTTCAGCCGCCGATGCAAGCTGGTCGGACGCGTTGGCGATTTCCACCAGGGTGCTTTTCAGGCCGCCCTGCATATCCGAGAGGGCCATCAGCAGTTGCCCGGCTTCGTCGGTACGCTCGGTGACGATGGCCTGGGTCAGGTCGCCCTGGGCAATGCGTTGCGCGTTCTGCACGGCTTGAGCGATGGGGCGGGTGATCAGGCGGGTGATCAACACACCGATGATGACCGCAATGATGAAGGCCAGCACAATGCCGCTGATCATCCAGGTCAATGCACTGTTGCGCAGTTCCTCGGCAGCAATGGCGCCTTCCTTGATCTGGCGGTTGTTGGACTCGATCATCACGCGGATCAGTTCGCGTGCCTGGCGGAAGAGTTCATTATTGCTGGTGTTGAGTTGGGTGCGGGCCTGATCGACCTGGCCGCCGTCGAGCATCGCCATGATGCGTTCGGAGTTGCTGATGTAGCTGGGCCAGAGCAGGTCAAGCTTGTCTCCCGCTGCCCGTTCGTCGTCTTCCAGCGGCGTAGCGCGGTAGGTGGCGTACGCAGCCTGGCTGCGCTTGAGTTCCTGGGCGATATCCTGGCGCACACGGTCGCGATCCTGTGGGGATACGTCGCCCTTGCTGGCATCCAGCAAGCGATACAAGCCACGGTTATGGGCCACTATGCCATTGAGGGTGGCGGCCGTGTTGCTGACCGAGACCAGGTTGTTGGAGAACGTCAGCTCCAGCGCTGACGAGAGGCGAACCACGCCTTTGATGCCCAGCAGGCCCACCCCCAGGGTGACCAGCGCGCACAGTAGGAATGAGAGCAGCAGTTTGGTTGAGATTTTCATGAGTCAGGTCCGGGCAGGGTAGCGAAGGGTGCACGCTAGAGCCTCCCTGGCCCTTGGCGATGTCATAGTGACATCATCGCAATTGAGAAAGTTGCGAGCCAGATAAATTTACTGAATCGATAAAGCGCACGTAGATGTTTCAACCTATTACGAAAACGCACCAGATTCAGTTTTTGATGTCAGATATTTCGTCATTCAATGAAAGTTGAGTGCCGCCCTCCAGCGTCGCTGGAGGCGCTCTTCCGCGGTCCAGGAGGCCGCCATGTATCGACGACTGCTGCTCAGCGCTTTACTCGGTCTAACCCTTTCCGCTTGCGTGCCCTATTACGATGGAGGCCAGAGCTACTATCGATCCGAGGTCTATACCTCACCGGCACCGGTGTATTACTACGGCGGCGGCACGGCGTATCAGTACCGCCGTGATTACTACCCCGCGCCGCGCTACTACGCGCCACAACCGCGCTACTACTCGGCCCCGCGTTATTACCAGCCGGCGCCGCGTTACTACGGGCCGCGTGCCGGTTACCGGCCGTATCCAAACCAGGGCTGGGGCGGAGGTCATTGGGGGAATGGTGGTGGACACGGTCGCGGTTCCGACCATGGAGGTGGCCGCGGCGGTCACCGTTGACGGGCCTGTACGGCAAGCGGCGCATGAAGCGCCGCTTTTTTTTTGGGGCGCAGCCGTCAGTAATCGGACAGGTCGGCCAGCGGGTGGCGACCTTCCCACGCCTTGTCGAAGTGGGCCTGCACCACCGCCGCAGGAACGGCGTTGATATCCGGCCAATGCCAATGGGGCGCCTGGTCCTTATCGATCAAACGCGCACGCACCCCTTCGCTGAATTCCGGATGACGGCAGCAATTGAGGCTCAGGGTGTATTCCATCTGGAATACCTGGGCCAGCGACAGGTGCCGTGCGCGCTGGATCTGTTCCCACACCAGATGGGCGGTCAGTGGGCAGCCTTCGCTCAACGTCTTGCCGGCACGGCTGAACAGTGGATCAGCATGCTCACTCAACAGGCTCAAGGCGCGCCAGGCACACCGCACGTCGCCCACATCCAGCCATTCGTCGATCTGTGCCCGGCGCGGCAGCCATTGCGCTTCGGGTTGCTGGCTGGCGGCTTCCTGGGCCAGCGCCTTGAGCAGGCTGTTAAGCTGCATCGGGGTCTGTTCCTGCCAGTTCAGTTGCAGCAGGCCATCAAGCAATTCGTCCTGCTGGTCGTCACGCAGGAAACGGTCGGCCAGGCCCAGGTCCAACGCGTCACGCCCGTTGATATGCGCACCGGTGAGTCCGAGGAACAATCCGAGCTTGCCCGGCAGGCGCGACAGGAACCCACTGGCGCCGACGTCCGGGTACAGGCCGATGTTGATCTCCGGCATGGCCAGCCGGCTGCTGGGGGTGACGATGCGGATCGCGGCACTTTGCAGCAGACCCATGCCGCCGCCCAGCACATAGCCGTGGCCCCAGCAAATCAACGGTTTCGGGTAGGTGTGCAGGCGGTAATCAAGGCGATACTCCGCCGCAAAAAATTGCGCCGCCAGCGCCGGCACCACACCGGGCTCTTCGCGACAAGCCTGCGCCAGGCTGCGCACTTCGCCACCGGCGCAAAAGGCCTTGGGGCCGTTGCCGCGCAACAGCACGCAGACGATATTCGGGTCTTTGGCCCAGGTGTCCAGGCGACTGCTCAAGGCGAGGATCATCGGCAGGGAAAGGGCATTGAGGGACTTTTCAGCGTCGAGGCTGGCGATGCCGATGCGGGCACCGTCGCTGCCGGTCAGCTCTTCGAAGTGCAGGTTCATCGTGACCTCAATCGAGAAGGTGAAGGATGAGTATGATCGCTTCGCAGGAAAGCGCCGTTGGTGTGTCAGATCAATTGACAAGCGGGGTCGGCTTTCCTAGGGTTCGCCTCATTCTTTTTGACAAGACCATTCAACCATGACCGACGACGACCGTATCAAACTCGAACCCAGCTGGAAACACGCCCTGCGGGATCAGTTCGAGCTGCCGTACATGGCCCAGTTGCGCGAGTTCCTGCGCCAGGAACATGCCGCCGGCAAAGAGATCTACCCGCCTGGCCCGCTGATTTTCAATGCGCTCAACTCCACGCCGCTGGACAAGGTCAAGGTGGTGATCCTCGGCCAGGACCCGTACCACGGCCCCGGCCAGGCCCACGGCCTGTGCTTCTCGGTGCAACCGGGCGTGCCGGCGCCGCCGTCGTTGGTCAATATCTACAAAGAGCTCAAGCGCGACCTTAACATCGACATCCCTAATCACGGCTACCTGCAAAGCTGGGCCGACCAGGGCGTGCTGATGCTCAACACCACCATGACCGTCGAGCGCGCCAATGCCAACGCCCATGCGGGCAAGGGCTGGCAGTTCTTTACCGATCGGATTATCGAAGTGGTCAGCGAACATCAGCCGCACCTGGTGTTTCTGCTGTGGGGCGCCCATGCCCAGAGCAAGCAGAAGCTGATCGACGCGACCAAGCACCTGGTGCTGACCTCGGTGCATCCGTCGCCGTTGTCGGCGTATCGCGGGTTTTTGGGTTGCGGGCATTTCAGCCGGACCAACAAGTTTCTTGAGCAGAATGGCGAGACGCCGATCGAGTGGCGGTTGCCGCCGCTCTAAGGCCAAGCACATGCAGAGTGTGGGAGGGGCCCCCTCCCACATTTGAAGGTTTAGATTGTTTCCGGCTGACGGTTCCAATATCTGAACAACGGCTCCGCCAGAAAAAGCACAAACAACAAGCGCATCACCTGCATCGCCGTCACCAGTGGCACCGACAGTTGCAGGGTCTCAGCGGTAAGGCTCATCTCGGCAATGCCACCGGGCATCATGCCCAGGGTCAATGAGCGCAGGTCCAGATGGGTCAGTGCACTCAGACCCACCGCCGCCAACGTCGCCAATGCCATGGTCAACGCCGTGCCGATCAAGGTACGCCCCATGAACGACGGCGCCCGACGAAAGAACTGTCGGTTGAAGTGGCAACCCAGGCCACTGCCGATCAACCACTGGCCAATCTGGCTGCCGCCATCGGGCAGGCCGATATGCAGGTCCCAGACTACGCTGGCCGTCGCACTCACCAGCAATGGCCCGAACAACCAAGGGTTGGGCTGGCGCAGGCGCTGCCAGCCCCAGGCAACCAACGCACCAAGCGGAAACAGCGCCAGCAGCCAAGGCCAGCTCACCGGCGCCGGATGAAACTGCGGTGTACCGCCTTCCAGCAAGTACTTGAAAATCGCCGGCACACACAACACCACCATCAGCACCCGCAGACTCTGTCCCGCCGCAACACGGCTGAGCACCGCACCATTACGCGCGCCGAGGTTGACCATCTCACCGGAACCGCCGGGCATGCTCGAGAAGAACGCCGTGGCGCGGTCTTCACCGCTGCGGCGCATCAACCACACGCCCACCACGCTCGACAGACTGGTGACCAGCGCGCCGAAGAAGATCAGGCCGAAGTGACTCATCACCTGTTCGATCACCACCGGGGTGAAGTGTAGGCCGATGCCGATGCCCACCACCCATTGGCCGCATTTGCGCCCGCCGGGAATCTCCGCCAGCTGCCACGGCGTGAGGCAGCGCACCAGGATGATCGCCAGCAACGAACCGACCATGTACGGCAAAGGCCAGCCGACCAGGCTGGCCAGGAAACCGCCAGCCAGGCCGACCAACGGTGTCCCCCACCAATGTCTGAAGGTGACCTCAGACATCGGCCACGGCACGACGCTGCAGGGTACGTTTACGGTAGATACGCAGCAGCGGCACAAACAGCATGATCGCGGTCAGTACCCACACGCCAAAGGTGATCGGGCTCGACCACAGGATCTCCAGCGCACCGTTGGAGATCGACAGCGCACGGCGCAGGTTCTGCTCCATCAGGCCGCCAAGGATAAAGCCCAGCAGCACCGGCGACAGCGGGAAGTCGAGCTTGCGCAGGATGTAGCCGAAGATGCCGATACCCACCATCAGGAACAGGTCGAAGGTGGTGGCGTGCACCGCGTATACCCCGATGGCGGTGATGATTGCGATCACCGGCACCAGCGCCCAGTTCGGCACGGCGAGGATGCGCGTGAAGATGCGGATCATCGGGATGTTGAGGATCACCAGCATGATGTTGGCGATGAACAACGAGGCGATCAGGCCCCAGACGATGTCCGGTTGCTGTTGGAACAGCAGCGGGCCCGGGGTGATGTTGTACAGCGACAGTGCGCCGATCATCACCGCGGTGGTGCCCGAACCTGGGACGCCGAGGGTCAGCATCGGCACCAGGGCGCCGCAGGCGGACGCGCCGATGGCGGTTTCCGGAGCGGCGAGGCCGCGCATGTCGCCCTGGCCGAATTTACCGCTGGCACCGGCCAGGCGTTTTTCGGTCATGTAGGCAACGGCCGACGCCAACGTGGCACCGGCACCGGGCAGTACGCCCATGATGAAACCGAGCAGGCCGCAACGGATATTCACCACGAACACCGCGCCCGCTTCCTTCAGGTTGAACATCATGCGGCCAGTGGCTTTGACTGCTTCCTGGCCACGGTGGGTTTTTTCCAGCAGCAACAGAATCTCGCTGATGGAGAACAGACCCAGCACCAGCACGACGAACTGGATGCCGTCGGTAAGGTGGATGTTGTCGCCGGTGAAGCGATACACACCGCTGTTGGCGTCGATGCCGACCGCCGACAGGAACAGGCCGATCAGTGCTGCTACAAACGTCTTCAGCGGTTTGTCGCCAGCCATGCCGCCGAGGCAGACAATTGCGAACACCATCAGTACGAAATATTCCGCCGGGCCGAAGGCAATCGCCCATTTGGCCAGCAACGGCGCAAACAGCACCATGCCGCAGGTGGCGATAAACGCGCCGATGAACGAACTCCAGGCCGACAGCGACAGCGCCACACCGGCGAGGCCTTTGCGGGCCATGGGGTAGCCGTCGAGAGTGGTCATTACGGTGGACGCTTCGCCCGGTATGTTCAGCAGGATCGAGCTGATGCGCCCACCGTATTCGCAGCCCAGGTACACGGCTGCCAGCAGGATCAGCGCCGATTCCGGCGGCAGGCCCAGGGCGAAGGCAATGGGGATCAACAACGCCACGCCGTTGATCGGGCCCAGGCCCGGCAGCAGGCCGACCACGGTGCCGATCAAGGTGCCGCACAACGCGGTCACCAGGTTGTAAGGGGACAGTGCAACGCCGAAGCCCTGGCCCAGGTAGCCGAAAGTATCCATGTCAGTTCTCCAGAACGTCGAGCAGGCCGAGGGGCAGCGGTACATCCATGGCTTTGTCGAACAGCAGGTACAAGCCGATGGCCATCAACGTGACGATCACCACGCTGGGCAACCAACGACCACCGTACAAGCGCGCCATGGGAATGCCGATCAGCATGCTGCTGAGGATGAAGCCCAGGGGTTCGAAGGTGCCGGCGAACACGATCAACAGCGCGACGCACACGCCGATCTTGATCAGGGTTTCGCGGTCCAGCGCGGGTTCTTCTTCGGTGTGTTTGGTCGGCTGTGGACGAAACAGCATGTAGATCAGTGCCAGGCTCATCAGCCCGAGCATCAGCAGCGGGTAGGCGCGCGGCCCCACCGGCTCGTAGGAAAACGACGCCTGGTACGGCCAGGCCATCAGCGCGAGGCCGGCGCAGGCCAGCAGCAGCGCGGCGGCGAAAATGCGTTGTAAGAGCATGTGGAACTCCTGGGCCACGCCGCTTGGCTAAAGGGCGTGGCCACACAAAAGAGGGGCGATTACTGGATCAGGCCGAACTCTTTGGCCAGCACTTTGTAGTCAGCCACTTGTTTCTTCACGTAAGTGTCCAGCTCCGGGCCGGTCATGGCGAACGGGAACAGCTCACGCTGGTCACGCAGTTTGGCGAACTCCTCGGAGGCCAGCAGTTTGTCGAAGGCGTCTTTCCACCATGCGTAGTCGGCATCGCTGACTTTTGGCCCGAGGTAGAAGCCACGCACCACTGGCCAGACGATGTCGTAGCCTTGCTCTTTGGCGGTCGGAATGTTCTTCATTTCCGGCTCGTCCAGACGCTGTTCGGAGAACACCGCCAGCAGGCGCATATCGCCGCTCAGGATGTGCGGCATGGAGTCGGAAATGTCGGTACTGCCCACCTGGATATGGCCGCCGAGCAGGGCGGTGGCAATTTCACCGCCGCCTTCAAGGGCGACATAACGCAGTTCGCGCGGGTTGATCCCGGCGGCCTTGGCGATCAGCGCGGTTTGCATCCAGTCCTGGCTGCCGACGGTGCCACCGGAACCGATTACCACGCTGCCCGGATCTTTCTTCAAGGCTTTGACCAGATCGTCGAGGGTCTTGTAGGGCGAATCGGCTTTCACCGCGATAGCCCCGTAGCTGGTGCCGACCGCCGCCAGCCAACGCACGGCGCTTTCATCGAAGCGGCCGAACTTGCCCTGGGCCAGGTTCAACAGCGAACCGCTGGACCAGGCCACCAGCGTGCCGCCGTCCGCAGGACGCTGGGCGACCACGGCGTTGTAGGCCACCGCGCCGACGCCGCCTGGCATGTAGGTCACGCGCATCGGCTTGCTCAGCAGCTTCTCGTTGACCAGCGCGCTTTGCGCCAGTTTGCAGGTCAGGTCAAAACCACCGCCCGGCGAGGCCGGGGCGATGCACTCTGGGCGCTTGGGTTCGTCAGC
Organism: Pseudomonas extremorientalis; assembly: GCF_001870465.1. Classification (GTDB taxonomy): domain Bacteria; phylum Pseudomonadota; class Gammaproteobacteria; order Pseudomonadales; family Pseudomonadaceae; genus Aquipseudomonas; species Aquipseudomonas extremorientalis. Next base: position 537,554 of record NZ_MDGK01000015.1, read on the forward strand.
GGCCAGCAGTTGGCCGGCGAACAGCATGCAGCCGGCGGCGAGGGCCAGTTTACGCAGTGATAGGGTCATGGTTATCTCCGTCGTTGTTGTTATGAATGGCTTACCAAGCACTACTTACCAAAGTGCAACGCTGTAGCTGACCAGCAGACGCACTTCGTCCGCATCACGGGCCGAGTAGTTGGAGCGGTATGTGGCGTTGCGCAGGCGCACGGCCACGTCCTTGAACGTGCCGGCTTGCACCACATACTTGATCTCGGTGTTGCGCTCCCACTCCTTGCCGGTCTCGCCGTTCTTGAGCTTGATGTTGTCACCTGAGAGGTAACGGCTCATGAAGCTCAGGCCGGGAATGCCCAGCTTGGCGAAGTCGTAGTCGTAGCGCGCCTGCCAGGAACGCTCTTGGGCGCCGGCAAAGTCGTTGATCTGCACGAAGTTGACCAGGTACGGGTCGCTGCCATCCACATAGGGGAAGGCGCTGTCGCCGGACATGTGCTGGTAACCGGCGCTGAGCTTGTGGCCGTTGAGGGCATAGCTGAACAGGCCGTTGAGGGAGGTATTGTCGATCTTGCCGCCACGGGCGGCGCCAGTGTCATCGCTGATGGCCAAACGCAGGTCGGTGCCGAACGTACCGGGACCCATCGGGCGCGAAGCCACCAGGCCGAGGAAGTGCTGGCGGTACACATCGTCGAGTTGGGCGAAGTGGTAGCTGCCGGTGATCTTGTCGGCGAACTTGTAGTCGGCCCCGCCAAAATTGAAATGCTTGCCGGTGGCACCGCTGACGAAGCGGCTGTTCTTGTTGTTGAGGGCGATGTCTTCGTAGTTGGTGTCGTCGCGGTCCTTGGCTTTGTCCAGGCGCCCGCCGGTGAACACCAGGTTCTTGAATTCCTTGGAGGTGATCAGGCCACCGTTGAAGGTCTGCGGCAGGATGCGCCCGTCATTGGGCTTGAGGATCGGCAGCTCGGGTATCAGTGAGCCGATCTTCAGCTCGGTGGCCGAGATCTTCACTTTGCCGGTCAGGCCCAGCTTGGAGTATTCATTGGCGGCGCGGCCATCATCATGGGTGGGCAGCAGGCCGGTGCCAGTGCGGTCGGGGCTGGAGTCGAGCTTGACTCCGAGCATGCCCAGCGCATCCACGCCGAAGCCGACGGTGCCGTCGGTGTAGCCCGATTGCAGGTTGAGCATGAAGCCCTGGGCCCATTCGTCGCGCTTGGATTGCTGGGCGCTGGTGCCATCGCGAAAGTCGCGGTTGAAGTACATGTTGCGGGTTTCCAGGGTCGCGCTACTGTCTTCGAAGAAGGCAGCCTGGCTAAGCGGCGAAAAGCCGGCAAGGGTAGCAGCACTGGCGAGGGCGGTCTGGGTCAGGCGAGAAAAACGAACAGGCGAGGGGGCCTGGGGCTGTGTCGACAGCATCGTTGTGTACTCCGTTATTGTTCTTATTTTGGCGAAAACGCTTCGAGGCGTTTTTCGGGCGCTGCGGATAAGGCAACTTGGCGGGCATAGACCACCGAGACTGGATGCTAAAGGGCGAAGCTTTCACTAACCTTTCAGTCGGCTTTCAATGTTTTCGGGCTTCACAGGCCGGTCGGCGCCTGTAAACTGCCCGCCAAAGCGTGGCACCGACCACCCCTGAATGAGGTAGCAATCCATGCGTGTCTTGCTGGTTGAAGACCATCTGCAACTCGCCGAAAGTGTTGCGCAAGCGCTCAAGAGCACGGGTCTGACCGTTGACGTGCTGCACGATGGCGTGGCGGCGGACCTGGCCCTGAGCAGCGAGGAGTACGCGGCGGCGATCCTCGATGTGGGGCTGCCGCGCATGGATGGTTTCGAGGTGCTCGCACGTCTGCGTGCCCGTGGGAAAAATCTGCCGGTACTGATGCTGACGGCACGCAGTGATGTGAAAGACCGCGTGCACGGCCTCAATCTTGGGGCGGACGACTACCTCGCCAAACCGTTCGAACTTACGGAGTTGGAAGCGCGGGTCAAGGCGCTGCTGCGGCGTAGCGTGCTGGGCGGGGAGCGTCAGCAGGCCTGCGGCGTGCTGGTGTACGACCTCGACACCCGGCGCTTTACCGTAGGGGGTGAACTGATGACACTCACTTCCCGCGAGCAAGCCGTACTCGAAGCGCTGATTGCCCGCCCGGGCCGGGTGATGAGCAAGGAGCAACTGGCTTCCCAGGTGTTCGGCCTGGACGAGGAGGCCAGCCCCGATGCCATCGAAATCTATGTGCATCGCCTGCGCAAGAAACTCGATGGCCAGCCCATCGCCATCGTGACCTTCCGTGGCCTCGGTTACCTGTTGGAAGCCCGCGATGCATAAGCCCAGCAGCCTGCGCTGGCGCTTGCTGTGGAACCTGGCGCTGTTGCTGGTGCTGTTGATGCTGGCCAGTGGCATGAGCGCCTACTGGAACGGTCGCGAGGCCGCCGATACCGCCTACGACCGCACGCTGCTGGCCTCGGCGCGTACCATCGCCGCCGGCCTGACCCAGGTGGACGGCACCCTGAGCGCCAACGTGCCCTACGTGGCCCTGGACACCTTCGCCTATGACAGTGCCGGGCGCATTTACTACCAGGTCAACGACATCGACCAGAAGCTGATCTCCGGCTACGAAAACCTTCCCGGCCCGCCGCCGGGTACGCCACGCACCGATGACTATCCGGCATTGGCGCGCTTCTACGACGCCATCTACCAGGGCCAGCAGGTACGCGTCGTGAGCCTGCTCAAGGCCGTTTCCGAACCGAACATGAACGGCATGGCCGAAATCCGCGTTGCCGAGACCGATGAAGCGCGCGTGAGCATGGCCCGCAGCCTCATGGCCGATACCCTGCTGCGCCTGGGCATGCTCGCCGTCGGCGCACTGTTGCTGGTGTGGTTTGCCGTGAGTGCGGCGTTGCGGCCGCTCGAGCGCCTGCGTACGGCAGTGGAGGAGCGTCAGCCTGACGACCTGCGGCCGTTGCCCCTGGTGGAAGTGCAGCATGAGTTCGGCCCATTGGTGCGTTCCCTCAACCATTTCACCGAACGTCTGCGCGGCCAGTTCGAACGCCAGGCGCAGTTCATTGCCGATGCGGCCCATGAACTGCGCACGCCACTGGCAGCCCTCAAGGCCCGGCTGGAACTGGGCTTGCGCGCCGAGGACCCCGCCACCTGGCGCAGCACCCTCGAAGCCGCCGCCCAGGGCACCGACCGCCTGACCCATCTGGCCAATCAACTGTTGTCCCTGGCGCGCATCGAAAATGGGGCGCGTGCCATTGCCGAAGGCGGCGCGCAGTTGCTCGACCTCAGCCAACTGGCCCGTGAGTTGGGCATGGCCATGGCACCGCTGGCCCATGCACGCGGTGTGGCATTGGCGCTGGAAGCCGACGAGCCGGTGTGGCTGCGCGGCGAGCCTACCCTGTTGAACGAGTTGTTGAGCAACCTGGTGGACAACGCCCTGGCCCACACGCCACCGGGCGGCAATGTGATCCTGCGGGTGACGGCGCCGGCGGTGCTGGAAGTGGAAGATGATGGGCCGGGCATCCCGCTGGATGAACGGGACCGGGTGTTCGAGCGTTTCTACCGGCGCAGCCAGCAGGGCATGGGCTCAGGTCTGGGGCTGGCGATCGTCGGCGAAATCTGCCGGGCGCACCTGGCGCAGATCAGCCTGCACGATGGCGAGCACGCCGGCTTGAAGGTGCGCGTGAGTTTTATCGCGGGTTGATCAATAGAACATCGAGCGCGCTTCATCCAGCTCGGCGCGCAAGGCGTCGCTGTAAGGGTCGACCCGTAGTTTCTTGATCGCCGGCAAGGTGGAGACCGCAACGTTTGCCAATGGATGATCGGTGCCGCGATGGCAATACAGCACGGCGACCTGTACCAGGTCGATGTAGTCGAGGCGGGCTGAATCGCGCTCCAGGTCCAGGTATTGGCCCGGCAGTTTCGCCAGCATTTCCGGAAAGTCCCAGACGCCCAGCAGTTTGTCGCCCAGCAGCGGGTGGATGCTCTCGATGACGTGGTTGAGGCTGACCGGGTCGGCGAGCAGCTCATAGTGGTCTTCGGCGTACGTCAGGATCGGCAGCACACCGATCTGGTGCACCAGGCCGCCAAGGGCCGCCTGGTCCGGCTTGAGTTGGGAATGGCTGCGACACAGGGCATAACTCACACCCGCGACCTCAAGGCTGCGGCGCCACACATCACGCATCTTTTGTTCGACCACGTCGGAGCGCGCGTGGAAGATCTGCTCCATGACCAGGCCGATCGCCAGGTTGCTGCTGTAGTTGGTACCCAGCCGGGTGATGGCGGTGTGCAGGTCGGTGACTTCCTGGGTCGCGCGCAACAACGGGCTGTTGACCACTTTGATCAGGCGTGCAGACAGTGCGGTGTCGCGACCGATTACTTTGCTCAAGTGGCTGATGCTGATCTCCGGGTCTTCGGCGGCCTGACGAATATTCAGGGCCACTTCCGGCAATGTCGGCAGAACCAGGTCATCGTTATCGATGGCCCTCACCAAAGCCTGTTGGACTTTTTCCGCCAGCTTGTTCATTCATGCTCTCTAGGGTGTTGCAACAAAGGTACGGCGATCAGCGCTGGATCTCTCGATCGCGGTCGAGCGTGTAAGGCAGGTCGAGCAGTTGCAAGCGGGGACCCTCCAGCGCGCCCAGGTGCACATCTTCACTATCGGCAGCTTCGGCTTGCAATACGGCCAGAAGTTCAACGGTCTGGTCAGCTTTTGCGGCGATCACCACTTCGCCGATCGAGCTGTTATGGCTGGGAGAAAACAGCGGAGTCCCTGGCGCGGGCATTTCAGACGTAGCGAGACTCAGGCGGTACAGGCGACGTTTGAGTTTGCCCAGGTACTGCATGCGCGCGACGATTTCCTGGCCGGTGTAGCAGCCTTTCTTGAAGCTGACGCCGCCCACGGCCTGCAGGTTGAGCATCTGTGGAATGAACAGTTCGCGGGTCTGGGGCATGACCTGGCCGATGCCGGCGCGGATCTGGCCCAGTAGCCATTCATTCAGATCGGTTTGTTCAAGGGTTGCAGCCAATTGACTGCGTACGGCGTCGCCTTGCTCGGCAGGTACCCAAAGTTCAGCGCGGCCAGGGGAGACGCGGATGGCGATCAACGTATCGTTGCGCACGACGCTGTCGGTCTCGGCAGGCAGCTCAAGGCCAAGACCCGTCAGGGCCGGGTCGGCATTCATCAGGCCGAAGCGCACCCAGGCGGCGCTTTCATCGGTGAGTTTGGACTTGGAAAACACGGCGTATTTTTTCAGGTCAGCCAGTTGCGGCTCCAGCAGCTCGCTGGCCATGGCCAGCAACACGCCGTCACCTTGCAGCAGGATGCGGAAGCTCGACTGCATGCGCCCTTTTTGCGTGCAGCGCGCGCCGAGGCTGGCCTGGGTGTCGCTCAGGTAATTGAGGTTGCAGGTCAGTTGGCCCTGAAGGAATTTGGCAGCGTCGGAACCGCGGACGGCGAGAACGCCTTCGTGGGACAGGGGGCAGAAGAAAGCAGAGTCAGCCATGGGTCATCGCAGGTCAAAAAAAGTCATGGGTGCATCATAGAGGGGCGCCCGGCAAATGGATAGTTTCCGTATGGGGCGACCAAAGCCGACTGTTCCGGTGCCGTCGGGTCTGTATACTTGCCGCCTATTTGAGGAGCGCTCCATGGTCGAAGATGTAGAAATCAATCGCCTCTACTGGCACAGCCGTCGCGGCATGCTGGAGTTGGATGTGTTGCTGGTACCTTTCACCAAAGAGGTCTACGCGACGCTCAATCAAGTGGACCGCGACCTCTATGTGCGGCTGCTGACGTGCGAAGACCAGGACATGTTCGGCTGGTTCATGGAACGCGCCGAGTCGCAAGACCCGGAGCTGCAGCGCATGGTCCGGATGATCCTGGATCGTGTCCAGCCCAAGTAATAGCTTTGAATGCCGCTGGCAGGCCTCACGGCTGTTGCTGGCGGCGTATCTGCTTGCCCAGCTGTTTGCGCTGGGTGCCTTGATGTTTATGCAACTTCCTTTTTCGAGCCTGGGCATGCTGGTGTGCCTGGCGCACGCCGCCTGGGTTTTGCCGCGTTCTATCTTGCTGACTCACCGTTCGTCGATTCGTGGCCTGCGACGCGATGAAGATGGTTGGCAGCTATGGAGCGCCGCACGGGGCTGGCACGCCGTGCAATTGCGTCCTGACAGCCTGGCGTTGCCGTTGATCGTGGTGCTGCGTTATCGGGTGCAGGGCGAATGGCGGGTACGTTCAGCCTGTGTGCCCAGGGACGCGCAGGCCGCCGATGTGCATCGGCGCCTGCGTGTGCGCCTGAAGTTCAGCCGCCGTAGGTGGTTGGCACCAGGATAGTGTCGCGGGCCTCGGGCAGCATCTGCGGGTAGTCGAGGGTGTAATGCAGGCCCCGGCTCTCCTTGCGTTCCATGGCCGAGCGGATCATCAGTTCGGCGACCTGGGCCAGGTTGCGCAGCTCGATCAGGTCGCGGCTGACTTTGTAGTTGCTGTAGAACTCATCGATCTCGTCCAGCAGCAGCCGCACCCGGTGCTGCGCCCGTTGCAGGCGCTTGTTGGTGCGCACGATCCCCACGTAGTCCCACATGAAACGGCGCAGCTCGTCCCAGTTGTGCGCGATGATCACATCTTCGTCCGAGTCGGTCACCTGGCTGGCGTCCCAGCGGGGCAGGGCGGCGGGCACCGGAATGCGCGGCAGTTGTTCAAGGATGTCCGCCGCTGCAGAGCGCGCATAGACGAAGCACTCGAGCAGCGAGTTGCTGGCCATGCGGTTGGCACCGTGCAGGCCGGTGAAGCTGGTTTCGCCAATCGCATAAAGGCCGGGTACGTCGGTACGTCCGTGCTGGTCGACCATCACGCCGCCGCAAGTGTAGTGCGCGGCCGGTACTACGGGGATTGGGCCTTTGGTGATGTCGATATTGAAGGCCAGGCAGCGCTCGTAGACGGTGGGGAAGTGGGTCTTGATGAAGGCTTCGGGCTTGTGGCTGATGTCGAGATACACGCAGTCGATGCCCAGACGCTTCATTTCATGGTCGATGGCGCGGGCGACGATATCGCGCGGGGCCAGTTCGGCACGGAGGTCGAAACGCTGCATGAAACGCTCGCCATTGGGCAGTTTCAGGTGCGCACCTTCGCCACGCAGCGCTTCGGTGATCAGGAAACTCTTGGCCTGTGGGTGATACAGGCAGGTGGGGTGGAACTGGTTGAATTCCAGGTTGGCCACCCGGCAGCCGGAGCGCCAGGCCATGGCGATGCCATCACCGCAGGCGCCATCGGGGTTGCTGGTATAGAGGTAGACTTTGGCCGCGCCACCGGAGGCGAGGATGGTGAAGCGTGCGCCGTAGGTGTCGACCTCGCCGCTGCCGCGATTGAGCACGTAGGCGCCGAGGCAGCGCTCGCCTTCCAGGCCCAGGCGTTTTTCGGTGATCAGGTCGACGGCGACGCGTTGCTCCAGCAATTCGATGTTGGGGCGTTGGCGGGCCTGGTCGAGGAGCGTCCTGAAAATAGCCGCGCCGGTGGCATCGGCGGCATGGATGATGCGGCGGTGACTGTGGCCGCCCTCGCGGGTCAGGTGGAACTCGAAACCACCGTCGTCGCTGCCTGCGTGTTCATCGCGGGTAAAGGGGACGCCCTGGTCTATCAGCCATTGGATGGCCTCACGGCTGTGCTCCACGGTGAAACGCACCGCTTCTTCATTGCACAGGCCGCCGCCGGCGTTGAGGGTGTCTTCGACGTGGGATTGCACGGTGTCGGTGTCGTCCAGCACCGCGGCGACACCGCCCTGGGCCCAGAACGTAGAGCCGTTGGCCAGGTCGCCTTTGCTCAGAACCGCAATGCGCAGGTGGCTGGGAAGGGTCAGCGCAAGGCTCAAGCCGGCCGCGCCGCTGCCGATCACCAGGACATCGTGTTGAAACTGTTGGCTCATTTGAAGGATTCCGCAAAAAGCGATCCGAAGAGGTGGCGCAAACAGGACGCCTGGATCGGCGAATCAAAGGGTCACACGGGCTACTAGTATATAGAGGGGTGGAGCGGCACAATAGCCGGGCATTCGTGGCAATGTGAGATTACGGTGCACGGCTCGGGTAAAATCAGCTGGTTATTGAGGCGGGAACTTTTTGCATGGCCCCCGACTCAATAGCAGGTTGCCCGAAAGCTGGGAAAACGTTGAGTTTATTGGCCCGTCGGGAGCATTGGACGCGTCAGAAAACCGACGACAAGATTATTCGCGCAGTCGGCGTTGCCCGTGCTGCGTTTTTCGTGTGTGCCAAATCAGTGCGTGCCGGAAACTTGCTTGAAGGGGGAGAACTTTTGCGAAAAGACCGAGTCTATGTTTGCAAGCCTGATCGTTTAGTTATGCAAGCCTCCTTAAAGTACTACGAGGAGTGTTCATGCTAACCCAGGAAGAGGATCAGCAGCTGGTCGAGCGCGTTCAACGCGGCGACAAGCGAGCTTTTGATCTGCTAGTGCTGAAATACCAGCACAAAATTCTCGGGTTGATCGTGCGGTTTGTGCACGACACCCATGAAGCGCAGGACGTTGCACAGGAAGCCTTTATCAAGGCGTACCGTGCACTTGGTAACTTTCGCGGTGATAGTGCGTTTTACACGTGGCTATACCGAATCGCCATCAACACGGCGAAGAACTATCTGGTGTCTCGCGGACGCCGCCCACCGGATAGCGATGTAAGTTCAGAAGATGCGGAATTTTACGATGGTGATCACGGCCTCAAGGATCTCGAGTCGCCGGAGCGTGCATTGCTGCGCGACGAGATCGAAGGCACCGTTCATCGCACAATTCAGCAACTGCCAGAAGATTTGCGTACGGCGTTAACTTTACGTGAATTCGATGGTCTGAGTTACGAAGACATTGCGAGCGTCATGCAGTGTCCGGTGGGGACTGTAAGGTCACGGATTTTCCGGGCCCGGGAAGCCATCGATAAAGCCTTGCAACCGTTGTTGCAAGAGAACTAGAGACAGCGGCGACAGCCAAGAGAGGAACCGCCATGAGTCGTGATGCCCTGCAGGAATCGCTGTCCGCAGTGATGGATAACGAAGCGGATGAACTGGAACTTCGTCGAGTGCTCAACGCATTTGATGACGCCGAAACCCGTGATACCTGGTCTCGTTACCAAGTCGCTCGGGCGGTGATGCACAAGGATCTTCTAATCCCTCGTCTGGATATTGCTGCGGCCGTTTCTGCTGCACTGGCTGATGAAGCCGTTCCGGCAAAGGCTGCTCGTGGTCCATGGCGTAGCCTGGGTCGCCTGGCGGTTGCTGCCTCGGTGACTGTCGCCGTGCTGGCGGGCGTTCGCCTGTACAACCAGGACGAGATCGCCGGTGCCGAACTGGCTCAGCAGACCCAGCAGCCTGTAATGGCGGGTCCGCAGGTCAAAGGCCCAGCCGTATTGGCCGGCTACAAGGAAAGCGCTGACACCACCGGCCCGATGGCCAACGGTGTACTGCAAGGGCAATCCGGTTGGCAAGACCAGCGTCTTCCAGGCTACCTGCGCCAACACGCACAGGAATCGGCTCTGAAGGGCACTGAAAGCGCTCTGCCTTATGCTCGTGCAGCAAGCCTGGAAAACCGCTAATCCGTAAGGAGCTCTATGCGAGCCATACCGCTCCTTACGCTTTTGCTCAGTGGTTGGTTTGCACTCCCCGCCCACGCCGATGAAGCCCAAGACTGGCTGACTCGACTTGGGCGTGCAGAGCAACAGCAAAGCTTTCAAGGTACGTTCGTCTACGAACGCAACGGCAGTTTTTCTACCCATGACATCTGGCATCGTGTCCAGGACGGTCAGGTCCGTGAGCGGCTCTTGCAGCTCGATGGTTCTGCTCAGGAGGTCGTGCGGTTGGATGGCCGGACGCAATGCGTCAGCGGCACTCTTGTCGCAGGCCTTGGCAATTCGCGTGATGCGCCATCACGTGCGCTTGATCCGCAAAAACTCAATCAATTCTACGAACTGGCCGTCATTGGCAAGTCCCGCGTGGCCGGTCGAAATGCGGTCATCGTCTCGATCACGCCGCGTGACCAGTACCGTTATGGCTTTGAACTGCACCTGGATCGGGAAACCGCGCTGCCGCTCAAGTCCCTGTTGCTGAATGATCAAGGGCAACTGCTGGAGCGCTTCCAGTTCACGCGATTGAATACTTCCGTCGTGCCTGATGATCGGGAACTGCAACCCAGCAACGACTGCACACCTATCGCCGTCGCTAATAGCAAAGCGCCCGAGGTGCAATCTACCGAGACTTGGCATATGGAATGGTTGCCACCGGGTTTTCAATTGACCAACACCAGTGCACGCAAAGATACCCAGACCAAGGCGACCGTCGACAGCCTGATGTATGAAGACGGGCTGGCGCGGTTCTCGGTATTCCTGGAGCCGATCAGCGATGCAAGCGTGACGGAGACCCGCACTCAGTTGGGCCCTACAGTCGCGGTATCGCGTCGGCTGAATACGGTGGACGGTGAGATGATGGTGACGGTGGTGGGTGAAATACCCATCGGCACCGCAGAGCGGATCGCCCTATCGGTGCGCGGTGAAAAAAAGCCAGCCGCCCAACCGTGAGTCGTTAATCCTATGTTCATCCTGACGTTTCACTGTATTCCCATGCCAGGTTGGCTGCCGAGAGCATGAAATGTCTGGATCAGCATTTTCACTTGCAAAAATCCCCCATGTTTTTTATAGGTCAGGGCTTGTCGGCTCTGGCCTTGTTTTGTTCGCGGAACAAAGATGTCGGTCGCGGTTTCCGGCGTTTCTTGAACCCTGTCGCTCAACCCTGCTCGTCGTAACGGGAGCTGTATGTCGATACCACGTTTGAAGTCTTACCTATCCATAGTCGCCACGGTGTTGGTGCTGGGTCAGGCCCTGCCTGCGCAAGCAGTCGAGCTGCCTGACTTCACCCAATTGGTCGAGCAAGCCTCACCTGCCGTGGTGAACATCAGTACCACGCAGAAACTGCCGGATCGCAAAGTCTCCAACCAGCAGATGCCGGACCTGGAAGGCCTGCCGCCGATGCTGCGCGAGTTCTTCGAGCGCGGCATGCCGCAACAGCGCGCACCCCGTGGTGGCGGTGGTCAGCGCGAGGCCCAGTCCCTGGGCTCGGGTTTCATCATTTCGCCGGACGGCTACATCCTTACCAACAACCACGTGATTGCCGACGCTGACGAGATTCTCGTGCGCCTGGCCGATCGCAGTGAGCTGAAAGCCAAGCTCGTCGGTACCGACCCACGTTCCGACGTGGCCTTGCTGAAGATCGACGGCAAGGACCTGCCTGTGCTCAAGCTGGGCAAATCCCAAGACCTGAAAGCCGGCCAGTGGGTGGTCGCCATCGGTTCGCCGTTTGGTTTTGACCATACCGTGACCCAAGGCATCGTCAGCGCCATCGGCCGCAGCCTGCCGAACGAAAACTACGTACCGTTCATCCAGACCGACGTGCCGATCAACCCGGGTAACTCTGGTGGTCCGCTGTTCAACCTGGCGGGCGAAGTGGTCGGCATCAACTCGCAGATCTACACCCGTTCCGGTGGCTTCATGGGGGTGTCGTTCGCGATCCCGATCGACGTGGCCATGGACGTTTCCAACCAGTTGAAAAGCGGTGGCAAGGTCAGCCGCGGTTGGTTGGGTGTAGTGATCCAGGAAGTGAATAAAGACCTGGCTGAGTCCTTCGGCCTCGACAAGCCGGCCGGTGCACTGGTTGCACAGATCCAGGACGACGGCCCGGCTGCCAAAGGCGGCCTGCAAGTTGGCGACGTGATCCTGAGCATGAACGGCCAGCCAATCGTCATGTCGGCCGACCTGCCGCACCTCGTAGGTGCGCTCAAGGCGGGCAGCAAAGCCAAGCTGGAAGTGATCCGCGAAGGCAAGCGCCAGACTGTTGAGCTGACCGTGGGCGCAATCCCTGAAGAAGGCGCCACCCTGGATGCCCTGGGCAATACCAAGCCGGGCGCCGAGCGCAGCAGCAACCGCCTGGGCATCGCCGTGGCCGAGCTGACCGCTGAGCAGAAAAAGAGCTTTGACCTCAAGAGCGGTGTTGTGATCAAGGAAGTGCAGGATGGCCCGGCGTCTCTGATCGGCCTACAGCCGGGTGACGTCATCACCCACCTGAACAACCAGGCGATCGAGACCACCAAGCAGTTCACCGACATCGCCAAGGCGTTGCCAAAGAACCGCTCGGTGTCGATGCGTGTGTTGCGTCAGGGCCGCGCCAGCTTCATTACCTTCAAACTGGCTGAGTAAGTCGGTAATAACAAAAAGCCCCGCCTTCGTTTAACGAGGGCGGGGCTTTTTTGTGCCTGATCGGTTTAGCTCATCATCCCTTTGACCAGGCGTTCCTGTTCGATCAACTCACGCTGGCGTGCATCGATGCGCGACGACAGCGGGAAGTTGCTGCCGGCGCGACGCTTGGCAAAATCCAATTGCTGGATGGCCTGCTGGAAATCACCCACCAGCGCAAAGTACTCGGCGCGAGCCTGATGCAAACCGATGATGTTGCCCGACAAACCGCGTGTCTCAGCGACCTGGTACCACACGTCCGGGTCATCCGGGCGAGACTTGAGCAAACCGTCCAGTGCCTTTTCTGCATCCGCCGTGCGGTTCTGCTTGAGCAGCAGGTCCACGCGCACCTGATTCAACGGATAGTTGCCTGGGTACTGGGTGAGCATCCGATCCGTGCGTTGCTGGGCATCCGGCAGGCGGCTGTTGTCGATGTCCAGCTGGATCTGCGCCAGATTGTAGGTGATGTCGTTGGGCGCCTTGGCCAGCAGCGGCGCGAGGTTTTCCCGAGCCTGCTTGAATTGGGAGCCTTTGATCTGGGCGATAGCCAAGCCGTAGCGCGCCACATCGTTCTTCGGATTTTCGTCCAGCTGCGCCTGGAAGCGCTTGGCGGCGAGGCCAGGGGTGTCTTCGTATTGCAATTGCACCCGCGCGCGGATGAGCTGATAACGCAGGCTGTCTTCCTTGCCGCCAGGCTTGGATTGCTCGGCGCGGTTGCGGGTGTCGGCGATCCGCGATTCGGTGACCGGGTGCGTCAACAGGAACTCCGGCGGTTTGGCGTCGAAGCGGTACTGGCGCATCAGGCGTTCGAACATGGTCGGCATGGAGCGCGGGTCATATCCGGCTTTTTCCAGGTTGAGGATGCCGATACGGTCTGCCTCTTGTTCGTTCTGGCGAGAGAACCGACGTTGTTCCTGGATCGCCGCAGCCTGGGTGCCGGCAATCGCGGCAATACCTGCATCGCCTGCACCCGCCGCAGCAGCAATGATGCCGCCGAGCAGGGCGGCCATCATCGGAATCTGCATGCGCTGTTGCGCTTCAACGCCACGGGCGAAGTGGCGTTGGGACAAATGCGCCAGTTCGTGAGCCAGTACCGAGGCATATTCCCCTTCGGTCTGGGCGTTGAGGAACAGGCCGCCGTTGACCCCGACGATGCCACCCGGTGCGGCAAAAGCGTTCAGTTGCGGGCTGTTGATCAGGATGAATTCCAGCCGCCGGTCATTGACCTGGCTGGTCTCCACCAGCTTGTACACGCTGGTTTCGACGTAGTCCTTGAGCTGCGGGTCGTTGAGTTGCGAGACCTGGCCCCGCAGGTAGGCCAGCCACGCGCGGCCCAGTTGGTATTCCTGTTGCGGCGAGACAATGGCAGAACTGGCGTCGCCAAGTGACGGCAGGTCGTCGGCGAAGCCTGGGGAGGCCAGCAGGCAAGCCAGCGTCAGCAGGGTGGGGCGCAAAAAAGTCATGCACAGAGCCTTTCGACAAAGAGCTTACTGTAGCCGGACACTGAGCTTCGGACCAGATATTCTAAGCACTCTCAACGCTTGCCCGGAGTAAACCATGACCTACGCTGTAGCCTTTGATGCCGAACTCGATGCCAGCGGCCTCAATTGCCCGCTGCCTTTGCTCAAGGCCAAGCTGGAACTCAACCGTCTGAGCAGTGGCGCAGTGCTCAAGGTGATCGCTACGGACGCCGGCTCCCAGCGTGATTTCCGTACGTTTGCCAAGCTGGCCGGCCACACGCTGTTGCATGAAGAAGACGCCGCCGGTGTGTACCGTTACTGGTTGCGCAAGGCCTGAATCGTTTGCCCTATCACCCGAGGTTGATTGATGTTCAAAGTGTTACGAGACTGGATCCAGCGCTACTTCTCCGATGAGGAGGCGGTGGTGCTGGCGGTCCTGCTGTTTCTGGCCTTTACGGCCGTACTCACCTTGGGCGGCATGCTGGCGCCGGTATTGGCGGGGATGGTGCTGGCTTACCTGATGCAGGGCCTGGTCACTACGCTGGAGCGCCTGCACCTGCCGGGTGGGGCGGCGGTAGGGCTGGTGTTCGCCTTGTTCATGAGCTTGTTGGTGCTGTTTATCGTGGTGGTATTGCCGTTGCTATGGCATCAGTTGATCACCCTGTTCAATGAACTGCCCGGCATGCTCGCCAAGTGGCAGTCGCTGTTGCTGTTGTTGCCGGAGCGCTACCCGCATTTGGTGTCGGACGAACAGGTGCTGCAAGCCATCGAAGTGGCGCGCGGCGAGATCGGAAAGTTCGGGCAATGGGCGCTGACCTTTTCCCTGTCCAGCCTGCCGCTGCTGGTCAACATCATGATCTACCTGGTGCTGGTGCCGATCCTGGTGTTCTTCTTCCTCAAGGACCGCGCCATGATCGGTCGCTGGGTGCGAGGCTACCTGCCGCGCGAGCGCGCGCTGATCACCCGGGTGGCGGAGGAAATGAACCGGCAGATCGCCAACTACATTCGCGGCAAGGTCATCGAGATCATTATCTGCGGGGGCGTGACCTACATCGCCTTCATCGCCCTGGACCTGAACTACGCAGCCTTGTTGGCCTTGCTGGTGGGGGTTTCGGTGGTGGTGCCCTACGTTGGCGCCGTGGTGGTGACGGTGCCAGTGACCTTGATCGCCTTGTTCCAGTGGGGCTGGAGCGACCAGTTCATCTACCTGATGGCGGTTTACGGGATCATCCAGACCCTGGATGGCAATGTGCTGGTGCCGCTGTTGTTCTCAGAGGCAGTCAACCTGCACCCGGTGGCGATCATCTGCGCGGTGCTGTTGTTCGGTGGGTTATGGGGATTCTGGGGCGTGTTTTTTGCGATCCCGCTGGCAACGCTGTTCAAGGCGGTGCTGGACGCGTGGCCGCGGCAGGAGCCTGTCGTGGCGCCGCTTCTGTAGTGAGCGGGACAAGCCCGCTCATACAACAGTCTGCTGCGTCTCAGGCTTTGTTCAAGGCCTGCGCCGCCGCCAGCACGGCATCCACATGCCCCGGCACCTTCACACCACGCCATTCCTGGCGCAGCACGCCATCCTTGTCGATCAGGAAGGTGCTGCGATCCACGCCGAGGTATTCCTTGCCGTACAGCTTCTTCAACTTGATCACATCAAACAGCTGGCAAACCGCTTCATCCTTGTCACTGATCAGCTCGAAGGGAAACTCCTGCTTGCCCTTGAAGTTCTCGTGGGACTTCACGCTGTCACGCGACACACCAAACACCTCGGTGTTGGCCGCCTTGAACGCTGCGTACTGATCACGAAAGCCCTGGCCTTCGGTGGTGCAGCCCGGCGTGCTGTCCTTCGGGTAGAAGTAGATCACCACTTGCCTGCCCTTGAGGGCGGCGAGGCTGAAGGTCTGGCCACTGGTGGCCTGGGCTTCGAAATCGGCTACGGGTTTGTCGATGACTACCGCCATGAAAACTTCCTTACATTGGGTTCTGTGGGCGCCATGGCTCGATCAAGGCATCGAGGTTCAAGGCATCGGCGAAATCCAGGAACTGGTCGCGCAACCAGCTGATCTGCACGCCGGCCGGCAGGGTCACGGTAAACGTGGCGTTCAGCATGGTGCCGCCGGTTTGCGGGGCCTGGTAGGTGTCGCAGGTCAGGTTTTCCAGCTCAACGTTGTGGTCGATGAAGAACTGGCACAGCTCATTGACGATGTCCGAGCGGTAGGCGGAGCTGACGTAAGCCACATACGGCAGGGCCTGGGGACGATTCTCCAGGGCTGCGCTGCGCACCACGTTGACGGTGAAGTCATGCTTCTTGGCCAGGCCTGGCAGGCCGGTCTCCAGGCGCGCCAGGGCATCCCAGGTGCCGGAGATCTGCAGGACCAGCGCGCTGCACTCGCCGTGGCGGGTCAGGCGGGAGGTCACGACGGCGCAGCGGTTTTCATGGCTGGCGCGGCACAGGACGTTGGTCAGCTCCATGGGGTTGGCGCCGAGGGCACTGATAACAAGGAATTGTTCGCGAACTGTGGGGGTGGACATGCAGCCTTCCTAAAACGATGAGCGGTCGATACCGTGTGGGCTGTATCGATCAAAGGATGAAGGGTAGCGAAAACCGTCGCCAAGGGATAGGAGGTGGCGTTTTCATTGCGTGATCGGTCCGATTTCAGCGTGCTTCAGGGCATGCTTTCGCCCAATGATGGCATTGCCCGTCGTTTAGTTGCGCCAGAACGCATCCTCAGGCGGTACTTCGCTTGTGCAAGCATCTTGGCGCCAGTACCATTACGGCTCTCTTTTTCCGGCAGGAGCGGTTGCATGATTGCGGGCAGTATGGTGGCACTGGTCACACCCATGGATGCACAAGGTCATCTCGACTGGGACAGCCTGGGCAAACTGGTGGACTTCCACCTGCAAGAAGGCACCAATGCCATCGTGGCGGTCGGCACCACCGGTGAATCGGCCACCCTCGACGTGGAAGAACATATCCAGGTCATCGAATTCGTGGTCAAGCGTGTTGCCGGCCGTATTGCCGTGATCGCCGGTACGGGCGCCAACTCGACGCGTGAAGCCATCGAGCTGACCAAAAACGCCAAGAAGGCCGGCGCCGACGCCTGCCTGCTGGTGACCCCGTACTACAACAAGCCGACCCAGGAAGGCCTGTACCAGCATTTCCGCACCATTGCCGAAGCGGTCGACATCCCGCAGATCCTCTATAACGTACCGGGTCGTACCGCGTGCGACATGAAGGCCGAGACCGTGATCCGCCTGTCCACCGTGCCGAACATCATCGGTATCAAGGAAGCCACCGGTGACCTGCAGCGCGCCAAGGACATCCTGGCCGGCGTGAGCAGCGATTTCCTGGTGTATTCCGGTGACGACGCCACCGCTGTCGAGCTGATCCTGCTGGGCGGCAAGGGCAACATCTCCGTGACCGCCAACGTGGCCCCCCGTGCCATGAGCGAAATGTGTGCCGCCGCCATTGCAGGCGACGCCGTGACCGCCCGCGCGATCCACGAGAAGCTGATGCCGCTCAACAAGACACTGTTTATCGAATCCAACCCTATTCCCGTGAAATGGGCACTGACTGAAATGGGCATGATGCCGGACGGTATCCGTCTGCCGCTCACCCGTCTCAGCGAAGCCTGTCACGAACCGCTGCGACAGGCCCTGCGCCAGTCCGGCGTCCTGGTTTAATTGAGGAAGCACTACGCATGAAGCGATTGGCCGGACTTTCCGCACTTGCCTTGATTATCTCCAGCACCAGTGGCTGCGGTTGGATCTGGGGCCCGGAAGGCTACTTCCGTGACCGCGGCAGCGATTACCTGGAAGCACAACCCACCAAACCGATGGAATTGCCGCCGGGCGTCAACGTCGCCAAGCGCCTTGACCCGTTGCTGCCGATCCCGCGCAACGTCGCCGACGACACCACCAAGGGTGAGTACGTGGTGCCGCGTCCACAGCCGATCTCGGCGGTGGCGGATGCCAGCGACTACAGTCTGCAGAAGAGCGGCGACTCGCGCTGGATCGTGGCACAACGCCCACCTGCCGAAGTCTGGCCGGTGGCCGTGCAGTTCTTCCAGGACAACGGTTTCCGCCTGGACGAGCAGCGCCCGCAGACCGGTGAGTTCACCACCGCATGGCAGCAGGGCAGCGAGCTGTCCGCCACCATGGCCAAGCGCTTGCAGGCCGGTGGCGTAGCCGCTGACAGCGAAGCCCGCGTGCGTGTGCGCATCGAACCAGGCGTACAGCGCAATACCAGTGAAGTCTACGTGGTCAGCGCCGAGCGCCCGGCCGGCAGCACCGCCAACGTTGACTTCACCAACCGCTCGGTTAACACCGGCGTCGACTCGGCGCTGGTCGACGAGATGCTGGCCAGCATGAGCCGTATCTCCGAGAAGGGTGGTTCGGTTTCCCTGCTCGCCGCCCGTGATTACGACACCCCGAGCCGCGTCAGCCTCACCGAAGACGGCAGCGGCAACGTGGTGCTGAACCTGGGTGAAGACCTCGACCGTGCCTGGGCCAGTGTTGGCCGCGCGTTGGAGCAGGGCCCTTGGCGCGTTGAAGACATCAACCGCAGCCTGGGCCTGTACTACATCAACGTGGCGGAAAAGGCCGAGCGTAAAGACGACGAGCCTGGTTTCTTCGGCAAACTGTTCGGCAGCAAGCCGACCAAGGAAGAGATCGAGACCCGCGCCGAGCGTTACCAGGTTCGTTTGAGCAAGGTGGGCGACAGCGTGCAGGTCACCGTCGAGAAGAACATCAATACCGTTGCGCCAGCTGAAACAGCGCGCAAAGTGTTGGGCGTGATTCAGGACAACCTGGGCTGATCCGATGCGTTTTGCCGTTCTCGGCAGCGGTAGCCAAGGGAACGGCACGCTGGTCGCACATGACGACACGTATGTGCTGGTGGATTGTGGTTTCTCGTTAAAAGAAACCGAGCGGCGCCTGCTGCGCCTGGGGGTTCACCCCGCGCAGCTGAGCGCGATTCTGGTAACCCACGAACATGCCGACCACGTGCATGGCGTGGGTTTGCTGTCTCGGCGCTACAATCTCCCGGTGTACCTCAGTCGCGGCACCTTGCGCGGGATGCGCAAACCCATTGAACCCGCAGGTTTCCTGGCCGGTGGCGAGCAGTTGCAAATCGGCGCCTTGAGCATCGATGTGATTGCCGTGGCGCATGATGCCCAGGAGCCGACGCAGTATGTCTTCAGTGACGGTGAGCGGCGCTTCGGCGTACTGACCGACCTGGGCTCCTACTGCGCCAAGGTGCTGGACGGCTACCGGAACCTCGATGCCTTGATGATCGAGTCCAACCATTGCCGAGACCTGCTGGCCCGTGGTCATTACCCCTACTTCCTCAAGCAGCGGGTGGGCGGCGAACTGGGACATTTGAACAACCACCAGGCGGCGTACCTGGTGTATGAGTTGGGCTGGCAAGACTTGCAACACCTGGTCCTGGCCCACCTGAGCAGCAAGAACAACCTGCCGCAGCTGGCCCGGCAATGTTTTGTCGACACCCTCGGGTGCGACCCGGACTGGCTGCAACTGGCCGATCAAGATTCAGGGCTCGACTGGCGACACATCGCCTAGCCCACCATTTAGCAAGCGGAGCCCATCATGGAAAAACGTGAAGAACTCTACCGCGGCAAAGCCAAGTCGGTGTACAAGACCGACGACGCCAACCGCCTGATCCTGCTGTTTCGCAACGACACCTCGGCGTTCGACGGCAAACGCATCGAACAACTTGATCGCAAAGGCATGGTGAACAACAAGTTCAACGCCTTCATCATGCAGAAGCTCGAAGCGGCCGGCATCCCGACCCAATTCGACAAACTGCTGGGCGACAACGAGTGCCTGGTCAAGAAGCTCGACATGATCCCGGTTGAATGCGTCGTGCGTAACTACGCCGCCGGCAGCCTGGTCAAGCGCCTGGGCGTGGAAGAGGGCCTCAAGCTCAATCCGTACACTTTCGAACTGTTCCTGAAGGACGACGCCAAGGGCGACCCGTTCATCAACGAATCCCACGTCGTGGCATTCGGCTGGGGTACCGCTGAGCAACTGGCGCGCATGAAGGAGCTGTCCCTCAAGGTCAACGACGTGCTGAGAAAGCTGTTCGACGACGCCGGCCTGCTGCTGGTGGACTTCAAGCTCGAGTTCGGCGTGTTCCACGACGGCTCCATCGTCCTGGGCGACGAATTCAGTCCGGACGGCTGCCGCCTGTGGGACAAGGACACCAAAAAGAAGATGGACAAAGACCGCTTCCGCCAGGGCCTCGGTGACGTGATCGAAGCCTACGAAGAAGTCGCCAATCGTCTCGGCGTACCGCTTTAATCGACGCAAGCATCTGATAGCACGGAAAAAAATCGCTTCGGCGCTTTGCATCCACGAATCATGCTGTTATGATGCGCGCCGTTGGAGAGATGCCAGAGTGGCCGAATGGGACGGATTCGAAATCCGTTGTACCTTCACCGGTACCTAGGGTTCGAATCCCTATCTCTCCGCCATTACATAGAAAAAGCCCCGTAGCCGAATAAGCTACGGGGTTTTTTCGTTTTGGAATGTAATCGTTCCTTCTCTGTGGCCAGCAAGCCTTCAAGCTTGACCCTACTTCTTACCCTTGGGCTTTGACGGCGGCTTTTTATCCGTCTCCTTCACCGTCTCCCTAGGCCTCTTCTTTGCCTCAGCCTCTGTCACGTACTCCCCTGTGACCGCATCACGATACCTAGCTGGCATATAACCTCCTTGGCAGTCTGTCGCCACGGCAGCGACTTTTTCAGGCTAGCCCAGGGGCCTGGGGGCACAAGATTCATTGTGCGAATTCTCATTACCAGGCTTTTCCATCGCTGTGACGGGCGTTGCGACACTTTGAAAATAAAAAAGCCTGCTGGGCTTAAGGCTCAGCAAGCTTTTTGGGTGGGCACTCTTCGCTCAGGCGGGTTGGGCCGCCAGGCTATTGCTTACATTCCGCCCCAGCACCAGCACAGTCATAAAACCGACGCCGACCAGGGCCGTGGCCAGGCTCAACAACACCGAGCTGCCCATCTGGTCGACGATCCGCCCGCCAAAGAACGAACCCAGGGCAATGATCACTTGAAACAAGGCGACGAACAGCGGCATGCCGCGTTCGACATCCTTGGGCGCGACCACGAACATCCAGATACTTGCACAGGCCGGGAAGGCGCCGAAGGCAAAGCCCCACAGGCCGATCAGCATCGCTGCGCCGGTCATGCCGGTGGCGAAGTAAGGGAAAAGGGCGGTGCTGGTGCCGATCATCAGTGCAACCAGCATCAAGGTGTGGCGTACGCTGCGGTTGGCAGCAAAACCGGCAAAAATATTACCGAATACCCCAGCCACGCCAAAGAGCAGCAACAGTGAACCAATCGTTGGGCCGTCGAAACCGGAGCTGTATTTAAAGAACGGTGCGACATAGGTGTACGCAGCAAAGTGCGCCAGGCCGATCAGCAATACCGCGATCAACCCGACCCGAGCCCGTGGGTTGATGAACAAGGCGGGCAGGTCACGAACGAGAATGGCTTTCTCCGGGTCCAGCCGGGGCAGCAGGAGGACCTGCGCCAACAGCACCGGTATGCCCACCAGCGCGGTGACCAGGAACGTCATGCGCCAGCCCATCAGGCCACTGAGCCAAGTGCCGACGGGCACGCCCAGTACGGTGGCCAGGGTCACGCCCATCATGATGATCGAGGTCGCCTTGGCGACGTCCACACCCTTGGGTGCCAGGCGGCCGCTGAGGGCGATGGCCGTCGCCCAGAAACCGCCGATACTGATGCCCAGCAAGACGCGGCCGAACAGCAGCAGGCTGAAGTCACTGGCGAACGCCACGACCATGTTGGCGATGATCATGATCAGCGTCAGGCCGATCAGCAGGTAGCGGCGGTCCATGGCGCCAATGATCACCGACAGCAATGGGGCGGCGAGGGCGGCCATGATGCCGGGCAGGGTCACCATCAGGCCGGCGTGGCCGGCACTGATGCCGAGGTCGGCAGCGACGTCGTTGAGCACGCCCACCGGGAGAAACTCACTGGTGACCAGGGCGAAGGCACCGACGGCGACCGAGAGAATCGCCAGCCACTGCTGTTTGACGCTCTGTTGATTATGTTCGGGGAGGCCGCTGGGGGCCTGGCTGGCACTTGGCATGGTGTTGGGTTCCAGGGTGAACGACGCCTGCAGTCAGGCGAGGGGGAGGGGATCTGGAGGCGATTATAGGAATTAGTGTTGAAAATCGGGCAGGCGCTCGTTTCGATAGTAATCATCAGTGCTATCGATGCGACGCTCTGGCACGCACTGCATGACGAGGCAGCAGTCCGTGCGCAGGTGGGGCGTTGGTCGTACGGGGGAGGAAAGAGTGAAAGGCGTGCCGCGAACGCGGTTCATGGCACGCCGTAGGCTGCACTAATGCGTACTGGGTTCTTCCTCAACGCGAATGTTGAATGCCTCCAGCACACCGTCGCTTCTTCTTCTCAGCTCGTAGGTCACGGTTTGCCCTTCGTGTTCCAACACCCGATCCCTGCCGCCTTCCGCCAGCAGACAGGTCCCCGCCCTGTAGGTGTCCCGGTCTATCGGCGCCTAGCCCTACTCCCCTACGCCCTGTCTGATCTTTTCCAGCAACTCATCGATGTGAAAGGGCTTGGTGATCAGGTGCATGCGTTCGCCCAGGAAGTTCTGGCGGTTGGCCGCATTCTCGGCGTAGCCGGTCATGAACAGGATCGGCAGGTTGGGGTTCAGGGCTCGCGCGTGGTCGGCCAGCTCCCGGCCAGTCATGTACGGCAAGCCGACATCCGTCAGCAGCAGGTCGATGCCCGCATTGGCTTTCAGGATGACGATGGCTTCGTCACCATCGGCCGCCAGGCTGCAGCGGTAGCCGGCATCCGTCAGTACCTCGGCGACAAAACTGCGGACCGAGGGCATGTCTTCAACAATCAGTATGTGTTCGCCCATGCTGTTGCCCGGCACCGCCACGGTTTTGGTGGCAAAGGTGGCGGGGCCGTCGGCGGCGGGGAGCATGAGGGTCACCTCGGTGCCCTGGCGGGTCACGCTGCGGATCTGCGCATCACCGCCGGACTGGCGGGCAAAGCCATAGATGGTCGACAGACCCAGGCCGGTGCCCTGGCCGACGGGTTTGGTGGTGAAGAAGGGGTCGAACACCTTGTCGATCACGCTGTGCTCGATGCCCACACCGTTGTCCCGTACCGACAGTGCAACGTACGGGCCATCTTCCAGCTTGAGGTTGCCGTTGGAGTACGACGGGTAAGTCGTCACCCAGATAATCCCGCCCTGGGGCAGTGCATCCCGCGCGTTGATCACCAGGTTCAGTACCGCACTTTCCAGTTGGATCGGGTCCACCATCGCCACGGCGGGGTTGGTGGTCAGCTCCAGTTTCAAGGCAATGTGTTCGCCGATGGTGCGCACCAGCAACTCTTCCAGCGAGCGGATATGTGCGTTGATATCGGTCGGCCGGGTGTCCAGCGGCTGCTGGCGGGCGAAGGCGAGCAGACGGTTGGTCAGGCCGGCGGCGCTCAGGGCTGAACTGAGCGCCGCGTCGGCATAACCGAGTACCTTGTCGGTGCGCTGGCTTTCGATGCGCTTCTTGATCAGTTCAAGGCTGGTGATGATGCCCGTCAGCAGGTTGTTGAAGTCGTGGGCGATACCGCCGGTGAGCTTGCCCAGGGCATCCATTTTCTGGGCCTGGAGCAGTTGCGCTTCCGTACGTGCCAACTGGGTGGCGGCGTTGGCCAGCTCGGCCTGTTGGTGGCGTTCACGATGGCGGTGTTCGGTTACGTCCTCGACAAACACCAGGCTCAGCTCGGCGCGGTCATAGGGCGAAATCTGCCATTCGGTTTCGCGCAGTTGCCCATCGACCTTCATCTGCAGCGTGCCCTTCCAGCGTTCACCCGCCGCGAGGCGCAGGCACAGCTCCTGGATGACGCTGTATTGATCGCTGGCGAAGCATTCGAGCAGGGCGTCCGGGTTGAGGTTGTCGTGGATCAGTTGGGCGAAGGCGTGGTTGCACTCGTGAACCTTCAACTGCGCGTCCATCACCGCAATCGGTGCGCTGATATTGAAGAAGATTTCCCGGAAGCGCGCCTCGCTTTCGCGCAGTGCGTATTCGGTGTCGCGTACCCGCAGCAAGGTGCGCAGGGTCGCCAGGAGCACCTCGGGGTCTACCGGGTGGATCAGGTAGGCATCGGCGCCTGCGTCCAGGCCGGTGATGATGTCGCCGGTCTCGATGGACGCCGCCGAAACGTGCACCACCGGCAGCAAGGCTGTGGCCGGGTTGGCACGCAAACCACGCACGATGTCGAAGCCGCTCATGTCCGGCAGGTTGACGTCCAGGATCAGTGCGTCGATCTTGCCCCTCGCGATCAGGTCGAGCCCTTCCTGGCCCGTGCCGGCTTCCAGTACCAGGTAATGATGGCGCTCCAGGCGTCGGCGCAGGGCATAGCGCGTGGCAGCGTTGTCGTCGACGATCAGCAGTTGTATGTCACGTTTCATCGACGGTCTCGCTGGCGATGGAAAAGGGAATGACCACAAAAAACAGCGAGCCCACACCGGGTGTGCTTTCCACGCCCACCCGGCCACCGAGCAGTTCGGCGAAACGCTTGCACAAGGACAGGCCCAGGCCGGTGCCGCGCAGGCGCTTTTGCAACGGCGAATCGATCTGGGAAAAGTCTTCGAACAGATTGCTGTGCAATTCACCCGGTATACCCAGGCCGGTGTCCTGCACCGCAAAGCGTATCTCGTGTTCATTCTCCATGCGCGCCGACACCCGCACTTCGCCCTGCGCGGTGAACTTCAGCGCGTTGGAGATAAAGTTGCGCAGGATCTGCGCCAGTTTCTTGTCATCGGTGTAGAGCTTGGGCAAGCCGGAGGGCTCTTCGAAGATCAGGTCCACCGAGGACGCATCGACAATCGGCCGGAACATGCCGCGCAACGCCGAGAACAGGTCGAACATATCGAACCAGGCCGGGGAAATGCTGATACGTCCGGCCTCGATCTTCGCCAGGTCCAACAGGTCATCGACCATCTCGCGCAGTTCGCGGGCCGAGTTGCGAATGAAGCCGACCTGGGTGTGCTGTTCCTCGCTCAACGGGCCATCCAGCTCATCGGCCAGCAGGCTGGTGATGCTCAGGATCGAGCCCAGCGGCGTGCGGAACTCATGGCTCATGTAGGACAGGAAGCGGCTCTTGAGGTCCGACGCCTGGCGCAGTTGGTCGGCCTGGGTGTCCAGTTCGGCATACAGCGCCAGCACGCCCTGGTTGGTTTCGTCCAGCTCGGAACGCAGGGCGTCCGCCTCCAGGCGAAGGCGTTGGATTTCAGCGGCGAGCGCGGCAGGGGTGTCAGCCATCAATGGCCTCCAGGGCAATCACGAAGACCGTGACGTCATCCCGGCCGCGACAGAAGTCACGGTGCAGGACGGCGGCGATCAGGGCAGGGTGGCGGTGGACGAGCCCGGGGTAGTCCGACAGGTTCCAGCGTGACTGCAGGCCGTCGCTGTAGAGGATCAGCAACTGGCCGCCCACTTGAGCGTAGTCGAAGGCATGTGCCTTGCGAAACTGCACGCCGACGATCCCTGGATGGGAGGCCAGGCCACGGGATTTTTCCGGCCCGATCAGGCTGGCGCCAATATTGCCCACGCCGGTAAACCTCAGGTTATCGGCCTCGGCATCGTATTGGGCCACGGCGAGGGCGCCACCGCGGGTGCCGTTCATGGCAATGTGCAGGTCGTTCATCAGCACCGTCGAATCCAGGAAGGCATTCTGGGCGAATACCCCTTCACCTGCCCGGGCGGCTTGCTCGGCATATTCGCCATGGCCCAGTCCATCGGCCACCATCACACTGAAACCACCGGCTTCGATTGCCAGGTGCCAGGCATCGCCGCAATGCGGATCATCATGCAGTGAGTGCTGGCTGACCCCGTAGCGAATGTCCTTTGCCACTGAGCCGCGTGGATACAGCCTGGCCAGAATCGCCGTTCCGCGTGGATTGGCGTAGGCATCGAATACCTGGGCCAGGCGCGAAATCGCACCCAGACCAATGCCTTGGGTGCCCCCGGTAGAGTAACCGTCCACCAGGCAGCTGTTCAGGTCGAAGCCTTGGCCACGGTCGATGGCGACCAGTTCGAGGCCACCATTACCGGTGGTGCGCAGGTGCAGTTGGCCATGTTCGGCATGCTTGAGGACATTGCTGGCCAGTTCGGTGGCCACCAGGGCTACGCGCCCGGCATCGGTGTCGTCGAAGCCCAACTGCTCGGCGAGTTGCTGCGCCGTGCGGCGGGCGTGGCCGACCTGGCTGGTGTCTTCAATCAGCAGCACATGGGTCAAGGCACTGGGAATGTTCAGGCCCATCGGGTGATCGTCACGCGGGTGCCCTGGCCTGGCGCGGTCTCCAGTTCAAATTCATCCACCAGGCGCTTGGCCCCGGTGAGCCCCAGGCCCAGGCCGCTGCCGGAGGTCCAGCCGTCGGTCATTGCCAGTTTCAGGTCGGGAATGCCCGGGCCTTCATCGCGAAAGGTCAGGCGCAGGCCGGGGCGGTGGTCTTTTTCGACCACCGCCCAGTCCATGTAGCCACCCTTGCCATAGACCACTGTGTTGCGCGCCAACTCGCTGACCGCCGTGACCAGCTTGGTCAGGTCGATCAGGCGCATGCCGCAGTCCTGGGCCAGTTTGCGTACGAGTTGTCGAGCCAGCACGACGTCCTGTTCGATCAGCACCGGGTGGGTGCCATTGCTGGCTTGGGTCATGAGTGTTCTACCCGGTCGCGCAGCAGTTTCATGCCGCGCTCGACATTCAACGCCGTCGCCACGCCAGGCAGGGTCATGCCCAGTTCCACCAGCGTAATGGCTACGGCGGGCTGCATGCCTACCAAGACGGTCTGCGCGTCCATGATGCGCGACAGGCCGGAGATCGTGCCGATCATGCGTCCGATGAACGAGTCGACCATGTCCAGCGCCGAGATATCGATCAGCACACCGCGGGCGGAGGTACGGCTGATGCGTTCGGACAGGTCGTCCTGCAGGGTCAGCGCGAGTTGGTCGTGCATGTCCACCTGGATGGTCACGAGCAGGAACTCGCCCATCTGCAAAATAGGGATGCGTTCCATGCTTAAACGGCCTTGGTGACGGTGACGCCTAAGCGTTTGAGGGAGAGTGCCAGCGCATCGGCCAGGTTGGCCTTGGTGACCACGCCTTGCAGGTCGAGACCCAGGTGCACGATGGTCTGCGCGATTTGCGGGCGTACGCCACTGATGATGCAGTCGGCACCCATCAAGCGGATGGCCGTGACGGTTTTGAGCAGGTGCTGGGCGACCAGGGTGTCGACGGTCGGTACGCCGGTAATGTCGATGATCGCGATTTCCGCGCCGGTGTCGACGATGCGTTGCAGCAGCGATTCCATCACCACCTGGGTGCGTTGCGAATCCAGGGTGCCGATCATCGGCAGGGCCAGGACGCCTTCCCACAACTTCACCACCGGCGTGGACAGCTCCAGCAACTCTTCCTGTTGGCGCTTGATCACCGACTCGCGGGATTTCTGGAAGGTGCGGATGGTGTGCATGCCCAGGGCGTCGAGCAGCTCGGAGACTGTCAGCAGTTGTTCGGCCAATTGTGCCGGCTGGTCGGCATATTCACGCTGCAACAGCGTGAACAGCGGGCCCTTGAGGGCAAAAATGAAGCTGGCAGTCTGCTGGGAGTCCTGGCCGGCGAGGGCGCGGCTGTGGGAGAGCTTTTCCAGGAATTGGCGGGTTTGTGCCCAGTTTTCATGATCGGTGCGCTGCGAACCGCCATTTTGCAGGGCTTCAGTCAGCAGAGCCAGGAACTCGGCGGTCTGTGTTTGCACGTCGTCAGGCTTGATATTGCGCGTGGCCCCCGAGGCTTCGAGACTGGCTTTCCATTGATCAAGGAGAGTGCTGCGATTAGCTTGCAGGGCCTGGATTGTGTTCGTTTGCAGAGTTGCCACGGTAACCTCCTTGAATGCCATTGATGCGGTGCGCGCAATCTATACTAAATTGAGCTGTTTGGAATTGTTTCAAGCGGATTCGTTCAGGGGGACCGTCACCTTAAAAAGTGCCCTGGGGGACTATAGTTTGGGCCTTTTGTTTAGCCAGTGAAGCGGGTCATTTAACGGCCTGCCGGTCACCCACATATGGCGACGCTGCGACTCGCGTACGATAATGCCCGCCACTTCGACCACATTGGCCCTCCCGTGATCATCAACTTCGACCTCAATGACCTCCAGGCCTTCCGCGCCGTGGTAGACAAGGGCAGTTTCCGTGGCGCCGCCGAGGCCATCCGCATCTCGCAACCGGCCCTCAGCCGGCGCATCGAAAAGCTCGAAACCGCCCTTGATGTGAAGCTGTTCGAACGCACCACCCGGCGGGTCAGCCTGACCATGGTTGGCCGTACGTTTTTGCCACAAGTCGAACGCATGCTTGACGACCTCGACGTGGCGCTGATGGGCATCAGCAACGTCGCGTCCACGCGCATGGGCAATGTCACTGTCGCCTGCGTGCCGTCCACCGCGTACTACTTCATGCCCCACGTGATCTCCGAATTCCGCAAGCTGTATCCGAAGATCCGCTTGCGGGTGCTGGATACCAGTGCCGGCGAGGTGTGCAGTGCGGTGGAGAGTGGCGAAGCGGATTTCGGCTTGAGTTTCAGCGGCAGCCTGGCCGAGGAAGTGGAATTCGAACTGTTGTTGCAGGAGCGCTACGTGCTGGCCTGTCGCCGCGATCACCCGCTGGCCCAGCGCGACAGCGTGAGCTGGGCCGAAGCCTGCGAACATGATTACATCACCCTGGACAAGACCTCCGGCAACCGCCTCCTGCTTGACCAGGCCTTGCGCGGCATACGGGTGAAAAAGCCGAGTGTCTGCGAGACGCACCACGTGACTACCATGATCGGCCTGGTGGAGGCGGGATTGGGCGTGGCGATGGTGCCATCGATTGCGATGCCGGCCCTGGAGCACACGGTCCTGGTCAGCGTGCCCCTGGTGGAGCCGCAGGTGATGCGCAACGTGGGCTTGATAAAACGCCGCGGGCGGACATTGCCGCCAGCGGCGCTGGAGTTGGAGCGGTTATTGCGGGAGATGCCGTTTCGCTCAGCGTGACACCGAGTCCAGGCCGGTGGATTGCACCACCGGTTGCGCCTGGGGTGAGGCCAGGAATTGCAACAACGCCTTGGCCTGCTCCGGGTGTTGCGCGTTGACTGGAATGCCGGCGGCAAAGCGCGTCACCGATTGCACATCTTCCGGGATCTTGCCGACGAAGGTCACACCTGGCACCGGCAACAATTCCGCCACCTGTTGCAGGCCGACTTCGTAGTCACCCTTGGCCACCTGTTCGGCCACCGGCTGGCGTTCGATCATGGTGCCTTTGGCGGGCATGCCGAGCTTCTTGAACAACTCTTTCTCGACGTATACACCGCTGGCGCTGTCCGAATAGGCGACCGACTTGGCTTTGCTCAGGGTGGCTTTCAATTCGGCATCGGTGCCGATGGCCGGTTTGACGGCGCCGGCTTTTACCACCAGGCCGATGCGCGAGTCTGCCAGTTCCACGCGGGAGGCCGGGTCGACCTTGCCCTGCTTGATCAAATCATCCAGGGCGTAGCCGACCATGATCACCACGTCAGCGGGTTCGCCTCGGGCCAGGCGGTTGGGAATCGCTTCCGGCGCCTTGCCCATCGACGGGCCGAGGATAGTGTCGAGGGTATCGCCGCTTTGCTTGGCATATTGCGGGCCAAGCAGTTTATAGGCGGCAGTGAAGCCACCCGATGTCATTACCTTCAACTGCTCGGCCTGGGCCGACAATGCCAGTGCGCCCATGGCCAGGGCCGTCAGGGTCTTGAGCAAAGCCTTCATTGTGCGGCCCCCTGCATCACTTGCCCACGGGCGTTGGCACGACGATACAGCGCGAGGGTCGAGCACAGCGCGCATGCTGCGGCGAACATCATCCAGTAGGCCGGCGAGGCCTTGTCTTCCGTGATGTGGATGAACCAGGTGGAGATCGCCGGGGTGAAACCGCCGAAGATCGCGGTGGCCAGGCTATAGGCCAGGGAGAAGCCCGCCACGCGCACTTCCACCGGCATGATTTCGGTGAGGGCCGGGATCATCGCGCCGTTGTACATGCCATAGAGGAAGGAGAACCACAGCAGGGTTTCCAGCATATGGGCGAAGCTTGGCGCGTTCACCACGTAGGACAGCGCTGGGTAAGCCGTGAGAACGGTCAGTACGGTCATCGCGATCAGCACAGGCTTGCGACCGAAACGATCGCTCAAGGTGCCGCCGATCGGCAGCCAGACAAAGTTCGAAACGGCTACCAGCAAGGTCACCAGCAGCGCATCGGACGTGCTCAATTGCAGCACGGTCTTGCCGAAAGTCGGCGCATACACGGTGATCAGGTAGAACGCGGTAGTGGTCATGGCTACCATCAGCATGCCGCCGATGACCACGGTCCAGTTTTTCACCAGGGTCGCCATCACTTCACGCATGGTCGGGCGATGTTTGCGGTTGGCGAACTCTTCGGTTTCCTGCAGGTTGCGGCGCAGGATGAAAATGAACGGGATGATCACACAGCCGAGGGCGAACGGAATGCGCCAGCCCCAATCGGCCACCACGGCCGGCTCCATCCACACGTTCAGGCCATAACCCAGTGCGGCGGCGACCACGATGGAGATCTGCTGGCTGCCGGATTGCCAGCTGGTGTAGAAGCCTTTGCGGCCTGGCGTGGCCATTTCGGACAGGTACACCGACACACCGCCCAGTTCCGCACCGGCCGAGAAGCCTTGCAGTAAACGACCGAGCAGCACCAGCAGCGGTGCCCACAAGCCAATGGTGTGATAGCCGGGCACCAGCACGATCAGCAGGGTGCCGCTGGCCATGATCGACAAGGTCACGATCAGCCCTTTGCGGCGACCGACGTCATCGATATAGGCACCCAAGATGACCGCGCCCAAAGGACGCATCAGAAACCCTGCGCCGAATACGGCGAAGGTCATCATTAATGACGCAAACTCATTAGCGGCAGGGAAGAAGGCGGCAGCGATGTAGGTGGCGTAGAAACCGAACAGAAAAAAGTCGAACTGTTCGAGGAAGTTGCCCGAAGTAACGCGAAATACCGCCCCCACTTTCGAACGGGTAGAGTCGGGCCGGGTAGGGCTAGTCATGGTTTTATGTCTCCAGCGTTCTTTTTGAATGTGCTTGTTTCGCTTAAGACCTGGAATAGTGGCTGACACATTTAGAAATGTTAAGTGACAATTTTGGATAGATTGATGTTCATTGGCTATCAATCGGTAATGCAGTCGGAAATGCGTTCGCTGTCTATCCTGAAGATGTGACCAATTCTTACGGATGGGAGGTGGCAATGACGGATCAACAGAAACGGCGGGACGAGCCGGAACGTGAGCAGCCCCAGCGGCGGGAGGAAGAAAAACCGCAGACCTGGAAACATCCCGATGATGGCACCGAGCTTTCAGAGCGGGATCAGGAGCGTCCGCTAAAACCCTGATATCAGGTTAAATGCGCTGCAACTGTGGGAGTGGGCAAGCCCACTCCCACAGTTGTATGTGCAACTCTCAAAACTAGGAAACTATTTGACATATTTGATTTGTGATCACATATTGAGGCCATAAGAACGACAACACAGGTTTTGCCTCATGACAGATGGTCCGCTCCTCCTGCCCACCCTGCGCCAGGTGTCCCGCGATACCTTGCAAGACCAGGTCTACCGCCAGATCCGCGAAGCGCTGATGAGTGGCCGTTTCCAGCCTGGCCAGAAACTCACCATCCGCGGCCTTGCCGAAGCCCTCGGTTCCAGCCCGATGCCGGTGCGCGAAGCCCTGCAACGCCTCAGTGCCGAAAACGCCTTTGAAGTCACCGAGACCTCTCGTCTGCGGGTGCGCTTGATGACGGTCGAACGCCTGCGTGAAATTCGTGATGCACGTGTCGCCCTCGAAGGGCTGCTGGCGGAAAAAGCCGTGCTGCGCCTGCAAAAGGCCGACCTCGACGAAATCACCGACCTCTGCCAGCAAATGCAGCACGCCGCCGACGAAGTCGACGTGTCGCGCTACCTGTGGACCAACTTTGCGTTTCACCGGCGCATCTACGCCGTGGCCCAGGCCGAGTTGACCATGGCCGCCGTGGAAAACTTCTGGCTGCACATGGGCCCGTGCTTTGCGCTGGTCGCCCCGGATAAAGCTCACCTGCAACGCTCGATGGAGGCGCACACGCGCATTGTCGAAGCCCTGGCGGCCCGCGATGGCGCCGGTGCACGCGCAGCGGTGACCGATGACATCATGCAGGCCGCCGATTCCCTGGCGCGCCTGCTCGTCAAGAACGACCGTTCGCGGTCGTCTGCTTCAGGAGGTAAACGTGCATGAGTGTCTTACAGCGGCTGCAGCCCTATCCTGGGTTACGTGTGTTGATTTCCGGCGGGGCTGCCGGCATTGGTGAAGTGCTGGCGGCGGCGTATCTGGAAGCCGGTGCCCAGGTGCATGTGTGTGACGTCAGCGAGCCGGCCCTGGCCGCGTTTCGCGACAAGTACCCGGGCACCGTCGCCACCCGCGCCGACGTCAGCGATGCCGTGCAGATCGAGGCGGTATTCAAGGTGCAGCGCGAGCACTTCGGCGGTCTCGATGTGCTGGTCAACAACGCCGGGATCGCCGGGCCTACCGGCGGCATCGATGCGATCAGCGACGCCGAGTGGCAGGCCACCATCAACATCAATCTCACCGCGCAATACCGCTTTGCCCACCATGCGGTGCCGATGCTCAAGGCGTCGTCCCACGGCCACCTGCTGCATATCGCCTCGGTGGCGGGACGCCTGGGCTACGCGTGGCGCACGCCGTACGCGGCGACCAAATGGGCGATTGTCGGCCTGATGAAATCCCTGGCCTCGGAGCTGGGCGAGAGCGATATCCGCGTCAACGCCTTGCTGCCCGGCATTGTCGAAGGCCCGCGCATGGACGGCGTGATCCGTGCCCGTGCCGAGCAGGTCGGCGTGCCCGAAGCCGAGATGCGCCAGGAATACCTCAACAAAATTTCCCTCAAACGCATGGTCACCGCCGAAGACGTGGCCGCCATGGCGTTGTTCCTCTGTTCGCCCGCCGCACGCAACGTGACCGGCCAGGCGATCAGCGTCGACGGTAACGTCGAGTACCTGTAAGCCACGCAAGAACATAGCGCGCTGCACCCAGGATTTTTTTCATAAGAATAAAAGTCGGAGAGTCGTCATGCCCAAAAATCGTCCTGTCATCATCACCTGCGCCGTTACCGGTGCGATTCATACGCCGTCGATGTCGCCGCATTTGCCGATCACTGCGCAGGAAATCGCCGACGCCGCCATCGGTGCCGCCGAAGCCGGCGCCGCGATTGTCCACCTGCATGCCCGCGATCCCAACGATGGCCGCCCAAGCCAGGACCCGGCGTTGTTCGCTGAATTCCTGCCGCAGATCAAGGCCGCCAGCGACGTGGTAATCAACATCACCACCGGCGGCGCGCCGACCATGGGCGTGGAAGAACGCCTGCAACCGGTGATGCAGTTCAAGCCGGAACTGGCCTCGCTGAACATGGGCTCGATGAACTTCGGCCTGTATGAAATGCTCAACCGCTTCACCGACTTCAAGCACGACTGGGAGCGGCCGTACCTGGAAGAAAGTGACGACCGGATCTTCCGCAACACCTTCCGTGACATCACCCATATCCTCAATTCCTGTGCCGAGAACCGCACGCGGTTCGAGATCGAGTGCTACGACATCGGCCACCTGTACACCGCCGCGCATTTCCTGGAACGCGGCCTGCTCAAGCCGCCGTTGTTTATCCAGTCAGTGTTCGGCTTGCGTGGCGGTATCGGTGGGCACCCCGAAGACCTGGCGCACATGCGGCGTACTGCCGACCGCTTGTTTGGCGACGACTATGTGTGGTCGATCCTCGGCGCCGGGCGTGGGCAGATTCCGCTGGCGACCATGGGCCTGTCCATGGGCAGCAATGCGCGTGTTGGTCTGGAGGATTCGCTGTGGGACGGCCCGGGCAAATTGGCCGCGTCCAACGCCGACCAGGTGCGACGTATCCGTACGGTGATCGAGGCGCTCGGCCATCGCGTCGCCACGCCGGATGAAGCGCGGGAAATCCTCGGGCTCAAGGGGCGCGATCAGGTCAATTTCTAACCCAACCAACTGCCGCGTCACGGCGCGGCCTGCATCCCGCACAACAACAATAAGGGGATCACACCATGCGTATCGAAGTGCTCGTCGACGTCAAGACCACCCTGGGCGAAGGCCCGGTGTGGGACGTCGAACAACAACGCTTGTATTGGATCGACAGCGCCGACGGCCGCATCCTGCGCTGCACCGACGACGGCCGCGAACTGCGTGCCTGGGAGGTCGGCCAGAAAATCGGCTCCATGGCCCTGCGCCATAACGGTGAGTCGGCGATTGTCGCCCTGCAAAACGGCGTACACACCCTCGACCTCAACAGCGGTGAGCTCAACCTGGTCATCGACCCGGAACCGCACCTGCCGGATAACCGCCTTAACGACGGCAAGGTCGACCGTCAGGGCCGCTTCATCTTCGGCTCCATGGACACCTTGGAGGACAACGCCAGCGCCAGGCTTTACCGCCTGGACGCCGACCTGAGCCTGCACAGCCTGGACGAAGGCATCATCGTGTCCAACGGCCCGTGCTGGAGCCCGTCCGGTGACACTTTCTATTTCTGCGACACCTGGTCCGGCGAGATCTGGGCCTACGACTATGACCTGGCCACCGGCAATGTGAGCAACCGCCGCACCTTCGCCAGGGTCGACACCTCGGGCGGCGGCGCTGCCGACGGCTGCACGGTGGATGCCGAGGGCTGCCTGTGGCAAGCCTTGGTCTATGCCGGAAAACTGGTGCGTTACACTCCCGACGGCCACGTCGACCGCATCATCCCGATGCCGGTGAAAAAGGTCACCAGCCTGACCTTTGGCGGGCCGAACCTGGACACCCTGTTTGTGACTTCCATGGCCAAGCCGCCGCTGCCGCGTTTTCCGGAGGACGGCCAGCAGCGCGGAGCGCTGTTCGCCATTACCGGGTTGGGCGTGCAAGGAATAGCCGAGCGACGGTTCGCCAGCTAGCGCGTGTGTGTGACAAGGCATATTCCTTCGCAACCTTGTGTCAGTGCGCGCCCTCGCGCGCCTGGAGAGGCCCATGGCAACTATCAAAAAAGCGTCGCTGCGCAGCATTCACCGGCATTCCTGGGTGTCGCTGCTGGTCTGTTGGATGATCTGGATTCTCAACGCCTACGACCGTGAGATCGTGTTGCGCCTGGGGCCGACCATCTCCAAGCACTTCGATTTATCCGCCGACCAATGGGGCACCGTGGCCACGGTGGTCATGCTGGCCCTGGCGTTGCTGGATATACCCGGCTCCATGTGGAGCGACCGCTACGGCGGCGGCTGGAAACGTGCACGTTTCCAGGTGCCGCTGGTGCTGGGCTACACGGCGATCTCGTTTCTGTCCGGCTTCAAGGCCCTGAGCGGCAACCTTGCCACCTTCATTGCCCTGCGCGTCGGGGTCAACCTCGGCGCCGGCTGGGGTGAGCCGGTGGGGGTGAGCAACACCGCCGAATGGTGGCCGGTGGAGCGACGCGGCTTCGCCCTGGGTGCGCACCATACGGGCTATCCGATTGGTGCGATGCTCAGCGGTATCGTCGCCAGTTTCGTCATCACCGTGTTTGGCGAGGACAACTGGCGCTACGTGTTCTTCTTCGCCTTCGTGGTGGCGTTGCCACTGATGATTTTCTGGGCGCGTTATTCCACCGCCGAACGCATCACCGCGTTGTACGTCGACATCGCCGCCAAGGGCATGACGCCACCGGACAACGCGCCGGCCAGTTCGGTGAAGGGCGAGGCCTGGCGCACTTTCGTCGCCACCTTGCGCAACCGCAATATCGCCCTCACGGCGGGCAATACGATGCTCACCCAAGTGGTGTACATGGGCGTCAACATCGTGTTGCCGGCCTACCTCTACAACATCGCCGGACTGTCACTGGCCGAGTCGGCGGGGATGAGCGTGGTGTTCACCCTCACCGGCATTCTCGGGCAACTGGTGTGGCCGTCGCTGTCGGACATCATCGGCCGACGCACCACCCTGATCATCTGCGGGGTGTGGATGGCGGCGAGTGTCGGCGCGTTCTACTTCGCCAACACCCTGACCCTGATCATCGTCGTGCAACTGTTGTTCGGCCTGGTGGCCAACGCGGTGTGGCCGATCTACTACGCGGTGGCCTGCGACTCGGCCGAGCCGTCGGCGACGTCCACCGCCAACGGCATCATCACCACCGCGATGTTTATCGGCGGCGGCGTGGCGCCGGTGCTGATGGGCAGCCTGATCGCCATGGGCGGCGGCTGGACCACGCTGCACGGCTACACCGTGTGTTTCTTCGTGATGGCCGGCTGTGCCCTCGGCGGCGCGCTGCTGCAACTGTTTTCCCATCGCCCCCAGGCGTTGGCCCTGCAACTCGACTCCTAGAACAACACCGATGCGCCCCCCAGCCCGCCTGGCGGGGCGCCAAGAGGAACTGCCGATGACTACCGCCACCGCCGCCCGCACCCCGCAGGCGTTGAACAAACTGATGTTCGTCAAACTGATGCCCTTGCTGATCATCGCCTACATCCTGAGCTTCCTGGACCGCACCAACATCGCCCTGGCCAAGCATCACCTGGACGTCGACCTGGGCATTTCCGCCGCCGCCTATGGCTTGGGCGCGGGGCTGTTTTTCCTGACGTATGCGCTGTCGGAAATCCCCAGCAACCTGATCATGCACAAGGTCGGCGCGCGGTTCTGGATCGCGCGGATCATGGTGACCTGGGGCCTGATCTCGGCGGCCATGGCCTTTGTGCAGGGCGAAACCTCGTTCTACGTGTTGCGCCTGTTGCTGGGCATCGCCGAAGCGGGGCTGTTTCCTGGGGTCATGCTGTACCTGACCTACTGGTTCAACCGTGAGCAACGGGCGCGGGCCACCGGGTATTTCCTGCTCGGCGTGTGCTTTGCCAACATCATCGGTGGCCCGGTGGGGGCGGCCCTGATGCGCATGGACGGCCTGCTCGGCTGGCACGGCTGGCAGTGGATGTTCCTGCTCGAAGGCTTGCCAGCCGTGGCGTTTGCCTGGGTGGTATGGCGCAAACTGCCGGATCGCCCGAGCAAGGCGTCGTGGTTGTCGGCCGAGGAGGCGCGCGGTATCGAACAGCGCATTGCCCGGGAAACCGAAGAGGGCGCGGGCGAGGGCGGTCACTCGTTGAAAAACTGGCTGACCCCGCAAATCCTGCTGGCGATTTTCGTGTACTTCTGTCACCAGATCACCCTCTACACCGTGATCTTTTTCCTGCCGAGCATCATCAGCAAGTATGGCGAACTGAGCACCATGAACGTCGGCCTGCTGACTTCATTACCGTGGATCGCGGCGGCACTCGGTGCCTTGCTGATTCCGCGTTTCGCCACGACGCCCGGACGCTGCCGGCGGTTGCTGGTCACAGGGCTGCTGACCATGGCGCTGGGCCTGGGCATCGCGTCGATATCGGGGCCGGTGTTCAGCCTGCTCGGTTTTTGCCTGTCGGCGGTGATGTTCTTCGTGGTGCAGTCGATCATTTTTCTGTACCCGGCTTCCCGTCTCAAGGGCGTTGCGCTGGCCGGCGGGCTGGGATTTGTCAACGCCTGCGGGCTGTTGGGCGGTTTTGTCGGGCCGTCGGCGATGGGTGCGATCGAGATGAGCACCGGCAATGCAATGAACGGCTTGAAAGTCATTGCGCTGGTGCTGGTGGTGGCGGCCGTGGCGGCCCTGCGCTTGCGCATGGGGCACGAACCTGAGCGTGGTGCGCAGGCCAGCGAAGCGTCCTACACGTAGACGCCGGCTACGGGGCTTTCTAAACTGCGGCTTGTCTTGGGAAAAGGGCAGGCGCCGATGAATCGCAATGAACTACGCAAAGCCGACATCAACCTGATGGTGGTGTTCGAAGCGTTGATGCTGGAGCGCAACGTGACGCGGGTGGCGGAGAAGCTGTTTCTCGGCCAGCCGACCATCAGCTCGGCCCTCAACCGCTTGCGTACCTTGTTCAACGACCCGCTGTTCATCCGCGTCGGCCACCGCATGGAGCCCACCGCGCGGGCCGAGGAGATCATCCAGCACCTGTCGCCGGCCCTGGATTCGTTGTCATCGGCCTTGAGCCTGACCCACGATTTCGACCCGTCGATCAGCACCATGACCTTTCGCATCGGCCTCTCCGATGACGTGGAGTTCGGCCTGTTGCCGCCCTTGCTGCGCGCCTTGCGCCAGGAAGCGCCGCAAGTGGTATTCGTGGTACAGCATGTGGACTACTGGCGCATTCCCGACCTGCTGGCCTCCGGCGATATCACCGTCGGCATCACCCAGACCCGTGGCCTGCCGGCGAATGCCAAGCGCAAGCTGCTGCGCCATATCCGTCCGCGTATCCTGCGCGCCGATGCGTCTGAAACGCCGCTGACCCTCGATGAATATTGCTCACGGCCCCACGTGCTGGTGTCCCACACCGCCAACGTGTCGGGGTTTGCCGATGAGTGGCTGGCGGAGATCGGACGCAAACGCCATGTGGTGCTGTCGGTGCCGCAATACAGCGCGCTGCCGGCCTTGCTCGCCGGCACTGACCTGATCGCCAGCCTGCCGGACTACACCGCCGAGGCCATGGCAGTGTCGGGCCACCTGTTCTGTGAGCCGTTCCCGTTCGAAACGCCAACCCTGGATTTGTCGATGGTCTGGCTCAGCCACGTGGACACCGACCCGGCTGAACGCTGGGTACGTTCGCGGCTCGAAGCGTTTATGAGCGACAGAGGGCTGGCCAGCAAAGCCTGATGCTTTTATCCGTGGTATATCTAGGAATCTTCCTACCAAAGACTCGGAGCCATCCATGCCACACCTGCACCTGGAATACACCGCCAACCTGACGGGCCTTGCTGTCGAGAAGACCCTGTTGCGGCTCAACAACGTGCTGATGGCGTCCGGGCAGTTCGGTTCCGAGTTCGACATCAAAAGTCGTGCGGTCAAGGTCGAGACGTTCCAGGTGGGCACCTCCCTCGACGCACGCGGGTTTATCGCGGTGAAGCTGTCGCTGCTCAGCGGGCGCCCACCCCAGGTCAAGAAGCAGCTGTCGGACAGCCTGCTGGCAGCCCTGCAGGACATGGGTGATTGGCCGGAGGGTATCCAGGTTCAACTCAGCGTCCAACTGGTCGACATGGATCGCGACTGTTACAGCAAAGTCGCCATCGGCTGAGGTTTACAACAAACCCTGATCCGCGCACACCTTCACCACCTGCTCACGAAACCAGGTATTGGCGCTGTCCTGTTCGCTGGTTTCGTTCCACTGCATCTCCAGGGTGAATCCCGGCAACCCATTGGGCACTTCGCAGTGGCCGAACGTCGTGGCGGGGGCCAGCAACTTTTGTACGCGACGCGGCAGGGTGACGATGAAGTCGGTGCCGGTGATCATCTTCAACGCTGCGCTGTAGCTGTTGGCGCGGGCGATCACCTGGCGCTTGTGGGCCTGGCGCGCCAGCCAGCCGTCGATCATGTTGGTGTCGGAGGTCCACGGCGTGGGGAACACGTGGCGCCGTTCGACGAAGGACTGCAGGCTGAACGCCGGTTCCCGTGGCGCCGAGCGCTTATCGAACACGCACACCAGGTCGTCTTCGAGCAGCATCTGGGTACGCAAGTCCTTGTGGGCGCGGTGGAAGTTGGGGCCGAAACAGATCACCAGGTCGAGGCGACCTTCGCGCAGGTCGTCGGCGGGGATGTCGGTTTCCAGCTTTTGCACGTTGACGATCACCGGCAGGTCGGCACGGTCGAAGTGCTTCAACAGGCGTGGCAGGATCAACTGTTCGAAGTATTCCGGCGCGCACACGTTGAAGGTCACGGCCTTCTGGGTCGGGTCGAAGGCCTGGCCACCGGCGTGGCACAGGTTGATGCTTTCGAGGATCTTCTGCACATGCCCGTACATGGTGGTGGCCTTGTACGTTGGGCGCATGCCCGCCCGGGTGTTGATGAACAACTCGTCTTCAAAGCTGGTGCGCAGCTTCTTCAGGCTGTAGCTCACGGTGGACTGGCTGACAAACAGCGTTTCGGACACCTCGGTAACACTGCTCTGGTCGTAGACGGCGATAAACACCATCAAGTCCTGCATATCGAGCTTTCTGAGCAAGTTACTGTTTAGCATCGGTTTCGTCCGTAAACCCTTTGTACCGAACTCAGTACAAGACAGCACAAAAGCTTAACGGAACGAACGTGCCATTAGAAAGCTCTGTAGGGCGTTTCTATGTTTGGCGTGAGACAAATACTGTTTGCAATACGACGTCAGCGGATATGTCGTGCGTAATGCCTGGGGTTGAAGCGCGTG
This sequence comes from Pseudomonas extremorientalis, assembly GCF_001870465.1. Classification (GTDB taxonomy): domain Bacteria; phylum Pseudomonadota; class Gammaproteobacteria; order Pseudomonadales; family Pseudomonadaceae; genus Aquipseudomonas; species Aquipseudomonas extremorientalis. Next base: position 577,651 of record NZ_MDGK01000015.1, read on the forward strand.
ACGATCAGCAGCATCACCCCGATCACCGCTGTCAGCGACCACCAGGCCCATTCGAAGCTGCCCAGTTGATCGCGGATCATCCCGGCGATCAGCGGCGACAGCCCGGCGATCAGGTAGCCGATACCCTGCACAAAGGCGGTGAGACCACCGGCGCGGCGCGGGTTGTCCAAATGGTCGAGGGACAGGATCAGGCTCATCGGGAACAGGCCGCCAATGCCCAGGCCCAGCAGGCACGGCCACAACAGGCTCAGGTGGTGCGGGCTGAGAATCAGGCCGCAGAAACCGAGGATGATCAGCACCAGCAGCACCGCCACCACACCGCGTTTATCCTGGCGGCGGTTAGCGATGGCGGGAGTGACCAGGCCGGACACCACTTCCATGGCCGTCAAGAAGCCCAGCAGCAGGCCGGCATTCTGCTCGCTCCAGCCTTGCTCCACGTAGTACGGCGCGAGCCACGCCAGTACGCAGGTGTAGGACGCGGTACCCAGGCCGAAAAACACCGCCAGCAACCAGGCCCGGCCATTGCCGAAAAACGACGCCTGTTGAGCTGTGCCGGCTTGCGGCAACGGTGGCAGTACCGAGCGTTGCGCGTACCAGAACACCAACGCCAGCACTGCCAACACCGCCCAGATTGACAGGCCGATGCGCCAACTGCCGGTCTGCACTTGCACGAACGGCGAGAACGACGCCGCCAGTGCTGCGCCGCCCATGATCGCGGTGACGTACACACCCATGAACAGCGCAACATTGTCACTGAACCGCGACTTGATCAGCGCCGGCATCAACGCCTGGATCATCGCGATCCCCACGCCGGCCGCGATGGCGCTGACGATCAACTCCAGCGCCGAATCGAGGAACAACCGCGACAGCGTGGCCACGCCGATCACCAGCAGGGACACCACGATGCTGCGGTGCTCGCCAAAGCGTTTGGCCAGGCCCATGCCGAAGAACATCGCCAAGCCCATGGCCATCACCGGCAACATGGTCAGCAACGCGGCGCTGCTGAAACTCAGCGACACATCGCCGCGAATCGATGACAACAACGGGCCGACCGCCGCCATCGACGGACGCAGGTTAAGGGCGACCAGCACGACGCTGGTCATCAACCAGAGGGCGGTGGTGGGTTTTGCGTGAACGGTTTCCATGGGAGGCCCTTGAGTGATCAAGGGCGAATCAGGCCATGGGTGGGAGCAGGGGGCAAATGAGAAAGTCGCTAGGTCTATCTAAAAATTGCGCTGGTCAAAATGTGAGAGGTGGCAAGCCCCCTCCCACATTAGATAGACCGGATCACATGCTTGATCTCCTGGAAAGCCGCCAACCCCCACGGTCCCAGCTCGCGGCCGATGCTGCTCTGCTTGTAACCGCCCCACGCGGTCTGCGGGAAGATCACTTGCGGCGCGTTGATCCACACCAGCCCGGCCTGCAAGGCATTCGCCACACGCTCGGCGGTTTCGGCATGGCCGCTGACCACACTCGCCACCAGGCCGAAGTCGCTGTCGTTGGCCAGGGCGATGGCTTCTGCCTCAGAGGTAAAACGCCGGACACAGAGCACCGGGCCGAAGATCTCTGCGTTCCACAACGCACTGTCCAGCGGCACGTCGGTGAACACCGTGGGGCGAATGAAAAAGCCCTTGGGCAAGTCCGCCGGGCGTTCACCGCCGCACAGCAAACGGGCGCCGTCCGCGATTGCGCGCTGGATATGCCCCAGCACTCGCTGATACTGGGTACGGTTGATCAGCGCACCCATTTCCACGTCATCGGCAAACGGGTCCGCCACGCGAATCGCTTCGGCCCGCGCCTGCACACGCACCAGGAATTCATCGGCGAGCGTGTCAGCCACCAACACGCGACTGGTGGCTGAACACATCTGCCCGGCGTTGAAAAAACCGCCACCACAGGCCAGTTCCACCGCCAGGTCCAGGTCGGCATCCGCCATTACCAGCAGCGAAGACTTGCCGCCCAGTTCCAGGCTCACGCCCTTGATGGTTTCGGCCGCGCGCTGCATCACCTGCACGCCAACGGCGTTGCTGCCGGTAAAGGAAATCTTCGCTACTCGACGGTCCGCCGCCAACGGCGCGCCGACATCCAGGCCTGTGCCGCACACCAGGTTGAACACGCCAGCGGGCAAGCCTGCCTCGGCGATAATCCGCGCCAACTGCAACTCGGCCAACGGCGTGACTTCCGAGGGCTTGAGCACCACGCAGCAACCGGCCGCCAGGGCCGGGGCGAGTTTCCAGGCGGTGGTCACCATCGGGAAATTCCACGGCACGATCAGCCCCACCACGCCGCAGGGCTCACGACGCAGGCGTGCGCTGAAGTCATCGCCGGGCAACGCCACCGGCTGGTTCTGAGCGGCGTCCATTTCTTCGGCCACGCTGGCGTAGTACTCGAACGTGGCGATCACATCGTCCACATCAATTGCGGCTTCAAACAGTGGCTTGCCGTTGTTGCTCGATTGCAGGTGCATCAGCTGTTCGCGCTGCTCGCTCACGCCCTGGGCGATCTTGCGCAGCAGGGCGGCGCGATCACGGCCGGTGCTGTTCGACCACTCGCTGAAGGCCGCGCTGGCGGCGTCGACCGCCCGGGTCACCGCCGTCGCATCGCCGACGCTGACCCGGGCCAATACCGCCTCGGTGGCCGGGTTGATCACCTCGAGTACGGCTCGGCCGGCTCGCCACGCGCCGCCGATGTAGATCCCGTTCGACACCGCGCTCATACCGCCACCTCTTTCATCCACAGGCCCTGGTGGATTTCGATCAGCGTCGGCCCTTGGCGATCAGCGGCGCTGCGCAGTGCCGTCCGCAGATGCGCGATGCCCTGGATGCTTTCAGCGGCACAGCCCAACGCCTTGGCTACGCCGATAAAGTCCGGCGTATAGATGTCCACACCCACCGGCTCGATGGCGCGGTTGACCATGTATTTCTTGATCTCTTCATAGCCCTGGTTATTCCACAGCAGCACGATGATCGGCGTGCGCGCCTCCACGGCGCTGGCCAGTTCCGGCAGGCTGAATTGCAGGCCGCCGTCACCGATCAGGCACACCACCGGTTGCCCGTCGCCACGCCCCAGCCACGCCCCGATAGCGGCGGGCAGGGCGTAGCCCAGGGTGCCGTAGCCGGTGGACGAGTTGAACCAGCGGCGCGGGTGGTCGAGGTTCAGGGTCAGGTTGCCGCTGTACACCGGTTGGGTCGAGTCGCCGACCAGCACGGCGTTGGGCAACTCCTCCAGGACGGTGTCGAGGAACCGGGTTTGTGCGCGGGTGGCGGCGTCCCAGCCGGGGTTCAGTTCGGCCCACAAGCGTGCAACACGCGCCGCGCCCCACGCGCAATTGCGGGGCGGCAAGGGTTTGCTGTTCAACTCGAGCAGCAGCGCTTCGGCGGCGATTTGTGCATCGGCCACCAAGGCAACCTGCGGCGGATAGTTGCGCACGGTCTGGTCCGGGTCGATGTCGATTCGCAGCAACGCACCGGGAATCCCGAAGCCGCCGGCGAAGGTGACGTCGTAGTCGGTTTCCGCCAGCTCGGTGCCGATGGCCAACACCACGTCCGCTTCTGCGACCAAGGCGCGGGTGGCGACCAGGGTCTGGGTCGAGCCGATCAACAGCGGATGGTTGGCAGGCAGCATGCCCTTGGCATTGATCGTCAGGGCCACCGGCGCGCCGAGGGCCTCGGCCAGTTGCGTGAGTTCTGCGGCTGCATCGATGGCGCCGCCACCGGCCAGGATCAAAGGCTGCCTGGCGGCTGCGAGCAACTGGCTCATCTGCTTGATCGCCGATGGCGCGGCACCGGCGCGCGCCACGCTGACCGGTTGACTGCCCAGCAGTGCGTCGGCCTTTTCTACCAGTACATCCAACGGGATTTCGATATGCACCGGGCGTGGTCGTCCGGCCTGGAACAACGCAAAGGCACGCGCCAACACGCCGGGCAACTCGGCCGCCGACATCAGCGTATGGGAGAATGCCGCCACGCCGGCGATCATCGCGCCCTGGTTCGGCAGCTCATGCAGCTTGCCGCGCCCGCCGCCCAATTGGCTGCGCGACTGTACGCTGGAGATCACCAGCATCGGGATCGAGTCAGCGTAGGCCTGGCCCATGGCGGTGGTGATATTGGTCATGCCGGGGCCGGTGATGATGAAGCACACGCCGGGCTTGCCGCTGGTGCGCGCATAACCGTCGGCCATGAAGCCGGCGCCCTGTTCGTGGCGCGGGGTGACGTGACGGATGCTGGAACGGGCCAGGCCGCGATACAACTCCACGGTATGCACGCCGGGGATGCCAAACACCTGGTCCACGCCATAGCCTTCCAGGAGGTTGACCAATACTTCGCCGCAGGTCGCCATAAACGTCGCTCTTGTTGTTGAGATAAGGCGTTATTGGACCGGCTGGCCGGTAGCGGCAACAATCGATAAAAAGTCATACTAGCCATGTCCTCACGTCATGGCTGCGCCCCGATGAAACGCCTCCCGCCGCTGCCCGCGTTGCACACCTTCTGGGTCACGGCCCAATGCTGCAACTTCACCCGCGCCGCCGAGCAACTGCACATCACCCAGGGTGCCGTGAGTCGGCAGGTTGCCGGGCTGGAAAGCCACCTGGGCTACGCGCTGTTCCAACGCCAGGCGCGGGGCTTGAGCCTGACCGAGGAGGGCCGCGAATGGTCGTTGCGCGCGCAGCAGGTGTTTGGTCTGATCGGCGAGGCGGTGGAGCAGATCGGCAGTCGCCGCCAGGTCCTGCAGCTCAAGGCCTCCACCTGTGTGATGCGCTGGCTGTTGCCGCGCTTGATGCAGTGGCAGAAGGAGCGTCCGGATGTGCCGGTAGCGCTCACTACCACCGTGGCCTACACCGTGGACTTTCGCCGCGAGCAATTCGATGCGGCGGTGATCTATGCGCCCATCGCCGAGCAGTCGGCCGAGGCGCGGCATCTGTTCGATGAACAACTCACCCCGGTCTGCACGCCCGCGCTGCTCGGTGTGCTGCACAGCCCGGCAGACTTGCAGCAACAGGTGCTGCTGCACCCCACGCGGGATGAACGGGACTGGGCGTTGTGGCTGAAAGCGGCGAAGACGCGACTGAGTAACCTGAGCCAGGGGCATCATTTTGAGACGCTGGATTTGGCGATGACGGTGGCGTCGCAAGGCTCCGGTGTGGCGATAGGCGACCGCGCGTTGATTGGCGACGATTTGAAGGCCGGGCGGTTGGCGACGCCGTTTGAGCTGCGGGTGCCGACGGGGATGGGCTATTACCTGGTGTATCCACCGGGCACCGAGCCTTCGGCGGGGCTTGAGGCGTTGATGAACTGGCTGGTCATCAACGCCAGAATCTCCTGACGCTCACATTTCAAATGTGGGAGGGGGCAAGCCCCTCCCACATGTCAGTAGCCGACGGTGAAACGCTGACGCGAGTGCTTCGGCGATTCGACTTCGTCGATCAAGGCGATGGCGTAGTCGGCAAAGCTGATCCAGCTGCGACCTTCACTGCTCACCAGCAGATCGTCCTGGCCCACGCGGAATTGACCGGTGCGCTCGGTCTCGACGAACTCCGCCGAAGGCGACAGGAACGTCCAGTCCAGTTCCTTTTCCTGACGCAGCGTGTCGAGAAACGCGGCACCTGCACTGGCTTCGGCTTTGTACTCAGCCGGGAAACCTGCGCTGTCGATCACCCGACCGCCACCCGGCAACAACAGCGAACCGGCACCGCCCACCACCAGCAGGCGTTTCACCCCGGCTTTCTTTACCGGCCCGATCACGGCGCTGGCCGGTAGGGTGGCGAAGTGCGCGGCGCTGATCACCACGTCACTGCCGCTGATGGCCTGTTGCAGGGCCTCTGCGTCCAGGGCATCAACCTGCTTGACGGTGACGCCAGGGCGCGCCGCCAGTGTGTCGGTGTTACGTGCAATGGCCACAACGCTATGCCCGCGACGCAGGGCTTCTTCCAGCAGTTGGCTACCGGCACGGCCGGTGGCCCCAATGATTGCGATCTTGCTCATGACGTTCTCCAGTACGGTTAAGGTTTGAAACGGTTCACCACTTCATTTCGCCCTTGGCGACTTTGGCGCTGAGTTCCAGCGAGCTTTCGTCGGCGAGGGTCGGGTAACGCTGTTTCATGGCCGCGATCAGGGCCGCGGAATCCTTGGCCTTGGCGGTTTCGGCGTCGAAGGCCTTGATGTAGTCGGCGGTAAATTTCACGGATTGAACAGACGGCGTACCCAGGTAATGGCCCGGGATCACGGTGCGCGGTTGCAGGTCTTCAATGCGTTGCAGGGTGGCCAGCCAGTCTTTGTGGGACTGCGCGCTCTGGGTGTCGGCCATCCACACATGAATGTTTTCGGCGACGACCACGCCACCGACCACGGCCTTGATCGAAGGGATCCACACAAAACTGCGATCCGGCTGTGGGCCGTCCAGGCCGATTACCTCCAGTTGCTGGCCTTCCAGGCTCAAGCTGTGGCCTTCGAGGACCTGCGGCACGATAGTTTTGGCTGGCTTGTCCGCAGCCATTTTCGGGCCCCAGAACTCAAGCTTGCCGGCGACGGTGGCCTTGATGTGATCGACCACCGGTTGCGGCGCCAGCACCTTGGCGTCGGGGAAGGCGGTGGTGAGGGTGTCGAGGCCGAAGTAGTAGTCCGGGTCGCCGTGGCTGATGTAGATGGTGGTCAGGTGTTTGCCGCTGGCGCGGATCTTCTGCACCAGTTGTTCGGCCTGGCCTTTGCCGAACTGGGCGTCGACCAGGATCGCATCCCTTGCGCCGCTGACCAGCACCGAGGTGACCGGGAAGATCGCGGCGTCGCCAGGGTTGTACACGTCCAGCTTCAGCTCGGCGGCGGCCGCGTGGGCGGCGAAGGCCAGGGCGGCGGTGGCCAGGGTCAGGCGCTTGAGGGTTGGGAACATCGGGCAGCTCCAGCATCGGTAAAGGATGCACAGAGCTTAGTTGCACAAAACTAGACTAAAAATGCGATGCTGGGACATAGTTTGTTTCTGAAATCGGGCAAATCATGGACCGTCTCCAAGCAATGCGCGTGTTTGTCACCGTGGTGGACCTGGGCAGTCAGTCCGCCGCCGCCGATCATCTGGACCTGTCGCGCCCGGTGGTGTCGCGCTACCTGGCCGAGCTGGAAGACTGGGTCGGCGCACGCCTGCTGCACCGCACCACGCGCAAGCTCAGCCTTACGGCGGCCGGCGGCGAAACCTTGCCGCGCTGCCGACAATTGCTGGACCTGTGCTGCGATATGCAAGCCGCCGTCAGCGAGCCGGATGACGCGCCCCGTGGCCTGCTGCGCCTGAGCGTCAGCACCTCGTTCGGCCAGGCGCAATTGGCCGCAGCCATCGCCGAGTACGTCAAGCGTTACCCGTTGGTAACCGTCGATCTGCAAATGCTCGACCGCACGGTGAACCTGGTGGATGAGCGCATCGACCTGGCCATCCGCACCAGTAACGACCTGGACCCCAATCTCATTGCGCGCCGCCTGACCCTGTGTCGCTCGGTGGTGTGCGCCTCGCCGGCGTACCTGCTGGAGCATCCAGCCCCGCAGAAAGTCGAAGACCTGGCCGGGCACAACTGCCTCACCCATTCCTATTTCGGCAAGAGCCTGTGGCATTTCGAAGAGCGGGGCGAGCAGGTCTCGGTGCCCATCACCGGCAACATCACGTCCAACGAGGCCAGCACCTTGTTGCGCGTGACGCTGGCCGGGGCCGGCGTGTCGATGCTGCCTACTTACCAGGCCGGCGATTACCTCCGCCGTGGCGAACTGGTGCGCCTGCTGCCCGACGCCGAGCCCCGGCAGATGAACATCTACGCGGTGTATGCGTCGCGCAAGCACATGCCGTCGGCACTGCGCAGCCTGTTGGATTTTCTGGTGCTGAGGTTTCCGGAGGAGCCTGCGTGGGACGTCGGTCTGTAGGGCGACATAAACCTGTTGAATGTCGCCCGATAATGGCAACTCGCCCTGGTTGACCTATGCTTTAAACAGCACCGTTTAGATCCGCAGAGGTCTGTGCCATGAGCATTAAAACCAGAAAATACCTGATGATTGTCACCCTGTGCGCCATCGCCAGCGCGCTTTACGGGACCGCTGCCTACCGTGTTGAACTGACCCGCATGCAGCCGACTTTTGCGATCAGCTGCCATCAGGACCAATGCGTGCCGCATACCGGCAGTTTCAGTGCGCTCAGGTAATCGGCTGTTGAGCCTTGAGTTGCTCGCGAAACGCCTTGGGTGAGAACCCGACCCGTCGGCGGAACAGCCGCGAGAAGTTGGTCGGGTCGGAAAAACCCAGCACTTCCGACATTTCATTGATGGTCATGCTGGTGTAGGTCAGCAGGCGCTTGGCCTCCAGCAATTGGCGGTCGTGCATGATCTGCAGCGCAGGCTGACCCCCCAGTTCCCGGCATGTGCCGTTGAGGTGTGACACCGAGATGCCCAGCTTGTGGGCCAGATCCTCGATCTTCGGGTGTTCGCGGTAATGCTGCTCGACCAGTTGGGTGAAGCGGCGGAAGTATTCACGCCCCCTCGGCGCCCGTGGGTGGCGCTTCTGGATGGCCTGGCGGCTGATCCACACCAGCAGCACGCTGACCAGCGCGTGCATCATCATGTCCCTGGCCGGTTGTGCGTCGGCGTATTCATCCTGCAAGCGGGCGAACTGGCTGTTCAGGTAATCACTGTCCTTGCCCGCCGGGTAACTGCCCAGGGACTGCAGACCGTCCACCGTCGCCCCCAGTTGTGTCTGCAGGTGGCTGACCAGCGGCGCCGCGAGGGTTACCACGTAGCCTTCGACATCCTCGGGAAACCGAAAACCGTGCACGCACAGCGGCGGCAGGACTTGCAGCGTCGCTTCGTTCAGCGTGGTGCGCTGCCCTTCGATTTCCAATTGTGCCTGACCTTTGTGCACATACAGCAACTGGCACAGATCCGCGTGCCGGTGGGGCTGGATTTCCCACTGGTATTCCCGACTGCGCCGGGAAATGGTTTCGCAGTGCAACAAATCGGGCGTCGGCCATTGCTGGTGTTCCCCGTAAAGCTTGAAGACCGGAATCGCGGTTTTGGTCATGGTTTCAATCCGATACTCAGGAGAGTGGTGCGGTAATCGCCCCGATTGGCAAAAAGCGCAGGCTTTGGCTCAGTTTTCACCTTCTTATGCCGGCCACTCAAGTGAAAAATGTCAGCAACAAGACCAATGACAACTCTTTCACTCAATCCGTTCGAGTGGAACTTGCGGGCCATAAAAATAATGAAAACGCTGAAAACCCAAGTCGCCATTATTGGCGCCGGTCCCTCCGGACTGTTGCTCGGCCAACTGCTGCACAACGCCGGTATCCAGACTCTGATCCTGGAACGCCAGAGCGCCGATTACGTACAAGGCCGCATCCGTGCCGGGGTGCTGGAACAAGGCATGGTCGACCTGCTGCGGCAGGCGGGCGTCAGCCAGCGCATGGACAACGAAGGCCTGGTGCATGAGGGCTTCGAGCTGGCGCTCAATGGCCAGTTGACCCACATCGACCTCAAGGCGCTGACCGGCGGCCAGACGGTCATGATCTACGGCCAGACCGAAGTCACCCGCGACCTGATGGCCGCCCGTGCTGCCGCGGGCGCCATCACCCTGTATGAAGCCCATGACGTGCAACCGCACGACCTCAAAAGTGATCGACCCTGGCTGACTTTCGAACATCAGGGCGAAGCCTTTCGCCTGGAGTGCGACTATATCGCCGGTTGCGATGGTTACCACGGTGTTGCGCGCCAATCGATCCCGGCTGAATCACTGAACGTCTTCGAACGGGTCTACCCTTTCGGCTGGCTCGGTATCCTCGCCGATACGCCGCCGGTTCACCCTGAACTGGTGTACGCCAAACATCCGCGTGGCTTCGCCTTGTGCAGCATGCGATCGCCGACGCGCAGCCGTTATTACCTGCAAGTGCCGGTGGAAGAGCCGCTTGATGAATGGTCCGATGCGCGCTTCTGGGACGAACTGAAAACCCGTCTGCCCAGCCACCTCGCAGCCGACCTGGTGAGCGGTCCGTCGATCGAGAAGAGCATCGCGCCGCTGCGCAGCTTTGTGGTGGAGCCGATGCAGTACGGGCGTCTGTTCCTGCTCGGCGATGCCGCGCATATCGTGCCGCCCACCGGGGCCAAGGGCTTGAATCTGGCGGCCAGTGACGTGAGCACCCTCTATCGGATTCTGCTCAAGGTCTACGGTGAAGGCCGGGTGGATTTGCTGGAGCGCTATTCGGCCATCTGCCTGCGGCGGGTGTGGAAGGCCGAGCGGTTTTCCTGGTGGATGACCTCGATGCTGCATCAGTTTCCCAAGGCGGATGGCTTCAGCCAGCGCATCGCCGAGAGTGAACTCGATTACTTCATCCACTCCGAGGCCGGGCGCAAGACCATCGCCGAAAATTACGTCGGGCTTCCTTACGAAGCTATCGAATAGCCTGCTATCGTATCGAGCATTCCCGCGGGCCGCCTTTCCCCGCGGGCCCTGCTCGAAGGTCTTGCCGTGACGCACCTCAATCAGCCCGTTCCGCCGCTGCCCGCCGTGCGCAGCATCCTCGCCTCACTGATGATGGCGATCTTCCTGGGGGCCTTGGACCAGACGATTGTCGCCGTGTCCATGCCCGCGATCTCCGCTCGATTCCATGACGTCAACCTGCTGGCCTGGGTCATCTCCGGCTACATGGTGGCGATGACCGTGGCGGTGCCGATCTACGGCAAGCTGGGCGACCTGTACGGGCGGCGGCCAATGATGCTGATCGGCATGGGCCTGTTTACCCTGGCCTCGCTGTTCTGCGGCATGGCGCAAAGCATGGAGCAACTGGTGCTGGCGCGGATCCTCCAGGGCATCGGCGCGGGCGGCATGATCTCGGTGAGCCAGGCGATCATCGGTGACATCATCCCGCCCCGCGAACGCGGGCGCTACCAGGGCTATTTCAGCAGCATGTACGCGGTGGCCAGCGTCGCCGGGCCTGTGCTCGGCGGCTACATGACCGAGTACCTGTCGTGGCGCTGGGTATTCCTGATCAACCTGCCATTGGGCGCCGGCGCCTGGTACGTGGCCCATCGCACGCTGGTGGGGCTGCCGGTGCCGCAGCGCAAGCCGATCATCGATTACCTCGGCACGTTGCTGATGATCATCGGCCTGACCGCTTTGTTGCTGGGCATTACCGAAATCGGCCAGGGCCATCATTGGCGCGACGATCAGGTGCTCGGCTTGCTGGCGTGTGCGCTAGTGGCGTTAACCGTGTTTGTCTGGCATGAGCGGCGCGCCCGGGAGCCGTTGTTGCCGATGCATCTGTTCGCCAACCGCAGCGCGGTGTTGTGCTGGTGCACGATTTTCTTCACCAGCTTCCAGGCGATTTCCCTGACGGTGCTGATGCCGCTGCGCTTTCAGACGGTGACCGGCTCAGGCGCTGACAGCGCGGCCCTGCACCTGCTGCCCCTGGCGATGGGCTTGCCGATGGGCGCCTATTTTGCCGGGCGCATGACCTCGGTGACCGGTCGTTATAAACCGATGATCCTCAGTGGCGCCTTGCTGAGCCCCTTTGCGATTCTTGGCATGGCCTTGAGCGCGCCCCAGGCGGTGGGGCTGACGGCGATGTTCATGTTGCTGTGCGGGATCGCGGCCGGCATGCAATTCCCCACTTCGCTGGTGGGCACGCAGAACTCGGTGGAACAACGCGACATCGGCGTCGCCACCAGCACCACCAACCTGTTCCGTTCCCTGGGCGGGGCGGTAGGGGTGGCGTGCATGTCGGCGCTGTTGCTGGCGCTGCTGCAGGACTCCAGCTTCGCCCACCTGGCCAGCGGTGCGCTGGTGGCCGAGGGCAGTTCCGGCAACGTGCTGCTCGACGGCCTCAACGCCGCCCCCGGCCCGGCGCAGGACGCCCTGCGCGGGGAACTGGCGGTGACCTTCCGGCATTTGTTGATGGTGAGCGCAGCGGTGTCGCTGCTGGGGCTCGCGGCCGCAATCGCAATGCCCAACCGGGTACTGCGCGGCCGTGAAGACAACGCTAAATAACCGGCAGGACACCATTCACGGGCTGTAGTAACCCACCGCCACCATGAAATGCCCGGCCTTGCGCACATACGCATGCTTGTTCTCGACCTTGTCGGTCACCGGGTTTTTCCAGCGGTACTTGTATTCGCCCTGGTCCTGCTCGGTCATCAGCTTCAGGATCGGCTCGCCCACCGGCTTGCCGTCGGGGTCCTTGATCTTGCTGAAGTCGGTGTTGATCAGGCGCAGGTTGGTGCCATGGGCCACATAGCGCTGGGTATCGAGGTCGACCACGAACACGTAGAGGTCATCCTGCAGGAAACCGCCCTGCAAGGAATTGATGGCCTTGAGCGTGCCGGCTTCATCCTTGAGCAGTGCGTTCACCGCCTTGTTGCGCAGGGCCCGGGCCTGTTCCGGAGTGGCCCGGGGCAGGTAGTAACCCACCGCCAGGATGCGTTCGCCCACGCGTTGATAAAACACGTGCTTGTGCTCGACCTTGCCGTCGTTCCAGTTCTGCCAGCGGTAATCGGCCTGTTGGATGCCCTGGCCTTCCGGCACCTTGAGCGCGTCCTTGAATGACTGGCGCAACTCCGGCCCGAGCACCTCGGACACGTCGCGGCCGATCAAGGCGGAAGAGGGCCCGCCACTGGCCAGCAGCACGCCCCGGGTGTCGACCACGAACACATAGCGGTCATGGTCGACAAACTCGCCCTGGCGACTGAAGGCGGCAAACGCCTTGTCGCCATTGCCCTGGTAGTAAGCCAAGGCTTTTTCCAGCAGCGCCTTGGCGGCCTGGGCGTCCTCATCCTGAGCCGTTGCGGCGTGCACCTGGCTGAAACACAACAGCAGCAGCCAGGTGGTTCGAAGCAGTGCCTTCATTACCCGTCCCTCGATCTTGTTGGTGTGACAAGAGCGTAGACGGTCGCGGGCCACTCAGAAGGGTTTGGTCGGCAGGTACTTGCCATCCAGGGTGATCACAGCGCGCGAGCCGCCGTCCGGGTCCTCGACCTTCTTGATGTCCAGCTTGAAATTGATCGCACTGATGATGCCGTCACCGAATTGCTCGTGGACCAGCGCCTTGAGGGTCGAGCCGTAGACCTGGAGCATTTCGTAGAAGCGATACATTGTCGGGTCCGTCGGCACGCCGCCGGGGAAGCTGCCGCGCAGGGGCACGCTTTGCAGCAGGCGGCTGGCGTCCTGGTCCAGGCCGAGTTTGTCGCACACTACATCAGCGGCCTCCTTGGGCAACGGGTGCTGGCCGAGCAGGGCGGCGGTGACAAATGCCAGGCTCAGCCCGGTGCCGTCGGTGAGGTCCTGCCAGGACAGGTTCTTGCGCGCCTTGAGTTCGATCACGGTATCGGCCAGGGCCAGGCGTGGGGTTTGGGCGAAGTGGGATTGCAACATGGTGGTGTCCTCTTTGGTTGGAATAGGTCAGGCAGCGTGAATCTGATCCAGCAGCGACACAAAGCCACCGCTGCGTTCGTCCAGGGCGTCGATGGCACCGGTCTCGATGTCGTACACCCAGCCATGCAGGTTCAGCCGGCCTTGCCCGAGCGCCAGGGCGACCGAAGGGTGGGTCTTGAGGTTGGCCAGTTGCGCGATCACGTTTTCGCGCACCAATGAACTCAGGCGGGCGGCGTCCGAGGCATGCTCGCGGGCGGCGTTGATCAGCCTGGCCGACTCGGCGTGGCGCAGCCAGTTGGCCACGGCCGGCAGGTGGTCCAGGCATTTGCAGGTGGAGATCGCGGTCATGGCGCCGCAGTCGGAATGGCCGCAGATCACGATGTCGCGCACCCCCAGCACCGCCACTGCGTATTCGACCGTGGCCGACACACCGCCAGGCTCCGGGCCGTAGGACGGCACGATGTTGCCGGCGTTGCGGATCACGAACAGATCGCCGGGTTCCTGCTGGGTCAGCAGTTCCGGGACCACCCGGCTGTCGGAACAGGACACGAACAACGTGCCGGGGTTCTGGGTGGTGGCCAGGTGTTTGAACAGGTCGCTGCGTTGGCCAAAGGCTTCTGACTGGAACTTGCGAAAGCCGTTGATGAGGTCTTGCATGGGGTTCTCCTTGCGTCGCTGATGGGGCAAGGATGGAAGTTTTCAGCTATAGCGTCCAAGACCGGCTTATTATGGTTTCCATAAGTCATGCCTATAGCTGGAGGGCCGCCGATGCTGTTGCGCCATATCCGTTACCTGCTGGCCGTTGCCGAGTACCGTAATTTCACCCGCGCTGCCGAGGCGCTGCACGTGTCGCAGCCGACCTTGTCGCAACAGATCAAACAGCTGGAAGACACCCTCGGCGCGCCGTTGCTGGACCGCTCCGGGCGCAGTGTCAGCCTCACCGATGCCGGCGCCGCCTATGCGCGCTTTGCGCGCCTGGCCCTGCAGGACCTGCAGGCCGGCACGCGGGCCATGCATGACGTGCAGGACTTGAGCCGGGGCAGCCTGCGCCTGGCGATGACGCCGACCTTCACCGCGTACCTGATCGGCCCTTTGTTGGCGCGGTTCAACGCCCTGTATCCGGGAATCACCCTGAGCATCGAAGAATTGACCCAGGATCGCATGGAAACCGCGCTCACCGAGGACCTGCTGGATATCGGCATCGGTTTTACCGGCGAGCATCTGCCGGACATCGAGTGCGAAGGGCTGTTTGCCGAAGCGTTGAGCGTGGTGGTGGGGGCCGGCCATCCAGGGGGGGAAGACCGGCAGTGGCTGGAGCAGCCGATGGTATTGCTCAACTCAGGCTTTGCGACGCGGCGCTACATCGATGGCTATTGCCGCGAGCAAGGGGTAAAGCCGTTGATTGCGATGGAGGCCAACTCCATCAGTGCGATCATCGAAATCGTGCGCAACACCCACCTGGCAACCATCCTGCCCAGCGCGATTGCCCAGGCCCAGCCGGAGTTGCGCGCGGTCGCCCTTGAACCTGCGTTACCGCAACGCAATGTGGCACTGCTCAGTCGCCGGGGCGCCTATCGCAGCGCCGCGTGCCGGGCCTTTGTCGCGTTGATCAAGGCGCCGCCAGCCACTGGTTGACGATGCCGTCGTACACGCCGGTGGCGACGCTCAGGTGCAGCCACTGGTCGACGTAGCTCTTCCACGCCACGTCATCGCGGGGCAGCAGGAAGGCTTTCTCGCTGTATTGCATCTGCCGTTCCGGGTTGACCGCGCACAGCCCGGGCTTGAGCTTTTGCTGGTAACGCGCTTCGCTGGCGTCGGTGATCATCACGTCGGCCTTGCCGGCCAGCAGTTCGTCAAAGATGGTCACGTTGTCGTGCAAACGGATTTGCGCCTGGCCCAGATGGGCACGGGCAAACACTTCGTTGGTGCCGCCCGCCGGTTCGATCACGCGCACATTCGGCTGGTTGATCTGCTCGACACTCTGGTAACGCTGCACGTCGGCACAGCGCACCAGGGGGATCTTGCCGTCGACGCCGAGGGCCTGGCTGAAGAAGGCTTTTTTCTGGCGCTCCAGGGACACCGAAATGCCGCCCACGGCGATGTCGCAGCGCTGGGCGAGGAAGTCCGGCATCAGGCTTTTCCAGGTGGTGGGCACCCAGTGGATCTTGGCGTTGAGGCTCTTGGCCAGGGATTCGGCCATGGCAATGTCGATGCCTTCATAGGTGCCGTCGGCGCGCAGCGAGGTGTAGGGCTTGTAGTCACCGGTGGTGCAGACGGTGAGTGTGCCGCGCTCGAGCACCTGGTCAAGGCGCGAGGGCGCGGTGTCGGCCACGGCGCTGGTGGCCAGGCCGAGTACACACAGGGCGAAAAGAGCTTTCATGCGGTCGAGTCCTTGGGCATGGTCGGGGCGGCCATTATTTCCAGCGTGGGGCAGGGTGGCAAGGCACGCTGAATGTTTAGCCAAGTTGCAACCAAACTCCGTCAACCCTGAATTTAATTGCCCTGTGCCGGCGTGTGACGCTGGTAGTTATCTCTTGCACTGTGATCCCCGCATGGACGGCTCCTCCGACACTCACTCCGCGAAACTGCCGTCCGCCCTCGCGTTCTGGGCCCTGTTCCACTGCCGGCACGCCCGCCCACCAGATACCGCATTCCTACGTTGATCCATCCCGTTCGATGGCGTGCACCTGCGCGCCTGCCCGACCCCTACGTATGAGAATGCCCATGAGTGTTTTTGCCTGCCTGCAGGAAGCCCAGTCTTTCCTTGAACAACACCCGGACATCGAGATGTTCGAGCTGTTTATCCTCGACAACAATGGCGTGCCACGCGGCAAGTGGCTGCACCGCGACGAACTGCTGGCGGTGTACGAGAGCGGGCGGCCTTTGCCCAGCACCATCCTCGGCCTGACCATCAACGGCGACGACGTGGAAAACTCCGGGCTGGTCTGGGAGGTGGGCGATATCGACTGCCGCGCCTACCCGATCAGCGGCAGTCTGCAGCGCATGCCGTGGCGGCTGATCCCCACTGCGGCGGTGCAAGTCAGCATGCACCCCACCGAAGGCCTGCCTGCCACCGTGGCCGACCCACGGCACCTGCTGGCCAAGGTGATCGACGGGCTCAAGGCCGACGGTTACTACCCGGTGATGGCGGCCGAGTTGGAGTTCTACCTGCTTGACCAGAAGCCTGACGCCAATGGCCATCCGCAACCGGCACGCGATGTGGACGGCGGGCGACCGCGCTCGACCCAGGTCTATGGCCTGCGCGAACTGGAGCAGATCGAGCCATTCCTGGCCGACCTCTACAGCGCCTGCAAGCTGCAAGGTATTCCGGCGCGCACCGCCATTTCCGAATACGCGCCGGGCCAGGTGGAGATCACCCTGGAACATCGCACCGATGCCCTGCAAGCCATGGACGAAGCGGTGCGCTACAAACGCCTGGTCAAGGGCGTGGCGCATAGACACGGGATGACCGCGTGCTTCATGGCCAAGCCGTTCGACGACCTGGCTGGCACCGGTATGCACATGCACGTGAGCCTGGCGGACGCCGAGGGCCATAACCTGTTCGCCAGCGAGGCCGCTGATGGCACGCCGCTGTTGCGCCAGGCAGTGGGCGGCATGCTCAGTACCTTGCTCGACTCATTGCTGATGTTCTGTCCCAACGCCAACTCCTACCGGCGTTTCCAGACCAACAGCTACGCGCCGCTGGCCGCCACCTGGGGGGTGGACAACCGCACCGTCAGCCTGCGGGTGCCGGGCGGGCCGGCCAATTCGCGGCATATCGAACACCGTATCTGCGGTGCCGACGCCAATCCCTACCTGGCTGCCGCCGCGATCCTGGCCGGGATCCATCGCGGCATCCGTGAGCAACGTGACCCCGGCGCCCCGGTGGAAGGCAACGGCTATGCCCAGGCCAAGGCGCTGCTGCCCACCGACTGGCTCACCACCCTGCGCGCACTGGAGGCTTCCAGTTGGGCACGGGAAGCGTTTGGCAGTGAGTTCCTTGGCGTGTACCTGGCGGTAAAACGCGCCGAATACCGCCAGTTCATGGGCGAGGTCGGGGAGCAAGACTGGCGGTGGTATTTGCATCAGGCATGATCGATTGGGTGGCAATCACGGTTTCGACCTTTTTTTCACGTTGCGCTGGTTAAGCTGCGAATCAAGGTCGTTCACAGCCGTTTCACCCATATGAGCCCGCGATGTCGCCACACACGCCTTCCTCCATCGAGATTGAATACGCCGAGCGCTGCGGCCGTGAGCACGCCAGGGTCTGCGGCGACACGCGCCCGCCCGGGCTGACGCAGCGCCTGGCGGCCTGGCGCAGTGAGTGGTTGGTGCGTCAGGCCTTGAAAGTTGCGGGTGAGCCGGGCCTGATCCTCGACCTGGCCTGCGGGTCGGGGCGCTTCTGGCCGGTGCTGGCCGAACACGTCAACCGGGTTATCCTGGCGTCGGACAACTCTCAGGACATGCTCGACCACGCGCTTACCCACCATCCGGCGGCATTGCTCAAGCGGGTCAAGACATTCCAGGGGTCGGCGTTTTCCATCGGTTTGTCGGCGAATGCGGTGGACTGCATTTTCTGCCTGGAATTGTTTCGCCATGTGCCCGGCAGTGAAGGGCGCCAGGCGTTGCTGCGCGAGTTTCATCGGGTCAGCCGCGACTCGGTGATTGTCTCTGTGCCTTCTCGTACCAGCGTTGAGGACGAGTTCCGCCAGGCCGGTTTCAAGGTCCTGAGCCATCACGAGTTCATGCCGGGCTCCAACCTGTGGCGGGTCTACGTTCTTCGTAAGAGAGGATAACTCCCGCCTGTCGGACTATTCTTCATCTCCTGTCTGAGTTTTCATGGTCGGCTGTGCACTGCGGATGCTCGCTAGCCCCTTTCGCGATATATACTGCGCGCCATTCTTCAAGGGAGAGCCGTGTGGCCATCGATATTCACTGGATCTGCGACAACGATAGCCTCGGCCAGCATTGCGCCGAATGGCAGCAGTTGCCATTCGTCGCCCTCGACACCGAATTCATGCGGGTCGACACCTTTTACCCCATTGCCGGGCTGATCCAGATCGGTGATGGCGTGCGCGCTTACCTGATCGATCCCCTGACCATCGACAACTGGCAACCCCTGGCTGCGCTGCTGGAGAACCCGGCGGTGATCAAGGTGCTGCATGCCTGCAGCGAAGACCTCGAAGTGTTGCTGCGCCTGACCGGCAGCCTGCCCGCGCCGTTGTTCGACACCCAATTGGCGGCGGCTTACCTGAACCTCGGTTTCTCCATGGGCTACTCGCGCCTGGTGCAAGCCGTGCTGGACATCGAGCTGCCCAAGGGCGAGACCCGTTCGGACTGGCTGCAGCGGCCGTTGTCCGAGACCCAGATCAGCTACGCCGCCGAAGACGCGGTGCATTTGGCCGAGGTCTATACGCGGCTGCGTCCGCAACTGTCCGACGACAAGTACGCCTGGGTCCTGGAAGACGGTGCCGAGCTGGTCGCCAACCTGCGCCGCGAAGTCGACCCGTACGAGGTGTACCGCGACGCCAAGCTGGCGTGGAAACTGTCCCGCGCCCAGCTCGCCGTGCTGCGTGAACTGTGCGCCTGGCGCGAGCAGCAAGCCCGCGCGCGTGACTTGCCGCGCAACCGCATCATTCGCGAACACTCGCTGTGGCCCCTGGCCAAATCCCAGCCGGATAACCTCGCCGCCCTGGGCAAGATCGAAGACATGCACCCGCGTACCGTGCGTCAGGACGGCCAGTTCCTGCTGGACCTGATCAAGCGTGCCGGCAGCGTGCCCATGGACCAATGGCCGCCCGCCGTTGCCGAGCCTTTGCCGGTGGATGCCGCCGCACTGATCAAGCAACTGCGCGCCCTTGGCCAGGCTGAGGCCGAACGCCTGGACATGGCGCCGGAACTGATGCTGCGCAAGAAAACCCTCGAAGCCCTGGTCAAGAGTGGCTACCCCGATGGGCCTTACCAATTGCCAGACTCGCTGCGTGGCTGGCGCCGCGAGTTGATGGGCCAGGCGCTGCTCGACAGCCTGGCCACCGCCGGAGAACAGCCTTGAAACGTATTTGCTCCATCTACCGCAGCTCCAAACGCACCGGTATGTACCTCTATGTGCTCAAGAGCGATGCCCTTGAACGTGTGCCTGAAGCGCTGATCACGATTTTCGGCAAGCCGGCCCACGCGTTTGACCTGGTGCTGACGCCCGAGCGCAAGCTGCAACAGGAAGACATCGTGCAAGTCCTGGAAAACCTCGACAAACAGGGCTACCACCTGCAAATGCCACCGGCCGAGGACGAGTACATCGAACACTTGCCCGAAGAGCTGCTGCGCCGCAACGACCCGATGTGATCGACCGGTGCCCCCATCCGGGGCACTCGCTTCAATGGAATCGTATAAGTGGGCGGTGGCCGTAAGGATGCGGGCGGCCGTCCGTACTGTTTTTGAAAGGTTTTATGCATGCGTGTTCTGATTGCTGAACAGGATCACCCGCTCTACGCCCAATTGCTCGGCGAAGCGGCACCGGACCTTGAAGTGCTGACCAGCGGCGACTCGGCCGAGTTGTCGCGCCTGGCCGCCGATTGCCCGGTATGGCTGGGCCAGCCGGACCTGTTGGCGACGCTGCTGCGCCAGGGCCATCACCCGCAATGGCTGCAATCGACCTGGGCCGGTATCACCCCGCTGCTGGCCGAGGGCCTGCCGCGGGATTATCGACTGACCCGTGCCGTGGGTATCTTTGGCCAGGTCATGGCTGAATTCGTGCTCACCTACATGCTCGGCCACGAGCGCGAAGTACTGGCGCGCCTGGTGAGCCAGGTCGAGCGCAAATGGGACAACCGCATGGGCCAGAGTCTGGCCGGGCGCAAGGCGTTGATTGTCGGCACCGGCGATATCGGCCAGAGTGTTGCCGAGTTTCTCGTGCCGTTTGGCGTGAAACTGTACGGTATCGCCAGTACTGCACGTGAGCAGGCGCCGTTTATCGAGGTGGCCGGGCTCGACCAGTTGGGTCGTCTGGTGGGCGAGGTGGACTACGTGATCAACCTGCTGCCCAACACGCCGAGCACCCACGACCTGTACGACGCGTCGCTGTTCAAGCAATTCAAGCCGACCGGGCTGTTTATCAACGTCGGACGCGGGGTGGCGGTGGTGGATGCCGACCTGGTCGAAGCCTTGAAGGAAGGGCACCTGGCCGGTGCGGTGATCGATGTGTGCCGCCAGGAGCCGTTGCCGCAGCGTCATCCGTTCTGGACCGCCTGGGGGCTGTTGCTGACCGGGCACAGTTCCGCGCCGACCTCGCCGGAATTGATGGTGGAACTGTTTGTGCAAAACCTGCGGGCGTACCAGGCCAAGAACGCATTACGTGGGGAAGTGGATTTCGACCGCGGTTACTGATCACGCTTCACCGTCCCGCTGGAACCGTTTTGCCAGGTTCCAGCACCAAGAGTGACTTCTTGGCCACGGACAGCTGAACATCATGACCGCTATCGACGCTGCTCACCGCGTTTCTGCCCCGCTTGTTCAAGCGGGCAATGTGAATACTCCCCTCCCGGCCGTCACCGGTCCAAGTGAAACAGCTGCGGCCGCACCGGCACCTGCTCCCGTACTGGGTAATTTCGGCGGGGCGCTCTCCTGGCCGGTTCCGCTGACTGAATCGCAGCGGCAAGCCATCCTCGACCTGATGCCGGACAGTCGCATAGGCGTGCTGGGGGATTTGCTCAGCGGTAGCGCGGTGACCAACACCGACTTGAAAACCCTGGAACTTGCCCTGCAAAAACTGCTGGCTTCGCCCAAAGCTCAGGCACTGAAGCAGGTCATCCAGAGTGAACTCGGCGGTTTGCCGACAGACGCGAGCAACCAGGATTACGTGATCGCCGCTCTCCAGCTAGGGCTGGATCCGCTGAACTCGATCCACGGATTTATCCAGGGGCAAAGCGGCTACCGGGGGCAGCCAGCTTCAGTGGTGATCGAAGGCGTGGGTGCCCATCTGGTCGAACAAGGACGGGCAACGCCTCAAACCGCGACATTTGCGGCGCGCTTGCTCCTTGCCTTGAGGGCTCCCGAGTTTCTGGTCAAGGGCATCCCCGCCAATGTGACTTACGGCAGCCTCATCTGGGTGCAACTGGCGATGGCGGTCGCCAGGGTCGAAGCCGATTCGCCTGGGGCCACGCCCACTATGAGTTATACCGAAGTCCTGGCGAAGGCCGGACAGACCGGTTCTGACCGTTTGGATAGCCAGCATGTGCAGCGTAAGGCGTTGACCGACTGGGCAGCGGCCAGTGGCGTGCTCGATGGCTCATCGACGTTGACCGACAGTGACCTGGAACGCGCGCGCATCGCCTACAACAGCCAATTGAGCACGCTGATGAAAGCCAGCGCCGCCGTGCAGACCGAGATTCCCAGTCGCCGGGCGATGGCCCTGGCCCGACTCCAGGAATGCTTCCCCGGTGTGGACCCGAGTGTGTTCGAGATCCGTGATATCCAGAAAGCCTGGCTGAGGCCGGGACGTCCTGGGCTCTTTCCGGGCATGCATTCCATGCTCGATATCGTGATGGAGGGTGCGCCGCTGGGCCACGAAGAGCATTGGATCTCCAAGAATCCCCGCATCCCGGTCAAACGGTTCTGCCACCTGTATGAAGGCGGTACCTTCAAGGTGGCCGAGGATTTCAAGCGCCAGTATGACCTGGCTATCCAAGCCCATGAAGACGGGCACAAGGGCCTGGCCAGTTACCTCGTTTCCACCTTGCCGCAGGAAGACAGGAACAACTTCAAGCACGGCAAGCTCGAATTCTTCCATACCAACGAATACACCATGGCCATGGATTTCCTTACCCCGCTGGCCCTCAAGACGCGCGGGCATACCCTGCATGTCAAGACAACGCGGGGTGGGGAGGTCAACGTCTATGAGATTGATACGCGCAGCGGCACGATACAAAAACAGAATTACTTGAGGGGGCGCTATACGGAGCCTTACACCGCCAGGAACATGGAGTCCAGGACCGCGAACGTCGTCAGTAAAACCGTGCTCTTTGACACCTTGAGTCCGGCACAAGGGACCAGTGGCAGCCGATTCGATGCCATCGGCGAAGTGTTCGCCAGGTCCCTGGACTTGAAAAACGAAGACGTGTTGGCGTATGCCAGAGGTGTCACCTCCTACGATGAAAACCGCGCCACCAACCAGGCTGTCGGGGAGTTCTTCTTGAACCTGATCCCGTTCAGGTCGGCCATCGTCAACTTCATCAAGGGTAACTATGGTGAGGGAGCCTTTGATCTGGCGCTGGATGTGGTCGGTCTGTTGACCTTGGGGGCCGGCAAGGCCGCGCAGGCCGGCAAAGCCTTTTCCAAGGGGGTGACCAGCATTCGCGGACTGTCGAAAGCGCTGCGTTTTGTTGGCCTGACAGCCATTGAAACCTTTAACCCGGCGGCGGGGCTTGGGGATCTGGTGGTGGGAAGCGGCTGGCTGTTGTACAAGGGCGGCCGCCTGGGATTACGGGGCCTCAATAAGCTTACGGGGCGCAGCGCAAGCTATGACGTGCTGAAGGCCGCGAGCCAACAGCATGGCGTGGCCGCCACCGGGACATTCAAGGTGGCCGGCCAGACAGTGGAAGGCGGCGCGGTGCTCAAGGACGGCAAGTGGTATAGCTTTGATGCGGACCGGATGCAGGCCTATGGCAGCCCGCTGGAAGACTTCGCCGCCAAAGCGCGCGCTGTGGACGGTGCTATTGCCACCGTTGAAGTTGCGCCTGGCCGTGAGCTGAGCAACACGCTGTTTCGCGAGTACAGGGTGTCTGAATCCAACCTTGCCGGGCGCACACGCAACAGCCAGGGCGTGTATAGGGCGGCGGATGGGCACACCGCGCATATCCGGCATATCGACAGCAGTGGCCAGGCGGCGGTCTATGAAGTGCGTGAAGTCACCCGCACGCCTGAAGGCGTGGTCCAGGCGCGCATCTACAGTGCCAATCGGCAGACCCCGCTGCTGGTGCAGCATGTGCAGGGCGACCAGTGGATGCGCTTGGGGGCAAGGGGTGGGAACCCGCCCAGCGTTGCATCAGACCTGGGGCGGATGATGGGCGGGGGCTCCGAGAGCCGTCTTTATGAAAGTCTCGACGGCATTCATGTCTATAAGGAAACCCGGGAGCCGGGTCATGTAAAAGTGCCTGATTACTTCGAGCGGCAAGCGGCTTGCCTGAATGAGTATCACGGCGAAGGGTTTGCCATGACGCTGTTCGAAAACGGCCGCGGCTATATAAAAATGAAAAAGATCGACGGAGTCGCGCTGGATGCCATTGCGCCGCGCAGTTTGCCGAAAAAAGCACAGCAGGCACTCGATCAGATGTTGGCGGACCTGCAGAAGAAAGAGATGTTTCCCAACGATGTGCAGTTGTCCAACTTCATGTATTCGGCGAAGGAAAACAAAGTCTACCCGGTGGATTTCGACTTTCCGCCCAAGGATGTCCTGCACTTTGATGAGTCGACGTTTGCGATACACCGGGATGACTTCCTGCGTGACGCCGACAAGCTCAGGGCGCAGTTCCGTCAGATGATCGCGTAGATCGCACAACTGCCCCCTCGGGGGCAGTGTTCACCGGGCGCTACAGGCTGAAGTCACCTTCGGACACCAACTCGCTCAGTGGCTTGCGTGGGCTTGGCGCTTCACGGCTTTGCAGGTACTCGGGCAAAGTCGATTTGTCCCCCAGCTTGCCAACCGCCACGGCGGCATGCAGCGCATAGCCCTCCGGGATCTTCAGCTCTTTGCGGGTCAGTTCCTGATCGAAGCCGGCCATGCCGTGGGTGTGCCAACCGCTGAGGCTGGCCTGCAGCGCCAGGTGGCCCCAGGCGGAACCGGTGTCGAAGGTGTGCCACAGCGCCGGGGTTTCCTCCGTGGCGCCGGGGGCGGTGAAGTCGGTTTTCGAGGCGATGATCACCAGGGCCGACGCATGTTGCGCCCAGCCACGGTTGAATTCATTCAGCAAACCCAGGAAGCGCTCCCAGTCCGGCGTGTCGCGGCGCGCATAGAGAAAACGCCAGGGTTGCGAGTTGTAGGCGGAAGGGGCCCAGCGTGCGGCTTCGAAGAAGCTCAGCAGGGTTTCCTTGGAGATGCTCTCGCCGGTGAAGGCGCGAGGCGACCAGCGGTCGGTGAACTGGGTGTGGATCGGATAGTCGGCAACACGTGTCATGGAGCAGTTCCTGATCGTCAATTCGGCCCTCAAAGCTACTGCGCAGCCACTAGACTGACAAGTGCTGTAACACCGCCAGTCGTAAGCGCTTGGATCCCGCAGCCGTGGGCACTAGACTGGCGGCCTTTTCACCTGCCGATACTGATGTAGAGCCATGGCCGCCAAAGTCGAACCTTTCTGGATACGCAAAACCCTCGAACACCTCGACCAGGAGGAGTGGGAGTCGTTGTGCGACGGCTGTGGCCTGTGCTGCCTGCAAAAGCTTGAAGATGAAGACGACAACAGCGTCTATTACACGCGTATCGCCTGCAAACTGCTCGATCTCAAGACCTGCCAGTGCACCGACTACCCCAACCGTCGTGCATCGGTGCCCGATTGCATCCAGCTCACCCCGGGCCAGGCCGACCAGTTCAAATGGCTGCCACCCACCTGCGGTTACCGCCTGGTCAGCGAGCGCAAGGACTTGCCGTTGTGGCACCACTTGGTGTGCGGCGACCGTGATGCCGTGCACCATGAACGCATTTCCCAGTCCGGGCGCATGCTCAGCGAAGGCAGCGTGCCCGAGGACGACTGGGAGGATTACCTGATTTTCCGCGCTGGCTGAAAGGGGAGTGTGTATGAGGGTGCGAACCAAGCTGGCGGCGAGCCTGGTGTTGTTGGTACTGAGTCAGCCTGGATGGTGCGCGAAAAAAGTCGACCTGGATTATCACGTCAAACTGCTGCCCCAGAGCGATCAGGCCGAGGTACGCCTGAGCCTGTCCCAGGGCTCGGCGGTGCGCAGCCTGAACTTCGACCTGGGTCGCGACGGCGACTACAGCGACTTCAAGGCCGACGGCCAGTGGAGCGTCAAGGAACACCGTGGCCTGTGGCAACCCAGCGCCGACAAGGCCAGCCTGACCTACCGCGTGCGCCTCACCCACGCGCGCAAGCCGGGTATCTATGAAGCGCGGATGACACCAAGCTGGGCGCTGTTTCGCGGCGATGACCTGGTGCCGACGGCGCGGCTCGACCAGCAGGACGGCGTCGAGTTGGTCTCGCGCCTGGTGTTTGAACTGCCGCCCGGCTGGAAAAGCGTCGAAACCGCCTGGCCCCGAATCGGCAAGAACAAGTTCCGCATCGACAATGTGTCGCGCCTGTTCGACCGGCCCACCGGCTGGATGCTTGCCGGCAACCTTGGCAGTCGTCGCGTACGCCTGGGCGAAACCGACGTCACCGTGGCTTCGCCCAAGGGCCAGGCCATGCGCCGTATGGATGTGCTGACGTTGCTGACCTTCGTCTGGCCGCAGGTGGAAACGGCGTTCCCGCGTCACCCGGCCAAGCTGCTGGTGGTCGGCGCCAGCGACCCGATGCGTCGTGGTGCGTTTTCGGCGCATGATTCGATCTACCTCAACAGCCACACGCCGCTGGTCAGCGAAAACGGCGGCAGCCCGCTGATTCGTGAAGTGGTGCAGGCGGTAGGGCGTTTCAACGATCACGACACCAGTGATTGGATCAGCGAGGGCTTGGGCGAGTATTACGCCATCGAGCTGCTGCGCCGCGCCGGCGGCATCACCGATGAGCGTTACCAGGCGATACAGGCGCGCTTGGCGAAGGAAGGCAAGGACGTGACCAGCCTGCGTGGCGAGCACGTCAGCGGCGCGACAGTGTCACGGGCGGTGGTGCTGCTGCAGGAACTGGATCGCGAGATCCGCGTGAAGACTCATAACAAGCGGTCGCTGGATGACCTGACGCAAGCGGTGATGCGGGCCAGCCGCATCACCACGGCGGAGTTTGTGCAGTTGGCTGAAAGCATCATCGGCGAGTCGTCGGTGGTGCTGGACAGTAAGCTGCTACGTTAGACGCTGGTTTTGGTGGCCTTCTCGGCCGCCACTTCGGCCTTGGTCTTCAAGTTCTTCAACTCTGCGCCGGCGCGCTCGATCTTCGTACGCACGGTGTTCATTTCCTGGCGGCCCTGCTCCAGCTTGTCTTTGAGCGAACTGTGCCCGGTGAAACCTCGGGCCAGCGCCACGCCGCCAATCGCCACCTGGATCAGGCCGAAAATCCCGCCCCGGCGCAGGCCTTTGCCCACCATCATCACACCACCGGCCACCGAGCCGATGCGCTCCCAACCGTGCACGTTCTGCCTTGGCTGAGTCTCGAAGGGGGTGTGTTCGATGATAGGTCGCAAGGTTTTGCTGTCGCTCATGATCTGTCTCCAACAAGGGCTATTGATAATTAGCTGACTGCCCGCAGACGCCGGATGTTCCCGAAATATCAGTACTTGGGGCCTGAACGGGTGTTGTTGCCCTTGGCCAGGCGGTCGTAAAGGACCACGTTGACCGTGGCGGCGAGGTTCATGCAACCGGTGGTCGGGATGTAGACCACGTCTTCGCACCAGTCGCGGATCTCTTTATCCAGCGAGCCGTCTTCGGGGCCGAAAATGTACAGCGCACGGTCGGGGTGGGTGTACTCAGGCAGCGGGCGGGCGCCTTCCACCAGCTCCACGGCGACAGGGATGCAACCCAGGGGCAGAATCTTTTTCAGGTCATCGATGCCGATCAGCGGAATGTCGTGATGGACCTTCTTGGTGTCGGTGATGAAGTCCCGGGCGCGCTCGTAGCGCACGCCGGTGTAGAACACCGAGGCCACGCCGTAGCAACCGGCGGCGCGCATGACCGAGCCGACGTTTTCGGGGGATTTGGGGTTGTACAGACCGATGCAGCTGTAGCGTTTATTGCCCACGGGGAAGGGTGCCTTGGAGAAAAACGGCGATTATACGGCCTTGGGGGGATGTGTTGCTTGGACGATCGCCATCGGGGGCACGCCCCCTCCCACACTAGGCCTGCGTACGCCGGTCAGAATGTGAGAGGGGGCTTGCCCCCGATGAGGCCGGTGCTAACAACAATGGACTATCAGTCGTCTTTCTTCATCAACCCCGCCAACGCCGCAAACGGGTTATGCGTGGCCTTGGCAATCGTCGGGCTGCTGGTGGAGCCTTCGCCGAAGTACTGCTGGTCGGTGTAGCGCGAGTGTTCGTTGTCGTGGCAGTACAGGCACAGCAATTCCCAGTTGGAACCGTCCTGGGGATTGTCATCATGATTGTGGTTGCGGTGGTGTACCGTCAGTTCGCTCAGGCGCTTGCCCGAGAACTCACGGGCGCAGCGGCCGCACACGTGGGGGTACATCTTCAACGCTTTGTCGCGGTAGCCCATTTCCCGATCGCGCTGGGCATCGGCAAGGATGCGGTCCAGCTTGGCGGTGTGGGAGGGCGGGTTGGTCGAGCTCATCATGGCTCCTGGCTATTTGGTGGTTCACGGATAGGGTTGATTCTAGCCGCTCGCGACGTAAATAACCGCTTCACTTTGCTCATAAGGATCTGAAACTCATGCGTCTGCATTCATGGACTGTTGCACTGTTGTTGTGTGGGGCAGTTGCCCACGCCCAAGCGTTCTCCACGCCAAAACCCGGACAAGTGATCGAGGTGGCCCTCGAACAACTGCACCCGACCCAGGCCGTGGTGGGCTTCGACCAGATTTACTACAGCCTGGGGCTGTTTGCGGACAAACCCGCCAAGGTCTTCGATGAATACTGCGAGACCAACGGCCAGGGCGAAGCCGACAAGGTGCCCAAGGGCGCGGACTTGCACCAGCCGTCGAGTTTTACCTGCCAGGACCCGGTCGGCACCCATCCCGACGACATGAAAACCGTGGTAGTCGGCCCCGGCGGCCAGTTGTACCTGACCGATGGTCACCATAGCTTCACCACCTTGTGGGAAGTCCCTGGTGGCGGCCCTCGCTTGAACATGTGGGTCAAGGTCACGGATGACTTCAGCAACAGCCCGGACATGAAGAGCTTCTGGCTGCGCATGCAAGCGGCGCGCAAGGTCTGGCTCAAGGACAACCAGGGCCAGACCCTGCCGCCCGAGCAGTTGCCGGCACATCTGGGTTTCAAGAACCTGCAGGACGACACGTTCCGCAGCCTGGTGTATTTCACCCGCAAGGCCGCCTATGGCAAACCTGAGGCTGGCGAGGTCGCACCGGAGTTCCTGGAGTTCTACTGGGGCAATTGGCTGCGCACTCAAATTGACTTGGGCAAGTACAACCTGAACAAGAAGGGCGGTTACAAGGACGCCATCGAAGCCGTCGCCAAGCGCATGGTCAGCCTGGCGCCCGGCTCACAGGTCGGCGACAGCGGTTTTACCGCCCATCAACTGGGCGGCATGACCAGGCTCGATCGTAACGAACTGGAAAAGACCTTCGACAAAAAAGTGCCGTACGTGATCGATTACCGCAATTCCCTGCGCTAGCCGATCACACCTTCTGTGCAATCCAGATGGTGTGCCGCGTGCCCTTGTTGCCATGGGCAAACACCTGGACTTCCTCGGCCTTGAAACCGGCCTTGCGCAGTTTGTCGCTGAACAGCTTGTCGGCGCTCGCCGACCACACGGCCAGCACGCCCTTGGGGCGCAGGGCCTTGGCGCAGGCGGCCAGGCCACCGGCGGAGTAAAGCCAGCTGTTGGCCTTTTGCGTAAGGCCTTCGGGGCCGTTGTCCACGTCCAGCATGATCGCGTCAAAACCCTGGGGCTCGGCCTGCAGCACCTTGGCGACATCCTCCAGGCGGATCACCGTGCGTGGGTCCAGCAGTGGCCGGCCGGATTTTTCTCCCAGCGGCCCACGGTTCCATTCCACGACTCCCGGCACCAGTTCTGCCACGACCACCTCGGCGGTCTTGCCCAGGTGTTTGAGCGCCGAAGCCAGGGTGAACCCCATGCCCAGGCCACCGATCAGCACCCGCGAATCCGGACGCCCGGCAACTTTGCGGCAGGGAATTTCCGCCAGCGCATCTTCGGAACCGTGCATGCGCGTGTTCATCAATTGGCCGCCGTCACCGCCCTGGATCTTGATGACAAAATCTTCACCGTATTCGAACAGGCACAAGGCACCGCCGTTGTCGGGGATCGGGGTGGTGTCGAGCAGAACGAAACGTTTCATGGAAATCTCATTGGGAAGGGCATTCTTGCGCGGTTGGGAGTAGCCTTGTGACATTCCGGTCAGGCCATGGAGCCATCGATGAAGTGCAGCATTCTAACGGTCATTGTGTTGAGCGCGCTCGCCTGTGGTGCGACGCAGGCTCAGGAGTTGCAAACCGTACCGGTCGCGCCCGCCCCGACGCCAGGCGCGCCGGGTACCCCGACGCCGACGTTGTACCCGCAAGTCACCCCGCCTGCCGTGCCCAAGACCAACGGTTCGCCACCACTGGTGCCTATCGTGCTGCCCACGCCGCCGAAGGACCAGACGGTGCCCGGCCTGTTGCAGAACGACAGCAAGCCGAAGTCGCCGGGCGGTTAGAACTGCTGGGACAGTAACTGCCCGTCGGCCATGCGCAGGCGCTTGGACAAGGCGATGGCTATCGCGCGGATGATCTTGGCGGCGATCCTGGGCGCTTCGTTGAGCATCTTTTCCAGGGAATCCCGGCCCAGGTTCAGCAGTACGCAGTCACTGGCCGCCACGCAACTGGCGGAACGCCGCTCGCCGTCAAGTACCGCCATTTCACCAAAGGCCCGGCCGCTGCGCAGGGTAGCGATGGTCAGGCGCTGGCCGTCATGATTGGTTTTCTGCACCGCCACCTGGCCACTGTGGATGATGCACATGAAGGTGCCGGCGTCCCCTTCGAGGAAGATCGCTTCGTCACGGGCAATGCTGCTGATGTTGAAGTAGCCGGCAGCGACGTAAAAGTCTTCCGGCAACAGCGGGTCGAACAGGCCGCAATCCATGAGCATATCGCGGATTTCGGTATTCATTAATGTCGGTAGTGCCATGGCTGCAATCTTGATCCATCAATCAGTAGGCGGTCCTGTGGTCAGACAGGACCGCCCGGCTAAGTTCCTTAAACCAGCCCCAGCGCCTTGAACACAAATCCATATTCGAGCGCTACGTCACGTAATCCCTGGTAACGACCGCTCATGCCACCGTGGCCGGCGCCCAGTTCGGTCTTGAGCAGCAGCAGGTTGTCGTCGGTCTTGGTGTCGCGCAACTTGGCGACCCATTTGGCGGCCTCCCAGTATTGCACGCGGCTGTCGTTGTAGCCGGCGATCACCAGCAGGTGCGGGTAGGCCTGGGCGCTGACGTTTTCGTAAGGCGCGTAGGCCTTGATGCGCTCATATACTTCGGGCTCTTGCGGATTGCCCCACTCGTCGTACTCGGTGATGGTCAGCGGCAGCTCGGGGTCGAGCATGGTGTTGAGCACGTCGACGAACGGCACTTCGGCAATCGCCGCCTGGAACAGCGCCGGGCGCTGGTTGAGCACGGCGCCGATCAACAGGCCGCCGGCGCTGCCGCCGCTGATCACCAGTTGCCTGGACGTTGTCAGGCCCTCGGCGATCAAGTGTTCGGCACAGGCGATAAAGTCGCTGAAGGTGTTTTGCTTGTGTTCCTGCTTGCCGTTGCGATACCAGGCCTCGCCCAGCTCGCCACCACCGCGCACGTGGGCGATGGCAAACGCTACGCCCCGGTCCAGCAGGCTCAGGCGGGCGTGGGAGAACCAAGGGTCGAGGCTCGAACCGTAGGCGCCGTAGCCGTACAGGTACAGCGGTGTGGGCTTGCCGAGCTGGTCGCGCTTGACCACCAGGCTGATCGGCACCCGGGTGCCGTCCGCGGAGGTGGCCCACAGGCGCTGGCTCACGTAGTCGTCGGCGTTGAACACGCCCAGTACCGGGGTTTCCTTGAGCACCTGTTGTGCACCGTTGGCCAGTTCCAACTGGCGGACCTGGGCCGGGCGGTTCAGGGCTTCGTAGCGCAGGCGGATTTTGTCGCTGACAAACTCCAGGCTGTTCTGTACGTAGAGGCTATAGGCTGCGTCGGGCAATTCCACGCGATACACCGGCAAACCTTCCGGGTGCACCTCGATCACCGGCAGGCCGCCGATGCGCAGGCTCAGGGTCATGGCGCTGGTGTTGAGACTGACGCCGTCGAGCATCACGTCATCACGATGAGGGATCAGGTTCTGCCATTCGCCTTCGGTCGGCACGTCGCCAATGTCGGTGGCCACGAACAGCGCGTAGTTGATGCCATCCCGGTTGCTGCGGATAAACCAGGTCCACGCGCCATTCAGCTGACCGTGATCGACATCGTACTCATGGTCCTCGACCCGTGGTGCCAGGCAGGTGAACGCCAGGTGCGGTTGGTCGGCGTCCAGCGCCCAGACTTCGCTGGTGGTCTTGCTGCCCAGCGACAGCAGCAACTGGCGTTCGGAGCTGGAACGGTAGCAATGCAGGAAGAAACGCCCGTCGGGCTCGTGGAACACTTCCTGCGCCGCCGTGCCATCCAGGCGATAGCGATAGAGTTTGTGCGGGCGGTGCGTGTCGTCCAGTTCGCCGAAGAACAGCGTCAGGCTGTCATTGGCCCAGGTCATGCTGCCGTCGCAGTCTTCAAACTCCAGCTCGCTGACCTTGCCGGTGGCCAGTTCCTTCACGTACAGGGTGTAGATCTCTTCGCCACTGGTATCGAGGCTGTAGGCCAGGCGCTGGTGGTCGGGGCTGATGCTGAACGCGCCGAGGGAGAAGAAACCGCCATTGGCCAGTACGTTCGGGTCCAGCAACAGCTCTTCGCTGCTGTCATCCACCTGGTTGCTGTCATCCGCCGGGCGGCGGCAGCGGTAGTGGCGGGCGTACTCGTCACCGGCGGTGGTGCGGGTGTAATACAAGTACGGCCCCCACGGCGAGGGCAGGGACAGGTCGGTTTCGAGGATGCGGCCCTTGATCTCTTCGAACAGGCTGTCGCGCAGCGCCTTCTGGTCGGCGAGTTGCGCTTCCTGCCAGGCATTCTCGGCCTTGAGGTAATCGAGCACCTCGGCGCTGTCACGCTCTTGCAGCCAGGCGTACGGATCGGGGCCTTGGGCCTTGCGGGCAATCGGAGCAGTCGATACAGGCATAGGATTGATCTCTATCTGGCAGACGGTGGCAGGCATTGCAGCCGCGACACGCAAAAGCCGTTATCATAGCCGCCTGTTTGCCAACCTTGCCATGGACACCATGACCGAGAACGACTATCTGACCGCTTGGGGCCTTTACGCCTTCGCCGCTTTGGGCTGCCTGTTGGTGTGGTGGCGCATGACCCGCTGGATCTGGCGCTGGTTGCGCGAGCCGCTGCAATTGCTGATGGCGGTGCTGCTGTTGAGCCCGACCATCGTCGACCCGGTCAAGACCCAGTTCGCGCCGGCGGTGGCCATCACCGCCCTCGATCTGGTGCTCAAGGTCGGCAATAACGCCTGGCGGGCCATCTCCGATCTGTTCATGTACACCATGATCGCCTTTGGCGTGTACCTGGTGTTCGTGTTGATCCGCTGGCCCATCGAGCGTGCCGCCAAGGCCCGTCGCGAGCGCAAGGCCGCCGCCGATGCGGCCCTGGCCGCCGAGCCGGATCAAGATGAAGACGACGTGCCCTTCCGCCGTCCTGCACCCGTGAGCGGTATGCGCGTCGAACCGCGCCTTTAACGTCGTCCGCCCTGCAGCGAGAGCCCTGGCATGTGTGAATTATTGGGCATGAGTGCCAACGTCCCCACCGACATCGTGTTCAGCTTTACCGGGCTGATGCAGCGCGGTGGGCGCACCGGCCCCCACCGTGACGGTTGGGGCATCGCGTTCTACGAAGGCCGTGGCCTGCGTCTGTTCCAGGACCCGGCCGCCAGCAGTGAGTCGGAAGTCGCGCTGCTGGTGCAGCGTTATCCCATCAAAAGCGAAGTGGTCATCGGCCATATCCGCCAGGCCAATGTCGGCAAGGTCAGCCTGGCCAATACCCACCCGTTCGTGCGCGAACTGTGGGGCCGCAACTGGTGCTTCGCCCATAACGGCCAGTTGGCGGACTTCAATCCCCGCGCCACGTTCTACCGCCCGGTGGGCGACACCGACAGTGAAGCGGCCTTCTGCGACCTGCTCAACCGCGTGCGTGAAGCCTTCCCCGAGCCGGTGGACATCGAAAAAGTGCTGCCGGACCTGATCGCCGCCTGTGCCGAATACCGCAGCAAGGGCGTGTTCAACTGCCTGCTCAGCGATGGTGACTGGCTGTTCTGCTACTGTTCGACCAAATTGGCACAGATCACAAGGCGTGCGCCGTTCGGCCCGGCGCGCCTGAAAGATGTCGACGTGATCGTCGACTTTCAGGCCGAAACCACACCTAACGATGTGGTGACGGTGATTGCCACCGAACCTTTGACCGACAACGAAAACTGGACCCGCTACGAACCGGGCCAATGGAGCCTGTGGCGACGCGGTGAATGCGTCAGCCAGGGCATTACCGAGTAAGGATATCGCCCATGTTGCTCAGTTATCTGCGGTTGGTGCTGTTTGCGATTGGTCTGCTGATCGGCGTGCAAGTCCCGGGGTTTATCAACGACTATGCCAAGCGCGTCGAAGCGCACCTGATCGAGGCCCAGACCGGCCTCAGCGGGTTTGAAAACACCGCACGCCAGTTCTTCAACGGCGATTTGAAAGCGTTGGTGGCGCATTACCGCGCCAGTGATGACCCGGTGTTCCAGAGCGATGCCAACAGCCTGGGCGCCATGCTTGACCGCCAGGTGGCGTTGGACAAGCAATTCCAGGCCATGCAAGGCCCGTGGTACATCCGCGCCCTGCAGGTGGCGGTGGCGGCCGACCCGGATATCCGCCTGGAAACCTGGAACGGCTACAGCTACCAGATCCTGCTGACGCCCGAGGCCATGGGCTGGGGGCTGGGCGGGGCGATGCTGCTGTCGTTTGGCCTGGAATGCCTGTTCCGTCTGATCGACTGGGTGGTGCTGGGCGGCAAGCGCCTGCGCCAGAGCCGGCCGATCGAAGAGCGCGACCTCAAGGGCCTCTGAGACAAAATGTGGGGGGCTTGCCCCCTCCCACAGTTTTAATCCTGTGTCTTCAGTGAGGTTGTGTGCTCAGTAGCATCCGCTCTACGCCAACCTCTTCGGCATACCGTGCCACCACCTTCTGGCACAGCCCCACAATCTCTTCCACCAACTCCACCCCCACGCGCCACGACACCACCACCTGCAAGTTCGGCAGCTTCTGCGCCATCGGCAACATCACCAACTCCCCACGCGCCAGTTCCTCGCTGACCAGCACCGGCGGCAGTGCGCCGATGCCGAAGCCATCGCGCAGCAGGCGGGTGATGGCCGACACCGAGTTCACACAGTTCATGCGTGGCGCGGCCACGCCGTTGGCTTGCATCAGGCTGATCACGTCCTGGTGCGGGTGGGAGTTTTTCGAGTAGGTGATGATGCGCTCCTGGGCCAGTTCGGCGAGGGAAGCGTAGTCGCGGTTGTAGATCGACTGGCTGGCGACGATCCAGGCCATGGGGTGGCTGGCCAGTTCCAGGCTGCGCACGGTTTCCAGGCGCAGCAGGTCGGTTTGCAGAATCAGGTCGAGGAAGCCTTTTTGCAACTGATCGCTGAGGTTCAGTGCAGTATCGGCGACCAATTCGATTTCCACGAGGGGGAAGTGGTCCATCAATTCCGCCACCAAGGGGCTGAGCCAAGTATGGATCACCGTGTCCATCGCACCGATGCGGATGCGCCCGACCTTGCTGCTGGTGGTCTCCAGGGACTGCTTCAGGCCCTGCATGGTCAACATCATCTGCTCGGCGTAATCCAGCACCTTCAAGCCTTCCGGGGTCAGGCTCACGCCCCGTGAGTCACGCAGAAACAACTTCACCCCCAACTCGCTTTCCAGCACCGCGATGCGGCTGGAGATCGAGGCCTGGGTAGTGAACAGCTTCTCGGCGGTCAGGCGAAAACTCTTGAGCTTGGCCACCCAGACGAAGGTTTCGAGGAACTTCAAATTCATGGGATCAACTTTTTCTTATGCATGGATCGGTTTTTATTAGTTGGACGCCGCACCGGGCCAGCGCCAAAAATCGAGCCATTCCACGATAAGCGCCGTTGGGGTATCAGGACAAGTTGCGAGTTCTGCGTAAAAAATCCCACACTACAAGAAAACAACGCCTACAGGAGCGACAGTCCGTGAGCCGTCTTTTACTCAATTGCGACATCGGCGAAAGCTTTGGCAACTGGACCATGGGGCTGGACGCCGAGGTCATGCCGTTCATCGATTGCGCCAACGTGGCCTGCGGTTTCCATGCCGGTGACCCGAGCATCATGCGCAAGACCGTCAGCCTGGCGCTCAAGCATGGCGTGCAAATCGGTGCACACCCGGCGTACCAGGACCTGCAAGGCTTTGGCCGTCGCTCCATGGCTTATACCCCGCAGGAAATCCAGGACCTGTTGCACTACCAGATCGGTGCGCTCGATGGTCTCTGCCGTGCCCAGGGCGGGCGGGTCAGCTACGTCAAGCCCCATGGTGCGATGTACAACGACATGATGACCAACCCCGTGCAATTGCGCGCGGTGATCCAGGCCGTGGCGGCGTACGGCGAACTGCCGCTGATGCTGCTCGCCACCCGTGACAACAGCGCGGCCCAGGCCTTGGGCGCCGAATACGGTGTCACCCTGTGGTTCGAAGCCTTCGCCGACCGCGCCTATGACAACAAAGGGCACCTGGTGTCGCGGCAGTTGCCGGGCGCCGTGCACCATGATTCCGACACCATCGTGCAGCAGGCCCTGACCCTTGCCCGTGGTGAGGCGCTGATTGCCAGCGACGGCAGCCCGCTGCTCCTGCAAGCCAATACCCTGTGCGTGCACGGCGACAACGCGAGCTCGGTCGCGGCCGTACAGCGCATCCGCGAGGCATTGAAGCCAGCATGAAGCCACGGATTGAAGTGGTCGCCATCGACTGCCTGATGGTGCGCCTGTTTGATGCTATCGCCGAAACCAACATGCCGTGGATGCTCGCCGCTACCCAGCGCCTGCGCAGTGGCTTCGGCGCGGCGCTGGTGGACCTGGTGCCGTCCTATACCACTTTGATGGTGCATTACGACCTCGGCGCCGTGAACCCGGCCCAGGCGCGGGCACTGATCGAGCAGGCCCTTGCCGGCCTGCAACCGCAAGCCCAGGGCGGCGGCCAGTGCCATGTGCTGCCGGTGTGGTACGACTTGAGCGTCGGCCCGGAATTGACCTTGCTCAGCCAGCGCAGCGGTTTGGCTATCGACGAAGTGATCCGCCGCCACAGTGCCCACGAGTACCAGGTGTTTGCCCTCGGTTTCGCGCCCGGCTTCGCCTTTATGGGGCTGGTGGATGAAGTTCTTGCCACGCCGCGTCTGAATACCCCACGCAAACGCGTGGCGGCCGGTAGCGTCGGCATCGCCGAACGACAAACCGCCGCCTACCCGATGGTGTCGCCGGGCGGCTGGAACCTGATCGGCCGCACGCCGGCCAGGCTCTTCGACCGCGGGCGCGACGGCTACAGCCTGATGCAGCCCGGCGACACGGTGCGCTTCGAAGCGGTCGAGCGTGCTGAATTCATCAAGTTGGGGGGCGATGATACGCCGTTGGAGGCGCAGGCATGAGTCGCTTACTGATCGAGGCCAGCACGCCGTTGTGCCTGTTGCAGGACGCTGGTCGCTTTGGCGTACGCCACCTGGGCGTGACCCAGGGCGGGGCGCTGGACTGGGTGTCAATGTCCTGGGCGAACTGGCTGCTGGGCAATGCACTGGACGCGCCGGTGGTGGAAATCACCCTGGGCGGTTTCACCGTGCAGGCCGAGGATTATTGCCTGCTGGCCCTGGCCGGTGCAGACCTGGGCGCGTACATCGATGAACGTGCCATCAGCCCGGGCCGCAGTTTTATCCTGCAAAAGGGCCAGCGTTTGCGCTTCACCCAGCCGTTCAGCGGTGCGCGGGCCTATCTTGCGGCTCCGGGCGGCTTTGATGCGCCGGCTGTGCTCGGCAGTTGCGCCACGGTTGTGCGTGAAGAGTTGGGCGGGGTGGACGGTTTCGGCAAGGCGTTGGCCGAAGGAGGGCGCTTGGTCTACTCCGGTACAGGTGGTGCAATGAAGGTGCTGAGTGCACCGGATTTGCAACCCGGTAAACCGTTGGATGTGATCGTTGGTGCACAGATTGGCCAATTCAGCGGCCAGAGCCTATTCGACGCCTTCAACACCGCATGGGCCCTCGACAGCCGCGCCGACCGCATGGGTATGCGCCTGCTGGGCGCGCCGTTGCAATACCAGGGACCGTCGCTGATTTCCGAAGGCATTCCGCTGGGCGCGATCCAGGTTCCGCCGGATGGGCAGCCGATCGTGTTACTCAATGATCGACAGACCATCGGTGGCTATCCGCGCCTGGGTGCATTGACGCCGTTGTCGCTGGCGCGGCTGGCGCAATGCTTGCCGGGGGAGACGGTGCGGTTGGCGCCGGTCGTACAACAGACAGCCCACCAGCAGCACATCGACTTTATGAAGCGGTTCACCACGACCTGAAAAACACTGAGGTCAAAATGTGGGAGGGGGCAAGCCCCCTCCCACATTGGATCTCCTACAGTATTAGGGGAGGCGTTTATTTGGAGAGGAAGCGCATCCCTTCTTCAAGCCCGCGCAAGGTCAGCGGATACATCTGATCTTCCACCAACTCCCGCACAATCCCCGTTGACGCCGTATACCCCCAAGTGTCCTTGGGATACGGGTTGATCCAGATCAGCTTCTTGTACTTGGCCATGAAGCGCTGCATCCACACATACCCAGGCTCCTCGTTCCAATGCTCGACGCTGCCGCCGGCCTGGGTGATCTCATACGGTGCCATCGAGGCATCGCCGATAAAGATCACTTTGTAATCCGCGCCGTATTTGTGCAGCAGGTCCTGGGTCGAGGTGCGTTCCGAGGTGCGGCGCTGGTTGTTCTTCCACACTGATTCGTACACGAAGTTGTGGAAGTAGAAGTACTCCAGGTGCTTGAACTCGGTCTTGCACGCAGAGAACAGTTCTTCGCAGATCTTCACATGGGCGTCCATCGAACCGCCGATATCGAACAGCAACAGCAGCTTGATGGTGTTGCGCCGCTCCGGGCGCATCTGGATATTCAGCAAGCCGGCGTCGCGGGCGGTGTGGTCGATGGTGCCGTCGATATCCAGCTCTTCCGCCGCGCCCTGGCGCGCAAATTTGCGCAGGCGGCGCAGGGCGACCTTGATGTTGCGCGTGCCCAGTTCCACTTGGTCATCGAGGTTCTTGTACTCGCGCTGGTCCCACACCTTGACGGCCTTGCCCTGGCGCTTGCCAGCATCGCCGACGCGAATGCCTTCGGGGTTATAGCCGCCGGAACCAAACGGGCTGGTGCCACCGGTGCCGATCCACTTGTTGCCGCCGGCATGGCGCTCTTTCTGTTCTTCCAGGCGCTTCTTGAATTCCTCGATCAGCTTGTCGAGGCCGCCGAGGGACTGGATCTGCGCACGTTCCTCATCGGTCAGCGAGCGTTCGAACTCCTTGCGCAGCCACTCTTCGGGGATCAACGCCTGCAGGTGGTCGTCGAGCTTTTCCAGGCCGTTGAAATAGGCACCGAAGGCCCGGTCGAACTTGTCGAAATGCCGTTCATCCTTGACCAGGATCGCCCGGGCCAGGTAGTAGAACTCGTCCATGTCGGCAAAGGTCACGCGCTGCTTCAGCGCATTGATAAGGTCAAGCAGCTCGCGCACCGACACCGGCACCTTGGCCGCGCGCATCTCGTTGAACAGGTTGAGCAACATCAGCGATTACCGCGACGGCTCATGAACGCCAGACGTTCCAGCAACTGCACGTCTTGCTCGTTCTTCACCAACGCACCGGCCAGCGGCGGGATGGCCTTGGTCGGGTCGCGCTCGCGCAGCACCGCTTCGCCGATGTTGTCGGCCATCAGCAGCTTGAGCCAGTCGACCAGTTCGGAGGTGGAGGGCTTTTTCTTCAGGCCGGGCACTTTGCGCACGTCGAAGAACACGTCGAGCGCTTCGCTGACCAGGTCTTTCTTGATGTCCGGGTAGTGCACATCCACGATCTTCTGCAGGGTGGTGCGGTCGGGGAAAGCGATGTAGTGGAAGAAGCAGCGGCGCAGGAACGCGTCCGGCAGTTCTTTTTCGTTGTTGGAGGTAATGATGATGATCGGGCGTTTCTTGGCCTTGATGGTCTCGTCGATTTCGTAGACGTAGAACTCCATCTTGTCGAGTTCTTGCAGCAAGTCGTTGGGGAACTCGATGTCGGCCTTGTCGATTTCGTCGATCAGCAGGATCACCCGCTCTTCGGATTCGAAGGCCTCCCAGAGCTTGCCCTTCTTCAGGTAGTTGCGCACGTCGTGCACCTTGTCCACGCCCAGTTGCGAGTCGCGCAGACGGCTTACCGCGTCGTACTCGTACAGGCCCTGATGGGCCTTGGTGGTGGACTTGATGTGCCAGGTAATCAGCCTGGCACCGAAGGACTCGGCCAGTTGCTCGGCGAGCATGGTCTTGCCGGTGCCCGGTTCGCCCTTGACCAGCAGCGGCCGTTCCAGGGTGATGGCGGCGTTGACGGCCAGTTTCAGGTCATCGGTAGCCACATAGGCCTGGGTGCCTTCGAACTTCATCGGTGCTTCCTCGCATTCATCAATGCCGGGACTATACCGCGCAGCCCCGGCGACTGTGAACGCAGGTGGAATATTCAGTCTCTGAATGACCGGTCACATTCAATCCGCCGAAGGTTTGGGCTGTTCATACCGCGCATTGAACGCCTGGATAAACCCATTGCGCAAAATCGCCAAAAACGCCGAGAACGCGCTGACATTCTGCTGGTGCACGCTGCCACTGAGTTCGACACGGGTGGCAAACTGGTTTTTGTGCTGGTTTTTCAGCACGGTTTCGCTGGCGCCGACCACGGCTTCCCAGATCGAGCGGAAGATGTTCTTGTCTTTGTT
The DNA here is from genome assembly GCF_001870465.1 of Pseudomonas extremorientalis. Classification (GTDB taxonomy): domain Bacteria; phylum Pseudomonadota; class Gammaproteobacteria; order Pseudomonadales; family Pseudomonadaceae; genus Aquipseudomonas; species Aquipseudomonas extremorientalis. The sequence continues at coordinate 617,955 of NZ_MDGK01000015.1, forward strand.
TTCCACGTCCTGCTGCCAGTCGAACACTTCGACATCGCGCAGCAGCGGCTTGATATAGCCGGTCAACTGGCCGTTATCCGCCTGGGCTTCGATCACCACATCACCGGTGCCGGCCTTGAAGTCGAACTTGCCATAGGCCGAGGCGAAGTCATTCATGCGCTTGAGCTGCAGGTCCTTGGCGCGGAAGCGGAATTCGAAGTTTTCAAAGTTGCTCAGCGGGTCGAAAGTGGCGCTGGCTTCCAGCGGCGCCTGGCCCTGGAGCAGGGCCTTGCCGTCGAAGCGGGCATCGCGCTTGCCCTTGACGTCGACCACGTTGGTCAGGTTATAGAAGCTGGCGTTGACCGACGTTGCATTGAGATTGACCGGTGGTTTGGAGCTGAAGTTGTGGAAGGCAATCTTGCCCTCTTCGATGCGCACTTCATCGAGGGTGATGGGCGCCAGCTTGCTCAACTGCTCGCGCCAGTCAGTGCCTTTACCGGTCTGGGAGGCCTGCTTGTTGGCGCCGCCGTCGACGAAGTTCACCTCAGGGTTGATGAACAGCACCTTGGCCACTACCGCATGGTCGTACCACAACGAGTGCCAGCTCACTGCCAGGTCGATCAGCGGCGCCTTGACGAACGGTACTGGCACCTTGCCGTCGACCTTGATGATCTCCAAACCGTTGATCTTGTAGGCGCCACGCCACAGGGCCAGGTCGACGTCGGTGACGTGGCCGCGATAGTCGCCCATGTCAGCGAGCTTGTCATTCAGGTAGTTGCGCACCAGATAGGGCAGGGCAATGCTCAAGGCGACCAGTACCACCAGTACTCCGGCAACGGTCCATAGTGGCCAGCTGTAGCGACGTTTCATGGGAGGGATCCTCTGTCCGTATAGGGGATGGACTCTTGCGATGGGCGCAACGTTCCTCCGACTGGACGCTTTGCAGCACGAGGCATACCCTTGTTGCCTTCCTGAATACCGCCAATAGGACCCGTCATGAGCCGCATCTTTGCAGACAACGCGCACTCCATCGGTAATACGCCCCTGGTGCAGATCAACCGGATCGCACCGCGTGGCGTGACCATCCTGGCCAAGATCGAAGGACGTAACCCGGGCTACTCGGTGAAGTGCCGCATTGGCGCCAACATGATCTGGGACGCCGAAAGCACCGGCAAACTCAAGCCGGGCATGACCATCGTCGAACCCACCTCCGGCAACACCGGCATCGGCCTGGCATTTGTCGCCGCTGCCCGTGGCTACAAGTTGCTGCTGACCATGCCGGCATCCATGAGCATCGAGCGTCGCAAGGTGCTCAAGGCCCTCGGCGCTGAATTGGTGCTGACCGAGCCGGCCAAGGGCATGAAGGGTGCAATCGAAAAGGCCGGCGAAATCGTCGCCAGCGATCCGGCCACCTACTTTATGCCGGCTCAGTTCGAAAACCCGGCGAATCCGGCGATCCACGAGAAAACCACCGGTCCGGAAATCTGGAATGACACCGATGGCGCCGTGGACGTGCTGGTGGCGGGCGTGGGCACCGGTGGCACCATCACCGGCGTGTCGCGCTACATCAAGAACATTGCGGGCAAGCCGATCCTGTCGGTGGCGGTCGAGCCGATGGTCTCCCCGGTGATCACCCAGGCCCTGGCCGGTGAAGAGATCAAGCCCAGCCCGCACAAGATCCAGGGCATCGGCGCCGGGTTTGTGCCGAAGAACCTTGACCTGTCGATGGTTGACCGTGTGGAGCTGGTGACCGACGACGAATCCAAGGCCATGGCCCTGCGCCTGATGCAGGAGGAGGGGATTCTGTGCGGTATCTCCTGCGGCGCGGCGATGGCCGTGGCCGTGCGCCTGGCCGAGAAGCCGGAAATGCAGGGCAAGACCATCGTGGTGATCCTGCCGGACTCCGGTGAGCGTTACCTGTCGAGCATGCTGTTCAGCGATTTGTTTACCGAGCAGGAAAACCAGGCTTGATGTATGTCAGCGCCAATACCTTAGGCCTTCTGCATACTGGCCCAACTGTTTATCATGGCCGGCTGCTACGTCTGCTGTTGGCCAGGCGCTTATTTCCAGGAGTTGCTGCATGACCTTTTCTTTGGCCGCCAAGCTGTCGGTGCTGGCGTTGTTTATCGGCAGCACGCTGTATGTGCACCTGCGCGGCAAGGCGCGTTTGCCGATGTTGCGCCAGTTCGTCAACCATTCGGCGCTGTTCGCCCCGTATAACGCCTTGATGTACCTGTTCTCGGCCGTGCCGTCCAAGCCGTACCTGGATCGCAGCAAGTTCCCGGAACTGGACGTGCTCAAGGACAACTGGGAAGTGATTCGCGAAGAGGCCATGCACCTGTTCGACGAGGGCTACATCCGCGCCGCCGAAAAGAACAACGACGCCGGTTTTGGCTCGTTTTTCAAGAAGGGCTGGAAGCGTTTCTACCTCAAGTGGTACGACAAACCGCTGCCATCGGCCGAGGCGCTGTGCCCCAGAACCGTGGCCTTGGTGAGCAGCATTCCCAATGTGAAAGGCGCGATGTTCGCGCTGTTGCCGGGCGGCAGCCACCTCAACCCGCACCGCGACCCGTTTGCCGGTTCCCTGCGTTACCACCTGGGCCTTTCCACGCCGAACTCCGACGACTGCCGCATCTTCGTCGACGGCCAGGTCTATGCCTGGCGCGACGGTGAAGACGTGATGTTCGACGAAACCTACGTGCACTGGGTCAAGAACGAAACCGAACAGACCCGCGTGATCCTGTTCTGCGACATCGAGCGACCGCTGAGTAACCGCCTGATGACCCGGGTCAATCGCTGGGTCAGCAAGCAGTTGGGCCGCGCGACTGCGCCGCAGAACCTGGATGACGAGCGCGTGGGTGGGATCAACCAGGCGTATGCCTGGAGCAAGACCTTCAGCGACAAGTTCAGCGGCGTGGTCAAGCAGTGGAAGCGCAAGCATCCGAAGGCTTACCGCATTGCGCGGCCGGTGTTGGCTGTAGTCGTGCTGGTGCTGCTGTGGAAGTGGTTGTTCGGCTGATTTGAAACGTTAAACGTGGTCGAAATGTGGGAGGGGGCTTGCCCCCGATAGCGGTGGATCAGGCAAAAATGCTTAGCCTGACACGCTGCCATCGGGGGCAAGCCCCCTCCCACATTTGATCACCTTTGATCTTTAGCTGGCGATCAACTGGCGCAGCACATAGTGCAGGATGCCACCCGACTTGAAGTACTCCACTTCATTCAACGTATCGATCCGGCACAACACTTCAACCTTCTCCGTACTGCCATCCTCCCGCGTAATCACCAGCGTCAGGTTCATGCGCGGCACGATCTCCACATCGCTCAGCCCGAGAATGTCGATTTTCTCCTTGCCGGTCAGCTTGAGCGACTTGCGGTTCTGGTCCAGCTTGAACTGCAATGGCAACACGCCCATGCCCACCAGGTTGGAGCGGTGGATACGCTCGAAACTTTCGGCGATCACCGCCTTGACCCCCAGCAGGTTGGTGCCCTTGGCCGCCCAGTCGCGGCTGGAGCCGGTGCCGTATTCCTGGCCGGCGATCACCACCAGCGGCGTGCCCGACGCCTGGTATTTCATCGAGGCGTCGTAGATCGGCATTTTCTCGCCGGTTGGGATGTACAGCGTATTGCCGCCTTCCTCACCGCCGAGCATTTCATTGCGGATACGGATGTTGGCAAAGGTGCCGCGCATCATCACTTCATGGTTGCCACGGCGTGAGCCGTAGGAGTTGAAGTCGCGAGGCTCCACGCCTTGTTCGCGCAGGTAACGGCCGGCGGGGCTGTCGGTCTTGATATTGCCGGCGGGGGAGATGTGGTCGGTGGTCACCGAATCGCCCAACAGGGCCAGCACATTGGCGCCCTTGACGTCTTTGATCACCGGCAGGGGGCCGGCAATATCATCGAAGAACGGCGGGTGCTGGATGTAGGTGGAGTCCTTCTGCCACACGTAAGTGGCGGCCTGCGGCACTTCAATCGCTTGCCATTGCGCGTCACCGGCAAACACCTCGGCGTATTCCTTGTGGAACATGCCGGTGCTGACCTGCGCCACGGCGTCGGCGATCTCTTTGCTGCTCGGCCAGATGTCCTTGAGGTACACCGGGTTGCCTTGCTGGTCGTTACCCAGCGGTTCGCTGCTGATATCGATGCGCACGGTGCCGGCCAGGGCATAAGCGACGACCAGTGGTGGCGACGCCAACCAGTTGGTTTTCACCAGTGGGTGCACCCGGCCCTCGAAGTTGCGGTTGCCGGACAGCACCGATGCCACCGCGAGGTCCGCCTTCTGGATGGCTTTTTCAATCGGCTCCGGTAATGGTCCGGAGTTGCCGATGCAGGTGGTGCAGCCATAGCCGACCAGGTCGAAGCCGAGCGTGTCCAGGTACTGGGTCAGGCCGGCGGCCTTGTAGTAGTCGGTGACCACCTTGGAGCCGGGGGCCAGCGAGGTTTTCACCCAGGGCTTGCGGGTCAGGCCCTTTTCCACGGCTTTTTTCGCCACCAGCCCGGCGGCCATCATCACGCTGGGGTTGGAGGTGTTGGTGCAGGAGGTGATCGCGGCGATCACCACCGCGCCGTTTTTCAGGCGATAGGTCTGGCCGTCGTATTCGTAGTCGGCTTCGCCCACCAGGTCGGCATTGCCCACGGCCACGCCGCCGCCGCCTTCGCTTTCCAGGCGACCTTCTTCCTTGGTAGTGGGTTTGAATTGCAGGTCGAGGAAATCGCTGAAGGCCTGGCCCACATTCGGCAGGGCTACGCGGTCCTGTGGGCGCTTCGGCCCGGCCAGGCTGGCTTCAACGCTGCCCATGTCGAGGGCCAGGCTGTCGGTGAACACCGGTTCCTGGCCGGCGTTGCGCCACAGGCCCTGGGCTTTGGTGTACGCCTCGACCAACTTCACGGTTTCTGCCGGGCGCCCGGACAGGCGCAGGTAGTCCAACGTCACCTCATCCACCGGGAAAAAGCCGCAGGTGGCGCCGTATTCCGGGGCCATGTTGGCGATGGTGGCGCGGTCGGCCAACGGCAGGTCGGCCAGGCCGTCGCCGTAGAACTCGACGAACTTGCCCACCACGCCCTTTTTGCGCAGCATCTGGGTCACCGTCAGCACCAGGTCGGTGGCGGTGATGCCTTCCTTCAATTTGCCGGTGAGCTTGAAGCCGATCACTTCCGGGATCAGCATCGACACCGGTTGGCCGAGCATCGCCGCTTCCGCCTCGATCCCGCCCACGCCCCAGCCGAGTACGCCAAGGCCGTTGATCATGGTGGTGTGGGAGTCGGTGCCGACCAGGGTGTCCGGGAAGGCATAGGTGCGGCCGTCTTCGTCTTTGGTCCACACCGTGCGGCCCAGGTATTCGAGGTTGACCTGGTGGCAGATGCCGGTGCCCGGCGGCACCACGCTGAAGTTGTCGAAGGCGCTCTGGCCCCAGCGCAGGAAGGCGTAGCGTTCGCCGTTGCGCTGCATCTCGATGTCGACGTTCTGCTCAAAGGCACTGGTGCTGCCGAACTTGTCGACCATCACCGAGTGGTCGATCACCAGGTCCACGGGGGAGAGCGGGTTGATGCGCTGCGGGTCGCCCCCGGCCTTGGCCACGGCGGCGCGCATGGCGGCCAGGTCGACCACGGCGGGTACGCCGGTGAAGTCTTGCATCAATACCCGGGCCGGGCGGTACTGGATCTCGCGGTCGGACTGACGTTCCTTGAGCCACGCGGCAATGGCCTTGAGGTCGGCGCCGGTGACGGTCTTGTCGTCTTCCCAGCGCAGCAGGTTTTCCAGCAGCACCTTGAGCGACATCGGCAGCTTGTCGAGGTCACCCAGGCTCTTGGCGGCCTCGGGCAAACTGAAGTAGTGATAGGTCTTGTTGTCGATTTGCAGTGTTTTAAGGGTTCTCAGGCTATCAAGCGATGACATGACACAACTCCTTATGGTCCGCACGGCTACGGACCCGACGGGACGAACAGAGCTATCAACTTAGCCCTGTTTTCATTAGCAGGCTAATAACTGGACTCTATCGTTAAGTCCAAGGTTCCGAACTCCGTTATCATGCGCGGGTTTTCATGACAGGTATTGCGATAGCGCAAGCCAGTTGCCAGGAGATTCAATGAACACCCTTTTTATGCACTGCCGCCCGGGTTTTGAAGGCGAAGTCTGTTCCGAGATCGCGGAACACGCCGCGCGCCTGAACGTTTCCGGCTACGCCAAGGCCAAGACCGGCAGCGCCTGCGCCGAATTCGTCTGCACCGAAGAAGACGGCGCCCAGCGCTTGATGCACGGCCAGCGCTTTGCCGAGCTGATCTTCCCCAGGCAGTGGGCGCGCGGGGTATTCATCGACCTGCCGGAAACCGACCGCATCAGCGTGATCCTCGCCCACCTGCGCGACTTCCCGGTGTGCGGCAGCCTGTGGCTGGAGATGGTCGATACCAACGACGGCAAGGAGCTGTCGAACTTCTGCAAGAAATTCGAAGTGCACTTGCGCAAGGCGCTGCTCAACGCTGGCAAGCTGGTGGACGACCCGAGCAAACCGCGCCTGCTACTGACCTTCAAGAGCGGCCGCGAAGTGTTCATGGGCCTGGCCGAGTCGAATAACTCGGCGATGTGGCCGATGGGCATCCCGCGCCTCAAGTTCCCCCGCGAGGCGCCCAGCCGCTCGACCCTGAAGCTGGAAGAAGCCTGGCACCATTTCATCCCCCGCGACCAGTGGGACGAGCGCCTGCACGGCGACATGACCGGTGTCGACCTCGGCGCGGCGCCAGGCGGCTGGACCTGGCAACTGGTCAACCGCGGCATGCTGGTGACCGCCATCGACAACGGCCCCATGGCCGAAAGCCTGATGGACACCGGCCTGGTCCAGCACCTGATGGCCGACGGCTTCACCTTCGTGCCCAAACAGCCGGTGGACTGGATGGTCTGCGACATCGTCGAGAAGCCGGCGCGTAACGCCGCGCTGCTGGAAACCTGGATCGGCGAAGGGCATTGCCGCGAGGCGGTGGTCAACCTGAAGTTGCCGATGAAGCAGCGCTACGCCGAAGTGAAGCGTTTGCTGGAGCGCATCGAGGACGGCTTCAAGGCGCGTGGCATTCGCGTGGAGATCGGCTGCAAGCAGCTGTACCACGACCGTGAGGAAGTGACCTGCCATTTGCGTCGATTGGAAACAGCGAAGAAACCCAAGGCTCGCTGAACAGTTGAAATCACCACAGGACCCCTGTGGGAGCGGGCTTGCCCGCGAAAGCGGTATAACAGTCGAAACTAATGTTGAATGTGCCCGTGTCTTCGCGGGCAAGCCCGCTCCCAACTTTGGAGCGGCATCCGTTTCAGGAGTGATGTATGAACCTCGATTTGCCCGTCGACGCCACCCTCGACGCCACCGGCCTCAACTGCCCGGAGCCGGTGATGATGCTGCACCAGCACATCCGCGACCTGCCGCCCGGCGGCCTGCTCAAGGTGATCGCGACCGACCCGTCCACGCGTCGCGATATCCCCAAGTTCTGCGTGTTCCTGGACCACGAACTGGTGGATCAGCAGGAACAGGCGGGTACGTACCTGTACTGGATCCGCAAGAAGTCTGCTTAACCCTGCGCTTTTTCTGCGCGGATGCGCCGGCGTGCACTGCGCGCCAGACGCACCAGCAGCATCCCCGCGGCGCAGCTCAGGCCCACGATCAGCCCCTGCCACAAGCCGCTCGGGCCGCTCGGTTCGCCGAGCCAGTCGGTCAGGCCCAGGGCGTAACCCACCGGCAGGCCCACCCCCCAGTAGGCGAACAAGGTCAGCACCATGGTGACACGGGTGTCCTGGTAGCCACGCAAGGCACCTGCAGCAGTGACCTGGATCGAATCACTGAATTGGAACAGCGCTGAAAACACGATCAGTGTGGATGCCAGGTGGATGACGATCGGGTCCGGGGTGTAGATCGTGGCAATCTGTTCGCGAAGCAGCAACATCAGGCTGCAGGACAGGCAGGCGTAGGCCAGCGCCGTGCCCATGCCGACCCCTGCGGCAAAACGCGCTTCACGCGGTTCCCCACGGCCCAGGGCCTGGCCGACACGCACTGTCACGGCCATGCTCAGGGAGTAGGGAATCATGAACACCAGCGAGCTGACGTTCAGCGCGATCTGATGGCCCGAGACCACCGTGGCACCGAGGCTGCCGATCAGCAGGGCGATGACCGCAAAAATGCTCGATTCGGCAAAGATCGCGACGCCAATCGGCAAGCCAATCCCGAGCACGCGCTGGATCACCGCCCACTGCGGCCAGTCGAAACGCTTGAACAGTTCGCTGCTCTGGTAGGCCGGTCCCCAGCGGGTCCAGCCGGCCAGGCCGAGCATCATCACCCACATCGCAATGGCCGTGGCCCAGCCGCAGCCCACGCCGCCCATGGCCGGTACGCCCAGGTGGCCGTAGATGAAGATGTAGTTCAGTGGAATGTTCAGCGCCAGACCACACAGGCCCATGACCATGCTGGGCCGGGTGCGGCCCAGGCCATCACTGAAGCAGCGCAATACGTAGTAGAACGCGATGGCCGGCATGCCCGCGGCGATGCCATGCAGGTAGCCCATGGACGGTTTGATCAGGTCGGGTTCGACCTTCATGGCATGCAGGATAGGCTCGGCGCAGAGCAGCAACAGCGCTGCCGTGATACCCACCACCAGCGCCAGCCACAGTGATTGGCGCACCAGCGGGCCGATCTCGCTGAACTGTCCGGCACCGTAGCGCTGGGCAACTTTGGGCGTGGTGGCCAGCAGTGTGCCGGTCATCAAGAGGTACACCGGAATCCAGATCGAGTTGCCCAGGCCCACCGCCGCCAGGTCTTGGGGGCTGACGCGTCCGGCCATCACTGCATCGACAAAGCTCATCGCCGTGGTGGCCAGTTGGCCGATCATGATCGGCAGGGCGAGCGTCAGCAAGCCGCGCACTTCCCGGCGGATGCGGGCGGGGCGGGTAAGGGGGGCGGCGGCAGTGTTCACGTGCAGGTGTCCAGTCGAAGGAAGCGCAGGACGGCGGATTCTACGCGCTGACGCATCGGTCAGGAAAAAACCTGTGTTAGCGATTTGTAAGCGAGGGCTGCGATCCCTGTACACTGCGGGTCCGCCTAAGGAGCCTGCCATGCTGATTGTTGCCGACGAAAATATTCCGCTGCTCGATGCCTTCTTCCAGGGTTTCGGCGAGATTCGCCGTGTGCCTGGCCGTTCCATCGACCGTGCGACGGTCGAGCAGGCCGACGTGTTGTTGGTGCGCTCGGTGACCAACGTCAACCGTGCCTTGCTCGATGGCACGAACGTGCGCTTTGTCGGCACTTGCACCATCGGCACCGATCACCTGGACCTCGACTACTTCCAGCAGGCCGGCATCCAATGGTCCAGCGCCCCCGGCTGTAACGCCCGCGGTGTGGTGGACTATGTGCTGGGCAGCCTGCAGACCCTGGCCGAGATCGAGGGCGCTGACCTCAACCAGCGCACCTATGGCGTAGTGGGTGCCGGTGAAGTCGGCGGGCGACTGGTCAAGGTACTCAAGGCCCTGGGCTGGAACGTGCTGGTCTGCGACCCGCCCCGGCAAATCGCCGAAGACGGCGATTACGTCAGCCTGGCGCAGATCATCGAGCAATGCGACGTGATCAGCCTGCACACCCCGCTGACCAAGTCCGGCAACGGCTCCACCTGGCACCTGTTCGACCGCCAGCGTCTTGAGCAGCTCAAGCCTGGCACCTGGCTGATCAACGCCAGCCGTGGCCCGGTGGTCGACAATGCCGCCCTGCGCGAAGTGCTGCTGGACCGCGAAGACCTGCAAGCGGTGCTGGATGTGTGGGAGGGCGAGCCGCAGGTGGACGTCGACCTGGCTGACCTGTGTGTATTGGCCACGCCGCATATCGCCGGCTACAGCCTGGACGGCAAGCAGCGCGGCACGGCGCAGATCTATCAGGCGTTCTGCGCGCACCAGGGCCAGGAACCGAGCATTCACTTGAGTGACCTGCTGCCGCCACCGTGGTTGGCCGAGGTGCAGTTGAATGCTTCCACCGACCCCGCGTGGGCACTGGCGACCCTGTGCCGCAGCGTGTACGACCCACGCCGGGATGATGCGGATTTCCGCCGCAGCCTCGTAGGAACGGTGGACGAGCAGCGCAAGGCGTTTGACCTGCTGCGCAAGCACTACCCCGAGCGCCGCGAGATCGATGGTTTGAAGGTGCGCATCCAGGGTGAGTCGGCGGTGTTGTCCAACATCGTGTCCGCGTTGGGCGCAGTAGCGGTTTAGATACCCGATAAAAAACCCGGCCACCAGGGCCGGGTTTGAACGAGCGTGGGCGCTTCAGCCTTGCTGTGCAGGCTTGACCAGTCGCTGTTCCAGTTCGCTGCACGCTTGCTGGATCATCTTTTCGGTGATCTGCACTTCGCGGCCCTGGGCATCGATGTACGAGCAAGGCAACTGCTGCGGCTGGCGGATCACTTCAATCTTGGCATCGCTGCTGTTCTGCAAGGTCATGGCCTGTCTCCTCATCAGGTTGTGTACCTATTCTAAAACCCGCGCGTGACCGGGCTGTTACAACTCCCTGCCAGGTCAGCGGTTCGAACACCCAGTCCACCAGAAACCGATACATATTTCCAGCCGGGGGTTAGACCGATAGCCTCTAGGGATCAGCATCGGCGGGCATAATTAACCTGACTCATTGCTATTCGCCCAAGTTCCCCCCATGTACATATACAGACTCCTTATCGGTGATGCCCTCCATGTTCTCTGTTCGCCAACGCCGTGCCATTCGCCTGGCCAGTCGCTTCATCGCGCCCTACCGCTGGCAGGCGCTTGGCGCCCTGTTGGCGCTGATCGTCACGGCTGGTATCACCTTGTCCATGGGGCAGGGCATCCGCCTGCTGGTGGACCAGGGGTTCATGACGCAGTCACCGCACCTGCTCAACCAGTCCATCGGGCTGTTCATGATCCTGGTGCTGGGCCTGGCGGTCGGCACCTTTGCGCGGTTCTACCTGGTGTCGTGGATCGGCGAACGGGTGGTCGCGGATATCCGCCGGCAGGTGTTCAACCACCTGATCTACCTGCATCCGGGCTTCTATGAGAACAACCGCAGTTCGGAAATCCAGTCGCGGCTGACCACTGATACCACGCTGCTGCAATCGGTGATCGGTTCCTCACTGTCGTTGTTCCTGCGCAATGCCTTGATGGTCATCGGCGGTATCGTGCTGCTGTTTGTCACCAATCCCAAGCTCACCAGCATCGTGGTGGTGGCGCTGCCGCTGGTGCTGGCGCCGATCCTGATCTTCGGCCGTCGCGTGCGCAGTCTGTCGCGTCAGAGCCAGGACCGCATCGCCGATGTGGGCAGCTATGTGTCCGAGACCCTCGGCCAGATCAAGACCGTGCAGGCGTACAACCACCAGGTGCAGGACGAACAGCGCTTCGCCGTCACCGTGGAAGACGCCTTCACCACCGCACGCAAGCGCATCACCCAGCGGGCCTGGCTGATTACCCTGGTGATCATGCTGGTACTCGGTGCCGTGGGCGTGATGTTGTGGGTCGGCGGCATGGACGTGATCAGCGGGCGCATTTCCGGCGGTGAACTGGCGGCGTTTGTGTTCTACAGCCTGATCGTCGGCAGCGCGGTCGGCACCCTCAGCGAGGTGCTGGGCGAACTGCAACGTGCCGCCGGAGCCGCCGAGCGCATTGGCGAGTTGCTGCAGTCGAGCAACGACATCCAGGCGCCGGTCGCCGGTACTGTCCAACTGCCGGCCCGGGTCAGCGGGCGCATGGAACTGCAGGACCTGCGCTTTTCCTACCCTTCACGGCCGGACAGCTACGCCATCGACGGCCTGAACCTGACCATCAATCCTGGTGAAACCCTGGCGTTGGTCGGCCCATCCGGTGCGGGCAAATCGACGATCTTCGACCTGCTGTTGCGCTTCTACGACCCCCAGCAAGGCCGAATCCTGATTGAAGGCCACTCTCTGACCGAACTCGACCCCATGGACCTGCGCCGCCACTTCGCCCTGGTGTCCCAGAGCCCGGCGCTGTTCTTTGGCAGCGTCGAAGAGAACATCCGCTATGGCAACCCGACGGCCACCCAGGAACAGGTCGAAGCGGCGGCGCGCATTGCCCACGCCCACGATTTCATCCTGCAAATGCCCGACGGCTACCAGACCCACCTGGGCGACGGCGGCATGGGCCTCTCCGGCGGTCAACGCCAGCGCCTGGCCATCGCCCGCGCCTTGCTGGTGGACGCACCGATCCTGCTGCTGGACGAAGCCACCAGCGCCCTCGATGCCCAGAGTGAACACCTGATCCAGCAAGCGCTGCCGCAACTGATGCAAGGGCGCACCACCCTCGTGATCGCCCATCGACTGGCCACGGTGAAGAACGCCGACCGCATTGCCGTGATGGACCAGGGCAAGCTGGTGGCAGTGGGGACGCATCAGCAGTTGATTGCGAGCAATGCGTTGTATGCAAGGTTGGCGGCGTTGCAGTTCAATGATGAGGTCGCGAAAAGCGACAGCTAGCGCGGCCTATGTGGTGAACGGGCTTATTGTGATGAACAGGCTTGTTGTGGCGAGCGGGCTTGCCCCGCGTTGGGCTGCGTAGCAGCCCCCAAACGTCGCCTGGATTGGGAGCGCTGCGCACTCCAACGCGGGGCAAGCCCGCTCGCCACAAATGCCCGCTCACTCCTCAGGCGATGGTGTCACTGATCATCGAAATACCGCTCATGCCAATCCACCAGCGGTTGCGGTGAGTTGAGCTTCTGCCCGTAGATCACCGAATAAGACAGCACGTTCTGCACATACTGACGGGTTTCGTCGAACGGGATGCTCTCCACCCACACATCGAAACTCAGGTGATCGGCGCCGCGCAGCCACTGGCGTACGCGACCCGGTCCGGCGTTGTAGGCGGCGGAGGCGAGCACGCGGTTGCCGTTGAACTGGCTGTGCACCTGGCTCAGGTAGGCGGCGCCGAGCTGGATGTTTTTATCCGGGTCCAGCACCTGGGCCGGGGAGGCCAGGGGGATGCTGAACTTGCGTGCGGTTTCCTTGGCGGTGCCGGGCATCAGTTGCATCAGGCCGCTGGCGCCGACGCCGGAGCGGGCGTCGTCCATGAAGGCGCTTTCCTGGCGAGTGATTGCGAACACCCAGCTGGAATGCAGGCCGCGCACCTTGGCTTCACGCACCAGGGTATCGCGGTGGGCCATCGGGAAGCGGATGTCCAGGTCGTCCCAGTACTGCGCCTGGCTGATGGTGCGGATGGCCGGGAAGTACCACTTCATGTCGTAGGCCAGCTTGGCCTGGGCGACCATTTCGTCACGGTTGAAGTGACGGCTGACGTGGTACCACTCACGGCGGCCATCCACCACCTGGCCACGTGCGTAGAACTCCAGTGCACGGCGCACGCCCGGGGTATTGCGCACCTTGTTGACCAGCGCCTGGCTCATCAGCAACGGTTTGTTCTTCAACTGGTACGGCGCCTTGGAGCGATCAGCGGCCAGGAACCCATAGAAGTCACGCTCCTGCGCCAGGTGCTTGTACAGGACCAGCGCTTGCGGGTTCTTCGGCTCGGCCAGTTCCAGGCTGCGGGCCTGCCAGTAGCGCCAGCGGTTGGTGGTGGCCAGGTCTTGTGGCAGTTTGCGGGTCAACTGGTAGGCGTCTTCCCAGCGGGCCAGGCGCAGCAGCAGGCGCAGGCGCCACTCGGACACAGTGTTGTCGCGCAACTCGGGATCGTACTTGGTCATCACCTCCAGCGCGCGCGGGTCATAGCGCTTGGCCAGGGTGAGACCGATTTCCCGGGCGATCGACACTTTTTCGTCACGGGAGAAGTGCATGCTGCTGGCGTAGCCATCGAGCAGGGCCATGGCCTTGTCCGGATCCTGGCGTGCCAGGCGACGCAGGCCCAGGCCCACGGCGTCAGACATGGCCTCGGTGGCCGGCAGGAAGCGCGATGGGTCACTGAGCATGTCCGGCTTTTGCGCCACGTCGACCATCAGGCGGCCTTGAGGGCCCAGCGTGCGCAGGGTTTTTACCAGGCTGTTGGCCAGCGCGTAGTTGCGTGCTTCGGCGGCGAGCTTGGCGCGGTCCCAGATCTTCTGTTCGGTGAGTTGGCCGTCAGCCGCCCATTGGCCAAAGGTGACATCGCAGGCAGCCGGTTGAGACTTGCCGGTCATCCAGAGTTTTTCGGCGGTCTTGTAGCCTTCGGCCTTCAGATTATGGGTGAGCTGGTACTGGCCGTGCAGGCAGTCCAGTTCGACGAAATTGAGCTTGGAGTCGTAGTACTTTTCAAAGGTCTGCCAGTCGCCGCGCTCGGCCAACCAGCGCAACCAGCGCAGTTTCATCCAGTTGGCCTGGGGCAGGTCGCCGTTTTTGGCGAGGAATTGCTCGATTTCCTGGTTGCTCGCGGTTTTCAGGCGAGCGGTCAGTTCGTCGTAGGCCAGGTAGGGCGTCAGCGGGTAGTCGGCCAAGGCCTGGCTGTATTGCATGTACGGGCCGGTATCGCCCTTGGCCAGGGCGCGTTTGGCTTCATCGTAATATTGACGTTGGGTGGTGAGGTCCACGGCCTGGGCGGATTGGACGGCGGTGGCGGAAAGAAGCAGACAAGATAAAAAGTTGAAAAGGCGACTGCGCATGAGACGTCCGTGCAGAGGAATCTGGACAAGTGCCGGCGCTGCCGACACTGATTGCCCCTAGCTTAGCCTTTTGCCTGACGCCGATGAAAGCTTTGACCGCCGCTTCGTTCAAGTTCCTCGGAAATGTCTCTCAGAGTATGTCGATTGAGAAAATCCCGGCCGCCTCAGCCCCTAACTCAGGTAGAATGCGCGCCCAGTTTTTGGAGAAGCGTATGACCCTGCTCAAATTCAGCGATGTGTCCCTTGCTTTCGGCGCCATGCCGTTGTTGGACAAGGTGTCCTGGCAGATCGCCCGTGGTGAGCGGGTGTGCATCATCGGCCGCAACGGCACCGGCAAATCCAGCATGATGAAGCTGGTCAAGGGCGATCAGAAGCCCGATGACGGCTCCGTATGGCGCGCGCCGGGCCTCAAGATCGGCGAATTGCCGCAAGAATTGCCGGTGGCCGACGGACGGACAGTGTTCGACGTGGTTGCCGAAGGCCTCGACGGCGTTGGCGCACTGCTCGCCGAATACCATCACCTGGCACAGAACTGTGTCACCGAAGATGACCTGAACAAGCTGATGCACGTCCAGCAAGACCTGGAAGCTCGTGATGGCTGGCGCTTGCAGCAGTTGGTCGACAGTACCCTGAGTCGCCTGCAACTGCCGGCGGACAAGACCCTCGCCGAGTTGTCCGGCGGCTGGCGTCGTCGCGTGCTGCTGGCCCAGGCGTTGGTGTCCGAGCCGGACCTGCTGCTGCTCGACGAACCGACCAACCACTTGGACATCGGCGCGATTGCCTGGCTGGAAGAAGCCCTCAAGGAATTCCAGGGCGCCGTGCTGTTCATCACGCACGACCGTTCCTTCCTGCAGAACCTGGCAACGCGCATCCTGGAACTGGACCGTGGCGGCCTGATCGACTGGAACGGCGACTACGCCAGCTTCCTGGTGCACAAGGAAGCCGCGCTGGCCGCCGAAGAAACCGCCAACGCGCTGTTCGACAAGAAACTGGCCCAGGAAGAAGTCTGGATCCGCCAGGGCATCAAGGCCCGCCGCACCCGTAACGAAGGCCGCGTACGCGCCCTTAAAGCCCTGCGTGTTGAGCGCAGCGAGCGTCGCGAGCGTACCGGCAAGGCCAATATCCAGCTGGACACCGCTGACAAGTCGGGCAAGCAGGTGATGGTGCTGGAGAACGTCAGCTTCCATCACCCGGACGGCCCGTTCCTGATCAAGGACTTTTCCATGGTCCTGCAGCGCGGTGACCGTATCGGCCTGCTGGGTGCCAACGGCACCGGCAAGACCACCTTGCTCAAGCTGATGCTCAACGGCCTGCAGCCGACCAGCGGTAAAGTGGAGGAGGGCACGCGGATCGACGTGGCCTACTTCGACCAGTTGCGCCATCAGTTGGACCTGGAAAAGACCGTGATCGACAACGTCGCCGAAGGCCGCGACTTTATCGATATCGACGGCCAGAGCCGTCACGTGCTCAGCTACCTGGGCGACTTCCTATTCAGCCCGCAGCGTGCGCGTACCCCGGTGAAAGCCTTGTCCGGTGGTGAGCGTGCGCGCCTGCTGCTGGCCAAGCTGTTCAGCAAGCCGGCCAACCTGCTGGTCCTCGACGAACCGACCAACGACCTCGACGTGGAAACCCTCGAGCTGTTGGAAGAAGTGCTGCTGACCTTCAACGGCACCGTGCTGATGGTGAGCCACGACCGGGCATTCCTCGACAACGTGGTCACCAGCACCCTGGTCTTCGAAGGTGAGGGCAAGGTGCGTGAATACGTCGGTGGTTACCAGGACTGGCTGCGCCAGGGCGGTTCCCCGCGATTGCTGGGCGTGACCGAGAGCAAGTCCGGCAAAGCCGACTTGACCTCCGCCGTCGTGACCCCGGTGGTCGCTGCTGCTGCACCGGCCCAGGACGCTGCGCCGGCGGCCAAGAAGAAACTCAGCTACAAGCTGCAGCGTGAGCTGGAAGCCTTGCCGGGTGATATCGACGCCAAGGAACAGCAGATTGCCGCGGTAGAAGCGCAAATGGCTGACGCGGGGTTCTACCTGCGTCCGGCGGCGGAAACCGCCGAGGTCATCGCTTCCCTGGAGAAACTGAACCAGGAGCTGGAAGTGTTGGTCGAGCGTTGGGCTGAGTTGGATGCCTGATTGATTCAAATGCATTGAAAAACCCGGTGTTCATTTGGATGAACACCGGGTTTTTCATATGAAATGCGATTCAAAATGTGGGAGGGGGCAAGCCCCCTCCTGGTCTTACGAGCTTTTGAGCAGCTTCACCGCCAGCACATCGCATGGCGCACCATGCAGTACATCGTTGGCCGTGGAGCCTAGCAGCAATGCGAGCCCATGACGGCCATGGCTGCCGACCACGATCAGATCACAACCTTTTTCCTTGGCCAGGTGGTGGATTTCCTGGCGCGGTTGGCCGTAGGTCAGGTGGCAGTCTTCCTTTTTCAGGTGCGGGTACTTGAAAATCAAGCGGTCCAGACGCTCCTTGGCCTGGTCGAATTGTTGTTGCTGCAACTGGGAAAGGTCCATCGGAACGTCACCGCCAAAGGCCATGGCCATGGGCTCGACGATATGCACCAGCGACAGCACCGCACCATTGGCCAATGCAGATTCCTGCGCGCGCTTGATCACTGGATCGCACTCTTCGGTCAGATCGACAGCGACCAGAATATGTTGGTAGGGCATGAGGCGTTCCTCCAGGGGGACTGCAATAGATTCAGTATGGCTGCTTTCAAGCGGATGGGGTTGCGTCAGATCAAATCCGCTCATCTGTAAATTCGGGAGTACACATATGACGGTCTGGATAGTGGTGTCAATCCTTGTGGTGCTGCTGAGCCCCCTGGCATGGTTGCGCCCGTCGCGCCACCAGAGCGGGCGCATGGCCCTGCGCATGGAGGCGCGCCGTATCGGCCTGGCCATGCAATTGGCGCCCCAGGAGTGGCCGCACTGGCTCAAGCAGGAGCCGCCGAGCCCTTGCGCGCAGTACTGTCGGCCACGACGCGGCAGCACGCCGGCGATATGGTGTTATTGGCAGTTGGATCCAGGTGTGTGGGTCAATCAATGGCGCGAAGTGTGCGTCGATGAAAAGTTGTTGCCGCATTTTGCGACGCTGCCGGCCAACGTCTACAAGGTCGAGGCAGACAAGCAGATGATCGCCTTGTATTGGGGCGAGAAGGGCGAGGCGAGCGTGTTGAAGGATATCGATGCGCTGCTCAAGGCGTTGGCTTGAATTGCAGGCAATAAAAAGCCCGACAGTCATCATCGGGCTGGAGTTGGCCAGGCAGGCCGGTAAATCGTTGGTTGCGGCTAGCCTAGTCGCATATCTCATTCTGTACAGCCTTTTCCCACATCTTTTCTATTATTGATTTCGTGAATATTCAAATATTGATAATGCGCGGGCGTGGGCGTGAGGTTCTGAACTGACTGGAAAGTCGCGTTTTTCCTAGCCTTTGGAGCGATTGACAATTGCCCGGAATTGGATGAAGGTGGCGTACCCAAATCAAACGGGCGTATGAATTGAGCGTTTGTCTGTCAGACGACTCATACAGAATCCCGACTATCGCATTGGCGGGTGTGCCTGGCGGATTGGCGTGAACATTGACGATTTCATCAATGTCCAACCCATAGGCCAGCGTCCAATGTGTACTGTTCAGCTTCCATATCGTGGAGATCAGTTGATGATTTACGAAGGTAAAGCCATCACGGTTAAGGCTCTTGAAAGTGGCATCGTCGAATTGAAATTCGACCTCAAGGGTGAGTCCGTCAACAAGTTCAACCGTCTAACCCTGAATGAATTGCGTCAGGCCGTAGACACCATCAAAGCAGATGCTTCGGTCAAGGGCGTGATCGTTTCCAGCGGCAAGGACGTGTTCATCGTCGGCGCTGACATCACCGAATTCGTCGACAACTTCAAGCTGCCCGATGCCGAGCTGGTGGCTGGCAACCTCGAAGCCAACAAGATTTTCAGCGATTTCGAAGACCTCAACGTACCGACCGTCGCTGCCATCAACGGCATCGCGTTGGGCGGCGGCCTGGAAATGTGCCTGGCGGCAGACTTCCGCGTCATGTCCGCCACTGCCAAGATCGGCCTGCCCGAAGTCAAGCTGGGCATCTACCCAGGTTTTGGCGGCACCGTACGTTTGCCGCGCCTGATCGGTGCCGACAATGCCATCGAGTGGATCGCCGCCGGTAAGGAAAACAAGGCTGAAGACGCCCTGAAAGTCGGTGCCGTCGACGCAGTTGTCGCTCCGGACAAGCTGGCCGAAGCCGCACTGAACCTGATCAAGGGCGCCATCAGCGGCGAGTTTGACTACAAGGCCAAGCGTCAGCCGAAACTGGAAAAACTCAAGCTCAACGCCATCGAACAGATGATGTCGTTCGAAACCGCCAAGGGTTTCGTGGCTGGCCAGGCCGGCCCGAACTACCCAGCGCCGGTTGAAGCGATCAAGACCATCCAGAAAGCCGCGAACTTCGGGCGCGACAAGGCCCTGGAAGTGGAAGCGGCGGGCTTCGTCAAACTGGCGAAAACCTCGGCGGCCCAGAGCCTGATCGGCCTGTTCCTGAACGATCAGGAACTGAAGAAAAAGGCCAAGGCCTACGACGAAATTGCCCGCGACGTGAAACAGGCTGCCGTACTCGGCGCCGGTATCATGGGCGGCGGTATCGCCTATCAGTCGGCGTCCAAAGGCACGCCGATCCTGATGAAAGACATCAACGAGCACGGCATCGAACAAGGTCTGGCGGAAGCCGCCAAGCTGCTGGTCGGTCGTGTGGACAAAGGTCGCATGACCGCAGCGAAGATGGCTGAAGTGCTCAACGGCATTCGTCCTACGCTGTCCTACGGTGATTTCGGCCATGTCGACCTGGTGGTCGAAGCGGTGGTCGAGAACCCGAAGGTCAAGCAAGCCGTACTGGCTGAAGTGGAAGCCCAGGTCAAAGACGACACTATCCTGGCGTCCAACACTTCGACCATTTCCATCTCGCTGCTGGCCAAGGCCCTCAAGCGTCCGGAAAACTTCGTCGGCATGCACTTCTTCAACCCGGTGCACATGATGCCGCTGGTGGAAGTGATCCGTGGCGAGAAGTCCAGCGAGCTGGCCGTGGCCACTACCGTTGCCTACGCCAAGAAAATGGGCAAGAACCCGATCGTAGTCAATGACTGCCCGGGCTTCCTGGTCAACCGCGTGCTGTTCCCGTACTTCGGTGGTTTCGCCAAGTTGGTCAGCGCTGGCGTGGACTTCGTGCGCATCGACAAGGTCATGGAAAAATTCGGCTGGCCGATGGGCCCGGCGTACCTGATGGACGTGGTCGGCATCGACACCGGCCACCACGGCCGCGACGTGATGGCTGAAGGCTTCCCGGACCGCATGAAAGACGACCGCCGCTCGGCGATCGACGCGCTGTACGAGGCCAAGCGCCTGGGCCAGAAGAACGGCAAGGGCTTCTACGCCTACGAGGCGGACAAGAAGGGCAAGCAGAAGAAAGTGGCCGACCCGTCCGTGCACGAAGTGCTGGCACCGGTCATCTACGAGCAGCGTGAGGTGTCCGACGAAGACATCATCAACTGGATGATGATCGCCCTGTGCCTGGAAACCGTGCGTTGCCTGGAAGACGGTATCGTAGAAACCGCCGCCGAAGCCGATATGGGCCTGGTGTACGGTATTGGTTTCCCTCCATTCCGTGGTGGTGCACTGCGT
The DNA here is from genome assembly GCF_001870465.1 of Pseudomonas extremorientalis. GTDB lineage: Bacteria > Pseudomonadota > Gammaproteobacteria > Pseudomonadales > Pseudomonadaceae > Aquipseudomonas > Aquipseudomonas extremorientalis. Next base: position 638,205 of record NZ_MDGK01000015.1, read on the forward strand.
TACATCGATTCCATCGGTGTGGCCGAGTTCGTTGCCCTGGCTGACAAATACGCTGATCTGGGCCCGCTGTACCACCCGACCGCGAAGCTGCGTGAAATGGCCAAGAACGGCCAGAGCTTCTTCGGTTAAGCGCCCAGACGACTAGAGCGAGAATATTTATGAGCTTGAATCCAAGAGACGTGGTGATTGTCGACTTCGGTCGCACACCGATGGGCCGCTCCAAGGGCGGCATGCACCGCAACACCCGTGCCGAAGACATGTCGGCGCACCTGATCAGCAAATTGCTGGAACGCAATGTCAAGGTCGACCCGAACGAAGTCGAGGACGTGATCTGGGGCTGCGTCAACCAGACCCTGGAGCAGGGCTGGAACATCGCGCGCATGGCGTCGTTGATGACCCAGATCCCGCATACTGCTGCCGGCCAGACCGTCAGCCGCCTGTGCGGTTCGTCGATGAGCGCGCTGCACACCGCCGCCCAGGCGATCATGACCGGCAACGGTGATGTGTTCGTAGTCGGTGGCGTGGAGCACATGGGCCACGTCAGCATGATGCACGGCGTCGACCCTAACCCGCACATGTCGCTGTACGCGGCAAAAGCCTCGGGCATGATGGGCCTGACCGCGGAAATGCTCGGCAAAATGCACGGCATTACCCGCGAAGCCCAGGACGCGTTCGGCCTGCGCTCCCACCAGTTGGCCCACAAGGCGACCGTGGAAGGCAAGTTCAAGGATGAAATCATCCCGATGAATGGCTACGACGAGAACGGTTTCCTCAAACTGTTCGACTACGACGAAACCATTCGTCCGGACACCACCCTGGAAAGCCTGGCGGCGCTCAAGCCGGCCTTCAATCCAAAGGGCGGTACCGTGACAGCCGGTACCTCGTCGCAAATCACGGACGGTGCCTCATGCATGATCGTGATGTCGGCGCAGCGTGCCCAGGACCTGGGTATCCAGCCGCTGGCCGTGATCCGTTCGATGGCGGTGGCGGGTGTGGACCCGGCAATCATGGGCTATGGTCCAGTACCGGCCACACAAAAAGCCTTGAAGCGCGCGGGCCTGACCATCAACGACATTGACTTCTTCGAGCTCAACGAAGCTTTCGCCGCACAGGCCCTACCGGTGCTGAAAGATTTGAAAGTACTCGACAAGATGAATGAGAAGGTTAACCTGCACGGCGGCGCGATTGCCCTGGGCCACCCATTTGGTTGCTCCGGTGCGCGGATTTCTGGCACTTTGCTTAACGTGATGAAGCAAAATGGCGGCAACCTCGGGGTTGCAACCATGTGCATTGGTCTCGGCCAAGGCATTTCCACCGTCTTCGAACGCGTCTAAGCGTTGGGGTGACGGAAGCCGGGGCCCAGTGCCCCGGTTTTTGTTTTTTGGAATTTTTAATATTTTTTTCAACAAATTTTGTAAGAGGGCCAGAGCATGAAAGTCGAACCAGGGCTCTATCAACATTATAAAGGTCCGCAGTACCGTGTTTTCAGTGTGGCGCGCCACTCCGAGACCGCAGAAGAAGTGGTGTTCTATCAAGCTCTGTATGGCGATTACGGCTTTTGGGTGCGCCCGTTGAGCATGTTCATGGAGACCGTCGAAGTTGACGGCGAGCAGGTCCCGCGCTTTGCTTTGGTCCAGGCCGAACCCAGTCTTTTTTCAGGGCAATAACGGCAGGTCGCGCAGACTGCTGCGCTTGACCTCACCTTGTTGCCACTATATATAGCGTTGCCGCGACAGGCGCCAACTGCCTTTCACTTCTCGAATTCAGGAATTTTCCGATCCATGGGCAAATCGCTGGTCATTGTGGAATCCCCGGCTAAGGCCAAGACCATCAACAAGTACTTGGGCAACGAGTACGTGGTGAAGTCGAGTATCGGCCATATCCGAGACCTGCCCACCAGCGGTTCGGCTAGCGCCAGCAAGGAGCCAGCCGCCAAGCGCGGCAAGGCGGCTGCGGGCGAAGGTCCGGTGCTCAGCCCTAAAGAGAAAGCGCGCAAGCAGCTGGTCTCGCGTATGGGGGTGGACCCGGAACATGGCTGGAAGGCCAAGTACGAAATCCTTCCCGGCAAGGAAAAGGTCATCGAAGAGCTGCGCCGGCTCGCCAAGGATGCCGACACCATCTATCTCGCGACGGACTTGGACCGCGAAGGGGAAGCCATTGCCTGGCACCTGCGGGAAGCCATCGGCGGTGATGACAGCCGCTACAAGCGCGTGGTGTTCAACGAAATCACCAAGAAAGCTATCCAGGAAGCCTTCTCCAAGCCGGGCGAGCTGGACATCGACCGGGTCAACGCCCAGCAGGCGCGTCGCTTCCTCGATCGCGTGGTGGGTTACATGGTCTCGCCGCTGCTGTGGGCGAAGATTGCTCGTGGCCTGTCTGCCGGTCGTGTGCAATCGGTTGCGGTGAAGCTGGTGGTGGAGCGTGAGCGCGAGATCCGTGCGTTCATCCCCGAAGAATATTGGGAAGTCCACGCAGACCTCGGCACCGCCAAGGGCGCCAACGTGCGCTTTGAAGTGGCCCGTGAGAAAGGCGAGGCTTTCAAGCCGCTGAACGAAGCCCAGGCCATGGCCGCGCTGGAAAAGCTCAAGGCGTCCAGCTACAGCATCGTCAAGCGTGAAGACAAACCGACCAGCAGCAAGCCGTCGGCGCCGTTTATTACTTCCACCCTGCAACAGGCCGCGAGCAACCGCCTGGGCTTCGGTGTGAAGAAGACCATGATGATGGCCCAGCGCTTGTACGAAGCCGGCTACATCACGTATATGCGTACCGACTCCACCAACCTGTCGGTGGACGCGGTCGCCATGGCGCGTACGTATATCGAAAGCGAATTCGGCAAGAAGTACCTGCCGGAGAAGCCGAACGTCTACAGCAGCAAGGAAGGCGCACAGGAGGCTCACGAAGCGATTCGTCCTTCCGACGCCAACACCACGCCCGCCAAGCTGAGCGGCATGGAGCGCGACGCCGAGCGCCTCTACGAGCTGATCTGGCGCCAGTTCCTGGCCTGCCAGATGCTGCCGGCGCAATACCTGTCCACCACCGTGAGTGTGGGCGCTGGCGACTTCGAGCTGCGTGCCAAGGGCCGTATCCTCAAGTTCGACGGCTATACCCGTGTGATGCCGCAGATCGCCAAGCCGGGCGATGATGACGTGCTGCCGGACATGGCCCAGGGCGATACGCTGAAGCTGATCAAGCTCGACCCGTCCCAGCACTTTACCAAGCCGCCGGCGCGCTACTCCGAGGCCAGCCTGGTAAAAGAGATGGAAAAACGCGGCATCGGTCGGCCTTCGACCTACGCGGCGATCATCTCCACCATCCAGGACCGCGGCTACGTGGCGCTGCACAACCGTCGTTTCTATTCGGAAAAGATGGGCGACATCGTCACCGAGCGCCTGTCCGAGAGCTTCTCCAACCTGATGGACTACGGCTTCACCGCCGGCATGGAAGAGAACCTCGATGACGTGGCCCAGGGCGAGCGTGACTGGAAAAACGTGCTGGACGAGTTCTACGGCGACTTCAAGAAGAAACTCGAAGTGGCCGAAAGCCCTGAGAGTGGCATGCGTGCCAACCAGCCGGTGATGACCGACATTCCGTGCCAGACCTGTGGTCGGCCGATGCAGATTCGTACTGCGTCCACTGGCGTGTTCCTCGGTTGCTCGGGCTACAGCCTGCCGCCGAAAGAGCGCTGCAAGGCCACCGTCAACCTGGTGCCGGGTGACGAAATCGCGGCCGATGACGAGGGCGAGTCCGAGTCGTTGGTACTGCGAGGCAAGCACCGCTGCCCGATCTGCAGTACGGCGATGGACGCCTACCTGCTTGACGAGAAACACAAGCTGCACATCTGCGGTAACAACCCGGATTGCAACGGCTACGAGATCGAAGAGGGCACCTATCGCATCAAGGGCTATGAAGGTCCGAGCCTGGAATGTGACAAGTGCGGCAGCGAGATGCAGCTCAAGACCGGCCGTTTCGGCAAGTTCTTCGGCTGTACCAATCCGACCTGCAAGAACACCCGCAAGCTGCTGAAAAGCGGTGATGCGGCGCCGCCGAAGATGGACCCGGTGAAGATGCCGGAGCTCAAGTGCGAGAAGGTCAACGACACCTACATCCTGCGTGACGGTGCTTCGGGGTTGTTCCTGGCCGCCAGTCAGTTCCCTAAGAACCGCGAGACCCGTGCGCCGCTGGTGCTGGAAATCGTGCCGCACAAGGACGAGATCGATCCGAAGTACCACTTCCTGTGCGAAGCGCCGAAGAACGACCCGGATGGTCGTCCAGCCGTGATCCGCTACAGCCGCAAGACCAAGGAGCAGTACGTGCAGTCCGAAGTGGACGGCAAGCCGACTGGCTGGAAAGCGTTCTATGACGGCGGCAAGTGGAAGGTCGAGGATAAGCGCCAGGGCGCTTGATCCGGCGGATGTGCTGAAGACCCAAATGAGGGAGGGTGCTTGCCCCCTCCCTCATTTGGGTCTGTTTGGTTCTGAAAGTCGACTTTTGACCCGCATAAGCGGCGGTTTATTGCACTTGCAGTAGGCTCGGCTGATCCGTGACACTGTTCAGCCAGCATCACGTTTATTCGTTGTGGAGATTGCCGTCATGGCCTACGAACTCTATACCCGTACCAATCAGAAAATTTACTTCGCGGGTTTGTCCCTGGAAGCCCTTGGCCGTGCCGAGGAAGGGAAAGAGATGAATGCCATTGCGCTGGTCCAGGCGGGGCGTGAAGCGGCGTTGTTCCACCTGTATGGCGCCTTGCTGGGCCTGTGTCATGAAATCGCCGGGTTTTACCGCCTGCCCCAGGCCGGTTCGCCCCGTGCGGAAATGATCATGAATCGCGAAGTGCTGGACTCCATGGCGATTCCTGAGCTGGCTGAGCTGGTGGAAATGGCGCAAAGCCCCGACAGTTGGGTTGCCCGCCTGCTCAAGGCGCATGCCGATATGTTCCAGCCGCCGCGCATTCCCCATGTGCCCAAGGGGGATGTGACCCAGCCGCTGATCGTGGCGGTTGCAGTGGAAGAGGAAGAGCCCAAGCCGTTGAGCCGGGAAGAGCTGGAAGGCTGGCGCCAGGAATTGAAAAAGATGGCGCTGCGCTTTCGTGAAGGCCTTAACGAATGTTGATCATCCTGTAGGAATTGGGCGGCGACCATTCATCAAGCTGTCAAGAAACCTGTTCAGATCCTCTGCGAGGCTGGGTGGATGACTGATATAATCCCGGCCTTTCGTGGAGAACAGACTTTTATGCCGACGTCCTTTCTGGAAATTGTTGAATTGCCTGACGGCCGAATCGAGCTGCGCCGGGCAGAGGACGAAGGTTCTCTGGTCATTCTGGATTTTTCCGAGGATGCCAAGGTGTTCTTGCAGGGCCAGCACGTGGAAGTGGCTAAAGCCATGTTGAGCGTGGGTGTGCAGATGGCAGGTCGCCTGGCAGAAGGCGAACCGGAGAAAGAAGACGGGCCGCGGGTTCTTCATTGAGCCCAGATGACAGGTCGGTTTTTACAATGACCGGGTTTGTTGTGGTGAGTTGGCTTCTGCAGTGAGCGGGCTCGCCACAGAAGCCCGCTCACAACAGACGCTCGCATATCACAGGCAAGGCCTGTGATTTCAGCCCAATCGAATATTCAAACTCTGGGCATCGCCCGTACGTGCAGCGCTGATCAGTTGCTGCTTGGCGCTGGCATTCAGCGGGTTCAACCAGCTCACTACCGTATGGCTACGACCCAGGCGCAAGGCTTCGCAGGTCAACTGCTGGGCACTTTGCGTACCGCGTGGTTGCAGCAGCAGGATGCGCTCGCGGTTGAGGCCGGCGTCCCGTAGCCAGGCCTGGGTCAGGCTGGCGGGCGGGGCGATCAGCGTCAACCAGCGGGCGTCCTGCTCTTCGCTCAATTCGCGAAGGATCGGCGCCAGCAGGCTCAGGCAGCTCCCCGCTGCACCGCGCAACGACAATTCACTGAACGCCTCAGGCTCCGCGCTCCAGGGCGCTTCGATCGTTTCCTTGAGGATGGGCGCAAGGGGTTGGGCCATGAAGGCCTCGAACAGCGACAGTTGTGTGTGTTGTGGGGTGTGGACGAGCTGCATGATGCCTCCTTTAGCGGCGAATGACGCCGACGCTCAAGCCTTCGATCACCAGGTCCTGATCTTTCAGGTTCACTTCAATCGGGGCGAACTCGGGGTTCTCGGCCAGGAGCCAGACCTTGCTGCCTTCGCGCTTGAAGCGTTTGACGGTGACTTCGTCGCCGATACGGGCAACGACGATCTGGCCATTACGGGCTTCGCGGGTGGTGTGGACGGCCAACAGGTCGCCGTCGAAGATGCCCACGTCCTTCATGCTCATGCCATGGACCCGCAACAGGTAGTCGGCGCGCGGATGGAAGAAGGTAGGGTTGATGTTGCAGGACTCCTCGACGTGCTGCTGCGCCAGGATCGGCGCACCGGCGGCGACGCGGCCGATGATCGGCAGGGTCGATTCGTCGGCCTTGGCCTCGAAGCCAGGGATGCGAATACCGCGTGAGGCACCGGGGGTCATCTCGATCGCGCCTTTGCGAGCGAGGGCCTTGAGGTGTTCCTCGGCGGCGTTGGGGGACTTGAAACCCAGTTCCAGCGCAATCTCTGCTCGTGTCGGCGGGTAGCCGTTGTCATCGAGGCAGCGCTTGATAAAAGCCAGAATCTCAGCTTGGCGTGGCGTCAGTTTTAGCATGTTGATCGCTCTGTCTTTTTATACAGTGACTGGGATTATATACAGTGAACTGCGCTTGGCAATCATCCTTTTCCAGCCCTCCGCTGGACGGTCATCCCTGATCCTTCCCACAGGCCCGAGATAGCGCTGCCTACAGATCAATAGAGATGTGATTAAATAGCGATGAAATACATGACTGCCCGGCCGGAAAGCGAACTCGCAGGCTTGACAAGACACACCCTGAAACGTATGTTTCAAACAAGTGTTTGTCAGGCGGAGTAGCCATGGCCCAGTCGGAAACCGTTGAACGCATTCTCGATGCTGCCGAGCAATTGTTCGCGGAAAAAGGATTTGCTGAAACTTCATTGCGGCTGATCACCAGCAAGGCTGGCGTCAACCTCGCTGCAGTGAACTATCATTTCGGCTCGAAAAAAGCCCTGATCCAGGCGGTGTTCTCGCGCTTCCTGGGGCCGTTCTGCGCCAGTCTCGACCGTGAACTCGAGCGTCGCCAGGGCAAGACCGACCACAAGCCGACACTCGAAGAGCTGTTGGAAATCCTCGTTGAACAAGCATTGGTGGTTCAACCGCGCAGCGGCAACGACCTGTCGATCTTCATGCGCCTGCTCGGCCTGGCGTTCAGCCAGAGCCAGGGTCACTTGCGGCGCTATCTGGAGGACATGTACGGCAAGGTATTTCGTCGCTATATGTTGCTGGTCAACGAGGCCGCTCCGCGTATTCCACCGATTGAACTGTTCTGGCGCGTGCACTTCATGCTCGGAGCTGCGGCGTTCAGCATGTCGGGGATCAAGGCGCTGCGGGCGATTGCCGAGACTGATTTCGGCGTCAACACCTCTATTGAACAGGTCATGCGCCTGATGGTGCCGTTCCTGGCCGCCGGTATGCGTGCTGAAACCGGTGTGACCGACCCGACGATGGCTGCCGCCCAATTACGCCCGCGCAGCAAATCCGCGCCAAGCCCCGCCAAGGTTTGACCCACCCGGGTGTGCGCAGCCGCTTGCATCCGCTAAGCTAGCGACCCATGCCGAATTCAGCTATTTACTCGCAACCTGTTGTGCTCACTGTGCCTGGTGGGGGCAACGGGTTGTGTGCGTTTTATAAGGAAGGTTTATGACTGCTGCCCTGCAAGGTTCTTTGATGGTCGACGTTGCCGGCACTTGGCTCACGGCCGAGGATCGCCACCTGCTGCGCCAGCCTGAGGTGGGTGGCCTGATCATTTTTGCGCGCAATATCGAGCACCCACGCCAGGTACGCGAGTTGAGTGCGGCGATTCGTGCCGTGCGCCCAGACCTGCTACTGGCGGTCGACCAGGAAGGCGGTCGCGTACAGCGCCTGCGTCAGGGCTTTGTGCGCCTGCCGGCCATGCGTGCCTTGGCGGATAACCCGAATGCAGAGTACCTGGCCGAGCAGTGCGGCTGGATCATGGCCACCGAAGTACTGGCCGTGGGCCTGGACCTGAGCTTCGCCCCGGTGCTGGACCTGGATTATCAGCGCAGCGCGGTGGTCGGCACCCGTTCCTTCGAAGGCGACCCCGAGCGGGCCGCCGTGCTGGCGGGTGCATTCATCCGTGGGATGAACAGCGCCGGCATGGCCGCCACCGGTAAGCACTTCCCCGGTCACGGTTGGGCCGAGGCCGATTCCCACGTCGCCATTCCCAATGATGAGCGTAGCCTGGAACAGATTCGCGCCAATGACTTGGTGCCTTTCGCACGCCTGAGTAAGCAACTGGCGGCTGTGATGCCCGCGCACGTCATCTACCCGCAAGTCGACACCCAGCCAGCCGGCTTCTCGCGCCGCTGGTTGCAGGACATCCTGCGCGGCGAGTTGCAGTTCGATGGGGTGATTTTCAGCGATGACCTGTCCATGGCGGGGGCGCATGTGGTCGGTGATGCTGCCAGCCGCATCGAGGCCGCGTTGACGGCCGGTTGCGACATGGGACTGGTGTGCAACGATCGCGCGGCGGCTGAGTTGGCACTGAGTGCGGCGCAGCGCATGAAGGTCACGCCATCGGTGCGCATTGGGCGCATGCGTGGGCAGGCGGTTGCTTCGACCGAGTACAAGCAGGATCCGCGTTGGTTGGCGGCGCTGACTGCGTTGCGGGATGCTCAGCTGATCGGCTGAACACTGCGTCGAGCCCATCGGGGGCAAGCCCCCTCCCACATGACAACTGCGGTCACATGTGGGAGGGGGCTTGCCCCCGATGGCGATCGAGCTGTCAGCGCTTTTCCTGTTTGTTGGGCAACGGCGCAAACAGCGCTTCTATATCCTCGTTGCCCAACTGCCAATCCCCGGTCGTACGGCCATCCAGCACACCTGCCGCCAGGTCGGACTTTTCCTTTTGCAGGTGCTGGATTTTTTCCTCCACCGTGCCCCGGGCAATCATCTTGTAGACGAACACCGGCTTCTCCTGGCCGATGCGATACGCACGGTCAGTCGCCTGGTTCTCCGTCGCCGGGTTCCACCAGGGGTCGTAATGGATCACCGTGTCGGCTTCGGTCAGGTTCAAGCCCACACCGCCGGCCTTCAGGCTGATCAGGAAAATCTGCAGTTTGCCGCTCTGGAAATCCTTCACCGGCGTGCGCCGGTCCCGCGTCTGGCCGGTCAACAAGGCGTAGGCAACACCGCGCTTTTTCAGCTCGACTTCGATCAGGCTCAACATTGAGGTGAACTGGGAAAACAGCAGGATCCGCCGACCTTCCTCAAACAACTCCTCAAGCATTTCCATCAAGCTATCGAGCTTGCCCGAGCTGCTGCCGCGGGCGGGCAGGGTGGCGTCGTTGACCAGGCGCAGGTCGCAGCACACCTGGCGCAGCTTGAGCAGCGCTTCAAGAATGATGATCTGGCTGCGTGCCACGCCCTTGCGGGTGATCTCGTCGCGGACCTTTTTGTCCATGGCCAGGCGCATGGTTTCGTACACGTCGCGCTGGGCCTCGTTGAGGTCGACCCAGTGGATGATCTCGGTCTTGGGCGGCAGCTCCGTGGCCACTTGTTCTTTGGTGCGGCGCAACAGGAAGGGTTTGATCCGACCGTTGAGGTGCTGCAGTCGTACGTCGCTGGCGCGCTTTTCGATGGGCACGCGGTAATCGCGGTTGAAGCTTTTTACGTCACCCAGCCAGCCCGGCAGCAGGAAGTGGAACAACGACCACAGCTCACCCAGGTGGTTTTCCAGTGGCGTACCGCTCAGGCACAGGCGCTGCCGCGCATTCAGTTCGCGTGCCGCCTGGGCCGCCTTGCTGGAAGGGTTCTTGATGTACTGGGCTTCATCGAGGATCAGTACATGCAGGGGCAGGGCCTTGAGCTGGTCGATGTCCTTGGGTAGCAGTGCATAGGTGGTCAGCAGCAGGTCATAGTCCTGCAGGTTCGCGAAATGTTTCTTGCGGGCTGCGCCATACAACGCCACCACTTTGAGTTGCGGCGTGAAGTGCGCCGCTTCGTCCAGCCAGTTGGGAATCAGGCTGGTGGGCATCACCACCATGCAGGGGCGATCCAGGCGCCCGGCGTTCTTTTCACTGAGAATATGCGCCAGGGTCTGTAGGGTCTTGCCCAGGCCCATGTCATCCGCAAGTATCCCGCCCACATCAAGCTGGCGCAGCGACTGCATCCAGCTCAAGCCTTCCAGTTGGTACGGACGCAGGGTCGCGTTCAGCCCTTCGGGCGCCACGCAGGTGAAGTCCTTGATGTCCCGCAGGCGTTGGGCGAAGTTGCGGATCTTCTCGCCACCTTCCCATTGCAGCGGCAGGTCTTCCAGCGGGTTAAGGCGGATTGCATCAGCCTTGGCCAGGCGCAGTGTGGTGGTGCCGGCTTCCTGTAGATAAAACTCACCAAGGGTGGCCAGCACCGGTTTCAGTCGGCCATAGGGCAGCGCCACTTGTATGGGGCCGTGGCCATTGGGCAGGCCAGGGATATTCACCAGGATCAGCTCATCATCGCGACGCCGCGCCAGCTTCTCCGGGTTGAGGATCTCGGTGTGGGAGCGCATCAGGTTCAGCAGGATCGGCAACAGGCTCAGTCGCTCGCCGTTGACGATGATCCCCAGCTCCAGATCGAACCAATCACGCTCCGGCCCTTCATCTACCGTGGCGTACCAGTCATCGACAGCGCTCAGGTCGAAGCCGAAATCATCATCGATCAGCAGCTCCCAGCCTTCGGCCCGCAAGGTCGGCGTGGCATTGAGGGTGAAGGTCAGCCAGGCACTGTCATTGACCATCTCAAACAGTTCCCCGGCGCTCTCAGGCAGGGCCTTGCTCTGGCGCGTAGCGATCTTGAAGCCCAGCAGGCGCAGTTGCTCGCGGTACGGCTGTTCCAGCTCGGGATGGCGCTTGATACGCAGGCTCTGGGTATCCTGGCGCACGATGATGTCGGCGTTTTTCTGCCCGCTGACATAGTTGCCCAAATAGTTGAACGACAGCGCCGCCCGGTGCTGGATATAGCGCTGCATCTTGCCGTTGCGTGGTTCGAACGCGCTGAACTCCACGCTGGCCATCCACAGGCGCGGCACCGGCACCACATCCTCCATGACCACCTGCGGCAACACCGCGCGGTTTTCCAGGACTGCCTGGAGTTTTTCCAGCAGTTCTGCGTCCTGGGCGGCAGCGGGGAAGGCCAGGGTTTCCTGGACCTTGAGCAATACCGCCGCGATGTGTTTGCAGTTGGTGCGCACCGGGCAAGTGCAGCGGCTGTCCACCAGGATCAACGTGCCTTTGGCCGATTCGCGCAGCGAAATGGTCTGCCGGTAGACGTTGCCGCCTGAGCCTTCGCAACTGGCGATGATGGTGCTGTCGCCGGATTCGACGATGCGCACCCGGTTCTCCAGGGCATAACGCCGCCCGCGCTCAAGGCTCTGCTCTTTAAAGCGATTGGCCCACGAAGGGGCCAGGGGTTTGGTCAGCGACGACGTCAGGGGCATGGCGATGGATCAGTCCTGCAGGTCCGGCGGTGGTGCGCTGGGGGGCTTGGCGGTCAGCGAGGTGATCTTGATCAGCAACGCCAGGTGGCCGCCGTCCAGGTAGTTGAGCTGGTTGTTCTTGGTGCGCACGTCGGTCTGGCTCAGGTGTTCGCTGGCGATCACGCTGCCGTTGGCGTCGAACTGGTTGATCCAGAAGTTCGCATCGATGTCGGTAAAACGCCCCAGTTGCAGGCTCAGCACGCCCTCGATGGGGAACTGGCCGAACTGCTCCTGGCCGTCGGTGATGGCGACCTTGACCGGCTGCTCGCCCAGGTTCTGCTCCCAGGCCTTATGAAGCAGCACCGTGTAGGTGGAGTCGGCGCGCAGCTTATCGACAATGTTGGACAGGCGCGGCGGGCTCAGCCGGTCGCCCAGGCGCACGGCGCCAGCATCCCAGTTTTCCGGGGCGGCGCGGCTGTTGATCACCGGTTCGGCGTTCTGGCGCACCAGGATCATTTCCACCTGGTACGGGCTGTCGGCGAACGCCGCAGGTGCCGCGACCACCAACAACAGGCTCAACATGCGGAACAGGCGCATTCGGGCGTCCTTCAAGCAGGTTTCGGGATGAGGCGCTCGAACAGCGCCTCCAGGGTGTTAAAGCGTTCTTCGGCGCGTTCCATCGGCACCATGAACTTGAACAGCGTAGCCCCTTCGAACTTGTAGCGGTTGGGCTGGCCCTGGATCAGCTTGATCAGCACCAATGGGTCCACGGGGGTCTGCGCCTCGAATTCGATGCGCCCGCCCTGCGGCCCGGCGTCGACCTTCTTGATCCCCAGTTGCTCGGCCTGCAATTTGAGCAGGGTCAGGCGCACCAGGTTCTTGGTCGGCTCGGGCAACAGGCCGAAGCGGTCGATCATCTCCACCTGCAGGTCCTTGAGGCCTTCTTCGTCGGTGGCCGAGGCGATGCGTTTGTACAGGATCAGCCGTGCGTGCACATCCGGCAGGTAGTCCTCGGGAATCAACGCAGGCAAGCGCAGGTTGATCTCCGGGCCGCCGCCCAATGGTTGATCGAGGTTCGGTTGCTCACCCTTGCGGATGGCTTTCACCGCACGCTCAAGCATTTCCATATACAGGGTGAAACCCACCGCCTGGATCTGCCCGCTCTGGCCATCGCCCAGCAGTTCGCCGGCGCCACGGATTTCCAGGTCGTTGGTGGCCAGCACAAAACCGGCGCCCAGGTCCTGGGTGTTGGCGATCGCTTCCAGGCGTTTTTCCGCATCGCCGGTGATTTGCTGGCGCGGTGGCGTCAGCAGATAGGCATAGGCCTGGTGGTGGCTGCGTCCGACGCGGCCGCGTAACTGGTGAAGCTGTGCCAGGCCGAACTTGTCGGCGCGCTCGATGATGATGGTGTTGGCGCTCGGCACGTCGATGCCGGTCTCGATGATGGTCGAGGCGATCAGCACGTTGAAGCGCTTGTGGTAGAAGTCGCTCATCACTTGCTCGAGTTCGCGCTCGCGCATCTGCCCATGGCCGATGGCGATACGCGCCTCCGGCACCAGCTCGGCCAGGTCGGCGGCGCATTTCTCGATGGTTTTCACATCGTTGTGCAGGTAATAAACCTGCCCGCCGCGCAGCAGTTCGCGCAGCAGCGCTTCCTTGACCGTGCTTTTGTTCTGCTCCATCACGAAGGTGCGCACCGACAGGCGACGTGCCGGCGGCGTGGCGATGATCGACAGGTCGCGCATGCCGGACACCGCCATGTTCAGCGTACGCGGAATCGGCGTGGCGGTGAGGGTGAGGATGTCGACTTCGCTGCGCAGGGCCTTGAGCTGTTCTTTCTGGCGCACACCAAAGCGGTGTTCTTCGTCGATGATCACCAGCCCCAGGTTCTTGATCTTCACGTCATCCGACAGCAGCTTGTGCGTGCCGATCACGATGTCGATCTTGCCTTCGGCCAGGTCGGCGACGGCAGCATTCACTTCCTTGGCTGATTTGAAGCGGCTCATCACTTCGACGGTCACCGGCCAATCGGCAAAGCGGTCGCGGAAGCTGTTGTAGTGCTGTTGGGCGAGCAGGGTGGTGGGCACCAGGATCGCCACTTGTTTGCCGCCATGCACTGCGATGAAGGCGGCGCGCATCGCCACTTCGGTCTTGCCGAAGCCCACGTCGCCGCAGACCAGGCGGTCCATCGGCTTGGGCGCGAGCATGTCGGCGCGCACCGCTTCGATGGTGGTTTGCTGGTCTGGGGTTTCTTCAAAGGCGAAGCCGGCGCTGAAAGTGGCGTAGTCAGCTTTCGGGTCGGCGAACGCATAACCCTCGCGGGCAGCGCGGCGGGCGTAGATGTCGAGCAGCTCGGCGGCGACGTCGCGCACCTGTTCGGCGGCCTTGCGCTTGGCTTTCTGCCAGGTCTCGGAGCCCAGGCGGTGCAACGGCGCCAGGGCGTCGTCGCTGCCGGTGTAGCGGGCGATCAGGTGCAGGTTGGCCACCGGCACGTAGAGCTTGGCGCCCTCGGCGTATTCCATGGTGAGGAATTCGGCGGCCTGGTTGTCGATCTCCAGGGTCTGCAGGCCCAGGTAACGGCCGACGCCATGGTCGATATGCACCACCGGCGCGCCTTCGCGCAGCTCGGTCAGGTTCTTGATCACCGCGTCGTTGTTGGCGTCGGCGCGTTTTTCACGGCGGCGGCGCTGCATCACGCGTTGGCCGAACAGCGGGCTCTCGGCAATCAATGCCAAGGCTGGATCGTCCAGCAGCAGGCCTTCGTCCAGTGGCGCGATGGTGATCGCCAGGCGGTCTTTGCTCGCCACAAAATCCGGCCAGCTGTCGACGGTTTTCGGGCGCAGCTTCAGGCGTTCCAGCAGCTCCAGCAGCACCTCTCGGCGACCCGCGGATTCGGCGGTGAACAGCACACGGCCCGGGAAGTCACCGAGGAAGTTGGACAGCGCTTCCAACGGTTGCGTGGCTTTGGCCTGGATCGCCAGGTCCGGCAGCATTCCTGCCGGGAAGCGCTCGCGGCCGGCGCCTTTTTCCACATCCTGCTGGCTGGCGACCACGCGTGGCCAGTTTTTCAGGCGGGCGAAGCAGTCTTCTACCGGCAGGAACAACTCGGCGGGCGGCAATAAAGGACGCGATGGATCGACGCGGCGCTCTTCATAGCGGTTGCGCACATCGTTCCAGAAGTTTTCCGCCGCTTGTTCGATACCGGGCAGCGAGAACACCTGGGTGTCTTGTGGCAGGTAGTCGAACAGGGTGGAGGTTTCGTCGAAGAACAGCGGCAGGTAGTACTCGATACCGGCCGGGGTAATCCCGCTGCTCAGGTCCTGGAAGATCGGGCAGCGGCGGAAGTCCACGTCGAAGCGTTCACGAAAGCGCGCCTTGAAGCGGGTGACCGCGTCTTTTTGCAGCGGGAATTCTCGTGCCGGCAGCAGCTTGATCGAGTCTACTTTGTCGATGGAGCGCTGGTTCTCCGGGTCGAAGGTGCGCAGGGTTTCGATTTCGTCATCGAACAGGTCGATGCGATAGGGCAGTTTGCTGCCCATCGGGAACAGGTCGATCAACGCACCGCGCACCGCGAACTCACCGTGCTCGTATACCGTATCGACGCAACGGTAGCCGCTGGCTTCCAGGCGCGTGCGCATCTGCTCCACATCGAGCTTCTGGCCGACATCCAGCACCAGGCTGCTGCCCAGCAGGAACTTGGTCGGCGCCAGGCGATGCAGTGCCGTGGTGATCGGCACCACCAGCACGCCGTGGGCCAGTTCCGGCAGGCGGTACAGGCTGGCGATGCGCTGGGAGATGATGTCCTGGTGCGGCGAGAACAGGTCGTAGGGCAAGGTTTCCCAGTCGGGGAAATGCAGCACCGGCAAATCGGGGGCGAAGAAGCTCAGCTCCTGCTCCAACCGTTCGGCGCTTTGGCTGTCGGCGGTGAGCAGCAGGGTAAAGCGCTTGGCTGCGCTGGCAGCCTCGGCGATGGCCAGGCTCAGGGCGGCACCGGGCAGGTTGCCCCAATGCTGTTTACCTGCCTCGGCAGGGAGTAGCGGTAGACGCAGAACGGGCACGGAAGGTTGAGCTCCAAGCGTTGCGACAAAGTCGGTAATTGTAACGGCCCAAGGTGCCGCCTGTCAGTTTCTGACTGAGCCTATTACGGTTTGCGGGAAATGTAGTGGCTAAGACAAACAATGGCGCGTTTTGACTCAATATGTAGTGCCGAAATACGCGATTGTTTAGGAGGGTTACGGACAAGTTGGCCTGCCTCCCCAACTGGTGGCCTTCTGGAACCCGCGTATTTACTGGGCTGTAGCGGGGCGGTATTTTTTGGCAAGGGGTTTTTGTTATGGCGCGCGCATTGCTCCGAGGGCGGTCGGGCGGCATAATGTAGCCCCTTTTTTCAGCCCCTACATGTGGAAGGTTCCCGTGACTCAGAAGCCCGACCAGTGTCTTGGTGAATGGATCGACCGTGAAGCACTCGCAGAAGCGATGATCCCGCTTATCGGTCAGCTGTACCGCAATAACAATGTGGTGAGCTCGATCTATGGCCGCAGCCTGATCAACCAGTCCGTCATCGCGATTCTCAAAGCGCACCGCTTTGCACGCCATCGCTCTGCGGACGACAGCGAACTCTCCGTCCACGAAACATTCCCACTGCTTAAAGCCATGAGCGAGCTCAAGCTCGGCGCGGCCTCGGTAGACCTGGGCAAGCTGGCCTACAAATTCCGCAAGGAAGGCGCCGGCCGTACCGCCGAGCAGTTCGTGCGTGAAGAAATGGCCGATGTGGTTGGCCAGCAAAATGCCGCGGCCCGCAAAGGCACCGACGTGGTGCTGTACGGCTTCGGTCGTATCGGCCGCCTGCTGGCACGCATCCTGATCGAAAAAACCGGTGGCGGCGACGGCCTGCGCCTGCGTGCCATCGTGGTGCGCAAAGGCGCCGAGAACGACCTGACCAAGCGTGCAAGCCTGCTGCGTCGCGATTCGGTACACGGTCCGTTCAACGGCACCATCGTCATCGATGAAGAAAACAACACCATCACCGCCAACGGTAACCTGATCCAGGTGATCTACGCGAAGAACCCGTCCGAGGTGGATTACACCCAGTACGGCATCAAGGACGCCTTGCTGGTGGACAACACCGGTGTATGGCGTGACGCCGAGGGCCTGGGCCAGCACCTGGCCTGCCCGGGTATCGACCGCGTTGTGCTGACCGCGCCTGGCAAGGGCAAGCTGAAGAACATCGTTCACGGCATCAACCACGCTGACATCACCGCTGACGACAAGATCGTGTCCGCGGCGTCCTGCACCACCAACGCCATCGTGCCGGTGCTGAAGGCGGTGAATGACAAGTTCGGCATCGTCAACGGCCACGTCGAGACGGTTCACTCGTACACCAACGACCAGAACCTGATCGACAACTTCCACAAGGGCGATCGCCGTGGCCGTAGCGCCGCGTTGAACATGGTGATCACCGAGACCGGTGCTGCCACCGCTGCAGCCAAGGCCCTGCCTGAGCTGGCCGGCAAGCTGACCGGTAACGCGATCCGCGTGCCGACGCCGAACGTGTCCATGGCCATCCTCAACCTGAACCTTGAGAAAGCCGCCACCCGTGAAGAGATGAACGAGTACCTGCGCTACATGGCGCTGCACTCGGACCTGCACAAGCAGATCGACTTCGTCAACTCGCAGGAAGTGGTCTCCACCGACTTCGTAGGCTCGCGCCACGCCGGTGTGGTG
Source organism: Pseudomonas extremorientalis (assembly GCF_001870465.1). GTDB lineage: Bacteria > Pseudomonadota > Gammaproteobacteria > Pseudomonadales > Pseudomonadaceae > Aquipseudomonas > Aquipseudomonas extremorientalis. The sequence continues at coordinate 655,499 of NZ_MDGK01000015.1, forward strand.
GACGCCGAAGCGACCATTACCCAGGACAACCGCGTTGTCCTGTACGTGTGGTACGACAACGAGTTCGGCTACAGCTGCCAGGTGGTTCGCGTGATGGAAGACATGGCTGGGGTCAACCCGCCGGCGTTCCCGCGTTAAGCATTTGCGTTGAATGAAAAGCCCCGACTGGTTCGGGGCTTTTTTGTGGCTGGGGATTTTGTGCGGGCTGGAAGGGCCTCATCGGGGGCAAGCCCCCTCCCACATTTAAACCGCATTCCTGCAGGGTGAATGCGGTCCAGTGTGGGAGGGGGCTTGCCCCGATGACGTCAGTCCAGACAATACACGCCTTCATTCCAGCAACCTCTCCGACAAGCCCTTGGGCGCTAACCAGATCCCCAGGTAAGCCTTCGCCAGCTCATTGTCGCTGCTGCTGAATAACACTTCGCCATTGATTTCCAGGTCCAAGCCGCGTCCGGGTCGAAAATCCAGTGCGTAGCGATCACCGCTATGGATGTTGCGAAAGGCGGCATGCAGTTTGTCCACTTCGGATTTCAAGCGGTTGCTGATGTGCTGGCGCGCCAGTGTGGTGTTGGCGGCCTTGATCACGTCGTTGCGGTCGATGTCGCGAAAGTAATACAGCGTCAGGCGCAGCGCTGCCTGTTGGTCCCAGGCCTGCTTGGCGTTCAAATCCGGCGGGGCGTACAGCGCGGCCGCATACACATCCGCCCAGAGGTACGTGAGCACCGTCTGGTTTTTCAGCACCAATGCCTGGGAGTGTGTCGGAAAGTCGGCCTGCCTGAGTCGATTCGGCTCATTGGCCTGTGCGGTGATCGACAACATCAGCATTAAACCGAAAACCAGATGCCGCATAATGGCGCGTCCCGAAAAGATCCGTGGCTACAGGTTAATTCATTTTCCGGCAGCGACAGGGTTCAGGGATAATCTGCGCTGTGTAGTAAAGGCATTGCTGGCCTACGACGCGACCAAGGGTTAATGTTCGCGGCGTTGAGCCTTATATAGACTGTGCCCCGGTTCACACACTTGAGCCAAATTGTCCTTCATGACCGCTGGCCGCGGCATGATTTAGCCAGGCGTCCAACCGTACGCCTGGCCTGTTCTGAGGAGTACGCATGGCTGTCTACAACTACGACGTGGTGGTACTGGGTTCCGGCCCGGCTGGAGAAGGTGCGGCGATGAACGCTGCCAAAGCTGGGCGCAAGGTGGCGATGGTCGATAGCCGTCGCCAGGTCGGCGGTAACTGCACCCACCTGGGTACCATCCCGTCCAAGGCGTTGCGTCACTCCGTGCGCCAGATCATGCAATTCAACACCAACCCGATGTTCCGGGCCATTGGTGAGCCACGCTGGTTCTCGTTCCCGGACGTGCTCAAAAGCGCCGAGAAAGTCATCTCCAAGCAAGTCGCGTCGCGTACCGGCTACTACGCCCGTAACCGCGTCGACCTGTTCTTCGGCACCGGCAGCTTTGCCGACGAGCAAACCATCGAAGTGGTCTGCCCCAACGGCGTGGTCGAAAAGCTGGTGGCCAAGCACATCATCATCGCCACCGGTTCGCGCCCGTATCGCCCGGCGGACATCGATTTCCACCACCCGCGTATCTACGATAGCGACACCATCCTGAGCCTGGGCCACACCCCGCGCAAACTGATCATCTACGGCGCCGGCGTGATCGGCTGTGAATACGCGTCGATCTTCAGCGGCCTGGGCGTACTGGTGGAACTGGTGGACAACCGCGACCAGTTGCTGAGCTTCCTCGACTCGGAAATCTCCCAGGCGTTGAGCTACCACTTCAGCAACAACAACATCACCGTGCGCCACAACGAAGAGTACGAGCGCGTCGAAGGCCTGGACAACGGTGTGATCCTGCACCTCAAGTCCGGCAAGAAGATCAAGGCCGACGCCTTGCTGTGGTGCAACGGCCGTACCGGCAACACCGACAAGCTGGGCATGGAAAACATCGGGGTCAAGGTCAACAGCCGTGGCCAGATCGAGGTGGACGAGAACTACCGCACCTGCGTGACCAACATCTACGGTGCCGGTGACGTGATCGGCTGGCCGAGCCTGGCCAGTGCCGCTCATGACCAGGGCCGTTCAGCCGCTGGCAGCATCGTCGACAATGGCAGCTGGCGCTACGTGAACGACGTGCCGACCGGGATCTACACCATTCCCGAGATCAGCTCGATCGGCAAGAACGAACACGAACTGACCAAGGCCAAAGTGCCTTACGAAGTGGGCAAGGCGTTCTTCAAGAGCATGGCGCGTGCGCAGATCGCCGGCGAGCCGCAAGGCATGCTGAAGATCCTGTTCCACCGTGAAACCCTTGAGGTACTCGGCGTGCATTGCTTCGGCTACCAGGCGTCGGAGATCGTGCACATCGGCCAGGCGATCATGAACCAGCCGGGCGAGCTCAATACCCTCAAGTACTTCGTCAACACCACGTTCAACTACCCGACCATGGCCGAAGCCTATCGGGTAGCGGCCTACGACGGCCTCAACCGGCTTTTTTGAGCGGCTCCGGCCGGTGGCCTGAGCCGGCCGGGGAGACCGATTTCAGTAATTCCCGAGGGTGGCAGTGGCCAAACCGGGAAAGTCTGTAATCAGGCTATCTACGCCGAAGTCGGCGAGCCTGCGCATCAGCGCGGGTTCGTTGACTGTCCACACGGACACGTGCAAGCCCTGGCGCTGGGCTTTTTCCAGTCGCTCAGGGGTGCACAACGTCCAGTTCAACGCCAGGATCTCACAGCCATAGTTCTGCGCGACTTTCAGCGGGTCGAGCCAGGCATATTCGGCAACCAGGCCGCGTGACAGGTCCGGGGTGAGCTCAACCGCAGCTTTCAGCACTTCCCGCGAACTTGAGGTGACGGTGACTTTGTCCATCAGGCCAAAGCGCACGGCCATCTCCCGAATCGCCAGCACGGTGGTGGCGGCGCGGGTGCGCGAGGCGCTTTTGACTTCCAGTTGCCAGTGATCGAAGTCGCACTTCTCGAACAGTTCTTCCAGGCGTGGGATCGGGCAGGGCTTGACCCAGCCCGGGCCACCTTTGCGCGCATCCATCTTCACCAGGTCGGCCGCCGAATACTCGACGACTTTGCCGCGCCGGTCGGCGGTGCGCTTGAGGGTCGGGTCGTGGATGACCATCAACTCGCCGTCCATGGACAGGTGCAAGTCCAGTTCGCAGCGGCGTACGCCGTGCTTGAGGCATTCCTGGAAGCTGGTCAGGGTGTTTTCCGGTGCTTCGCCTTTGGCACCGCGGTGGCCGTAAATCAGGGTCACAGTTGCTCCTATGCGCCAGGTCTGCTGGCGGGGTAATACGAATTCAGGTGTCTTGGGCGTCGCTCTGTTCCCGTGCCAGGCGCCGTTCCTGCGCCTGTTTCTGCAGGATATAGCGCGCCAGCAATTGGCGTTGGGCGTCGGTCATGGCTTCGAATTCCGTGCCCACGTCAAAACCTGTGCCCTTGGGATCGCAATGGGTGACGCGGGCGCGCAGCAGCAGGCCAAGCGCCTGGGGCATCAGCACCAGCTTGACCGCCAGGTGGGCACCGGGCGACAGGGGCGTGGGGTGTTGGAAGTCGATACCGCCTTCGGAAATGATCACCGGCTGCGGCGCGCCGACTTCATCCAGCAGGCCGCGCGCCATGATCTGGCTGAGCAGGTCCAGGCGTTTGTTCTGTACTTTGAGGAAGGCGGCCAGGCTGCGATCTTTCTCATTGATCTGGCGCAACAGGTGCTGGGCCTCGAATTCGCTCAGGTGCAGTTCGCTGAGCAGATTGAACAGCGGCGAATCATCCAGCAACACTTCCTTGCTCGCCGCCTCGGGGGCAGACAGGCTTTTGATTTGGAGTGCGATCATGTCGGCGATACGGTAGTATTCGCGGCGCTCTTCTTCATCTAATGTCGACATGGCGAACCCCAAGTAGCGTTAATGGTCTGAGTGTAAAGCTGCTTACCAGACCCCGCCACCGGGACGTCTTCTTTTCCTCCGAACAAGCCCCGACATGTTCAGACCTCTCTTCGTATTTATCGGCACGCGTTATACCCGTGCAAAGCGTCGCAATCATTTTGTGTCGTTCATTTCCTTGACCTCGATGATCGGGCTCGCCTTGGGCGTGGTCGTGATGATCGTGGTGCTGTCGGTGATGAATGGCTTCGATCATGAGATGCGCACCCGCGTGCTGGGCATGGTGCCCCACGCCACCATCGAGGGCGATGCGCCCATCAGCGACTGGCAAAGCCTGGCCGCCAAGGTCAAGCAGAACCCCAAGGTACTGGCCGTTGCGCCGTTTACCCAGATGCAAGGGTTGCTGACCAACGACGGCAAGGTGCAGAAGATCCTGCTCAATGGCATCGACCCGGCCCAGGAACGTAATGTGTCGATCATCGACAAGTTCATGTTGTCGGGCAAGCTCGATGACCTGGCGCCCGGCGAGTTCGGCATCGTGATCGGCGACAAGGCGGCGGCCAAGCTGGGCGTGGGCCTGGGCGACAAACTGACCTTCGTCGCGCCGGAAGTCACCGTGACCCCGGCCGGCATGTTCCCGCGCATGAAGCGCTTTACCGTGGTCGGCACCTTCCACGTCGGCGCCGGCGAGATCGACGGCTACCTCGGCCTGACCAACCTTACCGACCTGGCCCGCCTGCACCGCTGGCAGCCGGACCAGGTGCAGGGCCTGCGCCTGAAGTTCAACGACCTGTTCGACGCACCGCGCACCTCGTGGGAAATCGCCCAGCATTTGGGCGACAGCCAGTACTACGCCCGCGACTGGACGCGCACCCACGGCAACCTCTATCAGGCCATCCGCATGGAAAAAGCCATGATCGGCCTGCTGTTGCTGCTGATCGTCGCCGTGGCCGCCTTCAATATCATCTCCACGCTGGTGATGGTGGTGAACGACAAGAAGGGCGATATCGCCATCCTGCGCACACTCGGTGCCACGCCGGGGCAGATCATGGCGATCTTCATGGTGCAGGGCACCGTGATCGGCGTGGTCGGCACCTTGATCGGCACGGCGGTCGGCATTCTGGCCGCGCTGAACGTGAGTGCCGCCATCGCCGGCCTCGAAACCCTGATCGGCCACAAGTTTCTCAATGCCGACGTCTACTTCATCGACTACTTGCCGTCCCAGGTGCAGGCCCAGGACGTGTTGATGGTAGGCGGCGCGGCGTTGGTCCTGAGTTTCCTTGCCACCCTGTATCCAGCCTGGCGCGCGGCGCGTACCCAGCCAGCACAGGCCTTACGTTATGAGTGAATCGGGCATGAGTGAAAAAGCAATCCTGAGCTGCCGCAACCTGGGCAAATCCTATGAGGAAGGTCCGGAGTCGGTGGTGGTGCTGTCCAACCTGCAACTTGAGCTGCACCCGGGCGAGCGCGTGGCGATCGTCGGCAGTTCCGGTTCCGGCAAAAGTACCTTGCTGAACCTGCTGGGCGGCCTGGATACGCCGTCCCAGGGCAGCGTATGGCTGGCCGGTGAAGAACTCTCGGCCCTTGGCGAAAAGGCCCGTGGCCAACTGCGCAACCGTTCGCTCGGTTTTGTGTACCAGTTCCACCACCTGTTGCCGGAATTCACCGCCCTGGAAAACGTGTGCATGCCGCTGCTGATCGGCAAGACCGCGATCCCGGAAGCCCGCCAGCGCGCCAAGGCCCTGCTGGAGCGCGTCGGCCTCGGTCATCGCCTGGAGCACAAGCCGGCCGAACTGTCCGGCGGCGAGCGCCAGCGTGTGGCAATCGCCCGTGCCCTGGTGAACAACCCGGGCCTGGTGATGCTCGACGAGCCTACCGGCAACCTTGACTCCCACACGGCCCAGGGCATCAAGGACTTGATGCTGGAACTGAGCACCCAGATGCGCACCGCGTTCCTGGTGGTGACCCATGACATGAGCATGGCCCGCCAGATGGACCGCGTGCTGCACTTGCAGGAAGGTCACCTGGTCGCCATCTGACCCGTTTCAAGCCCGGTGCTTCAAGCGCCGGGCTTTTTCATTTTTTCAGGCGGTGCAAGCGAATGTTCAGACCGTTATCGATTTTCATCGGCACGCGCTATACCCGCGCCAAGCGCCGCAACCGTTTTGTCTCGTTTATCTCGATGACCTCGATGATCGGCCTCGCCCTGGGCGTGTTGGCGATGATCGTGGTGTTGTCGGTGATGAACGGCTTCCAACGCGAAATGAGCTCACGCATCCTCGGCATGGTGCCCCATGCCACCATCGTCGGTGTGAACCCGATCGATAATTGGCAGCCCGTGGCCGCCGCCGCGATGAAGAACCCGGAAGTCACCGCAGCGGTACCGTTCACACAGATGGACGGCATGTTCTCCTACAAAGGCGCGATGCAGCCGATCGAGATCAGCGGCATCGACCCGGCGCAGGAAGGCAAGGTGTCGATCGTGGCCCAGCATATCGTGCAGGGCAAACTGGATGACCTCAAACCCGGCGAATTCGGCGTCGTGGTCGGCGAAATCACTGCCCGGCGTTTCCGCCTGAATGTGGGCGACAAGCTGACCCTGATCGTGCCGGAAATCAGCACTGCGCCGGGTGGCATCACCCCACGCATGCAGCGCTTGAACGTGGTGGGGATCTTCAAGGTCGGTGCCGAACTGGATGGCTCCATGGCCATGATCCACATGGCCGACGCTGCCGAGATCCAGCACTGGCAGCCAAACCAGGTGCAAAGCGTGCGCCTGGCGGTGAAAGACCTGTACGCGGCACCCAAGGTCTCGGCGGATATCGCCGCCAGCCTGGGCAGCGGCTACAAGCCCGATGACTGGACTCACTCCCAGGGCAGTCTGTTCAGCGCGATGAAGATGGAAAAGACCATGATCGGTCTGCTGTTGCTGATGATCGTCGCCGTGGCGGCATTCAACATCATCGCCACCTTGATCATGGTGGTGAACGACAAGGGCGCGGACATTGCGATCCTGCGCACCATTGGCGCCACGCCACGGCAGATCATGGCGATCTTCATGGTGCAGGGCACGGTGATCGGCATCGTCGGCACCTTGATCGGTGGCGTATTGGGCGTGATTGCGGCGTTGAATGTGAGTGAACTGGTGGGCTGGATGGAGCGGGTCACCGGGCAGCATATCTTCAGTTCGGACGTGTATTTCGTCAGCAACCTGCCTTCGGAGCTGCAGGGTGGGGATGTGGTGCTGATTTGCACGGCGGGGTTTGTGCTGAGCTTTTTGGCGACGCTGTACCCGGCGTATCGGGCGGCGAAGATTGAGCCGGCGCATGCGCTGAGATATTCGTAATATTCAAGACCGCCATCGGGGGCAAGCCCCCTCCCACACTTTGATCTGTGAGTACATTCAAATGTGGGAGGGGGCTTGCCCCCGATAGGGCCGGTAAAGCTTGCATCAATCTCCAGCAGGCAACTCGATCACAAACCGTGTCCATCCCGCCCCGGATTCACAATAAATCCTCCCCCCATGCGCCCGCACAATCGATTGGGTAATCGCCAACCCCAGCCCCGCATGCTCGCTGCTGCCTTCATGCCGCGCCGGGTCGGCCCGATAGAATCGGTCAAACAATCTTGGCAGCAACTCGGTTGGAATACCGTCCCCGGTGTTTTCGACTGAAAGCCTCACCCCATCTTCCATACGCACACGCACTTGGCCACTTTGCGGGGTGAACCGCAGCGCATTATCCAGCAGATTCGACAGTGCCCGCCGCAACATCCCACGGTCGCCCGTCGTATGGGCCGTGCCCTCGCGAACCAGGCTGATTTGCCTGTCCTCCGCCAGCAGCGTGAAAAACTCCAGTAACGCGTCCACTTCATCAGCCAGCGCCAACGGCTCGCGCTTGGGCATCAGCAAGCCATGATCCGCCTTGGCCAGGTACAACATGTCGTTGACCAGTTGCGCCATCCATTGCAGTTCTTCCAGGTTGCTGTGCAGCGCCTCGCGGTAATCCTCCAGCGGCCGCGGCTGGGTGAGGATGACCTGGGTCTGGGTCAGCAGGTTCGACAGCGGCGTGCGCAGTTCGTGTGCGATGTCGGCGGAGAACGCCGAGAGACGTTGGAACGCGTCTTCCAGACGACCGAGCATGGCGTTGAAGGCCTGTGCCAACTCGGCCAGTTCCACCGGCATATGTTGCTGGGGCAGGCGCTGGGTCAGGGAATGGGCGGACACACTGGCGGCCACTTCGCCCATGCGCCGCAACGGTCGCAACCCGCTGCGAGCGGCCCATGCGCCGAGCAGGGCAGTGGCCAGGGCTGACAGGCCGACGGTGAGCCAGATCAGATGCTGCATGCGTTGCAGGAAATGTTGATGGTGGGTGATATCGAGCATCAGCGTCAGTTGCGGCGAATCCGGTTGGTCGGCCCTCAGCGGCGCGTTGTAGACACGGTAGTCGGTGTCGGCGTTTTGCAGGCTGTGCAGGCCGGGCGCTGCGGGCAAGTCGATGCTGGGTGCATCGTCCAGCCAGCGTTGGCCGGCCGCGGTGATACGCAGGGTCAGGTCGGGCTGGCGACTGAGTTCGGCGCGCAATTGCGCTTCACGCTGGGCCAGCGCTTCCCGTGAGTCGACCCCCTGCAACGTACTGCGCAGCGCGATCAGCTTGCTGTCGAGCTGTTGCTGGTCCAGCTCAATGAAGTGCGCTTCGCTGGCACGGTTGAACAGCACGCCGGCAATCAACGACACCACCGCTGTGCAGGCGGCAAACAGCAACGCCAGGCGGCTGGCCAGGGACAGGCGCTTGATCAATTGACCCGCTCCTCCAGCACATAACCCATGCCGCGTACGGTGTGGATCAGTTTGTTGGGGAAGTTATCGTCGACTTTCAGGCGCAGGCGGCGGATGGCGACTTCGATGATGTTGGTGTCGCTGTCGAAGTTCATGTCCCACACTTGGGAGGCGATCAGCGATTTGGGCAGCACTTCGCCCTGGCGCCGCAGCAGCAGTTCCAGCAGGGAGAATTCCTTGGCGGTCAAGTCGATGCGCTGGCCGTCCCGCTCGACGCGGCGGCGGATCAGGTCCAGGCGCAGGTCGGCCAGTTGCAGCGCAGTTTCCTGCGGTGTGCTGCCGCCCCGGCGCAACAGGCTGCGCACGCGGGCCAGCAGCTCGGAAAAGGCGAAAGGCTTGACCAGATAGTCGTCGGCGCCCAGTTCCAGGCCGTGCACGCGGTCTTCCACGGCATCGCGGGCGGTGAGGAACAGCACCGGGATATCCAGGCCGGCGCTGCGCACGGCTTGGAGGATCTGCCAGCCATCCCGGCCCGGCAGCATCACATCGAGGATCAACAGGTCGTAGTCACCGGTCAATGCCAGGTGCTGGCCGCTGGTGCCGTCGGCCACCAATTCGGTGGTAAACCCTGCCTCGGCCAGGCCCTGGCGCAGGTAGTGGCCGGTTTTGGGTTGGTCTTCGACGATCAGCAGTTTCATGGGCGACTCTTGGCAACGATGGACGACGGCTTTATACCTTGGGTGCCAGGGCAGGAGGGCAACCTGACAAAGTTGTAATCTAGCAGTCAGCTGGCTGGCAGCGGCGCATTCTTAGAGTGTTCCCCTGGCTGGTCACACATTTTGGAGAAAACAGATGGCGTTGCGTACACCCTTGTTGTTGGCGGGTTGCCTGTTGGCGTTGAGTGTTGAGGCGATGGCCGATGGCGCCCATACCTATGCGTTCGGTGAAGCTGCACCGGCGAGTAAGGCCACGCGTACCGTGGAAGTGACCCTGCAGGATATTTCCTTTTCGCCCAAGTCCCTGGATGTAAAAGCCGGTGAGACGGTGCGCTTTGTATTGGTCAACAAAGGGCAGTTGCTCCACGAATTCAACCTGGGTGACGCGGCGATGCATGCCGAGCACCAGAAGGAAATGTTACAGATGCAGGCCAGCGGTATGCTCACGTCCACCGGCATGGGCAACATGGACCACGGCGCCATGGGCCATGGTGCGATGAAACACGACGATCCCAATAGCGTATTGGTCGAGCCTGGCAAAACCGCCGAGCTGACCTGGACGTTCACCAAGGCCACGGGCCTTGAGTTTGCCTGCAACCTGCCGGGGCATTACCAGGCGGGCATGGTCGGCAAACTCAACGTCGATTGATCCGCCGGCGCTTAGGCGCGGGGGCAAAGGCTGGTAGACTGGCGCGGTTTATTTAGCCAGGTTTCCGCCATGCATCCCGCAGCCGAACATTCGCCGCTGGGCAAGTCCAGTGAATACATCTCCACCTACACCCCGTCGTTGCTGTTCCCGATTCCACGCGCCGCCAAATGGGCCGAACTGGGCCTGAGCGCCGAGACCCTGCCGTACAAGGGCGTGGATTTCTGGAACTGCTTCGAACTGTCTTGGTTGCTGCCGTCGGGCAAGCCGGTGGTGGCCATCGGCGAATTCAGCATCCCGGCCGACTCGCCGAACATCATCGAGTCCAAGTCGTTCAAGCTGTACCTCAACTCGCTGAACCAGACCGCGTTTGCCGATACGGCCAGCCTGGAAGCCACCCTGCGCACAGACCTCAGCACCGCAGCCGGTAAACCGGTGAGCGTGCGCATCCGCAGCCTGGCCGAGATCGAGGCCGAAGGCGTGATGGCGCTGCCGGGCGTTTGCATCGATGATTTGGATATCAGCGTCAGCAACTACGGGCACCCGCGCCCGGAGCTGCTGCGTTGCGATAACTCGCGCGTTGTCGAGGAGAGCGTGCATAGCCACCTGCTCAAATCCAACTGCCCGGTAACCAGCCAGCCCGACTGGGGCAGCGTGGTGGTGCAATACCGTGGCCACGCGCTGGATCACGCCAGCCTGCTGGAGTACATCGTGAGCTTTCGCCAGCACTCGGACTTCCATGAACAGTGCGTAGAGCGCATCTTCCTGGACCTGCAGCGCTTGCTGAAGCCGGAAAGATTGACGGTGTATGCGCGCTATGTGCGGCGGGGTGGGTTGGATATCAACCCGTATCGCAGTACTGAGGATGTGGCGTTCCAGAACGTGCGGCTGGCTCGCCAATAGGCTTGATGCAAGATAAATGTGGGAGGGGGCTTGCCCCCGATGGCGGAGTGTCAGTCACAGAACCTGTGTCTGAACCTCTGCTATCGGGGGCAAGCCCCCTCCCACATTTGGATCCGGGCTGGCGGGAAGATTAGATTCCCATGCTGCCCAGCGTGTTCATGATATTGCGCAGTGCCCCGGAAATGGCCGGGTGTTCAGCATCGAACTCTATGGCCGCTTTATTCACATCGTCGGAAATACTGGGTGTCTGGGTGGCCGGTTCCAGCTCAAGTTGCAATTCGAACTTGGCAATCAAGGCCTCCAGTGCTTCACGTTTTTCTTCCGACAGCGGCGGTTGCTGTTCCAACTGCCCGCGCAGGATTTCGACCTGGTCTTCCAGTTTTTTGCGATCAGGCATGATGTGTTTCCTTTTATCGATAGGCACTGGCATAGACCGCGGCACGCCGAGAAAGGTCTACGGGCTAGCCTGTAGATTAATCCACTGGCGTCGACTGTGCATGATCCGTGTCAGGGCTTCTCGCCTTTGAGCTGGCGCAGGCTGATGTCCGCCAGGCAGGTGCCGAGCTCGCCCAGGTGATCGATCACCGAGTGTACGCCCAGCCCGTACAGCGCGAGGGTGGCCTTGCCGCGCTTGAGCTCGCGTTCCGGCTCGCTCAGGGCCTGCCATTGCTCGGGTGCCATGCCGCACAGCGAGCCGCAGGAGGCCAGGCCGATGGTCCACAACCCTGCGTTAAGGCCCGATTGCAGCAGGCGCGGTTCGCCGCTGACCAGTACGCAGCCTTCCAGGCGTTCGATGTTCAGCTCCATCAAGGCTTGCCAGCAGGCATGGGGTGCCGGCCAGCGAATGGAGGAGGGCGATGCCGCCTTGACCCAGTTGGGTAGCGTGGCGGCCAACGGCGTGGTGACGGCGGGGGGGAGTTCATCCAGCCAGGCGCAGGGCACGCCTTGTTCCTTGAGGCTGCGCAAGATTTTCAGCGCACCCGGTGTGGCTTGGGAGTCGGGGGCCTGGGAGTCGGTACGGGCCCGGGAACCGAAGTCCACCAGACAGCCACTCAGGCCAAACAGAACGGCGGTCAGGGCGGGGGCGCTGGCGATGGCTATCTCGGCGTGGGGCATGTCGACATCCCTGAAATAGCGCTAACGCTATCCAGGCACCATGACAGGCCGATGACAGTCGGGTTGATTGTAGGAATTTTGTGCATTTTGAATCAGACGTTTCCTAGCAGCTGCCTAATTGGCGACTTCCGGCATATACTGACCGCCTTATTCAGGGCATAGCGCCCATGACAGACCATTCAAGGAGCAAAAGCTATGCGCTGGAGCCACTATTTCGCTCAGCTGTCGGTGTGTGCCACTATCTTTCTGGCGCCGTTCGCCGCACAGGCAGCTTCGGAAGACGATCCATGGGAAAGCGTCAACCGCCCGATCTTCACCTTCAACGACACCGTTGATACCTACGCACTGAAGCCATTGGCCCAGGGTTACCAGTTCGTGACCCCGCAATTCGTCCAGGATGGCGTTCACAACTTCTTCCGCAACATCGGCGATGTCGGCAACCTGGCCAATAACGTGCTGCAGCTCAAGCCCCAAAAGGCCGGTGTAGATACGGCCCGTTTACTGGTAAACACCACCTTCGGCGTGTTGGGCTTCATCGATGTAGGCACCAAAATGGGGCTGCAACGCAGTGATGAAGACTTCGGCCAGACCCTCGGCTACTGGGGTGTCGGCAGCGGCCCTTATGTAATGCTGCCGCTGCTGGGTCCAAGCACCTTGCGTGACGCGCCGTCCAAGTACGTGGACAGCTACACCCAGCCGTATCGCTACATGAACGATATCGGCTGGCGCAACAGCACCTTCGGCCTGAACATCGTCGATACCCGTGCCAGCCTGCTTGACAGCGAGAAGCTGATCACCGGTGACAAGTACACCTTTATCCGTAACGCGTACCTGCAGAACCGCGAGTTCAAGGTCAAGGACGGCAAGGTCGTCGACGACTTCTAAGCCGTTATGTTTTGACATGAAAAAGGCGACCCCGGCGGTCGCCTTTTTTGTGCGCGGTTTTCAGCGCATTTTCAGGATCCTGAGACCCAGCTGCTGGTCTTCGCCGTTGGTTTTGGTCCACACCACCTCGGTGTCCGCCTCCAGGCCCTTCAGCGCGGCGTGCTCCGAGTCGATGCGCACGGTCAACAGGTCGCCCGTGTTGAACTGGCGCGGCGCCTGCACCTGCATGCCGGAGCTGGAAAGGTCCACGCAAACCCCGGCAATCTCTTGCCCTGCGTGGATCAGAGACACATCGGCATCCACACGCATGCGGATGAAATCGCGTTTTTCGGCGTAGTCGCGCTCGTGTTCGCTCATGGGTTCCATCCTTTCTTTGTGTTGTGGTCGTGCCTGTTCTTATAACTCCCGGTGATTTGCGGTGTAAAGACGCTCGGCGACCATCGGCATGAGCTTGAAACCCCTGACGGATGGGAGTACCGTCTGCGCCTTAGAAGGGCACCTCTGCTTTACCATTGTGCATGGGAAAAATCCCAATGCCTTGTAGGACAGAGAGGCTAGAAAGCGAATCCAGTACGTGAGCCCGGCCATTGTCGCGCCACCTACGCCAACCTAATTCTGGCGCCGTTTGCCCACATGCAAAAAACCAGTGCCACGCTGCTGATAATCGATGACGACGAAGTAGTGCGCGCGAGCCTTGCGGCCTATTTGGAAGACAGTGGCTTCAGCGTCCTGCAGGCCAGCAATGGCCAACAGGGTCTCCAGGTGTTCGAGCGCGACCAGCCCGACCTCGTGATCTGCGACTTGCGCATGCCCCAGATGGGCGGCCTCGAGCTGATTCGCCAGGTGACCGAGCTCGCCCCGCAGACGCCCATGATTGTCGTGTCCGGTGCCGGCGTGATGAACGATGCCGTCGAAGCGTTGCGCCTGGGCGCTGCCGATTACCTGATCAAGCCCCTGGAAGACCTGGCAGTGCTGGAGCACTCAGTGCGCCGTGCGCTGGACCGGGCGCGCCTGCTGGTGGAAAACCAGCGCTACCGCGAAAAGCTCGAAACCGCCAACCGCGAACTCGAAGCCAGCCTCAACCTGCTCCAGGAAGACCAGAATGCCGGGCGCCAGGTGCAGATGAACATGCTGCCGGTCAGCCCGTGGACCATCGACGAATTCCAGTTCGCCCACCAGATCATCCCGTCGCTGTACCTGTCGGGTGATTTTGTCGACTACTTTCGCGTCGACGAGCGGCGTGTCGCGTTCTACCTGGCCGATGTGTCCGGCCACGGTGCTTCCTCGGCTTTTGTCACCGTGTTGTTGAAGTTCATGACCACACGGTTGCTGTTCGAATCCAAGCGCAACGGCACCTTGCCGGAGTTCACCCCCTCCGAGGTGCTGGGTCACATCAACCGAGGCCTGATCAGTTGCAAGCTGGGCAAGCACGTGACGATGGTCGGCGGCGTGATCGATGAAGAAACCGGTCTTTTGACCTACAGCATCGGCGGTCACCTGCCGATGCCTGTTTTATACACTCCTGACAGTGTGCGTTACCTGGAAGGGCGTGGCCTGCCCGTAGGCTTGTTCAATGAAGCGACCTACGAAGACCACATCCTGGAACTGCCGCCGACGTTCAGCCTGACGCTGATGTCTGATGGCATCCTGGACCTGCTTCCAGAGCCTACACTCAAAGAGAAAGAAGCCGCCTTGCCCCAAAAGGTCAAGTCGGCGGGCGGCAGCCTGGATGGCCTGCGGCAGGTTTTTGGATTGGCCACGCTGGGGGAGATGCCGGATGATATCGCCCTATTGGTGTTGAGCAGGAATCTTTGATGAGTACCGGAAGAATCCAATTCGCCGAGCAAGACGGGACCTTCGTCCTGAAGTTTGTCGGTGAAGTGCGCCTGACCTTGTGTTCGGCGCTGGATGCGACGATTGAGCGGATCTTCACAGCGCTGAACTTCTCGGCGATCGTGATCGATCTGACCGAAACCCGCAGCATCGATAGCACCACCTTGGGCCTGTTGGCCAAGTTGTCCATTCTGTCTCGGCAGAAGGTCGGCCTGTTGCCGACCGTCGTCACCACCCACGAAGACATCACCCGCCTGTTGCAGTCCATGGGCTTCGACCAGGTGTTCAACATCGTTGACCGCCCGATCCCATGCCCGGAATGCCTCACCGACCTGCCGTCCCAGGACCAGTCCGAGGAAGTGGTGCGGGTCAAGGTGCTGGAAGCGCACAAGATCCTGATGGGCTTGAATGATTCCAACCGCGAAGCCTTCCACGACCTCGTCAACGCCCTTGAGCGCCACTGACCTCCTGGGTTGAATGCATTCCAAATGTGGGAGGCGGCAAGCCCCCTCCCACATTGAAGTAAGACAGGCTTCAGATCGGCTGAGCACAAAAAAGGGCGGTACCCGCGAGGGAACCGCCCTTTTTGCCACTGCCTGCCTTACAACTTGGCAGTCAGCAACGCCTCCAGCTTCTCCTGGTCCCGAGCAAACTGACGAATCCCTTCCGCCAGCTTCTCAGTCGCCATCGCATCCTCGTTGGACTCCCAACGGAACTGCGCTTCAGTCAGATGCACGCGTGCTTCACCGGCATGCCCCGGCGACAGCTTACGCTCCAGCTTGCCCTTATCCGCCGCCAGTTTCTCCAGCAGGTCCGGGCTGATGGTCAGGCGATCACAACCGGCCAACTCCTCGATCTGGCTCAGATTACGGAAGCTCGCGCCCATCACCACGGTTTTGTAGCCATTGGCCTTGTAGTAGTTGTAAATGCGCGTCACCGACTGCACGCCCGGGTCTTCGGCACCGGTGTAATCGTTGCCGTTGGCCTTCTTGTACCAATCATAGATACGGCCCACGAACGGCGAGATCAGGAACACACCGGCTTCGGCACAGGTCACGGCCTGGGCGAAGGAGAACAGCAGCGTCAGGTTGGTCTGGATGCCTTCTTTTTCCAGCTTCTCCGCCGCGCGGATGCCTTCCCAGGTGGAGGCGATCTTGATCAGCACGCGGTCACGGCCAACGCCGGCTTTGTCATACAGGTCGATCAGGCGATGCGCACGCTTGAGAATCGCGTCTTCGTCGAACGACAGGCGGGCGTCCACTTCAGTGGAAATACGGCCCGGCACCACTTTGAGAATCTCTTGACCCACCGCCACCGCAAACCGGTCGCTGGCCAGGCCCACATCGCCGTTGCAGTCCTGCACGCACTCATCCAGCAGCTTGGCGTAGCCCGGGATCGAAGCGGCCTTGAGCAGCAGGGAAGGGTTGGTGGTGGCGTCTTGCGGCTTGAGCTTGGCGAGGGTGGAGAAATCGCCGGTATCGGCTACGACAGTGGTGAATTGCTTGAGTTGTTCCAGCTTGGAAGTCATGGGCGTGCTCTGTCCTGTGGGTCTGATGACATTACCCGAGCACCGGCAGGCGCTCAAGGGCGCAAATGCGTTCGATCGTTTGCGAGGGCAACAACCTGAAAACGGCCGTTTGAATGCCTTGTCTTGGTGCTAAATAGGAGGCCAAAACTGCCGACAGGTTCAACCCAATTCCCGCATGATCACCACAATTCAAAGGTGGAAGGGGGCTTGCCCCCGATAGCGGCAGACCAGTCCCCCAGACTTGAACGGACTTACCGCCCTTCCAGCAAAGCCCCAGCCTGATCCAGCAACGCCAGCGGATCACTCGCCTTGTGAATATCCACCGACAACAACTGCCTGAACTTGCGCGCCCCCGGAAAACCGGTACCCAACCCCAGAATATGCCGAGTGATATGGTGCATCGAACCACCGCTCGCCAAATGCTGCGCAATATACGGCCGCAACTGCACCAGCGCCTCAGCCCGACTGATCACCGGCGCCTCACTGCCAAACAACTGCTGATCCACCTCCGCCAGCAAATACGGATTGTGATAAGCCTCCCGCCCCAGCATCACCCCATCAAACGTCTGCAAATGCTCATGGCACTGCTCCAGCGTCTTGATCCCGCCGTTGAGAATAAACTCCAGCTCAGGGAAATCCCGCTTCAACTGCGCCGCCACGTCATAACGCAACGGCGGAATGTCACGGTTTTCCTTCGGCGACAGCCCTTCCAGAATCGCAATCCGCGCATGCACGGTAAAACTGGTGCAGCCCGCGTCCTTCACCGTCCCGACGAAATCACACAGCTCGGCGTAGCTGTCCCGGCCATTGATGCCGATGCGGTGCTTCACCGTCACCGGAATCGACACCGCGTCGCGCATCGCCTTCACACAATCGGCAACCAGGGCAGGATGCGCCATCAGGATCGCGCCGATCATGTTGTTTTGCACCCGGTCGCTGGGGCAACCGACGTTCAGGTTCACCTCGTCGTAGCCAGCGGCCTCGGCCATACGCGCGCAAGCCGCCAGATCAGCCGGAACACTACCGCCCAACTGAAGGGCCAGCGGGTGCTCGGCTTCATTGTGGCGCAGGAAACGGTCGTGGTCGCCGTGGAGGATCGCGCCAGTGGTGACCATCTCGGTGTAGAGCAGGGCGTGCTTGGAGAGTAGGCGCAGGAAGAACCGGCAGTGGCGGTCGGTCCAATCCATCATCGGGGCGACGGAGAAGCGGCGGGAGAGTGGGGCGATTTGTAGGGGCATTGGGGCGTCTGAGTCAGCGGGGTGAATGGCGCGCAGTTTATCAGGGATGTATGTTGGGTGTCGGGGAGCCGAGATTTGCGTCCACTACCATTTCGAACGTGGACGCTGCCGTGTATGGAATACACCGAGGATTTGCAGGCGATCACTGCGTATCCGATACGGAATCAGATATGACCAATTGGGGACTGCCCATTCACGGGTGTTTTTGACCCGGCCTTCACGACCCATGGAGGGAAATTGAGCCAGTTTGTCGACGCTGGCGAAAATGGCATCGGAGAAGTCGTCAGCAGCCGTTGGATTTTCGAGAGCGATATAGTTCGCTTCGTCTTCTAGATTTTTGAGCGCTTTTTCAAGCCACTCAACCCGCATTCCGACTCCAGCGCCTAGCGCGCATGGCCGCCACTTGATCGTCGGTGGCGAATTTGCCTTGGTCAGCTTCTTTCACGGCCAACTCGATCTGAGCGGTCAGCGTTTTTTCATGCTCGATGTAGTCGCGAAGAACGTCCATCGCCAGGTAGGTCGCAGTCTGGCCGTTGCTTTTGGCCAAGTCGGCAAGAGAGTTGGACAGGTCTTCCGGCAGGGTTAGGGAGATTCCAGTCATGGCGACCTCGAAGGTTGATGGTTGTGGGCATCTTACACTGTGGATCGTTGGCTTGAATCAGCAGGTCGTCGCGAGGTGTATCCAGAAGCTACTAACCTTAATTCAGAGCATCATGGTTTTATCGATTTGGTCTAAGGGCGTTCGCGGAAACCTTCCTACTCTTCTTTCGGCTTGCCCCTCAGACCACACATTGCCTAACAAATCACGCAATCCTTATATCGATCAAATCAGCGCTCCCTCCGAACACCCAACCGGCAACCTGAACCCCTCCTGTCACCCAGCAAAGTTTCATCATTCCCGGCGCTTTTGAGCGCTACGATCCTCTTCAAGAGAGGACCTCCGCGCCTCCATTCCACAGGGAACTGAAACCATGATTTCGAACCTCGTTAAAGTCGTTATGGTTGCGGGTACGTTGCTGTTGGGCGCGTGTTCGACAGGGTCGGCCGGCGTGAGCAGTGACCCGTGTTTTTCAGGCGGATGCCAGGCGTTTGGGGACCATAGCCCCAGCAAAGCCGCCAAGATGAATTTTGGCGGCGGTGGGTTGGGGAGTAGTTATGGGGAGTATGGGGCGGGGTTGTTGCATGATGATTGATGGGGTGGTGGGCAGTCGTGAATGTGTTGACTGACCCACTGCCATCGGGGGCAAGCCCCCTCCCACAGTTGGATCTTCATTGGATCGGGAAGTGTGGCGTCAGTGGCCGCCCTTCATGCGGCGGGCGATGAGGTAGATGCCCAGGCCGATCAACGCTGTAGCGGCGCCGATGTAGCCGGTGCTGGTCCAGCCATACCCGGCTGTAATCGCCATCCCGCCCAACCACGGTCCCAGCGCATTCGCCAGGTTGAACGCCGCGTGGTTCGACGCCGCCGCCAGGCTCGGGGCTTCGTGGGCGATGTCCATCAAGCGGATTTGCAGGGGAGCGGCCATGGCGATCATGGTGCCGACCAGGCCAATGCCCAGCAGCACGCTCCATAGCGAACTGGCGGCGAAGGTGAAGAAGATCAGCACGGCCATCGACCACACCATGATCCAACCCACGGCGCGAAATTGCAGGCGGTCGAACAGCTTGCCGCCGGCGATGTTGCCGATGATGCCGCCGACGCCAAACGCGGCGAGGCCGAAGGGAATCCACTGCGGCGAGACTTTGGTCACTTCCAGCATGGTCGGCGCCAAATAGCTGAACACGCAGAACATCCCGGCAAACCCGATCGCGCCAATCGACAACGCCATCCACACCTGCGGTTTGGTGAAGGCGCGCAGTTCCTTGCGCGGGTCGCTGCGTTGTTCGTCGTGACGATGGGGCACGAATTGCCAGACCAGTAAGAGGGTGCACAGGGCAATCACGCTGACCAGTGCAAACGCCGAGCGCCAGCCCAGGTGTTGGCCGAGGAAGGTGGCGATGGGGTTGCCGAGCAGCATGGCCAGGGTCAGGCCCATCATCACGCGGGCCACGGCGCCGGCGCGTTTGTCGTTGGGCACCATGCTCGAGGCGACCACGGCGGCGATGCCGAAGTAGGCGCCGTGGGGCAGGCCGCTGATAAAGCGGAAGGCCACCAGCGAGCCGAAGGTCGGGGTGAAGGCGGTGGCCAGGTTGCCCAGCGCATACAGGCCCATCAGTAACAGCAGCATATGTTTGCGCAGCAACTTGGCGCCGAGGATGGCCAGCAGTGGGGCGCCGACCATCACGCCCAGGGCGTAGGCGCTGATGGCGTGGCCGACTTGCGGTTCACTCAAATTCAGATTGTGGGCGATGTCGGGCATCAAGCCCATGATGGCGAATTCGCCGGTGCCGATCGCGAAGGCGCCCACGGCCATGGCCGCTTCCATTTTGGCGGCGCTGCGCGCGGGCAGCACATGCCCGGGTGTTTGCTGGATAGTCATGGGTAACTCTGGTTGGATGTAGCGCACGAAGGAGAGCCGCTGATGCTACGCAAGCGGCGGCAAAGGTGTCTAGAACAGCCGTTTGCGTCAGAGTTCCAGGCCTGTGACCCCTGGTCGCGCCTGCCACGCTTGACATCGACGGGTTAAAAGCCGCGATTTAGAGCTGTCAATTGGCCAAACGGCGCATAAACGCCGTTTGCCGTGATATTCTGCGCGCCGTCCTGGTCTAGTCTCTCCTGGGTACGTACATCCGTATACGTCCCGGCGGTTGGCTGTCGCCCAGGTAGCTGAAGCCAATAATGATAAAAAGTCAGCGCAGAAGGGACATAAACAGTGAGGTCGATACGTCGGCCTTGTGTGCCCACCCTGCGGCCCTCTCGTGAATGTGCAAACCCCGCGGTGCGTTGCCTGGCGCATCGTGATGGAGGGTTGCCCATGATCAGGGGCGGTAGGGCGGATGGCGTTTTATCATAGGTGCTACTGATGTTTAAAAAAGTAAACACTGCCCTGCTGGGGCTGGCTTTGTCGCTGGGGATCAGCTCCGCTCAGGCGGAAGAGGCAAAGAAAGTCGATGTGCTGCTGATTGGCGGCGGCATCATGAGTGCGACCCTGGGTGTCTGGCTCAACGAGCTGGAGCCGGACTGGTCGATGGAGATGGTCGAGCGCCTCGATGGCGTGGCCGAAGAAAGCTCCAACGGCTGGAACAACGCCGGTACCGGTCACTCGGCCCTGGCTGAGCTGAACTACACCCCGGAAGACAAGAACGGCAACGTTGAGATCCCGAAAGCGGTCGAGATCAACGAAGCGTTCCAGATTTCCCGTCAGTTCTGGTCCTGGCAGGTCCGCCAAGGCGTGCTGAAGGACCCGCGTTCGTTCATCAACACCACACCGCACATGAGCTTTGTGTGGGGCGATGACAACATCAAGTTCCTGAAAAAACGCTACGAAGCCCTGAAGGCCAGCCCGCTGTTCGCTGGCATGCAGTACTCCGAAGACCCGGCGCAGATCGCCAAGTGGGTTCCGCTGATGATGGAAGGGCGTGACCCGAACCAGAAAATCGCGGCCACCTGGAGCCCGCTGGGGACCGACATGAACTTCGGCGAGATCACCCGCCAGTTCGTCGCTCACCTGCAGACCACGCCTAAGTTCGACCTGAAGCTGTCGAGCGAAGTGCAGGACATCACCAAGAACGCCGACGGTTCGTGGCGTGTGAGCTACAAAAACCTGAAAGACGGCACCAAGACCGAAACCGACGCCAAGTTCGTGTTCATCGGCGCCGGCGGCGGTGCGCTGCACCTGCTGCAGAAGTCGGGCATTCCTGAAGCCAAGGAATACGCTGGCTTCCCGGTAGGTGGTTCGTTCCTGGTGACCGATAACCCAACCGTTGCCGAGCAACACCTGGCCAAGGCCTACGGCAAGGCTTCGGTTGGCGCGCCACCGATGTCGGTTCCGCACCTGGACACCCGCGTGCTGGATGGCAAGCGCGTGATCCTGTTTGGCCCATTCGCGACCTTCTCGACCAAGTTCCTGAAAGAAGGCTCGTACCTGGACCTGCTGACCAGCACCACCACCCACAACATCTGGCCAATGACCAAAGTCGGTATTCGTGAATACCCACTGGTCGAGTACCTCGCCGGCCAACTGATGCTGTCGGACGACGACCGCTTCAAGGCGCTGCAAGAGTACTTCCCGAACGCCAAGCAATCCGACTGGCGCCTGTGGCAAGCCGGTCAGCGCGTGCAGATCATCAAGCGTGACGAGGAGCAAGGCGGCGTCCTGAAGCTCGGCACTGAAGTGGTCAGCTCCGCCGACAACACCATCGCGGGCCTGTTGGGTGCATCGCCAGGCGCGTCCACTGCGGCCCCGATCATGCTGACCGTGCTGCAGAAAGTGTTCAAGGACAAGGTCGCGACCCCTGAGTGGCAGGCCAAGCTGCACCAGATCGTACCGAGCTACGGCACCAAGCTGAACGACAGTCCGGAAGCGGTTGCCAAGGAATGGGCCTACACCGCCGAAGTCCTGCAACTGCCTACGCCGCCTGTGATTCCGCAAATGGCTGCACCCAAGGCCACCGAGGCTGCCAAGCCCGCGGCTGAGCCGAGCAAGCCGGCGTCTGATCTGGCGCTGTAAGCCAGGCTGATGCACAAAGCCCGCTGAACCGGTAACGGTCAGCGGGCTTTTTTGTGGGGCGGTGTTTAAGCGCGGGTGTGCTCGCGGTCGACCGGCGGCAGTTCGACCGTACGCTCGGCCGCGGCCAGGGCCGCCTTCAGCCCGGGCTGGTCCAGCGGCACGCAGTACGCGGGCTTGGCCCGCTCGAACCGCCAGCTTTCATCCAGGCTGCCGGCATCGACGGCGTCAAAGCCCAGCTCGTCGAGCAGGGTGATTACCTGCGCTTTGGCGACAGCATCGTCGCCGGCCACCGGCAATGCGCGACGGTCAGGTGCGCCGTGGGGGCGAGCATGATCGGTAATGTCCGCGGCGAAAATCGCGTTGAACACTTTGATCACCTTTGAGTGGGTGAAGTGTTCGGCGAGCAGTCGGCTGGTGGTGGTTTCAAATCGATCCAGCGCGGGGAAATGACCGTCGCGCTCCGGGTAGTAGTTGTTGGCGTCGAGCAAGGTCTTGCCTGCCAGCCACTGCGCCGGGACTTTTCGGTAGTGTTCAAACGGAATCGCCACCAGCACCACGTCACCAAACTGTGCGGCATCTTCTGCGCTGCCCACTTTTACGCCGCGTATGCCACTTACCACGCTGCTCATGGTCTGCGGGCCGCGAGAGTTGCTCAACATCACTTCATGCCCGGCCGCCAGTGCCCGCTGTGCCACGGCGCGCCCGATAAAACCGGCTCCAATCACGCCAATCTTCATGGTCTTGCTCCTGATAAAGGGGGAAGCCGCTATGATGATTGGCAACCAAGTGGCGATAAATAAGCACTATGGCGCGGGTGTTATTACTGGGAGTAGGGAATGATGGACCGTCTATCGAGCATGAATGCCTTTGTGATCGCTGCGGAATTGGGCTCCTACGCCCGCGCCGCCGAGCGTTTGCACATGTCGGCGCAAATGGTGGCCAAACACGTTGCCGCGCTGGAGCAGCGCCTCGGTGCGCGGTTACTTAATCGCACCACGCGCAGGCAAAGCCTCACGGAGTTGGGGAGCGCGTACTACGAACGTTGCAAACATATCCTTACGGAGGCCGAAGCTGCGGACTCGCTGGCGCAAATCATGAATGACACGCCGCGTGGCAAGCTGAAGATCACCGCGCCTGTGACCTTCGGTTCCTACAGCCTGATGCCACTGATTACTGCATTCCTGCGCGATAACCCTGACGTGGAAATCGACCTGCACCTGACGGATCGCTTCGTCGACTTGGTGGAAGAGGGCTATGAAGCAGCCTTCCGCATCGGTCCATTGGCGACCACCGGCCTGACAGCCCGGCCACTGGCGCCTTATCGCCTGGTGGTCTGTGCTTCGCCTGCGTACCTGGCTGCGCGGGGTACGCCGCAGGTGCCGGCAGACCTGGAACGTCACGAATGCCTGGGCTATGCCTTCTGGTCACGCCCGGCGGACCGCGAGTGGATATTTCATCAAGGCTCGACGCTGTACAGCGTACAGGTGACCAGTCGTCTGCAGATCAACGAAAGCCGGGCATTGATGTCGGCGGCGCTGGACGGTTTCGGCATGGTTCTCGGCCCCCAGGATTTTTTGCGTACGGCAATGGCCCGCGGTGAGTTGGTACAGGTGCTGCCGGACTTCGAGGCCCCGAGCCGGCCAATGCATCTGGTCTACACCGCAAATCGGCAGCGCACCGCCAAGTTGCGGCGATTTGTCGAGGCAGTGCTGGCGCGTTTCGGTCCGGTTTGAGCATTCAAGTACCCGACGAGCCTTTCGTCTACCCCATGAACGCAACGCCCTCAGGTTCAGCAACCTGACAGACGCCACCTGTTAAAAATACTCCAGAGCCAAGCAGGAGCGAGGCTGCAACAAGGGGGCATTTTCTAGCGGTGCAGGTACTGGGCGTCAGCGTCCGAGGGTTTTTCTATGTGGCTACGTTATGGGGCATTGGCGGCCATGGTCGTCGCGGCATCCGGGTGTGTTCAAGAGCGCGTCGTGCATGAGCGCAGGCCGGTGCAACATGAGTATGTGGAAGTCATCGCGCCGCAACCGCCGCCGGTGCAGGTGATAGAAGTCGAGCCACCCGTACGCTACGGCTATATATGGTCGCGTGGTTATTGGCGCTGGGACGGCGGGCGATATGTGGCGGTACATGGTCACTGGGAGCCGGTACGCGAAGGCTATCGCTACGTGCATCCGCATTGGGTGCAGCGTAATGACGGGTATCACTGGCAGGGTGGTGGCTGGGTTCGCTGAGCCCAGGTTTCATTGGTCAGTAGCGTTAGATCGGCTTGTGGGTACCCAGCAGCCGAACCTCTCGCAACAATGCGGCACCGAGTTGATCGGTGCCCAGTTCCCGATAGCCCACGGCCTTGACCTCGCCGTTCTCCTCCGCCTGGATGAGGATCACCGGGGTTTCCTTGCCGGTGGTTTCGTCGATATGCATCGCGTATTGGGGAATATCCAACTTGATCGGCGTCCCCGCCGCCTGGCCTTTCACATTGATCAGGAAGGCGGCGCAACCGCTGTCGACATCCGCACTGGTGGCGGAGCGGCCGCTGACGAAGCAGGTTTTTGGCAGATCGGGCCAGGTGATGGCATCGGCCAGGGCGAGAGTGGGCGCCATAGCCAGGGCTGCGAGTAGAAACGTGCGCACGTCGGTCTTTCTCTCGATCAAGGTAAAAAACGGTTTGTATCAAAGCCCGCCCGCTGCCGCAATGCTGCGGTTCAGCCCAGTCGCTTCATGCCTGCGGTCTTGATCGCATTGAGGTCGAAGGTTGCCGTGTACTCGCAACCGGCGGCATGGGCGCAGCGCTCGATCAGGCAGTCTGCAAAGTCAGCCTTGTTCGCCACAAACGTGCGCAGCGCCTGCCAGATGATCTCGGCATGTTCTACGGTCAATTCGCGGGTGCGCAGCAGGGTCTCCAGTACCATCACCACATCACTTTTGGCCGACTGGTAGCAGCTTTGCAGTACCCACACCAACTCCACAATGGAAACCAGGCTGATAAAGCCCGGCGAGGCAGTGGTCAGTGATTCGATCAGATCGGACGCCTTGGCGGATTGAACGGGATCATCCTGGGTGATGTAGCGCACCAGCACATTGGTATCCAGCCCGATCATCCGGCTTTTGCCCCCTGCGTTGCGATGGCTTGGTTCATCTCTTCGATGGAGACGGCCCTGGCGGAGCTGCGGATCAGCCCTTTGAGGTCATGCACCGTTTTGCTCGCGGCAATGATGGAAAACTGCCCATCTTCCATTTCTACGAATTCAACCCGATCCCCTGTTTCCAGGCCGAGGGCTGTCCTGACCTGGACAGGAATGGTGATTTGGCCTTTTGAGGTGAGTGTAGCGATAGCCATGTTGAAGATCTCCATCGTGATATTCCTTACCTTAGGGTAAGGAATGACAGAGGACAATATCCGTCGGTCCATAGGGTGCTCATCTGGTGTGGGTGAGTCGGAACAGGTAAAACACTAGTCCCAACTGTGCTCGCCTGCCGGGCTTAAAGAGATACAAGCCATGACCGACCGCCAGCTCATCATCCCTCCCTCCATGCACTCAATCGTCGAGCGCGCCGGCTACGTGCCAGCGATCAAAGTGGGCAAGACGTTGTACTGCGCCGGTCAGGTCGGGCGTACGGCTGCATTGGCGGTGATCGAGGACCCCGAGGCGCAATTCGTCGCGGCCTGGGAGAATCTGCGGCAGGTGCTGGAAGAGGGCGGTTGCACCTTCGACGATGTGGTGGACATGACCACTTATCACGTCGACATGAGCCAGCACATGGCGGTTTTCCGTGAGGTGAAAAACCGCCTGTTTCCACGTGGGCATTGCGCCTGGACCACTATCGGGGTGTCCGAACTGGCGCACCCCGGCCTGCTGGTGGAAATCAAATGTGTGGCGGTACAGCGCTAGCTTATTGCACCACGCGGTAGCACGGCACATACGCCGCGCCGCCCGGCAACTTCATGCGGTGCTGGGCCACGAAGGCCTGTAGCAACTCATCCAGCGGTTTCATGATGGCCGGGTCGCCGTGGATCTCATACGGGCCGTTCTGTTCGATCAGGCGGATGCCTTTGTCCTTCACGTTACCCGCTACGATCCCCGAGAACGCGCGGCGCAGGTTGGCGGCGAGTTCGTGGGGCGGCAGGGCGTGGCTCAATTGCAGGCTGGCCATGTTTTCGTGGGTGGGGTCGAACGGGCGCTGGAAGCCTTCGTCGATCTTCAACAGCCAGTTGAAATGGAACGCGTCGTTGCGCTCGCGGCGGAACTGCTTCACCGCCTTGAGGCCGGCAGTCATCTGGCGTGCCACTTCCGCCGGATCATCAATGATGATCTGGTAGTGCGCCTGGGCTGCTTCGCCCAGGGTGGCGCCGACGAATGCGTGCAGTTGTTGCAGGTACGGCGCGGCGTGTTTCGGCCCGGTGAGGATGACCGGGAACGGCAGGTCACGGTTGTCCGGGTGCATCAGTATGCCCAGCAGGTAGAGGAATTCCTCTGCTGTACCGGCACCGCCCGGGAAGATGATGATGCCGTGGCCAACGCGCACGAACGCTTCCAGGCGCTTCTCGATGTCCGGCAAAATCACCAGCTCGTTGACGATTGGGTTTGGCGCCTCGGCCGCGATGATGCCTGGCTCGGTGAGACCCAGGTAGCGCCCGCCGGTAATCCGCTGCTTGGCGTGGGAAATGGTCGCGCCTTTCATCGGACCTTTCATCACGCCAGGGCCGCAACCGGTGCACACGTCAAGGCTGCGCAGGCCCAGTTCGTGGCCGACCTTCTTGGTGTATTTGTATTCTTCGGTATTGATCGAGTGCCCGCCCCAGCACACCACGATCTTCGGTTCGACACCCGGGCGCAGCGTACGGGCGTTGCGCAGCAGGTGGAACACGTAGTCGGTGATGCCCTGGGAGTTGCTCAGGTCGATGCGCTGGCTGTCCAACTCGTTCTCGGTATAGACGATATCGCGCAGGGCGCTGAACAGCATCTCGCGGGTGCTGGCGATCATTTCGCCATCGACAAAGGCGTCTGCCGGAGCGTTCAGCAGTTCAAGGCGCACGCCGCGGTCCTGTTGGTGAATGCGCACTTCAAAATCTTTGTAGGCGTCGAGGATGGTCTTGGCGTTGTCGATGTGCGCGCCGGTGTTGAGGATCGCCAGGGCGCATTGGCGGAACAGGGTGTAGATGCTGCCGGTACCGGCTTCGCTCAGTTGCTGGACTTCACGTTGAGACAGGGTTTCGAGGCTGCCCTTGGGGCTGACGGAGGCATTGATGACGTGACGTTGGGGCATTCTGATTCCTTGAAAGCGCAGCCACCGCACCCGCAAGGGGCCGCGATGGCTTGAGAATGATGGGCGCCGAATTCGGTCGCACGAGACGGTTATTTACCTCAGGCGCAAGGCCCAGCGCAAATACCGTCCAGCACCATCATGCCGCAGAACTCACTGAATCAGCTTCCAGTTTTTGTAGAAAACCCGACGCAGGGTAAAGGCCATCCCGGCAAACCCAGCGATCACGGCGTTGAGCACCCGGGGCACCGGGGTCGGCCGCACGATATCGATAAACAGGCAGTAACGCTTGGCATCGTTTTTGTTGAAAGACGCGTGCATCAGCGTGTCATCGAAAATAAACAGCGGGTCGTCATGCCAGTAGTGTTTGTGCTGGCCGACCTGGATGTAGACGCCCTCGTGATGCGGTGCCGGGGCCATGTTGTAGAGCACGCGGAACATCATGCGCAGGGGGCCGAAGTGGAAGGAGGTCGAGCGGTTTTCGTTGAACACGGACACGCCGATGGTCTTCACGAACGGCAGTTTTTTGCGCAGTTCCGGAATGTCGAGGGTCGTTTCAATGGGCTGGCCGTACCACTGGAAAAACAACATGCCGCGCTTTTTCTCGGCCATGCGTTCGTTCAGGTAACCGATGATTTCATCCTTATGAGCCATGGCGTTTTCGATCACCCGTTGCAGGTCTTCACGCCAGGCCGGCGGCAGATCGTCCATCCGGTAAACGTGTCGGTTACGCCAGCTCAACAGATCGAACAGGGTGTTGAACGGCGCCAGCAGCCACGTGTTACGTCCACTGCCAATAAAGTACTTCTTGGCGGTGGGCGCGTCATACAGGCCATTGCGCAGGAAGTCGTAAATGCCGCAGATCACCACCAGCCCGAGAAATACCAAAGTGGTTTCCGGGAAAATATCCATAATCAGCAGCACGCCGAATACCCAGGCGACCGATACCGCTTTTTTACGCAAAGCAGGCTTTTTCATGAAACTCAGCTCCAGCAGGACGCCATTCGACAGGTCCGGATCCGTGGCCGCGAGTGGTGGGGGTTTTGAAACATATTGAAACAGCTGCGCCATCATAAGCCGTTCCACGACGCGTAGGCGTTTTAAATATTGCAAAATTGTGAAGGCTCACTAGGGTTTTTAACCCTGGTAGTGTTGAGCGGATTGGATTTTGTAAACGGAAGATTTGCGACTATCGTGACGCTTCGGTTTTTTGGACGTCATAGACCGGTACGATTGAAGTTGAATGGCCACCACTGGCCTTCGGCACCTTGGAAGAGGCAGAAATTTTATGATCATCAAACCGCGGGTTCGTGGTTTCATCTGTGTGACCGCTCACCCTGTTGGCTGTGAAGCGAACGTCAAGGAACAGATCGACTACGTGACCCAACACGGCGTCATCGAAGGCGGCCCGAAAAAGGTGCTGGTCCTCGGTGCTTCCACCGGCTACGGCCTGGCCGCGCGCATCAGTGCCGCGTTTGGTTGTGGCGCCGACACCCTGGGCGTGTTTTTTGAGAAAGAAGGCGAAGAAGGCAAGCTGAGCTCCGCCGGCTGGTACAACAGCGCCGCGTTCGAGAAGTTTGCCGTCGAAAAAGGCCTGTACGCCAAGAGCATCAACGGCGACGCGTTTTCCGACGAGATCAAGCGCCTGACCATCGAAACCATCAAGAAAGACTTGGGCAAGATCGACCTGGTTGTCTACAGCCTGGCCGCGCCTCGCCGTACCGACCCGCAAGGCGTGGTGCACAACTCCACCCTCAAGCCGATCGGCAAGGCCGTGACCCTGCGCGGCATCAACACCGACAAAGGCGTTGTGGTCGACACCACCCTGGAGCCAGCGACCCAGGAAGAAATCGACGGCACCGTGAAAGTCATGGGTGGCGAAGACTGGCAGCTGTGGATCGACGCCCTGCGTGACGCCGACGTCCTGGCCGAAGGCGCCAAGACCACTGCGTTTACCTACCTTGGCGAGAAGCTGACCCAGGACATCTACTGGAACGGCTCCATCGGCGAAGCCAAGAAAGACCTCGACAAGAAAGTCCTGACCCTGCGCGACAACCTCGCCGCGCTCAAGGGCGACGCCCGTGTGTCGGTGCTCAAGGCCGTGGTCACCCAGGCCAGCTCCGCTATCCCGATCATGCCGCTGTACCTGTCGCTGCTGTTCAAAGTGATGAAAGAACAGGGCACCCACGAAGGTTGCATCGAGCAGGTCTATGGCCTGTTCAAGGACAGCCTGTACGGCAAAGAGCCGAAGCTCGACGCCGACGGCCGCCTGCGTGCCGACCTGGCCGAACTGGAACCGAAAGTCCAGGACGCCGTGGCGGCCCTGTGGAACCAGGTCACCGACGAAAACGTCAACGAGATCAGCGATTTCGCCGGCTACAAGGCTGAGTTTCTGCGTTTGTTCGGCTTTGAAGTCGACGGCGTGGACTACGAGGCTGACGTGAATCCTACCGTGAAGATTAACGGTCTGATCTCGGCGTAACGATCTGGGCCGACAGCAGTCTCCATAACCCTGTTATGAGGCTGCTGTTTTGTTGACGCCCTGGCGTGTTCAGCCTTGGTTGAACCGCTGTTGGGCTTTGACGAAGTCAGAACGCCTGATGCTCACTATTTCTTTCTCCCAAAGCGGATTCATCGGAACGTGATAGCCGCTGTCCTTGGCTGTTTTGACCAGCTCCGCCATGTCTTGGCTGTCGTTGATCATGCAGATTTCATCGAACCGTCCCAGTTTGACTGGCAGAAAGAAGGTTGCCGGGTAGTTAGCGTCGACGTCCGTCGCCGGGCTGCCGGAGTCCGCATTGTGGTGTACCACCCGCTCTCCGTTACCGACCAATCGATGATTGATCAACGCTATCATCTGCTTTATCCGTGACGTGGCGTTACCCAAGTCGGGGTCTTCCTTTTGATAGAAACGGGCGGCGCTTTCATAGTCTGCACGCAGCGCTTCGGGCACCTGAAAACAGCCAGTGATTGAGTGTCGATGCCTGTAGCTGTCGATCCGTTGTGTGAAAACACTGTGCGCCACATCGGGCACCGGGATTTTATCCTGAGGGCCAAAATCGCTGATGTGAGGCGCCACCATGTGCAGGTCATAATCGGCGGTCAACGCCTTGCCACCGGCGTGTTTCGCCAGGACTTCAACCGGTACTCCCTCATGGGTGATGAGGTAGCTGTCTTCTGACGCAGATGTGCGTCTACCTTCAAATGCATACTGCTGTCGACTGGGGCCTTGGGCACTGAAACGCAGTGCTTCTTCGTGGGGCCTTGTTGCCAACTGGGCAATGTGTCCGAGTTTTATCAGTTCGCCGATACGCTCGCCCGAGATCTCCAAGGGGACCGCGACAGCGTGCCCGTCGCGAATGCATGCCTGGATTTGCTCATTGGCGCTGGTCACTTTGGCGGGGGCGTCCTCCTTGAATTTTTCAAGCTTGCTGAACGCCTGGTTCGTACAGATCAGGCCAGCTTGCGGTCCCCAGTCGGCACTTTTTCCTTTGATGTGAAAGTCCTTGGTGGGGTGACCGGCCGCTATCATCCCGGTAGCCACGGTTTCTACAGGGCGTACGCCAATGATGGAATTGGTGGCCGCTGCGATGTTCTGCAGGGGAACAAGGTGGCTCGGTACTATTCCCGTCCGCTCCTTGGCACGTTCAAATGCGTCGATGATCGAGCTGTTCGCCGCTTGGACGGTGCCGGTCGACTGAGTGGCTTGAGCGCCCAGCAGTGTGTGCAGGCTTAGCGCGGAAGGTGAAATGACAGGGGAGATGATGTCGCTCATTGAGTTGCTCCAAGTCATGTTTTATCGGCATGTTGGATGATTCCTTCCGGAACAGAGCATTCCCTCGATTACACAGCGCGACACTAGAGACATTTTGTGCGCGGGGGGTGAAAGAAGTACTACAGGCTGTATGAAGCCGATCTGCAACGGAAGGTTCAGGCCTGAATGCATGGGCGTTGCAGCGATACCTGTTGTGCGTGAGCCGGAAAATTATCGGAGCGGTCCTACGCCTGCTTACTTGCCGACGCAGGTCACCGGTATGAGACTGATGCAGCACATTAATTGGGAGGAGCGTATGACAATTCGTGCAGTGGTTTTTGATTTCGGCGGTGTCCTGTTTGATTGGAGCCCGCAGCACCTGTACCGCAAGCTGATTGCCGATGATCACGAGCGACAATGGTTTCTCGACCACATCTGCACCCAGGCCTGGAACACCGAGCAGGACGCCGGTCGCTCCCTGGCCGAAGGCACCCGCAGCCTGATCGAGCAGTACCCGCATCATGAGCGCTTGATTCAAGCCTATTACGACCGTTGGCACGAGATGCTGCGAGGGCCGTTGCCGGAAGGCGTGGCGATCCTCGAAGCGTTGCACCGAGCCGATATACCGTTGTTCGGGCTTACCAACTGGTCTGCCGAGACGTTTCCCTATGCGCGGGCCAACTACCCGTTCCTGCAGTATTTTCGCGACATCGTGGTGTCCGGCGAGTTGAAACTGATCAAGCCGGACGCGGCGATCTACCACGCCAGCCTCAGTCAGGTACGGGCCCAGTTGCCGGATATCCAGCCCTCTGAAGTGGTGTTTATCGATGACGTTGCCGGCAATATCGAAGCGGCCATCGCTCTGGGCTGGCAGGGGATTCACCATGTGTCTGCCGCGCGCACGGCAGCGCAGTTGCGTGAGTTGGGCGTGGGCTTCTAGCGCGCCCACTTTTCCATGGCGAAATCCACGAAGGCGCGCAGCTTGGGCAGGCGATAACGGTCCTGGCCGTAGAGCAGATGCATGGGGCGGCTGGGCAGTCGATAGGTAGTCAACAGGGCCACCAGTTTGCCGCTCTCCAGGTCCGGTTGTACCAGGGCATCGGCCAGCATGATGATGCCCATGCCGTTGACGGCTGCCTGGCGCAAGCCTTGCGAGCTGTTGATGGTCAATGAGCCGGACACCGGTACTTCCACCTCGCCGCTATCGTCGGTCATGCGCCAGAGTTTTTCGGTGTCGCGCCAATTGTCATTTGCCGGGTAGGCGAACGCCAGGCAGTCATGCTGCCTGAGGTCCTCGGGTGTCGAAGGCGTGCCGCGTCGCGCCAGGTAAGCAGGTGACGCGCAGAGGGTGAGGGTGTAGTCCTGCATGGGCCGTGCGATCAGGCTCGATGTTTCCAGTTCGCCAAGACGTATCGCCACGTCGAAGCCGCTGTCAACCAAGTCCATCCGCTCATTGCTCAACACCACGTACAGGTTGATCAGCGGATAGCGCCGGGAAAATTCGCTCAAGGCCGGTGTAAGGCGTTCGGTGCCGAATACGGGGGGCGCGGTGATGCGCAGGGTGCCCTTGGGGACATCGCTATGGGCTT
Organism: Pseudomonas extremorientalis; assembly: GCF_001870465.1. GTDB lineage: Bacteria > Pseudomonadota > Gammaproteobacteria > Pseudomonadales > Pseudomonadaceae > Aquipseudomonas > Aquipseudomonas extremorientalis. The sequence continues at coordinate 688,259 of NZ_MDGK01000015.1, forward strand.
GTTCGGCCAGTTGCTCGGAGTCGGCCACCAAGCCCAGCACTTCCAGGCAGCGCTGGTAATACTGCCCGCCGAATTCCGTGAGGCTCTGTTTGCGCGTGGTGCGCTTGAGCAGGCTGACGCCAAGGCGTTGTTCCAGCGCGCGCAAGTGGTTGCCGACCATGGTGGTCGACATCCCGCAGGCTTGGGCTGCGGCGGTCATGCTGCCAGTCTCGACCACCTTCACGTACACCGACATTGCCTGGAACAGATCCATTATCAAGCCCTGGTTTAAAGTCATTGCAGAAATGTGCAGTTTATCCAGCTCAGGTGGCTAACGATACTGAAGCCATCACAACGATGCACTGGAGCCGCACCATGACCGCCGCCTGCTTGATGACCACTTACCAACCCCTGGCGCTGAGCTTTACCCGCGGCCTGGGCACGCGCCTGTGGGACCAGCAGGGCCGTGAATACCTGGATGCGGTGGCCGGTGTGGCGGTGACCAATGTCGGCCATTCGCACCCCAGGTTGGTGACGGCCATCAGCGAGCAGGCTGGCTTGTTGTTGCATACCTCCAACCTCTACAGCATCGACTGGCAACAACGGCTGGCCCAACGCCTGACTCAACTGTCTGGCCTCGACCGGGCCTTCTTCAACAACTCCGGTGCCGAGGCCAACGAAACAGCGCTGAAACTGGCGCGGCTGCATGGCTGGAAAAAAGGCATTGAAGAACCGTTGGTGGTGGTGATGGAAAATGCTTTTCACGGCCGTACGCTCGGCACCATGGCTGCCAGTGACGGGCCGTCGGTACGCCTGGGTTTCCAGCGCTTGCCGGGGGACTTTCTCAAGGTGGGCTTTGGCGATCTGGCTGCGCTTGAGGCAATCACCCAGACGTTTGGCGCGCGGATCGCAGCGGTCCTGCTGGAACCGATCCAGGGTGAAAGCGGCGTACTGCCGGCACCACCGGGCTACCTGAAAGCCCTGCGTGATCACTGCACCCGCCATGGCTGGTTGATGATGCTCGATGAAATCCAGACCGGCATTGGGCGCACCGGCGCCTGGTTTGCCTTCCAGCATGAAGGCATCGTCCCGGACGTGATGACCCTGGCCAAGGGCCTCGGCAACGGCGTACCCATCGGCGCCTGCCTGGCGCGGGCCGGTGTGGCCCAGTTGTTTACGCCGGGCAGCCATGGCAGCACCTTCGGCGGCAACCCGTTGGCGTGTCGCGTGGGGTGCACCGTGCTGGACATTATCGAAGAACAAGGTTTGCTGCAGAACGCGGCGCTACAGGGCGAGCGCTTGCTGGCGCGGTTGCGGGTGGAACTGGGTGAGCACCCGCACGTCCTGGCGATTCGTGGGCAGGGGTTGATGATCGGGATCGAACTGGCGAGCCCTTATCGTGACCTGGCCCAGCGCGCGGCCCAGGAACACGGCCTGCTGATCAACGTGACGCGGGGCAAGGTCATTCGGCTGCTGCCGCCGCTGACCCTGGCTGCCAAGGAGGTCGAGATGATCGTGCGGGCCATTACCCGGCTACTGGATCAGGCCCGTTGAGCCATTCCTGGTTCAGGGTTTCGGTATCGCCCAGATACTCCAGCAGCCAGGCCATGGCCGGGGACAGCCTGTCCTGTGCCCAGGCCACACACGACGGGCTGGCAGGAAACGGCCGGCTCAATTGCAGCGCCACTAATTCCCCGCGCTCGATCCACGGCAGCACCTGATGCGCCGGCGCCATGCCGACGCACAGGCCATCACGCAAGCAATCGAGGGCCGATGACCAGTTCGGCACCACCAGCCGACGCTGGTTATCCAGGGTCCAGGTGTCGCGTTTGGGCAGGTTGCGCGATGTATCGGTCATGCACAACGAGGCGAAGGGGCGCAGTTGATCGTCACTCAGCAAGCCTTCGACGCTGGCCAACGGGTGGCGCGCACTGACCACACACAGCCAATTCAACAACCCCATGTCGCGAAAGGTGAAGCGGCTGGCCACCGGCACCGCGCTGGTGGCGCCGATCACGATGTCGGTGCGCTCATCCGCCAGGGCATCCCACACGCCGTTGTACACCTCGTATTCCAGCAACAGCTCGACCTCGGGAAACTGCCGGTAGAAATCAATGACCAACTGCCGGCAGCGCTGGGGTTTGACGATGGAATCCACCGCCACCTTCAACTGGCCACTCCAGCCGTTGGCCACTTGCTGGCAAAGGCGTCGGGTGCCGAGCATTTTTTTCATCACGCCACGGGCTTCGTCGATAAACAGCCGGCCGGCCGGCGTCAGCTCGACGTCCCGGTGGCGCCGCACAAACAACGGCACTGCCAGCCATTCCTCGATCTGACGCACCGTATAGCTGATGGCCGACGGCACCCGGTGCAGTTCCTGGGCAGCTGCGCTGAAGCTGCCATGACGCGCGACTGCATCGACAACGTCCAGCGAATATTCGGACCACATGGCGATTGCCTTCAAATTTATTGATAAGAGTATCCAATTATTATCGCTTCACACCAAAACTGTCAGCTTCATAATGGGCGCCAGTCAGCAAATAGTTTGATGGCAGGATCAACAAGGCTTCAATGAAAAATTCTTTTGGTTTCACTGGGTATCTGGCGGGGCTGAGCATGCTCGGTTACCTCGCCATGGACATGTATTTACCGGCGTTCGGCGCCATGGGCGAGCACTTGCAGATTGGCGCCGGTGCAGTAGGCGCCAGCTTGAGCATTTTCCTCGCCGGCTTTGCGGTCGGGCAGTTGTTATGGGGGCCGTTGTCCGACCGCCTGGGGCGCAAGCCGATCCTGCTCGCCGGGCTGAGCCTGTTTGTGCTCGGTTGTGCGGGCATGTTCTGGGTCGAAACGGCGCCTCAGTTGCTGGCATTGCGTTTTATCCAAGCCATTGGCGTATGCGCCGCCGCCGTCAGTTGGCAAGCCCTGGTGATCGACCGCTACCCGGCCGACAAGGCCCATCGCGTGTTCGCCAGCATCATGCCGCTGATGTCGTTGTCACCGGCTTTAGCGCCGCTGTTGGGCGCGATGGTGCTGAGTCACTTCGGCTGGCAGGCGATCTTCGGCGTATTGCTGGGTGTGTCGTTGTTGCTGTTGTTGCCGACGTTGTTCCTGCGTACTGCGCAGAAACGTCAGGCCGCGAAGGGCGAACCTTCGCGACTGGGTTATGGACAGTTACTGACGTCTCGCGTGTTTACCGGCAATGTCATGATTTTTGCCGCGTGCTCGGCCAGTTTCTTCGCCTGGCTGACGGCGTCGCCCTTCATCCTGGGCGGCATGGGCTACAGTCCGAATGACATCGGCCTGAGCTACGTGCTGCCGACCTTGGCGTTTCTGGTCGGCGGCTACAGCTGCCGCAGCGCCTTGCAACACTTCCAGGGCAAGACGCTGTTGCCGTGGCTGCTGCTGGCGTATTGCATCAGCATGGTGGCGTTGTACCTGGTCGCGACCTTGACCGTGCCGAGCCTTACCACCTTGCTGATTCCGTTCTGCCTGATGGCGCTGTGCAACGGTGCCAGTTACCCCATCGTCGTGGCGAACGCGCTGATGCCGTTTGCGCAAAACTCCGGCAAGGCGGCGGCGCTGCAAAATACGCTGCAATTGGGCCTGTGCTTTCTCAGCAGCCTGCTGGTGTCGTCAATGATTGACCAGCCACTGCTGATTACCGTGATTGTGATGCTGGCGACTGCGCCGTTGGCCGTGCTGGGGTACTGGCTGGCGCGGCCCAAGGCCAAGGATTCGGAGCTGGCAGCCGCCTAGAACGTCACTTCCAGGTTCACTGTCGGCGTCGATGTGCGGCTACCCCGGCCGCCATCCACGCCGAATTTGTTATGCCAATACTCGTAACCCACCCCCAGGTACAGGTTCGGCTTGACGCTTTTGCCCGGTCGCACTGCCACCATCAGCGCGGTGCGCATCAGGGCTTCCGGCGCGGTGTCGCGACCGTGATAGTCCTCGCCTTTTTCCCCGACATAATTGATGAAACCCTGGAATTTCGCCGCATGATTGGCAATCTCGAACGGGCGCATCCACGTCAGGTTGAGCATGTAGGTATCGTCGAACGTGTGGTTCGACTCCTGCGCGCCGGGGATGCCGGTGTGGTTCTTTTCCTTGTAGTACAGCAGGCTCAGGTCCAGCACGCCGACGGTGTTGAACTTCAAGGTCGGGCCGATCACCAGGGCGCGCTTCCTGGCTGAGGCGAAGTTGTTGTTGCGGTTGGCATCGAACCCCAACGTCAGCGCGTAATCCTTGACCAGGCCAGTGCCCAGCGGCACATCGAACACCCGCGATGCATACAACTGGTGACGGTACACCGCATACACCTCGCTCCCGCCATGATCCGTACCCTTGCGCGGGTCGCGGCTGTCGGACAGGAACACATCGAGGTTGAGGAAATTGCTGCCGTACCGGTAGCCGCTGGCGTGGGTAAAACTGTAGATGCGCTTGCTGAATTCGTCGGGGTTGTTCGGGTTGGTGAACTGCTGGCCGTAGCGAAACCCTACGCTGTTGTTCATCCATTCCACCGCGACGGCCTCCCCGCCGCCGAGGAGGGTGAGTGCGACGGTTGCGCCCTGTAGTGCCTTTTTCATTGTTATGGGTCCTTTGGCGTTCTGGCTCATCACGGCCGGATTGTTTTTGTAACGCCGACGGAGGGTAACTTGTTCGATTGATTGTATACAACTCTATGGACATCCAGTCCAAACATTGCATACAGTGGCCGCACAACAAAAACAGAGAACCCCTCACCATGACTATCCCGAAGGCGTCACCGCAGCGGCCAGAAGATGAGAATCTCGGCGTCGCCGCCAACATGGCTTACGGCCTGCAACATGTGCTCACCATGTACGGCGGCATCGTCGCGGTACCGTTGATCGTCGGCCAGGCGGCGGGTTTGTCGCCGGCGGATATCGGCCTGCTGATCGCCGCGTCGTTGTTCGCCGGTGGCCTGGCCACGCTGTTGCAGACCCTGGGCCTGCCGTTTTTTGGTTGTCAGTTGCCGCTGGTGCAGGGCGTGTCGTTCGCCGGTGTGGCAACCATGGTGGCGATTGTCGGCAGTGATGGCGCCGGTGGTGTGCCGGCGATTCTTGGCGCGGTAATGGCCGCGTCTTTTATCGGATTATTGATAACCCCGGTGTTCTCGCGGATCACCAAGTTTTTCCCGCCGTTGGTAACGGGCATTGTGATCACCACCATCGGCTTGACCCTGATGCCCGTTGCCGCGCGCTGGGCCATGGGCGGCAACAGCCGCGCCGCCGATTTCGGCAGCATGTCCAATATCGGCCTGGCGGCGTTGACCCTGGTGCTGGTGTTGCTGTTGAGCAAGATAGGCAGCGCGACCATCTCGCGCTTGTCGATCCTGCTGGCGATGGTGATCGGCACCGTGATTGCGGTGTTCCTCGGCATGGCCGACTTCTCCGGCGTGACCCAGGGGCCGATGTTCGGTTTCCCCACACCCTTCCATTTCGGCATGCCCACCTTCCATGTGGCCGCGATCATTTCCATGTGCATCGTGGTGATGGTGACCCTGGTCGAGACCTCGGCGGATATTCTGGCGGTGGGTGAAATCATCGACACCAAAGTCGATTCCAAGCGTCTGGGCAACGGCCTGCGTGCCGATATGCTGTCGAGTATGTTCGCGCCGATCTTCGGTTCGTTCACCCAGAGCGCCTTCGCCCAGAACGTCGGGCTGGTGGCGGTGACCGGGGTCAAGAGCCGCTTCGTGGTGGCCACGGGCGGGCTGTTCCTGGTGATCCTCGGCTTGTTGCCCTTCATGGGCCGGGTCATCGCGGCGGTGCCCACTTCAGTGCTGGGCGGGGCCGGGGTTGTGCTGTTTGGCACCGTGGCGGCCAGTGGTATCCGCACCTTGTCCAAGGTGGATTACCGCAACAACATGAACCTGATCATCGTGGCCACGTCCATCGGTTTTGGCATGATCCCGATTGCGGCACCGAGCTTCTACGACCACTTCCCGAGCTGGTTCGCGACCATTTTCCACTCGGGGATCAGCTCGTCGGCAATCATGGCGATCCTGCTGAACCTGGCGTTCAACCATTTCACCGCCGGCAATTCGGACCAGCAGTCGGTTTTCGTGGCGGGGACCGAACGCAGCTTGTGCTTTCGCGATGTGTCGGAACTGCGCGATGGGGATTACTTCAAGGGCGGCAAGTTGTTTGATGCCGAGGGCAGGGAGATCCCGTTGGTGGCGGAAGTGCCTAGGAAGGTCACCAAACCCGAGGCTAGCGAGGCCTGAATGTGGGAGGGGGCTTGCCCCCGATGACGGTGGATCAACTGAGTGATTGGCGCCTGACACACCGCTATCGGGGGCAAGCCCCCTCCCACAATTGGAATGCATCCAGCTTGAGCATTCAGCCGGCCTTGAGCACTTTGTATTGTGCCGAACACACCTCATCCAGAAACTTCACCACAGTCCCCATGCACGCCTGGCGTTCTTCCACATGGGGCATGTGGCTGGAGTCTTCAAACAGCGCCCAGCGCACATCCGCAATTTCGTCCAGGAACGGCTTGACCACCAGCGGCGTGGCCTCGTCGTGGCGCCCCGAGATCACCAGCGTCGGTACGTTGATCGCCGACAGGCGGCCAGTGGATTTCCAGTCTTTCAAGCTGCCGATCACATGGAATTCGGTCGGGCCGCTCATGGCGTGGTACACCGTCGGGTCTGCATCGACCGCGGCGAAGGTGCGCGCCACTTCCTCGGGCCACGGGATGACCCGGCATACGTGATGGTCATAGAACACCCGCGACGCGGCAAGGTATTCCGGGTCCTGGTAGTTGCCGACGGCTTCGTGCTTGAGCAGGGTTTCATGCACGCCTTCAGGCAACAATTTGCGCAGGCGGTTGGCTTCGCTGACCCAGGTGCGCATGCAGGTCGGCGAGTTGGCCGGGATGAACGCGCGCAGGCCCTTGGGTTGCAGGATCGCGTGCTCACTGCCGAGCATGCCGCCCCAGGACTGGCCGAGGATCGCGTAGTTATCGCTGATCTGCAGGTGGTCCAGCAGGTTGTTGAGTTCTTCGAGGAACAGGCCCACGGTCCAGAAGGACGGGTCTTTGTCGGGCAGATGGGTGGAGCGGCCGTTGCCCAACTGGTCGTAGTGGATCACCGCGTGACCACTGGCGGCGACGTCCTTGAACGCGTCAACATAATCATGGGTGCATCCGGGGCCGCCGTGGATAACCACCAGGGGCGTGCGACCGCTCGACAAGTCACCGGTGACGCGGTACCAGGTTTGGTAGGCGCCAAACGCCGCATACCCTTCGCGGATTTTTTCGATGAATTCCATTTCGTACCCTGCTCTGAAAAAAGGATCAGGGACACGATAATGCGTGGCAGAAATTTAGGTAACTAGCAAAACAGCTAGGTTTTGCCGGGGTGTCAGTCTTCCAGCAGCCGGTAATGGGTGGCGCGCACTACCGCCTGCACGCGGTTCTTGGCCCCCAGTTTGTGCATGGCCGAGGCCAGGTGCAGGGTGACCACCGCCAGCGAACGGCTCAATTGCGTGGCAATTTCGGCCGCAGTCAGGCCTTCGGCGGCCCATTTGAGGCACTCACGTTCGCGTTTGGTCAGGTGGATATGCGGGTAAGTGCGCAGCTCTTTGCTGAACAATGGGTAGGCCGCTTCCTGCAAGGCATGGGAAATCAGGCTGAAGTCCGACAAGGTCTGCTGCGCATCCTTCAACACGCTGCGGGCGTTGCCGGTGCGCAGGCCGGTCAGCGAGGCGAAGCCGCCACGGGGCAGGTGGATCGGCACGCTGACGCCGCAGGTCAATTGCTGGTCATGCAGGTAGGATGAAACCGGCGCGTGGCAGGGATCGATGATCTTTTGCAGGGGGGTGTCGGCCTTGACGTCGTAGGACCACACGAACGGCGACACCCGGCTCAGAGCCAGGTGTTGCACCGGATCGATCTGGTAGAACCCTTCGCTGCACCACAAGGCATGCCAGTCGGCCGGGGTGTTGCGTAGTTGCAGCACCGAGGGGGTGATCAATGCGCCATCCTGGTCGATCGGCACCGGGGTGTAGTCGTACACCAAGGCGTCGAAGCCCAACTGTTGGGCAAGGATAAAGGTGTTGTCCATCTGCTCGTCCAGGCTCCTGCCCGGCATCAGACGGTGATTTAAGGCAGTCAGCTTGGCCAGCATCCGTTCTGCTCCCGATTTCATTTGAATCTCGACTTGCGGCAAGTAGAATGCCACGCCCCGGCGAAGGACTGCCAGGCCAAACCTATAAGAAATACTAGGTTATGGACGCGCGGCATCCTCGGTAGTGTTGGCCGATCAACGGCCGCTACCTGCCAGGCCGATACAACACAAGGAATGTATGCATGTGGCGTGAAATTGCCCCCGACCAGCAGTACAACGTGCAAGTCGATGGCCATAACCTCGTGGTCTACAGCTTCGGCGAAGGCGATGAGGTGCTGCTGTGCCTCAACGGCGGGCCGGGCCTGCCGTGTGACTACTTGCGCGACGCCCATGGCTGGCTCAAGGAGCATAACCTGCGAGTGGTTGCATTCGACCAGCTTGGCACGGGCGCATCAGCCAGACCCACCGATGTTTCGCTGTGGGAAATCCGCCGTTATGTCGAAGAAGTCGAAACCGTGCGCCAGGCCCTGGGCCTGGGCCGCGTGCATTTGCTCGGGCATTCCTGGGGCGGCTGGCTCGGCATCGAATACGCGATCCATTACCCCGACGCGCTGAAAAGCCTGATCCTCGAAAACACCGTGGGCGACATTCCGCACCTGTCCCAGGAACTGGAGCGCCTGCGCGGCGCCCTCGGCAGCGAAACCGTGGCCATGATGCAACGTCACGAAGCCATGGGTACCCTCGACCACCCGCAGTACCAGGCCGCGATTACCTTGCTCAACTACCGCCACGTGTGCCGGCTGGACGAGTGGCCTGCACCGGTCAGACGCTCTCTCGACGACTGGAACATGGGCCCTTACGAAACCATGCAGGGTCCCAACGAATTCCTCTACATCGGCAACCTCAAGGACTGGAACCGCCTCCCCGAGATGGCCGCGTTCAAGATGCCGATCCTGATCACCACCGGCCAGCACGACGAACTCACCCCGGCCTGCGCCATGCGCATGAAAATGGCGGCCCGGCACGCCGAATTGCATGTTTTCCCCAACAGCAGCCATATGCCGTTTTATGAAGAGCCCCAGGCATATTTCCCGGTGCTGCTGGACTTCCTCTCGCGTCACCGAGGCTGACGGATGAACCTGGCGCGCTACCGTTTTGTGCTGTCCCGGCCGCTGCAGTTGCTGCCGGTGCTGTTTGGCATCAGCCTGATCACCTTTGTGCTGGTGCGCTCGATCCCTGGCGACCCGGCGCGCGCCTTGCTGGGCTCGCGCAGCACGCCGGATGCCTTGCTGAAGATTCGCGCCCAGTACGGCCTCGACCAGCCGTTGTGGCAGCAATACTTCTACTTCCTGAAAAACCTGCTCAAGGGCGACCTCGGCCAATCGCTGCTGTACAAGGTCGACGCCCTCAAGCTGATTGTCACGCGCATCGAGCCCACCCTGGTGCTGGTACTGGGCAGCGTGGTGCTGGCGCTGCTGATCGCGGTGCCGCTGGCGACCTGGGCCGCACGCAACAAGGGCGGCTGGGCGGACAACCTGATCCGCGTGTTCACCACGGTTGGCCTGGGCATGCCGGCGTTCTGGCTGGGCTTGATGCTGATCCTGTTGCTGAGTGTGCAGTGGGGCTTGTTTCCGGTGTCCGGCTACGGCCGCACCTGGCTGGACAAGGCGCATCACATGGTGCTGCCGTGCCTGACGATTGCCCTGGCGTTATCGGCGGTGCTGGTGCGCAACTTGCGGGCGAGCATGCTGATGGAGTTGCAGGCCGATCACGTGACCGCGGCCCGCGCCCGTGGGCTGTCGGAAACCGCCGTTTTTCGTCGGCATGTGTTGCCAAATTCCCTGTTGCCGGCGGTCAACCTGCTGGCGGTGAACATCGGCTGGCTGATCAGCGGCACGGTGGTGATCGAAAGCCTGTTCGCCATTCCCGGTATAGGCCAATTGCTGGTGCGCGGCATTTTCACCCGCGATTACATGGTGGTGCAGGGCGTGGCCATGGTGCTGGCCTGCGCGACGGTGGTGGTCAACTTCATCGCTGACGTGGTGACGGTGGCCCTCGACCCACGGGTGAAGATGCAATGAGCAGCCGCCCGTTGATTGCCCCGTGGCGCTTGCGCCTGCGTTTCGGTTTGCGCAATGGTCGGCTGACGGCGGCGTGGGGCCTGGCGATCCTGCTGGTGTGGCTGGCGCTTGCGCTGTTTGCGCCGTGGATTGCACCGTATGACCCGATTGCGCAGAACCCTGATTTCAGTTTACTCGCTCCAAGCCTTATACATCCGTTTGGCACGGATAACTACGGAAGAGACATTCTTTCGAGGGTGATCTGGGGCGCTCGCATCGACCTGCAACTGGCCATTGTCGGGGTGATCTTCCCTTTCATGATCGGCACCTTCATCGGTGCGGTCTCGGGCTATATCGGCGGGCGCTTCGACAGCGTTTGCATGCGCGTGATCGACGTGATCCTGGCGTTTCCCTTCCTGGTGCTGATGCTCGCGATCATGGCCATCCTCGGGCCGGGCCTGAAGAGTTTCTACATCGCCATGGCGCTGGTGGGCTGGGTGTCGTATGCGCGGCTGATCCGCTCGCAGATCCTGGTGCTCAAGGAAAGCGAGTTTGCCCTGGCCGCCAAGAGCCTGGGCTTTGGCCACGGGCGCATTCTGTTCCGGCATCTGCTGCCCAATGCGATGTTCGGCTCGATTGTGTTTTCCATGTCTGACGCGGTGCTGGTGCTGCTCAATGGCGCCGCCGTGAGCTATCTGGGCCTGGGCGTGCAACCGCCGACCGCCGAGTGGGGCACCATGGTGGCCGAGGGGCAGGCCTTTATCACCACGGCCTGGTGGATCTGCACCTTTCCGGGGCTGGCCATCGTGACCCTGGCCATGGGCTTCAGCCTGCTGGCCGATGGCGTGGCGCAAGTGTTGGGGGACCGCTCATGAGTCTGCTGCAAGTGCGCGACCTCAGTGTCATCGCCAACAATGCGGGGCGCGATGTAACCCTGGTCGATCGGGTGTCGTTCGATCTGGCCGAAGGCGAAATCCTCGGCCTGGTAGGGGAAAGCGGCTCAGGCAAGACCATGGCCTGCCGTGGCCTGATGCGCCTGCTGCCATCGCCCAGCCTGCGCGTGCAAGGCGGCTCGGTGCGGCTGGCCGGCCAGGACCTGTTGGCATTGGATGACGCTGGCATGCGCGCCGTGCGTGGCGGCCAACTGGGCATGATTTTCCAGAACCCCAGCAGCCACCTTGATCCGCTGATGCGTATCGGCGAGCAGATTGCCGAGGGTATCCGCCTGCATCAAGGCGCGTCGAAAAAAGACGCGCGATTGCAGGCCATCGACGTGTTGCGCCAGGTTGGCATCCCCGATCCCCAGGCGCGGGTCGACAACTACCCCCACGAGTTTTCCGGCGGCATGCGCCAGCGTGCAATGATCGCCGTGGCGCTGGGCTGCAACCCTAAAGTGCTGATCGCCGACGAACCCACCACCGCCCTGGATGTGACGGTGCAGGCGCAAATCCTGCGGTTGTTGCTGGAATTGCGCGACCAGCGCGGCCTGTCGATCATCATGATTACCCATGATCTCGGCGTGGTGGCGCAAACCTGTGATTCCATCGCCGTGATGTACGCCGGGCGGCTGTGCGAGCACGGCAGCAAATACGACTTGCTGGATCGACCGCAGCATCCCTACACCGCCGGCCTGATCGATTGCCAGCCCGCCCACAGCAGCGGTCACGCCTTGCTGCGCACGATCCCCGGGCGGCCGCCGTTGCTGGATGCATTACCCGCCGGTTGCCGGTTCAACCCGCGTTGCCCGCAGGTTGGCGCGTTGTGCACCGAGGTCTTGCCGGAAGGTGCTCGGGTCGCCTGTCATTACCCGTTGGGAGCGCAGCCATGAGCCTGTTGCAGATCAAGGACCTTGAGGTGAAGTTTGCCGCGTCCGGCACCGGCGTGTTCGGGTTGAACAAGCAGTGGGTGAGGGCAGTGAACGGCGTGTCGCTGAACCTGGCGGCGGGTGAAACCCTGGGGCTGGTGGGTGAGTCTGGCAGCGGCAAAAGCACCCTGGGCCGCGCCATCCTGCACCTCAACCCGATCAGCGCCGGCCAGGTGTTGTTTGACGGCATCGACATGGCCCATGGCAGCGCCATCGACATCACTCGTCTGCGGCATGAAACCGCAATGATCTTCCAGGACCCGTACGCTGCGTTGAACCCGCGCCACACCATCGGCGAAACCATTGCCGAAGTGCTGCGCGTGCAGCGCAAAGTCGCGCCAGAGCAGGTTGCAGCTCGTGTGAATGAACTGCTCGACCTGGTCGGCCTGCGCCCCGAACTCGCCAGCCGCAAACCCGCCGCCCTCAGCGGTGGCCAGTGCCAGCGCGTCGGCATTGCCCGGGCGCTGGCGGTTGAGCCACGCCTGATCATCGCCGACGAGTGCGTGGCGGCGCTGGATGTGTCGATCCAGGGCCAGATCATCAACCTGCTGCTGGAACTGCAACAGCGCATGAACCTGGCGATCCTGTTTATCGCCCATGACCTGGCCATCGTGCGCCGATTGTGTGACCGCGTGGCGGTGATGTACCTGGGCAAGATCGTCGAGGAAGGACCGGTGGAGGCGGTCTTCACGGCGCCACGTCATCCGTACACGGCGGCGTTGATCCAGGCGATTCCCGAGATCGATCCGCATCGGCCATTGCCGACAGAACCCTTGCCGGGTGAACCACCGAGCCCACTGAATCTGCCCACAGGCTGCGCCTTTCACCCGCGTTGCCGGCATGCCCGCACCCTGTGTTCCGTGGTGTTGCCGCCGACCCATTTCCTGCACGAGCATCGGTACAGTTGCGTGCTTGAAGAACCTTTGCTTTGACCCATCCCTGCCATTCATGAACAAGGAGTTATGACATGCAATCGCGCCACTTGAAGTTGCTCGCCGCCGCCACACTGACCGCCTGGTCGCTGACCGCCGGTTTCGCCCAGGCCGCCGGTGTCCTGACCATCGGCTGCCGTGAAGACAGCACCACGTTCGACCCGATCAAAAGCGCGCAAAACCGCGACACCTGGGTCTTCGCCAACGTCTACGACACCCTGGTACGCGTGGACAACCTGGGCACCAAGATGGAGCCGGGCCTGGCCGAAAGCTGGGATATCTCCAAGGACGGCCTGACTTACACCTTCAAACTGCGTGACGCGAAGTTCTCCGATGGCTCGACCATTACCGCCGACGATGCGGCATTCAGCCTGCTGCGTATCCGCGACAACAAGGCTTCGCTGTGGGCTGATCCGTTCAACTTGATCAACACGGCCAAGGCATCGGACCCGAAAACCCTGGTGGTCACGCTGAAAACCCCGGCCGTCGCCTTCCTCTCGCAACTGGCGTCGCCGACGGTGTCGATCCTGTCGGAAAAAGCCATGACCAAGATGGGCGAAGACGCCTACTCGGAAAACCCGGTGACGTCCGGCGCGTTTACCGTAGACGAGTGGCGCAAGGGCGATCGGGTGATCCTGAAGAAGAACCCGAACTTCTGGCAGGCCAGGAACGTGAGCCTGGATGGCGTGGAGTGGGTCTCCGTTACCGACGACAACACGCGCATGCGCATGGTGCAGAACAATGAGCTGGACACGGCGATCTTCGTACCGTTCTCGCGGGTTGAAGAGCTGAAGAAAGACAAGAACGTGGTGATCCACGCCGACCCGTCCACCCGTGAAGATCACCTGCTGATCAACCACGCCCACGGGTTGCTGGCCAAGCTGGAAGTGCGCCAGGCGCTGGACATGGCCATCGACAAACAATCGCTGGTGAAGACCGCCACCTACGGTCAGGGCACTGTGGCCTATTCCTACATTCCAAAGGGCTCGCTGTACCACTACGCCAACAACCTGCAGCGCCCGTATGACCCCACCGCCGCCAGGAAGCTGCTGGAGCAGGCCGGTGCGAAGGACTTGAAGCTCAACTACGTGGTCAACGCCGGCAACGAAGCCGACGAGCAGATTGCGGTGATCATCAAGGACCAGTTAGCCAAGGTCGGCGTAACCGCCAACCTGCAAAAGGTCGATCCGACCCAGAGCTGGCAGATGCTGGTGGACGGTGAGTACGATATTTCGGTGATGTACTGGACCAACGACATCCTCGACCCGGACCAGAAGACCACCTTCGTGCTGGGCCACGACACCAACCAGAACTACATGACCCGCTACAGGAACGACAAGGTCAAGGACCTGGTGGCCCAGGCACGGATCGAGGCCGACCCGGTCAAGCGTGAGCAGATGTATGTGGAATTGCAGAAACTGGCGAAACAGGATGTGAACTGGATCGACTTGTACTACAGCCCTTACATCAACATCTCACGCAAGAATGTGAGCAACTTCCTGCAGAACCCATTGGGCCGCTTCACCCTTGAAGAAGTGGTGAAAAACTAAACCACACTGCTGAAAAATGTGGGAGGGGGCTTGCCCCCGATAGCGGTGGGACAGTCACTGTATCTGTTGACTGATCCACTGCAATCGGGGGCAAGCCCCCTCCCACATTTGGTTTTACAATGTGCCGGTTATTGCGCGTCGAACGCCTGGCCGTTGATGCCGGCACTGTCCGGCCCCATCAGGTACAGGTACACCGGCATGATTTCTTCCGGAGCAGGCCGTTCCATCGGGTTTTCCCCTGGATACGCCTGGGCGCGCATGCTGGTGCGCGTGCCACCTGGGTTGATGCTGTTGGAGCGTACTGCTGCCACATCCTCAAGCTCATCGGCCAAGGTTTGCATCAAGCCTTCGGTCGCAAACTTCGACACGCCATAAGCGCCCCAGTAAGCCCGACCCTTGCGGCCGACGCTGCTGGAGGTGAACACCACCGAGGCATCCTTCGACAGCTTGAGCAGCGGCAACAAAGTACTGGTCAGCATGAACATCGCGTTGACGTTCACGTGCATCACCCGCATGAAGTTCTCGCCGGACAACTGTTCGAGCGGCGTACGCGGGCCGATGATCGAGGCGTTGTGCAGCAGGCCGTCGAGGTGGCCGAATTCTTTTTCGATCATCGCCGCCAGCTCATCGTATTGATGGGGCAGGGCGGTCTCCAGGTTGAAGGGGATCACCACCGGCTGTGGTTGGCCTGCGGCTTCGATCTCGTCATATACCTGGGCAAGGTTGGCTTCGGTCTTGCCCAACAACAGCACGGTAGCGCCGTGGGCGGCGTAGGTTTTCGCCGCCGCCGCGCCAATCCCGCGACCGGCGCCGGTCACCAGGATGATTCGGCCTTTGAGCAGGTCTGGACGCGCGGAGTAATCAAACATAAATAGCCTCGATAAAATTCAGCAGCTTATGAACCCCAACTCTGAAAACACTGAAGATCCCCTGTGGGAGGGGGCTTGCCCCCGATGAGGGCCTATCAGTCATAGAGGTGCGGGCTGGCACACCGCTATCGGGCGCAAGCCCCTCCCACATTGGATCTTCATAGAGGGTGGGGGCGTTGAGTAATCAGCAACTGCACAGTGCGTTATCCAGCACCTTGCGCAGTTCCAGCGGGTGATCCACCACCACATCGGCACCCCAATGGCGTGGGTTGTCGTCCGGGTGGATGTAGCCATAAGTGACCGCCGCCGTGCGGGTGCCGGCGTCGCGGCCGGACTCGATGTCGCGCAGGTCATCGCCCACGAACAGCACGCTGGCCGGGTCCAGGCCGAGCATCTTGCAGGCCAGGATCATCGGCTCCGGGTCCGGCTTGCTGTTTTTCACGTGGTCCGGGCAGATCAGCAGTGCCGAGCGTTCGGCCAGGCCGAGTTGCTGCATGATCGGCTCGGCAAAACGCAGGGGCTTGTTGGTGACCACGCCCCAGATCAGCTTGGCCTTCTCGATGTCTTCGAGCAACTCCGCCATGCCGTCGAACAACTTGCTGTGGACCGCGCAGCCCTTGAGGTAGCGCTCGAGGAATTCCTGGCGCAGTTCTTCGAAGCCTGGGGATTCCGGGTCCATCGAGAAGGTCACCGCAACCATTGCCCGCGCACCGCCGGAGATTTCATCGCGGATGTGCTGGGGGTTGATCGGCGGCAGGTCGCGATCGGCGCGCATCGCCTGGCAGATCGCGATGAAGTCCGGCGCGGTATCCAGCAGGGTACCGTCCATATCGAAGAGAACCGCTCGCAACTTCACAGGCTCACTCCTCGCGCAGGGTCTGGATCATGTAGTTGACGTCTACATCGTTGGCCAGCTTGTAGTGCTTGGTCAGCGGGTTGTAGGTCAGGCCGATGATGTCCTTGACGGTCAGCCCGGCCTGGCGGCTCCACGCACCCAGCTCGGACGGACGGATGAATTTCTTGAAGTCATGGGTGCCGCGCGGCAGCAGCTTCATGATGTATTCGGCGCCGATGATCGCGAACAGGTAAGCCTTGGGGTTGCGGTTGATGGTGGAGAAGAACACCTGGCCGCCGGGCTTGACCATGCGGAAGCAGGCGCTGATCACCGAGGACGGGTCGGGAACGTGTTCCAGCATTTCCAGGCAGGTGACCACGTCGAACTGCTCGGGCATCTCTTCGGCCAGGGCTTCGGCGGTGATCTGGCGGTATTCCACGCTCACCCCGGACTCCAGTTGATGCAATTGGGCAACGGCCAAGGGCGCTTCGCCCATGTCGATACCCATCACGGTCGCGCCGCGTTGGGCCATGGCTTCGCTGAGGATGCCGCCGCCGCAACCGACGTCCAGTACTTTTTTGCCGGCCAGGTTGACGCGTTCGTCAATCCAGTTGACCCGCAGCGGGTTGATGTCGTGCAAAGGCTTGAACTCGCTTTCGCGGTCCCACCAGCGGTGAGCCAGGGCTTCGAATTTGGCGATTTCGGCGTGGTCGACGTTGCTCATGGTGAATCCTCTGAATCTGATAAATCGGTTTGTCGGTCTTGAACGCCAGGGTTCAAGGCCGTCGTTATTCGCTGTGCCCGCTGATGCGTTGGCCCCAGGCGATGGCCGTGGCGGTCAACTGTTGTTCATCCATGCGGGTCAATTGCCGGTCGTCGAGCAATTGCTTGCCAGCGACCCAAAGGTGTTTCACGCAATCGCGTCCGGTGGCATATATAAGCTGTGAGACCGGATCATAGATCGGTTGTTGCGCCAGCCCCGACAGATCGAAAGCAACGATATCCGCCGCCTTGCCGACTTCCAGCGAGCCGATCTCGCTTTCCAGGCCCATGGCTCGCGCGCCATTGAGGGTGGCCATGCGCAGGGCGCGATGGGCATCGAGTGCGGTGGCCGAACCGGCGACGGCCTTTGCCAGCATCGCCGCCGTACGCGTTTCGCCCAACAGGTCAAGGTCATTGTTGCTGGCGGCGCCATCGGTGCCGATGGCCACATTCACGCCAGCCTGCCACAGACGCTCCACCGGGCAAAAGCCGCTGGCCAGTTTCAGATTGGATTCCGGGCAATGGATGACGCTGGTGTTGCTTTCTACCAGCAAAGCCAGGTCGTCCTCGCTGATTTGGGTCATATGAACGGCCTGGAAGCGCGGGCCCAGCAGCCCCAGGCGCCCCAGGCGCGCCAGCGGGCGCTCGCCGGTCTGCTCGACCGCTTGCTGCACTTCGAAGGCGGTTTCGTGAACATGCATATGGATCGCGGCGTCCAGCTCTTCGGCGATCACCCGGATTTTTTCCAGGTTGTCATCGCACACGGTGTAGGGCGCGTGGGGGCCGAAGGTGATCTTGATGCGCGGGTGGTGCTTGAGGTCGCCGAACAGCTCGACACCCTGGCGAATCGCCTCGTCGGCACTGCCGGCACCGGGGATCGGAAAGTCGAGGATCGGAATCGCAATCTGTGCGCGCATGCCGCTGTTGTGCACGCAGTCGCTGGCGACCTTGGGGTAGAAGTACATGTCGGAGAAGCAGGTGATGCCGCCCTTGAGCTGTTCGGCGATGGCCAGGTCGGTGCCGTCACGCACGAACGCTTCATCGACCCACTTGGCTTCGGCGGGCCAGATGTGTTTTTCCAGCCAGGTCATCAGCGGCAGGTCATCGGCCAGGCCGCGAAACAGGCTCATCGCCGCGTGCCCGTGGGCGTTGACCAGGCCGGGGCTGAGCAACATGCCCGGCAGTTCGCAGGTCTCCTTGGCGGTCAGCTTCAACGCCGCCTGGCGAGGCCCGATAAACGCAATGCGCCCATCGCGGATGCCCAGGCCGTGTTCCTTGAGCACCACGCCGGCGGGTTCGACAGGTACCAGCCAGGTCGGCAGCAACAGTAAGTCGAGCGGGGCGGCAGTGGCAGTCATCGCGGGCTTCTTCCCAGGCAGCTATAAAAGAAGGGCGAAGTATACCCGAGCGTCCTGGCTGGCGGATCGCTATAATCGGCGGCTTTGTTTATGAGTGCGGAGTAAGGGATGCGCGATCGACTGTTGGCAGCGGAGAAAGTGAAGGCCATCGAATGGCGTGATGGCGCACTGTACCTGCTCGATCAGCGTGCCTTGCCGTCCCGCGAAAGCTGGGTGGCCTGCGTGACGGTCGATGCAGTGGCTGCAGCCATTCGCTCGATGGTAGTGCGCGGTGCGCCGGCCATCGGCATCAGCGCCGCATATGGCCTGGTGCTGGCCGCCCGCGAGCGGATCGCCGAGGGCGGTGACTGGCAGGCAGCGTGGGAAGAAGACTACGCATTGTTAGCCGATGCCCGCCCCACCGCGTCGAACCTGTTCTGGGCCTTGAAGCGCATGCGTGACCGGCTCGACCGCGTCAAAAAGCACGCCGACCCTGTGGCGGTGCTGGAAGCGGAAGCCATCGCCATCCATGAAAGTGACCGCGAAGCCAACCTGACCATGGCCCAGCTGGGCGTCGAGCTGATCCGCAAGCACCAGGGCAACGCTCAGGCCATCCTCACCCACGGCAACGCTGGCGCACTGGCGACCGGCGGTGTCGGTACGGCGCTCGGGGTGATTCGCGCGGCCTACCTCGAAGGCATGGTCGAGCAGGTCTACGCCAATGAAACCCGGCCCTGGCTGCAAGGCTCGCGGCTGACCGCCTGGGAGCTGGCGGGCGAGGGCATTCCGGTGACGGTGAATGCCGACTCGGCCGGTGCGCATATCCTCAAGACCAAAGGCGTGACCTGGGTGATTGTCGGCGCCGACTGCATTGCCGCCAACGGCGATGTGATCAGCAAGATCGGCACTTACCAGTTGGCTGTGTGTGCGATGCACCACGGCGTGCGTTTCATGGTGGTGGCGCCGAGTTCCACCCTGGACCTGATGATGGCCACTGGCGATGACGTTGCCCTGGAAGAGCGCGATGCCGGTGAGTTGCTGGAAGTCGCCGGCCAGCGCTTCGCGGCAGATGTGGCGGCCTTCAATCCGGTGTTCGACGTGACCCCGGCCGACCTGATCGATGTGATCGTGACCGAAAAAGGCGTGGTTGAACGGCCGGATACCGCCAAGCTGGCCAGGTTGATGTGTCGTAAGCGCTTGCATTAAGCCAATTTGCCCCCGAAATCGGGCTTGGTTCCAGCTCTGAGCCCCTCTCGTCGCCCTCAAGCCTGTCATCCGTCAACTTACTATGCTCCATGCGCATCAGGGGGATAGGTGCGTGGCGGCGATTGTGATAACATCCGGCGGTTTCCAGGGCTGCCCCGAGGGGTGGCCTATAACGTGCAGATCCGTGTCATAACTCGTTGATTTGTCGTAAGTCGTTGTCAGGCACTCTGCCGGCAGCGGCGAGCTTCGTTCGTCCCATATGGATGTGACGAGGTTTCACCCGAAAAAGGAATCAGGCTTCTCATGGGCGAACTGGCCAAAGAAATCCTCCCGGTCAATATCGAAGACGAGCTGAAACAGTCCTACCTCGACTACGCGATGAGCGTAATTGTCGGTCGGGCACTGCCTGATGCGCGCGATGGCTTGAAGCCCGTGCACCGGCGTGTGCTGTTCGCGATGAGCGAGCTGGGTAACGACTGGAACAAGCCGTACAAGAAATCTGCCCGTGTTGTCGGTGACGTGATCGGTAAGTATCACCCTCACGGCGACACTGCGGTGTACGACACCATCGTTCGGATGGCCCAGCCGTTTTCCCTG
Organism: Pseudomonas extremorientalis; assembly: GCF_001870465.1. Taxonomy (GTDB): domain Bacteria; phylum Pseudomonadota; class Gammaproteobacteria; order Pseudomonadales; family Pseudomonadaceae; genus Aquipseudomonas; species Aquipseudomonas extremorientalis. Next base: position 708,342 of record NZ_MDGK01000015.1, read on the forward strand.
CGCTACCTGCTGGTAGACGGCCAGGGCAACTTCGGTTCGGTCGACGGCGACAACGCCGCGGCCATGCGATACACCGAAGTGCGCATGACCAAGCTTGCGCACGAGCTGCTGGCCGACCTGCATAAAGAAACCGTGGACTGGGTGCCGAACTACGACGGCACCGAAATGATCCCGGCCGTCATGCCGACCAAGATCCCCAACCTGCTGGTCAACGGTTCCAGCGGTATCGCCGTGGGCATGGCGACCAACATCCCGCCGCACAACCTCGGTGAAGTCATCGACGGTTGCCTGGCCCTCATCGACAACCCCGAGCTGACCGTCGATGAGCTGATGCAGTACATCCCCGGCCCGGACTTCCCGACCGCCGCGATCATCAACGGTCGCGCCGGCATCATCGAAGCCTATCGCACCGGTCGCGGCCGCATTTACATGCGTGCCCGCTCGATCATCGAAGACATCGACAAGGTCGGTGGCCGCCAGCAGATCGTCATCACCGAGCTGCCTTACCAGCTGAACAAGGCACGTCTGATCGAGAAGATCGCCGAGCTGGTCAAAGAGAAGAAGCTCGAAGGCATCACCGAGCTGCGCGACGAGTCCGACAAAGACGGTATGCGCGTGGTGATCGAGCTGCGTCGTGGCGAAGTGCCTGAGGTGATCCTCAACAACCTCTACGCCCAGACCCAGCTGCAAAGCGTGTTCGGTATCAACGTGGTTGCACTGATCGATGGCCGCCCGCGCATCCTGAACCTCAAGGACCTGCTGGAAGCCTTCGTGCGTCACCGTCGCGAAGTGGTCACCCGCCGTACCGTGTTCGAACTGCGCAAGGCCCGCGAGCGCGGCCACATCCTGGAAGGCCAGGCAGTTGCGCTGTCGAACATCGACCCGGTGATCGCTCTGATCAAGGCCTCGCCAACCCCGTCGGAAGCCAAGGAAGCGTTGATCAGCACCCCTTGGGAATCCAGCGCCGTGGTGGCGATGGTTGAACGTGCCGGCGCCGACTCGTGCCGTCCGGAGACCCTGGACCCGCAATACGGTCTGCGTGAAGGCAAGTACTTCCTGTCGCCGGAACAGGCCCAGGCCATCCTGGAACTGCGCCTGCACCGCCTGACTGGCCTGGAGCACGAGAAGCTGCTGGCCGAGTACCAGGAGATCCTCAACCAGATCGGCGAGTTGATCCGCATCCTCAGCAGCGCCGTGCGCCTGATGGAAGTGATCCGCGAAGAACTGGAAGTGATCCGCGCCGAATATGGCGATGTGCGTCGCACCGAGATTCTCGATGCACGCCTCGACCTGACCCTGGGTGACATGATCCCGGAAGAGGAGCGCGTGGTGACCATCTCCCACGGTGGCTACGCCAAGACCCAGCCGCTGGCTGCGTACCAGGCTCAGCGTCGTGGTGGTAAAGGTAAATCGGCTACCGGCGTGAAGGATGAGGACTACATCGCTCACCTGCTGGTTGCCAACAGCCACACCACGCTGCTGCTGTTCTCCAGCAAGGGCAAGGTGTACTGGCTCAAGACCTACGAAATCCCGGAAGCGTCCCGTGCCGCCCGTGGTCGCCCACTGGTCAACCTGCTACCGCTGGACAGTGATGAATACATCACCACCATGCTGCCGGTCGAGGAATACACCGAAGGTCACTTCATCTTCATGGCCACCGCTAAAGGCACCGTGAAGAAGACCCCGCTGGAATCCTTCAGCCGCCAGCGCAGCGTGGGCCTGATCGCCCTGGAGCTGGACGAAGGCGACGTGCTGATCTCCGCTGCCATCACCGACGGCGAGCGTGAAGTCATGCTGTTCTCCGACGGCGGTAAAGTAACGCGCTTCAAGGAATCCGACGTTCGTGCCATGGGCCGTACCGCCCGCGGTGTGCGCGGCATGCGCCTGCCGGAAGGGCAGAAGCTGATTTCGATGCTGATCCCGGAAGAAGGCAGCCAGATCCTCACCGCTTCCGAGCGTGGTTATGGCAAGCGCACCGCCATCAGCGAGTTCCCGGAGTACAAGCGTGGCGGCCAGGGCGTGATCGCCATGGTCAGCAACGACCGCAACGGCCGTCTGGTCGGTGCGGTGCAGGTGCTCGACGGCGAGGAAATCATGCTGATCTCCGACCAGGGCACCCTGGTACGTACCCGTGTGGCTGAAGTGTCGAGCCTGGGCCGTAACACCCAGGGCGTGACCCTGATCAAGCTGGCCAAGGACGAAAAACTGGTCGGCCTGGAGCGTGTCCAGGAGCCATCGGAAGTCGAAGGCGAAGAGCTGGAAGGCGAGGAGTTTGAAGGCGAGGTGATCGCAGCAGGCGATGACAACGTCGACGAGCCAACCCTCGACGCTGCCGCAGACGAAGAAGAACCGCAGGAATAAGCGGACACACAGGGGGCGGATGAAGATTCGCCCCCTTGTTGTTTGTCCCCTTTGAAACATGTGGGAGCTGGCTTGCCTGCGATGGCATCACCACGGTATCACTGACGTACCGAGGCGCCTGTATCGCAGGCAAGCCAGCTTCCACAACGGTCCGCTCCGGAAGCAGAGCGTTGCCGAACATGATTGCAGCCCCACCAGATCAGAGTGAGATTGGATGTGAGCAAGAGAGCCTATAACTTCTGTGCCGGTCCCGCGGCGCTTCCTGAAGCAGTCCTGCAGCGTGCGCAGGGTGAACTCCTCGACTGGCATGGAAAAGGCCTCTCCGTGATGGAAATGAGCCATCGCAGCGATGAGTTCGTGTCCATCGCCACCAAGGCCGAGCAGGATCTGCGCGACTTGCTGGACATCCCTTCCAACTACAAAGTGCTGTTCCTGCAGGGCGGCGCCAGCCAGCAATTCGCCCAGATCCCGCTGAACCTGCTGCCGGAAGACGGCACTGCCGACTATATCGACACTGGTATCTGGGGCCAGAAGGCCATTGAAGAGGCTTCCCGTTACGGTCACGTCAATGTGGCGGGCACCGCCAAGCCTTACGACTATTTCGCCATTCCGGGTCAGAACGAGTGGAAGTTGTCGAAGGACGCTGCCTACGTGCACTACGTGGCCAACGAAACCATTGGCGGCCTGGAGTTCGATTGGGTGCCGGAAGTGGGCGACGTGCCGCTGGTGTGCGACATGTCCTCGGACATCCTCTCGCGTCCTATCGACGTGTCCCGGTACGGCATGATCTATGCCGGTGCCCAGAAGAACATCGGCCCGAGCGGCATCCTGGTCAACATCATCCGCGAAGACCTGCTGGGTCGCGCCCGTTCGCTGTGCCCGACCATGCTCAACTATAAGGTCGCGGCGGATAACGGCTCGATGTACAACACCCCGCCGGCGTTCGCCTGGTACCTGTCCGGCCTGGTGTTCGAGTGGCTGAAAGAGCAGGGCGGTGTCGCTGCGATGGGCAAGCTCAACGAAGAGAAGAAGCGCGTCTTGTACGACTTCATCGACGCCAGCGGCCTGTACAGCAACCCGATCAACCTGACCGACCGCTCGTGGATGAACGTGCCGTTCCGCCTGGCTGACGACCGCCTGGACAAGCCGTTCCTGGCCGGTGCCGACGCGCGCGGCCTGCTGAACCTCAAGGGGCACCGCTCGGTGGGTGGCATGCGCGCCTCCATCTACAACGCCGTCGACATCCACGCGATCAACGCGCTGGTTGCCTACATGGCAGAGTTCGAAAAGGAACACGGCTAATGTCTGAGCAAGAACTCAAGGCCCTGCGCGTACGCATCGACAGCCTGGACGAGAAAGTCCTGGAGCTGATCAGTGAGCGCGCGCGGTGCGCCCAGGAAGTGGCAAGGGTGAAGATGGCGTCCCTGGCCGAAGGCGAAGTGCCGGTGTTCTACCGGCCCGAGCGTGAAGCCCAGGTGCTCAAGCGTGTGATGGAGCGCAACAAGGGCCCGCTGGGCAACGAAGAGATGGCGCGGTTGTTCCGTGAAATCATGTCCTCGTGCCTGGCGCTGGAGCAGCCGCTGAAAGTGGCCTACCTCGGCCCGGAAGGCACCTTCACCCAGGCGGCGGCCATGAAGCACTTCGGCCACGCGGTGATCAGCAAGCCAATGGCGGCGATCGACGAAGTGTTCCGTGAAGTGGCGGCCGGTGCGGTGAACTTTGGCGTGGTGCCGGTGGAAAACTCCACCGAAGGCGCGGTCAACCATACGCTGGACAGCTTCCTCGAGCACGACATGGTGATCTGTGGCGAAGTCGAGCTGCGCATCCACCACCACCTGCTGGTGGGTGAGAACACCAAGACCGACAGCATCAGTCGCATCTACTCCCACGCCCAGTCGCTGGCCCAGTGCCGCAAGTGGCTGGATGCGCATTACCCGAATGTCGAGCGCGTGGCGGTCTCCAGCAACGCCGAAGCCGCCAAGCGGGTCAAGGGTGAGTGGAATTCGGCAGCCATCGCTGGCGATATGGCGGCAGGCCTGTACGGCCTGACGCGCCTGGCCGAGAAAATCGAGGACCGCCCGGACAACTCCACGCGCTTCCTGATGATCGGCAGCCAGGAAGTACCGCCGACCGGTGACGACAAGACCTCCATCATCGTGTCCATGAGCAACAAGCCCGGCGCACTGCATGAGCTGCTGGTGCCGTTCCACGACAACGGGATTGACCTGACGCGCATCGAGACTCGTCCTTCGCGCAGCGGTAAATGGACTTATGTGTTCTTTATCGACTTCATCGGCCATCACCGCGACCCACTGGTCAAGGGCGTGCTCGAGAAAATCAGTCAGGAAGCCGTGGCACTCAAGGTGCTGGGCTCTTACCCGAAAGCGGTTTTGTGAGGCTTTAACATGAGTGGCAACTTCCTCGCCCTGGCGCAGCCGGGCGTGCAACAACTGTCGCCTTACGTTCCGGGCAAGCCTGTGGACGAGCTGGCGCGTGAGTTGAACCTGGATCCTTCGAAAATCGTCAAGCTGGCGAGCAACGAGAACCCGCTGGGCCCTAGCCCCAAAGTCCTGGCGGCGATCCGTGAAGAGCTGGCTGAGCTGACCCGGTATCCGGACGGCAACGGCTTCGCGCTCAAGTCGCTGCTGGCGGAAAAATGCCGCGTCGAGCTGAACCAGGTGACCCTGGGCAACGGTTCCAACGACATTCTCGAGCTGGTCGGCCGTGCCTACCTGGCGCCGGGCTTGAACGCGGTGTTCAGTGAGCACGCCTTCGCGGTCTATCCGATCGTGACCCAGGCCGTCGGTGCCGATGCGCGCATCATTCCGGCGAAGGATTGGGGCCATGACCTGCCGGCCATGCTGGCAGCCATCGATGCCCGGACCCGCGTGGTGTTCATCGCCAACCCGAACAACCCGACCGGCACCTGGTTCGACGCCCAGGCGCTGAACGACTTCCTGCAAGACGTGCCCGAGCACGTGCTGGTGGTGCTGGACGAGGCCTACATCGAGTACGCCGAAGGCAGCGACCTGCCGAACGGCCTCGATTTCCTGGCCGCGTACCCGAACCTGCTGGTGTCGCGCACCTTCTCCAAGGCTTACGGCCTGGCATCGCTGCGCGTGGGCTACGGCCTGTCCACTGCGGTGGTTGCCGATGTGCTGAACCGCGTGCGCCAGCCGTTCAACGTCAACAGCCTGGCTCTGGCAGCGGCCTGTGCGGCGGTGAAGGATACCGAGTACCTCGAGCAAAGTCGTCGTATCAACGAAAGCGGCATGCTGCAGTTGCAGGAAGGCTTCCGCGAGCTGGGCCTGGGCTGGGTTCCGTCCAAGGGTAATTTCATCTGCGTCGACCTCGGTCAGGTGGCCGCTCCGGTATTCCAGGGCTTGTTGCGTGAAGGTGTGATCGTGCGTCCGGTGGCCAACTACGGCATGCCGAACCACCTGCGCATCACCATCGGTCTGCCGGCTGAAAACAGTCGCTTCCTGGAGGCGCTGGCCAAGGTTCTGGCTCGTGGTTGATGTCACTGCATTGCAACCTGCTGTGCCTATGATCGGTCGCCTGGTGGTGGTCGGCCTGGGGTTGATCGGCGGCTCCTTCGCCAAAGGCCTGCGTGAAAGCGGGCTGTGTGGCGAAGTGGTCGGTGTGGACCTGGACCCGCAATCGCGCCAGTTGGCGGTCGAGTTGGGCGTGGTGGATCGCTGTGAAGCGGACCTGGCGCTCGCCTGCCGGGGCGCGGATGTGATCCAGCTGGCCGTGCCGATCCTGGCCATGGAGAAATTGCTCGCCGTGTTGGCGGGCATGGACCTGGGCCAGGCGATCCTGACGGACGTCGGCAGTGCCAAAGGTAATGTGGTGCGCGCGGCGCAGCAGGCGTTTGGTGGCATGCCGACGCGCTTCGTGCCGGGTCATCCGATTGCCGGTTCGGAGCAAAGCGGGGTGGAGGCGTCGAATGCGCAGCTGTTCCGTCGACACAAAGTGATCCTGACGCCGCTTGCGCAAACCGATCCGGCGGCGCTGGCGGTGGTCGATCGCCTGTGGCGCGAGTTGGGTGCGGATGTCGAGCATATGCAGGTCGAGCGTCACGACGAAGTGCTGGCCGCGACCAGCCATCTGCCGCATTTGCTGGCGTTTGGCCTGGTGGATTCTTTGGCCAAGCGCAACGAAAACCTCGAGATTTTCCGTTACGCCGCCGGTGGCTTCCGCGACTTCACGCGGATTGCCGGCAGCGACCCGGTGATGTGGCACGACATCTTCCTCGCCAATCGCGAAGCGGTGTTGCGCACCCTGGACACCTTCCGCAGCGACCTCGACGCCTTGCGCGATGCGGTCGACGCCGGGGATGGCCATCAATTATTGGGTGTGTTCACCCGTGCGCGGGTGGCGCGTGAGCATTTCAGCAAGATCCTGGCACGCCGGGCGTATATGGAAACCGCTGTGAACGCTGATGACCTGACCTTCCTCGCCAACCCGGGCGGCCGCTTGAGCGGAAGCATTCGGGTGCCGGGCGACAAGTCGATTTCTCATCGGTCGATCATGCTCGGTTCGTTGGCTGAGGGTGTGACGGAAGTCGAAGGTTTCCTCGAAGGCGAGGACGCCCTGGCGACTCTGCAGGCGTTTCGCGACATGGGCGTGGTGATTGAAGGGCCGCACCATGGGCGCGTGACCATCCACGGCGTGGGGCTGCATGGTTTGAAGCCCGCACCGGGGCCGATTTACCTCGGCAACTCGGGCACCTCCATGCGCCTGCTGTCCGGTTTGCTGGCTGCGCAGAGCTTCGACAGCGTGCTGACGGGCGACGCTTCCCTGTCCAAGCGTCCGATGAACCGCGTGGCCAAGCCGTTGCGGGAAATGGGCGCGGTGATCGAGACCGGCCCGGAAGGGCGTCCGCCCCTGACTATCCGGGGGGGGCAGGTGCTCAAAGGTTTCGATTATTCGATGCCGATGGCCAGTGCGCAGGTTAAATCCTGCCTGTTGCTGGCCGGGCTTTACGCCGAGGGCAAGACCTCGGTGACCGAGCCTGCGCCGACCCGTGATCATACCGAGCGCATGTTGCGCGGTTTTGGATATCCGGTTGATGTGGTAGGGGGCAAGGCGTCGGTTGAGTCGGGCCATGCGTTGGCTGCAACACATATTGAAGTGCCGGGGGATATTTCCTCTTCGGCGTTTTTCCTGGTGGCGGCTTCGATTGCCGAAGGCTCCGAGTTGTTGCTGGAGCACGTGGGTGTCAACCCGACCCGCACCGGCGTGATCGACATTCTGCGGCTGATGGGGGCGGACATTACCTTGGAAAATCCGCGTGAGGTGGGTGGCGAGCCGGTGGCTGACCTGCGTGTACGTGCCGCGGCGTTGAAAGGTATTGAAATTCCCGAGGCGCTGGTGCCTTTGGCGATCGACGAGTTCCCGGTGCTGTTCGTTGCGGCGGCCTGTGCCGAAGGGCGGACCGTGTTGCGCGGCGCTGAAGAGCTGCGCGTGAAGGAGTCCGACCGTATTCAGGTCATGGCCGATGGTCTGCTGGCACTGGGCGTGACGTGTGAACCGACCCCTGATGGGATTATCATTGACGGTGGCCCGATGGGTGGCGGTGACGTACATGCCCATGGCGATCACCGGATTGCCATGGCATTCAGCGTGGCTTCCCTGCGGGCGGCGGCGCCGATTCGTATCCGTGACTGCGCCAATGTTGCTACGTCTTTTCCGAACTTTCTTACACTGTGTGCCCAAGTCGGCATCCGTGTTGCCCAAGAGGCTCAATTGTGAATATCAAAGCACCGGTGATTACCATCGACGGGCCAAGCGGCTCGGGCAAAGGCACGATCGCCGGCATCCTGGCCAAGCGCCTGGGCTGGTGCCTGCTGGATTCCGGCGCACTGTACCGTCTGCTGGCATTCGCCGCACGCAACCATGGCGTCGACCTGACCAACGAAGAATCCCTGAAGCTGCTGGCGGCGCACCTCGATGTACAGTTCGTCGGCGCGACGGAAGGGCATCCCCAGCGCATCATCCTCGAAGGGGACGATGTGACCGATGACCTGCGCAATGAGCAAGTTGGCTCCTGGGCCTCCCAGGTTGCCGCGCTGCCAGCGGTGCGGGACGCATTGTTGCAGCGCCAGCGGGCTTTCCAGGAGCCGCCGGGCCTGGTGGCCGATGGCCGCGATATGGGAACCGTGGTGTTTCCCGAGGCGCCATTGAAGATTTTCCTGACCGCCAGCGCCGAGGAGCGGGCTCGCCGCCGCTACTTGCAGTTGAAGGGCAAAGTCGATGGTGTTAGTCTGTCGAGTCTGCTAGATGAGATCCGTGCACGCGATGAGCGTGATACCCAGCGCGCAGTAGCCCCGCTCAAGCCGGCGGCTGATGCCATACAGCTGGATTCCACGGAGCTGTCCATCGAGCAGGTGCTGGAACGCATCTTGAGTGAGATCGCCATTCGCGATATCGCCGGGTGACCAAGAAGGCCGCAGGGGACCAGTCATAGTCCTGTGGTGCTTCTTTTAATTGAAACTGACCCACATCGTCTGGGGTGTGGAGATGGGCGTATTCTTCGCCCTTATCAACAGGAATTAAAATGAGCGAAAGCTTTGCGGAACTCTTTGAAGAAAGCCTAAAAACCCTGAACCTTCAGGCAGGCTCCATCATCACCGGTGTTATCGTTGATATCGATTACCAAGCTCGCTGGGTAACCGTTCACGCTGGTCTGAAGTCTGAAGCTCTGATCCCGCTGGAACAGTTCTACAACGATGCTGGTGATCTGACAATCAATGTCGGTGACGAAGTTCACGTTGCTCTGGACTCGGTTGAAGACGGTTTCGGTGAAACCAAGCTGTCCCGTGAAAAAGCCAAGCGCGCTGAATGCTGGATTGTTCTCGAAGCAGCCTTCGCAGCTGAAGAAGTGGTCAAGGGCGTTATCAACGGTAAGGTTAAAGGCGGCTTCACTGTCGACGTTAACGGCATCCGTGCGTTCCTGCCAGGTTCTTTGGTCGACGTTCGTCCAGTGCGCGACACCACGCACCTGGAAGGCAAAGAACTCGAATTCAAGGTCATCAAGCTCGACCAGAAGCGCAACAACGTTGTCGTTTCCCGTCGCAGCGTCCTGGAAGCAGAGAACTCCGCCGAGCGTGAAGCTCTGCTGGAATCCCTGCAGGAAGGCCAACAAGTCAAAGGTATCGTCAAAAACCTCACCGACTACGGCGCATTCGTCGACCTGGGTGGCGTGGATGGCCTGCTGCACATTACCGACATGGCTTGGAAGCGTATCAAGCATCCTTCCGAAATCGTCAACGTTGGCGACGAGATCGATGTCAAGGTTCTGAAATACGATCGCGAGCGCAACCGTGTTTCCCTGGGCCTGAAGCAACTGGGCGAAGATCCATGGGTTGCTATCAAAGCCCGTTACCCAGAAGGCACTCGCGTAACCGCGCGTGTTACCAACCTGACCGACTACGGCTGCTTCGCTGAGCTGGAAGAAGGTGTGGAAGGCCTGGTACACGTTTCCGAAATGGACTGGACCAACAAGAACATTCACCCTTCGAAAGTCGTACAAGTCGGCGACGAAGTGGAAGTTATGGTTCTGGACATCGACGAAGAGCGTCGTCGTATCTCCCTGGGCATCAAGCAGTGCAAATCTAACCCATGGGAAGATTTCTCTGGCCAGTTCAACAAGGGCGATAAAATCTCCGGCACCATCAAGTCGATCACCGATTTCGGTATCTTCATTGGTCTGGACGGCGGCATCGACGGCCTGGTTCACCTGTCCGACATCTCCTGGAACGAAGTGGGCGAAGAAGCTGTTCGTCGTTTCAAGAAGGGCGACGAGCTGGACACCGTTATCCTGTCGGTTGACCCAGAGCGCGAGCGTATCTCCCTGGGTATCAAGCAACTGGAAAGCGACCCGTTCTCTGAATACGTTCAGGACAACGACAAAGGCGCAATCGTTAAAGGCATCGTGAAGGAAGTTGACGCTAAAGGCGCCATCATCACTCTGGCCGACGATATCGAAGCGACTCTGAAAGCCTCCGAAATCAGCCGTGACCGCGTTGAAGACGCGCGTAACGTTCTGAAAGAAGGCCAGGAAGTAGAAGCCAAGATCATCAGCGTTGACCGCAAGAGCCGTGTAATCCAGCTCTCCATCAAGTCGAAAGACGATGCTGAAGAGAAAGAAGCCATCCAGAGCTTGAAAGACAAGCCTTCGGATAGCATCGCTGCTGGTCCTACCACTCTGGGCGACCTGTTGCGTGCACAAATGGAAAAACAGAACTAAGTTCTGTCAGACCATAAAAAAGGGCGACTTCGGTCGCCCTTTTTTGTGCCTGAAATTCGTTGAATCAACAACCTAGAACCAAGGCATACAGCTCAGTGTCAGAACTCACTATAGTCTTAAGAAAAATGCGGTTCTTGTGTTGTTGTTTCAGTAAGGATTTGAATGAACAGGCTTATCGTAATACTTGCAATGATAGTGCTCGCCGGTTGCTCCTCCACCAGCGCTAAAACCCACGCCAAGCGCGGCGTCAGCGGCATTGAGATCGATTGCTCGGGCCTTGGCAATCGCTGGGAGAAGTGCGAGAGGCGCGCTGCCCGTGAGTGCAAAATGCAGGGCTATAAGGTGATCACCAGGTCCAGCGACGCCAAGGACGAAGAGGGTGACTATCTGTTCGGTTGGAACCCTGCCGGTGCTGTAACCCGCACTATGCTGGTCATCTGTAATTGAGGTCGGAATACGCCTATAGCCGGTTGCCACCTATCCTGCGGATAAGTTGTTCGGTGGGCTGTTCAAATTCATCAAGTCATGCTAAAACCTTCGAAGCGCTTTTCCTAGCTGCTTGAAAAAGAAGGGAAAAATATGACGAAGTCGGAGTTGATCGAACGAATTGTCACCCATCAAGGGCTGCTCTCATCCAAGGATGTCGAGCTGGCTATCAAGACCATGCTTGAGCAAATGTCCCAGTGCCTGGCGACCGGGGATCGGATTGAGATCCGTGGGTTTGGCAGTTTCTCTTTGCACTATCGTGCGCCTCGTGTAGGCCGTAATCCTAAAACCGGCCAGTCCGTCAGCCTGGACGGTAAGTTTGTACCTCACTTCAAGCCGGGTAAGGAATTGCGCGATCGGGTGAACGAAGAAGAGGAAGAAGGCGTCTGAGTGTTTTTGGGGTAGGAGAAGGTTATGCGTGGAGTAAAGCGCGTTGTTGTGGTGCTGACGGTGCTGGTGGTTGCGTTGATAGTTCTCGCGTTTGTATTGGAAAACCAGCAGGTTGCATCTTTGTCTTTCTTTGGCTTCGCCACCGGTGAAATGCCAGTATCGGTGTTTGTGGTGGTGGCGTTGATTATCGGCATGTTGATAGGCCCACTATTGAGTATGTGGATGCCTAAACCACGTCGCACGCCGATCCCTGCAACGCGCTTCTAGGGTCTACAGCAGCTCTATCTATCGAGGGGCTATGTGAGATCCATGGTGCCGTCTGTCAGATATTTTTTTCGGCATTTGTGCATATCCTGCGCAGCGTTGCTGCGAAACGGCTCTAACAGTCAGTAATCCTGGCCCAATCATTCAGTATTAACTGGCTCATTCGAAATTTCCTTCCCTTTTCTGTGTTTTCGGAAGGCTGCTCTGAGAGTTGATCCCTATCGCTTAGGAATTGCCCTACAGATCTGTCAAGACTTGTAATATGTCAGAGAGATGGCAGAATGAAATCTGTTCTCGATAACTGACATTTTGTGCGCTAAAAAATTTGGCAGAGACGCTGGATTTTAGCGGTCATCTAATTAGAAAAAAACACAATCTGATCTGCATAACGAGCCCGCAGTTTCTCTTTGAAGGCAGGTTTTTGTTGTGAGTAGTAGCTTCCGCGCCCCCCTTGTACGGCCCTCCAACGGGATAGATTTCGTCGCGCTTTCTAAATTTGTTTGGCGTCAAAAAAAGCTTTTGCTTCTTGTCACCTTGGGGTGCGGGCTAATCGCAGCATGCTATGCTTTTTTGGTCACTCCCACGTATAAAGTCAGTGCAGCATTGCGTCCTGCAGCTATTAACGATTTGGATGCTTTGAACCGGTCTGAGGTTTACCAACTTCCTCCAGTTGATGCTCTTCTTAAGGTTGGTGCAGCGCTTGAATCTTACGATACTCGACTAGCCTTCTTCAGAGCCAACCAAAAGCTGTTTGAGCCGTTCGTGCGTCCTGGCCAAACTCTGGAACAAAGCTTTGAGGCGTTCAATCGTGATTCGATTCACTTAATTCTTCCGGATACGGATAAGAAAGATTCTCTGAGCGCCTACGTCAAGCTTGAGATGACCTACCCGAAAGGGATCGATGGTGTCGCTATTCTTAATGGCTTTGTCGACTATGCTGTCCGTGTTGAGCGTAAGCAAATATCTGCTGATTTGGACGTAATCGTCAAAAATCGAATCAATGAATTGAAAGGCAGGTTTGACTCTGCTCGCTCAAATTATGAAGTAGAGAAAGAGGCTAAAATCGCTTCGTTACGGGAAAATGACGCGCTGAAGCGCGCACAGTTGCAGGATGAGTTAAGGGCACTTCGTTCGCAGTTAAAAGCGCTGCGCAATGATCGTATCGCTCAGCTGAATGAAGCCATTGGGATTGCCAAGTCGTTAGGTATCCAAAAGCCGACGACCCCATCTTCACTCGGTGAATCCCGTAACGCCGGCGCTAACAGTGTGATGCGTACCGAAGTCAATAATCAGCAAGTGCCCCTGTTTTTCATGGGGGTAGAAGCACTTAACGCTGAGCTGGTAGCACTGAAGCAACGTAAATCCGATGACTTCACCGATCCCCGTGTCGCTCAGATAGCCAAAGAGCTTCAGCTACTGGCGTCTAATCGCGAAGTGGAAGTGCTTAACGCACGTGAAAATGAGGATATCTTTCTCGCGGGCGTCCAGCCATTGCGCGCAGAGATGGCCCGTTTGAGTAGCTTGAACATTGATATGGCAGGCCTGAAGTTGGTGACTGTCGACCAGCAGGCCCTTGAGCCGTTGGTGGCGGCTAGCCCAAATCGTCTGCTTGTCGTGCTGCTTGGCTTGTTGGGTGGGGCCGTGCTCGCATTATGTATAGCGCTATTACGGTCTGCAATTGTTGCAAGTCGCGACATAATAAAAGAGAGGAGTCCTGGCTCCCAGGTTTCACGCCTAAATGCTAGGGGGCATATCGGTGAGCTGCCTGATCAACAGCATTCGATACAGCCCATACAGAAGTAGCTCAGGATTCAGGTTTGTCGGGGCCCCCCTGTCAACATGGGCTAGGCCTCGGCGAACAGCTGGGTGAGTGCAGCACGTTTAATCTGATCATGCATGAAATGATATGTCACGCTTGCTTCCTCGGCTTGTGGATAGGCTACAACCTGCGTAAAGCCGGCAGTATCCACCAGTGCTCGTCTGAGTACATAGGACCGGACCCATGGGTCGAGAAACGCGTAGGTAGCCCTGTAAAGCGTTCTTACGTCTATGCCGGCGACTTTCAGGTTTGGGGTCAGTGAAGGCAAATAGCTCGCAAGGATTACGTCGCCATCATCGATTCCTGGTGCCATGTAGAAGCATGTCGCGGAGGTGCGTCCTTTCATCAGATATGACCACAGGACACAATCAGCACCGCGTATTTCCGGCAAGTGTCCGGGGTGTATATGAACGAATTTGAGTGTGGCGATTTCCAGTAACCGCTTCGGCACGATTCCGCCACCGGTGAATAACAGCTGTGTTTGCGCAAGTGCCAGTAGTCGTTCGTAGAGCGCGCTGTCTGCCAGACTTTCTATCATCAGCGTTTCTACGTCGGGCGAATAATCACTCAAATCGCACAGTGCTAATGCCTCATCTATGTCCTTGTTCGCGAAACCCAGTTTTTCTGAAACGGTTTTTCTGATCGAGTGATAAAGGGCGCTTTCTGTTTTGAGCAGAGTGGTTGACCTGTAGTGGATGCTGTTTTTCTGCCTCGCCTGGGCGTGAGCCAGCTTCAAGCTGCCTGGGGGGATGTTGGGGAGGGGGGCGACAAAGGTTACTGAAAGCTTCTAATGGTCGTATAATCCACCAGTTAACCTTGTCTGCATCAAAAGTGGCCGATCCGTCGCGAGTACAAAGCACAAGCGGTTGCGCGCCTGGTGCCTCCATGTCTTCAAATCATGCCTCGAATCACGAGCGGGGCGACTGGGCTCAGATGGGGCTATGTCATTTTTATCATCAGCGGTCGCGAAAGCGGTTGACCCAAATCGTACTGCGCCATCGAGTGCGTACGGAGGATTTTAGATGCATTCATGCCCCTTCAATGGTCCTCAGCACAGAGAAGACACCCTCTGTACAATGTATCCAGCAAGTCTTGAGCCGATAGGCTGATTGTCGATGTATATTTTCAGTGTTTTTTAACTTGAATTTTCAGAAACGAACTGTGGCCGCGATGTCAACTGTAACCTTGTCCAACGAAAGAACATTCTCCTGTGAGCCAGGCGTGACACTCTTGGATAGTGCAAAAAAGCAAGGCGTGATCCTCGAATACAGCTGTCGTTCCGGTCGGTGCGGGGTGTGTAGGGCTCATGTGATTGGCGAGACTGAGGTCGTTCATCATCATGAGTCTGTCCTGTCCTGTGAAGAGCTGGCTTCGGGGTATATTTTGACATGCTGTCGTACCGCGTTGAGTGATGTGCGGCTGGATATTGAAGACTTGAGTCAGTTTGCGGATATCAAGAGCAAAACACTTCCCTGTCGTGTGGATTCATTCAGGTATCTGGCTGACGACGTCGTCGAGGTGGTCTTGCGGTTGCCGCCTAAAGATCTGCTGAACTATGTGCCTGGCCAGTATGTCGACATCATTGGGAAAAATGGTGCCAGGAGAAGCTACTCCATTGCGAACGCGCCTAGACCGGATGGAAGGTTGGAATTGCACATTCGTAAGGTTGACGGCGGAGTGATGAGCCAATATTGGTTCGATGAACTTGCTGCCAATGACTTGCTCCGGCTGGAAGGGCCACAGGGCACATTTGCCCTGCGTAATACCTCTCCGGAGAACCTAGTGTTTTTAGCAACGGGTACGGGAATCGCGCCAGTGAAAGCTATTCTTGAGCAGCTCAAAGCCGATCCCGAGATCGCCATGAATAAGAAGGTATGGGTTTACTGGGGAGGGCGTCACGCCAAGGATATTTACTGGTGGCCTGAGCTTGGTTCGCCGGCGGTCTCTTTCATTCCTGTGCTGTCACGACCCGACAGCAGTTGGGAGGGTCGCACGGGTTACGTGCAGGATGTGCTTGAGCATGATGGTATCGACTTGCCGAGCGCGGTTGTGTATGCGTGTGGTTCCGAACATATGATTCAATCAGCTAAAGAAAAACTTGTGAGGCTTGGCCTTCCACACAGAAATTTCTACTCCGACGCTTTTGTGAGCTCGAATTAATTAAGGATAAAAGATGAAAGCTGTGATTTTGGCTGGCGGATTAGGCACTCGGTTGAGTGAGGAGACCAGTACCCGTCCCAAACCGATGGTCGAGATTGGTGGCAAGCCTATTTTGTGGCACATCATGAAGATGTATTCTGCTCATGGCATCAACGATTTTATTATTTGCTGTGGCTACAAAGGCTATGTAATCAAAGAGTATTTCGCCAACTATTTCCTGCATATGTCGGACGTCACTTTCAATATGCGTGACAACACCATGGAAGTGCATGACAAACGTGCGGAGGCCTGGAAGGTAACGCTGGTCGATACCGGCGACGATTCCATGACGGGTGGACGCCTGCGGCGTGTTGCCGACTACGTAAAGAATGAGGAGTCCTTCTGCTTCACCTATGGCGATGGCGTGGGCGATATTGATATCAGCGCCACCATTGAGTTTCACAAGGCTCATGGGAAAGCTGCAACGCTGACTGCAACGTACCCACCGGGTCGTTTTGGCGCGCTGGATATCCGCCAGGGGCAAGTCCTTAACTTCAAGGAAAAGCCCAAAGGCGATGGCGCTATGATCAATGGTGGCTTTTTCGTGCTGAACCCCGAGGTTCTGAAATACGTCACCGGTGACTCAAGCGTCTGGGAACAAGAGCCTCTTATGAACCTGGCTTCGGACAATCAACTGATGGCCTACGAGCATCAGGGGTTCTGGCAGCCAATGGACACGTTACGTGATAAACATTTGCTGGAAGAGCTCTGGATGTCTGGTAAGGCCCCCTGGAAAGCGTGGGAGTGAAAATGAAAGCTGCTGTCACTCCCGCCTTTTGGAACGGTAAAAAGGTATATCTGACCGGACATACGGGCTTTAAGGGGAGTTGGCTGTCCCTGTGGCTACAGAGTATGGGGGCTGACGTAATGGGTTACGCCCTTGCGCCGCCCACGACACCGGCTCTTTTTAAAGAGGCCGGCGTCGAAAAGGGCATGCAGTCCCAGATTGGTGATATCAGAGACCTTCAAGCGATCACGCAAAGCATGATCCGCTTTAATCCAGATATCCTCATTCATATGGCGGCTCAGCCACTGGTGCGCCTCTCTTATAAACAGCCTGTCGAAACCTATGCCACGAACGTAATGGGCACCGTGCATGTACTGGAGGCTGCGCGTCAATGCCCAAGCCTGCGTGCAATTGTTAATGTGACCACTGATAAGTGTTACGAAAACCGTGAATGGGAATGGGGCTATCGAGAAGATGAGCACATGGGCGGGCATGACCCTTACAGCAACAGCAAAGGCTGCATGGAGCTCGTGACGTCGGCGTATCGCAACTCCTTTTTTGGCAAAGAACAGCCCGTCGCTCTTGCGTCTGCCCGCGCAGGCAATGTAATTGGTGGTGGCGATTGGGCTGAAGATCGATTGATTCCGGATATACTAGCCGCTTTCGAAAAGAATCAGCCGGTGGTAATTCGCAACCCACAGGCTACCCGGCCTTGGCAGCATGTGCTTGAGCCATTGAGTGGTTACTTGGTATTGGCCGAAAACCTTTGGGTGCGGGGCCAGGAAGTGGCCCAGGGTTGGAACTTTGGCCCGAAGGACGACGATGCTCGACCTGTCGACTGGATTCTGGACCGGCTGGTGAACACTTGGGGGCAGGGCGCAAGTTGGGCCTTGGATCAGAATCCCCAACCTCATGAGGCTCGTTATTTGAAACTTGATGTGTCAAAAGCCCGTGCACATTTGCATTGGTCGCCTACTTGGTCATTAGAGACGACGTTGGCATACATCGTGAGTTGGCATAGAGCCTGGCTCAAAGGACATGATGTCCACGATCTTTGTCTCGCAGAAATCAACGCCTACATGGCCGCGATGTCTTCGTGCGGCAAGTAACTCATATTATTCAAGCAGGAAATGCCATGACCCCCGATATGCTTCGCCAAGAAATCAGTAAACTCGTCGAGCAGTATGCTCAAGTCGCCTTGACACCCAAAACTTTCGTCGCCGGCGAAAGTGTTATTCCGCCTTCAGGCAAAGTCATTGGGGCTAGAGAGTTGCAACTGATGGTCGAGGCTTCCCTGGATGGTTGGTTGACTACTGGGCGTTTCAATGCAGAGTTTGAGCGAAAGTTGGCTGAGTTTTTGGGTGTTAAATTTGCACTTTCGGTCAATTCGGGTTCCTCTGCCAACCTTGTCGCATTCAGCACATTGACGTCCCCTAAGTTGGGTGAGCGCGCAATAAAGAAGGGTGATGAAGTTATCGGTGTGGCCGCAGGTTTTCCGACGACGGTTAATCCGATCGTGCAGTTCGGTGCCATCCCAGTGTTTGTTGATGTTGATATGGCGACGCACAATATTGACGTCAACCTGATCGAAGCGGCAATTACACCAAAAACCAAAGCGATCATGCTTGCCCATACCTTGGGCAATCCCTTCAATCTCGGAGCGGTTAAGGCAATCTGCGAGAAGTACAACCTTTGGTTGATCGAAGACTGCTGTGACGCACTGGGTGCGACTTACGACGGCAAGTTGGTAGGCACGTTCGGCGATATCTGCACCTTGAGCTTCTACCCGGCCCATCACATCACGATGGGGGAGGGAGGGGCTGTATTTACTAACAGCCCACAGTTGAAGGTCATTGCAGAGTCGTTCCGCGATTGGGGGCGTGATTGCTACTGCGCGCCGGGTTGTGACAACACCTGTGGCGACCGCTTTGGTCAACAGTTTGGCAGCCTGCCCCAAGGCTACGATCATAAGTATGTATACGCGCACTTGGGTTACAATCTCAAGATTACCGATATGCAAGCCGCCTGCGGCCTTGCGCAGTTGGATCGGGCTCAGGAGTTCATCGATACCCGCAAGGGCAACTACGTGTTGTTGAAGGAGCGTCTGAGCAGCCTGTCAGAGTTTCTTGAAATAGCCGAGCCGACCCCAAACAGTGATCCTTCTTGGTTTGGCTTCCCAATAACATTGAAAGAAAGCGCAGGCGTTCAACGCGTTGATCTTCTGAAGTTTCTGGATCAGAACAACATAGGTTCACGGCTATTGTTCGCGGGCAACCTGACACGTCAACCATACTTTAAGGGGATCGAGTATCGTGTAGTAGGTGAGCTTACCAACACTGACCGTACGATGAATCAGACTTTCTGGCTGGGTATTTACCCTGGCCTGGGGGTGGAGCAGTTCGAGTACATCGGTGAGAAGCTGGAAGAGTTTTTCGGTATTAATTTTTAAGTATGAAAAGCCTATTGCTGACAGGGGCTACCGGATTTCTGGGAAGTGCGCTCGCTCGTAATTGGGTGCGCGCAGGTTATCAGGTCTCCGTCCTCGTTCGTCCGGCGTCAAATCGGCGACGTATTGAAGACTTGGCAGATGCTCTCCAATTTTACAGTTGCAGTAAAGACGAGGATGTATTTTCGGCAATTAAAAAAGCTGCTCCCGATTGTATAGTCCATACGGCCTGTTGCTATGGTCGCGCCGGTGAAACCCTAGTCGATATCTTTGACGCAAACGTGCGTTTGGGACTGCTGTTATTGGAGGGGGCGAGGTTGCTGGATAAGCCCGTTGCTTTTGTAAATACAGGGTCCATCCTTGATCCTGCTGTCAGCAGTTATGCTATGTCAAAACAGAGTTTCAGTGCGCTGGGCGCACTCCAAGCCGGGCAGGGGGAAAGACGGATAAAGTTTATCAATGTTGCCATGCAGCATATGTATGGTCCCGGTGATGACAAAAGCAAATTTACGACGAATGTTATTAGTTCTTGCCTAGCGAATGTAGAACGATTGAGTCTTACCTCTGGGGTGCAGAAACGAGATTTTGTGTTTATTGATGATGTCGTCAGCGCTTACGATACGATCATTTCAAATATGACGAGCCTTGGTGATGTTGAAAATATCGATGTTGGCTCGGGTGAAGCGGTATCGGTAAGAAGCTTCGTGGAGTTAGCACAGGCATTAACTGGCTCTCGAACGCTTTTGGAGTTTGGTGCCGTTCCCTATCGGCTTAACGAAGCAATGTTGTTTCAGGCTGATATTAATCGTATGCGCTCACTGGGGTGGGCACCGGCTACCTCATTGGAAATGGGTATACGGAAAACAATCGATAAGGATGACGCAGAATGAAATTACTTATTACGGGCGGTTGTGGGTTTCTTGGCAGTAACTTGGCGTCCGATGCCATGCGGCGCGGTGACGAAGTTGTCATTTTTGATAGTTTGTATCGCAGTGGATCAAGGGAGAATCTTACTTGGCTACAGAGTCAAGGTGGTTTCACGTTTGAGCACGGGGATATTAGGAACCAAAATGACGTTACCCGAGTAGTGCAGTCCTACAAGCCTGATGTGATTTTTCATCTGGCGGGCCAAGTTGCAATGACCACCTCCATAGCCAATCCTCGCATGGATTTTGAGGTGAACGTCATGGGCACCCATAACCTTCTGGAGGCGGTGCGGTTGTACACGCCGGATGCGATCGTGGTCTACTCCTCAACTAATAAAGTGTACGGAGACCTTGAGCAATTCCATTACCACGAGACAGAAACTCGTTATGAGTGCATCGATAAAATAAACGGTTTCGACGAGACCACTCAGCTCGATTTTCATTCGCCTTATGGTTGCTCCAAAGGTGCCGCCGATCAGTATATGTTAGATTATGCGAGGATTTTTGGACTTAAAACTGTGGTTTTTCGTCACTCGTCCATGTACGGCGGGCGTCAGTTTGCGACGTATGATCAAGGATGGGTTGGTTGGTTTTGTCAGAAGGCAATCGAACTGAAAACCGGGAAGTCTACTTCGCCATTTGCTATTTCCGGCACTGGTAAGCAGGTTCGCGACGTCTTACATGCTGACGATATGAAAGCGCTCTATCAGAGTGCGATCAACAATATTGAAAAAGCTAAAGGGCAGGCTTTCAACGTCGGTGGTGGGGTTTCCAATAGTCTTTCATTGTTGGAGCTATTCACGCTACTAAATGAAATAAACGATATTGAATTGGTGTACACCAAGCTGCCTGTTCGTGAAAGTGATCAGAGAGTGTTCGTCGCGGACATACGCAAGGCACATGATTTGCTCGGTTGGAAACCCATAGTTTCTTCCAGGCAAGGTGTAACTCAGATGGTGGACTGGGTGAGTCGGCATTAATGTCTGAGAACGTTGCGGCTGAACGAACCACTAACTATATTAAACAGATTAAAGGTTCTGTTTTATATAAAGGAGGAGCTGTCGCAGCCTCCTTTCTAGCAATCCCAATTATGATTTCATATTTAGGGGCGGTGCAGTTTGGTGTCTGGTCTACGCTGCTGACAATAATGTCCTGGGTTGTATTTTTCGATTTGGGCATCGGTAATGGATTGCGTAATAAGGTTGCAGAGGCGCTGGCCAAAGGCCAGGAAGCGCTGGCTCGCAGCTATATATCGTCTGCGTATAGTCTGATTGGTTTTGTTGCTGTAGGTCTTTGGTTAGTGTT
The DNA here is from genome assembly GCF_001870465.1 of Pseudomonas extremorientalis. Classification (GTDB taxonomy): domain Bacteria; phylum Pseudomonadota; class Gammaproteobacteria; order Pseudomonadales; family Pseudomonadaceae; genus Aquipseudomonas; species Aquipseudomonas extremorientalis. Next base: position 729,519 of record NZ_MDGK01000015.1, read on the forward strand.
TTTGTTTTTTTCTTACCAGCTTTCCTGGCAGCATGTTTTTAATACTTCGGCAGTCTCGGAAGATGAGCTTAGATATTCTGTCCAGATTGCGGCTGCTTTCATGTTGCTGAATTTCTGGGTAGGGCTTATCACCGCGCTGCTAGGTGCCGTGCAAAAGAGCGCGTTGATTTCCCTAGGGCAGCTGGTAACCAATGGTTTTGTGTTAATAATCTCTTACGTGCTATACCATTTTTTCGATGCTCGCATTAGTTACCTGGCCTGGATATACGGTATCGGTGCGCTAGGTGGTAATTTTTTGTTGAGTGTCTGGTTCTACAATACATATAAGTACTTGCGGCCTGGTTATAGCCTCGATCGTGAACATCTCATACCGCTTTTATCCGTGGGCGTCCGGTTTTTTATCATCCAGTTGGCAGTACTCGTCGTTTTTACGACAGACAAAGTGCTCATTACGCAATTGTTTGGTCCAGAATACGTCACAGAATATGAAGTGGTTTTTAAGTTGTTCAGCGTTGTAGCGTTCTTGCACACGCTCATTTCCTCCCCGTTGTGGTCTGCTTATACAGATGCCTACCATCGTGAGGATGCGGGGTGGATCGTTAAAATGTTGCGTACGCAGTTGAAACTGTACGGTCTGGTCGTCATTGGGCTTTGCGTATTGGCGATAGTGGCGCAATTCATTATTGGTATATGGATTGACCGCGCCTTCGTTGTTTCTATGCCGCTGGTTATAAGTGTAGCAGCATTTGTTGCGGTCTCCACGTGGAATAATATTTTTGCGATTATGTTAAATGGCGCTGGAGCCGTTAATGTCCAACTCTATACGGCACTTGCTGCCATGCTTCTCAATATACCCTTGGCGCTTCTGATGGTTAAGGTGCTTGGGATGGGTGTTGAAGGTGTTGTGTTCGCCGCGACGCTAAGTCTGCTCTTCTCTGCCGTGTTACTGCCCTTGCAGGTTTATCGGCTGACCCGAACAGTGAAATCGGATGTTACGTTGACTTAAAGTGCTCTTCAGAGGCAATTGTCAGTTTTGTATTTTTTTTAACATCAAAGGAAGGTCGGTGAATATGGTTTCTACGGAACGGTTGGTGAGTATTTTGATTCCGGTCTACAACCGGGCAGATATTATTGCAGACACCTTGAGTTCTGCATTGGCTCAGACCTATGAGCACGTAGAAGTCATTGTTGTCGATAATGCAAGCACCGATGATACCTGGGCTGTAATCTGCGATTATGCTGATACGGATTCACGTATTCGACCTTTTCGAAATGCGTCAAATTTGGGCCCGGTACGTAATTGGTTGCGATGTGTTGAAGAGGCGAAAGGTACATTTGCGAAAATATTGTGGTCCGATGATCTGATCGCGCCTGAGTTTTTGGCTAAAACACTTCCCTACTTTGACGATCCTGAAGTCGGTTTTGTTTATACCGCGACTAAGATATTCACTCGGCAGCCGGGCGAGGGTGTTCTTTCATACGTCAATGGAGCATCTGGAGTCTATGATTCGGAGCGTTATATTCAGGGGGATTTCAAAGGGAAAGGCTATCCGTTGTCTCCCGGATGCGCCATTTTTTACCTGAAGGACGTAAAGAAGAATCTGATGCTTCACGTTCCAAATGCTGTCAAAAGTGACTTTTCGATGCACGCTATCGGCAATGATCTTTTATTGTTTTTGTTGACCGCGCACCAATATAAAAAGTTTGCGCATGTCTCCGAGACTCTATCGTATTTCCGAGCTCACTCCGGTTCAATTAGTCTGGCCTCAACCGATGGGAAACTGCCGCTGCACTACAATCTCGCCCGAGGTTATTTCGCTGAAACGTATCGTCCTGATTTGATGGGCTTGCTCAATGCGAATATATTTTTTGATTTGAAAAAATATCCGGGGGCAAAAAATTATGGCCTTTCGAGCGTTTCTGATTTTTATGTATCATGCAAACAATCTGGCGTAAATATTGTCTCTTTGCTGACGGTGTTTGCTCGGAAGGTCGTGGTACGTTTTATCAGGTGACTTAACACTCGGTGCTAATGCAGGTATGGCAGTGGCAGTAGGGCTAGATAGATCGTTTTCGGAGGAGTTGTAATGAGCGCTACTGTGCCTGGTTTCGAACGTCTGGAAGGTGGGCGTCGGCTGGTAGGGGGTAACCCTTGGATTTTGGAGAATGCTGCACGAATTACGGTGATCACGGTCGTCTATAATGATGTAGCTCACCTGCAACGCACGATTGATAGTGTGGCCTCTCAGACGTATGGGAATATAGAACACATTATCATTGATGGTCGAAGTGCTGATGGAACACTACAGATAATTGAATGTTGTCAATCAGTTGACTATTGGCTGAGCGAGAGTGATAGTGGTATATATGATGCAATGAATAAGGGTATTGATTGCTCAACGGGTGAGTGGATAAACTTCATGAACTCGGGTGACGTTTTTTTTAATGAAAACGTGATTGGAGATATTTTTTTTAATAATCAGCATTGTTCGTCGGAACTGATATATGGCGATGTGGAAGTCGATTACGGCGGATTTAAGAAAATTCGGCGAGCTGGCGCCATTGAGCGATTAAAGCATGGAATGCAGTTCAGCCATCAGTCCTTGTTTGCCAAGCGCTCAGTGCTCTTGGCGTTTGGCCTTGATTCGTCATATCGTACTGCTGCGGATTATAATTTTGTCATCGCTTCGTGGGTGAAAAACTTTCGCTTTGAGTATGTTGAACTTGTGGTGAGCAGTATTAGCGCAGGGGGGGTGTCTGATGTGAAACGTCTGCAGAGTCATTACCAGCGCGTGGACATTCTGAGTTCTCATTTAAAGTTAACTAACGTGGACAAGGTCTGGATGTACTGCCAAGGTTTGTATATTCGAGGTGCTGATTCCCTAAAGTCAGTTCTGCCTGCGCGTCTGGTTGATTGGATTAAGAGAGCAAAATGATAGATCATGATTCGGGCTTTTATGTCAGTGCCCTATTGCTACTGTTGATTGTTGTCTTTAATGTTTTTTATCTTTTTAAAAAATTTGATGTTGTATTTGTTTTTGTAAATGTTCATTTGAGCTCCTTAACCCTATATTTTACGTATCAGTCTGGTTTGTTGAGCCCAATGCACTGGTGGGAACTGGTGTTGCTACTCTCCTATCTGTTAGGCTTTGTATTCGGATTTGCTATACATTATGTAGTTTTCGCCAAAAACTCTATGGAGTTTAGTTTTCCGCGTGATGGCAGGGGCATGTTTTTGATTAATGTTGTGGGATTTGCTTTTTTTCTTGCCGCCTTTCTTTATGAATTGGCAAGGGCCGGTTGGATTCCGCCTATATTGGCAGCCGATAAGCTGACGGCGTATTATAATTTTCCACAGACGTTTGTTCATTATTTGGTGGTTTGTGGCATCGCCGTGAGTACGGTGTTCGTGTTTGTTGCTGAGCGTTATAGATATCGCCGATTCCTATGTTATACCTTCGTTGCTATTATCGCGATTGCCCAGATGGCAACATTGGCACGCGCTGTACTCATGACGCAACTGTTTATGGCGGTATTTATAATAGTGAAAGAGCGGAATATTTTGTTTCGCTGGAAAAAACTAATGTTGGCAGTAGTTTCTGGATTAACGATTATTACTATTTTTGGCACGATGCGAACGTCGTCAGACGCTAACGCACTCTTCGAGATTGGATTACTCAACGAATGGCCAGGTTGGTCGTTGCCGTTTGCCTGGATTTATTTGTATTTCACAACTCCGCTCGAAAATGTTCATGCGGTATTTAATTATTATGATCAGGGTTTTGGATACGGCCTACACACGTTTGTGAAGCCTTTTTTTAATCTTTTTCAAGCTAAGGATTACTACGCCTCGCTTTTTGAATTGCAGCCTCCCTCTGCGGGTGGATTCAATACCTATGGCTATTATCTTGAGGTGTTTATGGATTATGGCTGTTTTGGATTTTTGTATACCTTTTTGTTGGGTTTTGTATCTAGGCAGATTGTAGTGGGGCGCTCCTTGGTGTTGTATTTTTTTTCGTCATATTGGGTGTATGCGATATTTACGTCTTCTATCAATATGTATTTCAATGAGTTCTTTACACTGGTTTACTTGGCATATTTTGCCTTGGTGGTGTTTTTCTCACGGTTTAATGTATTTCGCCGGCTCTGAGCTTTATGGCTATACTTGGGGGTCGATCCAAAGTTTGAAGGTTAAGGGGTTATTATGAAGGTTGGTTTTGATTACCAGATATTCAGTCTCCAGGCATTTGGTGGCATATCACGCTACTATGTCAGCCTAGCGGAGCAACTCCGCTCCATGGGGCAGTCGCCGAAAATATTTGCACCCTTTCATTGCAATGAGTATCTATCCAGCGCATCACCTGGAATAGTGGACGGTAAACGCGTTGCGAGTAAAAACTCGAAACTGATGCGCCTGACTCTTCCATTGAATCATCTGGTGTCAAATAGTCGAGCCAAGGCTTGGACACCGGACGTGCTTCACGAAACCTACTTTTCTATGTTCAGTACACCTCGTCGTTCTTGCCCAACGGTGTTGACGGTATATGACATGGTGCACGAAAAATTTCCTGAGGAGTTTTCGAAGTGGGGCAATATCAGTGTTCGCAAGCGCGCCGCTGTTGAGCGAGCTGATCACGTCATTTGCATTTCAGAAAGCACCCGTAATGATTTGATTATGGCATTCGGTGTCGATGAGTCTAAGGTTTCGGTGGTTTATCTAGGGTTTGATACATTCGCCGACGTCAGTGTCAAAAGTGACAGCCCTATTTTTACTCGGCGTCCTTATTTGCTGTTCGTGGGTAACCGGGCGGGCTACAAGAATTTCCATGGTTTTTTACGGGCATTCGCTCGGTCGCCTGCTTTAAGTGCAGATTACGACGTCGCCTGTTTTGGCGGTGGAGCCTTTACGGCCGCTGAGAAAGAATTCATTCATAGTTTGGGGTTGTCTGAGGATCGTGTTAGTTATCAAGGCGGCAGCGACAAAGTCCTTGGCGACCTCTACAGTCAGGCCACGGCCTTTGTTTATCCCTCTATGTATGAAGGTTTTGGTCTGCCACCTCTGGAGGCTATGGCCAAAGGTTGCCCCGTTATCGTCAGTCGTTCCAGCTCAATGCCCGAAGTGGTTGGAGAGGCTGGCTGTTATTTTGATCCGCACTCCATTGAAGAGATGTCTTGCGCGATGGAAAAAGTAGTATTCTCGTCGTCTCTCAGGCAATCGATGGTCATTGCTGGTTATAATCGTCTGCGAAAATTTTCGTGGGCTTCCTGCGCCGAGAAAACAATGGATGTTTACACTCAAGTGATGAGGTGAGTATTGGACCGTGACCAAAAAGTCGCATTGATTTGCGGCGCAAGTGGGCAAGATGGGTCCTATCTGGCCAAATTTTTGTTGGGCAAGGGCTATGTTGTCTGGGCCAGTTCGAGGGATGCCCAAGGTGCCTCCTTTAGCAATTGGGCTCGCTTGGGAATTCAGCCCGGGCAAATAAAAACATTGTCAATGGTGCCCGAGGATTTCCGTAGCGTTTTTATGGCATTACGGAAAAGTGATCCAGACGAAGTCTACTATCTGGCTGGCCAATCTTCCGTTGGCTTGTCTTTTGAGCAGCCGGCGGAAACGATTCAAAGCATCACGCTGGGCACGCTGAATATGTTGGAGGCCTGCCGAATGGCTGAGCGTCCTGTCAGATTATACCAGGCAGGCTCAAGCGAGTGTTTCGGCGATACGCTTGGCGAAGCGGCTAACGAGGCGACGGCGCTCAAGCCTTCCAGCCCGTATGCAGTTGCGAAGGCATCGGCGTACTGGTTAGTGGAGAATTATCGGACGGCCTACAACTTGTACGCCTGTACAGGGATTCTGTTCAACCACGAATCACCGTTGAGGCCTACTCGGTTTGTAACCCAAAAGATCATCAGTACGGCCCGTCGTATCGCTAGCGGGTCGATGGAAAAATTGAAGCTGGGTCGGTTGGATATCTCTCGTGATTGGGGCTGGGCGCCAGAGTATGTCGAGGCTATGTGGCTTATGCTCCAGCAGGATGTTCCCGAAGACTACGTTATTGCAACGGGTACCACGGTAACGCTGCAGGACTTTGTCGCAGAGGTATTTCTTTGTCTGGATCTCGATTGGAAAGATCACGTTGTGGTGGATGCTGAATTCTTGCGCCCTACCGATTTGTTGGTCAGTCGCGCAGATCCGTCCAAGGCGGAAAGGCAGTTAGGATGGAAAGCGCGCTATAAAGTTGCAGATGTTGTCAAGCGCATGCTGGGCTAGAAACTGGTTTATTTAAAAGGAAAATATTATGTCGGTTAAAAAAGCGCTTATCACGGGGATTACAGGCCAGGACGGTTCCTATCTTGCCGAGTTCCTGCTTGAAAAAGGTTATGAAGTCCATGGCATCAAACGTCGCGCTTCCTCCTTTAACACCCAGCGTGTGGACCACATCTATCAAGACCCGCATGTCGACAACCAGAGATTCGTCCTGCACTACGGGGATCTGACTGACTCTTCAAACCTTACTCGTATCATTCAAGAAGTACAGCCAGACGAAGTATACAATCTAGGAGCGCAGTCGCACGTTGCCGTGAGCTTCGAGTCTCCTGAGTACACCGCCGACGTCGATGCTATGGGTACCCTGCGTATCCTCGAGGCCATCCGCCTGCTCGGCCTTGAGAAAAAAACCAAGTTCTATCAAGCCTCGACCTCCGAGCTTTACGGTCTAGTGCAAGAAATCCCCCAGAAAGAAACCACACCGTTTTACCCTCGCTCTCCTTACGCCGTAGCGAAAATGTACGCCTACTGGATCACGGTCAATTACCGTGAGGCTTATGGCATGTATGCGTGTAACGGTATTTTGTTCAACCATGAGTCCCCGCGTCGAGGCGAAACGTTCGTAACGCGCAAGATTACCCGTGCGCTGGCAAATATCTCTCAAGGTCTGGAGAAATGCGTGTTCCTTGGCAATATGGATGCGCTGCGTGACTGGGGCCATGCCAAAGACTACGTCCGTATGCAGTGGATGATGTTGCAACAGGACCAGCCTGAAGATTTTGTGATCGCCACAGGTGTTCAGTACTCCGTCCGGGAATTCGTGAGTTGGTCTGCTGCCGAGTTGGGCATCAAGTTGCGTTTCGAAGGTGCCGGCGTTGACGAAGTCGCCATAGTCGAGGCGATTGACGGCGATAGGGCTCCAGCGCTGAGCGTGGGTGATGTAGTGGTCCGTGTTGACCCGCGTTACTTCCGTCCTGCTGAAGTTGAAACTTTGCTGGGCGATCCGACAAAAGCTAAAACCAAGCTGGGCTGGACGCCGGAAATTACCGTCCAGGAAATGTGTGCCGAGATGGTGCGTGAAGACTTGAAAGTGGCGCAGCGTCATGCCCTTCTCAAGCAGCATGGCCATGAGGTTCCTGTTGCAACGGAGAACTGATCAGTGGCTCGTAATTTCAACGAAGTGGTATTGGTTGTGGGTTATCGAGGAATGGTCGGTTCGGCTATCGTGCGGCGCCTGTCGGCCTTGGGTTATACGAAAATTCTGACTCTTGGGCGCGAACACCTGAATCTGCTCGATCAGAGTGCGGTGAGAGCCTATTTTGATGAGCGCAAGATAGATCAGGTGTATCTGGCTGCTGCGCGCGTGGGGGGCATTCATGCCAACAGCACCTACCCTGCGGACTTCATTTACGACAACCTGATGATTCAGGCAAACCTGATTGAAGCGGCGCATCGCACGGGGGTACAAAAGCTTCTGTTCCTGGGCTCTTCGTGTATCTATCCCAAGCTCGCCGAACAACCAATGACTGAGCAGGCGCTGCTTACGGGAACGCTTGAAGCGACCAATGAACCCTATGCGATTGCCAAGATTGCCGGGATCAAACTGTGTGAGAGTTACAACCGTCAGCATGGTCGTGATTATCGCAGCGTTATGCCGACGAACTTGTACGGTCCGCACGATAACTATCATCCGGATAACAGCCATGTCATTCCGGCACTGCTGCGTCGATTCCACGATGCAGTAGAGAATGCCGTGGAAGAAGTTGCGATCTGGGGAAGTGGCAAGCCGATGCGTGAGTTCTTGCACGTTGACGACATGGCCGCGGCCAGCGTTCATGTGATGGAGCTTGATGGTGAGGTGTATCGCTCGAATACCCAACCAATGCTATCGCATATCAACGTCGGTACAGGGATCGACTGTACGATCCGTGAACTGGCGGAGACCATCGCCAAGGTGACGGGCTTCAAGGGAATCTTGACGTTTGATGCGACCAAGCCGGATGGCACGCCCCGCAAGCTTATGGATGTTTCTCGACTCAAATCCATGGGTTGGCAGGCGAGCATCCCGCTCGAGGAGGGTTTGAGAGACGCCTATCAATGGTTTGTCGAAAACCGCTTGGGCGCGCGAAACTGATTGCTTCCGGACAACGCTTGCCCATAGCAGGCGTTGTATGAATCAATCTTGAATTTCCAATTTTGTAATGCCTCGATTTGGTGGCTCGATCAGCAGGACGCGACCCCGAGTCTTCGTCTTCGCTTTTTGACGTCCAGCGTGATTTTGTGCCAACTCCCATTGTGCCAACGTCAAGTCAGCGTGTTGGATTGATGTCAGTGGCTCATCAGCCAGCGTATGATGAGTGCCAGGCAACCTCTATAAACGTCACGGCATCGAGTCAACTCCACTTGCGAGTATTTCGCTGCGTTGATCAAGTACGAATCAAAGGATGATTGAATGTTTCTTCCGGTAATCATGGCGGGCGGCTCAGGCACTCGCCTTTGGCCTTTATCCCGTCAGTTGAACCCAAAGCAGTTTCTGCCGTTGATCGATGCGGACCTGACGATGCTACAGGCCACCATTAGGCGTCTTGACGGACTTGAGCATGCCGTCCCTCGCTTGATCTGTAATGAAAACCATCGTTTCCTGGCGGCAGAACAGCTTCGGCAATTAGGTCTGGAAGAGGCCAACATTATCCTCGAACCGGTAGGACGTAACACGGCTCCAGCTATTGCCCTGGCTGCATTGCAGGCGCTCACCGAGCATGACGACCCCATCCTGCTGGTTCTGGCCGCCGACCACTTGATCCAGGATATTGATGCGTTTCACCAAAGCATCGCCAAGGCGCAGGTACTCGCTGAGGCCGGTAAGTTGGTGACATTCGCAATTACTCCAACGCATCCTGAAACTGGCTACGGTTATCTCCAAATGGGGTCGCCGGTAGGAGACGGTGGTTTCGAAGTCAGCCGCTTCGTTGAAAAGCCAGACCTTGAAACGGCACAGCAGTATTTGTCTGAAGGCAGTTACTTTTGGAACAGTGGCATGTTTATGTTCCGTGCGAGCCGCTACCTTCAGGAGTTGGAGCAGTTTCAGCCGAAAATTGTCTCGGTGTGCCGTGAAGCTCTAGCCGGCGGTCAGCAGGATATGCATTTCACTCGTGTCGATAAGGCAGTATTCGCGACCAGTCCTGATGACTCCATCGACTATGCTGTCATGGAGAAAACGTCGGACGCTGTCATGGTTCCTCTGAGCGCTGGATGGAGTGATATTGGATCGTGGTCGGCGCTGTGGGAGGCAGGTGAAAAAAACGCGGAAGGGAATTTGTTCAAGGGCGATGTGCTTTCTGAAAACACCTCTGGCAGTTATGTTCACGCGACACATCGTCTGGTCACAACCGTTGGTGTGGCTGATCTGATTATTGTCGAGACCAAAGATGCTGTACTGGTCGCGCACAAGGACCAAGTGCAGCACGTGAAAAAAATTGTCGATCAGCTCAAGAGTTGTAAGCGTCAAGAACACGCTAACCACCGTGAGGTCTATCGGCCATGGGGGATGTACGACTCGATCGATAGCGGCGAGCGTTACCAGGTCAAGCGAATCACCGTGAAACCCGGTGAGAAACTCTCGGTGCAGATGCATCATCACCGCGCAGAACACTGGATTGTGGTGAGCGGCACTGCTCGTGTGACCAACGGTGAAAAAACCTACCTGGTGACTGAAAACCAATCGACTTATATCCCTATTGGTCAGGTTCATGCACTGGAGAATCCGGGGATGATCCCGCTCGAACTGATCGAAGTACAGTCGGGTTCTTATCTTGGAGAGGACGATATCATTCGTTTCGAAGATATCTACGGTCGAGTAAAGGGTTGATAGTGTGAAAATTTCAATTATCACCGTTTGCTATAATAGCGCGTCGACTATCCGTGACACGTTGGAGTCTGTTCTTTCGCAAACCTATGAAGACATTGAATACATCGTGATTGATGGGGCTTCAAAGGACTCGACATTGGCCATTGTCTCCGAATACAAAGATCGCCTATCGACTGTACTGAGCGAGCCGGATAAGGGTATTTATGATGCGATGAATAAGGGTATCAAATGCGCGACAGGCGACTACGTCGGCATTCTCAACTCGGATGATGTGTTTTCAAACAATTCAACCATTGAGGAACTAGTAAGTTTCTTGCAAGCCAACCCTGACTGTGACGCCTCGTATGCAAACTTAGTGTTTGTCGAGCGAGGCAATACGGAAGTTATAACGCGCAAATATTCGTCTTCTGGGTTCTCCGCTTGGAAAATTCGTTTTGGCTTCATGATTCCTCACCCTACCTTTTACGCACGTCGCAGCCTGTTCGAGCGGTTTGGCTACTATAAACTGGGCTATCGAGTCTCGGCGGACTTTGAGCTTATGGCGCGCTTTATCACACAGGGTATCAAGATTGCCAGGCATGATTCCAATATGGTCAAAATGCGTCAGGGCGGAATTAGCACGACAGGGTTTTGGTGGAAAGTACACCAAAACATGGAAATTGTCAGAGCCTGTAGAGAGAACGGCATCTATACCAACATTTTCATGATCGCCATGAAAATCCCTTTCAAAGTTGCCAGCTACTTTTTTAAATGAAGTCCGTGAATAAGGTTCTACTTACAGGGGCGACCGGCTTTGTCGGTTCGCGGCTCTTGGGCCTTTGGCTAGAGGAGGGGCGTCGTTCGATTGTCGTCGGGTCCCGATCTGATCACGCGGATATTGGAACGTGTTGCCAGGTATTCAACCTAGGGGGATTTGGTGCCGATACGGTGTGGCACGACGCACTGGCTGGTGTCGATTGTGTCGTTCATCTAGCCGGGCGTGCTCACGTCATGTCGCAGGAGAGCAATGCGCTGGCGCTGTTCCGCGAATCCAATACCGAGGCTACCCTTAATTTGGCAAGGCAAGCGGCCGCACAGGGTGTACAGCGATTCGTTTTTATCAGCTCAATCGGTGTGAATGGTGCACTTACCACCGAACAGCCTTTCTCAGAAACTTCTGTCCCTTCGCCACATGCGGATTACGCAGTTTCAAAACTGGAAGCAGAAACGGGTTTGATGCAACTTTCCAAAACCACGGAAATGGAAATTGTCATTATTCGACCGCCCTTGGTGTATGCGGCTCATGCTCCAGGGAACTTTCGTCGCCTGCTCAAGCTTGTTCATTCGGGCATTCCCTTGCCTTTTGGGCGAGTGAAAAACAGTAGAAGCATGATTGCTCTGGAAAACCTGGTTGACCTCATCAGTGTTTGTGTGGATCACCCTGCGGCAGCGAATCAGGTGTTTTTGGCTTCCGATGGGGTTAATTTCTCCACTGCACAGATAATCGATCTTTTGGCCAAGGGCATGGGTCGAAAAGTGCGGTTGATCCCTTTGCCTGTGGGCCTGTTGAGAGTGTCTTCAAAACTATTGGGTAAGCCGGGACTCTATACCCAACTGTGTGGCTCGTTGCAGATAGATTCATCCAAAGCCAGGCAACTGCTCGGTTGGGTGCCACCTGTTCCGGCTGAAACAGCAATGATCAAGGCAGGGCAAGCGTTCAGTAACAAAGTCGTCGGTTCGTGAAGCGTTGGAGTGGTATGTAATGGTTTGGATTTTTTTTGTTATTGCTGGTGGCATTTCTCTTTTGCTAACGAGTGCTCTACGACGCTATGCGCTTTCCAAAAGCCTGATAGACATACCCAATGCCCGTAGTTCTCATACGATTCCAACCCCCCGCGGAGGAGGGGTGGCGATCGTACTGAGTTTCTTACTATTGTTGCCTGTGCTTTCGATATTTTCGCTTTTACCTTGGGCATCTACCTGGGGGTTGCTAGGCGCCGGTGCCGGCATCGCGGTGTTGGGGTTCCTGGATGACCACGGCCATATCGCTGCTCGATGGCGGCTGCTTGGCCATTTCATTGCTGCGGCATGGGCACTTTTTTGGCTGGGTGGAATTCCTCCACTGACGCTATTCGGCGCCGTGGTTGATATGGGCTGGGTTGGGGGTGTGCTGTCTCTGTTCTACTTGGTATGGATGCTCAATCTTTATAACTTTATGGATGGGATCGATGGCTTGGCCAGTGTCGAGGCTCTCTGCGTTTGCCTAAGTGCGTCTCTGATTTATGCATTGATGGGTTTCGGTGCATTAGCATGGGCGCCATTACTGCTGTCATTTACGGTAGCGGGCTTTTTGTATTGGAACTTTCCCCCTGCGAAGATTTTCATGGGGGACGCTGGCAGTGGTTTCCTGGGGGTTACCTTGGGAATTTTATCCTTGCAAGCTGCCTGGACGTCTCCTTCTCTTGTATGGGTCTGGCTGATCCTGATGGGGGTTTTTGTCGTGGATGCGACCTTCACACTTATCAGACGCTTGGTTCGTGGAGATAAAGTCTATGAAGCACACCGTAGCCATGCCTACCAATATGCGTCACGACGGTTTGGCCGTCATTTGCCTGTGACCTTGACAGTGGGGCTTGTGAACGTAGTTTGGCTTCTGCCATTGGCGTTGTGCGTTGGGCTATTTGGATTGGACGGTTTTTTGGGTGTGATAATTGCATATATCCCTTTAGCGATATTGGCTTGGAAGTTCCAAGCGGGTGCAGTTGAGAAAAGTCAAGCCGGGTAGCAGGTCTCCGGAGGATATGTCGTATTAACGTTGTTTTTTGATGCTTGAACCGTTCGGAGGTAATTATGGATATGTTACGGACCTATTTGTTGGGCCTACCTCGCCGATATAAACGCTCCCTTCAGGTTCTCACTGACGTCGTGTTGGTATGGCTTGCGCTCTGGATGGCATTCGTTGTGCGTTTGGGTATCGATGAAATGATCAACCCAATCCGCATGCATCTCTGGCTCTTTATTTCTGCGCCCCTGATTGCAATTCCCTTGTTTGTTCGTTTTGGTATGTATCGGGCGGTCATGCGTTATTTTGGTAACGATGCACTGATCGCCATTGTCAAGGCTGTAAGCCTTTCATCTTTGATTTTGGCAGTTGCTGTTTACTGGTATAGCAATCATCAGAACGTGGTGCCGCGTTCAATCATTTTCAACTATTGGTGGCTTAGCCTTATCACTATAGGCGGACTTCGCTTGGCGATGCGCCAGTACTTTTTGGGCGACTGGTTCACCGCGGCACAACATGTGCCGTTCACGAGTCGCGACAATGGGTTGCCTAAAGTGGCTATCTATGGAGCAGGTGCCGCGGGTAATCAGTTGGTAGCGGCTCTGCGGATGGGACGGGTGATGCGACCGGTAGCGTTCATTGATGACGATGTAAGCATCAGTGATCGCGTCATTTCGGGCCTGCAGGTCTACAAGCCAAAGCATATTCAGCGCATGATCGACGCGACCGGGGCGGAGGAAATCTTGCTGGCGATCCCCTCTTCAAATCGTGGTCGACGCCGCGAAATTCTAGGGTTTCTCGAGGGGTTTCCGCTTCACGTACGAAGCGTCCCAGGTTTCATGGACCTGGCCAGTGGTCGAGTCAAGGTAGACGATATCCAGGAAGTTGATATCGCCGATCTGCTTGGCCGTGACGCAGTTCCTGCCCAAGAGGATTTGCTGGAACATTGCATCAAGGGGCAGAGTGTTTTGGTCACCGGCGCCGGCGGCTCAATCGGATCTGAATTGTGTCGACAGATATTGACCCTTAAGCCGACGACATTGTTGCTGTTTGAACACAGCGAATTTAATCTCTACAGTATCCTGTCGGAGCTGGAACAACGGGTTGCGCGTGAGTCGTTGTCAGTCAAAATCTTGCCTATTTTAGGTTCTGTGCGTAATCAGCCAAAGTTGCTGGACGTCATGAAGACTTGGCACGTGGACACTGTTTATCATGCGGCGGCCTATAAACATGTACCGATGGTTGAGCATAATATTGCCGAAGGTGTATTGAATAACGTAATAGGCACACTCAACACTGCCCAGGCTGCACTGCAGGCAGGCGTTGCTAACTTTGTTCTGATTTCAACCGATAAAGCTGTCCGCCCAACCAACGTAATGGGTAGCACCAAACGCTTGGCAGAACTGACGCTGCAGGCACTCAGTCGTGAATTGGCCCCCGTACTATTTGGTGATAGGTCCAATATTTCACGCGTTAATAAAACGCGCTTCACTATGGTTCGGTTCGGGAATGTGCTTGGGTCGTCCGGTTCTGTTATCCCGCTGTTTCACAAGCAGATCAAATCCGGCGGTCCGTTGACTGTCACACATCCCAAGATCACGCGTTACTTTATGACTATCCCTGAGGCAGCACAACTCGTGATCCAGGCCGGGTCTATGGGGCTAGGCGGCGATGTGTTTGTGTTGGATATGGGCGAGCCGGTAAAAATCGTGGAACTTGCGGAGAAAATGATCCACCTGTCGGGTCTGAGTGTGCGCTCCGAAAAAAATCTTCATGGTGATATTGCGATTGAGTTTACTGGGCTGCGTCCCGGCGAGAAACTTTACGAAGAGTTACTCATTGGCGACAACGTAGTTGCCACCAGGCATCCAATGATTATGAGTGCAAATGAAGACCACCTGTCTTGGGAAGCACTTAAAGCCAAACTGACGGAACTATTGGCTGCGGTAGAGGAGGACGACTACACTCGTGTCCGCCAACTCTTGCGCGACACCGTCAGCGGCTACTCCCCCGATGGCGAAATCGTCGACTGGATCTACCAACAACGCCGCCTCGAGCCGTGATTTAACACTCTGTTACTCAAGCATTTTTGACGAATGTCCAACATCGCCTAAGTTAGAAAAGCAGCTTTGGAAAAGCTGCTTTTCTTTTATCAATGTCATGGAGCGTCACAATGCAAAACACCTACATCACCTCCCTGGTCTTCGCCTTCCTCGCTACTCTATCCGTAACAACCACCGCAGCCCCTTCCGTAAAACCCGGAGCTCCAACCCCCATCTCAGCGCAGATGTCCAAAAACGAGCAGTCCGCCAAGGTCAATCTGAATGCCGCTGACGCCGAAACCCTTCGTCGTGACCTTTTCGGCATCGGTGCCTCCAAAGCCAAAGCAATCGTTGCCTATCGTGAAAGCAATGGTCCATTCACTGCGGTGGATGAGTTGCTGGAAGTTAAGGGGATCGGCAAGGCTCTGCTGGAAAAGAATCGCGATAGGCTTGTCATCAACTAATCCAATGAGGGGAGGCCGGTCATTGGCCGGCTTTTTCATCTTGTGAAACCTGGGTTTTCAAGCTTCCCCGCACCACACCCATGATGCGCATCGCCATTGCCGAGTCTTGGACACTTCGAGCCAGCACAAGGGCACCCACCAGTGTCGACATCATCACCAGGCTTTGTGCATCACGTTGTCCATCCCCCAGCGCTGTCTCAATCTGCTGAAGCCTTGCGCCGAGCACAGCATCTGTAGTCGCGCTGTGTTGGCCTCTCAGCCCCAACTCGGAAGACATGGTCGGCAATGGGCAGCCTTCAGCCGGCGAGATCAGGTGCCATTCAGACAGGTAACTATCAATGAATGCTTCCAGCGGCCGGTCCTGGCTGAACAATATCTCGCAATGCGCATCCAGCTCGGCAGCTGCGGCTTGCAGCGCCTTTTCCACCAGTTCGTCCTTGGATTTGAAGTGCGCGTAGAAACCGCCATGGGTCAAGTCCAGGGCTTTCATCAAAGGCTGCAAGCCGGTCGCGCCGATCCCGTCGCGACGAAAGCGTACCGAGGCTTCCTTGATGATGCGTTGGTGGGTCTTGGCTTTGTGGTCGGATGAGTAACGCATAGGTGGGCCTCAGTGACAGGCTGGCATTTTAACCGACTTGAATCTTTTTACACGCTGACACGTTGGCATGGAAAGTGATTACCTGCCCGTCAAGGATTGTTCAACAATCGTGAAGGTAACCATGACACTCAGTTTGTCTCTAGCCGACCAGATTGCCCTGGAGCTCCGCGCCGACATCATCGGCGGGCGATTGCTGCCAGGCATGCCATTAGTCGAAGTGGAACTGGTCAACGCCTACAACGCATCGCGCAATACGATCCGTGAAGCGTTGCACCGCCTTGGGCAAGAAGGGTTGACCCGTTATGTGCGCAATAAAGGCGTGATGGTCCGGCGGGTCGCGCGCGAGGAAGTGCGGGATTTATTTGTCGTGCGCCGCACCCTGGAGCTGCAGGCCATCGCCCAGAGCGGCCGTCTGACAGAGGATCAATCCAGGCGCATGCAGAACGCCATCGATGCCACCACCCTGGCCCGCGAGCGCGAAGACTGGCGTGCGGTCGCCACCCACAGCCTGGTGTTTCACCAGCACATCGTCGGGTTGATGCGCAGCCCGTTGTTCGATGAGTTTTTTGCCCAGGTCATCGCCCAGCTGCGGCTGGTGTTCTGCGCCGCGCCCGATGAGCGGCGCTTCCAGTCGCCGTGGCTGGAGCGTGATCGTGAGATCTACACGTTATTGGTCCGGCAGGATAAACCGGCGGCGGGGGAGGCGATGAGCCTCTACCTGGATGATTCGGAACGCTTGTCCCTGGCCTTGTTTAACCACCCCTGATCGAGGATCCGCCCCATGTACAAAGACTATCCGGCCGCTTATCAGGTCAGTAAAGGTTCGGCGTTGCAGGTCGACACAGCGTTTTACGAGCGCATCCGTGATCGAAAAGACCAGCGCACGCTGATCGAGCAGTTTGAGGTGCCGATTCGTACGGGCAGGGCGTGGAAGGTGCCCGCCGGGCATGTGTTCCGTGTGACCACGCCGGTTGGCCCGCAGGTGGGTGATTTCAACGTATGGAATGCCAATGACCCCCGTGAGCGCCTGTGGGCGGCTCGCACCCGGCAGTTGCAGGGCGCCCATGTCAGCACCCATGACCGCTTGTGGTCGAACCTGCCATTCCTGCGGCCTTTGGTGACGATCACCGATGACAGCCTGGCCAGCTACGGCATTGATGAGCACGGCGGGCGGCTGCATGATTTGCTTGGCACACGTTGTGATCCCTATGTGAATCGGATGCTGACCGGTGAGGATTTCCATCACCATTGCCACTCCAACCTGACACGCGCGGTGTTGCCTCACGGTCTGACGGAATTCGACGTGCATGACGTGCTGAATATTTTCCAGTGCACCGGTCTAAATCACGACGACATGTACTTCATGAAGGCCTGCCCCGCGCAGAAGGGCGACTACCTGGAGTTCTTTGCCGAGATTGATTTGCTATGCGCGCTGTCGACGTGCCCCGGTGGGGATTTGTCGCTGCCGATGTGGGGGCCGGAGGCGCAGGACCCGCTGACGGTATGCCGTCCGTTGGGGGTTGAGATCTACACGTTGGAGGATGCGTTGCTCAATGGCTGGAGCCAGCCGGAACGTGCTGCCTACAAGGGGCAGCACGGGTTGCATATTGCCAAGGCGGATTGGGAGTAGCCAAGGCTCAGCGGTCCTGCGCATCCTTGGCATCCGCCTGGGCGTTGCGCTCGGCCACGCGCTTGCGTTGTTCGTCGGTGAGTTCCACTTTGTTGGCGCTGTCACGCAGCATCATCAGTCCACCGACGATCGACCCGATCGCAACTACCATAATCAACCACGCATACCACGGCATAAGGCTCTCCTTGAGGCAGATTGCCGCGGGAGAGTTTTCCCACGGTAATAACTGCTTTGAGTGACGGGCTTTCTTACTAGTTCAGTGTAGGCCCGTTCTGCCTCGCAGTAGATCAGAGCCCGGTCAACATCGCATCCGCCGGTGCATCGGCACGGTCTTGCGCAGTCATCTGGAAGTAGGCGAACCCCACCACCATAAAGCCCAGGAAGATAAGCCCGATCAGCGCGTTGAACCAAGCCATGGCCACCAGGCACACCACCGCCAGCACCAGGGCAATGCCCGGCACGATGGGGTAACCCGGCGCGCGGAAGGTGCGTTCCAGCAGCGGTTCGGTCCTGCGCAGTTTGAACAGGCTGAGCATGCTCATGATGTACATCACGATGGCGCCGAATACCGCCATGGTGATCATCGCTGCGGTCAGTGTCATACCGCCGAGGTTGATCAGGCCGTCGCTGTAGATCGCCGCGATGCCGACCACGCCGCCAGCGATGATTGCGCGATGGGGTGTCTGAAAACGCGACAGTTTGGCGAGGAAAGACGGCAGGTAACCGGCTCGGGCCAGGGCGAAGAACTGGCGCGAGTAGCCGAGGATGATGCCGTGGAAACTGGCCACCAGGCCGAACAAGCCAATCCACACCAGCATGTGCAACCAGCCGGAGCTGTCGCCGACCACGGTTTTCATGGCTTGTGGCAGTGGGTCGTTGATGTTGGACAGGGTGCGCCAGTCACCCACGCCGCCGGCAAAGAACATCACGCCCATGGCCAGGATCACCAGGGTCAGGATGCCGCTGATGTAGGCCTTTGGAATGGTGCGCTTCGGATCTTTGGCTTCTTCGGCGGCCATGGCGGCGCCTTCGATGGCAAGGAAGAACCAGATGGCGAAGGGAATTGCGGCAAACATGCCGGCAATCGCCGGTGCGCCGAACGTGTCGGAACCGGCCCAGCCATTGAGGGCAAAGTTACTGAAGCTGAAGGCGGGCGCCACTACGCCCATGAACACCAGCAACTCAGCGACGGCGAGCACGCACACCACCAGTTCGAAGGTGGCGGCGAGCTTGACGCCGAGGATGTTCAGGCCCATGAACACGATGTAGGCACCAACGGCGGCGTGTTTGGGGTCCAGCGCCGGGAACTGCACATTCAGGTAGGCGCCGATGGCCAAGGCGATGGCGGGCGGTGCGAAAACGAATTCGATCAAGGTCGCGAGCCCCGCGATCAAGCCGCCTTTCTCACCAAAGGCGCGACGGCTGTAGGCAAACGGACCACCCGCATGGGGAATCGCGGTGGTCAGTTCGGTGAAGCTGAAAATGAAACAGGTGTACATCGCGGCGACCATCAATGAGGTCACCAGGAAGCCCAGGGTCCCGGCGACGCCCCAGCCATAGCTCCAGCCGAAGTACTCCCCGGATATCACCAGCCCGACGGCGATGCCCCATAAGTGCAGAGTGCCTAAGGTGGGTTTGAGTTGTGTGTTCATCGTGACGCGCTCCCTGAACGGTTTGGAATGATTCAAGGTGTTGCAGCGGACATGCCATGCCTTACAACCGTGTCGTAAAGCGGCGCAACTGTCGTCTGGGGGATGGTTTGGCGTTTGAAATTTTCCGGTGTCGCACCAGATAAGTGCGGGGGTGGCTGGCAGGGCCTCATCGGGGGCAAGCCCCCTCCCACATGTTGACCGGTGTACGCAGGCCAAGTGTGGGAGGGGGCTTGAACTGGTCAAGTAATCTTGGACACCGATTAAGGTTCATGCCGCCAACCTTTCCTTCGCGACCGGCGACCGGTAGTCGTTGTAGCTGTGAGGCCTGCTGATGTTGTAGCGCGAGACATAGCGCTGCACATCTGCCCGGGCCTCATGCTCCAGTTTGTAGCCCGTTTCAGGAACCCACTCGGATTTCAAACTACCAAAGAAACGCTCCATCGGGGCGTTGTCCCAGCACTCGCCTTTACGGCTCATACTTTGCCTAAACCCATGCTTCACAAGCGCGTTTCGGAATTTATGGCTGGTGTACTGGCAACCTTGGTCAGAGTGAAACAACACATCCTCGGGATGGCCGCGTAGCTCAACTGCCATGCGTAGTGCCTCGCAGGTCAGGTTGGCATCCGAAATCATCGAGAACGACCAGCCTACGATCCTGCGAGCGTACAGATCCAGAACGGCGGCGAAGTACATCCAACGCTTGCCGACCTTGATGTACGTTACGTCGCCACACCACACCTGATTAACCGCCGTCACATCAAATTTCCGCTTGAGCACATGCGGCGCCACCAAGGCCTCCACGCCCGGCGACTTGTACTTATGGCGCCTGCGCTGACGACTAGCGATGCCAGCCTCGCGCATCAAATTGCGAGCCATGTAACGTCCGACACGATGTCCTTTGGCTTGCAGCTCCTTGGACAAGGTACGTGCGCCCGCCGACTCTCTCGACGCCTTGTGGTGCCTGACCAGCGCGGCTTTGAGCTTTTCCCGCTCAGGATTTGCTCTGCCCTGGCGCTGGCGCCAGGCATAGAAGCTGCTGCGGTTAACCCCGAACGCCCGGCAACACCTTTTAACGCCGTACTGCTCGTCCAGCTCATCGATCAGCGTGAATGATCTTTGGCGTCCAAAAGCAGGAGAGCACTGGCCTTTTTTAAGATTTCAATGTCCAGGTCTTTCTCCCTGAGCAGGGCTTTGAGTCTCTGGATCTCTCGTTGATCAGCGGTAATTGCCTTGGCTCCCACCGGAGTCGAGCCCAAGCGTTCTTTTTGCACTTGATCGACCCAACGGCGCAGAGCAGTAGGACCAATATCCAGGCTGGCACAGACCTCGGTAACCGGCTGACCTTCATCCAGCACCATGCTGGCAGCCTTGAGCTTGAACTCACTCGAATAAGATTTACGCATATCCAAACACCTCAGATTTGGGCGCTATCATAGCGCCCGATTGAAGTGTCCAAAATCATTAGGCCAGTTCAGCTTGCCCCC
>NZ_MDGK01000016.1 GCF_001870465.1 Pseudomonas extremorientalis
CAACTGGTGACGTGCATGGTGGGTCGCGATATCCAGGACATTTACGACTACCGCCCGCGTGAGCACGGCGAAGTCGCGCTCAAGGTCGATGGCCTGCTCGGTCCCGGCCTGCGTGAGCCGATAAGTTTCGGTGTGCGCAAGGGCGAGATCCTTGGCCTGTTCGGGCTGGTCGGGGCTGGGCGCACCGAGCTGTTCCGGCTGCTCAGCGGCCTGGAGCGCGCCAGTGCCGGCAGCCTGCATTTGTGCGGGCAGGCGCTGCAACTGCGCTCGCCCAGGGATGCCATCGCCGCCGGCGTGCTGCTGTGCCCGGAGGACCGCAAGAAGGAAGGCATCATCCCGCTGTCCAGCGTCGCCGAGAACATCAATATCAGCGCACGCGGTGCCCACTCCACGTTCGGCTGGCTGCTGCGCGAGGGCTGGGAAAAGGGCAACGCCGACCAGCAGATCCAGGCCATGAAGGTCAAGACGCCGAACGCCGCGCAGAAGATCATGTACCTGTCCGGCGGCAACCAGCAGAAGGCCATTCTCGGTCGCTGGCTGTCGATGCCGATGAAGGTGCTGCTGCTGGACGAACCGACCCGTGGCATCGATATCGGCGCCAAGGCCGAGATCTACCAGATCATCCATAACCTGGCGGCCCAGGGCATTGCGGTGATTGTGGTGTCCAGCGACCTGATGGAAGTGATGGGCATCTCCGACCGCATCCTGGTGCTGTGCGAAGGTGCGATGCGCGGCGAACAAACCCGCGAAGACGCTACCGAATCCAACCTGCTGCAATTGGCCCTGCCGCGCAGCGTGGCGAACTGAGAGACGACTATGACTACTCAACACAACGTGCTGCCCACGGCGCGCAAGCCTCTGGACCTGCGTGCACTGCTGGACAACTGGGCGATGCTGCTGGCGGCGGTGAGCATTTTCCTGCTGTGCGCCTTGCTCATCGACAACTTCCTGTCACCGCTGAACATGCGTGGCCTGGGCCTGGCGATTTCCACCGTGGGCATCGCCGCCTGCACCATGCTGTTCTGCCTGGCGTCGGGGCATTTCGACCTGTCAGTGGGCTCGGTGATCGCCTGCGCCGGGGTGGTGGCGGCGATTGTGATGCGCGACACCGACAGCGTCCTGTTGGGCATTGGCGCCGCCTTGCTGATGGGCCTGATGGTGGGGCTGATCAACGGCATCGTGATCGCCAAGCTGCGGGTCAACGCGCTGATCACCACCCTGGCGACCATGCAGATCGTGCGCGGCCTGGCGTACATCTTCGCCAACGGCAAGGCGGTGGGGGTGTCCCAGGAGCAGTTCTTCATTTTCGGCAACGGCCAGTTGCTGGGGGTGCCGGTGCCGATCCTGATCACGATCCTGTGCTTCCTGTTCTTCGGCTGGCTGCTCAACTACACCACCTATGGGCGCAACACCATGGCCATCGGCGGCAACCCGGAAGCGGCGTTGCTGGCGGGCGTCAATGTGGACCGCACCAAGATCCTGATCTTTGCCGTGCACGGCCTGATCGGCGCGTTGGCCGGGGTGATCCTCGCCTCGCGCATGACCTCCGGCCAGCCGATGATCGGCCAGGGCTTCGAGCTGACGGTGATCTCGGCCTGTGTGCTGGGCGGGGTGTCGCTGAGCGGCGGGGTGGGGATGATCCGTCATGTGATTGCCGGCGTGTTGATTTTGGCGATCATCGAGAATGCGATGAACCTGAAGAACATCGACACCTTCTACCAGTACGTGATCCGCGGCTCGATCCTGCTGCTGGCGGTGGTCATCGACCGCATGAAACAACGCTGATCCCAAGCCAAATGTAGTTCCAAATGCGGGAGGGGGCTTGCCCCCGATAGCGGTGTGTCAGTGTGCATCGCTGTCTTTGACACTCTGCTATCGGGGCAAGCCCCTCACACAAGTTTAGTCCGCGGAGAATTTGAAGACAGTGTTCTGGGTGTAGGTCTGCCCTGGGTTCAGGCGGGTCGACGCAAACTCAGGCTGATTAGGCGCATCCGGAAAATGCTGGGTCTCCAACGTAAACCCACTCCAGTGCTGATAGGTCTTGCCTGCCTTGCCCTTCACCGACCCATCGAGGAAGTTGCTGGTATAGAACTGCACCCCAGGCTCGGTGGTAAACAGCTGCAAGCGCCGCCCGGACGCAGGATCATGCACCTCGGCCGCCAACTGCTTCACGTCACCCTGGGTATCCAGCGCCCAGTTGAAGTCGAACCCACCCTGTTTCGGCTCGGCAAATTTGAGCTGTGGGTGATCGTCCTTGATGTGCTGGCCGATCGGCGTCGGCGTGAGGAAGTCCATCGGTGTGCCCTTGACCGGCGCCAGTTCGCCGGTGGGAATCAGCGTCGCATTCACCGGCGTGTAATGGCTGGCATGCAAGGTGGCGACCTGCTTGAGGATGTCGCCATTGCCCGCGCCGGCCAGGTTGAAGTAGCTGTGGTTGGTGAGGTTGAGCACCGTCGGTTTGTCGGTGGTGGCGCTGTAGTCTATGTGCAGTTCGTTGTTGTCGTTGAGGCGGTAGGTGACTTCGGTCTTCAGGTTGCCGGGGAAGCCCATCTCGCCGTCCTTGGACAGGTAGGTGAGGGTCACGCCGACCGAGTCCTTGGCCTTGACCGGCGTGGCTTTCCACACCCGCTTGTCGAAGCCCTGGGCGCCGCCATGCAGCGAGTTGGGGCCGTCGTTGAGTGGCACCTGGTAGCGCTTGCCGTCGAGTTCGAAGGCGCCGCCGGCCAGACGGTTGCCGAAACGGCCGATGGTCGCGCCGAAGAACGCCGTACCGCTCTGATAGCCTTGCACGTCGTCAAAGCCCAGCACCACGTCGTCGAGCTTGCCATGTTTGTCCGGTACTTTCAGCGACTGCAACACGCCGCCGTAGGTGATCACCGTGGCTTGCATGCCATGGCTGTTACGCAGGATGTACTGCTCGACGGCGGTGCCGTCATTGGTTTTACCGAACGGTTTGTGTTCGCTGGTAAGGCCCGCCGCCTGGGCGCCGCCGCTGGCGACCAGCATGGACAGGGCGAGGCCCGAAAGCAGGTAACGAGGGTGCTTCATGGTCGAACTTCCTTTTGTTGTTTTGAGTGGAATAGTTCTACTAATGTGCGATATTTTGTCGATATGACAGCGAATTTATAGCCTTAAACCGCATTTTTGCAAAATAAAATAAGACTAATTAAGCGAGGCAACCTTTTATGACCACTCATCACCCCGTTTATCCCGACCTTGAAGGCAAGACTGTCCTGATCTCTGGAGGCGCCTCAGGCATTGGCGAATTCATGGTGCGCGCCTTCGCGGCCCAAGGCGCCAAGGTCGGCTTTGTCGACCGCGCGCAAAGCCAGGGCGAACGCCTGGCGGCTTTGCTGAGTTCGCGAGGGCACACGGTGGAATTCGTCAATTGCGACATCACCGACGAGATAGCCTATAAAGCCGCCATCACTCGTTTCGAACACTCGCTGGGGCCGATCACCGTGCTGGTGAACAATGCCGCTAATGACGTACGCCACAGCTTGGAAGAAGTCGACTCGGAAATGTTCGACCGGCTCATCTCCGTCAACCTCAAGCACGCCTTCTTCGCCGCCAAGGCCGTGGTGCCGATGATGAAAAACGCGGGCGGCGGGGCGATCATCAACCTCGGCTCCGTCGGCTGGATGATGGCTTCCGCCGGCTACCCGGTGTACGCCGCCAGCAAGGCCGCCGCCCACGGCATGACCCGCGCCCTGGCCCGGGAACTGGGGCCGAGCCGCATCCGCGTGAATACGCTGGTGCCGGGTTGGGTGATGACGGAAAAACAATTGGCGATGTGGGTCGACGATGCCGCCAAGGAACTGATCAGCCGCAGTCAGTGTTTGCCGGGGAGCGTTTTGCCGGAACACATCGCCAACATGGCGTTGTTTCTCGCCTCCGATGCCTCGGCGATGTGTTCGGCGCAGAACTTTATTGTGGATGGCGGTTGGGTTTAACCGCGTCGCACCCTCCATCCGAATGTCGACTTCAATGGACTGCTCTTGCGCAGGAGCAGTCTGTCAACTCGCTTGTGCATATACTCCTCCCCCTCCCGCCAATATGCGTTAGCCGACGAATGGTCAGGCGCGCCAGTGAGCATTCGGGTGCCCTTCGGACCGGTCAGTCGAGCTGTCGGCCAACAGCTTGAAATCAAGACAATTTTGCCGATGAAGGCGTTTCGATCTGGTAGTGGATGTTAATTGATAGTGTAGTTTTTCTTAAATGAAGGCGGGTTTTAAGCGGTCTATTTCGTTCTTATTGGTAGTTTAGGTTAACTATATGCGTTCTTGAACCTAGACATCTCCGAGGCGTCGGGCGTATGGTTTTGATCATTGGATCCGAAAGATCACTGCTCCATACCTAAGCCGCATCAGGCCCCGTTTCATAAGGAGATGAACTATGCGCGAAAGGTATTCATCGGGCTCCAGCTGGGAGGAAGTGTTCGGGTTTTCCCGGGCGGTTCAAGTGGATGACACCCTATACATCTCCAAGACGGGCGCACTCGGGCCCGACGGAATCATCGTCGCGTCCAATGTCGCCGAGCAGACTCGCGTCATCCTGGAAAAGATCAGCCGCATCCTGCAGGACGCCGGTTTCGCCCTCACAGACGTGGTGCAAAGCCGCATGTACCTGACGCAATTGACGGAGTGGCGGCAGGCGGCCGAGGTCCATGGCGCCTTCTTTCGTGATATCCGGCCGGCGTTCACGCTGTTGCATGTGCTGCCTTTCGCCGAGCCGCAAATGCTGGTGGGCATTGAAGTGGTTGCCCAACGGAATCGTTGACGGAGAGCGTTGATATGAGCCTATCAGACACGCGATTCGTCACGGGGTTTGTGGCTGTCGCCGCAGGGCTGTCCATCGCCAACAATTACGTATTGCAGCCTGTGCTGCCGGCCATCGCGGTCTCGTTGAACATCCCCGTGTCGGCCACCGGCTTGATCGCCGGCAGTACCCAGGTTGGATACATGCTGGGGATCATGCTGCTGGTGCCCCTAGGCGATTCGCGGAACAAGCGCAGCGTGGTCAGCCTTCAATTTCTGGTGTTGGGCTTGGCATTGTTGCTGGCGGCTTGCGGCACGCACCTGTTGTACATGATCGGCCTCGGTGCCGTGATTGGCGCCATGGCCACCAATGCGGTGCAGCTCAACGCCCTAGGCTTTCAGATTGACCCGAAGGGCAGCACGGTCGGGCTGGTGGGTGCCGGTATCGCCGCCGGTATTCTGCTGGCGCGGTTCATGGGCGGTGTTCTGGCTGATCAATTTGGCTGGCGTGGGATGCTCGTGGTGGTGGGGCTGCTGATGCTGCTGCTGGCCTTGGCCAGTCGAGCGGTGTTGCCCTATATCGAAACCCGGCGCAGTGCCAGTTATCGGCAATTGCTCCTCGGTCTTGCGCCTCTGTTCATGCGCCACGGGGCATTACGCTGGGCTACGTTATTGGGAGGCTGTTGGTTTTTGATTTTCAGCTTGTTGTGGGTCGCATTGATGCTCCACGTCAGCAGCGCACCTATGTCGTTGAGCCCTTCACAGGCAGGCATGCTCGGCCTGGCCGGGCTGGCAGGATTGTTGATGGCTCGGCCGGCCGGAAAATGGGCAGACAGGTGGGGAAGCCGACAGGTGATTGGCGCCGGCTTCGGCATGACCGGACTGGGCGTGCTTGTGTTGCTGGTGTTTCCCTATTCTCTGCTCGCGATTGTCGCGGGAGTGGTGCTGTTTGACTTGGGTTGCTTCAGCGCCCAAGTCGCCAATCAAACGACCGTGCTGAAAATAGATCCGCTCCAGCGCAATAGCCTGTTTGCACTTTATATGTTTTTTTATTATGGCTGCGGCGCCATAGGGTCGATAGCTGCGCCGGTCATTCATGCTTATTTCGGCTGGGCCGGTATTTGTTGGACGAGTCTTTTACTTGCGTTGACGGGCGGCGCTGCCAACTACTTGATGCGTTCGCCTGGCGCCCGCGCAGTTGTCGAACTTTCGATTGCCGATAGTGTTGATAAGTAAACTGCGCACGCATCGCTAAGTTTTATAGATGGATGGACTGCTGGACTGCCAATGACTGTGTGGCGGGTGGGTTTAAACCGTGCCTGGATGCCGAAGGCATGCCTGAAGTTCGGCGTCTTGTGTGGCTCTTTCAATCGTTGTACTGCATGGGTACTTCACTATGTTTTTCATACAACTGGCCGTTATATTACTTGCTTGTCACCTATTTGGTTGGCTGGCTGAGCGCCTTGGACAATGTCGCGTCGTGGGCGAGATAACCGCGGGTATCGTGCTCGGGCCAACGGTGTTCGGGCGCCTGGAATCATCCCTTGGTCAGTCCGTGGGCCTGTTTGAAACCCAGCACATCGGGTGGTTGGCGCATGTTGCCGACCTGGGGCTGATCTTCCTGATGTTCCAAGTCGGTGTGCACATCAATCAACGACACCCCGAAGCATCGGCACAGGGGCGTTTCGCCGCCTTGGCGATTGCCCTGCTCGGGCTGGTTTTGCCCTTTGCCTTGGGCGTAGGCGTGGCGCTGGTTGCCCATGAACACTTGGCGCCGACCTATTCGAAATGGGGGTTCGCCTGGTTCTGCGGTGTTGCGTTAGCAGTGTCTGCGGTGCCGGTCATGACGCGGATCGTCCAGAGCCTCGCCTTGCAGGAAACGCTGGTGGCCCACGTCACGTTGCGTGCGGCTGTGATCACCGACGTAGTGGGCTGGGTGATATTGGGCGCGATAGTGTTTTGCTCCCGAGTGGATGGCAATCCCCTCGATGCTCGCTATTTCGCTGCGCAACTGTTGGTGGCATTCGTCGGTTTCTATGGCCTGACACGCTACCTGGTCATCCCCTTTATCCGCCGCGCCCAGGCGCGGGACGAGCACGCGGCGATCATGCCCATGGTGATCAGCTACGTATTGCTGTGTGCCTGGGTCACTGACTGGTTGGGCCTGCACTGTGCAATCGGAGCGCTGCTCGCCGGCTTGATGATGAAGCAGGTGCCTGAATTCACTCACTATTGGCGCAACCAGGTGGAAGGGTTTCTGAACTTTGTCCTGTTGCCGGTATTTTTCGCCTACGCCGGGATCAAAACCTCGTTCGCCAGCCTTGGCAGTCAGGAAAACCTGATCTGGCTCGGCGTATTCCTGGTGTGTGCGTTTGTTGGCAAGTTCGGTGGCGCCTATCTGGGGGCGCGTGTCAGCGGTCTGCAACGGACCGATTCGGCCATTGTCGGCGCCCTGATGAATACCCGTGGGTTGATGGAGCTGATCATCCTGGCGATTGGCCTGGAACTCAAACTGATCTCGATCGATGCCTACACCATCCTGGTGTTCATGGCGCTGATTATTACTGCAACGACGACACCCTTGGTCCGGCGTCTGTTACGCCCGGATCCCCATGTATTTCTTTCGAAAGAAATGCTGCAAACGCGAAGTTCTCACTGACCTGTAATACCCGTTGTTTTCTTTGATAAAAGCGAGGTTTCCATGAGCGTACATACCCGGCAAGAAGTTATCGCGATTCTGAAGAAAATTGTTTCCGAAAAGTTGGACCTGGATATCCCGGAGTCGCACATAAAAGAGGAGGCGGGGTTCTCCTCGGAAGTGGGCGTGGACTCGATTGGTTTTATCGAATTGCGTTTTCAATGTGAAGAAGAATTCAAGATTAAGATCAGTGAAGAAGAGTTCGGGCCCGATAACTTCTTTAATTGCAAGACACTGTCTGACTTTATTGTCAACAAGCTTGAGGCTCATTGAAATGAATAGCCTTGTGTCAATCGAACGAAGCAGGGAGTTCTTTCCTGCCGATAAACTGTTGAATATTTCGGCCACCTCATCCGTAGGCGATCATTGCACAGCGACTGACACTTACACGGACTACCTGAGGTTCTGGCAAACCAGTCCGCTGCAGCCCGGACACGTCGTGGTCATCGCCTTGCCGAACACGATCGATGTACTGCACATGTTTTTCGCTGTGCTCAACAGCGGCCTGGTACCGGCGTTGATTGCGCCGACTACCCCGTCTGAGCGGTTTGGGCAGATCATCGAGGATTTCCAGGCCGCGGCGTTGGTGAAGTCGAGTCTGCGCATTGATGGTATTCCCCATGGGCCAGGCGCACGGGCTGAACTCATCGGTCGCTGGAGTGTGCTGATTTTCGATGCGCCGCGTATGCCGTCGACGCGACCTGGTGAGGTCATCATCACCACATCAGGCACTTCAGCGTCGTTCAGCAGCGGTTGCGTGCACCGGTTCGAATCGTTGCAAGCCAATGGCCTGCGACATGCCCACAGCATCGGGCTGCGTAAAGAGGATCGGGTGCTGGTCAATCTACCGTTGTATTACTCGACGGCACTGGTGGCCCAAGCCATTGCGACCCTGACGCTGGACGCCCAGTTGGTCATCAGCGGTCCGCCCTTTTTACTGCCGCAATACACCCGCGATATCGCCGCGCATCGCATCACGGTGAGTTCGCTGACACCGGTGCTGTTGCGTCAGATCAATGCCTGCGAACCGTCCGGCTTACCGCCTGGGTTGCGCGTATTGAGCGTGGGGGGCGACCACGTACCGGCGGAGCAGGTGCAGCGTTGCCTGCAAGCAAACCCGCAATTGGAGCTGTATCTGACGTACGGCATCACCGAAGCCGGGCCCCGCGTGTCGACGTTGGCCGCCCATCGCGTCGACCCTGCCCGGTATGCCTCGGTGGGGCTACCGTTGGCGGGCACCCAAGTGAGGCTCGACTGGCTGTCCGAGAGCCCTTGGCAAGGGGAGTTGCTGGTGTCATCCAATACGTTGCTGCTCAGCAAAATCGGGCGCAGCGCGAAATCGCCTCTGGTCGATATCGACGGGACGACATGGTTGCGCACCGGCGATATTTTTACCCAGGACGCGCAGGGATATCTGTTTTTCAAAGGGCGTAAATCGGACTTCCTGGTGATCAACGATGAGAAGGTCAACCTTGGGGCGATCAAGCACATCTGCCGCACGCTGCCAGGGGTCATCAGTTGCCGAACGCTGGTCAAGCCGACACATCAGGCGCTGGCGGGATTCGAGCTGGAAGTGACGCTCGATCAGTCCATCGTGCCGTCCTGCGACGGCCCTTCGTTCAAGCAACACATATTGAAACTGCTCAAGCGCTACGAGCGCCCCGGCCGCATTGACCTGGTCTTTCAGGACGCCGGCTCCATCGTCAATTACAAGTAGGTGACTGCTATGAATGAACAGCTTACGGCTGCGGCCCGCGAAGTGATCAATCGCTACGCGTTGTCCTCACTGGAGGATGTCATGGCGTTGATTCCCCGGTACATGTGTCATGTGCTGCAGGAGTCCGACCAGTTCGAGACCTACCCGCCCAATGTGGTCAAGTTGAAGTTCGACCCGAGCCAGTGGGAAGCCTGCATCCAGCGCTATGAGCACTATCGGGACGTGGTGATTCCCGCGATCAGCCCCCTGGACTACCTCAACGCCATGCTCGACGAGGGGCCGCGGTTGCCGTGTTTCTGCTCGGAAATGGCCAACGTGGCGGGCGTGCTCGTCAGCCAGTTGCTCGGCCAGAAGGTCTACGCGGTGAGGAACATCTTCGTCAACTATCTGTACCTGCCACAGCGCTGGCACTGCATCAACGCGCTGATACAGGACAACCGTATCCGCTACTTCGATACCTCGGCCTATGCCCAGGTACTGGACAAGAAGCGCCGCAAGATCGTCGAACCATCGCAGTTGCCGGGCTTCAATGCCGCCGATATCGACGAAACCTTCATCCACAGCGACCGCTGGCTGCAAAGCGAGCCGTTTGCCCGGCGCATCGAGCTGGTCTCGGGCGAGTTGCTTGATAACTACTATCCCTCGCCAGTGCACGACAAGCCGGTTGACGAATTTCAACGGGTCTACGGCTGAGGCGACTCCCGATTTTTCTGCTGGAGGCACTATGAACAAGGTTGTAGTGACAGGTCTCGGATGGAACACCGCGTTAGGGTCTCAATTGCAGACCGTATGGGAGCGGCTGGTAGAAGGTCAGACAGGCATACGTGATCTGCCCGTCGAATATCCGCTCAAGAACACGCTGGCAGGTTTCCTGCCGGACTGCGACATCGCCGAGCCGAAGGCACGGCTGCTGGATCTGGCGCAACGCACGGTCAAGGCGGCACTGGACGATGCCCGAGTGGCCGTCAGCGGGCAAAACCCCCGGCAGTTTCTGATTGCCGGCACCAGCCTTGGGTATCGCCTGGACAGCCTGGCGTTTCATGAAGATCCGCTGCATGAATGGGTAGTGACCACCGCGCAGCGCCTCGGTTTGCAGCCGTTGGCGCTGTCCACTGCGTGCTCGTCGGGCTCGGATGCGCTGATGCTGGGGGCTTACCTGATCCGAGCCGGGTTGGCCGACACCTGTGTCTGTGGCGGTGCGGATATCCTCGGCCGCTCCAAACGCCTGGCCCATACCGCGTTGGGCACCATGTCGGCGACTCGACTGCGGGCGTTCGACCAGCATCACGACGGCACGCTGCTGGGGGAGGGCGCGGGGTTCCTGGTGCTGGAGCGTCAAGGGCAGGAGGCGCGCAAGCCCTATGCCTATCTGCTGGGCTGTGGCTCGGCCAACGATGCCGCCGGGCTGACTGCGCCGGACGAGCAAGGCATGGGTATTCGCCTGGCCTTGGACCGGTCTCTGGAGGAGGCGGGGATTCACCGTAACCAGATCGGCCTGGTCAATGCCCATGGCTCGGGAACCCTGACCAATGACCGGGTGGAAAGCGCAGCCTATGCCGATTACTTCAGCGGCTACCAGCCCATCGTCTTTGCCACGAAAGGCGCCTTTGGCCACACATTGGGCGCAACGGGGGCGTTGGAGGCGATTGCCTTGGTCAAGAGCCTGCAGACCGGAGTCGTGCCGCCCATCCACGGGCTTGAGACGCCAATCGCGAACCTGGATTTCCGCTTGCCCGTCGGCACGGCATTGCAGGCACAGGCGCAGATCGGCCTGAGCCTCACCATCGGCTTTGGCGGGTTCAATACCAGCCTTGTGTTCCAACGCTACAGCTAAGTCACTTCAAGGAGGGTCTCATGAAAATCCTGGATCGTGCTCATGCCAGCAACTTCACTTACAACGACCTTGATGAAGGCTTGCGCAAAGGCCTCAAAAGCGCTGACCCGTCGGTCTACAGCGTGCTATCCAGCGTCAGCGAGTTGTACCTCAAATACCGCGAACGCCTCGACCCGGTGCGTGCTCAGGTGGGGTTCATTTATTACGGCAACGCTTATCCCAAGACCACCACCGACAGGATCGTCGAAGGCCTGGCCAGCAAGGACCGTGTTTCGCCCTCGGACTTTA
Organism: Pseudomonas extremorientalis; assembly: GCF_001870465.1. Lineage (GTDB taxonomy): Bacteria > Pseudomonadota > Gammaproteobacteria > Pseudomonadales > Pseudomonadaceae > Aquipseudomonas > Aquipseudomonas extremorientalis. Next base: position 11,295 of record NZ_MDGK01000016.1, read on the forward strand.
TCAACGCCAATGCCGGAGCGGCGACCTCCATCTGTTGCACACGCTATGGCTTCCAGGGACCGACGCTGGTCCTGACCATGCCTGGACGTGACGTTCAAGCCATTGCCCGAGGCTTGGCCGACTATTGGCTAGCCACGGGCCAGGCCGACTATCTGTTTCTGGTCGAGGCCCAGACGGACAGCGTCGAGGTGCTTCAGGTCAGCACCGAACTCCTACAGCGCGCAAGTGCGCACTTTCACTGAATCAATAACCACCGATCGAGGTTGTCATGGAAAACACTTACGACGTAGCCATCATTGGCAGTGGCATTGCCGGAACCATGTTGGGCGCTATCCTGGCCAAGGAAGGTGTGAGCGTGGTCATCATCGACGCCGGCACCCATCCGCGTTTTGCAGTGGGCGAATCGATGGTGCCCGAGAGCGCTGTGCTGTTGAAAATCCTGGCCAACCGTTATGCAATACCGGAGTTGGCCTACCCCGGCGAACTCAATTCGCTGATCAAGCATGTGGGTTCCTCATCGGCCGGGATCAAGTTGGCGTTCAGTTTTGCCTGGAACGGCAAACACCAAGAACATAACCCGCTGGATGTGGTGTCCACTCCGGTTATCGCCCCCGAGGCCCATCTGTTCCGGCAGGATGTGGACGCCTATTACCTGGCCCTGGCCGCCAGGCTCGGCGCGACCATCAAGCAACAAGCGCGGATTCAGGATATTGAAGAAACCGCCGACGGCATGATCCTGAACCTGGGCCGCGAACAGCTCAGCGCACGCTACGTGGTGGACGCGGCGGGTTACCGTTCGCCCATCGCCGACAAGTACCAGCTACGCCAGGGCGCCCGGGAAATGCAGGCGCGTACCCGGTCGATCTTCACGCATATGACTGGGGTAAAGCTCTACGAAGAGGTCATCGCGTCGACCCAGGCTTCCGGTTCGCCTACACCCCTGGCGCAAAGCACGTTGCACCATATGTTCAAGGGAGGATGGCTGTGGATCATCCCGTTCAACAATCATCCTCACTCCACCAACCCGCTATGCAGCATCGGGCTGCAGTTGGATATCGACGAGCATGGTCCTGCTGGTGATCCAGAGGTGGAGTTCAAGCAGTTTCTTGACGATCACCCTTCCGTTGCCCGGCATTTCGAGGGCGCGGCCAGGGTGCGCGAATGGACCGTAGCCCCCCGACTCAACTACACCAGCCGCGAAAGCGTGGGGGATCGTTACTGCTTGCTCGGGCATGCAGTGGGTTTTGTCGACCCCTTGTTTTCTCGTGGCCTGGTCAATACCTTCGAGTCGATTGCGCGGGTGGCACCGAAGATCCTCAAGGCGGTCCAGACTGACGTCTGGCGCAAGGAGGACTTTCTCTCATATCAGGATTACAGCCTGGAAGTGGTGAAAGTGAACGACCGCCTGGTGGCCAACTCCTTTACCGCGTTCGACAGCTTCCCACTCTGGAATGCGTGGTTCAGGGTGTGGATCAGTGGCAGTTACATTGGCGTGCTGCGGTTTCGCAAGATTCTCTCCGACTACCTCAAGACCGGCGATAACGAGGCGTTGGAACAGGCGTTCGAGACGGCAACCTATGCTGGGCACCTGTCGATCGAGAGCCCGTATTACGAAGCGCTGTTTGAGGCCGCCTGCACCGCAATGGAAGCCTACCGTGCCGGCCAGCAGAGCGAAGCGCAGACCATCGAGGTATTGCAGCGCTTGTTCGAAGAGCAGCGCGAGCATTTGCCGATCGATTTCGCCGACTTCTCCAACCGCTTCATCTCCCGCGCGAGCCAGGAGTTTGCCGATTCGTTGCTCAAGTGGGCCAATGACGCACCGGGCGGGCTCAAGGCACGATTTGATCGCGGCAATGCACCGGTCAAGTTCGACTTCCTCGACAGCTACCGTTACGGCGACCGCCTGCAGCTGGCTGCCGAGGCAGATGCAGCGCTGCAAGCCTATCGGGTTCGCTGAGTTCCCCCACTGCATGCGGCTCCGGTGAAGGCTGGAGCCGCTTTGACTGTCGTCTACGAGAGGGTAAGGGTATGCAAGATACAACCCAGGCATTGGCGCAGCGACGCACCCAGGCAGTCGCCCGGGGCGTCAACCAGGCCCATGCCGTGTACGTGGAGCGTGCGGACAATGCGCTGCTATGGGATGTCGAAGGGCGGCGCTACGTGGATTTCTGCGGCGGGATTGCAGCGCTCAATACCGGTCACCTGCACCCGCAGGTGGTTGACGCGGTGCAGGCGCAATTGCAGCAGTTTTCCCATACGTGTTTTGCGGCGGTGCCCTATGAGAGCTATATCGCGGTGTGTGAAGCGATCAACGCGAGGGTGCCGGGCGATTTTGCCAAGAAGACGCTGCTGCTGACCACGGGCTCTGAGGCGGTAGAAAGTGCATTGAAAATCGCCCGCGTACACACACGCCGTACGGGTGTGATTGTGTTCACCGGCGCTTATCACGGCCGAACGCTGATGACCCTGGCGATGACCGCCAAGGTCAACCCCTATGCCCAAGGCATGGGACTGATGCCCGGTGGTGTCTATCGGGCGATGTTCCCGGATGCGGACGCCGGCGTTTCGGTGGTCGAGGCGATGAACAGCATTTACCGGATCTTCAGCAGCGACGCCGCACCGGAAGATATCGCTGCCATCGTTATTGAGCCGGTTCAGGGTGAAGGGGGATTTGTCGCAGCCCCTGTGGCGTTCATGGTGGCGCTACGCGCCTTGTGCGACCAGCATGGCATTGTGCTGGTCGCGGATGAAATACAGTGTGGCGCGGGGCGTACCGGCAGTTTTTTCGCGATGGAGCAAATGGGCGTCCATGCCGACTTGATTGTGTTCGGCAAGTCGATTGCCGGCGGGCTGCCGTTATCCGGCGTGACCGGCAAGGCTGAAATCATGGATGCGCCCCTGCCGGGCGGCCTCGGTGGCACCTACGCCGGGAACCCGCTGGCCTGCTCGGCTGCATTGGCCGTCCTGCGGGTATTCGATGAGCAAGGGTTGCTCAACGTCGCCCGCGAACTGGGCGAAGATCTGCGCGACAACCTCAAGGAAATCACCGGCGCCCTTGGTATCCATTGCCGTATCCGCGGCCTGGGGGCGATGGTTGCCCTGGAGCTGTTTGACGATGCGGCCCACCGTGTACCTTCTGCGCGCCTGGCCCGGCAACTGATCCAATGCGCGCGCGAGCGCGGCTTGCTCCTGCTGGCGTGCGGGCAATACGGCAATGTCATCCGTTTTCTCATGCCACTGACCATTCCCCGGCCCGTGTTGCTCGAAGGTCTGGAGATACTGGCGGCATGCTTGACGACAATCGACAACCACACCGTGGTTGGCCAACTCTGAAAAGGTGGACAGGGAAATGCAGACGCTTGAAAAACAGATGGACACGCGCGCGTTGCGTAACGCCTACGGCAAGTACGCCACGGGGGTCACCGTTGTCACAACCTTGGATGATCGAGGCGCGCCTGCCGGACTGACGGTCAGCAGCTTCAATTCGGTGTCGTTGGAGCCGGCCCTGGTCTTGTGGAGCCTGCGCAAGGAATCTTACACCGCTCGTGCATTCCAGGCGGCGGATGGCTTCGCGATCAATGTACTGGCCCATGAGCAACAACTGCTGAGCGACCGTTTTGCCACGCCGACCGCTGACAAGTTCAGCCAGGTGCCCTACGCAATCAGCGAAAACCAACTGCCGTTGATCGATGGCGCGATTGCTCAGTTCGAATGCATCAAGCGCAATGAGTTCGACGGTGGTGATCATTGGATTTTCATCGGCGAAGTCATCAGCTTCACACTCAATGAAGGCAACCCGCTGATCTTTCATGCAGGCAAGTACGCCACGGCGGTCTAGCCCGTCGCGCGGCGATCGGCAATGGCCATAAGCTTGTCGACGTCGCCGTGCGTGCGCTCATGATACGGCGCGCCTGCATCATAGGCGCGTCGAACATCGTCCCGTTGGGCCATGTGCTGCAGGTACTGCACGGTGTGAGGTAGCGCCTCCAGGCTGATGTGCAGCACCTTGTGCAGTCGCAGCCAGGGATAAATCGCCATGTCGGCGATGGAAAATTCGCCGCAGATAAACGCGCGCCCGGCGATGGCTTGCTCGAATACCTGGAACAGCGTGCGGGTCTGGTTCAGATAACGGTTGGCCGAGTATGCCTCGGGTTGGGAAGCCTGATGGTGGAAGTGATAATTCTGGCCGGCCATCGGTCCCAGGCTGCTGACTTGCCAGATCAGCCATTGCACCACCTGCCAGCGCTGCTCGGGCGACGTCCCGCGAAAACGGGCGTGCTTGTCCGCCAGGTAGAGCAGCACCGCCGCCGACTCCACCACCACTTGCTGGGTATCGTGGTCGAGCAGCACCGGAATCTTCGCGTGCGGGTTCAGCTGCAGATACGCGGGAAGGTGCTGCTCATCGCGGGCGAGGTTGATGTGGCAGATGTCGTAATTGACCGCCAGGGCCTCAAGCATCAGCAGGATTTTATAACCGTTGGCGGTAGGTGAAAAAAATACTGTGTACATAGGGGGCTTTTATGTGGGCGCAGGGCGAGGAGCCGGTGGGGACCGGCTCGCGTGGCGTTTGAGCCAGTTTACTGGATGGGGTATTGCTTGAAGGCCGGGAGTTCCTCCAGGCGCTTGGCGTGACGCTGCAGGTACGGGAAGGACTCGGCTTTGACCACTGAGGCGACCGTGAACTGGCTGAACGACCACGCCACCGCAGCGGTAATGGCGCCTTGAGTCAGCTTTTCGTCGGACGCGTGGGCTAGGCGTTTTTCCAGGGTCGAGTAGGCTGCCAGTAATTGGCCGGTTACCCGGTCGAGCCAGGGCTCGTGGAGCTTTTCGGCGGGGCGCAGATTATGCTCGTACACAATCTGTACGGTTTTTTCACAGGCGGCCAGTGCGAGCCCGATCAATTGCAGGTCCTGGGCGCGCTCGCTGGCGCGATCGGGCAAAAGCTTCCTGTTGGCCGGCGCCAGCGCTTCGAAGTATTCGAGGATCAGGCTTGAGTCCATCAACACGGTTGAATCGTCCAGCACCAGGGAGGGCGCCTTGACGACCGGATTGATTTGGGCAAATTGCTCGTAGGTGCTGAATACCGAGAGCGGCTGATGCTCAAAGTCGACGCCATACAGGTCCAGGGAGATTGCGACGCGGCGCACGTAGGGCGAGTCCAGCATGCCAACCAGTTTCATGAAGCCTCCATTTACGTCAGGGTAATTTTCAAAGTGCAGTGGGGATGCTTGAGGTATTTGTAGAGATCCAGGAGCAACCCGCGCACGCGAGGACTGGCCTCGTCGGCGGCCAGGAACAGCGCGATTTCCCCGTCGCCCTCCAGCAGAATCAGGCCCGGCGCAAGACAGGTGAAATCCCCGGGTTCCAGGCAGACATCGGTACCTTGGGACGTCATCCAATGACGCCCTTTCAGCGCGACGACATAGGCTTGCTGTTCCAACCAGAAAGAGAGTAGTTGATCCTTGGTCACTAGCCATTTCAGGGAATGTCGGCCCAACGCCATTTTCGCCAGCAATACCTGCGGAGCCTGAGTGATACGGGCGGTCGAGACGCTCTGTTCCATGATCGTGGTTTTCATCGAAGACGCTCCGCGGTTCGCGAGGTGACGGTGGAACGAAAAGACGCCTGCAGCTGGCAGGATTGTTAATTTGAGGTTACTTTATCCTGAGTGTAGCCCTCGAAGTATCGATAATTTTTACCACAATAGGTTAGTTTAGCTTACATGAGTGCATTCCCTCCGTTGACCTGCCTGCGCAGTTTTGAAGCCACTTCCAGGTTGGGGAGCGTCACCCTGGCAGCCAAGGAATTGCACGTTACCCATTCAGCCATCAGCCAGCAGATCAAGGTGCTGGAAGAGATTGTCGGCTTGACCCTGTTCGTGCGTGAAGGGCGAGGCTTGCGTGTCAGCGAGGATGGGCGGCTGTACGCGTTGCAGATCCGAAAAGCCTTGGGCGATATCGCCGAAGCCACGCGATTGATCCAGGCACAGCCCAAGATGGGTGAGTTGGTGGTGGCGGTATTGCCATCGTTTGGCCGGTCCTGGCTGTTACCGCGCCTACCACGTTTTCAGCAGCTTTACCCTCATATCAGCATTCGTCTGCAAGCCAGCTTGACCATCTCCAACTTGCATCAGGAATCGGTGGATATCGGTATTCGTATGGGCAAGGGGGATTGGGAAGGGGTCGAGCAGAAGCTGTTGTTCCACGATGAAGTCGTCGTCGTCGCCGCCCCCCACTTCAATAGCGGGCGCCTGCCGCAAACACCGCAAGAGGTCATCGACAGCGAGATCATCTACAACACTGAATCATGGTTGCCCTGGTGCGAGGCCGCGGGTGTTGAAATGGGCAACGAACGCAAGGGGTTGTGCAGCAACGACTCCAATCTGGTGTTGGAGGCGGTTCGCCTGGGGCAGGGCATCACGCTGGAGCGGCGCAGTCTGGTGCATGACGCTATCGAGCGCGGAGAGCTGGTCCAGTTGTGCGATGTGAGTGCGCCCTATGCCTATCCGTATTGGCTGGTGTGGCCACCCAGGGAAAGTTCGGAAGACAAGCAGCGCGAATTCTCCCATTGGCTGTCCGGGGAAGTGGAGCGTTATCTTGACCAGCTGAGAAAAAACGCCTGAAGGAGGCCCCGCCCGAATGGATCTGTTTTTGCAACAACGCCTGGTAGTGGTCGCGGGCGGTAGCTCAGGCATTGGCCTGGCCTGCGCCCAGGCTTTCGCCGCCGAAGGCGCGCGGGTGGCAATTGTTTCGAGGTCACATCAGCGGCTTGAGCAGGCGCAACGCGTGTGCGAGGAAGCGGGCCTGCACGTGCATCCTTTTGCCGGCGACCTGTCAGACGCCGATCAGGCTCAAGCGGTCATTGACGCAATCAGCGCGCGCCATGGCGCCATCAACGTGCTGGTCAACAGTGCGGGTGCCGCTGCGAGACACCCGGTGAGTCAACTTACTCCGGCCCATTACCTGGAGGCGTTCAGCGCCAAGTTCTGCCCCTACATCAACACCCAGCATGCGGTGCTTGCCCATTTTCTTGGCCAGGCGCAGCCGTCGCTGCGGGCGGTGGTCAATATCGTCGGCATCGGTGGCCGGGTGGCAATGCCCGAGCATGTCGCCGGCGGTGCAGCCAATGCAGCGTTGATCCTCACGTCACAGGGGTTGGCGCAGGCTTATGGCTGCCAAGGCATCCGTATCAACGTGATCAACCCTGGGTTTACCCTGACGCCCCGTACCCAGGCGACCCTGGAACGCATGGCTCAACGCAGCGGCGAAAGCCTTGAGCAGACCCTGGCGCGACAGCAGGCATCGATCCCGATGGGCAGGTTTGCCCGCGCGGGGGAAGTGGCCGATCTGGCGTTGTTCCTGGCCAGTCCAAGAGCATCCTATTTGTCGGGGGCGGTCATCAATATGGACGGTGGGGCCTACCCCGGGGCGTAGACCCTACCCGGCGCAAAGGCCGAAGGTTGTCCGGCGGCGCGCAGCAGGCCATTGATCAGGTACTGCTGATCATGCGACTGGTGTGCCGATTGCGTCCAGACCAGCCTGTATTCGTAAGGGGAGGTGAGTTGATGGCGGTCGCCGAACACGGCTACCAGGCGCCCGTCGGCCAATTCGTCTTGCAGCAGCGCAGAACTGCCGATCATTACCCCGCCATTCTGCGCCACTTCATGCATGGCATAGCCCACACCGCTGAAGGAAAGCGCTGCCGTCGTCTGCGTATCGCACTTGGCAATCGCCGTGAACCAGTCGTCCCAAGTGGCATTGCCCAAGCGATCGTCGTGGTACCAGGGTGACTGGACCAGCCGCGCACCCACCAGGTCCAGCGGTTCGTCGACAGGCCCAAGGCTGTTCAGGTAGGCAGGGCTGCAAACGGGGAAGTAGCGGTCCTGCAGCAGCAACGCCGAATGGCTCAACACAAGTTCGCGCGGGCAGTAGCGAATCGCCAGATCGGCATCGCCATGGTCGAGGTTGCGCACTTCGGAACTAGGGTCGATCGTCAACGCAAGGTTACCGCCAGCATACGCGGTGATGGCCGGCAACCGCTTGCTCAACCAGTGACTGGTGATGGATACCGTGCAAGTCAACACGATGCTGGCACCGGTCTGCGGGCGCATATCCTGAGTGGCCTTGAGCAGCAGCGAGAAGGCCTTGGACACGTCACGGGCCAGGCGCTGCCCCGACTCATTGAGGGTTACGCCGTTAGCGGTGCGATGAAAGAGGCTCAGCCCCAGGTCATCCTCCAATTGTCGGATCTGCCGGCTCACTGCGCCCACGGTCACGCACAACTCCTGGGCGGCTTCGGTGAGCGTGCGGCAGCGTGAGGCGGCTTCGAACGCACGCAAGGCGCTGAGGGAAGGGAGGCGGTGAGGTTTTTCCAGGTTGAGTTTCATGCAAGCACCTTAGCAAAAAATCGATTACTTGCCAGAGGTGATGCGCATAGCCTTGAACCTATGTTTTTCAATGCCGCGGCTCAAGGTCTATGACGATGCTCGACACACGCAAATCCCTCGATGTCTTTTCCGTGTCCACGATGATGGTCCTGTGCCTGTTATGGGGGGGGCAGCAGGTATTGATCAAACTGGCCGCGTCGCAGCTCGATCCGCTGATGCAATTGACAATTCGATATGCCATTTCCGCGCTGATCCTGGGGGGGTACCTGTGGTATCGCCAGGGTGCCGGGCTGTTCAGCGATAACACCGTCGGCGCGGGTATCGTGGTCGGAATCCTGGTAGCCCTGGAATCGATCTTCATCGCTGAAGGCTTGCGCTACAGCAGTGCCAGCCATATCACCGTGTTTCTGTACACCGGCCCCTTGTTTGCGAGTTTCGGCCTGCATTTCCTGCGCGAGGAGGAACGTCTCAGTGGCAGCCAATGGTGTTTCGTGGTGCTGGCGTTTCTTGGCATCGTCATTACCTTCATGGGGCGGGGCGACGGTGCCCAGGGCAACACGCTGCTGGGGGATGGGCTCGGGCTGCTGTCCGGAGCCGCCTGGGGGGCCACCACCATTGCAGTGCGTACGTCGACGCTCGCCAGTGCGCGACCGGAGAAAACCCTGTTTTACCAGGTGAGTATCGCGACGCTGTTGATCTTTCCGCTGACCTTTTTCATGGGCCACTCCACCTTTGAGATCGACGGTGCGGTGGTAGCGAACCTGACCTTCCAGACCCTGGTTCTGGTCCTGGGGACCTTCCTGGGCTGGTATTGGCTGCTGACCAAATACCTTGCGTCACGCCTGTCCGTGCTGCAGCTGTTGACGCCGGTTGCAGGCGTGGCACTGGGGGTGGTGGTCCTCAACGATGCGTTGGACCTGTGGTTCGTGTGCGGAGCCCTGCTGGTCCTGATTGGCATCCTGGGTGTGAGCGTGCTGGAGGTCCTGAGCGTGCGCCGCGCAGGAGCGACTTCGCGCCTGGCATCCGAGGCGTGATGCCGCGGTTTCCAACGGTCAAGGGTCAAGTCGCTATGGATATGAATGACTGCAAGACAGTGTTGTCCACCCGCATCGGCATTGTCGGCTCGGGCCACTTGGGGGTCGCCCTGGCCCAAGGGCTGATTGCCGCCGGCTTACCCAGGGCCAACCTGTTGCTCAGCAATCGGCATTCCAGCGCTGCGCGGGGCAGGCTCAAGAAGGCCGGGCTGGAAGACCGATATGCCGACAACCGGCGAGTCGTCGATGAGTCGCAGTTGATCCTGCTGACGGTAAGGCCTCAGGACTACCGGGCGTTGAGCGGGCTGCAGCTCAAGAGCGGCACTGTGCTGGTCTCGTTTATCGCTGGTTTGCCGGTTGAGCGCATCAAGTCCCTGTTCCAGCCGCCTCCCCAGATTGTCCGTGTCATGGTCAGCGCACCGGATACGATTGCCGGTGCCTGTGCCATCGGCGCGCGTTATGGCGCCGATTCGGCCCTGGTTGATGGGTTGCTGCGCCGGCTGGGAGTCGAACTGATCAACCTGCCATCGGAAGCTGAATTCGACGCCTTTACCGTCTATGGCCCCTGCCTGCCGATTGTTTTGACCTACTGCGAGAGCCTGGCCGTCAAGGTGTCCCAAGAAGCCATTGCCAGGGGCGCCACAGCGTGCAACCTGCCGCCTTGGGGCAAGGTGATTGCGTGGGCCAACGCCGTCAGGCCCCGGGGGCTGGATGACCGTGCCCGGCGCGACTACCTGCACAGCGCCACCACGCCAGGTGGCGTGACGGAAGCATTGCTGGACGCCGTAGGCGAAGGCTTGACGTTGTCCGACTGTTTCCGAGCCGGTATTGCGCGCAGCCAACGGCTGGCGGGCTGAGGCTTATTTCCCCACGTGACATCAATCGAGGATCGACAATGAAACACACGGCAGAGGAAAGTGCACTGGTGACCGCATCCCACCGGCTCAACGGTGAAAAGGAGGTGCTGCGGGCCTTCTACGATGAGTGGGCGGAAGGCTACGTAGACACCGCTTTTGGTGAGAAGTATGTCGGTCACTGGGTTTGTGCAAAATTGCTGGATGTGGTGGCCCACGCGTTGGTCAAATCTGGCCGGCCACACAGTGCGCGGATTCTCGATGCCGGGTGTGGTACCGGGTTGGTGGGAGAGCAACTGGCCGGGATCGGCTACGGCGAGATCGATGGCGTCGACCTATCCGCCGGCATGGTCGAGCAGGCACGCAAGACCAACGCATACAGTCAGCTTACGGCTGATGTCGACTTGAACGTGCGCAACCCGGCCATCGCCGATGATCGCTATGACCTGGTGGTCTGTTGCGGCGTGTTCATCGACGGACATGTGGCCGTCACCGCACTGGACGAACTGCTGCGTGTCGCGCGCAGTCCTGGCTACCTGATTGTCAGTACGCGCCAGAGTTACCTGGACCATGAACCTTTTGTCGAGTACGTCAAGCGTTTGGTCGAGGACTGCAAGGTGCGTGTGGTCATGCGTATCGAGCGCGGTAACTATATCAACGTCGACACCGCCGATTATTGGGTACTCGAAAAAACCACCTGAACGCCGGCGTCGGCCAGGATGTCTTCGAGGCGCTCGTTCATGCCGGGCTCCGGCTGCGCTGGCGACTGGCCCCAGGCGGATGGCCGGTAATACGCTTGAACGCACGACTGAACGCTGCCTGGGAGGTATAGCCCAGGCGCAGCGCTACTTCTTCGATAGGCAATCGCTCCAGGGTCAGCCATTGGCTGGCCAGGCGCATTCGCAACTCCGTCACGTAGCGCAGGGGCGGGATGCCCAGGGTGGCCTGGAAGCGCTCGGCGAACACCGAACGGGAAGCATGACAATGCGCCGCCAATTCGGCCACGCTCCAATCGCGGCCCGGGTCCTGATGCAGGACGAGCAGGGCACCGGCCAGTCGCGTGTCGCGTAGCGCCGCCACCAATCCTGATGCATTACCGCAGGCACATTCCACCCAGCCCCGCACGATCATGGCGGCGACCACATCGGCCAGGCGCGCGAGGATGCCGGAATAGCCGACACGAGCCGCGCTGACTTCACGTTCCATCACCGCCAAAATCGGCATCAAGCCAGGGTAACGCTGGCCCTGGGCATCGATCAGCATCAAGGCTGGCATCAGGCTGCCGAGCCCCTGGAGACTGCCGAGTTCGAACTCCATGCAGGCGCTGAACAGCAAGGTGCAGGGGGGCGTATCGGGGGACGCATCCACGGCGCAGACGGTATCGCCCAACGCGGTCGCGCCAAAGCCATCGATGTCCTGCACAGCCCTGTCCGCATCGGAGGACAGCGCATGGGCGCCGCCGTGGGAGATGAACACCGCATTGCCCGCCGATAACTCAAACAGGCCCCCGTCGTCGGTTCGCAGGGTGGCCGTCCCTGCGGCCAGGAAGTGGAAGTAGGCGTGTCCCGGTTTGGCCTCAAAACCCATGCCGAAGCTCGGTCCGGCCTGGATGCGTCGGTACTGCACCCCGCTCAGGCGCATGCCGCGCAGCAGTTCGTCGATAAGGTCGGAGGACAGGTTGAAGGGCGCCGCTGCGGTCATCTTCGGGGTTTCGGTCAAAAACTCAAGGGTTTGCATCATAGATCATCCGAATTGGCAAACCTAGACTGGCCGTCGTGCTAATGACCGAGGATGTCGTGTGATGAATGATTATGTAGCCCAAGCCGCTCGCCCTGCCCAGGTGGCGCCCGATGCGCCCGCCTGGATGGCGGTGTTTTCCCTGGCCATGGGGGTGTTCGGCTTGTTGACGGCCGAATACCTGCCGGCCAGCCTGCTGACGCCGATGGCGCTGGACCTTGGCGTTTCTGAAGCGCTGGCCGGCCAAGCCGTGACCGTGACCGCCGTGGTGGCGTTGTTCGCCGGGTTGCTGGTACCGGGCCTCACGCGCGGGATCGACCGGCGCGTGGTGCTGCTGGGTTTTTCCCTGCTGATGATTGCGTCCAACCTGTTGGTGGCGTTTTCTTCCAGCCTGGCGGTGCTGCTGTTGATGCGCATCCTGCTGGGTGTTGCCCTGGGCGGCTTCTGGAGCATGGCGGCGGCGGTCGCGATGCGGCTGGTGCCGGCGGCGCTGCTGCCCCGTGCGCTGTCGATCATCTTCAGTGGCATTGCCGTGGGCACGGTGGTTGCCGTGCCGTTGGGCAGCTACCTGGGCGGCCTGTATGGCTGGCGCAGTGCATTTGTGGCGGCGGCAGCGGTCGGCGGGGTGACGCTGGCGTTCCAGCTGTTCACGTTGCCACCGTTGGCCCCCACGGGCAGCGCACGCTTGCGCACGGTGCTGGATGTGCTGCTGCGCCCGGGCATCGCCATCGGCATGTTGGGCTGCGTGCTGGTGCACACCGGGCACTTTGCGCTGTTCACCTACATCCGGCCGTTCCTCGAAAGCACCACGGGCGTGGGCACTGAAGGGCTGGCCTTGATGCTGCTGGGCTTCGGTGCGGCCAACTTCGTTGGCACGCTGTTGGCCGGTTGGATGCTGGTGCGTTATCCCCGCGGCACTTTGGTGCTGATGCCGGTGTTGGTGGGCGTCGCGGCGCTGGCCCTGGTGTTGCTGCCGGCCTCGCTGCCAGGCCAGGCGTTGCTGCTGGCGCTGTGGGGCATGGCGTTTGGCGGGGTGCCGGTGGCATGGTCGAACTGGGTGGCGCGCAGCGTGCCGGATCAAGCTGAAAGTGCCGGCGGCATGGTGGTGGCGTCCGTGCAGTCGGCCATTGCGGCGGGCGCGGCCGGTGGGGGCGCGATGTTCAGTCTCAGTGGCATCAGCGGGGTGTTTCTCGGCGCCGGTGTGTTGATGCTATTGGCCGCCTTGTTGATTGCGCTGCGGGTAACGGTGCCGGGCAATGACGCCGTGGGTGCACCGCTGCATCTTTGACGTCAGCCTGGAGATTGGCCGCATTCACGGTGTGACGAGCCATCGACCTTTGGTTTAGTCTGGAACGCTTCGTTGAACGCAAGCACATTTGGAGCAGTAAGCATGACCGATTACGTACCCCCGAAAGTGTGGACCTGGGACACCGAGAATGGCGGCACTTTCGCCAGCATCAACCGCCCCGTGGCCGGCGCGACCCATGAAAAAGAATTGCCGGTAGGCAAGCATCCACTGCAGTTGTACTCCCTGGCCACGCCCAACGGGCAGAAGGTCACGATCCTGCTGGAAGAACTGTTGGCCCTCGGGCACAGCGGTGCGGAGTACGATGCCTGGCTGATCAAGATCGGTGACGGCGACCAGTTCGGCAGCGGCTTCGTGGGGGTGAACCCCAACTCCAAGATCCCGGCACTGCTGGACCGCAGCGGCGCCACGCCGATTCGGGTGTTCGAGTCGGGAGCGATCCTGCAATACCTGGCAGAGAAGTTCGGCGCGTTCTTTCCCACCGAACCCGCCGCACGCGCCGAATGCCTGTCGTGGTTGTTCTGGCAGATGGGCAGCGCGCCCTACCTGGGCGGTGGTTTCGGTCACTTCTATGCGTATGCGCCGAGCAAGATGGAATATGCGATCAACCGCTTTGCCATGGAGACCAAGCGTCAGCTCGATGTGCTCGACCAGCGCCTGGCGGTGAGCGAATACATCGCGGGTGATGAGTACACCATCGCCGATATCGCCATCTGGCCCTGGTATGGCGGGCTGGTCAAAGGCCGTTTGTATGGCGCGGCGGAGTTCCTCTCGGTGCATGAGTACCAGCATGTGCTGCGCTGGACGGACGCGATTGAAGCGCGGCCGGCGGTGCAGCGTGGGCGGCGGGTCAACCGGGTGTCCGGCGAGCCCCATGAGCAGTTGGCCGAACGCCATAGCGCTCGCGACTTGGACTAAAAATATGGGAGGGAGCTTGCTCCCTCCCATATTTGGATCACCACACTCCAGTTATTTGTAGCGCTGCTCGAACACCGCCACCTGCTCGGGCTTGATCAGTTCGAACGGCACCCAGACCTGCGGCTCAATCGCCTCGCCCTTGATCATTCGCACCGCCGCCTGCACGGCCTGGGTCGCCTGGGCCTTCGGGTCCTGGAATACCGACGCCGTCAGCAACCCCCGCTTGATCGCTGCCAGCCCATCGGGCAAGCCATCGATACCCACAATCACCACTTCACCCTTGGTTTTTCCCGCCTGCTGCAAAGCCATGGCCGCGCCAATCGCCATTTCATCGTTGTTGGCCACGATGGCATCGAACGGCGTGCCCGCCAGCAGCCAGTTGCTGGTCAGGTCCATGCCTTTACTGCGTTGCCATTCGGCGCTTTGCTGCTCGACCACCTTGATACCGGGAAACTCCTTGACCACCTGTTTGGCGCCCTCGGTGCGGTCGTGGGTAGCGTTCTGTGCGAGGTCGCCCATGATGATCACCACGTTGCCCTTGCCACCGAGTTTTTCCGCCAGGTAGCGCATCTGCAACTGGCCGGCCTCGATGTCGTTGGAGGCCACGGTGACCACGCCTTTGGGCAGGGTACGCTCGTCCGGGTGGCGGTTGACGTACACCAGCGGTGTCTTGGCGGAGACGGCGGCGCGGGTCATGTTGGCGGTGGCGGCGGTGTCCACCGGCAGTACGATCACCGCGTCGACCTTCTGGTTGAGGAAGCCCTCGACCTGATTAAGCTGACGCACCACGTCGCCCTGGGCGTCTTCGAACTGGATCTGCACATCCTGCTGCTTGGCGGCCGCTTCCAGGCCGGTGCGCACGTACGTCATGAAGTTGTCGTCGACCCGAGCAATGCTCACGCCGATGCGATAAGCCGCGTAGGTCCATTGGCTGAACAGCAGCAACAAGGTGGCAGCAAACAACGAATAGCGATTCATAAGGGTGATCCTTTTATTGTTATAGGGTGAACGCCTGGCGGAAACGCTCCAGGGCCATCTCGCTGTCGCCGCTGGCCCAGCCTTCCAGGCCGACCACGCCGCTGTAGCCTATGGCGTGCAAGGCTTTGGCAATGGCCGGGTAGTGGATTTCACCGGTGCCAGGCTCCTTGCGACCTGGTACATCGGCCACTTGGATTTCACCGATGGCGCTGCCAGCGCGCTGGATCAGTTCGATCAAATTTCCTTCGCCGATCTGCGCGTGGTACAGGTCCAAATTCATCTTCAGGTACGGGCTGCCCACGGCCTCGATCAGCGCCAGGGTATCGTCGGCGCGGGCGAATGGCGTACCGGGGTGGTCGACTTCGGTGTTGAGGTTTTCCAGCAGGAACACACGGCCGGCGTCTTCCCCCAGGCGGGCGATTTTTTCCAGGGTCTTGCAGGCGCTCAGCCACATGCGCCCGGTGGCCAGGCTCACCGGTTGAACGGGCAGGCCGCCTTCACCCAGGCCGGTGCCGTGCAGGTTGAGGCTGGGGCAATTCAGGTGTGCGGCTACCCCTAAGGATTCGCGGGCGCTGTCGAGTAACTGGCGGATGCCATCGGGGTCGGTGAGGGTGCCGCTGATGTAGCCGGTCATGGAGGTGAAATCGGCGCCGGTGGCGGCCAGGGCGGTGATGTCCTTGTCTGTCCAGTTCCAGATTTCGGCGCTGAACCCCAGTGCGTGAATGCGCTTTACACGCTCGACAAACGGCAGGTCGAGAAACACCATCTCGGCGCTGACCGCCAGCTTGAACGGGCTCATACCGCCACCGCCTTGCCGGTTTCGAACGACTCGATGCACGCACGGGCAATCGCCAGGGCCGCGCGCGCATCCTCGCCGCTGGCCATCGGCTTGGCACCGCTGCGCAGGCAGTCGACAAAGTGGTTGAGCTCGGCAATGTAGGCGTCGCGCAACAGGTCGGTGTCCAGGCGCTGGGTGTCGGCCTGGATGCCCTGGGCCAGGTAGCGCACCAGGTCGCTGTCGTTGAGACTGCCCATGCTCAGCATACCGGCGCTGCCGAACACTTCGCCGCGCACATCGTAGCCGTACACGGCCTGGAAGTTGGCTTCGGCGGTGGCGATGGCGCCGTTGTCGAAGCGGATCGCGACCACGGCGGTGTCGAGGAAGCCTTTGCTTTTGAATTGCGGAGCGATCAGTGCGTCGGCCATCACATACACCTGCTCGGCCTCGGCACCGGGGTTGAGGTAGCGCAGGGTGTCGAAGTCGTGGATCAGGGTTTCGAGGAAAATCACCCATTGCGGCGAGTTGGCCGGGTTGTTCAGCGCCGGGTCGCGGGTCAGCGAGCGCAGCAACTGCGGCGTGCCGATGCGGCCGGCGGCGACGTCGAGGTGCGCGGTGCGAAAGCTCTTGGCGAAACGCCGGTTGAAGCCCACCTGCAACGGCACTCGCGCATCGGCGGCAGCGGCGATGGCGCGGTCGGCCTCATCGAGGGTGATGGCCATGGGTTTTTCGCAGAAGATGCCCTTGCCGGCGCGGGCGGCGCTGATCACCAGTTCGGCATGACTGCGGGCCGGGGCGGCGATGATCACGCCGTCGATAGCCGGGTCGTCGAGCAGCTGCTGAGGGTCGGTGTAGACCTTGCTCACCCCCAGTTCGGCGGCGAGGCGGGCGGCCTGGCCTGGCGTCGGGTCGGCAATCGCTGCCAGGCTGGCACCCGGGATGTGCCGCGCGGCGGTCAGGCCGTGGAAGCTGCCCATGCGACCGGCACCGATCAAACCCAGGCGGATGTTTTGTGTACTCATGCAATGACCCCTTGTTGTTATTGGCCTCAGGACAGTCCTGATGGGCAAGGGGGTAAGAGCAAGGCGTGTGCCAGTTTTCAACTTATTGATTAATAAGGGTTAATTAATATCTATAAACAATAAATGTTCATTCTGATGACATGCCTATACTGACATGTCAAAAACATGAACATGGATATCACACAATGAGCATGGCCTTCAGTGTGCAAGACCTCGACTACCTGACGACCCTGGGGCCTGCGGCGCTGAATGACGGCCCGGTGGCCGCGCTGGAGCAGGCCTGGCGCGATTGCCTGGCCGGCCAGGTCGACCGGCCGGCGTCCGTGCGCCAAGTGATCTGGGATTCGTGGCGGCGCAGCGTCGAGGCGGGCATCGATCCAGCCGACAACGCGTACCGCTTTGTCGCAGCCGACACGCTGACCGCCACCCTGACCACCCACCGCGTGCTGATCGCCGCTGCCGCGCAAGTCATGCACGGCTTGCTGGCCTACAACCCGCGCGGCCATATCAACCTCACCGATGCCGATGGCACCACCCTGTATTTCTGTGGCCTGGACATCACTCCGGTCGGCAGCCGCCTGCTGGAGTCGGTGCAAGGCACCAACTGCACCGGCCTGGCCCTGGCCGAAGACCGCCTGGTGTACGTGCTGGCCGAGGAAAACTTCGGCATCGGCCTGCGCCAGCGCCGCATGCACTGCGCCGCCGCGCCGATCAGGAATGCCCAGGGCCACACTGTGGCGATGCTGACCCTCACCGCCGAGCCTGGCTGGTTTCACTTCCATACCCTCGGTACGGTGCAGGCGGCCGCCGAGGCGGTGTCGCGGCAGATGGCGTTGCAGGTGTTGCTGGAGGAGCAGCAAGCGGTGCTCGAAGTCCTCAACGAAGGCCTGGTGGTACTGGACGAGCGCGGTTGCATCAAGGCGCTCAACCGTTATGCCCGGCAGTTGTTCGGCGTAGGGCTGGAGCTGATCGGGCGGCCGTTCCAGCAGCTGGGCCGTAGCGAGTTGAGCGACGTCCTTGGCGAGCCCGTGCGCGACCTCGATTGCACCTTCCACTTGGCTAACCGGGGCCAACTCGCCTGCCTGGTGTCGGTGTGCCCGCTGGAGCAGGGCGGGGTGATCGTGTCGCTGCGTGAAAACCGCCGCATCCGCGAAATCACCCGGCGCCTGATCGGCACCCGGGCCAGCTACACATTTGAAACCATCCAGGGCAACTCCCGAGCCATCCAGGACGCCCTGCACCTGGGGCGTATCGCCAGTCGCAGCGACTCCACCACGCTGATCCTCGGCGAAAGTGGCACCGGCAAAGAGCTGTTCGCCCAGGCCATCCACAACGGCAGCGACCGCCACAAAGGCCCCTTCGTGGCGGTCAACTGCGGGGCGATCCCCCGTGACCTGGTGCAAAGCGAACTGTTCGGCCATGTCGAGGGCGCGTTCACCGGCGCCACCCGTGGCGGTTCGGCGGGCAAGTTCGAACTGGCGGATGGCGGCACCATCTTTCTGGATGAGATCGGCGACATGTCCTTCGATGCCCAGGTCAGCCTGTTGCGGGTGTTGCAGGAGGGTGAAATCACCCGGGTGGGCGCGAAGAACTCGCGACAAGTGGACGTGCGCATCATTGCCGCCACCCACCGCAACCTCAGCCAGGCCGTGGCGCAAGGCGCGTTTCGCGAAGACCTCTACTACCGTCTCAACGTCCTGAACCTCACCGTGCCGCCCCTGCGCATGCGCCGCGAAGACATTCCGCTGCTGGCGCGGCACTTCCTGGCCCGCTGTGCACGCTCGTTGCGCAAGTCTGTGCAGGGCTTTTCGCCGGAGGCGATGGCATTGCTGTCGGCCTATGGCTGGCCGGGCAATGTGCGGGAGTTGGAAAACAGTATTGAGCGGGCGACCAACCTGGCGATGGGCGAGCTGATTCAGCCTGCCGATCTGCCGATGGAAACCAGGCAGCACACCCCGCTGCGCGCCTATGAGCCGCAACCCGCCCAGGACCTGAGCAGCCACGAAATGCACGCCATCGTCGCCGCACTCAAGAACACCGGCGGCAACATCCGCCTGGCCGCCCGGCAACTGAACGTGTCGCGGGGCGGGCTGTACAACAAAATGAGCCGGTTCGGGCTGAGTGCCAGCGATTTTCGCCGCGCCTGAGATTTAAGCAGCGCTGGCCCCTGTGGCGAGCGGGCTTGCCCCGCGTTGGGCTGCGCAGCAGCCCCCAACCAGCTTCTGCGAAATATCGGGTACACCGCGTTCGTCTTTGATCAGGGGAGCTTCGCTCCCCAACGCGGGGCAAGCCCGCTCGCCACAGACAGCCAGCGCCTGAGTGCCGCTAGAGGTTCTCCGACGTCACAATCTGCGGCGGTATATACACCCGCTGCCGCACCGGATCGAACCCTTCGGCAGTCTGCAACTCCACCATCAACTGCACCAACGCCGTCGCCGTCTGCCCCGGCTGCGAGTCCATCACCACATCGATCAAACCCTTGCGCAGCGCCTGGCGCGACAGCTCGGTGGACTCCTGCAGGATGCAGCACAACGCCGGCCGCCTGGGCAACTGCGCCAGGGCGCTGATGATGCCGTCGCCGCCACCACCCACCACGCATAGGCCGCGCAGGTCGCTGTGGCGGCTGATCAGGTCGAGGGTGGCTTCTTCGGTAATGTCGCAGTTGTCCAGGTTGATCAACGGCTCCAGCGGCTTGAGCCCCGGCGCGTGCTCGGCCAGGTAGCTGTGCAGGCCTTCGACCCGTGCCTGGTGGCCGAGGAAACGGTGGCCGCCGAGCAGGATACCCACGCTGCCTTTGCGCGCTCCGCAGGTGCGGGCGAGCAGCCAGCCCATGGTGCGGCCGACCACATGATTGTCCTGGCCTACGTAGGGTTCCTCCGCCTGTTCGTGGATATCCGAGAGCAGGGCGACCACGGGCACGCCAGCTGCGCGGATTTGCGCCAGGCAGGCGTTGATCGACGGATGGGCAAAACTGACCACCGCCAGGCCATCGCACTGCACGGCCAACTGTTCGATCTGCGCGACGATGGCGTTGGGCGAGCGGTCCACGATGTACTCGAACTGGCACGTCAGGTTGGCGTTGGCATGCTGCTCCGCGGCGGTACTGATGGCCTGCGCCAGGCTGGCATAGAACGCCTGGGCGGTGGCCAGCAACAGGATGCCGAAGCGATAGGTCGGCCGACGCTCGCGAATGCGCTGGCCGATCAGCCGCGCCGCAAAATACCCCACGGCTTCGGCCGCCTTGAATACCTGCTCGGCAGTCTCGGGATTGACCGGTGCCCGCGCATTCAATACGCGGTCGACCGTGGCCACACTCAGCCCGGCATGGGCGGCCACGCTGGCGATGGTTGGGCGTTTGTTGTTGTTCATGACTGGCCCCTTGAGCGTCTTGATAGAAAACTATCAAGCCCGGCTGGGCCTGGATGATAGCTTGATAGGGAATGGATTCAAGGCCTTGAGGGTGAATAACCCGTTCTCTAAGGTGGGTTTCACACAGCACCAGAAACCACCCGCTTGTGGAGAACAATAACAATGCCTGAACACACCGCTCCTATCGGCCGCCGCGACTACAGCCTCACCGGCCCCGAAGCCGCCCGCGCCGCTGAAAAAGGCCTGGTCTCGGCCAGTTGGTACCAATCGCCGATCTCGCGTAAACGCATGAAAGAACTGATGCAACGCCGTGACGGCCCGGCACTGCTCGACACCGCGATCTGGGTGATCGCACTGTTTGCCAGCGGTTTTGGCGGCTACTGGTTCTGGGGCACCTGGGCCTGCGTGCCGTTCTTCCTGGTCTATGGCGTGCTGTATGGCACTGCGTCCAACCCGCGCTGGCACGAAACCGGCCACGGCACCGCCTTCAAGACCCGCTGGATGAACGATGTGCTGTATCAGGTCGCCAGCTTCATGTGCATCTTCGAACCCCACGTGTGGCGCTGGAGCCATGCCCGGCACCATACCGACACCATCGTGGTCGGCCGTGACCCGGAGATCGTCGAACCGCGTCCGCCGAGCTTCTGGATGATGTGCCTGAGCCTGTTCAACCTGCCCCTGGCCTGGAAAACCTTCAGCGGCGTGGCGCGCCATGCCATGGGCAAGATGAGTGCCCAGGAAGCGGACTTCATCCCCGAATCCGAATGGCCCAAGGTGTTCCGTGCCGCGCGTATCTGGGTCGGCATTTATGCCGTGGTGATCGGCACCGCGTTGTACCTGCATAGCTGGTTGCCGCTGATGCTGGTGGGCCTGCCGAGTATTTATGGCGCGTGGCTCGGCTATCTGTTTGGCCTCACGCAGCATGTCGGCCTGGCCGAAGATGTACTCGACCACCGTAGCAACTGCCGCACCATTTACATGAACCGCGTGCTGCGCTTTATCTACATGGACATGAACTACCACCTCGAACACCACATGTACCCGATGGTGCCGTACCACGCCCTCGCGCAACTGCACGACGAAATCCGCAGCGACTGCCCGCCGCCGTACGCCAACCTGTTCGAGGCATTCAAGGAGATCCTGCCGACCATCTGGAAGCAGTGCAGCGACCCCACCTATTTCGTCCAGCGCCCGATTCACCCGAATACGCCTCCGGCTGCCCATGCGCCGGTGCATGCAGAAACCGCTGCCGGTTGAACCCCACCCAAGAACAAGAGAAAAACGCCATGAACGATCAATGGATCGACGTCTGCGCCGTGGGCGAAATAGACGAAGAAGACGTGCTGCGCTTCGACCATGGGCCGCACACCTATGCGGTGTATCGCTCGGCCGAGAATGAATTCTTCGCCACCGCCGGGCTGTGCACCCACGAGAAAATCCACCTGGCCGATGGCCTGGTGATGGACCACGTGATCGAGTGCCCCAAGCACAATGGGCGCTTCGATTACCGCACCGGCAAGGCCCTCGGCGCGCCGGTGTGCGTCAACCTCAAGACCTACCCGGTGCGGGTCGAAGCGGGGCGGGTGTTGCTCGCTGTCACGGCCTGATCATGCACGATCCCTTGATCATCGTCGGCGCCGGCCATGCCGGCGGCCGTGCGGCGCTGACCTTGCGTGAAGAAGGCTACACCGGGCGGCTGATCCTGATTGGCGATGAGCCGCACTTGCCCTACGAGCGGCCGCCGCTGTCCAAAGGCGTGTTGCAGGGCACGGCGGACCTGGCCGGCTGCAGCCTGTGCGACAGCGCGCGACTGGCCGAGCTGGACATCGAGCACATCGCCGCTAACCCGGTGACGCAGTTGCAGCCGCAACAGCATCGCCTGCAACTGGCCGATGGCCAATGGCTGCGGTACGCCGGCCTGCTGCTGGCCATCGGGGGGCGGGCGCGCCGGTTGCCTCAGGAGCAGGCCAACGTGCTCTACCTGCGTACCCACGATGAAGCGCTGGCCCTGCGCGATGCGCTGAAGCCCGGCACGCGGTTGGTGGTGGTCGGTGGCGGCTTTATTGGCCTGGAAGTGGCGGCCACGGCACGTGGCCTTGGCTGTGAGGTCACCCTGCTCGAAGCCGGGCCGCGATTGGCGGGCCGGGTGTTGCCGGCCGTTATCTCTGAGGCGCTGCTGGCCCTGCATCGCCAGCACGGGGTCGACGTTCGCCTGAATGTGGCCTTGGAATCGATCCAGGCCGACGCCGTGCTGCTGGTGGACGGGCAACGCTTGCCCTGCGACCTGGTGGTGGTCGGCATCGGCATGCAACCCAATATCGAATTGGCCGCCGCAGCGGGGTTGGACGTGGGGCAGGGCATACGCGTGGATACGCACCTGCGCACCAGCGCGCCGGATATTTATGCCGCCGGTGACGTGTGTGAGTTTCGCCTGGATGGCCTCTATCAGCGCCAGGAAACCTGGCGCAACGCCGAGGTCCAGGGCCGGCATGCGGCATTGAACCTGCTGGGCCGCGATGTGCCGTTCGAGGCGCTCCCCGGGTTCTGGTCCGACCAGTACGACTGGGGCTTGCAGACCGTCGGCGTGCTCACGCCCTCGACGGTCAGCCGCCCATTGCCGGGCGGCGGCATGTTGCTGTTCCATCTCGATGCCGATCACCAGTTGCAAGGCGCGTGCGGATGGGCGCCAGGCAACAGCGTGGCCAAGGACATCAAGCTCTGCGAACGCCTGATCAGCGCGCGACGCTCACTCGATCCCGCCAGCCTGGCCAACCCCGAGCTGTCCCTCAAACACCTGCTGCGAGGCTGATATGCGCCAATTCCTGGTGTTCCAATCCCTGTGGGCCATGCAGACCGAACCCGGCCCACTCGAGGCTCAACTCGAGCGCATCAAGGCCGCCGGGTTCGACGGCATTACCGATCATTACTTCAAGCCCGCCGATGTCGCCCGCCTGCACGCCGCCGCCACGGCGCAAGGCTTGCAGATCGAAGGCCAGCTGTTCCCGCAGTCGGTGGATGACCTGGCCGCCGCGCTGGAGGTGATCAGTGGCTATGGCTGCCACCACCTCACCCTGCAAGCCGACGTGCGCCCACGCACCCAAAGCGAAGCGGCGCGATTGGTCGAAGGCTGGCAGCGCTTGGCCGAACAGGTGGAGTTTCCGGTGCTGCTGGAAACCCACCGTTATCGCCTCACCAATGATCTGCTGTTCACCCTTGACCTGCTGGCACAGATGCCCGACTTGAAGCTGCTGGCCGACCTGTCCCACTACGTGGTCGGGCGCGAACTGCCGGAGCCGGGCGCCGCCGAGGACGATGCGCAGATACGCAGCATCCTGCGCCACAGCTGGGGTTTCCACGGTCGGGTAGCCAGCAGCGAGCAGGTGCAAGTCTCGTTGGCGTTTCCCCAGCACCAAGCCTGGGTCCGACGCTTTACCGAGTGGTGGCGCTACGGGATCGAAGACTGGCTGGCGCGTCCGCAGACGCCGCAGAGCCTGTCCTTTACCTGCGAACTCGGCCCGCCGCCTTATGCGATCACCGGCGCGGACGGGTGCGAAATCAGCGATCGCTGGTCCGAAGCGCTGAAGATGCAGGCGCTCATTCGTGAGGTGTGGCGCAGTTGTCAGAAGTGATCTGCTAATCTGCGCGGGTTCAATCTCGCCCTATTAGCCTGGACTTTCACCATGACCCCATCCTCCGTTCAGCCGCCCCTGGAACCGCAGTCCGTGTGCCACCCGATCACCAGCAGCGCGATTTTCATGGTCGCCACTGTCACCCCCGGCAGCGAGGACACGGTACGCGCCTGGTGCGCCGACATTGCCGGGCTGGTGCGCTCGGTGGGCAAGCGCGTGCCGGCCGGCAACCTGACCTGCGTCTGCGGGTTTGGCTCGGATGCCTGGGACCGCCTGTTCGGCGCGCCACGCCCGGCGGCGCTGCACCCGTTCCGCGAGTTCGGCGTGGAGGGGCGCATGGCAGTGTCGACACCGGGGGATATCCTGCTGCATATCCGCGCCGAACAGATGGACCTGTGCTTCGAACTGGCCACCCATCTCATGGCGGCCCTGGGCGACAGCGTTAAGGTGGTGGATGAGGTCCAGGGTTTCCGCTATTTCGACATGCGCAGCATCATCGGCTTTGTCGACGGTACCGAGAACCCGGTAGGGCGCAAGGCCGAGGGCTTCACCATCGTCGGCGACGAAGACAGCGAATTCCGTGGCGGCAGCTACGTGCTGGTGCAGAAGTACCTGCACAACATGACGGCGTGGAATGGCTTGACGGTGGAGGCCCAGGAGAAAGTGATCGGGCGCACCAAGTTGTCGGATATCGAGTTGGACGAAGAAGCCAAGCCGAGCAACTCCCACAGCGCCTTGACCGTCATCACCGACGAACACGGTGAAGAAGTGAAGATCCTGCGCGATAACATGCCCTTTGGCCGGCCAGGTGCCGGGGAGTTCGGCACCTACTTCATCGGCTATGCACGCTCGCCGCATCCCCTGGAGTTGATGCTGGAAAACATGTTCGTCGGCCGTCCGGTGGGCAATTATGACCGCCTGCTGGATTTCAGCACGGCGGTCACCGGCGGCCTGTTTTTCGTGCCCTCGGCCGACCTGCTGGAAGAACTGGCCGACCGAACCGGCAGTCTGTAAGGCAATACGGTACAAAGGTGGGAGGGGGCTTGCCCTAATGCCAGTCAGTTAAGGAGGAACACTGTAACTGTGGCGAGCG
>NZ_MDGK01000017.1 GCF_001870465.1 Pseudomonas extremorientalis
CAAGATTAAATTCCAGAACCCCTGATTGCTAACGCAGTCAGGGGTTTTGTTTTGGGCGGTCGAAAAGACAGCTAACATCCCAATTCGGCCAACAACTGCCCACAGTGCTAAAGTCCCACCCTCGATTTTGCCTTTCCCAAGGAAGCCGTTATGCCGGATGCGACGTCCCTCAGTGCTGGATTCATGGTGGTTCACGGCAACCGCCTGGACGAACTTCGCAGCCTGGTGGTCAGTTGGATGCGCCGGTACCCCTTGGCACCCCTGGAAAACGAAATCGCCCTGGTACAAAGCAACGGTATCGCCCAGTGGCTCAAGTTGGCTCTGGCCGAAGACCCGGAAGACGACGACATGGGCGGTTGCGGCATCGCGGCGGCAATCGACGTGCAGCTCCCTGGCAGTTTCATGTGGCAGCTCTACCGTATGGTTCTGGGCCGTGACGAAATCCCGCCCAAATCCCTGCTCGATAAAGCCCCACTGACCTGGCGCCTGATGCGCCTGCTTCCGGAGCTTATCGATCAGCCGCACTTCGAACCGCTGCAGCGCTTCCTCACCCACGACACCGACTTGCGTAAACGCTACCAACTCGCCGAGCGCCTGGCTGACCTGTTCGACCAATACCAGGTCTACCGTGCCGACTGGCTGGAAGATTGGGCCGCCGGCCGCCACCAATTGCGTAACGGTCGAGGTGAATCCAAACCCCTTAATCCAGCCAACTGCTGGCAAGCCGAACTATGGCGCGCGCTGCTGTTGGATGTTGGTGAAGAAGGCATGGCCAAAAGCCGCGCCGGGGTTCACCAACGTTTTATCGAGCGCATCAATACACTGGAAAAAGCGCCCGAGGGCCTGCCATCCCGCGTCATCGTTTTTGGCATCTCCTCGTTGCCCGCCCAGGCGCTGGAGGCCCTCGCCGGCCTCGCGCGCTTCAGCCAAGTCCTGCTCTGTGTGCACAACCCTTGCCGCCACCATTGGTCCGACATCGTCGCCGACAAAGACCTGCTGCGTAACGAATACAAGCGGCAGGCGCGTAAAGCGGGCATGCCGGTCACCATCGACCCACAAACCCTGCACCAGCACGCCCACCCGTTACTGGCGGCCTGGGGCAAGCAAGGTCGTGACTACATCAGCTTGCTGGACAGCTACGACGACCCCAACAGCTACCGCGCCGCTTTCCGCGACGGCCGCATCGACCTGTTCAGCGACAGCGAGCCGACAACACTGCTCAATCAACTCCAGGACGATATCCTCGAACTGCGCCCACTCAATGAAACCCGCGAACTATGGCCCGCTGTGGATCTGGAGCGTGATACCTCAATCCGCTTCCACATCGCCCACAGCGCCCAACGCGAAGTGGAAATCCTCCACGACCAACTGCTCCAACGCTTCAGCGCCGACCCCACGCTGCGCCCCCGGGATATCATCGTCATGGTCCCTGACGTCGACAGCTACGCGCCGCACATCCGCGCCGTGTTCGGGCAGCTCGAGCGCAATGACCCACGCTTCATCCCGTTCACCCTGACCGACCAAGGCCAACGCGGCCGCGACCCTCTGCTGATCGCTGTCGAACACCTGCTGAAACTCCCCGACAGCCGCTTTCCCGTCAGCGAAATTCTAGACCTGCTTGATGTTCCAGCCTTGCGCGAACGCTTTGCCATCAAGGAGCGCGACCTGCCCACGTTGCACCGCTGGATAGAAGGCGCCGGCATCCGCTGGGGGCTCAACGCCGAACAACGTGCAGACCTCGGCCTGCCAACCGGGCTGGAACAAAACAGTTGGCGTTTCGGCCTGCGCCGCATGTTGCTCGGTTACGCCGTAGGTACAGGTGCAGCGTGTGACGGTATCGAGCCCTATGACGAAATCGGTGGACTCGACGCTGTCCTGATCGGCCCCCTGGTCGCCGTGCTCGACGCACTCAACGATGCGCACCAAGCCCTGTCTCAACCCGCTCCCGCGAAGGAGTGGGGCGAACGCCTGCAACGCTTGATGCAATTGTTTTTCTTGCCGAGTAGCGAACACGACGACTACCTGCTGGGCCAACTCGAACAACTCAGAGAAGCGTGGCTGGAAACCTGCGAGTCCGTCGGCCTCAACGACGACTTACCCCTCACCGTAGTCCGTGAAGCCTGGCTAGCGGGTTTGGACCAAGGGCGCCTGTCCCAACGCTTCCTCGCCGGGGCTGTCAATTTCTGCACCCTGATGCCTATGCGTGCGATCCCTTTCAAGCTGGTGTGCCTGCTCGGTATGAACGATGGCGACTACCCGCGCGCGCAGCCCCCGTTGGACTTCGACCTGATGGGCAGTGACTACCGCCCCGGCGACCGTTCACGCCGCGAAGACGACCGCTACTTGCTGCTCGAGGCGCTGCTTTCAGCCCGCGACCAGCTCTATATCAGTTGGGTCGGCCGCAGCATCCGCGACAACAGCGATCGCCCGGCCTCGGTGTTAATCGGCCAACTGCGTGACCATCTGGCCAGTGGCTGGCACTGCGCTGACAGTGACGAGCCGCTGATCGAAGCCATGACCCAGGAGCATCCACTGCAACCGTTCAGCGCTCGCTACTTCCATGAGGGCGACTCGCTGTTCAGCTATGCGCGCGAATGGCAGTTGCTCCACGAAGCATCCGATACCACTCCGACAGAACACGGCCTGGCGCCCCATCAACAGGACGAGCCCCTGACCCTCGGCCAGCTACAAGACTTCCTGCGCAACCCCGTCAAACACTTCTTCAGCCAACGCCTGAAAGTATTCTTCGAGGCCGCCGAAGTACCGCTGGCCGACGAAGAACCCTTCGTGCTCGACGCGCTGCAACGCTACAGCCTGAGCGATAGTCTGCTCAGTGCAGCACTCACCGCGCCCGATCACTTCGACCAGGCGCTGAACGCCCAGGCTTTGCGCCTGCAAAGCAGTGGCCTGTTGCCGATGGTGGGTTTCGGCGAGTGCCTTCGCAACGAACTGATCGAGCCATTGCCCGATCTGCTGCGACGCTACCAACAATTATTGGCCCTCTGGCCCACCCCGCACCCCGGCGCCGAACCGATCAGTTTTGAGCATCGCGGCATTCAGTTGGAAGGCTGGATCAGCGGGCTGCATAGACGCAGTGATGGTGGGTTGCTCAGCGTCACCACCATCCCCAACAGCATCGGCTCGATCAAGACCCGCAAGTGGCATCGCCTGATTCGACCCTGGGTCAATCACGTGGTTGCCTGCGCTTGCGGTCTGCCGTTAAGCACCGGCTTGGTGGCCAGTGATGACACCCTGCTGCTGCCACCGCTGGATCAAGCCAATGCCCAGGAAATTCTCTGCAACTTGCTGCTCGCCTGGCACACCGGGATGAGCAAACCGTTGCCCATCGCCGTCAAGACCGCGTTTGCCTGGCTCGGCCAAACTGACCCGGCCAAGGCCGAAGCGGCCGCGGGTAAAGCCTACGAGGGTGACGGGCTCAACAACGAAGGCGAGCGCCGCGAAACCCCAGCGCTCACCCGGCAATTCCCGGACTACGCCACACTTATTGCCAGCGAAGAATTCGAAGGTTGGTGCGAAACCCTGTATCGCCCCCTGCTCAACGCCCCCTGGCGATCACTCACAAGCGAGGAGGCCGGCGCATGAACCACAAACCCTTGGCCCTGGCCTTCCCGCTCAACGGCAGCCAGCTGATTGAAGCCAGCGCCGGCACCGGCAAAACCTTCACTATCTCCGCCCTTTATCTGCGCCTTGTCCTCGGTCACGGTAGTGAAGGGGCTGGCTTTGGCCGCGAACTGCTACCGCCTCAAATCCTGGTGGTGACCTTTACCGACGCCGCCACCAAAGAGCTGCGTGAACGCATCCGTATCCGTCTGGCCGAAGCCGCACGCTTTTTCCGCACAGAAATTGAACAGCCCGACGCCCTTATCGCTGATCTGCGTGACGAATATCCCGTCGACCAATGGCCGGCCTGCGCCAATCGGCTGGACATCGCTGCGCAATGGATGGACGAAGCCGCCGTTTCGACCATCCACAGTTGGTGCCAGCGCATGCTGCGCGAGCACGCCTTCGACAGTGGCAGTTTGTTCACCCAGACTCTGGAAACCGACCACAGCGATCTGCTCGGCGAGGTGCTGCGCGACTACTGGCGGCTGTTCTGCTACCCGATGCATGACGATGCGCTCAACTGGGTGCGCAACAACTGGGTCGGGCCTGCCGCGTTGATGCCGCGAGTCCGTGCGCTGTTCGGCAGCGAACGGCCCGTCGGAGAGACCCGCGAGCCCGCCGAGCTGATCGACGCCTGCCTCCAAGAACGCCGTGAAGCGCTGATGCAACTCAAGGCACCGTGGCAGCAGTGGGCCGCCGAGCTACGTGATATCTGCCTGCAAGCCGTGGCGGCCAAGGCCGTCGATGGCCGCAAGATGCAAGCCCGCTACTTCGAGCCCTGGTTCGAGAAGATCAGCGCCTGGGCTGTTGACGACACCCTCGAACAACTCGATATCGGCACCGGTTTCACTCGCCTGACACCCGACGGCATGGCCGAAGCCTGGAAGGGCGAGCCGCCGCAGCATCCGGGTATCGATGCCATGGCCAGCCTCAAGGCTGCCCTGGATGCCTTGCCGACGCCCGACGCCGCCGTGTTGCAACACGCGGCCGGTTGGGTCGGCAAACGCTTCGAAGAGGAAAAGCGTCGACGCGCCGAAATGGGCTTCGACGACATGCTCATCCGCCTCAATGCCGCCCTGCAATCCGAGGGAGGCGAGCGTCTGGCGAGCGTGATCCGCGAGCAGTTCCCGGTGGCGTTGATCGACGAGTTCCAGGACACCGACCCGGTGCAATACAGCATTTTCGACAGCATCTACCGCATTGAAGAAAACCACCTCGACAGCGGCCTGTTCCTGATCGGCGACCCCAAGCAGGCGATCTACGCCTTCCGTGGCGCCGACATCTACACCTACTTGCGCGCCCGCCAGTCCACCACCGGCCGCCATCACACCCTGGGTACCAACTTCCGCTCCAGCCATGCGATGGTCGAAGCGGTGAACCATGTGTTCCAGCGTGCGGAAACGGGCCGGGGTGCGTTCCTGTTCCGCGAGCCGGATGGCAAAAACCCCGTACCGTTCCACTCGGTGCTGTCCCAAGGCCGCAAGGAACACTTGCAGGTCGATGGGCAAACGTTGCCGGCATTGAACCTCTGGCACTTGCCCACCGACCAGCCGATTTCCAACGTGCTGTATCGTCAGCAGCTGGCGGCGGCCTGTGCCACGCACATTGTTGAATTGCTCAACGGTGGGCAGCAGGGCAGTGCCGGTTTCCTGCAACCGGACGCGAGCTTCAAAGGCGTGCTGCCGTCAGATATTGCCATTCTGGTGCGCGACGGCAAGGAAGCCCAGGCGGTACGCGCAGAACTGGCCGCCCGTGGTGTGCGCAGCGTTTACCTGTCCGACAAGGACTCGGTGTTCGCCGCCCAGGAAGCCCACGACCTGCTGGCCTGGCTCAAGGCCTGCGCCGAACCGGACGTGGAGCGCCCTTTGCGTGCCGCCTTGGCCTGCGTCACCCTGAACCTGTCTTTACCGGAACTGGAGCGTCTGAACCAGGACGAACTCGCGTGGGAAAGCCGCGTCATGCAGTTCCGTGGCTACCGCGCAATCTGGCGCACCCAAGGCGTGCTGCCGATGCTGCGGCGCCTGCTGCACGACTTCAAACTGCCGCAAACCCTGATCGCGCGCAGTGATGGCGAGCGTGTGCTGACCAACCTGCTGCACCTCAGCGAACTGCTGCAACAAGCGGCCTCGGAACTGGACGGCGAACAGGCGCTGATCCGCCACCTGGCCGAACACCTGGCGCTCTCGGGCCAGGCGGGTGAAGAACAGATCCTGCGCCTGGAAAGTGATGAGCAACTGGTCAAGGTCGTGACCATCCACAAATCCAAAGGCCTGGAATACGACCTGGTTTTCCTGCCGTTCATCTGCTCGGCCAAACCGGTGGACGGCAGCCGCTTGCCGCTGCACTACCACGATGAACACGGCAAATCCCAGGTCAGCCTGCGCCCAACGCCCGAGTTGATCGCCCAGGCCGACAACGAGCGCCTCGCCGAAGACCTGCGCCTGTTCTACGTCGCCCTGACCCGTGCCAAACATGCGTGTTGGCTGGGCATTGCCGACCTCAAGCGCGGCAACAGCAACAGCTCCGTACTGCACCTTTCGGCACTGGGCTATTTGCTTGGCGCAGGCGCATCGCTGGGAGAGTCCGCCGGTTTGGCGCGCTGGCTCTTGGACCTTCAAGAAGGTTGCACGGCAATCAACTACGCCCAAGTGCCCGAAGCGCAAGACATCCTCTTCCACCCACCGCGCAACCAAGCCACGCTGCGCGCGCCCCTGCTGCCCAAGCGCAAGGCGGCGGAAAACTGGTGGATTGCCTCCTACAGCGCCTTGCGCATCGGCGACAGCATGAGCGCTGCCACGCTCGAAGCGCCGGAAAGCCCACAGGCCCAAAAGCTGTTCGATGACGAACGCCTCGACCCCGACGCACCCCGCGAAGTGGCGGCGTCCGGCGGTGACATTCACCGCTTCCCACGTGGGCCCAACCCTGGGACCTTTCTCCACGGGCTGCTGGAGTGGGCCGGGGAGGAGGGCTTCAACGTCACACCCGAGGCGATCGAAAAAGCCGTGGGCGCCCGCTGCAATCGGCGCAACTGGGAGGGCTGGATCACCACCCTCGGCAGTTGGCTCGGCCACCTGCTGCAAACACCATTGCCGGTGGAAAACGGTCACGTTTCCCTCAGCCGGTTGCAGCAGTACCAGATTGAAATGGAGTTCTGGTTCGCCAGCCACAAAGTCGACGTACTCGCCCTCGACAAACTGGTGTGCCAATACACCCATAACGGCGTCTCCCGCGTCGCCGCCGAACCGGTGCTGCTCAACGGCATGTTCAAGGGCTTTATCGATTTGACCTTCGAACACGACGGACGCTATTACGTCGCCGATTACAAATCCAACTGGCTTGGCCCCGACGATTCGGCCTACACCCCGGACGCCATGGAACAGTCGATCCTCGAGCATCGGTACGACCTGCAATACGTACTTTACCTGCTGGCCCTGCACCGCCAACTCAAGGCGCGCCTGCCGGACTACGACTACGACCGTCATATCGGCGGTGCGCTGTACATTTTCCTGCGTGGTACGCAGTCCGCGAGCCAGGGGGCGTATTTCACCCGGCCGCCACGAGAGCTGATCGAAGGCCTGGACCTGCTGTTCCAGGGCAAGCCGATCCCGCCCAGGGTTGAGCCCGCCTGGGAACAAGGAGTGTTGTTATGAGCCTGTCGCCATTACCGCTGGAGGAGCTGACACCCCTCAGCCGCGCCGCCGACCTGGTGCAATTGCTGGCGCGTTGGGTGGAGCGTGGCTGGTTGCGTGCCCTGGACAAAGCCTTCGTCGGCTTCCTGCACGAGCTCGATCCACAGGCTGACCCGCTGGTGCTGCTAGCCGCCGCGCTGACCAGCCATCAATTGGGTCATGGTCACGTCTGCCTCGATTTGTTCGAAACCCTCAAGGCGCCCGATTTCGCCCTGTCACTGCCGCCTGAAGGCGACCTGCAAACTGGTGCCATGCTGCTGCCATCGCAGTTGCTCGACGGCCTCGACGGCGCCCACTGGTGCCACGCGCTCGCCGCCAGCCATCTGGTCGCCCTGGCCGTCGATGGCAGCGAGCCCGCCCAAAGCCGTCCGTTGGTCCTATCCGGCAAACGCCTGTATCTGCGCCGCTACTGGACCTACGAGCGGCGCATCGATACCGCCTTGCGTCTACGGCTCGCCACCCAGGAAAACGTCGCCGCCGATCTGCCGCAGCGCCTGAGCCGTTTGTTTGACCAACCGCCGCCCGACGGCGTGATCGACTGGCAAAAACTCGCCTGTGCCTTGGCCACTCGCGGCGCATTCAGCATCGTCACCGGCGGCCCTGGCACTGGCAAGACCACCACTGTGGTGCGCCTGCTCGCGCTGTTGCAGGCGCCCGCCGTGGAAGCCGGCAGTCCGTTGCGCATTCGCCTGGCCGCACCGACCGGCAAGGCTGCCGCACGCCTCACCGAGTCCATCAGTCAGCAAGTGCTGTCGCTGAAAGTGCCGGACAACGTGAAGGAAAAAATCCCGACCCAGGTCACCACTGTCCACCGCCTGCTGGGCAGTCGCCCGGGCACGCGGCACTTCCGGCATCACATTGGCAACCCATTGCCCCTGGATGTGTTGGTCGTGGACGAAGCCTCGATGATCGACCTGGAAATGATGGCCAACCTGCTCGACGCCTTGCCGCCCCATGCACGCCTGGTGCTGCTGGGCGACAAGGACCAACTCGCGTCGGTAGAGGCGGGTGCAGTGCTCGGTGACTTGTGTCGCGACGCCGAAGCCGGCTTCTACAGCACCGAGACCCGCCAATGGTTGCAAGCGGTCAGCGGCGAAGACCTCAGTGCCAGCGGCCTGCAGGAAGACCTCGACGCCAGCCACCCATTGGCCCAACAAGTGGTGATGCTGCGTTACTCGCGGCGTTTCGGCGAGGGCAGTGGCATCGGCAAACTGGCGCGTTGGGTCAACCAGCAAAATGCCGAAGAGGCGCGCAAGCTGCTGGCGGCGCGCAGTCACGATGATCTGTTCTGCGTCAGCCTAAAGGGCGAGCACGACCACGCCCTGGAGCGTCTGGTGCTGGACGGGCAGGGTGATGGCGCCCACGGTTATCGCTATTACCTCAACCTGCTGCACAGCGCCCGCCCGTCACTTGATACCCCGCGGGAAAGCGACGCCTGGACCCACTGGGCGCAACAACTGCTGCAGGCCTTCGATGCGTTCCAACTGCTCTGCGCGGTACGCAAAGGCCCCTGGGGCGTGGAAGGCCTGAACCTGCGCATCACTGCTGCCCTGCGCAAGGTACGTTTGATCGAAGGCGACGAGCAATGGTACGAAGGCCGCCCGGTGCTGATGACCCGCAACGATTACGGTCTTGGCCTGATGAACGGCGATATCGGCATCGCCCTCAAATTGCCCGAAAGCGACGGCGGCCCCCAGGTGTTGCGCGTGGCCTTCCCGCGCAACGATGGCCAGGGCGGTGTGCGATTTGTGCTGCCTAGCCGTCTGAATGATGTGGAAACTGTTTACGCCATGACCGTGCATAAATCCCAGGGCTCCGAGTTCACCCACACCGCATTGATCCTGCCGGATGCGTTGAACCCCGTGCTCACCAAAGAATTGATCTATACCGGCATCACGCGGGCCAAGCGCTGGTTCAGCCTGATCGAGCCCCGAGGGGGTGTGTTTGAAGAGGCGGTCAGGCGCAAGGTCAAGCGCTTGAGTGGGCTGATGCTGGAATTGGGCCACGAACCGGAAAAAACTGACTGACAGGTCATGCCATTTTTCTGATTCAGTCGACTGATTTTTCTGGAAAAATAGCGGCCCCCGTGAAGACCTACTCTTCGCGGGGTTTTGCGCCGCTGTGCTATCGTTGCGGCATCATCTAAAAAACACCTGAGAGAATCGCTGCATGAACGTGGCTGTCTCGCCCACAGAGCGCAGTTTGAGCTGGAGACGCATGCTGCTGGTGGCGTTGCTGTGCGTACTCGCGCCGCGCGCCTTCGCCCAGGCGCCCGACCCCGCTGATCTTGCCGCCCAGCGCGCCCAAGCGGTCACTCAGGTGGTACTCGGTATCCTCAGTTATGCGCGCTGGCCGGTCGAGCCTGCGCAATTGCGCCTGTGCGTCGTCGGCCCGACCCAATACACCGACGACCTGATCAAAGGCACCACCCAGGCCACCGGTCGTCCGGTGGTGGTGCAGCGCCTGCTGGCCAACCATCCCGATATCGTCAACGCGTGCGATGCGGTGTACATCGGCAAACTGAGTGCCGATGAGCGTAGCCAGTTGTTCACCTCGTTGATCGGTCACCCGGTGCTGAGCATCAGCGAAGGCGGCGACCAGTGCACCGTGGGCAGCCTGTTCTGCCTGCGGGTGAGTGATGAGCAAGTGTCCTTCGAGGTCAACCTCGACTCCGTGGCGCGCAGCGGCGTGCGCATTCACCCCAGCGTGCTGCAGTTGTCCCGTCGGCGAGCGCCTGCGCCATGACTGTCACCAAAGTGCGACCTACCCTGCGCTCGGTCATCGGCAGGGGGCACCTGATCCTGGCTCTGGTGGCGGTGACCCTGGCCAGCATCTCGCTGACCCTGCTGGGTGTGCTGGCGCTGCGGGTGTATGCCGAACACAACCTGCACCTGATCGCGCGCTCTATCAACTACACCGTGGAAGCGGCAGTGGTGTTCAACGACAGCGCGGCAGCCACTGAAGCGCTCAGCCTGATCGCCTCCACCGAAGAAGTGGCCCAGGCCGAAGTCTTCGACGCCAATGGCAAGTTGCTGGCGCAGTGGATACGTCCGGATACCGGCATGCTCTCGCGAGTTGAACTGGAGCTGGCGCACACCCTGCTCGAACAACCCATCAGCCAGCCTATCCTCCACCAAGGGCGAGTCATCGGCAGCACTCACCTCACCGGTCACGGCGGTAGCCTGCTGCGTTTCCTGCTCAGTGGCCTGGCCGGGATCCTCATCTGCACCGCGCTCAGCGCGTGGATCGCTCTGCACCTGGCGCGACGCTTATTGCGCGGTATCACCGGCCCACTGCAAAGCCTCGCCGCCGTGGCCCACGCCGCCCGCAGCGAACGCGACTTCGATCGCCGTGTGCCGCCGGCGCGAATCGCCGAGTTGGACAGCCTGGGCAGCGACTTCAACGCTTTGCTCGGCGAGATGGAAGCCTGGCAAAACCATCTGCAAAGCGAAAACGAATCCCTCGCCCACCAGGCCAATCACGACAGCCTCACCGGCCTGCCTAACCGTGCGTACTTCGAAGGCCGTCTGATCCGTGCCCTGCGCAGTGCGGCCAAGGCCAAGGAACAACTGGCGGTGCTCTACCTCGACAGCGACCGTTTCAAAGAGATCAACGACAGCTTTGGCCACGCCGCCGGCGATGCCGTTCTCGTAGCGGTGGCCGAGCGCGTGCGTGCGCAACTGCGTGAGGATGACCTGGTCGCGCGCCTGGGCGGTGACGAGTTCGCCATCCTGCTGGCGCCGCTGCACAAGGTGGAAGACGCCGAGCGCATCGCCGACAAAATCATCGCCAGCATGGACCTGCCGATTCCGGTGCCCGGCAACACCCAGGTGTTGACCTCACTCAGTATCGGTATCGCCATCTACCCTGATCATGGCGCCACACCCGGCACCTTGCTCAATGCCGCCGACGCGGCGATGTACCAGGCCAAGCGTTTGTCCTCGGGCGGCCAGCAAACGGCGGAGTCGGAGAATTCCGTCGTCAACGTTCAACACAGGAGTTGACCCCTTGTTCACAACCGCGCGTTTCATGTTTATCACCTTGCTGGTGGCCCTGCTCGCCCTTGGCGGCTGCCAGACCGCTCCACCCAAAGGCCTTACCCCGGCACAAGTCGCGGTCCTCAAGCAGCAAGGCTTCGAACTGACCGACGAAGGCTGGGCCTTCGGCCTGTCCGGTAAAGTGCTGTTTGGCAGCGACGTCGAGACGCTCAACCAACCCAGCACCGACATCGTCCAACGCATCGGCAAGGCCTTGCTGGGTGTCGGCATCGAGCGCGTGCGCGTCGACGGCCACACCGACGCTTCCGGCAAGGAAACCTACAACCAGCAACTGTCCCTGCGCCGCGCGAAAAGCGTGGCGGCGGTGTTGACCGGTGTGGGCATGAAAGAAGAAAACATCCAACTGCGCGGCTTGGGCAGCAGCGAGCCGGTGGCCTCCAACGATACGGCGGCAGGGCGCACGGAGAATCGGCGGGTGTCGATTGTGGTGATTGCGGACTGAGTCACTACCCCCATCTCAACTTGAAACCCAATCAACTGTGGGAGCTGGCTTGCCAGCGATGGCAGTGTGTCAGTCAGTACATCCGGTACTGAGACACCACTATCGCCGGCAAGCCAGCTCCCACAGTTGGTTTGGCGGTGCGCATGAAACAGCGTTTGCTAAGTAACTTCTACGTAGGAAAGCTCTGCCATGACGAATTTTGATGGCTAGGCTGACGAGGTTTCGCTTTTTCGCAAACGGTGGGCTTAGTTAAATGAACGCTCCAACTAACCACCGTAAAGGATGGCGATGAATATAAACGTCAGTGATTTCCGGCAAGCAGTTTCCAAAGTTAGACTTTCAAAATGTGCCTTCGATGAACTTTTGAGCGCAAGAGAGTTGCTAGCATGTGAAAGTCAGGGGGCTCGATTCGATACCAAGGCTGCCTACATCAATTCTCTACAATCATCCGTCTTGAGTGAGGAACTAGATAGAATCCGAACCATGATCGACCATGAATGCCATGTCTTGATTCTTGATGGTTTTAAGGTCGAGAAACTTGAAAACTTTAAATCACTGATATGGACATTTGGTTCGCTACTTGGCGTACCTATGGTACAGAATCATCTGGGTCACAAGGTGATTGAGGTTTATGACAGAGGCGGTAAGAGTATTGAGGAGGGGGCTAGATACCATCAAACCCGTCAAGGTGCGTACGTACACAACGATGGAGTGAGCGATCCGCTACCTATCGATTACTTGATCCTGGCTTGCGGACAGCAAGCGCTTTTGGGCGGCGAGAGCATCCTGATTGATGCAAGCGCGGTATACGCGGAGCTGATGGCGTTTCCGGAAATATTGGAAGAGCTTAAATGCAACTTCTTTTTTGAAAACCGCGGTATGTCAGATGAAGAGCAGCTTTTCAAGGCGCCCATTCTGAGTTTTTCCAATGAAGGCATTCCACTGATCAGATACTTTCGGGTCTACATTGAATCCGCCCACATCAAAGCGGGAGTGCCGTTAACGGTGGCTCAATGTCAAGCGCTGGACTTTCTGGATACTGTTCTCGATCAGTCATCCGTTCAGCAGCGAGTGTTGCTGGAATCAGGGCAGGTACTTATTTCGGCCGATAATAAGTTTCTTCATACTCACACGCACTTCATTGACAGGAATACGCCACGTTGTGTGATAGATGATGCTGAGTCTTTGAGCGATCTAAATCGCTACATGCTACGGATGTGGTTGCGTAAACAATGACACCTCGATGCCCATAGCGTACATCCTCTACTATCCGCCATAAGCCGAGCCCCATGGACAACTCCGATATCGCGATCACGCTGGTCTTGATCTCAGCCTTCATGCACGCCACTTGGAACGCTGTCGTCCGCGCCGGCAGCAGTCGCTTCATGACCTTGGCCATGGTGGATGGCACCGCCCTGGTGATATGCCTTTTGGCGTTGCCGTTTGTCAGCGTGCCGAGCCTGGAGGTGTGGGGCTACATCCTCGTCTCCGTGGGACTCAATACGGTCTATCGGCTATTTCTGATCAAAGCCTACGAAGCGGGAGATTTCGGGCAGGTGTACCCGGTGATGCGTGGGATACCGCCGGTACTGGTCGCTTTATTTTCCTACTTTCTGTTGCATGAGCAGTTGTCACGCGAGGTGCTGGCGGGTGTGGTGTTGATTTGTGTAGGCATTATCAGCCTGACCTTTGTGCGCAGGATGACGGCGCAGATGCTCAAGCCGATCCTGATGGCGGTGTGTGCCGGGGCGTTTATCGCGGCTTACACGGTGGTGGACGCCAAAGGCGTGAGAGCCAGTGAAACGGTGTTGCAATACATCATCTACCTGACGGTATTCCAGAGCATTCCGATCCCGGTTCTGGCGTTTTCCAGGGAGCGTTTGGCCTTGATGCGAGCGATACGTGGGCATTGGCGAGTCGGCCTGTTGGGCGGTGTTTTTTACCTGGCGTCTTACGGATTGGTGTTGTTTGCATTGTCGCTGGACGCGGTGGCCAAGGTCTCAGCGCTGCGGGAAACCAGTGTTATTATCGGCGCCATTATTGCCGCGCTGTTCTTTCACGAACAGTTTGGTTGGCGACGGATGCTGTCGGCATTCGTCATTGTTTGCGGGATCATCTTGATCAAAGTGAGCACCTGATGGCCCAGCGTCCGCCTCCCACTCCGATGCTTCAAGCGTTCGTCAGCGCTGCGCAAACCGGTAGCTTTGCGCGTGCGGCGTCGCAGCTTAACCTCACCGCTAGCGCCATCAGCCATCAAATTGCAGGCCTGGAGGAATGGTGGGGCGTGCAGTTGTTTGAGCGGCATTCGCGCGGCGTCAAGCTGACGTCCGCAGGGCAGGCTTTGTTGCCAGTCACCGACGGATTTTTCAAGGCGCTGGATGGGGTCTTGCATTCACTCAACCCCGCAAAGTCCCGTCCGCTGTACCT
Organism: Pseudomonas extremorientalis; assembly: GCF_001870465.1. Taxonomy (GTDB): domain Bacteria; phylum Pseudomonadota; class Gammaproteobacteria; order Pseudomonadales; family Pseudomonadaceae; genus Aquipseudomonas; species Aquipseudomonas extremorientalis. The sequence goes on from NZ_MDGK01000017.1 coordinate 14,241, forward strand.
CTCATGCACGTCCTCGCTCTGTTCGACATGGCTGATCCCCAGGATGCACGGCTCTCACACTGAGGCTTCGTTCAACCTTGATCTGGTGTTGACCAGCGCCGACATCAACAGCACCAGTCTGGAAGCGCATCAATACGATGTCGCGGTGGTGATGGGGTATGGCGATTACCCGGATCATCATGTTGAACTGCTGATGCGTGACGCGGTGTTCCCCGTTTGCTCGCCGGAATTTCTAAGGCCGAAGGGGGATATTGCGCCGGAGGATGTCGCCCAATACCCGCTGATTCATAGGATGGACGATCAGGTGTGTCCGGGGTGGGAAAGCTGGTTTGCGTTTCAGGGCCTGCCGACGCCGCCTTATCACCATGGGCCGCGCTTTCCGGATTCGAGCCTGGCGATCAGTCTGGCGGTAAAGGGCGCAGGGATTGCGCTGGGCAGGACTGCGTTGGTGTATGACCAATTGGAAAACGGTGCATTGGTTGCGTTGAAAAGCCCCGTGATGATGTCCCCTGCGGCCTACTACATCATTTGTCGAAATGGGCGGCAGTCAGAGCCGGATATTGCGCGTCTGATTGAATGGCTCAAAAACCGTGCGGGTGAGTTCCTGCGCGAAGTTCGGGCTCGGTATCCACAAATAGCCGGGACTACCGTCGTTTAAATGTTGGGAGGAGCAGGGCTCCTCCCGCACTCGAGCGGTGTTCGCTTAACGGCCCGGTGTCATCGCTTGCGTGAGGTCATCGACCACGGCTTTGCCCATCTCACACAGGTAATGCGCGGCCCACGCGTATTGCTCGCCGCGTACATCCATGGCGGCTTCCATCGCGAGTTTCTTGGAGTAGAACAGCAGGGTGGAGGCGTGCTCCAGCGCTTCCTCAATGGGCATGCCGGCGTTGACGCGGAACAGCGGTTTTTCGTTTTCGCCGTAGTCGCCGAAGGTGACTACGCCGAGGGTGGTGATGGAGGAAAGCGGTGGATCGGGGACGATTTTTGACATGATGTTTCCCAAATTTGCAGTAGGGGTCACCACGGCATGTCGCTAAACATGAAGAGGTGGCAGCTGTACACGGGTTAGCGAACCGGTAAATTTGGGAACCCGGCAGACCCGAAGGTCTCCCGCGTACAGCCGCCATAAAATGGTAGAGACAGGTAAAAAGCCTGGCAATACTTTGGCATCACATCCCAACTAATCCGAGTCGCTAAACCCGATCGCTGATGAGCAGCGAAGTCAGGAGGCTAGTGACCCAAACGGTAAGGCGCAATGGGGTAGAGAGTCTCTAGGAAACGTCCTGCAAATTAAAGCGAATCATCGTTGATGGCCCTTTAATCCGCGAACCTGATCTCCCTGGTCTCCCCCATCAACAGCCCCTGATTCTGCTCCGTCACCTCCCTGATGTAGTCCCACAACAACGTAATCCGCTTCAACTTCCTCAGATCCTCCCGGCAATACATCCAGAACTGGCGAGTGATGGAAATCTGCTCCCCCAGCACCGGTAACAACCGTGGATCCTGCGCCGCCAAAAAACACGGCAATATCGCCATCGACCGCCCTTGCTGCGCCGCCACGTACTGCGCAATCACGCTGGTACTGCGCAAACTGGCGCTGGCTCCGGGCACTACGTTTGCCAGGTACAGCAGCTCCGAGCTGAACGCCAAGTCATCCACATAGCTGATAAACGGATGCTCGGCCAAGTCCACTGGTTTGCGGATCGGCGGGTGTTGATCGAGGTATTCCTGGGTTGCGTACAGCTGCAATTTGTAGTCGCACAGTTTGCAGCACACATACGGCCCGTGTTCCGGGCGTTCCAGGGCGATGACGATGTCGGCTTCGCGCTTGGACAGGCTGATGAAGTGCGGCAGGGGCAGGATGTCTACCGAGATGGCCGGGTAGGTGTCGACGAAGTGGCTCAATTGCGGGGTGACGAAGAAGCTGCCGAACCCTTCGGTGCAGCCCATGCGCACGTGGCCGGACAACGCCACGCCGGAGCCGGAGACTTGTTCGCAGGCCATGTGCAGGGTGCTTTCGATGGACTCGGCATAGCCCAGCAAACGCTGGCCCTCGCTGGTGAGTACGAAGCCGTTGGTCCGGGATTTTTCGAACAGCAGGGTGCCGAGGGACACTTCCAGCGAACTGATGCGCCGCGACACGGTGGTGTAGTCCACCGCCAGGCGCTTGGCGGCCACGCTGGCCTTGCGGGTGCGGGCCACTTCGAGGAAAAACTTCAGGTCATCCCAGTTCAGGGAGCCCAGGGATGTGATGTTTTTTTGCATATTGGTCCGGCTTTTATGTGCGTTCTTATTAGAGATTTGCACATCTATACTCCAAAAACAGTCCGAACGCCTCATTTCCCAAGGCGGTTACGCGCCTTGTCTCTGCATAAATATAAGATTGGAGACCACATGAACGCATCTGCCGATATTTCCGTGCAACAGGTCAAGTTGCTGATCAACGGCGAGTGGGTCGAGTCCAAGACCACCGAGTGGCAAGACATCGTCAACCCGGCCACCCAAGAGGTGCTGGCCAAAGTCCCGTTCGCCACTGCCGATGAAGTCAACGCTGCCATCGATGCTGCCCACCGCGCCTTCCAGACCTGGAAGCTGACGCCGATCGGCGCGCGCATGCGCATCATGCTCAAGCTGCAAGCCTTGATCCGCGAACATTCCAAGCGCATCGCCGTGGTCCTCAGCAACGAGCAGGGCAAGACCATTGCCGATGCCGAGGGCGATATTTTCCGTGGCCTGGAAGTGGTGGAACACGCCTGCTCCATCGGCACCCTGCAAATGGGCGAGTTTGCTGAAAACGTCGCTGGTGGCGTTGACACCTACACCCTGCGCCAACCCATCGGCGTGTGCGCCGGTATCACCCCGTTCAACTTCCCGGCGATGATCCCGCTGTGGATGTTCCCGATGGCCATTGCCTGCGGTAACACCTTCGTCCTCAAGCCCTCCGAGCAGGACCCGCTGTCGACCATGCTGCTCGTCGAGCTGGCGCTGGAAGCTGGCGTGCCGGCTGGCGTGCTCAACGTGGTGCACGGCGGTAAGGACGTGGTGGATGCACTGTGCACCCACAAAGACATCAAGGCTGTGTCCTTCGTGGGCTCGACCGCCGTGGGCACTCATGTCTACGACTTGGCCGGCAAACACGGCAAGCGCGTGCAGTCGATGATGGGCGCCAAGAACCACGCCGTGGTGCTGCCGGATGCCAACCGTGAACACACCCTCAATGCCCTGGTCGGCGCCGGTTTCGGTGCGGCGGGCCAACGTTGCATGGCCACTTCGGTGGTGGTGCTGGTGGGCGCGTCCAAGCAATGGCTGCCGGACCTGAAAGCGCTGGCGCAAAAGCTCAAGGTCAATGCGGGGAGCGAAGCCGGCACCGATGTCGGCCCGGTGATTTCCAAGCGTGCCAAGGCACGCATTCTGGAGCTGATCGAAAGCGGTGTGAAAGAGGGCGCCAAGCTGGAGCTGGATGGCCGCGACATCAAGGTGCCGGGCTTCGAGCAAGGCAACTTTGTCGGCCCGACGCTGTTCTCGGGCGTGACCACCGACATGCAGATCTATACCCAGGAAATCTTCGGCCCGGTGCTGGTGGTGCTGGAAGTGGCGACCCTCGATGAGGCCATCGCCCTGGTCAACGCCAACCCGTTCGGCAACGGTACCGGCCTGTTCACCCAGAGCGGCGCGGCGGCGCGCAAGTTCCAGAGCGAAATCGACGTAGGCCAGGTCGGCATCAACATCCCGATCCCGGTGCCGGTGCCGTTCTTCAGCTTCACCGGTTCCCGTGGTTCCAAGCTTGGCGACCTCGGCCCATATGGCAAGCAAGTGGTGCAGTTCTACACCCAGACCAAGACCGTCACCAGCCGCTGGTTCGATGACGACACGGTCAACGATGGCGTCAACACCACCATCAACCTGCGCTGATCCGGGAGACGACCATGAAGATTGCATTTATCGGCTTGGGCAACATGGGCGCACCCATGGCTCGCAACCTGATCAAGGCCGGCCATGCGCTGAACCTGTTTGACCTGAACCAGGCGGTGCTCAAGGAACTGGCCGAGTTGGGTGGCACCATCAGCGATTCGCCGCGTGATGCGGCCACCGGCGCTGAGCTGGTGATCACCATGCTGCCCGCCGCCGCCCATGTGCGCAGCGTGTGGCTGAATGATGACGGTGTACTTGCCGGCATTGGCAAAGGCGTACCGGCGGTGGATTGCAGCACCATCGACCCACAAACTGCCCGTGACGTCGCCGCTGCCGCCGCCAAACACGGTGTGGTGATGGCCGACGCGCCCGTTTCTGGCGGTACTGGCGGCGCCGCCGCAGGGACGCTGACCTTCATGGTCGGCGCCACCCCGGAACTGTTCGCCACCCTGCAACCGGTGCTGGCGCAGATGGGCCGTAACATCGTGCACTGCGGTGAGGTGGGCACCGGGCAGATCGCCAAGATCTGCAACAACTTGTTGTTGGGGATCAGCATGGTCGGCGTCAGCGAAGCCATGGCGCTGGGCGACGCGCTGGGCATCGACACCCAGGTGCTGGCCGGCATCATCAATAGCTCTACCGGGCGCTGCTGGAGTTCCGACACCTACAACCCGTGGCCGGGTGTGATTGAAACCGCGCCGTCGTCCCGTGGTTATACCGGTGGGTTTGGCGCCGACCTGATGCTCAAGGACCTGGGCCTGGCTACTGAGGCTGCACGTCAGGCCAAGCAACCCGTGATTCTGGGCGCTGTGGCCCAGCAGTTGTATCAATCGATGAGCCAGCGTGGGGAAGGGGGCAAGGACTTCTCGGCGATCATCAATAGCTATCGCAAGCCCAAGTAGGGGCGGTTCCGGGAGCCTGCTAATAGTGGGCTCCCGGGTTTTTGCGGCTCAAGCAAACACAAAATATTTACGCACCGTCTCGACCACTTCCCACGTCCCCTTCATCCCCGGTTCCACCACGAAGATATCCCCAGCTCGCAAGTGAATCGGCTCCAGGCCTTCCGGCGTGATGATGCAGTAGCCTTCCTGGAAGTGGCAGTATTCCCACTTCACGTAGTCCACGTACCACTTGCCCGGGGTGCAGATCCAGGTGCCCATGATCTTGCTGCCGTCTTCGCTGGTGTAGGCGTTGAGGTTGACGGTGTGCGGGTCGCCTTCGAGTTTTTCCCATTTGCACGCGTCCAGGACCGGCAGGGGATGAGTGTCGCGCAGTACGGTGATGGGCTTGGACATGATGACTCCGAGGAAGGGAATGGAAGGATGCACCCTAAGGCCTAGGGCGTTGCGTCAGTGGTCTGAACTCGACATCGGGATGCCCAGAAGCGCAGCGGTGTGATGATCCGGAAATTACCGCGAACCCCTGTGGGAGCCGGGCTTGCCCGCGATAGCGGAGTGTCAGGCTATGAAGATGCAAGCAGTGCCACCGTCATCGCGGGCAAGCCCGGCTCCCACAGGGCACGGTGACGCATCCGGACGATATATTTGTGCGATTTCTCGTCCGTTCTTCGCAGTAAGTGCGAAAGATTTCCCGCTTCACGCCAGAATTCGCAAGAAAATTCGCAGCCGGCCCTCGTATCATTCACCCCAGTAACCGCCGAGAGCCTTGAAATGAACCCAATAAAAACGTGGTGGGATATCAGCCCGCCCTTGAGTACGGCGACCCCGACCTGGCCGGGGGATACGCCGTTCCAGGAAGAGCGCGTGTGGCAGTTCGGCCCGGAGTGTCCAGTGAATGTCGGGCGCATCACCTTGTCGCCGCACACCGGCGCCCACGTGGATGCGCCGCTGCATTACAGCGCGGACGGCGCGGCCATTGGTGAGGTGTCGTTGGATGTGTACATGGGGCCGTGCCGCGTGCTGCATTGCCTGGACAGCGGTGCGCTTATACAGCCGCACCAACTTCAAGGCCGTGTGGATAACTTGCCGGAGCGCGTGTTACTGCGTACTTATCCACAAGCGCCGCTGACCGAATGGGATTCGAATTTCACCGCCATCGCCCCGCAGACCATCGAGTTGCTCGCCAGCCTCGGAGTGCGCTTGATCGGCATCGATACGCCCTCGCTGGACCCGCAGCAGTCCAAGACCATGGATTCCCACAACGCCGTGGCGCGCCATGGCATGGCGATTCTCGAAGGCATCGTGCTCGATGACGTCCCCGAGGGCGATTACGAACTGATCGCCCTGCCGCTGCGCTTTGCCAACCTCGACGCGAGCCCCGTCCGCGCCATTCTCCGCCCGCTCAAGGAGCCCACGCGATGAGCCAATGTCCCTTCTCTGCTGACTATCAGCCGCCCGAAGAATGGCATAACGCCGAACTGAATTTTTCCGAGTCCATGAGCTACGGCGATTACCTGGACCTGGGCAAAGTCCTCAGCGCCCAGCACCCGCTGTCGCCGGACCACAACGAAATGCTCTTCATCATCCAGCACCAGACCTCGGAGCTGTGGATGAAGCTGATGCTCCACGAACTCAAGGCCGCCCGCGAACATGTACGCCTGGGCGAGCTGCCACCGGCGTTCAAGATGCTGGCGCGGGTGTCGCGGATCTTCGATCAACTGGTGCACGCCTGGGCGGTGCTGGCGACGATGACGCCCTCGGAGTACAAGGCGATTCGCCCGTTCCTGGGGCAGTCGTCGGGGTTCCAGTCATTCCAGTACCGCGAGATCGAATTTATCCTCGGCAATAAAAGCGCGGCGCTGTTGCGGCCCCATGCCCACCGGCCGGAGCTATTGAACGAGTTGAAAGTGGCGATTGCCACGCCGTCGCTGTATGACGAGGCGATCAACCTGATGATCAAGGCGGGCCTGGCGATTGATCCAAAGCGGGCCGAGCGCGACCCGACGGCGGCGACGGTTCACGATGAGTCCGTGGAGGCGGCGTGGCGTGAGGTGTACCGCGACCCGAAGCGTTACTGGGATTTGTATCAGTTGGCCGAGAAGTTTATCGACCTGGAGGATTCGTTCCGTCAGTGGCGTTTCCGCCATGTGACGACGGTGGAGCGGATTATCGGCTTCCAGCCCGGTACCGGCGGTACGGAGGGTGTGGGGTATTTGCGCAAGATGCTCGATACCGTGCTGTTCCCAGAACTGTGGCGAGTACGTTCCACGCTGTAAACAAAATGTGGGAGGGGGCTTGCCCCCGATGGCAGTGTCAGTCAGTACATCGGGTACTGATAGACCGCTATCGGGGGCAAGCCCCCTCCCACAGGCATCACTGCGCGTTGACTATCGCGTGACTTCTGCGAACCCGCAGCCGATAGGCAATGTAGATAATCCCCACCCACACCGGCATCGCATACACCGACTCACTGATGCCCGGAATCGCCAGCATCACGCTGATGATCATCACCATGAACGCCAGGCACAGGTAGTTGCTGAACGGGAACCAGAAGGTCTTGAACGACGGCGTCAGGCCCTGTTCGCCCATGGCCTTGCGGAACTTGATGTGGGTGATGCTGATCAGCGCCCAGTTGATCATCAGCGAGGCAACCACCAGCGCGAACAGCAACTCCAGCGCGCTCTTCGGTGCGACGTAGTTGACCACCACGCACAGCATCGTCACCAGGGCCGAAATCGCCAGGGCGCGGATCGGCACGCCTTGCTTGTTCAACTTCATCAGCGACTTGGGCGCATCGCCTTGCTCGGCCAGGCCGAACAGCATGCGGCTGTTGCAGTACACGCCGCTGTTGTACACCGACAGCGCCGCGGTCAGCACCACGAAGTTGAGAATATGGGCGGCGGTGTCGTTACCGATCAGCGAGAAGATCTGCACGAATGGGCTGCCGCTGTAGGCATCGCCCGACGCGCCGAGGGTTTGCAGCAGTTGGTCCCATGGGTAGAGCGACAACAGCACGGTCAATGCGCCGACGTAGAAAATCAGGATGCGGTACACCACCTGGTTGATCGCTTTCGGGATGACCTTGCGCGGTTCGCTGGCTTCGGCGGCGGTGATGCCCACCAACTCCAGGCCGCCGAAGGAGAACATGATGAACGCCATGGACATCAATAGCCCCATGCCGCCATTGGGGAAGAACCCGCCGTGGCTCCACAGGTTGCTCACCGACGCCTGCGGGCCGCCGGTGCCGCTGAACAGCAGGTAGCAACCGAGCACGATCATGCCGACAATCGCCACCACCTTGATGATCGCGAACCAGAACTCGGCTTCACCGAAGAACTTCACGTTGAGGGTGTTGATCAGGTTCACCGCCACGAAGAACACCAGCGCACTGACCCAGGTCGGGATCTGCGGCCACCAGAACTGGATGTACTTGCCCACCGCCGTCAGTTCGGCCATGCCTACCAGCACGTAGAGTACCCAGTAGTTCCAGCCGGCCAGGAAGCCCGCGTAGCCGCCCCAGTATTTGTGGGCGAAGTGGCTGAAGGAACCGGCCACCGGCTCTTCGACGATCATCTCGCCAAGCTGGCGCATGATCAGGAATGCGATAAAACCGGCAATCGCGTAGCCCAGGATCATCGACGGCCCCGCCGACTTGAGTACCCCGGCCGAGCCGAGGAACAACCCCGTGCCGATCGCCCCTCCCAAGGCGATCAACTGAATGTGCCGGTTCTTCAGGCCACGCTTGAGGCCCACCGGGTTAACCATGTCATCCGCCATTAACATTCCCTTCTACTTGTTTTTCTCAGGGTGGAGTGCACGCCGCATCTACCCCTCAGAAGTGCTGAGGGTCAGATATTACTCTGCGTGAACTTTTCGTAATACAGCTGAACGCCATCAAGTGCCTGATCCGCCAGCCATTGTTGGACGGATTCGACCATTGGAGGGGGGCCGCACAGGTACATATCCGCCGATCTGTCCCGCCATTCGGCCAGGTCGAAATGCTCGGTGAGGTAACCGCGCTTGCCGGGCCATTCGTCCGAGGGCGCGCTGAGCACTTCGGTGTAGCGAAAGTCCGGGATTTTCGCGGCGTAGGCCTGGATGCGCGCCGCTTCGCACAAGTCTTCTGCGCCACGCACGCCGTAGTACAGGTGCACGGGCTGGTCGCAGCCGTTGGCGGCCAGTTCATCGAGCATGCCCAGCAACGCCGATAACCCGGTGCCGCCCGCCACCAGCACCAAGGGTTTGGAGACGTGCCGCAGGTAGAAAGCGCCGAGTGGTGCTTCCATCACCAGTTCATCACCCACCTGGCAACGCTCGCGCAGGTAGTTGCTCATCACCCCATCGGGCAGCAGGCGCACCAGGAATTGCAATTGATTGCCCGGAAGGTTGGCGAAGGAATACGAGCGCCAACTGTCCGTGCCAGGCACCGACAGGCGTGCATATTGGCCCGGCAGGAAATCCAGTGCCTGATCCAACTGCACCTGCAGGATCGCCGTGCTGGCCGACACCTGCTCCACCGCGCTCACGGTGCCCTTGACCTGAACCGGCCCCGGCGCATTGCACAGGCTCGAATCAAAGTCGAAGTAGAACGTCGCATCGGACTTCACCCGCGTCTGGCAACTGAGCATCTTGCGCTGTTGCAGGTCGAGGTTGGACAGGGCCTCTTCGTCGACATAATCCTGGCTGTAGTCGCCGGATTCGCAACGGCCCTGGCAAGTGCCGCACACGCCTTCACGGCAATCCAGCGGGATCTTGATGCCGTTGCGCAGTGCTGCATCCAGCAGGATTTCATTGGCGCCGACGGGGAAGAACAGGGTCTTGCCGTCGGCAAAACTGAAGGCCACTTTGTGATTCATGTGTTGCTCTCCGCATATTTATAACGTGCGCTCGCCACAAGAAGCCCGGTTGCCACAAACCCCTGTGCCATAAAAGGTCGCTGCTAGAGGTGATAGAAATCCAGCACCGAGTTAATGGTGTCGTTGAGCAGCAGCGCATGCTTGCGGGTGATCAACCAGCTGTCGCCTTCCGGTTTCAGGGTATAGGTGGCGTGGCCGTAAAACTGCTCCGACGTGGCCAGGCGATAGAACAGCGTGTGCCAATTCAGTCGCACCTCCAGCGTGCCATCCGCCTGCTCGGCAACGCGCACGTTGTTGATCATGTGCAGCGTACGCGGCATCGGTGTGGCCGACGCCGCCTTGCCGGTGCGCAAACGGAACACGCGGTCTTCCAGGCCCGAACGGTTCGCGTAGTAGATCAGCGACATTTCGCGCTTGGGGTCGCGGGTGTAGACGTGTTCCGAGTCCCACTGCGGCAAGTGGAACTCACTCTGCGGGTCGAACAACTGCACATAGGCGTCCCAGTCCTGGGCGTCGCACAGCTCGGACTTGCGGTAGAAGAACTGTTCGATGCGGAACTGCAATGGGGCATTCATCATTTCACCTCCCGCAGTTTCAGCGCTTGTTGATCGAGGCCGTTGAGCAGGAACTGCTGCCAGTTGCGGTGCTGGTTCACGTAGAGGCCTTCATGGGTGAATTCTGTGCCGGTCATGGCCGGCTGGATGCCGATGGCTTCGCTGTTCGGCGTGGGCCCGGCTGCCCAGCGGTGGCTGCCGCGTGAGATGTCGCTCCAGCGTTCAAGCCGGCCTTGGAACCCGCGCTGGGCTTCGCGGAACTCCACTAGGTCATCCGGCGTGCCCATGCCCGACACGTTGAAGAAGTCTTCGAACTGGCGGATGCGGTTCTCGCGATCGGCGTCGGACTCGCCCTTCACCCCCAGGCATTGGCTGATGATCTCGGTCTTGTTCCACGCCACCGGGCGGATGATGCGCAGCTGCGAACTGATCTGGTCGAGGAAGAACAGGCTCGGGTAGATATTCAGGTTGCGCAGGCGGTGCATCATCCACTCGGCCTTCTGCTGGCCGTGCTCCTGCACCAGGCGCGGCATGATGGTGGCGTAGCCGGAGCGCACGCTGGGGTTGGGCATGTCGCTGAACAGCACACTGTGGCCATTGTTGAAGGCGAACCAGCCGTCATCGGTATTGGCGTCGCCGGCGCCGAGTTTGCTGTAGTCCAGGGTGCTGCCGGCCCCTGTGCCGTTCTCGGTGTTCACCTGCTGGCGATGCTGCACGGTGGCCACGTAGTTGTAGTGCACGGTGCTGACGTGATAACCGTCCAGGCCGTTTTCGTTCTGCAGCTTCCAGTTGCCGTCGTAGGTGTAGGCGGATTTGCCCGGCAGTACCTCCAGTTCACCGGTGGCGGACTGCGCGACCATCATGTCGAAGAACACTTTGGCGTCGCCGAGGAAATCTTCCAGGCTGTCGCTGCCATTTACGTCCAGGCTGATAAACACAAAGCCCTTGTAGCTTTCGATGCGCGCCTTTTTCAGGCCGCGCGTGGCCTTGTCGAAACCGTCCGGGTATTCCCCCGGCGCCTTGACCTTCACCAGCCGGCCATCGCTCTTGTAGCACCAGGCATGGAACGGGCAGGTGAACGTGGATTGGTTGCCTTTGCCGACCCGCGTCAGCGTGGTGCCGCGGTGCTGGCAGGCGTTGATCAACGCATTGAGGCGCCCTTCGCCATCGCGGGTGATGATCATCGGCTGGCGCCCGGCGCGCAGGGTCACGAAGTCGTGGTTGTTGGCCAGTTCGCTTTCGTGGCAGGCGTAGATCCAGTTCTTTTCGAAGATCAGTTCCATCTCCAGATCGAACAGTTCCGGCTCGGTGAACATGTCGCGGGCGATGCGGAATACTTCATCCACCGGGCGAAAGTCCAGGCAACCTTCGATAAACGTTTTCCACTGCTCGACGCTTCTTGCACCACTCATGGGAGGCACCTTTTTGATAGGGGCTGATCGGTGGTTTATTAGAGGCAGCGGGGCAGGGCGCGGGCTATCCGCTTAGTGGGGGAACCTGCGCCGGATAATTGGGCAGCAAATACCCAACCCGGTGCGCAGCGGTGACGGGATGCGCTACTGTCTTGCAGGGCAGTGGTCGCAAAAGCCGGGGTCTTATCCACTTAGTCGACCCTTGCTATCCACCCGCTGGCCATTGCGCCGGCGTGGCGCATTAATTGCTGTCGAACAACAACGACGCGCCGCCAGAGCGCGCAACAGCCTAACCGCCGTGGGTGCACCTGATGAGCAGCCAAACGATTCAACGCTTCGACCTGGAAGGCGCCCGCAGCTGGATGTCGGGCATTTGCGGGCCCCATCGCCTGGCCACCAATACGCCGGAGCGCCTGCGCTTTCACCACAGCGCCAACGTGTTCAAGTCCCGCGCCACCACCCTGGGCGTGATCGAATACGGCACCGACGTGACCATCGACATCGAAGACGCCGAGCATTTCAGCAGCTATAGCCTGAGCCTGCCGCTGGTGGGCGAACAGGAGTTGAGCAAGAACGGTGAGCGCCTGAGTTCCAACCGCGACCAGGGCGTGATCATCTCGCCCAATGAGCATCAGGTGCTGGCGATCTCCGGCGATTGCCGCAAGTTGCAGGTGGTGATCACGCGGGCGGCGATGAGTGAATCGCTGGAAGGTTTGCTGCAACGGCCGATTGAGGCGCCGCTGCGCTTTGAGTCGGTGATGGACGCAGTGGACGGTGCTTCGGCGTCGTGGTGGCGCATGGCGCGCTACTTCATCGCGGAGCTTGAGCATGGCAGCGAGTTATACGAGCAGGCCGCTTTTACCCGCGACCTGGAAAGCTCGCTGATCAAGGGCCTGATCCTGGCCCAGCCGAACAACTACTCCGAAGAACTGCGCGATGTCCTGGGCGTGAAACTGCCGCATTATCTGATCCGTGCGCGGCAGTACATCCATGACAACGCTCGGGAAGCGGTGCACCTGGAGGACCTGGAGGCCGCTGCGGGGGTGTCGCGGTTCAAGCTGTTCGATGCCTTTCGCAAATACTTTGCGTTGTCGCCGATGGCCTATTTGAAGAAGTACCGGCTGGGCGTCGTGCGCCAGGAAATCCTTGAACACGGCTCTACCCGTACCATCTCTGAGATCGCCCTGGGCTGGGGCTTTACCCACCTGGGGCGGTTTTCGGCGGAGTATCGAAAATTGTTCGACGAGTCCCCTAGCCAAACCCTGCAGCGCAAGCGCCTGCGCAGCCTTTGAATACAATGAAGATCCAAATGTGGGAGCTGGCTTGCCTGCGATAGCGATGTGTCAGTCAGCTGATGTGCCAGCTGACCCACCGCTATGCAGGCAAGCCAGCTCCCACAGGGGTTTGTAGTGTTTGGGATAAATCAGATGAGCTCTTCCACCAGTTGCAGGCAATGACTGAGCCCTGGCGACTGGTCATTCACCCGTCGGCTAAGGATGATCGGCGAGGTCGCCGTGGCCTCCACGACGGGTGTATAGCCGATGTCCGCGCGGTGCAGCACCTGCACCGAGGCGGGCACCAGCGTCACGCCCATGCCGGCGCCGACCAGGCCAATGGCGGTCTGCAACTCGTTGGTCCACTGCGCCACCTTGAGGCTCAAGCCATGGGCGTCGAACAGCGCGATCACATGGTCGGCGTAGCTGGGGCGTGGGTTGCCGGGGTAGAGCACAAAAGGTTCGGCGGCCAGTTGGGCGAGGGTGGCGGGCGCATCGAGCAACGGGTGACCGGCAGGCAGCACGGCGACCAGCCGGTCCTCCACCAGCACGCGCTGGACGATGGCCGGGTCATCGATGCGAATTCGCCCGAACCCCACGTCGATGCGCCCGGCCTTGAGCGCTTCGACCTGCTGCAAAGTGGTCATCTCCGACAGCCCCAACTCCAGTTCCAGCGCCTCATGGGTACGCAATCGGCGGATCAATTCGGGCAGCACGCCGTACAGGGTCGACGGCGCAAAACCGATGCCCAGCCACGTCTTCTCGCCCTGGCCGATACGCCGGGTGTTGTCACAGACCTTGTTCAATTGCTCCAGCAGCACGTTGGCGTGTTCATAAAAAAACCGCCCGGCCTCGGTCAGCCGCAGCGGTCGGCCACGTTCAAGCAAAATGACGCCCAGTTCATCCTCCAATTGCTGGATCTGCCGACTCAATGGCGGCTGGGCGATGTGCAGGCGTTCGGCGGCGCGGGTGAAGTTGAGGGTCTCTCCCAGCACCTGGAAGTAGCGCAGGTGACGCAGTTCCATGACGGTTCCTTTCATACCTTCAGGGTATTGTGCGAGACCCATTCTATATTGGAAGCCTTGAAAAATACGGCACAGAATCGGCTAAAACCTATAAAGAACCCAACGGGTATAGCCATGCCGATTTGCCCCATCGAGTCGATCGACACGATCATCGTCGACCTCCCCACCATTCGCCCGCACAAGCTGGCGATGCACACCCTGCAAAACCAGACCCTGGTGATCATCCGCCTGCGCTGCGCCGACGGTATCGAAGGCATCGGCGAAGCCACTACCATTGGCGGCTTGAGCTATGGCAATGAAAGCCCCGACAGCATCAAGGTCAACATCGACCGCCACTTCGCGCCGCTGCTGATCGGCCAGGACGCCAGTAATATCAACGCTGCCATGTTGCGCCTGGAGCGCAGCATCCGTGGCAACACCTTTGCCAAGTCCGGTATCGAAAGCGCGTTGCTCGACGCTCTCGGCAAACGCCTGCACCTGCCGGTCAGCGAACTGCTCGGTGGGCGTGTGCGCGACGCGCTGCCGGTGGCCTGGACCCTGGCCAGCGGCAACACCGAGCAGGACATTGCCGAGGCCGAAAAGATGCTCGACCTGCGCCGCCACCGCCTCTTCAAGTTGAAGATCGGCGCTGGTGAAGTCAGCCACGACCTGGCCCATGTGATCGCGATCAAAAAGGCCTTGGGCGACCGCGCCAGTGTGCGCGTCGACGTCAACCAGGCCTGGGACGAAGCGGTGGCACTGCGGGCGTGCCAGGTGCTCGGCGACAACGGCATCGACCTGATCGAACAGCCCATCTCGCGCAATAACCGTGGCGGCATGGCGCGGCTCAACCTGTCGAGCCCGGCGCCGATCATGGCGGATGAATCCATCGAGTGCGTCGAGGACGCGTTCAACCTTGCCCGCGAAGGCGCGGCGTCGGTGTTCGCCCTCAAGATCGCCAAGAACGGCGGCCCACGTGCCGTGCTGCGCACCGCCGCGATTGCCGAAGCGGCGGGTATCGGCCTGTACGGCGGCACCATGCTCGAAGGCGGCATCGGCACCCTGGCGTCGGCGCATGCCTTCCTTACGCTGAACAAACTGGTGTGGGGCACCGAGCTGTTCGGCCCGTTGCTGCTTACCGAAGACATCCTCACCGAGCCGCCGGTGTACCGCGACTTCCAGCTGCATATCTCCACCGCACCGGGCCTGGGCCTGGCCATCGATGAAGAGCGCCTGGCGTTCTTGCGTCGTGACAAACACTAAGAGGCGCCTGCCATGTTGTTCCACGTAAAAATGACCGTGAACCTGCCGCTCGACATGAACCCCGAGCGCGCAGCCCGCCTCAAGGCCGATGAAAAGGCCCTGGCGCAGCGCCTGCAACAGGAAGGCAAATGGCGCCACCTGTGGCGCATCGCCGGGCACTACGCCAACTACAGCGTGTTCGATGTCGACAGCGTGCAGGCGCTGCATGACCTGCTGATGCAACTGCCGCTGTTCCCCTATATGGCCATCGAAGTGAACGCCCTGTGCCGGCACCCGTCGTCGATCCATGACGACGACCGCTAGGCCGGTTTCCAGACCAATAACTACAAGATGAGGAATGCACCATGTCCATCCGACTGTCCCAGACTGCCCATGCCCAACAGTTTCTCGAAGAAGCCAGCGGCAACCTCAACGACGCTGGCAACCCGCGCACCAAGGCGCTGATCTACCGGATCCTGCGCGACACCGTGAACATCATCGAAGACCTGGAAGTGACCCCGGAAGAGTTCTGGAAGGCGGTCAACTACCTCAACGAGCTGGGCAAGCACCAGGAAGCCGGATTGCTCGCCGCCGGGCTGGGCCTTGAGCATTACCTGGATTTGCTGATGGACGCTGCCGACGAGGAAGCCGGCAAATCCGGCGGCACGCCGCGCACCATTGAAGGCCCGCTGTATGTGGCCGGGGCGCCGTTGAGCAAGTACGAGGCGCGGCTGGATGATGGCAAGGACGATGCGGTGCCGCTGTTCATGCGCGGGCAGGTGCGCGATACCAACGGCAAACCGCTGGCCGGGGCGATTGTGGACGTGTGGCAGGCCAATACGGGGGGTACTTACTCGTGGTTCGACCCGACGCAATCGGAGTTCAACCTGCGCCGACGCATCGAGACCGATGCCCAGGGCAACTACCGGTTCCGCAGTATCGTGCCGTCGGGCTACGGTTGCCCACCGACCGGGCCGACCCAGCAACTGCTGGATCAGCTCGGGCGCCACGGGCAGCGGCCGGCGCATATCCACTTCTTCATTTCGGCGCCGGGGCATCGGCACCTGACCACGCAGATCAACCTGTCGGATGACCCGTACCTGCATGACGACTTTGCCTATGCGACGCGGGATGAGTTGATCGCCGAGATTCGCTTCTGCGACGACCCGCAACTGGCGCGGGAGTTTGGCGTGGAGGGGCGGTTTGCGCAGATTGATTTTGACTTTGCGTTGCAGGTAGCGGATGCGCCGGTGGAGCAGAAACGCATGCAACGAGTCCGCGCTCTGGAAGATTAAACGCGATTCAAAATGTGGGAGGGGGCTTGCCCCCGATGGCGGCGGTGAAGCCAATATATTAATTGGCTGAACCATTGCTATCGGGGGCAAGCCCCCTCCCACAGGGTATTGTGGTGGCGTGGTTATTTGCGTACCACCAAGTCCAGCACCTCATCCCGATCCTTGATCTTCTGCAACACAATCTCCGAACGGATATCCATCACCCCCCCCGTGCGGTTCAGATGGTTCACGATAAAGTCCGAAAAGTGCTTGAGGTTGCGCGCCTGCACCCGCAGCACATAGTTGCTGGCGCCGGTGATCACGTAGGCGCTGGCGACCTCCGGCCAGCCCTGCACCTTCTTGATGAACGTCTCGTGCCAATCCTCCACATCCTGGCGCAACGACAGGTGCACGATGGCCTCCAGCTCAATCCCCAACTGCTCCGCATTCAGCACCGCACGGTAACCGCTGATGATGCCCTCGCTCTCCAGCAGGCGCAGACGGCGCAGGCACGCAGACGGCGACAGCGCGACTTTTTCGGCCAGTTCCTGGTTGCTGATGCGGCCATCCTGCTGCAGGAAATGCAGGAGGCGCAGGTCGGTGGCGTCGAGAATCATGGTTAGAATAAATCCGCGTGTTTGGGGGTTAAATTCGAATTTCCTACAGCTTAATTAGCCTGTTACCCGCCACTTTGCACGAAAATTCTCTAAAAGTTCGTTCATTATTTGGTCCATTCTTACCTATAAAAACCAGGACAGCCCATGACCACGCGAAGCCACTGCCTAGCCCTCGACGAACAAGATCCGCTGGCGCCACTGCGCCGCCAGTTTGCGTTGCCGGAGGGCGTGATCTACCTCGACGGCAACTCCCTTGGCGCCCGCCCGGTGACGGCGTTGGCACGAGCCCAGGCAGTGATTGCCGAAGAATGGGGTAATGGCCTGATCCGTAGTTGGAACAGCGCCGGCTGGGCGGACCTGCCCCAGCGCCTGGGTAACCGCCTGGCGCCGTTGATCGGCGCGGGCGACGGTGAAGTGGTGATCACCGATACCACCTCGATCAACCTGTTCAAGGTGCTCAGCGCCGCGTTGACCGTGCAGCGTCAACGCCAACCGCACCGCAAGGTGATCGTCAGCGAGGCGAGCAACTTTCCGACCGACCTGTATATCGCCGAGGGCCTGGCCGAGCTGCTGCAACAGGGCTATGCCCTGCGCCTGGTGAACAGTCCGGACGAATTGCCCCAGGCCATCGACCAGGACGTGGCGGTGGTGATGCTCACCCACGTCAACTACAAGACCG
The DNA here is from genome assembly GCF_001870465.1 of Pseudomonas extremorientalis. Classification (GTDB taxonomy): domain Bacteria; phylum Pseudomonadota; class Gammaproteobacteria; order Pseudomonadales; family Pseudomonadaceae; genus Aquipseudomonas; species Aquipseudomonas extremorientalis. The sequence goes on from NZ_MDGK01000017.1 coordinate 31,967, forward strand.
GCTACATGTACGACATGCAGGCGCTGACTGCCCTGAGCCATGAGTGCGGCGCGCTGAGTATCTGGGACCTGGCGCACTCGGCGGGCGCGGTGCCCATCGACCTGCATCAGGCCGGTGCCGATTATGCGATTGGCTGCACCTACAAGTACCTCAACGGCGGCCCGGGCTCCCAGGCGTTTGTGTGGGTCAACCCGGCGTTGGTGGATGTGGTGCGCCAGCCGTTGTCGGGCTGGTTCGGCCACACCCGGCAGTTCGCCATGGAATCGAACTACGCGCCGAGTGCGGGTATCGCGCGTTACCTGTGCGGCACCCAACCGATCACCTCGTTGGCGATGGTGGAATGCGGGCTGGAGATTTTCGCCCAGACCGATATGGCGAGTCTGCGCAGCAAGTCCCTGGCGTTGACCGATCTGTTTATCACATTGGTCGAAGCACGTTGCGCTGCTCATGAACTGGTGCTGATCACCCCGCGTGAACACGCCCGGCGCGGCAGTCATGTGAGCTTTGAACACCCCGAAGGCTACGCGGTGATCCAGGCCTTGATCGCCCGTGGCGTGATCGGTGACTACCGCGAGCCGCGCATCATGCGCTTTGGGTTTACGCCGTTGTACACAAGCTTTACCGAGGTGTTTGATGCCGTGGAAATACTGGGCGAAATCCTCGACAACCGCACCTGGGACCAGGCGCAATTCAAAGTCCGCAACAGCGTCACCTGACCACAACGCAGATAAAAATGTGGGAGGGGGCTTGCCCCCGATTGCAGTGTGCCAGCCAATACAGCGTTGACTGATCCACCGCTATCGGGGGCAAGCCCCCTCCCACAGGGAATCTGTGACAACAGTTAATAAACAGTGCAATCACAATAATAAAGGGGCACACCACGTGACTACGCCAGACACCGGCTTTGCCGAGATCACCCACCGCGAACTGGGCCTGCGGCGCCAGCTCACTTCCGGCCAGATGAGCATGATTGCCATCGGTGGCGCCATTGGCACCGGGCTGTTCATGGGAAGCGCGTACGCTATCGGGTATGCCGGGCCCAGTGTGCTGGTGAGCTACGCCATCGGCGCGTTGATCACCCTGCTGTTGATGGGCTGCCTGGCGGAGATGACGGTGGCGCATTCCACCTCGGGCTCGTTCGGCGCCTATGCCGAGTTCTACATCAGCCCGCTGGCCGGTTTCCTGGTGCGCTACGCCTACTGGGCGGCGATTGTGCTGGCGGTGGGCGCCGAGGTCACGGCGGTGGCGATGTACATGAAGTACTGGTTCGCCAACGTGCCGGAATGGGTGTGGATCGTGTCGTTTTCCAGTGTGCTGATCCTGCTCAACGCCATCAGCGTGAAGACCTTCGGCAACTTCGAATACTGGTTCTCGACGATCAAGATCAGCGCCATCGTCGGCTTCATCATCCTCGCCGTGTACGTGGTGTTCGGCTCCGGCAACCCGGAGTACGGCGTGCAGAACTACACGGCCCACGACGGCTTTTTCCCCCATGGCCTGAGTGGCATGTGGGTCGCCGTGATCGTGTCGATCTTCAGCTACCTGAGCGTGGAGATGATCGCCGTGGCCGCCGGTGAAGCGGCCGATCCGGAACAGGCGGTGAAGAAAGCCTTCCGTGCGACCATCGTGCGCCTGGTGGTGTTTTACCTGCTGACCCTGGCGCTGATGCTGGCCATCGTGCCGTGGAACCAGGCCGGGCAGACCCAGAGCCCCTTCGTCACGGTGATGCAGACCATCGGCATTCCCGGCGCCACCGGGGTGATGAATTTCGTGATTTTGATCGCAGCGTTGTCGGCCATGAACAGCCAGCTCTACATCACCACCCGCATGATGTTCAGCCTGTCCCGTGCCGGCTTTGCGCCCAAGGCCATGGGCGCCTTGAGCAAGAGCGGCATCCCGCTGAACGCGTTGCTGCTGTCCAGTTCGGGCATCGCCCTGGCGACGTTGCTCAACGTGGTGTACCCGGAAAGTTCGTTCACCTTGATGATGGCAATCTCGATGTTCGGCGCGATCTTCACCTGGTTCATGATCTTCCTTACGCACCTGTTCTTCCGTCGCTACCGCCAGCGCCACGGTGGGCCGACGCTGTCGTTCCAACTGCGCTTGTTTCCCTACAGCACCTTGCTGGGCCTGGTGCTGATGGGCGCGGTGATGATCACCACGTATTTCACCGAGGCGTTCAAGATGACGCTGGTGTTTGGCGTGCCGTTCCTGCTGATTCTGTCAGTGGTGTATTACGGGTTTTTCCGCAAGGGCAGGGCCAAGGCGTCGAGCAAGGCCTTGGCGTAACCGGGCAGGAGTTCGAACGAGCGCGCACATAACATCAGCTTCCGGCAGGCCCATTCTTCTTGCAGGGGGTGGACCTTGAAACTGGATGCCAGCGGCCAGCGCTCCAGTGCCGCCCGGGGCACGATACCCAGGCCGGCGCCGCGGGCGACCATACGGATCACTCCGTCAAACCCCTCGGCGCGGATGCGTGTTTGCAGACGGAAACCTGCGTGCAATGCCTGTTCTTCGAGGTAAACCGTCAACGCGCTGTGGGCGGCGAGGCCCACAAAGTCGTGTTGCAGGCTATCGATAAAGCTCCCTGCGGTGAACGGATGATCCAGCGGTGTGATCAGCACCAGCGGGTCATTGCGAAACGGCAGGGTCTGCAAGCCGTGGGTGTCTACCGCGTCGGAAATGATCCCGAGGTCCGCCGTGCCCTGGCGCAAGGCCTGGGTGATGCGCAGGCTCGGCAGTTCCTGCAGGTCGATGTCGAGGTTGGGGTGTTCGCGCAAAAAGTCTGCCAGCAACTCCGGCAGGTATTCGCTGAGGGCCGTGGTGTTGCACAGCAGGCGCACCTGGCCCTTGATGCCGTTGGCGTATTCCGCGAGGTCCTGGCGCAGATGCTCGGCCTGTTGCAGCAACAGGCGGGCGTGGCGGGCCAGGGCCTTGCCTGCGGGCGTTGGGGTAACGCCACGGCGGCCACGTTCAAGAAACTCGATGCCCAGCGAAGCCTCCATCGCTCGGATGCGGGCGCTGGCAGCCGCGAGGGACAAGTGGCTGCGGGCTGCTCCAGCGGTGATATTGCCTGTGTCGAAGATATGCAGGTAAAGGCGCAGGTCTATCAGGTCAAAGTGCATGGCACCAGCCTCTGGCAAAACAAGAGTCTGCCTCAGTATATGGCGAATTTTCGACCTCATCGAAAAACCGCACTATCACCCTATGAATACATTCCTCGCGTTTTACCAAGATATCGGCCCAGCCCTGACACTGCTGGTGATCGGCACCTTCATGCTCGCCGGCACCGTCAAGGGTGTGATTGGCCTGGGCTTGCCGACAGTCTCCATGGGCTTGCTCGGTCTGGCTATGCTACCGACGCAGGCTGCGGCGTTGCTGATCATCCCTTCGACGATCACCAACCTGTGGCAACTGGCGTTCGGCGGTCATTTGAGTGCGTTGCTCAGGCGCTTGTGGCCGATGCTGCTGCTGATCTTTCTCGGTACCGGGCTTGGCACGCTGTGGCTGGGCCTGAGTGGAGGGCGATGGGTAGGCCATGCGTTGGGCGGGGCGTTGCTAGCGTATGCAGTGAGCGGGCTGTTCCTGCCCACGTTCAAGGTGAAGCCTCGAACCGAACGCTGGTTGGCGCCTTTGTGTGGTGTTATCACCGGCATCATCACCTCGGCGACCGGTGTGTTTGTGATCCCCGCCGTGCCCTATCTGCAAGCCCTGGGCTTGGACCGCAATCAGTTGGTGCAGGCGCTGGGGCTGTCCTTCACCGTGTCGACCCTGGCGCTCGCTGCCGGCATGGCGTTGGACGGCACGCTCGGAGGTGGGGAGATCAATGCTTCATTGTTGGCATTGGTGCCGGCGCTGCTGGGCATGTGGTTGGGCCAGGCGGTGCGTCAGCGCATCAGTGCGGTGTTGTTCAAGCGCGTATTTTTCATCGGCATGGCGTTGCTGGGCGCCCATCTGCTGATCAGCGGTTAACAATGCGCGGGTAATTCGTGCCTTTTGGTCAAATGTATTTTGCCGCATCACCGCTTATTCCGAGGGGCCGATGTCGATAGCCTGCCGGCAGACATTGTTAACCCCTTCTGGATACCCTCCCATGAAAAAAGTCCTCCTGCTCAACGGCGGCAAGAAATTCGCCCACTCCGATGGCCGCTACAACACCACCCTGCATGACACCGCCGTGGCGGCGTTGGACCGTGCGGGCATCGACGTCAAGGTCACCCACATCGACGAAGGCTACGACGTGGCCGAAGAAGTGGCCAAGTTCCTCTGGGCGGATGTGATCATCTACCAGATGCCCGGCTGGTGGATGGGCGCGCCGTGGATCGTCAAGAAGTACATCGACGAAGTCTTCACCGAAGGCCACGGCAGCCTGTACGCCAGCGACGGTCGCACCCGTTCCGATGCCTCGCAGAAGTACGGCAGCGGTGGCCTGATCCACGGCAAGCAGTACATGCTCTCGCTGACCTGGAACGCGCCGCAGCAAGCCTTCGATGACCCGACCGACTTCTTCGAAGCCAAGGGCGTGGACGCGGTGTACTTCCCGTTCCACAAGGCCAACGAGTTCCTCGGCATGACCGGCCTGCCGACGTTCCTGTGCGTGGACGTGATGAAACGCCCGGCCATCGACGCTGATGTAGCGCGCTACGAGCAGCATCTGGCGCAGGTGTTCAATTTCTCGGTGTAAGCTGCGCTGAACCGATAACGAGGAGCGCCTGTGAAAGCCCGGTCCGATGAGCTGCAGATCTTCGTCAGCGTGATTGAATGCGGTTCGATTTCCGCCGCCGCCGAGCAAGTCGGGCAGACACCCTCGGCTGTCAGCCGTACCTTGTCGCGCCTGGAAGCCAAGCTCGACACCACGCTGATCAACCGCACCACGCGACGCATGGACCTGACCGAAGAGGGCAAGTACTTCTTCGAGCAGGCCAAGGTGATCCTGGCGCAGATGGAAGAGTTGGAGGAGCGCCTGTCATCACGCCAGCAGAAACCGGCGGGGCGCCTGCGCATCAACGCTGCCGTGCCGTTCATGCTGCATGGGATCGTGCCCTACATCGCTGAATTTCGCGGCCTCTACCCGGACATCCAGCTGGAGCTGAACAGCGATGACTTGATCATCGACCTGCTGGAGCAGAGCACCGACATCGCCATCCGTATCGGCGTCCTGGCCGACTCCACCCTGCATGCGCGGTCTCTTGGCTGTACGCCGCTGCATATCCTCGCCAGCCCCGACTACCTCAAGCAATACGGCGTGCCCACCACGGTGGCCGAGCTGGTCGATCACACGCTGTTGGGGTTCACCCAGACCGAAACCCTCAACCACTGGCCGCTGCGCCATGTGGAGGGCGATCGCTGGCTGATCCAGCCCGGCGTGGCGGCGTCCAGCGGCGAAACCGTGCGCCAGTTGGCGCTGGAAGGGCAGGGCATCTGTTGCCTGTCGAACTTCATGACCATCGACGATATCGAGGCCGGGCGCCTGGTGCCGGTGCTGGAGGCGTTCAACAGCGGTTATCGACAGCCGATCCACGCAGTGTTCTACCGCAACTCGCAGCTGGCATTGCGTATCCAATGTTTCCTGGACTTTATCCAGGCCAAGCTGGCGCGGTATGCCTGCTGATTCGTGAGCTGCGCGCAAGAGTGAATTGGGCGGTAGGGGCTTATTCGTCAGGGATGAGTGCTTGATACTGGGTTCATCACTTACCCAGTCAGGAGAGTCCTCCATGAATGTATTCATTACCGGCGCAGCAGGTTTTATCGGCGGTTCCATTGCCACCGGCCTGGTCAAGGCCGGCCACACCGTTACCGGCCTGGTGCGCAGCGCCGAGCAGGCGGCCGAGATGACCGCGCTGGGCATCAACCCAGTGATCGGCACCCTGGATGACGCGGCTGTATTGACCGAGCAAGCGCAAAAGGCCGACGCGGTGATCAACGCCGCCAGCAGCGACCACCGTGCCGCCGTGGAAACCCTGCTCGCGGCGTTGAAGGGCTCGAACAAGCCGTTCCTGCACACCAGTGGTTCGAGCATTGTCGGGGATGCGTCGGGCGGCAAGGCCAGCGATGTCATCTACTTCGAAGACAACCTGCCGGAACCGACGGTCGACAAGGCGGCTCGTGTGGCCATCGACAACCTGGTTCTGGCGGCTGCCAAAGACGGCGTGAACTCGGCGGTGATCTGCAACACCTTGATCTACGGCCACAGCCTGGGCGTGAAGCGCGACAGCGTGCAACTACCGCGTCTGCTCAAGCAGGCACGCAAGAGTGGTGTAGTACGCCATGTGGGTAGCGGGCAGAACATCTGGTCCAACGTGCACATTGAAGACGTGGTGGCGCTGTACCTGTTGGCGCTGACCAAGAATGTGCCCGGTACCTTCTACTTCGTGGAAAGTGGCGAGGCCGCGTTTATCGACATGACCACTGCCATTGCCGAAGCGCTGGACCTGGGCAAACCGCAGGATTGGCCATTGGCCGAGGCTGAAGCCGAGTGGGGCTATGAAATGGCCAACTATGGCCTGGGCTCCAATAGCCGGGTGCGCGGCAAGCATGCGCGTGAACTGCTGGGCTGGGCGCCGAAGCGTACGTCGGTGGTGGAGTGGATTCGCAACGAAATGGTGTGATGTTCACGTGATCTCCAGGTGTTGCTATCGGGGGCAAGCCCCCTCCCACAGTTGACCGAGTTCCAACTGTGGAGTGCAGTCTAGTGTGGGAGGGGGCTTGCCCCGATTGGCACGACTCGGTCTCCGAGACTAGCCCCATCTCCCTCAATTCCGTACCATTCCCCGCCTTATCCCCCGCATTACCTGGTACTCCATGAACCTCACCCGTCTGCGCGCCGATGCCCTGGCCGGCCTCACCACGTCTTTTGCGTTGCTGCCCGAATGCATCGCCTTTGCCCTGGTGGCCCACCTCAACCCGTTGATGGGGCTCTACGGCGCTTTCATCATCTGCACCCTCACCGCGTTGTTCGGCGGCCGGCCCGGCATGGTGTCCGGTGCGGCCGGCTCGATGGCGGTGGTGATCGTCGCCCTGGTGGTGCAACACGGTGTGGAGTATCTGCTGGCCACGGTGGTACTGGGCGGGCTGATCATGGTCGCGTTCGGCGTGCTGCGCCTGGGCAAGCTGGTGCGCATGGTGCCGCACCCGGTGATGCTCGGCTTCGTCAACGGCCTGGCGATCATCATTGCCCTGGCGCAGTTGGAGCATTTCAAAAGCGGTGAAACCTGGCTCAGCGGCACGCCGCTGTACGTGATGACCGGCCTGGTGCTGGTGACGATGGCCATCGTCTACCTGCTGCCGCGCATCACCCGCGCCGTGCCGCCTGCGTTGGTGGCGATCCTCGGCGTGGGGCTGGCGGTATACCTGCTCGGCCTGCCTACCCGCACCCTCGGCGACATGGCGCATATCGCCGGCGGCCTGCCGACTTTCGCGCTGCCGCAGATTCCGTGGACACTGGACACCCTCGGCATCATCGCGCCGTACGCGTTCCTGATGGCGATGGTCGGCCTGCTGGAAACCCTGCTGACGCTGAACCTCACCGACGAAATCACCGAGACCCGTGGCTACCCCGACCGTGAAAGCGTGGCCCTTGGCGCGGCCAACATGGTCTCCGGCCTGTTCGGCGGCATGGGCGGCTGCGCGATGATCGGGCAGACCGTGATCAACCTCAGCTCCGGTGGGCGCGGGCGTTTGTCTGGGGTGTTTGCCGGGGTAATGATCCTGTTGTTCATCCTGTTCCTGTCGCCGTTCATCGAGCGCATTCCGCTGGCGGCGCTGGTGGGCGTGATGTTCGTGGTGTCCCAGCAGACCTTTGCCTGGGCCTCGCTGCGGGTGATCAACAAGGTGCCGTTCAATGACGTGCTGGTGATTCTTGCAGTGACGGTGATCACGGTGTTCACCGATCTGGCTACCGCCGTGCTGTGCGGGATCGTGATTGCGGCGTTGAATTTCGCCTGGCAGCAAGCGCGGGAGCTGTATGCCGATGAGCATCTGGAGGCCGATGGCAGCAAGCTCTACCGCCTGCACGGCACCTTGTTTTTCGCCTCGACCACGCCGTTTTTGAATCAATTCGACCCGGCCAACGACCCGGCCCAGGTGACACTGGATTGCCGTCACCTGAGCTTTGTCGATTACTCAGCGATTGCCGCGCTCATGACCCTGCGCGAGCGTTACAGCAAGGCAGGCAAGCACCTGCGGGTGCTGCATCTGTCGGAGCGTTGCAAGAAGCTGCTCAAGCGTGCGCGGGTCCATCATGAGTAAGTGATCAAGGCCCGACCAGGTCTTCCAGCTCCTGGGCACGGGTCTGGGTCATGTCGAGTATGCAGCCGGAACCGTTGACCTGGTCGATGGTGCCGCCGGTGGCGGAACCGGCGAAGGCGCAATTGGCGTCACGGTACTTTATCCACAGGCGTTGCACGTCTTGCAGTTGCTGCTTGCGCGGGCCTTCCTGGGCGGCGAGCGCGGTCTTGTAGGCGCGGTTCAGGCGGGTGTCCTGCACCTTGGCTTCCTTGGTATTGCACGTGACCATGTCGGCGGTCGTGTTGGCGCTGTCCATACACTTCTTCAGCGCTGGATTGTCGGCGGCAGAAGCGGTGCCGCTGAGGGCGAGGAGCAGGGCGCCGGCGGCGAGGGATGTGCGAATCATGGTCGGTTTCCTGGTCATGAAGGGTTGCGCATTCTATGACTCAACGGCAGCGTTCGAGTTTCCGGCATCCTCTGATCTTCATGTAAGAACACCCCTCGAATTTTCATTCATCCCTGTCGGGCATATCCCAACGCGACAGCGCTTATCTGTGGGCGAAAGTTACTTTCATAAAAATTGAAAATAGTCCTCGCTAATGATTTATGAGTTTCACAACCAATTCGACGTGACCCTTTCCGAGGAGTACCGCATGGCCGCATCACCGGGCTTCGGGCTGTTGGCATACGCTGCCATCGCCATCATTGCTTTGATCGTGCTGATTGCACGTTACCGACTCAACCCGTTTATCGTCATCACCCTGGTGTCCATCGGCCTGGCGCTGATGGCCGGGATGCCGGCGGACACCATCATGGGTTCCTACGAGGCGGGTGTCGGCAAGACCCTGGGGCATATCGCCCTGGTGGTGGCGTTGGGCACCATGCTCGGCAAGATGATGGCCGAGTCCGGCGGTGCCGAGCAGGTGGCGCGCACACTGATCAACCGTTTTGGCGAGCGTAACGCGCATTGGGCGATGGTGTGCATCGCGTTCCTGGTCGGGCTGCCGCTGTTTTTCGAGGTGGGTTTTGTGTTGCTGGTGCCGATTGCGTTTACCGTGGCGCGGCGGGTGGGCGTGTCCATCCTGATGGTGGGTTTGCCGATGGTCGCCGGCCTGTCGGTGGTGCATGCCCTGGTGCCGCCGCACCCGGCGGCGATGATGGCGGTGCTGGCGTATAACGCGTCGGTGGGGCAGACCGTGCTCTACGCCATCCTGATCGGTATCCCGACGGCAATCATCGCAGGGCCCGTCTACGCCAAATTCATCGTGCCGCGTATTCACCTGCCGGGGGAAAATCCGCTGGAGCGCCAGTTCATCGAGCGTGAACCGCGTACCCGCTTGCCCAGCTTTACCCTGACCATGGGCACTATCCTGTTGCCGGTGGTGTTGATGATGATCGGTGGCTGGGCCAACGTGATTTCCACGCCAGGCACCGGTTTCAATCAGTTCCTGCTGTTTATCGGCAACTCGGTGATCGCGCTGCTGGTGGCGACATTGGTGAGCTTCTGGACCTTGGGTATCGCACAGGGCTTCAACCGCGAGTCGATCCTCAAGTTCACCAATGAATGCCTGGCGCCGACCGCCAGCATCACCTTGCTGGTGGGCGCGGGCGGCGGGTTGAACCGCATCCTGGTGGACGCAGGTGTGACCCACGAAATTCTCGGCCTGGCCCATGCCTTTCACCTGTCGCCGTTGGTGATGGGTTGGCTGTTCGCCGCGCTGATGCGAATTGCCACGGGCTCGGCCACCGTCGCCATGACCACCGCATCCGGTGTTGTAGCGCCGGTCGCCCTGGGCCTGGGTTATCCACACCCTGAACTACTGGTGCTGGCCACCGGTGCGGGTTCGGTGATCTTTTCCCATGTTAACGACGGCGGCTTCTGGCTGATCAAGGAATACTTCAATATGACGGTGATCCAGACCTTCAAGACCTGGACCGTGTTGGAGACTTTGATTTCCCTGGTCGCCTTCGGTCTGACCTATGGTCTGTCCTGCATCTTGTAACCCGGAGAGCCCATGGACATCCTCTACCAGATCCGCGCCCGCCAGGACGCCTTCAGCGCCGGCGAAGGGCGTATCGCCAAGCTGATGCTCGATGACGTGGGGTTTGCCGCATCGGCCAGCCTGGAAGCATTGTCGCAACGGGCCGAGGTCAGCACGGCCACCTTGTCGCGGTTTGCGCGCAGTGTGGGGTGCCGGGATTTACGTGACTTGCGCCTCCAGTTGGCCCAGGCCAGCGGCGTCGGCAGTCGCTTCCTCGACCCGGCGGGGTTGCCGGAACAGTCGGCGTTTCATCGGCAGATCCTGGGGGATATCGAGGCGACGTTGCGTCAGCATTTGTCGGGTTTCAACCAGGCGAGTTTTGTCGATGCGGTGAGCCTGCTGGGCAAGGCGCGGATGATCCATGCGTTTGGCATGGGCGGGCCGTCGAGCCTGTGCAGCGATGAGTTGCAGGTGCGCCTGGTGCGCCTGGGCTATCCGATTGCGGCCTGCCATGACCCGGTGATGATGCGGGTCACGGCGGCGACACTGGGGCCTGAGCATGCGTTGATTGTGTGTTCCTTGACTGGCCTCACCCCCGAACTGCTGGACGTGGTGGAGTTGGCGCGCAATTACGACGCGCGCATCGTCGCCATCACCCTGGCCGACTCGCCCTTGGCCCAATTGGCCGATGTGCTGCTGCCGCTGCAGCCGGCCGAAACCAGTTTTATCTATAAGCCCACCGCCGCCCGCTACGGCATGCTGCTGACCATCGACCTGCTCGCCACCGAGCTGGCCCTGGTCTCGCCGGACGACAACCAGGAACGCCTGCGCCGGATCAAGCTGGCCCTGGACGATTATCGCGGCGGCCCTGACAGCCTGCCGCTTGGAGACTGATATGAAGTACGACGCGCTGATACGCCAGGCATTGATCATCGATGGCAGCAACACCCCAGGCTATGTGGCTGATGTGGGGGTGCGTGACGGGCGTATCGAGGCGATTGGCGATTTGTCGACGGCTGTGGCCGAACATGAAGTCGAAGCTGCGGGCCGTGTGCTGGCGCCGGGTTTTATCGACGTGCACACCCACGATGACACGGTGGTGATCCGCCATCCGCAGATGCTGCCCAAGCTTAGCCAGGGTGTAACGACGGTGATCGTCGGTAACTGTGGTATCAGCGCGTCGCCGGTGACGTTGCGCGGTGATCCGCCCGATCCGATGAACCTGCTGGGCAGCGCTTCGGCGTTTGTGTACCCGCGTTTCAGTGACTATCGAGCGGCGGTCGAACAGGCTCACCCGGCGGTGAACGTTGCCGCACTGATCGGTCACACGGCACTGCGCAGCAATCATATGCAAGACCTGCATCGCAGCGCTTCAGCGGATGAAATCGCTGCCATGCGCGTGCAGTTGCAAGAAAGTCTCGAAGCCGGCGCCCTGGGGTTATCCACAGGCCTGGCCTACGCCAGCGCGTTCAGTGCCGAGACCGATGAGGTGCTGCAACTCAGTGAAGCACTGACGGCTTTCGGTGCGGTGTACACCACCCATTTGCGCAGCGAATTCGAACCGGTGCTGGAGGCGATGGATGAGGCGTTTCTGATTGGCCGGCACGCCCGGGCGCCGGTGATTATTTCCCATCTCAAATGTGCCGGCGCCGGGAATTGGGGGCGCAGTCCGCAACTGTTGGTATCGCTGGAGCGGGCGGCGAAAACCCACCCGGTAGGCTGTGATTGTTATCCCTATGCCGCGAGTTCTTCGACCCTGGATCTCAAGCAGGTGACTGACGCGTTTCGCATCACCATCACCTGGTCGACGCCTTACCCGGAGATGGGCGGGCGCGACCTGCAGGATATCGCCGCTGAGTGGGATGTTTCGCTGATGGACGCAGCGCGTCGCCTGCAACCGGCGGGGGCGGTGTATTACGGAATGGATGAAGCGGATGTGCGACGCATCCTGGCGCATCCGCTGTCGATGGTCGGTTCGGATGGACTGCCGGAAGATCCGTTCCCGCATCCGCGTTTGTGGGGCGCATTTCCACGGGTGCTGGGGCATTTCAGCCGGGATGTCGGGTTGTTCCCGTTGCACACCGCCGTGCACAAAATGACCGGCTTGTCGGCGGCGCGATTTGGTTTGGCCGAGCGCGGTGAAATCCGCGAAGGGCACTGGGCCGACCTGGTGCTGTTCGACCCGTTGCGCGTGCGCGATGTGGCGGACTTCAAGCAACCGCAGCGGGCGGCGGAAGGCATTGATGGGGTGTGGGTCAACGGTGTATTGAGCTACAGCGACGGGCAGGCGAACGGTCAGCGGCCGGGTCGTTTCCTGGCGCGCAGTGGGGATTTGCGTCGGGGATTTTCGTCTCTATAGTGGGCGCTCTTATGAACGGAGCGATTGCCATGCACTTAGGAAAAGTCACCCCCATCCTGCGGATTTTCGACGAGGCCAAGGCGTTGGAGTTCTACGTGGACTTTTTGGGGTTCAAGGTGGATTGGCAGCATCGTTTCGAGGCGAATTTTCCGTTGTACCTGCAGGTATCGCTGGGTGAATGCGTGTTGCATTTGACTGAGCACCATGGCGATGCGTCGCCGGGCGCGGCGGTGCGGATTCAGGCACAAGGGGTGGACGCGTATCAGCAGCAGTTGGTTGGCAAGGATTACCGGTATGCCAAGCCAGGGGTTGAGGAAACGCCCTGGAGCTCGCGGGAGATGAGCATCAAGGATCCGTTTGGGAATCGGCTGGTGTTTGTTGAGGAAGGCGAGGGCTGAGGGGTAAATCGCGGGCAATAAAAAACCGCCTTGGTAGGGCGGTTTTTTTTGCAACACCAGTTAGTGGCTGGGGTTGCTCTCTCAAAAGACGCAACCGACTCGCGTCCGAAGGCTCACGTGTTCCGGTAAGTGTGCTGGAGGTAAGGCCCAACTCACGGAGGGCCGAGTATGTCTAGGTTTGCCTGTGGCGAGGGAGCTTGCTCCCGTTGGGCTGCGTAGCAGCCCCAAGCATTCACTGCGCTCTCAACTTCAAATCTGCATCAACTTGATCAGGGCCGCTTCGCGCCCCAACGGGAGCAAGCTCTCTCGCCACCGGGACTGCGGTTCTTAAACCCGGAAGTGGCTGACCATCTGCTGCAACTGGCTGCCCAGCCGCGCCAGTTCCACACTGGACTTGGCCGTCTCGTCACTCGCCGTAGCGGTTTGCTCCGACACATCACGCACATTCACGATGCTACGGCTGATCTCTTCAGCCACGGCGCTTTGCTGCTCGGCGGCGGCGGCGATCTGCTGGTTCATCGACTGGATATTCGACACCGTACGGGTGATGTTTTCCAGCGACACTCCGGCCTTGCGGGTCAGCTCGACACTGCTGTCGGTGAGGCTGCGGCTGTTGTTCATCACGTTGGCCACTTGCTGGGTGCCGTTCTGCAAACCGGCGACCAGGCCTTCGATTTCTTCGGTGGATTTTTGCGTGCGCTGGGCCAGGCCACGTACTTCGTCGGCCACCACGGCAAACCCACGCCCGGCTTCACCGGCACGCGCCGCTTCGATCGCCGCGTTGAGGGCCAGCAGGTTGGTCTGTTCGGCCACGGCCTTGATCACGTCCATCACACTGCCGATTTTGTTGCTCTCTTGTTGCAGATGGGTCATGGCGTCGGTGGAGCGCGCGACTTCGGCGGCCAGGCGTTCGATCTGGGCGATGGCCTCGGCGACCACCTTGTCGCCGGCACGGGCTTGACCATCGGCGTCGGCAGCGGCGAGGGAGGCTTGTTCGGCGTTACGCGCGACTTCCTGCACGGTGGCGGTCATTTCGTGCATCGCCGTGGCAACCTGGTCGGTCTCGATTTTCTGGCTGTTCACGCCAGCGCTGGTCTGCTCGGTCACGGCCGACAGCTCTTCGGCGGCGCTGGCGATCTGGGTCACGCCGTCGCGGATGCCGCTGATCAATTCGCGCAGGGTGGTGCCCATGCGCTGGATGCCTTGTTGCAGCACGCCCAGCTCATCGCGACGGGTAACCTGGATATTGTGGCTCAGGTCGCCGGAAGCGATACGTTCCACCACGGCCAGGGTTTCCTGGATCGGGCGAGTGATCTGGCGGGTGATAACCAGCGCGGCAATCACGCCGACCAGCAGGGCCAGCAAGGTGCTGATCAATTGCAGGCTGCGGGCCTGGGCGCTTTCGGCGTCGCGGCGGTTCAGCTGAATGTCGTACAGCTTGTCGCTGATGGTCACGATATCGGCGCCTTGGGTGGTCATTTCGGCCCGGGCGGTGACGATGTTGGCATTGGCTGCCTTGTAGTTCTGCACGGCAGTGCGGTAGGCGCCCAGAGCGGTTTCCAGCGAGGTCAGTGCGTTCTGTTGGCTGCTACCGAAAGCGGCGCTGAGGTCTTTCAAGCCGGCGATGGTTTTTTCAATCTGTGCGGCGGCACGGGCTTCGGTGTCCGGGTTGACGTTGCCGGTGTAACCGCGCACTTCGTAACGCGCCAATTGGAACTGCAGCTTGGCGTCGGCCACGGCCTGGAACTGGGCCAGGTGCTCCGCACTGTCAGGCATTTGCTTGACGCTGCTCTCCAGCGCATTGATCTGGGCGTTGGCGATGTCGGCTTTGTCGCCCATCACCTGGCGAGAGGCATTGCCGTTACGGTAGGCCTCGCGCATTTTGGTCAGCGACTGTTGGTAAGCGGTGATGATCGCTTTCTGCTCGTTGAGCAGTTTGAGGTTTTCCGGGCTCTTGAAGCTGTCGAGCAGTTTCTGTTGCTGGGCAGCAAAGGCATCCAGGTTGGTCTGTACGGTCTGGGCCACGGCCTCGTCGCCGTTGGCGAGCATGTATTGCAGGCGCACGATGCGCAGCTTGGTCAGGGACGCGTTGAGCTGGGTGATGTCGCTCATCCAGTTGCTGCGGTCGATCAGGCCGCCCAGGCTGGTCCAGCCGGTGAGGGCCAGGATCGAGGTGAGGACCAGCACCAGGCCGAAGCCCAGGCCGAGTTTGAGGTTGACGCTGATGTTACCGAACCAGCTGTTCATCGAATGCTCCGCAAAAGTGATGTCTGTCTGCTGGGCGGTGTTGTTGTTTGAGCCAGCCAAGATGTGTAGGGCTGTATCGGCGGACGAGTTGGAATCTGAAACTTTTTATTCATGCATCAATGGGTAACCCCCGCCTGACCGACCAACGAAGCCCGCAGGCATGAGGCGCGGGGTTCATCGTGCATGCCGGTTTTATGCTAGTCTGCGGGCCCTTTTAGTTTTGGATGGCGCAGGAAACTGTGTCGCCCTACAGCGGAGCCTCTTCATGTCCGAAGTTAATCTGTCCACCGACGAAACCCGCGTCAGCTACGGTATCGGCCGTCAGTTGGGCGACCAACTGCGCGACAACCCGCCACCGGGCGTAAGCCTGGATGCAATCCTCGCCGGCCTGACCGACGCTTTCGCCGGCAAGCCAAGCCGTGTTGACCAGGAGCAAATGGCTGCCAGCTTCAAGGTGATCCGCGAAATCATGCAGGCCGAAGCCGCTGCCAAGGCTGAAGCTGCGGCGGGTGCCGGCCTGGCGTTCCTGGCTGAAAACGCCAAGCGTGATGGCATCACTACCCTGGCTTCCGGTCTGCAATTCGAAGTGCTGACCGCCGGTGATGGCGCCAAGCCGACCCGTGAAGACCAAGTGCGTACTCACTACCACGGCACCCTGATCGACGGCACTGTGTTCGACAGTTCCTACGAGCGCGGCCAGCCTGCAGAATTCCCGGTGGGCGGCGTGATCGCCGGCTGGACCGAAGCCCTGCAACTGATGAATGCCGGCAGCAAATGGCGTCTATACGTGCCGAGCGAACTGGCTTACGGCGCTCAAGGCGTTGGCAGCATCCCGCCGCACAGCGTTCTGGTGTTCGACGTCGAGCTGCTCGACGTTCTGTAAGGCCTGCTGATTACCTGTGGGAGCGAGCCTGCTCGTCCCCACAGTGTTTTGCGGTTGTGCTCATGGATGGAACTTGCCATTGAGCTCCGTGGCCGGGCGCAACGCTCGGGCATAGCAGAACAGAAACAGATTGCGCACCACCTCCTTCAACACCCCAGGTTCACTGGAACTCAGGCCATTGACGTCCAGGTCGCCCTGATCCTGCAGTTCACTCAACGCTTCTTCTTCCAGTACCGCACAGACTTCACCGGTTTCCCGATGCAGGATCCGCAGGTAAGGGTGTGGACGGTCCAGCCAGGCATCTATCAAATAAGTCATGGGTCGCATCTCCTTGATGGGGTTTCAATGAGAATAATTCTTATTCGTAGAATAGCAAGTGCCTATTGGCGATTTCCGGGTTTTTCTGTGTGGATATTGCGAGAGGTCAACGCAGAGGGCGAAACGCCATCCCGCGGCGGGCGCGGGATGGATGCAGCGTGTTCAGACTTTACGCACGAACTCGGACTTGAGCTTCATCGGGCCGATGCCGTCGATCTTGCAGTCGATATCGTGGTCGCCGTCACACAGGCGGATGTTCTTGACCTTGGTACCGACCTTGACTACCAGGGAGGTGCCCTTGACCTTGAGGTCCTTGATCACGGTGATGGTGTCGCCGTCCTGCAGGACGTTGCCTACAGAATCTTTCTTCACGGTTTCATCGCCGGTCGCTTCGGCCTCGCCAGTGGCGGACCACTCATGGGCGCATTCCGGGCAGATCAGCTGGGCGCCATCTTCGTAGGTGTATTCGGAATTGCATTTCGGGCAGGGTGGCAACGTGCTCACTAAAGCTCCTTGAAAGTCAGGATGGCTAAAAGTCGCACATTATATAGGGATTTGTGGTCTTACAGGTTGTATGAAATCTAAATGTGGGAGGAGCGCCTCCCACATGGGCCCGCGTCAATGGGTACGGGCGACCGCAAACTCACTCAGTTCAACCAGGGCATCCCGGTATTCGCTGGCTGGCAGGGCTTCCAGGCACTGGATGGCTCGGGCCACGAAATCACGCGCCAGCTGCGCGGTGTAGTCCAGGGAACCCGATGCTTCGACAGCGGCGCGGATGGCTTCCAGATCTTCGATCCCGCCTTTCTGGATCGCCTTGCGCACCAGGGCGGCCTGTTCCGGCGTGCCTTCGCGCATGGTGTAGATCAGTGGCAGGGTCGGCTTGCCCTCGGCCAGGTCATCACCGACGTTCTTGCCCAGGGTTTCGGCGTCGCCACGGTAGTCGAGCAGGTCGTCCACCAATTGGAACGCCACGCCCAGGTGATCGCCAAAGGTGCGCAGCGCTTCGGCCTGTTCGGCGGTGGCGTTGCACAAGGCTGCGGCGCTGTGGGTGGAGGCTTCGAAGAGCATCGCGGTCTTGCCGCGAATCACTTCCATGTAGGTTTCTTCGGTGGTGCTGGCGTCGCGGACCTTCGACAGTTGCAATACTTCGCCTTCGGCGATGATGCGTGTGGCCTGTGAAAGAATCTTCATCACCGGCATCGAGCCGAGTTCAACCATCATTTCGAACGAGCGCGAGTACAGGAAGTCGCCCACCAATACGCTGGGGGCGTTGCCCCACATGGCATTGGCGGTCTCACGGCCACGGCGCATGCCGGACATGTCGACCACGTCGTCATGCAGCAGGGTGGCGGTGTGCAGGAACTCGATGGTGGCTGCCAGCAGGCGCAGGTCATCGCCTTCACGGCCCAGGGCCTTGCCACACAGCAACACTAATAAAGGACGCAGGCGCTTACCGCCCGCCGACGTAATATAGTCGCCAATTTTGGAGACCAGCGGCACTTTAGAAGTCAGCTGCTTCTTGATGATGCCGTCGACGGCGCTAAAATCGTCCGCGACCGCGCGGTAGAAAGCTTGGGGTTGCATCAGCGACAGTCGCTCCAGAAGGGTTGCGCGGCATGCTAGGACCCAGGCCCCCGGGTGTCAAGGCGCGATGGACGGCCACTTGCAACACCCCTTTACCTTGCGTACAATCGCGCACCCTGAACTTCCTGGGCAGCACCTGCCTTACGCAATTGCATTCGGGACGTCCATCCCATGCAGCCATGCCAGCCAATACCTCTTCTTATAAAGCGCTGGGTGAGCAGGATTATCGGAGAAATACCATGTCGTACGCAGTAATTGTTACTGGTGGCAAGCAATACAAAGTCGCCCCAGGTGAATACCTGAAGATCGAAAAACTGGAAGTCGCTACCGGCGAATCCGTTACTTTTGATCGCGTTCTGTTGGTCGCCAATGGCGATGACGTGAACATCGGCGCTCCAGTTGTTGCTGGCGCTACCGTTGTGGCTGAAGTGATCTCCCAAGGTCGTCACGATAAAGTCCGCATCATCAAGTTCCGTCGTCGTAAGCACCACATGAAGCGTATGGGCCACCGCCAGTGGTACACCGAGATCAAAATCACCGGTATTCAGGCTTAATTTCAGCCTAATTCCTCACTAGGAGAATTGACTCATGGCACACAAAAAAGCTGGTGGTAGTACCCGTAACGGTCGCGACTCAGAAGCCAAACGCCTTGGCGTTAAGATGTATGGCGGCCAGAAAATCATTCCGGGCAACATCATCGTGCGTCAGCGCGGCACCCAATTCCACGCCGGTTACGGTGTAGGCATGGGTAAAGATCACACCCTCTTCGCGAAAATCGAAGGCGTGATCAAGTTTGAAGTAAAAGGCGCGTTCAACCGCCGTTACGTGAGCGTTGTCGCAGCTTAATTGCGAGATCGCTGGAAAAGCCCTGTCTTGCGACGGGGCTTTTTCGTTTGTGGGGTGAGTCTCTTGCAAAGCTGTTTGTAATGGGCTCAAGCGCTGGTTTTGCGGTCGCTGGTTGAGGTCGCTGCGCTCATTTTTGCAAGAGTCTTATGTCTTGGTTTCTTAAGCTCGTCCAAGCGGCGAGAGGCGTTTTGTTATGAAGTTCGTTGATGAAGTTTCCATCCGAGTAAAAGCAGGCGACGGCGGTAACGGTTGCATGAGTTTCCGTCGCGAAAAATTCATCGAAAATGGTGGCCCCAACGGCGGTGACGGCGGTGACGGCGGTTCCATCTACATGATGGCCGACGAAAACCTCAACACCCTGGTCGACTACCGTTACACCCGGCACTTCGATGCCGAGCGTGGCTCCAACGGCGGCAGCACCGACTGCACCGGTAAAAAAGGCGAAGACCTGGTACTGCGCGTACCGGTCGGCACCACGATCATCGACTCTGCGACCCAGGAAGTGATTGGCGACCTGACCAAGGCTGGCCAGAAGCTGATGGTAGTGCAGGGCGGCTGGCACGGTCTGGGTAACACCCGATTCAAGTCCAGTACCAACCGTGCACCGCGCCAGACCACGCCAGGCAAGCCGGGCGAGCAGCGTGACCTCAAGCTGGAAATGAAGGTGCTCGCCGACGTGGGCCTGCTGGGCCTGCCGAACGCCGGTAAAAGTACCTTCATCCGTTCGGTCTCGGCCGCCAAGCCGAAAGTCGCCGACTACCCGTTCACCACTCTGGTGCCGAACCTGGGCGTGGTCAGCGTCGACCGTTGGAAAAGCTTCGTGATCGCCGACATTCCCGGTCTGATCGAAGGTGCCTCCGATGGCGCAGGCCTGGGCATCCGCTTCCTCAAGCACTTGTCGCGTACCCGTTTGCTGTTGCACCTCGTGGACATGGCGCCGCTGGATGACACCAGTGCACCGGACGCCGCCGAAGTGATCGTCAGCGAACTGACCAAGTTCAGCCCGTCCCTGGCCGAGCGTGATCGTTGGCTGGTGCTGAACAAGTGCGACCAGATCCTCGAAGAAGAGCACGAAGAGCGCGTCAAGGAAATCGTCGATCGCCTGGAGTGGGAAGGCCCGGTCTACGTGATCTCGGCCATTGCCAAAGAAGGCACCGAGCGCCTGACTCGCGACATCATGCGTTATCTTGAAGACCGTGCCGACCGCCTGGCGGCCGACCCGGTATTCAAGGCAGAGCTGGCCGAACTCGACCAGCGCATCGAAGACGAGGCACGTGCTCAACTGCAGGCTCTGGACGACCAGCGCGCCCTGCGCCGCAGCGGCGTGAAGTCGGTCCATGACATCGGCGACGACGATTGGGACGAAGAAGACGTGGATGATGAAGACGGTCCTGAAATCATTTACGTGCGCGACTGAGTCGTTGCGATAAACTTGAACGCCGCTCCTTATAGAGCGGCGTTTTAGTATCCGGGTTTAACGTTATGGGCCGCGCTGGGTCGCGCAGCCCTCAATCTAAGGTTGAAGATGATGCGGAGCAAAGTGACAGGTGCGCAGCGCTGGGTCGTAAAGATCGGCAGTGCGTTGCTGACGGCGGATGGCAAGGGGCTGGATCGCGCGGCCATGAGCGTCTGGGTCGAGCAGATGGTGGCCTTGCATGAGGCCGGCGTAGAGTTGGTGCTGGTGTCGTCCGGGGCGGTTGCCGCCGGGATGAGTCGCCTCGGCTGGACCGCGCGACCCAGCGCGATGCACGAACTGCAAGCCGCCGCCGCCATCGGCCAGATGGGCCTGGTGCAAGCCTGGGAATCCAGCTTTGCCGAGCACGGTCGCCATACGGCGCAGATCCTGCTGACCCACGACGACCTGTCCGACCGCAAGCGCTACCTCAATGCCCGCAGCACCCTGCGCGCGCTGGTGGAGCTCAAGGTCATCCCGGTGATCAACGAGAACGACACGGTGGTCACCGACGAAATCCGCTTCGGCGACAACGACACCCTGGCCGCCCTGGTGGCCAACCTGGTGGAAGCCGACCTGTTGGTGATCCTCACCGACCGCGACGGCATGTTCGACGCCGACCCGCGTAACAACCCTGACGCCCAGTTGATCTACGAAGCCCGTGCCGATGACCCGGCGCTGGACGCCGTGGCCGGCAGCGTTGGCGGCGCCCTGGGCCGCGGCGGCATGCAGACCAAGCTGCGGGCTGCACGCCTGGCGGCACGTTCCGGTGCGCACACCATCATCGTCGGTGGGCGCATCGAACGTGTGCTGGATCGCCTCAAGGCCGGTGAGCGCATCGGGACGCTGCTGTCGCCGGAACGCGGCATGCTCGCGGCGCGCAAACAGTGGCTGGCCGGTCATCTGCAAACCCGTGGCACCCTGGTGCTGGACGATGGCGCCGTGTCGGCGCTGTCCCAAGGCAACAAGAGCCTGCTGCCGGTGGGCGTCAAGTTGGTGCAGGGCAGCTTCCGCCGTGGCGAGATGGTGGTGTGCGTGGCGCCGGACGGTCGCGAGATCGCCCGGGGCCTGGCCAACTACAGCGCGCTGGAAGCCCAGAAAATTATTGGACAATCCTCCGATGCGATTGTCGGACTCTTGGGTTACATGGCCGAACCGGAACTGGTTCACCGCGATAACCTGATCCTGGTCTAACCAAAGGAATACACCATGCGTGTCATGAAGGGATTGCTCGGCCTGCTGCTGGCCATGCCGTTGCTGGCCTCGGCCGAGGAAATCGGCCAAGTGTCGACGGTGTTCAAGTTTGTCGGGCCCAACGACCGGATCGTCGTCGAAGCCTTTGACGACCCCAAGGTCGACGGTGTGACTTGCTACCTGTCCCGTGCCAAGACCGGCGGCGTGAAAGGCGGCCTGGGCCTGGCCGAAGATCGCGCCGAAGCCTCGATTGCCTGCCGCCAGGTAGGGCCGATCCGCTTCAAGGGCGAACTCAAGGACGGCGACGAAGTGTTCAAGGAGCGCACCTCGCTGGTGTTCAAGACCATGCAGGTGGTGCGCTTCCTCGACAAGAAGCGCAACACTCTGGTGTACCTGGTCTACAGCGACCGCCTGATCGAAGGCAGCCCGCAGAACGCCGTGACGGCGATTCCGATTTTGCCCTGGCCGACCGCTCAGTAACCTGCAGGCGAGTTTTGCAATCGGCGTCTATGATTGCAGGCTTGCGGGCTGTAATCTCGAAGTGCCGCAATGTGAAGAACATGGGATATCTGGAGTTCGTCATGAGTGCTTTCCACGACCTGAAACTCAAAGCTTTGGACGGACAAGAGCTGCCGCTGGCGCCCTTCAAGGGGCAAGTGGTGCTGGTGGTCAACGTGGCCTCCAAATGTGGCTTGACCCCGCAATATGCGGCACTGGAAAACCTCTACCAGCAATACAAGGACCAGGGGTTTACCGTGCTTGGCCTGCCGTGCAATCAATTTGCTGGCCAGGAGCCAGGGACAGAAGAAGAGATCCAGGAGTTCTGCAGCCTGAACTACGGGGTGACCTTCCCGTTGGGCAGCAAACTTGAGGTCAACGGTCCTGACCGTCACCAGTTGTACCGCCTGCTGGCGGGCGAGGGCGCTGAGTTTCCTGGGGATATCACCTGGAACTTCGAAAAATTCCTGCTGGGCAAGGATGGGCGAGTGCTCGCGCGCTTCTCCCCACGCACTGCACCGGATGACCCGACAATTGTCCAGGCCATCGAAAAAGCCCTCAGCTAAGCGCTGCAGTTGTAATGAGCGGGCTTGTCCCGCGCTGGGCTGCGAAGCAGCCCCGACCGGCCATCACTTTTACCCCTTAATCACCCAGATCAATAGTGCTACCCAGCATGTCGCACTCCCCATATTATCCACATCATAAATACCGTCTTCCGTGGAGTGCCCCCATGCCTGTCCAAGCCTTGTTCAAACCGTTCCAGCTCGGCGCATTGCGACTGTCGACCCGCGTCGTCATGGCGCCGATGACCCGCTCGTTCTCGCCGGGTGGCGTGCCCAACTCCAAAGTGATTGAGTACTACCGCCGCCGCGCCGCTGCCGGTGTGGGGCTGATCATCACCGAAGGCACCGTGGTCGGCCACCAGGCCTCCAACGGTTACCCCAATGTCCCGCACTTCTACGGTGAAGCCGCCCTGGCCGGCTGGAAGAAAGTGGTCGACGCGGTACACGCCGAAGGCGGCAAGATCGTCCCGCAACTGTGGCATGTAGGCAGCGTGCGCCGTATCGGCACTGAACCTGACGCCAGCGTACCGGCCTACGGCCCGATGGAGAAGCTCAAGGATGGCAACGTGGTCGTGCATGGCATGACCCAGCAAGACATCAAGGACGTGATCAACGCCTTCGCCCAAGCCGCCAAGGATGCCCAGAGCATCGGCATGGACGGCGTTGAGATCCACGGTGCCCACGGCTATCTGGTCGATCAGTTCTTCTGGGAAGGCAGCAACCAGCGCACCGACGAATACGGTGGCAGCCTGGCCAACCGCTCGCGCTTTGCCATCGAGCTAATCCAGGCTACCCGTGCTGCCGTCGGCCCGGAATTTCCGATCATCTTCCGTTTCTCCCAATGGAAGCAGCAGGACTACACCGCGCGTCTGGTGCAAACTCCCGAGGCGCTGGGCGAGTTTCTCAAGCCGTTGTCTGATGCGGGCGTAGACATTTTCCACTGCTCCACTCGGCGTTTCTGGGAGCCGGAATTCGAAGGGTCCGACCTCAACCTGGCCGGCTGGACCCGCCAGCTCACCGGCAAGCCGACCATCACCGTGGGCAGCGTGGGCCTGGATGGTGAGTTCCTTCAGTTCATGGTCAACACCGACAAAGTCGCGCAACCGGCCAGCCTGGAGAAGCTGCTGGAGCGCTTGAACAACGACGAGTTTGACCTGGTCGCCGTGGGCCGTGCCCTGTTGGTGGACCCGGATTGGGCGTTGAAGGTGCGCGAAGGTCGCGAGGGCGACATCCTGCCGTTCAGTCGTGAGGCGTTGATGACGCTGGTGTGAGTGGCTGGGCTCCCTGTGATTACACAGGGAGCTTTATGCCGTCGGGCGTTAGTACTGCGGCCCCTTGTACAGTTCTTTTGTGTGATCGGTTTTGTTCAGGTCTTTATGCCCCGGTTGGCCGTAGACAGGAGGTTCTGCCCGAGATTTATCCATCCATTGTTGCTGGCGCGCCCATTCGGCGTTTGGCATGTTGACGCCATTACGTACACCCATTCCGTAAGCTGACATGTACCTTACCTCCATTATTGAAAGCCCTGCTCAGATAGCAGGTATCAATAATTGGTATGCAGCATTAAGCAGTTCCTGATTTAAATATCAGGAAAGACATATTGATTCATCGCACATAAGGCTGTGTAGGAAGCGCAAGACTTTCATCACATGCACCGCGTAACTGATGCTCAAACTGCTCGATAATCGCCGGCCAGCCCTGGCGGCTCGCATGCTGGCGTGCATTCAGACGCATGCGGCGCAGGCTTTCAGCGTCCTCCAGCAGCCAATTGGCGGCCTCGCAAAACGCGTTCTCGTCTCCGGGCATCGCCAGCACGCCGTTGTAGCCGTGGCGGATATGCTGGCTTGCAGCGGCCTGGTCATAAGCCACCACCCCCAATCCTGATGCCATGGCTTCCAACACCACGTTGCCGAAGGTTTCGGTGAGGCTGGGGAAGAGGAACACATCGCCCGATGCGTAATGCCGCGCCAGTTCCTCTCCGCGCAAGGTGCCGCAGAAAATCGCCTCCGGCAATTCCTTCTCCAGCGTCGCCCGCTGCGGGCCATCACCCACGATGATGAGTTTCATCTGGCGCAGTGGATAGGTGTCCTGCAAGGTCTCAAAGCAGCGCTTGAGCAACCCCAGGTTTTTCTCCTGCGCCAGTCTGCCCACATAGAGCACGGCGGTTTGCTCACTGTTCAACGCCCAACTTTCCCGCAGCGCATTGTCGCGTTTGGCGGGATGGAACAGTTGGCTGTCCACTCCGCGCGACAACATCCCCAGACGCTCGAAATGCCGGCGCTCCAGCTCCAGGCGCTGGCTGGCGCTGGGTACCAGGGTCAGCGTCGAACGGTTGTGGAACCAGCGCAGATAGTGCGTGACCATCCGGCTCAGCATGCTTAAGCCGTACTGGTTCGAGTACTGCTGGAAGTTGGTGTGAAAGCCGCTGACCACACTGATCCCCAGGCGCCGGGCCGCACGCAGGGCAGACAAGCCCAGGGGCCCTTCCGTGGCGATGTAGAGCACGTCCGGACGCTGACGGGTCCAGCGCCGCAGCAACTTGTGCATCGACGACTGCCCCCACTGCAGGCCAGGATATCCCGGCAGCGGCCAGCCACGGCATAGCAATAACGCGTCGTCGCTGGGACGGCTCTGGTCGACGCCCTGGCGCGGTCGCACCAGTTCGACTTGATGGCCACGCGCCCGCAAACCCTCGCACAGGCGACCAAGGGTATTGGCCACCCCGTTGATCTCTGGCGGGAAGGTTTCGGTGATGAGGGTGATGTGAAGCGAAGCTGTCGTCATGACCCACAGTGTCTCTGTGGGCCATGTCGTCATTGTGTCATCGAGATGATGGATTTATGACTGGGTCACTTTTTGCTGCGCCGCCATCGCCTCGGCCCCTTGTTCGCGTACCCAGAACAGCGTCGCCCCGGCTACTGCCGCCGGCATCATCAGCAGGTTGACCACCGGCACCAGCAGCACCAGGTAGACGATGCCGCCGAAGCTCATGCTCTGCCAGCGCTTCTGGCGCAGCCAGGCGAGCATTTCGTTCCAGCCCAGCTTGTGGTTGTCGGCCGGGTAGTCGATGTACTGGATCGCCATCATCCACACGCCAAACAGCAACCACAGCGGTGCGGCGACCAGATTGACCACCGGAATAAACGACAGGATAAACAGGCCGATGGCCCGTGGCAGGAAGTAGCCCAGCTTGCGCATCTCCCGGGCGAGGGTGCGCGGTACCATCGCGATCAGCTCGCCCCAACTGAAGGCTGGGAAGTCATCGGTGCCGCGCACCACCACTTCCACCTTCTCCGAGAGAAAGCCGTTGAAGGGGGCGGCGATGATGTTGGCGAGCATGGTGAAGGTGAAAAACACCATCAACACCACCAGCACCACGAACAATGGCCAGAGCAGGTAGTTCAGGAAGCCCAGCCAGCTCGGCAGCGTCGGCATCAGGTGGTCGACCCACAGGCTGAACTGATGACCGGCAAAATAGATCAAGCCGACGAACAGCACCAGGTTGATCGCCAGTGGCAGCAGCACAAACAGGCGCAGGCCTGGGCTCAACACCAGTTTGAGGCCTTCGCGCAGGTATTGCGGGCCGGAAAGAGCAGGGGCGGGCATGGAGAACTCCGAGCAAAAGGGCGAACGCGCCGACCTTACCGGCTTTACATCGCAGGCGAAAGCCGCGACATCAGCCGTAACAAACCTGTCGATCAGTCGGGCCAACTACATAGTGACCGTCTATGAGCTGGATTGTTATTCCGTATTTCCTTAATCTTGCCCCCCTCGATACGCTGCACCCATTATTTTTCAGGGCCTGCGAGTTCAAGCCTTCCCCAAGTGCTTCGTGGTCCCTTTTTTATTCCAGCCGCCTTGTAGTCCGGGCGGTCGACAGGAGTGAGTCATGTCTGATACCCGTCATTCGCGAGTGATTATTCTCGGTTCCGGCCCTGCCGGTTACAGCGCCGCTGTCTACGCTGCCCGGGCCAACCTCAAGCCGCTGCTGATCACCGGCATGCAGGCGGGCGGTCAATTGACCACCACCACCGAAGTCGACAACTGGCCGGGCGACGTCCACGGCCTGACCGGCCCGGTGCTGATGGAGCGCATGAAAGAACACGCCGAACGCTTTGAAACCGAGATCGTGTTTGATCACATCAACAAGGTCGACTTTTCCAAGAAGCCTTACAGCCTGACCGGCGACAGCGGCGTATACACCTGTGACGCACTGATCATCGCTACTGGCGCCAGCGCTCGTTACCTGGGCCTGCCGTCGGAAGAAGCGTTCATGGGCAAGGGCGTTTCCGCCTGCGCGACCTGCGACGGTTTCTTCTACCGCAACAAACCGGTCGCCGTGGTCGGTGGTGGCAACACCGCCGTGGAAGAGGCGCTGTACCTGGCCAACATCGCCAGCACCGTGACCCTGGTCCACCGCCGCGAGACCTTCCGCGCCGAGAAGATCCTGATCGACAAGCTGCATGCCCGTGTCGCCGAAGGCAAGATCATCCTCAAGCTCAACGCCACCCTGGACGAAGTCCTGGGAGACAACATGGGCGTGACCGGTGCCCGCCTGAAGAACAACGATGGCAGCTTCGACGAGCTGAAAGTCGACGGCGTGTTCATCGCCATCGGCCACACCCCGAACACCTCGCTGTTCGAAGGTAAGCTGGAAGCCAAAGACGGCTACCTGGTGGTGCAGGGCGGCCGTGAAGGCAATGCCACCGCGACCAACATTGAAGGTATTTTCGCCGCCGGTGACGTGGCCGACCACGTCTACCGCCAGGCCATCACCTCGGCCGGCGCCGGTTGCATGGCGGCACTGGATGCCGAGCGTTACCTCGACGGCCTGCAGAACGCTTCGTTCTAACCAACGCCGCAAAACAACTGTGGGAGGGGGCAAGCCCCTCCCACATTTTGTTTCAGGTCTGGCTCAGGATTTTCGAGTCAGAGGTTGGGCGGTGAACTTCACACCGGCCAAGCCGTTTGCGATCAATGCACGGATATTGCCGTGGTCACTGCCCTCAGGCGTCGCCACTACCGAACGGTAATGCTCACCAAACGCCAGCAGCGCTTCCTGCTCGCTCAGCCCTTCCAGCACTGCCAGGCCCAGCGTCTTGCACGACCCTTCGTTCTGCCCGGCGGCATTCTCTACCGCGCCATTGGTGAACGCCTGTGGCTGGTACTCATAACCGGCAGCGACAAACGCCAGGGTATCGGCAAAAACGTGTTCGCCGCTGTTGAGGCTGGCGCGCAGGGTATTCAAATCATTCATGGGGTTTTCCTTGGGCGAACGCCGCCTGTTGATCGGCGCTGGCTTCTTTCTGGTATTGGTTTTTCCACTCGGCGTACGGCATGCCGTAGACCACTTCACGGGCGTCATCCAGGCTCAGCTCGATCTGGCGCGCGTCGGCCTCGGCCTTGTACCACTTCGACAAGCAATTGCGGCAGAAACCGGCGAGGTTCATCAGGTCGATGTTCTGCACATCCTTGCGGCTGTCCAGATGCGCCACCAGCCGGCGGAAGGCGGCGGCTTCGAGTTCGAGGCGTTGTTGGTCGTTCATAAGGTTCACGCAAATCTCAGGGGTTAACGGCTGGCCGCCAGGGTAATCGAAACCGACTCGGCAAAACGCAACGCATGGGGCTTGTCCACTTCCACTTCGGCGTACAGCACCGACTCATTGCTCATCACCAGGTCCAGCAACTCCTGGGTCAGACGCTCCAGCAGGGCAAAACGATTGCCTTCGACATGGGCGATGATCGCCTTGGTGATGGTGCGGTAGTTCAGCGCGTGGTCGATGTCGTTGTCGCGCACGGCTTCCTGGGCGGCATACAGGATGGTCAGGTTGATCAACACATCCTGCTTGTTGAGGATTTCGTCCTCGTTGATGCCGATGAAGGTGCGCAGGCACAGGTCCTTGACCCGGATGCGCGCCATGCCTGGTTGAAGTTGTGGCATTGCTACTTGCTCCGTCCGATCAGTTGCAGGAACTCCATGCGCGTGGTGTTCGACTCGCGGAACGCGCCGAGCATCACCGAGGTGTTCATGGTTGAATTCTGTTTTTCCACACCGCGCATCATCATGCACATGTGCTTGGCTTCGATGACCACGGCCACGCCGGCGGCCTGGGTCACTTCCTGGATGGCGTCGGCGATTTGCCGCGTGAGGTTTTCCTGGATCTGCAGGCGGCGGGCGAACATGTCGACGATGCGCGCCAGCTTCGACAGGCCCAGCACCTTGCCGGTCGGGATATAGGCGACGTGGGCCTTGCCGATAAAGGGCAGCAGGTGGTGCTCGCACAGCGAGTACAACTCGATGTCCTTGAGGATCACCATCTCGTCATTGTCAGAGGCAAACAGCGCGCCGTTGACGATTTCTTCCAGGTTCTGCTCGTAGCCATGACACAGGTATTGCATGGCCTTGGCGGCACGCTTGGGGGTATCGAGCAGGCCTTCGCGCTCGGGGTCTTCGCCCAAGCCCTTGAGGATCTCGCGGTAATGGTGGGGCAGGGATAAGGTCATACAACATCCTCAAAAGCGGCTTACTTGATATGCCGCCCGCCGTTGACGGTCAGGGTGGTACCGGTGACATAAGGGTTATCCAGCAGGTAACGCACGCTCTGGTAGATCACCTCGGGCCCGGGCTCGATGCCCAGTGCGGACTTGGCCAGTACCTTGGCGCGGTAGGCGTCGTCGTCGCCGTCGTTGAACATCACCATCGCCGGGGCGATGCCGTTGACCTTGATCAACGGCGCCAATTGCGCGGCAAACGACAACGTCAGGCTGTCGAGCCCGGCCTTGGTGGCGCAATAGGCGATGTGCTGGCGGCTGCCCTTGCGCACCGCGTCGTCGCTGATGTGCACGATGTCGGCCGGTGTCGAGCGTTGCAGCAAGGGTGAACAATGCAGGTTGATCAGGTACGGCGCAAGCATGTGCACGCTGAACATGTCGGTAAACGCGCGACTTTCGTCGTCGGGGGATTCCGCTATCCAGGCCGAGGCGTTATGGATAATCGCACGCAGGCTCTGGGTATGGGTGTTCAGCTCAGCGATAAACGCCAGGATACCGGCCTCGCTGGAGAAGTCGGCAAACACTGCGATCGCCCCACGCTCGCGCAACGCCTGCACGCCGGGCCGTTCGCTGCGATAGCTGAAAATCACCGGGTGGCCGTCGTCAAGCAAACGCTGGGCGCAATGCAGGCCGACACGCTGGCCGGCGCCGGTGATCAGGATCGGGGCGTTCGTTGCAGTCATGGGAGGCTCGAGTCGCTGGCAGGTTGAAACTATACCAGCGACCGAGCACCCCTGTATTCACGCCGCGGCTTCGGTAGCCTTGCGCGGTGTAGGGGCAGGATGCAGCCAGTTTGCCAACAGGTGGGTCGACAGTGGGATGAACCAGTAGACCATCAGTGGCGTCAGCGCCATGGTACTGACCAGCACGCGCGGTGCCAGGTCCAGTTCGCTCAGCAGTGGGTTCAGGACAAAGTTGAACAACAGCGACACCGGGAAAAACGCCAGCCAGATCGCTACAGCCTGCTTCCAGCGAGGTGGGCGCGCGCCCACGGTGCCGAACCAGCCATCGATGCCACGTACGCGATGCTCCGACGGGTCGGCAAACAAGTCGCTGCCACGGCTCAGCCACGCACTGCGCGACGCGGAAAACTCCCAGGCATGCAGGGTCTTCTCATCGGCAAAGCGGAAAATGATCTGGAATTCATCATCGTTGGGCGGCGGTGCCAGGACGCCTGAGCCCAGGTAGCCGGGAAAGTCCGTGGCCAATTGCTCGCCTTCGCGCAGCCAGGCCATCAGTTCTTCATAGCGACCCTTGGCCACGCGACGTGCAACCATCAGGGTGACGGGAGAGGTAGACATTGTGTATCTCCAAATAGTGGGCGCTCGTGACCGGGTAGGTACGACACCAGGTGCAGCTGCGGGGTGATGCGGCTGCGCCTTGAAAAAGCAGGCAAGGATTATTCCTGTTTTGCTGAAATACGCCAGACACTTCTGTCGGTTCGCCCCGTGGCTTGAATCGTTCAACCGAATAAGCGTTAAATAGGATCCAAATCGACACGGATGTTCTTGACCTCTGATGCCCGAAACTATTGCTCCGCAGCGCGAAACGACCCTTGACCGCGTCGCTGTTTCCGATGATCTATTGCCCATTCGAGAAGTCGCTCGGCTGACGGGCGTCAACCCGGTCACCCTGCGTGCCTGGGAAAGACGCTACGGCCTCATCCAGCCGGTCCGCACCGAAAGTGGGCACCGGTTGTATTCGCGCACCGATATCGACACCGTGCACCGTATTCTCGACTGGATCGAACGTGGCGTCGCCGTGAGCAAAGTGGGTAGGCTGCTTGCGCGCGATGAGCGCATCGGCGAACCCGGCCTGGCTGGCGGGGACAGCGTGGAGCGGGCCCAATGGCACGGGCAACTGCGCAGTGCAATCAGCGCGTTCGATGATCGCCAGTTGGATCGGCTGTACGGGCAGATATTTTCCGCCTACCCGCTCGCCGTGGCGTTCCAGGATATTCTCATGCCGCTCTGGCAGGAGCTGTTGCGTCATCAAGGCCGCTTCGGCGAGGCCAGCGAATGGCTGTTCTTCGATAATTTCCTGCGTTCGCGCACGGCGCAACGTCTGCAGGTGATAGCCGCTTCGCCGCTGCCACGGGTGCTGCTGGCGGCCATAGCCGGAGAATGTCGCGAGCTGGAATTGTTGGTCGCAGGCCTGCTGCTGACGGGGGAGAAATTCGCCGTGAAGCTACTGGGAGTAGGCCAGCCACTCGATGAGTTGACCCTGGTCTGTGAAAAGACCCAACCGCAAGCGCTGGTGCTGTTTTCCAACCGCGCCCCCGGCAGCGAACTGCCACTGCGGCTCAAGCGCCTGGCGCTGACCCTGGATTGCCCGCTGCTGCTGGCCGGTGACGCCGCGGACTTCGCCCAGGAAAGCCTGCAAGGCTCGTCAATCGGCTGCCTGGGCAACGAAGCACGATTGATGCAGCGCCGTTTGCTGCAATTCCTGAGCGGTAGCCTGGATACCTGATGTTTCAGGCGTGCACTTCGGGATGGACCAGGCGGTGCTGGTGCAGGATGAACTGGCGCAGGCGCTCGGTTTCATCGACGTCGTCCTGGCTGAGCCGGTAAGCGAACAGGCCGCGTGCGGTTTCCCGTTCGAACGTTCCGCGCAGCGCAATGCGTTCATAGCCGGAAGGGCTGAACCACAGCGAAAAGGTTTTCGGCGGCTTGAGCCGGCCACGGATCTCCACCAGCACCCCTTTGAACGACACTTCATGCACCCACAACGCGCCCGTGCCGCCCTTGATATTCTCCAGGGCCACCGGCGTTTCGAGCGCCAGGCGCCACGGCCGGATCATCGGCCCATCCTCGAAAATACTCGGCACGCCCAGGCGCAGGTGCACGGCATGAAACTCATCTTCCACCAGGTGCAGCGGGAAGGTGAGTTGCTGATTGTCGAACTGTGCCTGGATGGTGACGTGATCGTGGGCCGCCAGGCGCGTGAGAAGATCGCGAATCTGCGCACCGCCGTTGACTGTCAGGCTCGATGACGCATCCCGCAGGTTCAATTGCGGGTTGTGCTGCATAGTCTGGATAAAATCCAGCTCGTCCTGGGTCAGGAGTGCATCACGTTGCATGGGCTTGCTCAACGAATGTGGGAAGGCATTAAAACGCCATTATCCTCTTAATGACCGTTATTTCTAATCTTTGTTAGATCCACTGGTCGCCTTGAGTGCCGCCAGTTCGGCCTTGAGTTCGGCCACTTGCGCCTCCAGTTGAGCCACGCGCTGCTGGGCTTTGACCTGGACGCTCACATCTTTTTGCACGCCGACGCAATAAGTCTGTTTATCCGCCGGGTTGTAGACCGTCGACAGCGACAGCTCATTCCAGAAATGCGTGCCGTTCTTGCGGTAGTTGCGCAGGACTTCACGGCAGTGGGTGCCCGCGGCGAGGGCTTCGCGAATGGCGATCAGGGCGGGTTGGTCGCGGTCACCGGATTGCAGGAAGCGGCAATCCTGGTAGAGGATTTCATCGCGGGTGTAGCCGGTCAGGCGCTCGAAGGCGGGATTGACGTAGATCAGTGGCAAGTCCTTGCCTTCCCGTTCAGCGATGACGATACCGTCA
The DNA here is from genome assembly GCF_001870465.1 of Pseudomonas extremorientalis. Classification (GTDB taxonomy): domain Bacteria; phylum Pseudomonadota; class Gammaproteobacteria; order Pseudomonadales; family Pseudomonadaceae; genus Aquipseudomonas; species Aquipseudomonas extremorientalis. The sequence continues at coordinate 64,639 of NZ_MDGK01000017.1, forward strand.
TTCGAGGCGTCGATGACCATTTGCATCAAGTGAGCATTAATCATGCGGGGGATCCATCCATTTGGGTGTTGCAAGTCTAAGGCACCGCGCTCCATTTTCCACCCGGTATGGCGATTTTTGTAGCGGCGTTCAAGCTGTTAATATCCCACGCTTTCGCTCAACTACAGGATCAGATTGATGAAAGTCGCCATCCTTTCCGGCTCGGTCTACGGCACCGCTGAAGAAGTCGCTCGTCACGCTGCCGATATCCTCAATGCGGCCGGTTTAGAGGCCTGGCACAACCCTCGCGCCAGTCTGGCCGACGTGCAGGCGTTTGCGCCGGATGCATTTCTGGCGGTGACGTCCACCACCGGCATGGGCGAATTGCCCGACAATCTCCAACCCCTGTACTCGACGATTCGCGACCAACTGCCCGCCGCCTGGCGCGGGCTGCCCGGCGCGGTGATCGGCCTGGGCGACGCCAGCTATGGCGACACCTTCTGCGGCGGCGGCGAGCAGATGCGCGAGCTGTTTGGCGAACTGGGCGTGCGTGAAGTGCTGCCGATGCTGCGCCTGGATGCCAGCGAAAGTGTGACCCCGGAAGCCGACGCCGAGCCGTGGCTGGCTGAACTGGTCACTGCACTGCGCGCTTGACCGGAAATTCACGCAGCAACGCTAGCCAGGCCTGGGCGGCTTTCGACAGGTAGGCGCCCTCACGCCAGATAAAGGCAATGTCCCAGCGCAGGTAGTCGGGCGCCTTGAGCGTCAGGCGCACCACCCCGGGTCGCACCAGCCCACGCGCGACCACGCTGGGCAGCAGCACCACCCCCTGGCCGGCGGCGACCAATGCGGCGAGGAAGTCCGCTTGGCCGCTGCGACCGATTTCCTTCGGCGTAAAACCCAACTGTTCGCACGCCTGCAGCAGACGGTCGTTGAGCACGAAGCTGCGCTGGTACATCAGGAACGGCGTGTCGGCCAGTTCCTCCAGGCGTACCTGGGCGTTTTCCGCCAGGGGATGATCAATCGGCAACAGCGCGTCCAGGGGCTCATCGCAGAACGCTTGCCAGGCAAACGCCGGGTCGCTGGGTCTGAGGCTGCCCCCCACTTCCAGTTCACCGCTCAGGATGGCTTGCTCGATATTGCGACTGCCGCCCTCCAGCAATTGGATGGTCACGTTCGGGTAACGCCGGCGGTATTCGGCGAACAGTCCGGCAAACAACGTATCCCCGGCCAACAACGGCAGGCCCAGGCGCAGTTCGCCTCGGGTCAACTGGTGCATATCGTCCAACTCGCTGAGCAACTCGTTTTGCAGGCGCAGCATGGCTTCGGCGCGTTGCAGGACGACTCGGCCGGCGGCGGTCAGGCGGATCTGCGAGCCGATTCGGTCGAGCAGTGGCGTGCCCAGGCTCTGCTCCAATTGCGCAACCTGTTTGCTGACGGCGGACTGGCTGATATGCAGGGTTTTGCCGGCCTGGGTAAAGCCACCCCGGTGAACCACTTCGACGAAGCTGCGCAGCTGTTTGAATTCCATGTGCGAAATTCCAGTTTGGAATAGCTGGCAGTCTAACAATTCGCTGTGGGGATGGGGCATGCCTCTTTAAAATGAAGGCCTGCGAGGACCCAAAGCCCATGAAACGTTTCACCCGTCTGTTGATTGAACTGGTCGTGCTACTGGCCATTTACCTGTTCGGCTGCCAACTGGCGATGTGGTTGGCCTGGCCGATTCCCGGTGGTGTGGTGGGCCTGGGCCTGTTGTTGATGGCCTTCGCCAGCGGCCTGGTCAAACCGGCGGCCCTGCAATTGGGTGCCGGCGTGCTGATGGCTGAGATGCTGCTGTTCTTCATTCCGGCGCTGATGAGCCTGCTCGATTACGGCGGCCTGCTGCGCAATGAGGGATGGCGCATCCTGCTGGTCATCGGCTTGAGCACGTTGGCCGTGATGCTGGTGACCGCATTCACCGTGGAACTGGTGTGCCGCTGGAGGCTGCGCCATGAAGCTTGAACTGATGCCGGTGTTCTGGCTCGCCTTGACCTTGGGCACCTATATTTTCAGTCGCTGGATCTACCGTCGCACCGGGCGTTACCTGTTGTCGCCACTGATCCTGGTGCCCGTGCTGTTGCTGGCGGTGGCGGTGCCGATGAACACGGCCTACGCCGAATACTCTGCCGACACCCACTGGCTGATGCTGGTACTCGGCCCCGTCACCGTGGCGTTCGCCGTGCCGATCTGGCAACAGCGGCGGTTGCTGGCGCGTTACTGGTCGGCATTGTTGCTGGGGATGGTGGCCGGCAGCGTGGCGTCCATCGCCACCTCATTCGGCCTGGCCAAAGCGTTGGCCCTGGACAGCTCGGTGACGATGTCCCTGGTGCCACGCTCCATCACCACGCCTTTCGCCATGCCGGTGTCCTCTGACCTGGGTGGCGTGCCGGAATTGACGGCGGTGTTCGTAATGTTCACCGGCGTATTCGGTGCGATGCTCGGCGGCGTGCTGCTCAAGTGGTTGCCCCTGCGTACGCCGCTGGCGCGCGGTGCGCTGTTTGGCGTGGGCGCCCACGGTGCGGGCGTGAGCCGGGCCCATGAAGTGGGCGGCGAAGAGGGCTCGGTGGCAGGCCTGGTGATGGTCCTGACCGGCCTGCTCAACCTGTTTGCCGCGCCTTTATTGGCGGCACTTCTCTGACGTCGGTTGCGCGGATTTAAACTATTCTCAAAGCTGACCCGTACGGTCATCAAGCTGGCTGCCAAGGCAACTACGGCGGCCAGGGCGTCTGACTAGACTGGCCCATCACTCAAAAAATAATAAGAAAGTGCGCCAAGGAGGTCGTTGCCGTGAGCCTAGCCCCCGTTCCATCGCCACAGAATGTCAAAGATCAGGTCAGCGCCGCCGAATGGCAGACCCGCGTCGACCTGGCAGCCTGCTACCGCCTGGTGGCGATGCACGGCTGGGATGACCTGATCTTCACCCATATCTCGGCCAAGGTGCCGGGCACCGATGATTTCCTGATCAACCCCTACGGGCTGATGTTTCACGAGATCACCGCGTCGAGCCTGGTCAAGGTCGACCAGGCCGGCAACAAGCTGATGGACAGCCCCTACGAGATCAACCCGGCGGGCTACACCATCCACAGCGCCATCCATGAAGTGCGCCACGACGTGACGTGCGTCCTGCACACCCACACTGCCGCGGGTGTGGCGGTGTCGGCGCAGAAGCAGGGTGTCTTGCCGATCAGCCAGCAATCGATCTTCGTGCTGTCGAGCCTGGCTTCTCACGCCTACGAAGGCGTGGCGCTGAACCACGAAGAGAAGGCCCGGTTGCAGGCCGATCTTGGCCAAAATAGTTTCCTGATGCTGCACAACCACGGTCTGCTGACCTGCGGCAGCACCATCGCCGATACGTTTCTGATGATGTTTACCTTCCAGCGTGCCTGCGATATCCAGGTGTTGGCGCAAAGTGGCGGCGCGCAATTGATCCCCATCGGGCCACAGATCCTCGCCGGTGCCAAGGCGATGGTGGCAGCTGTCACAAAGAGTGCTCAAGGTATGGGGGGCGCGCTGGCGTGGCCGGCGTTGCTGCGTAAATTGGACAGCCTCGATCCTGGGTATAAAACCTGATGCCTCTCGCCGAGATCCCGCTGAGTGTCTGGCGCAAACGCAGCCAGACGTTCGACTTCAACGGCCGCACTATCCGCTACTGGGTGGCGGGGCAGGGTGAGCCGTTGCTGTTGATCCATGGCTTTCCCACTGCCAGTTGGGACTGGCATTACCTGTGGCAGCCCCTGGCCCAACGCAACCTGGTGATCGCCTGCGACATGCTCGGTTTCGGCGATTCGGCCAAACCCCTCGACCACGGTTATTGCCTGCTGGAACAGGCGGATCTGCAACAGGCGTTGCTCGAGCACCTGCGCGTGGACCAGCCGGTGCACGTGCTCGCCCACGACTACGGCGACAGCGTCGCGCAGGAACTGCTGGCCCGGCACTACGAAGGTCGCTTTCACATGGCCAGCTGTGTGTTTCTCAACGGCGGGTTGTTTCCGGAAACCCACCGTCCGGCGCTGGTGCAAAAGCTGCTGCTCAGCCCGCTGGGCTGGATGATCGGTCGTGCCTTTGGGCGCAATGCCCTGGCGGACAGTTTCAACCAGATCTTCGGGCCCGACACTCGCCCCAGCGAGAGTGCCCTGGATGATTTCTGGAGCCTGATCGACTCTCATGAAGGCACGCGCATCCTGCACAAACTCATTGCCTACGTCCCCCAGCGACGGCGTCTGCGCGATCGCTGGGTCTATGCGATGCAACAGGCTGAAGTGCCGCTGCGGGTGATCGATGGCGAAATCGACCCGATCTCTGGCGCCCACATGGTGGCACGTTACCGCGAGCTGGTGCCCCACGCCGACACAGTGCTGCTGGCCAATATCGGCCATTACCCGCAGATCGAGGCGCCGGTGCAGGTGCTCAAGCATTACCTGGCGTTTCGTGAGCGGATCGGGCGACCGACTTCGCGAATCGCCTATTCCTGAGCTGACGACTATCCCTGCGCCTTATCGAGCACCATTCAGCCCTGGCCGGCTTTATTGTGACCTGCGCCCCCGTGCCTGACACTCGACCCATTCCCATCGTCGCCATTGGAGTTCGGTATGAGTGAGTCAGTGCAGTTCCAGGATAAGGTCGTGATCGTCACCGGCGCCGGCGGCGGATTGGGCCGGGCCCATGCGCTGCTGTTCGCCAGACACGGTGCCAAAGTATTGGTCAACGATCTCGGCGGTTCCACCCAAGGTGAGGGCGCCAATGCGTCGGCGGCCGATCGGGTGGTGGCCGAGATTCGCGAAGCGGGCGGTATCGCCGAGGCCAACCACGACTCTGTCACCGACGGTGACAAGATCGTGCAGAACGCTCTCGATGCGTTCGGGCGTATCGATGTGGTGGTCAACAACGCCGGGATCCTGCGCGACAAGACGTTCCACAAAATGGAGGACAGCGACTGGGACCTGGTTTATCGGGTGCATGTCGAAGGCGCCTACAAAGTCACCCGCGCTGCCTGGCCCCATCTGCGTGAGCAAGGGTATGGCCGGGTGATCTTCACCGCGTCCACCTCGGGTATCTACGGCAACTTCGGCCAGTCCAACTACGGCATGGCCAAGCTCGGCCTGTATGGGCTGACCCGCACCCTGGCGCTGGAAGGGCGCAAGAACAACATCCTGGTCAACGCCATCGCCCCCACCGGCGGCACCCGCATGACCGAAGGCCTGATCCCGCCGCAAGTGTTCGAGCGCCTCAAGCCGGAGTTGGTCAGCCCGCTGGTGGTGTACCTGGGCAGCGAGGCATGCCAGGAAACCTCGGGGTTGTTTGAAGTGGGCGGCGGTTGGATCGGCAAGACCCGCTGGGAACGCAGCCTGGGCGTAGGCTTTGATCCGGAGGCGGGGTTTTCCCCCGAAGACGTGGCTGCGCACTGGCAGCAGATCTGTGACTTCGAAGGCGCCGTTCACCCCAAGGACAACATCGAGGCGTTGAAGGAAATGATGGCCAACTTGCAGAAATACAGCCTGTGATCGTTGCTTGAAAAAGCTTTAATGCTGCGGGGCGCTGATGGCGCCCCGTTTTATTCAGGGCAAAAAAAAGCCGCTGCAAACGCAGCGGCTGAAGTCAGACGTTGGATCAAGGAGCGACAAATCAACGTCAGTGAACACCGGTAACAGATTGAAAGCAGGCCTCAATCCATTTGAATCTGGCTTTTCTTCCGGTCGGGGAAGCGGGCCGTCTGCCCTGAAAGCCCGGTAAGAATAGTCGTTTGTAACAGGATGAGTAATGCCGCTTCGTGACAAGGACTGTTACCAAAACAGCAATAGTTGGGCTGCGCGTCATCCATTCTCCTGATAACCCCTTATCCACCCGCTGCATGCCCGCGCCCATACCCCGGCCAGAGCGCCTTGTCATCCTTTCGAGCGACAACACGAATCCCTCCTTGGTGCGCTTATCGCTCCTGAGACGCGGCAGTAGGGTGGGGCCTTCTGTCACTCACCGGGGAAGACGCATGACAAGAACAACAATGCGCGCCATCTTCAGGCCACAGGCGCTGGCCGCTGCGGTTGCGTTGGGGTGCTGTGCCCAGGCACAGGCTGTTTCGTTCAACATTGGCGAGATCGAAGGGCAATTCGATTCTTCGCTGTCGGTGGGCGCGAGTTGGGGCATGCGCGACGCCGACAAGAAGCTGGTGGGCACCGTCAACGGCGGTACTGGCCAGGCGTCTACCGGCGATGACGGACGCCTGAACTTCAAGAAAGGCGAGACCTTTTCCAAGATCTTCAAGGGTATTCACGACCTGGAGCTCAAGTACGGTGACAGCGGCGTCTTCGTGCGCGGCAAGTATTGGTACGACTTCGAGTTGCAGGACGAGGACCGCGAGTTCAAACAGATCAGCAATCACCATCGTGACGAGGGCGCGCGTTCTTCGGGCTATGAATTGCTCGATGCCTTCGTTTATCACAACTACTCCATCGGCGATCAACCGGGCAACGTGCGCCTCGGCAAGCAAGTGGTCAGCTGGGGTGAGAGCACCTTTATCGGTAACTCTATCAACAGCATCAACCCCATCGACGTTTCGGCTTTCCGCCGCCCTGGTGCAGAGATCAAGGAAGGGCTGATCCCGGTGAACATGTTGTTCGCCTCCCAAAGCCTGACCAACCAACTGACAGTGGAAGGCTTCTACCAGCTCAACTGGGAAAACACCGTGCTGGATAACTGCGGCACCTTCTTTGGTGGGGATGTGGCGGCCCATGGCTGTAATGACAACTACACCGTGGGCAACCCGGCGATTGCGCCGTTGCAGCCCGTCGCCGCCGCGTTCGGGCAAGGCTTTCAAGTGACCCGTGAAGGGGTGATCGTGCAGCGTGCACAGGATCGTGACGCCCGTGACAGTGGCCAATTCGGTACGGCGTTGCGTTGGTTGGGGGATGACACCGAATACGGTCTGTACTTCATGAACTACCACAGCCGCACACCGACCGTGGGCACCATCACCAACAATACGAGCCTGGCCCGGCTCGGTGCGATCGCCGGTGCAGCCAATGGCATCGCGCCCGGCTCCGGCGCAGGCCTGGTCCAGAGCCTGATGCTCGGTCGTGGCCAGTACTACCTGGACTACCCGGAAGATATCCGCCTGTTCGGTGCGAGCTTCTCCACCACCTTGCCCACCGGCACGGCGTGGACCGGCGAGATCAGCTACCGCCCCAATGCCCCGGTGCAACTCAACACCACCGACCTGACCCTGGCCCTGATCAACCCGGTCGCCGGGCAACTGGCCTCGCCGATCCGCAGCAACTTCGGTGACGACAACAAAGGCTACCGGCGCAAGGAAATCACTCAGATCCAAAGCACCATGACCCAGTTCTTCGACCAGGTGCTGGGCGCCGAGCGCCTGACCCTGGTGGGCGAAGCGGCCTACGTGCACGTCGGCGGGCTGGAAGACAAATCCAAGCTGCGTTATGGCCGTGACTCGGTGTACGGCGCCTATGGCTTCCAGGGTGACACCGACGGTTTTGTCACGGCCAACTCCTGGGGTTACCGCGCCCGGGCGATCCTTGACTACAACAACGCCATTGCCGGGGTGAACCTCAAGCCCAACCTGTCCTGGTCCCATGACGTGGCGGGCTACGGCCCCAACGGCTTGTTCAACAAAGGCGCCAAGGCCATCAGCGTCGGCGTGGATGCGGATTACCGCAGCACCTACACCGCCAGCCTCAGCTACACCGACTTCTTCGGCGGCGACTACAACACCCTCACCGACCGCGACTTCATCGCCCTCAGCTTCGGCGCGAACTTCTGATCTGGCTTAAGGAAGGACAAGACTCTATGCGTAAGATAATTGCGGTAATGGCCCTCAGCCTGTTGGCGGCCCACGTCATGGCGGCGGTGTCGCCGGAAGAGGCGGCCAAGCTCGGCACCACCCTGACCCCGGTGGGTGCCGAAAAAGCCGGCAATGCCGATGGCTCGATCCCGGCCTGGACCGGCGGCATCCCGAAAAACGCCGGCGCAGTGGACAGCAAGGGCTTCCTGGCCGATCCGTTCGCCAGTGAAAAACCGTTGTTCGTGATCACCGCAGCCACCGTCGACAAATACAAGGACAAACTTTCCGACGGCCAGGTGGCGATGTTCAAGCGCTACCCCGAGACCTACAAGATCCCGGTGTACCCGACTCACCGCACGGTCAACCTGCCGCCGGAGATCTACGAGTCGATCAAGCGCAGCGCGTTGAACGTCAAGCCGATCAACGACGGCAATGGCCTCGAAGGGTTCACCGGCAACCGCTACTACGCGTTCCCGATTCCGAAGAACGGCGTGGAGGTGTTGTGGAACCACATCACCCGTTACCACGGCGGCAACCTGCGCCGCATCATCACCCAGGCCACCCCGCAGACCAACGGCAGCTACACGCCGATCCGCTTCGAGGAAGAGGTGGCGGTGCCGCAACTGATCCCCGACATGGACCCGGCGAAGGCGGCCAACGTACTGACCTTCTTCAAGCAGTCGGTGACGGCGCCGGCGCGCCTGGCGGGCAACGTACTGCTGGTGCATGAAACCCTCGACCAGGTGAAGGAACCACGCCTGGCGTGGATCTACAACGCCGGCCAGCGTCGCGTGCGCCGGGCGCCGCAAGTGGCGTACGACGGGCCGGGCACCGCCTCCGACGGCCTGCGCACCTCGGACAACTTCGACATGTTCTCCGGCGCGCCGGACCGCTACGACTGGAAGCTGGTGGGCAAGAAGGAGATGTACATCCCCTACAACAGCTACAAGCTGGACCAGCCGACGCTCAAGTACGATGACATTATCAAGGCCGGCCACATCAACCAGGACCTGACCCGTTATGAGCTGCACCGCGTGTGGGAAGTGGTCGGCACGGTCAAGCCGAGTGAGCGGCACATCTACGCCAAGCGCCACATGTACATCGACGAAGACAGCTGGCAGGTGGCGCTGGTGGATCACTACGACGGCCGTGGCCAACTGTGGCGGGTCGCCGAAGGCCATGCGCAGTTCTACTACGACCACCAGACCCCGGCCTACACCGTGGAAACCCTGTACGACATCATCGCCGGGCGCTACATCGCGCTGGGCATGAAGAACGAGGAGAAGAGCAGCTTCGTGTTCGGGTTCAATGCCAAGGCGGCGGATTACACCCCGGCTGCGCTGAGGGCAGAAGGCGTTCGCTGATCCCGATGTGAAATCAAAATGTGGGAGGGGGAAAGTCTCTCCCACATTGGGTTTTATGCATGGCTGGAAATCACGCCGCTGAATACTTCTTCAACAACCACCAACCACAGGACTAGGGTAGGCGTCACGTTGCATAACAATAAGAACGCAGGATGCAGCAATGACCGCCATGACACGCTGCCTGGACCGTCCTGGATTCATGCCTCGGCTGTCCGCCCACCATCTGTTGCGCCCACGCCTGGCCGAGCCTTTGCTCGCGGCGCCGGTCAGGGTCAAGTTGCTGTGCGCCCCCGGCGGCAGTGGCAAGAGTGCGTTGCTGGCCGAATGCGCGTTGCAGGCGCCCGCGGGATGCCAGGTGTACTGGTTGCCGCTCAATGGCGTCGCCCTGAGCCCCCTCGACCTTTGCCGGCGCCTGGCGCAAAACCTCGGCTTGGCGTTCACTGACGAAGCCACGCTGCTGTCGGATCTTGGCCGCTGGTCAACATCGGCCTGGGTGTTCCTCGATGATTTCTGCCGCTTGCCCACCCCCGAAACCGATGCCTTGCTCGACCGCCTGCTCACGGCAAGCAGCCCCTCGTTGACCTGGTGGCTGGGGGCGCGGCGCCGTCCAGCCTGCAACTGGCCGCGCCTGCTGCTCGACGATGAGTTGCTGGAGGGCGGCACTGAGTTGGCGTTCACCCTTGAAGAAATTCAGCAACTGCTCCCGCTGGGGCAGTCACCGGACAGCGTGTTGCAGTTCAGCGCCGGCTGGTGTGCCGGCGTGCGCATTGCGTTGCTGGGGGACGGCCATCCGCAGAAAACCTTGCTCGATTATTTGCAGCACGAACTGTTCAGCACTTTGCCGCCCGAGCTGACGGAAGCCTGGCGCGTGCTGGCACACATGCCACGCTTTAATCCGGGATTGTGCGAGCACTTGTTCGGCTTTGGCGACGGTGACCACTACCTGCGCGAGCTGCAGGCCCTCGGCGCCTTTATCCAGCCTTGGGAAGATACCGAGTGGTTGCAGGTTTTCCCGCCGCTTGCCCGGCTGATACGCGATGACCCCTGGCCGGCCAAGCGCTCCTGGCATCGGCGTGCCTGCCAGTGGTTCACCGCCGAACAGGACTGGCAAGCCGCGTTCGAGCACGCGCTGCTGGCCGAAGAATACGAGGTGGCGGTCAGCCTGCTACAGCACTTCAGTTTCGAAGACCTGTTCCGCCAGCAGAACGCTGTATTGCTGCTGCGCTTGCACGAACAGCATGGCGAAGAGTTGATGCTCGGCTCGGCGCAACTGGTGGGGCTGGTGACGGCGGCGTTGCTGTTCGCCGGGCGCTTCGACCAGGCCGCGCAATGCATCGACCAGTTGGCAAGGTTTGCGCCGCAACCGACGGCGGTGCAACAACGCTACCTGCTGGCGCGCTGGCAGGCGCAGTGGGGTTGGCTGCTGCACTTGGGCGGCGATGCCGAGCGCTCCCGCGAACATTTCCTCGAAGCGCTGCAAGCCTTGCCCGACAGCGCTTGGACGTCGCGGCTGATGTGCCTGTCGGGCCTCACCCAGCAAGCGTTGCTGCGCGGCGAACTGGACGTGGCCCAGGCGCTGAGCCGCGAAGCGTTATGCCTGGCCCGCGCCCATGGATCGTTGCTGCTCGAGGCCTTGCTTGAGCTGGATCACGCGCAGTTGCTGGAGCAGCGCGGCGCCCCGTATCGCGCGCAGAGCCTGCTGGAGAATGTGCAGGCGATGTTGCTCAAGCAACGCCTGAAAGCCGGGCCGCTGGTGGGGCGTATCGCCCTGCGACGCGGGCACCTGGCGCTGCGTCAGGGCCAGGACAGCCTGGCTGCCGAGTGCTTCGAGAGCGGCATGAAGATGTGCCTGCACAGCCAGGACAAGCGCGTGCTCTACGGGTTTCTCGGCCTGGCCCTGCTGGCCGCCAACCGTGGTGACTACGCCGGGGCCTTTGTGCAACTGCGCGAGGCCGAACGCTTGATGCAACAGCGCCAGGTCCCCGACACGGTGTACCGCGCGGTGCTGCTGTTGGTCAGCGGGCATTTCTGGTTGCAGCAGGGGCGCGCCGAGTTGACGGTGGAAGCGATGCGTCGTGTGCTTCGCCACTTTCGTGGTCCCCAGGCCAAACAGGCGCCGCCGGCCACCCTGGAACTGATCCCGCGCCTGGAATACTTGCTGGTGCTGGCGGAAGTGAAGCTGGGCTGCGCCGAGCAACCGGTGGCGCGTATGACGGCTTTGCTGGAGGCGGCCCATCAACGCGGCATGCTCTGCCTGGAAACCGAATTGCACCTGGTACTGGGTGAGGTCGCCTGGCAAGTCGGCGACCCAGGTCAGGCGCGCCGCTCGCTGCAAACCGGGCTTGAGCTGGCGGCGCGCTGCCAGGTGCAGCAGGCGATTCGCGAACTGCGGTTGCGCTCGCCGGGGTTGCTCAGTGAGTTGGGCATGGAGCCCCAGGCCGCCGTGTCGGGCACGGCGGAGAATCCCCTGAGCCAACGCGAGCTGGAAGTGCTGCAGTTGATCGCCCTGGGCAACTCCAACCTGGAAATCGCCGACCGCCTGTTTATCTCCCTGCACACCGTCAAGACCCATGCGCGGCGCATCCACAGCAAGCTGGGGGTGGAACGGCGTACGCAAGCGGTGGCCAAGGCCAAGACCCTGGGGTTGATGACCTAGGCGCTGAAGGCCTGGCGATATTCGCCGGGGGTGGCACCCATGGCCTGGCGGAAGCGATGGGTGAAGTGGCTGGCGCTGGAGAAACCGCAGATCAACGCGACTTCACTCAAGGGCAGGGCGCCGCTGCGCAGCAGCGCCTGGGCGCGGGTCAGGCGGCGCGCCAGCAGGTACTGATGGGGCGGCAGGCCGAAGCTCTGGCGGAACATCCGCGCGAAATGGTATTCCGAGAGTGCGCACAGGCCGGCCAGTTGGCCCAGGCTGATCGGGTCTTCCAGGTGCTGGTCGATGTACTCCACCAACAGCCGCCGCTGGTACGCCGCCAGCCCGCCTTTAAGGCGCAGCCCGTCGCGTGCGCCCACTTGGCTGAGCAGCGTGTGGCTGAGCATTTCATGGGCCAGGCTGCTGGTCAGCAGGCGCTCGGCGGGTTCGTGCCAGTTCAGCGCGATCAACTGGTGAAAGCGTCGCGCCTGGCCGGCGTCTTCCAGAAAGGTGCTTTCGCGCAATTGCAGGGCGCGCGGTTCGCGGTCGAGCAGGGTGACGCAACCGAGGGCGAATTGCTCCGGACTGAAATACACGTGGGCCAGGCGGATCTCGCCGTTGATCACCCAGGCTGACTGGTGTTCGGCGGGCAGGATGCACAGTTTGTCGGGCCCGCCCTTGGTGCCGGGTTGGTCGCGCCGAAACGTGCCGGTGCCGCCGCCGATGTAGCAGGATAACGTGTGATGGCTGGGGGCCTGGTAGTCCTGCGAGTCGTGATGGTTGCTCCACAGCGCCGCAGACAAGCCGTCACCGAGCTCGGCGCAGGCTTCGAGGCGTGCGTTGGGCGAACGGTTAAGCGCTTGGAAGACTTGCAGGGATTCCAGATCTGGCATGGTTCGTACTCTCCGACGCTTTGCATCCTACTCCGCGCGGTTGTTGCTGTGATCCCATTGGCCGACAAAAGCGCAAGATTGTGCAAGAGCGCATCCCAGGTCGGGGGCCACACTGTGGCTCAACCGATGGAGCCCGCTATGAACCTTTCCCTGTATTTACTCACCGTGCTGATCTGGGGCACCACCTGGATCGCCCTCAAATGGCAGTTGGGCGTGGTGGCGATTCCTGTGTCCATCGTCTATCGCTTTGCCCTGGCGGCGCTGGTGCTGTTTGCGCTGTTGCTGGTGAGCCGCAGGTTGCAGGTGATGAACCGACGCGGGCACCTGATCTGTCTGGCCCAGGGGCTGTGCCTGTTTTGCGTGAACTTCATGTGCTTCCTCACGGCCAGCCAATGGATCCCCAGCGGGTTGGTGGCGGTGGTGTTTTCCACGGCCACGCTGTGGAACGCGCTGAACGCCCGGATGTTTTTTGGCCAGCGGGTGGCGCGCAATGTGTTGATGGGCGGCGGCCTGGGCCTGGCGGGGTTGGGCCTGCTGTTCTGGCCGGAGCTGGTGGGGCACACCGCCAGCCCGCAGACTTTGCTTGGCCTGGGCTTGGCGTTGCTGGGGACGATGTGCTTCTCGGCCGGCAATATGCTGTCCAGCCTGCAGCAGAAGGCCGGGCTCAAGCCGCTGACCACCAATGCCTGGGGGATGGCCTATGGATCGGCGATGCTGGCGGCTTACTGCGCGGTGCGCGGGATTCCCTTCGAGATGGACTGGAGTGCGCGCTACATCGGCGCGCTGGGGTACCTGGTGATTCCAGGTTCGGTGATCGGCTTTACCGCGTACCTGACGCTGGTCGGGCGCATGGGGCCGGAGCGTGCGGCCTATTGCACCGTGCTGTTCCCGGTGGTGGCGCTGAATGTGTCGGCGTTTGCCGAGGGGTATCAGTGGACCGCACCGGCGTTGGCGGGGTTGGTGCTGGTGATGCTGGGCAATGTGCTGGTGTTTCGTAAGCCCAAGCCAGCGAGCCCGGCCTTCAAGGCAAAGGCAATCTAAAAATGTGGGAGGTGCCAGGGTTATTTGAGGCCCAGGCGCTTGGCCATCCGCCCGAGGTTGGCACGGTCCAGGCCCAGTTCGCGGGCGGCACTGGCCCAGTTGTGCTGGTGGCGTTCCAGGCAGGCGCTGATGATCTGGCGCTGAAAGTGTTCGGTGGCCTGGCGCAGGTCGCCGGTCACCGGGGCGACCGCCTCGGAGGATTCTTCAACCAGCGGTGCGCTGACATCGGGCAGGTCCAGGTCCTGGGCGTTCAGGCTGAGAATCTTCGGACGCTCGCGACAGTTACCCAGCGCCTTGAGTGCGCTGCGTCCGATCAAGTGTTCCAGCTCCCGCACATTGCCCGGCCAGTTATAGGCCAACAGTGCCGCCTGGGCATCGCTGGTCAGGCGCAGGCTGCCCAGGCCCATGCGCGAGCGGTTCTGCTCCAGGAAGAAACCGGCCAGCAGCAACACATCGCGTCCGCGCTCACGCAGCGCCGGGACCTGCAGCGGGTACACACTGAGGCGGTGGTAGAAGTCGGCGCGGTAGCGACCGTTGCGTACTTCGTCGGCCAGGTCGCGGTTGGTGGCGGCGATCAGGCGCACATCGACCTGGTGTTCCTTGTCCGAGCCCAGGCGTTGCAGCTGGCCGCTTTGCAAAACGCGCAGCAGCTTGGCCTGTACGGTCAGTGACAGTTCGCCCACTTCATCCAGGAACAGCGTGCCGCCGTTGGCCAGTTCGAACTTGCCACGGCGTTCGTTCAACGCGCCGGTAAAGGCGCCGCGTACGTGGCCGAACAACTCGCTCTCCACCAGGGTTTCCGGCAGGGCGGCGCAGTTGAGGCTGATCAGCGGTTTGTCGGCGCGGGTTGAGGCGGCGTGGATGGCCTGGGCCACCAGCTCCTTGCCCACGCCGGTTTCACCGGTGATCAGCACGGTGAGGTCGCTGCCGCCCACCAGCTTGATTTCCTCGACCAGGCGCTTGTGGGGTTTGCTCTGGCCGATCATTTCCTTGTGCTGTTGGCCGCTGGCCTCGCGGTAGATTTCGGCGCGCAGGACCAGGTGTTCGATACGTTCGGCGACGTTCACGGTGGCGGCAGCGAGACTGGCGAACGCCTGCAGGGCGTCCAGCTCCACGCGTTCGAAACGCTCGGTATCGAGGGCGTCCAGCGTCAGCAGGCCCCAGGGCTGGTCGTCGACGAACAGCGGGCAACCCATGCAATCGTGTACTTCCAGGTGCCCGTGCAAACCATCGACCAGACCGTCGTAGGGGTCGGGTAATTCGCTGTCGCTGTCAAAGCGCGTGGGGCCGGGGCTGCTGAGCAGCACGGCAAAGCGCGGGTGCTCGCTGACCTTGAAGCGCCGACCCAGGGTGTCGGCGCTGAGCCCGTCCACCGCCAGCGGCACCAGCCACTCGCCGTCCAGGCGCAACAGCGCGGCGGCGTCGCAGGGCAACAGGGCGCGCATGGCTTGCAGCAGGCGGCGGTAACGTTCGCCCTCGGGCAGTTCGCGGGACAGGTCGGCGACCAGGGGCAGCAGGGTGGTGAGCAGCGATTGCGCAGTCATAATGACTCCTTGTAGTCCTAATGACTATAAGCTGTAGGAGGTCATACTGACTACATGTTAATTAAGTCGTTGAAAATAAACGGATTATTGGTTGGCACGAATACTGAGTAGATAAAGACAATCAGTAAAGAAGCCCAGGAGGCTCCCATGCTTAGTGCCCAAGACCGTGCCATCGTCAAATCCACCGTGCCCCTGCTGGAAAGCGGCGGTGAAGCGTTGATCACCCATTTCTACCGCATGATGCTGTCCGAGTACCCGGAAGTCCGCCCGCTGTTCAACCAGGCTCACCAGGCCAGCGGCGACCAGCCCCGTGCCTTGGCCAATGGCGTGTTGATGTACGCGCGACATATCGACCAACTCGACCAATTGGGCGACCTGGTGGCCAAGATCATCAACAAGCACGTGGCCCTGCAGATCCTGCCGGAGCATTACCCGATCGTCGGTGCCTGCCTGCTGCGTGCGATTTGCGAAGTGCTGGGCAGCGAGATTGCCACCCCTGAAGTCATGAGTGCCTGGGGCGCGGCCTACGGCCAACTGGCGGATATCCTGATCGGCGCCGAAGCTGCGATCTACGCCGAAAAAGCCCAGGCACCCGGTGGCTGGCGGGGGGCGCGGCCGTTTATCGTGGTCAAGCGCGTGGTCGAGAGCGACGAGATCATCTCCTTCTACTTTGCCCCTGTGGACAATGGCCCGATCCTCGCGGCCGCGCCGGGCCAGTACATCGGCATGAAGCTGGTGCTCGACGGTGAAGAAGTGCGCCGCAACTACTCCCTGTCGGCGTTGACCGATAGCGGGATGTATCGCATCAGCGTCAAGCGCGAAGCGGGTGGCCGGGTGTCCAACTACCTGCACGACCAAGTGCATGTCGGTGCGACCATCGACCTGTTCACGCCGTCGGGCGAGTTCACCCTGGCGGCCAGCGATAAGCCGCTGGTACTGATCAGCGGCGGGGTAGGGATCACACCCACCCTGCCGATGCTCGAAGCCGCCCTGGCTACCGAGCGCCCGGTGCACTTTATCCACTGTGCACGTAACGGCGGCGTACATGCGTTTCGTGACTGGGTGGACGCCCTGGCGGCGAAGCATCCGCAACTCAAGCGCTTCTACTGCTACACCGAAGACGATGGGGTGAGCCCTGCGGCGGACAAGGTGGGTTTGCTCAGCCAGGAACAACTGGCCGCCTGGCTGCCCGAGCAGCGCGACCTGGACGCCTACTTCCTCGGGCCTAAAGGCTTCATGGCTGCGATCAAGCGCCACCTCAAGGCCCTGGGCGTGCCTGAGCAGCAAAGCCGCTACGAATTCTTTGGCCCGGCTGCGGCGCTGGAATAGGGTTTAGCCGATACACCGGGTCGGCATCATCGTGGGCAAGCCCGGCTCCCACAGGGGATCGCATTTCTCTGTGGGAGCCGGGCTTGCCCGCGATGGCGTCCGCCCCGTCACAACATTTCTCTGGATTAATCCGCTGTTAACCCCCCTCTGTTTAAACGGTGGCCTGTGTGTAAACTTGCGCCCATTGGCACAACCAAACAAAGGGATACGGGGATGAGTGACGAATTGCGTTTAGGCAGGGAGCGGCGCTTTCTGGTGTTGCTGGGCATCATCTGCCTGGCGTTGATCGGCGGTGCGTTGTACATGCAGGTGGTACTCGGCGAGGCGCCATGCCCGCTGTGCATCCTGCAACGCTATGCCTTGCTGTTGATCGCGATCTTCGCGTTCATCGGCGCGGCCATGCGTAAAAAAGGTGCGATCACGCTGTTCGAAGGCCTGGTAGTGCTCAGCGCCCTTGGCGGTGTCGCCGCCGCCGGTCATCACGTGTACACCCAGTTCTTCCCCCAGGTCAGTTGCGGCATCGATGTGCTGCAACCGATCGTCGATGACCTGCCGCTGGCCAAGGTGTTCCCCCTGGGCTTCCAGGTCGATGGCTTCTGCAGCACACCGTACCCACCCGTACTGGGGCTTTCCCTGGCGCAATGGGCATTGGTGGCCTTCGTGCTGACCGTGATCCTGGTACCGCTGGGCATCTATCGCAATCGCCAGCGAAAAGCCTGAATCATTCACTCAAACGCCCCGGCGCTTCTTCATGAAGGCCGGGGCGTTTTTGTGTGTGGGAATTTGTGAACGCAACGTGACGCCGGACAATTTTGGGTGCGCGCAGTGTGCGACATGTTGTCACACGGAAGCCGCCGCAGGACGATTCTGACCCGCCGAACACCCGCTTAAATTTGCATAAAACCGCCAAGATGTGCTGTCAGTTCGTGGTGCTGGGAAGGCCGCGCACCTCGCGCCGCGCCAGGGATTCGGTGATGTCCGAATGCCTTGTTTTATGGGGGGTTTCATCGGTTTGGCAGCCCCTTACACACGGTAAGGGGGGCGGCACGCTGCCCTATAACACGGCAATTTTTGTGGTTTTTGTTGAGAATCGAACACGATAAGATCGCGAACCGTTGCAATAATGGTGAAGGATTATTGCTGTAATCGATAAAAATTATTTCTTTATAAGACATGGTTTATACATCGCTAGCTAACTACAATCGCCCGCACTGAATGTCCGGTGCTGTTCAATATTTGAGCACTGGAGCGGTCGAAGGGCAGATGGACGGCTCTGTGCGACCCCAAGGTTCCGGCAGCCTTTCAACTATCCGCACCAAATGGAATTGGTCTGTAACAAGGCCTTTAACCACGAAATCGAATAAGAACTCACCGCAGGTCCGTGAAACGTTCCCTTATGACGTGATGGGCAGGCTCTTATTCAATCGAAGAGAAATGCCAACCCTTGGCAGGGTGAAGTGTTGGCGATCAAAACCCAACTGCATTGCGCAAGCTGCTTTAGAGGTCGTGAGATGAGTAAAAACAGGTACCCCCGATTACTAGGCTTTTTGCCGCTGCTTGGCATGATGTTAATGCTGGGAGGCTGCAAGTGGACCTTGATGGACCCGAAAGGACAGATCGGTCTGGATCAACGAAACCTGATCATCACCGCCACCCTGCTGATGCTGCTGGTCGTGGTTCCTGTGATCATCATGACCTTCGCCTTCGCCTGGAAATACCGCGCGTCGAACACCAGCGCGACCTACGCGCCGAAGTGGTCGCACTCCACCAAGATCGAAATCGCGGTGTGGCTGGTCCCGATCCTCATCATCATCGCCCTGGGTTACATCACCTATAAGTCGACCCACGAGCTGGACCCGTACCGTCCGCTGGAGTCCGACGTCAAGCCGATCAACATCGAAGTGGTCGCGCTGGACTGGAAGTGGCTGTTCATCTACCCGGACCTGGGTATCGCCACGGTCAACGAGATCAAGTTCCCCGAGCACACCCCGCTCAACTTCCGGATCACCTCCGACGCCGTGATGAACTCGTTCTTCATCCCTGCCCTGGGTGGCCAGATCTACGCGATGGCAGGCATGCAGACCCGCCTGCACCTGATCGCCAACGAAAAAGCTGAAATGGAAGGCATCTCCGCGAACTACAGCGGCGCTGGCTTCACCGGCATGAAATTCAAAGCGATCTCGACGAGCCAGGAAGATTTCAACGCCTGGGTAGCCGAAGTCAAGGCCGCACCTAAACAGCTTGATCAAGCTGAATACGATGCCCTGACCAAACCGAGCCAGAACAACCCAGTCGCCCTGTACTCCGCGTATGAGCCGAACCTGTTTCAGAAAATCGTCGACAAGTACGAAGGTATGAAGCCAGGCAAGCCGGTCAAGCACGAGAAGAAAGAAGTGGCCGTGGTTGAAGGTTCTGACACGGGCTCGCATTCAACTGCTGGGGCAGAGGAGTAAACGATGTTTGGTAAATTAAGTTGGGATGCGGTCCCGTTCCACGAGCCGATCGTGATGGTGACCATCGCCATGATCGCGCTGGGTGGTCTGGCACTGTTTGCAGCAATCACTTATTTCAAGAAGTGGACCTACCTGTGGACCGAGTGGCTGACGTCCGTCGACCACAAGAAAATCGGCGTCATGTACGTCATCGTTGCCATGGTCATGCTGCTGCGTGGTTTTGCCGACGCCATCATGATGCGTACCCAGTTGGCCATGGCCACCGAGGGTTCGCCTGGCTACCTGCCACCTGAACACTATGACCAGATCTTCACCGCCCACGGTGTGATCATGATCATCTTCATGGCGATGCCATTCTTCACCGGCCTGATGAACCTTGCCTTGCCGCTGCAGATCGGTGCCCGTGACGTTGCCTACCCGTTCCTGAACTCCCTGAGCTTCTGGCTGCTGGTTTCCGGTGTTGTGCTGATCAACGTGTCCCTGGGCGTCGGCGAATTCGCCAAGACCGGTTGGGTTGCGTATCCGCCATTGTCGGGGATCCAGTACAGCCCGGGCGTGGGTGTGGACTACTACATCTGGGCGCTACAGTTATCAGGGCTCGGGACGACATTGACGGGGGTCAATTTCCTGGCCACCGTCCTGAAAATGCGCGCCCCTGGCATGAAACTGATGGACATGCCGATCTTCACCTGGACCTGCACCTGGGCCAACGTCCTGATCGTGGCTTCGTTCCCGATCCTGGCCGCTACCATGGCGCTGCTGTCGCTTGACCGTTACCTGGATTTCCACATTTTCACCAACGAACTTGGTGGCAATCCAATGATGTACGTGAACCTGTTCTGGGCATGGGGTCACCCTGAGGTGTACATCCTGATCCTGCCAGCGTTCGGTATCTTCTCCGAAGTGATCTCGACCTTTACCGGCAAGCGCCTGTTCGGTCACCACTCGATGGTCTACGCATCGGGCGCGATCTCCGTACTGGGCTTCATGGTGTGGCTGCACCACTTCTTCACCATGGGTTCGGGCGCCAGCGTCAACGCCTTCTTCGGCCTGGCGACGATGCTGATTTCCATCCCGACGGGGGTGAAGCTATTCAACTGGCTGTTCACCATCTACCACGGCCGTCTGCGTATCACCAGCCAGGTTCTGTGGACCCTGGGCTTCATGGTGACTTTCGCCATCGGCGGCATGACCGGCGTACTGCTGGCCATCCCGGGTGCTGACTTCGTCCTGCACAACAGCCTGTTCGTGATCGCTCACTTCCACAACGTGATCATCGGCGGTGCGGTATTCGGTTACATCGCTGGTTTCAGCTTCTACTTCCCGAAAGCGTTCGGCTTCAAGCTGCACGAAGGTTGGGGCAAGGCTGCATTCTGGTTCTGGATCTCGGGCTTCTTCGTCGCGTTCATGCCGCTCTACGCCTTGGGCTTCATGGGCATGACCCGTCGTCTGAACGCCACTACCAACCCTGAGTGGGTGCCGTACCTGTACGTCGCCATGTTCGGTGCGGTGATGATCGCCGTGGGTATCGCCTGCCAGCTGATCCAGCTGTACGTGAGTATCCGTGACCGTAAGCAGAACGCTTGCGAATCCGGCGACCCATGGAATGGCCACACCCTGGAATGGTCGACTTCGTCGCCACCGCCGTTCTACAACTTCGCCGTGATCCCTACCGCGAACACCATTGATGCGTTCACCGAAGCCAAGGAAGACGGTACTGCGTACCAGCGTCCGAAGCACTACGAACCTATCCACATGCCAAACAACACCGCCACTGGTGTGGTGATGGGCGCGCTCTTGACTGTGTTCGGTTTCGCGATGATCTGGCACATCTGGTGGCTGGCAATCGTGAGCCTGGTGGGCACTATCGGTTACTTCATCATTCACGCTGCCCGTGATGATCAAGGCTACATGGTGCCGGTCGAGACGATCGAGCGCATCGAAGCCGAGCAGCACGCTCGCCTGGTAGCCGAGAAGAAGATCCCGGCCAACCGTGTTGAAACCTCGTTGGAACAGGCTTAAACCATGTCGAACTTAGTGACCAATGCTGGACACGCCCATGTCGATGACCATGGGCACGATGACCATCACCACGACTCGGGGCCGATGACCGTTTTCGGTTTCTGGCTCTACCTGATGACCGACTGCATCTTGTTTGCGTCGATCTTCGCGGTGTACGCGGTACTGGTAAACAACGTAGCGGGTGGCCCGTCGGGCCACGACATCTTCGAACTGCCTTACGTGCTCGGCGAAACCGCCTTGCTGTTGTTCAGTTCGATCACCTACGGCTTCGCCATGTTGGCCTTCTACAAGGGCAACAAGAAAGGCGTACTGAGCTGGTTGGCCCTGACCTTCCTGTTCGGCCTGGGCTTCATCGGCATGGAGATCAACGAGTTCCACCTGCTGATCTCCGAAGGCTACGGCCCGCACCGTTCCGGCTTCCTGTCCGCGTTCTTCACGCTGGTAGGCACCCACGGTCTGCACGTGTCTGCCGGCCTGCTGTGGATGGCGGTGATGATGTATCAGGTCAATAAGCACGGCCTGACCAACACCAACAAGACTCGCCTGACCTGCCTGAGCCTGTTCTGGCACTTCCTGGACGTGGTCTGGATCTGCGTCTTCACCGTTGTTTACCTGATGGGGACTCTGTAATGGCTAATGCACACTCCCATGACCATGACAGCCATGATGCAAGCCACGGCAGCGTCAAGTCGTACGCCATCGGCTTCATCCTGTCGGTAATCCTGACGCTCATCCCGTTCGGTCTGGTGATGTACCCGACCCTGCCGAAGTCGATCACCTTGATGATCGTGCTGGCATTCGCGGTGATTCAGGTTCTGGTGCACCTGGTGTACTTCCTGCACCTGGACCGTTCCAAGGAGCAGCGCGACAACGTGGTTGCGTTCGTGTTCGCAGGGATCGTAATCGTACTGCTGGTTGGCCTGTCGATATGGATCATGTTCAGCATCCATACGTTCATGATGGCGAAGTGAGGTAAGACCCGATGTCGCTTAAGCACTTTATCCAAATCACCAAACCGGGGATCATTTTCGGTAACGTGCTTTCTGTGGCGGGCGGTTTCTTCCTGGCCTCCAAGGGACATGTCGATCTGGCCATCTTCCTGGCTGCAATGATCGGTACGTCCCTGGTGGTAGCTTCCGGATGTGTGTTCAACAACTGCATCGACCGTGACATCGATATCAAGATGGAGCGCACCAAGAATCGTGTGCTGGTCCAGGGCCTCATCTCCCTGAAACTGGCACTGATCTACGCGACCGTCCTGGGTGTTGCCGGTGTGGCGTTGTTGTACAAG
The DNA here is from genome assembly GCF_001870465.1 of Pseudomonas extremorientalis. Classification (GTDB taxonomy): domain Bacteria; phylum Pseudomonadota; class Gammaproteobacteria; order Pseudomonadales; family Pseudomonadaceae; genus Aquipseudomonas; species Aquipseudomonas extremorientalis. Next base: position 87,024 of record NZ_MDGK01000017.1, read on the forward strand.
GTGGCCAACCCGCTGGCGGCGCTGTTTGCCGTGATCGGTTTTGTCATCTACGTCGGCCTCTACAGCCTGTACCTCAAGCGCAAGTCGGTTCACGGCACGCTGGTGGGCAGTCTGTCGGGGGCGATGCCGCCGGTGATTGGTTATGTGGCTGTGACCAATAGCTTCGACATGGCCGCGCTGACGCTACTGGTGATGTTCAGCCTGTGGCAGATGCCGCATTCCTACGCCATCGCGATTTTCCGCTTCAACGACTACCTGGCTGCTTCGATTCCGGTATTGCCGGTAAAACGGGGTATCCAGGTCGCCAAGAAACACATCCTGCTGTACATCCTGGCCTTCCTCGTGGCGACCTTGATGTTGACCTTCAGTGGCTACGCCGGCATGAGCTACCTTGCCGTTGCCGCCGCCATGGGCATGTACTGGTTGTACATGGCCTGGACCGGCTACAAGGCGGTGGATGACACCGTCTGGGCGCGCAAGCTGTTCGTGTTCTCGATCTTCACCATCACCGCGCTGAGCGTGATGATGTCCCTGGATTTCCAAGTGCCGAAAGAGCTGTTGTTGACCTACGCTCACTGAGTGGTCCCGCAGTGAAAAAGCCCCGCCTTCGAGAGAAGCGCGGGGCTTTTTCTTGGACGGGGTTTAAATCCCCGGCTGCGTTTATCGTCATACCCCTCAGTACGTGCTGTGCGAATCCATCACCCGCCTACAAGGAGTAGCCCTATGGTCAGCGTAAGTCGTCGGTCCCTTCTCGCCCTGGGCGCCGCCCTGCCTCTGCTGGGGCGCCTCGATTGGGCGGTTGCCAGCCCGCCGACCAAGATTGACAAGGTGCTGCTCAACTACAACGAAAGCCCCTATGGGCCCTCTCAGGTCGCCCGCGAAGCCATGCAGAAGGGAATCGCCACAGCCGGGCGTTATCCCTACAAACACATGTACGCCCTGGCCGGGCTGTTTGCCCAGCAGCAGGGGATTGCCGAAGAACAGGTGGCGGTATTTGCCGGCTCCATGGCTGCACTGCGCTATGCCGTTCTGGCATTCACCAGCGAGACCCGCGGTCTGGTGATGGCTACGCCATCCTACGAAGTGCCACGTCAGGCGGCGCAGGCGAACAAGGCCTCGGTCAAGGAAGTCAGCCTCAACGCCGACCACGCCCACGACATCCCGGCCATGCTCGCTGCCGACCCCCAGGCCGGCATGCTCTACCTGTGCAACCCCAACAACCCGACCGGCACCGTGACGCCCACCGACGCCATCCGCCAGGCCTTGGCACACAAACCCGAAGGCAGCGTGTTGGTGGTGGATGAGGCCTATATCGACTTCGCCAATACGCCCAGCGTGGTCAGTTGGGTCAAGGACCACGATGACCTGCTGGTGCTGCGCACCTTCTCGAAAATCTACGGCATGGCCGGTGCCCGCCTGGGCCTGGCGGTCGGTCATCCGGCGCTGCTGGAACGCCTGGCCGTGTTTGGAGGTGACAACGTCCCGGCGGGCAGCACGTTGCTGGGCGGCCTCGCCAGCCTGGAGGACGTGAAGCTGTTGCCGCAACGCAAAGCCCTCAACAATCAACTGCGTGATGAGACCGTGGCGTGGTTGAAAGGCCGGGGTTTCACCTGCACCGCGTCACAGGCCAACTGCTTCATGATCGACGTGAAGCAACCGGCGGAGCAGGTGATCGAAAAGCTGGCGGCGCAAGGTGTGATGATCGGCCGGGTGTTTAAAAGCTGGCCGCAGTGGGTACGGGTGACGGTGGGGGACAAGCAGGATATGGCGCGGTTTCGCGAGGTGTTTGCGCAGCAGGTCAGTTGACGCGACGCCGAACACATGTGAGAGCGGGCGTGCTCGCTCCCACATGGTACCCAGCAGTGTTGCGGATTAAAGGGTTGGGATTAAGGGTTACTGCTGCGCGATGCTGTACCCATCAAACGCCGTCTGCTGCTGCAACGCGGTAATCACGCTCTTGCGGTTCAAAGGCTGTTCGGCACCGGCGTTATCCACAAAGCTCTCGACTTCCAGCTCCGCTTCATCGCCTTCACCCACAAAGCTGAAGCCCAGGAACTCGAACGCCTCACGGTCAACGTTCAGTTTCGAGCGCGGCGTGCGCAGCGGCAGGGTGACGCTGATGCCATCCTTGCTGATCACAAACACTTCGGCTTCTTTCTTCGGGCGGGATGCCTTGCTCTTGCCGGCGCTCGGGTTGCTGATGGCCTGGTGGCTCTGGTTCAGCACTTTCAACGCCAGGCCGTAGACCAGCTCCTGGAACTCGGGGTCGTCCTTGAAGCAGGACAGGATGCGGCTGATGGAGAACTGGCTGCTCAAGTTTTCCAGGGCAGCGTTGTCGGCGGCCTCGGCGTCCTTGAGCTGTTTGAGCTGACCCATCAGGTCGTAGGCCTTGTCGTCGTCGAAGGCATCGTGGGCCTGACGGATGGCCACGCGCAGTTCGCGGATCTGGTCGCTTTCCTTGGAGGTGTGGAACGCGTCCAGCACCATCTCGCTGATGATCTTGGCGGCGGGCAGATGCTGTGAAAGATTGATGGCGTTTTCGTATTCGGCTTTGGCGTGCAAGGCGACGACGGATTCTTCGGTGGCAGATTGTTCGGTGTAAGAATCGGACATTGAAATTTCACTACTTCAGTAAACGAGGACAAAAAAGCGTCGGGCATTTTCAGGGGGGAGGGAGGTCAGGTCAAGGCAGCACACTGCCTTTGAGGTTCCGCTGATCCATATCAAGTGGCTGCTTGGGGAATTTCGCGACAACAAGCCTGGGGCTTGGCTGGCCCTGGTGATCTGCCTGATCACGCATAAAAACAATTGCAGACCTGAACCGAGGAGACCACTCCAGGTCAGGTTTTAAAGGAGTATTGCGATGTTCTCGGGACAACCGCGCCCGGACTTCCCCGACAAGGTCAAGGACTAGCCGAACGGCGGCAGGCCCGTGGATGCGCGCTACTAGTCCAACTGCTTGAGGCAGGCCTCGAGGATATCCAGGCCTTCTTCCAGCACTACGGGTTCAATGGTCAGCGGCGCAAGCAAACGGATAATGTGCCGCGACTTGCCGCTGGGCATCAGCAACAACCCGGCGCCCCGCGCCAGGCCCAATAGTTGAGCGAGCTGTTGCGGTGCAGGGGTGCCGTCGGCGTTGGCCAGCTCGATGCCGCGCATGGCGCCGACGCCGGTCAGGCGGCCCAGGTACGGCAGGCCTTGCGCCCGCCAGCTTTCATAGCGGCTGACGATGGCGTGTTGCTGCTGTGCGCCCCAGGCGTGCAGGTGTTCGTCAGTCATCGCATCCAGCGTGGCCAAGGCCGCCGCACACGCGATGGGGTTGCCGGAATAGGTCCCGCCCAAACCGCCTTTGGGCAGGTTATCCATCAGCGCCTTGCGCCCGACCACGGCGCCCAGCGGCACTCCACCGGCGATGCTTTTGCCGAGCAGGATCAAGTCCGGTTCGATACCCAGCCGCGAGAACGCAAAGCGCTGGCCGGTACGACCAAAGCCCGACTGGATTTCATCGGCAATCAGCAGGATGTCGTGTTCATCGCAAAAGCGTCGCAGCGCCTGGGCGAATTCGCTATCCAGTGCGAGAAACCCGCCTTCGCCCTGCACCGGCTCGATGATGAAACAGGCCACATCGTTGACATCGATTTCCACGCTGAACAGGCGCTCCATGGCCTTCAACGCTTCGGCGCAGGTCACGCCATTGTCGGCACTCGGATAGGGCAGGTGATACACCGGGCCCGGCAGCACACCGACTTTCTGTTTGTAGGGGGCCACCTTGCCGTTGAGGTTGAGGGTGGCCAGGGTACGACCGTGGAAGGCACCGTCAAAGGCGATCACTGCCGTGCGGCCAGTGGCGCCGCGCACGATCTTCAGGGCGTTTTCCGCCGCTTCCGCGCCGCTGTTGGTGAGCATGCCGCTGACCGGGTAGGTCACCGGGATAAATGCCGTCAGCCGCCCCATCAGTTCGATGTAGGGCGCGTGCGGCACCGCGTTGAACGCGTAATGGGTCAGCTGGGTGGCTTGGTCACGAATCGCCTCGACCACGCCCGCGTGGCAATGACCGAGGTTGAGCACACCGATTCCGCCGACAAAATCAATATAGCGTTTGCCCGTGGTGTCCCAGACCTCGGCATTTTTTCCGTGGCTGAGGCTGATGGGGTGCACGATGGAAATCGACTGGCTGATGGTTTCGTGGCTCATGAATCGCAGACTCGGCAGTGACGGGCGTCTTTTTATCTAAGCCGGGCACCCACCCTTGTCGCAAACGAAATAAAGTCGCCGGGTCATGACTGAAAATCGCGATGTGCGCCTACATAGTCGACCATCCAGCTCAGGAAAGCCTTCACCTTGGGAATCTCGCCGGCATGTTCGGCATGGGCGATAAAGTGCGCGCCGCTGCTGGGCATCGCATAGTCCCAGGGGATCATCAGGCTGCCCTGGGCCAGCTCCTCGGCCACCAGATACTGCGGCACCAACGCGACGCCATAGCCCGACTGCGCCGCGCGAATGCACATGTAGAACGTGTCGAAGCGCGGCCCGTGATAGCTGTTCTGCGAGTGCAGGCCCTGCTCCAGGAACCACTCATGCCAGGCCTCCGGGCGCGAGGTGCATTGCAGCAGGGTGTGACGTGACGAAGCATCACTGCCTTCGGCGACAAAACCCGGCGCACACACCGGCACCACTGCCTCACGGAACAGCTCGATGCAAGTTGCTCCCGGCCATGAACCCTGGCCGAAGAAAAACGCGATATCCGCCTTGGCCTGCAACACATCGAACGGCTCCAGCTCGTTGCGCACATCCAGGTGGATGTTCGGATGCTTCGCTGCAAAATCCTTGAGCTTGGGCACCAGCCAGCGGTCGCCGAAGGTCGGCTGGGTGGCGATGCGCAGCACTTCGGTCTCGCCGCCGTAGGTGAGGATGTAGCGGCTGGAGATGTCCACCTGTGTGAGGATTTTGTGCACTTCGGCCAGGTACAGCGACCCGGCCGGCGACAGGTACAAACGCTGGCGCACCCGGTCGAACAGGTTGTGGCAGAGCATCTCTTCCAACTGCGCGACCTGTTTGCTCACCGCACTCTGGGTCAGGTGCAGTTCTTCGGCGGCACGGGTAAAGCTCAAGTGGCGGGCGGCTGCCTCGAAGCATTGCAGGGCGGTCATCGAAGGGGTCAAGCGTTTTGAAATCATGCACTTCATTCCAAATCGGAAGGAGCCTTTGCCTAAAGGTCGTTTGTGGCAGCGGCGCAAAGCCGTTGATACTGCCCGGCAGCACTATAAACCGGCGCGGGCTGCACGACGCCGAATAATAAGGAATGACAGGGAGAGCCTTGCATGAACCCATTCAAAACCACCTTGGCCATGATCGGCGCCACCGCTGCATTGGGCCTGGCGAGCAGCGCGCAGGCGGGCGTGACCCTGGACGCCATCCAGAAGAAAGGCTTCATCCAGTGCGGTGTCAGCGACGGCCTGCCGGGTTTTGGCGTACCGGATAGCACGGGCAAGATGACCGGCATCGATGTGGACGTGTGCCACGCGGTGGCGGCGGCGGTCTTCGGCGACGCATCGAAAGTGAAGTTCACCCAGTTGACCGCCAAGGAGCGCTTCACCGCACTGCAATCCGGTGAAATCGACCTGATCTCGCGCAACACCACCTGGACCAGCTCCCGCGATTCGGGCATGGGACTGGTGTTCACCGGCGTGACCTACTACGACGGCATCGGCTTTCTGGTGAACAACAAACTGGGCGTTACCGGCGCCAGGCAGCTGGACGGCGCGACCGTGTGTATCCAGGCCGGCACCACCACCGAGCTGAACGTCTCGGATTACTTCCGCACCCACGGCATGAAGTACACGCCGATCACCTTCGACACCGCCGACGAAAGCGCCAAGGGCCTGGAGGCCGGGCGCTGCGACGTGCTGACCACCGACCAGTCGGGCTTGTACGCCCAGCGCATCAAGATGGCCCACCCGGACGAGTTCGTGGTGTTGCCGGAAGTGATCTCCAAGGAACCTTTGGGGCCGCTGGTGCGTAAAGGCGATGATGAGTGGTTCAGCATCGTCAAGTGGACCTTGTTCGCCATGCTCAATGCCGAGGAAATGGGCATCACCTCGCAGAACGTCGAGGAGCAGGCCAAGAGCAGCAAGAACCCGGATGTTGCCCGGTTGCTGGGAGCTGATGGCGAATACGGCAAGGACCTCAAGCTGCGCAAGGATTGGGTGGTGCAGATCGTCAAGCAGGTGGGTAATTACGGCGAGGTGTTCGAGCGCAACATCGGCCAGGGCAGCGTGCTGAAGATCAAGCGCGGGCTCAATGCGCTATGGAACAACGGCGGCATCCAGTACGCACCGCCGGTTCGATAGCACGGGGGCTGTTATTCAGACACTCCATCTTTTCCCGCCGCTTTGGCGCGGTACAACGCCTGGTCGGCACGCGCCATCAGCGCGGCGGGGGACTCATCCCGTTCGCGCTCGGCTACACCCAGGCTCAAGGTGACTCTGAAGTCGCCGCCTTGCGAGCTGTTTTTCAATTGCTGGCGGATGCTCTTTGCCAGTGCCTTCGCACTGTCCAGCGAGGTCTTGGGCAGGACCAGCACAAATTCGTCGCCGCCCCATCGGGCCAACAGATCCCCACGGCGAATACAGCGTTGCAGGCATTCCACTACCTGCACCAGCGTCTGATCGCCCACGCCATGACCGAAACGGTCATTGATCGGCTTGAAGTCATCGATATCCATCGCGATCAGCGTCAGCGGCAGGCGAAAGCGTTGGGCGCGGTCGCATTCTTCCAGCAGCACTTTCTCCAGGCGGTAGCGGTTGGCGACCAGGGTCAGGGCATCCCGTTCGGCCAGCGAGCGGTTTTCATCCAGCTGTAGCTGCAACTGCTGGTTGACCCGCGACAGCTCGCGTGTGCGCTCGGCCACCAGCGCCTCAAGGGATTGATTGCGTCTTTCCAACTGTTCGACGGAGCATTTTCGCAGATGAATGTTGCGATGGGCGCCTACCATCCTTGCGACCGAGCCGTCGGCGTTACGCGCAATCACGTAGCCACGGTCTTCGATCCACAAGTAGCTGCCGTCTTTTTTGCGGCAGCGGTACTCGGCCTGGTAGTGAGGGGCACGCCGGTGGATGTAATCGTCAAACAACTTCATTACTTGGGCATAGTCGTCCGGGTGAATCACGCTTTCCCAGGTGAATACACTGTTCTCCAGCGCGTGGCGGGGATAACCCAGCATTTCGTACCAGCCTGGGTTGCGGTAGACGAACCCTGTATTGGCGTTCCAGTCCCAGATCCCGTCGCTGACCAACTCCAGCACGGTGTGCAGCATGTCGGCGTTGAAGTGAGAGAAGTCCTGTTCCAACGGGTTGTTGTCGGAGTTATCGACCATGTGCGCATTCCTTGCCTGAGCAGGCCTCAAGGCCTGCCGTTGTTGACGCCGATACTCCGTGGCTGGCGCTACTGTACAACGGGGCCTGGGTGCTTTGAATAGGGCAGATGTACGGCTAAAGGTTGATGGCTAATGGCTATTTACCAGGTGCCATCATCTCCGTCCGCCCCTTCCCATCCGCGTTGTGCTGGTAGATCGCCTCAGGCTGGCCTTGCTCGTTGAAAAACACCTGGCCGATCCCCGCCGAATTCCACAACCGCTCGCCGGCTTCGGCATGCTCGGGAATATGCGGCACCACCTGCATACTGCGACGGCGCGTGAGCCCGTTGAGGGGCGAGCGGGGTGAGTAGAGCCAACGGTTGAGCCGGTCAAACCATTCCAGCAGACGTGGAGGGAATTCATTCTTGATGCCACTGCTGGTGATCTGCCAGATCCTGGGGCCAGCGTTGCGATGGCGGATCAGCACTTCGTAGACGAATGAATAGTGAACGTCACCTGAAAGGATCACGTAGTTACCCGGTGTACGCGAGTGGCGAAAGATATTGAGGATCACCTGGGCAGCGCCACGGTGGGCCATCCAGTTTTCCGCATCCACCAGCAACGGGTGGCCGCACCAGCTGAAAATCTTCTGGACCGTCTCGATCAACTTCACGCCAAAGATTGGGGCGGGGGAAACAATGATGGCCGAAGGATGGTCGAGCAGTTCCTGTTGCAGCTCACTTAACGCCTCCCAGTCCAGCAGGCCGGACGGTTGCTTGAGGGTGAACTCGCTGCGCCAACGGCGCGTTCGGGTGTCGAGCACCACCAGGGCCGGGGTAGTGGGTAGCACGTAGTGCCATTGCTGGAAGTTGAGCAGCGCTTGGATCAAATCATCCTGGGCGGCGGCTTGCAGGTGGTTGGCCTGGGGCTGGCAGGTGAGCGCCTGGGTTTGGCTGACCAGTTCGTTGAACGCCTCCGGCTGGTTGCCCCAGCCCTGGCAGAGCAGGTACGCCAGCAGAGCGTTACCGATGATGCGTTTGGAGAACGGGTGGCCGTAGGCGGTGGCTTCCCATTGGGCGCTGAGGTTCCAGTCGTCGGTGATGTCGTGATCGTCAAAGATCATCAAGGTGGACAGGTGCGCGAACACCCGGGCGACGGCTGGCAGGCCCTTGCGGAATCGGTCGAGCTGCATTTGTTCGCGGGTGTAGCGCTGCAGTTCTTCTGTACCCAGCTGAGGCGCTTCGGGCGCGATCAGTTCCCAGGACGTTGGCGACCATACCAGCAAGTACATCGCGATGACTTCAGCGAAGGTCACGAGGTGATTATCAGCAGTGCTGCTGGTGAAGATCGGTTTTTTCACACCGCCAAAGAAGCGTTCACGCAGGGTTTCGTTGCTGTCCAGTGCCGGCAGCAGGTCGGCGCGATGGTAGTAGCTGGCACGATGCCCGTAGAGGCTGGCGCTGTCATCGATCACGGCGCCCTCCAGGTATTCATCGAACAGGCCCAGGCGTGCGATCAATGCATGTATGGCGCGCAACATCGGCCCGGCCACATCGTCGGCGTACACCTGGTCACCGCTCATCATCAGCAGGGCCGGGCGCTCGGCGGCAGTGGTGGCATCGGCCAGCAGGCGGTCGACACACAGCAGGCCTTCATCGGCGCTGTGATGGGGTTTGCGGCATGAGCCGTGTACCAACTGGTGGATACGGCTGTGCAAAACGAAGCTTGGGTATTGGGCGTTGGCGTACAGCAGGTGTGGCGCCCAGTCGGCGATGCCGGTGTTGTCGAACAATAGGTCGTAACGGATCGTTATGTCCTGGGGCAGGGCATCGTCCAGCGGTACATCGATCAAGTGGATAAAAGCATGGTGCCCCACCGGAACGACCTGGCAATGATCCAGGTTGATCTCCAGGATTTGGGCGGGCAGATGCAACTGCAGGGTCAGTTGCAGGGCTCGACTGCCCACCAGCCACAACACCAGGCGCCGGGATTCGAGGCGGCGCAGCAGTGGGCCGGCCAATACGGCGGGCAGTGTATCGAGGTGCGGCATGCAGGTAATGGTTCCACGCTGGGCTTGACCGGCAAGGTTAACTCAGTAAGTGTCATGGTTTTGTTAAACAAGGATACGAAGGGCCGTGCACTGCCCTTCGTAATAGGACGGGTTAGAGCAATCTGCCTTGACCAATAGAGTCTAGCCCACCTCCCCTTTTGCGGCGGTCGTTGGCTGCCGTGCTCTCAAGATCGTCGTAGTTAAGTTGCGAGTGTGTGACGTCAATGCTGCGCTTCCTGCGCTGGGGCTCTGCATCATCCTGCTGCAGTGGCGAGTAAAAGCTGCCCAGTGTGTGATTGATAGCGCTTAGCATGGATGTTTCCTTCTATTGAGTAGAGGATTACTTCGCCAGTTGCAGCGAAGTGAGGCCAAACTTATAGGGAGCGAAATGAGTCAGCTATAAACACGTTGCTGCAAGTTATGACACGGCTGGCCAACGCTTTCAGGCGTCATTCGAGGTGCTGTTCGCGCAACTGTCCAGCCCGAGCGATGTCGCGCCTTCCTGGCCCTTGCCCATAAAAGCCGCCCGATTTTCCGCTACCACAGTACGCAACGCAGTAATCTGGCAGTTGCTGCAGGCGCAATTACGCCACTTCATCCAAGACCGCACCCAACTGGACCTGGCGGCGTTGCTGCAAACCCTGATCGACGACTACCACGACCTGGCGACCGACATCACCTTTCGCGGCCCGCCACCTCTGGTGGGCTTCGGCCGGCCCCTGGGCCTCAAGCGGGTGATCACCAACCTCGTGGACAACGCGATCCACTATGGCATCGCGCCGGAGATCGAATTGCAGCACACACAGAACGAGGTCGTGATTCGCGTGCTGGATCGCGGGCCGGGCATTGCGGCCGAATATCGGGAGGAGGTGTGCCTGCCGTTCTATCGCCTGGAAAGCTCACGCAACAAAAGCACGGGCGGTGTCGGCTTGGGACTCTCGACCGCTCGGGCGATTGTGCTGGAACATGGCGGCACCCTGACCCTGGCTGAGCGCCAGGGCGGAGGGCTGGAAGCGGTGGTGGTGTTGCCCGTTTAAACATGGCTTGTGGCAAGCCCGCTCACCACAAAAGTCTCGACCTTCACAGTCGGGACGTTCAGTCAGGTATGCGAGTCGTCGATCACCTTCGGCACCGTAAACCGGAACTCACTCCCCCGACCCACTTCACTCTCGGCAACGATCTTGCCGCCGTGGGCCTGGACGATACCTTGGGTGATGTACAGCCCCAACCCGCTGCCGGTCGGGTTGTTTTCCGTCTGGGTCCAGTAGCGATCGAACACGTACGGCAGTTGTTCCGGCGCAATGCCTTCGCCGGAGTCGCGCACAGAGAACACGATCTCTTCGCCATTGCTCATGGCGCTGATGCCGATGTTGCCCTGGCGCGGAGTGAACTTGATCGCGTTGCCGATCAGGTTCGACAGCACCTGGAACAGACGCTCCGGGTCGGCATTGATCTGCAGGCCCGGCTCGGCGTTGAAAGACAGGTCGATGCCCTTATCCATCGCCAGTGGTGCCAGCAGGGAATAGGCTTCCTCGAAGATCTGGGTCACGTCGAGTGCCACCGGCTTGACCACATACCGCCCGGCCTCGATTTTCGAGGTGTCGAGCAAGTCTTCCAGCAGTACGTTCATGCGCCCGGCCGCCTGTTGCATGGTGTCGATGGCCGAGGAAATCCGTCGCGAGGTGTGTGGGCCATCGGAGCTGAAGGCCTTTTGCATCATGCCGCACAGCATCGAGATCACTGTCATTGGGTTACGCAGGTCGTGGGACACCACCGCCACCAGTTCATCACGCGCACGCACCGCTTGTTGCTCACGCAGCACCTGGCGCGCCAGGTCGTTTTCCAGGGCCGAGCGGCGCAGGTCGTTGGCGGCAAAGTGGTCGCCATGGCTCCACTTGGTGGAGATACCGGCCATCTCCACTTTCCAGATTTCAAACGAGGTACGTGGGCGAAGGCGCAGGCCAGCGTCGGAGTTTTCCAGGTCCAGCGGTTTTTTCGGGTCGCCACTCCAATTGATGTTCTCTTTCACTTCCGGACGGAACCACAGCACAGCGTTATCCACCGGCTTGGGCAGGCTCATGGCCAACACACCACTGGCCACCTGCTGGAACTCGGCGGCCGGCGGGTACACCGACACCAGGTTATGGCTGGAAAACACCGGCTCGCTGCGCTCTTGCAGCCACTTGTGCAAGGCGCGGATCTGCGCCGGCTCCGGGCAGTTGCCGTAGCGGTGCAACTGCTTGTCTTCGATGATCGCCACGCCGCCGGACAGGGTCAGGTCCATCAGTACCTGCGGTTGCTGGGCCAGGCCGTCGAATACGTTATCTTCCGAGCGTTTCATCGCCTGGTCGAGCAATGCCAGGGCCTCGACTTTTTCCTCGCGCTGACGGCTCAGGTCCAGGGCCTCCATGGCGCTGATCTGCAACGACAGCACCTGGCCGATGGTCTGGCAGGTGGTGCGCAGCTCGTTCGGCACCAGCAGCGGCTCGCGGTTGCCGCAACTGATCAGCCCCCAGAGTTTGTCGCCCTTCATCAGCGAAATGCTCATGGACGACAACACGCCCATGTTCTGCATGTACTGGCAGTGAATCGGCGACACGCTGCGCAGGGTGGCAAAGCTCAGGTCCAGCGGCTGGCCGGTGTCCGGGCGCAGCTTGGGCAACAGTGGAACCGGCTCGTAGGCCGCGTTCGGGATGATGCGTAGCCAGTTGGTGCGATACAGCTCGCGGGCTTGCTCCGGGATGTCGGACGCGGGGAAGAACAATCCGTTGAACAGCTCCATGGACGGCGCCGACGCTTCGGCGATCACCTGGCCATGGCCTTCCTCTTCGAAGCGGTAGATCAGCACGCGGTCGTAGCCGGTCATGGCCTGGATTTCAGTCACGCTGATTTCGTACAGCGCTTGCAGGGTTTTCGCCGCCTGCAAACGTTGCAGCATCTTGCCCAGGTCACTGATGCGCCCGTTCAGTGCCCGTGGGCGGAAGTCTTTGAGACGTGGCTCGAATTCCAGCACCAGCACATTCTGATGGCGGTGCAGCAGGCCTTCGAACTCTGCGCCGTTAAAGGAAACGTGCAGCGGTGGCGCGTCAAAAAACGTGTTGTTTTCGGCCATGGCGGCAACCGCCTGGGCGTGCTCGGCGCCCATCAGCGTGTGCAGTGGCTGGCCCAGCAGCGCCTCGGGCGCATGGCCGAACAGGCTGCCAACGTTGGCACTGACCTGGATGATAGTCAGCTCGGGCTCGGACAATGTCAGCAGCACGCCATGGGGCTGGATCGCCCCCGGGAAGCGAATCGGCTCGTCGGCACAGTTGGCAAGCAGCTCTTCAAAATCTTCGGGTTTCATAGCAGTACCTCCTGGCTGTCGAGCCATTGCTCAAAGCAGCGGAATGTCGAACGGGCTGCCTCTACTGCGCGCTGTTTGGCGGGGGCATCCAGCGGCAGGCGGCCCAGGTAATCGAGAAAGTCTTTCCAGCGTCGACCGGTCTCGGCGCCGTATACATTGAGAAACGCCCCACCGTTGTCGGCATTGACGTCCAGGCGCTGGGCCATTTCCCGGCGCAGCACTTGGCCGCCGAGGGTCGCGCCTTCCAGCACGTACAGGGCTCCGAGGCAGGCGGCGGAGGTGTCGAGGGTCGGAAGTTCGGCGCAGCGGGGCAGGGCGCCGATCGCCTGTTCATTCAGGCCCAGTGCATCGAGATCGTGCAGTAGCGTCGGCGTTTTCGTACGCGCCCCCTGATCAAAGCCCTCAGGGATCAACTCACATTCGTACAGCGCCGCTTCCATCGGTCCATAAAAACCGTAGTACGCCTCAAGCAAGCGCTGATACCAATCGGCATCCAGATGCTCAGAGAAAAACGGCAGGCGCTTCTCCAGCGCCACATGCAGCAGGGCCGTGCCTGTGCGCAACGTTTCCAGCAAAGAGGGCGCACCAACGTCATGGGCCTGTGAATGCATTCAGTGAGCTCGAACTGTGGGCCTCTCGGCCATGAATGACGCGTTAAACGGGCGACAATTCTACACAACTCATGGCGGGCAGCTGTACGCGCAAGGCGAAAAGGCTGACCAGCGGATCAGAAAAGTCGCTCCTTGCTTTCATAATGACTCTGGACGGCGCCATGAAGTTCGATCTGGATGATATCGTGACGCTATCAGTGCATTGACAAGCCTTGTTGGGTCAGCGCCGTTTGTACGCACTCAATCAAATGCTCAGTGCTCCACGGTTTGGGCAAAAACCGCACCGAGCCGCCCAACTGCGCCGCCAACTTGGTATTCCCCGAGGTCAACACCACCGGCACCTTCGGCCAACGATGGGCCACTACCTTGCTCAGGTCATAGCCATTGAGCAGGCCCGGCATCTGGATATCGCTGACAATCAGGTCGACCGGATCATCGGCCCGCTCAAGATAAATCATCCCCTCATCCGCCGAAGGAAACGACGTCACCAGCGCGCCGAAATCCTCCAGTACATCCACCATTAACGCCCGAATGATTTCGTCGTCTTCCAGCACCAAAATCGATGGCTGAGCCATGATCCTTACTCCACCATCAGGGATTCAGTAAGGTGGAGTGGGATGGGTTGGAATAGGTTCGATTGGATGTGTACCGGGCGATGGATGGTCGTTTCAGAGCGCTTCCCGGGCTGTTACCAGAAGCGGCGGAGTGAAATTGATACAGGCATAATCGGCCTACCGTTGCCGGCTGTGGAGCTTTTGATGAAATACGCCTTTTTCACCCTCGCCCTGATCCTTAACGCAAGCCCCGCTCTGGCGGCCGGCGACGCCGAGGCAGGCGGCAAGCTCTTCACCAAGACCTGCGGCGGCTGCCACAGCATCGGCGAAGGCGCGCGCGGCGGTTTCGGCCCGCAACTCAACGGCATCATCGGCCGGCCCGCCGCGACGACCACGGATTATCAGTATTCCGACGCGATGAAAAACTCCGGTGTGGTCTGGACCCGTGACAAGCTCGCGGCCTATATCGAGGCGCCGAAGAAGGTGGTGAGTGGTACGCGGATGATCTTCTGGGGTATCAGCGACCAGGAGAAAATTGAAAACATCCTGGCGTATCTGGAAACCTTCCAGCCCAAGTGATTGGTGTCGATCGAAGCCTGCGGGCTTCACCTTAAAAAACCAGAGGCACGCTGATGGACCGGCAACTGCTCAAGCTCGCCCGCAACAAACAACTGGCACACCCCGCGATGCTCGACGAGTTCGACATCAACGATTGGATTGTGAAATACCAGGCGCTTTATCCTGGGCACAGTATCGAAAGAGGCTTCCTGGAAGGCGCACGCTGGCTGAACACCCAATTTAAACGGGTGAAGAGCAGCCGTCTGCACTATTCGTTCAGTACAGATGAGCCGCTGACGTATGACGCGCTGATCAGCGCACATATCGGGTCGGCCAATCACTTCTTCTGCGCAATGGCTGCCGAGGCCCTGCACGCTGTCGAGGCCAACCCGACAGCATCCCTTGAAGAGCACCTTTCATTCCGTTCTTCATTGACCAACGGTGAGTCCGGCCTGCCAACGGATCACCTCAACATGCTGCGGCTGGATTCGCTTTGCGGGCCGATCTGGGATCTGTATCAAAACCGCCATGACCTGCGTGTGCTGTTCCCCGACAATTGCCCGCATATGCTCAGCGCTATCAACTTTTTTGCCTATGAAAGCGACCTGGTTCAACTGACCCATAGTTTCAAAAAAATCTGGCAAGAGTTGTTGTACGGCGGCATGGAGTTTTTTGCCGACTCCAAAGGCGTACTGCTCTCCTCTGCGTCGGAGCATCTGGATCTGGTCAAAGTGATTTATGAATACCGCCGTGATCACCACAACGGTACCAACGGTCTGAGAATTTCCAATGACCTTCATCAGGGTCGCCAAACCTATGTGCCCCGGCTCGGGTGGCAGCGCTATATCCAATGCGTCGGCACTGACGTGTTGTCGATCGGTAACTGGTCTGAATTAAGCGACAGCGTCCAGACAGCCGCGCTTTATGCGTATCTGTCGCCGTATTACATGATCGACGAGTACCTGCATCCGTTGTTCGATGCCTCTCCCGACCCGGCTGTAAAAAGTACCGAGTGCCAAAACCTGCTGCATATCTGGCTGCACCTTGCGGTGATCGCGGCGCAACTCAAAGAGCGCTATGGGCAGATGCCTGCGCCTCGGCAGTGGGAAGACCTGCTCAAGCTGTGTCCGCGGTTTTCCCGCAACACTCTTGTCGAACGGCTTGCAGAGTCCACGGGGCTTGCAGTTGAACAGGTAAACGCGGCCATTGATCTGCTCCTTTACGAGGCCAAGAGCCTGCAGCACGACCTGTGGTCGCGACCGTTGGTGAAGGTGGATGAAGACGTACTGATTCCGATCAGTGCGCCGTTGACGGCCAGCATCTCCAGGAATTTTGATATCTGGCTCAGCATCATCGACCCCAAAGGGAAGCAACGCGGACGACTGTTTGAACGTTACCTGCTCGCGGTGTTGGAAGATTGTCGCAAAACCAACCCGATCATGGCGGGCTTGACATGGTTGGGGGCGGTGAAGTTCAGAGGACCGTCCAAGGTTGTCGAGGAGATCGACCTTGTGTTCTCGTTTGGCAGTCTGCTGGTGGTGTGTGAACTGCGCAGTCGTCGAGCACCGATAACTCCGCTGGATTACCACAACGATTTTTCCGACAACAATGGCATCATCCATAAAGCCCGCCAGGCGCGGCGAAAAGCCCAACATATTCAGCAAGGGCTGGGGGCATTTTGCAGCCAGTATTTTCCTCACCTCAGCGACGCGTCCGAAGTCACCGTGCTGCCGTTGGTGATCGTCAGTGGTCCTTATCACGCCGGTTTTGCATATGACGACGTGCCCATTCTGGATCCTCACTTGCTCAGGCATTTTCTCAAGGATGGCGAAGTCCGGTTTGGAGGACGCGCGGACTCCGATACCGCTCACGACTACGGCTATGCCTTATATAGCGATGTGGAAAGTGCGCAGCGTGAGTTCGCAGGTTATGCCGCGAACCCGGCTCTGATCAGGGTCTACCGAACCATGGCCCAGCCCCGGCTGCACAGGTATCCCCTGCGGGGCGAACAGGCTCAGCCAGTGCGGAGTCTGTTCTACGAGCTTTCGGGTTTCAGCTTCGAGGAACAATTGGCCGTGGCACAGTCGGTTTCAGGCGGCAAACTGCGCAAAATTGACAGGTGACGAGGTTTGGAACATTCCCTGTGAGCCCTAGTCTCTTCATCACCCTCATTCGATAAGGATATCCCCCGTGAAGCGAATCGCATTGCTCTCCCTCGCTCTGGCCCTGGGCGCCTGCCAATCCAACCAACGCGACTCATCATCCAGCCTGTTCAAGGACGGCATTCAGTTTCGCCAGAAAACCGTGGCTGTGGATGCGGAACACGCCAAAGTCATTATGAAGTCCAGTGGCGGCACCCCCGCCGTCGACTTCTCGATCAGTCGCGAAGGCGACCCTGACTCACGCATGGAAACCCTCGGCACGGTGATGGACACCGGCGAAGGCAAGGTCTTCAACTGGATCGCCAAGCTCAACCAGACCGTGGCCAGTGCGGGCTTCAAGCGTTTCCCACAACTGGAAATCCAGGCCGACCCCGGCAAGAAACTCACTGTATCGGGTTACGCGAACGACACCCGTACTGGTTACTACTACACCTGCGGGCCGGAGATGAATACGTTTAGCCCGGAGAAGGCAAAAGTGTATCTGGTGGAATTCCAATTCAAGGGTTCGGGGTGTGAGCAGCATGTGTATGACGTGACGGACCCGGCAAATCGGGTACCGGTGGCTGAGGCGGGGAGTGGGGGTAAGTCGGGTTGAGGGTTAGCCGTGGTGTGGTAGACCCTGCGGGAATACCACACCGTTGAAGGTGTGGGTGCAGCAGTTGCAGAAGGGTTTCATCTGCTCGGGCGTCAGCTGTGGGTTGACCTTTTGCAGCAGGCGGCCTTCGTCGACCCACAAGCCGCTGTAGTAGCTGTTCTCATCCGTTCTCACGTAATCCTGCTTGTCGCTTTCATGTTGCGCGACCATCCAGAACATCGGCTCCGGACGATCCAGGCGGGCGTTGGCTTCGCTGAACACCTGATCCCATGGGTGACCGACTTTGGAAAGTAGAAAGCGGAATAGCGGGGTGTAATCAAAGCCATGCCGTTGATGGCTATGCATCGAACCGCGGTTTGATTGTTTGTCTTTTTCGCTTTTGGTGTGCCGCTCATACCGGTAGGCGCGACAACTGCCGTGGCGCACGCCATGGGTTCGGGTGTTGACTGAGCGGTAGAGGAGGGGCTTTTGCGATGTGGGTTTCATTGCATCACGACGCCTTTTTGGATTGTTTTGGAGGCGGTGGCCAGGCGCCTTGGTAGCGGAAGGAGATTTGGTAGTCGAAAAGGCCAGGCTCTATAACGTGTCGGAAATGTGGCTGGAGAATCGCTACCCAACTTGGGAGAACATCGAATCCTCCGGCATAAATTTGAGGCTCGTCATGGAGGTCCAGTGCTTTGAGAATGCCATCATCCTCGTTGAGGTTTTCTGAGTATTCGTCCGCCTCTAAGTTTTCGGTTTGTTTGTCAAACCATTCCAGTCTTATCTTCATCACCTTGATTGACTCTCCGTTTATTTTGTAATTCGCCGTTCATCTTTCGCCGGGCCCCGCCGCTCACCGGTATAAGGGTCAAATGAACCTAGGTGTTTCACATCGCTGTATCGGTAGACTTCCAGCTCACCTTGTTCCGAATCCCATTCAAAAAGTCTCTTTCCTTTCGCGTCCTTCCAACGTTCCCGAAGACCGCCGCCGTTACGTTTTCGCGTCTTTCTCTTCTGTTCTATCAAACCAGGGAAACCAGTAATTTCCTTGGTCTTGGGGGCCGGGTGGTAGCCATAATCTGGGTTTTTCAAGCCCTTCCGAGGCTCATTCACTACCACATACAGCGGCCGTACCCCCGACTCCACCGGGAACACCAGAATAAAATCCCGATACTCCGGCGGATAAACCGGGTTCACCAGAATCTGCGCCGCTTTCTCCGTCGGCGGATAAATCCAGATCATCGGCGCTTGCGGCGCAGCCTCCAATGGCGGAATCCCCAGCGTGTCGCTGGGATCAACGGCGGGTGTCCAGATCAACTCCACACCCTCACCCAAATCCGCTACAAACTGATCGCTATGGTTTTGGAATTGCACCACATCAATCATCTGCCAATCGGCATGGTTGCCCGTGTAGAACCCATACCCCTTGAGCGTGCCGTCCTCGCGTTGCTCGATATGCAACCGCATCTGCGACCGCGCCCGTTGCATCGAACGCAACTGCTCCTCGCTGTAGAGCGCGCTATCACCCAGCTCTGACGGCCAGGCCAGCGCCACCAAGCCCGTCAGCAGGCCCCCGGCGACCGATCCAACGGCAGTTGCCGCCGACTCCCAAACGGCCGACCGCAACGCCAACTGGCCCAAACCTGCAGGCAATGTGCTGCCGCCGATCTTGCGCAAGGCAACCGCGCCCCTGTTGTCCACCTCACGCCCACCCAGCAGGCTTAAGTGGCCGTACTCCCTGATCAGTTCCAACGGCACATACCCTGCCGGGTTGAAGTAATGAGTGATGCCGTCAGGCAATTGGCAAGGCTTCATGAAGACGCAGCCGGGAGGTTTGGCTCGCGTAGGGGCTGGGGCAGGGGATGGCTCGAAAAAATCAACCGATGGCGAATACGGCGCACGCGATGGCTGTGGCGTCAGGATGCGTCGTTTGCGTAACTCTTCTTCGGTGGGTGGGTAAAAGCGTTCTGGCATGACGGGCTCACGTCCTTGTGCGAGGAGGTGAGCCTACGAGAGCGCGAGCAGAAGCTTATGTCGGCTTAATTCGATTGTACGTGTGGGAAAAGTGGACTGAGATCTGGTTGGAAAGGCACGTTTCGATTATCTCGTTTTCTGTTTTTTTCGTTTAGCATTGGACTCAATCAGGTTGCGTAATACCGGAGTTGTATCTCTCAAACGATCCGTCCGTGAGAAAAGGAGGTAAAAGTTGCCGCGCAACGCCAGCCGAAATGGGAACCTTGGTTGCGGAGCCAATTGAAAACTGACATTTATATCTTTGATAAAGAAGATAAAACTGCGCCCGCATATAGACATCCTTCGCATCGCGCCTGCGGTTTGATAGCCTCGGAAACTGGCCGTATGAAACGCCGGGGGTAAAGGTAATAAAGAGCGAACAGGAAACTATTTATGATTTATGACAACGTTGATCCAGCGCTGCTTGCCTTTTTGCATAATCCTATGGCGGTAATGACCACGGAGCCTCCAGTAGGGGAACGTCTCAAGTGGCACACTCGAGTGCTTTACCGTATCCCGTTACTGCGTAGCCTGATTCGCTCCGAGCAGATCCAATCGTTACTCTGGGAAAAGCTTAGCGTTAACTTGCGGCATGCCCGCGACACCCTGCCTGATTATTTATTTGAAGACTACACACCCCTTAATCAGGAAACCATGCATCGTTTTACTGATCAGTTAAGTCTGTATTTCAAGGTTGGAGTTTTATTGTCGGGAGAGGACATTAAGTCAGCGTCTCGACGCGAAATGATCGCTGGGTTTAATGCGTCTTATACGTGGGCAGCGCTCGAATATACTTGTAATAGGGTTGCCGAAAGCTTGAAGCTGCGTGCAGTTCATAATTTGGCCATCCTCATGAATGCTAATTTATGGACGAGTTACTACCTAAGTGAAGTTTATTTTCTGATGGCGCAAGGTCTGCTGACGGCTAGGCTGGCGGGAGACACTCTTCATATTACGCCTACTGTGAAGCTACAACGACGGGTTAAGGGTTTTTGGCTAGCGGAAATTACCGAGGCTAATTCAAAGATCAGTGACTTGATTTCTCGGCATGACGCTATACCTTTACTTCAAAGATATGGGCGGTTGCCAGAGGCGCTCCGAAAACTTTTGGTTGATCAGACCTTGGATAAATGTTTTTCCATACACGCCGACTATTTGTCAGAAGATATGGTCCGGCATCCGAAATATCAGTACCTGCGAGAAATCGTCGATTTTGCAGTTCACCTTGAGCTGCGTGTGATTTCAGGTCAAGTCACGACCGACGAAGCCTACTTGAGAAGTATTGTCAGCTCCGCAACAGTGGATATGATCAACAGTGCGCTGATTGGACGTTCACCCACGTTGGACTCAGCTAGCAGCTTTATTGAATACAAAGGCGGCGTATATATCAGGGGGGCGCTGAACTTTAAGTATGGGTTGAGAAAGTTTGTCAGGTTTTTATTGGGTGAGGCAAAAGGAAGTGAGAAAGGCCAAAATTTTGGTCATTTGCTAGGGGTGGGGTTCGAAAAAAATTATATCCTCAACTACATTCGGGATCTTAATGATCCGCGCTTCAAGGTCTATGATGAGTTTAAGCCGAGCAATAATTCGAAGGTTAAGGGGTATGATATAGATTTTATTCTTCAGGATGTAGAGGATGATATTTATTACTTTGTTCAGGTTAAGTATCAGTTGTCGGACATGCCGACCTACCTCGCGGAACAATGTCAGTTGTTTCTTAATGATAATTTCCGCGCCGGTTTTGTTCGCCAGTTAGCAGTGCTTAGAGATAGTCTGAGTGATGAGAGTATCCGCAAAAAGTTAAGTCGGCATGGTGTGGGCGGGGCTCATGAGCATAATAGTTATTTCGTGTTGTTGCACAATATCCCATTTTTGAATTTTTATGAGTTGGACGGGTTTTTCTTTTATGAGTGGAATTTGCTCCGTAATCTACTGCGAGACGGGCGCGTGCAGGTTCGCAAAAAACGAGACCTTACGGAGGAGCGAGTTCTGAATAAACCACGGTTGCACCGACCACAGGAGATGGTCGATGCTTACTTCAATCATACCCAGAGCGGCAGGCAGATGGCTGAGCACTATGATGTCTATTGTCGAGCTAACGCGCACTTTCTTTTTGATGACTTGAAGGTCATCTGCAAGCTGCTGTGAAATCACGCTCGCCGGTCACAGTGAGAAAACTGCATCGATCGTTTAAGCGGTGCAGGCTTTCACACTGTAGACTTTTCAAGGCCAGGAGTCAGAGCAGATGTTTGGAAATCAACCGCGAGATTTCAACAATTGAAGTCTTGCCGGTAAATTCGAATTTCACTTTGCCCAGCGACGAAAAATAAATCTCCAACTCCGAATCCAGGTCAAACGTCCCGGACGTCTCCACCGAATACGCCACGATGTTTTTATACGGCAGCGACGTGAAGTCCTTCTTGCTGCCGGTAATCCCCTGCACGTTCACCGCGATGATGCGCTTGGTGGTGAACACCACGCCGTCGCGCATGGCTTTGTAGGCGTCGACCACTTCTTCGCCGTCCAGCAGCAGGGCGGCGACGCGTTCGGCGTATTCGTTGTTTTGCTTGAGCTTGAAGAAGCCTTTGTTGTTGAAGTCGATCATGTCCTGCCTCTTGGGTGTATGCCGTTTTACTCGCGGATCTGTATCTAACGCGCGCATTTTGAACGCCCTACCATGGCGGCCAAGCTGACAACCTTGGCCAAATGTTTCGCCGACAACCTAACACCCCAGGAGCCCAACAATGCCCGAACTGTCCAGTTGGCTGGCCTATGCGCTGATTTCACTCGGCATGGTGCTCACGCCCGGTCCGAACATGATTTACCTTATCTCCCGTTCGATTTGCCAAGGCCGCACGGCCGGGTTGATTTCCCTCGGCGGCGTGGCGTTGGGGTTTCTGGTTTATATGGTGTGCGCGGCTTTGGGGATCACGGCCCTGGTCATGGCGGTGCCGTTTGCCTATGACGCGCTGCGTTTCGGCGGCGCGCTGTACCTGGCGTACATGGCCTGGCAGGCGATCCGGCCGGGTGGGCGTTCGCCGTTCCAGGTGCGGGATCTGCCCAAGGACAGCCCGCGCAAGCTGTTCACCATGGGCCTGGTGACCAACCTGCTCAACCCCAAGGTGGCAGTGATGTATTTGTCGTTGCTGCCGCAGTTCATCGAACCGAACGGCCATGGCAGCGTGCTGACGCAATCGTTGGTGCTGGGCTTTACGCAGATTTTTATCAGCGTGAGTGTCAACGCGGTGATCGCCACAATGGCGGGGTCCATCGCGGTGTTTTTCGTTACCCGGCCGGGTTGGCAGGTGGTGCAGCGCTGGTTGATGGGCTCGGTATTGATGGGGCTGGCGGTGCGGATGGCGGTGGAGGGGCGGCGCTGAACCGTGCGTTACAGGATGGCTTTCAGGTAATCCTTGAGTGCGTTGAGCGGGTCATTGAGTTCATCCAGTGTCGACGCCTGGCGCACGCCCAGCGCCAAGCGCTGCAACTCGCGCCCCATCACCGTATCGGCCCCGCCCAGTGCTTCAAGCGCTTGATCCACAGATTCCGCGACTTTGGATTGAATGGCCGCCAAGTCTCCCTGCCGCACCAGCAGCCCGAATACCTCCCGCTCATACCCATCCATCACCGGATCGTCCCGCAAGACCGGGCTGCCGCCATCCGTCTCGTGCACCAGCTTCAGTGCAAAAAGCGCAACAGCTTCCAGCGTCAACTCCATGGTCTTGGTTCCTAGGGCTTGGGGGAGGGCGATGATCACTGTTCCAGGCAGGAAAAAAAAGACCCCAATACCGCGAACTGCCAGGCTCACCCTCCTGTGAAGTCATCTTCCCAAGGAACGATATTAATTAGCCATGTTCCAACTCGCCGTGCCAAATGCACCCGGCCACCAGACTGACAGTGTGCAAGGCTTAACCCATTACAAGGACGCAAACACTTATGCAGTCATCCCCTACCCAAGCACCTTCGGCCACCGGCGAGCTGATCGCGAGTTTCCGCCACGGCAAAGGCTTCCTGATTTTCAGTTTGATA
Source organism: Pseudomonas extremorientalis (assembly GCF_001870465.1). Classification (GTDB taxonomy): domain Bacteria; phylum Pseudomonadota; class Gammaproteobacteria; order Pseudomonadales; family Pseudomonadaceae; genus Aquipseudomonas; species Aquipseudomonas extremorientalis. The sequence goes on from NZ_MDGK01000017.1 coordinate 110,275, forward strand.
TTCGGGGTTGCGTTATTGGCCCTCGCCGGTTTTGTGCTGTACCTGGGCACGATACTGCCACCGGGCAACGATGGCCCAGTCAACCTCCAGACATCACGTGGCATGGCCTTGAACTTTGCCAACCCACATACCCTGATCTACGCCACCAGCGCCTTGCTGGTCGTTCTTGCCGTGGGCGTGTTTGCAGCCTACGCCTGGCACAAAAAACTGCGCGCGCCACGCTACAACGTGTTTGAGTTCGGCATCGAACGCATCATCAACGAGCAACGCGAGTACACGGCGTTTGCCGATATCGAAGACCTGTACTTGTTCGGCTCCGGGCAAACCGTGATGACCGGCATGATCACCAACCTGGCCTATCGACGAAACGCGTCCGAGCCGTTTCATCGGGTGATTGAAAGCCTCAAAGGCTTTTACGAATTCCAGCAACTGGTGCGTGAATTGCACGTTCGCGCACGCATGCCGGCAGTGATCGCGACGCTGGAGATGGGCGGGGCTGTGACGTTCAACTGCATCAGCTCGGGGCAGGTCTGGGGCAAACGCGTGAGTGGCAACTTCCTGAAAATCACCACCTCGCCAATCGTCGTCAGCCGCGCATCCCTCGAGTATCAGGGCCACAAAGTGCCGATGTCGTCGCTGCGCAGCGTCGACCTCAACGCCTGGACCGAAAAAGTGGTGATCAAGGACGAGAGCGGCAAACCCGTGTTGTCGACCATCTCTACCGGCATTCTGAGTCACGACCTGTTCCTCAATACCCTCGATGCCGTGTTTGCGGCGCAACAACAAACACGCGAGCGGGCTTGAGCCAGCAGCGTCACAGCTGAGGATTAAATGATGATCTATCGCGGCGCAGGCTGGCTGACGTTGTTTACACCGGTGGCGATGGTGCTGCTATTGACGGGGCTGTGGCCCGACCCCAGCGTCAAACCCGGCAACACATCGCTGATGCAGGTGTTGCTCGGCTTCGGGGTGGGGTCAGCGATCAACACCCTGCTGGGCTTTGTGCTGAACCGACAACCGCACGCCGATGGCGTGCGCCACCACTTCTTTTTCATGCCGATGCAATGGCCGGCGTTGGCGATCACGGTGGTCTGCGCGCTGATTGCCTTGTTGAAATAACCCTACCGGCCGCCCGGCAAGGGCGGCCTCAAGGAATGCCTGCCTCAGGTCCACGGGTCATTAACATATCGGTCATAAACCAGACGGAAGGCACTCAACAGACCTAAAGTTGAGGCGCTAGGGGCGGATAAACACTATGTCGTTTATATCCGCAACACTGTTCAAGGACCGAACTCATGCCCCAGCGCCCATCCAGCCGCATGCCCCTTCCCGTTTATCCTCGTTTCCGTTGGTTCGCCTTGATCCCGGTCGTGCCGGCCGTTTTGTGGATACTCGTGCAATCAACCTCGCCGGCCAATCTGGTGGCCTGCGCAGTACTGGTGGTGGTCGGCCTCGGTGCCTGTGCCTGGAGCGCGGCTTCACAGCGCAACGCACTGCAGCGAGCGATTGCGCAGGCGCAGGCGGACCAATCGAGTGCGCATGCACATGACGGCTTGGCCTCGCGTGCACAGCTCGATGAGGTATTGCTGGGTGCCATGCCCATCTGGGCCAAGCAGGTGGAAAGCTCGCGCCATCAGACCGAGGAAGCGATCGTGAGCCTGGTGAACCGTTTCACCGGGATCGCCACTCGCTTGGAGGAAACGGTACAAGCGTCGCAGCACGCGGCCGGCGAGCTGGACGGGCAGGCCGCTGACGGCGCGCTTGAGGTGCTGGCGCGCAGTGACAGCGAGTTGAGCCAGGTGATCAATTCGCTCAAGGCCACTCAAACCAGCCGTGACCAGACCCTGGCGCAGGTGCGCAGCCTGACCGCCTACACGGGCGAGCTGCGTACCATGGCCGCTGATGTGGCAGCGATTGCTGCACAAACCAACCTGCTGGCCCTCAACGCGGCCATCGAAGCGGCGCGCGCCGGTGAGGCCGGTCGCGGCTTCGCGGTGGTGGCCGATGCGGTGCGCAGCCTGTCGAGCAAATCCAGTGAAACGGGCCAGCAGATGTCGGCCAAGGTCGACATCATCAACAACGCCATTACTCAATTGGTGCAGGCCGCGTCCAGCAGTGCCGACCAGGACAGCCATTCGGTGGCCGAGTCCGAAAACAGTATTCAAATGGTGCTCACACGCTTCCAGAACATCACTGGGCGCCTGGCCGAATCCGCCGACCTGCTCAAGCAGGAAAGCTACGGCATCCGCGATGAGATGACCGAGGTGTTGGTCAACCTGCAATTCCAGGACCGGGTCAGCCAGATCCTCAGTCACGTGCGCGACAACATGCACGCGCTGCATGACCATCTGCAACAGGCCAACCAGACCCCGGACCAGCCGCTGGCCATCGACGCCCGCCAATGGCTGGCGCGCATGGAAACCACCTATGCCACTGACGAGCAACGACGCCTCCATCGCGGCGAGGCGGCTGTGCAGTCGAATTCCCAAGACATCACTTTCTTTTAGGAGCACATCATGGCGAAGAATGTATTAGTGGTCGACGATTCCAGCAGCGTGCGCCAAGTGGTCGGCATCGCCTTGAAAAGCGCGGGTTACGACGTGATCGAGGCCAGCGACGGCAAGGACGCCCTGAACAAGCTGACCGGGCAAAAAGTGCACCTGATCATCAGCGACGTGAACATGCCCAACATGGATGGCATTACCTTCGTCAAGGAGGTGAAGAAGCTGGCCAACTACAAGTTCACACCGATCATCATGCTGACCACCGAGTCTCAGGAATCGAAGAAGGCCGAAGGCCAGGCCGCGGGCGCCAAGGCGTGGGTGGTCAAGCCGTTCCAGCCGGCGCAGATGCTGGCGGCGGTCTCCAAATTGATCCTGCCCTGACACCCGGCGCCAGGGAGGCCACCATGCCGATCACTCACGAAACAATCGACGACACCGCCCATGTGGGCATCGACGGCGAACTCACGATCTACACCGTCGCTGAACTGGCGGGCGCGTTGTTGTCGCAGATGGGCGCGGCCCCGCGCCTGGAACTGGACCTGTCCCAGGTGACGGAAATGGACGGTGCCGGCCTGCAGTTGCTGGCCGTCATCCAGCGTGAAGCCGGCGTTGCCGGCACCGCCTTGAGTGTGACCGGCCAGAGCCAGGCAGTCATGCAGGCGCTCCAACTGTGTCGCAGCGCCGCGCTTTAAGCGGCACTGTCCCGTTCATTGATCGACAAGGAAAGTCCAGGTGAGCATCAATCTCGATCAGGCACTGCAGACCTTCATCGTCGAGGCGCGCGAGCTGCTGCAGGCCATGGAGCAATCCCTGCTGCAGTTGGAAAGCGACCCCGGTGACCAGGATGCCATCGGCGCGATTTTCCGCGCCGCGCACACTATCAAGGGTTCCGCCGGGCTGTTCGGCCTTGCGTCGATCGTGGGGTTCACGCATATCGTCGAAGACGTTCTCGACCGCCTGCGCGATGGCAGTGTGGCGGTGGACGCGGCGTTGATCGCGCTGCTGCTCAAGTGCGGCGACCACATGCTTGAACTGATCGACGTGGTCGCCAGTCGCGGTGAGACGCCGACCCCGGCCACGCTGGAGCGCGGTGAGACCTTGCGCGAGGCGCTGAGCGACTACCAGCCGCTGCGCACCGCCACCGCCGACGTCGTACCCGCTGCGGTGCACGACGACACGGGGGCCGACGTGCTTTGGCATATTTCTCTGCGTTTCGGCGTGGACGTGTTCCGTAATGGCATGGACCCGCTGTCGTTCCTGCGCTACCTCGATACGCTGGGGCAAATGGTGCAGGTCACCACCCTGACCGACAGCATCCCCGCCCTGGAGCACTGGGACCCGGAAAGCTGCTACCTGGGCTTCGAGATCGACCTGCGTTCGACGGCCAGCCATGCCACGCTCAACGAAGTGTTCGACTTCGTGCGCGACGACTGTGACGTGCGCATCCGCGCGGTCGACGAAACGCCCGAAAGCAGCGTCGCCATCGGCAGTGACCTGATCGCGCAAGTCGAGCCAGGCCTGGCCCCCGCGTCGCCCCAGCGCCAGCCAGCGAACAGCGAGGCGAAAACCCGCGACGGCAGTTATGTTCGGGTCAACGCCGACAAGCTCGACGAGTTGATCAACCTGGTCGGCGAATTGGTGATCGCCAGCGCCGGCGCCAGCCTGTTGGCGCGCTCCTGTAACAACGACCCGCTGCAAGAGGCCACCTCGACGGTGTCGGGGCTGGTGGAAGAGATTCTCGATGGTGCCCTGCACCTGCGCATGATCCCCATCGGCGACACGTTCAACCGCTTCCGTCGCGTGGTGCGCGATGTCAGCCAGGAACTGGGCAAGGACATCGAGCTGATCATCAGTGGCGCGGAGACCGAGCTGGACAAGACCGTGGTCGAGAAGATCGGCGACCCGCTGATGCACCTGCTGCGCAACGCCATGGACCACGGTATCGAAAGTGCCGATGCGCGACGTGCGGCGGGCAAGTCGAGCAAGGGCCATCTGAGCCTGAATGCCTACCACGACTCTGGAAGCATCGTCATCGAAATCGCCGACGACGGCGCCGGGCTCAACCGCGACCGCATTCTGGAAAAAGCCCAGGAACGCGGGCTGGTGGCCAGCGGCGCGGTGCTCACCGACCAGGAGGTCTACAACCTGATCTTCGAAGCGGGCTTCTCCACCGCCGAGGCCGTCACCAACCTCTCCGGGCGGGGCGTCGGCATGGACGTGGTCAAGCGCAATATCACGCTGTTGCGCGGCACCGTGGACCTCGACAGCCGCCCAGGCCAGGGCACGGTGGTGCGCATTCGCTTGCCGCTGACCCTGGCGATCATCAATGGCTTCCTGGTCGGCATCGACCAATCCACCTACGTGATTCCGCTGGACATGGTCCAGGAATGCGTCGAGCTGGATGAACGCCAGCGCCAGTCCAGCCGCGATCAGGGCTATCTGGACCTGCGTGGCGAGGTGCTGCCCCTGGTGGACCTGCGCGACCACTTCAGCCACGAAGGCCCGGCCGCGCGCCGTCAGAACGTGGTGGTGGTGCGCTATGCCGAGCACAAGGCCGGGCTGGTGGTCGATGACCTGCACGGCGAGTTCCAGACCGTGATCAAGCCCCTGGGCAAGCTGTTCGGGGCACTGCGCGGTATCAGTGGCTCAACCATTCTGGGCAGCGGCGCGGTGGCCTTGATCCTGGATGTACCGGCGCTACTCAATCAAATCGTACAACTGGAAGCCCGCACGGCCCAGGCGCCTCAGTCGCCACCGCTCGTCGCCCGCTGACGTCTTTGCAATTCCATGGAGGTTCCCCGATGAAATGGTTCTACGATCTTAAAATTTCCACCAAGCTGATCAGCTCGTTCCTGGTGGTCCTGGCCCTCACCGGGGCCATGGGCGCCTTCGCTATCCTTCAGCTCGGTGCCGTCAACCAGGCCGCCCAGGACATCAAGGGCAACTGGATGCCCTCCATGCGTGCAGCCGCAGGCATGCGTTTTTTTGCCGCCAACTATCGCTTGAAAGAAAACCGCCACATCGGTACCGAGATTCCCGAAGAAAAGGCCCAGGCCGAACGCGAAGCCGCCGAGGCGCGCCAGCAGTTCGAAACCCGCATGCAGACCTACGAGCAATTGCTGTCGAACGATGAAGATCGTCAACTCCTGCTTAGCGTGAAAAGCGCATGGGACGCCTACATTGCGAGCAGCAAGCAGGTCCTGGAGTTTTCCCGTCAGAACCAGGAAGCCCAGGCGCGCAGTTTGCTCCGGGGTGAATCCAAAGGGCATTTCGATGAGGTGACCAACCGCCTGCAGAAAATGGTCGAGCTCAATGACGCCGGCGCCACTGCCGCGGGTGACAAGGGCTCGGCGCTGTATGAAAGCTCACGCGTGTCGATCATCGCGGTACTGGCCGCATCCCTGCTGATCGGTCTGGGCCTGGCGATATTCATCGCGCGGATCATTTCCCGGCCGTTGCGCCAGGCGGCGAGCGCCGCCGAGCAATTGGCCGAAGGCAACCTTAATGCGCACATCGAGCCAGGTGGCAAAGATGAAACCGGCATGGTGCTCAACGCCATGCGCAACATGGTCGGCAAGCTGGCCCATATCATCGGCGAAGTGCGTAACGCCTCCGATAACCTTGCCAGCGCCTCCGAACAAGTCAGCGCCACCGCGCAATCGATGAGTCAGGCCACCAGTGAACAGGCCGCCAGTGTCGAGGAAACCAGTGCGTCGGTCGAACAGATGAGCGCCAGCATCAACCAGAACACCGAAAACGCCAAGGTCACGGATGGCATGGCCAGCAAAGCGGCCAAGGAAGCCACCGAGGGCGGCGAATCGGTACAGCAGACGGTGGTGGCGATGAAGAAAATCGCCCAGCGCATCAGCATCATCGATGACATCGCTTACCAGACCAATCTGCTCGCGCTCAATGCCGCCATCGAGGCCGCCCGGGCCGGCGAGCACGGCAAGGGCTTCGCCGTGGTGGCCGCCGAAGTGCGCAAGCTGGCCGAACGCAGCCAGGTCGCCGCCCAGGAAATCGGCGAACTGTCTTCCAGCAGCGTGGAGATGGCCGAGAAAGCCGGCAAGTTGCTCGACGAAATGGTGCCTTCCATCAACAAGACGTCCGACCTGGTGCAGGAAATCAGCGCGGCGTCCGAAGAACAGGCCGCCGGTGTCGCGCAGATCAACACGGCGATGACCCAGCTCAACCAAGTGACCCAGCAAAACGCCTCGAGCAGTGAGGAACTGGCGGCCACGGCCGAAGAAATGAGCAGCCAGGCCGAGCAACTGCAACAGGCCATGAGTTTCTTCGTGCTGGATTCAGCGTCCAAGGCTGCGGTGCAAAGCACCGGCGTGGACAGCCCCGGCAGCACGCCCAACCGTCAACCGCCGCGCACCAAACCAACGCCGCCGCGCAAGGCGTTCGCCTACACCATGGCCAGTGCCCCGGACGAATCGGATTTCACCCGCTTCTGATCGCACGATCGATGCGGGCCTACAAGGGAGAGTAGTGACATGGGCGCAGTAATGACGACTCGGCAGACCGCGGTGGCGGTCGATGAGGATGCGCAGTACCTGACCTTCATGCTGGGCGGCGAAATGTTCGCCATCGGCATCCTGGGGATCAAGGAAATTATCGAATACGGCAGCCTGACCGTGGTGCCGATGATGCCCGCTTTCGTGCGCGGGGTGATCAACCTGCGCGGCGCAGTGGTGCCGGTGGTGGACTTGTCGGCGCGCTTTGGGCGGGCCAACTCGGCGATCACCCGGCGTTCCTGCGTGATCATCATCGAGGCGAGTACCGAGGACGGTCAGCCACAGGACATCGGGCTGCTGGTCGATACGGTATCTGCCGTGCAGGAGATCCCGGCCACGCAGATCGAACCGCCACCGAGCTTCGGTGCGCGCATTCGCGCCGATTTCATCAGTGGCATGGCCAAGGTCGAGGGCAAATTCGTGATCGTGCTGGAAGTGGACAAGGTGCTGTCTATCGACGAGATGTCCAGCCTGGCCGAGGCTGGCCAGGCGCCGGCCCCTGACCTCGACCTGCGTTGAGGCTCGATCATGTCAGATACCGTCTCCATCGACGATCATGAATTCGGTCAGTTCCAGACCTGGCTGTACCGGGCGGCCGGCATCAACCTGTCGCCCGCCAAGAAAGCTCTGGTGGCCGGGCGCCTGTTCAAGCGCCTCAAGCACTATGAGCTGCAGAGCTATGGTGAGTATTTCAAGCTGATCATGAATGACCAGCGCAAGGGCGAACTGCAAGTTGCGCTGGATTTGCTGACCACCAACGAAACCTATTTTTTTCGCGAGCCCAAGCACTTCGACTTCCTGCGTCAGCACGTGCTGCCCCAGGCCGCGCCGGGCCGGATGTTTCGCGTGTGGAGCGCGGCCAGTTCCACCGGCGAAGAGCCCTACAGCCTGGCGATGACCCTGGCCGAAAGCCTCGGTACCACGCCCTGGGAAGTGATCGGCTCGGACATCAGCTCCCAGGTACTGGCCAAGGCGCGCACGGGGCATTACTCAATGGAACGCATCGAGACATTGCCCCAGCCGCTGCTGGTCAAGTACTGCCTCAAGGGCATGGGGCGTCAGGAGGGCACCGTCCTGATCGACAAGGCCTTGCGCAACCGCGTCAATTTTATCCAGGTCAACCTTAACGAAGCGCTGCCGGCGCTGGGGGAGTTCGAGGTGATTTTCCTGCGCAACGTGATGATTTATTTCGATCAGCAGACCAAGAGCCAGGTGGTCGCGCGTCTGTTGCCGCTGCTTAAACGCGGTGGTTATTTGATCATCAGTCACTCCGAAAGCCTCCACGGCGTCAATGACACCTTGAAGCTGGTGGCGCCGTCGATTTACCGCAAGCCATGAAAAAGCCTGTGGGTACGACCGAAGTGGTATTGGCGCCTGGCCAAGTCAGTTTTGCAACGCGGCCGACGCGCCTGCGGACCTTGCTCGGCTCCTGTGTGGCGATTACCTTTTGGCATCCGCAGCGGCTGATCGGCGGCATGTGTCACTTCATGCTGCCGGGGCGCCTGCGCAACCATCAGCCCCTCGATGGCCGGTATGCCGACGAAGCCCTGGAACTGCTGCTGCGTCACGCGCAAATCAATGGCACGCATGCACGGGATTACCAGGTCAAGTTGTTCGGCGGCGGCGAGATGTTTCCGGATCTGCAACGTCGTCTGCCGACGCAGGACGTCGCCAGCCTGAATATTCGCGCGGCGCTGGCCCTGGCCGAGCGTCATCACCTGCACCTGGCCGCCCAGGACATGGGCAGTACCGGTTACCGCACGATCATGTTCGACCTGTGGAACGGCAACGTCTGGGTTCGGCACCAACCAATGGGAATACTTCAAGAAGATGCCTACCAAAAAAATCAGTGTGCTGCTGGTCGATGATTCGGCCGTGGTGCGCCAGGTACTGCTGGCGATTCTCAGCGATACGCCGGATATCCACGTCATGGGGGCGGCTTCCGACCCGATTTTCGCCATGGACAAACTGGCGCGGGAATGGCCGGACGTGATCGTGCTGGATGTCGAAATGCCGCGCATGGACGGCATCACGTTTCTCAAGAAAATCATGAGCGAGCGGCCGACGCCGGTGGTGATCTGCTCCTCGCTGACCCAGAAAGGCGCGGAAACCTCCCTGCAGGCGCTGTCGGCGGGCGCTGTGGAAATCATCACCAAGCCCTCAACCGGTTTGAAGAGTTTCCTGATTGAATCGGCGGCCGAGTTGGTGGCCGCGATCCGGGCCGCCGCAAACTCCAATGTCAGGAACCTGGGAAAACGCAGCGTCAGCCCGCCCTTGGTTCCAGCCAGCAAGCTCAGTGCCGATGCGATCCTGCCCGCCGCCAATGGGCATGCCATGGCCCAGACTACCGAGCGCATCGTCGCCATCGGCACCTCCACCGGCGGCACCCAAGCGCTGGAAGCCGTGCTGACGGCACTGCCGCGCGTATGCCCGGGTATGGTGATCGTGCAGCACATGCCCGAGAAGTTCACCGCTTCGTTCGCCGAGCGCCTCAACAGCGTGTGCGAAATCGAAGTGCGCGAAGCGCGCAACAACGACCGTATCCTGCCTGGCCTGGCCCTGATCGCACCCGGCGGCAAGCACCTGATGGTCAACCGCAGCGGCGCCTATTACCACGCTCAGGTGATCGATGGACCGCTGGTCAACCGCCATCGACCCTCCGTGGATGTGCTATTTCGCTCGGTGGCCAGGTTCGCCGGCAGGAATGCCACCGGCATCATCATGACGGGCATGGGCGACGATGGCGCACGCGGGCTCAAGGAAATGCTCGAGGCCGGGGCCGCGACAGTCGCCCAGGATGAAGCCAGTTGCGTGGTGTTCGGCATGCCCAAGGAAGCCATCAAGCTCAACGCCGCTCAGCGCATCATGGCGCTGGAGGATATTTATCGGGCGATCCTGCATAAGTGAGGGGGAAGGGGCGGGTGAATAGTTAGTGCGTCGACGAGCCACTTTTCTGTAGGCGAAAAAAAGACCTTGAATTTCAAGGTCTTTTTTTAAGAGGGGCCGAGGGAGACTCGAGTGTTCTATATATCCTAAGGCTTCCAGGCTGATTCTGGATCTCGGGATACAAGCAGGGATACACGCTGCTTTCTGTTGGGGCATTTTCTTAATCAGGTGCTGCTACGATCAAAGCTCGCGGAGGCTATCAAAAAAGGGAAACCATGCGCGCAGCTTTCGAAGCTGACCTGCTGACGTTCGTCGAATCTGAACTGAAAAAACTGAATGTCGTAGCTCCCAACAGAGATGTGACCGGCTGCGCGTTGCTTCTTTTCAAGCTCCAAAGAAGATGTCCAGTTGCAACGCCACGACGGACAGAGTGCGCAGCGTCTTTCTCTGTCCCTGCTGATCTAAAAAGCGGCTTCGATGGGCTTTGCCTTGCAATCCACCAAGGCCAGCCTCTGTTACCGTATTTGAGCAGATCCACGTTCAGCATAGATAAAGCTGATGGGCTTCTTGATGACTGGGGGATTCTGCATTTTCATCTCGGCACTGAACGCTTACTCAATGGACTGATCAAGGGTACTAAGACCGTCGCATTCGGTTTGGTACAGACAGACTGCATCTATTTTCTTGACGCTCTTCCCCACGGTCCCGGTCATGGTGATGTCTGGGTTCGCGAGAAGCTGATCCACACCATCGAGGAGAATTGGCCGTCTTTGCTACCTTCAAATTCTCGCTCCTTGACCCCGGATACCCTGACGGCTGAGGAGCGAGCAAACTGCAGGAAAAAGTCCTTAAACGTAAGCGTCTGGCCAAGTCACCTACCGAACTCCAGCATTAAGGACGATGGTGTCCGCGTATTTTTAAGCGGACGCGATTGCCCTTATCGCCAGGATTTCCATGCGCCAACGAAGCTCTTATCCCAAACCATTCAAAGCCCAGGTCGTCCAGGAATGCCTGCAACCTGGGGCGATAATTTCTAGCGTAGCCATCCATCACGGCATCAACGCCAACGTGATCCGCAAGTGGCTACCGACTTACCGAGATCAATCGCCTGCAACTTTGCCGGCTTTCGTTCCGGTTAAAGCAGTACCAAGGCGAGCAACAGAAGAGATTGTGATCATCTCGCTGCCTTTGGGTGATAAATCCATCACCGTAAAGTGGCCAGCCTCGGATCCGGACGGCTGCGCGTGTTTCGTTCGTGGCCTGGCCCAATGATTCGCGTCGATGCCATCTGGCTCGCCACCGAGCCTATGGACATGCGCGCAGGCACTGAGACTGCTTTGGCTCGAGTGGTCGCGGTGTTCGGTGCGGCGAAGCCGCACTGTGCTTATCTATTCGCCAACCGCCGCGCCAATCGCATGAAAGTGCTGGTGCATGACGGCTTCGGAGTATGGCTGGCGGCGCGCCGGTTGAACCAAGGCAAGTTCCACTGGCCTGGCATTCACCATGGCTCTGAGATGGAACTGGATACCGAGCAACTTCAGGCATTGGTGCTGGGTCTGCCATGGCAACGCGCAGGTTCTGGAGGCTCGATCACACTGCTTTAACGGCTGCCATTAGCCTATCGGTATATCGCCGCGAATTGCCCGCTCTGGCAAAATCGGCCCCATGACTCCGCTACCCAATCTCGATCACCTGACCCCTGAACAACTGCGCGCCTTGGCGGCGCAGTTAATGCAGCGTGTCGAGACGCTAGATCACCAGGTCGACACGCTGGGCAAGACGGTCGAAACGATGGGTAAAACCGTTGAAACGATGGGCAAGAAGATCAACAGTGATCAAACAGTCATAGAGAAACTGACCTTCGAGATCGCACAGCTCAAGCGCTTGAAATTTGCCAAGCGCAGCGAGCAGATGAATCCTGAGCAGGCCAGTTTGCTTGATGACCTGATCGATACCGATATCGCAGCGATTGAAGCAGAGCTTCAGGCTTTGCAAACAGTGGCAGCGGCAACCGAGAAAAAGCAGAAGCCCAAGCGCACTGCATTACCGGCTGAGTTTCCACGCACACTGATCCATCACGAACCGGACAACACTCACTGCCCATGCGGCTGCGCTCTCAAGCGCATCGGCGAGGACGTCAGCGAGAAGCTGGACTACACGCCCGGCGCATTTACCGTTGAACGCCATGTGCGTGGCAAATGGGTCTGCGATGACTGCGAAACGCTGATCCAGGCACCTGTTCCGGCGCAGGTTATTGATAAGGGCATCCCGACTGCGGGCCTGCTGGCCCACGTAATGATTGCCAAGTTTTCCGACCACCTGCCGCTTTACCGTCAGGAATCGATCTTCGGTCGAGCGGGCCTGGCGATTCCACGCTCCACCTTGGCTCAATGGGTTGGCGTGACCGGGGTTCAGTTGCAGCCGCTGGTTGATGCGCTGCGCGACGTGGTACTCGGGCAGCAGGTTATTCATGCCGATGAAACACCGGTGCAGATGCTCATGCCGGGAACGAAGAAAACCCACCGTTCCTATGTTTGGGCCTATGCCACCACCCAGTTCTCAGATGTGGCAGCGGTGGTTTACGACTTCAGCCCCAGCCGCGCCGGAGAGCATGCTCGCAACTTCCTGCAAGACTGGAGGGGCAAGCTGGTCTGCGACGATTTTGGCGGCTACAAGGCCAGCTTTGAACTCGGCGTGACCGAGATCGGCTGCATGGCTCATGCACGGCGCAAGTTCTTCGAACTGCACGCTACGAATAAAAGCACGCTCGCCGAGCAAGCCCTGCGCTATATCCAGTTGCTGTATGAAATCGAAAATGAAGTCCGCGACTTGGAGCCGGATTTAAGGCGCAGAATACGGCAAGAAAAAGCTGTACCTGTGATGAACATGCTGCACGCCTGGATGATCGCCCAGCGTGACCTCGTGCCCGAAGGCTCAGCCATCAGCAGAGCACTCGATTACAGCCTGAAACGCTGGGCAGCGCTGTCGCGCTACCTTGATGACGGGGCCGTACCCATAGACAACAACTGGGCAGAGAACCAGATCCGGCCTTGGGCGCTTGGACGCAAGAACTGGCTCTTCGCAGGGTCGTTGCGCAGCGGTCAGCGTGCGGCGGCGCTAATGAGCCTGATCCAGTCGGCCAAACTCAACGGACATGATCCGTATGCGTATCTGAAAGATGTACTGACTCGCCTGCCGACGCAGCGAGCAAGTGGAATTACCGATTTGCTCCCTTTTCGCTGGGTCAAGCAGGGAAGCTAATCGTTGCAGATATCCATCATGCGGGGAGATAGCGATATACCTTTGTTTCTCGAAGAGAAAATCCTGCCCCCTCGTATAAACCATGAGCGGATTCTCGATTTGGGTTAGACGTAAGATCCAGTGTTTTTGCGCCCAGGGCATGACTTCTTTCTACAGCTGCCTGAATGAGCGCTTTGCCGACTCCCTGCCCCCGGGCACCAGCATCCACAACGACATCCTCGATCCAAGCACGAACACCTGTCGGAATACGGAAATGAATGAGGGTTAGCGCCCCCAAGATATTTTCTCCACCTGCCCCCCTCACTACGAATAGATCAGAGCATTCTGCATCTACGATCAGCTGCAACTCTTGCATTGTCATTGCCTTCGCATTCATGGAAAGCTGGGGGAGTAGGTCATTCAAAGACTTGAGTAATACCGGATTTGTCTCTCGAACCAACTCGATCAAATTGGATTGATTTGTCATGAGAAATCCTCGGATAGGGAGCAGTGGCGAACGTCAAAAGTTTATTAAGACAAGGCATCAGGCCTTACACCTGCGATCAGACAAACAATATAGTACAGGCTACACATGACCCGCTGGCTAACGTTGGACGTCTCGCTGTTTTGAACAGCCACAGCCAAAAAACCAGACGGGATGACCAGACGCTTACCCTTAAACGTCACCGTGACGAAGCTTTCTGGTGAAGTGATCTTTCCACCAGGCGGTGGTGTCATGTGCGATGGCACTGCCATCAATAACTTCATGCAGCTGCAAAAAATCTACGCCCAGTTCGATTGGGCTCGCAAAACGTGCGAATTAAACGAGCAATCAATACGTGATGCGTTAGAGGTCGGTGATAAAGACTTCCGTTTGCATATTGGGTTTGCTGACAGGCAGCTGTATTTGTACGAAGGCAGCACGGGTGTCCGCATTGAGTTCGCTGGGCTCGCATAGCCACATTTTCTCTCGTCCTTTAGCTAGCCGATTCCCAAAACCTGCCGGGGCCCCTGAGAGATTCCTTACAGCACGGGGTCGGAAACCCGCGACATCGTGGTAGCGACAGATTCCCCTGCTTACTGAAATTTCAACGTTGAAATTGAAAGGATCTTGAAGAAAAAGGGACATCGTTACCGTGTTGGTAAAGATGCCCCTTTGTTTTGCTGATAACGCACGCATGGCGTTCGTCAACCGAGTCAACTCCGTCAACCTGTCAACCAACTTCAAAAATCCAGCCGCTAACACGAACGCGCGGGTTCTCTGCCCCGTGTCAGTTTGGAGTGCTCAGGGTCCCTGGCACCTATCTCGTAAGCAGCTGGCTAATACGCCTATACATTGCTTTCACGTCAATTCACGTTCTCTGTATCAGCCTCTCAAATCCCTGTCGGCAAGAGGGCTGATTATTTTCTGGAGAGCGATGCGATCATTTGATCAAAGGCCGTTAGCGAATATCTTCCATCAAGGTTTTCTACGGTGGGCATTTTTGAAGGAAACCCGAATCGCACTCTGCCAGGAAGCACTTCATCCATAGCTGAGTACCAGGTCAGCAGAGCTTGTTGGAGGCGCACGTGTAGCTCGAATCTACTCCGTCGGCGGGTGGTGTCTGCTTTGGCTCGTTCGCGCGCGAGCTGAGGATCTATGCGGCCAACAATGTAACAGTCAGCAAAGCCAATACGTCCTTGTGCGATCGTTTCTCTTGTGGCATCCAATTCTATTCGCCAGTCGTGTTCGCTCGCCTCGCCGATCTGCCAAAGGCTCCAAATGTAGTGGAGCTTGAGAGGGTCACTGTCACACAAAACCCACGAAGAAATGTCTTCCATGGCCAGCGTCGTTTGCCAGCGATCCACGTTTCGCTCTGCCCAAAAAGTTGCTGCTCCGACTGGATCCTTTATCCGATCCGGCTCGTTTTCAAAACGGCCGTTTTCAGGAATGACATGTTGCCCTCCATGCTTAGAGCACCAAGTGGTTTTCCCGCTGGCGCTGATACCCTCAACAACCAAAATCATCGTTACGACTACTCCGTTAATTGCGCCATCCTTGTAAGTCCCAAAGCATCGGGGGATTACGTGGTTTCTGCCGCCACCCACTGATGCGGCAGCAGTTGCCTGATCTCACGCGCTCGCTGTGTCGGCAGCCGCATCAGCACATCTGTAAGATAGGCATACCCTATCTCTAAATCTTGGGCAAATGCACAGGTGAACCGCAGTTCACCATGTTCACCTGTTCACTAAGCTGGGCATCTTTCCGCTAACAAGATCGGGCGGATTTCCGACCCCGTGTCTCAATGAAAACCTCAGGGGCCCCCGGCAGTGTGCAGGGCATCGCCCATGCCGTGTTCCATCGTCTTGCGAAAGCCCAGCCGATCAATCGTGCGTGGGCCGTGCTCATCGATCTTGGCGGCGGCAGATTCCCAACGGGTGAATCGGCTTTCTCCTAAGCGCTCGATGACCTGGCGCAGCCGCGCCAAGATCGCATCACCCTCGAAGTTACCGGCGCCGCCACGTTCGGCCAGCCACGCATGCAGACACACCCGTGCGGCGGTTGTGGCTGTGCCATCGGGCCAGCGAGTAACGCCGTAGGCGGTGGCTAACTCCCCGGCCGCTGCTGCGAGGCCAAAGCGAAGGGAGGCACGTTGCGCCTGACCACTGGCCGAGGCGGGTAGGTTTTGGGTGATGGACTGTTCCACAGTGCGGCGCACGATCACTGTCCACCTGAGCATTTCCCCAGGCGCACACAGTGCGGGCAGGAAAGCGGTGAGGGGCGTGCCGTAATATTTGGCTACGCGGGCCTTGAGCGCATCGGAGAGGGCGGCAGCGTCCTCAAAACCATTCAGCACATCGAACATGCCCAGGCCTTTGCTGGCATCCGCAGGTACGGCAAGCATGCGCACCTCCATACCGGCTTTCAGCTCCTTGTTGGCATCTGCCATGTGCTACGCCAACGTCTTCTCGTCCGTAGAGAGAAACAGCAAGCGCCACGCCTGCACGTAACCGGGGTTAGTGCACGACTTTCCTCTTCCTAACGCCCGCAACCCTCCAGACTGGCCGCCGGAAATCTCTCGCCACAGATACCAACTTTCATCTCCAGCCGCTCCTGAGCTACTTTTCCTCCGTCGCTTCCAACCCAGCGACCGGACTTGAGAATCCGAGAAACAATAGGCGCATAGGCGCCACCATCCATTAGACTGTTGGCGCTTTTTTGTGCCCGCATGCCTGTGTCATGGTGGCTATGCGTGGGAGACCTTCGGGTCTGCCGGGTTCCTATTGTCCCGGTTTCTCAGCCCGCGCATAGCTGCCACCCATTCGCATGAGAAACGAACGTGGTAGCTCTCTACATTAGGAGCTTGAGCAATGAACGTTTCTGATAAATCGTACACGCGCAATGCTGCAATCGACGCCGCCGCTCAGATCGGAGGTGCCGAATGATCAACCCACCCCTCAACAAAACCCTCGGCGTCATCACCTTTTCCACTTGCGGCAAGCAGCCCAACCTCCACCGTCTATTCCGCGTCAATTCTGGCGTGCCCATCCGTGATGCCCTGGAGCATGTCTCCGAGTTGTTGCACTGTTCCAAGTTGCTGGCGTTGGATGCGGCCATGGATTCCAGTGCCGATCGCTATGCCTGGGCGGCGCATTATTTGGGGGAGATGGCGAAGGCGGTGGTGGATGATTTGGCGAATGGGATGTTATCGAATGGGGTGGTGGAGGAGGGGGAGTCAGTGGAGGCGTAAGGCAGATAGCTTGAGGATGTTTGGGCTGGCGTCTTCGCAGGCAAGCCAGCGCCCACAGGCGGCTGTGTTTTAAGATAGAGCAGGCGGCGATCGGTCATTCTGCTGATCACCCGCTTTTCTACAGGCGAAAAAAAAGACCTTGAATTTCAAGGTCTTTTTTTAAGATGGTGCCCCGAGGGAGACTCGAACTCCCACTCCTTTCGAAAACGGATTTTGAATCCGCCGCGTCTACCAATTCCGCCATCAGGGCTCAATGGCGGCGAAGTATAGAGAGGTGATTACCGTTGGTCAATCACGTTTCATGGTCAATTTTGACTATTTCCGCTAGACTTCCCGGCCCTGCTAGACGAACCCCATCATGCGCGTTGCTGACTTTACTTTTGAGCTCCCTGATTCGCTGATCGCTCGCCACCCTTTGGCCGAGCGTCGCGCCAGTCGACTGCTGACCCTGGACGGGGTGAGCGGTGCCCTCGCACACCGTCAATTCACTGATTTGCTTGAGCATTTGCGCCCAGGCGACTTGATGGTGTTCAACAATACCCGGGTGATTCCGGCGCGGCTGTTTGGCCAGAAAGCCTCTGGCGGCAAGCTGGAAATCCTGGTGGAGCGGGTGCTGGACAGCCATCGCGTGCTGGCCCATGTGCGCTCCAGCAAGTCGCCGAAACCGGGCTCTTCCATCCTCATTGATGGCGGTGGCGAAGCCGAGATGGTGGCGCGCCATGATGCGCTGTTCGAGCTCAAGTTCGCCGAAGAGGTGTTGCCGCTGCTGGAGCGTGTCGGCCATATGCCGTTGCCTCCTTATATAGACCGCCCCGACGAAGACTCGGACCGCGAGCGCTATCAGACGGTGTACTCCCAACGCCTGGGCGCCGTTGCCGCGCCGACGGCCGGGTTGCATTTCGACCAGCCGCTGCTGGATGCGATTGCGGCCAAGGGCGTCGAGACCGCCTATGTGACCCTGCACGTGGGGGCCGGGACGTTTCAGCCGGTGCGTGTGGATAACATCGAAGACCACCATATGCACAGCGAATGGCTGGAAGTCAGCCAGGACGTCGTGGATGCCGTGGCTGCGTGCAAAGCGCGTGGCGGGCGGGTGATCGCGGTGGGCACCACCAGCGTGCGCTCCCTGGAGAGTGCGGCGCGTGATGGCGTGCTCAAGCCGTTCAGCGGCGATACCGATATCTTTATCTACCCAGGTCGGCCGTTCCATGTGGTCGATTGCCTGGTCACCAACTTCCATTTGCCGGAATCCACGCTGTTGATGCTGGTGTCGGCATTTGCCGGTTACCCCGAGACCATGGCCGCTTATCAAGCCGCCATCGACAATGGGTACCGTTTTTTCAGCTACGGTGATGCGATGTTTATCACCCGTAACCCGGCGCCACGCGGCCCAGAGGAACAACTATGAGTCGTATGTCGTTTGAATTGCTCGCCACCGACGGTAAAGCCCGTCGTGGTCGCCTGACTTTCCCGCGCGGCACCGTCGAGACCCCGGCCTTCATGCCCGTGGGCACTTACGGCACCGTAAAAGGCATGCTGCCGCGTGACATCGTCGCCACCGGCGCCGAAATCATCCTCGGCAACACTTTCCACCTGTGGCTGCGCCCGGGCACGGAAGTGATCAAGAAGCACGGCGACCTGCATGACTTCATGAAGTGGCAGGGCCCGATCCTGACCGACTCGGGTGGTTTCCAGGTGTTCAGCCTGGGCGCCATGCGCAAGATCAAGGAAGAGGGCGTGACCTTCGCCTCGCCGGTGGACGGTTCCAAAGTGTTCATGGGCCCGGAAGAGTCGATGCAGGTGCAGCGCGACCTGGGTTCCGACATCGTGATGATTTTCGACGAGTGCACGCCGTACCCGGCAGACGAAGACGTCGCGCGGATTTCCATGGAGTTGTCGCTGCGTTGGGCCCAGCGCTCGAAGAACGCCCATGGCGACAATACGGCGGCGCTGTTCGGGATCGTCCAGGGCGGCATGCATGAAAGCCTGCGCAAGCGCTCGCTGGAAGGCCTCGACAAGATCGGCTTTGACGGCCTGGCCATCGGCGGTCTGTCGGTGGGCGAGCCCAAGCACGAGATGATCAAGGTGCTGGATTACCTGCCGAGCCTGATGCCCGCTGACAAACCTCGTTACCTTATGGGCGTTGGCAAACCGGAAGATCTCGTAGAGGGTGTGCGCCGCGGTGTGGACATGTTCGATTGCGTGATGCCAACCCGTAATGCCCGCAATGGGCATCTGTTCATCGATACAGGCGTGCTGAAGATCCGTAACGCGTTCCATCGCCATGATGATTCGCCGCTGGATCCCACCTGTGACTGCTACACCTGCCTGAACTTCTCCCGTGCTTATCTGCACCATCTGGACAAGTGCGGGGAAATGCTGGGTAGCATGTTGAATACCATCCACAATTTGCGTCACTACCAAGTCCTGATGGCTGGTTTGCGCGAGGCTATTCAACAGGGTACATTGGCCGCCTTCGTCGATGCCTTCTATGCCAAGCGCGGGCTCCCTGTGCCGCCCTTGGACTGAGTTTTCCGACCCTAAGATTCACTATTTGCAACTGGAGTGCTAAATGAGCTTTTTTATCTCTAACGCCATGGCTGATGCCGCTGCGCCTGCCGCTGCCGGTCCTATGGGCGGTGGTTTCGAGTGGATTTTCCTGGTCGGCTTCCTGGTCATCTTCTATCTGATGATCTGGCGTCCACAGGCCAAGCGCGCCAAAGAGCAGAAAAACCTGCTCGGCAGCCTGCAAAAAGGCGACGAAGTGGTGACCACTGGCGGCATCGCCGGCAAGATCACCAAGGTTTCCGATGCTTTCGTGGTCCTGGAAGTTTCCGACACCGTAGAAATGAAGTTCCAGAAGGGCGCCATCGCCGCCACGCTGCCAAAAGGCACGCTCAAAGCGATCTGAGTAACAACCTTTACCAATCGACGGGGCGCGCAAGGCGCCCCGCGTTATAAGCGGGCGGCGTGATGCTGAACAAATACCCTCTGTGGAAATACGTACTGATCCTGGCGGTGCTGGCGATCGGTTTTATTTATTCCGCTCCCAATCTCTATCCTGATGACCCGGCGATCCAGATCACTGGCGCCAGCACTTCGCTGCAGGTCAATCAGGCTGATCTGGAACGCGCGAGCAAAGCGCTCAACGACGCGGGTATCCAGGTCAAGGCGGCAACGTTGGCAGCTGGTGCGAAAGGCGGTTTGCTGCGCCTGACCAAGGCAGAAGACCAATTGCCGGCCAAGGATGTCGTGCGCAAGGCCATGGGTGACGACTATGTGGTCGCGCTCAACCTGGCACAGACCACGCCACAATGGCTGCGCAGCATTGGCGCGCACCCGATGAAGCTGGGCCTGGACTTGTCCGGTGGCGTGCACTTCCTGCTGGAAGTCGATATGGACAAAGCCCTCGACGCGCGCCTGAAAGTCTACGAAGGCGATGTGAAGAGCCTGCTGCGCAAAGAGAAGTTGCGTTATCGCAGCCTGCCGCAGATCAACGGCGCCATCCAGCTGGGCTTCTCTGACGAAGCATCCCGCGAACAGGCCCGTGCGCTGGTGCGCAAGAACTTCAACGATTTCGATATCGTACCGGCCGACCTCAATGGTCAACCTGTACTGCGCCTGGCGATGACGCCAGCCAAGATCGCGGAAATCCGTGAGTACTCCATCAAGCAGAACTTGACCACGGTGCGTAACCGGGTCAACGAACTGGGTGTGGCCGAGCCGATCGTTCAGCGCCAGGGCGCCAACCGCATCGTGGTTGAGCTGCCAGGTGTACAGGACACGGCTGAAGCCAAGCGTATCCTGGGCAAGACCGCCAACCTGGAATTCCGTCTGGCGGCTGAGCCGGGTGCTACCCGCGCCACGGCCGAAGAGTTCGAATTCCGCGAAGGCAACCGTCCTCCTGCATTGATCGAGCGTGGCTTGATCATCACCGGTGACCAGGTCACCGACGCCAAGGCCGGTTTCGATTCGCAGCACGGTACGCCTGAAGTGAACATCCGTCTGGATGGCCATGGCGGCGACCTGATGAGCCGCGCCACGCGCAGCAACGTCGGTCGCAGCATGGCGGTGATCTTCATCGAGCAGCGGCCGGTCACCACTTACACCAAGCAAATGGTCGACGGCGTCGAGAAAGACGTACCGGTCCAGACCTTCAAGGAAGAGAAGAAGATCATCAGCCTGGCGACCATCCAGTCGCCACTGGGTGCTCAATTCCGTATCACCGGCCTGAACGGCCAGGGTGAATCGTCTGAGCTGGCCCTGTTGCTGCGTGCCGGTGGCTTGGCGGCGCCGATGTACTTCGCTGAAGAGCGTACCATCGGCCCGAGCCTGGGTGCCGACAACATCACCAAGGGTATCGATGCAGCCTTGTGGGGCATGTTGTTCGTGTCGCTGTTCATCATCGCCATCTATCGCTTCTTCGGCATCATCGCCACCGTGGCCCTGGCGGGCAACATGGTGATGCTGCTGGCCCTGATGTCGCTGCTGGGCGCTACACTGACCCTGCCAGGTATCGCCGGTATCGTACTCACCATGGGTATGGCGGTAGACGCCAACGTACTGATCTTCTCGCGGATCCGTGAAGAGATCGCGGCAGGCATGACCGTACAGCGTGCAATCAACGAAGGCTTCGGCCGGGCATTTACCGCGATTCTCGACTCCAACCTGACCACCTTACTGGTCGGCGGGATTCTCTTTGCCATGGGCACCGGCCCGGTCAAAGGTTTTGCGGTGACCATGTCCCTCGGTATCTTTACCTCGATGTTCACGGCCATCATGGTGACCCGCGCAATGGTCAACCTGATCTTTGGCGGGCGTGACTTCAAGAAGTTGTGGATTTAAGGGGCTGCCATGTTACGTACAATCAACTTCATGGGCGTTCGCAACGTTGCGTTCGGCGTCACCGTGCTCCTTACCGTTCTGGCGTTGTTCAGCTGGTTCCATAAGGGCCTGAACTACGGTCTGGACTTTACCGGCGGTACGCTCATCGAGCTGACCTACGAGAAGCCTGCCGACGTTACCCTGGTGCGCAACGAGCTGGTCAAGGCCGGCTATCACGAAGCCGTCGTGCAGAGCTTCGGTGCGACCACGGATCTGCTGGTGCGCATGCCGGGCGAAGACCCGCAACTGGGTCACCAGGTGGCGGAGGCCTTGCAGAAGGTCGGCGGCGACAACCCGGCATCGGTCAAGCGCGTCGAGTTCGTCGGCCCGCAAGTCGGTGAAGAACTGCGCGACCAGGGCGGCCTCGGCATGCTGATGGCGCTGGTCGGCATCATGATCTACCTGGCGTTCCGCTTTCAGTGGAAGTTCGGTGTCGGCGCGATTGTGTCGCTGATCCACGACGTGATCGTGACCGTGGGTATCCTGGCGTACTTCCAGGTGACCTTCGACCTGACCGTACTGGCGGCTGTGCTGGCGATCATCGGTTACTCGCTCAACGACACCATCGTGGTATTCGACCGGGTTCGTGAGAACTTCCGCGTACTGCGCAAGGCGTCGCTGATCGAGAACATCAACGTCTCCACCACCCAGACCCTGCTGCGCACCATGGCGACGTCGATCTCCACGCTGCTGGCGATTGCGGCGCTGATGATCTTCGGTGGCGACAACCTGTGGGGCTTCTCCCTGGCGCTGTTCATCGGCGTACTGGCGGGTACCTATTCCTCGATCTACATCGCCAACGTGGTGCTGATCTGGCTGAACCTCAACAGCGAAGACCTGATCCCTCCGGCCAGCACTGGCAAGGAGGTCGACGACCGTCCTTGATGGGCGCTTGTTGATCTGCTGTTACAAAGAAGGCACGAGTATTGAACTCGTGCCTTTTTTTTTGCTCCAAGGCTGGGTATAGCGCGGATCTTTCGATCCGTTTGTGATGGTCAGGAGGTTCACGTGAACAAGTCGTTACTGGTTGGTGCGGTATTGGGTGCTGTCGGTGTGACTGCCGGGGGTGCTGTTGCCACCTACAGCCTGGTAAAAAGCGGCCCTGAGTATGCGCAAGTGCTGGCAGTGCAGCCGGTGAAAACCCAGATCAAAACCCCGCGCGAGGTCTGCAAGGACGTCGCCGTGACCCGGCAGAAGCCGGTGCAGGATCAGCATCAGATCGTCGGCACTGTGGTAGGTGCACTGGCCGGTGGCCTGCTCGGCAACCAGGTCGGTGGCGGTAATGGCAAGAAGCTGGCTACGGTAGCCGGTGCGGTGGGTGGCGGTTACGCCGGTAACAAGGTTCAGGAAGGTATGCAGAACCGCGATACCTACACCACCACGCAAACCCGCTGTAACACCGTCAACGACATCAGCGACAAGGTTGTCGGTTATGACGTGCGTTACACCTTGGATGGCAAGGAAGGCTCGGTGCGTATGGACCGTGATCCAGGCGGCCAGATTCCGGTCGACAAGGAAGGCCGCTTGGTGCTGGGCCAGAACCAGCAGTAATCTCAAGCCTGGTATAGATGCAAAAAATTATGTGAGTTCAAAATGTGGGAGGGGGCTTGCCCCCGATAGCGGTGGATCAGTCAGCTTGTTAGGTGCTGACCCACTGCAATCGGGGGCAAGCCCCCTCCCACAATTGATTTGTGTTGTTGCTGGAGTCGCGGCAAACCTCAAATCCCAGGCATAAAAAAAGCACCCCTCGGGGTGCTTTTTTGTGCTCGCTCGCTTAGCGCTTCAGCGAAGCCGGCAGGTGCGGCTGGATCGCCGTCAGTACTGCCTTGAAGCATTTGGTGTTGCCGGCAACCACATGGCCTTTCTCGAGGAAGTCGTGGCCACCGGTGAAGTCGCTCACCAGGCCGCCTGCTTCCTGGATCAGCAGAGCGCCTGCCGCCATGTCCCACTCGGACAGGCCCGACTCCCAGAACGCATCAAAACGACCGGCGGCCACATAAGCCAGGTCCAGGCTTGCTGCGCCAGCGCGACGGATGCCGGCAGTCTGGCCAACCAGGGCGCGGAACATGCCCAGGTAGTTTTCCAGGTTGTCCATCTGGTCGTCACGGAACGGGAAGCCGGTACCCAGCAGGGCGCCGTCCAGGCTGGTGCGGCCGCTGACGCGCAGACGACGACCGTTCAACTGGGCGCCACGGCCACGGCTGGCGGTGAATTCTTCCTGGCGGACTGGGTCGAGTACAACGGCGTGTTCCAGGCGGCCACGGTATTTGCACGCGATGCTCACGGCAAAGTGTGGGATGCCGCGCAGGAAGTTGGTGGTGCCATCCAGTGGGTCGATGATCCACAGGTAGTCTTCGCCTTCACCGCTGCCTTTGTGCAGGCCGGTTTCTTCACCGAGGATGCCGTGGGTAGGGTAGGCCTTGCGCAGGGCGTCGATGATTTTCTGTTCGGCGGCGCGATCAACCTCGGATACGTAATCCTTGGCGTCTTTTTCGTCGACCTTGATGGTATCCAGGCGCTCGATGGAGCGGAAGATCAATTCACTGGCGCTGCGGGCGGCGCGCAGCGCGATATTCAGCATGGGCTGCATGGATGTGTCACCTAAGGTTGTTAAAGAAAGCCGAGCATTCTAGCAGAAACTTTCTTCAGGTGAAGGACGACGTTAGCTTTCATGGCATAACCTTAGGCTGTTCTGTAAGATTTGCTCCCCTTTCCCGTGTCCGAGAGCGCCTCCCTTGCTGCAAAACATTCGTGTCGTCCTGGTCAATACCAGTCATCCCGGCAACATCGGCGGGGTGGCGCGAGCCATGAAAAACATGGGGCTGACGCGCCTGGTGCTGGTCGACCCGCGCGTGTTCCCGCATCACGAGGCCGATGCCCGTGCATCCGGCGCCAATGACCTGCTTGAAAAAGCCCAGGTCGTCGCCACCTTGGAAGACGCCTTGGTCGGCTGCAATCTGGTGCTTGGCACCAGCGCCCGTGACCGTCGCATCCCCTGGCCACTGCTGGATCCGCGTGAGTGCGGCACCAAGGTGGTGGAAGAGGCCGCTGGTGGTGCTGAAATCGCCTTGGTGTTTGGTCGTGAAGACTCCGGTCTGACCAATGAAGAGCTGCAGCGATGTCATTACCACGTGCACATCCCATCAGACCCCGAGTTCAGCTCGCTGAACCTCGGGGCTGCGGTGCAGGTGTTGACGTACGAAGTGCGCATGGCCTGGCTGGCCGCTGCTGGCCGGCCGAGCAAGGTAGAGAAGGACGAGGTTGCCTCGACCAAAAGTGGCGAACTGGCCACCATGGACGAGCTGGAACGGTTTTATGAGCACCTGGAGCAAACCCTGGTGGCCATCGAATTCCTCGATCCGGAAAAACCACGGCACTTGATGGCGCGCCTGCGTCGCCTTTACGGACGCAGCTCGGTCAGCCGGGCAGAAATGAATATATTGCGTGGCATCCTCACGGAAACCCAGAAAGCGGCCCGTGGCGAGCTTCTTAAGCGGAAGGATTAAAAATGTTCGAGCGTTTGCGAGAAGATATCCAGAGTGTTTTCCACCGTGACCCGGCGGCGCGCAACGCCTTTGAAGTGCTGACCTGCTACCCGGGGATGCACGCCATCTGGATTCACCGCTTGTCCGGTGCCCTGTGGGGCATGGGCTGGAAATGGCTGGCGCGGCTGGTGTCGAACTTCGGTCGTTGGTTGACCGGGATCGAGATTCACCCGGGCGCCAAAGTCGGGCGCCGTTTCTTTATCGACCATGGCATGGGCATCGTGATTGGCGAGACCGCCGAAATTGGTGATGACGTCACCCTTTATCAGGGCGTGACCCTGGGCGGCACCAGTTGGAACAAAGGCAAGCGCCACCCCACGCTAGGTGATGGCGTGGTGGTAGGGGCGGGCGCCAAGGTCCTCGGCCCTTTCACCGTCGGTGCGGGTGCCAAGGTCGGTTCCAATGCTGTCGTGACCAAGGCTGTGCCTCCGGGCGCGACCGTAGTCGGTATTCCAGGCCGGATCATCGTCAAGCCGGAAGCCGGCGACGAGCAGGAGGCCAAGCGCAAGGCCATGGCCGAGAAGATCGGTTTCGATGCTTATGGTGTCAGCGAGGACATGCCCGACCCGGTGGCACGCGCCATCGGCCAGTTGCTGGATCACCTGCAAGCGGTGGACGGCAAGCTGGAGGGAATGTGCGGTGCGTTGAAGGATCTGGGTAGCCCCTATTGCGCCAAGGATCTGCCTGAGTTGCGCGAAGAAGACTTCGCCGAGATCAAGGACGAGGCTGCGTCCAAGGCCGGCTGAGGCCGTTCTGTGGGAGGGGGGCTTGGCCCCGTAGCAATGTGTCAGTCACCACTTTCGTGGCTGGTACACCGCTATCGGGAGCAAGCTCCCTCCCACATTTTGGTCTCCGTTGATCCAGCGATCTCCATCCGCCCCTGTTCTCGCTGTTCGTCGTCGCCCCATCCTGCTATGATTCGCGCGCCCTTTTTACGGGTAATCCTGACTAAAGTACTAGGTCTTATAGTTGACTTAAATACTCGGGAATCGCATACTTGCTCCCATTCTGAAACACCTTGGTACTTGTCCATGAGACTGACTACAAAAGGCCGATACGCGGTGACCGCCATGCTCGACTTGGCTTTGCACGCGCAAACTGGGCCGGTGTCCCTGGCCGATATCTCTGAGCGCCAAGGCATTTCCCTGTCCTACCTAGAGCAACTGTTCGCCAAATTGCGTCGCAGCAACCTGGTTTCCAGTGTGCGTGGGCCGGGTGGTGGCTATCAGTTGTCCCGCGACATGCAGGGCATTCAGGTGGCCCAGGTGATCGACGCGGTCAACGAATCCGTCGACGCCACCAAATGCCAGGGGCTGGGTGATTGCCATGCCGGCGACACCTGCCTCACGCACCACTTGTGGTGTGACTTGAGCCTGCAGATCCATGAGTTTTTGAGTGGTATCAGCTTGGCTGATCTTGTGACTCGCCGTGAGGTGCAAGAAGTAGCCCAGCGTCAGGACCAGCGCCGTTGCAACACCAAGGCGCCGCGTCTGGACAAGATCGAAGCGTCCGCCGTCGAGTGACAGCCGAAGAGCTAACGGCGCGCCAGCCAGCCTGATTTAGGAGAAAGTCCATGAAATTGCCGATTTACCTTGATTACTCAGCGACCACCCCGGTTGATCCGCGTGTCGCGCAAAAGATGAGCGAATGCCTGCTGGTTGACGGAAACTTCGGCAACCCGGCCTCCCGTTCCCACGTGTTCGGCTGGAAGGCCGAGGAAGCGGTCGAGAACGCTCGTCGCCAGGTGGCTGACCTGGTGGGTGCAGACCCGCGTGAAATCGTCTGGACCTCCGGTGCCACCGAGTCCGACAACCTGGCTATCAAGGGCGCGGCGCATTTCTACGCGACCAAAGGCAAGCACCTGATCACCACCAAGATTGAGCACAAGGCTGTCCTCGACACCATGCGCCAACTGGAGCGTGAAGGTTTCGAGGTCACCTACCTCGAGCCGACTACCGACGGTATCGTCACCCCGGCCATGATCGAAGCCGCGCTGCGTGAAGACACCATCCTGGTTTCCGTGATTCACGTGAACAACGAAATCGGCACCATCAACGACATCGCGGCCATCGGCGAGCTGACCCGTTCCAAGGGCATCCTGCTGCATGTCGACGCTGCCCAGTCCACCGGCAAGGTCGACATCGACCTGTCGAAACTGAAAGTCGACCTGATGTCGTTCTCGGCCCACAAGACCTACGGCCCCAAAGGCATCGGCGCCCTGTACGTGAGCCGCAAGCCACGTGTGCGCATCGAAGCCACCATGCACGGCGGCGGTCACGAGCGCGGCATGCGTTCAGGCACCCTGGCGACCCACCAGATCGTGGGCATGGGCGAAGCCTTCCGCGTGGCCAAGGAAGACATGGCTGCCGAAAACGTGCGCATCAAAGCGCTGAGCGACCGCTTCTACAAGCAGGTCGAAGGACTTGAAGAGCTGTACATCAACGGCAGCATGACCGCCCGCGTACCGCACAACCTGAATTTGAGCTTCAACTACGTCGAAGGCGAGTCGCTGATCATGGCGCTCAAGGACCTGGCGGTTTCGTCCGGTTCGGCCTGCACCTCGGCGTCCCTTGAGCCTTCGTACGTACTGCGCGCCCTGGGCCGCAACGACGAACTGGCACACAGCTCGATCCGCTTTACGTTCGGCCGTTTCACCACCGAAGAGCAAGTCGACTACGCCGCGCAGAAAGTCTGCGAAGCCGTCAACAAGCTGCGCGTCCTGTCGCCGCTGTGGGACATGTACAAAGACGGTGTCGATATTTCCAAGATCGAGTGGGCGGCACACTAACTATAGAAGCCGCCACCCCAGCTCTGTAGGAACGTGGCGGAAAACGCAGGCGTTTCTACAGGGTTCCAGAGCGGCCCTGATGAGTGAGGATTCAGTACCATGGCTTACAGCGAAAAGGTCATCGACCACTACGAAAACCCGCGCAACGTCGGCAAGATGGACGCGGAAGATCCTGATGTCGGCACCGGCATGGTCGGCGCTCCGGCGTGCGGCGATGTGATGCGCCTGCAGATCAAGGTCAACGACGCTGGCGTTATCGAAGACGCCAAGTTCAAGACCTACGGTTGCGGTTCGGCTATCGCCTCCAGCTCCCTGGCGACCGAATGGATGAAAGGCAAGACCCTGGATGAGGCTGTCACTATCAGCAACACCCAGCTGGCCGAAGAACTGGCCCTGCCGCCCGTGAAAATCCACTGCTCGGTACTCGCAGAAGACGCCATCAAGGCGGCCGTTCGCGACTACAAGCAGAAGAAAGGCTTGATCTAAGCATTTGGCGACGAGTAAGGAGTCAACGATGGCTATCAGCATGACAGAAGCGGCTGCGCAGCACATTCGCCGCTCCCTGAATGGGCGCGGTAAAGGTGAGGGGATTCGTCTGGGTGTTCGCACCACGGGCTG
Organism: Pseudomonas extremorientalis; assembly: GCF_001870465.1. Taxonomy (GTDB): domain Bacteria; phylum Pseudomonadota; class Gammaproteobacteria; order Pseudomonadales; family Pseudomonadaceae; genus Aquipseudomonas; species Aquipseudomonas extremorientalis. The sequence continues at coordinate 138,991 of NZ_MDGK01000017.1, forward strand.
TTCCGGCCTTGCCTACGTGCTGGAGTTTGTCGATGAGGTGGTTGCGGAAGACCAGGTGTTCGAAAGTCACGGCGAGAAAGTGATTATCGACCCCAAGAGCCTGACCTACCTGGACGGCACCGAACTCGATTTCGTCAAGGAAGGGTTGAACGAAGGCTTCAAGTTCAACAACCCCAACGTACGCGGTGAATGTGGCTGCGGCGAAAGCTTCAACATCTGAGGCTATTCGTGGGTACTCCTTGTCATTTCGCTTTATTCGAGCTGCAGCCGAGCTTTCGGCTGGACCTTGAGCAGCTTGCCACGCGCTACCGAGAACTGGCGCGTGGCGTGCACCCGGACCGCTTCGCTGACGCTTCCGAGCGTGAGCAACGCCTGGCGCTGGAGCAATCGGCCAGCCTCAACGAAGCCTATCAGACGCTCAAAAGCCCCCCGAAACGCGCGCGCTACCTGCTCGCGATGAACGGTGGCGAGTTGCCGCTGGAAGTGACCGTGCATGATCCGGACTTCCTGATGCAGCAGATGCAGTGGCGCGAAGAACTCGAAGACTTGCAGGACGAGGCCGATCTGGCCGGTGTTGCAGTCTTCAAGCGTCGTCTGAAAACCGCCCAGGATGAGCTCAACGAAAGCTTCGCAGCCTGTTGGGATGATGCAGCGCAACGTGAGCAGGCCGAACGCCTGATGCGGCGCATGCAGTTCCTCGACAAGCTCACCTACGAAGTGCGCCAGCTAGAAGAGCGCCTCGACGATTAACCCCGTGTGCTGCCCGTGATGCACGCCTGATAGACAGATAAGACCTGATTACCATGGCCCTACTGCAAATCGCCGAACCCGGCCAAAGCCCTCAACCGCACCAGCGTCGCCTGGCGGTCGGGATTGACCTGGGCACCACCAATTCCCTGGTTGCTGCCTTGCGCAGTGGCCTGTCCGAGCCGTTGCCCGACGCTGATGGCCAGGTGATCCTGCCCTCTGCCGTGCGCTATCACGTTGATCGTACCGAAGTGGGTGAGTCGGCCAAGCTGGCGGCGTCTTCCGACCCTTTGAATACCGTGCTGTCGGTCAAGCGCTTGATGGGTCGTGGTCTGTCCGACGTCAAGCAATTGGGCGACCAGTTGCCGTACCGCTTTGTCGGTGGCGAATCCCATATGCCGTTCATCGACACCGTCCAAGGCCCGAAAAGCCCTGTGGAAGTGTCGGCCGATATCCTCAAGGTACTGCGTCAGCGCGCGGAAAAGACCCTGGGCGGCGAACTGGTCGGCGCGGTGATCACCGTTCCGGCTTATTTCGATGATGCCCAGCGCCAAGCTACCAAGGATGCGGCCAAACTTGCTGGCCTGAACGTGCTGCGCCTGCTCAATGAGCCGACCGCTGCAGCCGTGGCCTATGGCCTGGACCAGCATGCCGAAGGCCTGGTTGCCATTTACGACCTGGGCGGTGGCACCTTTGATATATCGATTTTGCGCCTGACCGGGGGCGTCTTCGAAGTGCTGGCCACTGGTGGCGACAGCGCCCTGGGCGGCGACGACTTCGACCACGCCATTGCGGGTTGGATCATCGCCAGCGCCGGCTTGTCTGCCGACCTGGACCCGGGCGCGCAGCGCAACCTGCTGCAAACCGCTTGCGCCGCCAAAGAAGCGCTGACGGACTCCGCGTCTGTTGAAGTTTCCTACGGTAACTGGTCGGCCCAACTGACCCGCGAAGCCTTCGATGCGCTGATCGAGCCTATGGTCGCCCGCAGCCTGAAAGCCTGCCGCCGTGCCGTACGTGATTCCGGTATCGAACTGGAGGACGTGGGTGCAGTGGTCATGGTCGGTGGTTCCACCCGCGTACCACGCGTGCGTGAAGCCGTCGCCGAAGCCTTTGGCCGCCAGCCGCTGACTGAAATCGATCCGGACCAGGTGGTCGCCATCGGCGCCGCGATCCAGGCAGACACCCTGGCCGGTAACAAGCGCGATGGTGGCGAACTGCTGCTGCTCGACGTGATCCCGCTGTCCCTGGGGCTGGAAACCATGGGGGGGCTGATGGAGAAGGTGATACCACGCAACACCACCATCCCCGTCGCCCGTGCCCAGGATTTCACCACTTACAAAGATGGCCAGACGGCCATGATGATCCATGTGCTGCAAGGCGAGCGCGAGCTGATCAGTGACTGCCGCTCCCTGGCGCGCTTCGAATTGCGCGGCATTCCGGCGATGGTGGCTGGCGCGGCAAAGATTCGCGTGACCTTCCAGGTCGACGCCGACGGCCTGCTCAACGTCGCTGCGCGTGAGTTGGGTTCGGGTGTTGAAGCCAGCATCCAGGTCAAGCCGTCCTACGGCCTGACCGACGGCGAAATCGCCAAGATGCTCAAGGACTCGTTCCAGTATGCCGGTGACGACAAGGTCGCTCGCGTGCTGCGCGAGCAACAAGTGGATGCCCAGCGCCTGCTCGAAGCGGTGCAGGGTGCCCTTGATGCCGACGGCGAGCGCCTGCTGGATGCCGAAGAGCGCATGGTCATTGACCTGCAGATGCAGGAACTGGCCGAGCTGATGAAAGGCAACGATGGCTACGCTATCGAGCAACAGACCAAGCGCCTGTCGCAAGTGACAGATGCCTTTGCCGCCCGCCGCATGGATCAGACGGTGAAAGCCGCACTGGCCGGGCGCAACCTGAATGAAATCGAGGAATAATCAATGCCGCAGGTCATTTTTCTGCCACACGCCGAGCATTGCCCGGACGGTATGGTCGTGGAGGCTGAGACCGGCAAGTCCATCCTCGAAGTTGCCCATGACAACCACATCGAGATCGAAAGTGCCTGCGGCGGTGTCTGCGCCTGCACCACCTGTCACTGCATTATCCGCGAGGGTTTCAATTCCCTGGAAGAAGCAGACGAGCTGGAAGAAGACTTTCTTGACCGTGCCTGGGGCCTGGAAGCGACTTCTCGCCTAAGCTGTCAGGCAAAGGTCGGCACGGAAGACATCACCGTCGAAATCCCGAAATATTCCCTCAACCATGCAGCCGAAGCGCCGCATTGATTCAAGGAAGTGTCATGAGTCTTAAATGGGTTGATGTGCAAGAGATCGCTATCCTGTTGGCCGATGCCAACCCGGATCTGGATCCTTACTCCCTGAACTTTGTAGCTTTGCGTGACATGGTCATGGCGCTGCCAGGGTTCGAAGATGAGCGTGATCGCGGTGGTGAGAAGGTCCTGGAGGCTATCCAGACTGCCTGGAAAGAAGAACAGGACTGACGCCTCCCTTACGCAGTTAGGCAATACCCAATAACCCGCGTATAATTCGCGGGTTTAATTTTTCGTAAATTACCGTTTCTGGAGTTACACCATGGCTGTTCAACGTACTTTCTCCATCATCAAGCCTGACGCTGTTGCAAAAAACGTCATCGGCGAGATCACCACTCGTTTCGAAAAAGCCGGCCTGAAGGTTGTAGCTTCGAAACTCAAGCAACTGTCCAAGGCTGAAGCTGAAGGCTTCTACGCTGAGCACAGCGCTCGTGGCTTCTTCGGCGACCTGGTTGCCTTCATGATCTCCGGTCCTGTTGTTGTTCAGGTTCTGGAAGGCGAAAACGCTATCGCTCTGAACCGTGAGCTGATGGGTGCTACCAACCCTAAAGAAGCCGCTGCCGGCACCATCCGTGCTGACTTCGCCGAGTCCATCGACGCCAACGCTGTACACGGTTCGGACTCCGAAGCCGCTGCTGCTCGCGAAATCTCGTACTTCTTCGCCGCTACTGAAGTAACCGCTCGCTAAGCATCGGCTTAAAGAGTGAGGGTGAATCCATGACGACATCGACTGTAAAAACCAACCTGCTGGGGCTGACCCAGCCGGAAATGGAGAAATTCTTCGACTCAATCGGGGAGAAGCGTTTCCGTGCCGGTCAGGTAATGAAATGGATTCACCACTTTGGCGTCGATGATTTCGACGCCATGACGAACGTCAGCAAGGCCCTGCGCGACAAGCTCAAGGCCATTGCCGAGGTACGTGGTCCGGAAGTGGTCAGCGAGGACATCTCCAGCGACGGCACCCGTAAATGGGTGGTGCGCGTTGCGTCCGGCAGCTGTGTCGAGACCGTGTACATTCCCCAGGGCAAACGCGGCACCTTGTGCGTTTCGTCCCAGGCAGGCTGTGCCCTGGACTGCAGTTTCTGCTCCACCGGCAAGCAAGGCTTCAATAGCAACCTCACCGCCGCCGAAGTGATCGGCCAGGTGTGGATTGCCAACAAATCCTTTGGCAGCGTCCCGGCGACCGTCGACCGTGCCATCACCAACGTGGTGATGATGGGCATGGGTGAGCCGCTGCTGAACTTCGACAACGTGGTTTCGGCCATGCACCTGATGATGGACGACCTGGGCTACGGCATCTCCAAGCGCCGTGTAACCCTGTCCACCTCCGGCGTGGTGCCGATGATCGATGAGCTGTCCAAGCACATCGACGTCTCCCTGGCGTTGTCGCTGCACGCACCCAATGACGCATTGCGTAACCAATTGGTGCCAATCAACAAGAAGTATCCGCTTAAGATGCTGCTCGAATCTTGCCAGCGTTATATGTCGTCCCTGGGCGAAAAGCGCGTGCTGACCATCGAGTACACCTTGCTCAAGGACATCAATGACAAGGTTGAGCACGCGGTCGAGATGATCGAGTTGCTCAAGGACACCCCGTGCAAGATCAACCTGATTCCGTTCAACCCGTTTCCACATTCCGGCTACGAGCGGCCGAGCAACAACGCCATCCGTCGTTTCCAGGATCAACTGCACCAGGCCGGCTACAACGTCACCGTCCGCACCACCCGTGGTGAAGACATCGACGCCGCCTGTGGCCAATTGGTCGGGCAGGTGATGGACCGCACCCGCCGCAGCGAGCGCTATATCGCCGGACGCGAAGTGAACGCCGCCGACGATTTGCCGCTGATCGCTGTGAATCGAATCTGAGAGAGGATCTCTATGCCCTTGCGCCTTGCGCTGCTTTTGCTTTTTACCGGTCTTTCGGCCGGTTGTGTTTCATCGGGCCATGAAGGCCCTTTGCAAACCGGTAAAGGCCGTGATGAGGCGCGAGTTGCCTATGTGCAACTGGGCTTGGGTTACCTGCAACAAGGCATGAGCGAGCAGGCCAAGGTGCCGTTGAAGAAGGCCCTTGAGCTGGACAGCGACGACGCCGATGCCAATGCCGCACTGGCCCTGGTGTTCCAGGCCCAGGCCGAGCCTGAACTGGCTGACCGCTATTTCCACAAGGCCCTGGCCGTACGCCCTGCCGATCCGCGGCTGCTGAACAACTACGGCAGTTTCCTGTTTGCGCAGGAACGTTATGACCAGGCCGCCCTTTATTTCCAGCAAGCCAGCGCCGATACCCTCTATCCTGAGCGTTCGCGGGTGTTCGAGAACCTTGGGGTCACCTCGATCCGCCTCGGCCAGCGCGACAATGCTCGCCGGCAACTGGAAAAAGCCCTGCATTTGAACGGTCGTCAGCCTCGGGCATTGCTCGAAATGGCTGAGATATCCTTTGATGACAGGCATTATGTGCCGGCACGTGACTATTACGAGCGTTTTAGCCTGCTCAGCGGGCAAAATGCACGTAGTCTATTGCTCGGTGTGCGGCTGGCGACGGTTCATGAAGAACGCGACAAGGCCGCACGTTTTGGCCAACAACTTGAACGACTCTATCCCGGTACGCCGGAATATCAGCAATACCTGTCGGAGCAATGATGAAAGCGGCGCACCCGGAAGTTGTAGCAGCTAATCGCGTAAACCCAGGCGACACCTTGCGTCAGGCCCGCGAAAGCAATGGTTGGTCGCTGGCGGAAGTGGCCCTCAAGCTCAATTTGACCACTACATCCCTGGGCAACCTGGAAGCTGGCGCGTTCGATAAGCTGCCTGGGCATACCTTCGCCCGCGGCTATATCCGTGCCTACGCCAAGCTGCTGGGGATCGACCAGGCAGTTTTGGTCCAGGAATTCGACCAGTTCACCGGCACCGACTCCCAGGGCAGCAATGTGCATGGCTTGGGTCGCATCGAAGAACCGGTGCGGGTTTCCCACACTATTTTGCGAATTGTCAGCCTGCTGCTGCTGATCGCTGTCATTGGTGGCGGTTTTGTCTGGTGGCAAGACCAGACCTCCCAGCGCACCAAGGACCTGACCAGCAACGCCATGGAGCACGTCGAAGTCGAAAGCGCCGACGGCACCACGCAGATTCATCCGCTGGACGAGCCGGAAGACCAGGCTGTAGCAGAAGGCCAGGCCGCGCCTGAAGCGCCGCTTGCCACTGAGCAGCCTGCACCGGAAACCCCGCCTGCCGCGACCGCTGTCGCACCGGCTCCCGCAACGCCTGCAGCTCCGGCCCACACCCCGGCCGCTCCTGTACAGGCGCCAGCGACTCAGGCCCAGACTGCCCCGGCAGCGATTTCGCCACCTACCACCCCAGCGTTGATCGCCGGTGATGGCCGCGTACAGATTACCTTCGTCGCCGACTGCTGGACGCAAGTCACCGACGGCAATGGCAAAGTGCTGTTTAGCGGTCTGAAGCGTAAGGGAGATACGCTCGACCAGGGCGGCAAACCTCCTTTGACGCTGCGTCTGGGCTTTGCCCGTGGCGCGCAAGTGGCCTACAACGGCCAGCCTGTGGACGTAGCGCCGTTCACCACCGGCGAGACCGCTCGCCTGAAGTTGGGACAATAGTCATGCACGGCGAATCTCCAATCAAACGTCGCGTATCGCGCAAAATCTGGGTCGGCTCGGTGCCGGTGGGTGGCGACGCCCCCATCGCCGTACAGAGCATGACCAACAGCGACACCAATGACGTGGCCGCCACCGTTGCCCAGATCAACCGCCTGGAAGCCGCTGGCGTGGACATCGTGCGCGTTTCCGTGCCGGACATGGACGCTGCCGAGGCCTTCGGTCGCATCAAGCAACAGGTCAAGGTGCCGTTGGTTGCCGACATTCACTTCGACCACAAGATCGCCTTGCGCGTGGCCGAGCTGGGCGTGGACTGCCTGCGCATCAACCCGGGCAACATCGGCAGCGAAGCCCGTGTGCGTGCGGTGGTGGATGCTGCTCGCGATCGCGGCATTCCGATCCGCATCGGCGTCAACGCCGGCTCCCTGGAAAAAGACCTGCAAAAGAAATACGGCGAGCCGACCCCGGCGGCGCTGGTTGAATCTGCGCTGCGCCACGTTGAACACCTTGAGCGCCTGAATTTCCAGGACTACAAGGTCAGCGTAAAGGCCTCCGACGTGTTCATGGCGGTAGAAGCCTACCGCCTGCTGGCCAAGGAGATCGTGCAGCCGTTGCACCTGGGTATCACTGAAGCCGGCGGTTTACGCTCAGGCACAGTGAAATCTGCGGTGGGTCTCGGTATGCTGCTCGCCGAAGGGATTGGCGATACTATCCGCATCTCCCTGGCGGCAGACCCCGTAGAGGAAGTGAAGGTCGGTTACGACATTCTCAAATCCCTGCGTTTGCGTTCCCGAGGCATCAACTTCATTGCCTGCCCGAGCTGCTCGCGGCAGAACTTCGACGTGGTGAAAACCATGAACGAACTGGAAGGACGCCTCGAAGACCTGCTGGTGCCGCTGGATGTTGCGGTGATCGGATGCGTGGTCAACGGTCCGGGTGAAGCCAAAGAGGCGCACATCGGCCTGACCGGCGGCTCACCGAACCTGATCTACATCGACGGCAAACCGTCGCATAAGTTGACGAATGACAATCTGGTGGATGATCTCGAAAGACTGATCCGCGAGAAAGCGGCCGAAAAGGTCGCGGCTGATGCAGCGCTGATCGCGCGCGGCTAAGAACGAATTTAAGGATTTGATGTGAGCAAGTCTCTGCAAGCCATTCGTGGCATGAACGACATCCTTCCGGAGCAGACGCCGCTGTGGCGCTACTTCGAGGGCACTGTTGCGCGCCTGCTGGATAACTACGGTTACAAGCAGATCCGCATGCCGATCGTCGAGTTCACCGAGCTGTTCAAGCGCTCCATCGGTGAAGTGACCGACATCGTCGAAAAAGAGATGTACACCTTTGAGGACCGCAACGGCGACTCCCTGACCCTGCGTCCGGAAGGCACTGCCGCGTGCGTGCGCGCCGTACTCGAACATGGCCTCACCGGTGGCGGCCAGCCACAGAAGCTATGGTACATCGGCCCGATGTTCCGCCACGAGCGCCCGCAGAAAGGTCGCTATCGCCAGTTCCATCAGATCGGCCTGGAGGTGTTCAACCTCGACGGTCCGGACATCGACGCCGAGCTGATCGTGCTGACCTGGCGCCTGTGGGGCCTGCTGGGCATCCGCGACGCGGTCAAGCTTGAACTCAACAGCCTGGGCACCAGCGAGTCCCGGGGCCGCTATCGGGTGGCCCTGGTCGAGTACCTGTCCGCCCACCTGGACGAGTTGGACGAAGACAGCCAGCGCCGTCTGAAAACCAACCCGTTGCGCGTCCTCGATACCAAGAACGCCGACACCCAGGCCGTGCTGGTCAACGCGCCGAAAATGGCCGATTACCTGGACGACGAATCCCGCATTCACTTCGAGGGCCTCAAGGCTCGCCTGGAGGCAGCCGGTATTCCTTACGTCATCAATCCAAAGTTGGTGCGTGGCCTCGATTACTACAGCAAGACGGTCTTCGAGTGGGTCACCGACAAGCTTGGCGCCCAGGGCACCGTGTGTGCCGGTGGCCGCTACGACGGCCTGGTCGAGCAGATGGGCGGCAAGCCGACCACCGGCGTGGGTTTTGCCATGGGCATCGAGCGGCTGATCCTGCTGCTGGAAACCCTGGAGCAGGTCCCGGAAGAGATCTCCCGCCAGGTGGATGTGTACCTGTGCGCCTTTGGCGAGGCCGCTGAACTGGCGGCCCTGGCCCTGAGCGAACAAGTACGCGATCAACTGCCGAACCTGCGCCTGCAGGTCAACGCCGGCGCCGGCAGCTTCAAGAGCCAGTTCAAGAAGGCCGACAAGAGCGGTGCGCTGTATGCACTGATCCTCGGCGAAGACGAACTGGCCCAGCAAGTGATAGGTTTCAAACCCCTGCGTGGCCAGGGTGAGCAACAGAACATTGCCTTTGATGCGCTCGCTGCGCACTTGGCCACCTGCGTCGTGCAGGGTTGAAGCTGTCGAACAGCCGAATTTAGCGATTAAGGAGTATTGGGGTGTCGAGTACTGATGATGAGCAACTGGCCGAGTTCAAGGACTGGTGGCAGCGCAACGGCAAGCCCTTGGTTACTGGCGGTCTGCTGGCTTTAGTGGTGGTGTTCGGCTGGCAGGCCTGGACCAAGTATCAGGCCAACCAGTCCCAAGGCGCCTCGATCCTCTATCAGCAATTGCTGGAAACCACCCTGACGCCGGACGGCAAGCCCGATCCTGCGCAGGTTGCAGACCTGGCCGGTAAGCTGAAGAACGAATTCGGCGGTAGCACCTACGCCCAATACGGCAGCCTGTTCGTCGCGAAGGTCGCGGTCGACACCGGCAAGCTGGACGACGCCGCCGCTGAGTTGAAGGCCATCGCCGACAAGCCGACCAACCCGACCCTGGGTGAAATCGCACGTCAGCGCCTGGCCCAGGTACTGGCGGCACAGAACAAGGCTGACGAAGCACTCAAACTGCTCGACGGCGATGCTGACAAGGCATTTGTAGCCACTCGCGAAGAGCTCAAGGGCGACCTCTTGGTCCAATTGGGTCGTACCGACGAAGCCAATGCTGCGTACAAGAAAGCCAAGGCGGCGCTGTCTGATGAAGCGGCGGTCGGTGGCTTACAAATCAAGCTGGACGACTTGGCCAAAGGGGATGCGTGACGTGATCCGTTGGAAACATGCAGCATTGCTGGCTCTGGCCATTCTGGCCGCGGGTTGCAGCAGCAACAGTAAAAAAGAACTGCCGCCTGCGGAGCTGACCAGCTTCAAGGAAGAAGTGGTCCTGCAAAAGCAGTGGAGCCGCTCCATCGGTGACGGCCAGGGTGAAACCTACAACATGCTGGTACCGGCTATCGACGGTGAAAATATCGTCGCCGCCGACGTGACCGGCGTCGTCATTTCCATGGATCGCATGAACGGCGACGTGAAGTGGAAGAAAGACCTCGAAATTCCGGTATCCGGCGCCGTAGGCGTAGGTTACGGCATGGTCTTGCTCGGCACGCTCAAGGGCGAAGTCGTGGCGTTGGATTCCAGCACCGGTGAAGAGAAATGGCGCGCTCGCGTGACCAGTGAAGTGCTCGCACCGCCTGCCACCAACGGCGATATCGTCGTAGTGCAAACCCAGGACGACCGTGTGATCGGCCTCGACGCCAGCACCGGCGAACAGCGTTGGTTGTACGACAGCACCCCGGCGGTGCTGACGTTGCGTGGTACCAGCGGTCCGATTGTGACCAACAATCTGGCCGTTGCAGGCCTGTCGACCGGTAAAGTGGTCGCCCTGGATACCCAGAACGGCGTGCCGGCCTGGGAAACCCGTGTGGCCATCCCGCAAGGTCGTTCCGAACTGGACCGCGTGGTGGACATCGATGGCGGCCTGCTGCTGTCGGGTGAAACCCTCTACGTCGCCACTTACCAGGGCCGTGTTGCGGCACTGGACCTGCAGAGCGGCCGCGTCAACTGGCAGCGTGATGCTTCCAGCTACGCCGGTGTCGCCCAAGGGTTTGGCAGCGTCTACGTCAGCCTGGCGTCCGGCACCGTTGAAAGTGTCGACGAGCGTTCCACCACGGCACTGTGGAGCAACGATTCCCTGGCGCGCCGCCAGTTGTCGGCACCGGAAGTGTTCTCCAGTTATGTCGCGGTCGGCGACTTCGAAGGCTACCTGCACCTGTTGAGCCAGGTGGACGGTCGTTTCGTCGGTCGCGAGCGTATCGACAGCGACGGCCTGCGTGCGCGTCCGCTGGTGGTGGGTAACATGCTTTATGTGTATGGCAACAGCGGCAAGCTGGAAGCCCTGACCATCAAGTAAGAACTATGCTTGGGGTAATACCCAGGCGGCCCCGCTCAGGCGGGGCATGCGGCATTTGATTATGCTGCCCCGAGCACCAGCCGCTGCCCTGCAGCGGCTTTTGTATTTTCTGAAATAACGAAGTGGAGAGCCGCATGGTTCCCGTAATCGCCCTGGTGGGCCGACCTAACGTCGGCAAGTCCACCTTGTTCAACCGCCTGACCAGGACTCGCGACGCCATCGTCGGCGACTTGTCCGGTCTGACCCGTGATCGCCAATACGGTGAGGCAAAGTGGCAAGGGCGCTCCTACATTATCGTCGACACCGGTGGTATCTCCGGTGACGAGCATGGCATGGACGAAAAGATGGCCGAGCAGTCGCTGCTGGCCATTGAAGAAGCCGATGTCGTGTTGTTCCTGGTGGACGCCCGTGCGGGCTACACCGCTGCCGACCAGATGATTGGCGAGCACCTGCGCAAGCGCAACAAGCGTTCCTATCTGGTCGCGAACAAGATCGACAACATCGATCCTGAAGCTGCCCGTGCCGAATTCAGCCCGATGGGCCTGGGCGATGCGATCCCGGTCGCAGGTGCCCACGGTCGTGGTATCACCCAGATGCTGGAAATTGCCCTGCGCGATTTCCCCAAGGATGACGTCGAGGAGGAAGAGGGCGAAGAGGAAATCGTTGCCGAAGGTGAGGAAGCCAAGCGCATTCCTGGCCCGAGCGAAAAAGACGGTATCAAGATCGCTATCATCGGTCGTCCCAACGTCGGCAAGTCGACCCTGGTCAACCGCATGCTCGGTGAAGACCGGGTCATCGTCTATGACCAGCCCGGCACCACCCGCGACAGCATCTACATCCCGTTCGAACGTAACGAGGAAAAGTACACGCTGATCGATACCGCCGGTGTGCGCAAGCGCGGCAAGATCCACGAGGAAGTCGAAAAGTTCTCGGTGGTCAAAACCCTGCAGGCGATCAAAGACGCCAACGTGGTGATCTTCGTGATGGACGCCCGCGAGGGTGTGGTGGACCACGACCTCAACCTGCTGGGCTTTGCCCTGGAGGCCGGTCGTGCCCTGGTGATCGCGATCAACAAGTGGGACGGCATGACGCCGAGCGAGCGCGACTTCGTCAAGGTCGAGCTGCAACGTCGTCTGTTCTTCGTCGAGTTCGCCGACATCCACTTCATCTCGGCACTGCACGGCACCGGCGTGGGCAACCTGTACGCTTCCGTGCAGAACTCGTTCAAGTCTGCAGTGACCCGCTGGCCGACCAACCGCCTCACCCAGATCCTGGAAGATGCGGTTGGCGAGCACGCGCCGCCGATGGTTAACAACCGCCGGATCAAATTGCGTTACGCCCACTTGGGTGGTGCCAACCCGCCGATTATCGTGATTCACGGTAACCAGATCGAGAAGGTGCCGAAGTCCTATGTGCGTTACCTGGAAAACACCTACCGCCGTGTCTTGAAACTGGTCGGTACGCCGATCCGTATCGAGTTCAAGGGTGGCGAGAACCCATACGAAGGCAACAAGAACACACTGACTGATCGTCAGGTGAACAAGAAGCGTCGTTTGATGACTCACCACAAGAAGGCCGACAAGAAGCGCCGCGATAAGAAGTAACGACAGCTTCAAGTTGTTAGCTGCAAGAGAGGGCTCCTTTGGAGCCCTTTTTTGTGCCTGGTGGTTTGCCCCTTGACCTGCTTGCGGCTTGCAGCTTAAAACTTGTAGCTCACCCGAAGGGGGCTCCCATGATCACCAGCAAGCTGCCGAATGTCGGCACGACCATTTTCACCACCATGTCGCAACTCGCTGCCGAAACCGGTGCGCTGAACTTGTCCCAGGGCTTTCCGGACTTCAATGGCCCCCAGGGTCTGCTCGATGCGGTGGGCAAGCATATCGCTCTCGGGCACAACCAATACGCGCCCATGACCGGCTTGCCGGTGCTGCGCCAGCAGGTAGCCGCCAAGATCGCCCGTAGCTATGGCGCCACGGTCAATGCGGACACTGAAGTGACCATCACTCCAGGCGCCACCGAGGCGATCTTCTGCGCGATCCAGGCGGTGATTCGTCAGGGCGATGAAGTCATCGTGTTCGACCCCAGCTACGACAGCTACGAGCCCTCGGTGGAGCTGGCCGGCGGCCGTTGCGTGCATGTGCAACTGAGCCTGGGTGGCTTCGCGCTGGACTTCGAGAAGATCGAGGCGGCGCTGTCACCGCGTACGCGCATGATCGTCCTCAATTCCCCACACAACCCGACCGGCGCGCTGATCAGCCGCGCCGAACTGGACCAGTTGGCCGAACTGATCCGCGACCGTGACATCTACCTGGTCAGCGATGAAGTCTACGAGCACCTGGTATTTGACGGTGTGCCCCACGTCAGTGTGCTGGCCCACGATGAGCTGTATCAGCGTGCGTTCGTGGTCAGTTCCTTCGGCAAGACTTACCACGTCACCGGTTGGAAAACCGGCTACGTCGTCGCGCCGCCGGCCCTCACCGCGGAACTGCGCAAGGTGCATCAATACGTCAATTTCTGTGGTGTAACCCCGCTGCAGTACGCATTGGCCGATTTCATGGCGGAACACCCGGAGCATGTCGACGAGTTGCCAGCGTTCTATCAGGCCAAGCGCGATCTGTTCTGCGACCTGCTGGCGCCATCGCGCTTCAGCTTTACCCCAGTGACCGGCACCTACTTCCAACTGGTGGATTACTCACAGATCCGCCCGGACCTGGATGACGTCGCCATGTCACTGTGGATGACCCGCGAGCATGGCGTGGCGACGATTCCGGTCTCGGTGTTCTACCAGACCCCACCCCAAGGCCAGCGCCTGGTGCGCCTGTGCTTTGCCAAACGCGAGGAAACGCTGCAACAAGCGGCTGAAAAACTATGCGTGATCTGAGTGCACTGCCGAACCTGAACATCGCCCTGGTCCAGACCAGCCTGGCCTGGCACGACCGCCAAGCGAACCTTGAGCACTTCGAGTTATTGTTGGAACAGGCGCAAGGTGCCGACCTGATCGTATTACCGGAGATGTTCACCACCGGTTTCTCCATGGAATCCGCGACCCTCGCCGAACCCGAGAACGGCCCGACCCACCGTTGGCTACAGGCCCAGGCCGCGAAGTACAACGCCGTCATCACCGGTAGCGTGATCATCCAGGCTGCCGACGGCAGCCACCGCAACCGCCTGCTGTGGGCACGGCCGGATGGCGAGGTGTTGCATTACGACAAGCGCCACCTGTTCCGCATGGCCGGCGAGCACAACCACTACACCCCCGGTGAGCGCCAGGTGCAGTTCGAAGTGAAAGGTTGGCGTATTCGCCCGTTGATTTGCTACGACCTGCGTTTCCCGGTGTGGAGCCGTGATGCCCAGGACACCGACCTGCTGCTGTACACCGCCAACTGGCCGGGGGCGCGGCGCTCGCACTGGAACCGACTGCTGCCGGCGCGGGCGATTGAAAACCTGTGCTATGTGGCGGCGGTGAATCGGGTGGGCACGGATGGGAAGGGCTTTGCCTACACCGGGGACAGCCAGGTGTTGGACTTCCAGGGCGAGACCCTGCTGAGTGCGGGGGAGGCGGATGGGGTGTTCCAGGTCAATCTGGATGCAGCAGAGCTGGCGGCGTACCGCACGCGGTTTCCGGCGAACCTGGATGCCGATACTTTCCAGTTTGTCTGACAGACCGCTATCGGGGGCAAGCCCCCTCCCACATTTTGAATGTATTCACAAATTAAAGTGTGGGAGGGGGCTTGCCCCCGATGAGGCCCTCACAGACCACAAAAAACCAAAAAAAAGGCCCCAGGACTCATATCCAGGGGCCTTTCACATTTTAAGCAGACGGCTTATGCCGCCTTCGCTGCCAACTGGCTCAACGAACGGTTCAGCGCGCTGAACAGCGCCTTGAAACTGGCCGTGGTGATGTTTTCATCAATGCCCACGCCATGTACCGGACGCTCACCGTTCACACGCAGTTCGATGTAGGCCGCCGCCTTGGCGTTGGTGCCCGCACCGATCGCATGTTCGTTGTAGTCCATGATCTCCACGCCAATCGGCAAGCCGGCCACCAACGCTTCCAGGGCGCCGTTGCCTTTGCCTTTCCAGTGCAGGTTGGTTTCGCCCTGGCCCTTGCCCGAGACTTCCACCTCGACAAAGCTGTTGCCGTTTTCTTCCTGCAGGCGATGGCTGACCAGCGCATACGGGGTGTTGGCTTGCAGGTATTCGCGCTGCAGCAAGGCGTAGATCTGCGGTGCAGTCATCTCAAGGCCCACGCGGTCGGTTTCGGCCTGTACCACTTGGCTGAATTCGATCTGCATGCGACGTGGCAAGCTGATGTCGTATTCCTGTTCCAGCAGGTAGGCGATGCCGCCTTTGCCCGACTGGCTGTTCACGCGAATCACAGCCTCGTAGCTGCGACCGATGTCGGCCGGGTCGATCGGCAGGTACGGCACTTCCCACAGCGCATCGTCTTTCTGCTGGGCGAAGCCCTTGCGGATCGCGTCCTGGTGAGAGCCGGAGAACGCGGTGTGCACCAGGTCGCCGACGTACGGGTGACGTGGGTGAACCTGAATCTGGTTGCACTCTTCGACGACTTTGCGCACGCCGTCGATGTCGGAGAAGTCCAGCTGCGGGTCGAGGCCCTGGGTGTACATGTTCAGTGCTACGGTGACCAGGTCGACGTTGCCGGTACGCTCGCCGTTGCCGAACAGGCAGCCTTCGACACGGTCGGCGCCGGCCATCAGGCCCAACTCGGTAGCCGCTACGCCGGTGCCACGGTCGTTGTGGGTGTGCAGGCTGATGATCACGCTGTCCCGACGGTTGATATGGCGACCGAACCACTCGATCTGGTCGGCATAGATGTTCGGCGTGGCGCACTCCACGGTGGCCGGCAGGTTGAGGATCATTTTGTGCTCAGGCGTCGGGTTCCACACCTCGATCACCGCGTCACAGACTTCCTTGGCGAATTCCAGCTCGGTGGCACTGAAAGTCTCCGGGGAGTATTCGAAGGTCCACTGGGTTTCCGGCTGCTGGGCGGCGTATTTGACGAACAGCTTGGCCGCGTTGACCGCGATGGCCTTGATGCCTTCCTTGTCCTGGTTGAACACGATGCGGCGGAAGGACGGCGACGTGGCGTTGTACAGGTGCACGATGGCCTTCTTGGCACCGCGCAGGGATTCGAAGGTACGTGCGATCAAGTCTTCACGGCCCTGGGTCAGCACCTGAATGGTGGTGTCCTCGGGGATGTGGCCGTCTTCGATCAGGGTGCGCACGAAGTCGAAGTCGGTTTGCGAGGCAGCGGGGAACGAGGCTTCGATTTCTTTCACGCCGACGGCGACCAGGGTCTTCCAGAAACGCAGCTTTTTCACTGCGTCCATCGGCTCGATCAGCGACTGATTGCCATCACGCAGGTCGGAGCTGCACCAGATCGGCGCTTCGGTGATGGTCTTCGATGGCCAGGTGCGGTCCGGGATATCGATGGTCGGGAACGCGCGGTACTTCGAAGACGGGTCTTTGAGCATGCTCATCGGGAAATCCTTTGTTGTAGGGGCCGAGAAAAGGCGGCCTGCCGTAGAACTGTTTTTAGGGATAAAACGTAAAGACGAGGCAGATCGATTCAGCCTGGCAGTCGTGCGCTGACGAGGCACAGGCTGCGGTGCTGGCGGAGCTGAATGAGGGTGTGAGAGGTTTTCATAGGCTCAACCCTAACTGCCGGGGTGAAAGATGGCAAGCAGTCGCTAAAAATTGAGAGAACTTCTGTTATTGACCTGTAAAACGATATTTTTTGCCTGAAGATGGTCTGGCGGCTGGATTTAATTGCGCGCCCGTTATCGAGTGCGCAATCGAGCCTTTCAGGGTTGGAACGCGCCGATAAAGATCGCCGGATCAACCCGCGCATCATTCAGGCTGACGTTCCAATGCATGTGCGGCCCGGTCGCCCGACCAGTCGAGCCGACCTTGCCCACCACTGCGCCGCGTGTGAGCTGATCGCCCACTTTCACGTCGATCTTCGACATGTGGCAGAACATGCTGATAAAGCCCTGGCCATGGTCGACGAACACGGTGTTGCCGTTGAAGAAGTAGTTGCCCACCAGAATCACTTTGCCATTGGCCGGCGTTTTGATCGGCGTACCGGCCGGCACGGCAAAGTCCAGACCCGAATGGGGATTGCGCTCTTCACCGTTGAAGAACCGCCGCACGCCAAACTTGCTCGACAGCGGCCCGTTCACCGGTTTGTCCAGCACCAGGTTGCTCGGCAGGTTAGGGCTGAAACTGCGGTAGGCCTTGAGCTGCACTGCCAATTCGCCTTCGATGCGCTTGAGCTGCGCCGGGTCAGGGTTTACCTGGCTTTTGTTTTTCAGGGTGATGCGCTGTTCCGGGTACTTTTTGTAGCCGACGATAAACGGCAGGTTGCGCCCGCCGCTGCTGATGCGCTCATTGCCAGGCTTGACCGTCAACGGAATACCGACAATCGCCAGCCAGGTGTCCGCTTCTTTCACCACCAGTACCGGCTTGCCCTGGTACGTGGCTTTGGGCGCGGCAGCGGAAGGACCGAGTTCGACCACGGCAACCCCGCCAGGCACTGGCTTGTTGAGGGTGCGGGAAATGTAGCTGTCGGCCTGCGCGTTAAAGGCAAGGCACAGCAGCATCAACACACTGAAGAGACGTGGCATCGATCAATCCAATAACGAAAGGGTGACGGGTGTCAGGTGGTTGTCTTCCACCCGCACCTGCAATTGGCCCTCACCGAGGCGCGCGGTCAGGCGCTGGCCGGTGTGGGTCTGCGCGGCATTGCGAATGGCCTGGCCGCGCTCATCCAGGAGGATGCTGTAGCCACGACCCAGTGTCGCCAACGGGCTGACCACATGCAGCGTCTGCATCTGGCTTTGCAGTTGCAGGCGCCGCGCCTTGAGGCCTTCGCGCATGGCGCGGGGCAGGCGTTCGGCGAGGCTGTCCAGGCGCTGGCGCAGCAGTGCCAGTTGGCGACCCGGGTGTTGGCCGGCAAGGCGCGTTTCCAGGCGGATCAGGCGTTCACGGCGGGTATTGAGGTTGCGCTCGAAGGCGCGGCGCAGGCGCATGTCAAGGTCGTCCAGGCGCTGGGCTTGCTGGCGCAGGCGTTCGCCGGGGTGACGCAGGCGCCGGGCCATGCCTTCCAGGCGCAGGCGGTCGTGGCTCAGGCGATTGCGCATCAGCAGCACCAGGCGGCGGTGCAGGTTTTCGACCTGGCGCACCAGGTGGCTGGCGTCTGGCGCGAGCAGTTCGGCTGCGGCGGAGGGCGTAGGAGCGCGCACGTCTGCCACGAAGTCGCTGATCGACACATCGGTCTCATGCCCGACGGCGCTGACGATCGGTGTGACGCAGGCGTCCACTGCACGGGCCACGGCTTCCTCGTTGAAGCACCAGAGGTCTTCCAGCGAGCCGCCGCCACGGGCCAGGATCAGCGCATCGAAGCCACGGGCATCCGCGAGTTTCAACGCGCGCACAATCTGCGGGATCGCTTCGCGGCCTTGCACGGCGGTGGGGATCAGGGTCAGTTCAATATTGGGCGCACGGCGACGGAACACACTGATGATGTCGCGGATCACCGCGCCGGTCGGCGAGCTGATAATGCCGATGCGTCGAGGGTGCGCCGGCAGCGGCACCTTGCGTTCGGCACTGAACAGGCCTTCGGCGCTGAGCTTTTCCTTCAGCGCATCGAACGCCAGGCGCAACGCCCCATCACCGGCCGGCTCCACGGTATCGAGGATCAGTTGGTAATCGCCCCGTCCCTCGAACAGCGACACCTTGCCGCGCACTTTCACCGCCAGGCCATCCTTCAGCGCCTGGCGCACCCGCGCAGCGTTGTTGCGAAACAACGCGCAACGCACCTGGGCGCCGCTGTCCTTGAGGGTGAAATACACATGACCGGAAGCCGGACGGGCGAGGTTGGAGATCTCGCCTTCGACCCAGATATTGGTGAACACGTCTTCCAGCAACACCCGCGCACGGCCGTTGAGCTGGCTGACAGTCAGGACTTCGCGGTCCAGGCCCAGACGGGTAAAAGGATCTTTAATCATGGGCGGCAGTTTATAGGCATTCGTGCAAGGTTTGGCAGAATTGCTCCACCAGCGCGTTCGGCGCCTGTGCGCAGGCCAACGCCACGGTGCTGAGGCAGTCCGGGTCGGCCAGGGGCAAAAAGTGCACGTTGGCGGGGGCGATGTCCTGCATGGATTTTGGTAACAAGGCAATACCGAAGCCCGCCTGGATCAGTTGCAGCTGGGTGGTCTTGCGCGACATCACTCGCGCGGCCTTGGGGAAAAATCCGGCACGCATGCACAACTCGGCTGACAGATAGCTCAAGCCGCCGCGCTGGGGATGGGGTATTGAAATAAACGCTTCGTCCTTCAATTGCCCTAGCTCGATGGGCGCCTGACTACGCGCTAACGCATGGTTGGGCGGTACGGCCAGCAACAGTTGCTCGTTATACAAAGGTAGCACCCGAACCCCCTCGCGCTGGCGCAGTACCGGCAAGCGCAGCACGCCCACCTCAAGGTGACCGTCGGCGATTTCTTCCAGCTGCGCTTCGGAGGACAGTTTGACGATATCCATCGACACCCCAGGGCAGCGTTCCAGCCAAGCGCTGATGCCCTGCAGCAAAGGGCCGCTCATCGGCACAGTGCTCGAATGGCTCAGTCGCAGCGTGCCCAGTTCGCCATTGCCCACTTGGGTCGCCAGTTCGCTGGCCTTGAGTAGTTCACTCAGCAGGTTGCGGGCACGCGGATAGAAGGCCTCACCCGCGGCCGTAAGCCGCGGTTGACGTGCGGTGCGTTCGAACAACGGGGTTTTCAGCTGGGTCTCCAGTTCCTTGATCTGTCGGCTCAAGGCTGACTGCGCCACAAACAGGCGCTCGGCGGCGGCACTGAAGCTGCCGCTGTCGGCGATTTCGACGAAGTACCGCAGTTGGCGGGTGGATATCACGCGTCATGCCTTTTCGAGATAGGTAGAGGGTTTCGAAGATATTAGTCGCATCCCTCACCGATGGCTAAAGTGATGGCCATCTCTTGCAAGGAATACCCCATGAGCCCGGTTGAGCTGATGAGTCAGTGGTCGTTTGGCGGGATGGATTGGCTGGTGATCGGCCTGGGCATCGTCGTGGCCTATATCGTGTTCGGTATCGCGGGATTTGGCACCGCGTTGGTGGCGGGGCCGCTGCTGATCCTGTTCATGCCGTTGTCGAAGATCATCCCTCTGTTGGTGCTGCTGGATTTTGTCGCGGCGTTTGGCAACCTGCTGCAGTCGCGGCGCGATGTGAACAAGCCGGAGCTGCTGCGCTTGCTGCCGTGCATGGCGATTGGCTGCACACTTGGCGTGGTGTTTTTGCTCAACCTGCATTCGGACCTGTTGCTGTTGTTGATGGGCCTGTTTATCAGTGCCTATGCGATCTATAGCCTGGCGGTGAAGGCGCGGCCGACGCAGCTCGCTGCCGGGTGGTCAATACCCATGGGCACGGTGGGCGGATTGTTTGGTGCGTTGTTTGGCAGTGGCGGCTTTCTCTATGCGATCTATCTGAATAGCCGTCTCCCCAAAGACGCGGCGCGCGCCACCCAGAGTGCGTTGATCAGTTGCAGCACGGTGGTGCGCTTGAGCCTGTTCCTGATTGCCGGGGTGTACGCGGACCTGCCGCTGCTGATGTTGGCGCTGTGCCTGTTGCCGGCGATGGCCATGGGGCTGTGGTGTGGGCGCCGGTTGACGATGCGCATGTCGCGTGAGGCGTTTGTGCGGTTGGTGACGTGGTTGGTGCTGGCCAGCGGTATCGCATTGATCGGGCGGTATTTGAGTACTTGACCTGTTTTTTTCAGGGATTAAGCTGCCTGCCTTCACGGCCTCTTCGGGGGCAAGCCCTCACCCGCCCCAAAATGTGAGAGGGGGCTTGCCCCCGATGACGCCAGACGCCACACCGCAGGACTCCCATGAATTCCCAAAGCATCCTTGTCCCGAAAATCTCCACCTTGCCCGTCCACGAGCCCCGCGCCCGGGCGATCGTGCGCTGGCTGGTGCGCAAGAACATCATCAAGGAAGAGCTGACCACCTGTGGCCGCACCGGCAACCGCATGGGCTACGCCCTGGCCGATGGCGCCCGCGCCGTGGTGCTTTACCCGCAGGCACTGCCGTTCAACGAGCCGATCAATGGCCTGGAGATCATCTACAAGCGCTGCATCTACACGCCGGCCAAGGGCTTTCTCGAAGAAGCCGGTTGCCCGCAATGCCGCAAGGAAGTCGGCGAAGCGCTGTTCGAAAGCCTGGAAGACTGGATGCCCGGCCACACTGACAACTTCACCTGCCCGCTGTGTGGGCATGAAGACGACATCAACGGGTTCCTGTTCCTGCAGGAGTGCGGGTTTTCCAACCTGGGATTTATCTTCAACAACTGGGCGGAGGCAGGGTACCCTTCTATCAGTATTCCCAAGTTTGTCAGAGTTTTACATTGAGCCCGACAGGGTGCATGTATATAATGGCGCGCTTCCATTTTCCCGCTCGGGAGCCCCCGCGATGCTGCGTATCAGCCAAGAAGCTCTGACATTCGACGACATTCTCCTAGTGCCCGGTTATTCCGAGGTGCTTCCTAACGAAGTCAGTCTCAAGACCCGCCTAACCCGTGGCATCGAGCTGAATATTCCCCTGGTTTCCGCTGCCATGGACACCGTCACCGAAGCCCGTCTGGCCATCGCCATGGCTCAGGAAGGCGGCATCGGCATCATCCACAAGAACATGACCATCGAGCAGCAGGCTGCCGAAGTGCGCAAGGTCAAGCGTTACGAAGCCGGCGTGGTGAAAGATCCGATCACCATCGAAGCCGACGCCACCGTGCGCGACCTGTTCGACCTGACCCGCCTGCACAACATCTCCGGCGTTCCGGTACTGCACGATGGCGACCTGGTCGGCATCGTCACTTCCCGTGACGTACGTTTCGAGAACCGTCTTGAAGTCACCGTCCGTGAAGTGATGACGCCCAAAGAGCGTCTGGTCACTGTCAAGGAAGGCGCCGACAAGAACGATGTGCGCGAGCTGCTGCACAAGCACCGCATCGAGCGCGTGCTGATCGTCGACGACAAATTCGCCCTCAAAGGCATGATGACCGTCAACGACATCGAAAAAGCCAAGGCTTACCCGCTGGCCAGCAAGGACGATCAAGGTCGTCTGCGCGTTGGCGCGGCGGTCGGCACCGGTAAAGACACCGGCGACCGTGTTTCGGCCCTGGTCGCTGCCGGCGTTGACGTGGTGGTGGTCGACACCGCCCACGGCCACTCCAAAGGCGTGATCGACCGCGTGCGTTGGGTCAAGCAGAACTTCCCTGAAGTTCAGGTGATCGGCGGCAACATCGCCACCGGCGCAGCCGCCAAGGCCCTGGCCGAAGCGGGCGCCGATGCGGTCAAGGTCGGTATCGGCCCTGGCTCGATCTGCACCACCCGTATCGTCGCCGGTGTCGGCGTGCCGCAAATCAGCGCCATCGCCAACGTCGCCGCAGCCCTTGAAGGCACCGGCGTTCCGTTGATCGCCGACGGCGGCATCCGTTTCTCCGGTGACCTGTCCAAGGCCATCGTAGCCGGTGCGTCCTGCGTGATGATGGGCTCGATGTTCGCCGGTACCGAAGAAGCGCCAGGCGAGATCGAACTGTTCCAGGGCCGTTCGTACAAGGCTTACCGTGGCATGGGTTCGCTGGGCGCCATGTCCCAGGCGCAAGGTTCTTCCGACCGTTACTTCCAGGACTCCTCGGCAGGCGCCGAGAAGCTCGTTCCGGAAGGCATCGAAGGCCGTGTGCCGTACAAGGGCACCCTGAGCGCGATCATCCATCAACTGATGGGCGGCCTGCGTTCCTCGATGGGCTACACCGGCAGCGCCGACATCGAAGAAATGCGCACCAAGCCAGAGTTCGTACGGATCACCGGCGCCGGCATGGCTGAATCCCATGTCCACGACGTGCAGATCACCAAGGAAGCGCCAAACTACCGCGTAGGTTGAGGCTTCCAGCAAAATGTTAAGTAACCGGGGCTGTTCTTCAGCCCCGAGTTGTTTCTGATTCATTAGACGAGACTGACTTCATGGCCCTCGACATTCACGCCCACCGCATCCTGATCCTCGACTTCGGTTCCCAGTACACCCAGCTGATCGCCCGCCGCGTGCGCGAAATCGGCGTGTACTGCGAACTGCATCCGTTCGACATGGATGACGAAGCGATCCGCGAATTCGCACCGAAAGGCGTCATCCTCGCCGGTGGCCCAGAGTCCGTGCACGAAGCCAACAGCCCGCGTTGCCCGCAAGCGGTATTCGACCTGGGCGTACCGGTCTTCGGTATCTGCTACGGCATGCAGACCATGGCCGAGCAACTGGGCGGCAAGGTTGAAGGTTCCGAGCTGCGTGAATTCGGTTATGCCCGTGTCGACGTGGTCGGCAAGAGCCGCCTGCTGGACGGCATCGAAGACCACGTCGACGCCGACGGCCTGTTCGGCCTCGACGTATGGATGAGCCATGGTGACAAGGTCACCAAAATGCCGCAGGACTTCCACATCCTGGCCAGCACCCCGAGCTGCCCGATCGCAGGCATGTTCAGCGACGAGCGCCGCTACTACGGCGTGCAGTTCCACCCGGAAGTGACCCACACCAAGCAAGGCGGGCGCATCCTGTCGCGCTTCATCCTCGACATCTGCGAGTGTGAGGCCCTGTGGACCCCGTCCAAGATTGCTGAAGATGCCATCGCCCAGGTTCGCGCCCAGGTCGGCACCGATAACGTCTTGCTCGGCCTGTCCGGCGGTGTTGACTCCTCCGTGGTCGCAGCCCTGCTGCACAAAGCCATCGGCGACCAGCTGACTTGCGTATTCGTCGACAACGGCCTGCTGCGCCTGCACGAAGGCGAGCAGGTGATGGCCATGTTCGCCGAGAACATGGGTGTCAAGGTGATCCGCGCCAACGCTGAAGAACAGTTCTTGAATAACCTGGCCGGCGAGTCCGACCCGGAGAAGAAGCGCAAGATCATCGGCCGCACCTTCATCGACGTGTTCGATGCCCAGTCCAGCAAATTGGACAACATCAAGTACCTCGCCCAGGGCACCATCTACCCCGACGTGATCGAGTCGGCCGGCGCCAAGAGCGGCAAGGCCCACGTGATCAAGTCCCACCACAACGTGGGTGGCCTGCCGGAGGAAATGAACCTCAAGCTGGTCGAACCGCTGCGCGAACTGTTCAAGGACGAAGTCCGCCGCTTGGGCCTGGAACTGGGCCTGCCGTACGACATGGTCTACCGCCACCCATTCCCGGGCCCGGGCCTGGGCGTGCGGATCCTCGGTGAAGTGAAGAAGGAATACGCCGACCTGCTGCGTCGCGCCGACCACATCTTCATCGAAGAACTGCGCAAGGCCGACTGGTACCACAAAGTCAGCCAGGCGTTCGTGGTGTTCCAGCCGGTGAAATCGGTTGGCGTGGTCGGTGACGGCCGTCGTTACGCATGGGTCGTGGCCCTGCGTGCGGTGGAAACCATCGACTTCATGACCGCCCGCTGGGCACACCTGCCGTACGAACTGCTGGAGACTGTCAGCGGCCGTATCATCAATGAGATCGAAGGCATCTCGCGCGTGACGTATGACGTGTCGAGCAAGCCGCCGGCGACGATTGAGTGGGAATGATCCCGCAGCGCTGCATGAAAAAACCGGCTTAGGCCGGTTTTTTCATTTCAGGCGAAGACGTTGTCAGAAGTCGTAACGCACGTTCGCAGTGAAGGTGTCGGCGTCGAAACCGCTGCTGGTCAGGTAGTTGTACGTCCCGCCCACGCTCCACGCGCCCACGCGGTAGTTGGCGCCCAGTCCCAGCTCGTAGCTGTCGCGCGCCGGTGTTGCGCCTGTGGTGGTGAACGGGGTGCCGCCGAGCACAAAGGTGGAGGTGGTGCCGGCCTTGTCGCCGATGAAATCGTGCCAGGCCATCAGCTTGGCTTCCGGTTCAAAGCTGCCCACGCCTACGTCAAAAGCGGCCGCCAGGCGAGCGCCCAGGCCCATTTCGCCGATTTCATAGCGCTGGCTGCCGACGTTCAGGGCGGCTGAGCTGCCTTTTTCACGGTACGAATCAATCGATACGTTGGCATAGCGCGCACCGACTTGTGGTTCCAGTAGCCACTGTTTGTCGAGTTGGAACGTGTAGCCTGCCAGCGCGTTGACGCCGAAGATCTCACTGTCGTAGTCGGCCTTGGCGCGGGTGCCAGCGATGTAGCGCTTGGATTCGTTGTCGTTCCAGCCGTACATCAGCGAGGTGTCGACAAAGAAGTTGTCACGGGCCCAGTTGCCGTACAGGGTCAGTGCATGGCCGCTGACGTCGGTTTTGTTGCCCCGGTCGGTTTTCACGTCGCTGGTCAGGTAGCTGTAAGCCAGGCCCACGGTGGTATCGGCATTGAGCTTGCCGTCGGCACCTACGGCGATGCCGTTGGTGTTGGCGTCATAGCCGTCGATACCGTGGCGGCTGTCCTGGTTGGCATCGCTGGACAGCGCTTGCAGCCATACGCCTTGTTCGGCCAGCACGTCACCGGAGGACAGGCCGCTACGCGCTTTGCTGGCGCGGCGGTTGATAGTACTTGCAACCAGGTTCTGGCTGCTGGTGGCTGCGTTGATCGCTCCACGGCTGACGTCGGGGGTCAGGCTTTCGGCCAGTTTGGCCAGTTCTTCGCTGGAGGAGGCGTTGGCGAATTGCTGGAATACCGGGTCGCTTTCGTCCAGTTGGCCCATGAGCGTGTTCTTGAATGGCTTGATGGCGCTCACCGCGTTGCGCGAACCACGGGCGCTCATCAGGTCTTGCGTGATCACCTCATCACTGCGGGTGGCAACCAGTGCTTTCACGTCCTGGCCTTCGATGCCGAAGCTCTTCACTTCAAGCAGCGCCGAGGACGACACCACGGACAGGTTCTGCGGGTCTTCCCAGGTGCCAGAGTTGATCAGGGTGTAGCGCGTGCCCTGGGCCGACGTGCGGAAATCATCGGAGCGCGCCTGCAGTTCGATCTGGCTGCCTGCAGAGAAGAAGGTATTACCGGTGACTTTCAGGATCGGCGTGTTGGGCTGCGTGTTGTTGTCCAGCAGCAGGCGCAGGCGCGCGGTGGCGCTGTCCAGGTCGAGGTCGCCCACAATCGTGGTCTGCGGGCGAAGCAGCGTCAGGCGGCCATCGCCGATATCGACGTAACTGGCGCGGATGGTCGAGCCATCGAACAGCGCGTCCCCTCGCACCAGCACACCACTCAGGCCCAGCAGGTCACCCTTGACCTGACCACCCTCCCAGTAGAAATACGAGCGTGGGGCATTGTCGTCCGCCAGAATGGCTGCGGTGCCCCCTTCGATCAGGCCACCTGTCTGCCTGATGGAGAGGGTGTCTGAACCGCCGGAGGTATCGAGACTGCGAAAGCGGATACCGATCCCGTCAGCGGAGATAGTCCCGCTGTTGTAGATGCCACTCGTCATCTGACCCGTGAAGCGTGCTTTCTCGATGTCGATACCCACAGAGTCGATGCCACGTGCGGTGATAGTGCCCGAGTTATTGATGCGCGCCTGGGATGAGGTGATCAGCATGCCTTCGGCATTGGCGCCTGTCACAGTGATGTTGCCGTCGTTGTTCACACCGCCAGCGATCTTTGCCAGATACAGGTCCAGCCCGACGCCGGCGTTGCCGCTCACCGTGATATCGCCATTATTTACCAAGTCGCCACCGACGTTGGAATTGAGGGTCATGGCGATACCGGACGGGAAGTCGGTGGGGGTCGCAGCCGTCAGGTTGATTTTGCCCTGGTTGACCAGGTTGCCCGTCAGGGTCACGTTGGTCAGCTCTACACCTGCGTTTTGCGATGTCCCGGTGAAGGTGGCGTTATTGAATACGTCACCGGAGCTGCTGTATGCCCCTGTGCTCAGATCGTGGTTCAAGTTGGGGGCGGGTACGGCATATGCTGTCGCGGTAGCCGTCGCGACGGACAGCGCCAACAACGAGCGGCGCAGGTGGGAAATATTCAAGGCAGTATCCTTACAGGGCAGAAACTGACAGGGAACAACCCACGCGTCAGCGTCTGTTTTAGGCATCCCTGCCAGCTTGTCAGTGAATTGCTGATTCAAGCGCGTGGGAATTTACACGATGCGTGTAGGACAATTCATTACAAAAAGGATCGGTGAAGAAAAAAAGCATAAAAAATGCGACGTCGACGTGATTTTTTGTAGTTGTACGGGGAGGTTCAGCGGGCCTGTTTACCCTCAATCTCAGGATCTCCATGGGTTAATGGCGTTTTAACCCAGTGGCTCCAGGTCGCTTCCCACCCCTTATCATGGCTTGCTCCCCGTACATGGATGTATTCGCAGAGGGGCGAATCAAGCGCCTGTTGGTACCTATCAGCCAACCCACTTGGAATAATCAGGTCCGCTTCGCCGATGAGATGACGCTGGGGTAACAAGGCGAGTCGGCTACGATAGTCCAGCGGATCCAGTGAACCATCGAGTGGTGACAGGCCTTTCATCGTCGCCCACAGGCGTGGACTGAGATTGCCTGCAAGGGTTTGCACCTGGGTCACATCATTGCGCTGCGCCGCTAACAATAGGGCGAGAGCGGCGCCACCTGAGTACCCGACTAGTTCGAACTCACTGTTGCCGTAGCGCTGTTTTAATTGATCCAGCGCCTGGCTGAGGCTTGTGACCACTTCCTGAGAGAATCGTCGATGGGTCCAGAGTGCCGATTGACAGGCAGCGACCATGACGAACTGGCAGGGGCGTGCCAGGTACGCATTTGGTGTCGGATCATTGATCGCCAGCCGTGGTACCAACAGATTGTGCGGGCTCGGATCCAGGCTGGGTTGAGTGGCCGTCGCCCATGAATGGCCATCGCCTTCCAGGTACACACGCAGGCGAGTCATCTTTTCTGCAGTGTGCGGAGCAACTATGAAGAGAGGGAAGTGCTGTCCCGGCAGGACCTCCCATTGTCGATGGTGCTCCTCAGCCAGTTGTTGCAGAGCCTCGCGCGGCGATTGGCAGGCGATGAGAAGAGCGCTGAGCATCACCACCCAGGCTTTGTATAAGCCGGCCAATGCCCGACGACAGGGAAAGTATCTACTCATCATGTTTCATAACGCGTCATTGGCAATGGAGTCGTCGGCATTGGCGGCGTAGTTCCAGGCTGAGTCAAGGCAGCTCTGGCCGCAGGTTTGTATTTCTGGTGCGCGAGCGCCCAACCAGCCGCGCACGGATAAAGCACCATTCAAAATTCAGCGCATCGTATAGGATGCATTAATGCAGTATTACGCAATTTTGCATTGCATTGGATGCGTGTCGACATGAACGATTTAGGACTATTGATTAGGCAGCTCCGCAAAGCCGCAGGCCTTTCACAAAGCCAGCTCGCACAACGGCATGGCATGAGTCGCGCCACCATCTCGGGGATTGAGAACAATACCATCCCGGAAGTGGGGATTCGCAAGGTCGCAGCCATTCTTGAGGGCTTGGGATATGAGTTGACGGCCATCCCCAAGCGTCGGCGCAAGACCCTTGATGAGCTGAAATCGGAGAATATCCATGACCAGTCAACGTGAGCGGCTATATATCGGCGCAAGCGGCGTGCCTGAGGTCCAGCTCAGCCAACACGGGAAATTCCTGGTGGTGAAACGGTTCGACATCAGTGAAAGCGCCTACCTCGAATTTGAGGATATGTGCGTTCTATCGGGATGGGGAACCGCGAAGAAATATGACGGAAGCTACCAGGGATGCGCGAAGCTGATCAGGTCATTTGTCACGCCCAGCCGTGTCACCAGAACGCTGGAAGACTTCTTCTTGATGGTGGCACTTTCTGCTGGCATCCAGAACGGTGACGCTCACCTGAAAAACTTCGGCTTGCTGTATGAGAATTGCGCACAGGATGCTGACGTTTGGCTGGCACCAGCTTACGACCTGGTGACCACAACCGTGTACAACTGCAACGACATCATGGGTTTGTTGCTCGGTGGTTCGAAGGCCTGGCCCAAGCGCAAGATGCTGGTCCAGTTCGGGCGCAGTTCGTGCGGCTTGTCCGAGGCACGTTGCAACGAACTGCTGGCCAGAGTGCAAGACGGAATGGCTCAGGCGATGGCAGAGCTTTCCGAGTATCAAAGCACTCACCCAGAGTTTGCGGCGGTAGGAGAGAAGATGGCCGCTGCCTGGGCAGCAGGCCTGGCAAAAAGCATCGCAGTGCAATGATCTTCCCGACTCATGCTCAACGCCGCGCAATATCCGAAAAGTAAAACTTATCCAACGTATGCCGCGACTCGGTGTACTCGAACTGCCGCCCGTCCTGCAAAAACGTCTGGTTGCTCACCACGATCACATGGCTCTGACCCTCAAGGTCCAGGTGCGTCTGGTCGTTCTTGCTGCGCGGCAGGGCTTCGATGGTGCGTTGGGCGTAGGCGATTTGCAGTTGCAGGGTCTGTTCGATAAACGCGTAGATCGACTGCTCGGCAATCGAGCGGTCCAGGCCGGGGATCACGTCGGCCACGAAGTGGTTGATGTCGAGGATCACCCGTTTGCCACCGATGCGCCGTACCCGTTTGATGCGGGGGATCAGGGTGCCGGGTTCGGCTTCGATGTGTTGCAGCAGTGAGCCTTCCAGTGGGAACTGAGTGAATTCGACCACTTCGGTGCGTACGTCGTCGCCCAGGTCGGCGTGGGTTTCGTGGAAGCTGACGATGCCGCCCAGCTGGAACTCGATCGGGTTGGGCGACAACACGAAGGTGCCCTTGCCGTGGATCTTTTGCGCAAACCCGCGCTCCTGCAACTGCTCGATGGCGCGACGCACGGTGCCTCGGCTGGCCTGGTAGCTGTCCATCAGTTCGGTTTCGGAGGGGAGGCGCGTGCCGCGTTGCAGGCGTTCAGTGGTGATGCTGGCAAGCAGATCCGTATAGATCTGGTTGTATTTGCTCATGGGGATGGCTCTTTGCCGGGGTTGCGGTCAAGGCAGGAACCTTAGTGGCAGAGAGGCGGTTTGTCCATTAGACCCTTGGTTCATGCGGCTTGCAGCGACGCGCTGTCCTACAAAAGATAAACAATATGTAACTCGTACAGACGAGTTGTTGCTTTAACTCGTACAGACGAGTACTTTTGCCCTCGGCGTGCTGCCAATGACTGCCCCCAATAAAAAAAACCAAAGTGGAAACCAAGCATGAGCCACGACTATTCCAATATCGCCCGCGAGATTCTCGAGAACCTCGGGGGCAGCGACAACCTTGAGCAAGCTGCCCACTGTGTGACCCGTCTGCGCCTGGCGCTCAAGGACCCGAGCCTGGTCAACGGCAGCGCGCTGAACCAGGTGGATCTGGTCAAGGGCTCGTTCTTTACCGGCGGTCTGTTCCAGGTGGTGATCGGCCCCGGCGAAGTGGAGAAGGTCTACGCCGCCCTGCGTGAACAGACCGGCCTCGCCGCCGCGACCATCGCCGACGTGAAGAAGAAGGGCGCCGACAAGACCAACGCCATGCAGCGCCTGGTGCGGGTGTTCTCCGATGTGTTCATGCCGATCCTGCCCGCGCTGATCATCGCCGGCCTGTTGATGGGCGTGAACAACCTGATGGGCGCCAAGGGCATGTTCATCGAGGGCAAGACGCTGCTGGAGGCTTATCCGGACCTGGATGGCCTGTGGAGCCTGATCAACCTGATGGCCAACACCTCGTTCGTGTTCCTGCCGGCCCTGGTGGGCTGGTCGGCGGCCAAGCGGTTTGGCGGCAGCGAAATCCTCGGCATCGTGCTCGGCCTGATGCTGGTGCACCCGGACCTGCTCAACGCCTGGAACTACGGCAAGGCGGTGGCCGGTCTCGACGGCCAGAGCCTGCCGTACTTCGATATCTTCGGTTGGTTCAAGATTGAAAAAGTCGGTTACCAGGGGCAGATCCTGCCGATCCTGATGGCGGCCTACGTGATGAGCGTCATCGAGAAATGGCTGCGGGCGCGGGTGCCCAACGCGATTCAACTGCTGGTCGTGCCGATCACCACCATCGTCGTGACCGGCGTGCTGGCCCTGGCCATCATCGGCCCGGTGACCCGTCACCTCGGCATCCTGATCACCGAAGGCGTGGTCACCCTGTTTGACCTGGCGCCTATGGTCGGCGGGGCGATTTTCGGCCTGCTGTATGCGCCGCTGGTGATCACCGGCATGCACCACATGTTCCTCGCCGTGGACCTGCAACTGATCTCCACCCAGGGAGGCACTTTCATCTGGCCGATGATCGTCATGTCCAACCTGGCCCAGGGCAGCGCCGCGCTCGCGGTGTTCTACACCACCCGTAATGCACGGGACAAAAGCATGGCCTCGACCTCGGCGATTTCCGCGTACTTCGGCATCACTGAACCTGCGATGTTTGGCGTGAACCTGCGCTTCAAGTTCCCGTTCTATGCCGCGCTGCTCGGCTCGGCGCTGGGCAGCATTTTCCTGTCGCTGAACAAGGTGCAGGCGTCGGCCATCGGCGTCGGTGGCTTGCCTGGATTCATTTCGATCATTCCGCAGTACATCCCCAGCTTTGTGATCGGGATGGTCATCGCGATCGTGGTGCCGTTTGTCCTGACCTGTGCGTTGAGCATGAAAATTGTTCGGCCTGGATATCGCGTCGCCTGAACCATCGCAATCGGGGACAAGCCCCCTCCCACATTGAAACGCATTTCAAATGTGGGAGGGGGCTTGCCCCCCGATGAGGCCCGAAAGGCCTGCACAACAATCAACTGAAGGAGCCCACCATGCAAGACTGGCAACACTCGGTGATCTACCAGATCTACCCCAAAAGCTTCCACAGCCACGCGGGTAACGCCACCGGTGACCTGCTGGGCATCGTGGACAAGCTCGACTACCTCAAGTGGCTGGGTGTGGACTGCCTGTGGATCACCCCATTCCTGCGCTCGCCGCAACGCGACAACGGTTACGACATCAGCGACTACTACGCCATCGACCCCAGCTACGGAACCATGGCCGACTGCGACTTGCTGATCAGCGAAGCGGCCAAGCGCGGCATCAAGCTGATGCTCGACATCGTGGTCAATCACACTTCCATCGAGCACGAATGGTTCCAGCAGGCACGCAGCAGCCTGGACAATCCGTACCGCGACTTCTACATCTGGCGCGACCAGCCGAACAACTGGGAATCCAAGTTCGGCGGCTCGGCCTGGGAGTACGAGGCGCAAACCGGCCAGTACTTCCTGCACCTGTTCGACCACACCCAGGCCGACCTGAATTGGGACAACCCCAAGGTGCGCGCCGAGGTGTTCAAGCTGATGCGCTTCTGGCGCGACAAGGGCGTGGGCGGTTTCCGCCTGGATGTGATCAACCTGATCTCCAAGCCCGCCGATTTTCCCGAGGACACCAGCGACGGCCGCCGTTTCTACACCGACGGCCCGAACGTGCATGAATACCTGCAGGAAATGCACCGCGAAGTCTTCGAGGGGCATGACCTGATCAATGTCGGCGAGATGTCGTCCACCAGCCTCGAGCACTGCATTCGCTACTCCAATCCCGCGTCGAAAGAGCTGTCGATGACCTTCAACTTTCATCACCTGAAAGTCGATTACCCGAACCTGCAGAAGTGGGTGAAGGCTGACTTCGACTTCCTGCAGCTCAAGCAGATCTTCTCTGACTGGCAGCTGGGCATGCAGGCCGGTGGCGGCTGGAACGCGCTGTTCTGGTGTAACCACGACCAGCCGCGGGTGGTCTCGCGTTTCGGCAATGACGGTGAACATCGCGTGGTCTCGGCCAAGATGCTCGCCACCGCGCTGCACTTTCTCCAGGGCACGCCGTATGTGTACCAGGGCGAAGAACTGGGCATGACCAATCCGGGCTTTGACCGGATCGAGCAGTACCGCGATGTGGAGACCCTGAACATCTTCCGACTCAAGCGTGATGCGGGGGAATCCGAAGCGTCGAGCATGGCGGCGATCATGCAGAAGTCCCGCGATAACGGCCGTACGCCGATGCAGTGGAATGCCGATAGGAATGCCGGTTTCAGCAGCGGTGAACCCTGGATCGGCATTCCGGCCAATGCCTCCATCATCAACGTCGAAAGCCAACGGGATGACCCCGAGTCCGTGCTGCATCACTACCGCGCGTTGATTGCGTTGCGCCGTCATGAACCGCTGATCCAGGAAGGTATTTATCGCGAGCTGCTGCAAGGCCACTCGCAAGTCTGGGCGTACCTGCGCGAAGGCCATGGCGAACGCCTGCTGGTGCTGAACAACTTCTACGGCACGCCCTGTGAAATCCAACTGCCGGACAACGTGATCAACCAGGCGACTGAACAACGCCTGCTGATCAGTAACTACCCCGACTGCCCGGCGCGAACGGGCACGGTTGCATTACGCCCTTACGAATCGTTCGTGCTGCACCTCAAGGACTGAGACCCGCTGTAACCCCGTGTGGGAGCACGGGGCGCTGCAAAAAACATAATAAAAATATCGGAGTGCTTTATGAAAACAACAATAAAGCTGGGCCTCGTTGCGTCTTGTCTAAGCCTGCCTCTTGGCGTTCAAGCCTTGGAATTTGCGGGTTACGTGCGCAGTGGCGCGGGGACGTCGACGGGCAGCGGCCCACAGCAGTGTTTCCAATTACCCGGGGCGCAAACCAAATACCGTCTGGGCAACGAGTGCGAGCAGTACGCCGAACTGGAGTTGCGCCAGGACCTGCTCACCTTCGACGACGGCTCGGTGCTCAGCGTCGATGCCATGGCATCGCTCTACAACAAGTACGACCGCGCGCTGAAGTTCCAGGGCGAAAACAACGGCACCGCGCGCATGCCGCAGATGTATGCGCAGTGGTCCAACCTGCCAGCCCTTAATGGCGGTTCGCTGTGGGCCGGCCGGCGTTACTACAAACGTAACGACATCCATATCTCCGACTTCTACTACTGGAACCAGAGCGCCACGGGCGGTGGTATCGAGGACGTGCTGATCGGCGACCTCAAGTACAGCTATGCCATTTCCCGCAAGGACAACCTGTACCAGAAGGAATACGCCACCCGTCACGACTTCAACGTCGCGGGCTTCAAGACCAACCCCGGCGGCGAGCTGGAACTGGGCCTGAGCTACATCGAAAAAGCCGGCGGGCGCGACACCAACAGCGGTTGGGCGCTCACCGCGCAGCACGTGCAAAAACCTTTCCTGGGCGGCAAGAACAAGTTCGCCTTGCAGTACGGCGAAGGCCCCGGCACCGGCCTGGGTTACACCGGCAATACCTTCCTGGACAACAGCAGCAAAAGTTACCGCGCCGTGGAGTTTTTCGATTGGCAGGTGACCCCGCGTTTCGGTGGGCAGATCGAAGCGGTGTACCAGAAGGATATTCGTCCGGGCAGCCAGGACCAGACCTGGATGTCCCTCGGTGTGCGTCCGGCGTACGCCATCAGCGATCAGTTCAAACTGGTCGCCGAGCTTGGGCATGATCAGGTCGAGGCGACGGGCGGGACGCGCAAACTGAGCAAATTCACCTTCGCTCCGACCTGGTCGCCCAAAGGCCCGGATTTCTGGGCGCGGCCGGAGGTGCGCTTGTACTACACCTATGCCACCTGGAACGAAGCGGCTAAACGTGCAGCGAATGAATTGGCGGCGGGGTCGGCGTTGTCCGATACCGGCTCGTATGGCACGGCGCGGCATGGGTCGAACGTTGGTGTGCAGGTTGAGTATTGGTGGAAGTGACCCTTCCTCCGCTCAATGATATCTACGGAACAAAACAACAGGTGAAGTCATGACCACAACTCAACCCCTGGAATTACTGGCGCCCTTGTCGGGTGTGCTGCTGGCGCTGGACAAGGTGCCCGACCCGGTCTTCTCCAGCCGCCTGATTGGCGATGGCCTGTGCATCGACCCCACGTCGCAGACCCTCTGCGCGCCATTGGCCGGGACGATCAGCAATATACAGGACAGTGGTCATGCCGTCAGCATCACCGACGACAACGGCGTCCAGGTGCTCATGCACATTGGCCTGGACACCGTGAACCTGGCGGGCAAGGGCTTCACCCGGTTGGTGCAGGAAGGCCAGCGGGTGGAGGCCGGGCAGCCGTTGATCGAATTCGATGCCGACTACGTGGCGCTCCATGCGCGCAGTCTGCTGACCTTGATGCTGGTGGTCAGCGGCGAACCGTTCAGCGTGTTGGCCACCGATGGTGTGGACGTCGGCCAGCCGTTGCTGCAGTTATCCCCCGGTGAAGCCGTTGGCGCAGTGGACGAGGAGGAGGGCGATGCGCTGTTCTCCAAGCCGTTGACCTTACCCAATGCCAACGGTTTGCATGCCCGGCCGGCGGCGGTGTTCGCCCAGGCGGCGAAGGGGTTCAAGGCGAGCATCTACCTGCACAAGCAAACCCAGAGCGCCAACGCCAAGTCGCTGGTGGCAATCATGGCGTTGCAAACGGTACGGGGCGACAGCTTGCAGGTGAGCGCAGCAGGGCAAGATGCCGAAGAGGCGATCAAGGCGCTGGTGGCCTTGTTGGCTGAAGGTTGTGGCGAGGTAATTGCGAGCGTTGCCGAGCCCGTCGAAATTCAGTCGTCGGCGACCGTGCTGCGGGGCGTGTGTGCATCGCCGGGTTCGGCGTTTGGCCAGGTTGTTCAAGTGACTGAGCCTGAACTGACCATCACTGAGCAAGGCACGGGGGAAGCCACCGAACGTGCTGCCTTGGCGCGTGGCCTGCTGGCTGCCACTGAGGCATTGCAGGCGTTACGGGACAAGGCTGCCGGCAGTGCCCAGGCCGAGATTTTCCGCGCTCACCAGGAATTGCTCGAAGACCCGACCTTGCTGGAACAAGCCCACCGTTTGTTGGCGGAGGGCAAGAGCGCCGCGTTTGCCTGGAACAGTGCCACGCTCGCGACCGCCAAGCTATTCCAGGGGCTGGGCAACGCGCTGATCGCCGAGCGCGCGGCAGACCTGGCCGATGTCGGCAAGCGTGTGCTGAAACTGATCCTGGGTATTCAGGACAACGCCTGGGACTTGCCGGAGCGTGCGATCCTGATCGCCGAGCAATTGACCCCTTCGCAGACGGCCAGCCTGGATACCCGCAAAGTGCTGGGGTTCGTCACCGTTGGCGGCGGCGCGACCAGCCATGTCGCCATCCTTGCCCGCGCCCTCGGCCTACCGGCCATTTGCGGTGTTCCAACCGAGGTGCTGGGGCTGGCCAATGGCAAACAGGTGTTGCTCGACGCCGACAAGGGCGAGCTGCACCTGGAGCCGGACCTGGCCGAAATCGAGCGACTGGACATTGCGCGCAAGCAACAGGCGCTCCGCCATCAGCGCGATGTGGCACAGGCGTCTTTGTCCGCCACCACCCGCGATGGCCATCACGTCGAAGTCACCGCCAACGTGGCCTCGTTGCAGGAGGTGGAGCAATCCCTGACCCTGGGTGGCGAAGGTGTCGGCCTTCTGCGCTCGGAATTCCTCTACCTGGATCGCAACCGCGCGCCAGGCCCCGATGAACAAGCGGCCACCTACACCGCCATCGCCCGTGCCCTGGGCACCGAGCGCAACCTGGTGGTGCGCACCCTGGACGTCGGCGGCGACAAGCCGTTGGCCTATGTGCCGATGGACGCCGAAACCAACCCGTTCCTCGGCCTGCGCGGTATCCGCCTGTGCCTGGAACGTCCTGAGCTGCTGCGCGAACAATTCCGTGCGATCCTCGCCAGCGCAGGCTTTGCGCGGCTGCACATTATGTTGCCGATGGTCAGCCTGCTATCGGAGCTGCACCTGGCCCGCAGGATTCTTGAAGAGGAAGCACTGGCGCTGGGGCTTACCGAGCTGCCGAAGCTGGGCATCATGATAGAAGTGCCGTCCGCCGCGCTGATGGCGGATGTGTTCGCGCCCCACGTGGACTTTTTCTCCATCGGCACCAACGACCTGACTCAATACACCCTGGCCATGGACCGCGACCACCCGCGCCTGGCCAACCAGGCCGATAGTTTCCACCCGGCGGTGCTGCGCCTGATCGCCACCACGGTCAAGGCCGCCCATGCCCATGGCAAGTGGGTGGGGGTGTGCGGTGCGCTGGCTTCCGAAGCGCTAGCCGTGCCGGTGCTGATCGGACTGGGCGTGGACGAGTTGTCGGTCAGCGTGCCGTTGATCCCCACCATCAAGGCCACCGTGCGCGAACTGGACCTGGCCGACTGCCAGATCATCGCCCGCCAGGTACTGGGCCTGGAAGAAGCCGCCCAGGTGCGTGAGGCCTTGCGCCAATATCACGCAGCCACCGTTGAAACCTCACCTGTCATGGAGCTTTGAGCATGTTCGAGAAATTGCAGCGGGCGTTCTGGAAAGCCCTGACGCCGGATTTGATTGCCGAGACCGTAGCAACACCGACGCAGAGTCTATTGCCGGCCGAAGTAATCAGCGCGTTGGGCGGCGCGGACAACCTCAAAACGCAGCAGCGTGTGGCGCTGACGCGGGTGCGGGTGCAGTTGCAGGATGCGGGGCGGTTGGATGAGGTGGCGTTGAAGGCGGCCGGTGTCGCAGGGGTGATGGTGTTAACGGGCGGCGTAGTCCATCTGCTCACCGGTCTCTAATCCAAATAGAGATCAAAATGTGGGAGGGGGCTTGCCCCCGATTGCAATGTATCTGTCAGCTTATTTGTAGCTGACACACCGCTATCGGGGGCAAGCCCCTCCCACCGGGTTTTGCTGTGTTCTTACAGCTGCGGGTTATCTTCCGGCGGCTTGGTCTTGTCGATACCCGGCACATGCAAGTTGCCTTCGACCACCTGGTTGCCCTCCAGCTGCGGCTGGGTCACCCAGGTGAGGATGTCGTAGTAACGCCGGATGTTCGCCACAAAGTGCACCGGCTCACCGCCTCGCGCATAGCCGTAGCGGGTCTTGCTGTACCACTGCTTCTGCGACAGGCGCGGCAGCATCTTTTTCACATCCAGCCACTTGTTCGGGTTCAGGCCTTCGCGCTTGGCCAGCGTGCGCGCATCCTCCAGGTGGCCGGTGCCGACGTTGTAGGCGGCGAGGGCGAACCAGGTGCGATCCGGTTCGGCGATGCTGTCGTCCAGTTCATCCTTGATCTTGGCCAGGTATTTGGCGCCGCCCATGATGCTTTGCTTGGGATCCAGGCGGTTGGACACGCCCATGGCCTGGGCGGTGTTCTGGGTCAGCATCATCAGGCCACGCACGCCGGTCTTGGAGGTGACGGCCGGCTGCCACAGCGATTCCTGATAGCCGATGGCGGCCAGCAGGCGCCAATCGACCTTTTCTTCCTTGGCATAGGCGCGGAAGTGTTTCTCGTACTTGGGTAAACGCTGCTGCAGATGTTGGGCGAAGGTGTAGGCACCCACATAGCCGAGCACGTCGACGTGCCCGTAGTAGCGGTCTTTAAGACGCTGCAACGTGCCGTTCTTCTCGACTTTATCCAGGTAACTGTTGATCTCGTTGAGCAGGCTGTTGTCATCACCGGCAGCGACAGCCCAGCTCTGGTTGCTGGCGTCGCCCAGGTCGAACGCCACGCGTACGTTGGGGAAGTACACCTGGTTCATCGCCACTTCGTTGGAGTCCACCAGGGTCAGATCGATTTGCCCCTCGTCCACCATGCGCAGCAGGTCGACTACCTCAACGGCGTCGGATTCTTCGTATTCAATTGCAGGATTCTGCTTCTTCAGCGCCGCCAATTGTTCGGCGTGGGTGCTGCCCTTGAGCACCATGATCTTCTTGCCCACCAGGTCCGCCGCGTTCGTCGGGCGGGACTGGCCATTGCGGTAGATGATCTGCGGAGTGACTTCCAGGTAAGGGTGGGAGAAACGTACCTGCGCCTTGCGCTGTTCGCTGCTGACCAGGCCGGCGGCGGCGAGGACCGGGCCGTTGGGTTTGCCCAGCTGGCCGAACAGGTCGTCGAGGTTGTCGGCGGTCTCGATTTCCAGCTTCACGCCCAGGTCGTCGGCGAAGCGCTTGACCAGTTCGTACTCGAAACCGGTTTCACCGTTGCGGTCCTGGAAATAAGTCGCCGGGCTGTTCCGGGTGATCACCCGCAAGACGCCATCCTCCTTGATTCGCTCGAGCGTGCTGGGTTTATCAACACAGGCGCTGAGCATCAGGAAGAGTCCGGTGGCGATGAGCCATTTGGCGCATCGCGGTCGCAAAGCCGTTGGGGAGAACATCTGCGCAGTATACGCAAACGGCCCACGGCGCCATATCTCGACAGCGTGGACGTTGTCTGCTAGCGCCGGCAAAACTGTGCTGCAACCCGCAGAAACGCGGCTTGGCGAGGGATTGTGACGGTTAAAATAACTGCGCCGAATGCCCCTCATGACCCGGCGAAAGGGGTGTAATCCGGCCAACTGACGTTCGGCGGCAGCCACCGGTAGCGTTTCGGGTGCCGTTGGCGGCGGTTTACGCTAGAATGCACGGCCTCAAAGCACACCCCCTTCCCGAGGCTGTCCCGAAGATGTTGATCCTGCGCGGCGCTCCTGCCCTTTCTGCCTTTCGCCACAGCAAACTCCTTGAGCAACTGAGCCAGAAGGTTCCAGCTGTTACAGGCCTGTACGCTGAATTTGCTCACTTCGCCGACGTTACCGGCGTGTTGAACGCCGACGAACAGCAAGTGCTCGCACGCCTTCTGAAGTACGGCCCAAGCGTTCCGGTCCAAGAGCCTGATGGCCGCTTGTTCCTGGTGCTGCCACGGTTCGGCACCATCTCGCCCTGGTCGAGCAAGGCCAGCGATATCGCCCGTAACTGCGGCCTGGAGAAAATCCAGCGTCTGGAGCGTGGTATCGCTTTCTACGTCGCGGGCCAGTTCAGCGATGCCGAGGCCGAGCTGATCGCCAGCAGCCTGCACGACCGCATGACCCAGATCATCGTCAGCCAGCTGGAACAGGCTGCCGGCCTGTTCAGCCATGCCGAGCCCAAGCCGCTGACCGCGATTGACGTGCTCGGCGGTGGCCGCGCCGCCCTCGAGAAGGCCAACACCGAGCTGGGCCTGGCCCTGGCCGAAGACGAGATCGACTACCTGGTCAACGCCTTCAACGGCTTGAAGCGCAACCCGCACGACATCGAACTGATGATGTTCGCCCAGGCCAACTCCGAGCACTGCCGTCACAAGATCTTCAACGCCAGTTGGGACATCGACGGCGAAAGCCAGGAAAAAAGCCTGTTCGGCATGATCAAGAACACCTACGTGATGCACAGCGAAGGAGTTCTTTCTGCTTATAAGGACAACGCCTCGGTGATCGTCGGCTCCGTCGCCGGCCGTTTCTTCCCGGACCCTGAGACCCGCCAGTACGGTGCGGTCCAGGAGCCGGTGCACATCCTGATGAAGGTCGAGACCCACAACCACCCGACCGCGATTGCCCCGTTCCCGGGCGCAGCCACCGGTTCCGGCGGCGAAATTCGCGACGAAGGCGCCACCGGCCGTGGCGCCAAGCCCAAGGCGGGCCTCACCGGTTTCACCGTGTCCAACCTGCAGATCCCGGGTTTCGAACAGCCGTGGGAAGTGCCGTACGGCAAACCTGAGCGCATCGTCACTGCGCTGGACATCATGATCGAAGGCCCGCTGGGCGGCGCTGCGTTCAACAACGAATTCGGGCGTCCGGCGCTGACCGGTTACTTCCGGACCTTCGAACAATCCATCACCACCCCGCGTGGCGATGAAGTGCGCGGCTACCACAAGCCGATCATGTTGGCCGGCGGCATGGGCAACATCCGTGAAGAACACGTCAAGAAAGGCGAGATCCTGGTCGGCTCCAAGCTGATCGTGCTCGGCGGCCCGGCGATGCTGATCGGCCTCGGCGGCGGCGCGGCGTCCTCCATGGCCACCGGCACCAGCTCGGCAGACCTGGACTTCGCTTCGGTACAGCGCGAAAACCCGGAGATGGAACGCCGCTGCCAGGAAGTCATCGACCGTTGCTGGCAGTTGGGTGACAAGAACCCGATCAGCTTCATCCACGACGTCGGCGCGGGCGGTTTGTCCAATGCCTTCCCGGAACTGGTCAACGATGGCGACCGGGGTGGCCGCTTCGAACTGCGCAACATTCCAAACGACGAGCCGGGCATGGCCCCGCACGAAATCTGGAGCAACGAATCCCAGGAACGCTACGTACTGGCGGTTGGCGCAGAAGACTTCGCGCGCTTCCAGGCCATCTGCGAACGCGAGCGCTGCCCGTTTGCCGTGGTCGGCGAAGCCACTGCCGAACCGCAGCTTACCGTCACCGACAGCCACTTCGGCAACAGCCCGGTGGACATGCCGCTTGAAGTGCTGCTGGGCAAAGCCCCGCGCATGCACCGTTCGGCGGTACGTGAAGCCGAGCTGGGCGATGACTTCGACCCAAGCCAACTTGAACTGGCCGACAGCATCGAACGCGTGCTGCACCACCCGGCCGTGGCGAGCAAGAGCTTCCTGATCACCATCGGCGATCGCACCATCACCGGCCTTGTGGCCCGTGACCAGATGGTCGGCCCGTGGCAAGTGCCGGTGGCTGACGTTGCCGTCACCGCCACCAGCTTCGACGTCTACACCGGTGAAGCCATGGCCATGGGCGAACGTACGCCGCTGGCCCTGCTGGATGCGCCGGCGTCAGGCCGCATGGCAATCGGTGAAACCCTCACCAACATCGCCGCGTCGCGCATCGGCAAGCTGTCCGATATCAAGCTGTCGGCCAACTGGATGTCCGCTGCCGGCCACCCGGGTGAAGATGCGCGCCTGTACGACACCGTCAAGGCGGTCGGCATGGAACTGTGCCCTGAGCTGGGCATCACCATTCCGGTGGGCAAGGACTCCATGTCCATGGCCACCCGTTGGAACGAAGACGGCGTCGACAAGACAGTCACCTCGCCGCTGTCGCTGATCGTCACCGGTTTTGCACCGGTCACTGACATCCGCCAGACCCTGACCCCGCAACTGCGCATGGACAAGGGCACCACCGACCTGATCCTGATCGACCTGGGCCGTGGCCAGAACCGCATGGGCGCGTCGATCCTGGCGCAGACCCATGGCAAGCTCGGCAAGCAGGCTCCAGACGTCGATGACGCCGAGGACCTCAAAGCCTTCTTTGCCGTGATCCAGGGCCTCAACGCCGACGGTCACCTGCTGGCTTACCACGACCGTTCCGATGGCGGCTTGCTGACCAGCGTTGTCGAGATGGCCTTCGCCGGTCACTGTGGCCTGAATATCGTGCTCGACAGCGTTGCCGAGGATGCGTCCGAGATCAACGGCATCCTGTTCAACGAAGAGCTGGGCGCAGTGATCCAGGTTCGCCAGGACGCGACCCCGGACGTACTCGCCCAATTCAGCGCCGCCGGCCTGGACGACTGCGTGGCCGTGATCGGCCAGCCGATCAACAATGGCGAGATCAACATCTCGTTCAATGGCGACACAGTGTTTGCCGGCCAGCGCCGCTTGCTGCAACGCCAGTGGGCCGAGACCAGCTACCAGATCCAACGCCTGCGTGAC
Source organism: Pseudomonas extremorientalis (assembly GCF_001870465.1). Classification (GTDB taxonomy): domain Bacteria; phylum Pseudomonadota; class Gammaproteobacteria; order Pseudomonadales; family Pseudomonadaceae; genus Aquipseudomonas; species Aquipseudomonas extremorientalis. The sequence continues at coordinate 181,263 of NZ_MDGK01000017.1, forward strand.
AACGCCGACTGCGCCGAGCAGGAATTCGACGTGATCCTGGAAGAAGAGAATCCGGGCCTGAGCACCAAGCTCAGCTTCGACGTCAACCAGGACATCGCCGCGCCTTACATCAAGAAAGGCATTCGTCCACAGGTTGCCGTACTGCGTGAGCAGGGCGTCAACGGCCAGGTGGAAATGGCGGCGGCGTTCGATCGCGCCGGCTTCAATGCGATCGACGTGCACATGAGCGATATCCTCGCCGGTCGCGTTGACCTCAACGAGTTCAAAGGCCTGGTGGCGTGCGGCGGTTTCTCCTACGGCGACGTGCTGGGTGCCGGTGAAGGCTGGGCCAAGTCGGCCCTGTTCAACAGCCGTGCGCGCGATGCGTTCCAGGGCTTCTTCGAGCGCAACGACAGCTTTACCCTGGGTGTGTGCAACGGTTGCCAGATGATGTCCAACCTCAGCGAACTGATCCCGGGCAGCGAGTTCTGGCCGCACTTTGTGCGCAACCGTTCCGAGCAGTTCGAAGCCCGTGTTGCCATGGTGCAGGTGCAGGAGTCCAACTCGATCTTCCTGCAAGGCATGGCCGGTTCGCGCATGCCGATCGCCATTGCCCACGGTGAAGGCCATGCCGAGTTCGCCAGTGAAGAAGCCTTGCTTGAAGCTGACCTGTCCGGCACCGTCGCCCTGCGTTTCGTCGACAACCACGGCAAGGTCACCGAGACCTACCCGGCCAACCCGAACGGCTCGCCGCGCGGGATCACCGGCCTTACCAGCCGCGACGGTCGCGTGACCATCATGATGCCGCACCCGGAGCGTGTATTCCGCGCCGTGCAGAACTCGTGGCGTCCGGAAGAGTGGAACGAAGACGGCGCCTGGATGCGCATGTTCCGCAACGCCCGCGTGTGGGTGAACTGAGGCCGTGTACAAGCTCAGCTTCTTCGTGCCCGACAGCCACGTGGAGACGGTGAAAACCGCTGTCTTCGCCGCTGGCGGCGGGCGCATCGGCAACTACGACAGCTGCGCCTGGCAAGTGCTGGGCCAGGGCCAATTCCGCGCGTTGGACGGCAGTCAGCCGTTTATCGGGCAGGTGGGCCAGGTTGAAGTGGTTGAAGAGTGGAAGGTTGAGCTGGTGGTGGCGGATGAGTTGATTGTGGCTGTAGTGGCCGCGTTGAAGCTGAGCCATCCGTACGAGACGCCGGCTTATGAAGTGTGGCAGTTGGCGGATTTCTGATTCGTACGCTGCAAAAACAAGAAACCCGCTGGGCCAGTTTGGTCAGCGGGTTTTTTGTTGGCTGTGAGGGCCCATTCGCGAGCAAGCCCGCTCCCACATTCGGCCGTGGTTATCCTGAAAAAATGCAGTCGAATGTGGGAGCGGGCTTGCTCGCGAAGACGTCGGCACAGGCGCCTCAGATCTTTCCGACAAGCCTTTCAGGTTGTCCCTCGGAACTCGCCTCACTAACCTTCGCCAGTCGCTGCCAATTCAGCGATCGGGACTGCAAGCCCGCCGAAACATCACCAGTTACTCGTAAGCGCCTTTATAATTGCGGCGCTTTTTCATGGACGCCATTTATGGTGGCTGTGTGCGGGAGACCTCCGGGTCTACCGAGGTTTTCTGGTGACTCGGTCTTGCAGGCCCGCACACAGCTGCCACCCATCATCTGCAAGTGATGCTGGTAGTTCTTACTTCACACCAGAGGTTTACCATGATCAAAGACAGCCCAAATCCCCCAGCCAGCTATCAAACCACCGACCAACTCTTCAGCGTACGACTCAGCCTCGACAGCGAAACCCTACTCGCCAATGCCGCCCAGGATATTGCTTCAGTGCAGGCGCTGACGGGCCATTTGGCCTTTGAAGTCGACGGTGCCCAGCGAGACATCGCACTGGCAGTTCACCGGATGCTCGAAGGTATCCAATTGATGGTGGATCGGGTGTTGGACTTGAATGAGATTCCTGGTCTTAACACTCCAGTTGCCAGTTAAGGCCAATCGCAGGCAAGCCAGCTCCCACCGTTTTGAATGTATTCACAGATCAACAATGTGGGAGCGGGCTTGCCCGCGATGGCGTCAGTCCAGGCACCTCAATTATCAGCATTCAGGTCGCGAATGTAGTCAGTCAGAAACTCCTTCCAACTGATGGTGCTGTTACCGCCTGGGTTGACCTCACTCAACAACTTCTTGAGATCCTCCGGCGTGAAGTAAGGCTCCATCGCCGTTGGCGTCGTAGCGCTTGAAGTCCGCGCGCACGCGCTCCAATTGCTGCGGTGTCAGTTTTCTCTCAAGGGCTTTGCTCATGATTGCCTCGGTTTCTTCAAGTCGATGAAAAAACATCAGGGCGACCGCAACGTCCGTGTTCTGCCGTGTCGACTGACACTAGGGTGGAAATTTTTAGCCGTCTACTGTCAACTCTGACAGTTACGCAAAACGCCAGCGCCGTTTCTACTAAGTGCTCATTCATCGCAACGGAGAGCAATCATGGCACTTACTATCGATAAGGTGGTTGGAGGGGGGGTCGACATCCCCAATGGTGGTGATACACCGGCCGCACGGGTATTTGTCTACGGGAAAGCGCTGTTTCCTGACCAACCTTTGATTTTTCACAATGATCGTGAGCCAGAGGTGCGTATAACTGCAGATAATCAGGGCGACTGGAATCATGCTGTAGCTACACCGCAACAGCAGTCCTATACGTTCTATGTGACTACGCGAGATGGGCAGAACGCGTCCAACAGGTGGCAAGTCAATAAAGTTTGACGGCCATTAATGATCGTTCCTACTCTGTGGCGAGGGAGCAAGCTCCCTCGCCACAGGGGTCAGGCGTTGATCGGGCGAGCGACTAACTGCTCCAATGCTTCACCTAACCCCGAAGCCTTGTCACCAATCAGCAAGTGCCAAACACCGCTGTCCAGTTGGCTCACTCCTTGGCAACCGAGTGCCGTCAGATCCGCTTCGGACAATACCGAATCATCCCCCAATTCCACCCGCAACCGCGTCATCGCCACGGCTTCCAGCTGCCGCACATTGCCTCGGCCACCCAAGGCGTTCAGCCATTTTTCGGCCTCCTGCACATTCACCGCCACCGGCTTATCCACAGGCGCAACCATCACCGGCGCACTGGCAACAAATGAAGGCATCGCCAATCGAATCTCATCGGCAATGCTATCGGCCATCGGCCCAACCACCACCTGCAAGCTTCCGCCATTGCCCGGCCGCACCACGGCCATGGCGCCCAGCGCTTTCAAGTCCGCATCCACCGCCTTGTTGCGGTCGAGCATGTCCAGACGCAGACGCGTGGTGCAGGCACCGACACTCAGTAAATTCTCGGCACCGCCCAATGCCTGGATATACGCCAGGGCGCGCTGGTTATCCGTCATCACCTCCGCCTGCACGACCTGGATGTCTTCACGCCCCGGCGTTTTCAGGTTGAAGCGGCGAATGCAGTAGTTGAACACGCTGTAATAGACCAGTGCATAGGCCAGGCCAACCGGAAACACCAGCCAGCCATTGGTGGACTTGCCCCAACCCAGCACCATGTCGATAAACCCACCGGAGAAGGTGAACCCGAGGTGGATATTCAGCAGGTTGGTGACCGCCATCGACAGGCCGGTCAGCAGCGCATGCAACAAATAAAGGAACGGCGCGAGGAACATGAAGGCGAATTCAATCGGCTCGGTCACCCCGGTCAGAAACGAGGTCAGCGCCATCGACAGGAAAATCCCGCCCATCACTTTGCGGCGCTCGGGCAATGCATTGCGGTACATCGCCAGGCACGCAGCCGGCAGGCCGAACAACATCACCGGGAACATGCCGGTCATGAACTGGCCGCCTTTGGGGTCGCCAGCAAAATAACGGGTCAGGTCGCCGGTCACCACGGCACCGGTCACCGGGTCGGTGAAGGTGCCAAACACGAACCACGCCATATTGTTGAGGATGTGGTGCAGACCGGTGACGATCAGCAGGCGGTTGAACACGCCAAACACGAAGGCGCCCAGGCTGCCGCTCTCCATCAGCAATACGCCGAAGCTGTTGATGCCATGCTGGATCGGCGGCCAGATCAGGCCGAAGATCACACCCAGCGCGACCGCCGAGAACCCCGTGACAATCGGTACGAACCGTCGCCCACCAAAAAACGCGAGGTACTCCGGCAGCTTGATGTCCTTGAAGCGGTTATACAGCGCGCCTGCCATCAAACCACTGGCGATACCGGCGAGCATGCCCATGTTGATGGTCGAGTCCATCACCTTGAGCGTGGAAACCATCACCAGGTAACCAATCGCCCCGGCGAGACCCGCCGTGCCGTTGTTGTCGCGGGCGAAGCCCACGGCAATGCCGATGGCGAAGATCAGCGCCAGATTGGCGAAGATCGCCTGCCCGGCGTCGTGCATCACCGCGATGTTCAAAAGATCGGTGTCGCCCAGGCGCAGCAACAGGCCGGCGATCGGCAGGATCGCGATCGGTAGCATCAGTGCACGGCCCAGGCGTTGCAGGCCTTCGATGAAATGTTGGTACATGGCGAGTCTCCTTTTTTCTTGTTGTTGTCAGCTCAGCGGCCAGTGGTATTGACAGGCTTGGCGAACGGCCTGGGCGCTGCTCAGGTCGAGCAGGCCCTGGCTCAGTTGCCGGCATTGCGCCGCGTCCAGGTGGCGGACGCGGTCCTTGATTTCTCCGATCTGCGGCGGGCTCACCGACAGCTCGCTGACCCCCAGGCCGACCAGTACCGGCGTGGCCAGCGGGTCGGAGGCGAGGGCGCCGCACACCCCGACCCAGCGCCCGTGTTGCGCCGCGCCTGCGCAGGTCTGGGCGATCAGCCGCAGCAGCGCCGGGTGCAGCGCATCAACGCGCGCGGCGAGGCCGGCGTGGTCGCGGTCCATGGCCAGGGTGTACTGGGACAGGTCATTGGTGCCGATGGACAGGAAGTCGGCATGTTTGGCCAACTGCTCGGCCATCAGCGCGGCGGCGGGCACTTCGATCATCACGCCCAGTTCGGGGCGCTGGGTCAGTTCCAACTCGGCGCACAACTCGTCCAGGCGCTGGCGAATCTGCAACAACTCATCCACCTCGCTGACCATCGGCAGCAGGATGCGGCAGCGCTCCAGCGGGCTGACTTGCAGCAGCGCCCGCAGTTGCTGGTCGAGCAGTTCCGGGCGTACCTGGGCCATGCGGATACCGCGCAGGCCCAGCACAGGGTTGGCCTCGACCGGCAGTGGCAGGTAGTCGAGTTGCTTGTCGCCGCCCACGTCGATGGTGCGGATGATCACCGACTTGTCGCCCATGGCATCGAGCACGGCCTGGTAGGCCTGGCGTTGTTCCTGTTCGTCCGGCGCGGTGCGGCGGTCGACGAAGAGAAACTCGGTGCGCAGCAGGCCGACGCCATCGGCGCCATTTTCAAACGCCACCAAGGCTTCGGCGCTGGAGGCGACATTCGCCGCGACTTCGATGCCCACGCCATCGCTGGTGCGCGCCGGCTGTTGAGCCTGGGCCTGTTGCTGCTGGCGACGCAGTTTCTGTGCGTCGCGAATCTGGTGCACTTCGGCGTGTCGCGCGTCGCTGGGGGCCAGTTCCAGGCGGCCGTTGGCGGCGTCGAGGACCACCCGTTGGCCCTGGGGCACATCGAGGACTTCGGCACCCAGCGCGACCACACAGGGCAAGCCTTTACCGCGGGCCAAAATAGCCACATGGGAGGTGGCACCGCCTTCGGCCATGCAGATGCCTGCGGCATTTTGCGCGCTCAGTTGCAGCAGGTCGGATGGGGTCAGTTCGTGGGCGCTGACAATCGCCCCGGCGGGCAATTCGAAATGCCAGGCTTCACCCAGCAGCGCGCGCAGTACCCGTTGTTGCAAATCCCGCAGATCATTGGCGCGTTCGGCAAACAGCGGTTTGCCCAGGGCCAGTAACACGGCGCATTGCGCCTGGATCGCGTCGCGCCAGGCATGAGTGGCGGCACTGCCGTGCTCGATGGCGCCGGTGGCGGCGCCCAGCAGGGTCGGGTCTTCCAGCAGGGCGAGGTGGGCGGCGAATATGTCTTCTTCCTCGACGTTCTTGCGTTGGCGCGCATGATCCAGGGTGCTGCGTATTTCGCTGCGCACCTGCTCCAGGGCGGCATCCAGGCGTTGCAGTTGCTCGTCGGCAGCATGCTTGCCGGTGTCTGCCGGCAGTTCGATACCGGTCAGGCGGAACAATGGCCCGCAGACCAGGCCCGGCGCGGCACACACGCCTTGCAACACACCCACTTCGGTATTGACCCGACGGGGCGCGGCGGCCACCGGGGTGTGGTGTTCTTCCTTGACGACGGCTGACAAGGCCGCGATCACTGCCTGCACCGCAGCTTCGGCATCCTTGCCGCGACAGCTCACACGCACCTCATCCCCTTCACCGATACCCAGGCCCAGCAAACCGATCAGGCTGTCACACGAGGCGGTTTTATCGCCAAGGTGCAGCGAGGCCTGGCTGCTGAAACCCTGCGCAGCCTTGCGCACCAACGCCGCCGGGCGGGCATGTAAACCACCGCGATGGGTGATGCGTACGCGGGCGCTGGCTTCATCCGCCGAGTTATCCACAGGCGTCGACACCGACGCTGCTGAACGCGCCACGATCTGCAACAACGGCTCGCCGACCTTGACCGTTCTAGCCGCCACCGAGCGCAACTCGAAGCGCTCGCCATTGGTCAGGATGATCAGGCTGACCAGGCTCTTGCACTGGCGTGCAATGCGGTCCAGATCAAACTGCACCAGCGCCTGGCCCTTGCTTACCCGCGCGCCATCCTTCACCAGCAAGGCGAAGCCTTCGCCGTTCAGTTCCACCGTATCGATGCCCACATGCATCAAAATTTCGGCACCGTTGTCAGCGCGGATTGTCAGCGCATGCCCGGTGCGGGCGACGTGGATGATCACGCCGTCACAGGGTGCATGCAGGCAGTCATTCAACGGGTCGATGGCAATGCCGTCGCCCATTGCGCCGCTGGCGAACACTTCGTCGGGAACGTTGCCCAGGGCCAGCACCGGTCCGCTGAGGGGGGCGCTGAGGGTCAGGTCATTATTGTTGTTGGACATGGGCACGGTACTCATCAGGAAAACGCCACTCAGTGAGTGCGGGTAACTTTGCTCAGGTGACGCGGCTGGTCCGGGTCCATGCCCCGGGCTTCGGCCAAACCTGCCGCCATCACGTAGAAACTCTGGATCGCCAGGATCGGGTCCAGGGTCGGATGTTCGGCGCGGCTCAGGGTCAGGTCACGCTCGGCGATATCGTCCGGCGCAGCCAGCAACACGCGGGCACCGCGTTGACGCATGTCGGCGGCCAGGCTCAACAGGCCGGCTTGCTCGGCGCCGCGCGGGGCGAACACCAGCAGGGGGTAGTTGTCGCCAATCAGTGCCATCGGCCCGTGACGTACCTCGGCGCTGCTGAAGGCTTCGGCCTGGATCGCCGAGGTTTCCTTGAGCTTGAGCGCCGCTTCCTGAGCGATGGCAAAACCGGCGCCTCGACCAATCACCATCAGTTGCTGGCAGTCGCGCAGGGCGTCGATGGCAACCGTCCAGTCCTGCCTGGCGGCGGCACGCAGTTCGTCCGGCAAGGCGCGGCAGGCTTGCAGCAAGTCGGCTTCCTGGTTCCAGTGGCCGATCAGCAGCGCGCTGGCACTCAGTGTGGCGATAAAACTTTTGGTGGCGGCGACGCTTTGCTCCGGCCCGGCGCAGAGCGGCACGTGGAATTCGCAGGCGGCTTCCAGCGGTGAGTCTTCAGCGTTGACCAGCGAAATGCTCAGGGCGCCGCGTTTGCGCAGCAGGCGCAAGCTGTTGACCAGGTCCGGGCTTTGCCCCGACTGCGAGAAACCGAACGCCACTTGGCCGCTGACTTTCAACGGGGCTTGCAGCAGGGTCACCACCGACATTGGCAACGACGCCACCGGGATGCCCACATGCTGCATGGCCAGGTAGGCGAAGTAGCTGGCGGCGTGATCCGAGCTGCCACGGGCGATGGTCATCGCCACTTGCGGCGGCTGGCGGCGCAGGCGGCCGGCGACTTCCTCCAGCAGCGGGTCCAGGCGTTGCAATTGCGCCGACACGGCGTCGCAGGAGGCCAGGGCCTCTTCAAGCATTTTTGAAGTCAATGGTTTCTCCTTCGACCATTACGTCGGTGAGTGTCAGGGAGCGGTCCAGGCGCACGCAGTCGGCAAAACTGCCGGGTTGCAGGCGGCCGCGCTCTTCCAGGCCCAGGTAGTCCGCAGGAAATTGCGACAGGCGTTGTGAGGCTTCGCTGACGGGCAGGCCGATCTTCACCAGGTTGCGCAGCGCCTGGTCCATGGTCAGCGTGCTGCCGGCCAGGGTGCCGTCGGCCAGGCGTACGCCGCCCAGGCATTTGGTCACGGTGTGGCTGCCCAGCTTGTATTCGCCATCGGGCATGCCGGCGGCGGCAGTGGAGTCGGTGACGCAGTAAAGGCATGGGATCGAACGCAGCGCCACGCGCATGGCGCCGGGGTGCACATGCAGCAAATCCGGGATCAATTCGGCGTACTTGGCGTGGGCCAACGCGGCGCCGACGATGCCGGGCTCGCGGTGATGCAACGGACTCATCGCGTTGTACAAATGGGTAAAGCTGGTGGCTCCGGCGGCGAGGGCGGCGACGCCTTCTTCGTAGCTGCCCAGGGTGTGGCCGATCTGCATGCGCACGCCGCGTTCGCTGAGGGCGCGGATCAGGCCATCATGCCCGGCGATCTCCGGGGCGATGGTGATCACGCGGATCGGCGCCAGACGCAGGTAGGCTTCCACTTCGGCCATCAAGGCGGTGTGGGCAAAGTTGGGTTGGGCGCCGAGTTTTCCCGGATTGATGTAAGGCCCTTCCAGGTGCACACCCAGTACGCGGGCGCTGCCCGTCGGACGCCGTTCGCAGAAGGTGCCGAGCTGGCCGAGTACGCTTGAGATTTCATCCACCGGCGCAGTCATGGTCGTAGCCAGCAGAGAAGTCGTACCGAAACGTACGTGGGTGCGGGTGATGGTCTCGAAGGCATCGCTGCCTTCCATGATGTCCTTGCCACCGCCGCCGTGGACGTGCAGGTCGATAAAACCCGGCAGCAGGTAGGGCAGGTCGTTGTCAGCCGGGTCGCAAGGGATGCCTTCGATGGCGATCACCTTGCCGTGCTCGTGCTCCAGGCGGCCGCGAATCCAGCCGTTGGGCGTGAGGATGTTGTCTTCGGACATGGGCAGTTCTCTAGAGTCGCAGTTCAGCGGAGTAGTCATGGCGGCGCAGCTCTGCGACGAAGTCGTAGTAGTCGTTGCGGCAGTAGGTGTCGGTGATTTCAATGGGTGTGTTGTCGGCGGTGTAGCCGACCCGGGTCATCAGCAGCATCGCGGTGCCGGGGGCGATGCCCACCAGCGCGGCGAACTCGTCGGAAGCGTTGATCGCCTGCACATGCTGCAGGGCGCGCACGATGGGTTTGCCAATGCTTTCGAGGTATTCGTACAGCGAATTGCCAATGCCTTGCGGGTGCGGCAGTACCGAGGCGGGCAGGGTGCTCATTTCAATCGCCATCACCGTGTCATCCGCCTTACGCAAGCGTTTGAGGCGTGCCACTTTATCGGCGGGCGAAAGGCCCAGGCGGATCATCTCTTCGTGGGTCGGCTGGGTCAGTTCTCGTTCCAGCCATTGGGAGCTGGGCACGAAACCCTTGAGCCGCAGCATCTCGCTGAACCCGGAAAGGCGCGACAGCGGCTGTTCCAAGCGTGGCGATATATAGGTGCCGGAGCCTTGATTGCGGCGGATCAGCCCTTGGGCAAACAACACTTCCAGCGCCTTGCGAGCGGTGACTCGCGAGATGCTCAATTGCTCGCTGAGGACGCGCTCCGAGGGCAGGGCCTGTTCGGAGGTCCACTGGCCGGCATGGATCGCTGCTTCCAGTTTGCGCGCCAATTGCAGGTACAGCGGCGTGGATTGTTTATCGTCGGGGCGCAGGGCCAGGATGGGGTTCATCTGTCAGGTTTCCGATGCGGTTATTGGAGTGTTGTCGCCCGGTATTCGCCGGAAATTAATACCACTTAAATACCATGTCAATGCAGCTAAAACGGTGCGAGCAGCGGTTTAAAGGCTCCACAATGAGGCCTGGTATGAAGTGGTATTAGAGAGGTCTTTCTCGCGCACAGAACGGCGCAGCCCGCGGGGGTGAACTGGTATTCACCGGCGGGCGCAGAGGGGGGCGGGATTTTTTTTCGAATTATTTTACGAACGGTACGAGATTACGGACGAATCTCGATCAGGGTGCCGTCCTTGACCAGGTTCCAGACTTCGCGCATGTCCACGTTGCGCATGCCGATGCAGCCGTCGGTCCAGTCCAGGGTATGGAACCACTGCTCCGGGTACTCTTCGCTGTCGGGCGTGCCGTGGATCATGATCATGCTGCCGGGCTTCACGCCTTCGCGGCGGGCGCGGGCGGCGTCGCTGATATTGGGGTAGGAGATATGCATGGCCAGATTGAAGCGGTCGCTGGTCTTGCGCCAGTCGATCCAGTACAGGCCCTCTGGCGTGCGGCGGTCACCCTCGATCAGCTTGTGGCCCTTGGGGTTCTTGCCCAGGGAAATGCGGTAGGTCTTGAGCGGCTTGCCGTCGTTGATCAACTGCAACTGATGGGCGGACTTGAGCACCAGGACCTTTTCGACGGTCTTGCCGCCCAGGGTTTCCACGGTCGAGGCTGATGACAGGGTCGCGAACGACAGGCAGATAAGGGCAAGCAACCAACGCATTAAAACGGTATCCCTAGTCATGGAGCGGGCAACACCCGCGGCTCTACAGCCTCGCTGCGCACCGGGAAGGCCTGCTGCCGACGGTCAGCAAAAAAGTATTCGAGGGTACGCCCGACCGTGCGGAACGCCAGCTCGGACCAAGGGACGTCGGCTTCGTCGAACAACTGCACTTCCAGGCTTTCGGGGCCGGCGGCGAAGTCCAGGTCAAGCAGGTCGGCGCGGTAGAAAATATGCACCTGATTGATATGCGGCACGTCGATCAGGGTGTAGATGCTCAGGTTGTGCACGCGGGCGCAGGCTTCTTCCAGGGTTTCGCGCATGGCGGCCTGTTCCACGGTCTCGCCGTTTTCCATGAAGCCGGCGGGCAGCGTCCAGTAGCCCAGGCGCGGCTCGATGGCGCGGCGGCACAGCAGCACTTTATCGCCCCATACCGGCACGGTGCCGGCGACGATATTGGGGTTCTGGTAGTGGATGGTCGAGCAGTGATCACACACAAAGCGCAGGCGGCCGTCGCCTTCGGGGATGCGTTGGGTAACCGGTTTACCGCACTGGCTGCAGAAATTCATGCTGGGGTTCCTGGAAAGTGCGTCTATCTTGGCGTGACGGGCAGGGCGCTGCAACAAGTTGTCGTTTAGCGACACCGGGCGGGTTTTGGGGTTGGGCACCCGCGAGCTTTGGTGCATGATGCAAGGTAGCCAACAGACCGAGATGACTCATGCTGGACGAGCTACTTCGCCGGGTAAGCAACCACACCCCCCACACGCTTGAAACCGACGGGCGTTTCCCCGAGGCTGCGGTGCTGGTGCCGATTACCCGCAGTGACGAACCTGAGCTGATCCTGACCCTGCGCGCCAGTGGCCTGTCGACCCATGGTGGCGAAGTGGCCTTTCCGGGCGGGCGCCGCGACCCCGAAGACCCGGACCTGATCTTCACCGCGCTGCGCGAGGCCGAAGAAGAAATCGGCCTGCCGCCCGGGCTGGTCGAAGTGATCGGCCCGCTGAGCCCCTTGATCTCCCTGCATGGCATTCGGGTCACGCCGTATGTCGGCGTGATCCCCGATTACGTCGAGTACTTGGCCAACGATGCCGAGATTGCCGCGGTTTTCAGCGTGCCCTTGGACTTCTTCCGACAAGACCCACGCGAACATACCCACCGGATCGATTACCAGGGGCGCAGTTGGTACGTGCCCAGCTATCGGTTTGGCGAATACAAGATCTGGGGGCTGACGGCCATCATGATCGTCGAGCTGATCAATCTGCTCTATGACGATGCCAAGATCAGCCTGCACCAGCCACCCAAGAGCTTCATCAATACTTGAGCCATCGCTTGAATGGCAACGCCGTGAGGAAAAACCATGAAATACCGCCTGGGCGACGCCCGCGTCGAGACTCATCCACAGAGCTGGGTGGCACCCAATGCCACGCTGGTGGGCAAGGTCAAGCTGGAGGAGGGCGCCAACGTGTGGTTCAACGCGGTGTTGCGCGGTGACAACGAACTGATCCTGATCGGCAAGAACAGCAACGTGCAGGACGGCAGCGTGATGCACACCGACATGGGCTACCCGTTGACCCTGGGCACCGGCGTGACCATTGGGCATAACGCCATGTTGCACGGCTGCACGGTGGACGATTACAGCCTGATCGGCATCAATGCGGTGATCCTCAACGGCGCCAAGATCGGCAAGCACTGCATCATCGGCGCCAATTCGCTGATCGGCGAAGGCAAGGAAATCCCCGATGGTTCGCTGGTGATGGGCTCGCCGGGCAAGGTGGTGCGTGAACTGACTGACGCGCAGAAACGCATGCTTGAAGCCAGCGCCGCGCACTATGTGCACAACGCACAGCGTTATGCGCGGGATCTGGTCGAGCAGGAAGAATGAATCCGATTGAACGCCCCGTTGCGTCGCCGTGCGTGAGCATTTGCGCGCTGGACGATGACGATATTTGCACCGGCTGCCAGCGTACGGTGGATGAGATTACGCGTTGGAGCCGCATGGATAACGCCGAGCGCCGGGTGGTGCTGGGGTTGTGTCATGAGCGGGCGGTGGCGAGTGGATTGGTGTTTATGGCCTCTAATAAATCCGGCGCCTGAACCAACGCTATCGGGGGCAAGCCCCCGATAGGGCCATCCCAGACGACATATTTCAAAATGTGAAGTACCCTGTGCCCCTTGTTCACAGGTCCACTCCCATGCTCTTCCTGATCGCCTATATCAGCAGCGTCGTGCTGATCAACTTCGCCTTCTCCACCGCCCCGCACCTGGACGTCATCTGGTCCGCCTGGGGTGGCCTGGTCTTTATCCTGCGCGACATGGTGCAAACCCGCTTCGGCCATGGCGCAATCATCGCCATGCTGGCCGCGCTGGTGCTGTCGTATGTCACGTCCGACCCGGCCATCGCCCTGGCCAGCGCCACCGCGTTCGCGGTGTCCGAGTGCATCGACTGGCTGGTGTTCAGCATCACCAAGCGTCCGCTGCACGACCGCCTGTGGATCAGTTCGGCGCTGAGCATTCCCCTCGACACCTTTATCTTCTTCGGCCTGATCGGCGCGCTCACGCCGGCGGTAGTGGGTACTGCACTGGCGTCGAAGTTCGCCGGGGTCACGGTGGTGTGGCTGATCATGGCCTGGCGCATCCGCAAGCGGGCTGTCGCCAACTGAGGCCAATTCCTGCAGTTCATGTAAAATGCCGGCCTTTCTCCCAATGATCCGCTCCCCTGAGGACCTGAGATGACCCGAATCGGAACTCCATTGTCGCCAACCGCGACCCGCGTTTTGCTGTGTGGCTGCGGTGAGCTGGGCAAGGAAGTGGTAATCGAGCTGCAACGCCTGGGCGTTGAAGTGATTGCCGTGGATCGCTACGCCAACGCGCCGGCCATGCAGGTTGCGCACCGTAGCCACGTGATCAACATGCTCGACGGCGCCGCCTTGCGTGCGGTGATCGAGGCGGAAAAACCGCACTTCATCGTGCCGGAAATCGAAGCCATCGCGACCGCCACCCTGGTGGAGCTGGAAGCCGAAGGCTTCACCGTGATCCCGACCGCGCGCGCCACCTCGCTGACCATGAACCGCGAAGGCATCCGCCGCCTGGCCGCCGAAGAGTTGGACCTGCCAACCTCGCCGTACCACTTCGCCGATACCTTCGAAGACTACAGCAAGGCCGTGCAGGACCTGGGCTTCCCGTGCGTGGTCAAGCCGGTGATGAGTTCGTCGGGCAAGGGCCAGAGCCTGCTGCGCAGCGTCGATGACGTGCAGAAAGCCTGGGACTACGCCCAGGAAGGCGGCCGTGCAGGTAAAGGCCGTGTGATCATCGAAGGCTTTATCGACTTCGACTACGAAATCACCCTGCTGACCGTGCGTCACATCGGCGGCACCACCTTCTGCGCGCCTGTGGGCCATCGTCAGGAGAAGGGCGACTACCAGGAATCCTGGCAGCCACAGGCCATGAGCCCGATTGCCCTGGCGGAATCCGAGCGCGTTGCCAAGGCGGTGACCGAGGCCCTGGGTGGCCGTGGTCTGTTTGGCGTGGAGTTGTTCATCAAGGGGGATCAGGTGTGGTTCAGCGAAGTGTCGCCGCGCCCGCATGACACCGGTTTGGTGACCCTGATTTCCCAGGACCTGTCGCAGTTTGCGCTGCACGCGCGCGCCATCCTGGGCCTGCCGATCCCGTTGATCCGTCAGTTCGGGCCTTCGGCCTCGGCGGTGATCCTGGTGGAAGGGCAGTCGACCCAGACGGCGTTCGCCAACCTGGGCGCCGCGTTGAGCGAACCTGATACCGCGCTGCGCCTGTTCGGCAAGCCCGAAGTGAATGGCCAGCGCCGCATGGGCGTGGCGTTGGCGCGGGATGAGTCGATTGAAGCGGCCCGGGCCAAGGCGACCCGGGCTTCCCAGGCCGTGGTGGTAGAGCTCTAAAAGCATCGGGGGCAAGCCCCCTCCCACACTTGATCCTGTTCACAGAGTTAGATTTGTGAATACATTCAAATGTGGGAGGGGGCTTGCCCCCGATAGCGGTCTATCAGCCCACGCGATTCAAATCATTGTTCCGCGTCTCTTTCAGGCACAGCACCGCAATCAAGCTCAGCAACGCTGCCGCCGACACATACCCACCCACATAACTCAGCCCACCCATCGCCACCAGCTTGGTCGCGAAGAACGGCGCGGCAGATGCGCCCACAATCCCACCCAGGTTATACGCCGCCGAAGCGCCGGTATAACGCACGCGGGTCGGGAACAGTTCCGGCAGCAGCGCGCCCATCGGTGCGAACGTCACGCCCATCAGGAACAGCTCCAGCGCCAGGAACAGCGCCACTGCCCAGGTCGAACCGTGGGTCAGCAATGGCTCCATGGTAAAGCCCGACAGAATCGCCAGGATCGCGCCGACGATCAGCACCGGCTTGCGTCCGTAGCGGTCACTCGCCAGGGCCGCCAGCGGAGTCGCCAGCCCCATGAACAGCACCGCGAAGCACAGCAAGCCAAGGAAGGTCTCGCGGCTGTAGCCCAGGGTTGAAACGCCATAGCTCAGGGAAAACGCAGTGGTGATGTAAAACAGCGCATAGCACACCACCATCGACGCAGCGCCCAGCAACACCGGCAGCCAGTGCTGGCTGAACAGCTCCACCAACGGCACTTTGACCGGCGCTTGCTTGGCGACGGCGTTGGCGAACACCGGCGTTTCGTGCAGCTTCAGCCGCGCGTACAGGCCCACCATCACCAGCGCCGCGCTGAGGATGAACGGGATGCGCCAGCCCCAGCTGCGGAATTGCTCATCGCTGAGGCTCATGGCCAGGATCAGGAACAAGCCGTTGGCTGCCAGGAACCCGATCGAAGGGCCGAGCTGCGGGAACATGCCGAACCAGGCGCGTTTGCCCTTGGGCGCATTCTCGGTCGCCAACAGCGCCGCGCCGCCCCATTCGCCGCCCAGGCCCAGGCCCTGGCCGAAACGCAGTACGCACAACAGGATCGGCGCCCAGGCGCCGATGCTGTCATAACCCGGCAGCAAGCCGATCAGCGTGGTGCACACGCCCATCAGCAGCAGCGAGGCCACCAGGGTCGATTTGCGCCCGATACGGTCGCCAAAGTGGCCGAACAGCGCCGAGCCCAGTGGGCGGGCGATGAAGGCGATACCGAAGGTCAGGAATGACGCCAGCATCTGCGCGGTGCCGGAGGTCTGCGGGAAGAACACCGGGCCGATCACCAGCGCAGCAGCCGTGGCGTAGATATAGAAGTCGTAGAACTCGATGGCGGTGCCGACGATGCTCGCCGTGGCGACCCGTGCGGTCGAGTTGGTCGGGGCGGCAGCAGGTGCGGCCTCGTTGTAGGTGGTGCTCATGGCGATATCCCTGACGGTCAGTGCGCGTTTGGACGCGGATTATTATTGGTCGAACACCCATGGATCAGGGTTGTGCGCGGGGCGGCTCGGGATGGGAGCGAACACCGGTCAGACACTGTAAAGCGGTGCCTGGACGCGTTCAGTGCGGGTAGCACGCGGTCGGGCGGGGCTCTGGTAAGCCGCCCCGATTATAGGAAGGGGTTTGAACACACAACAAGTCAAAATGTGGGAGGGGCAAGCCCCTCCCACATTATTTGGTTGTGTTTTGTCTGGGAACTAAGCGGCGACCGGCATCCGGCTGGTATGCCAGATCAGCACCTTGCTCACCCGGTTGTCCTCGGTCTCGAGGATTTCCAGGCGGTAGCGGCCTATTTTCAGGCACACCGCGCAGTCAGGGATGGTCTCCAGCGCCTCGGTGACCAGGCCGTTGAGCGTCTTGGGGCCGTCGCTGGGCAGGTGCCAGTTCAGGCTCTTGTTCAATTCGCGGATCGAGGCGGCGCCGTCGATGATGTAGCGGCCATCCGGTTGCGCTTCGATATGCGGGTTGTCCGCACTCTGTTCGCTTTCGAATTCACCGACGATTTCTTCGAGGATATCTTCCAGGGTCACGATGCCGAGTACTTCGCCGTATTCATCCACCACCATGCCCAGGCGGCGCTGCTGTTTGTGGAAATTCAGCAGTTGCAGTTGCAGCGGAGTGCTTTCCGGGACGAAGTAAGGCTCGTGGCAGGCTGCGAGCAACGCCTCTTTGGTCAGGCTCGCGTCGGGCAACAGGTGCTGGATCTGCCGCGTGTTGAGCACGGCTTCGACCTGGTTGATATCACTGTGGAACACCGGCAGGCGCGTGCGCTGGGAGGTGCGCAACTGCTCGATGATCTCCTCGATCGAGTCATCCAGGTTGATGCCGTCCACTTCGCTGCGGGGCACCAGGATGTCGTTGACGGTGATGTTGTCCAGAGCGTGGATGCCCGGCATGCCGGGGGTACGGCCTTCGGCGATCTCGGGCTCGGGTTCGTCATCATGGTCAGGCAGCGGTTCGTCGCTCTTCTTCACCACGCCGGTCTTGCGCGCGAACGGGCGCAGCAGCAACAGACTGATACCATTGAGCAGCCAGGCCAGGGGGTAGACAATTTTCAGTGGCACGCCCAGCAGCGTATTGCCGAAGCCCAGTACCGCTTGCGGATAGCGGGTGGCCAGGGCGCGGGGCAGGTAGTCGGCCAGGATCAACAGGATCGCGCAGGAGATCAGCCAGCCGAGCCACGGCCCGTTCTGCGCCCAGGCGTATATGGCCAGCAGCGTGCACAGGATGACCACGGCGGCGCGACACAGGCTGTTGCACAGGATCAGGCTGTTACGCGGAAAGCTCAGGCGGGTGGCCGCCTTGTCGCCCTGGCGTGTACCGGGGCGCAGGGCCAGCAAGTGTTGCTGGGCGGCTTCGATGGCAGTAAACAGCGCGGCCCATAACACCAGCAGGGCGATTACCGCGAGCATCGGCTCCAGGGGCAAGTTGTCCATGATCGCCGCCCGTCAGATATGCAGGATGTATTCGCGAACCAGCTTGCTGCCGAAATAGGCCAGCATCAGCAGGCAGAAACCGGCCAGGGTCCAGCGGATCGCCTTGTGCCCGCGCCAGCCGAGGCGGTTGCGGCCCCACAGCAGGACGCTGAACACGATCCAGGCCAGGCAGGCCAGCAGGGTCTTGTGCACCAGGTGCTGGGCGAACAGGTTTTCGAAGAACAGCCAGCCGGAGATCAGCGACAGCGAGAGCAAGGTCCAGCCGGCCCACAGGAAGCCGAACAGCAGGCTTTCCATGGTTTGCAGCGGCGGGAAGTTCTTGATCAGCCCGGACGGGTGCTTGTGCTTGAGCTGGTGGTCCTGCAGCAGCAGGAGCAAGGCCTGGAACACTGCGATGGTGAACATGCCATAGGCCAGGATCGACAGCAGGATGTGGGCGAGGATGCCCGGCTCTTCATCGATCACCGGCACCGTACCGGTAGGCGCGAATTGCGCCAGCAGCACCGTCAGCATGCCCAGCGGGAAGAGCAGTACCAGCAGGTTCTCGACCGGGATCCGGTAGCAGGCCATCAGTGTCAGCGCGATAACGGCTGCGGCGATCAGGCTGGCGGCGCTGAAAAAGTCCAGGGCCAGGCCGACCGGCGTCATCAAGTGCGTGAACAGGCTCGCGGCATGGGCGAGCAAGGCGAGGACACCAAGGCCTACCAACAGGCGTTTGTCCGCCTTGGTGCCCTGGGCCAGACGAGTGCCCTGATAGACGGTCGCAGCGGCGTACAAGATGGCGGCGGCGAGGCTGGGTAGCAAACTGGGTGACAAAGGGAGCATAAATCCTGTTAGGCAAGCCCGAAAGGCGCTGAGTTTGGCATACCCCCGCGCAACACGAAAGACTCCCGGGCCAGACAGCGGGTGTGCATGGACGCAGTCTTCGCTATAATCCGCGACCTGCCCACGCCGCAGGCTCGCCGAGCGCTGTTTTTAATAGCGATTTACCACAGCCTGGGCCGCCATTACCTCGGTCTATGAATAGGGCCTGAAAGGATCGCGCATGTTTGAAAATCTGACTGACCGTCTCTCGCAGACGCTGCGCCACGTTACCGGCAAGGCCAAGCTGACAGAGGACAATATTAAAGACACCCTGCGTGAAGTGCGCATGGCGTTGCTGGAAGCCGACGTGGCCTTGCCGGTGGTGAAAGACTTCGTCAACTCGGTCAAAGAGCGCGCGGTGGGCACCGAAGTGTCCCGCAGCCTGACCCCGGGCCAGGCGTTTGTGAAGATCGTCCAGGCCGAACTCGAAAGCCTGATGGGCGCGGCCAACGAAGACCTGAACCTCAGCGCCGTGCCGCCGGCCGTCGTCCTGATGGCGGGTCTGCAAGGTGCGGGCAAGACCACCACCGCCGGCAAGCTGGCGCGCTTCCTTAAAGAGCGCAAGAAGAAGTCTGTGATGGTGGTGTCGGCCGACGTGTACCGTCCGGCGGCCATCAAGCAGCTGGAAATGCTCGCAGGCGAAGTGGGCGTGACCTTCTTCCCGTCCGACCTGAGCCAGAAGCCGGTCGACATCGCCAACGCCGCCATTAAAGAAGCCAAGCTCAAGTTCATCGACGTGGTCATCGTCGATACCGCCGGTCGCCTGCACATCGATGAAGAGATGATGGGCGAGATCAAGGCGCTGCATGCCGCGATCAACCCGGTAGAGACCCTGTTCGTGGTCGACGCCATGACCGGCCAGGACGCGGCGAACACCGCCAAGGCCTTCGGCGACGCACTGCCGCTGACCGGCGTGATTCTGACCAAGGTCGACGGCGACGCCCGTGGCGGTGCCGCGCTGTCGGTGCGTGCCATCACCGGTAAGCCGATCAAGTTCATCGGGATGGGCGAGAAGAGCGAAGCGCTCGAGCCGTTCCACCCGGAGCGTATCGCCTCGCGCATCCTCGGCATGGGCGACGTGCTCAGCCTGATCGAACAGGCCGAAGCCACCCTCGACAAGGACAAGGCCGACAAGCTGGCCAAGAAGCTGAAGAAGGGCAAGGGCTTCGACCTCGAAGACTTCCGCGATCAACTGCAACAGATGAAGAACATGGGCGGCCTCGGCGGCCTGATGGACAAGCTGCCGAACATCGGCGGTGTGAACCTGGCGCAGATGGGCAATGCCCAGGGCGCGGCAGAGAAGCAGTTCAAGCAGATGGAAGCCATCATCAACTCCATGACCCCGGCCGAGCGCCGCGACCCTGAGCTGATCAGCGGTTCGCGCAAGCGTCGGATCGCCATGGGTTCCGGCACCCAGGTGCAGGACATCGGTCGCTTGATCAAGCAGCACAAGCAGATGCAGAAGATGATGAAGAAATTCTCCGCCAAGGGCGGTATGGCCAAGATGATGCGCGGCATGGGCGGCATGTTGCCCGGCGGTGGCATGCCCAAGATGTAAAGAATTCGAGCGGGGGCCCAGCTCCTGCTCCGACCCACAGGGATGTGGGATCTCCAGCAAACCCGCCGTTGGCGGGCGCTGACTCGCCGTTTTAACCGATGGCTCTATAGCAAATCTGGATGGCACGCTGATAGGCGCCGGAAAAAGACATTTGCAAAAGTCCGGATATTCCTTAGAATATGCGGCCTTTCGGGCACCTATGCCCGCTGTGCATTTAGATTTGCAGCACCGACTACAGGAACGATGTTCACATGCTAACAATCCGTCTTGCCCTTGGCGGCTCCAAAAAGCGCCCGTTTTACCACTTGACCGTAACCGACAGCCGCAACCCGCGCGACGGTTCGCACAAGGAACAGGTTGGTTTCTTCAACCCTGTTGCTCGTGGTCAAGAAGTTCGTCTGTCCGTGAACCAAGAGCGCGTAGCCTACTGGCTGAGCGTGGGTGCACAGCCATCCGAGCGCGTTGCAAAACTGTTGAAGGACTCGGCTAAGGCCGCAGCCTGAGCAATATGAACGCGACGCCAGCTGTTGCTGATGATTTGATCGTTATCGGCAAGATTTACTCGGTTCATGGCGTTCGCGGCGAAGTGAAGGTGTATTCCTTTACTGATCCGACTGAAAACCTGTTGCAGTACAAAACCTGGACGCTCAAGCGCGAGGGTAGTGTGAAACAGGTCGAGCTGGTCAGTGGACGCGGGAGCGACAAGTTCCTGGTCGCAAAGCTCAAGGGTCTTGATGATCGTGAAGAAGCTCGTCTTCTGGCCGGTTATGAGATCTGCGTGCCGCGCAACCTGTTCCCTGAATTGACCGACGGCGAGTACTACTGGTACCAGCTGGAAGGTCTGAAGGTTATTGATCAACTCGGGCAACTGTTCGGGAAAATCGATCATCTTCTGGAAACCGGCGCCAATGATGTAATGGTGGTCAAGCCTTGCGCTGGCAGCCTGGATGATCGCGAACGCCTGTTGCCGTATACCGAGCAATGTGTGTTGGCCGTCGACCTGGCAGCGGGCGAGATGAAGGTGGAATGGGACGCGGACTTCTAAGCGTGGCTAATTTGCGCATTGAAGTGATCAGTTTGTTTCCCGAGATGTTTTCCGCCATCAGCGAGTACGGCATCACCAGTCGGGCGGTGAAACAGGGGCTGTTGCAGCTTACCTGTTGGAACCCGCGAGACTACACGACGGATCGACATCACACTGTGGACGATCGCCCATTTGGCGGTGGCCCGGGCATGGTGATGAAGATCAAGCCCCTGGAAGACGCGTTGGTTCAGGCCAAGGCCGCCGCCGGGGAGAAGGCGAAGGTGATTTACCTGTCCCCTCAAGGCCGTCAGCTGAAACAGGCTGGGGTCCGCGAACTGGCGAATGAGGAAGCACTGATCCTGATTGCCGGTCGCTATGAAGGCATTGACGAGCGTTTTATTGAAGCTCATGTCGATGAAGAGTGGTCGATTGGGGACTATGTCCTGTCTGGTGGCGAGCTGCCGGCGATGGTCCTGATAGATGCGGTTACACGACTGCTGCCTGGAGCTTTAGGGCATGTGGACTCCGCGGAGGAAGATTCCTTCACGGATGGTTTGCTGGATTGCCCGCACTACACCCGACCGGAGGTGTATGCGGATCAGCGTGTTCCCGACGTATTGCTAAGTGGCAATCACGCACACATCCGGCGTTGGCGTTTACAGCAGTCCCTTGGTCGGACCTATGAACGACGCGCCGATCTTCTGGAAAGCCGCTCGCTTTCTGGAGAAGAGAAGAAGCTGCTCGAGGAATACATCCTCGCGCGGGACGATAGTTAACAACGTATCGATGGTAGGTCCATTGACTTACCTTAGGAGCACAGCATGACTAACAAAATCATCCTTGCACTCGAAGCAGAGCAGATGACCAAAGAGATCCCTACCTTTGCCCCGGGCGACACCATTGTCGTTCAGGTGAAAGTGAAGGAAGGCGACCGTTCGCGTCTGCAAGCGTTCGAAGGCGTGGTAATCGCCAAGCGTAACCGTGGTGTGAACAGTGCTTTCACTGTTCGTAAAATCTCCAACGGTGTTGGCGTAGAGCGTACTTTCCAGACCTACAGCCCGCAAATCGACAGCATGGCCGTCAAGCGTCGCGGTGACGTACGTAAAGCCAAGCTGTACTACCTGCGTGACCTGTCCGGTAAAGCAGCTCGCATCAAGGAAAAACTGGCTTAAGTCCAGCTTTCCGATGCAGAAAAAAGCAGCCTACGGGCTGCTTTTTTGTGCCTGCGATTTGAGGTCCGAGATAGGATGCCAGCAGCCTCTCCCACTTTTCTGTTCGAGCCCCTATGCCTGCCATTGACCACCCCCTGATCGACCGTTTCCTCGACGCCCTGTGGCTGGAAAAAGGCCTGTCGGACAATACCCGCCAGGCCTACCGCAGCGACCTGGCGCTGTTCAATGGCTGGTTGCAGGAGAAAAATCTCGAACTGATCAACGCCGGCCGCGAGCTGATTCTCGACCACTTGGCCTGGCGCCTGGAGCAGAACTACAAGCCACGCTCCACTGCGCGATTCCTCTCCGGCGTACGTGGTTTTTATCGCTATCTGCTGCGAGAAAAGCTGATCGCCCTCGACCCCACCCTGCAAGTCGATATGCCACAACTTGGCAGGCCATTGCCCAAATCCCTGTCGGAAGCCGACGTGGAGGCGTTGCTCGCCGCCCCCGACCTCAGCGAAGCCATCGGTCAGCGTGACCGCGCCATGCTCGAAGTGCTCTACGCCTGCGGCCTGCGGGTGACCGAGCTGATCAGCCTGACCCTGGAGCAGGTCAACCTGCGCCAGGGCGTGTTGCGGGTGATGGGCAAGGGCAGCAAGGAACGGCTGGTGCCGATGGGCGAGGAGGCGATTGTGTGGGTCGAGCGCTACATGCGCGATGCCCGCAGTGAACTGCTCGGTGGACGCCCCAGCGATGTGCTGTTCCCCAGCCTGCGTGGCGAACAGATGACTCGCCAGACCTTCTGGCACCGCATCAAGCACCAGGCCAAGGTCGCCGGGATCGGCAAGGCGCTGTCGCCGCACACACTGCGCCATGCATTCGCCACGCATTTGCTCAACCACGGTGCGGATTTACGTGTGGTGCAGATGCTGCTCGGCCACAGCGACTTATCCACCACCCAGATCTACACCCACGTGGCGCGCGCGCGTTTGCAGGATATGCACGCCAAGCACCACCCGCGAGGCTGAAAACGTCCAATTTATCCGGCCGCGGGCTGCCCTGCGGCCCAACTGTGGTAGGCTTTGCCGGTTAGCAAAGGGGACGACCCAGACCTGTGTTTCCAAGCAGTGTTACTGCGCGTCCCTGCATCTGCCTTCAGGAGTTCCCATGCGCTTGACCCAGATTATTGCCGCCGCAGCCATTGCGTTGGTTTCCACCTTTGCCTTCGCCGATGACGCCGCCGAGCAGACCATCCGCAAGAGCCTGGCCAACCTGCAACTCGACACCCCGATCGAGAGCATCAGCGCCAGCCCGATGGCCGGCCTGTACGAAGTCAAGCTCAAGGGCAGCCGCGTGCTGTATGCCAGTGCCGATGGTCAGTACATCGTCCAGGGCTACCTGTTCCAGTTGAAGGACGGCAAGCCGGTCAACCTGACTGAAAAAGCCGAACGCCTGGGTGTTTCCAAGCTGATCAATGGCATTCCAGTGGCCGAGACCGTGGTGTACCCGGCTATCGGTGAGACCAAGACCCACATCACCGTGTTCACCGACACCACCTGCCCGTATTGCCACAAGCTGCACGCCGAAGTGCCCGCGCTGAACAAGCTGGGCGTGGAAGTACGCTACGTAGCGTTCCCGCGCCAGGGCCTGGGTTCGCCGGGTGACGAGCAGTTGCAAGCCGTATGGTGCTCGGCCGACAAAAAAGCGGCCATGGACAAAATGGTCGACGGCAAGGAAATCAAGGCTGCCAAATGCGCCAACCCGGTCTCCAAGCAGTTTGCCCTGGGCCAGTCCATCGGCGTCAACGGTACACCGGCCATCGTTTTGGCTGACGGCCAAGTGATTCCGGGCTATCAGCCGGCACCACAAGTTGCGAAACTGGCGCTGAGTGCCAAATAAACCAGCATCGTCGAACCTTTGACGATCATGGCCTGTGGATAAGCCGACAGGCCACTAATTGAACGCCGCAGTCGTGCGGCTGTTTTCCACGGCCGACCTCGCGTCGGCCGTTTCATGGGGAGTTCTTCAGTGAAACCGGTCAAAGTAGGCATCTGTGGATTAGGGACCGTCGGTGGCGGCACCTTCAACGTACTTCAGCGTAACGCTGAAGAAATTTCCCGCCGTGCAGGGCGTGGAATTGAAGTGGCACAAATTGCCACGCGTTCGCCAAAGCCTCAGTTCGAAACGACCGGTATTGCGATGACCAACGATGTCTTCGCCGTGGCTACCAACCCTGAAATCGATATCGTGATCGAACTGGTGGGCGGCTACACCGTGGCCCGCGAGTTGGTGCTCAAGGCCATCGAAAACGGCAAGCATGTGGTCACTGCCAACAAGGCACTGATCGCGGTGCACGGCAACGAAATCTTCGCCAAGGCCCGTGAGAAGGGCGTGATCGTGGCGTTCGAGGCTGCGGTGGCTGGTGGCATTCCGGTGATCAAGGCGATTCGTGAAGGCCTGTCCGCCAACCGCATCAACTGGGTGGCCGGCATCATCAACGGTACCGGCAACTTCATCCTCACCGAAATGCGCGAGAAGGGCCGCACCTTCGAAGACGTCCTCGCCGAAGCCCAGGCCCTGGGTTACGCCGAAGCCGACCCGACCTTCGACGTGGAAGGTATCGACGCCGCGCACAAGCTGACCATCCTGGCGTCCATCGCCTTTGGTATTCCGCTGCAGTTCGACAAGGCCTACACCGAAGGCATCACCAAGCTGACCACCGCCGACGTGAACTACGCCGAAGCCCTGGGTTACCGCATCAAGCACCTGGGCGTGGCGCGCAGCACGCCGGCCGGTATCGAACTGCGGGTACACCCGACGCTGATCCCGGCCGACCGCCTGATCGCCAACGTCAATGGCGTGATGAACGCGGTGATGGTCAACGGTGATGCGGCCGGTTCGACCCTGTTCTACGGCGCCGGTGCCGGTATGGAGCCCACCGCTTCGTCGGTGATCGCCGACCTGGTGGACGTGGTCCGCGCCATGACCAGCGACCCGGAAAACCGTGTACCGCACCTGGCGTTCCAGCCGGATTCGCTGTCGGCCCACCCGATCCTGCCGATCGAAGCCTGCGAAAGCGCCTACTACCTGCGCATCCAGGCGCAGGACCACCCGGGCGTATTGGCCCAGGTGGCGAGCATCCTGTCTGAGCGCGGTATCAACATCGAGTCGATCATGCAGAAGGAAGTCGAGGAGCAAAACGGCCAGGTGCCGATGATCTTGCTCACCCATCGCGTGCTCGAACAGCATATCAACGATGCCATCGCCGCCCTGGAAGCCTTGCAAGGCGTGGTCGGGCCGGTGGTGCGGATCCGCGTCGAACACCTGAACTAATGGTTTTGCGGCAAGGGCCCCGCAGGTTCGGCGGCCCTTGCTCAAGAATGCTCTAGAGGAGCCAGTCATGCGTTATATCAGCACCCGCGGCCAGGCACCGGCCCTGAATTTCGAAGACGTCCTGCTGGCAGGCCTTGCCACGGACGGCGGCCTGTACGTGCCGGAAAACCTGCCACGTTTCACCCAAGAGGAAATCGCATCCTGGGCTGGCCTGCCATACCACGAACTGGCGTTCCGCGTGATGCGCCCGTTCGTCACCGGCAGCATTCCGGACGCCGATTTCAAGAAGATCCTGGAAGAAACCTACGGCGTGTTTTCCCACAACGCCATTGCACCGCTACGCCAACTGAACGGCAACGAATGGGTCCTGGAGTTGTTCCACGGCCCGACCCTGGCGTTCAAGGACTTCGCCCTGCAACTGCTGGGTCGTCTGCTGGATTATGTGCTGGAGAAGCGCGGCGAGCGCGTGGTGATCATCGGCGCCACCTCCGGTGATACCGGTTCGGCGGCCATCGAAGGCTGCAAGCACTGCGAAAATGTCGACATCTTCATCCTGCACCCGCACAAGCGCGTGTCGGAAGTGCAGCGGCGCCAGATGACCACCATCTTTGGCGAGAACATCCATAACATCGCCATCGAAGGCAACTTCGATGACTGCCAGGAAATGGTCAAGAACAGCTTCGCCGACCAGAGCTTCCTGAAAGGCACGCGCCTGGTGGCGGTGAACTCGATCAACTGGGCGCGGATCATGGCCCAGATCGTCTACTACTTCCACGCCTCGCTACAGTTGGGCGGCCCTGCACGTTCAGTGTCTTTCTCGGTGCCGACCGGCAACTTCGGCGACATTTTCGCCGGCTACCTGGCGCGCAACATGGGCCTGCCGATCAACCAGTTGATCGTCGCTACCAACCGCAACGACATCCTGCACCGCTTCATGAGCGGCAACCAGTACGTCAAGGAAACCCTGCACGCGACCCTGTCGCCGTCCATGGACATCATGGTCTCGTCCAACTTCGAACGCCTGCTGTTCGATATGCACGGTCGCAACGGTGCGGCGATTGCTGGCTTGATGGACACCTTCAAGCGCGGCGGCGGTTTCAGTGTGGATGAAGAGCGCTGGACCGAAACCCGCAAGCTGTTCGACTCCCTGGCCGTGGACGACGCGCAGACCTGCGAAACCATTGCAGACGTCTATGCCCAGTCCGGCGAGCTGCTCGACCCGCACACCGCCATCGGCGTGAAGGCCGCCCGTGAATGCCGTCGCAGCCTGGATATCCCGATGGTCATCCTGGGCACTGCCCACCCGGTCAAATTCCCGGAAGCGGTGGAGAAGGCCGGTGTTGGCAAGGCGCTGGAGTTGCCGGCGCACCTGGCTGACCTGTTCGAGCGTGAAGAGCGTTGCACCGTGTTGGCCAATGACCTGAAGGCCGTGCAGGCGTTTGTGAGCCAGCATGGCAACCGGGGTAAGCCGTTGTAAGGCACACAGCGCAGACAAAAACGCCGCTTTCCCTTCCTTGGGTCAGCGGCGTTTTTCGTTTCTGGCAGGCCCCGTTTGGTACACGCAGCTACGTGAGTAGTTTCTGCACGATGGCCAAGACAGTGCTGAACGCCGTAAACATGGCCATGACGACACCCAATGGATACCAGAAATTCTCACGGGTTATCTTGTGGGTCTCGGCAGTGAGTTTGCGTTGCTCCGCATAAATGCGTGATATGTCGGCGTGAATCTTCTCTAGCGCCGCTTGCTCTTTGTCGTGTTCCAGCATCGTCTTTATCCTTCGCAGTAAGGGCCTTCTGACATGCGCTTTTATCTGCTTGGCAGCGTCACCAGCGCTCACCGAGTATAGGAACCACCTCTGATCTGACCCTTGGGCAAACCCCAAAACGACTTGCCATTGCGTAAGCAGTTATGTGCCGTCGTTTTTAGGTTGTCATGTTGCAAGCGCATGCTGGAATCCGTCACCCCCTGACGGCCCCATAAAGACGATAAAGCGAACTTTCCTACGTCACAAACAGTCACTTAGGATAGATGCAGCTCCCGTTGAAACGATTGTTCCCGAACTATTGAGTGGTGATCGAGATGGAAAGTATCAGCCTATTGCTCGAAGAAGCACTGAGCCCTTATCAGGTTACGCTGACCACCTCTGGTGTGCAGGACGAGTGCCTGGTAACCGTGAAGAATCCTGCTGGCGCCATCGTGGTCGAGCGTGACGTCGACCGCGCCCAATTGATGGACAAGCGCGTGCTGGTGGATGTGGTGGATTGCCTGCTGCGTGACATCAAAATTGCCGAAGGACGTCTGGAGCCTTCGGTCATCGCGGCCTTGCGCAACGCAGCCCTGACTCGCAACGCCACCGCCGCATGAAGAATTGTTTAACTGTGGAAACTTCCTACAGCGCGACCGGTCAGACTTTGTAACAGCAAGAGCAAACATTGTGCTCCGGTGTTTGTGCCTTGCTGTACTGGTCTTTGTAGGCCACGTTTAACCCCAAAGTGTCTCCCCACGCTTTGGGGTTTCTTTTTGCCTGCGATTTGTCAGGCAAGTCATCTGGCACAGGGCACCTGGTGCCAAAGCCTGGCGGAATGGGACATCAGATCGCGCCTTCCTCGCGCAAGCGCACAATGGCGGCCGCGTCGTAGCCCAGGCCAGCGAGTACTACGCTGTTATGTTCACCCAGTTGCGGCCCCACCCATTCGCAACTGCCCGGCGTGTCCGACAGCTTGGGCACGATGCCCGGCATCTTGAATTCCTTGCCGCCGGGAAGCCGGGCCTTGAGGAACATCTCCCTGGCGAGGAATTGCGGGTCGCCCAACATGTCCTCGGCGCTGTAGATCCGGCTGGCAGGCACCTCGGCTTTGTTCAACAGGTCGACCACCTGGTCCAGCGGCAGCGAATTCACCCAACGATCTATCACCCCATACAGCTCGTCACGGCGGCTATCACGCCCGTCGTTGCTGGCCAGCACCGGATCGTTGGCCAAGTCCTCACGGCCAATGGCCGACATGAAGCGCTTGAAGATCGCATCACCGTTGGCGCCGATCTGCACATGCTTGCCGTCGGCGCTGGTGTGGATGGAGGAGGGCGTAATGCCGGGCATGATGTTGCCGGTGCGTTCGCGAATAAAGCCGAACACGTCGAACTCGGGGATCATGCTTTCCATCATGGCGAAGATGGCTTCGTACAGTGCCACATCCACCACCTGGCCCAAGCCACCGTTGACCTCGCGATGACGCAGCGCCATCAGCGCGCCGATCACTGCCCACAATGCGGCAATCGAATCGCCAATGGAAATGCCGGTGCGCACCGGCGGGCGGTCTTCGAAACCGGTGATGTAGCGCAGGCCGCCCATGGACTCGCCGACTGCACCAAACCCGGGTTGGTCTTTCATCGGTCCGGTCTGGCCGAAGCCGGAGAGACGCACCATCACCAGCTTGGGATTCAGCGCATGCAGGGTCTCCCAACTCAGGCCGAGTTTTTCCAGCACGCCGGGGCGGAAGTTTTCGATCAGGATGTCGGCGCCCGCCAACAGTTGCTTGAGAATGGCCAGGCCGTCCGGGTGCTTGAGGTTCAGCGTCAACGACTGCTTGTTGCGCGCCTGCACGAACCACCACAGCGACGTGCCCTCGTACAGCTTGCGCCATTTGCGCAGCGGGTCGCCGCCGTCCGGCGATTCAACCTTGATCACCTCGGCGCCGAACTCCGCGCAGATTCGTGAGGCGAACGGGCCGGCGATCAGGGTGCCGAGTTCGATGACTTTCAGGCCGGCAAGTGGTTTGGCATTGAACGACATGAGGATCCTTGTCTGCGCAGGGCGGTGGTGTGATGCCTTTTAACATAGGCGAGCAGCCCAGGGCAGCGCAGGATTCGTTGATTGGCCTCCTCATCGGTTAGACTGGCCGCCTTTCCCTGTCTCTAGAAGCCCGTTCATGGCCCAGCCGTCCACCACCTACAAATTCGAACTCAACCTCACCGACCTTGACCGCTCGGTGTATGAGAGCGTCAAACAGACCATCGCCCGCCACCCGTCGGAAACCGAAGAGCGCATGACCGTGCGTCTGCTGGCCTACGCACTCTGGTACAACGAGCAATTGTCGTTCGGGCGTGGCCTGTCAGATGTAGACGAACCAGCCCTGTGGGAAAAAAGCCTGGATGACCGGGTGTTGCACTGGATCGAAGTCGGCCAGCCCGATGCCGACCGCCTCACCTGGTGCTCGCGCCGCACCGAACGCACCAGCCTGCTGGCCTATGGCAGTCTGCGTGTGTGGGAAGGCAAGGTGGTGCCGGTGGCAAACAACCTGAAAAACGTACACATCGCCGCTGTGCCGCAGGAAGTCCTGGAGACCCTGGCCAAGGACATGCCCCGCGTGATCAAGTGGGATGTAATGATCAGCGAAGGCACGATCTTCGTCACCGACGACCGCGGCCAGCACGAAGTGCAGTTGCAGTGGTTGGTCGGCGAACGCGGTTGATTGAGTCGCCGCCGGTCACCTGTTTTATTTCCGTATCAGAAGAGAAGTTTTCGTCACCCCATGCGTATCGATCCCCGCCCGTTGCCTGCCGTCCTGCCGTTTCTCGGTGAATTGCCACCGCTGTTGACCCGCCTCTATGCTGCGCGCGGCGTGCAATCCGAGGCCGAGCTGGATAAAAGCCTGGCGCGGTTGATTCCCTATCAGCAGCTCAAGGGCATCGACGCGGCGGTGGACCTGTTGGTGACGGCGTTGGAGCAACGCCAGCGCATCCTCATTGTCGGTGACTTCGACGCCGACGGCGCCACCGCCAGCACCGTGGGCACCTTGGGCCTGCGCTTGCTCGGTGCGGCCCATGTCGATTACCTGGTGCCCAACCGTTTCGAATACGGCTATGGCCTGACCCCGGAAATCGTCGCGGTGGCCCTGCAGCGCGAGCCGCAGTTGCTGATTACCGTGGACAACGGTATCTCCAGCGTCGAAGGCGTGGCAGCGGCGAAAGCGGCGGGGCTGCAGGTGCTGGTGACCGACCACCACTTGCCCGGCGACGAGTTGCCGGCGGCGGACGCTATCGTCAACCCGAACCAGCCCGGCTGTGAGTTCCCCAGCAAGGCGCTGGCCGGCGTGGGGGTGATCTTCTACGTGTTGATGGCCTTGCGTGCGCGCCTGCGCAGCTTGGGTTGGTACGAGAACAAGCCACAACCGAATATCGGCGAACTGCTCGACCTGGTCGCCCTGGGCAGCGTCGCCGACGTGGTGCCCCTGGACGCCAACAACCGCATCCTGGTGCATCAGGGGCTGGAACGTATCCGCGCCGGTCGTGCACGGCCGGGGATCAAGGCGATCCTGGAAGTGGCCAAGCGCGACGCCGCGCGTATCACCTCCACCGACCTGGGGTTCATCCTCGGGCCGCGTTTGAACGCAGCCGGACGCTTGGATGACATGAGCCTGGGCATCGAGTGCCTGCTCACCACCGACGTGGCCGCGGCCCGTGAAATGGCCGCGCAACTGGACGGCATGAATCAGGACCGCAAATCCATCGAGCAAGGCATG
Organism: Pseudomonas extremorientalis; assembly: GCF_001870465.1. Classification (GTDB taxonomy): domain Bacteria; phylum Pseudomonadota; class Gammaproteobacteria; order Pseudomonadales; family Pseudomonadaceae; genus Aquipseudomonas; species Aquipseudomonas extremorientalis. Next base: position 212,261 of record NZ_MDGK01000017.1, read on the forward strand.
CAGCGCGAGGCCCTGGCCCAGCTCAAGGACTTGCCGGTGGAGTCGATGCCCTACGGTTTGTGCCTGTTCGACCCGGAATGGCACCAAGGTGTGATCGGCATTCTGGCGTCGCGCATGAAAGAGCGCTATTTCCGCCCAACCATTGCCTTCGCCGACGCTGGCGACGGTTTGCTCAAGGGCTCTGGGCGCTCTGTGCAGGGTTTTCATATCCGTGACGCCCTGGCGGTGGTCGCCAGCCAGCATCCGAACCTGATCAGCAAATACGGCGGTCACGCCATGGCGGCAGGGCTGACATTGCCCGAGGAAAACTTCCCGTTGTTCGCCGAAGCCTTCGATGCCGAAGTGCGTCGGCAACTGCGCGAAGAAGACCTGACCGGGCGCCTGCTGTCTGATGGCACCCTGGCAGTGGAAGAGTTTCATCTGGAACTGGCCCGTGCGCTACGGCATGCCGGGCCGTGGGGGCAGCACTTCCCTGAGCCGTTGTTCCATGGCGTGTTTCAGTTGGTGGAGCAGCGCGTAGTGGGGGAGCGGCACCTGAAGGTCGTGCTCAAGAGCGAGTGCGGGTCGGTGAAGCTGGATGGCATTGCATTTGGCGTGGACCGTGAGGTCTGGCCGAACCCGACGGTGCGTTGGGTGGAATTGGCTTACAAGCTGGATGTGAACGAGTTTCGCGGGAATGAAACCGTGCAGTTGATGATCGCGCACATCGAGCCGCGTTAGATCTCACCAACACCACAAAACCAATGTGGGAGGGGGCAAACCCCCTCCCACATTTTGATTTGTGTAAGGCTCGGGCTTATTCGGTTTTGGTTTGGTGCTTGACGATGATATCCACCAACCGCTTGGCCAGCGCCGGGTAGTTCTCATCGAAGTGATGCCCGCCTGGCAACTTGATGGCTTCACCTACAGCCGTCTTGTCTGTGCAGCCACTCTCGTCGACTTCTTCGGCGCCGTAGATGCACACCACTTTGTCAGCCGGCAGTTTGGCCATTTCCGGGCCTGTGGCCGCTTCTTTGCCCGCGTTGCCCAGCCAGCCTTCGACTTCAATCTCGAAGCTGCCAGTCCGTGCGAATGCCAGCAGGATGATTGCGTCCACACGCTGCTGCTCGTTCTCCGGCAGGCGGTTGTAGATGGCCGGCAGTACATCGGCACCGAACGAATAGCCGGTCAGTACGAAGCGCTTGGTGCCCCACTTCTGACGGTAGTGCTGCATCAGCTCGGTGAGGTCCTTGGCGCTTTGTTCCGGGGTCTTGTGCTGCCAGTAATAGCGCAGGGTGTCGATGCCCACCACCGGATAACCGATCTTGGCCATTTCACCGGCCACGTCACGGTCGAGGTCGCGCCAGCCGCCGTCGCCGGACAGGAACAGGGTGACAGTGTCCTTGGCCTGGCCGGCCGGTACTTCAACCACCGGTATTGCCAGGCCGCCATTGTCCGAGCCCACCAGTTGCTTGCGCAGCTCGTTGTTCAGCACTTGCGGGTAATGAATGTCGTAGTCGCTGATGCTGGTGGTGGCGCGCGGTGTGTCGCGTACGAAACTGGCGCTTTCATCGTCAGGGTTGTCGTTCCACGCCACCAGCCAGTTGCCGTGGGCGGCTGTCTTCGGCAGTGGGTCCTTGCAGCCTTCCTGCACCAGGGCGAAGCCGACGGAGATGGCGTTGGCCTTGTCGTCGTTCTGGGTGGCCAGCCAGCGCCAGGCGAGGGCAGCGCCAGGGCCGATGCCGCTGACCAGTGTCGCCGGGCCCTTGAGCTGGGCCAGGGCGCCTTGCAGCGCTTGTTCCTGCAGCTTGCAGTCATCCTTGGGCAGGACCACCTGGACAATCTGCGCCTTGCCGCCTTGGCTCAGGGCAATCAACTGGCTGTCGGTCAGGGTTTCATCGGCCATTACGGCCACGGCCACGCGGGCTTTCGGCGTGCCGTTGGGGGTCACCCGGGTCATGACCGAACCGTCGGCCTGGGGCAGTTGCTCCAGCACCGGCTGAGGGGCAGGGCGGTTCCAGTACCAATAGCCGCCACCCAGGACCAGGGCGAGCAGCACTACAAAGGCCAATACATACCGCCAGGAGCGTCGAATCATCAGCGTTTCACCAATCCAGTCAAGCCGCCCGCGATCAGGGCGGCGGTATCGGCCAGTGCCACCAGCGGATCAAGTCCTGCGGGCACGGCCATGTAACGGGGTTCCCAGTCAGGCTGGAACTTGTCTTTGAAGCGGCGCAAACCTTGGAAGTTATACAGTTGCTCGCCACGGCGGAACACCATCGAGCCCAGGCGTTGGGTCAACGGGGCGCCGCGTCGTGGTTGCAGGCCCGACAACGGCACCATGCCGAGGCTGAAGCGGGCATAGCCGTGACTCTTATAATGTTGAATCAGGCCGACCATCATGAATTCCATGGTCAGCTTGGGCGCGTCCGGATGGGCGCGCATCAGGTCGAGACTGGCCAAGTCATGGTTGTAGGTCTCAAGCAGGTTGGCGAAGGCCACCGGGCGCCCTTCGAAGCGAATGATCGCGATGCGAAAGTGCTTGAGGTAGTCGTCGCTGAAGCGTCCCAGGGAAAAGCCTTTTTCCCGTACGTTCTTGCCGGTCAGCCAGGCATCGGAGATCACCTTGAGTTCGTCCATCGGCGCCGTGCCCGGTTCGCAGATCTCCAGGGACAGGCCATCCCGCGAGCCACGGTTCCAGGTGTAGCGCAGGTCCTTCATCTCTTTGCCCTTGGCTTCCAGGTCAAAGCGTTTGAGGTCGACACGGGCTTCTTCGCCCAGTTTGATCGCGGTGAGGCCGATGTCCATGTAGTACGGCAGGTTCTCCGCACGCACCTGGTAGAACACCGGGCGGGCGTGGTGGATGTCGCACAGGTCACGGAACTGCCAGATCATCTCGGCCCGTGGCTGGGTGGGGCCAATCGGGTCGTACAAGGCTACCAGGCTGCGGCCGCGACGGGCGTACATGAGGAAAGCTTCATCATTGGGGTGGAACAGCAGCGCCTTGTCGCCGGTGAGCGCCAGGCCGCCGTCAGGCTGGGAAGAGGCCATCAGGATCTTGCTGGCGCGCTCAAGTTCATCGGGTGTCGGCAGATGGATCACCGGGCGCGCAGTACGCAGCAGCCAGGTCAGGGACACGATCACCAGCAACACGGCGGCGCCCAGCAGCGAGCGCAGGCCACGTGGGGCGTTGGCGTCCAGGGTGAACTGCCACCACAGCTGATGGCTGTACGGGACATCCTGGTAAGCAAACAGCAGCAGCCAGATCGACGCCCCGAGTACGCAGACACTGGCCACCAGGTACAGCGGCGAGAAGGGCAGCTCGGTGAGGCGGCTGGCGCGATAGAACGAGCGTCGGAAGATCGCCAGCAGGATCGCGGTCATGGTCATCAGGCTGGCTTCTTCCCAGTCGAAGCCTTTGAGCAGCGAGAGCAGGGCGCCCACCAGCAGCAGCACCATGGTCAGCATCCAGGCGGCCGACAGGCGTCGACGCAGGCCCTGGGCCAACAACAGGCACAACACGCCGATCAGGCTGGCGCCAAAGTGCGAGGCGTCAATCAGGCGGTGAGGAATCAGGAAGCCGATGTTTTCCAGGCGTGAGTCGATTTCGGGCGTGGCGCCAGAGAACAGCAGGACCACGCCGGACAAAAAAACCAGGACGGCCAGTACCGGCGCTGCCAGCCCCGAGGCGACCCGCAGGCTTTGCTGGGTCTGGAACAGGCGCTGGGCTTCGTTGACCAGCAGGAACACGCAGGCGATCAGCAGAGGCAGCACCACGTAGATCATGCGGTACAGCAGCAGGGCGGCGGCCAGTGGCGCGGCGCCCAGTTTGTCGGCGAACGCTGCCAGCAGGATCGCTTCGAATACACCCACACCACCCGGTACATGGCTGAGTACACCGGCGGCCAGCGCCAGCAGGTACACGAGCAGGAAGGGGCCGAAGGGTGGCGCCTCCGGCAGCAGCATATAAAGGACGGTAGCGGCAGCGGCAACGTCCAGTGCGGTAATGATCAGTTGCAGGAAGGTCAGGCGACGGCCCGGCAGGCGCAAGGTGCGGCGGCCGGCTTTTACCAGCAGGTTGTCCGGGTAGGGCTGTTCCGGCAGGCGGCGGCGATAAATGCCGATGCACAAGACCGCCGACAACAGCAGCACCGCGCCAGCAATACCGCCCAGCACCGCTTGTGGCAAATGCAGGTAGGTTGATGCGGCGGGCAGGTTACTCAGTGTTGCCAATGCAGCCAGTGGCGGCAGGGCAGTGCCCAGCGCCAGGCTGGCGAACACGGTCATATGGGCGACTTCGGATGCACCGATGCCATGGCGTGCATATAAACGGTAGCGCACCGATCCGCCGGAAAGCATCGACAGACCAATGGCATTGCCAATCGCGAAGGCGGTGAAACCACCGAGGGCCAGGGTCTTGGCGGGCAGGTTCACGCCGGCATAGCGGGCGCCGGAGAACTCATAGCCTAATAGAATGACAAAACCGGCAACGGCTGCGGCAAACGCACCGAGCAGGGCTGGCTTGGGCACTTCCAGGATCGAGTCGTGGAGCGCGTAGAGGTCCAGCTCCAGCAGCAGGTGGCGGCAGGCGATCAGGGCGATGGCAAACAGCAATAAGGTGACGGCCAGCCCGATAGGCTGCCGATACTTGCTCACCAGATCCAGCCAACGCAAGCGGGTGGGTGTGATCGGTTGTTCTGCTGTGACAGTGTCTTGTGTTTCAGACGAGTTGGCGCGCATCAATCACCTCGTGGATTGTGCGCGACAGGATGGAGGTATCCAGCCAAGTTACCAATCCCTATGGACAAAATAATTACAAATATTAACGCGTATCGCCGGGGGCGGCGACTGCGGCCATTGGTCGTAGAGGGCAGCGCTTGAGCATTGAGCATAGCTTGCAATGAGATGGACTCTACAAACCGCGCGCGGTTTCATGAAAGATGCCATGCCATTGTTTCAGAAGAACTTTTTCACCGGATACAAAAAAGGCCACTCTTTCGAGTAGCCTTTCTTGATGTTTGGTTGCGGGAGCCGGATTTGAACCGACGACCTTCGGGTTATGAGCCCGACGAGCTACCAGACTGCTCCATCCCGCGTCTGTGGGCGGCATTCTACAGTCCAACGCCGAGGTGTCAACCGTTATCGGGCCGATGGGTCAAATAAGTGTGAATTGGACTCTGAATGTTGGTCATGCACCGTAAGTGCGCGATGGCAAAGATTTTTTTGTCTTACAATTTTCGTACATGACAAAACAGGCACGCACAAAAAAGGCCACTCTTTCGAGTAGCCTTTCTTGATGTTTGGTTGCGGGAGCCGGATTTGAACCGACGACCTTCGGGTTATGAGCCCGACGAGCTACCAGACTGCTCCATCCCGCGTCTGTGTGTCGGCATTCTACAGAGGAACGCCGGTGTGTCAACCTGTGAATTAAAGAAAAGCGCTTGTGGTTCAATCGCTTAGCTCTCTATAAAGGCCCCTTGATACCCCTCGGGCCCAGTCTGGCCGAGGCTTTCAGCTCTATCGTAAGGGCAAATCCGATTGAGAAAATAAATTCATCTTGGAATTTTCCTACCGCTCAAGCGGAAGATTCAAACTACTGGTGCTATATACAGGTGTGAGTGCGATACTGGCCACCCGTAGGTAAACACCCCGTTTATATGACGCAGCGCAAAATCATCCACGTCGACTGTGATTGCTTCTACGCCGCCATCGAGATGCGCGATGACCCGAGCCTGGCGCAAAAACCGCTGGCGGTGGGCGGCTCGGCGGACCGGCGCGGGGTGATCGCCACCTGCAACTACGAGGCACGCGCCTATGGCGTGCGCTCGGCCATGTCGTCGCGACATGCCTTGAAGCTGTGCCCGGACCTGACCATCGTCAAGCCGCGCATGGATGCCTATAAGGAAGCATCCAAGGAAATCCAGACGATCTTTCGCGACTACACCGACCTGATCGAGCCGCTGTCGCTGGATGAGGCTTACCTGGATGTGTCCGACAGCCCGCACTTTGGCGGAAGCGCCACGCGCATCGCCCAGGACATTCGTCGCCGTGTCTCCAACCAACTGCATATCACCGTGTCCGCAGGCGTGGCGCCGAACAAGTTCCTGGCCAAGATCGCCAGCGACTGGAAGAAGCCCAACGGCCTGTTTGTGATTACCCCGGACCAGGTCGAAGATTTTGTCTCGCAGTTGCGGGTCAGCAAGTTGCACGGTGTGGGCAAGGTCACGGCCGATAAACTGGCACGCCTGGGCATTGAAGACTGCCTGCAACTGCGCGAGTGGAACAAGCTGGCGCTGGTGCGCGAATTCGGCAGTTTTGGCGAGCGGCTGTGGAGCCTGGCGCGTGGGATCGATGACCGTGTGGTGCAGAACGACAGTCGTCGGCAATCGATCAGTGTGGAAAATACCTACGATGTCGACCTGCCGGATCTCTCAAGCTGCCTGGCCAAACTCCCGGAGCTGATGGAAACCCTGGCCGGGCGCATGGCGCGCATCGACAGCAGTTACCGGGCCGGCAAGCCGTTCGTGAAGGTGAAGTTTCATGACTTTACCCAGACCACATTGGAGCAGGCGGGGGCAGGGCGGGACCTGGAGAGTTATCAACAGTTGCTGACGCAGGCGTTCAATCGGGGAGGGAAGCCGGTGCGGTTGCTGGGGATTGGGGTGCGCTTGCTGGATCTGAGTAACGGCAACGAGCAGCTCGAATTCTCCTGGTAAAAATGGGGAGCAAATTGTGGGAGGGGGGCTTGCCCCCGATAGCAGTGGATCAGCCAGCCTATCTATAGCTGACCCGCTGCAATCGGGGGCAAGCCCCCTCCCACATTTGACCGCCAACAATTTGAGGGGCTCAGCGTGCTCCAGGATCTGCGACTAGCCGCCCCGCATCCTTGGTCAGCGCCTGCAGAAACTCTTGCTGCAACTCGGGATCATTGCGGGTCAGTTCGATCAGGCTCTGTTCCAGTTCGCTGGCTTCTTCTTCCAGGCCCAGTTCCGACAAGCGCTTGACCCGGTGCACCCACTGGCTGACTTCGTCGTCTTCCAAGTCGTCGTAGATCAGGCCGTGGGCTTCCAGCAACTTGCCGCGCAGGGTGCTGCTGATCGCCAGGGTCGAGTCCGAATGCACATCGTCCTGGCCATCTTCCACACTGATCTTCAAGGTCGTGACGCGGTTCAGGTCCTGCTCGGCAAATGGGCTGTCCAACAGGTTCAGGCGCAGGACGCCGTTGCGGTCGGTGGTCAACTCATGGGTCTGCTTGCCGGCGGTGACCTGCACCGGGCGTTCGCTCCAGGGCAGGCTCGAATACTCCACGCGCTTGTCGCGCTGGACTTCATCGATACCCGCCAGGTTCTGTTGCGCACGGCCGTGGGATTGCACGTTCATGAACGGGTTGAGGCCGTCCACGCCATAGATCAGCCAGTCATGGGTCATGCTGGTCGGCAGGTGGCCGAGGGCGAAGATATTCGCCACGTTGGCGCCCGCGCCCGCCACCAGGGCGACTGCACCCAAGGGCATCTCGTAGAGCTTGCGCCAGGGCTGGTAAGGGGTATAGCGGTCGTAACGACGGGTGACTTCGTACTCGGTGACCTCGAAGGTCTTCTGCTCGTGAATGCGAACCCGGCGTTGCGGCAGCTCCAGCACTTTGGGCTCGCCGACATCGATCTGCAGGCTGTGGTCGAGCAACTTACGCTCGACCCGCTCCTCGTGCTCACTGCGTTGCGACATCTGGTTGGCGCAGCCGCTGACCAGCAGGGCGCCGCACAAGGCGGCGCCCCCCAGGGCTCTGGTGTTTCGCTTGAACATGACTTCTCTTGATCTGGTTTTCAGCGACGAATACGCGCCTGGAGGAAAGACAGCACGTCAGCCACCGGCAACGGTTGGGCTTCGGCTTCGGTCCGGCTCTTGTATTCCAGATTGCCATCGGCCAGGCCGCGGTCACTGACCACGATCCGGTGCGGGATGCCAATCAGTTCCATGTCGGCGAACTTGATGCCCGGGCTGGTTTTCTTGTCCCGGTCATCCAGCAGCACTTCAAAACCAGCAGCCGTCAATTCGGCATAGAGCTTGTCGGTGGCTTCGCGCACTTGCTCGGTTTCATAACGCAGCGGCACCAGGGCGACCTGGAACGGCGCCAGGGCGTCACTCCAGATGATGCCTTTGTCATCGTTGTTCTGCTCGATGGCAGCGGCAACCACGCGGGATACGCCAATGCCGTAGCAGCCCATCTCCAGGGTGATCGGCTTGCCGTTCTCGCCCAGCACTTCGCACTTCATTGCCTTGCTGTACTTGTTGCCCAGCTGGAAGATGTGCCCGACTTCGATGCCGCGCTTGATTTCCAGGGTGCCCTTGCCGTCCGGGCTAGGGTCGCCGGCCACGACGTTACGCAGGTCGGCCACGGTCGGCACCGGCAGGTCACGTTCCCAGTTCACGCCGAAGTAGTGCTTGTCGTCGATGTTTGCGCCGATCCCGAAGTCGCTCATCAGCTCGACCGAACGGTCGATGATGATCGGCAGCGGCAGGTTCAGTGGGCCGAGCGAACCGGCACCGGCGCCAATGGCGTCGCGCAGTTCGGCGTCGGTGGCCATGACCAGCGGGCTGGCCACGCCAGGTTGGTTGGCGGCCTTGATTTCGTTGAGCTCGTGGTCGCCACGGATTACCAGGGCGATCAGCTTGCCTTCCTCCTCGGCGCGCACGATCAGGGTCTTGATGGTCTTTTCAATCGGCAGATTGAATTTCTCCACCAGGGCCGCGATGGTCTTGGTATCCGGCGTGTCCACCAGGCGCAGTTCTTCGGCCGGCGCCGGGCGGGATGTTTCCCGTGGCACGGCTTCGGCTTTCTCGATGTTCGCCGCGTAGTCGGAGCCGTTGCTGAACACGATGTCGTCTTCGCCGGACTCGGCCAGCACGTGGAATTCGTGGGAGCCGGCGCCGCCGATGGAGCCATTGTCGGCTTCAACTGGGCGGAACTTCAGGCCCAGGCGCGTGAACACGTTGCAGTAGGCCTGGTGCATGCGGTCGTAGGTGACCTGCAAGGACGCCTGGTCAGCGTGGAACGAATAGGCGTCCTTCATGATGAATTCGCGACCGCGCATCAAGCCGAAGCGTGGGCGGATTTCGTCACGGAACTTGGTCTGGATCTGATACAGGTTCAGCGGCAGTTGCTTGTAGCTGCTCAGCTCGTTGCGCATCAGGTCGGTGATCACTTCTTCGTGGGTCGGGCCGGCGCAGAAATCCCGGCCATGGCGATCCTTGAAGCGCAGCAACTCCGGGCCGTACTCTTCCCAGCGCCCGGATTCCTGCCACAGTTCAGCCGGTTGGGTGCTCGGCATCAACACTTCCAGAGAGCCGGCGGCGTTCATTTCTTCACGAACGATGGCTTCGACCTTGCGCATCACCTTCAAGCCCATGGGCAGCCAGGTGTACAGGCCGGAGGCCAGTTTGCGGATCATGCCGGCGCGCAGCATCAGCTGATGGCTGATCACGACCGCGTCTGAAGGCGTTTCTTTCTGTGTGGCGAGCAAATATTGACTGGTACGCATGGTAGGCCGTTGTCGGTTGCTTGGACTTGAAATGACTTGGGATTGTACGGGCGCCGGCTGCTGGAGTACAGGCATCAGAACGCAGAGGGGTATGTGGGAGGGGGCTTGCCCCCGATAGCGGTGGATCAGTAACACATAAGCGCCTGACAACCTGCTATCGGGGGCAAGCCCCTCCCACATTGTCAGTCTTCGGTCGGCGGACTCAACCGCGCCCGCCGATTTTCCTGGAACCAGTGCAACGCGATCAGGAACAGCGTCGGCACGCCCAGCAGGCAGGTGATCAGGAAGAAATTGTGATACCCGAACTTCTCCACCATCACCCCCGAATACCCGCCGATCAGGCGTGGCAGCAACAGCATGATCGAGCTGAGCAGGGCATATTGGGTGGCGGAGAACTTGAGGTTGGTCAGGCTCGACAGGTACGCCACAAACGCCGAGGTCGCCAGCCCTGAGCTGAAGTTATCCAGGGAAATGGTGAAGATCAGCATCTGCAGGTCCGGGCCCATGTCGGCGAGCATCACGAACAGCAGGTTGGTGCCGGCCGACGCCACACCGCCGATGAACAGGATCGGCAGGATACCGAAGCGCACAATCAGCAGGCCGCCCATGCCTGCACCCAGCAGGGTCATGATCAGGCCGAAGATCTTGCTGACGCCGGCGATCTGGTCCTTGGTGAAGCCCTGGTCGATGTAGAACACGTTGGCCATCACGCCCATCACGGTGTCGGACATGCGATAGGTGGCGATCAGTCCCAACAACAGCAACGCCTGCCAGCGGTAACGCAGGATGAAGTCATTGACCGGTGTCAGCACCGGCGCCAGACCCCGGCGACCCATGGCCGACAGGCACAGCGACGTGAGGGTTATATAGAGGATGGCGCGCAGGAAGGCGCGGTCTTCCATCAGCAGATCCCACAGGCTCACGCCGTGGAATATCACGCTGCCGAAGTCGGTGTTGAACAACTGGGTAAACATTGCCGGTACCGATACCAGCAGCACGATCAGCACGAACACCGATGCCAGTTGGTGTACGAAGCTGTAGCGCCCGGCCTGCAACTGGGTGCGCAGTGGCACATCAGGTTCGCGCATGAACAGCGTGGTCAGCAGTGCCGGAATCATCAGCACGCCGAACAGTACGTAGGTGCCGGTCCAGGCCGAGTGCTTGTAGTTGAAACCGGTGGAGCCGAACCCTTCGGCAAAAAACAGTGCGCCTGCCGTGGCCAGCAGCGCGGCGATGCGATAACCGGACATGTAGCTGGCGGCCAGCGCAGCCTGGCGGCTGTCGTCGGCGATTTCCAGACGGTAGGCGTCGACCGCGATGTCCTGGGTGGCGGAGGCGAAAGCCACTATGACGGCGATAGCGATCAGCCAGGACAAGTGTTTCTGCGGGTCGCAGAAGCCCATGCCGATCAATCCGAGGATCACCAGCGACTGGGCCAGCACCAGCCAGGAACGGCGGCGTCCGAGTTTACCGAGCAGCGGCAGGCGCCATTGGTCGAGCAGCGGCGACCAGACCCATTTAAAGGCATACGCCAAACCGATCAGGCTCGCATAGCCGATGGTCTCGCGTGCCACACCGGCCTCGCGCAACCACACTGAAAGCGTCGAGAACACCAACATGTAAGGCAGGCCGGCGGCAAAGCCGAGCAACAACAGGACTAACGTCGAAGGGCTGGCATAGGCAGCGAGCGCGGCGCGCCAGGTTTTACGGGGCATGGGCTGGAGTCTGCCTCAGATTTGCGGAAACAAAGCGCGCACTCTAACCGCTGTGCTCTACCGGGCGCCAGCCATGGCGCTGAATATCCACGCGATTGTTGCGGACCATGACGCCTTCATCGCGCAAACGCGCCCGTTGTTCGTCACCCGAGGCACTGCCCACCGGCAGGCTTATCCGACCACCGGCACCCAGTACGCGGTGCCAGGGCAGCCGGGTGTCCTCGGGCAGTTGGCTCAACGTACGGCCCACCCAGCGTGCGGCACGGCCAAGGCCCGCCAGGTGAGCCAGCTCGCCGTAACTCACCACGCAGCCTTCGGGCACTTGCGCCAGGGTCAGGTAAAGAGCGGTACGACGCATCTCGGCGGGGCTTTGCGGCGACTCGGCAGGTTGATTCATTGAGCGGCTATCCGTTTAAATCGTCGGCATATTTGTAAGAAACGTCTGTAAACATCGCGATGAGCATTGAACTCGACCTCGATACTTGAGTCAGTCCTAGCTATCTAACACGATAATGCCTCCTTTTCGCCAACCTTGAGCCCCATACCCGCTTATGTTGTCCAGAACCCTGCTGTGCCTTGCTGTTTTCAGTGCTTCCACGCCCTTGCTGGCCGACACCGTCTGGTTGAAGAACGGTGACCGCCTGACTGGCAAGATCAAAGTCTTCGATGGCGGCAAATTGCTGATCCAGACTGACTACGCCGGTGCCATCCCCGTGGACTGGAAGCAGGTGAAAACCCTGGAGAGCGACCAGGAGTTGCTGGTCAAGCAGGACGCCTACACCGGCGAGAAGGCCAAATCCCTGAAAGCAGCGGAGGATGGCAAGGTGGTGCTGGCCAACGGTGAAGCGCCCAAGACGGTGGACTTGGCAAGCATCCAGCAGATCATCAAGCCCAAGCCTGTGATCGAAGACCTGGTGTGGAAGGGCAATGTGGACATGGCGCTGGACTATAAACGCGCCGACAAAGACACCAACGACTACGACATCGATTTCAAGACCACCGCACGCCATGGTCAATGGCGCCATACCGGACAGGGCGAGTACAACCGCGAATTCCAGGACGATGTCACCACCACCGACAACTGGGCCTTGGAATACGATCTCGACCGCTTCCTGACCGAACACTGGTTCTGGCAGGGGCGCTTGACCTACAAACGTGACAAGGTTGAAGACCTCTCGCGCCAGCGCACCGTCGGTACCGGCCCTGGCTACCAGTTCTGGGACGATGAGCTGGGGGCGTTCTCCCTGGGCTCGCTGGTCAACCGCACCGACTATGAATACGCCGACGGCGGCAAGGACAACTTCTATTCCCTGGCCATGAAGTGGAACTACAACCGCTACCTGGTGGGCAAGACCGTCGAATTCTTCACCAATGGTGAGGTGGGCAAGCCTATCGACGGTCCTGCTGAGTACTCGCTGGATGCGGAAATGGGCCTGCGCTACAAAGTCACCGAGTGGGCCTCCCTCAACCTCAAGGCCGAGCGCGACGTGATCAGCGGCGACTCCGACAGCAGCCTGAGCAAGACCCGCTACACCGCGGGCTTCGGCGTGGCCTGGTAACACGGTCGAACAAAACCTGCTTGGCAACCTTTGCCGATAATGATTACCTTGCGTTGAGATCCATTCCCATATGCCATGGGCGGCTGAATACCCGAGGAGTCATACGTTGAGCGCACAGGTTGCCAAGAACGCCCGAGAGCTGTTGCTCAAGGAATACCGTGGGGCTCTCTCCACTTTGTCCAAAGCCATGCCCGGCTTCCCGTTCGGCTCGGTCGTACCGTATTGCCTCGACGATCAGGGTCGCCCGTTGATCCTGATCAGCCGTATCGCCCAGCACACCCACAACCTGCAGAAAGACCCCAAATGCTCTTTGCTGGTGGGGGAACGCGAGGCCGATGATGTGCAGGCCGTCGGGCGCCTGACCTACCTGGCCGAAGCGGAAAAACTGGAGGAGGGCGACGCCATCGAGGCGGCGGCCGAGCGTTATTACCGCTACTTCCCGGATTCTGCCAACTACCACAAGGCCCACGACTTTGACTTCTGGGTTCTCAAGCCCGTACGCCACCGGTACATCGGTGGCTTTGGCGCGATTCACTGGGTCGACCAGTTGACCCTGGCCAACCCGTTCGCCGGCAAGGCCGAGCGCAGCATGATCGAGCACATGAACAGCGATCACGCCAAGGCCATTGCCCATTACGTCGATCTCAGCGGTTTGCCCACCTCCGAGCCCGCCCAATTGGCCGGCATCGACAGCGAAGGCATGCACTTGCGTGTCGGCCAATCCTTATATTGGTTGCCATTTGCGGAGCCTTGCAACACGCCGACACAAGTACGCGAAGCCCTGGTTTCATTGGCCCACGCCGAGGCCTGGCCGAAAAAAGCCAGCGCCGACGCTTGAATTCACGAAACGGCGACGTCATCTAAGGTGGACTGGCAAGGCATTCTTGCGTTGAGGAACCATTTGATGCGCCCTTTTTTATTGCTCTTTCTGCTGTTCCCGGTGTTGGAGCTGTTCGTATTCGTTCAAGTCAGCAGCGCGATCGGGTTTTTCCCGGCCCTGTTGCTGATCATTCTCGGCTCGATGCTTGGCGTTTTGGTGCTGCGCGTCGCCGGCCTGGCCACGGCGCTGCGTGCCCGTGAAAGCCTGAACCGTGGCGAGCTGCCCGCCCAGACCATGCTTGAAGGCCTGATGATGGCCCTGGCGGGTGGCCTGTTGATCCTGCCGGGCTTCATCAGCGATGTGGTCGGCCTGGTGATGCTGCTGCCGTTCACCCGCAAGCTGCTGGCCGGCAAGATGCGCCAGCGTGCCGAAGAGGCGGCGATTCGCCAGCGAGCTTTCGCCGACGACCTGCAACCCCGTGGCGGCCCCGCTCCGCGCCAGCCGCTGGGGCGTGAAGGGGATGTGATCGAAGGCGAGTTCGAACACCGCGACAGCAAATAACCGCTTCATTGGCACGGCACCTTCGGGTGCCGTGCTGCGTTTAACCGCAGGCAGACACAAAAATTTTCATCCCCGGCCCCTTGTAATAAGCATATGCGCCCTTATGTAACGGTCACCGCAAGGTTTCTGGTGGTGACACTGGACAGACTTCCGCGTTTCGCCCCGCGAACCGCGACCGGCACCGCCGGAATTTAACCCGCCGGAATTGATACCGGCCGATGAAAAACACAATTAGGAGAGATCGACAATGAAGCTTCGTCCTCTGCACGACCGCGTCGTAATCCGTCGCAGCGAAGAAGAAAAGAAAACCGCTGGCGGTATCGTTCTGCCAGGTTCGGCTGCTGAAAAAGCCAACCACGGTGTGATCGTCGCTGCGGGCCCAGGCAAGACCCTGGAGAACGGTGATGTACGCGCGCTGGCCGTGAAAGTGGGTGACAAGGTTGTTTTCGGCCCTTACTCCGGCAGCAACACAGTGAAAGTCGACGGCGAAGACCTGCTGGTTATGGCTGAGAACGAGATTCTCGCTGTTCTGGAAGACTGATTTCCCCGCTCATTTTCCCGTTACTCCAAAGTATTTAAGGAATATCGATCATGGCTGCTAAAGAAGTTAAATTCGGCGATTCCGCCCGCAAGAAAATGCTCACCGGTGTCAACGTCCTGGCTGACGCAGTAAAAGCGACCCTGGGCCCGAAAGGCCGTAACGTGATCATCGAGAAGAGCTTCGGCGCTCCGACCATCACCAAGGACGGCGTTTCCGTCGCCAAAGAAATCGAACTGGAAGACCGTTTCGAAAACATGGGCGCGCAGCTGGTCAAAGACGTTGCCTCCCGTGCCAACGATGACGCGGGCGACGGTACCACCACCGCGACCGTCCTGGCCCAGGCGATCGTCAACGAAGGCTACAAGGCCGTCGCTGCCGGCATGAACCCGATGGACCTCAAGCGCGGCATCGACAAGGCGACCATCGCCATCGTTGCCGAGCTGAAAAACCTGTCCAAGCCATGTGCCGACACCAAGGCTATCGCTCAGGTAGGCACCATCTCCGCCAACTCCGACAGCTCCATCGGTGACATCATTGCCCAAGCCATGGAAAAAGTCGGCAAGGAAGGCGTGATCACCGTGGAAGAAGGTTCGGGCCTGGAAAACGAACTGTCGGTTGTCGAAGGCATGCAGTTCGACCGTGGCTACCTGTCCCCGTACTTCGTCAACAAGCCGGAAACCATGGTTGCCGAGCTGGACAGCCCGCTGATCCTGCTGGTCGACAAGAAGATCTCCAACATCCGCGAACTGCTGCCAGTGCTGGAAGCCGTTGCCAAAGCCGGCCGCCCACTGCTGATCGTTTCCGAAGACGTTGAAGGCGAAGCCCTGGCGACGCTGGTTGTGAACAACATGCGTGGCATCGTTAAAGTCGCAGCCGTCAAGGCGCCAGGCTTTGGCGACCGTCGCAAGGCCATGCTGCAGGACATCGCCGTATTGACCGGCGGTACCGTTATCTCCGAAGAGATCGGTCTGAGCCTGGAAAGCGCCACCCTGGAACACCTCGGCAGTGCCAAGCGCGTGACCATTTCCAAAGAAAACACCACCATCGTTGACGGTGCTGGCGTTGAAGGCGACATCGAGTCCCGTATCGCTCAGATCCGTGCCCAGGTTGCCGAAACTTCCTCGGACTACGACCGTGAAAAACTGCAAGAGCGTCTGGCCAAGCTGTCCGGCGGCGTTGCAGTGATCAAGGTTGGCGCCGGTTCCGAAGTTGAAATGAAAGAGAAGAAGGCCCGCGTTGAAGACGCCCTGCACGCAACCCGCGCAGCCGTTGAAGAAGGCGTGGTACCTGGCGGTGGCGTTGCGCTGATCCGTGCTCTGGAAGCCCTGACCAACCTGACTGGCGACAACGCTGACCAGAACGTGGGTATCGCTGTGCTGCGTCGCGCTGTTGAAGCGCCGCTGCGTCAGATCGCTGCCAACTCCGGCGACGAGCCAAGCGTTGTAGTCAACGAAGTCAAGAACGGCAAAGGTAACTACGGTTACAACGCCGCGACTGGCGTCTACGGCGACATGATCGAAATGGGCATCCTGGATCCTACCAAGGTGACTCGTTCCGCGCTGCAAGCCGCAGCCTCCATCGGCGGTCTGATCCTGACCACCGAAGCTGCAATTGCCGACAAGCCTAAGGCTGAAGGCTCGGCTGGCGGCGGTATGCCAGACATGGGCGGCATGGGTGGCATGGGCGGCATGATGTAAGCCAGCCTTACCCGGCTCATAAAAAACCCCGCCTGCAGTGATGCAGGCGGGGTTTTTTTATGTCCGGTTGACCGCTCAACCCATGCCGCCGCGTCGCAACAGCTTCTTGAATGTCATCCCCCTGGCAAGCGCCGAGGGCACACGTGCAGCGGACCACGGTGCAGACGTGTGGCCGAGCGGGCCTTGGGCAGACAGAGTCGCGGCTTTAGTGCGTGGCCTGGGTATGGGCCGCCGCCAGCGGCTGGACATGGTCACCTCGCCCAGCAGTTTAAGGGGGTGGGCGTCGTAGCCGGGTGACTTGATCGAACCAGTGAAGTCAGGCGCTGCGCGGCTCACGGCAGCCGCCTGACTGGCCAGCAGCGCGCTGGCGACGATACACAGCGATAGCATCAACGTGGATAAATGCTGTTTTGGGGGACGCATGAACGGGCTCTCCAACCGGGTCCAGAGGACGGGGACCCAGGGCGCAGGGGCAACCCTGGATCAGGTGGCGAGATTACGGAGAATGCCAACGGTTCACTGTCACAGGCTGTAACACGCAGGCTATTGCGGACGCAGCGGCAGGATCAGGGTCAGGCGTGCCCCGCCCAACGGGCTGCGCGCCACGGACAACTCACCGCGATGCCATTGGCTGGCGCGTTTGGCCAGTGCCAGCCCGAGGCCGAAGCCGCCGGGGTCATCGCCGCCCATGGCCAGTCGCACAAACGGCTCGAATATCTTTTCGCGGTTTTCGGCGAGTATGCCGGGGCCGTCGTCGTCCACATGCAGCACCAGGTGCTGGTCATCCTGGTGGGCAGCGCTGACGCTCACTTGGTCACGGGCGTAGGTGATGGCGTTGCTCAACAAGTTGCGCACGATCAAATGCAACAAGGCGCGGTCGCCGATCATTTGCAGGTCCGCCGGCTCGGTGTCCAGGCTCAGGCGCCGCTGGTGCCCGTCGAGCAAGGCAAACTCCTGATGCAGCCAGTCACGGATAGGGATGGGCTCATGCTGCAGGTCGGCGGGTGCGCCCGCCATCCGGGCAAAGGCCAGGCTGGCGCGCACCAGGGCTTCAAGCTCTTCCACATCGGTTTGCAGGCGTTCCTGCAAGCGTATGCGCGTGGACGGGTCGTCGCTTTTGCCCAGCAGGGTCAAGGCAAAACGCATGCGTGCCAGCGGCGTGCGCAACTCATGGGAGACGGCCTGGGAAACCTCTCGGTGACGTTCGCTCATGGCGTTGATGTCGTGGGCATGTTGCTGCAAGGTCTGCAGCACGGGCGCCCATTCCTTGCCCATGGCTGGCAGCATCGCATTGGGCGTACGGGCCAGGGTGCCCAGGCAAACATCGAGTGCTTGCAGGTCGGCGCTACGCTGGCGGCGTGCGCGCAGACCGAACCACATCCACAGCACCAGCGGCAGGCCGGCCACGCACGCGGTGATCCCATACACCGGGAATTGCAGCAGGTCCTTGACCTCGGCGGTTCCCCACATCGGGCCGAATTGGATCAGCGTTTTGTCGTCGAGCGGGAAATAGGTGATGTCTTCATCGCTGCTCTGCGCCGGTTGCTGGTGCTGAAGCATGATCAGCGCTTCGGGCGGCAGTTCGACCTCATCCAGGGTGACGAGCCGGATCGGGTACTGGAAGCGCGCGCGCAGTACCTCCATACGCGCTTCACGCTGGTCAGCCGGCAAGGCCTTGAGCTGCTCCGCCACCAGATAGCCCGGCCCGGCCATCAAGCGCAAAAAGCTGTATTCGCCGACAAACACCGAGGCATTGGCGCACAGCCACAGCAAATACAGGGTCAACGCGCCCCAGCCGGTGCCCGCGAGAATCGCCGTCCAGGGTCGCACTCTAGAGAACATGTCGGGCCTCTTGCGGTGTTTCGACAAACAGGTAGCCCTGGGCGGTGATGGTCTGGATCGTCACCGGGCAGCCCAGGCTCATCAGCTTTTTGCGCAGGCGCGACACGCGCATATCCACCGAGCGATTGAGCCCGTCGTACTCCAGGCCGCGCAGGCTTTGCAGGAGTTTTTCCCGGGTCAGCAACACCCCGCAGTGGCGGGCGAAGATCGCAAGCAATTCGAACTCGGCCACCGAGAACTGCAAGGGCACCTCATCGAGCCAGGCGAAATGGCAGTCGAGGTCCAATCGAAACGTGCCCCACTGGTAATACGCACGGGGGGCCTGGGGATGGCGACGTAGCAATGAGCGGATACGGGCCAGCAACAACAGCGGGTCGACCGGTTTGACCACGTAATCGTCCGCACCGACGTTGAACCCCGTCAGTTGCTCGGCGTTTTCGTCGAGTGCCGTCATCATCAGGATCAGGCCGGGGTACTGCTCGCGGATCTGTCGGCACAGGGTAAAACCGTCGATGCCGGGTAGCATCACATCCAGAATCAACAACGCCGGTTTTTCGTCGAGAATACGCTGGGCAGCACGGTCGCCACGGTGCTCCACCGCCACGCTGAAACCTTCGGCGCGCAGGAACTCCGCCGTCAGGGCGGCCAGTGGGCGGTCATCTTCGATCAGCAGCAGGGTGTCGGACATGAAAGGGCGTCATCGCCGGAGAATGGGCGCAAGTGTTACGCCCTTGCCCCGCAGGAGGCAAGGGCCACGCGTGGCGATCAGCGGGCGCTGATGGCGGGTTCTGCGACCTTCGGCGCTTTCCAGCCCAGCAACTGCTGTTTGAAGCCATAGCTGGCGGCCTGGTAGTAGGTGATGGCGCGCAGGATCAGCGGGTCATCACTGCCCACCCGCAGCTCCTGGCTTTCACCCAGGGCCTGATCGTGGCGACGCAGGCCCTGGCGCGGGCTGAGGATCGCCAGGTCTTTACCGTCAAACAGCCCCAGGTGCTGGTAGTTGCCGACCACCACACGGGGTGGCAGTGGGTTGTCTTGCAGCAGGTTGCGACCGAAGAAGGTCGATTCGTAGCTCAGGTTGAGCAGGCCGAGCAAGGTGGGCGCCAGGTCGATCTGGCTGGCCAGTTGCGCGGTTTCCCGGGCGTCGACCAGCTTGGGGGCGTAGATGAACAGCGGTATCTGGTAGTTGCTGATGGGCAAGTCTTCCTTGCCCGCGCTGCCGGCAGTGTGGTCGGCGACAAACACGAAGATCGTGTTATCGAACCACGGCTTCTGGCGTGCCGCCTCCAGGAACTCACCGATGGCGTGGTCGGTGTACTTCACCGCACCGTCGCGGCCGTTACCGGATTTGATATCGATGCGCCCATCCGGGTACGTGTAGGGGCGATGGTTGGAGGTGGTCATCAGTTGCAGGAGGAACGGCTGCTGCTTGGCGTAGTCGGCATCGGCCAGTTTCAGGGTTTGTTTGTAGAGGTCTTCGTCGGCCATGCCCCAGGCGTTTTTAAATGAGATCTCCGATTCTGGCACGCTGCTCTGGTCGACGACCCGATAGCCGTTGCCGCTGAAGAACGCATTCATATTGTCGAAGTAGCCACGTCCGCCGTAGACGAACACGCTGTCGTAGCCGATGGCGGTGAGTTGCTGGCCCAGGCTGGCAAAGCCGCTTTCGCGTCCGATGCGCTTTACAATGGAGCGGCCCGGCGTGGGTGGGATCGCCAGGGTGATGGCCTCCAGGCCTCGGTCAGTGCGGGTGCCGGTGGCATAGAAATTATTGAAATACAGGCTTTGTTTGCGCAGCGCATCCAGGTTGGGCGTCAGGTTGCGCTCGTCGCCGTTGCTGCCCATGTATTTGGCGCTGAAGCTTTCGATGGTCACCAGCACGATATTGGGTGTGCGCAGCGTGCCGGGGTTATCGATGGCGCGGCGGATATCCAAGGGGTCCTTGTCGATGAAGCGAGCATTGGGCTCACTCAGTTCGGCGCGCAACTGTTTGGCGACAACGTCCGCGGGCAGGCTTTTATAGAACTGGGTGTAGTCCAGTTCGTTGTTACGGAACGCGGCGAAAAACTGATACGGGCCATTGCTCGCCAGTTCGTTCTTGTAGGCGTTGCCACCTTGGGCGCGTGGGCTGTCCTGGCTGATCAGTTGCAGGCTGAGGCCAGCAACCACCAACAGGCCCAGGGCATTGACCAGGCGACCCCGCATTGCCGGCAGCGGTGCATTCATCGCGGCGATGAACGGTCTGCGCAGAGCCAGGCTCAACACAACGGCGAGCATCGCCAGCAGGCTGAGCAGCTTGCCGATCGGGTAGGACTCCAGCAGGTTGTTCAACACCTCATCGGAGTACACCAGGTAATCGACGGCGATAAAGTTGAAGCGCACGCCGAATTCATCCCAGAACAACCATTCGGCGACCGAGGTGAACAGCATGGCGAACAGGCTGACGGTCAGTACCGCCTGCAGGAACCAGCGGTGACCGCGACGGCGCCAGAGGGCAGGTGGGCACAGCAGCAGATACAACCCCAGTGGCAGGGCGGCATAGGCCAGAAAGCCCAGGTCGTACAGCAGGCCCACGCCAAACACCGGCAGCAGGTTGCCACCGACTTCGTCCAGGTGAGTGATGAGCAGCACGCTGCGCGTGAGCAGGAAAACCAACAGCCAGGCACCGGTGACCAGCAGCAAATAGCGCATAGGCGCTGTTTTGAGAAACCCCATGTCCAACTTCCTTATATCGATGGGCGCGATCTTCGCCCTGACACTGTAGTCAGTTTGTGAAGCTATAGTGAAAAACTCGTTCGACTAATTAATCGGTTGAAAACCTTTATCGACGGCGCTTGCGGGTCTATCCCTGAGCCACACTTGGCCTTAAGCTGCGCGAGCCAACACGGCCGTTACCGCGTACGGAGACACTGCCCATGCGAATTCTACTGGTTGAAGACAACCGCGATATTCTGGCCAACCTGGCCGACTACCTGGGGCTGAAGGGCTACACCGTGGACTGTGCGCAGGACGGTTTGTCGGGCCTGCACCTGGCCGCCACCGAGCATTACGACCTGATCGTGCTCGACATCATGCTGCCCGGCATCGATGGCTACACCCTGTGCAAACGCCTGCGTGAGGACGCCCGCCGCGATACGCCGGTGATCATGCTCACCGCCCGCGACCAACTCGATGACCGGCTGCAGGGCTTCAAGTCCGGCGCTGATGACTACCTGCTCAAGCCCTTTGCCCTGTCGGAACTGGCCGCACGTATCGAAGCCGTGCTGCGCCGTGCCCAGGGCGGCGGTCGCCGCGCCCTGCAGGTCGGTGACCTGAGCTACGACCTCGATACCCTGGAAGTCACCCGCGAAGGGCGCCTGCTCAAGCTCAACCCAGTCGGCCTGAAACTGCTGGCGGTGCTGATGCAGAAGAGCCCGCACGTGCTGCGCCGCGAAATTCTCGAAGAAGCCCTGTGGGGCGATGACTGCCCGGACAGTGACAGCCTGCGCAGCCACGTTCACCAATTGCGCCAAGTGATCGATAAACCTTTTGCCAAGCCGTTGCTGCAGACGGTGCACGGTGTGGGTTATCGCCTGGCCGAGGGTCGTGATGGAGTTTAAGCAAAGCCTTGCGCAACGGATCATCATCGCCTTTGCCTTGATGAGTGCGTTGGTGGCGGGGGCCTTCGCCATGGGTATCGTGGCGACGGTGCACCTGGTGGAAGAGAAGTTGATCTCGGCGGGCCTGGGCGGCGACTTGCAACGCCTGCTGCTGATGGACACCGTCGAGGACTGGCGGCACCGGCCCGAGCCGGACCAGCTGTTTTATTTCAGTGGTGGCCCCGGCGACTTCGAGTTGCCCAAGGACCTGCGCCACCTTGAGCCCGGTTTCCATGAGGTATTCCGCGAGGCGCTGTCGTACCACGCCATGGTCGAAGTGGTCGACGGGCGGCGCTACGTACTGTTGCAGGACCAAAGCGATTTCGAAGAGCGCGAGCGCGTGTTGTTCGCCGTGGTGCTGGTGGGCTTTGTGCTCAGCCTGGCGCTGGCGGTGTTCCTCGGCTGGGTGTTGGCGCGCAAGGTAATGGCGCCGGTGGTGCGTCTGGCCCGTCAGGTGCGCCACCGTGACCAATTGCTCGGCCTGGCCCCGCCCTTGGCGCCGGATTACGCAGCGGATGAAGTGGGCGAGCTGGCGGTGGCGTTCGACGCCACATTGGGACGGCTGCGCCAGGCCCTGTCCCGTGAACAGCTGTTTACCAGCGACGTGAGCCATGAGCTGCGCACACCTTTGATGGTGTTGGCCAGCTCCTGCGAACTGCTGCTGGAAAACCCCGCCATCGATCAGCGCGGGCGCAACCAGGTGCTGCGCATTGCCCGGGCCTGCGAAGAAATGCGCGAACTGGTGCAGACCTTCCTGATGCTGGCCCGTGCCCAGCATGACGAAGCGGCAATGTCGCCCCAGGTCAGCCTGACGCAGGTGGCCGAAGATCTGCTCGGCATCTGGCGCGAGCCCATCGAGCACAAAGGCCTGGAACTGATCTACCAACCCGGCAACCCCTTGGATACACGCTATAACACCACCTTCCTGCATGCGGTGATGGGCAATCTGCTGCGCAATGCCCTGCACTACACCGAGCAGGGGTTTATCCGGCTGACCCTGGAACCGAGCGGATTTATCGTGGAAGACAGTGGTGTCGGTATCCCCGAGGACAAGCGCGAGGCAATGTTCGAGCCGTTCGTACGCGGCAGCGAGAAGCGCGGTGAGGGCCTGGGGTTGGGGTTGTCGCTGGTGCAGCGCATCTGCGAGAACCAGGGCTGGAGCGTCAGCCTCAGTACCATGGAGCCCAACGGCTGCCGCTTTCATGTGCAATTGAGTCAGGTCAACGCCTGACGCTAGCCCCTGCCGCTATCCTGCCAGACATCCCCGCAATTCGGCGAAGATGGCCCCATGCTATTGCGTGAGTCTGTAAAGTCTTGAAATGTATGGGGCTGGACAGGACAAGTTTTTCACAACGGGTTGACCAGTTACTCACAGTGCGCTGCTTAAGGTTGTAGGCATCAGCTACTGGAGATCCGTTGATGCCTACCCCGATCAAGCTCGAATTTTCCGAAAAGTACGACGACGAACACGCTCAGGAATATTTGCTCAAGCATCAAGACAATCTGGCGCGCCGGTTGTCCCACAAACGCGACGAGCAATTGGCCCGTGGCGCGCTGGCGATGGCGGGTGAGCCTGGCCTGGTGCTGGACTTGCCCTGCGGCGCCGGGCGTTTCTGGCCCCTGCTGGCGGAAAAGCCCAACCGCGTGATCATCGGCGCCGACAACTCGGCGTCCATGTTGAAGGTGGCAACGGTCGCCCAGCCCGCCGATGTGGTGAAACGGGTACGACCCTTGCAGACATCGGCCTTTGATATTGCTTTGCCAGATAACGCGGTCGACAGCATTTTCTGCATGCGACTGTTGCACCACATTGGTGATCCGGCGCATCGCATGGCGATATTGCGCGAGTTTCAACGCGTTACCCGTGACAGCGTGATTGTTTCGTTGTGGGTCGATGGCAATTTCAAGGCCTGGAAACGCAAGCGGCTCGAGCAGCAGCGTCGCAAGAAAGGTGAGCAGGAAGGTTACCAAAACAGATTTGTGTTACCGGCTGCTACTGTTGAAGCAGAGTTTGAGGAAGCCGGCTTCCGTGTCCAGGAGTCCCTGGATTTCATACCGCTCTATGCCATGTGGCGAGTGTACGTATTACGCAAGAGGTAACAGGATGGCAGTTGAGTGCGTAGCAGGCAGTCACGTAGCTCCCGAGGAACGATTCGAATATTTCTGGCGCCAGCAAGGCGAGTGGGTCGAAGAGCCCAACCGTCGCCGTGGTGGTGAAAGCGGTGTGCAGCGTGTGATCAGCCCCAACGGACGCTTGCTCTACAGCAAGCGCCAGACCGGGCACATCTACCGCAGTTGGCTGCATCCGTTTGGTCGCCCGACGGTGCTGCGTGAGCGCGATGCCCTCAAGGGCCTGCGTTTGTTGGACGTGCGTGTGCCGGAAATGGTGTTTTGCGAAGCGCGCCGCGACCCCGAGCACCAGTGGAAAGCGCTGCTGGTCACTGCGGCCCTCGACGGTTTCGACGAAATAGAGAACTGGTACGCCGCCGGTGGCCGCGAGCATTACGGCGAGCGGGTGCATGAGCGTGTGCTCCAGGAACTGGCCGGCACCCTGGCGCGCATGCACAAGGGTCGTTGGCAGCATGGCTGCCTCTACATCAAGCATATCTTTGTGCGAGTGACGGGCGAGGGTGATTCGGCAAACGTCGAAGTGGCGCTGCTGGACTTTGAGAAATGCCGCCAGCGCCTGACCGCTTATCGGGCCGCCTCCCATGACATGCTGCAATTGCGCCGCCATTCGTCGTGGAACGATGCCGACTGGAAGAAACTCAGCTACTTTTACGAGACGGCGTTTGGCAGCGCTATCAAGGGTTTAACCAGATGAAGCTAGAAATAGCACGAGGTCTGTTCCTGATCGGGGCGCTGGGCGTTGCAGCCCTGGCGCTGGCGGCGTGGGAACAGCCTCGCACCCAGGTGCTCAGTGCAACGCAGGGTGGCGCGCAATGCCTGTTGCCGCGCGTTGCCAAGGCGAGCACGGCGGCCAAGCCCGATCATGAGTTGTTGCTGTTCATGTTTGGCATGTCTCAAGGCATGAGGCCGCAGAGTTGAAACGATTCAAACCCCTGGGAAAGGGCCTTGCGAAGCGGGGCCCTTTTTTTGTGGTCGTGGAAATGTTCTGGCAAAGGGGGCGTCAGATCATGTGCAGATGGTTATCCCAAAGCCCTGCCGGCAATTCCAGCGGCGTTGCCACCAACTGTTTCTGGCGACAATCGTAGAACCGGCAACGGCCCTGGCCCGAGGTCACGACAAACCCATCCTCCACGGCACCGACACCGGCGCAGTCGGGCAGCGGTCCGTCCAGGCGCAGCTCGCCGCTGTCCATGTTCCAGATAAAGAAGCGGTTGCCCCGTGGGGCAGTCAACGCCACCAGGCGCAATTCGCTGTGCACTGCGACGCTGGCGGTGTAGTGCCCCATCGCCTGCAACTGCTCGTCCGCCACCGGAAACGCCACGAATGGCTGCCCCGGACGCTTGATCGCCAGCAACTCGGAACGCTCCTGTGACGCCCCCATGAACTGCTGCCCGGTGAGGATGGTGCCATCGCTGGCGATCCCCATGTGCCGCACGCTGTTCATCTGCTGGCCGAGGGTTTCCTTGCTGATCAAGGTACCGTCGCGCTGCATCAGCACCAGGCTCGGTTCCATGGCGTCGAGGTTCATCTCCACGCGGCTTTCGGCTTCGGTACGAATGCCGCCGTTGGCCACCACCAAGGTCTCGCCGTCGGGCATCCACGACACCTGGTGCGGGCCGATGCCGTGGGTGGAGATCTCGCCGGTATGCACCAGCCGCTCGCCTTCGAAACGGTACACACCGAGCAGACCACGGCCGGGGTCGGCTGTGTCGTTCTCGGTGGCGTACAGCCAGTCGCCGCTCTTGTGAATGACCGCGTGGCCATAGAAGTGGCGGTTGACCTGGGAGGTGATGGTTTGCAGCAGCGCGCCATCGCGCAGGTCGATCAGGTAACTCTCGGTGCCCGGGCGACGGGCGACAAACAGCGCAATCGGCAGCGTCGGGTGGTTGATGATGTCGTGGCAGCGCTGGCCGACCTGGGTGGCAAATACCTGCCTGCCGTCCAGGCGGTAACCCACGGCGTAGTGCTTGCCGTCCGCATCATCCCGCGCCGAGAGCAGCAGCGGGCCCTTGTCTTTGCTTTTGAACAGCGTCCAGCCACCCAGTGTGAGAGCACTGAGCAGCACGCTGCCGATGGCCAAAGCCTGTCGCCTGAGCATCATCAGTCACCGTCGTTGGCGTTAAAGCCCAGTTGGATGCCCAGCGCCTTGGCCAGCTCGCCTTCGTGCAGGCGGTGGACGACGTTGAGGCTGTCATAGATATCGTTGAGCTGCTGGCGCCCGGCGTCGTCGTTCAACAGTTCGTTGAGGGTGCGCTGGTTGCTGGCGAACAGTTTCAGCGACGCGGCATAGGCGGCGTCGATCTTGTCGGCCAACGGCTTCTGCTCGGACGGCAGCAGGCCACGCAGGCCTTTGTTGTCGACGCCGACCCATACGGTCTGGGCTGCCGCGAGGCTGGCTTCGAGGCTTTGCAGGGACGACTGGCTGCGCCATGCATCGGCCTGGAACGGCTGCGGGATACCCTTGGTCTGGCGGCCCATCGGCGTGCCGAGTTTTTTCTTCAGGGTGTCCAGTGCGGTGACCTGCACGCGCAGCAGATCGGCAATGGCTTCGTGGGAATCGGCGTAGCGCTGGTTCGGAAACTTGGTCATCTGCGCCAGCATGCCGTCGGTGCTGTTCCAACTGGCCAGGATCTCCTCGGCCAGGGCCTTCTGACGGTCACCGATGGCGACCAGCAGCGGGCAGTAACGGGCCTTTTGTGCGTCGTCGGCGATGTCGGTCTTGGCGTCGTAGAGGATGTATTCGTAGGCGGACAGGCCTTGCACCACCACGCTGGACTTGGCCAGGGCGGCGCCGTCGATCTGCGGCTGGCTGGCGACCAGTTGCTCGACCTGGCGGCCGACCAGGTTCTTCTTGTCCGGCCAGAACTGCACCTGCCACGAACGGTTGCCCTCGGCCAGCGGCCCGATCAGCAGCGGTTGCAGCTCGGCCCAAGCCTTTTGTGCATGCAGGAAATCGGCACGCGCGGTGTCCAGGCTCTCCTTGCCCTGGCAGTAGGCCAGCGCGCTGACGGCCAGTTGGCGGTCGGCTTCGACCCAGCGGCTGTAGGTCGGCAGGATCACTTGCTTGGCGATGGCCGCAGAGGTCACTGCTTGCGGGTCTTGCGGCGAGCAGGCGCCAAGGGCGAGGGCGGCCAGGCTGGTGAACAACAACTTGGGACGGAACATGTCGAGCTCCCTTCTATAAGTGGGGCGAAGCTTATAAAGAATTCAGGAACGCCAGCAACGCTGCGCGCTGCTCGGCATTGAAGGACAACACATGCTGCTGCGCCGCTTGGGCTTCACCGCCATGCCACAGCACGGCTTCGAGCAGGTTGCGGGCGCGGCCGTCATGCAAGAACTGGGTATGGCCACTCACGGTTTGCGTCAGACCAATGCCCCACAACGGCGGCGTGCGCCAGTCGCGGCCACCGGCCTTGAATTCTGTGCGGTTATCGGCGAGGCCCGGCCCCATGTCGTGCAACAGCAGGTCGCTGTAGGGGCGGATCACCTGATTGGCCAGTTCAGGTTCGGCAGCATTGGCGGCCGTGGTGAATGCAGGCGTGTGACAACCCTGGCAGCCGGCTTGATAGAACAGGTTTTTACCGGCCAGCACCTGCGGCGTGTTGACGCCACGGCGCGCCGGCACCGCCAGGTTGCGCGTGTAGAACAGCACCAGGCGCAGGATGTTGTCGCTGACTTCCGGCTCGCCATCGGGGCCATTGCCGTTGGGGGCCTGTTTGCAGGCGACTTGGGCATCGGTGCAGTCATCAAAGGGTCTCAGGGATGTGGTGAGGCCCATATCACCAGAGAACGCGTGAACATTTTGTTGATTGAGGTTGGGTTGCCCGGCTTTCCAGCCAAAACGCCCGAGCACGGTTTTTTGCTGGGCGTCGTCCCAGACCCAATTGGCGCGGCCGACGATGGCTTGCTTGTCGGCGGTCTTCGGGTCGGTGTTGCGCAGGATGTCGGCGTCGCTGATGGCTTCGAGCAAGCCCAGGCCGATCATCGGCGGCGCGATGCGTGCGGAAAAGCGCGTGTCGGGGTGCATCGGGCCGTAGCCAAGCTGGGTGATCTGCAGGTCGGGTTTACGCAACTCGACCACCGTGCCGTCCTTGAACGTCACGTTGACCGGCGTGTAATCGACCCGCACCTTGCCTTCCGGCGGCACGCCGGGCACGGCCATGTCCTGCAATTGCCCACCGTAGACCGGCTCGGGCACCACGCCCATCTGTTCGATGGCCTTGGCATAGGCGGGCGCATCCGGAATCGACAGGCGTACCAGCATCGACACCGCGTTGGGTGCATCGGGCAGCGGTGGGTGACCACGACCGTCTTTTATATGGCAGTTCTGGCAGGCGTTGGTGTTGAACAGCGGGCCGAGGCCATCACGCGCCGTGGTGGTGGAGGGTGCGATCACCCAGGGGCTGCGAAAAAAGCTGTTGCCGACGCTGAAGTCCAGGCGGCGGGTGGGCGACAGGTTGGCCGAGGGCAGGGAAAACGCGTTCTGGTCGCGCTTGTTCACCGTCGCAGCACCGCCCGCCCGTGATTCACCCGGCTCGGCCTTGGTAAACCTGGGCGCGTCATCGCAGCCAGCCAGGCTCAAGGCCAGCAAGGCTGCGGACAGGCGAAAAAGCGAAGGGGACATCGAATTTCCTGAACCACGGCGGAAAATAAGGTCGCAAAGTCTAACAGGGCAGGGCGCAATGAATAAGAGCAATTATCGTTTGGTGGCATCCCGATTCATTCCCGCTAGAATGACCGCACATTTTTTTCTGGAGGTGGCCCATGCAGGCTCTCGACGCTTTGCTCAACCGTGTTTCCGTGCCGCGCCTGCTGGAACCGGCGCCGACCCAGGAGCAGCGCGATGTGCTGTTTGCCGCCGCCATGCGTGCGCCCGACCACGGCCAACTGCGCCCTTGGCGTTTCCTCACGGTTGAAGGCGCTGCTCGCGAACAGATGGGCACCTTGTTGGCCGAAGCGGCCCGGCTGCAAGACGCCGATGCGCCACAGGCGGTGATCGACAAGGCCCAGAACGGCCCGTTGCGCGCGCCGTTGGTGGTGGTGGTGATTGCCCGTTTGCAGGAGCACTTCAAGGTGCCCAAGTCCGAGCAACTGCTGGCTGCTGCCTGTGCGGCTCATGGCATCCTGTTGGCGGCGTATGCCCAGGGGATTGGTGCGGTATGGCGCACCGGAGAATTGTCCTACTCGGCCCACGTGGCCAAAGGCCTGGGGCTGACGGCGGATGAGGAAGTGATTGGCTTCCTGTACCTGGGCACACCGCAGAACCCGCCGCGTACCGCTGCTAAAGAAGACCTGACGCAGTTTGTCAGTGCCTGGACCGGTCTCTAAATCCCAAGTGATCAAACTGTGGGAGGGGCAAGCCCCCGCCCACATTGGTTTTTGGTGTTTCTTAAACCCTGAACTGATCCATCAACTTCATCTGCTGGCTGGCCAGTGCATTGAGTTGGCTGCTGATGGCCGCCGACTCGGTGGCCTGGCCGGTGAGGGTTTCGGTCACGGTACGGATCGCCGAGACGTTGCGGTTGACCTCTTCGGCCACGGCGCTCTGTTGTTCGGCGGCGCTGGCGATCTGCAGGTTCATGTCGCTGATCACGGTCACCGCATCGCTGATCTTGCCCAAGGCCTGCACCGCCTGATGGATCTGCCCGGCATTGCTCTGGGCCTGGCTCTGGCTGGAATGCATGGTCGCCACCACGCCACGGGTGCCGCTCTGGATGCGCTCGATCACCAGGCGGATTTCCTCCACCGAATCCTGGGTACGCTTGGCCAGGTTACGCACTTCGTCGGCTACCACCGCAAACCCTCGACCGCTTTCCCCGGCGCGTGCCGCTTCGATGGCGGCATTGAGGGCCAGCAGGTTGGTCTGCTCGGCAATGCTGCGGATCACTTCCAGCACTGAACCAATCTGTTCGCTGTTGACCGCCAGGGCTTCGACTTCGCCCACGGCCTTGCTGACTTCTTCGGCCAGGGTGGTGATGTCGCGGGTGCTCTGCTCGATGATCGACATGCCTTCACGCGCCGACTGGTCGGCACCGCGTGCCGCGCTGGCGGCATTGGACGCGCTGTTGGCGACGTCGTGGGCGGTGGCGCTCATTTCGTTGGACGCGGTGGCCACCTGGTCGATTTCGCGGAACTGCACCTGCATGCCTTCGCTGGTCTGGCGTGCGATGGCCGAAGACTGGTCTGCGGTGCCGCGTGCTTCGGTGATGCTTTGCTTGATCTGGGCGATGGTCGGTTGCAGCTTGTCGAGGAAACGGTTGAACCAGTTCACCAGTTCGCCCAGTTCATCCTTCTTGGCGTAGGCCAGGCGTTGGGTAAGGTCGCCGTCGCCGCTGGCGATGTCCTTGAGCATGGCGGCCACGCTGTTGATCGGCCGGGTCACGCCGGTAGCGGTCAGCCAGATCAATAGCAAACCGAGCAGGCCGGCGGCGGCGGCCACCAGCAGTGCCTTCAGGGTGCCGGCGGATTGGGCGTCGTCAAGCACCCGCTGCAACTTGACGTTGTCGGCGAGCATCACGGCTTTTGGCAGCTTGATCACCACGCCCCAGGATTTGGCGTCGGCAATCGGCTTGACCGGGTACACGGCGCGGATGGTGTCGTCCTGTTCGCGGATCATGCGGTTGTCACTGGCCAGCAACTGTACGATTTCCTTGCCCTCGGCGCCGAGGGTATCGATCAGGTTCTTGCCGACCTTGGCCGGCTCGCCGCTGTAGGCGGCAATCAGGCCAGTACTGGAGAGAATCTCCAGGTGCGCTGCGCCGTTGAACAGGTCCTTCTGTGCAGCGTCGGCGGTTGCTTGCAGGGCGGTGAGGGCGATGTCGACACCGACGACGCCGATGAGTTTACCCCCCACGATCAGTGGCGAGGCGATGGTGGTCATCAGTACCTTTTTGCCGGCCACCGTATCTTCATAGGGTTCCAGCAGGCAGGTATTGCGGGTGTCCCGTGGGCAGGTGTACCAGATGTTGTAGGGCGTACCATTGAGGGTGAGGGTGGTCTTGTTCAGGTCTTCTTCGACCATGATGGTGTTCAAGCCTTCACCGCCGGCACGGCTCCAATAGCTGGAGAAGCGCCCTGTTTCGTTGGAGACGCGTGCCTTGTCATCGACGAACTCGCTGTCCTTGCCGTCGAGGCCGTTGGGTTCGAATGACAGCCAGAACCCCAGCACTTTGCTGTTGCGATCGAAGGTGGTTTTCAGGCTCTGGTTGATTTCTTCGCGCAGCGCGCCGGCTTCCAGGCCACGCTTGCTGGCCATGGTGCGCAAATCCTTGATCTGGTCGGCCAGCGCGGTCAGCGCCATCAGGCTGTCGCCAAAGGTTTTCTGCAACTGCACCGCTTGCTCGGCGGCCCTGGCTTGCAGCAGTTGTTCCACGCTGGCGGTGAGCATGCGCGAGCTGGAATCGCTGACCAACAGATCATTCTGGTTGGTGTTGTAGATATTGATGCCGACGACCAGTGCTATCACCCCCAACAGGCAAAGGCCGGACAGCAGCACGATTTTCAGGCGGATGGAGAGGGTGTTGAACATAGGCTCACTCGCGAATGGACTGGTGGGGATGCATGCAGCAGAGCCAAGTCCATTCAGCGCTATGTCTGAAACATCGGCGTCACAAATCAATTCATGAGAAAGAGGCGATGAGCGGTAGGAAAACACCTACACGCGGCGTCAGACAGGCGCTGCAAGCCTTTCCGGGCGTGACCAGATCCACAGGTTGCCCAGGCTCATTCCGGCAATGGCCAGGTAGATCGGCCAGCCGTGGTCGAGCATCACCAGCATCAGCATGGCGCACAGCAGCATGCTTACAGTGGCGCTGACTTTGGCTCGGCGAGCGATGATCTTGCCGTTGCGCCAGTTGAACAGGATCGGCCCGAACAGCCGGTGGTTCTCCAGCCAGGCGCTGAGGCGTGGCGAGCTTTTAGTGGCGGCCCAGGCGGCCAGCAGGATGAATTCGGTGGTGGGCAAACCCGGCACGACAATCGCGATCAACCCAATGCCCAGGCTGACATAGGCCAGCAGGCCGAAGAGGATCCGGGCGATTTTCGAGGTGGATTGGGTTTTGCGGGTCATGGTTTATTTGTAACGTCGCGAAGTGAGCGCCAACTGTGGGAGGGGCTTGCCCCCGATGGGGATGTGTCAGCTAGAGAAGCGTTGACTGGCGCTCTGCTATCGGGGGCAAGCCCCCTCCCACAGTTGATGGCATTTCAATCTGGATGTCAGGCCAATTCAGGGGCGCTAGCGTACGCCTGTTCGAGCAAGACGGTGAAGCGTACAAACGCGTCGATCGCACCTTTTTCCACTGCGGCTTCCTCTTCGGCACTGAACTCCAGGGCGTCGAGGGTACGGGTGAAGCTTTTCCAGCCTTCGGCGCGACCACCGGCCGGCTCACCCAGGTGACGGGCACCGAAGGTTTCGCTCAGGCCCAGGCCCACGGCACGCTTGATCAGGAACGCAGCGCCCAGTTTGGAGCCTTCGGACACAAACAGCCAGCCCAGGGCTTCGGCCTTGCTCGGGTTTTTCACGGCGCCGGCGACCGGTGCAGGCACCTCGGTGTCCAGGTCGCCCAGGTCCAGTTTGGCGGCTTCGGCACGGCAACGCTCGGCCAGGTCCGGCACGATCTTGATCAGTTCGGCATCGTTGTACAGGGCCACCAGTTCCGATTGGAACAGGTACTGCGCCACCACGAAACGGGCGAAGTTGGCCCGGGTTTCAAACGGGGCGTGGGCCTTGACCAGTGCGTCGAGCTTGGTGTGCGGCTCGTTGGTGATCTGGTTCAGGCGTTGGGAGCGCAGGCTTGCGCGTTCTGCGGTAGGGGAAGCGGTCATGAAAAGTCCTTGAGAAGGGATGCGCCTGGGTGCCCGAAAGAGAGCTGTTATCAACTAGACGAACAAGAAGACGCGGCACAGTAAAAAATCCTCACCCCGTCGAAGAAATTTCAACGGGGTGAGTAGGGCGGTGCTAGATGTCCCAGATCACGTTGATCGCAAAGTTGCGGCCCGGCTGGGTCAGGCGGTCGAGGTTGGCCGGGCCGGTCACGGCGGCTTCGCCGACACTGTCGTAGCTGCGCACGTCATCCCAGTTCCAGTACTTCTTGTCGGTGAGGTTGTAGAGGCCGCCGTTGATGGTCACGTCGTGGGTGACTTTGTAGAAGGCGGTCAGGTCGACCACACCGAAGCCAGGGGTCTTGAAGGGGCCGCTGGTGTCGCCGTCCGGCGCGTGGAAGGTGGTGCTGTCGACGCGATCCTGCTTTTTCACCAGGGTCCAGCTCAACAGGCCACCGTAGTTGTCCTGGTCGTAGCCCAGGCCGAAGACCCCCTTGAGCGGGTTGACGCTGTTCAGCGGCTCGCCATTATCGTCGTTGCGGCCATAGGCATAGGACACCGAGCCCTGGGTGTAGAGACCTTGCGGCGCACCGAAGGCATCCAGGTTCAGGCGGCCCTTGGCTTCGGCGCCCTTGATGGTGGCGCGCTTGATGTTGATGGCCTGGAACTGTTCAAGGCTGCCCCCGGCAACGGCGTTGTCTTCGTCGATAAAGTCGCGGTATTTGTTGTAAAACACGGCGATCTCGAAGGAGCCTTCGTCGAACTTGCCGCGAATCCCGGTTTCGACGCCTTTGCTGGTTTCTGGCTTGAGGTCGGGGTTCGGCTCGACGGTGTAGCCCAGGTTCAGGTTTTCAAAGCGGCCGTACAAGGCCTTGGCGGACGGCGTACGGAAACCTTCGGCGTACTGGCCGAACCAGGTGTATTGATCCGTCAGGGCGTACGTCAGGCCAAACTTGGGCGTCACACGGTGCCAGGTTTTTTCCTTGTCGCTCACCGGGTCCGCCCCTGTCGGGTTGACGGTGTTGAGAAATTCCTGGGTCAGCTTGGGTTTGAGCTGGGTGTAGTCGTAGCGCACGGCGGGCAGGAAGGTCCACTTGTCCCAGGTGATCTGGTCCTGTGCGAACAGCGAATACGTGTTGATGGTCGGGTCGGGGAAGTCGCTGGACTTCTTCACACTGTCGCTGGCCATCGGGCTGGGGGCACCGATGGCGGTGCACCCACTGCCGACGGCCACGCAGGTCGCGTTGCCCTCGCGCGAACCGGTGACTTTCTGCTGCTTGAGGGTGGTGCCGTAGGTCACCTGGTGGTCGGTTTCACCGAGGCTGAACGCCTTGTCGAGCTGGGCATCGAAAATCCACTGTTTTTCCTGGTAGAGCGTGTCGCGGGTGCGCAGGACACGACGGCCTGACTGATAGATCTCGGCGGTGGTCTGGTCGGTCTTGGCGATCTGGTAATTGAGGCTGGTCTTGATGCGGTCGGCAATCGGCGACTCGAGGGCGAAGCTGTTTTCCAGGCCGAAACGTTCACGGGTAATGGTGTCGTTGCCACGACGATCACGGTAGAGGTTGAAGCCTCGGCCGCCGATGAACGGGCCGCCTACCGCGTTCTTCAGGTTGACGTCGCGATCGTCCTTGTACTTCTCGTAGGTCAGGCCCAAGCGGTTGTCATCGCCATAGTTCCAGCCGAGCTTGGCCAGGATGTTGGTGGTGCGCGCGTCCTCCGGGTTGGCGCCGGTGCGGGCCAGGCCGGTGGCGTTGTTGCCGTCGTAGGATTCGGTCTCGTGGCCATTGCGCTGGCTCAGGTGCAGCAAGCCATCGAAGTCCTGCACGCGGCCGGCGACGGTGCCGGAGGTCAGCCAGCTTTCGTCGGCGGAGCTGTAGCCGGTCTTGAGGCGGGCGCCGAAATCCTGGCCTGGCTTGATGATGTCGTCCGGGTCGAGGGTGAAGTAGCTCACGGCGCCACCGATGGCGCTGCTGCCGTACAGGGCGGAGGCCGGGCCGCGCAGGATCTCCACACGCTTGACGATCTCCGGGTCGACGTAGTTGCGACGGGTCTTGGCGTAGGGGCCGTTGAAAAAGTTGTCCGGCACTTCCACGCCGTCCACCTGGGTGAGGATGCGGTCGCCGTCGATACCGCGGATGTTGAAGCCGGCGTTACCGGAGCGGGTGCCCGCGCCGCCGACCGAGACGCCGGGCTCGTAGCGCACCAGTTCGCGGATGTTGTTGACGTTCTGGCGGTCCAGTTCTTCGCGATCCTGCACGCTGACGGTGCTCGGTACGCTGGTCACATCCTGCTCGTTACGGGTGGCGCTGATGGTCACCTGTTGCAGGTTGAGGGTGCCGCCCGCTGCGCGTTTTTCCAGGACGATGTTGTTGCTGCCCAGCTTGCGGTAGCTCAGGTTGGTCCCCGCCAACAGCCGGTCCAGGGCTTTTTCCGGCGACAACGGACCGCGTACGCCAGGGGATGACACACCCTGGGCCAGTTCCGCCGGCAGGCCGACCTGCCAGCCGGTCACGGCGGTAAAGGCGTTGAGTGCAGAGACCAGCGATTGCTGCTCGATGCTGAAGTTGTAGTTGCCGTGGCTGCGCGGAGCAGGCTCGGCGGCGGTGGCGTTCATCACTGGCGCACCGGCCAGCAGGATGGCCGCCGTCAGCAAGGACAGGACGGGCGAAGAGGACCGGCGGTTGAAGCAAGAGGACATCGAGAGCGCTCCGGGGTACGAATCTTATAGTTGCGAACCGAACCAAATAGGAATCAGTTGCATTGGCTAAGACGAGACGTACCAGTGCCAGCTATCGAGTAAAAATAATTCTCATTTAGTTGAGGATCACCAGCGCCGGGTATTCCGACAACTTGGCCGAGGTGATGTGGGCCAGCGAGCGCACCACATCCAGGGGCTGGTCGAGGCGGTAATTGCCGGTGACGGCGACGCTGGCGAGTTGGTCGTTGGTGTTGACGATCCAGCCAGGGTAATAGCGGCGCAGCTCGGCGAGCACTTCGCTCATGGGGCAGTTTTCGAAGATCAGCCGGCCTTGCACCCACGCCAGGTCCTTGTTGGCGTCCAGTCTGGCGGGCGAGCCGAAACCCTTGGGGCCGATGCGGATGCTTTCCCCGGCGCTCAGACGCACGCGGGCATCATTGAAGGTATTGCTCAGGTCGACATCGCCACGTTGCACCTGCACCTGTGCTTCGCCATTGAGGTAGCGCACGGCGAAGGCGGTATCGCGCACGCTGGCGCGCACGGGGCCGGCGTCGATTTCCAGGGGCAGGCCATGGTTGGGTTTGATTTCGAAAAACGCCTCGCCCTGGTACAGGCGAGCGATGCGCTGATGGTCCTTGATGCTGCTGGAAAACGCCGAATTGGTGTTGAGCAACACCTTTGAACCGTCGTCCAGTTGCAGGCGCTGGCGTTCGCCCACCACGGTGAGGTGATCGGCCTGCAGGCGCACCGGCAGGTTGCTGAAGCTGAATAGCCCGATCAGCAACACGGCGGCGGTGGCCAAAGGTTTCCAATGGGGTTTGATCCGCCGCCAGGCGCTGGGCTTGCGCGGTGCTGCCAGGGCGACGGCGGCGCTGTGCACTGGCGCGCCACCCCAGGCAGCCTGGGCCTTGGCGAAGGCGTGGACGTGGGCGGGATCGCTGGCCAGCCAGGCTTCGAATTCGGCCTGCTGCCCGGGCTGCGGGCACTGCAAGGCGATCAGCCAGTCGAGGGCTTGGTCCATGGCCGTGTCTTGCAACACCTCATGAGCCAGCTCGTGGGGGTGCAGTTTGTTCGGGTCCGTCACGGTGTTCCTCGGGTCTTCGCCACGTTCTATTCAACTTTCCTACAGCTTGAGTCGACGTTTCTGTCGGGTGAAGCTTAAGGCCGATCCAGCCGTTCGGCCACACCTACACAGATGGCCATGATCAACTTCAGTTCCTTTTGTACGGTGCTCAAGGACACTTCCAACTGATCGGCGATCTCCTGGTAACTGCAACCGTGCAGGCGGCTGAGGATGAAGATCTGCTGCTGGCGGGCGCTCAACTGGCCCAGGCTGACGCTCAAGGCCTCGAGCATTTGCTCGGCCTGGGTGGCATCTTCGGGCGTGCTGATGGGGGCGGCGACGCTTTGCAGGACGTCCAGCGGGACATCTTCCTGCAGCGTGCGTGCCTGGATCCGGCGCGCGCGCAGATGATCCAGCGCCAGGTTGCGCGCGGTCTGATAGACGAAGGGTTCAAGGTGATCGATCGACCGCTCGCTGAGGGCCCGGGTGACGCGCAAGTAGGTTTCCTGCAACAGGTCCTCGGCGGTGCTGTGGTTATTGACCATCCGCTGCAAGGTGCGAAGCAGAATCACCCGTTGGGTGAGAAAGACGTGGTTGAAGCGAGATTGGCTCACAGTGCTACCAGACCGATTTGCAGTTAATGATAATGCTTATCATCAACTCAAATGGCAAGTGGCTATTTTCCTTATGCGCGACACAAACCAGTGTGGGAGGGGCAAGCCCCTCCCACACAAGCCCCTTCACAAGGTCCCGCACAGCTCACATCACTCGGCGTTGCACAGCGCCAGGCAGTTATCCAGCATGCGGTTGGAGAAGCCCCACTCGTTGTCGTACCAGGCCAGCACTTTCAGCAATTTACCGCTGACCTTGGTGTGATTGGCATCGAAGATCGACGACAGCGGGTTGTGGTTGAAGTCACTGGAAACCAGCGGCAGGGTGTTATAGCCGAGGATCTTCGAGTGCTGGCTGGCTTCTTTGAGCAGCGCGTTGACTTCTTGCGCCGTGGCTTCTTTCTTCAGTTGTACGGTGAGGTCCACCAGCGACACGTTGATCACCGGCACCCGCACCGCCATGCCGGTCAGCTTGCCCGCCAGCTCCGGCAGCACCAGGCCTACCGCTTCGGCGGCGCCGGTCTTGCTCGGGATCATGTTCTGGGTGGCCGAACGCGCGCGGTACGGGTCGGTGTGGTAGACGTCGGTCAGGTTCTGGTCGTTGGTGTAGGCATGGATGGTGGTCATCAGGCCGCTCTCGATACCCAGCTCGCGGTGCAGTACTTGAGCCACAGGTGCCAGGCAGTTGGTGGTGCACGAGGCGTTGGAGATGATCTGGTGGGATTGACGCAGAATGTCATGGTTGACGCCGTAGACCACGGTGGCGTCCGCGCCCTTGGCCGGTGCCGAGATGATCACCTTGCGTGCGCCGGCGGTAATATGGGCGGCAGCCTTGTCACGGTCGGTGAACAGGCCGGTGCATTCGAACACCACGTCGATCTTGTGCGCGGCCCAGGGCAGGTCGGCCGGGTTGCGAATGGCACTGACGGCAATCCGGTCGCCATTGACGGTCAGGCTTTCCTGATCGTGGGCGACCTCTGCTTCGAAAGTGCCATGCACGGTGTCGTATTTGAGCAGGTGGGCATTGATCGAACTGTCGCCCAGATCATTGATGGCGACGATCTGCAAATCCTGGCGGTAGCCATGGGTATACAGTGCGCGCAGGACATTACGGCCGATACGGCCAAAACCATTGATTGCGATACGAAGAGTCATTGGAAAGTGCCTGTCGTCGATTTGTTGTAAGAATTACAAGATTATTCGCATAAAAATAGAAAACAAGCCTTTTTAGTGGCAATATTTTGTTCAATCTACAACGAGTGACCTGAATCAACTGGTCCGATGATCCAAACGACTCCCTGCCATCCCATGCGCTGCGGGCGTTTGATCAGCATAGACACTCAGGTCGCCACATCCGTTAGCCTGGAGTTCTACACATGCATCCCCGCGTCCTTGAGGTCACCGAACGGCTTATCGCCCGCAGCCGCGCCACCCGCGAGGCTTACCTTGCGCTCATTCGCGGCGCAGCCAGCGACGGTCCGATGCGCGGCAAGCTGCAATGCGCCAACTTTGCCCACGGCGTGGCCGGTTGCGGCACTGAAGATAAAAATAGCCTGCGCATGATGAATGCCGCCAACGTGGCAATTGTTTCGTCATATAACGACATGCTTTCGGCGCACCAGCCGTACGAACATTTCCCTGAACAGATCAAGAAAGCCCTGCGCGAAGTCGGCTCGGTCGGCCAGTTCGCTGGCGGCACTCCCGCGATGTGCGACGGCGTGACCCAGGGCGAGCCCGGTATGGAACTGAGCCTGCTCAGCCGTGAAGTCATCGCAATGTCCACGGCGGTAGCGCTGTCCCACAACATGTTCGACGCGGCCTTGATGCTGGGCATCTGCGACAAGATCGTCCCCGGCCTGATGATGGGCGCGCTGCGCTACGGCCACCTGCCGATGATCTTCGTACCGGGCGGGCCGATGCCGTCGGGCATTTCCAACAAGCAGAAGGCCGATGTGCGCCAGCGCTATGCCGAAGGCAAGGCCACCCGCGAAGAGCTGCTGGAATCGGAGATGAAGTCCTACCACAGCCCCGGCACCTGCACCTTCTACGGCACCGCCAACACCAACCAGTTGCTGATGGAAGTCATGGGCCTGCACCTGCCGGGCGCCTCGTTCGTCAACCCGTACACGCCGCTGCGTGATGCGCTGACCCGCGAAGCCGCGCACCAGGTCACGCGCCTCACCAAGGCCAACGGCAACTTCACGCCGATCGGCGAGATCGTCGACGAGAAATCCATCGTCAACTCCATCATCGCGCTCAACGCCACCGGCGGCTCCACCAACCACACCCTGCACATGCCGGCCATCGCCATGTCGGCAGGCATCATCCTCACCTGGGACGACATGGCCGACCTTTCCGAGGTGGTGCCGACCCTGTCCCACGTGTATCCCAACGGCAAGGCCGATATCAACCACTTCCAGGCAGCGGGCGGCATGTCGTTCCTGATCCGTGAACTGCTCGAAGCCGGCCTGCTCCACGAAGACGTCAACACCGTGGCCGGCAAGGGCCTGAGCCGCTACACCCAGGAACCGTTCCTGGTGGACGGCGAGCTGATCTGGCGCGACGGTCCCATCGAGAGTCTCGACGAAAGCATCCTGCGCCCGGTGGCCCGTGCGTTCTCGCCCGAGGGCGGCCTGCGCGTGATGGAAGGCAACCTGGGGCGTGGCGTGATGAAAGTCTCGGCCGTGGCCCTCGAGCACCAGATTGTCGAAGCACCCGCCGTGGTCTTCCAGGACCAGCAGGACCTGGCCGATGCGTTCAAGGCTGGCCAGTTGGAAAAAGACTTCGTCGCCGTGATGCGCTTCCAGGGCCCGCGTTCCAATGGCATGCCGGAATTGCACAAGATGACGCCGTTCCTCGGTGTGTTGCAGGACCGTGGCTTCAAGGTCGCGCTGGTAACAGACGGGCGTATGTCGGGCGCGTCGGGTAAGATCCCCGCCGCGATTCACGTCAACCCCGAAGCCCAGAGCGGCGGGCCACTGGCGCGGGTGCAGGATGGCGATATCATTCGTGTGGATGGCGTGAAGGGCACCCTGGAGCTTAAGGTGGACGCCGAAGAATTTGCAGCGCGCGCGCCTGCCACGGGCCTGTTGGGTAACAACGTGGGGGCCGGTCGCGAGCTGTTTGCATTTATGCGCTTGGCCGCAAGCTCCGCAGAGCAGGGCGCCAGCGCCTTTACCTCTGCCTTGGAGACGCTTAAGTGAAGTTAGCGCTGGTCGGTGACATCGGGGGCACCAATGCCCGTTTTGCGTTGTGGCGGGATCAGGAACTGCATTCGATCCGCGTGCATGCCACGGCGGATCATTCCAGCCCTGAGGCCGCTATCAAGGTTTACCTCAAGGAGGAAGGCCTGGAAATCGGGGACATCGGCGCGGTGTGTCTTTCCGTCGCTGGTCCGGTGAGCGGAGATGAATTTAAATTCACCAACAACCACTGGCGCCTGAGCAAGACTGCGTTTTGCAAGACATTGCAGGTGGATGATCTGCTGTTGGTCAATGATTTCTCGGCCATGGCCCTGGGCATGACCCGCCTCAAGCCCGACGAATTCCGCGTGGTCTGCGAGGGCACGCCGGAGCCGTTGCGACCTGCGGTGGTGATCGGTCCGGGCACCGGGCTGGGTGTCGGTACTTTGCTGGACCTGGGCGGTGGCCGTTTTGCGGCGCTGCCGGGGGAGGGCGGGCACGTCGACCTGCCGCTGAGCAGCCCACGGGAAACCCAGCTGTGGCAGCACATCTACACCGAGATCGGGCATGTCAGCGCCGAAACGGCTTTGAGCGGTGGCGGGCTGCCACGTCTGTACCGGGCGATCTGTGCGGTCGACGGCCATGCGCCGGTCCTGGAAACCCCTGAAGCCATCACGGCCGCCGGCCTGGCCGGTGACCCGGTGGCGATGGAAGTGTTGGACCAGTTCAGCATCTGGCTGGGCCGCGTAGCCGGTAACAATGTGCTGACCACCGGCGGACGCGGTGGTGTGTACATCGTGGGCGGGGTGATACCGAGGTTTGCCGACTTCTTTATCCACAGCGGTTTTGCCAGGAGCTTTGCTGACAAAGGCTGCATGAGCGACTATTTCAAGGGTATTCCGGTGTGGTTGGTGACCGCGCCGTATTCCGGATTGACCGGGGCTGGCGTCGCGTTGGAGCAGGCTTTTGCATAGGGACTGATGGCCCTATCGGGGCAAACGCATTCCAATGTGGGAGGGGGCTTGCCCCCGATGAGGCCATCAATAACACCCCATAACAACAAGGAGGACCCCGTGAGCGTAATCAGTAAATCGATCCTCCTGGTCGATGACGACCAGGAAATCCGCGAATTGCTGCAGACCTACCTCAGTCGCGCCGGTTTCCAGGTGCGTGGGGTGCCGGATGGCGCGGGGTTCCGCCAGGCGATGAACGAGGCACCGTGCGACCTGGTCATCCTCGATGTGATGTTGCCGGACGAAGACGGTTTCAGCCTTTGCCGCTGGATCCGCCAGCACCCGCGCCAGGCGCAGGTGCCGATCATCATGCTCACCGCCAGTTCCGACGAGGCCGACCGTGTGATCGGCCTGGAGCTGGGCGCCGACGACTACATCGGCAAACCCTTCAGCCCTCGCGAGTTGCAAGCGCGGATCAAGGCCTTGTTGCGCCGTTGCCAGTTCGGCCAGGAGCGCAGCAGCGGCGGCGATGTGCTGGTATTCGATGAGTGGCGGCTGGACATGATCAGCCACCGTCTGTTCCATGTGGACGGCGAAGAAGTGATCCTCTCCGGCGCCGATTTTGCCCTGCTCAAATTGTTTCTCGACCACCCGCAGCAGATCCTCGACCGCGACACCATCGGCAACGCCACCCGGGGGCGTGACCTGATGCCGCTGGATCGCATCGTCGACATGGCTGTCAGCCGCCTGCGCCAACGCCTGCGCGACACCGAAAAGCCCCCTCGTCTGATCCGCACCGTGCGGGGCAGTGGTTATCAACTGGCAGCCAGCGTGGTTGCCGGCAATGTCCACTGAGCCGTTGACCGAACGCCGCCGGCGCTTCCCGGTACCGCGTTCGCTGCTGGGGCGCATGCTGCTGCTGACGCTGCTGGCGGTGCTGTTCGCCCAGGCGCTGTCCAGCGTGATCTGGGTCTCGCAATTGCGCGCCACCCAGCTCGAAGGCCTGGTCACCAGTGCCCGCAGCCTGGCGCATTCGATGACCGCCAGCGTGAGTTATTTTCGTTCGTTACCGGTGGCGTATCGGCCGCTGGTGCTCGATCAACTGCGCAGCATGGGTGGCACGCGTTTTGTGGTGACGCTCAATGATCGCCCGCTGGACATGGCCATCCTGCCGCAGACCCCGCGTAAACAGGCAGTGCTTGAAGCGGTGGATGAGGTGCTGAAGCAGACCCTGGGCGCCGATGTGCATATGTCGGTGGAGTTCGTCAGCGCCGAAGACCTGCGCATCTTCAATGCCGGCCTGAAACTCGATGAGCTGCCGCGTTCCTGGGCGCACTACGCGCTGACCCTGGAACCGGTGAACCCGCCGGTGCTGGTCACCCAGATCCAACTGGCCCAGGGCGAATGGCTGTACATCGCCTCGCTGTTGCCCGAGCCCTACACCAGCCTTGAAGAACAAGGCCTGCCGTCCCAGCAGGTGTGGTTTATCGTGCTGACCAGCGGTTTCCTGCTGCTGTTCATCGGCCTGCTGGTGCACTGGCAAAGCCGGCCGCTCAAGCGCTTGGCGCGGGCGGCGCGGGACATGTCCCTGGGCGCCGACGTGGAGCCGGTGGCCGAAGGTGGCGGCAGCGAAGTGGTGGAAGTGGGCCGTGCTTTCAACGCCATGCGTGAGCGCATCAGCCGCTACCTGACCGAGCGCAGTCAATTGTTCAGTGCGATTTCCCACGACTTGCGCACACCGATCACCCGCCTGCGCCTGCGCGTGGAACTGCTGGAAGACGAAAACCTGCAAACCAAGTTCGGCCGCGACCTGGATGAACTGGAGTTGCTGGTGAAGGGCGCGCTGCAATGCGTGAAGGACACGGATATCCACGAGAACATCGAGCCGGTGGACCTCAATCATGTGCTCGAATGCCTGGTGGAGCCTTACGTGGCACCCAACGGCAACGGCCGGGTCACGCTGGACGGTGCTGCCCTGGCGGCGTATCCGGGCAAGCCGCTGGCGCTCAAGCGCTGCATCGGCAACCTGATCGACAATGCCTTGAAGTATGGGCAGAACGCCCATCTGCACATCGAGGACGATGGCGCGGAGTTCGTCCTGCATGTGGACGACGAGGGGCCCGGCGTGCCGGAGCAGCGCCTGGAACAAGTCTTCGAGCCACACTTCCGCCTCGCCGGGCAGCAACAGGGTTACGGCTTGGGCCTGGGGATTGCGCGCAACATTGCGCACAGCCATGGCGGTGAAGTGAGTTTGCAGAATTTGCGTGAGGGTGGCTTGCGCGTGACCCTGCAGCTGCCGCGCGGATTAGACTGAACACAAGCGGTCCAGTGTGGGAGGGGGCACGCCCCTCCCACATGTTGATCGTCATTGGCTCAGATGCTCTGGCGCAACCGGGCCAGGTCACGCAACGGCGGTGCGCCAAACAATCGGCTGTATTCCCGGCTGAATTGCGATGGGCTTTCATACCCCACCCGATACCCTGCCGCCGACGCTTCCAACCCTTCGGCAATCATCAAGCGCCGTGCCTCCTGCAAGCGCAACTGCTTCTGGTATTGCAACGGGCTCATGGCGGTGATCGCCTTGAAACGGTGGTGCAAGGTCGAGACGCTCAGGTTCACTTCCTTGGCCAGGTCATCGATGCGTAGCGGTTGTTCGTAGTTGCCGTTCAACCACTTGATCGCCTGGCTGACCCGATGGCTCTGACTGTTGGCCACGGCGATTTCATACAGCCGATAGCCCTGCGGCCCACGCAATAATCGGTAAAGAATTTCGCGGTTGATCAACGGCGCGAGCATGGTGATGTCTTTCGGCGTATCCAACAGGCGTGCCAGTCGCAGTACGGCGTCCAACAGTTGGCCATCAATGCGGTCGACGTACATGCCGCGAGAAGTCGGGCGCGATGGCACGCCCATCGGGCCAGCCTCGGCAATCAGCGCCGTGAGCTGCGCCGGATCGATATTGATGCGCACTGACAGGTTCGGGTCCTGCGGCGTGGCATCGATGATCCGCCCGGCCACCGGCATCGCTACCGAGAACACCAGGTAGTTGAGCGGGTCGTAGGCAAAGATTTCGTCGGCCAGGCGTACTTCCTTGCTGCCACTGGCGAGGATGCACAGGGCCGGTTCCACCAGCACCGGCATGAAGTCGCGCGGGGTGTTGTGGCGGTTCAGAAACAGGGTGGTGATGGCCGTACCGTAGGAACCGTCCTCCCAGGTATGCCGGTGCACGATGCTGGCCAGTTCGGCGCGCTGTTTTTCCATCTCGGCGTCGAGGGGAATGGCTGTATGTTCGGGCGGCGACGACATGGAACGTCCTCTACTGGCTACTTCGATGGGTTCAGCTTAGCGGCGGCTTTTCAAACAGTGTTACGTCGATTCTGCACAATCCTTGCCTGATCCTGCGATACATCGTGAATCAGGCAATCGCGGCA
The DNA here is from genome assembly GCF_001870465.1 of Pseudomonas extremorientalis. Classification (GTDB taxonomy): domain Bacteria; phylum Pseudomonadota; class Gammaproteobacteria; order Pseudomonadales; family Pseudomonadaceae; genus Aquipseudomonas; species Aquipseudomonas extremorientalis. The sequence goes on from NZ_MDGK01000017.1 coordinate 257,040, forward strand.
CCTGTCATCTCCCTGAAACAAGGCCTCGGGCCATGGAATAAACCTCTGTGCCAGACGTCCCTCCTACGCTTCTCGCAGGATTGTGCAATAAGCCGACAGGAATTGACTAACCGCGCGCCGACTCGCGCCGTTATCTTTGATCCTGTGGCAACACGCCCTCACAGTGCTTGCCGAGCATCACTTCTCAACGGGAGAGTCGAACATGTCCACCCCCATTCCCGCGAGCCATATGGCCTTTATCCGCGCCCGCACCGGGTGCAGCACCGAACTCGGTGCACGCTTGAGCAGTTTGATCGAACCGGGCCGCCAGGCTCAGGGTTGCCTGCAGTTCTCGTTGCAGCATTCCCAGGTTGATCCTGATGTGTGGTTGATCTCCGGTTTCTGGAGCAGCGAGCAGGCGATGAGCGCCTACTTCAACTCCCCGGCGCTGATGATCTTCACCGAGCTGTTGAACGACATGGTCGTGCGCAGCATGGACTTCCAGACCTTCACTGATGCATCCGCCGCACACGCCTACGGCGAGTACCTGCAACTCGCCGGCTGAAGGTCTAGAATGGCCGACTTTCCATTGGCCAGGACCTGCAACATGGCACGTAAACAATTTGCCCACCACGAAGCCGTATCCGCCGTAGTACCGGGTGAAGGGGGCTACAGCGCCGCCGTTGCCGTCAAGGCACTGGATGGCATGGGCGCCCCGCAGTTTCACAAGATCCTTGACGGACAGACGTTCAAGACGGCCTCCGATGCCGACGATGCAGCCACTGTGCAGCTTGAACGGCTGACGGGCGTGGACGAAGAGGGTCAACTGACCTGGGCGAGCGCCGCCAACTGAGCAACACCGACAGTCCAATGTGGGAGGGGGCTTGCCCCCGATAGCGGCGTGTCATTCAACAAAGACGTTGAATGTGCCGATTGCCATCGGGGGCAAGCCCCCTCCCATGTTTTATTGTCTTTCAGTCAGGGTTTGCTGGCGCCTGGGCGATACATCCTGAACAGGGCTTCTGGCCCCAACTGAAAGTAATCCGCCGGTCCGCCACCGCGCAGGATCGGCTCGGCGGCGGCGGTATCGTAGATGCCATCCTTGAGCAGCCACTTGGCAATGTGCACCGCGACCACCTCGCCGAGCACCAGCCAGCTCGGCACCAATGCCTTGTCGGCACGTTGCAGCTGAATGATCTGCGTCACCTTGCATTCGAACGAGACCGGGCTTTCGCCCACCCGCGGCACACCAACGATCTTCGAGGCCACCGGCGTCAGGCCGGCCAATTCAAACTCGTTCACCTCAGGTGAGACGGCAGCACAGCTCTGGTTCATCTGCTCGGCCAACGGGCGGGTGGCCAGGTTCCACACAAAATCGCCGGTCTGTTCGATGTTGTTCAGGCTGTCTTTGCGCCCGACGCTGGAAAATCCAATGATCGGCGGAATGTAGTTGAACGCATTGAAAAAACTGTAGGGCGCCAGGTTCAGGTGACCTTCGTTGTCATGGGACGAGATCCAGCCGATCGGCCGTGGACCGACGATGGCATTGAACGGGTCGTGGGGCAGACCGTGGCCGTTGGCGGGTTCGTAGAAGTGGATATCGTCAGGCATGGCCGGGGTTCCTGCAGTGGTCGTCGATGAAGTGGCCATACTATGGAATTTTCATTCATCGCCCACCTATTTTTCACAGCTCCACCGTCAGTCTGCGCCCACTGTCGACAACCCAATAAGTCGGCCTATTGAGAGACTGAGCTTTGGAGCCTTCCCCCTTATGAATAAACTTCCTCAGATCACCCTGGCGTTCTGGGTCATGAAAATCTGCGCGACCACCTTGGGCGAAACCGCCGGGGATTTGCTGTCGATGACCCTGGATGTCGGTTATGCCATCAGTTCGATGATGCTGATCAGCGTGTTCCTGATCACCTTGGTGACGCAACTGCGCTCGAAAACCTATAACCCGGTGCTGTACTGGATCGTGATTCTGTCCACTAGCACCGCAGGCACCACGATGTCGGATTTCATGGACCGCACCTTGGGGCTGGGTTATGCCACGGGCTCCATGATCCTGATCGCGATCCTGATGATCATCTTCGCGTTGTGGCACCTCAGCGGCGATTCGCTGAACGTGAACAAGGTGCAGACCTTCCGGGGTGAGTTGTTCTACTGGATGGCCATCCTGTTCTCCAACACCTTGGGCACCGCGTTGGGCGATTTCCTGGCAGATGACTCCGGGCTGGGCTTTGCTGGCGGCGCCTTGTTGATCGGCTCGGCGATTGCGGCGGTGGTGGCACTCAAATACTTCACCAGGATTTCTTCGGTGCTGTTGTTCTGGGTGGCGTTTGTACTGACCCGGCCGTTCGGCGCGACCTTGGGTGACTTCCTTACCAAGCCCCATGAAAAGGGCGGGTTGGACTTCGGCACCATCGGTTCGTCGGCAGTGTTGGCGGCGGTGTTGGTGGTGATGATTGCGGGGGCGTCGTACGCGCAGCGGCGGTACGGACGTAAGACGATAGCTGAGTTGTCCTGATTCAACCTGTGGGAGGGTTTGCCCTCTCCCACAGGGTTGACTGCAACTGACGTTTAGTCGGTGGTAATGCGCGAGTGCTTGCGGGTGTCCTTCATGGTCACGTAGACCACCAGCGACACCGCGATGCACGCCGTCACGTACCAGTAATAACCGGTTTCCATGCCGATGCTCTTGAACCACAGCGCGATATATTCAGCGGTGCCGCCGAAGATCGACACCGTCAGCGCATACGGCAGGCCCACGCCCAGGGCGCGGATTTCGGTGGGGAACAGTTCGGCTTTCACCACGGCGTTGATCGAGGTGTAGCCGCTGACGATGATCAGCGCCGCCATGATCAGGAAGAACGCGCCCCACCAGGTCTGGATGGTATGCAGGGTGGTGAGGATCGGCACGGTGAACAGCGTACCGAGTATGCCGAAGGCGATCAGGATCGGCCGCCGGCCGATTTTATCCGACAGCCCGCCGACGATGGGTTGCAGGCACATGAACAGGAACAGCGTCGCCGCCGAGATGGTGGTGGAGTCGGAAATGCTCATGCCGACGGTGTTCACCAGGTACTTCTGCATGTAGGTGGTGTAGGTGTAGAACGCCAGCGTACCGCCCATGGTCAGGCCGACCACGGTCAGCAGTTCCTTGGGGTGGCGCATCAAGGTGCGCATTGCGCTTTCCTTGGCCTTTTCCTTTTTGGTGAACGACTCGGTTTCTTCCATGCCGCGCCGCAGGTACAGCGCAACCACTGCGCAGAGTGCGCCGATGGCGAACGGGATACGCCAGCCCCAGGCATACAGTTGCTCGGTGGTCAGCAGTTGTTGCAATACGATCAGCACCGCCAGGGCGATGAGCTGGCCGGAGATCAGCGTCACGTACTGGAAGCTGGAGTAGAAACCACGACGTTGCTTGGTCGCCATCTCGCTGAGGTAAGTGGCGGAGGTGCCGTATTCGCCGCCGACCGACAGCCCCTGCAGCAAGCGGGCAAATACCAGCAGGATCGGCGCACCGATACCGATGATTTCATAGCCCGGGCTCAGGGCAATCAGCAGCGAGCCGAAGCACATCAGGTAGACCGAGGCCATCAGGGCTTTTTTACGGCCGACCTTGTCGGCGTACAGGCCCATCAGCCAGCCACCGATCGGGCGCATCAGGAAGCCCACGGCGAAGATCGCGGCGGTGTTGAGCAGTTGGGCGGTGGTGTCGCCTTTGGGGAAGAAAGTCTTGGCGAAGTACAGCGAAAAAGCGGCGTAGACGTACCAGTCGTACCATTCGACCATGTTGCCGACAGAACCACTGAAAATCGATTTGATGCGGCTGGAGGTAGTGCGCTCTTTTGCCGGCGCGGCCGCCGACCCCAGAGGCAGGGCGTTGGAGTTATCCATTGAAGGATCCTTCATCTAGTTGTTTTTATGGAGCGGCGCGTGCGCAGCCTGGGTCGAGCTATAGCAGGAGCTGTGCCAGGTGTATGAAGGCCCGGAACAGAGGGGTTTGAGGATTTATTTGAGCGAAAAACCGCTGATGATTTGCAGGCGGTGGGCGGAAATCCGCTTATGGCTGTTGTCCTCATCGGGGGCAAGCCCCCTCCCACACTTGAATGTGTTCACAGATCAAAATGTGGGAGGGGGCTTGCCCCCGATAAGGCCTGGCAGTCAACGCAAAGGTTGGCCTAGAGAAACATCTCCCGCACCAACCCATGGCGCTGCATCTTCTCATTGAAGGTGCGCCGTGGCAGTTGCAGCTCGGCCAGTACCGCCTTGATATCGCCTTTGTGTCGGGTCAGCGCGGCTTTCAGGCAGTGGGCTTCGAAGGCCTCTTGCTGCGCGGCCAGGGACTGTCCGGCCTCGATGCCCTCCGGCTCCGGGTCGCCCAGGCCCAGCACCTGGCGTTCGGCGACGTTGGCCAACTCGCGCACGTTGCCCGGCCAGTCATGGCTGAGCAAGCGCCCCAACTGCGCGCCGCTCAATGGCTCGACGCTGCGGCCCAGGCGTTCGGCAGCACTTTGTGCAAAATGATCGAACAGCAACGGGATATCTTCGCGGCGCTCGCGCAGGGGCGGCAGGCGCAATTGCGCGACGTTCAATCGATACGCCAGGTCTTCGCGAAAGCGCCCGGCGCGGGCCTCTTCCAGCAGGTCCGGCTTGGTGGCGGCGATGATGCGCAGGTCCACGTGGATGCTCTGGTTGGAGCCCAGCCGCTCCAACTTCTGCTCCTGCAGCACACGCAGCAATTTCACCTGTTGGGCCAGCGGCATGCTTTCGATTTCATCGAGGAACAGCGTGCCGCCGTGGGCGTATTCCAGCTTGCCGATGCGCTTGCCCTGGGCGCCGGTGAACGCGCCGCTTTCGTGACCAAACAGCTCGGCCTCGAATAACTGTTCCGGGATCGCCGCGCAATTGAGCGCCACGAATGGCTTCTTCGCACGTGGACCAAAATCATGCAGGCAGCGCGCGACCATTTCCTTGCCACTGCCGGTCTCGCCACGGATCAGCACGTTGACCGGCAGACTCGCCAGGTCCAGCACCTGGCGGCGCAAGGTCTGCAAACCCCGGGACACGCCCAGCAGCGTCGATTCCAATTGCGCCCGGTGGTCGGCCTGCTGATGCAGGCGACGGTTTTCCAGGATCAAGCCACGTTTGTCCAGTGCACGGCGCAGGCTGTTGAGCAGGGCGTCGGGGCTGAAGGGTTTTTCGAGGAAGTCATAGGCGCCGTCGCGCATGGCTTCGACCGCCATCGGTACATCGCCATGGCCGGTGAGCAGGATCACCGGTAAATCGGCATCACGGCGCCGCACTTCAGCCAGCAGTTCCAGGCCGCTGAGACCCGGCATGCGCACGTCGCTGAGGATTACGCCGGGAAAATCCCTGGGCAGCTGCGCCAGGCATTCTTCGGCGCGGCCGAACAACTGCACTTCAAAGCCTGACAGGCTCAACCATTGCTCGACGGCCGTGCGGATGCTGGCTTCGTCATCGACCACAATCACCGCGTTCAACATAGGTCGGGCGTCTCCAGCGCGATGGGCAAGGTCAGGGTAAAGACTGCTCCGTCGCCCCGGTTACCGGCGATCAGGCGACCGCCCAATTCGTGCACGATAGCGTAGGACACCGCCAGCCCCAAGCCGAGGCCGTCTCCCACCGGCTTGGTGGTGAAGAACGGGTCGAACACGCTGCTCAGGTGTTCTTCGGCAATCCCGCCGCCGCTGTCGCTGACCGTGAGTTGCCAGAGTTGCTGGTCGGCGTGCAGGCGGATTTCCAGGCGTTTGCGCGGTTTGTCGGCCATGGCGTCGAGGGCGTTGCGTAACAGATTGATCAGCACCTGTTCCAGGCGGATCGCATCACCGCGTACCCAGGCGGGGCGGGCCAGGTCCAGCACCACGCCGATGGCCTCATCGCGCAGGCGTGCGTCGAGCAGGTGCAGGGACTGGTCGACCACCGTGGCCAAGTCCAGGCGTTCGCGCAGGCCACTCGGGCTTTTGCGCGCGAAGGTCTTGAGGTGGCCGGTGAGCGCGGCCATGCGTGTGAGCATATCGTCCAGCGGCGTGAGGGCCTGGTAAGCGTCGTCAATGCGGCCGTGATCGAGCAGCAGGCGCAAGGTGGCCAACTGCATGCGCTGGGCGGTCAGTGGCTGGTTGATTTCGTGGGCGAGGGCGGCGGACATCTGCCCCAGCGCCGCCAATTTGGCCGATTGCACCAGGCCATCCTGGGCGGTGCGCAACGCCTGGGTGCGTTCTTCCACCAGTTGCTCAAGCTCCTCGCGACTGCGCTGGCGCAAGCGGGCCAGGCGCCAGCGTTGGGTCAGGAACAGCACCAGGAACACCAGCGCCAGCCAGGAACCGGCGGCAGCGAGCCCGGCGTTGCGTTGGTCCTCAAAGGCGAATTGGGGCTTGCGCAGCAGGTGCAGGGTCCAGCCTTCGGCTTTCAGGGGCAGCGATTCCCAGATGTAGTTGGCATTGCCATCCGGGCCGTTGACGCGCATCAGGTGGCTGTTTTCGTCAAAGCGCTGCAGGGTGTGGGTTTCCAGCGCCTGCAGTTGTTTTTTGTCGTATTGGCGGGTGGCTTTCAGCTCGGCAAGGTCGTTGGCCGATAACGGTCGCAGGTTGCGATAACGCCAGCCGGGCTGGTTGGCGATAAACACGATGCCGCGCGCATCGCTGACCAGCAGCAGGTCATTGCCCTGGGCCCATTCGCGTTCGAGCTCGGGGAACTCCAGCTTGACCACCATGGCGCCGAGGAACTGCTCGTGTTCATCCAGCACGGCGCTGGAGAGGAAATACCCTGGGATGCCGGTCGTCACCCCTACCGCATAAAAACGCCCGGTGCCCTGGCTCAGGGTTTGGCTGAAGTACGGCCGGAACGCGTAGTTATGGCCCACGTAACTGCTCGGCAGGTTCCAGTTGCTGGCGGCGACCGCCAGGCCGGTGCGATCCATCAATTCCAGGGTGGAGGATTGCGCGGCCCCATTGATGCGTTCGAGCTTGCGGTTGAGCACGTCCTGGGTGGCGGCGTCCAGCGGGCCTTTCAACGCGCTGATCATTTCCGAGTCCAGCGCCAGCACGGCGGGTAGCGCACGGTAGCGTTCGATCAGGGTGTGCAACGAGCTGGCATAGAGTGCAAGTTGCTGATTGGCACGGGCGGCATCGTCCACCAGGGCCTGGCGTTCAGCGTGGCGGGTGGCCAGGGCTGCGGCCAGCAGTGCGCCAGCGATGATCAGCAGGGAGTAGAAGGTCAGGCGCAGGGCGCGCGGGATCACGATCATACGGTGATGGGCAGGCACGGTAAGGGGAGTGCACCATAGCATGCACGACGTTTATGTTGGGGCAAGCCCGCTCGCCACAACAAGCCCAGTGGTCACAGAAAGCCCAGAGGTCACAACCGCCGCGTTTTCCACAGGCCATAAAAAAGGCGACCGGGCCATGGGCCGCAGTCGCCTTTATGTTTGGAGGGGAAGCGCTTACTGCACTTCTACCGCCAGGCTATCACTGATCTTTTTCTGCCAGATGGCAGGACCGGTGATGTGCACGGACTCGCCCTTGCTGTCGACAGCAACGGTGACCGGCATGTCTTTCACGTCGAACTCGTAGATCGCTTCCATGCCCAGTTCGGCAAACGCGACAACACGCGACTTCTTGATGGCTTGCGCCACCAGGTAAGCAGCGCCGCCGACGGCCATCAGGTACACGGCCTTGTGGTCCTTGATCGCTTCGATCGCAGTCGGGCCGCGTTCGGATTTGCCGATCATGCCCAGCAGGCCGGTTTGTTCGAGGATCTGGCGAGTGAACTTGTCCATCCGCGTAGCGGTGGTCGGGCCTGCCGGGCCAACCACTTCTTCGCGCACCGGATCAACCGGCCCGACGTAGTAGATGAAGCGACCTTTCAGGTCCACCGGCAGGCTTTCGCCCTTGTTCAGCATCTCGACCATGCGTTTGTGCGCGGCGTCGCGACCGGTGAGCATCTTGCCGTTGAGCAACACGGTCTCGCCTGGTTTCCAGCTCTGCACTTCTTCCGGGGTCAGGGTGTCGAGGTTGACGCGACGGGCCGACGGGCCGGCTTCCCAGACGATTTCCGGGTAGGCATCCAAGGGTGGCGCTTCCAGCGACGCCGGGCCCGAACCGTCGAGCACGAAGTGTGCGTGGCGGGTGGCGGCGCAGTTGGGGATCATGCACACCGGCAGTGACGCGGCGTGGGTCGGGTAGTCCATGATCTTCACGTCGAGCACGGTGGTCAGGCCACCCAGGCCCTGGGCGCCGATGCCCAGTTGGTTGACCTTCTCGAACAGCTCCAGGCGCATTTCTTCGATACGGTTCTGCGGGCCGCGCTTTTTCAGCTCGTGGATGTCGATGGATTCCATCAACACTTCCTTGGCCATCACCGCAGCTTTCTCGGCGGTGCCGCCGATGCCGATACCCAGCATGCCCGGTGGGCACCAGCCGGCGCCCATGGTCGGAACGGTCTTGAGCACCCAGTCGACGATCGAGTCGGACGGGTTGAGCATGGCCATTTTCGACTTGTTCTCGGAGCCGCCGCCCTTGGCCGCCACGTCCACTTCCACAGTGTTACCCGGGACGATGGAGTAGTGGATGACCGCCGGGGTGTTGTCCTTGGTGTTTTTGCGCGCGCCTGCCGGGTCGGCGAGGATGGATGCACGCAGGACGTTTTCCGGCAGGTTGTAGGCGCGACGCACGCCTTCGTTGATCATGTCGTCCAGGCCCATGGTGGCGCCATCCCAACGCACGTCCATGCCCACGCGCACGAACACGGTGACGATACCGGTGTCCTGGCAGATCGGACGATGGCCGGTGGCGCACATGCGCGAGTTGATCAGGATCTGGGCGATGGAATCACGGGCTGCTGGCGATTCTTCGCGCAGGTAGGCTTCGTGCATGGCCTGGATGAAATCAACGGGGTGGTAGTAGGAAATGAATTGCAGGGCGTCGGCAACGCTCTGAATCAGGTCGTCTTGCTTGATCACAGTCATGAGTCGCGCTCCTCTATAAGGGAACATTCAATAAAGGTGGGCCCAGTGTTGCATCGGTCGGCTGGGGCCACCTTTCCAAGGCACGCCAAAGTGGTGCAGGCGCGACGCTAAAAAGGCGCGGCAGTATAACCCGGCGCGGTGGCCGATACACCCGACTATGGTCAAACTGTCGCAGGCATGATTCCCTGTGCGCGCCCCTTGTGATTGAGTCGTTATATGCCTGAACTGTACGTCGGCGAACACCATTGGTCGGTAGCCCCCGGCAGCAACCTGCTGGATGCCTTGAACCTGGCGGGTGTGGCCGTGCCCTACAGTTGCCGCGCCGGCAGTTGCCATGCCTGCCTGGTGCGGTGCCAGGGCGAGGTCGAAGACAAGCAGCCCGAGGCCTTGAGCCCGGCGCAGCGCCAGGACGGCTGGCGGTTGGCCTGCCAGTGTCAGGTCAGCGGCGACCTGCGGGTCGAAACGTTTGACCCGACGCGTGACGGCTTGCCGGCCCAGGTGGTGGGTGTCGATTGGCTGAACCCGAACGTGCTGCGCCTGCGCCTGCAACCAGAGCGAGGTTTGCGTTACCGGGCTGGGCAGCACCTGGTGTTGTGGGCCGGGCAAGTGGCGCGACCGTATTCCCTGGCGAGCTTGCCCCAGGAAGATCCATTCCTGGAGTTTCATCTCGATTGTCGCCTGCCCGGCGAATTCAGCGATCTTGCCCGGCAGTTGCAGGTGGGTGATCGACTGCGCCTGGGGGATTTGCGCGGCGGTGCGCTGCAATATGATCCGGACTGGCAAACACGGCCATTGTGGCTGCTGGCATCCGGCACTGGGTTGGGGCCCCTGTGGGGCGTGTTGCGTGAGGCGCTGCGCCAGGATCACCAGGGCGCCATCCGTGTCATTCACCTGGCCCATGATGCCGAAGGCCATTATCTGGCCGAGCCCTTGGCTGCGCTGGCTGCACAGCATCCCAACCTGTCGGTGGAACTGTGGACGGCGGCGCAGGTGGCCCAGGCATTGGCGCAACTGCGGCTTGTTTCGCGGCAAACGCTGGCCTTACTCTGCGGGCACCCGGCCAGCGTCGAGGCGTTTTCCAGGCGCCTGTTCCTGGCGGGATTGCCGCGTAATCAGCTGCTGGCCGATGTGTTCTTGCCCCGCGGTTGAGCGCTGAATGTTCCAGCCGCGAGATTTGCCATGACCGATGCCATCCAACAGTTGCGCGAACGCGGGGCGTTAATCCTGCAGTTCAATCGTCCCGACAAGAAGAACGCTCTGACCCGCGCCATGTACACGCAATTGGCCAATGCACTGGAGCACGCCGACGCGGATGCCGATATCCGCTGCGTGCTGATCCAGGGCAGCAGCGAGTGCTTCACGGCCGGCAACGACATCGGTGATTTTCTCGAACAGCCGCCCAGCGACCTCGACAGCCCACCGTTTCACTTCATGAAAAGCCTGCTCAACTGTCGAAAACCCGTAATTGCTGCGGTGGCGGGGTCTGCGGTGGGTATTGGTACAACCCTGCTACTGCATTGCGACCTGGTGTACATCAGCCGCGATGCGCGTTTGCGCATGCCGTTCGTCAACCTGGGGTTGTGCCCGGAGTTTGGCTCGAGCCTGATCTTGCCGAGGTTGCTGGGGCACGCAAAAGCCGCCGAACTGTTGCTGTTGGGTGAGGGATTTACCGGCGAACAGGCAGTGGCCTGGGGGCTTGCCACTGAAGCGCTGGGCAACGGCGAGGCGGCGCTGGCCAAGGCGCGGGAAGTGGCCGAACGGTTTGAGGCCCTGGCGCCGGGTGCGGTGCAGGTGACCAAGCAGCTCATGAAAAGTGTGGATCGCGAGCAGTTGCGCCAGGTGATCGAGGAGGAGGGCGCCTTGTTCACCCAGCGGTTGAAGTCGCCGGAGGCGATTGCGGCGCTGTCCGCGTTTATCACCCGGCGATGAACGTGTGGTGGTTGATCGGGCTTCATCGGGGGCAAGTCCCCTCCCACCTTTGGTCGGCGGCGCGGTCAAGATGAGGTCCTTTGGCATCACACAACCGCTTCCCTGAAATGCAAAAAGCCCCGCCATTTTCATGGCGGGGCTTTTGTTTTTCAGCGTATCACTCAGACCTGCGGGTCGCCCACGTGCAGGATCTTCATGCCATTGGTGCCACCGGTGGTGTGGTAGCTGTCGCCTTTGGTCAGGATGACCCAGTCGCCTTGCTCCACGACGCCGCGCTTGACCAGCTCGTCGATTGCCTTCTGGCTGACTTCGTTCGGTGCCAGTGAAGCCGGATCAAACGGAACCGTGTACACGCCACGGAACAGCGCCGCGCGGGCCTGGGCTTCACGGTGCGGGGTGAACGCGTAGATCGGCACCGAGGAGCGGATGCGCGACATGATCAACGGCGTGTAGCCACTTTCGGTCAAGGCGATGATCGCCTTCACACCGGGGAAGTGGTTCGCGGTGTACATGGCGGCCAGGGCGATGCTCTGGTCACAGCTTTCGAACTCTTTGCCAATACGGTGGCTGGAGGTCTTGCTGGTCGGGTGCTTTTCAGCGCCGAGGCAGATACGCGCCATGGCTTGCACGGCTTCCAGCGGGTACGGGCCGGCGGCGCTTTCAGCCGAGAGCATCACGGCGTCGGTGTAGTCGAGCACGGCGTTGGCCACGTCGGACACTTCGGCACGGGTCGGCATAGGGTTCTGGATCATCGACTCCATCATCTGGGTTGCCACGATCACCGCTTTGTTGTGGCGGCGTGCGTGCAGGATGATCTTTTTCTGGATACCGATCAGCTCGGCGTCACCGATTTCCACGCCCAAGTCGCCACGGGCAACCATCACCGCGTCTGAAGCCTTGATCAGGCCGTCGAGGGTTTCGTCGTCGGCCACGGCTTCGGCGCGTTCGATCTTCGCCACCAGCCAGGCGGTACCGCCGGCTTCGTCGCGCAGTTTGCGAGCGTATTCCATGTCGGCGGCATCGCGCGGGAAGGACACGGCGAGGTAGTCCACTTCCATTTCGGCGGCGAGCTTGATGTCAGCCTTGTCTTTTTCCGTCAGGGCCGGTGCCGTCAAGCCACCGCCACGACGGTTGATGCCTTTGTGGTCGGACAGCGGGCCGCCGATGGTCACGGTGCAGATCAACTCGGTGCCGGTGGCGGTGTCGACGCGCATGACCACGCGGCCATCGTCCAGCAGCAGTTCGTCACCGACGCCGCAGTCCTTGACCAGGTCCGGGTAGTCAATACCCACGACTTGCTGGTTGCCTTCGGTCAGCGAGTGGCTGGTGGAGAAGGTGAAGGTGTCGCCGATTTTCAGCTCGATCCGCTTGTTGGCGAACTTGGCGATGCGGATTTTCGGACCTTGCAGGTCACCCAGCAGTGCCACGAAGCGGCCGTGCTTGGCAGCCAGGTCACGCACCAGCTTGGCGCGAGCCTTGTGCTCGTCCGGGGTGCCGTGGGAGAAGTTCAGACGGGCAACGTCCAAACCAGCCAGAATCAGCTGTTCGAGGACTTCCGGCGAGTTGCTGGCCGGGCCAAGGGTGGCGACGATTTTGGTACGACGGACGGACATGCACAGACTCCTGAGTTCAAGCGCTGAGGAAGGCTACTATGCTCTTTCGTTGTAGTCATTGTTCGTTTGCACTACTTATCGACGATTGCCTTGTTTTCGCTGCGGCTGGATACGAACATCCTTGAAGATTTTTAACGAGGGGTCGATACACTGCACAAGACAGGAGAACCCTCATGCGAATTTTGCTCATTGCTGCCCTGGCCGTCAGTGTTGTCGGCTGCACCCGTTGGTCGATGGACCACCATTTGAACAATGCCTACCGCGCCTACAAGGTCGGCGATTGCGAGCGTGTCACCCTGGAGTTGTCCCAGGTCGACCGTGAAAGCCGCACGCGCCGCTATGTGCAACCGGAGGTATCGATGTTGCGCGGGCAATGCCTTGAACGGCAGAAACTGTTCGTCGATGCGGTGCAGACCTATCAGTTCATCATCAATCAGTACCCGTCGAGTGAGTACGCCTATCGTGCTCGTGCGAGGCTCGATACCTTGCAGCAGTTGGGGCATTACCGCGGTGCAAGTGTCGCCCAGCCGCGTCCCGCTTCATTGTGATGATAATCGCCATTTCATAACTGGCCTGTTGCCAGTCTTGGGCTATCCTTTGAATGTTCGTTTGTACAAGTTTCTATGCAAACGAATGTGGGCCCGGACTCGGTAGCTGTTCTGGCGACGGACTATTGCCCGTTGTCTTACCGAGATCCATGGAGAGCGGGTTTTATTACTCGTTCCGAATCACTGGCACGGCCGCGTTATGGCCACTGGATGGCGATCTCACCATGTTTACCGACCGACGGATCGAGCGGCATCAGCTACCTTACTTCCTGCAAGTGTTTAACCGTCTCACCGACAAGCCCATCGGTTTTTTGGGCAATGTTTCGGAAGACGGGCTGATGTTGATCAGCCAATTGCCCATGATGGTCGACGTGGATTTCGAGCTGCGCTTGAAGATTCCGGAGGCTGACGGCACCTTTTATCCCATTGATCTCACGGCTACCTGCCTGTGGAGCCACGAAGATATCAACCCGCAGCATTACGATTCCGGGTTCAGTGTGCTGCAGGCCCCGGAGGAGTATGGGCAATTGATCAACGTCTTGTTGCATTACTTCAGTTTTGACCCCTTGCAGGCTTCGGCCTAGCTACAACGCACTGTCGACCCGGTTCAGAGGGATTTACCTCTACCGTGGTCGAGTGTGGTTTTTCAGAACGCTTTTCTCAGAAAGCGCCGGCTTTCTTCCAGCCCAGGTAGCGTGTCACCAGTGCGGGGCCCAGCTCGGATGGCAAGGTGTCCAGGACGGCTAAGCCATGTGCGGTCAGGCGGTCATGCAGCTCGTCCCGTGTGTTGAGGTAGTCGATAGTGCCGCTGTAGGCCAGGGCTTCGGGCAAGGTTTGCACGGGGGCTTGACGCAGTTGGTCGAGTACCTCCTCGCGCAAGCTGGCCACCAGCACCTTATGTTGACGACTGATGCGTTTGACGGCCGTCAACAGGGCTTCATCGTCCTCGTCCCGCAGGTTGCTCACCACAATGACCAAGGCTCGACGCTTCTGCCGGGCCAGCAGTTGGCTTGCCGCCGCCTGGTAATCGGCGGTCCGTCGGGTGGTGTCCAGGTCGTACACCGCATTGAGCAACAGGTTCAACTGGCTAATGCCCTTGACCGGCGCCAGGTAGCGCGTTTGGTCACCGGCAAAGGTGCACAGCCCCACGGCATCGCCCTGGCGCAAGGCAACATAGCTGAGCAGCAGGCACGCATTGAGGGCGTGGTCAAAATGAGACAGTTCGTCATCCTGGCTTCGCATGCGCCGGCCGCAATCAAGCATGAACACGATTTGTTGGTCGCGCTCATCCTGGTATTCACGGGCGATGGGGGTGCGTTGTCGGGCGGTGGCTTTCCAGTCGATCTGTCGCAGGCTGTCGCCTTCGCGAAACTCACGTAGTTGATGAAATTCCAGCCCCAGACCGCGCCTTTGACGTTGACGAACGCCCAATTGGCTCAGCCAGTTGTCCACACCCAGCAGTTGGGCGCCGTAGAGCCGAGCGAAATCCGGGTAGACGCGGGTGGAATCGCTCACTTCGATAAGGCGTCGTGCCGCCCACAGCCCCATAGGGCTGGGCAGATGTATTTCGCAACGACTGAAACTGAAATGCCCGCGCCGCAGGGGGCGAAGGCGGTAGCCCAGTTCGCTGCGTTCACCGGGATACAAGGTTATGGGTTGAGGCATGTTCTCCACGCTCAGCCCGTCGGGGGAATGATCGAATACCTGCACCGTCAGCGGCTGTGGGAAGTCGTGCTCCAGAGCCAGGCGGATTTCGCCCCAGCGTCCCAGCGCCAGGCTGCCGGGCATCTGCCGTTGTACATGCGGAGATGGGCGGCGATGCAATCGTACGGCGTCCAGCATGGCCAGCAGCAACAACGCCAGGAGTAACCCCCAGACGACTGAGTGCAAGGTGTCCGGTACTGTGAGCTGCAATGCTGCCGCAGTGCCCAGCAAAATGCCCAGACCCAGCAATGCGCCGAGCCAGTTCAACAGCAGACGGGTCGGCTTCATGGGCGAGTCACTGCCGGGGTGCCGGAATCTGATCCAACAACTGCCGGAGCACCTGGTCGACCTCCAGCCCATCGATATCCAGCTCTGGGGCGATACGTACGCGATGACGCAGTACTGCCAGGGCGCATCCCTTGATATCGTCCGGTGTTACAAATTCACCACCGCGCAACAAGGCGCGGGCACGGGCGCCGCGGACCAGGTCGATTGAGGCGCGCGGTCCTGCACCGATCGCCAGCCCTGGCCAGCTGCGTGTAGCGCGTGCCAGGCGCACGGCATAGTCGAGCACCTGTTCATCCAGGGCAAGGTCACTGGCAACCTGCTGCAGTTGCAGCACATCTTCGGCCTGCAATACGGTGCGCAATGGGTGTACAGCCAGCATGTCGGCCCGCGACGAGCGGGTGACTTCGCGCACCATCTCCAGTTCCTGCTGCGCGTCGGGGTAATCCATGCGCACCTTGAGCATGAAGCGATCCAGTTCCGCCTCCGGCAGGGGGTATGTGCCTTCCTGTTCGATGGGATTCTGTGTCGCCAACACCATGAACGGTTGGCCGATGGGCAGCGCCTCGCCTTCGAGGGTCACCTGCCGTTCCTGCATGGCCTCGAGCAAGGCTGCCTGGGTCTTGGCTGGAGCACGGTTGATTTCATCGGCCAGCAACAAGTGGGTGAACACTGGCCCCTTGCGCAGCTTGAACTGTTCGGTATGCAGGTCATACACGGCGTGGCCTGTGACGTCGCTGGGCATCAGGTCCGGGGTGAACTGGATACGCGCGAAATCGCCCTCGAAGCAGCGTGCCAGGGCGCGCACCAGCAAGGTTTTGCCCAGCCCTGGCACGCCTTCGAGCAGCACGTGGCCACCGGCGATCAGCGCGGTCAGGACGTCTTCGATCACCGAATCCTGGCCAATCACTGCCTTGCGCAACTCAGTGCGCAGGGCTTGGGCTTGCCCACTGGCGCGTTGCAGGGCTTCACTGGTCAAGGCAGTGGTGCTTGGGAAATCACTCAGCTGTTCCGGTGCCTTGCTAACGGTTAGTTCTAGATTATGATCCATAAATCAATCGCTTACCCAATCTAACTGTTTTTGGCTGACCTTTTGGTCAGTACGCATTCTTGGTCTGTGTACTCAAATCTAACCTATCAGAAGATATGTAGATAAGGAGCCGGGCTCCGCTTGCGCGAGAGAGGATATGTGCTCACAGCGCTGCTGCATCCTTAAGCAATGATGCCAGGATTGTGGCGCATCGCCACTTTCAGGCTACGCTGAGGAGCCTTGCCCACCGTAGAAAAGGAATTCATCCCATGCACGCCTTGAGCAAGATACACATCAAGAACTTCCGCTCTTGCAAGCAAGTAATCCTGCCACTGGGCGATTTCACCCCACTGGTCGGTCAGAATAACGCAGGAAAATCCACCATCCTCGACGCGATCAGATTAGTGCTTGCGCCCAAGGCATTTGCGAAGACAGACGCGAATGATCCGACTCAGCCCATCATCATTAGCGCCTGCGTATCCGGGATTACCGAGGAACTGATTGCGCAAATCCCTGAAGCCAAACATCAAGCAGCGATTACCCCTTACTGCATCAACGGTGATCTTTGGATAAGGATTTCTGCTTCGGGCTCAACCAAACCGACCACAGAGGTGTGGGGGAATGCTGATATAGATGAGCAAGGTCTGCCTACGTCGTGGCGCTCCTATCCGACGGGGTTGCCTCAAGCCATTTCGGCATTGTTACCTGAAGCGTTGCATATCCGCGCCATGGATGATGTCCAGGAAGACCTAGGCAAAGGCAAAGCTGGCAGCACAATTCGTGGGCTACTGGATGAAATCATGGCACCCATCCTCACTGCCCACCAAGAGGTTCAGGATGCACTCACAGCAGTCAGGAATATACTGGGATCCGACGGTGAGAACCGATCCCCTCTGCTGAATGAGTTCGACACCAGCGCCACCAATGCCCTCTCAAGCTTCTTCCCTGGTTTGATGTTAAACCTGGACGTACCGTCAATCGACGTTAAGGAGTTTTTCAAGAGCGGTGATTTAAACGTGACCGATGAGATATCCGGTCAAACCAGACGATTCGACACTTTAGGAAGCGGTGCTCAGCGCGCAATACAAATGGCCTTGATCCGGCTCCTAGCCGACATCCGTAAAACCCGCGATCAAGACCTTTCTCGTCGTCTCTTGCTGATCGATGAACCCGAGGTTTTTCTGCACCCACAAGGTGTCAGGGGCCTTAGAGAAGCACTCCATGTGCTTTCAAAATCCGGCTACCAAGTTGTGTTCACGACCCATTCGCCATTGATGGTAAGCAGGGATAATGCGCCTGAAACGGTAATCGTGCGCCGCTCACGGGAGAACGGTTCCGAGGTTCGCATTCCTATGGGCACGGCGGTTGCTCAAGCTATAGCAGAGGCTCAAGCGCAATCTCGAACGCTTTTTGAGCTTGGAAACATTGCGGAGATCTATTTTGCCGAAAAGGTAATTTTGTGTGAGGGCAAAACTGACCAGAGGTTGCTACCCCTCATTTACGAGAAGCTCTATGGCGTTAGTCCGGAGCTTGAACGGATCTGTTTCGTTGCCCTTGGGAGTTGCACCGCTATACCTAAAGGATTTTCTGTACTGACGGCAATGGGTATCAAATGTGGCGTGATCGCTGACTTGGATTTTGCTTTCACCCACGCTAGAGGCCCTTGGCTTCCGAAGGAATGCGAAGAGATGGATAACGTCAGATCTGCACTTCGGGTTGTCAGCCAAGCCGAAGGTTTCCAGCTCGGAGGAAATGGAATGCCTCAGAAATCCCAGAACGGAACTGCAGCGGATTGTTGGGCTGCCTTCGCGAGGCATGCTGACGGTCGACCGCTCGCAGATGCGGCTCATGAAGCCATGAAAGCAGGATTTTCAACTTGGGTCTGGCCGATGGGATGTATTGAGGATGCCTTGAGCATTGTGGAAAAAGGGGAAGCCGCAATCATTGCTCAGGAAGATAATATTCGAACCTGGCAGCCGGAGACGATAGATCAAGAATATCCTGTTTTCCGCAGCACCCTTGATTGGATGCGAGCTCTCTGACCGGCTACGTTATCTTTATGCTTCCGCTTGGAAGCATAATCCAGCCTGCTTGCTGCCCTTCTGTAGCGATCCTACCTGGGGCTGCGAGCAGATCTGTTAGCCCGGTTAGGCACTTTGAAGATCGAGGTGAACGAGAGCGTCTTCGACGTAATCCATCCTGGCTCGTCAATGATTTGGGTGGCTTACCGCAGTGCTGGGCCACCGCGCATCAAACCTTGGCTGCGCTTGGTTTTCGCCCGGCAGGCGTCCACCCTTCGGCCATCTTGGCTGGCGCTATCCGCTGGCGCCCGAATCTTTTTTCCAGCATGTCAGGAACTGCGTAGCTAATCTGCGCAATCAGTCGCATCAAACCTCCCAATCCATCCAGCTTGCGGAACCTCCGCAGCCTGTCCCCTGGACATTAGCACCACTCTCCGCAGAGTGAGTGTGGCGTGAGCATGTGATCTGACCTGGCTCAAAGCAGCCCGCCCCGACAGGCGTTGGTCTCTACTTTCAACAGAATCATCTCGCTATACTTCAAGAAGTGGCATAGTGCCGTCATGGCTATTTCAGCCTGTGGGCTGGCCTTGCTACTTGGCAGTAAAACCAACAGTAGACCTACAGGCCGCTGCGATGGATGCAGCGGCAGGATTTCAGAGGCTGCGGCCCCTTTGGATATTTGAGTTATGGATGGCGTCGTTTTCAAGCAAGTGGGTCAATACGCAATGTGCTGCATCGAGTCCTTCTCAGATGAGCTGAAGGACACTCTCAGGGCAAATCTGACCAGGATATGCCATGGCGCCGATCAGGCGAGCCGGAGCATGGTGGTATTCAAATACGCGGCAACCTTGAAGTCATTCTGGGATCGCTATTCCAGCAAGGATCAGAATACTCGTACTGGGATGCTGGGAGAGTTGCTTGCGCATGTCGTAATACTCGAAATGCTCGACGATTTTGATGTCGTTTCGCCTTTCTTCAATATGGAAGAAAAACATATCCGGAAAGGTTTTGATCTCATTCTTTATCAACCCTCAACTGACGAGGTGTGGATTACGGAAGTGAAGTCGGGGGCAGCCGGAAAGAAAACCTCCTGTGCAGCCAGCAAATCCATGCTTGCCAAAGCACGTGATGACCTTAAGGGCCGACTCGCTGAATCAGAAATGAATCATTGGCTGAACGCCATGAATGCCGCGCAGAAATCCATCAACGATAAGAAAAGCTACAAAGAATCTGTGCTCGCCATCCTGGGCATGGAGGGTGACAAAGCTTACGGGAATTCTGCCGTACCATCAGACAATAACGTGGTCTTGGTTTCTGCTTTATTCAATGATGTCTCGCACAAGGTTATGGAGACAAGTATTGCGGACTTTACCACTACCCTAACAGCGACTCCTATCTTCAAAACTGTCTTGGTATTATCCCTCCATAAGGGAACACTTCAGAAACTGGAAGACTTTCTCCGCGCCGAGGCAGGATGCTAAATGCAAGAGCTAACTATCAAGGAATTGGCAAAAACCCGTTTCAAAGACATTTACATGGAGCTTCTCCGTGGCAGCGAGATGTCCGACGGGGATACTGTTAAGCTGCTTGCGATTGCAGTCCTGCTCCTCAACCACAAAGCGCCTGAAATAAAGCGTTTAGGTTATAGGGTGACTTTATTTTATGGCAATCTGACGGGGAGATACGAGCCGCTTTATGACGTATCTATCAATAGTGGGCTATTACCTGTCTCTGCTGTTCTCGGTAAATCTTTTGAGAAAGATGAAAGGCTAAGTAGGTCATTCATTCAAAATATTGTGAGTAGTTACGTAGACACATTCCGTGATCAGGGGATGGTGCTTACGGAGCAGCAGGATACTCTGAGAACTTTCGTCCAGGACGAATATGAGAACTCGTCAGTAGTCATTGCCCCGACGTCCTACGGGAAGTCTGAGCTCATTATCAAATCTGTCAAAGACAACCCCTCTAAACGCATCCTTATCTTGGTGCCATCGAAAGCTTTGCTCGCCCAGACGAAGAAGCGCCTGATTTATTCAGATATTCCAAAGTTGGGCAAGGTGGTGACGCATCCGGAGATGTATTCGCCCGAGCGAAACAATCGAACGTTTGTGCTTACACAAGAGCGCCTGAATCGACTACTAAACGAATACAGTGGTCTGTACTTCGATATGGTGTTTGTGGACGAGGCTCACAACCTCCTTCAGGGCGACAGTCGCAATGAACTATTGGCGACTATGCTATGCATCCTAGGCGCTAGGAATTCTCAGACTTCATTTAAGTTTTTGACTCCTTTCCTTTGTAACGAGCTTAACGTTCGAGTTCGTTACCTTGATATGACACCCAAGGGCTTCAGGGTAGATGAATACATCAAGTCTGAGCGCTTCTACACCAGAGACTTCAGGACTGGGAAGAACGACGGCAAGCTGAAACTCTACGACCATTTCCTCAACCAATGGTTGGAAATCGACAGAAAGCACAAGAATTGCTTCGACCTGATCAAGCGCGAATCGTTAGCCAAGAATATTATTTATGGCAACACCAAAAAGAAAATTGAGCAGTTCGCCGTCGAGCTCGCCAACACTTTACCTGATATCGACTGCCCATTAGTTCAGCGAGCTTGTGATGAGCTTGAGGAGACATTCGATAAGCGATATAGGCTGATTTCATGCTTGCGCAGGGGAGTGATGTACCACCACGGCTCGATCCCGGACACCATACGACTGTATTTGGAAAACCTGTTCCACCAGTCAAAGGCGATGAAGTATCTGGTCTGCAACTCCACTCTGCTTGAAGGCGTAAATCTTCCTATTGAGCGCCTGTTTATTTTTGACTATTCAAAAGGCCGTGGAAATCTGACCTCATCGCAATTCAAAAACCTAATCGGTCGTGTCAATAGATTTAGCGAGGTGTTCGCACCCGAAGCGGGCACCACGCTTAAAAAGTTAGAGTCAAGCATCTACCTTTTGGGTGTCGACGGCTTCACGAATAAGAAATCTAATCTTCAGACCTTCTATGAAAAAAACGTGAATGTTTCGAAGGTCGACGAAGACAGCGTAAGCAACGTTCTGCTTCAAGAGACTGCCATTTTGGATGGCCCAATGGCAGACCGGCATCGTGACGCTGTGGCAAGGCTGGAAAACCTCCAACCTGGCATAGTCACTGGTCAAGAGTGTGAGTATGTCAAGACGCAGGTTGGCCAGTTGCTGATCGCTAACAGTGTGAGTGAGATTGACGTGTTCGCCACTGAGGAGCAGATTGATAGCGCGATTAGTACGTCGGTTGAGGAATATGGTTTGATCGATAGCGCTGACCGCCTCCTGCTAGAAATCAAGTCTTGCTTTGTTGACAATTTCGATGATAAGAGAAAGTACAGTGACCTAAAGCGACTGCAAAACAAGGCTACTATAGATTTCTATGCTATGTTTTTGGACTGGAAACTGAAAAAATACAGCCTCAAGCAGATACTAAGGTACACATTAAAATATTGGCGCGAGCTTCCTGAGAAAAAGGGGACGGACTATGTGTATGTCGCAAACTGGGGTGATACTAAGTTTGGTAATAGCCAGTTTCCTTATTGGGTCAGAATTTCAACCAAGGATGATGTAGAAAGAGTCAATCTCGCTATCGTTCGTCTTAAGGAAGAAGATGATTTTTTCGACAACAAGATTTTTAAATTTGTTGAGGTGCTGAACGGGGTTGGGGCTATTGATCCAGCTTTTTATAAACGCATGAAATATGGCACCACGGATGACGCAAAAATCAAGCTAATCCGAGAGGGTTACAGTCGTGGTCTGTCCGAGCTGTTGCTTGATCGATACCCCCAGTATGTTCGCCTCGATAGAAATGGCGAGATCCAGGTTAGCTCTAGGGTCATTGGGTTGATGAGGGACAATGAAGAGAGCGACCTGCTCATCTTCGAAGCTCAGATGAACCTGAAAGCGGTTCCCGAGCCGGCGGCTTAACCCTCCCAGGTATTGCTGAGATCGTCCGACCCTCTTGGTCTATGGCCAAGAGGGTCGTGACATCCTCTCGTTTGCCGCTTTAAGTGCGATATCAAAGAGCCACTTGCCACGTGACACTGCGCCATAGCTGAGGCAGGATTAGGGTGCCCAAGCACCTTCGTGCTCGCCATATAGGGGGCAGCGTTGGCTCGCATGGAGCACTTATCTTTCCACAGCTGTTCACGCAAATGGAGTTCACATGGCTGTAACGCTGAAACGCTCGAACCTTCAGACTGATGTCTATACCTACACTTGGGCTCGGGATGAAGGGGACTCGCCTTATGCTGGCATTCAGGATCGTCGTCAGGTAGACAAGGACGAAGGCTACGAAGTCCTGTACTTCCTGGAGCAACTCCTGAACAAGCACGACAAGAAAAAGGTTACTGAGCTGCATGCCGCAGAAGACGCCCTTCATCACAAAGACTTGAGCAAGGTCACTGATCGGGTTGACCTCACCGCAGGGGTTGAGAAAATCCTGGGCTGGTAAACAAAGCTGATGCGTACGCGGGGCATGCGGGATATCTTCATAACTGCAGCTTAATGGCGATGATGCCGTTGCAGTTTTGGGCTTGCCCCCGCTGGGGTACGGCTGTCGTAAACCAAACCCTGGCTTCGCCAGGTTTTGGCCCTGCGGGCTTCCATCCTCAAGCCTCTGGCACATCCCGAGCCGGCGCGCTCCGCTTGCGTTCATGGCAGATACCCGAGCCCCCCTCTTAGATACTCCCCGCGTAACCGGCCTAGGGCTGCCGCTCGCGCAGCCTATTGCAGAGTTAATTTCCCTGACCTATGATCGGCCCAGGCGGTGATGGTCGCCTGGCGCCTGTTTCGCGAAGCAATAGCCCATCGTAGATACATCCCTCGTTTTACATCGGCATGTCCCTAACCCGACGCTGCCCGGTGAACAGGCAATCGGTAACCAAAGCGTCTATGGTTTTGGAGACATTGCTATGTCCGATTTTTCCCCGCTCAACATTTTCAAATCTCAAGCCAAGCAGCTCGCTCGTGATCAGGACGTAAAGCTTTCTGTCGCTCAAGAGACCCTCGCACGGAAAGCTGGCTTTGCTGATTACCACGAGCTCGCTGTGGTCGCTCAGCGGAACCCCGAGGATCCGCGCTTGATGATGGCTGTCTTTGGGATCAAGGATTTTGACGACGCGATCCACGAGGACGATGTTTACTCGGATCTGGATCAGGAGTTGGAAGATCAGCTGTCCGGTGCGATTGCGGAGACAAATGCAAGCGGATTCACGGTGGACGCCTTGACGGTCGATGCTACTCAATACGCCGACTCAACCGGGATACTGAGCTTGGGAGTTTCGCTGACCTATCAGGGCGAGCAAGACCAAGATCGGGTGTATCACGGTGCAGCATTCTTCCTTAACGCCACAGTCGAGTTGCTTCGCCGTGATGGTAAGTGGTTGCTTGCAGAGGATGGCGTATCCATCTCCAGTATGGAATCAGATGCTGATCGAGATCGTAGATCTGAGCACGAATATTGGGCTCAGGTGGAAGAGGCTCGAAACAGCAACCGCATGTCCATGGCGCAAGCACTCGCAAGCGAGCTGGGGATATCGGTCGAAGATGGCGAGCTCTTGGCGGGATCAGAGATCACCACCAACGAGTCGGATGATGGTCTCGTGTACAGCTACTGGATCAATTTTGAACCTGAAGCTGAAGGCGAACTGAGGGCAGACCTGCTAGCGCGTTTTGGCTCGCTCGAGTACGAGCTACACGTAAACTTCTTCGATGATGTTGAACACGAGTTCTGATATCGATGAGGTGGTGGCCAGCTTCATGCTGGCCATTCAGGACTCCACGAAGGCAGAAACGCAGGGTAGCGAAATGACAACAATCTACTTCGACGAATCAGGCAACACAGGACGTCAGCTGGCCGATCTCGACCAACCACTGTTTATCCTCGGCTCCTGTGACTTCAACGCTGAAGAGTGTGAGCGATTGCTCCGCCCACTGCGCTCCAGGCAGGCGCCTGAAATCCACTTCAAAAAGCTTCGAAAGACTGGGCGGGGGCAAGATCGGGTCATTGAGCTATTTCGGTCTGGTCTAGTGACGCCTGAGCGCTTCAAGGCACAGGTGTTTCACAAGCGGTTCATGCTGCTGACCAAGGTGATCGATGACCTCCTGGAGCCGCTGCTTTACTACCAATTCGACTTCAACCTCTATGAGAATGGCCAGAACATCGCTTTGAGCAACATGATCTTCGCTTGCCTTCCACTCGCAGTGGGAGATGCCTGCTTTGATCAATTTCTTTCTTTCTACTACGACATGTGCGGCGAGAAGAGCGAGGAAGCTATCACCGCGTTCTACGAGTATTTAGAGGTGATGAAAGAAGCTGCCGCACAGAGCACGCTGCCGATGGAGTGGGAGCTTGAGATGCTGTCAATGAGCTCGATGATTGTTCGGGATGCCCTCGAAGAGCTGCCCAAGAGTACCTTCAACCCTGCGATCCCGGCGTTCTTTTCACTGTGTGTTGAATGGGGAAGGCAGCACGCCCGGTTCGACGCGATATGCGATGACTCGGAGCCCCTGGAACGTCAGGCCGATTTTTTCAAGGCAATCGCCGAGCTCGAAGAGCAGGCTGAAGAGCAACAAGTGATCGGTTTCGGAAACGCCCAGATTGAGTTGCCCCTGAGACTGAATACGTTGACCTTCAGCGCCTCACACGACTCTGATGGTATTCAGCTTACCGACGTGCTCACTAGCGCACTCTCGTATTACTACACCAAGCGGCAGAAGGGTGAAACAGACGATGAGTTCTTCATCAAGCTGGACAGCCTAGGCTTTCTGCATGATTTCGTCAGTGGATGTGTTTGGCCTACAACAGATGTAACCCCTGAAGCACTTGGAAGGGCGGGTGATGAAGGTGGGCACAACCCAGCGAACGCATTCGCTGACTTTATGATGGCACGAGACAGGCAAGATTAGCACCGGGCCATAATGGCGGCACCCAAATGAGATCCGATTCTAAGGAATGCTTATGATCACCAGCTCCCTCGCTGAGCAATTGCGTAACGCTCAGCATGTCGTTGTCTTCACAGGCGCTGGTGTATCAGTAGAAAGCGGCATCCCAACATTCCGAGATGCTTTGACTGGGCTGTGGGAGCGGTTTGATCCTGCACAGCTCGCCACCAGCGACGCATTCCGAGCTGATCCATCACTGTGTTGGGGATGGTATGAATGGCGCCGGAATAAGGTTCTGCAGGCGCAGCCAAATGGAGCCCATCTCGCTATCGCCGAACTGGCCAGGTACGTACCCAAGCTCACTGTCGTGACTCAGAATGTTGATGACCTTCATGAACGGGCAGGCAGCCGGGACGTATCCCATCTGCATGGCAGCCTGCACTCGCCTCGGTGTATCGATTGCCGGCTTGCTTATACGTTGCCCCTCACGTCCGAAGCTCTGCCTGAGGGCGGGAGTCGGATTGAGCCGCCACGATGCTCTGCATGTGATGGATATGTTCGACCTGGAGTCGTTTGGTTTGGTGAGATGCTGCCAGAGGACGCTTGGAGTGCAGGAATCGCAGCAGCAGCGGAATGCGATGTCTTCCTGTCGATTGGTACGTCCGGGATTGTTTATCCGGCAGCAGAGCTTCCGCTACGCGCGTTGGGACGTGGCGCGACTGTTGTTCACATTAATCCTGCGCGGTTTGATATCAGCGGTCAGGAGCACTTTCTCGAAGGCCCTGCCTCTGTGATGATGCAGAGCCTGCTTCGCGAAGCCTTTGGCGACCATCCTGTCTCGTAGTCTATGACGATTGAAACTAAAAGAGCCGCGAACATAGAACTAATTCCGAACACGCTCACCCAAAATTGACATCCTGTAAACGTTGGCGAGGTATTGAGCATCGCTCGCGAATTGTCTCGCGTGCTTCTCCCAGCGTGGCTGGTCGGTGACTGTCAGAATTGAGGTGCCGTCGGGAAGATTATCACCAACGATTTGGCCTTGAACCCCATTAACGAACACCTTTAACGCGTCATAGAAGTCTTTCCCGGCCAAGAGAGAAGCTTTAATCTCTTCCGAGCCTTCCTGGTGTAACCAGCTTTTGATGTTGAAGCGGAGCGCGTCTTCTACTTGCTCGACGTCACGGTGAAGATCTCGAAATGCATCGAAAGCTAGCTCCGGGATCCATCCTAGGGTGAAGTCGTACTGCTCCAACCAATGCAGATCGGACACAGAGAGGCAGGTGGGGACGTAGCTGCGCAGCTTGGCGAGCGACACCATGTAGTCATCATTGGAGGGTGCTTGTGGGGTAACTGACAAACTGTAAGCGTTTGGGAAAATACGCTGCAGTACGTCTTGAGGTATGGACTTGAGATCATCCGCACTGTAATCGGCCCAGTGTTTCACATGAACGGAAAATGAGCTTCCGTCCGGACGCTTATGCCGATAGACAGAACCACTGTTTTGCTGATCCTGAATGGTGGTGTGCTTGTGAGCAGTCGTAAAAATCACGTAGCCTTGAATTTTTCCTGCATACCCATCAGTTTTTTCCAACTCATCCAGCACCTGCTTCCAAGTGAATGAGGTTTCGCGCAACTTGCATTGGCCGACCAGTGGAAAATCCGAGCTTTTGGGGACTAGATCAACCCCAAACTGGCTCTGACCTTTGTGACCGTAGCATTGGTATTTGATATGCGGGTCGTGCTTGTGGGCTATTTGCTCCATGAAGTAGCAGCAAAGTTCCTCCCAATGTTCCCAAATCTCAACCTTCAGTCCTAGCATTTCCAGCTCCCTTGGCGGCGGGAAGTTGTTGACGCGATGAGCGGGTGCAGCGGCCTAACGTTGGCAGGCATGATCATCGCACTAGAGGTCATGATATCGAGATCTGAAACGTAATGCGCCCAAGCTGAAGGCCGCGTAAGGTGATCGGCTTGAGGAGCTAATGAGCTCCATCTACATCGACTTGACCGAGACGACCTCCACGTACTTGTACTTTTTCCTAGCAGACTTCACAGCCTCCTGCTCAGCCAGCAGCGAGCTCAACGTGCCGGCTTCGTGAATTAGCTCGTACGTTTTTCCTTCGAATTCGTTTCCGACTCGGAGAGTGACCCTGAGCCTGGGCGTGAATGCTTTGCCCATTTTCTTCTTGGCTGCGGGAGCTGCTACCGGCTTCGTGAACACTACATCTGGCACTGGCTCCTGCAACGGAGCGGCGGGCAACTGATGTTCAGGCTGAGCCGTACCGAACAGGGCACGACGCATTTCTTCTTCAGTCAAATCAGCACTCATAAACATCTCAATGGGGTGGGGCAGTAAGCTTGAAAGCTACTGGGACAGCTACGGCAGGGGGCTGACTGCTGTATAAGTGAGGTCAGATGCCCAAGTCAATTTCGAGGCAGGAGCCTCTCCAGGATCGCGAAAGCTGCTGTTTCGGCAGTCGCGTAATGAGCCCGTCGGCAAGATCGCTCGCGTGACGAGCGTACAATGTTACGGCCCTGGAGCCGGCGTTCGACCAGGTACAAATGCCCCGACTCGCTCTTGGGCAATTTTCAGTATATTCAGGACTTGTTGGCTCTCAGATGCTCGACTAATCGCGTGGGTGGAGGAGACGCGCCTCCCCACAGCTCCACAACCAGCTCGAGTAGCCCATCATGGCCAAGATGCTGGAGGGCCATGTCCCATAGCTGTCCTTCCTGCGCCATATTTAGGCGGGCCCTAGTCATCACGGAGTTTTCGTAACATGAGGCTCTTTCTTGATTGCGAATTCACCGAGCTCTCAGCAGCAGCGAAGCTGATTTCGCTGGCACTGGTTGCCCCGGATGGTCGCGAATTCTACGTCGAAGTGATCGGCACGTGGCGAGAATACGACTGCAGTTATTTCGTGAAGGAGATCGTACTGCCACAGCTCTGGGCCGGTGAGTACGCCATGCCGATAATCGAGGCCAGGAAGGCACTCCTCCAGTTCTTGGCAACCTACGACGAAGAGCTCGAAGTTGTCACTGACGCCCCTGTCTACGACTGGGAGCTGTTTTGCGAGCTCGCCTATCACGATGGGAAATGGCCCAAGAACGTCAGAAACTTTCCCACTGATGCCACGACCCTGACAGCGATGAATGATGGGGAAGAACTGCCTCACCATGCCCTGCTAGACGCCAGGATCATCGCAAGCATGTTCACAGCTAGAGCGTAACCATCTCACGCTCGATGGATTGCCTGAGGTGTTCAGGCATGTCGTTGCTCACGTGAAAGTCGACCGGCACACCCACCAAGACCTGAAGCTCGTCTTCGAGGCCGGCGATGTCGAACAGGGAGATTTTGCCGACCATTGCTGGAGGAATGGTGGCGAGCAGATCGAGGTCACTCCCTTCGTGATCATCTCCTCGAGCGGCAGAGCCGAAGAGTCTGGGCTCAATGAAGCCATAGGTCTCGATCAGACGTCGAACCTCCCCTTCCTTTCCTCGTATCGCGTCAGTGGGCCTCATACCTTTCTCCTTGAGCCACAGGCGCTCATCGATGCCCCCGGCGAACCAGCATTTTGGTGCCCGTCTTTCCGGAGCTCAAGCGGCTCGTTAGACTCGGTATAACGCCTTCGGCGACCACTATCTTGATCAGGGACGACAGCACTATGCCTTCTATGCGGCCCTCGCAGTACGCCATGCAGCAGCGCACCGACGGAGGGCCTTTTCTTCGGTTTGATCTCGAAGACACTGGGGCTTTGAGCGAGGAAGAGCTCTCGGCCATCGAATCAGATGAGGGGTACGAGTCCATCGGTGAAGAGATATATGGGATTTCTAGGGTCTATTACAGCGACGTCGCGTTGGCAGAGCATGAGCCAGGTTGGCACCTTCTGCTGGAGGTTGCACCGTCTTACCTGACCATTTATCCCATCAACCCTAGAGCCGAACACCCCGAGTACGGTCAGCCCCGATATCACGGAATCAGGTCGATCATCATTACAAGACCTGTTTATACACCGTACTCCCATCCAGCCACTCCTTACGAAGTAGATGAATTGCTCGATGGGCTTCCGGAAGGGCTTTATACGGATTGGCGCTACGGCCTTGGCTTCAAGTACGAATACAGGTGCATCGTCCAGGCACTGAGCAGCCTAAAGGGGGTTGATACCATCGTGATACACGGTGGTACTGGTCACAACGATGCGAAACTCAAAGGCAACGAGTTTTACTTGGGCGTTGATCGTCTAGAGCAGCTGCGGAAATGCCTGGATCGGTTAACCCAGCGCCACCAGCGGGAGACGGCGTCTGACAAGAAACTTGCCTGCTATACAAGCCTGCTTCATGAAGCTGCGCCTGAGCTCTATCCTCCACGCGCCAGGAAGCTGCCTCCTGACCTTCTCGCTAACTTGGTTTCTCTAGGATCCCTGTCGCCCCGGCTTTCGCCTAAAGATCAACAGCAGGCAGCCAAGCTGACGGAGCAAAACGTTCCTGCGCTTGCTAAATCTGCGCCCAACTCACTGTTCAATCTCAAGGCAGAAATCGAGCTCGTTACACTCGGAGAACTCATTGAGATCTATCGAAAAATGATGGACAACAAGGTAAGCGAACCTAGATGGCAGCGGTTCTTAAGTGAACACCCCTTCGTGCTCGACATGGCATTTGGGTATCCGGTCAAGAAGATTGCAGACCAGCCATACATCGGCGGTAAAGGCTTCAGTGGCCGGGGCGGTCAGTTTTCGGATTTCCTGATGGCCGCCAGAGCAACCGGAAATCTTGCCCTCATCGAGATCAAGCATCCTCAGACTGAGCTGCTCGGTCAGTCATACCGGCAGACATTCGTGCCTTCCTATGAGCTAGGCGGTGCAGTCGGTCAGATCATTAGCCAACGCAGCGTGCTTCAACGGGAGGTTTTCGGTTTGTCCCAGGAGCTTGATGAGCGCGTTCACGCACACGCCATTGCGGCAATCGTCATCATTGGTCGAACTCCCAGGGATCTGGCTAAGCAGCGTGCCTTCGAGCAGTATCGAAGCGGCCTGAAGGATGTATTGGTGGTGACTTTTGATGAGCTCCAAGTACGACTAGAAAGCATCCACCAAGCCCTCACGCCCAAGCCGCCGGTGGAGCCAGAGCCAATCCGCGAGGAAGATCTACCATTCTGAGCCTAGGGCAATCAAATTTGCGCCCCGTGAGCGATGCGCACCAATAATTAATTTCTGCTGCTGGCCGTTCCAGAGCTCGAATCTGATAACCAGTGACGGCTTGAAAACGATGCTCGGCCATCAACCGCAGATGCTCTAACTCTATCCCCTCGCCCCCCATTCGCTTCGGCCTGATGGTAGACCTTCAGCGCTACCACAGCCTCTGTGTACAAGGGGGGGCGGGCATGAGCACCTTGCTCAAATCTCTTTACGCGGTCTCTTCCTTCCGCCATGGCTAGGCCTGCACGCGGGGAGCGGCCCCCTCTTGCAGACCTGCAGCTGCCTGCCTTAAATTTACCGTCCTTCATGCTGGGCGGGCAGGCTGCAAGCCCCGGACTCTGAGGTTAGGACACGAATGAGCTCCACGATTCAATGGGAAGTCGAGCTTACTAGCGGCATCCCCATGTACTTGCATCAGCTTTCTGGCGAGAACGATAACAACGGCCATTTTTGGGTATGGGGAGGCGTCGACGATTACCTCGACTGCAAAAATGACCATTTCAGCTTCAGCTCCTCGCATTTCGACGATATCGAAGATGACCCTGATGTGGCCTGGCAGGTAGCGCACGAGCTTCTTTCACTGTTCAACGGAGCTATGGCTTTGCTGTGGAAGCAGCGTCACCCTTTCCAGATTGCGCGCCTTTTGCGTGAAGGCCGGAGCGTTAACTACGTCGAAAAGCGCAATCTGCACGGCCTTCTCGGTTCTCTCCCAGCCTCAGCGAAGCGAGGCAGTGATCGGGAAGACAGTGCGATGGTTTTTCGCCTTGTATCGCTTGCTTGCGAGTACCAAGACGCTTACCACTTGGTCAAGCTGTTCGAACAAAAGGATGGTTGGACTACCTACTACAAGATTCTCGAAACGATTGAGTCCTACACGGCCAAGTACGGCTTGACCGTGCCGGTAGACAAGAAGATCCAAAAAAGTTTTGAGCTGACTGCTAACAATTTTTCGATCAGTGGTTTCGGATCGCGGCATGGCTTTAAGCAGCAGGCGAAGGAAATCAAGACCGCTTCGCTGACTATCGAAGAAGGCTATGCGTTCATCAGTGGGTACGCAAAGCGGTATCTGTCTAGGCGGTTCGGCCCTGCACTTCGGGAGAGACCAATCTGAGATAGTGACGTCAGCAAGTTGCTGGCCTTAAAGCTTTTCACCACAGCATGACGTCGCAAAGGGCACCGTTAAACAATGGTAGAGAATTTAATGCAGCCGACTCGGCGTTGGGATATACCGATCACCCGCAATACCCATGAACTCACGCAGGCTAAGCCGTTCGACGTCTAGCCTGAAAGTCGCTTCGACTCAACAGTATGGATGTCGTCCATGGCTACACACCCTCCGACGACGATGTTAAACCGGAGGTCTGAGAGCGGCGTCGGTACAGCTCCTTGACCCCGACCAAGGCATCAACATCAAGGTCACGCTGATGAGTATTGATGTACACATCACCGCTCTCGACCTGAAGAACGCAGATCGGCACCGCTACCTGGTTGAGTCCCATCGACAAAGACGTCAATTGCTCCATCTTCCAGCCCGAACCTTTGTTCATCCAGCCAGGTGTAACGACTTGGACGTCCTGAACAACCATGCTCTCATCCTGAGCAATGAGTAGCTCCACAAGGCGGGGCTCATCGCTGACCATCTCCTCAAAGGCTACAAATCGGCCCTCATGCCGGCGCTTGAGACTGACGTGATACCAATGCGTTGCGAGAGATCGTGAGACGGCGTGAAAGTGAGCTAGGCCATCGCCAAACATTCCAACGGGCCCAGCCTGATCTTGCATGCAAATCCTGAACATCTTGTTTCTCGTGTGAAGCAGGCCCATCAGGCGCACCTGCGGTTGACTTGAAGGGATCATTGTCTTGTCGCAAGCCGTTGCCTTGATGCCTTACCAAGCGCTCCAACGAAACTTATGATTCTGAGCTTCGTCGCATTGAGCTGCTGCGGACACCCTACCCAGCAGGGGCCGGCTGACGATCAGAAAAGGGAAAATATTGCGTCGATGGAAGACGACTTCCGGTGCCCAGGGCCGAGAAGAACGTAAACGGAGTTCCGCGTAGCGAACAGGAAGCCTTCTTTGAAGGTGGTGCCCATACTGGAGCGCACCCAGTTACCGGGTTCGAATCGTCTCTGTTCGTCGTGCACCACCTGGTGGGCAAACAGAAACATTGGCTGGCAGCCTGCGGCGATTACTTTTGCGCGCTCGGTGTCAGTGACTACGGCGTCCAGGATGATCCACTCTTCGACGACGCATAGTGGAAGGTGCTTATAGTGCCTTCTTGCCGCCTGCAGGGCGTCATCAAGGCAAAGCTCCGCGCCCATTAGGCTGACACCAGGATCGCCCAACAGACCGTCTTGAATGGGACTATCCACGTCCATATCTCCACCCTCAGGATTTATCATAAATTGTCAGGCCGTGGTCGCTGTCAGCTCCCCCCTGTTGGCGTCGGGCCTGAAGAGAGGGATTGGAGCCGCCCCGATCTTTACAATAATACCTCATATTGATGTTTATCGGAAACCCAATGGTATGGCTATATCCTGACTTTTGGCAGAGCCATGCATCTCAAAATCGCCTTAGCAGGCACCCTCAGGGCTCTACGCCTGAACAAACGCTTCCGGTATGAGAAGCTTTCGGATGCCAGCGCCAAGTCCAAGATCAGTGCTCTGGAGCGCGGTGAAACCAGCATCACGCTTGAGAAATTCGAAAGCCTGGCTGAAGCACTTGAGATAGATCCGCTCGCCCTTCTGGCCTTGTGCATGTCCGCACGGCTGGGGACGCCATATCCTGACCTCATGAAAAATGCACAAGAGCAGCTTCGAGCGTTTGAAGCTGGTGGGGGCATGGAGCTATTAGCAGAGCAATTTGCCGATGGGGCTTTAGTTCAGCGTACACGCGGAAAACCTCAGAACCCCGCAAGCCTCGACGCCGTTAGGAGGCTTAGAGCAACCGGCATGACACAGGCGCAGATCGCCCAGGAGTTGGGCTTGTCGCCGAGCCTAGTCAATCGTCATTGGAAGCGCATTCTCTCCGAAGACTCGAGTACGTGAAACAGGGCTCTTCCGTTGCGTCCAAGTTGGCATGGCACCGCACACTCATAAGAGGTTTTGATCTGAGTTGAAGCGAGGATAGTCTGTTTAGGCCTCATGCCGGCATCACTGCTGCCGCGATACGGCAGCGCGCTTTACGACCGTCCTTGCTTCAATCCGGATTTGAAGCGGGTCATGCCTATTGTTCTAGTTCAAGTATATCTAGGAGTTCCCAGCATACTTGATACCCTGACCCTATCGCCAAGTCCCGCAGACTCAGCGGCAAGGCGAATAGCTTGAGTGTCGTCAATAGACAGTTCTGGGCCAAGATAAATTCGATCTATAAGCAAGCAAACATCTACGGCCACTTTAATACCAGACTCAGGAACCTTTACGCCAAATTCCTCTGCCAAACGAAGTGATATCATCAGCCTGAATTCTTGCTCCCAGGAAAATGCCTTATGCTTGTACATAAAGCGCTCAAGCACATTAACCCTAAGTCTCTCTTTTAACAGATCGAGATACCGAACATTACCGCTCCAGAGAGTTTCGTCAGCGTAATCCTCCCTCAGTTTGAAGGGCTTAATCGCCTTGGCCAATCTCGCTGGACTTGTTCGAATAGCTACTCCTTTCCATGCTGCAGCATACAACTGCCACATCGCATCACTTTCATATGCAGCTCGATGCCAACAACATATTTTTGTTAGACGACGTAGCTGCTCGAAGGCTCTTTCGCCGCCCTCATTCTGCGGCAAAAACCGGGGATCATGAATTGATCCTGGTGGTAGTACAGCAGTAGCCCCCTCAAAAGGATCTTGAAACTGTCGGGCAGATGCAAAATAAAGACACCCTTGATTTATCATCTCTAAAAAACGATCAGGCCTAAAGTATCGCCACAAGTGTTCGTTCGCATCAATAGACTCATCAAACACAGTTCTCAACATTCACCTCTACCAATTACTTTCGGTTACCATCCCATGTCGGTAATAGAACTTGGCACCACCGAACATCCTCCTCGACCACTCTTTATTCGCCTGACTCCATTTCTTGAAAGGCAGCATGCAACGCTTCCGGATTTTGAAATGCCTTGTTATCAAGAAGACGATGTGCAGATCCGTATTCCAGCTGCTGGATGTTCATGAAGCATACGGGGCCACCTGATAAAAATCTAATAGCTTCCTTATGTGACGGAAGTTGGGGAGTGTCGGAGTTATAGTCTTCGATTGATTGTTCGCGCATTTCCCTCTCCCAGTGATAGGAGTCGTCAGCATCGATGTTCACTCCATGCTGCAGGGTACATCCTACGTCCTCTCTGACATAGGGTTTTTTGCCCTGCGCTGTGAGGCGTTTAGCGAACATGAATATGAGAGGCGAACGGTCGTTGTTGATTTCTGGGATGTGTACAACCAGAGCATCTAAACAAAACTGATATTTGGTTCGAATATCCACGGCATGGATCGTGAGGATATCGTCTTCTGCTAGGCTTACAATTTGTGCATGACCGGAGTTGTGCATATTTACAAAGTCACAACCATACCGGATTTCGCTTCCCTGTATTTGCTCCAGTATAGCGTAAGCCTTTTTTGGATCTTTGATTAGAAAAGTGCTCGGAGCGGTCACATTTTTAAGATTATTAGATTGCAGCACATCAATTAAACGTTCAACCGTCAATCCTTTAATTTTGTTATCCAGCTCGCCGTAGACCGCTTTTGTCAGCCTATAGGCTCGATCTAACTCTGTTCGTCCCTGCCCTTTTAGGTAGGGTTCTCCGATCAAAGGGCCAAAAAAATCATCCAGCTCTGTCAAAAATTTTATTAGGATTCTTGCTACTTCAATTTCCCTCAAAAGCACAGCGCTATGAGTAATGCTATTCCGCC
The DNA here is from genome assembly GCF_001870465.1 of Pseudomonas extremorientalis. Lineage (GTDB taxonomy): Bacteria > Pseudomonadota > Gammaproteobacteria > Pseudomonadales > Pseudomonadaceae > Aquipseudomonas > Aquipseudomonas extremorientalis. The sequence continues at coordinate 292,155 of NZ_MDGK01000017.1, forward strand.
ATGCCTCAACCTTTTTTAGAGTCTTGACAAACCGTTCATCCATATGAATGCCGCAGATATCCTTTAGGCGCTCGATAGACTCCTTAAATGTTACGGTATGTAAGCCTTCGTACTCATAGAGCTCTTTAATGATTCCCTCTCGTCGGCTTTTATAAGCTTCTTTGAGTTTTGAAATGTCGGTAAAGAGCAGGATCTCATTTTTTTCTTTGAGAGAGTATTTGAATAAGATTTCAACACCATGTTGGATTGATAGGACTGAGTCTTTTAGTGCTGAGAATCTTTCTGTGTCGCCGGCCTTTTCGGCTAATAATTTCTCATATCTACCCAAGTGGACGTAACCTTTGCGAAGGGAGTCAAGCCCATTGTCTATCAACGAAATCTTCATGTGGCGTTCCTGATTTTCGATATTTTCAAACTACAAGCCTGTACAGCTTGAAGCAAGAAAGCAACCACAGCACGGAGGTGCAGGCGCATCCGGATGCGTTGTGGATGGAAGTCCAATCGGCCAACACTACAGGGGGGCATAGTTAATGACTGCCAGACCCGTGAGGCGCTCCCCAAAATTTTCAATGACTCATTACTCTCATTCAGCGTCTTACAACGGCTGTCTTCCTGACTAACCTGACTTCATCACCTATTGCGAGCTTAGCCAAGCTTCCACTTTTTGCAGCCTGTTCAATTCCGAAAGCTTGGGCTTGCCAAGATTCAGTATTCCAAGCAGCCGCTGCGTAGCCTCAGGGGAAGGGAACCATTCCGCGACTTCTACGTTGCAGTATCTTGAATCGCTCAACGACCATTTCACGATCATGTCTGCAGCAGCTCTGTAGTGGTCAGCCATGAAGAGCTTTTTGTCCACTATGGGCCATCCACGCTTCCTGAGCTGTTCGGTCACGTCAGTGATGCCCGTGTCACCAAAAAACGCATCGGTGTCTGGGTAGTGAATCCCTGCTAGCGACACTTTAGCAACGCCCGAATCTCGGTCGAAGTAAGACAGGAAATGCCAACCACCAGTGATACATCCTGGCTGGGGGAAATTGATTGCGGCCTTGCCAGTTATGTAGTGCCGACGAGAAACGCGTTTTAGGTCAAAATCAAAGAGCGGTTGCGTCATGTAGCATGCCTCTGTGCGCCAGTGCTACCAAAAGCAGTGCCTCGGTAAGCAAGAGCCTGACTGCTCATCTCAGGCGTTTGGTACAGCGGAGGCCCTGATGGCTTCCTCATCCTTGCGGAACCTTATTCCGGCATCCTTAACATAGACGCCGCATTCAATTAGCTCACTCACGTCCTCGTGCTTGCCAAGAAATGATGCTCGAATCCCCTTGAGCAAAACGTGGGCATATCGGGCATCTTCAATCATGGTGTCCATTTCGCCTGATATTGTTATCCCTCGTGAGCTCAAATTCTTCACAGCAGACAGAGTGAAAGGCTGCTGTGGCTCCTCCATTCGATACTGGTGGCGCTGCTTCAGCAGTTCGCTTAACTGATGCGCGTCACTCAACATCTGTTCTGATAGGCCACTGCGGTTACTTTGCCGAGCTGCGACCAGCACATTTGCCTGCATGGATTGAAGCCCAGGCAGGATAAAGTCGCGGAGGATAAAGTAGAACTCCAGCTGCCGGTTCATCGCATCGTCAGCAGGCTTGCGCAGCCGCTTCAGGCGTTCAGCGGACGCGTCAGAATTGTTTGGAATGCACAATGCCTTCTGGCTATCCCTGATGCCCTGTTCAAAAAAATCAGTCATCTGATTGGCTATCAATCCTTGTCGATAATCCTCTCGCAAAAGATCGAGCAGCACATCCAGCTGATTAATCGCAGCAATATCAATCTTCAAACTGGCGTGCTGCACCTGATGCTCCATTGCATTCAGAGTCCTTTCCACAGGAACGATGCAAAATTGCTGAAAAGAATATGAGAAGGCAAAGGTCTCTTTGTCCAGCATCCCTAGGCAACCCTCATAGATCTGAATCAACCGATCATTCAGATCCATATACTCAGTGAGGCCCTCGACAGTCGCTTGGTTCATCTGTGCTGTATCGGCTTGATAGGTAAGGTACTTATGAGTTCCCACGACGGCAGCTACGAAAAAGCAGCTAGCCAACCCGACCCTGAGGAACCAGCCACGAAAAGAAATCTTCGGTTTGTAGTCAGGATAAAATGACTCCTGGAGCGAGGCGTTCTCTTGAATCACAGCTTCAAGCGCCCCCCAGCCCCATACGTCCACTGTTCCCTTTCCAACGATAGCTCGCTCTTCCGTGAGCTCTAAGGCACGATTGGTCAGGTGCTTGTCATGCGGACTGGTGGTAAGGATGAAGAAGTGATCGATCTTGAACGGAAAGTCTTCTGTTTCGAGAACCGCCTGGTTTACCTGAGCCAGGGTCAGATTTTTGCCGAGGTTATCATTTCGTCCCTTGCACTGAACGGCGATGAGAGAACCATTTTTGAGGCGACAATACAGATCCACGCCATGCTGCCGTTGGCCTTCCCGACCGTACTGATCGAACCTGCTTTTAAAGACGCAACTCATCACTGCTAAAGACAGACGCTCGAATTGCTTCCAGTCTGCGGGACGTCGGTAGGTCGAGGCATGTGGTGCGGTCATAACCTTAAAATCAACTCCATTTGTCAGTGCTAATGCTATGAAGCCATGGTGTTGCAACACCTAGTGGCTAAGCAGCCCAAGTCTACACGTGGTCTCCAACGGGCTCCTTGAGGGCAGAGCCTATGGGCCGCAGGTTTCCATCGAGCCGAGCGTCTATGTTGACTTAGAATCACCGTCAACTGAATTGCTGAGCACAGCCACATGGATGAAGACCTGATCTGCCACAAATGCTTGAACGAAGCCTATCTCATTGGGTTGATCAGGCGAACCGGCATGACTGCGGAGTGCTCGTTCTGCCTAATAAAAAGGCGTAAGGCTATCCCATTCGACGCCCTGATCACCATGGTCGACGATGTCCTCCAGAAGTATTGCCATCCTGGAGCGATATACGATCATTACGATGACAATGGGAAACGCTCTGAAACAGAGCAGGCTGGCGACCCCCTTATTTTTCATGTCGCAGAATTACTTGGTTTGGATGAGGACGACCCCGTTGTCGAGCGTGTTCTCTGCGACCTCAACGAAAGCTCCCATTACGACATCATTCAGGGAGGTGAAGCGAGGTACAGCGATGATGAAAACTATGAGTGGAGAGTGATTCGACCAAGAGAAGCAGAAGCTCGATGGCTGAATTTTCAGAACGAAATGAAGCATGGAAATCGATTTTTTAGTCAGCATGCCAAGGATTTTCTGGACTGGCTGTTTCGAGGGCTCTCATCCTTCAAAAGCCCTGATGGCTCGATGTCCGTTATTAGAGAGCTTGTCGACGAACAGATCTTTCGTGCCAGGCGCTGTGATTCCCTTGCAGAATACGACTCTATCATTAGCAAGCCTGCTGCAGAACTAGGCCCTCCACCCAAGGAGGCCGCTGGTGCTGGCCGAATGAACCCTAAAGGCTTGGCTGCATTTTATGGAGCCTTTGATCGAAAAACATGTGTTGCCGAGCTTCGCCCGCCAGTAGGAGGACGAGTCGTTAGCGGCGAATTCAAGCTCACAAGGCCCGTTCGCGTCCTGGATTTCATCGCATTGGATGAAGCCTACGAAGCGAGGCCGTTGAGTGCCTTTGAAGCAAGCTATGAAGAGCAAATGGGTCGGCGCATCTTCCTGAAAACGCTCCACGCAAAAATCACCGTACCAGTGCTTCCGAACCAGGAACACGAATACTTGGCTACCCAAGTCATGGCGGAGTACCTAGCTACGCAGTTCGACCCGCCGCTCGACGGTGTACTGTTCGAATCCGCTCAAGTGCGGAAAGGCACTAACCTGACCCTTTTTAATCATGCGGTGGTGGCTTCACTCGAGCCTCGAACTGCTTTCACGAAACTAGATGATTTGCTCAGCAGCCCCCCATCGCAGACGCCTGCGATTGAGTACGTTCCTGACACGCTGGTCAGGCATAAGGTTTGTCGTGTCAGATTCATAACGGAAGACCTCCAGCGCGAGGATGGTCAGCCAGAGTCCGACGAGTATTATGACGACTGGGATGATTACTAAAGGCTATGTACGCTGACGTAGGTGTTAAAAGATGCGCGGCTGCGGCAGTCGTCGTGGCCGAAGAAAACCTACCGCTAGAGAGCCTTCAGCAGTTTCTCAAGGGTCACCATACAGCATTAAGAACAAGGGAATTAACATGGTAACCACCAAGCCAATCAACCCCCTCCTTAAAGGAGTTGCCAGTTGAAAATCAAGCATATCTCAGTGACTAACTATCGAGGTCTAGAGTGCTTTGATATGAGATTCGAAAAAGACATAACAATTATAGTTGGAGAGAATGGCAGCGGAAAGAGCTCCGTCGTTAGCGCAGTAAAACTATTACTGTGGGCATATGTTAAAAGCTATGGAAAGGATATCAGGCGAGGTGCTGTGCCTACAATTAAGGCGGAGGACGTTCTTTCTAAACATGGCCAACAACTATATCCTTGCTCGGTAAGAGCTGAACCTTGGTTTTCCGAAGATGGTGTTTTTCAGCGAGACTGGGATGACATTGATGAAATACACGACGCCGATGATTTTGATGTAGATGAATTCGCTCTCGATTGGTCTGAGATGTATCAGATAAGCTGCTCTCTAAATAATAGCGGAGGGAAGTGCAAATGGAAAAATGTTTCAATGGTAGCGTATCACGCAGCCTCGAAGAGCATGGATGCGATATGGGCAGACATACAAAAGCTAACCGGTCAAGAAAATGACACACCAAATCTTCCTGTAATTGCATTTTACGGGACGAATAGGCTATGGAAAAAAAATGCCGGTCGGCGTAGTATCCATAGGGAAATCCCTAGACTTGCTGGTTACGATGGAGCAGTCAATGTAACCACTAGCTTTATGGGGTTCAGCTATTTTGTCGGTAATCTTTTTTCTTCCGTATATGCAGGTCTTTTTGACAAGAACTATGCAACCATACTTTGGCTTGGTGTCAGAGATACAGTAAAAAATGTTACCGGCTGGAAATTAATACTGCCCCGTAAAGGTGAAAGCGAATTATATTTCGAGCAGAGTGGTGCAGGGAAGCTTAAACTTTCCCAGCTCGGGGATGGGGCTCGGGGATTGATTCAAATGGTGGGTGATTTGGCTTGCAGGTGCGCATTATTAAACCCCCACTTCGGTGCTAAGGCGGCGGAGAAGACGGATGGAATAGTTCTGATTGACGAGATTGACTTACATCTTCATCCAGCTTGGCAGCAAACAATTCTCAACGATCTTAAGCAAGCTTTCCCATGCATTCAATTTATAGTTACGACTCATAGCCCGCAGGTATTAAGCACGGTACGTCGCGACAATATACGCATCTTGGGACGAGACAGTACAAATCGGGTTGTAGCAGGAAAGCCATATGCGCAAAGTTATGGTGAGCCCGCCGGGGATGTACTCCAGGGAGTGATGCTGGTTGACCCGCTGCCTCCAGTTCCAGAGAGAGTAGAACTGCAGCACCTGACCTCATTAGTGGAACAAGGTTATTATGACAAACCTGAGGCCGTTCTGTTGATGACTAATCTGAGCCAGGTCTTGGGTGAAAAACACCCTCAGTTGCTCCGTCTCCAACGGAGTATTTTTCGTCAGCGGGCTCTTAGTCAATGAGATATATAGCTAAGTCTCAGCAAGGCTATCACCAACTTAAACACATTAATAATCCCCCTCCCGAATCCTCAAAGGAGGCAGGGCGCAGGTGGAGTGGATTCAAAAACAAATCCGCACTCCTTGATGCGTTACTGGAGGAGCAGTTTAAAATATGCTGCTATAGTGAGCTTAGGGCTGAAAATTATGGGTACGGCTATCATGTGGAGCATGTTTTAAATAAAAGCCAATACCCAAGGCTTACATTTGAATACGCAAATCTTGCAGCAAGCGCACTTAGTAGCAGTGATCTTTGCTCAATAAGCAACGCCTGTAGTAGAGCTGCATTTGGCGGGCATGCAATAGGCAAGTCACAAACCGTGGACAAGAAGCTTTTTATCACTCCGCACAAGCCAGGCTGTGAAAGATTTTTTTACTACTTGTCCAATGGCGAGGTAGTTCCTGCTATAGGGTTAAATACGCTTGACTCTGCTCGGGCAAAATACACTATCGAATGCCTAAACCTGAACAGCCAGTTTCTAGTTCGAGAACGCAAATCTTGGTGGAACGAACTAAACGATTTAATTATTGATGCGCTTCCGGATGGCTATGCAATCCAAAGGCTAGCCGACCTATATATTGGAAAATCTAGCGGAGCTATTTACTCATTCTACAGCATGAGCCTTCAAATGTTCGGGAAAGTTGGCAAAGGCGTGAAATGATCTAGTTGCAACGCAAATCAAATATAGAGAAATCACAACGCATCTCAAGGGGGGGTAAGATGTTTTAAGTTTTTAAATCACCACCCTCCTGGGGCTTAAGACTTTGATTTGTGCATTAGCTTCAGCTTTAAACTGTCGTCGACGCCCTGATGCCTTTGTAGATTAACCCCCTCATTAAAATAGCTATTTCTTCGACCTGGTTTTTTCTACAACCTTTGCTGCCGCCATACTTAAAGCGGGTCATGACACAATTGTATGCTCGCCTATTTTAGGTGTATGGCTGGGCAACTAGATAGCGACTTCTGGCTAGCCTGAATCGTCGATATCTGGCGAACTGCAGGCTCAGGTATTCCAGTATTTCTGGACGGTGCTCCTGGCAAGCCCGAGCCTTTCCGCAATTGTTTTCTTGTCGAGACCTTGTGCCTTCAGGGCCCGGACACTTTCAGCATTCAACGGCTGCTTGGGTTTTCCTTGGGAACGCTTAATCAGCTTACCGCCACTGAATTGCTCCTCGACCAACTGCCACCCACCTGTCGCCTCAAACTCTCGGACTCTCAAGGCCGTGCGCTGCAATACATTCGATGGAGGCTCATTCCCCTGAGCCGCTAAGGCTAACGTGACCATGGTTAGGAGGTCGAGCCCAAGGTACTCAGCGATCTCGTCGAGCTTTTCGAGCGTCGGATTCGCTCGTGCTTGCTCAAGCATTCCAACGTAAGTCCTGTGGGTTGCCCCTGCCAGTTCGTCGTAGCTCAAGCCTTGATGAGCACGTGCTCCACGCAACGCCGCCGCTAGCGCCTCTTTCAGTTGCATGAGCAGGATCCTCAAAACTGAGGATAGAGCCACGACGGGCACGTTTCGATAAACAGATCATAATGATATTATCGTGACATATCGGTAGCTAGGCGGCTGCTTGATCACGACGGCGCGATATTCGGCATAGCATCGCAAGGGACATCTCAAGGACGCCACGCTCGTCTGATGCGTCATTGAGTCATCGCTTATGAACCGCACAAGCCCGCTTGCGTTCAGCATCGATCAGTGTCTAGCCATGACTGGGATAATTTTTGTGAAGGCAGGGATAGGTAGTAATGAAGTTTGATTGCGTGAAATTTTCAGGAAAGGTTGACTACGTTCGATCTGTAAACCCCATAAGCGGTGGTCATAAAATCAAGATCAGCTTGGATGGCGCGGTGATTCCGAATCTCCAGGTCTCCAACAAGCTCTATGAAGAGCTAGAAGCAGGTGAAACTGCGACCCTCTATGGAATTTTCAACAGGAGTAAGAAAAAAGAGAAAAATCATGGAGTGCTCTACGGCCTGACCCAGCGCGGTGAGAAAATATTTGATACCAGTCAGCGGTTCAAAGTACCTGTCGCTCTTGCAGGATTTGCAGTCATCGCGTTTTGCCTGATGTTCGTAATTGGGTGGGTTCCGTCTTTGTTCGCTCTGGGACTCCTGTTTGGGCCTAACCCAGACGTGTTCTCCAACGCCACTGTGCTTGCGCTAGTGGAAGGCAGCTTGGCTGCGCTGTTTTTTCTTTGGCGCTCTCAGGTGATGCTCAGTGCAACGGCGAATCCAGAGGTTTGGGAAAGCATCGACCCTGCGACACTTTCGAGTCGCTTCAGTAAATTTCATAAGTAGCCAACCTGGCGGTACGCTGGGGTACCTGCAACATCGTGCCCCACTCGCTAGAAAGCGCAGCAGGAATTCCAGATTCGCAGCGTGATGCCCTCCATACCATGCGAGCATCTAGCAAGCGGAGCGCGCAGGCGTGCAGGATGAGCGCCCGGAGGGCCGAGACGCAGCTTGCTGTGGCTCGGTTCACACCAGCCATACGCCGTCAGGCGGCACGCCATTACCGCTGCTCAGCTCCGAGCCATCTCAGAGGAATCTGCAATGACCAGTAAGGAGCTCAGCGAGCTTGAGAGAGCAAGACGAAGGGCTCTCTGGGCACTTGCTAGCCTCCATCCTGGTGATTCAATGGCACTAGGTGTCTTAGCCATCCTTGACGATCTCGACGACCAGGAGCGAAGCAGCACAGCCTTCGTCCATGAGCCACTCGATCTCAACAAGATTCGTCATTCTGCCCCGGTGAAACGCCATCACTCCGGCACCGATATAGTCTTGGAGCAAGAAATCCCGCAGCCTTGGAGAGAGCGCTTTCTGCAAGCCAGCGTTGGATCAACGCGACTCCCCGAAGGCCCATACGCGCACGACTGGCAGAAATTTCTAGTTGAGTGGGAGCGTGAGATGCAGCATCTGCAAAATCACCGAGTAGCACAGACGCTAGCGGCTATAGCGATTGATCGGCATAGCTGAAAATCGCAGCCTTTCAACAGGAGCAGCAGGATGGAACGGCCTTCGTTCTTTATCGATTTCGAGGCCTCAGGGATAGCTCCTGATAGCTATCCTATCGAAGTCGCTGTCGTATCGAGTGAGGCCTCCTACAGCTCGCTGATCAGGCCGGCACGTTACTGGACGTACTGGTCGTTCGATGCGCAAGACATGCATGGTCTCAGTCAGGATCAACTGCGTGAGCAAGGTGATGCGCCGGTCGGCGTGGCGAGACGTATGAACCAGCTTTTTTCAGGTCAAATTCTCTGCAGCGACTCGCCACAAGATACTTTTTGGCTCGATGTCCTCTACGAAGCAGCAGAGCTGACTCCCACCTTCCAGTTGAAGCCTTTGGAATCGTTCGTGGGCCGGCAGGCTGCCAGTGACATTTACCGCCTGCTGCCCACAACCAGGATCCACCGAGCTCTCCCTGATGCGTCTGCTTTGATGCTTGCCTGCCGGGCTTTTTTCGAAGCTTGACTACTTTTGGGGACGGTTATCTGAAACCGTCCGGCCAAGTGATCTAGTCGAATATCTGGAATTGGCACGAGCGCTCGGTATTCTTGAGCGAGTCATCCTGCCCGTCAGTGAAGGACTGACGCCCATCAATTAATCGCTGGTGTGCGTGATGCCAGATTTGCCTGGGCCCACTGCTCAGCAGTCGTGACCTGAATCGACTGCTGCGCGTTGAAAGTCCCCGATTTAGGCCAGGCCACGCCTCTACCCTGGGCAAAGACAGCACGATACTTCTTGATGTGATGCGTTGGATCTTTCTCCAATTCCTCAAGCAAGTATGGAACAGTCCACACGTTTCGTTTGAACGGGCGGCCCAGCACACGTTCAAGGAGGCTGGCGACCTCTCCGTACGTCACAGTGTCTCCCGATAGATAAACGATTTCATTGCGAAACCGGGGTTCGAAGAAAACGATTTCCGCTGTCAATGCGCCGATGTCGTCTGGAGTCGTAAGGGTCACGCTGGTCTCAAGGCTGCCGAGTGCGTTCACGGTATCGTTTTCGAAATCAACCACCTCGAATACAGGCTCGAATAGGAAACTGGTAAACATTCCAGTCGAGATGATCACCCATTCAGTTTTGTCCTGTGCACGAAGCAATTCACGAACATCTAGCTGAGCATCGAACAGATCCTGGGGACTGCCCCGACCGATGACTTCAAAGTCGACGCCAAACTGCCATGGGAAGTAGCGCTTCACTCCGGACTTGAGCGCAGCGGTGGCCAGCTTCATCGGAGTTTCCCGGCCTGCAACCATGCCTGCACAGCCTATTACGGTATCGAAACGTGCGAAGACTTCAGCCAACTGATCAATTGAGTCATTCACGAGGTCTGCGGCCACCATCTGGATGCCAAGAGCCCGAAGCTCATCGATTTCGATCTTTTTCTCGGGCACCTCACTGTTGATGGTTGAATCTCTAAGCAGGACGCTGATTGTGGAACCGGGCGCGCGTTTTGCTAACCGCGCAAGATTTCGCAAAACCGGTAGCCCAAGCTCACCGGCGCCTAAAACCAGAATGGATTGGGATTGAAATGGGGTGACTTCGGTCATGATTTCTCCTGAGACCTCGTGCCTGTAAGATGAGCAAATGCTTGCACGATTAGGCAACGCTCGTAAGAAGGCACACCTGTGATACCAGACAAAGAAGTGACCGATGAGGAGGCTCTTAGCCAAGCAGAGACAATCTGCAGAACGCTAAGAGAGGACGATGATGGTGTCAGGCGGGAAGTGCTTGCTCACGCAGGCAGCCGCTGGTCGCTAGGTATCCTGCACGCCTTGGGGGTGTACGGCACCATGCGTCATGCCGAAATAAAAAGGCAGATGACTGGGGTGACTCAGCGGATGTTGACCAAGACGCTACGCTCGATGGAGCGGGATGGCCTGGTACTTCGGCGGGAGTTCGGTGTGGTTCCGCCACGTGTCGAGTATGAGCTGACCTCGCTGGGTATGGGGCTGCTGGTTCGTATGTCCCCTATCTGGACTTGGGTAGTCGAAAACGCTGAGGATTTCCGCAAGGCCCGGCAGATTTTCGACAGCCAGGATGACAAGAAACCTGCATGGCAAATACCTACCTCGATTCCACTAGATTCATAAGCGTCTGGCGAAAATGGCTGAGTAGCTAGACACTACGATCTCCTCTCCAGCGCCAAGAAGCCCTGGAGCAAATACCGCATCGCCTACCGCGCAATGGTAGTCAAACTCCGCGTCAGCTGCGTTGCCATACATCGCCCGAGCACAGCCGGAAACTACGAACGATTCCCGCTCGGTGGAATTTTGGACGGCAGCGATTGTCCCACTGAAAATTCTCACGAATCCTCATGCTATGGACTCTATTTTGGTGGTGGAGGATGAGCCTCTGATCCTGGAACTCATCACTGAAGCGCTTGAAATGTACGGCTACCGTGTACGTGCGTTTGAAAGCGCTGACTTCGCTTGGCAATTCATTCAGCAAAGCGGTTACCCCCCACGCTTGCTAATCACCGATCTACGGATGCCAGGCCACATAGATGGTCTCGAACTGGCCAAACGGCTGCGCGATGCTGATGCAGAGGTGCCGATAGTCGTTGCCTCGGGGTTTCATCCTGCAGCAAGAGAACTGCATTCGCTCAACGTGCACTGGTTGATCAAACCATTCGAGATCGAGCAGTTGCATACCATTTGTAGAAAACTTGCCCCTCCGCCTTGATAGCCGGTTGTACTCATGTCGCTCGCGCCCTGACCGCGAACTAACTTAAGTAAGGATCTTTATGCCGAACCGCTCTACACCCGTCAGCAACACTTCTACCGGCGATATTAGCGGTTCAGATCACAACGTCTTCTTTGCCGCAGTTGAAACTACGCGCATGCCAATGATCGTCACGGATCCCAAACGACCAGACAATCCGATCATTTTCGCGAACAACGCCTTTATCGACATGACTGGCTATGATCGAGAAGACATTGTTGGCCATAATTGCCGTTTCCTTCAGGGCCCGGAAACAGACCCGCTTGTTGTAATGCAGGTACGGGACGCCATTGAATCTGAAACAGAGGTGGCGGTAGAGCTGGTGAATTACAAGAAGGACGGATCCTCCTTCTGGAACGCCCTTTTCATTTCCCCGGTATACAACGAAGCTGGCGAACTGATCTATTTCTTCGCGTCGCAACTGGATGTCAGCCGACGCCGGGACGCCGAGGATGGTTTGCGGCAGGCGCAGAAGATGGAAGCTCTCGGTCAGCTAACAGGAGGTATCGCGCACGATTTCAACAATCTGCTGCAGGTCATGATCGGCTACTTGGACATGATTCAGCGCACCGCCGACAAGCCTAATTACGATCAACAACGTATTCTGCGCAGCGCGGCAAATGCCCGTGATGCGGCTGAGAGGGCTAAAACCTTGACGCAGCAATTGCTGGCGTTCTCTCGCAAACAGAAACTACAGGGACGTGTAGTCAACCTGAACAACATCGTCGGCTCCTCCCAGGAAATGGCTGAACGTACTCTTGTCGACACCGAGCTTAGGTTGGCGTTGCAGGGAGATCTGTGGAACTGCCGCGTCGATACAACGCAGACCGAAGTGGCCTTACTGAACATTTTCATCAATGCCCGAGACGCGATGGACTCTCGTTCTGCGCGCAGGCTGACGGTTGAGACGAAGAACGTAACTATCCAAGATTTAGGATCAACCTCTTATGACGGCCTGATGCCGGGCCGCTACGTCAGCATCGCCATAACCGACAACGGTATTGGGATGCCTGCTGCGATTGTTGATAGAGTGATGGATCCATTTTTCACCACCAAGGACGAAGGTAAAGGCTCAGGCTTGGGCTTATCCATGGTGTACGGTTTCGTAAAGCAATCCGGTGGGACTGCGCGCATTTATTCGGAAGAAGGCATCGGAACAACAATCCGCATGTATTTCCCGGCTGACGATAGCCAACTCCATGCATTGGGCCCAGCAGAGCACGTTAATGATCAGTTAGGAAATGAGCGGATCCTGATTGTGGAAGACCGACCTGATGTTGCTGAGCTTGCGAGAATGGTGCTGGAGGAGTACGGCTACTCTTGTGCGTTGGCTTACAATGGCAAGGAAGCGCTGGGTCTTCTAAAAACCGATCATTTCGACTTGCTGTTCACAGACCTGATCATGCCAGGCGGTATGAACGGAGTGATGCTGGCCCGTGAGGCAAAACGGCTGTACCCCAGTCTGAAAGTATTACTTACTACCGGCTACTCCGAAAACTCTCTGGAGCGAACGGACGCAGGTGGAAAGGATCTCGATGTCATTTCCAAGCCCTACATACCAACCGATTTGGCGAAGAAGGTGCGTCAGGTTCTGATAGGGCCGAACGGCGTCAGTTGAAGATATTTCTCGTGTATGGGCAGCGTTGTAACTGGGTCATTGTATGACCTAGTAGCTCAGCGACTAGCGAAGATAGAGGTGTCACCGGAGAGCGTCCTTCGGTCGAATCAGGGCTCCATACCCATTTCCGTACTCCCCTTACCGCGCAACCAATAACGCGGATGGCACTGTAGTTTGTAAGCAAATACGAGCGCGTGAGGATGGAAGCCCGAAGGGCCAAGACGCCTGCTGGCGGCTTGGTTCACGACAGCCGTGCCCCAGGCCACGCCCAACTGTTGTAGCACTCAATGCTCTAACCTAGGTAAGAACTGATAATCGATGGGGCAGGGCGCAAGCCTTCAATCCAAGGAAGGGAGATGTATGGGAATTCTGGATAGATTATTCGGCGGCCGCTTCACTCAACCACCTCCTGATGAGCCACCGTTGAGTGACGCCGCAATCATGCGAGAGCTTCATCCTTACCGCGCTGAGCTCAAGGCTTTCACTCAGAGCCTGCTGACACGTCTCCCTGAGAAGGAGCAGGAGCTTCTCGTTCGACGAGTCATGCGTTTCTATGGCCAGGGAGAGGAGCCATCCAGCGCGCTGACAGAGGGCTTGCTGGATCCTGACAAAGGGCAATCAATCGAGCACCTCATTCTGCTCGCCATAGATTGGAAAGGATTCGATGGTTTCGAACATCTGGCCCCATACCTGACCAACGCCTGTGGCATCCAAGAACCATATCCGTACGAGCTACGCGAAGGGATGACCGTTGTACAGGTGCTGGCCGAGTTTGATGAGTGGCTGACCAGGTTCGGCAAACGCTATCTGCACCTGAATACCGGCGGTGACGAGTACGTAGGCTTCATCGTAGATATCGACCGCGTCGACATCATGATTGCTATGGCCAGTGACGCCGGCATTCAGGCGAGGCTTGAGGCCTTCTAACGCAAGGCGAGTGGCCGATTGCCGAATCGCCTCTATCCAGGCTGCACTTTCCGGTTCCAGCCGAGGCTACTGGCGCAGGGCGTCAACCACTGGCGTAGCTGTGGATTAGAGGCCAAGGTCTCAGGCTCTAACAGGCGTGCGCCTATATCTGCATGCGGCAAGAAACTTACCTGAAGGGTGCGCTCCAACGATCCGATCAATTGCGGAAAATCCATGACGCTCAGCAGGCGTGGCCACTCCACAAGCTTTAGATATCGCAGTTGCTGAGACTCAACTCTTAGATCGTCGCCGAGACGCCATTGAGTCTGGAACAGCTTGTCATGCCGTGCCAGGTCGACCCGCCAGCCCCCCGTAGAAGGGACAAGCAACTCGAGCTTCAGACTCTCAGGTCTCAATCTATTGCGCTTGTAAAACCAGTGCTCGATGGGCTCGTTGCTGAGCGTAATGGAGATGACGCTGTAGTGGGGAACATCGCCCAGGCCGAGCATTGCGAACCATTGGGCAGTCTCTGACGGGGTTTGCGTTTCGGGCATGCTGGATCATCCTTGATGAGTAATTCGGAGTACCGAGTAGTGTGTGAAGGCCGCTCTACGTGGGCAAGCGGAGCGCGCAGGCTTGCGGGATGGAAGCCCGTAGGGTCGGGCCGAAGGATCGGTGCACGACAGCCCATCCCAAAGGGGCACGCCCCAACGCCAGGTCGATAAGCGAGAAGCGAAGACCATCCTACGAGGATTTTCGATGGGAATGACAGACGATGACGACACAGTCTACTGCGACATCCAAATGCCATTGGCTCAAGGCCGAGAGCTATTGCTCTTGGTGACAACATTGAGAGAGTCAAACGCCCATCCAACGCTCAACAGGGTCTTCGAGCGCATGCAGTACGAGCTCAGCACCTCAATAGACATCATCGAGGATCCCCCTTCTTGGGGCTTCTCGTGCCCAACCCATCACTGACAACAGGCGCTGGCAGCATGACGTCCAGAATCGCGCCGTCAATCTTGGAGCTGAGCCCCTCAGGAAGATCAGGTGCGCTTCTCGCAGTAATGGAAAGCGGAGTAGTCAGTGAAAATGCGGATGCTGAGCCAGAAGATTCTTGCGAATGAACTCATAGAGTAGTGGCATACTGCCTTTATTTAAACGAAAGGAATCGTCGATGAGCACCCAGCTAACGCAGTCTCAGGCAGATCAGATCGACTCAGCACTCGGTAATATCTACCCGAGGCTGGGAGGAGGAGAGCTTACGCAGTTGGCGAAGCTGTTCGGCTCTCGGGGACTTTTAAATGCGCTGCGTACAACTCTTCGACCGCCAAAACCTGCTCAACCGTCTAGAGGGAATCCCCCCAAAGTAACCGTAACAGTTCAATTGGCATGGATCGACAAAAGACCATATGCGCTGATGAATGGTGAGAAACACAAGGTTGAAATTGCTGATGTCGCTGTTTTTCATTTCAACACAAATAGATGGAACACAGGAAGTAGCACGACAGCTAGATGCCTGCTATTACAGGCCAAAGCAGTCAAGACCCCAGACCAACTATCAGCACCAAAAGTATGTTTAAACCCTCCCACGCCCAAATCAAATACAACCACTCAGCGGGAGCTTTTGCTTTTGTCAAAATGGCCTAAATTTGACATGTATTTAGGCTCTAACAGCAAAACTCCCCTTGCCACCAACATACAGATTCCTTTCTCAACCAGTCCTCCACCGATGGGGTGGTTCATTGGAACCCCGATGATCAGACCTTCCAGTTCACAAATGGGCGCCTGGGTTAGCCCATGGATGTGTGCTCCTGCGAAGCAGGATCACGCGTGCGACGAAACATTGGGAAGTTTGCTGTGTAGGCATTTCTCCGGAGGCCAGTCATCGCAGATAGCCAAGAGGCCAACAGATGCGGGAGCTCCCTTCAGCTACAACCCCACTTCGCATGGCCAGGGGAACCCCACCTCTTCCGATTGGGATCGGCTATGCATCGAAATGATGGGAGCTGTAGGGGGCCAGATAATCCCACCCCATTTGACCAACGGTACGCCTCAAGACCGGTTGCAGGCGGGCGTGATGTACTCGATACCCGTGTGGCCTGCGCTCAGAGTGCTCGTGGCTACAGTGGTCAACATCTTGATGCGATTTAGCAAGAAGCGTATGCCGATTTTGGTAGTTTCGCGAGTATTTGACGAGAGAATCATGTCGTAATTTTATTAAATTCACCGGTAGCGTGTGGGTGACCCGACTTACCTGCAACTTTGTTACCGAGACATACAGGGCTCATCTGGCTTAGCTGAGCCTTGGCGGGACTACTGATAGGGAACGTTCGTATACCACGCTGCATCTTTCACACGATCAAGATCTCCTGCGCTCGTTTTTGACGAGAGCTTTAGCTGCATTGACCAACACCTGCAATGCCTCGGGCAGCGCGAATAACGGCAAGAGTCTGAGTGAAAACCCAAACAAGTTACTCACAAGCCTCAGAATCTGATTCGGAGCCGGCTTCCCGTGACTGCCAGTCCTACCAACCCATTGAGCTATCAGAACTCCGCATCCCACGCATTCATTGCCCCACCCACAGTCGTGAACCACCTGAGCTCGCCATCCTGTAGAGCATTTGCTACCTGCCTGTTGATATTGCCATCGACCCACGTAGGAAGGCTCTCCAAAGCTCCCGAAAAGAGACTGGCCGCCGCTACAGCGTATCGACCTGTACTTAGGCACTGGAGGCACGTGTAGCGCACAACTGCGCCGCTGGGAAGTCGACGCCAAGCCACAACCTCTATGGAGTCCTGCAGCTCCTCAGAAGAAGGCTCAGCCTCCTGGGCCACCTCGGTAGCTGAGACTGCTTGGCACGGCTCACTACGCGTTCCAGGGTTGTGCACGAGGTGCTTCAACTGCTCGCGTGCGGAGACAATCTGTTCACGGAGCTCTTCTGGATCGATGGACATGCCACCCCGGTCAGTTACCGAGAGGGTTTTCAATGAGTTCGCCGCCAGGATGAACTCGCGCTCACGCTTCTGCTCCCAGTCGGGACGACGGTCAGGAAACAGCCAGCTTATTAAGCGATGGAGGTTGATCATGTGGCGCTCCGATTACGCGGATGGTAAGGCATCCAGTAGGCTATCACCCAAAACCTCCTTGCTTGAACGATGACGCCTTAAATAGCCGGCAGATGCCACGGGTTGTTCGTAAAGAACGTGATCCGGCAGGACAAGCGCACAAAGGCTATCCACCGCGTGATTGCACTGATTAGAGTGAAAGCCGTGGCAACAATTGTGCTGTCAGGTTCGTGTCGTGTTGCCTGAATCTTCCCCGACTCATACTTGACCCATCCGAACAGCCACTGAAACAGGGGTAATGAGATGAGCAGCTTCGACAACGTTGAAACCCGCGTGCTGAACAAAGATGAACTTGGCCAAGTGATCAGGTATCTGCGCGAACTCCGCCAGTGGTCTCAGGAGACACTGGCAGCCCTCGCCAGGGCTACGCCCAGAACCATTCAGAGGGTTGAAGCAGGGGCCGGCGCCAGCCTTAATACGCTTCGCTCACTCGCCTCTGCTTTTGAGTTTCAGGACATCGACGCATTCACGAAACCGATGGCAATTCCGACCGATGAGCAACTGCGCTCGGCTCGTGAGCAGTTTCATCAGAAATATTTCATGACCAAGGCACTGAAGCCCGAATCAGGCAGGGCCTTAGCCAAACTCGCAGCTGAAAGCATCGGGGATTATATCGAGCCCGCATTCGAACCCTCTAAAGACCAGGCACTGGCGTTCGCGGAGCTCACTGATTACCTCCGGGAATACCGCGACTGCGCCGAGTTCTACTCCAGCACAGGGCTCTTGGAAGTTTTTGAAGAACTCCAAGCAATAATCGAGCGCCTGAATGAACAGGGCGTTACGCTGCGCTATGCAACCTGCCCAGTAATCCAGAACACAAGCTCGGATTCGGAGGTGGGAGCAAGCCCAATTGGGGACGTACTTTATTTGATTGGATTCAAGGCAGGTGAAGCGCCGGAAGAATTGGGCCTGCGCCGGAAAATGGGTATCTAATAGCCTGCTTAACCAGGGGTACGATGTAGCTAGGCATTTTTTGCCAGCTACGCCCACGTCAACTCAGTAACAGGCATTGGGGCGCTGAGGACTGTTATGACGTCCTCCCCAAATAATCCAAGCCTCGCACTCTCCCGGCCAACCTGTTCGGGGCTAACGGCCCATACTGACTTGATCTAGAGCACCGCAGGAATCACAGACCAGGAGGGTCGTAGGCATGAGGATAGAAGCCCGCAGGGCCAAGACCTGGCTTAGACAGGGCTTGGTTAACGACAGCCGTCCCTGCAGGGGCATGCCACTGTAACTATTGCGTGGCTCATTGCTAGAAGGTGCGCAGGACAGATGATCAAGCTACACCCTCTAGGGGAACGTGCCATCCGCACTGTGACTGGTGTGCGAATCTGGTTGATCTCCGTTGGGAAAGAACTCCGTCAGACGCGAGACTTGTCAGTGCGTGAGGACGGCACAAGTTCAACCACGTTGCGCTCCCTCAACTGAGTCTTGAGCTTCTGATTCTCATCCATCAATACCTCATTGATGGATGCGATCTTGGCGAGCTTGGCCTCGAGCTCCTCAATCTCTTGACGGTAGCCCTTAGACTTCTGACGCTCAGCAATCAGATCCTGATGTTTGACATCCCGCATGGCACGACTAGACCGCCCCTGGATCTGTCGTATCTCCTCAGCGATTGATGGGTAATGATTATGGATGAGCGCCGTCGATACTCCCGCCTCACGGGCAACAGCGGCGATAGTCACTTTGGTTTCACCGCTTTGAGCTCGTCCTTTTTGAATGGCGTAGATGGCTAGCTTCAGATCCTTCGCTCGATCCATCGCAGGCTTGTAGTTGGATGTTTTGTCCTTCCTCTTCATGCGCTGAGATCCTCAGGAGGCATACCCAACCGTACCAACACATCTCGGCAACGTTTGAGGTCGCGCTCGACGCGTTGGCGACCACCTTCACCGATGTCCTTACAGTGCAGAAGCTCTTTAAGTTCATCGTAAAGCCGCTGATACATAGGTGCATGGATGCTCCCAATCACTGAGTGCTCGCAGCCAGTGCAGCGGGTGCGTTCAAGGGTATTGCCGACACAGCCGTCATTGTCCGCTGTACACCAGGCGTGGCCGTTGCTGCGGATGAATGTGCTCCCAGAGATGGACTTCAGCATTGAGGCACGATCTTTGAAGATCAGCAGGTTTTCCGGCTCTCGTTTCCATCCCTTGATGGCGCCCCCATAGCCTCCTGCCAACGATTCATCACCCATCCAGCCGTCGACGACGCCAAGTTTGATGTCTTCCAGCTCATCTTGAATCTCCGAATACAGTTCTAGATCCAGATGCTGGCCCCAGCTTTCGTCCATGGCGTAACCTAAAGTCATATCCATAGACCAGTGAGCGTAATGCTCCTTGAGGTAACGCAGGTCGCCAAACCTGCTGTGCGCAGCGTAGTTGGCGAATTTGCGCCTGAATTGATGGCTGGCGAGCTTCCAGCTCAATGCGCAATTTTTGGCGAACGATTTCAGCGCCGCATCCCAACTTGCGATGGAGAGCGTGCGGACTTGGTTGCCTTGGGTCGTGTCCATGCCGAGGAAAAGCGAATTGCGATGTTTTTGCGCCTCTGCGATTTGAGGATCCTGCGGGTCGATGCGCCGTCGCTGAATAATCTCGTCGGCAATCATGGCTTGGTAGGGCATGGCCCAGCGCTCCATAACCCTAAGGGCTCGCACAGCTGCCTCTGGAATCATCCAGTCATGGACTCCTTCATCGGTCTTTTCGGACACAGACCGCATCCAATGATAGATCGTACCGTCATCATCTTCTGTGCGGTGATGGGCGCCCGAGTGCAAATTAGTCAATTCGTGATTACGGCAGCCTGAGGTGCTGGCTAGTACGACATAGCAGGCCGTGCGGAGTGCTGTCAGTGACTTGTTGAATATGCTTAAACCGCCGTCCCAGCCCGAGAGAGCCAAATGGCGGTTTTTCTGCCAGATTAATCCCTCGACACTGTATCCCTTAAATTTCGCTGTGATTGCACTAAGATCATCCCGCAGATCAAGTAATTGCTTTCCGCGCTCTACTTGGCTATGGGCTTCTTCGAACAGTGTACAAAACACCTCATCTGGGATCAGTGGCGTTTTCCCTCTGAGGATGTCGCCATTACTTCCTGCCATGGCCATTGCGGATGTTTCGATCCATGGATGCTGCTGCATCCGGTCGTCGGTAAAATGGCTCAGTGCATAGAGCGCCTCTACAGTGCCGTAACGAGAACGTAACGTTTCTGGCGACAGCGGCTTGTCAGATCTCGCTACTTTGTGGGCTTTGCAAGCTGCCACGTATGTTGCTGCGATAATCGGTGTTACAGCTCTTAAATACTCAATCTTAAGTGCTTCAAGGTGCCTAAGGAACGGCAACGCGTCATGAAATAAAGTGATAATAGACCTTCCTTTAGGCCGATCCGATCCGCTGAGACCGCGCCTCATATACCTATAGATCACTGCTTTCATTGTTGCGCGAAACGCTGATGGTACGATGGAGAAGTTGATCTGCCTCCCGCTGGCCGGAACGTTACTAGGCAAACCATGAAGCTGCCAGATATCTTCAACGTACCTACTGAGGATAACCCAATGCCCATCGACGTTCGCAGCGGTGATGATTAGCTTGTCCCGCTCTGAGTCAGATAGCCGACGCACATCGCCAGGTTGAGCGGCAATGTCTGCAAAAGGCAGCCCCCCTAGGTTGTCGTCAATCATAAGGAGACCTCCAGACTGGCAATGAGATCGACTGACCAGAACGAGTGGGGCTCGGTACGGGCATGCTCACGTGCGGCCTCTACGGTCTCAGCCTTGAATGTGCCACGGCGTAGGCCTTCGGCAACGATGTAATGGTCAATCAGACGAGGGATATGGGCGTACTCGCGTGCCCACCGTCTCTTGTCCATACGGGAACGTTCACTCAGCACTCGAAAGTAGAAGCTAAACAGTTTGTACAAGTCTTCGGCGGTCACTGCGTAGTGCCTACAGCGCAGGCAGTTCATGAAGTTCATACAGGTTTCGCCTTCGCGTTTCGGGGCAAACTGACCATTGACTGGATCCGCACAACGACCCAAAGGACTTTTCTTGTAGGTTGCGCCAATAGTCTCTGCCAGTAGCTCATCCACAAGCATTTCCCCCATAAACCGCCAGTTTCGACGTGCGTCCCCGCTAGGCGCCAAGTAGTTTTGGTCGGCTACTCGTGCGGTGTTGCCGAGAGCAGATGCAGTGGTCGCCAGGTCTCCATCGGTTAGCTCAAAGATGCGATTTGCAAAAGTCTTACGCAGACGAGAGATGTTGATACGCAAAGGCTTTCCGTCGCTGTCCTTCAGATCATATTTGGCTACAAGCCGCTCAATACTTTTATCTAACCTTTGCACTTGCAATGCCGTGACATGACCTGCAGTGTTATGAGCCCGACTGCGGTACAACCACACACGTCCCTTGAAGTCATCGGGAGCTTCAGAGTCTAAGGGTTCAGTCAACACCATTACTCTACGGATCAAACGTTCTACGCTGGGTCTGATGCTAGGCATTGCCTCCAGCACACGCTCGGAGTCCGAGTCGACCCGCAAAGCCACCTTACTGGTGTTGTAGCCACGGCGCTTCCATAGCACGAGGAAGACGGTGTTGTCTTTGGGATGAGGGCGCAGACAATTGCGGCCCATTTCCAGCAATGGGATGGTATTGCGCCCGGTGTGAAGTGCTACTACCAGTAACGCGTAAACCAGGAGTTCGCTAGTCACCATTGTGTCATCGCTCCATATGGGCTTAATCGCCTGCCGCAGCGCCGCAGCAAACTCTTGACGCTCACGTTTCGAAAGCGCTGTCTCGCCCTTGACCTTGCGGTTGGAGTTTGGGAATGGGTTACGTGGAAATGTGGCCGCATCGCCAGAGATGATCAAAGGGAAAATGCCGCGCTTTCCGAGGGCAACGAGCACCGCTTTAGCTTTCGAGTAATAGTTTTTCTGGGCGTTGGTTGCTGTACCCTTTTCACGGAGATGAGCTAGAAAGCCGTCGATAAGACCACGATCCAAATCATTCAGCGTCAACCTACGCTCGTAAGCCACCGCTTGGAGCAGGCAATAGTCAAGAAAATGGTTCAATCCAGTGTCGCAATAGCTTGCAACAGTGGTAGCCGAGAGAGTGCCCTCTTGCCCCGCTAGGAAACGCTCAACCTGACGCTGACAGGCGTAAGTTAAGTCATCAATCTCCGAACCATACCATCTCGCAAAATCGAAATTGCGGCGGGTTGAGGAGTTTCGCCCGAACGAAACTATAGTGTTCGCTGGAGGGACGACATCGGGCCAGATGACCACACAGCCAGTTGCGTCGATGCAATGCTCGACTTGGGGAACGCTGAGATCAGTCTTGGTAAATACCTTTCGCTTCCCCATCACATTGCTCCGGCCATTTCATTCAGCTCGTCGTCGTACGCCAACACGGCTTCATCGGCCATTTCGTTAACAAGGTGCAGGTAGATCATGGTGGTTTGGATTGAGCTGTGACCAAGCTGCCGCCGGAGGAACACCAAGGGGTCAAGGCCTTGTTGTGGGTAGCGCTGAAGGTTTACCAGGGTGTGGGTCGCGTAGGTGTGTCGCAGCATGTGTGCATGGACTTCAATGCCAGCGCGTTTTCCTGTCTCGACGATGATCCGATTCAGGCTCTTGCCGTTGCTTCCATAGGGCTCTCCGAGGTGGTTGAGGAAGAGAGCCTTTTGATCCTTGCTCAGAGATGCTCGCTCTCCTCGCAGTTTCGTCACGTAGCGGTAGAGCTCAGCCATGAATTTGCGACTGACCAAGATATCCCGCGCCTTATTACCCTTGGTCTCCATCCCACTGCCGTCAAAAGGATCAAGGCAAATACGCAGGTTACGTTCGGTTCCTCCAGTCTTGTCAGGGTCGACAACATAAGCCATCGGGAAGGTAGCCAGTTCGTTACGACGTAGGCCTGTTCGCAGGGCCAACTGAATCATGATCCGGTGATGTGGATTGCCCGCCATGGACAGAAGAGACTTCGTCTGGGACATGCTCAGGTATTTAGGTAGGGGCTTGTCACTACGCGGCATCACATTGTTCACCAGCGCCTTACCACCGCTAGCGTCGACATGTTCAAGGAAACCTGTTTCGCGTGGCACAATTCGTTCTTCATGACCGAAAGGCAGGCGCCTTACCCAACCTTTCCCCAGGGCGAACTCGTAGAACTTGCAGATGTACGTCAGTCGCTGGCGGGTAGTGTTGCGTGCCAATCCGCACGTAACCAGACAGTAGTCCCGATAGGCAGCAACAAGACTCTTGGCCTCACCACGATCTACGTCCCGCCAGTCAAGGTCATGCGCTTGTAGGAAGCTGAAGAAGTCGTACAGCGCTCGTCCGGTATTCGGCCAGGATTCCTTCGAGCCGATCTCCCCACGAAGGAGGTAATGACGGAAGAATAGATTGGCCTGAGTGCAGCTCTCCATCGAGTCCCACAGCAGAATCGGAAACCCTTGATAAGGTTGCCCTGCGATCACGAAATCCTTGCTGCCCCACACAAGCTCCATCGTTCATCCCGTCGTCGGCCAATCACTATGTCACTCTGTCTGCTTGGGCTGTGTGATGGTTACTGCTGTGACCCTTCACTCCCCGTGGACAGAGATATGATTTTAATATCACATAGATCTAACGACCGCAACGCTCCAGTTCATAAGGCATTCCTGAGGGTTTGCAGGCACGCCACCTGTCGGCTGAAATCGGCGCTGGAAAGCCGTTTTGCCGGGAGTGGGCCAAGGGCCTGGTTGATGACGTGAGAGGGTTGGCGCGTCAGGTGTTCAAGCACGTGGCGCTGTTCTGCGTTGTCGAGGCGTTCAAAACCGGGGTGGCGGCGTCGGGCCGCACGCAAGATATCGCGTTGCAAGGCCTGCAGCAGGGTGCCCTGGCCGCTGCGCCGCAGCAGGAAATCGGCACTGGCTTTCAGGTGTTCCTGCAATTGGCGACGCGCGGGGGATGCAGGGGTCCGAATCGGGCCTTGACGCACGCCGGCCCGCCAAAGTCCCAAGGCGACGAGGGCAGTGAGTGCCACCAGGGCTTGGGGGAAATACCGCATCAGCAAGGTGAACAGGTCGTCGAAGTCGCTGTTGAACAGCAAAGTCACGGCGGTGCCCTGGTTCAGGTACCACAGCAGCCAGGCGTTGTCGTGCTTGCCGATGTTCGGGGTTTTCCACAGGTCGCTGTCCGTGATCACTGTGACGCTGCCTTCCCCAAGGTCGAGCTGCATCAGGTGGCTGGCCCTTGCGCTGTTGGCGGAGAATTGAGCCAGGTGCTTGGGGTCGGTCAGGTTGAAATCTGTGTCGAAACTGAAATAAGCCGGTGCGGTTTCATTGTCGACATAGAGTTTGGTCAGGTCCCGGGCTTTCTTGCTTGAGGGCTTTTTGAGGGAAGTGGCAGGTTCTTCAGGTTCGTCACTCAGTGTCTGGTGAATCTGGAGGCGATCGAGCAGCAGGTCACCGCTTTTGCCAGTCTCTTCATCCCACAGCGCCTCGGCGACCAGCAACAGATGGCCGCCTGACCTGGCCCACTCCAGCAACTGTTCTACCTGGCGTGGCGACATATTACTGCGCTCGCCGAGCAGCAGTAGGCTGTTGCCCTTGGAGGGCAAGGTGTCCAGCTGTTTCAGGTTATACGCATGCTCTACGGTCAGGCCTTGTTGGCGCAGAAAGTGTTCGGCTGCCAGGTAAGGATTGGCCAGCGCCTCTGGCGAAGGACCACGATCTACCACTTCGTCATAGGGAGTCGCCTTGCTCCATACGTAGTAACCGCCCGCGCCAAGCAGGCACGCCAGTAATAACCCCACCCATCGTAATGGTCGATTCATGAATTGCTCCCTGGGCTGAACAGGGCGCGCCAATCACTGCATAGTTTCTGCTGGGCAGGCAGCGGAGGCAGGCGGTGACCATAAGCGAGGTTTTGCCAATGCCGGGTCAGTTCATCACTGAAGGCCAGCAGCTGTGGTTGCTGCAACTGGTGTACACGTGCCAGGACCTGGCCTTCGGTATCAGCGCTTTTCAATGGCAGGTTGAAATCATGCAATAACCGGCTGAGCAGGCCTCGATACAGCAGGGCGAGGGCTACCCTGGGTTGGGTGGCCCATAGCTGTTCGGCGGCGCCGGCAACGTCGTCGGGCAAGGTCTCGGTACCCAGTTCAAGACCGAACAATTGCGTGGGCAGCGGTTTGGCAACCTCTGTCTCACGCGGCCCGCGCCGGCTGACGAAGGTGTGCAACCAGTCTCGGTAACGCCACGCGAGCATGATCAGGCTGCCGATGAAAACGCCCCACAGTAGAACTTCCAAGCCTTGGGCGATGTGCTTGAAGGTATCGCTGTTGAGGTTGTCCAGCAGCGCCTTCAGCCAATCGGGAAGTCTGCCGTCACTGTGTGTTTTGTTTTTACCGGCTGGCTTTTCTTCGCCAAACCGATAACGGGTTACGGTTTCCGGGTTCTTGAAGGGCGGTTTGTCCAGCAGCGATTTGATGGATTGGCTCGCGCTCGGGGTACTCAGCGGTTTGGAGGGACTGGAAGCTTCGGCCATGACAGGAGGGCTGAGAGGCAGCAGCATCAGTCCGATCATCAATAACAACAGCGGGGCCACATTGCTCAGGCGCTGACGAAGGCGTCGGAAGACCAGCTCCAGGTCCCAGGCTTCCAATACGGTGCGACGATTAAGGTAGAGGCTGAAGCCGCAGGCGACATAGATGGGTTCCCAAAATATCAGCAGCAAGACATAGAATGCGTTGCCCAGGTGCTCCAGCCATAACCCTTCCGAACTTGTCGCCAATAACAGGCGCTGCCAGTCCCAATCCATCTCGAGGTTTTGTGGGATGAACAGATAGAACAGTGCCATGCAGCCGAACCACAGGCCTATTTCCAGGTGCATTCCGATGATGGTGAGCCAGCGCGCGGCTCCGGCATTGCGTTGCTGCAACACGCCCAGGCGTTTCTGGCGTGCCGGGCCGTCCAGGCCTTCGAGTTGGCTCACCGGCATTACAAAGCTGCGGCTCAGGCTCAGCCGTCGCCAGGTCAGGCTGGCCAGCAGTTGACCCTTGAGGAGGAGCGGCCACTGGCGTACAGCGTGCTTGATAGTGGGCGTTTCACCAAACAGGGCCTTGGACAAAATGTACAGCGGCAAGCGGTCGAAGGCCGGCTTGAGCCACCAGAACAGAAATATGGCGGTGGACGGATACTGCCACAGCAGGGCTGTAAGCAAGGCGAACACAGGTACGGTGACCAATGCCCAACTGCCCATCAATAGCACGCGATGCTCCCGTGCCATCAAGGCGCCAAGATCCATGGCTTCCCAGGCAGTACGCGGCCGGATGACCACGCTGGCATCAGTCAGGCGCATGGCGATTCCTTCCCGCAAAGCCTAGGTAAGTGCCCACCAGCAGCCACAGAACAGCGCCCACCAGGTATTTGACCCACGGGGTTATCACGGTGGTGGATGACCAATAAGCCTCGATGAACGCTGCGATCAGCAGGAAAATCATGACACCGCAGAGCATTTGCACGCTCTTGCGTGCAGCCAGCCGCAATGATTCACCACGGGTCAATTGTCCCGGAGCGATCAGTGCCCACCCCAACTGCAAGCCTGCGGCCCCGGCGAGGGCGATCGCGGTCAGTTCGAATGCGCCATGGCCGATGACGAATGACCAGAAGGTCTGGCCATAGCCGATCTCGGTCAGGTGACCGGAGACCGCACCGATGATGAGGCCGTTGAAAATCAGAAAGAACACGCTGCCCAGGCCGAACACTAAACCGGCGGCAAACGTCTGGAACGCGATACCGATGTTGTGCATCACGTAGTAGCCGAACATCATCCAGTCTTCGCTCGATGCTCGCTCGGCGGCGCGGCCCAGGCGGCTGGCATCAGGGTCGTACATGCCCTGCATCTCGGCCACCTGTTGCGGGCTGACGATGCTGTAGATCAGGTCGGGAAACAGGTAGACCAGCAGGGCAATACCCACCAGGCTGCCAAAGAACAGCAGGCTGGCGATCAGCACAAAACGCCACTGCTCCCGTACCAGCCGAGGAAAATCGGCGAGTACAAAGCTCAGCGCATTCGCCGCCAGTTGGCTGCGATGACGGTAGAGTTGTTGGTGGCCGCGCAGGGCCAGTTGTTGCAATGGGTCTACCAGATAGCTGCTGTAGCCGCGTTCCTGGGCCAGGGCCAAATGCTGGCACAGGCGTCGATATTGATGAGGGAAATCGGCCACGTCACCGGCCTTGGCCTGGCCTTGCTCCAGCTGTGTGAGCTGCTCGGCGAAGGCTTGCCATTGGCGCTGGTGACGGCTTTCGAAAAGGCTCTGTTTCATGCTGGCCCCAGCAGGCCACGGGCCACGCCATTGAGTTGTTCCGCAGCGCGGGCGGGGGATACCTGCAAGGGGGCGGCAAGAATCGAGGCCAATTCGTGAACGCGCTCGGTGGACAGTTCCCCCTGGCGTTCCGCGAAACCAAGGATCGCCCGTTGTTCGCTCAAATCCAGGGCGAAGGGCAGGCGCAGGGCCGTCGCTTGAGGAATCCGAGGGCGTACCAGCGGCTGTTCACGGTAGATCACCAGAGTCCCGGCGGCCAGGTCGCCCAGGCGCTTGAAATGGGGGTGCTGCAGGCAACTGATCGCGCCGAGGCAGTAGCCGAACGGCAGCATGTCGACAAACCGCAGCAGGTTGCGGATCAGTGATGCGGACCAGCCAATCGGAGTGCCGTCATCTTGTACGACACGCAACCCCATGACCTGCTTGCCGGGTGAGCAACCCTGGTTGAGCACCTCGAACAGCACCATGTACCACCAACTGATCAGGAACAGCAGCAGCGCTCCCAGGCCGATACCGACGTTGCCAAGCAAGGCCAATGGCACCAGCAGAACGCCCATGACCACCGCGCGTACGCCCAGGTCGAAGGCAAAGGCGAGCATGCGCGGCACCAGGCCGGCCGGGCGCAGGGGCAGGTCGATGCCCTCCGGGGTCTCGATCTGGTAGCGGGTGTCCAATGGGGCTGACGGCATCGCGATCCTTGGCAGTGCAGAGTGGCTGGAAGACACGGATGCTAGCAGTGTCGGGGATGGAAGCAACCACTCAAGATTTTGCTGGATGTTTGTACAGTGTATTTGGTGCTGGTCGCGGACGCCTTCCAGCGCCTAGACTTTGTCGATCTTCAGTACAGGAACAGCCCGTGACCTCCATTTTCTGGTACGACTATGAAACCACCGGCATCAACCCGCGCAGCGATCGCCCTCTTCAGGTAGCCGGAATTCGTACCGACCTTGAACTCAACGAGATCGGCGCGCCGGTCAATCTCTATTGCCAGCCCAGCGACGATATCCTGCCGCACCCCATCGCCTGTGCGATCACTGGAATCACGCCCGCAATACTCGCGGAAAAAGGCTTGGCCGAGGCTGACTTCATGACTCGGGTGCACACTGAACTGGCCGTCCCGGGTACATGCGGCGCCGGTTACAACACGCTGCGGTTTGATGACGAGATGACGCGCTACAGCCTCTATCGAAATTTTTTCGACCCCTACGCACGAGAATGGCAGGGGGGTAACAGTCGCTGGGATTTGATCGACGTGGTTCGCACCGCCTACGCCCTGCGCCCGGAGGGCATCGAGTGGCCGCAGCAGGATGGGCGTGTCACGCTCAAGCTGGAGCGGCTGACCGAAGCCAATGGTATCGACCATGGCCAGGCACACGATGCGTTATCCGATGTGCGTGCCACGATTGCATTGGCTCGGCTGGTACGTGAGAAACAGCCCAAGTTGTATGAATGGCTGTTTCAACTGCGCAGCAAGCAACGGGTGATGGACCAGGTGCGTCTGCTGCAGCCGATGGTGCATATTTCCGGGCGTTTTTCTGCCGAACGTCATTACCTGGGGGTGGTGCTGCCGCTTGCATGGCACCCGCGTAATCGCAATGCATTGATTGTCTGTGACCTTGGACTCGACCCGCAGGGGCTGCTGGACCTTGATGCCGATACCTTGCGCCGGCGTCTCTACACCCGCCGTGACGATCTGGCCGACGGTGAACTGCCGGTCCCCCTCAAATTGGTGCATATCAATCGCTGCCCCGTGGTGGCGCCCATGAATGTGCTGCGCGCAGAAGATCGTGAGCGTCTGCACTTGGACATGAGTATTTATCAGGAGCGGGCGCTGCGGCTAACTGACGCACAGGAACTTTGGCGCGATAAGTTGGCGGCCATTTACGCGCACGAAGACTTCACGCCGAGTTCGGACCCTGAGCAACAGCTTTACGACGGTTTTATCGGAGACCGTGACCGGCGTTTATGTGAACAAGTCCGAACGGCTGAGCCTGCGCAATTAGCGCGCCAGCAGTGGCCTTTTGATGACGAGCGTTTGCCTGAATTATTGTTCCGCTACCGAGCGCGCAACTTCCCCGATACGTTGAACAGCGAGGAGCAACTGCGCTGGAAACTTTTCTGTCAGCAACGTTTGTCGAGCCCGGAATGGGGCGCACCGAATACCCTTGAGGCGTTTGAACAGGCTCGGCGTGAGTTCGCTATAAGTGCTACACCGTTGCAGTCCCAGGTGCTGGAGCAATGGCAGGAGTATGCGGACTCTCTAGCAACCAGAATGAATCTGTAGTCGGTTTTGCAGACTATGCAGACAATAAAAAACGCCAGCAAGCTGGCGTTTTTTATGTGTAACGGCTCAGGCGCAAGCCTGGTGAGGCTTAGCCCAGCAGGGTAGCCCAACCTTCAACTACGTCACCGCCCCACTTGGCTTTCCACTCTTTCAGCGTTTTGTGGTTGCCACCTTTTGTTTCAATCACTTCGCCGTTGTGCGGGTTTTTGTACTGTTTGACTTTGCGGGCACGCTTGGTACCGGTAGTTTTTACGGCGCCGCGTGGAGCCTTAACTTTCGACTCTGGATCCAGCAGCGCAATGATGTCACGCAGGGATTTGGAGTATTCACCCATCAGGGCGCGCAATTTACCTTCGAATTCCAGCTCGGTTTGCAGTTTGTCGTCTTGGGACAGGTTCTTCAAACGGGCTTGCAGCTCTTTGATAGCTTCTTCGGTGGCACGGTATTCGTTGATCAGAGACATGTGGACTACCTTATGTAGAGCGCTGATTGACAGGGATAGTGGCCCAATAATAGTCAGGCGGTTTGCCCAAGTAAACATTTAAGGTCGCATTTATGTGAATTACTTTGAATGTTTGTAGCAATGCTATGCATTCGAGTTAATTACCAGGGCGTAGACCCTAAGATAAATCTGCTTGAAAAGCGGGAGCAGCCCTGGCGTGGCGCAACAGCCTCATATATGGAGTGGTAAAACCATAGGCTATTAAGGGACAAGGCTGTGGGCGATGATCAGAATAAACGTTAACGAGTACTGCAGTTTTCCTGCGCAATCGCTAGAATGGCGGCCTTTGCGAAGTTCTGGAGTTTTCCCCTAATGCGCACTTTTCGGCTGGTGATTGCTTGCCCGGACCGGGTCGGCATCGTTGCCAAAGTCAGTAACTTTCTGGCCTCCCACAACGGCTGGATCACCGAGGCGAGTCATCACTCGGACAATCTCAGCGGTTGGTTCTTCATGCGTCACGAGATTCGTGCCGATTCGCTGCCTTTTGGTCTTGATGCCTTCCGCGAAGCGTTTGCGCCGATCGCCGAAGAGTTTTCGATGACCTGGCACATCACCGACACCGAGCAGAAAAAACGCGTGGTGTTGATGGCCAGCCGCGAATCCCACTGCCTGGCCGATTTGCTGCACCGCTGGCACAGTGATGAACTGGACTGCGAGATCGCTTGCGTGATTTCCAACCACGACGACCTGCGCAGCATGGTCGAGTGGCATGGCATTCCGTATTACCACGTGCCGGTAAACCCGCAGGACAAGGAGCCGGCGTTCGCCGAGGTTTCCCGCCTGGTCAAGCAGCACGAGGCTGACGTTGTGGTGCTGGCGCGCTACATGCAGATCCTGCCGCCGGAACTGTGCCGCGAATACGCCGGCAAGGTGATCAACATTCACCACAGCTTCCTGCCGTCGTTCGTAGGGGCCAAGCCTTACCACCAGGCTTCCCTGCGGGGCGTGAAGTTGATCGGCGCGACTTGCCACTACGTCACCGAGGAGCTGGACGCCGGTCCGATCATCGAGCAGGACGTGGTGCGTGTCAGCCACAGCGACAGCATTGAAGACATGGTGCGTTTCGGTCGTGACGTCGAGAAGATGGTCCTGGCCCGAGGCCTGCGCTACCACCTGGAAGACCGCGTGCTGGTGCACGGCAACAAGACAGTGGTGTTCTGACCGACCTGTTGTGATTGAAGAATGAAGGGCCTGGGCGTTAAATCGTTCCAGGCCCTTTTTGTTTGCGCGCCTTTGAGGATTGAGCGATGAGTGATCCGTTGGACAAAGCCACGTCAAAAGCCCCCGCTACGTTGGGGGAGGGGTGTTTGAGTCGATATGACCCGGATGACCTGGACAGCGAGGACGGCACCGAATTTCCCGGTGCCGCCGAGTTGTGGGAGCAAGAGCAGGCCAGGTCCGAGCCTGAGGACTGCTGATCAAATCCGGAAACTACCGACCAATTGCTTCAACCGTGCCGCTTGTTGCTCAAGGTCGGCACATGCTCGCAGCGTGGATTGCAAGTTTTCCACCCCTTCCTGATTGAGGGTGTTGATCTCGGTAATGTCCATGTTGATCGACTCCACCACTGAAGTCTGTTCCTCAGTCGCGGTGGCGACCGACTGGTTCATGCCGTCGATCTCGCCGATGCGCTGGGTCACGCTGTTCAGGCGTTCGCCTGCCAGGTTGGCGATGTCCACGCTGTCGAGGCTATGGCGCTGACTATCACTCATGGTACTGACCGAATCCCGGGCGCCGACTTGCAGTTCCTCGATCATCTTCTGCACTTGCTGCGCAGATTCCTGCGTGCGATGCGCCAGGTTGCGCACTTCATCGGCAACCACCGCAAACCCACGGCCCGCTTCCCCGGCACGTGCCGCTTCAATGGCAGCGTTTAACGCCAGCAGGTTGGTTTGCTGGGAAATACTGGTAATGACTTCGAGAATCTGGCCAATATTCACCGTCTTGCTGTTAAGCGCTTCGATATTGCTGCTGGAAGCGCTGATCATCGCTGACAGCTGATTCATCGCCTTGATATTGCGCTCGACCACTTGCTGGCCGTCCTCAGCCAGATGCCGCGCATCGCTGGCCTGATGGGACGCTTGCGCGGCATTGCGCGCAATTTCCTGGGCGGCTGCGCCCAATTCATTGATGGCGGCGGCGACACTGTTGGTACGGTTGGCCTGCTCGTCGGAGTTGACCATCGACGAGTTGGACGCGCTGACCACCCGCAGTGCTACCTCATTCACAAGTTCGGTGGCTGAGGACACCTCGCGGATCGACGTATGAATACGCTCCACGAAGCGGTTGAACGCGTTACCCAGTGTGCCGAACTCATCATGATTCTGGATGGTCAGGCGACGGGTCAAATCGCCTTCGCCATCGGCAATATCCTGCATGGCGCGGGTCATCACATGCAGCGGTTGCATCAATACGCGGATAAGCATGCCGAGCAGGGCAATGATGATCACCACGGCGATAACCGTGGCTATTACCGCCGAAGTGCGGAATTCGCTGAGCATGGTGAAGGATTTGTCTTTATCTACTGAAATACCGACGTACCAGTTCACCGAGGGCAGGCCCTTGATCGGTGTAAAGGTCACGATGTTGTCCTTGCCGTTGGCCTCGACTTCGCTGAAGTCAGGACTGATCTTCGGTGTATTTTTTGGATAAACGTCAGCCAGGGTTTTCATCACCAGGTTTTTGTCCGGGTGTACCAGTACCTTGCCATCGGCGCTGACCAGAAACGCGTAGCCCATGCCGCCGAAGTCCAGCGCGCCAATGTTATCCACCAGGGTTTGCAGGCTCAGGTCGCCACCCACTACGCCGATGCTCTGAGCGCCTCGAGTGCTGGGGGTAGCCACGGAGATGATCAATTTGCCGGTGGCCGCATCGATATAGGGTTCGGTCAGGGTTGAGCCGTTGCTGCTTTGGGCGCCCTTGTACCAGGGCCGCACACGCGGGTCGAAACCATCCGGCATCTTGGTGTCGGGGCGGATGGTAAAGGCGCCCTGACTGTCGCCGACGTAGGTCGCCATAAATGAGGACGTCAGGGTTTTCTGTTCCAACAGGCCGGCAACCGCAGACGGCTCGGGGTTGATGGCGATGTTTTGTGCGGCGTTTTCCACCAGCGCAATACGCCCGCTCAGCCAGGTTTGAATGTTGCTGGCGGTGACGTCGCCCATTTCATGCAGGTAGTTGTTGAGGTCGTCGCGAATGGCGTTGCGTTGCAGGTAGTCGTTGTAGAGGGTAAACAGCGCGAAAGCCGCGATGACGATAAGGGAGGCTGCAAGCAGGATTTTGTGGCTGAAGCGCAGATTTTTATTCATGGCTTGTAGGGTCCGCTAAGGTCTTAATATCCAAGACGCGTCCTTGTGGGATGCGCAAAATGACAGCGTCAAAAAAGGTGTGATACTTCTTGTAGTAGCTCTGGTGGTCCAAGTAGGAACTATCTGACCTATTTTTAGACTTTGTGGGTCTCACATCTGCCTGTATCGACCTGGCGACACTAAAGATTAACCATGGGTGACGAAATGCCTGACTCCTCGCAACTGCTTATCGGTGCCGATCTTTCCGGCCAGCCCATCGCCCAGGCCATGCGGTTGGCCAATCGCCACGGGTTGATCGCCGGTGCCACCGGCACGGGCAAGACCGTTACATTGCAACGCCTGGCGGAAGCCTTCAGTGACGCCGGCGTGGCGGTGTTTGCCGCGGACATCAAAGGGGACCTTTGCGGCCTGGGCGCCGCAGCGAACCCGCAAGGCAAGGTCGCCGAGCGCATCGCCGGCATGCCTTTCCTGAACTACACGGCCAAGGCTTATCCGGTCACGCTGTGGGATATCCACGGGCAGTCCGGTCATCCATTGCGCACCACCATCAGCGAGATGGGCCCGTTGTTGCTCGGTAGTCTCCTGGAGCTCACTGACAGCCAACAGTCGGCGCTTTACGCAGCGTTCAAGGTGGCGGATCGTGAAGGCTTGCTGTTGCTGGACCTCAAGGACCTCAAGGCACTGCTTAATCACTTGCGCTATCACCCGGAATTACTGGGTGAAGACGCGGCGCTGATGACCACCGGATCCAGCCAGGCCCTCTTGCGGCGCCTGGCGGTGCTGGAGCAACAGGGCGCTGAAGCCTTGTTTGGCGAACCGGCCCTGCAGTTGGAAGACATCCTGCAACCCACCAGCGATGGGCGCGGGCGCATCCATCTGCTGGACGCCAGCCGCCTGGTGCACGAGGCGCCGAAGGTGTATGCGACGTTCCTGCTGTGGCTGTTGGCGGAGCTATTCGAGCAACTGCCCGAGCGTGGCGATGCAGACAAGCCGCTGCTTGCACTGTTTTTTGATGAAGCTCATTTGTTGTTCACCGATACGCCCAAGGCCTTGCAGGAGCGCCTGGAACAGGTGGTGCGGCTGATTCGCTCCAAAGGCGTCGGTGTGTATTTCGTCACTCAATCGCCAGGCGACCTGCCGGATAGCGTGTTGGCCCAACTCGGCCTGCGCATCCAGCATGGCTTGCGGGCGTTCACCACCAAGGAACAGAAATCCCTGCGCGCCGTAGCGGATGGGTTTCGGCCAAACCCTGCATTTGATGCCTTGTCGGTATTGACGGAACTGGGCACAGGTGAGGCCTTGGTGGGCACCTTGCAGGAAAAAGGCACGCCGGAAGTCGTCCAGCGCGTTTTGGTGGCACCGCCGCAATCACGGATAGGGCCGCTCAGCGAAGCCGAACGCGCCGCGTTGGTAGCCAGCTCGCCGCTGCAGGGGCGTTATGACAAGCCGATCGACCGGGAGTCCGCTTACGAAGTGCTGATGTCACGCAAGGCGCTTGGCCCGACCGAAGAAACCAGGCCGACCAACGACGAGCCGAGTTTCACCGACAGGGCCGGTGCATTTCTGGGCACCACGGCAGGCAAGGCGCTGAAATCGGCGATGCAGCAGGCCGCCAATCAGATGGGACGGCAACTGGTGCGTGGTTTGTTGGGATCGTTGCTAGGCGGCAGCAAGCGCAAATAGAGATTCAGGGTTTGGGCCTGGCGTGGGCTGCCAGCCGCTCAAGTGCAGCGCGCAAGGCGGGGTTACTGATCCCGTCGGCTGTTGCCTGAATGGTTTCGGCGGCATTCGTCGACAGGTCGTGAGTATGCTCCACCACGGCGGGCAGGGTGGTGGGCGGTTGTACCTTGAACTGGATGCGCGTCAGGCCGGCGAATTCATCAAAGGCCATCAATTGACGTTGCAGGCGTTTTTGCTGATAACGCAGACGTGTCGCCCAATGGCCATCTGTGACAATTAGCAGCAGGTTGCCTTCGCGCCAGGACGCTACGCGGCAGTGTTCGCGCGCGGCCGGTTGCAGCTGGCTTTCAAGCAGGCGTTGCAGGCGGCCCAGGCGTTGCGCATGGCCGAAGATGGCTTTCAGCGGCTTGGCATCACGAAGCAACACCGCAGGCGCGCGGGCTGGTGAGGGGCGAAATGCCATTATTGGACACCTTAAGTAACAGAGCTGCCATCTTAGCAGAAAGCCCCCGTACGCCCCAGGCGCTGCATCCATGGGTTTTGTTCGTGAAATCAATCGGTAACTTCTGCGCTCCATGGGTTGAAGTTCCGGTAAAAGCCCTTATTTTAAACAAGCCCTCTCACCGCCCCATGCCAGCATCGGGGAACAACGCCACTTTCCTCACCCACGATTCCGGGTAGAATGCGCGTTCGCATGCGGCCGTGAGGGCTGCTCGGGCCACTCACGGTGCGCCCTCCATCCCTATGTGTGGAAGAACCTGCCGATATGTTTGCGCCTTTGTTAAAGAAACTTTTTGGAAGCAAGAATGAGCGCGAAGTCAAACGCATGCTCAAGACGGTGCAGCTGGTCAATGCCCTCGAAGAGCAGATGGTTGCCCTTTCGGACGAGCAATTGCGCGCCAAGACCCAAGAGTTCAAGGCCCGCATAGCCAAAGGTGAAACCCTCGACAAACTGCTTCCCGAAGCCTTTGCGGTCGCCCGTGAAGCCGGTAAGCGTGTCATGGGCATGCGCCACTTCGACGTCCAGTTGATCGGCGGCATGACCTTGCATGAAGGCATGATTGCCGAAATGCGCACCGGTGAAGGCAAGACCCTGGTGGCGACCCTGGGCGTTTACCTCAACGCACTGTCCGGCAAGGGCGTGCACGTGGTGACGGTGAACGACTACCTGGCTCGCCGCGACGCCAACTGGATGCGCCCGCTCTATGAATTCCTCGGCCTGACCGTCGGCGTGGTAACGCCGTTCCAGCCGCCGGAAGAGAAGCGCGCTGCCTATGCCGCCGACATCACCTACGGCACCAACAACGAATTCGGTTTCGACTACCTGCGCGACAACATGGCGTTCAGCATGGAAGAAAAATTCCAGCGCGAACTCAACTTTGCCGTGATCGACGAAGTCGACTCCATCCTCATCGACGAAGCCCGTACCCCGCTGATCATCTCCGGCCAGGCCGAAGACAGCTCGCGCCTGTATACCGAGATCAACAAGTTGATCCCGCGCCTGGAGCAGCACATCGAGGAAGTGGAAGGCGTGGTGACCAAAGAAGGCCACTTCACCATCGACGAGAAGACCCGCCAGGTCGAACTCAACGAAGCCGGTCACCAGTTCGTCGAAGAAATGCTGACCCAGATCGGCGAGCTGGCCGAGGGTGAAAGCCTGTACTCGGCGCACAACCTGGGCCTGTTGACCCATGTGTATGCCGGCCTGCGTGCCCACAAGCTGTTCCATCGCAACGTCGAGTACATCGTGCAGGACGGCCAGGTCGTGCTGGTCGACGAGCACACCGGCCGTACCATGCCGGGTCGCCGTCTGTCCGAAGGCCTGCACCAGGCCATCGAAGCGAAGGAACACCTCAACATCCAGGCTGAAAGCCAGACGTTGGCGTCCACCACCTTCCAGAACTACTTCCGTCTTTACAACAAACTGTCCGGCATGACCGGTACGGCCGACACCGAAGCGTTCGAATTCCACCAGATCTACGGTCTGTCGGTGGTGGTTATCCCGCCGAACAAGCCACTGGCGCGTAAGGACTACAACGACCTGGTGTTCCTGACCGCCGAAGAGAAGTACGCGGCGATCATCAACGACATCAAGGACGGCATGGCCAAGGGCCGTCCGATCCTGGTGGGTACCGCCACCATCGAGACTTCCGAGCATGTGTCCAACCTGCTCAACAAGGAAGGCATCGAGCACAAGGTCCTCAACGCCAAGTTCCACGAAAAAGAAGCCGAGATCATCGCCCAGGCCGGTCGTCCGGGCGCACTGACCATCGCCACCAACATGGCGGGTCGTGGTACCGACATCCTGTTGGGCGGCAACTGGGAAGTGGAAGTCGCGGCCCTGGACAACCCGAGCCCCGAGCAGATCGCCCAGATCAAGGCCGACTGGCAGAAGCGCCACCAGGCCGTGCTGGAATCCGGCGGCCTGCAGGTGATCGCTTCCGAGCGTCACGAATCGCGCCGTATCGACAACCAACTGCGTGGCCGTGCCGGTCGCCAGGGTGACGCCGGTTCCAGCCGCTTCTACCTGTCCCTGGAAGACAGCCTGATGCGCATCTTCGCCTCGGACCGCGTGAAAAACTTCATGAAGGCCCTGGGCATGCAGTCCGGTGAAGCGATCGAGCACCGCATGGTGACCAACGCCATCGAGAAGGCGCAGCGCAAGGTTGAAGGCCGCAACTTCGATATTCGTAAGCAACTGCTCGAGTTCGATGACGTCAACAACGAACAGCGTAAAGTGATCTATCACATGCGTAACACGTTGCTGGCCGCCGACAACATTGGCGAGACCATCGCCGATTTCCGCCAGGACGTGCTCAACGCCACCGTCAGCGCACACATCCCGCCACAATCCCTGCCTGAGCAGTGGGATGTTGCCGGCCTGGAAGCAGCGTTGAAGAGCGACTTCGGTGTCGACTTGCCGGTCCAGCAGTGGTTGGACGAAGACGACCATCTTTACGAAGAAACCCTGCGCGAAAAACTGATGGCCGAATTGCTGGCCGCGTACAACGAGAAAGAAGAGCAGGCGAGTGCCGAAGCACTGCGCACCTTCGAGAAGCAAATCGTTCTGCGAGTGCTGGACGACCTGTGGAAAGACCACCTGTCGACCATGGACCACCTGCGTCACGGCATTCACCTGCGCGGTTACGCCCAGAAGAACCCGAAGCAGGAGTACAAGCGCGAGTCGTACACGCTGTTCTCCGAACTGCTGGATTCGATCAAGCGCGATTCCATCCGTGTGCTCTCCCACGTTCAGGTGCGTCGCGAAGACCCGATCGAGGAAGAAGCCCGCCTGCGTCAGGAAGCCGAGGCACTGGCTGCGCGCATGCAGTTCCAGCACGACGAAGCACCGGGCCTGGAAGCCCCTGAGGTATTGGGCGAAGAGATCGATGTGGCCCTGGCTCAAAGCCCGGTGCGCAACGAACAGAAGCTGGGTCGCAACGAGCTGTGCTGGTGCGGCTCGGGCAAGAAGTTCAAACACTGCCACGGCCAGATCGAATAAGATTTCCGCCTGACGCTGCAACACCCTGCGCCGCGACCGGCTCCTGCCGTCGCGGCGTTTTGCCATTAATTTCACCGTCGCTCACGACGGCACAGACATCACCCATTTTTAAGGAGCGCATTCATGGCTGTTGGTCTTGGTCCTTTGCCCACGTTGCACCCGGTTGCCGGTTTTGAACTCGGTATCGCTTCGGCCGGCATCAAGCGCCCGGGGCGCAAGGATGTGGTCGTGATGCGTTGCGCCGAAGGCTCGACCGTTGCTGGTGTGTTCACCCTCAACGCGTTCTGCGCCGCGCCGGTGATCCTGGCCAAGCAACGCGTGGCCGGTACCATCCGCTACCTGCTGACCAACACCGGTAATGCCAACGCTGGCACCGGCGAGCCAGGTCTGGTAGCGGCGGCGCGTACCTGCGCCAAGCTGGCCCAACTGACCGGCGTGGACGCCAGCCAAGTGCTGCCGTATTCCACCGGCGTGATCGGTGAGCCATTGCCCGTCGAAAAAATCGAAGGCGCGCTGCAAGCCGCATTGGACGACCTGTCTGTGGATAACTGGGCAGCCGCCGCCACCGGCATCATGACCACCGACACCCTGCCAAAAGGCGCCAGCCGCCAGTTCGTGCACGACGGCGTGACCGTCACCGTGACCGGCATCAGCAAGGGCGCGGGCATGATCCGTCCAAACATGGCCACCATGCTCGGCTACATCGCCACCGACGCCAAAGTCTCCCGCGACGTGCTGCACAGCCTGATCCTGGACGGCGCCAACAAGTCGTTCAACCGCATCACCATCGATGGCGACACTTCGACCAACGACTGCTGCATGCTGATCGCCACCGGCCAGGCCAACCTGCCGGAGATCACCGAGGCCAGCGGCCCGCTGTTCGCCGCGTTGAAGCAGGCGGTGTTTGAAGTGTGCATGGACGTGGCGCAGGCCATCGTGCGGGATGGCGAGGGCGCGACCAAGTTCGTGACGGTTGAAGTCAACGGCGGCGCTAACCACCAGGAATGCCTGGACGTGGGTTACACCGTGGCTCACTCGCCACTGATCAAGACCGCGCTGTTCGCCTCTGACCCGAACTGGGGCCGTATCCTGGCGGCCGTCGGCCGCGCCGGTGTGCCGGACCTGGACGTGAGCAAGATCGATGTGTTCCTGGGCGATGTGTGCATTGCCAGCCGTGGCGCCCGTGCTGAAACCTACACCGAAGCCCAGGGTTCGGCGGTGATGCAGCAGGAAGAAATCACCATCCGCATCGAGTTGGGTCGCGGCGAATGCAGCGAAACCATCTGGACCACCGACCTGTCCCACGAGTACGTGAAGATCAACGCGGAATACCGTACCTAAGAGGATAAGCGCGGTGAAACGAGTGCATGTAGCAGCAGCGGTGATCCGCGGTGTCGACGGCAAAATCCTGCTGGCGCGCCGCGCCGATACCCAGCATCAGGGCGGCCTCTGGGAGTTTCCCGGCGGCAAGGTGGAAGCCAATGAATCGGTAGCCGGCGCACTGTCCCGCGAATTGCAGGAAGAGCTGGGCATCCAGGTCACCACGGCGCGACCGCTGATCAAGGTGCAGCATGACTACCCGGACAAGCAGGTGTTACTGGATGTCTGGGAAGTCTCGGCTTTTACCGGTGAGCCCCATGGCGCCGAAGGGCAACCGCTGGAGTGGGTGGCGCCCCGGGATCTGCTCAACTACGAGTTCCCGGCGGCCAATGCACCGATCGTTGCGGCTGCGCGTTTACCTGCCGAGTACCTGATCACCCCGGGCGAACTGGAAACCCCGACGTTACTGCGGGGTATTCAGAAAGCCATTGCTGGCGGCATCAAGCTGGTGCAACTGCGCGCGCCCAACGGCTACGACCCCAAATACCGCGACCTTGCGGTGGATGCGGTGGGCCTGTGTGCGGGCAAGGCCCAGTTGATGCTCAAGGGGCCGTTTGAATGGCTGGGGGATTTTCCTGCGGCCGGTTGGCACATGACCTCGGCGCAATTGCGCAAATACGCCAGCAAGGGGCGCCCGTTGCCGAAGGATCGCTGGCTGGCTGCTTCCTGCCATAACGCTGAGGAATTGGCTCTGGCAGAAATGATGGACGTGGATTTTGTCACGCTGTCGCCGGTGCAACCGACCCAGACCCATCCTGATGCGCAGCCGTTGGGTTGGGAGCAGGCCGCAGAGCTGATCCGTGGGTTCAGCAAACCGGTGTTTCTGTTGGGCGGGGTTGGACCCGCCGAGCGGGAGAAGGCTTGGGAGGCCGGGGCCCAAGGTGTCGCAGGGATTCGCGCGTTCTGGCCTGAGATTTGAGGCTGTTCTGACCGGCCTTATCGGGGAGGCAAGCCCCCTCCCACATTCGACCGAGTTCTACCGTTGGAATGCGGTCAAATGTGGGAGCGGGCTTGCTTGCGAAGGCGTCAGATCAGGCGCTGGATAATCAGTGGGGTTTAGCGGCAGCCTGCCATAAAACCTCGGCCACGCCCTGGCGCCTTGCAATCACCCGCGCCGCCACAAACAGCAAATCCGACAATCGATTGATGTACGCCAACCCCACCCCTTCCAACGGCTCGATCGCATTCAACTGCTGACACCGCCGCTCCGCACTGCGCGCCAGGCTGCGGCACATATGGGCCTGGGCGATCAACGCCGAGCCTCCGGGCAGGATGAAGTTCTCCAGCGGTCCCACTTCTTCATTCCAGCGGTCAATCGCCGCTTCCAGCCGGTCCACTTCCGCCGCATTCAACGCCTTGTACACCGGCATCGCCAACTCGCCCCCCAAGTCGAACAAGCGATGCTGGCAAGGCGTAAGCACCTCGATCACATCCTTCAGTTCCGGATGTTTGCCACTCTGTTCTTCCAGGCTGGCCAGTAACAAGCCCAACTGGCTGTTCAACGTATCAACCTCGCCAATGGCCTCCACCCGTGGGTGATCCTTGGGCACGCGGCGGCCGTCGCCCAGGCCGGTTTCGCCCTTGTCGCCGGTGCGGGTGTAGATTTTCGACAGGCGAAAGCCCATGTTCATTGCTCCAGTTGGGTGAGTTCGTAAGGCGGCAGCTGGCTGCCGGCCAGGGGTAAGCGCAAGGTAAAGCAGGTGCCCTGACCGAGGGTGGAGTGCACTTCCATCTGACCTTTGTGGTTGTTGGTGATGATGAAATACGACACCGACAGTCCAAGCCCGGTGCCCTGGCCGATTTCCTTGGTGGTGAAGAACGGCTCGAAGGTGCGTTTGCGCACGTTTTCGCTCATGCCGATGCCATTGTCTTCCACCTGGATCTCCGCCCACGGCGGGTTGAGGCGGGTGCGCAGGATGATGCGCCCCGGTTCGCTGTCGTCTTCACGCAGGTGGATGGCCTGGGCTGCGTTTTTCAGCAGGTTGAGCAGGACCTGTTCGAGTTCGTTGGCGGTGCCGGGCACCGGACCCAATTGGGGATCGAACTGGCGGATGATCGCCTGGCCCTTGAAGTCAAAGCCGATGGCCAGGTCGAAATCGTTACCGGCGATCTCCACCGCCTGGTCGATCAATGCTGGCAAGTCGCAAGGCGCCATCTGCCGATTGCTGCGGCGACTGAAACTGAGCATATGGGTGACGATCTTCGCCGCCCGCGCCCCGGCCTGCTGGATGCCGTCGAGCAACTGCGGCACTTCGCGGCTTTGCAGGTAGCGGTTGACGGTCTCCAGCTCGATACCCACCTGTTCCGCGTGTTCCAGGTTCTTCGGCAAGTCGGGGGACAAGCGGCGGCGGATGTTCTGCACGTTATGCAGGATCGCGCCCAGCGGGTTGTTGATCTCGTGGGCCATGCCGGCGGCCAGGCCGCCGACGGAGAGCATTT
The DNA here is from genome assembly GCF_001870465.1 of Pseudomonas extremorientalis. Classification (GTDB taxonomy): domain Bacteria; phylum Pseudomonadota; class Gammaproteobacteria; order Pseudomonadales; family Pseudomonadaceae; genus Aquipseudomonas; species Aquipseudomonas extremorientalis. Next base: position 334,653 of record NZ_MDGK01000017.1, read on the forward strand.
TCTCTGACTGCACCATCATTTCTTCCAGAGACAGGCGCTGGGTGATGTCATCGATGCGGATCACCACGCCACGTCCGGCACCGCCCATCAGCGGGTAAAACGTGAGGGCATAGTGCTTGGCTTCGTCGTCCTTGAACCAGGTGACGCGTTCGATGCGCTCCACCGTGTGTTGCTCGACCGCCGCCCTGATCTGCGGCAAGTAAGGCTTGAGCGGCTGGAAGGCCAGGTAGATCGGCTGATTCAGGGCTTCATCCAGGCGCGTGCCGGAGAGGGCGCTGGCTTCCTGGTTCCATTGGGTGACGTAGAGCTGTTCATCCAGGGCGATCAAGGCCGAGGGCATCGAGTCGATGATGCTGTTCAGGTAATTCTGGAAACCGGTGAGCTTTTTCTCGATCTTGCTGCGGACCTGGACTTCCAGCTCCAGCTTGCGGTTGGTGTGGCGCGTCTCCTCGGCCAAGCCTTGGGCCTGGTCGTACGCCGCCTGGGAGTCGTCCCGTGCACGCTTGAGCTGCTGCTCTCGGGCTTCGATGCGCGACAGCATGGTGTTGAAGGCTTCGGCCAGGCTGCCGATTTCATCGCGGTTACCGCGACCGGCACGCAGGGCGTAGTTCTCTTCGCGGGTGACCTGGCGCGACAGTTCTTCCAGCTCGTGGATCGGCCGGGTGATCAGGCGTTTGATCTGGCGGGCGATGACCAGCCACAACAGTACGCTGAAAATCAGGATGCCCAGGCTGGCTGTCAGCGTGCCGGTGTAGAACGCCACTGGCAGCTCGCTGCTGGCCACCAGCAGCAAATGCCCGGACGGTTGGCCGGCGCGAGGCAGGGTGATGACTTGGTTGCTGCGAAACTCGGTGACACGCCAGGCCTCGATATGCCGGTAGTTATCGGGAAGGTGCAGGCGGTCACCGTGTTGCATCTGCGCTAAACGGTTGCCGTCGCCGTCATACAGGGCGGCGGCGCGCAGCGGCGAATAGCTGGTCAGTTCATTGAGCAATGCGTCGGCCTTGGCCGGCGATTCGAGGGCCTCGGCGGCGAGCGCCGGGTTGGACACCAGGCGGCCGATGGCCTGCAAGGCCTGGGGCGCCATGCTTTCCTGGGAAATCCAGTAGGCGGCGCTGATAAAGGTCAGGTTGGCCACCAGCAGTACGGTGGTCAATAGCACCAGCAGGGCGGCCAGCAGTTTCTGCCCGACCGGTAGGTTTTCAAGACGCTGGCGCAGCGGCATCAGGGTTTTCCCAGGTGATAGACAGGCGGGCAGGGTAGCGCGTGCTTCAGTCGCGGGGCAATCCGCGTGCAAGCAACTGCTCGACCAGGCGCACTTGCAACTGTTGAAGGTGCGGCAGGTTCAGTTGGTGACGGGCAGCCGCCTGGCAAGCATAGCCCAATAGGTAGCTGATTTCGGTGCGGCGGCCGGCGGCCACGTCCTGGTACATGGAGGAGTAGTTCGCGGCGGTGGCCTGGATCACCCGTTCCACCTCGTGTTGCAGGTCCAGCGCGGCGTCGGGCTGGCCGCAGCATTCCAGCAGTTCGCCGAGTTCGGCGCACAGGGTGGCGACTTCGCACTGGTGGGCCTGTAGCTCGCCATTGCGGCACTGATACAGCACGGTCAGCGGGTTGATGGCGCAATTGAGCGCCAGTTTGCGCCAGAGCCGCGTGAGGATGTCGGTGCTCCAATCGTGGGGGATGCCGGCGGCGTGCAAGTCGTCGAGCCACAGCGGCGGGGTAGGGTGGCCCGCATCGCCCAGCCAGGTGTAGCCATGGCCGGCGAACACCACGCGCCAGTCGCCGTCGCGAAACGCGCCTTCGGTGCTGGAGGCGAAGATGCAGCGGGCCTGGGGCAGTTGCGCGGCGACGGCATCCTGGCTGCCCAGGCCGTTCTGTAACAGGATTAGTTCGGCGTCCAGTGCAAGGCGGTGTTGCAACTGTGCGACGGCGGCTTGAGCGTCGTAGGCTTTGCATGCCACCAGCAGGCGATGAATCGGCCCCGGACTGTCAGCTGTTTCGCCGATCACCGGGTAGGTGTGTGCTACACCTTGTTCCACCAGGGTCAGCCCCTTGGCTGCCTGATAACTGGCCAAGCGCGCTTCATCGCGCAGGATCAACCGTACGGGCACGCCAGCGCGCGCCAGGCGAGTGGCCCAAAGGGTGCCCAGGCTGCCGGCGCCGAGAATATGCCAGGTGGTCGACATCAGTTTTTGCTCCGTAGGGTCGCCCGCAGCGAACGGGACGAAAGAACCGCTATAATGCCCCGGCATTTTAGCTTGGGCGCGCTCCATCTCTACTGAGCCCGCCCCTTATATTGGAGATATGACATGCCTTCGTTCGACGTGGTATCCGAACTGGACAAACACGAAGTCACCAACGCCGTCGAGAACGCCGTCAAGGAGCTGGATCGCCGCTATGACTTGAAAGGCAAGGGCAGCTTCGAATTCAAGGAAAAAGAGCTGACCGTCAACCTGACCGCTGAAGCCGATTTCCAGCTGGAAGCGATGATCGAGATCCTCAAGCTGTCGCTGGTCAAGCGCAAGATCGATGTGCAGTGCCTTGAAGTCAAGGACGCCTACGCCTCCGGCAAACTGATGAAGCAGGAAGCCGTGCTCAAGGAAGGCATCGACAAGGAGCTGGCGAAGAAGATCGTCGCCCACATCAAGGACGCCAAGCTGAAAGTCCAGGCCGCGATCCAGGGTGAACAGGTACGCGTTACCGGCAAGAAGCGTGACGACCTGCAAGAAGCCATCGCGGCCCTGCGCGCCAAGACCTTCGACATGCCGCTGCAGTTCAATAACTTCCGCGACTGATGGCACATTGGGGAACCTGTGGGCGTTTTTGACGTCCCACGCCCCACAACCTGCGCCTACTATTGAGCCCTCCTGGGCTCAATTGCATTTATGGCCACTCGATACGCCGAACATCCGGTAACCAGGAGAATGTAGATGGATTTCAATGCTGAAGTGGATCACCTGATCAAGACCTCAGAGTCGTGGCTGCCGATGATCATGGAATACGGCAGCCGGTTTTTGCTGGCGGTGGTCACCCTGGCCATCGGTTGGTGGCTGATCAACGTGTTGACCCACCGCGTGGGACGTTTGCTGGCAATGCGCAATGCCGACCTGGCCCTGCAACACTTCATTACCAGCCTGGCGAACATTGCGCTCAAAGTCATGCTGGTGGTCAACGTGGCCTCGATGATCGGCGTGGCAACCACCTCGTTCGTAGCCGCGATTGGTGCCGCCACCCTGGCCATCGGCCTGGCCTTGCAAGGCAGCCTGGCGAACTTTGCCGGCGGCGTGCTGATTCTGCTGTTCCGCCCGTTCCGCATTGGTGACTGGATCGAAGCCCAAGGCACCTCGGGTACCGTCGACAGCATCCAGATCTTCCACACCGTGCTGCGCACCGGCGACAACAAGACCGTGATCATCCCTAACGGCAGTCTGTCCAACGGCCTGATCACCAACACCAACCGCCAGCCGACCCGCAAGGTGGTGTTTGATGTGGGTGTGGACTATGAAGCCGACCTGCAGAAAGCCCGTGAAGTGCTGCTGGAGCTGGCGAAGGATCCGCGCGTACTGGCCGATCCGGCCGCCGTGGCGGTGGTTTCGACTTTGGGCGACAGTTCGATCACCGTGTCCCTGCGTTGCTGGACCAAGACGGCGGATTATTGGGATGTGATGTTCATGTTGAATGAACTGGCGCGTGACCGTTTGAAAGCGGCGGGGATTGATATTCCATTTCCGCAGCGGGTTATTCGTGTGATGCAGGAAAGTGTTACGAAGTAACTAAGGACAATGGCGTTGAACTTGGCCAAAAGGTCAGGTTCAAGGTCGACGGGTTAATCTCGTTAGTTAGCTTGCTAGTTATTTTTCGATTGAAATTAAACGGCAATAAAAAAAGCCGCCTCCTTGTCTGCAAGGGGGCGGCTTTTTATTTAAGGCTGAAGCCCTAAGCCATCGTTGTAATCAAACGATCAATTACAAGATGTTCAGCGGGTAGTTCGCGATCAGGCGCAGTTCGTCGATCGAAGGCGAACCGTAGTAAACGCCATCACCCGAACGATAGGTGGCTTGACGCAGACGCAGGCTCAGGTCCTTGGCGGGACCACTTTGGATCACGTACTTGGCTTCGATATCGCGTTCCCACTCTTTACCGTTGGAGGTTGTGGCGGTTTGAGCGCCGCTACCGGTTACGTAACGAGTCATGAAGCTCAGACCAGGAATGCCGAAGGTCGCCATGTTGATGTCATAACGCGCCTGATAGGACTTCTCGCCTTCGGCGTTGAAGTCGGAACGGGCAATGGAGTTGGCCAGGAATACAGAGCCGCCGCCATCTACGCCGTAGCCGTAGTCGCCATCACCGGTGACTTTCTGAGCTGCCAGGGTGAAGGTGTGAGCGCCAATGGTGTACGCACCCTGCAAGCTGAATGCACGGTTATCGAGCTTGACGGAGTTGTCGTAGTAAGCGCGTTGCTTGCCTTCGCCGTCGCTTTTGGTGTCGTAGATGTTGAAGTCCAGTGCGAAGGACTGATCGTTGCTCAGCGCGTGGGTCCAGTTAAGGTTGCTGTACCACTTGCGGAAGTAATCTTCGGTTTTTGCGTAGTACAGGCTGCCAGTGACCTCTGGGGTGAAAGAGTAGACGGCACCGGCAAAGTCGGTTTTCGTCAGGCCCAGGCTGTCACGGAAGGTCTGGTTCTGTGCGACGCTGGAGGTGAAGTGACCTCCTTCCAGTTTCAGGCCCTTGATCTCGTTGCTGGTGATCGAGATGCCCTGTGGCAGCTCAGGCAGCAAACGGCTGTCGTCGGAGGCGAATACTGGGGCTGTGGTGTACTGATCACCCACTTTCAGCACAGTATCGGAGATACGGAATTTAACCGCGCCGCCGCCTTTGGAGTAATCGTCTTGCGAGCGACCGTCTGCACCGGTGGGGAACAGACCGGTACCGGCGCGACCCTTTCCGCTGTCGAGCTTGACGCCCAGCAGGCCGATCACGTCAACACCAACACCGATGGTGCCTTGGGTGAAGCCCGATTGGTACAGGGCGTTGAAGCCCAGGCCAGTCTCTTCGGCACGACTTTTGTTCTTGCCGTTGACTTGCTCGTAGCCACGCAGTGGTTCGTTGCGGAAGTCGCGGCTGAAGTACAGAGCGCGAGTATTGATGCTGAAAGTGCTGTCTTCAACAAAGCCCTTGGAATCGTCCTGGGCGGACGCCATTGCGAACTGCGAGGTGCCTGCTGAAACAGCCAGGGCGATCATGCTCCACTTCATCACGCGCATCGTGATTTGCTCCTTTGGTTTTAGGAAGAGTACTGCCGTCCCACCTGTATTTTTATCTGGGCGGCTCTTTCTTTTATGTGTCGGCGCAAAGTTATATCACGCAGACCCTATTGACGATACTTACCCATCTATCCTTTCAGCTTCTTTACGAGGCTGTCGTAAATTGCTAGCTCCATGTCGCAAATCCACAGTCCTGTTGTAACCGGACTGACAACTTCAATACTGTTTCCAAACCCTTTTCAAAGTTTGAACGCTTCCTTGATACGCATTGAAACGCTGCTGTTCTTTATCGCGAAACACCTGCTTCCAATCGGGTGTCGTTGCCGACGATGCCGGTGTCAATGCAACAAGCGTGCACAAAGCGGTAACCGAATGTCATTTTTTCGTGAAAACCGTTCCGCTCCTGTAAAAACCGCATAAGTACGGGCTTTTTACACCGTTTGGTTTGGGCTTGACGCGGCTGTGTTACCCCTGTTCGGTGGTACATAAAACCTGTGCGCGGGAAAAACGTTACCGGTTCACCCTCATGAGTGGGTAATTGGCGGATCCCTTTGAGGCACAAGTGGGTCATTTTGGTGCGTCCCGGTGAGGCCCGGTTTAGCGTAGCTCAAATATTCGACCGCCTCGAAAGAGTGCATGTTTTTTCATCACTGGCGCCGGCGCTTTCCTGCATTCGCCGTGAAGCCGTGCGCATTCGAAGGTATGCTGGGCGCCTGAACCTGACTTGCCGAACGGAGTGCCCGCGGTGTTCGCCCTAGATCAACGCCTGCAACAAGACACACTGGTCATCGGGGACTTCCCGCTGTGCCGCCTGCTGCTGTCCAATGACTCAAACTACCCGTGGTTCATCCTGGTGCCACGCATCAACGCTATCAGCGAAGTGTTTCAACTGGATGTCGCCGACCAGCAGCGTTTGTGGCAAGAGACGACTGCCCTGGCCCAGTTGCTGAATGAAGGCTTGGCCGCCGACAAGATGAACATCGGCGCCCTGGGCAATGTGGTCAGCCAATTGCACGTGCATGTGATCGTGCGCAAGCGCGACGATGCTGCCTGGCCGGCGCCGGTATGGGGCAAGCATCCGGCGCAGCCTTACACCGATGAGCAAGTCGCTGCCATCCGCGCCCGTCTGCGCGAGCTGTTGCCTGCCGACTTCATTTTCAACCAGGGCTGAATCATGGACCTGCAAGACCGCGTCACCGACCTGGAAAGCCGCCTGGCCTTCCAGGACGACACCATCGAGACCCTCAATGACATCCTCGTCACGCAGCAGCGTGCTGTAGAGCGCCTGCAATTGCAGATGACTGCGCTGCTCAAGCGCCAGGAAGAAATGGGCGGCCAATTCGAAACCTCCGAAGAAGAAGCGCCGCCGCCTCACTATTGATAGCCACGCATAAAAAAACCGCGACCCAGCCAGGCTGGATCGCGGTTTTTTTGCTGCGAGCGCAGGTATCAGCGGCGCGGCAGTGCAGCGATCACGTCTTCGGCCTGCAGGCCTTTGTCGCGATTCATCACGGAGAACTCCACGCGCTGGCCTTCCACCAGGACGCGATGGCCTTCGCCGCGAATGGCCCGGAAGTGGACGAAGATATCGTCGCCCGAATCACGGGAAATAAAGCCGAAGCCTTTGGATGTGTTGAACCACTTGACGGTACCGGTATCCCGATTGGTCATGTCGTAGGTTTGCGACGAGGCCGCAGGGGACGAACGGTAGAAGCTGATGGCCAGGTGAAGAACGATGGCGACCACAGCGATCACCAGGCTGAGCAGGATGGCCGGGTGACCGCCGACTTCAGGCATGGGTGCCAGGAGGGTGAGGGTTTGTACGACAACGGTCAGTACCAGCAGCGCGCTGACCAGGTTTTGCAGTTGATGTCGCGGGCCTTTGTTCCAGTAAGGGATCACCGGTGCCAGCGTCAGGTTAAGAAGGCCGAACATGGCCAGGTACAGAGCGTCGTGTTGTTCCAGATACGGCAGGCTTTCAGGCTGCAGGCTCGGGATAAAGGACAGCAGCAAAGCTGCAACGCCCGTTAGCAGGTGGACGATTTTCAACATTTTGATTAACTCACGTTAAGACGGATCACAAGGAAGAGCTGACTGGCACGGTTCGCTTCTGAACAATGGGAGGCGTTGGGCACGTGCGCGGGGTATCAGCCTATGTCGCTGCCGCAGAAAGTAACGGCGACGACACGCTGTCTATTTAACAGCAAAGGCTGTGCCTACTCAAATCAAGCATTTCGAGGTATTGCAAGGGCGATGGCATTTCTGCAGCAAACGCTTGTCCTAGACACGTGCAGGTTTTTCAAACGGCCAGCAGAGAAATTTCCTACCTGCCTCAAAGGCTTGGGCTGCCCCGGTCGGCAGGGCGCACCGGGGCGAATTGCCGCGCCGGGCTGCGCATCACCGGCACTCTTGCTAGAGTGGTCCTGCACCTGATCAATGAATGCTTGTCAATTGAAGGGGATAAACATGGCAATCGATATCGGTATCAGTGAAGAAGATCGTAAATCCATCGTCGACGGGCTTTCGCGACTGCTTTCCGATACCTATGTTCTGTATCTGAAAACCCACAACTTCCATTGGAACGTCACGGGCCCCATGTTCCGCACGCTGCACTTGATGTTCGAAGAGCAGTACAACGAACTGGCCCTGGCCGTGGACTCCATTGCCGAGCGTATCCGTGCCCTGGGGTTTGCTGCGCCGGGCGCCTACTCCATCTATGCCCGTCTTTCTTCCATCAAGGAAGAAGAGGGCGTGCCCAGTGCCGAAGAGATGATCAAGCAGTTGGTGGCTGGCCAGGAAGCGGTCACCCGCACCGCGCGCGGTATCTTCCCGCTGCTCGACAAGGTCAGCGATGAGCCGACGGCCGACCTGCTGACCCAGCGTATGCAGGTGCATGAGAAAACCGCGTGGATGCTGCGTTCCCTGCTTGAAAATCAGTAAACGCTGACCTTGAGTGGCGCCGCCCTGGCGCCGCTCGCTTGTTTCCGCGCATTTCCTGGCGTTGTCCTACGCCGATCAACTCCGCGTCTTCTGGCTGCCTGCCTCTCCCTGCTGTTTTATAGGGTGATTGCCCAATGGGATCACCCATGGGCGGTTGTTTGGCAATGGAGTGTCAGGTGTATGTCACGCGGAGTGGGTAATGGAGTGATGGAAACCGGTGGTTTCCATAGGATAAAGATCGACCCTTTTGCAAAAGGGTTCGATATGGGGCTGGCCAAGCCGCTGTCCCGGTCGGTGAGGCTCAATGGGTTTTCCACTTGCCTGCGACTGGAGCAGATCTATTGGAATATCCTCACGGAAATCGCCAGGATCAATGCCTGTTCAGTCAGTGCGTTGCTGTCTTATGTCGATCGGGAAGTACACTTGCGTTATGGCGGTGTGAAGAACTTCAGTGGGTTGGTCAGGGTGGTGTGCGTGGTTCATGTCCTCAAAGGGCGTTTTGACCCTGCGTGCTCACCAGGATAGCCACCGGGCTTCGGGGCCGGCCCTCCATCATGGCGGGCAGGGCCCTGGGCAGAATGCCGGCTGCGCTGCCTCGATTTACCAGATATAATCCCGCGCTTTGCTACGCATGCTGCGGACCCGTAGGGCAGGCGTGGCGCAGTAACGAAATCGCCGAGACATCGCCATGCCCATGTACGACTACCAATGTGCTTCCTGCGGTCATCAGTTGGAAGCCATTCAGAAGATCAGCGCAGCGCCGTTGGTCGATTGCCCAGCCTGCCAGGCGCCGGAGCTCAAGAAGATGTTGTCCATGCCGGGCTTCCGCTTGAGCGGCAACGGCTGGTACGAGACCGACTTCAAGACCGGCTCGAAGAAGAACCTGGCCGGCGGCGACAAAGCAGACTGAGTTGAACTCTACGCGCAGGCTCCTGCATTATCCGTCCCCTGCTTTAATGTACGGTGACGAGGCAGGCCTCCACCGAATTTCGAATTACGAGAAGTGAAACCACTACCATGATGCGCAGCCACTATTGCGGCCAACTGAACGAGACCCTGGAAGGTCAGGAAATCACCCTTTGCGGATGGGTTCACCGTCGCCGCGACCACGGCGGGGTGATCTTCCTCGATATCCGTGATCGTGATGGTCTGGCCCAGGTGGTGTTCGACCCGGATCGCGCCGAAAGCTTCGCCGCCGCCGACCGCGTGCGCAGCGAATACGTCGTGAAGATCACCGGCAAGGTTCGCCTGCGTCCGGCGGGTGCCGTGAACAAGAACATGGCGTCCGGCGGCATCGAAGTGCTGGGCTATGAGCTGGAAGTACTGAACGAGTCGGAAACCCCGCCGTTCCCACTCAACGAATACTCTGACGTGGGCGAAGAAACCCGCCTGCGCTATCGCTTCCTCGACCTGCGTCGTCCGGAAATGGCCGAGAAGCTGCGCCTGCGTTCGCGCATGACCACCAGCATCCGTCGTTTCCTCGACGAAAACGGCTTCCTCGACGTCGAAACCCCGATCCTGACCCGGGCCACCCCGGAAGGCGCGCGCGACTACCTGGTGCCTAGCCGTACCCACGCCGGTTCGTTCTTCGCCCTGCCGCAATCGCCTCAGCTGTTCAAGCAACTGCTGATGGTCGCGGGCTTCGACCGCTACTACCAGATCGCCAAGTGCTTCCGCGACGAAGACCTGCGCGCTGACCGCCAGCCTGAATTCACCCAGATCGACATCGAGACCAGCTTCCTCGATGAAAAAGAGATCATGGGCCTGACCGAACAGATGATCCGCAACCTGTTCAAGGAAGTGCTGGGGCTGGAATTCGGCGACTTCCCGCACATGACCTTCGAAGAAGCCATGCGCCGCTACGGTTCCGACAAGCCAGACCTGCGTAACCCGCTGGAACTGGTGGACGTGGCCGACCAACTCAAAGAAGTCGACTTCAAGGTGTTCAGCGGTCCGGCCAACGACCCTAAATGCCGCATCGCCGCCCTGCGCGTGCCTGGCGGCGCGAGCATGCCGCGCAAGCAGATCGACGACTACACCAAGTTCGTTGGCATCTACGGTGCCAAGGGCCTGGCGTATATCAAGGTCAACGAGCGCGCCAATGGCGTTGACGGCCTGCAATCGCCGATCGTGAAGAACATTCCGCTGGACAACCTGAACGCGATCCTCGATCGCGTCGGCGCAGTCGACGGCGACATCGTGTTCTTCGGCGCCGACAAGGCCAAGATCGTCAGCGAAGCCCTGGGCGCGCTGCGCATCAAGCTGGGTCACGACTTGAACCTGCTGACCTGCGAATGGGCCCCGATGTGGGTCGTTGACTTCCCGATGTTCGAAGAAAACGACGACGGTAGCTTCAGCGCCTTGCACCACCCGTTCACCGCGCCGAAATGCTCGCCGGCCGAACTGGAAGCCAACCCGGCTGGCGCGCTGTCCCGCGCGTATGACATGGTATTGAACGGTACCGAGCTGGGTGGCGGTTCGATCCGTATCCACCGCAAGGAGATGCAGCAAGCGGTGTTCCGCCTGTTGGGCATCAACGAAGCGGAACAGGAAGAGAAGTTCGGCTTCCTGCTCGACGCCCTGAAATACGGTGCGCCGCCCCATGGTGGCCTGGCGTTCGGCCTGGACCGCCTGGTGATGCTGATGACCGGCGCCCAGTCGATCCGTGAAGTGATCGCCTTCCCGAAAACCCAGAGCGCTGCGGACGTCATGACCCAGGCGCCAGGTGTGGTGGATGCCAAGGCATTGCGCGAGCTGCACATCCGTCTGCGCGAGACGCCGAAGGCTGAGTAAGGCTGCTGCGTGAAAGCGCACTGAGGTTTACGCAGTCAAAAAAGGCGCATCTTCGGATGCGCCTTTGCGTTACAAGGGTTGCATTCCGCCTGGGGCGGAATTGATAAGGTTTCTAGAGAATTTTTGGAGTTGTGTTATGGCTGGCCATTCCAAGTGGGCGAACATCAAGCACCGCAAAGAGCGTCAGGATGCCAAGAAAGGCAAGATTTTCACTAAATGGATCCGCGAGCTGACCGTTGCGGCCCGCCAGGGTGGGGGTGATCCAGGCTCCAACCCGCGTCTGCGCTTGGCGCTGGACAAGGCCCTTGGCGCGAACATGAGTCGCGACATCATCGACCGCGCCGTGGCCCGCGGTGCCGGCGCTGCCGATACCGACGACATGGTCGAGCTGAGCTACGAAGGCTATGGCCCGGGTGGCGTGGCCGTGATGGTCGAGTGCATGACCGACAACCGCAACCGTACTGCCGCCGCTGTGCGTCATGCATTCAGCAAATGTGGTGGCAACCTCGGCACTGACGGTTCGGTGGCCTACCTGTTCGAGCGCAAGGGGCAGATTACCTTCGCGCCGGGCACCGATGAAGATGCGCTGATGGAAGCGGCGATGGAGGCGGATGCCGACGATGTGGTGACCAACGAAGACGGTTCCATCGACGTGTTCACTTCGTTCGCCAGCTTCTATGCGGTGCGCAATGCCCTGGAAGCGGCCGGTTTCAAAGGTACCGACGCGGAAATCGTGATGCTGCCGACCACCAGCGCCGAGCTGGACCTGGACGGTGCGCAGAAAGTGCTGAAGATGCTGGATATGCTCGAAGACCTGGATGATGTGCAGAACGTGTATTCCAACGCCGACATCCCTGAGTCTGTAGCCGAACAGCTAGGCTGAAGGACGATGTAGATCAAAAAGTGGGAGGGGGCTTGCCCCCGATGACAGTGTGTCAGTTACGTATAAATCGACTGATTCACCGCTATCGGGGGCAAGCCCCCTCCCACATAGGGTCTTCTCTGTGTCAAAAAATGTGTTTACCCAACCCGCAGGCGTTATGACTTTAATCCTAGGTATCGACCCCGGTTCGCGCATCACCGGTTTTGGCGTGGTGCAACAGACCCCGCGTGGCTGCGTGTACGTGGCTTCGGGCTGCATCCGCACCGGCGCGGGCGAGTTGGCCGAGCGCCTGCAGATCGTTTATCGCGGCGTGCGTGAGGTGATCCAGACCTACGGGCCGGTGACCATGGGTATCGAAAAGGTGTTCATGGCAAAGAATGCCGACTCCGCGTTGAAGCTTGGCCAGGCCCGTGGCGCCGCCATCGTTGCCGGCGCCGAGGAGGGCATGGAAATCGCCGAGTACACCGCCACCCAGGTCAAACAGGCCGTGGTCGGCACCGGCGCGGCGAACAAAGAGCAGGTGCAGATGATGGTCATGCACATGCTCAAGCTCACTTCAAAACCGCAGATCGACGCCTCGGACGCCCTGGCTATTGCCATTTGCCATGCGCACACTCGCTCAAGTTTACTGCCTCACGGCCTGGGCACGGCACGCAGTCGTGGCGGGCGCCTGCGTCTCTGATAGCATCAGCGCAATCGTTATTTCCGGTCGGGCCTTGCTCTGACCCTAGCTTTAAGGATCTGAACCGTGATTGGACGCTTGCGCGGCACTCTGGCTGAGAAACAGCCGCCGCACCTGATTCTGGATGTAAATGGGTTGGGGTATGAGCTGGAAGTGCCCATGACCACCTTGTATCGCCTCCCGTCGGTCGGTGAGCCGATTACGCTGCATACTCACTTGGTGGTGCGTGAAGATGCGCAATTGCTCTATGGTTTCATTGGCAAGCGTGACCGTGACTTCTTCCGTGAACTCATCCGCCTGAATGGCGTAGGGCCGAAACTGGCCCTTGCGTTGATGTCGAGCCTGGAAGTGGATGAGCTGGTGCGTGCCGTTTCGGCCCAGGACACCTCGGCGCTGACCAAGGTGCCAGGCGTCGGCAAGAAGACCGCCGAGCGCCTGCTGGTGGAACTCAAGGACCGCTTCAAGGCCTGGGAGGTCGTACCGAGCATGTTCGCCCTTGTACCGAACCAGCCGGACATGCCGGCCAGCCAGGTGGCGAGCGCCGAGAGCGATGCGGTCAGCGCGCTGATTTCCCTGGGTTACAAACCCCAGGAAGCCAGCAAGGCCGTATCGGCCATCAAGGACAAGAACCTGAGCAGTGAAGACATGATCCGCCGCGCCCTGAAGGGAATGATTTAAGTGATTGAAGCTGATCGTCTGATTGCAGCCACCGGCCCGCGCGACCGTGAAGAGGTCCAGGACCGCGCCATCCGCCCCCTGAGCCTGGCCGAATACATTGGCCAGCCCACCGTGCGCGAGCAGATGGAATTGTTCATCCAGGCTGCGCGTGGGCGCAGTGAGTCCCTGGACCACACGCTGATCTTCGGCCCACCGGGCCTGGGCAAGACCACCCTGGCCAACATCATTGCCCAGGAAATGGGCGTATCGATCAAGTCCACCTCCGGCCCGGTGCTGGAACGTCCGGGTGACCTGGCGGCGTTGCTGACCAACCTTGAACCGCACGATGTGCTGTTTATCGACGAGATCCATCGGTTATCCCCGATCGTCGAAGAAGTGTTGTACCCGGCCATGGAAGACTTCCAGCTCGACATCATGATTGGCGAAGGCCCGGCTGCCCGCTCGATCAAGCTCGACCTGCCGCCGTTCACGCTGGTCGGCGCTACAACCCGCGCAGGGATGCTGACCAACCCACTGCGAGACCGTTTCGGCATTGTTCAACGTCTAGAGTTCTATAGCACGGCTGATCTGGCGACCATTGTCAGCCGTTCGGCGAGCATTCTCGGCTTGCCGCTGGACCCGGAAGGCGCGTTTGAAATCGCCCGTCGGGCCCGCGGCACGCCGCGGATCGCCAACCGCCTGCTGCGACGCGTGCGAGACTTTGCCGAGGTGCGGGCCAAGGGGCACATCACCAAGGCCGTGGCCGACCTGGCCTTGAACCTGCTGGACGTGGATGAGCACGGCTTCGATCACCAGGATCGACGTCTGCTTCTGACCATGATCGAGAAGTTCGACGGTGGCCCGGTGGGCGTCGACAGCCTGGCGGCGGCCATCAGTGAAGAGCGTCACACCATTGAGGATGTGCTGGAACCGTACCTGATCCAGCAGGGCTACATCATGCGCACGCCAAGGGGCAGGGTGGTGACGCGTCACGCCTATCTGCACTTTGGGTTAAACATTCCGTCACGATTGGGCGAGATGCCCGTAGTAGACGAATTCCTCGATGCAGTGGACGATTAAAAACCTATAGCCAGTCGATTTATCCGAGGTTTGTGCTGTCCTAGTGGCTGGCGTCGTCATTCAGTCGTTAGAAATGTTTCAGACAATGAAAAAACAGTTGCCCAGCCGGATTGGCAACCTGAGGAGTAAGCACTAGAGTATGCGCGCGCAAAACGGGGATCAGTCGTTCGCACATCGCTGTCGCGTTTATTACGAGGACACCGATGCCGGCGGCATCGTGTATTACGTCAACTACCTCAAGTTCATGGAGCGGGCTCGAACCGAGCGGCTACGGGAGCTGGGCTTTGCCCAGTCCGAGCTGGCAGGGGAGGACCTGTTATTCGTCGTGCACTCCAGCGAGGCGCGGTATCACGCGCCGGCGCGGCTGGACGACGAATTGTTGGTCAGCGCTGAAGTAATCGAATTGAACCGTGTCAGCCTGCGTTTCAAGCAGCAGGTCAGGCGGGCAACGGATGCAACGCTGCTCTGTGAGGGGCAGTTCCTGGTGGCCTGTGTGCGCACCAATAGCTTGAAACCCCGGGCCATTCCCGAAGCTCTACGTGCGGCCTTTGCCGACGTAAGCGGCGCGGGTAAACAATCAAAGCAGGAGATTTAGCGTGGAACCTACCGTCGTCGACCATTCCTCCATGTGGAGCCTGGTCAGCAATGCCAGTGTTGTGGTTCAACTGGTCATGCTGACCCTGGTAGCCGCATCGGTTACCTCTTGGGTCATGATTTTTCAGCGCAGTAACCTGCTGCGTGCCGGTCGACGTGCCCTGGAGAGCTTTGAAGAGCGCTTCTGGTCGGGTATCGACCTGTCCAAGCTGTACCGCCAGGCCGGCAGCAACCCGGACCCGGACTCGGGCGTCGAGCAGATCTTCCGCGCCGGCTTCAAGGAATTCTCCCGTCTGCGCCAGCAGCCAGGCGTTGACCCGGAAGCGGTGATGGAAGGTGTGGCCCGTGCCATGCGCGTGGCCATTTCCCGCGAAGAAGAAAAGCTTGAGCAAAGCCTGCCGTTCCTCGCCACCGTCGGTTCCGTGAGCCCGTACATCGGTCTGTTCGGTACCGTGTGGGGGATCATGAACTCCTTCCGTGGCCTGGCCCAGGCTCAGCAAGCGACCCTGGCCACCGTGGCACCGGGTATCGCCGAGGCCCTGATCGCCACCGCGATCGGCCTGTTTGCCGCTATCCCCGCAGTAATCGCCTACAACCGCTTCGCTGCCACCAGCGAAACGTTGATCGGTCGTTACTACACCTTCGCCGACGAGTTCCAGGCGATCCTGCACCGTAAAGTGCACACCAGCGAAGAATAAGCAGGTAATTCCCAATGGCTTTAATCGCTCGAGCTCGCAAAAAGCGCAAGCCGGTCGCCGAGATGAACGTAGTGCCTTACATCGACGTGATGCTGGTGCTGCTGGTTATCTTCATGGTGACCGCGCCGATGCTCAACCAGGGCGTGAAGGTTGATTTGCCCAAGGTTTCCAGTGAAGCCTTGCCGCAAGACAACAACACTCAAGTCCTGACCATTTCGATCAAGGCTGACAAGACCTATTACTGGAATCTTGGCAGCGAAGTCGACACGCAGAAGCAGCAAGACAAGGCTCTCACTTTGCCTGCGATGACCGATGCGGTGACCAAGATCATTCGCTCCGGCAACGAAGGCGGCAAGCACACCCAGGTGTTCATCCGTGGCGACAAATCGGTCGACTACGGCTCTGTCATGGGCGCCATGGGCGGGCTGCAGAAGGCCGGCGTGGGTAACGTTGGCTTGATTACCGAGGCGCCCTGATGCAGCAACAGCGAGAGCCGTCCGCCTCGGAAAGCTACTTCTGGCCTAGCGTCTGGGCGATTGCGCTGCATGTCCTGGTGTTTGGCATGCTGTTCGTCAGCTTTGCCATGACCCCGGACCTGCCGCCAGCCAAGCCGATCGTGCAGGCGACCCTGTATCAGCTGAAATCGAAAAGTCAGGCCACCACCCAGACCAATCAGAAGATTGCGGGTGAGGCCCAGAAGTCGGCTGCGCGCCAGACTGAAGTCGAACAGATGGAACAGAAGAAGGTCGAGCAGGAAGCGGTGAAGGCGGCTGCGGAACAAAAGAAAGAAGAGGCGGCTCAAAAGGCCGAGGAATCGAAAAAGGCTGACGAAGCCAAGAAGGCTGACGAGGCGAAAAAGGCTGATGAAGCCAAGAAAGCCGAAAAAGCTGCCGAAGCGAAAAAGGCCGAAGAGAAACAATTGGCTGATATAGCCAAGAAGAAATCTGAAGAAGAAGCCAAGAGGGCTGCCGAAGAAGAGGCCAAGAAAAAGGCCGCTGAAGACGCCAAGAAGAAAATAGTCGAAGACGCGAAGAAAAAAGCCGCCGAAGACGCCAAGAAAAAAGCTGAAGCAGACGAGGCGAAGAAAAAAGTCGCCGACGACGCGAAGAAGAAAGCTGCCGCCGACGCCCAGAAGAAAAAGGCCCAGGAAGCAGCGCGCAAATCCGCCGAAGAGAAGAAGGCCCAGGCCTTGGCAGATTTGCTCTCCGACACGCCGCAGCGTCAGCAAGCCTTGGCCGATGAACGTGGTGATGAAGTCGCGGGCAGTTTCGACGATCTGATTCGGGCACGGGCAGCGGAAGGCTGGACACGTCCACCTTCGGCGCGCAAAGGCATGACAGTAGTGCTGCAGATCGGCATGTTGCCGGACGGTACGGTGACTTCGGTCAGCGTGGCCAAGTCCAGTGGTGACGGTTCGTTCGACAGTTCGGCGGTTGCCGCAGTCAAGAACATTGGCCGGTTGACCGAGATGCAGGGAATGAAACCAAGCGACTTCGCTCCCTATCGTTCATTCAAGATGACATTCACACCTGAGGATCTAGCCTTGTGAGAAACCTTCTTCGAGGAATGCTTGTCGTTATTTGCTGTATGGCAGGGATAGCGGCGGCGGATGAAAAGAACATCCTGGTTACCAGCGGTAGTGATCGGGCCACTCCGATCGCAGTAGTACCGTTCGGCTGGCAGGGCGGCAGCGTGCTGCCGGACGACATGGCCCAGATCGTCAGTGATGACCTGCGCAACTCCGGCTATTACGCACCGATTCCAAAAGGCAACATGATCAGCCAGCCTACCCAGGCCAGCGAAGTCATTTTCCGTGACTGGAAAGCAGTGGGCGCGCAGTACCTGATGGTCGGCAATATCACGCCGGCCGGTGGTCGTCTGCAAATCACCTACGCCTTGTTCAACGTGGCGACCGAGCAGCAGGTCTTGACCGGCAGCGTCTCGGGCACGGCCGAGCAGATCCGCGACATGGCCCACTACATCTCGGACCAGTCGTTCGAAAAACTCACCGGTATCAAGGGGGCTTTCTCGACGCGTCTGCTGTATGTAACGGCTGAGCGTTTCTCCGTAGACAACACTCGTTACACCTTGCAGCGTTCGGACTACGACGGTGCTCGCGCTGTGACCTTGCTGCAATCCCGTGAGCCAATCCTGTCGCCGCGCTTCGCGCCGGACGGCAAGCGTATTGCCTACGTGTCTTTCGAGCAGAAGCGTCCGCGTATCTTCGTCCAGCACATTGATACTGGCCGTCGTGAGCAGATCACCAACTTCGAAGGCCTCAACGGTGCGCCGGCTTGGTCACCGGATGGTTCGCGCCTGGCGTTCGTGCTGTCTAAAGACGGCAACCCGGACATCTACGTGATGAACATGGCTTCACGCCAGATCACTCGCGCAACCAGCGGCCCAGGTATCAATACCGAACCGTTCTGGGGCAAGGATGGTTCGACCATCTACTTCACCTCTGACCGTGGCGGCAAGCCACAGGTCTATAAGGCGAATGTGAATGGTGGTGGTGCAGAGCGCGTTACTTTTATCGGTAACTACAACGCCAACCCTAAGCTTTCGGCTGATGAAAAGACGTTGGTGATGATTCACCGTCAGGATGGTTTCACTAATTTCCGGGTTGCGGCCCAGGATTTGCAGCGCGGAACCGTAAAAATCCTTACAGATACCAACCTTGATGAGTCAGCCACTGTTGCGCCCAACGGCACCATGGTAATCTACGCCACCCGCCAGCAGGGCCGGGGAGTCTTGATGCTCGTGTCCATTAATGGACGCGTAAGGCTCCCGCTTCCTACCGCACAAGGCGAAGTCAGAGAACCATCCTGGTCCCCTTACCTGAACTGACGCGGCGCTACAAAAAGATTTGCTTAACACACTGGGGTTCATTAGGAGTTTCACGATGGAAATGCTGAAGTTTGGTAAGTTTGCTGCTCTGGCTCTGGCTCTGTCCGTAGCCGTTGGTTGCTCGTCTAAAGGCGGCGACAATGCCGGTGAAGGCGCAGCTGTTGATCCAAACGCTGGTTACGGCGCTAACACTGGTGCGGTTGACGGCTCCCTGAGCGAAGAAGCTGCTCTGCGCGCTATCACCACTTTCTACTTCGAATACGACAGTTCGGACCTGAAACCAGAAGCCATGCGCGCTCTGGACGTTCACGCGAAGGACCTGAAAGCTAACGGCGCTCGCGTTGTTCTGGAAGGTAACACTGACGAACGTGGTACTCGTGAGTACAACATGGCACTGGGCGAGCGTCGTGCGAAAGCCGTTCAGCGCTACCTGGTACTGCAAGGTGTTGCTCCAGGCCAACTGGAACTGGTTTCCTACGGTAAAGAGCGTCCAGTTGCTACTGGCCACGACGAGCAGTCCTGGGCTCAAAACCGTCGCGTCGAACTGCGTAAGTAATTCGTCATGCGAACGTGCCGTCGTGCTCTGACTGTATTGGCTCTCAGCCTCGCACCGCTTGCGGTGTGGGCTGCGGTTCCTGTGGAAGATAGCAACTCTGGCTATAACAATAGCGGGAGCAGTTATCCGCCAGCGGGTTATGGCACGAACGGCGCCTATGCGGGGGGAGCGGCTACGTCCGCTCCCTCGGCACAGGGCGAACTGTTCAACCAGCTGCAACGCATGCAGGATCAAATCGCGCAGCAGCAAGGCGCTATTGAGGTACTGCAAAACCAGGTGAACCAGCTCAAGCAAGAAGGCCTGGAGCGTTACAAGGATCTTGATCAACGTATTGGAGCCGGCGTTCAACCTGCCGCAACTCCTGATAATTCTCCTGCCGGTGGCGCGCCTAGCGCTGCTGCCGGTGCAGCAGCAGGGGCGGCTGCCAGCCAAGCCCCTGCCGCGAGCAGCGAACCGGGTGATCCGGCGAAGGAAAAGCTGTATTACGATGCAGCCTTCGACCTGATCAAAGCCAAGGATTTCGACAAGGCCAGCCAGGCCTTTACCGCTTTCCTGCGTAAATACCCGAACAGCCAATACGCGGGCAACGCCCAGTACTGGTTAGGTGAAGTCAACCTGGCAAAGGGTGATCTACAGGGCGCGGGCCAGGCATTTGCCAAGGTCAGCCAGCTGTACCCCAAGCACGCCAAGGTGCCGGACTCGCTGTACAAACTCGCTGACGTAGAACGCCGCCTGGGTCATACCGACAAGGTCAAAGGTATTCTGCAACAGGTGGTGGCCCAGTATCCGGGGACTTCCGCTGCCCAGTTGGCCCAACGGGACTTGCAGCGCTTGTAAGCGATGTTTTACCCGTTTAGAAGAAACCCGCGCCTTGCGCGGGTTTTTTCGTTAGAATCCACGCCCTTTTATGAAACACGCTTTTTGGGGTCTACGCGTTGGCGGGGTCCCTCAAAGTGCCTGACGGAGGCGGACAGCCTGTTTAGCTGTTACGCCCGTGGCGACTATGCAAGACACATTACGTATTACCGAAGTTTTTTACTCGTTGCAGGGTGAAACGCGGACGGCCGGCCTGCCCACAGTATTTGTGCGCCTGACCGGTTGCCCCTTGCGTTGCCAGTACTGCGACAGCGCCTACGCCTTCAGTGGTGGCACGGTGCGCACCCTCGATGACATCCTGGAGCAGGTTGCCGGCTACAAGCCGCGCTACGTTTGTGTGACCGGCGGTGAGCCGCTGGCCCAGCCAAATGCCATCCCATTGCTCAAGCAGCTGTGTGACGCCGGTTACGAGGTCTCCCTGGAAACCAGTGGCGCCTTGGATATCTCTGCAGTTGACCCCCGCGTAAGCCGGGTAGTCGACCTCAAGACCCCCGATTCCAAGGAATCGCATCGCAACCGCTACGAGAACATCGAGCTGTTGACGGCCAACGACCAGGTCAAGTTCGTCATCTGTTCGCGTGACGACTACGAATGGGCGAACTCCAAGCTGATTCAATACGGGCTGGACCGCCGTGCAGGCGAAGTGCTGTTCTCACCAAGCCACCATGACCTGAATGCACGTGACCTCGCCGATTGGGTGGTTGCGGACAATCTGCCGGTGCGCCTGCAATTGCAGTTGCATAAATACCTTTGGAACGACGAGCCAGGACGCTGATATGACTGAACACACCATGGATCAAAAACGCGCGGTAATCCTGCTGTCCGGCGGCCTTGACTCCGCCACGGTGGTTGCCATGGCGCAGGCGCAAGGCTACAGCTGCTACACCATGAGCTTCGACTATGGCCAGCGTCACCGTGCCGAGTTGAACGCTGCGGCCCGCGTCGCCCGCGACATGGGCGTGGTCGAACACAAGGTGATTGGCCTGAACCTCAACGGCATCGGTGGCTCAGCACTGACCGACAGCAGCATCGATGTGCCAGAAACCCCCGGTGAAGGCATCCCGGTGACCTACGTGCCGGCACGTAACACGGTGTTCCTGTCCCTGGCGCTTGGCTGGGCAGAGGTGCTTCACGCTCGCGACATTTTCATCGGCGTCAACGCGGTGGATTATTCAGGTTACCCTGACTGTCGTCCGGAGTTCGTCGAGTCGTTCGAACGCATGGCTAACCTGGCGACAAAGGCCGGCGTAGAAGGGCAGGGCTTCCGTATCCTGGCGCCGCTGCAAAACCTGAGCAAGGCTGACATCGTGAAGGCAGGCGTAGGACTTGGCGTCGATTATTCGCTGACTGTTTCCTGCTACCAGGCAGACGATGACGGCCGTGCTTGTGGGAAATGCGACAGCTGCAGACTGCGTGCAGAAGGCTTCCAAGCCGCCGGAATTACTGACCCAACGCGTTATTTCTGATTTATTTCAAATAAGGTGTTGAATAATCCTTAGAAATCAGTATTATACGCGCCACCACACAGCGGGTCGTTAGCTCAGTTGGTAGAGCAGTTGGCTTTTAACCAATTGGTCGTAGGTTCGAATCCCACACGACCCACCATTTTTGGCGGTTTAGAAAATCCGGAAGGCCCACGCAAGTGTGGATTTCCGGGTTTTTTTTTGCCTGCCTGAAAACCCGACAGCCTCAGGCCAACGAAAAGCCTGGGGCTTTTTTGCATCTGCGCGAGGTTGATGCTATCGCCGAAACCCACGGGTCACAATCGGGTTTCAAGGTCATTACTGGGAACGAAAAAACAGGCAAAGTCTTTGAAATGCATAGAATTGTCCGACAATCCTGCGCATGAAAAACTCTTCATAAACCGGTCGCTCGAACGTTGGTAGCTTCCTCATCGCTGCCCCACAATTCGAGTCCTAATAATGAATAACAAAACTCTTAAAGGCGCCTTGGCGCTCGCCGTTTCCCTTGCCTCAACCCCGTTGTTCGCCGGTGGTTTCGCGCTCAATGAACAAAGCATCAGTTCAATGGGCACGGGCTACGCCGGTCGTTCCTCCTCCGCTGAAGACGCCAGCACGGTGTTCGGCAACCCCGCCGGCATGTCGCGTCTGAAACAGAATGAAGTCAGCCTCGGCGCGACTTACCTCGATGCCAAATCCAACATCAGGGACGCCAGTTCCTCGCAGTTCGGTGCCAACAACCCAGGCACCAATAAGGGCGACATGGTGCCCGGCATTGCCGTGCCGATGGGCTACCTGGTCACGCCCATTGATGAGCACTGGGCGTTCGGCCTGGGTATCTACGCGCCGTTCGGCCTGGTGACCGACTATGAGCATAGCTTCCAGGGCAATGGCTTTGGCAACAAGAGCAAGGTCCAGGTCATCACCGTGCAGCCGACGGTCAGCTATGCCTTCAACGACAAAGTGTCGGTGGGCTTTGGCCCGACCTTCAATCGCATCAGTGGCGAGCTGGATTCCAATGTGCCGCTGGGTGGCGGAGCCGGCGAAAGCGTGAAGGTCAAAGGCGACGACAATGCCACCGGGTTCAATGCCGGTCTCCTGGTGCAGCCTCTTGAAAGCACGCGCATCGGTGTGACCTATCACTCGCAGGTGGTCTACCACCTCAGCGGCAAGACCCATGCGTCCGGTTTGATTTCCGATGCCTTCGACGGTGGGCCGCAAAAGTATGACGCCAGCCTGGATGTGACTACGCCCTCTTCGGTGGATTTCTCGGTAACCCATCAACTCAATGATGACTGGACCTTGTACCTCGGCAGCACCTACACCCGTTGGAGCCAGTTGAAGAAGATCACCATCAACAACGACGGGGTCTCCGACCTCACCGCTCAATTCGGTGGCCTGGGCTCGATCACCGAACAACAGCATTGGCATGACACTTGGTCCCATGCCATTGGTGCGGCCTATCGGGTCAACAAAGAACTCGTACTGCGGACCGGTTTCTCGGTGGACCAGACGCCTACCAACAACTCCGACCGCTCCGTTCGAATTCCTACGGGGGACCGCACTGTTTTCAGCTTGGGTGCTGGCTGGACGCCCGTCGATAACCTGACCTTCGATGTGGCGTATTCCTACCTCAAGGAAGAACCGATCAAGGTGCGGAAGAACCTTTCCCAGGTTGGCCTGACTTACGATGCCAAATATGAAAACAGTGCCAACGGGTTTGGTGGCTCGGTGACTTACCGTTTTTGATAAAAAAACCGGCGGTAAATACGGGAAGCCCCATGTGGGGCTTCCCGTTTTTTTGCCCGACGCAGGCGCACGCGAACACCAGATTAGGCTTTTGAAACCATTCGATATTCTGTAGCCTTGCCGAGCTTCACCTTAACCCGTGCTTGATGAACACAATCACTTCGTCCGGCGGCGCCCGAAGGGCTCCAGAGCCGGTGGTACACTCGACTTTCGCGCAACTGCGCCTGCAGGTCTTGCGAACATGACGCAAATTTCCGAACGCCTTCTGGTTCAAGCCCACCTCGACGCCAAGCAGCCCAAGGCCCTCAGCGCCGATGAAGAGGCGAGCCTGCGCACTGCCATCGCCGCCGAGCTCAAGGCTCAGGATGCGGTGCTGGTTGCCCACTTCTACTGTGACCCGGTGATCCAGGCCCTGGCCGAAGAAACCGGTGGCTGTGTCTCCGACTCCCTGGAAATGGCGCGCTTCGGCGCCGCTCACCCGGCCAAGACCGTGTTGGTCGCCGGTGTGCGTTTCATGGGCGAGACCGCCAAGATCCTCACCCCTGAAAAACGTATCCTCATGCCCACCCTGGAAGCCACCTGCTCCCTGGACCTAGGCTGCCCCGTCGATGAGTTCTCGGCGTTCTGCGACCAGCATCCCGAACGCACCGTGGTGGTGTATGCCAACACCTCGGCGGCGGTCAAAGCCCGGGCGGATTGGGTGGTGACGTCAAGCTGCGCGCTGGAGATCGTCGAAAGCCTGATGGACAACGGCGAGACGATCATCTGGGGGCCGGACAAACACCTGGGCACTTACATCCAGCGCCAGACCGGTGCCGATATGCTGCTGTGGGACGGCGCCTGCATCGTCCACGAAGAATTCAAATCCAAGCAGTTGGAAGACATGAAGGCGCTGTACCCGGATGCGGCCATCCTGGTGCATCCGGAATCGCCGACATCGGTGATCGAGCTGGCGGATGCCGTAGGCTCGACCAGCCAGCTGATTGCCGCGGCCCAACGCCTGCCGAATAAAACCTTTATCGTCGCCACCGACCGCGGCATCTTCTACAAGATGCAGCAACTGTGTCCGGACAAGGTCTTCGTCGAGGCGCCTACCGCCGGCAATGGTGCGGCGTGCCGCAGTTGCGCGCATTGTCCATGGATGGCAATGAACACGCTGGAGCGCACGTTGCAGTGCCTGCGTGAAGGCAGTAACGAGATATTCGTCGAGCCTTCGGTGATCCCGCAGGCTGTGCGTCCGCTCAAGCGCATGTTGGACTTTACCCAGGCCGCGCGCTTGAAGCTGGCGGGTAACGCCTGAGTCGCTACTTTTTCTGTTTGGGGATACGAACCAGCTGGCTGTCGGAATAGATGTCATGCCAGCTGCGTTTGCGTTTATCAAACAGCGACCAGATAAACCCCAGCCCTACGCACAACCACGACGCAATCGACACCACGAAGCGCAGCAACGCCTGCCACAGGCTGATCCGCGAGCCGTCAGCGTTCTGCACGCGTACGCCCCACACCTGCATGCCCAGGGTCTGGCCGGAATGAGTCCAGAACTTGGCGAAGAAGCCGAACAGCACAAATAAAAGGATCGTCGACAGCAACGGGTCGCCATCCAGCGCGCCGGATTCGGTGAGGGTGCGCATCCTGGCTTCACCAACAAACGCGATCCAGATCAGCTTGTAGATAAACGCGGTGACGATCAGCAGTGCGGTGCATAGCAGGAAATCATAGAACATCGCTGCCAGGCGACGGCCCAGGCCAACGGCGGGGAATTCGCCTTGCGGGCTCAGCAGGGGTTTCGACATGGCAGGGCTCTCTTATGAAAAAAAGCCATTTTACGAGCAAATGCACATAAAAAAGCCCCTGATGTCACCATCAGGGGCTTTTTGTCGCAGAAGAACTCAGTGGCTTTCTGCTTGTACTTCGTCAGCCTGCATGCCTTTCTGGCCTTGCACAGCAACGAATGTCACTTTCTGGCCTTCTTTCAGGCTCTTGAAGCCGTTGCCCTGAATAGCGCGGAAATGCACGAACAGATCCGGACCGCTTTCTGGAGTGATAAAACCAAACCCTTTCTCGTCGTTAAACCACTTGACGGTACCGCTCTGACGTTCAGCCATTTTCTTATTTCCTTGACGCTAAAAATTAATGACAGCCCCTTTCGCATGAAAGAGTACTGGGCTGGGTTGCAGGAAAGTAAGAGACGTCGAACGGGTTGTAGCGGACTTCTTCAGCTACTGCCCAGGTCCAGGTTCCAAGCGACCCATGCAAACACAGTGGGCAAACTCTACGCCAACTAATAGAGAAAAAACAAGCCCTGCCAAAAGCCCAGGTTTTGCTGGGGCTCATGACAATTTGTTGAACAGTGTGGAACTGACTTATTCGATAGAGTTGGTCACTTGTTATAGGTTGATCCCTCTATAAAAGACTATCGGAAGTGCACTGTTTTATGGCGGTTGCGTTACAGATTAGTGCACGTTAACGCAACCTCGTTACTTATAGAAACAGTCAATCAGCCACGATAGTAACGTTGTGGCACAAATGGCATTTTACTTACACGAAGTGGCACCTTTTTCCCACGCACCAGCGCGGAGACTTCGGTATCCAGTGCAATAAAAGCGCTGTCCAGGTAACCCATGGCGAGCGGGCCGCCGAGGGTCGGGCCGAAACCGCCGCTGCACACGCTGCCGATCACGGTGCCGTCTGCGTCGACAATTTCCGCGCCTTCACGCACGGGTGTGCGCTCCTGTGGCAGCAGGCCTACACGTTTGCGGCTCACGCCGGTTTGCTGCTGGGTGAAGATCTGGTCGGCGCCAGGGAAGCCACCGGCACGTGCACCGTCGGCACGGCGGGCCTTCGAGATAGCCCACAACAGGCTGGCCTCGATGGGGGTGGTGTCGGTGTTCATGTCGTGGCCGTAGAGGCACAAGCCGGCTTCCAGGCGCAACGAATCGCGGGCACCCAGGCCGATGGCCTGTACTTCGGTCTCGGCCAGCAGGCTGCGCGCCAGGCTTTCGGCATTGGCGGCAGGCACGGAGATTTCGAAGCCGTCTTCACCGGTGTAGCCCGAACGGCTGACATAGCAGTCCACGCCCAGCAGGCGCAGGGCGGCGAATTGCATGAAGGTCATCTTGGTGACTTCCGGTGCCAGGCGCGCCAGCACCTTGACCGCGGCCGGGCCCTGCAGCGCCAGCAACGCACGCTCTTCGAACAGCGGCTCGATGGTGCACCGGTCGCCGATGTGTTGGCGCAGGTGCGCGAGGTCCTGATCCTTGCAGGCGGCATTGACCACCAGGAACAGTTCGTCGTTACCCAGGTTCGCCACCATCAGGTCATCGAGAATGCCGCCCTGCTCATTGGTGAACATCGCGTAGCGCTGCATGCCTACCGGCAGGTCGATGATGTCGACCGGCACCAGGGTTTCCAGGGCCTTGGCAGCGTTGGCGCCGGTGAGGCGGATCTGGCCCATGTGGGACACGTCGAACAAACCGGCTTGATCACGGGTGTGCAGGTGTTCCTTCATCACGCCCAGCGGGTATTGCACCGGCATGTCGTAGCCGGCGAAGGGCACCATGCGTGCGCCCAGTTCGAGGTGCAGGGCGTGCAGAGGGGTTTTCAACAGGGTTTCGGTGGACATATTCAGCTCCTGAAAAACGTGCTGGCGCGCTGTTAGGCGTCAGCACTCGATAATGTTGACCGCCAAACCGCCACGGGCGGTTTCCTTGTATTTGCTTTTCATGTCGGCGCCGGTCTGGCGCATGGTGCGGATCACTTTATCGAGGGACACAAAGTGCTGCCCATCGCCGCGCAAGGCCATGCGCACTGCGTTGATCGCCTTGACCGAGCCCATGGCGTTACGCTCGATGCAGGGCACCTGCACCAGTCCGCCAATCGGGTCGCAGGTCAGGCCGAGGTTGTGTTCCATGCCGATTTCGGCGGCGTTTTCCACCTGGGACACGCTGCCGCCCAACACTTCACACAACGCACCGGCGGCCATGGAACAGGCCACGCCGACCTCGCCCTGGCAGCCGACCTCGGCGCCGGAGATCGAGGCGTTTTCCTTGTACAGAATGCCGATGGCGGCCGCCGTGAGCAGGAAGCGCACTACGCCATCCTCATTCGCGCCGGGAATGAAGCGCATGTAGTAATGCAGCACCGCCGGCACAATCCCGGCCGCACCATTGGTGGGCGCCGTGACCACGCGCCCGCCGTTGGCGTTTTCTTCGTTGACCGCCAGGGCGTAGAGGTTGACCCAATCGAGCACCGACAACGGATCGCGCAACGCCGACTCCGGGTTCTTGCACAACTGGCGATGCAGGGCCGCCGCGCGACGCTTGACCTTCAATCCACCGGGCAGAATCCCTTCGTTGCGGAAACCGGCGTCCACGCAGTCCTGCATCACCTGCCAGATCTTCAGCAGGCCGGCGCGGGTTTCCGCTTCCGGGCGCCAGGCGCTTTCATTGGTCAGCATCACCTGGCTGATGGACAGCCCATAGGTGGTGCAATGGCTCAGCAGGTCCTTGGCGTGCTTGAACGGGAAGGTCAGGGGGGTGGCGTCTTCGACAATCCGGTCGGCACCGGCGGCGTCTTCGTCCACCACAAAACCGCCGCCGACCGAGTAGTACTCGCGGCTGCGGATCTGGATATGGGCGGCGTCGAAGGCACGGAAAATCATGCCGTTGGGATGGTAGGCGAGGGGTTTGCGAATCATCGCCAGGTGTTCTTTCTCGTTGAACGCAATGCGGTGTTCACCGAGCAGGCTCAGGTGGCCGTCCTTGCGCATCTGCGCCAGGCGTGTTGCCACGGTTTCGGTATTCACGGTGTCCGGGTGTTCGCCTTCCAGGCCCAGCACTACGGCTTTGTCGCTGCCGTGGCCTTTGCCGGTGGCGCCCAGCGACCCATAGAGTTCCACCTTGACGCAGGTGGTGGCGCTCAGCAGGTTGTCACGCTTGAGACCCTCGACGAATCGAGCGGCCGCACGCATCGGGCCGACGGTGTGGGAGCTGGAGGGGCCAATGCCAATCTTGAACAGGTCGAACACGCTAAGGGACATGGTTGTTCTCCGGTTTCTTATTATTTTCTGAAAGTTGACTCGATCTAGTGTGGGAGGGGGCTTGCCCCCGATGACAGTGTGTCAGTCAGCTTATCTGTGGCTGATGCACCGCAATCGGGGGCAAGCCCCCTCCCACATTTGTACCCAATGCATCCTTTGGTTATGCGTAGCTCTCGATCGACGGGCACGCACACACCAGATTACGGTCACCAAACACGTTGTCGACACGCCCCACCGGCGGCCAGTACTTGCCTTCGATCAACGATGGCACTGGATACACCGCCTGTTCGCGGGTGTAGGGGTGGGTCCACTCACTTACCAGTTCAGCTGCGGTGTGGGGTGCGTTTTTCAGCGGGTTGTCGTCCTTGTCCAGCGTGCCGTTCTCCACTGCGCGGATTTCTTCGCGGATGGCGATCATGGCGTTGCAGAAACGGTCCAGTTCCTCCTTGGATTCGCTTTCGGTCGGCTCGATCATCAAGGTGCCGGCCACTGGGAACGACATGGTCGGCGCATGGAAGCCGAAGTCGATCAGGCGCTTGGCCACGTCATCCACGCTGATGCCGCTGCTGTCCTTCAGCGGGCGCAGATCCAGGATGCATTCGTGCGCCACCAGGCCGTTGCTGCCGGTGTACAGCACCGGGTAGTGCTCTTCCAGGCGACGGGAAATGTAGTTGGCATTCAGGATTGCCAATTGCGAAGCGCGCTTGAGGCCTGCGCCGCCCATCATGCTGATGTACATCCAGGTGATCGGCAGGATGCTCGCGCTGCCGAACGGCGCGGCGCACACCGCGCCTTCCTTGCGTTCCATGGCCGCGTGGCCGGGCAGGAACGGCGTGAGGTGCGACTTGACGCCAATCGGGCCGACGCCCGGGCCGCCACCGCCGTGGGGGATGCAGAAGGTCTTGTGCAGGTTCAGGTGGGACACGTCGCCGCCGAACTTGCCCGGGGCGCACAGGCCGACCATGGCGTTCATGTTGGCACCATCGATGTACACCTGGCCGCCGTTGTCGTGAATGATGCCGCAGATTTCGCGGATGCCTTCTTCGAACACGCCGTGGGTGGACGGGTAGGTGATCATCAAGGCCGCAAGGTGCTCGCGGTGCTCGATGGCCTTGGCGCGCAGGTCTTCGATGTCGACGTTGCCACGTGCGTCGCACGCGGTGACGACCACGCGCATGCCGGCCATGTTGGCGGTCGCCGGGTTGGTGCCGTGGGCCGATGACGGGATCAGGCAGATGTCGCGACGTTCCTCGCCACGGCTCTGGTGGTAGGCGCGAATGGCCAGGAGGCCGGCGTACTCACCCTGGGAACCGGCGTTCGGTTGCAGCGAGATCGCGTCGTAGCCGGTGGCCGCGCACAGCATGGCTTCCAGCTCGGACGTCAATTGCAGGTAGCCGGCGCTTTGTTCGGCTGGGGCGAATGGGTGCAGGGCACCGAATTCGGCCCAGGTCACCGGGATCATTTCGCTGGCGGCGTTGAGTTTCATGGTGCACGAGCCCAGCGGGATCATGGTGCGGTCCAGCGCCAGGTCCTTGTCGGCCAGTTTGCGCAGGTATCGCATCAGCTCGGTTTCCGAGTGATAGCGGTTGAACACCGGGTGGCTGAGCACAGGCGATTGGCGCAGCAGGGCGGCAGGTAGGGTGCTGTCTACGCTGGCGTTGAAGGCCGGCAGGGACTTGCCGTCGGCGAAGATCGACCACAGGGCTTCGATATCGGCCTGGGTGGTGGTTTCGTCAACCGAAATACCCAGGCGCTCGGCGTCCACCACGCGCAGGTTGATGCTTTGTGCGCGGGCCGTGTCGTGCAGGGCGGCGGTCTTGGCGCCAGTGTTCAGGGTAATGGTATCGAAGAAGTTGGCTTGTTCGACGGTCAGGCCCAGGGCGGTCAAGCCCTTGGCCAGGATCGCCGTCAGCTGGTGCACACGCCGGGCAATCTGGGTCAGGCCCTTGGGGCCGTGGTACACGGCGTACATGCTGGCGATGTTGGCCAGCAGCACCTGGGCGGTGCAGATGTTCGACGTGGCTTTCTCGCGACGGATATGTTGCTCGCGGGTCTGCATGGCCAGGCGCAGGGCCGGCTTGCCGAAACGGTCGACGGACACGCCGACCAGACGGCCCGGCATGTCGCGCTTGAACGCATCCTTGGTGGAGAAGTACGCCGCGTGCGGGCCACCAAAGCCCAGCGGCACGCCGAAGCGTTGCGCGCTGCCGATGGCCACGTCGGCGCCGAACTCACCCGGTGGGGTCAGCAGGGTCAGGGCCAGCAGGTCGGCGGCCACGGCCACCAGGGCATTGGCGGCGTGGAAGCGCTCGGTCAGTTCGCGGTAGTCGAACACGTCGCCGTTGCTGGCCGGGTATTGCAGCAGGGCGCCGAAGAATGGGCTGACGTCGGTCAGTTCACGCTCATCGCCGACGACCACGTCGATGCCCAGCGGTTCGGCGCGGGTGCGCAGCACGTCGAGGGTTTGCGGGTGGCTGTGGATCGAGGCGAAGAAGGCGTTGCTGCTCTTGTTCTTGCTCAGGCGCTTGCAGAAGGTCATGGCTTCGGCGGCGGCGGTGGCTTCGTCGAGCAGGGAGGCGTTGGCGATCGGCAGGCCGGTGAGGTCGCTGATCAGGGTCTGAAAGTTCAGCAGCGCTTCCAGGCGGCCTTGGGAAATTTCGGGCTGGTACGGGGTGTAGGCGGTGTACCAGGCCGGGTTTTCCAGGAGGTTGCGCAGGATCGGCGACGGCGTGTGGCAGTTGTAGTAGCCCTGGCCGATGTAGGTCTTGAACAGTTGGTTCTTGCTGGCGATGGCCTTGATCTTGGCCAGGGCCTCGGCTTCGCTGAGGCCGTCTTCCAGGCCGAGCACGCTGGTGCCCTTGATGCTTTCCGGGATCACGCTGGCGCTCAGGGCTTCCAGGGAGTCAAAGCCCAGGCTGGCGAGCATCTGCTGCTCGTCTTCGTGGCGCGGGCCGATATGGCGGGCGATGAATTCGTTGGCGGTGGTGAGATTAACGGTCATGGCGCGCTCCTCAAGCTTCAGCGTTGGCTTTGATCAGGCGATCGTACGCGTCCTGATCCAACAGTTTAGCGACTGCCCCGGCATCGGCCGGTTTAAAGCGGAAGAACCAACCTTCGCCCATCGGGTCTTCGTTGACCAGTTCCGGGCTGCCGTCAAGCTTGTCGTTCACTTCGAGGACTTCCCCGTCCAGCGGCATGTACACGCCGCTGGCGGCCTTGACCGATTCCACGGTGGACGCTTCGGCGCCCTTGTCGTAGGCCTGCAACTCCGGCAGTTGCACGAAAACCACATCACCCAGCGCGTTCTGCGCAAAAGCGGTGATACCCACGGTGACGCTGCCGTCGGCTTCGGCGCGCAGCCATTCGTGATCTTCAGTGAAACGCAACTCGCTCATGGAAACTCCTCAGGGCCAGATTCGTCTGGTGGACGGGATTGGAATAATGGGGAGTTGCTTAGCAATATCGCGGCCAACGTGATTAAACCGTTGTAAATCAATAGCTTGATAAAATCGGTTATGAGGATATGCATGTTGGCTGTAGCGATTTCGCTACAGTTGGGCCTGTGAAAAAAAGCCTATGTGGATCAAAGCCTTGCATGGCGCGTAAAAAACAGGGTTGTAGCGATATCGTTACGCTGTAGCGCTTTCAGTACAGCGGATGTCGTTCTCAGACCAAAATCTGTAATGCGGTCGACGTTTGGAATGCTGCCAATGTGGGAGGGGGCAAGCCCCCTCCCGCATTTAACCTCTAACGACCCAGCCAGTCAGGGCTTGCCGGTGGGAATGCCGTACTTGCGCAGACGATGGGCAATCGCCGTATGGGAAGTCTGCAAGCGGCTGGCCAGTTGGCGAGTCGAGGGGTAGCTGGTGTAGAGGGTTTCCAGCAGGTTGCGCTCGAAGTCTTCCACTGCCTGTTCCAGGCTGTCGATTTCGCCGTCGCTCTGGCGCGCCACCGAGGTGCCAGCGATGTCGAGGTCGCCGATGTCCACCAGGCTACTTTCGCAGATCGCTGCGGCGCGGAAGATCACGTTCTGCAACTGGCGTACGTTGCCCGGCCAGCGGTTGCCCAGCAGCGCCGGGTAAGTGCCGGGCGCCAGGCGGCAGACCGGGCGCTGGATCTGCGCACAGGCCTGCTGCATGAAATAGCGGGCCAGCAACAGGATGTCCTGGCCGCGTGCGCGCAGGGGCGGTACTTCGACGTTGAGCACGTTGAGGCGGTAGAACAGGTCTTCGCGGAAGGTGCCTTCGCTGACCATCTTCTCCAGGTCGCGGTGGGTGGCGCTGAGGATGCGCACATTGACCTTCACTTCACGGTCGCCACCGACACGCCGGAAGCTGCCGTCATTGAGAAAACGCAGCAGCTTGGCCTGCAAGTACGGCGACATCTCGCCGATCTCATCGAGGAACACCGTGCCCTGGTTGGCCAGTTCCATCAGCCCCGGCTTGCCACCGCGTTGCGCGCCGGTAAAGGCACCGGGCGCATAGCCGAACAGCTCACTCTCGGCGAGGTTTTCCGGCAGCGCCGCGCAGTTCAAGGCCAGGAACGGCGCACTGTGACGTGCACTGATGGCGTGACAGGCACGCGCCACCAATTCCTTACCGGTGCCGGTCTCACCCTGGATCAACAGCGGCGCATCCAACGCCGCTACGCGCTGCGCGCGCGCCTTTAGGGTGCGGATCACCGGCGACTCGCCAAGCAGCGCGTCAAAGCCCTCCGCATGATCATGGTGCAGCGCCGACAGTTGTTCACCGATGCGGTTGGGTTGGTAGAGGGTGAGCAGGGCGCCCGCGTCAGTGATCGGCGTGGCGTCCAGCAACAGGGTCTGACCGTTGACGCTGATCTCGCGCAGCGGCAAGCGAAAGCCCTGTTCCAGCAAGGTGTCCAGCAGCGTAGGGTCGTTGAACAGTTCGCTGATGCTTTCGCCGGCCGGTTCGCGGCCATACAGGGCGATCAGCGCCGGGTTCGCGAGCAGGATCTTGCCCGCGCTGTCCAGCGCCAGCACCGGGTCGGTCATGGCGGCCAGCAGGGCGTCGAGTTGCAGGTGACGGCGTTGGCCGGGGAGGATGTCCACCACGGTCACCGCCTGCACGCCGTGCACGCTGAACAGCGCGTCGCGCAGTTCTTCGAGCACATCGGCGCTGAGGGTCGGCGCGTCGATGTAGACGTTGGGCGGCACCATCTCCACCGCATCCAGGTTGAGATTGCGCCCACCGAGCAGGGCCAGGACTTCCTGGGTAATGCCGACGCGGTCGATGAAGCTGACGTGGATACGCATGGGGCGCTAACGATTCTGGGGAGCTGGAGGCGGCAAGTATGCCTTGCAGATGTTGGAGATCAAAATGTGGGAGGGGGCAAGCCGCCTCCCACCGTTGAAGCTGAGTGACCTTTATTCCAGGTGTTCGGGTTTGATCGGGTCCCCGGCCTTCACATCCAATTGATGCCGCACATCCTCGAACATCAGGTCGTACTGCTTGTGCATCGAGCCGTTCAATACCGCGACCTTCGGCATCCCATACTTCTGCGCGATGTTCATCGCATGCCGCGCAAAGTCGAACGCCTGGTCCTTGGGCAGGAAGAACTCTTCCTTGAGGTCCTTGCCCTGCACCGAGCCATGCAGCTTGAACAGCATGCCCTTGCCCTCCTTTGGGTCCTGGCTGACTTCGTAGTCGATGCACAGGTTGTAGCTGTAGTCCTGGGCATTCAGTGCGTGACGTTCAACGTGCAAGTGACCGGGTTCAAAGGTGGCCATAGGCGTCTCTCCTCTACTTCACAGATAGGTGATGCCAGGTGTTGCCGTGCTGATGCGGGTGCCGGCGCTGCCCTGGACGATGGCTTCGATGTCCGAGAGTGAACCGATGACGGCGGTTTTGCCAGTCTTGCGGGCGAACTCGCAGGCCGCTTGCACCTTGGGGCCCATGGAACCGGCGGCGAAGCCGAGCTTTTCCATTTCGTCGGGATGGGCCTGGCCGATGGCTTTCTGGGTCGGCTTGCCGTAGTCGATGAAGGCCGCGTTGACGTCGGTGGCGATCACCAGCAAATCGGCGTCCAGTTGCGAGGCCAGCAGCGAAGAACACAGGTCCTTGTCGATCACGGCCTCAATCCCGCGCAGCTTGCCGTCTTCGCCATACATCGTCGGGATGCCGCCGCCGCCAGCGCAGATCACGATAGCGCTTTTTTC
Source organism: Pseudomonas extremorientalis (assembly GCF_001870465.1). Taxonomy (GTDB): domain Bacteria; phylum Pseudomonadota; class Gammaproteobacteria; order Pseudomonadales; family Pseudomonadaceae; genus Aquipseudomonas; species Aquipseudomonas extremorientalis. Next base: position 368,951 of record NZ_MDGK01000017.1, read on the forward strand.
CAGCAGCCACTTGATCGGGCGGATTTCAAAAATGCGTTTGGGCCGTGGGCTGGCAACAACGCGACGGTACTTGTCACCATCCGGCGCAATGGCCCAGCCTTTTTCGGCGGCGAGTTTCTCCGCTTCGGCCTTGGAATACACCGGGCCGATGGGCTTGGTCGGGTTCTTGAAGGCAGGGTCCTTGGCGTCCACTTCCACTTGGGTGAGCAGGGTGGCGAAGGGCACCTCGAAGTCCAGCAGGTTGCCCAGTTCCTGTTCGATGATGTAGCCGATCATGCCTTCGGTCTCGGCGCCGAGCACGTCCAGCGGGTACGGTGACACCTGGGTGTAGGCCGCCGCTTGCAACGACAGCAGACCGACCTGCGGGCCATTGCCGTGGGCGATCACCAGCTCGTTGCCGGCATGGATCTTGGCGATCTGTTCGGTGGCGATGCGGATATTGGAGCGCTGGTTGTCCGCGGTCATGGGTTCACCACGGCGCAGGAGGGCGTTGCCGCCCAGGGCTACGACGATGCGCATACAAAATGTCCTTCTGAAAGTTCTGATGAAGGAACGCGGTCAATGTGGGAGCTGGCTTGCCTGCGATAGCATCACTGCAGCCTTCTTGAAAGACCGAGGTGCCTGCATCGCGGGCAAGCCCGGCTCCCACGTTTGTCCTCATTGCCAACTAGAGGTTTAGATATCTGCGAGTGCCGACACCAGAATCGCCTTGATGGTATGCATGCGGTTTTCCGCCTGCTCGAACGCGATGTTGGCCGGCGACTCGAACACCTCTTCAGTCACCTCCACGCCATTGGCCAGGTTCGGGTACCGCGCGGCGATGTCCTTGCCCACCTTGGTTTCGCTGTTGTGAAACGCCGGCAGACAGTGCATGAATTTCACCCGTGGGTTGCCCGAGGCTTTCATCATCTTGGCGTTGACCTGGTACGGCAGCAGTTGCTCGATGCGCTCGTCCCACGCTTCCACCGGCTCGCCCATGGAGACCCAGATATCGGTGTGGATGAAGTCCACGCCTTTCACTGCTTCCTTCGGGTCTTCAGTGATGGTGATGCGTGCGCCGCTTTCTTCGGCAAACGCCTGGCATTGCTTGATGAAGTCCGCGTGCGGCCACAGCGCTTTCGGTGCGCCGATGCGCACGTCCATGCCCAGCTTGGCGCCGATCATCAACAGCGAATTGCCCATGTTGTAGCGCGCGTCACCGAGGTAGGCGTAGCTGATGTCATGCAGCGGCTTGTCGCTGTGTTCGCGCATGGTCAGGGTGTCGGCGATCATTTGGGTCGGGTGGAATTCGGCGGTGAGGCCGTTGAACACCGGCACGCCGGCGAACTTGGCCAGCTCTTCGACGATTTCCTGCTCGAAGCCACGGTACTCGATCGCATCAAACATGCGGCCGAGCACGCGGGCGGTGTCTTTCATGCTTTCCTTGTGGCCGATCTGCGACGACACCGGGTCGATGTAGGTGACGTGGGCGCCCTGGTCATGGGCCGCGACTTCGAACGCGCAGCGGGTGCGGGTCGAGGTTTTTTCGAAGATCAGCGCGATGTTCTTGCCCTGCAGGTGCGGACGCTCGGTGCCGGTGTATTTGGCGCGCTTGAGGTCGCGTGAAAGGTCCAGCAGGTAGTGCAGTTCGCGGGTGGTGTGGTGCATCAGCGACAGCAGGCTGCGGTTGCGCATATTGAAAGCCATGATGGAATCTCCTTAATAGTCGATAGGGTCGCGGATGATCGGGCAGGTCATGCAGTGGCCGCCGCCACGCCCGCGGCCGAGTTCACCGGCGCTGATGGTGATGACTTCCACGCCGGCCTTGCGCAGCAGGGTGTTGGTGTAGGTATTGCGGTCGTAACCGATCACCACGCCAGGCTCCACGGCCACCACGTTGTTACCGTCATCCCACTGTTCGCGCTCGGCGGCGAAGCTGTTGCCGCCGGTCTCGACCACGCGCAGTGCCTTGAGGTTGAGGGCTGCGGCCACGGTTTCGAGGAAGTTGGTTTTCTCGCGTTGGATGTCGATGCCGTGCGGCTTGCTCTCATCCGGGCGCAGGGTGAACGGCACGATCTGGTTGACCACTTCGGGGAAGACGGTCACCAGGTCGCGGTCGCAGAAGCTGAACACGGTGTCCAGGTGCATCGCCGCGCGGGATTTCGGCAGGCCGGCGACGATCACGCGCTCCACCGCCTTGTTCTTGAACAGGTTGCGCGCCAGTTGGCCGATGGCCTGGTGGGATGAGCGCTCGCCCATGCCGATCAGTACCACGCCGTTGCCGATCGGCATCACGTCGCCGCCTTCCAGGGTGGAGGCGCCGTGCTCCTGGTCGGGGTCGCCGTACCAGATCTGGAAGTCCGCGTTGGTGAACTCGGGGTGGAATTTATAGATGGCCGAGGCCAGCAGGGTTTCCTGGCGTCGCGCCGGCCAGTACATCGGGTTCAGCGTCACGCCGCCGTAGATCCAGCAGGTGGTATCGCGGGTGAACTGGGTGTTGGGCAGCGGCGGCAGGATGAAGCTCGAATGCCCGAGGAAGTCGCGGAACATCTCGATGGTCTTGCCGCCGAAGCTGCTCGGCAGGTCGTCGGCCGACACGCCGCCAATCAGGTACTCGCTGATTTTGCGCGGCTCCAGGCTGCGCAGCCAGGAGCCGACTTCATCGACCAGGCCGAGGCCAACCGTGTTGGCGGTGATCTTGCGCTCCAGAATCCAGTCCAATGCTTCGGGGATGGCGACGATGTCGGTGAGCAGGTTGTGCATTTCCAGCACATCAATATCCCGCTCGCGCATCTTGGTGACGAAGTCGAAGTGATCGCGCTTGGCCTGGGCCACCCACAGCACGTCATCGAACAGCAGTTCATCGCAGTTGTTGGGGGTCAGCCGCTGGTGGGCCAAACCTGGGGAGCACACCATGACTTTGCGCAGTTTGCCGGCTTCGGAATGTACGCCGTACTTCACTTTTTCCGTGGTCATTACAGATCCTCCAGTCAGAATTACAGAGTCAGGAAGCCGTCGTAGAGGCCATAGGCAGCCACCAAGGCGCCAATGACTACTGCGGCGAAAATCAGCTTCTCGACGTTGGTGAAAATCGGTTTGCCCAGTTCATGCTTGGCCTTGGCGAACAGGATCACGCCGGGGGCATACAGCAGGGCGGAAAGCAGCAGGTATTTGACGCCGCCGGCGTAGAGCAGCCAGACCGCATAGACCAGCGCGATAGCGCCGATGAACAGGTCTTTCTTGCGCTCGGCAATGGCGTTTTCGTAAGTCTCGCCGCGTACCGCCAGCAGCAACGCGTAGGCCGCCGACCACAGGTAGGGCACCAGGATCATCGAGGTGGCGAGGTAGATCAGCGACAGGTAGGTGCTGGCGGAAAACAGCGTGATCACCAGGAATATCTGCACCATGGCGTTGGTCAGCCACAGGGCGTTGGCCGGTACGTGGTTGGCGTTCTCCTTGCGCAGGAACTCCGGCATGGTGTGGTCCTTGGCGGCGGCGAACATGATCTCCGCACACAGCAGCACCCACGACAGCAGTGCCCCCAGCAGCGAGATGATCAAACCGACGCTGATCAGCACCGCGCCCCAGTGGCCTACCACATGCTCCAGCACGGCGGCCATCGACGGGTTCTGCAGCTTGGCCAGTTCCGGCTGGGTCATGATCCCCAGGGACAGCACGTTCACCAGCATCAGGAACAGCAGCACGGTGATAAAGCCGATCACGGTGGCCTTGCCCACGTCGGAGCGTTTTTCCGCACGGGACGAGAAGATGCTCGCGCCTTCGATGCCGATGAACACCCACACGGTGACCAGCATCATGTTGCGCACCTGGTTCATCACACTGCCCAGGTCGGGGTTTTTCACGCCCCAGATGTCGGCGGTGAAGATGTCCAGCTTGAATGCGAACAGCGCGATCAGCACGAACAGCACCAGCGGCACGACCTTGGCGACGGTGGTCACCAGGTTGATGAACGCCGCTTCCTTGATCCCGCGCAGCACCAGGAAATGCACGGCCCACAGCAGCACCGAGGCACCGATCACCGCAGCCGGCGTGTTGCCTTCGCCGAAAATGGGGAAGAAGTAACCCAGGGTGCTGAACAGCAACACGAAGTAACCCACGTTGCCCAGCCACGCACTGATCCAGTAACCCCAGGCGGACGAGAAACCCATGTAATCGCCGAAACCCGCCTTGGCGTAGGCGTACACGCCACCGTCGAGGTCGGGCTTGCGGTTGGCGAGGGTCTGGAACACAAAAGCGAGGGTCAACATGCCGATGGCGGTAATTACCCAACCAATCAATACCGCGCCGACATCGGCACTGGCAGCCATGTTTTGCGGCAGTGAAAAGATCCCGCCGCCAATCATCGAGCCCACGACAAGTGCAACCAGTGCGCCGAGTCGTAGTTTTCCGGGAGATTCAGACATCGCATAACTCCAATGCAGGAGAAGAGAGACCACAGAATAAATCCGTGCGCTAATCAAACAGCTGACTCAGATCACTTCATTGGCACATTCCATTGTGAATTAATGACTTAGGGTAGAAGTTCGTGGGCGATGCAAATCCTCGGGAAAGCTTGGCGCAGAGCCATCTATCCCTTTTTGATTAATCATTTGGCCAAGTCTATGGACGTTTGAAGCTAGTCCGTATTCCTGAATGTGCAAACTTTTTGAACGATGTTTTACGAAGTCTCAGCCCCGGGCGTATTTAAATTCTAAATACGCCTGAACGGGACGACCTGACATGCCATTGTGTTATGAGCTCGTCTGTTTTATCGCCTTCACTAATAACCGCTACACTCGCTGAGTTAATTAGCCGAGTGCACGGTTGTCAGCTCAAGTTGCTGTTCTTTCAGGAGTGTTCATGTCTCAACCGGCCCAGAAACTGCGTCTTGGTGCCCTGATTGCCTTGGTGGTGGGGTCGATGATCGGCGGCGGGATTTTTTCCTTGCCGCAAAACATGGCCGCACGCGCCGAGGTGGGGGCCGTGTTGATCGGCTGGGCGATCACCGCGGTCGGCATGCTGACCCTGGCCTTTGTGTTCCAGACCCTGGCCAATCGCAAGCCCGAACTGGATTCGGGCGTGTATGCCTACGCCAAGGCCGGGTTTGGTGACTACATGGGGTTCTCCTCGGCCTGGGGCTACTGGATCAGCGCGTGGATGGGCAACGTCGGTTACTTCGTGTTGCTATTCAGTACCCTCGGCTACTTTTTCCCGGTGTTCGGCCAGGGCAACACGCCGGTGGCCATCGGCTGCGCATCATTGTTGCTGTGGGCCGTGCATTTCCTGGTGCTGCGCGGGATCAAGGAGGCAGCGTTCATCAACCAGATCACCACGGTGGCGAAGATCGTGCCGTTGCTGATGTTTATCGTGATCGCCGCCGTAGCGTTCAAGGCGGATATCTTCACTCGCGATATCTGGGGCCTGGGCAACCCGAATATGGGCAACGTGGTGGACCAGGTGCGCAACATGATGCTGGTCACCGTGTTTGTGTTTATCGGCATCGAGGGCGCCAGTGTGTACTCGGCGCGGGCCGAGAAACGCTCGGACGTGGGCCGCGCCACGGTGATCGGTTTTCTGGGCGTGCTGGCCCTGCTGGTGCTGGTGAATGTGTTGTCCCTGGGCATCATGAGCCAGCCGGAACTCGCGCAATTGCAAAACCCGTCCCTGGCCGGTGTGCTGGAGCATATCGTCGGCCCCTGGGGTGCGATGGCGATCAGCATCGGCCTGGCGGTGTCACTGCTCGGCGCCTTGTTGTCCTGGGCGCTGCTCTGTGCGGAAATCCTCTACGCCACGGCCCATGACAAGACCATGCCGGCGTTCCTGAAAAAGGAAAACGCCAACCAGGTGCCAGTCAACGCGCTGTGGCTGACCAATGTGATGATCCAGGTGTTCCTGGTGATCACGCTGTTTTCCCACAGCACCTACACCACCCTGATTTACCTGGCCTCGTCGATGATCCTGGTGCCCTACCTGTGGTCGGCGGCGTATGCCGTGTTATTGAGCGGGCGCGGCGAAACCTACGAAGATGCCCACGGCCAGCGCTTGAAGGACTTGCTGGTGGGCCTGATTGCACTCGGCTACGCCGTGTGGCTGCTCTACGCCGGGGGCTTGAAGTACCTGCTGCTGTCGGCGCTGTTGTATGCGCCGGGGGTGATCCTGTTTGCCCTCGCCAAGCGTGAGCAGCGCCAGCCCTTGTTTACCCACATGGAAAAAGGCATTTTCAGCTGTGTGATCACCGGCGCAGGGCTGGCGGCGTATGGGCTGTACAGTGGGGTATTGTCGTTGTGAGGCTGACGTATCAGCCGCCTTATGATTGGGCGGCGATGGTGGGTTTTCTGGCGGCGCGGGCGATTACGGGTATGGAGACCGTAGAGGCCGGCGTTTACCGGCGCAGCATCAGCGTGGGTGGCCGGCATGGCTGGCTCAGCGTCGCGCCGGGCGCGGGTGACTGGTTGGACGTTGCGGTGGATTTTCCGGAGGCGGCGGCGCTGCCCGAGATCGAGCGGCGCGTGCGCAACATGTTTGATCTGGATGCCGAGCCCCAACGGATCAACCCGCAATTGGCCACGGACCCCTTGATGGCGCAGTTGGTCGCGGCCCGTCCCGGCCTGCGTGTGCCGGGCACCTGGGACGGTCTGGAGTTGGCGATTCGTGCAGTGCTGGGCCAGCAGATTACGGTGGTGGCGGCGATTCGCTTGGCGGGCAAGTTGGTGGCGCAGTATGGCCAACTGCTTGAGACGCCGTACGCCGGTATCACCCATGTGTTCCCCGCGCCCGAGGTGCTGGCGGCGGCGGACCTGGCCACCTTGGGCATGCCGAAGGCGCGTGGGCGGACCTTGTCCGGTGTCGCGCAGGCGCTCCTGGATGACCCTGAGGTGTTCGAACCCAAGGCCAGCCTCAAGGAAGGTGTGGCGCGCTTGGTGGCGTTGCCGGGGATTGGCGACTGGACCGCGCAGTACATCACCATGCGCCAGATGCGTGAGGCGGATGCATTTGCGTCGGGGGATATCGGGTTGGTCAATGCGCTGGCGGCGCTGGAAGGAGGGCCGGTGTCGGCGCGACAGTTGCTGGCGCGGGCCGAGGCGTGGCGGCCGTTGCGGGCGTATGCAGCGCAGCATCTCTGGACGTTGTTGCAGCGCTCAGATTGATGGTGCCTGTACTGGCCTCATCGCAGGCAAGCCAGCTCCCACACCTGACCGAGTACATCCTTTGGAATGTGGTCAAAATGTGGGAGGGGGCTTGCCCCCGATGGCGATAGTCGAGTCACCACTGCGCTCGGTGTGAACCCAGTTCCCCAGCCGGCAGATCCCACTGCAACGGCGTGCCGCTGATAGTCACCGGCGGCAACAATCGATGCGCCTGGCCCCAGGCCGTCTGTTCCACTACCAGGCCTTGATCGCTCGGTTGCTCGGCCCGCAACGCCGGCTGCTCCGGCACTTGTCCGGCGTCCACCAGCAACTTCGCCGTACGCGCCAGCGACAACAGCGCCGACCCACCACGGCCGGATTTCAATCGCTCACTGAGTGCCTGAATCGCACTGGCCGCCATCAAATACCCGGTGGCGTGATCCAGCGCCTGCAATGGCAGCGGCACCGGTTTGTCCGCTTGTTTCCAGGCCATGCCCGCGGCGGCAATCCCGCTGCTCATCTGCACCAGGCTGTCGAAACCCCGGCGATTGCGCCACGGGCCGCTCCAGCCGTAGGCGTTGAGGCTCACGTCGATCAGGCCGGGGGCGAGGGTTTGCAAGTCACTGGCGCTGTAGCCCAGTTGTTCCAGGGCGTCGGCACGGTAACCGTGGAACACAATGTCGGCGTCTGTGAGCAGGCGTTCGAAAACCTCGCGGTCTTGGGCGCTTTTCAAGTCCAGGCGGGCGCAGCGTTTGCCCAGGGTCATTTCGGGCACCACGCCGGGTTCGTTCCAGGTCGGCGAGTCGATACGCAATACATCCGCACCCAACCCTGCGAGGAAGCGGCTGGCCACCGGGCCGGCCAGCACGCGGGTCAGGTCCAGCACCTTGAGGCCCGCCAGCGGCCGCGCCACCGAGCCGAGCCAGGGCTTTTTGACGGAGGTTGCAAAGGTCTGGCGCTGCACCAGGGCTTCGGCATTGACGGCCAGGCCCTGAGGGTGGGTTTGCCAGGCTTGCCAGGTACGCATCTGCGCGGCACAACCGCCTTCATCGACAATCGCCTGTTCCAGTTCGGCGGTATTCCAAGTGGCAACTTTGTTGGCCATCGCGATGCGATCAGCCACCTTGCCCAGTACCCGTTCGGCGGCGGCGCGGTGGTGGGGGGCGTTGGTGTGCAGGCGAATCCAGCCATCGGCGCTGGCGTAGTCACCGGCCACCGGGTCCCACAGCGGCGGGGTCTCCCAGCCTACCGGACGAATCGAAGACGAGAACCAGAAGGACGCGAGTCGCCGGTCTACGCTGACGCCGGGAAGGCGCCCGGTCTGTTGCTGGATCAACTGGGCCACGGCCTGGCCGGCCGCACCGATACTGGCAACGGCCAGGTCCGTGACGGCAAAGGCCGAGGGCAGGGCGCCGGCTTCGGTGCTGGTCAGCGGCGTGCGTGGTAGATCGAGTGCGGCTTGGATGGGAGTCAACAGGTCAGTCATCAATGGCCCTCCTTGAGAGAAGGGCCACTATAGAAGATCATCAGGCCGGTGTGGCAATCCCGGGTTCCAGCGGCAGGTCGATACTGGCGATAAAACCGCCTTGGGCGTGATTGGCCAGGAACAGGCTGCCACCATGGCGCTCGGCGGCGCGACGGGCAATCGCCAGGCCCAGGCCGTGACCTTGTGCGGTCTGGCCTGGGGCGCGGTAGAACGGTTCGCCCAATTGGCTCAGGTGTTCGGCGTCAACGCCGGGGCCGTGGTCGCGCACGCTGATCACAATATGCTCGCCGTGAAGGTGGGCGTGCAGCTCGATCGGCTGGCCCGGCGGGTTGAAGCGCTGGGCGTTGCGCAGCAGGTTGTCCACTGCCCGTTCGATCATGGTCGGCCACCCCTTGAGGTGCAGTTCGGGATCGGTGGTGAGCTGCACCACCTGGTCGGGCGCGCTGAGTTGGGCGTCCTTTTGCAGGGTCTTGAGCAACGGGTTGAGGTCGATCTCTTCGGCGCTGGCGTTATCGGCATCGACGCGGGCCAGCACCAGGATCTCGCTGATCAGTGCCTCCAGGCGATCACATTCGCGGGTCAGGCGAGGCCAGAGTTTTTCCCGTTCTTCGGGGCTGGCGCGTTCGGCCAGGGCCAGGGCGATGCGCAGGCGGGCCAGCGGCGAACGCAGTTCATGGGACACGTCGCGCAGCAACTGGCGCTGGCTGCCGATCAGGCTTTGCAGGCGCGCGCCCATGCGGTTGAAGTCGGTGGCCAGCACGCCGAATTCATCGCGTCGGTTGGCCAGCTGCGCCAGGCTGTTTTGCTGGTAGGTGGCTTGCCCCAGGTCATGCACGGCGCCGCGCAGTCGGCTCAAGGGGCGCGTGATGGACAGCGTCACGAACAGGCTGAACAGGGTCAGCACCACCAAGGCGATGACCAATGCGCTCAACGGCCATGTCAGGCTGCTGCGATGCCATTCGTCCAGTTCCGGGTGCGGGATGCGGTAGATCAACAGGTAAGTGTCGCCGGTCTTCTCACTGGTGTATTCAGCGGTCAGGCGGCGCCAGGGCAGGTGGCTGTCCTTGCTATCGTTCTGGCGGGCTTCAAAGGCGGCGGCGCGGCGGGGAAAGGTGCCGCGCACCACCGGCTCGCCGCTTTCGTTGAGCACCTGCACGTCGATGTGGTACTGGCGTTTGCGCTGTTGCAGCAAATCCTGAGCAGCGTCCTCACCCTGGGTTTCGTAGAGTTGGGTCCACTCTTCGGCCAGGTTGTTGAGGCCTGGGTGACGGCTGAGAATCCAGGCATCTTGATTGAGCATATGCCCAAGCAGGATCGACAACCCGGCAACCAAGGCGATGGCCAGCCAGAAACTGGCCAGGATGCGCCAGAACAATGAACGCACAGGAAACCCTCAAGCAGGAAAAGCCCAGTGGCGGGGGCCACTGGGCTGGGAGCGTTAACGCGGGGGCATTATTGCGCTTTTTGCGGCTGTTGCGCTTTCCAGGCCTGGAATTCCTTCCATTCGGCGCGGCGCTGTTCCTGCTGCTTGATGATCTCGTCGAATTTCTTCTGCTGGTCAGGCTTGAGTACGGCGCGGATATCCGCCTGGGTTTTCTGCTTGCCGGCGGCGATTTCGTCCTGCATGGCCTTCTGGTCAGCAGCCGGGAGCTTGTCCAGGTACTTCCTGGTCAGGTCCTTGCGAGCGTGCCACTGGTCGCCCATCAATTTGCGGATCTGCTCGCGCTGTTCCTTGCTCAGGTCCAGTTGGCTGAAGGGCCCGCCTTTGCCACGCGGACCGTGTTCGCCGCCGTGACCCGGGCCACCCATCATATGGCCTTCAGGGCCGCCCATCGGGCCTGGGCCTTCGGGCATTGCCGCCATGGCAACGGTCGGCAGGGCGGCGGCGAACATCAAAGCGATAAGGGTCTTGCGCATGGTGATTCTCCTGTCTCTATTCCGGTGAGTCCGGATGTGAGTAGATTAAGGCGATCAAGGTCAGCGGCGGTCAGGTGTGGGTAAAGCTTGGGTAAAGAGGGTTTTGGGCTGAGTTGACAAAACTGCCGATAGCTATAGGAAAAGAGGGGCTCACTCAATTGCTACAGCATGCCTTAAGGGAGTTGGCGTGTGGTCGCGATGACTGTATAAATGAACAGTTTTTTCGATGGGGTCCTGAATGCTAAATATTTTTAACCTGTCAACTACAATTTGACGGGGTCTATCGACTTGTTCAGACTTCGATCTCATTTCTGACCCCGTCAAACTACCGTTCCAGCCATCTTTAAGGAGGCCGCATGGAGTACCGAACTGCAGACGACGTCCTGCGTGCCCATTGGAATGGTCGGTTGCCGGTGAACCCGATAGCCATTGCCGAGGCAATGGCTATCGAGGTGAAGGCGCTTGCACCTTTTGAACCGGATACCTGGCGACCGAATGAAAGCGGCCATTACTCCTTCCGGGACGGCGCTCCGCTGATTACTTACAACTTCATGGATGCGCCGGTAAGGCAGCGTTTCACCATTGCGCACGAGATTGGTCACCATGTGCACGGAGACCTGGACGCACCTCGAGATACTTCCGAGCAGTTCAGTGCCAAGTCCAGGGACCCGAAAGAGATCGCAGCCAATCGATTTGCCGCTGCTCTGTTGATGCCTGCCGCGCTGGTGAAACATATGGTGCTTGAGCAGCGCGTCACAGACATCGTAAAGCTGGCCAATGCTTTTGGTGTGTCGACGGCAGCAATGGAATTCAGGCTGAAGGCGATTGGGCTTTTATGATGGACACCAGCGACGACCTGGCGGGAGGGGAGGCTGATAATCCTGGCCTGATCAGCGACTATCTGCGCAGAGAGTCCTGGCGCTTCAGGTGGGAGAAGCGACTGACGACCGTCACCGTGGTATTGATCTTGTTGTTTTACGTAGCGCTGTTGGGCTTTGTCTTTTTGGGGAACATTCGCGTCTCGGTAGGCGCCTGGTATTTTTTCAGCGCCGTGCGTCCGCACAGTACGGGTGATATTCCGATCATCGTGGCCCTCTCAACCGTCCCGACCCTGCTGTTGATCGCGCTGCTACGGTATTTCCACCACCGGCCCAAATCTGATCCAGATGATTTGCAGGCACCACTGCCCATCAGTGTCGAAGCGGCGAAAGCGATCATCAAGGCGACGACCGACGCGATGAAAACCCCTTGAACAACAAGCCCAGCCTGCCAGCTGGGCTTTTTGCATCAGCACGGAACCCGCGTGTTTTTACAGGCTGTAGTAGTAACCCCGACTGCGCAACGCCACGATGCGTGGCCGTCCGTCCGGGTGCGGGCCGATTTTTTTGCGCAGGTTGCTCACGTGCATGTCCAGGCTGCGATCGTAAAGGGTCAACTTGCGACCCAGGGCGATCTGCGCCAGTTCCTGTTTGTCCAGCGGCTCGCCGGGCTGGCGCAGCAAGGCTTCCAGCAGGCGGCTTTCGGAGACGGTGAGGGAAAATTCCTGTTCATCGATGCTGACCACGCCGCGCACCGGGCTGAAACACAGGTCGCCCAATTCGAGCTGGGTGGACACGGCGGCCGGGTGGCTGCGGCGCAGCACGGCGCGCAGCCGGGCGGTAAGCTCGCGTGGGTCGCAGGGCTTGGCCAGGTAATCGTCGGCGCCCAGTTCCAGGCCGAGGATGCGGTCCAGCGGTTCGCCGCGTGCCGAGAGCATCAGCACCGGCAGCTCCGGGTGGTCGTTGCGCAATTGCTTGAGCAGTTCCAGGCCGCTGCCGTCGGGCAGCATCACGTCGAGTACCACCGCGGCCGGGGCGCTGTCAGCCAAGGCTTTGCGGGCGCTCAAGCCGTCATGGCAGGCACGCACCTGGAAGCCTTCCTGGCTCAACCAACTGGTCAGCAGCTCGCAGAGCTCCTGGTCATCATCTATCAGTAACAGCTCGCTCATGACTCACTCAATTTAGCCATTGTCGACGGCGACGGTGCCCACCGCTGGCGAAGATCCCGCACAGCAAGGCGATCAGCGCGACGGCCCCACCGGTGACGAACCATTGTTGCTGCTCGGTCAGCCATCGGGTCAAGGCGCCGCCCTGTGTTTCTTTGAGTTGCTGGGCCAGGCGTTGGTTCTCTTGGCGAAGGCGACTCAGTTGGGCGCTTTCGCGGGTAGCCTCTACGTTTTGCAGTTGCTTGCTCAATTCTTCACGCTGGTGTTCGCTTTCTTTCAACCGCTGCTGCAACTCGGTGATCTGGGCGCCGGCACTCAAGGACAGAGGCGTGGAACTGCCGGTGTTCGAGGTTTCTTCAGCGTGGGCCGTAGCCCCGATCATTACCACTGCCAACAGACACAACTGACGTAAGCGCATCGGAACTCCTGATTCCACACGAATATTCAGAATGTTGTCGGCAGGTTACCGAGAATAATGAGCAATTAGGAGCGCGCCGAACCGATTAGGTTCGGCGTGGCCGTTATCAAGGCAGGACTTGCTTGAACGGCTTGATCACGACGTCGGCGTAAACGCCGGCAGCTACATAAGGATCAGCCTTGGCCCAGGCCTGGGCATCGGCCAGGGAGGCAAACTCGGCGACGATCAGGCTACCGGTGAAACCGGCGTCGCCTGGGTCGTTGCTGTCTACAGCAGGGTGTGGACCCGCCAGCACGATACGGCCTTCGGCCTGCAGCTGCTTGAGGCGTTCGACATGGGCCGGGCGCACGCTCAGGCGTTTTTCCAGCGAGTCGGCAACGTCGGTGGCAATGATGGCGTAGAGCATGTCAATCCTCGGTTTTCGGGGTGGTAGGGGCGACGTCATGCAGGTGGCGCGACAGGTAGATACCCTGGCCGACCAGGAACAGCACGGTCATGGCCAGGCTGCCGAAGACCTTGAAGTCGACCCAGTAGTCCTGGAAGGTAAAGGCCACGAACAGGTTGGCGGCGCCGCAGAACAGGAAAAACACGATCCACGCAACGTTCAAGCGTGTCCACACCGGATCCGGCAGGGTCAGCGCGTGTCCCATGATCCGCTTGATCAACAGGCGGTCACCGATGAAGTGGCTGCCGATAAAGACCAGGGCGAACAGCCAGTTCACCACCGGTGCTTTCCATTTGAGGAAGGTTTCGCTGTGGAACGCCAGGGTCAGGCCGCCGAATACCAGGCATGCGACCAGGGTGAGCCATTGGCTTTTTTCCAGCTTGCGCTGGGAGATGAAAATGGCGCCGTAGACGACGATAGAGCTGATGATCAGTACGGCGGTGGCGCTGTAGATGCCCCCGAACGAGAACGCATGACCGGCGATTTCGATGACCCTGGGGTCGAGCTTGGTAACGATGAAAAACAGCAACAGCGGGATGAAGTCGATGAATTGTTTCACAGTAAGAGCCAGAAGCTGGATGTGGCGGCATAATAACAAACATCCTTGGTAGCGAAAGCGCCAGCTGACTTGAGGTTACAGATCCCCGTGAATGTTGATTTGCACTGCCACAGCACGGCCTCCGACGGTGCCCTGGCGCCCGCGGTACTGGTTGCGCGTGCGTTTGAAAAAGGCGTGCGAGTCCTGGCGTTGACCGACCACGACACCCTCGAAGGCCTCGACGAAGCCCGGGAAGCCGCGCATGCCTTGGGCATGCAGTTGGTCAACGGTGTGGAATTGTCCTGCACCTGGGGCGGCGCCACCATTCATGTGCTCGGCTACGGTTTTGATCAAAAAGCCCCGCCTTTGGTTGAAGCCATCGCCCAACTGCACGATGGTCGCTGGCTGCGGTCCGAAGAAATAAGCCGCAAACTCGGCCTCAAAGGTATGTCCGGTGCCCTGGACGGCGCCCGCGCCATCCAGCAGGAACTGGGTGACAGCGGTAACGCACCGGCCCGGCCGCACTTTGCCGACTGGATGGTACGTGAAGGTTTTGTAAAGGACCGCGCCGAAGCGTTCCGCAAATGGCTGGGCGCCGGCAAGTTGGGGGATGTGAAGCAACACTGGCCGACCCTGGAAGACACCGTCGAGACCCTGCGGGCCTCCGGGGCCTGGGTCAGCCTGGCCCATCCCTGGCACTACGATTTCACCCGCAGCAAGCGCCGCAAGCTGATTGCCGACTATATTGGAGCGGGCGGCCACGCAATCGAAGTGGTCAACGGGCATCAACCCGCCGAACAGGTCGGCAGCCTGGCGATTCTTGCCCGCGAATTTGGTCTGCTGGTCAGCGCCGGCAGTGATTTTCATGGCCCAGGCGGCTGGTCCGAGATCGGCGAGTATCGCCCCGTCCCGGAAGATTTGCCGCTCTTGTGGGGGCGATTCAAGCATGACCCCATTATTGCCACCGTCTGAACAGGTAGAACACGTGAGTCAATTCTTCCAGATTCATCCGGAAAACCCCCAGGCGCGCCTGATCAAACAGGCCGTCGAGATCATCCGCGCCGGCGGCGTGGTGATCTACCCCACCGACTCGTCCTACGCCATCGGTTGCCAGATCGGCGACAAGGGTGCGGTCGAGCGGGTAAGACGCCTGCGTCAGTTGGACGACAAGCACAACTTCGCGCTGATCTGCAGCGACCTGTCCCAGTTGGGGCTGTTTGCCAAGGTCGACACCGGCACCTTTCGCCTGCTCAAGGCGCACACGCCGGGGCCCTACACCTTTATTCTCAACGCTACCCGCGAAGTGCCGCGCCTGCTGCTGCACCCCAAGAAACGCACCATCGGCCTGCGGGTGCCAGAGCACCCCATTGCCCTGGCGCTCCTCGAAGAGCTGGGTGAGCCGTTGATGAGCGTGTCGTTGATCATGCCGGGTGAAGACGAGCCGCTGTACGATCCTTACGAAATGCGCCGGCTGTTGGAAAAGCACGTCGACCTGATCATCGACGGCGGCTACGGCGGCAACAAGGCCTCCACCGTGATCAACCTGGCCGACGGCGAACCCGAAGTGATCCGCGTGGGTTGCGGCGATCCGGCTCCGTTCATGGTCGAGGCCTGAATGTCGGCCGTGGAAACCGTCGACAGCCAGGCGGGGGCCCAGCAGGAACTGCCGTTTGCCATGGTGTATGGCCAGGCGGTCATGGAAATGCCCCTGGACCTGTACATTCCGCCGGACGCGCTGGAAGTCTTCCTTGAGGCGTTCGAAGGCCCGCTGGACTTGCTGCTGTACCTGATCCGCAAGCAGAACATCAACATCCTCGACATCCCGGTGGCAGAGATCACCCGCCAGTACATGGGCTATGTGGAGTTGATGCAGTCGGTGCGCCTGGAGCTGGCCGCCGAGTACCTGGTGATGGCTGCCATGCTCGCCGAGATCAAGTCACGCATGCTGTTGCCGCGTTCGGAGACGGTGGAAGCCGAAGAAGACGACCCACGCGCGGAACTGATCCGCCGCCTGCAGGAGTACGAACGCTTCAAGGCCGCCGCCGAAGGCATCGATGGCTTGAGCCGGGTGGGCCGCGACGTGGTGGTGCCCAAGCTGGATGCCCCCGAGGCCCGTGCGCGCAAACTGTTGCCGGACGTGACCCTGGAAGAATTGCTGATGTCCATGGCCGAGGTGCTGCGCCGTGGCGATATGTTTGAAAGTCACCAGGTCAGCCGCGAGGCGCTGTCCACCCGCGAGCGCATGAGCGACGTACTGGAGCGCCTCAAGGGCGGCGGTTTTGTGCCGTTTGTCGAGCTGTTCACCGCCGAAGAAGGGCGCCTGGGAGTGGTGGTGACGTTTATGGCGATCCTCGAACTGGTCAAGGAGTCCTTGGTCGAGCTGGTCCAGAATGAGCCTTTTGCGGCTATCCACGTGCGGGCGCGAGCCGAATAACGAGCTGAATCGATGAATCTGACTGAACCCCGCGAACTGGCACCGCTGCTGGAAGCTTTCCTACTGGCGTCGGGCAAACCGCAATCCCTGGAACGCTTGTTCGAACTCTTTGAAGAAGCCGAACGCCCCGAACCGCCGGTGTTCAAGAAGGCGCTGGAGATTCTGCGCAAGTCCTGCGACGGTCGTGCGTTCGAACTGCGCGAGGTGGCGTCGGGTTATCGCCTGCAGATTCGTGAGAAATTTTCCCCTTGGGTGGGCCGCCTGTGGGAAGAGCGCCCCCAGCGCTACTCGCGGGCGATGCTGGAGACCATGGCGCTGATCGCCTATCGCCAGCCCATCACCCGGGGCGAGATCGAGGACGTGCGGGGCGTGGCGGTCAACAGCCACATCGTCAAGACGCTGCTGGAGCGCGAGTGGATCCGCATCGTCGGTTACCGTGACGTGCCCGGCAAACCGGCGATGTTTGCCACCACCAAGGTGTTCCTCGACCATTTCAACCTGAAAAACCTCGACGACCTGCCGCCGCTGGCCGAATTGCGCGAGATGGAAGCCGAGCCGGTGCTCGACTTCGACGACGCCCCCGTCCCGGCCGGCCTGCAGGAACTGGCCGACGCCACCGCCGAGCCGGAAGAGCCGAAGGACGAAACCAGTTTCCATACCTTGCTGCTGGAACTGGACGACATGGAGCAGGGCATCAAGACCGACTTTGATGACTTGTTGCGTGACGGTGCGACTGAGGCAGAACCCCAGGAAACCGATCCCGAGCCAGAACCCGACCCTGAAGAAGACATCCTCGGCGTCGCTGAAGCCCGCGAAAAACTCCTGGCCGCCGTCGCCGCTCTCGAACAGCCGCCGTTGAGCGAGGAAGAAGACGAAGCCCGGGCCCTGGCCGAAGCCATCGAGGCCGAGCGTCGCCAGTTCGAAGATTGACACGGATCCCACATGGCTCACCGGTCGGCGGAAAAACCGACTGCCGGCCACTAATCGACTAGTCTCTGATGCGCAACGCGCGCCATGCGCGTATGATTCGCGACCCTTTGCCGAGCTATTCGGCCAAAGCCCCGCTTTCAACACTCTTCAGGCCATGCCTGAATCGACCCACCGGGAGGTGCTTAAGATGAACGACAAAGACCAGAACGACAGCCAGGAAATCGGCCCAGCAGGCGAAAAACTGCAAAAGGTGCTGGCGCGTATCGGCGTGGGCTCGCGCCGCGACGTCGAAGCCTGGATCACCCAGAAGCGCATCAAGGTCAACGGCGTCGAGGCTACCCTCGGCCAGCGCGTCGACCTGCACGACGCAATCACCATCGATGGCAAGGTCATCAAGCGTGAAGAGGCCGCCGAATCGGTGCGCCGCGTGATCATGTACAACAAACCCGATGGCGAGATCTGCACCCGTGACGACCCGGAAGGCCGTCCGACCGTGTTCGACAAGATGCCCAAGCCCAAAGAAGGCCGCTGGATCAACATCGGTCGTCTGGACATCAACACCACCGGCTTGCTGATGTTCACCACTGACGGTGAGCTGGCCAACCGCCTGATGCACCCGTCCTACGAGATGGACCGCGAGTACGCCGTGCGTGTACGCGGTGAAGTCGATGACGAGATGATCGAGCGCCTCAAGGCGGGCGTGGTGCTGGAAGACGGCCCGGCCAAGTTCACCGACATCAAGCAGGCACCGGGTGGCGAAGGTTTCAACCACTGGTACCACTGCGTGGTGATGGAAGGCCGTAACCGTGAAGTGCGTCGCCTGTGGGAATCCCAGGGCCTGGTGGTCAGCCGCCTGAAGCGCGTGCGTTTCGGTCCGGTGTTCCTCAACTCCGACCTGCCGATGGGCCGCTGGCGCGAAATGAGCCAGTACGAAGTCGACATCCTCAGCGCCGAAGTCGGCCTGACGCCGGTGGCGATGCCGCAGATGAACGCCAAGAGCAAAGACAAGCTTGAGCGGATGCAGCGTAAATCGTCGCGCCCGGTGGCGCGCACCGAGCGTGTTGCCCGCACCCTGCGACCTGCGTTGAATGCACCGGCGACTGGCGGTCGTATCTCCCGAGAGCCGCAGATCGAAGGTGAGCGCCGCCCAACCGCGCCGTCGCGTCAGGAAGGCGAGCGTGCGCCGCGTGCACCGCGTCCGGCCCCGGCCGGTGGTCGCAGCAACCGAGGTGAAGCGGATCGCCCAGCCGACAACGCCAGCACCAAGCGTCCAGCCAAGCCGGCGGCGAACAAGCGCCCTGGCCCGAAACTGGTCGCGGACGAGCCGTCTGGCAAGCGCCGTGGCGCACCGGCCGGTTCCGGCCAGCGTCCTGGTTTTGGTCGCAAGAAGCCGCAGTGATTTGATCGCCGCATAAAAAACGCCAACCCTCGGGTTGGCGTTTTTTTTTATCTGAATTTGAAATGCATTCAACTGTGGGAGGGGGCTTGCCCCCGATAGCGGTATGGCAGCCACCACATACATCAACTGACCGACTGCCATCGGGGGCAAGCCCCCTCCCACATTCAGATTTTCAGCGTTGGTTAACGCTTTGCTCAGAACGCAAAGGACCCGTCAAACACCGGCTTGTCATCCAGCGCCAACACCCCACTGGCAAAGATCAGATCCAGATGATGGCTGCCTTTCTGCCCACCTCCCAGTCCCAGGTGCAACCCGCAATGGCGCTCCTCGAACCCGGCGTTGCGCGCATACAGGTCCTTCACCCCTTCATTGGTACCAATCCCCAACTCTTCCACACGCCGGTTCGACGGATTGGCATTCAGGTACTTGTTGAAATCATCGGCCAACCCCGGCACTTCACTGGCCACGCTGCAGATGGTCGAGTTCTCGATCCACAGCTCCAGCGGTGACTCCAGCACGCCGTATTTGCGTGCGAACGGGATGGTGCTGAGAAAGGTGCCGACAAACCGCACCTGGCCATTGATCGCTTCGCTGTGGGTGGCGATCTCACCCGGCGCCAGGTCGTGGTTGCCGACGCCGTTGATATTGGTCCACTTCTTGATGCTGCTCATTGGCGCTTCCAGCCGCGAGCCATGTTTGTCGGTAAAGCTCAGCACGTTGGCCTGGGACATGCGCCGAATCAGCGTGGCGTTGAGGTCGGCGATGCGCTGCGGCTCGACGCTGAAGGTGTCGTAGAAATAGTCGCCGTAATCCTTGAACAGCAGGGATTTTTTCCAGTGTTCGGCCATCACGCCCTGCAGGGCACGGATGAAGTCCGGGCCTTCGGCGCGTGGGTTGGGCAGGGTAGAGGAGTCGTAGAGAAACAGGTACAGGTCGCAGGCTTCGATGGCTGTGGCCAGGGTGTCGCTGGCGGCCAGGTCCAGGCGCTGCACCTGGAAGTTGAAACGCGCGGCGCTGCCCTGGGTGATCGCCTGGGCGATGGCGTCGTAGCGCTCGGTATGGCCCAGCAGCACGGTGGGGCGGCTCAGGCCACTGAGGGCCGGATGGTGCGCGAGGTAGTAGAGAAAGTGTTCGACGGCGCGGGCCTTGTCCATGACGTACATCCTTCTGTGCCTTGGGTAAGGGAGCAGGTGCCGTGCACGGCACCTGCCGGGAGCGTGCCGGCTTTTAGAAAGGCCACATCGCGGTGCCAAATGGCACAACGGCGTCAGCTTGCATCATTTCAACGGCCGCCTCATGGGTCGGCGCTTCAAACCAGTCGTCGAGTTGCAGTTCGGTTTCCAGGTCGTTTTCCAGTGCTTGCATGGTGTATCTCCTAGAGGACGGTGTTTGAGAACGGCTTGCCAACGGGCTTCGTGGGCAAGTGGAAAGAACCTAGGAGAGAGTGTTTCAAAATGCAAAATTTTTATTGACACGGTTTCATTTGGATTTTTTGTTCTGTTTTCCCGGTTTGATTTTTTCTTCAGGAAAAACAGACAGCTGGCGCTGCTGAATTACGGGAAATTTCTGACCGCCATTTTTTATTCAGATCACAGCTGTAACGTGAATTTTCCATGCTGTAACGATTAATTTACGCGCAAATCACCACATTGTTGGCCGATTCTTTCCTGTAAGGATTACCTGACAGATCGTCGCACTCGCCTTGAGCAGGCGGCCCCAAGCTGTCGAGCGGTGTACAATGCGCCGCGTTTTACTGTGACCCCCTTGCGTATCCACGCAAAAGGCCAAGACCTCAGGGTTTACCCACCCTGATCACTCCGCCTGGCCACGAGCCGGACGGGTTCGATTTCGTCACAGATAAAAACAAACAGGTGACGCATGACCGTAAGAAAGACGCTGTACTCCTGGTGCCTGCGCTGGGGTTTGAGCGGCGCTGCTTGAGTCGTTGATTCAACGCAGCAACCTGCAGTCAAAATTCTCAAACCTTGCGTGAGACCCTTTTCATGAGTGGACCCCATTCCTCTTCAGGCGAGCTGAAACGCGGCCTGAAAAACCGGCATATCCAGCTGATCGCCCTCGGTGGCGCCATCGGTACCGGCCTGTTCCTCGGCTCGGCCGGGGTGCTCAAATCCGCCGGGCCGTCGATGATCCTGGGTTATGCCATCTGCGGCTTCATTGCCTTCATGATCATGCGCCAGCTTGGCGAAATGATCGTCGAAGAGCCGGTCGCCGGTTCCTTCAGCCACTTTGCCCACAAGTACTGGGGTGGTTTCGCCGGCTTCCTGTCGGGGTGGAACTGCTGGATTTTGTACATCCTGGTGGGCATGTCGGAACTGACCGCCGTCGGCAAATACGTGCACTACTGGTGGCCGGAGATCCCGACCTGGGTCTCGGCCGCGGCGTTCTTCGTGCTGATCAACCTGATCAACCTGGCCAACGTCAAAGTGTTCGGTGAGGCCGAGTTCTGGTTCGCCATCATCAAGGTGGTGGCCATCGTCGGCATGATCGCCCTGGGCAGCTACCTGCTGGTCAGCGGCAGCGGCGGGCCGCAGGCGTCGGTGAGCAACCTGTGGGACCACGGTGGTTTCTTCCCCCACGGCGTCGGCGGATTGGTGATGGCCATGGCGATCATCATGTTCTCCTTTGGCGGCCTGGAAATGCTCGGTTTCACCGCTGCCGAGGCGGATAAGCCACGTACCGTGATCCCGAAGGCGATCAACCAGGTGATCTATCGCATCCTGATCTTCTACATCGGCGCCCTGGTGGTGCTGTTGTCGCTGACGCCGTGGGACAGCCTGCTGGAAACCCTCAACGCTTCCGGTGATGCCTACAGCGGCAGCCCGTTCGTGCAGGTGTTCTCGATGCTGGGCAGCAACACCGCCGCGCATATCCTTAACTTTGTGGTGCTGACGGCGGCGCTGTCGGTATACAACAGCGGCACCTACTGCAACAGCCGCATGTTGCTGGGCATGGCCGAGCAGGGCGATGCGCCCAAGGCATTGGCCAAGATCGACAAGCGCGGCGTGCCGGTGCGTTCCATCCTCGCCTCGGCGGCGATCACCCTGGTGGCGGTGTTGATGAACTACCTGATTCCGCAGCACGCGCTGGAACTGCTGATGTCCCTGGTGGTGGCCACGCTGGTGATCAACTGGGCGATGATCAGCTTCTCCCACTTCAAATTCCGCCAGCACATGAACCGCACCGGCCAGGTGCCGCTGTTCAAGGCGTTGTGGTACCCCTACGGCAACTTCGTTTGCCTGGCGTTCGTGGTGTTCATCCTGGTGATCATGCTGATGATCCCGGGGATCCAGGTGTCGGTGTACGCGATTCCGGTGTGGGTGGCGTTTATGGCGGTGTGTTATGGGATCAAGAACAAACGCAAGGCACGTGCGGCCGTGAGCACAACGGGGGCAGTTCTGGAGTAGGACCTTTCCTCAAACAGCAGACCCGGCGCCGTGCCGGGTTTTTTGTTTGGGTGAGCGGGTTAGAATCGCCCCTGGTTTTTTCGAGCGTGCCCGGAGGTCCCATGCAACACATCGATATCGACGGCGGCGCCTTTCAGCGTGATGAGTTGGAAGACCTGATTGACCAGCACTCCGGCCCCTTGCGCCTCACTGGCGTGGACTTGAGCGGCGCCGATTTGTCGCGCATGACCCTGGATCATTGGGTGTTCGAACGCTGCATCCTGGTCCAGACTTCTTTCTTGGGGGCTCGCCTGGAAGGCACGCTGTGGAAAAGCTGCCGTGCCAGCCTTGCCATTTTCGAAGCGGCCAACCTGCTGGAAGCGCAATTCCACAACTGCGACCTGAACAACACCCGCTGGCAGCGCAGCAAGCTTTCCCAGGCCAGTTTTGAACACTGCAAGTTGACCGGCGCCAACTTCACCCATTGCGCCTCGCTGGGCCTGAGTTTCAGCGAAACGCGGCTGAACAGCGCTTTTCTGTCTGGATTGTCGTTCGCACGCACCGTGCTGAATAACCTGGATTTTTCCGACAGCGATTTGTCTGATGCCGACTTTCGCAAGGCTGAGCTGATCGATTGCAGCCTCGCCCATGCTCGCATCAATGGCGCCAACTTTGCCGACGCCGACCTACGCGGTGCGGATTTGAGCGGGTTTCGCCTCAATGATGCCAAACTGTTCAAAGGCGCCGTGATTTCCAAAGCCCAGGCGTCGATGCTCTTGTCTGAGTTGGGCTTGTCCGTTGCCTAAGGTTTTTGATTGATGCTGGTAATTTCCAACAACGTGCACCTGCCGGATGCCGAGGTCGAGCTGACCGCTATCCGCGCCCAGGGCGCTGGTGGGCAGAACGTCAACAAGGTGTCGAGCGCCGTGCACCTGCGCTTTGATATTCCCGCATCGTCGCTGCCGGACTTCTACAAGGAACGGTTGCTGGCGCTGCGTGACAGTCGCATTACCAGCGAAGGCGTGCTGGTGCTCAAGGCGCAACAATACCGGACCCAGGAGCAGAACCGCGCGGATGCGCTGGAGCGCCTGGTGGAGTTGATCCTCAGCGCTACCAAGGTGGAGAAAAAGCGCCGCCCGACCAAGCCGACCCTGGGCTCGAAAAAGCGTCGCCTCGAATCCAAGACCAAGCGCGGCAGCATCAAGGCTGGGCGTGGCAAGGTCGATTTTTAGTCGCCGCGTGCCTCACGGGCTTTCGGCGCTTGTCGGTACAGGTAAACACTGAGCAGCAAGCCACCCAAGGCGGCGAGGGCGGCGAACAGGAAGATCGACGCAAAGCCAAACCCCGCCGCCACGGCACCGGCGAGCGGGCCGGTGATGCCCAACGACAGGTCGATAAACAGCGAGTAAGCCCCCACCGCCGAGCCTCGGCTGGACGCCGGTACCAAGTTGACGGCTTCGACGCCCAAGGCGGGAAACACCAGGGAGAAGCCAAACCCGCTCAACGCCGCGCCGGCCAGGGCCAGGCTGGCATCCGGGGCGAGCCATAGCAACAGCAGGCCGAGGATCTCCACCGACAGGCAGGCAATCGCCACGCGAAACCCGCCGATCCGGTTGATCAGGTTGCCGAACAGCAGCCGTGCACCGATAAAGCTGGCGCCGAACAGGCTCAATGCCCACACCGCGTTATCCCAGTGCTGGGTGGTGTAGTACAGGGTGATGAAGGTCGCGATGGTGCCAAATCCAATCGAGCCCAGCGCCAGCGCGCAGCCGTGGGGCAATACCCGGCCCAGCACATTCATGAAGGGCAGGCGCACGCCGGCCACGATCGGTGCGGCGACCTTGTTCCAGGCCAACAGCAGGCCGACGATGGCCAGCAGGATGATGCTGACCCCCATGCTCCACAACCCGAAACTCTTCACCAGCACGACGCCCAACGGTGCACCGACCGCCAGTGCGCCGTAGCTGGCGATGCCGTTCCAGGAAATGACCTTGGCGGTGTTCTGCGCGCCGACCCGGCCGATGCCCCAGCCGATGGCGCCCGAGCCCACCAGGCTTTCCGCGCTGCCCAGCACCAGGCGGCCGATCAACAGGCTGCCCAGGCTCAAGGCCGGCAGGCTGGAGAACCACGCAGCGAGCAGCATGAACACGCCGCTCAGGCCGCAGCCGGCCAGGCCGATCAGCACGGCGCGCTTGCTCCCCAGGTTGTCGATGATCTTGCCCGCGTACGGGCGGCTCAGCAGGGTAGCCAGGTATTGCACACTGATCACCAGGCCGGCAATCACCGCGCCGTAGCCCAGTTCACTGTGGACATAGCCCGGCAACACGGCCAGGGGGATGCCGATATTCAGGTAGCCGATGAAGGTGAACAGGACGATGGAAACAACTTGCAGCGTGACCGCCATGGGGCGCTGGGTATCGAGCATGGGAGGGGTCCACTGTCGCAGCAGGTAAAGATAGGTTGCTAATGATACCGGTGGTTTGCTTCGCGCAGGGCGCTAAAACACAAAAACCTCGGATCAAAAAGACCTCAGGCGCGCGCAGGGGCCAGCAGTTGGGTGGTGACCAGGGCGGCCAGCGCGTTTTCCTGGGTGCCGAAACGCTTGAGCAGTACGGCCTGTTTCTCCGCGCTGAGGCGGTTCCACACCTCGACCATCTGCAGGGCTGCGTCGAGTACAGCGGTGTCCGGGTTGTCGGGGAGGGTATCGGTCATGGCGGGGCCTCGATTCATTCAGGCAGTGTGGAAAGCGCTTAACGTTGCGCTTTCCACACGGTCTGGTACGGCGTCAGTCCTGGCTTTTGCTGTCGACTGGTTTGGCTTCTTTTTTGGCCTCAGGCTGTTTATCGCTGGCCTGCTGCGGTGTTGGCTGCTCTGTAGGGTGCAGGCTTGGGAAGGGGAGATTAGGTATCTCGTGCATCGTCGTCGCTCCTCGCAAGGTCTGTTTTTTCAATCGCAGGTGATTCCGCGCTCTCAAAAAGCCTTGGCAGGATACAGCACCGCAAATGACAAAAAGATTTTTATGTCGCCGGATGCAGGAACTTTCATCGTTTAAACGGTCGTTCGCCTAGAACGGCACCTTGCCCAGAATCATGTCGCGGTACATCACAAAGTCCCCCAACAAGCTGTAAAACGGGTGCTGAAAGGTCGCCGGGCGGTTCTTTTCGAAGAAGAAGTGGCCGACCCAGGCAAAGCTGTAGCCGGCAATCGGCAACGCGACCAGCAAGCCCAACGAACCCCGGCCGATGGCATACGCCAGAATGCCGATTACCAGCGTGGTACCGATGAAATGCAGGCGCCGGCAGGTACTGTTGGCGTGCTCGGCCAGGTAGTAGGGGTAGAACTCAGCAAAGCTATTGAATCGCTTGATGTTTTCCACAGTGGCTGGCCCTTTGATTGTTATGCCGCCCAACAGATGTTCGGCGGGGAGCTTATTTGAGTCTAGAGTGATCAGTAGTAACAGCCAGTGACAATAGATGCCACTTTAGTATCCTTGGCTTCCTGGCTGTCGTTTGAGCCTGCTTTATTAAGAAGACGCCATGAGCGAACGAACAACTTCTGCAAGCTGGGCGATGGGGATAGTCAAGGCACTGGAAATGGACGGCCTGGATTGCCGCGCCTTGTTCAGGCAACTGGGCCTGGACTACGCCGCCCTGAATGACCCCGATGCGCGGTTTCCACAGGATTGCATGACCCGCCTGTGGCAGCGCGCGGTGGAGCTGTCGGGCAATCCGGCGATCGGTCTGAACATGGGCAAAGTGGTGCGGCCGGCGTCGTTTCATGTGGCCGGCTATGCGCTGATGTCCAGCAACACCCTCGCCGAGGGTTTTATGCGCCTGGTGCGTTACCAGCGCATCATCGCTGAAAGTGCCGACCTGAGTTTCCGACTGATCCCCGAAGGGTATGCGCTGATTCTGACGGTGCATGGCGATCACCTGCCGCCGACGCGGCAAAGCGCCGAAGCCTCGCTGGCCAGTGCCCTGGCGTTGTGTGGCTGGCTCACCGGCCGCACCCTGCAGCCGCGCAAGGTGGTGCTGCAAGGTGATCAGCCGGCGGACCTTGGCCCGTACAAACAAGCCTTCCACGCACCCCTGGAGTTCAACGCGCCCTACGACGCGTTGATTTTCGAGCGGGCCGACATGGAAGCGCCGCTGCCCACGGCCAACGAGGCCATGGCGCTGTTGCATGATCGATTTGCCGGTGAATACCTGGCGCGTTTCTCGGAAAGCCGCGTGACCCACAAGGCGCGGCAAGTGCTGTGCCGGCTGTTGCCCCAGGGCGAGCCCAAGCGTGAAGTGGTGGCGCAGACGTTGCACCTGTCCCAGCGCACCTTGCAGCGGCGGCTACAAGAGGAGGGCACCAGCTTCCAGACCCTGCTCGACGACACCCGACGCGAACTCGCCGAGCAATACCTGGCACAGCCGAGCATGACCTTGCTGGAAATCGCCTACCTGTTGGGTTTTGCCGACCCGAGCAACTTCTTCCGTGCGTTTCGTCGCTGGTTCGATGCCACGCCCGGCGAATACCGGACGCGGTTGTTGGAAACCTCGGTTGTCAGTGACGCCAAAAAGCCGGAATACACAGAACAAAGACCGTAATGATCTCGAGTCGACCGAGCAGCATGCCCAATGACAGGATCCATTTGGCCGCATCCGGCAGGCTGGCGAAGTTGCCCGCCGGGCCGATGGTTTCCCCCAGGCCCGGGCCGACACCGGACACCGTGCTGGCGGCGCCGGTCAAGGCGGTCATCCAGTCCAGGCCCAGCAGCGACAACGCGAGGGCGATGGCGCAGATGGTGATGGCAAAGAAAAACGAAAACGTCAGGATCGAACGCACGATCTCTTCATCCAGGCGGTGGCCGTTGTACTTTTGCTTGATCACCGCGCGCGGGTGAATCAGCTGGTTCAAGTTGGCCTTGAGCAGGATGTAGGCGACCTGGAAACGGAAGATCTTGATCCCGCCGGCTGTCGAGCCCGAGCAACCACCGATAAACCCCAGGTAGAAGAACAGCATCAGTGAGAAGTTGCCCCACAGGCTGTAGTCCCCCAACGCGAAACCGGTGGTGGTGACCACCGAGGTCACGTTCAACGCCACATGGCGCAGGGCATCGAGCCAATGCAGGTTGGTGGTCCACCAGTACCAGGTACCGAGCACCAACCAGGTCACGATCAGCAAACCGAGCAAGCCTTGTACCTGCTGATCCTTGATCAGTGCCTTGCGGTTGCCGCGCAACGTGGCCACATACAGGGTGAACGGCAGGCTGCCGAGAATCATCACCACCACCGCCACCCAGTGCACCGCCGGTTGTTTCCAATGGGCCAGGGACTCATCCGAGGTGGAGAAGCCGCCGGTGGAAATCGCCGACATTGCGTGGTTGATTGCATCGAACAGGCCCATGCCCGCCCACCAGAACGCCAGGCTGCCAAGGATGGTGATACCCACGTAGGCCGCCACGATCAGCCGCGCCACCATGTGCGAGCGGGGCATGACTTTTTCCGAGCGGTCCGAGGACTCGGTCTGGAACAGGCGCATGCCACCGATGCGCAGCAGCGGCAGGATCGCTACCGCCATGCCGATAAAACCGATACCACCGAGCCAGTGCAGCAGCGAGCGCCACATCAGGATGCCAGGCGACAGGGTGTCCAGGCCGCTCAACACCGTGGAGCCGGTGGCGGTGATGCCGGACATGCTTTCGAAGAACGAGTCGGTGTAGCTGATGTGCTGGGTCAACAGAAAGGGCAGCGCGGCGAAGACACACACCACCACCCAGCTGCTGACGGTCAGCAGGTACATGTCCCGCGGGCGCAGGTGCACATGCTCGGGGCGACCGGGAATCACCAGGGCCAGGCCGGCGAGAAAGGTGATCATGCTGGCCCACAGGAACGAAGGCAGGTCGCTGGTGCGTTCGAAAATCACCAGGGTGGCCATGGGCACGACCATGGCGATCGCGAGGGTGATCAGGAAGATGCCGATGATGAAACCGATGATACGCAGGGTCGGCAACGCCATGAAATTCGCTCGAGGTAGGGCAGAGGCGCCATTCTACCTGGGGTGCAAGGCATGTAAACCGGGGTTTGAGGCAATGCAGTCAAATGTGGGAGGGGGCTTGCCCCGATGGCGGTGTGTCAGTAAACATGTGCTTCACTGACACACCGCTATCGGGAGCAGGCCCCCTCCCACCTGGATCAGAACTCGTGATCAGCGTTATCCGGGTTCAGGTCGCTGATACCCAGCTTGCCCGCTGCCGCTTCGATCGAGCCAGTCTGCTTGACCAGTGCGGCGATGGCGTCGCGCACGATCTGGTTGCCTGCGTCATTGCCGGCTGCGATCAACTGGTCGTAGTGCTCACCCTTGTTGGCGTGGTCCACCATGACCTGGATCTTCGCTTCGGTTGCCGCCAGGTCCGCTTTCAAGGCGGTGTCGGCAGCCGGGTCGGCCTTGGCCACCAGGGACGACAGGCTGGCGCCGGTCATTTTGGTGCCGTCGACGCGGGTGTACTCGCCCAGGTAGACGTTGCGGATGCCCTTGGCGTCGTAGAAGTGCGAGTTGTGCGTGTTGTCGCTGAAGCAGTCCTGTTCGTCTTCCGGCGAGTTGGCTTCCAGGGACACCTTCATGCGCTCACCGGCCAGCTCGCCCAGGGACAGGCTGCCCATGCCGAACAACATTTTGCGCAGGCCGTCGGTGGCAGGTTCCGCCTCCAGGGTGGCGCGGTAGTTGTCTTCGACGTTGGGTTTCCAGTTGCCGACCATTTCTTCCAGGTCGCTGACCAGCAGTTGGGTCACGGCACGCAGGTAAGTGCGGCGGCGCTCGTTGTGGCCACCGGTGGCACCGTCGCCCGTCAGGTAGTCCGACGCCGGACGGTTGCCGGCGCCTGGGCCGGTGCCGTTCAGGTCCTGGCCCCACAGCAGGAATTCGATGGCGTGGTAGCCGGTGGCGACGTTGGCTTCGGAACCGCCCAGCTCATTGAGGCTGGCGAGTTTTTCCGGCGTGATGTCCTTCACGTCGACCTTGTCTTCGCCGACCTGGATCTGGGTGTTGGCAATGATATTGGCGGTGGCGCCCGGGTTGCCCAGGGCGTGTTCGTAGGACTTGTCGACGTAGTCGATCAGGCCTTCGTCCAGCGGCCATGCGTTCACCTGGCCTTCCCAGTCGTCGATGATGGTGTTGCCGAAGCGGAACACTTCGCTCTGCAGGTACGGGACGCGGGCGGCGATCCAGGCGGTACGTGCGGCTTTCAGGGTTTCGTCGTTCGGCTTGGCGAGGAACGCGTCGATCGCGGTTTGCAGGGTTTTCGCGGTGGACTCGGCATCGCTGTAGACCGCAAATACCATGTCTGCGTAATGCGCGACCACGGCCTTGGCGGCCGCTTCGTCGACCTGGCCGGCAGGGGTGGCAGCCGCTGGAGCGGTAGTGCTGGCAGCCGGGGTCGGCGCCTGTGGCGCTGCGGCCTTGTCTTTACCTTCGCCACAGCCGGCGAGAGAAATGGCAATGGCCAGCAGACTGGCGGTGGCCAGGGGCATACGAATCATGGCGAACATCCTGCTTCGGTTGTTGATGGGGCGCGCGGGGGGAGCGCAAAAACTGCGACATAATGCGAAAGATTTGCATTTTGTGTAAAGGGTTATACGCGGGAAATATTCAGTATCGTTTTGGCCGGTCAAAGAATGACGGCGTTGTTACGCTCCGACTGCTTGAGAAATGCCGCCAGCTCCCTGGCCTGCAAGGGTTTGCTGTAGTGGTAACCCTGACCCTCATGGCAGCCCTCGGAGATGATGTAGGCCTCCTGCTCAGCGGTTTCCACGCCTTCGGCGATCACCTGCATGCCCAGGCTTTTGCCCAGTTGGATGATCGCGCGCACGATGGTGGCATCGTCGTCATCGTCCAGCAGGTCCTGGACGAAGCTCTTGTCGATCTTGATCTTGTCCAGGGGCAGGCTTTTCAAGTAGCTGAGGGATGAGTAACCGGTGCCAAAGTCATCAATGGCAATCAACGCCCCGGAACGACGCAGGCTCAGCAGATGCTGGGCCGCGGTGCTGATGTCTTCCATCAGGCCGGTTTCGGTGACTTCCAGTTCCAGGCTGCGCGGCGGCAGGCGGTAGATCTGCATCAGGTTATTGACCACCCGTGGCAGTTCGGTGTGGTGCAGTTGCACGGTGGACAAATTGACCGCCATGCGCAGGTCGGTGAAGCCCAGGTCGTGCCATTCGCGCAATTGCCGGCAGGCCTGGTCCAGTACCCATTCGCCAATCGGAATAATGGTGCCGTTCTGCTCGGCCAGCGGGATAAACAGGTCCGGCGGTACCAGGCCATGCTCTGGATGCTGCCAGCGGATCAGCGCCTCCACACCGACCACGCGGTGATCGCGGTAGCTGATCTGCGGTTGGTACACCAAATGGAATTGGTTGCGACTGAGCGCTTCGCGCAGGTCTTTTTCCAGCTCGCGGCGGCGGCGCATTTCGCTGTCGACGCTGGCGATATAGAACTGATAACGGTTGCGCGAACGGGTCTTGGCCAGGGTCATGGTCTGTTCGGCTTTTTGCAGCAGCTTTTCGGTGCTGTCGCCGTCTTCCGGGAACAGGGTGATGCCGATGGTGGCGCGCAGGCGGATGCCTTCGTGGTCGAGAGCGAACTCCGCCTCCAGGTCGTCCAGAATGCTTTGTGCCAGCTCGGCGGCCTCGTAAGGCTGGTCGATATCGGCCTGCACCAGGGCGAACTGGTCGCCGCCCAGTCGGGCGAGTGCGCCGAGGCGGCCGCTGTGGGCACGCAATCGGTCGGCCAAGGCCAGCAACAATTTGTCACCGGCCTGGTAGGTGAACTGTTCGTTGACGCTCTTGAAGTCATCCAGCCCCACGCACAATACCGCTACGCGCCGTTGTCGACGGCCGGCGTCGATGAGAATCTTGTCCAGTTGCTCCTGCAGTTTCTGGCGGTTCGGCAGGCCGGTGAGGAAGTCGTACTGGGCCATGCGCAACAGGCTGCTTTCGGCCTCATGACGCAAATGGGTGTTACGTTCGATGGATTCGAGTAATTGGTTGGCGGTGTTGATCCACAGCCCCAACTCGTTGCGCTCGTGGCCCTTGAGCTGCGGGATCTTGTGTTCGCTGGGCCGGTCCGGGTTGATCGACGTCAGGTGCTCGATGATCCGTGACAGCGGCTTGGTCAGCAGCCAGTGATAGACCAGGTACAGCACCAGGCCCATGGCCAGGGCACGTAACACCCCGGAAATGAAGATGATCACCGAGTTGACGATAAAGCCCTGGCCATAAGTCGCGGTGTCGAGGGTGATGCTCAGGTCGCCGTAATACTCGCTGTAGGGGCCTTTGCCCACCAGCGCCGTGGTGAAGGTGCGTTCCCGGCCAAGAATCAGGTCGGTCAACCAGCGGCTGGGCGCTCGCTGCAAGGCACGGCTTTTTTCTGCCAGCATGGTTTCGTTGGGGTGGCCGATGGACGCCATGCGCACGGCGTCATCCTGGAACAGGCCCTCAATCACTTGCATGCCCATCTCGCGGTCCAGGCTGTAGACGGCCTGGGTCGAGGGGTCGCGAAACATGTCGAGGATGCGCTGGGCATCGCCGGCTACGGCCTGGCGTGTCTTGTAGGCATCAAAGACGATCTGCGCCACGCTCAGCACGACGCCCACGATCAATGCCGACAGCAGCACAACCCGTAGCAACTTCACCGACAAGCTGTTCTTGAGTTCCAGCTTCAAAGGGTCATTCCTTGTTCCATGCGGGTAGCCTCAATATGCCATGAGTATTGGCAATCTGGTGAGGGCAGTCAAAGGAACATTGGGGTTAACCGGGTTTGAAGGAGGGGAGCGAGGCGGATTGCTGTCCGCCCGCCCGTTACGAGCCGCGGCGGCGGGTCGTTTAAAACTTCAGCGTGCGGTTTCCTAATTCCAGTGTGTTCGAATAATCAACCGATTTTTTGGTGGGTTCGAAAGCCTGGTCAAGCATTTTCCCCAAAGTCTTGGCTGCCACGTCAGCAAAGGGTTGGGCAAGCGGTAAGAGGGACTTGGTGATGTCGCCAGCGGTTTTAACAACGTCGCCAACGATAGGCAGAGCTGCGAGTGCGCCAATGGTCATTGTGATTTCTCCGACAGATAAGAGAGGCTGATTCCTCCAGAGACTGCGTGGCAAAGGCCTGTCACTCAGTTCCATCACGCACAAAAAAGCCCGGCATTCGCCGGGCTCTTTTTTTACTGCAAGCAGTGCTTAGGCAGTGAAGGTCTTGCCTTCGAACTGCTCAGCCACGAACTTCCAGTTGACCAGGTTCCAGAACGCTTCCACATACTTTGGACGCACGTTGCGGTAGTCGATGTAGTAGGCGTGTTCCCACACGTCGCAGGTCAGCAGCGGGGTGTCGCCGCTGGTCAGCGGGTTGCCGGCGCCGATGGTGCTGGCCAGGGCCAGGGAACCGTCAGCCTTTTTCACCAGCCAGCCCCAACCGGAGCCGAAGGTGCCGACGGAGGTCTTGGTGAACTCTTCCTTGAACTTGTCGAACGAACCGAACGCCGCGTTGATGGCTTCAGCCAGCGCGCCGGTAGGTTGGCCGCCGGCGTTTGGCGCCAGGCAGTTCCAGTAGAAGGTGTGGTTCCAGACCTGGGCAGCGTTGTTGAAGATACCGCCCGAAGAGGATTTGACGATCTCTTCCAGGGTCTTGCCTTCGAACTCGGTGCCTGGCACCAGGTTGTTCAGGTTCACGACATAGGTGTTGTGGTGCTTGTCGTGGTGGTATTCCAAGGTTTCCTTGGAGATGTGCGGCTGCAGGGCATCGTGTGCGTAGGGCAGCGGCGGCAATTCGAAAGCCATGATAAATCTCCTAATCAGGTCAGTTGCGGTGAGCGCAAGGCCGATCACGGGCGGCCAAACAAGCGCCGGGGAGTTTGTACTCTTTGCGGCGCAGGGTCAGGATCATAGCACCGGGGTTGTGGCAAAACCACGCAACAACTGTGTGGGATAGAGGTTCCAGAGCGTTTTGGAATATTCCTCAGGCACTGATCAATTGATAGGCCACGCTGAACATCATCACCGCCACCAACAGGTCCAGCAGGCGCCAGGTGGCCGGGCGTGCCAGCCAGGGTGCCAGCCACGCCGCGCCGAGCGCGAGGGTTGCGAACCACAGCAGCGACGCACTGGCCGCGCCGGCGACGTAGGCGCCGGGTTCGGTTTGTTGGGCGCCGAGTGAGCCGATCAGCAACACGGTGTCCAGGTACACGTGAGGGTTGAGCAGGGTGACGGCCAGCGCGCTGAGCAGCACCGCGCGCAGCGGGCGCACCTGTAGGTTGCCGCCCTGGTCCAGGCTCTGTTTCGAACAGGCCCGGCGGAGTGCGCAGGCCCCGTACCAGATCAGGAAAGCTGCGCCGCCCCAGCGTGCGATCGCCAGCAGTATCGGGCTCTGCGCCAGCACTGTGGCCAGGCCGAATACCCCGGCGGCCACCAGCAGCGCATCGCACACCACACACAGCGCTGCCACGGGTAAATGATGTTCACGGCGCAGGCTTTGCGCCAAGACAAAGGCATTCTGGGTGCCGATGGCCATGATCAGGCCGAGGGCGACCAGCAAACCATTCAGGTAGCTTTGCCACATAGGGTCTACTCCGCGTTTGCCGCCAGTTGCTGCAACACGTGCATGGCACGCTGGGCATCGGCACGGCCGACGAACAGGTGGTCGTGGTAATAGCCGGCAATCACGTTGCAACTGATGCCGGCCTTGCCCAAGGCACTGGCGAAGGCGGCGGTCAGGCCCACGGCCTCCAGGGCCGAGTGCACATTCAAGGTGATCCACGCGGCGACGTAGTCGAAGGCCAGCCCAGCCTGTTCCGCTTGTTGGCGTTCGACGATCAGGGTCAGGCCTTCTTGTTCGCGGAAGCTGCCGATCACCTCGCAACCGGCAGGGATACGCTGATCAGGCAGGGTGCAGAATACGTAGTCGCCGTCATTCAGATGAGGGCTCATGCTGCGCAGCAGGGTAGCCAGGGCGGTTTCGCCAGCCATGGGAGGTTCCTTATAAAGAGAGAAGCGATGCTGGCTATTCTCATCGCGCAGGCTGTATAAGAAAAACCAATATTGCTGATCGCTCATTAGAGAAACTGATGTTCGACTATAAATTGCTTTCCGCTCTGGCGGCGGTGGTGGAGCAGGCGGGCTTCGAGCGCGCCGCCCAGGTGCTGGGGTTGTCGCAGTCGGCGATCTCCCAGCGCATCAAGTTGCTGGAGGCGCGTATCGGCCAGCCGGTACTGGTGCGGGCCACGCCGCCGACACCCACCGATATCGGCCGTCGCCTGCTCAACCATGTGCAACAGGTGCGCCTGCTGGAGCGCGACCTGCAAAGCCAGGTGCCGTCCCTGGATGAGGAAGGCATGCCCGAGCGCCTGCGTATCGCGTTGAACGCCGACAGCCTCGCCACCTGGTGGGCCGAGGCCGTCAGTGGTTTTTGCGCCGAGCAGCATCTGCTGTTGGATCTGGTGGTGGAGGACCAGACCGTAGGCCTCAAGCGCATGCGCGCCGGTGAAGTGGCGGCCTGTATCTGCGCCAGCGAGCGCCCGGTGGCCGGGGCACGTAGCCTGCTGCTGGGGGCCATGCGTTATCGCGCGTTGGCCAGCCCGGCCTTTATTGCCCGGCACTTTCCCGACGGCGTGCGCGCCGACCAACTGGCACGCACCCCGGCATTGGTTTTTGGCCCGGATGATTTCCTGCAACACCGCTACCTGGCATCCCTCGGCGTGGATGGCGGCTTCGAGCACCATTTATGCCCATCGTCCGAAGGCTTTATTCGCCTGACCGAAGCGGGCCTGGGTTGGGGGCTGGTGCCGGAATTGCAGGTGCGCGACCAACTGCAAAAAGGCCTCTTGGTCGAGTTATTGCCAGATAAGCCCATCGATGTGCCGTTGTACTGGCATCATTGGCGCAGTGGCGGGCAACTGCTGGGCTTGTTGACCGACCATCTGGCCCAGGCATGCGGGCAGTGGTTGGTGCCGTTGGAGTGATGGCGTGCGTCAAGGCAACAGCGATGAAAAACGAAAGCACACGGGGTAATACATGAAGATTCTGGTCACCGGCGCAAGCGGCTTCATCGGCGGGCGCTTTGCGCGTTTCGCCCTGGAGCAGGGCCTGGACGTGCGGGTCAACGGGCGACGTGCCGAAGGTGTGGAACATCTGGTCAGGCGCGGCGCCGAGTTTATCCAGGGTGATTTGAATGACGCCGACCTGGTACGCGATCTCTGCCGCGATGTCGAAGCCGTGGTGCATTGCGCCGGCGCCGTCGGGCTGTGGGGCAAGTATCAGGACTTTCATCAGGGCAATGTGCTGGTCACCGAAAATGTCGTCGAGGCCTGCCTCAAGGAGCGCGTGGGCCGTCTGGTGCACCTGTCGTCGCCGTCGATCTATTTCGATGGGCGCGATCACCTGGGGCTGACTGAAGAGCAAGTGCCCAAGCGCTTCAAGCACCCCTATGCCGCCACCAAGTACCTGGCCGAACAGAAGGTGTTCGGTGCCCAGGAGTTCGGCCTCGAAGTAGTGGCCCTGCGTCCGCGCTTCGTCACGGGCGCCGGTGACATGAGTATCTTCCCGCGCCTGCTGAAAATGCAGCGCAAGAATCGCCTGGCCATCGTCGGCGATGGTCTGAACAAGGTCGACTTCACCAGCGTGCACAACCTCAACGAAGCGCTGCTCAGCAGTTTGCTCGCCACGGGCTCGGCGCTGGGCAGGGCCTACAACATCAGCAACGGTACGCCAGTGCCGGTGTGGGATGTGGTGAACTACGTGATGCGCCAAATGGAGTTGCCGCAGGTGACGCGGTATCGGTCCTACGGTTTGTCCTACAGCGTGGCGGCACTCAACGAAGCGTTTTGCGCGATGTGGCCCGGTCGTCCCGAGCCGGCGTTGTCGCGCCTGGGCATGCAAGTGATGAACAAAGATTTCACCCTCGACATCAGCCGCGCCAGGCATTATCTGGACTACGAGCCCAAGGTCAGCCTGTGGACCGCCCTCGACGAGTTTTGCAGTTGGTGGAAGGCCCAGGACCCTGGGTTGAAGTAAGCACACAACAGGCAACACTTCGGGAACCGAATTCGGCGTTCCGGGTCGATCAGGGCGTCGGGAACGCGGTTTATACTCCCGTCGCTCGCCACCTCACCGATTCAGGGTTGATACATGCGCAACGATGCTAAAGACGATTTCGACAACGTTCCCAGCCTGCGGGCGGATGTCGGGGATGATGATGACTTCGAACCTACCCCGGCCACCTCAGTGCGTTCGCGTAACACCAAGGTGGTCAAGGTCAAGAGCGCCAGCACCGGCCCGTTGTGGGCCTTGATCGGCGCGCTGCTGATCGCCTTTGCGGGCCTGGCCTGGTGGAGCTTCCAGCAGATCTCCCTGATGGGCCAGCAGTTGGTGGCCACCCAGGAGAGCTTTGCGCGCATCAGCGAAGAAGCGGCGGGGCGCCTGCAGGATATTTCCGGCAAGGTGGTGGCCAGCGAGGCCAGCGTCAACAACGGCAGCGAAGCGCTGAAACTGCAGATCAAGCAGCTTGAAAGCCAGTTGCTTGAGCAGGGTAAACAGCAGATCGGCGTGGCCGGCCAGGCCACCGAGCTGGACAAGCGCCTGGCGCAAATGACCGCCAGCACCACCGACCTGTCCAATGCCAACAGCAAGCTGCAAGGCCAGGTCCAGGCGTTGACCGACGCCGTGGCGACCCTAAAGGCGGCGCAGGTTGACGCCGGCAAGCGCGATACCGAGATCAAGGAGCTGGCCGCTGATGTGGCCGCCTTGAAGAAACAGGGCAACCCCAGCGCCGCCATCGCCCGGATCGAACAGGACCTCGTGGTGCTCAAGAGCGCCCAGGACAACGCGTCGGCCAACAGTGATGCGCCTACCAACAAGGAGTTCGACGTGTTCCGCATCCAGACCACGCGTAATATCACCACCTTGCAGAGCCAGGTGCAGAACCTCAACCAACAACTTAACGCGCCGGCGAGAGTTACCCCGCTCGGGCAATGAGGCCTTTTGTAGAAATGTCACCACTCGGTGACATTTCCCATCCCCTTCGTTACTTGCCCCCAGTGCGCCCTTGTTTAGACTCCGGTCATCCCACAAACAATAATAAGGGCCACCCATGACCACCCAACCACTGCCTGCCAGCAGTTGGCTGAACGCGCCTGCCCATCACGCCTGGCTCGCTGCCGAAGGCCAGCGCCTGCTGGCGTTTGCCAAGGCGTCTCGACTGCCCGATGGCTTTGGCAACCTGGACGACAAAGGCCGGCTGCCGGCCGATGCCTGCGCTGAAACCATGAACACCGCCCGCATGACTCACAGTTTCGCCATGGCCCACGCCATGGGGTTGCCTGGCTATGCCGAACTGATTGAACACGGGGTTGCCTCCCTCAACGGCCCGTTGCGCGACAGTGAGCATGGCGGCTGGTTCGCCGCACCCCACGCCGTCGACGGCAACCGTGGCAAGGCCGCGTACCTGCACGCCTTCGTGGCCCTGGCCGCCAGCTCTGCAGTAGTGGCGGGCGCTCCCGGCGCGCAACACTTGCTGAATGACGCCATCCATATCATCGACCAGTTCTTCTGGAGCGAAGAGGAGGGCGTGATGCTCGAGTCCTTTGCCCAGGACTGGAGCGGCGTCGAAGCCTATCGCGGCGCCAACAGCAACATGCACGCCACCGAAGCCTTCCTCGCCCTGGCCGATGTGACCGGCGATACACGTTGGTTGGACCGTGCGCTGCGGATCGTCGAGCGCGTGATCCATACCCATGCCGCCGGCAACCAGTTCATGGTGATCGAGCATTTCGATACAGGCTGGCAACCCTTGCTCGGTTACAACGAAGACAATCCCGCCGATGGCTTCCGCCCCTACGGCATTACCCCCGGCCATGGCTTCGAGTGGGCGCGGCTGGTGCTGCACCTTGAGGCCGCGCGCCTGCAAGCCGGGCTCGCCACCCCCGAGTGGCTGGTGACCGACGCCAAAGGCCTGTTCGCCAGTGCCTGCGAGTACGCCTGGGCGGTGGATGGTGCCCCCGGCATCGTCTACACCCTCGACTGGAACCACCGCCCGGTGGTACGCGAGCGCCTGCACTGGACCCACGCCGAAGCCAGCGCCGCTGCCCAGGCCTTGCTCAAACGCACCGGCGAATCGCATTACGAAACCTGGTACCGGCGCTTCTGGGAATTCTGCGAAACCCACTTCATTGACCGCATCAACGGCAGCTGGCACCACGAACTCAGCCCGCATAACCAACCCAGCAGCAAAATATGGGGTGGCAAGCCGGACCTGTACCATGCCTGGCAAGCGGTAGTGCTGCCTGCACTGCCCTTGGCACCCAGCATGGCCAGTGCCATCGGGGCTGGGCGCTATGTCACCAACTGGTGACATTTGTGCATCCCTTTGTTACCTGCGCCTCAAAAAACCCTGTTTAAACTCCGTGCAGCGCAAGCCTAAGACTTGCATGCATAACAACAAGAAAAGGTACTCAGATGAACGCGATTAATCGCCTCGCCGTCGCTATTTCCATTGCCTCGTTGTTTCCCCTCAGTGCATTTGCCGCCGACTCGAAAGGGACGGTTGAAGTTGTGCATTGGTGGACCTCGGGTGGTGAGAAGGCGGCTGTAGATGTCCTGAAGGCCCAAGTTGAGAAAGACGGCTTCACCTGGAAAGACGGTGCCGTCGCAGGTGGCGGTGGCGCCACGGCCATGACCGTGCTGAAAAGCCGCGCAGTCGCCGGCAACCCGCCAGGCGTTGCCCAGATCAAAGGCCCCGACATCCAGGAATGGGCGTCCACCGGCCTGCTCGACACCGACGTGCTCAAGGACGTCGCCAAAGAAGAAAAGTGGGACTCCCTGCTCGACAAGAAAGTCTCCGATACCGTGAAGTACGACGGTGACTACGTTGCCGTACCGGTCAACATCCACCGCGTGAACTGGCTGTGGATCAACCCGGAAGTCTTCAAGAAAGCCGGTATCACCAAGAACCCGACCACCCTGGAAGAATTCTACGCCGCTGGCGATAAGCTGAAGAAAGCCGGCTTCATTCCGCTCGCCCATGGTGGCCAGCCTTGGCAGGACAGCACCGTGTTCGAGGCGGTGGTGCTTTCTGTGATGGGCGCCGATGGCTACAAGAAAGCCCTGGTCGACCTGGATAACGCTGCACTGACCGGCCCGGAAATGGTCAAGGCCCTGACCGAGCTGAAAAAAGTCGCGACCTACATGGACGCCGACGGCAAAGGCCAGGACTGGAACCTCGAAGCAGGCAAGGTCATCAACGGCAAGGCCGGCATGCAGATCATGGGTGACTGGGCCAAGTCCGAATGGACCGCCGCCAAGAAGGTCGCCGGCAAAGACTATGAGTGCGTAGCCTTCCCGGGTACCGACAAAGCCTTCACCTACAACATCGACTCCCTGGCGGTGTTCAAGCAGAAAGACAAAGGCACTGCGGCGGGTCAGCAGGACATTGCCAGAGTCGTGCTGGGTGAAAACTTCCAGAAAGTGTTCAGCATCAACAAGGGTTCGATCCCTGTGCGTAACGACATGCTGAACAAAATGGACTCGTACGGCTTCGACTCCTGCGCCCAGACCGCTGCCAAGGACTTCCTGGCAGACGCCAAGACCGGCGGCCTGCAGCCAAGCATGGCGCACAACATGGCCACGACCCTGGCGGTGCAAGGTGCATTCTTTGACGTCGTGACCAACTACATCAACGACCCGAAAGCCGATCCGGCCGACACCGCCAAGAAACTCGGCGCTGCGATCAAGTCCGCCAAGTAACGGTTGACCTTATGGGGGGGACTCCCTTGCCCCCCATAAGGCGTGTTCCTGTAGTCCTTTTTCCCTGTACTGGATTTTCCCATGAGTTCTGTTGCTGTGTTCAGCAAAGCCTCGCCGTTCGATGCACTGCAGCGCTGGCTACCCAAACTGGTGCTGGCGCCCAGCATGTTCATCGTGTTGGTGGGCTTCTACGGCTACATCCTGTGGACGTTTGTACTCTCGTTCACCAATTCCACGTTCCTGCCAAGCTACAAATGGGCGGGCCTTGCGCAATACGCGCGGTTGTTCGACAACGACCGCTGGTGGGTGGCGAGCAAGAACCTGGCGGTGTTTGGCGGGATGTTCATCGGCATCACCCTGGTGA
The DNA here is from genome assembly GCF_001870465.1 of Pseudomonas extremorientalis. Classification (GTDB taxonomy): domain Bacteria; phylum Pseudomonadota; class Gammaproteobacteria; order Pseudomonadales; family Pseudomonadaceae; genus Aquipseudomonas; species Aquipseudomonas extremorientalis. Next base: position 409,138 of record NZ_MDGK01000017.1, read on the forward strand.
TCGGGGTGACCCTGGCGATCTTCCTCGACCAGAAAATCCGTCGTGAAGGCTTTATCCGCACCATTTACCTGTACCCGATGGCGCTCTCGATGATCGTCACCGGTACGGCCTGGAAATGGCTGCTCAACCCGGGCATGGGCCTGGACAAACTCCTGCGTGACTGGGGCTGGGAAGGCTTCCGTCTCGACTGGCTGATCGACCCGGACCGCGTGGTCTACTGCCTGGTGATCGCCGCTGTATGGCAAGCCTCGGGCTTTATCATGGCGATGTTCCTCGCCGGCCTGCGTGGCGTGGATCAGTCGATTATCCGTGCCGCCCAGATCGACGGCGCGAGCCTGCCACGCATCTACTGGAGCGTGGTGCTGCCCAGCCTGCGTCCGGTGTTCTTCAGTGCGGTGATGATCCTAGCGCACATTGCGATCAAGAGCTTCGACCTGGTGGCGGCAATGACCGCCGGCGGCCCAGGCTACTCGTCCGACCTGCCTGCCATGTTCATGTACTCGTTCACCTTCAGCCGTGGCCAGATGGGCATGGGTTCGGCCAGTGCGATCCTGATGCTCGGTGCGATCCTGGCGATCATCGTGCCTTACCTCTACTCCGAGCTGAGGACCAAACGTCATGACTAGTCTCGCCTCCAAATCACCTGTCAGCCTGAGTCGCATCGCGATCTACGCGGTGCTGATCCTTGCCGTGCTGCTGTACCTGGTGCCGCTGGTGGTGATGCTGCTGACCAGCTTCAAAACCCCGGAAGACATCAGCACCGGCAACCTGCTGAGCTGGCCGACCGTGGTCTCCGGCATCGGCTGGGTCAAGGCCTGGGCCACTGTGGACGGTTACTTCTGGAACTCGATCAAGATCACCGTTCCGGCCGTACTGATCTCCACCGCCATCGGTGCGTTGAACGGCTATGTGCTGTCGTTCTGGCGCTTCAAAGGCTCGCAGTTGTTCTTCGGCTTGCTGCTGTTCGGTTGCTTCCTGCCGTTCCAGACCGTGCTGCTGCCGGCGTCGTTCACCCTCGGCAAGATGGGCCTGGCCAGCACCACCACCGGCCTGGTGTTTGTGCACGTGGTCTATGGCCTGGCGTTCACCACACTGTTCTTCCGTAACTACTACGTGAGCATCCCGGACGCGCTGATCAAGGCGGCACGCCTGGACGGTGCGGGTTTCTTTACCATCTTCCGTCAGATCATCCTGCCGATGTCGACGCCGATCATCATGGTCTGCCTGATCTGGCAGTTCACCCAGATCTGGAACGACTTCCTGTTCGGCGTGGTGTTCTCCAGTGGCGACTCCCAGCCCATCACGGTGGCGCTGAACAACCTGGTCAACACCAGCACCGGGGCCAAGGAATATAACGTGGATATGGCGGCGGCGATGATCGCCGGGCTGCCGACCCTGCTGGTCTATGTGATCGCAGGCAAGTATTTCGTGCGCGGCCTCACGGCCGGCGCGGTCAAGGGGTAATCATGGCTACGCTTGAACTTCGCAATGTAAACAAGACCTATGGCGCCGGCCTGCCCGACACCTTGAAGAACATCGAACTGTCGATCAAGGAAGGCGAGTTCCTGATCCTGGTCGGCCCTTCAGGGTGCGGCAAATCCACGCTGATGAACTGCATCGCCGGCCTTGAGACCATCACCGGCGGCGCGATCATGATCGGCGACCAGGACGTGAGCGGCATGAGCCCCAAGGACCGGGACATCGCCATGGTGTTCCAGTCCTACGCGCTGTACCCGACCATGAGCGTGCGCGAGAACATCGAGTTCGGCCTCAAGATCCGCAAGATGGCCCAGGCGGATATCGACGCCGAAGTGGCGCGGGTTGCAAAACTGCTTCAGATCGAACACCTGCTCAACCGCAAGCCGGGCCAGCTCTCCGGCGGCCAGCAACAGCGCGTGGCCATGGGCCGTGCCCTGGCGCGTCGGCCGAAGATCTACCTGTTTGACGAGCCGCTGTCCAACCTCGACGCCAAGCTGCGCGTCGAGATGCGTACCGAAATGAAGCTGATGCACCAGCGCCTCAAGACCACCACGGTCTACGTGACCCACGACCAGATCGAAGCGATGACCCTGGGCGACAAAGTGGCGGTGATGAAGGACGGCATCATCCAACAATTTGGTACGCCGAAAGAAATTTACAACGACCCGGCCAACCTGTTTGTGGCAAGCTTTATCGGTTCACCTCCCATGAACTTCGTTCCTATGCGCCTAAAACGCAAGGAAGGTCGTTTGGTCGCGCTGCTCGACAGCGGCCAGGCCCGTTGCGAATTGCCATTAGGCATGAACGACGCAGGTCTGGAGGACCGTGATGTGATTCTGGGCCTGCGCCCGGAGCAGATCGTGTTGGCGGCGGGTGAGGGCAACGGCTCGTCGAGCATTCGTGCTGAAGTCCAGGTCACCGAACCGACCGGTCCGGACACCCTGGTGTTCGTGCAGCTCAATGACACCAAGGTCTGCTGCCGTTTGGCGCCGGATGTGGCGCCCCAGGTCGGCGAGACCCTGACCCTGCAATTTGATCCGGCCAAGGTATTGCTGTTCGACGCCAACACTGGCGAACGCCTAGGCACTGCTTCTTCATTGCCCGCACAGGGGCATGCCGACAACGTGGCCCAATTCAAAGGCCGCTGAAGCAGCTAAGTTGTTGTTTCAAATAAAAAAGTAACCCGCGTTAGATAAAAACAGTTTAATAACAATAAAGACGAGGATGTAGGGATGAAAAAGCAACACAACAACACTCGGCTGATCTGCCAAATGTCAGCTGCAGCAGCCCTGGTTTTGTCCGCCAATGCGATGGCGGCCGATGCATTCAGTGCTGATTCGAAGTGGATGACCGGCGATTGGGGTGGTGAGCGTACCAAGCTGATCGAGCAAGGTATCGACATCAAGGCTGACTACGTTGGGGAGATGGGCTACAACGCCAAGGGCGGTTACAACCACGACAAGACCGGCCGCTACTCTGACCAGTTCGGACTCGGCGTGGCACTCGACCTGCAAAAACTGTGGGGCTGGGATAACACCCAGGCCAAGATCCAGTTGACCAACCGTAATGGCCAGAACATTTCCAACGACCGCATCGGCGATCCGCGTGCCGGTACCTTGAGCTCGTCTCAAGAAGTGTACGGCCGTGGCCATATGGTGCGTCTGACCCAATTCTGGATCCAGCACCAGATGTTCGACAACAAGTTGGACGTGAAGCTTGGTTACTTCGGCGAAGGCGAAGACTTCAACACCTTCCCGTGCGACTTCCAGAACCTGTCGTTCTGCGGTTCGCAAGTGGGTAACTACGTCAACACCTGGTACAACTGGCCGGTCAGTCAGGCCGCGATCCGTGTGAAGTACAACATCACGCCTGAGCTGTATGCGCAGATCGGTGCGTACAACCAGAACCCCTCGCAGCTCGAGCACGGTAATGGCTTCAAGCTCAGCGGCAGCGGTACCAAGGGCACCGTGATCCCGGTTGAATTGGTCTGGTCGCCGAAGGTCAACAACCTGCCGGGCGAATACCGTGTGGGTTACTACAAGAGCGCGGCTGATGCCTCTGACGTCCGTGAAGACATCAACGGCAATGATGCTGCGACCACCCGCGCCGCCTACCGTACCCGCAGCAGCAAGAAAGGCTACTGGTTCGTTGCTCAACAGCAACTCACCACCCATAACGGCGATGCCTCCCGCGGCCTGAACATCGCGGCCAACGCGACCTTCCACGATAAGGAAACCAACCTGGTCGACAACTATCAGTCGCTCATGCTGGTGTACAAGGGCCCATTCGACGCGCGTCCGAAAGATGACGTCGGCATTGGTGTCGCGCGCCTGCACGTCAACGATGACGTGAAGAAAAACTCTGAACTGCTCAACGCCGCCAATGGTGTGAGCGACTATGACAATCCTCTCTACACGCCGATCCGTGAGACCGAGTACAACGTTGAACTCAACTACGGTTTCCACGTCACCAACTGGCTGACCGTGCGTCCTAACCTGCAATACGTTGTCCAGCCTGGCGGCGTGGACAAAGTCGACAACGCGTTGGTGGCGGGCCTGAAAATTCAGTCTACGTTCTAACGCTGTTGCGATAAGCTCCTTCTCTCTGTGCGCATTTTGCGGGTAGCCATGGCTACCCGCTTTTTTTGGGTCGCACTGTGAAGACAATCAGGACCGTGGCACATGCATGAGCAACCGCTGCAACGCTTTTTCAAATCCCTGCGCGAGCGTCCGGTGTTCGCCTGGGAGCGTTTTCAGATGCGTGATGTGTTGGTGATCGATCATCCGCTGTGCCAGGCGGTGTTCAGTCGCCAGGGCGCGCAATTGCTGCACTTTCAGCCTACCGGCCAGAAACCGTGGTTGTGGTGTGCCGCCAAGTGGCCGCAAGTCGGCGCCATCCGTGGAGGCGTGCCGGTGTGCTGGCCGTGGTATGGCCGCCACCCGAGTGAAAATGCCTGGCCATCCCATGGCTGGGCGCGCTTGATCGACTGGAAATTGCTCGACAGCAGCACTGACGACGACGGTGTGCGCCTGCACTGGCAATTGCAGCTGTGTGACTGGCAGGTCGACCTGCACGCGCACCTGGGCGAAACCTTGGAGCTGCGCCTGAGCACCGAGCATCAGGATGAGTTGCCGTGCCAACTGAGCCATGCATTGCACGCTTACTGGCGTATTGGTCATGTTGATGAGATAGCGCTGTCTGGGCTCGACGGTGCGCAAGGTTACGACCAGCTCAACCGGCAGGTCTGCCAGCAGGAGGGTGAGTTGCGGGTAGAAGGCGGTTGCCAGCGGGTGTTCCAGCACGAAGGCGAATTGCAACTCAAGGACCACGCCTGGCAGCGCGAACTGTGCATCGACACCGGCGACAGCGCCGACACGGTGGTGTGGCATCCGGGCAGCCGCCCGCTGTTGGGCGTGAGCTTCAACGAGGCGTCGGGGTTTGTGTGCGTGGAGTCGGCGATGGCCGGGGCGAGCCTGGCGCCGGGGGAGAGGGCGCATTTGAGTTTGCAGGCCAGGGCTGGGGTTTAGCGGGGTGGTTGATGGCCTCATCGGGGGCAAGCCCCCTCCCACATTTTGAATGTATTCACAGGTCGAAGTGTGGGAGGGGGCTTGCCCCCGATGAGGCCAGTACAGCCAACACAAAGGCCGGCTCAGTTGAATTCATCCCCCACCGGATACCGGCTGTCATTCAAGCTCTCTTTGATCTTGCGCAAATGCGGCTGGAAATCCACCCCGCGACGCAAGGTCATGCCGGTGGCCAATACGTCCAGCACCGTCAACTGGATGATCCGCGAGGTCATCGGCATGTAGATGTCGGTGTCTTCGGGCAGTGGAATGTTCAGGCTCACCGTGCTGGCCTTGGCCAGCGGCGAGTTTTCGGCGGTCACGCCCAACACTGAAGCGCCGTTTCCACGGGCGATGCGCGCCACTTCCACCAGCTCACGGGTACGCCCGGTGTAGGAAATGATCACGAACAACTCGCCGGTGTGTGCCACCGAGGCGATCATGCGCTGCATCAGCACGTCGGCATGGGCGGTGACCGCCAGGTTGAAGCGGAAGAACTTGTGCAGCGCATCCATCGCCACCGGGGCCGAAGCGCCCAGGCCGAAGAAGTGGATCTGCCGCGCCTGGATCAACAGGTCCACGGCCTTGCTGATCAGGGCCGGGTCCAGGGCCTGGCAGGCGCTGTCGAGCGACGCGATGGCGCTGCCAAAGATCTTCTGGGTGTAGGCCTCGGGGTTATCATCGGCTTCCACTGCGCGGCTGACATATGCCGCGCCGCTGGCCAGGCTTTGCGCCAGCTGCAATTTCAGTTCAGGGTAACCGCTCACGCCGAACGAACGGCAGAAACGGTTGACCGTCGGTTCACTGACCGAGGCGGCCTGGGCAAGGGCGGCGATGGAGAAGCGGGTCGCCTGCTGCGGGTTGAGCAGGATGACCTCGGCAACTTTTTTCTCGGCCTTGTTCAATTCTTCGAGGCGGTTCTGGATCTGTTCCAGAAGATTTCGCACGCGGTCCATTCAGTCTTTCCTTCGGGCGACGATGCAAATTAGGGTGGCAACCAATCGACGAGTGGCCTTTTGCGGTGGCCTATCCTACTGAGGGTAGCTGAACACCACCACTCGGAATGCGTATTTCGGGAAAATGTTGTGGTTATTACTACATTTTTCCTTGAGTGATGCCTTGAAAAAAGGTATTTGTAGCTTAACTTGATAAAAGAACAAACATCATGCCTTCGATAACCGTAGAACCCTGCACCTTTGCCCTGTTTGGCGCCTTGGGTGATCTGGCGCTGCGCAAGTTATTTCCTGCCCTCTATCAACTCGATGGCGCCGCGCTCCTGCACGACGACACGCGCATCCTGGCCCTGGCCCGCGAAGCCGGTTCCGAGCAACAGCACCTGGCGCACATTGAAAAAGAACTGCGTAAATACGTCGGCAAGGAACTGGACGAAACTATCGCCCAGCGTTTCCTGGCGCGCCTGACCTATGTTCACGTCGACTTCATGAAAGCCGATGACTACGTGGCCCTGGCGGAAATCGCCGGCACCGAACAACGCTTGATCGCCTACTTCGCCACACCGGCGGCGGTGTACGGCGCTATCTGCGAGAACCTGTCCAAGGTCGGCCTGGCGGACAACACCCGCGTGGTGCTGGAGAAACCGATTGGTTCGGACCTGGAGTCCTCGCGCAAGGTCAACGACGCCGTGGCCCAGTTCTTCCCGGAGAACCGCACCTACCGCATCGACCACTACCTGGGCAAAGAGACCGTCCAGAACCTGATCGCCCTGCGTTTTGCCAACAGCCTGTTCGAAACCCAGTGGAACCAGAATTACATCTCCCACGTGGAAATCACCGTGGCCGAGCAGGTCGGTATCGAAGGCCGTTGGGGCTACTTCGACAAGGCCGGCCAGTTGCGCGACATGATCCAGAACCACTTGCTGCAGCTGCTGTGCCTGATCGCCATGGACCCGCCGGCGGACCTGTCCGCCGACAGCATCCGTGACGAGAAGGTCAAGGTGCTCAAGGCCCTGGCGCCGATCAGCCCGGACGGCCTGACTACCCAGGTGGTGCGCGGTCAGTACATCGCTGGCTACAGCGCCGGCAAGCCGGTGCCGGGGTACCTGGAAGAAGAGAACTCCAACACCCAGAGCGACACCGAGACCTTCGTTGCCCTGCGTGCCGATATCCGCAACTGGCGTTGGGCCGGGGTGCCGTTCTACTTGCGCACCGGCAAGCGCATGCCGCAGAAGCTGTCGCAGATCGTCATCCACTTCAAGGAACCGTCCCACTACATCTTTGCCCCCGAGCAGCGCCTGCAGATCAGCAACAAACTGATCATCCGCCTGCAACCGGACGAGGGCATTTCCTTGCGCGTGATGACCAAGGAGCAGGGCCTGGACAAGGGCATGCAACTGCGCAGCGGCCCGTTGCAATTGAATTTTTCCGACACCTACCGCAGCGCCCGTATCCCGGATGCCTACGAGCGGTTGTTGCTGGAAGTGATGCGCGGCAATCAGAACCTGTTTGTTCGCAAAGATGAAATCGAAGCCGCGTGGAAGTGGTGTGACCAGCTGATCGCTGGGTGGAAAAAATCCGGTGATGCGCCCAAGCCGTACGCGGCCGGGTCCTGGGGGCCGATGAGCTCGATTGCACTGATCACGCGGGATGGGAGGTCGTGGTATGGCGATATCTGATTTGAAACTGCCCCAGGGCGTAACCCCTCACGAGTACCGCACCCCGGTGCTGTTGGCGGAAGGCCTGGCCAATGACGTCGCCGAGCAACTGCGCACGGCCATCAGTGCCCGTGGCGAAGCGACCCTGGTGGTGTCCGGTGGCCGCAGCCCCGTGGCGTTTTTCCAGCACTTGGCCAAGCAGGGCCTGGACTGGTCCAAGGTCACCATCACCCTGGCCGACGAGCGCTGGGTGCCGGTGGAACATGCTGACAGCAATGCCGGCCTGTTGAAGCAGCACCTGCTGCAAGGCCCGGCGGCCAAGGCCAGGTTCTTGAGCCTGTACAGCGCCGCGGCCAATCTTGAAGATGCAGCCGAGCAGGCCGATCGCCTGCTGGCCGAATTGCCAGCCATTGACGTGCTGGTGCTGGGCATGGGCGATGACGGCCACACCGCATCGCTGTTCCCCGACAGTCCCAACCTGGGCGAAGCGTTGAAGGCCGACGGTACCCGCCGTTGCTGGCCGATGCTGGCGCCGACCGTGCCGCACCAGCGCCTGACCATGAGTCGCGCGCTGCTGGCCACGGCGAACTACACCGTACTGTCGATTTCCGGCAGTTCGAAATTGACCACCTTGAGCGCCGCGCTGGCCAGCGATGACGTCGCTGCCATGCCGATTCGCGCGTTTCTGCAACCTACATTAGAGATTTACTGGTGCCCATGAGCCAAGGATCAGCCGCTATGAAAAGCCCTCAACCGACCGTGTCCATGGCGGATAAAGTTGCCCTGATCGACAGCCTCTGCGCCAAGGCGCGGATCCTGCCGGTGATCACCATCGCCCGCGAACAGGACATCCTGCCGCTGGCCGATGCCCTGGCAGCCGGCGGTTTGACCGCACTGGAAGTGACCCTGCGTTCGGAGTTCGGCCTCAAGGCCATTCAGGTACTGCGCGAACAACGCCCTGAACTGTGCACCGGTGCCGGCACCGTGCTGGACCGTCACATGCTCGAAGCAGCCGAAGTGGCCGGCTCGCAATTCATCGTCACCCCCGGCATTACCCGCGACTTGCTGGAAGCTTCGGTACACAGCCCGATCCCGCTGCTGCCGGGCATCAGCAATGCCTCCGGCATCATGGAAGGCTATGGCCTGGGTTATCGCCGCTTCAAGCTGTTCCCGGCGGAAGTCAGCGGCGGCGTGGCGGCGATCAAGGCCTTGGGCGGCCCGTTCGGCGAAGTCAAATTCTGCCCGACCGGCGGCGTGGGCCCGGCCAACATCAAAAACTACATGGCGTTGAAAAACGTGATGTGCGTGGGCGGTAGCTGGATGCTCGACCCGGAATGGGTCAAGAACGGCGACTGGGCCCGTATCCAGGAAGTTACCGCGCAGGCGCTGGCCCTGCTGGATTGATCTGCTTTTACTGAATCGTTGTTGCTGTGCTTGACGGCATTTTTGCGGTGCACTTGGTCGGTGTACCGCTTTTTTTTGTCTGTAGAAAAGGCGCTTAACCGACGCTCAACTCGGTGATGGCTTTGATCAGCACGGCGATCTCGGTTGCCGACGTCACCAGCCCCGGTGTCACCCGGATACAGGTGCCGAACGACGCACCGGTTCGGGTAGTGACAAACAGGTTGTAGTCCTTGAGCAGTCTATCGACCATCGCCTGCTGATCCCGCCCGCTGAACTTGAACGCCGTAATCCCGCAATACACCCTCGGATCATCCGGCGTCAGCACCTCGATCCCCGGCAATGCCCGCACTTGGCTGACCCACAGGTCCCGCAGGTAATTCACCCGTGCGCCTTTTGCCGCCGAGCCACCTAATTGGCGATGCTCTTCAAACACCAGCGGCAAGGTCATCAGCGCCGGAAAGTTCGGCGTGCTGTAGGACGTACGCGCACGCACATCGGTGGCGGGGTAGTGAAACTCACCCATGTCCGGGTCGATATCGGCCAGGCGCTCCGGGGCGATGTACAGGAAGCCCAGGGTCAGTGGCGCGCCGATCCATTTGTGCAGGTTGAAGCCGGCAAACTGAATGCCCAGCTCGGCCAGATTGAACTCGATCTGGCCCAGGGCATGGGCACCGTCGAGGATCACGTCCACGCCATGCTCACGCGCCGCCCTGGCGACCGCTTCGACGGGCATCACCAGGCCGGTGCGGTGGGTGACGTGGGTCAGCGCCATCAGCTTCACACGTGGGTACTGGACGAACGCATCAAGATACGTCTGCACCAGGCTGTCGAAACTGGCCGGGTGTACGTGGGACAGTTCGATCACCTCCACCCCGCGAACGCCGGCCAGCCAACGCATGGCACCCTTGACCGTGTCGTACTCCAGGTCACTGATCAGCACCTGGTCGCCCGGTTGCAGGCGGTTGTAGTTGCGGATCAGTGATTGCAAGGCTTCGGTGGCGTTGCGGGTAAAGGCCACCGACTCCGGGGCCACATCAATCAGCTCGGCCAGTTGCCGACGAATCTCGACGTTCTCGCCTCGCTCGAAGCGCTGGCGCACATGCAGCGAATTACTCTGGTTGATAAACGCAACCTGATCCAGGTAATGGGATTGCACCGTTCGGCTCATACGCCCGAAGTAACCGTTTTCCAGGTTGATCGGGCCGGGTTCCAGGGCGTAGCGCTCGGAAACAGCCTGCCAGTGTTGTTCGTTGTCAGCATTGCGTGGCATTGGGGGCTCTCAATGGCGCGGGGCGGGTTTGCCGTGTTTGGCGCGTAGCGGTTCGAGCAATTCAGACAACCCGTTGCTGTCGATTTCCTGCATCAACGCCAGCAGACCACCCAGTTCGCCGTGGGGGAAACCTTCACGGGCGAACCAGTTGAGGTAGGGGCCGGGCAGGTCGGCGATGATCCGTCCCTTGTATTTGCCGAAGGGCATTTCGCGGGTGATCAGCAGTTCGAGTTTTTCGGGATTCATGAAGGCTCGGAGGGTTGAGTCGAGACCTTGGAAAATACAGGCATTCTGCATGAAGGCCAAATGACAGATCATGCAAATAACATACATACAGATGGTTCAATTAATCTTAAGTTATTGAAATATATATTGATTTTGTTTTTTGAAAACCTGGCACGGGCGCTGCAATCACTAAGACAACCTTCTAACCCGTACAAGGAATTGAAAAATGACTGACATCAATAAAGAATCGATCTCCGTACTGAACGACCTGATCGAAACCAGCATCGACGGCCAAAAGGGTTTCAAGGAGTGCGCTGAAGACATCAAGCACCCAGAGCTCAAAGCCCTGTTCGCCAAGCGTTCCGCTGACTGCGCCACCGCTGCCGCCGAGCTGAAAACCGCCGTGCGTGCCCTGGGTGGCGATCCGGAAGATTCCGGCAGCGTTGCCGGCGCTTTGCACCGTGGTTGGGTCGACGTTAAGTCGATGCTCACCGGTAAAGATGAAGAAGCTGTGCTGAACGAAGCCGAGCGCGGTGAAGACCACGCACTGAAGGCTTACAAGGAAGCGATCGAGAAGATCAACAAGCACAACCTGCTGGGCATTCGTGACTTGGTTGAGCGTCAGTACCACGGCGTGCAACGCAACCACGACCAGGTGAAAGCCCTGCGTAACCAGGCTCGCGCTCAGTCGTAAGCCCTGCGCCGTAAAAGAATGTGGGAGGGGCTTGCCCCTCCCACATTTTTTTTGCGCAGACTTTAGCCAATGCTGATCGGGGGCAACTCGGTCAGCGTCACCACCTGCTGCTTGCGCGGCGCCAGGATTTCCGCCTCGCCATCCACTACCAACTCATCGCGCTGGTTGAACACGCGTGTGGCGATGCGCACGCGGAACTTCGGCAGCTTCTCGAGGATTTCCAGGCGCACGGTCAGGGTGTCGCCGATTTTCACTGGCTTCTGGAAGCTCATCTGCTGGCCGATGTAGATCGTGCCCGGCCCAGGCAGCTCGCAGGCAACGGCCGCGCTGATCAGGGCACCGCTGAACATGCCGTGGGCGATACGCTCCTTGAACATGGTCGCCTTGGCGTACTCGGCATCCAGGTGCACCGGGTTGTGGTCGCCGGACATGGCGGCGAACAGCTGGATATCACGCTCTTCCACCAACTTGCTGTAACTGGCGGTCTGGCCGACTTCGAGGGCTTCGTACGGGGTGTTGGTTACCTGGGTCATCTAAACGTGCATCCTGTGGCTAATCGGTAATTTAACTGACTGATTTTAATCGAAAATTTATTCGCATCGCGTCGGTCTGCGCAAGGTCAGGGCCTGGTCGAGCCAGCTCAGTACATCCGCCGTGACTTCATCACGGTTGGTTTCGTTGAACACTTCATGGCGCGCCTGCGGGTAGATATTCAGTTGCAGGTGCTGGCAGCCCGCTTCACGCAGGGCGTCGGCCAGGCTGTTGAGACGCTTGCCTTCGCTCACCGGATCACATTCGCCGCCCATCACCAGGATCGGCAGGCCCGGGTCGATCTGCGCGAGATTGGACGCTTTGCTGATTTGCTGCAAGCCGCCGAGCAGGTCGATCCACAGCTGGTTGGTGCAGCGGAACCCGCACAATGGGTCGTTGATGTACTTGTCCACCTCGGCCGGGTCGCGACTGAGCCAATCGAAAGCGGTGCGATTGGGTTTGAACGCCTTGTTGAACGATCCAAACGACAGGAAATCGATCAGCGCACTGCGCCCGCGCAATCCCTGGCGCAGTCGTTCGATCCGTGCGATCAATCGCGCCGCGCGGTACAGCGCCACCGGCTGGAAATTCGAACCGCTGAGAATCGCCCCATCCAGGCTGGCACTGTGGTGCAGCAGATAGGCCTGGGCGATATAGCTGCCCATGCTGTGCCCTAGCAGGATGATCGGCAACCCCGGCTGCTGCTGGCCGATGTGCTGGTTGAGGCTGGCGAGGTCGCCCACCACCTTGTTCCAGCCGTCGTGCTCGGCGTACAGGCCCAGGGTGCCTTCGTCGGCGGTGCGGCCGTGACCCCGTTGGTCCGGCGCATATAAACCGTAGCCAGCACCGCACAGCGCCTGCGCCAGGCGCGCATAGCGCCCGCTGTGCTCGGCCATGCCATGGGACAGCATCACCAGCGCCCTGGGCGGACCGTCGGGCATCCATTGATTGACGTACAGGCGGCTGCGGTCATTCGCGGTCAGCCAGAAGGTGGTGTGGTTCATGGCGGTTCCTTTGCTCAAGGTCTGCTCAAGGTCTGCTCAGCGTCGTTGCAGTGTATAGCTCATCCGCACGGCTGCGTCTGATCAGTGCGAAGCCTTGTAGGAAGATTCACGCAATTAATGACGCTCTTTCCTGTATTTGCCTGGTTGGCCATAGCTGCTAACGTCCCCAAAGCTCCGCTTTTCATAGCAGTCAGAAAGCGGCCGGACACACTCAGGTAAGAGGACAAGAATAATGCAACCTGATTTCTGGAATGACAAACGCGCAGCGGGCGTTCCCAACGACATTGACCTCTCTGCCTACAAGTCGGTGATCGAAGTCTTCGAGCGCTCCTGCAAGGCCTTCGCCGACCGTCCGGCATTCAGCAACATGGGCATCACCCTGACCTACGCCGAACTGGAACGCCAGAGCGCCGCGTTCGCCGGCTACCTGCAGCAGCACACCGACCTCAAGCCGGGCGAGCGCATCGCGGTGCAGATGCCCAACGTGCTGCATTACCCGATTGCGGTGTTCGGCGCCTTGCGCGCCGGGCTGATCGTGGTCAACACCAACCCGCTTTACACCCCGCGCGAGATGCGTCACCAGTTCAAGGACGCCGGCGTGCGTGCGCTGGTCTACCTCAACCTGTTCGGTTCGCGGGTGCAGGAGGTGTGCAGCGACACCGAGATCGACTACCTGATCGAAGCCAAGATGGGCGATTTCATGCCCGCTGCCAAAGGCTGGCTGATCAACACGGTGGTCGACAAGGTCAAGAAGATGGTGCCGGCCTACGACCTGCCGCGCGCGGTGTCATTCAAGCGCGCCCTGCACATGGGCGCGGGCCTGGGCGTGACCCGCCACCCCGTCACACTGGACGACATCGCGGTGCTGCAATACACCGGCGGCACCACCGGCCTGGCCAAGGGCGCGATGCTCACCCATGGCAACCTGGTGGCGAACATGCAACAGGTGCGCGCCTGTATGTCCCAGACCGGCGATGACGGTCATCCGCTGATCAAGGAAGGGCAGGAGGTGATGATCGCGCCGCTGCCGCTTTACCATATCTATGCCTTCACGGCGAATTGCATGTGCATGATGGTCTCGGGCAATCACAACGTGCTGATCACCAATCCGCGAGACATCGGCGGCTTCATCAAGGAACTGAAAAAGTGGCGGTTCACCGGGCTGCTGGGGCTCAACACGCTATTTGTGGCGTTGATGGACCACCCGGACTTCAAGACCCTGGACTTCTCCCACCTCAAGCTCACCAATTCCGGCGGCACTGCGCTGATCAAGGCCACGGCTGAACGCTGGCAGCAGATTACCGGTTGCGCGATTGGCGAGGGTTATGGCCTGACAGAAACCTCACCGGTGGCCAGCACCAACCCCTACGGCAGCAAATCCCGCCTGGGGACGGTGGGCATTCCGGTGCCGGGCACGGCGATGAAAGTGATCGATGATCAGGGTGTCGAGCTGCCATTGGGCGAGCGCGGTGAACTGTGTATCAAGGGCCCGCAGGTGATGAAGGGCTACTGGCAGCAGCCGGCCGCCACCTCCGAGGCGCTGGACGCCGAAGGCTGGCTCAAGACCGGTGATATCGCGGTGATCGATGACGATGGCTTTGTGCGCATCGTTGACCGTAAGAAAGACTTGATCATCGTCTCGGGCTTCAACGTGTATCCCAACGAAATCGAGGATGTCGTGATGGCCCACCCGGCGGTGGCCAACTGCGCGGTGATCGGCGTGCCGGATGAACGCACGGGGGAGGCGGTGAAGCTGTTCGTGGTGGCGCGTGCCCAAGGGGTGAGCCTTGAAGAGTTGAAGGCATACTGCAAGACCAACTTCACGGGGTACAAGGTGCCCAAGCACATCGTGTTGCGCGACTCGTTACCGATGACGCCGGTGGGCAAGATCTTGCGGCGTGAGTTGCGCGATATCGCTTGACCTGAAATATGCTGAAAAAAAAGTGGGAGGGGGCTTGCCCCCGATGGCGGTGGGGCAGTCACCAGATGCGTAGACTGAACCACTGCCATCGGGGGCAAGCCCCTTCCCACATTTGTACTGTGTTGTTCTGAAAGCCCCGTTCCAGAGCCATCTATGCCGCTATTTCAGCTTGGTTTAAAGTGTGACCAAATATTGTAGGACAGTCGTGTTTATGACCGTGACCCCCTCTTTTGGCTCTAGGCGGCCTTTGGCAAAGCTGCTACTCTCGGCGCGCTTTGTGACGTCTCGGCCTGCTTGAAAGCGCCAGATTCACCTAAAAAACATACACCAATAATAATCGCATCAAATGCGATGATGAATTCGCGTCGCTGACGTCGCTGAGGAGTGGGCTTCCATGAACGAAGACTTTTGGAAGGATAAGTACCCCGCCGGGATTGCCGCAGAAATCAATCCAGACGAGTATCCGAATATTCAGGCGGTACTGAAGCAGTCCTGCCAGCGCTTCGCCAACAAACCGGCTTTCAGCAACCTGGGCAAGACCATCACCTACGGTGAATTGTACGAACTGTCCGGCGCCTTCGCCGCGTACCTGCAACAGCACACCGACTTGAAGCCCGGCGACCGAATCGCCGTGCAACTGCCCAACGTCCTGCAATACCCGGTCGCCGTGTTCGGCGCCATCCGCGCCGGCCTGATCGTGGTCAACACCAACCCGCTGTACACCGCGCGGGAAATGGAACACCAATTCAACGACTCTGGCGCCAAGGCCCTGGTGTGCCTTGCCAACATGGCGCACCTGGCGGAAAAGGTCGTGCCCAAGACCGCCGTCAAGCATGTGATCGTCACCGAAGTCGCCGACCTGTTGCCGCCGCTCAAGCGCCTGCTGATCAACAGCGTTATCAAGTACGTGAAGAAAATGGTCCCGGCCTATCACCTGCCCAAGGCGATCAAGTTCAACGACGTGCTGGCCAAGGGGCACGGCCAACCGGTCAGCGATGCCAGCCCGGCCAGCAGCGATGTGGCCGTGCTGCAATACACCGGCGGCACCACCGGCGTCGCCAAGGGCGCGATGCTCACCCATCGCAACCTGGTCGCCAACATGTTGCAGTGCAAGGCGCTGATGGGCTCCAACCTAAATGAAGGCTGCGAGATCCTGATCACGCCGCTGCCGCTTTACCACATTTACGCGTTCACCTTTCATTGCATGGCGATGATGCTGATCGGCAACCACAACATCCTGATCAGCAACCCGCGCGACCTGCCGGCGATGGTCAAGGAACTGTCGAAGTGGAAGTTCAGCGGCTTTGTCGGCCTGAACACGCTGTTTGTGGCGCTGTGCAACAACGAGGCGTTCCGCAAGCTGGATTTCTCTGCGCTGAAAGTCACCCTGTCCGGCGGCATGGCCCTGCAACTGGCGGCGGCCGAGCGTTGGAAGGCCGTGACCGGCTGTGGCATCTGCGAAGGCTACGGCATGACCGAGACCAGCCCGGTGGCCACGGTCAATCCGATCCAGCATATCCAGATCGGCACCATCGGCATCCCGGTGCCGTCCACCGTCTGCAAAGTCATCGCCGACGACGGCACCGAACTCGCACTGGGTGAAACCGGCGAGCTGTGCGTCAAAGGTCCGCAAGTGATGAAGGGCTACTGGCAGCGCCAGGACGCCACCGACGAGATGCTCGACAGCGAAGGCTGGCTCAAGACCGGTGATATCGCGATCATCCAGCCGGACGGCTACATGCGCATCGTCGATCGCAAGAAAGACATGATCCTGGTCTCGGGCTTCAACGTGTATCCCAACGAGCTGGAAGACGTACTGGCGGGCCTGCCGGGCGTGCTGCAGTGCGCGGCCATTGGTGTGCCGGACGAGAAGTCCGGGGAGCACATCAAGCTTTTTATCGTGGTCAAGCCGGGTGCCACCCTGACCAAGGACCAAGTGATGGAGCATATGCGCGCCAATGTCACGGCCTATAAAGTGCCCAAGGCTGTCGAGTTCCGCGATGCCCTGCCGACCACCAACGTAGGCAAGATCCTGCGGCGTGAGCTGCGTGATGAAGAATTGAAAAAGCTGGGCGTTAAAAAGTAAAAAGCCATTCGTTTCATGCAAACCCGTACTTCGGCGAAGTACGGGTTTTTTATTGGCTGCTGTTTGTTCGAGTGCTTGTGTTGATTAGTTGCATAGGGCCACTACTGCGGCGAATAGATATACAAATCGGCCTTTTTTGCCCCTCGGTACATAAATGCAAAAGTTGCCGGTGTACCGAATTTCCGCCAGCCCTGTTGGACGTGCGCGCCTGTTGAACCGATTTACACCCGTGGACCTACCAAATCTTGTAGTTGAGCGTAATCGCCATGTGCTCTAAAACTCTCAGGGCTGTTTTAGGGGCGACACAATGTCGCATTTGTTTATTGAATGCGTCAGCCCCCGAAAAGTGATAGCCGATAACGGCATTCAATTATTCGAGGAAATCACTATGAATAACGCAACTAACGAAACATTCGCACTTGATGCTTCTGCTGTAGATGCGTTTGCCGACATCCTGAACGATGAAGGTCAAATGCGTGCTGGCTTCGTTATTCACGAATCCAACAACAATATCTCCGCTGATATTGAAGACGCCGGTAAGTAACACACTGCGTGCTATTCGATTGTTCGGATAGCACGCAACTAGCGATCAGTATTTCAACGGGCTTCTTTATGTATCGCATGACCTCAAGTTTGCGTAAGGCCTCATTGTTCGACACGTTGACCCACGCCAGGAAACTTGCCGTGGAGTTTGGTATCACGCGTGTCACCAATACCACGTGGCTGGACAAGATTGGTATTCCCGTATTTGCCAGTATTCGACCCGATGCGGTTGAGGGCTCGCTCTGTGTCAGTGCCGGGAAAGGCATGCGCATGGAAGAGGCACGCGTGGGTGCCTACATGGAGGCCATCGAGTTTGCCATCGCCGAATACCGCAATAGAAACATCGACGTATTTGTCTCCACGCCTCGCAAGGTCGCGGCACAAGCCGGCTTTGTCCACGATTTCGTTGATTTCTGCCCGATCCTCGGGGCGCCGATCGATCCCGACGGGCCCTTGGCGTGCGTCCATGCGCAGGACATCGCCACCGGACAGACCTTCGCCGTACCGGCCGAGCTGATTTTTTCACCGTTCAGCGAAAACCAGGGGCAGCGTATTTTCGGCACCAGCACCAACGGTCTGAGCTCTGGCAATACCGTGGACGAGGCCAGCGTGCATGGCATCGCCGAAATCGTCGAGCGCGACGTGCAAGCGTTCAATTTCATGAAAGACACCTCGCGCCTGATCTTGCGCGATTGTGCGGTGCAAACCCTGGACCCGTTGTTTACCAGGGTCGAGGCCGCCGGATTGAGCGCCGTCGTACGCTACACCCCCAGCGTGATCGGGCTGCCCTATGTCCAGGGGTTCATCATGGAACCGTCCGACGATGCGCCCATTGCCATCTCTTGCGGTTCGGGCTTGCACCTGTGTCGCGACATTGCTGCCGTTCGGGGACTCGCCGAGGCCGCGCAGTCTCGGCTTTCCTACATACACGGTGGCCGGGACGATCTGATCGAGCGTTTCAAGTATTTCAGCGCGAGCGATCGCCAGGCCGAGCTTGACGCCGTTGCGCGCTTGCGCGGTCACGTCAACGACGCGCACCAGGCCATTGCCTACTCCGACATCGAGGATGCCAACGCGCAGATCCATAGCATTGATTCAGCGTTGGAATGCCTGCTCGATCGCCTGCGCAGCGCAGGGTTTGGCCAGGTGCTGCGGGTGGTGCTGAGTAAAAATGATTCACCGTTGGCGGTGGTCAAGATCGTTATCCCTGGCATGGAGTCGTTCCAGCCGGCACTCAAGCGCGCAGGTCCTCGCCTGTCCCGCTATATCGCACGCTAGGGTAGGAGCACGCATGAAGCTGCATTTATTCGTAGGGCCTACGGCATCCGGGATGGAGCAGGTCTTGGCCGGGCACGCTGACGTAGTGGTGCATGCGCCGGCCAGGCGCGGTGACATCCAGGCCCTGGTCGCACAGAACCCGCAGCCGGGCTGTATCGCCATCGTGGATGGTACGTTCCACAGCTTCCCTTCCGTAGGGCATATCGAAATTCGCCGTGCGATCCAGAATGGCTGGCAGGTATGGGGCCTGGCGTCCATGGGGGCGATCAGGGCCGGCGAAATGCGCTTTCTCGGCATGCAAGGCTATGGAGTTGTTTATGGTCATTACCGTGACGACCCGGAGTTCGACGACGATGAGGTCACGCTGGTGCATGAAATTGACGCACCCTATCGCGCGATGTCCGAGCCACTGATTCATCTGAGGGGGTTCGTCAGCGCCCTGCAGGACCAGCAGAAGATTTCCACGCATCATGCACAGGCCATCATTCAGGATCTCAAGGAACGCTGGTACGCCGAGCGAACCTTGTCGCGTTTGAAGAAACTGTTGTTGGCGACCGGTCAGATGACGCGCCAGGACGTGGATGAGGCCCTGGGTGGCTTCAACGGATACCGCGTCAAAAGCCAGGACTTGCAAGGCTTCCTGGCGTCTCGCTGCTGGCGCGCCGAAAAAGCGGTGGGTTGAGCGGCCTATGACCCCGGACACGTTTTTCCACACGATTGGCGGCCTGCCTTTTATCAATGAAGGTGTGCGGCCGGCGACCTTGCTGACCGCTGTTGCCTGTAGCCGTCGTAACGCGGCGCCGCAGGCCCATGACGCGTTGACCGATTACCTGGAGCCGGTCAATGCCCGTGCGCTGTTCAAGCGCTTGGCCGCCAGCCAGGTCGAGGAATTCGACTCGACAGCCTGTTCGGCCGTGGAGCAACAGAGCATCCAGTCCGCCACGGCCAACATCTGCCGGGTGAGCCCCGCCTGGCGCAGCTTTTTCAACATTCCCATTCGCTACTGCAAGTTGTTGCAACCCATGAGCAGCTCCACCAGTGCGTTGATCCCCCAGACCATTTACCTGGGCGAACAAGCCTTCGACTCGGCCATTCCCCTGGAAGAAACCCTGGTGCATGAGCACGCGCATATCTGGCTGAACTTCGTGATGGAGGTTTATGACCTGCAAACGTCGCAGGCGCCCAGGGACTATGTGCTGCCATCGGGCACCCGTGGCAAGACGTTGCGTGGCGTGATGGCGGCCGCGCACTTTGCCGCCGCGGCCTTGAGGTATTACCGCGATGTGTCCGGCGCGGCGGCAGGCACCCCGCGCCAGGTGTACCTGCAACGCTATCTGGCCGGTTGCCTGGAGATTGCCGCCGAACGCCCGTATTTCACGCCGATGGGCCGCTTGGTGTTCAACGCACTGAGTGACTGCCATCACGACCTGATTGTGTCCTCGCAAGGAAACCCGACATGCCCCAAATCGTTATTGCCAGCCAGTTCGCCGACCTGACCAATGGTCGGAAAACCTGGACGCTGTCCTGTGCAAACGCTCTGCAACTGATGGAAGGCCTGCGCGCTGACGAGCCCCTGCTGTATAGCGCCATCGTCGAAGGCGAATACCGCCTCAAGCCTTTTATCAGCCTGGTGATCGATGACATCCCTTACGCCGATGAAGAACAGTGGAGTGAAATCCCCCTGAGCGCGCATTCCACTGCCCTGATCATCAGCGCTGTGGCGGGAGGCTGATATGAGCGACGAACGCTTCAGCGGCGACGAACAGGCCCACTACGCGCGGCATTTTCTGGTCAAGGGCTTTGGCCCCGAAGGCCAGGCCCGTCTCAAGGCTGGCAAGGTGCTGGTGGTGGGCGCTGGAGGGCTTGGCTGCCCCGCGCTGATGTACCTGGCGGCGGCCGGTGTCGGTCACATCGGCATTGTCGAGGATGACACCGTCGACGTCAGCAACCTGCATCGGCAGTTATTGTTCGGCGTTGGGGACATCGGCGCGCCCAAGGGAGCCGTGGCTCGGCAGAAGCTGCTCGATAACAACCCGCACATAGACATCCGGCATTTCGCCGAACGGCTCAGCCAAAGCAACGTACTGGCCTATGTGCAAGGCTATGACGTGATTGTCGATGCCACGGACAACTTCACCACCAAGTATCTGCTCAACGATGCGTGCTACCTCGGTGGCAAACCCCTGGTGTATGCCTCGATCAGCCAGTTCGAGGGGCAGGTGGGTGTTTTCAACCTGACGGATGCCGAGGGGCGGCGCTCGACCAACCTGCGCGATATCTTCCCTGAACCACCCCCGGCCGGCCTGGCGCAAAATTGCGGCGAGGCCGGTGTGCTGGGTGTGTTGCCGGGGATTGTCGGCTCGATCCAGGCGCTGGAGGCGATCAAGATCCTGGCCGGAGTGGGCGAGCCGGCGGCCAACCGCTTGATGTTGTTCGATGCCTTGAGCCTGCACCTGCGCCAGGTGTCTGTGCGTCACCGGGCGAGCAACCCCTTGAGCGGCGAGCGGCCTTCGATCCTCCAGCCCCGTGAAATTGAAGCGAGCTGTGCGGTGGCCGTCGGCGAGCGGTATGCCATTTCCCCTCTGGCGCTGGAGCGACGGTTGCGCAGTGATGTTCCCGTGCAATTGATCGATGTACGGGATGAGCACGAGCATCTGGCGATTTCCCTGGGCGGGATCAACATGCCCTTGAACCAGTTGCCACAGCGCCTGGCCCAGGCGGCGCCCGCCGTCGACACGGTGATCTACTGCAAAAGTGGTGTGCGCAGCTTGAAAGCCCTGAGCGCGATCAACGCCATAGTCGGTGACGGGCAATGCCGCAGCCTGACCGGAGGGCTGGATGCCTACCTGGCCGCCGGTTGCCTGGCGCGGTTGAGCCGTGATGGGGTGCCGCAATGAGTGGCTCGTCCCTCAATGGCCTGGGGCGCGATTTCTACCTCATCCAATGGGCGGCCTTCCTCAACGCCGTGGGCACGCGCTGTGGGCAGTTTGCGATCGCCTGGTGGGTGCTGGGCAAGACCGCGAATCCGCTGACCTTTGCGGGCTTTGTTGCGGTTGCGACCCTGGCGGATGTGCTGTCGCGTGCCCTGTTTGGCTGGTTGGGCGACCACTATGATCGCCATCGCCTGCTGGTGGGCTGTTACGTCCTCAGCGCAGCGACCACGCTGGTCCTGGCGGGCCTTGGCACACTGGACCTGTACCTGCCCTGGCTGATCGCCGGTTGCCTGGCCGTGTCGGGCGTTGCCATCGGCATCCGCGATCCGCTCCAGATGAGCCTGACGCCGGCCCTGGTCGCTACCCACAGGGTCAGCGATGCGGTGCGGCTGAGGAGCATCGTCGGTTCTTCGTCGGCGTTGATGGGACCATTGGCCGCCGGCATTCTACTGGGGCCGCTGGGGGTCTTGGGCACGCTTTGGCTCAACGCAGCGGCAGTGCTGGTGGCGTTGGTGCTGATCGGCATGGTCAGGACGCCTGCCGCCAACCCTGTGGGGGGCGCGCGACAGCTTTCCTATCTGACGGCCTGGTACACACGCACCCGTGAAGGCTTCACCGCTCTCTACCGGGTCAAGCCTGAATGGAACCTGAGCCTGCTGGCGTTCATTGTCAACTTTTCGTTGTACCCGCTGTTCGCCGTGCTGTTTCCGGTGTTGATCAACCGCTATTTTCCGCAGGACCTGTGGTTGATCGCCGTGACGGAAGGCGCTTTTGCAGTGGGGTTGCTGCTCGGCAGCCTGTTTCTGGTCAAGCGGGCCAACGGGCGCTGGGGCAGGCCCGGCGTCGTATTTGCCGGTTTCCTGCTGGTCGGGTTGGCGATGCTGGGCTGTGGACTTTTCAGTCAGTTTTTCCACGCCCGGCCCGGTTGGTTCGCCAGCGTCACCGTACCCCTGTTGTTCATCGGCGGGGTTGGCCTGGTCATGGTCACGGTCAACACATCGACGGTGCGCATGCTGGCCACGCCCGACAATTACCGCAACCGGATCGGTTCGGCGACCTCGTTTGTTTCCGGCATGGTTATTCCGTTTGGCGCGCTGGTAGGAGGGGCATTTTCCGGCGCGCTGGGCGTGAGCTACGCCATGGCCGCGTTGGGTTTGCTCATTGTCCTGGCCGTTGTCCCGTGCATGTTCAGTGCTGCCCTGGTGCGTGTCTTGGGCATGAGCGATGACCAGATCAAAAACGTCTACAAGGATTTTTACCCAGATGCTTTCCCGGACTGAAGGTGACGAACGATGACTGCCACGATCCGCGCACGTGTGTGCAACGCTAACAATACGCCGACGGTGCCGGCGGTTTTCTGGGAGCGTTTCGTCAGTCTCTCCCAGGACAAGTCCCTACCGGTGGTGATGGGGCAGGACGTACTGAGCGAGCCGCTCATGAACCTTGAGGACGTTTTTGAACTGGCGCGCAACGTGGTCGAGTCAGGCGACATGACCGTCAATGCGGACGGCCAGATGCTCAAGCAACCGGCAGTGCCCGGGTTTCCCCAGGCATTTGACGGGTTCGAGCAGTTTGTCCGGGACTTTGCCGCCCTCAATAACGCTGAGGGCATCACGTTCACCCGCGACTACTGCCTGAAGCATTCCAGTACCGTGGCCACCCGGTTGCGCGCATTCACTCACGGTTACATTGAGCGCTACGGTATGCCTTATCCGGGGGCCAACGCGGTCTTTATCGGTGGGCGCTACCGTTCCACATGGATCGGCCTGCATAACGATTCGTGCGATACCTTTTTGTTTCCGTTGTATGGCCGCAAACGCATGATGATCTGGCCGCCGGCGTATTTCGATGAAATGGCCCTGGAGAAAAAGTCTGCGTTGAATGGTGTGTGCTTCGGCCATATCGACGTCAGCCCCTATGTCGGCGATGCCACGATTTATGAGGTCGAGGCCGGTGAGATTTTCTTCATTCCCGCCGGTTGGTGGCACTACAACAAATTGGAGGCGTTGGAAACGACTCTCACCGTGTCGGTGGGCATGTTCAGTCACGGTACGGCGCAGGGCTTCTGTGAAAACCCGATCAAGGCAGCCATTGCCTCGAGCGCCGGTAGTGCCCAGACCGGCGCTATCACCCCTGTGCCCGGTGGCGTGTTCGACTCGTTGGCCGATGTAGAACTGCCGGTGCAGGTTGCCAGGTTTGTCGACACAATCCGGGATAACAGCAAAATCCAGATGCTGCTCAAGTTGTCTGCCAACGGGATTATTCGTGATCGCGCCGTGGGGCGCTCGGCCGTGGTGGATTGGTCGCAGGCCAGGTTCCAGGCAAGGGCCGATAGCCCGTTGTACCTGCTGGCACTGAATGAACAGGCAGGATTGCTGTTTGCGGCCGGGGCGATGTTGCGAGTGCAGGAGTTGAGTGCCGTGCGTGACTTGATCGGCGTATTGCAGGGGGCGGGGCCGGTGCGGGTGCAGGCCGATGGGGATGAGGTGCAAAACGTGGTGCGCTGGCTGTATGAGCAGGCTGCCATTGATACGTTTGCGTGACAGGCGGCTGGCGTAGCTGCTGACTTCAGCTACGCCGCTATAGCCTATATGTGGCCTTGGGCTACTGCATAGGTGACCGCCTGAACTCGATTGCAGGCCCCCATTTTCTTTTGAATGTTGCGCAAGTGGAAGTTCACCGCATCGGCGGTCACATTTAATATGCGGCCTATTTCTTCCGATGTTTTTCCATCAGCGGTCCAGCGCAGCACTTCTTTCTCTTTTTGTCCAAGTTCGATATCCAACGTATTGGCCAGCGCATCTTCCAGTTCGAAGATGCGGTAGCCAACGGTTTCGGAGAAAGCTTTGATTAACGGTTTGAGCGCTTCCCACTCGGGGTCTTGAATAGAGGTGTTTTTTCTGGCCAGGGAAAGTAACGCGATATAGCCACGGGCATTGAAAGAGGGTTGGGTGATGCCAACGTTTAGTTCGAAGGCTTTGGCATCTGTCCACAGTTGCGGACACGTCTCAAACAAGGCACTGCACCAGCGCACAGGCTCAGACGAGACTTTGCAATGGCGTATGGTCGGGTCAATGACCGTATAGTTCTGTTCTTTATATCGATGCAGCCATTGACCGGGGTAGTTGCCAAATACATGGATCTTCGGACGCGTGAAGGGCGTGGTTTCACACACGAAGTAGGAGAAGAATTCGAAGCCTAGTGTGTGGCTGAATAACGAGGCTGATTCAATAAATTCCTCAAGGGTTTGAGGTGTTTCAGCGCGCTGATTGAGTTGTCGTATCCATGACAAATACCGCTCCATATACCGAACTCTCCATTTTCGAAAAATGCAGGCCAGTATAGTTACATTTTGAAATATATGTAAGCAAGAAGGTCTCGCGACGGCGTCAATACAGTCGCGAGATCACTTCAGGCATTCATTAGTTGGGCAGGGTTTGCGGCACAGGCAATTAAAGGGCGAACTGCGCGAAGCTCACGCCAGCCCCGGCAGGGCGCACATCTTTCAAGAACGAGTCCTTGTCCGCGCTCAGCTCCAGGGTGATCTCAGGCTTGCGCTTGCCCGCATTGCGCACCACCAGCCCTTCGAGCTTTTCACGCAGGAACACTGTCGGCACCTTCAGGTGCAGCAACTGATCGGTCTCGGCGTTGTGCATCAACAGGTGGATCCACTCGTACTGGCCCACGGCAATCCGGCCCACCGGCAGGTCGAACCACCAGATGTTGCGCTTGCGGTCCAGGTCGGTGAAGTGGCAGTTGTTGACGCCGAGTACGGCACCGCCCAGTTCGGTGTTTCTGCGGGCGATGGCCTGTGCTTTATTGAGTTTCATAACCTTCCTACGGGATCTGTGCTTCAGCGTTACAGCCTGAATGTGCCGGGCATTCTCGTGGGTTGGCCGCAAAACATAAAGCCAAACCTGCGGTCGGCGATGAAATGCCTGACGAAAATAATTGAAACTCTGCCGAACGGCCCCGGGTCAATCTTAGGTAATGACCAAAACCCTTTGATTGTTCTTTCGGAGAAATACCATGGGCAGCACAGCGGATAAGGCAAAAGGCTTGAAAGACCAGGCCGTCGGCAATATCAAGCAAGGCGTCGGCAAAGTCACCGGTAATGACAAACTGCGCGCTGAAGGCGTGGTGCAGGAAAAGAAAGGCCAGGTGGAAAAAGCCGTCGGCGATACCAAGGATGCGGTAAAAAAAGCGACCAAATAGGCCTGCTTTTGCGCAACCTGACGGCCATCCACGGATGGCCGTTTTTATGTCACATGGCGTGATTAAAGTTTCGAAATTGTTTCAAGGTCGCCAAATAGGCTACCTTGATGTAGAAAACGGCCCCTGAGTCGCCCACAAACTCAACCTTTATGCGGCGAAAGGAGACGCTATGATTTTTCCGGTTCTCGATGGTCTGAAGCTGCATAAAGTGCTGTTGCGTACCGTCAAGGAATTCGTCGATGACGAAATGCCCACCTACGCTTCGGCACTGGCCTACCAGATGCTGTTCTCGCTGTTCCCCTTCCTGCTGTTCCTGATTGCCCTGATCGGTTTCCTGCACCTGCCGGATTTCTTCACCTGGCTGCGCCTGCAATCGGAGCTGGTGTTGCCGCCCCAGGCCCTCGAGCAGGTCAACCCGGTGATCGACCAGTTGCAGCAATCCAAGGGTGGCCTGCTGTCGGTGGGTATCGTGATTGCGCTGTGGACCGCCTCGGCCGGTGTGCGCCTGATGATGAGCGCGATGAACGCCGCCTACGACGTGGTGGAAGGTCGGCCGATCTGGAAGCGCTTCCCGCTGTCGATTTTCTACACCGTCGGCATCGCCGGTATGTTGCTGGCCGCGGCCGCGCTGATGGTCCTGGGCCCGCAAGTGATGGAGTGGCTGGCCGGGCAGATCGGCATGCAGGAATTCGTTGTGACCCTGTGGACCATCCTGCGTTGGCCGTTGATCGTGATTTTGCTGATGTTCGCCGTGGCCCTCATGTACTACGTGATGCCGGACGTCGAGCAGAAATTCCGCTTCATCACCCCAGGCTCCGTGCTGGCGGTGGTGGTGTGGATCGTCGCGTCCCTGGGCTTTGGCTACTACGTCAAAACCTTCGCCGACTACAACGCCATGTATGGCAGTATCGGTGCGATCATCGTGCTGCTCCTGTATTTCTATATTTCCGCCGCCGTGTTGCTGCTGGGGGCGGAAATGAACGCGGTGATCGAACACATGTCCGCCGAAGGCAAGGACCCGGGTGAGAAGGAATTCGATCAGTCCGCGCCGCCTGTCGGCGAAAAACAGCACGTCTCCGGCCTCGGCCGGGACCACTCCAAGCCCACCCCTGACGAAGTCTGATCGATGATCCGTGAAATCCTGAAAATGGGCGACGAGCGCTTGCTGCGTATCGCGCCTCCGGTTCCGCCGGAAATGTTCGACAGCCCCGAGCTGTGGCAATTGATCGATGACATGTTCCAGACCATGGAACACGTGGGCGGCGTAGGCCTGGCCGCACCGCAGATCGGCGTGGACCTGCAATTGGTGATCTTCGGCTTCGAGGCCAGCGAACGTTACCCGGACGCGCCACCGGTGCCGCAGACGATCCTGATCAACCCGTTGATTACCCCCCTCAGCCCGGTGTTGGAAGAGGGGTACGAAGGTTGCCTGTCCGTACCCGGTATGCGTGGTGCGGTGGACCGCTATCAGCAGATTCGCTATGAAGGGTTTGATCCCAAAGGCGAGCCGATTGTGCGGTTTGCCGACGGTTTTCATGCGCGGGTGGTGCAGCATGAGTGCGATCACCTGATCGGCCGGTTGTACCCGTCGCGGATCACCGACTTCAGCAAGTTCGGGTTTATCGAGGTGATGTTCCCGGACATGGACCCCACCGCCGACGACTAACTCTCAGACATACTGAGATCACCCTGTGGGAGGAGGCAAGCCCCACAGGGTGACTGTATTTCAAGGCGGGTTATTGGGTCGGTTTGACGAACCGCAACGTCATCCGATCCGACTCGCCAATCGCCACATACTTCGCCTTGTCCTGCTCCCCCAATTTCAACGTCGGCGGCAACGTCCACACGCCTGCCGGGTAATCCTTGGTGTCCTTCGGGTTGGCATTCACCTCGCTCTGTCCCGCCAGCTTGAACCCGGCATCGGTCGCCAGCTTGACCACCTGGGCGGTGGTCAGGTAGCCGCTGTCCTTGATTGCCTGCAGATCCGCCCCGTCCTTGGCCCGGTGATCTTCCACACCCAGCACACCGCCCGGTTTCAGTACCCGGTAGAACGCACTGAACGTCGCCGGCGCGGTGCCTGCCGCTACCCAGTTATGCACATTGCGAAACGTCAGCACCGCATCCGCCGAAGCGGGTTTGCCGAATACCGGCGCCTTGGGATCGAACGCCACCACCGAGGCCTTGCCGTAGCGCGTAGGGTCGGCCGCGAATTTCTTCTTCAGGTTCTCTTCCGACGTGCGCGCGTAAGCGCTGCTGCTCGCGGCCTGCACGGCGGCGATGTACTGCCCGTGATCCTTTAGCAGCGGCGCCAGTACTTCGCTGTACCAGCCGCCGCCCGGGGTGATCTCGATCACGGTTTGCCTGGCGCCCAGGCCAAAAAACTCCAGGGTCTGTTGCGGGTGGCGATACCCGTCGCGGGCACTGTTGGCCGGGTCGCGCCAACTGCCGGCCAGCACGCTTTGGTACTGCCGGGCGCTGATCGGTGCGTCGGCGGCCTGGCTCAAGGCCGGGGTGAGCAGGGCGGTGAGGGAGAGAGCTGCGAGCGTCGTTTTCATGATCATCCTGTAAAGGGCCATTGTGCCGCCGAGGCTAGCATGGGCCCTGTACATGCTGATCACACATTATCGGTGGTCGACCTCACCAAACGATCTAAGCCCATCGCGATCATCGGTTTGTTGCGCTTGTAGCGCACCAGCCGTTCGTTGAGCGACTGCGGCAGCAGCGTGTCCTGGGTGAAGCCCATGCGCCGGTACATCCCTTCCAGTTCCGGATGGCACAGCAACCACAACGTACCGTTCACATCGGCCGCAGCCGCCGTGATCAGCCGCGCCGCCAAGCCTTGGCCGCGATAGGCCGGGTCAACGAACACCCCGGTCAACCACTGCCCGCCAACCACGGGCGTGAGGCACAGGCCGGCGACAATCTCGCTGTCGCGCGCCACCCACAAGCGCCCGCCCTTGAGCGCTTTCATCGACGAATTGTGGCTGCGGTAAAACTTGTTCAGCAGGGGCCACAAGGGCTCGGCCAGCGGTTCGATGTGCAATGGGGGCATGGTCTTCAGGCAGCGTGATCAAGGGCCGGGGATTATAAACGCCTTGTGCGAGGCAATAGGTGGTATACCCATGACTGCATCCCCTTAAAGTGGAGTACGCATCATGGCCAAAGGTATGGATTCAAAGAAAGCCGCGAAGAAAAAACCGGCGAAGACCGCGGATGAAAAACGCGCCGACAAGAAAGCCAAGAAAACCGAGACAGGCCTGTTCGGTCACTGAGTTACAAGCTTATAGCCAAACGATCTGCAAGATTTTCCCGCGCCATTGCACAGAGCAGGAAACACCTGCTCTGAGCTGCCGATGGCCCACTACCTTGATCCTGCCCAACGCCGGGAAATCGAAACCCTGGCCGAATGCTTTACCGCCAGAACCGAATGGCCGACCTGGCTGCTGTTGATCGGCGTATACGCCGGCTGGTTTGCCGTGATCCTTGGCAGTCACTGGCTGGGCCCGTGGTTGAGCACACTGCTGTTGATCCCGCTCGTGACGCTGTGGTTGTCGGTCCAACACGAACTGCTCCACGGCCATCCCACCCGTTCGCTGCTGCTCAATAAACTTCTCGGCTATGCACCCTTTGCCGTGTGGTACCCCTACACGTTGTACCGCGACAGCCACCTGCTGCACCACAACGACGAAGACTTGACCCTGCCGGGCATCGATCCGGAAAGCCGCTACCTCACCCAGCAGCAATGGGACCACAGCTCGCTGTTCGAACGCGGCGTGCATGGGGTGACCAAGACCGTGCTCGGTCGCTTCCTGCTTTCTGCCCCTTTGGCGATTGGCCGCCTGATCCGCCACGAATGCCAGCGCCTACCCCAGGTATGGCCGATGTGGCTGGCCCACGGTGCCGTCACCGTGCTGATGTTGATATTCATCGCCCACTGCAGCGCGCTGTCGGTGGGGCATTACCTGCTGCTGGTCAGCGTGCCGGCCTTGTCCCTGGCCTCGATCCGTTCCTACTATGAACACCGCCCGCACCCCCGGCCCGAGCAACGCAGCGTGCTCAACGAAGCGTCCTGGCCGTGGACCTGGCTGTTCCTCAATAACAACCTGCACCTGGTGCACCACGATTTGCCGAAACTGCCCTGGTACTTGCTGCCCACGGTCTACCGTGCCCGGCGTGAACAATGGATCGCGCGCAGCGGCGGCTTCCTGGTGCAAGGCTACGGCCAGTTGATCGGCCGCCACGGGCTCAAGGCCATCGACAGCCCCCGGCACCCCTTTGCGTGAGAGAAGAGCATGAGTGAGCACTACGCCGAACTGCTGATGTATGTCGCGCCCGAGCCGATCCGGCAGGCCAACCAACAGTGGCTGGAGCGCATCCTTGAACACCTCGGACTGCGCCGTCTCAATGCCGATCATCTGGACTTGCCGGGCCTGTGGCTCGCCCCCGAATTGCTGGTGACCCAAACCTGCGGTTATCCACTGATGACCCAATTGCGCGGCCAGGTCCGCGTGATCGGTCGACCGCGCTATGAGCTGCCCCACAGCAGCCGGGGCGAACATTGCAGCCTGTTGCTGACCCGCGACGACAACCCGCGCCACCCTCTGGCGGACTTCTACAACAGCCGTGGCGTGATCAACGGCCACGACTCCAACAGCGGCATGAACCTATTGCGCGAACGCCTGGCGCCGCTGCAGCGCGACGGGCGTTTCTTCGCCAGTGTCGGCATCAGCGGCGCCCATCGCGAAAGCCTGCGCTGGCTGCGCGAAGACCGTGCCGACCTCGCCGCTATCGACAGCGTGACCTACGACTACCTCGCCCGCTTCGCGCCGCAAGAGGTGGCGGGGCTGCGCATCGTCACCCACAGTGCGCCGAGCCCGACCTTGCCCTACATCGGCCCGCCGGGCTTGAGTGATGAACAGGTGGTTCAGATCCGCCGGGCGATGAACCAGGCGTTGCAGGACTTACCCGAGGTGGCCGAGACACTGGGCTTGCATGAAGTATTCCCCGCCAGCGAAGACGACTACGCGGTGCTCTTGACCTACCAGGATCAGGCCGTCAACGTCGGCTATCCTGTACTTCAATAGAGTTATATAAAAATACCTTTTAAATATTATTAAAGAATAAGCAGCCTTGCTAGGATCGCTCCACCGGAACACCGGACATAACGTGCAACCCTCTCAAATGGAGCCACTATGTCCGGCGCCGACACTTCTCACAGCGATTACGTGGGCGGATTGTTCCGCAGTCATTACGACTGGCTGTGCAGCCGTTTGCACCGCCATCTCGATTCCCGCGCCCACGCCGAAGACATTGCCGCCGACACCTTCGTCCAGCTCCTGAGTGCGCCGGGTGTGGTGCCTATCCGCCAGCCCCGCGCCTTGCTCACCACCATCGCCCAGCGCCTGATGTACCAGTTGTGGCGTCGCCGTGATTTGGAGCGCGCCTACCTCGAAGCGCTCGACCATGACGAGACGTGCACCGCACCGTCTGCGGAGGCGCTGGCACAAATGCTCGAAGCCCTGCACGCCATCGACCAGTTGCTCGACGGCTTGCCGGCCAAGGTCAAGGCGACCTTTTTGCTTTCGCAACTCAATGGCCTGACCTACCCGGAAATCGCCGCCGAGCTGGGGATTTCCCAGCGTTCGGTCAGCGACTACATGACCCGCGCCTTCAACCGTTGCCTGCGGCTGTGCCTGGAATGAACGACGACCTGATCAACGACGCCACGCGCTGGTACGTGCTGCTGCGTTCCGGCCAGGCCACGGCGGGCGACTGGCAGCGCTACCAACTCTGGCGTGCCGCCGACCCACGCCATGACGCGTTGTGCCGGCAGTTGGAAACGCGCCTCGGCGTGTTCCAGATTCCCCAGGCACAAGGGGTCAGCGGCCAGCTGTTGCAGCAGGCATTGGACGCACCGTCCAGCCGTCGCCAGGTGTTACAGGTCGCGCTGGTCGGTGCTGGTGTGGCTGCCGGCGCGACTTGGTTGGCCAAGCCGCTGGGTGTGCCGTTGGCGGACCTCACGGCGGATATCCGCACCGGCACCGGCGAGCGCCGCACCGTCACGTTGGACGACGGCAGCGAGCTGTCGCTCAACGCGCAAAGCGCGGCGGATATTCAGTTCGACCCACAACGGCGCCTGGTGCGCCTGCGCGAAGGCGAGTTGCTGGCCAGGGTGGCTGGCGATCGCATTCGGCCTTTTATGATCCAGACCTACCAGGCGCGTTTGCGTGCCTATGGCAACCGCCTCCTGGTGCGCGAGCGGGCAGGGCAGGGCCAGGTCGTGGCGCTGAACGGCGCGGTGGAAATCGACAGCCAGAACGGCGAGCGCCTGCAACTTGCCGCCGGCCATGAGGTGCACTACGACCGTGCCGGTTTCGGCCCGGTGCAGGCCAGCTCCTCCGGAGCCACGGCCTGGGTCGACGGCTTCCTGCAAGTGCGCGACCGCCCGCTGTCTGAAGTCATCGAGGCGCTGCGGCCTTACCACAATGGCGTGTTGCGCCTGGACCCCTCCGTGGCGGGCCTGCGTGTCAGCGGCCTGTACCGCTTGGACAACCCTCAGCAAATCCTCGATACCCTGGCGCGCACCCTGCCGATCCACATCACTCGCCGCACCGGTTTGTGGGTGAACGTCAATGCCGCGTGACCTTGGTTCTATCGACATAACCAAACGATCTGCAAGTTTCACCCCGGCCGTGCCACATCACTCCCGTAAGCGCTGCGGGGAGCAGCGTTCTCGAGTTTCCTTGGGGGGAGCCAAAGTGAGTCAGTTCAACCGTGTGCCGCGTCGAACCTTTGCCCTGGTGCCGTTGGCCAGTCTGTTTTTCACGTTCGCCGCCAGTGCCGAAGAGGCGCGCCAGGTCTACCACATTGCCCCTGGCCCGTTGGATGAAGTACTGCTCGATATCAGCCGGCAAAGCGGCCAAGTGATCTCGTTCACGCCACAGTTGGCAAACTATTCTTCGTCCAGCGTAGACGGTTCGCTGTCGGCGCAACAGGCCGTCGACGCCGCACTGAAGGGCACCGGCCTGCACGTCCAGGTCAGCCCGGACGGCGCGTTCATCATCAAGGAAAGCGCGAGCAACAACGCCATCCGCAACGTCAAGGCCCAGACCAGCGCCGCCCAGGCCCCGACCCTGGACCGCGTGGTCGCCATCGGCACCCGGCGCAGTGACGCCACGGCCCTCACCAGCGCCGCGCCGGTGGATGTGATCAACGCCGAAGAACTCAAGCAGACCGGCGCCACCAGCCTCAACCAGGCTTTGTTCCAATTGCTGCCGTCGTTCAACTTTCCGCAGAACCAGAGCGCCACCCGTGGCCAGAACCCCAAGGGCGCATCCCTGCGCGGGCTGGCCCCGGACCAGACGCTGGTGCTGATCAACGGCAAGCGCCGCCATGCTTCGGCGGTGGTGAACATCTCCGGTGGCGTGCCGTTCATTGGCGCGCAGCCGGTGGACCTGGACATGATCCCCATCAGCAGCATCGACCACGTCGAAGTGCTGCGCGATGGCGCCTCGGCGCAATACGGTTCGGATGCGGTGGCGGGCGTGGTCAACATCGTGCTCAAGGAGCGTGACAGCGGCGGCCAGGTCAACACCCAGCTGGGCAAATACGCCCAGGGCGACGGCTTCAGCAAGACCACCGATGGCTGGTACGGCCTGGGCTTGCCGGGGGATGGTTTCCTCACGCTGAGCTTCAACACCCTCAACAACAAACCCACCGACATTGGCGACAAATATGTCGCCGACGGCCAACTGCAAGACCCCCGCTGGGGCGGTGCCGGGCGCGATAAATTCAACCTGGCGGCGAATGCCGAAATCGGCCTGAACGACCAGTGGCGGCTCTACAGTTTCGCCACCTTCGGCCAGGACAAGTCGGTGAACAACACGCCGCCGCTGCTGGCCAACAACCCGAACAACGTGCCGGGCATCTACCCCAACGGCACCATTCCCAAGTACCGCTACCGCTATGAGGACGGTGCGCTGACCGTCGGCACCCGCTACGAAGACGAGGCCCTCGGCCGCTTCGACCTCAGTGCCACCTACGGACGCGACCAGCACGATGAACTGGCCTTCAACACGGTCAACCCCAGCTACGGCTTGAACAGCCCGACCAAGTTCGACGTGGCCACCCTGGTCAACGAGCAGACCAACCTCGGCCTGGATTACGCCAAGGATCTGGACGTCAACTGGTCGAGCCATCCGCTGACCGTCTCGGCGGGCATTGCCTACCGCCATGAGCAATATCGGCTGGAAGAGGGCGACTACGAGTCTTACTCCTTTGGCGGCATCAACGGCGTGCAGGTCGGAGCGGTGCAAGCCTCCGGGCTCACGCCGGATGACGCCGGCACCTACAAGCGTGATGTCGGCGGTGTGTACTTCGGCCTCGAACATCAGCTCACCGATAAATTCCAGATCGGCCTGGCCGGGCGTACCGAGCACTACTCGGACTTCGGTTCGGCCACCACCGGCAAGCTCTCGGCGCGTTATGACTTCACCCCGCAGGTGGGCCTGCGCGCCACGGTGAACAACTCCTTCCGCGCACCGACCCTGGGCCAGATCGGCACGTCGTGGACCACCACCACCAACGTCGACATC
This sequence comes from Pseudomonas extremorientalis, assembly GCF_001870465.1. Classification (GTDB taxonomy): domain Bacteria; phylum Pseudomonadota; class Gammaproteobacteria; order Pseudomonadales; family Pseudomonadaceae; genus Aquipseudomonas; species Aquipseudomonas extremorientalis. Next base: position 443,489 of record NZ_MDGK01000017.1, read on the forward strand.
AACGGCAACCCGGTGTTGACGCGCATGCTGCCCGCCGACAACCCGGCCGCCCGTGCCCTGGGCGCCGAGCCGCTCAAGCCCGAGAAGTCCACCAACTACTCCCTGGGCCTGGTGCTGCGGCCGGTCGAAAACGCGTCCCTTACCATTGACGCTTACCAGATTTCGATCCGTGACCGCCTGCTCTACAGCGGCGGCATTTCCGGGCCGCGCGCCGAACAGATCCTGCAGCAGGCCGGGTTTGGCCAGTACACCTGGGCGCAGTTCATGACCAATGCGGCCAATACGCGCACGCGGGGTGTCGACATCGTCGGCAAGTACAACCTGGACCTGGCGCAGTACGGCGCATTGAGCCTGTCGGCCGGTTACACCAGGGCGCGCACCACGATTGAGAAGGTCCACGAGAACCCCAACGGGTTCGACATCCTCACCCGCGAAGCCCGTGGTTTCCTCGAGCACGGTTACCCCGAAGACAAGCTGGTGCTCGGCGCCACCCACCGCATCGGCGCCTGGACCATCGCCCTCAGCGAAACCCGCTACGGCGAGTACCGCAAATACGCCGCCAGCGCAGCCAATGCCCAGTACGACCAGACCTTCGCCGCGCAATGGAACACCGACCTGGACGTGAACTACGCGTTCACCCAGCAACTGCGCCTGTCGATCGGCGCCAACAACCTGTTCGACAGCAAACCCGACGACTTCAACACCCGCCTGCGCCAGACCCCGGGCCAGCAGTACAGCTACCTGTCGCCGTCGGCGCCGGAAGGGGCGTTCTACTACACGCGGCTCAGTTATGACTTTTAACGAACATCACCGCACAACTATGAGGTTGCCGATGAAGCATCTGAAGAAACTCCTGGGCGGCGGCCTGCTGGCTCTGAGCCTGCTGTCCCCAACCGTCCACGCCGCCGAAGCCGTCAAACCCATCCACTTCGGTGACATCACCTGGGAAAGCGGCAGCCTGATCACCGAGGTGCTGCGCCTGATCGTCGAGAAGGGCTACGGCTTGCCCACCGACACCCTGCCCGGCAGCACCGTGAGCCTGGAAGCCGCCCTGGCCAAGGACGATATCCAGGTGATCGGCGAAGAGTGGGCCGGGCGCAGTCCGGCGTGGGTCAAGGCGGAAAACGAGGGCAAGGTGTTCGGCCTGGGCGACACGGTCAAAGGCGCTACCGAAGGCTGGTGGGTGCCGGAGTTCGTGATCAAGGGCGATACGGCACGCGGTATCAAGCCCCTGGCGCCGGACCTGAAGTCGGTGGCCGACCTGCCGCGCTACAAGGATGTGTTCCGCGACCCCGAAGATCCGAGCCGTGGGCGCTTCCTCAACAGCCCCACCGGCTGGACCTCGGAGATCGTCAACAGCCAGAAACTCAAGGCCTACAAACTCACTGACAGCTTCGTCAACTTCCGCACCGGCTCCGGCGCGGCGCTGGATGCCGAAGTGGCGTCGTCGATCCGCCGTGGCAAGCCGGTGTTGTTCTACTACTGGTCGCCGACGCCGCTGCTGGGCCGGTTCAAGCTGGTCAAGCTGGAAGAGCCGCCGTTCAACGCTGATGCCTGGAAGACCCTGTCCGACGCGAAAAACCCCAACCCCATCGGCACCCGCTCGATGCCGGCACGCCTGGCGATTGGTGTGTCGGCGCCGTTCAAGGCGCAGTACCCGCAACTGGTGAGTGTGTTTGAAAAGGTCGACCTGCCGATTGATCTGCTCAACGGCATTCTCGGCGACATGAGCGAGAAACGCACGCCGCCCCGCCAGGTGGCTGAAGCGTTCCTCAAGGACCATCCAGACGTCTGGCAACAATGGGTGCCGGCGGATGTCGCGGCCAAGGTCAAGGGAGCGCTCTGATGCTTAAAGTCTTCGCTGCAGCTGTACTTTCGTTGATCGCCGGTCACGTGCTGGCGGCCGAGCCCTCCACCTTGCGCATCGGTTACCAGAAAAGCTCGGTGAGCATGATGTTGGCCCGTGAGCACAAACTCTTCGAAGCGGCGCTGCCCGGCACCCAGGTGCAGTGGATCGAATTCCTCGGTGGCCCGCCGCTGATCGAAGCGCTGAATGGCGGCAGCCTGGACATCGGCAATATCGGCGACATCCCGCCGATCTTTGCCCAGGCCGCCGGCATCGACTTGCAATACTTTGCCGTCGAGCCCAACGAGGGCAAGACCGAAGCGGTGCTGGTGCCCAAGGCCAGTCCGGTGCGGAGCGTGGCTGAACTGAAGGGCAAGCGCGTGGCGCTGCTCAAGGGCTCCAGCGCGCACAACCTGTTCCTCAAAAGCCTGCTGCGCGCCGGCCTGCAATGGAAGGACGTGAACGTGGTGTACCTGTCGCCGTCCGATGGTCGTGCTGCGTTCGAGCAAGGCAAAGTCGATGCCTGGGTGGTGTGGGACCCGTACTACTCCGCCGCCGTGGTCGACGGCTCCGCCCGTGTGCTGGGTGACGGCCAGGGCCTCAACCCGGCCGGCAGTTTCTTTGTGGTCAGCAGCCCGTTTGCCAAGCAGTACCCGCAGTCCATCGGCACGATCATCCAGACCCTGGGCAAGGCGCAGCGCCTGTCCCTCGACAAGCCCGAAGAAAGCATCGCACTGATGGCCAAGACCCTGGGCCTGCAACCGGCGGTGGTGAAAAGCTACTTCGAACACCGCTCGCCCGCGCCGATCCGGCCGCTGCAAACCTCGGACGTCGCGACCCAGCAACGCACGGCGGACCTGTTCTTCGCCAACGGCCTGATCCCGAAAAAGGTCGACGTGCAGCAAGCCGTCTTCAAAGCGCCATGAATGTTTGGTGAGCGGGCTTGCCACAACCACAAAAGCCCTTAATCAGTGAGCAGACCATGCAACCGATCTACATCGATTTTCTCAACGGCCTCGACATCGACGAACTGGGTCTCTCCAACGATGAAATCCTTAGCGCCATCGAAGCCAGCCTGGCGATCCAGGGCCGTGGCGAGGCGGTGATCGAGCCGCGTACCCACCTGATTCCCGGTGGCGAGATCAACGGCCACTTCAACGTGCTGCGCGGTGTGCTTGGCGGCGCTATCGGTTATGCCGGGGTCAAGGTGGTAGGGGATTTTGTCGACAACTATCGCAAGGGCCTGCCCTCGGAACTGGCGATTCTCAACCTGCTGGACCCGGCCACCGGCATTCCCAGGGCCATCCTGGATGCCTCGGCGATCACCGATATGCGCACCGGCGCGGTCACGGCCATCGGCGCCAAATACCTGGCCCGGCCCGACAGTAAAGTGCTGGCGCATATCGGCGCGCGCGGCACGGCCTACTGGAACGTGCGCCTGCTGGATCACCTGTTCGACTTCGACGAAATCCGCGTGCACTCGCGCCGCAGTGAAAGCCGCGAGGCCTTTGCCGAAGGCCTGCGCCGGGACCTGGGTAAACCGGTGATCGTCACCGACGATTGGGAGTCCGCCGTGCGTGGCGCCGACATCGTCGTCGAGGCCTCGCGCCTGGACCAGCCCGAACCGCTGCTGCGCACCGAGTGGATCAAACTCGGCGCCTTCGTGGTGCCCTACGGCACCATGAGCGCGGTGGAACTGTCGCTCACCGACATCATGAGCAAGTTGGTGGTGGATGATTGGGGCCAGTGCAAGGGCGGTCTTTTCGGTTCGTTGCGTGCCCATGTCGATGCAGGAAAACTCAGCGCCGAGACCCTGCATGCCGAGTTGGGCCAGATCGTCGCCGGCTTGAAGAATGGCCGGGAAACCCCCGAGGAAACCATCCTGTTCTGGCATCGCGGGCTGAGCCTCAGTGATATCGCATTGGGCCATGCGCTGCTGGAGAAATCCAGGCGCCTGGGCATCGGCCAGCGGTTGCGCTGGGCATGATTCACTTCGACCCCCAAGGCTTGGTACTGGCGGATTTGCTGGCGATTGCGCGGCAGGATATACCGGCGGATTTCAGTCAATCGGCACGTCAACGTATCGACGAAGGCCATCGGCTGCTGGTGAAACTGGCGGCTGACGGCACGCCGATCTATGGCGTCAACACCGGCCTTGGCGCGGCGGTGGATACGCCGGTGGCGCCGGTGCAGGCGAGCATTCCGTTGGGGCGTGCGGTGGGGGTGGGGCGCCTTGCCAATCGCCAGGAGTTGCGCGCCATCACCGCCACGCGCCTGGCCGGGTTGGCCCAGGGTCGCTCGGGGATTTCACCGGCAGCGGCGCAGGCATTGCTGGACCTGCTCAACTCAGGCGTCGAGCCCGAGGTGCCGTTGCTGGGTTCCCTGGGCGAAAGCGACCTGGCGCCGTTGTCGCACCTGAGTCTGGCGCTGACGGTGCCTTTGACCGGTAAGGATGGCTTGGCGCTGGTCTCGGCGAATGCCGCCAGCGTTGGGCTCGGTGCGTTGCTGGTGGCTGAGGCGCAGCAGGCGTTGGAGGCTGTGCTCGCGGCGCTGGCGTTGTCGTGTGAAGGCTACCGCGCCAATCTCAGTGCGTTCCAGCCATGGGCCTCACGCCTGCGCCCGGCCCCGGGGCAAACCGAGCAATCGGCGGCGCTGTTGCGCTTGCTGGCGGGGGGCGAGTTGGCGGACAGCCCACGTCGCCTGCAAGACCCACTGAGCTTTCGCTGCGCCACGGTGGTCCAGGGCGCGGCGCAGCAGGCGTTGCACCAGTTGCATGAGCTGATCGAACTGGAACTGCGCAGCGGCGCGGACAATCCGGCATTGATCAGCGAGGAAGCGCTGGTGTTGGCCACGGCGAATTTCGACAGCACGCATCTGGCGCTCGCCGCAGAAGGGCTGGGCCTGGCGCTGAATCGAGTGGCGGCGTGCGGTGCAGAACGCATCGCCAAGTTGCTCTCGCCTGGGGCCAGTGACTTGCCGCGCTTCCTGATCACTCAACCGGGTCATGTCGGCATGGCCGCGTTGCAGCGCACCAGTTCGGCGCTGGTCGCGGAAATCGGACACTTGGCCAATCCGCTGCCGGCGGTGAGCGTGCCGGTGGCGGATCGTGTCGAAGACTATGCGGGGCAGGCCTTGGCGGTGGTCGACAAGACCCGGCGGTTGGTCGAGCGGGTCGTGTGGCTGGTCAGCATCGAGCTGATCGTCGCGGCGCAGGCGGTGGACCTGCGGGGTGCGTTGCGATTGGGGCAGGGCTCCGGGCAGATCCATGCCGCGGTGCGCAGCCAGGTGGCGCACCTGGATCAGGATCGCTCGGGCTCGGTGGATGTGTTGGCGCTGAGCCGCTTCATCTCAACTCATGGGTTTTCAGCGGCCAATGCGGCAACCACCGCAGGTCGCTCACCCACCCGTTGCTGAAACGCCGCCAGCGCCGGCCACCGGCCCAGGTCAATTGCGTGAAACGCGGCCCAGCGCAGCACCACGAACAGGTAGGCATCCGCCACCGAGTAGTGCGACCCCAGCAGGTAATCCTGGCGCTCCAGCGTTTGCACCAGCACCGCGAAACGCTTGAAGAGTGTGGCCTCGAACAGCGCGCGCACGTCGCCCTGGATCGCGTCGTTGAAGAACACCGCCAGGCCGCCATGAATCTCGGTGGCGATAAAATTCAGCCATTCCTGCAAACGCACCCGCTCCCAGCTGCCATTGGCAGGGGCCAGGCCAGCGGCGGGTTTCAGGTCGGCGAGGTATTGCAGGATCGCGCTGGCTTCGGTCAGTACCTGGCCGTTGTCCAGTTTCAGGGCGGCGACGTAGCCCTTGGGGTTGATCTGCAGGAAGTCCTCGCCCTCGGCGGTGATCTTGGCCTGGTTATCGACCAGCACCAGGTCGAACGGCAACGCCAATTCGCGCAACACGATATGCGGGGCGAGGGAACAGGCGTAAGGGAAGAAATACAGTTTCATCTGGGGCAGCTCCGTTGAATTTGCGCCAGTCTCGCGGGCGTGGCACCGTGCGTAAAATTAAACCTTCAGACCCCTGCCATAAGGACAGCTACTGCCATGATGAACCTGATGCACTGGCGCCTGCTGGTGGCCGTGGCCGATCACGGCAGCATCACCGCCGCCGCCGAGCGGGTAGGCATGACCCAGTCCGCTGCCAGCCAGGCCATGGCCGGCATGGAGGCGACGTTGGGCGCGCAACTGTTCACCCGTGAACCGCGCAAGACCTTGCCTACGGCGTTGGGCTTGAGTGTGATCGAACAGGCGCGGGTGATGCTCGGTGCCTTGCAGGCGATCCGCAGCACTGTGGACGAAGCCAGGCCCATGCTGCGGGGGACGATTCGCATCGCCAGTTTCCCGAGGGTGCTGGCGACGTTTCTGACACCTGCGTTGCAGCGTTTTGCGCAGCTCTATCCCGGCATCGAGGTCACCACCCTGGATGTCACCGACAACGAAGTACTCACCCTGCTCGACACCGGCCTCATCGACCTGGGCGTGGTGCTCAACCCCGCGCCCGAGCGCAATGCCACCGTGTTGGGCCGTGACTTATGGATGGCCGTGCTGCCAGCGAACCATGCCCTGGCGCAACGCCCGGCTGATGCGTGTGTGTCGCTTGAGGAGTTACTGGAGCAGCCTTTCGTGCTGGCCACCGGTGGCTGTACCGCCAATGCGCGCAGCCTGGGGGCCGCAGCGGGGCTGACCCTGCGGGATATCCGCGTGGAAGTGCGCGAATGGAACAGTGCCTTCAGCCTGGTGCGCGAGGGGGTTGGTGTCACGCTGGTGCCGGAAATGGCCCTGCCTATCCAGCGTAAGGGGCTGCGGGTGATGGCACTGAAGATGCCGCTGCACCGTGAATTTGCCTTGGTCGGTACGCCAAATCGTCCACCTTCAGCCGCCGCCCGTGCATTGTTAGAAATGCTGGCTGACTAGTGGCTTGCAGAGTGCCAAGCCCTGTCTATGCTCATCCATAACCGTTGATGACGCTTGGTATATAAAGCGATTTGGATGGTTTGCGACTGTATTCGATCCGTGAATGGAATGCGCCCCGCCAGGCGCTGGTAATTGAAGGGTGATCCGAACATGTTCAACCTCCACCACAAATCCGACCTGCAGCAAATCGAACGTTTCTCCTGCGCCCTGTCCGAATCCAACGCCAAGCTCGCCGCCATCAGCCGTTCCATGGCCATGATCGAATTCGACCCTGGCGGCGTGATCCTCGACGCCAATGACAACTTCTGCAAAACCATGGGCTACAGCGTTGAAGACATCCGCGGCAAACACCACCGCATCTTTTGCGACGAGGCTTACACCCACACCGACGCCTACGCCAAGCTATGGCACGACCTGGCGCGGGGCGAGGCGCTCAGTGGCACCTTCATGCGCCTGAACAAGCACGGTCAGGAAGTGTGGCTCGAAGCCAGCTACATGCCGGTGCTGGACAAGGACAATCACGTGCAGAGCGTGATCAAGGTCGCTTCGGATATTTCCGCGCGGGTTCACCATGAACATGAAAACCAGAGCCTGATCGATGCCATTAGCCGTTCCATGGCGGTGATCGAGTTCACTCCCCAGGGCCAGATCCTCAACGCCAACGAAAACTTCCTGAAAACCGTGCAGTACTCCCTGGATGAAATCGTCGGCCAGCACCACAGCCTGTTCTGCCATCGCTGTGACGTCGAGTCGCCAGCCTACAAGGCGTTCTGGGCGTCCCTGAACCGCGGCGAGTACCACTCGCACCGTTTCGAGCGCAAAGACAAATACGGCAAGACATTGTTCCTGGAGGCGTCCTACAACCCGATCTTCGACGCCAGCGGGCGCCTGTACAAAGTGGTGAAGTTCGCCAGCGACATTACCGACCAGGTCACCACCCTGCGCAACGCCGCCGACTCGGCTCACGCGACGTCAGTGCAAAACGATGTCTGCGCGCGCAAGGGCTCGGAGGTGGTGCAGCAGACCGTGCAGATCATTGAAGAAATTTCCAACGACCTGAACCAGGCGGCGCAGAGCATTGATGCGGTGAACAAGCAATCGGACATCATCGGCAGCATCGTGCAGACCATCCGCAGTATTGCCGAACAGACCAATATGCTCGCGCTCAATGCGGCGATTGAAGCGGCGCGGGCGGGCGAGCATGGGCGCGGCTTTGCGGTGGTGGCCGATGAAGTGCGCAGCCTCGCGGCACGGACCAGCCAGGCGACGGTGGAGATTGTCGATGTGGTGCGCAAGAACCACGACCTGTCGCTGAGCGCGGTGTCGAGCATGCAGTCGAGCTTGAGCCGCACGGGGCTGGGGGTGGAACTGGCGAATGAGGCGGGGCAGGTGATCCTGGAAATCCAGGAAGGGTCACGGCATGTGGTGGATGCGATCGGGCAGTTCAACTCGACGTTGCAACTGCAATAGCCTGCAGGAGCGCGTTCGCTCCCGCAGGGGCGGATGGCGTCAGATCGCAGCCAGGGTTTCTTTGACTGTCTGCGCCTGCGGCTCAGCGGTTTTCGCCGCTACTTGCTGTTCTTGCTGCTGCTTCAGGCGTTCAGCCACCTGCTTGGAAATAGCGTCCTGCTTTTCCTGGGACATGTTCTGCACATCCGCCTCGGTCAAACCCTGCTCCTTGAGCAATTGCTCGCGGATACGCTCGGCCGGGGATTTGCTCATGTAGTCCGTGAACTCGGCACGTGCGCCGGAGGTGGCGCTGGTAGCCGGCACATCCGAGGTCGCCGCGCTGGTCTGCAACTGCACACGGGTCTTGGCGAAGGCTTCGTCGATGCGGTCAGCGGCCTTGTCCAGTTCCTTCTGCGCGGCCGGCACGGTCACGCTTTGCTGCGCGGCCTGCAGGGCACCGCTGTACAGCGCGCTGGCGGCGGCGTTGGCGGGGTCCATGTCGGGCCGTTTGATCTGTTGAACGGTCGACACGGCTTGGGTGTTGTTGTTAACCAGCATGATCGGTCACCTGTGGAAATGTGCGGTGCCACAGGTGGAGCAAATAGCGTGCCGATGATAGAAGGGGCGATATCAAAGGGCTTGGTGAGTTTAAAGCGGCAATTGATGGCCCTGGACAGGCCACCTTTTGCCGCCGGCAATGCGGTTGTTGATTGCCTCATACCCAACGGATGTCGAACGAGCCCTTGAACGTATGTACTACCCCGTCGACGAGGGCTAGAAAGTCGAACGATCCCGTTGCGTGAGCCTGGGGTTCATCAAAGGTCAAGTCGAGAGTGCCGCTTTGTGAAGGATAAGAAGTTCTTAGGCCGCCACTCGTCTGGCGAAAATATCGGACTTCCACGGTATTGGGCCATGGCAGTGGCAGGCTGATCGGACTTGAGGGCGGCGAAGCTGGAAACAGGATTTGAATGCCCATGAAGCCGCCGCCAGGCGCGGGCTGCAGACCGTCGAGCGTAACGTCTCTCGATTGACGATAAGTGACGGTGTGAGTGTCGATGCTACCTTCGAAAGTTGAGGATTTAAGCCATCCCTCCGAGGCCCTTTCGTTGCTATCGATAGTGCTGCCCTGTGTCATGTCCCGCTCCTTATTAACTATTCAATGACAGTCCGTGATGGCTGCCTACTGAGCAGTAGAGCGTGGGGGAGGCGGAACGGTCTACTGTCATACTTGACAGTTTTCCCCTTTGTGCAGACAAACGGTCGCTTGCCTTCGCGACATATTCAGTGAGCAATGTTTTCCAGCGCCAGGTTCCGCGTACGCGGCCCGAACCAACTGATGGTGATCATCACGATCAGCATGCTGCTGGCAATGAATGCCAGTACCCCAGGCGTGCCCAGATGCTCGAGGATAAAACCGATCAACAAGCTGCTGAACACCGTGGACAAACGGCTGAACGAGTAACAGAAACCCACCGCCCGTGCGCGGATGTTGGTGGGGAACAGTTCGCTCTGATAGGAGTGGTAGCTGAAGCTCAGCCAGGCGTTGCAGAAGGTGATCATCACCCCGCAGATCACCAGACCCACCGCCGTGGTTTGCAGGGCGAACAGGCTGCCGAAGATCATCGCGCCCAGCGCCGATCCGACGATTTGCCATTTGTTTTCAAAGCGATTGGCCACCTTCACGAACAGCAGCGGCCCCAACGGGTAGGCGAGGGTGATGATGAAGGCGTAGAGCAAACTGTGGGTCACGCTGACGCCCTGGCCGGACAGCAACGCCGGCAACCAATTGCCGAAGCCGAAGAAACCGATGGCCTGGAACACATGAAACACGATCAGCATCAACGCGCGGCGGCGGTACGGCGGTTGCCAGATATCGGCAAAGCGGCCACTGCCTTGCACGCTGACGGCTTGCGGCTCGGGTTCGTCCAGCGGTTTGCCGTGGTCTTTCTGGCAGCGTGCTTCCAGGTTGCCCATGATCGTCCCCGCTTCTGCGAAGCGGCCCTTTTGCGCAAGCCAGCGCGGTGACTCTGGCAGGCGCTTGCGCAGTTGCCAGATAAACAGCGCAAACACCGCACTGCTCAGCACCACCCAGCGCCAGCCCGACACGCCGAACGGCGCTTGCGGCACCAACCACCACGACATCAATGCCACCGCCGGCACCGACAGAAACTGGATGAAAAACGCAAAGGCAAACGCCGAGCTGCGCATGCGCTTGGGCACCAGTTCCGAGAGGTAGGCGTCGATGGTCACCAGTTCAATACCCAGGCCGATCCCCACCAGGAAACGCATGCCGATGATGCCCAGCGCTGACGTTTGAAGCCCCATCAACACGGTAGCGACGGTGTACCAGATCAACGCAAAGGTGAAGATCGCCCGGCGCCCGAAGCGGTCGGCGATGGGGCTTAGCAGGCTGGCGCCAAGGAACAGACCGAGAAAGGTCGCCGAGGCGAAGGCGGCCTGATCCGAGAAGCCGAACACACCCTCGCTGCCGGTGTGGAAAATCCCGTCGCTGATCAGGCCGGGGCTGATGTAGGCGGTCTGGAACAGGTCATACAGCTCGAAAAAACCACCGATGGACAGCAGCGCGACCAGGCGCCAGACGGTGGCGACGGCGGGCAGGCGGTCAATGCGTGCGCTGATGTGGGCGGTGCGGATCGGGTCGATGCCGTCGGTGCTAGAGAGTACGGGCATGGGAAAACTCAATAAGTGATCGGAATCTCGACTGTTTGAAACGCGCCATCCTGGGGATGCTTTCTCTCGCAGCGTGCTCAGTTATGGCCGTCGAGGGCAAAGGTTTTGAAGCCGGAGCGCTGGCTGAGGCGCTGGTAATACGCTTGCACCGCAGGATAGTCGGGATGCGCCAGTGGGGCGTTGTGCCAGCGGTGCACCGAGAGGCCGATGAGGATGTCGGCCAGGGTGAACTCATCGCCCGCGACGTAGGCGTCGGTCTTGAGCAACTGCTGTTCGAGCAGGCCCATCTTGTCATTCCACGCTTGCACGCCAGCCTGGATGCGCTGCGGGTCCTGGTAGTCCGGGTTCTGGCGCACCAGCGCATGGAACGCATAGCCCCACGACGGATTGAGTTCGGTGGCTTGCCAGTCCATCCATTGCTCGACGCGCGCCCGTGGCGCGGGTTCGGCGGGGAGCAGGTCGTGGCGTTGGTAGAGGCCGACGAGGTAGCGGCAGATGGTGTTGGACTCCCACAGCACGCCGTGGTCGTCGATCAGCACCGGCACCTGGGCGTTGGGGTTCAGGGCGAGGAACTCAGCGGATTGAGTGGGCTTGAAGCCGATGCCCCAGTCTTCGCGCTGGTAGTCAATGCCCAGTTCCTGGCAGGTCCAGAGTACTTTGCGCACGTTGATGGAAGAGGTGCGGCCCAAGATTTTCAGTGAGTGTCCCATGGTGCTTCCCTGGCGGTCGAGAACGGCCAATTTAGCAGGGGGCGAGAGTTGGATGATAGCGTCAGTATCAGGGCAGCGCTGTGCTTAATGAAACAGCGTCCCTGCGGCGCAAGTAATAAAAGTCGTGTAAGACGCAGGAGAACATGAAGCAGCAACCTTGGATGGGCAGCAGGAGTTTTTAGTGGCTGCGCGCTCCCGCTGGCCCAGATATTACTTGGTGGCTAGTGCATCATTTTTTAGGGCCGGTAGAAATGAAGCTGCCATTTTTTACTTCACCAGTCACTGAATCTTCTAATTTGAAATGGAAGTTCGCGTTTACTTCACTGTTAGCGAGATCGATACTTAGCACGTTTATCTCTCCAGTCTGGGCCGAATAAAAATACTCAGTGCCAGCAATTTCGCCGCTAACAGTAGCGTAAATCTGAAGCGATGGTGCTCCGATTGGGTATCTTCCGACGGTAGTATTGTGAGGGAGGTAGAGTGATACGTGGTGGTACTCCTCGTTCGAAATGATCTGCGTGCCCGAGAAAACTATGTGGCTACCTAGGTCGTGAGTATCGCAATCACGCGTATCAATATGATAGTTAACACCATCGATGATTCCATCGGCGGTGAGTTGCCCATCGACGTCACCGTTCCAGCGTTTAGTTGAGGTTCTCATTGTATGATCCCTGTTCAATGGAGTGTGTAGGCGTGCGCAATGCACATTTACGCGTCCAGTTATAGGTCTCGAGTTTATGGTCGTCTACTGTCAATGTTGACAGGTCGGGAGAGGAAACGCCGGATTCTCGAAGAGACCAGCATTGCCAGCCTGGACCTTCCAGAGCGGGCCGCAATTTGCCACCCGCAGACCTTGGCGCTCCTTTCCGGACGTCCTAGGTGCTTTCCCGCACCTGAAGTTCAAACCCCATATCCACCACCGGCTTGGCGATTTTGCTGCCCGCCATGATCGTCAGCAAATGCTCCGCCGCCCGCCGACCAATCGCTTCCCTTGGTGTACTGATACTGCTCAGGCGCGGCACCATGAACGACGACGCCGGTAAATCGTTGAAGCCCAGCACAGCCACGCGCTCCGGCACCTTGATGCCATGGCGCATGGCCTCCAGCAGGGCGCCCTGGGCCAGGTCGTCGTTGCCGAAGAAGATCGCATCCACATCCGGATGGGTTGCCAGCAACTGCAGGAACAATTCACCTCCCAGGCCGACTGAGGAAGGGCGCGGCGTCAGTAGTTCCAGCGCCGGGTCGTACAGGCCGGCCTGTTGCAGCGCCCGGTGGAAACCTTCACCGCGCAGCAGCGTGCGTTGGTCCAGTTGCGCGCCGATATACGCCAGGCGCTTGCGCCCACGGGACAGCAAGTGCGCCGCCGCTGTCTCACCCGCCGCCAGTTGCGAGAAACCCACGCAGTTCACCCCGGCGTTGGGGTCCAGGTCCATCATGTACACGCAAGGCACGTTGCTGGCCTCGACCATTCGTCGGGCGCTTTCGGTGCGATCAAAGCCGGTCAGCAACAAACCCCGTGGCTGATAGGCCATGTAGTTGCGCAACAGGTTTTCTTCTTCGTCGCGGGAATAGTGGGAATTGCCGATCAGCACTTCGAAGCCCTTGGGCCGCAGAACCTGGTGGATGGCTTCGAGGGTTTCGATAAACAGCAGGTTGGACAACGACGGCACCAACACCACCACCGAATGGCTCTGGGCCGAGGCCAGGGCGCGGGCGGCGGGGTTGACCACATAGTTCAGTGCGGCGGCGGCCTGCTGTACTTTCTCCACCAGTTCGGTGGCGACGGTACTGATGCCGCGCAGGGCGCGGGAGGCGGTAATCGGGCTGACGCCGGCCAGGCGGGCGACTTCGTTAAGGGTCGGGCGACCCGTGGTGCGCATTTTTTTATCGTTCTTGGAGGTCATCAGGCGGCTTGCCAAACAAAAATCGAGGCACTAAGGTAGCGCTGTCTCCAAGTAGCTGCAAATGCTTGAACGCTGGGTTGCCTGATCCGGTTCAAATGATTGGAGAGGATGCACGCGTCACTCCATAAAAATGACAAGACGGCGCGGGAAAGCCTGTTTTTGCACTAGCCTTACAGCGTGCAAAGGTAGCGCTATCTGCGTCCTGAGGTGTTTCATGAGTCAACCTGTTACCGCCCTGGTCATCATGGGTGTCGCCGGCTGTGGCAAGACCAGTGTCAGCGAGGCCCTGTGCCGCTTGAACGGCGCCACCGCGATCGAAGGCGACAGCTTTCACCCCGCCGCCAACATCGAAAAGATGAGTGCCGGCCACCCCCTCAACGACGACGACCGCGCCGGCTGGCTCGACATCCTGTGCGATGAACTGCGCCGTTCGCTCAAGGCGGGCGAGCATCCCGTGCTCACCTGTTCCGCCCTCAAGAAGAAATACCGCGACCACTTGCGCGAAGCCGCCCCGGGTCTGGGTTTTGTGTTCCTGGAACTGACCCGTGAAGTGGCGGCCGACCGAGTGTCCCATCGCCCCGGGCATTTCATGCCGGCCAGCCTCATAGACAGCCAGTTCGCCACCCTTGAATCGCCCAAGGGCGAGCCGCTGACCCTGGCCCTCAATGCCAGCGAAGACAGCGTCGAGCAGTTGGCCGAGCAGACCAATGCCTGGTGGCTGCAACACGGCTTTGAACCAACCCATTGATTTTTTGCCGGAAAAGATAGCGCTGTCCCCGGCAGGAAATTCTACACCCGCTTTAATAACAACAACAAACAGGAGAGACCCCCCATGTTTGGCATGTCCCACGAGTCCTACCTGCTGCTAGACGCAGTGGTTACCATCATCGGGTTGATCGTTCTGATCACCAAGTTCAAGGTGCACCCGTTCATTGCACTGATCATCGCGGCCGGCTTCCTCGGCCTGACCTCGGGCATGCCCGTGGACAAGATCATCAAGGCGTTCCAGGACGGCTTCGGCGGAGTGCTCGGCTTTGTCGGCATCATCCTCGCGCTGGGTACGATGCTCGGCAAGATGATGGCCGAATCCGGCGGTGCCGATCAGATCGCCCAGACCCTGATCCGTGCCTTCGGCAAAGAGAAGGTCCAGTGGGCCATGATGTTTGCCGCGTTCCTGGTGGGCATCCCGCTGTTCTTCGAGATCGGCTTTGTGCTGCTGATCCCGCTGGTGTTCATCGTCGCGCGCCGTACCGGTGTGTCGCTGATCAAGATCGGCATTCCGTTGCTGGCCGGCCTGTCGGCGGTACACGGCCTGGTGCCTCCGCACCCGGGCCCGCTGCTGGCTATCGGCGTGTTTGGCGCGGACATCGGCAAGACCATTCTCTACGGCCTGATCGTCGCACTGCCGACAGCGATCATTGCCGGCCCGATCTTCGGTACGTTCATCGCCAAGTACATCCCGGGCAACCCGTCCCAGGAACTGGTCGATCAACTGGCCCGCGAGCCTGAGAACAAAGACCTGCCGAGCTTCGGCATTACCCTGGTCACCGTGCTGCTGCCGGTGTTCCTGATGCTGCTGAAAACCTTCGCCGACATCGCGTTTGCCGAAGGCAACGTGGTACGCAACTGGATGGACATGATCGGTCACCCGATCACCGCCTTGCTGCTGGCGTTGCTGCTGTCGCTGTACACCTTTGGCCATCGCCAGGGCATCCACTCCAAGCAGATCCTCAAGCTGCTCGACGCCAGCCTCGCGCCGACCGCCGCGATCATCCTGATTATCGGCGCCGGTGGTGGCTTCAAGCAGATGCTGGTGACCAGCGGCGTGGGCGATGTGATCGGCCACATGGCGGTGAACGCGCAGATCAACCCGATTTTGCTGGCGTGGCTGGTGGCGGCGGTGATTCGCGTGGCGACCGGTTCGGCTACCGTCGCGACCATTACCGGCGCGGGCATCGTGGTGCCGGTGGTGGGGATGATTCCGGGGGTTAACCGTGAGCTGCTGGTGCTGGCGACGGGGGCAGGCTCGTTGATCCTGTCTCACGTCAACGATGCGGGGTTCTGGCTGGTGAAGCAGTACTTCAACATGACCGTGGCCGAGACGTTCAAGACGTGGACGGCGATGGAGACCATTCTGTCGGTGGTGGCGTTGATTTTCATCATGCTGCTGTCGCTGGTGGTCTAAGCCACACCGCGGAACAAATGTGGGAGGGGGCTTGCCCCCGATAGCAGAGTGTCAGTCACCGCATCTGGTGACTGATCTACCGCCATCGGGGGCAAGCCCCCTCCCACAGTTTTGACCACATTCCTACCGGTAGATTGGGTCAGGCTTTAGTGACCAACCCATCCGCGCGAAACATCCCGCGAATCCCGCGCACCGCCTGGCGAATCCGATCCTGGTTCTCGATCAGCGCAAAGCGCACGTGATCATCGCCATACTCGCCAAATCCAATCCCGGGCGACACACATACCTTCGCCTCCAGCAGCAATTTCTTGGCAAATTCCAGCGAGCCCAGGGCGGCATACTGCTCGGGAATCTTGGCCCAGACGTACATCGACGCCTTGGGGTTCTCCACCATCCAGCCCAGCTCATGCAGGCCCTTGACCAGCACATTGCGGCGCTGGCGGTACTGCTCGGCGATGTCCTTCACGCACTGCTGGTCGCCTTCCAATGCAGCAATCGCGGCGACTTGCAGCGGGGTAAAGGTGCCGTAGTCGTGGTAGCTCTTGATCCGCGCCAGGGCGTTGACCAGTTCCGGGTTACCCACCATGAATCCGATGCGCCAGCCGGCCATGTTGTAGCTCTTGGACAGGGTGAAAAACTCCACCGCAATGTCCTTGGCGCCCGGCACTTGCATGATCGACGGGGCTTTCCAGCCGTCGTAGACGATGTCGGCGTAGGCCAGGTCATGCACCACCAGCACGTCGTACTGCTTGGCCAGGGCAATCACGCGTTCGAAGAAGTCCAGCTCCACGCACTGCGCGGTAGGGTTGGACGGGAAGCCCAGGATCATCATTTTCGGCTTGGGGATCGAGCCGCGAATCGCCCGTTCCAGCTCAGCGAAGAAGTCCACGCCAGGCACCAGCGGCACTGAACGCACCTGGGCACCGGCAATCACCGCACCGTAGATGTGGATCGGATAGCTCGGGTTGGGCACCAGCACCGTGTCGCCCTGGTCCAGGGTGGCGAGCATCAAGTGCGCCAGGCCTTCCTTGGAACCGATGGTGACGATGGCTTCCGACTCGGGGTCGATGTCCACTTCATAGCGGTCCTTGTACCAGCGCGAAATCGCCCGGCGCAGACGCGGAATGCCTTTGGAGGTGGAGTAGCCGTGGGTGTCTTCACGCTGGGCGACGGTGACCATTTTCTCCACGATGTGGGCAGGCGTGGCGCCGTCAGGGTTACCCATGCTCAAGTCGATGATGTCTTCGCCGCGCCGACGCGCAGCCATCTTCAGCTCGGCAGTGATATTGAAAACATACGGGGGGAGTCGATCTATGCGCGCAAAGCGGCGCGGCGAACCTTGGTCGGCCATTGTTGCCTCGAGAGTACGTAAGCGCCCGGAACCGTCCGAGCGACGTCGGCCACTGCGGTGGCCTGCGGGGCAGACAATACGGTCGATGATGGCCAGTTGTCCAGATGCGTAGGAAAATTTTCTGCATGGAGTCGCGCGTGGATATGCCCCTATACTCGATACGGGTTTGTTCCCTCATAAGAAGGAGACTGTTCGTATGGATCAGCAGACAAAACAACCGTTGGAGCCACGCATGGAAGCAGGCAAGGCCCTGGTGATTGCCGGTGTACAGGGGCGTTATTCGAAGGCCACCGTGGGCGATATTCCCAAATTGTGGGAGTTGTTCGACACCTGCATCAAGGACATCAAGAAGCGCGTCGGCGGTGTGACCTATGGCGTTTGCCATAACCCCAACCATGGCGAATTCGACTACATGGCGGGTGTCGAAGTCCCCAACAAGGGCGACGTGCCGAGCAACTTTGAATACATCGAAATTCCGCCGCTCAACTATGCCGTGTTCCCGCATTACGGGCCGGTGCAGGCGCTGGAACAGACGTACGAACGCATCATGTTCGAGTGGCTGCCGCACTCGGGCTACAAGGTGATGGGTGCGGATTTCGAACGCTACAGCGAGGATTTTGATGCGCGTAAGGGCACCGGGACGGTGGAGATCTGGTTGCCGGTGGGCGAAAGAGGCTGAAGCACTCGCCGATGTCACGTAAACAGGACATTGACGTCTGAAAGTCATGTTTACGTGACATCAAAGGGCTGGGTTAAACACCCTCTTCAATCTGCGCTCATACCCGATCCGCCCTTTATACGCCTCCCCGCTATCGACCCAACCAGCCGACAGATACAACCCCATCGCCGCCACATTGTCCGCGTCCACCGACAACTCCAGGCCCCTGATCTGCGGCCACGCAGCCAATGCCGCCGCCGGCAGCGCCTGCAAGCACGCCTTCCCAAACCCGCGCCCTTGTTGATGCCGATCGACCTGCAACGCATGCAGGGTCGCGCTGTGCTCATCGGCCCAATGGGGCAGGCACGGTGGGCGTTTGAGCAGCAGGAAGGCCACCGGGATTTCATCGGCGAGCAGGGCGAAGCCTTTGATGGCACCGGTGCTGGGATTGACCAGCAGGCTGTTCAGCGCACAGTAGATATCGCCGGAGTACGGCAGTTGCTCGGGATGCACTTGCAGGGTGTCGAGTTGCTGTTTCTGCACAAGGCTCAGCGTCTCATAGGCGACGAGGCGGGTTTCCATCGGTGGCGCATCCGAAATCCTACAAAGAGGCGTGGATTCTAGCGGGTTTGCCGAGGGCGAAATTATTTTTAAGCGGGGTGTCGATTTGTCGGCGGGCCATTCGACCAAGGGTGTCTTCCGTGATGTTTTCCAACCCGAGGAGTATCGCCATGAGCACTGCCATCAACACCCTGATCGAACAATGGAAGCAAGCTGTCACCGCCAAGGATGTCGACAAGATTGTCAGCTTTTATGCCGAGGATATCGTCGCGTTCGACGCCGTTGGCGCCCTGCAATTCAAAGGCAAGGCCGCTTACCAGGCGCACTGGAAGGCCTGCATGGAGTTCTGCCCCGGCCCCGGCGTTTTCGACTTTCATGAGCTGCATATCGTAACCGGAGAAGACAGCGCCTTTGCCCACTGGCTCGCCCACTGTGGTGGCGCCGGGCCGGATGGCGTGCTCAAGACGTGCTGGATGCGGGTCAGCGCCGGTTACCAGCGCATCAACGGGCAGTGGAAGGTGGTGCATGAGCACTGGTCCGCGCCTTTTGACATGGAAACCGGCGCCGGTCTGTTCGACCTGAAACCTTGACCTGCGCGATCTATAGTCAGTAATCCGAAAACGGAGAACGCCATGAAATACTTGTGCCTGATCTACAGCAACGAACAGGTGCTGCACACCTCGCCGGACAGCCCCGCCGACCCGGAGTGCTTCGCCTACGCGCAGTCCGTGCAGGCCAGCGGTCGCATGCTGGCCGCCGAGCCGTTGGAGTCGGTGAGCACCGCCACCACCGTGCGCATGCGCAATGGCAAGCTGTCGATCACCGACGGGCCGTTTGCCGAAACCAAGGAACAGCTCGCCGGCTTCTACCTGATCGAGGCCCGTGACTTGAACGAAGCGATCCAGGTGGCTGGCGGTATTCCGGCCGCCCGGGTCGGCAGTGTAGAAGTGCGTCCCGTGCGTGAATTGAATCTGTGACTGCAACAACCTCGGTCGATGCCCTTTACCGCAGTGAATCACGTCGGGTTCTCGCAACGCTGATTCGCTTGCTGGGCGACTTCGACCTGGCCGAAGAAGCCCTGCACGACGCGTTTTTCGTCGCCGTGCAGCGCTGGCCCCTGGACGGTGTGCCGGCCAACCCAAGGGCATGGCTGGTGTCGACCGGGCGCTTCAAGGCCATCGACCGTCTGCGCCGCCAGGCGCGGTTTACCCCGTTGTTGCAGGAGCAGGCCGACACGCTGGAAGCGGCTGACTGGAGCGATCAAGACGTGGAAGACGACCGCCTGCGCCTTATTTTCACCTGCTGCCACCCAGCACTGGCGGCAGATGCCCAGGCGGCGCTGACCCTGCGTGAGATCTGCGACCTCACCACCGAGGAAATCGCCCGGGCGTTCCTGGCCACGCCGGCGACCATCGCCCAGCGCATCGTGCGCGCCAAGGGCAAGATCCGCGAGGCGAAAATCCCTTATCAAGTGCCGTCCAGGGAGGCGCTGCCGGAGCGTTTGGATGCGGTGCTGCGGGTGATTTACCTGGTGTTCAACGAGGGGTATTCGGCGTCCATCGGTGCCGACCTGACCCGCGAGGAGTTGACCCGCGAAGCGATTCGCCTGGGGCGCCTGCTGATGGAGTTGTTGCCCGAACCGGAAGTCATGGGCCTGCTGGCCTTGATGCTGCTGCACGAGTCCCGCTGCCCGGCGCGCACCTCGGCCGAGGGTGAGTTGGTGCTGCTGGCTGAGCAGGATCGCTCGCTGTGGGACGCCTCGTTGATTGCCGAAGGTTGTGCCCTGGTCGAGCGCGCGCTGGGCACACGGCGCTTTGGTCCGTATTGCCTGCAGGCCGCCATCGCCGCGGTGCATGCCGAAGCGGCGCGTGCCGATGAGACGGACTGGCCGCAGATCGTCGGGCTCTACGATGTATTGCTCAGGGCCGTGCCGTCACCGGTGATCGAACTGAACCGCGCCGTAGCCCTGGCCATGCGCGATGGGCCGTTGGCGGGGTTGCAGCAGGTGGAGGGCATTCTGGCACGCGGCGAGTTGCTGGATTACCACTGGGTGCATTCGGCGCGGGGGGAATTCTGCCGGCAACTGGGGCGCGTCGAAGAGGCGCGCGCCGCCTACGCAAAAGCCCTGTCGCTGACCCAGCAGGGCCCGGAACGACGTTTCCTCGAACAACGTTTGCAAAACCTCTAGGCGGTGTCATTCGAGCATTTGACTGAGCATCCAACTGCCCGCCGGCCCGGGTGGGTGTTGTCGCGACCACAACGCATCCACCGCCACCGAGCGTGGCCAACCCCGAACGTTGAGTTCAACCAGCTCGGCATTGCCAAAGCGCTCCACTAACCAGCGTGGTAACTCCGCCCAGCCGAAACCGAGTTGAGCCATCTCCATCAGCATCAGAAAACTCGGCGCCGACCACACCCGGCCCATGGGGCGTGTCTCGTTGGGGCTGATGATGCTTGCCAGGCGCAGTTCCCGGTGTTGTTGCAGGGCTTGCGAGTCGATGTTTTCTACGCGCGCCAATGGGTGAGTGGGGGCGACGAACAGTGCGATTTCCGTGCGTTCGGCCACGGGCGAGTGGGTCAGGTCGGGCGGGTAGATGTGCTGGGCTTCGATCAAGGCAATCTGTGCACGGCCGCTCTGCACCAGGGCGATCAGGTCTTCACACTCGGCGATCAGCCATTCCAGTTCAAGGTCCGGGTAGCGATGTTCAAAGGCCTTGAGGGCGATCTCGAAGCGTTCCGACTGATACGTATCGGACATGGCGATCGTGACCTTCGGCTCCAACCCCTGGGACAACTGGCTCGCCGCCAGTTCCAGGCGACTGCTGGCCTCCAGCACCTGTTCGGCGCGTTGCAGCAGCACATGGCCGGCCGGGGTCAGCGTCGGCTTGCGGCTGCTGCGGTCGAACAGCACCACATCCAGGTCAATCTCCAGGCTCGCCACGGCCGCACTGACGGTGGACTGGCTCTTGCCCAGCTTGCGTGCCGCCGCCGAAAACGAGCCTTGGGTGGCGGCCTGGACAAACGCTTGCAGCACTTCGTGGGAGGCCATGACTATCGCCTTGATCGATGGTTATTAGTTATGAAGTATCGATTCAAAGGGTAATCATGGCAACCATCGTCCGTCACAGAGCACAGGTTATGAGCCCTACCAAGTCGATTACTGAACGCGTTTGCCAGGCCCTGGGTTTTGAAGGCCTGGCGTTGTTGATCTGTACGCCGCTGCTGGTCTGGATCACCGGCAGGCCGGCCCTGGAAATGGGCGCAGTGACCCTGGGCCTGAGCCTGTTGGCGCTGACCTGGAACGTCATCTTCAACAGCCTGTTCGACCGCCTCAAGGTGCGCCTGCAACTGTCCAACGGCGGTTGGACGCGGGTGTTGCATGCGCTGATGTTCGAAGGCGGGCTGATCATCGTCGCCGTGCCGCTGATCGCGGCGTGGCTGAACATCAGCCTGATGCAGGCGTTCATGCTCGACATCGGCGTGTTGCTGTTTTTCCTGCCGTACACCTATGTGTATCACTGGGGGTATGACGTGATCCGGGAAAAAATCATCAACAGAAACGCGCCTGCAGGTTATGTGTGAAATCAGAGGAACATGCCGCCTGAGGCTTCGATGCGTTGCCCGGTGATCCAGTGGCTGCCATCGGCCAGCAGGGTCGAGATCGCCCCGCCAATGTCGTCGGGCAAACCGGCGCGACCCAGGGCGGTGTTGTTGGCCACCATCGCATTCACATCCGGGTTGTCGCGCACGGCGCCGCCGCTGAAATCCGTGGCAATGGCGCCAGGGGCCAGGGTGTTCACGCTGATCCCGCGCGGGCCCAGTTCCTTGGCCTGGTAGCGCGACAGCACTTCCACCGCACCTTTCATCGACGCATAAGCCGCATACCCCGGCAGGCTGAACCGCGCCAGGCCGCTGGAAATATTGAGGATGCGCCCACCATCGCAGATCAGCGGCAGCAATTTTTGCGTGAGGAAAAACGGCGCCTTGAAGTGGATCGCTACCAATTGGTCGAACTGCGCTTCGGTGGTCTCGGCAAAACTGGCGTGGGCGCCGATACCGGCGTTGTTGATCAGAAAGTTGAAGTGATCCTGTGCGAACACATCCTTTAGCAGGGTGCCGACTTCGCCGACAAAGGCATCGAAGCGGTCGCTCTGGCTCACATCCAGTTGCAGCATGGCGGCGCGGCCACCCAGGGCCTGGACCTGCTCGACCACCGTCTGGGCTTCAGCCGCCGCGCTGTGGTAGGTGCCGATGATGTCGACGCCCTGGGCCGCCAGGTGCAGCGCGGCGCTTTTGCCCAGGCCACGGCTGGCGCCGGTGATCAGTGCGATTTTACGGGGCATGGTGCAGTCCTCTCAGGTGATTAGTGGGACTGAGTGTATTTATTCGTCCGTAACGTGATAAACAGCGCCATACCGGAATCACTGGCCGGATAAGGCGAACAATCCCATGAATAAACTTGAGCTGTTGCGCACCTTCGTGCGCGTCACCGAACTGTCGAGTTTTACCCAGGCCGGCGAGAGCCTCGGCCTGCCGCGCTCGACCGTGTCCGAGCATGTGCAAGCCCTGGAAGAACTGCTCGGCGCGCGCCTGTTGCAACGCACCACGCGTAAGGTGCAGGCGACCCAGGACGGCCGGGTTTTGTATGAGCGCAGCAAGGACCTGCTGTCGCATATGGAGGAGTTGGAGGGGTTGTTTCGCCAGGCTGAGGCGCAACTGAGCGGGCGCATCCGGGTGGACATGCCCACCGTGATGGCGAGGGAGTTGATCCTGCCGCGCTTGCCCGAATTCATGGACGCGCATCCGCTGATCGAGCTGGAGATCAGCAGTTCCGACCGCCAGGTGGACCTGATCGCCGAAGGCTTTGATTGCGTGTTGCGTGTCGGTGCCCAGCCGGATCAAACGGTGGTCGCACGAAAAGTCTGCAGCATGCCGATGGTCAACTGCGTAAGCCCGGTCTACCTGCAACGCTATGGCTCGCCGATGACCCTGGCGGACCTGGCGCAGCATCAACTGGTGCATTACGTGCGGCCGCTGGGGTCACGTTCGGCGGGCTTCGAGTACCAGCAGGGCAACAAGGTGCACCGCGTGCCGATGGCCGGGCGGGTCACGGTCAACAGCACAGATGCCTATCAGGCTGCCTGCCTGGGTGGTTTCGGGATTACCCAGGTGCCGTTGCTCGGTATCCGCGAGTTGCTGGCGCGTGGCGAACTGGTCAGCGTCCTGCCGGATTACCCGGCTCCCCCATTGGACGTGTCGCTGCTCTATGCCGGGCAACGGCATTTGCCGCAACGTGTGCGGGTATTCATGGAGTGGCTGGCTGCGACGTTGCAAGCCCAGCTCTAACGCCGTGCCGACAATTGCTGCGGCGCCAGGAACGCGTCGTGGAAGTAATCGCGCACCGCCTGCATCGCCGGGGTGAACGCGCGCTCGCGGTGCCAGGCCAGGCCCACGCTCATCGGCGTGACGGGGTCGGTGACGGTGAGGGTTTCGATGCGCTTGCCTTCCAGGGACCAGGGCCGATGCACCAGGTCGGACAGGATCGCCACGCCGCTGCCATTGGCGACCATGCTGCGCACCGCTTCCACCGAACTGGTGCGCAGCCGCACCTGGGGCGTTTGCCCGGCCTGTTCCCAATAGCGCATAGCGCTGTGTTCGGCCTCGTCGACGGTGAGCAGGATGTAGGGCTCCCGGGCCACATCGGCCAGGCTCACGGCGCCGCGCTCGCACAGCGGGTGGTGGCTGGGCAGCCACAGGCGGCGTTCCGAGTTGAACAAGATCTCCGAGACGATAGCCGGGTGGGTAAGGTTGGCGGTGAGCACCACCGCCATGTCGAACTGGCCGTCGAGCAAACCCTGTTCGATGGCCTGGCGTTCCTGCTCGAAGACCTCGATGGTCACGTCCGGGTGCCAGTGCTCCATGCGCTGCAAGTGGTGCGGCAGGAAGTAGCCGAGCACCGTGTAGCTGGCCGCCAGGCGCAGCACGCCGCTGGCGCGGTAGTCGGGCAGCGGGCTGTTCAGCGCGTCATCGACACTGCGCAGGATCACATAGGCGCGGTTGAGAAAATGCCGCCCGGCGTCGGTCAGGTTCATGCCCTGGGCCGAACGCACGAACAGTTGCACACCGAGCATGCCCTCCAGCTCCTTGATCGCCGTGGTCACCGCCGACTGGGAGATGTTCAGGTGGATGGCCGCCTGGGAAATCTGGCCGATTTCGGCGGTGGCGACAAAGTAGCGGACTTGGCGCAAGGTCAGGGACATCGGCCTCTCCAAAACGTAGGATTATCTGATTTTCAGAAGATGGGTCATCTGATAATAGATCTTCCCAAGGGGTCAAGGGGCAGCCTACTTTTCCTGCATCACTTAGGCGGAGCGACTTCGATGCAGGCAGTGGATTTCAATTCGGACATGGGCGAAGGCTTCGGCCCCTGGACCATCGGCGATGGCGTCGACGCTGAGCTGATGGCCTACATCAGCTCGGCCAATATCGCCACCGGCTTCCACGCCGGCGACCCCGGCACCATGCGCCGCACCGTCGAGCGGGCCAAGCAATTGGGCGTGGGCATCGGCGCGCATCCTGGCTTCCGGGACCTGGTCGGCTTTGGCCGCCGCCATATCAACGCTCCGGCCCAGGAGCTGGTGGACGACATGCTCTACCAGCTTGGTGCTCTGCGGGAAATTGCCCGCGCCCAGGGCATGACCCTGCAACACATCAAACCCCACGGCGCGCTGTACATGCACCTGGCCCGCGACGAAGAAGCCGCGCGCCTGCTGGTACAGAACCTGCGCATCATCGAACCGACGCTGCTGCTGTACTGCATGCCCAACTCGGTGATCTGGCGTGTCGCGCAGGAGCTGGGACAGCCGGTGGTCCGGGAGTTTTATGCCGACCGTGAGTACGATCTGACCGGCTCCATCGTGTTTACCCGCAATGTGCGGGCGCTGGACCCGGCGACGGTGGCGGCGCGCGTCCTGCGGGCCTGTCAGACGGGACTTGTGCGAACCGTGGAAGGCGAAGACCTGTTTATCGAATTCGACTCCATCTGCCTGCACAGCGACACCCCCGGTGCGCTGGAGCTGGTGGAAGCCACCCGCGAAGCGCTGGACCAAGCGGGCATCACGGTCAAGACACCACAATAAAAATCATCGCCTTATTTTTTCGCCTGCCTTTCTACAATGATTCCAAGAGGAACAGACATGGCTGAAACGTCCCCCATCCGCTACAGCTTCGGCGGTGATGAACACCTGTTTGCCGAGGTCAGCGACAGCATGTCCCTGGAGGCTTTTTTCAAGGGCATGGCGGTGACCCGCGCGGTGGAGCGCCTGGCGCTGGAAGGCGTGCTGGATGTGTGCCTGGCCAACGCATCGTTCCAGATCCGCTTCGACCCCGACCGCATCGCGCCCCACGTATTGCTCGACGCGGTGCAGACCGCCGAAGCCCAGGCCGTGGCCGAACGCACGCTGCACACGCGCATCATCGAAATCCCGGTGCTGTACAACGACCCGTGGACCCATGAAACCCTCATGCGTTTTCGCGACCGCCACCAGGACCCCAGCGGCACCGACCTGGAATATGCTGCGCGCATCAATGGCCTGGCCGATGTCGACGCGTTTATCGCTGCCCACAGCGGTGCGCCGTGGTTTGTGTCGATGGTCGGGTTTGTCGCGGGCTTGCCGTTCATGTTCCAGATGGTCGAGCGCGAGCGGCAGTTGCAGGTGCCCAAGTACCTGCGCCCGCGCACCGACACGCCGAAACTCACCCTCGGCCATGGCGGCTGTTTTGGTTGCATCTACTCGGTGCGCGGTGCCGGCGGTTACCAGATGTTCGGCGTGACCCCGGCGCCGATCTATGACCCGGCGCAGCAGTTGGCCTACCTCAAGGAGCACATGGTGTTCTTCCGGCCTGGCGATATCGTGCAGTTCAAACCCATGGACCGTGACGCCTACGACCGAGCGGTGGCCGAGGTGGACGCAGGACGTTTCGACCTGCGTATCCGCCCGGTGGAATTTTCCCTCGACGCTTTTCTCGCCGACCCCATTGGCTACCCGAAAACCCTGCAGGAGGCGCTGGCATGATCAAGGTCCTCAAACCCGGCCTCGCCACCTCCGTGCAAGACCTTGGCCGCGAAGGTTATTACCACCTGGGCATCCCGCCGTCGGGTGCGTTGGATCAATACGCGTTGAGCGCGGCCAACCACCTGGTGGGCAACCCGGTGGGCGCAGCGGGTCTGGAATGCACATTGATCGGCCCTGAACTGCAGTTCCAACAGGATGCGCTGGTGGCCCTCAGCGGCGCCTTGATGTCGCCGCGCCTTGACGGTGAAGTGGTGCACCAGGACACCGCGTTCCAGGTGCGCGCCGGGCAGGTGTTGCGCTTTGAATTTCCCAAGGCGGGGGCGCGGACTTACCTCGCGGTGGCCGGTGGCATTGATGTGCCGCTGGTGCTCGGTAGCCGCTCGACCTACACCCTCGGCGCGCTTGGCGGCTTTCAGGGTCGGCGCTTGCAGGAAGGCGATGAATTGCCCATCGGTGAAGTCAGTGGCACGGGGCGCCCGGGCAACAGTCTGCCGATGGCGTTGCGTCGCTCAGTGGGCGGGGATATCACCCTGCGCGTGGTGCCGGGGCTGTATTACGAGCGCCTCACGGATGCGGCAAAAAGCAGCTTTTTCGCCGAGCCCTGGACCGTGGGTTCCGAAGCCGACCGCATCGGCTATCGCTTCAAGGGCGGCAGTGCGTTGATCTTCCAGCCACGGGAGCAGCCGTTTGGCGCGGGGTCGGACCCTTCGAACATCGTCGACAGTTGCTACCCGATCGGTTCGATCCAGGTGCCGGCTGGCTTGGAGCCGATTGTGTTGCACCGGGATGCGGTGTCGGGCGGTGGCTACGCGATGATCGGCACGGTGATCAGCGCCGACCTGGATTTGATCGGGCAGATGCAACCGAACCAGCGGGCCGGGTTTGTGGCGGTGACGCTGGAGCAGGCGTTGGAGGCGCGGCGTGTCTACAAGAAGCGGTTGAAGATAATGTCCGGGCTGTTCGCAGGATAAAACTGCGGGAGGGGGCTTGCCCCGATAGCGGTGGACCAGCCAGCTTATCTATAGCTGACCCCCTGCAATCGGGGGCAAGCCCCCTCCCACATTTGGTTCTCTGTTCACTTTTGCTTTGGTTTTATGTCAGAAAAGTTGGGTGAACAGCCAGTAGAGGCTGCCGGAAAGCAGAATCGCCGCCGGCAACGTCAGCACCCACGCCATCGCCAAGTTGCGGATCGTGCGCATCTGCAACCCACCCCCGTTCGCCACCATGGTCCCCGCCACACCCGACGACAGCACATGGGTGGTCGACACCGGCAACCCATACATGTCTGCCGCGCCGATGGTCAGCATCGCTACCATCTCCGCCGAGGCGCCCTGTGCGTAAGTCAGGTGGGTCTTGCCGATCTTCTCGCCCACGGTCACCACGATGCGCTTCCAGCCGACCATGGTGCCCAGGCCCAGGGCGATGGCCACGGCGATTTTCACCCACAACGGAATAAAGCGCGTGGAATTGTCGATCTGTTGCTTGAACAGTTGCAGCTTGCCCTGGGTGTCGGCGTCGAAGCTGCCGACCTTGCCCTTGTCCATCAGGCGAATGGTTTCGCTGGTCAGGTACATGTCGTTACGCACGTTGCCGACGGCTTCGGCAGGCACCTTGGCCAGGGAGCCATAACCTTTGACTTCATCACCGATCTGCCCGGCGAGGGCGGCGAGGGCGGGGACCAGTTCCGGGGTGGCTTCCTTGGTGCGCACGTAGGTGGAGAGGATCGGGCGCGGGTCACCGGTCAGCGCTTGTGGGGCACTTTTCACCAGGGCGACCTGGGTGACTTCGGCCACTGCCGCGAACTGCAGCGACTGCTCGGCCGGCATGGTGCGGTTCAGCGCGTACGCCATCGGCAAGGTGCCCACCAGGATCAGCATGATCAGGCCCATGCCTTTTTGCCCGTCGTTGGAGCCGTGGGCAAAGGACACGCCGGTGCAGGTGGCGATCAGCATGCCGCGGATCCACCACGGTGGCGGGGTGTCGCCCTTGGGCGCCTTGTACAGCGCGCGGTTCTTGACGAAGGCGCGCAGGGCCAGCAACAGCATCGCCGCAAACGCGAAGCCGATCAGCGGCGACAGCAGCAAGGCGTAACCGATCTTGATCGCCTGGCTCCAGTCCACACCGCTGGTGCCGTCACGCCCGTGCATCAAGGCATTCGCCACGCCCACGCCGATGATCGAACCGATCAGCGTGTGGGACGACGACGCCGGCAAGCCCAGCCACCAGGTGCCGAGGTTCCACAGGATCGCGGCGATCAGCAGGGCGAAGATCATCGCAAAGCCGGCGGAAGAACCCACCTGCAGAATCAGCTCGACCGGCAGCAACGCAATAATCCCGAACGCCACCGCGCCGCTCGAAAGCAGCACGCCGAGGAAGTTGAAAAAGCCCGACCACACCACCGCAAAATGCGGCGGCAGCGAGTTGGTGTAGATCACCGTCGCCACGGCGTTGGCGGTGTCGTGGAAGCCGTTGACGAACTCGAAACCCAAGGCGATCAACAGCGCCACACCCAGCAGCAGAAACGGCGTCCAGGTGGTGAGCTGGGCGCCCATTTCATGCATGTCGTGCATCAGGCTGTAGGCGGTGAACAACAGGCCCATGGCGAGTACGGCGAAGAAGATGATCACCGTCACCAGGCCGGGTTTCTTGTCCAGCCTGGGCTTGGGCGCAGCGGGTGAGGCGTGGGTGGAGGCAGTCAGGGAAGGGGTGGCCATGCCGGGGCATCCAGTGTGGGGAGGATGTCGTTCATAGTCATTGCAGAATGTTACAGAGATGCTGCCGTAGGTCAGTGTTTGATGGAATTGGGATAGCCGCTGATCCTGTATACGCCGCAGAAACTATGTGGGAGGGGGCTTGCCCCCGATTGCAGTGGGTCAGCTGAAGACAACCTGCCTGATCTACCGCTATCGGGGGCAAGCCCCCTCTCACATGTCAACTGCGTTCCAGTTCAGTAGTCTTTGCGCTTCCTGAAGGCCCACCGCCCGGCAATCAAGGTAAAGGTCGCCACCAACGCCACCAGGATCCAGAAGCCTTCCGGGTCCTGCGAAAGCGGCACCCCCCCCACGTTCATGCCGAAAAAACCGGCGATGATGTTGATCGGCAACGCCAGCACCGTCACCACGGTGAGGGTGAACAGTGTGCGGTTGCTCTGCTCGTTGAGGTTGGCGGCGATCTCTTCCTGTAACAGCTTGATGCGTTCGCCCAGGGCCATCAGGTCGTTGATGATCAGCGCAAACTCCTCGGTGGATTTGCGCAGTTCTTTCACGTCCTCTTTTTGCAGCCATTGCGGCGGGCGGTTGAGCAGGCGCAGCAGCGAACCCGGTTCCAGCGCCAGCAGGCGTTGCAGGCGCACCAGCACCCGGCGTGCCGCCCCTAGTTCAGCGCGGTTGGTGGACAGCCGTGACGAGAGCAACTGGTCCTCGATATGGTCGACGCTGATGCTGGTCTTGCGCACGATCTGCGTCAGCACTTCACCCTGGTCACGCAGCAAGTGCACGAGCAAGGCCAGCGGTGAGCGGAAGCTTTCACCGGCTTTCACTGACGAGCGCAGCTTGTCCACCGAGTGCAGCGGTTGCAGGCGTGCGCTGATCAACAGGCGGCTGCGGGCGCACACCCACAGCGTGGAAATGTCCGACGAGACCATGCTGCTGAAGTTGAACACCACGTCGTTGACCACCGCCAGCAAGGCCGAGTCAACATGTTCGATGCGGGTTGAGCGCGAACCTTCATGCAGGGCTTCGAAGAACTCTTCCGGCAGGTCCAGATGCGCCTGCATCCAGCGCTCGCATGCGGCGTGGGCCAGGTTCAGGTGCAGCCACAAAAACTCGTCCGGGTCGGCCGGCTGGCGCAAGGCCTGGAGGGCCGTGGCCGAATCGATCTGCTCGCCCTTTTCACCGGGGCGAAAACGGAAACCGTAAAGCAAGCCGAACAGGTCGGAATCCTGGTGGCTGTGGTCGATGCTGTGGTTCATGAGGGCTCGCAGGAAAAGCGCCTGTAGGAGATTTCACAGGTTCGCATGCGCGAATCATTGCAAGGGAATTTGACAGTTTTGTGACGGTTTTGGATTTATTTCGTTGCGGTGACATTTATTTGACCGCCTGTCAGGAACTGTTCAAGAGGCCTCTGGCCCGGCCGATTCAAGGTGTTAAGAACCGCTGTGGATCGGCGGTGCTTTTGATGACAGGGAAGTCGCCGTGTGTATGCACCACTTCCTTGTATCGAGGCTTTTCCCCGATGAATGTTTTGCGAACCTCCTTGAGAGCACAAATCCTGTCGCTGCTCGGTGGCAGCCTGTTGGCGATGCTGTTGATCGCCCTGGCCTGTTTCAACTTCCTGTCCAATGGGGTGCAGAGCTATCGAAGTTTGATCGATGGGCCGTTGCTGACCTCACAGTTGATTGACGAGGCCAACCTGCAATTCAAGGTGCAGGTGCAGGAATGGAAAAACGTCCTGTTGCGCGGCAAGCAGCCCCAGGACATGGAGAAATACTGGGGCCAGTTCCAGGAGCGCCAGCGCGATGTGCAGGGCATTCTCACTCGGCTGGTCACCCAGACCGGCAGCGACCCGAGCCTGAGTCGACGCATCGAAACCCTGCGTCAGACGCACGAGCAACTCGGTGTGGCTTACCAGAAAGGCCGCGATGCCTACGTGGCGGCGGGGGGCGATGCCACTGCGGGCGACACGGCGGTAAAGGGCGTGGACCGCGCCGCCAGCGAGCAGATGAGTGCGCTGGTCAGTGACCTGCGCGAACAAGGCAGCCAGCAATCCAAGGCCATCAGCGCCTACGCCGAGCGCACCGTGCTGGTGGGGTTGGCGATCATGTTGCTGTCCGGTGTGCTGATCGGCTTGTTCAGCCTGTGGTTGATCAACCGCAACCTGATCCTGCCGATCCGCAGCCTGATCGACTACGTGACGCAACTGAGCCACGGTCGGTTCGCCGAGCGCGTAGCCAGCCGTCGCCAGGATGAGTTGGGGCACTTGGCCGCCGCCGCAAATACCTTGCGCGACTTTCTTGCCGAAACCTTCAGCCGCTTGCAGCGCAGCGCCAGCGACCTGGTCGGCGCCAGCGGCGAGTTGAACGCCATCGCCGGGCAGATGGCCACGGGCACCCACGATCAATTCAACCGCACCGACCAAGTGGCCACGGCCATGACCGAAATGTCCGCCACCGCCCAGGAAGTCGCGCGCCATGCCGCCAGTGCTTCCCGTGCGGCCGACGAGGCGGACCATTCGGCGCGGGAAGGCGGTGAGGTGATGAGAGTCACCATTGCCACCATCGGCCAGATGCGCAACGAAATCCTCAATACCGGCACCATCATCCGCCGCCTCGAAACCGACAGCGTACGTATCGGCAAAGTGCTGGAAGTGATTCGTGGCATCGCCGAGCAGACCAATTTGCTGGCGCTCAACGCGGCGATTGAAGCTGCGCGCGCAGGCGAAGCCGGTCGTGGTTTTGCCGTGGTGGCTGATGAGGTGCGCAGCCTGGCGCAACGCACGGCGGCGTCGATCATCGAGATCAACGGGATTATCGAGGCGGTGCAGACCGGTGCGGTGGACGCGGCTGAAGCGATTGTGAGCGGCCAGTCATGCAGTGATGAGAGTGTGGAGAAGGTCACGCAAGCCGGCGCCATGCTGGCTCACATCACCCAGGCGGTGGAGGCGATTCGCGACATGAACCGTCAGATTGCCACGGCAGCGGAGGAGCAGACGTCGGTGGCCGAGGACATCTCGCGCAACATCACGCAGATCACCACGGTGGCGACGGCCAACCTCGACAATGTGAAGCGCACCGAAGCGGCGAGCCATGACCTGCGTGGGTTATCGAGTGAGTTGAATGAGGTGACGGCGCGTCTGAGCGCCTGATCAGGCACAAAAAAAGCCACCCGAGGGTGGCTTTTTTTTAGTTCAAATCAAGTATCGAGCTTGTCTTCCAGCACGGCGCCGGTCTTGGCGTCGAGCTTCACTTCAAACTTCTTGCCGGCGGTGTCGGTCAGTTCGACTTCGTAGACCAGCACGCCACTGTTGTTATGGTCCAGCTCGGTGTCGTTGAGGGTGGCGCCTGGGTGTTTGGCCAAGGCAGCCGCGTTGAGTTTTTCGAAAGGCATCACGGCGCCGGACTTGAGCAGGCCTTCAATGTGGTCGGGGCGAACATCCGCCTGGGCCAGGCTGGCGGTCAGGGTCAGGGCGGTAGCGGCGAACAGAGCGGTCAAGGTTTTCATGGTGTGTGTCCTTCTTCGGTGAGCTGTTTAAGTGGCGCCAGATTAACCAGCGCAACTTAATTCACCCTTAATTAATTCAAACAGTTGCGCAGTTTGTTCAATCCACCAGACGCGGGGGATTTCATGCTGGAGGCTCACTTGAGGGGAGACTCGGCATGAAACGGTTAGTGAGTTGCATCTACGCGCCTGTATTTCTGTTCGGCTTTATCGGCTGCGGGTTTTGGCAGCCGCACGCGCTGATTCTGCTGTTCGTGATCGCGGTTGCAGTGTCATTCCTGGCAGAGCAGTGGCTGCCCTATGAACCGCAGTGGAATTGCAGCCTGGGCGATCGGCGCCGCGACACCGTGCACGCGCTGGTCAACGAAAGCCTGAATGCCCTGGGGTTGTTGATCCTGCCGGGGCTTACTGCGTTGTTCGCGTTTGAAGGTCTCTGGCCGCGCGGTTGGCCGCTGTGGCAGCAACTGCTGATGGCCATTGTGCTGGCTGATGCCGGTATCACCTTGATGCATTACGCCAGCCACCGCATTGCGCCGCTGTGGCGTTTGCATGCGGTGCATCACAGTGTGCAGCGCCTTTACGGTTTCAACGGTTTGATGAAGCACCCCTTGCACCAGATGCTGGAAGCCACGGCCGGGTTGCTGCCGTTGATCCTGCTGGGCATTCCCCTGGACGTGGCGCAGTTGCTGGCACTCGCGATTGCCCTGCAGTTGCTGTTGCAGCATTCCAATGTGGACATGCGCCTGGGGCCTTTGCGCTGGGTGTTCGCCTGGGCGCCGGTGCATCGGTTTCACCATATGAAATATGGGCACGCCGGGGATGTGAATTTCGGGCTGTTCTTTAATCTGTGGGACTGGCTGCTGGGTACTGCGTTTTACCGCGAGGGGTATCGCATGGGGGCGGGTGATCTGGGGATTGGCAGTCGGCCGGATTTCCCGGTGGGCTACGGGGCGCAGTTGCGTGATCCGTTCAGGCCGGTTGCCTTGAGCAAGGAGCCGTCCCTGCCGGACGAATTACGTTAACAGTTCAACGTCCAGCTGGCGCAATGACGCAGCTGCCGTGACCCCAAACAACTGCTTCATGGTCCGTGAGCAATGTGCTGAGTCGGCAAAGCCGGCACCGTGAGCGGCATCGGTCAGCGTGCCACCGGCGAGGGCCAGTTGCAGGGCGATGCGCAGCCGTCGCCACAGCACCAGGCGACGCACGGGCAGACCGAGTTGATGGGCGAACAGCCGCTCCAGTTGGCTCAAGGACAGGTGCGCGGCCTGGGCCAGGGCCTGGGCTGAGACCTTGCCGATGAGTTGTTGATCCAGTGCGGCCAGCGCCCGTTCCAGGCGTGAGTCCTCCAGGCTGCGTCGGGGGAGTTGATGCAGTGCATCCAGGTACAGGTCTGTGTCCAGCAACGGGGCGATATCAAACACCGCCGGTTCGGCGTACAGCACCGTGACTTCACCTTGAGCGTCAAGAATGGCGTGGGTTTGACGCGAAGGGATAAACAGGCGATGGGCCGTGGTGATTTGGCCATCGAGGCTGACCGTGAACGGTGAGCCTTTGGAGACCATCAACTGATGGGCGTAGTGCGCATGGGGCGCTGTGCGCCCCAGCTCGCCGACGATCAGGCCATAGTCACGCCCCAACCACAGGCGGCCTGACCATTCGGCCGTCACTCAGTACTTATAGTCGTTCAGCAGGTCTTGCACGCTGGACGACGGCCAGCGCTTGTAGAACTTCAGCAGTTCGGCGGCGCGGTTGGTGAAGATGCCATCGACGCCGGCCTTCATCACTTTGTCGAAGTCCACCGGCTCATCGACGGTGTAGACGTGCACCAGCAGGCCCTTGTCGTGGGTCAGCTTGTTCATCTCCGGTTTGACCAGGTCCGAATAGCTCTGGTCGCCGTGGTTGGTCAGCTCGGCCGATGGGCCGGTGCCGATAGCGCCGAGGCTCTTGGCTTCGTCGACCCATTTTTCGAACTCGGCGGCATCCTTCGGCTCCTGCTTGGCGTAGTAGGCGGCCTTGGTGGTTTCGCCGGACTCAGCGAACGTCTGCTTGTTTTTCGGCTCGATGCTGCCTTCACCCACCCACAACAGCAGGATCTTCGGGGTGTTGGGCATTTCTTTCTGCAGCTCTTTGAGGCTGGCAACCTCGAAGGTTTGCAGCACCACGCGGCCTTTGCCCTGGCCGACGCCGGTGTTGCTCTTGCCCAGCTTGGAGCCGGCGGAGCTCAGCCAGCCTTTATCCTGCAGCTTGTTCTTCAGGTCGGCTTCGATGCCCGGGAATTGCTTGGGCTCCTTGGTCTCGATGTACAGGCCGGGTTTGTGCGACGGGTTGCCTTCGGCGATCTTGATGATGTCGTCCAGGCTCTGGATTTTCAGGCCGACGAAGCCTGGACGCGCGCGGTCCGGGTAGGCGGCGTTGAACCAGCTGCCGGCGTCGAGGGTTTGCAGTTCTTTCCAGGTGAACTCGTTGGCCGGGGCGTCCTTGCGGTCGGGGAACTTGGTGGCCACGTCGGTGGTGCGCTGCAGGTTGTTGTCGTGCAGGGCGAACAGCACGCCGTCCTTGCTGCGCTGCAGGTCCATTTCCAGATAGTCGGCACCCAGGTCGCGGGCAATCTTGTAGGCCGCGGCGGTGGATTCGGGGGCGTCGTAGGACGCGCCACGGTGGGCGATCACGGCTGGGTACGGAATGCCTTCGTTGGTTGCCAATTCAGCCGGGCTGATCGGGTCGGCAGCCTGTGCCTGGCCAAGGCCGAGCATCAGGGCGAGCAGCAAGGCACTCTTGGTAAACGTGACAGGCATATGCGAAGTCCTTTCGTGGAGGTAGCTTTGAGAAGGCCTCCTTTTTAACAATTGATTGCGAAAGGCGCTATCACCAAACCGACATTAACGTGTGCACGCCTCGATTTTCTGCGTTTTTTTTGCAGGCATTGCAGTACTCTTGCCCGAAGCTGCCCCGTTAGAGGGCGGTACTTTGTGCCACGCGTGTAAACCATCTTTCCAGTCCCTGTGGGACTTTTCAGTGAGGTTTACCATGCGCATCACCTCCGAGCTTATCTGCCAGGCCGCCGACCAACTCCGTGGTTTTGTTGGCCTCAACCGCAAGACCGGCCAGTACATCGTGCGTTTCAGCGAAGACGCCTTCGGCATGGACGTGGCCGATGACGGCATCATTCCCACCGCCGAATTCGTCTGGCTGCCGGCCCCGGAGCAGACCATGACCCTGTCCCGCGAGCGCATCCAGTTGCTGCTGGACCAGAACATCGACGACCGTATCAACATCACTGAACCGTTGCGGGTGTATATGCGGCGGGTGGAGGTTCCGCAGATCAGTGCGTTGCGCAGTCTTGTAAGCTGATCCTGTGGTGAGCAGGCTTGCATGTGGTGAGCAGGCTCGTCCTGCGTTGGGCTGCGCAGCAGCCCCATCAAGATCGCAATGTCCTTTCAGGAAAACCGCAGCGGCTGGTTTGAGGGCCGCTTCGCGCCCCAACGCAGGGCAAGCCTGCTCACCACAACGAGCCTCTTGATCATGCTTGCTGGCAAGCCTTGAGCAGGGCAATCGCCAGGGGTGGGGTGATGCCTTTCAGCGCGGCGCGTTCGGGTTGGAACAGGGTGGCGACGAAGAACGGGTGGTCGAGCAGCTCCACGGCTCGCAGATCACCTGCCGAGTCATGGCCGCTGGGGATCAGGTCGCCTTCCAGCAGTGCGTCGAGAAACTCAGGGTTCACGCCGTAGCGGCAACGATAGCCTTCCTGCACATCAAGAGTGCCGTAGGCTTCTGCAATACGCGTGTAGGACACCAGGCGCACAGTGTCGGTGGCTTCCACCAGCGCACAACTCAGTGGCGCGATCACGGCGCGCCTGGCGTGCGGCGCCAGTTCGCCGTGCTCGGCATCCTTCCAGCCCAGTACGTTGCGCGCATATTCCAGCACCGTGTGCTGAAAACCGCCGCAGGTGCCGAGGAACGGCCGGCGTTGCTCGCGGGCAAAACGGATCGCCCGCAGTGCGCCATCGGTGTCGCGGTAGGGGCTGGCGGGGACGCACCAGAAACCATCGAAAGCGTGCAGTGACTGGGGCAGGGCATCGGTGTCGAGCCAGTGGACATGCACGCTCAGCCCCAGGGTCTCGGATGCCTGTTGCAAGGCCACGGGAATGGCTTGGTGGGCGATGACATCGGGGTTGTAATCGCCGATCAGGGCAAGGTGCAGAGGTGTGGTTTTCATGGTGTACATCCCATGGCTTGTGGTGTCCTGGAGCGCACTATAGATTGGCGTTCACGCAATCAATATTGGCGTTTGCCCATATGTTCAATGCAGCTACGCACTATTCACTCGATTACCCTGATTTGTCGCTGATCCTCGCGCTGGTGCGTGGCGGTACGCTCGCACGGGCGGCCGCGTTGTTGCGGGTGGACGTGTCCACGGTGTTCCGCGCGGTGCGGCGCCTGGAGGCGGCGCTGGGCCAGACATTGTTTGAAAAAAGCCGCACCGGCTACCTGCCCACCAGCCTGGCGAGCAACCTGGCGCAGCAGGCCGAGCGTGCCGAACAAGCGCTGGAGGCGGCGCGCATTGGCGTGGAGCAGGGCGGTGAGGTGATCAGCGGCACGGTGCGCCTGACCTGTACCGACTCCGTACTGCAAGGTCTGCTGTTGCCGGCCCTGGCGCAGTTCATGCCGCACTACCCGGCATTGACCCTGGAACTGAGCACCTCGAATGACTTCGCCAACCTCAGCCGCCGTGACGCGGATATCGCCCTGCGCCTGACCCGCACGCCGCCGGAACATCTGGTCGGCCGACGCCTGGGCAACGTGGCTTATCAGGTGTGCGCCAGCGCGGATTTTGCTCGTCAGCATGCCGGCCGCGAGTTGGCCGACCTGCCATGGATCGCCCCGGATGACTTCCTGCCCGACCACCCCACGGTCGCCTGGCGTCGCGAGCATCTGCCCGGTGTGCGTCCCAGTTATCGCTGCAACAGCATGTTGTCGGTCACCGAGCTGGTACGGGCAGGGTTGGGGGTGGCAGCCTTGCCGGACTTTCTATTGGGGGACGGCCTGCAATCGCTCGGCCCCGCGTTGGCAGGGCATGACACCGCGTTGTGGCTGCTCACGCGCCCGGACTGCCGAGCGTTGCGCTCGGTGGTGACCCTGTTCGATGAGCTGGGACGGCAGGTGCGATTGCCTTAGGTTTTTCGCACAAAATGCTCATGCATTTCGCAGGTCAGGCTTTCAATGTGCTCAGTCAGTTGTTTGGTCATTTCCGTGAGCCGGGTGTTTTGCTCCAGCAGTTCCAGTAACTGTTTGGTGGTCTGCGCCGCCTGGGCCTGGCGCTCGGTATTGGCGATCGCCAGGGCTTCACGGTGCTGCGCATCTGCATCGGACTGCGCCTTGTCGCGTGCGGCCTGGCGGGTCTGGGCCAGCAGGATCAGCGGCGCGGCGTAGGCCGATTGCAGGCTGAACGCCAGGTTGAGCAGGATGAACGGGTACACATCGAAATGCGTGATGCCGGTCATGTTCAGTACCACCCACAACACCACGATGGCGGTTTGTGCGCCAAGGAAGGTCGGCGTACCGAAGAAGCGCGCGAAGGCTTCGGCCTTGAGGGCAAAGGTGTCGTTGCCGAAGGTCGGCGCCAGGTGGGCGTGGGGGCGGTGGAAGCGCAGGTGGTCGACGGGGGTGGCTTCGGGCTTTTCTGGGGTCATGGCGGGCTCGGATCTCATGCTTGAAGAACAACCAGCACTATAGACCGAGCCCCCGGCACTCCGTATGAAGATCGGGTCAGTTGCCGCCACGCTCGTTGGCGAATGCACTCACCGCCTGCACCGCTTCGCTGGTGCCTTGGCGAATCTGCAGGATAACTGTGCCAGCCTGGTTGGCCATTTCAACGCCTTGGGCGGCGCGGTCGCGGGTGGCGTCCATGCTGTCGATGGCTTGTCGAGTTTCAGCCTGAATCATCGCGATCATGCTGGAAATTTCCGTGGTGGAGCCGCTGGTGCGCGCCGCCAGTTGCCGGACTTCGTCGGCTACCACGGCGAAACCACGGCCTTGTTCACCCGCACGCGCGGCCTCGATGGCGGCGTTGAGAGCCAGCAGGTTGGTCTGGTCGGCGATACCGCGAATGGTGTTGACGATGGCAGTGATCTGTTGCGAGCGATCACCGAGCTTGGCGATCAGTTGTGAGGAACCGTCGATGTCGGCAGAAATTTCGCGCATGCCGTTGGCTGTTTTCTGAATCACCTCGGCACCTTTTTCTGCCATGTCCTGAGTGCTCAAGGACAGGTGATAGGCCTGCGCCGCACTCTGCGCATCTGCCGCATGCTGTTGCACGCGGGCGGTGATGTCCGAGGCGAACTTCACCACTTTGCACAGCCGCCCGCTGGCGTCGTACACCGGGTTGTAGTTGGCTTCGAGCCACACGACCTGGCCGTTTTTATCCACCCGCTCGAACTGGCCGCTGAACATTTCCCCCTGGTTCAGGCGTTTCCAGAAGTCGCTGTAGGTTGAGCTGCTGGCCAGTGCCGCGCTGCAGAACATCCGGTGATGCTGGCCCTGGATCTGCGCCAGGGTGTAACCCATGCGCTGCAGGAAGTTGGCGTTGGCGGTGATGATGGTGCCGTCGAGCTTGAACTCGATCACCGCCATGGCGCGGCCAATGGCATCCAGTTTGGCATTGGCTTCGCTTTCGGCCTGCAGGCGCGGGGTGACGTCCATCGCGTACTTCACCACTTTGGTCACCTGGCCCGTGTCATCACGCACCGGGTTGTAGCTGGCTTCCAGCCACACCGACTGGCCATCCCCGGCCACCCGTTCAAAGGTGCCGGACTGGAATTGGCCATTACGCAGGTTTGACCACAGTTGGCTGTACTCGGGGCTACGGGCGAAGGCCGGGGTACAGAACATTCGATGGGACTGGCCCTCTACCTGCTCGGCGCGGTAGCCCATGGCCTGCAGGAAATTGGCATTGGCGCGCAGCACATTGCCGGACAGGTCGAATTCGATCACCGCCATGGAGCGCTCGATAGCGTCCAGCAGGCTGGCCTGTTGGGCGATGGTGTGTTGCTGGGTGCTGATGGTTCTTTTATGTGTGTTGAATAGCATGTGCGGTGCTCGGGCAAGCAGACTCTGGGGTTTCCTTGGATATGCGCCTGCCCCCGTAAGGCGTACGCCACACGGTTGACTTGCTCATTGCCAGCTTCCTTGTGCTGACAGAGGGGGGTGGGACAACGGGTTCAGAGTGATCAGCCTGACAAGAAGTTCGCCCGTGTGGGAGGACCTTTTTTGGGTAGGCGACCAGTGGTGGCATTATGCTTTCTTGTCGGGTGCTTTCTGGTCTTTTCAGACGAGGAGTCGTAGGACGACTTCAGGCGGAATGGGCGATCACTTCGTCGCTGACATTGACCCGGTTGCGCCCGGTGTCCTTGGCGGCGTACAGCGCGCGATCCGCTGCATTCAGCCACATCGCGGCATCGCTGAAGAAGGGTTGGAAATCGGCCAGGCCGATGCTCAGGCTGACCCGCAATTCGGGGATCTGCGGGTTGCGGTAATTGCTGAAAGTTTCGCGCATGCGTTCCATGATCTCCGCAGCCTGTTCCAGCGGCATTTGCGGAAGAATCACACAGAACTCATCGCCCCCGTAACGACCGGCCAGGTCGTTTTCCCGCAGATTGCGCCGCAACTCCAGGCTCAACTGTCGCAGTACCGCATCGCCGACGATATGGCCGTGGGTGTCGTTGATCTGCTTGAAGTGGTCGATGTCGATCAAGGCAATGGTGGCGTGGCTCCGCTGCTGCCGGCACTTGTGGAACTTGAGGTGCAGCAGGTCTTTCCAGGAACCGTGATTGAGCAGCCCGGTGAGGCTGTCGGTGCGGCTCAGGGCGCTGAGGGCGCGCTTGTGTTCGGACAGTTTGATTGCCAGTTGATAACAGACCATGCCGATGGCCATGGGGTAGAGCGTCAGCATCGGCAGGCAGGTGTAGACCTGCAGCAGGCTGACATCGGGGTTGAACCGGATGCCGAACAACGCGCCGGCCACGCCGATTCCAAGCCCCTGTGCGCACAGGCCACGCAGGAACAGGCGCTTGCCTCCGGCGGCGACGTTATTCATGGTCATCATCGACAGAATGGTCACGGCCGTCAGTGGCGTGAACTGCGTGGCGGCGGCCCAGAAGCCGCCGAGCAGCGAGTCATATAGCAGGTTGCGTTGTTCTGCCTGGTAGGGGTACTGCGAGCGGGCCGACAGTTGATACGCCACATGCGCCCAGGCAAACCCGTTGAACAGCAGGAGTGCCCACACCCAGCCCGGCATGGCGAGAGTGTAAAGGGCGCCGCTGACGCTGATACAGCCGATAGAAAGGCCGATGATCCTTGGCTTGTAGATACGCTTGGCAAATGAAAGCCCTTTGCCTTGTCTGTTTTCCATAAATTCCTGGGGCAGCTGTTTTTTGCAGATACGGTGGCGCGCGTTCGCTGGATCAACCGTTGATCGGATAATGCCTGTGAATATTGTCAGTTATTCGCGTGGGAATAATCAGTGTCCTTCCAGGCCATTTGCGCAAAACAGAGGGCGAATGCGTCAAAAGCGACCTGGAATGTCGCTCACACAACAGGTTTTTATGGCTGGCGGGGCAGGGTGACTTCGTAGCCGGCGAGGAACAGGTCGATGGCCGACTCGATCACGCTGGCCTGGTGGGCGGCATCCAGGGTGGGTTGGCCGAGGGTAATCTGTGGCCAGAAGGCGAAGGCCTTGAGCAGGCTCTGAATCTGGTGGGCGGCGAAGGCCGGGTCGGTGCAGTTGAGCCGGCCGTCTGCCTGGGCGGCGCGAACCCACTGGGTGAAGCCTTCTTCGCGCTGGCTCAGGCGGGTGACCATGTCTTGCGCACGTTCCGGCGAATGGATGGTGGCGGCGATGGCGACCCGGGCCAGGTCGAGGAAATTGGTGTCCGACATCATCTTCATCTTCGCCTCCAGCAATCCGCGCAGTTGTTCGCGCAATGGGCGGTCGCTGGCGTAACTGACGTCAAGTTGGGCAACGCTGCTGGCCCAGAGTTGATGAAGAATTTCTGCGAACAGTTCTTCCTTGCTGGGGAAGTGATTGTACACGGTGCGTTTGGATACACCGGCGGTGGCGGCGATCTTGTCCATGCTGGTGACCTCGAAACCGTTTGCGCGAAATTCGGCGATGGCCGCAGCCACAATGGCTTCGCGTTTACGGTCGGTGAGGCGTTGAGGGGCAGTCATGGGTGGGGCTCGGCTCTTGGAGGAAAATTACACTCGGTAGTTTACTTGCTCCGGGTTTTGTTGCAATCTTGAAACTACACTGTGCAGTGTAATTTATAAGCGATCCGTAGGAGTCACCCGGTAATGGCCACGATCTCGTCCCTTGTCGATTCTTCGCCAGCAGCGCCCAAGCAAGGCCAAGGGCACTTCAGCAACGATGCCCCCGTGCAGCACGGTGGCTTCGGCAAGACCCTGCGCATTTTCTGGAACATGCTGTTCAACAAACCCCGCAGCACGCGGCCGGTGGGGCCGATTCCGGTACAACCGCTGACGCGCGAGCAATTGCTGGCGGCCCCGGATCACAGCGTATTCCGCCTTGGACATTCCACCGTGTTGCTGAAAATGCGCGGTAAATTCTGGGTAACCGACCCGGTATTTGCCGAGCGCGCCTCACCGTTCAGTTGGGCCGGCCCCAAGCGCTTCCATCAGCCGCCCATCAG
This sequence comes from Pseudomonas extremorientalis, assembly GCF_001870465.1. Lineage (GTDB taxonomy): Bacteria > Pseudomonadota > Gammaproteobacteria > Pseudomonadales > Pseudomonadaceae > Aquipseudomonas > Aquipseudomonas extremorientalis. The sequence continues at coordinate 485,760 of NZ_MDGK01000017.1, forward strand.
CCTTGAAGAGTTGCCGCCCCTGGAGGCAGTGATTCTTTCCCACAACCACTATGACCACCTTGACCGCAAGGCTGTCGTCCAATTGGCCGACAAGGCCCGTTATTTTCTTGCGCCGCTGGGCGTGGGCGACATCCTGGTCAAGTGGGGCGTGGATGGCAGCAAGGTGCGCCAGCTGGATTGGTGGCAGGGCACCGAGGTGGATGGCGTTCGGTTTGTCGCCACCCCTGCGCAACATTTTTCCGGGCGCGGTCTGTTTGATGCCAACCAGACCCTGTGGTGTTCCTGGGTGATGATCGATGGACCTCGGCGGATTTTCTTCAGCGGTGACACGGGTTACTTCGACGGTTTCAAACGCATCGGCGAACAGTACGGTCCATTTGACCTGACGCTGATGGAAACAGGTGCTTACAACGTCGACTGGCCCCATGTGCACATGCAGCCAGAGCAAACCCTGCAAGCGCATATCGACCTCAAGGGCCGCTGGTTGCTGCCGATTCACAACGGCACTTTCGACCTGGCGTTCCATGCCTGGCATGAGCCGTTCGACCGCATCATGGCCCTGGCCTGGGAGCGCAACGTGTCGATCACTACGCCGCAGATGGGGCAGGCGTTCAGCTTGAATCAGCCAGAGCGTGGAGGTGCGTGGTGGCTGGAGGTGGAAATCCAGGGGGCACAGGAACACCTCGCAGGCTGACGGAGGAGGCTATGGAAAAAGGAGTTTTCAAGCTGTTTCAGAGCTGCGACAGTTGCCAGGCAACGGTGCCATGATCCCCGGAAATTTATGTGTCGGGGGACGTATTTTATGGAGTGCAAGTGTAAGAAATATTGGCAGGCGGGGTTGCCCTGTCCGACGGGGCAACCGGTGTCTGCGCTTACTGACGCGTCAGCCCAGACAACGACAGCCCAAGAGCATACAAGTCCGCATGGTATCGTTTTCGGTGTCGATCCCCAGGCTCATGGCACCCGAGGGGGCGTCCCGATCCCGGGGTATGACGCCCCGGGACTTGCCCTCAAACCCCCGCGCGACCCGTCGCTGTCATTGATCGCATTGAGTGGTATTGACCCCTCGGGGCCGCTGATGGCTGAAGTCCCTCCCGTGCTGAACAACAGCCCCTTCACCCGCACTCAGGTATTGGTTGGCTGGCGCATAGGGTTTGCCAACCGTTACGTTGGACCAGGTGCAAGCGAGGCCGTCGACCACAGTCCTGCTTTCCTACAGGCCCTGGATACCTTGCGCTCGGCGGGCGCGCAACTGGTGGCGCTGGATGCCTTGCGAGGTGACAGGGCCAACCCATTCGTTGCGTGTACTCGCAATGAGATCGATGAGCGCGTCGGTGAGCATAGTCTTGATGCCCTTGTGTCCGAAAGCAAAAGCGCAGCGTTTCATGGCGCGTGCGCCAGCGGATATCCCGGAGTATACGAGCTGCTTGAGGGCGGGACGAAACTGTGGTTTTACGGTGCCCGTTGGGCCGGTGACCGCTTACTGGTACTGGTTCGGTTCTATCGTCGGTTACTGAAAGATTCCGTGTGGATGCCTACATCGAGTAGTGAATAATCGGACCCCGGAGCAGGATTAGCCTCAACGGTTGTACACGGGGGACTTCTTAGACTGATGTCGGGTTATCGACCGATAGCCTGACATTCAGTCAAGTAGTGAGGCAGTTTATGATCGGACCGATTATCGCAGGCGGATTAACAGACGGTGTGCTGCAGGCATTTTTGAATCAGCCGCAAGGCTTCAAGAGTGCCTTTCAAATGTCAGAGGAAATGGCAAAAGGCCAAGCCACTTCAGAATCGCTGGTGAACGACTCGCTGAAACAAATCGCCAATATTGATCGCGGGTTGCAAGGTGGCAACGCGTTTATAGAAATCAATCCCGATGCCCGCAAGCAGGCGCAAATGCGCGATCAGGAGCGTGCCAGAGGCGTCTCTTGTGGATATCTATACGGTGTTCCGGTTGCGTTGAAAGACGTTTTTGAAACCAAGGACCGTATGCAGACAAGTGCAGGTTCCAAGGCATTGGTGGGGGCTCCGGCTACAGCAAATGCCAAGGTCGTGGACAAATTGCTGAAGGCTGGCTCGGTGGTTGTGGGTAAAACCAACATGAGTGAATTTTCCAACTTCCGCTCTGAATTCCCCGTTGATGGGTGGAGTTCCCGAGGTGGCCAGACGCTCAACCCACATCGGTTGGGAGGCCAGGTGGCTGGGTCGAGTTCCGGTTCTGCTGTTGCGGTTGCCCAAGGGCATGTTCCTCTGGCGTTAGGGGTGGAAACCAGTGGTTCGATCATTACCCCGGCTGCCTACAATGGTGTTTTCGGTCTGAAAACCACGGTTGGACTGGTCAGTACCGAAGGTGTCATGACCAGTTCACGTATGGATACGATAGGCACCTTCACACGTAATGTCCGTGATGCGGCAGAGGCACTCAACGCAATGACCGAAAGCAGGCGCTACTCTGAAGGCCTGGGGTCTGACGCCTTGAAAGGCAAGAGAATTGGCTACACACCGCTGCCTAAACTATCTGAAGAGGATGCCAAAGACCCAGCGAAACGGGCAGACCAAAAGCACTATGAGGCTGCAATCGAAGTGTTGAAGGATAGGGGCGCTATCTTGGTTCAGGTCGGACAATTGGATTCAGACATTACTGAACAAACCTACAAGGACTATAATCAAGCGTTGTTTGGAGACGTCAAACAACAACTGGAAAATTACCTGGCAGGTCGGGAGAGGTTGCCGGTCAAGTCGATCTCGGAACTGATAGCTTTCAACAAACGTCACTCGCAGTCAGGAGAGCCTGACCAGAGGTTTCTGGAAATGATCAACGATCTGAACGTGACCCAGGAGAGGCGCGATCAGTTGTGGCAGGATATCGTGCCGATTTTCCAGAAAAGCATCGATGATCCCATCAAGAAACACAAACTCGATGCCATGGTGTCGAACTTTCTTTCTCACAACTATTATTACGCTGCCGCCGCGGGCTACCCGGGCATGTCCATCCCGTCCGGGATGGATGATGAAGGTATGCCGACAGCGCTCTATTTATATGGCACAGCTAACAGTGAAGCGACCTTACTCTCGGCTGCTTATGTCTATGAACAAGCTTCCCCGTCGATCAAGGAACCCGCCTTTCTTCCGGGGACGCCCTTCTCGCGAGTACCCGTTGATACAGGCGCCACTATAGGGGAACCTACAAACCTCGCATAAGGTTGATTCAACCTCTGCTGGCAGATGCACAGCAGAGGTCCGCCTCCCTTGATCAACTCGAACCGTAGCGTAAGGCGGGTTTGCGATGTGACAGGTTTGGCCCCAGGGCCAGGGGCCCAAATTGATGCGCCGGGCACTGCAACTGCAGGCCTGAAGCGCTACACACCATTAGGTTGTGGCGTTGGTGAGTCAAGGGATGACGAAGTTGCGCCGATCAACCGAGAGATGATCCCTTGCGCCGCGTGTTCGGTTGTGGCGGTGTCAAAGCGGCGCGCACTCATCCCCCACCCCGGCGCAAACCCCGGGAAGAACACCAGCCCTTCAGCTTCCAACCGAAACGCCAATGCCAGGCGGGTTTCATCCCCCACGTCGTATTGATTTTCAAACTGTTGAACCGCTTCGACCGCCACGCCGGCCTGAATAGCCAGGTGTTCCCTGCTCCAGCCCAGCATCGCGCGCGCTTGCACGCTGTGTTTGGCGGTGAATTGATGCAGGACGATCTGCTGTTCTACGAAAGAGCTCATTGCCAGAGAGGACATGGGTTTTCTCCAGGATTCGACGGGGGAGGGCAAACTATACTGTGTTTTTGTACAGTTTTTTTGACCGCTCATCAACTGGATGTTCAACGACCCGTTATTCCACCCCTGGCGCCTCGCGAATGATCAGGTGATCCAGGTTCTCGATATTCGCGCTGAACACCCCGAACGTCTGCTCGGGGTTTTTCTTGCTCGGCACCTGTTTCAGCTCCGGCGTCACCCCATAGAAGAAGCAGTACAACGCCCGCTCACTGTCCACCGCCGCCTTGATCTGCTCCAGGAAAGCCTTGCGCTTGCGGTAATTCTCGATGAGTTTCTTGCTCAGGTAGACGTTGACCGAGTAGGGCTTCTTGTCGAGCCACGCCTTCTTTTCGAAATCGATGCGAAAGCTGCTGGTGTAGTCCTTGATTTCCTTGATCTTGCCCCAGTAGATCAGGCCCTTGTTGTCCTGCAGGTATTCGATCTTCTTGAAGAACGTCCAGTAGGTGGCGGTGTGGTCGCCGATCTTCAACGGCATGGACTTGAGCTTGTCCTTGTCGTCGATGTTGGACACATAGCATTCCACCGGGTGGGCGAACACGCTGGTTTTGTCTGGTGTGGTGTCGCTGGCGCCGTGGGAAACGGAGCTGCGGTCTGAGGGTGTCTTCGTTGGTTCTAGTGGCATGCTTCCTTCGGTGCCCGCCAACGGGGGCTTGCGCTCGTACTGGCGGCGTGTGAGGACAAATTCCGATGGGAAATTATCCTCACGCTCGTCATCACTTTCGCCGGCGGTGGTCTTGTGCTTGCTGGCGTAGCGGCAGCCATCGATGTGTTGGGTGCCGGTCTTGTTCTTGAAGTGCGGCGTGCGCAGGTAATTGACGTTTTTGGCGTTGAAGGTGCTCAGGGTATTGCTGGTATCAAACGCTGCCCGGCATTCGTCGTTGGGGCACAGGAAGCGATCCTTGTCGGAATCGAAGTCGGCGGTTTCGTCGAAATTCAGGTCTCGTACGTCGTAGATCGACAGCTTGTCATCGAGACTCAGGCTGTAGGCCGTATCGAATTTCATGGGGCTCGGGTCCGTGAGAGGTTTCGCTATTAATAGCGGGATCCTGGGTAAATATCAGCAAGAACCTGCTACCCGTCGTCCACTCAAGAAACACAAGGTGCCACCTACCGCAGTCAGTGCCCCCAACGCATAGAACATGCTGGCCGGAGTGGCATTGATCAGCAGATAGCCGCAAATCACCGGGCTCATTGCCCCGCCAAATGCCGCCAGGTTCTGCGCACCGTAGTAACTGCCGCGCAGCGCATCAGGTGCGATAGTGTCGATAAACAGGAACTCGGAGGGGTAGATGATCATCTCGCCTAGGGTGAACACGAACATTGCCAGACACCAGGTGACCAGGCTGTTTGCGAGGCTGAAACCGATAAGCCCGGCAATGAACAGCAACGTACCTAGCACGATCCAATAGCGCAGTTGCTCACGCTTGAGGAAACGGCCGATCTGGTACTGCATCAAAATCACAGTGATGGCATTGCAGGCCAGTACCGCAGACAGAATCTTCAGCGCCTCGGCGGGTTTGTAGGCTACGAGCAAAAACTGCGACAGATACAAGGTGTAGCGCCCATGGACAATGGTGCTCAGCAGGCTGCCGCTGGTAAATAGAATCAGCGTGCGGTCGTCGCGCAAGGTGCGCAGGGTGGTGAGGAAACTCAAGGGCTTGTTGCTGTCATCCCGTTGGGTGGGCGGGATGCCGATCATCAGGAACACGCTGCCAAAGGCGATCGCGCTGGCGATCAGGAACGGTGCCAGTTGCATATGGCCGGCAATCACGACGCCGACCATCGGGCCTGTGGCGTAGCCGACGTTGGTCAGTGTGTAGCGCAGGGAAAACACCTTGGCACGCTCGCCCACCGGCAGGTTCTCGCTGATGATGGCTTTTGAGCCAATCAGGAACAACGCCGACGCCGCTTCGGTGATGACCAGGGTCAGGGTGGTGAGGTAGAGGTTGCTGGCAAAGGTCAGCAATAGAAAACCGATGGAGCTGGAGAGCATGGCCAGGATCAGCAGCTTGCGCTTTTCCAGGCGGTCGATGATGTAGCCACCGTACAGGCCCAGCAATGTCGCGATAAACACCGCGATGCCCATCAGCAAGCCGATGTCCTGCTGGTTCAGGCCCAGGCGGGTACTCAGCAACAGGGCCAGCAACGGGCTGGTCATGGCGCGGCTGACCACGATGGTCACCGAGCAAATCATCAGGCGGCGGATTACCAGGGAGTAGGTGGCCATGGTGGGGCGGGTGTCCTTGTTATCTTTGTGGACAACGAAAATCCAGGGTGGGAGGGGGCTTGCCCCCGATGGCGGTGGCTCAGTCACCAGATGCTTGGCTGATAGACCGCTATCGGGAGCAAGCCCCCTCCCACATTGTTCAGATCGAGTTATTGGCCGGAGTTGATGGTGATTTTTTCGACCGCACCTTGCTCCAGGTCCCACTTCTTCAGGATCTTGCCGTAGGTGCCATCATCGATCATGCCCTGCAACGCTTCACTGATCGCCGTGACCAACGCCGTATTGCTCTTCTCAATCCCAAGCCCGGTGAACTGCTTGGAAATCGCCAGGCCCACCGGCTTGTACTTGCCTATATCCAGCGACATCAGATAAGGAATGGTCTCGCTGCCTTGCATCGCCGCGTCCAGGCGGTTCTGTTGCAACTGCGCCCGTGCATCCGCCGAGCCCTCAGTGCCGATCACCACGATCGCCGGCTTACCCGCCACTTCGCAGTTTTCCTTGCTCCATGCGGCAATTTCCGACGGCCAGGTGGTACGGCGGCTGGTGCCGACTTTTTTACCGCACAGGTCAGTCAATTCCTTGAGGTCTTCGCGCTTGGCCAGGGTGTAGAACTGCGGGCCGCTGGTGAAGTAGTCGATGAAGGTCACGGCCTTCTGGCGTTCGGCGGTGTCGCTCATGCCCGACAACACGATGTCCACGCGCTTGGTGGTCAGGCCGCTGAGCATCTGCTCGAAGCCGGTTTCCTGCCACTTGATCTTCACGCCCAGGCGCTCGGCGAGGGCGTTGCCCAGGTCGAAATCCAGGCCGGTGATCTTGTTGGTGGCCGGGTCCTTGAAGTCCATCGGCGGGTAGTTCGGCACGATGGCCGCGCTGATCTCACCCTTGTCCTTGATTGCCGCCGGCAATGCCGCGAAAACAACGGAAGAGGCCATCAGGCCTGCGAGCAACGTGGGGATAACTATTTTCTTCATGGAGGCGTTCTCGTTTGTTTTTTAGTTAAGTGCGAACGGCAGAAATAAAGCTTTGGGTACGCGGGTTTTGTGGGCTTATTAGAATTTCTTCGGGGCTGCCGGCTTCCACAATCTGGCCGGCATCCATAAACACCATGCGGTTGGAGACCTCGCGGGCGAAGCCCAACTCATGGGTGACCACGATCATGGTCATGCCAGTGGTGGCCAGGTCGCGCATCACCGACAGCACTTCTCCTACCAGCTCCGGGTCGAGGGCTGACGTCGGTTCGTCAAACAGCATCAGCTTGGGGCGCATCGCCAGCGCACGGGCAATCGCCACACGCTGTTGTTGCCCGCCGGACAACTCCACCGGATAGGCATTGCGTTTGTCCGCCAGGCCGACGCGGGCCAGCAACTCCAGGGCGTCCTCGATGGCTTCCTTGGGCGAACGCTTGAGCACCTGGCACGGGCCTTCGATGATGTTTTGCAGCACGGTCATGTGCGGGAACAAATTGAAACGCTGGAACACCATGCCGGTGGCCAGGCGCTGGCGGGCAATCTGCGATTCATTCATCTCATGCAGCTTGTTGCCGACCACGCGGTAACCCACCAGTTCGCCGTCGACCCACAGGCCGCCCTTGTCGATTTTTTCCAACTGGTTGACGCAGCGCAGCAGGGTGCTTTTACCCGAGCCGGACGGGCCGATGATGCACATCACTTCGCCTTGCTCGACCTCGATATTGATGTCGCGCAGCGCGTGATACTGGTCGTAGTACTTGTTCAGGTTGACGGCCTTGACGATGCTTCTCATGGGGCAATTCTCCTCAACCCAGACTTACGAACGCTTGCCGGCGCCGCGGGCAAAGCGGCGCTCGAGGCGGCTTTGGCCAAATGAAAGAACAGTCACCACCGCCAGGTACCAGATGCCGGCCACAATCAGCAGTTCCATGACCCGGGCGTTGGCGTAATAGATGTTTTGCGCGTTGTGCAGCAGTTCCGAATACTGGATCACGCTGGCCAGGCTGGTCATTTTCACCATGCTGATGAACTCGTTGCCTACAGGCGGAATGATCACCCGCATGGCCTGCGGCAGAATGATCCTACGCAGTGCTTGCAGGCTCGGCATGCCGATGGACTTGGCGGCTTCATACTGGCCGGTGTCGACCGAGAGCAAACCGGCGCGCACCACTTCGGCGGTGTACGCACCCTGGTTGATACTCAGGCCCAGCAGGGCAGCCACGAACGGCGTCATCAGGTCGACGGTGTCGATGCTGAACACGCCGGGAATCGCGATCACCGGGAAGATCAACGCCAGGTTGAACCACAGCAGCAGTTGCAGGATCAGCGGCGTACCCCGGAACAGCCAGGTGTAGGTGATGGCCACATAGCGCAGGATCGGGTTGGCCGACATACGCATGATCGCCGTGATCACCCCGATCACCACGCCCAGCGCCATGGCCAGGATCGACATGACGATGGTGTTGACCAGGCCCCAGAGGATGGCCTCAGACGTGAGGAACTGCCCGATGTAGGACCATTCGATCTGGCCGTTGGCGAAGGCACGCAGCAATGCAGCCAACACGATCACGATCAAGGTGGCAAAAAACATCCGTCCGTAATAACGACGCGGCACGTGTTCGTACTGCGTGATATCGAACTGGTTCTCGGACAATTTGCGCTCGGCTGCCAAGCGCTCGGCCGGGGTTTGGTTCATGGTGAATCTCCAAAACTTACAACGCTCTAACTACTGTACGCGGTCCAAATATGGGAGCTGGCTTGCCTGCGAAGACGCCAGCCCAAACACCGCAGATTTAAATCCGGAACCCCTGATAACTCTCTGCCCACTGCTGTTGAGTCGCTAATGCGGACTTCAACCGCCCAATCTGCTCCCGAACCCGCTCCGGCGCTGTTCCACCCCACCCACTGCGCGCCGCAATCGCCGCTTCCAGGGTCAGGCAGTCGCGCACTCCTGGTGTGAGTCGTGCATCCACCTCCGCCAACATCGCCGGCGAGGCTTCCCACAACTCAATCTCATGCTTCTCACAGGCCTGCACCAACGCGCCGGTGATCTCGTGGGCCTCTTTAAACGGCACACCACGGGTGGCCAACCAATCCGCCACCTCAGTCGCCAAGGTGAAGCCCATCGGCGCCTGACGCCGCAGCTCTTGTACCTGCACCTTCATGGTCGCAACCATTCCGGCCATCGCCGGCAACACCAGCAGCAATGTATCCACGCTGTCCAACACGCTGTGCTTGTCTTCACTCAAATCGCGGTTGTACGACAGCGGCAATGACTTGAGCGTCGACATCAAGCCGGTCAGGTTGCCAATCAAGCGCCCAGCCTTGCCGCGCGCCAATTCGGCAATATCCGGGTTCTTTTTCTGCGGCATGATCGAGCTGCCGGTAGCGTAGGCATCGTCCAGCACCACCCAGCGAAATTGCCGCGAGGACCACAGGCAAAACTCTTCGGACAGGCGCGAAATATTCACCCCGAGCATGCCCGCCACAAACAGGAACTCCGCTACATGGTCACGGCTGGCCACCGCGTCGATGGAGTTTTCGCACGGCCCGGTGTAGCCCATTTCCCTGGCCGAATGCTCCGGTTGCCGCGCAATCGCCGAACCGGCCATTGCCGCCGCACCCAGTGGCGACAACGCCGTGCGCGCATCCCAATCCACCAAACGCTGTACATCCCGCAACATCGATTGGGCATGGGCCAACAAGTGGTGGGCGAACACAATCGGCTGCGCCTGCTGCAAGTGGGTGAAGCCGGGGCAAATGCTCTCGATATGCTGCTCGGCCTGATCCACCAGCGCCTGCTGCAAACCCAGTACTTCAGTGGTGATGGTGCGCGCATGGTCCCGTAGGAAAAGGCGCAAATCGTTGGCGGTCTGATCGTTACGCGAACGCCCGGCGCGCAATTTTCCGCCCAGGGCACCAAGGCGCTCGGTCAATACGCGTTCGATGAAGGTGTGTACGTCCTCGTCATCCTGGGTCGGATGCAGGTTACCGGCGGCGAAATCCGCACCGATCTCGTCCAAAGCCGCCAGGGTGCGCAGGGTTTCCGATTCATCCAGCAAGCCCGCGCGCTGCAACTCACGGGCATGGGCACGGGAGCCGGCCAGGTCGTAGGGTGTCAGGCGGAAATAGCGCTCAGGGCAACGCGACAACGCGGCCAATGCAACAGACGGGCCGGTCTTGAAACGAGCGCCCCAAAGGCGGTCGGTGGGCTGGGACATGGTTGTTCCTCACGCTTGTTTTTAGAAGAGTCGGAGGCAGTAAAAATAAGTTTTCAACTAGACTGAACCAGCGTCTGACGCGCCGTATTCAAGGTTGCCAAGGGCGGATGTTTATGTTCATTATCGCCGCCTGGCTATGTTCAAGGATTGGGTTGAAGCCTGTTGAATATGGCACTTGAGGTCAACGCGTATTATGGAAACCCCACTTTCCAATTCTGGAAACCTGCCACCCAAACCCGGCACAAGACCGCCCCTGCAGTTGAGCGGGCTGGACTTCAAATTGCTGCGCGTGTTCATGGCCGTGGTCGAAGCCGGCGGCTTCAGCGCCGCGCAAAACGAGCTGAACGTGGGCCTGGCGGCGATCAGCAAACAGATCTCCGACCTTGAGATTCGCATCGGCATGCGCCTGTGCACCCGGGGTCGCGAAGGGTTTGGGCTGACCGAAGAAGGCAAGTTGGTGTATCAGGCGTCCATCGAGTTATTTACCTCGGTGGACAGTTTTCGCGACAAGCTTAGTTCGGCGCAGAACGAGCTTATTGGTGACCTTAGTGTGGGGGTTATTGATAACACGGCGTCCGACGTTAATTCCCCGCTCATTGCCGCGTTGGGGAAATTACATAGCGAATCGCCAAAGATTAGATTGCGCCTGCATGCCTCACAATTGGACGAAGTTGAACGCGGCGTGGTGGAAGGGCGCTTGATCGTCGGCATCGTGCCGGTGTACCAGCGCCGTGAAGAATTCGACTATTTCCCGCTGTATGAGGAAAAGGCCCACGCTTACTGTGCCGTAGGACACCCACTCTTCGACGCAAACGACCTCACGCCCGATGTCTTGCGCCAATACGAAGTGGTGAACCATCGGTATGCGATCCACCGCGACAAGGCCAACTTCGTCAACTATGACAGCCAGTCCGCGTCGGCCTCACAAGTCGAAGCCGTCGCGATCCTGATCCTTACTGGCCGTTTCCTCGGCTTCTTGCCCGAACACTACGCCACGCCCTTGGTAAGAGAAGGGCGCCTACGGGCATTGTGCCCGGAGCAAGTGCACTTGAGCACCGCCTTCAACCTGATCCTGCGCCACAACGCCCCGCGCAGCCCGATGGTAAAAGCCTTTGCGACGGCGTTGGGCGTGGACCTCAAAGCCACGGCATAGACCTCCTGCCAAACACCGATCTGGGCTCGGCGAAGATCAAATGTGGGAGCTGTCGAGCTTCAGCGAGGCTGCGAAGGGATCGAATCGGTTTCCCTGGCGAACCTGCCATTCGCATCGATACATTTTCCGCCTAGGCAACAAACAAGCTGGCTTGTATTGTCTTCAGCCAACCCAAAGGAGGGATGCTCATGACTCAAACAAAAAACAGCCCCCCAGCGGAAAGCACCTGGGACAGCTATTTTCTCCATGGCGAATCAGTGTCTGACGACTTTATGTCTGAGGATGATCGATTGGAGGTTCTGAAGTTGAATCAGATTGTTCAGGAGCGACTCGACGTCAGCGAAACACCCATTGGTGTGTCCCTCGAAGAACGAGATTTCGGGGCAACGTAATTCAATCTTTCAACCCCTAGCACCCCTTGCTAGTGCGCGACTACCGCAGCTGCTTGCGCTTCTTCTTCGCATGAAAATGCCGAAAATGCGCATCCTGCGCCGCCGCCAGCAACTCCCGATCCCCACGCGTATCGCCCCAGGCCCGCAGCCGATACTCGCCCAAATCCCCGTACACCGCCTCAAGCCGCAACACCTTGTTCTCACACCGGCAGTTATTCCCGGTGAGCTTGCCAGTCAACACCCCGTCGACCACCTCAAGCTCCGTGCCGATCAACTTGATCCCCAGCCGATTGGCAAACGGCTGCAACACCAATGCCGGCGACGCCGAACACAGCGTGACCTCCGCCCCGGAGCCCAACTCCTGCTCCACCGATAACACCCCTGTCGGCCGCATCAGCCGCGCCCAGGTCTTCTGGCAATACTCCTCGGCTTTCTGTTGCACCCATGCCTTCTCCACCCCGGTCATAAAGGTGCGGATCAACTGTGCCTTCAACTCATCCCGGCTGATCTGCCGCACCAGAAAGCGCAGCCCCGGCACCGCCAGCTTGACCATCCGGCCGTAGAACTCGCCGGGGCCAAAGGCAAACTTGAGGAAGGGCACGAAACTGTCGTGGTGGGTCAGGGTGCCGTCGAAGTCAAAGACGGAAAGTACTTTGGCGTCAGCGGGGCCGGCTTCGAGCATGTCTGGGTTCACGGGTTGGCCTCGGTCCTATCGGGTATTTTTTGAGTGTGCATCAGCTGTGACAGCGGGAGTCTACTCCCGTGCCAATCTTCCGACTTTGGCGTAAAGCCCTTCGGTGACAACGCTGATGGCAATTGGGGCACAAGGCTACAGCATTGGTGATGCGATCCGAACCCTTCTGGGCGAGGTGGTCAGCCTGATGTGCTTCAAGAAGTGGCAATTCACCGCGCACAAAAAAGCCCTGAACACGTCAGGGCTTCATGGGGTTGCTTGGCTCAGGAATCAATCCCAGCTCAGCGCGCCGCCAGTCTGGTACTCGATCACACGGGTCTCGAAGAAGTTTTTCTCTTTCTTCAAGTCCATGATCTCGCTCATCCACGGGAATGGGTTGGTGGTACCTGGGTACTCTTCCTTCAACCCAATCTGCGACAGACGACGGTTAGCAATGAACTTGAGGTAATCCTCCATCATCGCCGCGTTCATGCCCAATACACCGCGAGGCATAGTGTCGCGAGCGTATTCGATCTCCAGTTGAGTCCCTTGCAGGATCATCTGGGTCGCTTCTTCCTTCATCTCGGCATCCCACAGGTGTGGGTTTTCGATCTTGATCTGGTTGATCACATCGATACCGAAGTTCAGGTGCATCGACTCGTCACGCAGGATGTACTGGAACTGCTCGGCGACGCCGGTCATTTTGTTGCGACGGCCCATGGACAGGATCTGGGTGAAGCCGCAGTAGAAGAAGATGCCTTCCAGGACGCAGTAGTAGGCGACCAGGTTGCGCAGCAGCTCCTTGTCGGTCTCGACGGTGCCGGTTTCGAACTTCGGATCGGAGATCGAGCGGGTGTACTTCAGGCCCCAGGCGGCCTTTTTGGCGACCGATGGGATCTCGTGGTACATGTTGAAGATCTCGCCTTCATCCATGGCCAGCGATTCGATGCAGTACTGGTAGGCGTGGGTGTGGATCGCTTCTTCGAAGGCCTGGCGCAGGATGTACTGGCGGCACTCCGGGTTGGTGATCAGGCGGTACACGGCCAGCACCAGGTTGTTGGCGACCAGGGAGTCGGCGGTGGAGAAGAAGCCGAGGTTGCGCATGACGATGCGGCGTTCGTCGTCGGTCAGGCCTTCGGGGTTTTTCCACAGGGCGATGTCGGCGGTCATGTTGACCTCTTGCGGCATCCAGTGGTTGGCGCAGCCGTCGAGGTACTTCTGCCAGGCCCAGTCGTACTTGAACGGCACGAGTTGGTTGAGGTCGGCGCGGCAGTTGATCATGCGCTTTTCGTCAACGGCGACGCGGGCGGAGGCGCCTTCGAGTTCGGCGAGGCCTTCGGCGACGTCGAGTTTGTC
>NZ_MDGK01000018.1 GCF_001870465.1 Pseudomonas extremorientalis
CGCGAGCCTTATTACATCGAGGAGCAGAACCTGCGGTTCCAGGGGCAGTACCTGGATCGGGAGACGGGGCTGCATTTCAATACGTTCAGGTTTTATGATCCGGATGTGGGGCGGTTTACGACGCCGGATCCGATTGGGTTGGCGGGGGGCATCAATCTTTATTTGTATGCCGCCAATCCATATGGATGGGTTGACCCACTGGGCTGGAGCTGTACGTCATCCATAAACCGACGCATTGGACGCCTGAAAAAACAGGGATACCAGGACCACCACATACTGAGCGACAAGCATGCCAGTACTAAAAATCACCCTCTGCTTAAATTGGCAGGATTCGATTTGCAAAGTCGGCAAAATAAAATATTCCTGCCCAACAAGACTCGGGCGATGACTGACGGACGTCGGTCTATTCACCAAGGACGCCATGCAGCTAGGGTCAATCAAAACCTTGGGAGCAAAATGGATCGAGTACAAAAGGTTGGCAAACGTGAAAACTGGGATCAGGCCCAATACCGCAAAGCCCTAGATAAAATCGTGTCCGATGAGCGAAGATTACTCCGCTCTGGCGAGAGACAATTGAATAAAAATGCGCGCCCAGGCGCACATTATAATTAGGATATCTAGAAATGATCTTAAGCTGGAAAGCGCCTATCTATCACAGCGAAACACTGCTGGGCTCATACGATGCCGAGATCGGTTCGTATGAGACTGCGGGATCGAACTTTGATTATTTATCGCTACTGTCAGGCGAGCCTTATCCTGCCGACATGGATAGACCAAAAATATTTTTCCCATGCCAAAAGAAAAAGCTATTGGCGTATGACTGCTTATGGTTGTTGGGTGACATACCGTTGGTGAGCGAGAGGTTGGCAGATTTCCTCATGCAGAAAGCCAACCATCATATTCAGCTCTTGAAACCCGCTAGTATTGCTGCAAACGGAGAGGCCGTGGATGACGGCTATTACATCGTCAATGTTGCCCAAGCGATTAGCGCTGTTGATCACAGCAAGTCGGTACCGGAGCTCTCTGACAGTGGCACAATACTGTACTTCAATGAAATTTGGCTTCATGATACCGCCGCAGGAATGGATGGGATTGCCCGTGAGCGTGATTCTGGCGACCTTTTGATTTCCCAAGATTTGGCTGATGCCATGATAGAAAATCGGTTCAAAGGTGACAAAGGGCTAGGCTTCTACATCGCTAATCAATCATTTACCCCCTATAAAAATCAGGCATAAAGTTAACAATAAAGGGGACGGATCTATTTAATCCGGATAGGGACTACAAATAAATCTGACCCCTTAGGTCTTGTACCTAAAAGAGGCTGCTGTATGAAAACCCTCAAGGCACCCAAACCGGGTGATCTTTTCTACATCCCAGCCCTCAACGCTTCAGATGAGCCTGGCTTTGTGATTGCACGCTATATCGAGCTGATTCCTCCTGCGCTGGGACATTTGATTGAGGTTTTTGAGAAATTATATACACAAATCCCTACCTCGATCAGCGAGGTGGACACCTCAAAACGTTTGTTTCGACCGATTTTCTGCAGCATGCGTTTTTCAGATATCCCTCGCTGGAAGATTCTTTTCAGTGACCCGGACTACACGAAATCGACCTCTGATTATGACAGAATTCAATTCGCGTTTGAGTCAGAATTCTGGACTGGAGGCGTAAGCACGCCCGCATCTGAGGAACAGTTGGTAAATATTGAACCCTCAATTTGCTGGCGTATGCATCACATTATTTTCAGAGTAATTGCTCATCTGCGTGGGGCGCTAACGGAGGATGAGGCCATGGACTATGAGCACTTACCCGACGACTTACGCATTGATAGCGTTACCGCTTCAGAGCGCGTAAACAAGGCAGTCCTGCATACGCAAGAATTGTTTGACTCCAAATAAAAATAGATTGCCTACTCAACGATAAAGGCGATGGTGATAAAGCGATAAGGGGACGGATCTATTTAATCCAGATAGGAACCATGAATAAATCTGCCCCCTTTATCGGTTGTCGGAACGAAAGGATCGTTCAAAGTTGATACTAAAGGAAAGCTGGAGGTACCGTTAGGTGAAAAAGGCGCACAGCACAACGCAACCTTCAATCTTCTGATCTACAAGTGAATAACATGAGCCTAGAAATTCGTAAAAACATGGAAGTTGAACTATTGGAAGCGTTGTAGCAAATAACGCTTCCCAACGTCGACCTGAAGGTAAGCAAAAACAAGCTTTGCCTGCTTGTAGCAAAGAAAAAACTTGCAGACATCTACATCCAGCACTTGACCAAAGCCGATGGTTACTACGCTGGAATGGAAATATATACCTGTGAGGCATCTAGCTTTTGTATAGATCAATCCCCGCCGTATTAGAGTCGGCTGTTGAACGCATCATTTTTTTCGAAGACTTCCTTATCAGAAGAGACTAAACAGTTTGGCGACGAGATGGGCGGTATCATTAGAACGCCGTCGCCGCAAGAAATAAGCCAGACTGTAAAAAAATAACCGACCGTTTGAAGGCTTTTTACCTCCCAAAGGCAGAGAATTGCATCCTTGGCAAACGAGCACTAATTGAGGACGTATTGGCTGAGCCTGATAACTATGCATTCCCATTTCTCACCATCCTCTTTGCTGCCTACAAAAATAATCTGAGCCTGGATTCGGACGCACTAAAAAAAGCGCTCGCAACTAAATCCATTTTTGGAAACAAGCAGTTCGACCTGGCGTTAGCGAATAAAATTCTGAGTTAAAAATACAAATATTCCTCGCAGAGAAAAGGAAGTTCTTATTTAGTGCTAAAAATTTAAATTTTACGACGATGAGGCTATGAACCGCTGGCCCGCATCGACGGCCTTGGCCCGCTACAGAAGATTCGCTACTACCACAACGATCTGAATGGCTTGCCGGAACAACTGACCGAGGCCGA
>NZ_MDGK01000019.1 GCF_001870465.1 Pseudomonas extremorientalis
GCAGCCCAACGCGGGGCAAGCCCGCTCGCCACAACAAGCTCGGTCACCACAAGGTAAGTGCACTGTCCAGAAATGAGGGGGTTAAACGATGAGCGAACAATCCGCCGACGCCAATTACCAGGGCGTATGGGGCAACCGCATCGGCTTTGGCAAAAAGGCCGCGCTGTTGATGATCGACTTCATGCAAGGCTACACCACCGAAGGCGCGCCGCTGTTCGCGCCGGGTGTGGTCACGGCCGTGGCTGAAAGCGTGGAGCTGCTGGCCAGCGCACGCCAGCACGGGATTGCAGTCGTCCACACCAATATCCGCTACCATCCCGGCCATTTCCTGGATGGAGGCATATGGGTCAAGAAGGCCCCGGTGATGAAAGACATGGTCGAAGGCAACCCACTGGCCGCGTTCTGCGCCGAGGTACTGCCCCAGGCCGATGAAGTGGTGATCACCAAACAGTACGCCAGTGCGTTTTTCGGCAGCAGCCTGGCGCCGATGCTGCATGCACAGGGCATCGACACCGTGGTACTGGCCGGTTGTTCCACCAGTGGCTGCATCCGCGCCACGGCGGTGGATGCAGTGCAACACGGGTTTCGCACCATCGTCGTGCGCGAATGCGTCGGCGACCGGCACCCGGCCCCCCATGAAGCCAATCTGTTCGATATCGACAGCAAGTATGGCGACGTGGTGAGCAAGCAGGAGGCGATGCGCAAATTCAGGGAGCAATAAACGGTACCGAGAATCGCGCCATAGAGTGCGGTCTCGCCTAAAACTGGGGTACACGCCCCAGTCTTCTGACACTGCCTTTGGACGTCGCTTCTACAGCACTCCGAAGTGCTGGAACAAAAGCGGCTGTATAAAAACCATAAGTCACCGCCAGGAGACACCCCATGCCCATTGCGAATGCAGCGCCGGCGACCACGGTCGCCGATCCCGTCAACACGCTTTACCACAAGATCACCTGGAAACTGATTCCGTTCCTGTGCTTCTGTTATCTGGCCGCCTATCTGGACCGGATCAATATCGGTTTCGCCAAATTGCAGATGCTCGACCAGTTGCAGTTCAGCGAAACCGCGTTCGGCCTCGGTGCCGGCCTGTTCTTTGTCGGCTACATCATCTTTGAAGTGCCAAGCAACCTGGTGCTGGAACGGGTCGGCGCGAAGATCTGGATCGCGCGCATCATGATCACCTGGGGCCTGCTCTCGGCCTGCACCATGCTGGTCACCTCCACCACCCAGTTCTACATCCTGCGCTTTCTGCTCGGCGCGGCCGAAGCGGGCTTTCTGCCGGGCGTGCTGTACTACCTGACCACCTGGTTCCCCACCCACCGACGGGGGCGCATCATCGCGCTGTTCATGATCGGCCTGCCGCTGTCCAGCGTGATCGGCGGCCCGCTGTCCGGCTGGATCATGGGCCATTTCGACCACATCGGCGGTCTGCGCGGCTGGCAGTGGCTGTTCCTGATCGAGGCGGTGCCCAGCGTATTGCTCGGCGTACTGACCTTCTGGGCGCTGCCCAACACCTACCAGCAAGCCAAATGGCTGTCGGACGAGGAAAAGGCCCTGCTGGAAACCGAACTGCACAAGGACGACGCCGATGGCACCGCCAGCAAGCACAGCTTCCGCGACGGGTTCTTCAACCTCAAGGTGTGGATGCTCGGCGGTATCGACTTCTCGATCCTGCTCAGCGCCTACGCCATGGGTTTCTGGATGCCGACATTCATCCGCAACGCCGGGGTCACCGACACCTTCCATATCGGTGTGCTCACCGCCTTGCCGAGCGTCGCCGCCCTGCTCGGCATGCTGTTGATCGGCGCCAGTTCCGACAAACACCGCGAACGCCGCTGGCACATCATCGTGCCGTTTTTCATCGGCGCGGCGGCGATGGCCACCAGCACCTTCTTCACCCATAACGTAGCGGCCACCGTGGCGCTGTTCGCGATTGCCTCGGCGGCGATCATCGGCGCGGTGCCGGTGTTTTTCAGCCTGCCGGCGACGTTCCTCAAAGGCACCGCGGCGGCCACCGGCTTTGCCCTGGCCTGTTCGGTGGCGAATATTGCCGGTCTGGTGAGCAACTCGTTGATGGGCGTTGCGATTGACGTCACAGGCAGCAGCGCGGGTGCCTTGTGGTTTTTCGCCGGCTGCCTGATTCTCAGCAGCTTCCTGGTCATCGCCTTGCCGGCGAAACTGGTGAACCGTTGATAATCCCAATTATTCCGGATGAACCACCATGCAAGGCTTCTTGAAACGCTGTGCGTTGCTTGTGGCGGTCGGCCTGTGTGCCGGCACCGCGCAGGCGGCGGAAAAGGTCATCTTCGACACCGACTTCAATGTGCTCAACGATGACGGCCAGGCCTTCATCATGCTCGCCCAGCTGCATGCGCAAAAACGCATCGAGCTGCTGGGCATGACCCTGGTCAGCGGCAATGCCTGGGTCGACCAGGAACAGGTCGACGCCCTCAAGGCCGTGGAACGCATGGGCGTGGAGAAAGAGGTGGGCGTCTACTCCGGTGCCGCCTACCCGCTGCTGCACGACTACGCCACCTTTGATGCGCAACAGGCGCTGTTCGGCGCCGGCTGGCCGGGGGCGTTCAAACACCCTCGCCCTACGTCGCCTTCGCAGTTGGTCGCACCACCGGACGGCCTGGCCACCCACACCCCATTGCGCAAGGAAACCGCCGCGCAGTTCATCGTCGACAGCGTGCGCGCCAACCCGCACCAGGTGACGATCCTGGCGGTCGGCCCGCTGACCAACGTCGCCCTGGCGATTCGCTCGGCGCCGGATATCGTGCCGCTGATCAAGCGCATCGTGTACATGGGTGGCGCCCTGGAGATTCCGGGCAACACTACGCCGGCAGCGGAGTTCAACTGGTGGTTCGACCCGGAGGCGGCAAAGATCGTGTTGCGCTCACCCATCGAGCACGTGATTTTCCCCAACGATGTGTGCGAGAAAGTCACCTTCGACAAGGCGGTGTACCAGCGCGTGAGCGCCCAGAAAGGCCCGATTGCCGACCTGTACAAGCATGAATTCGGCCCGCTGTTCGACAAGGACCCGAGCTACCACAGCTTTACCTGGGACAGCTTGCCGGCGCTGTACCTGGTCAACCCCGGGATCGTCACCGAGTCCCGCGACCTGTGGGTGGATGTGGACGCCACGTTCGGCGCCGACTACGGCCGCGCACTGGGCTACGCCAAAGGTGCCCCGGTAGGCACGCAGAAGGCCAAGGTGGTGTTCGGTGTCGACCAGAAAAAATTCTGGGATGGCTACGTCAACCTCGTGACCCTGCCGACGCCGGTCAAGCACTGACCGGCCAGCGCAAAGACGAACACTGCACCTGTGGCGAGCGGGCTTGCCACAGGGTATATATCGTCGGTTATACCTAAAGACCTTGAAAGGGCTGATGCCAAGAGTGGAACCATAAGCCGCCATTACCTAAATAAGGGATATGCACCCATCAATCACCTCACGCAAAACCACTACAATCCCCACCGCATCCGACATAGACGCCACATTGGTAAACCCCATCAACACCCCCTGCCCCCGCCCAGCCTCAAGCGTCCAGGAAGACAGTGCCTGCACGGCCAACCCCGCTCTACCAGCGGCCTCAGCCACGACAAGGTCCGGCACATCCACCACCAACCGCGCCAGCAAATTAATCCCGCCCGCCTGCTCATCCACCCGCAGATACCCCGCACAATGCACGCGCAACGCCTCCACCAGATATGCCCTGCGCTGCGCATACAACTGGCGCATCTTCTTCAAATGCCGGGTGAAATGCCCCTGCTCGAGAAAATCCGCCGCCGTCAATTGCAACAGCTGCGCCCCACGCTGCTGCAACGCCTCGGCCGCACGCTCAAACGCTGACACCAACGACACAGGCACCACCAGATACCCCAAGCGCAACCCCGGGAACAGCATCTTGCTGAAACTTCCGGCATAGATCACTCGGTCATCCGTATCCTGGCTCTTGAGCGCCGCCAAAGGCTGCCCGCGATAGCGAAATTCACTGTCATAGTCATCCTCTACCACCCAACTGCCCTGCTCTCGCGCCCATTCCAGCAAGGCCTGCCGCCGCAGCGGGCTCAACGCCACACCCAAGGGGCTCTGGTGCGCCGGGGTGACTATCGCCAGTCGCGCCCCACGCCCCCGTGCAATGCCCTGCGCGACATCCAGCCCATCGCGATCCACCGGCACCGGCACCAGTTCCACACCGCGATGCCTCAACAACTGCCGCGCATGCAAGTACCCGGGGTCTTCGAACCAGCAGCGCTGCCCCGCCATCGCCAGCGTTTCGCAGACCAGGGTGAGGCCACCCGCATACCCGGCACACACAAACACCTGCTGGGGCGTGCACTCCACGCCGCGATACAACGCCAGGTAGCTGGCAATCGCCACACGCAGCGCCTGGGTGCCGCGCACGTCGCCCATCGCCAGGCTGTCCGCATCGGTGCGGCGCACTTGCTGGGTCACCAGGCGCGCCCACAATTTGCGGGGGAACGCATCCAGGGCGGGCAGGCCCATTTGCAACGGCCGAGGGCCTGAAGTCACCGGCAGCGCAACCGGCATGGGTTTCACCGACACCTGCGGCAGCGCCTCGGCAATCACGGTCCCCGCTTGCCCGCGCGCCTCGAAGAAACCTTCGCTGACCAGCAGTTGATACGCCGCCTCCACCGTGCCCCGCGCCACCTTGAGCTCCTGGGCCAGCGCCCGCACCGAGGGCACGCGCTCGCCGGCGCGCAATTGGCCCTGGTCGATGGCCTGGCGAAAACGCCGGTAGATTTCCTGGTATTTGGGCAGTGACGACATCGCAAGTGGCTCGGCGGGAAGACAGGCCGAAGTCTGATCATGTCCCAACCCACTTGTCCAATCATGCCCCTGTCAGGCCACCCGGCCAGCCACGAAAATGGCGCATCTCTTCACCGCAATAAGGATCGCCCATGAAACACCGTCTCGACTACGCCCTGGCCGCCCCCGCCGGTTATAAAGCCCTGGGCTCGGTGCACAGCTATATCCACGGCTGCGGCTTGGAAAAAGAACTGATCGACCTGGTGTACCTGCGAGTCTCGCAACTCAACGGCTGCGCCTATTGCCTGGATAGCCATTCCCGCGACCTGCTCAAGCTGGGCGTAAGCCTGGAAAAAATCATGCTGCTGGCCGCCTGGCGCGAAGGTCTGCCGCTGTACACCCCGCGTGAGCAGGCCGCCCTGGCCTGGGCCGAAGTGGTGACGCCGGTCGCGCAAACCCAGGTGCCGGATGCGGATTACGCACAGGTCGCGGCGGTGTTCAGCGACAAGGAAGTCGCCGACCTGACCCTGGCCATCGGCTTGATGAACGCCCTCAATCGCGTGGCCATCAGTTTTCGCAAAGTGCCGGCGGCAATCAAGGCTCACCTGGAGAACCACGGCCATGAATGAACACGTCGAGTTCGTCCAGATGGAAACCGAGGCCGATTGCGTCGCCAGCTTTGCAGTGATGCAGCAGCTGCGCCCGCACCTCACCGACGCCAAGGCGTTCGCCGAGCAAGTCCAGCGCCAACGGCAAAACGGCTATCGCCTGCTCGCCGCGCGGGAACACGGCCAGGTGATCGGCCTGGCCGGCTACCGGTTGACCGAGAACACCCTGTATGGCCGCTTTATCTACGTCGATGACCTGGTGGTAGACACCACGTTGCAGCGGCGCCGCCTCGGTGAACGACTGCTTGACCACGTGCGTGACGAAACCCGCACCCACGGCTATCGCTGGCTGGTGCTGGACACCGGCATGCACATGGCCCTGGCCCAACGTTTCTATTTCCGCCAGGGCCTGTTGCCCCTGGGCATGCACTTTTCCCAGGACCTCAGCCAATGACTCGCGCCCTGCTCCTCGGTTTCAGCCCCCACGGTAAAGCCGCGCAGACTTTCAAACTGGCCCGTGCCCTGTTGCGCGACCTGGTGCCGCACGCCACGGTGACCGAGCGTGACTACGGCGGCCAGGCGCTGCCGCCGCTGACCCGTGAATATGCCAACGCACTCACCACAGCGGGGGGCTTGAGCGGCAAGGCGACGGCACTCTCGGAACAGTTGATCGTGGAACTGGAAGCCTGCGACCTGCTGATCCTGTGCACCCCGGTGCACAATTTCACCGTGCCGGCGGCGCTCAAGGCCTGGATCGACCACGTGGTACGCATCCAGCGCAGCTTTACGGTGAATGCGCAATTGGCCAAGGTCGGCTTGCTGGAGGACCGGCGCACCTTTGTGCTGGTCAGCTCGGGTAACGCCCGCAAAGGCCATGAACCGGACTTCCTTACCCCGTACATGACCGCGATCCTGGCGACGGTGGGTATTGAGTCGGTAGATTTTGTATACCTGCCGGCCATGGTGCGCGGTGAAGAAGCGGTCAATCGCGCGCTGGAACAGGCCCATCGGCAACTGTCGCTCGCAATCAGCTCTGGCCTATAAAAATAATGGCGCTAGAATCAGCGCCATTCCTGCGCCTGACGCCCTGATACGAGCCCCCCATGAGCTTTGATTTCGACACGATCCACCCACGCCTCGGCACCGGCAGCACCAAGTGGAACCGCTACCCGCAAGACGTTTTGCCGATGTGGATCGCCGACATGGACATCGCCGCCCCACCCGCCGTGCTGAAGGCCCTGCACGCACGCCTCGACCAACAGGTGCTGGGCTACAGCGTCGCGGGGCCGGATGTGCGCGAGGCGATCATTGCCGACCTGTGGAACAAGTACGCCTGGCGCGTGCAGCCGGATGAGTTGCTGTTTTTGCCGGGTGTGGAGCCGGGTTTCAATATGGCGCTGCATGCATTTGTAGAGCCGGGCCAGCCGGTGGTGCTGCAAACCCCCAACTACCGGCCGATCCGCCTCGCGCCGGGGCACTGGAACCTGCCGCGCATCGAAGTGCCGTTCGAGTTGGTCAACGGCGAATACCTCACGCCACTGCCAGCAATGCGCCAGGCACTGACCGGCGCCGGCGCGCTGTTGTTGAGCAACCCGCACAACCCCATGGGCAAAGTCTTCCCTCGCGATGAACTGCTGGCCGTGGCCAATGCCTGCCTGGAACAGGGTGCGCTGATCATCTCCGACGAAATCCACGCCGAGCTGTGCTTCGACGGTCGCCGCCATATCCCCACCGCCAGCCTCAGCCCCGAGATTGCCCAGCGCACCATCACGCTGATGTCGGCGAGCAAGGCCTATAACGTCGCCGGCCTGAAGACCTGCTTTGCCGTGGTGCAGAACGCCGAGATCCGCGAGCGTTTCAACCAGGCCCGTTGCGGCATGGTCGACAGCGTCAGCCCCCTGGGCCTGGAAGCCACCCGCGCCGCCTACAGTGAATGCGCCGACTGGCTCGATGCCTTGGTGCAGTACCTGCAAGCCAACCGCGACTACCTGCTCGACGCCGTGCAGACCCGCCTGCCCGGCGTGGTCATGCATGCGCCGCAAGGCACCTTCCTGGCCTGGCTGGATTGCAGCGCGTTGGGCCTGGATGACCCGCAGCAGTTCTTCCTGGAACAGGCCAAGGTTGGCTTGAGCGCAGGGATCGAATTCGGTGACGACAGCCAGCAATTCGTGCGCCTTAACTTCGGCTGCCCACGGGCGATGCTGGAGGAAGGCTTGCAGCGCATGGAGCGCGCCCTGCGTCACCGCCAAGCCTAATTCACAATTTTTCGCAACGCGTGCCGAACGCCTGCTGTTACTGTTTTTGCCGATACGCCCCACCGGTAACAGCAGGAGTTTCATGGCATGACGACCCAGCCCCTCGATCGCTCGTCCGACCCCAAAGTCCTCCCCCGCACGCCGCCCAAGTCCGGCGCGCAGTTCCATGCGTTGCTCAAGCAAAGCGCCAACAACAAGAAGGTCGAGGCCCAGGACAAGACACCATCGGGGCTGGAGGCCAGTAAAAAAGACGGCTATGAGCTGGCCGCCAAGGATGCCACGCCGCCAGAGACGTTGGCCGACTACAAGGCCATCGGCCCGCCCGATGAAGTCGGCCCCGGGTTGATCCGTTATGAAACCCAGGACGGCAAGAAAGTCATCGTCAGCGAACAGGACAGCCCCGAGCTGTTCAAGCAGGTCAGCCAGGATTTCAAGGCACTGACCGGCGTGGTCGCCAGCCAGAATGCCGGCTACCAGAGCCTCGGCGCCGACGGCACTGCGCCGGGCAAACTCGCCGATTACAAATCCCTCGGCCCACCGGATGAAACCGGACCGGGTGTGATCCGCTACGAGACCCAAGACGGCACCAAGGTCGTCATCAGCCAGCGTGACAACCCCGAAGCCTTCCAGAAAGCCAAGGACGCCTATGCCAGCTTTACCGGCCTGTCCAGCAGTGAAGACGCCGGGTACAAGCGCGCCAGCGACAATGAAGTGTGGCCGCCCTACGCGGGCACCACGGTGGGCCCTGTGGATGAAGTCGGCCCGGGCCTGATCCGCTTTGAAAGCAACGGCCAGAAAATGGTGGTGGCCCGCGACGACAACCCCAAGCTGTTCGACTACCTGGCAGGCCTGCACGCGGTCTACACCGACCCCGGCAAGAAAGCCGTGGTGGAAGGCGAACTGAACAACGGCGCGGTACTGGCCGATGCCAACACCCCGTTGCCGGGCCTGAACGACTACAAGAACTTCAGTTGGAACAACGACCAGAAAGACCACATCCTCACCTACGAGCTGCATGACGGCACCAAGGTGGTGGTGTCGTCCGACGTCAGCCCCGAGCTGTTCAAGAGCGTCGCCACCGCCAATGACACCTGGGCCAAGATCCACACCAGCGAGGGCGAAGGCTACAAGCTGGCCGGGCCGAATGACTTCCTGAAAAACACCGATATCACCTTCGGCTCCCCGGATGAACTGGGCGACGGCCTGATCCGCTATGAAACCAGCGAAGGCAAGGTGATCGTCTCCAAGGAGCTCAGCCCGCAGCTCTACGACGACGTGGCGGCCAAGTGGGAAGCCTGGAGCGCCAGCTCGGTGGACGACACCCGCGCCAAGCACAACCTGCCCAAGGCCGACGACCTGGATGTGCTGAACCTGGACACCGGCGTGCACGCCGATGAAAAGGACGATAAATCGCCGACCCTCAGCGTCAGCGAGCTGGCCACCACGCAACTGATCGACACCTACCGCGAAGGTGTGAAGAACGGCTCGATCCCCAAGGACGACCCGCGTGCGAAGCTGGTCCGGGCCCTCGAAGCGCAAGCCGCGTACCAGAACGGCCATGGCATCACCGGCTACGAGGAAGCCAAGCGTCCATTCGGCACGACTTGGCGCGAGTTCGATGACAAGCAGACCGAGCTGACCTCGGCCGACATGCACGACATCATCGACGGCAAGGCCGTGCAGAAGCAGATCGGCGAACTGTTCAACGACCCCACCGTGCAGGCCGACTACAAGTCGAAGATGGACGAGGCGATCAACAAGCTGCCGAACAAGGACGAGATCAAACAGAAGCTGCTGGACCTCACCTCCAACCCGGACTACGTGCTGTACCTCAAAGACCTGCAAAGCCAGGGCAAGACCTACGAGGCGCAGAAAGACCTCAGCGACACCCTGACGTCGCTGTCGCTGTTCGACCCGGCGGCCGCCAGCAAAGCCGCGCAGAACATCCAGGCGGACGGCTTGACCACCGACCTGAATGCCATTCTGTCGGACCCGAGCAAAATCTCCGACGAGAACAAGGAGCTGGCGACCAAGGACCTGTTCGGCCTGCTCAAAGGCGTGCTCAAGGGCAACGTGCTGGACTTGCCGCGCCGCACCCAGGAAACCCTGGAGAAATTCCTCAACGAAGGCCTGCAAGGCAAGGAAAAATCTGCCGCCGTCACCAAGGCCCTGGAAGAGCTGGGCGCCGTGTATCAGAAAAACGGCGTGATCAGCGAAGCCGACCTGAAAACCGCCCTGAGCAAACCCTACATCCCGGTGGCCGATCGCGGCATGCTCGGCGAGGTGTTCAACACCCTCAACAGCAAAGGCATCCTCGGTTCACTGGGCGCCGGTGTGAGCCTGTTTTCCGGGATTTACCAACTGGTGGGCAAAGGCGGCAAGCTCGGCGAAACCCCAGCGCAACGCATGACCATCGCCAAGGACTTCCTGAGTTTTGCCGGCGGCTCCAGCCACTTTGTGCGCCTGGGCGACAAGATCGGCGAGAGCCTGGGCAAAGGCGGCCTGGTGGATTTCCTCGGGCTGGACAAGACCCTGCCGGAGATCTGGGGCAAGACCGGCATGCAGGAGCCGAACTTCGAATTCCGCGTCAGCGAACTGCCCTCGGATGTCAAAGCCAAGATCGCCACGGCCCTCGATGCGGTGCCGGACAGCCAGTACGACGGCATCGCCAAGATGTTCGGCGAGGGCGACAAGGCCGTCACCGAGGCCACCGAAGGCCTGGCCACCCACCTGGATGACGGCCTGGCCGCTGCGGGCGCGGCTAAGCTCGGCGCGTCCAAATCGGCAAAGATCGCCGGTTCCGTGATCAAGGTGCTGGGCCCGGCCACGGACATTGCCGGCGGTTTTGCCGACATCGTACTGGGCGCACTGGCGATCAAGAGCGGCGTGAAGGACAAAGACCCCTTGGCCCAGGCGGCCGGCGGCCTGCAAGTGGCCGGCGGTGCGTTCGGTGCATCGGCCGGGGTACTGGGGGCTGCGGCGCTGTTTGGCGCGGGCACGGCGGCGGCGTTGACCGGGCCGTTGTTCCTGGTGGGTGTGGTGCTGGCGGTGGTCGGCGGGATCATCGGCTACTTTGTCGACCACAACAAAAAGCAGAAGGCCACCGAGAAGGAAAACGACTGGTACCGCGACCTGGCGGGCGACGGTCTGTTGCAGGACAACTGGGCCGACAAGGTCGAATACGCCCACTACGAAATCCACCATTACGGTGGCCGTGACGCACCGACCGACGACAGCATCTTCCGCTTCCAGCAATCGGAGTGGGAACACTTCGACCAGACGCCACAAAAAGGCGGCTCGTCGAGCAACCGCCTGGATGGCGGCTTGCACAAGGGCTACAAGGACCCGAACGAGAAACCCAAGAGCCTGCCGACGGATGCGCCGCCGGAGAGACCGCAGCCGCATCCACCGGGTGGCAGTGGACCGAAGATCGCTTGAGTCATGCCAGCCCCCGCCTGAGTGCGGGGGCTGTCATTTACAACTTGGCGATGGACACTTCGGTGGACTTCACAAAGGCAATCACTTCACTGCCCACTTTCAATTCCAGATCACGCACCGAACGGGTGGTGATCACCGATGTGACGATGCCGGACGCGGTCTGCACGTCGATTTCCGACACCACTTCCCCTTGCAGGATTTCCTTGATCACGCCCTTGAACTGGTTGCGCACATTGATGGCTTTAATGGTCATGTCGGCTTTCCTTCAGGCTGTTGGGTCAATCCGCACGAATGCGCAGGCCCTCAAAATGCGCCATCGACGAAGATATTAAAAGGAATATATATCTCTTTATTTATTCTTTATTGATATATAAAAGCTGTTGCACCATAAACAGCTGATCAACAGTTTGCCCTCTCCCACCACAGCCCTTCCCCCTCGAAGCCCCCGTGATTAGCCGTCAAAAGCCAATGGCACAGAGACTGCATATTCTTTAAAAGCATGATGGAGCATGCGGTTTTATTTTTCTGAATATAAGAAAAACCTTCTCTCAACGCCTTGCCGGAGCTGTTCCATGACCCCCTTCACCCAACGTCTATTGGGCGCCTGCGCTCTTGCCCTGTGCCTGCAACCGCTGGCCCACGCCACCGAAACCGATCCAGCCGAAGTCAACCTGGACTACGCCTACTACTCGCCTGTCAGCCTGGTGCTCAAGCATTTCGGCTGGCTCGAACAAGCCTTGCCGGACTCCAAAGTGGGCTGGGTATTGAGCCAGGGCAGTAACCGGTCCCTGGAATACCTCAACAGTGGTGGCGTGGATTTCGCTTCTTCCGCCAGCCTGTCCGCAGTACTGAGCCGCGCCAACGGCAGCCCGATCAAATCGGTGTACGTCTACAGCCGCGCCGAATGGACCGCCCTGGTGGTGCGCAAGGATTCACCGCTCAACAGCGTCACCGACCTCAAGGGCAAGAAAATCGCCGCCACCAAAGGCACCGACCCGTACCTGTTCACCTTGCGCAGCCTGCAAAAGGCCGGGCTGAAAAAGGACGACGTGGAACTGGTGCACCTGCAACACCCGGACGGCCGCACCGCCCTGGAAAAAGGTGACGTGGATGCCTGGGCCGGTCTCGACCCGCACATGGCCGCCAGTGAAATCCAGGCTGGTTCGCGCCTGCTGTACCGCAACAAGGACTTCAACAGCTACGGCGTGGTGAGCGTCACCGAGAAGTTCGCCAAGGCTCATCCGCAAACCATCACCAAGGTCATCGGCGCCTATGAAAAAGCCCGGGACTGGGCGGTCAAGCACCCGGATGAATTTGCCAGGCTACTGGCCGACGAGTCCGGCCTGCCGTTGGAAGTGGCCAGGCTGCAACTCTCGCGTACCGACCTGAGCACGCCGTTCTTGAGCAGCAAGGACGTGGTGTCGTCCAAGGCCGCCGCACCGATCCTGGTGTCCGAAGAGTTGGTGCGCAAAGGCGTGAATGTGGACCAGGTGATCGACCAGTTGATCGACACTTCGTTCGGCCACTGAGGAGCACGTGATGACCAGCAAAACCCAAGCAGTGCCTCTTGCCACGCCCTTGGCGCTCAATCGCAGTGCCTGGCCGAGGCGCCTCAAGGGCCTGGTGTTGCCGGTGCTGAT
Source organism: Pseudomonas extremorientalis (assembly GCF_001870465.1). Lineage (GTDB taxonomy): Bacteria > Pseudomonadota > Gammaproteobacteria > Pseudomonadales > Pseudomonadaceae > Aquipseudomonas > Aquipseudomonas extremorientalis. Next base: position 12,719 of record NZ_MDGK01000019.1, read on the forward strand.
CCTGCTGGTGTTGGAGGTAGTGGTTCGGGTGGGCTGGCTGCCGTCCTACCAGATGCCGGCGCCCAGCGAAATTGCGCTGACCCTCACCGACCTGGCCGAAGGTGCACTGTGGAAACACGTCAGCGCCAGCCTCGGCCGGGTAGTGCTGGGGTTCGTCATTGGTGCCAGCCTGGCGTTGGTGTTTGCCGCCTGGGTGGGGTTGAGCCGTGAAGCCGAGGCCTATCTGGAACCGACCTTCGCCGGCTTGCGCTCGATCCCCAGCCTGGCCTGGGTGCCGCTGTTGCTGCTGTGGTTGGGCATCGACGAAACCTCGAAGATCGTACTGATCGCAATCGGCGCGTTTTTCCCGGTGTACCTCAACGGCGTGGCGGCCATCCGCGACATCGACCGCAAGCTGGTGGAAGTCGGGCAGATGTACGGTTTCAGTCGGCGGCGCCTGGTGCGTCGTATCCTGTTGCCGGCCGCCCTGCCTGGCCTGTTCACCGGGTTGCGCAGCGGCTTGAGCCTGGCGTGGATGTTTCTGGTGGCAGCCGAGTTGATCGCGGCCACCAAAGGCTTGGGTTACCTGCTCAGCGATGGGCGGGAGACCTCGCGGCCGGACATCGTGCTGGCGGCGATCATCGTGTTGGCGCTGCTGGGCAAGGTCAGCGATGGCCTGCTCGCCGCGCTGGAAAAACGTTGCCTGGCCTGGCGCGATACCTTCCAGGGAGCAGGGCAATGAGCGTGCGAGCGTTGTTGGATATTCATGTAGCGCGCAAGCGTTTCGCCGACACCACCGTGCTGAAAGACGTACGCCTGGCCCTGCAACCTCGCGAAGCCGTGAGCCTGCTGGGCCCCAGTGGTTGCGGCAAAAGCACCTTGCTGCGCATCGTCGCCGGCCTGGAACAGGACTTCCAGGGCGAACTGCGCAGGCCCGACGGCGAAGTCGCCTTTGTGTTCCAGGAACCCCGACTGATGCCCTGGCTCACAGTGGAACAGAACATCGGTTTCAGCGACGACAACCATTACGACAGGGCCTGGGTCACGCAACTGATAGAGGAAGTCGGCCTCAAGGGCTTTGCCCAGGCGTTGCCCAAGGCATTGTCCGGCGGCATGGCGCAGCGAGTGGCCATCGCACGCGGTTTGTACTCACGCCCACAGGTATTGCTGCTGGATGAACCGTTCAGCGCGGTAGACGCGTTTACCCGCATGAAGCTGCAGGACCTGCTGCTGCAACTGGCCGAACACCATGCCATCGCCTTGTTGCTGGTGACCCATGATGTCGACGAGGCGTTGTATTTGAGTGATCGGGTGCTGGTGATGGATAACCGGCCGAGCAGCATTCGCCAGGCGCTTGCAGTGGAATTGCCACACCCCAGGGACCGGCGTGATCCGCGGCTGGCGCAACTGAAAGCGCTGTCACTGACGGCGTTGCAGCAGGCACACGTGATCTAGGCGATCTTGCGCAAGGTCACCCAGTACCGCGTCCGCGCTTGCACCTCGAGCCCCAGGGTCTGGGCCAGCAGGTTGAGGATGCGGTCAGTGTCGTCCAGGCGAAAACTGCCGGTCACTCGCAATGTTTCCAGGCTCGGATCCCAGCGCAACACACCGGGACGATAACGTTCCAACTCCCGTAAAAAGTCGCCCAGTGCCTGGTTCTGTGCGGTCAGCACGCCGTCGCGCCAGCCCGGTTGCAACACATCGAACGGAGCCCAGGCGCCGAGCCCGTCGGCTTGCAGCGAGGCTTGCCGACCACCCGGCAACGTCACCATTTGCCCGTTCAAGTCGCGTACCTGAACCGAGCCCTGGAGCACCGACACCAGACAACCCTTGGCCATCTGACGGACACACACCTCAGCCTGGCTGACCCGCAACTCGCCATAGCGGGTCTGCACCGTCATCGCCGCTGGCCCTGGCACATTCAGCGCCAGCTCACCGTCCACCAGTGTGATGCGCCGCTGTGCAAGGTCCATGTCCACCGCTGTCGCCGTGTTGAGCTGCAAGCTGCCGCCATCGGCCAGGGTCATGCGCCTGCGCTCGCCGGTGGCGGTGTGCAGGTCGGCGCGCCACGCCTCGATGGGCAACTGGCGGCTGACCAGCCAGGCCGTCGGCACCAAGGCTGCGATACCCAATGCACGCTTGAGCACCGCGCGCCGCCCCGGTTGCGGACGGTCGAGGCTGGCCATCGCCAGGGCCTGGGGCAAGTCACTGAAACGCTGGCGCAGGGTCTGGGCTTTTTGCCAGGTCTGCTCGTGCTGGGGGTGGCTGTCTCGCCAGTGCTGCAACGCGGCGTGGTCACGCTCGGTGGCCGCGCCGGATTCGAGCAGCGCCAGCCATTGGGCAGCGGCGCGGGCGACGTCACGGCTCACAGGTCCACCAGCAGGCAATGTTCGTAGGCCTGGGCCATGTAGCGTTTGACCGTGCGCTCAGACACCTCGAGCCGATCGGCGATGGCCCGATAGCCCAGGCCTTCCAGCTGGCTCCACAGGAAGGCACGGCGCACCAGCACCGGCAAGCCATCGAGCAACTCGTCCAGGGCTTGCAGGGTCTCGAGCACCAGCCAGCGCTGTTCGGGCGATGGCACGCAGGCTTCCGGCAGGCTCGCCAGGGCGTTCAAATAGGCCTGCTCAAGGCTGCGTCGCTGATGGAAATTGACCAGCAGGCGTTTGCCGACGGTCACCAGATAAGCACGCGGCTCCTGCATCTGCGCAATCGGCTGGGCGCTGGCGAGTACGCGCAGGAACGTATCCTGGCTCAGGTCGGCAGCATCCCAGGCATTGCCCAGGCGCCGGCGCAGCCAGCTTTCCAGCCAACTGCGATGGTCGCGGTACAGGCTCGACAAGGTCAGTTCGGGGGCGTGGGTCGGAACAACAGCATCATTCATGGCAAGCGACCTGCACGGCGCGAGTGAGTCTCAAATGAGATTCATTCTATTTAATATCGCGCTGACTGACCATGATCTTTTCAACACTGTGTTTATAGGGAGGCTTCAGCATCGAACACCTGCCCACGCCCCACCACACTCCCCGGCTTGAGCACCGCCCCCGGCGCCAACACCCCATTGGCGCCGATACGGCACTGGTCGCCGAGCAACGCGCCAAACTTGTCGCAACCGGTACGCTGCAAGGTGCCGTCGACCCGCACTCGCACCTCCTTGTCATCACGCTCGTTACGGTAGTTGGCGACGATGCTTCCCGCCTCCAGGTTGATGCCGTGCCCCAGCACCGAATCACCGACGAAATTGAAGTGCGCCAGCTTGCTGCCGCTGAACATGAAGGAGGTCTTCAACTCGGCACCCGGGCCGATGATGCAGTGTTCCTCCAGCCAGCAGCCGCCGCGCAGCAGCGAACCGCTGGCGATAAAGCAATGGGCGCCGATGATCAGGGGTGGCTTGAGCAGCGCACCCGGTTCGACGGTGGCGGTACGGTGGATGGCGATCTCATCCTGGATGACGTACTGATCTGCCGGCAGTTCGGCCAGGAGTTGGCGAACAACGGCAGGCGCTTGGGCGGCCAGCGCCCAGGGCGCGAGGTCAGCCCAGGGTGCAAGAGGAGAGTGGGCGAAGTCTGAAATATAGTCGGTGAGGCGGATCAATGTTGAATCCTCCGGCGGTCAGAGAAGTGCAAAACGCTAACATGCGCACACCAGGCTTTACTGTTTGTCTTGTTATGGATATTTTATCCAGATCAGTCAATGAGGTCCGTCCCATGCCATTGCCGACTTACCAAGATGTCATCGCCGCCGCCCAACGCCTTGACGGTGTCGCCCATCACACCCCTGTGTTCACCTCGCGCACCCTCGACGCACTGACCGGCGCCCAAGTGTTCATCAAGTGCGAAAACCTGCAACGCGCCGGTTCCTTCAAGTTCCGGGGTGCGTTCAATGCCCTGTCGCAGTTCGATGCACAGCAGCGCAAGGCCGGGGTGGTGGCGTTCTCGTCCGGCAACCACGCCCAGGGCATTGCTCTGGCGGCGCAGATGCTGGGCATGCCGGCAACCATCGTGATGCCCAACGATGCGCCGGCGGCCAAGGTCGCGGCGACCCGTGGCTACGGTGCCAGTGTGGTGCTGTATGACCGCTTCAGCGAAGACCGCGAACAGATCGGCCGCGACCTGGCTACCGAGCAGGGCCTGACCCTGATCCCGCCCTACGACCACCCGCATATCCTTGCCGGGCAAGGCACCGCCGCCAAGGAACTGCTGGAGTTCACCGGCCCGCTGGATGGATTGTTCGTTGGCCTGGGTGGTGGCGGCATGCTCTCGGGCACGGCGTTGTCGACCCGTGCCCTGGCGCCGGATTGCCAGCTGTACGGCGTGGAACCCGAAGCCGGCAATGACGGCCAGCGCTCGTTCCGCAGCGGCAGCATCGTGCACATCGATACGCCGGCGACCATTGCCGATGGTGCCCAGACCCAGCACCTGGGCAACTGCACCTTCCCGATCATCCGCGACCAGGTCAACGACATCCTCACCGTGTCGGATGCCGAGTTGGTCGGCGCCATGAAGTTCTTTATGCAACGCATGAAAATGGTGGTCGAGCCCACCGGCTGCCTGGGCCTGGCCGCGTTGCTCAACGAGGGTGAACGTTTCAAGGGCCAGCGCGTGGGCATTATCGTCACCGGTGGCAACGTCGATATCGAAAAGTACGCCGCCCTGCTCTGCGAGGCCTCATGAACATCATCCAGACCGCCCATGCGGCACAGCCTGCCGGCCATTACTCGCAAGCCATCCGCCACGGCGACACGCTGTATATCTCCGGCCAATTGCCGGTGAGCCCGGATGGGCGGCACAACCTGGCAGCGTCATTTGCCGAACAGGCGCGGATTGCCCTGGATAATCTATTGGCCATCCTCAACGCCGCCGGCGGAACCGCGCAGGACCTGGTGAAGGTCACCGTGTACGTAGCCGGCGTCGAGCATTGGCCGGCCTTCGATGGCCTTTATGCTGCCGCGCTGGGCGAGCACCGCCCTGCCCGTGCGGTGGTGCCGGTGCCGGAGTTGCACCACGGTTACCTGATCGAGATCGAGGCCATGGCGCGCTACTTGGCGTAGGTGTAGACCGCCGCACGCGACACGCCCAGATGGGACGCTACCGTTTCCATGGCCCGGCGGATGTCCAGGCAACCCGAGTCCTTGAGTTCCTGCATCAGCACACGCCGGTCGGCCGTCTTCAGCGCGCGCGGAGTGGTGGCCAGGCGTGCGGCGAACTGATCGATGCGCGCACGGATCACGTCGGCGCCGGAAGGGTCCAGGGACTCGATGAGCTTGTCGCCGCTGACCGAGCCGAACTGTTCGAGCATGCCTTGCAAGCCCCGGAACAAAGAGAGGTCGACGTTCATGCACAAGGCCGCGACGTACTCGCCGCCGGCGCCCTTGATGCCGATCGACGTGCTCTTGACCTGGCGGCCGTCGCTGAACTGGTTCTGGTAGTTGGCGATGACTTGCGGGTAGTCGGGGTCGGCAATGCGCGCCAGGCCCAGCTCGGTGGTCGGGTCGCCCGGTGCACGCCCGGACAAGTTGTTGTGGATGGCCAGGATCGAGTGCCGGGGGTCGCGCAGGTCGTGCAGCACCACTTCGCAGAAGGGGCTGAAGGTCTTGCTCAGGCCTTCGGCGATCTGTTCGAGCTGGCTGATCAAGTGAGTATCGTCGGGAGAGGTGGTTTTCATGCAAGACAACATATCCAGTCCTGGACAGGGCGTCAATTTACCCCCTGCCCCTCAGTGTGGCGCCCGTACCCGAGGCGTGCGCGGTCAGAGACCACGCTGGCGCAACCACTGCAGAAAGCCTTTCTTGACAGGCACCACCGGTGCCTCTTGCGTCAGCGCCTGCGCGGCGTGCACACGGAAATCCAGCAAGGCCTTCATCGCCTCGCCGATGTCGTGGCGCGCATCCAGGCACGGCTTCAAGTATTCCTTCTCGATGCGGTACAGGGTGCAGAACGTCTTGGCCGAGAAATCCGCCAGCGTCGCCTCGTCCGACAGGATCCCAGCCTCGCCGATCACCTCGCCCGGCCCCATGCGCCCGGCTTCGAATTTGTGCCCGCCCTTGGTCAGCATCACCGAGACCACACCGGACTCAACGATGAACAAATGATCGCTGACCTCCCCGGCCGGCAGGATCATCTCGCCGGCGCGATAGGTGTGCAGGGTCATGTTCTGGCTGAAGGTGTCTTTCTCTTCCTGGCGCAGGGTGGAAAAAATCGACGAACGCTCCAATAAAGCGCGCGCTGCGGACATGGCCGGTGGCGCGCTGCTTTCAGTGGCCGACAGCACGCCGACGCCCGCCGCCTGCAAATGCCGGAAAGCCAGGTCGTAAAGCTGGTTGCGCACTTCGCGCTTAAGGGCCATGGCCGGTACGAATCCGCTGATTTCATACTCGACGCCACCACTGGCCGACGTCTTGAACGCCACACTTGGCGCCGGCGTGCCCAGCAGCGGCCGACACCCTTGCATCGCCCGCTCCAGGGCTTCGATCACCGTTTGCGGCCGCGCATGGGGGCTGACCTGCAGGCTGACCGCCAGGCCGAACATGTCCGCCGGGCGCGAGAAATTGATGATCTTGGCCTTGGCCGCCAGGGAGTTGGGAATCACCGCCATGCTGCCCTGGGAGGTTTGCAGGCGCGTGGCGCGCCAATCGATGTCCGTCACCCGGCCTTCGGTGCCGTCGATGGAGATCCAGTCATCGATTTGATAAGGCTTGGTGGTGTTGAGGACGATCCCGGAGAACACGTCACTCAAGGTACTTTGCAGCGCCAGGCCGACAATGATCGCTACCGCGCCGGAGGTGGCGAGCACACCCTTGACCGGCAAGTCGAGCACGTAGGCCATGGCGGCAATGATCGCGATCAGGAAGATCACCGCCCCCATCAGGTCCTGCAACAGGCGGCCGGTATGCCCGACCCTTTGCATCATGAGCGTGCCGAGCAACACCGTCAGCGTACGCGCAGCGAACAGCCACCAGCCGATCTGCAACGCCGTGGCGGCCAGGTGCAAGGCGGTGTTGTCCGCATAGGGCGCCAGTTGCATGGGGTTCATGCCGTCGTTGAACAGCACCGCGCTGAACACCGCGAAGATCACCAGCCGCGCCGCCAGCTTCCAGTTGGCGAGGTTGGCGGAAATCAGGCGCCACACGGCGATGTCGATCAAGATCAGCGCCAGGGCGCACAGCATCGGGTGATCAGCGATAAATGAGGGCATCCAGGCGACTCCAGGGCGAATGCCGTGAAGATCGCATGAAATGCCGCGCCAGGGTATAGCGGGTGTGCTTACATCTGCCCGAAACGACCCGACTGAAAGTCCACGAACGCCTGGTGAATCTCCTGCTCGGTATTCATCACAAACGGCCCGTGCCCGACGATCGGCTCGTCAATCGGCTCACCGCTGAGCAGCAGCACCTTGGCGTCATCATTGGACTCCAGCGTCAGTTGGCTACCCTCGCGCTCGAACAACGCCAATTGCCCCTGCCGCGCAACTTGCTCGCCATTGACCAGTACCGTGCCGCGCAGGATCACCAGGGCGGTGTTGCGCCCTTCGTGCAGGTCCAGGGTGACGGGCTTGCCGGGGTTCAGGCGCAGGTCCCACACGTCAATCGGCGTAAAGGTACGGGCCGGGCCCTGGGTGCCGGCAAACTCACCGGCAATCAGGCGCAGTTGCCCGGCGTCGTCGGCCAAGGGCAGTACCGGGATGTCGCCATCCACAATCGTCTGGTAACCGGCATCGGCCATTTTGTCCTTGGCCGGCAGGTTGACCCACAGTTGCACCATCTCCAGCGCGCCGCCCTGGCGGGCGAAGGCGGCGGAGTGGAACTCTTCGTGGAGGATGCCTTTGGCGGCGGTCATCCATTGCACGTCGCCGGGGCCGATGGTGCCGCCGGCACCCGTGGAATCGCGGTGTTCGACTTCGCCGTCGTAGACGATGGTCACGGTTTCAAAGCCGCGATGGGGGTGCTGGCCGACGCCGCGACGCTGCTCGGTCGGGGTGAAATCGGCCGGGCCGGCGTGGTCCAGCAACAGGAATGGGCTGATGTGCTTGCCCATGGCGTCGTAGGAAAACAACGTGCGCACCGGGAAGCCGTCGCCGACCCAATGGGCGCGGGGGCTGGTGTAGATGCCGATAAGCTTTTTCATGATGTACCTCCAAAGTGCATACACCATAAGGCTGCTGGCGGTTGAGCACTAGCCGGCAAAAGCAGCCCTGTTCGTCCTACGTATAGGACAATCCCTTGGCCTGACGTTGCCGCAGCAGGTGAAACGCCACGAACGCCGTCAGCGCGAAGCTGGCCTGGATAATGACCATCGGCGCGGCACTGCCGTCCCGCAACTGGCTCAACAAGACACCACTGCAGGTGGCGCCGAACATCTGCGCAAACCCCATCAGTCCCGCCGCCAGGCCTGCACGATGCGCATTGGGCATCACGCCACCGGTCACCGCACCCGGCAACACCAGGCCACCGCCCAGGGTGACCAGCGCAATCGGGATGTCCAGGCCGAGCACCGACAGGCCGAACAGTTCATAAATGACCACGGCCGACACCCCGCCGGCGGCGACCATCGTCACGCCCATCGCCACAATCCGCTGAGGCCCCAGACGCATGATGTTGCGGCGGGTATAGGTGGACCCCACGATCAGCATCGATACGATCAGGCCGAAATTGATGCCGTACTCCAGGCTGCTGAAGCCCAGCAGGTTGATGAACACCGCCGACGAACCGGCGATCACCGCAAACATGGCGCCATAGGTGCACGCCAATGCCACGGCGAACGCCCGGTACTGGCGGCCCTTGAGCAGGTCCAGGTATTGCCCGCCGAGGGTACGCCAGTGACCGGCCTTGGGGTCTAGGTAGTGATTGCTCTCGCGAAAGAACAGCAACGCCAGCAACAGCACCACGCTGCCAATCGCCAGCGCCAGGAGGATCGGCGCGTGCCAGCCGAACAGCTTGATCAGCAGGCCACCGACCATCGGCGCCACCACGATGGCGTAGAGCATGCCGATCATGGTCAGCGCTAGGGCCGGCCCGGCTTCGGCCTTCCACACATCCCGCACCACCGTGCGCGCCAGCACCAGCGCAGCACAGGCGCCCAGGCCTTGCAGCACGCGGGCGGCAATGAACTGGTGGATGTCGTGGACCAGCAGCATCGACAAGGTTGCCAGCACGTATAGCACCAGGCCGCCGATCAGCACCGGGCGCCGGCCGATACGGTCCGACAGCGGGCCGAACAACAGTTGCCCAAGGCCGAAAGCGGCGACAAATGCCGAGAGCGCCATCAGTGCCGAACCCGCCGGCGCCGCCAGCGCCTGCTCGATGGCGCCCAGGCCGGGAATGATCAATTGGGTCGAGACCTCACCCAGTGCCGTCAGGGCCACCAGTAAAAACAGCAGGCTTCGCGATGGGAGCGGGGCGTTTGTCATGGGGAGCATCCGGGGGCTGGATTAATTTATATTTCGACCATAATATGCGTAAAAAATTATGTCCATAATTTTTTGCCCAATGGTTACCCCGGAGCCCGCCATGCACCCTCTCCCCCTACGTCTTCTCACGCCCCTGGCCCTGTTGATCGTCCTCAATGGCTGCAACAGCAAGGCCGACACCGCCGCCGAAGTTCCTCAACCTCGCCCGGTCCTGGCCGCCAAAGTCGAAGCGGCCGGCACCCAGCAAAGCGCCTATACCGGCGTGGTCGCGGCGCGTACCGAAAGCGACCTGGGGTTCCGGGTCGGCGGCAAGGTCATCGAACGCAAGGTCGACCCCGGCCAGCATGTGTCCCGTGGCGACACCCTGCTGGTGCTGGATATCGGCGACTTCGAACTGGCCCTGCGCTCGGCAAAAAACCGCGTCAGCGCCGCCCAGGCACAATTGCGCCAACGCCGTGACGACGAAAACCGCTATCAGCGCCTGGCCAGCACCGGCGCCGTGTCGCGGCAGATCTTCGACCAATCGGCAACCAACCTGCGCGTGGCCGAAGCCGAACTGGCCGCGGCGCAATCCGACGCCAGCCAGATCGAAAACCGCCGCACCTACTCGGTGCTCAAGGCCGATGGCGACGGCATCATCACCGATGTGCGGGCAGACCGCGGCCAGGTGGTCGCCGAAGGACAGATCGTCGCGCGCCTGGCCCACGACGGTGCCCGTGAAGCTATCGTCAACCTGCCGGAAAACCAACGCGAACAAGCCTCGCAGAAAGCCCTGGCCTTCGCCTTCGGCGCCCCGGACCAGGCGGTGACCGCCACCTTGCGCGAACTGTCCGCCAGCGCTGACCCGACCACCCGCACCTACCGCGCCCGCTACGTATTGCATGGCGCCGTCGATCGCTTCGCCCTCGGCTCGACCATCACCGTGCGCCTGCAAGGCAACAGCCAGGCCCAGCAAACTCGCGTGCCCATCGGCGCCTTGCAGGATGCCGGGCAAGGCACCGGTGTCTGGGTAATCGGCACAGACGACAAGGTCAGTTTCGCCCCGGTGAAAGTCGCCAGCCTCGGCCAGGAAGACGCGCTGCTCGACAGTGGTGTAGCCCCCGGTCAAATCGTCGTCGCCCTGGGTGCGCACCTGCTGCACGACGGTGACGCCGTACGCCTGCTGCCCGCCCAGGTACTGGCCCTCAACCGCAAACAGGACAACTGAGCATGCGCGGTATCAACCTCTCTGAACTGGCGGTCAAGCACCGTGCGGTCACGTTGTTCCTGATCATTGCGATCCTGGCCGCCGGGGTGTTCTCGTTTGGCAAGCTCGGTCGCGCCGAAGACCCGTCCTTCACCGTCAAGGTGATGACCATCACTGCCGCCTGGCCCGGCGCCACCGCCCAGGAAATGCAGGAGCAAGTGGCCGACCGCCTGGAAAAACGCCTGCAGGAACTGGACTACTACGACCGCGTCGAGACCATCGCCCAGCCGGGTTTCGTGTCAATGCGCATGACATACAAGGAGTCCACGCGGCCCAGCGAAATCCAGGACCTGTTCTACCAGACCCGAAAAAAACTCAGCGATGAAGCCGCCAGACTGCCCAAGGGCGTGAGCGGGCCGTTCTTCAACGATGAATATTCCGATGTGTATTTTGCGCTGTACGCCCTGGAGGCCGAACACCTGCCCCATCGACAGCAGGTGCAGATGGCTGAGGAACTGCGCCAGGGTTTCCTCAACCTGCCAGGGGTGAAGAAGGTCAATATCCTCGGCGAGCAGGCGCAACGGGTGTTCGTGGAGTTTTCCTATGAGCGCCTGGCGACCCTGGGCATCAAGCCGGATCAGATTTTCTCGGCGTTGGCCGCGCAGAACGCCGTGGCGCCGTCGGGCTTTGTAGAGACCGCCGGCGCCCGTGCCTACATCCGTATCGACGGCGCGTTCGACAGCCTGTCACTGATCGAAAACGTGCCGCTGGAAGTCAACGGCCGCGTGCTGCGCATCGCCGATGTGGCCACCGTCAGCCGAGGTTATGAAGACCCGCCCAGCTACCGCATCCGCCACCAGGGCGACCCGGCGCTGATGCTCGGCGTGATCATGGAGAAACACTGGAACGGCCTGGAACTGGACAAGAGCCTCAAGGCCCAGGAAGCCAGAATCCAGGCCGACCTGCCGCTCGGGGTCAACTTCGCCAAAGTCTCCGACCAGGCGAAAAACATCAGCCTGGCGGTCAACGAGTTCATGCTCAAGTTCTTCGTTGCCCTCGCCGTGGTGATGGTCATCAGCCTGTTGGCCTTGGGCTTTCGTGTCGGCCTGGTGGTGGCCGCTGCGGTGCCGCTGACCTTGTCGGTGGTGTTTGTGATCATGCTGCTGACCGGGCGTGAATTCGACCGCATTACCCTGGGCGCGCTGATCATTTCCCTGGGGTTATTGGTGGATGACGCGATCATCGCCATCGAGATGATGGTGGTGAAACTGGAGGAAGGTTTCGACCGCATCCACGCCGCCACCTTTGCCTGGAGCTCCACGGCGGCGCCGATGCTCACCGGCACGCTGGTGACGATCATCGGCTTTCTACCGGTGGGTTTTGCGCGCTCCGGCGCCGGGGAATATGCCGGCAATATCTTCTGGATCGTCGGTTTTGCGCTGATTTCATCCTGGCTGGTGGCGGTGGTGTTCACACCTTACCTGGGCGTGAAGCTGCTACCGCAGATCAAGCCGGTGCCCGGCGGGCATGACGCAATCTACGCCGGGCGCTACTACCAGAAACTGCGCACGCTGGTGGAGGCCTGTGTGCGCAGGCGCTGGCTGGTGACCGGGTTGGTGGTGGCGGCGTTTGTGCTGTGCGGGCTGGGCATGGGTGTGGTGAAGAAGCAGTTCTTTCCCAACTCCGACCGTTCCGAACTGATTCTTGAGGTGTACATGCCGCCGGGCAGCGCCTTTAAAAGTACCGAAGCGGTAGCCGCACAGTTGGAAAAAGCCCTGCTGCAAGAGCCGCAAACCACGATGGTCGACACCTATGTAGGCGGCGGTGCGCCACGCTTTTTCCTGTCGCTGAACCCTGAACTGCCGGACCCGGCGTTTGCCAAGCTGATCGTGCAGACCCCGGACTCCCATGCCCGCGATGCATTGAAACTGCGCATGCGCGAGCGGATTGCGGCCGGTGAGTTCCCGGCGGCGCGGGTACGCGTCACGCAGTTGCTGTTCGGCCCGCCTGTGCCATTCCCGGTGGTGTTCCGTGTGTCCGGCCCGAATGTGGATGTGCTGCGTGGCGTGTCCGAAGCCGTGCGCAAAGTCGTCGCCGCCAACAAGTTGACCAAGGATGCCTTCCTCGATTGGGGCGAGCGCACCAGCGGCTATCGCCTGGTGCTGGATCAGGACCGCCTGCGCTTGCTGGGCTTCACCCCCAACGAGGTCAAATCCCAGCTCAACGCCCTGCTCAGCGGCAACCCCATCACCGAAGTGCGCGAAGGCAACCGTACCGTCTCCGTGGTCGCTCGCGCCCAGGGCAGCCAGCGCGAAGACCTCGGCAACCTCAACAACATGACCCTCACCAACAGCGCCGGCACCTCCGTGCCGCTGGCCCAGGTCGGGCATTTCCAGGCGGTGATGGAAGAACCGATCCTCAAGCGGCGCAACCGCGCGACCACCGTCGAAGTGCGCGCCGACATCATCGACGGCGTGCAACCGCCCGACGTGGAAATGGCCGTGTACAAAGACCTGCAGCCGCTGATTGCCACACTGCCCGCCGGTTACCAGATCGACATCGGCGGCCCGGTGGAAGAAAGCGCCAAGGCTAACGTCGCCCTGGCCGCGCTGTTCCCGATCATGATCCTGCTGACCCTCACGGTGATCATGTTCCAGGTGCGCTCGTTCGGCGTGATGTTCATGGTCTTCGCCACGGCGCCGCTGGGCTTGATCGGTGCGGTGCCGACCTTGCTGCTGTTCAACCAGCCGTTCGGGTTCAACGCAATCCTGGGCTTGATCGGGATTGGCGGGATACTGATGCGCAACACGCTGATCTTTACCGACCAGATTCGCCAGAACCAGGACCACGGCATGGCCATTCGCGAGGCGATCATTGAAGCCACCGTGCGGCGTGCACGGCCGGTGATCCTGACCGCGCTGGCGGCGGCGCTGGCGTTTATTCCGCTGACGTTGTCGGTGTTCTGGTCGTCCCTGGCCTATGTGCTGATCGGTGGGGTGCTGGTGGGCACCGTGTTGACGCTGTTGTTCTTGCCGGCGCTGTGCAGCCTGGTGCTGGGGCGGGAGAAGACGAGAGTTGTCGAAACGTCCCACGTAAGCGCCGGATAAGCTCTACTCCCCTCCCCTGAAAAGTTCCGCAAAGTCCCTCGCCTGACTACACAGTGCGAGGGATTGCAGATGGACTTTCTGGTTGTTGGAGCTGTTTCTTGAACCCGGCCATTGGCAGGCTGGCCCTGACCCCAATGGATGTGAAGACGGTCGATATCGAGCGCGTCTTTCGCGATTTCCGGGAATGCCTGAATACCTTTGACGCGTGGGCTTCAAGCTTTTGGAGCGTTTCGGCGCTGGATGTCGAGCAAGTCTTCAAGGTCGGGGATGAAGTGGCGCTGGTCGCGCCGATCAACCGTTCTCTTTACCCAAGCACCACCGTTGCGACTTGCCAGGCCAACGGCAAGCTGACCCTGGTGCACCTGTTCCAAAGCACGCGATTTGTACCCATCGGCAACACGCCGGTGATGGTGCAGCGTGTCGACCCCAACGGCGGCCCACTGGGCGAGCCGATCCACAAGACCATCGGCCCGAGCGGCATCCTCGAAATCGACCAGTGTGAGCGCGACCAGCAATACCGGGTCAGCTTCTATCCCAACGTTTCCGAGGATCACCTCAAGGCGCTGTATGCGTCTTATCAATCGGTGATTGATGGGTTGGAAGTTCGCCTGCGCGAAGAGTGGAAAAACACCTTCGAAGCCCAGTGGAAAGACTACACAGACGCCAGCCCGCTTGATCAACGCAGGCTGCTGGAGAAGGCGTTTCTTCATGGCATGGGTAAGGCGTTCTACAGCCTTTGGGACAATTTCACACAACTGTACGACCTGCTGGCGGACCTCAAGAGCAACAGCCAGAAACTGCTGCAGTACGTCTCCCAGGCCGAACTGGATGAACTGTTGAAACTGGGCAAGGACACCATTGCCCAGGGCCTGCTTGTGCTCAGCGACGAGCCGCTGATGTTTATCTACCTGTCGGCGATCTGCAGTTGGATACGGATGTTGCCGCCGCAAGCGATGAGCGAGGTGATGGGGGAAATCACCGGCGACGTGTTGATCGCTTTGCTGTTGGTGAGGGTTGCGGGAGCCATGGGCGTGACCGTGCGCCTGGGTGCCCAGGTGATGAGTCACATCAAGCCTGGCCGGGCTCGCCAGTGGCTGGAGATGCTCGCGGACCAGTTGGTCGGGCCTCGGTTGGAGGCGCATGTCGAGGCGGCCAGGCCGTTGCTGCTGGGTAGCTCCGCGACGCCGATCCGAGTGATTCCGGATGCACCGTTGAAAGCTGGGGATCAGGTGGTTTCCAACGCGGTGCCGGTGGTGCGCAGCAAGTCCCAGCGAACCGTGTTAGTTCAGCAAGAGCATGTGGATGACGTGCCGGCTGTTGCGAAGAATCCGGCTGGGGATGCGGCCGCCTCTTCGGACAAAACCGTTACCAACGGCTGCCCGGTGTCGATGGTCACCGGCGAGGAACTCCTGACCCTCACCGATGGGAC
>NZ_MDGK01000020.1 GCF_001870465.1 Pseudomonas extremorientalis
TCGAACCCCTGTTACCGCCGTGAAAGGGCGGTGTCCTAGGCCACTAGACGAAGGGGACACACGTACAACATTCACTGCTTAACCGCGTTTTGCTGTGTGCTTTACGCGTTAAGTGGCGCGCATTCTATGGACGGATTGAAAGATCGTCAACCCCCAAGGATAAATTTATTAAAATCAATGACTTCCCCCAGCTTTTCGGGCTCATGGGGGGATTGTGCGCGTCCGGGCTTTGACGCCTATATTCTGGCGCCCGACAAGACGCTATAGTTCGCTCCAGCAAATGATGGCAATGTGCATCCATGCAGGGAGCGCCTATGCCTATAGAAGCAAACTACCCGGGCAACTGGTCGATCAGTCCTATCCGCCGGATGGCCCAGTCACTACACTCCACTGTAAACCCTATAAAGAGGTCACACCGGTGACACCACTCATGATCACCCTGCTGGTAATAGCCGGGATCGCAATACTGATCGCCATTGGCTACATGAACCACGTGGTGGAAAACAACAAGCTGGAAAAGAAGCGCACCGAGATCGAGCTTAACGATCGCCTGCGCCGTTGCGGTGAAATCACCGAGACCTTCCCTGGCCAGTTGATGACCCCGGCGCTCAAGCTGTTGCTGACCCGCCTGGAACTCAACGTCAACCAACGCCTGTTGAACCTCAACAAAGGCAGCGCGCCGCTCAAGGCCCGCATCACCGAGTTGAATACGCTGGTCGCCCAGGGCGAATCGATCCCGGTGAACAACCCGCCCGCGCCGATCCAGACCGAAGCCAAGGCCAAGGATGTGCGTTTCCTGCTCGAAGCCCTGCACGGCCAGGTCACCCGTGCGGCCCAGGATGGTTTCCTGCCGGCCAACGAGGCCAAGCACTGGATCCGCGAGATCCGCCATATCCTGGTGTTGCTGCATATCGAGTTCTTCAACAACCTCGGCCAGCACGCCCTGCAACAAGGCCAGCCGGGCCAGGCGCGGCTGGCATTCGAGCGTGGCGTGCAGTACCTGCGCAAACAGCCGGAGCCGGTGATCTACAGCGCACAGCTGCAACACCTGGAAGCCCAACTGGGACGCGCCAACTCCACGGTGCTGACCAACAGTAAGCCGGCCGAAGACGAAGTCAACGAACTGACCGAAGGCCTCAAAGTGGTCGACGCCGACGCCGAGTGGAAGAAGAAAGTCATCTACGACTGATTCGCCGGCTGGAAGACTGGCCTGTGGTGAGCCCGCTCACCACAGCAATAAAAGCCACGCCAGTACAAACCACCTCGCTGCTTCACAAGATGCCATCACTTTGCATCTATCCCCCCGCCCCCGACTAGCGTAAAAAAGTGCCCCTCACTCCATGAAGTCAGAGGCCCGCTATGCCTGTCGCCGTCATTGATGGACAACCGCTGCACTACGTCGACCAGGGTTCCGGCCCCGTCGTCCTGCTGGGCTCAAGCTACCTGTGGGACCGCGACATGTGGGCGCCGCAGATCGAAGCCCTGTCGCAACAGTACCGGGTGATCGTG
This sequence comes from Pseudomonas extremorientalis, assembly GCF_001870465.1. GTDB lineage: Bacteria > Pseudomonadota > Gammaproteobacteria > Pseudomonadales > Pseudomonadaceae > Aquipseudomonas > Aquipseudomonas extremorientalis. The sequence goes on from NZ_MDGK01000020.1 coordinate 1,510, forward strand.
CCCGAGCTGTGGGGCCATGGCGAATCCGGCCCGCTGCCCGCACCAACCCGCTCCCTCGACGACCTCGCGCGCCAGGCCCTGGCCCTGCTGGACCAGTTGGATATTCCACAGATCAACCTGATCGGCCTCTCGGTCGGCGGCATGTGGGGCGCACGCCTGGCGCTGCTGGCTCCCGAGCGCATCAACAGCCTGGTGCTGATGGACACCTACCTGGGTGCCGAGCCCGAAGCCACGCGCCAGTATTACTTCTCGCTGTTCAAGATGATCGAAGACGCCGGCACTATCCCCGGGCCGTTGCTGGACGTGGTCGCGCCGATCTTCTTCCGCCCGGGTATCGACCGCGAATCCGCGCTGTATCAGGATTTCCGCAAGCAATTGCAGGGCTACTCCAAGGAGCGCCTGCTGCAGAGCATCGTGCCCCTGGGTCGCTTGATCTTCAGTCGCGAAGATGTACTGGGACAGTTGCCCAAGCTGGACGCCGACACCACCCTGGTGATGTGCGGCGAACAGGACAAACCGCGCCCACCTGCCGAATCCGAGGAAATGGCCGGCCTGATCGGCTGCAGCCTGATCCTGATCCCGCAAGCCGGGCATATCAGCGCCAGGGAAAACCCGGACTTCGTCAACGAAGCCCTGCTGACCTTCCTCGCCAACAACGCCTGACCGCCCTCCCCTGTGATCGCCGCATGAACGCTGCGATCACAGGCGGAAGTGCCCGACCATCCCCTTGAGTTCCGCGCCCAGCTGCGCCAGCTGAATGCTCGATGCGGCGTTGCCCTGCATGCTCAATGCCGACTGATCGGCACTGGCACGGATACTGGTGACACTGCGGTTGATCTCCTCGGCCACCGAGCTTTGCTCCTCGGCCGCCGCGGCAATCTGCTGGTTCATCTGCTGGATCAGCGACACCGCCACCGCGATGCTGCCCAAGGCACTCTCGGTCTCCAAGGCATCGCTCACCGCCAGCTTCACCAGTTCGCCGCTTTGCTGGATCTGCTGCACCGAGGACTGGGCCGCGTTGCGCAAGGTACTGACCAGCCGCTCGATTTCTTCGGTCGATTGCTGGGTACGCTTGGCCAACGCCCGCACTTCATCCGCCACCACCGCGAAACCACGGCCCTGCTCGCCGGCACGGGCGGCTTCGATGGCGGCATTGAGGGCCAACAGGTTGGTCTGTTCGGCCACGCTTTTGATCACACTCAACACAGTGCCGATGTTCTGGATCTCGGCGCTCAGGCTCTCGATGCTGGCGCTGGCACTGGTACTGGAGGTAGCCAGCAATTCAATACGCTGCAAACTCTGGCGCACCACCCGCTGGCCGCTGTCGACTTTGTCGTCCGCCGTTTGTGCGGCTTGCGCGGCTTCTTCGGCGTTGCGCGCCACGTCATGCACGGTAGCGGTCATCTGGTTCATCGCCGTGGCGACCTGCTCGGTTTCTTCTTTCTGGCTACTGACTTCGACGTTGGTTTGTTCGGTAACGCTGGACAATGAGTGAGCCGAGCTGGCCAGTTGCTCGATACCGGCCTGCAGGCCGCTGACCATATGGCTCAGGCCATTGCCCATCTGCTGCATCGCCTGCATCAGTTGGCCGATCTCATCGCGGCGACTGACCTCCATGCGCCCGCTCAAATCGCCGGCCGCAATCTGCTGGGCAACCGCAATCACACTGCGCAGCGGCGCGACGATCAAGCGGGTGATCACCCAGGCCGCGATCAACCCCACCAACAGCGCCAAGGCCGAAGAGCCGATGATCAGCATCGCGCTTTTCTTCAACTGTGCCTGCATCGACAGGTCTTCAGTGTCGTACGCCTGGTTGACCCGGCCGACCACTTGCTCGGCCCGATCATGCAACTGCTTGTAGACCACCTTCTCCTGGGCCAGCAGGCCGGTGTACTCGCCGAGTTTTTCACTGAACGAAGCAATATGCCCGGAGACCTCATTCAATACCGTCTGGTAACCGGGGTCCTTGACCGCGGTTTTCAGTGTTTCAACCTGGGCCAGCGCCTGGTCGGCCTGCTCGATCTTGCCTTGCTCGGCGTCATCGGCGTCTACCTTGCGGCTCTGGTCCAGACGTACGTGGGCTTCGTTCATGGCTTGCAACATCAGCCGTGAAACCTGGCTGACCTGCCCTGCCTGCTCGATAAACTCGGCGCCCTCCTTGCCCTGGCTTTCCTTGAGGCCATAGGCACCGTCGTCAGCCAGCCCGGCCTGCAGCACATCGAGGTTGTTGGCCACGCTGGACACTGACCAACTGGCCATTTCCAACGCCAGGTCCTTGGTCTGGGTCAATTCGACAAACTCATCGAACGCCTTGCGGTAGGCGGCCAGGGCCTGTTCCACATCCGTCATGACGGGCACGTTGGCCGCCGACTGGGCCTTGAGGCTCGCCGCGAGCGCGGCCAAGGCGTCGACACTTTCATGCAGGGCGTCGACGGCCTTGGGGTCGGCATGCAACGCGTAGTCCTGCTCGATCAGGCGCACCTTGAGCAAGCCGCTGTTGAGCGACGACATGGCCTTGAGGCCTTCGAAGCGCTGGCCAACGGATTGCAGGGACCACACGCCGATGGCCGCGACCAGAGCGGTCAACAGCAATACCAGGGTGAAGCCCAAGCCCAGTTTTTTTGCCATACCGAGGTTGGCGAAGCGTCGTTGCACGGCCGAAATCATTGCACTTGCATCCTCTTGCAATGGCAGATGCCATCAAGCCCGGTTTACACAAGCGAGATTGGCAACCACAAGGCACCGAACACAAGTCATTGGCGCCACAATAATGGCAAAAAGCTACACGCTCGTCGTTTTCAGAATGGTCGAGGTCGATCTGGCAGGTCCCATGGCGCGGAATAACGCCAGTGCCCGTTGATCATCAGCATAGGCCACATTGATTCGCAGCCACTCACTCGGCTCATCCGTTGGACTGAACAGTGCCCCCGGTGACAACAAAACCCCCAGCCGCCGGGCATACGCCTGCAACCGCGACCGATCCCCAGCCCCTGGCCGCGCCCACACGAACATCCCGCCGGCAGGGTTGGCGAACACCTCCCATTCCTCATCCTCCAGCACCTGCAAGGTCGCAGCCATTTGTGCACTCAGCCGCTTGCGCAAGCGCTGCACCCACTTGCGATAGGTGCCATTAGCCAGCAGCGTCGCCACTACGGCCTCGGCAAACCGCGAAGTCCCGAAGCCGGTCAGGGTCTTGAGGCTGGCCAATTGCGCGATGATCGCCGTGCTCGCACTGAAATAACCCACGCGCAAGGCACTGCTGAGGGTCTTGGAAAAGCTTGCGACGTAGATCACCCGGTCACCGTGGGGTAACGCCGAGAGCCGTGTGCAACTGGCGTGTTGCAGATCGCCAAACACGTCCTCTTCGATAATCAAAAAGTTATCGCGGTGCGCCAGCTCCAACACACGCTCCGCCACGGTGCGACTCAGGCTGGAACCGGTGGGGTTGTGATACAGGCTATGGATGAACAGGCATTTGGGCCGATGACGCTGCAGCAAGGCCTCAAGCGTCGCGATGTCCGGCCCGCCACGGGTGCGTGGCACGTGCAGCAGTTGCACACCATGAAATACCAATTGCCGATAAAGGTTGCCGTACCCCGGCGTTTCAACCATCACGCAATCGCCGGCCTTGAGCAGGGTGCGTATCAGCAGGTCCTGTGCATGGCTGGCGCCCGCCGTGGTGAGGATGCCGTCAAGTTGGGTGGGGATGTGGACCTGTGTCAGGCGCTTGAGCAATTGCTCACGCAATGCCGGAAGCCCCAATGGGGTGCTGTAGTTGAACAGCGCCGCCGTGTCGCAGCGGGTGACTTCGCGAATCGCGTAGCTGATGTCATCGCTTTCGCGCCAGGCATCAGGCAGCCAGCCGCAGCCCAGTTTCAGCTCGCCCAACGGGTTATCGGCAAAGGCGCCCCAATCTCGCTCGGCACCTTCATACCACTGGTTTTCGTGCACCGTCGGTGGCTGGGCCACGCAGAAACCCGACCCCTGTTTCGAAACCAGCACGCCCTGGGCGACCAACCGCTCGAATGCCTCGATCACACTGGACTGGCTGAGCAGGTTATCGAGGGCCACCTGGCGAACGGAGGGCAAGCGTGTACCAGGGCTCGCCCCACTCGTGCGAATCCATTGCGCCACCGCGCTGATGATTTGCTGCACCACCGGTACAAGGGCTTGTCGATCGATCCCTAAATCCATGCGCCACTCACTTCAACTGTCTGTAATTCAACCCGGGACAGTTAAGCACAGAAGCCCATGTCGGCCCCTCGCCAACTTTTATTAAATTATTGATTTTATTGAGTTATTTACCTGCTGACACACATTCTGACAAGGCACCGTGCCAGCTATGGAAAAACCTCACACCCTCCCAGGCCTTTTCGAATGGAGGGCGACCTGAGGTCCTAGATAGCCGTCGCGCCACCGTCCACTGCCAAGGCGTGACCGGTGGTAAAGGCCGCACCGTCGCTGCACAGGTACAGCACCGCGCTGGCGATTTCCTCGACCTTGCCGATGCGCCCCACCGGGTGCATGGCAGCGGCGAATTCGGCCTTGCGCGGGTCGGCTTCATAGGCACGCCGGAACATATCGGTGTCGATCACGGCCGGGCAGACCGCATTGACGCGAATGTTCTTCTTCGCATACTCGATGGCCGCCGACTTGGTCAGGCCGATTACCGCGTGTTTGGACGCGGCATAAATGCTCATCTTCGGCGCCGCGCCCAACCCCGCGACCGACGCGGTGTTGACAATCGCCCCGCCGCCCTGGGCCAACAGCAGTGGCAATTGATGCTTCATGCACAACCACACGCCTTTGACGTTGACGCCCATGATGGCGTCAAACTCGTCCAGGGTCCCATCCGCCAGCTTGCCCTTCTCGATCTCGATCCCGGCATTATTGAAGGCGTAGTCCAGGCGGCCATGGGCGGCGAGGGTCTGGGCCATCAATTGCTGAACATCCGCCTCCAGCGTGACGTTGCAGCGCACAAACAGCGCTTCGCCGCCGGCCTGGCGGATCAGCGCGACGGTGCCTTCGCCGCCCGCAACGTCCAGGTCAGCGACCACCACCTTCAACCCTTCGGCGGCGAACGCCAGTGCCGTAGCGCGGCCGATACCGGCGGCAGCACCGGTCACCAGGGCGACCTGGCCGGAAAACGTCATGCTCATGAGGGATGTCCTGTGAGGGAAAGTCGTGGGTCGAGTCTAGCCAACGCCGCGCCAGACGCGTCAGCACTATCAAAAGGCCGGTTGAAGCTGCATGAATCGTAGTGATAACAGCCGCCGCCTGACTATCAGCAACACCTATCGACCGGCATTCGCACGCTCGGTGAACCTTGCTCCCGGCCCGTTCAAGGTCTATCACTTCAGGTTCATTTCCAGAAGAGTCACTGCCATGAGCGCCCAGACCAACCGCCAATTCCTGCTCGCCAAGCGCCCGGTCGGCGCGGCCACCCGGGACACCTTCACCTACCAGGAAGTCCCGGTGGGCACGCCCCAGGACGGCCAGGTGCTGGTGCGCAATGAATACCTGTCCCTCGACCCCGCCATGCGCGGCTGGATGAATGAAGGCAAGTCCTATATCCCGCCGGTCGGTATCGGTGAAGTAATGCGCGCCCTGGGCGTGGGCAAAGTGATTGCCTCGCACAACCCGGCATTCGCAGTCGGGGACTACGTCAACGGCGCCCTGGGCGTGCAGGATTACTTTCTGGGCGAGCCGCGGGGTTTCTACAAGGTCGATCCGAAACTGGCGCCCCTGCCCCGTTACCTGTCGGCACTCGGCATGACCGGCATGACCGCCTACTTCGCACTGCTGGACACCGGTGCGCCGAAGGCTGGCGAAACCGTGGTGATCTCCGGCGCGGCCGGTGCCGTGGGCAGCATTGCCGGGCAGATCGCCAAGCTCAAAGGCTGCCGTGTGGTGGGCATTGCCGGCGGCGCCGACAAGTGCAAGTTCCTGGTGGATGAACTGGGCTTCGATGCTGCTATCGATTACAAAAGCGAAGATGTGCCTGCCGCACTCAAGCGCGAGTGCCCCAAGGGCGTGGATGTGTATTTCGATAACGTCGGCGGCAATATCCTCGACGCCGTGCTCAGCCGCCTGGCGCTGAAGGCACGCGTAGTGATCTGCGGCGCCATCAGCCAATACAACAACAAGGAAGCCGTGAAAGGTCCGGCCAACTACTTGTCACTGCTGGTCAATCGCGCGCGCATGGAAGGGTTTGTGGTGATGGATCACGCCGCAGGCTTTGCCGCTGCCGGGCAGGAAATGGCCGGCTGGATGGCCCAGGGCAAGCTCAAGAGCAAGGAAGATATCGTGGAGGGGCTGGAGACGTTCCCGGAAACGCTGATGAAGCTGTTCAACGGTGAGAACTTCGGGAAGTTGGTGCTCAAGGTCAGCTGACCACCCATAGATCTAAATGTTGGAGATCTGAATGTGGGAGGGGCAAGCCCGCTCCCACATTCGAAAATCAGGCGATTTCGGCGACGACTGCCGCCAATGCCTTGGCCGGATCGGCCGCCTGGCTGATCGGGCGACCGATCACCAGGTAATCGGAACCTGCATCCAACGCCTGGCGCGGGGTCAGGATACGGCGCTGGTCATCCTGGGCACTGCCCGCCGGACGAATACCCGGGGTCACCAGTTGCAGCGACGGGTGCGCGGTTTTCAGGGCCTGGGCTTCCAGCGCCGAACACACCAGGCCATCCAGGCCGGCTTTTTGCGCCAGGGCAGCCAGGCGCAGTACCTGCTCCTGGGGCTCGATATCCAGGCCGATACCGGCCAGGTCTTCACGCTCCATGCTGGTGAGCACGGTCACACCGATCAACAACGGTTTAGGCCCGCTGCGCTGTTCCAGCACCTCACGGCAGGCACTCATCATGCGCAGGCCGCCGGAGCAATGCACGTTGACCATCCACACGCCCATTTCGGCGGCGGCCTTGACCGCCATCGCGGTGGTGTTCGGAATATCGTGGAATTTCAGGTCGAGGAACACTTCGAAACCTTTGTCACGCAGCGTACCGACGATTTCCGCCGCGCAACTGGTGAACAATTCCTTGCCGACCTTGACCCGGCACAGCTTCGGGTCCAACTGGTCAGCCAGCTTCAGTGCGGCGTCACGAGTGGGGTAATCCAGGGCGACGATGATAGGAGTCTGGCAGACGGACATTGGAATGGGCTCTCAGGCAAGTCGAAATCGGCGCGGATTGTAGCGCAAGCGGCGGCGTTGCGGGATCCGATGATCGGTAAATACTGACCAAGCGCTATCGGGCGGGCATTTCAGGGAATTATTTCAAAGCCGATACATTCACGACATGCCCCCAACACGCCTCACGGCTAGCCTCGCTTGCACGACCCACCGACCAGCACTTCCAGCCATGGGGCTGGGCGCCTATGCTGAGCGCAACAACAGGGCAGATGATCGCACTATGCATACCCCTTCCGTCTCCATGAACGACGAGCAAAAAGGCGCGGTGATCGCCGACGACAAACGCTGGAACACCCGCGCGCTGATCGTTGACGACGATGTACCGATCCGTGAACTGCTGATCGACTACCTGGCCCGCTTCGGCATTCTCGCCAGCGGCGTCACCGACGGTACGGCGATGCGCCAGGCCATGCAGGCCGAAACCTTCGACGTGGTGGTGCTCGACCTGATGCTGCCGGGCGAAGACGGCCTGTCGCTGTGCCGCTGGCTGCGCGCGGAATCGGATATCCCGATCCTGATGCTCACCGCCCGCTGCGAACCCACTGACCGCATCATCGGCCTGGAGCTGGGCGCCGACGATTACATGTCCAAGCCCTTCGAACCCCGTGAGCTGGTAGCGCGCATCCAGACCATCCTGCGCCGTGTGCGTGACGACCGTACCGAACAACGCGCCAATATCCGCTTCGACAATTGGCGCCTCAACAGCGTGCTGCGCCAACTGGTCGCCGACGATGGCCTGGTGGTGCCGCTGTCCAACGCGGAATTTCGCCTGCTGTGGGTATTCATCGAACGTCCGCGCCGGGTGTTGAGCCGCGAACAACTGTTGGATGCCGCCCGTGGCCGCTCCATCGAAGCCTTTGATCGCAGCATCGATTTGCTGGTGTCGCGCCTGCGGCAAAAACTCGGGGATGATCCCAAGGCGCCCCAATTGATCAAGACCGTGCGGGGTGAAGGCTACCTGTTCGACGCCCGGGATATCGGTTGATGCGCAACGCCTTCAACACGCTGTTCGGTCGACTGTTTGGCGTGTTGCTGGTGGCGATTGTGCTGGCTCATGTGCTGGCCATTTCCTGGTTTCGCTATTACGGCCCGCCTCCGCCACCGCCTCAGGAGACCTTTGTCGAGCAGCCGGACGGCACGATGAAACACCTGGCCAGGCACAAGCGACCATGGTTTGGTGGCCCGGTGGTGCCACTGACGTTCCAGTTCATCTCGTTGATCATCGCCGCCTGGTACGGTGCCAAGCTGCTGAGCCGGCCGATCCAGCGCCTGAGCGAAGCTGCCGAGCGCCTGAGCCTGGACCTCGACAGCCCGCCCCTCGACGAATCTGGCCCGCGTGAGGCACAGCAAGCGGCGTCGACTTTCAACCTGATGCAGCGACGCATCCGCGAGCAAGTCAGCCAACGCGCCCGTATGCTCGGCGCCGTCTCCCATGACCTGCGCACCCCGTTGTCACGCCTGAAGCTGCGCCTGGAACAGATCGAAGACACCCGGCTGCAAGGCCAGATGCGCCAGGACCTGGACGACATGATCGGCATGCTCGACGCGACCCTGAGCTACCTGCACGAACAACGCACCAGCGAAACCCGGCATTGGCTGGACGTGCAGGCGCTGGTCGAGTCGATGAGCGAAAACGCCCAGGACCAGGGTTCCGATGTGCAGTTCGGCGGGACCTGCGCACCGCTGCAAGTGCAGCCGATGGCCTTGCGATCGTGCCTCAACAACCTGATCGACAACGCCCTGCGGTACGCCGGTTCGGCGCGCATCGAGCTGACAGACAGCCGCGAGGCGCTGGTCATCCGTGTCATCGACCATGGCCCCGGGATTGCCGCCGACCAGCGTGAGGCGGTGTTCGAACCATTCTATCGGCTGGAAGGCTCACGCAACCGCAACTCTGGCGGGGTCGGCCTGGGCATGACGATTTCCAGGGAAGCGGCGGAACGCCTCGGCGGTCGGCTGCACCTGGAAGAAACCCCCGGCGGTGGTTTGACCGCCGTGATGTGGTTACCACGCGTCTAGAGCGGCTTGTCTTCCCGCCGCCCCTGGGCCTGGGTTGCACTCCAGTCCATCAACAGGCTGTAGGCCACCGCCAGCAGGGTCGGGCCGATAAACAGGCCGATGAAACCAAAGGCAATCAAGCCGCCGAACACCCCGAGCAGCACGATGACCAACGGCAGGTTGCCGCCGCGGCTGATCAGGTAAGGCTTGAGCACGTTGTCCACGCCACTGATGATGAACGTGCCCCACACGCCGAGGAACACCGCGTAGGTGTAATCGCCCTTCCAGGCCAGCCACGCCGTGGCCGGGATCCACACCAGTGGCGGGCCCATGGGAATCAGGCTGAGCAGGAAGGTGACGATGCCCAGCACCAGCGCACCCGGCACCCCGGCGATCAGGAAACCGATCAGCGCCAACAGGGCCTGGGCGGCGGCCGTGCCGATCACGCCGTTGACCACGCGCTGCACGGTGCCGGCCACCAGTTCGATGTAATAGCCGGCACGCTCGCCGATCAAGCGCTCCAGCAGGCGGTGAACAAACATCGCCAGGCGCGGCCCGTCCCGGTAGAAAAAGAACACGAAGACCAGGCTCAGGGTCAGTTCTAGAATCCCACCACCGATTTGCGCACTGCGCGCCAACAACCAATTGCCGACCTGCCCCAGGTAGGGCTTGATGCTGACCATCAAGGCCGCGCCCTGTTGGTCAATGCTGTCCCACATGGCCACCAGCCGCTCACCGACTAAGGGGATCGAGCCGAGCCAGGCAGGTGCCTCCGGCAGGCCGTCAACCTGGATATCCTTGATCAACGCCGTCGCATCGCGCACGTGATCCGCGAGGTTGAAGCCCAGCCACACCAGCGGCAGCGCCACCAGCAGCATCCAACCCAACGTCAGGATGCCGGCGGCCAGGGATTCGCGCCCCCCCAGCCAGCGGGTGAGCAGGACCATCAACGGCCAACTGGCAAATGCCAGTACCGCGCCCCAGAACAGCGCCGACCAGAACGGCGCCATCACCCAGAAACTGGCACCGAACAGCACCAGCAGCAGGATTTGCACCAGTAGGCGATCGTTATTGAGCATGGAGTATCTCTAGAAGAAGGCTGTAGGAAGAGAGCTTAGGCGAACGGCGCGGGTCCGTTCGCCTTGTAACGGTCAGCGTATCAGATGCAGGTGCAGGCCTTTGGTTTCAGCGGAGCCGGTTTCCATGCGCGCGGCGCGCACACCTTTGTCGACCAGGGCCTGGCGCCAGGCTTCGGCGTTCGGGCCGGTAAGGCTGACGCGCAAGGTGGTATCAAGGTTCAACCCACGGGAAATCAGGGTCAGCCAGGTGTCGTCAGGGTCGCCGCCCAGCGCGGGGAAATCCAGCTCGCCGGTGCTTTTCAGCTCTCGCAGCAGCGTTGCGGAGGTGGGCAGAAGGTCGGCCAGCGGCGCGTTGGCGTCCAGTTGCTCCACGTGCAGATAGGCGCGACGGTTGCCACGGGTGATGCCATACAGCACCACCAGGGAATTTTCCTGGGGGGCTGCCAGGCGCAGCAGCAGGTATTCCTGCTGGCCGTCGGCGCCGACCAACTTGGCGTTGCCGAACACTTCATTGGCCCACAGGCTGCTTTCGCCGCAATCCCGGGCCTGGCACCAGAACAGCAACTGCGCGCCCTTCGCCTGCAACGCTTCGCGCGTCGCAGTAAATGCAGCACTGGAGCTGTGTTCGGCAGGTAATTCATAGGTGATGGCGGTGGCTTGGCCCCGTGCGGTGGCCTGGCCTTCGTAACGCAGCTGGCCGCTGATCTTGCGGATGGCACCCATGGGGTAGATGCGTTCTTTTTCTTCGGCGGGACGGTAGTCGACGATTTGCGCGTCGACCTGGCGGGCCACGGTGGGCAAGTCCTGGCTACCCGGTATGTCGGCGGCAAATACCAGTGGGCTCAGCAGGCCCAAGCCCAGGATACGGATACATCCGTTACGCACGCTCATAGGATCAACGAGCCCTGGCCATCGGCGGTCACAGCGGTGTTGAAGTAGTTCATGGTTGACTCCCTTTCAATCCGCCCAGCCTCGGCAGTTGACCGCCCCAAGTCAAGGCGCGCAGAAGAACCGATTGAAACAGTCTGCAACAAGGACCGCGCCGGGCTCGTCATTCAGGTGTAAATGATGGCCGCCTGGCAGCGTGGTCACGGTAAAGGGTAGCTGGGAAAGCAATTCGGAATGTTTCGCCAGCATGCCATCAGCCGCGACCACCAACTGTGTAGGGCAACCCACACGCCGCACGAAAGCCATTGCCTGCTCATCGGTCAGACGCATCGGCGAAGCCAGGGTCAGGCGGCTGTCGGTGCGCCAGGTGTAACCGCCCGGCACTGGCATCAGACCGCGTTGGGCCAGCAGTTCCGCGGCTTCGCGACTGACCGCCACCACGCCTTTCATGCGCGCCTCGACCGCTCGATCCAGGGTGCTATAGACCGGCTTGCGTTTGTCCTGCAGGTTCAATTGCGCCTGCAACGCCATGCCCAAGCGTTCGGCGGCGTTGTCACCGCTGGCAGTGGGCGGGATCACCCCGTCGATCAATCCCAGGTGCGTCACCCGTTCCGGCAGCGCACCGGCCAGCACCAGGGAAACGATGGCGCCGAGGGAGTGGCCAAGTAATGCAAAACGTTTCCAACCCAGTTGCTCGGCGACGTGCAACACGTCGTACACGTAATCCCACAAGGCGTAACCGGCGCCGATAGGACGATGCGCCGAATGCCCATGCCCGGCCATATCCAGTGCAACGATGCGCAAGCCCTGGAGTTTCGGCGCCAGTCGCGCAAAGCTGTTGGCGTTGTCCAGCCAGCCATGCAGCGCGATCACCGGCAAACCGTCCTCGGGCCCGAACAGATGGGCCGCCAACTCGATATGCGGCAGGCTCAGGCGCACTTCTTCGACCGGTGTGCTCATGCGCAACTGCGCTCGCGGGCTTCCCAGCGGGAGAACAGGTTCTTGATCAAGGTCGCGGTGTCCTGGGGGCGTTCAAGGGGGAACATGTGGCCGCCGGGCATGGTGAGCATTTCGCCCATGGGCAGGCGACCGACGCCGCTGGCGTGGTGACGCATCACCACCCGGCTCTGGCGGCCGCGCACCACCGCCAGCGGCACCTTCATCTGGCGCACCTGGCCAGGGCTGGTGTGGGGCACGCCCCGGTAGATGCTGATCTCGGTGGCCGGGTCGAAGCGCAGGCGCAGGCGGTCACCGACCTGGTGCAGGCCGTGTTGCAGGTAAGCGTCGAAGCATTCCGGGTCAAAGCCACGGAACAAGGTCTTGCCGGCGAAATAGCTGCGCGCGGCGTCCAGGTCGCTGAACTCTTCGCGGCGTCCCAGGGTGCGCCCGGCCGGGGTCAGGCGGTCAATAAAACCAAAGCGCTTGGCCGCACGGATCACCCAGCGGTCGGCGCGGGTCAGCACCGGCGAATCGAGCATGACCACTCCACGATATAACTGAGGGCAACGCATGGCTGCATGAAGATGCAAAACGCCCCCGAGGGAATGCCCCACACCCCACACCGGTTCCGGCTGCCGCTCCAGGTGGTGGATCAGCTCATCCACCAGGTTCTGCCAGTTATCGTCCACCGGAAACCTGGGGTCGTGACCGTGCTGCGGCAGGTGCGCCACTGCATATTCCGGGGCCAGGGCGGCAAACAGCTTGCCGTAGGTGGCCGAGGGGAAACCATTGGCGTGGGCGAAAAACACATGCTGCGACATACCGGATCCATCGACAAAAACAGAGATTGATTGTCACCAGCCCCGACCGCCACAGCAATGACTGTAACTGCCAGGAATGATGACACTCACGCCACGCCTATCGCGCCGGCGGGTTCTCGCCCAGCGGCACCACCGCCATGGTCAGGCGCGACACGCAATTGGCCTTGCCATCGTCGCTGGTCAGGCGAATGTCCCACACCTGGGTGGTGCGGCCGATATGGATCGCCTTGGCCACCGCCGTCACCCGCCCACTGCGCACACCGCGCAGGTGGTTGGCGTTGATCTCCAGGCCCACGCAGTAGAACTTGCTCGCGTCGATGCAAAGATAGGCGGCCATGGAGCCGACGCTCTCGGCCAGGACCACCGATGCGCCACCGTGCAACAAGCCATAAGGCTGATGGGTGCGATGGTCGACCACCATGCTGGCGGTCAGCGATTCGTCATCGAAGCTTTCAAAACGGATATCCAGCAATTCACCGATGGTGTTCTTCTGGATCGCATTGAGTTGGTCAATATTCGGTTGAGTGCGCCACAGGCTCATGCGGTTGTCCTTGTTGGTTTTATGATGGCCCTAATCCTGCCACAGAAAGGTTTCGGAACGCTCGCTCCACGTCTGGAAATGTTCACCGTAGGTCGATTCGATCACATTGCGTTTGATCTTGAGCGTCGGGGTCAGGAAGCCGTCGGCGGTGATGGTCTCAGCGGTTTTGTGCGGGTCCTTGTCGTAGCCGAGCATGGTCGCACCGCTGCGCATTTGCACTTCGCCCGCAGGATCGATGCGCACCTCGACACCAGGGCACGGCAGGCCGATCCAGCCGATGGACTGTTGACCGGGGCGACATACATGAGAGTAGCCGTAGCTCTCGGTCATGCCATACACCTCCAGTACGTCCAGGCCCAGGCGCTGATACCAGCGCAGCAGGGCCTCGGGCACCGGCGCCGCCCCGGACAGTGCGATGCGCAACGCATCCAGGCCCAGTCCAGCGAGCACCTTGTGGCCCACGCGCTTACCGATGAAGGGTAGACGCATCAGGGTGTCCAGGCGTTTTTCCGGGATTTTGGCGTAGACGCCCATCTGGAATTTGGTCCAGATACGCGGTACGCCAAACAGTGCGGTCGGACGTGCCCTGCGCAGGTCGGTCAGAAACGTCTCCAGGCTTTCGGCAAAAAACACTGTCTGCCCGGTGTAGATCGCCGCCATTTCCACAAACATGCGCTCGGCCACATGGCACAGCGGCAGGTAGGACAGCAGGCGGTCGCCCTCCCCCAACCCGAATAATTCGGTGCCACGGGTGGCGGCAAACCCCAGCGCCGGAGCTGTGCATCACGCCTTTGGGATAGCACACACAAAGCCGCGATAACGCCTACGAATTCTTCACGCTGACCAGGCTCATCAGCCCCGCCAGCGGGAAATCCCCTTCCAGTTCCGCCAGGCTGGCGGTGTGCATCGGCTGCGGCTGGCGCTGATGACCATGCTGCAGAAAGCTGATCAGGCTGCCCACCAGGGGCTGATGGCTGACCAGCAGCACATTGTCGTCGGTGTCGAGCTTTTCCAGCACCTGCAACGGGCTGCCATCGGGCGTCAGCCAGGGCACCGTGCGAATCTGCGCCTCGAAGCCCAACGCATCACGCACCAGATGCGCGGTCTGCTGCGCCCGCACATAGGGGCTGGCGATAATCGCGCTGAGGGGCTGGCCGATCAGGTGCGCGGCACTGCGCAACACTTCGCCACGGCCATGCTCGGTGAGGTTGCGTTCGGCATCGGTGCGCGCATGCCCTTCCGCCTCGCCGTGGCGCAGTATCCACAACTTCATAGTTTCGGCTCTTCATCACGCACCGGGTGCGGCGCCGGCGGCACGCTGTGGGCGGCTTCGCCCTCGGGTGCGCGCGGGGTCGGCCAGTCGGCGAACGGCCACGGCTTTTGCTCGGTATGGAAGCTGCCGAAACGACCGATCTGCGCCAGGAACTGGCTGAGGCTGTCGCCGAAGTTCATCAGGCCCAGGTTCGGGGCGCCGTAGACCAGGCGGTAGATCAGTTGCACCACCACCAGCGCGCCGAGCAGGAACTGCGCCACCTGCCAAACCAGGGCAAACACCAGCATCCACAGGATGCGCAGGGCAATGGATTCGTACTTGGGGGCTGCTTGCGGATCGTTCATGACGCGTTCCTCAGTTGAAACCGCTGGTGGAAATAAAGTCGACATCGGTCTTGGGCTCGGCGCGCATCAGCAACTCGATGACCTGGTTCAAGGTGCGCCCTTCGAACAGGATCGCGTGCAGCCCGGCGACCAACGGCATATACACGCCGACTTCCTGGGCCTTCGCCTTGAGCACCTTGAGGGTATTGACGCCCTCGGCCACTTCGCCCAGGCGCGTGACCGCGTCTTCCAGGCTCAGGCCCTGGCCGAGGGCGAACCCCACCTGATAGTTGCGGCTTTTCGGCGAGGAGCAAGTGACGATCAGGTCGCCCACGCCCGCCAGCCCGAGGAAGGTCATCGGGTTGGCCCCCTGGTTGACCGCAAAGCGGGTCATCTCGGCCAGGGCGCGAGTAATCAACATGCTTTTGGTGTTCTCGCCCATGCCCAGCGCCACGGCCATGCCGGCGATGATCGCGTAGACGTTTTTCAACGCACCGCCCAGCTCGACGCCAAAGCGGTCGCTGCTGGCGTAGACCCGGAAGGTACGGCCGTGCAATACAGCCTGGACCCGTTCGCACAGCTCTTCGTCTTCACTGGCGACTACGGTGGCGGTCAGCGCGTGCTCGGCGACTTCCCGCGCCAGGTTCGGCCCGGACAGCACGCCAATGCGCGCCTGGGGCGCGATCTCTTCGAGAATTTCGCTCATCAGCTTGAAGGTTTGCGCTTCGATGCCCTTGGTCAGGCTGACCAGCAACTTGCCCGCCAGGCGTTCGGCGTGGGGCGCCAGCACCGAGCGCAAGGCGCTGGACGGCAGCGCGACGAAGCACAGGTCGCAGGCCGTGAGAGTGTCCAGCAGGTCGGTAACCGGCTCGACCGCCGGATGAATCTTGATGCCTTTGAGGTAACGCGGATTTTCCCGGTGCACCCGAATGGCCTCGGCCTGTTCGGGATCGCGCATCCACTGGCGCACAGCATGACCGTTCTCGGCCAGCAGATTAGCCACGGCGGTACCAAAACTTCCGCCTCCCAGGACCGCGATAGGGCGCTGTTCAGTCATATGCAATCCGTTAATCCATACCAGTGGCGATGGCGGCATTATACGGGCCGACCCGTCGGCGGCCAGCCCCCGTATCAATTCGTGCGCTTGTCGGAAAATGCCACACTTACATGAAGTAATTGCAAGTTCGGCGACTGGCAAATGGCCCCACCTCAGTTAACATGGGCGGCTATCCGTAATTATCAAGGCCGTGCCGTGTATTTGGGCCCTCCTCCCCGTTCATCTCTGTGGTTGATGCTGCTGTGCAGTGCGCCTGTCATGGCCGACGACCTGTTCCTCGACAGCCAGCCGCTGCCCCAGGTATTGACCGCCACGCGTCTCAAGCAATCGGCCGCCGCAGTGCCCGGCAGCATGACTGTGATCGACAGCGAGTTGATCAAGGCCAGCGGCGCGCGGGATATCAGCGAGTTGCTGCGCCTGGTGCCGGGGATGATGGTCGGCTACACCTCCGGCAACCAGGCGGCGGTGAACTACCACGGCACCAGCGCCAGCGATGCGCGGCGCATGCAGGTGCTGATCGACGGCCGCTCGGTGTACCGCGCCGGCCTGGCCACCGTGGACTGGAGCGACATTCCAGTAGCGATGGAAGATATCGAGCGCATCGAAGTCTTCCGCGGCCCCAACACCGTCAGCTACGGCGCCAATGCCTTGATGGCGGTGGTCAACATTCTCACGCGCTCGCCGGGTAACAGCCACGGCACACGGGTCAAAGTGGTGCGTGGCGAGCGTGGCATCAATGACTTCTATGCCAGCCAGGGCATCGGCTGGGAAACCGGCGATTTGCGCCTGTCGCTGTCCGGCCAGCAGGACGATGGGTTCGACAGCGACGCCGCTGGCGCCGACCGCCGCGACGGGCGTCGTCTCAATCGCTTCAGCCTGGCGGTGAGCCAGACGTTGAACGCGCAGCAGAGCATCGACTGGCAACTGGATGCGAAGGAAGGCACCAACCAACGTCCGTATACCTACAGCCCGGTATTCGCCGGGATTACCGAAGGTGGCAACAACTCCGACGTCACGGCCAAGGATTACGCCGGCTCGCTGCGCTGGAATTTCGATTTCAACCCTGAACACAGCCTCTACATCCAGGGCTCGGCCCAGCAGTGGGATCGCCGGCAAATCTGGAAGGCCTGCGACGCCAAGGTGTCGTTCAGCCCGGAATTGACCCAGCTGTGGCAGATGAACCCCAACTACGCCGAGCTGCTGGCCCGTCACATGGACACCTACAGCCAGGGCAGCGCGCCGCCGGGTAGCGCTGCCGAGCAAGCGCTGGCCAACCAGGTGTTGCAGCAGTGGCGCGACGGTGCCAGTCAAAGCGTGTGCGGCGACATCGACCAGAGCACCCGCGAAAGTCGCTATGACTTGGAAATCCAGGACACACTCAGCCTGTCCGACAGCCTGCGCCTGGTCAGCGGCATGAACTACCGCTACGACCGCGCCGACTCCGATACCTACTTCAACGGCACCCTGGACGACACCACCTGGCGCCTGTTCGGCCAGTTGGAATGGCGCGCCAGCGAACATTGGCTGCTGCAAGGCGGCGCCATGTATGAAGACACGCACCTGAGCGGCAACTCGCTGACGCCACGGGTAGCGGTCAACTACCTGATCAACCCGCGCCATGGCTTGCGCGCGGTGTACTCCGAAGCCATCCGCTCGCCGGACATGTTCGAGAACAACGTCAACTGGAGTTATCGCGTCACCAACCTCAGCTCCCCGGCCTACGGTCAGACCACCGGGCAATACTTCGTAAAGACGCGGGGGCCGGGAAACCTCGATAAAGAGATGATGAAGTCGCGGGAACTGGGGTACAACGGCTTCTTTGCCGACATCGGGCTGAACATGGACGTGAAACTGTTCTACGACGAAATTACCGACATGATCAGTTCGCCGCTGCGCAATAACCAGTACATTGCCAGCAACGCCAACAGCGCACGCTTCACCGGTGCCGAAACCCAGTTCGACTGGCGCGTGAGCAACGCCGACCGCCTGCGGCTGACCTATGCTTATGTCGATGCCAGCACCAGCAACCCGCGGGACAAGGCACAGACCGCACGCAACAGTGGCTCTGCCGGTTGGTTGCGTGAATGGGGCCAAGGCTGGTCCAGCGCGCTGTTCTACTACGGCGATGACGCACTCAACCAATATCGCTTCGAACGGGTCGACCTGCGGGTGGCCAAGCGCATTGCCCTGGGCAAAGCCAACGTGGAGCTGGCTGGCATGTTGCAAGAACGCCTGGATCACCAGCCCACCACCTGGGCCGATAACAATTATGACCATCGCCACGTGCTCTACTTCAGCGCAGAGTTAGAGTTCTGACATGGGCGACTCGTCACGGATGACCTGCTTTTTTATCTACACGCTCTGGCGACGCATTGTGCTGTTCGCTTGCCTGCTGTCTGCCGCGCCGGCCTGGAGTGCCGAGATCCTGCTGACCGCTGCCGAAGACGGCGCTGGCGTCCAGGCCTTTGCCCAGGCCCTGGCCCAGCAACGCCCCGAAGACCGCATCACCTTCACCCCGCTCAAAAACCTGCCAGCCCCTGGTCGACTGCCGGCCAACACACGCCTGATCCTGCTCGACCTGCCCAGCCTCGACTGGCGCCTGCAGGAGACCCAGGGCCCGCCGACCCTGGTGCTGCGTATCAGCAGGTTGCAGGCCCATCAACGCCTGGGCACCACACCTCACCCGCACATCAGCCTGCTGTGGAGCGACCCACCGCTGGAACGCCAACTGCGCCTGATCGCCGCCATCCTGCCCCAGGCGCGGCGCATCGGCGTGCTCTACGGCGCCGACAGTGAGTTCCTGCTGCCCGAACTGCGCCAGCACGCCACACCCCTCGGCCTGGAAATCGTGCCACAGCTCTGGGACAACATTAATGACAGCCGCCCGCTGCAAAATCTGTTCAGGAACAGTGACGTGCTGCTCGGCCTGGATGACCCGCAGTTGTACAACTCGAAAACCGCGAAGAACCTGTTGCTGAGCAGCTATGCCCAGCAATTGCCGCTGGTGGGCCCGAATGCAGGCTTTGTGCGGGCCGGCAGCCTGGCCAGCACCTACAGCGACCAGACCGACTGGCTGGCCGTGCTTGACCGTTTGCTCGACCACCCGCCGGCCAACTGGCCGCGCTCGCTGTACCCGGAACACTTCAAAGTCGTGGGCAACCCGCAAGTCGCGCGCTCACTGGGGATCGAACAGGTGGACGAAGCCGGCGTCGCGATCCGCCTGGCCGAAGGAGAAAAACGCCCATGACCTTGCGCCGTCGTTGGGACATCAACACCCGCACCCAGCTCATCACCCTGGGCCCGGCGCTGTTGCTGACGTTGCTGCTGATCAGCTTTTTCACCTTCGTGCGGATCCAGGACTTGCGCCAGGAACTGGACCACACCGGCCAGTTGATCGCCAACCAACTGGCGCCCGCCACCGAGTACGGGGTGATCTCCGGCAACAACGAAGTGCTCGACAGCCTGCTGCGCGCCACGCTCGCTACGCCCCATGTGCGGTTCCTGGAGATCCAGGACAGCAGCGAGAACATCCTGGTGTATGTCGAGCAACCGTCGGAAAAACACGACCGTTCGTTGTCCGTCAAAGTGTTCCAGGCACCGATTCGCCTGCAACACATCCAGTTGGGCAATGATTTTTTCCAGGACAACCTCAACGAACCCAAGGCACCGCGGGCCGACTACCTGGGCCGGGTGATCGTCGGCATGTCCAACGACGCATTCAGCCAGCGCCAGCAGGAAATCCTGTTCAAGGCCGGCATCCTGGCGCTGTTCGCCCTTCTGTTTACCTTCCTGCTCGCGCGGCGCCTGGCCGCCAGCCTGTCTCAGCCGATCAGCGCCATGGGCCACGCGGTAAAAGCCATCCAGCAAGGTGACTACAAGACGCCGCTGCCGATCGTGGACGACTCGGAACTGGGCGACCTGTCGCGACACATCAATAACCTGGCCGAAGGCCTCAACCAGGCCAGCCGCGAACAGCAGCAGGCCATGGCCCAGTTGATCCAGACCCGCGAAGAGGCCGAGCGCGCCAACAACGCCAAGTCGGATTTCCTGGCGATGATGAGCCATGAGCTGCGCACGCCCATGAACGGCGTGCTGGGCATGTTGCAGTTGCTGGAAACCACCGAGATGACCGAGGAGCAGGCCGAGTACGCGGCGCTGGCCTCCGAGTCCACCGAGCATTTGCTCAAGGTCATCAACGACATCCTCGACTTCTCGCGCATCGAACGCGCTGCCCTGGAACTGGAGCATATTCCGTTCAACCTGGCGGACCTGATCAACAGCTGCGCCCAGGCGTTCCAGCACAGCGCCCAGCAGCGCGGGCTGGCATTGAAACTGTCGATACCCCCGGGGTTGGACGCCTTGCGCGTGCAGGGCGACCCGACGCGAATCCGCCAGATCCTGGTGAACCTGATCGGCAACGCGCTGAAGTTCACCGAGCAGGGCAGCGTCAGTGTCGAACCCCATTGGCAGACCCTTGACCATGAACTGGTGTGGTTCACCTGCACCGTGCGCGACAGTGGCATCGGGATTTCCGCCGAACGCCTGGAGTTGATGTTCGACGCGTTCCAGCAGGCCGACAGTTCCATTTCAAGACGTTACGGCGGCACCGGCCTCGGCCTGCCCATCGCCCGTACCCTGGCCGAACGCATGGGCGGCACCCTGCGCGCGCAAAGTGAAGAAGGCCGCGGCTCGGTATTTACTCTGGAAATTCCCCTGGCCATCGACCAGCAGAGCGTGCCGGCCATCGCGCAAGGCGCCGACGGCAAAGCTAACGCCGGCGCTGGTCGCCATGTATTGCTGGTGGAGGACAACCCGGTCAACCGCACCGTGGTCGAAGCCATGTTGCGCAGCCTGGGCTTTGAAGTGAGCCTGGCCACCGATGGTGCCGAAGCGATCCGCAGTGCCGAGAGCCTGATTTTCACCGCGATCCTGATGGATTGCCGGCTGCCGTTGATCGACGGCTACGAGGCCACCCGCAAGATCCGTCAACTGCCGGGCTGCGCCGACCTGCCAATCATCGCCCTGACTGCCAACGCGTTGCAGGGCGACCGTGAAGCCTGCCTGGCAGCCGGAATGAACGATTACCTGGCCAAGCCGTTCAAACGTACGGATTTGCAGCAAATCCTGCAGCGCTGGGTGCAATAGCGCCGCGCCATCAGCCAACTCCGACTGGCGTGAAAGACGAAAGTGCGGCAGTCTTAGGCACCCGAACGGGCCCATAAACGGGCCCGGTTTAAAATTTCAGTGAACAAGTGTACATTCAGTACCTTGCCGCTGTGACTTTCACTACAACGCAATAGTCTACGTGTAGGCTGCCGACATGAGGCATGAACGCTTCATTCGGTTCGGGAAGATTTGCCCTACCCTGCCGCATGGGATTATTGAGGAGCTCGCATGACCAAACAAAACGCCTTTACTCGGGAAGATCTGCTGCGCTGCAGTCGCGGTGAGCTGTTCGGCCCAGGTAACGCGCAACTGCCCGCCCCGAACATGCTGATGGTGGATCGCATCACCCATATCAGCGAAGAGGGTGGCAAGTACGGCAAAGGTGAATTGGTCGCCGAGCTGGATATCACCCCGGACCTGTGGTTCTTCGCCTGCCATTTCGAAGGCGACCCTGTGATGCCGGGCTGCCTGGGCCTTGACGCCATGTGGCAGCTGGTCGGTTTCTTCCTGGGCTGGCAAGGCCTGCCGGGCCGCGGTCGCGCCCTGGGTTCGGGCGAAGTGAAGTTCTTTGGCCAGGTCCTGCCGACCGCCAGGAAAGTCACCTACAACATTCAGATCAAGCGCGTCCTCAAGGGCAAGCTGAACCTGGCCATCGCCGATGGTTCGGTGAGCGTCGACGGTCGCGAGATCTATACTGCCGAAGGCCTTCGGGTCGGCGTATTCACTTCCACTGACAACTTTTAAGGGTTATCCGCATGCGCCGCGTCGTTATCACTGGTCTGGGCATTGTTTCTTGCCTGGGCAATGACAAAGAGACCGTCACCGCTAACCTGCGTGCAAGTCGCCCTGGCATCCGCTTCAACCCGGAATATGCCGAAATGGGTCTGCGTAGCCAGGTTTCCGGCTCCATCGACCTGCCCCTCGAAGAACTGATCGATCGCAAGATCTATCGCTTCGTCGGCCACGCTGCCGCCTACGCCTACCTGGCGATGAAAGACGCGATCGCCGACTCCGGCCTGAGCGACGACCAGGTATCGAACGTACGCACCGGCCTGATCGCCGGCTCCGGCGGCGCATCGACCCTCAACCAGATGGAAGCGCTGGACATCCTGCGCGAAAAAGGCGTGAAGCGCGTTGGCCCGTACCGTGTCACACGGACAATGGGCAGCACCGTTTCGGCCTGTCTGGCCACGCCGTTCCAGATCAAGGGCGTGAACTACTCGATCTCCTCCGCGTGCGCCACCAGCGCTCACTGCATCGGGACTGCCGTTGAGCAGATCCAGCTGGGCAAGCAGGACATCGTGTTCGCCGGCGGCGGTGAAGAAGAACATTGGAGCCAGTCGTTCCTGTTCGACGCCATGGGTGCACTGTCCACCCAGTACAACGAAACCCCGGAAAAGGCCTCCCGCGCCTACGACGCCAAGCGTGACGGTTTTGTCATTGCCGGCGGTGGCGGCATGGTGGTGGTCGAGGAGCTGGAGCACGCCCTGGCCCGTGGCGCCAAGATCTACGCGGAAATCGTCGGCTACGGCGCGACCTCCGACGGCTACGACATGGTTGCCCCAAGCGGTGAAGGCGCCATCCGCTGCATGCAGATGGCCATGTCCACCGTGGACACCCCAATCGACTACCTGAACACCCACGGCACCTCGACTCCGGTCGGCGATGCCAAGGAAATGGAAGGCGTGCGTGCGGTATTCGGCGACAAGGCCCCGGCCATCAGCTCTACCAAGAGCCTGTCCGGTCACTCCCTGGGCGCCGCCGGCGTTCACGAAGCGATCTACTGCCTACTGATGATGGAAGGCAACTTCATGGCCGGCTCAGCCAACATCGACGAGATTGATCCGGTTGTGGCGGATATGCCAATCCTAACCAAGACTGTCGAGAATGCAAAAATCGATACCGTGATGAGCAACAGCTTCGGCTTCGGTGGCACCAACGCCACCCTGGTGCTGAAACGCTGGCAGGGTCAGTAAGACCTGTAGCTTGATTGCATGAAAAAGCCCCGACTGGTTCGGGGCTTTTTGCTTTCAGAGCTATAGGTTTCAAGCTATAGCCGCAAGGGAAGAGCACTCGAACCACTTGCAGCTTGTCGCTCAAGGCTTGCAACTGCCTGTGCCCTATACCGACGCAAGAGCAAAAGGCGATATCAATCAGCGGCGCCATCGCGAGTCGACTCAGGCAGGATCGCCAGGAAGTTATCGCGGGCCACTTTGCGGGCGACCCCTTCGGAGAGTGCATCGAGGAACGGGTCGAAGCTGCGCATTTGCTTACCCAACTTGTTGAAGCGCCCTACGACGTCCGAGCCGAGCATAAAGCGCTCGGGAAAGCGCTCCACCAGTTTTACCCACTCGGGGCGAGGCTGGCCTGCATCATCCAGCAAGTAGGGCGTGAGCACGCTCCAGGACAGATCGATGTAAAGGTTGGGGTACGCCTCCAGCATGCGGCTCAAGGTGGGCAGCAAAAAGTCCATCTGTACCTGGTGACGATGGATCTCCTTGCTGGTGCCAGCATGGGCCCAGATAAAACGGGTGTGCGGGTGGTTGCGCAGGGGTTCTTCGACCTCAGCCAGGTACAGCGGGTTGCGCTCGCGCTTGGAGGTGATGTTGGAGTGCAGCATCACCGGCAAGTCATTTTCCGCCGCCAGGTGATAGATGCGGGTCATGGCTTCGTTATTGGCCCGTGGTGTGTCGCCAGCAGTGATGGCCGTGAGGTCGTCATGTCGGGTAAAAACCTCGCCGATGCCCTGCCACAGCCCTGGATTGAGATCGAGCATACGCTGGATATGGGCGGCCGAGTTCTTGTCGTTGGGGTTGAAGCCGGACAGGAACGGATGAAAGTGCTGGCGCTGCCCAGGGGTCAGTTTGTTGACCGCTGCGGCCACGATCACATCGGTGGCGCTGTACCAATAGGCATCCGCGTCGTCGCCGGCGTAGTAGCGCGGTCGCTTGGGTTCGTCCTCGTGCCATTTCTTCGCAACGGGAATACCAGAAATCATCACGTGATCGATGCGATTGTCGGCCATCGCCTTGAGCAGCTTGTCCATGCCCGCCGTTTCCTGGAAGAAGTCCACGTAATGCAGGTGCGCATCGCTATAGGCATAGTCGCGGGCCTGCGCGGCCAGGCTGCCGGCGGCGAACAACAGGGCAAGAGTCAGGCGAGTCCAGGGCACGGTAACACCTCGATAGGGGCTGATACGGGTAGACCCTGAACGCCTTGCCGGGGTTCATCCGGCAAAAACAAGGAACACCGAAGTGCCAGCATGCTCTATAACTGCATGACCTTCATCCTGCCACCCTGTGAGGTTTGCCATGCCAGTTACCGTAAACACCCTGAACCAGGACAACTTTCGCCATAGCCTCAACATCGACAACCACGAGTTGTTCACCGACCTGCCCAAAAGGCTGGGCGGTGACGATTCGGCGCCCTCCCCCCATGACTACTTCGACGCTGCCCTGGCCTCGTGCAAAGCCCTGACCGTGAAGCTCTACGCCCAGAAAAAAGACATCCCGCTCACCGGCGTGACCGTGGAAGTCAGCCACGACGCCACCGAAGAACAAAAGGGCAAATACAGACTCAACGTCAAGCTCACGCTCAAGGGCGTACTCACTGACGAACAACGCGATGAGCTGCATCGCGTAGCGGATCGCTGCCCGGTGCACAAGCTGATGACTACCGCCGAGATCAGCATCGACACCAAGCTGTCGGAAGGCGCCTTCAGCCAATAGCGGCAACCTCCCGTCGAGCGGGTTATGCTCAGCAGCATCCAACCCGCTCAGACTGGGACGCACCATGACCACCCTCACCGTGATCCGCCCTCGCCCCGAAGATGTCGAAGGGCAACCGATCCTGCGCCCGCTGCCGTCGCGCGAATGCCGCAGCGTCGGGCCTTTTGTGTTTTTCGACCATATGCTGCTGACCCGCTATGCACCGGGCGATGGCATGAATATCCGCCAACACCCGCATATCGGGCTGTCCACCCTCACCTATCTGTTCGAAGGCGCGTTGCAGCACAAGGACAGCCTGGGCTCGGACCAGGTGGTGCAGGCCGGCGACGTCAGCTGGATGACCGCCGGCAGTGCCATCGCTCATGTCGAACGCACACCCGAAGCCCTCAGGGCCGAGGGTTTCAGCCTGCACGGGCTGCAAGTGTGGCTGGCCTCGCCCAAAGACCACGAGACCGGGCCGGGACATTACAGCCATCACCCGGCGGCGAGTCTGCCGGTGAGTGAGAACCTGGGCGTGCAGATACGCCTGATCGCAGGGGATGGGTTCTGTCTCAAGTCACCGGTGCCGGTGCTGTCGCCCACCTTGTATGCGGAGGTGCGGATGCAGACGGCTACGACCCTGCTGGTGCCTGAAGAGCATGAAGAACGTGCGGTGTATGTATTGGAGGGTGAAGCTCAGTTGGACGGCGTGGCGCTGGAAGTGCACAGCCTGGTGGTATTGCCCGCGGGGCAGGAGATGACACTGTTTGCCGAGAGCGATTGCCACCTTGTGGTGTTTGGTGGCGCGCCGCTGGATGGGCCACGGCGGATCAATTGGAATTTTGTCGCGAGTGATCCGGCGGTGATTGAACAGGCCAGGCAGCGCTGGGCAGCCGGGGATTGGCCGACGGTGCCGGGTGAGTCTGAAAGAATTGAGTTGCCATTGAGATAGCCATCGGGGGCAAGCCCCCTCCCACATTTGATCAGTGATTGCATCCAAGTGTGGGAGGGGGCTTGCCCCCGATTAGGCCCGGACAGGCGCTGAAAAATCAGGCCTTGAACACTTCATCCAGCAAGTTATGCATCGACTGGAACGCCCGTTTGGCGGTCTTGGCGTCGTACATCATCTTGCCCGGCACATTGGCATGGGGGTCGGTGAAGGAATGCACCGCGCCGCCGTAGCTCAGCAGTTGCCAATCCACGCCGGCTGCGTTCATTTCATCTTCGAACGCCGGCAGTTGTTCCTTCGGCACCAGCGGGTCGCAAGCGCCGTGCAGCACCAGCACTGAGCCCTTGATGTTCTTTGCGTCCGCCGGGTTTGGCGTGTCGAGGGTGCCGTGGAACGAGATGGCTGCCTTGACCGGCGCACCGGTACGCGCCAGCTCCAGGGAGCAGCAACCACCGAAGCAGAAACCAAAGGTCGCCAGTTTCGACGTATCGACAACGGCCTCGGTCTGTCCCTGCAACTGCTCGAAGGCCGCCTGCATACGCTTGTTCAACAACGCACGGTCGTTCTTCAGCGGCATCATCGCTGCGCCGGCCTCATCGCCATTCGACGGGCGTACGGTCTGCCCGTACAGGTCGGCGATCAGTACCACGTAGCCCTTGCCGGCCACACTTTTGGCGATCTCTTCGGCACCCGCACTCACCCCCATCCAGTTCGGCGCCATCAACAGCCCCGGCAGCGGGCCTTTATGATTGGCGTCGAACGCCAGGCGGCTTTCGTAGGACTGGCCATCAATCTGATAGACCACGGAACGTACAGTGACTTGGCTCATCATTTACTCCAGTTGAGGTGCGTTAGAACGAAAAAACCCGCCGAAGCGGGTTTTTCTACATCAGGGTCAAACCGACAGTTCAACCAACAGCTTGTTCAGGCGGCGCACATAGGCAGCCGGGTCTTTCAGGCTGTCACCAGCGGCCAGGGCCGCCTGGTCGAAGAGGATGTGCGACAGGTCGCCAAAACGCTCTTCGCTCGGCTCACCGTCGAGTTTCTCGATCAGCGGGTGAGCCGGGTTGAATTCGAAGATCGGCTTGGAGTCCGGAACCTTCTGCCCGCTGGCTTCGAGGATCTGGCGCATTTGCATGCCCAGGTCCTGCTCGCCGATGGCCAGGATCGCCGGGGAATCGGTCAGGCGGTGCGACACGCGCACTTCGCTGACAGCATCGCCCAAGGATGCCTTGATGCGCTCGACCAGGCCCTCGTTGGACTTGGCGACTTCTTCGGCTTCTTTCTTCTCTTCCTCGGAGTCCAGATTACCCAGGTCCAGGTCACCACGGGCCACGTCGACAAAGGGCTTGCCGTCGAACTCGTTGAGGTAGCTCATCAGCCACTCATCGATACGGTCGGTCAGCAGCAGCACTTCGATGCCTTTCTTGCGGAAGACTTCCAGGTGCGGGCTGTTCTTGACCTGGGCGTAGGTTTCGCCAGTGAGGTAGTAGATCTTGTCCTGACCTTCCTTGGCGCGCGCCAGGTACTCGGCCAGGGACACAACCTGCTCGCCGTCGTCGTCCTGGGTGGAAGCAAAACGCAGCAGGCCGGCGATTTTTTCCTTGTTGGCAAAGTCTTCCGCCGGGCCTTCTTTCATGACTTGGCCGAAGTTTTTCCAGAAGCCCTTGTATTGCTCAGGCTCGTTCTTCGCCAGTTTTTCCAGCATGTCGAGCACGCGCTTGGTCAGCGCCGACTTCATCGAGTCGATGATCGGGTCTTTCTGCAGGATTTCCCGCGACACGTTCAGCGACAGGTCGTTGGAATCGACCACACCCTTGATGAAGCGCAGGTACAGCGGCAGGAACGATTCCGCCTGGTCCATCACGAACACGCGCTGTACGTAGAGTTTCAGGCCTCTTGGCGCTTCACGCTGGTACAGGTCGAACGGAGCACGGGCCGGCACGTACAGCAGCGAGTTGTATTCCAGCTTGCCTTCGACCTTGTTGTGGCTCCAGCTCAGCGGGTTTTCGTAGTCGTGACCGATGTGCTTGTAGAACTCCTGGTATTCCTCGTCCTTGATCTCGGTACGCGGACGGGTCCACAGCGCGCTGGCACGGTTGACCACTTCCCATTCCTGGGCAGGGACCTCTTCGCCTTCAGCAGCCGCTTGTTCTTTCGGCAGTTCGATCGGCAGGGCGATGTGGTCGGAGTACTTCTTGACGATATTGCGCAGGCGCCAGCCATCGGCGAATTCGTTTTCACCGGACTTCAGGTGCAGCACGATACGGGTGCCGCGGTCAGCCTTGTCGACGGTGGCGATTTCGAACTCGCCCTCGCCTTTGGAGGACCAGTGCACGCCTTCGCTGGCGTCGAGGCCGGCACGGCGGCTGAATACTTCAACCTTGTCGGCAACGATGAAGGCCGAGTAGAAGCCCACGCCGAATTGGCCGATCAGGTGCGAATCTTTCTTCTGGTCGCCCGAGAGGTTCTTCATGAAATCGGCGGTGCCAGATTTGGCGATGGTGCCCAGGTGGGCCACCGCATCGTCACGGCTCATGCCGATACCGTTGTCTTCGATCGTGACGGTCTTGGCGTCCTTGTCGAAGCTCACACGAATTTTCAGTTCGGCGCCACCTTCCAGCAACTCAGGCTTGGACAGGGCTTCGAAACGTAATTTGTCGACAGCGTCAGAGGCGTTCGAGATCAATTCGCGAAGGAAGATTTCCTTGTTGGAATACAGCGAATGGATCATGAGGTGCAGCAGTTGCTTCACCTCGGTCTGGAAGCCCAGGGTTTCCTTTTGAGTTTCCACACTCATGGTCATCAAACTCCAATTGGATGGCAATGGCCGCGCCCTAGAGGGTTGGCGGCGGGTTGTCATCAAAGTTGGGGGCTAAGAGCAGGATTTCAAGGGCGACCTGGTTCCTCGATCTTGAAATGCGCGCGAGCCGTGGCAATGGGCTCGGCCGCGGTGCTCTGCCAGGCGGTGATCGCCACATTCGCCACCCGTCGGCCCTGGCGCCATACCTGGCATTTGGCGTAAGTGTCGCGAAATTGGCCGGCGCGCAGGTAATCCAGGGAAAAATCGATGATTTTCGGAATGCCCGGCGCGCCCGTGAACACCAGCAGGTGCAAGGCCGCCGACAGCTCCATGAAGCCCGCGATCACCCCGCCGTGCAGCGCCGGCAATATGGGGTTACCAATATTGTCCTTGTTGGCCGGCAGGCGAAACAGCAGCTCATCCCCCAGCCGGGTGCATTCGATGCCGATCAGCCTGGCGTAGGGGATCAGGTTGAGCAGCGCGGCGTAATCGCCGCGCCCGTGGGCCTGCTCCAGGCGGGTCTTGAATCGGTGCGTCATGCCTGCTCCCCCTTGATCGTGCTGCCCAGTCCTTGCGTGCCCTTGAGGCGCTTGCCCATGCGCATGAATGTACCAACCACATGGGCGATGGGTTGCTGCGGGTCATCCTGGTAGGCGAAGCCACGGGTGAAGATCACGTCGGTGGTCACCCTGTAGCATTGGGCGAAGCCGTACACCGGTTTGTGTGGGGTAGCGGGATGCATGTAGTCGACGCGCAGGTCGAGGGTCGGACAAACCTCGAACTCCGGCAATACGCACAGGGTGGCCATGCCGCAGGCGGTGTCCATCAGGGAGGTCAGCGCGCCACCGTGAATCACCCCGGATTGGGGATCGCCGACCAGATGGGGCGCATACGGCATGATCAGCGTGATGCCCTCCTCGCTGGCCTGATGAGCGGTAATGCCCAGCACCTGACAGTGGCGCAAGGCCGATACAAAGCGCTTCGCACGCTCTAACAGGGGATTTTCGCTCATTCGTTCCAGACTCTTATTAGTGTTGATCCGCAGAATGGGCGGCAGGGCAAAAGTTCCTGTTAGTCAGCGATTTATATATCTACCGAATAAAAGGAACTAATGCCGAACCGCCATGCTCGAAAGGCCAGTAGATATCTTCAATAAGGAGAAACACCCATGCGCAAGACTTTAGCTATTTCCATGATGCTGGCCGCTGCCCTCGGTCTGGCTGCCTGCGACAAGAAATCCGAAGACAAAGCCCAAGACGCTGCAGCCCATTCTGAGCAAGCTCAGAAAGATATGGCCAAGGCTCAGGATAAAGTGAACGACGCTGCGAAAGAAAACGCCGAAGCTGCCAAAGCTCAGGCTGAATCGAACCAAGCCGCCGCAAAAGAAGCAGCACCTGCTACCGGTTC
This sequence comes from Pseudomonas extremorientalis, assembly GCF_001870465.1. Taxonomy (GTDB): domain Bacteria; phylum Pseudomonadota; class Gammaproteobacteria; order Pseudomonadales; family Pseudomonadaceae; genus Aquipseudomonas; species Aquipseudomonas extremorientalis. The sequence goes on from NZ_MDGK01000020.1 coordinate 31,659, forward strand.
TTGAGACCGCGGTTTGTAACAGCTTCGCTGTAAAAAGGAAGCCCGCTTAGATAGCGGGCTTTACTTTGCCTGGTGTTTTTACTTGAAGGGTTGATCAAACTGCTTCTTTAACCGGTTCCGACGGCGGTGTATCCGTCTGGGTAAACACCATCACTTGCAGCACGTCGGAATGAAACTCCCGCCGATACAGCACCAACACCACCCCGGCGCTCATCAACATGAATAGCCAGGGGCTGACAAACCACGCCAGCATGGTCATGCCGAAGTAATAAGAGCGCAGGCCAAAGTTGAACTGGTTGGCCGCCATGGAGATGACTCGCGCCGCACGCAGAGCAAATGCCTTGCGCTCCTGCTCCGACACATCCCGCTCGCCGATCATCGGCGCCGAGCCGACCAGCACCGCCGCGAAGTTGTACTGACGCATGCACCAACTGAACGTAAAGAACGCATAGACGAACACCAGCGCCAGGCACAGCAGCTTGATCTCCGACATGCCTTGGGATGCTTGTTGCACCATCGGTATGTCCGCCAGCAACGACACCGCCCGCTCTGAAGCACCCAACACCGTGAGAATGCCGGCGAGGATGATCAACGTGCTGGAGGCGAAGAACGAAGCGTTGCGCTCCAGGTTGCCGATCACACTGGCGTCGGCGATGCGGTTGTCGCGCAGCAGCATACGGCGCATCCAGTCTTCGCGGTACAGGTGCAGCACGCTGGCGAGGCAGGCCGTGTCGCGGGCCTTCCAAATGGCGTACCGGGTATAGCCACCCCAGCAAAGGGCGAACCATAGGGCGGCAAGCAGGTGGATCTGATTGGTTTCGATGAACGACATGCGGGTCCTTTGCAGAATGAGGGCTGAAAAGTATTTGCGTCAGTTCGACGTTAGCGCACATAAAAAGACACTGCCGTTCACCCATAAAAAATGCCCCGTATCGATTGATACGGGGCATTTCAGTACAGCGAGAAACGTGGGTTATGCGATAGCTTCGCTGCGCTTGCCGAGCATGCGATCGACCGCGAACGCCACGACCAGTGTCATCACTGACGGCACCAGCCACGCCAGGCCCTGCTCGCTCAATGGCAGGTTGGCCAATTGCGAAGGCATCCAGCCCGCCAGGCCAGCGCCCTTGAGCGCATCGATGCAGCCAAAGATGAACGACACCAGCATTACAGGGCCAACGATACGGCCCTGCTCCTGCCAGAAGTCTTTGCAGAAACTCAGCGCCACCAGCACGATGCACGGCGGATAGATCGCGGTCAGCACCGGGATCGAGAAGGCAATCAGCTTGGTCAGGCCCAGGTTCGAGACGAACAACGAGAACAGCGCCAGGATCACCACCAGGGTCTTGTAGGACAGCGGCAGGATCTTGCTGAAGTACTCGGCGCAGGCACAGGTCAGGCCTACCGCGGTCACCAGGCACGCCAGGGAGATCAGCACGGCCAGGAAGCCACTGCCCAGGGAGCCGAAGGTGTGTTGCACATAGGCGTGCAGCACCGCAGCACCGTTCGTGGCACCGGCAGCCACTGCATGGCTGCCCGAACCCAGGCGGAACAGGCTGAAGTACACCAGGGCCAGGCCCACGCCGGCAATCAAGCCCGCAATGATGGCGTAACGGGTGATCAACTTGGGCGACTCGACGCCACGGGAGCGGATGGCATTGACGATCACGATGCCAAACACCAGGGCACCCAGGGTATCCATGGTCAGGTAACCCTGGATAAAGCCTTGGGAAAACGGTGCGGCGACATATTCCGGGGTAGCGACGCCCACATCACCGGCCGGCAAGGCAAACGCGGCGATGCCGAGAATGGCCAGGGCGATGATTTTCAGCGGCGCCAGGAAACGCCCCACGGTGTCCAGCAGCCGACCTGGGTACAGGGAGACAAAGAACACCACGAGGAAGTACACCGAGCTATAGAGGAACAGCGCCAGCGGGCTTTCACCGGTCAGCGGCGCCAGGCCCACTTCGAAGGACACGGTCGCGGTACGCGGGGTGGCGAACAGCGGCCCTACCGCCAGATACGCCGCCGCCGCGAGCAGGCCACCGGCGATCTTGCCGATCGGGCTGCTCAACGCGTCCATGCCACCACCGACCTTGGCCAGGGCGATCACGGTGACCACCGGCAAGCCGACTGCGGTGATCAGGAAGCCCAGCGCTGCCATCCAGACGTGAGGCCCCGACTGCAGTCCAACGATAGGCGGGAAGATGATGTTGCCGGCGCCCACGAACAGGGCAAAGGTCATAAAGCCCAACGCCAGGATGTCCTGGCTTTTCAACACTTTCATTTCGGGAAATACCACACTACTGAATCGGAATTTAGAGAGGGATTCCCTGTGGATGAGGGAAATGCTGCCAGCCCTTATGGCGGCCGACCGGTCTAGCGCGAGGCTTCCTTTTGGGATGCGCACGCATAAAGAGGCGGCTAGGTTACAGAAATTGGCTGACGAACGCACTGTTGCGGGGCGGACTGTCCGATAAGCGACATCTGCATGTCGCATTTTCATACCTAATTTGGCAATACAGGCAAATGTGGGAGGGGGCTTGCCCCCGATGGCGGCGTGTCAGTCACTGTATTTATTGACGGACCCACTGCAATCGGGGGCAAGCCCCCTCCCACATTTTGATCTTTATTAAACCCCGGAAAGCACAAAGGCCACCCGAAGGTGACCTTTGTGTGGTGAAGCGTCAGCTAAGCGCGAGGCTTACTTGACAGCCCAACCGGTCAGCTCGGCCAGGGCCTTGCCGATGTCTGCCAGCGAACGCACGGTTTTAACGCCCGCGTCTTGCAGCGCAGCGAATTTCTCGTCTGCAGTGCCTTTGCCGCCAGAGATGATTGCGCCAGCATGGCCCATGCGCTTGCCCGCAGGGGCAGTCACACCAGCGATGTAGGAAACAACCGGCTTGGTCACGTGTGCCTTGATGTAGGCAGCCGCTTCTTCTTCAGCCGAACCGCCGATCTCACCGATCATCACGATCGCTTCGGTCTTCGGGTCTTCCTGGAACAGCTTCAGGATGTCGATGAAGTTGGAGCCCGGGATCGGGTCACCGCCGATGCCGACGCAAGTCGACTGACCGAAACCGGCGTCAGTGGTCTGCTTCACAGCTTCGTAGGTCAGGGTGCCGGAACGGGAAACGATACCGACCTTGCCTGGCAAGTGAATGTGACCAGGCATGATGCCGATCTTGCATTCGCCTGGAGTGATCACGCCTGGGCAGTTAGGGCCGATCAGGACTACGCCCAGCTCGTCGCACTTAACTTTAGCGTCCAGCATGTCCAGGGTAGGAATGCCTTCGGTGATGCAGACGATCAGCTTGATGCCGCCGAATGCCGCTTCCAGGATGGAGTCCTTGCAGAAAGGAGCTGGAACGTAGATCACGCTGGCGGTGGCGCCAGTGGCCGCTACAGCGTCTTTCACGGTGTTGAACACTGGCAGGCCCAGGTGCTCGGTGCCGCCTTTGCCCGGAGTTACGCCGCCAACCATCTTGGTGCCATATTCGATGGCTTGCTGGGTGTGGAAACTACCTTGCGAACCGGTAATACCCTGGCAGATAACTTTGGTGTCTTTATTGATCAGGACGCTCATTATTTGCCCTCCGCAGCTTTGACAACTTGTTGAGCAGCGTCGGTCAGGCTGGTAGCCGCGATGATGTTCAAACCGCTTTCTGCCAGTACTTTAGCGCCCAGTTCAGCGTTGTTACCTTCAAGGCGAACAACAACCGGGATTTTAACGCCGACTTCTTTCACTGCACCGATGATGCCTTCGGCAATCATGTCGCAACGAACGATGCCGCCGAAGATGTTGACCAGTACTGCTGCGACGTTGGAGTCGGACAGGATGATCTTGAAGGCTTCGGTCACGCGTTCTTTGGTAGCACCACCGCCCACGTCGAGGAAGTTGGCTGGTTTGCCGCCATGCAGGTTGACGATGTCCATGGTACCCATGGCCAGGCCAGCACCGTTGACCATGCAGCCGATGTTGCCTTCCAGCGCTACGTAGTTCAGTTCGAACTTGGCAGCGTGCGCTTCGCGCGGATCGTCTTGCGACGGATCGTGGAAAGTCTTCAGCTTAGGCTGACGGTACATGGCGTTGGCGTCGATGTTGATCTTGGCGTCCAGGCAGTGCAGATCGCCGTCAGCCTTGATCACCAGCGGGTTCACTTCCAGCAGGGCCAGATCGTGATCCTGGAACAGTTTGGCCAGACCAACGAAGATCTTGGCGAACTGGGCAACTTGCTTGCCTTCCAGGCCCAGCTGGAAAGCCAGCTCGCGACCCTGGAATGGCTGAGCGCCAACCAGTGGGTCGATGGTGGCTTTCAGAATTTTTTCTGGGGTTTCGTGAGCGATCTTCTCGATGTCCACGCCACCTTCGGTGGAAGCCATGAACACGATGCGACGGCTCGAACGGTCAACGACAGCGCCCAGGTACAGCTCTTTAGCGATATCAGTGCACGATTCAACCAGGATCTTGGTGACTGGCTGGCCATTGGCATCAGTCTGGTAAGTCACCAGACGCTTGCCCAGCCACTGCTGTGCGAAGGCCTTGGCGTCTTCTTTGCTGCGAACCAGCTTAACGCCGCCCGCTTTACCGCGACCACCGGCGTGGACCTGGGCTTTGACAACCCACTCGCTGCCGCCGATTTTGTCGCAAGCTTCTGCTGCTGCTTCCGGGGTGTCTACTGCGTAGCCCTTGGAAACTGGCAGGCCGTATTCAGCGAACAGCTGCTTACCCTGATACTCGTGAAGATTCATGCTTTTTACCGTCTTCGTTAGGTACTGCGCATTCGGCGCTGCGCTCATTATGAGTGCCGCGCCACCTGTGACTGCTGCTCGCGCAACTTGCGGGGCTCAAGGCCCGTAAAGCTGCGCAAGGCTGCGTCCAGCGGATATTCCGCGGTGAGTCTTGCGCGCAAGGCTCACGACGGGCAACTCCGCCGTGGTTTCTTATTATCTCGCTTAGCGCTTCTTGCGGTTGGCGATGTGGATGGCGCCGCCATTCACTGCCAACGCTGCTTCGTGCAACGCTTCGGACAGGGTCGGATGGGAGAAGACCATCATGCCCAGGTCCTCGGCACTGGTGCCGAATTCCATACCGATCGCGCCTTGCTGAACCAGTTCTGCAGCGCTCGGGCCAATCACGTGGACGCCCAATACGCGGTCAGTCTTGGCATCAGCGATGACTTTGACAAAACCACCGGTGTCGTTGGCTGCCATGGCACGGCCAGAAGCGGCAAACGGGAAGGTGCCGACGTTAACTTCAACGCCTTCAGCTTTCAACTGCTGTTCGTTCTTGCCGACCCATGCAATTTCCGGGTGGGTGTAGATAACAGATGGGATCAGGTCGTAGTTCATCTGGGTTTTGTGACCCTTGATGCGCTCGACAACCATGATGCCTTCTTCGGAAGCCTTGTGCGCCAGCATCATGCCGCGAACCACGTCGCCGATGGCGTAGACGCCCGGCACGGTGGTCGCGCAGTGATCGTCAACGTGGATGAAACCACGCTCGTCGATGTTCACGCCACTGTCGGCAGCCAGCAGGTCGGTGGTCACTGGACGGCGACCCACGGCTACGATCAGCTTGTCGAAAGTGATGGTTTTTTCGCCATCCTTGTCGGTGTAGTTGACGACAACTTCTTCGCCGTTGACTTTCGAGCCGGTGACGCGAGCGCCCAGCTTGATGTCCAGACCTTGCTTGGTCAGGGTTTTCAGCGCTTCCTTGGAAACGGCGGTGTCGGCAGCCAGCAGGAACGTGTCCAGGGCTTCCAGCACGGTCACTTCAGCACCGAGGCGGGACCACACCGAACCCAGCTCCAGACCGATCACGCCGGCGCCGATCACGCCCAGGCGCTTAGGCACAGCCTGGAATTCCAGGGCGCCGGTCGAATCAACGATCACGTTGTTGTCGACTGGAGCAGGCGGAATGTCGATTGGACGCGAACCTGGAGCCAGGATCACGTTTTCGGCTTCGATGATTTCGGTCGAGCCGTCTGGCTTGGTGATTTCAACTTTCTTGCCAGCCAGCAGCTTGCCGTGGCCTTGCAGGGAAGTGACGCCGTTGGCCTTGAACAAGGTGGCAACGCCGGAAGTCAGGCCCTTGACGATGTTGGCTTTACGACCGACCATCGCCGGTACGTCCATGGTCACGCCAGCATGGTTGATGCCGTGGATCGCGAAGCCATCCTGGGCTTCGTGGAATTTCCAGGAGCTGTCCAGCAGCGCCTTGGAAGGAATGCAACCGACGTTCAGGCAAGTACCGCCCAGCGCCAGTTTGCCTTCCTTGTCGGTGTATTTTTCGATGCAAGCAGTCGAGAGGCCCAGTTGTGCGGCCTTGATCGCGGCAACGTAGCCGCCAGGACCTGCACCAATCACTACGACGTCAAATTTCTGTGTCATGAAAATAGATCCTCTATTTGCGACAAGCTTTTAGCCGCAAGCTGCAAGCCAAGCTGCTTTTTCGTACAGCTTGTAGCTCGCAACTTGCAGCTGCTTCAATCAGATATCCAGCAACAGACGAGCCGGGTCTTCCAGCAGGTTCTTGATGGTCACCAGGAAAGTCACGGCTTCTTTACCATCGATCAGGCGGTGATCGTACGACAGCGCCAGGTACATCATCGGGCGGATCACGACTTGGCCGTTGATGGCCATCGGACGCTGGATGATGTTGTGCATGCCCAGGATCGCGGCTTGCGGCGGGTTGACGATCGGGGTCGACATCATCGAACCGAAGGTACCACCGTTGGTGATGGTGAAGGTACCGCCGGTCATCTCGTCGATGGTCAGCTTGCCGTCACGGGCTTTCTTGCCGAAGGTGGCGATGCCGCCTTCGATTTCAGCCAGGCTCATCAGTTCGGCGTTACGCAGTACCGGAACCACCAGGCCACGGTCGCTGGACACGGCAACGCCGATGTCTGCGTAGCCATGGTAAACGATGTCGTTGCCGTCGATGGAAGCGTTGACTGCCGGGAAGCGTTTCAGCGCTTCGGTGGCCGCTTTCACGAAGAACGACATGAAGCCCAGGCGCACGCCGTTGTGGGACTTCTCGAACAGATCCTTGTACTTCGAGCGCAGCGCCATGACTTCGGTCATGTCGACTTCGTTGAAGGTGGTCAGCATCGCCATGTTCGACTGGGCTTCAACCAGACGCTTGGCCACGGTGGCACGTACGCGGGTCATCGGTACGCGCTTCTCGGTGCGGTCGCCGGCAGCGAACACAGGCGCAGCGGCAGCCGGGGCAGCAGCCTTGGCAGGTGCGGCAGCCGGAGCGTTTTTCTTGGCTTCAACAGCCGCAACCACGTCTTCCTTGGTCACACGGCCGTCTTTGCCGGTGCCTTTGACGGAAGCCAGGTTGATGCCGTTCTCTTCAGCCAGCTGACGAGCAGCCGGTGCAGCGATCGGGTCTTCAGCGCCAGCAGCCGGAGCGGCAGCAGGCGCAGCGGCGGCGGCCGGTGCAGCAGCAGGCGCAGCGGCAGCAGCACTGCCCTCTTCGATCGAGCCCAGCACCTGGTTCGACAGAACGGTAGCGCCTTCTTCGGCAACGATTGCGCCCAGCACGCCGTCAGCTTCGGCCAACACTTCCAGCACGACTTTGTCAGTCTCGATGTCGACGATCAGGTCGTCACGCTTTACAGCGTCGCCTGGTTTCTTGTGCCAGGTGGCAACGGTGCCATCGGCAACCGATTCCGGGAATGACGGGGCTTTGATTTCGATAGCCATTATCTGTGGGTCCTTAAAATTCGGTTTCAGTCAGCGCGAAGGCGTTAAACAGTGAAAGCATCTTGCAGCAGTTTTTCCTGCTGCTCGGCGTGCATCGACGCATAACCACACGCAGGTGCAGCGGAAGCATCACGACCGGCATATTCCAGGCCCAGGGCCTTGTTGTGGTTGCCGATGCTGCGACGCAGGTGATGCTGGCTGCTGTACCAAGCGCCCTGGTTCATCGGTTCTTCCTGGCACCACACTACGTTAGTGAGGTTGGTGTAAGGCGCGATGGCCTCCATCAGGTCGTCTTCCGGGAACGGGTAAAGCTGCTCGATACGCACGATGGCGATGTCTTCGCGGCCTTCGGCACGACGTTTTTCCAGCAGGTCGTAGTAGACCTTGCCGCTGCACAGGACCAGGCGAGTCACCTTGGCCGCATCCAGCGCGTCGATTTCTGGAATAACGGTCTGGAACGAACCATCCGCCAGATCTTCCAGGGTCGAGATGGCCAATTTATGACGCAGCAGCGACTTCGGTGTCAGCACTACCAGCGGCTTGCGCAGCGGGCGGATCACCTGGCGACGCAGCAAGTGGTAGATCTGGGCCGGGGTTGTCGGCACGCACACCTGGATGTTGTGCTCGGCGCACAGCTGCAGGTAACGCTCCAGACGGGCCGAGGAATGCTCAGGACCCTGGCCTTCATAACCATGTGGCAACAGCATGGTCAGACCGCACAGGCGACCCCACTTGTGCTCGCCGCTGGTGATGAACTGGTCGATAACCACTTGGGCACCGTTGGCGAAGTCACCGAACTGGGCTTCCCAGATCACCAGCGCGTTCGGCGTGGTGGTCGAGTAACCGTATTCGAACGCCAGCACGGCTTCTTCGGACAGGAACGAGTCGTACAGGTCGAAACGTGGCTGGCCTTCGTACAGGTGCTTCAACGGAACGTAGGTACTGGCGTCTTTCTGGTTGTGCAGGACCGCGTGACGGTGCGAGAACGTACCACGGCCGATGTCCTGGCCGGTCATGCGGATCGGGTGACCTTCGAACGCCAGGGTCGCGTACGCCATGGTTTCGGCGTAACCCCAGTTGATCGGCAGGCCGCCGGCTTGCATCTTCTGACGGTCTTCGTAGATCTTCGCAACCTGGCGCTGCACCACGAAGCCTTCCGGGATTTCCAGCAGCTTGGCGGACAGTTCCTGCAAGGTCTTCAGGTCGAACGAGGTGTCGTGACGCGCCGTCCAGGCGTGGCCCAGGTATGGGCGCCAGTCGACGAACAGCTCTTTGTTCGGCTCTTTGACCAGGCTCTTCACTACATGCAGACCGTTGTCCAGCGCGTTGCGGTATTCGTCGACTTTCGCCTGAACACGCGCATCGTCAACCACACCGGCCTTGATCAGGCTCTCGGCATACAGCTCACGGGTAGTGCGCTGCTTGGTGATCTGCTGGTACATCAGCGGCTGGGTGCCGCTTGGTTCGTCGGCTTCGTTGTGACCGCGACGGCGGTAACAAACCAGGTCGATCACCACGTCACGCTTGAACTGCATGCGGTAGTCGACAGCCAGTTGGGTCACGAACAGCACGGCTTCCGGATCATCCCCATTCACATGGAGGATCGGCGCCTGAATCATCTTGGCAACATCGGTCGCGTACTCGGTGGAGCGCGCATCCAGCGGGTTGCTGATGGTGAAGCCAACCTGGTTGTTGATGACGATGTGAACGGTACCGCCGGTCTTGAAGCCGCGGGTCTGCGACATCTGGAAGGTTTCCAGGACCACGCCTTGACCGGCGAATGCCGCGTCACCGTGGATGGAAATCGGCAGGACCTTTTCACCCGTGGTGTCGTTGCGACGATCCTGGCGGGCACGCACCGACCCCTCGACCACTGGAGAAACGATTTCCAGGTGGGATGGGTTGAAGGCCATGGCCAGGTGAACTTCACCGCCGGTGGTCATCACGTTGGACGAGAAGCCTTGGTGGTATTTAACGTCACCGGAGCCCAGCTCGACCTTCTTCTTGCCTTCGAACTCGTCGAACAGCTCGCGCGGGTTCTTGCCGAAGGTGTTGACCAACACGTTCAGGCGACCACGGTGGGCCATGCCGATCACGATTTCCTTGGTGCCGTAGGAACCGGAACGCTGGATCAGCTCGTCGAGCATCGGGATCAGGCTTTCGCCGCCCTCCAGGCCGAAACGCTTGGTGCCCGGGTATTTGGTACCCAGGTATTTTTCCAGGCCTTCGGCAGCGGTGACGCGCTCGAGCAGGTGGCTGCGTACATCGGCGGACAGCACCGGACGGCCACGCACACCTTCCAGGCGATGCTGGAACCAGTGACGTTGCTCGGAATCGGTGATGTGCGTGAACTCAGCGCCGATGGTGCGGCAATATGTCTGCTGCAACGCTTCGTGAATTTCGCGTAGGCTCGCTTCCTCTTTGCCGATGAACAGGTCGCCGGCACGGAAGGTCGTATCAAGATCGGCATTGGTCAAGCCGTAATGATTGATCGACAGGTCTGCAGGTGCAGGACGCTGCCAGAGCCCCAGCGGGTCAAGCTGGGCCGCCTGGTGGCCGCGCATCCGGTAGGCCTGGATCAGTCGCAATACTTCAACTTGCTTCTTCTCGTGCTCACTGCTCACGCTGCCGGCGGAAACCGGTTGGGCGCGGCGCTGGTTCTTTGCCAGCAGCACAAACTGATCGCGAATTGTTGCGTGCGATACATCGGTGGCAGCGTTGCCGTCTGAAGACAACGTCTGAAATTTGGTGCGCCATTCTTCTGGCACAGCGTTAGGGTCGTGCAGGTAGAGCTCATAAAGCTCTTCCACATAGGCAGCGTTACCACCTGAAAGATAGCCGCTGTTCCACATGCGCTGCATCACGCTTTCTTGCATGCTTGGTCACCCTCGATTTGGGGACACCACCGGCGAAAACACCGAGTTTGCTTGCAAAAGGCCAAGTGCAGCGACCAAAACAAGCCACTTAGGATCACGCTGATAGTTCGGGTACCAACCCGAATGCCCCTGCTTGTCTCATTTCTTCAAAATAAGAGCCGCGGCTTTGTAAGTCGCTGCTCAAGTTAAAACTACGGCGCCGGTTGAAGCCTGCGCCGTAGCATTTACGGGCACAACGGTCCTGCTTTTACTACAACGTCAGTTACACGCCGCTCTGCAGCAGCATGTTACGGATGTGACCAATGGCCTTAGTCGGGTTCAGGCCTTTGGGACATACGTTGACGCAGTTCATGATCCCGCGGCAGCGGAATACGCTGAACGGGTCATCCAGCGAAGCCAGACGCTCGGACGTCTTGGTGTCACGGCTGTCTGCCAGGAAGCGGTACGCTTGCAGCAGTGCAGCTGGGCCCAGGAACTTGTCCGGGTTCCACCAGAAGGACGGGCACGACGTCGAGCAGCAAGCGCACAGGATGCACTCGTACAGACCGTCGAGCTTCTCGCGCTCTTCCGGGGACTGCAGACGCTCGATGGCCGGAGCCGGCGTGTCGTTCTGCAGGAACGGCTTAACTTTCTCGTATTGCTTGTAGAAGATGCTCATATCGACGACCAGGTCACGGATAACCGGCAAACCTGGCAGAGGACGAACGATCAGCTTGTTGCCTTTGACCACGGCGGACAGCGGCGTGATGCACGCCAGGCCGTTTTTGCCGTTGATGTTCATGCCGTCGGAACCGCATACACCTTCACGGCAAGAGCGACGATAAGAGAAACCTTCGTCCTGCTCTTTGATCAGTGCCAGTACATCCAGCACCATCAGGTCTTTACCACCGGTATCGACCTGGAATTCCTGCATGAACGGCGCAGCGTCCTGATCAGGGTTGTAGCGATAAACACTGACTTTCAACATGGCAGCCACCCTTAGTAAGTCCGAATCTTCGGTTCAAACGTCGGAACCGTCTTCGGCGAGAAGTTCACGGCACGCTTGGTTACGCGCTTGTCACCCGGGAAGTACAGGGTATGGCACAACCAGTTTTCGTCGTCGCGATCTTCAAAGTCTTCACGGGCGTGGGCACCACGGGATTCCTTGCGAACCTCGGCAGCGATGGCAGTCGCTTCGGCCACTTCCAGCAGGTTCTGCAGTTCAAGGGCTTCGATACGAGCAGTGTTGAACGCCTGGCTCTTATCGTTGATCTTGACGTTGGCGATGCGCTTGCGCAGATCGGCCAGCTGGGCAATACCCTTCTGCATGTATTCGCCGGTACGGAATACACCGAAGTAGTTCTGCATGCAGTTTTGCAGCTCGCGACGCAGGGTTGCCACGTCTTCGCCATCGGTACGCTCGTTCAGAGCGTTCAGACGGGCCAGGGCAGCCTCGATGTTGGCGTCGGTCGCGTCATCGTATTCGATGCCGTCGGTCAGCGCTTTTTCCAGGTGCAGGCCGGCAGCACGGCCGAAGACCACCAGGTCGAGCAGCGAGTTGCCACCCAGGCGGTTGGCACCGTGAACCGATACGCACGCCACTTCGCCTACGGCGAACAGACCGTGGATGATCTCGTCCTCGCCTTCGGCATTCTGGGTGATCGCCTGGCCATGGATGTTGGTCGGCACGCCGCCCATCATATAGTGGCAAGTCGGGACAACCGGAACCGGAGCAACCACCGGGTCAACGTGAGCAAAGGTCTTGGACAGCTCGCAGATACCTGGCAGGCGGCTGTGCAGTACTTCTTCGCCCAGGTGATCGAGTTTCAGCAGTACGTGGTCGCCATTCGGGCCACAGCCGTTGCCGGCGATGATCTCTTTAACCATCGAACGGGCCACAACGTCACGACCAGCAAGGTCTTTCGCGTTCGGCGCATAACGCTCCATGAAACGCTCGCCGTGCTTGTTGATCAGGTAGCCACCTTCACCACGGCAACCTTCAGTCACCAGTACGCCGGCGCCGGCGATACCGGTCGGGTGGAACTGCCACATTTCGATGTCTTGTACCGGCACGCCCGCACGCAGTGCCATGCCGACGCCATCACCGGTGTTGATCAGGGCATTGGTGGTGGACGCGTAGATACGACCTGCACCGCCGGTCGCCAGCACGGTAGCCTTGGCGCGGATGTAGGTGGTTTCACCGGTTTCGATGCAGATCGCGATCACACCGACGAACTCGCCTTGTGCGTTCTTGACCAGATCAACGGCATAGTACTCGTTCAGGAACGTGGTACCGGCTTTCAGGTTGCCCTGGTAAAGGGTGTGCAGCAGCGCGTGACCGGTACGGTCGGACGCGGCGCAGGTACGGGCAGCCTGCCCGCCTTTGCCGTAATCCTTCGACTGGCCGCCGAACGGACGCTGGTAGATACGCCCTTGCTCGGTACGGGAGAACGGCAGACCCATGTGGTCCAGCTCGAACACTGCAGCCGGGCCTTCCTGACACATGTATTCGATCGCGTCCTGGTCACCGATGTAGTCGGAACCCTTGACGGTATCGTACATGTGCCAGCGCCAGTCATCGTTCGGGTCGGCGGAGGCGATGGCGCAGGTGATGCCACCCTGGGCCGATACAGTGTGGGAACGGGTCGGGAACACCTTGGTGATCACGGCAGTCTTGTGACCGCCCTGGGCCAGCTGCAGCGCAGCGCGCATGCCAGCGCCGCCGCCACCAATAATGATGGCGTCGAATGAAATAGTTGGAATGTTAGCCATGAATCAGATACCCCAAAGAATCTGCACACCCCAGACGAAGTAAGCGAACATCGCGACGCCGCAGACTGCCTGGAAGAGGAAACGTACTGCAGTCGCGGACTTGCCCAGCGCCATCGGCGTCAGGTAGTCGGTCGCGATGGTCCACATGCCTACCCAGGCGTGTGCGCCCAGGGCAACAAGGGCCAGCAGACTGAAGATTCGCATCGCATTGTGGGAAAACAGGCCGTGCCATTGCTCATAGCCAATGCCCGGATTTGCGACGAGGTATCCGATCAGGAAAATGAAATAAGCCGCGAGAACGACCGCAGACACACGCTGTGCCATCCAGTCATAGAGGCCCGAACGCGACAGATTCGTAACGCTGGTTACCATATCCAAACTCCTGCCAGAACGATCAGCACCACGGAAATGGCGATGATGATTTTCGAGCCCAGGCGGCCGCCTTCCAGCGTCTCACCGATGCCCATGTCCATGATCAAGTGGCGCACACCGGCTACCAGGTGATACAGCAGAGCGGACAGGAGGCCCCATGCTACGAACTTGGCCAGCGGGCTGGTCAAGCATGCCTTCACCTCGGCGTATCCTTCCTCGGAACCCAGGGATTTGCTCAATGCATAAAGCATGATGCCCAAGCCCAGGAACAGGATGATGCCGGAAACACGGTGCAGGAACGACGTAACGCCGGTGATGGGGAGTTTGATGGTCCTTAGGTCTAGGTTTACAGGTCGTTGGCTATTCACGGCTTTTTTTCACACTGAAGAGCCCCTAACAATCAGGGCAAAGTTGTTGGGGAGTGCGACTGGTCAGGTAAGCACCACCCAGGGAGTGCGACCCCCAATGAAAGCAAGCCCAAAAGCCCTTGGCGGTCGGTGGCCGAGTATAGACAGTTAGGTTACTAATGACAACGCGCACTCCTCACCCTAATAGCGGATTGCGCTGGGGGAATAAAAGGCGTAAATGGCAGGCAATTTCGAGGAAAAAGTACGGTTAAAGCCTTCTGGTGCAAGACTTTAGGCAAATTGACATCTGGATTTATATCAATATAGTGGTGCGGGCCCTGCGTGGGGGGTCTGTCTGATGATTTGAAGCATAAATAGGAGGCCACATGGCTGACAAAAAAGCGCAGTTGATCATCGAGGGCGCAGCCCCCGTCGAGCTGCCCATTTTAACCGGCACCGTTGGTCCCGATGTTATCGACGTACGGGGCCTGACGGCCACGGGCCGTTTCACATTCGACCCAGGCTTCATGTCGACCGCCTCTTGCGAGTCGAAGATCACCTATATCGATGGTGATAATGGCATTTTGCTGCATCGCGGCTACCCGATCGAGCAACTGGCCGAGAAATCGGACTACCTGGAAACCTGCTACCTGCTGCTAAATGGCGAACTGCCAACAGCCGAGCAGAAAGCCCAGTTCGTCAGCACCGTGAAGAACCACACCATGGTCCACGAGCAGTTGAAGACCTTCTTCAACGGCTTCCGTCGCGACGCCCACCCGATGGCCGTCATGTGCGGTGTGGTCGGCGCCCTGTCGGCCTTCTATCACGACTCCCTCGACATCAATAACCCGCAGCATCGCGAAATCTCCGCGATCCGCCTGGTTGCCAAGATGCCGACCCTGGCCGCCATGGTCTACAAGTACTCCATGGGCCAACCCATGATGTATCCGCGCAACGACCTGACGTACGCGGAAAACTTCCTGCACATGATGTTCAACACGCCGTGCGAGATCAAACCGATCAGCCCGACGCTGGCCAAGGCCATGGACCGGATCTTCATCCTCCACGCCGACCACGAGCAGAACGCCTCTACCTCCACCGTACGCCTGGCCGGTTCTTCGGGTGCCAACCCGTTCGCCTGTATCGCCGCCGGTATCGCCGCACTGTGGGGCCCTGCCCACGGCGGTGCGAACGAAGCGGTATTGACCATGCTCGATGAAATCGGCGATGTGTCCAACATCGACAAGTTCATCGCCAAGGCCAAGGACAAGAACGATCCGTTCAAGCTGATGGGCTTCGGTCACCGGGTCTACAAGAACCGCGACCCGCGCGCCACCGTGATGAAGCAGACCTGCGACGAAGTGTTGAAGGAACTGGGCATCAAGAACGACCCGCAACTCGAACTGGCCATGCGCCTGGAAGAGATCGCCCTGACCGACCCGTACTTCATCGAACGCTCGCTGTACCCGAACGTCGACTTCTACTCGGGGATCATCCTCAAGGCGATCGGCATTCCAACCAGCATGTTCACCGTGATCTTCGCCCTGGCGCGGACCGTGGGCTGGATCTCCCACTGGAAAGAAATGCTCTCCAGCCCGTACAAGATTGGCCGTCCGCGCCAGCTGTACACCGGCTACGAGTCGCGTGACATCACCCAGCTGGAAGATCGCAAGTAAGCATCGCTGAGTTGCACCGAAGACGGCCTCCCCTAGCGGAGGCCGTTTTTGTTTGTGCCGACTGGGCGACCGCTATCGAGGGCAAGCCCCCCCCCGATGACGCGGGTCCCCATAACGCAGAACCCCAGGCAAAAAAAATGCCCCGGCCTTTCGACCGGGGCATTTCCTTTTCGGGCTGCAACCTTAGTGATTCACCGCCCCACTCGCCCCCAGGCCAGTCTGCGAACGCACAAACTGCGGGAAGTACAGCGCACGCTCTTTCTCTGCCGCCGCCGACTTGTCGGTGATGGAGAAGAACCAGATGCCGACGAACGCAATGATCATCGAGAACAGCGCCGGGTATTCGTAAGGGAAGATGGCTTTTTCATGGTGCAGGATCGAGACCCAGATGGTCGGGCCAAGGATCATCAGGCCAACCGCACTGACCAGGCCCAGCCAGCCGCCGATCATCGCGCCACGGGTGGTGAGGTTTTTCCAGTACATGGAAAGCAGCAACACCGGGAAGTTACAGCTGGCAGCAATGGAGAACGCCAGGCCGACCATGAACGCAATGTTCTGGCTTTCGAACAGGATACCCAGGCCGATCGCCAATACGCCCAACGCGATGGTGGTGATCTTCGAGACGCGAATCTCATCCTTGTCGTTGGCCTTGCCTTTCTTGATCACACTGGCGTACAGGTCATGGGACACCGCCGAAGCACCGGCCAGGGTCAGGCCTGCAACCACCGCAAGGATGGTGGCGAAGGCCACGGCCGAGATGAAGCCCAGAAAGATACTGCCGCCCACCGCGTTGGCCAGGTGCACCGCCGCCATGTTGTTGCCGCCAAGCAATGCACCAGCCGCATCCTTGAACGCCGGATTGGTGCTCACCAGCAGGATCGCGCCGAAACCGATGATGAAGGTCAGGATGTAGAAGTAGCCGATAAAGCCAGTTGCATACAGCACGCTCTTGCGCGCTTCCTTGGCGTCGCTCACGGTGAAGAAGCGCATCAGGATGTGCGGCAGGCCGGCGGTACCGAACATCAGTGCCAGGCCCAGGGAGAATGCCGAGATCGGGTCTTTCACCAGGCCGCCAGGGCTCATGATCGCTTCACCTTTAGGGTGAACCTTGATCGCCTCGGAGAACAACA
Source organism: Pseudomonas extremorientalis (assembly GCF_001870465.1). GTDB lineage: Bacteria > Pseudomonadota > Gammaproteobacteria > Pseudomonadales > Pseudomonadaceae > Aquipseudomonas > Aquipseudomonas extremorientalis. Next base: position 48,524 of record NZ_MDGK01000020.1, read on the forward strand.
TATTGAAGTCGAAGTTGACGTGCTTCATCACCATCAGCGCCATGAACGAGGCACCGGACAGCAACAGCACCGCCTTGATGATCTGCACCCAGGTGGTCGCCAGCATGCCGCCGAACAGCACGTACATGCACATCAGGATCCCCACCAGGATCACCGCTACATGATAGTCCAAGCCGAACAGCAGCTGGATCAACTTGCCCGCGCCCACCATCTGCGCGATCAGGTAGAACGCCACCACCACCAGCGAGCCGCAGGCCGAGAGGCTGCGAATCTGGGTCTGGCCCAGGCGATAGGACGCCACGTCGGCAAAGGTGTACTTGCCCAGGTTACGCAGGCGCTCGGCGATCAGGAACAGAATGATCGGCCAGCCCACCAGGAAGCCGATCGAGTAGATCAGACCGTCATAGCCGGAGGTGTAGACCAGTGCGGAAATCCCCAGGAAGGACGCCGCCGACATGTAGTCGCCGGCAATGGCCAGGCCGTTCTGGAAACCGGTGATCTTGCCGCCGGCCGCATAGTAGTCGGCTGCCGATTTGTTGCGCTTGGAAGCCCAGTAGGTGATGCACAGGGTCGCACCGACAAACGCGATAAACATCACGATGGCCGATATGTTCAGGGGTTGCTTGTGCACTTCACCAGTCAATGCGTCTGCCGCCCAGACGGCCGGAGCAAAAAGCGAAGCGCCGAATATTGCCAGTAGACGACGGATCATTGCGCAGCCTCCTTGAGAATCGCATTGTTCAGGTCGTCAAACTCGCCATTGGCCCGGCGCACGTAGATGCCGGTCAGGATGAAGGCGGACACAATCAGCCCGACGCCCAGGGGAATGCCCCAGGTAATCGAGGAACCAGGGCTGAGCTTGGCCCCCAGCACTTGTGGCCCGTAGGCGATCAACAGGATGAAAGCGGAGTAAAGCCCTAGCATGATCGCCGAGAGAATCCAGGCGAACCTTTCCCTTTTTCTCACCAGCTCCTTGAAACGCGGGCTGTTTTGAATCGAGAGGTAAATGCTGTCGTTCATTGTTTTTATCCTCGCAGCACAGCTTTTTTATTATTGGAACGTATCCACTGTATGCGGCTGCCGTAGAGGTTCCAGACGACCTTAGTCTTAGATCGAGTGTAGCGAGGGTTTGCGGGGGCGCAGGGAGATTTGCGGGAGGCAAAATTAATGTGGGAGGGGGCTTGCCCCCGATAGCAGTGTGTCAGCCAGTACATCGATAGCTGACAGATCGCTATCGGGGTGTAGAACCGTAGACATCGTTTACATCTGAAACCGGGGACATCGTTTACACATTTGAGGCTTGGACGCGGGTCATACCTCGTCCAAGCCTCCCCAAGGGATAATCACACAGGTACAAATCCCAGACATCATCCTCAGCTTCTTTAAGACCTATCCTTTCTCCGGATAGGGCCTCGCTGACAAATACCAACTTGCCGTTCCACTTGATCGATCCATCCTGCCTGACGCTTCGCACCCGCATTTCTGCCGGATACTCCACATCGGGCAAGCACCCTGGGTACCGTCGGGTAGATGGCACGTACACATCTCCCGGACGTTTCATACCAAGCGCTTCATGAGGGCGTACGTAATTGAACTCATGCCGGAAATGCTCCAGCAAAAGCTGCTGCTCGACCAAGTTGCTCCCTAGCGGTAGCTCAAGTTTCAGGCTGCGATGCATTCGTTCGTGTCGACCATTCTGGGCAGGTCTTCCCGGCATGGTTCGCTCGGGATAGATACCTAAACGGATCCACCAAACGGCCAGTGTGGATATCCTCGCCAGGCCAGGAGAGGCGAAAGGGACTCCGTTGTCTGAGCGAATGACTTCCGGCATGCCGTAATCCTGAAAAAGCCGCTCAAAGGTTTGTTTTACAGGCTGGGTCATGATTTTAGGATGAGCCCTGCACGCCAGAATCAAACGGGATGCATGGTCTGTAACCGTCAGCGGGAAGCAAAGCTGGGCGTTGAGCATCTTGAATTGCCCTTTGTAGTCCACGCACCAGGTTTTGTTGGGGTCATTGGCCTCTCGCATTTCAATATGCGAGGTACCGTGCCGACGCTTGAACCGCCGTTTGCTGACCAGCCCAAGTCGGTCAAGCCATTGGCCGGCTGTACTGGGAGACGGCCAATCGATAGAGGGATCTTCAATTCGCAATAGCTCAATGAGCTTCTTTGGCCCCCATTTATCGTGGGCTTCCTTCATGGCCACTACGCGAGCCAGGATCTTATCGTCGGTCTTGTTGGGGCTGTTATGAGGTCGCCGAGAAACCTCGGCTAACGACTTCAAATCGCCGTTATGCCGAGAAATCCATTTGTCTACGGTAGGTCGACTGACACCGAAGCGGCGGGCCAGCTGGCTTTTCGTGAAGTTACCCGAAAGCCAGTCAGCAACCAGCTTGATTCGTTGGTTCATGGGGGACTCTTGGTTCCAGGGCATGATCAGTTACCTCCTGATCATGCGTATTAACCTGTAAACCATGTCCCCGGTTAGAAATGTAAACGATGTCCCCGGTTTGTACCGGGGCAAGCCCCCTCCCACA
>NZ_MDGK01000021.1 GCF_001870465.1 Pseudomonas extremorientalis
CCGGCGTATCCGCTGGAGCGCATTGCCTACATGCTGGAGGACAGCGCACCGGTGGCGGTGCTGGCCCAGGGCGCGACGCGGGCATTGCTGGGGGAGGTGCCGGTGGTCGATCTGGACCAGCCGAGCTGGCAGCATCAGCCTGTCGACAACCCTCACGTGCCAGCCGTCAGTGCCTACGTGATCTACACCTCCGGCTCCACCGGCCAGCCCAAGGGCGTGATCAACGACCACCCCGGCGTGGTCAACCGCCTGCTGTGGATGCAGGACGCCTATGGCCTGCAAGCCCATGACCGGGTGCTGCAAAAAACGCCGTTCAGCTTCGACGTATCGGTGTGGGAGTTCTTCTGGCCGCTGTTCACCGGCGCCTGCCTGGTGATGGCGCGCCCGGGCGGTCACAAAGACCCGGCCTATCTGTGCGAAGTCATCGCGAAAGAACAGATCACCACGCTGCACTTTGTGCCGTCGATGCTCGACGTGTTCCTGGCCCATGGCGATGTAAGCCAGGCCGCCGGAATGGTCCGCGTGATGTGCAGCGGCGAAGCCTTGCCCGGCAGCCTGGTGCGGCGCTTCAAGCAGCAGTTGCCGGACATCGGCCTGTACAACCTGTACGGCCCGACCGAAGCAGCGGTGGACGTGACCGCATGGAACTGCGCACGGCCGGACGTCCCGGACAACACACCCATCGGCAAACCCATCGCCAACACCCGCATGTACGTGCTCGACGCACAGATGCAGCCCGTGCCATTGGGCGTGGTCGGCGAGCTGTTCATCGGCGGCGTGCAAGTGGCGCGGGGTTACCTGAACCGGCCGGAGCTGACTGCCGAACGCTTCCTCAAGGACCCGTTCACCGGTGGCCGCCTGTATCGCACCGGGGACCTGGGGCGTTACCTGGCCGATGGCAATATCGAGTACCTCGGGCGCAACGATGACCAGGTGAAGATCCGTGGCCTGCGCATCGAACTGGGCGAAATCCAGGCGCGCCTGCTGGAACATCCCTGGGTCAGCGAAGCCGCGGTGGTGGCCCGCGAAGAGCGACTCGTCGCCTACTACACCGGCACTCGCTCAGCCGATCTGCGTGAACATCTGTTGCAGCACCTGCCGGAGTTCATGGTGCCTGCGCTGTTCGTGCACCTGGACGCGTTGCCGTTGAGCCCCAACGGCAAGCTGGACCGCAAGGCACTGCCGGCGCCAGACGCCGATGCCTTGACCCTGCGCGACTACGAAGCCCCGGAGGGCGACACCGAAATCCTCCTGGCGCAACTCTGGGCCGAACTGCTCAACGTCGAACGGGTAGGGCGCCAGGACAATTTCTTTGAACTGGGCGGGCACTCGCTGCTCGCCGTGAGCTTGATCGGGCGCTTGCGCCAGGAAGGCATGGAAGCCGATGTGCGTGGGTTGTTCGAACAACCGACCCTGGCCGGCTACGCCGCAATGACTGAACGAATGGAGATCGTCCTGTGAGCATTCTCGAACTGCTGGCGACGCTGAAAACCAAGGATGTGCAACTCGCGCTCAAGGGCGAGCAATTGTCGGTGCAAGGCAACAAGCAAGCGCTGAGCGACCCGTTGATCCTCGCCGCCCTGCGCGAACATAAACCGGCGCTGATCGAGCTGATCAAGGCCGGTGACTACTCGGCGGCCAACGAGGTGCCGGCCAATGGCATCCCGGCTGGCGCCGCACAGATCACCCCGGCGATGTTGACCCTGTCCGAGCTGAGCCAGGACGAGATCGACCGTATCGTCGCCACCGTCGACGGCGGGGTGGCGAATATCCAGGACATCTACCCATTGGCGCCGCTGCAGGAAGGCATTCTCTTCCACCACGTCAGCACCGAGCATGGCGACCCCTATGTGATGCAGTCGCAGTTCGCCTTCGACTGCATCGAGCGTTTCGAGGCGTTTGCCCTGGCCCTACAAGGGGTGATGGACCGGCATGACATCCTGCGTACCGGCGTGGTCTGGGACGGCTTGCAGCAACCCTCGCAAGTGGTGTGGCGCACGGCAACGCTGCCGGTGCAGGCGCTGGAGCTGGACCCGGCCGACGGCGATATCGCCGCCCAGTTGCATGCGCGTTTCGACGCCCGCCATTACCGCCTCGACGTGACCCAGGCGCCGCTGTTGCGCCTGGCCTGGGCCAACGACCCGGCACAGCAGCGCATCGTCGCCATGCTGCTGTTCCATCACATGGCCCTGGACCACAGCGCCCTGGAAGTGGTGCGCCATGAAATGCAGGCGTTGCTGCAAGGCCACGCCGGGCAACTGGGGCACGCCGTGCCGTTTCGCAGCTACGTGGCGCAGGCGCGCCTGGGGGTCAGCGAGCAGCAGCACGAAGCGTTCTTCCAGCAGATGCTCGGCGATGTGCTGGAGCCGACCTTGCCCTTCGGCCTGCAGGATGTGCAAGGCGATGGCCGTGGCATCAATGAACTCGACTGGCCGCTGGCGGACACACTCAACCAGCGCCTGCGCGTCCAGGCCCGCGTGCTTGGGGTCAGCGTCGCCAGTCTGTTTCACCTGGGTTGGGCGCGGGTGCTGAGTGTGCTGGCTGGCAAGTCCCAGGTGGTGTTCGGCACCGTGCTGATGGGGCGCATGCAGGGCGGGCACGCCACGGACCGTGCCTTGGGCATTTTCATCAACACCTTGCCGTTTCGCGTGGACTTGGGCGACGACGACCTGCGCAGTGCGGCCAAGGCCACCCATGCGCGTCTTACCGGCCTGCTGCGCCACGAACACGCGCCGCTGGCCCTGGCACAGCGCTGCAGCGGGGTGCTGGCGCCGACGCCATTGTTCAGCGCGCTGCTCAATTATCGCCACAGCGGCACCGGCACCAGCAGCGAAGCGGTGGCGGCGTGGCAGGGCATCGAGACACTGCGTTCGGATGAACGTACCAACTACCCGCTGACCTTGAGTGTCGATGACCTCGGTGAAGGGTTTGTCCTGCGGCTGTTGGCGACTACCCAGGTCGATCCGCAGCGTGTCTGCGCCTACCTGCAAACCGCCCTCGACCATCTGGTGACGGCTCTGGAGGAGGCGCCGCATACCGCGCTGAATCAGCTGGCAGTGGTTCCCGCCGACGAGCAGCGCTTGCTGTTGCAGCACTTCAACTCCACCCACACGGATTTCCCCCAAGGCACCACGCTGCACGGGCGCATCGAAGCCCAGGCCGCGCTGAGCCCCGACGCCATTGCCGCCGTGCATCAGGGCCGCCAGCTCACCTATGCCGAACTCAACCAGCAAGCCAACCTGCTGGCCCATCACCTGCTGGCGCTGGGGGTCAGGCCTGACGACCGCGTTGCCATCGTCGCCCGTCGCGGGCTGGATACCCTGGCCGGCCTGCTGGCGATTCTCAAGGCCGGCGCCTGCTATGTACCGGTGGACCCGTCCCACCCGGCCGAGCGCCTCAACTACCTGCTCAGCGACAGCGCCCCGGTGGCGGTGTTGACCCAGCACGCCTTGCTGGAGCGCCTGCCGGCCCTTGATGTGCCGGTGATCAACCTCGACCGCTACACCTGGCAGCACCATTCGGCGAGCAACCCGAAGGTTGCGGTCACGCCGTCCAACCTCGCCTATGTGATCTACACCTCCGGCTCCACCGGTCTGCCCAAGGGCGTCATGGTGGAGCACCACACCGTCGCCAATCTGGTTGACTGGCATTGCCACGCCTTTGACCTGTGCGCCGGGCGCCACACCGCCAGCGTCGCCGGGTTCGGCTTTGACGCGATGGCCTGGGAAGTCTGGCCGGCGCTGTGCGTGGGCGCGACCCTGCACCTGCCACCGGCCCATGACGGCACCGAGGATGTCGACGCACTGCTGGCCTGGTGGTGCGCGCAGCCGTTGGACGTGTGCTTCCTGCCCACGCCGGTGGCCGAGTACGCGTTCAGCCAGCAGCTCGAACACCCGACGCTGCGCACGCTGCTGATCGGTGGTGATCGCCTGCGCCAGTTCGGTCGCGCCCAACGTTTCGACCTGATCAACAACTACGGGCCGACCGAAGCCACGGTGGTCGCCACCTCCGGCAAGGTCGAGGCCGGCCAGCCGTTGCACATCGGCAAACCCATCGCCAATGCCACGGTGTACCTGTTGGATGAGCAGCAGCGGCCGGTACCGCTGGGGGTGGCGGGGGAGTTGTATGTGGGCGGTAAAGGCGTGGCGCGGGGTTATCTCAACCGTGCGGAGTTGACGGCCGAACGTTTCCTGCAGGATCCATTCAATGCCGGGCGCATGTACCGTACCGGCGATCTGGCGCGCTGGCTGCCGGACGGCACTATCGAGTACCTGGGGCGCAATGACGACCAGGTGAAGATCCGTGGCATGCGCATCGAACTGGGCGAAATCGAAGCCCAACTCAACCAGTTGGCGGGTATCCAGGAAGCCGTGGTGCTGGTGCGTGAAGAGCGGCTGGTGGCGTATTTCACCGAAAACCGCCAGCTCGACCCGCTGGTGGTAGCCGAACTCCGCGCCCACCTGGTGGCGCACCTGCCGGACTACATGGTGCCGGTCGCCTATGTGAAGCTGGACGCGTTGCCCCTGACCGCCAACGGCAAGCTCGACCGCAAGGCCCTGCCGGCGCCGGACATGGCCGCAGTGTTTACCCGCGAGTACGTGGCCCCCGAAGGTGAAATCGAAACCGTACTGGCGCAGATCTGGGCCGATGTGCTGCAGGTGGAGCGGGTGGGGCGTCGCGATCATTTCTTCGAACTGGGCGGGCATTCCTTGCTGGCGATGCGCATGGTCTCGCAGATCCGCCAGCGCCTGGGTGTGGAGTTGCTGCTCGGCGACTTGTTTGCCAATGCCGAGTTGGCGGCGGTGGCCGAGGTGCTGGCCCAGTCCGGTCGCAGCACCTTGCCAGCTATCCTCCCGGCCAATCGTGATGAGCCCACGCCGCTGTCCTTCGCCCAGCAGCGCCTGTGGTTCCTGGCGCTGATGGAAGGCGCCAACACCGCCTACAACATTCCCATCGGGCTGCGTCTGCGTGGGCAGTTGCATGTGGAGGCGCTGCAACGGGCGCTGGCGCGCATCGTCGCACGCCACGAAACCCTGCGCAGCCGCTTTGCCCAGCGCGGCGACGAGGCCCAGGTGGTGATCGTGCCCGCCGAAGACGTGTTGCCCCTGCAAGTGCAGGACCTGCGCCGCCACCCGCAACCACAGCAGGCGCTGGACGCGTTGATCCATGGCGAGGCCTCGGCGCCGTTCGACCTGGAGCGCGGCCCGCTGCTGCGCGGGCGTCTGGTGGTAATGGCCGACGATCACCATGTGCTGTTGCTGACGCTGCACCATATCGTGTCCGATGGCTGGTCCATGGGCGTGCTCACCCGTGAACTGATGGCGCTGTACCAGGCCTTCAGCCACGGCCAGCCCGACCCCTTGCCGGCGCTGCCGATCCAGTACGGCGACTTCGCGGTATGGCAGCGCCTGTGGCTCAGCGGTGAAGTGCTGCAGCGCCAGAGCACCTTTTGGCAGCAGGCGCTGGCCGGTGCACCGGCCTTGCTCACGCTGCCCACCGACCGCCCGCGCCCGGCGCAGCAGGACTACGCCGGCAGTAGCGTCGAGGTGCGCCTGGACGAACGCCTCACCGCCGGGCTCAAGGCCTTGAGCCAACGCCACGGCACCACGCTGTACATGACCTTGATGAGCGCCTGGGCCTCACTGCTGGCACGGCTCTCCGGGCAGCACGATGTGGTGATCGGCTCACCCGTGGCCAACCGCACGCGCAGCGAAGTGGAAGGGCTGATCGGCCTGTTTGTGAACACCCTGGCGGTGCGCATCGACATCTCGGGCGAGCTGAGCACCGAAGCGCTGTTGGCGCGGGTCAAGGCCCAGGCCCTGGAAGCCCAGGCCCACCAGGACCTGCCGTTCGAACAAGTGGTAGAGATCACCCGGCCACCGCGCAGCCTGGCCCACAGCCCGCTGTTCCAGACCCTGCTGACCTGGCAGGACAGCAGTGCGCCGACCCTGGCCCTGGGCGACCTGGCCTTGGAAGGCATCGTCGAGGACAGTCACTTCGCCAAGTTCGACCTGTCCCTGGACCTGTCGGAAGTGCAGGGCACCATCATCGGCGCGCTGGAATACGCAGTGGCGCTGTTCGACGCATCGACGGTGCAGCGTTACGTCGGCTACTTCACCCGCGTGTTGCAGGCCATGGTGGATAACGACCAGGCGGTGCTGGAACAGCTGCCGCTGGTGGATGAGCGTGAGCGCCAGCACCTGCTGTTTGATTTCAACGACACCGAAGTCGCTTATGACCTCGAACAGACCTTGCATGGCCTGTTCGAAACGCAGGCGACGCGGACGCCGGACGCCATTGCCGTCAAAGCCGATGACGGCGTGTTGACCTATGCCGAGCTGAATGCGCGGGCCAATCAACTGTCCCACCACCTGCTGGAATTGGGTGTGCAGCCGGATTCACGGGTGGCGATCTGCGTGGAGCGCGGCCTGGACATGGTCATCGGCCTGTACGCGATTCTTAAGGCCGGCGCCGCCTATGTGCCGCTGGACCCGGCGTATCCGCTGGAGCGCATTGCCTACATGCTGGAGGACAGCGCACCGGTGGCGGTGCTGGCCCAGGGCGCGACGCGGGCATTGCTGGGGGAGGTGCCGGTGGTCGATCTGGACCAGCCGAGCTGGCAGCATCAGCCTGTCGACAACCCTCACGTGCCAGCCGTCAGTGCCTACGTGATCTACACCTCCGGCTCCACCGGCCAGCCCAAGGGCGTGATCAACGACCACCCCGGCGTGGTCAACCGCCTGCTGTGGATGCAGGACGCCTATGGCCTGCAAGCCCATGACCGGGTGCTGCAAAAAACGCCGTTCAGCTTCGACGTATCGGTGTGGGAGTTCTTCTGGCCGCTGTTCACCGGCGCCTGCCTGGTGATGGCGCGCCCGGGCGG
>NZ_MDGK01000022.1 GCF_001870465.1 Pseudomonas extremorientalis
GCACGGCCCGGCAGCGAGCGGCCAATCGGGCTGGCAGTGGCGCCGATGGTGTCAGTACCGGACGTGCAATCCAGCAGGCTCGACACCACCGTGGCTTCGGTCGGGCCATACGTATTGAGCAGGCGCACATGGCCCAGACCGGCTTTCAGCCACTGAGCCGGGCCGTCCAGCGGCATGGCTTCGCCGCCGATATGGATCTGGCGCAGCGCACCATAAGAGCGCGGCCCCGCCGCCAGGCAGTCAAGCAAAAACAGGTTCCAGTAGGCGGTTGGCAAGTCAGCCAGGGTGATGCCCTGGGCGATGATTGCTTCGTACAGGCGGGCGCTGTCCCATAGCTCCGGGCCACGCAACACAACAGTGGCACCGTGGGTCAGCGCCGGGTACAACTGCTCGACGAAGCCATCGAAGTTCAAGGTGGCGAATTGCAGTACACGGTCCTCAGACGTCAAGCACGAATAACCGGCTGCGATGCTCGAAAACTCGGTCAATGCCGCATGGCTGATCGCCACGCCCTTGGGCTTGCCGGTGGAGCCGGATGTGTAGATCACGTAGGCCAGGTTGTCTGGGGACACAGCCACCTGTGGATCATGCTCAGGGCACATCGCCAGGTGTGCGTCCGCCAGGTCCACCGTCGCCATGCCGTCGGGCAATGGCATCGCTACATGGGGCTGAGTCAGCACCAGGCGCACCCGGCTGTCCTCGAGCATGTGCAACAGGCGTTCGCGCGGGTATTGCGGGTCCAGCGGCACATAGGCACCACCGGCCTTGAGCACGGCCAACAGGCTGACCACCATGTCGAAAGAGCGCTCGACCGCAACGCCCACCAGCACTTCCGGTCCGACACCCCGGGCGATCAGAGCATGAGCCAGACGGTTGGCCTGGCGGTTCAGCTCGGCATAGCTGATGGACTGGTCGTCCAGGCACAGGGCAATCGCGTCAGGGCGTTGCCGCACCTGGACCTCAAACAGGCCCTGTACGCCCACATCGTTTTCAAACGCCGCCGCGCCGTGGTTCCAGTCTTGCAACAACCTGCGTTGCTCGTCATCGATCAGCATCGCGAGCTGTGCAATACGACTGCTTGCATGCCCCACCACCGCGCGCAGCAACTTTTGCCAATGCTCTGCCATACGCTGCACGGTCGCCGCCTCGAACAGATCGGTGGCATAGGTCAGCGAAGCATAAAGGCCTTCGGGCGACTCCTGGGTATCCAGGCTCAGGTCGAACTGCGCACTCAGGCTGTCCCACTCCAGAGCCTCCACAGCCAGGCCGGGTAACTGCTGTTCGCCCTGCGCCCTGCGACCTTCGGTCTGGTGGTTGAACATCACTTGGAACAGCGGGTTATGGCTCAGGCTGCGCTCGGGCTGCAAGGCTTCCACCAACTGTTCGAAAGGCAGGTCCTGATGACTCTGAGCCTCCAGGGCACGTTGCTTGACCTGGGCCAGTAACTGGCAGAAGGTCATTTGCCCGTCGATATCGGCCTTGAGTACCTGGGTGTTAACGAAAAAGCCGATCAACCGCTCGGTTTCTGCCCGGTTGCGGTTGGCAATCGGCACGCCGACGCGGATATCCGACTGCCCGCTGTAGCGATACAGCAGGGTCTGGAACGACGCCAGCATCAACATGAACAGCGTGACACCTTCGCGCTGGGCCAACGCCTTGAGGGCGGTGACCAGTGCCGCATCCAGGCCAATGTCGAGTCGTGCGCCACGGTAGCTCTGTACGGCCGGGCGCGGGTGATCCAACGGCAATTCCAGCACCGGCTGCTCGCCGCCCAACTGCTCGCGCCAGTAACCCAGTTGGCGTTCTTTTTCGCCGGCTTCCATCCAGCTGCGTTGCCACAAGGCGTAGTCCGGGTATTGAATCGGCAAGTCCGGCAGATGCAAACTCTCTCCCTGGCTGTACGCGACGTACAACTGCACCAGCTCGTCGACCATGACCTGCATCGACCAGCCATCAGAGACAATATGGTGCAACACTAACACCAGCACATGATCATCCGGCGCCAATTGCAGCAGCTTGACCCGCAACAGCGGGCCATGTTGCAGATCGAAGGGCTTGGCGACTTCCGCCTGCACCAGCCGCTCAAGCTGCACGGCATCAGCGCTTTCAAACGTGATTTCAAGCGGCAACTCGGGCCTGACGACCTGCAGCACCTGGTCGACATCCTGCTGCAAATGAGTACGCAGGCTTTCGTGGCGGGCGATCAGACTGTCGAAGCTACGCTGCAAGGCCATCCGGTCAAGACAGCCTTTCAAACGCAAGGCGCGCGGCAGGTGGTAGGCCGGGCTCTGCGGCTCCAACTGCCACAAAAACCACTGCCGCTCCTGAGCATAAGAGAGCCGAAGAGGCTCACCTTCCTGGCGCTTGAAAACCGGGGCAATCTCAAACAGGTTGATGCCTTGCTGCTTGAGCATTACCGCCAATGCTTTCTTCTGTTGCGCCGAAAGTGACCCTACCGACTCGATTAATGCTTGCACGCCACGCCCCTCAGGAAATCAATTTATCCAAATCTTCTGCTGATAGACGTTTGAGGGCCTCCAAGGATTTAGCCAATGCGTCCTGCACCGGTGAATTATTTGTCTGTTGGGCCGCCACATAAGCAGTGAAATCGGCCAGTGTCGGGGTGGTGAAAATCGATTTCACGTCAAATTCGGCGTGCAATTGCTCACGCAGGCGCACCACCACCTGGGTGGCCAGCAGCGAATGCCCCCCCAGCTCAAAGAAGTTGTCGTGCAGGCCCACCCGGTCAACGTCCAGCACTTCGGCCCAGGTCGCGGCGATCTGTTGTTCCAGCTCGCTGTGCGGAGCCACGTATTCACGGGCTTGCAGATTGGCGTCGACCTTTGGCAGGGCCTTGCGGTCCAGCTTGCCGTTGGGGCTCAGCGGCAGGTGTTCCAGCAACACCCATTGGGCCGGGACCATGTAGTCCGGCAGCTGTTGCGCCAGGTGAGCGCTCAGCACATCGCGCCAATCGTCGCCGGCGTCTTGCAGCACCAGGTAGCCCACCAGGTATTTACCGTCCACCGCCAGCACGGCGGTTTCGCGGACCCACTCGTGTTCCAGCAGGCGCGCTTCGATTTCACCCAGTTCAATACGCAGGCCGCGCAACTTGACCTGATGGTCGATGCGCCCGGCGTATTCGATCACGCCGTCTTCGCGGTAGCGCGCCAGGTCGCCGGT
>NZ_MDGK01000023.1 GCF_001870465.1 Pseudomonas extremorientalis
AGGTCATCGTCAAGATTAAATTCCAGAACCCCTGATTGCTAACGCAGTCAGGGGTTTTGTTTATGTAGAAGTCCATGAATTTCACCGGCACGTTGCTAACCCAACGGTCCGGTACACAGAATTTCTTGACGACCATAGAGCATTGGAACCACCTGATCCCATCCCGAACTCAGCAGTGAAACGATGCATCGCCGATGGTAGTGTGGGGTTTCCCCATGTGAGAGTAGGTCATCGTCAAGATTGAATTCCAAAACCCCTGTCTGCTAGCGCAGACAGGGGTTTTGTCGTTTGGGGCTATAAGTCGGCACAATTTGTAGTTTCCTCACATATGCCTACCGCTGGTCAGTTTCCTGCTTAAAAATCAGAAACGTCTCACAATTTTCTAAGCTTTACCGCGGCTTGGCCGAAAGCCTGACGAGCCATGCGTGCACCGAAATAGAGCGGCCCGAGAAGCTGCCTATACCGTTACATGGAATGTTCCGCTCGGCACGCTCACCCCCCTTTGGCAAAAGAAGTCGATGAAATGAATCTCAAGTTCAGTCATAAAATTCTGCTGGCCGCGTCAGGCGTCGTGGTTCTGGCCTTCGCGTTATTCACCCTCTACAACGACTACCTGCAGCGCAGCACGATCAAGCAGAACCTGGAGTCGTCCATCCAGCAATCCGGTGAACTCACTGCCAGCAGTGTGCAGAACTGGCTTAGTGGCCGAATATTGGTGCTCGAAAGCCTTACGCAAAACGTTGCTCACCAAGGCAGTGGTGCCGACCTTCCTGGCCTGGTTGATCAGCCGGCGTTCACTGATAACTTCCAGTTCACCTATGTTGGCCAAACCAACGGCGTGTTTACCCAACGTCCTGACGCAAAAATGCCCGACGGCTACGATCCCCGTCAGCGCCCTTGGTACAAACAAGCAGTCGCTGCAGATAAACCCATGCTTACGCCACCCTATATGGCAGCGGTGGGTGGGCAGATCGTGACCATTGCCATGCCGGTAAAAAAGAACGGCGAGTTGCTCGGTGTGGTCGGCGGTGACCTGAGTCTGCAGACCCTGGTGAAGATCATCAACTCGGTGGATTTTGGCGGCATTGGTCATGCGTTCCTGGTCAGTGGTGACGGGCAAGTCATCGTCAGTCCCGATCAGGACCAGGTGATGAAAAACCTCAAGGACATCTACCCCGGCACCCAAGTGCGGATTGAGAAGGTCAGTCAGGACGTCGTTCTCAATGGCCAGGACCGAATCTTGTCATTCACCCCTATCAGCGGCTTGCCAGGCGCGGATTGGTATATCGGCCTATCGATTGATAAAGATAAAGCCTACGCACCGCTGGGCAAATTCCGGACATCTGCGTTGATTGCCATGTTGATCGCCGTGGTTGCGATTGCCGTGCTCCTGAGCTTGCTGATTCAAGTCTTGCTGCGACCCCTGACCACTATGGGCGTGGCGATGCAGGATATCGCCCAGGGCGAGGGTGACCTGACCCGTCGTCTGGCGGTCACCAGCAAGGACGAATTTGGCGAAGTCGGCAGTGCGTTCAATCAGTTCGTAGAGCGCATCCATGCTTCGATTTCGGAAGTGTCCTCGGCTACCCGCCAGGTGCATGACTTGTCCCAGCGTGTGATGGCCTCGTCCAATGCCTCAATCGTCGGTTCCGACGAGCAAAGCGCGCGCACTAACAGCGTCGCCGCAGCGATCAATGAACTGGGTGCCGCCACCCAGGAAATCGCGCGCAACGCCGCCGATGCGTCACAACACGCCAGTGGTGCCAGCGAGCAGGCCGACGATGGCCGCAAAGTGGTCGAGCAGACCATCCTTGCCATGTCTGAGTTGTCGCAAAAGATCAGCTTGTCCTGCACCCAGATCGAGACCCTGAACGCCAGCACCGACAACATCGGTCACATCCTTGATGTGATCAAAGGCATCTCCCAGCAAACCAATTTGCTGGCGCTTAACGCTGCCATCGAGGCCGCCCGTGCAGGTGAGGCCGGGCGAGGCTTTGCAGTGGTCGCCGACGAGGTGCGTAACCTGGCTCACCGCACCCAGGAGTCGGCCGAGGAGATCCACAAAATGATCACTTCGCTGCAAGTAGGCTCGCGCGAAGCGGTCACCACCATGAACGCCAGCCAGGCCTCCAGCGAAGAAAGCGTAGAAGTCGCGAACCAGGCTGGTGAGCGCCTGGTAAGTGTGACGCAGCGGATCGTTGAGATCGACGGCATGAACCAGTCCGTCGCCGCAGCTACTGAAGAACAGACGGCCGTGGTGGAGACCCTCAATGTGGACATCAATCAGATCAACTTGCTGAACCAGCAGGGCGTGGCGAATCTCAATGAAACCCTGAAGGATTGCGATGCCCTTTCGCAGCAGGCCAATCGTTTGAAGCAATTGGTCGATAGCTTCAAGATATGACCCGCTGATTCAACGGCGGGGGCGCATCGAGTCGCTCCTGCCGTTTAGCTGAGCATTCGACGGACATTGTCCAGGGCGCTGCTGGCAAAGCCTTGCACAAACTGTTCGAACCCCTCGTTCGCCTCCTCTGTGGGCTCTGCAATAATTGTCCACATCACCTCGGCGCGCTCCGCTTCAATTGCTTCCACTTGGATCGCCGCCCATAGTCTGGCCACACCCAGGGTGTTGTAGATCGTGGTCCAGGTCATGTGCATAGCCTGCTCGTCCCGGCTATTGAGTTGCTCCACTACACAATTGCCATCGCGGAAGAATTTTGTCCGCAAGGCGCCCACGCCTGAGCCCATCATTTCGATATGGCTCAAGTCCGGAATGAACATATCGAAGCCGGCAAATTGCCCCACCATGTCCCACAGGCGAGAGGCGGAGCAGTTGACCACAACGGACGCCACTATCGGCAGGCCACTCGGGTTGCGGATTAACGTATCGGGTTGCAGCAGTTTCATGAGGTTGTCCTGGGGTATTCAAAGAAAGCCGATGGCCTTGAGGTAATTGCAGCCTTTGCTCAACAGTGCCGTGTCCTTTGCGGGGTAGTGTTCACCCATCTGCTGGACACCTAGTCGCGCGTTGTCGTAACGAATCATTGAAGTGTCCCCGATGTCTTCGTCGAGACGGTCGAGGTAAAAACCGAGCACGCCAAACAGTGCGTTGTCCTGGCTTACCGTTCGCAGCGCCTGCTGCCATTGCGCGATGCCCACTCGCTTGAAGCGATGGCCCGCCCGACTGAACGCATCCAGGTAGTGCGCCCAGCTCAACGGTTGTGGGTTATGCAGGTTGAACACACTCCGGCTGGCGTGAAAGCGGGTGCAGTGGAATGCAATGAAGCGAGCCAGAAAGTCCACCGGCATCAGGTCGAAGTTCAGTGCCAGCCGGGGCAGCAGGCCCAGTTGCAGTGACCCCTTGAGCATCAGCATCAGGCGATTTTTTTGCGGCTGGCACGCACCGTTTCGGCTGTTGAAGCTGATATTGCCGGGACGATGGATATTCACCCAGGCACCGCGCGCCACCGCATGCCCCAACTGCCGCTCCGCAACCCATTTGGACAGGTTGTAGCCATTCTTGATGTACAGCGGCAGCGTGGTAGAGGCGGGTGCTTCGAGGACATAGCCCTGCGAGTCGACACTGCTTGAGGCCGACAGTGTCGAGACAAAGTTGAAGACTTTCTTGCGGTGGGTTTCACACAAGCGCAGGCATTCGCGTATGGGGTCAACGTTGTCCCGCGTCAGTGACGCATAGTCCATCACGTGATTGACCCGCGCCGCGTTATGGACCAGCACGCCGAAGTCTCTGGCGAGAGACTCATGCACAGCGTCAGCCAGGCCCAATCGAGGTTGGCTGATATCGGCCGCATATACCTTCACTCGGCTCAGGTCCACATGCTCCAGGCGGTATTCATGTAACGCCTGGATGAGTCGTGACATTGGCGACCGCCCCGGTTCCTCACGTACCAGGCACGCCACCTCGGTTGCACCAGCGGCCAGTAATGCTTCGACGATATGGACACCCACAAAACTGTTGGCTCCGGTCACGATCACTTTGTGCGGATCACCTGCACGGTCCTCGGGCAATGTGTCGAGCACCCACTCCGATTGAGCATCACGAGCGGCCCGGCCGGATCCTGCATCAGGTCGTTCACCGTTCTCCACCAGCGTTGCGAGCGTACGAATCGTCGGCACTTCAATAAAGTGACTCAACACAAAGCTACGGCCGAATTGCTCGCGAACACGCAGCAGCAAGGTCGATAGCAAAATCGAATGCCCGCCGAGATCGAAGAAGCTCTGGTCAATAGACAGATTACCTGCGGGCACTGCCAGCAGCTCGCTCCACAAGCAGGACAACCGAACGTGAAGCGGATTTTTCGCGGCACTGCCGTCCGCTTGCAACGCAGGCCGAATCGGCAGTGCCAGCAATGCCGGCCGGTCGACTTTCCCATTGACGGAGCACGGCAGGTGGGGCAACACCTCCCAGAACCCCGGCTGCATGTAGTCTGGCAGCCATTGCCGTGCATGGTGCTTCAGGGCGGCCACGCTCGCGTCTGGTTCAGGCTGGGCGATGTAGCTGCGGATCCTGCTGTCCCGGTCGATTACTACCGCCACCTGGCGATACAGCCGACTATTGCGCAGGCATTGTTCAATCTCCTGCGGCTCGACCCGAAACCCGCGGATTTTCACTTGGTCATCACGCCGTCCACCCAGCACGATCCCGTCGGCGGTCCATCGTGCAAGGTCGCCACTGCGGTAGGCCCGCAGTGGCTGACCTCCTGGTACTGCCAGTTCCACGAAAGGACTGGCAGACGGTTGCGACGTGCCCACATACCCCAGGCTGACTCCGGGGCCGACGATGTACACCTCACCCATCACCTCTTCATCCACCGGTTGCAGAGTGTCATCGAGGATCAGCACCTGGCTGTTGGCGATGGGGTAGCCGAGGTTGCGGTTGCAGTCACCGGGGTGCAGTGTCCGATGGGTGGCCAGCACCGTGGTCTCCGTGGGCCCGTACAGGTTGTGAAACCGGCACTGCCCTGCCAGGCGTTCGATGACATGGGGTTCGCACACATCGCCGCCGGTCAGCAGGTGCGTCAGGCCCAATGGTTGATCAAGCGGCAGAATGCTCAACAGCGCAGGCGGCAAAAAGGCATGGGTGACGCGTTGCTGGTGGAGCAGATCCAACAGTTGCTCAGGGGCGTGGCGTTGTTCGGCGCTGGGGACGATCAACTCGGCACCCGCTATCAGAGCGGGGAAAATATCGATCAGCGATGAGTCGAAGCTCAATGGTGAGAACTGCAAGACACGGCTCTGGTCATCCAGGTTCATACAGGACCTGAACCAGGCCGTGAAATGCGCCAGGTTTGCCTGGCTGAGCAGCACGCCCTTGGGTTGGCCTGTGGTGCCAGACGTAAAGAGCGTCATGCAGGGCGCATCGGGGTGGGGGCGAGCTGGCATCAACGCAAGCGTGAGGTCGACATGCCTGAGGTCGAGACGGGTGACATCCAGTGCAGTGAAGTGCGCTCGCAAAGGATGTTGACCGGCGTCCAGCAACACATGCGCCCCTGCGGTCTCGAGCATCACTTGATGGCGTGGTGGCGGGTGGTCCGGGCCTAGCGGTAGATACACCGCTCCACAGCCGAGCACCGCAAGGATACTGGCGTACAACTCGATGGATTTTTCCAGGCACACGCCAACCACGGGGGGCGCCTGCGTATTGCCCAGCATGGGGTGTAACTGCTGCTGGATCGTGAGGGCCTGGACGTGCAACTCGCGGTAAGTCACTACGCTACCGGCGATCCTCAGCGCCGGTCGATCAGCGGACCTATGGAGGCTGGCCTGCACGCGTTCAATCAAGGGCACCTGAGCTTCGCGCAGTACTGTGAGGTCTTCGGTGCGGTTGAATCGATGGACAAACGCCAGCGCGTCAAGCGCATCCAAACCCTGCTCTGGCCAGTCATTGGCAACCGCACTCACAGAGAAATATCCAGGGTCCCGTGACAAACGACTGACGTGCAGCGCGACCCATTCCACCAATGCGTGGCTCACTTGGTGGCGTAACCGTTGCCCGTTGCCCGTTGGTTCGTCGGCGATGTCCAGGACTCCCGACAAGCTCCGGCTAGCCCCATAGGCGCGCAACTGCAGCGCGGGCAGTCCGCAGTCGGATACCGGGCCAACGCCCAGGCGCAGGCTCAACGCCGGGGTTGGGTCTGCCGGGTCCCGCAGCGGCTGACGTCCGTCGTCTATCCACAGGTCGACGCCTTCATCGCTCGAGGCATGCCCATGCTGTTCCAGCTCCCGTCTGATGGCGTCCAAGGCGCTGCTGGCACCGGAAAATCCGATTGTCAGGCGCCTCATATCGCGCCCCCAAGCATCGGCAAATAGTCTTTCAACGCGTGCACCACACTCGGTGTCTGCAGCAAACCGCTGTGTTGCAGGAAGCCAAGGATATTGCTCAACAGCGGGTGCCGGCGGGTGATGGGGAAGGTGAGCGCGGCGATTTCATTGCGCAACGCGTTGCGCAGGCTGGCGTCGATGTCGAGGTGTTCGATCAAGTGAAGGTCAAAGTCTTTTTGCAGATCGTTCGTCAGGTACTGAGCCAGGAACGTCGGCAGTACCTTGGCAATACTGTCGCGATCGTCCGCGGTCGCGGCTTGCCAATACATGCGTACGAGTCGCGTCCAGAAGTGCGCGTGGCGGCCTTCATCAAACAGGTGGTCGGCCATCAAGCCACGGATGGAGGCTTTGACACTGCTGTCCTTGGAGAATGCTGCTACATCATGGGTCACCGTGTTTTCGGCGATGGCCACGGCAATCAGTTCTACTGCATCGTGCAGATGGGCTGGCGCCTGGGCTTGTGCTGTCGGCAGTGCGCGGGTCAATTCGATTTGCCTGGGTAGCTCCAACGGCTGTATGCCGGTCAGGGCCACGGTTTGCTGCAGGAAATCCAGTGCGACCAGTGCGTGGTAGTCCTCGTCCACGACGACCGTCATTGCATCAACGCGGCAGGCCAGGGGGAAGGGGATCGAGAAGCGGTTCTTGGCAATGCTGCGCGCAGTCTTGTCGACGATCTCTGTCTCGAATATCACCACGTCGTTGATGAACTTGTAGAAGCTCTGCACCAGCACGAAATCGCGCCATTGCGGGCAGTGTTCAAGAAAAGTCGCACTGAGCACCAACGGTTGGCGGCACAGTGGGTAGATCAGCTTGTCATCGTTTTCCAGCAAACGGCGAGGGCGTGTACGGATGGTTGCGCGGCGCTCCCAGTCGTCGGCGATGGATGGGTAGTCGCCGGTGTTCATGGGCGCACCTCTTGCAACGAGCCCTGAACCTCATCCCAGAACGCGATGCGGTTTTCCATGGCGGTAAGGGCTGCGTCATGGGCCTGTTGCGCGTGCGCCGGGTCTGCGCTGGCGAGCCGTTCGAGCAACTGCTTGGCGGCCGGCCCATGCTCCTGGGCGTCCATCTCAATGTGACGCTTGAGGTAGGCGCACAAGGTAGGCGCCTGGTGGTGGAGGCGTTGATCGGATTGCAGGATGCGCTCGAACATGATCGGGATGACATGCTCGCGTCCGTACAGGAATGTTGCAGCCACACAATGGGTGGGAGCGCTCAGCGCGAGGTTCAAGGTGTCGCTGACAAAGCGCGCCACGCCAGGAAGAACCTCGACTTCCTGTAAGGCAGCATGTGCTTCCAGGCCTTGGCGTTGCAGCGTAATAAAGCGGTTGATAGACGTGGTGCTGGCGCCCACTTCGGCCATGGCCTCCAGATAGAGTTCGAAGTGGCTGCAATAGCCTTGCGCGGGATGTTCGTCCGACTCCTCGCCCAATACGATCTCATTGATCAGACGTGCGGCCAGCGGGTCTGTCGGTGGCAGCCAGGGCAGGCGTGTACAGGTCAGATCCTGTTGCAGGCGTTTGGCGAGGGTCATGAAGTCCCAGACTGCAAATACATGGCTCTCCATGAAAAGTTGTAACTTCCGTAAGGAAGTTATTTCTGAAAATAACGAATGGCTGCATAACTGCAGTTTTGCTGTTTCAAGTAACGGTTGATGCATGGTTGATGCCTATAAGTTGTCGCGTCTGCTGTGTAAACAGCGATGAGTTCTTTATGGTTGGCAGGGGGCAGTCGTTGTTAAACGGCTGCTGGCGTGCAGGGTCGCTAAATATGACGAGTGCCGGGGTTGTTAATAAATATAATAAGCGGGTTAAACAAGTTGGCGAACATACAAATATGTTAGAAGTTTTTCTAAATAATATTTATGTAAGTTGGCGTCTTGGTTGTAAGTGGGAAGTTTCTTCGGGCGAGGCGCTCACCGTCAGTCAGGATGCCCCGCCACAGGGAAGGTCGGGGCAAGAGGGCCGTGTGCCTACTGCGTATCTTTCTTGCCTTGGGCATCCAGACCATTGAGGTACGCTGTGATCACTTCCATGCCTCGCATCAAGTGATTGCGCAGCGTCAGGATGCTTTCCTGGGTTTTCTTCCGCGCCACCAGGTTCAGCAGTTCGCGGTGGTCTTCCTGGGACGTCTCGCCCAGCCCCATGGCCTCAAGGTTATAACGCAGGAAACGCTCCTCTTCGTTCAGCCCATGCTCCACCAATTTGAGTAGCCGCTGGTTCGGGGCTTTGCCATAGAGGGCCATGTGAAACAGTCGATTGAGGCGGCCCATTTCGGCATAGTCTTTTTCCTGCTCCAGAGCACAAATAATGGCGTCCGCCTCGGCAATATCGGCCTCGGTGAGCAAAGGAATCGACAAGCGCAGCGCCTCAGACTCCAGGAGCATCCGCAGTTCATAGGTCTCGGCCGAGTTGTCCTCGATCAAGGGGGCAACCACGGCGCCTTTGTGCGTTACCACATGCAGCAGTGATTGGGCTTCCAGCTGGCGCAAGGCTTCCCTCACCGGCATGCGGCTGACTCCGAACAGGCTCGCCAGTTCCTGTTGACGCATAGCGGTACCGCAGGGCAATCGACCATCCAGGATGGCGTTGCGCAAGGTTTCTTCAATCACGGAACGAGCAAGATGCGCGGGAATAGGACCGCTTATCTTGATGCTGTTCAAAGGGTTCGGCTTCTGCGTCACGGTTACGCTATCCTCCTTTTTCTAATTGGGTGGCTAATTGGATCCAATGCACACTAGAGACTGCCCATGAGCTTGTCAAACGGGCACGGTTTCGGCTTGTAAGCGGTTCAACACCATGCTCTCAGCGCCCACAGCCGGCATTTATGGCGTCTTACGCAACCAGGTTCATTGAGCCTGTTCCAGCAGCCACCAATGGCAAGACCGCCGGCGATGTACTCAACACTTTGCCGTTGCAATTTATTTCCCAGGTGCCAGAGGGATGAGTTCTCACGGTACTTTCCTGCATATGGATATTCATTAACGGTATTTAAATTGAAGTTCTTATATCTATAAAGTCGCTCTCCTGACTGACCGGGAGTGACCTCATGTCCGCCACCTCTACTGTTCCAACAGCGACCGCCACCGCCCAAACCTTCGAGATTCTTCCTTTTTCCGGCAGTGTCGGCGCCGAGATCATCGGCCTGGACCTGTCGCGTCCGGTCAACGATCAGGATTTCACCCGCATCCATCGAGCGCACCTGGACCACCATGTCGTGGTGTTTCGCGACCAACGCATCACCCCCGAACAACAGATTGCCTTCAGTCGCCGCTTCGGTGTGCTGCAGATCCACGTGCTCAAACAGTTCCTGCTGGCCAACCACCCGGAAATCCTGATCGTCTCCAACATCATCGAAAACGGCCAATCCATCGGCCTGGGAGATGCGGGCAAATTCTGGCATTCGGACCTGTCTTACAAAGAGCTGCCGAGCCTGGGCTCGATGCTGCACGCCCAGGAACTGCCGTCTGAAGGTGGCGATACCCTGTTCGCCGACATGCACAAAGCCTGGGACCAGTTACCCGAGCACCTGCGTAAAGCCGTCGAGGGCCGCAGCGCCGCGCATTCCTACACCGCGCGTTACAGCGAAACCAAATTCGAAGGTAACTGGCGCCCCACGCTGACCCCAGAGCAGCTCGCCCAGGTCGCGGAAGTCGTGCACCCCATCGTGCGCACCCACCCGGAAAACGGCCGCAAGGCGCTGTTCGTCAGTGAAGGGTTCACTACCCGCATCGTCGGCCTGCCGGAAGACGAAAGCCGTGACCTGCTGGCCCAGCTCTACGCCCATAGCGTGTTGCCACACAACATCTATCGCCACCAATGGCAGCCCCACGACCTGGTGTTCTGGGACAACCGCTCGCTGATCCACCTGGCCGCCGGCTGCCCAAGCCACCTGCGCCGCAAGCTGTTTCGCACCACCATCCAGGGCGATGCGCCTTTCTGATCCCCTTTGCGCCAAGTGAGATGAAATGAACATGCCCCTGCAAGGCCACGCGGCCAGCACTCTGAACACGGCGCAGCCGCTGCTGGCGGTGGATAACGTCAGCCTGGAATATCGCACGCCCGAGCGGGTGGTGCGGGCCACCCACCAAGTGAGTTTCGAGATCGACCCGGCCGACCGCTACGTGCTGCTCGGCCCGTCAGGCTGTGGCAAATCCACCTTGCTCAAGTCCATCGCCGGGTTTATCAAACCCTGCGAAGGCGAGATCCGCCTGTTGGGGCAAAAGGTCGAGCAACCCGGCCCGGATCGCATCGTGGTGTTCCAGGAGTTCGACCAGTTGCCGCCGTGGAAAACCGTCAAGCAGAACGTGATGTTCCCGCTGTTGGCCTCGAAGACCTTGAAGCGCGCCGAAGCTGAAGAGCGCGCGCTGCACTACCTCGACAAAGTCGGCCTCAGCGCCTTTGCCGATGCCTATCCACATACCCTTTCCGGCGGCATGAAAGCCCGCGTCGCCATCGCCCGCGCCCTGGCCATGCAGCCGAAAATCCTGCTGATGGACGAGCCCTTCGCCGCCCTCGACGCCCTGACCCGACGCAAAATGCAGGAAGAGTTGCTGCTGCTCTGGGAAGAGGTGCGCTTTACCCTGCTGTTCGTCACCCACTCCATCGAAGAAGCGCTGGTGGTGGGCAATCGCATCCTGTTGCTGTCGCCTCATCCCGGGCGCGTACGTGCGGAAGTCCACAGCCATCAATACGACCTGCACAGCCTTGGGGGCGTGGCGTTCCAGGCATCGGCGCGGCGCATTCATCGCCTGCTGTTCGATGAAGCACCCGAGGCCGAACGTGAGTTGGGTTTCGCCGATATCCGCATCGCTTACTGAAGGGTCAACCCAATGCGCGAGGAATTTGAAATCACCCTGGAACCGCTGCTCAGCGTCCCTGTGGAACGCGAGTTGCCCCTGCGACAGCGCCTGTGGCAACAAGGCTGGCTGCGCAAGGGCCTGATCCTGATTGTGCTCGCCATCCTTTGGGAAGCCGTTGCACGCTACCAGGACAACGACCTGCTGTTGCCGAGTTTCTTGCAGACTTTTCATGCGCTTTACGACGGCCTGCTCAGTGGTGAATTGCTCAGCAAAGTCAGCATCTCGCTGGCCGTGCTGATCAAAGGCTACCTGATCGGCATCGTGCTGGCGTTCGCCCTGACCACCCTGGCGGTGTCGACCCAACTGGGACGCGACTTGCTGAGTACCCTGACCTCGATGTTCAACCCGTTGCCGGCGATTGCGTTGCTGCCGCTGGCGCTGCTGTGGTTCGGCCTGGGGCAGAACAGCTTGATTTTTGTGCTGGTGCATTCCGTGTTGTGGGCGCTGGCACTCAATACTTACTCGGGGTTCCTCGGCGTGTCCGAAACCCTGCGCATGGCCGGTCGCAACTATGGCCTCAAGGGCATGCGTTTTGTGCTGTTCATCCTGATCCCGGCGGCGCTGCCGTCGATCCTCGCGGGCCTGAAGATCGGTTGGGCATTTGCCTGGCGCACCCTGATCGCCGCCGAGCTGGTATTCGGTGCCACCAGCGGCAAGGGTGGCCTGGGGTGGTACATCTTCCAGAACCGCAACGAGCTGTACACCGACAAGGTGTTCGCCGGGCTGGCGGTGGTGATCCTGATCGGACTGTTGGTGGAGAACCTGGTGTTCGACACATTCGAGCGCTTGACCGTGAAACGCTGGGGCATGCAACGTTGAATACGCTACGATTGCGTCAAATTCACGCGCCACCGATCACGAGTGCCTGGCATGCAACTACCGGACATGAACCTGCTGGTCGCCCTCGACGCCCTGCTCGACGAGGGCAGCGTGGTCGGCGCCGCGCGCCGCATGAACCTCAGCCCGGCGGCCATGAGCCGCACGCTCACGCGTATCCGCGAAGCCGTGGGCGACCCGATCCTGGTGCGCGCCGGTCGTGGCCTGGTGCCCACGCCCAAGGCCCTGCAGTTGCAAGGCCAGGTGCGCAATGTGGTGGAGCAGGCGGCGCTGCTGTTCCGTTCGGCGGACCAGGTGGACCTGAGTACCTTGCGTCGCCGCTTCAGCGTGCGTGCCAATGACTTTTTCATCGGTGTGTATGGCGGGCGCCTTTTCGACACCATGGAGCGCATGGCCCCCCTGTGCGAACTGTGCTTCGTGCCCGAAGGCGACACCGACGACGAGGCGCTGCGCGAAGGTCGCCTGGATCTGCGGGTGAGCAACACCATGCCCGCCAGCCCTGAAGTGAAGGTGCAGAACCTGTTCTCCACTACCTTCGTCGGCCTGGCGCGGGAGGACCATCCGTTGTTCGATGAGGAAATCACCGCTGCACGTTTCGCCAGCTATTCCCATATCAGCATCTCGCGGCGCGGTATTGCGCGGGGGCCGATCGATACCGCACTGAACGCCCAGGGCCTGGAACGTCGCGTGGCGATGATCGCTCCGGGCTTTCACGGTGCAATGTTCATGCTGCCCGATTCCGATTTGCTGTTGCCGGTGCCCAAGGAAGCGCTGCTGAGCGCCACGCGCCTGAAACTGCCACTGCGCGCCTTCGCCTTGCCGATCTCGTTGCCGACCCTGGTATTGGCCCAGTCCTGGCACCCGCGCTTCGACAAGGACCCCGCCCACAAATGGCTGCGTGAAACCATGCGCGAGAGCTGTCACGCCACATGGCTCGAAGCCCAGCCCGCCTGACAATTGCGTTTGGCGCACTTATATCCTGCCAACAAGTAACTTTTTGTCATGTGTGTGCCTGATTAAACTGCTCGGGTATTGATCATTCCGAGTTACCTGTTCATGACTTCCCTCGCTGCCCCCACCCTTGCGGCCGCAGCCAGACCCACTGCCATGACCCCGCCCGTATTCGGCCCGCGCATCATCATCGGCCTGGTCGGGGTGTTGCTGGCGGTGCTGGTCTCCGGTCTCAACGAGATGGTCACCAAAGTGGCTCTCGCGGATATCCGTGGCGCGCTGTACATCGGGTTTGACGAAGGCACCTGGCTCGTCGCGGCCTACACCGCCACTTCCGTGGCGGCCATGGCCTTTGCGCCTTGGTGTTCGGTAACGTTTTCCCTGCGTCGCTTCACCTTGTATGCCATCGGGTTGTTCACGGTGCTCGGCGTCCTGTGCCCGTTCGCGCCGAACTACGAAAGCCTGCTGGTTTTGCGTACCGTGCAAGGCCTGGCCGGCGGCGCGTTGCCGCCGATGCTGATGACCGTGGCCCTGCGTTTCCTGCCGGCCAACGTCAAGCTGTACGGCCTGGCCGGCTACGCACTCACCGCTACCTTCGGCCCAAGCCTCGGCACACCGCTGGCGGCCCTGTGGACCGAGTACGTGGGCTGGCAGTGGGCGTTCTGGCAAATCGTCGCGCCGTGCCTGCTGGCCATGGCCGCCGTGGCCTATGGCCTGCCGCAAGACCCGCTGCGTCTGGAGCGCTTCAAGCAGTTCAACTGGCGCGGCCTGCTGCTGGGCTTCCCGGCGATTTGCATGCTGGTGATCGGCATTCTGCAAGGCAACCGCCTGGATTGGTTCGAGTCGGGCCTGATCACCTTCCTGCTGTGTGGCGGGGGGGTGTTGCTGGTGCTGTTCATGCTGAACGAATGGTCGCAGCCCATTCCCTTCTTCAAGCTGCAAATGCTCGGCCTGCGCAACCTGGCGTTCGCCCTGATTGTGCTGGCCGGCGTGCTGATGGTGCTGACCTCGGTAATCATCATCCCATCGAGTTTTCTCGCCCAGGTGCAGGGTTACCGTCCACTGCAAACCGCGCCGGTGATGTTGCTGATGGCGATCCCGCAGTTGATCGCGCTGCCGCTGGTGGCGGCGTTGTGCAACTTGCGCTGGGTCGATTGCCGCTGGGTGCTGGGGATCGGCCTGGGCATGCTGGTGCTGTGCTGCGTGGGCAGTGCGCATCTGACGTCAGCGTGGATTCGCGACGACTTCTACGGCTTGTACCTGCTGCAAATCTTCGGGCAACCGATGGCCGTGCTGCCGCTGCTGATGCTCTCCACCGGCAGCATCCAGCCCATGGACGGGCCGTTTGCTTCGGCCTGGTTCAACACCATCAAGGGCCTGGCCGCCGTGATCGCCACCGGCGTGCTCGATACCTTGACCACCCAGCGCCTGCACTTCCACTCGACCATGTTGGTCGATCGTCTGGGCAATTCGCCCCTGGCCGACGGCGATGCGCCGGGCCTGGCGCACCGCCTGCATGAGCAGGCCGTGGTGCTGACTTCTTCGGATTTGTACTACGTCATGGCCGCGGTCGCGGTGGCGTTGATCCTGCTGATTTTCTGGATGCCCACGCGGATTTTTCCGCCGCGCGCACCGACTTGATTGAAAGGACTGTTCATGAAACGCAAAGATAAAATCGCCGTCGCCGTCATCGCCATAGTTGCCGTGGGTGTGCTGGTGTACCTGGTCGCGCCGGGCGTGTTGGGCAGCAAGCGCCAGACCACCAACGACGCCTTCGTCGCCGCTGACTTCACCCTGGTGGCGCCGCGTGTGGCCGGCTTCATCAAGGAGGTGCTGGTGGAAGACAACCAGCGCGTCAAGGCCGGCCAACTGCTGGCGCTGATCGACGACCGCGACTTCCGCGCCGCTGCCCAGGCTGCCGATGCCGACGCCTTGGTCGCCCAGGCCCAACTGAAAAACGCCACCGCGACCCTGGAGCGCCAAAGCTCGGTGATCGCCCAGGCCCAGGCCACCGTTGCAGCGGATCGCGCCGAAATGGCCTTTGCCGAACACGAACTGAACCGCTACAACCACCTCGCCGGTGTCGGTGCCGGCACCGTGCAGAACGCCCAGCAAGCCAAGACCCGCATCGACCAGGCCACCGCACGCCTGGCCAACGCTACGGCGGTGCTGGCGGCCGAGCGCAAGCAAGTGGAAATCCTCACCGCCCAGCGCGATGCCGCCGAAGGGGGGCTCAAGCGTGCCCAGGCCGCGCTGGAACTGGCCAGTTATCAACTGTCGTATACGCGCATCGTCGCGCCGGTGGATGGCATGGTCGGCGAGCGGGCGGTGCGGGTGGGCGCCTATGTCACACCGGGCAGCAAGATCCTTGCGGTCGTGCCGCTGGAGGAGGCTTACGTGGTGGCCAACTTCCAGGAAACCCAGCTTTCCCACATGCACGCCGGTCAAGCGGTGCAGGTGCGTGTCGACAGCCTGGACGGCGAGTTGCTCAACGGTCATCTTGAAAGCCTCGCGCCTGCAACCGGGGTGACCTTCGCCTCGGTCAAGCCCGATAACGCCACCGGCAACTTCACCAAAGTGGTACAGCGCATCCCGGTGAAGATCGTCCTCGAACCCAACCAGGCCCACATCGAACGCCTGCGTGTCGGCATGTCGGTGGAAGCCAGCGTCGACACCCGCCCGGTCGCGCAGCAGCGTGAGGTGGCCCAGCAATGAAGCGAGTTGCCTGGCTCACCTTGAGCCTCATCAGCCTGAGTGCCTGCACGGTCGGTCCGGATTTCCACACGCCGCAGGGCCCGCAAGTGACGCAATGGAGCGAGCCCCAGGGGCGCCAGGCGGCCAGCCGCGCCGTCAGTGATCCCTTGCAGGAACGCTGGTGGGATGTGTTCCACGACGAGCAGCTTTCGGCCCTTACACGCCGTGCGCTCACCGATAACCTTGACCTGAAACTGGCCAGCAGCCGTCTGCAACAAAGCCGGGCGGTACGCCAGGTGACGACCGCCGAGCGCTACCCCGAGGTTGATGCGACGGGGGCTTACCAGCGCAAACGCAACAGCGGCCAAGGCCTGAGCGACCCGTCCGGCGAGAACGGCCGTGCGGCGTTCAACCAGTGGGACGCGGGCTTCTCCGCCGCCTGGGAGCTGGATTTCTGGGGCCGGGTAAAACGCGAAACGGAAGCCGCCGACGCCACCCTGCAAGTCGCCGAAGACGACCGCCGCGCCGTGCTGCTGTCGGTACTCGCCGAGACCGCCCAGGACTACATCCAACTGCGCGGCGTGCAGAACACCCGCGCCGTCACCGAACAGAACCTCGACGTCGCCCGTCACAGCCTCAAGCTGTCGCAATTGCGCCTGGCCGACGGCGTGGCCACCGACCTGGATGTCGCCGAAGCCGCCGCCCAGGTCGCCGCCATCGAGGCGCGCCTGCCGGATCTGCAACAGCGCCAGGACCAACTGATCAACGCCCTCAGCCTGTTGATGGGGGCGCCGCCGCAAGCGCTGCACGCGCAACTGTCCAAGGACGCTGCCGTGCCGCAAACCCAGCGCCAGGTCGCGATCGGCCTGCCTTCGGAACTGGCCGAACGCCGCCCGGACATCCGCCAGGCCGAGGCCCGCCTGCACGCCGCCACCGCCAGCATCGGCGTGGCCAAGGGCGACTTCTACCCGCGCATTACCTTGTCCGGCAGCCTCGGCTCCCAGGCCATGCAACTCTCGGACTTCGGTTCCTGGAGCTCCCGTGCCTTTGCCTTCGGCCCGCAGTTCAGCCTGCCGCTGTTCAACGGCGGGCGCCTGCAAGGCATGTTGAACCTGCGCGAAGCCCAGCAACAGGAAGCGGCGCTCGCCTACCAGCAAACCGTGCTGCGCGCCTGGCATGAGATCGACGACCAGTTGACCCGCTACAACGCCAGCCAATTGCGCCGCGACAGCCTGGCCGAAGCCGTGCGCCAGAACCGGATTGCCCTGCGCACGGCGCAGCAGCAGTACGTGGAAGGCGTGGTGGATTTCGTCAACGTCCTCACCGTGCAAAGCGCACTGTTGGCCACGCAGGAGCAGTGGGTCGAAAGCTCCACCGGCGTCTCTCTGGCGATGGTTGGCTTGTATAAAGCGTTGGGCGGAGGATGGGAATCGGTGTATCCGTTGCGAACGGTGGGTGCGGCTCAGGTTAGGGATTCTGCAAAAACACCACGTACCCCCGAAACCACTCGCTCCCCTGCAAATACCCCGGCGCTTCCCACTCTCCACCCTGAATTAACCCGATCTTGAACGGCAGCCCCAGCCGATTCATGCGTGGCAAGTACGCCGCGTAATCCGGGATGCTATGGCGCCCCTGGTACGTCTGCACCACCACCTCATCCACTACACCTTTGAGTTGGGCGATGGCGGCCGGGTCGGCGTTGCTGCTCCAGTCCATCAGGCCGGTGATGCTCAGGCGCAGGTCGGCTGGCAACCGCTGGCGCAGGTCGCGCAGGAACCCGGCATATTCGTGCAGGTATTGGGTGCGCGCATCGAAGTCGATCTGGATACCGACCACCGGGTTGCCCGCGTCGCGCCAGCGTTGCACCTGACCGAGCAGTTGGCGGTAGACCGGCTCGGGCCAGCGCAGGGTGTGAGCGCGGTAGACGATCCAGATGTCGCCCTGGGTCAGGCGCGGCACGCTGATGCCCTGGGCGATCATCCGCACGCCGAGCTGAGGGGCGCGGCGAGTCGAGTTGATCTGGCCCTGGAGGATATACAGGGTCTTGGCCTGCTTGAGTACCGGCTGTGGGGTGACGCCACTCCACAGCCAGAAAGCGTCATAGTCGCGGGCGTTGACAGCGCCGAAGGCCGGGCTTGCCAGCAACAGCAAGCCGAGCCACAGGTGCTTCACCAGTAGTACTGCAGGGACTTGCCCCACTGGGTGTCGGCGAAGCCGGTTTTCAACTGGCGGAACCACGCCTTGCGCACGGCCGGCTCCACCTCGACGCCGCCGCAGCTGTTGTAGCCCGATGGCCCGTAGCAGTTGATGGCGCGGAACAATGCATAGGCTTTGTCGTTCTTCGGCGCCTTGGCGTTGCCGATCACTTGCTTGTAGCCGTCCAGGCGCGAGAAGGTTTCACCCTTGAAGTCCGACGCGGTGCTGCCCAGGCTGCCGGCGGCGCGTGCCTGTTCCAGCGGCATGCCGTCCAGGCCGTTGCGCAGGATGAACTCGCCCAGGCAGTTGAGGCCCTGTGGGTTTTTGGCATCGGCCTGCAAGGTTGCGGCGATCTGCGCGATGCTCGGGCAGGCGTAGCCGGACTCGGCTTTGTCACCGTTCCACTGGAACAGTTTCAAGGTCTGGCTGGCGCTGTAGACGTAGCCCAGGCTGGTGCCCAGCTTGTCTTCCGGGGCGCTGGCCGGCAGTTGCTTGAGGTCCTCGGCGAAGGTGGCGAACTGGCCGCGCAACAGGTCTTTGTAGAGCAGCACGAATTGTGCGGTCTGGCGTTCCAGCGGGTCGCTGGCCTGGGCGATCTGCTGGCGCAGCAACTCAGGGCCGGCGACGTTGCGCAGCAGGATGTAACGCACCTGCTTGGCGCTGATCGGCGAGTCGGCGGCGAACACCTTGGCCAACTGGCCGCTGCGTTCGTAGTTCATCGCCAGGGCCAGTTCCACTTGATCGCGTTGCAGCGGCAATTTCGCCAGGGGCAGCAGTTGCAGCCAGAGCGCTTCGGCGCCTTTCCAGTCCTTTTTCTCTTCCAGGGCGAGTGCGCGCAGGGTCTGTTGGCTGAAGGCGAAGTAATTCAGGTTCGACGGCACGCTTTGCGGCAACAGCTTCAGGGCGGCGTCCGGTTGATGCTCGCTGTACAGCGCGTTGACCGCCAGCAGGTAGTCATACAAGTCCGGCGCACTGGCGAACGCGGCTTTTTGTTTTTCCAGATCGGCGCGGGAGAGGGCGGGCTGGTTGCCGCCGCGCATCACCATCAAGTCACTGACAAACTGGATCATCGGTGTGGAGACAGTCTCGCTGTTGACCATCAGCAGCTTGAGGTCGGCTTCCTCCACCAGCTCATCCACCGACACATTGCGCTGTGTGTCAGTGGCCTGGGTCATGGCCCAGGCGTAGGCCTCGGCAAGCTTGCTGTTGTCATCCCCCAGCCAATAAACCCGGCGCAGCAGGCCTCGGGCGGAGGCCACGTAAACGCCTTGTGGATAAGTCTTCAGATAGCCGAGAAAACCTTGTTCGGCGTCGTTCAAGGCCGACTTGTCCACACGCGCGAGTTGCGGCATGCCGTATTCGTCGAAGGCCTCGGCCTGGGCCAGGTTCAAGGACGTGCGTGCCGTCATGTACAGCGCGGTTTCCTTCAGCCAAGGCAGAGGGCTGGAGCTGGCGGCGGCAAACCCCCCTTCGGCATCGCCGAAACGGCCGCTGTAGAAGTCGGCAGCGGCTTGCAGGTAAGTGCGCAACAGTTGGCCATCGGCGGACTGGATCTGCTGGGCGTCGACTACCTGGCCTTCCCAGGAGCAGGTCGTCAGCAACTGCAAGCGCGCCTTCACCAGCAACTCGCGTTCGGCCGCCGGCATGTCGGCCTTGGTCACCTGGCTGATGAACGCGGTGGCGCTGTCATCGTCGTTGCTGCGGCAGCGGCTGCCTTCGCCACTCAGAAACTCTTCCCCGGCGGTTTTGTACTCGTCACGCTTGATGCCCAGGGGCTGGAGCAGCGCGTCCAGTTCGGCAGTGCGCGAGTCGTCGGGCTTGTTATCCGGTTCTTCGTTGGTGCTCGGAATCGGCGCCAGGCGGTAGACCGGGAAGGGCACCGCGCCAAAGCCCTGGGACAGATCGTCTTCGCTCAAGGCATTGGGTGCCAGGGGCGCCGCGTTTTTATCGGCCAGCAGCAGGCGCAGGTTGACGCGACTGTCGTTGCCGGGGCTGAGGAAAGGCAGGTTGCTGCACGAATCGAGGCTGTCACGCGAAACCCGCCAGTCGGGGTAGCACGAGTCGTCGGAACTGGCCTGAGCCTGTAGGGAAATACCGGCGAGCAATGCCAGTGCCAGGGGTGACAGAAAACCGATGCGCATGACGTGTCCTTGATCCTGAGTCCTTGGAGGGGCGCAATAATAGCCTGTTCCTGCGGTTGCTTCGGAGAAGCCCTGCACAAATTGCTGATTTGTCCGATTCCAGCGGCGGATCCTGGGCTTTTGTCCTAGAGTGGCGGTGTTTGCGCTTGGGCAATCAGGGGAATTGAGGTGCGTCGGTCTGTGGTAGAGCAAAACGAAAAGGTCGGGACGTTACCGGCACTCAATCGCCTCACGTGGGAAGGTGCCGGCTGGATCAGCGGTCTCTGGTGGTTGCCGATCCTGGCGCTGGCCATGGCCCTGCGGTTTTACCACCTGACGGCGTCGGCGATCTGGGGTGACGAGGGTTCGAGCCTGCTGCTCAGCGAATACGCCGTGGGCGACCTGTGGTTCCACGCCGCACACGACGTGCACCCGCCGCTGTATTTTTTCCTGCTGCGCGGCTGGATCGAGCTGTTCGGCGACAGCATCTGGTCGATTCGCGGCATGAGCGCCATTCCCGGTGTGGTCGCCGTGGGCCTGGGCGTCTGGCTGACCCGGCAACTCTCCACCCGCCGGGCGGCGGTGCTGGCGGGGATCCTGCTGGCGCTGTTGCCGACGGCGGTACGCTACAGCCAGGAAGTGCGCATGTATTCGCTGCTCGGCGTGTGGCTGCTGGGCGCCACGCTGGCGTTGGTGTACTGGGTGCGCCAGCCCGAGCGCACGCGTTATCTGGCGGCGTATGTCGTGTTGATGAGTGCCGGTTTCTACACCCACTACTTCACCGCGCTCTGTGTGCTGGTGCACTGGGCTTACCTGGGTGCGTTGTGTGGCACGGCGCCGCGAGGCCAGCGCCTGATCACGCGTCCGGCCTGGTGGGCGGCCAACGCTGCGATTGTGCTGTTGTACCTGCCGTGGCTGCCGAACCTGTTGGACCTGGTGCAGCATGTCGAACAGCTCAAGGTGGGGGGCGACATCGGTTGGGAGGATCCCGTCAGCCTGTTCTCCCTGCCGTCGATGATCTGGCAGTTCGTGCTGCAGGATGAAGGCGTCGGCTTCTGGGCGCCGCTGTTCTGGCTGTTTCCGCTGCTGCTGGTGGCGGTGGTTGTCATTACCGCCTGGCGCGATCGCGAACGCCACCGACCGGCCAGCCTGTTGTTGCTTTTTTTCCTGTTGCCACTGCTGCTGGTCTACGGCGTGTCGTTTATTTCCCCGGTGTTTATCGAACGTTACCTGACGGTGTACGCCCTGGGCTTGCCGATCCTGCTGGCGATGGCCATTGATCGTCTGCCGTCGCGGTTTGCACTGCTGGGCGCGGCATTGTTTGTGCTATTCGTCGGCGTCGAGCTGGTGGGATTGAAGAACAATTTCACCGTGGATGAGCACGACCAGTTCAATGTGCCGGTGGAGTTCGTCAACCGCAATTACCAGGAAGACGACCGCATCGTCCTCAGCGACATGTTGTGGTACCTGAGCTATGTGTATTACGACCAGACCGATGCCCAATTGCAGCTCTACACCCCACCTAAGCCGGATGGCACCTCAACCCGGCCGAATGCCTATGGTTTCGGCACCCTGGTGGATCAGGACGGCGGACGCATCTACCTCGACCGCCTGTCGGCACTGCCCGCCGAAACCCGCCGTGTGTGGCTGATCAGCAGCAATGAAGCGCCGGACGAATTCGCCCCGCTGCCCGAAGGCTGGCGCGAACTCAGTCGCCAGGATGGCGGAGGCGCCAGGGCGCGCTTGTTCGTGTTGTGCAACGTCCAGTCGGCGCAACCCGAGGGCTGCCGCTAGACTGGGTAAATGCTTTTCTATCAGGAGCCCGTCATGCAATCGCCCGTACATAGCTTGCCGTCACTGTTCAAACAGCTCGGGCTGCCCGATGACCCGGTGAGTATCGAGAAATTCGTGGCGGTGCATTCACCGCTCAAGCCGGAGCTGAACCTGGCGGATGCGTTTTTCTGGACGGACAGCCAGAAGGCGTTTTTGCGCGAGGAGATTCTGGAAGATGCGGATTGGGCAGAAGTGGTGGATGAGTTGAATCTGATGTTGCGGGGTGGGCGAGGGGTGCAAAAAACTTAGCAGAAAGGGCAAAAGTTGAAAAAATCTGGTGAAGGTTAAAAAAATCTGAGGTTTTTCCGCGTTAGTGAACTTTTCTGACGCACGGGCCTGGGGTTGATGGCGGGAATTCAGCACCGGCCCCCAAGACCCGCTTTACTTACCGCTACCACCCACCACCCATCCGCAAAATTGTTTCAAAACTTGACGCATCTGGCTTCACCTATCATATTGATAGTTAGCAAACTAACTGTATGCGAACTATCCAGTGCCTCAATCCCTCGAACAACTCCAGATGAACCTCAGCAGCAGCATGGTGGTGGGCGCCCGTAATTGGCGCAAAATCTGCCAGACCACGCTGGTGAGCTATGGCATCTCCGAAGCCTGCGCCGTGCCGTTGTTGATGATCGGTCGCCTGGGCGACGGTGTGCACCAGGTCAAAGTGGCCCAGGCCTCGGGGATGGAAAGCCCGTCGCTGGTGCGCTTGCTCGACCGGCTGTGCACCGACGGTTACGTGTGCCGTACCGAAGATATCCACGACCGTCGCGCCAAGTCCCTCAGCCTCACCGAGCGCGGCCGCGAGTTGGTACAGGCGGTGGAAGTGCAGTTGGTACGACTGCGCAAGGAAGTGCTGGCCGACATGACCCAAGGTGATATGGAAGCCGCGCTGCGTGTGCTGCGTGCCTTCGAGGCGGCGTCGCTTTGAACGGATTTTTTACCGGTTTCCCGCCCGCTCGTGATTGGTTCTACGGGGTGCGTACCTTCGCGGCCTCGATGATTGCCTTGTACATCGCCATGCTTATGCAAATGCCACGTCCGTACTGGGCGATGGCCACGGTGTATATCGTTTCCAGCCCGTTTGTCGGCCCGACCAGTTCCAAGGCGCTGTACCGTGCCATCGGCACCTTCATGGGCGCGGCGGCGGCCGTGCTGTTCGTGCCGATGTTCGTGCAGTCGCCCTACATGCTGGTGGTGGTGATTGCCCTGTGGACGGGCACTTTGCTGTTCCTGTCGATGCACCTGCGCACCGCCAACAACTACGCGCTGATGCTCGCCGGCTACACCTTGCCGTTGATCGCCTTGCCGGTGGTGGATAATCCCCTGGCTGTCTGGGATGTCGCTGAAGCGCGTACCGAAGAAATCTTCCTCGGTATCGCCGTAGCGGCGGTGGTGGGTGCGATGTTCTGGCCGCGCCGGCTGATGCCGGTGTTCGATGGCTCGGTGGCCAAGTGGTTTGCCGATGCCCAGGTCTACAGCCAACGCTTTATCACACGCAATGTGGCGCCTGAAGAAATCAGCACCTTGCGCGGCGGCATGGTCGCCACCTTCAATACCCTCGAATTGATGATCGGCCAGTTGCCTCACGAAGGCGCACGGCCGCAGACGGTGCGCAATACCAAGGAGCTGCGCGGGCGCATGATTCACCTGCTGCCGGTGGTGGACGCCCTCGACGACGCGCTCTATGCCATCGAACATCGCGCGCCCGAGTTCCTCGATAAAATCACGCCGCTGCTGGAAGCGACCAGCCAGTGGCTGGAGGACACCCAAGAAGCGGCGCCAATGGAACGCTGGCGCGTCCTGCGTGATCAGGTCGACGCACTGCAGCCCAGCGGCGAAGCGCTCGACGAGCGTCACACGCTGCTGTTCTCCAATGCGCTGTATCGTCTGGCCGAGTGGATCGACCTGTGGCAGGACTGCCGCAGCCTGCAAGCCGCCATCCAGTGCGAAAGCCAGGACACCTGGCGCGCCGTCTACCGCCACTGGCGCCTGGGCCGGCTCACGCCGTTCCTCGACCGCGGGCTGATGTTCTACTCGGCGTTTTCCACCGTCACCGCGATCATTGTCGCGTCGGTATTGTGGATCCTGCTCGGCTGGACCGACGGCGGCAGCGCGGTGATCCTGGCCGCCGTCGCCTGCAGCTTTTTTGCCTCGATGGACGACCCGGCGCCGCAGATCTACCGGTTCTTTTTCTGGACCGCCATGTCGGTGCTGTTCGCCAGCCTCTATCTGTTCCTGGTACTGCCCAACCTGCACGACTTCCCGATGCTGGTGCTGGCCTTCGCGGTGCCGTTCATCTGCATCGGCACGCTCACCGTGCAGCCGCGTTTTTACCTGGGCATGTTGCTGACGCTGGTGAACACCTCGTCGTTCATCAGCATCCAGGGGGCTTACGACGCCGACTTCCTCAACTTCGCCAACGTCAACCTGGCCGGGCCGGTGGGCCTGCTGTTTGCCTTTGTGTGGACGCTGATCGCACGGCCTTTCGGCGCAGAGCTGGCGGCCAAGCGCCTGACCCGGTTCAGCTGGCGCGACATCGTCAGCCTCACCGAGCCCGCGACCCTGGCCGAACACCGCCACATGGCCGTGCAGATGCTCGACCGCCTGATGCAACACCTGCCGCGCCTGGCCCTGATCAACCAGGACACCGGCACCGCCCTGCGCGATTTGCGCGTGGCGCTGAACCTGCTCGATTTGCTGGCCTACTCGCCGCGCATCCTCGGCGTGCCACGGGTGTTGCTCAACCAAGTGGTGGAAGGCGTAGGCGGCTACTTCAAGGCGTGTCTCAAGGCCGGTGAACGCTTGCCCGCGCCCAGCGGTCTGCTGATGACCCTGGACCGCACGCGCCGTGCCCTCAACGGCCAAGGCCTGCAAGACGAAGACGACACCCGCCTGCACTTGCTGCACGCGCTGGCCGGTTTGCGCCTGGCGTTGCTGCCGGGTGTGGAGTTCATTGGCGGCACTGAGATGCAAGCGCCGCTGCCTGATGGAGCGCCTTTATGATCGGTGATCTGGATATCAGCGGGGTGTTCCTGCCCACGCTGCTGGTGCTGATGGGCATTACGTATGTGTTGTTCCTGGTGGTGCACGGGTTGTTGACCCGCCTCCACTTCTATCGCCTGGTCTGGCACCGGGCATTGTTCAATGTGGGGCTGTACGCGCTGTTGCTGGGCGCGGTGGACTCACTCAGTCGATACCTGATGACATGAAAAAACCTTTTTTGACCATCGGCCGTGTAGTCCTCACGTTGTTGATCGTGACGTTCGCGGTCGTCGTGGTGTGGCGCATGGTCATGTACTACATGTTTGCCCCCTGGACCCGTGACGGCCACATCCGTGCCGACATCGTGCAGATCGCTCCGGACGTGTCCGGGCTGATCCAGCGCGTGGACGTGCACGACAACCAGTTGGTGACCAAGGGCCAGGTGCTCTTCGCCGTCGATCAGGACCGCTTCAAGCTGGCTTTGCGCCAAGCCCAGGCCGCCGTGGCCGACCGCCAGGAAACCCTGGCCCAGGCCCAGCGCGAGTACAAGCGCAACCGAGGCCTGGGCAACCTGGTGCCCAGCGAGCAACTGGAAGAAAGCCAATCCCGCGTGGCCCGTGCCCAGTCGGCCCTGGCCGAAGCCCAGGTGACGGTGGATTCCGCGCAACTGAACCTCGACCGCTCGGTGATCCGCAGCCCCGTGGACGGCTACGTCAACGACCGTGCGCCGCGTACCCAGGAGTTCGTCACCGCCGGGCGCCCGGTGCTGTCGGTGGTGGACAGCAATTCGTTCCATATCGACGGCTATTTCGAAGAAACCAAGCTCGACGGTATCCATGTCGGCATGGGCGTGGACATCCGGGTGATCGGCGACAACGCCCGCCTGCATGGCCACGTGCAAAGCATCGTCGCCGGTATCGAAGACCGCGACCGCAGCAGTGGCTCCAATCTGCTGCCCAACGTCAATCCGGCGTTCAGCTGGGTGCGCCTGGCCCAGCGGATTCCGGTGCGTATCGCCTTTGACGATGTGCCGGCGGACTTCCGCATGATCGCCGGGCGCACGGCCACCGTCTCGATCATCGGCGACAAGGTTAAAGACGGAGACAAGCCATGAAGCAGCTGCTGGCCACCGCTACGCTGGGGTTGCTGCTGTCGGCCTGCCAAGTGGTGGGGCCGGATTACACGCTGCCGGAAAAGTCCGCCATCAACCGGAGCGACCTGCAAGGGCAGATTGCCGGCGAGGGTGGCAACGTCGTCTCGGCCCCGGTGCCGGCCGACTGGTGGAAGCTGTACAAGGACCCGCGCCTGGATGAGCTGGTACGCCAGGCCATGGCCTCCAACACCGACTTGCGGGTGGCCGCCGCCAACCTGCAGCGCGCGCGTTTCCAGACCCAGGAAGCTGAATCCGCGGGCGGCTGGAGCGCGGGCGCCAAGGCCGAGGCCCAGCGTCTGCAGGAATCCGGTGAAGCGTTTTTGCTGACGGAAAAAGTCCCGGTGGCCAACATCGGCAGCGTGGGGATCACCACCTCGTACCAGTTCGATTTGTTCGGCGCCTTGCAGCGCGGTATCGAAAGCGCCCAGGCCAACGCGGATGCGGCTCAGGCTGCCGCCGATATTGCCCGCATCACCCTGGTGGCGGATGTGGTGCGCTCTTACACTCAGGTGTGCGCAGCCAACGAAGAACTGGCCATCGCCAACGAGTCCCTCGACCTGCAAGCCCAGAGTACTAAGCTGACGCAGCGCCTGCGTGATGCCGGACGTGGCGATGAAACCCAGGTCACCCGTTCGCAGACCCAATACAAATCCCTGCGCGCCGACATGCCGCGCTACGAAGCAGCGCGCCAGGCCGGACTGTTCCGCCTGTCGATGCTGCTGGCCAAGCCGGTGGATCAATTGCCGGCCGGCACCGGCACTTGCGCCGAGCTGCCGCATATCGCGCAATTGCTGCCGGTGGGCGATGGCGCTGCGCTGCTCAAGCGCCGCCCCGATGTGCGCCAGGCCGAACGCCAACTGGCCGCCGCCACCGCGCGTATCGGTGTGGCCACCGCTGCGCTGTACCCGGACATCAGCATTGGCGCCACCGTGGGTACCGTCGGCATACTGGACGACTTGGGCACGGCGCCCACCAACCGCTGGGGCTTCGGCCCGATGATCAGCTGGACGGTGCCGACCAACGGCGCCCGCGCACGCATCCACGAAGCCGAAGCCGCCACCCAGGGCGCCCTGGCCCACTTCGACGGCGTGGTGCTCAATGCCATCCGCGAAACCCAGACCGGCCTGGCGCAATACACCGCGCAACTGCAACGCCGTGATGCCCTGAATGAGGCCGGCGAGTCGGCGAAGGAAGCGGCGGGCCAGACCCATCGCTTCTTCCAGGCCGGTCGCGCGTCGTTCCTGGCCGACCTGCAAGCCACCCGCACCTATACCGATGTGCGCGCCCAGCTGGCGGCGGCCAACACCCAGGTTGCCATGAGCCAGATCGATCTGTTCCTGGCCCTGGGCGGCGGCTGGGAAAGCGGACGAACGCAAGCGTCACAGCCCGGCAAACCCTGAGCTAAAAGCTATGCTTGGTCAGGTGGGGCGCCGTGACGCTCCACCTGACACTGCTCGCGTTTGCTCATGGGGATTCCAATAATGAAAAACCCTTATGCTCCCGCTTTCTGGTGCGTGCTCTTCGCACTGGTGCTGTTATCGGCTGCTTATTTCTACGGCGTCATGCTGGCTCACCAACTCGACAAGGCCATGGTGTTTCTCGACAGCGCCTGTCTGGTGATCGGCACCCTGTCCATCGGTGTGGTGGCCTGGGCCTCCTACCAAAATCAGCGGGTGAAGCGAAAGCTCCTCGAACAGGGCAAGACCCGTGTCGCGATCTGGGACACCAAGGTCGCGCTGCGCCGGGTCGAGACGGTGTTCGACCGC
Organism: Pseudomonas extremorientalis; assembly: GCF_001870465.1. Taxonomy (GTDB): domain Bacteria; phylum Pseudomonadota; class Gammaproteobacteria; order Pseudomonadales; family Pseudomonadaceae; genus Aquipseudomonas; species Aquipseudomonas extremorientalis. Next base: position 27,739 of record NZ_MDGK01000023.1, read on the forward strand.
TATTTCTGGGGCAGCTATTGGCAGCCGGGGCGTACCTTCCAGGAAGTCATGGGCGACCTCACCGGCACCCCCCTGGAAAAAAGCCTCGAAGTCCTGAAAAAACAGTGCGTGGCACTCGATCGGCAAGTGGCCGACGGTAGGCACTGGCTGAATAACGCGCGGGAATTGTCCGACGTAGCCACGCAAATGGCCCGCGAGCGCTACCAGTTGGACTTCTGCGACCCCAAGGCCGATACCCCGGGCAACGCCGTGATACACCGCGAGTTTGAGGTGCTGGTGTACACCTGGACGGCGCGGCTGAAGAGTTTTGACCACCAATTGGATGAAATTGAGTTGGAGTACTCCTGAACTACTGCTGAACTGATCCCTCTGAAAAGCTGGGCCGTTCGCGGCCCCCAGTGCTAATCTTCCCCCGTTTTCGGCGGGCTTGAGCCAATCCCCTCGGGGTTCAAGGAAGACAGCCCACTTCTCACAGGATTTGATCAGGTCACTTCATGAATAAGCCAGCAGTCGTTCTTTTGGGTTTTGTTGTCGCCGTGGGCGTCGTCAGTGCAGGCGGTGCCTGGTACACCGGCAAGCAGTTGGAGCCGGTGCTGCAAACGGCCGTGCAGGACGCCAACAAGGAACTGCAACGCTCCATGGCCGGCGTCGACGGCACCGTTTCCCTGGAGCTGGTGTCCCTGGACCGTGGCCTGTTCAGCAGTACCGCGCACTATCGCCTCAAGGGCCAGGGCTCGGTCTTCGGCGAACAGAACCCGAACCCCGAGCTGCTGATTGTCGACCATATCGAACACGGCCCGCTGCCGTTCTCGCGCCTGGTGTCGTTGAAATGGCTGCCGGTCATGGCCACCAGTCACTATGCACTGGAAAAGAACGCCACCACCGAGAAGTGGTTCGCTGCCGCCAAAGATGTATCGCCGCTCAAAGGCGTGGCCAATATCGGCTACAGCCGTTCGGTGAACGGCAATCTCGAACTGTTGCCCCTGGCGTTCAAGGACGAAACGTCCTCTGTGGACTTCTCCGGCCTCAACCTGGATTTCGACAGCACTGCCGAAGGCAAGAAGGTCAAGGTGGATGGCTACGTGAACAGCCTCAAACTGGCCGTTGTCGACGCCAATGGTGCGCCATTCGACGCTGAGTTCGCCGGCCTGACCGTGGCCAGCAACCTGGAGAAATCCACCTTCGGCTTCTACACCGGGCAGAACACCATCGAGCTGAGCGACACCAAAGTCACCTTCGGCCCGCAGAAAGCCGTGCTGACCCTCAAGGGCTTCGAGCAGAAAGACTCCAGCGAAGTCAAAGACAACAACATGGCCGGCCGCGTCGATTACAAGATCGACGAGATCGGCTACCAGGGCAAACCGGTCGGCTCTGCCGCCATGGCCCTGAGCCTGAAGAACATCGATGTGCCTTCGGGCCTGGTGCTGACCAAGCTGTACCAGGACAAGATGCAGCCGGTGCAAGCCGCTGCCGCTGCCGGACAACCGGTGCCGGAGCTGCAACTGACCGAAGCCGAGCAGGCCCTGGCCGAAGCCAACGTCAACCAGTTGCTGGCTGCCAAGCCGCACCTGGCGCTGGAAAACCTGTCGCTGAAAACCACCCACGGCGAGAGCAAATTCAACCTGGTGCTGGACTTGGCCAAACCGACCTCCATGGAGCTGCCGCCGGTTGAACTGGGCAAGCAGATGGTCTCGCTGCTGGACGCCAACCTGACCCTGTCCAAGCCGATGATCGCCGACGTGGCCGCCCTGCAAGCGCAGGTCGGCGGTGTGACCGATCCCAAAGCCATCGAGCAGCAATCCCAGATGGCCAGCGAAATGGTCAGCGGCATGGCCGTGGGTACGCAGCTGGCAACCCTGGTGGGCAGCGATGTGGTGTCCAAGCTGCACTACGCCAACAATGAAGTGACTTTCAACGGCCAGAAAATGACCGTCGAGCAATTCATCAGCTTCGTGATGTCCAAAGTCGGTGCGGTTGGCGGCGCGCAGTAAAAATTTCGTCATCGCCCTGAAATAAAAAATGGGGGAGCGGGGTTAGCTGCGATAAAGGTCAAACCGTCGACACCTATGTCGACTGGCAACCCTCTATCGCAGCTAACCCTGCTCCCCCATTCGTATTTCAGATTTGCAGTGCAATTCTGAACAATTGTTATGACTTGTCCTTTTCCATCCACGCGTCGGGGATAGTTCCTACAGGAAAGCTAGGTCGGGTCACGAGACGCCGACACCCTGATGCAAACCGCTCAGGACCACCTATCGTTACAGCTTTCCGTGTGTAAGGAAGCTCACGATATGCTGCGAACACTCCCACTCAGTGCCTCAGGCCGGTTGCGGCTGCTCATCGGGGTAACCTTGTGCAGCCAGTTGCTGATGCCCACTTTCGCCTTGGCCGACCCGGCCTATGACGCCCTGATCATCCAGGCGCGCAACGGCAACTTCACCCCCGCCCTGACTCAATTGCGCCAATTGCCAGCCGAGCGCCAGACGCCAGGCCAGATCAGCGACCACCTGGTGATCGCCGGTTGGGCCGGCCAGGATGCCGAGGTGCTGAAGGTTTACGAGGCCCAGGGGCAGAATCGCAACCTGACCGCCCAGGCGCTGGCCACGGTTGCGCGCACGTATCGTAACCAGAAGCAGTGGGCGCAGGCCGAAGCGGTCTATCGCAAGGCGCTGCTGCGTGAGCCGAATAACATTGACCTGCAATTGGGCCTGGCCCTCACCGAGGCTGACGGTGGCAAAGCCAACGCAGCGGTGCAACGCACACGCGCACTGGTGGCTGCCAAGCCCGACGATCCCAACCGCCGGATGGCGCTGGGCTACGCGCTGACCCGTGCAGGCTTGCAGTACGACGCGCTGTTTGAATTCGACCAGGCCTTTATCCGCGCCGGCGACAAGCCTGAGGTCGCCCGCGAATACGTGGTCGCCCTGCAAAAGGCCCGTCTGCCGCAGCCGGCGTTGCGTCTCTCGGCCCAGCGTCCGGGGCTTGTAGACCCGGTGACCCAGCGTCGCCTCGAAGGTGACCTGGCCGCCGAGCGTGTGCGCATCGCCGAGTTCGCAACGCGTACCGAGAAAGAACGCTATGTCATCGCCGACCGTGCGCTGCAGGACTACGACAGGCTCCTTGCCCGCTGGACCCCTGACGCCACTGCCCATGACGACGTGGTGATCTGGCGCATCGACCGCCTGGGCGCGCTCAAGGCACGGGCGCGTACCGCAGAGGTGATCCGCGAATACGAGACCCTCCAGGCCGAAGGTGTGCGCTTGCCCACCTATGCCAAGCGTTGGGTGGCCGCGTCCTACCTCGATCAGCGTCTGCCGGAAAAGGCCGCGCCGTTGTACCGCGAGGCGCTGGATGCTCCCGATGCGGACGTGGGCGACCGTGTAGAAGACACCACCGCGCTGTTCTACGCCTTGCTCGAAAACGACCAGGTGGATGAAGCGCGTGCGGTCGCCAAGCACTTGGCCGACACCCAGAAGCCCCGGGTTGAACTCAAGGGGCTGCCGATCGGCAACCCGAACGATGAGTGGATGGACGCCCAACAATTGTCCGCACAGGCTGGCACCTATGGCGCCGACCTGCCGTCCAGCGAAAAGGCCCTGGAGGAGTTGGTGGGCAAGGCCCCTGGCAGCATCGGCCTGCGTCTGGCGCAAGCGGAAATGTACCGCGCCCGCGATTGGCCTAGACGCGCTGAAAGCTCGCTCAAGGAAACCGAAGCGCAGAGCCCGCGCGACATCGGCCTGGAAATGTCCCAGGGCTTCACCGCGCTGGACCTGCAGGAATGGCGTCAACTCGACATCCTCACCGACGACGTGGTCGCCCGCAACCCGGACAACCGCCAGGTGCAGCGCCTGCAACGCCTGCGCGAAGTGCATGACATGGCCGAGCTGCGGGTCGAGGCCTACACCGGGAAAAGCTTCGGCGGCGGTAACAACGGCGATGCCGGTGCCGTCTCGGGCAGCCGTGACTGGGGCATTGAAAGCCGCCTCTACACGCCACCCATCGACGAAGACTGGCGCCTGTTCGCCGGTGCCGGCTATGCGCGCGCCACGTTCGAAGAGGGCACCGGGCAGCATCGTTGGCAGGTGGTTGGCGTAGAGCGGCGCACACGCGACATGACCATTGAGGCCGAGGTCTCCAACCATTCCTACGGCGATGGCTCAAAACAAGGCGCCGCCGTGTCGATCGCCCGCGACATCAACGACAACTGGCAATACGGCGGCAGCCTGGGTTACCTGCTATCCACCACGCCACTGCGCGCATTGAATGACGGGATCACGGCCAACGGCGGCAGCGGTTTCATCCGCTGGCGCGCCAACGAAAGCCGTGAATGGAAACTGACCCTCAGCCCTTCCCATTTCAGCGACGGCAACGACCGCTTCGAAGCCTTGCTCAGTGGCCGCGAAGGCCTCTACAGCTCGCCGAAAGTGCAGGTGGACCTGGGCCTGGAAGTCGGCGCCAGCCGCAACAGCAAGGAAGACACGATCTACTTCAACCCGAAGTCGGACTTCACCGTGTTGCCCGTCCTCAACATCAACCACGTGCTCTATCACCGTTACGAGACCCAGTGGAGTCAGCAGTTCCAGGTCGGTGCGGGTACCTACAGCCAGCGGGACTATTCCACCGGTGGCATCGGTCTGGTGGGCTACGGCCAACGCTTTCGCTGGAACGATGTACTGGAAGCCGGCGCCAACCTGAGCCTGGTCAGCCGACCATACGACGGTGATCGCGAACGCGATCTGCGTCTGCTCGTCGACCTCACTTACCGTTTCTAGAAGAGCCTGACCATGACCGTCTTCAGCCGTTGCCTGTTGATCCTGGGTGTAATGCTGGCCAGTGCCTGCGCCCAGCAACCCGCACCTTTCACCCCACCCGCCGAGCGGCCGACACCGGCCAACGAAGCGCCGTGGCCGAAAAACCATTTCCTGGGCATTGCCTACCACGATGTCGAGGATCGCGACCCCGATCAGGCAGTGGTGGCGGTGCGCACCGAACGTTTGATCGAGCAGTTGGCCTGGCTGCGCGAGAACGGCTACCAGGCGGTCAGCGTCGACCAGATCCTGGCGGCGCGCAACGGTGGGCCGGCGTTGCCGCCCAAAGCCATCATGCTCAGCTTCGATGACGGCTACTCCAGTTTCTACACCCGGGTGATGCCGGTGCTGCGCGCCTATCGCTGGCCGGCGCTGCTGGCGCCAGTGGGCTACTGGATCGATACGCCGATGAACCAGCCGGTGGACTTCGCCGGCCAGCCACGGCCGCGTGGGGAGTTCCTGACCTGGCAGCAGATTCGCGAAGTGTCGCAGTCGGGCCTGGTGGAAATTGCCGCGCATACCGACAACAACCATAAAGGCATCCTGGCCAACCCCCAGGGCAACCTGGAGCCGGCGGCAACCTCGCTGCGCTTTGATCCGGCGACGGGCCGCTATGAAAGCCAGGCGCAGTTCGATGCGCGCATGCGTGCCGACGTCGTAGCCATCTCCAACAAGATCCAGAACGTCACCGGCAAGAAACCGCGCGTCTGGGTATGGCCTTACGGTGCTGCCAAGGGCACCTCGCTGGCGATCATTGGCGAGCAGGGCTACCAGATGGCCCTGACCCTGGAAGATGGTCTCGACAGCTCTGCCGACTTGATGAACAGCCCGCGCTTCCTGGTGGCGTCCGACCCGGATGGCGAGCACTTCGCCAACAGCATTGTCGCGGCGCAAGCCAAGGCACCGCTGCGCGTGTTGCACGTGGACCTGGATAACGTCTACGACCCGGACCCGGCCCAACAGGCACGCAACCTCGACCAGCTTGTACAGCGGGTGGTGGACATGGGCGCGGGCACCGTGTTCCTGCAAGCCTTCGCCGATCCCAAGGGCGACGGCCTGGTGCATGAACTGTACTTCCCCAACCGTCATCTGCCGGTACGTGCCGACCTGTTCAACCGCGTCTCCTGGCAGTTGCACACCCGGGCCCATGCGGCGGTGTACGCGTGGATGCCGGTGCTCAGCTTTGCCCTCGACCCCAAGCTGCCACGGGTGACGCGCTGGGACCCGAAAACCGGCCAGGTCGGCCTCGACCCGGACCAATACAAGCGTCTGTCGCCGTTTGATCCGCAGGTGCGCAAGATCATTGGTGAAATCTACGAAGACCTGGCACGCAACAATGCCATCGACGGCGTGCTGTACCACGACGATGCGGTGTTCAACGATTTCGAAGATGCCAGCCCTGCCGCGCTCAAGGCCTATGTCGCCGCCGGCCTGCCGGGCACGATTCAGGCCTTGCGTGCCGACCCTGCGGTGATGCAACGCTGGACGCGCTTCAAGAGCCGCTACCTGATCGACTTCACCAAGGAGCTGACCGCCAAGGTCCGCGCCATCGGAGGCCCGCAGTTGCTGACGGCGCGCAATATCTTCGCCGAGCCGATGCTCAACCCAGGCAGCGAAGCCTGGTTCGCGCAGAACCTCGATGACTTCCTCCAGACCTACGACTGGACCGCGCCCATGGCCATGCCGCTGATGGAAGGCCAGGAATACAAAACCTCCAACGCCTGGCTGGAAAAGCTGGTGGCGACGGTCAAGGCACGCCCTGGCGCGCTGGAGCGCACCGTATTCGAACTGCAAGCCAAAGACTGGCGCACCAAGGCCGCACCGGATATCGACAGTCAACAGATGGCTGAGTGGATGGGTGTGCTCAAGCGCCAGGGTGTCACGAGTTTTGGCTACTACCCGGACAACTTCCTGGAAAACTCCCCGGACCTGAAGACTGTGCGTCCGGCCCTTTCCAACCAATGGAACCCTTGACCATGTTCGATAGAATCCTGGCTTTATTCGTGCTGGCATTGGTATTGGGTGTGCCCCTGGGCCTGATCTTCCTGGTCACCGGGCAGTTCCTGATGGACTTTGTGTTCTTCTACCCGCTGTTCATGTCGGCGTTGTGGATCGCGGGCGGCCTGTACTTCTGGCTGCACTGGGAGCGCCATTGGCCGTGGAAAGAAGACACTCCGGCGCCAACCCTGGCCGGCAACCCGCTGATCTCGATCATCATCCCTTGCTACAACGAGGGCGATAACGCGGCCGACACCATCCATGCGGCGTTGGGCCAGTTGTACCCGAACATTGAAGTGATCGCGGTCAATGACGGCTCCAAGGACAACACCGCCGCAGTGCTCGACGCCCTGGCATTGGAGCATCCACGCCTAAGGGTGCTGCACCTGGCGCAGAACCAGGGCAAGGCCGTGGCCCTGCGCATGGGCGCCGTGGCGGCGCGCAGTGAATACCTGGTGTGCATCGATGGCGACGCGTTGCTCGACAAAAACGCTGCCGCCTACATGGTCGCGCCGATGCTCGACAACCCGCGCCTGGGTGCGGTCACCGGCAACCCACGCATCCGCACGCGTTCGACGCTGATCGGTCGAGTGCAGGTGGGCGAGTTCTCTTCGATCATCGGCTTGATCAAGCGTACGCAACGGGTGTTCGGCCGGATCTTCACGGTGTCGGGTGTGGTGGTAGCGTTCCGTAAAAAGGCGCTGGACCGCATCGACTACTGGAGCACCGACATGATCACCGAGGACATCGATGTCAGTTGGAAGCTGCAGCTCGATCACTGGAGCATCTTCTACGAGCCTCGCGCCCTGTGCTGGATCCTGATGCCGGAAACCGTCGGCGGCCTGTGGAAGCAGCGCCTGCGTTGGGCCCAGGGCGGTGCCGAAGTGCTGTTCAAGAACATCCGTGGCATCTGGCAATGGCGCCATCGCTACCTGTGGCCGCTGTTGTTCGAGTACTGCCTCTCCACCGGTTGGGCGTTTACCTTCCTGCTGTCGGTGATCTTCTACGTACTCGGCAAATTCATGGTGCTGCCACCGGCAATTACCGTGGACTCGCTGGTACCGCCGGCGTTTACCGGGCTGGTATTGGCGATGGTGTGCCTGGTGCAGTTCGCGGTGAGCATCATGATCGACCGCCGCTACGAAAAAGACCTGTGGAAAACCCTGTTCTGGACGGTGTGGTACCCGATGGTGTTCTGGCTGGTGAGCCTGTTTACCACCCTGGTCAGTTTCCCCAAGGTGCTGTTCAACCAGCATCGCAAGCGTGCGCGCTGGGTCAGCCCCGATCGCGGCATCAAACCCATTGAAGAGGAGGCGTGATCATGAAACTGGTCAGAACCCGCCAACGTTTGGTGATGTGGATCATTGATGTGCTGTTGACCCTGATGGCCTGGGCCGGGTTGATCTGGCTGCTGGCGCGGGGGATCACTTCGATGCTGGAAACCCACGGTGGGCCGCGCATCGAGGCACCGATTTTTGCCGCGCTCAATACCCTGCAGGTGTACCTGTGGATTGCATTGTTCAATGCCGTGATCCTGGTCACTTGGGCGCGCTACCAGCAACGCAAGGGGCGCAAGTTTGCCCAACGCCGTGCCGAGGGCAACGCCCTCAGCGATAAGCGCCTGAGCGAGAGCTTCAGCCTCGGTGAAGGGGACCTGGAGCAGTTGCGCCGACCCGGGGTGTTGGTCATCCAGAATGACGACGAGGGCGGTGTGGCGGGTGTGAAGTCCCATGTCTCCCGCGATGTAGAAAAGCCGGGGCTGACCCTGGTGCCCGGCAAGGACCAGAACAAAGACGCCAGCTGAGCCAGTGCGCTGCAAGGTCGTTCCCATTGCAACGTGGGAACGACTTCGGTTAATCCCGACATATGGGATCCAATTCACAAAACACCCGCGAACTTTTCTGCTTTTCCCGGTACTAACCTATCTCGGCAGGAACTTGATGGCCAATTAATGGCAATTTCTAAGTTCTCCGATGAATCGTGATCAATAGTGCTGCCGCTGGTCGGAATAATACTTCCGATGACAGCCCGCTCATCTGATTGATTATTTTTAGTTGTTATTAATCAAATGCTTGCGTGAATAACTAGTATGAATGTGAAACTAGCTCGGTCTTTTGAGTTGGTGAAAGTTCGATGTTAGTTTGCCGGCCCTTGATTTTCGACGGATCGAACATGTCTTTATTATTGCCACGGACTCGGTACTTTCTGTGCACTTTCCTGCTCGCTTATTTGAGCCTGAACAGTGCCATGGCCGCCCCTACGCCAGGGGACCAGGACCTGATCCGCGACCGCCAGAACCGTCTTCTGGAAGAGCAGCGTCGGCGCCTGGAAGAACTCCAGGACCTGCCTGGCAAAGAAGCAAAGCCCCAGGCCCCGGCCACGCCGGTCGACACCCGCTGCTTCCCGATCAAAGACATCGAACTCAAGGGCGCCGACAGCCTGTCCGGCGCCGACCGCACGCGTCTGCTCAAACCCTACATCGGCCAATGCCTGGGCGTGGCGCAGCTCAATGAGCTGCTCAAGGTGATCACCGACTACTACATCGCCAAGGGCCGCGTCACCAGCCGTGCCTACCTGCCGCAACAGGACCTTTCCAGTGGTCACCTGCAGGTGCTGGTGGTGGAAGGCAAACTCGAAGGCTTGAAAGGCGCGCAGGGTAGCACCGTCACCGACCGCGAACTGGCCATGGCGTTTCCTGGCAAGGTCGGCGAGGCGCTGAACCTGCGGGAGGTCGAGCAACTGGTCGACCAGCTCAGCCGCTTGCCGTCCAGGCAGGCGCAGATGGAATTGACCCCCGGCAGCCAGATCGGCGGCAGTGAAGTGCTGGTCAAGAACACCCCGCAAAAGCCCTGGCGCGCCAGCCTGTCGCGTAACAACGACGGGCAGAAAAGCACCGGCGAACAGCAATGGGGCGCAGGCCTGGAATGGGACAGCCCCCTGGGCCTGGCCGATCAACTGATCCTGCGCGGTGGTCACGACGCCATCAGCGACCACCAGAAAACCTCGAAAAACAGCATGCTGTATTACAACGTGCCGTGGGGCTGGTGGAACTTCAGTTACACCTACAGCGAGAGCGACTACCGCACGCCGGGCGACCTTGACGGCTACAAGTACAAGCAGACAGGCGACAGCCAGAACCACCAGTTGCGTGCCGAGCGCGTGGTGCATCGCGATGACGTGAGCAAGACCTCGGTCAATGTCGGCCTGACCCATCTACGCACCAACAACTACTTCAACGACGAGCGCCTGGACGTCAGCAGCAACCGCCTCAGCGAGTTCCAGGTGGGCATCAACCATGGACGCCGTATCGGCAGCGCCTTCGTCAACCTGGATGTCGGCATGCAGAACGGCACCGGTGCCTTTGACGCCCAGAAGGATGACCAGGAACGTATCCGCGGCAACCTCACCCCAACCCCGCGCTACCGCAAATACACCGCCACGGTGAGCTACCTGCAACCGTTCACGCTGTGGGGCGAATCATTGAGTTTTTCCAGCCTGGCCACCGGGCAACGCAGTGAAGACGTGTTGTACCCGGCGCAACGCATGAGCCTCGGCGGCTCGTACTCGGTGCGTGGGTTCAAGGACCAGCAACTGACCGGCGACAGCGGTGGCTACTGGCGCAACGAAGTGCGCTGGGCCCGCCCTGTGACCCTCGACTGGATGCGCCCGGCCTTTGCCGAATACGGCGCCAGCGTCGGCTATGACCAGGGCGTGATTCGCCACGATCGCTACAACGATGACCAGCACGGCAGGGTGTCGAGTAACTCCCTCGAGCTGTTCGCCCGCGGCAAAAACGTCAGCACCAGCGTGACCTTTGCCCACTCCCTGGAGCGACCTGGCGTGATGACCGAGCGCGAAGCGCCGATCTATTTCCGCCTGGATTTCTACCTGTAATTCAACGCCCGCTGCTTTGAGATTTTGAATATGGACGTTCGCCCTGTTACTGCCCTGAAAACCCTGAGCCAACGCGGCCTGGCCTTGATCCTGGCCAACGCGCTGTTCTGGCAGCCATTGCTGGCGAGTGCCGAAGGCATCGTGGTCAGTGGCCCCGGTACCACGGTTGGCCAGGCGGGCAACGGCGTGCCGGTGGTGAACATCGCCCCCCCTAATGGCAGCGGCCTGTCCCACAACCAGTTCAAGGACTACAACGTCGGCCCCAACGGCGTGATCCTCAACAACGCCAACGGCATTGTGCAAAGCACGCAACTGGGCGGGATCATTGTCGGCAACCCGAACCTCAAGGGCGGCGCGGCGAATGTCATCCTCAACGAAGTCAAAGGCGGCAGCCCCAGCCAATTGCGCGGCTACACCGAAGTGGCGGGCCAGTCGGCCAAGGTGATCGTCGCCAACCCTTACGGCATCAGCTGCAACGGTTGCGGCTTCATCAACACCCCCAACGTCACCCTGACCACCGGTAAACCGGTGATCGATCAGGCGGGGCAACTGAAAAGCTATCAGGTCGACGGCGGCGCCGTGACCATCGACGGCAAAGGCCTGAACGCGAGCAACGTCGACCGTTTCGAGATCATCACCCGTTCGGCCAAGATCAATGCGCAGATCAACGCAAAACAACTCACGGTGATCGCCGGGCGCAATGACGTCGATGCCCAAAGCCTGAAAACCACCGCCCGTGCCGATGACGGCAGTGCCAAGCCGGAGCTGGCGATTGACTCGTCGGCCTTGGGTGGCATGTACGCCGGCGCGATCAAGCTGGTGGGCACCGAAGCCGGTGTGGGCGTGAAGCTCGACGGTACGCTGGCCGCCAGTGGCGGCGACATTCAACTCGATGCCAACGGCCACCTGAGCATGGCCCAGGCCGCCGCCAGCGGTGCGGTGGACATCAAGGCCGCCAGCCTGGAGACCAAGGGCGCGGTCTACGCCGGCACCACCCTCAAGGCACAGACCAAGGGCACCCTGAAAAACAGCAAGACCCTCGCCGCGCGCGACAGTATCACCCTGGCCAGCAACGGCCAATTGACCAATAGCGGCATCATCGAAGCCGGGGTCAACCCTGACAACACGCGTAATGCCGGTGGCGACGTCAGCCTCGACAGCCAGCGCATCACCAACACCGGCACCGTGATCGCCAATCGCAGCCTCACCGCTACTGCGCAAAGTCTGGATAACCAGGGCGCGACCTTGAGCGCCAAGCAGGCGCTGAACATCACCGCCGCCAGTGTCGACAACCGCAACAAAGGTCGCCTGCTCAGCGACGGCGCACAGACCCTCACCGTCAGCGGCCTGCTGGACAATAGCCAGGGCGGCATCATCGACAGCAGCGGCGCGTTCACCCTCAACGGCAATAGCCTGGATAACAGCGCCGGTAGCCTGACCGGCGGCGGGGCGATCACCCTGGATCTGATCGGCGACCTGATCAACCGCAGCGGCAAGCTGGCCAGCGCCGGGCCGTTGCTGATCCAGCGCGCCGCGCACATCGATAACCAGGGTGGCAAGCTCGCCAGCCAGGGTTTGCTGACCGTGTTCGCCAACAGCGTCGACAACCAGAACAACGGCACCCTGGCCGCCAACGATGGCCTGGTCCTGACCACCAGCGGCCTGTTGCAGAACAGCGGCAATGGCCTGATCCACAGTGAAAACGCTGGCGTGACCATCACCGCCGGCACCCTCGACAACAACGGTGGCCGCATTGCCGCCAAAGCCGGTGATGCGCAGATCGACGCCACGGATTTCAACAACGGCAGCGGTGCGCTGTTCGCCCGGGATCGTGTGCACCTGACCGGTATGAATGTGGATAACGGCGGCGAGATCGCCGGCAACCGCATCGACGTTGGCCTCAATGGCGCACTGACCAACCGTGGCCTGATCGAAAGCGCCACGGCCCTCGATGTCGAGACCGCCAGCCTGAACAACAGCGGGCAAATGCGCGCCTTGGGCACCAGCGGCAAAACCCGCTACGCCATCGGCGGCCTGCTCAACAACAGCGGCAGCCTGGAGACCGCCAACGACCAATTGAGCCTCGCCGCCACCCGCTTCCAGAACACCGGCGGCAAGGTGTTGCACGTGGGCACCGGCGTGCTCGACCTCAGTGGCATCAGCCTCGATGACGTCGGTGGCAGCCTGGTCACCAACGGTGACTTGACCTTCGACAAGGCTAATTGGACCAACAGCACGGCGATCCAGGCCGGGCGCCTGACCGTCAACGTGGATAACCTGCAACAGACCGCCACCGGCAAGCTGCTCGGCACCCGTGCCCTGGTCGGCAGCGGCCAGGACTGGACCGTGGGCGGCAGCGTCGCCAGCCAGGGCAGCCTGGATCTTTCGGTGGGCAACCTGCTCAACGACCACGGTTTGATCTTCAGCGGCGGCGACCTGAACCTCAAGGTCGACCGCCTGAAGAACCTCGGCGCCACGATCTACGCCATGGGCAACCTGCGCGTCGACCGCGACGGCCAGGGTGGCCTGGCCACCAGCATCATCAACAGCTCGGGCACCCTCGAAAGCGAGCGCAACCTGATCCTGGCCGCCAGCACGATCCAGAACATCAGGACTGTGCTCAACACCGAGTCCGGCATCTACAGCGCCTCCATCACGCCCACCGCCTGCATCTTTGGCGTGACCGGTGGCGACTGCGACGGCCCCAAGCAGAACCGCCCGTTCCTGATTACCCAGCGTGATCACTTCATCGTCACCCAGGCCACGGCAGCGTCCAGCATCACCTCGGGCGGCAACATGCTGCTCACCGGCGGCGACCTGCTCAACAGCAGCAGTAGCATTGCCGCCGGTGGCGGTATGACCGTGCGCGTCGACCAACTGACCAACATTGGTTTGGTAACCCACGACACCCAATACGACCGTGTCTTTACCTCTGAACGCGAGCGTAAGCCGGGGGGCTGGTACCGCGAGGCAGCGGCTTTCACCCAGCGCTATTCGGCAGGCCAGGACATGACAGGCGTCGAAGCCGGCCTGGCGTCGTTCATCGGCAAAATGGAGAGCGAAAAGACCGACCTGCGCAAAACCACCCAGTTGATGGTGCCCGACCAAAGCTACGCCGCCGTCATCCAGGCCGGCGGCAGCGTGGATGTGAAGGCCCAGGCCGGCATCGACAACAGCGTCGTGCGCGGTGGCTACACCTACGTCGGCAGCGGTGCCAACACCCATGCGCCGGGCTACTCGACCCTGGTCAGCCTCAACCCGCAACTGCCGCCGGACGTTGCCCAGCAACAGGTCAACCCACTGGGCCTGCCCGGCTTCGACCTGCCCACTGGCGAGAACGGCCTGTTTCACCTCAACGACAGCGATGGCGCCAAAGGCCTGCCCACCAGCCAGTTCGCGGCCAACCCGCATAAGTACCTGATCGAAACCAACCCGCTGCTCACCGACATGCGCCAGTTCATGAGCTCGGACTACATGCTGAGCAAGCTCGGCTACGACCCCGACACCGCGCAAAAACGTCTCGGCGATGGCTTCTACGAACAGCGGCTGATCCAGCAAGCCGTGCTCGCTCGCACCGGCCAGCGTTTCATCGATGGCCAGACCAGCGACGCCGACCTGTTCAAGCACCTGATGGACAACGCCATCAGCAGCAAAAGCGCGCTGAATTTGTCCGTAGGCGTAAGCCTCACCGCCGAACAAGTCGCCGCCCTGACCCACGACATCGTGTGGCTGGAAAACGCCACCGTCGCCGGCCAACAAGTGCTGGTGCCGGTGCTGTACCTGGCCCAAGCCGGCAACCGCCTGGCGCCCAACGGCGCATTGATTTCCGGCACTGACGTCAACCTGATCACCGGCCGTAACCTCAACAACGCCGGCACCTTGCGTGCCACCGGCAGCCTGTTGGCGAACGCTGGCGGCAACCTCACCAACAGTGGGTTGATGGAAGCCGGTGGCCGCCTCGACCTGCTCAGCGGCAACAACCTGACCAACCGTGCAGGCGGTGTGATCAGCGCGGGCAACGTCAACCTCGCCGCCGGCGCCGACCTGCTCAACGAACGCAGCGTCACCACCCACGCAAGCGCCAGCAGCTACCGCACCGAACGCAGCGACTTCGTCGACAGCGCCGCGCGCATCGAGTCGGCCAACGATTTGGTCATGCAGGCGGGCGGCAACGTCAACAACGTCGGCGGCGTACTCAAGAGCGGTGCCGACACCACGGTCAAGGCCGTGGGCGACGTCAACATCACCGCCTCGAAAACCCTCGACAGCGGCGCCATCGGCAACCGTTCCAGCTTCACCACCATCGCCCAGCAAGGCTCCGTGGTCGACGCTGGCCGCGATCTGCATGTGATTGGCGGGCGCGATATCAGCGCCGTGGCCAGCCAGGTCGAGGCCAAGCGCGACGTCAACCTGATTGCCACCCGCGACTTCAACGCCGTTGCGGCGGCCAACGAGCAGCACTCCACAGGCAACACAAAAAAGGTCAAGAGCATCGAAGACCACGTGCAGCAAGTGTCCAGCGTGATCAAGGCCGGCGGCGACGCCACCCTGAGCGCCGGGCAGAACCTGCAACTGGTCGCCAGCCAGGTGAATGCCGGCAACGAGGCGTACCTGGTGTCCGGTAAGAACCTTGAGCTCAAAGCCGCGCAAGACCAGGACTACAGCTTCTACAGCAAGACCAAGAAAACCTCCCAGGGCAAGAAATTCCGCCTGGATGAAACCGATGCCGTGAACAACGTCGGCAGCCTGGTCAGCGCTGGCAAAAACAGCACCGTCGTCGCTGGTGCAGACCTGCTGCTGGCCGGCAGTGCCGTCACTGCTGAAAAAGGTGCCACCCAACTGGTGGCCGGCCAGGACGTGAACATCCTCGCCGTCAGCAACGCCGACAGCGCCCGCCACGAACGCAAGGAAAGCAAAAGCAGCTGGGGCGGCCTGAAGTCGAGCAAAGTCCAGGACAAAGTCGACGAAAAACGCACCACCGCCCTGGGCAGCATGGTCTCCGGCGAAACCGTCACCGTCGCCGCCAAGCGCGACGCCACGGTCACCGGTTCCAACCTGGTCAGCACCGGCGACCTCGCCGTCCAGGCCGGCCGCGACCTGACCGTCGACGCGGCGCAAAACACCTTCGCCCGCACCGACATGCACAAGGAAAAAAATCGCGACCTCACCGGCGTGTTGACCGGCAACAAGCTTGGTCTGGATGACATGACCGGCAACCAGAAGCTGTACATCAACAGCTCCAAGCACAACGGCACCGCCAATGAAATGACCTTGACCGGCAGCACTATTGGTTCGAGTGCGGGCAATGTGTCGTTGACGGCAGGGCGTGAGTTGAAGGTGGTGGCCAGTGATCTGGTGAGCACCATGAACATGGAGTTGAGTGGTGCCAATGTCACCGTCACCTCGGGTGTGGAGACTGCCAGTCAGACCAGTAAGGACAGCTCAAAAAGCTTGGCGGTTGGGCGAGTGATTGCGGGCACCGTGGTCGACACCGCCAACAGCATCCGCGACGCAGCCGAGGCGGCGCGCAGCTCCGACGATCCACGCCTCAAGGCTGTGAAGATCGCCCAGGCGGCGCTGTCGATGTACAACCTGAATAACCAGGCGGGCGATCTCGCTAAACAAAGTACCGGCTTCAAGGACAAGACTGGTGGCTCTGCCGGCAACGGGTCGCTGATCAAGATCGGTACCGAACTGGCCAACACCCGCACCAAAAGCAGCAGCGAATACACGGCGCAGACCGCTCACCAGAGCAACCTCAACGCCGGGGGCAAACTGTCGATCATCGCTGCGGGCGATGCGCCGGGCACTGTGGGTGACTTGACGATTACCGGCAGTACGTTGAAAGCCGACAGCACGTTGCTCTCCGCGAAAAACAACATCCTGATGCAAA
The DNA here is from genome assembly GCF_001870465.1 of Pseudomonas extremorientalis. Taxonomy (GTDB): domain Bacteria; phylum Pseudomonadota; class Gammaproteobacteria; order Pseudomonadales; family Pseudomonadaceae; genus Aquipseudomonas; species Aquipseudomonas extremorientalis. Next base: position 44,332 of record NZ_MDGK01000023.1, read on the forward strand.
GCGCACAGAACACCACCGATCGCAAAAACGACGGTTCACGCAACAGGACCGCTATCGGTGCCAGCTTCAACATAGGCGAGCAAAACGGCTTCACCATCGACCTGGGCGCGCAAACCGCCAAGAACTTGGGTTCGGGCGGCTCCGTCACCCAAGTCAATACCACGCTGGACACCGGCGCGCTGGTGCTGCGCAGCGGCCAGGACACCAGCCTGATCGGCGCGCAGGTACGCGCTGACCGTATCGATGCCGACATCGGCGGCAACCTCAACATTCTGTCGCGCCAAGACACCGAAACGTCCAAGAGCAAGCAGAACAGCGCGGGCTTCGGTGCGAGCATCTGCATTCCGCCGATCTGTTATGGCTCCCCGGTCACCGCGTCCGCGAACCTGGCGGCGTCGAAGATGAACAGCGACTACCAGGCTGTTACCGACCAGAGCGGCTTCTTTGCCGGTAAAGACGGCTACGACATCAATGTCGGCAAGACCACTACCCTGCAAGGCGCGGTGATTGCTAGTGAAGCCAGCGCTGACAAGAATCGCCTCAGCACGGATCGTCTGCTGGTCAGCGACATCAAGAACAAGAGCGAGATCGAGAGCAAGTCGGCGGGCATGAGCGTCTCTGGTTCTTACAGTAGCGGCGCGAGCACCGTCACTCCGGGCGCTCTGTATGGCATGGCGCTTAATGATTCGGATCACAGCTATACGCACAGCGCTGTCAGCGAAGGCACGATCGTAGTGCGCAACCCCGAAGGCGCCAACGACCTCGTGGTTTGAACCGCGACACGGCTAATGCCAACCATCGCCTCGACAAGCCTGATGAAAAGGCCATGCAAGAGCGCATGGAACTGGTCAAAAGCTCGATGGAGTTGACCAAGGGGATTGGCGATGCCATAGCCGCGGCCCGGATCAAGGCTGCAAACGATCCCAACAGCGATTTCAGCAAAGCGTCGCGGCAGAAGTTGATAGAGGAGGGTATTGCCAACCCGACACAGGCTCAGATCAGCCAGCGTGCTCAGCAGGATTACGGCGTTGGTAGTAGCTTCCAGAAGGCCAGCCAGGCGGTAACGGCCGTGGTGCAAGCGGCGATGGGTGGCAGCGTTGGTGGTGCGTTGGCGGGGGCGGCGGCGCCGTATTTGGCGCAGACGGTCAAGCAAATGACCGAGGGTGACCCTAATGCCAACTTGATGGCCCACGCCGTGTTGGGTGCGGTGCTGGCGCGGGCCGGTGGTAACTCGGCGTTGGCGGGGGCTGCGGGCGCAGTGGCGGCGCAGGGTACTGAACAGCTGATTCGCGAGACGCTCTACGGCGGCGCCAGTAACGCAGAACTGACTCAGGAGCAAAAGGCGACAATCTCTAGCCTCTCGACGCTGGCGGCTGGGCTCTCCGGATCGTTGGTTGGCAAGGATGCGTTGAATGCTGTGGCGGCGGCGCAAGTGGGCAAGAACGCGGTCGAGAATAACCACCTGAGCATCCTCGAAGGGATCTCTCTGACGCAGAAGAAAAAAGAGTTCAAGGACTCGTGCATCAACGTTAAATCCAATGGTTGCAATGCTCTGGCAGCCGACATCAACGCGCTGCTTGAAAAGGGTGGTAGTACCCTGAAAGTCGACCACTTTGAGGCGACTGACTTCCTGCAGGCCTCGGACTCTAAAGTGAGTCCCGGCCAGGTCCTGCCTTGCGGTATCTCGGGCAATGGGTACTGTGTCGTCACGAATGTTTCGGTCAAAACCAGCCTAGGCGATGAATGGGCCCTGCAACCGGCCAACGACACACAGGCCAAGATAGGCAAGGGCTATCAAGATGACTTACAAAAGGATTTAGGCGGAGTCTTAAAAGAAAAATCGAATGAGATGTATGCGGCTGGTTGCGGCGGCATGGGGCCGATCGGTATAGGCTGCCAAAGCTGGATGGCTTTCGGCGGGGCGAGCCCGTTAGGTGAGCAAACCACCGGCCAGCGAGCCCTGTGGGCTTCCCAGGCGGTATTGAATAGTCTGGGTCTGGTGGGTGTGATTTATGACGGCGCGGCGAGTACAGCGAGTAAAGGCGTAATCGTCGAATCGAATACTGCGGGCAAGATGCAATTGCCCTCGTGGTACCGCACCGAGGGCGCAGGTGGTGCTGATTTTGTCGCCACTGGCGGTGGGCTTCCAGATGGCGCGCGACGAGTCATTAATACCCGTACCGGCAATTATGAGGTGCTGGTGGGTGATAAGTTGTACATGGAAACGCCCAATGGGCTTATGCCGAAGAACGGCGGCTACCTGGCGGTCCTTTCCGACGCCGAGAAGGCCATTGCCGCTAACAAAGCGTTTGCGGGCAACGAGCTGGCAGGGCGACTAGTTCCCGAGAGCTTCGGTCTCTCGGTGATTGCCGACAACCCCCAATCATTGCAAATGTGGAACAATGCAATGCGCTCGGCGGCAAGTGCTAAAAGCGCGAATGGCTACACGCGCTACTTGGACGCCCTGGCCAGCGGCCAGAATCCCAGCCAGAAAATACTCGAAGAGGCCTTCAAGGCGGTCAACAGCCGCTTTGTGAAGTCTTCCCGTGCGGCGGGCGAGGCCGTTGCTGAAGTCCACCACTGGAACTTCGGTAAGACAGATTTCCCGACCCAGATCGTTGACCCACGGCATCTAGTACCCGTACCTTCGCGCGAAGTTCATCAACTGATACACCAGCAAACTAGTGCAACTTCCAAACCCTGGGTGGGCCCAATTTCTCCGTTGCATAGAATAGATATCCCTGAGTGGTCGACGCCTCTGGCGCCAATACGGTGAAGATATGAATCTCAAGAAGACCTTTGAAGCCTTAGGATTGCCCGCCGTGCTGGATGCCTGCGCGGATGGAAGCATCCGTCCGCCCATCTGCACGCTGGATGCCCCAGCGCAATGGTACGGGTTCCCGCCGGCGTTGATCCCGCTGTGGAGCGATGGATCGCGGCCGACCTATATCGGCTATTGGAGGCACTGGTTTGTCGACCGTGAACCCTGCTTCGTCAAGATGTATGTAGCCGCCGAGCATATGACGATCGAGATTGCCCGCACGCCTGCCCAGTTGATGGGTGTTCTGGCTATGATGTCCATCAGTGTCGAAGATGCTGTCACCCCAGAGCTTGAGCAATTTGCCCAAGCGGTTGGGCTTGATTGTCTGGAGGAGCTAGAAGCGCAGTCATTGAAAACCGGTGATGATCCCCAAGGCTTCGCCAACGTCGAATTGTTTAGCAAAGAGACGCCGCTGGAGAGCATGGCTGAAGACGCGGGGCCCTACACCGGAGACTTTCCCAACCCGTCCGACCCTGGCCGGCCATGGTGGGAAAGCAGTTGTTCCTTCGAAATCATTGATCGGGATATGCCCCCGCCGACAGGTGGGCAATTGCCGGCGTGGTTTGATCCTGATCGAGAGAAAAAGCCGTTGTTTGAGAGCTTCTTGCAAGCCGGCCGCTTGGACTATGCGTGGCTTAGCCTGAACTCCACGGGCTGGTCGATAACCGATGCGCGGCAGGCGCTTGTCGCGTTGCAGGCTCGGGCCAACGACAGAGGCTTCGATGCAGTAGTGGATTATTGGTTGTCGGTTGCGGATGTCAGTGCCGGGGGGTACTGAACCCCATGGCCAACCCAAAAAGGGGACGATTCATTTAGCTGGGGCCTTGATCGGTAAGCTATAAGGAAAATAGCGGAAAATAGGGGTCAGACCACGGAAAATAGGGGTCAGACCACGATTAGTGCACTTATGTATATTGCTGGTCTGACCCCTATTTCCCCAAGGCTCAAACCTTGAGAGGATGGCCTCGGGTCGAGCACCAATTGGGTATGATGGGAAATCAGTTGAGTTACATCATCTCTCGCAAACTGAGGTTAATGGATTCGCTGGTACTCGTGGTTCACTTGCAGAAGTTGGTTCTGTTTTCCATAGCCAGAATAGCAGTGTTCTTCATGTCCCATCCAATGCCGCTCAAAGCTTTAGGTATACTCGTTACAAAGACTCTGCAGAATACAGAAATCCTACGACTGATTATGTTTCAGTTCCTACGGATTTGAATGCAAAAACATTGACAAAGCAGGCTAAAGAGTTTAATTCTTATCAGTCGGATTATTGGAAGTTGCGGGCTCGGAGCGGGGAGTAATTGGGCGTGGATTATTCGAGAATAATTAATCTTATTAAAGAGTCGGATTTTGTTGAGTTTGCTGATTATGGTGACGGGATTGCTGATGAGTGGATTTATAAAGCTGAAGCTCGCCTTGGGTTGAAGTTGCCTGATAGCTATAAATGGTGGCTGAAGTTTTATTCTGGCGGGGAAATATCTGGGGAGGAGATTTATAGTATCTACGAAATGGAATTTGATAGTGTAAGGGGGGGTGATATCGTTTATATGTCAATCGTTAACGGTCGAAATGGGTTGTGTGGGAAGGAGAGGCTATTTATCTGTGAACCGCCGGGTGCAGGGGAATCATTTTATTTTGCCACAGACGATGGTCTTAATGATGGGGAATATCCTGTTTATAGGCTTGATCTTTCTGATCAAACTTCTAGTTTGTATGCGAAAAACTTTATCGGTTTCTTAGAAAAAAGAATAATGTCTTTTAGTTGAATAATAATTCTGCGTTTAAAAAGGGGAAATAGGGGTCAGACCACGATTAGTGCACTTATGTATATTGCTGATCTGACCCCTGTTTCCCCCTGATCTGACCCCTGTTTCCCCTATTTCCCCCGAGTAAATGCACAGCTGGAACCTTCTGCACTTATAACGCCTCATGATTGTTATAAGGAATTGGGAAAAGATAGTGGTCAGACCACGGTTTTGCGCTTTTTAGAGTTCAGCAGAATTGCTCTTTTAAAATATGATTTATTTTTTGTAATTATTCGATTTTGTTGGCCTAGTGATGGGCGGCTAAGCTGTAAGCTCTTATTCATTTGGGGGTTTATATGGCTCGCCGTCCTA
>NZ_MDGK01000024.1 GCF_001870465.1 Pseudomonas extremorientalis
GTTGACCGGGAGAGATACGCTCATGTTGTTGACCTTATTGTATGAGGCAGTCGCTGTTGGATCGGCACAGTCAACCGCTCACCGTCACCGAGTCGCTTATCGTTGTTGTTGCACGCTGGAATCGATCCTATGCCTGCCAACGAACGTCGCGGTAGCCCAAATCGGTCACGCACGTCCTCACCTTGCGCAAGCAGCGAAGGTGCTCTCAGGTCGTTCAAAATCGGTGAAGGTTCAGCCGCGCGCAAAACCGCTGATGGCGGCGCGTGCCGTCTGGGACGGCAGCTCGGCGAACAGTTCCTGGTACTCCGCGGCAAAATGGCTCAGGTGGTAAAAACCCCACTGGGCAGCGGCATCGCCGATGGAGAGGTCGCAGGCACGGGTCGACATCAAGGCCCGGCGCACGCCGTTGAGCCGCACCGAGCGCAGGTAGTTCAGCGGCGTGGTTTCGGCCACCGCACGGAAGCTGTTCTGCACGGTGCGCCGACTCACCTGGAGCCGCTGGCACAACTCGATCACGCTGGGCACGTTGATCATTTCCGTGGTGGTCAGGCGGTGGCATTTCTCGACAATGAAACTGCGCGTAGAGCTGGGGCTGCGCTGCTGCTTGTCACAGGCCGGATCGGTCATCAGTTGCAGCAGCTCACCGAGCATCGCCTGTTCCAGCACCATCTCTCGCTCCCGATCGCGCGTGCTGTCGAGGTCATCGTCGGCCAGGGCCTGGGAGAACAACGCGAGCAATCGGCGGCGCGCCTGGGCGAAACGCTGGGGCGACACCTTGATCACCGGCTGGCGCAGCAGCAGGTTGAGTTCCTTCGCCGACGCGGTCTGCTCCAGCGCCTGCTCGAACAGCTCACGCTCGAAGGTGATGGACAGCAGCTCCATGCCCATCGGCATGTGGAACATGAACTCCTCGCCACCGTGCAGGAAGAACAGGCTGCTGTCGTCCACGTCGCGCCCCTGCATGCGGATCGAACCGGGCACGTTGATCGGCACCGCGAAGCACATCTTGCCCCGAGGGGCCACGCCGTTCTGCACCACACGCTGGTTGATCTGTTCGAGGAACAAGTGGCAGCCGGCGGTCGTCAGCTGCATCAGTGTGCTTTCGGCGGAGCCGGCGGTCAGTTGGCTGTAGTCCTGGCTCCACTGCTGGACGGTGGCTGCATGCACATGGATATCGCGAAAATGGCTGATCGTCTGATTTTTCATGGAGTCGCAAGCCTCTGCCAGAAATTCTTGTTTTTTGATCGCCGCTGCGCTCGATAGTCGCACATAGCACACGTCCTGCAAATCGTTTGTGGGATAGCCGGCGGGCTGGAGCAGGCACGTGTATAGGTGCCGATTCGGGATACCGGTCAGGAACGCGCACCGGAGATGATCGGCACACGTAAATCGACCTGTCAGAGAGACCGTCATGAGTGAAGCCACACTAGAATCCCTGCACTTCGCGGATGCCCCGCGCATCCTCTCCAGCGCCCTGCCCGGCCCCAAGGCCAGCGAAGCCCTGGCGTTGTCGGCGCGCACCGAGTCGATGGCCCGTGGCGGCGGGCGCATGCCGGTGGCCATGGACCGTGCGTTCGGCGCAACCTTCAAGGACCCGGACGGCAATACCTACATTGACCTGTCCGCTGGCGTCGGCGTCAGCAGCGTGGGCCGTTGCCACCCCAAAGTGGTGCAGGCCATCCGCGAACAGTCCGAAGTGCTGATGCATGCACTGGAAATCAACAGCACCCGGCGCACCGAGCTGGCCGCCAAGATGTCCGAGATCGCGCCCGACGGCTTGCGTGGTGACTGCATCACCTTTTTCACCCAAAGCGGCAGCGATGCACTGGAAGCCGCGATCAAGTTCGCCAAGCGCATCACCGGGCGGCACCAGATCATTGCTTTCCACGGCGGCTACCACGGCGTGTGGAACGCGTCGGGCGCGCTGACCACCGGCACTGCCTACCGCAAAGGCTACGGCGCGCAGATGGGCGGTGTGATTCACGCGCCCTACCCGTATGCCTACCGTTTCCCGTTCGACACCACCCACAAGAGCGCCGAGCAGATCGCCGGCGACTACGTGGACTACCTGCTGAACACGCCCTACACCGCCGCCGATGATGTGGCCGCAGTGATCGTGGAACCGGTACAGGGCGAAGGCGGCTACGTGCCGCCTTCGCCGGAGTTCCTGCAACTGCTGCGCAAGGCCTGCGACCGCAGCGGCACCTTGCTGATCGTCGATGAAGTGCAATCCGGCGCCGGGCGCACCGGCAAGATGTGGGCGGTGGAACACTCGGGCGTGAAACCGGACATGCTCACCTTCGGCAAAGGCATCGGCAGCGATCTGCCGATGGCCGGCCTGATCATGCGCTCGGACCTGGCGGCAAAGATTCCCGATGGCTCGATGCCCAACACGTTCGCCGCCAACTCGCTGTCGGCGGCCGTGGCGCTGACCAACATCAGCATCCTGCAGGACCCTGAACTGGACCTGCTCAACCGTGCCCATGCGCTGGGCCTGGAAGCCCAGGCCTACATTCGCGGCTTCAACAGCCCACTGGTCGGCGAAGTGCGCGGGCGCGGTTTGATGATCGGTATCGAATTGGTCGAAGACCCAGTCACCAAGGCGCCCCTGGCGGGTGAAAAGATCGGCCAGCTCATGGGCTACCTGCTCAACCACGGCGTGCTGATGATTCCCTGCGGTCGCTACAGCAACGTGATGCGCGTGATGCCGTCGCTGACCATCTCCCGTTCGTTGTTCTTCAAGGCACTGGACATCTTCGGCGACGCCCTGGCCGCCCTCAAGGCATGACTCATGGAGCGCAACATGACTGAACACTTGAATCACTTCATCGCCGGCGCGTCGCTTGAAGCCTCCGATGGACGCCGCATCGACCTTATCGATCCGGTCACGGAACAGGTCTACGCCCGTTCGGCACGCGGCACGGCCGACGACGTCAACCGCGCCGTGGGTGCTGCGCTCGAGCAACTCGAACGGGGCGCCTGGAGCCAACTCGACGGCGCCCAGCGTGGCCGGCTGCTGTCGAAACTGGCGGATCTGGTAGAGCGCGACAGCGAACGGCTCGCCGACCTGGACGCCAACGCCATCGGCCGCTCCCCCATCGAGCCGCGCCGCATGGACCTGCCCAATGCGATCGCCCACCTGCGCGCCGCCGCCGGCTGGGCCAACCAGCTCGAAGGACGCACCATCCCCACCGGCGGCTACTTCGGCACCCGCACCCTCTCGTACACCGTACGTGAGCCGGTGGGGGTGGTCGGCGCTATCGTGCCGTGGAACTCGCCATTGATGATCACGGTCTGGAAGCTCGCCGCGTTGCTGGCGGCAGGCTGCACCGTGGTGGTCAAGCCATCGGAAGAGACCCCGCAGTCGGCCCTGCACCTGGCGGCGCTGGCGCAGGAAGCGGGTTTCCCGGACGGTGTGATCAACGTGGTCACAGGCTACGGCGCCGAAGTGGGCCGCGCCCTGTGCGAACACCCACACGTCGCCAAGATCAGTTTCACCGGCAGCCCCGAGGCCGGCCGCGAGATCCAGCGCACTGCCGGCGTGCTGTTCAAGCGCGTGGCCCTGGAACTGGGCGGCAAGAGCCCGCAGATTGTCTTCGACGACGCCTCCTTCGATGACGCCTTGCGCGGTTGTGCCCTTGGCCTGTTCGCCAACCAGGGCCAGGTGTGTGCGGCCGGTTCGCGCATCCTCGTCCAGCGCAGCTTCGCCGAGCGCTTCGGCGCGGCGCTGGCCGAAGCGGCCCAGGCGGTCAACGTGGGCGACCCGCGCCAGCCCGGCGTACAGATGGGGCCAGTGGCCAAGAAAGCGCAGTTCGATCGCGTCAACCGCTACATCCAGCTGGGCATCGACCAGGGCGCTACGCTGCTGGCCGGCGGCGTGTCCACCCCTGCACGCGGCTGGTTCGTGCGCCCGACGATCTTCGCCAACGCCCGCAACGACATGGCGATTGCCCAGGACGAGATCTTCGGCCCGGTGGGCACGCTGATCCCCTTCGACACGGAAGACGAGGCCATCGCGCTGGCCAACGACTCCACCTATGGCCTCGCCGCCACGGTGTGGACCACCGACCTGGTGCGTGCGCACCGTGTCGCCGCAGCGGTGAAAGCCGGCGCGGTGGGCATCAACTGCTGGAGCCCGCTGGACGCCAACCTGCCCTGGGGCGGCGTCAAGACCAGCGGAATCGGACGTGAAGGCGGCTTCAGTGGCGCGCTGGCCTACACCGAAGAGAAGGTGATCACCGTACTGATGCCCGGCTGAGCCAGCGCACTGAGCGAGCCACCCTCGATATCGCCAGGGTGGCTCACTCAACGGTGCATTTTTGATGATCGTTGGAGAGACCGTGATGAACCCAGAAAACCCAACCATAATCGATCGTTATCCAACATCCCTGCGCCTGCTGCACTGGGTGCGCGCTGTGCTCGTCGTCGGCCTGCTGTGGGCCGGCTGGCACATGACCGGTATGAATGATGAAGTGGCGAGCAAATTCGAGCTCTATTACCCCTGGCACAAATCCTTTGGGGTGCTGGCGTTCCTGCTGGTGTTGACACAGATCGCCGTGCGCTCGCGCACTCCGAATATTCCGCAACCGCTGCAAACCCTGGAACGCTACGAACAGGTGTTATCCCGACTGACCCAACGTGCGATGTATGCGCTGTTGGTGATCGTGCCGCTGATGGGCTACTCCATGTCGAGCACCTTCACCATGAGCGACGGTGTGTTCTTTTTCGGGGTCAACCTGCCCGAGTTGTTGCCGAAGAATGACGACTGGTTCGTGGTGTTCCAATGGCTGCACAAAACACTCGCCTATACCCTGCTGGTGCTGATCGTGTTGCACATCGCAGGGGCGCTCAAGCACCGCTTCTACGACAAAGACCCGCGCAACAACGTGCTGCGCCGCATGCTCTGAAACAACCAGGCGTCGGCGCCAGGCGCCGACGCCCTTCCCTTCTAGAACGTCACCCAGACAATGAACTGCATGTAGGTGTTGGTCGACGCACTGCCACTTTGCAGACCGCCATTGCCCAACCACTTCTCGGGTTTGTAGAAGCCGATCAGCGGTGACAGCGTGATGTTATCCGTCACCATCCAGTCCAGGAACAGGTCGACCTCGCGGGCGCTGAAATCCCGCTCCTGCTTGCGGGAAAGCTGGTGGTAATCGAAGGCCATCGCATTGAGGGTCAATGTATCGGTGGGCCGGACGGAGAGCAGCACATCGTTGATCCGCATGTTCGAGGTCACGGAACCGGCGTAATTCGTCGCTATCTCACCTTGGTAGCGTTTGCGGAAGCCACCCTGGAACAGGAAATCCCAGCCTTCGGAATAACGCGAATAGCGATAACTCACGGTCGGCTGCCATTTGACGTCGGCGAAGGTATAGCCCGCGTCGAAGAACATCGCCCGCTGCGAGCCGGAACGTTTTTCCTGGCGCGCCACTTCGAAGGCAAAGTCGGCACTCTCGATCCCGGCATTGCCCTGCCCGCGCAGGCTGTAGATGTTCATGCCCTTGCGCTCGAGCCGATCACCGAAGGCGTAGCGCTCCTCCACATCCAGGCCGCGAACGTAGGTAGAGCCGATGGAGCCGAGGGGTGTGGTGTAGTCAACCGTGGCCGCCGCCACTTCGGTCTTGGACTGTCCGGGGTTATCCGATTTCAGCCAGATCAGGCTGCCGTGAAGGCCATCCTTGCCACCCAGCTTGAGCACCGCCGTGTTGCCGAACGCCAGGCGCTGGCCCAGGTAGAACGCGCCGCCACGGTTGAAGCGCCCGTCACGCACACCCTCGATGGGGCTGAAGGCATTGCCGGGGTTGAAGCCATCGTCGGTGATCAGGAAACCGTCCACCGTCACCAGCTGGCGGCCGAAGGAAAAGTCGACGCCGTCCTGGCCCAGGGCGGGCACCAGGTCACCTGAGCGCCAGCCCAGGAAGGCATCTTCCACCGCGGTGCGGCGCTCGTTGCCGGCAGTGATCGCACCGGTGTCGCCATCGCCCCAGGTGCCGGAGCTGAGCAGGCTGAACCCGCCGTAGACCGACCCGGCGATGAGCTTGTCCGTCGAGCCGTTGAGGCCATATTTGGCATAGCCTTCCTGCCAACGCATGCTGCCGGGCGCCTTCTGCGGGTCGCCGAGGTAGTTGCGGGTGCTGCCGAACCAGCCAAAGCCGGCGCCCAGTTCCGCGTTCAACAGCGTGCCGCCGTCGTCTTCGTTATAGAGCGTGTAGGCGTGGGCCTGCGGCTCGAAGGCACAGAGTGCAACCAGCGAAAGCAGGGGGGCATAGGGGGGGGGGCGCATGACGTCTCTCCTGTTTTTATATTTATGAGGCGAGACACGAGTGTTCCGATTGCGGCGTGCAGGCGTTAACCCAAATCAGCATGTGCGGGGCTGCTCAAAACATTCCCCCCTCCTCCCTCATTGGTTGCCGTTTTGGGCTACGGCCCGAGAACGCCATCCCCCTATGCTGGGCCCATAAGAACCATAAAAAAACCGAGGCACCCGTCATGAGCGTTTCATCCCCCTCCCCGCTGTTCCGTCAGGCGCTGTGTCTGCTGACTCTCACTGCCTGCAGCGTGCTGTCGTCGGTCGCCACCGCCCACCATTCGTTCGCCTTGTTCGACCAGACCCGCACGGTCACGGTCAAGGGCGTGGTGGAGCGCTTCGCCTGGACCAACCCCCACATCACCCTTTACCTCGATGCCGACGGGCCGCCGCCCCAGCGCTACAAGATCGAGACCGGCAGCGTCAACGCCTTGCAACGCACCGGCTGGAGCGCGGACTCGATCAAGGCCGGCGACATCGCCGAGGTGTCCTTCAAGCCCCTGAAAAACGGTGAACCCGGCGGGCTCCTTGTCGAGATCAAGATCGGCGACGTGGTGCTCTCGGGCGGCGGATAGATCGCCCCTGCCCTGCGCCACGACATCCGAACTGCATCGATCCGCCGCGTGGAGACACCCCATGAAACCGACACGAACCTTGCTCGCCCTGGCCGTGGTCCTCGTGACCTGCGCCGGCATCGGCAACGCCGCGACAACACCGAATAAACACCGCCCCGACATCAGCGGCACCTGGGAAAGAACCCCGGACGACTGGTTCGGCGAGAACCCGGACGACCCTGTGCACCCGGGCGGGCCGATGGACCTCAAGGCGCCCTACGCCGCCGAATACGCCGCACTCAAGAAGAAACAGGCGGCGGCCAACGAAGCCGGGACGCCGCTGGCCACCACCAGCTCACGGTGCCTGCCCGAGGGCATGCCGACACTGATGGCGGCGCTGTTCCCGATCCAGATCATCCACGACGACCAGGACGTGATAGTGCTCGGCGAGTACCTGCAACAGGTCCGCCGCATCCGCTTGAACCAGGCCATGCCGCCCAAGGAAAAGCTCGACCCGCTCTACCAGGGCCATTCCCGTGGGCACTGGGAAGGCGACACCCTGGTGGTGGAGACCCAGCGGGTGCGTACGGATGTGCGGTTCTATGACGTGCCCCATGGCCCGGACATGAAGATCACCGAACGCATACGCCTGCGCGGGCCGGACCGCCTGGAAGACCAGGTGCTGATCGAAGACCCGCAGGTGCTTGCCACGCCCTATCGCTTCACCTTCGAGTACAAACGCTCCAGCTACGCCATCCAGGAGTACGTCTGCGAAAACAACCAGATCGTGATCGACAGCGAGGGCAAGGCGTCCCTCAGCCTTGAGTGAGGTTGACCGCATGGAACGCTCGATAATCCTCGGCGGCATGCTGCTATCGCTGGCCCTCACGGCAAACGCGTGGGCAGAAGTGCCACGCATGCCCACGGCGATTGCCATCCCGCCGTCGGGCCAGTTGCCGCTGTCGTCGGCCAGGCGTCCCGGCACCGAATACAGCGACCTCGACAGGTACGGCTACACCGAGGAAGAGTTTTACCTGCAAGGCGTCGCCCCGGCCATTACCGCCGCGGGTCAAACCCTGCTGGAGGCGCCTTACACCACGCGCATCCTGGTGCGTAAGCCAATGGACCCGGCGCGGTTCAACGGCACCGTGGTGATCGAGCCGTTCAGTTGGTTCGGCGAGCGCGGTGCCGGCTGGATCCTGACCCGTGACTACCTGCTGCGGCGCGGCTATGCGTTTGTCGGGTACACCCTGAACCTCAACCAGCCGGCCGTTGATCCGAAGTTCATCGCGGACACCCCGGCGGCCGAGGCCGATGGGATTACCCAGTACGGGCGGATCGTGAACTTCGAGTTCATGCGCCGCTTCGACTTCGCACGGTACGCGCCGCTGGGTACCTATTACGACCCGCAACGTTTCACCCGGGGCAACGCGCCCGACCCGTTCGTGCCGCAATCCCAGGGCATCGGCGCGCAACTCGCGTTGCTGCTCAAGACCCCGGCGACACAAGGTCCACTGGCCGGCTTCGCCGTACAGCGCGTGTATGTGAACAGCTGGGCGGTGACCGCCCAGGTCTGGATGGACTACCTCGACCAGGGCCGCCACCAGCAATGGCGCATGCCCGACGACACACCACTGATCGATGCCTACATGACCGGCCGCATGGCCTATGGCGAAGTCGGTGGCGACGTGATCCGGCTGCCACGCCGGATGCCCGAGGGCGTGCCGTTCGTGACCGTCTACAGCCAGTCCGAACTGATGCATGACGTGCTCGAAGGCATCCCCCTGCCGCCGGACACCGACAGCCCGCAGGTGCGCTACTACGAAGTCACCGGCATGCCCCACCTGCGCCTGGCCGACCTCGGCACGCAGCATACCGAACGGTTCGCCGCCGATGTCGGCAAGGGCGACGACCCACGTTGCCAGACGCTGTACGACGAACCGGTGGAACTGGTGGTGTCGGCGCTGCTCGAGCGCATGGATCAATGGGTGCGCGAGGGCACCCCCATGCCCCGTGCGTCCCGGGTGGTGCGTGACGGCAAAGCCGCTGCGCGCGCGCCCTCCACCGGCAACCTGCTGGGCGGCGTGCGCCCGCCGTGGGTGCAGGTGCCCAGCGCGACTTACCTCACCGACCAGGAGACCGGCTGCGGGCTGATCTACGACACCAAGGTGCCTTATGCGAAGGACGTGCTTGGCCGGCGCTATGGAAACTTCAACCGCTACGCCCAGAAATTCGAAGAGGCCAAGGCCCAGTCGGTCAAGGAAGGCTACCTGCTTCCAGACGATGCGGCGGGCCTGCGCCCGATCGCCACGCCCCAAGACTTCTAACCCCACGAGGAAGGTACGCCGATGTCATCGTCACTCATCATTGCCTGGCTCTATGCGACGCCCTTGAGCACCGCCATCCGTGACGTCCTCTGGGTCATCCCCACGGTCCAGAGCATTCATATCATCGCCATCACCGTGCTGTTCGGCTCGGCGCTGGTCAGCGACCTGCGCCTGGCCGGGGTGCTCGCCACGGACGAGCCCTTGCGGGGTGTGGTGCGCCGCTACTACCCGTGGATGCGCAACGCCCTCATGGTCCTGCTCTTCACCGGGCTGATCATGATCATCGCCGAGCCCGACCGGGTACTCGTCAACACCACGTTCTGGCTGAAGATGGTCCTGGTGGTGACGGCGTTCACCCTGACGTTACTCCTGCGGCGCCCACTGCTGCGAGCCCCCGATGAGCGCGAAAAGCGCCCCATCAAGGCACTGGCCTGGCTGTCGATCGGCCTGTGGTGCGCGGTGATCATTTGCGGTCGCTGGATCGCCTACACGATCTAAGCGTTTTCAACCCAAGCCTTGAGGTACTCGCCATGGACATCCAACCGCTGCTGCAAACCCTCCAGGACACTCCCGTCGCCGCGTTCATCCGTGAGTCGGGCTCGGTCTTCCCATTGCTTGAATCGGTGCATGTGATCGGCATCGCCATCGTCTACGGCACCATCGCCGTGGTGGACCTGCGCCTGCTGGGCGTGGCCTCCCATCGGCGCAGTGCGCTGAAGCTGATCCAGGATCTGCTGCCCTACACCTGGGTCGCGTTCGTGGTGTGCGTGATGACCGGCCTGCTGATGTTCTGCGCCAATGGCACGACCTATGTGCAGAACACCGCGTTCCTGTGGAAGATGGGCCTGCTGGTGCTGGCCGGGCTGAACATGGGGGTGTTCCACCTGGGCGCCTTTCGCCGCATCGGCGAATGGGACACCACGCTACCGCCGCCCAGCCAGGCACGCGTGGCGGGTTTCAGTTCACTGGCGCTGTGGGCAGGGGTGATTTTCCTCGGCCGCTGGATTGCGTTTCTCTGATGGCCAGCCTGAGCGATGCAATCACGGTGGTGCGCCCGCGCTCCGGGCGCTGGGAGTCGCTGGCACTGCTGCTGGCGACCCTGGCCGTGATCGCCGGCGTGGCCGGCTATGTGGCCCTGCGCCCGCAGAAAGCCGGCCCGCCCATCCCCTTGAGCTGGCAGGTGCGCTCCTTCGACGGTCTGGGCGCAGTCGACCAGGCGATCCATAGCGCGCTGTTGCCGGCCGGCGAGGAAATCATCTGGTTCAACAACGACACTGGCGGCTGGATCACCTTGGAGCATGCGCAAAAGCTGCTGTTGCCGCCCTTCTACCGCGATGGTTTCTGGAAGACCCATGGCGAGGTGCAATGGCAGTTGATTTTGCCGGGTACCCACCAGGCCCACGGGCTTTCCGGCGACGCCCATGCACCGGCGGACCCGAGCGCCAACCAGGTGTCGCAAGCCACCCAGGGCCAGGGTGCCACGGTGTACTACGGCGCTGGCGGCCGCGCCACGGGCCAGAGCGCCTACCTGCTGGTCATCGGTCACGCCCACGCCGGTGTGATGTGGGCCAACCAGGCGACGATCTGGGTCCATCCCGACCCGAACGCGCCCTACCCTGGCATCGTCAAGCCCGAGTCGCTGGTCGGCGATGGCTGGCGCCAGGTCATTCCATACGACGGCACCAGCGAAGTCGAACGTGTCAAAGGAACCCAGCCATGACTACCGCTACCCAACGCCCGTCACGGTGGCGCAGATGCCTTGCGCTGTTGATGCTGATGCCTGTGGTTGCACTCGCAGGCACCGCGACCGCCTCGGGCAAACCGCTCAGGATCGGCGTCACGCTCCACCCCTACTACAGTTTCGTGGCGAACATCGTCGGTGACCGGGCGCAGGTCATTGCGCTGATCCCGCCCGAGGCGAACCCGCACAACTACCAGCCGCAACCCGACGACATCACCCGGGCGATGAACCTGGATGTGCTGGTGGTCAACGGCATCGGCCACGATGAATGGGCTTTCCAGATCGTAAAGGCCGCCGGGCGCACGGCGACGTTGCCGATCATCCAGGCCAATGCATCGGTGGCCCTGATTCCCATCGCGGGCGACCAGAGCGGGGTCAAGGTGGTCAACCCACACACGTTCGTGTCCACCACCGCGGCGATCCAGCAGGTGTTCGAGATCGCCCGCCGGCTGGGCGAACTGGACCCGGACAACGCAGCGACGTACCGCCACAACGCCCTCGCGTATGCCGCGCGGATCCGCGAGTTGCGCGCGCGCTTCATGACCCGCTTCGCCGCGCTGGACCTGTCGGCGTTCCGCTGCGCGACCACCCATGCCGGCTACGACTACCTGATGCAGGAGTTCGGCCTGTTCGTCAGCGCGGTGATTGAACCACGCCATGGCGTGGCCCCGACGGCACGCCAGTTGGCCAACACCATCGAGGCCATCAAGCGCGCCAACGTGCGCGTACTGTTTGCCGAGAAGAACTTCTCCCTCGACCTGGCCAAACCGATCGAAGCCGCCACCGGCGTGAAGGTCTTCGCGCTGTCGCACATCACCGGCAACGCCTATAGCGCGGACGAGTTCGAGGTGGCCATGGCCGAGAACCTCGAAACCCTGGCCCAGGCCATTGAGTTCACCCAGCCAGCCAGGAGCACCCCGTGATGCGTGGACCTGCCATCGTGTTTGACAACGTGTCCCTGCAACTGGCCGGCACCCGGGTGCTCGATGCCGTGAGTTTCCGGGTCGAGGCAGGCGCCCTGCATTGCCTGGTCGGCCCCAACGGCGGCGGCAAGACTTCACTGGTGCGCACACTGCTGGGCCAGATGCCGCATTCGGGGTCGGTACGGCTGGAGGGCGAGATCACCACGCCACTGGGCTATGTCCCGCAGTTGCTGGACTTCGACCGCAATGTGCCGATGACCGTCAACGACGTGATGGCCTTGCTCGGCCAACGCCGACCGGCCTTCCTGGGTTCCAGCCGCGCAGCCAAGGCACTCAGGGCTGCGGCACTCGCGCGTACCGGCGTGGCGGCGATGGGCGCGAAACCCTTCGGCAGTCTGTCCGGAGGCCAGCGCCAGCGTGTGTTGCTGGCCCAGGCGATCAGCCCGGTGCCTTGGCTGTTGATCCTCGACGAGCCGACCGCCGGCATCGATGAACCCGGCGTGCGCCTGGTGGAGGCGTTGGTCGCCGAACTGCACGACCGAGGCGTCACCATCCTGTGGATCAACCACGACCTGGAACAAGTGAGGCGCGTTGCGCAATCGGTCACGGTGATCAATCAACGGGTGTCGTTCCATGGCAGCCCCGCCCAATGGGAGAACGTGCGATGAACGCGCTGTACGACTTCATTCGCGAGCACCTCCAGGCGCTCGCTGCGACGGGCGTGCTGCCGCAACCCTTCGAGTACGAGTTCGTGATCAACGCATTGCTCTGCGCGGTGCTGATCGGGCCGCTGCTGGGCGTGCTCGGCTCGATGGTAATGATCAAGCGCATGGCGTTCTTCAGCCAATCGGTGGGCAACGCAGCGATGACCGGCGTGGCCATTGGCGTGCTGATCGGCGAGTCCTACACCTCGCCTTACTTTTCGATGTTCGGCTTCTGCCTGCTGTTCGCCCTGACGCTCAAGTACACCCAGCATCGCACCACGCTGGCCAATGACACGCTGATCGGCGTGTTCCTGTCGATCTCGCTGGCAATGGGCGCCTCGCTGCTGCTGTTCGTGTCGGCGAAGATCAACACCCATGTGATGGAGAGCGTGCTGTTCGGCTCCATCCTGGCGGTGGACCACACCGACATGAACGTGTTGCTGGTAGTCACCGCGATCTGCGCGCTGATCGGGCTGCCGCTGTACAACGGCATGCTGCTGGCCAGCCTCAACCCAAGCCTGGCCCATGCGCGCGGCGTGCGGGTGCGCAGCGTCGACTACCTGTTCGTGGTGCTGGTCACCCTGGTCACAGTGGCCTGCCTGAAAATCATCGGCGCCGTGCTCGTCGAAGCGCTGTTGCTGATACCGGCAGCGGCGGCCCGCAACATCAGCCATTCACTGCCGGCACTGGTAACCCGCGCCGTGTTGATCGCGATGTTTTCCTGCGTGGTCGGCATCCTGGCGCCGATGCAGTTCCACATTCCCGTGCCCACGGGCGGCGCCATCGTGATCGTTGCGGCACTGGTGTTCGTCGTCACCACCGTCATTCGGGCGACCACGGCCCGGTTCAGAGGGGCCAGCGTATGAAATGGCTGAATGCTACGTGCCGCCCAAGACTGGCGCTGTTGGCGGTACTGCTGGGCAGCCCGTTGCTGGCCCAGGCGGACCAGGTGCTGGTGGCGTTGCCGGCGCTGTATGCACTCACCTCGGCACTCGGCGACGGCACTCGCCTTGAGGTGGTGCGTGTGCCGCCCGATGCGGCGGTGTCCCTGCAAAGCCAGGCCAATGCGCTGTCACGCCTGGACGCCAGTGTGTTCGAGCAGGCGACGGCGGTGGTCACCTTGAGCAGCCTGTGGCGTGCCGATCCTTTGTATGCCGCGGCCCGTCGCCACAACCTGCGGATCGTCGAGATCGACGCGTCACATTCCTGGGACGCCATCAAGCCCGGCGTGGCCGTGGCCCGCGTGCCGCCAAACGACGTGCCCTGGGCGGGCGCGCAAGTGGCCGACGACGGCCTGTCACCCTATGCCTGGCTCGGCCCCGTCAACGCCATGCGCATGTCGGCGCTGATCGCGGCCGACCTGGAACGCTTGTCTCCCGTCGACGCGCCACGCATAGAGCGCAACCTCACCGCACTCGACAGCCGCTTGCGCCGACTGAAGGCCAACTACGGCGCCCGGCTGCTGGCGGTGCCGGACCTGCGCGTGCTGTCGTTGGCCGACGAATTCATCTACCTGTTCGGCGAGTTCGGCATTTATGTCGACGGCTGGTTCGTACGGCAGGACATCGATTGGAGCGACGCTGACTGTGCTGCGCTGACCCGCTACCTGCGCGAGCGTGACATTCGCGTCGTCGTGCACAAGTGGGCGCCGGACGCCAGGATCGCCAAGGCCATCGAAGACGGTGGCGCACGCCTGGTGCTCCTGGACACCGGCGCCGATGCAAGCAACGGCTACGAGGCCCTGCTGAGTTCGAACCTGGACGCCTTGCTGGCGGCCTTCGCCCCCCTGCAACACCCTTGACTGTGGAGCGCTCATGAAACCCTTGGGTCCAACCCGTTTGATACTGATGACAGCAGCCCTGTCGTGCTGCCAGGCGGCCTTCGCCCATGGCCCGGTGTTCGACTGCTACCTCGAACACGATGACCAGGTGAAATGCGAGGCCGGCTACACCGACGGCAGCTCCGCCGTCGGGAGAAAAATCCGTGTCCAGGATGCCCGCAACAAGCTGCTGCTCGAAGGCAGCATCGGCGCGGACAACACCTATACGTTCCAGGCCCCCGCAGGCGACTACACCGTGTTGTTCCTGGGTGGCGACAACCATGACGCGACCATCCAGTCCGCCGACATTTCCAGGTGAAACAGACCATGACCTTCACACGACGACTGTTCCAAACCCTCGCCGGCGCCACTTTCGGCTGCGTGGCCTGTGCCGCCCAGGCCCACTTCCAGATGCTCTACGTCGAAGACACGGCGCCACAGCGCGGGGATAAGCTGGAGTTTGCGCTGGTGTTCACCCACCCCTTTTCCGGCGGCCCCACCCTGGTGATGGACAAGCCCCGGGCGTTCAGCCAGGTGAGCGCCCACGGCAGCAAGACCATCGACCTACGCCAATACCTGCGGCCGGTGCAGTGGCAGAGCCGCGACAACCAGGCGACGGCCTATCGTGCTTCAATCCCGCGGGAGTTGATGCGCTCGCTGGGCGACCATATTTTCGTCCTCGAACCCGAACCCTACCTGGAAGCCGAGGAAGGCCTGTACATCCAACAGTTCACCAAGCTGATCGTCAACGTCGGCGGCGTCCCCGGCGACTGGGCCGAGCCGCAGGGCTTGCCGGTGGAGATCCAGCCGCTGAGCAAACCCTACGCAAACTGGACGGGTGGCGTGTTCCGCGCCGTGGTACTGGCCGATGGCAAACCGGTGCCATTCGCCGAAGTCGAAATCGAATACCTCAACCATGCCGTCGATATCGAGCAGAACAGCTTCGGCCAGGCAGCCTACGTCACCGCGCCGCAAGCTTCATTCAACGCTCAGAGCACCTACGCGGACGCCCAGGGCATCGTGACCCTGGGCCTGCCCCGCGCCGGTTGGTGGGGCATTGCCGCGCTCGACATCGGCGCGACCAAGACCCACAAGGGCAAGCCGCTGTCGCAGGATGCGGTGTTGTGGGTGCAGGCCAGGGACATGGTGCCCGGCAAGGACTCAGGTATCGCTCATTGAGCTATTGGCTCGCGACTGAACGCCTCGACTTCGCGAATCAAGCCCTGTGCCGCCATCATCACCAGGTCTCGCCCTTTCTCCGGCGAGGCCTGCGCCGGGTCCGAGCCCATGCGCCCGTCGACGTGGCGGGCGCGGAAATCGAAGGCCTCGCGGATCGGTCCCCACGGCGCGATCCGGGGTGAGTAGTCGGCGGTCTTGATCGAGTCCGGGTAGGCCCATTGGGTCACGGCGATCTCGGACGGCGTGGCATGGATGCCGTGGCCGGTGGGGAACTGCGCCTTGGCCAGTTCGCCCACGCCTTCCAGGTCCCACCAGTTGCATAACTTCAGGGCGAACCCCGCCGGGCGACGGGCAAAGCTGGCTTCGGCATACAGCTCGGAAAACGCCGCTTCAATGGACGCGACGTTGCCGCCATGGCCATTGAGAAACAGGATCTTTTCAAAGCCATGGGCCGCCAGCGAATGCACCCAATCGCTGATCGCGGCAATGAACGTCGAGGGCCGCAATGAGATCGTGCCGGGGAAGCCGATATGGTGCTGGGCCATGCCGATATTGAAGGTCGGCGCGATCAGGATATCGGCGCTTTTTTGCGCCTGACACGCAATGATCTCGGGGCACATCCAGTCGGTGCCGAGCAGCCCGGTCGGCCCGTGCTGTTCGTTGGAGCCGATGGGGATGACAATGGTGCGGCTGCGCTCGAGAAAGTGGCCGATCTCGGCCCAGGTCGACAGGTATAGAAGCATCTTGGGTTCCTCAGGGTTTTCAATGATGGCGGGCCACTCGACCCGTGCTGTATTCGCCCGCCGAGCCGGTGCGCGTTCGCGGTTTGGTCGCGATGATCACGAACGCCGCGCACAGGAACACGCAGCCCACGGCTACGACCCCCGTGTTCAAGCTGCCGGTGGCGGTTTTGGCCCAGCCGATCATGGCCGGGCCCCAGAAACCACCGGACAGGCCGATGGTGTTGATCAAGGCAATGCCGCCTGCGGCCGCGTCGCCCTTGATGTGCTCGGAGGGCATCGCCCACAACACGGTGTAGGCCATGAACATCATGCTGATCGACAGGATCAGCAGGGTCATCGACCCCACCAGGTGGCCGCCCGCCAGGGGATAGAGCATCAGCAGGAGCGCACCGGTGGCCGCCGGGACGGCGCAGTGCAGCCGGCGCTCGCCCAGGCGGTCCGAACGGCGCCCGATCCAGTACATGCCCAGTGCCGCCCCGACATAGGGCATGGCGGCATACCAGCCCACTTGCTGGGTGTCTTGCAGGCCCAGGGTCTTGATGATCGCCGGCAGCCAGAAACTCATGGCGTAGATCGAGAAGATGATGCAGAAGTACGCCGAAGCCAGGACATACAGCTTAGGGTC
Organism: Pseudomonas extremorientalis; assembly: GCF_001870465.1. Taxonomy (GTDB): domain Bacteria; phylum Pseudomonadota; class Gammaproteobacteria; order Pseudomonadales; family Pseudomonadaceae; genus Aquipseudomonas; species Aquipseudomonas extremorientalis. Next base: position 16,926 of record NZ_MDGK01000024.1, read on the forward strand.
GCGCAGTACCGCACGGAACGAATGGCTGCGGGCATTCGCCGTGCCCAGTTCGGTTTCCAGCAGCTGTTTTTCCGCCTCATTCAGCCAAGGCGCATCGGCGGGCCGGTCGGACAGCACGCAGTACATGAGCACGCCGAGCAATACACAGGGCAAGCCTTCAATCAAAAACATCCATTGCCAGCCGGCCAGACCGCCGACACCGGCAAGCGTGGTGATGAGCCAGGCCGACAAGGGTCCGCCCAGAATGCCGCCCATGGGGCCGGCGATAAACACAACGGCAATCGCCCGCGCCATGCGGTTCGGGCCGTACCAACGCGACAGGTAATAGATCATGCCGGGAGCGAACCCGGCTTCGAATACGCCGAGCAGAAAACGCATCGCATAGAACGTCGGCACGTCCCGTACAAACAACATGCACGCCGAGGTAATACCCCACAGCACAAGGATCCTGCTAAAGGTTTTACGCGCACCGATGCGGGGCAGCATCAGGGTGCTGGGCAGTTCGAACAGCACGTAGCCGATAAAGAAAATCCCCGCGCCGGCGCCGTAGGCAGCATCGGACAAGCCCAGGTCACTTTGCATCTGCAGCTTGGCAAAGCCTACGTTGATGCGGTCCAGGTACGCAAAGACATAGCCGATGAACAACAGCGGCAACAGCCGCCAGTTGAGCTTGTGGTAGAGGGCAGAAATGGCTGCACTTTCTGCCGGCGCCAGGGAGGTTGGCATACGAGTCTCCAGTTGTTTTTGTGGGTCTGCGTACTTGCCAATTCAGGGTGCGCCGGCCCACGATAAGCAGCAAGAGCAACTAAGTTCACTTAGCGTTGCTCTGTAGGCAACACAACTTCTGGAGCGGGTCATCCTTCATGCGTGAGATCAATCAACAACGTCTTCGCTACTTCCACGAAGTGTTGGTGCACGGTTCGATCAGGGGGGCGGCGGACAGCATCAACACCTCGCCCTCGGTGATCACCCGCCAGATCAAGCTGCTGGAAGAGGAATTGGGCGCCAAGCTGTTCGAGCGCCAGGCCCGTGGCGTTCAGCCCACCGAGGCGGCGGCGCATCTGCTGGAGTTCTGGCGCGGCTATCGCTCGCACCAGGAAAAACTCGAAGACCAGTTGCAAGCCATCAAGGGCCTGCAGCAAGGCCATGTGCGGGTGGTGATCAGCGAAGGCTATGTGGATGCGCTGGTCGACAACGTGCTCGCGCCTTTCAGCAAGCAATACCCCAGGCTTGAAGTCACCCTGGACATCCTGCCGGTGGACGATGTGCTCAACGAAGTCGCCGAAAACCGTGCGCATATCGGCCTGGCCTACAACCCGCCGCCCCATCCACACATCGACTACCGCGCCGCCTCGCTGCAGCCGGTGATGTTGCTGGTGCGCCCGGACCATCCACTGGCGGTGCGTGGCACCATGGCGACCGTGACGGAGGTGTTGGAATGCCCATTGGTGCTGACGCCGACCACATTTGGTATTGGCCATGCCATCACCCTGCTGGAATACGCCGAGAAGATCGAAGTACGCCCGACCCTGGTCAGCAACTCCCTGGCGGCACTCAAGCGCCTGGTTGCCACTGGCGGCTTTGCCTCGCTGGCCGGGGAGTTCGCGGCCTATCGGGAAATTGAAAACGGCGAGCTGGCATCGGTGCTGATCGACCATCCGCTGTTGCTGGGGGTGGAGGCCAAGCTGTTGGTGAAGGCCTCAAGACCGCTGGCGGCACCCGCTCAGGAATTGTTGACGTGGATGCTGGAGCGGTTGCCGATGTTTAAAGCGCAGAGCGATTCACATCCCCGACGTTGAGGACTTGACCCAGCGACTTATGAGTTCCAGGGAACCCGGCGCATAGGCGTGGCGCCCCAGTGCCATGAACGCAGACTCTTTCCACACAGGCCATTGCGATACCAATTGATCATTGAACAGGCCGGCCCTCAACAAACTGTGGGTGGCGTTGGGGATGACCACAACGTGTCTATCCCTGGCGCCTGCAAACATCTCCCTGTAGACGCTTGAGTCCTCGGCCGTATTGACGTTCAGGTCCTGGTCGCCCCAAACCGCCAGCACCGGGCCTTGCATGGTTTTCACTGCGCCAGTCACCTCTTCGTTGTAGTTTTTCTGGACGAAGTTGAAATGAGCGCGGTCCATACCGGGAAACAGGTGGGGACTGTAGGCTTGATTCGCTGTGCCGAAAACCTTGTCGTTCTTCTCGTATTGCTCTTTGATAATGGCGTCGATCTCATTCTGGGAACGGCCTTCCTCCGCCAAACGCACCTGCGTGTAGTACATGCCTTGTCGGCGCCAGCTCACGGCCCCGCCGATAATCACTGAAAATCCAGGGGCTCCTTCACTGGCGGCACGCGGAATGACCCAGCCGCCTTGGGAAAAACCCAGGAACCCGACCTTATCCGGAGCAACCCCCTCCTGCTTGCGAACCTGGGCGAGCGCGGCCACCGCTTCCGTGGCACGGTCCGCCATCGACTGGCTGAGCCAATGGCCTGTGCTCTCGCCGATCCCCTGTTTGTCCCAGGTAAACACGCCGATTCCAGCGTCGAGCAAACTGTTGATCAGCGGGAAGTAGCCGTGGGCTGCGAAGCGGTCCATGGGACCATCCCCATGAATGATCAGCGCCACGGGCGGCGCCTGGACATTCAATGGCAAGGCCAGCGTTCCGACCAATTGTGCATCGCCAGAGCGAAACGTCAGCGTCGAAACCCGAGCGTCCTTCAGTTCCATATCGGACAGGTTTTGCAGGACGACTACCGCCAATGCCAGCAGTACCGCGCAGATGCCTGCGCCCGCAAAAACCGCCAGCTTTTTTTGCACGCCCACTGTTCACCAGAACCAATAAGGCAGGAATTTAGGCGTCGGCTCATGGGCCAACTCCAGATGGTAAGTAACGCAATTGAAGAAAAACATATCCAGTATGAGAAAGGTGACAGCCCCGAAAGAAAAGATGACGAACTCACGATGGGGATGCCCGTGAAAACGTGATTCCAACCAGGGCCGCACGGCGACTAGCGTAATCAGACCCAGGCAGGCACCGAGGTAGTTGGGCTGCAGCGGGGTCACCGCATACAAGCTGTACCCATAGGCAAGTAACAGCATCACGAGGCCTATCAGCGGCAACTCCAGGCAGAACCCAAGCAGTTTTTTCCGGGTGTTTGCAAACATTTCACTGCGGTCCACGAAGACATAGGCCGCCAACAACGAAATAGCTGGCGTGATCGACAGTATGTAACGCGCCTTTTTCGAACTTGGAATCGTGAACAGCACAATGATCACAAGGAGCCAGCCGGTGAGGTACAGGAGCATGTTCGTGGCGGCATGAGGCGTACTGTCGAAAAAGTGTTTGCCCTTCCTGATGATCACACTCACTGCAATCAAGGCGGTGACACCGTAGGTCAGCAAGCCTGCCGAAAAGTAGAAGTAATAACGGGGCGCGTGATCACTGCCGAACCGCCCGAGTCCTTGCATGATCAAAACCTCTTGCAGAAAAGCATCGCCGCCCTGCACATAGGCCGCCCAGGTCAGCACCGCGATACCCGTGGCCAGGACCAGGCCCGCCAATAATGAGAACACCACCAGCATGCGCCACTGCCGGCTCAACAGGTAATAAGAGGCGACGACACTGGCAGGTCCGATCAGGCCGATCGGGCCACGAAACGCAAAGCCCAGTGCCAGGCCCGCGAGTACCAGCGGCAACCGATAACGCTGTTGGTGCACCTCGCCCGCGTAGGCCAGGTAAAAGCACACCACCGTAAAAAGTGCCGGGTACACATCCAGCGCCAGGGAGTTCACGCCATCCAGAAATGACCAGGTGAACAGCGCAAACACCACCCCGTAGGCGCCCCACTTCTTCTCATGCAAAGCCCCCAATTTATAAATGAACACCAACATCAACGCGGCAGCGACGCAAAAAGGCACGCCCATCGACAGAATGGAGACACGGCCAAACGGCAAGGACACCAGATAAACCAGGAGTGTATTGATCACCGTGTAATCGGGGTAAGGCTGCAGATCTTCGGCGATTGGAAACAGCGTGACGCCGTGCGCAAGCATATATTGGGCAAAGTCGACAAAGCGCGTGGTGTAATTGAGCACGGCGGGCTTGTATTGCAAGACAGCCAATAGAATAAACGCGACGACAAAAATAAATGAACAGGGCTTTTTTACAGCCACTTCCTTTAGCTTATTCATACGACCTTGCCGTCCCTGAAAAAAGCGCAGACTAGCACTTTGCTTTTCAGGCGTTCCAGATTGGAAAAGTGAAGAGTTGTAAAGGCCGCACACTGTATTCATTCAACCCGGCAACTCGCCGTGGCATTCTGAACATTCGCTGAACATGCGTTAAAAAAATGCGAAGTCAGCCTAAGAAAAACTTCAACTGAATTTAATTTAGCGCCTTGTTGTGTGCGTCATGTGAAGAGGCACCAAGGAATAGTTTTATAAACAATCCGGTCACCTTGAAAAATAAGCAGTCCGTGCGAAAATTCGGAACAAGAGCAAAAAGCAAGGGTAGACACCCGGTGGTACATCAATCAGTTATCCGCACATCAACTCCCTGTTCTCCCCCTCAATCCCTCTTCATAAGATCGCGTGGCTTACAGCCTCCTGGCATCAGGCATTTCAAGGCCTGACAACAACTGATCGGTTGCGCAATCGAACTGTTCGATAAGGAAGTCCAGCAATACACGCACGCGGGGAACCCGGTAACGGTTGCCATGTAGCACCGCGTAGACGCCGGCCTCTGGGACACAAAAGTCAGGCAACAGGACGTTCAGTCGTCCAGCACAGATATCGGCTGCCGCATCCCAGATGGTCTTGCGTGCAATGCCATGCCCGGCCAACGCCCATGCACGCGCGAGTGCGCCATCATTGGTTTCCCATGCCTGGCTCATAGGTACGGTGTAGTTCCATGCCTGACCGTCCACCACAAAGTTAAACGTGTTCAAGGGCCCTGCGCCAGTCACCAGCACGATGAACTTGTGGTTAACCAGGTCAGCAGGGGTCTGCGGTTCGCCGTATCGCGCCAGATAGTCAGGCGAAGCGCACAGTACTCGCCAGTTGGGCGCCAACTGCCTGGCGATCATCGAGCTTTCATGTGGCTGCCCAAACCGGATTGCCAGATCAATATCGTCCTGCAGCAGATTCGACACCGAATCCGACAACGTCAGCGCAACGGACAGTTCCGGGTGCAACTTACTGAATGCCTCAAGCCAGTCATTCAAAAGATTGCGGCCAAAATCGGCAGACGCGGATATCCGTACCTTGCCACGCACCTCAGTTTGACTGGCTTGAAGCCCCGCTTCCGCCTCATCAATCGCCCGCAATGCGACCCAGCATTGCTGCAAGTAAAACCGACCTTCTTCCGTAAGGCGCAACTGACGCGTTGTGCGATCAAACAATTTGGTGCGCAGCGCCGCCTCAAGCTTGATAAGGCGCGCGCTGGCCGCGGCTGGCGACAGCGCCAGTTTGCGCCCTGCGGCAGACAGGCTGCCGAGTGCTGCCGCCTCGACAAACAAACGCATATCACCCAATCGGTCAGTGGCCATATTCAATTCAAATTTGATAGTTCATCAAATGTTAAGCCAATTATCAAATCGTAGGCAATTCATCACACTCATGCCTCCTCTCCCATTGAGCACAAGTCATGACCGGCAAATCACAGGTTGAAAATGGCTCTTTCACAACATCGAGCAATATCGAACACCTCACTACCGAGGGTCTCCCACTGACGGTCCTGTTGGCGCTGACATTGGGTAGCTTTATCGCCACCGCCAACGAAACGGTGCCGGCAGGACTTTTGCCGCAAATCGCCGAAGCATTTGGTGTGTCGCAAGCATGGGCCGGTCAGATGGTGACGCTGTGTGCACTGGGCTCAGGGTTGGCGGCTATTCCTTTGACGCTCGCGTTGCAGGGTTGGCGTCGGCGCGGGGTGCTGTTACTGGCGGTCGGGGTGTTTTGCGCCTGCAATGCGGTGACCGCCCTGTCGCCCTGGTTTGCATTGACGCTGGCGGCTCGCTTCATGGTGGGTATTGCAACCGGTCTGGCCTGGAGCCTGCTGGCCGGCTACGCCAGACGGTTGGTCACCCCACCACTGCAAGGTCGCGCTATGGCGCTGGCCATGCTCGGTATCCCTCTGGCACTTGCCCTGGGCGTACCGCTGGGTGCCTGGCTCGGCAAACTGCTGGGATGGCGATGCGTGTTCGGGACGCTCTCAGGACTCAGCCTTTTGCTGATGGCCTGGATCTATCTGAAAGTGCCTGATTACCCCGGACAACACGCCGATCGACGCCTGCCGCTGCGCAGGGTCTTGCAAACCCCGGGGGTGCGGCCGGTACTGGCGGTGGTCATGGTCTGGATCCTGGCCCATTACACCTTCTATACCTATATTGCTGCGTTCCTGGCTTCTGTTGGCTTGGCCGATCAGGTTGATCAGGGCCTCCTTGCATTCGGTATTGCGGCCTTGTTCGGTCTATGGATGATCGGCACGCTGATTCATGGCAGGCTTCGTAGCCTGGTACTGCTCAGCCTGACAGCATTCACCCTGGTGTCGTTTGTCCTTGGGCTGGGTGACCTGCCCGCCAGTGCGATCTACATCAGCATGGTCTTGTGGGGGATGAGCTTCGGTGGCGCGCCAACCTTACTGCAAACCGCCTTGGCTGAAGTTGCCGGAGACGGCGCTGACATTGCGCAATCGATGCTGGTCACCGTCTTTAACCTGGCGTTTGCAGGCAGCGGTGTGATCGGTGGCGTTCTCTTGGAAACCTGGGGGGCAAGCGCTATTCCCTGGGTAGCGCTGGCGTTGTTGCTGCCGGCGCTGATGATGGTCTCGGTGGCCAAGAGGCATGCTTTCAGGCGTTGACCGTTGAGCTGTGCTAACAATCGGCAATCGAGACTGGCCGAATGGCGGACACGACTCTGCACCAAATGAGTCCATTTGCCCGTGCACGTCGATAAAAATCAAAGTCACGAAAAAAGAGGACGAAGCGCCCACCCAGTAAATTGCAGGCAAAAAAAAGCCACTCGTTAGAGTGGCTTTTTTTTGTGTTTGGAGCGGGAAACGAGACTCGAACTCGCGACCCCGACCTTGGCAAGGTCGTGCTCTACCAACTGAGCTATTCCCGCGTCTTGGTGATGCGCATTCTATAGAATTATCAGAACCGGTCAACCCCTTGATTCGAAAATGTTTTATTTCTTTTCAACGGTGGTGCGCAGATGCGGCCAGGCAGCGCGCAGGTACTGGAGCATGGACCACAAGGTCAGGCCGGCGGCGATGAGCAGCAGGGCGTAGCCGGTCAACACCCAGAAGGAGAAGTCCGACGGGTTGGCCAGCAGGATCACCAGCGCGAGCATCTGCGCGGCGGTTTTCCATTTGCCCATGTTGGAGACAGCGACGTGGGCGCGGGCACCGATTTCGGCCATCCATTCGCGCAGTGCGGACACCACGATTTCGCGGCCGATGATCACGGCGGCCGGCAGGGTCAGCCACAGGTTGCCGTGTTCCTGCACCAGCAGGACCAGGGCGACGGCCACCATGAGTTTGTCCGCTACCGGGTCGAGGAACGCGCCGAACGGCGTGCTCTGTTCCAGGCGACGGGCCAGGTAGCCGTCGAGCCAGTCGGTGGCAGCCGCGAAGGCAAAGACGGAGCTGGAGGCCGCATAGCTCCATTCGTACGGCAAATAAAACAACAGGATGAAAATAGGAATAAGCAGGACGCGTAGAACGGTGATCAGATTAGGGATATTCATCGGCACAACTGGCTACGAGGTGGAAAGGCATTCTATTCGCTGTGCAGATTCGCATAAATCAACTCAGCGAGCTTTTTACTGATACCGGGAGCTTTGGCTATTTCGTCAATGCTGGCACGGGATAGCTCCTGCAAGCCACCAAAATGTTTAAGCAAGTCGCGTCGCCGTGTCGGCCCGACGCCCGCCACCCCTTCCAGGGTTGAGGTTCGCCGGGTTTTGCCGCGTCGGGCGCGGTGACCGGTAATGGCGAAACGGTGCGCCTCATCGCGGATCTGCTGGATCAGGTGCAACGCCGGTGAGTCGCCCTTCAAGGTGAACTCATGGGCGGCATCATTCAAGTACAACGTCTCGAAACCGGCCTTGCGCGTAGCGCCCTTGGCCACGCCGAGCAGGATCAGGTCGGGCACCGCCAGTTCGTTGAGTACGTCGCGGGCCATGGACAGCTGGCCCTTGCCACCGTCCACCAGGAGGATATCCGGCAGTTTGCCCTCGCCGTCCTTCAACTTGCTGAAACGCCGGGTCAGGGCCTGGTGCATGGCTGCGTAGTCATCGCCGGCGGTGACGCCTTCGATGTTGTAGCGACGGTAATCGGCTTTGATCGGCCCTTCCGGCCCGAACACCACGCAGGACGCCACCGTGGCTTCGCCACTGGAGTGGCTGATGTCGTAACACTCCAGGCGCTGCGGCGGCTCGTCCAGGTTGAGGACTTCGGCCAGGGCGTCGAAGCGTGCGGCGACGTGCTGTCGGTTGGCCAGGCGTGCGCCCAGGGCCTGCTCGGCATTGGTCACGGCCAGTTGCTGCCAACGGGCTCGCGTGCCGCGTACGCGATGGCTGATGTCCAGCTCGCGGCCGCGCAATTCGTGGATGGCCTCGATCAGCGTGGGGAAGTCTTCGTGCACCACGTTGACGATCAGCTCCGACGGCAGGTCGCGCTCCGGGCTGCTCACGTAGTACTGGCCCAGGAAGGCCGCCATGACCTCAGCCACGTCTTCGTCGATACCGGTCTGCGGGAAGAAGTTCTTGCTGCCCAATACCCGCCCGCCCCGCACGCTGATAAGGTGCACGCAGGCACCGCCCGGGTTGACGAAGGCGGCGATCACATCGACGTCACCGGTACCGCCTTCCATGCTCTGCTGGTCCTGCACGCGGCGCAGCAGGGAGATCTGGTCGCGCAGTTCGGCGGCCTTTTCGAAATCCAGGGTGCTGGCCGCCTGCTCCATGGCGCCGGAGAGTTCGTCGGTGAGGGCATTGCTGCGCCCTTCGAGAAACATCACCGAGTGACGCACATCCTCGGCGTACTCGGCCGCCTCCACCAGGCCCACACAGGGTGCCTTGCAGCGCTTGATCTGGTATTGCAGGCACGGCCGGGTGCGGTTCTTGTAGAAGCTGTCTTCGCACTGGCGCACAAAAAAGGTCTTTTGCAGCAGGCTCAGGCTTTCGCGGATCGCGCCGGCGCTGGGATAGGGCCCGAAATACTTGCCCTTCTGCTTCTTCGCGCCTCGGTGAATGCTCAGGCGTGGGAAGTTGCCGTCGGATAAAAACACGTAGGGGTAGGACTTATCATCGCGCAGCAGAATGTTGTAAGGCGGCCGCCACTCCTTGATCAGCGTCTGCTCAAGCAGCAGTGCTTCGGTTTCATTGGCGGTGATGGTGGTTTCGACCTGGGCGATGCGCGCCACCAACGCGGCGGTTTTCGGCGCGAGACCGCTCTTGCGAAAGTAGCTCGCCAGGCGGTTCTTCAGGTTCTTGGCTTTGCCGACATACAGCAGGCGCGCCTCGCTGTCGAACATGCGGTACACGCCGGGGCGGCCACTGCAGGTCGAGAGGAAGGCACTGGGATCAAACGGTGTGGTCATGTCAGGCGCTGGCGTCCACCATGCCGTGGCGCACCGCGAGCAGGGTCAATTCAACATCACTGCTGATGGCGAGCTTCTCGAAAATGCGATAACGGTAGGTGTTGACGGTCTTGGGCGACAGGCACAACTTGTCGGAGATCGTCTGCACCTTCTGGCAGCCGACGATCATCAGGGCAATCTGGATTTCCCGCTCCGACAGCGCATCGAACGGCGAGTCGCTGGTGGGCTGGAAAGATTTGATGGCCAGTTGCTGGGCGATCTGCGGGCTGATGTAACGCTGCCCGGCAAACACCAGGCGAATGGCTTGCACCATCTCGGCCAGGCCGGCGCCCTTGGTCAGGTAACCGGCCGCGCCGGCCTGCAACAGGCGCGTCGGGAACGGGTCTTCTTCACACACGGTCACCACCACGACCTTGATGTCCGGGTGGCTGCGCAACAATTTGGTCGTGGCGCCAAGACCACCGATACCGGGCATCTTGACGTCCATCAGTACCACATCGGGTTTCAACTCCCGGGCCTTGATCAGGGACTCTTCCCCGGACTCGGCCTGACCGACTACTTGCAGGCCATCGATGTCAGCCAGCATTCGTGTAATGCCTGTACGAACGAGATCATGGTCATCGACTACTAGCACCCTAATCAAGCAGACACCTCGCGATATGGTCTTATAGGTTGCTGAACACCTTAGCAAAAAACCAAGGCGCAGACCTAGCTGCAAGCGTCATATATATAGAGTTTGAATACACAGCAGCCGTCCACCCTGCGGTGGACGGCTCTATTTGTTGGGCAGCAGGTCAGGAATCCTGGGGCTGCGGTCTGCTTTTTCCATTCAGTGACACGGAGTGCTCGGCCAGGCTTGACGTCAAGCGACGGATTGCAGCCTGGTCTTCCTTGAACATCGCACGGTAGTCACCCAATACTTTTTCTTCAACCTGGCTCAGGTTATCCAGTTGAATCGGGGTAGGCGTACCGGTCAACACGTACAGCACATCCACACCTTTCTCGGCGACACGCGACAGGTAGTCCGCTTTAGGCGCCCGTCCTCCACTTTCGTATTTACCTTGTGCGTTGGCTTCAACGCCGCCTATTTCACCAAAAACTTTTTGCGACAAGCCAAGTCGCTCCCTTTCTTGCCTCAAACGCGAACCGATTCCACTCATTTGGATGTATGATCCTGGCTGGGACACCCCAAGAGGTGACACACTCATCTTTTTGCTAAACAAACTTGAACGGTTTTGAACTATGCCCGGAATCCGTACTGCCGCACAAGCCAAGGCCTGGCTGGAACATCAAGGAAAGTCAGTTCAAGCGTTCGCGCGTGAACATGGCGTTGATCCGGCAACCACCTATCAAGTGCTCGCTGGGCGCAAAAAGGGACGACGTGGAGAGGCCCATAAGGTAGCGGTCCTCTTGGGCATGAAAGAAGGGATCATCCATTCTGAGGCTGATGCTCAAAAAAACGATCAGGAGGTCATTTCCTGAAGCCAGTATGCGCTTATTAGAATTGGGTGCGTGGTTTAGCTTGATGGACAGAGACGTTCCATGCGCCAGAAGCAGTTTTCTTCACCGACGATACTCAGCCCCATGCGCTGATAGAGCCTTCGGGCCGGATTGGTCTTGAACACGGTCAGACGCAGCAACCCCAGGACCTGAGCTTTGAGCGCCATCTGCTCCAAGACCCAACTGCCCGCGCCCTGCCCACGACATGCCGCAAGCATATGCAGCTCACGGATATAGAGTGCGCGGCTGTCGCGGCTCAAACTGATAAAGCCCAACACGGTCTCGTCGTTGCAGATCAGCCAGTTTTCGCGGCCCGCCCAAGCCACATCGAAGCCGTCGTTGGACCACACCAGATCGTATTGCAGGTAATAGCGACTCATGGCCTCAAAGGTCAGGGTTCGGGCGAACGGCAAGTCCTGGTCCGTCGCAGCGCGCAGGTGAAACGCCATTTACAGCGCTACCACTTGGCCAGCCCACACGGCGCCATGACGACGGGCGATTACCAGCGCATCACCCAGGCCCGACGCAGCAGCCAGTAAACGGCCATCTGCGGCCCAAATGACGCTGCGACCGGCACACACATAGCCACCCGATGGCCCGCCATGGTTGGCTACCAGCACCACCAGGCCATGCTCGGCCGCATACCCCTGGAGCAACGCGCTGTCCGCTGCGTAGCCGCCTTCGCTGATCAACACACCGGCGGCATAGACAGTGGCGCCCACCTGGGCCGCCTGGCGCGGGTGACTGGCGCGGGAGAAATCCGCGCACACCGCCAGCGCAATCCGCTCATCGCCGATGTCGAGCGCCGCTCCCCCCTGCCCTGGGGCAAACGCCGCTTCTTCGCCTGGATGCAGATGCTGCTTGGTGTACACCGCAAGAGAACCGTCTGCCCTCAACACCAGCGCGCCGATCAGCACACCTGCCCCAGGTGCCAGGCGAATCGGCATGCCGACCACCGCCGTCAAGCCCAATTCCCGTGCCATTTCGCGCAGCGGTGCCAGCAGCGCGTCTTCGGGAGCAATCGCTAATTCGGCCGCGAGTGATGGTTCATAGCCGGTCAAAGACAGTTCCGGAAATACCAGCACGTGCACGCCATGTTCGGCCGCCGCGTGCATGAGGGCCAAGTGCCGTTCGATATTGGCCGGCACGTCGCCCGCGATGGAAACAGATTGAGCAGCAGCAAGGGTCAGGGCAGTCATGGTCGCGTCCAGGCAATCATCCAAGGTGTTGCAAGCATATCGCGGTCGATAGCGGTCAGTACCCCCGCGCAATAGAAATTACTGATTGAATCCACCTGCGTGCCTCTAGTAAGCTCCCCCCATCATTTGGAGACACACCATGTTGCAACTCACCCCCACTCAGGTTTGCCCTGTTGCCAGCGCCCCGCGCTCGGTATCGGCTACCCGTGTGAACGGTTCGAGCGCACTGGTCAGCTTTTATTTTGGGTATTGGTTTAGCCACTGGCGCGCCTGATACCTGAAATCGGCGCCCACTACTCAAGGGGTCGCCTACCAGAGAAATCCAAACCCCCGGTCGGCTCCCCGACCGGGGGTTTTGTTTTTTCAGGCCCCAATATTTTTTGACGAACACTTAAAGGACACACGACATGAACTACGCCACCTATTACCGCTACGACACTTCCACTGCATGGCGATTTAGCCAGCTCCGCTCGGGACAGCCTGCCGCCTCCGATCGGTCACCTATGGGTGGCAAGCCAACACACACAGCCAATACGGCCCACTGTCGAACACCCCAGTAGGGCCAGGCGCGCGGGAACAGCCCGCCGCTTGCCCAGGAAGCCTTGAATATGAACTCTGCCACCGCCGCTCTGCCCGTTTCTGCCCTGACCAGCGCCAATGAAGCCCTGACCCAGCGCTTGCCCAGCGCGCTTGATTTAAAGCTCAAGCTGCCGCTCAGCCCGTTCCTCAATGAACAAGTCCACGCCCATCGCCACGCCGTGCGCGCTATCCTCAATGGTCAGGATTCACGTTTGCTGGTGATCGTCGGCCCGTGCTCGATCCACGACCCGGAGTCGGCCATGGAATACGCACGCAACCTGAGGAAACTCGCACTCGAAGTGAGCGACCAGATGTTGCTGGTGATCCGCGCCTACGTCGAAAAACCGCGCACCACCATCGGCTGGAAAGGCCTTGCCTACGACCCGCACCTGGACGGCAGCGACGACATGGCCGCGGGTCTCAGCCTGTCCCGCGAACTGATGCGCGAAATGCTGCGCCTGGGCCTGCCGGTCGCCACTGAGCTGCTGCAACCGATGGCCGCCGGCTACTTCGATGACCTGCTCAGTTGGGTCGCGATTGGCGCACGCACCACCGAATCACAGATCCACCGCGAAATGGCCAGCGGCCTGGGCATGCCCGTGGGCTTCAAGAACGGCACCGACGGCGGCGTGGCGATTGCCTGCGACGCGATGCGCTCGGCGTCCCACCCGCACCGTCACTTCGGCGTCGACAGCCAGGGGCACCCGGCGATCATCCAGACCCCGGGCAACCCCGACACCCACCTGGTGCTGCGCGGCGGCCACCGTGGGCCGAACTACGATGCGCAAAGCGTGGCGCAGGTGAAACACGACCTGGCCAAGTCCAAGGTGGCGGCGCGGATCATGGTCGATTGCAGCCATGCCAACAGCGGCAAAGACCCGCTGCGTCAACCGGCGGTGTTCAACGACGTGCTGGAGCATCGCTTGCAGGGCGACACGTCGCTGATCGGCATGATGCTCGAAAGCCACCTGTTCGAAGGCTGCCAGCCGTTGAGCGCATCGATGAAGTACGGCGTGTCGGTGACCGATGGCTGCCTGGGCTGGGATGCCACCGAGCAGTTGTTGCGTAGCGCTGCCGAGCGTCTTCGCGCACAAGGCTGAACGACCAAGGCGCTGCCACATCGTGTACGGCGCCTCATCAAATTGCTCGAGTTTCGCAAACACCAGGCGTCAGTGCCGCTGTGAACGACTGCGGCTCGGGATGGGCGTGAACAATCAAAAACCTTCACGTGAGTTCCTCAAACAGCGCAGGCATGTTTCATGCTCTATCAGGGTCACGCCATTGCCTTGGAAACACGTTGCGCAGGTCCGTCTGCAATTAATCCAGGTTGCGGAGCTGGTTCACGGTGCAGCCGAACGCCCGGGCGAACAGCGCAAAGTCCGGGTTACATGGCAGCACCACCAGCGGGCAGTCCAACTCCTCCGTCAACTCGGCCGGGTAGTCCAGCACTAACAGGGCGGCATCGGCTTCGGTGCGCAGGGCGGCGTCGAGCATGGCATCGAGGGCCTCACGGTTGCCCCAGATGGCCTTGGGTCATGCGGAGGTTTCCTTGGATTGAGTCGCCAGCATGACTCTACATCGTCGCGAAAGCCCGGCGACACCCATCCAGCCCCCCGTAAATTCGTGATCTGCGGTAAAGAGTCCTTTTCGGGTTCGACGGTTTTTCCGAAGGAGCAACAGGCGGATACTCGACTCCATTGTTCCCCCCTTCAGGAGTTACTGATGTCCACCACGCAAAACGTTCCGGCCTTTGGCCTAGGCACCTTCCGTCTGCAAGGTCAGGTGGTGATCGATTCCGTCAGCACCGGCCTCGAGCTGGGCTACCGCGTCATCGATACGGCGCAAATCTACGAGAACGAAACCGACGTCGGCCAGGCCATTGCCGACAGCGGCATCCCGCGCGATGAGCTGTTCATCACCAGCAAGATCTGGATCGCCAACTTCGCCGACGGCCAGTTGATTCCAAGCCTGAAAGAAAGCCTGCGCAAACTGAAAACCGACTTCCTGGACCTTACCCTGATCCACTGGCCCTCGCCGGAAGACCAGGTGCCTGTCGCCGAGTTCATGGGCCAGTTGCTGGAAGCCAAGCGCCTGGGCCTGACCCGACAGATCGGCATCTCCAACTTCACCATCGACCTGATGAAGCAAGCGATTGCGGCGGTGGGTGCGCAGAATATCGCCACCAACCAGATCGAGCTGCACCCCTACCTGCAAAACCGCAAGGTCGTGGACTTCGCCACCGCCAACGGTATCCAGATCACGTCCTACATGACCCTGGCCTACGGCGAAGTGCTCAAGGACCCGGTGATCCGGCAAATCGCCGAACGCCATCAGGCGACCCCGGCGCAAGTGACGCTGGCCTGGGCCATGCAACTGGGTTACGCCGTCATCCCGTCGTCGACCAAACGCGTCAACCTGGAAAGCAACCTCAAGGCCCTGCAACTGACCTTGAGCCCTGCCGACATGGTACAGATTGCCGAGCTGGAACGCGGTCATCGCCTGACCAGCCCCAAGGGTATCGCCCCGCAGTGGGACTAAACTCCGGCCACAGGCGTGCGGGATAATTCCCGCAGCCATGGCAGCACGCGCAGGCCTGTGGCGGCCACGGGCGGGTCGATGATGTCCATGAAGTGTTCGAGGTTGACGTTGTCCGGCACGCCGGGCAGGCGTACCAGCACCGCCGGCGTTGCGTCGGCAGACAGGCCCAGATCCAGGTG
This sequence comes from Pseudomonas extremorientalis, assembly GCF_001870465.1. GTDB lineage: Bacteria > Pseudomonadota > Gammaproteobacteria > Pseudomonadales > Pseudomonadaceae > Aquipseudomonas > Aquipseudomonas extremorientalis. Next base: position 32,525 of record NZ_MDGK01000024.1, read on the forward strand.
ATCATAGACCAGCACATGATGCACCTGGGGTTGAGGACCGCAGGTGTGGATCGCCAGCCCCGCGTTGATGATCAGGACATCGAACGGCTGCGCCGGGATGGCGGTGAGCAGTTGGACCTCTTCGAAGGTCTGCACCGGAACGATCCGGTGATAACCCAACTGGTTGAGCATTTTTTCGATATACAGGCGTTGCAGGTGTTGCTCATCGGCAATCAGGATGGTCAGTGCTTTGTTTGGCATGGCGAACCCCTGGGCAGGCAGTGCTCGTCAGTGAGCGAGGCCCATTTTCCAGACATATGCCGACGATAAAATCAGGCTTGTTCCCGTTCTATGTAGGAGTTCTCCCAAACCTGCCGAGCGGCTGTCCGCTTCGGTCAAGCCTGCTTGCAGTACTGACTCAGGCCATGATGCAAACCATCGATAGCCACGCTCAATGCCGCCACCGCCACCGCCACCGCATCGCCGTCGCGCCTTTCGCACGCGTCCTCCAAAGCCTCGCAACAGGCGATCAGCGCCTGGGCCTTGACCATGCGCGCACCGCCTTTGACACGATGAGCCAGGTCATACAACTTGGCGAAATCGGCCCGGTCCTGCAGGGTCGACAGCATTCGGAGGTCCTCTGCAAGGCTAGTGAGCAAGGGTGCCAGCAAGTCGTTGAGCACAGCCGTGTCGCCACCTGTCAGCATCGCCAGCGAGCCCAAATCAAATTGCGCTTGGGCTTCATCCGTTGCAGCGCTGGCCGTGCGCGATGCCAAGGCCGCACGTAGATCGTCAAGTCCCGTCGGCTTGAACAGGCAACCGTCCATGCCGGCCTGTCGGCAGCGCTCGACTTCCTCAGGCTGGGCGTTGGCGGTAAATCCCAGTACCAGGCAAGGTACCAGGCCACGTTGCCGTTCCTGGGCACGAATATTACGCGCCAACGTGTAGCCGTCCATGACGGGCATATTGCTGTCAGTGATCACCCCGTCAAAATACCCGCCTTGCCAAAGTGCAAAGCCTTCGGCGCCATCCTCGGCCGTAACGATGTGATGCCCCAGGAAGGTCAACTGTCGAGCCAGCAGCAAGCGGTTGGCCGGATAGTCATCGACCACCAGAAGTTTCAATGCCTGCGTGACAGGAGCACAGGGGACAGATGAGCAAACCGGTGCTGCCGTGGTCAACGCCAGTGCCAGTGTCACATCCACCCGCGTCCCCTTCCCCAGCACGCTGCTCAGGTGCAGCTGGCCGCCCATCATCTCGCACAGGTTACGGCTGATCACCAACCCCAGGCCCGAACCGCTACGTGCCGATTGCTCGTTATTGCTGCCCTGGATGAAGGGGTTGAACAAACGCAGCTGATCTTCGGCACTGATGCCGATCCCCGTATCTTCCACGCAAAGCCGCAGATTCAAATGCTCCCCGGCCAACACCGATGCGGCTTGGGCACCCAAGCGTATGTGACCGGAAGAGGTGAATTTGATGGCATTGCCTAACAGGTTCGACACCACTTGCTTGAAACGCAACGGATCGACCAGTACCGGCCGGTCGATCATCGGGTCCAGCTCGACATGCAACAACAGGCCCTTGTCCCGCGCCAGCCCTTCGAACACCCGCGCCACAGAGGCCAACAGCTCGTGCAGGTTGGCCGGCTCCAGGGTCAGGGACAGGTGGCCGGTTTCTATTCGCGCAATGTCCAGGATATCGCCGATCAGCTCCAGCAAGCTGTGCGAAGCCACCGACGCCACTTCCAGCGCATCTCGGTCCACATACCCCTGCTCAGCGTTTTGCTGGGCGAGTTCAATCATGCCGATCACCGCGTTCATCGGCGTTCGGATCTCATGACTCATCGTCGCCAGGAACGTGGTCTTGGCACGGTTGGCGGCGTCCGCTTCTTCCTTGGCTTCCCGAAGTTCGCCCAACAGGCGTTGACGTTCGCTCACATCCACCCAACCGGCAATCATGCCCACCACGTTACCGTTGCTATCACGGTACGGCAGCATCCACTGGTAAATCGTCAGCACACCGCCACCGGGCACCTTCAGCACCCGGTCGTGAATCTGCGGCTCACCGCGCGCCATCAAGTCCAGGTAGTCGGCATGGAACGACTGGGCCTGGGGCGGGTTGCCCGTATCGGTCTCCACAACGGTCTTGCCGATCACGTCCTCCAGCTTGAAGCCGAACACGTCAAGGTACGCGTTGTTGCACGCCATCAAGCGCCCCTGGCGGTCGCGCACGTAAATCGGGTGAGGCGTGCCGTCGATCAGCACGCTCATAAACCGCATCTGGTCGCTCAAGGCGCGTTCGGCCTGGGCACGCTTGCGAATCAGGTTACGCAGGTAGAACACCCAACCCAGGGTGATCAGCAACAACAATGCGGCCAGGCCAAACCCTTGGATGATTACATTGCGATGACTGACCCAGTAGCTGTCTTCAATGATGATTTCACTGCGCCAATGATTAGTCAGTCCGTCCATTTCTTCAGGCGAAATGCTCAACAGCGCTTTCTCGAGGATCGAATACAATTCCAACTGGCTGCGGTTGACGCCGAAGGCAATCCGCGCCGGTTCCGTACCGACCGTGCTGGTGATACGCAGACGATCGCGATAGCTGCGCGTGATCATGTAGCGTGCGCTGATCAACGAAATGACTGTCGCGTCGGCATTGCCCTTGGCCACCCATTCCATAGCCTGCTCAGGGTTTTCGACGTCGACAAACACGATCCCCGGATAGTCCTGCGCGATTTGCGCAGCGAGGCTGTTGCCACCGATGACCGCCAGGCGTTTCCCCGGCATGTCCTCCAGGGTCAGCAGACGTTGGTCGTCGGCGCGCGCCACAAGCACATAGGGATTGGACAGGTAAGGCCGGGTAAAGCGAACCTTTTCGGAACGCTCGATACTGGGCGTGATCACCGCCAGCATGTCCATTTGGCCGGCGCTGACCTCGTCGACTTGCCGAGGCAGCGAACTGCCCTGCACCACCTCGAACTTCAAGCCCGTGCGCAAGCTGATACGCGACAAGACCTCATCACTCAACCCCGCGAACTGCCCTTGCTCATTGAAAAATGACAGCGGCACGAACTTATCCAGTACTGCCACTCTCACCCGGGGATGCTTCTCCAGCCAACGCTGCTCGCTGTCACTCAAGCGCAATCGGTCAGCCTCCAGGAACCCACTGCCGCCGGCACTCCAGCGACGCAGGATTTCCATCTGCTGGCTGGCCGGGATAACTGCCAGCGCGGCATTGATGATCGTCAACAGACGCTGGTTGTCGGCAGTAAACGCGAACCCGAACGGGTTGACCTCCAGCGCGGAGAAGTCTGCCATGCGCACGTTATTAAGGTGGTTCTTGTTGATCAGATAGCGGGCGCTGATGGCATCGCCCAGGTAGACATCCGCCTGGCCGAAAGCCACGGCACCGATGGCCTGATGAGTCGAACCGTACAACAACAGTTGCGCCTGGGGGTAAAAGGCCTGGACAGCTTCGGGTTGCATATAGTGGTAGAGCATCGCCACGCGCTTGCCGGCCAGGTCGGCGCTCAAGGAATGGCTTTCACCCGTGCGGGTCACCAGCACCGGTTGATCATTGGCGTAGGAACGCGACAGTACCAACGCCTTGTCGGCCGCCTCATAACCATTGGCCGACCCCACCAGATCCACCTCGCCCAGCTTGAGCGCCTCGATCACTTCATCACGGGTGTCGTAGCGCCGAACCTCGATAGGTACATTCAAGATCAGGCTGATCAGCCACGTGTAGTCAGCCGTGATGCCTTCAAAATCGTTGTCGTTGCTCAGGTCGAACGGTGCGTAGTCGGGTGCCGACACGCCCATCACCAACGTGCGGCGCTCGCGCAACCACTGCCAGTCGCTGTCATCCAGCGCTACTGTTGGGTGCTCCAGGGTGGAATGGCCGAGCAGTCGAAGGGCATGCGGTTCGTCCAGGGCCATCGCTGCACAGGGCAACAGCCCCATCAGCAGGATGGCCGTGAATGTCACCAGCCGGGAGATGGTCATTTCAGATCAGATGATTGCGCTGGGCAAACTTGGACAGGTGCACCACCGAGGACATGCGCAGCTTCTCTTTGAGGCGGGTCTTGTAGGTGCTGATGGTCTTGTGGCTCAAGAGCATATCCTCGGCGATTGACTTGTTGTCCAGGCCCAGCGCCAGTTTTTGCAGTACCGTCAATTCGCGGTCGGACAGCGCCTCCACCAACTCCTGTTCGGTGGTCTGCAAATCGTCGCGGCGCACGGAACTGGTGGCCGTGCTCGGGAAGCAACTGTAACCGGCCCTGATGGCCCTGATCGCCTTTTGCAACTCGTCCAGTTCACCGGTCTTGGCAACAAAGCCCATGGCCCCGGCGCGCATGCAGCGAGTTGAGAAAAATACCGCCAGGTAGGACGTGAGCACCAGGATCTTGCAGGGCAGTCCCAGCGCCTTTATCCGGCTGATCACCTCCAGCCCGCCAAGCTTTGGCATTGCCAGATCGAGGATAACCAGATCCGGGCGCTCCTCCCGAGCAATCTGCATGGCGTCGGCGCCGTTGCCCGCTTCAAAGATGGTATCGAAGCCCTCCTGCTTCAACAGGTACTTCACGGTGGCGCGGATAAAAGGGTGATCGTCCACAATTAAAGCTTTGCTCATAAGACTCCCCGAGGGATCAGTACGCTTACATATCACACGGGACCTATCTACCTGTGAAAAGTAACAGTTCCGACAAACGGTACTGATTACTCTGCATGACACTTCAGGCAGTACAGACCCCTCCTTTTGATAGAACACGCTAAACACGTAGAGCTGCGCCCTGCCTCCTGGGAAGACGCAAGCGCGCAACCTTAACAACGGCGTGTCCGCTCAAATGAAGGGATAGTCTCCAATACTTGTAGGACTTTTCCTTGTCATAGCATAGCCAGCTTTGCGCGGGGCAAGGCCCGACAGGCGGGGACTACTCGGTGGTACTGGGGCTCCAGAACGCTTGCACCACCAGGGTCGACATCGAAATTCGCGCCACCAGGGCGTCCAGCTCATCACCGTCTACCGAGGTCACGGCCAGGGTGGCTTCGATTTCCACTTCTTCCGTGCCAAAAGGCCGCACGTCCACATCGCTGGCTGGGTAGTTACAGCGCGCCAGCTCGGCCTCCAGCAAAGCCAGAACGGCCTTTTGCTGGGTACGCCGGGCAATCACGTACAAGATGTTGGTGACTTCCGCCGACACCACGTCCAGTGGCTGACGGTTGATGTTATTGACGATGGGACGCAGCAAGGTGTTGGCCGCCAGCACAAACAGCGTGCCCAGCAGCGCTTCGAGGACCAGGTCGGCGCCCGCGCAAGCGCCCACCGCCGCCGACGCCCAGAGGGTGGCCGCCGTGTTGAGCCCGCGCACATTGCCTTCTTCGCGCATGATCACGCCGGCACCTAGAAAGCCGATGCCCGACACCACATAGGCCACCACCCGCACCGCGCCTTCCGCGCCGCCGAGCCGGCTGGCCATGTCGACAAAAATCGCCGCGCCCACCGCCACCAGCACGTTGGTGCGCAGGCCCGCCGTGCGCTGGCGGTACTGACGCTCAAAACCGATCAGGCCACCCAGGATGAAGGCTGCGGTGAGGCTGACCAGGGTGTCGACCAGGGATTGGAGGTTGATGTTGTTGATTGCTTGCATAGGAAATCTTCCCTGTTCATTGCCAGCCAAACTTACGGATGTAGTACCCCTTCACCGCCTGGGTCAGGGCCATGTATGCCAGCAGGATCACCGGCAGGAACACGAAGTACAGCGACGGCAGCGCCTGCAATTTGAAGTAGTGCGCCAGTGGCCCCATCGGCAGGAAAATCCCCACCGCCATGATCACGCCAGTCATCGCCATCAACGGCATCGCCGCACGGCTTTGCAGGAACGGAATCTTCGGGGTGCGAATCATGTGCACGATCAGCGTCTGGGTCAGCAACCCCACCACGAACCAGCCGGACTGGAACAGGGTCTGGTGGTCGGGGGTATTGGCGTCAAAGACGTACCACATGAGTGCGAACGTGGTGATGTCAAAAATTGAACTGATCGGCCCGAAAAACAGCATGAAACGGCCGACATCTCCTGGCTGCCAGCGCTGGGGTTTACTCAGCATCTCGTCGTCGACGTTATCGAACGGGATCGCAATCTGCGAAATGTCATACAGCAGGTTTTGCACCAGCAGATGCATTGGCAGCATCGGCAGGAACGGAATGAACGCACTGGCCACCAGCACCGAGAACACATTGCCGAAGTTGGAGCTGGCGGTCATCTTGATGTACTTGAGCATGTTGGCGAAGGTGCGCCGGCCTTCCAGCACGCCCTCCTCCAGGATCATCAGGCTCTTTTCCAACAGGATGATGTCGGCCGCTTCCTTGGCGATGTCTACCGCACTGTCCACCGAAATACCGATGTCGGCAGTACGCAGCGCCGGCGCATCATTGATGCCATCCCCCATGAACCCCACCACATGCCCATTGGCCTTGAGCAGGCGCACGATGCGCTCTTTATGGGAGGGCGTCAGCTTGGCGAACACGTTGGTGGTTTCCACGGCCTTGGCCAATTCGGCGTCGGTCATTTCCTCGATGTCGTTGCCCATCAGCAGGCCCTGTTGCTCCAGGCCCACTTCGCGGCAGATCTTGGCGGTGACCAGTTCGTTGTCACCGGTCAGCACTTTCACGGCGACGCCGTGGGCTTTCAGCGCCTTGAGCGCGGGCGCGGTGCTTTCCTTCGGTGGGTCGAGGAAGGCAACGTAGCCGATCAGCGTGAGGTTTTTCTCATCCGCCAGGCTGTAGGTATCACGTCCCGGTGCCATCGGCTGTGCGGCCACGGCGACCACGCGCAGGCCTTCTTCGTTGAACGCTGCCGTTACCTGACGAATGCGCGCCAGCAACTCTTCAGTCAGCGCCTCATTGGTCTCACCATGGCGCACGTTGTTGCACACCGAGAGGATTTCCTCCACGGCGCCCTTGCAGATCAGCAGGTGCGGTTGACCCTGTTCGGCGACCACCACCGACATGCGGCGGCGGTTGAAGTCGAACGGGATCTCATCAATTTTCTGGAACGCGGTGCCGACCTTCAACTCGCGATGCACCTCCACGTGCTCCAGCACCGCTACATCCAACAGGTTTTTCAGGCCGGTCTGGTAGTAGCTGTTGAGGTAGGCCATTTCCAGCACGTCATCGGACTCTTCGCCCCACACGTCCACATGGCGCGCCAGGAAGATCTTGTCCTGGGTCAGGGTGCCGGTCTTGTCGGTGCACAGCACGTCCATGGCGCCGAAGTTCTGGATCGCGTCCAGGCGCTTGACGATGACTTTTTTGCGCGACAGGAACACCGCGCCTTTGGCCAGGGTGGAGGTCACGATCATCGGCAGCATTTCCGGGGTCAGGCCCACGGCAATCGACAGCGCAAACAACAGCGCTTCGGTCCAGTCACCCTTGGTGAAGCCGTTGATGAACAGCACCAGCGGCGCCATCACGAACATGAAGCGGATCAGCAACCAGCTGACCTTGTTGACGCCGTGCTGGAACGAGGTGGTTGCACGGTCGGTGGCGGTTACACGTTGGGCCAGCGCCCCGAAATAGGTGCTGTTGCCGGTGGTCAGGATCACTGCCGTCGCCGCGCCGGACACCACGTTGGTGCCCATGAACAGGATGTTCTCCAGGTCCAGCGGGTTGCGGGTCTTGGCGTCCTGCTGCTGGGCGAACTTTTCCACCGGCATCGATTCGCCGGTCATCGCCGCCTGGCTGACGAACAGGTCCTTGGCACTGAGCACGCGGCAATCGGCAGGGATCATGTCACCGGCGGAGAGCACGATCAGGTCGCCCGGCACCAATTGCTTGATCGGCAGTTCGATGCGCTTGGCTTCATCGCGGCGCAACACGGTGGCGGTGTTGCTCACCATCGCCTTGAGGGCATCGGCAGCCTTGTTGGACTTGGCCTCCTGCCAGAAACGCAGCAGCGTCGACAGCACCACCATGGAGAAAATCACCGTGGCGGCCTTCATGTCTTCAGTCAGCCACGAGATCACCGCCAGCAACGTCAGCAGCAGGTTGAACGGGTTCTTGTAGCAGTGCCACAGGTGCACCCACCAAGGCAGCGGCTGCTCATGCTCGACTTCGTTGAGGCCGTATTGCACGCGCAGGGCGTCGGCTTCCTGGGTATTCAACCCCTCGGCGTGACTGCCCAGGGTACCGAGCAATTGCACGGCACTGCTGTTGGCCGAGACCACCAGGGTTTGCGCCAGGGTCGGCGGCACTTCGCGGCTGACGCTGGCGTCGGTCACGGTTTCGAGCATCGCCAGGCGGCGGAAATGCCGGGCGATGTGCCGGGTCCGCAGGAAGCCGGCAAAGAACTCTTTGAGCAGAGTGAGGTTCATGGTGTTACTCCTGCGCGAGGAAAAAACCGTCGTGCAGGTACTGCCTTGTGCGCCGCGCCCTTTTTACAGGCACAGCCACTTTGGCCCGCCTGCCGCAAAGGACAGGCGCGTCCGTAGCATCCCGAGGTGAACCGGGTGCTGGTCAGCGTCGATGAGAGGGATTCGGGCAGGTGCCAGGACTGGCCGCTGCCGGGATGCCGCTTCTCGCTTTTAGTGGCGAGACAACGGCATCGGAAAAATGCGCGTTACCTTGCCAAGCCTGTGCCGGTTACTGAAACCGGCCGACTACTGTCACTCGAACAAGTACCCACTGAGGGTCTCCGCTATTGATGAAAACGCGCGAAGCTTACGCCCCGATGATGGGAGAGTAAACCGTAGGAAAGTTTCCGTATGGTGAATAAGAAGATTCTTCAGGGAGGGTTCAGGAAGTGTTTATCCAGGAGGTCTCAATCATCCCGCGTCAGTACTTCCAGCAACTCAATCTCAAAACGCAGGTTGCTGTTGGGCTTGATATGCTTGCCCATCGATCGCTCGCCATAGGCCAGATGCGCCGGAACGAACAAGGTCCGTACACCGCCGACCTGCATGCCCATCAAGCCCTGGTCCCAGCCCTTGATCACACGCCCGGTGCCGATCACACACTGGAACGGCTTGCCGCGTTCCCAGGACGAATCGAACACCGTGCCATCTTCCAGGGTGCCGGTGTATTGGGTGGTGATCAGCGCGCCCTTGACCACGGCTTTGCCGGTGCCGGGTCGCAGGTCGGTGATTTGGAGTTCTTCGGGGCTCATGGGGAATCCGTTGGATAGATAGTGTTCGCTTGAGTTGGTTTACGCTGAAAGCTCGCGCAATGCGGCAGTCGCAAAGAACCCTGACCGCGATGCATAGCGATGGTGCTTCTGCACACGCTCATCAATGCGTTGCAACAGGTGTTCCGGCAAAGAGGCATTAAACCGCACTGACTTGAAAATACTGCAATCTCCGACTTGGGATGAGGGACGGTTACTCTCCCCCGCTTCATAGGGTGTTTGAACTGGTGATGACTCCCCTTCACCGCCACCCAACCATCTGCAACCAACAGGTCAATCACCTCTCGACTTCTCATTGCCCACCTTTAGGTGTGCATATTACACACCGCTAAATGGCAATGCGTTTTTTGTACACACATGACACACCAATGAAAAAAGCCCGCTACCCCTCAAGCAAGCTTGCGTGCCGTGATGATGACGATGTGCGAAACCTTTGCGCCAGAGAACTAATGTCAGTTTTTGTGCCTTGATCTTATGGCGCCATACGGAATATTGGAGAGATGACACACCTCAAGTCAGTGACATTTCCCTTTATCTCGCAGAACGTTTCCGAAAGAATCCCAACCGCGTGCGCCGCTCAAATCACGTGGCTAGTCTTCGTCGGTCACTGCCCATTCTCGTTCACTGGAGTGCATGCAGCCTCGCTCGTAATACACTGTCGTTAAGGGTGAAGCATGCTCTCCCACTCTAAATCTTTTGCACCGCCCCTACAAAAAAATACGAACTTCCCTCATCAAAACCCAACTGCAGCCTATTTCTGGCCAGCAGCGCTCACATCCATCCTTTCAGAGTCCGTTAACTCTGAACAGGAAATATCAGAATGACCATCGGTTCCACCTTTAATTACCCCGCAGATACAGCCCAACACGCTCATCGAAAAAAGCGCTCCAGCAAGAGCAAATGGGCGGCCAGCTTTCCAAACCCACCAGACTTATGTTTTGACTACCGCACCTTGGTGGAACAATTCAATGGCATTGCCCAAGCCACTGAGCCACATCATAAAATTTGCATCATTGGCGCTGGCATTACTGGACTGACAACTGCACGTGAACTTTACCGATGTGGTTTCACAAACATAACGTTAATTGAAAAGTCACAACGTATAGGCGGCAGGCACCTTACGGCCCTTGGAAATAACAATACCGATACCGTTGGAAGACCACCTTTCGAAATGGGCGCAATGAGAATGCCGTTCTTCAATAAATCAAACGAACTGCCTAAAGATGGGCGTTCACTCATGGCCTATTACGCCAACGAGTTCGAATTGCGCCATACAGACTTTCCCAACCCAGGCAGCCCTGCAGTGCGGTCGACGGGTATATTTCTACGTGAAGGGAGCATAGATGACAGCACCGAACCCACAATGCTTATCTGGAAAAACACTGATGGCAAAACACCGCCTCCCGGTCAAACACTGGGTAGTGTTTTCGCAAAATGGAAAACCTTCGCCGAGCGAATGACGCTGATTGTCTCCGAGCATTACGGTTGTGAAGGCTGGGAGCACATGTGGAATTCAATCGTCAAAAAATATGAAAGTGTTTCCTTCCGCGAATTGGTAAAAATGCCAAGCCTTGATGGCTGGCACCACAGCGACCCTGGAAACTTCGGTGGCTTGGGTATGACCGCACAGGAATCCGCTGTTTTCTACGCCATCGGCATTGGTGACGGCAGTTGGGGGGCATTCTATGACGTATGCTCGCTTTACCCACTTCGCACGGCGATATTTGGATTCAGCAGTCATCTGCAATTAATTCACGGGCGCGTAAACGTGGACGGTAAACCGATAGCATCGCCTTACTTGAATCATCCAGAGACCTTGGATTCAAGAGGCCTTGCATTCAACAAACCCACCTACATCGGCCTTGGTTCACTGGCCGAATCACTCCTTTTCATCAAATCCCAAGAAACACATGAGTCTCTATACGAGCACCTCATAAAAAGTCATTCAGGTTTCATGACCAGCAGTGCAGTGACAAAGCTCAAGAAACTAAAGAACGGAAAAATACGGGTCTATTTCGACTGGAACATCACACAAAAAGAACAGGCAAAGAAAGAGTTCATCGATTACGACTCTGTGGTAATGACACTGCCTTCGTGGCTGATCGAAACACACATATCAATTGAAAACTTCAGCCAGGAAATGCTTCCATTTGAAGTCATAGAAGCCTATAAGTCAGCGCACTGGGAAACCAGCTGCAAGGTGTACGCACCTCTCAAAAAGTCGTTTCTCTCTCAAAATAAAAAAATCCCTCAAGCCATCGTCACAGATAGCTTGATTCATGACGTATACACTTACCGCTACAACGCTACCAATACCTACGATTGCATCCTTCTCAGCTACACATGGGAAGACGACGCTACCAAGCTATCGATATTTACTGACAAAGAACTGGTTGACCGGTGCATCGAAGACCTCGACAGAATTCTTTTGAAATCTGCCAATATAAAGGAAAAAATATCACCGTATATCGGACGCGATAACGCGGTGGTTCAACGGTGGATGAATGATAAAAACTCCCTTGGCTGTGCAAAACTTTATCGTGCAGGTACTTATTACGACGCCATGAAGCTACTGAAATACAATCGAGATTTTTCTCACACCTCAGGTTTGTATCTCTGCGGTGAATCTTTCTCCGTAGATGCGGGCTGGACGGAACCTTGCTTCAGGGGAGCAATTGATACCGTGATAAACATTTGCAGTAAAACCCAAGCCGATTTCAATGGTGACTTTACGATGCATGACTACCCACTCTACAAAGCTGAACCGTAAAAGAAAGAGACTACAACGCAACGGGAATCACCTGACTTTTAATTAAACATTTGTTCGCCTCTTATAAACGCCCAACCGACTCCCGGTTGCATAACAATAAGAGGTCACCGCCATGAGCGAACCAGCAAGCCCCGCCCGCGTAGCCGTCATCCAACTGGACCCTCAGGTTGGCATGAACAACCGAATCAACAACCTGCGTCAAAGTCTTGCACTGGCGACCGAGGCGGCAAACGGTGGAGCGAATCTGATCGTACTGCCCGAACTTACCAATTGCGGGTATTTCTTCAGCAGCCGCCAGGACGCCTTTGATCATGCAGAGCTGATACCAGGCGGCGAAAGTGTGCGGGCGTGGGCAGATTTTGCCTGCAAGCACCAGGTGTACCTGGTGGCGGGCCTGTGCGAAATAGACGGTATGCAGTTATTCAATACGGCTGTGCTGCTGGGTCCCGATGGGTTCATCGGCAAATACCGCAAGGCACATCTATGGAACCTGGAAAAGCTCTGGTTCACGCCTGGTGATAGCGGATTTCCAGTATTTGAAACGCCGATAGGCCGCATTGGCTTGCTGATTTGCTGGGATATCTGGTTCCCGGAGGTGCCACGTATTCTCAGCCAGCAGGGCGCCGATATCATTTGCAGCCTGAACAACTGGGTGTGGACGCCTCCGCCCCTGTTCGATGAGGCAGGCAAATGCATGGCGTCGTACCTGACGATGACCGCCGCCCACGTCAATAACGTGTTTATCGCTGCCGCCAGCCGCATTGGCGAAGAGCGGGAAGCGCGCTACCTCGGATGCTCGTTGATTGCCGGAACCAACGGCTGGCCTATAGGCCCGGTAGCTTCAGCCAATCGCCAGGAAATCCTGTTCGCCGACATTGATATCACCAGCGCCCGCAGTGCTCCGATCTGGAACAGCCTTAATGACCTGCAGCGTGATCGACGCAATGATCTCTACGATCAAATGCTTGGCTACTCCCGCCACCCTGCCCTTCCACGCTGATCGGAGGGCTCTGTATGAAAACACTCAGTACAGAAACGAGGCCCCGCCGGTCCATGGCCGATATAACCGTCCTGATGTTGGGATTAGCCAGCGTGCTATTGATGCTGTGGGTTGCACTTAGCAACCAGTGGTCCTGGCCGGGCTATACCGAGATGATCACAAGCCTGCCCCATCCCGTTGCCTGGCTGCGGTGGATAGTCGGGGATATCAGTGAAGTAGCCTTCTACAAGCACGAACTGGCATCGCTCGGTTTGTTGGGCGGCGCCTACCTTGCATGGTGGGCGAGCAAGCACGGTAAAGCCTGGCAAGGGTTTTCTATTTCCTACGGAACAGGGCTATGGCCTTGGTTGGTGACAAGTTCACTGCTGGGGCTGATGTTGAGCAATCTTCTGTGGGGTTGGAGCGTCACCGCACAAACGTGGCAACCCACGTTTGCGGCATTCGTCTCGTTACCGGCAGCCATGGTGCTGATGTTCGGCGGCGGCTGGAAAGTTGCCGTAAACGGTGCGGTATTGGGCGCATTGCTGGTGACCCCCCTTTGTCTGCTGATCGTGAACTTCGTATGCGTTCCACTGGGTCTTCCAGTGGTGATCGGCAACGTGGTGGGCATGGCACTCGGCAGCGTCATTGCGTTTGTACTTTGTCGCCGAGTGCCGTCGTTGGTGAGTTCTGATTACATAGCCCTCGCCAAACCGGCCCCCGCCCCGCCCCCCACTTATGGTATTGCCTGGAGTCTGCGTCGGGTGCTCGCAGATTTTTCCGAAGCGCCTTTTTTCGGGAACGAACTTGCCAGTCTCGGGTTGCTGGCAGGTGTACTGGTAGCCTATGCGCTGAACCCGATCAGCCCGGCGTATGGATCAGGCCTGGTGTTGCCCCTGATAGCGGCCCAGGCGCTGACATCGGCACTGGGTGTCGCGATCTGGCGAAAACAGTGGAAGAAACGCGGATGGTATCCGACCTACGTTCCACTGGTCTCAGTGGTCCCGGCGGCTGTATTGACCCACGGTGGCAGTTGGACCGTCATCGGTTCAAGTGCACTGCTCGGGGCTTTGATCGCGCCGCCACTGGCCTGTGCAATTGCAGGTCGCTTGCCCACACACTTTCACCCGTACATTGGCAATGTCACCTCAATGGCGTTGAGTACGCTGATGATAGTGCCTTTGGTGGGTTGGTTGATTCAGATGTAGCCCATCCCCACGCTGTGCTCTTCACAATACCCTCCCAATAGGGCGGTCACTGCAACTGTGGCGAGCGGTCTTGCCCCGCGTTGGGCTGCGAAGCGGCCCCAAAACCAGCGGCCGAGGAGTGCCTGATTCACCGCATTCCTTCCTCCAGGGTCGCTTCGCGACCCAACGCGGGGCAAGCCCGCTCGCCACAGGGTACTTACCGCCTGTGACCTTAAGACCTTGAAAGGGCTGCCCCTTAAAACCAATGCCAGAACCGACTCCAGAACCCCCGCCCCAAGTCATCCTTGCACCGCGCATATTGCGCCGCATACATCTGCGACCGCGCCTGTACCTTGCTGGCTACCGGTGGCAGCCAGGCCTTGGCGGCGTAGGTGCGCTGGCGATAGCCGCCCCAGCCTTCGTGGTAGTTCAGGTACTGGCCGTAGGCGTCGTATTTGTAGACGCCGTTGATGGTGTAGGTCTTGTCCATGTACCAGCCGACGAAGTCGATGGCGTCGTCGAAGTCCTGGCGGCTGGCGCCGCTGCGGCCGGTGCTCTTGCGGTAATCGTTCCACACCTCGTCCTTGGCCTGGGCGTAGCCGGCGGCGGTGGAGACGCGGCCCCAGGGAATGATCCACAGCAGGTATTTACGCGGGGCCAAGGCGTCCTGATGGAAGCCGGACTCCTGATACAGGATCGCGAACGGCACCTGGATCGGTACGCCCCAGCGTTTTTGCGTGACTTTGGCAGCGTCGTACCAGTCGTCTTTTTCGCGGAAGATGCCGCACAGATCATTTGGCGTACGTGGCGGCGAGGTGCCGCACGCCGTCAGCAGTGAGGTGAGTAACAACAGTCCGACGGCTTTGCCTGCGCTCAAAATGCACCTGTGCCTGATACGTATGAAACGGGCATTTTACGCAGGTCTGCGCCTGGTGCATCTGCACTATCCTGAGGCCCAGGTGTCGTAATTCCATGCGCCCACTCTCAGGAAGACCTATGACCCAGGATGTGCTTGCCAAGGAAACCAACCGCCGCCAGTTGCAGCAGATCATCTCCGGCCTGTCCGACGGGGTGATTCTGGCCGAGGTCGACCAGACCATCCTGTGGGCCAACGAGGCCGCGCTGACCATGCATGGCGTGGGTGACGTGATGGGGCTGGGCGCCAACGGGCAGCAATACGCCGAGCGCTTTGCGCTGCGCTACCGCAACAACCACCCGGTGCAGGCAGACAACTACCCGCTGGCCCGGGCCGCGGCGGGCGATGAGTTCAGCGACGTGGTGGTGGAAGTCACGCCCACCGCCGACGAAGAAAAAACCTGGGTGCACCGCCTGCGCAGCCTGGTGATCACCGACTCCCACGGTGAACCGGAACTGCTGGTGCTGATCCTCAGCGACGCCACCGAGTGGGCCAGCGCCGAGCAGCGCTTCGAAAAAACCTTCAATGCCAACCCGGCGCCGGCGGTGATCTGTCGCCTCAGCGACCTGCGCTATATCAAGGTCAACCAGGGCTTCCTGGAGATGACCGGCTACAACCGCGACCAGGTCATCGGCAAATCGGTGTATGAACTGGATGTACTGGAACAGGCCGAACGCAAGGACCTGGCCATCCAGCGCCTGGGCGAAGGCGCGACCATCCCGCAGATGCAGGCGGAGCTACGGCTGCCCGGAGGCGGCAGCAAGCTGGTAATCGTTGCTGGCCAGCCATTGGACATGAACGAAGAGGACTGCATGCTGTTTTCCTTCATGGACCTGGAGCCACGGCGCAAAGCGGAAATTGCCCTGCGTCAGAGTGAGGAGCGCTTCGCCAAATCCTTCCGCCTGACCCCGGTGCCGACCCTGGTGTGCAGCGCCGGTAACCGCCAGGTGGTGGATATCAACGAAGCTTTCATGAGCATCACCGGCTACATCAGTGAAGAGCTGATCGGCAAATCGATCGAGGACATCGACTTTATCGACAGCCCCCAGGCTGCCGCACAGTTGTTCGCCAGCCTGGAAAAAGCCGGCAACCTCGACGGCCAGGACCTCAAGGTGCGCAAGAAAGGCAACGAGGTGATCGACTGCGTGGTCTCCGCCGACACCGTGATCATCCAGGACGTGCCCTGCTACCTGATGGTGATGATGAACATCACCGAACGCAAACGCTCGGAGCTGGAGCTGGTAGCGGCCATCGAGGAAGTGATGCAGGATGCCTCGTGGTTCAGCCAGACGCTGATCGAAAAACTGGCCAACGCCAAGAGCGTCAACAGCGCCAGCCAAACGAACGTGGCCTTTACCGACCTTACCGCCCGCGAGCGCGATGTACTGGGCCTGATCTGTGAGGGGCTGGCCGACAAGGAGATCGCCTCGCGCCTGAAACTGGCGCCCAACACCGTGCGTAATCATGTGGCCACGGTGTACTCCAAACTGGGGGTGCACAGCCGCAGCGCTGCCATCGTCTGGGCCCGTGAACGCGGGCTGTTCGCCGGGGAATTGCGGGTCAAAAACAAGCCGTGACAGTGCAAATGCACTAGTGCACCTAGTGCGAATTCGCCTTATTGCGGCGACGGCTAGTCAATAACCTTCAAGGTATCAAACTGAATGCCTGAAGGAACCCGCATGTTTACCCTCTCTCAACTGCGAAACTGCATCGAAGAAGGCCTGTCGCCGCTGACGTGCGAGTTCACCCTGTGCCGGGATGCGTCCCTGACCCTCAAGGTCTATGACGCCGAAACCGGCCGGGTCGACCTGGTCGTCACCGGGATCAGCACCAACCGCCTGCAGACCCCGCAAGAAGTGGAAAAGATGGTGGAAGAGCTGCGTTACGAACTGCAGAGCAACACCATGGGCAAGCTCACGCTGGATGACTTGCCTTCAACGACGCCCCAATAAAGTAGAACACCCCGCCCCCGACGATAAACGCTCCCAGCATCCAGAACATGTAATGGGCCGGCAGGCTGGCCAGCACCAGCCCGCACAACACCGGCCCCAGCGCGGCGCCCAGGTTGGACAGGTTCTGTGCCCCGTAGTACATGCCGCGCAAGTGGTGCGGGGCTATCCGGTCGATGAACATGTATTCGGCCGGGAACACAATGATCTCCCCCACGGTGAACACCGCCATCGCCAGCACCCACCACAGTACGCTGGTGGACAGCGCAAACCCGACGATCCCCAGCATGAACATGCCCAGGCCCGCGACCAGCCACTGGCCGAGGTAACGGTGCGATATCCGCCGCCCAATCAGGTATTGCAGGGCAATCACCAACACCGCGTTGGTGGTCAGCACGGCGCTGACCACGGTGTAGGTGTATTCGGCCGTGGTGGTGGTCACCAGGTATTGCGACAGCCACGCGGTGAACTGGCCGAACACCACGGCACTGAGTACACCGCCGAGGGTGAAGCACACGAGACGATGATCCCTTAAAAGTACTCGCCCGACGGCAAGGAATGGCACCGGTTTTTGCGTGGCATCAACGGTGGCCAGGGTACGGTCGCCCCAGCGCCAATACAGAAGGAAAAACCCTACCCCCAACAACGCCGAAAGGATAAACGGCACGCTGATATCCAGCTTGGCCATCACCGCCCCGAAAGCGGGCCCAACCGCATAACCGATGTTGGTCAGGGTGTACTTGATGGAAAACACTTCGCTGCGGGCGTCTTCGGGCAACAGGCTGGCAAAACCGGCCTTGACCGCAATATCGATCACCGCATAAGCCAGGTTGATCAGGATCAGGCAGCTGTAGAACGCCCAGATGTTCTGGGCCAGAACAGTACCGACAAAGCCCAGCACAAACAGCACGCTGAAGGTCAGCAGCAACCGATAACTGTTGATACGGTCGACCAGGAAACCGCCATACACACTGAGCAGCGAGCCGACGATCAGCGAACTGCCGATCACCAGGCCAACCTGGGTGATGTCGAGGGAAAAATGGTGGGTGAGGTAGATCACCAGGTAGGGAAAAGTGATTGCCTTGGCCAGCGTGAGCAGCAATGTGGCGGACAGCAACAGGTTAACAGTGCGGGGGTAGTTTCTTATTGTCGCAAGCATCCTGCTCTCTTTCCTTGAAGGTAACACGGCCGTTTCCGCCGGTTACCTTAACTCAGGAACAGGGCACAAATGCAAGGTCATTTCTTGACAGGGGTGATCTCGAGAATGGTGCCGTTGGTGGTTTTGAGCAGCACGAACTTATCACCTACCCGCGCCCACTGGCTGTCCTCTTCAGGCTGTTTGAGACCGCGCTTTTTCCAGTCGCTGACGGCCGACTCCTTGCGCATCAGGATATCCGGGGCACGGTCACCTTCTTTCAAGTCACGGGTATTGATACTCGAAGGTTGTACGGTTTCCTGCGGGGTATCACCGGCCTGCACGATAAAGCTGGCGGTGGACAGGCTGGTGGCGACCAGCAGGCAGGCAGCGAGGGATCTGGATTTCATGGGAGTTCCTTCAATGAAAAGGTGTGTACCGAAGTTCGGACCGCTGCCACGCGCGATCATTCAATTGTGCCAACCTTCGCGCGTCGCTGCAGCAGCCGTTCCAGCCCGAACGGGTGCGCGCAAAAGCCCATGCCATTGCCCTTGTGAAATAAATCCTGTAATTTTTCATGAAATTTATCGAAATAAATTTCATGAACAAACAAGAAGAACTTGCCACCCTCGCGGCACTGATCCACGACCTGCGCAAGCACAAGAAGCTTACCCTCGCCCAGCTCGCACAGAAAATCGAGCGTTCGGTGGGCTTCCTGTCCCAGGTCGAGCGTGGCCTGTCGCGCCCGACCGTGGCGGACTTGACCGCCATCAGCCATGCCCTCGGCGTACCTACTACTTACTTCTACAGCCAGCCCAAACCCAAGGCCGTGGACTGGATCACCCGCCCCAACGAGCGGCGCACGGTGTATTACGCCAACGGCATCACCGACATCCTCGTCTCGCCGAGCATGAACGGCGCCTTCTCGATGCTCGACAGCCTGCTGGCCCCCGGTGCCAACAGCGGTGAACAGACCATGAGCGACCGCGCCGAACAGGCCGGGTTTGTGCTGGAGGGCGAGTTGACGTTGTGGGTGGACGGTGAAGCCGGCTCAGTCACCCTCGGCCCCGGCGACAGCTTCCACCTGGCCAGTTTTGCCCATTGCCGCTACGCCAACCTGACCGACCTGCCCGCCCGCGTGTTGTGGGTTTACAACTAGGAGCAACACCCGTGAAAAGCCATGCCTCCACGTTACTGGCCGAAGTACGGACTTTTCGCCAGAACCATCCGGACGTGCGTTATGTCGACCTGATCGCCCTGGACATTCCCGGGCACTTCTACGGCAAGCGCTACCCCATCGAGATGCTGGAAAAAGTCGCCGCCGGCAGCCCGCTGAAGCTGCCACAGAACGCCGTGTTGCTGGGGGTTCAGGGCGGGTTGTTCAAGATTGGCGACTACTGCTTCAACGACGGCGACCCGGATGCCAACCGTCGCCTGGTGCCGGGCACCCTCAAGCCGGTGAGTTGGGAATCGCAGCCGCTGGGACAGATGCTGATCACCTCGGACGGCACCGAGGCGCCCATCGAGTTCGAACCCCGCGAAGTGCTGGCCAAGGTGCTGGAACGCCTGCAACACAAGGGCATTCACCCGGTGGTGGCGTTCGAACTGGAGTTCTACCTGTTCGACAAAAAACTCGACAATGGCCTGCCGCAATTTGCCCGCGACCCGTTGAGCGATGACGCCGACGACCAGCCCAACCTGCACATCGAACGGCTGTCGCGCTTCAGCGAAGTACTGGATGACATGGCGCAAACCGCCAAGGACCAGGGCATCGATATCACCGTGATCACCGCCGAGATCGGCCCCGGCCAATTCGAAATCAACTTCGGCCACCTCGACGATGGGATGCGTGCTGCCGACTGGGCCGCCCTGTTCTGCCGCAGCACCCGTGGCGTGGCGTTGAAACACGGTTACCGCGCCAGCTTCATGGCCAAGCCCTACCTGCAATATCCCGGCAGCGGCATGCATGTGCATGTGAGCCTGTATGACGGTGCGGGTAACAATTTGCTGGCGGCGCACCAGCAGCAACCCTTGCGCCATGCCGTCGCCGGATGCCTGGAGTTGCTGCCGCACTGCATGCCGATCTTCTCGCCCAACCACAATGCCTTCCGCCGCCTGGGCGGTACGGTCAACGCCGCCACCCGCGCCAGCTGGGGCTTTGAAGACCGCGACGCGTGCGTGCGCATCCCCGAGTCCGACCCGCGCAACCTGCGTATCGAACATCGACTGGCCAGTGCCGATGCCAACCCATACCTGGTGCTGGCGGCGATCCTGGTTGGCCTGGAACACGGTCTTGAGGCCAGGCGCGAACCCATCGCCCCGCTGAATGAAGACCGCAGCAGCGGCAGCGACTTCCCCCTGGAAATGCTCGACGCCGTGCGTGCCATGCAGCATCACGCGGTATTGCGCGATAAGCTGGGCGCCGAATTTGTCGAGGTGTACTGCGAAAACAAGCGTCAGGACCACTTGGCCTTCCAGCAAGAGATCCATGCGCGGGAATATCGCTGGTTTCTCTAATAGCACTCACGGAATCATCGATGACCGACCAAAGCGCCCCGGCCCTCAAGGAAATCTTCAACGTCGAACGCCTGCAACACATCGCCACCGAGATGACGGCGGTGTACCCGGCGTTCGACGCCAAGGGGTTCCTCAAGCACGCCAAGGCCGGGCTGGCCGAATTGTCGGTGATGCAGCGCATGGCGCGGGTCAGCGAGAGCCTGCATGCGGTGATCCCGCTGGATTACCCGCAAACGCTGAAGCGGCTCTACGCCCTGGCCCCGCGCCTGAACAGTTCGTTTGTCAGCCTGTTCCTGCCGCACTTCGTGGCGAGCTACGGGCGGGATGATTTCAAACGTTCAATGGCCGCGCTCAAGTACTTCACGACGTTTGGCTCCGCCGAATTCGCGATCCGCCATTTTCTACTGCACGACTTCCCGCGCACGTTGGCGGTGATGCACGAATGGTCGCTGGATACCAACGAACACGTGCGCCGCCTGGCCAGCGAAGGTTCGCGGCCGCGCTTGCCCTGGTCGTTCCGCCTGGCCGAAATACAGGCCAACCCCGAACTGTGTGCGTCGATCCTCGACAACCTCAAGGCAGATACCAGCCTGTACGTGCGCAAGTCGGTGGCCAACCACCTCAACGACATCACCAAGGACCACCCGGAATGGGTGCTCAGCCTGATCGAAGGTTGGAATCTGGATAACCCTCACACCGCCTGGATCGCCCGCCACGCGCTGCGCAGCCTGATCAAGCAAGGTAACACGCGTGCGCTGACGATCATGGGGGCCGGGGCCAGGGCCGACGTGAAGATCCACCATCTGCAAGTGACGCCAGCGGTGATCAACCTGGGAGAGCGGATCAACCTGTCCTTCACCCTGGAATCCACCGCCGCAGCCCCACAGAAGCTGGTGGTGGACTACGCCATCGACTATGTGAAAAGTGCCGGCCACAGTACGGCGAAGGTGTTCAAGCTCAAGGCGTTTACCCTCGGCGCTGGCGAGCTTCACAGCATCCGCCGTGAGCAACATATCCGCGAGTTGACCACGCGCAAGCATTACCCCGGCAAGCATGTCGTCCATGTGCTGATCAACGGCGAGAAGCTTGCCAGCGCCGACTTCGAACTGAGAAACGACTGACACAAATCAAAGAAAAGGCTCTAGCACGGGCCTTTCAGCCACATAAATTGTCGAACAATCCTGGCTTTCTTAGTTGCGAGCAATTATCATCCAGCGCCTTCTCGCTACCCACCGGGTAGCTGTTTCAATGTGTCACCCGAGGCGCCCATGTACCGTTTTTCGTTTCACCGCCCCCTGATTGCCATCAGCTTGGGGCTTGTTGCTCCTGGCGTATTTGCCGCGCTGCAGCCCCTGGCCGAAGCACCACTGGCCAGCGACACCGAGCTGCACTGCCACTTCAGCCGCGACGCCAGTACCGACTGCACCACCACCTACCGCTATACGATCCTCAAGCCGAGCGGCCGCGAAATGCTCTCACGCATCGACTTCGATTATTCCGAAGGCGACATCTTTGAAGTGATCAGCGCGCAGTCCACTCAGCCCGGCGCCAAACCAGTGGCGCTGGATGCGACGCAGATCGACACCCGCATCGCGCCCAATCCGGACCAGGGCTTCAGCCGCGACAAACAGACCTCTCTAGCCTTCCCCAACCTGCGCGTCGGCACGCAGATTCGCTACACCGTACGCGAGCACCACGCCGCCAAGCCCTTGATGACCCAGTTTCACTACGTGCTCAAATTCGGCGCCAGCCCGGCGCGGCGCGACCGGTTCAAGGCGCGTTTTACTGCCGAGCGCCCCATCCAGTGGCGCAGCGAACTGTTCGAGGGTTTCAGCGTAACGCCGTCGCAGAATGGCAAGACCCTGGACGTGGTGCAAAAGGCCCCGACCTACCTCAACTACATCAACGAAGCTTCCAACGCCGCGTTGCTGCGCATCCCGCGTATCGAGATAGGCAGTGCTCTGGAGCCTCAGGCGTACTTCGGGGCGTTCGCGCAGCGCTACAACCAGATCCTCGGTGCCAACCTGCCACCACAAGGTGCTGCTGCCGTGGTTGCCGTACGCGGTTTGGCACCGGCCGAACAGGTTGCGGCATTGATGCAGCACATCAACGATCACTATCGCTACCTGGGTGACTGGCGTGCGACAGAGCGCGGCTACGTGCCCTTCAACCTCGCTGAAATCGAACAACACGGTTATGGCGACTGTAAGGACCTGGCAATCCTGCTGACCGCCTTGCTCAAGGCCAGTGGCATCAAGGCCGAGACCGCCTGGGTCAGCCGGGGCGATGTGGTCGAGTCGCTACTGATCCCCGGCCCCCAGGCGCCGAACCACGCCATCGTCCGCGCCGAAGTGGATGGCCAGGTGTGGTGGCTCGACCCGACCAACCCGGTGTTCGCCCCCGGTCAGGTCATGCCCGATATCCAGGACCGCTGGGTGCTGGTCAACGACGCCCAGGGTCAGGTGCGCGAGGAACATATCCCGCTGGAACGCCCCGAAACCACCCTGCGCCTGGATAAACAGGTGCACTACGACAAACAAGGCTACGGCACGACCCAGGCCACGATCACCTTCAGTCGCCTGCCGCTGATGCAACTGAGCGTCGCCGACCGCCAGCAAGGCAGCACCGCCACCGACCAGGACATCTGCGCCAACTTCGGCAACGAGATCAGCGACTGCCAGATCACCCGCCCGGCCACCGGCTTTGTGGTACATGACGGCTATACCGTCACGGCCAAAATGAATGATCAGCGTGCGCTGGAAAAGCTGGCGAATGACTACGTATATAGCGATGAATCGCTCAAGGGTCGTTGGGATGGTTTTATCAACTACCGCCGCCAAGGGCAGCAGGCCGAGCTTGATCTGGGCAACCCGCAAACCCATGACTACAGCATCACCCTGAGCGGTGGGCGGATGGAAAAAGCCATCCCGGGTTGCCAGGTGCGTTCGCCGTGGTATGACTTGGATCTGCAGGGTTCGCAGGCGAATGGCGGGCTGCGTTATCACTATCGCCTGAGCCAGAAGGTGCGTTGGTTGAGCCGTGATGAGATTGTCAGCAAGGCGTTCGGGAAAATGATCGAGGATGCACGGGCTTGCGCGGAGCAGGTGCATCAGGTGGTGAAACTCTAACCCTCTGTTGGGCAGGCCTGGCATCAGGCCTCGCCCAACAACAACCCCTGCTCCCGCGCGCACAACTCCACCACGTAATCCCACAACACCCGCAGCCGCACTGACTTGTGCAATTCCCGGCGCGAGCTGATCCAGTAGCTGCGCTGGATCCCCTCCCCCGGCAGCAACGGCACCAGGTCCGGGTCGCCGGCGGCCATGAAGCACGGTAATACCGCAATCCCCAAACCGGAGCGCGCCGCCTGATGCTGGGCGATCACGCTGGTGCTGTGGAACACCACCTTGGGGTTGCGGCAGAAGCTGCTGAGGAATTTGAGTTCCTGGCTGAACAGCAGGTCGTCGACGTAATCGATCCAGGCGTGTGCCGCAAGGTCTTCGCGCTTTTCAATCGGCGGGTTGCGCGCCAGGTAGGCGCGACTGGCATAGAGGGCCAGGCGGTAGTCGGTAAGTTTGCGCGTGACCAGTTGATCGACGCTCGGCCGCTCGAGGTGGATGCTGATTTCCGCTTCGCGGTTGAGGATGCTGACAAAGCGCGGCACCGCCACCAGCTCCACTTCCAACCCGGGGTAGCGCTCGAACAGCCCGCCCATGCGGCTGGCCAGGAACATCACGCCCAGGCCTTCGGCCACACCCAGGCGGATCTTGCCCAGGGGCGCGGCAGCATGAGTCAGCTCGTCTTCGGCCAGCAGTGCGACGTTTTCCATGGCCTCGGCATGTTTTAGCAGGGCCTCGCCGGCGGGGGTCAGTTCGTAGCCCTGGGCATGCTGCACGAATAGCGCGGTGCCGAGACTTTTCTCGATCGCCTCGATATGCCGGGCCACAGTGGCGTGGGTGGTTTTCAGGCGTTGCGCGGCGGTGAGCAAGCGACCGCTGCGCTGCAGCTCGAGAAAGTACCGCAGGTCATTCCAGTCGAACATGACGCCTCCATTGCCTATCCCTGGGCTACGCTGTTTAAAAACGCACAGCAGCTGGGTAAAAACTAACATTTTTAAGACGAAAACTAACAACTAGGATGGGGCCAATAAGAAAAACAAGCGAGACCTTCAGATGCCCATTGCAACTGCTGAATACGATTACATCGTCGTAGGCGCCGGCCCAGCGGGCTGCCTGCTGGCCAATCGACTGTCCGCCAACCCCGCCCACCGCGTGCTGCTGCTCGAAGCCGGTGGCCGCGACAATTACCCCTGGATCCATATCCCCGTCGGCTACCTGTTCTGCATCGGCAACCCACGCACCGACTGGTGCTTCAAGACCGAAGCCCAGGAAGGCCTGCAAGGCCGTGCGCTGAGTTATCCACGGGGCAAGGTGCTGGGCGGCTGCTCCTCCATCAACGGCATGATCTACATGCGTGGCCAGGCCCGGGACTACGACGGCTGGGCGGCCGCAGGTAATGAAGGTTGGGCGTGGAAGGACGTGCTGCCGCTGTTCAAGCAGAGCGAGAACCACTTTGCCGGCGGCTCGGAATTTCACAGCGACGGCGGTGAATGGCGAGTCGAGCAACAGCGTCTGCACTGGCCGATCCTCGATGCGTTCCGCGATGCGGCGGCGCAGAGCGGCATCGCCAACATCAGCGATTTCAACCAGGGCGATAACGAAGGCTGCGGCTACTTCCAGGTCAACCAGAAGGCCGGGGTACGCTGGAACGCGGCCAAGGCGTTTCTCAAGCCGGTGCGCCAGCGCCCCAACCTCACCGTGCTGACCGAAGTGGAAGTGGACCGCGTGCTCCTGGAAAACGGCCGTGCCTGCCAAGTGGTCGGGCGTCAACACGGCCAGCAAGTGAGCTGGAAAGCGCGCAAGGAGATTGTGCTGTGCGCCGGTGCAGTGGGTTCGCCGGGCATCCTGCAACGGTCAGGGATCGGTCCCGCCAACGTGCTTAAGCCACTGGGCATCGAAGTGCTGCATGAACTGCCCGGCGTCGGCGGCAACCTCCAGGACCACCTGCAACTGCGGCTGATCTACAAACTGGAAAACGCCCGCACCCTCAACCAGATCGCCGGCACCCTGTGGGGCAAGATGGGCATGGGCCTGCGCTACCTCTACGACCGCAGCGGCCCGCTGTCGATGGCGCCCAGTCAACTGGGTGCGTTTGCGCGCTCGGGTCCGGAACAGACCTCGGCCAACCTGGAATACCACGTACAGCCACTGTCCCTGGAGCGTTTCGGCGAACCGTTGCACGGGTTCCCGGCGTTTACCGCGTCGGTCTGCGACTTGCGTCCGCAGAGCCGGGGCCGTATCGACATCCGCTCGGCCAACCCGGCGGACGCACCGCTGATCCGCCCCAACTACCTCAGCCATCCGGAAGACCTGCGCGTGGCCGCCGATGCGATCCGCCTGACGCGCCGCATCGTCGCCGCACCGGCCCTGAGCCAGTTCAAGCCGGTGGAGTATCTGCCGGGCGATTCGCTGCAGACCGAAGCGCAATTGCACGAAGCCGCCGCACGCATCGGAACGACGATCTTCCACCCGGTCGGCACCTGCCGCATGGGCAACGATAAAGACGCAGTGGTCGACGCCCAACTGCGGGTGCACGGCGTGCCCGGCTTGCGCATCGCCGACGCTTCGATCATGCCGCGCATCACCTCTGGCAATACCTGTTCACCCACGCTGATGATCGCGGAGAAGGCCGCGCAGCTGATCCTTTCGCCGAATACAAGGAGTCTCGCCCCGGAGAAAGAACTGGTTCATGCAATCTGAATAGCGGCGCCGAACCTGGCGCCGACAGTGGAACAACAATAAATAATCACTGTGAGGGCTACCCGATGTCAGAACATGCTCAAACCCTGGGCTCGCCGGTCGACGCGAGCACCAGCAACGACTCAAAGAAAGTCATCTTCGCCTCGTCCCTGGGGACGGTGTTCGAGTGGTATGACTTTTTCCTCTACGGCGCCCTGGCGGCGGTGATCAGCAAGCAGTTCTTCGCCGGGGTCAACGACACCACGGCATTCATCTTTGCCCTGATGGCCTTTGCGGCCGGCTTTGTAGTGCGGCCCTTCGGTGCGCTGGTGTTTGGTCGGTTGGGCGACATGATCGGGCGCAAGTACACCTTTTTGGTCACCATCATTCTGATGGGCGTGGCGACCTTCTGTGTCGGGTTGCTGCCAACCTACGCCAGCATCGGCATCGCAGCGCCGATCATCCTGATCGTACTGCGCATGCTGCAGGGCCTGGCGCTGGGCGGCGAATACGGCGGCGCCGCAACCTACGTGGCCGAGCACGCACCGGCCGGCAAGCGCGGCTTCCACACCAGCTGGATTCAATCCACGGCGACCATCGGCCTGCTGCTGTCGCTGCTGGTGGTGCTGGCCTGCCGTTACTTCACCGGTGACCAGTTCGAAGTCTGGGGCTGGCGCATTCCGTTCCTGTTCTCCATCGTGCTGCTGGGCATTTCCACCTGGATCCGCATGAGCCTGCACGAATCGCCCGCGTTCCTGAAAATGAAAGAGGAAGGCAAGGCCAGCAAGGCGCCGATCCGTGAGTCCTTCGGCAAATGGGAAAACCTCAAGGTGGTGCTGATCGCGCTGTTCAGCATCAACGGCGGGCAAGCGGTAACCTTCTACGCGGCGCAGTTCTACGTGCTGTTCTTCCTCACGCAGTTCCTGAAGATGGACCCGGCCCTGGCCAACATGCTGTTGATCATCAGCGTGGTGATCGGTGCACCGTTCTTTATCTTCTTCGGCTGGCTGTCGGACAAGATCGGGCGCAAGCCGGTGCTGATGCTCGGCCTGCTGCTGGCCACCGTGCTGTATTTCCCGATCTTCAAGAGCCTGGCGCACTACACCAACCCGGCGATGGACCAGGCCAGCACCCAGGCGCCGATCACCGTGATGGCCGACCCGGCCACCTGCACCTTCCAGTTCGACCCGGTGGGCAAGGCGAAATTTGACAGCCCGTGCGACAAGGTCAAGACCTTCCTGGTCAAGCAAGGCCTGCCCTACAGCAGCGTCGCCGCCCCCGCCGGCAGCCCCGTGCAAGTGAGCGTGGGCGACGTGCGTATCGATGGTTTTGACGAAAAAGCCCTGCGTGGCGCGGTGACCCTGGCCGGCTATCCGTCTTCGGCGGACGTGGCCCAGGTCAACAAGACCATGGTGGTGGTGCTGATCGTGGCGCTGATCCTGATTGCCGCGATGTGCTACGGCCCGCTGGCAGCGCTGATGGTGGAGCTATTCCCGACGCGTATCCGCTACACCTCGATGTCCCTGCCCTACCACATCGGTAACGGCTGGTTTGGCGGGTTCCTGCCGACCGTATCGTTTGCCCTGGTGGTCTACACCGGCGATATCTTCTACGGCCTGTGGTACCCGGTGGTGGTGACCGGGGTGAGTTTGATCGTGGGGATGGTCTGCCTTAAAGAGACCCGTCACGTGGATATCGATAACAACTAACCCGATCTCCTGAGCACAGAAGATCCGCTGTGGGAGGGGGCAAGCCCCTCCCACATTTGCCTTCAGGCGCCTACATAAATTGCTGTACATCCATACAGATAATGGTTGATCAATGCGCGCCGACTGAGCATCCTGCACAGCATCAACCCGATCTGTGTGACGACCATGCGCCTGTACCTCTGTGAAAAACCCTCCCAGGCCAAGGACATTGCGGCCGTGCTCGGCGCCAGCCGCCGTGGCGAGGGGTGCTGGCTGGGCAATGGGGTCACGGTCACCTGGTGCATCGGCCACCTGCTGGAAACCGCCCCGCCGGATGCCTACGACGAAAAGTACAAGCGCTGGGTACTGGCCGACCTGCCCATCGTCCCGGAAAAATGGAAGATGCGCGTCAAGCCCAAGACCGCCAGCCAGTTCAAGGCGGTCAAGCGCCTGCTGGGGGAAGCCCAGGAGCTGGTGATCGCCACCGACGCCGACCGTGAAGGCGAGATGATCGCCCGCGAGCTGGTGGAGCATTGCCGTTATCGCGGGCCGATCCAGCGGCTGTGGCTATCCGCGCTGGATGATGCCTCGATCCGCAAGGCCCTGGCGGCGCTCAAGCCGGGCGCCGAGACGTTCAGCCTGTATCACTCGGCCCTGGGCCGCTCCCGCGCCGACTGGCTGATTGGCATGAACATGAGCCGCCTGTTCACCTTGCTCGGGCGCCAATCCGGTTACCAGGGCGTGTTGCCCGTAGGCCGGGTGCAAACGCCAACCCTGCGCCTGGTGGTGGACCGCGATCGCAGCATCGCCGATTTTGTGCCGGTGGCTTACTGGGCCATCGATGTCGACCTGCGCCACGGGGGCATGACCTTTACCGCCCAATGGCGCGCGCCCGAGGACGCCTGTGACGACCAGGGCCGCTGCCTCAAACCGCAGTTGGCGCGGGACGCGGCCGACGCCATGACCAACGCCGCCACCGCCCTGCTGGTGAAACTGCGCACCGAGCGCATGCGTGAAGTGGCGCCCCTGCCCTTCGACCTGGGCACCCTGCAGGAAATCTGCTCCAGGAAGCTCGGCCTTGGCGCCCAGGAAACCCTGGATATCGCCCAGTCGTTGTATGAAACCCATAAAGTCATCACCTACCCGCGCAGTGATTGCGGCTATCTACCGATGAGCCAGCACCCCGACGCGCCGAAGATCCTGGCTGCGTTGGCACGTGCGGATACCGCAGTGAACGAGCTGATGCCGCATATCGATGCCCAGCGACGCTCGCGGGCGTGGAACGATGCCAAGGTCAGCGCTCACCACGGCATCATCCCTACCGGCGCCGGCAAGGATGTGGAACAACTCACCGGCAAGCATCGTGCGGTGTATACCCTGATCCGCGCACGCTACCTGGCGCAGTTCCTGCCCAACCATGAGTACGATCGCACCCAGGCGGATTTCGACTGTGCGAATCAGGCGTTGCGTGCAGTGGGCAAAGTAGTGATCGAACCGGGCTGGAAACGCGCCCTGCCCGAAGCCCTGG
Organism: Pseudomonas extremorientalis; assembly: GCF_001870465.1. Classification (GTDB taxonomy): domain Bacteria; phylum Pseudomonadota; class Gammaproteobacteria; order Pseudomonadales; family Pseudomonadaceae; genus Aquipseudomonas; species Aquipseudomonas extremorientalis. The sequence continues at coordinate 62,158 of NZ_MDGK01000024.1, forward strand.
CGCCAGCCAAGGGACGTGAAGCGCCGGCTCCGCAAGCCCTGCCGCCATTGGTACAGGGCCAGGATTATGGGGTGGCCAGGGTCAACCTCAAGGACCTGTGGACCCAACCGCCCAAACCCTTTACCGAAGGTGACCTGATCAAGGCGATGAAAAACGTCGCCAAGTTGGTGGAAGACCCGCTGCTCAAGCAAAAGCTCAAGGACACCACCGGCATCGGCACCGAGGCCACCCGCGCTGGCATCATCCAGGGGCTGTTGGACCGTGGTTACCTGGTGAAGAACGGCAAGGCGCTATCAGCTACACCGGCGGCATTCAGCCTGATCGACGCCGTGCCCCGGGCCATCGCCGACCCAGGCACCACCGCCATCTGGGAGCAGGCCCTGGACATGGTGCAAAGCGGCGAAATGAGCCTGGAAGACTTCGTCGCCAAGCAGGCGGCCTGGATGAGCAAGCAGGTCGCCCGTTGCAATGGCATGCGCATGACCATCACCGGTCCCGCCAGCCCGGCAGGCCGAGGTGCCACGCCATGGAAAAAGAAACGCAAGAGCACGCCACGCAAGACGACGGCCAGTCCCAAGCGGGCCAAAAAACCGACAAATGCCGGCTAAACACCCAAAAAAACCGGCGAATGACGTTTTTCGACGGGTTTAGCGCCGCTTTGGACCTTGCAGCGCGGTGGCCGGTCTAGGATTCTGTAGTGGGACCCTGACTAACCAACAACAACACCGGAGTGGCCGCCATGAAGACCGTTGCAGAAGTGCTCAAAGCCAAGGACCAGAAAAACCAGGAAGTGCATGTCATCAAACACGACCACACCGTGTTTGAAGCCTTGGTGCGGATGTCGGAGAAAAACGTCGGGGCCTTGCCGGTGGTCCAGGATGACGTAGTGGTCGGGATCATCAGCGAGCGTGATTACGCCCGCAAAATCATGCTCAAGGGGCTGTCGTCGGTCACCACCAAGGTCCATGAGGTGATGAGCTCCCCGGTGATCACCGTCGACACCCATAAAAAGGTCGATGAGTGTATGAATATCATGACCGACAGTCACCTGCGCCACCTGCCCGTGGTCGAAGACGGCAAGCTGTTGGGGCTGCTGTCCATCGGCGACCTGGTCAAGGAAGCCATTGCCGACCAGGCTGACCTGATCAAACAGCTGGAGCAGTACATCCGCGGCGAATAGGGGAGCCCATGCTCGACACGCTGAAACACCAAGAGAACCAACTCGATACCTTGCATCGGGCCATGGCCGAACGGCACTTTCTGGTGTTGACCGGTGCGGGGATCAGCACGTCGTCGGGCATTCCCGACTACCGCGACAGTGACGGCGTGCGCCGGGGCAAGGCGCCGATGATGTACCAGGAGTTCCTCGCCACCGCGCAGGCACGCCGCCGTTATTGGGCGCGGGCGATGCTCGGGTGGCCGAGGGTCCGCATTGCGCAGCCGAACAAGGCGCACCTGGCATTGGCGACATTGCAGCAACGCGGGCGTATCAGCGGGCTGATCACACAAAACGTCGACACCCTGCATGATCAGGCCGGCACCCATGATGTAATCGAACTGCACGGCAGCCTGCACCGGGTGCTGTGCCTGGATTGCCAGTTGCGCAGTGCACGCGATGCAATTCAGCGGCAGATGGAAATCGACAACCCCTACCTGGCGCAGGTCCATGCGGTGCAGGCGCCCGATGGAGACACCTTGCTCGACCCTGCTTTTGAAGAACACTTTCAGGTCCCCCACTGCCCCCATTGCAATGGCGAGCGCCTGAAGCCGGATGTGGTGTTTTTCGGTGAGAACGTAGCACCGGCGACAGCAGCCAGGGCAATGGCCGCCGTCGGCCATGCCGAGGGCTTGCTGGTAGTCGGTTCGTCGCTGATGGCCTATTCGGCATTCCGCCTGTGCAAAGCCATGGTCGAACAGGGCAAACCCGTCATCGCCATCAACCTGGGCAAGACCCGCGCAGATGAGCTGTTGCAGGTGAAGATCGAAGCCGAGTGCGAGCGACTTTTGCCGCGTTTGGTCGAACGGTTACGGTAACTCAATCAAGCGCAGATCCTTTGTGGCGAGCGGGCTTGTCCCGCGTTGGGCTGCAGAGCAGCCCCAATCCAGGCGCTGAAAAGTTCCTGATGCTGCGCAGTGTTCTTATTGGGGCCGCTTCGCAGCCCAACGCGGGACAAGCCCGCTCGCCACAACAGGCGTTATACAGCCTGACCTGCACTTCCAGAAAATGACGCCCAAGTCACGTTTTCCCGCATTCTCCCGTCCCCACGGCAATTTATGTAGTGAGCAAAAATAATCACTACATAAGCGTTGACGTAACCATTTTGTCCTTGCATTATCGAGACGTCTCCCGGATCGGGAGCGTTGGCAACAAGCGTTTTGAACAAGTTCGTCTGACCGCCGAGCTGTTTTTTCCGGATGTGCACTGCCCACAAGGCAGATTGATGAAGCTGACCGGCCCTAAGGGCTCGGTACAAGGCGCTCAAATGCGGCTTGTCTTCGTTATGAATGCATTGCGTAGCAGTTCATCAGCAAGACTACATGCATCAGGTTCAAGACCCTGCCCGTATTCGGCAGACCGTCGCTGACGCCCGGTTTTCGCAACCGGAGACAACTTACGAAGTATTAACGAACCAACTGATAGATCGCCAACTGGTCAAGGGGCTTACACATGAATCTGAACAACCAACCAACTATCGATGAATTGGCTGAGATGTTCGCAGCGCAGAAAGACACACTCGACGACCATATCCTGTGGATTGGCAAATCGGGCGAAGTGCAAATTGACTGCCTGGCGCCCCACACCGAAGAAGCCGAGTTCGACCGCAATAACCGTGAACTGGCGGCGCGCCTGAAGATGTACCGCCGTGGCCAGGGTTATGTCGGCAAGAAAGCAGCCGCCGATCGCAACTTTATCGAGCAGGTCTTCCACACACTTAATACCGAATGGCAGAATCTCAAGGGCCAATCGCAAGTTAAAGTGATTGATAGATACTGCTGATAACACCGCATTAAACATTTAAGCCCGCTTGTTGATTCGAGCGGGCTTTTTAATTGCGGCTCTACAACACTGCGGGAAATCGTCCCTTCTTCGCTTCGTCGCAAAAGATATCAAACAACACCTGCGCTGCCGCCGAGAGTTCATGGCCGGGTTTGGTCAGCACCCCAATCGGTCGTTCAATGACCGGATCGGTCAAGGTGATGCAATGAGCCCCCGCCTCCTCCATCTGCCGCGCACACAATGCGGGGACGGCGCTGACACCCAACCCCGTCGCTACCATCTTGCCTACAGTCGCCAGTTGATGGCTTTCCAGCGCCACCGGCAACTTCATCTGCCGCGCCCCCAGATGCTCCTCCAGCATCACCCGCACCGTCGAAGGTCGCTGCAACGTGATGAACGGCTGCTCCAGCAAGGTTTTCCAGTCGATTTCATCAAGCTCGACCAACGGCGAATCCCCCGGCACCACGGCAATGAAGCGATCCAGGTACAACGGCGTGAACGCCAGCGACGAACCGTCTGAAGGCTCGAACGCCACGCCCAGCTCCACCTGGCGGTCGCGCACCATTTCCAGCACCTGCTCGTTGATCAAGTCGTGCACGGTGACATTCACCTGCGGGTAACGCGCGCGGAATATCTTCAGGATCGGCGGTAGCAAGTTGCCCGCGAACGATGGCATCGCCGCCACCGTGACCCGCCCGCGTTGCAGGGTAAAGCGCTGGCGCAGTTCGTCCTCGGTGTTGTCCCAGTCGGCAATCAAGCGGCGCGCCAACGGCAGCAGGGATTCCCCCTCGGGTGTCAACGCGACGTTGCGCGTATTACGGCTGAACAGGCGCCCACCCAGGCCTTCTTCCAGACCCTTGATGGTCAAGCTCAGTGCCGACTGGGAAAGGTGCAGGCGTTCGCAGGCGGCGGCGAAACTCAGGCTCTGGGCCACGGCGAGAAACGCGCGCATCTGTTTAACTGTCATGACGCTACTCCAAATGGCCAGGCGACTATGCTGTTTTTTAAATCAATCAACCTTAAAAAACAACTTAACAAATCAATCCGTCGGAGCAACACTCGGTTCATTGGCTGGCCCACAAACAATAAAAGAGGTGCATATGGCAGGTTTCGATAAACGCGTGGCGTCCTACGAGGAAGCACTGGCGGGCCTGGAAGACGGCATGACCGTACTCTCCGGCGGTTTTGGCCTGTGCGGCATTCCGGAAAACCTCATTGCCGAGATCAAGCGCAAAGGCACCCGCGACCTCACCGTGGTATCCAACAACTGCGGCGTCGACGGCTTTGGCCTGGGCGTGCTGCTGGAGCAGAAGCAGATCAGCAAGGTGATCGCCTCCTACGTGGGTGAAAACGCCCTGTTCGAGAAGCAGTTGCTCAGCGGCGAAATCGAAGTGGTGCTGACCCCCCAGGGCACCCTGGCCGAAAAAATGCGCGCGGGCGGCGCCGGCATCCCGGCCTTCTTCACCGCCACCGGTGTTGGCACTCCGGTGGCCGAAGGCAAGGAAACCCGTGAATTCAATGGTCGTCCGTACCTGATGGAAGAATCCATCACCGGCGACTTCGCCATCGTCAAAGGCTGGAAAGCCGACCACTTCGGCAACGTCATCTACCGCCACACCGCCCAGAATTTCAACCCGCTGGCTGCCACCGCCGGCAAGATCACCGTGGTCGAAGTCGAAGAAATCGTCGAACCGGGCGAGCTGGACCCGGCGCAGATCCACACCCCTGGCATCTACGTCGACCGGATCATCTGCGGCACGTTCGAGAAGCGCATCGAACAGCGCACCGTACGCAAATAATCCGCCCCCAGCCCGAACAATAAGGACACATAAAATGGCTCTTACCCGCGAACAAATGGCTCAACGCGTCGCCCGCGAAATGCAGGACGGTTTCTACGTCAACCTGGGCATCGGCATTCCGACCCTGGTGGCCAACTACATTCCGGAAGGCATGGAAGTGATGCTGCAATCGGAAAACGGCCTGCTCGGCATGGGCCCGTTTCCGACCGAAGACACCATCGACGCCGACATGATCAACGCCGGCAAGCAGACCGTGACCGCGCGTATCGGCGCGTCGATCTTCTCGTCCGCCGAGTCCTTCGCGATGATCCGCGGCGGCCACGTCGACCTCACTGTACTCGGCGCGTTTGAAGTCGACGTACAAGGCAACATCGCCTCGTGGATGATCCCCGGCAAGCTGGTCAAGGGCATGGGCGGCGCCATGGACCTGGTGGCCGGTGCAGAAAACATCATCGTGATCATGACCCATGCCTCCAAGGACGGTGAGTCCAAGTTGCTCAGCCAATGCAGCCTGCCGCTGACCGGCGCCCACTGCATCAAGCGTGTACTGACGGACCTGGCGTACCTGGAAATCGAAAATGGCGCTTTTGTCCTCAAGGAACGCGCACCTGGCGTCAGCGTTGAAGAGATTGTGCGCAAGACCGCCGGTAAACTGATCGTCCCGGACCACGTTCCAGAAATGCACTTCCAGTGAGGACAGATTCCATGCAAGACGTCGTGATTGTTGCTGCCACCCGCACCGCCGTGGGCAGCTTCCAGGGTTCGCTGGCGAACATTCCGGCACCGGAACTGGGCGCCGCCGTGATCCGTCGCCTGCTGGAGCAGACCGGCCTGGACCCGGCCGAAGTGGATGAAGTGATCCTCGGCCAGGTCCTCACCGCAGGCTCAGGCCAGAACCCGGCGCGCCAGGCGTCGATCCTGGCCGGCCTACCCCACGCGGTGCCCAGCCTGACCTTGAACAAGGTTTGCGGCTCGGGCCTCAAGGCCCTGCACCTGGGCGCCCAGGCCATCCGTTGCGGTGACGCCGACGTGATCATCGCCGGCGGCATGGAGAACATGAGCCTGGCTCCGTACGTACTGCCCGCCGCGCGCACCGGTTTGCGCATGGGCCATGCCAAAATGATCGACAGCATGATCACCGATGGCCTGTGGGACGCGTTCAACGACTACCACATGGGCATCACCGCCGAGAACCTGGTGGACAAGTACGGCATCAGCCGTGAAGCCCAGGATGCGTTCGCCGCCGCCTCCCAGCAAAAAGCCGTCGCTGCTATTGAAGCGGGCCGCTTTGTCGATGAGATCACACCGATCCTGATCCCCCAGCGCAAAGGCGACCCGGTGGCCTTCACCGTGGATGAGCAACCCCGCGCCGGCACCACCGCCGAATCCCTGGGCAAGCTGAAACCGGCGTTCAAGAAAGACGGCAGTGTCACCGCGGGCAACGCCTCCAGCCTCAACGACGGTGCCGCCGCGGTGCTGCTGATGAGCGCCGACAAGGCCAAGGCCCTCGGCCTGCCGATACTGGCGCGCATTGCCAGCTACGCCAACGCCGGCGTCGACCCGGCGATCATGGGCATCGGCCCGGTGTCGGCCACCCGCCGTTGCCTGGACAAAGCCGGTTGGAGCCTGGGCGACCTGGACCTGATCGAAGCCAACGAAGCCTTCGCCGCGCAATCCCTGGCGGTGGGCAAAGAGCTGGAATGGGACGCCGACAAGGTCAACGTCAACGGCGGCGCCATCGCCATCGGCCACCCGATCGGCGCCTCGGGCTGCCGCGTGCTGGTGACGCTGCTGCATGAAATGATCAAGCGTGATGCCAAGAAAGGCCTGGCGACGCTGTGCATCGGTGGCGGCCAGGGGGTAGCCCTGGCGCTCGAACGCATCTGATTCAAAGAGCAACATGGAAAGGGCCTGGTTCCACGAAAACCAGGCCTTTTCTTTACCCTTCAACCTCGCGTCTGCGGCACCGCTTTAATCCCCGTCAAATTCCCCCATACCTCCCAAGGAACCGCAATGCGCCATCTGGACGGCAAGCCAAAATCCTATCTCCTGTTCCTGCTGGCAGCCCTGGCCGTGGCAGGCTGTTCACCCAAGGATCAGTCCCGCGCACGGGCGATCAACGGCGAACAAAGCTCGTTCCTCTGATGGTGCGAACCTGTGGCGAGCGGGCTTGCCCCGCGTTGGGGTGCGAAGCAGACCCGCAACGAGCCGCCGAGTGGTATGTGATACACCGCATTGTGCTTGATTGGGGCTGCTGCGCAGCCCGACGCGGGGCAAGCCCGCTTGCCACAACAAGCCCGGTCATCACAACAAGCCTGCTTGCCACAGCAAGCCCGGTCACCACAGCAAGCCTGCTCACCTCGACGCTGATCAGCGCTTCAGGCAGCGCTGATAACGCTCGTCGACCCGCTGGGCAAACCACGCCGTGGTCAGGTTACGGGTGATCTTGGGACTCTTGAGCACGATGCCCGGCAGGATGGCCCGTGGCATCGGCTTGCCGGCGGCCTTGTCGGCCAGGGCAAATACGCGCTTGTAGAGGGTGGTGTCCTCGAAATCCAATTGCTCGCCCTGCTCCAGCTGACTGCGGATGCTGGGGTTGCGCATGTCCAGCCTGGCCCCCAATGAACGCACCGCCAACTCGGTGGTGCCGGGCAGCAGCGAGCCGTAGCGAATCAGATCTCCGTCCAAGGCCAACTCGGTGCCCGAAGCACGGCTGACGGCAGCCTGGAACGCGGCATTACGGCTGGCGTACCACCCGGCATTGAAATCGGCAAAGCGATACAGCGGCCGGTCGTAGCTCACCGGGTAACCCAGCAAGTGCGCGATGCCGAAGTACATGCCGCCACGACGGGTGAAGATTTCGCGACGAATTGTGCCATCCACCGTGTAGGGATAACCCCGCGCCTGTTTCTGCGCAAAGTCGATACTTACCTGCATCGGGCCTGCGGTATGCACCGGGTTGAAACCACCAAACAACGTGTTGCCCAGGGGCACCATGCTGATGAAGTCATCGAAGATGCCACTCAGGTCCTTCTCCGTGCGCGCAGCATTGAGGCGGTCGGCGTAGGTCTTGCCGCTGGGCGAGCGCAGTTGCAGGGCGCTGCGCACGACAAACGCCGGCACATGGACTTTGCCGGCACGCCGCAGGATTTCATCCTGGGCGATCTTGCCCATGTCTGGCACCGGTGGGTCGACCTGATAGGTCGACTCCTGCTCGGTCACCGCCAGCACGGCGCAGATGTTTTCCGTGCTGGGGTAGATGTTCTGGGTGTCAAAGGCCGTGTAGATGTCCTGGGCCCAGCCCTCGCGGTCAGCCACCTTGGTCGGCAGCAGGCGCACGATCTGCGCTTTCACCTCGGCCTCGCTGCGCTGCGGCTGTTGCGGGTTGCGCGTGGTGGAGCAACCGGCCAGTACCAGCAAAGTGGCAAGGCACAGGATCAGGCGGCTTGAATACATGGGGCTTCCTTGGCGACGATGGGCCGGGCATTGTTGATGTGGGAGGGGGCAAGCTCCCTCCCACATTTTACCTGTTGTGGTTCTAGATCCCCGCCAACGCCAGGTCCATCGCGAAGTAGGTGAAGATCAAGTCCGCACCCGCGCGCTTGATCGAGCCCAAGGTTTCACGCACCACACGGTCCTCATCAATCGCCCCGGCCTGGGCACCGAACTTGATCATCGCGTACTCGCCGCTCACCTGGTACGCCGCCACCGGCAGGCGCGAGGCTTCGCGGATGTCGCGGATGATGTCGAGGTAGGCACCGGCCGGCTTGACCATCAGCGCATCCGCGCCTTCCTGTTCATCCAGCAGCGATTCGCGTATGGCTTCGCGGCGGTTCATCGGGTTCATCTGGTAGCTCTTGCGGTCGCCCTTGAGCGCACTGCCGCCGGCTTCGCGGAACGGTCCGTAGAGGGCCGAGGCGAATTTGGTCGAGTAAGCCATGATCGGGATATGGGTGAAGCCCGCATCATCCAGGGCGCGGCGGATCGCCTGGACCTGGCCGTCCATCGCCGCCGAAGGGGCAATGACATCGGCACCGGCACGCGCGGCGGCCACGGCCTGCTTGCCGAGGTTGACCAGCGTCGCGTCGTTGTCGACATGGGCGCCGTGCATCACACCGCAGTGGCCATGGTCGGTGTATTCGCAGAAGCAGGTGTCGGACATCACGATCATTTCCGGCACAGCGTCCTTGATGATCGACGACATGCGCGAGACCAGGCCGCGCTCTTTCCAGGTGTCGCTGCCGCTGGCGTCCAGGTGGTGGGACACGCCGAAGGTCATCACCGACTTGATGCCGGCACGGGCATAGCGCTCGATCTCGCCGGCCAGTTTCTTCTCAGGGATGCGCTGCACGCCCGGCATGCTGGTGATTGGCACGAAGTCGTCGATTTCTTCTTCGACGAAGATCGGCAGCACCAGGTCGTTGAGGGTGAATTCGGTTTCCTGGAACAGGCCACGCAGCTCCGGGGAGCGGCGCAGGCGGCGTGGGCGGGCTTGGGGGAACTGGCTGGTCATGGTGGTCCTATCGCAAGGCAGAAAATCTTTGGGGCGAAAGCTTATGCCCCCAGGCCCCGGCAGCACAAACGCCGAGGGGCCAATAGTGTATTGCGGGGGCGGTAATAATTTATTGATCTAGAGCTGTACACGCCCGTCGATGCACACCGACACGGCGCCACCCATCCATATTTCAGTGCCCTGGCGCTCAACGTGGATCCGCCCTGCCCGGCCAATTGCCGTGCCCTGGCTGACCACATAGCGCTCGGGGGCCAGGCCCTCGCCGAGCAACCATTGCGCAAGCCCCGCATTCAAGCTGCCGGTGGCCGGGTCTTCCTGCGCGCCATCGCCTGCGATAAAGGCACGCACCTCAAATTGCGCATCCACATCGTCGCGACCGCCGTCACAGGGGGCGATCACGCCCACGGCCAGCCCCAGCAGTTGCGAATAGTCCGGCTGCAACGCCAGGACCTGGTCACGGTCTGCCAGCATTACCGCGAGCCAGCCAGCGCCATTGTCCACCCACTGGCTGCGCACGATGGCCCCGGGCTCCAGGCCCAAGCCCAGGCGCACGCGCTCCAGCAACGGCGCGTCCACGGCACCGGCGCGCAATAATGGCGGCGCGATAAATGCCAGTTCATCGCCTTGGCGACGGATACGCACCAGGCCGATTTCGCACTCCTGGATTATCTCCTCGCCCTTGGGAATACCACCTGCCTGCAGCCAGGCATAACAACTGCCGAGCGTCGGGTGTCCAGCAAAAGGCAGCTCCGTCAAGGTGGTGAAAATTCGCACCCGGTAGTCAGCCCGAGGATCACGCGGCGTCAGTAAAAACGTGGTTTCACTGAGGTTGGTCCAATTGGCGAAGTCCGCCATCTGTTGGTCGCTCAGGCTGTCGGCGCCAAACACCACCGCCAGCGGGTTGCCTTTGAGCGCCACGCGGCTGAACACGTCCAGCTGTTTGAAATCGAATGTCGGCATGCTTCAACTCGGAATATTAAGGCCACGGATCACCGCCGGCCGTGCGACGAAACCGTCCAGAGCGCGCAGTACATTGGGAAAGTCGGCAATGCCTACAAGGTCACCGGATTCGTAGAAGCCGATCAGGTTGCGGACCCACGGAAAGGTGGCGATGTCGGCGATGCTGTACTCGTCGCCCATGATCCACGTACGGCCCAGCAGGCGTTTTTCCAGCACGCCCAGCAGGCGCCGGGATTCGGCGGCGTAACGGTCGCGCGGGCGTTTGTCTTCGTAGGCCTTGCCGGCAAATTTGTTGAAGAAGCCCAACTGGCCGAACATCGGGCCGATACCGCCCATCTGGAACATCAGCCACTGAATAGTTTCATAACGTGTCGCCGGATCCTCGGAGAGCAACTGGCTGGATTTTTCCGCCAGGTAGATCAGGATCGCGCCGGACTCAAACAACGCCAACGGCTGGCCGCTGGGGCCATTGGGGTCGATGATCGCGGGGATCTTGTTGTTGGGGTTCAGCGACAGGAACTCGGGAGAGAGTTGGTCCTGGGTCTCGAAGCTGACCTTGTGCGCTTCATAGGGCAGGCCGAGCTCTTCGAGCATGATCGACACTTTTACCCCGTTGGGGGTCGGCAGCGAGTACAGTTGCAGGCGCTCCGGATGCTGGGCAGGCCATTTGCTGTTGATCGGGAAAGCAGCGAGTGGGTTCATCGGGAAGCCCTGTGTGTGTGTGCTGAAAGCCCCCATGATAGTCATCCGGCGAGCGTCCTGCATGGGTCATCAATACGCAACAACCGCCAGCTATTATGTCGTCAGGGCGAACCAATACGCCCTCGTGCACTCTTAACTGAGCTCAAGCGGTGAATGGAGGCACCTCGCTATCTCGACAGGGAACACCGCAGGCGCCCCAGGCGTCATAGTGGCCAGGCGTGTCTGCCTTAACGTGACGCATGAAGACTCGAACTTACAATGACGATCAAGCCTCTGCGCCTTGTGCAACGACTGAAACGCTATTCATACATCCTGTTGCCGCTCTTGTTGGTTGGCGGCGCTATCGATCTGAGCCTGGAGTCACGGATCAGCAACGCCGACCAGGTTGACGGCGTGCAAACCCTGGTCTTCCTGCGCCACGGTGAAAAACCCGCCGGTGGCCTGGGCCAGCTCAATTGCCAGGGCCTCAACCGGGCGATGAACCTGGCCACGGTTTTGCCAGAGAAGTTCGGCAAGGCCAATTTCGTGTTCGCCGCCAACCCGACACGCAATGTGGAGGAAGGCGAACTAGACAATTCCTACAGCTATATTCGCCCGCTGATGACCATCAGCCCCAGCGCGATCAAGCTCGGCCTGCCGGTGAACATCAAGTTTTCCGCGAATGACACCAGTGCCCTCGCCGACGAGCTGGTGGAAGACAAGTACCACAATTCCATCATCTACACCGCCTGGTCCCACGGCTATCTGCCGGAGCTGATCAACAAGGTGGCGAGCGAAGCGTCCGGCGAAAAACACACCATCACCGACGACTGGTCCGGCAGCGACTACGACACGCTGTATGTGCTGACGCTGACCTGGCACAACGGCAAAGCCTCGTTGCTGAGCCGCAACTATAAACAGGGCCTGAACAACGGCGAAGAAACCTGCCCTGAACCTACCCAGGTGAGCGCCGAGAGCTGAGGGCGTATGATGCGCCGCTATTGACTCACCTGCGGATCATCACCATGCCCAACCTCGCCTCCACCCAGCCCAACCGGGGCTGGTCGTTCTGGTGGAAACCAGCGCTGTTCCTGCTGGTCGCCTGCGTCGGCCTCTACTACGTGAAGTGGTCGCCTTACTACCTCAAGGCCTTCGTCGCCGCCGATAACCACAGCATTGGCGCCTCGATTCTCAACGATCAGCAAAGCTCGCCCCTGGCGGCCGCGCTGGCGTACGCCCAGGTGTACTTCCTGGCGATCTGGAAAGCCGCTGTGCTGGCGGTGATCCTGGGCTCCCTCCTGCAAGTGCTGATCCCCCGCGACTGGCTGCTGCGCCTGTTCGGCCGCGCCGGGCTGGGGTCGACCCTGCGGGGCGGGCTGTTCGCCCTGCCGGGGATGATGTGCAGTTGCTGCGCGGCACCGGTCGCGGCCGGCATGCGTCGGCAGCAGGTCTCGGTGGGCGCGGCACTCGCGTTCTGGATCGCCAACCCCGTGCTGAACCCGGCGACGCTGGTGTTCATGGGCTTCGTGCTGGGGTGGGGCTTCACCGCATTGCGGCTGGTGGCGGGCATTGTGCTGGTGGTGGGCGTGTCCCTGATCGCGCAACGTATCGCCCGCCCGGACCAGGTGCCGGAAGCGGCTCTGGGCGCGGTGGCCGAGGTCAGTGTGGTTGAGTCCCAGCCGTTCCTGGGCCGTTGGCTGCGGACCCTGTGGCAGTTGTTCTGGAGCACGATCCCGGTGTACATCCTGGCCGTGCTGATCCTGGGTGCCGCGCGCGTCTGGCTGTTCCCCCATGTCGACGGCGCCATGGCCAACAGCCTGGCATGGCTGGTGCCTCTGGCGATTGTCGGCACGTTGTTCGTGATTCCCACCGCTGCCGAAATCCCCATCGTACAAACCATGATGACCCTGGGCATGGGCACCGGCCCGGCCGTGGCCTTGCTGATGACCCTGCCGAGTGTGAGCCTGCCGTCGCTGCTGATGCTGCGCAAGGACTTCGATGCGCGGGTGCTGGTGACGGTGGCGGGGTTGACGATGCTGGTTGGGGTGGTGTGTGGGTTGATCGGCGCGGCTATCCTCTGATCGGCGCGCGTGCGCGCAAATATTCCACCACGGCGCCCTGCTCCCCTGCGAACTCGATCCGTGCGCCTTTGTTTTCGCGCTGGAAGGCGTACATCGGGTCGTAATACTCGCGCAGAAGCCCTTCGATCCAGGCGCGATGCAGGTCCACATCACCGCTGCGCGCCTGCTCCGCCAGGGCCGCCTGCAAGATCGCCTGCAACCGCTGGAAGCGTTCGCCGCCCAGGCGTTTATGGATATTGCCCAGGCTCTGGGTCAGGCGCTCGGCAAACAGCGCCTGGCCGGTGTCGCCAAACACCGCGATAAATTCGGCGCACAGGTCCACCACATAGTCGCGCAGGATGCGCTCGACCCGCCCTTCTACGCTGTCCTGCAGCCACACCATCGGGAACGTCTGCATGCCCTTGTGCAACGCCAGCGGCAGCGCGCAACTGCCGATCATGCGGCTCTCATCCTCGACCACGAACTGCTCGATACCCGCAGCACGCTTTTTCAGCAGGTCCACGGCCAGGCGGTTTTCGAAGTCGATGTTGGACGGCTGCGCCGTGGCGCGTTTGCCGAAGCTGGAGCCGCGATGGTTGGCATGACCTTCCAGGTCCAGGGCATTGCGCAACTGGCCGAGCACCTCGGTCTTGCCGGTGCCAGTCATACCGCCCAGCAGCACGAAGTCACACTGCGTGGCGGCGTGCTCGACGGTCTCCAGCAAAAAGGTGCGCATGGCCTTGTAGCCGCCACCGACACGGGGATACTCGATGCCGGCTTCGGTCTTGAGCCATTGCTGCACGATCTGTGAACGCAGCCCGCCACGGAAACAGTAGAGGTAACCCTCGGGGTTGGCCTGGGCGAACCGCGCCCACTGCTCGATACGCTCGGCCTTGATAGCGCCGGACACCAGCTCATGCCCGAGCACGATGGCGGCCTGCTGGCCCTGCTGCTTGTAGCAGGTGCCGACGCGCTGGCGTTCGTCGTCGGTCATCAGCGGCAGGTTGATCACCCCCGGGAACGCGCCCTTGGTGAACTCGATCGGCGCGCGGGTATCCATCATTGGCCGATCATTGAGGAAAATGTCGCGGTAGTCGGTGATATCGGTTGCCATCAAATCACCTCAACCGCGTGGGTCTGTCGTTCGAGCAGCTCGCCGATAGGTTCCAGGACCAGGCCCAGTTCAGCCGCCATGCGGTGGAATTCGGCGTCGCCCTCGGGCGTGACGGCGATCAACAGGCCGCCGCTGGTCTGCGGGTCGCACAGTACGCGCTTGTGCAGCTCCTGCAGGCGTCCGAGCTTGCTCGAATAGCTGTCGAAGTTGCGCAAGGTGCCGCCGGGCATGCACCCCTGGTCCAGGTAGTCCTCGATCCCGGCCAGGCGTGGGACCTTGTTGTACTCGATGCGCGCCGTCAGGCCGCTGCCGTCAGCCATTTCCACCAGGTGGCCCAACAAGCCGAAACCGGTGACATCGGTCATTGCGGTCACCCCCGCCAACTTGCCGAAACGGCTGCCGGGCTTGTTCAGGGTGCACATCCAGTCCCGGGCCAGGCCGATATCCGCCTCGCGCAATTTGCCCTTCTTCTCGGCGGTGGTGAGGATGCCGATGCCGATGGGCTTGGTGAGATACAACCGGCAACCGGCGGTGGCTGTGTCGTTGCGCTTCATATGGCGCTTTTGCACGATGCCGGTCACGGCCAGGCCGAAGATCGGCTCCGGGGCGTCGATGGAATGCCCGCCCGCCAGAGGAATCCCGGCTGCGTCGCACACCGAGCGGCCGCCGCGGATCACTTCGCGGGCAATCTCCGGCGCCAGTACGTTCACCGGCCAGCCCAGAATGGCGATGGCCATCAGCGGATCGCCACCCATGGCGTAGATATCACTGATGGCATTGGTGGCAGCAATCCGGCCGAAATCGAAGGGATCATCGACAATCGGCATGAAAAAGTCGGTGGTGGAGACCACGCCGCGCTCGTCGTCGATGGCGTACACCGCCGCATCGTCACGCGAAGCGTTGCCCACCCACAGCTTGGGGTCGAGGTTCTGTGCGCCGCTGCCGGCAAGGATCACTTCCAGCACCTGGGGCGATATCTTGCAGCCACACCCCGCGCCGTGGCTGTACTGGGTAAGACGAATCGGCTCGTTCATGTAGGACCTCACGCTATCAAGTGCGCGAATTCTAACAGACAGCAAAAAGCCGGCTGGGCTCATCTGAGCGCAGCCGGCCGTTTGGTTTCAGCGGTTACTGCCGGGCAGCGAGCAAACGCTGGTGGCGGTTACGCCGGGCAATGTTCAAGCATTCGATAGCCGCCGAGAACGCCATGGCCGCATACACGTAGCCTTTCGGTACATGGGCGCCGAAGCCCTCGGCGATCAGGGTCATGCCGATCATGATCAGGAAGCCCAGGGCCAGCATCACCACGGTCGGGTTGTCGTTGATGAACTTGGCCAGCGGTTCGGCCGCCACCAGCATCACGATCACCGAGGTCACCACGGCAATGATCATGATCGGCAAGTGCTCGGTCATGCCCACGGCGGTGATGATGCTGTCGATGGAGAACACCAGGTCGAGCAACAGGATCTGCCCGATGGCCGCGGCAAAACCGATGGCCACCACGTTGCCAGCATTGGTTTCCTTCTCTTCGGGTTCCGGGTCCATGCTGTGATGGATTTCGGTGGTGGCCTTCCACACCAGGAACAGGCCACCGGCGATCAGGATCATGTCCTTCCACGAAAAGGCCTGGCCGAACACTTCGAACACCGGCGCCGTCAGCTGCACGATGAACGCGATGGTGCTGAGCAGGCCCAACCGCAACACCAACGCCATGCTGATACCGATGCGTCGCGCCTTGGCCCGATGCTTCTCCGGCAACTTGTTGGTGAGGATCGAGATGAAGATCAGGTTATCGATGCCCAGCACGATCTCCATCACGATCAGGGTTGCCAGGGCAATCCAGGCGGTGGGGCTGGCGGCCAGTTGTAAAAGGTAATCCATAGGTCAGTCCTGACGTTGAGCGGAAATTAGGCTTCTTTACTGTTCGATTCGGTTTCGTTCTCTTCCTGATCATCCTTTTTCTGCGGGTTGATCAGGCCGTTGGTCGCTTCACTCAATGCCTGTTCGGCAGCCTTGTGGGTGTCATCGATGGCTTGCTTGGCCGATTCGGTGGCCTTGCCCAGTACCTGCTGCGCGCTTTTCTCGACCTGATCGCAACCGCTGATCACTACCAATGAAAGCGCAAGCAAGGATGCCGCGCCCAGGGAATTGAGTTTCATGATGTCTTCCTCGTTAGAACCCTTGGGTCCAAATAGTGGCCCCGCGATAGCGACGCATTCTATGCAGGCAAACAGTTCAGGAAAATTCGTATTTTTCTCGCGTATACTTCGTTTTTTACGAAGTGAAGGCTGCCATGCTCAATTACCGACAACTGCACTACTTCTGGGTGGTGGCCAAGACCGGCAGCATCGTGCGTGCGTGCGAGCAGTTGAACCTCACGCCCCAGACCATCAGCGGGCAGATCAGCCTGCTCGAGCAAACCTTCGGTATCGCGCTGTTTCAGCGCGTCGGCCGCCAACTGGAACTGACCGAAGCCGGGCGCCAGGCCCTGCCCTATGCCGAGCAGATGTTCCAGACCGGTAATGAACTGGAGGCCATGCTGCGCGCGCAGCCCGACGAACAGCAGATCCTGTTCCGCGTCGGCGTGGCGGACGTGGTGCCCAAGTCCATCGTCTACCGGCTGATCGCACCGACCATGGAGTTGAGCGAGCCGATCCGCATCACCTGCCGTGAGGACAAACTCGAACGCCTGCTCGCCGACCTGGCGATCCAGCGCCTTGACCTGGTGATTTCCGACAGCCCCATGCCCACTCACCTGGACATCAAAGGCTACAGCCAGAAGTTGGGCGAATGCGGCATCAGTTTTTTCGCCACCCAGGTGTTGGCTGACGAACACCGAGGGGATTTCCCACAGTGCCTGCACGGCGCGCCGCTGTTGATTCCGGGCGCGGAAACCGTGGTACGCAGCCGTTTGCAGCGCTGGTTTGCCGAACAACAGATTCAACCGAAGATCATCGGCGAGTTCGACGACAGCGCCTTGATGCAGGCATTCGGCCAATCCGGCAGCGGGATCTTTATCGCCCCCAGCGTGATTGCCGACGAGGTGGTGCGCCAGTACGGCGTGGCGCTGATTGGCCAGACCGTGGCCGTGACCGAATCGTTCTACGCGATCTCGGTGGAGCGCAAGGTCAAGCACCCCGGCATCGTGGCGATTACCGAAGGCGCCCGGCGCGAGCTGTTCACCACCCTGCCCTGACGGCTCAGGCGCCGGAGGCGAGCGGTTGCCTGGCGGTCATCAGCCACAACGCCAGCAGGATCGACACCAGGATAAACCCGGACGCCGCAAAGCCCAGGCTGCCCAGGCCGAGGGTGTCGATCACGTGCCCGCCAACCATGGCGCCCAGGCCGATGCCCAGGTTGGCCCCGGCGATGTTCAGCGACGCGGCAAACGCCGGCGCATGGGGTGCAGCCTTCATCAGGCGCACATGGCTGACCAGGAACATCGCCGCCTGGGTCACGCCCCACACGGCCATCGCCGCCGCCAGGCCGATGGTCGAATGAATCGCCGGGACCAGCGCCACCATGCCTGCGATCATGAAGCCGCAAAACACCATGGAGGCGATCAACGGGTGACGATCCACCGCACGCCCGCCCAGCGAATTGCCAATCAGACCGACCGCACCGAAGCCCATCAGGCACCAGCCCACCAGCGTACCGTCGAATCCGGCCAGGCGCTCGAGGATGTCCGCCAGGTAGGTGTAGGCGGTGAACATGCCGCTGAACACCAGGATCGACAGCAGGATATGCCCCTGCATCAGCGGGTTGCGCAGGATCTTGAACTGCGAGCGCAACGTCACTTCATCGTTCTTCGGTTGGGTCACCGGCAGGTAGATAAACAGCAGCAAAGCCTTGGCCAGCGCGATCACCGCGAGGATGGCAAACGCGCTGCGCCAGCCGAACATATCCGAAATCAGCGTGCCCACCGGAATGCCGAACACCGTGGCACAGACAATACCGAAGCCGATTTTTTCAATCGCTCGGCCAGCGAACTCAGGGCCGACGATGTCCACGGCGGTTTCACTGGCCAGGGCCCAGAACACTGGCAAACCCAGGGCCGGGATCAACCGTGCCAGCGCCATCACCCAGATATTCGGTGCCAGGGCCGCCACGGTATTGGCCACACCGAACAGGATCAGGATGCTGATAAACAGGCGCTTGCGTGGGAAACGTGCGCAATACGCCGTCAGAAACGGACCAAACGCCGCCACGGTAAATGCGAACAAGGTCACCAGCAGCCCGGCTTGGGACACAGTGACGTTCAAGTCGCGGGCGATGGACGGCAACAGGCCGACGATCACGAATTCTGTGGTCAGCACGGTAAAGCCGGCGGCCGACAGCAGGAGGATGGGAAACAACATGAAAACTCCAGAAACGACGACATCAACGACAGCCCGAAGGGCCCGCTGACAGAGAGGAAAGATGAGAGGACAGAATCTTAACAGAGTATGTCCGGATTTGGCCAAGGCCTGGGCAAGCGGGTGACGCAATGCCGCACCGCCAGGGACTTTTCCCACAGCATGCTAGACTTCGCGATCCGCGTCCTACAGCCCTTTCCGAGTCAGTAGCTGCGCCCTAAAAAAAACCAGAGACAAGTGTTTATGACTACTGCCCCCTCTCTCCTGCAACGACTGGCCCGCGTCAGCCTGGTCACGCAAATCGTCATCGGCCTGATCGCCGGCATCCTGTTGGCCTTGCTGTTGCCCGAGGCGGCCAAGGCTACCGGGTTCATCGGCAAGGTATTCGTCGCGGCACTCAAGGCCGTCGCACCGATCCTGGTGTTTGTGCTGGTGATGGCATCCATCGCCAACCATAAACATGGCCAGGAAACCCATATCAAGCCGATTCTGTTCCTGTACCTGCTGGGCACCTTTGCCGCCGCGGTGGTGGCGGTAGTTGCGAGCATGTGGTTCCCCTCTTCGCTGGTGCTGGCGACCCATGACGCAGCGGTGACCGCGCCCGGCGGTATCGGCGAAGTGTTGCAGAGCCTGTTGCTGAGCGTGGTGGACAACCCGATCAGCGCGCTGATGAATGCCAACTTCATCGGCATCCTGGCGTGGGCCATCGGCATGGGCATTGCCATTCGCCACGCCGCGCCGACCACGCGGGCGGTGCTGGAAGACCTGTCCAACGGCGTGACCCTGATCGTGCGTGTGGTGATCCGCTTTGCACCGCTGGGCATTTTCGGCCTGGTTGCCTCGACCCTGGCGACTTCCGGCTTCGGCGCCCTGCTCGGCTACGCCCACCTGCTGGTGGTGCTGATCGGCTGCATGCTGTTCGTGGCGCTGGTGATCAACCCGGCCATCGTGTTCTGGAAACTGCGCCGCAACCCGTACCCGCTGGTGCTGATGTGCCTGCGCGAAAGCGGCATCACCGCATTCTTCACTCGCAGTTCGGCAGCGAATATCCCGGTGAACCTCGCATTGAGCAAACGCCTGGGCCTGCATGAAGACACCTACTCGGTGTCGATCCCGCTCGGTGCCACCATCAACATGGCCGGCGCGGCGATCACCATCACCGTGCTGACCCTGGCCGCCGTGCATACCCTGGGCATTGCCGTCGACCTGCCCACTGCCGTGCTGCTCAGCGTGGTCGCGGCCATCTGTGCGTGCGGTGCTTCCGGCGTGGCCGGCGGTTCGTTGTTGCTGATTCCGCTGGCGTGCAGCCTGTTCGGCATTCCCAGTGAGATTGCGATGCAGGTGGTAGCAGTCGGTTTCATCATCGGTGTGTTGCAGGATTCGGCGGAAACCGCGCTTAACTCGTCCACCGATGTGTTGTTCACCGCCGCCGCGTGCCTGGGCAAGGAAGAACAGCCGGCTTAACAGTCGCGCACAAAAAAACCGGGACGGTTCCTTTAGGAATCGTCCCGGTTTTTTTATGCGTGCTTAGAAAGCGCCCATGTAATCGCGCTTGCCCACTTCCACGCCGTTATGGCGCACCAGCGCGTAAGCGGTGGTGACGTGGAAGAAGAACTGCGGCAGGCCGTAGGTCAGCAGGTAGGACTGGCCGCTGAAGCGTTTCTCTTTCGGCGTGCCAGGGCGAGTGACGATCTCGATGCCTTCATTGCCGTCGATCTGCTCCGGGGTGATGGTGTCGACAAAGGCCAAAACCTTGGCGATCAGCGCTTGCAGGTCGGCGAAGGTCACTTCGCTGTCTTCGTACTTAGGCACTTCGATCTCGGCCAGGCGCGCGGAAACCCCCTTGGCGAAGTCGACGGCGATCTGCACCTGGCGCACCAGTTGGAACATGTCCGGAAACAGGCGCGCTTGCAGCAAGGCGTTCGGTTCGATGTTCTTGGCGCTGGCGTGGGCTTCGGCCTTGGTCAACACACCGCTCAGGGCGGTGAGCATTTGCTTGAAGACCGGGATGGAGGCGGCGTACAGGGAAATAGTCATGGCAGTCTCATGGTTATGGCACGGTTTGAACCAGCGGCGATTATAGACATGCCGGGCGCTTGTCTTTTAATTTTTCAGGATTACGCTAAGGACCTCCACTGCATAGGGAACGCGCGATGACCGCCGAGCACGACACCGACACCCCTGAGCCGCGCCTGAACAGCACGGAAATCCGCATCCTGGGCTGCCTCATCGAAAAACAGGCGACCAACCCGGAAACCTACCCCTTGACCCTCAACGCCCTGGTGCTGGCCTGCAACCAGAAGACCAGCCGCGAGCCGGTCATGAACCTGAGCCCGGGCCAGGTCGGCCAGAGCCTGCGCGCACTCGAAGGCCAGGGTTTCACCCGCCTGGTGATGGGCAGCCGCGCCGACCGCTGGGAACACCGCGTGGACAAGGCGCTGGAACTGGTGCCGGCCCAGGTGATCCTGACCGGGCTGCTGTTTCTACGCGGGCCGCAGACTGTCAATGAGTTGCTGACCCGCAGCGGGCGCATGCACGATTTCGAAGATGCCGAGCAGGTCGTGCACCAGCTGGAACGCCTGATTGCGCGGGGGCTGGCGTTGCTGGTGCCGCGCCAGGCCGGCCAGCGCGAAGATCGTTATACCCATGCATTGGGCGATCCGCAGGATATCGAGGCGATTATCGCGGCGCGAGGCAATTCGATGGAGCGCGGGGGTGTCAGTGGCGTGTCTGTCGAACGCATCGAAGAACTCGAAGCGCGCATTGCACTGTTGGAAGAACGGCTGGCCAAATTGGAACCGCTGTAACGCGGAAAAAATGTGGGAGGGGGCTTGCCCCCGATGACGGTGTGCCAGTCAATAATTTCATTGTTGAGCTACCGCTATCGGGGGCAAGCCCCCTCCCACATATGATATTCAGGGTTCTTCAGGTTCGGGCGAACGCCACGGCTTTGGCGAACTGCTCCGGCGTCGGTCGCACCCCGGTATAGAGCACAAACTGCTCAAGCGCCTGGATCGCAATCACTTCGAGCCCGGTAATCACGCGTTTACCCTTGGCACGTCCACGCACGATCAACGGCGTTTCAGCGGGGATCGCCACCACGTCGAAGATCGTCTCGGCAACATCCACCGCTTCGGCATCGAAGGCCAACGCATCTGCCTCAGGCCCTCCCGCCATGCCGATGGGCGTCACGTTGATCAGCATCTGTGGGCGCAGGTCGCCCAGTTCGGCCAGCCATTCATACCCCAGGTTCTGCGCCAGCGCCCGGCCCGCTGGCTCGTTGCGCGCCACGATCACGCCCTTGGCGTAGCCGCCATCGCGCAAGGCACTGGCCACAGCCTTGGCCATGCCGCCGCTGCCACGCAGGGCAAAGGTCGATTCCTTTGGCACCGCGTGCTTCTTGAGTAACTGCTCGATTGCGATGTAGTCGGTGTTGTAGGCCTTGAGGTGCCCATCGGTGTTGACGATGGTGTTCAGGGAGTCGATGGCTTGAACCGAATCGTCGAGCTCGTCCACCAAGGCAATGGCGGCTTCCTTGAACGGCATGGAAACCCCGCAACCGCGTACCCCCAGCGCCCGGATACCACCGATCGCGCCGGGCAAATCCCGGCTGCTGAAGGCTTTATAGTAGAAGTTCAGGCCCAGCTGTTCGTACAGATGGTTATGAAAACGCAGGCCGAAATTCCCGGGGCGCGCCGACAGCGACATGCACAGTTGGGTGTCCTTGTTGGGGTGCATCTGCATGGGTAACTCCTTTGAGTAAGCAAATCGGTACAGACCTTACACAACCTTTACCTAGCGGCTGTGCTGTTTTTCAGAAATACGTTGTCTTAAAAGTATCCCCGCGACATTACTTGAGTCTATTGATTGCAGACCACAAGCGCTGGGGCTAACCGAGGAATGACCATGATTCGTACAATCCCCAAGATCGCCTTGCTGGTTGGCGCACTCGCGATGGCAGGCCAAGCCTCCGCCCACGGTGGTGGTTGGGGTGGCCCGGCTGTATTGGGTGCTTTAGTCGGCGCTGCAGTCGTGGGCTCCGTGGTTGCCAGCCAGCCGCGTGAGGTCTATGTGCAGCAGCCGGTGTATGTGCAACCGCAGCCGGTATATGCCGCTCCGCCGCCGGTTTATTACGCACCGCCACCGCCGGTGTATGTGCAGCAACAGGTTTACTACCGCCCGGCGCCGGTCTATTACGGCCCACCGCGTGGCTATTACGGGCCACCCCGCGGCTACTACGGCCCTCCCCACGGTTACTACGGTCGCGGCTGGTAACCGCACCGTCTGAAACAGGCCTCGCGTGATCGCGGGGCCTTTTTTTGCCTGGAAAGTCCGGATTCAGGGCGTCAAGGTCGCTCTGAGGACAATGCCCGGCGCGCAATCGCACATCATCAACACCAATGTCTACTTGCCCGAACAGGCCTTGCGCTGTCATGTTTGTGTCACGAAACACTTCCACTATCGAGACTGTCCACCCAATAACAACAAGGACGACTGACCATGCCCACGCAAAACCCGCACCGCGCCGCCGGCCTCTGTACATCCAGCAAGGTCTACAGCGCCCTCACGGAACTCAAGCACCTGGAAGGCCACCGCAGCGCCAAGTTCCTCGCGTTGCTCGCGGAAAACCTGGTGCGCAAGGGGCTGCTCAGTGAGCAGGAAGTGGTGAACATGCTCGATCAGGTCGTGGACTGACGCCTCGCGTCGATGTCGACTATCGAGACGGGTGATTTTTCCTGCGCCAGCCCGCCCCGTAAAGTGACCCCCATAGCGATTGGAGGTCTTTATGCCCACTGTACAAATCATGTCCGTCATCGGCAGCGCCGTCCCCGCCCCGCTTCGCAAGTCGGGTCTTCTCGCCTGCTGGTACCTGGTACGCGATGGTGAAGCCATCAGCGGCCCACTGACATCCCTGTCGGATGCCGAAAAACAACTGCAACACGTATCGAACTTCAGGCTCCACGCCTGAGGTCAGGGCAATGGCAGTTTGACTCGCGGCTTGCTCTCCACAAACAACGCCCAGCTGGACATGAACAGCGCCGCCACCAGCGGCCCGATCACAAAACCATTGAGGCCAAACACCGACAGACCGCCCAGGGTCGAGATCAGGATCAGGTAGTCCGGCATCTTGGTGTCCTTGCCCACCAGGATCGGGCGCAGCACATTGTCCACCAAGCCAATCACAAACACGCCGAACAGCCCCAGCACCACGCCCTGCCAGATCGCACCGCTCAGCAGGAAGTAAACGGCCACCGGCCCCCACACAATCCCGGCGCCCACGGCCGGCAGCAACGACAGAAACGCCATCAGCACCGCCCAGAGCAACGCACTGGGAATGTCCAGGAACCAGAAGATCAGCCCGCCCAGCGCACCCTGGGTTACCGCCACCAGCACATTGCCCTTGACCGTGGCGCGCACCACCCGGTTGAACTTGAGCTGCAACCGCCGCTTCTGCGGCTCGGCCAGCGGCACCGCCGTACGCACCTTGCGCACCAGCTCCGGGCCGTCGCGCAGCAGGAAGAACAGCAAGTACAGCATGATGAAAAAGCTCACCAGGAAATCAAACGTGCCCTGGCCGAAGCTGAACGCCTGGGTCGCAAAGAACTGGCTGCCCTGCATCGCGCTCTTGACGATCTTCTCGCGCAAACCCTCCAGGTTGCCCATGCCGAAACGGTCCAACAGGTGCTGGAAATACGGCGGCAGCACGTTCTTGAATTGCTCGATGTACCCCGCCACATCCAGCTTGCCGCTCTCGACATTCTTGTAGAGCGTCGCGCCCTCTTGCACCAGCAAGGCACTGGTGATGATCACCGGCAGGATCGCGATGACCAGGCAGGCGCTCAAGGTCGCCAGGGAAGTGA
Organism: Pseudomonas extremorientalis; assembly: GCF_001870465.1. Taxonomy (GTDB): domain Bacteria; phylum Pseudomonadota; class Gammaproteobacteria; order Pseudomonadales; family Pseudomonadaceae; genus Aquipseudomonas; species Aquipseudomonas extremorientalis. The sequence continues at coordinate 86,499 of NZ_MDGK01000024.1, forward strand.
AATTGCGGTTCCAGCCAAAGCGCTGCTGCAGGCGGCGCTGCATCGGGGCAAAGATGATGCCGAGGATCACCGCCCAGAACACGGCGCCGTAGAACGGCAGCAATATCCAGATAAACGCGACGGTCACCAGGCCCAGCAACAACAGCAGGGTCTTGAATTGCAGGTTGGTTTGATTCATGTCCGGTCCATGTCAGAAAAGCACAGGGCCGGTATAGGCCCTGTTGCTTAGTCCGCAGCGATTCCTGGGAGTGCCGTTGGTTATCGAACAAGCGTAGACCCTATCACTGCGTGGCCTTGGCCTCATTCAACAACGTCTGGATCATCTGCTCCTGGGCCTCGTACCGGCCTTCACCAAAATGCGTGTCGCGCACCTGCCCGTTGGCATCGATCAGGTAATGGGCGGGCCAGTACTGGTTATCGAAGCGGCGCCAGATCGCGTAGTTGTTGTCGATCGCCACCGGGTACGTAATACCCAACTTGCGCACCTGCTCCTTGACGTTGCCGATGATGCGCTCGTAGCCGTATTCCGGAGTGTGCACGCCGATCACCACCAGGCCGTCCTGCGCGTACTTTTTCGCCCAGGCCTTCACGTACGGCAGGGTGTGCTGGCAGTTGATGCAGTCGTAGGTCCAGAAATCCACCAGCACCACCTTGCCTTTCAAGGATTCGCGAGTCAGTTCAGGTGAATTGAGCCACTCGACCGCGCCGCCCAGCGACGGCATGGCACCCCGTGCATTGTCCTGCGGGTCGGCCTTGACCTTGCTCACCACGTAATCCACCACCTTGGGCACGTTTTCCAGCAGCCCTTTTTCCAGGCTGCTGACGCCTTCGGACGAAGTGCCGGCGAGCAGGGTCTTGTCAGCACCGGTAGAAATCACCACGGCCGCGGCCAGTACCGCCACCCCTGCCCCACGGCGCAGCCAACCGGTCAGCGGAATGGAGGCCTTGAGTCGATTGACCAGGCCGCGCCCGGCAACGATCAGGGTGCCCAGGGACAGCGCACTACCCAGCCCGTAGGCCAGCAGCAACAGACTGGTCTGCGCATTGGCGCCTTGCAGCATCGCACCGGTCAGGATCACACCCAGGATCGGCCCGGCGCACGGTGCCCATAGCAGGCCTGTGGCGACACCGATCATGAGCGACTTGAGCGGACCGGACAGCGCACGGCTGTCAGGATCGATACGGTTGCCCAACAACACGAACGGCCGCGCCAGCCAGCCACCGACCCGCGCCGAGATCAGCGACAGCGCAAACAGCCCCATCACGATCAGCGCCACATGACGGCCGGTGTTATTGGCCTGTATCACCCACTCCGAGCTGACCACCGCCAGGCTGGAAACCAGCGCGAAGGTCAGCACCATGCCGCCGAGGGTCAACAGGATCGAACGACGACTGCGGTCGACACCGGCGAACAGAAACGGCACCACTGGCAGGATGCAAGGGCTGAGGACGGTCAGGATGCCGCCCAGGAATGCGACGAAGAGCATGGTGATCACCTTATGGATACGGGAAGCCCATTAAGACCGGATGAGGTATCGCGCCTGTGTCGGAAAACCGTGCGGATAAATCGATACGTATCCACAGCCCCCGTCGATACACAGCGATACAAAAATGCGCAAAGCACGATCTGGATCAATGAACCGCCCTCGCCGCTCGGCTACCTTCGCGACCTTTTGCGACCCGTGCCCATGCCTCCCATCCTCGCCCCCGAACTGCTCGCCCCTGCCGGCACCTTGAAAAACATGCGCTACGCCTTCGCCTATGGCGCCGATGCGGTGTATGCCGGCCAACCGCGCTACAGCCTGCGGGTACGCAACAACGAGTTCGACCACGCCAACCTGGCCCTCGGCATCCAGGAAGCCCATGCCCTGGGCAAGCGTTTCTACGTGGTGGTGAACATTGCGCCGCACAACGCCAAGTTGAAGACCTTCCTCAAGGACCTCGCCCCGGTGATCGCCATGGGTCCGGATGCGCTGATCATGTCTGATCCCGGGCTGATCATGCTGGTGCGCCGGCACTTCCCGCAGATGCCCATCCACCTGTCGGTGCAGGCCAATACGGTGAACTGGGCCAGCGTCGAGTTCTGGCAGCAGCAAGGGATCTGCCGGGTGATCCTGTCGCGGGAGTTGTCCCTGGAAGAAATCGATGAAATCCGCCAACAGGTGCCGGCCATGGAGCTGGAAGTGTTTGTGCACGGCGCCCTGTGCATGGCCTATTCCGGGCGCTGCCTGCTCTCGGGCTACATGAACAAGCGTGATGCCAACCAGGGCACCTGCACCAATGCGTGTCGCTGGAAATACCAGGCGACCCCGGCGGTGGAAAACGCCACCGGCGATATCGTCCAGCACTGCGAGCCGACCCTGGGCATTGGCGCACCGACCGACCAGGTGTTTCTGTTGCAGGAAGCCAACCGCCCCGATGAACAGATGCCGGCCTTCGAAGACGAACACGGCACCTACATCATGAACGCCAAGGACCTGCGCGCGGTGCAGCACGTGGAACGCCTGACCCACATGGGCGTGCACTCGCTGAAGATCGAGGGCCGCACCAAGTCGCACTTCTATTGCGCGCGCACCACCCAGGTGTATCGCCAGGCCATCGACGATGCGGTGGCCGGTCGTGTCTTCGACCGCAGCCTGATGATCAACCTCGAATCCCTGGCCCAGCGCGGCTACACCGAAGGGTTCCTGCGCCGGCATGTGCACGATGAGTACCAGAACTACCAGAACGGCAGCTCGGTGTCGGAGCGCCAGCAGTTCGTCGGCGAACTGACCGGCGAGCGCCGGGGCGAACTGGCCGAGATCAAGGTGAAGAACCGCTTCGCCGTGGGCAATCACCTGGAATTGATGACCCCCGCCGGCAACTTCCACTTCGACCTGGCCACCCTGCACAACGCCAAGGGCGACGCCATCGAGGTCGCGCCGGGAGATGGGCACACGGTGTATCTGCCACTCCCGGCGGCGATGGACCTGCGCTTCGGCTTGCTGATGCGCGACCTCTAGCGCATCGCCGCCCAGCCCCTCAGCGCTAGATCCTGAACTGGCCGACCAGCTGCCCCAGGCGCTGGCCCAGGTCCGCGAGGCTGCGGGAGGTCTGGGCGCCCAGCTGGGTCTCGTCGGCCACGCTGTCCACCGCCACGGCAATCTGATGCACGCTGCGGTTGATCTCTTCGGCGACGGCAGTCTGCTCTTCGGCGGCGCTGGCGATCTGGGCGTTCATCGAATTGATGGTGCCGATCAACTGCGCCATGGTGTCCAGGGACGCGCCGGCTTGGTTGGCCTGGGCCGAGGTGCCGTCGCCAGCGTCGCTGGAGCGGCGCATGGCGTCCACCGCGGCTTCGGTGCCTTTTTGCAGGCGGTCGATCATGCCCTGGATTTCCTGGGTGCTGGTCTGGGTACGGCTGGCCAGGGCGCGCACTTCGTCGGCGACCACCGCAAACCCACGGCCGGCCTCCCCGGCCCGTGCGGCTTCAATTGCGGCGTTGAGCGCGAGCAGGTTGGTCTGTTCGGCGATGGAGCGGATCACGCTGAGCACACTGACGATGGAGGCCACGTCCTGCTGCAGGCTGTCGAGGGACACGCCGCTGCTGCGGATGTCGTTCACCAGCGCATGGATCTGCGCGATGCTGCCGTCCACCACGCGCTTGGCGGCCTGGCCTTCGGCGTCGGTCTGCTGGGCCGCGACCGACGCGCCCTGGGCACTGCGCGCCACTTCCTGGGCGGCCGAGGACATCTGGTTGATCGCCGTGGCAACCTGGTCGGTCTCATGGCGCTGGCGCTCCATGGCCTGTTCGGAGCGCTGGGCCTGCTCGGACACCTGGCTGACCAGGCCGGTGAGTTGGCCTGTCATCTCGGTGATCTGGCGCACCAGGCCGTGGATCTTGTCGACAAACCGGTTGAACGCGCCCGCAAGATCGCCCAGCTCGTCCTGGCTGGTGATGGCCAGGCGGCGGGTCAGGTCGCCTTCACCGGCCGCGATATCGTCGAGGTTGGCTTTCATCAGGTGCAGCGGACGCAGGATGGTATTGGCCAGCAGCATGCCCACGGCGGCGATCACCAGCAGCACCACCACGGCCACGCCGAGGATGCTCAGCAGCACGCCTTCCATGCGTTTCTCGACCTTGGCCTCGACCACCGCGACCCGGGCTTCGATGCCGTCCAGGTTCACCGAGGTACCGATGACCATGTCCCACTTGGGCAGGTATTCGGTGTAGCCCATCTTGGGCACCAGTTCGGTCTGGCCCGGTTGGGTCGAGCTGTATTGCAGGTAATGGGTGCCGTCCTTGCCGACCTTGACCAGGTCGCGGTTGACGTACACCCCGTTGGGGTCGCGGTTGTCCTTGAAGCTCTTGCCCACGCCGTCGGGGCTGTTGCCCTTGAACAGGCGGATGGTCTCGGAGTCATAGCCGAAGAAGTAGCCGTCCTTGCCGTAACTGGTGTTGGACAGCAGCTTGACCACCTCGGCGCGCGCCGCGTTATCACCGGGGGCTGCCGCGTCGTAGAGCGGCTTGATGGTGGTCATGGCCACTTCGACGTAGCTTTGCAGGGTGGCCTTGGCGTCGTTGAGCAGGCGCTGGCGGGTCTCTTGCACCTCATTGCGCGCCTGACCCTGCAGGATCCACACGGTGGTCAGGCTGATGACCACGGCAAACAACAGCACCGGCACTACGGCGAGGGACAGGACTTTGGCCTTGAGGCTCAGACGCATGGGTTTTCTCTCTTATTAGTGGCGACTTGAGAGGTTAACGGCCGCGTAGGATGTTTCTGTAGTAAGCCCGCTGCGGTCAGAGGGTCATGGCAGCCAGCCAGCCGAATGCCAGCAACGGGAGGTTGTAGTGCAGAAAGGTCGGCACCACGGTGTCCCAGATGTGGTGATGCTGGCCATCGATGTTCAGGCCGGAGGTGGGCCCCAGGGTCGAGTCCGAGGCCGGCGATCCGGCATCACCCAAGGCGCCGGCCGTGCCGACGATGCACACGATGGCCATGGGGCTGAAGCCCAGTTGCACGCACAGCGGCACAAAGATCGCCGCAAGGATCGGCACGGTGGAAAACGACGAGCCGATGCCCATCGTCACCAACAGCCCCACCAGCAGCATCAACAACGCCCCTACCCCACGGCTATGGCCGATGAAGGCTGCCGAGGTTTCCACCAGCGAACGCACATCGCCGGTGGCCTTGAGCACTTCGGCAAAGCCCGAGGCGGCGATCATGATGAAGCCGATCATCGCCATCATCTTCATGCCTTCGGTGAACAGGTCGTCGGTGTCGCGCCAGCGCACGATGCCCGACACCGAGAAGATCAGGAACCCGGCCAGGGCGCCGATGATCATCGAGTCCAGCCACAGCTGAATGATGAACGCCGAGGCAATCGCCAGCCCGGCTACCAGCAGGGTCAGTGGGTTGTACTGCACCGCCACCTGCTCGACCCGCTCGATCTTCTTCAGGTCGTACACGCGTTTCTTGCGGTAGCTGATGAACACCGCCACCAGCAGGCCGACGACCATGCCCAGCGCTGGCAGGCTCATGGCGTGAGTGACGTTGACCTGGCTGATGTCCACGCCGCTCTTGGCCACGTTGGCCAGCAGGATCTGGTTGAGGAAGATATTGCCGAAGCCTACCGGCAGGAACATGTACGGCGTGATCAGGCCGAAGGTCATCACGCAGGCGATGAGGCGGCGGTCCAGTTGCAGCTTGGTCAGCACGTACAGCAGCGGCGGCACCAGCAATGGAATGAACGCGATGTGGATCGGCAGGATGTTCTGCGAGGCAATCGCCACCCCCCAGAGCAGGCCGATCAGCAGCCATTTGACGTGGCTGCCACCGCTGGCTTCCTGGCGGTCTACCAGCAGCAGGGCCTTGTCGGCCAGCGCGTGAGCCAGGCCGGACTTGGCAATCGCCACGGCGAAAGCGCCGAGCAAGGCGTAGGACAACGCCACCGTCGCCCCTCCACCCAAGCCGCCATTGAAGGCCTTGAGCGTGGCCTCGATCCCCAGGCCACCGGTCAGGCCGCCCACCAGGGCGCCGAGGATGATGGCGATGACCACATGCACGCGGGACAGGCTGAGCACCAGCATGGTACCGACCGCGGCAATGACTGCGTTAATCATGGTTACCTCAAGCAAAAAACATAAAAAACAGGCATGCCCGCGCCCGGGCGGCCATTGGGTGGCAACCGGCGTGCAGGCTTGAAGGAGGTCTTATTAGAGGGCGCGCACTTTGCAGCAGGCGGGCGCGCATGTCAAAAAACGGCGCCGCTTTCAGGTTTAAATCGATCGTTTGAATAAAGAAAAACCTGAAACCGCCGATACAGGGGCTCTCTGTGTTTTCAGGTAAGGATGTACCGATGTCGCTCAGGCAGCTCTCCATTCAATGGAAAATCACCCTGCTCGCTGGCTTGTGCCTGCTGGGAATCGTGACCCTGCTGGTGGGTCTGTCGCTGTATCGCATGGCGCAGAGCTCGCAGCAGGTCAAGGCCTCGAGCATGCAGATGCTGGATGAAGCCGCCCAGGCGCGCATCGAAGCCCAGGGTGAGGTGCAGGCGCTGGGCATCCGTCGCCAGTTCATGGACGCCTATCAGTACGGCCATGGTTTTTCCCGCCAGGTACTGTTCCTGCGCGAGCAGGCCGAGAAGCGCTTTCTCGACGCCTTCGACACCCGTGAAGACCTGACCCGCCAGGTCAAGGCCGCGTTGCAGGCCAACCCGGATCTGCTCGGTCTGTCCCTGGTGTTCGAAGCCAATGCGCTGGACGGCAAGGATGAGCTGTTCGCCGGCCAGGCAGAGTTGGGCAGTAACGACAAGGGGCGCTTCGCCCTGTACTGGTCGCAGCCGACACCCGGCAAGCTGGAGTCAATGGCACTGCCGGAAAGCGACATGTCCGACACCCGCGTCGGCCCCAGCGGCGAAAAGGCCAATGCCTGGTTCACCTGCCCGCGCACCACGCTCAAGCCATGTGTGATCGAACCGTACTTCTACACGATCAACGGGCAAAACGTGCTGATGACCAGCATTGTCTTCCCGTTGATGGCCAACGGCAAAGTCATCGCCTCGCTGTCGGTGGACATCAACCTCAACAGCCTGCAGGCCGTGAGCCAGCAGGCCAGCCACAAGCTGTATGACGGCCAGACCCAGGTCAGCATCCTCAGCCCGACCGGTTTGCTCGCCGGCTACAGCCCCGACGCCAGCAAACTCAGCCAGCGCCTGGACCAGGTCGACACTGCCAACGGCGCACAGTTGATCAGCGCCCTGGCCGGCAGCTCGCAGATCCGCAGCCTGCGCACCGATCACCAGCTCAAGGTGCTCGCGCCGTTCGCACCGATCCCGGACGGCAAGCCGTGGGGCGTGCTGCTGGATGTGCCGGAGAAGGTCCTGGTGGCCCCCGCCGAAGCGCTGAAAAACCGACTGGATGCCGACAATGCCAAGGGCACCCTGCTGGAGCTGAGCCTGGGCCTGCTGGCCGCCGTGGTCGGCTTGATCCTGGTGTGGTTGATGGCACGTAGCGTGACCCGGCCGATCCTCGGCGTGGCGCACATGCTCGAAGACATCGCCAGCGGCGAAGGCGACCTGACCCGGCGCCTGGCCTACGACAAACAGGACGAGCTGGGCCAATTGGCTGGCTGGTTCAATCGTTTCCTCGACAAGCTGCAACCGATCATCGCCGAGGTCAAACGCTCGGTGCAGGACGCCCGTGGCACCGCCGACCAGTCCGCCGCGATTGCCACTGAAACCAGCGCCGGCATGGAGCAGCAGTACCGCCAGGTCGACCAGGTGGCCACCGCCTCCCACGAAATGAGCGCCACCGCCCAGGACGTGGCCCGCAGTGCGGCGCAAGCAGCCCAGGCCGCACGCGATGCCGACCAGGCCACCCGCGACGGCCTCACCGTGATCGATCAAACCACACGCAATATCGGGGAGTTGGCGGCGGACATGAGCACGGCCATGTCCCAGGTCGAAGGTTTGGCGGCCAACAGTGAAAAAATCGGCTCGGTGCTGGAAGTGATCCGCGGCATCGCCGAGCAGACCAACCTGTTGGCGCTCAACGCCGCCATCGAAGCAGCCCGCGCCGGTGAAGCCGGGCGTGGCTTTGCGGTAGTGGCCGATGAAGTGCGCAACCTGGCGCGACGGACCCAGGAATCGGTGGAAGAAACCCGCCTGGTCATCGAGCACCTGCAAAGCGGCACCACCGACGTGGTCGGCGCCATGGGCAACAGCTACCGCCAGGCCCAGGGCAGCGTCGAACAGGTCGGACAGGCGGTGACCGCCCTGCGCCAGATCGGCGATGCGGTAACGGTGATCAGCGACATGAACCTGCAGATCGCCAGCGCCGCCGAAGAGCAAAGCGCGGTGGCCGAGGAGATCAACAGCAACGTGGCGACCATTCGCGACGTGACCGAGTCACTGTCCGAGCAGGCCAACGAATCGGCGCGGGTGAGCCAGGCGTTGAACAGCCTGGCGAATCAGCAGCAGGGGTTGATGGATCAGTTCCGCGTCTGAAAATGCAAGGCTATCCAATGTGGGAGGGGGCTTGCCCCCGATTGCGGTGTATCAGCCAATCTGTTTTTTGACTGGAATACCGCCATCGGCGGCAAGCCCCCTCCCACAGGGCAGTTCGATCAACACTTTCAGGCCGCCCAGTTCAGACGCCTGCAACTGCAACACCCCACCCCACACCTCGACAATATCCCGCACGATCCCCAGCCCCAGGCCATGGCCATCGATCTGTTCGTCCAGGCGTGCGCCACGGCTGAACACCTGGTCTCGCTGGCTTTCAGGAATGCCGGGGCCGTCATCTTCCACCGCCAGCAGGTAATGGTGCTCAGTCTCGGTGACGCTCAGGCGCACGTCGGCATCCGCCCATTTGCAGGCGTTATCCAACAGGTTGCCGAGCAGCTCCAATAGATCTTCGCGGTCCCAGGGCAGTTGCAGGCCGGGCGCGGCGCGGTAGCTCAGGTCCAGGTGTTCGCCGTGGATCATGGTCAGGGTGGCAAGCAGGCCGGACAGTTCTTTATCACAATCGAACAACGCGCCGGGCAAGGTTTCCCCGGCCAGGCGGGCGCGATTGAGTTCGCGGTTGAGGCGTTGCTGTACCTGCTCCAACTGATCACGCAGCAGTTTGCTCAGCTCAGGATGTTGCTTGAGCGTCTCGCTCGATGCCGCGCTCAACAGCACCGCCAAGGGCGTCTTGAGGGCGTGGCCGAGGTTGCCCAGGGCATTGCGCGAACGCTTGAGGCTGTCTTCGGTGTGCGCCAGCAGGTGGTTGATCTGCGCCACCAGCGGCTCCAGTTCCAGGGGCACCTGGGTATCGAGTTGCGAGCGTTGCCCCTGTTGCAGCTGGGCAATCTGGTTGCGCGCGGTTTCCAGCGGGCGCAAGGCGCGGCGCACGGTCAACCGTTGCAGGATCAACACCAGCAGCAACGCCGCCAGCCCCAATACCAGGCCGATCTGGCGCATCAGCCGGAAGCTTTCGCGCACCGGGGTGTAGTCCTGGGCCACGCTGATGGAAATCGATTGGCCAAACCGCTTGTAGTCCGCACGCAGCACCAGCAGTTGCTGGCCTTCCGGGCCGAGTTGCAGGTTGCCCTTCAGCCCCGCCTCGGGCAGGCGCGGCAGTTCCTGGTCCCACAATGAGCGGGAGCGCCAGTGGACGTCGGCGAAATCAATGCGGAAGTAATGCCCGGAAAAAGGCCGTTGATAGGCTGGCGACAGGCGTTGCTCATCCAGCTGCACGCCGTTCGGCCCACGCACCAGCGCCACCAGCAGGTTCTCGGCGTCGTTGCGCAAACCGGCTTCCAGGTAGCGCTGCAAGCCGGCCTCGAACAACCACAGGCTGGTCTGGGCCAGCACCACGCCGACGATCACCATCACGCTGATCAGCCCCAGGCTCAGGCGCCGCTGGATCGACCTCATGCAGGGCTGGCGCCAAACCGGTAACCCTGGCCGCGCCGGGTCTCGATCACGCTGCGGCCCAATTTGCGACGCAGATGGTTGACGTGAACTTCCAGCACATTGGAGTCGCGTTCGGTCTCACCGTCGTACAGGTGCTCGGCCAGGTGGCTTTTCGACAGGATCTGTTCGGGGTGCAGCATGAAATAGCGCAACAGGCGGAATTCGGCGGCGGTCAGCTGGATCTCATCGCCATCACGCAGCACGCATTGGCGACCTTCGTCCAGATGCAGGCCGGCCGCCTGCAACGTCGGTTGGTTCGCCTGGCCGTGGGAACGGCGCAACAGCGCCTGGATGCGCAGGTGCAGCTCTTCGGGGTGAAAGGGTTTGGCCAGGTAATCGTCGGCGCCGGCCTTGAGCCCTTCGATGCGCTCGGCCCAGGAGTCGCGGGCGGTGAGAATCAGTACCGGAACGGCCAACGCGGCGGCTCGCCATTGGGCCAGCACCTCAAGCCCAGGCAGGCCCGGCAGGCCGAGGTCGAGGATGATCAGGTCGTAGGGCTCGCTGCGGCCCTGATACACGGCATCGCGCCCATCGGCCAGCCAATCGACCGCATAGCCCTGGCGCTGCAGGCCAGCCATCAGTTCATCGGCCAAGGGTACGTTGTCTTCCACCAGCAGCAGGCGCATCAGTCTTCCTCGTCTTTGATCAGCACACCGGTGCGTGCGTCCAGCTTGATTTCGCGCACCACCCCTTCGGTGGTCACCAGTTCCACTTCATAGGCATATTGGCCGTGTTTCTTCTCCAGCTCGGCCTCCAGCAGGCGCGAGCCGGGGTAACGCGCCATGGCCTGCTGCAACAATTGCTCAAGTGGCAGGATCACCCCCTGCTGGCGCAGCGCCAAGGCTTCATCCTGGTTGAGGTCGCGGGCCGCCAGGCTGGAGCAGAATGCCAAGAGCACCAGCGCCACTCGACTGCCGACGCGTAAATTTACCTTCATTACGTATCCTGATGATTCTTGAGGACCTGCCCGGTGAGCGCGTCCAATTCAACGTCCCATTCGATGCCGTGGGCATCCTCCAACTCGACCTCATACACATACTTGCCGTAGGCCTCGTCCAGGTCGGTGTCCAGCAATGTCGAACCGGGGTGCAGGGCCAGGGCCGTGGCTTCCAGTTGATCGAAAGCGACAATAGTAACAGTGGCCGGCACTTTCAGTGGTTTGTCGGGGTCCACGGCTCGGGCCTGGGTCGCCGTGAGGGCGATGATACCGGCGGCGGCCAGCGCGGTAAGGCGCTTCATGATAAGTCTCCGTTACAGGATGTTTTCCTACGCCGGCCACCGTACGCCCTGCAACTTAACTGAAACTGAATTGCCACCATGGCAATTCTCACCCAGGCCTTTGCCCCACATTCCACGAGATTTTCTATAATGCCCCGCTCGCTCGGACAGAGACCGGTATGACAGCCATCCATATCAAGTTTCCCGCCTTGACCCTCAAGGCCGGCAAACGCGCCTTTGCGCGCATTCGTGAACAAGGCCTCACGCCTGCCGAGGTGGGCATCCTGCCCGGCGCGGCCGGCGGCCCGAAGGCACTCGGCATCCAGGGCCTGGACCTGGCGCTGTTCGGCGACTGGCTGCCCCGCGCACCACGGGAACGTGCGCTGATCGGGGCCTCGATTGGCTCCTGGCGGTTTGCCAGCGCCTGCCTGCCCGACCCGGTGCAAGGCTTGCTGGACCTGGGCCGCCTGTATAACGAACAGCGTTTTGCCAAAGGCGTGACCATGGCCGAAGTCACCCAGAGCTGCCAGCGCATGCTCGACGACTTGCTCGTCGGCCGCGATGCACGGGTACTGGACAACCCGGATTACCGCCTGAACATCATGGTGGTCAAGAGCCACGGCCTGCTGGCCGACGACCATCGCGGGCGGCTCGGGCTGGGGCTGTCATCGGTGATTGCCGATAACCTGCGCGGCCGCGCACGGCTGTCGCGGCACTTCGAACGGCTGATCATCCACGACCCGCGCCAGGCGCCACCGGTGCATCCGCTGAAGGACTTCCCCTCGCGCTTCCTGCCCCTGGAACTGGGCAACCTGCGCCAGGCACTGCTGGCATCGGGGTCGATCCCCATGGTGATGCAAGGCGTGCGCGACCTGCCGGGCGCAGGCGCCGGCACCTACCGCGACGGCGGCCTGCTGGACTACCACCTCGACCTGCCCTACCACGGCGATGACATCGTGCTGTACCCGCACTTCACCGACCGGGTCATCCCCGGCTGGTTCGACAAGGGCCTGCCGTGGCGACGCAGTAACCCGCAAGGCTTGCAGGACGTGTTGCTGCTGGCTCCCTCCAGGGACTACCTGGCCCGCCTGCCCCACGGCAAATTGCCGGACCGCAGCGACTTCAAGCGCTTCATGGGCGACGACGCGAGCCGCAACCAGTACTGGCAGACCGCGATGAGTGAAAGCCGAAGGCTGGGCGATGAGTTTCTGGAGCTGGCGGATAACGGCGGATTGGGCGAGCGACTGCAGGTCCTGTAGACGCGGGCCGGAATCCGGCAGGGGTTTGGGGGGGACCACCCGATTAAGTGTGAACACTGCGACTGTGCCGAGCGGGCTTGTCCCGCGTTGGGTTGCGAAGCGACCCTGGAAGGAGGAATGCGGTGAGTCAGGCACTCTTCGGCTGCTGGTTGTGGGGCTGCTTCGCGGCCCAACGCGGGGCAAGCCCGCTCGCCACAGGCAATCTTTATTCGCCGGCAAGCCGGCGTGTACAGAGGGACGGTATGCGCGGCGAGGGATCAAGCTGTTAAACTCGCCGGCTGCCAGATACCTGACCGAGCTGAAAATACCGTGGAAATCTTCAAAGAGTTTACATTCGAATCCGCCCACCGCCTGCCCCACGTACCGGAAGGCCACAAATGCGGGCGCCTGCATGGGCATTCGTTCAAGGTGGCGATCCACCTGAGCGGCGACCTGGATCCCCATACCGGCTGGATTCGCGACTTCTCGGAGATCAAGGCGATTTTCAAGCCGCTCTACGAACGCCTCGACCACAACTACCTCAATGACATCCCCGGCCTGGAAAATCCCACCAGCGAAGTGCTGGCCAAGTGGATCTGGAATGAGTTGAAACCCCTGCTGCCTGAGCTCAGTGCGATTCGTATCCACGAGACCTGCACCAGCGGTTGCATCTATCGCGGCGAATAAGCCTCCGGTAGGAAAAAGCCACCCTCGCGGTGGTTTTTTTGTGCCTGGTATTGCACCCTTCGATCTGCCCGCCTTTCGCACACCGATGAGGAATGTATGGAAAACACCTGGCTGGCCCAGGCCAAACGCTTGCAGGCATTGGCCTCCACGGGCCTGCACTTCTGCACCGATGATTTCGAGCGTGAACGCCTGGAGGAAATTGCCGAGATTGCCCACAGCATGCTTGCGCAACTGGGCAATGTGCCCCTGGAGCGTATCACCGGCTTGGTCAGCGACTTCGCCCAGCGTTACTCGACGCCGATGATCGACGTGCGCGGCGCGGTGATTGAGGGTGACCGGATTCTGCTGGTGCGCGAATTGACCGATGGCTGCTGGGCGTTACCAGGCGGTTACGCCGATATCGGCTTGTCGGCGGCGGAAAACATCGTCAAGGAAATTCGCGAGGAAGCCGGGCTGACGGTGACGGCCCGGGCGTTGTACAGCGTCACGCACAAGGCCAAGGGCTTGTATCGGCCGGACGTACGGGATTTCTACAAGCTGTATTTCCTGTGCGAACCCGTGGATCAGTCGGCACCGATGGCAGGCTTCGAGACCACCGAGGTGGGTTTTTTCCGCCTGGACGAGCTGCCGCCGCTGTCCCGCGGGCGCACCATCGAAAGTGATCTGGAGGCAGCGTTCGCCTTCCATCGTGGCGAGACCACCCACACGCTGTTCGACTGATCCAATTTGTATCACTGCTGCACCGCTTTCGTGCCCGATTGGGCACTGCGACCGTTTCTCGAGGCATTTGCCCCCTGTTTGGCTATAAATACTGTGCACGGTGCACAGCGCCCATCGTGCGCTCGCCACTGCTGCCGCCTTGGCACGCACGGTGCAATAGGCCTGCGTCACTCATTCAGGGAGCAAGGCACATGACGCAGCAAGAACCGGGCAACGATTACCCCCTTAGCGAAGTCCCGATGCATGCGCGCAAAGGCCTGGCGTCGACCGCCATGGTGCTGTTGGGCTTTACGTTTTTTACCGCGACCATGTTTGCCGGCGGCAAGCTAGGAGTGGCGTTCAGTTTCACCGACATGCTCGGCGTCGTGGCCCTGGGTAACCTGCTGTTGGGCATCTACGCCGCAGGCCTGGGTTACATCGCGTTCAAGAGCGGGCTGAACTCGGTGTTGATGGGGCGTTTCTGCTTTGGCGAAGTGGGCAGCAAGCTCAGCGATTTGATCCTCGGCTTCACCCAGATCGGCTGGTACGCCTGGGGCACGGCCACCGCCGCAGTGGTGCTGGGCAAGTATTTCGAACTCAGCCAGGGCAGCGTGCTGGCGTTGATGGTGGTATTTGGCCTGGTGTTCTGTGCCACGGCCTACATTGGTTATCGCGGGCTGGAGATTCTGTCCTACATCGCGGTGCCGGCCATGGGCATCCTGCTGTTTCTGTCGATGTGGGTAGCCACGGTAAAGGTCGGCGGGCTGGATGGGCTGCTCGCGGTGGTGCCCACCGGTGAGTTGGACTTGTCCACGGCAATCACCCTGGTGTTCGGCACCTTTGTCAGCGGTGCGACCCAGGCCACCAACTGGACACGCTTTTCGCGCTCGGCCAAGGTGGCGGTGCTGGCCAGCCTGATCGGTTTTTTTATCGGCAACGGCTTGATGGTGCTGATCGGTGCCTACGGCGCCATCGTCTATCAGCAACCGGACGTGGTCGAAGTGTTGCTGCTGCAAGGCTTTGCCATGGCGGCAATGGCCATGTTGCTGCTCAATATCTGGAGCACCCAGGACAACACCATCTACAACTTCGCCGTGGCCGGCTGCAATCTGCTGCGCACCAAACGCCGCAAGACCGTAACCCTGGCCGGTGCGGTGATCGGCACCCTGCTGGCGTTGCTGGGCATGTACGACATGCTGGTGCCGTACCTGATTCTGCTGGGCACGGTGATCCCACCGATTGGCGGGGTGATCATGGCGGACTTCTTCTACCGCTATCGCGGCCACTATCCACGCCTGGCCGACGCACGCCTGCCAGCGTTCAACTGGCCAGGGCTGGTGGCCTACGCGGTGGGCACGGTGCTGGCGTTCAACTCGCCCTGGGTCGCGCCGTTGGTGGGTATCGTGGCCGCGTCGCTGACCTACATCGCGCTCACCGCCGTGCTGCGCGTGCGGGCACCCTTGGTTGACGCCCAGGCATGAGCCTGACCATCGCCGATGTGCTGGCCCTGCCGGGCCTGGAATCCATGCGCCTGCGCGCCGGCACGGCCGGCCTGGAGAACGGCGTGCGCTGGCCCTACGTGGCGGAAAACAGCGGGATTGCCGAGTGGGTATTGGGCGGCGAGCTGGTATTCGTCACCGGGATCAACCACCCGCGCGACGAAGGCAACTTGATGCAACTGCTGGAGGAAGCCTGCGAGCGTCAGGTGGCCGGGTTGGTGATCCTCACGGGGCCGGCGTACATCCAGGCGATCCCCCAGCGTTTGCTGGAGGCTGCCGAAGCCGCCGGCATGCCGCTGATCGAACAGCCCTACTCGCTGAAAATGGTGCTGGTGACCCAGGCCATTGGTTCGGCGCTGATCCAGTCCGAGCAGTTGGGTCGCTCGCGGGACGATGTGCTGGAGCGTTTGCTGACGGGCGATTATCAGTCCCTGGATTTGCTGCTGCACCGTGGCGGACAGTTGGGTCTGTCGTTGGCCGGGCATTGGCAGGTGGTGCAACTGCAGTTGGAAGGCAGTGAGTTGCTGTTTGCCCAAGGCGACGCGGCGGCGGTCGAGGTACAACTGGCGCGGCAACATGACGCCATCAACCGGCGCTTGCGCCAGGTGTCGGCGGGGTTGCCGGTACTTGGGCGGGCCGGCCAATGGACGCTGCTGCTGCCGGCCTCGGACGCCGTCGCCGCCTTGGTCAACCGCCAGCACCTGGCCAACTGGCTCAACCCGTTGAATCTGCGACTGGCGCCGCTCAAATTGTTTATCGGCCTCAGCGCCGCCGCGCATCCACCGGCACGCCTGGCCCAGGCGCAGGATGAAGCACGCCAGGCACTGGCGGCTGCGCGGCGTTTCAGCGAGCGCGCCGGTCTGTGCGTGTACGACGAATTGGGCGTACTCAAGTTACTCAGTGGCGTGCGTGATCGCGCCCTGCTCGATCAATTCCTCCATGAACGCCTCGGCCCCTTGCTGCGCCACGACGCGCAGCATGGCCCCAACCTGATGCCGACCCTGGAAGCCTGGTTTCACGAGAATGGTAACCTGGTGGCCGCCGCCCAGCGGCTCGCCGTGCACCGCAACACCCTGACACACCGTGTCCAGCGCATCGAAGCCTTGTGCGGGCTGACGCTGGATAATTCATATGATCGCCTGGACATCGGCATTGCGCTGATGATCTGGCGACTGTCTGCCTGATTGTTTTTAGCCAAGAGGAACTTGCCCATGCACATCATCAACGCCCGCCTGCGCAACCGTGAAGGCCTGCATGATCTGCACCTGGAACATGGCCGGATCGCCAGTATCACCGCGCAATCGACAGTACCGCACCTGGGCGCGGGGGACCTGGACGCCGCCGGCAACCTGGTGATCCCGCCCTTTGTCGAACCGCATATCCACCTTGACGCCACGCTGACCGCCGGCGAACCACGCTGGAACATGAGCGGCACCCTGTTCGAAGGCATCGAGTGCTGGGGCGAACGCAAGGCCACCATCACCCAGGAAGACACCAAGACCCGCGCCAAAAAGACTATCCAGGCCCTGGCTGCCCACGGTATCCAGCATGTACGCACCCACGTCGACGTCACTGACCCGGACCTTACCGCGCTCAAGGCCATGCTGGAAGTACGCGAGGAAAGCACACACCTGATAGACCTGCAGATCGTCGCGTTCCCCCAGGAAGGCATCGAGTCGTACCGCAATGGCCGCGAACTGATGGAAGAGGCCATCCGCCTGGGCGCCGATGTGATCGGCGGCATCCCGCACTTTGAATACACCCGCGACCAGGGCGTGAGCTCGGTGAAGTTCCTGATGGACCTGGCCGAACGCACCGGCTGCCTGGTGGATGTGCACTGCGACGAAACCGACGACCCACATTCGCGCTTTCTCGAAGTACTGGCCGAAGAGGCCCGCAGCCGCGACATGGGCGCCCGCGT
This sequence comes from Pseudomonas extremorientalis, assembly GCF_001870465.1. Taxonomy (GTDB): domain Bacteria; phylum Pseudomonadota; class Gammaproteobacteria; order Pseudomonadales; family Pseudomonadaceae; genus Aquipseudomonas; species Aquipseudomonas extremorientalis. The sequence continues at coordinate 103,703 of NZ_MDGK01000024.1, forward strand.
CACTGCCAGCCACACCACCGCCATGGGCTCCTACGACAACGCCTACTGCGCCAAGCTCTTTCGCCTGCTGGGACATTCCGGTATCAGCTTCGTTTCCTGCCCCACCGAGAGCATTCACCTGCAAGGTCGCTTCGACAGCTTCCCAAAACGCCGTGGCGTCACCCGGGTCAACGAACTGCTCGAGGCCGGCATGAATGTGTGCTTCGGCCAAGACTCCATCGTCGATCCCTGGTACCCACTGGGCAACGGCAACATCCTGCGGGTACTCGAAGCCGGTTTGCACATCTGCCACATGCTCGGCTATCGCAACCTGCAAAGCGCCCTCGACCTGGTCACCGACAACAGCGCCAAAGCCATGGCCCTGGGTGACCGCTACGGTCTGGAGCAGGGACGCCCGGCCAACCTGTTGATCCTCTCGGCGGACAGCGACTACGAGGTGATCCGCAGCCAGGGCCTGCCGCTGTACTCGATCCGCAACGGCAAAGTGTTGATGACACGCCGGCCAGCCCAGGTAGAGTTTGCGTAAACACCTCGGTCAGACGATCGAGTCGATATCCAGCGTATGTGCCCTCCCCCTGTCGTTATCCAGGGCGGGAGGGATACGGGCGACCTGCGACAGCTCGCGATTTTCACGGTGGCTGAACCAGCGCTTGAGGCTCGTTGCCAAGTGGGCACCATGGGCATGACTGCCATAGACATCACGGGCTTCAAGACGGCGCCAACGCAGGGTCGCAAGGCGCTCGCGACTGCTGTGCAAACGGTCGATTTCGGCGTTCAAGGCTTCGTTATGCTCATAGCCCCGGTCGTTGGCCGCCTTTAGACGGGTCAACTCCCTACGCTTGTTGCGCAATTGCTCGCGCATGCTCTCGAGTGCACGGTCGAGCAATTCGAATTCCCTCGGCGTTACCAAGGGCCCATTGCTTTCCTGGGTTTGCTGCCAGCGCCGGAGTGTTGCCCAGGCGGCCGGAATGTAGCTGGCGGTCATGAAGTGCTGGCTGGCCTGGAACAGCTGCTTGAGCAGGTTGTCACGTTCAGGCATGTCACCGCTGAGTTGCAGCGCCCGGTTGCAGCCGGCCTCCTGGATGGACTCACAACCGGGTTGCCACAACACCGAAGAATGCGTGCCGTCCGCGAGCGTGATTGGCATGAAATGGTATTGTTCGCCATGGTGCTCGTAGGGGTTGCCACCGAAACGTACCAGGCCGGCGGCGAACAGCAACCCACCCGGCGCGGGGGCGCTGAACAGCGTGACGGCACCTGGGACCCAGAGCTTGGCGGTGGTGTTCATCCATGGGGCCGGGACGCTGGGGACGGGGTCGTTGTGGTTGACGATGCGGTGGTGGACCAGGGTTGAGGCACCTGCGGTGAATTCGGAATCGGCGGCGCGGGGGGCGCCGTAGGTGTAGAGGAGGATGTTGTAGTTTTGATCAGGAATACGACGTAGCCCTTCTGCCAATAACAACGCAATCGCGCCGCCCAGGCTGTGTCCGCAGATGACGATTCGTTGCCCTATATGAAACTGAGTGAGGTAGTGCAGCACGAAATCACGCATCGCCCGGTAAGCCTGATAGAAGCCCTCGTGTGCCTTGCCGACACCCTCGGCAAAAGCCACCTGATGGGCGTTTGCATCCCGTAGTCCATCGGCGGCGCTGGCGGTACCTCGCACAGCAATCAGGATCACCTCATCGTGATGACTGATAAATGCCTGCGTATCAGTACCAAACGCTTCATCATCAAAAAAATGCAAACTCGCTGGGTGCTCCTGCTTATCACCCAAGTCCGGTCGATTTTTTGGATACAACACAGGATCGAAAGGCAAAATCTCGAAGCGTCGGGAATACGGGACCTCTTCGTAGATCGGATAGAAACGTTGCTGTTCCTCCGAATCGACTCGCCAGGCCTCGTGATAACCCGAAAGTTTCTCAGCAAAAAAATGACCGACGCTGGGGTCGAGTGGAAAATGAACCTCCTCTTGAGGCTGTTGAGGTGGCTCCTGGCCGAAATTGCAGTAACTCAAGGTGGCCATCAACGCTAGCTGATACAGGTTCAAGGCACAGAAGCTGTCTTCGGTTGAAAGCATCGGGCGCAAAGCCCGCAGCGGTCTAACCTCAAGAGCAGTATGGCTGTTGGGGAATAGCACGATCCCTGCCAAGGTTGTTTCGGGTGGCCCAAATCCAAGGTCGGCCAACATTTTTAACGCATGCCGTCGAGGTTGATGAGCTCTCTGTTCAATCGGGGGTAAATGGGCGGCGTGGCGGACTAAATCGCGAACCTCAACTTGATAAAAATGGCTGGCTTTTTGTTGAGCAGGATTACCTTCGGTACGGCGACCATCATAGGCCGCAAATCTAGTCTGTTCAGCCCGTCGTTGAAGCTCGGTAATAGGAAGTTTGTAAGCGCTGCGCCCCCTTAGATACTTATACGGTTGCTCAACTCCCGAGTAAGGCTCGTCAAAAACAAGGACCACAGGTCCGCAGTAAATATTGGATAGCTTGGCAAAGCCCTCACCGTTCAGCCTGCCCTTGTACTCTTGCCCTGCGCTATCGTGGATTGTGTAAGGCAATCCACCGTACGCCCCACCAACACCGAGTTCATCGACCAGACAAAAGCTTACCCAATGCCCGCGCAATGCACAGGCCGGCTTGATATCACTGAAAAAAGCTTGCTTCCTTGCATCCATCTTCATGAACTTGCTCCCTGCTACTTGCACGATGGGTAGACATCACAGATGCGGCCATCCGGCATTTTTATAGGTTTAAAGTCGCTAGTATTGCCGTTGCAAAACGCATACAGGTCCTCATGGTTTTTACCTTTGCAACGCCGCCATCCACCGGGAACGACCACCCAGCTATCGTCAAAATAGGGTTCCTCATCATCAGTCAATGTCAGAACCAGCCTGAGAGTCTTCCCAGGTAACTGATCCCTTTGCACAACTACGCCTGCTCGTTGTTCTTTCGGCTGACTCGCCCCCCCAAAAGCGCTGCATGTAAGGACCTTAATGATTGCGTGCTGTGGGCCCGCAGTCCGAAACATCCACTGACATTGTCGGTGTAGTTCCTGAACTCCCGTCTCTGGCATCCCCGGTACATCAGGATCCGAATAATCTCGCACTGAAAAGCTTGAATTATCTCCTCCAACGTCTGAATCTCGAGGCCCCCACTTTGCATAAGTTCTGAAATCCACACTCCGCAAAACCGTAGGGCACCCTTCAATGACTTCAGTCAGCGGCAGTTCAAAACTCACGCGTTCAGCCACCGGTTTGTAATGCGCAATAAAGATCTTTCTCTCGGGCCTCTTGCCTCGACGCCTGGGCAACGTGCAGGTTTCCCCCGTCGCTGGACCGTAATTGGCGCCACCGATGAAGCGGAATTGCGCCGGCAAATCCACCTCCAACGTAAATCGATCCACAGGCTTGCCCCCACACCCCGTCAGCCCGAGTACCCCCAGCACCATCACCCCCGCCCACCTTCGCCTACTCATGCTTTCCCCCCATCAATCGCCACTGTTCCACTACTCGCTCAAAGTGCTCCCCAGGCGCTTCACCGACCCTGGGCTGCCACTGCAAAACACTGCTCCGAGTCGCCTCTTCCAGTCTTCGCACCACCAGAAACTCAAGCTGCTCCGGCCCCTGCCACTGCCAGGCACGCGCCTGCTCCAGTACCTGTGCCAGCCAGGTTCGCGGGTCCTGGAATTCCACCAATGTCGCCAGGTCCTCACTGTGTTCGGTCAACAGGTAACGCAGGATATTGGCGTGCAGGATGGCCGCTGCGTTTGGGTTGGGCGCATCCAGCCAGGGCGCGGGATCCGGCACCGGATACTCGCCGGGGGCCTGGTTGTCAGCCGTGTGCCAGCGGTTTTCGTGCCAATAGCACACGCTGATCAATGGCCCGAGAAATGCCGGCCAGCGGTCCTGGCCCAGATGGGCCAGGGCACGCGCCAGGGTACGGTTGTCGTGGAAGCGGTACAGCGATTGAGCGCCTTCAGGGCCCACCAGCAGCCTGTCACGCCAGTGTCGAGTCACTGCCGTCAGGTCTTCGCCGGGTAAACTGCCCAGCCAGCCCCAGTTCGTCTCGGGTTGCTGCAATAGGCCAAGCAAAGCGTGCTCGTTCAGCGGGCCCAGCAGCACAATCAATGGGCCTTCTGCCGCCAACTCCGCTACGGCAGTCTCGGCGTAAACACTGCGGTACGCCGGCAAGTCGCGTACCTCCAGCAGCGGTGCGCGCGCGTCGCTCTGCCCTTCAAGGATCAAGCACAGTCGCCGTCCCCGCTGTTGCTGTTGGTCCATCCACTGGCCTGGCATGCTTGGCATCAAGCGGCCCTCCCTGGCAGTTCACACCGTCCTTCACGGCAGCGCTCGCACACCGGGCAGTAATCGGCCCCCAATTGCTTGGCCAGGTTCATGAGGCTGCCTTGCACCAGGGAGATCCTGGGTGTGTCGATCGCCGCCGAGGCATTCGCCGCCAGGGTGACGGACGGCGCTCCACCCAGGGTAACGGGGCGACTGCTGAAGATGCCGCCGGCCTGGATGACCAGATGCTCGCCCCCCGCCTTGAGGCTCAGTTGCGCCCCGGCGTCGATCACCAGGCTGGCACCGGACTTGAGATGAAACTGCTGCCCGGCCTCCAGGATCAGGGTCTGCCCCACATGGGTCCGGCTGTCACCTTGTACATCGAGGTAGTCGCTCGCCTTGAGCACGATCCTGCGATCGCCGGTGATGTGACGATGCTCCTCGCTGGCCAGGTGAGCCGTACTCAATCCATGAATGACTTCCCGTCGCTCCCCCGCCACTTCCAACCGACTGTCATGGCCGACCTGCTGCTCCAGGTCCCGCTGTGCACGAAGGTAAATGAGCTCCTCGCCACGACGATCCTCCAGGTACAACTCGTTGGCGCCCTCGCCCCCCTGCGTACTGCGGGTGCGCAAGACGCTGCGGGTCTTGTGCTGCGGCAAGGGGTAGGCCGGCCGGTGCGACGCGTTGGGCAGGCAACCGTTGATCAACGGCTGGTCCGGGTCCCCTTCAAGGAAGGTCACCAGCACTTCCATGCCCACACGCGGGATCATCGTTGTACCGAACCCGTCACCGGCCCATCCGGATGCAACCCGAACCCAGCAACTGCTTTTATCATCCGCCTTGTCCAGGCGGTCCCAGTGGAAGCGCACCTTTACCCGGCCATAGGCGTCACAATGCACGTCTTCCCCCGGCGGCCCGGTCACCGTTGCGGTCTGGCTGCCATGGATGGTCGGCTTGGAATGTTTGAGGGGCGGTCGATGCACCGCTTGCCAAGGCGTCGCGGTGAAGCGATTGCGATACCCCTGGAAGCCATCAGTCGTGGGCGTCGCCTCCTCCAGCACCTGCGGCTGATGACCTTCGTGACGCACCGAGGTGATCAGCCACAAGTCATTGCAGGACGGATCGGGGTGATCGCGCAAGTCAAGGAAATGCCCGCTGCGCAGCGCCGGTTGATCACTGCGGCCCAATGCGCGAAGACGGTCGCGCTGGTGACGCTCCAAGCCCCGCCGCGCCAAGCGCTTGCCCCGGGCATGACCCGTGAATCCCGCTGGGTAACGATAGTCCTCGAGAGGTTGCGCCGGAGCCGAGCCGGCGCAGTCCTGCAGCAGCAATGAAGGTTGTTCGAAGTCATGATCGCGACGCACCGTCTTCTGGGTGCGCGTGGCCAGGCGCACATCAAAACGCTGGACGACCTGCGTAGCGGCTTGCGGCCCGCCAGCAGGGCAATAGCGTTGCTGGGGCAAACGGCGAAACACCGTCTGGTCATCACCGAACACCAGCAGATGGGCATCCGCGCTGTGACGGAAATGGTAATGAATGCCCTCCTCTTCACACAGCCGCTGGATGAAGTGCAGGTCGCTCTCCGCATACTGCACACAGAACGTGCGTGGCGGATACACCACGGGACCAAGCTCGAATGCATGGGCGTCCGCCAGGATGCCATGCCGCTCAAGCACCGCCGCGATAATCTGCGGCACGCTGCGTTGCTGGAAGATCCGCTGGTCGCGCCGGTGTGCAAGGTAGGCCAGGCGCGGTGCCAGGGTCAGGTGGTAGAGCGTGATGCGCCGGCCAGGGTCGTCCCGGCCGATTGCGTAAACCTGACCATGCAGCCCTTCGCCCATTCCGAAATCCAGGTAGGCGGGTTGATGGAGCAACCTCTCGAGGTCAAGGGAAGGATTTTCACTCACCACCTGCACCTGGATGAAAAAAGGCTGGTCAAGGCGCTCGCGGCCGTTGAATGCCAGCACCTGAAAGTCCGTTTCCATGCAGGGAAGAATCAGTTTGAAACGTGACGAAACAAACGCGTTAACCATCCGTTGTTACCCGCCATAAATGAATGAGCACGCAGGAATGCTTTGCCTCGTTAAGTGTGCGAATAAACTGCCGAGAAAAAGCCCCTGAACGCCTCAAAGCTTAGCGATTACGGGCGAAAATCGGCTGTTTTAAAATAAAAAAGAAGATTCGTACAAAGAAGTTGGAAGTGTCTTTTACAAAATAATAAAACGAGTCAATGCGCCACTTCTTAACAATAAGAAATGCCCTACATCAACCTTCTTAATAACAACTAACTGACAAAGAAACAGCCGACACTGAATCACAGCGTCGGCCGTTAAAAAACCTCAGGCCTGCAGCCGTGCGGTCCCGAACAGACTGACGCCGAACAGCGTCTCGCCCTGGGTGTGCAAGCGTACCGGCGCAACGCCACCCGGCATCACCACCGCGACATCACCGCTCTCGACCCAGCCCGCACGCCATGCCGCGCAGGCGACGGCGCTGGCACTGGTGCCGGAAGACGCGGTCGGCCCCTCACCGCGCTCGAACACCCGCGCTATGACCCGGTTGCCAGGCTGGCGCGCCGCCCATTGCAAGTTGACCCCCGCCTCACAAGGCAGGCCACCGCCCGCAGGGGGCGCGAAGGCGATCGCCTTCAAGGGCTGGAACAGGTTTGGCAGCAGCATCTGTGCGTTGTCCGGCAACGTCGAGAGCTGCTGGACCAGCGTCACACAATGGGGGTTGCCCACCCGCACGAATTGACTGGCAGCCCACTGTGGACTGATCGCCGCCAGCTCGGTGACATGGCTCAGTTCAGTGCCCTCCTGAAACACCTGGCCAACCCCCTGCGCGCCCACCGCCGCAGGTCCGAAGGCGGGCACTCCGAGGTCAAGCCAGAACCCTGCGACGTCGTCACGAACGGCTGGCTCCACCCGAGTGGCGACTGGCGAGACCGCATCCGATTTGTCGTGATGCACCCGTAACTCGCAGGCTTCGGTCATCAAGCCCCGGTCGGTGAGGGCCTGGGCGAAAATCGTCAACCCATTGCCGCTGCGCTCGGCCAGAGTGCCGTCGGTGTTAACGATCAACAGGTCGAACGGCGGCTCGTCCTGAAACGGCCCCACCAGCAGACCATCACAACGGTGGGCCTTGCCATCGACCGGACGCGGCAACAAGCCCCAACTGCATTCCGAGGCGACGGCCGACGCTGCCCAGGCACCACGAGTGCGCGCGGCACACTCAGCGCTCTCGGGTACATTAATGCCCTTGCTGCTCAATGAAGCCGGGCTGACCACACCATAGATATTGCCGCGAGCGTCGTAGAACAGAGTCATGAGGTCATCCACCGAGGTATGCGCTGATCGCAAAAAAGGAGTTGCTCGATTGTGTGGGATCCCGCCGTTGCACACCACCCGCCTGACGCAGTTTCAGAAGCGGCCTGGAAGGTGGTAATCCACCGCGAGAACCCTGGGGTTCAATCGTTCCCGCAGGGATTACACACCTTCCAGACCGCCTCCTACAAACTCGATACGACTTATGTGGCTGCAACCCGCCCTGGCGTTCCAGCTTGTAAAAATAAAATTCAAGGCAGCTCGAATCCCAACGGAACCCGGCTCGCACACCAAGGCCTGATGTGCAAGGATGTCGCGCCGGACATCGTTCGTTGAACGCAAAACCAAGGACTTTTCATGACTGCCATCCCCACCTCAGCGCCCGTGGTTCCCGGGCGGCTGGAGCAAATGTCGACCCGTATCGCCTTCTTCATTGCCGGCTTCGGCATCGCGGCCTGGGCGCCGCTGGTACCGTATGCCAAGGCTCGCGCCGGTCTGAGCGAGGGCACGCTGGGGCTGTTGCTGCTGTGCCTGGGGGTCGGTTCGATCATCGCCATGCCCGCCGCGGGTGCCTTGGCCTCACGTTTCGGCTGCCGACGCGTACTGAGCGCCGGGACGATCATGATCTGCCTGGCATTGCCGCTGCTGGCGACGGTCAGTTCGATTCCGCTGCTGATGGCTGGGTTGTTCCTGTTCGGTGCCGGCCTGGGCACGGTGGATTCCACGGTCAACTTGCAGGCGGTGATCGTTGAACGCGCCAGCGGCAAAACCATGATGTCGGGCTTTCATGGGCTGTTCAGCCTGGGAGGGATCGTCGGTGCAGCGGGTGTCTCGGGTCTGCTCGGGCTGGGCCTGTCGCCGTTGCAGGCGACCCTGGTGGTGATTGTCATCACATTGGCAGCACTGCTCAAGGCCGCGCCGCATCTGCTGCCTTACGGCAGTGAGAGTTCGGGCCCGGCGTTTGCCGTACCTCACGGTGTGGTGCTGTTCATCGGTTGCCTGTGCTTTATCGTGTTCCTGGCAGAAGGTGCGGTACTTGACTGGAGCGCGGTGTTTCTCAGTGCCGAGCGCGGCCTCGATGAAGCCTATGCAGGTCTGGGTTACGCAGCCTTTGCCCTGACCATGACGGTCGGACGATTGACCGGAGATTCCATCGTGCGCCGGCTGGGTGCTACCCGGGTGATTGTGGGCGGCGGTGCACTTGCGGCCGCCGGCACATTCCTGGCTACCCTATCCCCCGCCTGGGAAATGGCCTTGCTGGGTTACACATTGATAGGCGCCGGTTGCTCCAATATTGTTCCGGTGCTGTACACAGCCGTCGGTAAACAGACTGTCATGCCAGAACATATTGCCGTACCGGCCATCACTACCCTGGGCTATGCCGGGATATTGGCCGGGCCGGCCGTGATCGGCTTCATCGCCCACGGCAGCAGCCTGGCAACCGCCTTCCTGTTGGTCGGTATGTTGCTGGCGGTGGTGGCAATCAGTGGGAAAATACTGCGGGTATGAGAGCGAAGCGGCATGGGCCGTTTGAGTATTTCAAACCGCTCATGCTCGCCTGCAGGGCCTATCGCCCTTTTTCTTCCTTGTCGTTTTTCAGCCAGCGATCAAGGCTGTAGTTTTTCAACCATCCATCGTCGTTATGGCTGCCGAAAATGTTGTGACCATTGGCTTTGGAACTGTCTAGAGAGGCCATCAACCCTGGCCTCTCCATAAGATTCTTGGCAAGGTATACCTGTTGCTCGCTGTATTTCTTTAAAGGAAACCCAGTACGCGCATCTCGTAAAGGCTCACCGTTCTTATCGGTTTGGTCTGGGTCCTTGCTCATTTCGATGATCGTGTCTTTTTTCACGTAGCGATGTTTTTCGAAGAAGAACGTCCGGTCTTCCGACTTGTCGCGTAAATCGTCAAACATGCCCCTGAAAATCTGGACGACCTGCGCATCGGTCTTCGCATGGAACGGGTCCGCGCTTTGGGTGTTGGGGTTGGTGTTGCCAACCTGCAAGTCGGCGGCTTTGCCGAGGCTGTCATGCGTGATCTTACCGCCCTTTTCCAAGATAGCTTCGTTCAGCCGAGGACGGTTGAGTATCTCTCGCGCCAACATGATGGTGCGCTCCGAGACCTTACTGCTGCTGGGTTCCTCTTTAGCTATCTCCAGCAAGGAAGCCTGGGTCAACTGACCATCTTTCTTGAACGCGTCCAGTAATGACAGGTTGTTCTTCAGGTCCGTCGCCAACAGGTGGTCGTCTGAACTGACAAAGGGGTTGCCGGCCTTCGTCATGCCGCCATACAAATTCTGACCGTCAAAGTGCCTTGAGGCGCCATTCAAAAAACTGGCGCCGAATGACGGCGCCGCCGGCAGCGGCTTGCCCAGCGCACGCGTATCGATTGCATCGCGAGCCTGACCGTTGCCCGTGCGCCGCCCCGCGCCTGCCGAAGAAGTATTCAGTGTACTTGACACTATCGACTGCAAATAGTTATTGACACTACCGACCATGATTAACCTCCACCCTATCTAGATTACGTAACCCGTGCCTTGGTCGACTGATCCTCGAAAACACCTTGAAATCAACGTGGCACAAGCTCTGGTTGAGTGGCTCCGAGAAAACGATGGTTCCGAAGACCGCCGTCCAAAACGCCGCATATACCCGAATGAATCTTGAGCGTTTGTAACCAGTTCACCTTGTCGAGCCTCCATGCCCTAAAAAATTGTGTCGATGTGAAACTGCAAGGCCTAGCGGCGGACCAACTTGTTCCAAAGACTGGAAAACATTGAAATAACCGAACCGGGGGTCGACTCTTCCATGAGGGCTCGAGAGCCTTTGTCAAAATCTTCCGCGGTGGGCGCCTTGAAGCTGAACCGGGGCGAGGATGTGAGATAGAGTCCCAGAGGTTCTCTCGGGTTTTCCGCCTCCTGCGCAGGTGCGGCCAACGTCGAGATTTTGTACTGAGCATGACGGGATTCAAAAGATGTCGAATTCATAGTCCAGATCCGGTCCGGTATGATGAAGGCTCCATCGGCAGGCAATGACCGATGGATATCTTCTTTGTGATACACACTCGCATACAGCTCTTGCATGACTGGATTGTATGGGCTGCGCCGAGCGCTCACCAACCTCTGCTGCGCGGTGCAGCAGAGGGCAGCCTCAGGTCTAACGAAGCAATGCGTTCAGTTCCTGTCGAGAAATCTTGCCATCGCGCCGCCAGCTTTCAACGTTGTCCATAGTCGCCATCAGGTTCGAGCGCGCCATGACTTCCCGTGCCAGGAGGGTGAGATGGTCGTTGCGGGAGTTACCGGTCAATGGTTGCATCGCGCGGGCGTGAAGGTCCCTGAGCTTGATCGTGCTACTGAAATACCCTCCTTTCAACTCATTGAAATGGTTGAGCATTTCCTGGACGAGTTGCTTATCGTCCTTCGATTTCAATGGATTATCGGACTGAATGAAGCTCTTGATGTCGTCCTTGGACAAACGACCGTTCAGTTCACCGGTGCTGCCATTTCGATCGAGCGCTTGCAGCAGCCCAGGACGTCGCAGCAGTTCCTTCGCCAACCGAATATTCGCGTCTTTGGCAGGATCACCGGTCAACGGTTGATTGGCCATTTTCTGCACACTCTTTCGCGTGACAGAGCGCGAAGGCCAGCGGCCCCTGAACGCGTCATAGCTGTTCAAAAGCGCCTGGGCCAATTGCTCGTTGCTTTGCTTTGAAAGATAAGGGTCCGGCAACGCAGGGTTCGGACGTGGAGGTGGGCCTGGGTTCGGGCGCACATTCTCGGGGAGTGGGCGCGGCGGCGGGCCACCGAATACCGGGCCGCAATGACTGGACTGCGAGGCGAAATGGATCCCTGCCGAGACCAGGGCCCTTGATGTGATGGCAGACCGTTCGCTGCTGCGCGTTTCTTCCCCCGGAGAGGCATTATCAAGGTTAGGGGCGACGCTGTGATTGTATGGCGATACCGACATTCCTGTTCTCCAGTTCGGTCTATTCAGGCGCCTGACATCACTGCTCCAGCGTCCTTGGGCTCTATTAGTCGTCAAGGAAACCAGCGCACGCAGGCCTATCCTGTGTGGCAGAACTGTGGGAGCCGGTTCCTGAGAAGGCTGAAAGTTTCCAGAAACCTGGTAGGAGGAACATTTGAAGGCATGAAAAACAAACCCCTCTATCGGTAGGTTTTGCCGCTCAACCCGGGCAGGAAGAGCGGCAGTGTTTCGATCAGAACCCGACGCTGGCCTGTACAAAGAACGTTCGCGGCTCGCCAAGGTACAGTCCAGCATTGTTGTCACTGGAACGGGTGTAGTGCTGTTGGTCGAAGACGTTTTTCACACCAACGCCCAGTTTCAGGTTGGACAACTGCTCGCCAAAGTCATAGCCACTGCGCACGTTGACCGAGACGTAGCCCGGAATATCACCGTACTGGCCGTCAGCCGTACCTTGGGTGATATAGGTGCTGGTTGTACCTGGCGCACGCTGGCCGGACTGGGCGTATACATCCAGGTTATGGGTCCAGCGGTTGACGTCGTAACGCAGGCCCAAGGTGGCCACCTCACGGGAATACAGCGGCAGGTCACGGCCCTTGAACGGCACGTCACCTTCGGACGTGGCCTTGGTGTAGGTGAAGCCGGCATTGGCGGTCAGGCCATCCAGGCGCGGGTCCAGGTTCGACAGGTCATAGTGCGCCGAGGCTTCGATACCGGTGTGCTTGGTGGCGCCGAGGTTTGTCCAGCCCACGTCGTTGCTGACGTATTGCAGCTCGTCCGAGAAGTCGATGTAGAAGAACGTCAGCTCACCGCCCCAGACATTGTCGTTGTAGCGCGTACCCACCTCGTAGGTCTTGGCTTTTTCCGGGTTCAGGCCGTTGGCGGTCTGGTCGCCGGTGCCGCCCTGGCCCAGTTGGAAGTACTGCAGGCTGCCAAAGGAGGTCTCGTAGTTGGCGAACAGTTTCCAGGCGTCGGAGACGTGGTACATCACGCTCAATGCAGGCAGCGGTTCGTTGTTGTGGACTTCGCGGCGTTTTTCCTGGGTGCGGGTGCCGTTCAACGCGATCACCGGACGGTCGTGCCATTCGGTGCGGATATCTTCGAAACGGATCCCCGGAGTCACCGTCCACTTGCCGATATCGATCTTGTTATCGATGTAGAACGCGTTGGCCTCGGTACCCCCGGTGCGATCCTGATAGACATGGCCGTCACTCTGTCCGCCCGGCGTCGGTACATTGTTGACCAGATTCAGGCTGGTCGCCTGCTCATGCATGCCTTCCTTGAGGTAGCGATAGCCCAGGCTGACTTCCTGGGTGCTCGGGCCTACATCGAATACACGGGAGACGCGTGGCTCGATGCCGAAGGTGTAGTAGGTGCGCGGGTAGGAACCGAGGGTCTTCAGGTCACGGTTGGCGATGTTGCTGCCGCGAAAGCTGTCGGAATAATAGGTCAGCACCTCGGCCTGGGTACGGTCGTCGATCTGGCGGATGTACTTGAACGATACGTCCTTGCGGCGCCCGCTGAAGTTGTCCCAGTCGCGTACCGATTGGTACGGGTTGGCGTCGAACTGCTTCTGCGTCAGGCCGCCGGGCATGTCGGCGCTGGCGTCGTAGTAATGGAAGTTGAGCGAGAAGTCGTCCTGATCGGTCGGCGCCCAGTGGGTCTTGAAGATCACGTCGTCGATGTCGTTGGAATTGTTGCTGTTGCGGTAACCGTTGCCATTGACCCCGGAGTACAGCAAGGCGGCGCCGATGCCGTTGTCGGCGGTGCCGCCGATAAATGCATTGTCGATGTGCTTCCAGCCGCCATGGGCGGAGGTTTGCAGGGTGGTGCCGACTTCACCGGAGAATTTCTCGGGGATGGCGCGGGTCACGAAGTTGATTACGCCGCCGACGTTTTGGGGCCCGTAGCGTACGGAACCGGCACCGCGCACCACGTCGATACTGTCCAGGTTACCGGCGGATATCGGCGCCATCGACAATTGCGGTTGACCGTACGGCGCGAACGCTGCCGGTACACCGTCGATCAACACGGTGGAACGTGGCGACAGGCGCGACGTCAGGCCACGTACGCCAACGTTGAGGGAAATATCGCTGCCGCCGGTGCCGTTGGATTCCTGCACCTGCACACCCGGCACACGGCGCAGCACGTCGCCGACGTTCATCGCGCCCTGCTCCACCATGGCTTCGCGGCGGATCACCGTACGTGCGCCGGGGTGGTTCTGCACCACTTCGGCGTTGGCGTCGCCGAGCCAGTCGCCCACCACCTTGATATCGGTGGCGCCCAGTTCCAGCGGCGAGCCGGCTTCACCGGTGCCGCTGTTCAGCGGGCGCAGGGTCACGGAGCCGGCATCGATCTGGTAGTCCAGGCCGCTGCCTTGCAGCAACTGGCGCAGGGCTTGTTCGGGGGAAAGGTTGCCGTCGACCGCCGGCGCTTGCTTGCCCGCAACCAGTTCGGGGCTGAAGAACACTTGCAGGGACGTCTGCTGGCCCAACTGGCTCAGCGCTGTGCCCAGGGACTGGGCCTTGATGTGGATAGCCTCGGCGGCATAGGCCACAGGCAGCGCGGCACTGACCGCAAGCGCCAGGGCCAGCGGCGCCCAGCGGGAGATTTTATTGTTGTTCACGGCGAGTTTTTTCACGTCGAACCTAGTCCTGTGATCGCAAGAGTGTGCGGCTGTTAATGCAAACCAGTTGCAGTTGCAGGAGAAGACGAAGAACTCGAAAAAAACCTGAATGTCAGCGTGAAATAATTTCCTGGCTGCCGTCCGGCAAGGTGCGCAAGGCTACCGGCAGGATGTGCGGTAACGCCTTGAGCAAGGCATCGGTGTCGTTGGACTTGAATACGCTGGTCAGGCGCAGGTTGCCCACGGCCGGCGTGCTGACCCGCAGCGGTTGCTCCCGATAACGCGAGACTTCCCGGGCCACTTCGCCCAGCGAAGCGTTGTTGAAGACCAGTTTGCCGGTACGCCAGGCGGTCAATTCTTCGGTGTTCACCGCGTAGGCCGCGGCTACCCGCCCCTGGTTGTCGACATGGCTGCCCAGGCCCGCTGTCAGCGTCACCATCTTGTCCGGCGCACGGCCTTGTACTTTCACGGTGCCGGCTTCGACCATGACGCGGGTCTGGTCGTCATCGCGGCGCACATCGAATCGCGTGCCGGTCACGGTCACCTGCCCTGCCCCGGCCGCCACGACAAAGGGCCTGCTGGTGTCATGTTCGACGCTGAACATCGCTTCGCCCTGCTTGATCTCGACGCCACGCCGACCTTTTTCGTAATGCACCGTGACGATGCTGCGGCTATTGAGGTCCATCACCGAACCGTCGGGCAAGGCCACCTGGCGATGTTCCCCCAGACGCGTACTGAACTCGGCGCTGTAGGGCTTGGGATGATCCAGCCCGCTGAACAGGCCCAGCCCCAGCGCGACTGCAACCACACTGGCGGCCACCGCATAACGCAGGATGGCTCGGCGCCTGGGACGTTCCGCGGGCGCTTCGCACAGCGCCTGCAGGCGGGCGTTGGGCAGCAAGTCAGCGGCGCTCCACACGCCCTGCAATACATCGAACTCATACTGGTGATCGGGATGCTCAGTGCGCCATGCGTCGAAACGCTGGCGTTCGGCAGCATTCAATTCGGCGTCTTGCAGGCGCACAAACCATTGCGCGGCTTCGTCTCGGGCACGGTTATCCATCATGGATGATCCTGTTTCAGAGCGGGCGATCATGGCGCCATCGCGTCCAGGCGGTCGCGCAGATGCCGCAGGGTGCGGATCATATACTTTTCCACCATGTTTTTAGACAGCCCCAGGCGGTCGGCGATTTCCTGCTGGGTCAGGCCCTCGATTTTCTGCCAGATGAAAATCCTGCGGCAATTGAGCGGCAGCTCGGCCAAGGCTCGCTCGATAGAGTTCGCCAACTGGATCGCGTGCATGAAATGTTCCGGGTCGCCGGTGTGCGGCGAACGCTGATCAAAGGCTTCCAGGGTCATGGCCTCGCGACGGTCTTCGCGTCGAAAGGCGTCAACGGCGATATTGCGCGCCGTTTGATGCAGATAGGCGCGAGGTTGCTCGACCTCGGAGGATTTTGCCTCCAGCACCCGCACGAAAGTGTCATGGGCCAGGTCTTCGGCCTGCTGGCGATTTCTCAGGCGGCGCGTCCAGGTCCCGATCAACTCTTCGTAGTGTTCGAAAAAGCCTGTTCTGCGGGGCGGCTGAGGGATCATCGCGGGAGCACTGGGGAGGCGGGGCGTGAATAGTAATGCTTCCTATTAAGCAGGGCAATTGCTACTCGCCATGGGCCCTCAATGCGCCGTTTTGCCACCCACCTGTCTGAGCCGGCTGAGTTTCTCCCGGCTGCCGCACACGCTCATCTGGCACCACTTGCGCTGTTTGTTCTTGGAGATATCCAGGAACACCCAGTCGCAGTCGGTAGCGCTGCAACTGCGCAATGCGTGCAGATCACCGGATACCAGCAATTGCGTGGCCTCGATGGCCAGGCGACCCAGCACCATGGCCGTGAGCTCCTGCGCCGTGGTGCAAGGCATCCACGCCCAGGCAGGTTTGCCCTCGACAGAACGCAGCACCCGCCGTGCTGCGCCTTGCTGGAAGGCCTCGTTGATCTGCTGCAAGGCGTGGTCGGGCGCGGCAGCTTGCAAGGACAACGGATAAAACACTGCGTACAGGCATTCCCTGAACGCAATGATCGCGTCGAGGTTCGGTTGGTAGGCCATCGATGACTCAAACACCATCGGCTTGTAGTCATCGAACTCCCGGGCGGAGATCAACGACGCATGCAGGGCCCATTCAAAGAAGAACTGAAAACTGGTGAGCCGTTCTTCCATGACCTTGAGCGAAGTGCCGGGGCGACGCCCATTGGTGGTATTGATGAAGTCCAGGACCCGGGCCCCGCCAATCAGGCGAATTGATTTTGCAGTGCCCGTAAAATGTGTCATGCCTGCTCCCGAAAAAACGCGTTCTCCCTGCGATGGCGCAGATTACCCTGTTTTTTCGAGTTACAGATATTGTCATCCCGGCGCAAAGCCGACGCAAAGACAGACGGCTAACCGCGACTGTCGTTGTGCCCCACCCAATCCAGAATCGCCTCGACCGACTGCTCCACCGAAAGCGCCTGGGTATTCAAATGCACTTCAGGAAACACCGGCACGTCGTACTGGGAGTCGATCCCGGTGAAGTGTTTGATCTGGCCCGCACGGGCTTTTTTATACAGGCCCTTCGGATCACGTTGTTCAGCAACTTCCAACGGTGCATCCACATGCACTTCGACAAAAAACTCATTGCCGATGATCGAACGTGCGTAATGCCGACTGGCCGACGAAGGTGAAATCAGCGCGACAATCACCATCAGCCCCGCCTCCATCATCAAGCGGGACACTTCGGCGACCCGCCGGATATTCTCATCGCGGTCGCTGTCGGTAAAACCCAGGTCGCGGCACAACCCGCCACGCACCGAGTCGCCATCAATGATCGCGGTCATCCGCCCCTGTTTCTGCAAGGCGATGTCCAACGCATCAGCGATCGTCGATTTGCCGGACGCCGAGATACCCGTCAGCCAGATGACCGCAGGCTTGTGCCCGTGTCCGGCGCGCCGATGGCTGAACGCAAACGCGTGCAGGTTCTGGCTTGGACTGTCTGGAAAATAACTCATGGCCGCACGCCCTCCTTCGCCGCAGTCGGCGGTTTACCCAACATGAACACCATCACGCATTGCACGAACAGCAACAGCGCAACCACCCAGTAGACCGTCGAGAACGACCCAGTGAGGTCCTTGGAAAAGCCACCCAGGAAGTTGCCGCACATCCCGCCCAAGCCGATCAGCACATTGGCGATGCCAAAGGCCTGGGTCAGCCGGCTGACCGGCACGATCTGCCCGATGTAACTGGGGACCAGCCCGAAAATGGGATAGAACGCCAGCGCAAACAGGAACGCGGCCAGGTAGAACGGCGGGAGGCTGTTGAAACTGAACACCAGGGTGGCGGCCAGTCCTGCACTGAGGAAACACATCGCCAGCGACGCCCGCACACCGACCTTGTCGGCAATCCACCCCACCAGAAAGCCCGAGGCCATGCCCACCGCACCGATGGTGGTCCAGATAAACCCGGCGTCTTGAACCGATACGCCCAATTCATCGCGCAGGAAGGGCGCCAGGTAGGTCTGGAACGGCAGCAATGCCATGCCATTGAGAAACGCGATGGCCCAGGTCAGGTACAGCGAGCGGCTGAGCCACGGCTGATGGCTGTCAAACGCTACGGCGCGCTCGCCGGCAAACCCGGTGTCCTGGCTCGCGGCCAGGTTGCGCAACAGAAACCAGGCCACCAGACACAGGGCCACCGAGATCAGGCCGGCAGTGAGCCAGATCGAGCGCCAGCCACCATTCAAGGTCAGGAACGACACCAGCAAGCCATTGATGAACACACCGTAGCTGGTGCCACTGGAGATCAGCCCCATGACCCGCGAGCGATTGCCCGGGCTGAAGCCCTTGGTGACGATTTCCGCCAGCGGGATGTACACCGAGGCGGAGCAACCACCGAGCAGGATCAACAAGGCCCCCGACAACCAGATGCTGTCGCTGACGCTCAGGCCCAGCAGCGCCAGGGACGTCATCACGGTGGACACCAGGCTGATTTTCCAGCCGTCGAAGAAACGGCTGATGTAACTGGTCACCGACGAAAACAGCAGGAAGCCAATCTGCGCGCCGCCGGTGATCAGGCCCACCGTGGTGTAGTCGAATCCGATGTCGCGGCGCATGTCCACGACAAGGTTGGCGAACAGGTAAACCCCAAAGCCGTAGGTACTGGCCACGAACCCGGTGAGGACGATCGCCAGCACGACACTGTCCAATGGGCGGGCATTGCTCTGTACGAGTGTGCTCATCAAGCCTCCCTATTCGGCGCGCGCAGTGTGGATGACAAAATCACAATCCATCATGTCGTAGTCACGCTCGAAATCACCGTAGCTTTCATGGTCGGTAAATCCGGACTTGAGCACTTCCCCCTTCAATTCCCCCGGCAACAGGGGGTAAACCTGCAGCCTGTACTGCTGCGCATCATCGAAGGAATAGATGAACTCACACAGGCGTTCATCGACCTGGCCCAAGCTCACCGAAGCGTTCGTACCGCAGTAATAGTAATGACCGCTGGCTTTGAATTTACCGGCACGGATGGCGAAGAAATTGCGCTGGTCCACAATCAGCAACCCGCCCGGCTTGAGCAAGGCCCTGAATTTCGCCAGCACCCTCAATCGATCATGGGCTTCAAACACATGGCACAGCGAACTGCCCAGGCACACCACGGCGTCGAATTGCCCCAGTTCCTGTGGATCCAGTGAATGCCAGTCACGGTAATGGGACTGGATATCCAGGCCATGTTTGCGAAAGTTCGCCCGCGCCTTGGTCAACATGGTGCTGCTGCCATCGGTGGCGACCACGTCAAAGCCGGCCTGCTTGAGCTGGACGGCATGAAAACCACTGCCGGTCGAGACGTCGATCACCGACTGCACGCCGTGGCTTCGCAACAGGTTTTCAAAGAACCCGCCCTCCCCCGCCTTACGCTTCTCCCAATCGATCAACTCATCCCAACGTTCGACAAATTCCGTCGAGTACTGCGCGGAGTAACTGGCCACGTCGTTGTGCTTGTTTCTGGTCATCTGATTCATGACATACCTACCAGGTCGAATTCTTGAAGGACAGGTACTTGCTCGCCAACTCACGGGCAAACTCGGCGGACTGTTCGATGGACATGCTGTGCTTGGAGTAGCCCAGCATCGATTGCATGACGGCCATGCACTGCGGGTTGTACGTGACGGAACCATCGCAATGGATTTCGTCGATACCGTCCTGGCTCTGGCAGATGCTGTTGATGCGCACCGCCTCATCCCGTGGGCAGGCCTCGGAGAACTGCACCTCGATCCGCCCCTCATGCAGCCGCACCGGATAGCCACCCGGAAGCCCAAGTGGGCCAGGCGCATGCACCCACGCCGGCGTGGGTGAAAACAGCCCTTCGATAACCGTGACGGCGGAGCACGCGGTCAGGAACTGCCCATCCACCCCGCCCAGGCGACGGAACTCGGATTTCACCGTAGAAAAAATCGCCTCGGCCGGCAGGCGTGCCACCTGTGGGCGGTCGCGCACTTCATACAGCAGGCGGTAGCTGGCACGCGGTGGCAGGCCGCCGCGCGGCACGTAGTGGCTGAAGTAGTGCTGGGCATACAACTGCACCTGCACATCGGCGGGCGAACATTCGAGCAACCGCGCAATGGAAAGACGCACGGCGGGAATCAGGTTGGCCACGTTCCCCACACCGATATCGGGTGCCAGGCCGACGCGAGCCAGGATCGGGTTGACCGCATCGGGGAACGCCGCGTTGACGGTTTTGGCCGAGATGCCGGAAGCCTTCACCGCCTGCATCAGGCAGTGCATCAACGTCAGGTGCATGGGCAGCCATGGCCCGAACTGGGCCTGATCGAGCTTTTCGAACGACAACTTGGGCAACCCGGTAATCACCCGCCACGACTGCAGCGACGCGCAGTTCACCAGGATATCCGGAGCTTCTTCACGCAGTAGCTGCGTCACCCGGCCGATGTCCGTGAGGTCAGCAATCACCGGCTTGATAGCAATGAATTGCCCCAGTTGCGCGCACGACAGCGCCACCAGGTTGCACAGCCGGATCGTCGCCTCTTCATTGCGCCCCAACACCACAAACTCGAACGCGTTTTTCGGCCCGAGAATCTTGAGGATCTGCAGGCACAGGTTGCCGGCGCCCACCAGCAGCAGTTTTTTCTTGCGCATCGAATGACTCACCGTGGGTAGGCTCCGTTGTCGACCGAAATCACCCTGCCGGTGCTGTGACGCAGGGCATCGCCGACCAGCAGCAAGATGACCTCGGCCACGCCGCCAGGCTGGATCGGATCCTTGAGGACTTCCTGGCGTGCGTACTCGGCGCGGCGGTATTCGGGGATGGTGTCGTAGATGGCGGTGTCATGGATCAGCGCCGGGGACACCGCGTTTACCCGTACGAACGGCGCAAAGTTCCAGGCGTTGGCCTTGGTCAGGCCGATCACCGCCGCCTTGGTGGCACCGTAGAGGGCATCGCAGCTGCCCACTTCACCGGCCACCGAAGCAATGTTGACGATGCTGCGCGGGGCTTCGTGGGTCATTTCCCGTTCGGCGAAGTCCTTGGACAGATACACCAGTGCCTTGAGATTGACGGTGAGGATCTCGTCGATCTGCTCATCGGAATAGGCGTAGACACTTTTACCGTGGTAAAGCCCGGCGTTATTGACCAAGCCATAAATGGTTGCATGACGCTTATACAGTTCAGGAATAAAACCCTTGATAACCGCCATATCGGAAAAGTCGGCGATATGCGCTTCAAATACTTCAGCACCGTAAAGCCGCTGCAATACGTTGAGGCCTTCGGCATCCTTGTCGGCGCCGATAACGAAGTAACCCTGTTGAATCGCCATTTCCACCGTGGCCCGACCAATGCCATTGGCCGCCCCGGTAACAATCAACTTCTTCATACAACCATCCTTATTGGCAAAATTCGTTCATGCGCGCGTAGAAAGTCCGATGGTATTCATACATCGCTTTTAACTTCGGATATTGGTCGAAGGCTTTCATATCGATGTGGTGTTTATCCGGCGTCACAATGCGCTCACTGTTTTCCGCCGCCGCATGCCAACGACGCCAGGTTTTCCATTGTTGCGGACACTCTCGCTTCCACGTCATGGCATGCGGCAGAAACTCAATGCCCAAGTAATCACACAACTTACGAATCACCCGTTCCGGTTCAGCGGCCAGATCATCAGCGTTAATCACATAAGGCACTTTGCCCGTGAGTTTTGTGACCACGCAAAAGATCTCGTAGAGCGCTTTATGCCCAATGGCCTGCAATGGCATATCCGGGTGCACCCGATGATGGGAAATAATGCTGCTGGCCGGCTCGCGGATAAGAAAGATATTGTCCTGTTGCGCGAGAAACTCACTGTCAACTTTCAAATTATCCAGACAGTGGTAACACATGTCTTTATGAACTACGTGTGTGCGCTCACGGGCGGTCAACAGATGCTGTTTTATATCCTGGTACGTCGTGGGCAAACTGTGATCCCACTCATCCGACGGGATCGCCGAGTCCTCGTAAAACGCCATGTGCGCAAAGGGCTCATGGAAAACCTCAAAATCGCCCCTCTCGATAAACACACGTTCCAGCACGGTGGAGCGCGAACGTGGGTGGGCCCACAGCCCGATCATCCGGTTCATGCGACCACCCCGAATTCAGCGGCCAGCAGTGCGTTGAGCGCGCGCTTGAAAGGCTTGGTCACCGGGCAAAGCCGCACGCAGTAATCGGTCAGGCGCCGGTGCGCGCTGTTGGCTTCGTTGCAGGCGTTGATAAACGCCTCATGATTGCCAAAGTCATACGGCTCGATGCTGTCGACAAAGTAGGCCTCGTAGAAATACGGGATACGGATCAGCTTGGCGAAGGTCGACGCGGGCGGTTTCTGTGGTTTCAAGGCGGGCACCACCGGTTTGCCGTGGCTTTCGCGCTCAATGAGGAACTCCACCACATCCGGCGTCAGCGTGTAGCAGGTTGCCGCATGCCCGGTCTTTTCCAGGTGCCAGCAATGCTTGTTGCCTCGCTCGTCCACATCGACTTTGATGCTGGACAGCAAGGTTTTGACCGGCACGCTCGCGGCCGCCACCAACGCCTGGACCTGCTCGTAGATCATCAGCTCGGCCCAGCGCAGCTCCTCGGCGCTGAATGCCAGGCCACGCTCCGCGGCCTGCAGCGTGAGTTCGGGCTGACAGGCGAAACGCCCGATCATGAAGGTGATCACGTACTTGCAGTGGGCAGTGTCGATACCGTTGCTGCGCGCGGTCGCCATGCCCCGCTCGATGGCCTGGATACCAGCCTGGAACTGCGCAACCGTGAAGCAGAAGGTGATATTGATCGACGCGCCCTGGGCGACCAGTTGCTCGACGGTCACCAACCCCTCCAGGCTGCCCGGCACCTTGACCATCACATTCGGTGCGAGGCGATGCAGTTCCAGGCCCCTGACGGTCATGCGCTCGGTGCAGCGCACATCCACCGGGTCGACCTGGGCGGAAATCCAGCCTTCGACCTGTGCCGATTGAACCCACAACGGCTGGAGCGCCGACGCCCCCTCAACGATGACCTCGTTGTACAACTGCTTGTGCAATTCGCTGGGAGTCAGGCTCGCCAGGTTGAAGCGCGACGACCAGTACTCGCGTTTTTCAAGGATAACGGCGGTCACCAGCCGGGGATTGGTGGTCACACTGCACAAGCCCCGGGGCTGGGAGAAATCGTCTGGCATCAACGCATCTATATAAGCTGCGGCGGCCGGGTACTTATCCAGCAGATGCTGTTTGTAAGGCAGGTAAACGGCAGGCGATGAATCCCACCATAGCTGTGAAGATTGATCGTTGCGTTTAAGTCTTTCCAGGTAACCCAGTGTGTTCACAACGCCTCCTCCCTGAGTAATAAGATCAATTAAAAATCGCCAGTACTTCACGCATGTCGGCGATCGGTAATGCGCCGGCAGCCGCCAACTGTGCACGCCGGTGCGGTGGACCAAAACCCAAAACCCTTATATTGGCAGCGACGGCCGCCTGAATACCCGTAACACTGTCTTCAATAACCAGCGCATCACTCACGGCAATATCGTAAGTGTCACAAGCCGTCAAAAACACCAACGGATCTGGCTTCCAGCGACCCAGTTCATAACAACTGAATATTCGCCCTTCGAAATAAGAAAACAGACCGGCAATACGCAAGCAGTGTTCTATCTTGCTACGGGGTGCGCTGGAGGCAACGCAGTACGGGACCTGCAAACTGTCCAGCACTTCAACAATCCCATCCGTCGCTTTTAAATCAAGCGTCAAGGCATCCAGCGCGCGCTGACGAAAGTGTTGCTCAAACTCATTGTCCAAATGAATATCTAAAATACATTCAGCTTCCCGCAAGCACTCCGCAATTCTGCGTCCGCGGAAGTGTTCGATAAAACGTGTCACATCAAGTGTCGCACTGCCAGGTGCACGTGCATTTAACATGGAGATCAACACAGACAGGGTGATCTCTTCACTTTGGACGAGTACCCCGTCGCAATCAAAGATCACTAACTTCGGCATGCCAACTAAGGCAGCGGTTTTTCCCTGAACTGGTAGTTCCCCTATATCGGCCGAAAGGCACATAGATACCTCTTGTAAGTGGCCCCGCGATGACTTCCGAACTACCAACGGAGCGGGTTGAGGTGTGCCTATAAGACACGGGCACAAAAAGCCTGTCAAACGCTTTTAAGCGGTTTTTTAGTATCTTATGGTTATTTTTTATAGTTCTGTTATTCCATTTTCCACCATGGTTGTAGTCGCTAAATTCACACGGCTGAACTTCCCTTGCGCACCGTCAGTCAGCTACTTGAACTCACGAAATAAAGGTCGGTGAGCAATGCGTATCTCGTTGGAGCAACAAGTGGCGCTGGTAACCGGCGCCAGTTCCGGAATCGGCGCCGGCGCGGCCAAGGCTCTGGCACAAGCCGGAGCGGCCGTGGTGCTGAATTACAACAGCCAGGCTGCCCCGGCCGAGGCATTGGCCAAGCAGATCAACGCCGAGGGTGGCCGGGCGATTGCCATCGGCGCCAACGTCTCTATAGAAGAAGAGGTAGAACAGTTGTTTGCCCAGGCCCTCGATGCCTTCGGCCACCTGGACATCCTGGTGGCCAACTCCGGCCTGCAGAAGGACGCCAACCTGGTGGACATGAGCCTGGACGACTGGAACACGGTGATTGGCGTCAACCTCACCGGCCAGTTCCTGTGTGCCCGGGCGGCCGTGCGCATTTTCAACCGCCAGGGCGTGCGCGAGGGTGTGTCGCGGGCAGCCGGCAAAATCATCCACATGAGCTCGGTGCACCAGCTGATCCCCTGGGCCGGGCATGTGAACTACGCAGCGTCCAAGGGCGGCGTGGACATGCTGATGCGCACCCTCGCCCAGGAAGTCAGCGAACAGCGCATCCGCATCAATGGCATTGCGCCGGGAGCGATCCGTACGGCGATCAATCGTGCGGCCACTGAAGGCGCCGCAGAGACGGAACTGCTGAAGCTGATTCCCTATGGACGGGTCGGCGATGTGGAAGACGTGGCCAACGCCGTGGTGTGGCTGGCCAGTGATGCGTCCGACTACGTCGTGGGCAGCACACTCTTTATTGATGGCGGCATGAGCCTGTATCCGGAGTTCCGTGGCAATGGTTGATTTGAAGAACGAGCAACAAAGCCCCATCGATGCCCACGGCATCATCGGCGACATGCGCAGCGCGGCACTGGTGAACGACAAAGGCAGCATCGACTTCTTCTGCTGGCCGGAATTCGACAGCCCGTCGATCTTCTGCTCGCTGCTGGACAGCCCCGATGCCGGCATCTTCCAGCTCACCCCGGACCTGCCCAACGCGCGCCGCGAGCAGATCTACCTGCCCGACACCAACGTGCTGCAAACCCGCTGGCTCAGCGACGACGCCGTGGTAGAGATCACCGACCTGCTGGCCATCAGCGAAGAAATCGACGACCTGCCACTGCTGATACGCCGGGTGCGGGTGGTCAGCGGCACGGCCGAGATTCATCTGCGCTGCGCCGTGCGGCATGACTATGCGCGCACGCCCACACACGCGACCGTCGACAACGGCACCGTGTGCTTCAGTGCCGACGGCCAGCCCGGCCTGCGCCTGTCCGGCAGCCATCCGCTGCAGATCCAGGACGGCGCTGCCATAGCCCGCTTCACCCTGGACCAGGACGAAGGTGCCGAGTTCGTCCTCGGCGGCCAGGACGACGAACGCGTAGACAGCGGTTGCACCGACCTGGCCCTGGCCCACACCTTGAAATTCTGGCGCGGCTGGATCGCACAATCGAACTACCGTGGGCGCTGGCGCGAAATGGTCAACCGCTCGGCCCTGGCCCTCAAGCTGCTGACGTCGCGCAAACACGGCGCGATCATCGCCGCCGCCACCTTCGGCCTGCCGGAAAGCCCCGGCGGAGAGCGCAACTGGGACTATCGCTACACCTGGATCCGCGATGCGTCGTTCACCGTCTACGCCTTCATGCGCCTGGGTTTTGTCGACGAAGCCAACGCCTATATGCGCTGGCTCAAGGGCCGCGTCAGTGACTGCTGCGGCCAGCCGACCAAGATCAATATCCTGTACGGCATCGACGGTCGCCAGGAGCTGCCGGAAGCCGAGTTGGAGCACTTCAAAGGCCATGGCGGCGCGAAGCCGGTGCGCATCGGCAACGGCGCGTTCGACCAGATCCAGCTGGACATCTATGGCGAGCTGATGGACGCGGTGTACCTGGTCAACAAGTACGGCGAAGCCATCTCCCACGAGGGCTGGAAGCACACCGTGGAAGTCACTGACCAGGTCTGCGAAATCTGGAATACCGAGGATGTGGGTATCTGGGAAATGCGCGGCGAACAGCACCACTTCCTGCACTCGCGGCTGATGTGCTGGGTGGCGCTGGACCGTGCCATCCGCCTGGCATCCAAACGTTCGCTGCCGGCGCCGTTCGCGCGCTGGGACCAGACCCGCCAGGCGATCTACGCAGATATCTGGAGCAACTTCTGGAACGAGGAACGCGGGCATTTCGTGCAGCATATCGGCAGCACGGCGCTGGACGGTTCGATGCTGCTGATGCCGTTGGTGCGCTTTGTCGCGGCGACCGATCCGCGCTGGCTCTCGACCCTGGAAGCGATCCAGAAAAGCCTGGTGCGCGACGGCATGGTCTACCGCTACCGCAACGACGACAGCCAGATCGATGGCCTGCAAGGCACCGAAGGCGCGTTTGCGGCCTGCTCTTTCTGGTACGTCGAATGCCTGGCCCGCGCCGGCCAGGTGGAAAAGGCCCACCTGGAATTCGAACAACTGCTGCGCTACGCCAACCCCCTGGGGCTGTACGCCGAAGAGTTCGACAACCAGGCCCGGCACCTGGGCAATACGCCCCAGGCCCTGAGCCACCTGGCGTTGATCAGCGCGGCGACGTTCCTGGACCGCAAGCTCAGCGGGGAGAAAACCACCTGGCAACCCTGAAAAGCCCTGTGCACAATGAGCAACTCTCCCGGCCACGGACAGGAACATCATGACCAACCCGTTCCCGCTGCTGTACGCACGCACGCCCCTGCTTGACGTGGCCTATGAAGCCCATGGTCCCATCGACGGCAAACCGGTGATCCTGCTGCACGGTTTTCCCTACGACCCACGTGCCTATGACGCGATTGCCCCGGTACTGGCCGGGCATGGCTGCCGTGTGCTGGTGCCGTACCTGCGCGGTTACGGCCCGACACGGTTTATCAATGCGCAGGTAATGCGTTCAGGCCAGCAGGCGGCGCTGGCCAAGGACCTGCTGGACTTCATGGATGCATTGGCGATCCCGCAGGCCACGCTGGCCGGGTACGACTGGGGCGGGCGCGCCGCGTGTATCGTCGCGGCGCTGTGGCCCGAGCGCGTGCATGGGTTGGTGACCGGGGATGGCTACAACATCCAGGACATCGCCCAGTCGCTGAAGCCCAGGGCACCTGTGACGGAACATCGCTTGTGGTACCAGTACTACTTTCATACCCCGCGCGGTATGGACGGCTTGACCGCCAACCGGGGCGAACTGTGCAAGCTGTTGTGGTCGCTGTGGTCGCCGTCCTGGGCCGAGGGGCCGGGGCTGTATGCGCAGACGGCAGCTTCGTTTGATAACCCGGATTTTGTCGAGGTGGTGATTCACTCCTACCGCCACCGCTTCATGTACGCACCTGGCGACCCGGCGCTGGAAGCCATCGAGCAGGCACTGGCGTTGCAGCCGGCGATCTCGGTACCGAGCATTTCATTGTGCGGTGCCGATGATGGCGTGGGTCCGCCGCCTGAAGTGGATGACGACGTGGAGCATTTCAGCGGGTTTTACCAGCGCCGGGTGTTGCCAGGCGTGGGTCACAACATCCCTCAGGAAGCGCCGCAGGCCACACTGGACGCGGTGTTGGAATTGCTCGGCGAAAAACGTTCACGATAAGCCTGAGGCGTCACCGACAAGGCGCGCAGAAAGCTGCGACGCAGGGTTTCCTCGCAACCGAACCCACATTGCACCGCAATGCGTTTGACCGACGCCGTGCTATCGGCCAATTGCCGACGCGCGGTTTCGACGCGGATGAGCTCGACGGCACGTGCCGGGGTCTGGCCGGTTTCGGCGCGATAGTGGCGTACAAAGCTACGCTCGCTCATGCCGGCCTGGGCGGCCAGGGTCGAAATGTTCAAATCCAGGGTGAGGTTTTCGGCTATCCAGGCGTGCAGTTCGGCGAAGCGGCTGTCATCTTTTTGCAGGGACAGCGTCACGCTGAATTGCGACTGGCCACCGGGGCGCTTGAGAAACACCACCAGGTGCCGCGCCACTTCCAGGGCCACGGCGCGGCCCAGGTCCTCCTCCACCAGCGCCAGGCACAGGTCGATACCGGCGGTGACACCGGCGGAGGTCCAGACGGCGCCCTGCTGGATGAAGATCGGGTTGGACTCCACCGTCAGCGCAGGGAACTTGCGCGCCAACTCTTCACAACGCGTCCAGTGGGTGGCGACGCGGCAGCCGTCGAGCAGACCGCTGGCGGCCAACAGGAAAGCGCCGGTGCACACCGAGGTCATGCGCCGGGTGTATCTGGCTTTCTCACGCACCCAGTCCACCAGCGCCGGGTCTTCGGCAGCGCCGTACACGCCCCAGCCGCCGGCAATCACCAGCGTATCGCACGGCGCATCGACAGCGGGCAGCGGCTCGGCGACCAGCGCCAGGCCGGCGGAGGTCAGCACCGGCTGCGATTGCGCGGCGATCACCGATACCGCGTAAGGCAAAGGTTCGCCGCGCTGGCGCGCCAGGTCATTGGTGGAGGCGAACACCTGCAGCGGCCCGGTGACGTCGAGCACCTGGGCGTTATCGAAAGCGAGTACATGGACGATTCGAGGCATGATTGGCGTGTTTCGTGGGCTTAATGGCGTATCCGCCAAAGCCTAGGCCTCTACAGTGAAGCCGTCCACCCCTTTATCGGAGCTTCATTCATGACCTTGCAGATCGGCTTTCTGTTGTTCCCCGGCATCCAGCAACTGGACCTTACCGGCCCCTACGACGTGCTCGGTTCCCTGCCGGACGTGAAGTTGCACCTGGTTTGGAAAGACCTGGCCCCCGTCACCTCCAGCACCGGCCTGGTGTTCACCCCGACCATGACCTATGCCGACTGCCCGCCCCTGGATGTGATCTGCGTGCCCGGCGGTTCCGGCGTCGGCGCGTTGATGGAAGACCCGCAGACCCTGGATTTTCTCAAGGCCCAGGCACAAACCGCACGCTACGTGACCTCGGTGTGTACCGGCTCGCTGGTGCTCGGTGCGGCGGGTTTACTGCGCGGGCGCAAGGCGACGACACACTGGGCCTACCACGACCTGCTCGCCCCGCTCGGCGCCATTCCTGTGCAAGAGCGCGTGGTACGCGATGGCAACCTGCTGACCGGTGGCGGCATCACTGCCGGGATCGACTTCGCCCTGACCCTCGCGGCAGAGTTGTACAGCGAAGCAGCGGCGCAGTTGGTGCAACTGCAGATTGAATACGCGCCGGCACCGCCGTTCGATGCCGGTCGCCCGGACACCGCCCCCAGGCATGTGCTGGACGAGGCCAACAAGCGCACCGCCGAATCACGCAGGGTACGCGGGGAGATCGTCGCACGGGCGGCTGCTCGGTTGGGTTGATACGCTTTCTGTGTGGCGAGCGGGCTTGCCGCAAAAAGCTGGCCCAACACGTTTAGTCAGGCCGGACGCGACATCACCGCCAGGCGCACCGCCAGCACTGTCAGCACCGTCGCCAGTCCCCATTTCTGCAACCAGGCGCCTTTCGAGCGCCTGGCGAAGAACCGGCTCAGCGCCCCGCCAAACATGCCCAGCAGCAGATGAAACACGCCCGCAATCAGGGTCAACACGCCCCCCAGCACCATCAACTGCACAGCGATGGCCCCCGCCTCGGGCCTCACGAACTGTGGCAGGAACACCACAAAAAACAGCAGCGCCTTAGGGTTGAGCAAACTGTTGAGCATGGCTTGCAGGAACACCCGGCCCAGCGGTACCCGGCTGACGGGGCCAGCATCCAACCCAGGTTTTTTCTGCAAGGTCTTGAACACCAGCCACAGCAGGTAGATCACACCCGCATACCGGATCACGTCAAAGGATGGCGGCCAACTGGCAACCAGCGCCGTCACCCCGGTGGCGGTCAAGGCGGTCAGCAGCACGTCGGCCACGCCAATGCCCAGGGCAGACGCCATCCCGCCGCGCCAGCCGTGGGTCACGCCGTGGCTGATCACAAAGGCCATGTTCGGCCCCGGGGACAACAGCAACAGCAGCACAGCACCGGAAAAAACCGCCAGGGTCGCCAGGTCGATCATGCTCAAGCCTTCCACCGGGAAAAGCCTGCAGATTAGTCGGTGCACCGGCGGCAAACAAAAAATTGTGCTGGATACAGTGCGCGCCGGGAATTGCGAAGGGCCACGACCAACGTCTAGAATGCGAAACATTATCAATTAAGACAGCTGTGCCAGGATGCCCATGTCGAGCGATCACCCACTGGACCACGCCGCCATCGGCCAGCTTTACCACGCCCATCATTCCTGGCTGCGCGGCTGGTTGAGCCGGCGCACCGGGTGCCGTGAACACGCCGCCGACCTGGCCCAGGAAACCTTCGTGCGCCTGCTCAACGCGCGCAAACAGCAAACCTTGCAGCAGCCGCGCGCCTACCTGAGCAGCATCGCCCGCAGCCTGATGATCGACCAGTACCGCCGCCGCGAACTGGAGCGCGCCTACCTGGAAAGCCTCGCGCATTTTCCGCAACTCGAAGTGCCGTCGGAAGAAACCCGCCTGCTCATTCTCGATAGTCTGGAACGCATCGACCGCTTGCTCGACCAGCTCAAGCCGCGGGTGCGCGAAGCCTTCCTGCTGGCGCAACTGGACGGCCTGACCTGTGCGCAGATCGCCCTGCGCCTGGGTGTGTCCAAGGCCACGGTGGAGCGTGACCTGTCCAAAGCGCTGCATGCCTGTTACCGCTTGCGTTATGCCGAAGGCTGACCCGCGCCTGGTGGACCAGGCCATCCAGTGGATGATCACGCTGCGCTTCAACGTGGCCGACGACGCCAGCACCGCCGCGTTCGAACGCTGGCTGCACACCAGCGCCGAGCACCAGTTGGTGTGGCAGCGGGTGGCCGCAATGAATGACGATTTCAGCCAACTGCCGCCCCAGGTCGGCCGGCACGCCCTGCACGGCGCGCGCCGACACATCTCCCGTCGTGAAGGCTTGAAACTGCTCGGCCTGGTTGCAGGTGCGGCCGGTTTGACCTGGCTCGGCCGCGACTACACGCCACTGCCTGCACTGATGGCCGACTACCGCACGGCCACCGGCGAGCGGCGCTGGGTGGCGCTGGACGATGGCAGCCGGATCCAGTTGAACAGCGCCAGCGCCCTCGACACGGCCTTCGATAAAGAGCGTCGCCTGGTGCGTTTGCGCCAGGGTGAAATACTGGTCAACACCGGCACCGATCACCGACCGTTCTGGGTACAGACCCGCGACGGCTACCTGCGCACCCGTGGCGCGCGTCTGCTGGTCCGCGAAGAAGCCCAAGGCACACAGCTGGCGGTGCAACAGGGCACGGTGGCGGTGTTTGCCGACAGCCATGCGGGCAATGCCCGCCAGGTACTCAAGCCTGGCGAGCAGGTGCTGTTCAATCGCAGCGGCATTCGTCCGGTTGTCGGCAACGGCCTTGACCCCTGGGCCTGGAGCGACGGCGTGATCAGCGCCCAGGCGATGCGGCTGGACGACTTCCTCGCCGAACTGGCGCGCTATCGCAACGGCCTGGTGCGCTGCAGCGAGGCGGTGGCTGGGCTGCGGGTGTCGGGGACTTATCAACTGGACGACACCGATCAAGCGCTAGGCCTGATCGCGCAATCACTCAAGCTCGATCTCACGTACCGCAGCCGCTATTGGGTGACAGTTTCCGCGCGCGCGTAACACTTCAAAAATAAATGAGGTGAATTCTCATTGCCGTTCGACCTGTAAGGAAAGGCCGATCAACAGGCCGGTTCTGTCCCACTTCCTTCAGGAGCACCCCGCGGTCATGCAAGCGTTCCCCTCCCAAGTTTCACCCCTCAAGCGCGCCATGCAGGCCGCCTTGCTTGGCGTCTGCCTGAGCAGTGCCCTGCCCCTGGCCGTGATGGCCGATACACCGTCCAGCGACACCCAGGCCCGTGACTGGAACATCGCGGCCGGCGCCCTCGCCGCTGCATTGGATCAGTTCGCACGCCAGGCCGGTATCAGCCTGTCCTACGACGCCACCAGCGTCGCCGGCAAGACAAGCCCGGGCTTGAGCGGCCGCCTGGATCCTCAGCAAGCGCTTGAGCAATTGCTGCGCGGCCAGGGCCTTGAAGCCCAACGCCAGGGCAACAGCACCTGGATGCTATTGCCGCAAGTGGCCGACACCGGCGCGCTGAGCCTGGGCGCTACCCTTATCAACGGCGAACGCCTGGGTGCCACCACCGAGGGCACCGGGTCATACACCACCGGTGCAGTCACCATCGGCAAAGGCGAACACAGCCTGCGGGAAACCCCACAATCGGTGAGCGTGATGACCCGCCAATTCATGGACGACCAGAACGTCACCACCATCGACGACGTAATGGAGCGCACGCCCGGCATCACTTCCTACGAGTCGCCCATGGGCGGCAAGTATTTCTACTCCCGTGGTTTCAAGATGCTCGGCCAGTACCAGTACGACGGCGTGCCCCTGGACATGGGCAAGGACTATGTCCAGGCCGACAGCTTCAGTGCGAACATGGCGATTTATGACCGCGTGGAAGTGCTCAAGGGCGCCGCCGGCATGCTCAAGGGGGCCGGCACCGCCAGCGGCGCGGTGAACTTTGTGCGCAAACGGCCACAGGCCAAGCCCACCACCAGCCTGTCGCTGTCGGCCGGCACCTGGGACAATTACCGCGCCGATCTCGACACCGGCGGCCCGCTGAATGACAGCGGCACGCTGCGTGGCCGCGCGGCGGTGAGCCAGCAGGATCGCGGGTCCTACATGGACATCGCCAAGCGCAAGGACCAGGCGTTCTACGGTGCGCTGGATTTTGACCTCACACCTGACACGACCCTGGGCGTCGGCGCCAGCTACGAGGATGTCGATGCCTCCCCGTGCTGGGGTGGCCTGCCGCGCTACGCCGACGGCAAAAGCGCCAACCTCAGTCGCTCGACCTGCCTGGGCCAATCCTGGAACGACTGGCAAAGCCGGCGTGCCACGTTCTTTGCCGACGTCACCCACCACTTCAACGATGACTGGAAACTCAAGGTCTCGGCAGTGCACAGCCGCAACCTGCAAGACACCAAATACGCCGCCAGCGAAGGCACCATCAACTATGGCGACCCGGCGCCGACGGCCAACTCCTATGCAGCGCTGATGGACTACGACCACAGGGACTACGGCCTCGATGCCTATATCGACGGCAAGTTCGAAGCCTTCGGCCTGGAACACGAAGTGATCCTCGGCGCCAACGGCAGCCGCGGAACCCAGGACGACGTCTATGCAATCCAGAACCTGCCCAAACGCCAGAGCATCTACCAGCCCGACCACCACTTCCCGGAACCGGCCAACAGCACCTTCTGGCCGAACATGTACCGTGGCGGCACGGTCAAGGAAACCGCCACCCAATACGGTACTTATGCCACCTTGCGCCTGCGCCTGGCCGAGCCGTTGATGTTCATCGTCGGCAGTCGCGTAAGCTGGTACGACAACCGTCGCGAGTCCTATAACCTGGGCTGGGGCGAGTGGTCCCTGCAAGATGCGCACACCAAGGAAACCGGCGAGGTCACACCGTTCGCCGCACTGATCTACGACCTCAATGAGCACCTCTCGGTGTACGCCAGCTACGCTGATATCTTCCAGCCGCAGAGTGCCTACGCTACGGCCGATGGCGCGGCGCTCAAGCCGAAAATCGGCGACAACTACGAGCTGGGTATCAAGGGCGAATGGTTCGATGGGCGCTTAAACAGCTCCCTGGCATTGTTCCGTGCCATCGAGAAAAACGGCGCCGAAACCGACTACAACAGCTTCTGCCCGACCTCGGCCGATGGCTATTGCTACACCGATAAAGGCAAGGTGCGCGCCCAAGGCGTGGAGGCCGAAATCAGCGGTGAAGTGCTCGAGCGCCTGCAACTGTTCGGCGGCTACACCTACACCCAGACCAAATCCCTGAACACCATTGACAGCACAAAAGAAGGCGGCGTCTCCAACACCTATGTGCCTCGGCACATGCTGCGCGTGTGGGGTGACTACCAGCTCGACGGCGCACTGTCGAAATGGAGCGTGGGCACCGGCGTCAACGCCCAGAGCAGCAACTACCGCGTGCAAACCATCAAACTGGAACAGGCCGGCTACGCCACCTGGAACGCGCGCGTGGCGTATCGTCTCGATGACACCTGGACCGTGGCGCTCAACGGCAACAACTTGTTCGATAAACGTTATTACAACACGGTCGGCACCGCCTCTTGGGGCAACTTCTACGGTGAACCGCGCAATTTTACCGTCAGTTTGAAAGGCAACTTCTGATCCGGTGAAAGCCCCGGTGGCAGGGTACTTAGTGCGCCCTGCCCCTCCCTTTTTGTCCCCCTTTCCTACCTCGCATTGAAAAAGGTTTTTCCTTTAAGCAGGAAAAATCTGACATTTGTTCCTACACTCAAAAACACACCCAATCACCGAGTGTTCGGACAAGGAACGTCAATAAAATGCCTAAGAAAAAGCCAGTTAACCTGTCTAACACGCCACCTCCGCACCATCGTCAATTCATTGACTGAACACATATCAAAGGAACACTCCTTTAGTCACTACCCCGCAAAACCCACTCAAATGGATAGCTGCATTTGGAATGGCTAGTTGCGTATTACCCAGCGTAGTCGTTCGACCCTAGTTCTAAAGCCAGTCACCGCTTATTGAACAAACCGTCGAACAGTGAAGCCTGGAGTGCAATGAGGGATGTTTGTATGCGAGAGAAGTCGTCCGTCGACAGCCTGTTCTTAACGCGCGCCGGTTTTGTTGAGTTCTTTGTTGTTTTCGTCAAGTTGGTCCATGGCCTGACGGCCATTCTGCCCCCCCTGGTCCTGGTGCTCTTGCTGGACCCGATGGCCCCTGAGCTGCGCGCCCACTTCCTGGGCCTGCTGGTATTTTTTGCGGTCCTCACCATTATTTTGTTCCAGGCGCTGGGCATCTATTCCGAAGAACTGTTCAGCAATCGCCTGCGCCTGAAAACCAAGATCAAGGCCTGGTCGGCGGCGTTCTGCATCCTGCTGTTCATGTACCAGATCCTGCAAATGTTCCCGCAGTTGACCCCGCGCAACCTGGTGACCTGGTACGTCGCCAGCCTGGCACTGTTCTGCCTGGAGCGCCTGCTGATGCTGCGCCTGTATCGCAAGCTGATGCGTGCCGGCAAATTCCTGCAACGCACGGTGATCCTGGGTTTTACCGACACCGCCGTACACGTTGCCGATCACCTGCTGCGCAACGGTGACATCCGCTCCGGCCTGGTCGGGTTCATCGACGACCGCACCGAACGCATTCCCAAGGAACTGAGCAACCTGCCCCTGCTGGGCAACACCCGCGACCTGGAAAAGCTGATCCGCGCCGAGCAGGTCAACCAGGTGATGATCTGCCTGCCCTGGGCCGCCGAGCAGCGCATCCATGGTTTGGTCAACCGCCTGCGGCAGCTGTCGGTGAACGTGATGCTGGTACCAGACATGGCCGCCCTGCGTTACGGCCACAGCAAGATTACCGACGTGGGCGGCATCCTGATGTTCAACACCTCGCAATTGCCGTTGCGCGGCTGGTCGCCGGTAATCAAGCGCTGCGAGGACTTGCTGCTGGCCAGCCTGGCGCTGGTATGCCTGTCACCAGTGATGCTGATGACGGCGATTGCGATCAAGCTCGATTCCAAAGGCCCGGTGCTGTTCCGCCAGAACCGCTATGGCTACAACGACAACGAAATCCGCGTGTTCAAGTTCCGCTCGATGTACACCGACCAGAGCGACTTCACCGCGGAACGCCAGACCACCCGCGAAGACCCGCGCATCACCCGCGTCGGCCGCGTCATCCGCAAGACCAGCATCGACGAGCTACCGCAACTGTTCAACGTGCTGCTGGGCAACATGTCCATGGTCGGCCCGCGCCCGCATGCCACTGCGACCAAGGCTGCGGGCATTCCCTTCGAAGTGGCGGTCAGCGAATACAGCTCGCGGCACCGGGTCAAGCCGGGCATCACCGGCTGGGCGCAGATCAACGGCTACCGGGGTGAGACCGACACCCTGTTCAAGATCCAGAAACGGGTCGAATACGACCTGGAGTACATCTCCAAGTGGTCGGTGTGGTTCGACTTGTACATCGTTTTCATGACGGTCCCGGCCGTCCTTTCCACCAAGGAAGTCTATTGATGAACACACTCAACGGATTGATTCCCTGCATTATTTCCGGTGGTTCGGGCACGCGGCTGTGGCCGGTGTCCCGGCAGAACATGCCCAAGCCGTTCATGCGCATGCGCGACGGCCAGAGCCTGCTGCAGAAAACCTTCCAGCGCGCGGCCAAGCTGCCGGGTGTGGAAAGCGTGCTGACAGTGACCAACCGCGACCTGCTGTTCCGCACCCTGGATGACTACCGCCTGGTCAACAAGGCCCATCTGCCCCTGGACCTGCTGCTGGAGCCGTTCGGCCGCAACACGGCGGCGGCGATT
The DNA here is from genome assembly GCF_001870465.1 of Pseudomonas extremorientalis. Classification (GTDB taxonomy): domain Bacteria; phylum Pseudomonadota; class Gammaproteobacteria; order Pseudomonadales; family Pseudomonadaceae; genus Aquipseudomonas; species Aquipseudomonas extremorientalis. The sequence continues at coordinate 140,118 of NZ_MDGK01000024.1, forward strand.
GCCGTGGCGGCGTTGCATGTGCAGGAGCATTTCGGCGGTGACGCACAGTTGCTGGTGATGCCCGCCGACCATCTGATCCTCAATGAAGTGGCGTTCGCCGAGGCCGTGACCCAGGCCCGCGACCTGGCCGAAGCCGGCTACCTGGTGACCTTCGGCATTCAGCCGGATCATCCGGAAACCGGCTTTGGCTACATCGAACAGGGCGAGGCGCTGGGCACCGGCCATCGGGTCAAGCGTTTCGTGGAAAAACCCGACCTGGCCACCGCCCAAGGCTACCTCGACGGCGGCAAACACCTGTGGAACGCCGGCATGTTCTGCTTCAAGGCCAGCGCCCTGGTAGACGAACTCGCCGCCCATGCACCGGACGTACTGGACGCTGCCCGCGCCGCGCTGGAACACAGCCAAAGCCTGCAGAACAAGACCTCACGCCAGCGTGAGCTGGACGCGGACGCCTTCGGCAGCGCGCCGGATGTGTCCATCGACGTGGCGCTGATGGAGAAATCCAGGCAAGTCGCCGTGGTGCCCTGCGACATCGGCTGGAGCGACATCGGCTCGTGGGAAGCCCTGCGCCAGCTCACCCCCAGCGACGCCCATGGCAACCAGGTCAACGGCGAAGCGATTTTGCACGACGTGCATAACTGCTACATCGACTCGCCCAAGCGCGTACTCGGTGCCGTGGGCGTGCGCGACCTGATCATCGTCGACACCCCCGACGCCCTGCTGATCGCCGACGCCCAGCGCAGCCAGGACGTGCGCTACATCGTCGCCGAGCTCAAGCGCCAGAACCACCCGGCGTACAGCCTGCACCGCACCGTCACCCGGCCATGGGGCACCTACACCGTGCTGGAGGAAAGCAGCCGCTTCAAGATCAAGCGCATCGTGGTCAAGCCCCAGGCGTCGCTGTCGTTGCAGATGCACCACCACCGCAGCGAACACTGGGTGGTGGTCAGCGGTGCGGCGCAGATCACCAACGGCGAGCGCGAATTCCTGATCAACGCCAACGAGTCCACCTACATCCCCGCCGGGCACAAACACCGCCTGACCAACCCCGGCATCATCGACCTGGTGATGATCGAGGTGCAGAGCGGCGAGTACCTGGGCGAGGACGACATCGTGCGTTTCGACGACATCTACGGGCGCGCGCCTGCAGAAGTGAAGAAATGACATGCTCACCTCACTGATCATCCCGACCCGTAACGCTTCCAGCCATCTGGGCCGCCTGCTGCCGGCGCTGAAGATGCAAACCCTGCAACCCGACGAGATGCTGGTGGTGGACAGCGCCTCCAACGATGACACTGTGGCGCGCTTTCGCGAATTCGGGGCGCGGGTCGAGGTGATCGACGCGCGTGACTTCAACCACGGCGGCACCCGGCGCTGGGCCAGTGGGCAGGTGAGCGGCGACGCGCTGATCGTGATGACCCAGGATGCGATCCCCGCCACCCCGGAAACCTTCGCCAACCTGCTCGCCGAATTGCAGCAGGACCCGCTCAACGGCGTGGCCTACGGTCGTCAGTTGCCACACCCCGACGCCGGAGTACTGGGTGCGCAATCGCGGCACTTCAACTACCCGGAGCAAAGCCGCAGCAAGAGCCTGGCCGATGCGCCGGAGCTGGGGATCAAGACCTGCTTCAGTTCCGACTCGTTTTCCGTGTACCGGCGCAGCGTGCTGGAGGCGGTGGGCGGTTTCCCGGCGGATGTGATCGGCAGCGAGGACGCCTATGTGGCGGCGCGCATGCTGCTCGAAGGCTACAAGGTGCGCTACGCCGCCACGGCGCTGGTGCATCACTCGCACGATTACAAGCTCATGGATGAGTTTCACCGCTACTTCGATATCGGCGTGTTCTACGGCCGCGAACCGTGGATCAAGCAGGCCTTTGGCGATGCCGGTGGTGAAGGCAAACGCTACGTGCTGGCTGAACTGGCGGCCTTGCGCAAGGCCGGTGCCTTGCACCGTGTTCCCGAAGTACTGGTGCGCAGCGCGTTCAAACTGCTCGGCTACCGGCTGGGCCATCTGGAGCGCCGCCTCCCCCTCGCCCTCAAGCGGCGCATCAGCATGTTTCCCGGTTATTGGAGGTGAGCATCATGACCCACAGGAAGTCCCCCTTGATGAAACGAACCCTGCTCGTCGTGGCCATGGTGGCCCTGGCCGCCTGCAATACGCCGGCACGCATCGTCCCGCCCGACAGTGACACCGTCGAGGCCGGCAAACGCGCCCTCGACCAGCTGGCACAATTGCCGCCGGCGGTGGAGCGCATCCGCATCGGCGACCAGTTGCGCATCGTCCGCGATGCCGGCGAGATGCCGACACTGTCGGCGTTCAACGTCAGCACAATCTATGAGCTGACGCTGTACACGGTGCAGACCGACGGCAAGATCAACTACCCGTTCCTGGGGCCGGTGCAGGTCGCCGGTCGCCAGCCGTCGGAGCTGGCCACGGAGTTGACCGGCAAACTCGCGCCCATCTACCGCGAACCGCGTGTGACGGTGAACATCAACCAGGCGCCGAGCGGCTCGATCATCGTCGGCGGCGCGGTGAACAACCCGACGGCGGTGCAGATCGCCACGGCCAACACCCTGGAACAAGCCATCATCGGTGCCGGCGGGGTCAGCCCGGCGGGCAACGCCAGCATGGTCGCCCTGCTGCGCGAAGACGCCCAGGGTGCCTATCGCGCGTACTTCCTGGATTTCAGCCAGTTGCTCAAGACCGGTCCCAACGGGCGCAAACCCGTGCGCCTGCAACGCGGCGATGTGGTGTTCGTGCCCAAGTCCAACGTGGGCGAACGCATCCAAGGGGTGGATACCTACATGAACCAACTGATCCCGTTCACCAAGTCGATCGGGGTTGGCTACAACTACACCCGAACCAGCGGCGGCAACAACTAAAGGAGCGACATCCCAATGATCGAGATCCGTTCTTTTCGTGATCTTCTGCGCTTGTTCTTCATCTTCCGGCATGAGTTCAAGCTGGCGGCGATTGCCGCGCTGGTGATCATCCTGCTGGGGGCGTTCCTGCTGCCGGCCAAGTACGAGTCCACCGCGCGCCTGTTGGTCAAGCCTGGGCGTGATTCGACCTTGCCCATCGAGATCAGCAACCGCCAGGCGCTGGTAATGCCCAGCACCCAACGCGACCCGATTGTCGACGAAGAACGCCTGCTCACCGGCCGGCCGATCGTACGCGCGGTGGCCGAGCATTACCTGGAAGTGATTGAAAACGCGCCGCCGCCGGAAGGTTTCTGGAAGCGCACCAAGTACTACGTCAAGAGCGGCGTGGGCGCGGTGTTCGATGGCCTGCGCGTAGTGCTTGAAACCGTCGGTATCGTGGAGAAAACCACGCCGGTGGAACGCCTGGCCGCCAGCCTGGAGAAAAACTTCGAGGTCAGCCACGCCGTCGGTTCCACGGTGATGGACATCAGCTTCAAGTGGGGCGACCCCGAGATCGCCCAGGCGGTGGTCAAGGATTGGGTCGAGACCTACATCAACGAGCGCACCGAGGCCCTGGGGCGCAAAAGCCTGTACGCGTTCTACGAAGGCCAGGTGGCCAACAGCGCCACCGAGATCAAGAGCTACAAGGAGCAGATCCTCACGCACCTGAACCAGATCGGCGCGGCGAGCATCACCGACCGCCTGGAGGATCTGTCCGAGCGCATCAACGTGCTGCGCGGTGAGACCTTCAACACGACGCGGTTGATCGCCTCGTCCGACAGCGCGATCCAGAGCACGCGCACCCAGCTCAAGGGCCAGCCCAAGGAAGTCACCACCGTACGCCAGATCGCCCTGAACCCGCAGCAGCAGGATTTGCGTCGCCTGCTCAACCAGAAGCTGCTGGAAAAGGCCGACATGATGCGTACCTATACCGACAATGCGCCGCCGGTCAAAGCCCTGGACGCGTCGATCCGGGCCATGCAGATGCAGGTCAACAGCGAGAGCAACACGGTGCAAGCCTCGGAGAACCGTGCGCCGAACACCCTGGAAATTCACTTGCAGCGCGTGTTGCTGGATGAAACCAGCAACAACGTGGCGCTGCGTACCCAGTTGGTGCAACAACAGAAACAACTGTTGAACCTGGAAGAGCAACGCAAGCAGGCCCTGGAGATCGAGCCGGAGCTGGCTCGCCTTTCCCGCGAGCTGAACACCACCGAGCGCAACTACGCGCTGTACGTGGATAACCTGGAAAAATCGCGCATCGATCGTGAGCTGGACAACAGCCAGATCAGCAACATCGCCGTGATCGAAGAAGCCACCCTGAACCCGGGCCGCATCTTCCCGAAAACCCTGGTGATGCTGGTGTTGGCGATCCCGTTCGCCATCGTGGTCGGCCTGCTGGTGATCTACCTGTGCTACCTGCTCGACCAGCGGATTCACGACGGTGGCCTGGTGGAGCGCAAGTTCGGCCTGCCGCTGTGGACCACCCTGCCGGAGCTGGACACCTCCACCGCGCAAAGCACCAACGCGTTCAATGCGAGCATCTACCGTTTGTACAGCCTGCTGCAGCCCGAGCGCATTGCCGAACAGGGCGTGACCCTGGGCCTGACCTCGGCGCGTCACGGCGAAGGGGTGACCTTTGTGGTTGAACAACTGCGCCAATTGCTCAGTGAAAACGGCATCAACGTGCGCGTCGGCGGGCCGCACGCTGCTGCGCCGGGTGAAGTGGTGCTGCTGGATGCCTCGGCCCTGCTGGACAACCGCGAGGCGTTCGTCGATCTGCGTCGCGCCGACCTGATCGGGCTGGTGGTGGAAGCGCGCAAAAGTACCGTGCCGGTGGTGGAGCATGCGCTGTCGATCCTCAACACCGCGTTCGGCAAGGTGGACGGCATTATCATCAACCGTCGCAAGTTTGAAGTGCCGGGCAAAGTGCTGCGCACCATCGGCAAGTACCGGGGAGCGTTCTGATGCGAATCGCCCTGCTCGCCCCTTTGCCGCCGGAGAAAAACGGGATCGCCGACTACGCGAACCATTTCCGCACGGCCTTGGAACACCTTGGTGTGACGGTGCTGACGCCGTTGGCCGGGGTGACGGGCAACTCCGGAGCGATCAAACAGGCCATCAACGCGTTCGACTGGCAGGCCGTCGACCTGGTACACGCCGAACTGGGCGGCGGGCGCCTGGGGGAATTCCTGGCCTTGCGTGAATTGCGCAAGGCTTATCCCCAGTTGCCGCTGACCGCCACGGTGCATGACCCGGAACGCATCGTATGGCGCCGCGAGCACCTGCCGTTCCCCTTGAACCTGATGGAAAGTTTGCCCAGCCCGCTGCCGCAGGCTGCCGTGGTGCTGGCCGACCCGCTGACCCTGCGCGAAGAGCGCCAGGTCGCCAAGGGGCTGACCCGGCTGGTGACCCTCACCCGCCTGGGCGCCGACTGCCTGAGCCAGCGCATGCACTTGCCGGCCGGCAAAGTCGCGGTGATCAACCATGCCAACCTGCCGATCCCGGCGGCACCGTTGCCGCCCCTCGCCACGCTGCGCCTGCTGTATTTCGGGTTTATCTACCGAGGCAAAGGCATCGAAGACCTGGTACAGGCACTGGCGGATGTGTTCAAGCAAGCCCCCGAATTGCGCGACCGCGTGCGCCTGACCCTGGCGGGCGGCACCGCCGCGGAAATGGCGTTTGGCGCAGGCGGTAACTACCTGGAGCAGTTGAACGCACAGATCGCTGCGCTGGGCCTGACCGACGCCATCGACTGGCGCCTGAACCTGCCGGCGGATGACATCGCCCAGACCATCCAGGCGCACCACGTGATGGTGCTGCCCTACCGTGAATCGAAAAAACTCGGCCTGCTGGGGCGCCAGCGTGGCACCAGTGGCGCACTGTCCTGGGCCACCGCCTGCGGGCGCGGCGCGATCACCTCCGACGCCCGCGCGTTTGCCGAGGAAGTCGCCAGCGGCAACGGCGCGATCTACCCCGAGGGTGATGTAGCCGCGCTCGGCGAACAGCTGCTGCGCCTGGCGCGTACGCCGCTGCTGGCCCGGGATTGGGCCGAACGCGCCGGCGAAATCGGCCGTGAGCGCGTGTGGCCGTTGACCGCGCAGAAATTCAAGCAGCTCTTCGAGCAGGCCATCACCGGAGCCCCCTATGGCGCGTAAACGCACCTACCTGGCCACCCTCGCGGTGGTCGCCGCCCTGGGCCTGACCGCATTCTTGTGGGGACGCCAGGCGGATGCCGAAAGCCATGTGCTCAAGGGCAGCAAGGAGGTGGTCTGGAAGGACTTCCTGGGGGTGAATGCGCAGTTCCTGTGGTTCAGCCCCGAGCGCTACCAGAAGCAGATCGACCGCCTCAAGGCCCTGGGCCTGGAGTGGGTGCGCCTGGATCTGCATTGGGATCAGCTGGAAACCGCGCAGAACCAATACAAGCTCGCCACCCTCGACGAGTTGGTGGGCAAGCTGCAGCAGAACCAGATCAAGTCGGTGTTTTACCTGGTGGGGTCGGCGCGTTTTATCAGCAGCGCCCCGCCGCTGTCGATGTACCCGGACCAGTACCCGCCGAAAGACCCCAATGTGTTTGCCAACCGCATGGCACTGCTGTCGCAGCGCTACCCCAGCGTCGAGGCCTGGCAAGTCTGGAACGAACCGAACCTGCTCGGCTTCTGGCGCCCGGCGGCAGACCCTGCCGGGTACGCGAATCTGTTGACCGTCACCACCAACGCCTTGCGCGCAGTGAACCCGAGCAAACCGGTGGTGGCCGCCGGCATGGCGTTCTTCAGCGAAATGCCCAGTGGCCAGACCATGTTCGACGCCCTGGGCGCACTCGGCGTGGCCAGCCTGAATACAGTGATCTCCTACCACCCCTATACCCAATTGCCCGAAGGCAACGACCCGGCCAACCTGGACTTCATCGCCAAGACCACCCAGCTCAACCAGGCCCTGCGCCACGGCGGCGTGAACACGCTGTGGAGCACCGAGTGGGGCTGGTCAACCTACAAGGGGCCAAAAGACGCCCAGGACATCATCACCCTCCAGGCCCAGGCCGACTACGTGGTCCGCCGCCTGGCGCTGATGAGTGCGATGGATTTCGACAAGATTTTCCTGTTCACCTTGAGCGACCTCGACCAGCGCGCCAGCGTGCGTGACCGCTCCTATGGCTTGCTGGATATCGACACCAACCCCAAGCCCGTCTACACCGCCTTGAAGAACTTCCTCGACGTCAGTGGGCCGACGCTCACGCCGGGCGATCCGCCGGTTGCCGACCAGTTGCCCGACGGCCTGTTCAGCATCGGTTGGACCCGCGCCGACGGGCGCAAGCTGTGGTTCTTCTGGTCGGCCCAGGGCGGCAACGCCCACTTGCCGGGCCTGGCCAGCGCCACCCTGTACGACCCGCTGCGCGGCACACAAACCCCGGTAAGCGGCACCAGCGGCCTGACCGTTCCGGTCAAGTCGAACCTGCAAATTCTGTTATGGGACTGAGGCCTGCCATGCGCATTTTATGGATCCTGCCCTACTCACCCTGGCCCGCCACCAGCGGCGGCAAGACGCGCCAGTTCCATCTGCTGCGCAACCTCGCCGCGCGCGGGCATCGGATCACCCTGCTTTTGCATGACAAACACCCGGTGTCGCTCAGCGACCGCCAGGTGCTGGAAGCGTTTCTCGAACAACTGATCATCCTGCCGCGCCGCCCTCTGCGCAGCGTCACGACCCTGTTGGCCGGGCTGTTTGCGCCGTACCCGCTGCTGGCCAGCGTGAATGGTTTGTCGGGTGAATTGCAGGACACCTTCAATTGGTTGCTGGGTGACCCTTGGGACGTGGTGCAAATCGAACACAGCTACAGCTTCCAGCCGTATGAAGAGGTGCTGGCGCGCAAGTCCCAACCCTTTGTGCTGACGGAACACAACGTTGAATCGGCCCTTGGCGCCGCCACGTATGACCGTTTGCCGGGCTGGTCGCTGCCGTTCATTCGCTACGATCAATGGCGCTACGCCCGCTGGGAACGCCGCGTGATGCGCCAGGCCGCCCAGGTGGTCGCGGTGACCGACAGCGATGCGCAGGTGCTGGAAAAAATCGCCGGCAAGCCGGTGTCGGTGGTGGTCAACGGCGTGGATTGCGATCACTTCGCCGCCGCCCGTCCAGACCCCAGCACCCAACGCGTGCTGTTTCTCGGCAACTACGAATACGCGCCCAATGTGGACGCCATCGAATGGGCCCTGGATGAAATCCTGCCCCAGGTCTGGGAACGCTGCCCCGACGTACGCATGAGCGTGTGCGGCTTCGGCATGCCCGATAGCTGGCGCGCACGCTGGCCGGACCCGCGTATCGAGTGGCAGGGTTTTGTGCCCGACCTGCTGAGCCTGCAATCGAGCTGCTCGGTGTTCCTGGCGCCGTTGCGCCATGGCGGCGGCTCCAAGCTCAAGGTACTGGAAGCCTTGGCCGCCGGCTTGCCGCTGGCAAGTACCGAGCAAGGCGTATCGGGATTGGACCTGGTGGAAGGCCTGGATTACCTCGGCGGGCAAACCGCTGCGAGCCTGGCGGATGCCGTGGTGCGCCTGCTGCAATTTCCCGATGCCGCCACGACCATGGGTGAAGCCGGCCGCGCCTATGTGCGTCGTGCCCATGACTGGAACGTCGCAGCCAGCCAGCTGGAAAAGGTCTACACGACCCTTTTGCCCCAGAATCAAAAGGAGCCCGCATGCGTGTAGGCCTGGATTACCGCACCGTCGGCACCTCGCCGCAATCGGGCATCAGCCGCCAGGTGTACGCGCTGGAAAGCGCCCTGCACGGCCTGCCCGGCATCGAGCTCGAGCGGTTTACCGTGGCGCCCCTGGGCGATGAAACCCGCTTGCAGGCGCACTGCCCGGCCTGGGGTTGCGCCAAGACCGCCATGCACCAGCCGCAGAATCGCCTGCGCTTCGAAGCCGGGTTTCTGCCACGGGCGCTGCGCGAGCACCACATCGACCTGTACATCAGCACCTTCAACATGGGCCTGCCGTTGCCGCCCAAACCCAAGGGCCTGCGCACCGTGGTGCTGTTGCATGACCTGTTCCAGATCACCTTGAACAACTACCACGCCAACCGCTTGAAGGCGCTCATCTATAAGACCAGCGATCGCCTGTCGATCACCTACGCGGTGCACAGCGCCGACCGGGTGTGGACGCCGTCGCAGTACAGCGCCGATGAAACCGCGCGGTTGTTTCCCAAGGCCGCGGGCAAGATTCGCGTGCTGCCCAATCAGGTCGACGGCTTTACCGAACTGGCGGCGGACCTCGGCCCGCGCCAATTGCCCGAGCGCTATTGGTTGCTGGTGGGCACCCGCGAGCTGCGCAAGAATGTGCCGTTCCTGGTGGAGGCCTGGCACCAGGCGCGGCGCCAGTCCCCCGGCGTGCCGGAGTTGGTGCTGGTGGGCAGCCTCGATCATTTGCCTGAAAACCAGCGCAGCCTGCCTGGGATTCGTGCACTCAGTGGCGTGTCGGATGCCGAACTGCATGCGCTGTACCGCCAGGCGTCGCGCCTGTGGCAACCGTCTTACGCCGAAGGTTTTGGCCTGCCGGTGATCGAAGCCCTGAGCGTCGGCACGCCGGTGGCGGTGGCCAGCGGCACGTCGCTGGATGAAATCACCCCGCCGTCGGCACCGCGCTTTTCGCCCACCAATGGTCCAGCGCTGACGCAGCTGATGATCAGCCTCGGCGAGCGGGCCGCCGAGGAATCGCCCGAACAATGCCGGCAGTGGGCAGAACGCTTTAACCATCGCGCCTATCGCGGGCGCCTGGCCGAACTGATCGAGGAGCTGAAGTGAACGTGAACCTGCCCAGCCTCGTCGCCATACTGTTCGGCCTGTTGTTCGGCGCCGCCGCCCTGCTGCTGTCGCCGGCCAAGGCGTTCCTCGCCGTGATCGGCCTGGCCGGTGCGGTGACCATCCTGCGTTTTCCGTTCTGGGGCCTGGTGCTGTTCGCCCTGGTCGCCACGTTCATGCCGTATTCCACGGTCAACCTGGGCATTCGCAGTACCGTCAGCGAAGCGATCCTGGCGCTGACCTGGGGCGCGGTGCTGTGGCACAACTTCCTGGCGCGCCTGCCGGATACGCCGAGCCTCGCCCGTCGGCCCACCGACCAGATGCTGTTGTGGCTGATGCTGTTCAGCGTGTTCCCGTTCATCGTCGGCCAGGTCACTATTCACGCCGACACCAGCGGCGTCGCCAACTGGCTGCGCTGGTTGCTGAGCCTGTCGGCGGTGTTCCTCTGTGCCAAGTTGCTGGTGGACCGCAAGCACCGTGAATCCCTGGTAATCGCCCTGCTGCTGGGCAGCCTGGCGATGCTGGTGCTGTCGATTGCGGTGTTCGTGCGCACACGCTCCGGGGCCGGTATTGCACCGGTGCTGGCGCTGTTCAACTACGGCAACTTCGACATGCTCAAATTCGGCCTGGAGGCGATGTCGTCGCGCATGGGCTCGCCGTGGATGCACCCGAATGCCATCGGCGGGATCATGGCGTTGCTGCTGCCCCTGGCGTTCTGCTTCGGCATGACCGAGCAAGGCTGGAAACGCGCACTGGGCCTGGGCGTGGCGTGCCTGGGCGCCGCCGCCTTGCTGTTGGCCAGTAGCCGTGGCGCGATGGTCAGCCTGGCGCTGGTGCTGCTGTGGATGGCCACGCGCCGGGTGCCGTACACCGGGCGCCTGCTGATGATCGGCGCGGCGCTGACGGTGGCGCTGGTGATCGCGTATCCGCCGTTGCAGGAGCGCCTGGCGACGATTTTCTCATCGAGCAACGCCAGTACCGAAGTGCGTTTCGACGAGTACCGCATGTTCCCGCAGGCGGTGATGGCGTACCCGTTCGGCATCGGCTTCAAGGTCGACCCGCCCGTACCCGACACCCACTTGCTGGGCATTTCCAACCTGTGGCTGAACTTCATCTACAAGACCGGCATCGTCGGCATGCTGTTCTTCGTGGCCGTGACCGTGCGCTGGTGGCGTGAAGCCCGCCCGGAACGCGGCCCGATCCGCCTGACCAAGGACAACGCGCTGTGGCTGGGCACCACCGCCGGGATTCTCTCGGCACTGGTCAGCGGCCTGTTTGACCACTACTTCAGCTTTGCCGTGGTGATGGTCGCGCTGTTCTGGCTGATGGTGGGCATCAATGTGCTGGAAGCGCGGCGTCTGTTTCCGGCGCGCCTGCCGCAGGTGAAAAGCATAACGTCGCGCAAAACGCTGCTCGACGGCGTACAGCGCTGATGCTGGGCTCTGCCGCATGGCTGACGCTGGCGACGCTGCTGGGGCTGTGCCTGGGCTTTGCCCGTGAGTGGTTGCTGGTGGCGGCCTGGGGCGCGGGCGAGCGCAGTGATGCGTTCCTGATCGCGCTGTTCTTGCCGGAGGCGCTGCGCATGTCGTTGGCCGGCGGTGTGCTGAGTGCAGCGGCGCTGCCGCTGTACCTGGCGCGCCAGGACGACGAGCGGCTCGGCTGGCTGGCGGTGTTGTTCCCGGCGTTGCTGTCGATCGCGCTGGTCACCAGCCTGCTGTTGACTGTATTGGCGCCGTGGCTGGTGCAACTGCTCGGGCCCGGCCTGGCGGCCAGTGCCACGGCGCTCGCCAGCAGCAACTTGCAGATTGTCGCCTGGTGTGTGCCGGGGCTGATGCTGCATGCGCTGTTCAGCATTCCGTTGCAAGCCAGCGAGCGCTTTGTACTGGCGGGCCTGGGCTCGTTGCTGTTCAACCTGCCCCCCGTGGCCTACCTCGCCTTCGCCGGCACCGCCACTCAACCTCACTCATTGGCCCTGGCCTGCCTGGCCGGCAGCCTGTTGATGCCGTTGGCGTTGCTGCCGTCGATGTGGCGCCAGGGCTGGCGGCCGTGGCATTGGCAGCGGTCGTGGGCACCACTGCGGGAGCTGGGCCAACGCATCGGCCCGCTGCTGTTGAGCAACGGCGCCAGCCAGGGCCTGGCCTTGATCGAACGGCTGGTGGCGTCCTTGCTGGGCGAAGGTGCGGTGACCTGGGTCAACCTGGCGCGCAAGCTGATGAACCTGCCGCTGATTGCGCTGATGAGCCTCAACCAGGTGTTGCTGGGCATGATGAGTCGGCGCCAGGGCGACGCGCGCCTGGCCCTGCTCAAGCGTGGCCTGGAAACCGCCAGCGTGCTGACCCTGCCCGCCGGAGTCGGCCTGGTGGCGGCGGCGCCGAGCCTGGTGGCGTTGCTGCTGCCCAAGCAATCGCTGGACTCGCCGTTGCCGCTGCTGCTCGCCTGGTTTGCCGTACCACTGGTGTTCGGCGCCTGGAACGCCCTGCTCGCGCGCTACGCCTACGCTGCAGGCGATACGCGCCAGCCATTGCGTTGTGAACTGCTCGGCAGCCTGGCCAATGTGCTGTTGCTGGGCGTGCTGCCGTTTGTGTTCGGCCTGGCCGGGATTCCGCTGGCTGCGCTGGCCGGCGTGCTCTGCACCGCGTTGTTGTTGATGCAACGCCAGGCCTTGCTCGGCGCCCTGCCCTGGGCTCGGAGCTGGCTGCTCAGCGCGGTGCTGATGGGCGTGGCGGCGTTGGCGCTGTTTCGGATTGAAGGCGTGTGGCTGCAACTGGGGCTGAGCACCCTGGCTGGCGCGGTGGTATTGCTGGGCATGGCACTCTGGCTGAGACCGTGGCGCAAGGCATGAATGATCGATCAGGACAACTCATATGAAACATCGCTGGATTCAAATGGATATCGCCAAAGGCATCGGCATCCTGGTGATCGTGTTTGCCCACAGTTGGTTCGTCGCCACTTCGCCGGACTTGCTGTACCCGGTGCTGGCGTCGTTCATCTTGCCGCTGTTCTTTTTTCTGTCGGGCGTGTTCTTCAAGCCCGAGCAGCCGTTCGTGGAGATGGCGATACGCAAGGCCGATGGCCTGCTCAAACCGTTTTTCTTCACCATGCTCACCTATGTGATCGTGCGCAGCATTCTGCGTGGCCAGCCGCTGTTGCCGGATATCGGCGGTGTGCTGTACGCCTCGGTGGATACCATTCCGTGGCAGGCGCTGTGGTTCCTGCCGCATTTCTGGGTGGCGATCCTGTTCAGTTGGGTGATGCTGCGCCTGATCCAGCGCCTGAAGCTGTCACTGTTGCTCAGTTGCGCGCTGGTAACGCTGCAGTTGATTGTGGGCGTCTGGATGCTGCCGTGGTTCTGGCAGTTGCCAGTCGCGTTCGGCGGGCATACCTGGGTGCTGCCGGGCCTGCCGTTCAGCCTGGATATCACCTTGATCAGCAGCACTTATTTCATTGTCGGCTACCTGCTGCGTGATTGGCTGCGCACCCACGCGGGCTCCTGGCTGACCCTGTTGATTTCGATTGCATTGTTCGTTGTGGTATTCACCTTCACCTGGGACACCATGGACCTGGCGCAGCGACGCTACGACCACTGGTTCTGGACCACCCTGCCGGCCGTGATCGGCGTGTACGCTTGCTGGGCGCTGGCGCGCGTATTGATGGTGTCGACCTGGGTCACGCGGGCCATGACCTATATCGGTCAGAACACCTTGATCCTGCTGATCTTCCACGGCGAGATCCAGCACAAGACGGTCGACCTGCTGGAGCGCCTGGGGCTGCCCGCGTTTGTCGCGGCCTGCGTGGGGTTTGTGGTGGCGGTGGTGGTGCCGTTGTTGATCGGGGAAGTGATCAAGCGGGTGGCGTTCCTGCGGTTTTTCTACTTTCCGTTTCCGGTGCGCAAGGCGCCTGTCGCAAAAACGGCGCCTTGAGGGCGCCGTTCAATCATTGCGTCAGAAAGCGTATTTGACACTGGTCATCAGGTTGCGCGGCGCTCCGTACATGCCGTGGTTGCCGGCGTAGCTGAAGTACTCGCGATCGAACAGGTTATTGACGTTGACCGAGGCGCTCAGCTTGGACGTCAGGTCATAGCGCACCAGCAAGTTGGTGATGGCGTAGCTGCCCTGGCTGAAGGTGTGCAGGTCTTCGCCGACCTTGCTCTGCCAGTTCACTCCGCCGCCCACGGTAAGCTTGTTGAACGCGCCGGGCAAACGGTAGGAAGTGAAGGTCTTCAGGCTCTGGCGCGGCAACGTCGTGACGATGCGTTTGTCGTCGGCATCGGTGCTCACCGCATAGGCATAGCCAGCGGAGGCTTGCCAGCCGTCAGCCAGTTCGCCGTTGAGCTCCAGCTCCACGCCTTCGGTGGTGGTGCCTTGCTCGTTGCGATAGGTGTTGCCGCCCGGGGTGTCGATCCAGATGGCCAGGTTGTCCTGCTCCAGCTTGAACAGCGCCAGGCTGGTGTTCAGCCGCTCGTCGAAGAAGCTGCCTTTGAGGCCGACCTCATACCCTTTGCCCTCCATCGGCGGCAGCGCCTTGTTATTGATGTCGCGCACCCAACTGGCCTGGGGATTGAAGATCTTGGTGTAGCTGGCGTAGGCCGACCAGTTGTCGGTGAGGTCATATACCACGCCGGCGTAAGGGATGTAGACGCCAGTTTCCGATTCGTCAGTGCGGGTCGCCGTGCCGCCGTAGGGTCGATCTTCGGTCTCGCGCTTCCAGTCGATCACCCGGCTGCCGAGGATCACGCTCAAGTCATCGGTCACTCGCAGTCGCGTGCTCAAGTAAGCAGCATATTGGCTCTCATCCACCGAGGATTTACCGGTGACATTGAACGCGGGCTTGACCGACTGGCCATCCCAATTGAACAGGTTGTCGATGGCACCGGCCGGCGAGCCGGAATAGTCGTAATGCCAGCCGCCGTAACTCGGCACGCTTTCATTGTATTTGGACAAGGTGACGCCCGCGATCAGCTCGTGCTCACGCCCGAGCAGGTCAAAGGGGCCGGTGGCGTAGAGGTCGATGTTGTCCTGGCGCGGCGTACCGGAGAAACGCACCGGCAATTGAGTGGTACCACTGCCGTTCGCGTTGAGCGAACCGTTGACGTAGTTGAAGACTTCATCGAACTGGTTTTCAGTGTGGGTGAATTCGGCCTTGGCGCTCCAGCCGCTGTCGAACGTCTGCTCAATGGCGGTGAAAAAGCTCGTCTGCTCATGATCGTTGTAGGACCACGCCGGCGCGGTGTTTAGCGAGCGGCTAAGGTTACTGCGCGAATCGTCGGTAAAGCGTGTGGGCAAACCGGAACGCGCCGGCGAATCGACGTCGGTGCGCAGGTAGCTGAAGCCCAGTGTCAGCAGCGTGTCTTCGCTGAGGTCGAACTCGGTGATGCCATAGAGCAGCTGCGTTTCCTGCTTGTAGCGATCGATCCAGGCGTGTTCGGTCTTGTAGTCCGCGACCAGGCGCCCGCGCACATTGCCGGTTTCGGTCAGCGGGCCGGAGACGTCCAGGCCGGTGCCATAGCGGTCCCAGGTGCCGCCTTCCGCCGTGACGCTGGCGCGCGTCTCGGTCGTCGGGCGCTTGCGAATCAAGTTGATGGTCGCCGCCGGGTTGCCCATGCCGCTGATAAGGCCGGTGGCGCCGCGTACGATTTCAACGCGGTCATACATGGCCATGCTCTGGGTGTAGTTGTCCATGCGTGTGGCGGTGGGCACGCCGTCGATTTCGAAGTTCTGGATCTGGAAGCCGCGCGAGAAATAACCGTCACTCTCCGCCCCAAGGCCATCGCGCAACACGATGATGCCGGGAGTGGCATCGAGGGTGTCACTGAGATTGGTGAGACGTTGGTCATCCAGGCGCTGGCGGGTCATTACGGTGAGCGACTGCGGGGTTTCCCGAGGCGTCAGGTTCAGGCGCGTCGAACTGCTGGAGGACTGCGTGGTGTAAGAGCCAGTGCCCTCGGTGGTCGAGCCGGGTGCCTTGCCCGAAATGGACACGGTGCCCAGCTGCAATGCGCCATCGCTCGGGCGCCGCGCCAGTGAGTAAGTGTTGCCGCTGCCATGCACGGCTTGCAAGTTGCTGGTACTGAGCAGGATCGCCAGGCCGGTATCCAGGTCATGCCGCCCGCGCAGGCCTGGGCTGGTCTGGCCGTCGGTGAGCGCGGCCGGATAGGACAGCAGGATCTGGCTGGCCTGGCCGAACTGGTTGAGCGCCTCCGCCAGCGAACCTGGCGGGATGTCGAATTCCACTTGCGGTGCTGCGTGCACCCAGGCCGACGCCAGCAACAGCGGCGTGACCACAGTGACGCTGGCAATGCCCTGCATGACGGCAAGGGCCAATGATGTCTTCAAGCGTATGTTTTTCTTCGGTGTGT
Source organism: Pseudomonas extremorientalis (assembly GCF_001870465.1). Classification (GTDB taxonomy): domain Bacteria; phylum Pseudomonadota; class Gammaproteobacteria; order Pseudomonadales; family Pseudomonadaceae; genus Aquipseudomonas; species Aquipseudomonas extremorientalis. The sequence continues at coordinate 156,188 of NZ_MDGK01000024.1, forward strand.
GCGGCTGCATGCCCTATTCCCCAGTGAAGGTAGTGTCTGGGGATATAAGTCTCGTGAGATTCGCAAACGGACCACCCAAGCGCGAAATAAATTCACACAAGCTTCTGGCGCGGCTTGAGGGCGACCCAGAAACGGGTGAAATGCTGCACGTCCAGCTTCAGGGTTTGCGCCAGCGCCGCGATAATCCGGTCGGTGTCGGACAGCGGATAGGTGCCGGATACGCGCAAGCCGCGCACCGCGGGATCACACGCCAGGCGCCCGCGACGGTAGCGGCTCAGCTCTTCGAGGAAGTCCTCCAGGCGCATGCCCTGAGCGACGATCATTCCACGGCTCCACGCCAGTTCACCGTCCCGTTGCGGGCGCCGGGCGAGCAAGGTGTGGGCATCAAAACTGATGAGTTCGCCCGCCTGCAGCAGCAGGCTGCGCGACGGGATCTGTGCCGACAGCGCGCCCTGGTCTGCGCCCAATTGGGTAAAGCCATCGCGCTGGCGCACACTGAAGCGACCACTGACCGCACGGGTCAGGCCTTCGGCGGTTTTCACCCACAGCGGGCGGATATCCGTGGGGTTGGGGTCCACCAGGATTTCACCACGCAGCACATGGATCTGGCGTACATCCGCGGTGTATTTGACGTCGATGGCGGTGTCGGTATTGAGCTGCACTTGGGTGTTGTCCGCCAAACCGATGCGCCACTGCTCGCCGACGGTGGTGCTGAAGTCGCTGGTCCAGTGTTGCAGCAGCGCCGCGTCTTTGATGCTCCAAGCGGCGGTGCCTGACGCCAGCAACACGGCGAGGTGCTTGACGACCTGGCGACGTGACAACGCCGGCAACAGCGTCGCGCGGGCCAAGGCTTGATGGGTCGGTGTGCGCACATCCTGCAAACGCTGGAAAAATCGCTGGGAATTTTGCCAGGCCTGTTCATGGGCCGGGTCCTGCTCACGCCAGCGCTGCCATTCGGCGCGGGTCTGCTCGCTGACGTTCGGCACCTGCAGCTCCAGTTGCCAGTGCATCGCTTGCTCGGCGACCTCGATCGATAACGGCACCGGATTCATGACCGCTGGCTGTCCAGCAAGATGCATTGTGCACCCGCCTTGACGATGTAGCGTTTGACCGTGGTGATGCTGGTACCGAGGCGCTCGGCGATCTCGCCGTGGCTCAGGCCATCGAGCTGCGACCACAGGAACGCCTGGCGCACGGGCAAGGCCAGGCGGCTGAGCACTTCATCGAGGGCCATCAGGGTTTCGAGGAGGATCCACTGGGTTTCGGCGTTGGGCGCGGCGTCTTCCGGCAACAGGGCCAAGGCCTGCAAGTAGGCTTTTTCGAGTTTCTGCCGACGGAAGTGGTTGGACAGCACGCTTTGCGCCACTTTCGCCAGGAAGCTGCGCGGCGCGTGGATTTCAAGGGGCTGGTTCTTCGCCAGCAGCCGCAGGAAGGTGTCCTGGGCCAGGTCGGCGGCGCTCTGCGGGCAGTTCAAGCGACGCCACAGCCATTGCTGCAACCAACGGTGTTGCTGGCGGTACAAGGTGGCCAGTTCAGTGGGGCTTACCGCAGGAGTCGAAGACATGGAGGCCGCGCGCGAAGAATAAGGCGTAAATGATAACGGTTATCATATTCTTCGCAGAGCTGTTACTGCAAGTTTCTGCTACGGGAGCCGGCTGCCCGGCTCCCGTACAGGGTCAGTCATCCAATGGCTGCGCTGCATGCTTGGCGGGCTTGCCAGGTTTGGCGCCAGCCTTGGCACCCTGCTTCTCCGCTGGTGCGGCAGCGGGTTCAGGCTCGGCCGGTGCAGCGGCTTCTTTCTCGGCCATCGGCATCTGGTCGATGGCGCTGAAGAATGCCTTCAGGTCGAGGGTATCCGGCGGTACGGTCTTCTCGAGTTTTTTCTCGCCGTCCTTGCCCACCAGGATCACTTTGGTGCCGCTGCCGGCGCCCAGCTTGAGGGCACGGATCAGCGCGTTGGTTTCCGGCGGGGTGAGTTTCCTGCTGTCCTTGGGGTCCTTGGCGAATTTCTCGCCTTCAGCACCGATGCTGCCGAACTTCACGGTGTAGAACACCATGCTGCGTTCTTCAAAGGACTGCTTGGTCGCAGGCTCGTCCAGCTGATTTTTGACCTTGGCCAAGGTGTCGTTGCCGGCATCAAGCTCCACCACCACCAGCGGCCGGGCCTTGCCCAAGTCCTGCTTGAGCGGGTTGATATCATCAGCAGCCAACAGCGGCCCCGTAAAAGCCATCAAGGTAGCCAGGGTCAGCGACCGGATGAGCATGCGCACCTCCTTTGAATTCCATGCAGGGTTCTTGAGTTTCATGTCTGCGACAGTCAAATTCAAGGATGATTCCTACACCACTTTAAGAAAGCGTAGGACAGGACGCCCGCCACGCAAGGGTTTGATGGCTGCGACTGTCATTGTTTCCACTGATTGCGGAAACATCATGAGACCTTCCACTCCGGCCAATGCCGAGCAAATACGGGCGCGACGATGGGGTCGGCGTCCACTTGTGCCAGGCTCTGGGCAAAGCCTGGCGCCAGGCCGCTCAACGCGTCGCGTGCCTCATCCCAGCGCGACACCGCCGCCGCCATCAGGCCCAGTGCATTCGGCGTGTTGTCCGGGGCAAACAACTGGTCGGCAAACTGATCGGCGAACACCACCCAGGCCTGGTGAAGGTAGCGTCGTGTGCCGGTGACAAGCTGGGCCTGCACGGTTTCGTTGACGTTACCGAGCCAGCGTTGCGGGTAGTCGATGATGCCGATCGCCGAGTAGCAATTGGCGGCGATATACACCAGGCCGCGAATGATCTGCGCGCGGTTGCCGGCCAACAGGTGGGAGGCGGGAAACTCCAGGCCCAGGTGGATCAGGATCGCTGCGCTTTCCGTCAGCACCTGGCCGTCAGGCGTCACAAGGGTCGGCACCTGTTTGAGCGGGTTGATACGAGCCAGTTCGTCACTGCCCTCGCCCTCTGCCCAGGAAGCCGCGTCGACCCTGCGCCACGGCACCGCACAGCGCTGCAGGGCAATTTCGATCATGCAGGAGCCGGATTCGTCGATGCCGTAGAGCGTATACATGGACCTGTCCTCCTAGCGTTGCAGTTTGGCCTGCAGGTTGGCTTTTACCTGCGGCCACTCCGAGTCGATGATGCTGAAACGCACCGAGTTGCGCTTGCGCCCGTCGGGCATGATGCGTTCGTGACGCACGATGCCTTCCTGCACGGCGCCGAGGCGCAGGATCGCGGCGCGGGACTTTTCGTTGAGTTCATCGGTGGTGAATTGAACACGCACACAGCCGAGTACTTCGAACGCGTAGGTCAGCAGCAACAGTTTGGCTTCAGTGTTGATGGCGCTTTTCTGGGTGGACAGCGCCAGCCAGGTGTGACCGATTTCCAGTTTGCGGTTGACCCGGTCGACCTTCCAGAACCGCGTGCTGCCGACCACCTGGCCGGTGTCGCGGCGCACCAGGGTGAACGGGATCACGCTACCGGCATCGCGCCCGGCCAGGGCGGTGTCGATGTACTGGTCGACAGTGTCCGGGCCCGGCACGTTGGTGACCTTGAGGTTCCACAATTCGCCATCGGCGGCGGCCTCGAGCAAGGCGGCCTTGTGTGCCCGTTGCAGGGGCAGGAGTTCGACCGTGGTGCCGGTCAAGGTAAGTTCGGTCATGGGGCTGCGCCGTCAGGGTGATCGTCAGTGACCAAGAGTGCAGGCTCGCGCACGGACGAATCAAGCGTTTTAAAACAGACCCATTTGCCCGCCGACCAAGGTACTGAAATCGTCATTCACGAATGGCAGGATCGCATCGGCCACCGGCTGCAATTGCCGGGTGACGTAGTGATCGTAATCGATGGGCGCTTGCCGCACCTCCATCGGCTCGGGGCCGTTGACGCTGATCACGTAGCTGATCCAGCCGCCGCGCTGGTATTGGCGCGGGCGGTTCAAGCGGTCGTTGTACTCATCGGCCAGGCGCGCGGCGCGCACATGGGGCGGCACGTTGCGTTCGTAGTCGTCCAACCGGCGGCGTAGGCGTTTGCGGTAGATCAGCAACTCATCGAGCTCGCCGCTCAGGGTGCGGCGCACGTAGTCGCGGATGTAGTCCTGGTGCGGCTGGCGATGGAAGATGCGCTGGTAGAGTTCCTGCTGGAAGCGGCGGGCCAGGGGCGACCAGTCGCTGCGCACGGTTTCCAGGCCCTTGTAGACCATGTCCTCGCTGCCATCGCTGTGCACCACCAGGCCCGCGTAGCGCTTTTTGCTGCCCTCCTCCGCGCCACGGATGGTCGGCATGAGGAAGCGCGTGAAGTGGGTTTCGTATTGCAGTTCCAGGGCGCTTTGCAGGCCGAACTCGGTGCGCAGGTGCTCGCGCCACCAGTCGTTGACGTGCTGGACCAACGCCTGGCCGATGCGGCCGGCCTCGACTTGGCTGTGGGCTTTGCCGAGCCAGACGAAGGTGGAGTCGGTGTCGCCGTAGATCACCTCGTAGCCTTGGGCTTCGACCAACTGGCGGGTCTGGCGCATGATCTGGTGCCCGCGCATGGTGATCGACGAGGCCAGCCGTGTATCGAAGAACCGGCAACCGCTGGAGCCAAGCACGCCATAGAAGGCGTTCATGATGATTTTCAGGGCCTGGGACAACGGCGCGTTGTGTTCGCGCTTGGCCACTTCGCGGCCTTCGGAAACTCGCGCAACGATGGACGGCAAGCAATGTCGGGTGCGGGAAAACCGCGCGCCGCGAAAGCCTTCCACCGATTCACTGTCGTCGGGGTGCTTGAGGCCTTCGACCAGGCCGACCGGATCGATCAGGAAACTGCGGATGATCGACGGGTAGAGGCTTTTGTAATCGAGCACCAACACCGATTCGTAGAGGCCGGGCCGTGAGTCCATGACGAAGCCGCCCGGACTGGCCTGGGGTGGTTTGTCGCCCAGGTTAGGCGCGACGAAGCCCTGGCGATGCATCAACGGCATGTACAAATGGGTGAACGCGGCGACGGAGCCGCCGTTGCGGTCGGCCGGCAACCCGGTGACGCTGGCGCGTTCCAGCAGGAACTTGAGCAGTTCGGTCTTGGCGAAAATCCGCGTGACCAGCTCGCAGTCCTTGAGGTTGTAGCGAGCCAGGGCGGGCTTGTCCTCGGCGAACATGCGGTTGATTTCGTCCATGCGCTGGTACGGCGTGGAGATATCCTTGCCTTCGCCGAGCAGGGTTTGCGCGACGTTTTCCAGGCTGAAGGATTCGAAACTCCATGTCGCTGAGCGCAAGGCCTCGATGCCGTCGATGATCAACCGCCCCGCTGCCGCCGCGAAGTAATGGTTGCGGCTGCCGTGTTCGCGCCAGGCCATCGGCTCGTCGCCCCGCCCGAGCATCAGCGGCACGTTGAGGCGCTGGGCGTGTTCGTGGAGCACGCGCAGGTCGAATTGCACCAGATTCCAGCCGATGATCGCGTCGGGGTCGTGCTCGGCGAGCCATTGATTGAGGCGCTCGAGCAGTTGGGCGCGGGTGTCGCAGTAGTCGAGCTTGAAATCTACCGTGTCAGTTTTGTTCGGCGGGCCGAGCATGTACACCTGGCGTTCGCCGCAGCCTTCGAGAGCGATGGAATACAGATCGCCCTGGGCGGTGGTCTCGATGTCGAGGGACACCAGTTTCAGCGGCGGGCGGTAGTCGGGCGCGGGTTTCATCTGCGCATCGCAGAGTGCGCCGGTAGCGTCGGGGGTGCCGCCGAACCACACGGGCGCGGTGATGAAGCGCTCCATCATGTAGCGCTCGGGTGGGCGCACATCGCCCTCATAGACGTCGACGCCCGCAGCGCGCAGGCGTTTTTCCACGTCCATCGCCTGGCGGTGCTGGCGGGTGTACAGACCCAGGACCGGGCGGTGATGGAAATCGCACAACTGCAACGGGCGCAGTTCGATATCGCGCTCGCCCTTGAGCAGCCAATCCAACGGCTTGCGATGGGCTTCGGGGATGAACATCACCGAGGTCTGCACAGGTAGGCGGATAAACCTCGGACCCTGGTCGGTGGCCAGCCAGAAACTGACCTCCGTGCCCGCCGGGGTATCGCGCCAATGCCGGGTCAGGACAAAACCCTGCTGTAAATCCACCGTACCGCACCTCAGGAATCGCTTTCAGGGCGTGATTCTACTCGGCATCCGAGCGCGCGGACCTTAATCTCACAAAATTGTTGCACGACGTTAATAATAATTACTATCATTTGCACTGGAGTTGTATCCGCGCAGTGAGGAAGCGCAACCATTGTTGCCCTTTCCCTCTCCATTGACGGTTCACCGTCAGGATCGACCATGCCCGCCCGTATTCCATTCGCTGTGCCGTATCGCCCCACCCTGCTCGCCCTGTGCTGTTCCCTGAGCCTCTCGGCTCACGCCAGCCAGGAAACCGGCACGCTGGAACTGGGCGCCACCACTGTCAGCGCCGACGCCCCTGCGCCAGGCGCCCTGCCCCCGGTATACGCTGGCGGCCAGGTCGCACGTGGCGCTCAGTTGGGGGTGCTGGGTAACCAGGACATCATGGACGTGCCGTTCAGCATGTCCTCCTATACCGAGAAATTGATCCGCGACCGGCAGGCCGAAACGATCGGCGATGTACTGCTCAATGATTCATCGGTGCGCCAGGCGTCTGGCTATGCCAACCAGGCACAGACGTTCATGATCCGAGGCCTGCCGCTCGCCGGTGACGACATGTCCTTCAACGGCCTGTACGGCATCCTGCCGCGTCAGATTATGTCCATCGACGCCCTGGAGCGTGTGGAAGTGTTCAAGGGGCCGAATGCTTTCATCAATGGTGTGACACCGACCGGCTCCGGAATCGGCGGCGGTGTGAACCTGCAACCCAAGCGCGCCGATGACCTGCCACTGCGTCGCTTCAGTACCGATATCAGCAGCGATGGCCGGGTGGGCGAGCATCTGGATATTGGCCAGCGCTTCGGCGAGGACAACCAGTTTGGTGCACGCGTGAACCTGTCCCAGCGCGAAGGCGATACCGGCATCGATGATGAAAATCAGCGCTCGAAGCTGTTCACCGTGGGCCTGGACTACCGCGGTGATGCGTTGCGTCTGTCCAGTGATTTCGTGTATCAGAAGCAGCGCATCAACGGTGGGCGTAATTCGGTATTCCTTGGCACGGCCACCCATGTGCCAGATGCGCCTTCGGCAGACACCAACTACGCGCCGAGCTGGAGCAGCACCAGCCTCGAAGACACCCTGGGGATGCTGCGCGCCGAGTATGACCTGAACGACAACTGGACGGCCTATGCAGCAGGCGGTGCCAAGCACACCCGGGAAATGGGGCGCTACTCGTCGGTCACGCTGACTGACAACAGCGGCAATGCCCTGGCAAGCCGCTCGACCATCGCCCACGAAGAAGATAACCGCAGCTTAATGGGCGGGCTGAACGGCAGTTTCCAGAGCGGCCCTGTCAGCCATCGACTCAACTTTGGCCTGGCCGGTATCTGGACTCAAGCACGCAATGCCTATGTGTTCAACGCCTCGTCGACGGCTACCCGAACCAATATCTACGACCCTGTGACCGGCGCTCCGCCCACCCTGAACAACCCGCGCAATACGCCAGGCACTGATTTCAGCGACCCGACCATTACAGGCAAAACATTCGTGCGCAGCGCAGCGGTGTCCGACACCCTGGGCTTCTTCGATGACCGCCTGTTGGTCACGCTGGGGGCGCGCCGCCAGCAGATGGTGGTACAGGCTTACAACTACATGAGCGGTACGCGCACTTCCAACTATGACGAGTCAATTACCACGCCAGTCTACGGCCTGGTGTTCAAACCGTGGCAACACGTGTCCTTCTACGCCAACCGCATCGAAGGCCTTGCGCAAGGCCCGACGTCGCCGGTCAACTCGGGCAACCGGACGATCATCGGTGGCGGCCAGGCGTTTGCGCCCGCTCGCTCCAGACAAATCGAAGCGGGTGTGAAGGTGGACATGGGCACCTATGGCGCCACGCTGGGTGTATACCGTATCGAACAGCCTGGGGCCGGCTACGTTCAGGTCATCGATGCGACTACAGCGCGCTATGTGCGTGAAGGCCAGCAGATCAACAAAGGCGTGGAACTGAACGTCTTCGGCGAGCCCCTCAGCGGCCTGCGTTTGCTGGGCGGTGTGACGGTGATGAAGACCGAACTCAAGGACACGCAAAACGGCGCCAACGACGGTAACCGAGCAATCGGCGTGCCTTCGTTCCAGCTCAACGCCGATGTGGAGTGGGATGTGCCTGGCCTGCAAGGCGTAACCCTCAATGGCCGCTGGCTGCGCACGGGCGGGCAGTACGCCGACGCCGCCAACAATTTGAGCTTGCCGACGTGGAACCGCTTCGATGTAGGCGCGCGTTACAACTTCAAGGTTGCCAAGCGTGATGTCACCCTCGGCGCCACCGTGGAGAACGTCGCCAACACGAAGTACTGGGAATCGGCCCAGGGCGGTTTCCTGAGCCAGGGCGACCCGCGTGTTGCCAAGTTGTCGGCGACTGTAGACTTCTAAAAAGCACTACAACGAAGTGAGCCCGTTGTTGCAGTCATGCCTGGCGGGCTTGGTTCAGGTAGTTTTCGATGTTGCCCATTTGTTCATCCCAGCCCCGGGAGTTCATCTTGAAGGCCTTTTGCCGACGGGCTTCTGGCACCGTGTCAAAGCCGGACTCGACCACCCGCAATAGAATGCCTGGAGCACGGTCTTCAAGGGTGAACTCCACCAGCGTGGGGGTTTCCTGGTCATAATCGACACTCGCCTCGACTGCGAAAGGGTGCCACCAGAAGGAGAACAGCGTTTGCGGCAGGATGCGTTCGATCCTGGCCTTCCAGATCACATGTTCATAACCCGGATAGGTGATAGGTGCCTTGATGGTTTGCCCGGCAACAAAGGCTTTGCCTTCGAGGGCGATACCAAACCATTGGCCGAACTGCTCGGCATCGGTGAGGGCTTCCCACACCTGTTTGCGTGAAGCGTTGAGCAGGACTTTCCGTTCGATTCGATCCAATACGTGCATAAGTCACCTCCTCCATTGACAGTAGGTGACATCGAACAATGCGCAACCTGGGATTGTAAGCAATGATGATGACCCCTTTATTGATCCGGCAATTACGTTATGACTGACCCATTGAATGGAAGTTGCTTCTGCAAGGGCGTGCGGTATCAGGTGAGGCGTCTGGACATGCCGATCAGCCACTGCCATTGCGACAGCTGCCGCAAGGTGCATGCGGCGGCATTTGTCGCGACAGCCGGCGTGATGCGCGAACACTTTCGTTGGACCCAGGGCGTGGAGTTGCTGGCGTCTTTCGAGTCGTCGCCGGGCAAGCTCAGGCATTTCTGCTCGCGTTGCGGCTCGCACCTGATGGCCGAACGAGGGCATCAACCTCACGTGATTGTGCGGGTGGCGACGCTGGACGATGATCCGGGCGTCAAACCCACCGCGCACATCTGGATGGCCCATGATGTGCCCTGGCTCGCCCATGAAGGCGTAGAGCAATGGGACGAGTGGAAAGCCTGATTTAAACCTTTGGGTCTCCAGGTGCTTTGGCCGGCGTTGCGTATTGCGGTTTCAAGTGACCTTCCTGGTCGAGCAACCAGGCGTCCATGATCTGGCGTACGACCGGCCCAGCAACGCGACCGCCGGCTTCACCGTTTTCGATCATCACCGAAATCACAATTTTCGGGTGTTCGGCTGGGGCGAAGCCGACGAACAACGCGTTGTCGCGGTGGCGCTCCAGGGTTTTCTCACGGTTGTAACGCTCGCCCTGCTTGATCGCGACCACCTGTGCGGTACCACTCTTGCCAGCGATGCGGTATTGCGCGCCTTGTGCGGCAGCACGGGCGATACCGCGTGGGTCGTGCATCACCAATTGCATGCCATGGTTGACCTGCTCCCAATCACGTGGATCCTTGAGGACCACATTGGGCATAGGGTTTTCATCCACCGGTGGCACGCCGTTAATGGTCTTGGCCAAGCGGGGTCGGTTCCACACGCCTTTGTTGGCGATCAGCGCGGTGGCTTGGGCCAGTTGCAGCGGTGTGACCTGCATGTAGCCCTGGCCGATACCGAGGATCACGGTCTCGCCCGGGAACCAGGGTTGGCGGCGAGTGGCGCGCTTCCAGGCCTGGGAGGGCATCAAGCCAGCCGACTCTTCAAACATGTCCAGCGACACTTTCTGGCCCAGGCCGAATTCAGCCAGGTAGTCGTGCAGGCGATCGATGCCCAGCTTGTGGGCCAGGTCGTAAAAGTAGGTATCGTTGGAGCGCATGATAGCGGCATCCATGTCGACCCAGCCGTCACCGCTGTGGTTCCAGTTGCGGTATTTGTGGTCGAAATCAGGCAGTTGGTAGTAACCGGGATCGAACACACGGGTCTGTGCAGTAACGACACCGCTGTCGAGACCGGCGATGGCGACTTCCGGCTTGATGGTCGAGCCCGGCGCATAGAGCCCGCGCAGGACGCGGTTGAACAATGGCCGGTCGATGGAGTCATGCAGCGCGGCATATTCCTTGAAGCTGATACCGGTGACGAACAAGTTAGGGTCGAAACTCGGTTTGCTGACCATGGCCAGCACTTCGCCTGTTTGTGGGTCGAGGGCAACCACCGAGCCACGGCGATCGCCCAAGGCTTCTTCTGCCGCCTCCTGAAGGTGGACGTCGAGGCTCAGTACGATGTTTTTGCCGGGGATCGGATCGGTGTGCTTGAGCACACGCAGCACACGGCCCTGGGCGTTGGTCTCGACCTCTTCATAACCTACGTGACCATGCAGCTCGGACTCGTAGAAGCGTTCGATGCCGGTCTTGCCGATGGATTGAGTGCCGCGGTACTCAACCGAATCGAGGGCTTTGGACTCTTTCTCGTTGATCCGTCCCACGTAACCGATGGAATGCGCAAAGTGGGCGCCCAGGGGATAGTGGCGAACGAACTGAGGTTCTACATCAACCCCTGGCAGACGGAACTCGTTCACCGCCAGCAACGCGATCTGCTCTTCGGTCAGCTCGTAAAACAATGTCACAGGGACAAAGGGGTGGCGTGCCTGCTTCAGCGCCTTGTCGAACATCGCGCGATCCTCGGCGGGCAAGTGCAGCAAACTGACGATGGCGTCCAGCTCGCCCTTGAGGTCGGTGGTGCGCTCTCGGGTGATGGTCAGGTTATAGCTAGGGCGGTTGTCGGCCAACACGACGCCATTGCGGTCGTAGATCAGCCCACGCGTCGGCGTGATGGGTAATACGTGGACGCGGTTGTTTTCGGAAATCGTGGAGTGATAGTCGAACTGCACGACCTGCAGGAAGTACATGCGCCCCACCAGGGCGCAGGAAATGCCAATCACCAGCAGCGCACAGGCGAGCAGGCGCTTGTTGACCAGACGGTTTTCTTTTTCGTGATCTTTGATAGGTATCGGTTCAGGCATTTCTACAGCATCTCGTTGAAGAAGGTCGACGCCGCGTCCTGCGGTTGAAAGATCAATCCCTGTGAAAATGTGCTGCACCATACCAAAAATGCAGAAACACTTTGCATCGATTTCCCCAACGGTAAGGTATTTATCGAGGATGAGCAGCGCTTTTGAGTTTCCGACCGCCCAAAACAAAACCCCTGACTGCGTTAGCAATCAGGGGTTCTGAAATTTAATCTTGACGATGACCTACTCTCACATGGGGAAACCCCACACTACCATCGGCGATGC
>NZ_MDGK01000025.1 GCF_001870465.1 Pseudomonas extremorientalis
TCGGGCGTGCGTGCAACCTGTTCCTCGATCAATTGATGCACGCAACGCTGCCGTGGGTAGTCGCGCGCGGTGGCGTTCCACTCGACGAGGATCTGTTCGCGCTCCCGGCTGTCGAGGGTCGCCAGGTCCTGCAATGGCAACGCGGGGTTTGCCACGGCGGCACGCAGCAGGCTCAGCCAGTGCTCGGCCATGCGCGCCACGGTGGCGGCACTGAACAGGTCGGTGGCGTAGGTCAGGGACGCCCAGATCCCGTCGCCGCTTTCCTGGGTGTCCAGGCTCAGGTCGAACTGGGCACTGTGGCTGTCCCAGTCCAGGTTGGCCACGCGCAGCCCGGGTAGCTGCCGTGCCACGGCCGGAGAATGGGCCTGGTGGTTGAACATCACCTGGAACAACGGGTTATGGCTCAGGCTGCGCTCCGGTTGCAGCGCTTCTACCAGCTGTTCGAAGGGCAAGTCCTGATGGGCCTGGGCTTCCAGCGCGCGGCGCTTGGTGTGTTGCAGCAATTGGGCAAAGCTCATCTGCCCATCCAGGTCGGCCTTGAGCACCTGGGTGTTGACGAAAAAGCCGATCAGCGATTCGGTCTCGACGCGGTTGCGGTTGGCGATCGGCACACCGACACGAATATCCGGCTGGCCGCTGTAGCGGAACAAAAAGGCCTGGAATGAGGCCAGCAGCAGCATGAACATCGTCACGCCTTCCCGCTGGGCCAGCGCCTTCAACCCGGCAACCAGCGCTGGTTCCAGCGCGATGTCCTGGCGCGCCCCGCGGAAGCTCTGTTGCGCCGGACGCGGCTGGTCGAACGGCAACTCCAGTACCGGTTGCGTGCCGCTGAGCAGCTCGCGCCAGTATTCCAGTTGCCGGGCCTTCTCCCCCGCTTCCATCCAACTGCGCTGCCACAGGGCATAGTCGGCGTACTGGATCGGCAACGGCGCCAACGCGCAGTCCTGGCCTTGGCTGTAGGCGGCATAGAGCTGCATCAGCTCCTGCACCATCACGCCCATCGACCAGCCATCGGAGACGATATGGTGCTGCACCAGCACCAGCACGTGCTCCTCTTCACTCACGGCGAGCAAGCTGACCCGCAGCAACGGGCCGTGCTGCAGATCGAACGGACGGGCAATTTCGGCCTCGACCCATGCCTGGAGCTGTGTTTCGTCGACGGCATGCTCGGCGATCTCGATCACCCCGTGCTCCAGCACTTCCTGGGCACGCTGCTCACCGTCCAGGTGCAGGCGCGTGCGCAGGCTCGCGTGGCGGGCCACCAGCGTGTCGAAACTGCGTTGCAGGGCGGCCTTGTCCAGCCGGCCGCTCAGGCGCAGGGCGCCGGGGACGTGATAGGCGTCGCTGTCCGGGTCCAACTGCCAGAGAAACCACTGGCGTTCCTGGGCGTAGGACAGCGGCAGGTGTTGGCCGTCCTCGCGGATCGAGGCAATCGGTAGCTGGGCGAAGCTCATGCCCCGGCTTTGCAGGCGCTGGTAAAACTGCTGACGCTGTTCCAGAGGCAGGCGAAGAAAGCGCGAAACCAGATCGATATTAGGGTTGGAAAGCATGGGTCAAATCGCCTCTAGTTCGCTCAAAAAGTCACGAAGATCATCAAAGTCTTGCGCGCTGCCGGCGCGGAAGGTGGCGGCGGCCTGCACGTAGGCACGCAGCGTTTCGGTCTGGAACACTTCCACCAGCGGCACTTCCAGGCCCAGTTCGGCCTGGACCCGCGAGGTGATCTGGATCGCCAGCAGGGAATGGCCGCCCACTTCAAAGAAGTTGTCGTTCAGACCCACTTGCGGCAGACGCAGGACATCGGCCCAGATCGCGGCGATCTGTTGTTCCAGCTCGGTTTCGGGGGCCACATAGGCCTGTTGCAGCAGGCTCGCATCCGGCTCGGGCAGGCCCTTGCGGTCGAGCTTGCCATTGGGGGTCAGCGGCATTTGCGCCAGGAACATGAAATGCGTCGGCACCATGTAGTCCGGCAGACGGGTTTTCAGGGCGCGGCGCAGGGTGTCGCGCAACTCGGTTTCGTTGATCAGGCTGCCGTCTGCGGGCACTACGTAAGCCACCAACTGCTTGCCGGTCGGGCCTTCCTGGGCGACCACCACGGTTTCACCGACGTTGTCCTGCTCACGCAGACGCGCTTCGATTTCGCCCAGCTCAATGCGGAAACCACGGATTTTCACCTGATGGTCGACACGCCCCAGGTAGTCCACCACACCATCCGGGCGGCCACGGGTCAGGTCACCACTGCGATACACACGGCTGCCGGGCTTGCCGAACGGGTCCGGCACAAAGCGTTCGGCAGTCAGCGCCGGGCGCTCCAGATACCCACGGGCCACGCCCTCCCCGCCCAGATACAGCTCACCGGCCACACCGATGGGTTGCAGGTTGAGTTGCGCATCCAGCACATAGCCGCTGCGGTTGCCCAACAGTGTGCCGATGGGGGCGTAGACCGCGCCGCATGGATCGCCCTTGCGGGCTTTCCACAGCAGTGGCGTGACCACGGTTTCGGTCGGGCCGTAGCCGTTGAACAGATAGGTCGGCTTGAGTGCGCGCCAGGCCAGGTCGTAGCTGGCTTGCGCTACTGCATCACCGCCGAAGCAATACACCCGCACCTTCGGCGGGTTGCCGTCACGCTCGGCATGCTCGGCCAACTGTTGCAGGTACACCGGCGGGAACACCGCCATGGTCACGTTGTGACGGTGCATTTGCTGGTAGGTGTATTCCGGCAGCCACAGGCTGTCATCGCGGATCAACACACTGGCGCCGTTGATCAGCGGGTGCATCCAGCCTTCGTGGGAGCCGTCGAAGGCGAACGACATGAAGTGCAGTTCGCAGTCGGCGGGCGAGGTTTCATAACGCTCGCCGGTGGCGATGATATGGGCTACCAGTGGACCGTGAGATACCGCCACGCCCTTGGGCAGACCCGTGGAACCGGATGTATAGATCACATAGGCGAGGTTGTCGCCGTCCAGTTTCACATCAGGCGCCGTGTCGCTGTAACCGGACCATTCCTCGGTGCGATCAATCGCCAGGCTGTCCAGGCCATCTGGAATCGGCAGTTGCTGCAAGGCACTGCTGTGGCTCAGCAGCAACTTCGCACGGCTGTCCTGCATCATGTACAGCAGGCGATCACGCGGGTATTC
>NZ_MDGK01000026.1 GCF_001870465.1 Pseudomonas extremorientalis
CCCACCAGCACGTCCGGGCCTACCCCGGCTTCGATCAGGCGATGGGCCAGGCGGTTGGCGCGACAATTCAGCTCGGCATAGCTCAAGCGCTGTCCGGCAAACACCAGCGCCGCGGCATCCGGCGTGCGCGCCACCTGCTCTTCGATCAGCTGATGCACGCCCTGCTGCAATGGGTAATCCCGCACCGTGGCGTTCCAATCCTGAAGCACCTGCTGACGTTCAGCCGTATCGAGCATCGCCAGGTCGCCCAGACGTTGCTGACCGCCCTCAAGCATGGCTTGCAGCAGATTGACCAGGTGACGCCCATAGGTGCGCACCGTGCTTGCATCGAAATGCGCACGCGCAAAGCTGAACTGCACCGACAACGCATCACCGACGTCCACCAGCACCGTCAGCGGGAAGTTGGTCTGTTCACGGGCGTCCGGCTGGCCAAAACGGATACCGCTGCCGCCGCTCTGTTCCAGGGCTTTGGACACCGGGTAGTTCTCGAACACCAGGATATTGTCGAACAGGGCTTCACCGCCCTGCCCGGCCCAACGCTGAATGTCGTACAGCCCGGTGTGCTCATGCTCGCGCAGGGCCAGGTTGCGGTCCTGTACCGCCTGCAACCAGGCCGCCACGCTCTGCTGGTCGTCCACAGCGCTGATCACCGGCAAGGTGTTGATGAACAGCCCGATCTGCTGCTCCACCCCCACAAGCTCCGCCGGGCGCCCGGCCACCGTGGCGCCGAAAGCCACCACCGACTGCCCGCTATGGCGCTGCAACAGGATCAGCCATGCGGCCTGGATAAGCGTGTTGAGCGTCACTTTGTTGTGGCGTGCAAAGGCCTCGAGACGTTCAGTCTGAGCGCAATCCAGGCTCAGTTGGTGCTCGCCGTGTCCGTCCGCCGCCAGCGGCTGGCTGCTGCCCAGGCGCGTAGGGGCTTGCAATGCACTCAACTGTTCGCGCCAGAAGGTTTCGGTCACAACGGCATCACGCTGCTGCAACCAGCCGATGTAGTCGCGATAGCGCCCTGCTTCTGGCGGCACCGCCACGCCGGCGTAGCGTTGCAGTACTTCACCGAACAGGCGCGAATTGCTCCAGCCGTCCATCAGGATGTGATGGTTCGTGTAGATCAGCTCATGGCGTTGCTCGTCGGTGCGTACCAGCACCAGGCGCACCAGCGGCGCGTTGGCCAGGTCAAAGCCCTGGCGGCGCTGGGCCTGCTGCAGGTTCTGCAATTCCAGTTCGCGCTCCGGCATGGCGCGCCAGTCAAGGTGTTCTATAGGTAGCCGGGCTTCGCGGTACACCACCTGGCACGGCCATTCCAGCTGGCCTTCCCAGAAGAAGCCGCTGCGCAACACGTCATGGGCTTGCACCGTGGCGTCCCAGGCCTGCTGGAACCGCGCCACGTCCAGGCCCTCGGCGGTCACGCGGATCTGGTTGATGTAGTCGCCGGCTGCTTGCTCGTAGAGGGTGTGGAACAGCATGCCCTGCTGCATGGGCGACAGGGTGTAGATGTCTTCGATGGCATCGGCGGCCAGCGGCAGGGATTCCAGCTGCGGCTGGGTGAGGCGCGACAACGGGAAGTCAGAGGCGGTCACGCCGTGGTTGCCAGGCGTGCAGCAATGCTCGACCAACGCGGTCAGTTCACGGGTAAAGGCCTGGCTCAAGACTTCGATCTGCGCCGGGTCGAACATCAACGGGCTGAAAGTCCAGCCCATGTGCAGTTCGCCGCCGTACACCTGGCCGTTCAAGGTCAACCAGTTGCCCAGCGGCGCCTCCGGGCTCTGCTCGGCACCGGCGCTTTCCCCCGCTGGTACGAACAAAGCGTCCGGCTGGTCAAAACTGCCGTCGATCTGCCCCAGATAGTTGAAGGTGATGCGCGGCAGCGGCAACTGGCTGAACGCCTGGCGCGTGGCGTCGTCGCCCAGGTAGCGCAGCGCACCGAAGCCCAGGCCCTTGTCCGGCACGGCGCGCAGTTGTTCCTTGATCTGTTTGATCGAGGTGGCCAGGGAATCGGCCGGGGTCAGGCGCACCGGGAACAGGCTGGTGAACCAGCCCAGGGTGCGGGTCAGGTCGATGTCGTCGAACAGGTCTTCGCGGCCATGGCCCTCCAGTTGGATCAGACTCGAGGACTGCCCAGTCCATTGGCAGATGACCCGTGCCAGGGCGGTCAGCAGCAGGTCGTTGATTTGCGTGCGATAGGCCGTGGGCGCCTGTTGCAGCAGTTGCCGGGTGCGCTCGGCATCCAGTTGGCTGACCACGGTCTGGGCCAGGCGCCCGGGACGTGCGCCCTGGGGATCGCGACAGGGCAAGTCGGTCGACACGCCTTGGAGCTGCTGCAGCCAGAAGGCTTTTTCCGGCTCGACCGCTTCGCTGCGGGCATGGGCCTGCAAACGCTCGGCCCAGGCTTTGAACGACGAAGTCTTGGCCGGCAAGCGCTGTTGACGATAAAGGCTTTGCAGATCTTCAAGGAATACGCGCCAGGACACGCCGTCCACCACCAGATGGTGCATGACCAGCAACAGGCGCTGGGAACCGTCGGCCATCTCGGCCAGTACTGCACGCAGCAGTTGGCCTTGTTGCAGGTCGAGGCTGCGCTGGGCGCGCTCGCACAGAGCTTGCAGTTCGGCGACGTCCTGCACGCTGGCCTGCCATAGCAGGGTGGCAGCGGGCGCGTCGTGGCGTGCGGTCCAGCCTTCAGCCTGCGGGGTGAAGCTCAGACGCAGCACATCGTGGTGCTGGGTGAGTGCCTGCAACGCCGTCTCCAGTGGGCCGGCAAGCAGCGGCTGGCGCGGCGTCAGCAGCAAGGACTGGTTCCAGTGATGGCGGTCCGGCAAGTCCATCTCGAAGAACAGTTGCTGGAACGGCAACAACGGCGTCGTGCCCTGCACCGGGCCCTGGTCGATCAGCTGCGCGGTCTGCAATTGCGCCACGCGAGCCAGGCTGCGCACCGTCTGGTGCTGGAACAGCGCCTTGGCGGTGAAATGGATACCGGCGGCACGGGCACGGCTGACCACCTGGATGGAGATGATCGAGTCACCACCGCGCTCAAAGAAATTGTCGTTCAAGCCGACTTGCTCGACGCCGAGCACCTCGGCCCAGATCGCTGCGATCTGCTGCTCCAGCGCACTCTGCGGCGCTTCGTAGTGCTGGGTGGCTTCGGGCTTGGGCAGGGCCTTGCGATCCAGCTTGCCATTGGGGCTCAGCGGCAGCTGTTCCAACAGCACCCATTGGGCCGGGATCATGTAGTCCGGCAGCTGTTGTGCCAGATGGGCGCTCAGCACATCGCGCCAATCGTCGCCGGCGTCTTGTAGCACCAGGTAACCCACCAGGTATTTACCGTCCACCGCCAGCACGGCGGTTTCGCGGACCCAGTCGTGTTCCAGCAGGCGCGCTTCGATTTCGCCCAGTTCGATGCGCAGGCCGCGCAGTTTGACTTGGTGGTCGATGCGCCCGGCGTATTCGATCACGCCGTCTTCGCGGTAGCGCGCCAGGTCGCCGGTGCGGTACAAGCGCTCGCCCTTGATGAACGGATGAGCGACAAAACGTTCGGCGGTAAGTGCCGGACGGCGGTGATACCCACGGGCCAGGCCGATACCGCCCAGGTACAGCTCGCCGAGCACACCGACCGGCACCGGCTCGAAGTTGCTGTCGAGGATGTAGCAACCCAGGTTGGCAATCGGACGGCCAATCGGCACTGCATCGCGACCTTCATCGACGCAAGTCCA
>NZ_MDGK01000027.1 GCF_001870465.1 Pseudomonas extremorientalis
CTAGAGTTATACTGCCGGATATCCCGTTGCACATTATTCAGCGGGGAAACAACCGGTCTGCGTGTTTTTATTCAGACGAAGACTATATTTTCTACATTGATAAATTAGACCTGCTTGCTGAATTGTATGGCTGTAAAATTCACGCAATGTGCTTGATGACAAATCACGTTCACTTGTTGTTGACTCCCACCTGCTTCGCAGGGGCTGGTCTACTTATGAAAGGGCTGGGGCAGCGCTACGTTCAATACATCAATCGAACCTATCAACGAACGGGCACGTTGTGGGAAGGACGTTTCCGTTCCTGTCTGGTTCAAAAAGACAACTATGTTTTAGCTTGCTATCGATATATCGAAATGAATCCGGTTAGAGCGGGCATGGTTGCTCATCCGGGCGACTATCGCTGGACCAGTTACAGGGCAAATGCACAGGGCGAGCCATCAAGCTTTTTAAGCCCACATGCGGTCTATAGAGAGTTAGGTAGTAGCACCATGCAACGAGCCGAATCCTACCGGTCTTTATTCAAGGATCGGCTTTCAACTGAGTTGATAGAGAAAATTCGATTTTCTACAAACGGTAATTACGTTTTGGGCGATCAGAAATTTGCGGCCGAGATTGAGCAGGCATTAGGTAAACGAGTTTCGCAGGGTGTGTCAGGGCGCCCAAAAAGTGTGATCTCAAAAAGTAGAAGAATAGAAGAGTAGAAGAATAGTGGTCTGACCCCTATTTCCCCAAAATGCAAACCCCGCAGGGCGGGCAGCCCTGGCGAGCGTGTCATTGGTTATTTATTTATCGGGGTTTTTATTGGATTTCGGTAAGGGCACCTAAGTGGCCTCTGCGGCAAATTCCGTAAAAAAGGGGGCAGTCTCATTTAATAATTACTTGCCGATCAGAAGAAAATCCGGATCAGACCGCATTTTGTACAAAACCGCACACGGGATCACGGTGATGGCACAATGCCTCATGTAATGCCTTCCACTGCCGACACACTGGCGATGGCCAGACGCATCAGGAAAGGGTGAACCGGCCTTCGTCGGCGTTTTCGAAACCGCCCCACCGCTACCCACAAGGAAGAAATACATGATCAAGTTGTTCTGCAAAGCCGCTGTTGCTCTGTCCCTCGTCACTCTGTTTGGCTGCTCCTCGACGCCGTCGGTGGAGAAGATGCAAGCCGATGTGGCGAACTATTCGTTGCCTAAGGCTGCTGTCGCCGATAAAGGCTTGGTGTATGTGGTGCGTCCGAGCAACGTGGGGATGATGGTTCGCTTCAACGTGTTCCTGGATGACAAGGAAGCCGACTCGGAGATGGGTTACAACCGCGGTAACCAGTACATCTATTTTTTCGTGACACCGGGCAAGCACGTAATCAGTTCCAAGGCTGAAAACTGGGCGGACATGCCGATTGATGTCAAGGCGGGTCAGGTGGTTTACCTCAAGCAGGAAGTCGACATGGGCTTCGCCATCGCACGCAACAGCCTTAAAGTGCTGAGCGACCTCGAAGGCCGTTACCTGGTCAAGGATGCGTCCCTGGGCACCGTGGCAAAAGAAAGCAAGTGAGTTAAACCGTTGAAGCCTGCCGGGCTCCAGGTCCGGCAGGCCGTCATTTTTCACCCTGCGCAAACGTTCAAGGACTGATGTGAAAAACTTCCTCTTCATCCTCTTTACCACCCTTATCCTCGGCGGCTGCGTCAGCCACCCCCTTACGCCCGAACACCGCGCCCAGATCAAGACGGTCAAGGTGTTGCCGGTAAAGTGGGAGTCGCAACAGATGGTCTACATGGGCCGTGAGCAAGCCTGGGGCGCAGCATTGGGGGCCGGGCTTGGCGCGGGCGTTGGCATGGCCAGCGGTGCATCCAGGTTGGGCACGGCGGCGTTGAGCGGCGCCGGGTTTGCAGGGGGTATGAAACTTGGGCAGTTGGCCGAGATGCCGACGCCGGTAGCGATCCTTACGGTGATGGACGCTGAAAAAATCGATTTGGGCGTGTTGCTCAAACAGGGCTTTATCGATGCGTTGGGCAAGACCTCAACCCTCAAAGTGGTGGGTGACGACGAACCCGCCGATGCGCAGATCCAGCTGACCGTGGCCGAGTGGGGCTTTCGCCTGACCCAAGGGTTCAGCAGTGTGGTGTACCCCACCCTCAATGTGCTGGCGCAGATGAATCGCGGCGATGAAATGGTCTGGCGCACCAGCGAGGCGGTCACGCCGTTCAATGGCCAGAACGTCTACGGCTACACGCCGCTCACCTATCGCACCGACCCCGAGGCGTTGCGCCGCGCGCTCACGGGGATTACGCAGATCTCCAGTGGGTATTTGGTGAAAGAGCTCAAATAAGCCAGCGCGTGCGTTAATGCTGGCCTGCCCCTGTTTCCCGATTCCACGGACGCATCACATGAAAAAGGCAATGGTTCTACTGGCAGTCACGGGCTTCGTCACCGGGTGTCAAGCTGCCAGGCCACCAAGCTCCTTTGAACAGAGTCTGGCCAACGTTCAGTGCATGCTGTCCGAGGGCGAGAAAAGCCCCACAGCCGATCAGGCTCAGTTCATTCGTCAAGCCAGCGATAACGGCAACGTGCGCTGTAAGACTGCGCTCGGTGGTTTGTACGAATCCGGTCGTGGCGGCCTGCCACAAGATTTTGTCAAGGCCAGATCGCTTTATGAGTCCGTCGCCGCCGTGGATGGCGTCGGTTACGAGAGGCTGGCGCGCATGGCCGAGGAGGGCCACGGGCAAGTGCGCAACGATGTGGAGGCGCGACGGCTTTATCAGTTGGCGCTGACCAACAGCGACAGCGATAAAAGCAAACTCGCCTTGGCCCGATTGATGGAAGAGGGGCGCGGTGGTCCGCAGGATTTGTTCGGGGCCATGATGTATTACGTGGAGGCCAGCCAGCATGCCGGCGATGTCGCGTGGAAAGGCCTTCAGCGCATTCGTGCGCAACGGCCGGTACTGACGCCTGAACAGGTACAGCGCTACAACGAGGCCTGGGGTGACACCAGTCGCAAGAGCCTCAATCGTACGGCACTGGACATCGAGATTGCCTTGAACAAGCAAATCAAACGCGGCAGCGCGAGCAAGCCGGTGACGCTGCAAGTGCAAGGCCTGTCGGGTTCGAATGTGCCGAAAATCCTATTGATCGAAAGCTCGGGCAACGCCGAGGTAGACCAGGCCGTGGTCACCGCATTCGGTCAATATCGCTTTCCTGCCGAGCCGCTATTGCAGGCAGGCCAGGACTCCTGGTCGTCCGAGCGGTCTCTCAAGGTCGGTTTGAAGTGAAGTGCTGGAGCCCTGATGCCATGGGCCGTTCACATTCAACGCAGACACAAACACCTTGAATCTGGAGCAACACCGTATGGATGCAAGCAACACCCCTGAACGCCCGACCGTCCTGGCCAGCATCGGTCGTCGCATGGTTGCACGGGGCATCGACTGTGCCATCGCAGTACTGATCTTTTTCATCGTGAAGTTCAGCGCCGCTCGAGCTGTAAAACAGCTTGAGAACGCCTTTCAACTCCGTAAAATGCCGCCACTGTTCAAAACACGATACTTTTCAGGGACGAATTCATACATGCGCGTGTTTGCCGTATTTCTCGCGGCCTGCCTCATGGCGGGCTGTGCCTCCAAGCCGGATTACTACATCTCCCCGGCGCCGGTGACCATTCCCAAGACCGCTACTTACTGGCTCGACACCTTCGACGTCGAGGTGGTCGGCAAGAACGAACGCTTCCTGCCGGATGACAAAGTGCGCCAGCAACTCGGGGTTGATCTGGTCGACCGCCTGCTCAAGGCCAAGCGCTACGCCGCCAGCAAGGACAAGGCCGATTACCTGCTGGATGTGAACGTCATCTATACCCGGCGCATACAAGACACCCAAGGCGGTTTCATGACGGCAATCGTCGATGACAAGACCATCCTCGCCAGTGTCGACTTCAACTACCAGGTCAAGGTCAAGAAAGCCGGCGCCGAGGTGCTGCATTTCTCTCAGGCTCGCCAAGGGCTGATGCCAGGCGGGTACAAGGGCGACTGGCAGAACATGAAAACGATGGCCGGGGTGCTGACCAACTCTGGCAACTCCAGCGTCGAGACCTTCTACACCGGTTTGTTGAGCCGATTCATCGTTGACGACCTGCGTGGCATTCCGTCCCGCTAGCGTTAGCTGCCGTACCCGTTTTCCCACTTAGGAGCACCCTGTGAACACACTGTCCAAAATCCTGCTGTCCGGCTTCACCGCCGCAGCGCTGCTGACCGTGGCCGGTTGCGCCACGGAGAGCAACCGCGCGATGCCGGTGGAACAAGTCGCCAGCGCCAACGTCGCCTATTCCGGCGTGCGCGTGCCGATTGCCGTAGGCAAGTTCGACAACCGCTCCAGCTACATGCGCGGCATTTTCTCCGACGGCGTCGACCGCCTCGGCGGCCAGGCCAAGACCATCCTGATCACCCACCTGCAGCAGACCAACCGCTTCAGCGTGCTGGACCGCGACAACATGGGCGAAATCTCCCAGGAAGCCGCGATCAAAGGCACCGTGCAGAAGCTCAAGGGCGCTGACTACGTGGTGACCGGCGACGTGACCGAGTTCGGCCGTAAGGAAACCGGCGACCGCCAGCTGTTCGGCATTCTTGGCCGTGGCAAGACCCAAGTGGCCTACGCCAAAGTCGCGTTGAATATCGTCAACATCAGCACCTCCGAAGTGGTGTATTCCACCCAGGGCGCCGGTGAGTACGCGCTGTCCAACCGTGAAGTGGTCGGCTTCGGCGGCACCGCCAGCTACGACTCCACCCTCAATGGCAAGGTCCTCGACCTGGCCATGCGCGAAGCCATCAACCGCCTCGTCGACGGCATCAATGCCGGCGCCTGGAACCCGCGCAACTGATCAGCAGCACCTCAAGGAGCAGTACAAGAATGAGCAAGGCAGTCAAGTTGGCGCTGATGCTGACAGCAGTGGCGACGGTCGCCGGGTGCCAAACCGCGCCCCAGCCGTTGTATCAATGGGAAAGTTATCAGCCGCAGGTTTACGAATACTTCAAGGGTGAGCCAAAGGAGGCGCAGGTCGAGGCGCTGGAGCGCGATCTGCAGAAGATCAATGCCAGCGGCCGCAAGGCCCCGCCGGGTTACCACGCCCACCTGGGCATGCTGTACCTGAGCATGGGCAAGGATGACCAGATGGTGCAGGAGTTCCGCACCGAAAAGGCGCTGTTCCCTGAATCTGCCTCGTACATGGACTTTCTGCTGAAAAACGCCAAGACCGGAGTCGCCACTAAATGAGCCTGTTGAAACTCACGGGCGCCTTGCTGGCCCTGGCCCTGCTCGGCGGTTGCGCAGCCCCCAAGACCATTGATTACACGGCGTACAAGCAGGCACGACCGAAGTCGATCCTGGTACTGCCGCCGCTCAATGAGTCGCCGGAAGTGCAGGCTTCCTACAGCCTGGTCTCGCAAGTGACCTACCCGTTGGCGGAAGCCGGCTACTACGTGCTGCCGATAGCCCTGGTGGATGAAACCTTCCGCCAGAACGGCCTCACCACGGCCAATGATATCCAGGCCCTGCCACCGACCAAGCTGCATGACATCTTCGGTGCGGACGCCGCGCTGTACATCACCGTCACCGAGTACGGCACCAAGTACATGCTGATCTCCAGTGACACCGCCGTGACGGCTTCGGCCAAACTGGTGGACCTGCGCACCGGCACCACCCTGTGGACCGGCTCGGCGCGGGCGTCCAGCGAGGAAGGCAATAACAACAGCGGCGGCCTCGTCGGCATGCTGATCACGGCGGCGGTCAAGCAGGTGATCAACAGCTCCACCGATGCGGCGCACCCGATTGCCGGTATCACCAGTGCGCGCCTGCTGTCACCGGGGCAGCGTGCGGGGATCCTGTACGGTCCGCGTAACCCCAAATACGGCACGGACTGAGTTCATGTGGGAGGGGGCTTGCCCCCGATAGCGGTAGATCAGTCAGTACATGTTTGACTGACCCACCCCATCGGGGGCAAGCCCCCTCCCACAGTTGGACTGTTATTTGAATCAGGGTTAACCCGAACATTCCACACCTCGCGTCTGACCTTGTGAACGGATCATTCATTCACGAGGTTCAGCCCATGTCCCACCCTCTGTTTTTCCTGCGTCCTGCCGCCCAAGGCTTTGCCGTTACCATGGTGGTGGCGTTGGCCGGTTGTGGGCTGTCCTCATCCCCTGAGTTGGCCAAGCCGGCCGAGCCCGTCGCCGAGCTGCAAAGCGCGTCACCCCAGGGTGCTTTGGTCAAACGCATGGCAATGCCTGCACCGATGCATATGCAGGAGTCAGCCGTGATGGACTACCGCAGCGAACCCCGTGAACAATACGCAAATCTGCCGGACAACCCGGTGCATCGCGTGGCCGAGACGCCGGTGTCCACCTTCAGCGTCGACGTCGATACCGGCAGCTACGCCAACGTCAGGCGTTTCCTCAACCAAGGCAGCCTACCGCCCGAAGGCGCTGTGCGACTGGAGGAGATGGTCAACTATTTCCCCTACCACTACGCGCTGCCCACCGACGGCTCACCTTTTGGCGTGACCACCGAAGTCGCTGCCACGCCGTGGAACCCGCATACCCAGTTGCTGCGCATCGGCATCAAGGCGTCCGACCGTGCCGTGGCGCAATTGGCACCGGCCAACCTGGTGTTCCTGGTGGATGTGTCCGGCTCCATGGACCGCCGCGAAGGCTTGCCGCTGGTGAAAAGCACGCTGAAATTGCTGGTGGATCAGTTGCGTGAGCAGGACCGTGTTTCGCTGGTGGTCTATGCCGGTGAGTCCCGGGTAGTGCTCAAACCGACTTCCGGTCGAGACAAGGTGAAGATCCGTAACGCCATTGACCAACTCACCGCCGGTGGCTCCACGGCGGGCGCGTCCGGTATCGAACTGGCCTACCAGATGGCCCGCGAAGGCTTTATCGACAAGGGCATCAACCGCATCCTGCTGGCGACCGACGGTGACTTCAACGTGGGCATCAGTGATTTCGACAGCCTCAAACAGATGGCGGTAGAGCAGCGCAAAAGCGGCGTGTCCCTTACTACCCTGGGCTTCGGTGTGGATAACTACAACGAACACCTGATGGAACAACTGGCCGATGCCGGCGATGGCAATTACGCCTACATCGACAACCTGCGCGAAGCGCGCAAGGTGCTGGTGGATCAGCTCAGCTCGACCTTGGCCGTGGTCGCGCGGGATGTGAAGTTGCAGGTGGAATTCAACCCGGCGCAGGTCAGTGAATATCGCCTGCTGGGCTATGAAAACCGCGCCTTGAAGCGTGAGGATTTCAATAACGACAAAGTCGACGCCGGTGAAATTGGCGCAGGGCATACGGTCACGGCACTGTACGAAATTGTGCCGAAGGGCGAGAAGGGGTGGTTGGAACCTTTGCGCTATGCCACTGCGCCTGTGACCGGGGATCGATCCGCTGAACTGGCGATGCTGCGGGTGCGCTACAAACCTGCTGCGGGCGGTGCCAGCCAACTGATCGAAAGGCCCATCAGCCAAGAGCCCACCAAGGCCAGCGATGACCTGCGCTTTGCGGCGGCAGTGGCGGCCTTTGCCCAACAGCTCAAGGGTGATGGCCGCTACACTGGCAGCATGAGCCTGCAGGACACCGCTGCACTGGCCCGCTCGGCCCGAGGCGATGATCCGTTCGGCCTGCGCAATGAATTCGTGCAACTGGTGGAACTGGCCCAAAGCCTGAAACCCTGATCACAGCCATGACAACAATCGAATGTGGGAGGGGGCTTGCCCCCGATGGCGGTGTATCAGCATCAAGTTTGCTACTGACCCACTGCTATCGGGGGCAAGCCCCCTCCCACAGTTAGACCAGCTTCGGCTGATAAAAAGGAGTTCGCCCCTACATGGCTGTTCCAGATGATCTACCCAGCGACGAATCGCTGCTGGCCCGCTACCGCACCGGTGACAGCGCCGCGTTCGAAGCCTTGTACGCGCGGCACCGCCAGGGCCTGTACCGGTTCCTTGTGTCCTTGAGCAACAAGACCGAACTGGCCGAGGAAATCTACCAGGAGACCTGGCTCAGCCTGATCCGCAGCGCCACCCAGCCACAAGGCCGGGCGAGTTTTCGCACCTGGCTGTTCCAGATCGCCCGCAACCGCCTGATCGACCACTGGCGCAAGCACGGCGTCCACAACCCGTTGCACGACAGCTACGACGAACAACTGCATGCCCAGGCCGATGACAGCGCTGGCCCCGAGCAGCAACTGAGCCTGAGCCGCGACCAGGCGCGCCTCGATGCCGCGCTGCAAGACCTGCCCGAAGACCAGCGCGAAGTCTTCCTGCTGCGCCTGCACGGCGACCTTGAAGTGCCGCAAATCGCCGCCCTCACCAACGCCCCGCTGGAAACCGTGAAAAGCCGCCTGCGTTACGCCCAGCAGAAACTGCGCCGCCTGCTGGCCGAGGAGATACCCGCATGATCGACTCCCGAAACACTCCCGATTCCGACGACGAATTGCTCCAGCACTATCGTCAACACAGCCCCGTCGAGCCGCCGGCGTCCCTCGACGCCTTCATCCTCAACGCCGCCCGCCGTGAAGCCCCGGCGCCGCAGCCGAACCTGTGGCAACGCTGGCTGCAAGCCTGCCAACGGCCGCGCTGGCAGATGGCATTCGCCACCGTTGCAGGGTTGGCCCTGATGATCGGCGTGGTGATGCGCTCGCCCGTGCCGCAACCCGACGTTTCCACCGCGACCTTCTCCGCGCTTCGCGACGAAGCACCGCGTCCCGCTGCACCCGCGATGTCCGCGCCTGCCCCCGTCGCCCGAATGGCCGCCGCGCCCCAGGCAGAGAGTGCGCAGGTCATGGGCTCGATGGCGGAGGAGTCCGGCGCCAAACTCAGCAAGCGTGCGCCGGTGGTGTTGCCTTCGTTAGAGGAGGGGTTGCAGAAGATTGTGCGCTTGCGTGAAGCCGGTGAAGGCAAAGCCGCGGATGAAGAACTGCTGGCATTGCATGCGCGTTTCCCTGACGAAGACCTGCCGGCGCGTTTGGAGGCGTTGCAAAAGCGTTGATCCACAAAGGCCGTGAGACGCGATGTCTCACGGTCTCATGGCCGCCGCCTGCGATCTGGCATCACGGATCTCATTTGAGCTCAATGCCGGCTACCCTCGGGCTTTCTTCGGCCGCTCTATGAAAGGCGTGTCCAGGCGTTTTCGCGCAGCTGGCACTGGCCTTGCTCCGGCACTGGTAAACCGCCCGGCACGCCAGTGCCATCCGCTTCAAGGAGAAAAACGCCATGAGCCTCTCGAGCAATTCGCAACGCAGCATGCGTGCCGCTGTATGGCACGGCCGTAACGATATCCGCGTCGAAGATGTGCCGCTGCCCGTTTCGCCCCCTGCGGGTTGGGTGCAGATCCGAGTGCAATGGTGCGGCATTTGCGGGTCCGATCTGCACGAGTACGTGGCCGGTCCGGTGTTCATACCGGTTGATGCGCCGCACCCGCTGACCGGGATTAAGGGCCAGTGCATTCTCGGTCATGAGTTTTGTGGCGAAATCGTCGAGCTCGGTGCCGGGGTGCAGGGCTTCAGCGTGGGCGAGTCGGTGGCAGCCGATGCCTGCCAGCATTGCGGCACGTGCTACTACTGCACCCACGGGCTGTACAACATTTGCGAAAACCTGGCCTTCACCGGGTTGATGAACAACGGTGCCTTTGCCGAATGGGTCAACGTGCCCGCCAACCTGTTGTACAAGTTGCCGGCGAACTTTCCGGCAGAAGCCGGGGCACTGATCGAACCTCTGGCGGTAGGCATGCACGCGGTGAAAAAAGCCGGAAGCCTGCTGGGGCAAAACGTGGTGGTGGTCGGCGCGGGCACCATTGGCCTGTGCACCATCATGTGCGCCAAGGCCGCCGGTGCTGCTCAGGTGATCGCGCTGGAGATGTCCGGAGCACGCAAGGCCAAGGCGCTGGAAGTGGGAGCGACCCACGTGCTCGATCCCAATCAATGCGATGCCCTGGCCGAAGTACGCCGCCTGACCGGCGGGCTCGGGGCGGATGTCAGTTTCGAATGCATCGGTAACAAACACACCGCCAAACTGGCCATCGACCTGATCCGCAAGGCCGGCAAGTGCGTACTGGTGGGCATCTTCGAGGAGCCCAGCGAATTCAACTTCTTCGAGTTGGTGGCCACGGAAAAACAGGTAATGGGCGCGCTGGCCTACAACGGAGAGTTCGCTGACGTGATCGCATTTATCGCGGACGGGCGGCTGGACATCACGCCACTGGTGACAGGGCGTATTCAGTTGGAGCAGATCGTGGGGCAGGGCTTCGAGGAACTGGTCAAAAACAAAGAACATAATGTGAAAATCATTGTGTCGCCTGCCCGGGTTTGAAGCGAAGGGCGGGCGATGCGGTCTTTGCCCCACGCCCACAAAAAAGCCCCAGGCCTTTCGACCTGGGGCTTTCTCATTGTATCTGGTGCACCCGGCGGGATTCGAACCCACGACCCCTGCCTTCGGAGGGCAGTACTCTATCCAGCTGAGCTACGGATGCTTGTGCGGGCGACATCATACCCATGTCGACCTTGGGCGTCCATGCTGGTCTTTGGGCGTTCAAGCGTAGGAATTCGCTGCATAAAGGCCCTAGGCCGGGCGCCACCCATCGGAAGGGCAGAATCCGGGCCAACGACGCTGATCAGAAAGATCGACTAAAAGCGCCGTTTTCGTTCTTTTTTTCGAACAGACTATTGCCCTGTACCCCCATTGATCCTAGGATTCGTTTGAGATTTCAAACGCTCTGTCTCCCGCGCGCTATTCACGCTATCCCGCGTGCTGGGGCTGATTTCCCTGACGGCAGCCCACAAGGCGCCTTTCAACAACTCTAATTCGCTCCGCGTGCGCGCGGTGCTGTTAAGGAAACCCGACATGCAGCTCAAAGATACCCAGTTGTTCCGCCAGCAAGCCTTTATCGATGGCGCTTGGGTCGATGCGGACAACGGTCAGACCATCAAGGTCAACAACCCGGCCACGGGCGAGATTCTTGGCACCGTGCCGAAGATGGGCGCCGCTGAAACCCGCCGCGCCATCGAAGCCGCCGACAAGGCGCTGCCGGCCTGGCGTGCACTGACCGCCAAGGAGCGCGCGAATAAGCTGCGCCGTTGGTTCGAACTGCTGATCGAAAACCAGGAAGACCTCGGTCGCCTGATGACCCTCGAGCAAGGCAAGCCACTGGCCGAAGCCAAGGGTGAAATCGTCTACGCCGCCTCCTTTATCGAGTGGTTCGCCGAAGAAGCCAAGCGCATCTACGGCGATGTGATCCCGGGCCACCAGCCGGACAAGCGCCTGATCGTGATCAAGCAGCCGATCGGCGTGACCGCCGCGATCACCCCGTGGAACTTCCCGGCCGCGATGATCACCCGTAAAGCCGGCCCGGCCCTGGCCGCCGGTTGCACCATGGTGATCAAGCCTGCTTCGCAAACCCCGTTCTCGGCCCTGGCCCTGGTTGAACTGGCGCACCGTGCCGGTATCCCGAAAGGCGTGTTGAGCGTGGTCACCGGCAGTGCCGGCGACATCGGCGGTGAGCTGACCAGCAACCCGATCGTGCGTAAATTGTCCTTCACCGGATCGACCGAAATCGGTCGCCAGTTGATGGCCGAATGCGCCAAGGACATCAAGAAAGTTTCCCTGGAATTGGGCGGTAACGCCCCGTTCATCGTGTTCGACGACGCCGATCTGGATAAGGCCGTCGAAGGCGCGATCATCTCCAAGTACCGCAACAACGGCCAGACCTGCGTCTGCGCCAACCGCCTGTACATCCAGGACTCGGTGTACGACGCGTTCGCCGAGAAGCTGAAAGTGGCGGTGGCCAAATTGAAGATCGGCAACGGTCTGGAAGAAGGCACCACCACTGGCCCGCTGATCGACGAGAAAGCCGTGGCCAAGGTGCAGGAACACATCGCTGACGCCCTGAGCAAAGGCGCCAAGCTGCTGGCCGGTGGCAAAGTGATGGAAGGTAACTTCTTCGAGCCGACCATCCTGGTCGACGTGCCGAAAGACGCTGCCGTGGCGAAGGAAGAAACCTTCGGCCCACTGGCGCCGCTGTTCCGCTTCAAAGACGAAGCCGAAGTGATCGCGATGTCCAACGACACCGAGTTCGGCCTGGCGTCCTACTTCTATGCCCGCGACCTGGGCCGTGTGTTCCGTGTGGCTGAAGCCCTGGAATACGGCATGGTTGGCGTCAACACCGGGTTGATCTCCAACGAAGTGGCGCCGTTCGGCGGCATCAAGGCCTCGGGCCTGGGCCGTGAAGGCTCCAAGTACGGGATCGAGGATTACCTGGAAATCAAATACCTCTGCCTGGGCATCTGACCCGGCAAGAGATTGCAGCAAACGCAAAGGGCACGAGAGCGCTGACCCTTTGCGTGTTTCACCACGTAATTCGTAGTGGCCGGGAAAGCTGTGGCAGTCGATCATCGCATGCTGCCGTAGTTGCCTCCCCGCCACGTATTCCTTGGACCACGCCACCCGATGAGTGGCGAATGAGGACTTTATGAGCAAGACCAACGCATCCCTGATGAAACGCCGCGAAGCCGCTGTACCGCGCGGTGTTGGCCAGATTCACCCGATCTTCGCCGAATCCGCGAAGAACGCCACCGTGACCGACGTTGAAGGTCGCGAGTTCATCGATTTCGCCGGCGGTATCGCCGTGCTGAACACCGGCCACGTGCACCCGAAGATCATCGCCGCTGTGACCGAGCAACTGAACAAGCTGACTCACACCTGCTTCCAGGTATTGGCCTATGAGCCTTACGTGGAACTGTGCGAGAAAGTGAACGCCAGGGTCCCAGGCGATTTCGCCAAGAAAACCCTGCTGGTCACCACCGGTTCCGAAGCTGTGGAAAACGCCGTGAAAATCGCCCGCGCCGCCACGGGCCGTGCCGGCGTGATCGCCTTCACCGGCGCCTACCACGGCCGCACCATGATGACCCTGGGTCTCACCGGTAAAGTCGTGCCTTACTCGGCCGGCATGGGCCTGATGCCAGGCGGCGTGTTCCGCGCTCTGTTCCCGAACGAATTGCATGGTGTGAGCGACGACGACGCCATCGCCAGCATCGAACGCATCTTCAAGAACGATGCCGAGCCGCGTGATATCGCTGCCATCATCATCGAGCCGGTGCAGGGCGAAGGCGGTTTCTACGTCGCGCCGAAATCCTTCATGAAGCGCCTGCGCGAACTGTGCGACAAGCACGGCATCCTGCTGATCGCCGACGAAGTGCAAACCGGCGCCGGCCGTACCGGTACTTTCTTCGCCATGGAACAGATGGGCGTTGCCGCCGACCTGACCACCTTTGCCAAATCCATCGCCGGCGGCTTCCCGCTGGCCGGTGTGTGCGGCAAGGCCGAATACATGGACGCCATCGCGCCAGGCGGCCTGGGCGGCACCTACGCCGGTAGCCCGATCGCTTGCGCAGCTGCGCTGGCGGTGATGGAAGTGTTCGAAGAAGAGCACCTGCTGGACCGCTGCAAGGCAGTTGGCGAGCGTCTGGTGACCGGTCTCAAAGCCATCCAGGCCAAGTACCCGGTGATCGGCGAAGTACGTGCCCTGGGCGCGATGATCGCGGTCGAGCTGTTCGATGACGGCGACACCCACAAGCCAAATGCGGCGGCTGTTGCTTCCGTGGTGGCCAAGGCGCGTGACAAGGGTCTGATCCTGCTGAGCTGCGGCACCTACGGCAACGTGTTGCGCGTACTGGTCCCGCTGACTTCGCCGGACGAACAGTTGGACAAAGGCCTGGCGATCATCGAAGAGTGCTTCTCCGAGCTGTAAGAGAAAGTTGACCTGTTCGACAGAAAAAACCCGCTTCGGCGGGTTTTTTTACGCCCATTGCCGCACATTCAGGTCGTGTTCATTGTACGTAGGCGGCTCCATTGACTAAGGTTGCAAGCATTGCCGATGGAGCGTGCTGGATGACTGCTGTTGATTTACCCGCTGTACCCCGCGTGTTGATTGCCGAGGCGGACCCTTGGTCGCGGGACCTGCTCAAGCAAGTGCTGTTGAATGTGCGCTGCGATGCGCGGCTGGATGTGTGTGCGGACGGGCAGCAAGCGGCGACCCTGCTGCGAGATAAGGCCTATGACCTGATCCTGGCCGATTGGGAGTTGCCCGGCATCGATGGCCTGAGCCTGCTGCGCAGTGTGCGCCATAAGCGCCGCTCGCCGCTTCTGCCGTTCATTCTGCTGAGCAGTCGCAATGACAGCGCCAGCGTGCGCGAAGCCTTGCCCCTGGCGCCCACGGCGTACCTGACCAAACCCTTGAACATGGAAGGCCTGACCCAGCGCCTGCAGGACCTGCTGCTCAACGAAGGCGAAACGGTGTACTGCGAGATCCCACCGCTGGCGCCCGGCATGACCTTGCCAGTGTTCCTCGAGCGGCGCCGCGAAGTGTGCGATGGCGCGCCCTTGCGGGTCGATGTGAAAGCCGCCGTGCAACACAGCCTCGGGCCGGAAAGCCTTGACCTCAAGCATCTGGAAGACCAGGTGCGCATGGACCCGCAAATCACCGCCGTGCTCATCGCCGCTGCCAACAGTGCAGGCCATCACGGCGCACCGGTGCAGACCCTGCCCGGCGCCCTGCACAAGCTGGTGCCGGGGCAAAGCATGAACCTGATCCTCGGGCTGGCGCTCAAGCACAACGTGGTACTGAGCGACCCGGCGCTGGTCGCCTACGCCGAGCGGCACTGGCAATTATCCCAGGACACCGCTGACTACGCCCTGCGCCTGGCCCGCATGCTGGAGCTGGATCACGAGCGCTGCTACAGCGCGGGTATCCTCCATCGGCTGGGCGACTTGGCGCTGTTACGCTGCCTGGAGGACTGGCGCCAGGGTGGCGGCGAGCTGGATGACGAAGCGATTGGCGAATCCCTCTACACCTTTGGCGCCGCCTACGGCTCGGCACTGCGCGCGCGTTGGCGTTTGCCGCTGGAGCTGCGCCAGTTGATTGCGGCGATCTACTCGCTGGAGGGCGGTGTGTATGCGCGGGATGCGCTGGTGGTGAACCTGGCGGCGCAGATGGCGCGTTTGACTGAACATGAAGGTTTGGAAGAGCTGGCGGCGGGCAAGACGGCGCGATTGCTCAAGCTGGGCTTTTCGGAGCTGACTCGAGTACGCAAATCCTAATGTGGGAGGAGGCTTGCCTCCGATGGCAGTGTATCAGTCACCCATGTGCTGGCTGACCCCCTGCTATCGGGGGCAAGCCCCCTCCCACATTTGAGCAGTGTCGACTCCTAGCCCGCGATCACACGGTTCTTGCCCAGGCGCTTGGCCTCGTACATGGCCGCATCGGCACGGGCGAACAGACTGTCCAGGGTCGAGTCGCGCTCGGTGAGGCTGGCAAGGCCCTGGCTGATGGTCACGCTGAAAGCCTGGCCTTCGTAGCTGAAGCTCAGCTCCTGGATCTCCCGGCCCAGGCGCTCGGCCACCTGCAACGCCATCTCCGGCGCACAGCCAGGCAGTACGGCGGCGAACTCTTCGCCACCGATGCGTCCGAACAGGTCGCCACGGCGCAGCACCCCTCGACCGCTCTCGGCGATACGCCGCAGTACCTGGTCGCCCTCCAGGTGGCCGTAGCTGTCGTTGATGTCCTTGAAGTCATCGATATCCAGCAGCAAAAAGGCCAGCGGGGCACCTTGTGCGCAGGCACTGTCGAAGGCCTGGTTGGCGCATTCGAAGAAGTGCCGGCGGTTGCTGCTCTGGGTCAGCACGTCGGTGGTGGCGAGGCGGTGCAGCTCCAGCTCCATCTGTTTCTTTTCGGTGATGTCTTCGGCCATGCCCACCACGATCAGTGGCTCGCCGGGCTCGACCTGCTGGTTGATGTAGCACTTGTCGCTCAACCAGCGAATCTGCCCGTCGGCGGTGATGATGCGGTACTCGCGGTCTTCCACGGCGCCCTGTTCCAGCACGCGGGCCAGGCTGTGTTCGGCGTAGTCGAGGTCTTCGGGGTGGATACTGTTGCGCCACTCCCGGTGGTCGGCCAGCAGCAGGCCGGCAGAGCGCCCGAAGACGCGTTCGTAGGCGGGGCTCACATACAGCACGCGGCGGGTTTCCCAATCGATGGCCCACAGCACAGCATTCACGCTGACCAGCATTGAGCTCAGCAATTGCTCACGTTCGCTCAGTCGCTCGACTTCGCCCTGGGCATGCACCAGCGCCAGCAGGGTCGCCGCCGCCGCTGGGCGGGGATGCTCAGCTGCAGGCGCGTCGATTAAGGAGGACTTTTCGTGAACCATCGGCACAACTCTCTCTGGGCGCGCCGCAAACAGGAGCAGCGGTCACTACAAGGGGCCACCATGATGGCGAAGTGTTCATTGAGAGAGGCGAATTGCAGTGAAGTTCCGTCAACAGGACCGATTGCCGGTGCCCGGTAAATGACGCCAAAAAGCCGATAGGTGGGAGGGCAAGCCCTCCCACCGCAGCATCAGACTGCCGCAGGACGCAGCGAATAAGTCTTCAATTGGTGCGCAAAATCCCGCAGGGACTGGATGCCGCTGGCCTCGGCTTCATGCACCCATTCCTTGATGGCCGCCAGCATATCGTGGCCATTGGAGCTGGTCTTGAGCCATATCTGCTGCAGCGCCAGGCGCTTTTCGTAGATCACTTTCAGTGCATGGCTGTGTTCAAGCATGCTCTGGATGCGCACGTGATGGCGGTCATCCAGCAAGCTGGTTTCCCGCGACAGCAGGCGCTTGGCGCGGTGGAATTGATGGCGCACCGAGTGATCGACCTTTTCCAGCTCCTGCTTGACCAGCGGGCCGATCACCAACTTGCGGTACTGGGCCATGATCTGGAAACGATTGTTGAGGATCGCCATGGCGGTATCCATGTCCAGGTGGCCCTTGCCTTCCACGCGGTGGGCGATGGGGGCGACACGCTGCACCTTGGCCAGGCGCAGGAAGCTGAACACCTTGATCCATGCCCAGCCCAGGTCGAACTCCCACTTCTTCACCGACAGTTTGGCGGAGTTGGGGTAGGTATGGTGATTGTTATGCAGCTCCTCGCCGCCGACGATGATGCCCCACGGCACCAGGTTGGTGGCCGCGTCACGGCATTCGAAGTTGCGATAGCCCACGGCATGCCCCAGGCCGTTGATCACGCCGGCGGCCCAGAAGGGAATCCACATCATCTGGATCGCCCAGATGGTGATGCCGATGGTGCCGAACAGCAGCAGGTCGATCACCCCCATGATCGCCACGCCCAGCAGCGGGTAGGGGGTGTAGAGCTTGCGTTCGATCCAGTCGTCCGGGCAGTTCTTGCCGTAGATACGCAGGGTCTCTGGGTTTTCAGCCTCGGTGCGGTACAGCTCGGCGCCTTTGCGCAACACGGTGGACAGGCCCTTGATGACCGGGCTGTGCGGGTCGTCGACGGTTTCGCATTTGGCGTGGTGCTTGCGGTGGATGGCAGTCCACTCGCGGGTGTTCTGCGCCGTGGTCAGCCACAGCCAGAAGCGGAAGAAATGTTTCAGGCCGGCATTGAGCTCCAGGGAGCGATGGGCTGAATAACGGTGCAGATAGACCGTGACCCCAACAATGGTCACGTGGGTCATCAACAGCGTGACTGCCACCAGTTGCCAGGCTGACAGGTCAAGAAAACCGTTGTACCACATAGGCTGTATGGCCCTCAGATAAAGAAAAGAACAGCTCACGCATTATCACTAAGCCTACAGAGAAAACCAGCCGCCCTTTCAGATAGGAGTGACTGGATGTTTCTTATTCTATAATCCGCAGCCTTTGTAGGGCGATTCTGTTTTTTTGGTAAGGATTACTGAACATATGCCGTTTTCATACCGAGGTGCCCTGCGTGTGGGGCTGGTATACCTGCTGGTTTCCATTGCGTGGCTCCAGCTCAGCAACCACTTATTGATCAGCTTTCTCGATGAACCGTGGGAGTTGGGACGCTGGCTGCAAGTGCGTGGCTATGTGTGGGTGGCCTTCAGCGCCTTGGCGATTTACCTGATGTGCGCCCGATTTGCGCGTGCCAGCCAGCTTCAGCAACCGTTGAAGGAAAACCGCGAACGCCTGCGCCAGGCCGCCGCCGTGTTCGACTGCACCCGCGAAGGCGTGCTGGTCACCGACGCGCAGGGGCTGATCGTGCATGTGAACCGGGCCTTCATGGCGATCACCGGCTACAGCCGCGAAGACGTCATGGGCCAGCAGCCCAGCCTGTTCAAGTCCGGGCGCCATTCGTCGCATTTCTACCAGCAGATGTTCCAGAGCCTGGAGCGCACCGGCGAATGGAGCGGTGAAATCTGGAACCGGCGCAAAAGCGGCGAAATTTACCCCCAGTGGCAAACCATTCGTGTGATCCACGATGACCAGGGCCACGTCAGCCATTACGTCGCGGTATTTTCCGATATCAGCGCCATCAAGGACTCCGAGCACGAGTTGGCTCACCTCGCCCATCACGACCCGCTGACCGACCTGCCCAACCGCCTGCTGTTCACCGACCGTGCCGAACAGGCGCTGGCTTCGGCACAAATCCACAAGCGTGGTTGCGCCTTGCTGTTGCTGGACCTGGACCACTTCAAGATCATCAATGACAGCCTGGGCCATAACATTGGCGACCAGTTGCTCAAGCTGGTCGGCGAACGGCTCAAGGCGCTGTTCGGCCCAGGCGTGACCCTGGCGCGGCTGGGTGGGGATGAGTTCGCCGTGCTGGTGGAAAGTTGTCCACAGGTGGCGCAAGCGGCCAGTTTGGCGCAACGCATGCTGGATGCGATGAAGCAACCGTTCATCTTCGACGGCCATCAGCTGTTTATCAGCGCCAGCATTGGCATCAGCCTGTTCCCCAACGACGCCCTGAGCGCCGAACAGCTGTTGCGCAACGCCGATTCCGCGCTGTTCAAGGCCAAGAGTGCCGGCCGCGAAAGCTATGCCTTGTACACCGAAGAACTGACCGCCCATGCGCAGAACCGGGTGGAGATCGCCAGTGAGCTGCGCCGTGCCCTTGAACAGCAGGAGCTGTGCGTCTACTACCAGCCGGTGCACGACCTGCAGGGCAGCCGCCTGATCGGCGTCGAAGCGCTGGTGCGCTGGCAGCACCCGGAGCGCGGTCTGGTGCCGCCGGGCGAGTTCATCCCGATTGCCGAGCGCACCGGGTTGATTGCCGATATCGACGCCTGGGTGATGGACAAGGCCTGTCGGCAGATGTGCCAATGGCTGGCCGATGAGGTGCCGCTGAGTTTTATCGCCATCAACGTCTCCAGCCGCCTGTTTGCCCGGCGCGAGTTGTACGAGCAGGTCGCACAGGTGCTGCACGACACGGGTCTGGATCCCGCCTGCCTGGAACTGGAAGTCACCGAAAGCGCGGTGATGGATGACCCTGAAATGGCCCTGGAACAACTGCATCGTCTGCGCGAGCTGGGTTTGCGCCTGGCAATCGATGATTTTGGGACCGGTTATTCCTCGCTGTTGCGCCTCAAGCGCCTGCCGGTGCAGAAGCTCAAGATCGATCAGGGCTTCGTTGCCGGTTTGCCGTGGGACGAGGACGATGCAGCGATCGTGCGCGTGGTAATCGCCCTGGCGAAAAGCATGGGCATGCAGGTGCATGCAGAGGGAATCGAGCAGGTTGAACAGGCGCGGTTTCTGCTGGATCAGCAGTGCGATATGGGGCAGGGGTATTGGTTTGGCCGGCCGGTGCCGGCCCACGAAATTGATTGGCACCGAGCCCCCCCAATCCAGACCTGAAATGCAGTCAAAAGGTGGGAGCGGGCTTGCCCGCGAATGCGGTGCATCAGTTAACACATTTTTAGCTGACACACCGCTTTCGCGGGCAAGCCCGCTCCCACGTTTGGATCATCTCTAGGCTTTATTTACGTACTTGGGCACCAAACCCGCACGCAACCCCGCGTCCCACCAGAAAATTCTTTCTGGTTATATAAACATTCTTAAATAGTATTTTTAAGAATATCCGCGCTTATCTACTATCGCCCTCACGCCGCAAGCAGTGCCGCCACTGCCAGGCACTATTCATTTCAGGAGCGAGACCATGAGCGCATCTCTACGTAGCGTCGACGGCCAGGACGAAGCAGCCATTTTGCGTGAGATCCAGAGCGCCTTGCGCGATCTGCGGTTTGGCGCGGTGGAAATCACCGTGCACAACGCCCAAGTGGTACAGATTGAACGCAAGGAAAAATTCCGCCTGCAGAACCCGGGTAACAAACCGAGCTGAGCAAGAACGGCGATAGACCCGCAACTATAAAAAAAGCCAACACCCAAAGAATTTCAGGAGCTTCTATGTCGTCGATTCGCCGTTACGCCCTGGCCGCCCTGGCCAGCGCCGTGTTTGCAGGTTCCGCGGTTGCCAAGGACTACGAGTTGCTCAACGTCTCGTACGATCCTACCCGTGAGCTGTACCAGGACTACAACGCTGAGTTCACCAACTACTGGAAACAGGCCCACCCGGGTGACAACGTCAAGATCCAGCAATCCCACGGTGGTTCGGGCAAGCAGGGCCGTGCCGTGATCGATGGCCTGCGCGCCGACGTGGTCACCCTGGCCCTGGCCGGTGATATCGACGAAATCGCCAAGCTGGGCAAGACCCTCCCGGAAAACTGGCAGACCCGCCTGCCGGACGCCAGCACCCCGTACACCTCGACCATCGTGTTCCTGGTGCGCAAGGGCAACCCAAAAGGCATCAAGGATTGGGGCGACCTGATCAAGAAAGACGTGTCCGTGATCACCCCGAACCCGAAAACCTCCGGCGGCGCCCGCTGGAACTTCCTCGCCGCCTGGGCCTATGGCCTCAAGGCCGGCGGCAGCGAAGCCAAGGCCCAGGAATACGTGAAGGAGCTGTTCAAGCACGTGCCGGTGCTGGACACCGGTGCTCGCGGCTCGACCATCACCTTCGTCAACAACGGTCAGGGTGACGTGTTGCTGGCCTGGGAAAACGAGGCGTTCCTGGCACTGAAGGAAGACGGTGGCGCCGACAAGTTCGACATCGTCGTGCCGTCCCTGTCCATCCTCGCCGAACCACCGGTTGCCGTGGTCGACAAGAACGCCGAGAAAAAGGGCAACACCGAAATCGCCACTGAATACCTGAAACACCTGTACAGCCCGGCCGGCCAGGAGATTGCGGCGAAGAACTTCTACCGCCCACGCGATGCAAAAGTGGCCGCCAAATACGCCCAGCAGTTCCCGAAACTGGACCTGGTGACTATCGACAAAGACTTCGGCGGCTGGAAAACTGCCCAGCCGAAATTCTTCAACGACGGTGGCGTGTTCGACCAGATCTACACGGCGCAGTAAGCCAAAATACCTGTAGGGGCTCGCTTTTCTGTGGGAGCTGGCTTGCCTGCGATAGCATCACTGCGGTGTGACTGATACACCGTGGTGCCTGCATCGCGGGCAAGCCCGGCTCACACAGAAAAGCGCGCTCCTACAGTGGTTTCTACCCTTTGACCAAGGACTCTTATGTCGCGTCGTATCTCCCCCGTCATACCCGGCTTCGGGCTGACGCTGGGCTACACCGTGGTGTACCTCAGCCTGATCGTACTCATCCCCCTGGCGGCGATGTTTGTACACGCCGCTCAACTCACCTGGGATCAGTTCTGGAACATCATCTCCGCACCGCGTGTGCTGGCGGCGTTGCAACTGAGCTTCAGCACCGCGCTGTACGCAGCGTTGATCAATGGCGTGATCGGCACGCTGCTGGCCTGGGTGCTGGTGCGCTACACCTTCCCCGGCCGCAAGGTCATCGATGCGATGATCGACTTGCCGTTCGCCTTGCCCACCGCTGTTGCCGGCATCGCACTGACCGCGCTGTACACGCCTAACGGCCTGGTCGGCCAGTTCGCCGCCGACCTGGGCTTCAAGATCGCCTACACCCCGCTGGGTATCACCCTGGCGCTGACCTTCGTCACCCTGCCGTTCGTGGTGCGCACGGTGCAGCCGGTGTTGGCCGATATCCCCCGGGAAGTCGAAGAAGCCGCCGCCTGCCTGGGCGCCAAGCCGTTGCAGGTGTTCCGTCACATCCTGGTGCCGGCGCTCCTGCCCGCCTGGTTGACCGGTTTCGCGTTGGCGTTTGCCCGTGGTGTCGGTGAGTACGGTTCGGTGATTTTCATTGCCGGCAACATGCCGATGAAAACCGAGATCCTGCCGTTGCTGATCATGGTCAAGCTCGACCAGTACGACTACCGCGGCGCCACATCCATTGGCGTATTGATGCTGGTGGTTTCCTTTGTCCTGCTGCTGCTGATCAACCTGTTGCAGCGGCGCATCGAACGTCCATAAGGAGGCGCGGAACATGTCCCAATCGTCTATTTCCGCCGCGTCCTCGGCCAACGCTGCCCGCCGTGGCAGCGCCGCGTCGCGACGCATCCTGATCGGCCTTGGCTGGCTGGTGTTCGCCCTGTTCCTGTTGTTGCCGCTGTTTATCGTGGTGACCCAGGGCCTGAAGAACGGCCTCGGCGCATTCTTCACCGCGATCCTCGAACCGGACGCGCTGTCGGCGCTGAAACTCACGGTGATCGCCGTGGTGATCTCGGTGCCGCTCAACCTGGTGTTCGGCGTCAGCGCCGCGTGGTGCGTGAGCAAGTACTCGTTCCGTGGCAAGAGCATCCTGGTGACGCTGATCGACCTGCCGTTCTCGGTATCGCCGGTGATCGCCGGCCTGGTCTATGTGTTGATGTTCGGCGCCCAGGGCTTCTTTGGCCCGTGGTTGCAGGACCACGACATCCAGATCGTGTTCGCCTTGCCCGGCATCGTGCTGGCGACCATCTTCGTCACCGTGCCTTTCGTGGCCCGTGAACTGATCCCGCTGATGCAGGAACAGGGCACCCAGGAAGAAGAGGCCGCACGCCTGCTCGGTGCCAATGGTTGGCAGATGTTCTGGCATGTGACCGTGCCGAATATCAAATGGGGCCTGATCTACGGCGTGGTGCTGTGTACCGCACGGGCCATGGGGGAGTTCGGCGCGGTGTCGGTGGTGTCCGGCCACATTCGCGGCGTGACCAACACCCTGCCGCTGCACGTCGAGATTCTCTACAACGAATACAACCACGTTGCCGCGTTTGCGGTGGCGAGTCTGTTGCTGATCCTGGCGCTCTTCATCCTGCTGCTCAAGCAGTGGAGCGAGAACCGTATTAACCGCCTGCGCGCCGGTGCGGCTGAGGAATAAGTCATGTCGATCGAAGTCCGTAATGTCAGCAAGAACTTCAATGCCTTCAAGGCCCTGAACAGCATCAACCTGGACATCCAGAGTGGCGAGCTGGTGGCCTTGCTCGGCCCGTCCGGCTGTGGCAAGACCACCTTGCTGCGCATCATTGCAGGCCTGGAAACCCCGGATGACGGCAGCATCGTGTTCCACGGTGAGGACGTGTCCGGCCACGACGTGCGCGATCGCAACGTCGGCTTCGTGTTCCAGCACTATGCGTTGTTCCGTCACATGACCGTGTTCGACAACGTGGCGTTCGGCCTGCGCATGAAGCCGAAGAACCAGCGCCCGAGCGAAAGCCAGATCGCGGTCAAGGTCCACGAATTGCTGAACATGGTGCAACTGGATTGGTTGTCGGATCGCTACCCGGAGCAGCTCTCCGGTGGCCAACGCCAACGTATCGCCCTGGCCCGCGCCCTGGCGGTGGAGCCGAAAGTGTTGCTGCTGGATGAACCCTTCGGCGCCCTCGACGCCAAGGTGCGTAAAGAGTTGCGTCGCTGGCTGGCGCGCCTGCACGAAGACATCAACCTGACCTCGGTGTTCGTGACCCACGACCAGGAAGAGGCCATGGAAGTCGCCGACCGCATCGTGGTGATGAACAAGGGCGTGATCGAGCAGATCGGCTCACCGGGTGACGTCTACGAAAACCCGGCGAGCGATTTCGTCTACCACTTCCTCGGTGATTCGAACCGCCTGCACTTGGGTGAAGACAAGCACGTGCTGTTCCGCCCGCATGAGGTGTCGCTGTCGCGGCATGAGCTGGAGGACCACCATGCTGCTGAAGTGCGGGATATCCGTCCGCTCGGCGCTACCACCCGTGTGACGTTGAAGGTGGAAGGCCAGAGCGAGCTGATCGAGGCGGAAGTGGTGAAAGACCACGACAGCCTTACCGGCCTGGCGCGGGGCGAAACCCTGTTCTTCAAGCCCAAGGTCTGGCAGAAAGCCTGATAATCCCGCACTGTGAAAACGGTGCCAATGTGGGAGTGGGCTTGCCCCCGATAGCAGTGGGTCAGTTGATAAACATGTCACTGAAACACCGCCATCGGGGGCAAGCCCCCTCCCACATTTAGGCCTCTCTCGGCTTCAGATCGCGTCGAACCACCGGCCCCGAGCGCTCCTCGATCTGCTGCTTGAGGTCATGCCGCAACCCCAACAGGAATGCCAGTTCGGCCACCACGAACAATGGCCCCACGATCAATCCCGACACGTCATCCACAAACGCCGGCTTCCTGCCTTCGTAGTAATGCCCGACAAACTGAATCACCCAACCCACCACGAACAGGCCGATGCCGCTGCTGAGCCACACCAGCGTTCTCTGCGCCGCCAGTACGTGGCCGGCCCACACCGACAGGCCCATCAGCACTGTCATCAGCAGACCCAGGGCCAATTCCAGGCGCAGGTAAAACCACGCCGCCAACAGCGCGACAATCACGGCGGGTGAGATCCATAGGCCAGCGACGGCCCATTCCGGGCGTGACAACAACACCGCAACCGCCACCACGATCAGCGGGATGCCGACAAAGTGGCTGGCGATATTGCGCGGGTCGCGGTGGTAGGCAGCGTATTGACTCAGGTGATCGACGAGGCTTTTCATTGTTATTCCTCCTGTAGGATGTTTGATCATCTCCCGTCAGCCAGCGACTGACTGTCAACTGGGCGACAATCTCTGGAGTTCTCATGATTGCGGCAACCTGGCATGCCCGATTGGCCACCGGCCAGTGGTTCAGCCACCTGCCTGTACCGCTACAGGATAGTTTGCTGGCGGCGGCTCGGCTGCGTCAGCTGACGGCGGGGCAGTACCTGTTCCGGCGCGGTGATCCGCCCTGTGGGGTGTATGCGGTATTGGAGGGGGCGGTGCGGGTCAGTGCGGTCAATGCGCAGGGC
Organism: Pseudomonas extremorientalis; assembly: GCF_001870465.1. Classification (GTDB taxonomy): domain Bacteria; phylum Pseudomonadota; class Gammaproteobacteria; order Pseudomonadales; family Pseudomonadaceae; genus Aquipseudomonas; species Aquipseudomonas extremorientalis. The sequence continues at coordinate 25,040 of NZ_MDGK01000027.1, forward strand.
AAGGAAGCTATTCTGAGCCTGGTTGAAACGCCTTACTGGTTCGGCGAGATCTGCCTGTTCGACGGTTTGCCGCGTACCCACGATGCCTTGTCGGTTGGGCCGTGCACGCTGTTGCAGGTACCGCAATCGGCGATGCTCGAGATTCTTGACCAAAGCCCAGCGTATTGGCGCGACATGGCGTTGTTGATGAGCCAGAAGTTGCGCCTGTCGCTGATCAATATCGAACAGATGAGCCTGATGCCGGCGTCGACACGTATCGCTCACCGGCTGCTGATGATTGCCGGCGGGTACGGCGAGATAGAGCATTCCCGTCGCGTCCTGCAACTGCCCCAGGAAGATCTGGCCGCGATGCTGAGCCTGTCGCGCCAGACCACCAACAGTTTGCTCAAGGCGTTAGAGCAGCAGGAGATCATCAAGCTGAGTTACGGCGCGATTGAAGTGCTCGACCTGCCGCGCTTGCGGCAGGCCGCGGGGGCTGGCTAGGAACCGCGATACGTCGAAAAACCGTAAGGGCTCAGCAGCAGCGGGATGTGGTAGTGCTGGTCGGCCTGCTTGACCTCGAATATTACCGGGACTTCCGGGAAAAACGTCTCGCGATTGGCTTTCTTGTAGTAGTCACCGGTCTTGAACACCACGCGATACTCGCCCGGCTTCATGGCTTGGTTGGCCGGGAACAGTTCGGCGATGCGCCCCTGCTGGTTGGTGACACCTTCGGACAGCGACTGCCAGTGATCGCCTACGTGTTGCTCCAGGGTGACGTTGACACCGGCAGACGGCAGACCGTTTTCCAGGTTCAGCACATGCACGCTCAGCGGGTTGCCGGCCGCCAGGGCCAGGCTGCTCAGGCCGCTCAGGCTGAGGGCGGCGAGGGTCATAGTCAGGGTTTTCATTGAGGTTTCCTCAAGGGGTGATTGTCAGGCCAAGTTGATTGGCCGCCTCTACCGCGCACGCGTCGTCCTGCTCGGCACCGCCGGCACCGGCAATGCCAAGCGCGCCTACCAGTTCAGTGTCGGCGAACAGCGGCACGCCGCCCCCGAGCAACAGCAATTCGGACAAGCTGTTAAGGTTGGCGGCCTCTGGGTTGTTGCGCGCACGCTCGGCAAACAACCGAGTGGGGGTTTTAGTCGACAACGCCGTGTACGCTTTGCGTTGGCTGGCGATGCTGTTGTGTGGACCTACGCCATCGGCCCGCAGGCTCAGCAATGGATTACCGCCCCGGTCGAGTACGGTAAGTGCCGCCGTGCACTGCGCCAGGCTGGCGTCTGCCAGTTGGCGTGCGGTGTGCAAATCCAGGTCGGCGTGGCGCGGCAGCGGTGGTGCTGCCAGGACGCTGGCGCTGATGGCGAAGCTCAAGAACAAGGTATTGCGGTACATGGGAACGGCTCCAGAAAGCAGGCCGTTACCTTAGCCAGCGGTCTCGCTCAAAAGCCGAACAATTCGATTACAGGTTTGTAATGAACCAAGAGGTAGGCATGCAGGTGTTGTTAGTGGAAGACCAGCCGAAATTGGCGCAACTTATGGCCCAGGGCTTGAGTGAGGCCGGCTTCGCAGTAGAAGTCGCAGCCAATGGCATGGCAGCTCAGCGGTTTGTGGAAAGCACTGACTATGACTTGGTGATCCTGGATGTAATGTTGCCGGGTTTGAATGCCTGGAGGTTGCAGCAGTCGATTCGCAAGAAGGGCGAGACGCCGGTGTTGTTCTTGACGACCCCGGAAGGAATCGAGGACCGTCTGCGCGAGTTGGAACTGCATGAGGATGATTACTTGCTCAAGCCGTTTGAAGCCAAGGCCTTGGTGGCGCGGGTGAAGAAGTTGTTGCGGCGTGACCGTGGGCGCTGATTGATCCGGCATCTTCAATACCTGGACCACCGCCATCGCAGGCAAGCCAGCTCCCACATTTGGAATGCATTCCCTGTAGGAGCCGGGCTTGCCCGCGATGGGGCCATCACGAACACCGCAAATCCACCTACCGCAACCCATCCCTGAACTGCCCCGGCGTCATCCCCGTCCAGCGCTTGAACGCGCGGTTGAAACTGCTGGTATCAGCAAACCCCAGCAAATGACTGATTTCCGCCAATGAGCATTGCGGATCCCGCAAATGCAGCAACGCCAAATTCTCCCGGCACTCATTGAGCAACGCATCAAACCGGCAGCCTTCATCCGCCAGGTGACGCTGCAAGCTGCGCAGGCTCAGGTGCAGCGCCTGGGCGACGCGCTCGGCACTTGGCTCGCCGTCCGGCAACTGCGCTTCGATCACCCGGCGAACCTTGCGCTCCCAGGTCAGCGGTTGCAGTTGAGCGAGGGTGCGCTTGAGCACAGTTTCGTTGTGCTCGGCCAACTCGGGGTTGGCGTCGTCCAGGTGGCTGTCGAAATCCTGGGCGGCGAACTCCAGGCGGTCTTCCTCAGCGCCGAAAAACACCGGCGCGCGAAATACTGTGTGCCATGGCTTGGGATCGGCCGGTTCCGGCCTTCGCAGGTACACCGCCAGCGGCGCGTATTCGCGCCCCAGGCGATTGCGACAGGTACGCACATAGATCGCCGCAAACGCATCGATGGCCTCGAACGCTGGCGCCGGGTTGCCGGGCAATTGCAGCAGGCGAAACCGGTAGCGCTCGCCATCGCCGCTCAGCTCCAGGGCCAGTGCATCGCTGACCACCTGGTGATACCGCACGATGCGCTCGAACACCTCGCGCAAGCTGCCACTGGCCACCAGCGCATACCCCAACGCATGAAACGTGGTGGGGCTGACGAACCGCGACACCCGCAGACCAATCGCCGGGTCGCCGCTGGCCTGCACCGCCAGCGCCCACAAACGCGTGGTCGCTGACAGCGGATAGCGCGCGTTGGGATCGTCCATCTGCTGCGGGTCGAGCCCGGCTTGCAGGCACAGCGCGGCGCTGTCGAGGCCCAGGGCGTCGAGTTGCTTGCGCAGGGCGCGGGTCCAGCTGGCGAGGGAGGTGGGTTCGGTCATGGCGATTGGCGCTTGCGGTCAACAGGTTGGCGTGCGTGGCTGATGCCCTGGCGGACCGCTTGGGCCAGGATGCATCCATCAATAACCAGAGGATGGAAGCATGGACGGTACTTCTGCAAGTCCCCAGCAGATGAACGCACAACAGCGCTCGGCGCATATCCGTGAAGTGGTGCTGGCCGAGGGCGTGCGCCTGCGCCAGCAGCACCCTTGGCTGCTGCATCAAGACGCGTTGGGCGCGGGCATCCTGGCGTTTGCCTTGGCGGGCATGATTGGCTGCGCAGCGCTCTACATCAGCGGGCATATGGCCTGGTGGGTGTGCCTGCTGCTCAACGCGTTCCTGGCTTCACTGACCCACGAGCTGGAACACGACCTGATCCACAGCATGTACTTTCGCAAGCAGCGTGTGCCTCACAACCTGATGATGGGCCTGGTATGGCTGGCGCGGCCCAGTACGATCAACCCGTGGGTGCGCCGGCACCTGCACCTCAACCATCACAAGGTCTCCGGCACCGAAACCGACATGGAAGAGCGCGCCATCACCAACGGCGAGCCCTGGGGTTTTGCGCGGTTGCTGATGGTAGGCGATAACGTCATGTCGGCCTTCATCCGCATCCTGCGGGCCAGGACCTGGACGCACAAACTGACGATTCTCAAGCGCTCGCTGCTGGTGTACGCACCGCTGGCACTGCTGCATTGGGGCGCGTGGTATGTGTTCCTTGGCTTTCATGCCGCCAATGGCATTGCCAGTCTGCTCGGTGCGCCTATCGAGTGGTCAGCTGGCACCGTGCAGATGATGCAGGTGATTGATATCGCTGTCGTGGTGATCATCGGCCCCAACGTGCTGCGTACCTTTTGCCTGCACTTTGTCAGCTCCAACATGCACTACTACGGCGATGTGGAACTGGGCAATGTGATCCAGCAGACCCAAGTGTTGAACCCCTGGTGGATGTGGCCTCTGCAGGCGTTCTGCTTCAACTTCGGCAGCACCCATGGCATCCACCATTTTGTGGTGAAGGAGCCGTTTTACATCCGCCAGATGACCGCCAAGGTGGCGCACCAGGTGATGGCTGAGATGGGCGTGCGCTTCAATGACTTCGGGACGTTTGCGCGGGCCAATCGGCTGGAGCCGCAAGCGCGCACAAACGCGGGGCTCAATCCGGCTGAAACGGTGATGCGCTGAGTATTACGCCGGTTTCGTCCACGTATTGCTGCCAATGGTCGATAAGCGTGGCCAGTTTGTCCGGGTGACGCTGGGCCAGGTCGTGGATCTCGCCGGGATCCTGGCCCAGGTCGTAGAGCTGCCATGTCGCCGGGCCCACCGGGCCTGGGATGTACACGGCTTTCCACCGGCCCTGGCGAATGGCCCGGCGCCCGAACAGCTCCCAGCCGGTGACGGTGTGCTCATCGTGCACCTCGGCGGTTTCACCTGACAGGAAGCCCAGCCACGACTTGCCCCGCAGTGGCGCCACCGGCTTGCCGCGCCATTGTTGGCCCGGATGGCGCACACCGGCCAGGTCCAGGAGCGTCGGCGTGATGTCCATCACTGTGCCAAACCCATGGCTGATCCGGCCTTCAAGCGCCAGCCGAGGGTAGTGCATCAGTGCCGGCACCCGAATCCCGCCTTCGGTGGTAAATGCCTTGAACAGCCGTGACGGGGCGGTTGCCACTTGAGCCCACGAGGGGCCGTACCAGACGTAGGAGTTGGCCCGCCCGATGTTCTCCAGGCTGTTGTCGTAGTGCTGGTTGAGATAGGTCAGCAGCTCGGGGCCGAACTTGGGAAAGGCTTCCAGCAGCGCACCTTCAGCGCCGTTGTCGGACATGAACACGATGAACGTGTTATCCAGTTGACCCTGCTGGCGCAGGTACTCCACCACCCGGCCGATGTTCCAGTCCATGCGCTCGACCATGGCCGCATACACTTCCATCGCCCGCGCCGACACTTGGCGCTGTGTCTCGGTAAGGCCGGCCCATTGGGCACTCAATCCGATCAGTGGATGGGGTTCGACATCCGCGTCGATCAGCCCCAGGGTCTTGAGCTTTTCCAGGCGTTCCAGGCGCAGCACCTCGGGTCCGGCGTCGTAGCGGCCACGGTATTTGTCGACGATCTCGGCGGGAGCCTGCAACGGCCAGTGCGGGGCGGAGAATGGCAGGTAAGCGAAGAACGGTCGCGCCTGGTCGCGCTCCCTGAGGTATTGCAGCAACTTGTCGCCAAAGGCGTCGGATGAATAGAAATGTTCAGGCAGTCGCTCGACGAAAGTGTCGTCTTCGATATACAGCGCAGGCGTGGATTTGAGCAGGCCGGGCGTCGTCTCGTCGTAGGGCGGTTCGAAGCCATAGTGGTTGGCCGCGCCGGGCAACAGCGCGAAGGAGCGTTCGAAACCCCGCGCGTGGGGCGCCAGTTCGGCGGTCAGGCCCAAGTGCCATTTGCCGCTCATCAGGGTTTGGTAGCCGGCCTCGCGCAGCAGCTCCGGCAAGGCCACGACCTTATCGTTCAGGTAGCCCTCATAGCCGGGCTTGCCGATCAGCTCGGGTGTGAGGGCCTCGGCCATGGTGCCAATGCCGGCGATATGGTGGTCGGTGCCGGTCAGTAGCATCGAGCGGGTCGGCGAGCAGGTGGGCGCGGTGTGGAAGTCGGTCAGGCGCAGGCCGTTCAGAGCCAGGGCGTCCAGGTGTGGTGTGGCGATTTCCCCGCCAAAGGCGCCGAGGTCGGAAAAGCCCAGGTCGTCGGCCAGTATCACGAGAAAATTGGGACGTTGCGGCATCAAGGCACTCCTCATTCAGCAGGCAATAAAGGCCAGGGGCAGGTTGCGGATCTGTTCGCGCACAGGGTGCTGGTAATGGTCATCGTTGGTCAGTTCGTGCAACAGCTCCTCACGTAATTGATGGAACTCGAAACTGCTGCGTTGGCGCGGATGGGGCAGGGTGACTTGCACCACTTGTTTGATCCGGCCTGGCCTTGGCTCCATCACCACGACGCGGTCGGCGAGGAAGATCGCTTCTTCCACGTCGTGGGTCACCAGCACTGTCGTGATCCTGGCGCGGGCGCGAATCGCCAGTAGTTCATCCTGCATCTGCTGGCGTGTCAGCGCATCGAGGGCGCCGAATGGCTCGTCCAGCAGCAGGATACGTGGGCTGGCCACCAGGCCGCGGGCAATTGCCACGCGTTGCGCCATGCCGCCGGAGAGCTGATGGGGGTAGGCACGCGTAAAGTCGGCCAGGCCGACCAGCTCGATAAAATCATGGACCCGTTGGCTGCGCTCGGCGTCGCCTGATGGTTCGTTGACCAGCCCCAGCCCAATGTTTTGCTCCACGGTCAGCCAGGGAAACAAGCGGTGTTCCTGGAACACAATGCCGCGCTCACGGCCGATGCCACTGACGGCTTTGCCGTCCACCTCGATCTGGCCGCGGAACTGTGTGTCCAGGCCCACCAGCAGGCGCAACAGGGTGGATTTGCCGCACCCGCTGGAACCGACAATCGCGACGAATTCGCCTTCGGCAATCTCCAGGTTGAATTCACGGATGGCTTCCAGCTCGACACCGTCGACGTCAAAGCTCTTGCCCACATGGTTGAAGCGGACGATAGGTGCGTTCATGCGTGTCTCCAGCGGGTAGCGCGGGTTTCGATGCGTTGGCCGATAAGGTTGAGGACGGCGCCAGTGAGGCCGACCAGGAGCATGCCGCTCATGATCAGGTCCATGCGCAGCAACTGTTGAGCGCCGATCATCAGGCTGCCGATGCCGCCGTTGGAGGGCATGAAATACTCAGCGCCGATGGTGCCCAGCCAGGCATAGATCAGGCTCAGGCGCAGGCCGGCGAAAATCCCCGTCGCAGCGCCGGGCAACACCAGGCGGCGCAGGCGCTGGAACAGGTTCAGGCGCAGCACCTGCGCCGCCTCGCGCAGTTGGGGTGACAGGTTCAATACGCTGCGCTGGGTGGCGATAAATAACGGGAAGAACGCGGCGAGGGCGATAAACACCCCCTTGGCCAACTCGCCCAGTCCGAACCACGCGGTGAGCAACGGTACCCAGGCGAAGATCGCAATCTGGCGCAGCGCAGACAGCGTCGGCCCGAGTACGCGCTCGCTGCGCCGCGACAATCCCAGCCACAGGCCCATGGCAAACCCCAGGCTGGTGCCGAGGATCAAGCCGCCCAGCGTACGGCCCAGGCTTTTGCCCAGGGCACCGGACAGGCTGCCATCCAGCACGCCCGTCACGGTGGTGTGCAGGACTGTCCATGGGCTGACCAGAATGTTCGCATCCACCCAATCCTGCTGGGTTGCCAGTTGCCATAACGCCAGCAACAGCAGCGGCAACAGCCAAGGCTGCAGGCGTTGCCAGCCTTGATAGCGGGGGCCCTGAGGAATCTGTGCCGTCGCCGGATGGGGCCAGTGCACCCATTTGCGGTCCAGCCAGCCGATGCCGCGATCCATCACCACGCCCAACACGCCGATCACCACGATGCACACGAAAACGATATCGAGCATGAACAACTGGCGAGCCCATACCATCAAGTAACCAATGCCTTCGCTGGACGCCAACAACTCCACGGCCAGCAATGAGGTCCAGCCGGCGGCCAGCGCGAGGCGTACGCCGGCCATGAACGCGGGGAGCGCGGCCGGCAGGATCAGCCGACGAATCAGCAGGTGAGTGGGCAGGCGCAGCACGCGGGCGGCTTCACGCAGGTGGGGCTGGGCATCGCGCACGCCGACCAGTACATGCAGGGTGACGGGCACTACGATTGCCTTCACCAGCACCACCAGCTTCAAGGTTTCGCCGATGCCGAAAAACACCATGAACAGGGGGATCCAGGCCAGTGTTGGCACTTGCGCCAAAGCGCTGAACGTGGGGAATACCACGCGCTCGACACGGGCGCTGAACCCCAGCAGGGCACCCAGCAACGCCCCGGCGCCGATGCCCGCCAGGAGTCCCCAGAACAAGCGCTGAACACTGATTGCCAGGTGAGTCCACAACTCGCCACCGGCCAATTCCACAGCGCTGCTCCACACCAGTGAGGGTGGTGGCAGAATCTGCTCGCTCATCCAGTGATTGTGGCTGGCCAGCCACCACAGCGCGAACAGCGCCAAGGGCAACAGCCAGGGCAATAACCGTTCTCCCAGTTTTGGCCAGCGGTGCGCCCGATCATGACGGGGAGCGGCCAGAGGCAGGCTCAACAGTGATATTCGGGCCATGGATGACCTCCGTTGTCGCCGATGGCGTTATGTGATTTTGATCTTACAAAAACGCAATCAAGATGATTGGGGGATAAGAAAATGCATTTAATGCCTCAGCCGAGCACGCATCCAATGCATTCGGAGAATATTTTCAATGCTGTTCATGCATAGGCCTCAAGGGTCGGCGTTTTAAGCCTTATAGTTCTAAAAGCTATTAAATTGTGAATTTATAGTATTTAAAGTTTTGTGTAGGTTGTGCCTACTTTCTGCTCCCCGGACGACCGTCGCCCACAGGAGCTGCGCTTATGAAACTGCCCTTTAAACGCTTGATTGCATTGTTCGCGGGTACCGCCCTGGCCGGTTGGGTCCAGGCCGCCGAACTCAAGGAAATCCGCATTGCCGTACCCGACCTCAGCGCGGGGAGCCAGCACAGTGGTGGTGGTATCACGGATGTGTTGCGCGACCAGCAGATCTTCGAGAAAGCCTTTGCCGACCAAGGCATCAAGATCCAGTGGAATTACTTCAAGGGCGCAGGACCGGTGATCAACGAGGCCTTCGCCAACGGTCAACTGGACCTGGCCTACCTGGGCGACCTGGCGGCGATCATCGGTCGCTCCAATGGCTTGGACACCCGCCTGCTCAGTGCTTCGGCACGCGGCGTCAAACAGTATCTGGGCGTGGTTCCCGGCTCTGGCATCAAGACCCTGCAGGACCTCAAGGGCAAGCGCGTTGCGGTGTTTCGCGGCACGGCCACTCAACTCTCGTTCGACAGCGCCCTGGCCAGCCAGGGCCTGAGTGAAAAAGACCTGAAAGTAATCAATCTGGATTTCAGCGCCGCGAGCGCCGCCCTGGCTGCCAGGCAGATCGATGCCACTTGGGGCAGTTCTAGCCTCAGTGCGCTGCAGGCCAAGGGCTTGGCCGAATTGCCACTGACCACCAAGGACCTCGGCGGCGCTGGCAGCATCCAGGCTGTATTGGTGGGCAGTGGCAAGTTCGTCGATGAGCACCCCGATGTCGTGGCCAAGTTGCTCAAGGCCCAGCAGCAAGCAGTGCAGTGGTTGACCGATGACAACAACAAGCAAGCCTATATCGACCTGGTGTCGGGGCTGGCCAGTTACCCACCGATCATCCTGAGCAATGACCTGAAAAACGAGAAGCTCAGCGAGCTGTTCCCCTCGACCCTCGACCCGGTGTTCCTCGGCAAATTGCAGGAGTCGGTAGACCTGGCGACCAAGGAGCGGCTGATTCGCAAGTCCTTCCAGGTCAGTGACTGGGTGGCGCCGAATCTGCAGGCGGCGGGTCTCTAAGCGACGTCAGACCGCCACGCTCACGTCTTGGCGGTCGACTTGTACCAGCGTCTCGATCATTGCCTTCGCCGCCGGCGACAGGCGCGAGCCGGTGCGGCTGACCACCCCGCACCGCGCACTCATGGTGTCCATGTTCTGCGGCAGGTTGCGCCAGTGCAGCACCACCAGGGAGCCACGGGCGATGTCTTCGGCAAATGCTTCTTCGGTGCCCACGCCAATGGCATTGGACTGCAGCACGATCTTCACCAGCGCCGGGAAGTGCTCGGTCTGGATGCTGGGTGAAAAGTCCATGCGCCCGCTGAGGTTCGCCAGCAGTTTGCGAATGCCCTGGGAGATCAGCGGCGACGCCAGCGGATAGTCGAACATGTCGTTGGTCGACAGGCTGTCCTTGGCCAGCAGCGGGTGGCCCGGACGGCAAAAAAACACACCACGCTTGGGGCTCAGTGCGCGGGTCTGGAAGTTTGGATCGTTTTCGAACTGGCGGATGTCGGCAATGAAGAATTCGATTTCTTCGCGGCTCAGAGCGCGGCTGAGTTTTTCCCAGTTATCCACCTGGAAACTGGTCCGGATCTTCGGGTGTGCAGTGATAAAGCGCGCCACCGCATCGGGTACCAGTTTCACCGCGGGCGCCGGTCCGGTGCCGAAGCGCAGGTCGCCGGCATCGAGCTTGGTCATGCGGGTGACTTCACTGCTCAGCAAGGCGGCACCGTGCACCAGGCTCAGCGCATGTTGCAGCACTACCTGGCCCTCGGGAGTGGGGCGCAAGTCCTTGTTGCCACGGTCCACCAATACGCAGCCGAACTCATGTTCCAGGCTTTGGATACTGCGGCTGAACGCGGGTTGGGTGATGCCCATGGCGTCCGCGGCACGCACAAAACTGCGGTGTTCGTTGAGGGCGATGAAATAGCGCAGTTGGCGAAGATCCATATGCTTTCCCGGCATTTTAAAAATAGGTCGAAGGCATTTGCGACCGAGGGAGCTGAGGTTTTAAATGCAAGCTCTTATTCCGTCAACGAAGCATTCATTCATCTGCTAGATCAAAATTGCATATGAATAGAGCGTTGTCGGAAAGCGTTCCCACCATCAGGCACATGAGGGTCACCACAATGAGCAATGTCGCATTCGCTGTTCAACCCATCGCCCAAGCGCTGGACATTCACCCCGTCGGCGGGCGCATTGGCGCCGAGATCCGTGGGGTCAGACTGTCCGGCGACCTGGATGCCGCTACCGTCGAGGCCATCCAGCAGGCCCTGGTGCAGTACAAGGTGATCTTCTTCCGCGAGCAGACCCACCTTGATGACCAGAGCCAGGAAGCATTTGCGCACCTGCTGGGCGAACCGATTGCCCACCCGACCGTACCAGTGCGCGACGGCACCCGTTTCCTGATGGAGCTGGACGGCGGTCGTGGCCAGCGCGCCAACTCCTGGCACACCGACGTGACCTTTGTCGACGCCTACCCCAAGGCTTCGATCCTGCGTTCGGTGCTGGCACCCAGGTCCGGCGGCGACACGGTCTGGGCCAACACATCCAGCGCCTACAATGACCTCAGCGTCGAGCTGCGAGCCCTGGCGGACAACCTGTGGGCGGTGCACAGCAACGAATACGACTACGCCGCGCGCAAGCCGGATGTGTCGGTGGAGACGCTGGAGGAATACCGCAAAGTGTTCACCTCCACTGTCTACGAAACCGAACACCCGGTGGTGCGCGTACATCCGGTCAGCGGCGAGAAAACCTTGTTGCTGGGACACTTCGTCAAGCGCCTCAAAGGATACTCCCAGGCAGATTCGGCGCAGCTGTTCAACCTGTTGCAGAGCTACGTCACCCGCCTGGAAAACACCGTGCGCTGGCGTTGGAGCACCGGTGATGTAGCGATCTGGGACAACCGCGCCACCCAGCATTACGCAGTGGATGACTATGGCACCCAGGAGCGTATTGTGCGCCGGGTCACGCTCAAGGGCGATGTGCCGGTGAGCGTGCACGGGCAGGCCAGCAAGACCACCAAGGGTGTGTGATCACCACACGCCGATCTGCACCACCTTGTCTGTTTCCGGCTCTCCATAACGAAACCGTTGGCCACGCAGATCGATCTCTGTGTGGCTGATGGTGGTGCGCCGCTTCAGGCCGCGCAGCCATTCGAACAGATAGCCCGAATGGGTTTCGCGCACGTCGGCGTACGCCGGGTCGGCCCCCAGGTCATGCAGTTCCTGCGGGTCGTTTTCCAGGTCGAACAGCTGTGGGCGAAAGCCATCGTACGCCAGGTATTTCCAGCGTTCGCTGCGCACCATCGTCATGCGGCAACGGTCGATGGGCTGCTCCAACCGTTCACGGGCCGGGGCCTGGAAGGCGTAGTCGTATTCGGCGATGGCGTAGCGTCGCCAGGCGCTTTGCGTACGGTGCAACAGTGGGATCAGTGAGTGGCCTTCCAGGCGGTGGTCGGCAGCAGGCAGCCCCAGGGCGTCGAGGAAGGTCGGCAGCGCATCAATGGTTTCCACCAGGCGGTCGTCGAATGTGCCACGGCTGGCATCGGCACTGGCGCGTGGGTCGCGCACAATCAACGGGACGCCTACGGCCGGCTCCAGCAGGAATTCTTTCTCCCCGAGGAAATGATCGCCAAGGAAATCGCCATGGTCGCTGGTGAACACGATCAGCGTGTCGTCCCAGCGCCCATTGCTTTGCAGAACATCGAACAGCCGCCCGAGTTGATCGTCGATCTGTTTGATCAGCCCCATGTAGGTCGGGATCACCGTGAGGCGTACCTCGTCACGGGAAAAGTTGAGGCTTTCCTGGTGCTGGCGAAACGCTTGATAAACCGGGTGATCGCTGGGTTGCCCCGGCTGGATGGGCGCCTGGATGTGCTCGGCGCCATACAGCGCGTGGTACGGCGCGGGGGCGATGTAAGGCCAATGCGGCTTGATATAGGACAGGTGCAGGCACCACGGCTGCTCGGCTTGTTCGTGGATAAAGTCGATGGCGCGGTCGGTGGTGTAGACGGTTTCCGAATGCGCCTGGGCTACCCGCGCCGGTAGCCCGGCATTGCGCATGTGCCAGCCGCTGAGTAGCTCACCGTCCTGACCTTCTGCGGCGTTGGCCCAGTCATGCCATGGGTTGGTGCCGTTGTAGCCTTGTTCGCGCAGGTAATGCGTGTAGGGCGCGGACTCGCGCTTGTCGTCGAACAACGGGCTGTCAGGGTAAATCCCGTCGTGACGCATATACGCTTCAAAACCGACCTCGTTCAGTGGCTCGGCCTGGGCGCCGTGGGGGTCGATCTTCAGGCGCTGCAAAGCGTCCAGGTTTGGCGTGGCGTGGGTCTTGCCTACCAGCGCGGTGCGGATACCGTGGGGGCGCAGATAATCGCCGATCGTCAACTCTTCCAACGGCAGCGGCACCCCGTTCCAAGCCACCTGGTGGCTGCTGACATAGCGTCCTGTATAGGCCGACATCCGCGACGGTCCGCAAATGGTGCCCTGGGTGTAGGCACGGCCGAATCGCACACCGGCGGCGGCGAGACGGTCGATATTCGGCGTGTGCAAATGAGCGTGGCCGTAGCACGACAGGTAATCGCGGCGCAGTTGGTCGCACATGATGTACAGCACATTGCGTACAGGTTTTGGTTGAGGCATGAGGGTTTACCGAACGGAGGACAGGGGGCTTTTTTCGTCCTTTGCGCCGGGGCTGGCAAGTGCATTTGGGGACTGGGTTTCATGCAGGCCATGCATGGGCGTTGCTGCAGGCGTTATCGGGGACAAGCCCCCTCCCACACTTGAAATGCATTCAAAAAGTGGGAGGGGGCTTGCCCCCGATGGCATCAGTTCAGACAGCGAAATTCTCCAGCGCACACACATCCTCATCCAGCGCATCAATCTCCTTGATCTGCTCGATCATCGCCTCCGCCAGTGGTGATAACCGGTACCCTGCGCGGCTGACGATACCGTAGCGGGTGAAACGCTCCTCCAGGTCTTCGGCGAGTCCGTCGATCTTCAAACACACCAATTCGCCTCGGGCCATGTGCAGCACATCGCTGTTGGCACTGACGATACCAATGGCATCGGAGCGCAATACCACACCCATCAAGCTGTAGCCGTTTTCGCACTCCACATTGGGCAGGTAATCGGGGCGTCCGCTGAGGTCGACGATGACCTTGCGCAGGTTGGGCGGGCGGATCGTCACGGCCAGTGGATAACTCATCAACTCTGCGGCGCTCACGCTCTCGCGACCGGCCAGGGGATGGCTGGCGCGGCAGCAGAAATTCCAGCGGCGTGGACGCAAGCGATGGGTGTGATAGTCAGGGTTGGCTTCGAAGTGACGGGTATCAGCGACAAAGAATTCGAACTCCTCGCTGAGCAGGCGCTTGCCCAGGCTTTGCCAGTCATCTACCTGGAACAGCACGCGTGCCTTCGGGTAGCGCCCGATAAAGCTGCCAATGGCGCGGGGAATCAACCCGGCCGCGGGTGCGGGGCCACACCCAAAGCGCAGCTCACCGGCCTCCAACCCATTGAACTGGCTGATCTCGTTGGCCAGTTGCTGGGCACCGCTGACCAGGCGCCGGGCATGCTCCAGTAGCACCTGGCCTTGTTTGGTGGGCGCCAGGTCCTTGCGACCGCGGTCCACCAGTTGGCAGCCGGCGGCATGTTCCAGGGCCTGGATGCTGCGGCTGAACGCCGATTGCGACAGGTTCACGGTCAACGCCGCCGCCACAAAACTGCGTTGTTCGGCGAGGGCGATGAAGTGGCGGAGCTGGCGCAAATCGATATGCATTTTTCACATCAAAAATATCGGGGAAATGCATTGGCTATGCATTAGGTCGACTCCTTATAAAGGCTATCTCTTATGCAGTAAATGTTCTAAAAAACATAAATAAATAACCTTGGGGAATATGTATCGATGAGTATTTCCTGGTTACGGAGCCGCTTATGAGTGTGTTCAAGCCCGCTGTACCTTGCTCTTCCTGGAGGCTCAAGCGTCTGCCGCTGGCCTTGTTGCTGGCCGGCAGCGCCAGTTGGTCGTCCAGTCACGCGGCCGAGGTGATCTCCCCTGAACCTGAGGGCGAAAGCGCCAGCGGCCAACTGGAAACCGTCACGGTGACGGCACGCCGTCGTACCGAAAGCGCGCAGGAGGTGCCGACGCCGATGAGCGTGGTTGGCGGCCAGGCACTGGAGAGCCAACGGGTCTACCGCATCCAGGATTTGCAACAACTGGTGCCCAGCGTCAACGTTGCCTACATGCATGCGCGCCAGTCCAGCGTGTCAATCCGTGGCCTGGGCAACAACCCGGCCAGCGATGGCCTGGAAGGCAGCGTGGGGTTGTATATCGACAACGTCTATCTCGGCCGGCCGGGGATGGCGGTGTTCGACCTGATGGACATCGAACAGCTCGAGGTATTGCGCGGCCCCCAGGGTACGTTGTTCGGCAAGAACACCACTGCCGGGGTCATCAATATCAGTACCCGTGCGCCCAGTTTTACCCCGGAGCGCAGTATCGAGACGTCGTTGGGCGAAGATGGCTATTTCCAGACCAAGGGCACGGTTTCCGGCCCGCTCACCGATGATCTGGCGGGACGTTTTTCGGCGTATCGCACGCGCAGCGATGGCGACATCAAGAACGAGCACGACGGCCATGATCTCAATGGTGGTTCACGCCAGGGCTTTCGCGGGCAACTGCTGTACAAGCCGAGCGATACGTTCAACCTGCGCTGGATTGGCGATTACAACGAAGAGGATTCCAGCGCCGGCACCCGCGTGCTCTACAGCACCGGGCCCACGATCAATGGCACCAACCTCTATGAGTCACGCGCTGCGGCGGCTGGCGCAACGCTGGTGGACGGCACCCACCGCAAGGTCAATCTGGACAACGACCAGCATGTCACGGTGTTCCAGGGCGGTACGTCCCTGGAAGCCAACTGGACGCTGCCGAGTGATTTCACCCTGACCTCGGTCAGCGCCTACCGCTGGTGGAATTTCACACCGCGCAATGATGATGGCCTCAATGTGCCGGCGTCCTATAACGCCGGGGTGTCGGTGGAAGATAAGCAGTGGTCCCAGGAGTTTCGCCTGGCTTCGCCGACCGGCGGATTTTTCGATTACGTGCTGGGTGCCTATTACTTCGGTAACTCCCTGGACAACAAGTCCTTCGCCTATTACGGACCCCAGGCCGACATCTGGAACGGCACGGCGACGGGGGCGCTCGCCAACGTGAGCAGTGTGGGCAACGGGCACATCCGCACCGACAGCTTCGCGCTGTTTGCCCAAGGGACCTGGCACCTCACCGAGCGCCTGGATTTCACCGCCGGTCTGCGGGGTACTTATGAAGAGAAAAGCGCCTGGGTGACTCGCAATGCGCCGGTGGGTGGCGCGGCTGTCACGGGCGCGGCCGCTACGGCTCGGCGTGGGCGTGCCGGGGCCTACGACTCCGCAGACCTCAACCAGTACAGCACCAGCCCTTCGGGCCTGCTGAACCTCAGTTACCGCTTCAATGAAAACCTGCTGGGCTATGCGACCCTGTCCCATGGCGAGAAATCCGGTGGGGTCAACCTGGCGGTGGGTTCGGCGCCAACGGCCGGCGCGGATTCGCTGCTGGTCGGCACCGAAAGGGCCAACAACGCTGAACTGGGCTTTAAAAGCACGCTGTGGGACCGACGCCTGCAACTCAATGCCAACCTGTTCTGGACCCAGGTCAATGGCTACCAGACCAACGCCTATGATCAGGACAACCGGGTGCAGTACCTGACCAACGCAGGCTCCGTACGTTCGCGTGGGGTGGAAGTGGAAAGCACCCTGGTTCCCATCAAAGGACTGACGCTGAACGTGAATGGCTCGTTCAACGATGTGAGCTACCTGTCCTACAAGGACGCCCCGTGCCCACCGGAAGTCAGCTTGCGCCCGGGTGCCCCGGCCTCCTGTGACCTGACAGGGCATCAGGTGGTGGGCGCGTCGAAATGGATCGCCAATGCCAATGGCGAGTACAAGTGGAACCTGGACAACGGTCTGGAACCCTACGTCACTGCCAGCTATGCATTCCGCTCCAAGGCCGTGGGGACAGTGGAGGACTCGGACTACGGGCAGATCCCGGCGTACGCGGTGGTGAACGTGTCTACCGGTTTGCGTGGCAACTATCAGCAGGGGCAGTGGGATGTGTCGCTGTGGCTGAAAAACGCCTTCGACAAAACCTACTACACCACCCTGTGGACCGGTGGTAACGGCGGTTATGAAGGCTTGCTGGGCACGCCTCGCACCCTGGGTGTGACCGGTCGCTACGACTTTTAGGCCGGTACGCTGGCGGTGCGATAGGTGGCCGGGCTGAATACGCGGGTCACCACCAGCATCGCCACCGTTGTCACGGTCAGCACCACCCAGGCGCTGACAAAGCTGCCGGTGAGTTCGCGCAGCCAACCGGTCATCCACGGCGAAATCGCGTTGATCAAAAAGCCCACGCCTTGCACGAACGCCGCCAGTTGGCCGGCTTGGCGCGGGTCGCGGTGGTGGTCGAGGGTCAGCAACAGGCTCAGGGCAAAACATGCTCCCAGGCCAAAGCCGCACAGCGCCACCCATAGGTGCGGAAACTGCAACGGCGCGATCAATAGGCCTAGATAGCCGATGGTCTGGGCCAACAGGCTGATCCACAGCAGCGGCCGACGGTCGATCCCGCGTTGTGCCAGCACCGGCATCAATAGCGCGGCGATCACCTGGAAGATGGTCATGAACGCCAGCAATGAACCACTGGGCAACACGCCCCAACCCAGTTGCTGATAGTAGGCCGGCAGCCACGCCACCAGGCTCATGTAGCCGCAGTTCACCAGGCCGAAATACAGCGCCAGCAGCCAGGCACGGCGATTGCGCAGCCCCTTGTAGGCAGGGATGACGTTCGCGTTTTTTGCCGCACCCAGTGGCAACCAGGCCCACAGCAGCAGCGCCGCCAACGCGGGTAACAACCACACACCCAGCCCGGCCTCCCATTGCTGGAAATACGTGGCCGCCACCGGACTGAGCAGCGCCGCCAGGCCGCCGCCGGCCATCAACGAGGCCGAATAAACGCCCATCGCCACCGGCACGCGGTGATGGAATTCACGCTTGATCATCGCCGGCACCAACGCCTGGATCAGTGCCACACCGGCACCGCCAAGCAACGCAGTCACCAGCAATGTCGACCCTTGGCCCATCAGCCAGCGGGCCAGGCACGCCAACAGGATCATCATGAGGCCCAGGGCGATGCCGCGTCGTTCCCCCAGCTGCGCTTCAACACGCACGCCCACCAGCGCCACCAGGCCCATGCACACCACGGGCAGGCTGGTGAGCAGGGCGCTGCTCTGGAAGCTCAGGCCGGTGGCCAGGCGGATTTCGCCGAGCAACGGGCTGATGGAACTGAGGATCGGCCGCAGGTTCAGGCCCAGGACCACCAGCAGGCCCCAGCCGGCGAACCGGCCTGCGGTTGAGGAGTTAAGCGACATGCAGAACCTGCGGAGTGTGCAAATGAGGCGTGAAGTATCCACAGTCGCCGAGGTATTCTGAAATTAAATATAACCATGCCAACCAGTGGCAAATGGAATGGTGAGCACGATGTTCGATCCGGTGTTGTTGCGCAGCTTTGTCGCCGTGGTGGACTGCGGCAATTTCACCCGCGCGGCAGAGCGCCTGCACTTGACCCAGTCCACCGTCAGCCAGCAGATCCGCCGCCTGGAAGAGGCGGTGGCGTGCCAGCTGCTGGATCGCGACCAACGTCGTGTGGTGGCGACGGCGGAAGGCGAGCGTCTCCTGGCCTATGCGCGGCGCATCCTCGCGTTGCATGAGGAAGCCGCCGACGTATTGATCAACCAGCAAAGCGACGGCGTGCTGCGCCTCGGTGTGCCGGAAGACTTCGCTGCCGAACGCCTGATGCCTCTGTTATCGGCCTTTGTGCTGGCGTACCCCAGGGTGCGCCTGGAGGTCACCAGCGGTCTTGGCCCCGAGTTGCAGCGCCAGTACCGTAGCGGTGAGTTCGACGTATTGCTGGTCAAGCAGATGGGCGACAGCGACGACTGCCTGGCCTCATGGCCAGAGCCGTTGTGTTGGGTGGACAGCCGCAGTACGCCATCCCTGGGGCGCGACCCTTTGCCGTTGGTGGCCTTTCCGGTGGGGGGCCTGTACCGCAATGAAATGCTGCAACACCTGGAAGTGGGGGGCTGGCGCTGGCGCATCGGTTACTCCAGCGCGAGCCTGGCCAGTGTGTGTTCGGCGGTGGCGGCGGGGTTGGGTATCAGTCTGTTACCTCGGCGTGTGGTGCAGGCCGGGCATGTCGTATTGGGCGCGGACAGCGGTTTGCCTGCGGTGCAGGGCGTGCGGCTGGCGTTGTACGGGCGCACTGGCCTCGGCGCGGCGGGGCAGAGCCTGCAACGCCAATTGCTGGATTTGTGTGCTAACAGCCCGGCCTGAACGATGCCTTTGCCGAATATTTTTCATGCCCGGAAAGCATTGAAAAACATCGCCTGGACGCCAGCCCACGCAGGACGGGGCTTTGGCGTTTCATCATGTTTCATTTATTCGTTTTAGGTCTATGTATAACTTTAAAGGTTACTTTAAGAGATAAGCCTCTGGCGCCGATGATTCAGCCCACGACGGCCTTCCAAGCAGGCCTGTCGGTTTTTTTGCTTAAAAACCGTAGGGAGTGAATCAATGGGCAATGTCCAGACCGCCGCCAGTGCACACGAGGCGCCGTGGCGCCAGGCACCGGGTGGTGAGTTGGTCGACCTTGGCCGGCCGCACCGCGCGCCGTTGGGACAACTGCGAACGCAGAGGACTCCGAAGCGTTTCTCCAGCCGTCGCGAAGGTATTCTGCTCGGCCTGCTGGTGCTGGCCCTGCACGGTGCGGTGATCTACTGGGTGAGCCAGAAGCCGACCCCGGTGTTGCCGATCGTGCCGCCGGAAATTCCACCGATGACCATCGAATTTTCCCAGCCGGCACCCCCGGTGGTGGAACCGCCACCGCCCGTGCCGCCACCGCCGCCGCCTGTGGTCGAGCCACCGCCGCCGGTGGTGGATGAATTGGCCGCCAAGCCGGCGCCGCCAAAACCGATTCCTAAACCCAAACCCAAGCCAGTGCCAAAGCCTGAGCCCAAGCCTGCACCGAAACCGCCCGAGCAACCGCCTGCGCCACCGACTCCCGCGCCGCCTGCGCCTCCAGCACCACCGGCGCCGGCTCCGGTTACGCCCGCTTCGGCCAACGCCGCGTACTTGAAGAACCCGGCGCCGGAGTATCCGTCACTGGCCCAGCGGCGTGGTTGGGAAGGCACGGTGTTGCTCAGGGTGCATGTACTGGCCAGCGGTAAGCCTGGCGAGATCCAGATCCAGAAGAGCAGCGGTCGCCAGCAGCTCGATGACGCCGCACTGACCGCCGTGAAGCGTTGGAGCTTCGTGCCGGCCAAGCAGGGCGAGGTGGCCCAGGACGGCTGGGTCAGCGTCCCGATCGATTTCAAGATTCACTAATTATTCGGCTGCGGTGTGTTGCACGCGCCGCGACCTGCACAGAGGGAAGACATCATGGCATTAGCATCTCCACTTGAATCCATCGAAAGCGCGGTGATCTGGCTGCTGGTGGTTTTTTCGGTCGCCACCTGGGGCCTGGCCCTGCTCAAGGGCGTGCAGTTCGGTCGCCTCAAGGCGCAGGATCGCAAGTTCCATAAACAGTTCTGGGCGGCGTCGAGTCTCGACTCGGCTGCCGAGCTGGCGCAAACCCAGCCGGGTGCCGCTGCCCGCGTGGCCCAGGCCGGCTACGCCGCGATCCAGGTGGGCGAAACCCCACACGCGACGGACCTGAGCCAGGCGATCAATCACCAGGACCGCCTTGAGCGCGCCCTTCGCCAGCAGATCGTGCGAGAGCGGCGCTCCCTGGAAACCGGCCTGGCCGTGGTCGCCAGTATCGGCAGCACCTCGCCGTTCATCGGCCTGTTCGGTACTGTGTGGGGCATCATGGAAGCGCTCAAGGGCATCAGTGCCGCCGGTTCCGCCAGCCTCGAAACGGTGGCCGGCCCGATTGGTGCGGCACTGGTTGCGACGGGCGTCGGTATCGCCGTCGCCGTGCCGGCGGTGCTGGTCTACAACTACTTCCTGCGTCGCCTCAAGCTGACCGCTGCCGACCTCGATGACTTCGCCCACGACTTCTACAGCCTGGCGCAGAAAAATTCCTTCCGTGTGCTGCTGCACCCGACCCTGAACAAAACCACTGCCGCTAACCCGCAGAAAGTGAAGGAGGCGTCCTGACATGGCCTTCTCCACGCAAGACAGCGATGAGGTACTGAGCGAGATCAACGTCACGCCGCTGGTGGACGTGATGCTGGTGCTGCTGGTGGTGTTTATCGTCACCGCGCCGCTTTTGACCAACGCGATCCCGATCAACCTGCCCAAGACTGAGGCGGTCGCGCCGGTGGAGCAGAAAGACCCGCTGGTGGTGAGCATCGACGGCGCCGGCAAACTGTTTATCAACAAGGACGAAATCCAGCCGGACTTGCTGGAGTTCAACCTGCAGGCGGCCAAGGCCAAGGACCCCGATGTGCGGGTGCAACTGCAGGCGGATGATGGCGTGAACTACGGCGAAGTGGCGCGAGCCATGGCGTCTATCGAACGCGCGGGCATTACCAAGCTGTCGGTGATTACCGCTCGTTAAGTTACACAAGCCTCGACAAGTTTTTGGCCGTTTCCTTGGCAGGGTGCGGCCTTTTTTTTGCCTGCGATTCAATCCTCAACTTGAAATGCGATCAATGTGGGAGGGGGCTTGCCCCGGTACAAACCGGGGACATCGTTTACATTTCTAACCGGGGACATGGTTTACAGGTTAATACGCATGATCAGGAGGTAACTGATCATGCCCTGGAACCAAGAGTCCCCCATGAACCAACGAATCAAGCTGGTTGCTGACTGGCTTTCGGGTAACTTCACGAAAAGCCAGCTGGCCCGCCGCTTCGGTGTCAGTCGACCTACCGTAGACAAATGGATTTCTCGGCATAACGGCGATTTGAAGTCGTTAGCCGAGGTTTCTCGGCGACCTCATAACAGCCCCAACAAGACCGACGATAAGATCCTGGCTCGCGTAGTGGCCATGAAGGAAGCCCACGATAAATGGGGGCCAAAGAAGCTCATTGAGCTATTGCGAATTGAAGATCCCTCTATCGATTGGCCGTCTCCCAGTACAGCCGGCCAATGGCTTGACCGACTTGGGCTGGTCAGCAAACGGCGGTTCAAGCGTCGGCACGGTACCTCGCATATTGAAATGCGAGAGGCCAATGACCCCAACAAAACCTGGTGCGTGGACTACAAAGGGCAATTCAAGATGCTCAACGCCCAGCTTTGCTTCCCGCTGACGGTTA
Source organism: Pseudomonas extremorientalis (assembly GCF_001870465.1). Classification (GTDB taxonomy): domain Bacteria; phylum Pseudomonadota; class Gammaproteobacteria; order Pseudomonadales; family Pseudomonadaceae; genus Aquipseudomonas; species Aquipseudomonas extremorientalis. The sequence goes on from NZ_MDGK01000027.1 coordinate 46,815, forward strand.
CAGACCATGCATCCCGTTTGATTCTGGCGTGCAGGGCTCATCCTAAAATCATGACCCAGCCTGTAAAACAAACCTTTGAGCGGCTTTTTCAGGATTACGGCATGCCGGAAGTCATTCGCTCAGACAACGGAGTCCCTTTCGCCTCTCCTGGCCTGGCGAGGATATCCACACTGGCCGTTTGGTGGATCCGTTTAGGTATCTATCCCGAGCGAACCATGCCGGGAAGACCTGCCCAGAATGGTCGACACGAACGAATGCATCGCAGCCTGAAACTTGAGCTACCGCTAGGGAGCAACTTGGTCGAGCAGCAGCTTTTGCTGGAGCATTTCCGGCATGAGTTCAATTACGTACGCCCTCATGAAGCGCTTGGTATGAAACGTCCGGGAGATGTGTACGTGCCATCTACCCGACGGTACCCAGGGTGCTTGCCCGATGTGGAGTATCCGGCAGAAATGCGGGTGCGAAGCGTCAGGCAGGATGGATCGATCAAGTGGAACGGCAAGTTGGTATTTGTCAGCGAGGCCCTATCCGGAGAAAGGATAGGTCTTAAAGAAGCTGAGGATGATGTCTGGGATTTGTACCTGTGTGATTATCCCTTGGGGAGGCTTGGACGAGGTATGACCCGCGTCCAAGCCTCAAATGTGTAAACGATGTCCCCGGTTTCAGATGTAAACGATGTCTACGGTTCTACACCCCGAT
>NZ_MDGK01000028.1 GCF_001870465.1 Pseudomonas extremorientalis
GTGATCCACATCCAGCAACATTTCGCACATTCGGCATAGTCCCCTACAGACACAAAGGCAGTCGCGTCCGTTGAAAATGTATTGAGATCAACGATATTGCCCGTTGCTTGTTCGATCTCAGCGTGAGGAAATTGTGGCAGTAATACATTGACCACACGTTCAGGTGATCGCTGTGGTTCATTATTGTTAGGGAATTGAACGGTGTAGGTCAGCGTCATCGGCTTGTTAAAAAAGCAGGCAATGACACAGGGCGATAGCTCGATGGTTGCCAGATCCCCGTCGTTTTGGATTGTCACGCAGCCAAGCGGCTTGCTCCCATAACCCGGCCCACTCACATAAAAACAGACTTGGTCGTCTGCATAGGTGTCCAAACCGGGAGTGTCCACATTCCCACCTTGTTTGGTGAGTTCTGGGTTGAGGCACCATTCATTGTTGAAAAAGGCGGACTGCCGCAAATGTGCAGGCAGAAGATCAAGGCGTTGGTCCCCAATGAAAGCAGTCGTACGACGATATTGAATTTGAAGGGCATTCCTTGGAAGAAGCGTCTTCTCATCGGGGTTAGTAACGTCGGCTGGAGGCTGCGCCGCTAAGCCACTCGTTATATAGCCACATTGCAAGGTCATTGCTTCATACAGTGGTATTTGCCGCGCCAACCAACCACGGCTAACAGCATGAGTAAGTTCGCCTGACTCAATATCCTCAACCGTTAACTCATACCCGTAAGCTACTGTGTAGAAAACGGGATCCCCACTAAATTGCTGCGTAACGAGAGTGCAGTAAAACTTATCGCCTACTTGGGCAAGATAAGGAACCTTCGTTTTGACAATCCCATCCCCTTTGAAATCGTGCATATCTAAGGTAGGTGTATTTTGAAAAATTTTTTCTTTGAGAAAGTAAGGGGCGAGCTCTTTACCTTCGCTCGCTGGGTAAAACTCCATTAAAACTTCTTTCTCCAAAGAAGTGGCTGCTTGCCCATTTACTGTCCCGGTATAACTGATTACGAGCGTGTATTCCATAGCCTTCGTCATGTAAGGCAGAGGGATTTCAGTCTTTCCTTCGCCTGGCTCAGGGCTTGGATACACAATATCCTTGAACACCGGCCCAGGCGTTTCCCGTGTGCGGAACGTGACGGTAATGGGGTGATCCTCGTCCATCCGCGGGTCGAATTTCAGGTATGAACCCTTCATTCTGGAAGTAGCCACCGTTGCGTTCACTTCACTAGAAACCAACGGGCTGTTCACCTCCAGCGCCTTGGGCTTTGGCAGTTTAGGTTTTGGAGCTTCGACAGTCGTTGTAGAACCGTTCGGCGTTGCGGTTTTTTTAACCATGATAAGAACTCCGTGTTCAGGACTTATTACCCTCAGCCAGATCTGAGGCCGAAGGTCTCCCTCAAGTGAGCTCTTTTGACGGTTTCTCGCCTACTGTCAAAATTGACAGTTCAGACCAACGGCCCCCTCACAACCCCTCCAACTCCGCCATCAAATCACTCAACCGATCCACCTTCTCGGCACTGATCTCATTGGCCGCCAGCCCCTCGATATACTCAGCCAACTCCGCCACCGTGCTGCACTCGAACATCGCCCGCAGCGGCACATCCCGCTGCAAGGTCTTCTGCACCCGCGAGGCAATCTGCGTGGCCAGCAACGAATGGCCGCCCAGCTCGAAGAAGTTGTCTTGCACCCCTACCCGCTCAACCTTCAGCACTTCGGCCCAGATCGCGGCCAAGGTGGTTTCCAGTTCGTTGCGCGGCGCCAGGTAGTCCTGGCTGTGCAACTGGCCGATCTCCAGGGCCGGCAGGGCCTTGCGGTCGAGTTTGCCGTTGGCGTTGAGCGGCAGGCGGTCAAGCCACAGCCAGTGCAGCGGCACCATGTATTCTGGCAGTTCGGCGCGCAGGCGTTGCTTGATGCGGTCCAGGCGTTCGCCTGGGTTAAGCACTGCATCAGCCGCCACCAGGTAGCCAACCAGGTGCTTGCCGTTGACACCTTCCTGCACACCCACCGCTGCGTCGCGCACTTCCGGTTGTTCGTGCAGGCGCGCTTCGATTTCACCCAGTTCGATGCGGTAGCCGCGAATCTTCACTTGATGATCGACACGCCCGACATACTCCAGCACGCCGTCACTGCGACGGCGCGCCAGGTCGCCGGTGCGGTACAGGCGCTCGCCCGGCGCACCGAACGGGTTCGGCACAAACACCGGGGCGGTGCGCAGCGGGTCACTGACGTAACCGCGACCTACGCCGGTGCCGGCGACGCACAACTCACCCACAGCACCCTGGGGCACCAGCTCCAGCGCACCATCCAACAGGTACAAACGGTTGTTGTCGGTCGGTGTACCAATCGGCAGGTAAGTGCCACGGGTCGACGCCAGGTCGACACGGTAGAAGGCCACATCGTCCGAACATTCCGCCGGGCCATAGGCGTTCACCAAACCAATCTCTGGATAATGCAGCAACCACTGGTGCGCCAGCTCCGGTGGCATCGCTTCGCCGGTTGGCAGCATCCAGCGCAGGCCATCCAGGCCGATACGGTCCTGGGCCAGCATGCCCTGGATCAGTGATGGCACGCTTTCCAGCACGGTGATTCCTTGGGTCTGAACGTGTTCCAGCAGACCTTGGGGATCATGCGCAATAGTGTTCGGCACGATATCCACCCGTGCGCCAAACAGCGGCGCGGCAAGGAACTGCCACACGGAAATATCGAAGCTCTGCGACGCGGTCTGCGCGATTACATCCGTGTCACTCAAGGCCAGGTACGGCACCTTGCTCAACTGGTTATTGAGCATGCCGCGCTGTTCCACCATCACGCCCTTGGGCAGGCCGGTGGAGCCCGAGGTGTAGATGACGTAGGCGAGGTTGTCCGGGCCACTGTAGATCCCCGGGTTTTCGCCACGTGCCGGTATCTCTTCCCACACCAACAGTTGGCAGTCGAAGCCGTCCAGCAACTCGATGGCCTGCTCGCGGCATGCCTCGGTGCATACCAGCAACGGCGTGCGGCTCAAGTCGATGATGCTGCGCAAACGCTGGCTCGGCAGACCCGGGTCCAGCGGCAGGTAACCGGCACCGGCCTTGAAGCTGCCGATGATCATACCCAGCAGGTCGAGGTTGCGTTCGGCCAGCAACGCCACCGGTTGATCCAGACCCACGCCGGCTTCAATCAGCGCATGACCCAGTCCGTTACTGCGTCGGTTCAGCTCTTCATAATTCCATTGCAGGTCGAGGCAACTGGCGGCGATGCGCTGCGGATGCGCGGCCACTTGTTCTTCGAATAACTCGATATAGCTGCGCTCAAGCGGGTAGGCGTGCTCGCTCTGGTTACAACCGTGCACCAGGAACTCACGCTCCTGCTCGCCAATCAGCGGCAGGTCGGCCATGTCGCCATGGAAGCCCTGAACCAGCGCCAGCAGCAGGCGCTTGAACTCACCGAGCATGCCTTGCACGGTGGTTTCGTCGAAGTAGCGCTGGTCGTAGGACAGGTGCAAGCCCAGGTCATCGCCCGGATAACACACGGCGGTCAGCGGGAAGTTGGTGTGGGTGCGGCCGGAGTCCGAGGTGGCATTCAGGCTTTGCGCACGGTCCAGCACCGAGACTTCCACCGGGGCGTTTTCGAACACGAACAGGCTGTCGAACAGCGGCTGGCCCTTGGGCAGTTCGCTGAGTTCCTGGATCGTCACCAGCGGCAGGTATTCGTACTCGCGCAGTTGCATATTGCTGTCGAGCAAACCGCTCAGCCACTGGCGCACGCTGCAACGCTGGTCGTCCTCGGGCAGCTTCACCCGCAGCGCGATGCTGTTGATGAACAGGCCAACGGTGCGCTGCATCTCGGGCATCTCTACCGGGCGCCCAGCCACGGTGACGCCAAACAGCACGTCACGGTCGCCACTTAAACGGCGCAATACCAGCGCCCACGCTGCCTGGGCGAAGGTATTGACCGTCAGTTGGTGAGCCTGGGCCAGCTCACGCAATTGTGCACCGTCGCGAGCGTCGAGGCGGGTGTAACAGTCGCCCACCACCATGCCACCGTGGCCGGCGTGGTCACGCAGGAACGGCCGGTCACTCGGGATTGGCGTGGTGCGCTCGAAGCCTTGCAGGTTCCGCTGCCACCACTGGCGTGCTTCGCTCAGGTTCTGGCGTTGCAGCCAGGCGATGTAATCGCGATAACGCGGCGGCGTGGCCAATTGCGGGGCGCGGCCTTCGCCCAGGGCCATGTAGATTTCGAAGAAATCATTCATCAGCAACGAACGGCACCACGCATCGATGAGGATGTGGTGGTTGCTCATCATGAACCAGTAGCGCTCGGCGCCGACGCGGATCAGCCGCAGGTGGAACGGCGCCTGGTTGAGCAGATCGAAACCGGCCTCGCGCTCCTGCTTGAGCAGTGCTTGCAGGCGCGGTTCCTGTTCGCTTTCCGGGTCGTTGCTCCAGTCCAGGTACTCAATCGGCGTGCTGCCCGGTGTGTGGATCACTTGCAGCATGTCTTCGCCGATGTTCCAGCAGAACGACGCACGCAGGGCTTCGTGGCGGGCGATCACCGCCTGCCAGGCCTGGGCGAAACGCTCGGGGTCGAGGGCGCTGTTGATGCGGTAGCGGTCCTGCATGTAGTAGAGGCCGGTGCCCGGCTCCAGCAGGGTATGCAGCAACAGGCCTTCCTGCATCGGCGTCAGCGGGTAGACGTCTTCGATGACGCTGGCGGGCACCGGCAAGTTGTCGAGTTGCGATTGGGTCAGGTGGGCCAGCGGGAAGTCGGACGGCGTGAGGCCACCGGCGTCGTCCTGCAGGCAATGTGCGACCAGGCTTTGCAGCTCAGCGAGATAGGCATCTGCCAGTTCACGGATGCTCTGTTGATCATGGCGTTCGCGGCTGAAGGTCCAGCGCAGCACCAGTTCACCGCCGTACACCTGGCTGTCGACGCTCAACTCGTTGGGCAGCGGCGCGTCCGGGTCATGGGCCAGGCCGGCGGACTCGTCCAGCGGGTGGAACAGCGCATCGGCGCCGAAGCTCTGGTCGAACTGACCCAGGTAGTTGAAGGTGATCTGCGCGCTGGGCAAGGCAGCCATGCTGTGTTTGCACAGATCATCGGCCAGGTAGCGCAACACGCCATAACCCAGGCCCTTATGCGGCACGCCGCGCAGTTGTTCCTTGATCGCCTTGATCGAATCGCCCTGCCCGGCGTGCGGGGTCAGGCGCAGCGGGTAGGCACTGGTGAACCAGCCGACGCTGCGGGTCAGGTCGATATCATCGAACAGGGTTTCACGGCCGTGGCCTTCCAGTTGGATCAGTGCCGAAGCATGGCCAGTCCAACGGCACAGCACACGGGCCAGGGCGGTCAGCAACAGGTCGTTGACCTGGGTGCGATAGGCGCTCGGGGCCTGTTGCAGCAACTGGCGGGTGTGCTCGGCATCCAGGCGCGCGCTGACGGTGTCGGCATCGCGATTACGCAGCGAGCCTTGCGGACGGGCCACCGGCAATACGGTTTCCGGCCCAGCCAATTGGTCTTGCCAGACACTCAACTCTTCGCGCAGGGATTCGTTGCCGGCATACGCCTGCAAACGCGCAGACCAGTCACGCAGCGCGCTGGTCTTGGCCGGCAGGCTGACGGAGCGGCCGTCGCTCAGTTGGCGGTAGACCGTTTGCAGGTCTTCAAGCAGGATGCGCCAGGACACGCCATCCACCACCAGGTGATGGATCGCGATCAGCAGGCGTTGTTGCCCTTGGGGGCCGTCCACCAGCAAGGCGCGCAGTAGCGGGCCGCGTTGCAGGTCGAGGCTGCGCTGGGTGTCGGTGAACAGCGCAGTGCACTGCGCCATATCACGCACTTGCGCCTGCATCAGCACGCCACCTTCCGGCACGGCCAGATGCTCGGCGTGCCACTGTGCATCGCGCTGGGAAAAGCTCAGGCGCAACGCATCGTGGTGTTCCAGCACCGCCAGCAGCGCTTGCTCCAGGCGATGAGGGTCCAGCAGTTGCAAGGGTTTGAGGACCAGCGCCTGGTTCCAGTGTTGACGGTTCGGGATCTCGGTGTCGAAGAACCAGTGCTGGATCGGCGTAAGGCCCGAGCGGCCGGTGAGCACGCCTTGCTCGGCGCAGATGAGCTCGGAGCGCGTGGCCACGGCAGCCAGGGTTTGCACGGTCTGGTGCTGGAACAGGTCGCGAGGGCTGAAATGAATCCCGGCCTGCCGCGCACGGCTGACCACCTGGATCGACAGGATCGAATCACCGCCCAGTTCAAAGAAGTTATCGTCCAGGCCGACTTGCTGCACATTCAGCACGGCGCACCAGATCGCTGCCAACGTCTGTTCAAGCTCGTTGCGTGGCGCAACATAGGTCCGGCGATTCGCCTCGGGGTCCGGCTGCGGTAACGCACGACGGTCGAGTTTGCCGTTGGCGGTCAACGGCATGCTGTCGAGCACGATCAGGTGCGCGGGCACCATGTAGTCCGGCAGTTGCGCCTTGAGGTGCGCCTTGAGCGCATCGCGCAATGCGTGGTGCTCGGCATCGCTGACCAGGTAAGCCACCAGCTGTTTGCCACTCGGCGAATCCAGCGCCAGCACCACTGCTTCACGCACGGACTCGTGCTCCAGCAGGCGGGTTTCGATTTCGCCCAATTCGATACGGAAACCGCGAACCTTCACCTGATGGTCGATCCGCCCCAGGTACTCCACCAGGCCATCGGCGCGTTGGCGCACCAGGTCGCCGGTGCGGTACAGGCGCCCACCGTTGCTCGCAAACGGGTCCGCGACAAAACGCTCGGCGGTCATGCCCGGACGCTGGTGATAACCCTGAGCCAGGCCGGCGCCACCGACGTACAACTCACCGGTCGCCCCTTGCGGCACCAGGGCCAGGTCGGCATCGAGAATGTACGCCACACGGTCGCCGATGATGCTGCCGATCGGCACGCTGGCGGCGCCCTCCTCCAACTGCTTCGGTGCAAGGCTGGCCAGCGGCATCACCACCGTTTCAGTCGGGCCATAGGCGTTGAAGAACACCTGCGGCTGGAACGCCGCGCGAATGCGCTGCAAGTGTTCGCCGGTCAGGGCTTCGCCGCCGGTGATGCACATGCGCACCGGCAAGGTCTGCTGCTGAGTCGCCAACCACTGCGCCAACTGGCTGCCGTAGCTCGGGGTGAAGCCCAGGATGTTGATGCCATGGGTGCGGATCAATCCGCAGATTTCCTCGGCATCCCACTGGCCCTGGGCACGCAACACCACCTGCGCACCGCTGAGCAACGGCACCAGCAGGCGCTCAGTGGCGGCGTCAAAGTTGATCGAATAGAAGTGCAGCTCGCAATCGTCCGGGCGCATGCCAAACCGCTCGATCACCGCCGCGCAATGCATGGCAATTTCACCGTGGGCCACCACCACGCCCTTGGGCTTGCCGGTGGAGCCGGAGGTGTAGATCAAGTACGCCTGGTGTTGCGGCAGGCTGATCAACGGCAGCTCATCGGTCGGGTAGTTGGCGAGTACCGGCAAATCATCTTCCAGGCACCAGCACGCCACGCTCGCCGGCAATTCGCCAAGGGCATCGAACATCGCCGCATCGCTGAGCAGCAGGCCGATGCCGCTGTCTTCGATCATGTAGTGCAGGCGGTCCAGCGGGTATTCCGGGTCCAGCGGCACGTAGGCGCCGCCGGCCTTGAGGATCGCCAGCAGGCCGATGACCATTTCCAGCGAACGCGGCAACGCCAGGCCGACCCGCACCTGCGGGCCGACGCCACGCTCGCGCAGCATCCAGGCCAGGCGATTGGCGCGGGCGTCCAGTTCGCGGTAGCTGAGGGTAACGCCGGCGAAGGTCAGCGCGGGCGCATCGCCACGGGCTTTCGCCTGCTGGCTGAACAGCGTGTGAATGCACTGATCAAGGCGATGTTCACCGGCTTCGACGCCCAGGCTGTCCTGTAGCGCGCGCTGTTCCATAGCACTGAGCAACGGCAATTCGCTCAGACGCTGCTCGGGATTGGCGATCAACGCTTCCAACAGGTTGCGCCAATGCTCGGCCATGCGGGCGATGCGTGGCTCATCAAACAAATCGGTGCTGTAGGTCAGGCAGCAACCCAGGCGATGGTCGAGGTCGGTGACTTCCAGGTTGAGGTCGAACTTGGTCGCGCGGGCATCGTTGGCCAGGTACTCGACGGTCATGCCAGCCAGTTGGCGGCTCTGCTGGAATTCCCAGCGCTGCACGTTGCACATCACCTGGAACAGCGGGTTGTAGGCCGCGCTGCGCGGCGGTTGCAGGGCTTCCACCAAGTGGTCGAAGGGCAAGTCCTGATGGGACTGGCCTTCGATCACGGTGTGGCGCACCTGTTCGAACAGCTCAGCCACGTTCATCTGCCCGTTGAGCTGGCAACGCAGCACCTGGGTATTGAGGAACGCGCCGATCAGCCCTTCGCTTTCCGGGCGAATACGGTTGGCCACGGGCGCACCGATGCGCAAGTCGGTCTGGCCGCTGTAGCGGTAGAGCAACACGGCCAGGGTGGCGGTCATGGTCATGAACAGGGTCAGGCCGTGTTCGGCGTTGAAGGCACGCACGCGGGCGGCGAGGTCATCGCTCAAATCGAAGCGGTACAACTCGCCCCGATGGCTTTGCACCGGTGGGCGTGGGCGGTCGCCAGGCATTTCGAGCAGCGGATGTTCGGTGCCCAGTTGCCGAGTCCAGTAATCCAACTGGCGCTGACGTTCACCCGCTTCCATCCACTGGCGCTGCCACACGCTGTAGTCCAGGTATTGCACCGGCAACGGCGCCAGCGGCGACAGGCGTTCGTCGATAAAGGCTTCGTACAACGCGCTGAGTTCACGGGCAAAGATGTCCATGGCCCAGCCTTCGGTGACGATATGGTGCAGGGTCAGCACCAGGTAATGCTCACGCTCGGCGGCCTTGACCAGGCAGGCGCGCAGCAACGGCCCGGTTTCCAGGTTGAACGGCGTATGCGCCTCGTGATCGGCCAGTTGCTGCAAGCGTTGCTGGCGTTCGGGTTCGGCCAGCGCGGAGAAGTCCTGCCAGTCCATGCGCAAGCCGGTCTGTGCCGAGACCTTCTGACAGGCCACACCGTCGACGCTCGGGAAGGTGGTGCGCAGGGTTTCGTGACGCATGATCAGCGCTTGCAACGCCGCCTCGAAACGCCCGACATCCAGCACGCCACGCAGGCGCGCCATGCCACCGACGTTGTAGGCCGGGCTGTCCGGTTCCATCTGCCAGAGGAACCACATGCGCTGCTGGGAATAGGACAACGGCACCGGCCGGCTACGGTCGACCTTGGCGATGGCGGTTTGTTGGTTGCGTTGGCCCGAGGCCTGGATCAGCCCGACCTGTTCGGCGAAAGCGCCCAACTCGCTGGCTTCGAACAAGGTGCGCAACGGCAGCTCGACATCACAGGCCTGGCGGGTGCGGGAGATGATTTGCGTAGCCAGCAGGGAGTGACCGCCCAGGGCGAAGAAGTCATCGTGCAGGCCGATTGTCGGCAGCCCGAGGACCTCGCGCCAGATTGCAGCGATCTGCTGTTGCAACGGCGTTTCGGGTTCGACGTGCTCACGGGTTTGCCACACCGGCTCCGGCAATGCGCGGCGGTCCAACTTGCCGCTGGGGCTCAACGGCATGGCGTCCAGGCGCATCAACAGCGCGGGCACCATGTACTCCGGCAGTTCGGCGGCCAGGGCGGTCCTGACCTGCTGTTCGTCCAGTTCGGCATGGGCGGTGTAGTAGCCGAGCAACTGGGCGTCACGCACCAGCACCACGGCCTGGGCGATGCCATCCAGGGCGAGCAGGCGCGCTTCGATTTCCTCCGGTTCCACGCGGAAACCGCGCAGCTTGACCTGCTGATCGAGACGGCCAAGGTACTCGAGCACACCGTCGGCGTTCCACCGGGCACGGTCGCCGGTGCGATACAGGCGCGTGCCTTGGTGGTCGGCAACAAAGCGTTCAGCGGTCAACCCAGGGCGACCGAGGTAACCCCGCGCCAGGCCAATCCCGCCGATGCACAGCTCACCCGGCACGCCCAGCGGCACCGGGTTGAGCTGCTCGTCCAGCACGCGGCAGATCACATTGCCCAGCGGACGGCCAATCGGCGAGCGCTCGCCGTCTTCGGCGTGGCAGTGCCAGTGGGTTACGTTGATCGCGGTTTCGGTGGGGCCATAACGGTTGTGCAATTGCACCGCTGGCAACTGTGCCAGCACGCGGTTGCGCAGCTCGGCGGGCAAGGCTTCGCCACCGGAGAACAGGCGGCGCAGGCTGCTGCATTCGGCCACCTGCGGCTCATCGATAAACAGCTGCAACAGCGGCGGCACAAAGTGCAGCGTGGTCACGCCATGCTCCTGCACCAACTGCGCGATGCGATGCGGATCGCGATGCTCACCGGGGCCGGCCAGCACCAGGCGGCAACCGCTGGTCAGCGGCCAGAAGCATTCCCACACTGACACGTCGAAACTGATCGGCGCCTTTTGCATCAGTACATCGGTGGCGTCGAGTTGATAAGTGGCCTGCATCCACTGCAAGCGCTCGGCGAGCGCCGCATGGGTATTGCCCACACCCTTGGGCTGACCGGTGGAACCGGAGGTGTAGATCACGTAGGCGAGGTTATCGCCGTGCAGGTGCAGGCCGGGCGGCTGGGTGGGCCAGCTGTCGAGGTGCAGGCTGTCCATCGCAATCACGCACACGCCGTCAGCGCTCGGCACCCGCTCCAGCAATGCAGTCTGGGTCAGCAGCAGGTGGACGCCGCTGTCCTTGAGCATGTAGGCCAGGCGTTCGGCGGGGTAATCCGGGTCCAGGGGGACGTAGGCGCCACCGGCCTTGATGATCGCCAGCAGGCCGATCAGCAGTTGCGGCGAACGCTCGGCGGCGATGGCCACGCACACGTCCGGACCCACGCCTTTATCGCGCAGGTAGTGGGCCAGGCGGTTGGCCTGGGTGTGCAATTGGGCGAAGGTCAGGCTGCCGCCGTCCCAGACCAGCGCGGTGCTGTCCGAGGTCTGCTGGTTGAGCAGATCGGGCAGCCACTGTTGGGCGGGCGCGCAAGGGGCTTCGCTGTATGGCGCCTGTTCGTCGTGCTGCATCAGCATGAGGTCGCCGATGGCTTGTCGAGGCTGTTCGCAGACGGCATGCAGCAGGTTGATGTAGTGCTCGGCCAGGCGCTGGATGGTCGCGTTTTCGAACAGTTCATCGGCGTAGTCGAACGACAGGCTCAGGCGCCCGTTGCGGTCTTCTTCGGTGTGCAATTGCAGGTCGAACTTGGCTTCGCGGCTATGCCACGGCAGCTCGTCGGCGAGCATGCCCGGCAGGCGGCGCAAGGCGCTGAGGTCGCGTTGCTGGTGGTTGAACATGACCTGGAACAGGCCCTGTTCGCGGGCTTGCGGGAAGGCTTCCAACAGTTGCTCGAAGGGCAGGTCCTGATGGGCTTGGGCGCCCAATGCCGTTTGGCGTGTCGCGGCCAATAGCTCGTTGAACGGCAGGCGCCCATCTAGCTCGGCACGCAACACGAGGGTGTTGATGAAGAAGCCGACCAGGCCTTGGGTTTCCTGGCGCGGGCGGTTGGCGTTGGGCACGCCGATGCGGATATCGCGCTGGCTGCTGTAGCGATGCAGCAGGCTTTGGAATGCCGCCAACAGCAGCATGAATGGGGTGGACTCGTTGGCCTGGGCGGCGTGGCGAATCGCTTTGCTGAGGCTGGCGCCAAGCCGCACGGTGTGGCGTGAGGCACTGTGACAGTGGTGTACCGAGCGCGGGTGGTCGGTCGCCAGACTGAGGGTGGGATGCTCTTCACCCAACTGTGCTTTCCAGTACGCCAGTTGGCGCTGGCCTTCACCTTCGGCCAGCCATTGGCGCTGCCAACTGCCGTAGTCGGCGTATTGCAGGACCAGGGGCGGTAGTTCCAGGGTCTGGCCTTGGGCGGCGGCGGCGTAGAGGCGCGAGAATTCGTCGATCAAAATATTGAGCGACCAGCCGTCGGCGATGATGTGGTGCAGGGTCACCAGCAGTTGGTGATCTTCGTCATCCAGACGCACCAGGGTCACCCACAGCAGCGGGCCTTTTTCCAGGTCGAACTGGGTGCGCGCTTCGTCTTCACGGATCTGTTGCGCACGGGCTTCGCGCTCGGCAACGGGCAGGTCGCTGAGGTCGATGACTTGCAGTTCGAAATCAGCTTTGGCGTCGACACGCTGGAAAGCCTGGCCGTCGCGCTCATAGAAGCGCGTACGCAGGGCTTCGTGGCGCTGGATCAATTGCTGGAAGCTGGCGCGCACCGCGTCTTCGTCCAACTCGCCGCGCAGGCGCAGGGCACCGGGGATGGTGTAGGCGCTGCTGTGCGGGTCCAGTTGCCAGGTGATCCACAGGCGGTTCTGTGCCAGGGATTGGGGCAGTTCCTCCTGACGGGACAGCTTGTGGATTACACCTTGGGCGACACCGCCATCCTGCTGCAATTGCGCGACAGTCGCGGCAAAGCCTTGCAGGGTCGGCGCTTCGAACAGCAGGCGCAGGCTCAACTCCAGGCCGAGGGTTTCACGCAGGCGCGCGACCACTTGGGTGGCAGTGATGGAGTTGCCGCCAAGCAGGAAGAAGTGGTCATCGGCCGCAACGGTCGCGACCTGCAACTGTTCGCACCAGATCGCGGCGATCTGGTTTTGCAGGTCGGATTCCAGCGCTCCAGTGCTCACCTGCGCTTGCAGATCGGGGAACTGCGCATAGCTGTCGAGGCTGCCGTCCCTGTGACGAAGCGCACACGCCGCGCGTTGCACCTTGCCGCTGGAAGTCTTCGGCAAGGCACCGGGATTGAGCAACACCACCACGCTCGGCGCCTCTTGATAGGCCTCGGCGACAGCCTGGCGGATCGCCTTGATCAGCGCATCAGGCGGCAGGATCTTCTGCACGCTGCGGCTGATTTCGGCGGCAATGCCGATGCCTTCCAGGCCATGGTCATTCACCGCGAACGCGGCGACCCGGCCTTTGCGTACCACTTCCACTTCGCGCTCGATGGTCTGCTCGATGTCCTGCGGGTACAGGTTGTGGCCGCGCACGATCAGCAGGTCCTTGAGGCGGCCGGTGATGTACACCTCGCCGTCACGGATAAAACCCAGGTCGCCGGTGCGCAACCAGGTACGGCCGGCATGTTGCACGAAGGTCTTGGCGGTGGCCTCGGGGTTGCGCCAGTAGCCGTGGGCGATGCTCGGCCCGCTGGCCCAGAGTTCACCGACGTGGTTATCGGGCAGTTCGGTGAGTCTGTGCGGATCGGCGATCAGCACCGCGTGTTCGGGCTGGCTGGTGCCGCAACTCATGATCGCACTGCCGTGCCCTGGCTCGGCACGGTTGGCGGCCAGGGCCTGTTCGTCGACGCGCAGCGCGGGAATGCCATGGCCACGGCTACCGCCGGCGACGAACAGGGTCGCCTCGGCCAGGCCGTAGGAGGCGAAGAAATTGTTCGGGGTGAAACCACAGGTGGCGAACTTTTCGGCGAAGCGTTCCAGCGTGTCGAGGCGGATCGGTTCGGACCCGGAATAGGCCACGCGCCATTTGCTCAGGTCCAGGCGGTCCAGGGCCGATTCACTGACCCGCTCACTGCACAGGCGATACGCGAAATCCGGCCCGCCACTGATGGTTCCGCCGTATTCGCTGATCGCTTCCAGCCAGCGTAACGGCCGGCCGAGAAAGTAGGCCGGCGACATCAGCACGCACGGTACGCCACTGAAGATCGGTTGCAACAGGCCGCCGATCAGGCCCATGTCGTGGTACAGCGGCAGCCAGCTGACGATCACGTCGTCGGGGTTGAGGTCGATGCCGAAACCGCGCCGGATCAGCACTTCGTTCGCCACCAGGTTGCCGTGGCTGACTTGCACGCCCTTGGGCAGCGCAGTGGAGCCGGAGGTGTATTGCAGGAAGGCGATATCGTCCGGGTGCAGGTCAGGGCCGACCCAATTGCCGACACCTTCCAGGCTATCGACGCTTAATACCGGCGGTGCATTTTCGATCTGCGCCAGGCCATCGGCGAGACTGGCGATGGTCAGCAACAGGCGCGGCTCGGCATCGCTGATGATCGACAGCAGGCGCTCCTGGTGATGGCGGCGGGTGGACTCCGGCGGATAAGCCGGCACCGCGATCACCCCCGCGTACAGGCAACCAAAGAACGCCGCGACGTAATCCGGGCCGCTGGGGAACAACAGCACCGCACGATCGCCCAGCTCGGCATTGGCCTGCAAGGCAGCGGCGATGGTGCGGGCGCGCTGGTCGAGGTCGCGATAACTGAGCACAACGCTGTGCTCGGCGGATTCGGCGAGGAAGCGCAAGGCGACCTGGTCCGGGGTCTGCGCGGCGCGACGTTGAAGGGACTGGACCAGGGTGCGGGGAAGTTCGAAGGCGTCCATCATGGGGTTCCTGCCTGAAATCGGCTTACGGGAAATTCAAGAATTCGGGGGTTTGTTCAGCCGACGGCGAGTGGCCGCGCCGCGCCATTGCGCCAGCGGGCCAGGTGTTCGTCGGCGTAGCGCCGCACGCAACGCAGCACCGCGCTTTCGTGTTGCACGAGGAAGAAGTGGTGACCGTCGAACATGTCCAGGGAAAAGCCGCTGGCGGCGTCAAGTTGCCAGTCGAGCAACTGGTCGGCGCGCACACTGTCCTGCTTGCCGCCGAACACATGGATCGGCATGCCCAGCGGTGCACGTTCGCCGTAGGTGAAACTGCCGCACAGCAGGAAATCGGCGCGCAGGATCGGCAGCATCAACTGCATCAATTCGGGGTTGGCCAGGGCTTCTTCGGTGGTGCCTTGCAGTTCGCGCAGGCGGGCGATCAGTTGTTCGTCGGTCTTTTCGATGGCGTATTCGCTGACATCACGCCGGGCTGGCCCGGCTGTGCCGGAGGCGAACAAGGCGAGCGGCGCGGGCACACCGCGAGCGTTCAAGGCGTGCGCCAGCTCAAAGGCGAGCAGACCACCAAGGCTGTGGCCGAACAGGGCATAGGGGCCGTTCAAGTCGCAGCTGATTTCATCGGCGAGCTGCGCAGCCAAGGCCTTGATATCGCGTTGCAACGGCTCGTCCATGCGCATGCCACGGCCGGGCAATTCCAGCGGGCAGACCTGCAACCACTCAGGCAGGGCCCGGCGCCAACGCGCATAAACCATGGCACTGGCGCCCGAATAAGGCAGGCAGAACAGGCGCAGTCGAGTCGGCGTACTCATCAGGCGACAACTCCAGACCGATACACGCCGCTTGCACGATAGAAACCCATGTCGTCCTCCTCCTTGGTCGTTTTACTAACGGACCTGTCACCCAGAAGAACGGACGGCACCGGCAAATAATTAGTCGCCAGGTATGGGCGAGACGTGGTTCACACCAAACGAGAAAGCATAAGATTAGTTCGCCTTCTCATTTGACAATCATTATCATTCAGCATAATTTGTTGCCCGATGTGTAGGAGGCCCCGGCACGGACGCCCTCCCCTAACCTATTGGCAGTAAGGTGATTTCCATGACGGAACAAGTATCCACAGGCAGGTGCGACTCACCGCTTCTCCAGGCATTCGTCGATAATCGGCTGATTCTGGTGAAGATCGCGGCACGCATTACCGGCTGCCGCTCCCGCGCCGAGGACGTGGTGCAGGACGCCTACTTCCGGCTGCAATCGGCGCCGACAATCACGTCTTCGTTCAAGGCTCAATTGAGTTATCTGTTCCAGATCGTGCGCAACCTGGCGATCGATCACTACCGCAAGCAGGCCCTGGAGCTCAAATACTCCGGGACGGAAGAGGAAGGCTTGAATGTGGTTATTCACGGCGCTTCACCGGAAACCTCGCACATCAATTTCAACACCCTGGAAAACATCGCCGACGCCCTGACCGAGTTGCCCCAGCGCACCCGCTATGCGTTCGAGATGTACCGCCTGCACGGCGTGCCGCAAAAGGACATCGCCAAGGAGCTGGGCGTGTCGCCGACCCTGGTGAACTTCATGATCCGTGATGCGCTGGTGCACTGCCGCAAGGTGTCGGGCAGCCATAGCGATACGTTTGCGCGCAGGGTGTGATGCCGCACCGGTGGTGCCTCAGGGCACCGCCATCACATCAATGCGATACGGCTCGAAAATCTTCAGCATCTCGCCATCGTCGCGCAAGCGCTTGAGCAACGCGGCAAACGCGTCCCCCGTGATCGGCGCCTTCGGGCGCAGCAGTGCGAAGTGGTGATAGACCTGGTCAATGCGCTCCGAGACCAGGAACTGCCCCGCCATTTGCGCATTGCGCACCATGAAATCACTCAGGTACGAGCGCGTCACCAAGGCAATATCGGCACGCCCGCGCGCGACCATCAGCAGGTTGCTGTCATGGGAGTAAGTCAACGTGGCGTTGAAGTGCTCGGCCATGTACTTGGGGTCGGGGTTGAAGTTGGCGAAGGCGTAGTGATAACCGCTGAACACGGCCAGGCGTTTGCCGTTGAGGTCGGCGAAATAACTTTGGTCACGACCGGGCTCACGCTGGGCGACGAAGATTTCCGCATCTTCCAGGCCCATGTCGACGCTGGTGTGGGGAATGTTCTGCCAGCCCCAATCGGGATTTTCGAAGATCGCCATATCCACACGGCCCTGCTCGAAATCACGAAAGCGTCGGGGGATGGAGGTGGGCACCAACACAAACTGGTAATCGGTTTGCGCGGCGTTCAGGGCTTCGACCAGTTGCGGCAGCAAACCGGTGTCGGCGCCCTGCTCCGGCCGTACGGTGTAGGGTGGGAAATGCGCCGCGCCGATGCGTACCAACTGCGCAGCCGAAGCTGGCATCCACCACGCGGTGCCCAGTGCCCAAAAGGTAAGTCCTGCAGCCAGCCGCCATGGCGAAAACATCAAGGCACACACCGTTCAAAAACGCTCATGGCGATAAGCTAGGCGTTTTTGTCTGGAGAGACAACTTTCCAGCGGTAAATTAATAGCTTGCGCCTCAGTCGGCCTTCAAAACCATCAGCAGGGCCTCTTCGGCCAACTGCTCAAGTGTCAGGCTGCCCTCGGCGCGAAACCAGGTGGTGGTCCAGGACAGCGCGCCGGTGAGGAAACGCCGCGTGATGAATACATCACCACGAATGTAGCCCGCGTCCTTGGCCTCCCCCAGCACTTGCAGCCAGAGCGCCTCGTACACGTCGCGCAGGGCCAGCACCTGGGCCTGGCCTTCGGCCGACAACGAACGCCACTCGTACACCAGCACCGCCATGGCCTCGCCGCTGCCGCCCATGATCGACTGCAATTCGCAGCGGATCAGCGCCAGCACGCGTTCGCGCACGTTGCTCGCCTCTTCCAGCGAAGCGCGCATCATCGCCGTGTTGTAGTGGATGGTTTCTTCCATCACTGCCCGCAGGATCTCGTCCTTGCTCTTGAAGTGATGAAAGATGCTGCCGGACTGGATGCCCACGGCGCTGGCCAGGTCGCGCACGGTGGTACGTTCGAAGCCCTTGTTGCGAAACAGATGGGCCGCGGTTTGCAGCAGCTTGCCCCGGGCGCTGTCGGGGTCGGTCAATTGGCCGCCATCGACCATGGTGCGCATGACCCGCAGGGCTTTGTGCTCATCCATGCCTCTCTCCTCTACTTCCACAGACGTCTTGGCCCGCAATTTAGGCCGTGGCGGCCACCCAAGCAAGCGCTTGGCTGAAACTTGTATCCGCAGTTTACAAACCAAGCGCTTGCTTGGTAGTCTCGACCCCAGCCATTCGAGGAAGGATTTCTCATGAGCAAGACGGTTCGTATCGGCTGTGCCAGCGCCTTCTGGGGCGACACCTGCACCGCCGCCGCCCAACTGGTGCAAGGCGGCAAGCTGGATTACCTGGTGTTCGACTACCTGGCGGAAGTCACGATGTCGATCCTGGCCGGTGCGCGGATGAAAGATCCCCAGGCCGGCTACGCCACGGATTTCGTCGACGTGCTCACGCCGCTGCTGGCGGATATCCAGCACCAGGGCATTCGCGTGATCAGCAACGCCGGTGGCATCAACCCCCAGGCCTGCGCCGCCGCCCTGCAAGCCGCCTGCGACAAGGCCGGTATCCCCCTTAAAATCGCCGTGCTGCTGGGCGACGACCTGCAACCCCAGCTCAAACACCTGCACGGCATCACCGACATGTTCAACGGTGCGCCGTTGCCGCCGCTGTGCGTGTCCGCCAACGCCTACCTGGGCGCGCCGGGCATCACCCAGGCGCTGAAGCTGGGCGCGGATATCGTCATCACCGGCCGCGTGGTGGACAGCGCAGTAGTCAGCGCGGCGCTGGTGCATGAATTCGACTGGTCCTGGCAGGATTACGACCGCCTCGCCCAGGCCGCACTGGCCGGGCATATCATCGAATGCGGCGCGCAGTGCACCGGCGGTAACTTCACCGATTGGCGCGACGTGCCGGACTACGAGCACATCGGCTTTCCCATCGTCGACGTCAGCGCCGACGGCCAATTCACTGTCAACAAGGTCGACGGCACAGGCGGGCTGATCAGCGAACTCAGCGTCGCCGAGCAACTGCTGTATGAAATCGGCGACCCGCATGCCTACCTGTTGCCCGATGTGATCTGCGACTTCAGCCAGGTCAAATTGCAGCAGCAAGGCAAACACCAGGTACGCCTGCACGGCGCCAAGGGCTTGCCGCCCACCGATCAATACAAGGTCAGCGCCACTTACCCGGACGGTTTTCGCTGCACCGCCAGTTGCCTGATCGCCGGCATTGATGCGGTCGCCAAGGCCGAGCGGGTCAGCCAGGCGATCATCAACAAGACCTCGGAGCTGTTCCGCCAGCGCGGCTGGGCACCTTACACCGAAGTGAATATCGAACTGCTCGGCAGCGAAGCCACCTACGGCGCCCACGCCAGGCGCCAGGACTGTCGCGAAGTGGTGGTGAAACTGGCGGTGCGCCACCCCAACAAACCAGCACTGGTGCTGTTCGCCCGCGAGATTGCCCAGGCCGCGACCGGCATGGCACCGGGCCTGACCGGCATCGTCGGCGGGCGGCCGACGGTGTACCCGTTGATCCGACTGTTTTCGTTCCTGATCGATAAAACGGCCTGTGACGGGGTGATCGACTTCCAGGGCGCACGCCACCCCTGCGCACTGCCACCTGCCGACGCCCCGCGCCTGCCCGATGCGTCCATCGATCCGCCCAAGCCCCAAGGCCGCGCCGACGCCAGCGTGCCGTTGGTGAAACTGGCCGTGGCGCGCTCCGGAGACAAGGGCAACCACAGCAATATCGGCGTGATCGCCCGCCACCCCGATTACCTGCCATGGATCGCCGAAGCACTCACCCCGCAGGTGATCGTCGACTGGATGGGCCATCTGCTCGACCCCGTGCACGGCCGTGTCGAGCGCTGGTATCTGCCCGGCAGCCACAGCCTCAACTTCCTGCTGGAAAACGCCCTGGGCGGCGGTGGCATCGCCAGCCTGCGCATCGACCCGCAGGGCAAAGCCTTCGCCCAGCAACTGCTGGAGATCCCGATTGCCGTGCCGCAACACATTGCCGATCAACTCGCCTAACAGGAGCATTGCCGTGGCCTTCGACTCGATCTTCAAAGCCGACCTGTTCCAGGGGCAAACCGTGATGGTCACCGGCGGCGGCAGTGGCATTGGCCGCTGCACCGCCCATGAATTGGCGGCGCTGGGTGCCCAGGTGATCCTGGTGGGACGCAAGCCGGACAAGCTGCAGAACGTCGCGGCGGAAATCGCTGAAGACGGTGGCCTCGCCCATTGGCAGGCCTGCGATATTCGCGATGAAGAGGCGGTGAAGGCACTGGTCGGCCAGGTCCTGAATGACCACGGCGCTATCCATGGCCTGGTCAACAATGCAGGCGGCCAGTACCCCTCACCACTGGCCGCAATCAACCAGAAAGGTTTCGAAACCGTACTGCGCACCAACCTGGTCGGCGGTTTCCTGATGGCGCGGGAAGTGTTCAACCAATCCATGAGCAAGCACGGCGGCGCCATCGTCAACATGCTCGCCGACATGTGGGGCGGCATGCCCGGCATGGGTCACTCGGGGGCAGCACGTTCGGGCATGGACAACTTCACCAAGACCGCCGCCTTCGAGTGGGGCTATGCCGGCGTCCGGGTCAACGCCGTGGCGCCGGGCTGGATCGCCTCCAGCGGCATGGACACCTACGAAGGCGCGTTCAAGGCGGTGATTCCCACGCTGCGCGAACATGTGCCGCTCAAGCGTATCGGCACCGAATCGGAAGTCAGCGCGGCCATCGTGTTCCTGCTCAGCCCGGCCGCTGCCTTTATCAGCGGCAGCACACTGCGTATCGACGGTGCCGCCAGCCTGGGCAGTCGTGCCTGGCCGTTGCACAAGGCGCAGGCGCCGAGCGAACCCTTCAATGGCTTCCACCGCGCCTACCTGCCCGATGTGCTCAAGGCGGGGCAATAGACCATGCCGGTGATTGAATCCCTGATCGACGCCCACAGCGCCCCATTCGCGCAAAACCGCGAGGCCATGTTGGCCGCCATCGCCCAGCTGCGGCAGTTGGAAGACACCCTGTTGAGCAAGGCACAGGACGCCAAGCCCAAGTTCGACAAGCGCGGCCAACTGCTGCCCCGCGAGCGCCTCAACCTACTGCTGGACCCCGGCGCGCCGTTCCTGGAACTGGCCAGCCTGGCCGGCTACAAGCTGCACGACGACAAGGACGGCAGCGCCGCCGGAGGCGGGTTGATCGCCGGCATCGGCTACGTCAGCGGCGTGCGCGTGCTGGTGGTGGCCAATAACAGCGCGATCAAGGGCGGCACCATTTCCCCCACCGGCCTGAAGAAATCCCTGCGCCTGCAACAGATCGCCCTGGAGAACAAACTGCCGGTGGTGACCCTCGCCGAAAGCGGCGGCGCCAACCTCAACTATGCCGCCGAGATATTCGTCGAAGGTGCGCGCAGCTTCGCCAACCAGGCGCGCATGTCGGCCATGGGCCTGCCGCAGATCACCGTGGTGCATGGCTCGGCCACGGCCGGCGGCGCCTATCAGCCGGGGCTGTCGGATTACGTGGTGGTGGTGCGCGGTCGGGCCAAACTGTTCCTCGCCGGCCCGCCGCTGCTTAAAGCCGCGACCGGCGAAGTGGCGACCGATGAAGAACTGGGCGGTGCCCAGATGCACGCACAAACCGCCGGCACCGCCGAGTACCTGGCGGAAAACGATGCGGACGGCGTGCGCATCGCGCGCGAAATCGTCAGCCTGTTGCCGTGGAATGATCGCCTTCCACAGGCGCCGAAACGTGCCTACGCAGAACCGCTGTACCCCATCGAAGAGCTGCTGGGCCTGATCCCGGACGACCCGAAAAAGCCCTACGACGTCCGTGAAATCCTCGCGCGACTGGCCGACGGCTCGCGCTTTCTCGACTTCAAGGGCGAATTCGACGCCCACACCGTCTGCGGCCACGTGCACATCCAGGGCCGCGCCGTGGGCGTGATCGGCAACAACGGTCCTATTACACCGAAGGGCGCGAGCAAGGCCGCGCAATTTATCCAACTGTGCGACCAGAGCCGCACACCGCTGCTGTTCCTGCACAACACCACCGGTTTCATGGTGGGCACCGAGTCGGAACAACAAGGCGTGATCAAGCACGGTGCGAAGATGATCCAGGCCGTGGCCAACGCGCGGGTGCCTAAACTGACCATTGTGGTCGGCGGCTCCTACGGCGCGGGCAACTACGCGATGTGCGGCCGTGGCCTGGACCCGCGCTTTATCTTCGCCTGGCCCAACAGCCGCACGGCAGTGATGGGCGGTGCCCAGGCGGGCAAAGTCCTGCGAATTGTCACTGAGGCCAAGCAAATGAAGGATGGCCTGGTGCCGGATCCCAAGGTGCTGGACATGCTGGAACAGGTCACCGCACAGAAGCTCGACAGCCAGTCCACCGCGCTCTACGGCAGCGCGAACCTGTGGGATGACGGGCTGATTGACCCTCGGGATACACGGACCTTGCTCGGTTTTCTGCTGGATATCTGTCATGAGGCTGAGGTGCGGCCATTGCAGCCCAACACCTTTGGTGTGGCGCGTTTCTAATCAGGAGAACAATAAAAATGATCTTCACCCAGGAACACCAGGAACTGCGCCGCACCGTCCGCGCCTTCGTCGACCGCGAGATCAACCCCCATGTGGACGAATGGGAAAAGGCCGGGCGCTTTCCCATCCACGACATTTTCCGCAAGGCCGGCGACCTCGGCCTGCTGGGCATTTCCAAGCCGGAGAAATTCGGCGGCATGGGCCTGGACTATAGCTATTCCATTGTCGCCGCCGAGGAGTTCGGCACCATCCGTTGCGGCGGTATCCCCATGTCTATCGGCGTGCAGACCGATATGTGCACCCCCGCCCTTGCCCGCTTCGGCAGCGATGAACTGCGCGACGAATTCCTGCGCCCGGCCATCAGCGGCGAGCAGGTCGGCTGCATCGGCGTCTCGGAAACCGGCGCCGGCTCCGATGTGGCCGGGTTGAAGACCCATGCGCGCAAGGACGGCGACGACTACGTGATCAACGGCAGCAAGATGTGGATCACCAACTCACCCAGCGCCGACTTCATTTGCCTGCTGGCCAATACCTCCGACGACAAGCCGCACATCAACAAGTCGCTGATCATGGTGCCGATGAACACCCCCGGCATCAGCGTCAGCCCGCCCCTGGAAAAGCTCGGCATGCACAGCTCCGAGACCGCCCAGGTGTTCTTCGACGGCGTGCGCGTGCCGCAACGCAACCGCATCGGCCACGAAGGTGCGGGGTTCATGATGCAGATGCTGCAGTTCCAGGAAGAACGCCTGTTTGGCGCGGCCAATATGATCAAGGGCCTGGAGCATTGCATCGACAGCACCATCGAGTACTGCAAGCAGCGCCAGACCTTCGGCAAGGCGCTGATCGACAACCAGGTCATCCACTTTCGCCTCGCTGAGCTCGCCACCGAAATCGAATGCCTGCGCGCGCTGGTCTACCAGGCCACCGAGCAGTACATCAGAGGCCAGGACGTGACCCGCCTGGCGTCCATGGCCAAGCTCAAGGCCGGGCGCCTGGGCCGCGAAGTCAGCGACAGTTGCCTGCAATACTGGGGCGGCATGGGCTTCATGTGGGACAACCCCGTGGCCCGCGCCTATCGCGACGTGCGGCTGGTGTCGATCGGCGGCGGCGCCGACGAAATCATGCTGGGCATCATCTGCAAGTTGATGGGCACCTTGCCGGGGAAAAAGCCATGAACACCTTGTTGCTCGAACCCCACAACGGCGTGCTGCACATCACCCTCAACCGGCCCGACTGCCGCAATGCGATGAGCCTGGAAATGGTCAATGAATTGCGCACGGTGCTATCGCAGTTGGACATCCAGACGCGCGCGGTAGTGATCAGCGGCGCGGGCGGACATTTCTGCGCCGGGGCGGATGTGAAGGACCTGGTCACCGCAGGCCATCAACTGCAGGCGCTGAACCGCGCATTTGGCACCTTGCTGCAGGAAGTGCAAGCGCTGTCGCAAGTGGTGATCGTGGTGCTGCAAGGCGCGGTGCTGGGCGGTGGATTTGGGTTGGCGTGCGTGAGCGATATCGCCATCGCCGATCACCAGGCGCAATTCGGCTTGCCGGAGACCAGCCTGGGCTTGCTGCCCGCGCAGATTGCGCCGTTCGTGGTCAAGCGCATCGGGCTGACCCAGGCGCGGCGGCTGGCGCTGACAGCGGCACGGTTTGACGGGCTTGAGGCTGAGCGGCTGGGGGTGGTGCACTTTACCGAGCGCGACCCGCAGGCGTTGGCGCAGCGGTTGGATGAGGTGCTGGGGCAGGTGCTCACGTGCGCGCCGGCGGCGAATGGGCGGACTAAAGCGCTGTTGCTGGCCAGTGTGGATGAGCCGCTGGAGGCGGTGCTGGATCGGGGCGCGCAGTGGTTTGCCGAAGCGGTGCGCAGTGACGAAGGGCTTGAAGGAACGCAGGCGTTTGTGCAGAAAAGAAAGCCTCGGTGGTGCAAATAACGCCATCGGGGGCAAGCCCTCTCCCACACTGTGGGAGGGGGCTTGCCCCCGATGAGGTCCGATCAAACACCCCATCAGCCAAGGGATAAACCCATGCCCGCCTTCAACAAAATCCTGATCGCCAACCGCGGCGAAATCGCCTGCCGCCTCCAGCGCACCGCCCAAGCCCTGGGCTACCGCACCGTCGCCGTCTACAGCGATGCCGACGCCCAGGCCCTGCATGTGCAGATGGCCGACGAAGCCGTCAATATCGGCCCCGCCCCGGTACAACAGTCGTACCTCAATATCGAGGCGATCCTCGCCGCCGCCAGACTCACCGGCGCCGATGCGATCCACCCCGGCTACGGTTTCCTCTCGGAAAACCCCGGCTTCGCCCGCGCCTGCCAACACGCCGGCCTGACCTTCATCGGGCCCAGCGTCGAGGCCATCGAACTGATGGGCAGCAAACGCCTGTCCAAACTCGCCATGCTCGACGCCGGCGTGCCGTGCATTGCCGGCTATCAGGGCAGTGCCCAGGACGACAACACGCTGCAACAGGAAGCTGAACGCATCGGCTACCCATTGATGATCAAGGCCAGCGCCGGCGGCGGCGGTCGCGGCATGCGCCTGGTGCACCAACCCGAAGCCCTGCTGGACAACCTGCACACCGCCCGCTCGGAAGCCAAAAATGCCTTTGGCAGCGATGAACTGATTCTTGAGCAAGCGCTGATCGAGCCGCGCCACGTCGAGATCCAGTTGTTCGGCGACAGCCACGGCCACTTGATCTACCTCGGCGAACGCGACTGCTCGGTCCAGCGCCGCCACCAGAAAGTCATCGAGGAAGCCCCCTGCCCCATCATGACGCCCGAGTTGCGCCAGGCCATGGGCGAAGCCGCATTGAAGGCCGGGCGTGCGGTGAATTACGTGGGCGCCGGTACCGTAGAGTTCCTGCTCGACCGCAATGGCCGGTTCTACTTTCTGGAAATGAACACCCGCCTGCAGGTGGAACACCCGGTCACCGAGCTGATCACCGGCCTCGATCTGGTGGATTGGCAACTGCAGATCGCCGCCGGGCAGGCGCTGCCGCTGACCCAGGCGGACGTGACCCTGAGCGGCCATGCCATGGAAGTGCGCCTGTACGCCGAAGACCCGGCCCAGGGTTTCCTGCCGCAAACCGGCGAGGTGCTGCGCTGGGAACCGGCGACCGGCGTGCGCATCGACCATGGCGTGATACAAGGTCAACGTATCAGCCCGTTCTACGACCCAATGCTGGGCAAACTCATCGCCCACGGCGCCACCCGCGAAGA
Organism: Pseudomonas extremorientalis; assembly: GCF_001870465.1. Lineage (GTDB taxonomy): Bacteria > Pseudomonadota > Gammaproteobacteria > Pseudomonadales > Pseudomonadaceae > Aquipseudomonas > Aquipseudomonas extremorientalis. Next base: position 25,164 of record NZ_MDGK01000028.1, read on the forward strand.
GGCGCGGCGCAAACTGCTGCGGGCGGTGGAAGACACGCTGTTGCTGGGCGTCGCCACCAATCAGCAACTGTTGGCTGATTTGCTCAAGCATCCGGCGTTTATCAACGGCGATTTCAGCACCGGGTTTATCGCCGAGCACTTCAGCGAGATCCCACGCCAGCCTGTATCGAGCGAACAGCTAGCCCTGGCCGCTGCGCTGTTCTACACCCACAGTGCCGAGCAACATCCCCACGGTTTGTCGGGCTGGCGCAACACCGCGAGTAGCCCTTGCACCTATCGGCTTGAGGTCAATGGCGAAATCCACACCGTCAGCACCGCCCCCCTGCTGCTCAGCGCCGACGGCCGCCACGCCACCCTGGTGCTCAACGGCATCCGCCGGCGCATGGCCTATCACCTCGACGGCGACCAACTGTGGTTGCCCGGCCTGTGCGTGACCAACCGCACGCAGCAAGTGGCCAGCCGCCAGGCCGATGCCAGCAGCGGCACGGTGAAGGCGCCGATGGACGGTGCCATCGTCGATGTGCGGGTCAGCACCGGTGACAGCGTCACCAAGGGCCAACTGCTGCTGGTGCTCGAAGCCATGAAAATGGAGCATCCGCTGACTGCCGGCATCGACGGTGTGATCAAAGGCGTGCAGGTGAGCGCCGGTGATCAGGTGCACAATCGTCAGGTGTTACTCGAGATCGTCTAGCCCCTAGGCGGAACTACAGGGCCGGGCTACGCTCTACCCCCAACAGAAAGGGAAGAGTACGGGAACCTGCGCGATGCCCCATTGGCTGATTATTGACCTTGAAGCCACAACGGATGAAGGCGGCTGGCCCGTGACGGAGATGGAAGTCATCGAGATCGGCGCAAGCCTGGTCAACCGCCAGGGCCGCGAGCTGGATCACTTCCAGCGTTTTGTGCGGCCGCTGCGCCGTCCCTTGCTGACGCCTTTTTGCCGTCAGTTGACCCACATCACCCAGGCCAACATCGACGGCGCGGTGCCGATCACCGACGTATGGCCGCTGTTCGAGCGCTGGCTGGGCCAACACCAGGCGCGCCTGGAAGGCTGGGCCAGTTGGGGCGATTACGATCGCAGGCAGCTGGAGCTGGAATGGCAGCGCCATGGCCTGGCCAGCGCACTCGCCACCACGCCCCATGTGAACCTCAAGCAGCGCTTCGCCAAGGCCCGGCGCCTGGACAAGCCCCTGGGGCTCAACGGTGCCCTGCAATTGGCGGGGATGCAGTTCCATGGCCAGCAGCATCGGGCGCTGGAAGATGCACGCAACACCGCGCGCCTGCTGCCACTGATTCTGCCGGTCTAGGCAGCTTCCCTGCCCTTGGGCATACTGGCCGACCTTTCCAGACCCTTTTCCGAGGAATCGCCCATGTTCAAAGTCAACGAGTACTTCGACGGCACCGTCAAGTCGATCGCCTTCGGCACCGCAGAAGGTCCGGCGACCATCGGCGTCATGGCCCCGGGCGAATACGAATTCGGCACCGCCCAGCGTGAAATCATGCACGTGGTGTCCGGCGCCCTGACCGTCAAGCTGCCTGACGCCAGCGACTGGGAAACCTTCGCCGCCGGCAGCCAGTTCAACGTGCCGGCCAACAGCAAGTTCCAACTCAAGGTCGCCGTGGACACCGCTTACCTGTGCGAATACCGCGGCTAAGGGTTTCCCGGAAACAAAAAATGCCCGTTTCCTGAGAGACGGGCATTTTTATTCGCGTCGAACACTATTCGAGAATGGTCACCGGCATCCCGACTTCCAGGCGGCCAATGCCATCGTTGACCAGGTTCTGGCCGAAAATCGCGCCATTTTCAGTCTTGCGATAGGTCTCCAGCGTCGCGAAGGGTTCACGGTCGGCACTGCGTTCGCCGGTCTGCGGGTCGATGGTGGTGAGGATGCAGCGCGAGCAGGGCTTGACCGCACGGAATTCCACATCGCCGATGCGCAGGCGCTTCCAGTTATCTTCGGCGAAGGCGGCGCTGCCTTCGATCACCAGGTTGGGGCGAAACCGCAGCATCTCCATAGGCCGGCCGATGCGTTGCGAAAGGTCGTCCAGCGAAGCCTGGCCGATCACCAGCAGCGGGTAGCCATCGGCAAATGCGACCTGATCATCGTCCCTGCCATAACCGGCTTCGGTGGTGCGGGCGCGTTCGAGGGGGATCTGCACCAGCCGCGTCGGCTTGCCGATAAAGTCACTGACCCAGGCCGCTGCCGCGTCGCCCGCGTCCGGCACCCGCAGGGTGTCGCGCCAGATGGTCACGCCGCGCAACTCGGCATTACCGCCCGGCAGTGCGACATCCAGCGGCGGGTAACCGGGCGAACTCAAGGTGAGCCCGCCTTTGCTGTTCCACAATGCCGACAATTGGCTCATCCTGGCCACGGCGCGTTGCGTGAGGAAGCGCCCACTGGCTTCATCCACCAGCATCCAGCGTCGATCCCCGTCCACCCCGAGCTTATCCAGGCCGACCTGCTGCAATATCTCGGCCTTGCCGGACTTCAAAGGGTAACGGTACAACGCGCTGAGACGAAGCATGGGCCTGCATTCCTGAGGGGCAAAGCCATAACCCTAAGGTCAAGCAGGCACTTCGTCCAGCATCAGACGCTGACGGACCACGTCCACCAGCTTGTCGGGCTGGAACTTGGACAGGAAATTGTCGCAGCCGACCTTCTTCACCATCGACTCGTTGAAGCTGCCCGACAGCGAGGTGTGCAATACCACGTAAAGACTGCGCAAACGCGGGTCATTGCGGATCTCGGTGGTGAGACGATAACCGTCCATCTCGGGCATTTCGGCGTCGGTAAAGATCATCAGCAACTTGTCGGTCATCACATTCCCGGCGTCGGCCCAGGCCTTGAGCATGTTCAAGGCCTTGAGGCCGTCACTGGCGATGTGCATCTTCACGCCCAACTGGCCGAGGGTGTCGCGCAATTGAGACAGGGCTACGTTGGAATCATCCACCAGCAGCACTTCGCGGCCACGGGCACGCTCCAGCACCGGGTCTTCGAGTTTCTCGCGGGAAACCTTGGCGTTGTACGGCACGATCTCGGCCAGGACTTTTTCCACATCGATGATTTCCACCAACTGGTCGTCGACCTTGCTGATGGCGGTGAGGTAATGCTGGCGCCCGGCACTGGTCGGTGGCGGCAGGATGGCCTCCCAGTTCATGTTGACGATGCGGTCCACACCGCCCACCAGGAAGGCCTGCACCGAGCGGTTGTACTCAGTGACGATGATGGTGCTGTTGGGGCCCGGCACCAGCGGGCGCATGCCGATGGCCTGGGACAGGTCGATCACCGGCAGGGTCTGGCCACGCAGGTTGACCACGCCGCATACAAACGGGTGGCGCTGGGGCATCAGGGTCAACTTGGGCAGTTGCAGCACTTCCTGCACCTTGAACACGTTGATCGCGAACAGTTGGCGCCCCGCCAGGCGGAACATGAGGATCTCCAGGCGATTCTCACCCACCAGTTGCGTGCGTTGATCTACCGTGTCGAGAATGCCGGCCATTAAAAGCTCCTGATGCGCTAAGGAATTTGTGCGGTTCACATAACGTGGGTTATCGGCGGCGAGTGCCAGACCTTGACCCCTGTAAAATGCCACGTAAATTCATTGATGTCACACTGACATCATGCTTTACTGCGCTGGCCTCTCCGTATGGCAATAAAGCGACGTTGCGCGACATTCAATTCGACGCAAGGTTCCGCTATGTAAGGGATTCCCCTACACGCAATCAGGCCCAACCTGATATTCGCAATATCTAATAGCCATTAATGTGACGCCATTCTCAATGCATGAATGGAGTCAGGCTTTTGTTTGCCATCCCAAGCCCTCGGCCCACGGGCCTTCCAGACATACAGATGTCGGCAATCGAAGGTACGCAATTGACCCCGCTCATGAGGGCAGCGCACAGCCGTTGCCGTCACTCTAATAAACGTCCTACTAAAAACTCAGAAGCCACCTACAGGTCCCAGTCATATTTCGGCGCTATTTTTAAGCCATTCACCCGGTGCGACATCTCATCACCCGACCTCATGTTGTGGAGACTTGTATGATGAACAGCGCAAATGAATGGCAGACCACACTTCCCGAGTTCCTGCTTGAAGCAGAAACGCTGCTGGCCAAGTCGCAAGAGTGCCTAAACCATCTGCATCTGATTCGTGACGACAGCGATGCCATCGACTGCATGAAGGCCAGCCTGGCCACACTCGCCGAAAAGGCCGACAGCCTGGCCCTGCAGGTGATCAGCGAATTCTCCCGGCATATCCAGTACGTGATCGCCAATGCGGCAAGCCCGATGCAACTGCATGACCAGGCGTTGGATGCACTGCACGCGTGCCTGACGTTGCTCGCGTGGCAACTGGAATTGATCGATGTGCGCACCGGCGAACTGAGTATGGACGAGAGTGAGCAGGCGACATTGATTGCAACCGTCACGCTTCAGATCCCGCAGAAGGATTTCACTTATAAACCGCAGCAGCGTGTACACCACGCCTCTTGAATGGATACCAAGTCGTATTCGAACCTGAAGTTATCCAAAAACGACACGGCTATTAATTGGCTGGAATTGAACCGCGCACACGAAGATATCAATTAGCTATTAACGGTAATAACGATACAACCAAACAGAAATAATATAACTCCCCACTTCATGAACTCTGGGAATACCGCCCGGAGTATTTGCGCGGTCAATAATCCGGTAAGGCACGGCACCAGGCGACCAACGGTAATAGTGGTGGTACTATGCCCCGCTCGAAGTGACTCAACTTCATCATGCATACAAACGATTCGATAACGCATCCCAAACAGAGCCCCGTCAGCCCCAGTGACCGGGCTTCCCGCAGCGCACCCTCATTGGCTCCATCCGCTATGTACGCCAGCCTCAAGACACTCATCGCAAGATCCGCGTCCCGCAGCAATGCACGCCGCTTGATCCTCGCCCTGTGCCTTGGCTCGCTGCTGCTGAGCCTGTGGGCCTATGCCAGTTCAGAACCGCTGCCGTTGCTGGTGATTGTGCTTAATCTGGCCACTCTCGTAGTGGTCGGCCTGCAACAATGGCGTTCACGCAAGTCCATCAAGTTCCAGCCCCAGGAACTGGCCGATCGCCTGTTGCAGGTACAGGAAAACGAACGCCATCGCCTCAGCCGTGAACTGCACGACGATATCGGCCAACTGCTCACTGCGGCCAAGCTGCAAAGCGAATGGCTCAAGCGTCGCCTGCCCGACGACCTGCAAAGCCAATGCACGGTGCTGTGCAACACCCTGAACGAAACCCTGGCCAAGGTGCGTGACGTTTCCGCCATCCTCAACCCTCGTCAGCTGGCCAGCCTGGGCCTGGAAGCCAGCCTGCGCGCGCACCTGCTCAAGACCCTGGAAAACACGCCGATTCACTGGAGCCTGGAATGCCAGCAACGGCTGACCGGAATCCCGGAAGAAATGGCGGTGGCGGCCTTCCGCATCACCCAGGAAGCGGTGACCAACATGCTGCGCCACGCCCAGGCGCAGAACCTGCTGGTACGCCTGCAACGTTTGCCCGAAGGCCTGTCGCTGACTATCCGCGATGACGGCCAGGGGTTTTCACCGGCCGTCAATCCCGGCCTGGAAGGCCAACGGGGCATGGCCGGCATGTCCGAGCGGATAGATCAGCTTGGCGGTACGTTGTCCGTCAGCAGCCAGCCAGGCAAAGGGACACGGATCGAAGCGCTTTTCCCCTGGGCGCCCCGCGCCCTCGAACGGGCCAGTTCCCCTAAGGTTCTCGAGTGAGCTGCAAATTACTCCTGGTGGATGACCATGCACTGATCCGGGCCGGCGTACGCGCGCTGGTCCAGGACATTCCCGGCTACACGGTGATCGGCGAAGCCAGCGATGGCGAGCAGTTGCTGGAGCAGTTCAGCGCCCTGCTGCCGGATATCGTGCTGCTGGACCTGTCGATGAAGCACACCGGCGGCCTGGACGCCTTGCAGCAGCTCAAGCGCGCCTACCCCAAGAGCAAAGTGCTGATCCTGTCGATGCACACCGACCCGGAACTGATCATGTGCGCGCTGGAGTCCGGCGCCCATGGCTACCTGCTCAAGGACACCACCGCCAACGAGTTGGAACACGCGCTGCTGGCCTTGCGCAACAACGAGCGCTACCTGAGCCCGGCGATCGCCCACACCGTGATCAACCAGGCGCTGGTGCGCAGCCAGGGGCCCACCACTCCCGCCGGCCACAGCCACAACCTCACGGCGCGGCAGTTGGAAATCCTGCGCCTGATCGTGCGCGGCAAGTCCACCCGGGAAATCGCCCACGGCCTGGGCCTGAGCATCAAGACCGTGGAAGCCCACCGCTCGCAAATCATGAAGCGCCTGCAGATTTTCGACGTGGCCGGCCTGGTGCTATTCGCGGTGCGCGAGCAGATCATCAGCCTGGACGACTAGCGGCGACCCCACCGGCAAGTGCACGCGCAAGGCCTTGGGCAAGGCCTGGAAGTGCAGGTCATCGCCCTGCAGCGGCTCGCCATCCAGGTTGATATACAGGCCCTGTGCAACCTTGATGTTCACCCACGGCAGGCGCGCCCGGACGAACATGGTGTCCAGGCCCCAGCCGTTGTTCATCAACTCTCGCAAGGTGCCAACCACTTCCTGGGGCGCCGGCAGGATGCTGACGTCCAGCAGGCCATCGTCGGCCATGGCGCCTGGGCATAGCTCATGCCCACCGCCTGCCTGGCGACCGTTGCCAATGCCCAGCGCGAGCAACTCGCCTTTCCAATGAAAATCAGGGCCATCCAGCTCGGCGTAGGCAGCCTTCAACTCGCTGAACCGCGTCAAACCGGTGAACAGGTAGGCGGCGCCACCCAGGACTTTTTTCAAATCTTCGGAGGTGTTGGCGGTGACCTGGCTGCCGAAACCGCCGGTGGCCATATTGAGGAAGATCTGCCCACCGACCTGGCCCAGGTCTATGGCCCTGGGTGGCACGTCCAGCAGCGCCAGGGCCTGGTCAGGCTCCAACGGCACGCCGGCAGCCTTGGCGAAATCGTTGGCGGTGCCCAGGGGCATCAGCACCAGGCTGGCGTCGGTCTTGGCCTGGGCCATGGCTTCGGCTACATCGCGCAGGGTGCCATCGCCGCCACCGGCGATAATGTGGGTGTAGCCGTCAGCCAGGGCTTCGTTGACCAGGCGCTGGGCGTCGCCGCCTTCCCAGGTGACCCGTACTGCCAACTCCCCACCCTGCTCGCGCCGGGCCTTCACGGCAGCGCGCACGTCCTCGTTGAGGGCTTGCTTGCCGTGGAGGATCAACAGTGCCTTGGGGCTGGTCATAGCGGGCTTACTCCTGGATTCAAAGGTGCATGAAGGATGTGGACCTTTGGCAGCCGAAAAAAAGCCATGGGTAACGTAAATTAATTGGCCGCCCTAGAAATTGTCCATCGCGTTGCACATCGAGACTTTGCCCACCGGCGTCGGCTCGATCCGCACCCATTGCCTGCCGTCCGCCGGCAACTCGTCGAGCAGGAACGAACAATCCGCCGACATCGATGCCTGCACCATGTAGTCGCGCCCGGGCTTGGGCACAAAAGTCATGGTCTTGGCGCACTGGCGGGAGTATTGCAACCGCCCCAGGTAATGGAACGCGATTGGTTTACCCGCCGGCACCACCAATTCGGACGTAACCGCCCCGGCCCACGAGTAGATCGGCCCGGGCATGCCGAGATTTTCGCCGTTGTGATCGGGGAAACCGGCTTTCACCGAGGCCATCACCCCGGCGCCCGGCACGTTCCAGTCCAGGCAGTCACGCCCCGGCACCGCGCGTACCAGGCCGTCGGTGACGACACGCACCCGGGCGGTCTCACCGCTTTGCGGCGGCACGTAGCCGGTGGACAGCGAACGGATGTTCGCCACCTGGCCGCAACCGCCCAGGGCCAGCAACACAACAGGTATCACCATTAACCTTTTCATCAGCCATCCTTTCGCATCGGGGGTGTTTACGGCTGGCGGCAATTCTGCTTGACCGACAGGTGCGGCGCCGGCTCGTAGCTCACGCGCTGCAAGCCATCAGCGTCCTGGAACAGGAAGTACTTGACGCGGCAGTCCTTGAACATCGCCGAATAACCCTCGGCGCGAAAGCCCTGGCCATCGACCTGCTTGGTCACAGTGTTGTTGCGGCTGACCACGGCGAGCACCTGCTGGTAGCTGTCGCCCATATTCACCCCAGGCTCGCCAGTGACGGCGGCCGACGAGGCGCAACCGCCCAGGGTGGTTGCCGCCAGCACCAATGCGGCGCCGTACAGTCCTTTGCGTAGATCGATCATTCCTTGGTTCCTTTTAGTGATGGATTAGCGGCGGCCTTCGCACACCGGCGATTCGCCGATGCGGCCTTCCTTGCACAGGTCCAGATTGTCCTTGCGGGTAAAACCTGCATCCTTCATGCAGTAGAAGCGCGTCAGCACCACATCAATTGGCGACTTGTCTCCCACACCATCAAGGTTGGTGTACCCGCAAGCACGCATTGCTTCGTCGACGCCCTGCTGGGAGACCCCCTTCTTTTTCCATTGGGTGTAGGACCCAGGCGGAGGCTGGAAGGGCGTACACGCGCCGAGTGCCAAAAGGCACAGACTCAACATAACGGTAATCTTGAACATATTCGGATTCCTCATGATTGCGGGACCTTGACGAACTCTGGCTTGCCCGTGGGGGAGTGGCTCCAGTATTTGCGGCACGCTTCTCCGCCATTGGCGTAGCAGTTATGCACGGTGTTCTCAGCACCAAATACCTTTAACCACTCCCACAAGCGATTACTGCCATCGGGAATGTTGCCGCCAGTCCCCGGGTTGAACCCTACGCCCGGTGTGCGGGCAACGGGGTCGAAGTCATGGTTCTGATACTGCAAGATCAACCCGTCGCGCTGTTCCGCCGAGGTGATTTTTGTACGGTCCTGCAATATCCCCAATAGCGTATCGGCCTTATTCACCCCATACGCCGCCCCGAAGAAGTTCATCGATGTATCACCCAACAGCCCAACGTTCGCTTGATCACGTACCAACGACTCCATGGCATTGCCCGTGGTCATGGTGCCACGGCTATGCCCGTCGATATGCAACCCGCTCTGACCGAACTGGACCATGTATTCCTTGGTCTGCACCGTCGCGTTGGACAGGCCCCAGAAATCGTTTTCCAGGTTCTTCTGATACGCCGCGATCATCAACTCCGACGTGAAGTTGTTGGCCTTCTCGAAATGGATCAGATACTGCGGCCCAGTGTCGGCCGAACTGTGTTGCTCGGCATATTTGGCGGCACCGTCGGCGTCGTTGAAAATGCCGTTGTTGGCGATATGTACCTTGCCGTCCGGGCCAGGCTTGAGGTGCTGCTTTTCTTCGTCGCTCAACTCGCGGTACTGAACCTTCTTGCCATCGAGCAGCAGTGCCTTGCCATTCTCGTCCTTCAAGACCTCATACACCCGCGCCTTCTCGATAAAGATCTTGCGATACGCCTCATCCGCCAGCAGCGACACCTGGTTGTAGAACTCACGCTTGATCTCCTGCTCTGCCTCGACCTTGCGCCCCATCTCCGCCACGTCCAGGCGCTCCACGGCAGCATGGGCAGCCTCGGTATTGCGGTTGAGGTTGGCAATCGTCTGGTCGACGCTCATGCCCGCCACCACGCGCTGGCGCTCGGCATTGGTGATGACCAGGGTGCCAGCGCTGATCGCGCTGCGGGTGTCGCTGGAGTCGGAATCGGAGTCCGAGCCGTTGGCGAGGCTGTTGGCGAGCAGCGCCTTGGCCGTGCCGAGCTTGCCGTCGAGCATGTCCGAATTGAGTTCCACCCCGGAAGTCTTGACGCTGGCTTCGGACACGTTATGGATGTCGGCCACGGTCAATGTGCCGGTGGTCAGGTTGTTCTTGCCGTCGGTAATGGCCTTGTCGGAACTGGCGATCACGCCGCCCTTGAGGTCGGTGTTGCCACGCACGTTGAGGTCGAATCCACCGTCGCCGGCGCGGATGCCCGATTGCTCGATGACGCTGGCGAAGTTGGACTTCTGCTGGGTATTGCTGGAGCTGAAGCTGGCCGTCGCCGCACCCGCGCACACCGGCGGGATGCAGATGCTGATGCCGGCACTCATGCTCTTCTGTTTGGAGGCAAATGTGCTGGTGTCTTGCAGGCTCTCGATGTTCAGGTCGCCGCCGACATCGGCCTTGACCTTGTCGGCCGAGACCACCGCTCCGCGCAGGGTGGTGTCCTTGCCGGAGATCAGGCTGGCCTGGTTGCCTGCTGTCACGTGGGTGTTGCTCCACACCAGGTCGTTGCCATCGGCATTGCCGCGGCTCTGGGAGGCTGAAGCGTTGAAACTCAGGCCGTTTTTCTCGCTGCCGAAAGAGATACCAATCCCCAGGCTGCCGTTCACGCTCTTATTGGTGCTGTGCTGCTCGATGGTGTTCTGCGCACCCGCCAACAGGATATTGCCGTCGGCCTTGAGCAACGCATCGTTGCCGGCAGTGATCTGGCTGCCCTGCACGGTCAGGTCGTTGTTGCGCTTGCCGCCGGTAGCCACAATCGACACATCGTGCCCCGCCGCCACCGTCGAGCCGGCCGCTGTGTTGGAAGTCTGCTCGCTTTTGTTCTCGCTCTTGTTCATGCCCAGGGCGATGCTCAAGTTGATCCCGCCCGCCGCTGCCGGGTCGGCCATCACCTGGGTATGCGCTTCGCTGGCGGCCCACGCGGTGTTCAGCGCGGCGAGGGTTTTCATGCGCTTGTCGTCGGTGCGCTCGGCGGCCTTGTTCATGCGCTGGCCGGTTTGCACCGCGTTCACGACCGGGTTGGTCAGGGTCAGGCTCACGCCGGTCTGCTTGAAGCGCTGCTCCTGCTGCTGCGCGGCGAGGTTGCGCGCTTCGAGGATATTGACCTCGGATGCGTCAATCGACACATCACCCTTGGGCGCACTCACATTGCTGCCAACCTGGCGGTATTCGCCGCCCGCGCTGATCAGCACATTGCCGTCGGTGGACCCGACGCTGCTGGCGGCGGCCGTGGTCTGCTGGCTGCTGTCCTTGTTGGTCTGCTGCTGCGAGCCGATGGTGACGGCAATCGCGCCGCCGCTGAACATGCCGCTGGTCTTCACGTCCTTGGTGTGTTTCTCGTCGAGCGTCTCGGTACCCGCCAATACCTTGATGTCATTGCCCGCCACCAGCGCCGTGCCCGAGGTCGAGACCACGTTGCTGCCGGTGAGGGTGATGTTGTTGCCCGCCTGCACCACCGCTTGCTCGCCGCTGAAGGTCGAGCCTTGCGCGGTGGTCTGGGCGACCGTATCGCGGGTGGTGGTGGTCTTGCTGGAGAACAGGCCGTTGCTGCCCTTGACCTTGTGCGCCTCGTCCGCACTGTTGAAGCGCTCGCCGGCCTCGACGTTGATGTCGCGCACCGCGCTGACCGACACCGCGCCCGCGTCACTGTTGACCAGCGCACCGCGTGCCTGCACGTCACGCCCGGCGCCCAGGCGGATATCGCCGTTGGCCTGCACCGAACTGCCGACCTCATTGCGCCCGGCTTCCTTGCGCCAGTTGTCGCCGTCCCATTGGTTGGCCTGGGTGTAGGACTCTTTCACGGTGCTCAAGGTGACGTCGTTGCCCGCCACCAGCGCGGTCTTGCCGCCCACGCCGGTGTTGCTGACCTGAGCCGCTTGCAGGTTGATGTCATTGCCCGCCGTGGCAATCAGGTTCGCCGCCGGGGCCGACACGTACAGCCCGGCCACCCGCGACAACGCGGTGCGGGTGCCCTGCTCGCTGGCGCTGTCGGTGGTGATCGAGCGCACGTTGATGTCATTGCCGGCGCTCAACGCCAGGCGACTGTTGGCGCTGATCAGGCCGCCGATGTTGTTCAGGTCCTGGCTGGCATTGAGCGACACATCGTTGCCCTGGATGCGGCCGCCGAGATTGTTGAGGTTCTGCACGCTGATGGTCACACCGTCGCGCCCGGCCAGGCTGCCCGAGTTGACCAGGTCACCGCGCACATCCAGATTCAAGGTGCGCCCGGCCATCAACGCGCCCGAGCCGTCCACATCGCCTTCGCGAACCCGCACATACACTTGCGGCACCAGCACCTGGCGCACTTCGCCGCTGGCCAGGGTGACGTCCCTGGACACCAGCCACACGATGTCGCTGGTCAACTGCGCCATTTGCCCGGCGGTCAGCGCCACGCCCGGGATCAGTTTCCACTGCTCGGCCAGGGTGACGGCGTTGTCGATCATGCCGCGATATTGCGCTTCGTCGCTGGCGTAACCATCGACAAACCGGCGCCCGGTGAGTTGCGCGACTTGTTCGCGGATCAGCTTCTGCTCGTAGAAGCCGTCGCCCAAACGTTGCTGGGTGGCGGCCGGATCAAGGTTCAGGCGGTCGAGCATATAGTCCGACGACAACCACCGACCGTAATTGGTAAAACGCGGATCCGTCTCCACCAGATAGCCAGCCGTACTGTTGGGGTTGGTGCGGAACAGACTGCTGTCCGGCAGGTCGGGGTTGAACCCGCCGGTACGGATCTGCTCCACCGCGCCTGCACCGTTCTGTTGGGTCAATGCCTGCACCTGGCTGATCGGGCTGACGGTGTGGGTTCTGCCCGCACCGGCAAGCTCACCGGTACCGCGGGTGGTATCGCCGACGTTGGCCATTACCCGCGCACCCACCTGCGTGCCGCTGCCATTGATGGTCGCGTATTCGGTAAATACCGTCGGTTTGAGGGCGATCTGCTCGATCAAGGGCGCAGGCTTATAAGCCGTGACGCTGGTCCCCTGGCGATCACGCCCCTTGCGTTGGATGCGATAGAAGTTGGCCAGGGTGCCACTGTCGGTGGTGATCCGTTCGCCGGTCACTTCGGTGTTGTCCACGCGGCCCACACTGGCCGTCAGGGCCTGGCCGGCGATGATCCGGCTTTTGTCGTTGAGCAGGTGGTCGGCAGTCAGGTTGATGGCGCCACCCGCGAGCATTTGCCCAGGGTCGGAACTGACGATCCGGGTCTCGGTCACCGCGCGGTCGTAGTTATAGAAGTTCCAACGATCCTTGCGCCCCTCCGGGGTCACCAGGTACTGCACCTCATCCTTGTAGGTCGAGATCTGCGAAGGCGTATAGCGGTTGGTCGAGCCCGACAGTTGGTATTCCTGCAGTGCCTCATTGGAGACGAGTACCCGCTCGGTGGCGAAATGTTCATTGGTGTTGCTGATGAGCCGGGCATTGGCACTCAGGCTGCCCAGCGCTTCAATCGTGGCGCTGGCATTGCTCAGCGCCTGGGCCTGGCCGGTGGCGTGGTCATCGACATCCAGTGTGCTACCGATCACCAGGTCGCCGGCACTGAAGATCAAGCCGTGCTCACGGTTATCGAGAGTCTGGCTGGCGATATCCAGGCGGTTGCGTGCGGCGATGGTGGCTGCCGTCGAACCTTCCACGCTGTTCGTGACGTTGGTGGCGGCAATCGACAAGTGATCACCGTATATACGCCCCGTGCCGAGGTTGTTCAGGTTCGCGGCGCTCAGGCGCGTGGCCTCGCCGTCGATCAGGCCGCGGTTGTCGAGTTGATTGAGCGCATTGACCCGGACCCGGCGGGCACTGATCGAACCGCTGGCGGTGTTGTCGAGTGCGCTGGCGTTGAGCCGCAACCCATCGCCCGCCTGGAAACTACCCTGGTTGGTCAAAAGCCCAGCCGTTTCTACAGACAGGTTGCCATTGGCCTGGAACAGGCCGGTGTTGACGAAATCATGGCTCAGCTTGAACGCCAGGTCTCTCAGGCTCAGGGCTTTACCGCTGCCACTGTAGCTGGCGCTGTCGACCTGCAGCGACTGGCCCGCAATCAGCGTGCCCGTGCCGTTATTCAAGGCCTGGCGCTTCTGCGCAAGGTCGCGGTCAGTCACGCTCAGCACGCTGCCGGCCGAGATAATGCCCTGGTCGTTATCCAGCGCACCGCTGCCCGTGATGCTCAACGCAGCATCGGCAACCAGCGAGCCGCCACGGTTATCGAGGGTATCGACGTTCATCTCGACGCCCAGGCCCTTGATGCCCTGGTTGGCCCCCTGGGTCGAACGGTTATCCGCACTGGCGGCAGTCAGCAACAGATGACCATCGGCACGCAACAGACCCGACTGGTTGCTCACCTGTCCGGCGTCAACAGCCAGACTGCCAGCGCTGCCGATAAACCCTTGATCATTGATCAACTGGCCGGTACGCACCGTGACGTCACGCTGCCCAAGAATGCCGCCGGTGCTACCGGAATTGCGGTTGCTGAGTTGCTGGCCATGGGTATCCACCCACAGGTTCGACTTGGCTTGCACGATGCCGCCGTCGTTGTTCAGTACACCACTATCGAGTGTCAGCGTATCGCTGGCGTCAAGGGTGCCCTGGGCGTTGTCCAGTCGCTGGCCTTGCGTATCCAGCAGCAGTTGGGCCCCCGTGATGACGCCGCCTGTGTTGTTCAAACCTTGTGCGTTGAGGGTCAAGGCTTTGGCGGCCTCAAGGCGGCCGCCACGGTTATCGAGCACGGCAGCATCGCTGTCGAGGATCAGGTCGCCCGCCACCGAGCCCAGGGTGCCGCCCTGGTTCAACAGGCTGTTGGCCCTGACTGTCAGGGTTTGGACGGCGGCGACGGTGCCCTTGGCGTTGTTCAATTGTGCGGCGTTGATATCCAGCACACCGCCCGCCGTGACCTGCCCGCGCTGGTTATCGAGGTTGCCGCCGTTGAGGGATAGATTCGCGGCGGTCACCAGCTTGCCGTTGCTGTTATCCAGCGCATCCTGTGCCGTTATGTACAGGTCACCGCCATCACCGGACTGCACCAGGCCATCCGCGTTGCCCAGGGTCTTGGCGCTCACATCAAGGCGACCACCGCTGGACAGGATGCCGCCATGGTTGTCCAGATTGCGCGCGAGGGTCACCCGCATGCCCGCCTTGCCGGTCTGCACCCACTTACCGGCGACGTTGGACATATCCATGGCGACGATGCCGATTTGCGCCGCGCCCACCTGTGCAGCATCGCTGAACAAGGTTTGACTGACATTGGCCGTCAGCGATTGAGCGGCGGTGACGTGGCTGCGGCGCAGGTCCAGATGGCCAGCGGTGCTGTTCAGTTCGACCGTGCCAGCCGATGTCTGGCTGTCACTCAGGTCGACCTGGGCGGCAGTGGCCTTCATGGTTTGCGCCGCCAGGTTCTGGCCCTTGGCCGTGAGGGTGCCGGCCGCCGTCAGGGTCAGCGAACCGCTGCTGCCCAATTTACCCGTGCTGTCTACACCTGCGGCAAGTGCAGAGCCGGCATCGCTGCGAATCGCCGAATTCGCTCCTTTGGCGCTCAGGCGGGTATCGCCCTGGGCAGACACGATGCCCTTGTTGTCGATATTGCCCGCCGTCTCCAAGGCCAGGTTACCCTGGGCGAACAGCGTGCCGTTGTTATCGATGCCTTTGTCGGCCTGAGCGGTCAGGTGCGTGGCGCTGCTGATCTGGCCCTGGTTCTCGATACGCCCATCGCTGCCGATGACCACTTCACCGGCACTGGAACCAATCTGCCCGGCATTGCGTACACCGACACCAGCGCCGGTGCCTACCAGGGTGATCTTGCCGGCGTACATGCCCCCCAACTGTGCCACGTCGATGGCCACGGCGGGGGCGTCGGCCGGGTTCTGGCCTGCTGCGCCGGTCTTGATAGTCAAGTCTTTGGACCAGATGCCCGCGTTCACTTCGACCGTGCGCGCGATGATCTCGGTGTAGTCGGCGCGAGTGGCGTCAAGGCCCGCGCCGCCGATGCTGACCTTGCCCCCAGAGACTTGATAGCCGGTAATCAAACCGTTCTCGAACTGCGCCCGCCCGGTAGTCAGCGTCGCGCGGTCAGCGTTGATAAAACCGCAGCCATCGCAGGCGATTCCGGAGGGGTTGGCAATCACTACCTGGGCCTTGGAACCCGCCACTTCGACAAAACCGCGCAACTGGCTGGGGTTGCTCGAATTGACCTCGTTGAGAATCACCCGTGCGCTGCCGTTGGCCAGCGCGCGGTTGCCTTCGACCCAGCCGCCCAGTTGGGTCTGGCTGTTGGTGACGGCGTTATTGAGGATCACGCCGCGCTTGTCGACGTCGAACTGCTGGTAAGTGTTGCGCGATACGCCTGCCCCGCTTGGCGTGGTGATGTTGACCACAGGCGCCCCGTTGCCCGCCGCGCCGATGCTCGGGCGTTGGCCTGCGGGGGCCGAACCGTCAGCCACAACCTGGGCCTGGGCCGGCATGACCAGCGCAACCCAGCCCATGCCCACCATCAGCGCAAAGCGCAAGGGCGTGAGTGTGGCCACGGCACCGCCGGCCCGGCCAACGCTACCCGTGGTGCCGGGTGCCTTGCTGGCACTCTTGACGTTTTCCGCCACGACCATCAACAGGCCGCGAGCCTTGTTAAACACAATTCGATATAGCTGCTTATTCATGCAAATCCCTTGCGCGGTGGCTGATCAGAGCGCGTGAAGAGGTAACGGGTGGCTGGCAAACCAGGCTTGCGCCTCCAGGTCGAGCACGGCGATGCCCTGGAAATCGATGACGCGCAAACCGCGTTCTTCGCCCTTGTGGTACAGCGCACGGAAGATCCTTCCAGGCCACAGGCGACGGCGCAGCAAACTGCTGACGCGCCGGGTGTGACCAAACGGCGCGACCCAGTCGTTGATCCACAGGCGGTCGCCACTGTCCCAGTCCGCCGCCGGCAGGCACACCGCAGGTTCGCGCAGATAGCGCGCCTCGGCCTCGGCACTGAGGTTCAACCACGACATGAAAAACACCGGCTGCCCGGCTTCACTGATCAAGATGAACTGGCGCCGCTTGATCGCCGGCAACAACAAGGTCGACAGGCTGTGCAACGGCGCATCGCGATGGGCCGCCGAGTGCATCCACAGCCACACCGCCGAGCCCAGCACCTGGGCTTCGTCGATGGCGCTGTCGGCGCGCTCGGGAGCAAGCACCTCCAAGGTGTCGTGATGCATGCTGGGCTCCTTCAAAACGACCAGTTGGCGCTGAAGCCACTGGTCACGTCGGCGGTCTGGAAGCCCTTGGGTTTTTCCAGGGGTTTGCCGGTGTAAATGTCATAGGAAAATTGTTTGTAGCCCCCGCGCAGGCCCACCACCGCACCAGCCAGGCGCCGGCCCGAAAGGTACTGGGTGGAATGCCCGCCGACTTCGCCGTAATCCACGCCCAGGTACAGTTCCTGGCCGGTGTTGGCCAGGCTCAGGCCCAGGTCGTTGCTGAACGTCCAGCCGCGTTCGGCCGACAGGATCTGCTCGCCGTCGAAGCCGCGCACGGTGTAGCGCCCGCCAATTGAAAAGCGGTCCTGGGGGATCAACGGTGTACGGTTCCACTGCCCGCGCCAGCCAGCGACGTAACGCAGACGTTGATCCGACAGGGTGAACGGCACCTGCAATTGCGCGTTGGCGGTGATGATCTGCGAACGCGAGGTGCCTTCGCCGTTTTCCTCTTCAGGCGCACGCAGCGCATCACGGGCACCGGTGCCACGGCGATAACCGACACCGAGGTCGAGGGTGTTGGCGCCGATGAATTCACGGTGATTGATCCCGGCCTGCCAACCGGCCATGCGGCGACGTTGCAGTTCGATTTCGGTGTCTTCGATGTAGTTGCTGGACGTACGACTCCAGCCACCAACCGACACAGTGGTCTTGCGCACCGCGTCGCGGTAGATCACCCGTGACAGCTGCACCTCGTTGGTCCGGCTGCGGCCACTGTAGGAATAGGCCTGGTTCACCCCGGCAATCGTCTGGTGGTAGTCATACTCGCTGGACGTCAGGCTCAGTTGCCAATAGTCGTAGGGCACCGAGTAGTGCACGGTGTGGCCTTTCGAACCACGGTCACCGCTCTGACCGCCGCCCAGGTCGTGGTTGAAACTGATGTAGAACAGGTCATTGAGGGTCGCCAGGTTATCCAGCGACAGAGCGACGTTGCCCTGATACTTACCGGTCTGCTTGCTGCCGGAGTCATCCACCGACAGGCTTACGCGTACTGGAATCGCCTGCTTCCAGGCAATCACGACATCACTCTCCCCCGGCTGTGCATCCGCGCCCTCGGCTGGCGTGATCTGCACATCGGCTTCGGCGGTGGGCACGCGTTTGAAGTTTTCCAGCGCCTGTTCGATGTCGCGCAGGTTGAGCACATCGCCAGGCGACGCGGGCATGGCGTTCCAATAGTTGGCGCGCGTGGAGGTGCCCGGTGCAAAACGGATGTGCTTGATGCGTCCGGGCACCAGCACCAGCGCCAGCGTGCCCTGGTTCAAGTCCTGGGGCTGGGCGAGGACGCGAGTGGTGATGAAGCCCTTGGCGATGATCGCGTTCTGGATGCGCTTCATCGTCAGGTTGATCCCGGCGGAGCCGACGCATTGCCCCTGCACCGGATCGTCGCTCGGGTTGGCGGCACGCAAGGCCCACTGGAAATCTTCGGACTGGTCGCCGCCAAGGACCACACGGTCGATCTTGAAGCACGGCGTTTCGTTGCGCGGCAGACGCAGAGTGCCGGAGCTGTCTTGCGGAGTTTCGAGACGGACGTCGGGGGACGGTTCCAACTGCTCGCGCTGGGCACGTTCACGTTGTTGTTGCAGGAGCAATTGCTGGGCAGGCGCTTGAGGCTCAGCGGCCAGTGTCGCTGCACTGGCAAGCAAACCGACAAGGGAGCAGGTGGCGACACAAGACTGCAGCAAAACAGAGGGTTTTGTTCTAGGTAAAGCGTCGAAAGACATTTCGCATCCTTGTGAGTGAAACTTCCTACATGCGCAGGTTGGTCACCACAAAGACATAAAAGTGCCATCAGGGTGTATGGCCCTGTGACACATTTCGCAAAAAAAGACCGCCCTGGACACCTTCATTTTTTTCTTGAAGGCTCTACTTCAAGGCTTTTAGGGTATCTCAGCGAATTTGCCAACAATTCGTTTTTGTACTGTTTTGTTGTAGAAGGGCTCAGCCCCCTGCAAGTTGATGGCGGTACGACCAGACATCAGCTCTTGTGCAGCTTGCTCATCAACTGCGCCTCAGCCTGGGTCAAGCCGCAAGACTGCGTCAATTCATCCACCGTAGCCCCCATGCCCACCAGCTTCGCCGCCTGGGCAAACGAAAGGCTCGAAGGGTCGCGTTGCTCGATCTGCGCCAGCTTGTCCGGCAACGGTGCAAGAATGGCGCGCAATTCGTGCACCTCATCCCCCACCCTCACCGCACTCTGCTGGTAATGATCGACCCGCTTGACCAACTCCAGGATGCGGCGGTCACGCACCGCATCACGCTCGGCCTGTTGCAACAACAGTTCGCGCTGCTGGCTCACATGGCGCAGCAGAAATGCCAACGTCCCGGCCCACAACAGGGCCAGGACGATCACCGCAGCCTCAAGGAACAATCAGATACTCTCCAGTTCCGACCACTCTTCTTCGCTCATCATCTTGTCCAGCTCAACCAGAATCAGCAGTTCGCCGTTCTTGTTGCACACGCCCTGGATGAACTTGGCGGATTCTTCGTTACCCACGTTCGGCGCGGTTTCCACTTCCGATTGGCGCAGGTAGACCACTTCGGCCACGCTGTCGACCATGATCCCGACCACTTGCTTGTCGGCCTCGATGATGACGATACGCGTGTTGTCGTTGACCTCGGTCGGTACCAGGCCGAAACGCTGGCGGGTGTCGATCACCGTCACCACGTTGCCGCGCAGGTTGATGATGCCCAGCACGTAGCTCGGCGCACCCGGTACCGGGGCGATTTCGGTGTAGCGCAGCACTTCCTGCACGCGCATCACGTTAATGCCGTAGGACTCGTTGTCCAGTTTGAAGGTTACCCATTGCAGGATCGGATCATCCAAACCTTGTGCGGACGCTGACTTGTTCATACCCCTGACCCCTTCAAGATTGGCCACGCACCAGCGTGGACCTTATTGTTCAATCAACTGCGTTTAGTAACCGGCATCGTTTTGACGGCACCACTGGCGATCAACTCGGCCAGTTCGGCGACGTCGAGCAACGCGCACATGTGTTCGATCACGGTGCCCGCCAGCCAAGGCCGTTGGCCCCGGTGGCTGCGCCATTTGATTTCGTTCGGGTCCAGGCGCAACGAGCGGCTGACTTGATGCACCGCCAGCCCCCACTCGTAGCCCTGCACCGAGATCACGTATTGCAAGCCCTGGCGGAAGTCGTCGCGGTAGCGATCGGGCATGACCCAGCGCGCGGTATCCAGCACCTTCAGGTTGCCGGCCTGGCTCGGCAGGATGCCGAGGAACCACTCCGGCTGCCCGAACAGCGGCGTCAGTTCCTGACCTTCCAGGGAATAGATCGAGCCCAGGCACACCAGCGGCACCGCCAGCGTCAAGCCGGCGACGTCGAACAACAGGCATTCGAACGGCTCGGCGGCCCAGCTCGGGCGATCATCACCGGTGACCGGCGGCGGTGTGATGCTCGGCGGCAGGTGCACTTCCACCACCGGCTCGACCACTGCCGGGATCGCCACGGCCGGCATAATCGGCACCACGACCTGCGCATCCCGGGCTTGTTCTTCCAACACCGCCAACTGGAATTCATCCAGCACGGCTTCTGGCTCGACAGCAGGCTCCAGTACCAGGATCGGTTCCGGCATGGCTTCCTCGGTCGCGTCCTGCAGCAGGGCATCCAGGTAGGATTCCAGTGCCAGTTGCGGCCGGGTCTTGAGTTCGACGGGACGGTTCATCACGCCACCTGCGCCACAAGCTGCTGGGACAGCAGGTGTTTGAGCAACGCGCGGTAGGCCAGTACGCCACGGCTTTTCGGGTCGAACTGCGACGGCGCCAGGCCGGCGCGGCTGGCGTCACGCAGGCGCGTGTCCACCGGGATATAGCCGTTCCAGATGGTGTCAGGGTAGGCATCGCGCAATACGCGCAGGGTGCCGAGGGACGCCTGGGTGCGGCGGTCGAACAGGGTCGGCACGATACTGAACGGCAGCGCCTGTTTGCGCGAGCGGTTGATCATCGCCAGGGTGCTGACCATGCGCTCCAGGCCTTTGACGGCCAAATGCTCGGTCTGCACCGGGATCACCAGTTGCTGGCTGGCCGCCAGGGCGTTGACCATCAGCACGCCGAGCAACGGCGGGCTGTCGATGATCGCGTAGTCGAAGTCCTGCCACAGTTGCGCCAGGGTCTTGGCGATCACCAGGCCCAGGCCGCTCTGCCCCGGCGACTGGCGCTCCAGGGTGGCCAGCGCGGTGCTGGACGGCAGCAGCGAAATGCTTTCGTTACTGGTGGGCAACAACAGTTGCCCGGGCAGATCGGCCGGCACACTGCCCTTGTGCAGGAACAGGTCGTAGTTGCTGTGTTCCAGCGCATCCGGGTCGTAGCCGAAATAGCTGGTCATGGAGCCGTGAGGGTCCAGGTCCACCACGACCACACGCTTGCCCGCCTCGGCCAGCAAGCCGGCTAAGGCGATGGAGGTGGTGGTCTTGCCGACTCCACCTTTTTGATTGGCAACTGCCCAGACTCTCATTCGGTTGGTTCCTCCCGGCAGGCACAGGCGCGACCGAGACATTGCATGGGGTTATTGAGCCAGCGACGGAGAATTGACGGCACTCTGTCGAACCGGCGGTTTTACCGGGGCCGGTGCAGTTTGTGTGCCAGCCCGCTTCAAGGCCGCATCCGGTGTTGCATTGGCGGTGCCGGTGCCGGTCAGGCTGCGGCGCACATCCAGGTTGCGCGAGACCACCAGCACCACCCGACGGTTACGCGCGCGGCCTTGCGCCGTGGCGTTGTTGGCCACCGGTTGGAACTCACCGTAGCCCACCGACGCCAGGCGTCCAGGGTTGACGCCCTGCATCGCCAGCATCCTGACGATGCTCGCCGCTCGTGCCGACGACAGCTCCCAGTTGGTCGGGTACTGCGCGGTGCTGATCGGAACGTTGTCAGTGAAGCCTTCGACGTGGATCGGGTTCTCGAACGGTTTGAGGATCGCCGCCACTTTGTCGATGATGGTGAATGCCTGGTCGCTGGGCATCGCATCGGCGCTGGCGAACAGCAGGCTGGAGTTCAACTCGATCTCCACCCACAACTCGTTGCCGCGCACCGTCATCTGGTTGGAGCTGATCAAGTCGCCAAACGCGGCACTGATGTCGTCGGCGATGCTTTTCAGCGGGTCGCTGGTGCCGCCCACGCCGGCGGCGGTTTCATCGCTGTCGTTGACCAGCGGCTTGGCCGGGGTCACGGTCTTGGGCCGTTCTTCACCAATAGGGATCGGCTTGAGCGCACGGTCGGCATCGTTGAACACGCCGATCAGCGCCTGGGAAATGACTTTGTACTTGCCTTCGTTGATCGACGAGATGGAGTACATCACCACGAAAAACGCGAACAGCAGGGTGATGAAGTCCGCATAGGACACCAGCCACCGCTCGTGGTTGACGTGTTCTTCAGGCTCGCGACGGCGACGGCTCACAGGCAATTACCTCCCTGCACACAGTACTCACTGCCAACCGGTTCATTGTGGCGAGCGAGCTTGCTCGCGTTGGGCTGCGGAGCAGCCCCAAAACCCGGCACCGCAATCTTTCTGAAAAAACACGGTGCCTGGATCAGGGCCGCTTCGCGCCCCAACGCGAGCAAGCTCGCTCGCCACAAGTAGATACTCATGGTCATCAATCCATGAAGCCCTGGAGCTTCAATTCGATGGAACGCGGGTTCTCGCCCTCGGCGATCGACAGGATGCCTTCGAGCAGCATCTCGCGATAACGCGACTGGCGCATGGCAATCGACTTGAGTTTGCTGGCCACCGGTAACAGCACCAGGTTGGCACTGGCCACGCCGTAGATGGTGGCGACAAACGCCACGGCAATGCCGCTGCCCAGTTGCGAGGGGTCGGCCAGGTTGCCCATCACGTGGATCAGGCCCATCACCGCACCGATGATGCCGATGGTCGGCGCGTAGCCGCCCATGCTTTCGTAGACTTTGGCGGCGTTGATATCGCGGCTTTCCTGGGTGTAGAAATCCACTTCCAGAATGCTGCGGATCGCTTCCGGCTCGGCACCGTCCACCAGCAATTGCAGGCCTTTGCGCGCGTAGCTGTCGGGCTCGGCATCGGCCACGCCTTCCAGGCCCAGCAGACCTTCCTTGCGCGCGGTGAGGCTCCAGTTGACCACGCGGTCGATGCCACCGGGCAGGTCCACGCGTGGCGGGAAAATGATCCATATCAGAATCTGCATGGCGCGCTTGAACGAGCTCATGGGCGATTGCAACAACGCCGCGCCCACGGTGCCGCCGATCACGATCAGCGCCGCCGGGCCGTTGGCCAGGGCGCCGAGGTGCCCGCCCTCGAGGTAGTTGCCGCCGATGATCGCGACAAACGCCATGATGATGCCGATCAGGCTCAGTACATCCATCAGAGGCAGGCCTCCACCAGATGCTTGCCGATGTCGTCCAGGCTGTAGACGGCGTCGGCCAGGTCCGCCTTGACGATGGCCATGGGCATGCCATAGATCACGCAGCTGGCTTCGTCCTGGGCCCAGATGGCACTGCCGCCTTGCTTGAGCAGGCGCGCACCTTCACGGCCGTCGGCGCCCATGCCGGTGAGCACCACCGCCAGAACTTTGTCACCGTAGGACTTGGCTGCCGAACCGAAGGTGATGTCCACGCATGGCTTGTAATTCAGACGTTCGTCGCCCGGCAGGATTTTGATCGCGCCACGGCCGTCGACCATCATCTGCTTGCCACCGGGGGCCAGCAGCGCCAGGCCAGGGCGCAGGATGTCGCCATCCTCGGCTTCCTTGACGCTGATGCGGCACAGCTTGTCCAGGCGCTCGGCGAACGCCTTGGTGAACGCCGCCGGCATGTGCTGGATCAATACGATCGGCGCCGGGAAGTTGGCCGGCAATTGGGTCAATACGCGTTGCAGCGCAACCGGGCCGCCGGTGGAGGTGCCGATGGCGACCAGCTTGTAGGCCTTGCGCTTGGGTGCGGGCGAATGCGAAGACGCAGGCGCCGCCGTGCGAGCGGGTGCCACCGCAGGCCGTGCCACCGGCGCAGGCGCAGGGCGCGCAAACGACGATGTCGGTGCCGCTGGAGCCGGTGCTGGCGCAGCGGTTGGCGCAGGCGCGCTGAACAGGCTGCGACGGTTACTGCGCGAAATGCTGTGCACTTTCTCGCAGAGCATCTGCTTGACCTTCTCGGGGTTGCGCGAGATGTCTTCGAAATTCTTCGGCAGGAAGTCCACCGCGCCGGCGTCCAGCGCATCCAGGGTGACCCGGGCGCCTTCGTGCGTCAGCGAGGAAAACATCAGGACCGGGGTCGGGCAGCGTTGCATGATGTGCCGGACTGCCGTGATGCCATCCATCATCGGCATCTCGTAGTCCATGGTGATCACGTCCGGTTTCAACGCAATGGCTTGATCAATCGCCTCTTTGCCGTTGGTGGCCGTGCCGACCACCTGGATCGTTGGATCGGCGGAAAGAATTTCCGAGACGCGGCGGCGGAAGAAACCCGAATCGTCCACCACCAGGACCTTGACTGCCATAAACACTCCGTTAGGCGGGGCGGGCACTACCGCCCTGCCCCACCAGAATCAAATACGCCGAGCGGCGTAACGCTTGAGCATGCTCGGAACATCGAGAATCAGCGCGATCCGACCGTCACCGGTGATGGTCGCACCCGACATGCCCGGGGTTCCCTGCAGCATCTTGCCCAAAGGCTTGATGACCACTTCTTCCTGGCCAACCAGTTGGTCGACGACAAAGCCGATGCGCTGGGTGCCCACGGAGAGAATCACCACATGGCCTTCGCGCTGCTCTTCATGCTTGGCCGATGCCACCAGCCAGCGCTTGAGGTAGAACAGGGGCAATGCCTTGTCGCGCACGATCACCACTTCCTGGCCGTCCACCACGTTGGTGCGCGACAGGTCGAGGTGGAAGATTTCGTTGACGTTGACCAGCGGGAAGGCGAACGCCTGGTTGCCCAGCATCACCATCAGGGTCGGCATGATCGCCAGGGTCAACGGCACCTTGATGACGATCTTGGAGCCCTGGCCCTTGGTCGAGTAGATGTTGATCGAGCCGTTGAGCTGGCTGATCTTGGTCTTCACCACGTCCATGCCGACGCCACGGCCGGACACGTCGGAAATCTCGGTCTTGGTCGAGAAGCCCGGGGCGAAGATCAGGTTGTAGCACTCGGTGTCGGTCAGGCGGTCGGCGGCGTCCTTGTCCATCACGCCGCGCTTGACCGCGATGTTGCGCAATATGGTCGGGTCCATGCCTTTGCCGTCGTCAGTGATCGACAGCAGGATGTGGTCGCCCTCTTGCTCGGCGGCCAGGATCACCTTGCCGTTGCGCGACTTGCCCGAGGCTTCGCGCTCTTCCGGGGTTTCCACGCCGTGGTCCACGGCGTTGCGCACCAAGTGGACCAGCGGGTCGGCCAGGGCCTCGACCAGGTTCTTGTCGAGGTCGGTTTCTTCGCCCACCAGTTCCAGGTTGATTTCTTTCTTCAGCTGACGCGCGAGGTCGCGAACCAGGCGCGGGAAGCGCCCGAAGACTTTCTTGATCGGCTGCATCCGCGTTTTCATCACGGCGGTCTGCAGGTCGGCGGTCACCACGTCGAGGTTCGACACGGCCTTTTGCATGGCTTCATCGCCGCTGCTCAGGCCCAGGCGCACCAGGCGGTTACGCACCAGTACCAGTTCGCCGACCATGTTCATGATGTCGTCCAGGCGCGCGGTATCCACCCGCACGGTGGTCTCGGCTTCACTGGCAGGCTTCTCGGCTGCCGGTGCCGGGGCGGCGCGCGCCGGAGCAGGTGCGGCGGCCGGAGCCGGTGCTGGCTTGGCGGCTGGAGCAGGCGCAGCGGCCTTGGCGGCGGCCGGTGCAGCTGTCGCAACCGCAGCGGCCGGGGCCACTTCACTGAACTTGCCCTTGCCGTGCAATTCGTCCAGCAGGGATTCGAACTCGTGATCGGAGATCAGCCCATCGCCCGCAGGAGCGGCACTGGCAGCAGCCGGTGCCGCAGCCGTGGCGGCGACTTCCGGCAAGGCGTCGGCCGCGAAGGTGCCCTTGCCATGCAGTTGGTCGAGCAATGCCTCGAACTCATCGTCGGTAATATCGGTGCTGGCGCTGGCCGCCGGTGCATCCGCAGCCGCAGCGGCGGGTGCCACGGCGTCAGCCGCAAACTGGCCTTTGCCATGCAACTGGTCGAGCAGCGATTCGAACTCAGCGTCGGTGATGTCTTCGCTGGTCGGTGCGGCGACCGGCGCGGCCGGTGCTTGCGCCTCGGCCTTGACGGCACTGAGGGAGTTGAGCAGCTGCTCGAACTCGCTGTCGGTCACATCCGGTTCGGCCTCAACCACAGGCTCCGGCGCGGCTTCAACCACCGGTGCGGCCGACGTGTCGGCAGGCTCCGCATAGCGCGCCAGGGCGGCCAGCAGTTCCGGGGTCGCCGCCGTGATCGGGGCACGCTCACGCACCTCGCTGAACATGCCGTTGACCGCATCCAGTGCTTCGAGAATCACGTCCATCAACTCCGAATCAACGTGACGCTCACCCTTGCGCAGGATGTCGAACACGTTCTCGGCGATGTGGCAGCACTCCACCAGCTCATGGAGCTGGAGGAAGCCGGCGCCCCCTTTTACAGTGTGAAAACCGCGAAAAATTGCATTGAGCAGGTTCGCATCATCCGGTCGGCTTTCCAGCTCGACCAGTTGCTCGGACAACTGCTCTAAAATTTCGCCGGCCTCTACAAGGAAATCCTGAAGGATTTCTTCATCGGCGCCGAAGCTCATGTGGGTGCTCCTTAGAAGCCTAAACTGGATAACAGGTCATCGACATCATCTTGACCCGATACAACGTCTTCACGTTTATCGGCATGAATCTGCGGACCTTCACCCTTGGCGAGATGTTTTTGTGGATCTTTTTCCGAGAGGATCGCTTCGCGGTCATGTTCGATGCCGGCGAAACGGTCAACCTGGCCTGCCATAAGCACCAATTTGAGCAAGTTGCTTTCCACTTCGGTGACCAACTGGGTCACACGCTTGATCACCTGACCGGTGAGGTCCTGGTAATCCTGGGCCAGCAGAATGTCGTTGAGGTTGCTGGAAACCGTACGGTTTTCCTGCTCGCTGCGTGACAGGAAACCGTCGACCCGACGCGCCAACTCGCGAAACTCCTCGGCCCCCACTTCCCGGCGCATAAAGCGGCCCCAGTCGTGGCTCAGGGCCTGGGCTTCAGTGGCCATGCCGTTGACCAGGGGCGTGGCGTTTTCCACCAGGTCCATGGTGCGGTTGGCCGCCGCCTCAGTCAGCCTGACCACATAGGACAGGCGTTCGGTGGCATCGGTGATTTGCGAGATTTCTTCGGCCTGGGGCATGTGCGGGTCAATCTGGAAATTGACGATCGCACTGTGCAGCTCGCGTGTGAGCTTGCCCACTTCCTGGTACAGGCCGCGGTCACGGGTCTGGTTGAGCTCATGGATTAACTGCACCGCGTCGCCGAACTGGCCTCTTTCAAGGCTGTCGACCAACTGGTGAGCATGCTTTTTCAGGGTCGACTCGAAGTCTCCCTGTGACGTTTCTTTATGCTCCATAGCTCCCCCGCGATGGCATTAGCCGTGGATGCGTTCGAAGATTTTTTCGATCTTCTCTTTCAAGGCCAATGCCGTGAATGGCTTGACCACGTAACCGTTGACCCCGGCCTGGGCGGCTTCGATGATCTGCTCACGCTTGGCTTCGGCGGTGACCATCAGCACAGGCAGGCTGCGCAGCTTTTCGTCAGCGCGCACGTGGCGCAGCAAGTCGATACCGGTCATGCCCGGCATGTTCCAGTCCGTTACCAGAAAGTCGATGCTCCCGCTGTTGAGGATCGGAATGGCCGTAATGCCGTCATCCGCCTCGACCGTGTTTGTGAACCCAAGGTCACGCAACAGGTTTTTTATGATCCGCCGCATCGTTGAGAAGTCATCAACGATGAGGATTTTCATGTTCTTGTCCAATTCGACCTCCAAGCAGTCTTAAACGCGCCCAGCACCTGGACGCGCCATTTCAATCAACAGGCATTACACAAAAAGGACTGCCGGGGGCACCACGGGTCGAACCCGCGAAGGCCGGTTGCCCTCGCGGTATCGTCTGCAGTGTCCCCACACTGCCTGTTCAGCGCGCTCGCCACTCTCCCAAACGCCCCCGCAAGCGGGCTGCGCACTGGCTGTGCAACTGGCTGACCCGCGATTCGCTGACACCCAGGACCTCACCGATTTCCTTGAGGTTCAGCTCTTCGTCGTAGTACAGCGCCAACACCAGCCGCTCACGCTCCGGCAAATTGGCAATCGCGTCCGCCAACGCTCCCTGGAAACGCTCATCTTCCAGGTCACGCGATGGCTCCATATGAGCACTCGCGCCGTCCTCGTGCAGCCCTTCATGTTCGCCGTCCTGCAACAGGTCGTCGAAACTGAACAGGCGGCTGCCCAAGGTATCGTTCAAAATCCCGTAGTAATCGTCGAGACTCAATTGGAGTTCGGCCGCAACTTCGTGATCTTTAGCGTCGCGACCGGTTTTTGCTTCAATTGCGCGAATTGCGTCACTGACCATGCGTGTGTTGCGGTGTACCGAACGCGGCGCCCAGTCACCTTTGCGCACTTCATCGAGCATCGCGCCACGGATGCGGATGCCCGCATACGTCTCGAAACTCGCCCCCTTGCTCGCGTCGTATTTGGTCGACACTTCGAGCAGGCCGATCATACCCGCCTGGATCAGGTCTTCGACCTGCACGCTGGCGGGCAGGCGTGCCAGCAGGTGATAGGCAATGCGCTTGACCAGGGGCGCGTAGCGCTCGATCAACTCGCCCTGGCTGTCACGGGCAGACTTCTTGTAAGCGTTGTAGCCGGTCGCTGTCATAGCACGGGTCCTGCGCTCGTCTGATGCACCAATCGCTCGACGAAAAACTCCAGATGCCCCCGGGGGTTGGCGGGCAACGGCCAGGTATCGACCTTCTGGGCAATAGCCTTGAACGCCAATGCACACTTGGAACGAGGGAATGCTTCGTAGACTGCACGCTGCTTTTGCACAGCCTTGCGCACACACTCGTCGTAGGGAACTGCGCCGACGTATTGTAAGGCGACATCGAGGAAACGATCCGTGACCTTGGTCAACTTGGCGAACAGGTTGCGCCCTTCCTGCGGACTCTGGGCCATGTTGGCCAGGACGCGGAAGCGGTTCATGCCGTAATCACGGTTAAGCAGTTTGATCAGGGCGTAGGCGTCGGTGATCGAGGTGGGTTCATCGCAGACCACCAGCAACACTTCCTGCGCGGCGCGCACGAAGCTGACCACGGATTCGCCGATCCCGGCGGCGGTGTCGATCACCAGCACGTCGAGGTTGTCGCCGATGTCACTGAAGGCCTGGATCAGGCCGGCATGCTGCGCCGGGCTCAGGTGCACCATGCTCTGGGTGCCGGAGGCGGCCGGGACGATGCGGATGCCACCGGGCCCTTGCAGCAGCACATCGCGCAGCTCACAACGGCCCTCGATCACATCGGCAAGGGTGTGCTTGGGCGTCAGCCCCAGCAGAACGTCGACGTTCGCCAACCCCAGGTCAGCATCCAGCAGCATGACGCGACGGCCAAGCTCTGCCAGGGCCAGGGACAAATTCACTGACACGTTAGTTTTTCCGACGCCACCTTTGCCGCCGGTCACCGCGATCACCTGTACGGGATGCATGCTGCCCATTTTATTTCTTTACCTTGTCTTGCTTAGACGCAGGCTACATGGCTTGGCCGCGTGAATCGCTTGCAGACCATCGATGTAGATACTTTTCACGGTGTTCATACCGTCCTCAACCTACCCGCTTCGCCGGGTTGTGGTAGAGGTCGGCGAACATATCGGCCATCGCTTCCTCGCTAGGCTCGTCTTGCATTTGCACGCTGACTGCACGGCTGACCAACTGATGACGGCGCGGCAGATGCAGATCATCCGGAATCCGCGGCCCGTCGGTCAGGTAGGCGACCGGCAATTCATGACTGATGGCCAGGCTCAGCACCTCGCCCAGGCTCGCGGTTTCGTCGAGCTTGGTGAGGATGCAACCGGCCAGGCCGCAGCGCTTGTAACTATGATACGCAGCGGTAAGAACCTGTTTCTGGCTGGTGGTTGCAAGCACCAGGTAATTTTTCGACTTGATGCCACGCCCGGCCAGGCTTTCCAACTGCATGCGCAAGGCCGGGTCGCTGGCTTGCAGGCCGGCGGTATCAATCAGCACCACGCGCTTGCGCAGCAGCGGGTCGAGGGCGTTGGCCAGGGACTGGCCCGGGTCGACATGGGTCACCGGCACATTGAGAATGCGGCCCAGGGTCTTGAGCTGCTCCTGGGCACCAATACGGTAGCTGTCCATGCTCACCAGCGCGATATTCTGAGCGCCGTACTTGAGCACGTAACGGGCGGCCAGCTTGGCCAGGGTGGTGGTCTTGCCCATGCCGGCAGGGCCGACCATGGCGATCACACCGCCCTCTTCCAGAGGTTCGATTTCCGGGGTGGCAATCATCCGCGCCAGATGGGCCAGCAACATGCGCCAGGCCTGGCGAGGCTCTTCGATCTCGGTGGTCAGGGCCAGCAGGTCGCGGGACAATGGGCCGGACAGGCCGATGCGTTGCAGGCGGCGCCACAGGTTGGCCTGTTGCGGTTTGCTGCCTTGCAACTGGTTCCAGGCCAGCGAGCCCAACTGCACTTCGAGCAGTTCACGCAAACCGTTGAGTTCAAAGCGCATCGAATCGAACACGCGCTGGTCAACCGCCGCTGCCGGGGCTGGCGCAGCAGGACGCGGCGGCTCTTTGAAGGTCGGCTCAACCAATGGCTCGGCGGCGGTCAGCGGCAGGCCAGCGAACAACTGACGATTGGTGGTGGCATCGCTGTCGCCACGCATGCTCAGTTCAGCCTGGGCCGAGACGATGCGCGAAGCGGTCTTGCGCAGCTCGTCTTCGAGCTCCATGTTCGGCACGCGCGGCGCCAGGGCCGAAGGGGTGTAATCCAGGGCAGCCGTCAGCTCGACACCGCCGGCAATACGACGGTTGCCGATAATCGCGGCGTCGGCGCCCAGCTCATCACGAACCAGTTTCATGGCCTGACGCATATCGGCGGCGAAAAAACGCTTCACTTGCATAACCCACTACCCTCAGCCGTTGGGCCCTACTGTCGCGACGATAGTCACTTGCTTGTTGTCAGGAATTTCCTGATAAGCCAAAACGTGCAAATTCGGTACTGCCAGGCGCCCAAACCGCGACAACATCGCCCGGACCGGGCCTGCCACCAGCAGGATCACCGGTTGGCCTTGCATTTCCTGGCGTTGCGCGGCGTCGATCAACGAACGCTGCAGCTTCTCGGCCATGCTTGGCTCCAGCAGAACGCCCTCTTCCTGGCCTTGTCCTGCCTTCTGAATACTATTGAGCAATATTTGTTCCAACCTGGGTTCCAAGGTGATCACAGGCAGCTCGGAGTCAAGCCCTACAATGCTTTGCACGATTGCACGCGACAATCCGACGCGCACCGCAGCCACCAGCGCGGCAGTATCTTGACTCTTGGCGGCATTGTTGGCGATAGCCTCGGCAATGCTGCGAATGTCGCGCACCGGCACCTGTTCGGCCAGCAACGCCTGCAATACCTTGAGCAACTGGGACAGCGACAGAATGCCCGGCACCAGCTCTTCGGCGAGTTTTGGCGAGGCTTTGCCGAGCAAACCCATCAATTGCTGGACTTCTTCGTGGCCGATCAGCTCGTGGGAGTGCTTGTACAGGATCTGGTTGAGGTGGGTGGCGACCACGGTGCTGGCGTCCACCACGGTGTAACCCAGGGACTGCGCCTGGCTGCGCTGACTGATTTCGATCCATACCGCGTCCAGGCCAAAAGCCGGATCTTTGGCGGTAATGCCGTTGAGGCTGCCGAACACCTGCCCCGGGTTGATTGCCAGCTCGCGGTCCGGGTAGATCTCGGCTTCCGCCAGGATCACGCCCATCAGGGTCAGGCGGTAGGCGCTGGGCGCCAGGTCAAGGTTGTCGCGGATATGCACGGTGGGCATCAGGAAGCCCAGGTCCTGGGACAGCTTCTTGCGCACGCCCTTGATCCGCGCGAGCAATTGACCACCCTGGTTACGGTCCACCAGCGGAATGAGGCGGTAGCCGACTTCCAGGCCGATCATGTCGATCGGGGTCACGTCATCCCAGCCCAGCTCCTTGGTTTCCTGGGCGCGGGCCGGGGATGGCAGCAGTTCCTGCTGACGCGCAATCTCCTGCTGGGCCTGGACCTTGACCGCATTCTGCTTTTTCCAGAACAGGTAGGCCGCACCGCCGGCCAGGGCCGCCATGGTCAGGAACGATACGTGGGGCATGCCCGGCACGATGCCCATGATCGCCATGATGCCCGCCGCCACGGCCAGGGCCTTGGGCGAGGCGAACATCTGCCGGCTGATCTGCTTGCCCATGTCTTCGGAGCCCGAAGCACGGGTCACCATGATCGCCGCTGCTGTGGATAACAACAGTGATGGCAATTGCGCCACTAAACCGTCACCGATGGTCAGCAAGGCGTAGACCTTGCCCGCATCGCCGAAGGTCATGCCGTGTTGGAAGATACCGACGGCCATGCCGCCGATGAGGTTGATGAACAGAATCAGCAGGCCGGCGATGGCGTCACCGCGCACGAATTTGCTGGCACCGTCCATGGAGCCGTAGAACTCGGCTTCCTGTGCCACTTCCAGGCGGCGTGTCTTGGCCTGGTTCTGGTCGATCAGGCCGGCGTTGAGGTCGGCGTCGATCGCCATTTGTTTGCCGGGCATGGCGTCGAGGGTAAACCGCGCGCTCACCTCGGAAATCCGCCCGGCGCCCTTGGTCACCACCACGAAGTTGATGATCATCAGGATCGCGAACACCACGATACCCACCACATAGTTACCGCCGATCACCACCTCGCCGAAGGCCTGGATCACCTTGCCGGCGGCGGCATGGCCGTCCTGGCCGTGGAGCATCACCACGCGGGTGGACGCCACGTTGAGCGCCAGGCGCAGCAAGGTCGCCACCAGCAGGATGGTCGGGAACACCGCGAAATCCAGCGGCCGCAAGGCATACACGCAGACCAGCAGCACCACGACGGACAGGGCAATGTTGAAGGTAAAGAACACGTCGAGCAGGAACGGCGGCATCGGCAACATCATCATTGCCAGCATCACCAGCAACAACAACGGCACACCCAGATTACCCCGCGAGAGGTCAGTCAGGGTGCTGCGCGCCGTGCCGAGCATTTGAGAGCGATCCACCAGTATTCCTCGTGTCCTTTGAAGCAAAGTTTTGACGCGGCTGGGCGTCCTGGAGGCGGTATTGCAAGAAGCCTTCCAACTTTTGCTTTAGAGGGCAGATCGCTCTCGGGCAACTCCTTGAAACGATCAGTGAGGACGAAACTACAAGGGCTTGACGTTATCGGCCTGCGGACCTTTTGGACCTTGAGTGATGCCGTATTCGACTTTTTGATTCTCTGTCAGGCTTTTGAAACCCTCTGTCTGGATAGCCGAAAAATGGACAAAAACATCCGAGCTATTGTCGTCCGGCTTGATAAACCCAAACCCCTTCTCCGCGTTAAACCACTTCACCGTACCTGTTGCCATTGCCGTTCTCCTGACATCTCACTCAAGGACTTGCTGGATGACCCTGACATCGGACGCAAAAACGCCGTCAGGTCGATGGATCTTCTGAAAGACCACCTGCACCCCCACCGCAAGCCGGACGTCCCGCGAACCAATGAGATCCACCGGAACGGCCTCGCCATCCACGACAATCAAACCCTTTCCAGTTTTCCGGTTATAGGATTTGACGATGCCTCTGATAACCCGATTCAAAACCACTCTCCCTGCATCTCGTTTACAGCCTGCGCGCAGTGCATAGGGCAATAGAACCGCGAGCAGCGCGCTTTGGCTACTGTGAAGTCTGACAGGTAGACGACAGTTATCGATGAGTGGTAGGCAGAGCGGGAGTACGTCAGGAATCGCGGCGCAAATCCGGCGGAATCGGCAAATCCTTGAGCGGATCCGGGCGCTTGCCTTTGCCGGCGCGGTATTGGCGAATCTGATAGACATACGCCAGCACCTGAGCCACCGCCAGGTACAACCCGGCGGGAATCTCCTGGTCGAGGTCGGTGGAGTAGAAAATCGACCGCGCCAGCTCCGGCGACTCCAGCAACAGGATGTCGTTGGCCACCGCAATCTCGCGGATCTTCAAGGCGGTAAAGTCGCTGCCCTTGGCCAGCAGCATCGGCGCGCCGCCCTTCTCCGGGTCGTATTTGAGGGCGACGGCATAGTGGGTCGGGTTGGTGATGACCACATCGGCGTCGGGCACCGAGGCCATCATCTTGCGCTGGGACATCTCGCGCTGCAGTTGGCGGATGCGTTGCTTGACCTCGGGGCGCCCTTCCTGGTCCTTGTGCTCGTCGCGCACTTCCTGTTTGGTCATCAACAGTTTCTTGTGGCTTTCCCACAACTGGATCGGCGCATCCACCGCCGCGATGATGATCAGCCCGGCCGCCATCCACAGCGCACTCCAGCCCACCACCTGCACGCTGTGGATGATCGCCGATTCCAGCGGTTCATGGGCAATGAGCAGCAGGTCATCAATGTCGGACGACAGCACCATCAGCGCCACGAACAGGATCAGGATGAACTTGGCCAGTGCCTTGAGTAGCTCCACCAGGGCCTTGGTGGAGAACATGCGCTTGAGCCCGGCGCCAGGGTTCATGCGGCTGAACTTGGGCGCCATGCTGCCGGCAGCGAACAGCCAGCCGCCCAAGGCGACCGGGCCGATCAGTGCGGCGAGCAGCAAGGTGATCAGAATCGGCTGCACCGCCAGGATCGCGATCTTGCCCGAATGCAACAGGTACCGGCCCATGGCGTCGGGGTTGAGCAGCACCTCGCGAGGCAAGGCGAAGTTGTGTTTCATCAACTCCATCAAGTCCAGCGCCAGGCCGCCGCCGTAGATGAGCAACGCGCCGGCACCGGCCATCATGGTGGCGACGGTATTGAGCTCTTTTGAGCGGGCAATCTCACCCTTTTCCCGGGAGTCCTTTTTACGTTTCTCCGTGGGGTCTTCTGTTTTGTCCTGACCACTCTCGCTCTCAGCCATGGCTCAGCGCGCCCGTGCCAGATCACGTAAGAACTGCAAGGCGTCGGTCGCCAGCGGTTGATACTGATTGAGAATGTCGGCCAGGCCGATCCAGAAAATCCCCATGCCCAATACCAGGGTCAACGGGAAACCAATCGAGAAGATGTTCAATTGCGGCGCCGCACGGGTCATCACCCCAAAGGCGATGTTGACCACCAGCAACGCGGTGATTGCCGGCAACACCAGCAACAGCGAAGCCCCCAATACCCAGCCGAGCCGCCCGACCACCTCCCAGAAGTGATTGACCACCAGCCCAGACCCCACCGGCAAGGTGATAAAGCTTTCGGTCATCACCTCAAAGGCCACCAGGTGGCCGTTCATGGCCAGGAACAGCAAGGTCACCAGCATGGTCAGGAATTGCCCGATCACCGCCGCCGACACACCGTTGGTAGGGTCGACCATAGAGGCGAAGCCCATGCCCATCTGGATCGAGATGATTTGCCCGGCGATCACAAAGGCCTGGAAGAACAGCGTCAGGGAAAAGCCCATCAGCGCGCCGATCAGGATCTGCTCGGCAATCAGCAGCAACGCACTGAGGTCGATGGCATTGACCGGCGGCATCGGCGGCAGCCCGGGCACGATCACCACGGTAATCGCCACCGCAAAGTACAGGCGCACGCGCCGTGGGACCAGTGTGGTGCCGAACACCGGCATGGCCATGAGCATGGCCGTGACCCGGAACAGCGGCAGGATGAAAGACGCCACCCAGGTGCTGATCTGGGTGTCGGTCAACGCCAGCAAGGACTGCATCGGGTCAGCCGATCAACTGCGGAATACTGCCGTACAACTGCAGGATATATTCCATGAAGGTCTGCACCAGCCACGGGCCGGCCACGATCAGGGTGACCAGCATCACCAGCAGGCGCGGCAGGAAGCTCAAGGTCTGTTCGTTGATCTGGGTCGCCGCCTGGAACATCGCCACCAGCAGGCCGACCAACAGGCTCGGCACCACCAGCACGGCGACCATCACGGTGGTCAGCCACAATGCTTCACGGAACAGGTCGACGGCGACTTCTGGCGTCATTGCGCTATACCCCGCCGAAACTGCCGGCCAGGGTGCCGATAATCAGCGCCCAGCCGTCCACCAGCACAAACAGCATGATCTTGAACGGCAGCGAGATGATCAGTGGGGACAGCATCATCATACCCATGGCCATCAGTACGCTCGCCACCACCAGGTCGATGATCAGGAACGGGATAAAGATCATGAAGCCGATCTGGAACGCGGTCTTCAACTCCGACGTGACGAACGCCGGCACCAGGATGGTCAGCGGCGCCTGGTCCGGGGTGGCGATGTCGGTGCGCTTGGACAGGCGCATGAACAACTCAAGGTCGCTGGAGCGGGTCTGCGACAGCATGAAATCCTTGATCGGACCCTGGGCCTTGTCGATCGCATCCTGGGCGGTCATTTTCTCCGCCAGGTAGGGTTGCAAGGCTTGCTGGTTTACCTTGTCGAACACCGGCGCCATGATGAACAGCGTCAGGAACAGGGCCATGCCGGTGAGGATCTGGTTCGACGGCGTCTGCTGCAGGCCCAGTGCCTGGCGCAGGATCGAGAACACGATGATGATCCGCGTGAAGCTGGTCATCAGCATGACAAACGCCGGGATAAAGCTCAGCGCGGTCATGATCAGCAGGATCTGCAGGCTGACCGAATACTCCTGCGCGCCCGCCGCGTTGGTCCCCAGCGTAATGGCCGGGATCGACAACGGATCGGCGCCGAACGCCAATGGCGCGGCCAGCAACAGCATGAGCGTCAATAAAACGCGCATTACTTCTTATCCTTCTGATCCTTGCCCAGCAACTCCATCAGGCGCTGGGCGAATTCTGGCGTGGCGGACTGGCCCTGATCCACGCTCACCGGGGTCTTGAGCACGTGCAACGGGGTGATGCGGCCGGGGGTGATACCCAGCAGGATCTGTTCCTCGCCCACCTGCACCAGCACCAGCCGATCACGCGGGCCGAGGGCGCGCGAACCGATCATCTCGATCACCTGGCCGTTGCCCGGCCCTACGCGCTGCACGCGGCGCATCAGCCAGGCCAGCACGAAAATCAGCCCGACCACCAGCAACAGGCCCAGCACCAGCTGGGTCAATTGTCCGCCGATACCGCTGCTCACCACCGGTGCGGCCGCCGCCGTCGCTTGCGCGGCCGGCTCAGCCGCGAGGGCGCTCAATGGCAGCGCCAGAAACAGTCCCGCCATCGAATACTTCATATCAGCGCAACTTCTTGATGCGTTCGCTCGGGCTGATCACGTCGGTCAGGCGGATGCCGAACTTTTCGTTGACCACCACCACTTCGCCGTGGGCGATCAGGGTGCCGTTAACCAGCACGTCCAGCGGCTCGCCGGCCAGGCGGTCAAGCTCGATCACCGAACCCTGGTTGAGTTGCAGCAAGTTGCGGATGTTGATTTCGGTGCTGCCGACTTCCATGGAAATCGACACCGGAATGTCGAGGATCACATCCAGGTTCGGGCCATCGAGGGACACCGGCTCGTTGTTTTTCGGCACGCTGCCGAATTCTTCCATGGGCAGGCGGTTGCCGGCCGGAGCGGTGGCGGCGTCAGCGGCCAGCAGCGCGTCGATATCGTCCTGGCCAACATCGCCGGTTTCTTCCAGGGCAGCCGCCCATTCGTCAGCCAGGGCCTGGTCTTCGGCGGAAGTGTTTTCGTGTTCGGTAGCCATTACATGTCCTCGGCGGAGCAAACATTCATAAATAGGGGTGCATCAACGACGGGTGATCGGCTCGACCACCTGCAGCGCCAGGTTGCCCTTGTGGGAACCGAGCTTGACCTTGAATGACGGCACGCCGTTGGCGCGCATGATCATTTCTTCCGGCAGTTCGACGGGGATGATATCCCCCGGCTGCATGTGCAAAATATCGCGCAGGCGCAGTTGCCGACGGGCCACGGTGGCGCTCAACGGTACGTCGACGTCCAGCAGGTCCTCGCGCAAGGCCTTGACCCAACGTTCGTCCTGGTCGTCCAGGTCGGACTGGAAACCGGCGTCGAGCATTTCGCGCACCGGTTCGATCATCGAGTACGGCATGGTCACGTGCAGGTCGCCGCCACCACCATCGAGTTCGATGTGGAAGGTCGACACCACAATGGCTTCGCTGGGGCCGACGATGTTGGCCATGGCCGGGTTCACTTCGGAGTTGATGTACTCGAAGTTGACTTCCATGATCGCCTGCCAGGCTTCCTTCAAATCGATGAAGGCCTGCTCCAGCACCATGCGCACCACCCGCAACTCGGTGGGGGTGAACTCACGGCCTTCGATCTTGGCATGGCGGCCGTCGCCGCCGAAGAAGTTGTCCACCAGCTTGAACACCAGCTTGGCGTCGAGGATGAACAGCGCGGTGCCGCGCAGTGGCTTGATCTTGACCAGGTTGAGGCTGGTGGGCACGTACAGCGAGTGCACGTACTCGCCGAACTTCATCACCTGCACGCCGCCCACCGCCACGTCCGCCGAACGACGCAGCATGTTGAACATGCTGATGCGGGTATAGCGGGCAAAACGTTCGTTGATCATCTCCAGGGTCGGCATGCGTCCACGGACGATGCGATCCTGGCTGGTGAGGTCATAACTTTTGACGCTGCCGGGCTCGGCAGCCATTTCGGTCTGTACCAGACCATCGTCGACGCCATGCAGCAGCGCGTCGATTTCATCCTGGGACAGCAGGTCTTGCACGGCCATGTCGTGATCCTACTGCAATACGAAGTTAGTGAAGAGCGCCTGCTCGACCACGACTTTGCCGAGCTCCTTCTGGGCCACTTCCTGCACGCTGGCCGTGACTTTCTGGCGCAGCATTTCCTGGCCCACCGGGGTGGCGAGTGTGTCGAAGCTCTGGCTGGAGAACAGCATGACGAGGTTGTTGCGGATCACGGGCATGTGCACCTTGAGGGCGTCCAGGTCCGAAGCGTTACGCGCCAGCAAGGTGATGCTCACCTGCAGGTAGCGTTGACGACCGTTCTGATTGAAGTTGGCGACAAAGGCCGGAAGCATCGGTTCGAAGATTGCCGGTTGCTTGACGTTAGTGGCGGTTTCGGCGGCGGGTGCCGGCTTGCTGGCACTGCTGTGCATGATGTACCAGGTGCCACCCACCGAGGCGCCGATAGCCAGGAGCAGGCCCAGGACTATCAACAGGATAAGCTTGAGCTTGCCTTTGCCTGCGGGTGCTTTTGCTGCGTCGTCGCTCTTCGCCATGCCAATAATCCGTCACTATTCGGGGATTCATAGATCTACGGAGAGGCAAGAGCAAGTGTTATGCCAGAGTTGTCTGGAAGTCGAGGAGGTACGGGCGCAGCAAATCAAATTGTGGGAGGGGGCTTGAACTGGTCAAGTAATCTTGGACACCGATTAAGGTTCATGCCGCCAACCTTTCCTTCGCGACCGGCGACCGGTAGTCGTTGTAGCTGTGAGGCCTGCTGATGTTGTAGCGCGAGACATAGCGCTGCACATCTGCCCGGGCCTCATGCTCCAGTTTGTAGCCCGTTTCAGGAACCCACTCGGATTTCAAACTACCAAAGAAACGCTCCATCGGGGCGTTGTCCCAGCACTCGCCTTTACGGCTCATACTTTGCCTAAACCCATGCTTCACAAGCGCGTTTCGGAATTTATGGCTGGTGTACTGGCAACCTTGGTCAGAGTGAAACAACACATCCTCGGGATGGCCGCGTAGCTCAACTGCCATGCGTAGTGCCTCGCAGGTCAGGTTGGCATCCGAAATCATCGAGAACGACCAGCCTACGATCCTGCGAGCGTACAGATCCAGAACGGCGGCGAAGTACATCCAACGCTTGCCGACCTTGATGTACGTTACGTCGCCACACCACACCTGATTAACCGCCGTCACATCAAATTTCCGCTTGAGCACATGCGGCGCCACCAAGGCCTCCACGCCCGGCGACTTGTACTTATGGCGCCTGCGCTGACGACTAGCGATGCCAGCCTCGCGCATCAAATTGCGAGCCATGTAACGTCCGACACGATGTCCTTTGGCTTGCAGCTCCTTGGACAAGGTACGTGCGCCCGCCGACTCTCTCGACGCCTTGTGGTGCCTGACCAGCGCGGCTTTGAGCTTTTCCCGCTCAGGATTTGCTCTGCCCTGGCGCTGGCGCCAGGCATAGAAGCTGCTGCGGTTAACCCCGAACGCCCGGCAACACCTTTTAACGCCGTACTGCTCGTCCAGCTCATCGATCAGCGTGAATGATCTTTGGCGTCCAAAAGCAGGAGAGCACTGGCCTTTTTTAAGATTTCAATGTCCAGGTCTTTCTCCCTGAGCAGGGCTTTGAGTCTCTGGATCTCTCGTTGATCAGCGGTAATTGCCTTGGCTCCCACCGGAGTCGAGCCCAAGCGTTCTTTTTGCACTTGATCGACCCAACGGCGCAGAGCAGTAGGACCAATATCCAGGCTGGCACAGACCTCGGTAACCGGCTGACCTTCATCCAGCACCATGCTGGCAGCCTTGAGCTTGAACTCACTCGAATAAGATTTACGCATATCCAAACACCTCAGATTTGGGCGCTATCATAGCGCCCGATTGAAGTGTCCAAAATCATTAGGCCAGTTCAGCTTGCCCCC
>NZ_MDGK01000029.1 GCF_001870465.1 Pseudomonas extremorientalis
GTGATCCACATCCAGCAACATTTCGCACATTCGGCATAGTCCCCTACAGACACAAAGGCAGTCGCGTCCGTTGAAAATGTATTGAGATCAACGATATTGCCCGTTGCTTGTTCGATCTCAGCGTGAGGAAATTGTGGCAGTAATACATTGACCACACGTTCAGGTGATCGCTGTGGTTCATTATTGTTAGGGAATTGAACGGTGTAGGTCAGCGTCATCGGCTTGTTAAAAAAGCAGGCAATGACACAGGGCGATAGCTCGATGGTTGCCAGATCCCCGTCGTTTTGGATTGTCACGCAGCCAAGCGGCTTGCTCCCATAACCCGGCCCACTCACATAAAAACAGACTTGGTCGTCTGCATAGGTGTCCAAACCGGGAGTGTCCACATTCCCACCTTGTTTGGTGAGTTCTGGGTTGAGGCACCATTCATTGTTGAAAAAGGCGGACTGCCGCAAATGTGCAGGCAGAAGATCAAGGCGTTGGTC
Source organism: Pseudomonas extremorientalis (assembly GCF_001870465.1). Taxonomy (GTDB): domain Bacteria; phylum Pseudomonadota; class Gammaproteobacteria; order Pseudomonadales; family Pseudomonadaceae; genus Aquipseudomonas; species Aquipseudomonas extremorientalis. Next base: position 486 of record NZ_MDGK01000029.1, read on the forward strand.
CCCAATGAAAGCAGTCGTACGACGATATTGAATTTGAAGGGCATTCCTTGGAAGAAGCGTCTTCTCATCGGGGTTAGTAACGTCGGCTGGAGGCTGCGCCGCTAAGCCACTCGTTATATAGCCACATTGCAAGGTCATTGCTTCATACAGTGGTATTTGCCGCGCCAACCAACCACGGCTAACAGCATGAGTAAGTTCGCCTGACTCAATATCCTCAACCGTTAACTCATACCCGTAAGCTACTGTGTAGAAAACGGGATCCCCACTAAATTGCTGCGTAACGAGAGTGCAGTAAAACTTATCGCCTACTTGGGCAAGATAAGGAACCTTCGTTTTGACAATCCCATCCCCTTTGAAATCGTGCATATCTAAGGTAGGTGTATTTTGAAAAATTTTTTCTTTGAGAAAGTAAGGGGCGAGCTCTTTACCTTCGCTCGCTGGGTAAAACTCCATTAAAACTTCTTTCTCCAAAGAAGTGGCTGCTTGCCCATTTACTGTCCCGGTATAACTGATTACGAGCGTGTATTCCATAGCCTTCGTCATGTAAGGCAGAGGGATTTCAGTCTTTCCTTCGCCTGGCTCAGGGCTTGGATACACAATATCCTTGAACACCGGCCCAGGCGTTTCCCGTGTGCGGAACGTGACGGTAATGGGGTGATCCTCGTCCATCCGCGGGTCGAATTTCAGGTATGAACCCTTCATTCTGGAAGTAGCCACCGTTGCGTTCACTTCACTAGAAACCAACGGGCTGTTCACCTCCAGCGCCTTGGGCTTTGGCAGTTTAGGTTTTGGAGCTTCGACAGTCGTTGTAGAACCGTTCGGCGTTGCGGTTTTTTTAACCATGATAAGAACTCCGTGTTCAGGACTTATTACCCTCAGCCAGATCTGAGGCCGAAGGTCTCCCTCAAGTGAGCTCTTTTGACGGTTTCTCGCCTACTGTCAAAATTGACAGTTCAGACCAACGGCCCCCTCACAACCCCTCCAACTCCGCCATCAAATCACTCAACCGATCCACCTTCTCGGCACTGATCTCATTGGCCGCCAGCCCCTCGATATACTCAGCCAACTCCGCCACCGTGCTGCACTCGAACATCGCCCGCAGCGGCACATCCCGCTGCAAGGTCTTCTGCACCCGCGAGGCAATCTGCGTGGCCAGCAACGAATGGCCGGCAGTGGGTAAAGGCCGGCAAAGTGCAGCTGCGCCACATCATGGTCGGCATCATCCGCGAAGACAGCCCAGGCAAATCCGCCGCGCTGTTCGCCGCCAAGGACCCGCAAAAGGCCTTGGAAGAACATGAAGCCGCTGGCAAGGGCAGCAAGTTGCAGGCACTCGACAAGATTCCGGCGTATATCGAGGCCAAGCTTGATAACAACATGAAGTTGATGGACGAGCTGGAGTTGTCGGCGACGCCGGCGATTTTTATCTGGATGACGAGGGGGGTGCAGCAACAGCAGGGGGCGCCTTCGTCGGAGAAACGGGGCAAGATCATGGGGCCAAAATAGCGCCACCGTTTACTGCCAGCGGGGCTGTTAATCAAATAGAAGCCTCCTTCTGATGCTGGAAGGAGGCCTCTATCCAACACTTAGCTGTAGAGCCTCCAGTTATCGGTGAATGAATGTTGCTCTGTGGTTGCCACGATTTTTGTAATCAGTTGCCCACTTGGAGCTGGGAAATCAACCCAACTATCCATCGGAGAGCCTGCCGAAAACACGCGCTCGCCGAGCTTGGCTCCCGAAGCATTGAAGTACTCAAACCTGCCGTAATAAACATGCCGCATATAGGCAAGCTCTATCCGCCGGTAGCCTGCTTTAAGTGCAAAAACCATTTGCTGAGGTGGCAACTGCCCCGAGCCTGCGTTGCAGGAAAAAGCGATAGTGTTTCCAGACGTCATACCCGGTACGCTGCTGGAAGCAGCATGGACACCCATAATCCCCGAGCTATGACTGACAGTCATGAGCGGCGTGTTCAAAACGGTACCCACGGGGTAGTAGCCAAAACTAAGGTTCTCAAATGTTTCCGTAACCATCTTGATGACACGCACGATCAACACCCTTGATGGACAGACCACAGCATTGCTTTTGTTTGCACTGCCATCCGTCGTCACTCTAAATACCAAGGTCAACTGGGTAGCGTCTTTCAGCTTATCCAACTCAGATCGCAATAGAGGAGCGGCCACCCCCGCGGTCAACTCGCCATCAGTAATGACCCTGGCCGCGTAGACAGGGAAAGAATAGAGCGAGCCGTCCTTTTTCGTCCCAGTTGCGTCCAACCAACAGATATGACCAGCCCGCAAAAACCACATCGCGTCTTCATGAGAATTGGCATTTCCGGTAAAAGCCCCCAGGTCCACGACACCGTTCTGAACCTTCGCCGGAACGGCCTCCAGCACATTCGGAGTTTCTAGACGCACTGGAAGACTGATCGTCAAATTCAACGGAGGAGACGTCTGCACCTTACACGCGGTCGTAACGGTGTAAACGATTTCCACCGTTGTCCCCATACTCTCGATCACTGCTTCCGCAGGCAGTTCGAAGATGACAGCTCCCGAGGAGTTGCCCGGTTTCGATACCAACGGCCAGCGAGTGCCATTCGGTCTTTTCCAGCAGGCAATGATGGAGTGCTTGGAGTTGTTACCCACATAATCCACTTCGACATGGACGCCGTCGCGCCCGTTGTAAGCCGTCAAGTTGCTGCCCACGGCCTGCGTTACCTTGGGCGGAGTCAGGACCAGAGGCTCCTGCTCGATTTTGAACGTCTGGGCAGGAAACTCGTGAGCGTTCTCCAGCCCGGTCGCCTCACAAAAGCTCACTGCAAAATGCAGCTCAAACTCGCTGCAATCGGCCAGCTTTTTCAGGTCTGCTCTTAGGATAGGCGTATCAACTCCGCTCTCTTTCCACTCGCCTGTAACAGGCGCGCCCACCAAAACATCGAATCGGTAGGCAGCACCGTCTTCATCTTCACCAGTGATCCACATCCAGCAACATTTCGCACATTCGGCATAGTCCCCTACAGACACAAAGGCAGTCGCGTCCGTTGAAAATGTATTGAGATCAACGATATTGCCCGTTGCTTGTTCGATCTCAGCGTGAGGAAATTGTGGCAGTAATACATTGACCACACGTTCAGGTGATCGCTGTGGTTCATTATTGTTAGGGAATTGAACGGTGTAGGTCAGCGTCATCGGCTTGTTAAAAAAGCAGGCAATGACACAGGGCGATAGCTCGATGGTTGCCAGATCCCCGTCGTTTTGGATTGTCACGCAGCCAAGCGGCTTGCTCCCATAACCCGGCCCACTCACATAAAAACAGACTTGGTCGTCTGCATAGGTGTCCAAACCGGGAGTGTCCACATTCCCACCTTGTTTGGTGAGTTCTGGGTTGAGGCACCATTCATTGTTGAAAAAGGCGGACTGCCGCAAATGTGCAGGCAGAAGATCAAGGCGTTGGTCCCCAATGAAAGCAGTCGTACGACGATATTGAATTTGAAGGGCATTCCTTGGAAGAAGCGTCTTCTCATCGGGGTTAGTAACGTCGGCTGGAGGCTGCGCCGCTAAGCCACTCGTTATATAGCCACATTGCAAGGTCATTGCTTCATACAGTGGTATTTGCCGCGCCAACCAACCACGGCTAACAGCATGAGTAAGTTCGCCTGACTCAATATCCTCAACCGTTAACTCATACCCGTAAGCTACTGTGTAGAAAACGGGATCCCCACTAAATTGCTGCGTAACGAGAGTGCAGTAAAACTTATCGCCTACTTGGGCAAGATAAGGAACCTTCGTTTTGACAATCCCATCCCCTTTGAAATCGTGCATATCTAAGGTAGGTGTATTTTGAAAAATTTTTTCTTTGAGAAAGTAAGGGGCGAGCTCTTTACCTTCGCTCGCTGGGTAAAACTCCATTAAAACTTCTTTCTCCAAAGAAGTGGCTGCTTGCCCATTTACTGTCCCGGTATAACTGATTACGAGCGTGTATTCCATAGCCTTCGTCATGTAAGGCAGAGGGATTTCAGTCTTTCCTTCGCCTGGCTCAGGGCTTGGATACACAATATCCTTGAACACCGGCCCAGGCGTTTCCCGTGTGCGGAACGTGACGGTAATGGGGTGATCCTCGTCCATCCGCGGGTCGAATTTCAGGTATGAACCCTTCATTCTGGAAGTAGCCACCGTTGCGTTCACTTCACTAGAAACCAACGGGCTGTTCACCTCCAGCGCCTTGGGCTTTGGCAGTTTAGGTTTTGGAGCTTCGACAGTCGTTGTAGAACCGTTCGGCGTTGCGGTTTTTTTAACCATGATAAGAACTCCGTGTTCAGGACTTATTACCCTCAGCCAGATCTGAGGCCGAAGGTCTCCCTCAAGTGAGCTCTTTTGACGGTTTCTCGCCTACTGTCAAAATTGACAGTTCAGACCAACGGCCCCCTCACAACCCCTCCAACTCCGCCATCAAATCACTCAACCGATCCACCTTCTCGGCACTGATCTCATTGGCCGCCAGCCCCTCGATATACTCAGCCAACTCCGCCACCGTGCTGCACTCGAACATCGCCCGCAGCGGCACATCCCGCTGCAAGGTCTTCTGCACCCGCGAGGCAATCTGCGTGGCCAGCAACGAATGGCCG
>NZ_MDGK01000030.1 GCF_001870465.1 Pseudomonas extremorientalis
TACCGCCGCCACTACGACTACGACAAAACCGGCAACCTCACCCGCCTGCTCGACACTCGCAAGGGCGAACACCGCTACTACTACGACCCACTCAACCGCCTCACCCGCGCCGACCACACCCAAGCCGAGCAAGAACGCTTCGGCCACGACCCCGCCGGCAACCTGCTCATGCAAAACCGCCCCGGCCCGGACATCGTCGCCGGCAACCGCCTGATGATCCAGGGCGACCACCATTACGACTACGACGCCTTCGGCAACCTCATCCGCGAACGCCGCGGCAAGGGCCATCAACTCGTCACCGAATACCGCTACGACTGTCAGCACCGCCTGATCGGTATTAAAAAAACCAACGGCCAGACCGCCAGCTACCGCTATGACCCGTTTGGGCGGCGTATCAGTAAAACCGTCGACGGCATCACCACCGAGTTCTTCTGGCAAGGCGACAAACTGATTGCCGAACA
>NZ_MDGK01000031.1 GCF_001870465.1 Pseudomonas extremorientalis
ATTAAATTCCAGAACCCCTGATTGCTAACGCAGTCAGGGGTTTTGTTTTGGGCGGTCGGAAAGTGCGCTGGGTATGGCCTCCAGCGCTAAAGTCCGGCCTTTCTATGCAATGACCCTGCGCATGGCTATCATGCGTGCCTCATTGTAAGGCGATGCTTGCATGCTGACGTTGTTGAAACTTCTGAAAGATGGCCGATTCCATTCCGGAGAAGCACTGGGTGCCGCCCTTGGCGTCAGTCGCAGTGCTGTATGGAAGCAGCTGCAGCACCTGGAAGCAGAGTTGAATCTGCCAATTCATAAGGTGCGAGGCAAGGGGTATCAGCTGGCATCCCCATTGGTGTTCTTGAGTGCTGAAGAGATTTCGCGGAGTGCGCCATCGCTAAGATGGCCCGTTCATATCTCCGACTCCATTGACTCCACTAATGCTGAAGCTTTGCGGCTGGTAGACGCTGGATGCGCGGCGCCGTTCCTGGTGCTCGCGGAGCAGCAAACTGCGGGAAGAGGTAGGAGAGGGCGAAAGTGGGTCAGCCCGTTCGCGCAAAACGTTTATTACAGCCTCGTATTGCGTATTGAGGCGGGGCTGCGCCAACTGGAGGGACTAAGCCTGGTTGTGGGTTTGGCGGTCGTGCAGGCCTTGCGCGAGTCTGGTGTTCAGGGCCTGGCCTTGAAGTGGCCGAACGATGTTTTGGTAGGGCAGAAGAAAATTGCTGGAATTTTGCTGGAATTGGTAGGTGATCCCGCGGATATCTGCCACGTGGTCCTGGGAATAGGTATCAACGTGAATATGCAGAGGGCTGACGAGGTCGATCAACAATGGACCTCAGTGCAGCTTGAGACGGGGGTTCGGGTGGATCGCAACCTTCTGGTGTCGCAACTGGGGCGGCAGCTGCAAGGCTACCTTGAGCGGCATCGGGAAGGCGGTTTTGTCGCGCTTCAGGGAGAGTGGGAGCAAAATCACGCTTGGCAGGGGCGGCCGGTCTCCCTTATCGCGGGTGTCCACCAGGTCGATGGGGTTGTGTTGGGTGTAGATCGTCAAGGGGCATTGCGCTTGAGTGTTGATGGCGTTGAGAAAGTATACAGTGGTGGTGAGTTAAGCCTGAGGTTGCGTGATGATTCTTGAGCTCGACTGTGGGAATAGCTTTATCAAATGGCGTGTACTAGCTGATAGTCCCGGTGCCTCGTCGGAGGGGGTGGTTGGTTCGGACCTGGCATTGATTGAAAGCCTGTTAGCCCTTCCTGGATTGTTGCTGACGCGCTGTCGCTTGGTGAGCGTTCGTGCGCTGGAAGAAACCAGCAAGCTGGTCGCGGCTCTGCATGAGGCATTCGGTATTGCTGTTTCGTGCGCTGCTCCCGCGCGTGAAATGGGCGGAGTGCGCAACGGTTACGAAGATTTCGAGCGGCTCGGCCTTGACCGCTGGTTGGCGATGCTAGGTGGATTCAAGCTCGCGCGAGGCGCTTGCCTGGTGCTTGATTTTGGTACGGCAGCCACAGCGGATTTCATTGCGGCCGATGGCGAGCACTTGGGCGGGTTCATTTGCCCGGGTATGCCTCTCATGCGCAATCAACTGCGAACTCACACGCGTAAAATACGCTACGACGACGCAGCTGCTGAAAGGGCGCTTGAGCGCCTCTCCCCTGGCCGTACGACCGTCGAGGCAGTGGAGCGCGGATGCACACTGATGCTGAGAGGGTTTGTACTCACTCAGTTAGAGTTGGCGCGAAGCTACTGGGGTGATGACTTCATCGTGTTCCTGACTGGGGGGGATGCTGATTTAGTGGCTGATGCAGTGCCGCAGGCGCGGCTCGTGCCCGATCTGGTGTTTGTCGGTTTGGCGATGGCTTGTCCTTTGTCCTGAGGTGGTTATGCGTTGGTTGTTTTTGCTTTTGCTTGTCCTCAACGCCTTCTATTACATTTGGCATCAGCAAGAAGCGCCGCTGCGCGCCAAGGATGTCACGCCTCTAAGCCTGTACAGGGGAGCGCAGCAGGAGATTCGGCTTCTCAGCGAATCTTCTGATGCCGTGGTGCGCAGAGACCGCGTAAAAGCATCTGAAGCGCAAAATACTTGCTTGTACATCGGTGGTTTTGCGGATCAGCGTCAAGCACAGTCTGTTGAGCAGCGGCTCACAAGTCTGGATATAAAGGTCAAGCTTCTATTGCTCAATACTACGGACGCCTCCGGCTATTGGCTTCGAGTAGCCCCTGAAAGCCGACGCCTGGCTGACGATCTGCCCTTTGAAAACCTTGCTAAGGAATTCAATGAGTTAAAACATAAAATAATGTTGTGCGAAGGCGTTGCAACTCTCGAATAGTTTGCATAGAATGGCGCCCGCTTCGCAGTGAAGACCTTATAGGTCAGCAGTGTGAAGCGAAGGTCAATGCAGCTAACCTCATATTTTTAAATGAGAAAATGCTTGACAGAAGGTCGGCGTAATGTAAAATGCCGGCTCGCTTAGGAGGGGTTCCCGAGCGGCCAAAGGGATCAGACTGTAAATCTGACGTCTACGACTTCGAAGGTTCGAATCCTTCCCCCTCCACCATTTTTAGCGTGAGCTGCAGGCTCCGCGGGTATAGTTTAGTGGTAGAACCTCAGCCTTCCAAGCTGATGATGCGGGTTCGATTCCCGCTACCCGCTCCAAGTTTGCAGGTTGTGCAGGTGTTTTGCTCTTGTAGCTCAGTTGGTAGAGCACACCCTTGGTAAGGGTGAGGTCAGCGGTTCAAATCCGCTCAAGAGCTCCATATAACAAGGCAGATATGAAAATATCTGCCTTTGTTTTAACAGCTGCCTCGGCTTGAAGGTGTTGAGTCTGGCGTTATTGTCAGGTGATTTCAGGTCTAGTGGGGTTGGTTGTTGTAAAGTCTTTTTCAGGCCTGCATAATGGTCGGCCTGATTTTGTTTTAGGTCAGTAGCTCAATTGGCAGAGCGACGGTCTCCAAAACCGTAGGTTGGGGGTTCGATTCCCTCCTGACCTGCCAGATTCACGTGGTGTGTCTGGCTTTCTTTTCACAGGATCTTCATAGATGACTCCTAAGGCTGAAGCTCAAAGCTCTCGTTTCGATCTGGTCAAGTGGCTTGCTGTAGTCGCCTTGGTGGTCGTAGGCGTTGTTGGCAATCAGTACTACTCTGCTTCGCCGATCCTGTACCGCGTGCTCGCATTACTTGCCCTTGCTGCTGTGGCTGCCTTTGTGGGCCTGCAAACCGCCAAAGGCAAATCTTTCGCGATCCTGGTAAAGGAAGCTCGCACCGAAATTCGTAAAGTCGTTTGGCCGACTCGCCAAGAAACCACGCAGACCACGTTGATCGTTGTGGCTGTTGTTCTGGTTATGGCGTTGCTGTTGTGGGGGCTTGATTCCCTGCTCGGCTGGCTTGTTTCCTTGATTGTTGGCTAAGGGTGTCCCGTGGCTAAGCGTTGGTACGTTGTTCATGCTTACTCGGGTTACGAGAAGCATGTTATGCGCTCTTTGCTGGAGCGCGTAAAGCTGGCAGGCATGGAAGATGGCTTCGGCGAAATTCTGGTTCCCACTGAAGAAGTGGTTGAAATGCGGAATGGTCAGAAGCGCAAAAGCGAACGCAAGTTCTTCCCTGGCTATGTGCTGGTTCAGATGGACATGAATGAAGGTACTTGGCACTTGGTCAAGGATACCCCTCGTGTCATGGGTTTCATTGGCGGTACCGCTGATAAGCCTGCTCCTATCACCGACAAAGAGGCAGAAGCGATTCTGCGCCGCGTTGCTGATGGTAGCGACAAGCCTAAGCCGAAGACGCTTTTCGAGCCGGGTGAGGTTGTTCGTGTCACAGATGGTCCGTTTGCTGATTTCAACGGTACTGTCGAAGAAGTTAACTACGAAAAGAGCCGGATCCAAGTGGCAGTGCTCATTTTCGGTCGCTCTACTCCGGTAGAGCTGGAGTTCAGCCAGGTCGAGAAGGTCTAGCTGACCAAGCATCCCAACCCCGCAGCCTTAGGCTGTGGGGTTTTGTCGTCACTGGGATAAACGCGCAAGTAACCGGGGAGCCTTTCGAGGCGTTTGAACCCGTAATTGGAGTGCCTCATGGCCAAGAAGATTACCGCTTACATCAAGCTGCAAGTGAAGGCCGCTCAGGCCAACCCTAGCCCACCCGTCGGTCCAGCTCTGGGTCAGCACGGCGTGAACATCATGGAATTCTGCAAGGCCTTCAACGCCCGTACTCAGGGTCTTGAGCCAGGTCTGCCGACTCCAGTGATCATCACTGTATACAGCGACCGTAGCTTCACTTTCGAAACCAAGTCGACTCCGGCTTCGGTTCTGTTGAAGAAAGCTGCTGGTCTGACTAGCGGTTCCGCTCGTCCTAACACCGTTAAGGTTGGCACCGTAACTCGTGCTCAGCTGGAAGAAATCGCGAAAACCAAAAACGCGGATCTGACTGCAGCTGATATGGATGCAGCCGTGCGTACCATCGCCGGTTCTGCTCGTAGCATGGGCCTTAACGTGGAGGGTGTGTAATGGCTAAGCTGACCAAGCGCCAAAAGGCTATCGCCGGCAAAATCGAAGCAGGCAAGGCCTACAACTTTGTAGACGCCGCTGCCCTGCTGACCGAGCTGTCGACTGTCAAGTTCAGCGAGTCTGTTGACGTTGCTGTAAACCTGGGTGTTGACCCACGTAAATCCGACCAGGTCGTTCGTAGCGCTACTGTGCTGCCACACGGTACTGGCAAGACTGTACGTGTAGCTGTCTTCACCCAAGGCCCAGCAGCTGAAGCTGCTCTGGCCGCTGGCGCTGACCGCGTTGGCATGGACGACCTGGCTGCCGAAATGAAAGGCGGCGACCTGAATTACGACGTAGTTATTGCATCCCCGGATGCAATGCGCGTTGTAGGTCAGTTGGGTCAGATCCTGGGTCCACGTGGCCTGATGCCTAACCCTAAAGTCGGCACCGTAACTCCAGACGTAGCTACCGCGGTTAAAAACGCCAAGGCTGGTCAGGTTCGTTATCGCACCGACAAAAACGGCATCATTCACACCTCCGTTGGCAAAGTCGGCTTCGATGCCGTCAAGCTGAAGGAAAACGTTGAAGCCCTGATCGCTGATCTGAAGCGTATCAAGCCAGCTTCTTCGAAAGGTATCTACGTCAAGCGCGTTACCCTGAGCACTACTATGGGCCCAGGTCTGGTCATCGACCAAGGCTCACTGGACGTATAAGACACAGATTGGTGCGAGCGATCGCGCCAATTGAAAAAAATTGGGGTCCCTGCCTGGCGGGGGCTATCCAAGACCGTAGGCGACGCAAGTCTTAAACCACAAGCCTACGCAGATGGTGCTCCCGGTTCCTTACCGAATCAGACACCAAAACGACATCCGGCTCCGGCCAGATGAAACGGTAACAAGCAGGAGTTAAACCCGTGGCAATTAATCTCGAAGACAAGAAGGCCATCGTCGCTGAAGTCAACGAGGCTGCCAAAGCTGCTCTGTCCGCTGTCGTGGCTGATGCCCGTGGTGTGACAGTAGGCGCTATGACCGGACTCCGTAAAGAGGCTCGTGAAGCTGGCGTATACGTACGTGTTGTACGTAACACCCTGCTCAAGCGCGCTGTTGCTGACACTGAATACAGTGTCCTCAACGACGTGTTCACCGGCCCGACTCTGATCGCGTTCTCCAAGGAACATCCAGGCGCTGCTGCCCGTTTGTTCAAGGAATTCGCCAAGAGTCAGGATAAGTTCGAGATCAAGGCAGCTGCGTTCGAGGGCAAGTTCCTCGCAGCTAACCAAATCGACGTACTGGCAACACTGCCGACCCGCGACGAAGCCATTTCGCAGCTGATGAGCGTGATTCAAGGCGCTACCAGCAAGCTGGCTCGTACTCTGGCCGCAGTTCGCGAGCAAAAAGAAGCTGCCGCAGCCTAAGGCTGAGCGACTTCTCTCGCGTATTTTTGTTTATTTCGATGGCCGAGTAGGCCGTCCCCCAATTCAGGAAATACAGCAATGTCTATCTCCCAAGACGATATCCTCAACGCCGTAGCTGAAATGTCGGTTCTGCAGGTTGTTGAGCTGATCAAAGCTTTCGAAGAAAAATTCGGCGTTTCCGCTGCCGCTGCTTCCGCTGGCCCAGCTGTTGCTGCTGTTGCTGCTGAAGAGCAAACCGAATTCAACGTCATGCTGGTAGAAGCTGGCGAGAAGAAAGTAAACGTGATCAAGGCAGTACGTGAACTGACCGGTCTGGGCCTGAAAGAAGCCAAGGCTGTAGTTGACGGCGCTCCTGCCCAGGTTCTGGAAGCAGTGTCGAAAGACGCCGCTGACAAAGCTAAAGCAGTGCTGGAAGAAGCAGGCGCTAAAGTCGAGCTGAAGTAAGCATCGACCTTGCGTCTCCAGCCCAAGCGTTAAGCTGAAGGCTGATGGCTGGTGGCTCTTGCCACCGGCCTTTTTCCGTTCTTGGCTGTCGACTCGGTCGCCGCCACTAACGCGCTGTAACCACCCGATGCGGTGGTGCAAACCATGGGGTTTGCAAGATTTTCTGGCTGCTCCCGTCGGAGGGGCCAAACAAGCAGGTGACCAAGCTGGGGAACGCTGATGGCTTACTCATATACTGAGAAAAAACGTATCCGCAAGGACTTTAGCAAGTTGCCGGACGTCATGGATGTCCCGTACCTTCTGGCTATCCAGCTGGATTCGTATCGTGAATTCTTGCAGGCGGGAGCGACCAAAGATCAGTTCCGCGACGTGGGCCTGCATGCGGCCTTCAAATCCGTTTTCCCGATCATCAGCTACTCCGGCAATGCTGCGCTGGAGTACGTCGGTTATCGCCTGGGCGAACCGGCATTTGATGTCAAAGAATGCGTGTTGCGCGGTGTTACTTACGCCGTACCTTTGCGGGTAAAAGTGCGCCTGATCATTTTCGACAAAGAATCGTCGAACAAAGCGATCAAGGACATCAAAGAGCAAGAAGTCTACATGGGCGAAATCCCATTGATGACCGAGAACGGTACCTTCGTTATCAATGGTACCGAGCGTGTGATCGTTTCCCAGCTGCACCGTTCCCCGGGCGTGTTCTTCGACCACGACCGCGGCAAGACGCACAGCTCCGGCAAGCTCCTGTACTCCGCGCGGATCATTCCGTACCGTGGTTCGTGGTTGGACTTCGAGTTCGACCCGAAAGACTGCGTGTTCGTGCGTATCGACCGTCGTCGCAAGCTGCCGGCCTCGGTACTGCTGCGCGCGCTCGGCTACACCACTGAGCAAGTGCTGGACGCTTTCTATACCACCAACGTGTTCAGCCTGAAGGATGAAACCCTCAAGCTGGAGCTGATCGCTTCGCGTCTGCGTGGTGAAATTGCCGTCCTGGACATCCAGGATGAAAAAGGCAAGGTCATTGTTGAAGCTGGCCGTCGTATCACTGCGCGCCACATCAACCAGATCGAAAAAGCCGGTATCAAAGAGCTGGAAGTGCCTCTGGACTACGTCCTGGGTCGTACTACCGCCAAGGTCATCGTTCACCCGGCTACAGGCGAAATCCTGGCTGAGTGCAACACCGAGCTGAACACCGAGATCCTGGCCAAAATCGCCAAGGCTCAGGTCGTTCGCATCGAGACCCTGTACACCAACGACATCGACTGCGGTCCGTTCATCTCCGACACACTGAAGATCGACTCCACCAGCAACCAATTGGAAGCGCTGGTCGAGATCTATCGCATGATGCGTCCTGGTGAGCCACCAACCAAAGACGCTGCCGAGACCCTGTTCAACAACCTGTTCTTCAGCCCTGAGCGCTATGACCTGTCTGCGGTCGGCCGGATGAAGTTCAACCGTCGTATCGGTCGTACCGAGATCGAAGGTTCGGGTGTGCTGTGCAAGGAAGACATCGTCGCGGTACTGAAGACCCTGGTCGACATCCGTAATGGCAAAGGCATCGTCGATGACATCGACCACCTGGGTAACCGTCGTGTTCGCTGTGTAGGCGAAATGGCCGAGAACCAGTTCCGCGTTGGCCTGGTACGTGTTGAACGTGCGGTCAAAGAGCGTCTGTCGATGGCGGAAAGCGAAGGCCTGATGCCGCAAGACCTGATCAACGCCAAGCCAGTAGCTGCGGCGGTGAAAGAGTTCTTCGGTTCCAGCCAGCTGTCCCAGTTCATGGACCAGAACAACCCGCTCTCCGAGATCACCCACAAGCGCCGTGTCTCCGCACTGGGCCCGGGCGGTCTGACCCGTGAGCGTGCCGGCTTTGAAGTGCGTGACGTACACCCGACGCACTACGGTCGTGTTTGCCCGATCGAAACGCCGGAAGGTCCGAACATCGGTCTGATCAACTCCCTGGCCGCTTATGCGCGCACCAACCAATACGGCTTCCTCGAGAGCCCGTACCGCGTGGTGAAAGACGCCCTGGTCACCGACGAGATCGTGTTCCTGTCCGCCATCGAAGAAGCTGATCACGTGATCGCTCAGGCTTCGGCCACGATGAACGACAAGAAAGTCCTGATCGACGAGCTGGTAGCTGTTCGTCACTTGAACGAGTTCACCGTCAAGGCGCCGGAAGACGTCACCTTGATGGACGTTTCGCCGAAGCAGGTAGTTTCGGTAGCAGCGTCGCTGATCCCGTTCCTGGAGCACGATGACGCCAACCGTGCGTTGATGGGTTCCAACATGCAGCGTCAAGCTGTACCGACCCTGCGCGCTGACAAGCCGCTGGTAGGTACCGGCATGGAGCGTAACGTAGCCCGTGACTCCGGCGTTTGCGTCGTGGCTCGCCGTGGCGGCGTAATCGACTCCGTTGATGCCAGCCGTATCGTGGTTCGTGTTGCCGATGACGAAGTTGAAACTGGCGAAGCCGGTGTCGACATCTACAACCTGACCAAATACACCCGCTCGAACCAGAACACCTGCATCAACCAGCGTCCGCTGGTGAGCAAGGGTGATCGCGTTCAGCGTAGCGACATCATGGCCGACGGCCCGTCCACCGACATGGGTGAACTGGCGCTCGGTCAGAACATGCGCATCGCGTTCATGGCATGGAACGGCTTCAACTTCGAAGACTCCATCTGCCTGTCCGAGCGTGTTGTTCAAGAAGACCGTTTCACCACGATCCACATTCAGGAACTGACCTGTGTGGCCCGTGACACCAAGCTTGGCCCAGAGGAAATCACTGCAGACATCCCGAACGTGGGTGAAGCTGCACTGAACAAGCTGGACGAAGCCGGTATCGTCTACGTAGGGGCTGAAGTAGGCGCAGGTGACATCCTGGTCGGTAAGGTCACTCCGAAAGGCGAGACCCAGCTGACTCCGGAAGAGAAACTGTTGCGTGCCATCTTCGGTGAAAAAGCCAGCGACGTTAAAGACACCTCCCTGCGTGTACCTACCGGTACCAAAGGTACTGTCATCGACGTACAGGTCTTCACCCGTGACGGCGTCGAGCGTGATGCTCGTGCACTGTCCATCGAGAAGACCCAGCTCGACGAGATCCGCAAGGATCTGAACGAAGAGTTCCGTATCGTTGAAGGCGCGACTTTCGAACGTCTGCGTTCCGCCCTGGTAGGCCATAAGGCTGAAGGCGGCGCAGGTCTGAAGAAAGGTCAGGACATCACCGACGAAATCCTCGACGGTCTTGAGCACGGCCAGTGGTTCAAACTGCGCATGGCTGAAGACGCTCTGAACGAGCAGCTCGAGAAGGCCCAGGCCTACATCGTTGATCGCCGCCGTCTGCTGGACGACAAGTTCGAAGACAAGAAGCGCAAACTGCAGCAGGGCGATGACCTGGCTCCAGGCGTGCTGAAAATCGTCAAGGTTTACCTGGCAATCCGTCGCCGCATCCAGCCGGGCGACAAGATGGCCGGTCGTCACGGTAACAAAGGTGTGGTCTCCGTGATCATGCCGGTTGAAGACATGCCGCACGATGCCAATGGCACCCCAGTCGACGTCGTCCTCAACCCGTTGGGCGTACCTTCGCGTATGAACGTTGGTCAGATCCTTGAAACCCACCTGGGCCTCGCGGCCAAAGGTCTGGGCGAGAAGATCAACCGTATGATCGAAGAGCAGCGCAAGGTCGCCGACCTGCGTAAGTTCCTGCACGAGATCTACAACGAGATCGGCGGTCGCAACGAAGAGCTGGACACCTTCTCTGACCAGGAAATCCTGGATCTGGCGAAGAACCTGCGCGGCGGTGTTCCAATGGCGACCCCGGTGTTCGACGGTGCCAAGGAAAGCGAAATCAAGGCCATGCTGAAACTGGCGGACCTGCCAGAAAGCGGCCAGATGCAGCTGTTCGACGGCCGTACCGGCAACAAGTTCGAGCGTCCGGTTACTGTTGGCTACATGTACATGCTGAAGCTGAACCACTTGGTAGACGACAAGATGCACGCTCGTTCTACCGGTTCGTACAGCCTGGTTACCCAGCAGCCGCTGGGTGGTAAGGCTCAGTTCGGTGGTCAACGTTTCGGGGAGATGGAGGTCTGGGCACTGGAAGCATACGGTGCTGCTTACACTCTGCAAGAAATGCTCACAGTGAAGTCGGACGATGTGAACGGTCGGACCAAGATGTACAAAAACATCGTGGACGGCGATCACCGTATGGAGCCGGGCATGCCCGAGTCCTTCAACGTGTTGATCAAAGAAATTCGTTCCCTCGGCATCGATATCGATCTGGAAACCGAATAACACGTGACGCGAATCGAGAGCGGGGCTGTTTAGCCCGCTCTCTGCTCCGCCAGGAGGAAAGGCCTTGAAAGACCTACTGAATTTGCTGAAAAACCAGGGTCAAGTCGAAGAGTTCGACGCCATCCGTATTGGGTTGGCATCGCCTGAGATGATCCGTTCGTGGTCGTTCGGTGAAGTTAAAAAGCCGGAAACCATCAACTACCGTACGTTCAAACCTGAGCGTGACGGCCTGTTCTGCGCCAAGATCTTTGGCCCGGTTAAGGATTACGAGTGCCTGTGCGGTAAGTACAAGCGCTTGAAGCATCGTGGTGTGATCTGCGAGAAGTGCGGCGTTGAAGTTGCACTGGCCAAGGTTCGTCGTGAGCGTATGGCGCACATCGAACTGGCTTCGCCGGTTGCTCACATCTGGTTCCTGAAATCGCTGCCGTCCCGTATCGGCTTGCTGATGGACATGACCCTGCGTGATATCGAACGCGTTCTCTACTTCGAGAGCTATGTCGTTATCGATCCAGGCATGACCACCCTTGAAAAAGGTCAGTTGCTGAACGACGAGCAGTACTTCGAAGCGCTGGAAGAATTCGGTGACGATTTCGATGCCCGCATGGGTGCCGAAGCTGTCCGCGAACTGCTGCACGCTATCGACCTGGAACACGAGATTGGCCGCCTGCGTGAAGAAATTCCGCAAACCAACTCCGAAACCAAGATCAAGAAACTGTCCAAGCGTCTGAAGTTGATGGAAGCCTTCCAGGGTTCCGGCAACTTGCCAGAGTGGATGGTGCTGACCGTTCTGCCGGTTCTGCCGCCAGACCTGCGTCCGCTGGTACCGTTGGACGGTGGTCGTTTCGCGACGTCCGACCTCAACGACCTGTACCGCCGCGTGATCAACCGTAACAACCGCTTGAAGCGCCTGCTTGATCTGTCCGCTCCGGACATCATCGTGCGCAACGAAAAGCGTATGTTGCAAGAAGCTGTCGATGCCTTGCTCGACAACGGTCGCCGTGGCCGCGCTATCACCGGTTCCAACAAGCGTCCTCTGAAATCCTTGGCTGACATGATCAAGGGTAAGCAAGGTCGTTTCCGTCAGAACTTGCTCGGTAAGCGTGTTGACTACTCTGGTCGTTCGGTAATTACCGTAGGCCCGACCCTGCGTCTGCACCAGTGCGGCCTGCCTAAGAAGATGGCACTTGAGCTGTTCAAGCCATTCATCTTCGGCAAGCTGGAAATGCGCGGTCTTGCGACCACCATCAAAGCGGCCAAGAAAATGGTCGAGCGCGAACTGCCAGAGGTTTGGGACGTTCTCGCTGAGGTGATCCGCGAACACCCGGTTCTCCTCAACCGTGCACCGACCCTTCACCGTCTGGGTATCCAGGCGTTTGAACCGGTACTGATCGAAGGTAAGGCTATCCAGCTGCACCCGTTGGTCTGTGCTGCGTACAACGCCGACTTCGACGGCGACCAAATGGCCGTGCACGTACCGCTGACACTGGAAGCCCAGTTGGAAGCACGTGCATTGATGATGTCGACCAACAACATTCTGTCGCCAGCCAACGGTGAGCCAATCATCGTTCCGTCGCAGGACGTTGTATTGGGTCTGTACTACATGACGCGTGAAGCGATCAACGCCAAGGGCGAAGGTCGTGTGTTCGCTGACCTGCAAGAAGTTGACCGTGTGTTCCGTGCCGGCGAAGCCGCATTGCACGCCAAGGTCAAAGTGCGGATCAACGAAACCGTCAACGACCGTGACGGCGGCAGCGTGACCAACACTCGTATCGTCGACACCACTGTCGGCCGTGCGCTGTTGTATCAAGTTGTGCCAAAAGGTCTGTCGTACGACGTCGTCAACCTGCCGATGAAGAAAAAGGCGATCTCCAAGTTGATCAACCAGTGCTACCGCGTGGTTGGTTTGAAAGAGACCGTGATCTTCGCTGACCAGTTGATGTATACCGGTTTTGCTTACTCGACCATTTCCGGCGTTTCCATCGGCGTTAACGACTTTGTTATCCCGGATGAAAAAGCCCGCATCATCGGTGCTGCCACCGAAGAAGTGAAAGAAATCGAAAGCCAGTACGCCTCCGGCCTGGTAACCCAGGGTGAGAAGTACAACAAGGTAATCGACCTTTGGTCCAAAGCGAACGATGAAGTTTCCAAGGCGATGATGGCCAACCTCTCGAAAGAGAAAGTCATCGACCGTCATGGCGACGAAGTTGACCAAGAGTCCTTCAACTCGATGTACATGATGGCCGACTCGGGCGCACGGGGTTCTGCTGCGCAGATCCGTCAGCTCGCCGGTATGCGTGGCCTGATGGCCAAGCCGGACGGTTCCATCATCGAAACGCCGATTACTGCGAACTTCCGTGAAGGTTTGAGCGTACTTCAGTACTTCATCTCGACTCACGGTGCTCGTAAGGGTCTTGCGGATACCGCGTTGAAAACTGCTAACTCCGGTTACCTGACTCGTCGTCTGGTAGACGTTGCACAAGATCTTGTTGTAACCGAGATTGATTGCGGCACCGAGCATGGCCTGCTGATGACGCCGCACATTGAAGGCGGTGACGTTGTAGAACCGCTGGGTGAGCGCGTATTGGGTCGTGTGATTGCCCGTGACGTATTCAAGCCAGGTACCGAGGAAGTTATTGTTCCTGCCGGCACCCTGGTAGACGAGAAGTGGGTCGAGTTCATCGAACTCAACAGCATCGACGAAGTGATCGTTCGCTCGCCGATCAGCTGCGAAACCCGCTACGGCATCTGCGCCAAATGCTACGGCCGTGACTTGGCTCGTGGTCACCAGGTGAACATCGGTGAAGCGGTCGGCGTTATCGCTGCCCAGTCCATCGGTGAGCCGGGTACCCAGCTGACGATGCGTACGTTCCACATCGGTGGTGCGGCAAGCCGGACCTCCGCAGCCGACAGCGTTCAGGTGAAGAATGGCGGTACCGTCCGTCTGCATAACCTGAAACACGTTGAGCGAGTGGATGGCCACCTGGTTGCCGTGTCCCGTTCCGGTGAGCTGGCAATCGCTGATGACTACGGTCGTGAGCGCGAGCGTTACAAACTGCCGTACGGTGCTGTGATTTCGGTTAAAGAAGGTGACAAGGTCGACGCTGGCGCAATCGTGGCCAAGTGGGATCCGCACACTCACCCAATTGTTACCGAAATGAAAGGTACCGTGACCTACGTGGGCATGGAAGAAGGCATCACGATCAAGCGTCAGACTGACGAATTGACCGGTATGACCAACATTGAAGTACTCGACGCGAAAGATCGTCCAGCTGCCGGTAAAGACATCCGTCCTGCCGTGAAGATGGTCGATGACAACGGCAAGGACTTGTTGCTGCCAGGCACTGACGTAATCGCTCAGTACTTCCTGCCAGCCAACGCCCTGGTCGGTGTAGCGGATGGTGCGAAGATCGCGATCGGTGATGTTATCGCGCGTATCCCGCAAGAAACTTCGAAAACCCGTGACATCACCGGTGGTCTGCCGCGTGTTGCCGACTTGTTCGAAGCTCGTCGTCCGAAAGAAGCGTCGATTCTGGCTGAAGTCAGCGGCACCATCGCGTTCGGTAAAGAGACCAAGGGCAAGCGCCGTCTGGTCATTACGCCGAACGACGGTAGCGATCCGTATGAAGAGCTGATTCCGAAGTGGCGTCACCTGAACGTGTTCGAAGGCGAACAGGTAAACCGCGGCGAAGTTATCTCCGACGGCCCGAGCGATCCACACGACATCCTGCGTCTGCTGGGTGTGAGTGCGCTGGCCAAGTACATCGTTAACGAGATCCAGGACGTTTACCGCCTGCAAGGCGTGAAGATCAACGATAAGCACATCGAGACCATCCTGCGTCAGATGCTGCGTAAAGTTGAAATCGCTGAATCCGGCGATTCCAGTTTCATCAAGGGCGACCAGATGGAACTGACTCACGTGCTGGTGGAAAACGAGCGCTTGGCGACCGAAGACAAATTCGTGTCCAAGTTCACTCGCGTGCTGCTGGGTATCACCAAGGCGTCGTTGTCGACTGAATCGTTCATCTCGGCGGCCTCCTTCCAGGAGACCACTCGCGTACTGACCGAAGCAGCGGTAACCGGCAAGCGCGATTACCTGCGCGGCCTGAAAGAAAACGTGGTTGTGGGTCGTCTGATCCCAGCCGGTACCGGTTTGGCTTACCACAGCGAGCGTAAACGCCGCCGTGATGCTGACAAGCCGTTGCGCGTAAGCGCCAGTGAAGTGGAAGCTGCACTGACCGAAGCGCTGAACTCCAGCGGTAACTGAGTTCTGCGATAAATAAGTCCGGGCCCTGGTAGCCCCCATTCGTCGGATCGAGGCAGTTTTGTCCCGGTTCGATGAGAGGGGATGTCGGGGCCTTGCCTTGACTGGGGGCAAGATCCTCTTTAGACTCTTGTACCCCTAAATTTGGCGGGAATTCGTTCCTGCCATTTTGCTTTTCTTGCAAGACAATAGCGTCGCAAGACAACAGTGGAGCTAGTAGATGGCAACTATCAACCAGCTGGTACGTCAGCCGCGTAAGCGTATCGTCGAGAAATCCGACGTGCCTGCGCTGCAGAACTGCCCGCAACGTCGTGGCGTATGCACTCGCGTGTATACCACTACGCCGAAAAAACCTAACTCGGCACTGCGTAAAGTATGCCGTGTGCGCCTGACCAACGGTTTCGAGGTTTCCTCGTACATCGGTGGTGAAGGTCACAACCTGCAAGAGCACAGCGTGGTACTGATCCGCGGCGGTCGTGTAAAAGACTTGCCAGGTGTTCGTTATCACACCGTTCGCGGCTCCTTGGATACTTCCGGCGTTAAAGGTCGTAACCAGGGTCGTTCGAAGTACGGTACCAAGAAGCCTAAGTAGTAGCGGCTTTTTGTAACACTGAATCATCTTATTTTCTGAGTCGATAAGAGTAAGGTCGGAGGCGTCCCGAAAGGGCACCGATTCCGAGCGAACCTGAAGACCGTTTGAGGGCTTATCCATGCCAAGAAGACGCGTAGCAGCCAAGCGCGAAGTGCTTGACGATCCAAAATACGGAAGCCAAATTCTGGCCAAGTTCATGAACCACGTAATGGAGAGCGGCAAGAAAGCCGTTGCCGAGCGTATCGTTTATGGCGCGCTGGAAAAGGTTAAAGAACGCAAGAACAGCGACCCCCTGGAAATCTTCGAGAAAGCTCTCGACGCCATCGCTCCGCTGGTCGAAGTGAAGTCGCGCCGTGTAGGCGGTGCTACTTACCAGGTTCCGGTTGAAGTTCGTCCGTCCCGTCGTAACGCTCTGGCAATGCGCTGGTTGGTAGACTTCGCCCGTAAGCGCGGCGAGAAGTCTATGGCTCTGCGTTTGGCCGGCGAGCTGTTGGACGCTGCTGAAGGTAAAGGTGCTGCTGTTAAGAAGCGTGAAGACGTGCACCGTATGGCTGAAGCTAACAAAGCTTTCTCGCACTACCGCTTCTAATCTTAGCTTCACTAATTTTGCGAGGGCTTTATGGCTCGTACTACTCCGATTAGCCGCTACCGTAACATCGGTATCGTTGCTCACGTGGATGCTGGTAAAACCACCACCACCGAGCGCGTACTGTTTTACACCGGCAAAAGTCACAAAATGGGCGAGGTGCATGACGGCGCCGCGACCACAGACTGGATGGTTCAGGAGCAGGAGCGTGGTATTACCATTACTTCTGCTGCTATTACCGCCTTCTGGAAGGGTTCCGAGAAGCAGTACAAAGACGAGCATCGCTTCAACGTAATCGATACACCGGGCCACGTAGACTTCACCATTGAAGTTGAACGTTCCCTGCGCGTACTCGACGGCGCTGTCGTTGTGTTCTGCGGTACCTCGGGTGTTGAGCCTCAGTCGGAAACCGTATGGCGTCAAGCCAACAAATACGGCGTTCCACGTCTTGTTTACGTAAACAAGATGGACCGTGCTGGCGCCAACTTCCTGCGCGTGATCGGTCAGATCAAGCAGCGTCTGGGTCACACCCCGGTGCCAATCCAATTGGCTATCGGTTCCGAAGACAACTTCCAGGGTCAGATCGATCTGATCAACATGGAAGCGGTTTACTGGAATGACTCCGACAAAGGCATGGTGCCTGTTCGTAAGCCTATCCCTGCAGAACTGCAGGAGCTGGCTGACGAGTGGCGCAACAACATGGTCGAGGCTGCGGCCGAAGCCAGCGAAGAGCTGATGAACAAGTACCTCGAGGGTGAAGAACTCACCAACGTGGAAATCAAGGCTGCTCTGCGTCAGCGTACTATCGCTGGTGAGATCGTCCTGGCTGTTTGTGGTTCTTCCTTCAAGAACAAGGGTGTTCCCCTGGTTCTCGACGCTGTTATCGACTACCTGCCGGCTCCAACCGACATTCCTGCTATCAAGGGTACCAACCCTGATAACGAGGAAGAAGAAATGGAGCGTCACGCCGATGACAGCGAGCCGTTCTCGGCTCTGGCGTTCAAGATCGCTACCGACCCATTCGTGGGTACTTTGACCTTCGTCCGCGTTTACTCGGGCGTGTTGGCCTCCGGCGACGGCGTGATCAACTCGGTTAAAGGCAAGAAAGAGCGCGTGGGTCGTATGGTGCAAATGCACGCAAACGCCCGTGAAGAGATCAAGGAAGTACGCGCTGGTGACATCGCGGCCCTGATCGGCATGAAGGACGTCACCACGGGTGAGACTTTGTGCGACGCTGCCAAGCCAATCATCCTGGTTCGCATGGACTTCCCGGAGCCGGTTATTTCGGTTGCCGTAGAGCCTAAGACCAAGGATGACCAGGAAAAAATGGGTATCGCTCTGGGCAAGCTTGCTCAGGAAGATCCATCTTTCCGCGTCAAGACTGATGAAGAGACTGGTCAAACGATCATCTCCGGCATGGGCGAGCTGCACCTGGACATCCTGGTTGACCGGATGCGCCGTGAGTTCAACGTCGAAGCCAACATCGGTAAGCCTCAGGTTTCCTATCGTGAGCGCATCACGAAGAACTGTGAAATCGAAGGCAAGTTCGTTCGTCAGTCCGGCGGTCGTGGTCAGTTCGGTCACTGCTGGATCCGTTTTGCTCCTGCTGACGAAGGTCAGGAAGGTCTGCAATTCGTGAACGAAGTGGTAGGTGGTGTGGTTCCTAAGGAATACATCCCTGCTATCCAGAAGGGTATCGAAGAGCAGATGAAGAACGGTGTTGTTGCCGGCTATCCGCTGATCGGCCTGAAAGCAACCGTTTTTGACGGTTCTTACCACGACGTCGACTCCAACGAGATGGCGTTTAAGGTGGCTGCTTCCATGGCAACCAAGCAACTGGCCCAGAAGGGCGGTGGTGAGTTGCTTGAGCCAATCATGGCGGTAGAAGTTGTTACACCTGAAGACTATATGGGTGATGTCATGGGCGACCTTAACCGTCGTCGCGGCATGATCTTGGGTATGGAAGACACGGTTTCCGGCAAAGTGATTCGCGCCGAGGTTCCGTTGGGTGAGATGTTCGGTTACGCGACCGACGTTCGCTCCATGTCCCAGGGTCGCGCAAGCTACTCTATGGAATTCAAAAAATACAACACAGCTCCGGCGCACATCGCTGAAACTGTATCCAAAAAACAAGGCTGATTCAGTCCTTTAGGCAAGGAGTTAATTGTCGTGGCTAAAGAAAAATTTGATCGTTCCCTACCGCACGTAAACGTTGGCACCATCGGCCACGTTGACCACGGTAAAACTACTCTGACCGCTGCTCTGACTCGCGTCTGCTCCGAAGTTTTCGGTTCGGCTCGTGTTGACTTCGACAAGATCGACAGCGCACCAGAAGAAAAAGCTCGTGGTATCACCATCAACACCGCTCACGTTGAGTACAACTCGACTATTCGTCACTACGCTCACGTTGACTGCCCAGGTCACGCTGACTACGTGAAGAACATGATCACTGGTGCTGCCCAGATGGACGGCGCGATCCTGGTTTGCTCGGCCGCTGATGGTCCGATGCCACAAACCCGTGAACACATCCTGCTGTCCCGTCAGGTAGGCGTTCCGTACATCGTGGTTTTCCTGAACAAGGCTGACCTGGTAGACGACGCTGAGCTGCTGGAACTGGTTGAGATGGAAGTGCGCGATCTGCTGAGCACTTACGACTTCCCAGGTGACGACACTCCGATCATCATCGGTTCTGCTCGTATGGCTCTGGAAGGCAAAGACGACAACGAAATGGGCACCACTGCCGTTCGTAAACTGGTTGAGACTCTGGACAGCTACATCCCAGAACCAGTTCGTCTGACCGACAAGCCGTTCCTGATGCCAATCGAAGACGTATTCTCGATCTCCGGTCGCGGTACTGTTGTGACTGGTCGTATCGAGCGCGGTATCGTTCGCGTTCAAGATCCACTGGAAATCGTTGGCCTGCGTGACACTACCGTCACCACCTGCACCGGTGTTGAAATGTTCCGTAAGCTGCTCGACGAAGGTCGTGCTGGCGAGAACTGCGGTGTTCTGCTGCGTGGTACCAAGCGTGACGACGTTGAGCGTGGCCAGGTTCTGGTTAAACCAGGTTCGGTTAAGCCTCACACCAAGTTCACCGCAGAAGTTTACGTTCTGAGCAAGGAAGAAGGCGGTCGTCACACTCCGTTCTTCAAAGGCTACCGTCCACAGTTCTACTTCCGTACTACTGACGTGACCGGTAACTGCGAACTGCCAGAAGGCGTTGAAATGGTAATGCCAGGCGATAACATTCAAATGACTGTTACCCTGATCAAAACCATCGCAATGGAAGACGGTCTGCGCTTCGCTATCCGTGAAGGCGGCCGTACCGTTGGTGCTGGCGTTGTAGCTAAAATCATCGAGTAATTATCTCTTCTGAGATAGCTCGGTTTTTTGAGAAGGCCCCCGCTTAGCGGGGGCCTTTTTTATTGGGTTGACACCCATCGGGGGCGTCTATAGAATTGCGCCTCCTTTTAACGGGCGCATTGCGCCCGGTGGGAATAGCAGCCGGAGTCTGAAATCCAATGCAAAATCAGCAAATCCGTATCAGGTTGAAGGCTTTTGACCATCGCCTGATCGACCAATCCACCCAGGAAATCGTGGAAAC
Source organism: Pseudomonas extremorientalis (assembly GCF_001870465.1). GTDB lineage: Bacteria > Pseudomonadota > Gammaproteobacteria > Pseudomonadales > Pseudomonadaceae > Aquipseudomonas > Aquipseudomonas extremorientalis. Next base: position 19,657 of record NZ_MDGK01000031.1, read on the forward strand.
CGCGAAACGTACTGGTGCTCAAGTGCGTGGTCCAATTCCACTGCCTACCCGTAAAGAGCGGTTCACCGTTCTGGTCTCCCCGCACGTCAACAAAGACGCGCGTGACCAGTACGAGATCCGTACTCATAAGCGCGTACTGGACATCGTCCAGCCAACGGATAAAACCGTTGATGCACTTATGAAGCTCGATCTGGCGGCCGGTGTGGAAGTACAGATCAGCCTCGGCTAAGACTCGGGTCTTAGTCGTGTAACGCTCTGAAATGGGCGGCCATAGCGGGTGAAAGCCCCGTACACTCATGAGGTTTACAACATGACTATTGGTGTAGTCGGTCGTAAATGCGGTATGACCCGTATTTTCACCGAAGAAGGTGTCTCCATTCCGGTCACGGTCATTGAGATCGAGCCGAATCGCGTCACCCAGTTCAAAACTGAAGAAACCGATGGCTATCGTGCAGTGCAAGTCACTGTCGGCGAGCGTCGTGCTTCGCGTGTGACTGCTGCTCAAGCAGGCCACTTCGCTAAAGCAAACGTTGCAGCTGGTCGCACCGTTATGGAGTTCCGTCTTGAAGACGGCGACTACCAGGCTGGCGATCTGATCAACGCTGAAATCTTCGCTGCTGGTCAACTGGTTGATGTAACCGGTCAGTCCAAAGGTAAAGGCTTCCAGGGTACGATCAAGCGTTGGAATTTCCGTGGCCAAGACAACACTCACGGTAACTCCGTTTCCCACCGCGTCCCGGGCTCTATTGGCCAGTGCCAGACTCCTGGTCGTGTATTCAAGGGCAAAAAAATGTCCGGTCATATGGGCGCTGAGCGCGTGACCGTGCAGTCCCTCGAAGTAGTGCGCGTCGACGCTGAACGCAATCTGTTGTTGGTCAAGGGTGCTGTTCCTGGCGCTACTGGCGGCAACCTGGTTGTACGTCCAGCGGCCAAGGCTCGCGGTTAAGGGGAAGCTGACATGCAATTAAATGTAAATGACGCTCAAGCGATCGAAGTTTCCGAACTGACATTTGGCGGCGAATTCAACGAGACGCTGGTTCACCAAGCAGTCGTGGCCTACATGGCCGGCGGCCGTCAAGGTAGCAAGCAGCAAAAGACCCGTTCCGACGTACGTGGTGGCGGTAAGCGCCCTTGGCGTCAGAAAGGTACTGGCCGTGCTCGTGCCGGTACTATCCGTAGCCCAATCTGGCGTGGCGGCGGTACCACTTTCGCAGCTCGTCCGCAGGATCACTCGCAGAAGCTCAACAAGAAGATGTACCGCGCAGCTCTGCGCTCCATCCTTGCTGAACTCGTGCGTACTGACCGTCTGGTCGTGGTTCAGGACTTCGCTGTTGAAAGCCCGAAAACCAAAGATCTGCTGGGCAAACTGAACAACATGAGCCTGACCGACGTTTTGATCGTGTCGGAAGCTGTTGATCAGAACCTGTACCTGGCTGCTCGCAACCTGCCACACGTTGATGTACGTGACGTGCAAGGTTCCGATCCAGTTAGTCTGATCGCATACGACAAGGTGTTGATCACCGTGTCGGCCGTGAAGAAATTCGAGGAGCTGCTGGGATGAACCAGGAACGCGTATTTAAAGTTCTGCTTGGCCCGCACGTTTCCGAAAAGGCTACGGTTCTGGCTGACAAGAAGGGCCAGTTCGTTTTCAAGGTTGCAACTGACGCAACCAAGCTGGAAATCAAGAAGGCCGTCGAAAGCCTGTTCAGCGTGAAAGTAGAGCGTGTTACTACCCTGAATGTTCTGGGTAAGAGCAAGCGCACTGCTCGCGGTCTGGGCAAGCGTAATGACTGGAAGAAGGCAGTTATCTCCCTTCAGCCAGGCCAAGATCTCGATTTCAGCAGCAGTGCTGAGTAAGGAAGGGGTGCATCATGGCAATCGTTAAATGCAAACCGACTTCCCCTGGCCGCCGTTTTGTGGTCAAGGTGGTCAACCAGGAGCTGCATAAAGGCGCTCCTCACGCACCGCTGCTCGAGAAAAAATCGAAGTCTGGTGGTCGTAACAACAATGGTCGCATTACCACTCGTCACATCGGTGGTGGCCATAAGCAGCATTATCGTCTGGTCGACTTCCGTCGCAACGACAAAGATGGCATCGCTGCCACTGTCGAGCGTATCGAATACGATCCAAACCGTACTGCTCACATCGCTCTGCTGTTGTACGCAGATGGCGAGCGTCGCTACATCATCGCCCCTAAAGGCGTGAGCGCTGGCGACCAGCTGATCGCAGGTGCCCTGGCACCGATCAAGCCGGGCAACGCTCTGCAACTGCGCAACATTCCAGTTGGTAGCACCGTACACGGCATCGAATTGAAGCCAGGTAAAGGCGCGCAAATCGCTCGTTCCGCTGGTGCTTCGGCTCAGCTGATCGCTCGTGAAGGTGTCTACGTGACCCTGCGTCTGCGTTCTGGTGAGATGCGTAAAGTGCTGGCTGAATGCCGCGCGACCCTGGGCGAAGTCTCGAACTCCGAGCACAGCCTGCGTTCGCTGGGTAAAGCTGGTGCCAAACGCTGGCGTGGCGTTCGCCCAACCGTTCGTGGTGTTGCCATGAACCCGGTTGACCACCCACACGGTGGTGGTGAAGGTCGTACCTCTGGTGGTCGTCATCCGGTATCGCCATGGGGCTTCCCGACTAAGGGCGCGAAGACTCGTGGTAATAAGCGTACCGACAAAATGATCGTCCGTCGTCGCAAGTAAATAGAGGGATACGACAGTGCCACGTTCTCTGAAAAAAGGTCCTTTTATTGATCTTCACCTACTGAAGAAGATCGAAGTGGCGGCGGAAAAGAACGATCGCAAACCAGTTAAGACCTGGTCGCGTCGTTCGATGATCCTGCCACAAATGGTCGGTCTGACCATCGCTGTACACAACGGTCGCTTGCACGTCCCAGTTCTCGTGAACGAAGACATGGTCGGCCACAAACTAGGCGAGTTTGCCGGTACCCGCACTTATCGTGGGCACGTGGCAGACAAGAAAGCCAAGCGTTAAGGGGTAAGGAAATGGAAGTAGCCGCTAAGTTGTCGGGCGCTCGAATCTCCGCCCAGAAAGCCCGCTTGGTCGCCGACCAGATCCGCGGGAAGAAGGTGGGCGAAGCGCTCAACCTGTTGGCTTTCAGCAGTAAGAAAGCCGCCGAGATCATGAAGAAAGTGCTGGAGTCGGCCGTAGCCAACGCCGAGCATAACGAAGGCGCAGACGTTGATGACCTGAAGGTCAGCACCGTTTTCGTCAACGAAGGGCGTTCGCTGAAGCGCATCATGCCACGTGCCAAAGGCCGTGCTGATCGCATCGTCAAGCGGTCTTGCCATATCACTGTCAAGGTTGCTGACAAGTAACGGAGTCGAAGAGATGGGTCAGAAAGTACATCCCATTGGCATTCGCCTGGGAATCGTCAAGGAGCACACCTCCGTCTGGTACGCAGACGGTCGGACTTATGCGGACTACTTGTTCGCTGATCTGAAGGTGCGTGAGTATCTCCAAGACAAACTAAAAAGCGCGTCCGTAAGCCGTATCGATATCCATCGTCCGGCGCAAACTGCACGTATCACCATCCACACCGCTCGTCCAGGTATCGTTATCGGGAAGAAAGGTGAAGATGTTGAGAAACTGCGTCAGGACCTGACCAAGCAAATGGGTGTGCCTGTGCACATCAATATCGAAGAGATCCGCAAGCCGGAGCTCGACGGTATGCTGGTTGCGCAGAGCGTAGCTCAGCAGCTGGAGCGTCGCGTAATGTTCCGTCGCGCTATGAAGCGCGCTGTACAGAACGCCATGCGCATTGGTGCCAAAGGCATCAAAATCCAAGTGAGCGGTCGTCTCGGCGGTGCTGAAATCGCACGTACTGAATGGTATCGCGAAGGTCGTGTGCCACTGCACACCCTGCGTGCCGACATCGACTATGCCAACTACGAAGCTCACACCACTTACGGTGTGATCGGTGTAAAGGTTTGGATCTTCAAAGGCGAAGTAATTGGTGGTCGCCAAGAAGAACTGAAACCACAAGCACCAGCGCCTCGTAAAAAAGCTGCTAAGTAAGGGGTACGCCAAATGTTGCAACCTAAGCGTACGAAGTTCCGCAAGCAGATGACAGGCCACAACCGTGGTCTGGCTCAGCGCGGTAGCAAAGTCAGCTTCGGCGAGTTCGCGCTGAAGTCTGTAGCTCGTGGTCGTCTCACCGCTCGTCAGATCGAGTCAGCGCGTCGTGCTCTGACCCGTCACGTAAAACGTGGCGGCAAGATCTGGATCCGTGTATTCCCGGACAAGCCGATCTCCAAAAAACCTCTCGAGGTTCGGATGGGTAAAGGTAAGGGTAACGTGGAGTACTGGGTAGCCCAGATTCAGCCAGGCAAAGTCCTGTATGAAATCGAGGGTGTTTCTGAAGAGCTGGCGCGTGAGGCTTTCGCCCTGGCTGCTGCAAAGCTGCCGCTCGCCACCTCCTTTGTTAAACGGACGGTGATGTGATGAAAGCGAATGAACTTCGTGAAAAATCCGCACAGCAGCTGAACGAGCAACTGCTCGGCCTGCTGCGCGACCAGTTCAATCTGCGTATGCAGAAAGCAACTGGCCAGTTGGGGCAGTCTCATCTGCTCTCGCAAGTTAAGCGTGACATCGCTCGCGTGAAGACTGTGCTCAACCAGCAGGCAGGTAAGTGATCATGGCTGAAGCCGAAAAGACTGTCCGTACGCTGACTGGCCGTGTTGTCAGCGACAAGATGGACAAAACCATCACCGTTCTGATCGAGCGTCGCGTTAAGCACCCGATCTACGGTAAATATGTTAAGCGTTCGACTAAGCTGCACGCGCACGACGAAACCAATCAGTGCCACATCGGCGACAAAGTCACTATTCGTGAAACTCGTCCGCTGGCCAAGACCAAGTCTTGGGCACTGGTTGATGTTCTCGAACGCGCTGTGGAAGTCTAAGGACTAGGGGTCGGAGAAATTATATGATTCAGACTCAATCCATGCTCGATGTGGCCGATAACAGCGGCGCTCGCCGTGTTATGTGCATCAAGGTGCTGGGTGGCTCCCATCGTCGTTACGCTGGTATCGGTGACATCATCAAAGTTACCGTGAAGGAAGCAATTCCTCGCGGTAAAGTGAAAAAAGGCCAAGTGATGACTGCTGTTGTAGTCCGCACTCGTCACGGCGTACGTCGTGCTGATGGCTCCATTATCCGCTTTGATGGCAACGCTGCTGTTCTTCTGAACAACAAGCAAGAGCCGATCGGCACCCGTATCTTTGGGCCAGTGACCCGTGAGCTTCGTACTGAGAAGTTCATGAAGATCGTCTCGCTCGCCCCAGAAGTGCTGTAAGGAGATCCGACATGCAAAAGATTCGTCGTGACGACGAGATCATCGTGATCGCCGGCAAAGACAAAGGTAAGCGCGGTAAGGTGCTTAAGGTTCTCGCTAATAACCGTCTGGTTATCGGTGGTCTGAACCTGGTCAAGCGTCATACCAAGCCTAACCCGATGTCGGGCGTGCAGGGCGGTATCGTCGAGAAAGAAGCTCCGCTGGACGCTTCTAACGTCGCCATCTTCAACGGCGAAACCAACAAGGCTGACCGCGTTGGTTTCAAAGTAGAAGACGGTAAGAAAATTCGTGTCTTCAAGTCGACCCAAAAAGCGGTTGATGCTTGAACACTGCTAGGTAGATTAGACCATGGCACGACTACAAGAGATTTACCGGAAGGAAATCGCCCCTAAGCTTAAGGAAGAACTTAAGCTTGGGAACGTGATGGAAGTTCCGCGCGTTACCAAAATCACCCTGAACATGGGTTTGGGCGAAGCGATCGGTGACAAAAAAGTCATCGAGCACGCTGTTGCTGACCTGGAAAAGATCACCGGCCAGAAAGTCGTTGTGACTTACGCTCGGAAATCCATCGCTGGCTTTAAAGTCCGTGAAGGTTGGCCGATCGGCGTCAAAGTGACCCTGCGCCGTGAGCGTATGTACGAATTCCTGGATCGTCTGCTGTCGATCTCCCTGCCTCGGGTTCGCGACTTCCGCGGCCTGAATGCCAAGTCCTTCGATGGTCGTGGTAACTACAGCATGGGCGTGAAAGAGCAGATCATCTTCCCGGAAATCGACTACGACAAGATCGATGCTCTCCGCGGTCTGGACATCACCCTGACCACCACTGCCAAGAACGATGATGAAGGTCGCGCCCTGTTGCGTGCTTTCAAATTCCCGTTCCGCAACTGATTGGAGTAGGACCATGGCCAAGATGAGCATGAAAAACCGCGAGCTGAAACGTCAGCTCACGGTTGCCAAGTACGCCAAGAAGCGTGCAGCACTGAAAGCAATCATCGTTGATCTGAACGCAAGTCCAGAAGCGCGTTGGGAAGCTACAGTTGCTCTGCAGAAGCAGCCACGTGATGCAAGCGCTTCGCGCATGCGTAACCGCTGCCGCCTGACTGGTCGTCCACACGGCGTTTACCGCAAGTTCGGCCTCGGCCGTAACAAACTGCGTGAAGCGGCAATGCGTGGTGACGTACCTGGTCTGGTTAAAGCCAGCTGGTAAGTACTTTCAACGTCCAGGTGGTCGATGTCGCAAGATACTGACCGCCGGTGACCTTGAATCTGGAACAAGCCCCTTTTGGGGCTTGTTTCATTTCTGGAGTGTGTCTAAAATACGCGGCTCGCCTGAGCCCGTGTGTTTTACCCGGAGATTCTCGGCGACATATGTAGCCGCAAGGCTAATTTTTTTGTATTAGGAGCGTCTAGCCCATGAGTATGCAGGACCCGTTAGCGGACATGCTAACTCGTATCCGTAATGCCCAGATGGCTGAAAAGTCCGTCGTAAGCATGCCATCTTCCAAGTTGAAGGTTGCTGTTGCCAAAGTCCTGAAAGACGAAGGCTACATTGCGGGTTATCAGATCAGCAGCGATGTAAAAGCACTGCTGTCCATCGAGCTGAAGTACTTCGAAGGCCGTTCGGTCATCGAGGAAGTGAAGCGCGTTAGCCGTCCAGGCCTGCGTCAGTACAAGTCCGCTGAAGATCTGCCGAAAGTTCGTGGCGGTCTGGGCGTGTCTATCGTCTCCACCAACAAAGGTGTGATGACGGATCGTGCTGCGCGCGCTGCCGGTGTCGGCGGCGAAGTTCTTTGCACTGTGTTCTAAGGGGGGATAAGCATGTCTCGCGTCGCTAAGAACCCCGTTAAGCTGCCAGCCGGTGTCGAAGTCAAATTCGCAGGCCAACAGCTTTCGGTGAAGGGTGCCAAGGGTACTCTTGAACTGAACATCCATTCGTCCGTTGAGATCGTTGAAGAAGCGGGTGAGCTGCGTTTTGCTGCTCGCAATGGCGATCAACAAACTCGCGCAATGGCCGGTACCACGCGTGCGTTGGTAAACAACATGGTCCAAGGCGTAAGCCAAGGCTTCGAGCGTAAGCTCCAGCTGGTCGGTGTTGGTTACAAAGCGCAAGCAAAAGGCACGGTTTTGAACCTGGCCCTTGGCTTCTCGCACCCTGTGGATTACGAACTGCCAGCGGGCATCACTGCTGAGACTCCTAGCCAGACCGATATCCTGATCAAGGGCATCGACAAGCAGCTGGTAGGTCAAGTGGCCGCTGAGATCCGCGACTTCCGTCCACCAGAGCCGTACAAAGGCAAAGGTGTGCGCTACGCGGACGAAGTCGTCCGTCGTAAAGAAGCCAAGAAGAAGTAGGGCATAGCAAATGACCGACAAAAAAGTTACTCGACTGCGTCGCGCTCGCAAAGCACGCCTGAAAATGCACGAACTCGAAGTCGTGCGTCTCTGCGTGTTCCGCTCGTCGCAGCACATCTACGCCCAGGTCATCTCGGCCGACGGCAACAAAGTCCTGGCAAGCGCCTCGACTTTGGATAAAGAACTGCGTGATGGTGCCACCGGCAACATCGACGCGGCCACAAAGGTTGGCCAGCTGGTCGCTACGCGTGCTAAGGCCGCTGGCGTCTCGCAAGTGGCTTTCGACCGCTCTGGCTTCAAGTACCACGGTCGCGTGAAAGCGCTGGCTGATGCTGCTCGTGAAGCTGGGCTGGAGTTCTAAGTTATGTCAAATAACGACCAAAAGCGCGACGAAGGCTACATTGAGAAGCTGGTTCAAGTTAACCGCGTAGCCAAAACCGTTAAAGGCGGCCGTATCTTCACTTTCACCGCGTTGACCGTGGTAGGTGATGGTAAAGGGCGTGTTGGCTTCGGCCGTGGCAAGTCACGTGAGGTGCCTGCTGCGATCCAGAAAGCAATGGAAGCTGCTCGTCGCAACATGATCCAAGTTGATCTGAACGGCACCACGCTGCAGTACGCAATGAAGTCCGCCCATGGCGCTTCGAAGGTGTACATGCAGCCTGCTTCTGAAGGTACCGGTATCATCGCTGGCGGCGCTATGCGTGCTGTCCTCGAAGTTGCTGGCGTTCAGAACGTTCTGGCCAAGTGCTACGGCTCGACTAACCCGGTTAACGTGGTTCACGCCACTTTCAAAGGTTTGAAAGCTATGCAATCTCCTGAGTCCATCGCTGCCAAGCGTGGTCTGACTGTCAAGGAGATCTTCTGATCATGGCTACCGTTAAAGTAACGCTGATCAAAAGCATGACCGGCCGCATCCCTAACCACAAACTGTGCGTTAAAGGTCTGGGTCTGCGTCGCATCGGTCACACTGTAGAAGTCCAGGATACTCCCGAGAATCGCGGGATGATCAACAAGGCTTACTACATGCTGCGTGTAGAGGGTTAATCGATGAAACTCAATGATCTGAGTCCAGCGCCGGGTTCCCGTCGCGAAAAGCATCGTCCGGGCCGTGGTATCGGTAGCGGTTTGGGTAAGACTGGTGGCCGTGGCCACAAAGGTCAAACCTCCCGCTCCGGTGGCACCATTGCTCCAGGCTTTGAAGGCGGTCAACAGCCGCTGCATCGTCGCCTGCCTAAGTTCGGTTTCGTATCCCTGAAAGCCATGGATCGCGCAGAAGTGCGTCTGTCCGAGCTGGCTAAAGTGGAAGGCGACATCGTTACTGTGCAGACCCTGAAAGATGCCAACGTGATTAACGTCAACGTACAGCGTGTGAAAATCATGCTGTCCGGTGAAGTGACTCGCGCTGTCACTATCGGCAAGGGAATCGGCGCCACCAAGGGTGCGCGTTCGGCTATCGAAGCAGCTGGCGGCAAGTTCGAGGAATAAATGGCTAAGCAAGGTGCTCTCTCAGCGCTCGGCAAAGGCGGTATGTCTGAACTTTGGGCTCGTCTGCGTTTTCTGTTCCTGGCGATTATCGTCTACCGAATAGGCGCACACATCCCGGTTCCAGGTATCAACCCGGACCGACTCGCAGACCTGTTTCGACAGAATGAGGGGACCATTCTTAGCTTGTTCAACATGTTTTCCGGCGGCGCGCTGGAGCGGATGAGCATCTTTGCACTGGGGATCATGCCGTACATCTCGGCATCGATCATCATGCAACTGATGACCGCCGTCAGTCCGCAGCTGGAGCAGTTGAAGAAGGAAGGTGAAGCTGGCCGTCGCAAGATTAGCCAGTACACCCGCTACGGCACTGTCATCCTCGCCCTGGTTCAAGCTATCGGCATGTCCGTTGGCCTGGCCGGGCAGGGTGTTGCGTTCACTGGTGACTTTGGCTTCCATTTCGTCGCGGTATCCACGTTTGTGGCTGGTGCGATGTTCATGATGTGGCTGGGTGAGCAGATTACTGAGCGTGGTGTTGGCAACGGTATCTCGATGTTGATTTTCGCAGGTATCGTCGCCGGTCTTCCGAGAGCGATTGGGCAGTCTTTCGAGTCTGCACGTCAGGGTGATATCAATATCTTTGCCTTGGTTGCCATCGGTTTGCTGGCAGTAGCGATTATCGGTTTTGTGGTGTTCATTGAGCGTGGTCAGCGTCGTATTGCTGTTCACTACGCCAAGCGTCAGCAGGGCCGTAAGGTTTTTGCTGCGCAGACCAGCCACTTGCCGCTGAAAGTGAATATGGCCGGTGTTATTCCGGCAATTTTCGCGAGCAGCATTTTGCTGTTTCCGGCTTCGTTGGGTACCTGGTTTGGTCAGTCTGAAAATATGGGCTGGCTGCAGGACCTCTCTCAGTCGATCGCTCCTGGTCAGCCGTTGAATATTCTGCTGTTTAGTGCAGGGATTATTTTCTTCTGCTTCTTCTATACGGCGTTGATGTTCAATCCGAAAGACGTAGCGGAAAACCTGAAGAAGTCCGGTGCCTTTATTCCGGGCATCCGTCCAGGTGAGCAGTCTGCGCGCTACATTGATGGCGTTCTGACTCGTTTGACCCTGTTCGGTGCTCTATATATGACGGCCGTGTGCTTGTTGCCCCAGTTCCTGGTGGTTGCAGCAAACGTTCCGTTCTACCTTGGCGGGACCTCGTTGCTGATCGTGGTCGTGGTTGTGATGGACTTCATGTCCCAAGTACAATCGCACCTCGTTTCGCACCAGTACGAATCCCTGATGAAGAAAGCCAACCTGAAGGGCTACGGCAGCGGCATGTTGCGCTGAGTACCCCATAAGGTTCGAGGAGTTGGTGATGAAAGTTCGTGCATCGGTGAAAAAGCTGTGCCGTAACTGCAAGATTATTCGCCGCGAAGGTGTTGTTCGAGTAATTTGCAGCGCGGAACCGCGTCACAAACAGCGCCAAGGCTGAGTGTGATCCGCTTGAAGCCCGGCAGCTAGTGCGCTGCCGGGTTGATTATTTGTTATTACAGCGATATTATCTCGCGCCCTATTTCTTGGCTTCCGGGGCGTAGGTAGCTGTCAATTGGAGTCCCACTGAATGGCCCGTATTGCAGGCGTTAACATTCCAGATAACAAGCACACTGTTATCTCGCTGACCTACATCTATGGTGTTGGTCGCACTACTGCGCAGAAAATTTGCGCAGTCGCTGGTGTAAATCCAGCCGCTAAGATCAAGGATCTGAGCGACGAGCAGATTGAACAGCTGCGTGGCGAAGTGGCGAAGTTCACCACTGAAGGTGACCTGCGTCGCGAAATCAACATGAAAATCAAGCGTTTGATGGACCTCGGTTGCTATCGCGGTCTGCGTCATCGTCGTGGTCTTCCAGTACGCGGTCAGCGTACCAAGACTAACGCGCGTACCCGTAAAGGTCCGCGTAAGCCGATCCGCAAGTAATCGCCCCAGCGAATCGACAGGAAAATTATCATGGCAAAACCTGCTGCTCGTCCTCGTAAAAAAGTTAAAAAGACAGTGGTTGATGGCATCGCCCACATCCATGCTTCTTTTAACAACACCATCGTGACCATCACCGACCGTCAAGGTAACGCGCTTTCTTGGGCTACCTCCGGTGGTTCGGGTTTCCGCGGTTCCCGCAAGTCCACCCCGTTTGCTGCTCAAGTAGCTGCTGAACGTGCTGGTCAAGCTGCGCTGGAATACGGCCTGAAAAACCTCGACGTTAACGTCAAAGGTCCAGGTCCAGGTCGTGAGTCTGCTGTCCGTGCTTTGAACGGCTGTGGCTATAAGATCGCCAGCATCACCGACGTGACGCCAATCCCGCACAACGGGTGCCGTCCGCCGAAGAAGCGCCGCGTGTAATCCAGGAGATTGTAAAGAATGGCTCGTTACATTGGTCCAAAATGCAAACTCGCTCGTCGCGAAGGCACCGATCTCTTTCTGAAGAGCGGCGTGCGCGCGATCGAATCGAAGTGCAACATCGAAGCAGCACCTGGTATCCACGGCCAACGCCGCGGTCGCCAGTCCGACTACGGCACCCAACTGCGTGAAAAGCAGAAGGTCCGTCGTATCTACGGCGTTCTCGAGCGTCAGTTCAGCGGCTACTACAAAGAAGCTGCTGGCAAGAAAGGTGCAACCGGTGAAAACCTGCTGCAACTGCTCGAATGCCGTCTGGACAACGTTGTATACCGTATGGGCTTTGGTTCGACTCGTGCCGAATCCCGTCAGCTGGTATCGCACAAGTCGATCAGCGTTAACGGTCAGACCGTAAACGTTCCGTCCTACCAGGTTCGTGCTGGTGACGTGGTCGCAGTTCGCGAGAAAGCAAAAAACCAACTTCGCATTGTCCAAGCTCTCGATCTGTGTGCCCAACGTGGCCGCGTAGAATGGGTAGAAGTAGACACTGAGAAGAAGTCGGGCGTTTTCAAGAACGTTCCTGCTCGCAGTGATCTGTCCGCCGACATCAACGAAAGCCTGATTGTCGAGCTCTACTCCAAGTAAGGGCTAGAAAATAGGTGCATCCATGCAGATTTCGGTAAATGAGTTCCTGACACCCCGCCACATTGATGTGCAGGTTGTCAGTCCAACCCGCGCTAAGATCACTCTCGAGCCTCTCGAGCGTGGTTTTGGCCACACCCTGGGCAACGCGCTGCGCCGCATCCTGTTGTCCTCAATGCCCGGCTGTGCAGTAGTCGAGGCCGAGATTGACGGTGTGCTCCACGAGTACAGCGCCATCGAAGGTGTACAGGAAGACGTAATTGAAATCCTGTTGAACCTTAAAGGTCTGGCTATCAAGCTGCACGGCCGTGACGAAGTTACGCTGACCTTGTCGAAGAAGGGTTCGGGGGTGGTTACCGCTGCCGATATTCAGCTGGATCATGATGTCGAGATCGTTAACCCCGATCACGTAATCGCTAACCTGGCGTCTAACGGCGCCCTGAACATGAAGCTCACCGTAGCTCGTGGTCGTGGTTATGAACCGGCCGACTCGCGTCAGAGCGATGAAGACGAAAGCCGCAGCATTGGTCGCTTGCAGCTTGACTCTTCGTTCAGCCCGGTTCGCCGCATCGCATACGTGGTGGAAAACGCCCGTGTCGAGCAGCGTACTAACCTGGACAAGCTGGTTATTGATCTGGAAACCAACGGTACTCTGGATCCTGAAGAGGCTATCCGCCGCGCTGCAACCATCCTGCAACAGCAGTTGGCTGCGTTCGTCGACCTCAAGGGTGACAGCGAACCAGTGGTAATCGAGCAGGAAGACGAGATCGATCCGATCCTGCTTCGCCCGGTTGACGATCTGGAACTGACTGTACGTTCGGCTAACTGCCTTAAGGCGGAAAACATTTACTACATCGGCGACCTGATTCAGCGTACCGAAGTAGAACTGTTGAAGACTCCGAACCTGGGCAAGAAATCCTTGACTGAAATTAAGGACGTTCTGGCCTCCCGCGGTCTGTCCCTCGGCATGCGCCTCGACAACTGGCCGCCTGCAAGTCTTAAGAAGGACGACAAGGCGACTGCCTGATCGTCGTAATCACCGAACGTGAGTTTGGTAAGGAATGAACCATGCGTCATCGTAAAAGTGGTCGTCACCTGAGCCGTACCAGCTCGCACCGCAAGGCCATGTTCCAAAACATGGCGGTGTCGCTGTTCGAGCACGAGCTGATCAAAACTACACTGCCGAAAGCTAAAGAACTGCGTCGCGTTGCTGAGCCGCTGATTACTTTGGCCAAGACAGACAGCCTGGCTAACCGCCGTCTGGCTTTCGACCGTACTCGTTCGAAAGCTATCGTTGGTAAGCTCTTCAACGACCTGGGCAAGCGTTACGCTACCCGTGAGGGTGGCTACCTGCGCATCCTCAAGTGCGGTTTCCGCGCTGGCGACAACGCGCCTATGGCGTACGTCGAGTTGGTTGATCGTGCTACTGCTGGCGAAGCTGTAAGCGCCGAGTAAGACGACAAGCTGTAACGAAGAACCGGGCCTAGTGCCCGGTTTTTTGTGCGCGTTAGAAAAGCGCGATTTGTACAAGCTTCCGTCGATTGTGCTTGGCACTATGCACGAGGGGAGTTTGGTAGTTATTTTCTATCGAGGCCTACAATTTAATGAATTTGTAGGCGTCATGTTGATGATCAATACTCCCTCCAAGCCGATTAGCCGGCAGTTTCAAGTCCGACCTGAGGGAAATTGAGCATGAGCCAGAATAAAATCCTTACGACCGCCAGCGGTGCTCCCGTTGCGGACAACCAGAATTCCCGTTCCGCAGGCCCGCGTGGCCCGTTGCTCCTCGACGATTTTCACCTGATTGAGAAGCTCGCTCACTTCAACCGTGAAAACATCCCTGAACGCCGCGTACACGCCAAAGGCTCGGGTGCCTATGGCACTTTCACGGTCACCAAAGACATTACCCAATACACCAGTGCTAAGTTGTTCGAGTCAGTCGGCAAGCAGACGCCGACTTTCCTGCGCTTTTCTACGGTAGGTGGTGAGCGCGGTTCGGCTGATACCGAGCGCGACCCACGCGGGTTCGCCCTTAAGTTCTACACCGAAGAAGGCAACTGGGACATCGTGGGTAACAACACCCCTGTGTTCTTCATTCGCGATCCGTTGAAGTTTCCTGACTTCATCCATACCCAGAAGCGCTTGCCGCAAAGCAACCTGAAAAGCGCGCAAATGATGTGGGACTTCTGGTCTCACTCCCCTGAGGCGTTGCACCAGGTCACCATTCTGTTTTCCGACCGTGGCATTCCCGATGGCTACCGCCATATGCACGGTTTTGGCAGCCACACCTATAGCCTGATCAACGCCAAGGGCGAGCGTCACTGGGTCAAGTGGCACTACAAAACCAAACAGGGCATCAAGAACCTGGCGCCGGCCGAAGCTGGACGTTTGGCCGGTACTGACCCTGATTACGCCCAGCGCGATCTCTTTGGCGCGATCGAGCGCGGTGACTTCCCGAAATGGCGCGTGTGCATCCAGATCATGACCGAGGCCCAGGCCAACGCTCATTACGAGAATCCTTTCGATGTGACCAAAACCTGGTCGCAGAAGGAATTCCCTTTGATCGAAGTCGGCGAACTGGAGTTGAACCGCAACCCGCAGAACTACTTTGCTGAAGTGGAGCAAGCCGCATTCGGTCCGAGCAATATGGTTCCAGGCGTAGGCCTGTCGCCAGACCGCATGCTGCAAGGTCGTGTATTCGCCTACGCAGATGCCCACCGCTACCGCGTTGGTACCAATCACCAGCAACTGCCGGTGAACGCCCCACGTAGCCCAGTAAACAGCTACCAGCGTGATGGCTCGATGGCATTCGGCAGTAACGGTGGTGCGGCGCCTAATTACGAGCCGAACAGCTACGCCGATGCACCGAAGCAAGCGCCACAGTATGCAGAGCCTGCACTGGCACTTAATGGCGCGGCTGACCGCTACGATCACAGAGAGGACACTGATTACTACAGTCACGCAGGTGCGCTGTTCCGCCTGATGAGCGATGAGCAGAAAGCGTTGCTCACCAACAACATTGCCGGCGCAATGGGTGGCGTTTCCAGCGACGTGGTTCAGCGCCAGCTGCAACACTTCTACAAGGCTGATCCTGCTTATGGAGAAGCAATCGCAAAGGCGTTGGGTGTATCGCTTAACTGACTCTAAACGATAAGCAGAACCGCCCTCATTTGGGCGGTTTTTGCGTTAAATCCGCTACTTTTCTCGGGAAATCTTCACTTTTCTGCCGTTGGTCCCGTGACCTTCGAGTCATCATGGTTCAAACTACAGACTTTCAAGCAGGGAGATGTAGGGCGATGCAAGGTCACCCCGACGTAATCGATTACCTCAACACGTTGCTGACGGGCGAACTGGCGGCTCGTGACCAATATTTCATCCATTCGCGCATGTACGAAGACTGGGGCTTTACCGAGCTCTACGAGCGTATCAACCACGAGATGGAAGAAGAAGCACAGCACGCCGACGCACTGATGCGCCGAATCCTCATGCTCGAAGGCACGCCGCGTATGCGTCCGGATGACCTGGATGTGGGTACTACGGTCCCTGACATGCTCGCTGCCGACCTGCGCCTCGAATACAAGGTCCGTGCCGCGCTTTGCAAAGGCATCGAGCTGTGTGAACAGCACAGCGACTTTGTCACTCGGGAAATCCTGCGGGTGCAGTTGAATGACACCGAAGAAGATCACACCTACTGGCTGGAAAAGCAGCTGGGCCTGATCAAGTTGATTGGCCTGGAGAATTACCTGCAATCGCAGTTCTGATTCCCGGCAGCAAAAAGCCCCTGTCACTGCAAAGTGACAGGGGCTTTTCATTGGGCCCGAAAAAGTCAGGCCCGGTCGCGTTCCAACAGTGGTTTCAAGTAGTAACCAGTGTGTGACTGCGGCATTTCGGAAACCTGCTCCGGCGTGCCCACGGCGATAATCTGACCGCCCTTGGAACCACCTTCCGGCCCCAGGTCTACCAGCCAGTCGGCCGTCTTGATCACATCAAGGTTGTGCTCGATCACCACCACGGTATTGCCGTGGTCGCGAAGGCGGTGCAGCACGTCCAACAGTTGCTGGATATCCGCGAAGTGCAGGCCGGTGGTCGGCTCATCGAGGATATACAGGGTCTTGCCGGTGTCGCGCTTGGACAGCTCACGAGACAACTTCACCCGTTGTGCTTCACCACCAGACAGCGTCGTAGCTGACTGCCCCAGCTTGATATATGAAAGGCCTACATCCATCAGGGTCTGTAGCTTGCGCGCCAGCGCCGGAACCGCGTCAAAGAACTCACGCGCTTCCTCGATGGTCATCTCGAGGGTTTCATGGATGCTCTTGCCTTTGTATTTGATCTCCAGCGTCTCGCGGTTATAGCGCTTGCTCTTGCACACATCGCACGGTACGTAGATGTCCGGGAGGAAGTGCATCTCCACCTTGATCAAGCCATCGCCCTGGCACGCTTCACAGCGGCCGCCCTTGACGTTGAACGAGAACCGGCCCGGTCCGTAGCCCCTTGAGCGTGATTCCGGAACGCCCGCAAACAGCTCACGAATCGGTGTGAACAGTCCGGTGTAGGTCGCCGGGTTGGAGCGTGGTGTACGGCCAATCGGGCTTTGGTCGATATCGACCACCTTATCCAGGTGTTCCAGGCCCTTGATGCTGTCATGGGCCGCCGCTTCCAGGGTGGTCGCGCCATTCAGGGCGGTGGCACTCAGCGGGAACAGCGTGTTGTTGATCAGCGTCGACTTGCCCGAGCCGGAAACACCGGTCACGCAGGTCAGCAGGCCCAGTGGAATTTCCAGGTCGACATTGCGCAGGTTGTTGCCACGCGCGCCCTTGAGGTGCAGCGCCAGCTTTTTGTTGCGTGGCGTACGTTTGGCGGGTACTTCGATCTTCACGCGGCCGGACAGGTACTTGCCGGTCAGCGAGTCCGGGTGCGCCATGACTTCGGCAGGCGTGCCCTCGGCGACAATATGCCCACCATGCACACCCGCACCCGGGCCGATGTCGACCACGTAATCCGCCAGGCGAATCGCGTCTTCATCGTGCTCGACCACGATCACCGTGTTACCGATATCCCGCAGGTGTTTCAACGTACCCAGCAGGCGATCGTTGTCACGTTGATGCAAACCAATCGACGGTTCATCAAGGATGTACAGCACACCCACGAGGCCGGCACCAATCTGGCTGGCCAGGCGAATCCGTTGGGCTTCGCCGCCGGACAAGGTATCGGCGCTGCGATCCAACGACAGGTAATCCAGGCCTACGTTGACCAGGAACTGCAGCCGCTCGCGAATCTCCTTGAGGATCTTGTCGGCGATCTCCCCACGGCGACCGGTCAGTTTGAGCACGCCAAAGTATTCGCAGGCATCGCCGATCGGCAGGCTGGTCACCGCCGGCAGGGTCTTTTCGCCCACCCATACATGCCGCGCCTCACGACGCAGGCGCGTGCCGCGGCAATCCGGGCAAGGCTGGGTGCTGAGGAATTTCGCCAGCTCTTCGCGCACGCTGGCCGATTCAGTCTCGCGGTAGCGACGCTCAAGGTTCGGCACAATGCCTTCGAACGGGTGGGAGCGCTTGACGATATCGCCACGGTCGTTCAGGTACTTGAAGTCGACGTTCTGCGAGCCGCTACCATGCAGGATGACCTTCTGCTGGTCCGCCGGCAGTTGGTTGAAAGGCACTTCCAGGCTGAATTTATAGTGCGACGCCAACGACCCCAGCATCTGGAAGTAATAGACGTTGCGCCTGTCCCAGCCGCGTATGGCCCCCTCCGCCAGCGTCAGGTCACCGTTGACCAGGCGCTTGATGTCGAAGAACTGCTTCACGCCCAGGCCATCACAGGTCGGGCAGGCGCCGGCCGGGTTGTTGAAGGAAAACAGCTTGGGTTCCAGCTCGCTGATGGCGTGGCCGCAGATCGGGCAGGCAAACCGGGCGGAGAAGATGATCTCTTCGCCTGGCTCGTCGTCCATCGGCGCCACCAGTGCAATACCGTCGGCCAGTTTCAATGCGGTTTCGAAGGATTCCGCCAGGCGCTGCTGCAGGTCGGCGCGCACCTTGAAGCGGTCGACCACGACATCGATCGAATGCTTCTTCTGCTTGTCGAGCTTCGGCGCTTCGTCCAGCTCATACAGCTTGCCGTTGATCCGCGCACGCACAAAACCTTGCGCACGCAGCTCTTCGAAAACGGAAAGATGTTCGCCCTTGCGCTCACGGATCACCGGTGCCAGCAGCATCAGCTTGGCACCTTCCGGCTGGGCCAGCACCAGGTCGACCATCTGGCTGACGGTCTGGGCTTCCAGGGGAATGTCGTGGTCCGGGCAACGAGGAATACCCACGCGTGCATACAGCAGGCGCAGGTAATCGTAGATTTCGGTAATGGTGCCCACGGTGGAACGCGGGTTATGGGAGGTCGACTTCTGCTCGATGGAAATGGCCGGCGACAGGCCTTCAATGGTGTCGACGTCGGGCTTCTCCATCATCGACAGGAACTGCCGGGCATAGGCCGACAGGGATTCCACATAGCGGCGCTGGCCTTCGGCATACAGCGTGTCGAACGCCAGCGAAGATTTGCCGGACCCGGACAAGCCGGTGATGACGATCAGTTTGTCCCGGGGCAGGGTCAGGTCGATGTTCTTCAGGTTGTGGGTTCTAGCCCCACGAATCAGGATCTTGTCCAAGATGGCCTCGCACGGCGGGCGTAAATAATGCCGGAGTATACGGCGAAAGACTGGATGAATATACACTGTCAAAAGGCCGCTTGCAGCCTTAGATGAAAGCTGCGCGGCAAAGCGCCGCATATACCCTCTCAATCGATGGGACTGGTAGAATCGCCGCCGGTTCACACGAGGTTTTTCCATGCACGATCCCCACAGCGAACGCATGAGTAGCGGCGAGACCCGAGCGGCAAGCGGTCTGGCCCTGGTGTTCGCCTTCCGTATGCTGGGCATGTTTATGGTGTTGCCGGTGCTGGCGACCTATGGAATGGATCTCGCAGGCGCAACCCCCGCGTTGATCGGCCTGGCGATTGGCGCCTATGGCCTGACCCAGGCGATTTTCCAGATTCCGTTCGGGATCATTTCCGACCGCATCGGTCGCCGCCCTGTGATCTACCTGGGGCTGATCGTGTTCGCCCTCGGCAGCGTGCTCGCGGCTCAATCCGATTCCATCTGGGGCGTGATCGCCGGGCGCATCCTGCAAGGCGCGGGCGCGATTTCCGCTGCGGTCATGGCGTTGCTGTCCGACCTGACCCGCGAACAACATCGCACCAAGGCCATGGCCATGATCGGCATGACCATCGGCCTGTCGTTTGCCGTGGCCATGGTGGTGGGGCCCTTGCTGACTCGCGCGTTTGGTTTGCACGGGCTGTTCCTGGCCACAGGCGGTATGGCACTGTTCGGCATCGTGATCGTGGCCTTCATGGTGCCGCGCTCCACTGGCACGTTGCAGCACCGTGAGTCAGGCGTTGCGCGCAAGGCCCTGTTGCCGACGCTCAAGCACCCGGACCTGCTGCGCCTGGATTTAGGTATCTTCGTATTACACGCCATGCTGATGTGCAGCTTTGTCGCCTTGCCTCTGGCCTTGGTAGAAAAAGCCGGCCTGCCCAAGGAGCAGCACTGGTGGGTCTACCTTACTGCGCTGCTGATTTCGTTCTTCGCCATGATCCCCTTCATCATCTACGGCGAAAAGAAACGCAAAATGAAACGAGTTTTGCTCGGCGCCGTCGCGACGCTGATGCTCACTGAGCTATTCTTCTGGCAGTTCGGCGACAGCCTGCGGGCGCTGGTAATCGGCACGGTGGTGTTCTTCACCGCGTTCAACCTGCTGGAGGCGTCGCTGCCTTCGCTGATCAGTAAAGTTTCACCGGCCGGCGGCAAAGGGACGGCGATGGGGGTGTATTCCACCAGCCAGTTCCTGGGTTCCGCACTGGGCGGCATCATGGGTGGCTGGATGTTCCAGCATGGCGGTTTGTCGGTTGTGTTCCTTGGATGCGCAGGTCTGGCTGCCCTCTGGCTGGCCTTTGCTGTTACCATGCGCGAACCTCCCTATGTGACGAGTCTGCGCTTGCCGTTATCGCCCGAAGCGATCCGCGAAGCCGGTCTGGTCGAGCGCCTTAAGGCCGTTACTGGGGTTACCGATGCCGTGGTTGTTGCTGAAGAAGCCGCCATCTACATCAAATTGGACACCGAATTATTGGATCGCGCGACGCTCGAGCAACTGGTCAACCCAGTGCCGACAGCGCGCCCAGCCTAGGAGAACGTTATGGCCCGTGGGGTTAACAAAGTCATATTGGTCGGTACGTGCGGCCAGGATCCCGAAGTTCGCTACTTGCCTAACGGTAACGCCGTGACCAACCTGAGTCTGGCGACCAGCGAACAGTGGACCGACAAGCAGACCGGCCAGAAGGTCGAGAAAACCGAATGGCACCGTGTGTCGATGTTCGGCAAGGTCGCAGAGATCGCCGGCGAGTACCTGCGCAAAGGTTCGCAGGTCTACATCGAAGGCAAGCTGCAGACCCGCGAGTGGGAAAAAGACGGCATCAAGCGTTACACCACTGAAATCGTGGTCGACATGCAAGGCACCATGCAACTGCTGGGCGGCCGTCCACAGGGCGACCAACAGGGCCAGGGCGGCATGTCCAACTCGGCTCCGCGTCCACAGCCGTCGCGCCCGCAGCCAAGTCAGCAGCCACAGCGTGAGTCGCGTCCAGCGCCACAACAGGCCGCGCCGCAACCGGCTCCGGATTTCGACAGCTTTGATGACGATATCCCGTTCTGAGGTTTAACACCCGGAACACACAGAACCCCCGCTGGCTCAGGCCTCGGGGGTTTTTTATCACCCGTGATCAGCTTCAGTCGAGGCGGCGGTGACAACCATCTCCTTGAACCGCTGCAGCATCGCCGAACCGTCATCGATCCGCGTCGCCAAATGCAACGGCGCCACCAGGCTGCGGCACTCCGTCAATTCCCGATAAACGATGCCATCCCCGCGCAAGCGCTGCATCGACGCTGGCACGATGGATACCCCAAGTCCAGCAGCCACCAGGCTTAGTGTGGCGGTCATGCGCGGAGCTTCCTGCACCACCTGCGGGCTGAACCCTGCTTCACGGCAGGCCACCAGAATTGCGTCGTACAAACCCAGCCCCACACGCCGGCGGTAGAGCACGAAGGACTCGGTCGCCAATGCCGACAAGGGCAGGGGAGATCCCGGATCGATTGCCAGAGGATGATCCGTGGGCAACGCCAGCAACATGGGCTCCACCAAAATCGGTTTGTCTTGCAGCGACTGGGTTGCGCTGAGGGGCGAGCGGATAAATGCTGCATCGAGCTTCTCATGGATCAACGCGTCCAGCAGTTCGCCGGTCCCGGCTTCCTCCAGCACCACTGTCACGCCGACAAAGGTTTCGCGAAACCGCCGCAATACACTCGGTACAAAGGGATGCAGCGCCGCCGAACTGGTAAACCCGATCGCCAGGCGCCCACGCTCGCCCCGTGCGGCGCGGCGCACCACCTCTGCAATCCTGTCTGCCTGGGCGAGAATCTCACGTGCTTCGTCCAGCAATGCGAGCCCGGCCGTCGTGGGCCGCACGCCACGGGGCAGGCGCTCCATCAAGACCACACCCAGTTCGGCCTCAAGGCTTTGCAGCATCCGCGTCAACGGCGGTTGCTGCATGCCCAGGCGTTCGGCGGCGCGGGTGATATAGCCTTCTTCGGCGATGGCCACAAAAGCCTTGAGTTGGCGAAGTTCCAGCATAGGGATACTTTTCAGGTATGGGAGTGCATCAATCCTGGCATTTGTTCTCATGGCTCACAAGATTTAGGCTGTGGACAACCTCAAGAAGAAGGAAAGCCGTGATGACCTGGTCAGCCAAGCAGTACACGATGTTCGAACAGCAGCGCACCCGCCCTGTCCGTGACCTGGTCGCGGCCATTCCGAACGTTGAAGTGTACAATGCCGTCGATTTGGGCTGCGGTCCCGGTAACTCGACTGAGGTGCTGGCCGAGCGTTTCCCGCAAGCGCACATCACCGGTATGGACAGTTCCGATGACATGCTGGTCGACGCCCGCAAACGGCTACCGACATTGAACTTCGAACTGGCGGATATCGGTGCCTGGAACCCTGTGTGCGCCTTCGATGTGATCCTGGCCAACGCGTCCCTGCAGTGGCTGCCGGACCACGCCACGCTGTACCCGCACCTGGTCCGCCAACTGACGCCCGGCGGTACGCTGGCGGTGCAAACCCCGGACAACCTCGACGAACCCGCCCACCAGCTCGCCCGCGAAGTCGCGGCAGAGGGTCCATGGTCGGCAAAGATCGGTGCGGTCAAACACAACGAGCGCCACACGGCGAGCTACTACTACGAACTGCTGAGCAAACATTGCAGTACGGTCGATGTGTGGCGCACCACCTACCAGCACCCGTTGGCGAGCCACGCGGCAGTAGTGGAGTGGTTCAAGGCATCGGCGCTGAGGCCCTTCCTCGCGCCTTTGGCCGACAGCGAAAAAACCGCTTTCCTGCAGGAATACCAGGCGCGAATGACCCGTGCCTATCCAGCCCTGGCTGACGGCACTGTACTACTACCGTTTCCGCGCCTGTTCATCATCGCGACCCGCTGACGTCCAAAGGACAAGTGGCGGTCATGCCGCCGCTTGCGCCTTCAAATACTCATCCGCCGACACCACGCTCGCATACCCAAACGCCAGCGACGCCATGTAAGCCCCATGCACCTGCGCCGCCGGAATCACCTGCCCATTGAACTCCAGGTCCCGCGTGGCGCACGCGTCATGAACCACCGTGACCGTGTAGCCCAGGTCCGCCGCCGCCCGCACCACCGCGTCGATGCACATGTGGCTCATGCTGCCGACCACTACCAGGTCCGTGATGCTGCGCTGTTCCAACAGGGCACGCAGGTTGGTCTCGCGGAACGCATTCACGAAATGCTTGAGCACCACCGGCTCGTTGCCCTCGTTCAACACTTTGCCATGCAGGTGCGCACCCTCGGAGCCCGGCGTGAAGAACGGTGCGTCATCGGAGGTGAACTCATGGCGCACATGAATCACCGCATCGCCCGCCTGGCGAAACGCTTGCAGCACCTGCGCGGCTTTGTCCGCTGCGGCGTCCACGCCGTCAAGTGGCCACTTGCCCTGGGGGAAGTAGTCGTTCTGGATATCGATTAGGATGAGCGCTTGCTTGGCCATGTGTGTTGCCTCGTGATGGGTTGATGGGGCCAGTATCTTAGCTGGCGCCCACACCTGGGATTGGCTGCACCGACAATAACAGGGGGAAAACTGACAATGGTCGTGGTTGAGCTGGGCGTGTTGATCTACCAGGGGGCGCAACTGGCCGCCGTGCACGGTTTGACTGACCTGTTTGGCGTGGCCAATCGCATCGCCGCCGAGCATCAATCCGCGCAGTTGCCATTGCTGCGGGTCAGCCATTGGCAGGTGGATAGCGCCGGCACACCGGTGCGTGTTTTCAGCAGCTATCCCGGTCCCGAGCAGCCGATGATGGCGGTGCTGGTGCCGCCGTCGATCGGCGAGTTTACAGAAGACCAGGCACCCCCGGCGCTGCTGGAATGGATTCGCCAGCAACATGCGGCAGGCACGGTACTGGGCGGTGTGTGCATTGGCTCGATCATGTTGGCGCGCAGCGGGTTGCTCGACGGGCGCAGCGCCACCACCCATTGGTCCTCCGCCAAATCCTTCGCCAGCCGCTACCCGGCGGTGCGCCTGGAGGCCGACAAGCCGATCGTCGATGATGGCGACCTGATCACCACCGCCGGCTTGATGGCCTGGTCCGAACTCGGCCTGCGCCTGGTCGACCGCCTGATGGGCCCAAGCATCGCAGCCGATACCGCGCGTTTCCTGGTGATCGAGCACAGTGACAGCGCCAGCCAGTGCGGCAGCAACTTCGCGCCGATTCTTGGCCACGGTGACACAGCCATCCTCAAGGTTCAGCACTGGTTGCAGGCCAGCGGTGCGGTGGATGTTTCCCTGGCGGCAATGGCCCAGGAAGCCGGTTTGGAAGAGCGGACTTTCCTGCGGCGTTTTCGCAGCGCCACCGGTTTGAAACCCACCGAATACTGCCAGCACCTGCGTGTGGGCAAGGCGCGGCAGATGCTGGAATTCACCAACGGCACCATCGACCATATCGCCTGGACCGTGGGCTACCAGGACCCCAGCGCCTTTCGCGCCACCTTCAAGAAAATCACCGGCCTTGCGCCCAGCGATTACCGCAGCCGTTTTGGCGTGTGAATCGTGCAGAACGCCGCTGCGTTAACGCGGCGTCGTGCAGAATAAAACAGGCTAACTGCCATCGGTTTTTTCGTAACGCCTTGATTTGAAAAGCATCCTCCATGGAAGAGCCTTGGCCTGATCCCTGCAACCTTCTGCGTACACACATGGCGGGATGGCCAAGGGGGACGCATGACCCCGATTCAACGCAAGAAGCTGGTCGTTGCTCACTCCACGCGTGATGGCGCGCCGCTGCATGAGGTCGAAACCAATCGTGCCTTGGCACGCTGGCTGGCGCAGATCCTCGGGCTGAAGTTCGGTGGAAGCTATGACGCTGATCTGCACGCGGGGAGGGCGTTATACCTGCTGCCCACACAAACCCTGGTCGGTCCCGGCCAGGCGCGGGCACTGAATATCCAAGGTCCGGAGGATTTGTGGGGCGGTTATGTCGACCACGACTTCATCTGCACCAAGGCGATCAGTCATGGCTTGCTCAGCCCTGAAGCCAAAGCGCCCGAAGGGTGGTCGGGGTTGTTTGGCGAACGTGTGCGAAAAGTCGTGCTGGAGGGCTTGAGCGTCTTTGCGCTGGAAGACGCGCGACCCGCCGCTGCACGCTTGCTGTCCAGCGGCCCCATTCGCCTGAAACCCGTGCACGCCTGCGCGGGCCGAGGCCAGGAAGTTATCCACAGTCTGGATGAATTCGAAGCGGTGCTGACGCGACCGGATGCCGCACAACTCTTCAACCTAGGCGTGGTGCTGGAGCAAGACCTGCACAACGTGGTCACCCACAGTGTCGGCCAGAGTTTTATCGGCGATCACGTGTTCAGCTACTGCGGCGAGCAATACCTGACGAAAGATGGACAGGGCGAAGAGGTCTACGGCGGCTCCAACCTGTTGGTGGTGCCCGGTTACTACGACGACCTGCTGCAACTCGAATTACCCGACGACGTTCGCGAGGCCATCGAGCAAGCCCAAGTCTTCGACGCGGCCGCCGATGAAGCCTATCCCGGCTTCTACGCATCACGGCGCAATTACGACATCGCCCAGGGTCTCGACAATAACGGCCAGCGTCGCAGCGGCGTGCTCGAACAATCCTGGCGCATGGGCGGGGCCAGCAGTGCCGAAGTCGCGGCCCTGCAAAGCTTTATCAACAATCCCGGCCTGCGTGCGATCCATGTGTCCTCCGTGGAAACCTATGTGGATCGACCCTTGCCGGCTGATGCCATCGAGGTGTATCGCGGCCCGGCGGAAAACAGCGAGTTCCTTCTCAAGTACGTGACGGTTGAATCTTATGACGGCTAGAAGCGAAAGCATTGCGATCGATATCGACGACGAACAGATGAGCGGCACCTTCCTGAGCCCCAAATCCAAAGTGCCTGGCGTGTTGTTTGTGCACGGTTGGGGTGGCAGCCAGGAGCGAGACCTTGAGCGCGCCAAAGGCATCGCCGGCTTGGGATGTGTATGCCTGACCTTCGACCTGCGCGGGCACGCTGGCACGGGTATTCCTTTGTCCCGCGTCACCCGCGAAGACAATCTGCGCGACCTGCTGGCGGCCTATGACCGGCTGCTGGCTCACCCGGCCATCGACACCTCGGCGGTGGCGGTAGTGGGCACCAGTTACGGCGGCTACCTCGCGGCGATCCTCACCTCGCTGCGCCCGGTACGCTGGCTGGCGCTGCGCGTGCCGGCGCTGTACCGCGACCAGGAATGGCTCAAGCCCAAGCGTGACTTGGATAAGGCCGACCTGATGGATTACCGCAGCACCTTGGTCCACGCCGAAACCAATCGCGCCTTGCATGCGTGTTCGGCATTTACCGGGGATGTATTGATCGTCGAATCGGAAGCCGATGACCACGTGCCCCACGCGACCATCATGAGCTACCGTGCGGCGTGCCAGCAGACCCATTCCCTGACCCATCGCATCATCGATGGCGCCGACCATTCCCTCAGCGATCCGGTGTCCCAACAGGCGTACACCTCAATCCTGGTGGATTGGATCACCGAGATGGTGGTGGGCGAACGGTTGAGCATCATCCAGTCCCAGTAAGGGTTCAGGCGGGTGTTTTCTTCACCCGCAACGCCTTGGCCTTGGCCTCCACACCGAGGTACATCACCAGCGCGATCAGCAGCGGCAAGATGAAGTAAATCGCCCGATACGCGATCAATCCGGCGAGCAGACTGCCCCGCGACGCCTCATGCTGCAGCAGTGCAATAAACACCGCCTCCAGCACGCCCAGCCCGGCGGGAATATGGGTGAGCACCCCGGCAATCGCGCTGATCAGCAACACGCCCAACACCAGTGGATAGTCCAGCTTGGCCGGCAGCAGGGTGAAAATCACCGCCGCCATCAGCGACCAGTTCAACGCGCCGAGCAGCAACTGCAGGCACGCCATGCGCACCGACGGCAGGTTGATTTCCATGCCGCGAATCGTCCACGCGCGCTTCTTCGAAAACTGGCAGGCCACCAGATAGCCGAGGCTGGCCAGTACCAACAACGCGCCAATGCCCTGCAATGCCGTGGTGCTGACCTTCCACCCCGGCGGCATGGTCACCAGGCCGCTGCTGAACACCACCCCGGCAATCGCCATGTAGCCAAACCAATTGGTGGCCAGGCTCAGGCCGAGAATTTTGGCGATATTGCCGGTGCTCACGCCCAGGCGCGAATACAGGCGATAACGCATGGCGATGCCGCCCACCCACGCGCTCAGGTTGAGGTTGAAGGCGTAGCTGATGATGCCCACCGGCAGGATCTGCTTCCACACCAGGTTCTGGCGGATGTAGGTGCGGCCGATCAAGTCGAAGCTGGCGTATACCAGAAAGCTGCACAACGTCAGTGCGCCCGCGATCACCAGAGTGCGCACCTTGAAGTCACCCAGGGTCTGCAGCACTTCGCTCCAGTCGATACGCCGCGCCAGCAGAGTGAACAGCACGATCAGCACCAGGAAAAAGGCGATAGTCAGCGGTTTCTTCCAGCGTTTGAACCGGGATTCAGCGGTCATTGGCCTGGCTCTCGATGGGTTTCAATCGTGGCTTGTGCGCCGGCAGCCATCCCGTCAACGCTGGGAAGTGGCGCATCACATGAAATACCAGAAAGCCCACGGTCAATCGCCACAGCCACAAGCGTGGTTTGCGGTTTTCCGGCATGGTCTGGCAATGATTGTTGGCGAGTGTTTCCAGGCGTTCGTACAAGTGCTGGTTGAAGGCTCGGTCGCGTATCAACACGTTGGCTTCCAGGTTCAGCGACAGGCTCAACGGGTCCAGGTTGCTCGACCCCACGGTGCTCCATTCGTCATCCACCAACGCGACTTTGCCGTGCAGGGGGCGCTGGCAATACTCGTGGATCACCACCCCGTCCTTGAGCAGATAGTCGTAGAGCATCCGCGCCGCCAACTTGGCCAGCAGCACATCGGGCTGGCCCTGCATGATCAATTGCACCCTCACGCCACGGCGCGCGGCGTTGCGGATTTCCCGCAGCAAGCGGTAGCCGGGGAAGAAATAGGCGTTGGCAATCACCGCACGTTTTTGCGCCTTGCTCAGTGCGTGGATGTACGCCTCTTCAATATCATCGCGATGTTGCACGTTGTCGCGGTAAATCAGCCGCACCAGGCCATCGCCCTGGTCGGTGGACCACAACGAAGGCCGCTGCTGGCGCCGCCGCCAGCCACGTCGCGCGCGGACTTGGCGACCACTTTGCGCCAGGGCAAAATGATGCAGGTCCGCCACCGCCGGGCCCACCACCCGCACTGCATAATCCTGCTTGGCTTCTGGACCGAAATCTCCCAAATGATCGGCGGAGAAATTGATCCCGCCAATAAACGCCACCTGCGCATCCACCACCACAATCTTGCGGTGCAGGCGACGAAACCAGTTGGTGCGAAAGCCTAGTGTCTTGGACGCCGGGTCAAACATCTGCACCGTCACCCCGGCGTCCGCCAGCTCACCGAGAAACGAGGGCGTCAGCTCGCCGCAACCAAAACCGTCCAGGCTTGCCACCACTTTCACTCCACGCTGCGCGGCCTCGATCAGGATGCCGTGCAGCTCATGACCCACCTTGTCTTCGAAGAGAATGAAGGTCTCCAGCAGAATCTCACGCTGCGCCGCGCGCAGGGCTTCGAACACCTTGGGAAAATACGCCTCGCCATTTTCCAGCAACTCGATCTGGTTGCCACTCTGCCAGCCATAATCCAGGTCGCGGGCCTTGGTTTCGTCCGGCGGCTGGTCGGTGGAGATATGTTCCACGGCCACGTTCATAGCTCGATCTCCACCGATAGCGGCACATGGTCGGAGAGGTGGGACCATGGCCGCGTCGTCAGCACCCTGGGGTTATGCACCTTCAGGTTGCGTACATAAATCCGGTCCAGCGGCAGCAACGGCAAACGCGCCGGGAAGGTGCGCGCGGGTTTGCCCATGGACTCGATAAACACTTCCTTCAAACCCGCCTTGCTCAGGTCGGCCTTCTGGCGCCAATCGTTGAAATCACCGGCCACCACTAACGGTGCATCGGCCGGGATTTCGCTGATGCGCTGCTCGATCAAGCGTAATTGCTGCTGGCGGTGCACTTCACGCAAACCCAGGTGGATGCAGATCGCATGGATCTCCTGGCCGGTGCCCGGCAAGCGCAGCACGCAATGCAGCAGGCCCCTGTTTTCATGGCCGCTTTGGGAGATATCGAGATTGTCGTAACGCACAATCTGGAACTTCGACAGCAATGCATTACCGTGGTCGCCATGGGGATAGACCGCGTTACGACCGTAGGCGAATTGCGGCCAGATACTGTCGGCGAGGAACTCGTACTGCGGCATGTTCGGCCAGTCACTGAAGCGCTGGGGGTGGCGCTCGTGGGTGCCGTGGATTTCCTGCAGGAACACCATGTCGGCGCCCACGCTGCGCACGGCTTCACGCAATTCGGGCAGGATGAAGCGTCGATTCAGTGCGGTGAAGCCCTTGTGGATATTGACCGTCAACACCGTGAAGCGAGTGATGGCGACGCTGGGGGTGATGGGCACCCAGTCGGGAATCGCAGCCATAGTTGCTCCTGTGAAAAAGTGGTGGGGCCTGGCCCTCGTTTATGGCTGACTGTGATTTTTGACGGAAAGTTTCCAGCGTCCTACAGACGGCATAAAGATGCCGTTGAAGGGGAACGATCAACGCGCAAACCCGTCAGTTCCTTACAGACCCTTCTGAAGGAGCTCGGTGTTTTGCTGAATCTCAAGACTGCATTACTGCTCGGCGCGCTGCTGTTTTGCGGCAGCGGTGCGCTGCAAGCGGCGGCCACCGCGCCGGAACCTGAAGCGCCGGCCAAGCCGGAGTTGCTGGTGGAAGGCGGCCTTCTCGGTGCGATCAGTTCCAGCATTGATGATGTGCAGCAAAAACTGGACCTCAACCAGAACTTCATTGACGAATGGCGCCTGCGGGCCGACCGGGCTGCCAACGAAGTCGGTCGCCTGGTCAACCAGACCGCTGAGCGTTCGCCGTGGAGCGTGGCCGGGGACTTCCTGTTGCTGTCCGGTGTGTGGATCGGCGCCTTTACGCTGCTGACGTTACTGGGGCGCGTGATAGTGAGACGACTGGGGCAACGCAGGTTTTTCGAACGGCGCAAACGCCTCCTTGCGGTGCTGGGCTATGTGGTGCCTTACACGATCCCGGCGCTGATATGCCTGCCCCTGACCTTGTATGTCAGCCATTTCCTGCCCACCTCCGTGGGGCGGGCGCTGGCGCTGTGTTTTGCCTATGCCACCAGCAGTGGCATCTTCTCCACGTCAATGCTGCTGTGTGTGATCGTCATGTTCAATGTCGGCCACAAGCGCCCGGCGGTGCAGATCATTCGCGGCTACTGCCCCAAGCCGCTGTTCCTCATCGGCTTTCTCGCCGCCCTCAGCGACGCCTTGACCAGTCCGCAGATCGCACGCCAACTGGGCGGCAATATCACCAGCAGCATTGCGGTATTCACCGGCCTGCTTGCGACAGTAATCTTTGGCGTATTAGTGGTTCGCCTGCGCCGTCCGGTCGCCCACCTGATCCGCAACCGGCCGTTGGCGCAGCGCTTGAAACATCCGGCGCTCCAGCAATCTCTGCGGGTGTTTTCCGGGTTGTGGTACTGGCCGATCCTGTTGATGGTACTGGTCTCGGCAATCAACTTGATCGGTGCCGGCGACGATAATCAGAAGGCCCTGCGTTGCGCGTTGTTCACCACGATCCTGCTGATCGGCACGGTATTCCTCAGCACCGTGTTGCAACACCTGTTCAAATCCCGCAGCCAGGTGGCGATCCAGCGCAGCAGCGCCTACAAGGAACGTTTTCTCAGCCTGTTGCACGCGATCCTGCGCATCGCCATGGCCATTGCTTTTATTGAAATCCTCGGGCGGATCTGGGGCGTGTCGCTGTTCGAGTTCGCCCAACGCAACTCGGTGGGCCGCGCGATCAGCGATTCGCTGAGCAGCATCGGCCTGATCCTGCTGATGACCTGGCTGTTCTGGGTGGTACTCGACACGGCGATCCAGGAAGCCTTGAAACCACCGGTCAACAAGCGCTCCGGTCGCCAACCGAGCACGCGGGTGAAAACCATCCTGCCGCTGCTGCGCAATGCGGTGAAGATCGTCCTGGTGGTGATCTGCGCGATCACCACCATGGCCAACCTCGGGATCAACGTAGCGCCGCTGCTGGCCGGTGCCGGGGTGGTCGGCCTGGCCATTGGTTTTGGTTCGCAACAACTGGTGCAGGATGTGATCACCGGCCTGTTCATCATTATCGAAGACACGCTGTCCATCGGCGACTGGGTGGTGCTCGACTCCGGTCACGCCGGCACTGTCGAAGGCCTGACCATCCGTACCCTGCGCCTGCGCGACGGCAAGGGCTTTGTGCATTCGGTGCCGTTCGGGCAGATCAAGGCGGTCACCAACCAGTCGCGGCAATTTGCCTATGCGTTCTTCTCGGTACAGTTCACCTATGACACGGATGTGGACAAGGCGGTGGAACTGATCCGCGAGGCGGGGCAGTCGATCCGCGATGACGTGTTCCTCAAGTACAACCTGCAAGGCCCGCTGGAGGTGTTTGGCGTGGACAAGATGGACCTCAACGGCGTGGTGCTCACGGCACAGTTCCGCACGGTGTCGGGTGGGCAATATGCAGTGAGCCGCGCGTTCAACCAGCGCCTGAAAAAGCTTGTGGATAACTGTGACGAGGTGCATTTCGCGCAGACTTATCCACAGCAGGTGTTGCTGCCCAAACGTACGCCGCAGGTGGATGAGCCGGATGAAGACGTGCCCGCTTCGGTGGTGCTGACCGAGCAACCGCGAACGCAGTGACCCATGTGGTAAGCGGGCTTGGCCAACGCGGAACAAGCCTGCTCACCACAAAAGGTTCATCGTTTGATCAGTTTTTCTTGCAGCAGCGTGGTCTCGGGTGGACTCAGTTCCAGCAACATTTGTTGCGTGCCGCCGACCATTACCGCCGCCGGCAACCCATCCCGGTACACAATCCGATTACCGCTCACTGCCGGCACCTTGTTGCCGGGCAACAGTGTACCGACCAGGTTCAGCGGATCGGCCCCACACACTGCGATCAAACTCCCGTCATGGGGCCGCCGCCGTACTTCACGCAGCAACGGGATCGCCTCCGGCAGCGCAAACTGCTCACCTGCCAAACCACTGACAAACCGCCCGCCGCGAATTTCCCCGCGTGCTTCCAGCCGGTGAAACGTGCGCAGCAGCTCGCGCCAACTCGGCAGCCAATCTGCCTCACGCTCCAGCAAGCGCCAGAACACCACGCCATAGCGGCGCAGCAGGGTCATGGCGACATGCTCAAGTGCCTCGGCTGAATGGGGCCCGGCAGCCGTTGATGAACGTCGCACCAAGGCCCAGCGCCCGGCATCGTCCATGCCGCCGACAAACGCGCCGCGCCCGCGTCGGCTGCTGCGCGCCTGGCGTTTGCTGGCGGGGGTGGTCAGGGCGCGCAGGCCGGCGAAGCTGTCGGCGTTCACCAGCCCTGCGCCGACCAACTCCTGCAACGTGGTTTCCAGCTCGCTGCGCAACAGATGGGCTTCGTGGGACAGCTCATCAAAAAACAGCGCGCCGTGATCACACAGGGCCTGATGCACTTTCTGCGCCTTGGGCGACAGGGTGGTGACATCGGTAACTTCGGTCAATCCGCTCCATAACCCTACTTGGCTACGGGGCAGCAACACCACCGGCGTGCTGCGCAAGGCCATGGCGCTGGCCTTGTTGCTCAAGCGCAGCCACACCAGTTTGCCGCTGCGGCAGAGTTCGTCGAGCCATGTGGATGAATAATCCTTGAGGCGTGCGCTGAGCAGGTCGTTGTCCCAGGCGGACGTGGCGGCGGCATAGCCTTCAAACTGCCCGACGATTTGCGGCAGCATCGCGCTGCCCTGGCCACGGGTGCCGCCGGACAGGTGCTGCCAGTCGAACAGAAAACGCATGAAATCCTGTAACGCCACCGGTTCGATTTCCCGGCGCAGGCGCTTGACCGTGTAGCGATGAATGCGCGCCAGCAGGTGGCGTTCGCACCACTGCTCTTGTGTGGCCTCGGGGCTGAAATAGCCGCGTAACACGTAGCCTTCCTGTTCCAGGCGGGCCAGTGCTTGAGTGACCTGCGTGACCGACAACGCCAGGGGCGCGGCGATCTCGATCAGGCTCACCGGGCCGAACCCACCGAGGCGCGCGCGCAACACTTCCGTCACGGCATCCTTGTAGGTCCACGACTCATCGAAGCCGGGCAGCAACGGCAAGTTGCTCGGATAGATCGCCTGCAGGCAACCCAGGCGCTCAACGGCGACCCACAGGTTGGTGTGTAAGTGAGTGTACAGCTGATAGGCGCGGCCAGACTTGGCCAGGGCGTGCAGCCATTGCGCCCATTGCGGCGTGACTTCGTTGCCGGCGATACACGCCAGGCTCATCAGCGCCTCATGCATTTCATCCGGCCCGTTGGGCGCCGGCCAGGCTTCTTCGCGCACGGCGGCGATGGCATCGGCGTCCAGCGCACCGAGGTCGTCGGTGCTTTGCGGGTCGCTCCAGCGTCGTGTGAGCACGGCCTGGGTGCGGCGTTCCTCCAGCGGCGCATCGTCGAGAAAAGTGTACGGACGGGCGCTGAGAATCTCCGCCGCCATGGGCGAGGGTGCCGACAGGTCGCGGCTGATCAGGCGCACGTCGCCGCGCTCCATGCGCCGCAGCAGGGCCAGCCAGGCGTCGCAGTCCATGGCTTCATGCAGGCAGTCGTCGAGGGTTTGTTCCACTAACGGGTGCTCGGGCACGTCGCGCTCACCGGCGAGGTTTTCCAGGCAGGCAATCTGGTCCGGGAACACGCTGGCGATCAGGTCTTCGCTTTTCATGCGCTGGATCTGCGGCGCGACCTTGCGCCCACCGGCATAACGCGGCAACGCCAAGGCCACACCGGCATTCCAGCGCCAGCGCACGCCGAACAGCGGCGCATCCAGCACGGCCTGGATCAGGATATGTTCGGCGCTTTGGCTGTTGAGGTAGCGCCACACCTCATCCAGCTCGAAGCTGTGGCTGGTGGACAGCGACAGCACGATCGCATTTTCGCTGGCCGCCGCCTGCAACTCGAAGTTGAACGTGCGGCAAAACCGCTTGCGCAGGGCCAGGCCCCAGGCACGGTTGACGCGGCTGCCGAACGGCGTGTGGATGATCAATTGGGTGCCACCGGACGCGTCGAAAAACCGCTCCATGATCAGCGTGTCCTGGGACGGCAATGCACTCAGGGCCAGGCGTGCGCGGGCGAGGTAGTCGAGGAGCTGTTCGGCGCTGGCGCGGTTCAGGCCGAGTTCGCCGGTCAGCCAGGCCTGTGCGGCTTGCAGGTCGCCGGGTGTGGCGCCGAGCAGCGTGTCCAGTTGACCTTGCAAACGCGCCACCGCCGCCGACAGCTCGTGACTGCGCCCAGGCGCTTCGCCTAGCCAGAAGGGGATGGTCGGCGGTTGGCCATGGGCGTCCTCGACCCGCACTTTGCCGGCTTCGACCCGCAAGATCCGATAGGAGGAATTGCCAAGCTGGAAGATATCCCCGGCGATGCTTTCCACCGCGAAGTCTTCGTTGACGCTGCCGATGTTCAGGCTCTGGGGTTCGAGCAACACGCTGTAGTCGGCGTTGTCGGGGATGGTGCCGCCGCTGGTCACGGCGGTCAGCTTGGCGCCGCGCCGACCACGCAAGGTGCGGGTCAGGGCGTCGCGGTGCAGGTAGGCGCTGCGCATGCCCTGGCGACCGTTGTAGCCGTCGCAGAGCATCTGCAACAGTGCCTGGTAATGACGTTCGTCGAGTTCGGCGTAGGGCGCGGCGCGATGGATCATCTCCAGCAAGCCTTGCTCCGACCATTCACGGGCGCTGACTTCGGCGATGATTTGTTGGGCCAGCACGTCCAGTGGCGCCACCGGTATATGTAGGGTGTCCAGTTCGCCTCGACGCACGCAGTCGAGCAGGGCGGCGCATTCGATCAGATCGTCGCGGGTGGTAGCGAACAGGCGCCCTTTGGGTGTGCCGCCAACCTGGTGACCGGAGCGGCCGACCCGTTGCAGAAAACCGTTGATGGAACCCGGCGAACCGATCTGGCACACCAGGTCCACATCGCCGATATCAATCCCCAGCTCCAGGGATGCCGTGGCGATCAGCACTTGCAGCTCGCCGCCCTTGAGGCGCTGCTCGGCATCCAGGCGCATCTCCTTGGCCAGGCTGCCGTGGTGGGCAGCCACCGCAGTTTTGCCCAGGCGCTCGCTCAAGTGCCGGGCCAGGCGTTCGGCCAGGCGTCGGGTGTTGACGAACACCAGAGTGGTGCGGTGCTCGCGCGCCAGTTCGGCGAGGCGGTCGTAGACCAGCTCCCACACGTCATTGGCCATCACCGCCGAGAGCGGCACGGGCGGCACCTCGATATCCAGATCACGTGGGCGGGCGTGGCCGATATCCACAATCGCGCAGTCCCGACCAGTGCCCACCAGGAACCGCGACACCGCGTCGATGGGCTTTTGTGTGGCCGACAAACCAATGCGCATCAGCGGCCCGGCGCACAAGCCTTGCAGGCGCTCCAGGCTCAGGGCGAGATGGCTGCCACGTTTGCCGGCGGCGATGGCGTGGATTTCATCGACGATCACCGTGCGTGTGCTGGCGAGCATCTGGCGACCGGAGTCCGAGCCCAGCAGCACGTAGAGCGATTCCGGGGTGGTCACCAGGATATGCGGCGGGCGCTTGCGCATCTGGGCGCGGTCTTTTTGTGGGGTGTCGCCCGTGCGCACGGCGGTGCGGATGATCAGCGGCGGCAGACCCAGGCGCTGCAGGTGCTCGGTGATCCCGGTCAGCGGGTTTTGCAGGTTGATCTGTATATCATTGGACAGCGCCTTGAGCGGCGACACGTAGACCACCAGCGTCTCATCCGGCAGCTCACCGCCGTTGGCCAGGCCTCGGTGGACCAGGTCGTCCAGCACCGCCAGGAACGCGGTGAGGGTCTTGCCGGAGCCGGTGGGCGCGGCGATCAGGGTCGATTGACGCTGGCGGATCAGCGGCCAGGCCTGGGCCTGGGCGCCGGTCACCGAGGGGAACGTGCTGCGCAACCAGGCGCTGACGGCGGGGTGGAAGCCGGTCAATGCGGTATCAGTGGATTCAGGAAGGCTCATGCAATGATTGATAGCCCCAGTTCCAACAAGTTGCAATGGCACAGTTAATCCGTGACGGTTGCGCGATGAACCCGCAAAATGCAACGATTCTGACAAATACCTGAATAACCTTCGTTCCAACAGACCGGGCCTGC
The DNA here is from genome assembly GCF_001870465.1 of Pseudomonas extremorientalis. Classification (GTDB taxonomy): domain Bacteria; phylum Pseudomonadota; class Gammaproteobacteria; order Pseudomonadales; family Pseudomonadaceae; genus Aquipseudomonas; species Aquipseudomonas extremorientalis. The sequence goes on from NZ_MDGK01000031.1 coordinate 55,797, forward strand.
TCAATCTATGCGAATGCGCCTTATGTTACTGGGCGGCGGGAATGCCCTCGGGCAGGCGCTGATTCGCCTCGGTGCAGAGGAAGACATCGGTTTCCTCGCACCCAAACCGCCCCAAGACGGCTGGGATGCCGCAAGCCTCACCCAATTGCTCGACGACACCCGTCCCGACGCGTTGATCAACCTCGCCTACTACTTCGACTGGTTCCAGGCCGAAGCGGTCAGCGAGCCCCGTCTGGCTGCCCAGGAGTTCGCCATCGAGCGCCTGGCCGAGCTGTGCCAGCACCACAGCATCACCCTGTTGCAGCCATCCAGCTACCGCGTGTTCGATGGCTCCCGCGCCACCGCCTACAGCGAAAAAGACGAGCCGGTACCCCTGGGCCTGCGCGGCCAGGCGCTGTGGCGTATTGAACAGAGCGTGCGCGCCACCTGCCCGCAACATGTGTTATTGCGCTTTGGCTGGCTGCTGGATGACAGCGTCGACGGCACCCTCGGGCGCTTCCTGGCCCGGGCCGAGAAGCCGGATGAGTTGCTGATGGCGGACGACCGTCGCGGCAACCCGACACCGGTGGATGACGCGGCGCGGGTGATCATTTCGGTGCTCAAGCAACTCGATTGCGCGGCGCCGCTGTGGGGCACTTACCACTACGCCGGCCATGAGGCGACCACGCCGTTGGCGCTGGGCCAGGCGATCCTCACTGAAGCGCGCAACTACCACCCGCTGGCAATCGAATCCCCCACCGCCCAGGCCCACGCGGCCCGACCGGATGCGAGCGAAGAACCGCAACACGCGGTGCTCGCCTGCAAGAAAATCCTCCACACCTTCGGCATCAAGCCTCGGGCGTGGCGAGCGGGGTTACCGGCGTTGCTGGACCGGTTCTACCGCCATGGCTGACCCAACACAAAACCCAATGTGGGCATGAGCTAAATGTGGGAGGGGGCTTGCCCCCTCCCACATTGGTTTTTGTGTTGTTGGTCAGGTCGGTGTCAGAACTTGTAGCCGATACCCACCATGTAAACCATCGGGTCCACGTCCACATTGACCTTGGCGCGAGTGCCAGGGGCGACCGCGTTGTTTTCCACGGTGGCCTTGGTGCTGATGTCGATGTAGCGCGCCTGGGCGTTGATCATCCACTTGTCGTTGATCATGTAGTCGGCGCCGATCTGCGCGGCCCAGCCCCAGGAGTTCTCAGCCTTGAAGTTGCTGAAGCCTGCGCCTTGGGCACGGCTGCCGACGTGCTCGTCGTAGATCCAGGTGTAGTTGATACCGGCGCCCACGTACGGTTGGAAGGCCGACTTGTTGTCCAGCGGGTAGTACACGACGCTCAGGGTCGGCGGCAGGTGTTTCAGGGTGCCGAGCTTGCCGTTGGCGGCGCCGAGGGCGGTGCCCTTGATCTTCACGTCATGCTCGAACGGCGTGGCGGCCAGCAGTTCGATACCCACGTGATTGGTCAGCATGTAGGCGAAGTTCAGGCCCAACTGAGTGTCGCTGCTCATGGTCGCCTTGCCGCCCAGGTTGGCGCCGGCCAATGGGCCTTGGTCAACCTTGACGTGGCCGCTGTCGGCCTTCGGGTTCACGGTGATTGCACCGGCGCGAACCAGAATGTCGCCCGCTTCGTGAGCGTGTGCGACGGGGGCAACGAGGGCGAGCGCGAAGAGGGACGCGCCGAGCAGAGACTTGTTCATGGGAGCTCCAAAGGACGTTTAAAAGTTGTACGTCCAATGGTAAAGATCGTTCCGTTCGGTCTTTTGACTCAGCTCAATGAAAGGGCGATAAGCGTTATTCGGGCAATTCGTACATGTAAATCTTCTCGGCCTCCATCTGGTAACCGGCATCGGCCAGTTCGCTGGTGGACGGTTTGACCTGCATCGCGCCCTCGATCCAGTACGGCTGATACAGCTCATCGAGCTTCACGCCGATTTCGCTTTTGACATGCACGATCTGGTTCGACGGCGGCGGTGGCACATGGATACACGCGCCGAAATACGGCACCAGCAAGAACTCGGTGGTGCGGCCGTTTTCGCTGACCTCCAGTGGCACGATGTAGCCGGGCAAGCGAATGTGCTGGCCATCAAGCGCTGGCACCACCGGTGCGTTGGGCAGGTCCTGCTTGGCTGCGGGTGCCGATTCCAGCGCATCCGCCATGCTGGAGAGATTGTGCAGTGGTTGCATGTTCGGCACTTCTGGCGGGGCATCCGGCGGTATCAGTTCCGACCACGTCAGTTCTCTGGGCTCGGCTGCCCAGGCGGGCAGGGCAAGCAGCAGCAACAGTGCAAACAGGACGCGACGCATCAAAGCCTTCCTCATAAACGTATGGACAGGCCATCGGCCAGGGATTGCCGATAGGCGCGCCACGCGGGCACGCTGCCCATCAACAGCGCGGCGCCCAGGATACCGGCGAGCAGCGTCCATTCATATTCGCTCGGCCACGACATCGGCAGGTCCAGGCCGTAGTTGGCCTGCAGATACCCGCGCGACGCGGCGATGCACACGTAGAGCAAACCAACGCCCGCCACCACGCCGGACAGCGCCAGGGCGAAGGCTTCGAAGATCAGCAGCGTCGCGATATGCCAGGGCCGTGCGCCCACCGAACGCAAGATCGCCATTTCGCGGCGGCGCTCGTTGAGACTGGTGAGGATCGCCGTGAGCATGCCGATCAGGCCGGTAAGCACCACGAACAGCGAGATCACGAACAGCGCTTTTTCGGCGGTGCCCATCATGCTCCACAACTCTTGCAGCGCCACGCCTGGCAGGATCGCCAGCATCGGCTCGCCACGGAATTCGTTGATCTCCCGTTGCAGGGCGAAGGTGGAAATCTTGTTGTTCAGGCCGAGCATGAACGCGGTGATGGCTTGGGGCGTGAGGTCCATATTGCGCGCCTGGTCGGCGCTGATGCGGCCTTTGCCCTGGGCCGGTACGCCGTTGTGCCAGTCGATATGGATCGCTTCCATGCCGCCGAGGCTGATGTGCAAGGTGCGGTCCACCGGGGTGCCGGTGCGCTTGAGAATGCCGACCACGGTGAAGGGCTTGTCGTCGTGCTTGACCAGGCTGACCACTGCCACGCCATGGGCCAGCACCAGTTTGTCGCCAAGTTTGTAGTGCAACGCGTCGGCGACTTCGGCGCCCAGCACCACTTCGAACGGGTCGGTGGCGAAGGCACGACCGCTGGCCAGTTCGAGGTTCTGCTTGCGCCCGTACTGGTAGTGCTCGAAGTAGGACTCGTTGGTGCCCATCACGCGGTAGCCGCGATGGGAGTCGCCGAGGGAAATCGGAATCGCCCATTTCACCTGCGGGCTGGCGGCGAAGTGTTCGAAGCTGTCCCAGCGGATGTTGTTGGTGGCGTTGCCGATGCGGAATACCGAGTACAGCAACAGGTTCACCGAACCGGAACGGGCGCCGACGATCAGGTCGGTGCCGCTGATGGTACTGGCGAAACTGTTGCGCGCTTCAACGCGTACGCGCTCCACCGCGAGCAGCAAGCAGACTGAAAGCGCGATGGCGAACGCGGTGAGGAGCGCGGTAAAGCGGCGGTTAGCCAGGCTGGCCATGGCTAGACGGAACAGATACATCTCAAACCTCTGCGGGCGTGGCGGCGCGATTGAGTTCGGCCAGCGACAGGTTGCGGTCGAACAGCGAGGCCAGGCTCTGGTCATGGCTGACAAACAACAGGCTGGCGCCCGCTTCGCGGCATTCGGCGAACAGCAGTTGCAGGAAAGCTTCGCGGGCGTCGTAGTCCAGGGCCGAGGTGGGCTCGTCGGCGATCACCAGCTCCGGTTGGCCGATCAGCGCCCGGGCGGCGGCGACACGTTGTTGCTGGCCGATGGACAGCGAGTCGGCGCGGCGTTCCAGCAGGTTTTTGTCTTTCAAACCCAGGTGCGCGAGCAGGGCGGCGGCGGCCTGATCCACGCTGCCGTGGCGCTGCTTGGCGCGTTGCGCCCGCAATTTGGAGAAGTGGCAAGGCAACTCGACGTTCTCGCGCACCGACAGGAACGGCAGCAGGTTGAACTGCTGGAAGATATAGCCGGTGTGGTCGACGCGAAAACGGTCGCGAGCGCCGGCCGAGAGTTCGGTCAGCTCCTGGCCGAGCAGGCGGATGCTGCCCTGGCTGGGTTTCTGCACACCGCCGAGCAAGCCGAGCAGGGTGGTTTTGCCACTGCCGCTCGGGCCCTTGAGAAACAGGGTTTCCCCCGCTTCCAGGCGGAACGCGGGGATGTCCAGCAACTGCGGGTGGCCGGGCCAGTTGAAGCCCAGGCCGGACAGTTCGATCAATGCGTGGGTCATGTGAACTCAGAATTTCAGGGTGGCTGCGGTGGCCGTTGCTTCAACCCCTTGCTGGCCGCTCGGGCCGATCAGTTGTACCTGAATTTTCTGGGTGGCGGGGAAGGTCTTGAACACCTGGGTCAGGTCCAGGTTGCTCAGCGCAGTCGGCGTGGCGCAGGTGAACTGGTAGTGGGCGTGGATTTCGCTGTGGTCGTGATGATGCTCGTGGGCGCCGTCTTTGGCGTCATCATCATCGTCGTCATGGTCGGCTTCGGGCTTGTCGCCAAACAGCGGGCTGTTGAGTTCCTGGCTGCTGACCACACACCCGGCGGCCTTGGGCAGGTTGAACAACGCTACGGGGTTTTCCAGTTGTTTGCGTGCGGCGGCGACCTTGGCTTTGTCGGCAGGCGTGGTGGCCTGGTGTTCAAAACCCACCAGGTTCATTGCCGGGCTGTCCAGTTCAAGCTCCAGGGCCTGGCCGTCGAGTACCGCGTTGAGGCGGCCGACGCCATGCTCGTGCGCGCCAAGGCTGCCATGTTCATGGTCGTGCTCGTCATGAGCATGGGCAACCGCCAATGGCAGCAGGGCGAACGGCAAAGCAAGCAACAGACGGCGCATGGGAAGACTCCAGAACATGAAAGTTTTGTTATGTGATCTTATAACAATAGCGTCAGAGTTTGACCGCCCGCTTGGCGTTGCGCAAGCCGCATGGGAGCATGCCCGTCAGAAAAAGTGCAGGAGTGAGGACGATGTTGCGAATTCGTGGAACCGTTGGCGACTTGCCGGTGGACTTGACCCTGGAGCTGGATGACGGCGACTGGGCCCGCCTGGGCGCGCAATTGCAGGCCACGCCCGTTGCCAGCGCGACCGCCGCGCCGGTGGCTCCGGTCAAACCCAATGACGACCTGTGGCAGGGCGCCCAGGACCTGTTGCGCAAGGCCGGCCAGCTCAGCGGTCTGGAGTTGCTCGATCAACTGGAAGGCTTGGCTGGCGACGCCTCGGCGGGCAAGCGCCTGCTGGTGCGCCTGCGTCATAGCGCCAAGGTGAAGGTCAGCAGCGGCGCGGATACGCCGCTGTACAGCTGGGTCGGCGACTAGTACAACGCGGCAAACAACTTGCGACGGTACACGCTCACCAGCGGGTGATCGTTGCCCAGCAATTCGAACACCTGCAGCAAGGTCTTGTGCGGCAGGCCTTCGCTGTAGCTGCGGTTGCGGATGAACAACTTGAGCAAACCTTCCAGTGCCGCGTCGTACTGCTGGCGCGCCAGTTGCTGGATCGTCAACTGGTAGGCCGCTTCATCGTCCTGCGGGTTTTGCGCCAGGCGGCTTTTCAGGTCGGCGGCGTCCGGCAGGTCGGCTGCCTGGCGCAGGAAGGTGATCTGCGCCTTGGCCCCGGCGAGGGCGGCCTTGTGATCGTCGCTTTTCACCGCGTCCAGCACGGTCTGGGCTTCGCCCAATTCACCGCGCTCGGCCAGGCAACGTGCGTACAGGATCAACGCGCCAGCGTTGGTGTTGTCTTCGCCCAGCAGCGCCACCAGCACTGCTTCGGCGTCGCTGATGCGACCTTCGGCAAACAGTGCTTGAGCCTGTTCCAGCGGATCGGCTGCAGCCGGCGGTGGCATCTGCACATGCGGCTCCAGCATCGCTCGCACCGCCGACTCCGGCTGCGCCCCCGCAAACCCGTCCACCGGCTGGCCATCCTTGAACAACACTACCGTCGGCAGGCTGCGAATGCCAAAACGTGCAACGATATCCTGCTCGGCCTCGCAGTCCACCTTGGCCAGCAGCAACTCCCCCTGATAACTCTCGGCAATCTGCGCCAGCAGTGGCATCAATGCTTTGCACGGCGCGCACCACTCGGCCCAGAAATCTACCAGTACGGGTTTTTCAAAAGAGTTCTGGATCACTGCCTGGTCAAAGTTGGCGGTAGTGACGTCGAAGATATACGGCGTGGGCTCACTCATGGGGCGTCTCGAATAAAGCGGGAATGGGGCAACTATAAGGGCTGGCGCCGCGAATGGTACAGGCTCACCTTGCGAAACTCCCAAGGCTCCGCCAGATCCGGCAACGTCAGCGCATCAAGGATCTCCAGCCTTTGATAATCCGGGTGCTGAAAGTCCCGCACCCGCGAATCCGCCACCAGCGCTTCGCGGCCACGGGTCAGGAACTGATCCAGCAGCGGCAGGTTCGCGCGGTCGTAGAGCACGTCGGCCACCAGGATCAGGTCGAAGCGATCGGCTTCGGCGAAGAAATCCGCCGAATAACCCAGCTCTACGCCATTGAGTTCGGCATTCGCCCGGCAGGACGCCAGCGCCAGTGGGTCCAGGTCGCAGGCCACCACTTCCAGGGCGCCTGCCTTGACGGCGGCAATCCCGGCGACACCGGAGCCGGCGCCAAAGTCCAGCACACGTTTACCGGCGACCCATTCAGGGTTCGCCGCCAGATAGCGCGCCAAGGCCAAGCCACTGGCCCAGCAAAAACTCCAGTACGGCGGTTCATGCAGGATGCGCCGGGTTTCTTCGGGGCTGAAGGCGCGGTCCATGTTGTCCGCATCCAGCAGCCATAACGACAACTCAGTGCCTGGCAGCGGGCAGGGCACCAATTGCGCGTCGCCGATCAGTGCGCTGAGGGCGGCTTGCAGACCAAGCGGTGGTGTCATGGGGCCTTGACGAGTTGCAGGGGGCCGGTGGTCTGGGTGATCGCCTGGGTGATGCGCACGGCGGGCAGGTGCAGGATCAACTGGCCGGACTGGCTGGCGCGACCGCGCAATTCAACCCGGGCACCAGCCGGGAACGCTTCAGGATTGAAGCGCAGGCGGAAGGCCAGGGGCTTGCCGTTGCCGGTCAGCACGCTGCTGGCCAGCAATTGTTGCGGGCGCGAGCGGTCGTCGATCACCAACAGCGCCATCTCCACTTCGGCACCGGCCGGAATGTTGGTCAGGCTGCCGCTGATTTCACGCTGATAGACGGGCAGGGGGCCGAGGTCTTCAATACCCGGGACTTTTTTCTCTTGCGCGGGCGTCGGTTGAGGCGTGGTCGGTTTGGGGGCTTCGCTGCTGCAGGCGACCAGGAAACTGAACAGGGTGAGCAAAACAAGTGGTCGTAACTGCATGTACGGCTCCAGAAAGGACAAAATCCGTGGCTTGAAAAATATGAAACATAATAGTCAGCCTATATACCGTAAAGGCTATGGCTTGTCTTGCCACGGGGATGCGCTACCATGGCCCTCCCTTTATTTGTTGCCTGCCTACCATGCACTGTCCCTTCTGCGGTGCCAACGACACCAAGGTCATTGACTCGCGTCTGGTCGCCGAGGGCGATCAAGTGCGTCGCCGGCGCGAATGCCTGGCCTGCGGTGAACGTTTCACCACCTTCGAAACCGCCGAACTGGTATTGCCGCGCCTGATCAAATCCGACGGCAGCCGCCAGCCTTTCGACGAAGAAAAACTGCGCGCCGGTATGCAGCGTGCCCTGGAAAAACGCCCGGTGAGTGTCGAGCGGCTAGAGGCGGCGCTGGTGCACATCAAGCACAAGCTGCGTGCGACCGGCGAGCGCGAGGTCAAGAGCCTGGTGGTAGGAGAGTTGGTGATGGGCGAGCTGCAAAAGCTCGACGAAGTCGCCTACATCCGTTTCGCCTCGGTGTATCGACGCTTCCAGGACCTCAATGAGTTCCGCGAAGAGATCGACCGTCTGGCCCGGGAGCCTGCCAAAGAATGAACCCACCGTCTGCCGAACAAGCGGTGCTCGACGCCCATTACATGGCCCGCGCCTTGGAACTCGCGCGCAAAGGCTTGTACACCACCCATCCCAACCCGCGTGTAGGTTGTGTGATCGTGCGCGATGGGCAGGTTGTCGGCGAAGGCTGGCATGAGCGCACCGGCGAACCCCATGCCGAACCCAACGCCCTGCGTGCCGCCGGTGACAAGGCCCGTGGCGCCACGGTGTACGTGACCCTCGAGCCGTGCAGCCACCATGGGCGTACGCCGCCTTGCGCCGATGCCCTGGTCACGGCCGGTGTCGCCCGTGTCGTGGCTGGCATGCAGGACCCTAACCCCGAAGTGGCCGGGCGCGGCATGCAGCGCCTGGCGCAAGCCGGGATCGAGGTCTTGAGTGGCGTGCTGGAAGCCCAGGCCCGCGCGTTGAATCCGGGATTCCTCAAGCGCATGGAGCACGGCCTGCCCTTCGTGCGGGTCAAGCTGGCGATGAGCCTGGACGGCCGCACTGCCATGGCCAGCGGCGAAAGCCAATGGATCACCGGCCCTGCGGCCCGCGCCGCCGTGCAGCGCCTGCGTGCCGAGGCCAGTGTGGTGCTGACCGGCGCCGACACGGTGTTGGCCGACGGCGCCCGCCTGACCGTGCGCGCCGCCGAACTCGGCCTGGACGAAGCCACCACTGCGCTGGCCATGTCGCGCCCGCCGTTGCGCGTGCTGATCGATGGCCGTTTGCGCGTGCCGCTCAACGCACCGTTCTTCAAGGCCGGGCCGGCGCTGGTCATCACCTGCGTGACCCCGGAAAACCAGTTTCCCCGTGGCCCCGAGTGCCTGGTGGTGCCCGGCGTCGATGGCCAGGTCGACCTGCGTTCGGCGCTGGTCGCCTTGGCCGCCCGTGGCGTCAACGAAGTGTTGGTAGAGGCAGGCCCAAGCCTGGCGGGGGCCTTTGCCCAGCAAGGCCTCGTAGATGAGTACGTGATATTCGTCGCCGGCAAGTTCCTGGGCTCCGCCGCCCGGCCTTTGCTGGACTGGCCGCTTGAGAAACTGGCCGATGCCCCCCAACTCAAGATCACTGAAATGCGCGCTGTAGGCGACGACTGGCGAGTCACTGCCATCCCGCTTCCACCCGCGAGCGTATAATTCTGACCGGGCGCTCAAGTGCCCGTCCCGTTTTCCAGGAGAAGGCCATGTTCACCGGCATTATCGAATCCATCGGCAGCATCCGCGCCATGACCCCCAAAGGCGGCGACGTGCGCCTGCTGGTTGAAACCGGCAAGCTGGACCTGGGCGACGTCAAGCTGGGCGACAGCATCGCCGTCAGCGGCGTGTGCCTCACCGTCATCGACCTGCCGGGCAACGGCTTTGCCGCCGATGTCAGCCGGGAAACCCTGGACTGCACCGCGATGAACGACCTCAAGGCCGGCAGCCCGGTGAACCTGGAAAAAGCCCTGACCCCGACCACCCGCCTCGGCGGTCACCTGGTCAGCGGCCACGTCGACGGCGTCGGCGAAGTGGTAGCGCGCAGCGAAAACGCGCGTGCCGTGGAATTCCGCATCCGCGCGCCCAAAGAGCTGGCCAAGTACATCGCCCACAAAGGCTCGATCACCGTCGATGGCACCAGCCTCACCGTGAACGCCGTGAACGGCGCCGAATTTGAACTGACCATCATTCCCCACACCCTCAGCGAAACCATCATGGCGTCTTACCAGCCAGGTCGCCGGGTGAACCTGGAAGTGGACTTGCTTGCCCGTTACCTGGAGCGCCTGTTGTTGGGCGAAAAGGCCGCAGAGCCTGCAACCGGGAACATCACCGAAAGTTTTCTGGCCGCTAACGGCTACCTGAAATCCTGACCAAGGGGGTGCCGCGTGGCGCTCAATAGCATCGAAGAACTGGTTGAAGACATCCGCCAAGGCAAGATGGTCATCCTGATGGATGACGAAGACCGCGAGAACGAAGGCGACATCATCATGGCCGCCGAGGCCTGCCAGGCCGAGCACATCAACTTCATGGCCAAGCACGCCCGCGGGCTGATCTGCATGCCAATGAGCCGTGAGCGCTGCGAATTGCTCAAGCTGCCGTTGATGGCGCCGCGCAATGGCTCGGGTTTTGGCACCAAGTTCACTGTATCGATCGAGGCCACTACCGGCGTCACCACCGGCATTTCCGCCGCCGACCGCGCCCGCACCGTGCAAGCCGCTGCTGCCAAGGACGCCAAGGCCGAAGACATCGTCAGCCCCGGCCACATCTTCCCGCTGATGGCCCAGCCGGGTGGCACCCTGGCCCGTGCCGGCCACACCGAAGCCGCCTGCGACCTGGCGCGCATGGCCGGTTTCGAGCCCTGCGGCGTGATCTGCGAAGTGATGAACGACGACGGCACCATGGCCCGTCGTGCTGAACTCGAAGCCTTTGCCGCCGAACACAACATCAAGGTGGGCACCATTGCCGACCTGATTCACTACCGCATGATCCACGAACGTACCGTTCAGCGGATTGCCGAGCAGCCACTGGACAGCGAACTGGGCCAATTCAATTTGGTGACCTACCGTGATTCCGTGGAAGGCGACGTGCACATGGCGTTGACCCTGGGCACCATTTGCGCCGAAGAGCCGACCCTGGTGCGTGTGCACAACATGGACCCATTGCGCGACCTGCTGATGGTCAAGCAACCGGGTCGCTGGAGCCTGCGCGCTGCCATGGCTGCGGTCTCCGAGGCTGGCAGCGGTGTGGTGCTGCTGCTCGGTCACCCGCTGGATGGCGATGTGCTGCTGGCGCATATCCGCGAAACGGCGGACCACACGCCGGTGAAAAAACCGACCACCTACAGCATCGTCGGGGCCGGTTCGCAGATCCTGCGTGACCTGGGCGTGCGCAAAATGCGCCTGATGAGCGCACCGATGAAATTTAATGCGATATCCGGTTTCGACCTGGAAGTAGTAGAATACGTGCCCTCCGAATAAAGGCCGGCGATTTTCGCCCCTTGTTCGCGGTTCAAATATCACTAAGGGACGCGTCATACACGCGTCCCGGCTCTTTAAGAGATTTGTCGAATGACCCTGAAGACCATCGAAGGTACCTTCATCGCCCCCAAAGGCCGCTATGCCCTGGTGGTTGGCCGCTTCAACAGCTTCGTGGTTGAAAGCCTGGTAAGCGGTGCCGTTGACGCCCTGGTTCGCCACGGTGTGAGCGAAAGCGACATCACCATCATCCGTGCCCCTGGCGCCTTCGAAATTCCACTGGTTGCGCAGAAAGTTGCTCAACAGGGTGAATACGCGGCGATCATCGCCCTGGGCGCGGTCATTCGTGGCGGCACGCCGCACTTCGAATACGTGGCTGGCGAATGCACCAAGGGCCTGGCCCAGGTGTCCATGGAGTTCGGCGTACCGGTTGCGTTCGGCGTGCTGACCGTGGATTCCATCGAGCAAGCCATCGAGCGTTCCGGCACCAAGGCCGGCAACAAAGGCGCTGAAGCGGCCCTGTCCGCCCTGGAAATGGTCAGCCTGCTGTCGCAGTTGGAGGCCAAGTGATTTCCGACGAGAGCGACAACTTCAACCCGCGCGAGCCACGTCCAGCCGATGCTGGCAAGCCTTCGAAGAACGAGAAGCGTCGCGCTGCTCGTCAGTTGGCGACCCAGGCGCTGTATCAGCGTCACCTGGCGGGCGCGTCGTTGAACGAGATCGAAGCACAGTTTCGCGTCGACAACGATTTCACCTTTGCCGACCTGCCGTATTTCCACGACATCCTGCACGGTGTGCACGCGCACCTGACCGAGATCGACACCGCCCTGGCGCCTTGCCTGGACCTGACCATCGAAGAGCTGGACCCGGTTGAGCTGTGCGTGATGCGCCTGTCGGCCTGGGAGCTGCTGTATCGCGTCGACGTGCCGTACCGCGTGGTGATCAACGAAGGTATCGAACTGGCGAAAGTCTACGGTTCGACCGACGGCCACAAGTTCGTCAACGGCGTGCTCGACAAGCTGGCGCCGCGCCTGCGTGAAGCCGAAGTGAAGGCGTACAAGCGCTGAATCGCGCTTGAAACCTGAATGGGCGAGTTTGAGCTGATCCGCAACTACTTCGCCGCCGCGCCTTGTGCGCAGGGCGGCGAAGGCATTGCTCTGGGGATCGGCGATGACTGCGCCTTGCTGGCGCTTCCCGCTGGGGAGCAATTGGCAATCTCCACCGATACCTTGGTCGCCGGGGTGCATTTTGCCGACCCCTGTGACCCGTTCCTGCTGGGGCAGCGCTCGTTGGCCGTGGCGGTGAGCGACCTGGCGGCCATGGGCGCCAACCCCCTCGCATTTACCCTTGCCCTGACCACACCAACCGTCGATGCCGATTGGCTGCAACGCTATGCCCAGGGGTTGAACCTCATGGCGCAAAACTGTGGCGTGGGTCTGGTGGGCGGCGATACCACCCGTGGCCCCCTGAGTTTGACGCTGACCGTGTTCGGCCGCGTGCCGGCCGGGCAAGCCTTGACCCGCAGCGGTGCACAGCCGGGTGACCTGCTGTGTGTCGGCGGCGAGCTGGGCAATGCCGCCGGCGCCTTGCCGTTGGTATTGGGCCAGCGCAGCGCCGACGCAGCCATCGCCGAGCCGTTGCTCGCTCATTACTGGTCGCCCCGACCGCAGTTGGCCCTGGGTCTGGCGCTGCGTGGCAAGGCTACGTCTGCGATGGATATTTCCGACGGGCTCCTGGCCGATTGCGGGCATATCGCGATGGCGTCAAAGGTCAGCCTGTTGATCGAACGCGAGCGGTTGCCAATGTCCCAGGCACTGTTGTCGTTTGTCGGCGATGATGACGCGCGCGTGGCAGCCCTGAGTGGGGGCGACGACTATGTACTGGTGTTCACCCTGCCACCTGTCGAACTGGCGCCGTTGCTGGCTGATGGCTGGCCGATCCATGTGATCGGCCGGGTCGACGCGGGGCAGGGCGTCACGTTGCTCGATGGCCGCGGGCAGGACATCACCCCGGCCATCCGTGGTTATCAGCATTTTCGCGAGACACCCTGAATCGGCAAGCTGCGCTACCCTTCGTAGCGTTATCACGGATGCAAGGCCCTGTAGGAGGTCGTCACCATGGATGTGCGCCGTTGGCTGCTGATCGTGCTGTGTGTCTTCACAGCGGTGGTCCAGGCGCAGGACGTGCCCGGCAAGGTCATGCTGGCGAGTGAGGAATGGAGCGACTACACCAACAAAGACGGCACGGGCCTGGCCTGGGACGTACTGCGTCAGGTCTTCGAGCCGGCCGGCATCAACTTGCAGACCCGTTCCGTGCCCTACACGCGCTCGGTCGGCCTGGCCCAGCGCGGCGAGGTGGATGGTTGGGTCGGTTCCTACCGCAATGAAGCCGAAGGTGTGTTGTACCCCCACTGGAACTTCGATTCCGACCACATCTACGCCCTGGGGCTGGCCAGCCTACCGACGCCCACCGTAGCCACGCTGGGTAACTACCGCCTGGCCTGGGTGCGCGGCTACAAGTACGAGGAGTACTTGCCCAATGTGCGCCGTTTCAACCAGGTCGAGCGTCGCGATGGCATTTTGGCAATGCTGCTACACGGCCGTGCGGACTTCTACATTGATGCGTTGGCCGAGGCCAAGTACGTGCTCAGTCAGGCGGATGATCACTCGAAGTTCACGCTGACGCCGATTGCCGAACTGCCGTTGTACATCGGGTTTGCCGATAACGAACGGGGCAGGGGCTTGATGGCTGTCTTTGACCAGCGCATGGCGGCCCTGGTGAAAAGCGGTGAGTTAAAGCCGATATTCGAGCGCTGGAAACAACCCTATCCGTTCTGACGTGCATAGAACCAGGTCGAAGGCCAATCGAACCTATTGATCTTTATCAGCGATAATTCAGCTTAAGCGTCTGTAGGAACCTGCTGTTACAATGGCCGCCTCTGTAAAAACTGAAATCAGGAGCACACGGTGCCCGTCGTTTTCGTCGCCGCTTCCAAGCTGCCTACCCCTTTTGCCACGTTCACCATGAACGGCTTTCTCGAAGAAGCCACCGGGCGCGAGCACGTCGTGCTCAGCCTGGGCGATATCGCCGATGGCGCACCGGTGCTTGGCCGGGTGCACTCCGAATGCCTGACCGGTGATGCGTTGTTCAGCCAGCGTTGCGACTGTGGTTCGCAACTGGAGGCCGCCATGCGCGCGATCGCCCGTGAAGGCCGTGGTGTGCTGTTGTACCTGCGCCAGGAAGGCCGTGGCATTGGCCTGATGAACAAGATCCGCGCCTACGAGCTGCAAGATGGCGGCGCCGATACCGTCGAGGCCAACGAGCGCCTGGGCTTTGCCGCCGACCAGCGTGACTACGCGATCTGCTTGCCGATGCTCGAGCACCTGGGCGTCAAATCCCTGCGCCTGATGACCAATAACCCGCGCAAGGTCAAAGCCTTGACCGAGATGGGCATCACTGTGGCCGAGCGTGTGCCGCTGCACACCGGGCACAACCCGCACAACAAACTCTACCTGGCCACCAAGGCCAGCAAGCTCGACCATATGATGGGCAACGAGCACCAGGGCGAGGTCGACCGCGCGTGACCCGAGGCCAGGTGAAACGGCGACTGTCCTTCAATTGGTGGCAGTACCTGGCCCTGGCGCTGCTCCCCCTGTTTGTGCTCAACCTGGTGTTCGGCCAGGCCGAATCCCTGCTGCCGGTGCTGGCCATGCCGTTCTTCATTGCCGGCGTGGCCTCGATGTTCCTCAGCCTGCGCTACTTCAACGGCTATAAACACGCGTTGATTGCCACCTCCAAAGCCCTCGATACCCCCGAAGAACCGGCTGCCTGGATCACCCTGGCGGCGCGTCGGCGCACGGCATTGCTGGTTGCTGCCGTACCGGCCTGGATCGGGGCGTTGTCGGTCTTCGTCGGGTTGGAAGCGGTGCCACTGTTTCTGTTGGCGCTGTCGACCGTGGTGCTGTTCTTCCTCTACCGCATTCCCCGTCAACTGGGATGATTCGCCACTGGCTGGCCGTGTTGCTGGTATTCAGTGCCCAGGCGCTGGCGGCCGAGCGAGTGGTGAGCCTGGCGCCGTCCCTGTCTGAAATCGTGGTCGAACTGGGCGCAGCCGATGTGCTGGTGGGCGTGCTCGACGGCGGCGAACGCCCGGCGGCCTTGGCGCAAGTGCCGTCAGTGGGGCATTACGGTCAGTTGGACATGGAGCGCCTGATCAGCCTCAAGCCCGACCTGATCCTGCTCTGGCCCGGCAGCGTCGGCCCGGCCCAGCGTGAGCAATTGCAGCGCCTGAATATCCCGGTGTACGTCGCCGAACCCCATAGTCTTGAACAGCTCACCACCCAGGTCCAGGCCATTGCCGAGCAATTGGGCCGCGCTGACGCGGGTCGAGAGTTGGCCGCGCAGTTGCGCCAACGCCTGGCCGAGCTGCGACAGCGCTATCAGCGCGCCGAGCCATTGCGCGTGTTTTACCAGGTATGGAATAAGCCGCTGTTCACCGTGGGTGGCGGGCAGATCATCAGCGATGCGTTAAGGGTGTGCGGCGCGCGCAATGTATTTGATGACCTCAAGCTGCCGGCGCCGCAGGTGAGCATCGAATCAGTGTTGCAGCGTGACCCCGAGATGATTCTGGTGGGCGACCAGGCGCAGAAGGAGGCCTGGAAGGTCTGGCCGACGATGGCTGAGCGGGTGCGACGGGTGCCGGATAAAGGCCTGGAGCGGCCCAGCGGGCAGATGCTGGAAGCCGTAGCCCGATTGTGTGAGGTAATCGCGCCCCGCTAGAGGTCCGGCGTCCAGGTCACGCCAACCATCAGCGCCCGGCCTTCTTCCCGGTAGCCATATTGCTGGCCTTGGTACTGATACAGTGCCCGGCTGTAGGCCTTGTCCAGCAAGTTATCGAGCTTCATGCTCAGCGTGACTTCACGGTTCAGCGTCCAAGTGGCGCGCAGCCCGAGCAATCCATAGCCAGCCAACGGTTGCTGGTTCTTCGCGTCGTCGTAGCTGCTGCTGACCGCTTGCCAACTGGCGCCGACGCCGAATTGGTCGAATTGGCGATCCAGGTCCAGGCTCACGGTGCGCCTGGCGCGACGCGCCAGCGTACGTCCGGAATCGCGGTCTCGTGGATCAATCAGTGCCAGTCCCAGGCTGCCTTGCCAGCCGAACAGCTCTTGCTTGAGCGCGGCTTCGAAGCCGTTGATGCGCGCCGAACTGACGTTTTGCGGGCCGTCGCTGCCGAACACGATCGCATCCTGGATATCGGTGCGGTACAGCGAAGCTTCCAGGCGGCTGGTGTCGCTGAGTTGGCTACGCCATTGCACTTCGTAGCTTTTCGAGGTTTCGGGCTTCAGGTTTGGGTTGCTGTTCTTGAAGCCGTATTCGTCCGGGTAATACAGGTCATTGAACGTCGGGGCGCGGAAGCCCTCGCTGTAGCTCAGCAGCAGGTCGTTGTCCGGGTTGACTGGCAACGTGAGCGTGCCGCTCCAGCTGTTCTGCCCGCCAAACTGCTGGTTCTGGTCACGCCGCAGGCCCAGCTCGGTGGAAAACCATTCGCCATGGAAGCGATGCTGCACAAAGGCCGCGCGGTTCCAGCGACTGTTTTCGGTGAGGGTGGTGGAGCCGTGGAAGCGGTCCTCGTACCAGTCACCGCCGAGAATCAGGCTGTTCTGCTCATTCAGTGTCAGGTCGTTCTGCCAGTTGACCGAGTCGCGGTAAGTGTTGAACACACTGAAGTCATCACTGAGGGTGTCGCGCTTGGTGTCGCGGTTCTCGCTATGGCCCAGCTCCAGGCGCGATTGCCAGCGCTCGTTGAGCGTGGCGTCGACATAGCCGCTGGCGCTACTCAGGGTGTAGTCGGTGTAGGGCTTTTGCCCCACCGTTTGCCCGATGGCGACGTCGTAGCGGCCAAAGCTGTTGTCGTACTCCGACTTGCCGCGGTTATCCAACAGGTTGAACCCCGCCTCCAGCGCATCGCTGAAGGAATGGCTGAGGTTCAGGCTGAGGGACTGGTTGCGGTAGGCGTCATGATCGCCATCGCTGGGGAATGAGGTGTGCGTCGAGTTGATGCCGGCGGTCTCATCCAGGCTCGCGCCTAGGTTGAAGCGCGTGTATTCATCGCCACCGGACAGGCCGAGGCTGCGCTCCCAGGTCTTGTTGCTGCCAAACCCGAGCTTCAGACGCGGTTGCAGGCCTTGCCCGGCATTGCGCCGGGTAAACACCTGGATCACCCCGCCAATCGCATCGCTGCCGTAGATTACCGAACGTGAACCGCGCAGCACTTCCACCCGTTCGATCTGGTCGACGTTCAGGTATTGCAAGCCGCTGTCGCCGGAGGTGCTATTGGCAATGCGCTGGCCGTCCACCAACACCAGGCTTTGTGCGGATTTGGTGCCACGGATATAAATTCCCGGCAGGCTGCCGCGACCACCGGTAGGCGCTACCTGCACGCCGGGTACGCGGCTGATCAGGTCAGTGAGGCTGGTGGGTTGCAGGCGGTCGATGTCGTCGCGGGTGAACACGGTGTTGGCGGCGCTGCTGTCGTTGCGCGCCTGGACCTGGCGGTTGGCGCTGATGACCACGTTGGGAAGTTTCAGTGCGTCGTCGCGGGTGTCGGCGAGTAGTTCCGGGGAGGTCAGCAGTAACAGGGGCAAGGTGAGACTAAGATGTTTCATCGGCTGTCCATGGCATTTGAAGGTGCCGCAAATCAAATGTGGAAGGGGGCAAGCCCCCTCCCACATGTTGATCCGGTTTCTACAGGCCCAGCAGTGCCATGCGCTCGCGCACCGATGCCTCAATGCCGGCCTCATCCAACCCACACTCGGCCAGCATCTGCGCCGGCTTGGCGTGTTCGACATACACATCCGGCAAGCCCAGGTGCAGCACCGACTTGAGGATATTCTCCCGCGCCAGGAACTCGCTGACCGCCGCACCGGCGCCACCCATTATTGCGTTTTCTTCGACGGTCACCAGCAGCTCATGGTTGCCGGCAATCTCGTGTACCAAGGCTTCGTCCAACGGTTTGACGAAACGCATGTCGACCACGGTGGCGTCGATCTTCTCGGCGACTTTCAGCGCTTCGGCCAATTGCACGCCGAACACCAGGAAAGCGGTCTTGCTGCCTTGGCGACGCACGATGCCCTTGCCGATCTCGATAGGCTCCAGGTCCTTTTCGATCACCGCATTCGGGCCATTGCCGCGCGGGTAACGTACGGCGGCCGGGCCGTTATACAGGTGGCCGGTGCTGAGCATCTTGCGCAGTTCGTTTTCATCACTTGGCGTCATCACCAGCATGCCGGGGATGCAACGCAGGTAGGACAGGTCGAAGCTGCCGGCGTGGGTCGGGCCGTCTTCGCCCACCAGGCCGGCGCGGTCGATGGCGAACAGTACGTCGAGGTTCTGCACTGCCACGTCATGCACCAACTGGTCGTAGCCACGCTGCAGGAACGTGGAGTAGATCGCTACTACTGGCTTGGCGCCTTCGCAGGCCATGCCGGCGGCAAACGTGACCGCGTGCTGCTCGGCAATTGCCACGTCGAAGTAGCGCAGCGGGAAACGCTCGCTGAACGCCACCAGGTCGGAGCCTTCCTTCATCGCCGGGGTAATGCCCACCAAGCGCGGGTCGGCGGCGGCCATGTCGCACAGCCATTCGCCGAACACACCGGAGTACTTCGGCCCGCTGGCCTTTTTCGGCGCGGCGGCAGGAGCGTCCAGGGGTTCCAGCTTGGTGATGGCGTGATAGCCAATCGGGTCGACTTCCGCCGGGGCGAAGCCTTTGCCTTTCTTGGTGACGATATGCAGGAACTGCGGGCCCTTGAGGTCACGCATGTTGCGCAGCGTGGCGATCAGGGTCGGCAGGTCGTGACCATCGATGGGGCCGATGTAATTCCAGCCCAGCTCTTCGAACAGCGTGCCGGGCACCAGCATGCCCTTGGCATACTCTTCGGTGCGCCGGGCAATTTCCCACGCGCCGGGCAGGCGCGAGAGCACCTTCTTGCTGCCTTCACGCATGCTCGCATACGTGCGGCTGGAAAGGATCTTGGCCAGGTAATTGGACAGGCCACCGACGTTGCGCGAGATCGACATATCGTTGTCGTTGAGGATCACCAGCATATTGGCGTCCACTTCCGGTGCATGGTTGAGCGCTTCGAACGCCATGCCGGCGGTCAGCGCGCCATCACCGATCACCGCGATCGCCTTGCGGTCGCTGCCTTGCAGGCGGGCGGCAATCGCCATGCCCAGCGCGGCACTGATGGAGGTGCTGGAGTGGCCGACGCCGAAGGTGTCGTACTCGCTCTCGGCGCGGCGCGGGAAGGCGGCAATGCCGTCCTTCTGGCGCAGGGTGCCCATTTGCTCGCGGCGGCCCGTGAGGATTTTATGCGGGTACGCCTGATGGCCCACGTCCCACACCAGCCGGTCGTCCGGGGTGTCGAACACGTAATGCAGGGCGATGGTCAGCTCGATGACGCCCAGGCCGGCACCAAAATGCCCACCGGTCTGGCCGACCGTGTAGAGCAATTCCAGGCGCAACTCATCGGCCAGGGTTTCCAGCTCGGCTTCACCGAGTCGACGCAGGCCGGCCGGCGTGACAGCACGGTCGAGCAGGGGCGTGGACGGGCGCTTGCGGGGAATCTCTTGAAACGTCGTGGGCATCAGGCGAATCGTTATAGGTATAGAAGAGGCGGCAGTTTACCTCAAGCATCGCAAACTGCCCACGCGGAGCGCCGAACTTGGCCGATATGCGGCCGCAAAGGCCGCCGTTATCAGTGCCGACGTTCGACGATATACCGCGCCAGGTCACGCAGTGGCTCGGCAGCCGCGTCGAAAGGTCGCAGGGCATCCAGGGCTTGGTCGCGCAGTTCCAGGGCATAGGCCTTGGCGGCTTGCAGCCCGAGCAGCGCAGGATAAGTCGGTTTGTCCCGAGCGATATCGGCGCCTTGGCGTTTGCCCAGGGTGGCCGTGTCACTTTCTACGTCGAGAATGTCGTCCTGCACCTGGAATGCCAGGCCAATGGCCCGCGCGTAGGTCTTCAGCGAGGCCAACTGAGCGGCTTCGGCCCGCCCGCTGGCAAGTGCTCCCAGGTGTACGGCGGCCTCGATCAGGGCACCGGTCTTGTGGCGGTGCATGTATTCCAGCGCCTGTTGATCAAGCTTCTGGCCGACCGAGCCGAGGTCGATGGCCTGGCCGCCGACCATGCCGGCCGGGCCTGCCGCCATCGCCAGGGCGGTGACCATGCGCAAGCGGATCTCGGCATTCACGCTGCTCAATGTCGGGTCCAGCAGTGCGCTGAACGCCAGGCTTTGCAGGCCATCACCGGCGAGGATCGCGCAGGCTTCATCGAAGGCTTTGTGGGTGGTGGGCTGGCCGCGACGCAAATCGTCGTCGTCCATCGCCGGCAAATCGTCATGCACCAGGGAGTAGGCGTGGATCAACTCCACCGCACAGGCCGCGCCGTTGGCCTGTTCGGCGGCTGCGCCCAAGGCTTCGCACGCTGCATAGGCCAGCAACGGACGCACGCGCTTGCCGCCATTCATCACGCTGTAGCGCATGGCTTCATAAAGACGCTTGAGTTCGGGGCTTGGCGCAACAAACAAGGGTTCCAACGCCGCATTGACCCGGGCTTGGCTACTGGCCTGATACGCGTCGATCATTCGGGCTGTTCCGCATCGAAAGGTTCTTCGGCCAACTCCCCATCACGCTCCAGCAACACCTGCACCTTCTGCTCCGCCTGCGCCAGCGCGCTCTGGCAGTCACGGGTCAGGCCGATGCCTTGCTCAAACGCCGTCAGCGAGTCTTCCAGCGACAACTCGCCGTTCTCCAGCCGCTCGACCAGGGTTTGCAGGTCGGCGAGGGATTGTTCGAAATCGAGTGCAACTTTTTTGCGGGCCATGGCGGCTATTCCGGTAGACGGTAAACCGGCGGGACACTAGCAGACATGGGGATTCTGGGCAAATGAGCGGGGGAGGGTGTTCAGGCGGTGAGCCGAATAAGCGCCCTATACGGCTCATCAAATGAGCCGTATACCCATTTTATTCGGCTCACCGCCGGTCAGGATCTTTGCGCCATTGACGAGCATTGTTCTTGTGATGTTTTCAACTGTGCTTCAAATGTCTGCAATCCCACGTGCATTTCCTGTAGCGCGGCAATTTTCAGGGCTAGTTCCTGCTTCTTGTCTGCGATTGCCTGGTCCGCCCGCTCCCAGGGCAATACATCGCCTACGTGACCTGCAAGAATCTCCTGCAACTCCTTGAGCTTGAACCCCAATTGCTGCGCGCACTTGATAAACATCAGCAGCTCAACGTTCTGCGCCGAATAGACCCGGTATTGGCCCTGACGCCGCGGTTCTGGCAGCAGTCCGATCGCCTCATAGTGACGAATCGCCTTGATGGTCGTGCCCGACAACTGCGCGGCTTTGCCGATGTACATGAAAACTCCTTTTTTCCGTTAAAGCGCCGGCCTGTTTCAGCCATTTATCCCGCTGCGCCGCAGTGGAGCCCAGCACCGGCCCGAACAGCAGCGTGTTTGCAGTCTTGACACCACAAAGCCCCAGCGTGGTCTTGCGCATCTGGTGAATGCCCGGCATGCGATAGAACCAACGGTAATACCATGGCGGCGTGTCCAGGGTCACCAGTAGATGTGCCGTTCGGCCGTGGAGCAGTTTGTCAGGAAAAGCCTTGCCCGCTCGGTATTTAAAGGCAAAACCGGGTAGGAAGATTCGGTCGATAAAGCCCTTCATCAACGCCGGGATGCCACCCCACCAGATCGGGAAGACAAATGTCAGGTGAGTGGCCCAGAGGATGTCGGATTGCGCGCTGAGCAGGTCGGGCTCCAGCGGCTGAATCTGGGTGTAACCGTGATGAAGGACGGGGTCGAAAGCCAGGTCGCCCAAGCGTACGACACGTACTTCATGGCCGGCGGTTTTTGCCGCCTGGATGTAGGTATCGGCCAGGGCTGAACAAAAGCTGGAGGCGGAAGGATGGCCGAGGATCACCAGGGTACGCGGGGTCATGGGGAGGTCCTGAACAGGGTGTTCCAGGGTAAAGGCTGCTGTATAGGGGAGAGTCAAGTCAGTAGTCCGCAATGGCCAGCAGGACGTTTCTGTGGTTATTGAAGGGGCCTTCCTGGAACGACCTTCGCCCCTTGTGACCGTCAATGCGCCTGACTAGCCTGCCTCAAACCTCCAGAGTGACATGGCATGAGCGAACCCTGTATCGGCTTGACCGCACCACCAGCGGGCTACAGTGACTGGCTGACCGACCTGAAAGGCCGTATTCATGCGGCGCAACAGCGCGCAACACTGGCGGTGAATCGGGAATTGGTGTTGCTCTATTGGCAGATTGGCCACGACATTTTGACCCGCCAGGCGGAGCAGGGTTGGGGCAGCAAAGTCATTGATCGACTTGCCCAGGATTTGCGTGCGGCCTTTCCCCGAATGAAGGGTTTTTCGCCGCGAAATCTCAAGTACATGCGTGCTTTTGCCGAGGCGTGGCCAGATGCTGAATTTGTGCAAGAGGTGCTTGCACAATTGCCCTGGTATCACCATTTGGCATTACTGGACAAACTCCCCGGCCCCGAAACCCGCCGCTGGTACATAGCCCAGGCGATAGAGAACAACTGGTCGCGTAACTCGCTGGTGATGCACATCGAAAACCGCTTGTTGGAGCGCAGTGGCAAAGCGGTCAGCAACTTCGAGACCCACCTGCCCAAACCGCAATCCGACCTGGCGCGTGAGTCGCTGAAAGACCCTTACCGTTTTGACTTCCTCAGCCTGGCCCTGGACGCGCAGGAGCGCGACATAGAAAACGCCTTGATCAAGCACGTCACCGACTTTTTGTTGGAGCTGGGCGCCGGTTTCGCCTTTGTCGGCCAGCAAGTACTGCTGGATGTCGGAGGCGATGAGTTCTTTGTCGACCTGCTGTTCTATCACGTGAAGCTACGCTGCTACGTGGTCATCGAACTGAAAGCCGGCAAGTTCAAACCCGAGCATCTGGGGAAACTGAGCTTTTATCTGGCTGCCGTCGATGCCCAGCTTAAACATCCACAAGACGGGCCCACCATCGGCCTGCTGTTGTGCAAGAGCAAGAACGAAGTCGTCGCCGAATATGCGTTGCGCGATAACAATCGGCCGATTGGTGTAGCGGAATATCAACTGGTTGAGTCGTTGCCCGCAGAGCTGCGAACCAGCCTGCCAAGCATCGAGCAGATCGAGCGGGAGCTGGCGGGTTAAAACCGACTGATAGCCTCAAAACCCCGGCGGAATGTACCCCGGCACAAATGGCACATTCAGGCACTTGCCATGCAGGATCCGGCCATCCTCAATCCTGAACAGCACGATCTTCTTCGTCTTATCCACCGTGGCTTCCAGCTTGCAATCCGAACTGTGCCCGACCTGCTGGTAATACTCGGTGTACACCATCCCGTTCCCGGTGTGATTCATTGAAGTCCCGGCGGCTTCAGTGGTCGTCCATGAAGAGGATTTGTGCCAGGTCATCACCACCTGCGTGTCGCCATTGGGCGCATTCTGCTTCTTCATCGAGTCGGGCTTGCCGAACAAATCCAACGCCTCTTGCACGTCCCGGCCTTCCCAGCGCGATTGTGCAATAAGGTGGCACCCGTTGATAAACAGCACGGCGGGCAACCAAAGCCCAGCCAGCAACAGCCTTGTCCATTTAGGCATGGTGAATCCTTCTTGTAGGTGAGTGTTGCTCAGCGCTTGTTGCCCAGCATGTCGTCGAGGTCATCGATCATCTGGCTCTTCTCCTGAGTCGGCCCCAATTGCTGGAACATGGCCTTGGTGGTCTGGATCATCTGCAGGTGGGTCATCTTGCCCATGGCGATGGTGTCCTTGCTCTTGCCCGGTTCGCAGACATACGCGAGCGTGCGGTCGAGCCAGAACTCCTTCGGCGTCTGCCACGTGTTGGAGACCTTCAAGTGCGTAAGGGTGTAGGAAAATGGCGCAACCGACTGCCCGTTAAGAAAGCGCAGCTTGCGCGTGGAGCACTGCACTTCGATGTTGTACACATCGATCATGGGCTTGCCCGGTTCTTCATACACCACCGTGACGGCCACCAGTTTTGCGCCCTTGTTGTGGTTCGACGGCACCACCGAAGTGCGATCGGCCACATACATCACGTTTTTATGGGCCCGACCGCTGCCGTAGATGATCGACCAGTCGCCGATCGGTGTTTCTTCATCGGCCAATACCGACGTTGTGCTGATCAGCAAGACGGGCAGCAGTGCCAGGCAGCGCCCGATTTTGGTTAAGGTATTCAATAGCGTCCTTCCTTGAGACTCGAAATAAGCGAAGGACTTTAGTGGTGAGGCGGTGCCGTCTCAATTAGGGCGAGTGTGCTAATGGCGCATTGCTAGTTAACCAAAAAAGCCTGCGTTTCAAGGCAGGCTTAGTGTGTGCAGCGGTTGAATTAGTCCTTACGCGCCGTCAATGCCGCATACCCATTCATCAAGTTGCGATAGTTGGGAATGCGCTGGGACAACAGGTTCCCCAGGCCCTCGATATCGTTGCGCCAGTCGCGGTGCAACTCACACGCCACCGAGAACCAGTTCATCAATTGCGCACCCGCTTGCGTCATTCGGCTCCACGCCGCCTGCTGTACCGTGGTATTGAACGTGCCCGACGCATCGGTCACCACAAACACCTCAAACCCTTCCGCCAGCGCCGACAGGGTCGGGAACGCTACGCACACATCGGTGACCACGCCGGCAATGATGATCTGCTTGCGACCGGTGGCCTTGATTGCCTTGACGAAGTCTTCGTTATCCCACGCATTGATCTGACCAGGGCGGGCGATGTAGGGCGCGTCCGGGAACATCTCTTTCAGTTCCGGCACCAGCGGGCCATTGGGGCCTTGCTCGAAGCTGGTGGTGAGGATGGTCGGCAGGTTGAAGAACTTGGCCAGGTCAGCCAGGGCGAGCACGTTGTTCTTGAACTCGTTGGGCGAGAAGTCCTGTACCAGGGAAATCAGGCCGGTCTGGTGGTCGACCAGCAGGACTACGGCGTCGTCTTTGTTCAAGCGGTTGTAGGTTGCAGTGCTCATGGTTGAATCCTTTTTTGTTCAGGTTGGTAGGGCGTTGCGTTCAACATGGGCACAGATTAATGGGTGGGCTGTGAGGGATAAATCGGGTGAAACCGGTAATACCGTCAACTCATAGGGGACAATGGTAGCTGCGTCGCGGGTGCTTGGGGAGCCACTGGGTACGCCGCAGAGGGCGGTGTTGTATTTGATGGAGATGGAGAAGAGGGTGGCGAATCGGACTGTAAGCCGCCCGCTTTTGGTCATTCAATTGTCCAGCAGCTTGCTGGACAATTGACTTGGGATTTTCACGGGCATTAAAAAGCCGGCTTGTGGCCGGCTTCTCGGGGACTGCCTCAGCTTGTTTTTGACAAACCTCACCAGCCTTCAAATCGCTCAGCCCACAACACGTCTGGCTGAATAGTAGGGGCATCCGCGGGAACTCCTCCGCTTCGCCAGGCAAGGTGGATAGCGTAAAGCCACCCCCTGCCGAATGTGCGGCGCATGATACCCATATTCACCTCAGTTGCCCACCTCCGGGTCCGATTTAGAGCCTTCCCAGCCCAACAGATGCTCATCCAGCGGCACGGGCGGGCGTCGGTTATTCAGGGTGGACCACCAGAATACCCACCCCACAATCTGGAAGTTCTGCTCAAAGCGTTGTTCGTAGGTGAGGTATTCGTCGGGATGCTCGCCGGCATTGTGACTGCGCATGCGCAAACCTCCGCCGGGCCTGTTGTAGAGGTATTTGATACGCAGCATCCCGTCATGCTCTACCGCGTAGATTTCTCCGTCGATGATTTGCGTGCGGCCTCGGTCGATGGCGAGGGTGGCGCCTTGTTGGATGATGTCGATCATGCTGTTGTCGACCATGTAGGCGCCCAAAGCGCGGTCGGGGTTTACGTTCAGGGCCTGAAGGGTGTGCAGCGAGAGGCGGATGCGCTCGTTGGAGGTGAATGAAGGGTGGAGATCGATCTCCACGTCGGTTTTTTCCGGGAGGCAGGCGGGGCCTGTGAGGTATTTGCCGCTGGCTTCGCGGGTGGTGGGCAGTCCTTTTCGTGAGCTCGGGCCATCCAGCAGGAAGTTGGCCGGTGGGTGTTTGGGGCCTTCGCCGGTGCGCAGCCAACGGCTGGAGATGCACAGCAGTTCTGCGATCTCGTTGAGTCGGCCCATGGGTACACCGCGCTTGAACCAGTTGTTCACGTGCTGGGGCGTGACACCGCGGTTCTTGGCGAAGTCGGAGGCGGAAAGATGAACTTCCTGTAGTAGCGCTTTTAAACGATCACCTGATGTATTCATAAACGCAGAGTTTACTGGCCGGAATTACAGATCAAATAAACCATGCGTTGAGTTGCGCTTGTAGGGATTTACTTAGTTGTAGCCTGATACTTCGGATTTTGATTTAAACTAAACGTTGTTTATAAATCATTGAACTTTCCGTTTAATTTTTCCCACAAAAAAAGCCCCGAATAATCGGGGCTTTTTCAATTGCCGGGGCAATGAGGAGCGGGTATCAGCCTTTGTAGGCGGCAACCGACTTCAGGATCTCGGCGCGGGCGGCGTCTGCGTTGCCCCAACCGTCGATCTTCACCCATTTGCCTTTTTCGAGGTCTTTGTAGTTCTCGAAGAAGTGTTTGATCTGCTCCAGCAACAGTGGCGGCAGGTCGGTGTATTCCTTCACGTCCACGTACAGCTGGGACAGCTTGTCGTGTGGAACCGCGATCACTTTAGCGTCGCCGCCGCCGTCGTCGGTCATGTTCAGGATGCCGACTGGACGCGCACGGATAACCGAGCCTGGGGTAACCGGGTAAGGGGTTACCACCAGCACGTCGAGGGGGTCACCGTCGTCAGCCAGCGTGTTGGGGATAAAACCGTAGTTGGCCGGGTAGAACATCGGGGTGGCCATGAAACGGTCAACGAACAGGCAGTCGCTGTCTTTGTCGATTTCGTATTTGATCGGCGCGTGGTTGGCCGGAATCTCGATGGCGACGTAGATGTCGTTCGGCAGGTCTTTGCCAGCCGGAATCTTGCTGTAGCTCATTGGGCGTTGCCCCCGTTAATTGGCCATGAAACATGGCCGGATTGGCCTAAAAGTGGCGGCGATTATAGGCACATTCTGACGCCGATGCCATGCGCCAGACGTCGTACGGTCATTCGCCCGGTGGCTGATAGCGCGGGTCGCTGGCTTGCAGTTGAATGAGGCGGGCCAGGGGATCCTGGCGATAAAAGCGGCTGAGTTGGGCGTACACCTGTGGATAACTGCTGACCAGCAAATCCGGGGCGCTGAAAAAATATTCGCTGGTGACGGCAAAGAATTCAGCGGGGTTTTCGGCGGCGTAGGGGTCGATCTCGGTCTCGGCATCCGGGTTGGCATCGAGTTGGCGATTGAGATCGTCGTAGGCGCTCTGCATCACGTTGGCCCACTCCTGCACGCGCATGTCATGGTGCAGCGGCGGCAGGCCGTTGGCGTCGCCGTTGAGCATGTCGAGCTTGTGGGCCAGTTCGTGGATGACCAGGTTGTAGCCTTCCCACTGACCGCTGGCCAGCACGCCGGGCCAGGCGAGGATAACCGGGCCTTGTTGCCAGGCTTCGCCGCTGTGTTCGCCGTCCCACTCGTGTTCGATGCCGCTGCTGTCGCGGTGACGCTGGGGGCTGAGGAAGTCGTCGGGGTACAGCACGATTTCGTGGAAGCCCTGGTACCAGTCGAGGTCGCCCAGGTTCATCAGCGGCAATTGCGCCTGGGCGGCGAGCAGCAGGCGTTGTTCCTGATGCAGTTCGACGCCGGGCAGGGCGGTCAGGTGTTTTTCGGCGAGGAACAGCACGCAGGCTTCGCGCAGCCACTGGTCCTGCTCGGTGCTGATGCCGTCGAGGAAGGTCAGGTGATGGCGCACCCGTTGCCAGGTGTCATCGGCAATCGGGTGTTTGGCCAGCAAGCGCCGGCGACGCCAGGCGCTGAGCGACCACATCGCAGGTTACTGCGGCTTGGCTTCGGAGGATGTGCGGCCAAACCGGCTGCGGAACACCCCAATGATCATCGGCACGAGCGACAGCAGGATGATGAACACCACCAGCAGCGACAGATTTTTCTTGATGAACGGCACATTGCCGAAGAAATAGCCCAGGGTTACCAGGCCGCCGACCCAGAGGATGGTGCCGAATACGCTGAAGCCGAAGAAGCGCGGGTAGGGCATTTTCGCGATGCCGGCAACGAACGGCGCGAACGTGCGCAGGATCGGCAGGAAGCGCGCCAGGGTCACAGTTTTGCCGCCGTGTTTGTCGTAGAAGTCGTGGGTCTTTTGCAGGTAGTCGCGACGGAAAATCTTCGAGTTCGGGTTGCTGAACAAGCGCTCCCCGGCCGTTCGCCCGATCACATAGTTGGTGCTGTCGCCGAGGATTGCCGCCAGCATCAGCAGGCCGGCCAACAGCACCGGGTCCATGCCGCCACCCGCAGCGACTGCGCCGGCGATGAACAGCAATGAATCGCCTGGCAGGAACGGCATGACCACCAGGCCGGTTTCGCAAAAGATGACCAGGAACAGAATGGCGTAGATCCACGGACCGTAATTGGTTACCAGCAGGTCGAGGTAGACGTCGAGATGCAGGATAAGGTCGAGCGGGTTGAAATCCATGGATGGCACCTGTGTGAATGGCCCGGCTCAGCAGGCCTGTGCGGAAGCTCGGGTAATAAGGCTACAAGTGTATGCCGCATTTCTTACAACCCTGAAAGGTCCGCATTATACGGATTGAGAGGTGAAAAGCGTGTTGGTTTTGTAGCGAAGGATGTCGTGGTAGTTTCAGGCAAACATCCAGTCTGAACGTGGGAGGGGGCTTGCCCCGATGGGGTAGTGTCAGTCAACAGATCTGATACTGACCTACCGCAATCGGGGGCAAGCCCCCTCCCACAGCGGATTTATGGTGTTTTTGATAGCGGTGATCAATCCTCGCTGATCGGCAGCGTGTAGTTCTTGAACTCCGTGTCTTCGCGAAACCCAATGGACTCATAGGTCTTCTGCGCCACTTCGTTGTCGCTGCTGGTCGACACGCGCAGTCGCACCGCGTGGGTCTCCTTGGCCATTTTCTTCGCCGTGCGCATCAGGTTGTCCGCCACCAATTGCCGGCGGGCGTCTTCAGCCACATAGATGTCATTGAGGATCCACACCCGCTTGAGCGACAGCGACGAAAAGCTCGGGTACAGCTGGCAAAACCCCAGCAGCTTCTTGTCATCATCATCCGCCAGGGCCAGGTAGATCACCGACTCCTTGCGCCGCAGGCGCTTCTCCAGGAAGGCCCGCGACGAATCCGGGAACGGCAACGCCCCGTAGAACTCACGGTATTTGACGAACAGCGGGGTCAACAGGTCCAGGTGTTCCAGGGTCGCTTGAGTAATCCGCATGCCAGGCCTCAACTTCCAAATGGGGGATGACCACACAAGCGGCCGTGACTCGATGCTGCCTAATGGCGCGAAAAAGCGCAATCGTGCAGCGTTCAGTCATCCGGTGAACTGAGCAGGAAATTGCCTTTCATCAGGTCCGGATCATCCGACTCGAGGGTCTGCACCTGCGCCTCGTCCTTGAGATTGACCCCCGACAGCTGCCGGCGACACGCCTCTCGCATCAAGTAAAGCAAGCGATGGGCGGCCATGCCGTAGCTCAGGCCTTCCAGGCGCACATTGGAGATGCAGTTGCGGTAGGCGTCGGTGAGGCCGACCTTGGGGTTGTAGGTGAAATACAGGCCCAGGCTGTCCGGCGAGCTGAGGCCGGGCCGTTCGCCGATCAGAATGACGGTCATCTTGGCCCCGAGCAACTGGCCCACTTCATCCGCCACCGCCACGCGGCCCTGTTCCACCAGAATGACCGGCGACAAGGACCAACCGTCTGCGCTGCTCTGTTCTTCCAGGCGCGTCAGAAACGGCAAGGTGTGTTTATGCACCGCCAGTGCCGACAGGCCATCAGCGACCACCACCGCCAAGTCCACGCCGCCGGAGTTGGCCGATGCATGATCGCGCAGCAACTGGGCTGACTCATCGCTCAGGCGCCGCCCCAGGTCCGGGCGTTGCAGGTAAAGGTGACGGTCAGTGGCAGCACTGTGCAGCAACAGGCTGTCACGCCCGCGTTCGGCCAACTGACCGCGCAGGCCCGCATGGTCGAAGGGCAAGTGCACAGCATCCCGTGCCTGGGCGTGGGCAAATTGGAAATCCAGCTGCGCGCTAGTGGGGATGCTGGTGCCGGTGCGGCCCAGGGCTATTCGGGCTGGCGTCAGGCGGCGCAGTTCCAGCCAAGGGTTGTCAGGCAGGTCGAGTTGCACAGGCGGCTCCTTCATCCCAATTGCGCCAAGGCTTGGCGAAACGCCGGTGGAAGGCTGTTGCCGAAGTGCACCTTGCCGTCGGCTTGCGTGAAGATGCCCATCTTCGCCAGCCACTGTTCAAACTCCGGCGCCGGCTTTAAACCCAATGTTTGGCGGGCGTACAGGGCGTCGTGGAACGAAGTGGTCTGGTAGTTGAGCATGATGTCGTCGGAGCCGGGAATGCCCATGATGAAGTTGATCCCGGCCACACCCAGCAGGGTCAGCAGAGTGTCCATGTCGTCCTGGTCGGCTTCGGCGTGATTGGTGTAACAGATGTCGCAACCCATCGGCACGCCGAGCAGCTTGCCGCAGAAGTGGTCTTCGAGGCCGGCGCGGATGATCTGCTTGCCGTTGTACAGGTACTCGGGGCCGATAAAGCCTACGACGGTATTCACCAAAAATGGTTTGAAATGTCGCGCCACCGCGTAGGCGCGGGTTTCGCAGGTTTGCTGGTCGACGCCAAAGTGCGCGTTGGCCGACAGGGCGCTGCCCTGGCCGGTTTCGAAGTACATCAGGTTCTGGCCCAAGGTGCCGCGATTGAGGCTCAGGCCTGCTTCGTAACCTTCCTGCAGCACACTCAGGCTGATGCCGAAGCTGGCGTTGGCCGCCTCGGTGCCGGCAATCGACTGGAACACCAGGTCCAGCGGCACGCCACGGTTGATCGCCTCGATGGAGGTGGTGACGTGGGTGAGTACGCAGGCCTGGGTCGGGATCTCGTAGCGCTGGATGATCGCGTCGAGCATCTCCAGCATGGCGCAGATGGAGGCGATGCTGTCGGTAGCCGGGTTGATGCCGATCATGGCGTCACCGTTGCCGTACAACAGGCCATCGAGAATGCTCGCGGCGATGCCGGCCGGCTCATCTGTAGGATGGTTGGGCTGCAGCCGCGTGGACAAGCGCCCGCGCAGGCCCAGGGTGCCGCGAAACTGCGTGACCACGCGGATCTTCTGCGCCACCAGCACCAGGTCCTGCACACGCATGATCTTCGACACGGCGGCGGCCATTTCCGGTGTCAGCCCCGGCGCCAAGGCGCGTAGGGAATGTTCGTCGGCCGCGTCGCTGAGCAGCCAGTCGCGCAAGCCGCCGACGGTCAGGTGGCTGACCACGCTAAACGCCTGTTTATCGTGGGTGTCGATGATCAGTCGGGTGACTTCATCGCTTTCATAGGGGATCAGCACTTCTTCTAAAAAGTGTTTGAGCGGGATATTCGCCAACGCCATCTGCGCCGCCACGCGTTCACCGTCGTTCTGTGCGGCGACGCCGGCGAGAAAGTCACCGGAGCGTGCGGGGCTGGCCTTGGCCATCACGTCCTTGAGGCTGTCGAAGCGGTAGGTCTGTGCACCCACCGCGTGGGAAAAACTTGCCATACAGTGTCTCCTTGGCGACGCAGGCACGCGCCTGCGTCGAGGTTTACGGCTATCAGTGCAAGGCGGCCTCTGCGGCCTGGATCGCCGCGAATTCCTCTTCGGGCGTGCCCGCTACCAAGTGATGCCGGCTGTAGAAAGCAAAGTAAGCAATTAATACTCCATAGATGATCGCGGCGCCAATCACCACCCGTGGATCCACCAGAAAGCCCGCTACCACGGCCACGCAGGCCAGCACGAGGGCAACGCCGGAGGTGAAGACGCCGCCCGGCGTGCGGTACGG
The DNA here is from genome assembly GCF_001870465.1 of Pseudomonas extremorientalis. GTDB lineage: Bacteria > Pseudomonadota > Gammaproteobacteria > Pseudomonadales > Pseudomonadaceae > Aquipseudomonas > Aquipseudomonas extremorientalis. The sequence continues at coordinate 87,731 of NZ_MDGK01000031.1, forward strand.
ACGGTCCATTTTGGGGCGACGGATGCGCAGGGTGATGTGCGCGGCCATCATCAGCACGTAGGAAATGGTCGCGCCAAACACCGCCACCAGGATCAGCAGGTCACCCTGGCCGGTCAGCGACAGGCCAAAGCCGATGATGCCGGGGATCACCAACGCCAGCACGGGCGCCTTGCTTTTGTTGGTCTCGGACAGTTTGCGTGGCAGGTAGCCAGCACGCGACAGCGCGAAGATTTGTCGCGAATAGGCGTAGATGATCGAGAAAAAGCTGGCGATCAGGCCCGCCAGGCCTACCAGATTGACGAAGCTGCCCATCCAGGTCGAGCCGCCATAGGACAAGGCCAGCGCCTCCACCAGCGGGTTGCCGGACTTGATCAACGCGAACGTGCCGGCGCCGCCCGGTGCTATTACCAGGATCAGCAGGGCAAAGCTGGTCAGCACCACAATGGCGCCGATCAGGCCGCGCGGCAGGTCGCGCTTGGGGTTCTTGGTTTCTTCGGCGGCCAGCGGCACGCCCTCGACGGCCAGGAAAAACCAGATGGCATAGGGGATTGCCGCCCACACACCCACATAGCCGAACGGCAGGAAGGTGCTGGCACCCTTGGCCTCGGTCACCGGGATGTCCAGCAGGTTGGCAACACTGAAGTGCGGCACCATCGACACGAGGAACACGCCCAGGGCAATCGCAGCCACGGCGGTAATCACGAACATCAGCTTCAAGGCTTCGCCGACACCCAAGATGTGGATGCCGATAAAAATGATGTAGAACGCCAGGTAAATCATCCAGCCGCCAATGCCGAACAGCGACTCGCAATACGCGCCGATAAACACCGCGATGGCGGCGGGGGCGATGGCGTATTCGATCAGGATGGCGGTGCCGGTGAGGAACCCACCCCACGGCCCGAATGCGCTGCGGGCAAAGCCGTAGCCACCACCTGCAGTGGGGATCATGGACGACAGCTCGGCCAGGGAAAAACACATGCACAGGTACATGGTGGCCATCAGCAATGTGGCCAGGAACATCCCGCCCCAGCCACCTTGGGCCAGGCCGAAGTTCCAGCCGGCGTAGTCGCCGGAGATCACGTAGGCGACGCCAAGGCCGACCAGCAGTACCCAGCCGGCGGCGCCTTTTTTCAGTTCGCGTTGTTGGAAGTATTGGGAGTCGACTTTTTCGAAGTCGACAGAAGATCCAGTCGGTTCGCTAGGCATGGGAAAGTACCTTTCATTCTTATTGTTTTTAATTTGGCGTCTTTGTGTCGAACGCAAAATGTGGGAGGGGATAAGCCCCTCCCACATTTGATTGCATTTCAAATGTGCGAGGGGGTAATTAGAAGAAGCCCAGCGGATTAATGTCGTAACTCACCAGCAAGTTCTTGGTCTGCTGGTAGTGATCCAACATCATCTTGTGGGTTTCACGGCCAACGCCGGACTTCTTGTAACCACCGAACGCGGCATGGGCCGGGTACAGGTGGTAGCAGTTGGTCCACACGCGGCCCGCCTTGATCGCGCGGCCCATGCGGTAGGCGCGGTTGATGTCGCGGGTCCATACGCCGGCGCCCAGGCCGAACTCGGTATCATTGGCAATCGCCAGGGCTTCGGCTTCGTCCTTGAAGGTGGTGATGCTCACCACCGGGCCGAAGATTTCTTCCTGGAACACGCGCATTCTGTTGGTGCCTTTGAGCAGGGTCGGTTGGATGTAATAGCCGCCAGCCATGTCTCCGGTAAGCTTCTCGACTTTGCCGCCGGTCAGCAGTTGCGCGCCTTCGCCCTTGGCGATTTCCAGGTAGGACAGGATCTTGTCGAACTGCTGCTCGGACGCCTGGGCGCCGACCATCGTGTCGGTATCCAGCGGGTCGCCGCGTTTGATCGACTCGATCTTCTTCATCACCACTTTCATGAAGTCGTCGTAGATCGATTCTTCCACCAGTGCACGGGAAGGGCAGGTGCACACTTCGCCCTGGTTGAAGAACGCCAGCACCAGGCCTTCGGCGGCCTTTTCGATGAACGAAGGTTCGGCTTTCATGATGTCAGCGAAGAAGATGTTCGGCGACTTGCCGCCCAGCTCAACGGTCGACGGAATAATGTTCTCGGCCGCCGCATGCATGATGTGCGAACCCACCGGGGTGGAGCCGGTGAAGGCAATCTTGGCGATGCGCTTGCTGGTGGCCAGGGCTTCGCCGGCTTCCTTGCCGAAACCGTGCACCACGTTCAGCACGCCCGGTGGCAGCAGGTCGCCGATCACTTCCAGCAGCACGTTGATGCCCAGCGGGGTTTGCTCGGCGGGCTTGAGCACCACGCAGTTACCGGCGGCCAGCGCCGGGGCGAGTTTCCACGCGGCCATCAGCAGCGGGAAGTTCCACGGGATGATCTGGCCAACCACGCCCAGCGGTTCGTGGAAGTGGTAGGAGGCGGTGTGTTCGTTGATCTCGGCGCTGGTGCCTTCCTGGGCGCGAATGCAGCCGGCGAAGTAGCGGAAGTGGTCGGCCGCCAGCGGGATGTCGGCGTTGAGGGTTTCACGCACGGCCTTGCCGTTGTCCCAGGTTTCGGTGATGGCCAGCAGTTCGAGGTTCTGTTCGATGCGGTCGGCGATCTTCAGCAGCACCAGCGAACGGTCCTGGGCCGAGGTCTTGCCCCAGGCGTCGGCGGCGGCGTGGGCGGCGTCCAGGGCTTTGTCGATGTCTTTGGCGGTGGAGCGCGGGAATTCGGCAATTGCCTTGCCGTTGACCGGCGAAGTGTTGGTGAAATATTTGCCATCGACCGGCTCAACGAATTCGCCACCGATGTAGTTGCCGTACTTGGCCTTGAACGAAACGATGGCGCCTTCAGTACCGGGGTGTGCGTAACGCATGGTGGGTATCTCCTGGCTTTTATGTTTATTGGGAGCGCAGCGCAACGAGCGCTTGATAAGCGTAGAGCAAAGGTTGGGCCACCGCTGTGTGAGCCAGCTAAATCAAGGGGTTGGGCATTGTTGCAAGGCGTTGCTGTGGCAGGGTTGATACAGCCTGTGTGACAGTTTGTGCCGTAAACGGTACAGCCCGTGACCGGCGGGTCGGCACGGGATTGCATTGCCTGGATGGCTGGGGGATGCTGGGGGTTCTCACGCAGGGAGAATAATAAGAAATGCACAACGATCATTTCAGTCGCCATGCCCAGCAAGTGCTCACCGTGGCCCATGGTCGCGACCCGTCCAGCGATCCCTCCATCGCCCGCTCCTGGCTGCGCTGCCTGGAGGACTATCACCTCGACCCTGCGCAAACCATTGCCCCCACCGTGCTTGAACATGGCCGCCTGCTGGAAAGCCGCGAGCGCCTGCAACAAGTGCTGCATATCGCCGGCAGTGAGATGAACAGCCTGCACCAGCAGCTCTCGGGCGCCGGCCATGCGGTGTTGCTGACCGATGCGCGAGGCGTGATCCTCAACTGTGTCACTGCGCCATCCGAACGCAAGATCTTCGAGCGCGCCGGGCTGTGGCTCGGTGCCGATTGGAGCGAAGCGTGCGAAGGCACCAATGGCATCGGCACCTGCCTGGTGGAGCGCCAATCCCTGACCATTCACCGTGATGAGCATTTTCGTGGCCGGCACACCGGGCTGACCTGTTCGGCCAGCCCGGTGTTTGATCCCCATGGCGATCTGCTGGCGGTGCTGGATGTGTCCTCGGCGCGCGAAGCGGTGTCGCGCCAGAGCCAGTTCCACACCATGGCGCTGGTCAACCTGTCGGCGAAGATGATCGAGAGTTGCTATTTCCTGCGCCACTTTGAAAATCACTGGTTGCTGCGCTTTCACCTGCAGGCTGAGTCGGTGGGGTTGTTCAGTGAAGGATTGCTGGCGTTCGATGGCGATGGGCGCATCTGCGCGGTGAACCAAAGTGCGCTGAACCTGTTGGGGCAGTTGCGTGGCGGCCTGCTGGGCCAGCCGGTGGAGGCATTTTTCGAATGCACCCTCGATCAGTTGCTCGGCCGCGCCAGCGCCAATGCCACCGCCAGTTGGCCGTTGCGTACCCGCGATGGCCGGCATTTGTTCGCGGCGCTGCGCGGTCAGGTGCGCAGTATTCCCACACCCGTTGCCAAACCTGCGGTGGTGGAACGGCCGCGCCTGCCCGGCATCTGCCTGGGCGATCCGGTCCTGCAACAGGACTTCAGCAAGGCGTTGCGGGTTTTCGAGCGCGATGTGCCGTTGCTGATCAATGGCGAAACCGGTTCCGGCAAAGAGGCCTTTGCCAAGGCCGTGCATCAGGCCAGCCAGCGGGCCGACAAGGCATTTGTGGCACTCAACTGTGCCGCCATCCCGGAAAGCCTGATCGAAAGTGAATTGTTCGGCTATCGGGGAGGCAGCTTTACCGGTGCGCGCAAAGAAGGCATGCAAGGCAAGTTGCAGCAAGCCGATGGCGGCACCCTGTTTCTCGACGAAATCGGCGATATGCCCCTGGCGCTGCAAACCCGTCTGCTAAGAGTGCTGGAGGACCGGCTGGTGGTGCCGCTCGGCGGTGAGCCCCAGGCGGTAAACGTACGAATTATCAGCGCCACCCATCGGAATTTGTTGGCGCGTGTGCAGGACGGCACCTTTCGCGAAGACTTGTACTACCGGCTCAATGGTCTGGAAATTTCCCTGCCGGCACTGCGTGATCGCGCGGACAAATCCCAGTTGCTGGATTTTCTGCTGGGCCAGGAGGCGGGTGAGCAACCGGTCGCGCTGGATCCTGCTGCACGCCGAGTGTTGTTGGCGTTCGCCTGGCCGGGCAATGTGCGACAACTGCGCATGGTGCTGCGCACGTTGATTGCGTTATGTGCGGACGGCCTCGTTCGGCTTGAAGACGTGCCCGCCCGTGTCCGTGATTCGCAGACCGCACAGGTAAACGACACCCTGCCATCGGCTGATTCATCGCTTGATGTTGCCGAACGTGGCGCGTTGCTGGCCGCCTTGGCGCAGCAACACTGGCACATGAGCCAGACCGCAGTTTTATTGGGCATCAGTCGAAATACGTTATATAGAAAGTTGCGCAAGTACGGAATCGCTCGTCAATTGCGCCAGGAGTGTTAGTTGCCGGTTGCTTATTAACTGCGGTGTGTAAGTCACGGTTATTACTCACCGTCCGAGGGATCGGCTTTGTTTGCGCGGCATTGGTTTTCTGGAACTGGTGGCTGGTTTTTCAAGACGCAGAGGATAAGGCCAATGTGCAATTTGGCCTTGCCTGTCTCAACAACTATCCGTTTCAGAAGCTATTAGGGTGAAGGTTATGCGCATAACAGGTCAGACTCCGTCAATACCTATGCAAACTGAACAACCGTCCACTGAGTTATCAAAAGAGCCCACTGCACCGACCATTAATTATCCCAGTGATGAAGCCCAAAACGGGCAAGAGGTACACAGCCGTCGCAAGAGGGACTTGTTTTTCAACCCGTTCAGGCGGCGTCCGCCATCACCACCGACACGGGGATCCAGCGTTGGAGGCTCACCGCCACGCCTCAATCCCCCGCCTGCAAGCCCAGCGCCGCCGACGGGGTCTGTGGGAAGTGCCTTCAGGAGTATTTTGCCAAAGATCACTGGCCAGCCGGTGGCCAATGTGATTCCGTCCCAGAGCCATGCTGCTCCCAAGACCTTGGCCGAGGTGACGCAAAACCTGATCGTCGCGGACCGATTGCACAAGGCGGGTGTGTTTTCCACTTCCCCCCAACTCGGCACGGTGGCCCGTGATGCCTTTGTAAATGCGGGGATCAATGGGTTTGTCAGTGCGCCACTCAGTATTGCAACCTACGCAGGGTCCGCTTGGACAGGAGAGGCGATCAAAGGCCAGTACACCTCGCAGACCCCGATTCTGCCACCGGTGCACCAACCGGCCCCCAGCACTCAGGGAGCAACGTACGCGGGCAATGTTTCGACGCAGAATGCCAATGTGGACACGCGACTGGCCCTGGCCGAACTGCGTATCGAGGTCGTGGCGAATAACATCATGGCAATACGGGAGGGGACGGATGCGAAGGCCCTCAAATTGGTTGAACGTGATTCACAGTCTCCGAGTGAGCGACTGGCCGCGCTTGAGGCCTTGTACGACGTCGCCGAAAATCAACTCAAGATGATCGGTGAGGAAAACGACATGATCTTGCGACCTTACAAAGGCGCTTCCGGCGCAACGGCTGGTACCGACGGCAGCCGGCTGGACAGCCTGGATAAGCGTTTTGAGGCGGTGAACAAGTTCATCGGCAAACTCATCGTGCTCAAGGCCACCGACCTACCCGCTGAACCAATGGCTGATACGCCGACTGTCTGAGTTCCTGGGCGGCCTTCCGGGGCCGCCACCTGACAGCTAAAGAGTGCGATTTTCGCCCCCCTGCGCTAACCTGCCTCGATGTTTTACGAGGTCGACTATGCACATTCATATTCTCGGTATTTGCGGCACATTCATGGGCTCGATGGCCGTTCTGGCCAAAGAACTGGGCCACCATGTCACCGGCTCCGACGCCAACGTCTACCCGCCCATGAGCACGCAACTCGAGGCCCAGGGCATCGAGCTGACCCAAGGCTACGACCCGGCGCAATTCGACCCGGTCCCTGACCTGGTGGTTATCGGCAATGCCATGTCTCGTGGCAACCCGGCGGTCGAATACGTCCTCAATAAAGGTTTGCCTTATATGTCCGGCCCGCAGTGGCTGGCGGATCATGTGCTGCAAGGTCGTTGGGTCTTGGCGGTCGCCGGCACCCACGGCAAGACCACCACCAGCAGCATGCTGGCCTGGGTACTGGAGCACGCGGGCATGAGCCCGGGCTTTTTGATCGGCGGTGTGCCGCAGAACTTTTCGGTGTCGGCGCGCCTGGGCGACACGCCGTTCTTCGTGATCGAGGCGGATGAATACGACAGCGCCTTCTTCGACAAGCGCTCCAAGTTCGTTCACTACCGCCCGCGCACGGCAATCCTGAACAACCTGGAATTCGATCACGCTGACATCTTCACCGACCTGGCGGCCATCGAGCGCCAGTTCCACCACTTGGTGCGGACCATTCCGAGCGAAGGCCTGGTGATCCACCCGACCACCGAGCCTGCCTTGCAGCGCGTGATCGAGATGGGCTGCTGGACCCCGGTACAAACCACCGGCGCGGGCGGGCAGTGGCAGGTCAAGTTGCTCAGCGAAGACGGTTCCCGCTTTGAAGTGCTGTTCGAGGGCGAGGCCCAAGGCATCGTCGAGTGGGACATGACCGGCCAGCATAACGTCGCCAACGCTTTGGTGACCCTGGCGGCTGCGCGGCATGTAGGCGTAGTGCCGTCCATGGGCATCGCCGCGCTGAGTGCATTCAAGAGCGTGAAACGGCGTATGGAAAAGGTCGCCGACGTGAATGGGGTTACCATCTACGACGACTTTGCCCACCACCCGACGGCGATTGCCACCACCCTGGATGGCCTGCGCAAGCGCGTTGGCGATGCGCCGATCATTGCGATTGTCGAGCCGCGCTCCAACTCCATGAAGCTTGGCGCGCACCGCGACGGCCTGCCGGAAAGCGTCAACGATGCCGACCAGGTGGTCTGGTACGCACCGGCCAATCTCGGCTGGGACCTGCCGGCGATTGCCGCCCTGTGCACGGTGCCGTCCAGCGTCTGCGACTCCATCGAAGGCATCATCGAACACGTCAAGCACCAGGCCAAGCCCGGCACTCACGTAGTGGTCATGAGCAACGGCGGCTTTGGCGGCCTGCATGGCAAGTTGGCCGAGGCGCTGAAATGAGCGGCCCGGAGCGCGTCACCCTGGCGATGACCGGTGCATCCGGCGCACCCTATGGTTTGCGTCTGCTCGATTGCCTGGTGCGTGAAGACCGCGAAGTGCATTTCCTGATCTCCAAGGCCGCGCAGCTGGTGATGGCCACCGAGACCGACGTGGCGCTGCCGCCCAAGGTGCAGACCATGCAGGCCTTCCTCACCGAATACACCGGTGCGGCGGCGGGGCAGATCAAGGTCTACGGCAAAGAGGACTGGATGTCGCCGGTGGCGTCCGGCTCGGGAGCGCCGGCGGCGATGGTGGTGGTGCCGTGTTCCACGGGCACCTTGTCGGCGATTGCCACGGGGGCCTGCAACAACCTGATCGAGCGGGCGGCGGACGTCACGCTGAAGGAGCGCCGCCAGTTGATCCTGGTGCCGCGAGAAGCGCCGTATTCGAGCATTCACCTGGAGCACATGCTCAAGTTGTCGAACATGGGCGTGACCATTCTGCCGGCCTCGCCGGGTTTCTATCACCAGCCGCAGACCATCGATGACCTGGTGGACTTTGTGGTGGCGCGCATTCTCAACCTGCTGAACATTCCCCAGGACATGCTGCCACGTTGGGGCGAGCACCATTTGAGCAGCGATGAATAAGGCGCTGCTGGTCCTGCTGGCGCTGCAACTGACGGGCTGCGCCACCGCGCGTACGTTGGACGCGGCGCAACCGGGTGCGCCGGTGGTGTATGCCGGCACGCGCTTGGATTTGTATGCAATGAATGGTGGCTGCTGCGCCAAGGACAGGTTTGGTGCCGAGGCGCCGAGTTATCCTGGGGTGGATCTGCCGGCGAGTGCGTTGCTCGATACCTTGTTGTTGCCGCTGTCGGTTTTGACGGTGTTGGGCGTTGGTTTCAACGCCACGGGCGGCCTGTAACCCTGTGGCGAGCCCGCTCGCCACAGCAAGCCCTTCAGTGGGAAGGGACCGGTTATTTGCCGAGTTTGCGCAACTCGTCCGACTCCACTACCCGCACCCCATCCTGCTCTTCCAGCGCCAGGCGCCACATGGCGCGGGCCAGTTCGCACACTTCAATGCCGTGGTATTTGCCCGGAATCAACCGCGACAGCGGCCCGGCCAATTGCTCCGCCAGGCGCGGTTGCAAGCGTTCCCCCAGCAACAACGACGGCCGCACGATGGTCAGCTGTGGCCAGTCCTGGGCCCTCAAGGCTTGTTCCATTTCCCCCTTGACGCGGTTGTAGAACACCGAGGATTTGGAGTCGGCGCCAATCGCGCTGATCACGATCAGGTGCCGCGCACCCATTTCCCGCGCACGCTTGGCGAAGGCCACGACCATATCCAGGTCAACCGCGCGAAAGGCGGCTTCGGAACCGGCTTGTTTGAGGGTGGTGCCCAGGCAGCAGAAGGCGATATCTACCCGGCCGCTCAGTTGTGGCAGGAGCACCGCCGGGTCGCCCACCGGGTTGTCCAAATGCGGGTGTTGGGCCAGCGGCTTGCGGCTGGGCGCAAGCACGCGGGTCACGGTGGGTTCGTTGAGCAGGCGGTCGAGCAGGTGTTCGCCGGTAAGGCCGGTGGCTCCGGCGAGCAAGATATGCTGAGGCGTCAGGTACATGGTGTTTCCCCCTTGTTACACGTTACAGCTTAGTTGCCTTTGGCTTCCTTGCTATTCATTGAGACGCTTTCCAGCGCCTTTCGTGCCTGCTGTTTGCGTAATAATTGCCAGTGGGCGATCACACCCTTGGGGGCCCAGATCTGCGGTTCGGAGGCTTCGAAGTTGTCCGCCTGTTCGCGTTCGGCCACATGCAGTTGCGCCAGCTTGAAGGCTTGCTGCAAGTCGTCGGTCTGGTTGAGGGCTTGGGCGAAGAGGGCGTCGCCGAAGTAGGTGAAGTCGGCTTCCTCGGAGCAGCCGAAGGACACGCGGTCGGCCCGGGACGCGGTCATGATCAGCGTGTGCTCATCCTTCAGGGCCGGGATGAAGCCGCCGGAGTAGCAGGCCGAAATCACCACGATCTTGTCGCGGTTCTTCAGCGGTGCCAGCACGGCCGCCAGCTCATCGGCTGGCAGGTCGGCCAGCTCCATACGCGGCTGGTCCAGCACCAATTCGTGTTCGTGGGTACCGTGGCTGGTCATGTAGATGAACACCAGGTCTTCCGGGCCGGTGCGCTCGGCCAGGGTTTGCACGGCGCGCCGCAGGCTTTCGCGGGTGGCCAGGGGGCGATCGGTGATGTGGTCGCGGTGATTGACCAGGCGAATCTGCCCGCGTGCGCCGAAGCGGGTGGCGAGCATATTGCTGACGTAATCGGCTTCGCGCAGGAACACGCTTTGTTTACCGTCGCCAGCCACGGCCAGGGTGTACAGCTCCACGGCGGGGGTGGAGGCGGGCACGGCGGCGAGGGCTGCATCCAGCAGGCGGCCTTGGGCCAGCACGCCGATTTCCAGGGGGTCGGGCAGCAGTTTGCCGTCGGCGTCACGCACGCGCATGCCATTGACCCAGGTACCGGCCTGCACGGTGCCGTCGGTGAGGACCAGGGTGCCTTTGCCTTGATAGTTGTCGCCGTCGAAACCGCCGATATAGAAGCTGCCATCGGTGAGGTTCAGGCGGCCTTCACCGGTAAAGCGCCAGTCGCTGAACTGGCCGACGTAGTGGCTGCCATCCACACCGATCAATTCGCCCTTGCCGCTGAGCGCGCCTTCCTTGAATTGGCCGATCCACACGTCGCCGTCGGCGTTCTCGTAGCGGCCCTTGCCGTTGAGTTGGTTCTGCTTGAACTGGCCGACATAGATGTCGCCGTCGGCGCTGTTGAAGGTGCCGTTGCCTTCCAATTGGCCATCGACGAAATGGCCGCTGAACTGGTTGCCGCTGTCGTCGTTGCGCTGGCCTTCGCCATTGGGCTTGCCGTGGGCGAACTGGCCCTGGTACTGGCTGCCGTCCGCCAGTTCCAGGCGACCAAGGCCGGAATACTGGTCGTCCTTGAATTCGCCGCGATAGGTCATCTGCCCCTCTTTGAGGGTGCCTTCGCCATTGCGTCGTCCGTTCTTGAAGCCGCCCACGTAGTGGCTGCCCGCCGTGGTCAGGCTGCCCTGGCCATCGAACAGGCCTTGCTGGAACCGGCCTTTATAGACTTCGCCGTTACTGCCATGCCATTCGCCCTGGCCGTGCCACTGGCCCTTGTCGAACTGCCCGGCATACCAGCTGCCGTTGGGGTAGTCCACGCGGCCCTGGCCCTGCAGCAAGCCATCGACCACATCACCCCGGTAGCGGCCGCCATCAGGCAGGCGCGCATCGGGCGGCAACAGCGATTCGCCATCTCCGCAAGCGGTGAGCAACAGGGCAAGGGCGAGGGGAGCGAGTGGGCGCATAGCGGGATCCGGATAATTGAGCGCCGAGTATGCCGCAGCTGCGAGTTTCATACATAAATTTACATACGCTGTGGTGAGGTTTATTTCCCCACCACAGGCACGGCCTTATACAAAGCAGAGTGACAACGACTCGGCAATGTAAGCCGGTTTTTCCTGGCCTTCGATTTCCAGGGTGCAGGTTGCCTTGAGCAACCACTGGCCGGGCTTTTTCTCGGACACGTCGGTGAGGGTGACCGCCAGGCGCACGTTGGAGTTGACCTTCACCGGCTGGATGAAACGCACGCTGTCCAAACCATAATTGACTGCCATCTTCAGGCCTTCGGGCATGATCAGGATGTCTTCGATCAGCTTGGGAATCAGCGACAACGACAGGAAGCCGTGGGCGATGGTGCTGCCGAATGGCGTTTGCGCGGCCTTGACCGGGTCGACGTGGATGAACTGATGATCGCCCGTGGCCTCGGCGAACAGGTTGATGCGTGCCTGGTCGATGGTGAGCCATTCGGAACGTCCCAGTTCCTTGCCGACATAGTCTTTGAGCTGCGCTACGGGTACATGGGGCATTGCGTCTCTCCTTGGTTCATCGGTGCTGTTTTTATCGATTACAGAGAACCAATGTAGATCATCATGGCCAATCGGCTCGGTCAACCCACCATGCTTTTGGCGAATGCCGGCGCATAGGGCGGGCATGCTTATAATGCGGGCGAGTTTCGAGGGGGAAGAACGGATGCTGTTACGGGGCCTGACCTGGCTGGTGCTGTTTCAATTGATCGGCACCGCGATCAATCATTTGCTGTTGCCGGTACTGCCGGGGCCGATCATCGGGCTGCTGCTGATGCTGGGCTTCCTGGTCTGGCGTGGCGAAGTCGGCGAGCCATTGAGCCTGGCCGCCAGCAGCCTGTTGCGCTACTTGCCGTTGCTGCTGGTGCCGCCGGCGGTAGGCGTGATGGTGTATGCCAAGGACATCGCCGCGGACTTCTGGGCCATTGTCGGTGCGCTGGTGTTGTCACTGGTGATTGCCATGGGCTTTGTCGGCGTGTTGATGCAGCAGATGGTCAAGCGCAAGGAGAAGGATCAATGACCGTCGACTGGCAGGGCGCCTGGACGGCCGTAATCCATCACCCGCTGTTCGGCATTGGCATCACCCTGGGTGCCTATCAACTGGTACTGGCCGGTTTCGAGAAAACCCGCTGGATCTTCCTGCAGCCTGTACTGGTTTCCATGCTGCTGGTGATCGGCGTACTGATCAGCTGTGGCCTGAGCTACGCCGAGTACCGCAAGAGCACCGAGATCATGGGCATCCTGCTGGGCCCGGCGACGGTGGCCCTGGCGGTGCCGCTCTATTTGAACCTGCGGCGCATTCGCCAATTGTTCTGGCCGATTTTTACTACGCTGGTGATAGGCGGGGTGTTGGCCACCGGCCTGTGTGTACTGCTGGGCTGGTGGTTTGGCGCCGAACACAGGATGTTGATGACCATGGCGCCCAAGTCGGTGACCTCGCCGATCGCCATGCTGGTGGCCGAGCAGATTGGCGGTGTGGCGGCATTGGCGGCGGTGTTTGTGCTGATCACCGGGGTGATCGGCGCGATGATCGGCCCGGCATACCTGTCGCGCCTGGGCGTGCACAGCCCTGAGGCGCGGGGCATGGCCCTGGGCATGACCGCCCACGCGGTCGGCACCTCAGTGGCGTTGCAGGAAAGCGAAGAGTGCGGCGCCTTTGCGGCGCTGGCCATGAGTCTGATGGGCGTGGCCACGGCAGTGTTCCTGCCGCTGGCTGTGTCGGTGATCGTTTAAACCGGGTTTAAGGAAACCTTTATGAGTCTGGCGCTGTTCCCACTCAATACCGTGCTGTTCCCAGGCTGCACCCTCGACCTGCAATTGTTCGAGGCGCGCTATCTGGACATGGTCGCCCGCTGCATGAAAAAGGGCGAAAGCTTCGGCGTGGTGTGCATCCTCGACGGCAAGGAAGTGGGTCTGGCCCCGGACGGCTACGCGCTGATCGGCTGTGAAGCGCTGATCCGCGACTTCAAGCAGCAGGACAATGGCCTGCTGGGGATTCGTGTCGAAGGCGGTCGCCGGTTCCGGGTGCGTGACGCGGGCGTGCAGAAAGACCAACTGCTGGTGGCTGATGTGCAGTGGCTCGAAGAACTGCCGGATCAACCGCTGGAAGAAGAGGACGCCGACCTGCTGGCATTGCTCCAGGCGTTGGCCGAGCATCCGATGGTGGCCTCTCTGGACATGGACGCCCACGCCGACGGGCAGCAAGCCTTGGGCAATCAACTGGCGTATCTGCTGCCATTCACCGAGGCCGACAAGATCGACCTGCTGCAACTCGACGACCCGCAGCAGCGCCTGGATGCGATCCAGATGCTGCTCGATGAGTTGCAGGGTGAGTTGTTCACTTAATAGGCATAACGCAGCAGGGCGTGGGGCGTGCCGGTGAGGGCGATAAAGCTGAGCACCGCCACCAATGCTGGCAGCAACAGCCACCAGGCTTTTTGCGGCATCGCCGGCAGCGGGCTGCGGTACTGGCTGACCCCCAGGCTGAACGCACATACCGTCATCGCCAGCAGCGTGCCGGCCAGGATGTCTGTGGGCCAATGCGCGCCCAGGTAGACCCGCGACAATGCGATAAAGGCGGCGGGAATGCAGCCCAGCAGCATCCAGGTCAGGCGTAGTCGGATGGGTTGCCCGCGCCCGGCCAGGACCGCGAGGGCCAGGAAAAACGCAAACGCGCCGGATGCATGGCCGCTGGGCATACTGAAACTGGTCAGTGGGTCTGTGAGGATTTCCGGGCGGCCACGGGCGAAAAACAACTTGGTTCCGGTGTTGATCACCGCCGCACCGGCGAGGGTCGCGCCGACAAACACCGCATGGCGCCATTGCCGAGCCACTAGCAGCAAGCCGGTAAACACGGCGCTGGCGACGAACATCTTCTTGAATTCGCCCAGTTGGGTGATGCGCACCATCACTTCGTCCAGCCAGGGGCTGCGGTGCTCCTGTACCAGGGCGCTCAGGCCCTGGTCAAAGTCATTGAGGTGGGGGTAGCCGATAAACAAGGCGATCAACATCGTCAGGCTGGCGCAACCGATCCAAAGGGTGGCGCGACGATGGCCGCGCAGGCTGCTGTTCAAGCTCAGGCCCACCACCACCGCGATACAGGCTGCTACCACTCCCGCTTCAGGCCAGAAACCCTCCGGCAATGGCAGGCGGAACGCGGCGCCGGTCGCCCAGCCTGGCAGCAGGTACGCCACCGACCAGCCCGCCGCCGCCACGAGGCTGACAATCGCAAAACGCGGGAAGGGCATGTCGCACATCCCGGCCACCATCGGCAGCATGGGCCGCAGCGGGCCGATGAAGCGCCCGACCAGCAGGCTGGCAATGCCGTACTTGTGGAAGTAGGTTTCGGCGCCGTTCATCCATTCCGGGTGATGACGCAAGCCGGGCAAGCGCCGGATGTTCTGGTGGAAATGTCGCCCCAAGTAGTAGGAAACCCCGTCACCCAACAATCCGCCGAGGAAGCCCAGCAGCAGGGTCTCGCTCAGTGACAGCGCGCCGCTGCCGGCGAGGGCGGCAATGGCAAACAACAATACCGTGCCCGGCACGATCAGCCCGGCGATGGCCAGGCACTCCACGCAGGCGACAATAAACACCGCGACCGCCAGCCATTCGGGGTTCAGGGTCAACCAGCCGGTAATGCTATCGAGCCATTGGCCCATACAATCCACTCCATGCTCAAATCAAAAAATAATCGCGGCCTTCGACCTGGCCCCTGCGCAGCGGGTTCCGCGTGCAATAAGGCGCGTAGCCAGCATCGACGAAGCGGTACATCAGGTGTTCATCACGCCCGCTGGGGATCCCCAGGCGGGTGGTCTGGATGATCTGGGTCGGGGTCTGCCCCACATCCTCCACGTAGAGCCGTTCCTGATCGAAGCGCTTGGCATCCCACATCGGCACCTTCAGGCCCAAGGCCTTACACAGCAGGGTCTGGCCGGCGCACAGTTTTTGCGAGGCGCGGGGGCTGCCGTCGGGGTTCGGGTTGTTCAACAACATCTGTGCCAGGCTGGCCGGGCCTGATACGTCATCGACCCATGGATAGGCCGATTTGATCAACACGGCATTGCCTGGTCCATGGGCGCTGAAGTTCAGCGAATCGCCACCCCGGGCGTAGTACATGTAGATATGCCCGCCATCCAGAAACAAAGCCTTACGCTTTTCTGTGTAGCCCAATGAGGCGTGACTGCCTTTTTCCGCCACGTAATAGGCTTCGGTTTCAATAATCCGTGCTGAAAGCCAGGTTTCACCGACGCGATGGCGGATGACTTTGCCGAGCAATTCTTGCGCAAGCAGTTGCGCGTCACGGTCGAAGAAGCAGTCGGGCAGGGCGCTGGCGGGGAGTTGCGGCGATGAACTGGGCATGGCGGTCAGGGTAAATACGGCTAAATGTGACGGAATCATAACAACTCCCACCTTAATTACTGCTGAACCCCAGGTTTTTACAGTTCATTTCGACCATCCGCCCCTCACCGCTGTCAGTCGGGCGGCGTCACAGCTATAATCTGCCGCTTTCCTCCCTGCCAAGACTCCCTGACCATGACTGAGTCCGTTCTTGACTACATGACCCGCCTGGGTCGCGCTGCCCGTCAGGCCTCGCGGTTGATCGCCCGTGCGAGCACTGCGCAGAAGAACCGCGCCTTGCTGGCCGCCGCCGATGCCCTGGATGCTTCGCGCTCCGAGCTCAGCGCCGCCAACGAGCAAGACCTGGCCAACGGCCGCGCCAATGGCCTGGAGCCGGCCCTGCTGGACCGCCTGGCACTGACCCCGGCACGTATCGACGACATGATCGAAGGCCTGCGTCAGGTGGCCAAGCTGCCTGACCCCATCGGTGAAATCCGCGACATGCGTTACCTGCCGTCCGGCATTCAGGTCGGCAAGATGCGCGTGCCCCTGGGCGTGATCGGTATCATTTACGAGTCGCGTCCGAACGTGACCATCGACGCCGCGAGCCTGTGCCTGAAGTCTGGCAACGCCACCATCCTGCGCGGCGGTTCCGAGGCGATCAATTCCAACCGTGCCATCGCGGCCTGCATCCAGCAGGGCCTGGCCGTGGCCGAGCTGCCCGCCGAAGTGGTGCAAGTGGTGGAAACCACCGACCGCGCCGCCGTGGGTGCGCTGATCACCATGCCGGAATTCGTCGACGTGATCGTGCCGCGTGGCGGCAAGAGCCTGATCGAGCGCGTCAGCCGCGATGCCAAGGTGCCCGTGATCAAGCACCTGGACGGCGTGTGCCACGTGTACATCGACATCGCCGCCGACATCGACAAGGCGATCCGCATCGCCGACAACGCCAAGACCCACCGCTACGCCCCGTGCAACACCATGGAAACCCTGCTGGTGCACGTCGGCATTGCCGAGCGCGTGCTACCGCCGCTGGCTGCCATCTACCGCGACAAGGGCGTCGAGCTGCGCGGTTGCGAGCGCACCCGTGCGCTGCTGGGCGCGGACGTGATCGAGGCGACCGAGCTGGACTGGTACACCGAATACACCGCGCCGATCCTGTCGATCAAGATCGTCGATGACCTCGACGAAGCCATCGAACACATCAACACCTACGGCTCGAAGCACACCGACGCTATTGTTTCCGAGCATTTCAGCGATGCGCGGCGCTTCCTCAACGAAGTGGATTCCGCCTCGGTGATGATCAACGCTTCGACACGCTTTGCCGACGGCTTCGAATACGGCCTGGGCGCAGAGATCGGCATTTCCACCGACAAGCTCCACGCCCGTGGCCCGGTCGGGCTGGAAGGCCTGACCAGCGAGAAGTACGTGGTGTTCGGCGACGGTCATGTGCGCACTTGATGGGTAAACGCATCGGGCTGCTCGGCGGTACCTTCGACCCCGTGCACATCGGCCATTTGCGCAGTGCCCTGGAAGTTGCGGATGCCCTCGCGCTGGACGAGCTGCGCGTGATGCCCAATGCGCGGCCGCCCCATCGCGATACGCCGCAGGTATCGCCGCAGCAGCGCCTGGAAATGGTGCGCCTGGCGGTGGAAGGCATAACGCCGCTGGTGGTGGACGACCGCGAGCTCAAGCGCGATAAACCGTCCTACACTGTTGACACCCTGGAGCTGATGCGCGCCGAGTTGGCCGCGGATGACCAGTTGTTTTTGCTTCTGGGCTGGGACGCTTTTTGCGGCCTGCCCTCTTGGCATCGCTGGGAGGAACTCCTCCAGCATTGCCACATCCTGGTTCTGCAACGCCCGGATGCCGACAGCGAACCGCCGGATGCCTTGCGCAACCTGCTGGCCGCGCGGTCGGTAAGTGACCCCTTGGCCCTGACCGGGCCGAACGGGAATATTGCATTCGTCTGGCAGACCCCGCTTGCGGTGTCCGCCACCCAGATCCGTCAACTGCTGGCCAGCGGGAAGTCGGTACGTTTCCTGGTGCCTGACGCGGTCCTGGCCTACATCGATGCGCACGGGCTTTACCGTGCGTCGAACTGAAAAGGCGCGCTTGAACGCACGAAAAATCGTACGGCAGGCGCCCGAACATACGAGCAAAACGAGTTTTATATGATGAACAAAGACGTAAGCAAAGTTAAGCGCAAAGGCACTTTCAAAAGCGCGCCGTTGCCGGTTGAAGCCCACGTAGGCCCGGAACTGGCCGGCGAAGAGCTGGTAAAGGTTGCCGTGGCTGCCCTGGAGGACGTCAAGGCCCAGGATATCCAGGTGCTGGACGTGCGCGACAAGCAGAGCATCACCGACTTCATGATCATCGCCACCGGTACCTCGAACCGCCAGATCGGCGCGATGCTCGACAAGGTTCGCGAAGCCGTCAAAGCCCAAGGCGTGAAGCCGCTGGGTGAAGAAGGCAAGGGCGACAGCGACTGGGTGCTGCTGGACATGGACGATGTGATCGTTCACATGATGACCTCCAACGCCCGCCAGTTCTACGACCTGGAGCGTCTGTGGAAAGGCGCCGAGCAGAGCCGTGCCGCCGATGGCAAGCACCACAGCCCGGAAGTGGGCCACGCGCACTTCGACAAGCTGAACAAAGACCAGGAATAAGGAACGGCTGTGCGCCTGCGTCTGATTGCTGTCGGTTCACGCATGCCCAAGTGGGTGGAAGAAGGCTGGCACGAGTATGCCAAGCGTCTGCCCGCCGAGCTGTCGCTGGAACTGGTAGAGATACCGCTCAATACCCGGGGCAAGAATGCCGACGTGGCGCGCTTTATCCGTCAGGAAGGCGAAGCCATGCTGGCCAAGGTCGGCCCCAACGAGCGCATCGTCACCCTCGAAGTGCACGGCAAGCCCTGGAGCACCGAGCAGCTGGCGGTGGAACTGGATCGCTGGCGCCTGGACTCGCGTACGGTCAACTTCATGGTCGGCGGCCCCGAAGGGCTGGCGCCGGAAGTCTGTGCGCGGGCGGACCAGCGCTGGTCGCTGTCGGCGCTGACGCTGCCGCACCCGTTGGTAAGGATCCTGATCGGTGAACAGCTGTATCGCGCCTGGACAGTCCTGTCCGGGCACCCTTACCACAAATAATCTGCGCCCCTCCCGATGACCCAACCGATCCGCATCAAGGACCACGAGAAAGACGCACGTCTCGTACGCGCACGCGTGGTGTTTGGCGCGATCATGGTGGTGGCGTTGTTGGGCGTGCTGATCGCCCGTCTGTATTTCCTGCAGGTGATCCAGTACGACTATCACTCCACGCTGTCGGAAAACAACCGGGTGCATGTGCAGCCGATCCCGCCGACCCGTGGGCTGATTTTCGACCGTAATGGCGTGGTGGTGGCGGACAACCGGCCCAGCTTCAGCCTGAGCATGACCCGCGAGCGCTCTGGCGACTGGCAGCAGATCCTCGATGTGATCGTCGAGGTGCTGCAGCTGACGCCGGAAGACCGGGTGATCTTCGAGAAACGCATGAAGCAGGGGCGCCGGCCTTTCGAGCCGGTGCCGATCCTGTTCGAGCTGACCGAAGAGCAGATCGCGCGGATCGCGGTGAACCAGTTCCGCCTGCCGGGTGTGGAAGTGGTGGCGCAGTTGGTGCGGCATTACCCGCAGGGGCCGCACTTTGCTCACTCCGTCGGCTATATGGGGCGGATCAACGAGAAAGAGCTGAAAACCCTCGATCCGGTGAATTACAGCGGCACCCACCATATCGGCAAGACCGGCATCGAGCGTTTTTATGAGCCCGAGCTGCACGGCCAGGTGGGTTACGAGGAAGTCGAGACCAACGCCCGTGGCCGCGTGCTGCGGGTGCTCAAGCGCACCGACCCGGTACCGGGCAAGGACATCGTGCTGAGCCTGGACATCAAGTTGCAGGAAGCGGCTGAGATGGCCCTGGGCGGGCGTCGCGGCGCAGTGGTTGCCCTGGACCCCGCTACCGGTGAAGTCCTGGCGATGGTCAGCCAGCCGAGTTTCGACCCCAACCTGTTTGTGACCGGGATCAGCTTCAAGGCCTACGCCGAGTTGCGCGATTCCATTGATCGTCCGCTGTTCAATCGCGTGCTGCGCGGTCTGTACCCGCCGGGTTCGACCATCAAGCCGGCGGTGGCGATTGCCGGCCTGGACGCGGGTGTGGTTACCGCTTCCAGCCGCGTGTTCGACCCGGGCTACTACATGCTGCCCAACTACGATCACAAATACCGTAACTGGAACCGCACCGGCGACGGCTTTGTCGACCTGGACACCGCAATCATGCGCTCCAACGACACCTATTTTTACGACCTGGCCCATAAGCTCGGGATCGATCGCCTCTCTGCCTACATGGGCAAGTTCGGCCTCGGCCAGAAAGTCTCCCTGGACATGTTCGAAGAGTCCCCCGGCCTGATGCCGTCGCGGGAGTGGAAGCGCGCAACCCGCCGCCAGGCGTGGTTCCCGGGCGAAACTCTGATCCTCGGTATCGGCCAGGGCTACATGCAGGCCACGCCGCTGCAACTGGCCCAGGCCACGGCGTTGGTCGCCAACAAAGGCATCTGGAACCGTCCGCACCTGGCCAAGACCATCGAGGGCGAGAAGCCTCTGGATGAAAACCCGATCCCGAACATCGTGCTGCGCGATCCGTCCGACTGGACCAAGGTCAACCATGGCATGCAGCAAGTGATGCACGGTGCACGCGGCACCGCACGCAAGGCGGCCATTGGTGCGCAGTACCGCATTGCCGGCAAGAGCGGTACTGCCCAGGTGGTGGCGATCAAGCAGGGCGAAAAATACGACCGCTCCAAGGTTCAGGAACGCCACCGCGACCACGCCTTGTTTGTCGGCTTTGCCCCGGCGGACGACCCGAAAATCGTGGTCGCGGTGATGGTCGAGAACGGCGAGTCCGGCTCCGGCGTCGCGGCGCCCGTGGTGCGCCAGGTGATGGACGCCTGGCTGCTGGCCGACGACGGCAGGCTCAAGCCCGAATATGGCGGCCCCCCTTCAAGCACCGAGGTTACGGCCCGTGAAGAGTAATTTTGACCGCATCCTCTCCAGTGAGGATGTGATGCGTCGCCGTGCGACGTTGCTGCAACGCATGCACATTGATGGCCCGCTGCTGATCCTGCTGCTGACCCTGGCGGCCGGCAGCCTGTTCGTGCTGTATTCGGCCAGCGGCAAGAACTGGGACCTGCTGATCAAGCAGGCGTCGTCGTTCGGCCTGGGCTTGTTGTCGATGGTGGTGATCGCCCAGCTCGAGCCGCGTTTCATGGCGCGCTGGGTGCCGTTGGGCTACGTCGCCGGGGTGTTGTTGCTGGTGGTGGTCGACGTGATGGGCCACAACGCCATGGGTGCGACCCGCTGGATCAACATCCCGGGGGTGATTCGCTTCCAACCGTCGGAATTCATGAAGATCCTGATGCCCGCGACCATTGCCTGGTACCTGTCCAAGCGCACCTTGCCGCCGCAGCTCAAACATGTGGGCATCAGCCTGATCCTGATTGGCGTGCCGTTCATCCTGATCGTGCGCCAACCCGACCTCGGCACCTCGCTGCTGATCCTGGCGGGTGGCGCGTTCGTGCTGTTCATGGGCGGCTTGCGCTGGCGCTGGATCCTCAGCGTGCTTGCCGCTGCCGTGCCGGTGGCCGTGGCCATGTGGTTCTTCTTTATGCACGACTACCAGAAGCAGCGGATCCTCACGTTCCTCGACCCGGAAAGCGATCCGCTGGGTACCGGCTGGAACATCATCCAGTCGAAGGCCGCCATCGGCTCCGGCGGGGTATTTGGTAAGGGTTGGTTACTGGGCACCCAGTCGCACCTGGACTTTTTGCCCGAGAGCCACACCGACTTCATTATTGCGGTGATGGGCGAAGAGTTCGGCCTGGTGGGCATTTGCGCGCTGTTGCTGATCTATCTGCTGTTGATTGGTCGCGGCCTGGTGATCACCGCGCAGGCGCAGACGCTGTTCGGCAAATTGCTCGCCGGCGCCCTGACCATGACTTTTTTTGTTTACGTTTTCGTCAACATCGGTATGGTCAGTGGCCTGTTGCCGGTGGTTGGGGTGCCGTTGCCATTCATTAGCTACGGCGGAACTTCGCTGGTGACATTGCTGTCAGCGTTTGGGGTTTTGATGTCGATTCATACGCATCGCAAATGGATCGCACAGGTTTGAATAAGGTGAAGATGTCAATGCAAGTAATGCGCGGCTGGGCGACTCGGCACGCGTCCTGGATGGGCCTGATTGGGCTGCTGGGCGCAACGCAGGAGGCGCAGGCCGGTGACTATGATGGTTCACCCCAGGTCGCCGAATTTGTCGGTGAGATGACCCGCGACTATGGTTTCGCCGGTGAACAGCTGATGGGCGTGTTCCGCGAAGCCCAGAAAAAGCAGGCGATCCTCGACGCCATCTCGCGCCCCGCCGAACGTGTGAAGCAGTGGAAGGAATATCGCCCGATGTTCCTCACCGACGCCCGCGTGGCCCGTGGTGTGGACTTCTGGCGCCAGCACGAGGCCGTGCTGGCCCGCGCCGAGCAGGAGTACGGCGTGCCGGCCCAGGTCATCGTTGCGATCATTGGCATTGAAACCTTCTACGGGCGCAATACCGGCAGCTATCGGGTGATCGACGCCTTGTCGACCCTGGGCTTCGATTATCCGCCCCGCGCCGAGTTCTTCCGCAAGGAACTGCGCGAATTCCTGCTGCTGGCCCGCGAAGAGCAGGTCGACCCGCTGAGCCTCAAAGGTTCCTATGCCGGTGCGATGGGCTTGCCGCAGTTCATGCCGAGCAGCTTCCGCGCCTATGCAGTGGACTTCGACGGCGACGGGCATATCAATATCTGGAGCAACCCCGACGACGCCGTCGGCAGCGTGGCCAGCTACTTCAAGCGCCATGGCTGGGTCGCCGGCGAGCCGGTGGTGATCCGCGCCGATGTCAGTGGGGACCGCGTCGATGAAGGTCTGACTCAGGGCATCGAGCCGGCCAAGACGGTCGGGGAGTTGCGGGCGCTGGGCTGGTCGAGTCAGAATGCGCTGCCTGACGATATGCCGGTCACGGCATTCCGCCTTGAGGGCGAAAACGGCCCGGAATACTGGATGGGCCTGAAGAATTTCTACGCAATCACGCGTTATAACCGCAGTGTGATGTACGCCATGGCCGTGCATCAGCTGTCAGACATGCTGGTCCAAGCACGGGGCACTAAGTAATGCGGGCATCGCCGTTCAATCAACCGCTCAAGCTGGTGGCGTTCGTCGCGTTGTCCCTGCTGGTCGTCAGTTGCTCCACCAGCCGCGGTCCGGCGCAGAAGTCCGGGGGCACCGCAGTTCGTTCCCAGCCGGGCCTGGACATCAACCGTGCGCACAAAGACGGCGCGCCGTGGTGGGATGTCGATGTGTCGAAGATCCCGGACGCCACGCCCACCCTGCACACCGGTGCCTACAAGGCCAACCCGTACACCGTGCTGGGCAAGACCTATTTCCCGTTGCAGGACTCCAAGACCTACGTGCAATCGGGCACGGCGTCCTGGTACGGCACCAAGTTCCATGGCCAGAACACTGCCAACGGCGAAGTGTATGACCTGTATGGCATGAGTGCGGCGCACAAGACCCTGCCGCTGCCGAGCTATGTGCGGGTGACCAACCTGGACAACAACCGCACGGTGATCCTGCGCGTCAACGACCGTGGCCCGTTTTACTCGGACCGTATCATCGACCTGTCCTACGCCGCCGCCAAGAAACTCGGCTACGCCGAAACCGGCACTGCGCGGGTCAAGGTCGAAGGCATCGACCCGGCGCAGTACTGGGCCCAGCGCGGCAAGCCGGCGCCGTTGATGCTCAACGAGCCGCAGACACCACAACCGCAAATTACCGCATCGGCCGGCAAGGTCGAGCAGTGGACACCGCCGCCACAGCAGCACGCCCCGGACACCGTGGCTGTGCCGCAGGCTGCCCAGGGCGCGTCGCTGGCTGGCGGCCAATACTTGCAGGTGGGCGCTTTCGCCAACCCGGATGCGGCAGAACTGTTAAGGTCCAAGCTCAGCAGCATGGTCAACGCGCCGGTCTTCATCAGTTCCATCGTGCGTAACCAGCAGACATTGCACCGTGTGCGCATGGGCCCGATCGGCTCGCCGAGCGAAGTGGCGCAAGTGCAGAACAGCGTGCGCCTGGCCAACCTGGGGCAACCCAGCGTGGTCACCGCTGAATAAACAGAATTGATGGTTCTGGCCCGTGTGCGGGGCAGGGCTGTGGTTGTTGGCTCGTTGAACAATAAAAACCCGGGGGCAAGGGGTGAGCGGGCAACCGAACACGTGACAGTCTGGTAGCGGGCTGTCTGAATAAGTTTTGCCCGCGAGGGCAAGTTTCCATAAGCAATTTCGAGAGACGGATGAACATCACCACCTTAGCCAAACGCACGTGCCTGCTTCTTTCGCTGATCATCACCCCGGCCGCCTGGGCGGTTGAAATGGTGCCGGCTTCCCCGCAACTGGCTGCCAAGGCCTGGGTCCTCATGGATGCCGCCAGCGGCAACGTGCTGGTCGAGAACAACGGTGACCAGCGCCTGCCACCGGCCAGCCTGACCAAACTGATGACCGCCTACATCGCGACCCTGGAAATCCGTCGCGGCCAGATCGGCGAGAACGACCCGGTTACCGTCAGTGAAAACGCCTGGCGTACCGGCGGTTCGCGGATGTTCATCAAGGTGGGTTCGCAGGTGACTGTGAGCGACCTGCTGCACGGCATCATCATCCAGTCCGGTAACGACGCCAGCGTCGCCCTGGCCGAGCACATCGCCGGCAGCGAAGACGCGTTCGCCGACATGATGAACAAAACCGTGGCCGACCTGGGCATGACCAACAGCCACTTCATGAACCCGACCGGCCTGCCGAACCCGGAGCACTACTCGTCGGCGCACGACATGGCGATCCTGGCGCGCGCGATCATTCGTGTCGACCCGGTGCACTACGCGATCTACTCCCAGAAGGAGTTCTTCTGGAACAACATCAAGCAGCCTAACCGCAACCTGCTGCTGTGGCGCGACAAGACCGTCGACGGTCTGAAAACCGGCCACACCGAAGAAGCCGGCTACTGCATGGTGTCGTCCGCTGTGCGCGACGGCCAACGCCTGATCGCCGTAGTCTTCGGCACCAACAGCGAGCAGGCCCGTGCGGCCGAGACGCAGAAACTGCTGACCTACGGTTTCCGTTTCTTCGAAACCCAGACCTTCTACCAGAAGGGTACTGAGCTGGCGACCGCGCCGGTGTGGAAGGGCGCTACCTCCCAAGTCAAGGCCGGCCTGGCTGAAGACCTGACCCTGACCATGCCTAAAGGCCAGCTGAAGAAGCTGGCTGCCAGCATGACCATGAACCCGCAACTGGTTGCGCCCATCGCCAAGGGCGACGTGATCGGTAAAGTCGAAGTGAAGCTGGACGACAAGGTGGTGCACAGCGCCGACCTGATCGCCCTGGACGCCGTCGACGAAGGTGGTATCTTCCGCCGCGTGTGGGATAGCATCCGTCTATTCTTCTACAGCCTGTTCAACTGATTGTGTGCACCTGCAAAGCCCCGTGTTGATCCGACGCGGGGCTTTGCCCGTCGCCACGGCTTACGCTTACGAGGCCGTTACGCCATGACCGATAAAGAAGCAGAAGTAAAGGCGCCCAAGATCGAATTCCCAGTGACGGATTATCCCGTCAAGGTGATCAGCGATACCGGCGTGGGCCGTAAGGACACGATTCTCGCGATCGTTCGCAAATACGCGACGATCAATGACAACCGCGTGGACGAGCGTCAAAGCTCCACCGGCAAATACACCACGATCCAGTTGCACATCGTTGCGACGGATCAGGACCAGCTCTACAACATCAACAGCGAACTGCGGGCCACCGGCTTCGTGCACATGGTGCTGTGATGTCACAGGTTCTGGGCTTTCGCGAGCTCGGCCGGATGGACTACGAGCCCGTCTGGCACGCCATGCAGCGCTTCACTAATGAGCGCGGCACGTCGGCCCCCGATGAGATCTGGCTGGTGGAACACCCGCCCGTGTTCACCCAGGGCCAGGCCGGCAAGGCCGAACATCTGCTGCTGCCGGGGGAAATTCCGGTGGTGCAGGTCGACCGAGGTGGCCAAGTGACTTACCATGGGCCCGGCCAACTCGTGGCTTATTTGCTGCTGGATGTGCGCAAGCTGGGGTTTGGCGTGCGCGACCTGGTCAGCCGCATGGAGGCTTGCCTGATCGAGCTGCTGGCCAGTTACGGAGTGACTGCTGCGGCCAAGCCGGATGCGCCGGGTGTGTACGTTGACGGCGCGAAGATCGCCTCCCTGGGGCTGCGGATCCGCCACGGTTGCTCTTTTCATGGCCTGGCCCTGAACGTGGACATGGACCTGGCACCGTTCCGGCGGATCAACCCGTGTGGCTATGCCGGGTTGGCGATGACGCAACTGAGCGACCACGCCACACCGATTAAATTTGCCGAGGTAAGTGCCCGGCTGCGTGCGCAGCTCGTCAAACACCTCGACTATGCTGAGCAGACGACCCTTACGGGCGGAATCGACTGATTATGACTACTGATGCAGTGCAAACCATGATCCCGACGGTGGACGTTACCGAACGCCCAGCCCCGGTCCCGCGTGCCAAGGTAGAAGCCGGCGTCAAGCTGCGCGGCGCCGAGAAGGTTGCACGCATCCCGGTGAAGATCATTCCGACCACCGAACTGCCGAAGAAACCCGACTGGATCCGCGTGCGCATCCCGGTTTCGCCGGAAGTCGACCGTATCAAGGCGCTGCTGCGCAAACACAAGCTGCACAGCGTCTGCGAAGAGGCCTCCTGCCCGAACCTGGGCGAGTGCTTCTCCGGCGGCACCGCCACCTTCATGATCATGGGTGACATCTGCACCCGTCGTTGCCCGTTCTGCGACGTTGGCCACGGCCGTCCGAAGCCACTGGACGTCAACGAGCCGGAAAGCCTGGCCATCGCCATCGCCGACCTGCGCCTCAAGTACGTGGTGATCACCTCGGTAGACCGCGACGACCTGCGTGACGGCGGTGCGCAGCACTTTGCCGACTGCATCCGCGAAATCCGCAAGCTGTCGCCGAACGTGATGCTCGAAACCCTGGTGCCGGACTACCGCGGTCGCATGGACGTGGCGCTGGAAATCACCGCAGCCGAGCCGCCGGATGTGTTCAACCACAACCTGGAAACCGTGCCACGCCTGTACAAGGCCGCGCGTCCGGGTTCGGACTACCAGTGGTCGCTGACCCTGCTGCAGAAATTCAAGCAGATGATGCCGCACATCCCGACCAAGTCCGGCTTGATGCTGGGCCTGGGCGAGACCGACGAAGAAGTCATCGAAGTCATGAAGCGCATGCGCGAACACGACATCGACATGCTGACCCTCGGCCAGTACCTCCAACCGTCCCGCAGCCACTTGCCGGTGCAGCGTTTCGTGCACCCGGACACCTTCGCCTGGTTCGCCGAGGAAGGCTACAAGATGGGCTTCAAGAACGTGGCGTCTGGCCCGCTGGTGCGTTCTTCGTACCATGCGGACGAGCAGGCCAAGCTGGTCAAGGCAAGCCTGGTTTCCTGATAGCGCTGTGAGCGGCACCGCAGGTTAATGTGGGAGGGGGCTTGCCCCCGATAGCGGACTGTCAGTCAGCACTTCTGATACTGATACACCGCCATCGGGGACAAGCCCCCTCCCACAGTTGTTTCGCGTTAGCCAAGGAGAGTCGTGGATGACCGCTGCAGTACCTGCCCTCCGTAGCGAAGGCACCATCGCCCTGATCGCCCCCGCCGGCCCCGCCACCCTGGACGTTGAAAGAGCCGGCCAATGGATGCGCACCCGCGGCTACGACCTGCGCATCTTCCCGGGTGTCTATGAACGCGACGGCTACCTCGCCGGCGGCGATAAAACCCGCCTCAACGACCTGCACAAAGCTTTCGCCGACCCTGAAATCGACGCCATCTTCTGCCTGCGTGGCGGCTACGGCACGCCGCGCCTGCTCGATAGCCTGGACTTCGACCTGCTACGCGCCAATGCCAAACCCTTCGTGGGTTACAGCGACATCACCGCGCTGCACCTGGCAATCAGCCGTTACGCCGGCTTCGTGACCTTCCATGGGCCGATGCTCAACGCCGATCTCTTGGGCGACAAGCAACCACCTACCGAGTCTTCATTGTTCAGCATGCTGCGCGGCCAGTTGGGCGCTGGTAGCGAGTTAATGCACCCCGTGGCGTACCCGCTGACCACAATCGAGCCTGGCATTGCCTGTGGACGCTTGCTGGGTGGCAATCTGTCGATGATCGCGGCAGTCATGGGCACATCCTTTGAGATCGACGCAGATGGCATCATCCTGTTGATCGAGGACGTCAACGAGCCGATCTACCGTATCGACCGCCTGCTGACGCACCTGCGCCTGGCGGGCAAGCTGGAGCAGGTCGCCGGCGTGCTGGTAGGGGACGTGGCGGGTGTAGATCAGGGTGCGCTGGAGCGCTTGCTCAAGCAGACCTTCGAGCCATTGCGCATCCCGGTGTTGTCCGGTTGGCGCAGTGGGCATTGCGACCCGAACCTGACGTTGCCGATGGGCGCATTGGTGCGGTTGGATGCGGGGGAGCAGCGGGTGGTGTTGGAGCAGGATGTAGTGCTCAAAGCCTGAGTTTTTGTGGCCTGTCAGGCGTCATCGGGGCAAGCCCCCTCCCACAATGGAATGCTGTTGGAATGTGGGAGGGGGCTTGCCCCCGATAGCGATAGCCGCCATAGGCAGATCTATCGATTCTGCAACGACTCCAGCAGCTTCACCGTCGGA
The DNA here is from genome assembly GCF_001870465.1 of Pseudomonas extremorientalis. Lineage (GTDB taxonomy): Bacteria > Pseudomonadota > Gammaproteobacteria > Pseudomonadales > Pseudomonadaceae > Aquipseudomonas > Aquipseudomonas extremorientalis. The sequence goes on from NZ_MDGK01000031.1 coordinate 115,998, forward strand.
TACCCATCCGCCGGCCAGCCCAAGGCCTGCTGCGCCGCACGAATCGCCTTGCGCGTATTGGCGCCGATAATCCCATCCGGGTTGCCCGCGTCATAGCCGTTGGCACTCAAGGCCGTCTGCAAGTCGATGCGCTGCGAGCGGCTCAATGGCAGCTCATCCTTCGGCCAATCGCCACGAATCACTCCACCGCCACCAAAGCGTTCCGACAACAAGCCAACCGCCAGTGCATAGGACGAAGAGTTGTTGTACTTGAGGATCGCACGGAAGTTATCCAGCACCAGGAACGCCGGGCCACGGTAGCCGGCCGGCAACAGCAGCGCAGCGGAGAGTTGGTCGACGTTGGGCGGCATGCTTGCGCCTGGCGGCAGTTGGATACCCAGTTTCAGCCATTCTGCGACCGTCTTGCGGATGCCGCCATCGGCCAGGGCGTAATCGAAGTTCGCCGGCAGTTGTTTCACTTCGAAACCCCACGGTTGGCCTTTCTGCCAGCCGGAGCTCTGCAGGTAGTGTGCGGTGGAGGCGAGGGCGTCTGACGGGCTGTTCCAGATATCGCGGCGACCGTCGCCATCGAAGTCGACGGCGTGGGTGTTGTAGGTGGTCGGGATAAATTGGGTCTGGCCCATGGCGCCGGCCCAGGAGCCTTTCATCTGGTCGGCCTGGATATCGCCGTGCTGGATGATCTGCAGCGCCGCCAGCAATTGCGCCTGGGCAAATGCCGGGCGGCGGCCTTCGTAGGCCAGGGTCGCCAGCGAGCGGATCACCGAGTTGTTGCCCTGGAACTGGCCGAAGTTACTTTCCATGCCCCATACCGACACCAGCGCCTGGCGGTCGACGCCATAACGTTGTTCGATGCTTTGCAGGATGTCGGCGTACTTGACCAGCAACGCCTGGCCGTTGCGCACGCGCACGGGCGACAGGGCACCGTCGAGGTATTCCCACACCGGGCGGGAAAACTCCGGCTGGCTGCGGTCGGCGCGGATCACCGCCATGTCGGGGGTAACGTTGGCGAATGCGTTGTCGAACACGGCGGCGGTGATGCCGGCCTGCAGGGCTTGCACGCGGAAGGCCGCCTGCCATTCGGCGAAGGTCTGGGTCGGCTGGATATCAAGATTATCCACAGCCAGCGGGGCCACGACAGCGGGCGCAACCGCAGGGGCGGTCTGGAGCTTGGGCAGCGGTTGAGCGTCGGCGGCGGTGGGTTTCTCCGCACAGGCGACGAGCAGGATGAGGCTGGAGGCAGCGATCAGTTGGCGAAAGTGCCAACGACGGGAAAGACTAGAGGGCATGCACAGGTCCAGGGATTGCAAATCAGGTGCAGACCTTATCATGCCAGAGGGCTGCTTGCCTTCAGGCAGCCAGAAAGTAAGAAGCCTCCCAGCTTTTAGACTGGAAGGCTTCGCGGCGGTAGCTGCCTTTGCCCTTGCCGGCGCGTTCCTGACGGCTACGGAACAGTGGCTGGGCGATGATGGATTTGGCCTTGTTGGGGCCATGCTTGGATGGCTTTTTGCTCATGGTCGTTACTCTCGTTGGGTGGTTGAAACGGTGCAAATCATCTGCCGATGTTGCGCCGCTGTAAAGCCCTTCGAGAGGTAGGACTATTCTGCCGGCAATGTCAGGCGCTGGCCGGCCATCAACAATGATAAACGGCTCAGGCTCATCCACGGCGAACCCGCCGCCTGGCCCTTGATCTGCGCGTCGATGCGTTGCGCTTCCAGCAGCAATTGCGCCCAGCGTTGCGCCGAGTGCCGCTGCAGTGCTTTGCTCATCAAGGGTTTGCGCTTGTCCCACACCGGTGGCTTGGCCTGGCTGAAGCATTTGTCCAGCGGCGTACCCTGGCTATATTGCAGGGCAATATTGGCCAGCACCCGCAGTTCCCGGGCCAGGGCCCAGAGAATCACCGGCGGTTCCACACCTTCGCCGCGCAGGCCTTCGAGCATGCGCAGGGCGTGGGCGGGCTCACCGTTGAGGATCGCATCCACCAGCCCGAACACATCAAAGCGTGCACTGTCAGCCACGGCGCCCTGGACGGTCTCGACGGTAATCTGCCCGTCTTCGGCCATCAGCTTGAGCTTTTCGATCTCCTGGGCAGCGGCCAGCAAATTGCCTTCAACCCGGGCGGCGATCAACTCCACTGCGTCCTGGGTCGCCGACAGTCCCGACTGCGACAGCCGCTGGCGAATCCATTGCGGCAACTGGCTGCTGTCCACCGGCCAGATCTGGATGAACTGGGTCTGCGCCCCTTCCACCAGAGCCTTGCCCCACTTGGTTTTCTGCGCGCTGCCATCAAGCTTGGGCAGGCTGATCAACAGCACGGTGTCTTCGGCGGGGCGCGAGCAGTATTCCATCAGGGCGGCCGCGCCTTTGTCGCCAGGCTTGCCCGAAGGCAGGCGCAGTTCCAGCAGGCGCTTCTCGGCAAACAGTGACATGCTCGCACCGGCCTGCAGCAGCGTGCCCCAGTCGAAGCTGGCGTCGGCGCTGAAGACCTGGCGTTCGTCGAAACCTTGCTGGCGTGCCGCCGTGCGAATGGCGTCGGCGGCTTCCTGACACAGCAGCGGATCATCACCGCTGACAATGTAGACAGGCGCAAGGCCACCTTGCAGGTGTTTGGCGAGTTGGGCGGGGGCGAGCTTCATAGGCGGGGTAAACGGGGCGCTTGGGGCGCCCCGTCCGGCTTACTCGACAGGGACTTCAACAGGCGACTGTTTCGGTGTGTTGTCTTCGTACTCTTGGGCGGCTTTCAGCGCGTCGGCGTCAGCCTTGGCCTTGTTGTCAGCTTGTTGCTGCAAGGCTTCCAGCTGCTGTGGCGTCAGGAACTGCAGGCGAACCATCATGCGCTGGATCAGTTCCCGGCGCATTTCCTTGCGCACCTGGACAACTTCCGAGTCCGAACCCACCAAGTTGTTGCCGTCGTGGCTGACAACCTTCTGCACCTGAACCTTGTCGCCCATCAACGGCTGATTATTCAGGCCTTGCACTTCAAAATTGAGCACCGTGCTCAGCTCGATATCCGACGCACGGCCGGCGCTGGCGTAGCTCAGGCTGCGCTGGGTTTCTTTCTCATCCACCAGCACCAGTTTGTAGGTCGCGCCGGTGTAGACGTGCACGCCGCTGTTTTCCAGGACCTGACGCAGTTGCACCACAGTATCGCCGTAAGCATTGCGGGCGCTGACGTCCAGTTCCTTGATCGCCAGTTGATTGGTGCCGGTGCCGCGTAGTTGGAAGCCGCAAGCGCTCAGCAGCACGGCAAGGCCCATCACCAGCAAATTGCGTTTGATCATTTTGTTGCTCCCCTTGAAACCATGTGGGCCTTATAGAGGCCCTGAAGGCTTTGTTCGACGCAGGGCCCAAGCCCTGCGCCCGATCCGATTAGCTCGCGACGATATTGACCAGTTTGCCAGGCACCACGATCACTTTGCGAATCGTCAGGCCTTCGGTAAAGCGCAGCACGTTTTCGTTGACGCGGGCAGCCGCTTCAACGTCTTCGCGGCTGGCGGTGGCTGGCATGTCGATCTGACCACGCAGTTTACCGTTGACCTGGATCACCAGTTGCAGCGTGTCCTGTACCAGGGCGCTGTCATCCTGCACCGGCCAGCGCGCATCGATGACGGCGTCGCTGTGGCCCAGGCGGTTCCACAGGTCGTGGCTGATGTGCGGCGTGATCGGCGCCAGCAGCAGGGTGACCGTTTCCAGGCCTTCCTGTACCAGTGCACGATCCTGCTCAGTCACTTGTGGGGCTTTTTCCAGCACGTTCATCAGCGTCATCACCTGGGCGATAGCGGTGTTGAACTTGTGGTTCTGGCCCACATCCTGGCTGGCTTGCTTGATGGCCAGGTGGGTGCTGCGGCGAATGAGTTTCTGCTCGTCGCTCAAGGCGGCCACGTCCAGTTTGCCCGGCAGGCCCTGGCTGATGTGAGCGTGCGCCAGGCGCCAGACGCGCTTGAGGAAACGGTGCGAGCCTTCGACGCCGGAGTCGGACCATTCGGCGCTCATGTCAGGCGGCGATGCGAACATCATGAACAGGCGGCAGGTGTCCGCGCCGAACTGATCGATCATCGACTGCGGGTCAACGCCATTGTTCTTGGACTTGGCCATCTTCTCGGTGCCGCCGATTTCCACCGGCAGGCCGTCGGCGATCAGCTTGGCGCTGACGACCTTGGCTTTGCTGTCGCGCTCAAGCTCGACGTCGGCCGGGTTGAACCAGGTATAAGCGCCGTTGGCTTCGCGGCGATAGTAAGTCTCGGCGACCACCATGCCTTGTGTCAGCAGGTTCTTGAACGGTTCATCGGAACTCACCAGGCCTTCGTCACGCATCAGCTTGTGGAAGAAGCGCGCGTACAACAGGTGAAGGATGGCGTGTTCGATACCGCCGATATACTGGTCAACCGGCAACCAGTGGTCGGCCGCGGATTTCTCTACCAGGCCGCCTTCATAGTGCGGCGAGGCGTAGCGGGCGTAGTACCACGAGGACTCCACGAAGGTGTCCATGGTGTCGGTTTCACGTTTGGCAGGCGCGCCGCATTTCGGGCAACTGCACTCGTAGAATTCGGGCATGCGCGCCAATGGCGAACCGGCGCCGTCCGGCACCACGTCTTCAGGCAGGACGACCGGCAGTTGGTCTTCCGGTACTGGCACGTCGCCACAGCTTTCGCAGTGGATGATCGGGATCGGGCAGCCCCAGTAGCGCTGGCGGCTGATGCCCCAGTCGCGCAGGCGGAACTGGGTGCGCGAGGCACCGAGGTTTTTCTTGATCAGGGCGACTTCAATGGCGTCGAAGGCGCCCTGGAAGTCCAGGCCATCAAACTCGCCGGAATTGATCAGCTCACCGTGCTCGCCGTAGGCGTCCTGCCACGGGGCCGGGTTGGTGTCGCCCGAGCTGGTACGCACCACGGACTTGATCGGCAGGCTGTACTTGGTGGCGAATTCGAAATCGCGCTCGTCGTGAGCCGGCACAGCCATGACAGCGCCATCGCCGTAGTGCATCAGCACGTAGTTGGCCACCCACACCGGCAGCTTTTCACCGGTAAGTGGGTGCTCGACGAACAGGCCGGTCGGCAGGCCTTTTTTCTCCTGGGTAGCGACGTCGGCCTCGGCCACGCTACCGCCTTTGCATTCGGCGATGAACGCCTGCAACTCAGGGTTGTTCTGTGCAGCCTGGGTGGCCAGCGGGTGTTCGGCGGCCACGGCGACGTAGGTCGCGCCCATCAGGGTGTCCGGGCGGGTGGTGAAGACTTTCAGTGCGCCCGCTTCGCCGATCGAGTCGACGTTGTACGGGAACTGCACTTCCATGCCCTTGGATTTGCCGATCCAGTTGCGTTGCATGGTCTTGACCTGCTCCGGCCAGCCCGGCAGGTCGTCGAGGCTCGACAACAGTTCATCCGCGTAGGCGGTGATCTTGAAGTAGTACATCGGGATTTCGCGCTTTTCGATCAGCGCGCCGGAGCGCCAGCCGCGACCGTCGATCACTTGCTCGTTGGCAAGGACGGTCTGGTCGATCGGGTCCCAGTTCACGGTGCCGTTTTTTTTGTAGATCACACCTTTTTCGAACAGGCGCGTGAACAGCCATTGTTCCCAGCGGTAGTAATCCGGCTTGCAGGTGGTGACTTCGCGGGACCAGTCCACCGCCAGGCCCAGGCTGCGCAGCTGGGTCTTCATGTAGGCGATGTTTTCGTAGGTCCACTTGGCGGGGGCCACGTTGTTTTTCATCGCGGCGTTTTCCGCCGGCATGCCGAAGGCGTCCCAACCCATGGGTTGCAGGACGTTCTTGCCTTGCATGCGCTGGTAACGGGAAATCACGTCGCCGATGGTGTAGTTACGCACGTGCCCCATGTGTAGTTTGCCGCTGGGGTAAGGGAACATCGATAGGCAGTAGTAAGTCTCCTTGCCTGGCTGTTCACTGACTTCAAAGGACTTGTGCTCGTCCCAGAAGGTTTGGGCGGCATTTTCTATTTCACGGGGCTGATATTGTTCGTGCATGGCTACTTTTGAACTGAATAGGGGTGGCCTAATCCTCTTCGGTGCAACATTCAGGTTGATCGACACCAAAAAGCGGCGCGTCCGTGCCCAAACCCTGCGGGAAGTGGAGTTACAGGAAGCGCCGTAGCATACATGACCCCACTCTATCGAGGGAAACCCTGATTGCTCTGGCAGGGCCGTCTGTCGCGGCGCCGGGCAGGCGCAGCCACGGGGGCTACGCTGTTTATTGGGGAGCAAGTCTTTCTTCAATGAGGTGAGGGGATGGTTGAATCGCAGCGAATCGTAACGAAACCGGAAATCTACGAAGGACTGATCGACCGATTGGGTCGTGCATTGGATGCAGCGAGGACAGCGGGCCGATTGCGTGATGAACGGCCTGTGGAGTTGGAACTGCGCGGTTTGACCCGCGCGGAGCTGGAACTGATCAAGGCTTATCTGGAACGGAATGGGCGCGGTGCGCCTCCTCTGGTGGCAACCCCGCCACCCAAGGAGGCCACGCACTCTGCCAAGGTGGTGTGGCTCAAGGACTTGTCGGTCGGTCGCGGCCCGGAAAAACGCCGCTTCGTACGCTACAAGTAGTTCACTCCCCCAGAGCAACACCTTCGCGTCATGTCACGGTAAAGATTGTCGCTAAACCCCGTTACACCTTAGGCTTCGGGCATCTTTGGAGATGCCCGATGCCTATTCGTTACTTCATCAAACAACTGCTCCTGCCGCCCGGCATTCTTTTGCTGTTGCTGGCCCTTGCCTGGTGGTTTCGGCGCAGCCGGCCACGCTTGGCGGGTTGCTGCTTTGCGCTGGGGTTTGGCGGTATGTGGCTGATCAGCCTGCCGGTGATGGTGGAGTGGGGCGCGCGAGCCCTGGAGACCGAGCCGCCGTTGGCGCGGGAAGACTGGTCGACGCTGGCGCAGCGCGCCGATGCGATTGTGGTGTTGGGCTCCGGGCGGGAGCGCGGGGACCCGGCCTGGGGCACCGATCAGCCGACGGGGACCGGCCTGGAGCGCCAGCGCTATGCCGCACGATTGGCCAAGGCCTCCGGGCTGCCGGTGCTGACTACCGGCGGCCTGCATTACGGCACACCACCCAGCGAGGCGGAACTGATGGCGGTATCGATGCAGGATGACTTCGGCGTGACAGTGCGCTGGAAGGAAGAACGCAGCCGAACCACCTGGGAAAACGCGCAGATGAGCGCGGAAATTCTCTTGCCCGAAGGCATCAAGCGCGTGGTGGTGGTGACCCAGGCCTGGCACATGCCGCGTTCGGTGTGGAGCTTCGAGAAGGCCGGTTTCACCGTGGTGCCTGCGCCGGTGGGCTTCCTGGGCGTGGATAACGCCCGGCCACTGGGTGGCTGGATGCCCGAGTTCGTATCAGTGTGGCGCAGCGGGCAGTTGATCAACGAAGCGGTGGGGCAGCTGGGTTATCGGTTGTTCTATCGATAACACGGCAGATCAACATCTGGGAGGGGGGCAAGCCCCCTTCCACATTGGTTATGGGGTGTCTGTCAGACGGTTTTGGACATGCGGCCCGCCAGCAGCGCCCAACCGAACAGCCCCAGGCACAGGATAATCAACGGCCACGAACGCCATTGCAGGTACGGCGTGAGGTTGTGCATCGGCACCACTTCGCCGTAGAGAATGCCGCGTTCGAATTGCGGGATCTGCGCCGTGATCTGTCCAAACGGGTTGATCAGGCCGGTCACGCCATTGTTGGTGGCGCGGATCATCCAGCGCCCGGCTTCCAGCGCGCGCATCTGCGCCATTTGCAGGTGCTGCAACGGGCCGATGGAGCGGCCGAACCAGGTGTCGTTGCTGATGGTCAGCAGCAGATCGCTCTGGGCCGACAGGCCGGCGGCGAATTCCGGGTACACCACTTCGTAGCAAATGAACGGCGCAATCTGATAACCCTTGGCCTGCAGCATCGCCTGATCAGAGGGACCGCGGGCGAAGTCCGACATCGGTAGATCAAAAAAGGCAATCAGGCCACGCAACATGTCCTGCAGCGGCACGTATTCACCGAACGGCACCAGCTTCTGCTTGAGGTAGGTACCGTCGCCTTCGCCGACCACGGTGATGCCATTGAAGTAGCGCTTCTGGTGGTGCACTTCCTGGCGAATCGGTACCCCGGTGATCAGCGCGGTGTGCCGGTCGGCGGCGAACTTGCCCATCATGCCCAGGTAGCCTTCGACAGACTCCTTGAGCACCGGCACCGCCGTTTCCGGCCATACCAGCAAGTCGACACGCTTGGAGCTGAAGCTCATGTCGCGATACAGCGCCAGCTGCGCGTTGAGCTGCTCCGGGTCCCACTTCATGCTCTGTTCGACGTTGCCCTGGATGGCGGCCACGCTCAGCGGCGCGCCGGACGGACTGGTCCAGGCGTGATGCTTGAGTGCCAGGCCGATCGCCCAGGGTGCTACCAGCAATACCAGGCCGGCACCGATAAAGGCGTTGCGCTTGCCGGCCAGCAGGCGCGGCAGGTTGCACAGCAGCGCGGCGGTGAGTGCCAGGGCAAAGGAGATCAGCCACATCCCGCCCAGCGGCGCGAGGCCGGTGAGCGGGCCATCGAGTTGGCTGTACCCGGAATACAACCATGGGAAACCGGTGAGGAACCAGCCGCGAAATGCTTCCTGGCCCACCCACAACGCCGCGAAGGTCAGGGCATCGGCCAGCGGCGCTTCGTTGCGACGCAACCAGCGCGCCCACAGCCAGGCGGGCAGGGCGAAGAACCAGGCGATGGCAGCGGTGAACAGCAGCATCAGGAACCCCGCCAGCAACACCGAAGCGCCTCCGAAGTGGTGGATGCTGTAGTAGATCCAGCTGGTGCCGGCGCCGAACAGGCCGAAGCCGAAACACCAGCCACGGCCCAGGGCCTGGCGTGGGCTCAGTTCCCGCAGCCCGATATAGAACAGGCCGACCGCCACCAGCGCAAAAGGCCACAGGTCGAACGGCGCCAGCGCCAGGGTGGTGATGGCGCCGGCCACCACGGCCAGCAAATTACCGGGCCAGCCGGGGCGGGTTAGGCGCTGCATGTCATTCCTTAGCGGGCAATTGGTGTCAGGCGGATCAGATGGATGCGACGGCTGTCGGCATTCAGGATGCGGAAGCGATACGCGCCGATCTCGGTGGTTTCGTTACGCTTGGGCAGGTGCCCGAACGCACTCATCACCAGGCCGCCCACGGTGTCGAACTCGTCATCGGAGAATTCGCTGTCGAAGAACTCGTTGAAGTTCTCGATCGGCGTCAGCGCCTTGATCAGGAAGTCACCGCTGGGCAGTGGCTTGATGTAGCTGTCTTCTTCCACGTCGTGTTCGTCTTCGATATCGCCGACGATCTGTTCCAGCACGTCTTCAATCGTCACCAGGCCAGCGACGCCGCCGTATTCGTCGATCACAATGGCCATGTGATTGTGGTTGGCGCGGAATTCGCGCAGCAACACATTCAGGCGCTTGGATTCAGGCACGAAGGTGGCCGGACGCAGCAAGTCCTTGATATTGAAGCTGTCGCCGTTTTCCTTGAGGATCAGCGGCAGCAGGTCCTTGGCCAGCAGGACGCCCATGACATCGTCATGGCTTTCACCGATCACCGGGTAGCGCGAGTGCGCCGAGTCGATCACGGCCGGGAGGAACTCCCGTGGGGTCTGGGTCGCCTTGATGCTGATCATCTGCGAGCGCGGGACCATGATGTCCCGTACTTGCAGGTCAGCCACCTGGATGGCGCCCTCGACAATGGCCAGCGCTTCGCTGTCCAGCAACTTGTTCTGATGGGCCTCGCGCAGCAGCTCCAAGAGCTCCTGGCGGTTTTTCGGCTCGTGGGCAAAAGCCTGGGTCAGTTTACCCAGCCATGACTTCTGCCCGTTGCTCGATCGGTCTTCGCTCATAGCGATTACTCTGAATCCTTTATTGTTACAGTTGAGTGTTTTTAAGCTTCGTCGTCGGCATATGGGTCCGGATGACCCAATTCTGCAAGCAACGTTTGTTCCAGTGTTTCCATTTCCTCGGCTTCCTCATCGTCTATATGGTCGTAACCCAAGAGATGCAAGCAGCCGTGGATGACTAGATGGGCCCAGTGGGCTTCAAGTTCCTTGCCTTGTTCCTTTGCCTCGCGCTCCACCACGGCGACACAGATGACCAGATCGCCCAGCAACGGGATATCCAGCAGCTCATCCGGCACATCGGCGGGGAAGGACAGCACGTTGGTCGCGTAATCCTTCTGGCGCCAGGTGTGATTCAGTTCGCGGCCCTCGGGCTCGTCCACCAGGCGAATGGTCAGTTCCGAGTCGGCGGTGCGCTGGCGCAGGGCCAGGTCGCACCACTGACGGAACTGGGCTTCGCTGGGGGCGGGCGCTTCGGTGGCCAGCTGCAGGTCTAGCTCAAGCATCGCGGCGAATGTCCTTGGCCGGTGCTTCGTCGCGATGGTCGAAGCGCTCGTAGGCTTCGACGATGCGCTGCACCAGCGGGTGACGAACCACATCCTTGGGCATGAAGTGCGTGAAGCTGATGCCCGGCACGTCCTTGAGCACCTCGATCACCTGGGCCAGGCCCGACTTGGTGCCTTTGGGCAGGTCGACCTGGGTGACATCACCGGTGATCACGGCGGTGGAGCCGAAACCGATGCGGGTGAGGAACATCTTCATCTGCTCGACCGTGGTGTTCTGGCTTTCGTCGAGGATGATGAAGCTGTTGTTCAAGGTACGACCACGCATGTAGGCCAGCGGGGCGATCTCGATCACCTGGCGTTCGATCAGCTTGGCCACGTATTCGAAGCCGAGCATCTCGTACAGTGCGTCGTAGAGCGGGCGCAGGTACGGGTCGATCTTCTGGGCGAGGTCGCCGGGCAGGAAGCCGAGCTTCTCGCCAGCCTCGACCGCCGGGCGTACCAGCAGGATGCGGCGCACTTGCTCGCGCTCCAGCGCATCGACCGCACAGGCCACGGCCAGGTAAGTCTTGCCGGTACCGGCGGGGCCGATGCCGAAGTTGATGTCGTTGCCGAGGATTTCCTTGACGTACTTCTGCTGATTCAAGCCGCGCGGGCGAATCATGCCTTTTTTGGTACGCAGGGCCACGCTGGCTTCGGCCACGGGGTTATTGGCCAGGTCTTCGACAGCCGATTCCTGCAGGTACAGGTGCACGGTTTCCGGCGACAGCTCGCTACCCTTGGTTTCACGGTAGAGGCGGCGCAGCAGGTTTTCTGCGGACGTGGTGTGTTGGGGTTCACCAATGAGCTCGAACTGATTGCCGCGATTGCGGATCTCGATGCTCAGGCGTTGTTCGATGAGGCGCAGGTGCTCGTCGAACTGTCCGCACAGATTGGCGAAACGGCGAGCCTCAAAGGGCTCGAGGAGAAAACGATGGGGTTCTGCTATGGGTGCGTTCAAGGTTGTTTTTAGCCGCCCTTTGGCTGTTGAGGTGAAAGAGAGAATAACGCCAGCTGCCCGTGCGCGAAAGCACTTACGTCATCGGAATGTTGCGCGGTCAGAATGTGGGAGGGCGCTTGCCCCCGATAGCGCCGGTTCAGATAAAACATCTGTATCTGACACGCCGTCAGCGGGGGCAAGCCCCCTCCCACCTAATCAGGCAATTATTGCCGCAATGACCCGCGCAACGAATGCGGCTGCGCCGCATCGATGTGCACATCGGCAAACTGGCCGATCAGGGTCGGATTATCGCAACGGAAGTTTACGATTCGGTTGTTCTCGGTACGCCCCTGCAATTCGCCCGGGTCTTTTTTCGAATAGTCGGTGACCAGGATGCGCTGGACAGACCCGACCATTTGTCGGCTGATCTCGAAACCCTGCTGGTTCAAGCGGTGTTGCAGCGCATTGAGGCGCTCTTTTTTCAGCGCTTCCGGGGTGTCGTCCGCCAGGTCGGCCGCCGGGGTACCGGGGCGTTGGCTGTAGACGAACGAATAGGAGAAGTCGAAACCGACGTCTTCGATCAGCTTCATGGTCTGCTCGAAGTCTTTCTCGGTCTCGCCGGGGAAGCCGACGATAAAGTCCGAACTGATGCAGATGCCCGGCACCGCTGCGCGCAATTTGCGCAGTTTGGATTTGTATTCCAGGGCGGTGTGGTTGCGCTTCATGGCCGCCAGGATGCGGTCCGAGCCCGATTGCACCGGCAAGTGCAGGTGCTTGACCAGTTCCGGCACTTCAGCGTGGGCCTGGATCAGGCTGTCGGAGAACTCCAGCGGGTGTGAGGTGGTGTAGCGGATGCGCTCGATACCGTCCACGGCAGCCACCACGCGGATCAGCTCCGCCAGGTCGGCCAGGCGGCCATCCTCGGTCAGGCCGCGGTAGCCATTGACGTTCTGGCCCAGCAGGGTCACTTCGCGCACGCCGTTTTCGGCCAGGTGGATGATTTCCGACAGCACATCATCAAATGGCCGGCTGACTTCTTCACCGCGTGTGTAGGGCACCACGCAGAAGGTGCAGTACTTGCTGCAGCCTTCCATCACTGACACGTAGGCGCTTGGCCCATCGATACGGGGTTCGGGCAAGTGGTCGAATTTTTCGATCTCCGGGAACGACACATCCACCTGCGGCAGCTTGGTAACGCGCGCGGCATCGATCATTTCCGGCAGGCGGTGCAGGGTCTGCGGACCGAAGACCACGTCGACATAAGGTGCGCGGTCGCGGATCGCGGCGCCTTCCTGGCTGGCCACGCAACCGCCGACGGCGATCACCATGTCCGGGTTGGCCAGCTTCAATTCGCGCCAGCGGCCCAGCTGCGAGTACACACGGTCCTGGGCCCGCTCGCGGATCGAGCAGGTATTGAGCAGGATCACGTCGGCATCTTCGGCGCGGGCGGTGACTTCCAGGGCCTGGTGTTCGCCCAGCAGATCGACCATGCGCGAGCTGTCGTACTCGTTCATCTGGCAACCGTGGGTTTCGATGTAAAGCTTCTTGGCCATGGGAATCGTCAACTGGTGGTAAAGAACCGCGCATTATAGGGGGCATGCCCATTGGTTCCTAGCGTTGTGCATCGGGTGCCATGCTATAGTTCGCGCCCTCTTTTATATCCCCGATGTGTTGTTCGCCCACCATGACCAAACGTGAAGCTCCAATCTACAAGGTGATTTTCCTCAACCAGGGCCAGGTGTTCGAAATGTACGCCAAGCAGATCTATCAAAGTGATCTGTGGGGTTTCCTGGAGGTGGAAGAGTTCGTCTTTGGCGAGCGCACCCAGTTGGTCGTCGACCCGGGCGAAGAGAAGCTCAAGGCGCAGTTCGAAGGCGTGGTGCGCAGCTTTGTGCCGATGCATTCGATTGTGCGAATCGATGAAGTCGAGCGCCTGGGCACGCCGAAGATCAGCGAGGCGCGGGGCACCAGCAATGTGATGCCATTTCCGATGCCAATGCCGGAGAAGTAAGGCGGCTGTCAGGGCAGCGGTGAGAAGGGCGAACGCCCATCGGCGCTCTGCAGTTCCAGAAGGTAGTTGCGGAAAATCTGGCCCAGCACCTGGGTCGCCACTTCCAGTTCATCGCGCTGCATGTGCTCGGCGACTTCGTCGGCGGTGTCCAGCGCGTCTTCAGCGCCGTTGACCGCGGCCATTTTCAGCACGATGTAGGCCTGGACGTTGTTGGCCGGCACGCCTTCGCCCTTGAAGAACATGTTGCCCAACTGGAATTGCGCTTGGGCATGGCCCTGCAACGACGCTTTCTCGAAGTAGCTCAAGGCCTTGTTGAGGTCGCGGGCAGGGTTCTTGCTGTCGTGGAAGTACTCGCCCAACTCGTATTGCGCCTGCGCATCCCCGCCGTCGGCCTGCTTCTGGCACGCGCTCAGGGCTTCGGCCTGGCTGTCTGGCTGGGTATTGAGGGTGCAACGACCCATCGCTGGGATTAACAACGAGTTGCCGCCTGCTTGTGCATGTGCCAGCAGCGGCTGAAGGAGCAACAGGCAGCCCAGAACCAGGGTGCGGCCGGTGCGTTTCATGGGAATCGACTTACCTCTGACGGGGCACGCGGACCCTCGGGGGATCCAATAAGCGCGCATTATGAAATAAGCAGGCCTCTGCTTACAAAGTCTTTACTCGTTTTTCTGCTGCTTGGCCAAGTTATCTGCCGGATTGCAGGTGAATTCTCGGAAAAACTCGGAAATATCTGTAAGCAAAGTAGCAAATCAGACACCGTTTGCGGGGTGCCTGATGGTTGCGGCCTATTACTTCAGTGCGGCGAAGGCGCGTTCGGCGGCGTCGAGGGTCAGTTTCAGCTCGGCTTCGCCGTGGGCGATCGAGGTGAAGCCGGCTTCGAAAGCGCTCGGTGCCAGGTATACGCCGCCTTCCAGCATCAGGTGGAAGAAGCGTTTGAACAGATCGGCATCGCTGCCCATTACGTCGTCAAAAGTGACGATATCGTCGGCACCGCTGAAGTACAGGCCGAACATACCGCCCGCCTGGGTGGTGACAAACGGAATGCCGGCGGCATCGGCGCGCTGTTGCAGGCCGTCGAGCAGGCGCGTGGTGTAGTCGGTCAGCTCGGCGTGGAAGCCCGGGCGGCTGATCAGGCGCAGGGTGGTCAGGCCGGCGGCCATGGCCAGTGGGTTACCCGACAAGGTGCCCGCCTGGTACACCGGGCCCAGCGGCGCGATGTGCTGCATGATCTCGCGCTTGCCGCCGAAGCAGCCCACCGGCATGCCGCCGCCGATGATCTTGCCGAAGGTGCTCAGGTCCGGCGTGACGCCGTAGTGCGCCTGGGCGCCGCCGAGGGCGACGCGGAAACCGGTCATCACTTCGTCGAAAATCAGCACCACGCCGTGTTTGTCGCACTGTTCGCGCAGGCCTTCGAGAAAGCCCGGCGCGGGCGGCACGCAGTTCATATTGCCGGCCACCGGCTCGACGATGATGCAGGCCACGTCCTGGCCCACTTCATTGAGCATCTGCTCGACGGCGGCGATGTCGTTGAACGGCAGGGTCAGGGTGTGCTTGGCAAACGCGGCTGGCACGCCCGCCGAGCTAGGGACACCTTGGGTCAGCGCGCCAGAACCGGCCTTGACCAACAGGCTGTCGGAATGGCCGTGATAGCAGCCTTCGAACTTGATGATGCTGTCGCGGCCGGTGAAACCACGGGCCAGGCGGATCGCGCTCATGGTGGCTTCGGTGCCGGAGCTGACCATACGCACCATTTCCATCGACGGCACGATCGAGCAGACCAGGTCCGCCATCTCGGTTTCCATGGCGGTCGGCGCGCCGTAGGACAGGCCGTGTTCCAGTTGCTTGCGCACCGCGTCCAGCACGTCCGGGTGGCTGTGGCCGAGGATCATCGGGCCCCAGGAGCCGACGTAGTCCACGTAGCGCTTGTCATCTTCGTCGGTGACGTAGGCGCCTTCGGCATGCTTGAAGAACAGCGGCGTGCCGCCCACGCTCTTGAACGCACGCACGGGGGAGTTCACACCGCCGGGTATGTGTTTCTGGGCATTGGCAAACAGCGTTTCGGAACGGGACATGATCGGGCTCTCTAAACTGAAATTTTAAGAAGGTCGTTGAACGCACGGGCGCGGCGCGTGACTTCCTGGGTGCTATCGGCGCCAAACAGGCCGTGCACCACCGCCAGCAGGTCGGCACCGTGGGCCACCAGGGGTTCGGCGTTCTCCAGGGTGATGCCGCCGATCACGCAGATCGGCAGCTGCAGGCGCGCACGGGCCTGGGCCAGCATTTCGAGGGTGGCGGCCGGGGCGCCGGGCTTGGTACTGGAATTGAAGAAGCGACCGAAGGCGACGTAGCTCGCACCTTCCTTGGCAGCCTGCTCGGCCAGTTCGATCTGGCTGTGGCAGGTGGAACCGATGATGGCCTTGGAGCCGAGCAGGGCACGGGCCGGGGTCAGCGGGCCGTCGGTCTGGCCCAGGTGCACGCCGACGCCGAGGCGCGCGGCCAGTTCGGCGTCGTCGTTGATAATGAGTTGGGTTTTGTAGCGCGAGCACAGCTCCCGCAGCTTTTCTGCTTCACGCAGGCGCCGGGCTTCGTCGCTGCTTTTGTCGCGGTATTGCAGCAGAGTCACGCCACCGTCCAGCGCCGCTTCGACGTAGGCGAGGAATTTGCCGGCCAACAGTTGGCTGTCGGTAATGGCGTAAAGGCCACGTAGTTTCATCAGGCAGGCCTCGTGCTGTTAAGAGCAGAAATCCAGCGGCAGACGGCGCGGCACGAACTGGCCCTGGCCGAGTTGTTCAGCGTCACGCAGGGTGCGCCAAGTGTAGTTGAGGGCCGATTGCACGGCGCTCACCAGGCCTTCGCCCTGGGCGATCCGGCCCGACAGGGCACTGGCCAGCGTGCAGCCCGAACCGTGATAACTGCCAGGCAGGCGCTGGCAGGTAAAGGTCTGGCGCGTGCCGTCGCGGCTGTAGAGGCGGTTGTGTACTTCGTGCTCGTCGCCATGCCCGCCGGTGATCAGCAAATGCCTGATATACGGCAGCAGCTTCTCGGCGCATTCGTCTGCCGAGCCGTCCGGCAGCTCGGCGAGGATGCGCGCTTCGGGCAGGTTCGGCGTGGCGATCAGCGACAACGGCAACAGCCGCTCGCGCATCGCATAACCGACCTCGTCCTTGCCCAGGCTACCGCCGCCACCGGCGCGCAGTACCGGGTCGCACACCACCGGCAGGTGCGGATGCGCCTGCAGCAGTTCGACCACGGTGTCGACCATCGCGGTGGAACCGAGCATGCCGAGCTTGACCGCCGCCACTTCGGAGTCGCCGAGCACGGCATTGGCCTGGGCCAGTACCCATTCGCGGTCGAGCACGCGGAAGTCGCTGACGTTGACCGTGTTCTGCACGGTCAGTGCGGTGATGGCCGGAGCCGCATGGCAACCCTGGGCGAGCAGGGCTTCGATATCTGCCTGCAAGCCGGCGCCACCACTGGGGTCATGGCCGGAGAGACAGAGGACAACGGGGCGAGAGCTGTAGATATTCATGGTGCGCGAGCTTACCACCAAACGCTTTTGGCGGGGCTGTTGCGCGAAAGAGGATTTTCACCGCGGGTGGAAGGTTTCAGCAATCCAGGTCAGTGCATGAATATTGCTGAAAGCACCGTTCTAGAGCCTTTCAAAAAATTATTTCAATGGTGTCCAATAGCCTTTAGTGGCTATGCTAGAGTGGATCCAAACTACTAACTGTATTGCCGGTGTACGTCTTCTCAAAAGGAATGGGGGGCTTTTTGACATAACCGGGCAGGCCACGCTGGGGCTCTATGCGCTATTTGCTGATTTTATTGTTGTGCGGGCTGCCGCTGCTCGCCAGCGCCATCGAGTTCAACCAGGACACGCGCAGCCTGCCGCTGGGTCGAGCCTTGCAAGTGCTCGAAGACCCGACCGATGCCCTCACGATCGCCGATGTCAGCGCACCCTCTGCCGTCACGCAGTTCAAGCCCCACGATAAAGACACGCTCAACGCCGGTTACTCACGTTCGGTGTTCTGGCTCAAGGTCAATCTGCACTACCTGCCTCAGAATCCTGAAGCCCAACGCACCTGGTTGCTGGAGCTGGCCTACCCGCCGCTCGACCATCTGGACCTGTACCTGCCCGACAGCACAGGCACCTATCGCCTCGCCGGGCGCACAGGGGATGCGCTGCCGTTTGCCGCCCGTGAGATTCGCCAGAACAACTACCTGTTCAAGCTCGACTTCACGCCGGGCGAAGCGAAAACCGTCTACCTGCGCCTGCAAAGCGAAGGCTCGATCCAGGCGCCCTTGACGCTGTGGTCCAGCACCGCCTACCTGGAACAACAGCCGCTGCGCCTGTATGTGTTGGGCCTGATCTACGGCGTGTTGCTGGGCATGCTGGTGTACAACCTGTTCATCTATCTCAGCGTGCGCGACACCAGCTACCTCTATTACATCCTGTATATCGCTTCATTCGGCATGTACCAGCTGTCGGTCAACGGCGCGGCAGTGGAGTACTTCTGGCCGGACAATCCCTGGTGGGCGAATGCCGCGACGCCGTTCCTGATTGGCTCGGCAGCGTTGTTCGGCAGCCTGTTTGCGCGCAGCTTTCTGCACACGGCCCAGCACAGCCGCTGGATCAACCGTCTGTTGCTGGGGCTGGTGGCGTGTGGCGGTGTGGTGATGCTGCTGTCGTTGATGACCAGCTACGCCCTGGCGCTGCGCCTGGCCACCGGCTTGGCGCTGGTATTTACCGTGACCATCTTTGTCGCGGCCATCAAGGCCTGGTATTGCGGGCAGCGGGTGGCGCGCTATTTCATCATTGCCTGGTCGGCGTTCCTGCTCGGCGGGGTGGTCAATACCCTGATGGTGCTGGGCTACCTGCCGAATGTGTTCCTGACCATGTACGCCAGCCAGATCGGTTCGGCGATCGAAGTAGCGTTGTTGTCCCTGGCCCTGGCCGACCGCATCAACGCAATGCGTGAGCAACAGGCGCAGATCCTGTTCGATGCCAGCCAGAAGCTCGAAGTGCTCAACCTCCAATTAGCCCGCAGCAACCGTCTCAAGGATGAATTCCTCGCCACCCTGACTCACGAACTGCGCACCCCGATGAACGGCGTGATCGGCTCCCTCGAACTCATGCAAACCGTGCCGCTGGATGCGGACCTGGCGCAGTACCAGCAAACCGCCGCCGGCTCGGCGCGGGACATGATGCGCATGGTCAACGGCATCCTTACCCTCACCGAGTTGCAGGCCGGGCGCCTGGTTGCGCGGCCCGAGGTGTTCAGCCTGCGCGGTACGCTCGACACCTTGCGCCAGCAGTTCAGCGCCAGCGCCCAGAGCAAGGGCCTGGCGTTTTCCATCGATGTAGCGGACGAGCTGCCGGACCGCGTGCTGGGCGATGCCGACAAACTGCTGCAGTGCCTCGATTGCCTGCTGGATAACGCCTTCAAGTTCACCCACGAAGGTTCGGTGCGCCTGCGGGTGGTCGGTGTGCCCCACAGCGATGGTCGCCTTCGCCTGAGTTTTATCGTCACCGACACCGGGATCGGCTTTGCTTTCCTTGATGAAGCCACCCTGTACCAGCGCTTTTTCCAGCTGGATGGCTCCACCACTCGCGAGTACGGCGGCCTGGGCATCGGCCTGGCCATCTGCCGGCAACTGGTCGAACTGCTGGGCGGGCGCCTCACCCATCATTCCGAGCCGCGCAAAGGCAGCCGCTTTCAGCTGGAAGTGGAGGTCAGCCCGGTCCCGTCCGAGTCAAAGCCTGGACCGGACAAACAACGTGCGCCCCAGGAATGCTCGGTGCTGTTGGTGGATGACAACAGCGTCGGCCAATTGGCGGTGCGCGGTATGTTGCTCAAGCTCGGTTACCGGGTGAAAACCGTGGACAGCGGCCCGAGCGCGTTGGCGGCGTTGCAGGCAGCGGATTTCGATGCAGTGCTGTTGGATGTTCCAGAAGGCGGTTTCTCGTTGTGCTGTCAGATTCGTGCGTTGCCTGGCTGCGGCGAATTACCGGTGATCGCCTTGAGCTCGTCACCGAATGTGTCGGAGCGCGAGGGCTGCCATGGCATCGGGATTTCCGAGCGCCTGGCCAAGCCTGTACGTTTCGAGGCGTTGCAGGTGGTATTGGAGCGTCGGTTGTTGTGTCCGTTAGAGGGCAAAAGCGCCGGACAATCGGCGGGTATGTCACTTTTTTAAGCGGTATGACGGTGCTTAACTGAAATGCAGGCCTCAACTGAACGTGGCCTTTTTTCTTGGAGGCCCGTCATGAACCTGCATCAATTTGCCGAAACCCACGACGTCACCAACCAGCCGCCGTCCCTGGACGGCACCAACCTGTACCGTATCGATCTGCCCCTGCAGGAATGGTCGCGCCGCTTTGGCGCCGGCTGGGCGCAGGCGCGTATCGATGCCTACGGTGTGTTGGCGGGCGGGCCGTTGATGGAAGCCGGGTTCCTGGCCAACCAGAACAAGCCGGTGTTCAACAGCCATGACCGTTATGGTCGTCGCATCGACCTCGTGGAATTTCACCCGGCTTATCACGAGCTGATGCGCACCGCCGTCGAACACGGCCTGCCGTCACTGCCCTGGGCCCATCCGCAGTCCGGCGCCCACGTGGCCCGCGCCGCCATGACCTACCTGCACAGCCAGGCCGAAGCGGGCACCGGCTGTCCGCTGACCATGACCTTCGCCTGTGTGCCGACGCTGCGTTTGCAGCCTGACCTGGCCGATATCTGGCTGCCGAAAGTCCTCAGCACCCAATACGATTCGCGCAACGTTGGCATCGCCCACAAGGCCGGTGCCACCATCGGCATGGCCATGACCGAGAAGCAGGGCGGCACCGATGTGCGTGCCAACACCACCCGGGCATATCCGGTGGGCGCCGGCGGGCCAGGGCAGGCTTATGAACTGGTGGGCCACAAGTGGTTCTGTTCGGCACCGATGTGTGATGCGTTCTTGACCCTGGCGCAAACCGACAAGGGCCTCACCTGTTTCCTGCTGCCCCGGCACCGACCGGATGACACACGCAACGAGTTCTACATCCAGCGCCTGAAAAACAAACTCGGCAACTGCTCCAACGCTTCCAGCGAAGTGGAATTCCGTGGCGCCCTGGCCTGGATGATCGGCGAAGAAGGCCGTGGCGTGCCGACCATCATCGAGATGGTCGCCATGACTCGCTTCGATTGCATGGTCGGCTCCAGCGCCCTGATGCGCCAGGCGCTGACCCAGGCCAGCCATCATTGTGCCCATCGTTCGGTCGGCGGCCGCGTGCTCAGCGAGCAGCCGTTGATGCAGAACGTGCTGGCGGACCTGGCGCTGGAAAGCGAATCCGCACTGGCCCTGAGCCTGCGCATGGGCCGGGCGCTGGATCATCTGGACGATGAACAGGAAGCCAAGTTCGCCCGGCTGGTGACGGCGGTGGGCAAGTATTGGATCTGCAAACGTGCGCCAGCGATGATCAACGAGGCCGCTGAGTGCATGGGCGGCGCGGGGTATGTCGAAGACAGCATTCTGCCGCGCCTGTACCGCGAGGCACCGGTGAACTCGACGTGGGAAGGGTCCGGCAATGTGCAGTGCCTGGACGTGCTGCGGGCGTTGTCGAAAGAGCCGGGCGTGCTGGAGGCACTGTTTGTCGAACTGGGCGATGGGCACGGCGACCGGCAGCTGGCGCGGCATATCGAGCAGTTGAAGTCGGCATTCATGGACACCCAGGACATCCAGTACCGTGCGCGGCAACTCACCGAAGACATCGCCGTGGCATTGCAGGCCAAGTTGTTGCTGGAGGCGGGGAATGCGGCGGTGAGTGATGGGTTTATTGCCAGTCGGTTGGGTGGCTCGTCTGGCCGTGTGTATGGAACCTTGCCACGCGGCGTAGATGTGGAGGCTCTCATCGCCCGCTCCACCCCCAATCTATCGGACTAAAATGCGGTAAACATGTGGGAGGGGGCTTGCCCCTGATAACGGTGTGTCAGCGATAGATGTGTTGGCTGACAGTCAGCTATCGGGGGCAAGCCCCCTCCCACATTTACCGCATTCCAACTCTGGTGTTTCGGTGAGGCCGGGATACAGGCAAGATAAAGGCCTGCAAGTCAGAACACAGGATGCTTACCGTGACCGAAGCTTTTGTTGTCGTTCAAACCGCTGAAGAAGCCGTGGACCGGCTGGCGGCCCTGCATGAGCGTGCCACTGGCGCGCTCAATCAAGCCCTCAAGCAATACCTCAAAGATCGCGTCGAGCCCGACGCCGAACAACGTGCGCTGTTTCGCTACCCGGAACTGCGCCTGACCTACCACTGCCACGGTGAAGTCCCACAGACCACCCGGGCGTATGCCAAGGTCCAGTTGCCGGGAACCTACAGCGTCACCGTCACCCATCCTGCGGCGTTCCGTAAGTACCTGCTGGAGCAACTGGTGCCGTTGATGCACGACTTCACCGTGACCGTGGAAGTCGGCGTGAGCCAGCAGAACATTCCGTACCCGTACGTGGTGGAGCAGGGCGACGAACTGGCCGGTTCCGGCGTGACCGCCGCGACCCTGGCCCGTGTATTCCCCAGCACCGACCTGTCGGCCGCCACCGATGGCATCGCCGACGGCTTGTACGACTGGGAAAACACCGACCCACTGCCCCTGGCACTGTTCGATGCGGCCCGCGTGGACTTCTCCCTGCGCCGCCTGGTGCACTACACCGGCAGCGACTGGCGCCATGTGCAGCCGTGGATCCTGCTGACCAACTACCACCGGTATGTCGACCAGTTCATCCTGCATGGCCTGGAGCAACTGCGCAGCGACCCGCGCTTTATCCGCATGGTGCTGCCGGGCAACGTGGTGATCGACAAGAGCATGGATCACGGTGAGGCGTCGGCAATTGCCGCCGGTGTGGTGTGGCACCGTTACCAGATGCCGGCCTATCACCTGCAGGCCACTGATGGCCATGGCGTGACCCTGGTGAACATCGGCGTCGGCCCGTCCAACGCCAAGAACATCACCGACCATCTGGCCGTGCTGCGTCCGCATTGCTGGCTGATGATCGGCCACTGCGGCGGCCTGCGCCAATCCCAGACCATCGGCGACTACGTACTGGCGCACGCCTACATGCGCCGCGACGGTATTCTCGACCGCGTGGTGCCGCCGAACATCCCGATCCCGGCGCTGGCTGAAGTGCAGCTTGCGTTGCAGCAAGCGGCGGCTAACGTTACCGGCGAAAAAGGCGAAGAGCTGAAAAAACGCCTGCGTACCGGCACCGTGTTGACCTACGACGACCGTAACTGGGAACTGCGCTGGGCCCAGGAACGCCCACTGATCAACCTGTCCCGCGCCGTGGCCGTGGACATGGAGAGCGGCACCATCGCCGCGCAAGGCTATCGTTTGCGGGTGCCGTACGGCACCTTGTTGTGTGTATCGGACAAACCGCTGCATAGCGAAATCAAGCTGCCGGGTTCGGCCAACGCGTTCTATGAGCGTGCGGTCAGCCAGCACTTGAAGATCGGCATCGAGGCGGTGGACCTGTTGCGCACCGAACTCAACTCGCTGCACTCGCGCAAACTGCGCAGCTTCGACGAGCCGCCGTTCCGCTAAGCGGTTGGGATGGTCATTTAACGGTCAGGCCACTAGCATTGTCGGTCCTGACCGTTAGATGTTCCTTTGCCATGTCCCGTCCCACCCGTCCCGATTCGCGCCGCCCTGGCGTGAAACCCCCGTATTCCGCTGCGCGGCGTGTCGCCAAGGCGCCTCCGGCCGAACCGAAGTTGATCCTGTTCAATAAACCGTTCGATGTGCTGACTCAGTTCAGCGACGAAGGCGGCCGCGCGACGCTCAAGGATTTCATCGATATTCCCGGCATCTACCCGGCGGGCCGTTTGGACCGTGACAGCGAAGGCCTGCTGCTGCTGACCAATGACGGCCAGTTGCAGGCACGGATTGCCGATCCCAAACACAAGCTGGCGAAAACCTACTGGGTGCAGGTGGAAGGCGAACCCACCGAAGAACAGTTGCAACGCCTGCGCAAAGGCGTCGAACTGAACGACGGCATGACCTTGCCCGCCGAGGCTCGGCAGTTGGATGAGCCCGAGCTGTGGCCGCGCAACCCGCCCGTGCGCTTTCGCAAAAGCGTCCCGACGCACTGGCTGGAACTGGTCATTCGTGAGGGGCGCAACCGACAGGTACGGCGCATGACCGCTGCTGTCGGTTTGCCTACTTTGCGCCTGGTGCGCGTGCGGATTGGCGATTGGTCGATCGACGGCCTGGACCAAGGCCAGTGGAAGGAAGTGCCGGCGCGCTTATAACGCGCCGGACTCGATCAGTCCGATCACCACGCTCTTGATGATGAACGCGGCCACGCCCAGGCCCAGCACGAAGAACAGAATGAACGAGCCAAAGCGCCCGGCCTTGGACTTCTTCGCCAGGTCCCAGACGATAAAGCCCATGAAAATGATCAGGATCGTGACCAGGCCGGTCATCATCCATTCTTCGAAGAGGGCGGGGTCGATGTTGTTCATGGGGGATTTTTCCGACAGGGCAGGCGGGCAGTATACGGCAGCGTTACCGACGCAACATTGACCTGGATCGAAGTGCAATCCAAATGTGGGAGGGGGCTTGCCCCCGATAGCGGTGGGTCAGTTGATAAATAACTGACTGACACTCAGCCATCGGGGGCAAGCCCCCTCCCACATTTGACCTTCACCGATCTTAAGTGCGCAGGTGGGTCAGGGGCAGTTCGGTGCTGTTCAATACCTGATTGAGCACAAAGCTGGAGCGCACGCTGGTCACCCCTTCGATACGGGTCAAATGCCCCAGCAGCAATTTCTGGTAGTGGTCCATGTCCGGCACCACCACCTTCAACTGATAGTCCGCATCCATCCCCGTCACCAAACTGCACTCCAGCACCTGGGGCAGGGTGCGGATCGCCGCCTCGAAATTCTCGAAACGCTCGGGGGTATGGCGGTCCATGCCGATCAGCACGTAGGCGGTCAGGCTCAGGCCGAGCATCTTTCGGTCGAGCAACGCGACCTGGCGGGCGATGTAGCCGTCATCCTCCAGTTGCTTGACCCGGCGTGAGCAGGGCGACGGCGACAGGCCGATGCGTTCGGCCAACTCCTGGTTGGAGATCCTCGCGTCGCGCTGCAATTCCGCCAAAATACTCAGGTCGTATCGGTCAAGCTTGCTCATTGGGTTGGCCTTTGTCGTAACTATTGCGGCGAATTATCCATGAAGGGTTAAAAATTGCGCAAGCACTGTTTATTGACGCAATCTTCGCAATCATCCGTCGGGCGCCTACGGGTATCTTTATCAACAGAATCACCGCCTGGACAACAGTCCACAGCAGCCCGCCCAATCAGGCTCGCTGCGGCCGCTACCCCAGCAGGGTTGAGCCGGCCTCCAGGCTGCACAATGTCCACAAGACGGCGTGAGGTGAGCCAACGTCAAAAGCGTTGAGCCAGGACGAAGTTCTCAAGGGGTGGCCGACGGGTCGCCCCTTTTCTTTTGCCTGCTGATAACCTGTGCGAGAACCGGGCCTGGCTTTTCCAGTCTCATGGACAGGCCCTAATCCGCAGTGAGGAATAGCATGAAGCGCATCTGGCGTATGGCAGGTGTAGGTTTGCTGGTGGTCACCGTTGGCGCCCAGGCAGTGGCCGACGAACGTGACAACGGGCCGCGTGGTGAAGGCGGTGGTCAGCATGAAAGAGGGCCGGAGGGCGGACGGCCAGGGGGCAATGAACAGCCGCGCCCGCAGAGCAACCCGCCACGGCCGGAAAACAATCAGCCACGCCCGCAGAATCAGCACTTTGATCGCGGCGGCCAGAACGGTGGCGGCCAATGGCAGGGACGTCCCCAGGGCAATGAGCAGGGGCGGCCGGTGCAACCCCCACCGCCACAACCGTCGAACAACCTGCCGATCCAGGGCCGCCCCGACACCGTACGCCAGACCCAGGAGCCCCGTCAGGGCTACTACCGCGACATCCCGCGCCGCAATGACGGCAATCAACACTGGGAAGCCGGCGGGCCCGGCTCGCGTCCCGGCGACAACCGCTGGCCAGGGCGCCCCGACGGTCATGGCAATGGCTGGGGCCCCGGCCCGCAACATCGCCCAGGCTATGTGATCGACCGTTTCCCCGACCGCAACTACCGTGTGCCTTACCGTGGCCAGGATTATTTCTACTCCGGCGGCTATTGGTATCGCCCGCAAGGCCCGCGTTATGTGGTGGTGACGCCACCGTACGGCATCCGTGTGCATTACCTGCCGGACTACGCGCGTGAAGTGTGGGTGGGCGGCGCGCTGTTCTTCCTCGCCGCAGGTGCCTATTACACCTACGAAAGCAGCTCCCAGCAGTACGTGGTCGTGCAACCACCGACGCAGGTGCCGCCGCCGCCCGCGCCGCAAGGCAATGGCTATGACGTGGTGGCGTACCCCGTCAACGGCCAATCGCCGGCCCAGGTGCAGCAGGACGGTTATGACTGCTATCGCTGGGCGGTGCAGCAAAGCGGTTTCGACCCGCAGCAAGTGACCTACGCCCCCGACCCGGCAGTGGTGCAAACCTATCGCCAGGCCCAGGGCAACTGCCTGAGCAGTCGCGGCTATCAGGTGCAGTACTAGGGTTTATTGCCCGTGACCACTTCCCGTGGGTCGGCGTGCACCAGCACTTCGGCACGCGGGTAGGCTTTGTGAATGGCATCGGCGGCCTGGTCGCTGATGCCGTGGGCCACTGACAGCGTCAATTCCCCCGGCAATTCCAAGTGCAACTGTACGAACCAGTGGCTGCCGGAAATCCGCGTGCGCAAATCATGGGCGCCCAACACTCCGGGCACACCACGGGCCAGTTCCAGCATGTGCTGGCTGACCTCCGGCGGCAGCTCCTCGTCCATCAGTACCGCAAAACTTTCCCGGGCGATCTGGATCGCGCTCCACAAGATATAGGCGGCAATGCCCAGGCCGAACCAGGCGTCCACCTGATGGTAGCCAAACCCTGCCAGCACCAGCGCCACCAGGATGCTGCCGTTGAGCAGCAGGTCCGAGCGATAGTGCAGTGAGTCGGCGCGCACGGCGTTGGAGCCGGTTTCGCGGATCACCCGGTGTTGCAGCATCAACAAGGCCACGGTCAGGACCAGGGAAAACACAATCACGCCAATGCTCAGCCACGGTGCGCCGACCGGCTCCGGGTGTTGCAGGCGCTGGTAGGCCTGGAACGCGATCAACACCGCACTGACGCCGATGAATAGCGCCTGGGCCATGCCGGACAGCGACTCAGCCTTGCCATGCCCATAGCGGTGATCGTCATCGGCCGGGCGCAGGGCGTAGTGCACCGCGAGCAAATTCAACAGCGAGGTCACGCCGTCCAACAGCGAATCGGTCAAGCCGGCGAGCATGCTCACCGAGCCGCTGAGCCACCAGGCGATGGCCTTGGTGATAATCAGCGCACAGGCCACGCCCACCGAAGCGCGGGTGGCCAGGCGCAAGAGCCTGGCGTGTTCGGGACTGCTGGTCATGGACGGTCCTTATGCGGCGGGTTGCAGGCCCAGGGACGCGAGTTGCTGCACACTCCCTTTGAACTGGATCATGCGCGGGTCGTCCAGCGGCAGGCTGCGGCCGGTTTCCTTCTGGATGATGCTTTGCAGCTTGGCATTGTCGACCTTGCCGTCGGCGCCAATGGCGTCGTGGAGTTTGGCCGGGTCGACCTGGGCAGTCTTGCCCGGTTCGAAATAGATGGCGCCGGTGGCGAAGTCCACGCCGAACGCGATCAGGCCGGGGATCACATAGAACAGCAGGCCCACGGCGTCGAGCACGGCAATGGTCGGGTCGATCTTGCCGTCTATCTGGCCACGGCGGTCGGGGTAGAAAATCGACCCGCAGGCGGTGAGTTGGCTCAGCAGGGTGACGGCGAGGACACCGCCGATGACACGGGAAGCGATACGCATGGGGACTCTCCTGAACACGGTGGATACGCGACTATATAGCAACGGCCTTACAGCAATGGCCTTGAGACCATCGTCGGCATTCGGCAGTTCGCCGTTATACTCGCCGCTCTGCTTTGGAGCCAGTATGAATTCGTTGCCGATCGATGAAGTTTTACCCGCGCTGCGTGACGCCTTGGCGAATCGCCATGAAGCCGTGTTGGAAGCACCGCCCGGCGCCGGTAAAACCACCCGTGTGCCTTTGGCGTTGTTGAACGAGCCCTGGCTGGCCGGGCAGACCATCCTCATGCTCGAACCCCGCCGCCTGGCCGCCCGTGCCGCGGCCGAGCGCCTGGCCAGCGAGCTGGGTGAAAAGGTCGGCGAAACGGTCGGCTATCGCATCCGCCTGGACAGCAAAGTCGGCCCTGACACCCGTATCGAAGTGGTCACCGAAGGCATCCTCACCCGCCGTCTGCAGGACGACCCGGCGCTGGACGGTGTGGGCCTGTTGATCTTCGACGAGTTCCACGAGCGCAGCCTCGACGCCGACCTGGCGCTGGCCCTGAGCCTCAACGGCCGCGAACTGTTTCGCGATGAGCAACCGCTGAAGATCCTGCTGATGTCCGCCACTCTGGAAGGCGAGCGTCTGGCCAGCCTGCTGGATGACGCGCCGATCCTGCGCAGTGAAGGCCGCATGTTCCCGGTGCAGATGCGCTGGGGCCGCCCTTATCAGCCCGGTGAATTCATCGAACCGCGGGTGGTGCAAACCATCCTCGAAGCCCTGCACGACGAAACCGGCAGCGTGCTGGTCTTCCTGCCAGGGCAGGCAGAAATTCGTCGGGTCCACCAGCAACTGGTCGACGTCCTCGGCGGGCGCCCCGATGTGCTGTTGTGTCCGCTGCATGGCGAGTTGGACCTCAACGCTCAACGCGCCGCCATCGACCCGGCGCCCGCCGGTAAACGCAAAGTCGTGCTGGCGACCAACATTGCCGAGACCAGCCTCACCATTAACAGCGTGCGCGTGGTGATCGATGCCGGGCTGGCACGCGTACCGCGTTTCGACCCGGGCAGCGGCATGACTCGCCTCGACACCCAGCGCATCTCCCGCGCCAGCGCCACCCAGCGCGCCGGTCGGGCAGGGCGCCTTGAGCCGGGCGTGTGTTATCGCCTGTGGTCCGAAGACCAGCATGAAGGCCTGGCCGCCTACGGCAGTGCGGAAATCCTCGCCGCCGACCTGGCTGGCCTGGCTCTGCAGCTGTCGCGCTGGGGCGTTACACCCAATCAATTGGTGTGGCTGGATGTGCCGCCGACCGCCGCGTATGCCCAGGCCCAGGATTTGCTGGTGCGCCTCGGTGCATTGAATGACGACGCACTCACCGCCCACGGCCAGAAAATGGCCGAACTGCCGGCCCACCCGCGTATCGCCCATCTGCTGTTGCGCGGGCAGGACCTGGGGCTGGCAAGCACCGCGTGCGATGTCGCCGCGCTGTTGGGCGAGCGCGATATCTTGCGCGGCGGCGGTGCGGACTTGCACAGTCGCCTGGCGCTGCTGTCCGGTGAAGAGCGCTCGCGCGGTACGCAAGGCGGCGTGCAACGGGCCAGGCAGTTGGCCCGGCAATACCGCGGCTATTTAAGAGCGCAGGCGACTCAAGCAGTGGCCGACCCCGATCATCCGCGCTGGCTCGGCGCCTTGCTGGCACTGGCCTACCCGGACCGCGTCGCCCAGCAACGTCGCCCAGGCGGTGCCGAGTACCGCCTGGCCAACGGCCGCGCGGCGCTGTTCGCCGAGGCCGATAGCCTGATGAAACAACCCTGGCTGGTCATCGCCGACCTGGGCAGCCGCCAGGGCCAGCGTGAAGAGCGCATCTACCTGGCGGCGGATTTTGACCCGGCGCTGTTCGACACGGTGCTTGCCGAACAAGTGCGCAACGTCGATCAACTCGACTGGGACGAGCGCGAAGGCGTGCTGCGCGCCGAGCGCCAACGCAAAGTTGGTGAGTTAGTGCTCAGCCGCGAACCCCTCACCGGCCTCGATGAGTCCGCGCGCAGTCAGGCACTGGTCAACCTGGTGCGTCGCAAAGGCCTGGAACTGCTGCCGTGGACGCCGGAACTGCGCCAATGGCAGGCCCGCGTCATGCTGCTGCGCCACCTTGACGCCGGCAAAACCAGTGAATGGCCGGATATCAGCGACAGTGCCTTGCTCGCCAGCCTCGAACACTGGCTGATGCCCTACCTGGGCAAAGTGTCGCGCCTGAGTCATTTCGCCAACCTGGATATCTCCAGTTTCCTGCACAACCTGCTGCCGTGGCCGCTGCCCCAGCGTCTCGATGAACTGGCGCCGCAGCATGTGAAAGTGCCGTCGGGCTCGTCGGTGCGGCTGGACTACAGCGAACAGCCACCGATCCTCGCGGTGCGCTTGCAGGAGTTGTTCGGGCTGGCCGACACCCCGCGCATTGCCGGTGGGCGCCAGGTGGTGAAGCTGCACCTGCTGTCCCCAGCGCGACGGCCGGTGCAGGTCACCCAGGATCTGGCGAACTTCTGGCGCAGCACCTACGCCGAGGTGAAGAAGGATCTGAAGGGGCGCTACCCCAAGCATTACTGGCCGGATGATCCGTTGGTGGCCGAGGCAACGGCGCGGATCAAGCCCCGCAAGTCGTAACACCACAGGCTCCAAATGTGGGAGGGGGCTTGCCCCCGATAGCGTTCTGTCAGCTAGAGAGGTATTGGCTGGCACACTGTAATCGGGGGCAAGCCCCCTCCCACATGGGCTTGTGTTGTTGGTTATGGCGCGGGGGGGAGCAGGAACCGGGCGATCACGGGCAGGTGGTTGGAAATGCGCAAGGTATCTTCCTGCCGCACTTTCGCTTCGACCCGCTTGATCTGCGGGCTGTAGAACAGGTAATCCAGTGTTCGGTCCGGCCCTTCCACACTGGGGTCGTTGGGGAAGTGGGTCAGCCACTTCTCACGGTCGATGCCGCTGGATTGGCTGTTGCTCGGGACCATCGGGTATTTGTCCCACAGCAGATGCAGCTCGCTGTCCGGCGAATACTGCCCGCGCTTGCCGGCGTCCAGGCGCAGGAATTGGCCCAGGGGCAGCAGGTTGAAATCCCCGCCGATCAGCCAGGGCGTGCCGCGCCCTTCGAATTTATCCAGCAGCTTGACCGTGGTCTGTACTTGTTCCAATACCGCGCTGCGCCCTGGGGCGTCACCGTCCAGGCGCGTGTTGAGCACCGCCAGTTGGCCGCCGTCGCTCAGGGGCAGGTAAGTCAGCAGCAAGGCCGGCTTGGGCTGGAACTGGCGGCTGAGGATGTTGGCCTCGGACGCCGGCAATTGCAGGCGTTCGGCGTGTTCGATCTGATAGCGGCTGAGTGTCGCGAGCTTGCGGCCGACGCTGCCGAAGATATGCCAATCGGGCACGAAGTCGGCTTTCCAGTCGAAGGCCTGGGCGCTGCATGGGTACAGGTCGACCAGGCGTTCTTGCAGCAGGGCCAGTTGGTCCTGATAGTGGGAAGGCTTGGCGTTTTCGTCGAGCTCCTGCAAGAGCAGGATGTCGGGTTGTTCGTCGCGGATCACCCGCGCCACTTCGTCAAGGCTGGCGGCCATGTCTTCCACGGTAGGCCGATCATCCGGGCCGCTGCCATCGGCCGTGTCGTACCAGAACACGTAGTTCTTGCCGGCAAGGTATTGCACGTTCCAGGTCATGACCTTGAGCGCCTGCCCCGGCAGCAGCGTGGGCGCAGGGGGCGCAACGCAACTCACCGGCAGGGTTTCCTTGGGCTCGGGACGCCAGGTCAGGCTGTAGACCATGGCTGCAAACAGCCCCGCGATGATCAGCAGGCTCAGCAAGGTGATGCGCAATAAACGGGTCATCGGCTCGGCTTATAGCGTTTCAGAAGTGGCACGGAGCATATCACCGCGCGTCGGCATCGCCACCGATCAGCATGAATAAACGGAACAGTACCACGCTGGTAAACAGCTGCAGGAAGCTGTGGGCGCTGTCCAGTAACAGGCCCAGCAGCGGCGCGGGCTCGGGGTAGGCCGCTACGCTGGCGCCCTTGAGCAGCCACAACGGCGTCATCACACACAGCAGGCACACCAGGATCCGCCAGAAATGCCCACGGCTCAGGCGGAAACTTTCCTTCATCGCCTCCAGCGCTGGCATGCCGCGCAGCACCAGCAGGTACTCGGCAAACGCCAGCACCACCATCAGCCACAGCCCCGGCAGGAAATACAGCGACAGCCCCAGCAGGATCAGCAGTGTGCTCATGGCCGTCAGCAGGGCAAAGCGCGGCCACAGGGTCAGGGCCATGGCCCAGACATCCTTGGTGCGCGGCGACTCGCCACGGGTGCGGGCATCCAGAAACAGGATCAAGGCCCCGGTGTACAGCGGGTACACCAGCAACCCCACCACCACGCTGTAGCCGGGGAATGCATCCTCGCCCACCACGTGATTCAGCACCTGTTGCAGCAGGGCTTCGAAAATCACCAACGGCAAGCACAACTGGACGATGGCGCCCAGGTTGCGTTGGGTGAAACGGAAGGAGTCGCGCAGCACGTCTAACGGATTCATCAAGTTCATCGCAGGCCTGAAAGCAAGGGCAACACTTTAACCGATCATCACCGGCGGTGAGCAAACGTAAACCTTGAGTAAAGACCATTGAAACAACTCGTAACACCCCCATAACTAGAGCGGCGCCTGATGACAGGCACACCACGATTTCTACCGGCAATCTAACGAGGTCGCCATGAACAGCGAAGAGCAAACCCTGATCGATGGACTGTTTTCACGGTTGCAACAAGCCGAAACGGACTCAGCCCCCCGCGACGCCCAGGCCGAAGCGCGGATCAAGGAGCACATGACGCGCCAACCGGCGGCCGGGTACTACATGACCCAGTCGATCCTGGTGCAGGAACATGCGCTCAAGAGCCTCGACGCGCAGAACAAGCAGCAGGCGCAGCAGATCCAGCAATTGCAGGATGAACTGCAGAGGGCCAAATCCGCGCAGCCTGCTCCGGCGAGCAGCGGCGGTTTCCTGTCGAGCATCTTTGGCGGCGGTGGTTCCCGTGATCAGCAGCCGGCTCAAAGTGCACCGCCTTCTTCTGGTGGCGGCTGGCGCGAACCGGCGCGGCCTGGGTTCAGCCAACCTGCCCCGCAGCAGAATTATCAACAGCCTGCTCCAGCCGCTCCGGTGGGCAGCGGCTTCCTTGGCGGCGCGATGAAAACCGCAGCCGGCGTGGCCGGTGGTGTATTGCTGGCCGAAGGCATCAGCAGCCTGTTCAACCACAATTCGCAACAGCCGCAAGTCGTGGAAGAAATCATTCGTGAGGAGCCAGCGCCTGCCAGTGACAACGGCAACTGGGGCAATGATGACCAGAAGTACGCCGGCAACGACAGCTGGGGCAGCAACAATTCGGACAGCTTTGCCGACAGCGATTATTCCGACGATTCTTCCTCCTTCGGCGACGACGATTCCTTCGTCTGACCTACCTTGGCCCGGGGCGCTGCGTCGCCCCGGTCTGATTTTTCCCGGCAACCCTCTCGCGGCTGGCATACTTGCACCCTTTCCGGGCCCTGGCGCCTGGCTGTCATGAGGAAGTGCGGTGAAGAAAATTGCAGTGTTCGCCGATGTGCAAAACCTCTACTACACCGTCCGCCAGGCCTATGGTTGCCACTTCAACTACGCCGCGCTGTGGGCTGACATCAGCGCGCGCGGGCAGATCGTCGAGGCGTACGCCTATGCCATCGACCGTGGCGACAGCAAGCAGCAGCAATTCCAGCAGATCCTGCGCAACCTGGGCTTCACGGTAAAACTCAAGCCCTACATCCAGCGCAGCGACGGCTCGGCCAAGGGCGACTGGGACGTGGGCATCACCCTCGACATCATGGACGCCGCCGACCACGTCGATGAAATTGTGCTGGCCTCCGGCGACGGTGATTTCGACATGCTGCTCGACCGGGTTATCCACAAGCATGGCGTCGAGGCCGTGGCCTATGGCGTACCGGGGCTGACGGCCAATTCATTGATACGCGCCGCCAGCCGCTACGTGCCGATCGAAGGCGCTTTGTTGCTTAAATAGATCTTCAGATGGAGTTGGAACAGGTTTGGAACGTATAGCGGTCATCGACTTTGAAACCACCGGCATCACCCCGAGCAGCCGTTGCCGGGCCACGGAAATCGCGGTGGTCATCCTTGAGCGTGGCCAGATCGTGGACCGCTACCAGAGCCTGATGAAAACCGGCGTGCACGTGCCGGCGTTCATCGAACAACTCACCGGCATCAGCAACGCCATGCTGCGCAGCGCGCCGCCGGCGGAGCGGGTGATGAACGAGGTCAATGAGTTCGTCGGGACTATGCCGCTGATGGCGCACAACGCTGCGTTCGACCAGAAGTTCTGGGATTACGAATTGGGCTTGATCCGCCGCACGCGTTTGCAGAAGTTTGCGTGTTCTCTGTTATTGGCGCGACGCCTGATGCCGTCGGCGCCAAACCATAAGCTCGGCACGTTGAACGCCTTCGCTCAACTGCCCCACACCGGCCAGGCTCACCGGGCGCTGGCGGATGCGGAGATGGCGGCCAACCTCACGGCGCACCTGGCTCAGGAGCTGCGCCGTACCCACGGCCTGCGCGAACTGTCCCACGACCTGCTGTGCACCTTGCAGAAAGTGCCGGCGGCGAAGATCAATGAGCACTTGAAGAAGCATCGCGGGTTCTGACCTCGCCACACGCTCCAGAACACTGGGCTCTGAATGTGAAACTCAACATGTGGGAGGGGGCTTGCCCGCGATAGCGGTCTGACAGCTACAGGTGTATTGGCTGACACACTGCCATCGGGGCAAGCCCCCTCCCACATGGGTTCTGCGGTGTTTAGCGAGGCTGCACACAGGCCAACGCCCGATCCACTACACCCTTGGCCATCTCTACTAAATGCATCACGGCCCGCTGTTGCGCCTTCATCGCTTCACTCGACGCGTGCGCCGTCTCCACCGCGCAATGCAGCAAATCCGCCGCATGGGCCAGGGCCTCTTCGAAACTCAGGTTGTCGTTCGGGGTGAAGGTGGGCGCATCCGGGGCGGACGCTTTGAGGTAGTAGTCGATGGCGCGGCGGTTGAGCAGGGCGTCTTCGCTGAGGAAGCATGGTGGGTCGGGGATTACTTTGACCATGGTGAACACTCCTTGCTGGTAAGAAGTCGACACCCTTCGCTTGCACGCGAATGAGGGTGGCAACTGTACGTAGGTGTGCAAGACCGGGGCAAGGAGCTAAACCCAGCAGACCCGAAGGTCTCCCACGCACAGCCGCCATAACGGGCGAACGCCAAGCATCAAGCTGGGCATTAAGCTGTAGGTTTATTTGTGGATTCTGCTTGCCGTCGGACTTGCACGTCCGGTCACCGAACATTCGATGACTGAGCGAGACTAGCTACCTGATCCGACGGAAACAAGGCCGTCGGATTCTCTCGGAAACGTCCTTCAAATGAAAGAGATGGGTCTTGCTGGCCATTGAAAACCTGGCTTTTGAAGGCGGGTTTCTGAATGGTCAGTAGGCAGAATCCTAGCGCTGCCTAGGACCCTTCTGTTTTTCCGCTTCATCCGCCTACCACCTCTTTTTGCGACCTGCCATCCCGCCTGCCATTTACGTACCGGGATTACAGGCATGCGGGAAAGCGATCTTCATACAGCGATCATGAGAAGTCACCTCGAACTCGGGTTAAATCGTATTGATCTAGGCTCAACCTCTAGCCTGGTGTTTCATTTGGGTAACACGATGACAAGCTGTCCTGCGGTCATGGCACTGCCGAACTCCCCAGGAATTAGCAGCGGCGGCAGTTATCACCTGCTTAAACCCATTCATGCCGATTCGACGGGTCCAAACACCACGGCTGAGGACCTCTGGAAATGCACTCAGGAGCACTATGGGTTGACGGCAGCAACATTTGTCACCGCGTCGGCAGGCATACCAATCAGCAAAATAGCCGTGGGTACTTGGGTTCACGTGGGTTCAAGCAAAACGACAAACCTGGCTAGCCTCATTGGCATGCGCTTTTTCCCTCGCACGCTAATCAGGCAGCCCACAATGGCTAGGATGGCCAAGGCAACGTTTGGCACAGTCGGGGTATTTGGCATTATCGGGCGAGGTATTCCCTTCGTTGCTGCGGGACTGGCCGTCTTTGATTTAATCAGTATTGGTAAGTGTGCCTATGAGGCAAGAAATGGGCGGTAATCTGACCAGGGCCGAGATCAGCGAAAAGGTGATTCAACTGTTCGTCGACATCATTGGCTTCATCGACCGAAGCCAGGTGACGGAACAAACGGATTTCATCCGCGACTTCAAGATCATTGATGACGACCTGACCTGCTTCGTCATGCAGATCAAGTGGCAATTCAATCTGCAAGCCACTCAGGCAGATTGGGATCACATCACCACGATCAAGCAGATTGTCGATTTGATTGTTGAGCGCTCAAGTCTGCTTTGATGCAACTGACGTCATCGCAGGCAAGCCAGCTCCCGCCGTTGGAATGCATTTCAACTGTGGGAGCTGGCTTGCCTGCGATGGCGGCGGTTCAGCCACCATTTTTCCCATTGCCCTCCAACTGCCCCAACGGCACCCGCCGCTCTATCGCACTCGACAAAATAATCGAGGTCTTGCTGAACCCGAACTTCGCCACGCGGTTGATCAAGCTCTCCAACTCCGGCATCGACCCCACCGCCGCCTGCATGATCACGCACGGGTCGCCGGTCACCCGATGGCATTCTGTCAGCTCGGGAATTTCCGCCAGCGCGTCGTACACCTTCTGACTGCCATGATTGGTCAACCGCAGTTCAATCACGCACTGGATCGGCAACCCCACCTTGGATAAATCCACCTTGGCCTGATACCCGGTGATCACCCCGCTGGCCTCCAATTTGGCCACGCGCTCGGCCACGGCAGGGGCGGAGAGGTTTACCGTGCGGGCCAGTTGCGCGTAGGACGCACGGCCGTCTTCGAGCAGGGCGCTGAGGAGCATGCGGTCGTATTTGTCCATGATAAGG
The DNA here is from genome assembly GCF_001870465.1 of Pseudomonas extremorientalis. Classification (GTDB taxonomy): domain Bacteria; phylum Pseudomonadota; class Gammaproteobacteria; order Pseudomonadales; family Pseudomonadaceae; genus Aquipseudomonas; species Aquipseudomonas extremorientalis. Next base: position 152,244 of record NZ_MDGK01000031.1, read on the forward strand.
CTCCGGTTACGCGTGACTTTCGAAAGCACGGTTTATAGCCTTCACAACCATGCTTTGAAAAGTGTAACGGCGTTTTAAACAGGTTTTGTAACTTATGTTTAACGACCTGCCTTTTTAGAATAAGCCTCTCTTCTCTCTGCCTTAGAGCTGCCCAATGCCTGGCCCACGTCGCTTTCCCTTACCGTTGATCGCTGCCTTTTTTGCGCTGTATGTGATTTGGGGTTCCACCTACCTGGTGATCCGCATCGGCGTTGAGTACTGGCCGCCGTTGTTGCTGGCGGGGATTCGGTTCTGCACGGCGGGGGCGTTGATGTATGGCTTCCTGCGCTGGCGTGGGGTGCCGGCGCCGACGTGGCCGCAGTGGAAAGCAGCCGGGATGATTGGTCTTTTGCTGCTCACCGTGGGCAACGGCGGTGTCAGCGTGGCGGAACACATGGGGGTGTCGTCCGGCGTGGCGGCGCTGGCCGTGGCGACGGTGCCGTTGTTCACCTTGCTGTGTGGGTATTTCTGGGGCGCGCGCAACACTCGCTTGGAGTGGGCGGGGGTGATTCTGGGGATCATCGGCATCGCCATGCTCAATATGGGCAGCACGTTGCAGTCGAGCCCGATGGGTGCTGTGTTGCTGTTGGTGGCGGCGGCTTCCTGGGCGTTTGGTTCGGTGTGGAGCCGGCAATTGCCGTTGCCCCAGGGCGCGATGGCCAGTGCTGCGGAGATGCTGGTCGCCGGTGTGGCGCTGTTGTTCGTCAGCGCGCTATCCGGTGAACGCCTGCAGGCCCCGCCGCCGCTGGAAGGCTGGCTGGCCCTGGCCTATCTGACGGTATTCGGCTCGATCATCGCCTTCAATGCCTACATGTACCTGCTCAAGCACGTACGCCCGGCGGCGGCGACCAGCTATGCCTACGTCAACCCGGCGGTGGCGGTATTGCTGGGGATTGTGTTCGTGGGCGAGACCATCGGCCTGGAAGAAGCCCTGGCCATGCTGGTGATCATTAGCGCCGTCCTGCTGATCAGCCTGCCCCAGTGGCGCAAGCCCAAGCCGGAAATAAGGTAAACTGCGGCGCATTGCGACCTTGCGCTGAATTTTTCCTACGGTAAACACATGACTTTCGCCACCCTTGGCCTGATCGAACCCTTGCTGCGCGCCCTTGAGACGCTTGGCTACCAGACCCCGACGCCGGTGCAGGCGCAAGCCATTCCGGCAGTGCTGGCCGGTCGCGACCTGATGGCCGCGGCCCAGACCGGTACCGGCAAGACCGCCGGTTTCGCCCTGCCGCTCCTGCAACTGTTGACGATGGAAGGGCCGAAAGTCGCCGCCAACTCGGCGCGTGCGCTGATCCTGTGCCCGACCCGCGAGCTGGCCGAGCAGGTGCACGCCAGCGTCGCCGAGTACGCCCAACACCTGCCACTCACCACCTACGCGGTGTACGGCGGCGTGAGCATCAACCCGCAGATGATGAAGCTGCGCAAGGGCGTCGACATTCTGGTCGCCACGCCCGGTCGCCTGATCGACCTGTTCCGCCAGAACGCGCTGAAGCTCAACCAACTGCAAACCCTGGTGCTCGACGAAGCCGACCGCATGCTCGACCTGGGCTTCTCGGAAGAGCTGGCGAACATCTACCGCATGCTGCCGAAAAAGCGCCAGACCCTGCTGTTCTCCGCGACCTTCTCCGATGACATCCGCCTGCTGGCCGGGCAGATGCTCAACGACCCGCTGAGCATCGAAGTCAGCCCGCGCAACGTTGCTGCCAACACCGTGAAGCAGTGGATCGTGCCGGTGGACAAGAAGCGCAAGCCGGAGCTGTTTGTGCACCTGATGCGCAAAGGCCGCTGGAAGCAGGTGCTGGTGTTCGCCAAGACCCGTAACGGCGTGGATGCGCTGGTGGATAAGTTGCAGGGCCTGGGCATCAATGCCGACGGCATCCATGGCGACAAGCCTCAAGCGACCCGCCAACGTGCGCTGGACCGTTTCAAATCCAGTGAAGTGCAGATCCTGGTAGCCACTGATGTGGCTGCCCGTGGCCTGGACATCGAAGACTTGCCGCTGGTGGTCAACTTCGACTTGCCGATCGTGGCTGAAGACTACATCCACCGAATCGGCCGTACCGGGCGTGCGGGCAATACCGGTGAGGCGATTTCCCTGGTGTGTGCCGATGAAGTGAACATGCTGTCGGCCATCGAGATGCTCACGCGTCAGACCCTGACCCGCAAGATGGAGCCGGACTTCGAACCGGAGCACCGCGTGCCGGACACCGACGCCAGCGGGCAGGTGGTGAAGAAGCCGAAGAAACCGAAGAAGCCTAAAACGTCCGGTGGTGGCGGTAAGCGCAACCTGGGCAAGTGGGTGGACAGCGGTGAAGTGACGCCAGCGGAGCCTTCGATCAAGCCGGTGCGCAAGGTGCCCGTTTTTAATACCGGGCCACGCAAGAAGAAGTAAGTTCTTCAGCGCGGCTGATGGCCTCATCGGGGGCAAGCCCCCTCCCACATTTGACTGTATTCACAAATCAAAGTGTGGGAGGGGGCTTGCCCCCGATGGCGGCTTTGAATTCACCGCAATCTCAGCGATTGAGCCACTCCAACATCCCCCGCCCAGCCGCCCGGCCGCTGGCAAAACACCCCGTCAGCAAATACCCCCCGGTCGGCGCCTCCCAATCCAGCATTTCCCCCGCACAAAACACTCCCGGCAACTGCTTGAGCATCAAGCGCTCATCCAGCGCCTCAAATGGCACGCCGCCTGCGGTGCTGATGGCCTCATCCATCGGCCGTGTCTTCACCAGCGTCAATGGCAGCGCCTTGATCGCCACCGCCAACTTCGCCGGATCGTTGAAGTGCTCAGCCGGCGCCAACTCGCGCAGCAGTGCCGCTTTGACCCCCTCCAACCCCAACTGACTGTGCAGGTGTTTGCTCATCGAGCGCGAACCACGCGGCTTGGCCAGGGCAGCCAGGACCTTGTCCAGCGGCTTGCTCGGCAACAGGTCGATATGCACGGTGGCCGCACCGTCGCGGTTGATCGCTTCGCGAATCGGCGCTGACAGCGCGTAGATCAAGCTGCCTTCGATGCCGGTAGCGGTGATCACGCATTCGCCCAGCCGAGGCTTGTCGTCCCCCAGCCCGATGGCGACGTTTTTCAACGGCGCGCCAGCGAATTTGCTGACCATCAATTCGCTCCAGGCCGACACCTCGAAACCGCAGTTGCTCGGTTGCAGCGGGGCGTAAGGCACGCCTTTGTCCTCCAGCAACCTGAGCCAGGCGCCGTCAGATCCCAACCGTGACCAACTGCCGCCGCCCAGCGCCAGCAGCACGGCATCGCTGCGGACCGTTTTTTCGCCTTCGGGGCTGTGGATAAGTAAGTCGCCCTCGGCATTCCAGCCTACCCAACGATGCCGGGTGTGGATAACCACGCCCTGGTCGCGCAGACGCTTGAGCCAGGCGCGCAGCAGCGGGGCGGCTTTCATATCTGTAGGAAACACTCTGCCCGAGCTGCCGACAAAGGTCTCGATCCCCAAGCCATGAATCCACTCGCACAACGCCTCGGCCCCAAAACTACGCAGCAGTGGCGCCATGTGCGGCGCACGTTCGGCATAGCGCGACAGAAACGCCGGGTACGCCTCGGAGTGGGTGATGTTCATGCCGCCCACGCCGGCCAGCAGGAACTTGCGCCCCACGGACGGCATGCCGTCGTATAGGTCCACCCGTACGCCTGCCTGGCTCAGGACTTCGGCGGCCGTCAATCCGGCAGGGCCGCCGCCGATGATGATGACGTGTGGGGGAGGGGTATCGGGCATGGGCTGCGCTCGCATAAATTAGCCGAGCATTCTACCCGACGAGAGTGAAAACGCCTGATCAAAAAACGTACAGCTTCCTACAGGCCTTATGATTAGTAGCTCTCACACGCTTACACTCAAGTTATCCACAGGTGGTTCCACAGGCATTGTGGGTAACGCCCACAGTTCAGTGACAACCTGATGACGTCCATACCCGTTGCGCACTGTGGTGCAGAATGCCGTGGCGGCGGGCCAGGGCCGGGCGGTCCTTGCTGTAGCCGCCGCCGATCACGCCCATCACCGGGATGTCGCGGCCCAGGCAATGGCGCATCACGCTTTCGTCGCGGGCGGCGACGCCTTGGTCTGTCAGCTTGAGGTAACCGAGGGCGTCGTCCTTGTGCACATCGACGCCGGCGTCGTACAGCACCAGGTCCGGCTGGTAGAGCGGCAGCAGGTAGTTGAGCGCGTCGTCCACCACCTTGAGGTAATCGGCGTCGCCCATGCCCATCGGCAGAGGGATGTCCCAGTCGCTCTGGGCCTTGCGCGCGGGGAAGTTCTTTTCGCAGTGCAGCGATACGGTGATGGCGTCCGGCGTGTCGTGGAGGATGCGTGCCGTGCCATCGCCCTGGTGCACGTCGCAATCGAAGATCAGCACGCGGTTGACCCGGCCGCTGGCCAGCAGGTAATGGCTGATCACCGCCAGGTCATTGAAGATGCAGAAGCCCGCCGGGTAATCGTAGTGCGCGTGGTGGGTGCCGCCGGCCAGGTGGCAGGCCAGGCCGTGTTCCAATGCTTGCTCCGCTGCCAGGATGGAGCCACCGACCGCGCGCACGGTGCGCCGGGCCAGGGCTTCGTTCCAGGGCAGGCCGAGGCGACGTTGGTCCTCGCGGGACAACTCGCCGCCCATGTAGCGTTCGATATACCCAGCGTCATGGGCCAGGGCCAGAATCTCTGGCGGGCACAGCTGCGGGCGCAGCAGTTGGCTGTCCTCGGTCAGTCCGGTGGACACCAGGTGGTCGCGCAGCAGGCGGAACTTGTCCATGGGGAACCGGTGGTCCGCCGGGAACTCGGGGCTGTAGTCATCGTGGTAGATCAATGGCAGAGGCATGGGATTTTCTGACGGGAACCTGCGAGGCATCTTACCCGCGTTGTACACTCACGCACATGGCAAGGGAGGGGACCCATGGAGCCGATACTCGAATTGGAAAGCGCACGCCTTTTGTTGCGTCAATGGCGCGACAGCGACCTGCCGGACTTTGCGCGCATGTGCGCCGACCCGCAGGTGATGCGTTATTTCCCGGCCACACTGAGCCACCTGGAAAGCGCCGCGTTGATCGGCCGGATTCGCGGCCACTTCGCCGAATACGGCTTTGGCCTGTGGGCGTTGCAACGCAAGGACACAGGGGAATTCATCGGTCTCACCGGGTTGCTGAATGTCAGCTTCGATGCCGACTTTACCCCGGCGGTGGAAATCGGCTGGCGCCTGGCTCGCGAACACTGGGGCCTGGGCTATGCCAGCGAGGCCGCCTGGACCGCATTGCGCTGTGGTTTTGATCGTCTGAACCTGGACGAGATTGTCGCCTTCACCACCGAATCCAATCTGCCATCACAAAAAGTCATGCAGGCCATCGGTATGCATTACGATCCCCAGGCAGATTTTGAACACCCCAAGGTCGCAGCCGATGACCCGCTGCGCCATCATGTTTTGTACCGCATCACCCGCGCCCAATGGTTGGACACGCTGCACGGATAGGCAGCCCGGAATGCCCGATAGATTTTAGGAGTTGCTCTATGAGCCAAGTATTGGAAGATCTGGTGGACCTGCTGACCCTGGAGCCGATCGAGGAAAACCTCTTTCGCGGCCGCAGCCAGGACCTGGGTTTTCGCCAACTGTTCGGCGGCCAGGTGCTCGGCCAGTCGCTGTCGGCGGCCAGCCAGACCGTAGAAGAAGCGCGGCACGTGCATTCCCTGCACGGTTATTTCCTGCGCCCTGGCGACGCGAAGTTGCCGGTGGTGTACTCGGTGGACCGCGTGCGCGACGGCGGCAGTTTCAGCACGCGCCGGGTGACGGCGATCCAGAAGGGCCACCCGATCTTCACCTGCACCACCTCGTTCCAGTACGACGAACAAGGCTTCGATCACCAGACCACCATGCCCGTGGTGGTCGGCCCGGAAAACCTGCCGTCGGAGCTGGAACTGACCCAGCAACGCGCGCACCTGATTCCCGAGCACATGCGCGACAAGCTGCTGTGCCCCAAGCCGATCGAAGTGCGCCCGGTCACCGAGAAAGACCCGTTCAACCCGCAACCGTCCGACCCGGTCAAGTACGTGTGGTTCCGCGCCGACGGCGCCCTGGCCGATGCACCGGCGCTGCACAAATACCTGCTGGCCTACGCCTCGGACTTCGGCCTGCTGACCACTTCGCTGCTGCCCCACGGCAAGACCGTGTGGCAGAAAGACATGCAGGTCGCCAGCCTCGATCACGCGCTGTGGTTCCACGCCGACCTGCGTGCCGATGACTGGTTGCTCTACGCCATGGACAGCCCGTGGGCCGGCAATTCCCGGGGGTTCTCCCGAGGCAGCGTGTACAACCGCGCCGGGCAACTGGTGGCCTCGGTCACCCAGGAAGGCCTGATTCGCCATCGCAAGGATTGGGCATGAGCCTGACAGAGGTTAAACATTGGGTGTTCGACATGGACGGCACCCTGACGGTGGCCGTGCATGATTTCGCGGCCATTCGCGTGGCCCTGGAGATTCCACCCGAAGACGACATCCTCACGCACCTGGCGGCGTTGCCGAAGGAGGTTGCGGCGGCCAAGCATGCCTGGTTGCTGGAGCACGAGCGTGAGCTGGCGTTGGAGTCGGTGGCCGCCGAAGGCGCGGTAGAACTGGTGCGCGAACTGGCCGGGCGTGGCTATCGCCTGGGCATCCTGACGCGCAATGCGCGGGAGCTGGCGCATATCACCCTGGACGCGATTGGCCTGGCGGACTGTTTTGCCATGGAGGACGTGCTGGGGCGTGACGATGCGCAACCGAAGCCGGATCCGGACGGCCTGCTGAAACTCGCGGCGGCGTGGGATGTGTCGCCAAGCGAGATGGTGATGGTCGGTGATTACCGCTTTGACCTGGACTGCGGCCGGGCGGCGGGGACGCGAACGGTGTTGGTGAATCTGCCGGAGAACCCGTGGCCGGAGTTGGCGGATTGGCATGCTGAGGATTGTGCAGCGCTGCGCCAAATGCTCCAGCCCAGACAATAAAGACCCACTGTGGGGAGGGGGCAATCCCCCTCCCACATCTTATTGCGTGAACAGCACTTTCTGGCCTTCCGGCGACGTAAACATCCCGTCTCCGTCATGCCCCACCCCCGGCACTTCCACCAACTTATGACTCAGCTGCGGATGCCGCTGCTTGAGGTAGTCAAAGTAGTTGTGCCCACGAATCAGGCGGTACGCGCCCTGGGTCTCGGCGGCGCAGCTTTTGTCCAGCGCGGGGTGGTTCGGGTCGGTGTCCTGCTGGCCCAGCAGGTAGGTGATATTGCGTGACACGTAAGCCTGCTCGAGCTGTTGGGCGCTCTGGCCCTTGGCGTAGTCGGGCAGGTCTTGCAGGCCGTACTTCCAGTCGTTGAAGCCTGGGCAACGGGCGGTATCGAACTTCACCGGGCGTTGGGGGGTGAAGTAGGCGTAGGACGAAGGGTTGGCCACCACGTAACGCAGGCTGATGCCTTCGGTTTGCAGCAGCGGATGGTCGTGCCCGGTGAGGGCGAAGCGCTGCACCACCTGGCCGCCACCGGAGTGGCCGGCCACGACGATTTCCTTCAGCGCCGGGAACAGCGTGCGGTTGCCCAGGTGCTTGATGATCTGGTCGAGGGCGCCGTAGGAGCTGATGTGTCCCGGACCGGTGGAGGGCTCGCCGGCCATCCAGTCATTGCCGTTCCAGCGCAGTACCTGATTGTCCAGGTGGTTGCGCTTGACGTCGGACGTATTCAGAAACTGCGGCGCAATCACCAGTGTGTTGGCGCTCTGGCCTGCGTGCTCGGCGGCGTCTTCAGCGCTTTGCAGGTAGGTCTGCGCATTGCGCAGGCGGCCGTGCACGATGATCAATGCGCGGGTGACCTGGGGCAGTGGCTGGCGCCAATCCTGGCTCAAACCGAGGCTGAGATCGCCGGCCTCCAGGTGGAAACGATGGGGGCTGACGTCCTTGACGCCGTGTTCGGCGGCCCAGGTTGAACACGTGACTAACAAGCCCAGCAGCAATCCCAAGCGTTTATTCATTCAAAGACTCTTGGCGGTAAACGTGTCGCATTGAGTGATCTGGCCCTGGGCGAAGCCGGTCTTGAACCAGCGAACCCGCTGTGCCGAGGTGCCGTGGGTAAACGAGTCCGGCACAACACGCCCCTGACCCTGTTGCTGCAAGCGGTCATCGCCAATGGCGTTGGCCGCGTTCAGTGCTTCTTCGATATCGCCGGGTTCCAGCCAGTTGAGGCGCTTTTGCGCACGGTTGGCCCACACCCCGGCGAAGCAGTCGGCCTGCAGTTCCTGGCGCACCAGCAGGCCGCCATCACCTTGCATCTGTCGACCCTGCTGGCGTGCGGCCTGGATTTTCGACGAGATGCCCAGCAAGGTCTGCACGTGGTGCCCGACTTCGTGGGCGATCACGTAGGCCTGGGCGAAATCACCGGCGGCCTGGAAGCGCTGCGACATTTCCCGGAAGAAATCCAGGTCCAGGTACACCTGCTGGTCAGCCGGGCAATAGAACGGGCCGCTGGCCGAGGTGGCTCCCCCGCAGGCGGAATTGACCCGGCCACGGAACAGAATCAGTTTCGGATTCTTGTAGGCCAGGCCGTTTTCCTGGAACACCTGGCCCCAGGTGTCTTCGGTATCGCCCAGCACGGCGCGGACAAAGTCCGCTTGCTCGTCGTTGGCCGGCGGCGCCTGACGTGTCTGCGTACTCACCGAGGGTGCCTGTTCCATCTGGCCGGTCAGTTGGCCGAGGATCTGCAACGGGTCCTGGCCGGTCAACCAGCCGATGCCGACAATCAGCACGATGGCCGTGAGGCTCAGGCCCTTGCCGCCCCCAAAGCGCATACCGCCCCCACCACCGCCGCTGTCATCGCGGGCGTCGACCACGTTGTCGCTGCGTCGGCCTTTTTTCCATAGCATGGGGCAATCCTCTCGGTGAACGGTCCTACATTAATTGGGGAAGAGTATGGCCGTTAATCGCGGCAATAGCCTTCGCCGGTATCGACAATCAGGCAATCCTTTTTATCCGCCAACCATTTCAAACCGGTGGCTTCGCCGTCGCCGGCGCTCAATTGCTGGGGGCCGTCCGGGCGGGTAAAGGCGATGCCGTCTTCGTTGGCTTCACCTTTGAAGGTGCCGGAGTCGTCGTCATCAAGGCCATATTTCATGGTCAGAATGTAGTGACCACGGCCAATACTGTCGTCCTTGGCGATGGTGAGGTAGAGGCCTTCTACGCCGATCCACTTGCCGAGCCATTTGTCGGTGGGCGGCGTTGCCGGCACCAGGGTGGCCTGCACGGACGCCGGTGCCGGCTTGGGGGCTGGCTGCTCTTGCTGGTTGCACGCGGTGAGCAGGGCAAGGGCAGACAGGACAAAGAGGATTTTTTTCATAGCAGCAAGGCCTTGATTAAAAAGTGTGCAACACGGCGGTCAACGTGCAGCGTTGGACTCGAATCCCGTGATTTAGTGCGCTGTTCGCACGGTGTTTGGTTATGCTCTAGGGGCAGACGCAGGCCCGGCTGCTAGATTACCGGGTTGAGTGCCACGCGTTCAGCTCGCCACGCAAGAGAATTCCATGACTGTCAGCACCCCCCTTTCCGGCGTCAACCACCCCTTCAAAGGCATTTTGCTGATTGTACTGGCGACGTTCCTGTTCTCCAGCCATGACGCCTTGTCCAAATACCTGGCCGGGTTCTACCCGATCGTGATGGTGGTGTGGGCGCGTTACCTGGTGCACACCCTGTTGATGGCCGGCATCTTCCTGCCGCAATCGGGCTTGCGCGTGCTGCGCAGCAAACGGCCGGGTATGCAGGTGGTGCGGGCGCTGTGCCTGTTGGGCACCAGCCTGTTTTTCACCTCGGCGCTGCACTTCATCCCCCTGGCGGAAGCCACGGCGGTGAACTTCCTTGCACCGATCCTGGTAACGGCGCTCTCGGTGCCGCTGCTCGGCGAACATGTGACACGTGGCCAGTGGCTGGCGGTGATCTGCGGGTTTGTCGGGGTGCTGGTCATCATCCACCCGGGCGGCGAACTGTTCACCCCGGCGGTCTTGTTGCCCCTGTGTTCGGCGCTGTTCTTCTGCTTCTATCAACTGCTCACGCGCATTCTCAGCCAATACGACACGCCCACCACCAGCAACTTCTTCGCCGGCCTGTGCAATACCTTGGTGATGAGTGCGATGGTGCCGTTCTTCTGGCAAGTGCCGACGCTGTGGCACGGCGTGTTGATGCTGGCCCTGGGCACCTGCGGGATGACCGCGCACTTGATGCTGACCCAGGCGTTCCGCTTCGCGGCACCGGCCTTGCTGGCGCCGTTTGGCTATTGCCAGATCGTGTTTGCGGGGTTGTTGGGCTGGCTGGTGTTCAACCACACCCCGGACCTGACCACGGTGGTCGGTATCGGGGTGATCTGCATGAGCGGGCTGGCCGCTGCCTGGCAGCAGCGGCGCCGGTAGCTGAGACGGTAGATCAAACGTCCACGGTAGGGATCTTGCGCGGTGCCATGAAGTACATCCAGGTCAGCGCAATGAAGTACATCGCCGGGATCAGGGTGAACAACACGGTGTAGTTGTTGTTCGTGACCGTGAGGATGTGGCCGACGATCTGGGTCATGAACATGCCGCCGATGGCCGCGCACATGCCACCAAAACCGAACACCGTGCTCATCATGTGCTTGGGTGTGTAGTCCATCACCAGGCTCCAGATGTTGGCGGTCCAGGCCTGGTGTGCGCCAATCGCCAGGGAGATGGCAAACACCGCGACCCACAGCTGGCTGGAACCGGCGGCCATGATCACGCCGACGATGCAGCAGGCAAACAGCAGCATCGACAGCAGCCGCGCCTTGATCGAGTTCATGCCTCGGCCGATCAGGAACGACGACAGAATCCCACCCCCCACGCTGCCGAAGTCGGCGGTCAGGTAGATGATGATCAGCGGGATACCCATCTGGGTCACGTTGATGCCCAGGTTGTATTGCTGGTTCAGGAACGGCGGCAGCCAGTACAGGTAGAACCAGAACACCGGCGCGGTCATCGCGTAGGCGAGGGCGAAGGCCCAGGTGCCACGCATGCGCAGGATGCGGCTGAAGGGCACGCGGGGTTGTTCCGGTTCGACTTCCTGTTGCACGTAGTCCAGTTCGGATTGTTTGACGGTGGGGTGGTCTTCCGGGTTGAAGTACTTCAAGCCCCAGAACAGCAGCCAGATTCCGCCGAGCGCCGACATGCACAGGAACGCCGCCTGCCAGCCCCACACGTGCAGGATCAACGGCAGCAGCATCGGCGTCATCATCGCACCCACGTTGGTGCCGGCGTTGAAGATACCGGTGGCCACTGCCCGTTCACCGGCCGGGAACCACAGGCGCGTGGTCTTGACGCAGGCCGGGTAGTTGGCGGCTTCGGTCAGCCCGAGAATGAAACGACAGACCATGAAGCCCACCGCCGAGGTGGCCAGGCCATGGGCGCCGGTGGCCAGGCTCCACAACAGGACCGCGCAGAAGAACACGCGTTTCACACCGACCCGGTCGATCAAGCGGCCCTGCAGCACAAAGCCGATGGCATAGCCGACCTGGAACCAGAAGTTAATGTTGGCGTAGTCCATCGCCGTCCAGCTCATCTCCTTGGCGAGGATAGGCTGCATCACGCCCAATGCGGCGCGGTCGATGTAGTTGAGGGTGGTGGCGAAGAACACCAGGGCCAACATGCCCCAGCGCGTTTTACCCACGGCCAGGGCGCCGCGGATCTTGTCGCCGATGCCGGCGTGCGGTGTGCCCGGGCGGTCGGCCAGGACGGAGTTTTGCAGAGGCATGAGGTCGTACCCGTTTTTTGAAATTTTTATGGTGTGTTCTGGGTCTTGTTACTGAATCGATGGTGCGCAGCGGCTAAAAAATCGTCAATTCGCCAAAACGGCTTTGTGTTCGATAATCGCACCAAAAACTAACCGGTTCGTACATTTTAATTGCTGTGAACAGTTTAGCGGCCAATAATTTGCCGTAAACAAGACGCGCCTAAATGCCGGGAGTCGCCCATGCAACGCTCCATTGCCACCGTTTCCTTGAGCGGAACCCTGCCGGAGAAACTCGAAGCCATCGCGGCCGCCGGGTTCGACGGCGTAGAAATTTTCGAAAACGATCTGTTGTATTACGATGGCAGCCCCCGTGAAGTCAGGCAAATGTGTGCCGACCTGGGCATTGCCATCACCTTGTTCCAGCCGTTTCGCGATTTTGAAGGCTGCCGTCGAGACCGCCTTGCACGCAATCTGGAGCGCGCCGAGCGCAAATTCGACTTGATGCAGGAACTGGGCACCGACCTGGTGCTGGTGTGCAGCAATGCCTCCGCCGATTGCGTGGGCGACGAGCGCATTCTGCTCGATGACCTCGGCCTGCTCGCCGAACACGCCGGCCGTCGTGGCTTGCGCATTGGCTATGAAGCGCTGGCCTGGGGCAAGCATGTAAATACCTGGCAACAGGTGTGGGACCTGGTGCGTCAGGTCGATCACCCGAGCCTTGGTGTATTGCTCGACAGCTTTCATACCCTGTCCCTCAAGGGCGACCCGAGCGCCATCGCCGAGATCCCCGGCGACAAGATCTTCTTCGTACAAATGGCCGACGCGCCGATCCTGGCCATGGACGTGCTGGAGTGGAGTCGGCACTTCCGCTGCTTCCCCGGCCAAGGCGAATTCGACCTGGCTGGGTTCCTCGGGCCGATCATCAAGAGCGGCTACACCGGGCCGCTGTCCCTGGAAATTTTCAACGACGGCTTCCGCGCCGCGCCCACCCGTGCGAACGCGGCGGATGGCCTGCGCTCCCTGCTGTACCTCGAAGAGAAAACCCGCGAACGCCTGAAACAGGAAGCGCCGGCGCAACCGGTCGAGATTCTGTTTGATACCCCGCCTGCCAGCGAATACGACGGCATCGAGTTCCTTGAATTTGCCGTGGACGAGAGCCTTGGCGCCAAGCTCACCCACTGGCTGGAACGCCTGGGGTTCGTCAAGGCCGGGCAGCATCGCTCCAAGAGCGTGAGCCTGTTGCGCCAGGGCGATATCAACCTGATCCTCAACTGCGAACCCTATTCGTTTGCCCACAACTTTTTCGAGGCCCATGGGCCGTCGCTGTGTGCCACCGCGATTCGGGTCAAGGACAGCGCCAAGGCCCTGGAGCGGGCGGTGGCGTACAAAGGCCAGCCGTATCGCGGCCTGGTCGGGCCGAATGAGCTGGAGCTGGCGGCGGTACGTGCGCCGGATGGCAGCCTGATTTACCTGGTGGATCAGAGTGAAGGCGGGCTGTACGACACCGACTTCAACCTGCAGCCCGGCGTGTCATCCAGCGGCGGCTTGCTGCGTATCGACCATATGGCCATGGCCCTGCCAGCCGACAGCCTCGACAGCTGGGTGCTGTTCTACAAGAGCCTGCTGGATTTCGAAGCCGATGACGAAGTGGTACTGCCCGACCCTTACGGCCTGGTGAAAAGCCGCGCGTTGCGCAGCCGTTGCAGCTCGATCCGTCTGCCGCTGAACATCTCCGAGAACCGCAACACGGCGATTTCCCACGCGCTGTCGAGCTATCGCGGCTCGGGTGTGCACCATATTGCCTTCGACTGCGCGGATATCTTTGCCGAAGTGCGCCGCGCCAAGGAGGCCGGTGTGCCGCTGCTGGATATCCCGCTCAACTACTACGACGACCTGGCGGCGCGTTTCGATTTCGACGATGAGTTCCTCAGTGAGCTGGCGTACTACAACGTGCTGTACGACCGCGATGCCCAGGGCGGCGAGTTGTTTCACGTCTACACCGAACCCTTCGAAGGGCGGTTTTTCTTCGAGATCATCCAGCGCAAGAATGGTTATGCCGGCTACGGCGCAGCCAACGTGGCGGTGCGCCTGGCCGCCATGGCCAAATCGCGCAGCGGTGCGGTGCGCCAGGCGCGTTTATAACGGCGGTGCGGTGCTTTCTTTCGGGGAGCGTCGCGGCCCATAATCACGGCCTGCATAACACTGGCCGTGAGCGCACCATGACCACCGAGGCACCTCGCAAGAGTCGTAAGAACAATCCGGAAAAGACCCGCGAAAACATACTCCAGGAAGCCATCGTCGAGTTTGTCCAGCAGGGCCTTTCCGGCGCTCGCGTGGACGCGATCGCCGAGCGTATCCACACCTCCAAGCGCATGATCTATTACTACTTCGGCAGCAAGGAGCAGTTGTACGTCGAGGTGCTGGAGAAACTCTACGGCGACATCCGCAACACCGAGACCCGCATGAACCTCACGGCCCTGGAGCCGCGTGAAGCGATCCGGCGGCTGGTGGAGTTCACCTTTGATCACCATGACCAGAATGTGGATTTTGTGCGCATTGTCAGCATCGAAAATATCCACAATGCCGAGTACGTGAAGCGTACAGACACCATCAAGGCGATGAACAGCAAGATCCTTGAAGGGTTGGGGGAGACCTTGCGCCGTGGCGCCGAGCTGGGCTTGTTCCGGGAAGGGCTGGAACCGTTGGACGTGCACCTGCTGATCAACTCGTTCAGCTTTTACCGGGTGTCCAACCGCCATACCTTCAGTGAGATTTTTCAGATCGACCTGTCGGATGAGGCGGTTAAACAGCGGCATCGGGACATGATTTGTGATTCGGTGATGCGTTACCTCCAGGCCTGAAGTCTCAGGTTGGAATGCATTTAAAATGTGGGAGGGGGCTTGCCCCCGATGACAGTGGGTCAGCTACAGATAAGCTGGCTGATCCACCGCTATCGGGGGCAAGCCCCCTCCCACATTTGGATTTTTATTCCAACTCAGTCAGGTATTCATGCACTGGAAGTGCGCCAGCATGCGCTGCGCATCCGGCACTTCCCCACAGAACAGCTCAAACGCCTTCACCGCCTGAAACACCGCCATGTTGCCGCCATCCAGGGTGCGACAGCCCAATGCGCGGGCATCGCGCAGCAGTTCGGTTTCCAGCGGGAAATACACGATTTCCGCCACCCACAGGTCTGCTCTTAGCAAAGCGGCGGGCACCGGTGTGCCGGGCAGCTTGGCCATGCCCATCGGCGTGGTGTTCACCAGCCCATCGGCCTCGGCCACGGCGTTTTCTACGTGGTTGCCCACTTGGGCGCGCCCTGGGCCGAAACGTAGCGTGAGGTTCTCCACCAGGTCGCGGGCACGGGCGGGGTCCACGTCGAAAATACTCAACTGTTGCACTCCCTCGGCCAGCAGCGCATGGGCCACTGCGGCACCTGCACCGCCGGCGCCCATCTGCACCACGCGTTGGCGGGCGACATCACTCAAGTTGCGCCGGAACCCTTCGGCAAATCCCAGGCAATCGGTGTTGTGGCCGATGCGCTTGCCGTCCTTGAACACCACCGTGTTGACCGCGCCAATGCCATGGGCCTCGTCGGACAGTTCATCGAGCAGCGGTAGGATAGCCTGCTTGCACGGGTAGGTAATGTTCAGCCCGGTAAAGCCCATGAGCTCGGCGGCGCGCAGCAGATCGGGCAAGGCGTCGATGCCCAACTGCCGGGGCTCAAGGTCGATCAGGCGGTACAAGTAGCGCAAACCTTGGGCATCGCCTTCCTGTTCATGCAGCGCGGGCGTGCGGGAAGCCTGGATGCCAGCGCCGATCAGGCCGGCGAGGATGCGTGTTTTCATCGGGCCGATCCTTTGAGCAACTGGCTGAAGTGTTCCAGCGCCAGGTGGTAGCCGTGGCTGCCGAACCCCGCGAGCACGGCCTTGGCGATGGGTGACACAAAGGAGTGATGACGGAACGCTTCGCGGGCATGCACGTTGGAGAGATGCACTTCGATCACCGGCACTTCACTGGCCACCAGCGCATCACGGATCGCCACCGAGGTGTGGGTCCAGGCCGCCGGGTTGATCACGATCCCGGCGCAGCGGGCGCGGGCGCCGTGGATCCAGTCGAGCAGTTCGCCTTCATGATTGGTCTGGCGGAATTCGATTTTCAGGCCCAGCTGTTCAGCGCTGCGGCCGCACAAGGCAGCCACATCGGCCAGGGTTTCATGGCCGTAGGTAGCGGGCTCGCGGGTGCCGAGCAGGTTGAGATTGGGACCGTTGAGCACCAGCACGATAGGCGGCATGGGGTGTTCTCCACAATTCTTGTTAGTTGTGCAGATAAAATGTACTGAATGGTTAATTTGGTCAATTGATGGCGGCGTATGTGTTCGATTATCGAACCGTTAATCAGGCCGTTCATAAAGGCGGATCAGATTAGATATCAATTGAAAATCATTCTCGACAACGCTTAAGATGCCCGCCTGTTTCCTTAACATTCCAGGGAGTCGGTTTGTCGGACGTGGATCTCAAAGGCCTGTTTCTCAAGCATGCCGATGCCTTGCGCGGGTATCTGGCGCGCAAGGTACGGGACCCGCAGTTGGCCGCAGACCTGGTGCAGGAGAGCTTCCTGCGCCTGGCGGAAAAGCCGGCGGGCGAGCGCATCGACAACTCCCAGGGCTATCTCTATCGAACGGCAAGCAATCTGCTGATCGACCATATTCGCCAGGAAGCGCGGCGCAAGACTGACTCCGTGCCCCATGAGGCGCTGGCCGAGATTGAAGATGACGTGGCCGGGTTGGAGGTTCAGGCAATGGCGCAGCAACAGCGACAGGCATTGAAGCAGGCACTGGCGGAGTTGCCGGAGCGCACCCAGCAGATTTTCCGCCTCAACCGCATCGAAGGCATGACCCACGCCCAGGTCGCCCGGCACCTGGACATCTCTGACAGCTGTGTCCAAAAGCACCTGGCCAAAGCGTTGGCCTACGTGATGCAACGCTTGCAGGAAGGCGAGAGGGCGTCATCCGACGAATGAATTACCGAAAAACGCCCGTTCACTCGTCACAGCGTTATATAACGAAAAATTCGAGATTCACACGTGAATAGCCAGGGTCCGCAGCAGCACAGCATTACCGAGGCGGCCGCCGAGTGGGCGGTGCGCCTGCACGCCGGTGCCCTGACCGAACAGGAGCAGGCCGAGTTGCGGCATTGGATCGCCTGCGACAGCCGCCACGAAGCGGCATTGCGTTTTGCCGAACAGACCTGGGCGGCACTGGGCGAGGTGTACAAGGAACCCCCGGTGAACCGCCAGCGCCCGTCGACGGCGACGCAGCCTGTGCGCGGGACCAGGCGGCGCCGGCCATGGCAACGTGCGGCGGCCGTCGCGCTGGTCGTGGTGGTAGCCGGTGTCGGCTGGGTGCGTGGTCCGGACTTGTTGCTGCACATGCAGGCCGACTACATCACCGAGAAAGGCGAAGTGCGCACCGTGCACCTGGCCGATGGCAGCAAGGTCGAACTGGATTCCGCCAGTGCCATCCGCCTGGATTACGACAGTGTGCAACGCCGCATCAGCCTGCTGCAGGGCTCGGCGATCTTTGATGTGGCACCGAAGGTGGGCGAGGAAACCCGACCGTTCGTGGTGCAGAGCGCTGGCGGGCAGACCCGGGCGCTGGGCACGAAGTTTGTGGTGGAGCGCGAGGGCGACAGCCAGGCGTGGACCGGGGTGTTGGAACACAGTGTCGAGGTCACGCTGCAAGCCATCCCGAAAAAAGGCCCGGCCGACAAAGTGGTCAAACAAGGCCAGGCCGTACGCTACAGCACTCAGGAAGGCATCGTGCCTTTGGATCAACTCGACGTCGCGCGCGCCACCAGTTGGCGACGCGGTGTGTTGATCTTTGATCGCCAGCCGTTGGCCAATGTCATCGAACAACTCAACCGCTACCGTCCCGGGCGCGTTGTGTTGACTGACTCGGCCCTCGGCGAGCGTGAAGTCAGCGGCGTGTTCCGCCTCGACATGCTCGACACCGCCCTTGCCACGCTGACCCAGGAACTGCAGGTGCAACGCCTGGACCTGGCTGGCCTCAGCCTGATCTATTGATGACCCGGTGGGGGCCTGCTCCCACTGCCTGAAATCCCCCTTCCTGAAAAACTTTCAAAAAACCTTACTGACTTCCTGCGCGTCGCACGTCTTGCTAGGTGAGAAGCATTCGCATAAACAAGAAAGCGCTCAGCGCAGGGAACAACAGAAATGTCAGCACTCAACAAGGGGCGTATCACCGCAAGCCGGTTAGCCCTGGTCATCCACCTGGGCCTGTTCGCCGCTGTGGCTCCGGTATTCGCTGCTCAGTCTCAGGCGAATGCTGCACACCCTGCGGTGCTGATGCTGGATATCCCCGCGCAGTCCCTGGGCAGTGCTGTGCTGGCATTCGCCGACCAGGCCGGCCTGCAAGTGCTGTTCGACAGCCAGCGCCTGGCCGGTTTGCAGAGTACGGCCGTGGAAGGGCAATACAGCGTGCAGGAAGGTTTGGCGCGTCTGTTGGGGAATGCGCCGGTGGAGTATCGCTTCAATGGCGAACGCCAAGTCACCCTGACCCGCGTCGAGCAGAGCGGCGCCGCGTTGGCACTGGCGACCACCACGATCACCGGCCTGCACCCCAACGACTGGGTGTATTCATCGCCACGGTCGGTGAGTGTGGTCGCGCGTGAGCAACTGGATCGCAACCCACCACGGCATGCCGCCGAGATGCTCGAAGAGGCGCCGGGCGTCTACTCGGCGGTCAGCCAGCAAGACCCCGGTTTGTCGGTGAATATTCGCGGCATCCAGGACTATGGCCGGGTCAACATGTCGGTGGACGGCATGCGTCAGAACTACCAGCAAAGTGGCCACCAGCAACGCAATGGCACGCTGTATGTCGACCCGGAATTGCTGTCGGAGGTGGTGATCGAAAAGGGCGCCACGTCCACGATGGGCGGCGCCGGGGTGATCGGTGGTGTGGCCAATTTTCGCACCGTGGAAGCCGCCGACCTGCTCAAGGGCGGCAAGGAAATCGGTGGGCGCATCCGCTTGACCACCGGGCTGGGTGGGCGCAGCAACGGCACGCATTTTATCGGCAGTTCGGCGTTTGCCGTGGGCACCGATGTGTGGGACATGTTGGTGGCTGCCAGTGAACGTCATCTCGGCGACTACAAACCCGGCACCCGGGGCAGCATCGGCGAGTTGCGTACCGGCAGTTCTTTCCTGCCGGCCAGTGAAGACCGGATCAAAAACTCCACCGTCGAGTACACCGGCTCGGTGATGCGTTCACGCCTGCTCAAGCTGGGTCTGAACCTGCCGGTGGATCAGCGTCTGCAATTGAGCTACCTGACCACCGAGGTCGACTACGACGACGTCAACATGATGACCGCCGAAAAGGCCCAGCTCTGGGAGAAGCTCGGCAGCAGCAATGTCACGGCGCAGAACTTCGCACTGGACTACAGCTACACGCCGGACAACCCGCTGATCGATTTCAAGGCCAAGCTCTACTACGTCGACACCCGCAATGACCAGACCACACTGACCCGTGGCAGCAGCAAGGGCTACGACGTTACCTATCAGACCAACACCTATGGTTTGCAGGCGCAGAACATCTCGACCTTCGCCTTGAGCGAGCTGTCGGTGATCAAGGCCAACTACGGCCTGGAGTTTTTCTACGACAAGGTCCGGCCGGCTTCCAATCAAATGGTGGCCGCCGATTCGGCGGTGACGGCCTCGGCGGCGGAAAGCATCACGCCTAAAGGTGACCGGGCGATGGGCAGCCTGTTCGCGCGCCTGGACTACGACTACGACAACTGGCTGAACCTCAATGCCGGGTTGCGTTACGACCGCTATCGGCTGCGCGGCGAAACCGGCCTGAACACCCGTACCTTCATCATCGGCACCACGCGACAAATCGGCTTGCCCATGACTTATGACGTGGATCGGGAAGAGGGGCACTTCTCGCCGACCTTCGGCCTGTCAGTCAAGCCCGGCGTGGATTGGCTGCAACTGTTCGCCACGTACGGCAAGGGCTGGCGCCCTCCGGCCGTCACCGAAACACTGGTCAGCGGCCGGCCCCACGGCGGCGGTTCGGAGTCGATTTTCCCCAACCCGTACTTGAAGCCCGAGACGTCCACGGCCTGGGAGGTCGGCTTCAACGTGCTCAAGGAAGACCTGCTGTTCGCGGAGGACCGCGTGGGCATGAAGGTGTCCTACTTCAACACCCGTGTGGATGACTTTTCCTATATGGCCCTGGGGGTGCAGCCGCCCGGTTATGGCATCGCCAATATCGGCAATGCGGCGTATGTGAACAACCTGGAAACCACCCGTTTTCGCGGCCTCGAGTACCAGTTGGATTACGACGCCGGGTTCGCCTACGGCCAGTTCAACTACACGCGGATGCTCGGCAGTAATACGTTCTGCAGCAAGACCGCGTGGCTGGGTGGAGTCACCAAGATCCAGAAGGGGCCGGGCAGCCGAGCGCCGGTAGACGCGATGGTGCCGGACGACATGGTCAATGCGGGTCAGAGCTGCAGCGCGATCCTGGGTTCCTCCGAACACATGCCGATGGACCGCGGCACCGCGACGCTGGGCGCACGTTTGTTCGAGCGCAAGTTGGATGTGGGGGTTCGTGCGCGCTACAGCGGCGGTTACTACGTCAAAGGTGGCGTCGGCGTGACCACCTCGCAAACCGGCGTCTACCCGGCCGACTGGAAGCCCTACACCGTCTATGACCTCTACAGCAGCTACCGCGCTACCGAGCAGTTGACCCTGCGCCTGGCCATGGAAAACGTCACCGACCGCGCCTACCTGGTGCCGCTGGGCGACGTACTGGCCTTCACCCTCGGGCGTGGGCGCACCTTGCAGGGCACCGTTGAATATCAGTTCTGACCGATTTTGCCCAGTGACGGGCAAAACCACAGCAGGCACTGGCTTGCTGCGGAGATACCACCCCATGACTTGGAGTTTTGCATGAGCATTTCTATTTCATACAGCACCGCCTACGCCGCGAGCACCGTTGCCGAGTACCTGAGCGACTGGTCGGCTTACTTTGGTGACCTGAACCACCGTGAAGGGTCGGTCAAAGAGGGTTCGAATACCGGTGGTTTCAATCCTGGCCCGTTCGACGGCACCCAATATGGCGTGTCGAGCACCGTCAGCAATGCCGCGGTGGTGGCCAACGGCGACCTGCATTACACCTTGTTCAACCCGCCGTCGCACACCTTGTGGGGTTCGATCGACTCGCTGGACCTGGGCACCATTCTGACGGGCGGCGCTGCCGGCGGTAGCTACGCCCTCGCTGAGCAGGAAGTCAGCTTCGCCAACCTGGGCCTGTCGAGCCTGCAGTCCGAAGGCCGCGACGGCCAGGTGCACAAAATCGTCTACGGCCTGATGAGCGGCGACAGCTCGGCACTGGCGTCGGCGATCGACTCCCTGCTCAAGGACATCGACCCAAGCCTGTCGATCAACTCGACGTTCGACCAACTGGCCGCTGCCGGTGTGGCGCATGTGGACTCGGCTGCTGTCGCCGCCTCCGACGTGGCGCTGGTGGGCGTACAAGACGTGCCTCAGGACTTCGCCCTGGCCGCTTAAGCAAAAAAGCGAATGGAAGATCGCTCTCCCATTCGCCGCATGACACACCGCCGTCGCCCAAGCCTTCTATCTCTTCAGCGACGGCGGTGCCGAATTCTGCGCAGCGTCGTACAGCCTGTCAACGCGACGGCGCTGCCCGCTCAACCCTTTGAGAATCCCCAGATGCGCCACGCCGGCAACGAAACCCTGGCTGCCCTCACGGCCTATAAAAGTGGCTTCTTCAACATCGGCCTGTTCTCGGCGGTGATCAACCTGCTGATGCTCGCCCCGGCGCTGTACATGCTGCAGGTGTACGACCGGGTGCTGGCTTCGGGCAACCAGATGACCCTGCTCATGCTGACGCTGATGATCCTTGGCCTGTTCGGCCTGATGGGCGCGTTGGAGTGGGTGCGCAGCCAGGTGGTGATCCGTCTCGGCACGCAGATGGACATGCGTTTGAACCAGCGGGTGTACGACGCCGCGTATGAAGCGCAACTCAAGGGCGGCACCCAGGCGGCCGGCCAGGCGTTGCATGACCTGACCACGCTGCGTCAGTTCGCCACCGGCCAGGCGTTGTTCGCGTTTTTCGATGCGCCTTGGTTTCCGGTGTACCTGTTGGTGATCTTCCTGTTCCACCCCTGGCTCGGGCTGTTGGCGCTGGTCGGCGCAGTGCTGTTGATCGTGCTGGCGTGGGTCAACCACAACGTCAGCCAGGCGCCGATGGCGCTGGCCAGCCAACTGTCGATCAGCGCCAGCCAGCAGGCCACGGCTAACCTGCGCAATGCCGACACCATCGAAGCCATGGGCATGCTCGCTACCTTGCGCGCGCGTTGGTTCGGCCAGCACCAGGCGTTCCTGGCGCAGCAGAACCTGGCCAGTGAAAAGACCGCGACGGTCACCGCCTGGTCCAAGGGCGTGCGCCTGGCATTGCAGTCGCTGGTGCTGGGCCTGGGCGCGTTGCTCGCGGTGCAGGGCGACATCACGCCGGGGATGATGATCGCCGGTTCGATCCTCATGGGCCGCGTGCTCAGCCCCATCGACCAGTTGATCGGCGTGTGGAAGCAGTGGGGCTCGGCGCGCCTGGCGTTTGATCGCCTGTCACAGATGCTGGAGGCCAACCCGGCCCGGCCCGAACGCATGAGCCTGCCGGTGCCCAAGGGCCAACTGAGCGTCGAGCAAATCAGCGCCTGCGCCCCCGGCAGCCGTCGACCGGCGCTGGCCAACCTGGGTTTCAGCCTGGCGGCGGGCGAGGTACTGGGGGTGATCGGGCCGTCAGGCTGCGGCAAATCCACCCTGGCCCGGATCCTGGTGGGCGCCTGGGCACCCTTGGCCGGCAAGGTGCGGCTGGACGGTGCCGACCTGGCCTTGTGGGACAAACAGCAACTGGGCCCGCACATTGGCTACCTGCCGCAGGACATCCAGCTGTTCGCTGGCAGCATCGCGCAAAACATCGCGCGGTTTGCCGAGGTCGACGCGGACAAGGTCCTTGCCGCCGCACAAATGGCCGGCGTGCATGAGCTGATCCTGCAACTGCCGCAAGGCTACGACACGCCGTTGGGCGAAGGCGGCGCCGGGCTGTCCGGTGGCCAGAAACAGCGGGTCGGCCTGGCGCGTGCGCTGTACGGCCTGCCTGCGCTGATCGTGCTGGACGAGCCCAACGCCAACCTCGACGAAGTGGGCGAACAGGCCCTGCTCCAGGCCATCGGCCAGCTCAAGCAACAGCGTCGCACGGTGATCCTGATCACCCACAAGCCCAACGTACTGACCCTGACGGACCAGTTGCTGATCCTCAAGGACGGCCAGTTGCAGGCCTTCGGGCCGACGGCCCGCGTGTTGGAGGCACGGCAGAAACCGGCAGCGAGCAAGCCAGTGTCGACCCTGAACATGAGTTACCGCCTTGGTGAAGGAAAACAGGCATGAGCCAGAGCAAACCCGTGCTGATCAGTGACGCGCCGAACAATGTGCTGGCGCTGGATGATAAAAAATATTCGCGCCTGGGTTGGCTGCTGGTGCTCGGCGGTTTTGCCGGGTTCCTTGGCTGGGCAGCGTTGGCGCCGTTGGACAAGGGTGTTGCGGTGCCGGGCAAGGTCATGGTCTCGGGCCATCGCAAGACGGTGCAGCACCCGGCCGGGGGGATCGTGGAGCGCATCGAGGTGCGCGACGGTGATGTGGTCAGCGCCGGCCAGGTCCTGCTGCGCTTGAAAGAAACGCCTTTGCGCGGGCAGATGCAGTCCCTGCGCAGCCAGTACCTGGCATCCCTGGCCAGTGAGGCGCGCTTGAGTGCCGAAAGCGAAGGGCTGGCGGCGATCAGCTTCGGCCCCGAGCTGCTCAACGATCCCGAGGCGGCGGGCACGCTGAGCCTGCAACGGCAACTGTTCCAGAGCCGGGCCCAGGCACTGGCCACCGAGCAGCAAGGCCTGCGCGAAACCATCGCCGGCGCCGAGGCGCAGTTGCGTGGCACGCGGGATTCGCAAGCGAGCAAAGTCCGGCAGCGGGCGGCGTTGAATGAGCAACTGCAAGGCCTGCGCGAGTTGGCGCGTGACGGTTACATCCCGCGCAACCGCCTGCTCGACAGCGAGCGGCTGTACTCCCAGATCGACGGCGCCATCGCCGAAGACGACGGGCGCATCGGCCAATTGCAGCGCCAGGTGATGGAACTGCGCCTGCGCATCCGCCAGCTTGGCGAAGACTTCCAGAAAGACCTGCGCGGCCAGTTGGCCGAGACCCGCACCCGCAGCGACGACCTGCGCAATCGCCTGGCCTCGGCCGAGTTCGAACTGGCCAACAGCCTGGTGCGAGCGCCGGCGTCGGGCGTGGTGGTGGGGTTGGACGTGTACACCGAAGGTGGCGTGATCAAGCCCGGCCAGGCGTTGATGGACATCGTACCCCAGGGCGAGCCCTTGCTGGTGGAGGCGCGGGTGCCGGTGCAGATGGTCGACAAAGTGCATCCGGGCTTGCCGGTGGAGTTGATGTTCTCGGCGTTCAACCAATCCACCACGCCACGGGTGGCCGGTGAGGTGACCCTGGTTTCGGCGGACCGCCAGGTCGATGAGCGCACCGACGAGCCCTACTACACGCTGCGTGCCCAGGTCAGCGCGGCGGGAATGCAGCAACTGGACGGCGTGCAGATCCGTCCGGGCATGCCGGTGGAAACCTTCGTCAAGACCGGGGAGCGCTCGATGCTCAACTACCTGTTCAAACCGTTGATGGATCGCACCCACATGGCGCTGGTGGAAGAATGAAGGCGCTGCTGTTTACCTTGTGTTTGGGGTGTACCTCGGCGCACGCCTTGGGTTTGCTGGATGCCTACGACCTGGCCCTGCGCAATGACCCGACCTTTCAGGCCGCGATCCAGGAGCGTGAAGCCGGTGAAGAAAACCGCGTGATCGGCCGCGCGGCGCTGTTGCCGAACCTATCGTGGAGCTACAACAACTCGCGCAACGAATCCGAAGTGACGGCGGGTGATGTCACCAGTGACCGTGACTACCGCAGTTACGCGTCGACCCTGACCTTGCAACAACCGCTGCTGGATTACGAGGCCTACGCGCGCTTTCGCCAGGGCACCGCCCAGGCGTTGATGGCCGATGAACGCTTTCGCGGCAAGAGCCAGGAGTTGGCGGTGCGGGTGCTCAACGCCTACAGCCAGGCTTTATTGGCCCAGGAGCGAATCGAGCTGAGCCGCGCACAGAAACGTGCGTATGCCGAGCGCCTGCAACTCAATGACCGCCTGCTCAAAGGCGGCGAAGGCACGCGCACCGATGTGCTGGAAACCCAGGCGCGCCTGAGTCTGGCCCAGGCCGAAGAGATCGAATCCCAGGATGCCCAGGACAGCGCCCTGCGCGAGTTGGAAGCCATCGTCGGCCAACCGTTGCAGATCGAAGAACTGGCGCCACTGACGCGCCAATTCGAGATCCCGCCGCTGGAACCCAACCGTTTCGAAACCTGGCGCGAACTGGCCATGGCCAACAACCCGGAACTCCAATCCCAGCACCACGCCCTGGACGTGGCCGCCTATGAAGTGGAGCGCAAACGCGCCGGGCACCTGCCCAAGGTCAGCCTGTACGCCACCAGCCGCCAGACCCACTCCGACTCGGAAAGCAGCTACAACCAGAAGTACGACACCAACACCGTTGGCATCCAGGTCAGCCTGCCGCTGTTTGCCGGTGGCGGCGTATCGGCCTCCACGCGGCAGGCGGCGAACCAGCTGTCTCAAGCCCAGTACGAGCTGGACGCGCAAACCTCGGCCACGCTGGTGGCGTTGCGCAAACAGTTCAACCTCAATACCAGCGGCGCGGCCAAAGTGCGTGCTTATGAAATGGCCGTCAGCTCTGCCACGGCTTTAGTCGCTGCGACGAAAAAGAGTGTGGCCGGCGGTGAACGGGTCAACCTCGACGTACTCGACGCCGAGCAGCAACTGTTCACTGCCCGCCGCGACCTGGCGAATGCGCGGCATGCGTATCTGCTGGCGAGGATTCAGTTGAAGTATTACGCGGGGTTGCTGAGCGAGCAGGACTTGCGGGCCTTGGCGGGGTATTTCCAGCCCTCGGCGTGAGTGGTTACAACCCGGCATTCGCCGGGTTTTTTGTGCTTACTAATCTGTGAATCAGCTTCGGGAAATGGGGCCGGTTGTCGGGTGACAGGGGAAAATTGTTACCTGGCGGAAAATAACCTAACGGATGGGTTACGATGAGAGTAGGCAATTACAAAGGATATGTGATTTCGGTGTTTATCAGGGATGAGCATTGCCCGCCCCATGTGCATGTGCGGGGGAAGGAATGGGATGCGCGTTTTCGTTTCAGCTTTCTGGACGGGGACGTGGAGTTGTGGGACGTAGAGCCTGAGCGGCGGCGGCCACCCATGGCGGTTTTGAAAGAAATACGCTGGGCGATCATGCAGCGGCATTACTTGGCGCGGGCACGTAGGCTCTGGTGGGAATACCCGCAAACGGTCTGCCTCGAGAATCATTCCTGGGATTGGGAGGCCGGTGAGTGGGTGCCAGGGTTGGTTATTCGACGTGGAGTCCACGTCATCGCAAGTGCTCGGCACGATGTCGTAGCGCAGAGGACAATTTTGAATCTGGTACGAGCACCAGACTGCGTGGGGATTGATCTATGAAAATCGTAAAAGCCAAAGTTGTACCCTATAAACCGCTCACTGAGGCCGACGTCGAAAAGGCGATAGCCCGAGGGCGCAAGACACGGCACCTTTATGCCCGTGCCAGCGCTGTGCGTTATGAAGACAACTGCATTTCCATCGGCTTCAGCGACGGTAGTCGCGTTGTACTGCCGGTAGCGGGTCTGCCCGAGTTCGCAGGGTTTTCCCTGGAGGACTTTGAGCAACTGGAAGTCGGCTTTGGCGGAAAGGCGCTGTGCTGTGAGGCCCAAGACCTGGATGTTTCGATCACGGGCCTGATTGCCACCAGCAAACCCCTGATGGACCTGGCGATCAGCCTGGTTGCTTCGCGCAACGGTCGCAAAAGCAGCGCCGCCAAAGCCGCCGCCGCCCGCGCCAATGGCAAGAAGGGCGGGCGGCCGCGCAAGAAGGAACCGGAGGACGTCGAGTTACCGCCGAGTCAATAACACCCCGGATTCCATATGGTGCGTCCACGGAAACTGGTCAAACATCGCGCATTTCGTAATCTTATGCGTGTCATGCAGTTGCGCGATGTTCGCCGCCAACGTCTCCGGGTTGCAGGAGATGTACAGGATGTTGTCGAAACGTCGGGTCAGTTCGCAGGTGTCCGGGTCCATGCCGGCGCGCGGTGGGTCGACGAACACGCTGCCGAATTCGTAGCTTTTCAGGTCGATGCCGTGCAGGCGGCGGAACGGGCGCACTTCGTTGAGGGCTTCGGTGAGTTCTTCGGCAGAGAGACGCACCAGCGTGACGTTACCCACCGCGTTTTCATCGAGGTTGCTCAGGGCCGCATTCACCGAGGTCTTGCTGATTTCGGTAGCCAGCACGTTGCGCACGCGCGTCGCCAGGGGCAGGGTGAAGTTGCCGTTGCCGCAGTACAGCTCCAGCAAATCATCCGGGCGATCGCCCAGGGCGTCGTAGGCCCAGTTGAGCATCTTCTGGTTCACCGTGCCGTTGGGCTGGGTGAAGGCACCTTCGGGCTGGCGGTAGCTGAAGGTACGGCCGCCGACTTCGAGCTTTTCCACCACGTAGTCATGGCCGATCACATCGCGCTTGCCCTTGGAGCGGCCGATGATGCTGACATTCAAGTCGGCAGCCAGCTGGTTGGCGGCGGTGTGCCAGTGCTCGTCCAGCGGGCGGTGATAGCACAGGGTGATCATCGCGTCGCCGGCCAGGGTGGTGAGGAACTCCACCTGGAACAGCTTGTGGCTCAGGGCGGCACTGGCTTGCCAGGCGGCCTTGAGCTGCGGCATCAACTGGTTGATGCGCTGGCTGGCGATGGGGAACGCTTCGATCAGGATCGGCGTGCGCTTGTCGTCCTGGGAGAACATCGCGTAGTGGCGTTCACCGCCTTCGCGCCACAGGCGGAACTCCGCGCGCAGGCGGAAGTGCTGCATCGGCGAGTCGAAGACCTGCGGCTCGGGCGCGTCGAACGGTGCCAACAGGTCACGCAAGCGCGTGACCTTGTCTTGCAGTTGAGCGGTGTAGCGTGCGGCGTCAAAAGTCATGCGTTGAACCAGCCCAGCTTGATCACGAACAGAATCGACAGAATCACCAGCGCCGGGTTCAGCTCACGGTAGCGGCCCGAAAGCAGCTTGATGGCGGTCCAGGCGATGAAACCGAAGGCGATGCCGTTGGCGATGGAGTAGGTGAAAGGCATTGCCAGGGCGGTGATCACCACCGGCGCTGCTACGGTAATGTCGTCCCAGTCGATTTCGGCCAGGCCCTGGGTCATCAGCACCGCCACGAACAGCAGGGCCGGCGCGGTGGCGAAGGCTGGGACGCTGGCGGCCAGTGGCGAGAAGAACAACGCCAGCAGGAACAGGATCGCGACCACGATGGCGGTCAAGCCGGTGCGGCCGCCGGCGCTCACGCCCGCCGCCGACTCGATGTAGCTGGTGGTGGTCGAGGTGCCGAGCAGGGAACCGGCCATGGCGGCGGTGCTGTCGGCGATCAGCGCACGGCCCATTTTTGGCATGTGGCCATCCTTGCCCATCAGGCCGGCACGCTTTGCCACGCCGATCAGGGTGCCGGAGTTATCGAACAGGTCGACGAACAGGAAGGCGAAGATCACGCTGACCAGGCCGATATCCAGCGCGCCCTTGATATCCAGCTGCAGGAAGGTCGGGGCCAGGGACGGTGGCATCGACGTGACGCCGCCAAAAGGCGTGACGCCCAGCAGGATGGACACGAGGGTCACCGCCAGGATGCCGATCAGCACCGCGCCGCGCACGGCCAGGGCTTCCAGTGCCACGATCAGCACGAAGCCGAGGGTGGCGAGAATCGGTGCCGGTTGTTTCAAGTCGCCCAGGCCCACCATGGTGGCCGGGTTGCTGACCACGATGCCGGCGTTGTGCAGGGCGATCAAAGCCAGGAACAGGCCGATACCGGCGGCAATCGCCGAGCGCAGGGGCAGGGGGATGGCGTTGATGATCCACTCACGGATACGGAAGATCGACAACAGGAAGAACAACACCGCCGAAATGAACACCGCACCCAGCGCCACCTGCCAGGTGTGGCCCATGTGCAGCACCACGGTGTAGGTAAAGAAGGCGTTGAGGCCCATGCCCGGCGCGAGGGCGATCGGGTAGTTGGCGATCAGGCCCATCACGGTCGAGCCGATGGCGGCCGCCAGGCAGGTCGCGACGAACACCGCGCCCTTGTCCATGCCGGTCTCGCCGAGGATGCTCGGGTTCACGAACAGGATGTAGGCCATGGCCAGGAATGTCGTGATGCCCGCGAGGATCTCGGTGCGCACGTTGGTGTTGTGTGCCTTGAGTTGAAACAGCTTTTCCAGCATGCCTGCTCCCTGTGACGCTCTGTGGCGTCGTGATTTGTTGACCTCTAAGTCAAAGCACAAACTGCGCCAAGCGCCTTTGGTTTCAGAGAGGATCGGAAAAAGCGGCGCATCATACCAGCAGCCGAGGCCTTGAGGCATACTGCGCCGACGTTTAAACCAAGGTCATCTGCAACATGAAAAACGCCAGCCCGTGGAGTCTAGCCCTGATCCCCTGTATCAGCCTGTTGCTCGGCGCAGCACCGGCCTGGGGCGCGACTGCACCGCCGTTGAGCGAAGTGCGCGTGTTCAAGGTTGAATCGGCGGCGTGCACGGAAACCATCCCCGAGCGCGCACAAAGCACGCAGATGTGCACGCACCGTGGGCCCACCAAGGTGTCAGTCATGGAAGTCGGCCTGGGAAACAACCCCATGGGCCGCTTTGATGGCGCAGAGCTCAATGGGCAGCGCACGGCGGTCTGCCAGGTCGGCAACATCAGCGAAGCCTGCAACGGGGCCGGCACACTGATGGGCTACATCTATGTATTTGACCTGAACGTGGAGGCCCAGGGCTGGTTCCAATACAGCAATTCCTCGATCAACCCCCCGCAGAACACCCTGACGACGCTGCTCAATATCCGCTGATCAATCACCTTGAACGCTCATTACCCCGGGAAGTCGTACCCCTGAGACGGCGATTTCCCTGAACGCCGCGGATGTCCACCAACCCGTGAGGTGTTTATGAGCGCAACCCCCAATGGCGCGGCGGCCCAACCGTTCGTCAGCCACTCGATACGCCTGAGCCTCAACGGCCAGGACCGCCAACTGGATGTGTTGCCGTGGACCACACTGCTCGACCTTCTGCGCGAGCAACTTGACCTTGTCGGTAGCAAAAAAGGCTGCGACCACGGCCAATGCGGCGCCTGCACGGTATTGCGCGACGGCAAGCGGATCAATGCCTGCCTGACCCTGGCGGTGATGTGCGACGGCGCCGAGCTGACCACTATCGAAGGCCTGGCCGACGGCGACCAACTGCACCCGATGCAGCAGGCGTTTATCAAGCACGACGCCTTCCAGTGCGGCTACTGCACCCCCGGCCAGATCTGTTCCGCCGTGGGCCTGGCCAATGAAGGCCGTGCCCACGACACCGCGCAGATTCAGGAGCTGATGAGCGGCAACCTTTGCCGTTGTGGCGCCTACAGCAATATCCGCGCTGCCATCGAGGAAGTCCTGGAGGGCAAACCATGAACCCCTTCCATTACAGCAGGCCGACCGGCGTACAGGAGGCCGTGCACCTCAGCAGCGCCGCATCGCGCTTTATCGCCGGCGGCACCAACCTGCTGGACCTGATGAAAGAAAACATCAGCCGCCCCGAACACCTCATCGACATCACCGGCCTGCCGCTGCATGACATTCAGCAAACGTCCAGTGGCGGACTGTTGATCGGCGCCCTGGTGAGCAATGCCGACCTGGCCTGGCACCCGTTGATCGAACAGCGTTACCCGTTGCTCTCCCAAGCCATCCTCGCCGGTGCCTCGCCGCAGCTGCGCAATATGGCCAGTACCGGCGGCAACCTGTTGCAGCGCACCCGCTGCTACTACTTCTATGACGCCACGGTACCGTGCAACAAGCGCGAGCCCGGCAGTGGCTGCCCGGCGCGCACCGGCTTGAACCGCATCCATGCGATCCTCGGTGCCAGTGAGCAGTGTGTCGCTACCCATCCTTCGGACATGTGTGTCGCCCTGGCGGCATTGGCGGCGCGGGTGCATGTCGAGGGCCGTGGCGGTGCGCGGATCATCGAGTTCGCCGACTTCCACCGCCTGCCCGGTGATACGCCGCAACGGGACAACCTGCTGGCCGACGATGAGCTGATCACCGCCGTCGAACTGCCTGCCGACAACCTGGCAAGCCATAGCAACTACCTGAAGATTCGCGACCGCGCCTCGTACGCCTTCGCCTTGGTGTCTGTCGCTGCAGCCCTTGAGCTGGACGGCGACCGCATCATTGATGCGCGCCTGGCGCTCGGCGGCGTGGCCCACAAACCCTGGCGCGACCGCGCGGTGGAAGCCGGGCTGATCGGCCAGGTTGTCAGCCGCGAAACCTTCAGCCAAGCCGCCGACGCCCTGTTGCAAGACGCGGAACCCTTGGAACACAACGGCTTCAAGATCAAGTTGGCGCGCCGGGGCATCATTCGTGCCCTGAGTGACGCCGCTGTTGCAGGAGAACGCCCATGACTGCCATCGGCAAACCCTTGGACCGGGTCGACGGTCTGCTCAAGGTTACCGGCCAGGCGCGTTACGCCGGTGAGTTTCCCGAGGAGCGCCTGCTGCATGGCAGCGTGGTGTCCAGCACCGTCGCCAAGGGCCGCGTGCTGCGTATCGACGCTTCCAGGGCGTTGGCGCTGCCGGGGGTGGTGGCGGTAATTGATCACCTCAACCGGCCAAGAATCGCCAGCTACGACGACGCTTTCCAGGACGACGACGCGGCCGACGGCTCGCCGTTCCGCCCGCTGTACAACGACCGTGTGCTGTACAGCGGCCAACCCCTGGCCTTGGTGATCGCCGACAACCTTGAATTGGCGCGGCATGCCGGCTCCCTGGTGGAGATCGAGTACGCAACCGAAGCCTTCGAAACCGACCTGCTGGCCATGCAGGAACAGGCCTATGCCTCGCCGCAAACCCCGCCCAAGCCGCGCGGCAACTTCCAGGCCGAGTGGAGCGGCGCCGCCGTCAGCCTGGACCTGCACTACAGCACGCCCGTCGAACATCACAACCCGATGGAGCCCCACGCCAGCACCGTGCTGTATCAGCCGGACGGCACCCTGCATATCCATGACAAGACCCAGGGCCCGCAGAACTGCCAGGCCTATGTGCAAAAAGTCTTCGGCCTGGATAAAAGCCAGGTGCGCATCTTTGCCGCGTTCGTCGGCGGTGCGTTTGGCTCCGGTTTGCGCCCGCAGTACCAATTGCCGCTGGCGGTGATGGCGTCCCTGGCGCTCAAACGCTCGGTGCGCGTTACCCTGACTCGCCAACAGATGTTTACCTTCGGCTACCGCCCGCGCACCCTGCAGCGTTTGCAAATGGGCGCGGCCGCCGACGGTCGTTTGCTCGCGCTGGGCCACACCGCTATCGGCCAGACCTCGCGCTTCGAGGATTTCAGCGAACATGTGGTGGAGTGGAGCGGCATGCTCTATCACTGCGACAACGTGCAACTGACCTACAACCTGGTGCCCCTGGACGTGTTCACGCCCCTGGACATGCGCGCACCTGGCGCAGCGCTCGGGGTGATCGGCCTGGAGTGCGCCATGGATGAACTGGCCTGCGCCTTGGGAATCGACCCGGTGCAACTGCGGCTGATCAACTACGCCGAGCGCAACCAGAACGAAGACAAACCCTGGTCAAGCAAGGCCCTGCGCGAATGCTACAGCGAAGGTGCCGAGCGTTTCGGCTGGAGCCAGCGTAACCCGGAACCGCGCAGCATGCGCGACGGTCGCCAGTTGATCGGCTGGGGCATGGCCGGCGGGGTGTGGGAAGCCATGCAGATGAAGGCCAGCGCCAAGGCGCGGATCGACGGGCAGGGCAAGTTGACGGTCAGCAGCGCCACCACCGATATCGGCACCGGCACTTACACGGTGATGACCCAGATTGCCGCGCAGGCCAGTGGCGTGGCGGTCGAGGACGTGGTCTTTGTGTTGGGCGATTCCTCATTGCCTACCGCGCCACTGCAGGGCGGCTCGTTTACCGTGTCTTCGGTGGGCACGGCGGTGCAGCAGGCCTGCGAAGCGTTGACAGGCAAACTGCTGGCTATTGCTCGGCAGACTTACCCGGTCTTCACGCAGGCCGAATCCGTACGCTTTGAAGACGGCCAGTTGCACACCGGTGACGTGAGTGTGTCGTTGGCGCAATTGGTCAAGGACAGTGGCGAAGACGCGCTGGAGGTGCAGGTCGACAGCGAACCCGGCAAAAAACGCGAGGGCTACAGCACCGCCACCCATTCGGCCGTCTTCGTCGAGGTGCAGGTGGATGAGGACCTGGGCACCATCAAGGTCAGCCGCGTGGTCAGTGCGATTGCCGCCGGGCGCGTGGTCAACCCCAAGATGGCCCGCAGCCAGATTCTCGGCGGGGTGGTGTGGGGCATCGGTATGGCGCTGCATGAGGAAACCCAGACGGATCATCAGTTGGGGCGCTTCATGAATCACAGCCTGGCCGAGTACCACATCCCGGTGAACGCGGACATCGGCGAGATAGACGTGGTGTTTGTCGAGGAGCATGACGAGATCGTCAACGCCCTCGGGTCCAAGGGCGTGGGGGAGATCGGCATCGTCGGCGTCGCGGCGGCGGTGGCCAATGCGATTTATCACGCCACCGGCAAACGGGTGCGGGAATTTCCCATCACCCTCGATAAGGTGCTCTGACACGCTCTAGCCAGCACTGGTTATCCAAGTGTGGGAGGGGGCTTGCCCCCGATGGGGGGTGTCAGTCAACGATGCTGTGACTGACATGGCGCTATCGGGGGCAAGCCCCCTCTCACATGGGTTATACGCTGGTTTTTTGAATGGGCTCTTCCACGGGTACATGCATGCGATCTCGATTCGCCAGGGTCGGGAACAGCTTGATCCACACGCCTGTTACCACCAGGGTACCGAGCCCGCCCATGACCACGGCGGGCACGGTGCCGAACCAGTGGGCCGTGATCCCGGATTCGAATTCGCCCAACTGGTTCGACGCTCCGATAAACAGGCCATTGACCGCACTGACCCGACCGCGCATTTCATCCGGGGTTTCCAGCTGCACGAAGGACGCACGGATGACCATGCTGATCATGTCCGCCGCCCCCAGCACCACCAGCACCGCCAGGGAAAACCAGAAGGAGGTGGACAGGCCGAAGGCGATGGTCGCCACGCCGAACACACCGACAGCGGTGAACATCACGCGGCCCACATGGCGCTCCACCGAGAACCGCGCCAGCCACAGCGACATCAGCAACGCCCCCACCGCCGGCGCCGAGCGCAGCAGGCCCAGGCCCCAGGCGCCGGTCAGCAGGATGTCCTTGGCGAACACCGGCAACAGCGCGGTCGCACCGCCCAGCAGCACCGCAAACAGGTCGAGGGAAATGGCGCCGAGAATGTCCGGGCGGCTGCGGATAAACCGAATGCCGGCCAGCAGCGAATCCAGGGTGGCCTTGCCTTTATTCAACGGGGTCTGGCGGGCGGGCAGGTTGAGGGTCAGCACGCAGGCAATGAGGTACAGCACCACGGTAGGGCCATACACCCACACGCTGCCGAACGCGTAGAGCAAACCGCCGAGCGCCGGCGCGACAATGGTCGCCAGTTGCTGGGCTGACTGCGACGAGGCCACGGCGCGTGGGAACAGCGCGCTGGGCACGATGCTTGGCAGCAGTGCCTGAGTGGTGGGCATTTCGAACGAGCGCGCGGCACCCAGCAGGAAGGCGAGGATAAAGATCATCTCGCGGGTCACGTTGCCGGTCAGGCCGCCGATGGCCAGGCTCAGGGCAATCAGCGCCTGCACGGTCTGGCAGATGGCGGCCACCTTGCGTCGCTCATAGCGGTCGGCCACATGCCCGGTGTGCAGCATGAACAGTACGCGCGGTACGAACTCCACGAGGCCGACCAGCCCCAGGTCCAGCACATTGCCGGTCAGTTGGTAGAGGTTCCAGCCGATGGCCACGGTGAGCATCTGGAAGCCGCTGGCGGTGAAGATGCGCGCCAGCCAGAACGCGATGAAAGGGCGGTGGTGACGCAACAGCAACGCGGGTTCACTAGGCATCGGGGAATTCAGATCAGAGCCAAAGGAAGCGCCGAGATTATCATTAAGTTGTAACAGATAGTTGCAACAACTGAGCTGAGGCAGTCTGTCACGCGGCAAAAGACCACACAGTTCATTCCTGAAAATGGGACTACTCTTTCAGCAATGCTTGATCCAGATCAATGCCCGCCCGGGCATCGGCCTGGCGGCCTCCGGGCCAGATTCCCTACGCGGTTGGCTAAAAAAAGAAACGAATCGAAATTCGCCAGACTCCATATCCGTGGGGGCAGTGGGTGCAGGCTCCCGCCAGCAGCCGGTATTACCTGACAGAGGAAGACTTATGTTCGGTTTGGAGGCGCTCGATCTCGCCCGAATTCAATTTGCGTTCACCATCTCGTTCCACATCCTGTTCCCGGCGATCACCATCGGCCTGGCCAGTTACCTCGCGGTGCTGGAAGGCTTGTGGCTCAAGACCCACAACGACACCTACCGTGACCTCTACCACTTCTGGTCGAAGATCTTTGCCGTCAACTTCGGCATGGGCGTGGTATCCGGCCTGGTCATGGCCTACCAGTTCGGCACCAACTGGAGCCGCTTCTCGGACTTTGCCGGCGCCGTCACCGGCCCGCTGCTTACGTACGAAGTGCTCACGGCGTTCTTCCTCGAGGCGGGTTTCCTCGGCGTGATGCTGTTCGGCTGGAACAAGGTCGGGCGCAACCTGCACTTCTTCTCCACCGTGATGGTGGCCGTGGGGACGTTGATTTCCACGTTCTGGATCCTCTCGTCCAACAGCTGGATGCAGACGCCCCAGGGGTTTGAAATCATCGATGGCCGTGTGATCCCGACCGACTGGTTCGCCGTGGTCTTCAACCCGTCGTTCCCCTATCGCCTGGCGCACATGGCCACGGCGGCCTTTGTGGCCACGGCGTTCTTCGTCGGCTCCTCGGCAGCCTGGCACTTGCTGCGCGGCAAGGACAACCCGGCGATCCGCAAGATGCTCTCCATGGCAATGTGGATGGCCCTGATCGTTGCGCCCATCCAGGCGGTGATCGGTGATTTCCATGGCCTCAATACCTTGAAGCACCAACCGGCGAAAATTGCCGCGATTGAAGGCCACTGGGAAAACATCGGCAACGAACCAACGCCATTGATCCTGTTTGGCTGGCCCGACATGAAGGCCGAGAAAACCAAGTACGCGGTGGAGATCCCTTACCTGGGCAGCCTGATCCTCACTCACTCCCTGGATAAGCAAGTGCCGGCCCTCAAGGAATTTCCACCGGAGGACCGCCCCAACTCGACCATCGTGTTCTGGTCGTTCCGGGTCATGGTCGGCCTGGGCTTCCTGATGATCTTCACCGGCCTGTTCAGCCTCTGGCTACGCCGGGGCGACAAGATGTACACGTCCAAACCGTTCCTGTACTTGGCGTTGTGGATGGGGCCGTCCGGCCTGATCGCCATACTTGCGGGTTGGTTCACCACCGAGATCGGCCGCCAGCCGTGGGTGGTCTACGGGCTGATGCGCACGGCGGACGCGTCCTCCGGGCATAGCCTGGCGCAGATGACCATCACCCTGGTGTTGTTCGTGGTGGTGTACTTCGCGCTGTTCGGCGCAGGCCTGGGCTACATGATGCGCCTGGTGCGCAAAGGGCCTCAGACCCACGAAGGCAGCGAGCCCACCCATGGTGGCCCGGGCCAGAAACGTACACCGGCCCGTCCGTTGTCCGCCGCCGATGATGGCAGCGACGACGATCACGCGCACATCCAGCACAAGGGGCATTGAGATGGGTATTGATCTTCCGCTGATCTGGGCCGTGATCATTATCTTCGGCATCATGATGTACGTGGTCATGGACGGCTTCGACCTGGGTATCGGCATCCTGTTTCCGTTTATCCCGGGCAAGACCGACCGAGACGTGATGATGAACACCGTGGCCCCGGTGTGGGACGGCAACGAAACCTGGCTGGTACTGGGCGGCGCAGCGTTGTTCGGTGCGTTCCCGCTGGCCTATTCGGTGGTGTTGTCGGCGCTGTACCTGCCGCTGATCCTGATGCTGATCGGGCTGATCTTCCGCGGTGTGGCCTTCGAGTTCCGCTTCAAGGCCAAGGACCACAAGCGTCATCTATGGGACAAGGCCTTTATCGGCGGTTCACTGGCGGCCACGTTCTTCCAGGGCGTGGCGCTGGGCGCATTCATCGATGGCATCCCGGTGGTGAATCGCCAGTTTGCCGGCGGTTCGCTGGACTGGCTCACGCCGTTCACGATGTTCTGCGGCGTGGCGCTGATCGTGGCCTACGCGTTGCTCGGCTGCACCTGGTTGATCATGAAGACCGAAGGCCCGCTTCAGGAAAAAATGCACAACCTGGCGCGACCGTTGGCCTTCGTGGTGCTGGCGGTGATCGGCATCGTGAGTATCTGGACGCCGCTGACGCACCCGGAAATCGCCTCGCGCTGGTTCACCCTGCCGAACCTGTTCTGGTTCCTGCCGGTGCCGATCCTGGTGCTGGTGACCCTGTACGGGTTGTTCCGTGCCGTGGGGCGTAATGCGCACTACACGCCGTTCCTGCTGACGCTGGTGCTGATCTTCCTGGGCTACAGCGGCTTGGGTATCAGCCTGTGGCCCAACATCATTCCGCCATCGGTGTCGATCTGGGACGCTGCCGCGCCGCCCCAGAGCCAGGGCTTCATGCTGGTGGGTACGCTATTCATTATCCCGTTCATCCTGGGCTATACCTTCTGGAGCTACTACGTGTTCCGCGGCAAGGTCACCCACGAAGACGGTTACCACTAGGAGGGGCGTTCCATGTCCGGCAAACCTTCGTTGCACGAGATTGAACAGGCCGAGAAGCAGCCGTTGTGGCGGCGCCTGGGGTGGCTGGCGATGATCTGGACGGGCAGTGTGCTGGCCCTGTTCGTCGTGGCGAGCCTGATGCGCATGTTTATGAGTGCGGCTGGCCTGACCACCCACTGACATCCCGATCCGGGCTTTGCGGCCCGGCTTTCCAGCCCTGCTTTTCGCCAGAGAAGCAGGGTTTTTTTATTTGCGCGCCTTGAGGATCACGAATTTTGGCGTGGTGGCGACTTGCTCGACACCCCGGAACAGGCGCGCCAGTTTGGTGTGATAACCGAGGTGGCGGTTGCCGACGATATAAAGGGCGCCGCCCACCACCAGGGCTTCCCGTGCCTGTTGGAACATGCGCCAGGCGAGGAAATCGCCGACCACCTGCTGCTGGTGGAACGGTGGATTGCACAGCACCACGTCCAGGGATTGCGGCTCTTGCCCTGCCAGGCCGTCGGCGGCACGCACGACCACATCACGCTCACCGAGGGCCGCTTGCCAGTTTTCGGCCGCCGATTGCACCGCCATGTAGGACTCGTCCACCAAGGTGTAATGCGCTTCGGGGTTTTGCAGGGCGCTGGCAATCGCCAGTACGCCGTTGCCGCAACCCAGGTCTGCCACGCGGGCGTTGCCCAGGTTTTTCGGCAGGTGGGGCAGGAAGGCGCGAGTGCCGATGTCCAGGCTTTCGCGGCAGAACACGTTGGCATGGTTCAGCAGTTCGATAGCCGGTGCGTCCAGGGTGTAGCGGGTGGGGTAGGGCGACACGGCAGCGGGGCGATCTTCAACGGTGGCGATCAGCAATCGCGCCTTTTTTACCGCGAGCGATGCGTGCATCGGGCCAATGTAACGCTCCAGCAACTCGCCCGCCGCCCGTGGCAAATGCTTGATCATCGCCCCGGCGATCACCTCGGCACCCGGGGCCAGTTGGCCTTGCAAGCGAATCAGTTGTTCTTCCAGCAATGCCAGGGTTTTGGGTACGCGGATCAGCACCCGGTCGAACGGCCCGGTGGGGATGTGGCTGGCCGGGATGAACGCAACGGCGTCAAACGCCTTGCCGTTGCGCACCAGGTTTTTTTCCAGGCCTTGCGCCGCCAGGAACGAATCGCCACTGGAGGTCAGTTGCACCTTGCCTTGAAGGCTGGCGGCAAGGGCGCCGAAGCTGTCGTTGAGCACCAGCACCCGGGTTTGCGCGCCCGGCTGCTGTTCGGCCAAGTGGCTGAGCAGGTACTCGTCGGCGGCATCGAAGGCTTGCAGCGGATCGTTGTGTTGCTCTGGCTGGCGGATCAGATCGAGCTGGGCAAAGGGGCTTTCGAGCAGGGGCATGGCGGGGGAGACTCTGGGTAAACGATGGGTGTTCGACAGCGGTTGCCGAACCGTCTGAGTGAACCACGGGCGACTCCCCGAAAGGGGCTGCTCAGCACTCAGAATGCGCGGTAAATGTTACGTTTTTTTCAAGAGAATTACATGGCGTGTTTTAAATGATCCCGGCCCGAGCGGCGCGAAGCACGGCGGCGATTTTGTTGTTGACGCCCAGTTTCTTGAGGCAACTGCTGATATGAAAGCCTACCGTACGCTCGGACAAACAAAGGATGGTGGCGATATCTGCTGCGGTCTTGCCCATGCCAGACCACATAAGGACTTCCGTTTCCCGCTCAGTCAATTTGCTGGTTGGGTGGATACTGGGTTTTTCGTCAAACTTCTGCGCCAGCACGGCATGCATGGCGTGGCAGAGCCATAGCGCCATTCCTGCTTTTTCATACAATTCTTCCGGGCTGATGTCACCCTTGCCACGGCTCAACGTCAGCATGCTGAAGACCCCCCGGAAATCATGCACGCTGATGGTCAACGCCTTGTGTACCTCCAAGGTTGCGGCCAAAGACCAAAGGCTGGGCACGTCTTTGAATGTTTCCTCCTTCCAGACAAGGGGTAACACGCCCTCCCTACAATGTTTCACTACAGGGTCTACATCGGAGTAGTGCGCTTGGTTGTATAGTTTTTTCCATTCAATTGGATAGTTTGTAAGCTCTACGGGTTTGATTTGACCCTTGGTGAGTTGAGAACTCATCTTGAAGGAACAGTATTGGAAGCCGAGTTCGTAGGCCTTGTTGATGGTCATTTCAAATACGCTGGTGACCTCGTCCTCACCTTCGAGCGAGTGGAGTCGTGTATTTCGCCAGTTAAGCATGGGTAAATCTCCATGGGATCTCCGTGACTTGGGGTACGTCCTTTATCCCCAACGTTGCACGAAAATCAGTGTAGGACACGTACTACATGGCGAGAGGAAAATTTCGTTCTTGCGCTGTAAGGTTTAAGAATTTTTTCACTGGAAGGTAGTTAGCCAAGCAATTGGCAAGTTTGAAACTCGCGATTTATTAGGGGGTTGAAGCCCCTGTAACAACCCACTAACAGCGGCTATATGAGGTAGTTTTTAAAACTAATAGCGAATTGATCGAAGGTGAAATTAATTTGCCATCATTGAGTAGTGGTGTGATGCCACTCCCTATCGTGGGTGTTTCCGCGCACGACTTTGAGCGACACTAGGGCACCTGTAGAACGGAGCCCCCCATGACGGCCAGTGCTGAGAAATTTACCCGCCAGATCTTGCTCGACGTGCAATCGCTGACCCCCAGCCTGTTTACCCTGCGCACCACCCGCGACCCGGGCTTTCGTTTTACTGCGGGCCAGTTTGTACGCCTGGGTGTCACCAAGGCGGATGGCAGCACGGTATGGCGTGCGTATTCCTTGGTGTCCTCGCCGTTTGATGAGCACCTGGATTTTTTCTC
The DNA here is from genome assembly GCF_001870465.1 of Pseudomonas extremorientalis. Classification (GTDB taxonomy): domain Bacteria; phylum Pseudomonadota; class Gammaproteobacteria; order Pseudomonadales; family Pseudomonadaceae; genus Aquipseudomonas; species Aquipseudomonas extremorientalis. Next base: position 192,890 of record NZ_MDGK01000031.1, read on the forward strand.
GATTGTCGTGCCGGACGGTGAGTTCACCAGCGAGCTGAGCCGTCTGCGAGTCGGCGATACCTTGATGGTGGAGCGCCAGGCCACGGGGTTCCTGACCTTGAACCGCTTCGTCGACGGTCGGGATTTGTGGATGCTTGGCACCGGCACCGGGGTGGCGCCGTTTTTGTCGATCCTGCAAGACTTCGAGGTCTGGGAGAAATTCGAGCGCATCATCCTGGTGTACAGCGCACGGGAAGCCAAAGAGCTGGCTTACCAGGCGCTCATCAACACATTGGGTGAACGCGAACACCTGGCCGAATACGCACACAAACTGACCTACATCCCCATTGTTACCCGCGAACAACACCCCGGCGCATTGAATGGACGCATCACCACGCTGATCGAAAATGGCGAACTGGAACGCGCGGCCGGCGTCGAACTGACCCCGGAGCATTCCCGCGTGTTGATTTGCGGCAACCCGCAGATGGTCGATGACACGCGCCAACTGCTCAAGCTGCGCGATATGAACCTGAGCTTGAGCCGGCGACCCGGCCAGGTGGCGGTGGAGAACTACTGGTAATAAAAAAGGCGCCTCAAACAGGCGCCTTTTCATGCCGGCTCGATTAGAGCGGCTTGTCGTTCTGTGCCTTGAGCAGATCGCGGATCTCACCCAGCAGCACTTCTTCCTTGGTCGGCGTCGGCGGCAGGCTTGGCGCCACGGCCTCTTCACGTTTGAGGCGATTGATCGCCTTCACGCCCATGAAGATCGCAAACGCGATGATCACAAAGTCGATGACGCTCTGGATGAACTTGCCGTATGCCAGGACCACCGCAGGCACATCGCCTTGGGCAGCCTTTAGTGTTATCGCCAGGTCACCGAAGTCCACGCCACCGATCAACAGACCAATGGGCGGCATCACCACGTCGCCTACAAACGAGGAAACAATTTTGCCGAAGGCTGCGCCGATGATAATACCGACGGCCATGTCGACCACATTACCTTTGACCGCGAAGGCCTTGAACTCACTGATCACGCCCATAGGTTATTCCTTGTTACAGATGAGAAGGGTGGTACCCAGTGTAAGTCAGTCGTAGAGGGCTTGCCTGAAACAACCGCTCACACTGTTAGCTTTTATCGACACATTAAAACGCAATTAGTTTGCAAAGTGCCATCAATCGCGCGCGAAATACCCGCCAAATCAGAGACTTACCAGATTATTTTATCAATCGGGTTGTTATGGCTTTTCTATTTATCTTCTGACTCGCGGGTCACTAGCCTCTGGCAAGCACAACTGAATGTGCACTAAAAAAACCAGAGGAAACCTCGATGAACAATCCAATGAGCCGCGGGCCTGTTACCGCGCGATCCGCGCTGGTACTGGTGACCGCCAGCCTGCTTTCCCTGTCTGTACACGCCGCCAACCTGACCCGCGACAACGGTGCCGCCGTCGGTGACAACCAGAACTCGCAAACCGCCGGCGCCAATGGCCCGGTGCTACTCCAGGATGTGCAGCTTATTCAGAAATTGCAGCGCTTCGACCGCGAACGCATCCCCGAGCGCGTCGTACACGCCCGTGGTACCGGTGCCCACGGCACCTTTACCGTCACTGACAGCCTCAGCGACCTGACCAAGGCCAAGGTGTTTGCCGCCGGCGAGGCCACCCCGGTGTTCGTGCGCTTCTCCGCCGTGGTCCACGGCAACCACTCCCCGGAAACCCTGCGTGACCCACGCGGTTTCGCCACCAAGTTCTATACCGCCGAAGGCAATTGGGATTTGGTGGGCAACAACTTCCCGACGTTCTTCATCCGTGATGCCATCAAGTTCCCTGACATGGTCCACGCGTTCAAGCCAGACCCACGTACCAACCTGGATGACGATTCGCGGCGCTTCGACTTCTTCTCCCACGTGCCCGAAGCCACCCGTACGCTGACCGAGTTGTACTCCGACTCCGGCACCCCGGCCAGTTATCGGGAGATGGACGGCAACGGTGTGCACGCCTACAAGCTGATCAACGCCAAGGGTGAAGTGCACTACGTCAAGTTCCACTGGAAAAGCCTGCAAGGCATCAAGAACCTCGATCCCAAGCAGGTCACCGAAGTGCAGGGCCGCGACTACAGCCACATGACCAATGACTTGGTCACCCACATCAACAAGGGCGACTTCCCCAAGTGGGACCTGTACGTGCAGGTGCTCAAGCCTGAAGACCTGGCCAAGTTCGATTTCGACCCGCTGGACGCCACCAAGATCTGGCCGAACGTGCCTGAGCGCAAAGTCGGGCAAATGGTGTTGAACCGCAACCCGGCCAACGTGTTCCAGGAAACCGAGCAGGTAGCCATGGCCCCGGCCAACCTGGTGCCGGGCATCGAGCCGTCGGAAGATCGCCTGCTGCAAGGCCGGGTGTTCTCCTACGCCGACACCCAGATGTATCGCCTGGGCGCCAATGCCCTGCAACTGCCGATCAACGCGCCACGGGTGACCGTCAACAACGGCAACCAGGACGGCGCGATGAACTTCGGCAAGACCACCACCGGTGTGAACTACCAGCCAAGTCGCCTGTTGCCACGGGAAGAACCGCAAACCGCGCGCTACAGCCAGTCGGCGCTGTCAGGCAGCACCCAGCAGGCGAAGATCCAGCGTGAGCAGAACTTCAAGCAAGCGGGTGACTTGTACCGCTCCTACAGCAAGAAAGAGCGTCAGGACTTGATCGAAAACTTCGGCGGCTCGCTGGCCACCACCGATGACGAGAGCAAGCACATCATCCTGTCGTTCCTCTACAAAGCCGACCCGGAGTACGGCACCGGTGTGGCCAAGGTGGCCAAGGGTGACCTGGCGCGCGTGAAGGCGCTGGCGGAAAAACTGACTGACTGATCCGTTGGTTACGGTCGACGCCCCCATACGGGCGTCGACCCCTGGCAGGAGAACAACCATGCGAATTTCTATCGGCTTGCTGATGACCATGCTGGCCTTTGTCGCCCAGGCCGAGACTCCCGACCCGGTGGCGCTCAAGGCCCAATTGCAGGACTACTATTTCGACGCCGCCCGCCGTGGCGACCTCGACATGCTCAATACTTTTATCGACTCCGGCTACAGCCTCAACACCCAGGACGACAAGGGCTACACCGCGCTGATCCTCGCTGCCTACCACGGCCAGGGGCCTTTCGTGGAGCGCCTGCTCAACGCCGGTGCCGACGCCTGCGTGCAGGACAAACGCGGCAACACCGCGCTGATGGGCGCGATCTTCAAGGGCGAGTTGAAAATCGCCCAGCGCCTGCTGGCCACCGACTGCAACCCCGACCAGCGCAACGGTGCCGGACAGACCGCGGCCATGTACGCCGGGCTGTTCAAGCGTGTCGAGCTGCTGGATGAACTCAAGGCCAGGGGGGCCGATCTCAATGCCGAAGACCCGGTCGGTAACACCGCTTCACGCTTGGCCAGTGGTGAAATCCGGACCCCGGCGCCGCGCTGAGCTATCATCGCGGTTTTTCGGTTGGAGGTTCTCAAATGGCAAAGGCCAAGCGCATGTACGGCTGCACGGAGTGCGGCGCGACCTTTCCCAAGTGGGCCGGCCAGTGCTCCGAGTGCGGTGCGTGGAACACCCTGACTGAAACCATGATTGAGAGTGGCGGTGCGGCGGCCCCCACCGGCCGCGCCGGCTGGACCGGGCAGCAGGCGCAGATCAAGACCCTGGCTGAAGTCAGCGTCGAAGAGATCCCGCGTTTTTCCACGGCATCCGGCGAATTGGACCGCGTGCTGGGCGGCGGCCTGGTGGACGGCTCGGTGGTGCTGATCGGCGGCGACCCGGGCATCGGCAAGTCGACGATTTTGCTGCAAACCCTGTGCAGCATCGCCAGCCGCATGCCGGCGCTGTACGTCACCGGCGAAGAATCCCAGCAACAAGTGGCCATGCGCGCCCGCCGCCTGGGGTTGCCCCAGGATCAGCTGCGGGTCATGACCGAGACCTGCATCGAAAGCATCATTGCCACGGCCCGTATCGAAAAGCCCAAGGTCATGGTGATCGACTCGATCCAGACCATTTTCACCGAGCAGTTGCAATCGGCGCCGGGCGGCGTGTCCCAGGTGCGCGAGAGTGCGGCGCTGCTGGTGCGGTATGCCAAGCAGAGCGGCACGGCGATCTTCCTGGTCGGCCACGTCACCAAGGAAGGCGCGCTGGCCGGGCCTCGGGTGCTCGAGCATATGGTCGACACGGTGCTGTATTTCGAGGGCGAGTCCGATGGTCGCCTGCGCTTGCTGCGGGCGGTGAAGAACCGCTTCGGGGCGGTGAACGAGTTGGGTGTATTCGCCATGACCGACCGGGGGCTGAAAGAAGTCTCCAACCCATCAGCGATTTTCCTGACGCGTGCCCAGGAAGAAGTCCCAGGCAGTGTGGTGATGGCAACGTGGGAAGGCACCCGGCCGATGCTGGTGGAAGTGCAGGCGTTGGTGGATGACAGCCACCTGGCCAACCCGCGCCGCGTGACCCTGGGCCTGGACCAGAACCGCCTGGCGATGCTGTTGGCGGTCCTGCACCGCCACGGTGGCATCCCGACCCATGACCAGGACGTGTTCCTCAACGTGGTCGGCGGGGTCAAGGTGCTGGAGACCGCCTCCGACCTGGCGTTGATGGCGGCAGTCATGTCCAGCCTGCGTAACCGGCCATTGCCCCATGACCTGCTGGTGTTTGGTGAAGTCGGTTTGTCCGGTGAAGTTCGCCCGGTGCCCAGCGGCCAGGAGCGCTTGAAGGAAGCGGCCAAGCATGGTTTCAAGCGCGCCATCGTGCCCAAGGGCAACGCACCGAAGGAATCGCCGCCCGGGATACAGATTATTGGGGTGACCCGCCTGGAGCAGGCACTGGATGCACTTTTCGAGTAAACAGGGATGGGCGCAATGCAACGAACGAATCGCTGGGGCGTGCTCGCCCTGTTCATGACCTTGGCCGGTCTGCCTGTCCTGGCGTGGGCCGACTTGCCGGCGGGATATCGCCTGGCGCAAAAGCTGGTCACGGAAGAAGGCAGCGTGCTGCAGGTGCTGGAAGACCAGCGCATCAGCGCTCAATTGCACAAGGACAGTTGGGGCAACGGGTTGGACGAAGACTCGTTCGACGAGCCCGGTGACCTGGTTGAAAACCCGTTGCTCGACGCCCAGGTGCGTCTGGTGTCGGCCGCCGGCGAGGTGATCGCGCGCAAGGACCTCGGCTACCCGCTGGCCAAGGTCAAGAAAGCCCCGCTCAAGGGACAGCCCGCGCCTGTGTATTTTTTGATCATTGATCAGACCGCGCCCATGGGCAGCTACAGTGGCCCGGCCACGCAACTGTTACTGCCTGCCAAACAGCAACTGGAACCGGTGAGCTACCAGGACACCGATGGCAAACTCAAACCACTGACCCTGGCCAGCACCGGCAAGGCGGCCTGGAAGGTTTCGACGCCCGTCGACGGTAGTGCGGATGAGCTGTTGCAAATCTCGTGCTTTATGGACGGCGACGGTGACGATGATTTTGCCACGCGTTACCAGACCTACCGTTGGGTGGATGGCCAGTGGCAGGCGGCATCGACGCAGAAAGCCGGTTACTGGGACACGGAAAGCGACTTCCCGGCGCGTACGGCATTTCCCTGAGCCGTCATACTTCCAGCAAGGCGGCCAACTCCCGGTGCAGCTCGTCCTCGTCACCCAGGTTCAACTCGATCAACCGCCGCAAGTGGCTGATCGAATCCAGTTCGATGTGCTGACACACAAACCCCAGTTGCCCATGATCCTCATGGGTCAGTCGCACTTGCATCTTTATATGTGCCTTCGGATCCAGGCGTATATCGACGTCGAACGGCAGCGCCTTGTTGCCCTTCCAGTCTTCCGGCCGTTGCACCAGCAGGCCTTTTAGCGACAGGTCCACCAATTGCACTGGCCATTCGCGGCCGTTTTGCCGAATTTCGGTCTTGGCATCAAAGGCGATGCGGCGGAAACGACGGCGGTCAGACGGTTGCTCGGTCATGGTGAAGCCCTCCGGGGATAGGGGGATTGTAGCCGTGCGCCACTATTGGCTCGGTTTTTCTGCTTTTTTTGTCCGCAGAAGGCTCTAGACCAACGTAGGGGGGTGGCCTTTAAGTCCAGTAGCGCTAAACTCCGGATGGCTGTCCTTTCTGTCCACCCTGGCTGGAATATAAAAATGAAAAATAATAATAGCCTGCTACGCCACCTACCCTGGCTGGTGCTGGCAATCGTAGGAGCGTGCGCCCTGGGCGTAGTGGCCTTGCGCCGCGGCGAGGCGATCAACGCCTTGTGGATTGTGGTCGCTGCTGTGGCCATCTACCTGGTTGCGTACCGTTACTACAGTCTGTTCATCGCTAACAATGTGATGCAACTCGACCCACGGCGGGCCACCCCCGCAGTGCTCAACAACGACGGTCTGGACTATGTGCCGACCAACAAACACATCCTTTTTGGTCACCACTTTGCGGCGATTGCCGGTGCAGGCCCGCTGGTCGGCCCGGTATTGGCGGCGCAAATGGGTTACCTGCCCGGCACGCTCTGGCTGATTGCCGGCGTGGTGCTGGCCGGTGCGGTGCAGGACTTCATGGTCCTGTTCCTGTCCACCCGTCGCAACGGCCGTTCCCTGGGCGACATGGTTCGCGAAGAGATGGGCCGCATCCCGGGGACCATCGCGCTGTTCGGCTGCTTCCTGATCATGATCATCATCCTCGCGGTGCTGGCGCTGATCGTGGTCAAGGCCCTGGCCGAGAGCCCATGGGGCATTTTCACGGTGATGGCGACCATCCCGATCGCGATGTTCATGGGCATCTACATGCGCTACATCCGCCCGGGCCGCATCGGTGAAATCTCGATCATCGGCGTGCTGTTGCTGCTGGGTTCGATCTGGCTGGGCGGGCAGATTGCCGCTGATCCGGTCTGGGCCAAGGCGTTCACCTTCACCGGTATCCAGATCACCTGGATGCTGATCGGCTACGGTTTCGTCGCCGCCGTTCTGCCGGTGTGGCTGATCCTGGCTCCGCGTGACTACCTTTCCACCTTCCTCAAGATCGGCACCATCATCGCCCTGGCGATCGGCATCCTGGTCACCATGCCAGAACTGAAAATGCCGGCCTTGACCCAGTTCATCGACGGTACCGGCCCGGTGTGGAAGGGCGGCCTCTTCCCGTTCCTGTTCATCACCATCGCCTGTGGCGCGGTCTCGGGTTTCCACGCGCTGATCTCCTCGGGCACCACGCCCAAGCTGCTGGATAACGAAACCAACGCCCGCTACATCGGTTACGGCGGCATGCTGATGGAGTCGTTCGTGGCCATCATGGCGATGGTCGCCGCTTCGGTGATCGAACCTGGCGTGTACTTCGCCATGAACAGCCCGGCCGCTGTGGTCGGTGGTGATGTGGTGGCCGTGGCGCAAACCGTCAGCAGTTGGGGCTTTGCGATCACGCCTGAGGCGCTGCAAGCCGTGGCCCATGATATTGGCGAAACCACCATTCTGGCCCGTGCCGGTGGTGCGCCGACATTGGCGGTGGGTATCGCACAGATCCTGCACAGCGTACTGCCGGGTGAAAACACCATGGCATTCTGGTACCACTTTGCGATCCTGTTCGAAGCCCTGTTCATCCTGACGGCGGTGGATGCGGGCACCCGTGCCGGCCGCTTCATGCTGCAGGACCTGCTGGGTTCCTTCGTGCCGGCGCTGAAACGCACCGAGTCGTGGACCGCCAACCTCATTGCAACCGCCGGTTGCGTGGCGATGTGGGGTTACCTGCTGTACCAGGGCGTGATCGACCCACTGGGCGGTATCAACACCTTGTGGCCACTGTTCGGTATCTCCAACCAGATGCTGGCAGGTATCGCGCTGATGCTGGCAACCGTTGTGCTGATCAAAATGAAACGCCAACGCTACATCTGGGTGACCATGCTGCCGGCTGTCTGGCTGCTGATCTGCACCACCACGGCGGGCTTCATCAAGCTGTTCGACGCGAACCCTGCGATTGGCTTCCTGTCGCTGGCCAAGAAGTACAGCGATGCATTGGCCAACGGCCAGATCCTCGCCCCGGCGAAGAGCATCGACCAGATGCAGCACGTGATCTACAACGCCTACACCAACGCAACGCTGACGGCGCTGTTCCTGTTCGTGGTGTTCAGCATCCTGTTCTATGCGCTCAAGGTCGGCGTCGCCGCCTGGGGCAACAAAGAACGTACGGATAAAGAAGCCCCGTTCCAGGCTGTGCCGGACGCGTAATCGAGGGTTGCAACCATGTTCAATGACATCAGTCGCCTCGGTAAATACCTCGGTCAGGCCGCGCGCCTGATGGTCGGCATGCCCGACTACGACACCTACGTCGAGCATATGCAAACCAAACACCCGGACAAGCCGGTGATGGACTACAAGGCGTTCTTCCGGGAACGCCAGGAAGCCCGTTACGGCGGCAAGGGTGGGCCCAAGTGCTGTTGAGTTAACGCAATATCCCTGTGGGAGGGGGCTTGCCCCCGATAGCGGTGTGTCAGTGACAGGTAAGTGCCTGACACGCTGCTATCGGGGGCGAGCCCCCTCCCACATTTGTTTCTGTGTTCCTTCAAGGAGAATTTCTTTTGTCCTCTCCCATTCCAGTCACGGTCCTCAGCGGCTTCCTCGGCGCCGGCAAGACCACCTTGCTGCGCCACCTGCTCAAAGCCGAGCACGGCCTGAAAATCGCCGTGATCGAAAACGAATTCAGTGACGCCGGTATCGACACCCAGCTGTTGGGCGCAGAACCGGTGCAAGTCATGACCCTGTCCAACGGCTGCGTGTGCTGCACCATCCACACCGACCTGACCAAGGCCCTGTACCTGCTGCTCGAGCGCCTGGACAGCGGCGAGATCGCCTTCGACCGCCTGGTGATCGAGTGCACCGGCCTGGCCGACCCGGCACCTGTGGCCCAGACCTTTTTCATCGACGAGGAACTGCGCGAGCGCTACATCCTCGACGGCATCATCACCCTGGTGGACGCGGCCCACGCCGAGCACCACCTGACCCAGACCATTGCCCAGGCCCAGATCGGCTTTGCCGACCGCCTGTTGGTGAGCAAACGCGACCTGGTGGATGACGCTACCTTCGATGCGCTCAGTGAGCGCCTGACCCGCATCAATCGTCGTGCGCCGATCCGGGTGGTGGATCATGGCAAGATCGACCTGGCCGAGTTGCTCGATGTGCGCGGCTTCAACCTTAATGCCGGCATGAGCTTGCGTCCGGTGAGCAAGGCGCCGTCCATCGATCGTATCTCCAGCCTGGTATTGCGCACCGACCAGCCGCTGGATATCGACCGACTCAGTGAGTTCATGAACGAACTGCTGGAAGACCACGGCAAGCAACTGCTGCGCTACAAAGGCGTGCTGAACATTGCCGGGGAAGACCGGCGCATGGTGTTCCAGGGCGTGCTCAAGCTCTACGGTTTCGATTGGGATACCGAATGGGCCGAAGGCGAGGTGCGAGAGAGTGTGATCGTGTTCATTGCCGATGAGTTGCCCGAAGACAAGATTCGCGAAGGTTTCCGGCGCGTTTATCAGGAATAAAAAAGCCCGGCTCAAGAGCCGGGCTTTTTAGTCAAGCAACTGCAATCAAGCGCCGTACACCGGCAGCTTCTTGCAGATGGCCTTGACCTTCTCACGTACCGCGTCGATCACGGCTTCGTTGTTCAGGTCGGCCAGGATGTCGCAGATCCAGCCGGCCAGTTCCTTGCACTCTGCTTCCTTGAAGCCGCGAGTGGTCACAGCCGGGGTGCCGAAGCGCAGGCCGGAGGTGACGAACGGCGAACGTGGGTCGTTCGGCACGGAGTTCTTGTTCACGGTGATGAAGGCTTTGCCCAGAGCCGCGTCAGCATCCTTACCGGAGATGTCCTGCTTGATCAGCGACAGCAGGAACAGGTGGTTTTCAGTACCGCCAGACACTACGTCAAAGCCGCGCTCGATGAACACGCTGGCCATGGCCTGGGCGTTCTTTACCACTTGTTGCTGGTAGGTCTTGAACTCAGGCTGCAGCGCTTCCTTGAAGCAGATCGCTTTGGCGGCGATCACGTGCTCCAGCGGGCCACCCTGGGCGCCTGGGAATACGGCGGAGTTCAGCTTCTTCTCGATGTCGGCGTTGGCACGAGCCAGGATCAGGCCGCCACGTGGACCGCGCAGGGTCTTGTGGGTGGTGGTGGTCACGACGTCAGCGAAAGGTACTGGGTTCGGGTAGACGCCAGCGGCGACCAGACCGGCCACGTGGGCCATGTCGACGAACAGGTACGCACCGACCTTGTCAGCGATGGCGCGGAAGCGTGGGAAGTCCAGGATCTGCGAGTAGGCAGAGAAACCGGCCACGATCATTTTTGGCTTGTGTTCAACCGCCAGGCGCTCGACTTCGTCGTAGTCGATCAGGCCGTTGGCATCGATACCGTATTGAACGGCGTTGTACAGCTTGCCGGAGGAGGAAACGCTGGCGCCGTGGGTCAGGTGACCGCCGTGGGCCAGGCTCATGCCCAGGATGGTGTCGCCGCCTTGCAGCAGGGCCAGGTACACGGCGCTGTTGGCTTGGGAACCGGCGTGCGGCTGGACGTTGGCGTAGTCGGCGCCGAACAGTTCCTTGGCACGGTCAATGGCCAGTTGCTCAACCACGTCGACGTACTCGCAACCACCGTAGTAGCGCTTGCCCGGGTAGCCTTCGGCGTACTTGTTGGTCAGAACCGAACCTTGAGCCTCCATTACCGCAGGGCTGGTGTAGTTTTCCGAAGCGATCAGCTCAATGTGCTCTTCCTGGCGCACGGCTTCTTGCTCCATGGCGGCGAAGAGATCGGCGTCGTACTTGGCAATAGTCAAATCACGGCTGAACATGGCGGTCCTCAAGGATCGGGGGCAGAAAAGGAGGGCATTCTAACCCAATGGGTTTTAGATGGCATATGAAAGGACATCATGTCGCGGACAAGTGGGGCTCATCTGGGGATAGGCGGTGGCTGTGAGTGCCTTATCGGGGGGCAAGCCCCTTCCACAGTTGAATGTGTTCGCAGATCAGAATGTGGGAGGGGGCTTGCCCCCGATGAGGCCAGTGGCCTCACCGCAGAATTTCAGTCGAACATGAACAGCGCATCATTGCTGAACTGCGCTTCGAACCGATTCGCCGGCATCGGCCGCCCGAACAGGTAGCCCTGCACCTCATCGCAGCCATGCTCACGCAGGAAATCCAGCTGTTCATGGGTTTCCACCCCCTCGGCGATCACCGCCAGGTTCAGGCTGTGGGCCATGGCGATAATGGCGCGGGCGATCTGGGCGTCCTGTTCGCCGGAGGGCAGGCCGTCGACGAAGGTGCGGTCGATCTTCAACACGTCGATGGGGAACTGCTTGAGGTAGTTGAGCGACGAGTAACCGGTGCCAAAGTCGTCGACCGCAATGCTCAGGCCCAGGTTCTTCAGGCTGTCGAGGATCTGCATGGCCTCGTTGACCTCACGCATCAGGATGCTTTCGGTCAGCTCCAGCTCCAGGCACGCCGGCGGCAGGCCGGTGTCCTTGAGGATGGTGGCGATGCGCGTACCCAACTGGCCGTCGGAGAATTGTCGCGCCGAGATATTCACCGAGACTTTCGGCACTCGCACCTTGTTCTGGTGCCAGGTCTTGAGCTGGCGACAGGCTTCGCTGATCACCCAGTCGCCCACGTCCACCACCAGGCCCAACTCTTCCAGCACCGGGATGAAGTCTCCCGGCGGCACCAGCCCGCGTCGAGGGTGGCGCCAGCGCAGCAGGGCTTCGGCGCCGGTCAGGCGTTTACCGTCGCCGCTGAACTGCGGCTGGTAATAGAGCACGAATTCGTTCTGGTCCAGGGCGTGGCGCAGGTCGCTTTCCAGCTCCAGGCGTTCCAGGGCGCTGGCGTTCATGTCGGCCTGGTAGAACTGGAAGTTGTTCTTGCCGCGTTCCTTGGCGTGATACATCGCCGTGTCGGCGTTTTTCATCAACTGGCTCAGTTCGTTACCGTCCTGCGGGCTCAGGGCGATACCGATACTGGCGGTCACGAAGAACTCACGACCTTCCAGTACGAAAGGTTTCACCAGGCTGGCGAGGATCTGCTCGGCCACATGAATCGCACGGTTGAGTGCCATGTCACGGTTGACCCGTGGCTGCAGGAGCAAGGTGAACTCATCACCGCCCATGCGCGCCACAGTGTCGTCTTCGGCGACGCAGCCCAGCAGGCGGGTGGCCATTTCCTTGAGCATGCGGTCGCCGGCGGCGTGGCCCAGGGAGTCGTTGATCGGCTTGAAGCGGTCGAGATCGAGGAACATCAGCACCACCCACGACTTCTGCCGTTCGGCGGACTGCAGCGCGGTGTGCAGGCGGTCCTGGAACAGTGTGCGGTTGGGCAGGTGGGTCAGGGCGTCGTAGTAGGCCAGGCGGTGGATGCGCTGCTCGCTGGCCTTGCGCTCGCTGATGTCGCTGAAGAAGCATACATAGCTGGCCAGGTCGCCTTCATCGTCGAACACCGCAGTAATGCCGACCCACGCCGGGTAATGCTCGCCATTGCGGCGCTTGAGCCACACTTCGCCTTCCCAGGTGCTGTGCTGGTGCAACTGCTTGAGCACATAGCGCAGGTGGGCTTCCTGCTGTTCATCGACGGTGAGCATGTTCGGCAACTGGTCGAGTACATCGCTGACCGCATAGCCGCTGACCCGACTGAACGCCTCGTTGGCCTGCACGATATAGCCGGCGGGGTCAGTGATCAGGATCGCCGAGGTGGAGTGCTCGAATACCGTGGCCGCCATGCGCAGGTCTTTCTCGGCGCGGCGTTGCTGGCTGATGTCGCGGCCCACCCCAAGGATGCCCTCGAAAGCGCCGTGTTCGTCCCACACCAGCACCAGGCGCAGTTCGATCGGCACCTTGCGACCGTCGGCGCGCAGGCAGTCGAACAGGAAGAGCTGGGTCTGGATCTCATCACGCAGCCTGTTCAGTGCATCAGGATCGCCCAGCGCGCGGCTGACCTGTTCCATCAGGCTGTAAATGCCGGTCAGTTGCTGCGGGTTGGCGATGATCGACTGCCAGCCGTTCTTGAACACCCAGTCCACGTCATAGCCGAGCACGGCGTTGACCGACGGGCTGACGTAGTTGAGGGCCAACTGACTGTCGGTGGAACAGATCACGTCGCTGATGCTTTCGGCCAGCATGCGGTAGCGTTGTTCGCTGTCACGCAGGGATTCGCTGGCTTCGATCTGGTCGGTGATGTCCTTGGCCACGCCGATGATGCGGGTGATCTGCGCGGTCTTGTCCCGCGCCAGGGCTTGTTCGCGGATATCGAAGCGCCGCCATTCATTATTGCGGTGACGGAAGCGCAACTGGCATTGCAGTTGGGTGGTATAGCCGACCTGTCGCTGTTGCTGGCGCAAGTCGTGGTAATGCTCGGCGTCTTCGGGGTGCAGCAGGATTTCCCAGAAGTACTCGCCCATTTGCTGCAATTCGGCCTTGTTATAGCCGAGGGTGTGGCCCAGATGGTGGTTGCTGAAAATCATGCGCTGGCTGATTACGTCCTGCACATACAGGTGGTCGGGCACGGTGCGCACCACATCCGACCAGAAACTCTCGCGTTCCACCAGCGACAGTTCGATCAGCTTGCGGCTGGTGATATCGCTGATGCTGAGGATCACCGCCTTGAAATCGTCCTGCTGCTCGGGCAGGCGCATCACCAGCCACAGGTACTGCTCGTTGCCGACCACGTCCTTGAGCTGGATTTCCAGCTCCAACTGGCTTTGTCGGGTCAGCACGGCTTCGAGTATCTGGTAACCGATGGACGTGGCGTTGCGTGGGCAGTCATCGATCAGGCGTTCCCAGGCCTGCTCGCAGGAACCTACGTTCAACAGGCTGACCGCCACCTGGTTGACCTCGGTGACGCGCAGCTCCTTGAGCAGTTGCTGGCGCTCGCTGGGGTTGTGCTGCAGCCAGGCGTGCAGCTGCTCGCGAGTCTCCAGCCGCGTCTTGTCGAAGAACGCGTTCAGCCCCGACAGGTCCAGCACGCACAGGGCCACGCCGGTGCCTTCGAAAATATCCTGGTAGCGCCGCCGCCCCTCATGCACCTGGCGCTGACGGCGGCGCATGTTCAGCAGCACGATCACCGGGATCAACGAGAACGCCAGGCCCAGCAGGCATTTGCCGATGAAGGCCGGCAGCAGTTGCTCCAGCACCGCGCTGCGGTCGAACAGCCCGCGCAGTTGCCAGTCGCTTTTGCTCAACGGCGTGATCAGCACGCTTTTATTCAGTTCGTCCGGGGTCAATGCAGACGCCCACTGCGCGGGCATGCCGCTGTCGCGGCTGACCACGCGATGGTTGATGCGGTTCTCGATGGCCCACATCGGGCGCTGGCCCTGGCCGTCCTGGCGGGTGAGGTTGGTCAGGTAGTTGGGGGCCAGGCGCAGCGCCCAATACATCCGTGAGCCGCCACTGGGCTGATGCAACAGTAGATAGATGAGGGTGCCGTCGTTGCTGTTGCTCAGGTAATAAGACTGGCCGTGGCTGCGTTGCACCAGTTCTTCGAGCCAGGCGCTGTCCTGGCTGTCGCTGGCACTGTCGCTGATCATCGCGCCGCTGGGGGCAAGCAGGGCGATGCTGCGCAGTTCCGGCAGCGAACGTTGCAAGGTCCGCATCAAGGCCTGTTGCTGTTCGCTGTCACGCGGTGGCTCGACCATCGGCAGCAGGTTCAGGGCAATCTTTGCGCTGAGGGCCATGTTCAGGCTGATCTGTTCAGCCAGGTCGGCGCTGTAGTCGATGGTGTATTGCTGCTGGTTCTTCTGGTTTTGCTGCAACTGGTCCAGCAGTTGCCAGAACAATAACGCGAGCAGCATAAGGACAAGCGTCGCCAATGCGCCCTTGAGGGTGCCGTGCAGGGGCGCTCCCGGCGCTATATGAGCGGCGCGCAGGGGAGTTGGCGGCGTGACTTTGGACAAGCTGTGATCCTGCGGTTTGGCTGGACTGGCGCGCGACGTGCACTATAAGCCGGACGCCCGGAGGGCGGCTAGCATGCCTTGACTTGTGGCAAAGTGCCAGCCCTTGCCTGGCTGGACTGACCAAGCGCATTCAGGTAGCTTTGCCGGTTACGCGGGGGCGTTCCAGCCCCAGATATTCAGGCTTTATACCGCACGCTGGCATTGATGATAGTCAACGGCCCGCGCCGCGCATGGCCTGGCACGGGCTTCGCCCGCTTAATTCATCAGTCACTGACGCTAGGTTCACCATGGCTCAATACGTCTTCACCATGCATCGGCTGGGCAAAGTTGTCCCCCCGAAGCGGGAAATCCTGAAAAACATTTCGTTGTCCTTTTTCCCCGGCGCCAAGATCGGCGTACTCGGCCTCAACGGTTCGGGTAAATCCACGCTGCTGAAAATCATGGCCGGCGTCGACACCGAGTTCGAAGGCGAAGCCCGCCCGATGCCAGACCTGAACATCGGCTACCTGCCGCAAGAGCCGATCCTGGATCCGACCAAGACCGTGCGTGAAGTGGTCGAAGAAGCCGTCAGCGTGATCAAGGACGCCCAGGCGCGCCTGGACGAGGTCTACGCTGCCTACGCCGAACCGGACGCCGACTTCGACAAGCTCGCCGCCGAACAGGCCAAGCTCGAAGCCATCCTGCAGGCCGGCGACGGTCATAACCTGGAGCGCCAGCTGGAAGTCGCCGCCGACGCGCTGCGCCTGCCGGCATGGGACGCCAAGGTCGAACACCTGTCCGGTGGCGAGAAGCGCCGCGTGGCCCTGTGCCGCCTGCTGCTGTCGGCCCCCGACATGCTGCTGCTCGACGAACCGACCAACCACCTGGACGCCGATTCCGTCGCCTGGCTGGAACACTTCCTCCACGATTTCCCAGGCACCGTGGTTGCGATCACGCACGACCGCTACTTTCTGGACAACGTCGCCGGCTGGATCCTCGAGCTCGACCGTGGCGCCGGTATCCCTTACGAGGGCAACTACTCCGGTTGGCTGGAAGCCAAGTCCGACCGTCTGGCCGCCGAATCCAAGCAGCAATCGGCCCATGAAAAAGCCATGAAGGAAGAACTGGAGTGGGTGCGCAAAGGCGCCAAGGCCCGCCAGTCCAAGTCCAAGGCGCGTCTGCAACGCTTTGAAGAAATGCAATCGCAGGAATTCCAGAAGCGCTCGGAAACCAACGAGATCTACATCCCGGCCGGTCCGCGCCTGGGTGACAAGGTCATCGAGTTCAAAAACGTTACGAAAGGCTATGGCGACCGCGTACTGATCGACAACCTGTCGTTCTCCATGCCAAAAGGCGCGATCGTCGGCGTAATCGGCGGTAACGGTGCGGGTAAATCCACGCTGTTCCGCATGCTGATGGGCAAGGAAACCCCGGATTCGGGCACCATCGAAGTCGGCGAAACCGTGCAACTGGCCTGCGTGGACCAGAGCCGTGAAGACCTCGACGGCAGCAAGACCGTGTTCCAGCAGATTTCCGACGGCTCCGACCAGATCCGCATCGGCAACTATGAAATCCCGTCGCGTACCTATGTAGGCCGTTTCAACTTCAAGGGCGGCGACCAACAGAAGTTCGTCAAGGACCTGTCCGGTGGTGAGCGCGGTCGCTTGCACCTGGCCCTGACCCTGAAGGAGGGCGGCAACGTCCTGCTGCTCGACGAACCGTCCAACGACCTCGACGTTGAAACCCTGCGTTCCCTGGAAGAAGCCCTGCTGGACTTCCCGGGTGCTGCCATTGTGATCTCTCACGATCGGTGGTTCCTTGACCGCGTCGCGACGCACATCCTGGCGTACGAAGACGACTCGCAAGCGGTGTTCTTCGAAGGTAACTACACCGAGTACGAAGCGGACCGTAAAAAACGCTTGGGCGAAGCTGCTGCCCAGCCGCACCGTGTGCGTCACAAAAAACTGGCCTGATCCGGGCTGGTGGTTTGAAAGAGCGGAGCCTTCGGGCTCCGTTTTTTTTGCCTGGAATTTGATGGTGCGTGCGGTTTGATTTGAATCCCTGAAAGGGTGCATAAAAGCCCCTGAAACTGGATATATTTATATAAAGCGCACCATTTAAATTCACAAATGCGACATTTTGCCCTGTCGCAGTGCGGAATGAATTGATAAAGTCCGGCTCAATCTCCGTTAACAATTAAAAATTTGCCGAGACTTTTCATGATCGAATCCGTCGAATCTTTCCTCGCCCGCCTCAAGAAACGCGACCCTGACCAGCCGGAATTCCACCAGGCCGTAGAAGAAGTCCTACGCAGCCTGTGGCCGTTTCTTGAAGCCAACCCCCACTACCTGACCTCGGGCATCCTGGAGCGCATCTGCGAGCCGGAACGCGCGATTACCTTCCGGGTGTCGTGGGTGGATGATCATGGCAGGGTCCAGGTCAATCGCGGTTTCCGTATCCAGATGAACAGCGCCATCGGCCCTTACAAAGGCGGCTTGCGCTTCCACCCGTCGGTCAACCTGGGCGTGCTGAAATTCCTCGCCTTCGAGCAGACCTTCAAGAATTCCCTGACGTCGCTGCCCATGGGCGGCGGCAAAGGCGGCTCGGACTTTGATCCAAAAGGTAAGAGCGACGCCGAAGTCATGCGCTTCTGCCAGGCCTTCATGAGCGAGTTGTATCGCCATATCGGCGCGGATGTGGACGTGCCGGCCGGTGACATCGGCGTTGGCGCCCGTGAGATCGGCTTCCTGTTCGGCCAGTACAAACGCCTGAGCAACCAGTTCACCTCGGTGCTGACCGGCAAGGGCATGACCTACGGCGGCAGCCTGATTCGCCCGGAAGCCACCGGTTTTGGCTGCGTGTACTTCGCCGAAGAAATGCTCAAGCGCAACAACCAGCGGGTTGAAGGCAAGCGCGTGGCGGTGTCCGGTTCCGGCAACGTGGCGCAATACGCGGCGCGCAAGGTCATGGACCTGGGTGGCAAAGTGATTTCCTTGTCCGATTCCGAAGGCACCCTGTACGCCGAAAGCGGTTTGACCGAGGAGCAATGGTCGGCCCTGTTGGAGCTGAAAAACGTGCAGCGCGGGCGCATCAGCGAACTGGCTTCGCGTTATGGCCTGGAATTCCGCGCCGGTAAAACCCCCTGGGAACTGGCTTGCGATATTGCACTGCCCTGCGCTACCCAGAACGAACTCGATGCCGAGGCCGCCCGCACTCTACTGCGCAACGGCTGCATCTGCGTGGCCGAAGGCGCCAACATGCCGACCACCCTGGAGGCTGTGGATATCTTTATCGAGGCCGGCATTCTGTTCGCCCCGGGCAAGGCGTCCAATGCCGGTGGCGTGGCGGTGAGTGGCCTGGAAATGTCACAGAACGCCATGCGCCTGCTGTGGACCGCCGGTGAGGTGGACAGCAAGCTGCACAACATCATGCAGTCGATCCACCATGCCTGCGTGCACTACGGCGAAGAAAACGGCCGCATCAACTACGTCAAAGGCGCGAACATCGCAGGTTTTGTCAAAGTTGCCGACGCGATGCTGGCCCAAGGCATCGTCTAGGCCTCGGGCTCGACCCGCAGCACTTCGATCAACTGATCGCCGACGGGGCGTTGCCACAACACCTCGTCGCCGACCTGGGCGCCCAGCAAGGCGCGGCCCAGGGGCGAACCCCAGTTGATCAAGCCTGCGCCGGCATCGGCCTGGTCTTCACCGACCAATTGGATGCGTTGCTGTTCGTCCAGCTCATTGGCGAAGGTCACCCAACTGCCGATCTGCACCTTGTCGGTGGACGTTGCGGGTGCCACCACTTGGGCGCTTTGCACCCTTTGGTTGAAGTAACGCAAATCCCGCTCAAGATCCGCCTGGCGCTGTTTATCGTCTTTGGCGGATTCCAGGCCATATTCGTGCTGCAACTGCGCAACCTTGGCCTGCAACTGCGCCAGCCCTTGCGCGGTGAGGCGGTTGGGTTGCTCGCTGACCTGGCGCTCCACCGGCTGGTCGGCCTGGGCGGCGGCGTTGTCCTCGTTTACAAAAGCTCGGCTCATGACGTTCTCCCTCAATGGAGTTTGGGCCATGATCGCCGCGCATTAGTTTCGATGGATGTCTGAAAGCGACCTACTGCGAACGATAGGCCCTGGCGGCGTCGCGGTCCTTTTCGTGTTGCCAGGCGCGTTCGCGGTCATCCCAGTGATTGTCCTTGTAGTCGCGCAGCTCTTCGTTCTCGCGCATGGCCTTGCACTGGCGAAAGCCATCTTCCCAGCCCTCGGCGTATTCACGGACCTTGAGATAACGCGGCACGTTCTTGCGAAATTCCCCGCTGATCACCCCGGCCGCCTGGCGACCGCTGCTGCACCCGTCATCGAAACCATCGGCAAACGCCGGTGGGTAACCCTTGGCCAACAACTCTTGATGGGTCGACTGGCAACCCGCCAACACCACCACTGCACACAGCATTACCGCACACCGCCACATGGCGTACTCCCTGGCCGTTTCACGGCTGATAGGGGAAGTCTAGAAGGGTAATTGTCGGGGAGGTGTGAAAGGGAGGTGAGAATGGCGTTGGGTTAAAGGGGCATCAACGACGATTCGCTTTAAATTGCAGGACGTTTCCTAGAGAATCTCTGGCCTATTGTGCCGTACCGTTTGGATCATTAGCCTCTTTGGGTCGCTGCATATCAGCGACCGGGTTTAGCGATCCGAGCCTCAAGAGTGGCACCGCTCCCAACAGTATTAGCTGGCATCTGTTAGCTTTTAGCGTTTTATGGCGGCTGTGTGCGGGAGACTTTTGAGTCTACCCGGGGTGCTCTCAGACCCGGATCGCTAACCTGCACACAGCTGCCACCCTCTTCATGTTTAGCGATGTGATCTGGTGGCTCGACTTCACAAGAGAGCAATCATCATGAGCAAAGTCGTCCCTGATCCACCCTTGTCCGCAATCACCACACTCGGTGTCGTCACTTTCGGCGACTACGGCGAAAACGAAAAACTGCTGTTTCGTGTCAATTCCGGCATGCCGATTGAGGAAGCCTTGGAACACGCCTCCACTTTGCTTTTTTATTCCAAGAAACTCGCCATGGAAGCCGCGATGGATGTACGTGGCGAGCAATACGCCTGGGCGGCGCACTATCTGTGTGAGATGGGCAAAGCCGTAGTGGATGACCTGACCCAGGCGATGACATCTGCAACTTAAGAGGTGAAATTGCTTCTGTGGTGAGCGGGCTTGCTCCGCGTTGGGCTGCGCAGCAGCCCCAATAAAGAGTAGCGCGGTGTGTCTGGCACTCCTCAATTGATTGTTATGGGGCTGCTGCGCAGCCCAACGCGGGGCAAGCCCGCTCGCCACGGGGTTATCGACGGCTGAAAATATTCCGGTGCGGCCTTCAGTCGTAATAACCCACTGTTTTTTTCAGTTGATCCGCGTATTCGTAAATCTCATCAATGGATGAAATGGCGTGCCGGGTTTCATTTTTTTCCTCGTCGAATATCCCGAGGTATTTTTGGCTGCGATTGAAGTGAAGACGGCAGATAGGCTTGCGATTGTTGTCGTCCAGTAATATCCCAAAATAGCTTTGGGTATCGCGTTGAACGATTCGTTTGGCATCTACAACGGAGCGTACGACAGCGCGGACGATGTGATAGCCCTCCAGTTCTTCAAGCGTCGTCAGGATCTTGTCTTCCGATTCGTCTCGTTCCTGAAGATCCGTATTTGCGCTGTTCGTGACGGTCAATGAAGCTATCGTCGGTTGAATTACCCCGCTCATGGCCGACTTGAGTCGATCATTGATCTGGTCATTCAGAAACTGAGCCAAGGCTTTACGTGTCAGTTCGAAAAACTGCTCACGGACTCTCTGAGTGATGACTCCCTCGTAAACGCGGGAGGCAAAGAATTTAACGAAGTCGTCTTCCGGTTTACTGACTTGAGCGCCAATCAGCTTCTTGAGCTGGCTGACATATTTCAGCTCTCCCGCAGCGCTGATGATTGAATCGACGTCGAAGGCTGACTTGGTCAGCTTTATCAACTCCGGTACGGAGTATTCATCAATGTCCAGCAGGTCTAGCTCAAGAAATGGCTTTTCGTCCATTTTATTCGGTGCGTCCAAGTCAGTAAAAAACCGATAGACCTGGCCGTTGGTGAGAATTGAGATTCTTGCGCTGGTGACATGAAAATACCGAAACAGTTGCGAGGCATGATTGATGCTCAGTGACTCGCCGATCTTTTTGCATTCAATGAGTATCTGAACTTCACCGTCTTTCATGATGGCGTAGTCGATTTTTTCACCTTTCTTCGTCCCGACATCGCAGACAAACTCAGGCGTCACCTCCTGCGGATCAAACACGTCATAACCCAGTACCGTGTTGATAAACGGCATTACAAAAGCATTTTTGGTCGCTTCTTCTGTTTGAATGGCCGGGCCTTGCAACCGAACCTTAGCGGCCAGACTGGTGAGCTTTTCGAAAAATTCCATAGTAAGACTCTTACCTATTCAGATCCGTGTATAGACGTGATGGCAATTTGATTGCTACCCGAGATTAGACACAAATCCCCATAAAGCGAGGCTTCGTCGGAGCAAGTTTTCGATGACTCAAAAAAGCTAAAAAAACCGCAAGATTTCCTTCTTAGTAATCAGGGGCTTGAGGATGGCTTGTGAGTTTGCTGTGTAGGCGAATAATTTGGGTAATTCTTAGCGAGTTTCCGTGAACGCAGCATGCTCCGCCAATTCCTGCTGGATAAACGCCGCAATCATCGCGCGATACACCTGTTCCGTGACCTCGGGATTGGCACCCACTGCCTGGGATATCTCCCGCACCTTGGCGATTACCTGTTCAACCCGTTGTGGGGCCTTGACGCTGTCCGTGTCTTTCTTGAAGCGCGCGGCCTGGGAGACGTAGCCGCCACGCTCGGCCAGCAGGGTGACGATCTGCTGGTCGAGGCGGTCGATGTGGGTGCGGACTTCTTCGAGGCTGGTGCAGTTAACGGCCATGTTGGTGGGGCTCCTTTTAGAAGAAACTGAATAGACGCTGACCCAATGTGGGAGGAGGCTTGCCTCCGATGGCGGCGTGTCAGGCGATGGATATGTGACTGATGCACTGCTATCGGGGGCAAGCCCCCTCCCACAGGCTGATCTCGGCCAGGCTTTAGTCAGTAGTGATACCACTTCACTTCAAGCATCACTTCATTCACTGGGGTCGATAGGTGGCTGTACTCGCGCTGTGCACTCAGGCGTAGCCCCAGGTTGCGCGACAATTCCCACTGTTGATTCAGGCTGATACTGCGGCGCACTTCGCCATTGGTGAAGAAGTCACCCTTGGCTTCCAGGCTCAGGTTGCCCAGCGGGTTCTTCCACAGCACGCCGGTGTTGAACCCGGCCGCCGGGGAGATGGCTTCGCTGAAGTCGTTGTTGTGCTCCACGCGCACGGTGCCGAGGGCGAAGCCGAGCATGTCGTCACTCAACTGCCAGGTGCCGCCGGCGCCGCCGTTGACGTGGGCGACCAGGGTTTCGTCGTCGTGTTTGCCGGGCACGCGTTCAAGGCCGCCAGTGACTTGCCAGGACCACGGCTGCAACAGGGCGTTGCGTGGGGTCAGGGAGCGGATGGTGGCCAGGTCCAGTTGCTGCAGCTGCCAGTGGTTGCCTTCGTACTGGCGCAGTTTCATTTGCAGGATTTCGATCTGTGCGCCGAGGGGGAAACCTTCAGCGTTGTCGTTGAGGTCGTGGTAGGCCATGCGCAGGCCGTATTCGCCGAAGGCCTTGTCGCCCCGGGTGCCGATGCCGGCTTGCCAGGTGCGCGATTCGTGGCCGTTTTCCGGCAGGCCGGGCGGTGTGATCTTGAGGTCGGGCGCCGGGTTCTGGTTGATCGCGCGCAGCAGTTCGAAGCTGCGTTGGGAGCGGACGGTGTCGCGTTCCAGGCCGTTGGCGCGGTAGCGGCCGAGGCGGTAGGCGGCGTCGATGATCAGGGCCTGGCGGTCGCGGGGCAGGGCTTTGAAGGCCGGCTCCTGCAATTGCTGCTGGTCATCGCTGACCTTCAACACCCATTGCTGTTCGTCGCTGTCCAGCGGCTTGGCGCGCTCCAACAGCTCGCGTTCGCGGGACGGGCGGTAGTCTATCCTTTCCACCAGGCCCGCATCTTTCACGGCCTTGACCGTGTCGGTCGGGATGGCGGTCAGTGGAAACTGTTCGGTCAGGCGCAGGCCGGGGCGGGCCACTTGCAGCAGTTCGAGCAGGCGATAGGAGCAGTTTTCGTCGAAAAAGAAGTAATCGAACTGGATCTGCTTGAGCTCCCACACGTGCTCGACCATGCGCTCGGTCTCCACCTGGGTGAGGTTGAGGCGGTATTCCCACAGGTCGCGGTTCTCAAGGCTACGGTATTCGGAGAGTTTTTCCTGGTAGGGCACCAGGGCGAACAGGCCGGGATAACCACCCATCAGGCCTTTCCAGGCATAGAGGATGCTGTTGTCGGAGCCTTCGATATAGGCACCGAAGTTGATCGCGTAGCTGAGCAGGGCGGTGTTGTTGCTTTGCACGTCGGCCTGGTCGATGCGCAGCAGGGTGTGGCCGAACATCGACGACGGGCTGTTGAGGTAGGCCGCCGGGAAGATCATCACCGCGCTGTGAGGGGCGACGTCCTTGAACCATTGCTTGAATTCCGTGCAGTCCACGGCGGGCAGGTCAGTGAGGTGCAACTGATCCTTGAGCCAGCGGGTACGTGCGGGGTAAACGCATTGGGCATGTTTTTCACCCAGGCTGACCGGCGCGTAGAGCGCGTCAACGGTGGCCTTGAGTTCGGCGTCCGGGTGGTGGGCGCCATCGGCTGCGAGGAAGAATTTCTTGTCGCTGACATAACTGCGCCAGCCACTGATTTTGCCGGCTTCATAATGGCCGAGGGACAGCCAGAACGGATCGTTGGCCAATTGCTGCAAACGTTGATCATCAAGATGCGGTGCCGCGTACAGCGGGGCGCAGGCGAAGAGTGCCGTCCAGGCAAAGCGTTTGAGCATAGGGGCAACTTAAGTCGGAAATAAGAGAGACCCAAAGGGGAGGCGGGCCCAAAAATAAAACCCGCGCCTTAAGCAGGCGCGGGCTGGACGAGCTTAAGCCTGGGTAGCGTATTTCGCCAGACGGGCATCGCTTTTCAGTACAGCAATGGTGTTGTTGTGCACGTCGTCAGCGGTCACGTCAGCCTTGCTGAAGATCTGCTGGAAGTGCTCGTGGGTCACGGCCGCGAAGTGTTCGCGATCTTCCGGGGCCACGCCCAGTACCACGGCGTAGGTGGTCAGCGCTTCGCCATTACCCTTGGCCATGTCTTCGGACAGCTCGTTCATCATGCCATTCATGGCAATCCACGATTTGCCGCCGTAAGTCAGGGCGCTGTTGGTGCTGCAACCGTTGGTGCCCGAGGTCATGCCGAACGTGGCGTTACCCGATGTACCGTTGGTGGTGGAAGCCAGGAAGTGAGCTGGAGTGCCGCGCTGGCCTTCGAACAACATGTTGCCCCAACCGCAGTTCGGGCCACCTGGTGCTTCTGCCATTGCATTGAGGGAGACGACGGTGAAGAGAGTACCGAGAAGGATCCGTTTCATAGCTTTGTTCTCTTTGTGTGCAAACCAATGGACAAGGGTTCAGGCGCATCGCGGCGCCCTAGGGGCCAGTTATTAGTCCAACCCGCGCAGTTTGGAGTTTAGGCATGTTCCAAGGGTTCCGTGCATTTTTCTAAAACATTCGATGATGACGCGATATTTTTGCAGGGCGCGTCCCGTGTCTATGCTTTCCCATAGGCGCGCCTTGCCAGAGCGCGTAACCGGGAGCCAGAATGCCGTCATCTGCCCCGCCTGATGTAAGGAAGCCCGATGCCTGATCCTGTTGCTGCCAGCTTGCGTCTAGCGCCCGAAGCGCTGACTCGCCCTTTCTCCGCTGAACAGTTCAGCTTCTCGACCACCAATGATTTGGAGCCCTTTCGCGGTGTGCTTGGCCAGGAACGTGCGGTTGAAGCGTTGCAGTTCGGTGTGGCCATGCCACGCCCCGGTTACAACGTGTTTGTCATGGGCGAGCCCGGGACCGGTCGCTTTTCGTTCGTCAAACGCTACCTGAAGGCCGAAGGCAAGCGCCTGCAGACCCCGTCGGACTGGGTCTATGTAAATAATTTCGATGAGCCTCGCGAGCCGCGTGCTCTTGAATTACCGGGCGGCGGTGCGGCGGCGTTCATCAACGACATCAACGGTCTGGTCGACAACCTTGTCGCCACCTTCCCGGCAGTCTTTGAGCACCCGACTTATCAACAGCGCAAGAGCGCGATCGACCGCGCCTTCAACCAGCGCTACGACAAGGCCCTGGACGTGATCGAACGCCTGGCCCTGGAAAAGGACGTGGCGCTGTACCGCGACAGCTCCAACATTGCCTTCACGCCGATGCTCGACGGCAAGGCGCTGGACGAGGCCGAGTTCTCGCAGCTGCCGGAAGCCGACCGCGAGCGCTTCCACACGGATATTTCCGAGCTGGAAGAGCGCCTCAACGAAGAGCTGGCCAGCCTGCCGCAGTGGAAGCGTGAGTCGAACAACCAACTGCGCCAGTTCAACGAAGAAACCATCACCCTGGCCCTGCAGCCTCTGCTTGCGCCATTGTCGGAAAAGTACGCGGAAAACGCAGGCGTCTGCGGCTACCTGCAAGCCATGCAGGTGTACTTGCTCAAGACCGTGGTCGAGCAATTGGTGGACGATGCCAAGACCGACGCCCAGGCGCGCAAGCTGCTTGAAGAGCAGTACTGCCCAAGCCTGGTGGTGGGCCATCCGGTCAACGGTGGCGCGCCGGTGGTGTTTGAGCCGCACCCGACCTACGACAACCTGTTCGGCCGCATCGAGTACAGCACCGACCAGGGCGCGCTCTACACCACCTATCGCCAGTTGCGCCCGGGCGCCTTGCACCGTGCCAACGGCGGCTTCCTGATTCTCGAAGCCGAAAAAATGCTCGGCGAGCCGTTCGTGTGGGACGCCCTCAAGCGCTCCCTGCAATCGCGCAAGCTGAAGATGGAATCGCCGCTGGGCGAACTGGGCCGCCTGGCCACCGTGACCCTCAACCCGCAGATGATCCCGTTGCAGGTCAAGGTGATCATCATTGGTTCGCGCCAGTTGTACTACGCGTTGCAGGACGCTGATCCGGACTTCCAGGAGATGTTCCGCGTACTGGTGGACTTCGACGAAGACATCCCGATGGTCGACGAAAGCCTGGAGCAGTTCGCCCAATTGCTGAAAACCCGCACGTCGGAAGAAGGCATGGCACCGCTGACCTCGGACGCGGTGGCGCGGTTGGCCACCTACAGTGCCCGGCTGGCGGAGCACCAGGGGCGCTTGTCGGCGCGTATCGGGGATTTGTTCCAGCTGGTCAGCGAGGCGGATTTCATTCGCCATCTGGCAGGCGACGAGATGACCGATGCCGGGCATATCGAACGCGCACTCAAGGCCAAGGCCACGCGTACCGGGCGGGTGTCGGCGCGGATTCTTGACGACATGCTCGCCGGGGTGATCCTGATCGACACCGCCGGTGCGGCGGTGGGCAAGTGCAACGGGCTGACGGTGCTGGAGGTGGGCGATTCGGCATTCGGTGTGCCGGCGCGGATTTCCGCCACGGTGTACCCGGGCGGCAGCGGTATTGTCGACATCGAGCGTGAGGTCAACCTCGGCCAGCCGATCCACTCCAAGGGCGTGATGATCCTCACCGGTTACCTGGGCAGCCGTTACGCCCAGGAATTCCCGCTGGCGATCTCGGCGAGTATCGCGCTGGAGCAGTCCTACGGTTATGTGGACGGCGACAGTGCCTCCCTGGGCGAAGCGTGCACCTTGATCTCGGCCTTGTCGAAAACCCCGCTCAAGCAGTGCTTCGCCATCACCGGCTCCATCAACCAGTTTGGTGAAGTGCAGGCGGTGGGCGGGGTCAACGAGAAGATCGAAGGGTTCTTCCGCCTCTGCGAAGCGCGTGGCCTGACCGGTGAACAGGGCGCGATCATTCCCCAGGCCAACGTCGCTACGCTGATGCTGGATGAGAAGGTGCTGCAGGCCGTGCGTGCCGGGCAGTTCCATATCTATGCGGTGCGCCAGGCGGACGAGGCGTTGAGCCTGTTGGTGGGCGAGGATGCCGGTGAGCCGGATGCCGAAGGGCAGTTTCCGGAAGGCACGGTGAATGCGCGGGTGGTAGAGCGGTTGCGCGCGATTGCCGAGATGATCAGCGAGGATGACCTGAAGGAAGCGGAAAAGGAGTTGGCGCAGGAAGCGTTGGCGGAAGCCAAGCCCATCTGATGGCGACGTGAATTGTGGCGAGCGGGCTCGCCACAACTAGCACCATAGCCACAACAATCCCATCACCACATGACGGGTAAAACCGTCATGAATTTGGCGCGACTGTAAGACCAACGCCCGTTGGTCCCTACAACCTTGGTTTGTCGTGGTTTTCTTCTATTCTGTGCTCAAGGGATATCCACAGGAGTCGCGGGATAGAAACAGCCTCGCCCCAGGCGCAGGTTGAACACCGATCTACCGAGGGTCGCCGCCATGCCGCGCAACCTTTGCCTTACCCGCCAGTGCTTTGGCCTGGTCACCCGTATCGAATGTTCCATTCGCCCTCTTGCGGGGGATAACGGGATGTGGACCTTGTTGTTTGCCGCCGGAATGACCGGTGAACAGCCGTCCACCATCAAGTCTCAAGGCCCGTTCCCCGGGCCCTTCGTCGCGGAAAACATGCTGGAGTCCATCGTCGACAGCCTGACCCAGCACGGCTACGAGAAGGCGGGTGACCCGCAGATCTGGTGCCTGCACATGCAGGCCCATCTGCGACAGCTCAATGGTGACACCCAGCACTGACCTCTATTTGCTCTCGGGTTTGTCCAACTTGACCTCGAAGCCATATTGCACGGTGCTCAGGTCGGTGCGCTGGTAGCTTTCCAGGGTGGTCGGCCGGCCGTAGAAGTAGTGCACGTCAAACAGCGCCGTGCCGTATTCCTCGGCGCGGTGGCTGACGCCGAGGATTTCCTTGAGGTAGTTGCCGCTGGCGTCCTTGGCGTAAAAGCGCCAGCTGTCGGCGGGGAAGGCCTTCTGGTCGACGATCAGCGCGTTGTCCTTGAGCGACAGCCCCTTGGGCAGCTTGGCCACGTCGATCTCGGCTTTGTCGATGGTCGCCAGGAACAGCGGAATCGAGCCCACCACATACGCCGGGTTTTCCGGGAACAGGTTCAGGTCGTAGGTGAGGGTGCCGCGTGCCGGGTTCAGTTCAAACGCCTCGGCCGGCAGTTCGATCGGCTCGCCGCGTTCGCCTTTTTCGTCGGCGGTGAAGAAGGTCACCGGTGATTCGCTGCTGTTGCGCTCGCTGCCCACCAGGTCGTCATTGAAGGTGAACGGGTGGTCGAACACGATGTGCGCAGCGCTGGCGTCTTCAACCGACTGGCTGATGGTGACGCTGTTTTTCAGCTGATCCTCGGTCATGCCCGCGTCTTTGAGCCAGCTGGCGGCGCCGTCGTCATACACGGTGACCGGCATCGGCAGGGCCTGGACGGTGTTCTGCAGGCTGTTCTTGTCGAAGCGCATCACGGGCAGGTCGAGGTCTTTGCGCGTGCGCGTGGCGGTGGAAAAATCCAGTACGTTGACCTGCAGGTTGTCGATCACGCCATTGAAATACACCTTGGCGTAATGGCTGCTCTGTTTGTGTTCGAAAGCTTTTTGTTCCTCGGTGAGCTGTTTTTCGAACGCCTCCGACCAGGCTTTCTGCTTTTGCATCTCGGCCAGTTGTTTTTCGTAGAACGCCACCTGGGCGCTGCTTTCGTTGATCGAGCCCGACCGGGTGAGGAACTGCCCGGTGCTGTCCCGCGCCTGCACCAGCAGCGGGTTGGGCGATTCGTCACCGACTTCAGGCGCCAGCGGTTGGCTGTTGGTCAGCTCGATCTCGGCGTAGTTTTTTTCCAGGAGCAACAGGTTGAGGGTGATGTTGCCCTCGGTGCGCTTGTGGCCTACGTCTTTTTTCGACAGATCAAAGGTCAACACCTTGCCCGGCGCGACCACTTCCACCGTGCCCTTGAGGCTGACGGGCTGTGGCTGGCTCTTGTTTTCCGTCTCGATGCCGTCGATGAACGGGTAGGTCACCGTCAGGTCGTCGGGGTTGGTCAGGTTGGAGCTGCTGGGGCTCAGCTGGATACCCGGATCGGTTTCCGACCATTCCGGCTGGAAGGGGATGACCTTGTTGTTGCTCAGGGTCACCGACTGCCATTCCAGGCCGTGGGGGAAGGGGAACTGGTCAGGCATGTTGAAGTTGAACGGGAACACCGGCTGCAAGTCGGTCAGGTAGTCGGAATGGGAGCTCTTGCGCAGCACGAACAGGCCATTGATGTAGGTGTCCACCAACGCCTGGGGCGTGGGGTAGTGCTTGAGCAGGGCCAGGGAGTCTTCGCCGTACTCGGCTTCGATGGGCTTGCTGGCGAGTTTGACCCGCGCCCGCTCCAGTAACAGCAGCGAACCGCCCAGGTCGGCGACGGCGTCACGCAGCTTGGGGTCCTGGATGCTGTCCAGGGAGTGTTCGAACTTTGCGGTTTTCTCTTCGAGGGTGGTCTGCTTCTGCTCGTCACTGGGGGAGCAGCCGCCAGCCAGCAGCAATGCCGCGCACAGGCCGATACTGGCCAAAGGGGATCGCACATCCATCATCTGAGTTTTTCCTGTCCGACGTCATCGAGCCGAGTTGTTATTGGGCTCGACACTAGCAGAAAAATTCTCTTACAGATGCCGCACAGGTCAGTTTTCTCGTGGTTACAGCTGTCTTGTAGCGGCTGGTATACTCGCCGCCATTTCTAGCCAAGCTGTGTGAGATCCAATGGAACGCTTTATCGAAAATACTATGTACGCCTCACGCTGGCTGCTGGCGCCTATCTATCTGGGGCTTTCCCTGGGCCTGCTGATCCTGGCGCTGAAGTTCTTCCAGGAAATCATCCACGTCCTGCCCAATGTGTTTTCCATGCTGGAAGCTGATGTGATCCTGCTGCTGCTGTCGTTGATCGACATGGCCCTGGTCGGCGGCTTGCTGGTGATGGTGATGATTTCCGGCTACGAGAACTTCGTCTCGCAGCTGGATATCGATGAAAACAAAGAGAAACTCAACTGGCTGGGCACCATGGACTCTTCGTCGCTGAAGATGAAAGTGGCGGCGTCCATCGTGGCGATTTCGTCCATCCACTTGCTGCGCATCTTCATGGACGCCAAGAACGTCGATCCGCAGCACCTGATGTGGTACGTGATCATCCACATGACCTTCGTGGTCTCGGCGTTTGCCATGGGTTACCTGGACAAGGTCACCAAACACTGATGCCCTGCGCCGGCCTTACTGCTCCACAAAGTAGTAAGGCTGGCGGTTGATCGACATCTGCTTGATCACCTTCACCGGGGTGGCCAGGTCATTGGTATGGTCCAGCAACGCAATGTTGCCGGGCTTGGCGCCGAGGTAGTTGTGCAGCTCGGCCTCGGTCTTCAGGATCGGCAAGTAGGCCTGCAGATAGAACACGCTGGCCCCGGCGATGCGTTCGTTGGGCTGGAACAGCACCACCTCCCTGCTTTCATCTTTAAACGCCTGAACCTGGCTGATCACCGGGACGAACGACTGGCGCACATCGGCCTTGGGCGCAAACCAGAACGCTGCAATCAGATAGCAGCCCACGGCCAGGGTGAACACGCCGCCCACGAGGGTTCTGTGATGTGTGTAGAGCGCAGGTTTGCGGGTTTTCAGCCACGCCAGCAGCACCCGTGCATATTCCGCGGCCAGTACGGCGGCGGCCGGGGCCAGTGCCATCAGGTACACCGTGCGTTTGCTCGAGGCCAGGGTCAACAGGGTGAACTGCGCCACCAGCCAGACGCTGAAGAACAGGTGGTAGCGGTTGCGCACCAGGCTTTTGCGGAAATGCCACAGGCCCAGGTACACCAGGATATTCCACGGCAGGAACGCCTCGGGCAGCTTGGCGATGTAGTAGTAGAACGGCTCGTAATGGCCTGCCTCGACAAACGAACCGCTGAAACGGCCGACGCTGTTGGTCAGCAGCACTTCGGCCACCGCTTGCATGCCGCCACGCTGGAACAGGAAGCCCAGCCAGATCACCAATGGCACCAGCGCCAGCAAGGTGAACAGCGCGGGCTTGAGCCAGTCGCCAAGGCGCAGGCGCTTGTCCATGAGGCTGGTGCTGACCAGATATACAAAAATCACAATGCCCGGCATCGCCAGGCCCAGCACGCCTTTGCTGAGGGTGGCAATCACCATCCCTGCGGTAAACAGTGCCCATGCGCCTGTGCTTGACCCTTCACGATCGGGCCGCACGGCCTGGTAAAACCCCAGCAGTGCGGCGGTCACGCCGAGGGTGAGCAGCGAATCCTCACCCACACCGCGCGCATTGCTCCAGTAACTGGCCATGGTCGCCAGGATCAGCGCGGCGCTGAAGGCCAGCGTCTGCGGCCGGCCGAACCTGCGCAGCATGGTGTAAAGCAGCATTACGCTGAACAACCCAGCAAAGGCCGAAGCCAGGCGCACCGCCCAAGTGGTGCCGCCAAACAGGCGAATCGCCCCGGCATCGATCCACAGGCTCAAGGGTGGTTTTTCCAGGAACGGTTCACGAAACAACTGGGGCACCACCCAGTTATTGTCCAGGTGCATGGCCATGGCGATCCCGGCCACGCGGGCTTCGGTGGAGCCTTGCAGCTCGTGGTTACCCAGGGCAAAGAAGAACAACAGACCAGCAAGCAGGAACAGCAGGGGAGCGGGACGCGTCATGGAGTGTGGCTACCAGGGCAGGAGGACCGTCCGGGGGAACGGTCATTGCAATGGGCTAGTATCCGTCGGCGTTTCTGAATATTTCGTGAACGAATGTGGGTTTTTTGTAAGGCCGGTCACGGCGCCATCAGGCTGGGCAGTGCGGCTCTACCTTCCGGGCTCAGCACCGGCTCCAGTTGCTCCCAGGTAAAACTCAGTTCGTTATCGCAGCCATCACCCTGGGCGGGCGTCGACAGTTGCAGGCCCTGGGTGTTGAAGCTCAAGTCGAACGAGGAATAACTTGTCACGGCTGGGCACCCTTCGTCGGTGGTGGTCTGCCTGGCCAGCCAGCTGCTGAAAGCGGCCGGCAACTTGACCTGGCCCGAGTAGGGCGTGTCCCATTGCTCATGGCCGCCCAACCACGTCCAGGGGTCGACCTTTTCACCGGTTTGCAGATTCCAACTGTGCAGGCCCCAACTGATGCCCCCGCGTCCGTAGCCCGCCGACCAGCGATAGAACCGCACGGTGATCCAGTGCGATGACCAGTAGAACGGCTCCACCGCGATCTCACTGGTGGTGGTGCCGCCGCTCTGGTCCAGTGAGTTGCGCCGCTCCCTGTAGAAATCGGCCTGGCCGTCCGGGTTGATGGCCATGCGCGCGAGCTCTCGGTTGATCTTGTCGATGGCCGCACCGTCGCCTTCAAGTTTCAGGATGACCTGGCCTCCTTGGGTCTTCACTTGATAGGCGTGTTCGGCGAAGGTTTTCCGTTCGACCTTTACCGCGGGTGGCACGGCTTCAAGCGCATTGTTATAGGCATCGCTGGCGCAACCGTCCGTGTCCCTGCGTTTCAGCACCAACGCGAGGCTTTTACCCTCGAGGGATTTGCTCCAGGTACCCGTCAACGTGTCGCCTTGGGGATCATCCAACTGCCAGAACCCGGTTTGCCCTTCTTCAACCCATGGCTCACTGGCGTTGACCTGAGTGAGCTGAATGGGCGTGAGAATCCTTTGATAGTAATAACTGCCATTGGCGCCGTGGGCACCGTTGAAACACACGGTGATCGCGGATTTACCCAAGGTGCCTGTCCAGACACCGGCCAGGTCGGCGGCGGTGGCAAGCAGAGGAGCGCAGGCAAGGATGAGAACGGCGAGAGGCTTGAACACGGGTATCGGACTTCCGGATGTCTGATAGAGGAGAGCAGGGTAATCGCAAGTGTGGTGGGATTCCAGACGCACAACAAAAGGCCGAGTCGCTGAACGCGTCTCGGCCTTTTGGTTACTGGAATGTTTGTGTGTCTTGAGTGAGCACCAGCACGCGCTCAACCAACAACTCGCCCAGCACGATCAGTTGCTGAGTGGCCAGCAGCTTGTGACGGTACGCGCCTTCGAGTTCGAAGGCCAGGTCGGTGGTCATGGCGTTGAGAGAGGCAAGGGTTTCGCTGGCTTGGATCAGCAGGGTTTCGGGGGAGATGTCTGGGGCGACTGTGCGCGGGTTAGCAGACCAGGCATCAAGGAACCCGGCGCATCCGAAAGTGCCCCACGCACAGCCGCCATAATACGCACCAGCGGATGCTGAAAGCTTCGCAAGAACGGATGGTGGCTTTGCAGGCGACTGGGGGAGGCTAGGCGTGTTGGTTGGAGTGCGCTAGTTCATCAATAGCGCGGCATCTTGCAGGGAAATTCCGAAGCCCGGCCCTGTTGACCTCCCCGTCGTTAGGCTCTGTTAAAAGCTCCAGTCCTCAGCCCGAACCAACTGGCAGAACGGCCCGTTGAGCGTGGCATTGTGATGAGCCACGATGGCCTCGGCTTTCATCAAGGGCGTATCAGAACAGGTATGACCGTCGGCGATAAGCACCGCATCGAAGCCAAGATCACGCGCGGCACGGCAGGTGCTGTCGACGCAGTATTGCGTTTTCATCCCAGTGACGACCACGCCGGTGGCGCCGTTGGAGCGCAGACTGCTAGCCAGATCAGTCATTGCAAAAGCGTTAGGCCGACGCTTTTCGAAAACCACTTCTCCACCCAGCAACTTCAGTTCCTCTGCAACCAGCGTAAGCGGGCTGCCCGGCTCGATTGGCGAGCCAACGGGGCCGATGTGACGCGCGAGAAAAATCGGCGCGCCTGCGCTGCGGGCTTTGTGCATCAGGGTATTCAGCGTTTCCAACAGCTCGTCGCAGCGCCAGGGTTTCTCCGGGCCGTGAATGAGTCCGACTTGGATATCGAGTATCAACAGGGCGTACATGGGTGCATCTCCTTGCGTGTGAACCAGCGACACAAGGGCATAAAAAAGGCCCTGTCCATCGCTGGCGGGCCTTTGAAGTTCGTTGATTATTGGCTCACGACACCTCGCACGCTCCGCTTGATGCGGTCGTGGTGGTGGTTGTCGAGGTGAGGCAATGGGTTGTCATGGGGCGACACTAGCATTGTGGTTGCTGGAATGCCAGGTACAACAAAAGACGTCTGTGGATGTCTCTTTTCGTGCCGGGGTAATCTGAACTGAGTTTTTAATTATTTGATTTAATTGATTAATATTGGTTTGTAAATTTCTTTGGAATACCGATTGGAACACCGAGAGAAGCCGGAATGAGCAATATGCTTCGTTTCTGTATCTTGCAAAGGACGGCCAAGGGGGGCATCTGTTTACTCGAAGCCGGGCAAGCTGAGCATGCCACCTTTGGTGCGCTTGCCAAAGCCGGTGGGCATTAGGATCTTATGTTTTTTCATCTCCGCAATTACCGCCAACCATTCGGTTTTGCCAAAGCGCAGCTTTGTGTCGTTCCAGCTATGCATGACTTCGTTCACGATGGCTTCATCGGAAACCAGGCGGCCTTCGAGAATAAAGTCGTTCCAGGCGGCATAAAGCGTCACAGTCATTTCGCAACGATCAGTATCCCAGTCCCGCATTAGCTCGATGACCTGCTCAATGGTGGCCCGCTCAGCGACCGACCAGGCGCTGCTATATGCCTGCCGATGCTGCCCAGCTTGGGACAGCGGGCGGTAAGCATGTCCAACAGTCTCGCGCTCGATGCGCTCATACCACTGATGGGTTTGCATCTGGCCTTCAACCTTATTCATCAACTGGCGATCATGAGGCCCCGCGGCATCGCGCAAGTATTCCCCTTGGATAGCGGA
This sequence comes from Pseudomonas extremorientalis, assembly GCF_001870465.1. Lineage (GTDB taxonomy): Bacteria > Pseudomonadota > Gammaproteobacteria > Pseudomonadales > Pseudomonadaceae > Aquipseudomonas > Aquipseudomonas extremorientalis. The sequence goes on from NZ_MDGK01000031.1 coordinate 227,642, forward strand.
GAGCCCAGCTGCGTGCTCGGCCAAGTAAATCACTTTCTGCAGCTTGCGTTGTCCAAAGGTGCGCTGGTTATGAAGGCGGTGAGTGACTTCTGCGGCGAGCAGAGTACGGGCTGCTTGCTGGTGCGTACCAATGGGAGTCTGTTGGACATTACCGGCAAGAGCACGTTCGACCAAGGTGCTGGCTAGCTGTTCGTTCAATTGACGAGCCCGAGTTAGGCGGGTTTTGAGTTGGTTACAGAAGACCATTAGCTCCTCGACTTTGGCGACTATGCGGTGTTGTTCGGCGAGAGGCGGAATTGCGATCAAGAAATTAGCAATTTTACGCAAAACAAGGTTTTTATTACCCACTCCTTCGGTGCCATCTGCAGACTGTTTTTTCACAAATGGCGATCCTATCAGTAGTTGTAAGTAGTTAACGTTCAGATGGTCCCAAGGTGCTTTAATCAATCCAACACTTACAAAGATACTAAAAGGTTGATCCGTGTCGACTATGACGGGTACGCCCGTAGTGCCGATTTTCGTGAGCAGGAGATCGCCACGCTGCGGGTGGCAACGCTTCGAAAGTAACTCATGTGCTTCCTCAGAAATAAATCTTGTAGCTGTAAAGTCTAAGGTACCTCCGCTCATATCCTTCACAGATAGAAACGGTATTCCAGCGTCAATATATGTTGGCGTGTGGTGCGCTCCATCAGTTATCTGAAAAGTAATATTAGCAAGTCGCGTCCACTCCCAACTTGTTGGTATTTGGAAGGATTTATTCACCCCGTCAATCGGATCCGCTTGTTTTGGTCTCTTAAGTTTTCCCGTTTCGATCTGACGATTTTTTTCACGCTCAATTTTTTTAATCAGCTCACCTGCAGGCTCATCGCTAGGATCTTGCGTTAACAGCTTGCCCATCACGGCTAGTTGCAGCAGGGTTTGCTTGAGGGCGCCGATGCTGGGTTCGGTAGTGAACAGGGTGTGGAAGTGTTCGGCCAGGCGTTGCCAGTTGGCGGCGAACTCGGTGGCATCCCTAGCCTGCGTCAGGCTATCGAGCAGCGCTTGTACCAGTTGGGCGTGGGCGTTTCCGGCGTCGGCCTGCTGGGCTTCCAGGCGGTCGCAAAGGGTCATCAGCTCATCGACTTTTGCGACGATGCGGTGTTGTTCGGCGAGTGGGGGCAGTGGAAACGGATTTGCTTCAACAAAGTCTTTGGGCAATCGTTTCTGACCTGCTGTCCCTGTCATCTTGGTTTCGCCAACAAGCAAGAACTGCGGAGATTTCAGATAGGCCAGTACGTATCTAGGATCAAGAGTTCCGGTAACAGGACGAACAATGTGCAGCTCAGTCGTACCTGCGCCTAAACCATTCACGAGATTGGAAAAGACGCATGCTTTGCTGTTCTCAAAGCAAGGTGTGATTTTCGCCACACCAATATCCCCCTCGGCAAAATGCGTGAAACCTTGCTTCACTTCACCCCACAGACGGGGCTCTTGCGCATGCTGATCGTCGAAGCGTGTACCAATAAAAGTCATAGGCACAAACGAGACTTCAAGTGAGTCTGTTGCAGCATTGCGGGGGTTAACAAATGCCACTTGCACCAATGAACTCCACTTCCAACCTGCTGGCAATTCAAACGGCTGTGCTTCCTCGTAAATCATGGTCAGCGGCTTCTGCTTCTTAAACTTCCCCTCAGCTACCAGCCGCGCCTTCTCCTCGGCAATCCGCTTTAGCAACTTATTGGCCGGCTCATCATTCGGATCTTGCGGTACCAACTTGCCACGCACCGCCAATTCCAGAATCAGTTCACGCAGTTTCTTAATGCCGTTGGGTGCTCCGGCCAATAGCGGCAGATTATCGGTGAGCAACGCCGTCATACCTGGCGCTCCAGGGCTTCAGCCAGTACTGCTTTGAGTTGGTCGCGCAGATCGCCGATCTCGCCTTGTAGAGCGGCATAACTTCGCAGCAGCTCCTCCGGGTCGTGGTTAATCAGTTCTCCGATATGTGGATTTTTGCAGTCGAGGTTCCAGTTGCGTGTTTGCAGATCTTCGACATTGACCTTCCAGGCGAATTCGTTCTCCACCCGAGTCGCAAAGCCGTCGGTCTCGCTGCCCCACCAGGTTTCCTCGACGGCGAACTCTTCGATGCGCATGGGGCGGGTCTTGGAGTAGTTCTTAACCCCGGCCGGGTATTGGTGTTCATAGAACCACACCTGTTTGGTCGGCGTGCCCTTGGTGAAGAACAGCAGGTTTGTCTTGATGCTGGTGTAGGGGTTGAACACGCCGTTGGGCAGGCGAACGATGGTGTGCAAGTTGCACTCGGTCAGAAGCTTTTCTTTGATCCGGCTTTTAATTCCTTCACCAAACAGAAAACCATCGGGCAGTACCACGGCTGCGCGACCACCGTCTTTCAGTAGCTGCATGATCAGCACCAAAAACAAATCGGCGGTTTCTCGGGTGCGGAAAGCGGCGGGGAAGTTGGTTTCGATGCCATCTTCCTCCATACCGCCGAACGGTGGGTTAGCGACGATGCAGTGCACGCGCTCGCTTGGGCCCCAACTGATCAACGGCTTGCTTAGGGTGTTGTCGTGGCGGATCTGGTTGGGCACCTCGATGCCGTGCAGGATCATGTTCGTGGTGGCCAGCAGGTGCGGCAGCGGCTTTTTTTCCACGCCGAAAATGCTGGCCTGTAGGGTGCGTTCGTCTTCGGCGGTTTTTACATAGCGGCTGCGTTTGTGTTCAATGGCGCAAGTGAGAAAGCCACCGGTGCCGCAGGCCGGGTCCATAACCTTTTCGTCCAACTTCGGATCGACCATACGCACCATAAACTCGGTGACAGGGCGCGGGGTGTAGAACTCGCCAGCGTTACCAGCGTTCTGTAGGTCTCGCAGCAGTTGCTCGTAGAGGTTGCCGAACTCGTGGCGCTCCTGAGCCTTGTTGAAATCCACGCCCCCCTGAATCTTGTTGATCACCTGGCGCAGCAACTGCCCGGACTTCATATAGTTGTACGCGTCCTCAAACACGCTGCGCACTACAAAGGCCGAGGGTGTGTTGCTGTACTCGTGCAGGTTCTGCAGTTGGGGGAACAGGTTGTTGTCGATAAAGTCCTTGAGCGCATCGCCGGTCATGCCTTCCGGATCGGCGGCCCAGGTACGCCAGCGGCAGCTGTCGGGAATTGGCGAGCGGTAGTTGTCATCCATTAGCTCCCATTCCAGCTCGCGGTCATCGAAGATCTTCAGGAATAGCAGCCAAACCAACTGGCCGATGCGCTGGGCGTCGCCGTCTACGCCAACGTCTTTGCGCATGATGTCCTGGATGGACTTGATGGTGGAGCTAATGGACATGAAGTTCTCTCAACGCGTACCGCAAGGGGGACGAAATTCTACAGGATAGTGGGGGCGGCTGCTTTGGCAGGTCGTCGGCAGATGGCCGTTAGCTTGCGTAAAGTTCGTCTTCCAGTTCATGGATAGCCTTGTTGTAGCCAGCCTTGCCGCCAAAGGCTTTGACCAACTCCATGGGCGCGCCGAACTGGCTGAATGGGTCGAGCTGCAGGATTTTGATGTCCTCGATATGCTCGACGCCAGTATCGGCGTACTTATCCACTAAGGCCTCTAGAACCTGGCGTGCTGCGCCAGAATACTTGGCGAAATAGTTGCGCTTTTTCACCTGCTCGGCTCGCTCACGCCGTGATAGGGCAGGCTGATCGAAGGCGACGTGGCAGATCAGGTCGAACGGATCGAGCGACTTGCCCTGTTTCTTTTCCACTTCTTCGGCCAAGGCTTCCCACATCACGCCCTGGACGGCCATCTCCTCGATGATGACTTTCTTTTGTTCGGCATCACTCCAGCGCCGGAGGAAGTCGTCCAGCGAGGCGAACTGCTTTTGCACGCAGGCGCGGGTGTAGTCGTGCAGCGATTCGGTGATCAGTCGGCCATCCGGGCCGTAATACTGCACACGCTCGGCGATGACATAAATCGGGACGTTGTCGATGACGTACTTGATGCGTTTTTTGCCCTCATCTTCGCCGGTAAAATCCAGGTCATCGCCCTCGTTATCGTTGCCTGCGCTTATGCCATCTTCATCGGCAAGCGGGTCATCCGGCGGTACGGGGGAGTCACCACCTTCGGGGGCGTAGATCACCACCGGGTCGCCGTCGAAGGCTGGGTCGGCAAACAGCTCGGTGGCCTTTTTGAAGTCCATGATGGTGAACCAGTACTTGCCGTAGTCCTCGTTGATGCGAGTTCCACGACCGATGATTTGCTTGAACTCGGTCATCGATTTGATGTGCTGGTCGAGCACGATCAGCTTGCAGGTCTGAGCATCGACGCCGGTGGTCATCAGCTTGCTGGTGGTGGCAATTACCGGGTAGCGTTCTTCCGGGTTGATGAAGTTATCCAGCTCAGCCTTGCCTTCCTGGTCATCGCCGGTGATACGCATGACGTATTTGCGATTCTCGGCCACGCGCTCAGGGTTGAGGTTGACAAGCGCCTGGCGCATACGCTCGGCGTGGTTGATGTCGTCGCAGAAGACGATGGTTTTTTGAAACGGATCGGTAGCCTTGAGGAGTTCGGTAACTTTCTGCGCCACTAGTTGGGTGCGCGCCTCAATGACTAGGGTGCGATCCATGTCCTTGAGGTTATAGATGCGGTCTTCGATCAGTTCGCCGTTTTTGTCGAGCATGCCCTTGGGCGGACGCCACCCTTGCAGATCTTTGTCGAAGTCGATACGCACCACTTTATAGGGAGCGAGGAAGCCGTCCTCGATGCCTTGCTTCAGTGTGTAGCTGTAAATTGGCTCACCAAAGTAAGTGATGCTCGATACCTCTTTGGTCTCCTTCGGTGTGGCGGTGAGGCCGACATGGGTGGCGCTGGAGAAGTAATCGAGGATTTCGCGCCAGGCGGAATCCTCGGAGGCGCTGCCACGGTGACATTCGTCGATCACGATCAGGTCGAAGAAGTCGCGGGAGAACTGCTTGTAGATGTTCATCTCTTCATCAGTGCCGGTGACGGCCTGATAGAGCGACAGGTAGATTTCGTAGGAGGTATCAATCTGGCGTTTGGCGATTTTGGTCATCGCCTGGCCGAAGGGCTTGAAGTCATTGTTCTTGGTCTGGTCGACCAGGATGTTGCGGTCAGCCAGAAACAGGATGCGTTTCTTCTGTTTCGATTTCCACAGCCGCCAGATGATTTGGAAAGCGGTGTAGGTCTTACCGGTACCCGTGGCCATCACCAGTAGGATACGGTCTTGGCCACGCGCTACAGCCTCGACAGTGCGGTTGATCGCATTCATCTGATAATAGCGAGGCATGCGCCCGGAGCCGTCGTCATAGTAGGGCGCTTCGATTTTGTGTTGGGCTGTTGTATCCAGCCCCTTCCACTGGCAGTAGCGCTGCCAAAGTTCGGCAGGGCTGGGGAATTGATCAAGGGTGAGTTCTGTTTCTATCTGGCTGCCCGTGCCACTGCGGTCGTGAAACAGGAAGCCATCGCCATTGCTGGAGAACACGAACGGTACGTCCAGCGCCTCTGCATAGCCCAGGGCTTGCTGCATGCCGGAGCCAACGGAGTGCTTGTTGTCCTTTGCCTCGATCACAGCTATAGGTAGGTTGGCCTGGTGGTAGAGGATGAAGTCTGCACGGCGTGCTTCGCCACGGCTGTGAAGTTTGCCCCTGACGATAATGCGACCTTTGGTAAAGCTGACTTCCTCGCGCACCTGCTTGTGCATGTCCCATCCAGCTTGCTGAACGGCTGGGGCGATGTACTTGCTGCAGATGTCCCGCTCGGAAAGCGACTTTTTGTCCATAACCCCAATTCCCTTTCAAGCCGGCCTGGTCGCTCCATTCCGGCACTGCTGATCGTGCTCGATGGGCGTAAATGTACCTTGTTTGATAGTGGCACGGGGGAAGATCAGGTTTGGGTCGTAGAAGCTGTAGGCAAGAAGAGTCGAGGCGATGACAGCGCGAGTGTTTTGCGTGGTCCCGATTCTTTTATCTGGGATCGTTATTTGCCGCAGGCTGAAGATGACTAGGGTGGATAGGGCCACATGTGAATCGTTGGTACTGAATTAACTTCCGTCGGCGTGCGTCACCTATCTGGCGAAGCGTGTTCGGTCGCTCTCGATCCAAGTAGGTAGCAGGAAACAGCGCTGGGTCGTAGGGGATGGCGTCCAGCACGTCGATTCCATATTCGACATAAACACGTTTGCCAAGCTGTGTCAGTGCTAAGGCTTTAATTCGACGGATGTGCTCCGATATGACTCGATACCCATCATTTACCAGCAAGTCGCGCAGGTAGTGGTTCGATGCGCGTAGTGCGATCTTTACCCGAACCGACTCTCGGTGCGGTCGATCTTGCCAGTAAGCGAATAAATTGAATAAACGAGACTTCAGACATGTGATCGGGTCGATGACGGCGACCTGCACACCTTCGATATCCAGGACGGATAAATACTTGAAAATCTCTTTTTTGGGCGCCCCCCCGACGCTGTCCATTTCCAGGATATCGACGATGACCTCTTTACCGTCAACCCAGTCAATGTACGCGGCGGCAATATTTATCGTGTTGTCGTCCATCTTCGCCTTGCGAAAAGGGACGCCCATTACGCGGGCGCAATAATCAATAGAGTTGGGCTTGCCGATAAAGTCCAAGTCATCGCTAGTGACGAATCCGACATCCTCGCCTGTCATTTCGTCGATGAGGTATTGCCGGGCCCAAAGCGTAAGCGATTGCCCGCCAACGATCACAAGGCCGTAATCGGTGACAGCTGATTGAATTGAGGGGCGGTAGACGCGCTGAATTAGATCGAGCAGGAAAGCGAAGAGCTCTGAACGTTCAAGTAGGGCGAACGGGGCATCTTCGTTTACCGCCTCGGGCATCAGTTGCTTAGCGCAGAGAATCGTTGTGGGCGAGCGATTGATGCAGAGTTGCCACGAAGGGCGGCTTTGGCACGGGCAGCAGCCATTTCGAGCATCTCAGGGGCAGCAGCATAGACAGCATCAACCTGGCGGTCACGTGAGCTGCTTTTAAGGCTCATTATTTCCGCAAAGCTAAGGTCTTTTGAATGATGGTGGCCGCTGATCATGGCGAAAGTACCCATAAGGGTGAAATGGACTTGGATTTGAGGTTAGCACACTCGGTCGGTCCGCTATAGGGGAAACACTGTGAGTGCAAGGTATTAATCGACGAAATGCATGGTTCATCACCCTGTCCAGGTGCAAAGGGCCGGTTTCACCGGCCCTTTGCACCTGGACAGCTTCTGGCCGCATAAGATGCAACGATCTTTGTCAAGAGGATCATCTGTCAAGTGAAATGTCAACATGACGTGCAATTCAAGCTGGCTGGGCCTGTCGGTAAATAATCGCCTATGAAGGCTAAAGGCAATGAAGCCTTTTAACTCATTGATTACCAGGCACAAAAAAGACGTCCGTGGACGTCTTTGATTGATCATTTGGTGGAGCCGGGGGGATTTGAACCCCCGTCCGCCAGTACTCCGCTGTCGGTACTACATGCGTAGCCGTTTCTATTAAGTTAACCCTCAGCGACCCGAAGGGCAGGGTGCTTTGGGCGAGTTGTGTAAGTTTTAGCCGCTTCGTCCACAACGTACTGCACGGCGATTCTGTTCTATATGACAATCACTTTGGGTTTACAGACATCCCCTGGTGATTGCTGGACCCGAAGGTACCAGAAGCTCAGGGCTAAGGCTGCTTACGCAGCGAGAGCGAATTCCTGGCCGTAGTTTTCGTCATTGGCAACTATAAGAAGTTGCAACAGTGGATTTACGAGTTCTGTTACCAACTCGGCATGCACCTAAAGTTTCGCGACCGGCGTCGAATCCTAAACGGCCCCGTGCTTGTAACTCGTTGTTTCTTAGTGAGTGACAAGCCTATGCAGTGTACGCCAAACACTCGCGGAAGGCCAACCCGAAGGTTGGTCTTCCGCTATAGCGCTGCCTATTGGCCGCCTTTTTCGCTGTTCTGCAGGTCTTGCAGCGCCTTCGAGGTGATCTCGATGCACTTTTTGTCATCACCCGCGGCGTGGGCCGCCTTGGCCTGGGAGACGGCAGTGTCTATCTCGCCGCTTTTACCACTGGTGTCGGTGGCGAGCAGCGCTTTACCGTTGTTGATTTTGTCCAGATTGATTTTGCACAGATCGGGCTCGCCCGCCGCGAACACAGGGGAGGCCAGCATCGCAGCGGTAATGAACAAGCCAGCAAGAGCGGAACGCTTCATAGGGTATCTCCTTGCGCAAAAGGGCTCGACGCTGCTGGCGTTCAACCGCTGCCAGCGACATCACTGATAAACCTCGCTTGGCGAGGCCTATGCAGATGACTACGCCGGCGCGCAGGGGTTCTGTTTTTTTTGCAGGCTCAGTGAGCGCGGGCCTGGGTGACGCGGTCCACCAGGTAGACCAAGCCGTGATAGTCGATGCCGCCATGCTGGCTCAGGCCGATCTCACAGGTGCGGCTGGTGGAGATGCCTTCGCTGCAATATTGCACCGCATCCTTGAGGGTGCGCAGTGAGTGGGCGTTGAGTTCCGGCGTGGTGAAGCCCTTGTCGCCGGCGAACCCGCAGCAATGAATGCCTTCCGGGATCACCACGGTGTTGGAGCAGCGGCGAGCGAGGTCGATCAGGGCCTGGCTCTCGCCCAGGTGCTGGGTGCTGCAGGTGACATGCACCGCGATGGGGGCTTCCTGGGGGGTGAAGTCGAGGCGGTCCATCAGGTGCGTGCGGATAAATCCTACGGGGTCGTAAAGATCCAGGCGCGTTTCGCCCAGGTCCTGCACCAGGCGCAGGGTGCAGGGGCTGGTGTCGCAGTAGATCGGGTCGAGCCCGCCACGGCTGGCGTGGAGCAGCGCGCCGATCAGTTCCTGGCGCTTGTGTTCGGCCTGTTCCGCGTAACCTTTGGAGGCGAACGGCTGGCCGCAGCACAGGCTGTCCTGGTTGTCGGGAAATACGACTTGGTATCCGGCTTTTTCCAACAGGTTGCGGGTTTTGTCGTACAGCGACATCTGCTCTTTATCGCCCGCCGCCGGGCCCATGGCGCGTGAGACGCAGGCCGCCAGGTAGACCACCCGGGGTCGCTCGTCCGTCACCGCCGGGCTGAAGCGAATGGCTTTCTCCGGCTGCGGCATGGCGTTGGTCCACTGCGGAATCTGCCCCTTGGACAGCCTGGTCACGCCGGCCGATAGCTTCGCCAGGCGCGGGGCGCCCAGCAGCATGCGTGCGCCATTGGCCACATGCAGTGTAAAACGCGCGCCTTGCAGCGCGGTGGCGAAATGCGTGGCGAGCCAGTCGGCGGTTTTCGTACGGTCAGCATCGCGGCTGCGCAGTTTTTTCACCAGGTCGCCGGTATTAATTCCTACAGGGCAACGCTGGGCGCACAGGCCGGTGGCGGCGCAGGTGTCGATGCCCTGGTACTGATAGGCGGCTTCCAGCTCAGCGGTGTCGATACCAGCGCGTTTTTTCGCCTGGATATCGCGCCAGATCACGATGCGCTGGCGGGGGCTCAGAGTCAGGCCTTTCGACGGGCACACCGGTTCGCAGAAACCGCATTCGATGCACTTATCCACAAGCTCGTCGGCGGCAGGCAGCGGCTTGAGGTGCTTGAGGTGGATTTGCGGGTCTTCGCTGAGCACCACGTCCGGGTTGAGAATGCCGTTGGGGTCGAGCAGGCGCTTGAGTTGCCACATCAGTTTGTAGGCGTCGCTGCCCCATTCCAGCTCGACGAACGGGGCCATATTGCGGCCGGTGCCGTGTTCGGCTTTCAGCGAACCACCGAATTCCACCGCTACCAGTTGTGCCACGTCGTCCATGAACGCTTGGTAGCGTGTGACTTCTTCCGCGCTGTTGAAGCCTTGGGTGAACACGAAGTGCAGATTGCCTTCCAGCGCGTGTCCGAAAAGTATCGCTTCGTCGTAGTGATGTTTGTCGAACAGCTCGATCAAGCGATTCACGCCGATTGCCAGTTGTTCGACCGGGAAGGTCACGTCCTCGATGATTACCGTGGTGCCGGTTTTGCGCACGGCGCCGACAGCGGGAAAGGTGTCCTTGCGGATCGCCCACAGGCGGGCGTTTTCCACGGGGTCTTCGGTGAAGTCGACCTGCTTCTCGACCGGAAACTGGGCCAGGGAAGCCATGATCAGCGCCAGTTGCTCGTGCAGTAACGACGAGGACGCTGCACGCGACTCGATCAATAGGGCGCAGGCATTTTCCGATAGGTGCTGTACGAAAGCGGGCATGCCCGGCTTGTTCTGTACCGAGCGCATGCTGCGACGGTCCAGCAGCTCAACGGCCGAAACGGGTTGGGTCTTGAGGACGGTGACTGCATTGCAGCAGGTTTCGACGTCTGGAAACACAATCAACGCCGACGCTTTGTTGGGGTGATCGATCACGGTGTCGTAGGTGACCGCGCTGATAAACCCGAGGGTGCCCTCGGAACCTACCAACAGATGGCTGAGGATATCGAGGGGGTCGTCGAAATCCACCAAGGCATTGAGTGACAGCCCGGTGGTATTTTTCAGACGATATTTGTGGCGGATCTTTGCCGCCAGTTCAGTATTTGCACGGGTCTCGCGCCCCAGTGCCGCCAGACGCTCAAGCAGCGCGCCGTGCTGTTCGCGAAACGCCGCCACGCTGGCTGCGTCTTCGGTATCCAGGCGGCTGCCGTCAGCCAATACCAGGCGTATCCCGGCCAGGGTGTGGTAGGTGTTCTGCGCCGTGCCGCAGCACATGCCGCTGGCATTGTTGGCGACGATGCCGCCGATTTTGCAGGCGTTGATCGACGCTGGGTCCGGCCCGATCTTGCGTCCGAACGGCGCCAGCCACGCGTTGGCCTGGGCGCCGATCACGCCGGGCTGCAGGCGGATTTGTGTGCCTTGGCCGCGAATTTCGCGGCCATTCCAGTTGTCCCCCAGTACGATCAGCACCGAGTCGCTGATGGCTTGCCCGGACAGGCTGGTGCCAGCGGCACGGAAGGTCACTGGAACGTGGTCGCGTTGAGCCAGTTGCAGCAGCGCGACGACTTCGTCTTCCGACTCCACGCGGATTACCAGCTGTGGGATCAGTCGGTAAAAACTGGCGTCGGTGCCGAAGGCGAGGGTGGAAAGCGGGTCGTCGAAGCGTCGATCTTTCGGGATCAGTTGTGCGGCGTCGCGCAGGAAAGCAGCAGGCAGGCTCATCGGTCCTCCAGAAATAGCAGACGCCGGAACCGTTGTCCGGCGTCGATTCTTACCCTATTGCATGCAGGTCTCAGTGCACCAGCATACCGGTGAACCAGTAGGCCTGGGCCAGGGTGATCAGCCCGACGATGGTGGCAAAGAACAAGCTGTGCTTGAGGGTGAAGCGGAACAGGTCGGATTCCTTGCCCACCAGGCCGGTGGCGGCGCAGGCCACGGCGATGGATTGTGGCGAGATCATTTTGCCGGTGACGCCGCCGCTGGTGTTCGCGGCAACCAGTAGGGTGTCGTTCACACCGATCTGATGCGCAGTGGTGGCTTGCAGCGAGCTGAACAGGGCGTTGGACGACGTGTCGGAGCCTGTCAGGAAAACCCCCAGCCAGCCGAGGAAAGGCGAGAAGAACGGGAAGGCTGCACCGGTGCCAGCCAATACCAGCGCCATGGTCGACGACATGCCGGAGTAGTTGGTGACGAAAGCAAAGGCCAGCACCATGCCGATGGACAGGATCGGCCAGCGCAGTTCGTAGAAGGTCTCTTTTAAAGTGGTAAGACCAGTCTTGATGTCGATCTTCAGTACCAGCATCGAGATCAGCGCGGAGAAGAAAATCGCGGTGCCGGTCGCGGAAATCGGGTCCAGCTTGAACACGGCCGGAATCGCAGTGGGGTTGGTCACGATCGGGGCGACCTTGATCACCAGTTGATCCAGGTGCGGGATCGCAAAGTTGAACACCCAGCTGTACATCGAGCCACCGGCGGCGAACATCGCTTTGAACGGCTTGAGGGTCCAGATGGTGACCAGCACCGTGAGAATCAGGAACGGCGACCAGGCCTTGAAAATCTGCACCAGGCTGTAGGGCGAGACAGTTGTGTTGCGCGGCAGGCCGAAACCGCCCGCACTCGCGGTGACCGCAGCGCTGGAGGTGGCGCCGGCTATCTGTGCGCCCGCAGTGCGCTTGGGCTGCCAGACTTTCAGGAACAGCGTCAGGGAAATCAGGCTGGCCAGGGCCGAGGTGATGTCCGGCAGTTCCGGGCCGATGAAGTTGGAGGTGAAGTACTGGGTGATGGCAAAGCTCAAACCTGCCACCAGAGCGGCCGGCCAGGTTTCACGCACGCCGCGCAAGCCGTCCATCATGAACACCAGCCAGAAAGGCACGAACAGCGACAGCAGCGGCAATTGGCGGCCGGTCATGGCGCCGATCTTGAACGCGTCGATGCCGGTGACTTGCCCGGCCACGATGATCGGGATGCCCAAGGCGCCGAATGCGACAGGCGCGGTGTTGGCGATCAGGCACAGGCCGGCGGCGTACAGCGGGTTGAAGCCCAGGCCGACCAACAACGCTGCGGTGATCGCCACGGGGGCGCCAAAACCGGCCGCACCTTCCAGGAAGGCGCCGAAGCAGAAGCCGATCAGCAGCACTTGCAGGCGTTGGTCATCGGTAATCGACAGGACCGAACTGCGGATGATCTCGAATTGGCCGCTTTTGACCGTGAGTTTGTAGAGGAACACGGCCGCGACGATGATCCACGCGATAGGCCATAGGCCGTAGGCAAAGCCGTAACCGGCGGCGGCCAGCGCCATGTCCACAGGCATCTGGAAGGCGAAGATCGCCACCAGGATCGATAGCGCCAGGGTGATGCTGCCGGCCACATGCCCTTTGAGGCGAAACACGGCCAGGGCCAGGAAGAAGAATACGATCGGGATGACGGCCGCCAGTGCGGACAGGCCGAGGCTGCCGAGCGGGCTGTAGAGCTGTTGCCAGGTTTGCATATGGGGTGGCCCCTGATTGTTGTTGTTTGGTCAGCTTGGATAATTGGTAATACCAATTTACAATCGCTGTTGGCTAGAGTAAAAGCCTTGCCAGGGGCGTGTCAATTTGCCGCTTGCGAAACTTTGGTCGTAGGTCGGTGTGCAGGGGGCTGATCGGTTGAAAGGAAGGCGTTCTGATAGGTGCCGCAAGCGCTGCGATAGGCCAGAATAGAGCCCCGGCGAGTGGTCGGGATGGTGGAGAGTGAGTGATGGGGTTTGATCAGGTGCGTCAGCGCCGTTTGTCTGACGATATTGTCGAGCAGCTTGAGGGCATGATCCTCGAGGGCACGCTGAAGTCGGGCGAGCGCTTGCCGGCCGAGCGCGCTTTGGCTGAGCAGTTCGGGGTGTCGCGGCCTTCCTTGCGCGAGGCGATCCAGAAGTTGGCGGCCAAGGGTTTGCTCGTCAGCCGTCAAGGCGGTGGCAATTATGTGGCTGAGTCCCTGGGCTCCACGTTCAGTGATCCGTTGCTGCACCTGCTGGAGAACAATCCCGAGGCCCAGCGTGATCTGCTGGAGTTTCGTCAGACCCTCGAAGCGTCTTGCGCCTATTACGCCGCGCTGCGCGCCACGGAGGTTGATCGCGAGCGGCTGACGGCGGCTTTCGAGGTGCTACAGGATTGCTACACCCGCTGCGATGAAGTGAGTCGAGCGGAAGAGGGCGCGGCGGATGCGCGGTTTCACTTGGCGATCGCCGAAGCCAGTCATAACGCCGTGTTGCTGCACACCATTCGCGGTCTGTTCGACCTGCTGAAACGAAATGTGGTGACCAACATTGGTGGCATGTACCAGCAGCGTACGGAAACCCGCGACATGCTGATCAATCAGCATCGGGATTTGTACCAGGCGATTATCGAAGGTCGCGCCGAGCAGGCGCGCGAGGTTTCAACACGTCACCTGCTGTATGTGCAGGAAGTGCTGGAGGAGGTGCGTCAGGAAGTTCAGCGCGTGGCGCGTGCGGAGCGGCGCAAGGGGGTGTAGCCGAGGGGGGGCGCCCACGGCTGCATCGCAGCAAGGATTATTCTTCCTTGCCCTTGTTGCGCACGGCGCGATGCAGTTCGCGGTTGGAATCACGTTCGCGCTCGGAATCACGCTTGTCGTATTCCTTCTTGCCCTTGCCCAGTGCGATTTCGCACTTGACCAGGTGCTTGCTCCAATACCAGGACAGACAGACGCAGGCATAGCCCTTCTGCTGTACAGCGGCTGCGAGCTTTTCCAGTTCGCGGGCATTGAGCAGCAGCTTGCGCGTACGCACCGGGTCGGCGATCACGTGGGTGCTCGCGGTGGTCAGCGGGGTGATATGACTGCCGAGCAGCCATGCCTCGCCATCCTTGAGCAGCACATAACTGTCGACCAGTTGCAGCTTGCTGGCACGCAGACTCTTTACTTCCCAGCCGGCCAGGACCAGACCAGCCTCGAACCGATGTTCGATGAAGTAATCGTGTCGCGCCTTTTTGTTTTGCGCGATGGTCCCTGTGGGGTGTTTCTTTTGTTTAGCCATAGGGGCGGCATTATAGGGAGTTGCGAGCGTGTCGGCTACGGTCAACCTGCGTGCTTGAGCGTGTTGGATGAATCCCGGACAATGCAGGCAGTTCTCTGGATTTTTTCTTTCGCGGATCGGGCTGTTTTTTCGCGATGTTTGCCTCAGCTGTGGAAATAACGCACACATGACGACGCATATTCAACGTTCAGCGCTGCTGCCCTATCCGGCACAGGCGCTCTATGACCTGGTCAACGACGTGGCGCGTTACCCGGAATTCCTGCCGTGGTGCTCAACGGCCGAGGTGCTGGAAAGCAGTGATGACCACATGGTCGCCAGTGTCGGGGTCGCGAAGAGTGGCCTTAGTCAGCATTTTGTTACGCGTAATGTGCTGGTGCCCGGTAAGTCCATCGAAATGAATTTGCAGGAAGGGCCGTTTACCCAACTGCATGGCGTATGGGTGTTCAAGGCGCTGACGGATAAGGCCTGCAAAATCAGCCTGGATCTTTCTTTTGACTATGCCGGGCCTATTGTGCGGGCGACGTTGGGGCCGTTGTTCAACCAGGCCGCCAATACCCTGGTGGATGCTTTTTGTCAGCGAGCCAAGCAACTGCATGGTTGAGATCGAAGTGGTGTATGCCGCCGAGGATCGCCAGGTGTTGCTGGCGGTGTCGGTGCCGGTGGGCACTCATCTGCGTGCTGCGGTGCAGGCGTCCGGTATTGCAGCGCAATTTCCCGAGCTGGATCCAGCGAATTGCCCTTTGGGGATATTCGGCAAGGTGGTTGCGGACGCCGACGTGCGCGCAGTGCAGGCCGGTGACCGTATTGAGATTTACCGTCCGTTATTGGTGGATCCGAAAGAGGTGCGCCGGCTCCGCGCGGCCAAGGCGGCCCTGGCCAAGCAGCAGCACCCATAGGCCAGCCAAATGGCGGCAACAAAAAGCCCGGCATGCCGGGCTTTTTGTTGAGCGCCGCACACTTACTGCGGGCTGGTGTCCAGAGGCTGCGGCGTCGGGACGGGTACTGTCTCCACCCCGTCGACGTCTTTCTGGATCTTGTCGAGCAAGGAGCCAGGCTTGGCCGGTACTTCGGACTTCGGCTTCTCGCCTTCCTGCGCAGGCGCAGTCACGTTGTTACCGTTATCCTTGCCAAGCAGGGCTTCATCACGGCTTACGCCGGGCATGAAGTCGCCGGACAGGCTGACAAGCTGGTCATTGCCATTGAAGATGACACTGACGCGCTCCTGCTGGCGTTCACCGCCACCTGGTTGCAGGCTGTAGAGATAATCCCAGCGATCGGCATGGAAAGTGTCGGTCAGCAGGGGATTACCCATGATAAACCGTACTTGCCGTCGGGTCATTCCGGGGCGTAACTGGTCTATCATGTCCTGCGTGACGACATTGCCCTGCTGGATGTCGATTTTGTAAACCCCGGGGAATGAACAACCGGCGAGTGCGAGCAGTCCCACAAAGGTGAAACTGGTTAGCAAGAGCTTGGTGTTTTGCATCGGTGGGCGACTTCCACTATCTTGGCTGGGACAACGTAAACGCCGATCATACCCGTATTAAGAGAAGCTGCGAAGCAGCATCCGCGAGAAAGCTAACCATGGTTGAAAATAGCGAACTACGCAAAGCCGGTCTCAAAGTGACTCTGCCACGAGTCAAGATTCTACAAATGCTCGATTCTGCTGAGCAGCGCCACATGAGTGCCGAGGATGTCTACAAGGCGCTGATGGAGTCTAATGAGGACGTTGGTCTGGCCACGGTTTACCGTGTGCTGACCCAGTTTGAAGCCGCTGGGCTGGTGGTTCGTCATAATTTCGACGGCGGTCATGCAGTGTTCGAATTGGCTGACGGTGGTCATCACGACCACATGGTTGACCTGGATACCAACGAGGTTATCGAGTTCACCAGCCCGGAAATCGAAGCGTTGCAGCATAAGATTGCTGAAGAGCATGGCTTCGATCTGGTTGACCATAATCTGGTCCTGTACATCCGTAAGAAAAAGTAACAAGCGCTGCAGATTTACGCTGCAAAACGATCGAAGGCGACCTCAGGGTCGCCTTCGTGCTTTCTATAAAGAAGGAATGTTGTTCGCTCAGGCCTTTGCTGCCACGACCATTTTCTTCGCGTGCGCCAACGACTCCTTGGTCAAATCAATACCGCCGAGCATGCGCGCCACTTCTTCCACACGTTCGGACTTGTTCAGCTTGGACACGGCCGTGTGCGTCGCATCACTGCCGCGTACCTTGTGCACAAACAAGTGTTGATGACCTTGGGCTGCCACTTGCGGTAAGTGGGTGACCGTCAGTACCTGGCCTCGATCCCCCAGGCGTCGCAACAGTTGGCCAACAATTTCTGCTGTCGGCCCGCCAATGCCCACGTCAACTTCGTCGAATACCAGTGTCGGTACCCGGGAGGTTTGCGCGGTAATTACCTGGATCGCCAGGCTGATCCGCGAGAGCTCGCCGCCGGATGCCACTTTTGCCAACGCCTTGAGCGGCTGTCCAGGGTTGGCGCTTACCAGTAGTTCAACCTGCTCCAGTCCGTGGGGTTGCAGCTCGTTGCTGGTGTTGGCGTGCAGTTCGATGGTGAAGCGTCCGCCCGGCATGCCCAGGCGTTGGATCTCCAGCTCTACTGCGCTGGCCAGGCCGGTCGCGGCTTGTTGGCGCAGGTCGCTCAGTTCGCGCGCTTTCTCCTGGTAATGACGAGCGAACGAGGCGAGTTCTTCGCCCAGTCGTTCGATGGACTCGTCATTCGCATTCAGGGTCTCGATTTCATCCAGCAGCTTTTGCTGCATTGTCGCCACTTCGGTGGGCTGGATTCGATGCTTGCGCGCCAGGGTATAGATGGTGTCCAGGCGTTCTTCTATTTCCTGCAGGCGTGCCGGGTCGGCATCGAAGTGATCCAGGAAGCGATTCAGTTCGCCGACCGCTTCCTCCACCTGGATTTGTGCACTGGTGAGCAGCGTCGTAGCTTCGCTCAGCGAGCCAGAGGCATTGTTCACGCTCGACAAGCGATTGAGGCTGGCAGTCAGTGCATTGAGCACGTTGCCTGAGTCGCTTTCACTGCATTGCTCAACCACCTGGCGACAAATACCCAGCAGGGTTTCTGCGTTGGTGAGGTTCTTGTGTTCCTGCTCGAGCTGCTCCAGTTCGTTCTCGCCCAGGCCCAGGCTCTCCAGTTCTTCGAGTTGATAGCTGAGCAACTGATGGCGAGCACGTTGTTCATCGCCGGAGTTGGAGAGTCGCTCCAGTTCCTGGCGAGTCTGGCGCCAGCGCTGGGCGGCCAGTTGCACCTGGCGGGCAAGGTCTGTGGCGCCGGCGTATTCATCGAGCAGGCGGCGATGGGTGTCGGTCTTCAGGAGCGACTGGTGCTCATGCTGGCTGTGGATATCGATAAGCAGCTCGCCCAGGGCTTTCAGGTCGCCCAGTGGGCAGGGCGTACCGTTGATATAGCCGCGCGAGCGACCTTCCGCCGTGATAACCCGTCGCAGGATGCACGGGCCTTCATTATCAAGGTCGCGTTCGGCCAGCCAGGTTTCGGCCTCGGGAATATCGGCCAGGTCGAAGGTGGCCAGGATATCAGCCTTGTCTGCGCCGGGGCGCACTACGCCGCTGTCGGCGCGATCACCCAGGGTGAGACCCAGGGCATCGAGCATGATCGACTTGCCGGCGCCGGTTTCGCCTGTGATTACGCTCATCCCGCGATCCAGTTCGAGATCCAGGTGTTCAACGATGGCGTAGTTATGTACGGACAGGTGCACGAGCATGACGGCCGCTCCCAGGCTTTAGGTCTGGTTATTTATACAGTGTTTTGTTCGGGGCTGACAATCCTGGCGTTTAGCTCGATTTGCTTGAATAGACGCGTTTTTTAGCGCGCTGAGGAATGAAGGGGCAGGAATTGATCCCGGTCATGGGAAAGACTTTTGGTAACGCCTACGCCCTTGAACCTGGAAATTGTGGCCCCATATACCGGAACAGAAGCGCGAGTTGAGTTCGCGCATGATTTTGAAAGGAGAAAACTATGGCTGACGAACAGACGCAGGATACGCAAACTCCAGACGCCAATTCGGCTGTCGGCGACGAGCTGGCAACTCGCGTGCAAGTGCTCGAAGAGCAATTGGCGGCTGCGCAGGATCAGTCTTTGCGTGTTGCCGCCGATCTGCAGAACGTCCGCCGCCGTGCCGAGCAGGATGTAGAGAAGGCTCACAAGTTCGCACTGGAAAAATTCGCCGGTGACTTGCTGCCGATCATCGACAGCCTGGAGCGTGGTCTCGAGTTGTCCAATCCGGATGACGAAAACATCCGCCCAATGCGCGAAGGGATCGAGCTGACCCTGAAAATGTTCCAGGACACCCTGAAGCGTTATCAGTTGGAAGCCATCGATCCAACCGGCGGCGAACCGTTCAACGCTGAACATCATCAGGCCATGTCCATGCAGGAAAGCCATGACCTGGAGCCTAACAGCGTGCTGAAAGTGTTCCAGAAGGGCTATCAGCTCAACGGTCGCCTGCTGCGTCCGGCGATGGTCGTGGTGAGCAAGGCGCCTGCACCGGTTGCGCCTTCTATTGATGAGCAGGCTTGAAATACGCTGTAAAGCCCCCATCTATAAGTCAAGCGTTTAAGTGCTACCGCAGTTAGCCACCACTGCTGCGGCAACCAAATTCAAGTTTCGGGAGAGTAAATCATGGGCAAAATTATCGGTATCGACCTGGGGACCACCAACTCGTGTGTGTCCGTCATGGAAAACGGCAAGGCCAAAGTCATCGAGAACGCGGAAGGCGCGCGTACCACTCCGTCGATCATTGCTTACGCAAATGACGGCGAGATCCTGGTCGGTCAGTCGGCCAAGCGCCAGGCTGTCACCAACCCGCACAACACTCTGTACGCAGTAAAGCGTCTGATCGGTCGTAAATTCGACGAAGAAGTCGTACAGAAAGACATCAAGATGGTGCCTTACAAAATCGCCAAGGCTGACAACGGTGACGCCTGGGTTGAAGTAAATGGCAACAAGATGTCCGCACCGCAGATTTCGGCTGAAGTCTTGAAAAAGATGAAGAAAACGGCCGAAGATTACCTGGGTGAAACAGTGACCGAAGCGGTGATCACCGTTCCGGCCTACTTCAACGACAGTCAGCGTCAGGCCACTAAAGATGCCGGTCGCATCGCGGGCCTGGACGTAAAACGTATCATCAACGAACCAACCGCAGCTGCGCTGGCTTACGGTATGGACAAGGCCAAAGGCGACCACACCGTGATCGTTTATGACCTGGGTGGTGGTACTTTCGACGTGTCGGTCATCGAGATCGCTGAAGTTGACGGCGAGCACCAGTTCGAAGTGTTGGCCACCAACGGTGACACCTTCCTGGGTGGTGAAGACTTTGACATTCGTCTGATCGACTACCTCGTTGACGAATTCAAGAAAGAAAGCGGCATCAACCTCAAAGGTGATCCGCTGGCGATGCAGCGTCTGAAAGAAGCTGCTGAAAAAGCCAAGATCGAACTGTCTTCGAGCAATTCGACCGACGTGAACCTGCCGTACATCACTGCAGATGCCACCGGTCCTAAGCACTTGAACGTGAAGATCTCTCGCGCCAAGTTGGAAGCACTGGTTGAAGACCTCGTTCAGCGCACCATCGAACCTTGCCGCATCGCGCTGAAAGACGCCGGTATCGACGTGGGTTCCATCAACGACGTGATCCTGGTGGGCGGTCAGACCCGTATGCCATTGGTTCAACAGAAAGTTACCGAGTTCTTCGGCAAGGAAGCACGTAAAGACGTGAACCCGGACGAAGCGGTTGCCATGGGTGCTGCCATCCAGGGTGCGGTACTGGCCGGCGACGTGAAAGACGTGCTGCTGCTGGACGTCAGCCCGCTGACCCTGGGTATCGAAACCATGGGCGGCGTGATGACTGCGCTGATCGAGAAAAACACCACGATTCCTACCAAGAAATCCCAGGTGTTCTCGACTGCCGACGACAACCAGGGCGCGGTGACCATTCACGTGCTGCAAGGTGAGCGTAAGCAGGCTGCTCAGAACAAGTCCTTGGGCAAGTTCGACCTGGCCGAGATTCCACCAGCTCCACGTGGTGTGCCACAAATCGAAGTGACCTTCGACATCGATGCCAACGGCATCCTGCACGTTGGCGCGAAAGACAAGGCGACTGGCAAAGAGCAGAAGATCACCATCAAGGCCAACTCCGGTCTGTCTGATGAAGAAATTCAACAGATGATTCGTGATGCTGAAGCGAACGCTGATGCGGATGCCAAGTTTGCCGAGCTGGCTGGCGCCCGTAACCAGGGTGATGCGCTGGTTCACTCGACGCGCAAAATGGTCGCTGATGCTGGCGATAAAGTGACTGCCGAAGAGAAGGCTGCCATCGAAGCTGCTGTCGTTGCCCTGGAAACCGCCGTGAAAGGCGATGACAAGGCAGCTATCGAAGCCAAGATCGAAGAACTGTCGAAAGTGTCTGCGCCAGTTGCTCAGAAAATGTACGCCGAACAAGGTCAGCCAGCTGACGGTGCTGCGCAACAGGCAGAGCCTGAAGCCAAGCACGACGACGTTGTCGATGCCGAGTTCGAAGAAGTCAAAGACCAGAAGTAAGTTGGTCGCCCGGTTGACCGCTATCAAGCGGTGACTGGTAGGATGTCGCCGCGCGGGAGCTTGCTCCCGCGTTGGCGTGTCTGGGGTATGCGAATTTTTACAGCATGCGACAGTCTTCGGATGCTGGCGGTGTGATCGGGAATGCTCCTGCTTTCCGAGCAGTAAATACCGCATTTTTGGCCGGGTCCCTGGCTAAAAGTAGTAATGACCAGGATCGTTGAATTGACGTGAGTTGGGTCCGGGCCTGTATTGGGGCTCAACGAGTTTGGCAAGGCTCAGGAGGGTCTGGCCGAACGTCCTTAAGAGTGCAAAGACTTATGGCAAAGCGTGACTATTACGAAGTATTGGGTGTGGAGCGCGGCTCCAGCGAGACGGACCTGAAGAAGGCCTACCGTCGCCTGGCGATGAAGCATCACCCGGACCGTAATCCGGATAGCAAAGAATCCGAGGAAATGTTCAAAGAGGCCAACGAGGCCTACGAATGCCTGTCCGATCCCAACAAACGGGCAGCGTACGACCAGTATGGCCACGCCGGTGTCGACCCGAGCATGGGCGGTGGCGGTGCCGGTTTTGGTGGCCAGAACTTCTCCGATATCTTCGGCGATGTATTCAGCGACTTCTTCGGTGGTGGCCGGGGTGGTCAGCGTGGCGGCGCCCAGCGTGGCAGCGACTTGCGGTACACCCTGGAGTTGAATCTGGAAGAAGCCGTACGCGGCACCAGCGTCAATATCCGTGTGCCGACGCTGGTCAACTGCAAGCCGTGCGACGGCTCGGGGGCCAAGAAAGGCTCTTCGCCGATCACCTGCCCAACGTGCGGCGGTATTGGTCAGGTCCGTATGCAGCAGGGCTTCTTCTCTGTGCAGCAGACCTGCCCGCGCTGCCATGGCCAGGGCAAGATCATTTCCGACCCGTGCGACTCCTGCCACGGCGAAGGTCGTGTCGAAGAGTACAAAACCCTTTCGGTGAAAGTGCCGGCGGGTGTGGATACCGGTGATCGCATTCGTCTGTCGGGTGAAGGCGAGGCGGGTACGCAGGGTGGCCCTACGGGGGACTTGTACGTGGTGATCAATGTGCGCGAGCACTCGATCTTCCAGCGTGACGGTAAGCACTTGTTCTGCGAAGTGCCGATCAGCTTTGTTGATGCGGCGCTGGGTGGCGAGCTTGAGATTCCAACGCTCGACGGTCGAGTCAAGCTCAAGATCCCTGAAGGCACCCAGACTGGCAAGCAATTCCGTATCCGTGGCAAGGGCGTTGCGCCGGTGCGTGGCGGCGGTGCTGGCGACCTGATGTGTCGTGTGGCGGTAGAGACTCCGGTCAACCTGAATCGCCGTCAGCGCGAACTGCTTGAGGAGTTCCGCAGCTCGATGGAGGGTGATGACTCTCACTCGCCGAAAACCGCGGGCTTTTTCGACGGTGTGAAGCGCTTCTTCGGCGACCTGTAAGGAATTGAATATGCGACGTATAGCCGTAATGGGCGCTGCCGGGCGCATGGGTAAGACGCTGGTCGAGGCGGTGCAGCAACGCTCGCCGGCCTCCGGGCTGACGGCGGCGATCGTCCGCCCGGGCAGCACGTTGATCGGAGCGGATGCCGGTGAGCTGGCTTCGCTGGGGCGCATCGGCGTTTCGTTGTCGGGCAACCTGGAGCAGGTGGCTGACGAGTTCGACGTACTGATCGACTTCACCCTGCCGGAAGTGATGCTGAAAAACCTGGCGTTCTGCCGCAAGGCGGGCAAGGCGATGGTGATCGGCACCACCGGTTTGACGGTTGAGCAGAAGCAGTTGCTGGTGGAGGCGGGCAAGGATATTCCTATCGTCTTCGCGGCCAACTTCAGCGTGGGCGTGAACCTGTCGCTCAAGTTGCTTGATCTGGCAGCGCGCGTGCTGGGGGATGAGGCGGATATCGAAATCATCGAGACCCATCATCGCCACAAGATCGATGCGCCGTCGGGCACTGCGCTGCGCATGGGCGAGGCGATCGCTGATGCGCTGGGTCGCGACCTGTCGAAAGTGGCGGTATACGGCCGCGAAGGCCATACCGGCGCGCGTGCGCGTGACACCATCGGCTTTGCAACGGTGCGCGGGGGGGATGTGGTGGGTGATCACACCGTCTTGTTCGCCACTGAGGGCGAGCGCCTGGAAATCACGCACAAAGCGTCCAGTCGCATGACGTTTGCCAAGGGTGCGGTGCGTGCAGCGCTCTGGTTGGAAGGTCGCGAAGCGGGTCTTTACGACATGCGCTATGTGCTGGATCTGCACTAAGCAGTAGCTAAAACGGGGCCTCAAGCTTATGCTTAGGCCCCGTTTTTACCCGCTAAGCGACGTCCTGTCGCATTCCCCTGCCTTTAAGGCTCATTAGCGGTGGACCAAAAAAGCCTTTTTCTGTAAGCTACAGCTTTAGTGTGTCCACTAAAAGCGCGCAGAATAATTCAGTGAAGAAGCGGGGTGACGTGTCCATACGTCACTCCGCTTTTTTACAACCTGCGATCGCCCTTTCAGGCTTTATTTACGGGAGGTCTTCTTGACTAAGCCAGCCATACTCGCCCTTGCTGATGGCAGCATTTTTCGCGGCGAAGCCATTGGAGCCGACGGTCAGACCGTTGGAGAGGTAGTGTTTAACACTGCCATGACCGGCTATCAGGAAATCCTTACCGATCCTTCCTACGCCCAACAGATCGTTACCTTGACCTATCCGCACATCGGCAACACCGGTACTACACCGGAAGACGTCGAGTCTGATCGTGTCTGGTCGGCCGGTCTGGTGATTCGTGACCTGCCCCTGGTTGCGAGCAACTGGCGTAACACGATGTCGCTGTCTGATTACCTGAAGGCCAACAATGTTGTGGCGATCGCGGGTATCGACACGCGCCGCCTTACGCGCATCCTGCGTGAGAAGGGGTCGCAGAACGGCTGCATCATGGTCGGTGACAATATTTCCGAAGAGGCGGCGATTGCCGCAGCCCAAGGTTTCCCTGGCCTGAAGGGCATGGACCTGGCGAAAGTCGTCAGCGTCAAAGAGAAGTACGAATGGCGCTCCACGGTCTGGGACTTGAAGACCGACAGCCACGCGACCATCGAAGCCGCAGACCTGCCTTACCACGTGGTCGCCTATGACTACGGCGTGAAGTACAACATCCTGCGCATGCTGGTCGAGCGCGGTTGCCGCGTGACCGTGGTGCCGGCGCAAACCCCGGCCAGCGACGTGCTCGCCCTGCAACCGGACGGCGTGTTCCTGTCCAATGGCCCGGGTGACCCTGAGCCATGCGACTACGCCATCCAGGCGATCAAGGAAGTGCTGGAAACCGAGATTCCGGTGTTCGGTATCTGCCTCGGTCACCAATTGCTGGCCCTGGCCTCCGGCGCCAAGACCCTGAAAATGGGTCATGGCCACCACGGCGCCAACCACCCGGTACAAGACCTGGATACCGGCGTTGTGATGATTACCAGCCAGAACCACGGTTTTGCGGTAGATGAAGCCACCCTGCCGAGCAACGTGCGCGCCATTCACAAGTCGCTGTTCGACGGTTCCCTGCAGGGTATCGAGCGCACCGACAAGAGCGCGTTCAGCTTCCAGGGCCACCCTGAAGCCAGCCCGGGCCCGAACGACGTAGCGCCGCTGTTCGACCGTTTCATCAATGAGATGGCCAAGCGACGCTGACTGAGCGGCCTGCGGGCGGCCCCGGATGTCGGTGGCCCCCGCAGGCTCTTCAAAGATTGTTCAAGACGGCTTGCCGACTGACCTGCGGATTTGAGTGACAAACCCATGCCAAAACGTACAGACATAAAAAGCATCCTGATTCTCGGCGCTGGCCCGATCGTGATCGGCCAGGCCTGTGAATTCGACTACTCCGGCGCCCAGGCCTGTAAGGCTCTGCGCGAGGAGGGCTACCGCGTCATCCTGGTGAACTCCAACCCGGCCACCATCATGACCGACCCGGCCATGGCCGACGCCACCTACATCGAGCCGATCAAGTGGCAGACCGTTGCCAAGATCATCGAGAAAGAGCGTCCGGACGCGCTGCTGCCGACCATGGGTGGCCAGACCGCACTGAACTGCGCCCTGGACCTTGAGCGCGAAGGCGTCCTGGAAAAGTTCGGCGTAGAGATGATCGGCGCCAATGCCGACACCATCGACAAGGCTGAGGACCGTTCGCGCTTCGACAAGGCCATGAAGTCCATCGGCCTGGCCTGCCCGCGCTCCGGTATCGCCCACAGCATGGAAGAAGCCAATGCGGTCCTCGAGACCCTGGGTTTCCCGTGCATCATTCGTCCGTCGTTCACCATGGGCGGCACCGGTGGCGGTATTGCTTACAACCGTGAAGAGTTCGAAGAAATCTGCGCCCGCGGCCTGGACCTGTCGCCGACCAAAGAGCTGCTGATCGACGAATCCCTGATCGGCTGGAAAGAATACGAGATGGAGGTTGTCCGCGATAAAAAGGACAACTGCATCATCGTCTGCTCCATCGAAAACTTCGACCCGATGGGCGTGCACACCGGTGACTCGATCACCGTGGCTCCGGCACAGACCCTGACCGACAAGGAATACCAGATCCTGCGTAACGCCTCCCTGGCGGTATTGCGCGAGATCGGCGTGGAAACCGGCGGCTCCAACGTTCAGTTCGGTATCTGCCCGAACACTGGCCGCATGGTCGTGATCGAGATGAACCCGCGTGTGTCCCGTTCGTCGGCCCTGGCTTCGAAAGCCACCGGCTTCCCGATCGCCAAGGTCGCGGCCAAGCTGGCCGTGGGTTACACCCTGGACGAGCTGTCGAACGACATCACTGGCGGCAAGACCCCGGCGTCCTTTGAGCCTTCCATCGACTACGTCGTCACCAAGCTGCCGCGTTTTGCCTTCGAAAAATTCGCCAAGGCTGATGCGCGCCTGACCACCCAGATGAAGTCTGTCGGTGAGGTCATGGCCATCGGTCGTACCTTCCAGGAATCCCTGCAGAAAGCCCTGCGCGGCCTGGAAGTGGGCGTTTGCGGCCTGGACGAGAAACTCGACCTGAGCAACCCGGAAAGCATGAGCGTGCTCAAGCGCGAGCTGACCGTGCCGGGCGCCGAGCGCATCTGGTACGTGGCGGACGCGTTCCGTGCCGGCATGACCGTCGAAGACATCTTCGGCATGAACATGATCGACCCGTGGTTCCTGGTGCAGATCGAAGATCTGATCAAGGAAGAAGAGAAGGTCAAGACCCTGGGTCTGGCCAGCATCGACCGCGACATGATGTTCCGCCTCAAGCGCAAAGGTTTCTCTGATCAGCGTCTGGCCAAGCTGCTGGGTGTGACCGAGAAGAACCTGCGTACCCATCGCCACAAGCTGGAGATCTTCCCGGTCTACAAGCGTGTTGACACCTGCGCGGCCGAGTTCTCCACCGACACCGCGTACCTGTACTCCACCTATGAGGAGGAGTGCGAAGCCGCGCCGTCGGGTCGCGACAAGATCATGATCCTGGGCGGCGGTCCGAACCGCATCGGCCAGGGTATCGAGTTCGACTACTGCTGCGTCCACGCTGCCCTCGCCCTGCGCGAAGATGGCTACGAGACCATCATGGTCAACTGCAACCCGGAAACCGTTTCCACTGACTACGACACCTCCGATCGTCTGTACTTCGAGCCAGTGACCCTGGAAGACGTGCTGGAAATCGTGCGCGTCGAGAAGCCAAAAGGCGTGATCGTCCAGTACGGCGGGCAAACTCCGCTGAAACTGGCGCGTGCCCTGGAAGCGGCCGGCGTGCCGATCATCGGTACCAGCCCGGACGCCATCGACCGTGCAGAAGACCGCGAGCGCTTCCAGCAAATGGTTGAGCGCCTGAACCTGCGTCAGCCGCCAAACGCCACTGTGCGCAGCGAAGACGAAGCCATCCGTGCCGCCAGCAAGATCGGCTACCCGCTGGTGGTGCGTCCGTCCTACGTGCTGGGCGGTCGTGCGATGGAAATCGTCTACGAAGAAGAAGAGCTCAAGCGTTACCTGCGTGACGCGGTGAAAGTGTCCAATGACAGCCCGGTGCTGCTGGACCACTTCCTCAACTGTGCCATCGAGATGGACGTGGACGCGGTGTGCGACGGTACCGACGTGGTGATCGGCGCGATCATGCAGCACATCGAACAGGCGGGCGTTCACTCCGGTGACTCCGCTTGCTCGCTGCCGCCGTACTCGCTGCCGGCGCACATCCAGGACGAAATGCGCGAACAGGTCAAGAAAATGGCCCTGGAGCTGGGTGTTGTCGGCCTGATGAACGTGCAACTGGCGTTGCAAGGCGAAGACATCTACGTGATCGAGGTCAACCCGCGTGCTTCGCGTACCGTGCCGTTTGTTTCCAAGTGCATCGGTGTGTCCCTGGCCATGATCGCTGCCCGCGTGATGGCTGGTAAGACCCTGAAGGAAATCGGCTTTACCAAGGAAATCATTCCGAACTTCTACAGTGTGAAAGAGGCGGTGTTCCCATTCGCCAAATTCCCTGGCGTGGACCCGATCCTGGGCCCAGAGATGAAGTCGACCGGTGAAGTAATGGGCGTTGGCGATACCTTTGGTGAGGCGTTTGCCAAGGCCCAGATGGGCGCCAGCGAAGTGCTGCCGACCGGCGGTACTGCGTTTATCAGTGTGCGTGATGACGACAAGCCACTGGTTGCAGGCGTGGCCCGCGATCTGATCAACTTGGGCTTCGAAGTCGTGGCCACTGCCGGGACCGCCAAGCTGATCGAAGCTGCCGGCCTCAAAGTGCGTCGCGTGAACAAGGTGACGGAAGGCCGTCCGCACGTGGTCGACATGATCAAGAATGACGAAGTCACCCTGATCATCAACACCACCGAAGGTCGCCAGTCGATCGCGGATTCCTATTCCATTCGTCGTAACGCCTTGCAGCACAAGATCTACTGCACCACCACCATTGCTGCTGGCGAAGCCATCTGTGAAGCGCTCAAGTTCGGTCCGGAAAAGACCGTGCGTCGCTTGCAGGATCTACACGCAGGATTGAAGGCATGACCAAATACCCAATGACCGTCCAGGGCTTCAAGGCCCTGGAAGAGGAGCACGCCCACCTGACCAAGGTCGTCCGTCCGAAGCTGAGCCAGGACATCGGGACGGCCCGCGAACTGGGTGACCTGAAGGAAAACGCCGAATACCACGCTGCCCGCGAGCAGCAAGGTATGGTCGAAGCGCGGATCCGTGACATCGAAGGCCGTCTGCAGAACTCCGTGGTCATCGATGTGACCACCATTCCTCATACGGGCAAGGTGATCTTCGGTACGACCGTCGAAATCGCCAATGTCGAGACCGATGAAAGCGTGACCTACCACATCGTGGGAGAGGACGAGGCCGACATCAAGCAAGGCAAGATCTCTGTGGGGTCTCCGATTGCTCGCGCCTTGATCGCCAAGGAAGAGGGTGATGTGGTCGCTGTGAAAACGCCGAGCGGTGTGATCGAGTACGAGATTGTTGAAGTTCGTCACATCTGAAAGACGGCGCCCGCTTCGTGCGGGCGCCATGCTTTGGCAGCTCTCCCAGATGCTTTGGGTGGGCGGCCTGTGGTTGTTGCACATCGGTGTGTTGCCGGCGCTGGGCCTGATTGGCCTGGCACCGCTGCTGATCGACGAGATCGATGGACTACTCAGTGCGCTGCTGGTGGGTTTTGCGGCGGCGTGCGTGACACTCCAGGTATTGGTGCTGGTCAAGGCCGAGGGCTTGGGGAGTTTGTGGCGGGATATTCGCGGGCAACTGCTGTTGATGGCGCTGTATGCATGCGCAATGTTTTGCGTGGTGCATGTCTGGTTGCCGGAAGCGTTGCGCTGGCAGCTATTCAGCTATCTTGTGCTAGGGTTCTCCGGCCTGGTGCTGGTTTTACAGCCTGCACCGGGATGGAGTGGCGGGGCGCGCGAAGCACGCCCGTGACCCTTTTTATTACTTGAAGCGGTGTACGTTCGACAGTTGCTTGTTGACGCTGAAGTTTTTGCGATACAGCAGCGCCATCTTGCCGATGACCTGGACCAGGTCTGCTTTGCCTGCCTTGCACAGTTCTGCAATAGCAGCCAGGCGAGCTTCGCGATCAAGGATGTTGACCTTGATCTTGATCAGTTCATGATCGTTCAGTGCACGTTCGAATTCGGCTAACACACCTTCAGTCAAACCGTTATCTGCCACAATCAGAACTGGTTTCAGATGGTGGCCAATGGATTTGTACTGTTTCTTCTGCTCTTGAGTGAGCGGCATAATCTGACCCCTGCGTCTGATCTTGTAAAAAGCGGCGGCCAGTTTACCCGAGCGAGTCCGGGACCGCCCAGTTAATCACGACCCGTTTTATTTTTCGAGGTGGCCCGTGGCCCGTTCCAAAACCAGCCTTAAGTGGCTACAAGAACATTTCAACGATCCTTACGTCAAAAAGGCGCAAAAGGACGGTTACCGGTCCCGGGCCAGCTACAAGTTGCTGGAACTCCAGGACAAGGACAAATTGTTCCGCCCAGGCATGAGCGTGATCGACCTGGGTGCCGCCCCGGGTGGCTGGTCCCAGGTGGCCAGTCGTCTGATTGGTGGGCAAGGCCGGTTGATCGCTTCCGACATCCTGGAGATGGACAGCATCCCGGATGTGACGTTCGTGCACGGGGACTTTACCCAGGACGCGGTCCTGGCTGAAATCCTGGAAGCCGTCGGAAATTCGCAGGTGGACCTTGTGATTTCCGACATGGCCCCCAATATGAGTGGATTACCGGCTGTTGATATGCCGCGAGCCATGTTCCTGTGCGAATTGGCACTGGATCTGGCGGGTCGGGTATTGCGTCCGGGTGGTGATTTCCTGGTCAAAGTCTTCCAGGGTGAAGGCTTCGACGAGTACCACAAGAACATTCGCAAGCTGTTCGACAAGGTGCAGATGCGTAAGCCGGACTCCTCGCGTGACCGGTCTCGCGAGCAGTATCTGCTGGCGCGGGGGTTCCGTGGCATCGAAGGCGCCGCCAGTGATGAGCGTCTTTGAAGGTTTGAAGGGAGTCGATAGGTTTTTTTATATCGCTTTCGTCACGAAGCTTTACGAATATTGTGTAGTCAAAGTTTCACAAAGGGTTACAGACGGCGCCTGCCAGTGTTGTAGGTAATGTAGTAAGTTAGGCCGGTGAATATCATGCGAAGCGCGCGCCAGTAGCGGAGCTTGCTTCAGAGGGTAGTTAATTGAACGATATGGCAAAGAATCTGATCCTGTGGTTGATCATCGCGGCTGTCCTGGTGACGGTGATGAACAACTTCTCCAGCCCTAACGAGCCGCAGACCCTCAACTATTCCGACTTCATCCAGCAAGTTAAGGATGGCAAGGTCGAGCGCGTAGCGGTTGATGGCTACGTGATCACCGGCAAACGCAACGATGGCGACAGCTTCAAGACCATTCGTCCGGCCATCCAGGACAACGGTCTGATCGGTGATCTGGTGGATAACCACGTGGTCGTCGAAGGCAAGCAGCCTGAGCAGCAGAGCATCTGGACCCAGTTGCTGGTAGCCAGCTTCCCGATCCTGGTGATCATCGCTGTGTTCATGTTCTTCATGCGTCAGATGCAAGGCGGTGCGGGAGGCAAGGGCGGACCGATGAGTTTCGGCAAGAGCAAGGCACGCCTGCTCTCCGAAGACCAGGTGAAAACCACGCTGGCTGACGTTGCCGGTTGCGACGAAGCCAAGGAAGAAGTGGGCGAGCTGGTCGAGTTCCTGCGCGATCCGGGCAAGTTCCAGCGGTTGGGCGGCCGCATTCCTCGCGGTGTGCTGATGGTTGGCCCTCCGGGTACCGGTAAAACCTTGCTGGCCAAGGCGATTGCCGGCGAAGCCAAGGTGCCGTTCTTCACCATTTCCGGTTCCGACTTCGTCGAGATGTTCGTCGGTGTGGGCGCCAGCCGTGTTCGTGACATGTTCGAGCAGGCTAAGAAACATGCGCCTTGCATCATCTTCATCGATGAAATCGACGCCGTCGGTCGCCATCGTGGCGCCGGCATGGGCGGCGGTCATGATGAGCGTGAGCAGACCCTCAACCAGTTGCTGGTTGAGATGGACGGCTTTGAAATGAACGACGGCATCATCGTGATCGCTGCTACCAACCGTCCGGACGTGCTGGACCCTGCATTGCTGCGTCCAGGCCGCTTCGACCGTCAGGTTGTGGTGGGCTTGCCGGATATCCGTGGTCGCGAACAGATCCTGAAAGTACACATGCGCAAAGTGCCAATGGGTGACGATGTGGCTCCGGCCGTGATTGCCCGTGGTACTCCTGGCTTCTCCGGTGCCGACCTGGCCAACCTGGTCAACGAGGCCTCGTTGTTCGCTGCCCGTACCGGCAAGCGTATCGTGGAGATGAAAGAGTTCGAATTGGCCAAGGACAAGATCATGATGGGCGCCGAGCGCAAGTCCATGGTCATGTCCGAGAAAGAGAAGCAGAACACCGCTTATCACGAAGCCGGTCACGCCATTGTCGGTCGTGTTGTGCCTGAGCACGACCCGGTCTACAAAGTGTCGATCATCCCGCGTGGTCGGGCGCTGGGTGTCACGATGTTCCTGCCGGAAGAGGACCGTTACAGCCTGTCCAAGCGCGCACTGATCAGTCAGATCTGTTCGCTGTACGGTGGTCGGATTGCCGAAGAGATGACCCTTGGCTTCGACGGCGTCACCACCGGCGCTTCCAACGACATCATGCGTGCCAGCCAGATTGCACGGAACATGGTGACCAAGTGGGGCTTGTCGGAAAAACTCGGTCCGCTGATGTATGCCGAAGAAGAAGGCGAAGTGTTCCTGGGGCGTGGCGGTGGTGGTCAAAACGCCAGCTTCTCCGGTGAGACAGCCAAGCTGATCGACTCCGAAGTGCGCAGCATCATTGACCAATGCTATGGCACGGCCAAGCAGATCCTCACGGATAACCGCGACAAGCTGGATGCCATGGCGGATGCGCTGATGAAGTACGAGACCATTGATGCCGACCAGATCGACGACATCATGGCCGGCCGCACGCCGCGTGAACCTCGCGATTGGGAAGGCGGTTCGGGCACCTCTGGCACTCCGCCCGTGGTCCAGAACGAACGCCCCGAAACCCCGATTGGCGGCCCGGCAGCTGACGTCTAAGGTTTGAAATGACTTCTGTGTTGTCCTCCACCCGGTTGCCTTGCGGCAACCGGGTTCTTGATTTGGCCCATACGCATGTCATGGGCATTCTCAATGTAACCCCCGACTCTTTCTCCGATGGTGGCCGCTTCAGCCAGCGCGATGCTGCATTGCGTCATGCAGAGGCCATGGTGGCGGCGGGAGCGACCCTGATTGATGTCGGCGGTGAGTCGACTCGGCCTGGTGCTCGACTGGTTTCTCCCTTAGAGGAGCTGGAGAGGGTCGCGCCAATAGTTGAACGCATTGCGCGTGAACTGGACGTGATCATCTCGGTTGATACATCAACCCCGGCGGTAATGCGCGAAACTGCGCGCCTGGGGGCGGGAATGATTAACGATGTCCGCTCCCTTCAGCGTGACGGTGCGCTTGATGCGGCAGCGGCCACCGGTTTGCCGGTGTGTCTGATGCATATGCTGGGTGAGCCGAGCAATATGCAGGACAGTCCTCACTATGATGATCTTGTTGGTGAGGTGAGTGGATTTCTTGCCGAGCGGGTTGCGCACTGCGTTGCCGCCGGGATTGCTGTGGAAAAGATCGTCCTCGATCCTGGTTTCGGCTTTGCCAAGACCCTGCAGCACAATCTAAGTCTGTTCAAGCATATGGAGTCCTTGCATGCCCTTGGTCGGCCTCTTCTGGTCGGCGTTTCGCGCAAGAGCATGATAGGGCTTGCGCTGAATCGCCCGGTGGGTGAGCGATTGTACGGTGGTCTTGCACTGGCGGCGCTTGCAGTCACCAAGGGTGCGCGTATCTTGCGGGTGCATGATGTTGCCGAGACGGTGGATGTGGTGCGTATGATTGCCGCGGTAGAATCAGCCGAATAAGAATGATGGAGCACTTATGACTAAAAAATATTTTGGCACCGACGGTATTCGCGGTCGGGTCGGCGAGTTTCCGATTACTCCTGATTTCATGCTAAAGCTCGGCTGGGCCGCAGGTATGGCGTTCCGCAGCATGGGCGCGTGCCGCATCCTGGTGGGCAAGGACACCCGGATTTCGGGTTACATGTTCGAGTCGGCGCTGGAGGCGGGGCTGTCTGCCGCGGGTGCCGATGTGATGCTGCTGGGGCCGATGCCGACGCCGGCCATCGCTTACCTGACGCGAACCTTTCACGCTGAAGCCGGTATCGTGATCAGTGCCTCGCATAACCCTCATGATGACAACGGCATCAAGTTCTTCTCGGGCCAGGGCACCAAGCTGCCGGACGAGATCGAGTTGATGATCGAAGAGCTCCTGGATGCGCCGATGACGGTGGTTGAGTCCAGCAAGCTTGGCAAGGTGTCGCGTATCAACGACGCCTCCGGCCGATACATTGAATTCTGCAAAAGCAGTGTGCCGAGCAGCACCAGTTTTGCCGGCCTGAAGATTGTGGTCGATTGCGCCCATGGTGCGACCTACAAGGTGGCGCCGAGCGTATTCAAGGAGCTGGGCGCAGACGTGACAGTGCTGTCGGCCCAGCCTAACGGGTTGAACATCAACGAGAACTGCGGCTCCACCCATATGGAGCAGTTGCAGGCCGCCGTACTTGCCGGGCATGCCGACCTGGGTATTGCCTTTGATGGTGATGGTGATCGTGTACTGATGGTGGATCACACGGGTGTCATTGTTGATGGTGATGACCTCCTGTTCATCATTGCTCGCGACCTGCATGAGCGTAACAAGCTGCAGGGGGGTGTCGTCGGTACGTTGATGAGTAACTTGGGGCTTGAACTGGCCCTGGCGGATCTGGGTATTCCGTTCGTGCGTGCCAATGTCGGTGACCGCTATGTGATCGCGGAACTGCTTGAGCGCAACTGGCAGGTAGGTGGTGAGAATTCCGGACACGTAGTCTGCTTCCAGCACACCACGACAGGCGATGCGATCATTGCTGCGCTGCAGGTGCTTATGGCCATGAAGCGTCGTGAAGAAAGTCTGGCCCAGGCGCGCCAGGCCATGCGCAAGTGCCCGCAAGTATTGCTGAACGTGCGTTTTGCGGGCGGCTCAAATCCTATTGAGCATCCGGCTGTCAAAGAGGCATGTGAGCGTGTAACCCTGGCTATGGAGGGGCGTGGCCGTGTGTTGTTGCGCAAGTCCGGCACAGAGCCGTTGGTGCGTGTCATGGTCGAAGGTGATGACGAAACACAGGTTCGCGGCCATGCCGAAGACCTGGCAAAACTGGTAACTGAAGTTTGCGCCTGAATTCGGCTTGCCAGTGATGATGTGGTTGGGTAACATCTGCGCCCACTTTGACCGACGAGGTACAGCATGCGTCGCACTATGGTAGCTGGTAACTGGAAGATGCACGGTACCCGCGCCAGTGTCGCTGAGCTGATCAATGGCCTTCGTCACTTGGCCTTGCCGAGCGGTGTTGATATCGCGGTTTTCCCGCCTTGCTTGCATATCACCCAAGTGGTTGATGGCTTGAAAGGCAAGTCGATCCAGGTCGGCGCGCAGAATTCTGCGGTGGAAGCCATGCAAGGCGCATTGACCGGTGAGATTGCACCGAGCCAGTTGGTCGATGCGGGTTGTTCCTATGTGCTTGTCGGGCATTCCGAGCGCCGTCAGATGATGGGCGAGCGTGATGGAACACTCAATCGCAAGTTCGCAGCAGCACAGGCTTGTGGCTTGATTCCGGTGTTGTGCATAGGGGAAACCCTGGAGCAGCGCGAATCGGGCAAGACTCTTGAAGTTGTCTCGCGTCAGCTGGGCAGCATCATCGAGGAGTTGGGTGTTGGTGCGTTTGCAAAGGCAGTTATCGCTTACGAGCCGGTCTGGGCCATTGGTACCGGGCTGACTGCTACACCGCAACAGGCGCAGGATGTGCACGCAGCCATCCGCGCGCAGTTGGCGGCAGAGAATTCTGAAGTCGCACAAGGTGTGCGGCTTCTATACGGCGGCAGCGTGAAGGCGGCCAATGCGGTCGAACTGTTCGGCATGCCGGATATCGATGGGGGGCTCATTGGTGGAGCTTCCCTGAATGCAGATGAGTTCGGTGCGATCTGTCGCGCCGCGGGAAACTGAAAAAATGCTGGAAACAGTCGTAGTCGTTTTTCATCTGTTGGCTGCTCTGAGCGTAGTTGCTCTGGTTTTGCTGCAACAGGGTAAAGGTGCGGATGCTGGTGCGTCTTTCGGTGCAGGTGCTTCAAATACTGTGTTCGGAAGCCAAGGTTCCTCTACCTTTCTTAGTAAGTTTACTGCTATACTTGCCGCCGGTTTCTTCATAACCAGCTTGGGGTTAGGTTACTTTGCTAAAGAGAAAGCTCATGTGCTGACTCAAGTAGGTCTCCCAAACCCAGCAGTGTTGGAAGTACCAAAAGCAAAACCGGCTTCTGATGATGTCCCGGTGCTTCAAGAGCAAAAGTCGGCTACTCCAGCGACTGACGTGCCTCCAGCTCAAGAGCAGAAGTAAGAAGGGTTGTAAACGCTGTATTGCCGAGGTGGTGGAATTGGTAGACACGCAACCTTGAGGTGGTTGTGCCCATAGGGTGTAGGGGTTCGAGTCCCCTTCTCGGTACCAATTATCA
Organism: Pseudomonas extremorientalis; assembly: GCF_001870465.1. Classification (GTDB taxonomy): domain Bacteria; phylum Pseudomonadota; class Gammaproteobacteria; order Pseudomonadales; family Pseudomonadaceae; genus Aquipseudomonas; species Aquipseudomonas extremorientalis. The sequence continues at coordinate 263,288 of NZ_MDGK01000031.1, forward strand.
GGAGAGCCCGCTGTTGCGGGCTTTCTTGTAGGTGGAAGGTTACATTGACCCTGTAAGGGATCGGTCGTATACTTCCGCCCCAGCTTTGTCGCGGGGTGGAGCAGTCTGGTAGCTCGTCGGGCTCATAACCCGAAGGTCGTCGGTTCAAATCCGGCCCCCGCAACCAGTTTTAGCGGAGCCCCTTTTAAGGGGCTTTTTGTTAGCTGGACACTTTCAACGCCGCTGTTCGACGGCGTTTCAAGGATGGGCGTTTCGCCCATTTTTTTATTTTGCACAGCATGCACATACATGCACGAGGGGGTTCAGGTGTCGAGCAAGCTAGAAGAGTTGCAGGCCTTGTTGGCCCCGGTGGTCGTGGCCCTAGGCTATGAATGCTGGGGTATTGAGTTTTCGGCTCAAGGTCGCCACTCAATGTTGCGCGTTTATATCGATAAAGAGGGCGGCGTGCTGGTGGACGATTGTGCCATTGTCAGCCGGCAGATCAGCGGTGTGCTGGATGTTGAAGATCCGATCTCCGTTGAATACACCCTCGAAGTTTCCTCGCCAGGCATGGAACGCCCACTGTTCACTATTGATCAGTTTGCAAAATTTGCCGGTGAACAAGTGAAGATCAAGCTGCGATCTCCCTTTGAAGGGCGACGCAACTTTCAGGGCCTTCTGCGCGGTGTAGAAGAACAGGATGTCGTGGTGCAGGTAGAAGACCATGAATTCCTGTTGCCGATCGATATGATCGACAAGGCCAACATTATTCCCAGTTTTGACTGAGACGCGGATCCCGCGGATCCAATGGCTTGCGAAAGGCGAGGCGTACGATGAGCAAAGAAGTACTGCTGGTTGTTGAGTCGGTATCCAATGAAAAGGGCGTACCGGCAAACGTGATTTTTGAAGCGCTGGAGCTGGCCCTGGCCACTGCTACCAAGAAGCGTTTTGAAGACGAAGTTGATCTGCGTGTGGAAATCAACCGCCACACCGGTGCCTATGAGACTTTCCGTCGCTGGACGGTCGTCGAAGAAGCCGATCTTGATGATCCGGCCATCGAAACCTGGCCAAGCAAGGTTGCTGAAACGCATCCTGGTGCCAAGGTCGGTGATGTCGTCGAAGAAAAGATCGAATCGATCGAATTCGGCCGTATCGCTGCACAGACCGCCAAACAGGTCATCGTGCAGAAGGTTCGCGAAGCCGAGCGCGCTCAAGTCGTTGACGCCTATCGCGAGCGCCTGGGTGAAATCATCTCCGGCACCGTGAAAAAGGTCACCCGCGATAACGTGATCGTCGACCTGGGCAACAACGCCGAAGCGTTGCTGGCTCGCGAAGACATCATTTCCCGCGAAACCTTCCGTGTCGGCGTGCGCCTGCGTGCGCTGCTCAAGGAAATCCGCACCGAGAACCGCGGCCCGCAGCTGATCCTGTCGCGTACCGCACCGGAAATGCTGATCGAGCTGTTCCGTATCGAAGTGCCGGAGATCGCCGAAGGCCTGATCGAAGTCATGGCTGCGTCCCGCGACCCGGGTTCGCGCGCCAAGATCGCGGTCCGCTCCAAGGACAAACGCATCGACCCGCAGGGCGCGTGCATTGGTATGCGCGGTTCGCGTGTTCAGGCAGTGTCGGGCGAGTTGGGTGGCGAGCGTGTGGACATCGTGCTGTGGGACGATAACCCGGCGCAGTTCGTCATCAACGCCATGTCGCCGGCTGAAGTGGCGGCAATTATCGTTGACGAGGATGCCCATGCCATGGACATCGCCGTTGGCGCAGACAATCTGGCTCAGGCCATTGGTCGTGGTGGTCAGAACGTGCGTCTGGCCAGCCAACTGACCGGTTGGACCCTGAACGTGATGACCGAATCGGACATCCAGGCTAAGCAGCAAGCTGAAACCGGTGACATCCTGCGCAACTTCATCGAAGAGCTCGAAGTCGATGAAGACCTGGCGCAGGTGCTGGTAGATGAAGGCTTCACCAGCCTGGAAGAGATTGCCTACGTACCGTTGGAAGAAATGCTCAACATCGACGGCTTTGACGAAGACACCGTCAACGAGCTTCGCGCTCGGGCCAAGGATCGTTTGTTGACTAAAGCCATCGCTACTGAGGAAAAGCTGGCAGACGCCCATCCGGCCGAAGACCTGCTCTCGCTTGAGGGTATGGACAAGGATTTGGCGATGGAACTGGCGGTGCGCGGCGTAATTACCCGCGAAGACCTGGCCGAGCAGTCTATTGACGATCTGCTCGACATCGACGGCATTGACGATGATCGTGCCGGCAAGTTGATCATGGCCGCCCGAGCCCATTGGTTCGAGTAACTAGGCGCGGCCTGAGGAGAGAAGTGCATGACGCAAGTCACGGTGAAACAACTGGCCGATGAGGTCAAAACACCGGTAGAGCGCCTGTTGCAGCAGATGCGTGAGGCAGGTCTGCCGCACACCGCCGCCGATGAAGGTGTGAGCGATAGTGAGAAGCAGTCTTTGCTGACTCACTTGAAGAGCAGCCACAAGGCGAAAGTGGAAGAACCGCGCAAGATTACATTGCAGCGCAAAACCACCAGCACCCTGCGTGTTGCTGGTAGCAAGAGCATCAGCGTTGAAGTACGCAAGAAGAAAGTCTTCGTACAGCGCAGCCCGGAAGAAATCGAAGCCGAGCGCAAACGCGAACTGGAAGAACGTCGCGCAGTAGAAAATGCTGCTCGTCAGAAGGCTGAAGAAGAAGCCAAGCGTCGCGCCGAAGAAGAAGCGCGTCGCCAGCCTGCTGCTGCGCAACCTGCTGCCACTGAAGCGGTCGCCGCGCCTAGCGCGCCAGTTGAAGCTGTGCGTGAGGCCGCTCCGGTTGCCGCTGCACCAGCACCGGCTGCTGACGCCCGTAAACGCGACGAACCTCGTCGTCCGGACAAACCACGTGCCGACGATAACAATCGTCGCGGTGGTGGTGGCGATGGCGAGCGCAAAAACGCTCCGCATCGTGCTTCGGTCAAAGAGAAAGCGCCTGCTCCACGCGTTGCCCCACGTACTACCGACGAGGAAAGCGATGGCTTCCGTCGTGGTGGTCGCGGCAAGGCCAAGCTGAAGAAACGCAACGCCCACGGTTTCCAGAGCCCAACCGGCCCTGTCGTGCGTGAAGTGAAGATCGGCGAGACCATCACTGTGGGCGACCTCGCCCAGCAGATGTCGGTCAAGGCTGCTGAAATCATCAAGTTCATGTTCAAGCTGGGCACACCGGCCACCATCAACCAGGTACTGGATCAGGAAACTGCCCAACTGGTTGCTGAAGAGCTGGGCCACAAAGTGACCCTGGTCAGCGACACCGCCCTGGAAGATTCCCTGGCCGAGTCCCTGAAGTTTGAAGGTGAGGCGGTTTCCCGTGCACCGGTTGTGACCGTAATGGGCCACGTTGACCACGGTAAAACCTCCCTGCTCGACTATATCCGTCGTGCCAAGGTAGCCGCAGGCGAAGCCGGGGGTATCACCCAGCACATCGGCGCGTACCACGTTGAAACCGACCGTGGCATGGTGACGTTCCTCGATACCCCTGGTCACGCTGCGTTTACCGCAATGCGTGCCCGTGGTGCCAAGGCGACCGACATCGTGATCCTGGTGGTTGCAGCCGACGACGGCGTGATGCCACAAACCATCGAAGCCGTTCAGCATGCCAAGGCAGCTGGCGTTCCGCTGGTAGTCGCTGTGAACAAAATCGACAAGCCGGGCGCCGATCTCGATCGCATCCGTAGCGAACTGTCGGTTCACGGTGTGACATCCGAAGAGTGGGGTGGCGACACTCCATTCGTACCGGTTTCCGCGAAGATGGGTACTGGTGTTGACGAACTGCTCGAAGCCGTTCTGCTGCAAGCCGAAGTTCTGGAACTGACTGCTACTCCATCGGCTCCTGGCCGTGGCGTTGTAGTTGAGTCCCGTCTGGACAAGGGCCGTGGCCCGGTTGCGACCGTTCTGGTTCAAGACGGTACCCTGCGCCAAGGCGACATGGTGCTGGTCGGTTCGAACTACGGCCGTGTACGTGCCATGCTCGACGAGAACGGCAAGCCAATCAAGGAAGCAGGTCCTGCTATCCCGGTCGAGATCCTCGGCCTGGACGGTACACCGGACGCTGGCGACGAGATGAGCGTGGTTGCCGACGAGAAGAAAGCCCGTGAAGTGGCTCTGTTCCGTCAAGGCAAGTTCCGTGAAGTCAAGCTGGCCCGTGCTCACGCCGGCAAGCTGGAAAACATCTTCGAGAACATGGGCCAGGAAGAGAAGAAGACGCTTAACATCGTCCTCAAATCTGACGTACGTGGTTCCCTCGAAGCGTTGAACGGCGCTTTGAACGGCCTGGGTAACGACGAAGTGCAAGTGCGCGTTGTCGGTGGCGGTGTCGGTGGTATCACCGAATCCGACGCCAACCTGGCACTGGCTTCCAACGCTGTACTGTTCGGCTTCAACGTGCGTGCCGATGCCGGCGCTCGCAAGATCGTCGAGCAGGAAGGCCTGGACATGCGTTACTACAACGTCATCTACGACATCATCGAAGACGTCAAGAAAGCCCTCACCGGCATGCTTGGCAGCGACGTCCGGGAGAACATCCTGGGTATTGCCGAAGTACGTGACGTGTTCCGCTCGCCGAAATTCGGCGCGATCGCCGGCTGCATGGTGGTTGAAGGCACTGTGTACCGTAACCGTCCTATCCGTGTACTGCGTGAAGACATCGTTATCTTCGAAGGCGAGCTGGAATCCCTGCGCCGCTTCAAGGATGACGCTTCCGAAGTACGTGCCGGCATGGAATGCGGTATCGGCGTCAAGAGCTACAACGACGTCAAGGCTGGCGACAAGATCGAAGTCTACGAGAAGGTTCAGGTTGCTCGCAGCCTCTAACTCGCGCACTTCAGGAGCCACGCAACGCGTGGGCATGCAATTGCCCCGCGCAGCGTACGGACTCTAAACGCAACGCCCGGTCTGGCTTTTGTCAGGCCGGGCGTTTGCCGCTTTCAGACCCCACGGGTTTCACCGTGTGGCAGTAACAGGTAACAAGACATGGCAAAAGAATACAGCCGTACCCAGCGTATCGGCGATCAGATGCAGCGCGAGCTGGCCCAATTGATCCGTCGCGAAGTCAAAGACCCACGCGTTGGCCTGGTCACCATCACCGCCGTTGAAGTGAGCCGTGACGTGGGTCACGCCAAGATCTTCATCACCGTGATGGGGCAGGACAACAGCGAAGAAATCGCGCAAAGCATCAAGGTGCTCAACTCGGCTGCAGGCTTCCTGCGCATGCAGTTGGCCCGTGAAATGAAGCTGCGCAGTGTTCCTCAGCTGCACTTTCACTACGATGAGAGCGTCGTGCGGGGTGCACATCTGTCGGCCCTGATCGAGCGCGCCGTGGCTGAAGACAGCCAGCACCCGTCCACACCTGAAGACGCCAAGGAGTAAGCGGTGGCTCAGGTCAAACGTATCCGTCGCAACGTCAGCGGCATCATTCTGCTCGACAAGCCCATTGGCTTTACCTCCAATGCCGCGTTGCAGAAGGTCCGCTGGCTGCTCAACGCCGAAAAGGCCGGGCACACCGGCAGCCTCGATCCACTGGCCACCGGCGTGTTGCCGTTGTGCTTTGGCGAGGCCACCAAGTTCTCCCAATACCTGCTCGACTCCGACAAGGGTTATGAAACCCTGATGCAACTGGGCAAGACCACCACCACGGCCGACGCCGAAGGTGATGTTTTGCAGGTTCGCGACGTGACCGTTGGTCGTGCTGATATTGAAGCTGCTTTACCCGCTTTTCGTGGGGAAATCAGTCAGATACCGCCGATGTACTCGGCGCTCAAGCGTGATGGCCAGCCTCTTTACAAGCTGGCACGTGCGGGCGAAGTAGTGGAGCGCGAACCGCGTTCTGTTACTATTGCGCGCTTGGAATTGCTCGCCTGTGAAGGCGACACCGCCCGGTTGGCCGTGGACTGCAGCAAAGGCACCTATATCCGTACCCTGGTGGAAGATATTGGTGAAAAGCTCGGTTGCGGCGCGTACGTTGCAGAACTGCGGCGCACCCAGGCCGGTCCTTTCAGTCTGGCCCAGACGGTCACGCTGGAAGAGTTGGAAGCGGTACACGCCGAAGGCGGCAATGAAGCAGTTGATCGCTTCCTGATGCCATCGGACAGCGGTTTGCTCGATTGGCCATTGCTGCACTTTTCGGAGCACAGCGCGTTCTACTGGCTCAACGGCCAGCCGGTACGTGCCCCGGATGCCCCGAAGTTCGGCATGGTGCGGGTACAGGATCATAACGGTCGCTTTATCGGTATCGGTGAAGTGAGCGAAGACGGGCGCATCGCGCCGCGTCGACTGATTCGGTCAGAATGACCGAACGAGTGTGGCTGTTAACAGGCACGGTCAACACTCATTTTTAGATACAGGGATTTGTCCCTGGCCTGTTGAAACTGCCCTTTGGGTGGTTTCCTGAAAAAAGGATTGCCTCATGGCTCTCGACGTTCAAGAAAAAGCACAAATCGTTGCTGACTATCAGCAAGCTGTTGGTGACACTGGTTCGCCAGAAGTGCAAGTTGCACTGCTGACCCACAACATCAACAAGCTGCAAGGTCACTTCAAGGCCAACGGTAAAGACCACCACTCGCGTCGTGGTCTGATCCGCATGGTAAACCAGCGCCGTAAGCTGCTGGACTACCTGAAAGGCAAGGATCTGGGTCGTTATCAGACTCTGATCGGTCGCCTGGGTCTGCGTCGCTAATAAGCGATTGCGCTAGAGGTTGGTTGTCTGCCGTGTGCCAGTGGGATTCCCGCTGGCCCATGGCAGGCTCCCAGCCTCAAGTTTTATCTGGACACACGTTTTACCCTGGACGAGCGTCGGGCCGATTCCCGGCATTGCCCAAGAATTTCGCAAGAAGACAAGTTCCCCAAGAGCCACAAAGAAGGTAGGACACCGTGAACCCGGTTATCAAAAAATTCCAGTTCGGTCAGTCGACCGTTACCCTCGAGACAGGCCGTATCGCCCGTCAAGCCTCCGGCGCAGTGCTGGTTACCGTTGATGACGACGTTACCGTACTGGTGACCGTTGTTGGCGCCAAGACCGCTGACCCGAGCAAAGGCTTCTTCCCTCTGTCCGTTCACTACCAGGAAAAGACTTACGCCGCCGGTAAGATCCCTGGCGGTTTCTTCAAGCGCGAAGGCCGTCCTTCCGAGAAAGAAACCCTGACTTCCCGACTGATCGACCGTCCGATCCGTCCGCTGTTCCCAGAAGGCTTCATGAACGAAGTGCAGGTTGTCTGCACCGTCGTTTCCACCAGCAAGAAGACCGATCCGGACATCGCGGCGATGATCGGTACCTCGGCGGCCCTGGCCATCTCCGGTATTCCTTTCGACGGCCCGATCGGCGCAGCCCGCGTTGCGTTCCACGAAAGCACCGGCTACCTGCTGAACCCGACTTACGAGCAACTGAAAGCATCGAGCCTGGACATGGTCGTTGCCGGTACCTCGGAAGCCGTGCTGATGGTTGAATCGGAAGCCAAAGAGCTGACCGAAGACCAGATGCTGGGCGCTGTACTGTTCGCTCACGATGAGTTCCAGGCTGTCATCAAGGCCGTCAACGAACTGGCCGCCGAAGCGGCCAAGCCAACCTGGACCTGGGCTGCTGCCCCGGAAGCCACCGAATTGCTGGGCGCTATCCGCTCCGAGTTCGGCGCTGCCATCTCCGACGCCTACACCATCACCGTCAAGGCCGACCGTTACGCTCGCTTGGGCGAGCTGAAGGACCAGGTTGTGGCCAAGCTGTCCGGTGAAGAAGGCCAGCCTTCCGCCAGCGACGTCAAAGCCGCTTTCGGTGAGATCGAATACCGCACCGTCCGCGAAAACATCGTTAACGGCAAGCCACGTATCGACGGTCGCGACACCCGCACCGTGCGCCCGCTGAACATCGAAGTCGGCGTTCTGCCGAAGACTCACGGTTCGGCCCTGTTCACCCGTGGTGAAACCCAGGCGCTGGTCGTTGCGACCCTGGGTACCGCCCGTGACGCACAGTTGCTGGACACCCTGGAAGGCGAGAAAAAAGACCCGTTCATGCTGCACTACAACTTCCCTCCGTTCTCGGTGGGCGAGTGCGGTCGCATGGGGGGGGCTGGTCGTCGCGAAATCGGTCACGGCCGTCTGGCCCGCCGTTCGGTCCAGGCCATGCTGCCTGCCGCTGACGTGTTCCCGTACACCATCCGTGTCGTGTCGGAAATCACCGAGTCCAACGGTTCCAGCTCCATGGCTTCCGTTTGCGGTGCTTCCCTGGCACTGATGGACGCCGGTGTGCCGATGAAGGCGCCGGTTGCCGGTATCGCCATGGGCCTGGTTAAAGAAGGCGAGAAGTTCGCCGTCCTGACCGACATCCTGGGCGACGAAGACCACCTGGGCGACATGGACTTCAAGGTAGCCGGTACCGCCAAAGGTGTGACCGCGCTGCAGATGGACATCAAGATCAAGGGCATCACCGAAGAGATCATGGAAATCGCCCTGGGCCAAGCCCTGGAAGCGCGCCTGAACATCCTCGGCCAGATGAACCAGATCATTGGTCAGTCCCGCACCGAGCTGTCGGAAAATGCTCCGACCATGATCGCGATGAAAATCGACACCGACAAAATCCGTGATGTTATCGGTAAAGGCGGCGCGACCATTCGTGCGATCTGCGAAGAAACCAAGGCTTCGATCGATATCGAAGACGACGGCTCGATCAAGATCTTCGGCGAAACCAAGGAAGCGGCTGAAGCAGCACGTCAGCGCGTCCTGGGCATCACTGCCGAGGCCGAGATCGGCAAGATCTACGTCGGTAAGGTTGAGCGCATCGTCGACTTCGGCGCATTCGTCAACATCCTGCCTGGCAAGGACGGTCTGGTGCACATCTCCATGCTGAGCGACGCTCGCGTTGAGAAAGTCACCGACATTCTGAAGGAAGGCCAGGAAGTGGAAGTGCTGGTACTGGACGTGGACAACCGCGGCCGTATCAAGCTGTCCATCAAGGACGTAGCAGCAGCCAAGGCTTCGGGCGTTTAATCACCCCCCAGGCTTCACGCTGAAAAAAAGGACTCTTCGGAGTCCTTTTTTTTGGGATGCAGGAAAGTACCTAAAAATCAGACGCTTAAATGAGAGCAAAAGCCGCAACTTGCATGCAGGCACGGGCGGCATCATGCAAGTTGCACGAATCCGAAATTTTCTATTTTTTATAAGTTGTTGTTTATAAAGGATTTTATTGGTGATTCGGACTTGGCACACTGCCTGCAATAACCCTGTTAACGCTGCAGCATCAAGGTTCACACACTGCAGACTTTCAATAAAACAGGAGTTACTCGTATGAAGAAGTTCGCTCTCGCTACTGCTACCGCTCTGACCCTGGCCATGGGTGCTAACGTTGCCTTTGCCCAGACTTCCCAAGCGCCAATGACCCTTGCAGCGGGTGAAGCCACCAAGGCGAAAGAAGCTACTTCCGACACTTGGATCACTACCAAAGTCAAAGCTGACCTGCTGACCGAAAAAGGTATTCCAGGTTCCGACATCAAGGTTGAAACCAATAAAGGCGTGGTTTCCCTTTCTTCTGACGTCGCTATCTCGGACTCGCAAAAAGCGACTGCCGTAGCCATCACCAAAAAAATCAAAGGTGTAACCGCTGTTTCGGCTGACGGCCTGCTGGCTGGCGGCGCGACCAAGGCGGACAACATCGACAAAACCAAAAGCGCAGCAGCAGGCGCTAAAGAGTCCACCTCCGATACCTGGATCACCACCAAAGTAAAAGCTGACCTGGTAACCGAGAAAGGCATTCCTGGTACCGACATCAAAGTCGAAACCAATAAAGGTGTAGTGTCCCTGTCTTCGACCACCCCGGTCACTGAAGCTCAGAAAACTACCGCGGTGAACATCACCAAGAAAATCAAAGGCGTTAAAGCTGTATCGGCCGACGGCCTGAAAGCAGAGTAACCCTTGGAGCTTCGTCTGAACGAGACGGCGGCGGCTTAGGGTGAGTTAGATATCCACCCGATGCACCTCTGGAGTTCATGCGACCGACCACACGGATGTGGTCATTACAGGCCCCGGCACTTGTGTCGGGGCCTGTTCTATTGTGGGCGGTTCCTACAGGGCTTATTCGGCATCCAGGTGCATTGGCGTAACGACGCGACCATCTTTCTCCGCCTGGCCCAGATTGGCATCAATGAAGTACACCCGGTCATCTTCCAATTGGCCTTTATCCACCAGGTAATCCTTGATGGTGCTGGCACGGTCCTGGCCAAGTTGGCGTAGCAGTACGTCGCTGCCACTCCAGAATTTGATCACGCCGTCGCGAAGCTTCGCGCTGCGCTCATCGCTGCTCAGATCCTTCCATTCGGCCGGCGGTTGTTGTTTCAGACGGGTGCGGTAGATGCCTTCCAGCAAGGGGGCTTTTTCCTTCTCGGGTACGACGAGCAACGACGCCTGGGCGGGTACTTTGTCACCGCGACGTTGAAGAATCTTGTAGTAGTTGTACTGGTATTCACGCTCTAGCCGCTGGGCCGCAAGGAATGGCCCATCGCTGCTGGCTGCGGCGGTGCCTTCAATTTCCAGGCGCAGGGTAGGACGCTCTTTCAGCGCTTTGGCCAGTGTGTTCAAGGCGCTTTCGGCATCCTTGTTCAACTCGCTGGAACCGGCGGCGAACGACACATTACCGAGATCTTCCGAGCCGCCACCGGTCACCAACCCACCGATAAACTTGAACGGCGCCGTTGCTGCGCGTACCACGAGGTTACGCAGGGTCTGCCATACGATCGGCATCACGCTGAATTGCGGGTTGTTCAAGTCACCGGTTACCGGCAATTCGATGGAGATCTTGCCATCACTGTCCTTGAGCAAAGCGACGGCCAGGCGAATCGGCAAGTCCACGGCATCGGCGCTGTCGACTTTCTCGCCCAATTGCAATTGCTCAACCACCACCTTGTTCTCGGCCTTCAACTGGCCTTTGGTGATTACGTAGTGCAGGTCGAGGTTCAGTCGTCCCTTGCGGATACGGAAGCCAGCGAACTTGCCGGAATAAGGCGTCAGGGTGGTCAGTTCGACACGCTTGAAGCTGGTCGCAATGTCCAGCGCCGCCATCGGGTCGAACGGGTTCACGCTGCCCTTGATAGTCACTGGCGCATAGCGATCAACCTTGCCCTTGATATCGACGCTGGCCGGTTTGGCCTGGCGACTGTCGATAGTGCCGATCTGCCCGTTGAGCTGTTGAATCGCGGTGGCGAAGTTGGGGGTAAGGCTGAAATCGGCAAAATTGGCCGAGCCGTCATTGATCGCAATCTGCCCGATGCGGATGCCCAGGGGCTTGTCCTTGCTGGCGGGTTTGGAACCTTTGTCGGGCGCTTGTGGAATCAGCAGGTCATCCACGTTGGTGGTGCGGTCGTCGTTGATCATGAAGCGCGCATACGGCTGCAGCAGGTTGACCTTGTCGATCGACAGGCTGTCGCCGTGCTGGTAGTTCACGCCTTCGAGCACCAGGCGCTGCCATTTGAGAAAGTCGCGGGTCTTGAGGGTATCCAGGGTGTGCAATTGATCGACCTGAGCCCGGCCTGTGACCTGCAACTTCAGCGGATCGGTGCTTTTGAGGTTCACATCAAGATTGCTGCCTAGCATACCGCTGCGCAGTTCCAGGCGAATGAACGGGCTGATGTAGGACTGGGCCACCCGCAGGTCGATGTCCTGGGTGTTCACTTTCAGCCTGGCACTGACCGGGTTGAGGTTGACCTCGCCGGACGCCTGGAGCTTGCCTTGCTTGCCCACGCCGGAGTCGACCTTCACGGTAAACGGGCTCCGGTTGAGGCTGTCGAAATTCTGCATGTCGACGTTCAACGGGCCGAGTTCCAGCGCTACTGCTGGCTTGGCCTGTCGATCGGCCAGGTGCACCTGGTAGTTACGCAGTTGCACGTCCTTGAGCAGCACTTGCCACGGTTTGCTTGGCGCGGCGGGTTCGGCTTTTGGCGAGTCGGCGGTGGCGGGTGCGTTTTTCGCTTCGGTTGCCTTGGCCGGTTTGCTCGGCTGGCTGGCGAACAGTTTCTGCCAGTCCAGTTGCCCGTCAGCCTCAAGGGCCGCCCAGGTCTCCAGTTTGTTACTGCGGATCTTGCCGACCACCACTTGCTGCTTGGCCAGGTCCACCGTGGTCTCGCTGACGTCCAGGCGCTCCAGGCGCACCAATGGGCGGCCGTCCGGTGCCTTGATGGCAAAGGGCGCGATGCTGGCGGCGGTGTTGGTCAGGTTCAGCTCGGTCTCTTTGGCCAGGCTGAATTTGTACTCGGTGCTGAAGTTGAGCACGCCGTCTTCAAGCACCAGTGGCAGCGCGTCACGTACATAGGGCCACCAGGCTTTCATCTTGCCGTCGGTGACCTTCAACGTGCCTTCGGAGGTGATCGGCACCAGGCTGAAATTGCCTTTCCAGTCGATCTGTCCACCTGCGGGGCCGGCTGCGACCAGGGTCATGTCGGCATTGTCTTCGGGCAGGGTGCTGAGGTTCTTCAGCTCGAAGTCGAGTGTGTCGTAGAGGAATTCGATGGGCTCGCTGGGGCGCAAGTCTTCGAAATGCACGTAGCCGCCGGCCAGCTTGATGCTGTCGATACGCAAAGGGAACGGTTTGGCATCCGGATTGGTCGGTGTTGGCTCGCTGGGTGGCAGTTTGAACAACTGCGCCAGGTTGAGTTGGCCGGACTTGTCGAACAGCAGCTCGGTCTTGGGTTTGTCCAGCTGTATATCGGCCAGGTGCAGGGCGCGGGTCCAGAGGCTGTCGATCTGCAGGTTGGCGTAGAGGCGTTCGAACCCGACTTGTTCCTTGCCGGGTTCACCGATCTTCAGGCCCCACAGGGTTAATTCCAGGCTGAACGGGTTGAGCTCGATTCGCTCGATCCGCGCCGGCACCGTGGCGTAATTGGCCAACTGCTGGTTGGCGATGCGAAGGGCGATGCCGGGGAGAATCAAAAAGCCCAGCAAGCTGTACAGGGCAAGGGCGGTCAACAAGGCGCCAGCGGCGCGAATCAATCCTTTGGGCATGGGGCGGCGCCATCTATGTCAAACAGGAGTGCCTTGGAGTATGGCACGGGTTTTCGGTTCCGAAGAGCAAGGGCCTTTGAGAAACGTCTTACAGTTGGAGTATCAGGGTTTTCAGGGGCGGTTGCTGATCCTGGGACGGGAAGTCCGCTCCAGGCGTCATGATTTTCCAGTCACGCACCGGGCGCCCGGCTTTTTCCGCGCAGCGCAGCACCTGTTCGCGCCAATCCTCCATGCTGACTTTCGCCAGGTTGTTGCAGCAGATCAGCACGCCATTGTCAGCGGTGGCCAGCAGGGCTGGCTTGAGCAGGCTCTGGTAGTCGCGCAGCAGGTCGACGGTGCCGAACGCGCTCTTGGCCCAGGCCGGTGGATCCAGCAGCACCAGGTCGTATTGACGTTGCTCCAGGCGCGGATAACTCGGCAGCTTTTGCCCACGGCGCTGGGTGATCGGCAGGCCTGCCAATTGGCGAATCGCCGGGAAGTAGTCGGACTGTACGAACTCCATGCTCGGCAATTGCGGGTTCAGCAAGCCGTTTTCGCGACCGACCGCCAGGTTGCCCTCGGCAAAGTCCAGGTTGCACACCTCGCGGGCGCCACCGGCGGCTGCGCTCAGGCCCACGCCGCAGGTGTAGGCGAACAGGTTGAGCACGCTTTTTCCGGCGCTGTTGGCCTTGACCCAGCCGCGGGTGTTACGCAGGTCGAGGAACAGCAGCGGGTCCTGCCCGGCATGCCGCCCACGCACGCGGTAACTGAGGCCCCACTCGTGACCAACCAGGTCCTCCAGTGCGGCGGGTTCGGCGCGATACACCGTGTCTTCGCGGTCGATGCGCGAATTGCCACGGGCGCGATCGTTGTACACCAGCAGCAACTCCAGGCCCATGTACTGGTTGACCTGTTGATGCAGGTCCAGCAGGTCGGCGGTTTCCAGGGATTGGTGGAAACTCTGCACCAGCAACTGCGGGCCGTAGCGGTCGATGGTCAGGCCCCCGGCGCCTTCCTGGCTGCCATGGAACAGCCGGTAACAGTCGGTGCCTTGGGCGTGCAACTCGCTGATCAGGTCTTGGCGATGATCGAGGGCGGCGCGCAGCGCCTGATTCAAGGGAGACATGGAGCGCGCCTTGCTGGGGAATTGAGGGCGCGAAGTTTAACAGCTATGCGCCGTCGCCTACATCAACCCCATCCGGCGATGGGCGCGTTGCACAGAGCCATTGCGCATCGCCCAGCGCAACATCGGGGCACTGCGTTTGACGCCGGCACGGATCATCTGGCGTTGCAGCGGGCTCTGGTGCTGGTCGAGCATCGCGCTGGCCCAATCCGGCAGCAGGTCGATCCCGGCGCGCATCATCAAGCTGCCAAATGGCTTGGCCAGCAGGCTGGGGGAGGGAGCATTCAGCAGTAGCCGCAGCACTTCGCGGCTGCGATCGTCGCACAGCAATTGCGGGCGGATGCGAGCCAGATAATCCGAAACGTCCTGCCGAGAACGCGGAACATGCCGCGCACCCAGCTGTTCAGCGACCAAGGCAATTTCACTGTAGTAACGGTCCTGGTCGCGACCGGACAGGTGCGGGTTGCAATAACGCAAGTGAGCGGCCAGGAAGTGACTGACCTCCGCCACATGCACCCAGGTCAGCAATTCCGGGTCGCTGGCCGCATAAGGCCGGCCATCCGGGGCGTGGCCGACCACCTGCAAGTGAATGGTGCGGACTTTTTCGATCAGCCATTCGGCGTCTCTGCGCGAGCCGAACGTCGTGCCCGAAATGAACTGCGAGGTCCGCCGCAAGCGCCCGAGCATGTCCTGGCGAAAGTTGGAATGGTCCCACACGCCCGCCAGGGCCAGCGGATGCAAGGCTTGCAGCATCAAGGCGCTGATGCCGCCGATGAGCATGCTGCTGAAGTCGCCATGCACTTGCCAACTCACCGAGTCGGGCCCGAACAAGCCTGGGTCGCCCTTGGGGTTTTCCAGGTCCAGTTGGCCCAGCGACAGGCCGGTCAGGCTCATCAACTGGGTTTCGATACGGCTGCGGATAAATTCCATGGCGACGTGGGGTTTCCTATCGGTTCAGGCGTTTGTCGATCAAACCGTCCACCACGCTCGGATCGGCCAGGGTCGAGGTGTCACCCAGGCTGTCCAGTTCGTTGCAGGCAATCTTGCGCAAGATCCTGCGCATGATTTTGCCGGAACGGGTTTTCGGCAAGGCCGGGGCCCATTGGATCAGTTCCGGCTTGGCGAAGCTGCCAATTTCTTTGCTGACCAGATCCAGCAGGTGTTTTTTTAACGCATCGCTGGGTTCCACGCCATTCATGGGGGTGACAAAGGCATAGATGCCCTGGCCTTTGACATCATGGGGATAGCCCACCACGGCGGCCTCGGCCACCTGGTCGTGCAGCACCAGGGCGCTTTCTACCTCGGCAGTGCCGATGCGATGGCCTGACACGTTGATCACATCGTCGATGCGCCCGGTGATCCAATAATCGCCGTCTTCATCGCGGCGTGCGCCGTCACCGGTGAAGTAGTAGCCGGGGTAGGGTTTGAAGTAGGTGTCGACCATGCGCTGCGGATCGCCGTACACACTGCGGATCTGCCCCGGCCAGCTGGCTTTGATCGCCAGTACGCCACTGCCGGCGCCGCTGAATTCCTTGCCGTGTTCATCGAGGAGTACCGGCTGTACGCCGAACATTGGCTGGGTCGCGCACCCTGGCTTGATTCGCTGGGCGCTGACCAGTGGGCTGAGCATGATGCCGCCGGTCTCGGTCTGCCACCAGGTATCCACAATCGGGCAGCGCTGTTCGCCCACGGCATTGAAGTACCAGTCCCAGGCCTCCGGGTTGATCGGTTCGCCGACGCTGCCCAGCAGGCGCAGGCTGGCGCGCGAGGTATTTTCCAGCGGGCCGTGGCCTTCGCGCATCAGCGCACGCAGGGCGGTGGGCGCGGTGTAGAAGATGTTGACCTGGTGCTTGTCGATCACCTGCCAGAAGCGCGAACTGTCCGGATAGCTCGGCACGCCTTCGAACATCAGCGAGGTCGCGCCATTGGCCAGCGGGCCGTACACGATGTAACTGTGGCCGGTGACCCAGCCCACATCGGCGGTGCACCAAAACACTTCGCCGTCGCGGTAGTCGAGTACGTACTTGAAGGTCATCGCCGCTTGCAGCAGGTAGCCGCCGGTGGTGTGCAGCACGCCCTTGGGTTTGCCGGTACTGCCGGAGGTGTAGAGGATGAAGAGCGGGTCTTCGGCGTCCATCGGCTCGGGCGGGCAGTCGCTGCTGGCCGCATCCAGGGCTTGTTGATACTTGAGGTCGCGACCTTCGCTCCAGTCAACGGCCGCTCCGGTGCGCTCCACTACCAGCACCGTGCTCACATTCGGACAGCTGGCCAGGGCCTTGTCGACATTCTGCTTCAGTGCAACGGGCTTGCCGCCGCGCACGCCTTCGTCTGCGGTGATCACCGTGCGGCAGTCGGCATCGAGAATACGGTCACGCAAGGCATCCGGCGAGAAACCACCAAACACCACGGAGTGCACCGCGCCAATCCGTGTGCAGGCGAGCATGGCGTAGGCGGCCTCCGGGATCATCGGCATGTAGATGCATACCCGGTCGCCTTTCTTCACGCCACGGCTTTTCAGCACATTGGCCAGGCGGCTGACGTTCTGGTGCAGTTGGTGGTAGGTGATTTTTGAAGATTTTGCCGGATCATCGCCTTCCCAGATGAAGGCCGGCTGATCGGCGCGTTGCGCCAGGTGACGGTCGATGCAGTTGTAGCTGACGTTGAGTTGACCACCGGCAAACCATTGGGCGGTGCCGGTGTGGATGTCTGAGCGTTGAACGGTGTGCCAGGGGGTTATCCAGTCGAGAAAGCGCTCGGCCTGTTCAGCCCAGAAGGTATCCGGCTGTTCGATGGATTGGCGGTAGAGGCGCTGATAGTCCTCTTGACTGAGTTGCGCAGCCCGGCGGACGGCATCGGCGGTGGGGAACGTGCTGATATCGAACATGAGCGATCCTTATTCTTGTTTTTGCGACAAGTCATAAAGATGCACCCGGCAGGGGTAGGGTTCAAGGCCAACCTCCAAATGGACGTTGGCCTTGCAAAACCTGGATCAGCCGCGGTGACGACCGCGGAAGTAATTGATCAGGCCCTGGGTCGAAGCGTCCTCGGCCGAGGTCTCTTCGGCGCCGGTCAGGCGGTTGTAGACGCCCTTGCCCAGCTCCTTGCCCAGCTCCACACCCCATTGGTCGAAGGCGTTGATACCCCAGATCACGCTCTGTACGAACACTTTGTGCTCATACATGGCTACCAGGGCACCCAGGCGACGCGGGCTGATGCGTTCGACCACGAGGGTGTTGCTCGGGCGGTTGCCCGGAATCACCTTGTGCGGTGCCAGCTTCTGCACTTCGTCTTCCGGGATACCTTTGTCGCGCAGCTCGGCTTCCGCTTCGGCGCGGGTCTTGCCGAGCATCAGCGCCTGGCTCTGGGACAGGCAGTTGGCGTACAGCCATTGATGGTGGTCGGACACTGGGTTGAAGCTGACGATCGGCACGATAAAGTCGGCCGGGATCAGTTGGGTCCCCTGGTGCAGCAACTGGTGGTAAGCGTGCTGGCCGTTGCAGCCAACGCCGCCCCAGATCACCGGGCCGGTATCGGTAGCGACGGGCGTACCGTCCTGGCGCACGCTCTTGCCGTTGGATTCCATGTCCAGCTGTTGCAAGTGTTTGGTGATGTTACGCAGGTAGTGGTCGTACGGCAGGATCGCGTGGCTCTGCGCGCCCCAGAAGTTGCCGTACCACACGCCCAGCAAGCCCAGCAGCACCGGCATGTTCTGTTCGAACGGGGCGTTCTGGAAATGCTGGTCCATGGTGTAGGCACCGGACAGCAGTTCCTTGAAGTTGGACATGCCGATGGCCAGGGCGATCGGCAAGCCGATGGCCGACCATAGCGAGTAACGGCCGCCGACCCAATCCCACATCGGGAAGATGTTTTCTTCGCGAATTCCGAAGGCCACGGCCGCCGCGTTGTTGCTCGACACGGCGATGAAGTGGCGATACAGCTCGGCTTCCGAGCCACCCTGGGCCAGGTACCAGGCACGGGCGGCCTGGGCGTTTTTCAGGGTTTCGAGGGTGTTGAAGGATTTCGACGAGACGATGAACAGCGTGGTCTCGGCGCGCAGCTTCAGGGTCAGCTCGTGGAACTCGCTGCCGTCGATGTTCGCCAGGTAGTGGCAGCGCACGCCTTTGTGGGCGTAGGACAGCAGCGCTTCGGAGACCAGCTCCGGGCCGAGGAACGAGCCACCGATACCGATGTTCACCACGTCGGTGATCGGCTTCTCGGTGTAGCCACGCCACAGGCCGTCGTGGATGCGGCCGACCAGGTCGGTGATCTGGTTCAGCACTTTGTGCACGTCCGGCATGATGTTCACGCCGTTGACCGACAGCTTGTCACCCACCGGACGGCGCAGTGCGGTGTGCAGCGCTGGGCGGCCTTCCGACGAGTTGACCGGTTCGCCTTTGTACAGCGCGTCAATGGCTTCCTTGAGGTGGACCTCTTTGGCGAGGTTTACCAGCAGGTCACGGGTTTCGCCGGTGATCAGGTTTTTCGAGTAATCGAGGAAAAGTCCGCAGCTGCTCAAGGTGAACTGGGAAAAACGCTGAGGATCGGCATTGAACGCTTCGCGCATGCTGAAATCCTGCATGGCTTGGCGATGTTGATTGAGCGCTTGCCAGGCGGGCAGAGCGGTAACGTCATGAGGGGTGCGGTAGTACGCCATCGCTGCGGGTTTCCTTTTATTACGGGGACTGCCTTTAGGACACTTATTTGCCTGGAACATCCAGTCTTTGATCAAGCAATGGGTTCCAGACAGCGCTAACCATAGCGCAGGGCGATTACATTAAACCTAGCGTGTCGATATGTCTTGGCTTTGTCTGCGCTAAGGCCGGTACTTTTTTATACCGGCACTTTTTATTTACGCAGTGAGGAGGGCAACTGGAAGGGTCAGTCGAGGATCAGATGCAGGTTATCGATGAGACGGGTGGCCCCCAAGTAGGCGGCGACCAGGATCACGATATCCCGATCTTCGGCCGTGGCCGGGCGCAAATGCACGCCTTGGCGCACTTCGAGGTAGTCCAGGCGCAGCCCGGCGGCTTCGATCTGGCGGACCTGTTCGGCGCGCAGCTTGGCGAAGTCATGGTCACCGGCCTTGATCGCAGCGCCTATCTGGCTGAGGCTGCGGTACAGCACCGGCGCAATGGCGCGCTGTTCGTCGCTGAGGTAACCGTTGCGCGACGACAGCGCCAGGCCGTCGTCGGCGCGCACGGTGGGCTCGCCGATGATCTGGATCGGCATGTTCAGGTCATGCACCATGGCGCGGATCACGGCCAGTTGCTGGTAATCCTTCTGCCCAAACACGGCCATGTCCGGCTGCACCATGTTGAACAGCTTGCTGACCACCGTCGCCACGCCTTCGAAATGCCCGGGACGGCTGGCGCCGCACAGGCCTTCGGACAGTTGCGGCACGCTGACACGGGTCTGGCCGGTCATGCCGCCGGGGTACATTTCCTCGACGTTAGGTGCGAAGAGCAGGTTGCAGCCGGCCTGCAGCAACTTTTCCTGATCGGCGGCCAGGGTGCGGGGGTATTTGTCCAGGTCTTCGCCGGCGCCAAATTGCAGCGGGTTGACGAAGATGCTGGCGACCACGAAATCCGCCTGCTGGGCGGCCTTGGTCACCAGGGTGGCGTGGCCGCTGTGCAGGTTGCCCATGGTCGGCACAAAGCCGATACGCTTGCCGGCGCTGCGGGCATGGGTTACGGCGGCCCGCAGTTCACGTACGGTTTTAACGGTGTTCATGCAGAGAACCCATGTTCGGCGGCCGGGAAAGTCACGCCTTTGACTTCGGCGACGTAGGCGCTCAAGGCGTCATGGATGCTGCTCTGGCCAGCCATGAAGTTCTTCACGAACTTAGGCACACGACCGCTGATCGACAGGCCGAGCATGTCATGCAGCACCAGCACCTGGCCATCGGTGGCCGAACCTGCGCCGATACCGATTACTGGCACTTTCACGGCCTGGGTGATTTCTGCCGCCAACTCGCTCGGCACACATTCGAGCAGGATCATGGCGGCGCCGGCCTGTTCCAGGGCGATGGCGTCCGCACGCATCTGGCGCGCCTGGGCCTCATTCCGGCCCTGGACCTTATAGCCGCCAAGGATGTTCACCGACTGCGGCGTCAGGCCCATGTGCACACATACCGGCACGCCGCGTTCCGCGAGCAGGCGGATCGACTCGGCGAGCCATAACGCGCCTTCAATTTTGATCATGTGCGCGCCGGCTTGCATCAGCTTGCCGGCATTCTGGAAGGTCTGTTCGAGCGTCGCGTAACCCATGAACGGCAGGTCGGCGATGATGAAGGCGCCATCGTTACCGCGCTTGACGCTGGCGGTGTGGTACGCAAGTTCATCGGTGGTGACGGGCAGGGTGCTGTCATTCCCTTGAAGAACCATGCCCAGGGAGTCGCCCACCAGCAGCACTTCAACCCCGGCCTGGCAACTGGCGTGGGCGAACGTGGCGTCGTAGCAGGTCAGCATGGCGATTTTTTCACCTTTGAGCTTGAGGCTCTGCAAGGTGGTCAGGGTAATGTCTGGCATGAAAAGGGTCCTCGTTCAGGCGCTTGGAAACAGCGAGTAACGCGCGTGAGTCTTCGTTTATACAGGCGCACTGTCTTGAGAGCAGTGCTTATAAGGCCTGGATCGCGCCCTTCAGCGCCGGGTTGGCGGCAGCGGGACGCCTATAGTCGTGAGGAGGACTCGGGAAGTCAATTGGATGTGTTACCGCATTGTTACGATGACGGTGTTACCGCTGTTACTGACGCGATTCAGCAACGGTGAGCCGTTCAAGACCGACAAACGGGCAGGCTTCAAGCAGTTCGTTGAGGGTTTGGCCATCGGGTAACGCCAGGCTGGCGGACGCCAGTTCGGCCAACGGGTACAGCACAAAAGCCCTCAGGTGCATCTGGTAGTGCGGCACCTTGAGACGCGGTTCGTCGATCAGGCGATCGCCAAACAGCAGGATGTCCAGGTCAAGCGTGCGCGGGCCCCAGCGCTCGAGGCGTTCGCGGCCCTGGTCGTTCTCGATGGCTTGCAGCGCATCCAGCAGCTCAAGAGGGGCGAGGTTACTGTCAAGGGCGGCCACTGCATTGGTATAGCGCGGTTGGCCCGGGAGCAGGGAGTCACTTTGATAGAAGGCAGAGACACCGGCGACGTGCGTGCCGGGCAATTGCGCCAGTGCTTCGATAGCGCTGCGCAATTGCTGATCCGGGGCCGCCAGGTTGCTGCCCATGCCGATGTAGATGCGTTCCACGCTTATTCGCCCGAGGCGTCGGCCGCGCTGCGCTTGCGCTTGCTGCTGCTGCGGCGACGCTTCTTCGGCCCGGCGCCTTCGCCATCGCCTTTGCTGCCGAGGTCACGGATCATGTCGCGGCGTTCGCTGTCATTGGCGTCCTGGTAGTCGGTCCACCATTCGCCCAGGCCGTCGGTCTGCTCGCCGGCGCTCTCACGCAACAAAAGGAAGTCGTAGCCGGCGCGGAAACGCGGGTTGTCCAGCAACAGGTCGGCACGTTTGCCACTGCGACGTGGCAGGCGCTCCTGCATGTCCCAGATCTCACGGATCGGTATGGTGAACCGTTTGGGAATGGCGATGCGCTGGCACTGCTCGGCGATCAGCTCATGGGCGGCTTCCTGCATGGCCGGGATCGGCGGCATGCCACGCTCCTGCAGGCGCAGCACGCGCTTGGGCAGGGCCGGCCACAACAGGGCGGCAAACAGGAACGCCGGGGTGACCGGCTTATTCTGCTTGATGCGCAGGTCGGTGTTGATCAGTGCTTCGCTGATCAGGGTATGGGTGTACGTCGGGTTGTATTCCAGCGCCTCGGCGCTGGCCGGGAACAGTGGGTCGAACAACTGCAGGTCGACGAGCATTTCGAAGGTGTCGGCGGCGTAGCCCGAGAGGAACAGCTTCAACACTTCTTCGAACAGGCGCGCCGAAGGGATCTCCCGCAGCATCGGTGCCAGTTCGCGAATCGGCGCGGCGGTGTGTTTCTCGATGCCGAAGTTGAGCTTGGCGGCAAAACGCACTGCACGCAGCATGCGCACCGGGTCTTCCTGGTAGCGCTGGACCGGGTCACCGATCAGGCGGATCAGGTTGTTGCGGATATCGTGTACGCCATTGGCGTAATCGAGAATGCGCTCGCTGACCGGATCGTAATACAAGGCATTGATGGTGAAGTCGCGGCGCTGCGCGTCTTCCTCGAGGGTACCGTAGACGTTGTCACGCAGGATGCGCCCGCTTTCGTTGCGGGAAGACTGATTGGTGTCTTCCTCTTCATCGTTTTGCGGGTGGCCGGCGCGGAACGTCGCAACTTCGATGATTTCGCGACCGAAGTGGATATGCACCAGCTTGAAGCGCCGGCCGATGATCCGCGCATTGCGAAATTCGGCACGCACTTGCTCAGGCGTGGCGCTGGTGGCGACGTCGAAGTCCTTGGGCGTGATATTGAGCAGCATGTCGCGTACACAACCGCCCACCAGATAAGCCTGGTAACCGGCGTTCTGCAAACGTTCGACGATAT
The DNA here is from genome assembly GCF_001870465.1 of Pseudomonas extremorientalis. Lineage (GTDB taxonomy): Bacteria > Pseudomonadota > Gammaproteobacteria > Pseudomonadales > Pseudomonadaceae > Aquipseudomonas > Aquipseudomonas extremorientalis. The sequence continues at coordinate 285,903 of NZ_MDGK01000031.1, forward strand.
TCACGGCATAACGGCTGAATTGAGCGCGTTGCAGCGAATGCTGGCTGCTGTTGAGCACTTCAGGCGTGCTGCGTTTGTGTTGCGTACGACGCAAGGGAGAACGGAATGACTGGAACAACTTCTTCAGCATGGGATGCACTGTTTGAAGGAATGTTCGGCCATAACGAAGAATGACCGCATGATGGGCGGGGATTCTAGCATTTAGTCAGGGGATGGTGTAGGAACAAGCTGCAAGCCCCAAGCCAAAAGCTTCAAGAGGTTGCTGGGTGGTCAAATGGCGGAAACTACAAGGGGAGCCGAAGCTCCCCCAGAAGTAGTTGCGTGCTCTATTTTTATTATGGATTGCGGGCTTCTTGTTTTTGTTGATCGCCCTCGCCATGAAGCTTCACCTTCATGACACTCCCAATCGGGAGTCAAGAGCAAACGGATTGCTTTGGTCGCTGTGTTGCTGATCTACGATCCAACCAGTTCAGGCTCTGCCTTAGGGCAGTTTTTGTTGTTCTCGGCCTGGTTGCGGGGCAAGCCCCAAATGCAACGCCTCTCCAAAAGAATCAGTTAGCTGCGCCTCCGCCGTGTTGTTTTTGTTATGCGTGAGTCGATTCGTCTTATTTTTATTGTCTTGTACAAAGCTTGTTATTGTTTTTGTACTAAGCATATAGCAGGGTGCGTGCCAACTTTTGCACCGCCCAGCAAAACCGGGGGGTTGAGGTGGTATCGGGCTTTTGACGGCCCAAAAAAAGCCAGGGCTTCGTTACCGTAAGCCCCGGCTTTTGTTACGCGAAATATCCGCGGTAACAGTTTTTTCACATCTGCGGGTGTTACCTGTGGGGGCGCCCCCTCAACTCTCGCTGGCCACGCCGGTCTTGCGCCGTGGAATGCCCAGGCGCTGGCGACGTTCCCACAGGCATTTACGGCTTACGCCCAGCTTGCGCGCCAGTTCGGTCTCGGTCATATGGTCCTGGTGCTCAAGGACGAAATGCTGGAAGTAATCTTCCAGTGACAGATCTTCCGTCGGCTCGTGGCTGGTGTTGCTACCGCCGCCCTGTTGTGGGGCCAGGCCGATGAAGTCGTCGTCCTCCAGATCGCTCAGCTCAATGTCGATGCCCAGCAGCTCGGCGGAAATCTCCGGGCTCTCCGACAGGATCACCGCACGCTCGACCGCATTTTCCAGCTCCCGCACGTTACCCGGCCATGAGTAATGCCGAATCGCCTGCTCGGCGTCCGGGGCAAACTTCAGGTCGGTACGATTGATGCGCGCGCTCTGGCGCAGCAAGAAGGCGTTGGCGATCTCGTTGACGTCGGCGCCACGCTCACGCAGGGCCGGCAACTTGAGGGCGATCACGTGCAGGCGGTAATACAAGTCTTCACGGAACTGGCCGATCTTGGCCAGGCTCTTCAGGTCCCGGTGGGTCGCGGCGATCAGTCGAACATCGACCTTCTGCGATTGCACCGAGCCCACACGGCGAATCTCGCCTTCCTGCAACACGCGCAGTAACCGCGCCTGGGCTTCCAGAGGCAGTTCGCCGATTTCGTCGAGGAACAGCGTGCCGCCGTCCGCCGCTTCCACCAGGCCCGCACGCCCGGCGCTGGCGCCGGTAAACGCGCCTTTTTCGTGGCCGAACAGTTCGGACTCGATCAGGGATTCAGGGATCGCCGCGCAGTTCACCGAGATCATCGGCGCCTTGGCACGCTTGGACAGGTTGTGCAGGGCGCGGGCCACCAGTTCTTTACCGGTGCCAGACTCGCCCTGGATCAATACATTGGAGTCGGTGGGCGCGACTTTGCGGATCTTGCTGTACAGGTCCTGCATGGGTGGGCAGGAGCCGATGATGCCGATCTCGCCGTTGCTGTTGTCGACGCCTGGCTTGTCATTGGTTTTGCTCGCCGGTCGTTGCTCGGTCGGCGCGCTGCTGGCCGACTGGCGGTCGCGCAGGATACGGGCCACCGCCTGGAGCATCTCGTCATGGTCGAATGGCTTGGCGATGTAATCCACCGCGCCCATCTTCATGGAGTCCACCGCCGACCGCAGGCTGGCGTAGCTGGTCATGATCAGCACCGGAGTGCCCTGGCCCAGCTTGATCAACTCGGTACCAGGCGCGCCAGGCAGGCGCAGGTCGCTGACAATCAGGTCGAACGTGGGAATGCTGAACCGCTCCTGGGCTTCCTGCACCGAGCCGGCTTCGCTGACCTGGTACTGATTTCGTTCAAGCAGGCGACGCAAGGCAGAGCGGATAATGGTTTCGTCTTCGACGATCAAAATGTGCGGCATTGATTCAATTCTCTCGACGGTCTCAGTTCACAGCGGACGTCGCTTCGACATGACGCGGCAAGGTCACCCGAATACGGGTGCCGCGTTGGCTTTCGGTGTCAGCCGGGCTGTCGATGGTGATTTGTCCATAATGCTCTTCAACGATGGAATAGACCAGTGCAAGGCCCAGACCGGTACCTTCACCTGGGTCCTTGGTGGTGAAGAAGGGTTCGAACAATCGGTCCATGATGTTCTGTGGAATACCACTGCCTTCATCTTCGACGATCAGATCGACCGTATGTTCGAAAGCCTCGGTCTTGACGCGCACCGCACCGCCGGCCGGGGTGGCGTCACGGGCGTTGGACAGCAGGTTGATCAGCACCTGGGCGAGGCGTTGGGAGTCGCCGTCGACCCAATGGTCGGGGTCGCATAAATTGAAGAACTGTACTTCGAAATTGCGCCGGTTCAAGGCCAGCAGCCCAATGGCGTCCTGTGCCACCTCGGCCAGGCACACGGCTTCGTCGTGGTTCTGGTGGGCGCCTGCGTGGGCAAAGCTCATCAGCGACTGCACGATGCGCGAAACACGCTTGGTCTGTTCGAGGATCTGCCCGCTGATTTCGGTGATTTCGCCGTCGTCTTCACGCTCTTCCCGCAGGTTCTGCGCCAGGCAGGCAATACCGGTGATCGGATTGCCGATTTCATGGGCCACGCCCGCCGCCAACCGGCCGATACTGGCCAGGCGCTCGGAGTGCACCAGCTTGTCTTCGAGCATCTGGGTTTCGGTCAGGTCTTCCACCAGCAGCACCAGACCACTGTTACCGGGGGCCAGGGGTTCGTCGATGGCGGCTTTGTGCAGGTTGAGCCAGCGGGTCTGGCCGTCAAGGGCCAGGTGCTGCTTGTGCAGGTGTTCGTCGGGCAGGTTGATGAAGCCTTGCAACAGTTCTTTCCAAGGCTCGCCCAGTGTATTCAGGCGTGAGCCGACTACGCGTTGCGCCGCGATACCGGTGAGTTCTTCCATGGCCTTGTTCCACATCAGGATCTCTTGATCCTTGGCCAGGGAGCAGACGCCCATCGGGAGTTCCTGCAGGGTCTGGCGGTGGTAGCGACGCAGGGCATCGAGTTCGGCGGCCAGGCCTGTGAGGCGGGAGTGGTAGTCCTCCAGCCGGCTTTCGATGAAATGGATGTCTTCGGTCACGTAGTTTTCGCCGCCGGCCTTGTAGGGCAGGAAGGTTTCCACCATGTCCTGGGACACGCTCGGCCCCATCAATCCGGACAGGTTGGCTTCGATACGGTCACGCAGGCGGCGCAGGGCGTACGGGCGGCGCTCATCGAACGGCAGGTAGAGATCGCGCAGCGCCTGCTCGACTTCCTTTTGTGCCGCCTTGGCACCCAACGGCTTGGCCAGTTGCGTGGCGAATTCCTGGGGTGAGGCGGCATGCAATTCACGTCGTTGCGGACGGCGTACGTTATCCACCGCGCAGGCTTCGGCGGCGCTGGTTTCTTCCGGGCTGGCGTTGGTAAACAGTGAGATCAGGGTGAACATCAAGACGTTGGCGGCCAGCGACGCAATCGCGGCCATGTGCCAACTGGTGTCATCCAGCACGTAGATCATGTTCAGCAACGGGATGTAGAAGCCCTGCAGGTTGCCGACCAGCGGCAGCAGCATGGTCACGACCCACACCAGGATCCCCGCCAGCAGCCCGGCGATGAAGCCACGCCGATTGGCGGTCGGCCAATACAGTACCGACAGCACGCCCGGCAGGAACTGCAACGTGGCGACAAATGCAACGATCCCCAGGTTGGCCAGGTCTTGACCCGCGCCCAGCAGCAGGTAGAAACCATAGCCGGCCATGATGATCGCGACGATCAGCGCGCGCCGTGTCCATTTCAGCCAGCGGTAGATATTGCCCTCGGCCGGTGGTTGGTACAGCGGTAACACCAGGTGGTTGAGTGCCATCCCCGAGAGGGCCAGGGTGGTCACGATGATCAACCCGCTGGCAGCCGATAGCCCCCCGACGTACGCCAATAGCGCCAAGGCCGGGCTATTCGCGGCTATGCCGATGCCCAGGGTGAAATACTCAGGATTGGTGGTGGCCCCCAGTTTCAGACCGGCCCACAGGATCAGCGGCACCGCCAGGCTCATCAACAGCAGGAACAACGGCAAACCCCAGCTGGCGCTGACCAGCGAGCGCGGGTTGAGGTTTTCGGTAAAGGTCATGTGGTACATGTGCGGCATCACGATCGCCGAGGCGAAGAACACCAGCAGCAGTGTGCGCCAGGGGCCTTCCTGCAATGGCGTATGCAGGGCGGCGAGGGCGGTCTGGTTCTGCAGCAGCCACAGTTCCAGCTGTTGCGGGCCGTCGAACACGCCGTAGAGCGCGTACAGGCCAACGCCGCCGATGGCGATCAGCTTGATCACCGACTCGAAGGCAATCGCGAACACCAGGCCCTCGTGCTTCTCGCGGGTGGCGATATGGCGTGAGCCGAAGAAAATCGTGAACAGCGTGATCAGCGCGCAGAAGGCCAGGGCCACCCGATGTTGCACCGGTTCGCGGGTCAGGATGCTGATGGAGTCCGCCACCGCCTGGATTTGCAGGGCCAGCAACGGCAGCACGCCGATCAGCATGAACATGGTGGTCAGCGCGCCGGCCCAGGTGCTGCGAAAGCGGAAGGCGAACAGGTCGGCCAGGGAGGACAGTTGGTAGGTGCGGGTGATCTTCAGGATCGGGTAAAGCAGCACCGGTGCCAGCAGAAAGGCACCGGACACCCCGAGGTAGCTGGAAAGAAAACCGTAACCGTATTGATAGGCCAGGCCTACGGTGCCATAGAACGCCCAGGCGCTGGCGTAAACGCCAAGGGACAAGGTGTAGGTCAGCGGATGGCGAATGATCGCCCGCGGAATCATTCCACGCTCACTGATCCAGGCCACCCCGAACAGCGCGGCCAGGTAGGCGGCGCTGATCAGCAGCATCTGGGTGAGGCTAAAGCTCATCGGCATCTTTTTGGCTCTGCAGGATGAAAGTCACGACGATCAGGATCAGCCACAGCAGATAAGGGCGATACCAGGCGCCCGTGGCGTCGATCCACCAATCCATGATGGCGGGGGAAAACAGGTAGATCCCGACGACCAGCAGCAGGACCAATCGATAGATGTACATGTTGGCCTCTGATTGAAAAACTGCGGCGATGGTAACGGATGCCGGCCAAGCTGCAAGCGCCTTCAGCTCAATTGCGCTTCTGCCAGCGTGAGTCTGTGCGGTATCCGCGTGGCGTCCCAGTGCTGGATGCCCCAATCCAGCAGTTCCCGTGGGCTGGCGTGGAGCAGCTCGTCACCGGGTTGCTGCCCGAGGGCGCGCAGGGCCCTTAATAGCAAAGGCGTGGCCTGGTCGGGTGTCAACGGCGGGGAACGATAGGATTTGCCCAATTTGTTACCGTCCGGCTGGACGATCAGTGGCACATGCAGGTAGCGCGGTTGGCGCAGGCCGAGCAGTTCCTGCAGGTAGAGCTGGCGCGGCGTGGAGTCGAGCAGGTCTGCACCGCGCACGATATCGGTAACACCTTGCCACGCATCGTCGAGGACGACTGCCAATTGATAAGCATAGAGGCCATCGCGGCGACGGATGACGAAATCGCCTACATCGCGACCCAGGTGCTGTCGGAATTCACCCTGGACGCGGTCGGTAAAGTGGTAAGCAAGCTCAGGAACACGCAAACGAATGGCGGCATCTTGCTGATCGTGGCCGGCATTGCGACACAGGCCCGGGTAGATGCCGTTGTAGGCCTCCAGTTGTTTACGTGAGCAAGTGCAGGCGTAGGCGAGGCCGTGGTTGAACATATCGTTCAGTACTTTGGCATAGGCTTCGTGCCGTTCGCTTTGTCGGACCAGTTCGCCGTCCCACTCAAACCCGTAGCTTTCCAATGCATGCAGGATCGCTGCCTGGGCGCCGGGCTCTTCGCGGGGCGGGTCGAGGTCTTCCATGCGCATCAGCCAGCGGCCGTGGTTGGCGCGGGCGTCGAGGTAGGAGGCGAGCGCGGCGACCAGTGAGCCGAAATGCAAGTGGCCGCTGGGCGTTGGGGCAAAACGCCCGATATAGATAGAGGCTGTCATGGGCCGGATACTACTGGAAATTCGGTAAACGCCAGCAACAAAAATGGGGCGTTCGCACGCCCCATTCGTTCAGCTCGGCTGGATTACTTGCCGACCTGTTTTTCCTTGATTTCGGCCAAGGTCTTGCAGTCTACGCAGAGGTCCGCGGTTGGGCGGGCTTCCAGGCGACGAATACCAATCTCGACACCGCAGGATTCGCACCAGCCGTATTCTTCGTCCTTGATCAGCTGCAGCGTCTTGTCGATCTTCTTGATCAACTTGCGCTCGCGATCACGGGCGCGCAGTTCCAGGGCGAATTCTTCTTCCTGGCTCGCGCGGTCGGCCGGGTCAGGGAAGTTGGCTGCTTCGTCCTTCATATGGTCAACCGTGCGGTCGACTTCCTGCATCAAGTCCTGTTTCCACTTGTTCAGGATCTTGGTGAAGTGCTCGCGCATGGGCTCGCCCATGTACTCCTCACCTTTCGTCTCTACGTAAGGTTCGAAGCCGTTGAGGCCTTGAGTCTGCTGTTGCTTTGCTTGGGTGGACATGAATAGACCGCCTCTCACTCTTCTAATCCATTGCGCAGGATTGCAACGTCACCGACACCTGCCGGCCCTGCGGCTGCAAGCGGGCGAACTTACCAGATAGATTCGGGGTGCGCCACTCCCGGTTGTCGAGGCCCACGGCAAAGGGGTTGCAAACTGCGACTGCCCGCCATTGCTGGGTATGTGTTGCCTCGAATGTAGATTTTAGTCGGTTTGCAGGCGCTTGCTCGGACTGCACATGCCGCCGGGCAGGCAATAGAACATGTTTTACGGCGCGGGTTCGGTAGAATCCAGATTTTGTCCTCACCGTTAAGGAAGGCTAATGGCCCAGCCCTACAGTGCGCGCAGTCGCGCCATCGAACCTTTTCATGTCATGGCATTGCTGGCGCGGGCCAATGAGCTGCAGGCCGCCGGCCATGACGTGATTCACCTGGAAATCGGCGAACCGGATTTCACCACCGCCGAGCCGATCATCCAGGCCGGCCAGGCGGCATTGGCCAATGGTAAGACCCGTTACACTGCAGCCCGTGGCCTGCCAGAGTTGCGCGAAGCCATCAGCGGTTTTTATCAGCAGCGTTACGGCTTGAACGTGGATCCCGAGCGCATTCTGATCACTCCTGGCGGGTCCGGCGCGTTGCTGCTGGCCAGCAGCCTGCTGGTTGACCCGGGCAAGCATTGGCTGCTCGCAGACCCTGGTTACCCCTGCAATCGCCACTTCCTGCGCCTGGTAGAGGGCGCGGCGCAACTGGTGCCGGTAGGCCCGGAGGTGCGCTATCAGTTGACCGCCGACCTGGTGGCCAGGCACTGGGATCAGGACAGTGTGGGCGCGCTGGTGGCCTCGCCAGCCAACCCGACGGGGACGATCCTCACCCGTGACGAATTGGCCGGGCTTTCTGCGGCCATCAAGGCGCGCAACGGCCACCTTGTGGTGGATGAGATCTACCATGGCCTCACTTACGGCACCGACGCAGCCAGCGTGCTGGAAGTCGACGACGACGCCTTCGTCCTCAATAGTTTTTCCAAGTATTTCGGCATGACCGGCTGGCGTCTGGGGTGGCTGGTTGCACCCCCGGCGGCAGTGGGCGAGTTGGAGAAGTTGGCGCAAAACCTCTACATCAGTGCTCCTAGCATGGCCCAACACGCGGCGCTGGCGTGTTTCACCCCACAGACCCTGAGCATTCTCGAAGAGCGTCGTGCCGAATTCGGTCGCCGTCGCGACTTCCTGTTGCCCGCCCTGCGCGAGCTGGGGTTTGGCATCGCCGTTGAGCCGGAGGGGGCGTTCTACTTGTACGCCGATATCAGCGCATTTGGCGGTGATGCCTTCGCATTCTGCCGCCATTTTCTCGAAACCGAGCATGTGGCTTTTACGCCTGGCTTGGACTTTGGCCGCTACCAGGCCGGTCATCATGTGCGTTTTGCCTACACGCAGAACCTCGATCGGCTACAAGAAGCGGTGGAGCGGATCGCCCGTGGTCTGCGGAGCTGGCAAGGCTGATGCGCTTTAATCCTCCCCTTGAAGAAGCGCGACTGATTCGCCGCTACAAGCGTTTTCTCACCGATATCGAGACCGTTACCGGCGAGTTGCTGACCATTCATTGCCCCAACACGGGCTCAATGCTCAATTGCATGGTGGAAGGTGGGCAGCTCTGGTTCAGCCGCTCCAATGACCCCAAGCGCAAATTGCCCGGCACCTGGGAAATCGCCGAGACGCCCCAGGGCCGGTTGGCCTGTGTGAACACGGCGCGCGCCAATCAATTGGTCGAGGAGGCGCTGCATGCAGGGGTGATCACTGAGCTCAATGGCTTTACCGCGTTGAAACGCGAAGTGCCTTACGGCCAGGAGAAAAGCCGCATCGACTTTCGCCTGGATTATCCCGACGGCGCGGCCTATGTCGAAGTCAAAAGTGTGACCCTGGGCTATGACGGCTCTGCGGTTGCGGCGTTTCCCGACGCGGTGACCCAGCGCGGCGCCAAGCATTTGCGTGAGCTGGCGCACCTGGCGCGGGAGGGTGTGCGCGCGGTGCAGCTGTACTGCGTCAATCTCTCGGGGATTGAGGCTGTGCGACCGGCGGTGGAAATCGACGCCGGTTATGCTGCAGCCCTGCGTGAAGCCAAGGCGGCAGGGGTGGAAGTGCTGGCGTATGGCGTGCGTGTGACCTGCGAAGAAATCTGTGTAGACCGGCGCCTGGACGTGCTGCTCGACTAGAGTTCCACCCATAGGCCTTGAGCGTCTTCGCAGCCGCGCAGGGCGGTCAGGCTCTGCCCGGCGCAAGGGCCGGCGATGCATTCGCCATTCTCGATCAGGAACAGGGCGCCGTGGGTCGCACACTGGATCAGGCTGGCGCTGTCGTCGAGAAACTGGTCGGGTTGCCATTCCAGTGGAATGCCACGATGGGGGCAACGGTTGATGTAGAAGTACGCAACGCCGTCGCGGCGCACGGCCAGCAGCTTGCACCCGTCGATATCAAAACCGAGGCTGCTGTTGGGCGCGAGTGCGGTGGAGGGGCAGAGAAACTTCATTTCACTCCTTAAGTGCCTTGACGTTCAAATGCAAACAATTATCAAATGCCGGCTCGCCCGTCAGCTGACCGGGCGCTCAATACGATGCCAGACGGGCGTTTGCTGTCACATCGATGAGTGCTTGAGCGGCCCTGCCCTTGGAAGGAAACCCTGTTATGCGACTGAGTACCAGCGCTATTGCGCTCGTTGTCGGACTGCTGGTCAACCACGGGGCGCAAGCCTCTGAACTGCCACAACGCTGGGTGAGTGCCGGTGGGGCGCTGTCGGAATGGGTGACGGCCCTGGGCGGCGAGTCGAAACTGGTCGGGGTGGACACTACCAGCCAGCATCCCGAGTCCCTCAAGGCGTTACCGAGCATTGGTTATCAGCGGCAATTGTCGGCGGAAGGCATTTTAAGTCTGCGCCCGCAGGTGCTGGTCGGCACCGAAGAAATGGGGCCGCCGCCGGTGCTGGCGCAGATTCGCAGTGCAGGCGTGCAGGTGGAAATGTTCTCGGCGCAGCCGGACCTGCCGACGTTGAAAGGCAATCTTCAACACCTGGGTAAGTTGCTGGGCAGCGAGGCCAAGGCCACCGAATTGTTTACCGGATATGAGCAGGCGCTGGATCAGCAGAAACGCTGGGTGACCAAGGCCCAGTCCACGCAAAAGGCGCCAGGCGTGTTGTTGTTGCTCGGGCATGCAGGCGGCAAGCCGCTGATCGCGGGCAAAGACACAGCGGCCGACTGGATGTTGCAACAGGCGGGCGGGCGCAATCTGGCGGTCCATGAAGGTTACAAGCCGTTTTCGGTGGAGTCGTTGGCGGGCTTGAGCCCGGATGTACTGGTGTTTGCTGACCGTGCCCTGACCGGAGACGCAGCGCGTGCGGCACTGTTCAAGGAAAACCCGATCCTGGCGTCCACGCCGGCGGCCAAGAGCGGGCGAGTGTTTGAGGTCGATCCCACCCTGTTGGTCGGCGGACTTGGGCCGCGTATGCCGCAAAGCCTCGCGGACCTGTCTGCCGGGTTTTACCCGTCCCAGGCCAAACCAGCCCCATGACCACTCCGGTAAAACCGAAAACGCTGTTTGTTGGGTTGGCGTTGTTGTGTGTCTTGGCGATCTGGCTTTCGCTGGCGCTGGGGCCGGTCAGCTTGCCTCTGTTGGATACGCTCAAAGCCGCCTTGCGCTTGATGGGGCTGCCGATTGAGCCCCAAGGGCTGGAGCAGGCTGAGCTGATCCTGGGGCAGATCCGTTTGCCACGCACGCTGCTGGGCTTGGCTGTCGGCGGGGTATTGGCCTTGTCGGGGGTGGCGATGCAGGGGTTGTTCCGCAATCCTCTGGCGGATCCAGGTTTGGTCGGGGTCTCCAGCGGTGCTGCACTGGGGGCGGCGGTGGCGATTGTCGGTGGTTCGTTTTTCGGTGGTTTGCCGGATGCCGTTGGACCTTACCTGTTGTCACTTTGCGCATTCCTGGGAGGGCTGGGTGTGACGGCACTGGTATATCGCTTGGGGCGGCGCAACGGCCAGACCAACGTCGCGACAATGCTGCTCGCGGGCATTGCCCTTACGGCTCTCGCCGGTTCGGCGGTGGGCCTGTTCACCTACCTGGCCGACGACGCCACCTTGCGCACCCTGACATTTTGGAACCTGGGCAGTCTCAACGGCGCCAGCTATTCGCGGTTATGGCCGCTGTTGCTCGTGAGCGCGGGTGTGGCGCTGTGGTTGCCGCGCCGGGCCAAGGCGTTGAATGCCCTGTTGCTCGGTGAGTCGGAGGCCAGTCATCTCGGCATCGATGTGGAACGGCTCAAGCGCGAATTGGTGTTGTGCACGGCGCTGGGCGTGGGGGCGGCGGTTGCCGCAGCGGGCATGATCGGTTTCGTGGGGCTGGTGGTGCCGCATCTGGTGCGCTTGTTGGCGGGGCCGGATCATCGTGTGCTGTTACCGGCATCGGTCTTCGCGGGTGCGAGCCTTTTGTTGTTTGCCGATCTGGTCGCACGGCTTGCCTTGGCACCGGCTGAGTTGCCCATCGGTATCGTTACAGCGTTTATCGGTGCGCCGTTCTTTCTTTTCCTGTTGTTGCGGGGGCGTGCCTGATGCTTCGTGTGGAAGACCTGCACATCCGTCGCGGGCGCAAAACCGTATTGGCAGATATCACACTCGACCTGTTGCCGGGTGAAGTGCTCGGCGTGTTGGGGCCCAATGGTGCAGGCAAAAGTACGCTGCTCGGTGCGTTGTGCGGCGAGTTGCATCCCGACCAAGGCACAGTGTGCCTGGATCAATGTCCTTTGCAGGAGTGGAGTGGGGCACAACGAGCACAGCGCCTGGCGGTATTGCCGCAAAGCTCGACGTTGGACTTCGCTTTCCGTGTCGAAGAGGTTGTCGGCATGGGCCGCTTGCCTCATCAGACCGGGCGCGTGCGCGATGACGAGATCATCGAGGCGGCCTTGCAGGCGGCTGACGTCGGGCACTTGAACGGTCGCAGCTACCTGGCGTTGTCCGGTGGCGAGCGCCAGCGTGTGCACCTGGCGCGCGTGCTTGCACAATTATGGCCAGGTGAAGCGGGGCAGACGTTGTTATTGGATGAGCCGACGTCAATGCTGGACCCTTTGCATCAACACATGACTTTGCAGGCCATTCGTACCTTCGCCGATCGTGGGGCGGCGGTGCTGGTGATCCTTCATGACTTGAACCTCGCAGCCCGTTACTGTGACCGTATTCTGTTGCTGGAGGCGGGGCGTCCGCATGCCTTGGATACGCCGGCGCAAGTGATGCAGCCTGAGCCCCTGAAAGCTGTTTTTGGTCTGGATGTGCTTGTGCAGGCTCATCCCGAGCGTGGGCATCCTCTGATCATTGCGCGCTGAGTTCGACTTTTCCACAGGCAAAAAAAGACCCGGCAAAAGCCGGGTCAAATAACCGTGATTAGCCTGATGAGGAGATAATCTGAGAGTCCGAACCAATGGTCTTTCAGTTATCGGCTGATCTCGCGACCAGTTGTGATAATCATAACGATTCTCATTTGAGAGTCAACCTTTGTTTTCTCGGTGTCTTGGGGTTTTCTCAAACGCCCGTTCGGAATGTCTATAAACAGGGGGGCCTGATAGTCGATCTAATTCTTTTGGCGCGTTGAAATAGCGTCAAGTTGACGGTTCAACGCTTCCTTGCGCTCGGCAGGAATGTCATTCCAGTGCACGTCCATCAATGCCCCTTCGATGGCATACAGCAGCACTTTCGATGCACGAAACCCGCGCGTTCGCACGGCCCGGTAGGCATCAACCGCACCCAGGCGACGCAAGTCGGACGCACTGTGGATGCCCACCGCATGCAGCCACTGTGCTGATGTCTTGCCAAGGTTTTTCAGGTGTTGCAGCTCATCGTTCATCAAGCCTCCTTGCGACGGCCGAATGGTGCGGTGGGTATGTGACCAGGCAAGCCTGAACAGAAGTGTAGCGCTCAGTAGGAAAAGCGTAGTTCTTTAGTCGGAAACGGCCTAAAGACGTATAAGCATGACCAGGTCAGGCAGGCGGGAAGTCCCCGGCACGCCTGCGCGAAACCGGGGCGGAAGCAGAGGGTTTCAGCGAGTGCGATAGCGCAGGCGTGTGCCGAAATTGACCGACATGAGAATCTCGTCAGCGCTCAGTTCGGGCGGGAAGTACGTGCCTGAAATCTGCGCGTGGGCCAGGCTGGCGCCCTCCAGCGGGCAGTCGCGCAGGTCCAGCCCGCGTAAATCGGCAGATCGGAAATAGGCGTCGGTAAAGTCCACGCCTGCCGTGTTCAGTTCGCGCAGATCCAGCCCACGGAAGTCGCCACCGCGCATGTCGATGGCACCGTCTTTTGGACGTTCCCGGTTGAAGCCTCGCACATCGTCTTTATGCAGGAGCGAGTAAAGCGGCGTATCAAGAAGCTTGGGCTGACTCATGACGGCAACTCCCGTTGGATTTATGGCGCCATTATAGTGCCACTATTGCTTGGTCGCGTGGCCCAAGTAGGCGACACGACCAAGAAATTTTTCTTACAGGCCCGGCAGGCGCTTGCGGATATGCGCCACCAGTGCATCGAGGGTCCCGCTTTCATTGGTCTCGACCCGCTTGCTGAGGAGCAGTTCCTCGGCGGTGAGTGGCTCGCGATTGGCTTGCTGTTCTTCGATAACAGTCAGTGTCGCGTCGGAAGGGTCGTTGTTGTCCTCCTGACGTTGCGCCAGCCAACTGGCGATAACTGCTTGTGGGGCGTTGCAATCCAGAATCAGGAAAGGCGCGCCCGTGGCTTCGGCAACAGTGGCGGCCGCATCGCGTTGTTCACGTTTCAGGAAGGTCGCATCCAGCACGACCGGGTAGCCGGCGCGCAACACGGTATCGGCGATTTCATTCAGGCGTGCGTAGGTCGCAGCACTGGCGTCGGCCGCATAGATACCGGCCTGTGGTGTGTTTTCCACGTGTTGCTCGCCAAACAGGCGCTTGCGCTCCACGTCCGAGCGCAGGCGCACGGCACCCAGTGCTTCCACCAGGCGCATGGCCACATGGCTTTTACCGACAGCCGAAACGCCGTGGGTAATGGCCAGGAAACGCGATGGAATGGTGCTGTAGCTTTCCGCCAGGTTGGCATAGTTGCGGTATTGGCGCAGGGTCGTGGCGCGCTGCACCGGGCTGGCTTCGCTCGGCATGCTGAACAGCGCGATCTTGGCGCGGACCAGGGCGCGATAGGCTTTATAGAAATTCAGCACTTCCAGTCCCTTATAGTCACCGGTCAATTCCAGATACTGGCTGATGAAGCGGCGTGCCAGGGACTTGAGTCCACGGTCTTCCAGGTCCATGGCCAGGAAGCCGGTATCGGCGTACACATCGGTGAAACGGAAGGGTTCGTTGAATTCGATGCAATCGAAGATCACCACGTGGCCGTCGATCAACGTTGCATTACCCAGGTGAATATCACCGTGGCATTCGCGGGTGAAGCCGTCCAGCTTGCGCTGGGAAAACAGTGGCTTGAGACGCTCGAAGCTGCTTTCGGCCCAGGCTTGCAGGGCTTCCAACTGGGTCAGGTCAGTCTTGTCGCTGAGGAATGGACGGATCTGGTCGAAGTTCTGGCGAACCGGCGCCATTACCTCATCCGGCGTGCCGGCCGGGTGTTCCTGCGGCACTTTCGGTGCGCAGAGGTGGAAGTGCGCGATCTGCTTGGCCATCTCATCGATGTGTGCGCTGGTCAATTCGCCGTTGGCTTGCAGGGTGCTGAGCAGTTGGCTCTGCGGAAACTGGCGCATTTTCAGTGCGTATTCGATCACTGGGCCATCGCCACCCAACTGCGGGGCTTCGGCTGTGCCGGTGATCGGCAACACTTCAAGATACAAATCTTCGGTCAGGCGCTGATTGAGGCGCAGCTCTTCGTTACAGAAGTGGCCGCGCTTGTCCAGGTCGGTAAAATCCAGAAATCCGAAGTTCATCGGCTTTTTCAGCTTATAGGCGTAAGGACCGGTCAGTACGACCCAGGAAATATGGGTCTCGATGACTTGGAACGCTTCAACCGGATGGGGATATAAAGCCGGATTTTGCAGGGCAGCGATCAGGGACTGGCTCACGGGCGATCCTTCAGAGTCTGGGGAAAAACATGGCGGGCATTATGGCTGCTGCGACCGCTTGTGCAAACCGCTGTCCGGCTCATGTTGATCATCAATAAAGTGCGTATAATCCGCCGCCATGACTCGAACCCGATCTCCCCGTTCCCGTAAAAAACCTCCTTCCCGTGGCCTGCGCCCCTGGCTTGGCTGGGCGCTCAAGCTTGGCCTGGTAGGCCTTGTGGTGCTTGCCGGCTTTGCGGTCTACCTCGACGCTGTGGTGCAGGAGAAGTTCTCCGGCAAGCGCTGGACCATTCCGGCCAAGGTGTACGCGCGCCCGCTGGAATTGTTCGCAGGCCAGAAGCTGAGCAAGGATGACTTCCTGACCGAACTCGACGCCTTGGGCTATCGTCGTGAGCCCGTGAGCAACGGTCCGGGTGCAGCGGCTGTCAGCGGAAATACCGTCGACCTGAACACCCGTGGCTTTCAATTCTATGAAGGCCTGGAAAAAGCCCAGCCGGTGCGTGTGCGTTTCTCCGGCGATTACGTCGCCGAGTTGTCGTCCCTCAATGGCTCGAAGCTGCCTGTGGTTCGCCTGGAGCCGCTGATGATCGGCGGCATTTACCCGAAGAACCTTGAAGATCGCATCCTGATCAAACTTGATCAGGTGCCGCCTTACCTGCTGGAAACCCTGGTAGCCGTTGAAGACCGTGATTTTTACCATCACTGGGGGGTCTCGCCGAAGTCGATCGCCCGCGCAGTCTGGGTGAATACGTCCGGCGGCAAGATGACCCAGGGCGGCAGTACGCTGACGCAACAATTGGTCAAGAACTTCTACTTGACCAACGAACGCAGCCTGACCCGCAAGCTCACCGAAGCCATGATGGCGATGCTGTTGGAGTTGCATTACAGCAAGCAGGAAATCCTCGAGGCGTACCTCAACGAAGTATTCGTCGGCCAGGACGGCCAGCGCGCGGTGCATGGTTTCGGTCTGGCCAGCCAATTCTTCTTTGGCCAGCCGCTGTCCGAACTGAAGCTGCACCAGGTTGCGTTGCTGGTGGGCATGGTCAAGGGGCCTTCCTACTACAACCCGCGTCGCAACCCTGAGCGTGCGCTGGAGCGTCGCAACCTGGTGCTGGATGTTCTAGAGCAGCAAGGTGTTGCCACCGCCGAACAAGTTGCCGCCGCGAAGAAAATGCCACTGGGTGTCACCACCCGCGGCAAGTTGGCAGACAGCTCCTTCCCGGGCTTTATCGACCTGGTCAAGCGCCAGTTGCGTGAAGACTACCGTGACGAAGACTTGACCGAAGAAGGCCTGCGGATCTTCACCAGTTTCGATCCAATCCTGCAGATGAAAGCCGAAGCGTCGGTCAATGACACGTTCAAGCGAATGACCGGCCGTAAAGGCGCGGATGAAGTCGAAGCGGCCATGGTCGTGACCAACCCGGAAACCGGTGAGGTCCAGGCCCTGGTCGGCAGCCGCCTGGCCAGCTTCGCCGGTTTCAACCGCGCCCTGGATGCCGTGCGACCGATTGGTTCGTTGGTCAAGCCGGCGGTCTACCTCACGGCCCTGGAAAAACCGAGCAAGTACACCCTGACCAGTTGGCTGTCTGACGACCCGCTGTCAGTAAAAGGCGCTGACGGGCAGGTGTGGACGCCACAGAACTTCGATCGCCGTTCTCATGGGACAGTGTTCCTGTACCAAGGGTTGGCGCACTCCTACAACATCTCCACTTCGCGTCTCGGCCTCGAAGTGGGCGTACCGAATGTCCTGAAGACCCTCGCGCGCCTGGGCATTACGCGTGAGTTCCCGGCATTTCCATCGATCCTGCTGGGTGCCGGCGCAATGACCCCAATGGAAGTCGCGACGATGTACCAGACCCTGGCCAACGGTGGTTTCAATACGCCGATGCGTGGTATCCGAAGCGTGCTGACGGCTGAAGGCGAGCCGCTCAAGCGTTATCCGTTCCAGATCCAGCAGCGTTTCGATGCGGGCTCCATCTACTTGATCCAGAACGCCATGCAGCGTGTGATGCGTGAGGGCACTGGTAGTTCGGTCTATAAGGTGCTGCCGTCCAACCTGACCCTGGCGGGTAAGACCGGTACCAGTAACGATTCGCGCGACAGTTGGTTTGCGGGTTTTGGCCAGGATGTGCTGGCGGTGGTTTGGATGGGGCGTGACGACAACGGCAAGACACCGTTCACCGGTGCCACCGGTGCGCTGCAGGTCTGGACCAGTTTCATGCGCAAGGCCGACCCGCTGCCGTTGAACATGCCGCAGCCCGACAACATCGTGCAGGCCTGGATCGATCCGCACACCGGGCAGGGGTCCGATGCCAACTGTCCGGGCGCGGTGCAGATGCCGTATATTCGCGGCAGCGAACCGCCACCCGGCGCCGCATGCGGTGGCAGTGCCCCTGCTGACGCGGAATCGGTGATGGATTGGGTCAAGGGCTGGATGAATTAAGCAAAGAGGGTTTCAAGTGAACAAGTGGTGGATTCCAGCTATTACAGCTCTGGCTTTGCTCAACGGTTGCGCCAGCGTGCAGCGCGGCTCCATTCCCGTGGTGGACTCGAGCACGACCGTGTCCAATAACGACCGGATCTCGGCCAACGGCGGGTTCCGCCAGACCGTGACCAACCGTCCCGCCCAGGCCAAGCCGCAAGCTGTGCCGCAGGATTCAGGTGTGGTGGTGATGGTGCCGGGTGGTGGCGCAGCGACGTCGGCGCCGATCAGCGCCGAGCCGTGGACCCCGGGGCCAAGCACCTCCGGTCCGATTGACGCGACCCCGATTCAGACGGCCCCGATCAACCAAGGCACCTACAACATGCCATCCACCCCGAGCGGCATTCCGTCGTCCTCCAGTGCCGGCGGCCTGTCGGCTGACGAGCAATTGGATGGCCCGGTACTGGCCTTGCTGACCACTGCACAGCAGCAGCAGGCGAGTGGCGACCTGAATGGTGCGTCGTCGAGTCTCGAGCGCGCCCAGCGCGTTGCGCCGCGTGAACCGCAAGTGCTGTATCGCCTGGCCCAGGTGCGCCTGGCCCAGGGCGATGCGCCGCAGGCCGAGCAATTCGCGCGTCGTGGCCTGACCTTGGCCAATGGTCGTCCCGACCTGCAAGCCAGCCTGTGGGCCTTGATTGGTGACGCGCGCGCCGCACAAGGCGACGCCGCCGGTGCCGCCCAGGCGCGCCAGAAAGCCAAGGTCAGTCTCTGATGGATGCACGGTTTCCCGCGATTGCCGAACAGTTATTGCTGATCGAGCGAGAGTTGCGTGTGCAGGGCTGGTGGGACGAGGTGTCCCCCAGCGTCGAGGCGCTCAGCAGTGTCGAACCCTTTTCGGTGGACACCCTGGACTTTCACCAGTGGCTGCAATGGATATTCCTGGTACGCATGAAGCAGATCCTCGAACAGGACCTGCCGCTGCCCAATGCGTCGGGCATTCTGGAAATGGCCGAGATGGTCTACGCCGATCGCCCGCTGGAAAGCCTTGGCTTACGCAATGCGCTGAAAAAGTTCGATCAACTGATCGTCGACGCTCGTTAATTGCCTGACTGCCGGCTTTTTCGGCAGTCTTGCGCATATTTCTACCGCTTGACGACATTCAGGCGAGTTTTATCCCTCCTCAAAGCCCTTTCTTCTACGTTCTCATGCGCTTAGTTGGAAAAAAGCGCAATTATTGCTTGACTTGAAGGGCCTGAAACAGAAGAATCCAAAGTCCGCTGTATCGGGACTGCCAGAAGCAGGCCCGCTCAGCAGATCATGAGGCGCACATCCGCGCCGACCTGTTACACCCGCAACGCGTTACCTCGCGCTGGGTGGGAAAAGCCCGCAACACTTGGGACGATCCCAATACTTGCTCAGTCAGTGCTGACGTAGTCGGCGACCACCGTCGCTCATGCTCTGTTGAGAAGTAAACCTATTAAGACCCGTCGGTTTTCAACGGACGGTATTCTGGCGTTTTAGAGGTGAACAACGTGGAGCTTTTATCTGGCGGTGAGATGCTCGTCCGCTTTTTGCGTGACGAAGGCGTCGACTATATCTACGGGTACCCAGGTGGTGCTCTGCTGCATGTTTACGACGCACTGTTCAAGGAACCGGCTGTTACCCACATCCTGGTTCGCCACGAACAGGCCGCGACCCATATGGCTGACGGTTATGCCCGTGCCACCGGTAAAGCCGGCGTGGTACTGGTAACGTCCGGCCCTGGCGCAACCAATGCCATCACCGGCATCGCGACTGCGTATATGGACTCTATCCCGATGGTGGTCATTTCCGGCCAGGTGCCCAGCACCATGGTGGGGACCGATGCATTCCAGGAAACCGACATGATCGGTATCTCCCGGCCGATCGTGAAACACAGCTTCATGATCAAGCATCCTTCGGAAATCCCGGAAGTCATGAAAAAGGCCTTCTACCTCGCACAGTCCGGTCGTCCGGGTCCTGTGGTGGTCGATATCCCCAAGGACATGACCAACCCGGCCGAAAAATTCGAATACATCTTCCCGAAGAAAGCCAAGCTGCGCTCCTACAGCCCGGCGGTCCGCGGGCACTCGGGGCAAATCCGCAAGGCGGCAGAAATGCTGTTGGCGGCCAAGCGCCCAGTGCTGTACTCGGGTGGTGGTGTGATCCTGGGCGGCGGTTCTGCACAGCTGACCGAACTGGCCAAGCTGCTCAACCTGCCGGTCACCAATACCCTGATGGGCCTCGGCGCCTTCCCGGGTACGGACCGTCAGTTCGTCGGGATGCTCGGCATGCACGGCAGCTACACCGCCAACCTGACCATGCACCATGCCGACGTGATCCTGGCCGTGGGTGCGCGGTTCGATGACCGTGTGATCAACGGTGCGAGCAAATTCTGCCCGAATGCCAAGATCATCCATATCGACATCGACCCGGCGTCCATCTCCAAGACCATCAAGGCCGACGTGCCGATCGTAGGTCCTGTTGAAAGCGTGTTGACCGAAATGGTTGCCGCGCTCAAGGACATCGGCGAGGCGCCGAACAAGGAATCCGTTGCCAGCTGGTGGAAGCAGATCGACGAATGGCGCGGTGATCGCGGCCTGTTCCCTTACGACAAGGGTGACGGCAGCATCATCAAGCCACAAACCGTGATCGAGACCCTGTGCGAAGTGACCAAGGGCGACGCCTTTGTGACCTCCGACGTGGGCCAGCACCAGATGTTTGCCGCGCAGTACTACAAGTTCGACAAGCCTAACCGCTGGATCAACTCCGGTGGCCTGGGCACGATGGGCTTTGGTTTTCCTGCGGCCATGGGCGTGAAACTGAGCTTCCCCGACACCGACGTCGCGTGCGTCACCGGTGAAGGCAGCATCCAGATGAATATCCAGGAACTGTCGACGTGCCTGCAGTACGGCCTTCCCGTGAAGATCGTCTGCCTGAACAACGGCGTGCTGGGCATGGTTCGTCAATGGCAGGACATGAGCTACAACAGCCGCCACTCCCATTCCTACATGGAGTCGCTGCCGGATTTCGTAAAATTGGTTGAAGCCTATGGCCACGTCGGCATTCGCATCACTGATTTGAAAGATCTGAAGCCGAAGATGGAAGAGGCGTTCGCCATGAAGGACCGCCTGGTGTTCATCGATATTCAGGTGGATACCAGCGAGCACGTCTACCCGATGCAGATCAAGGACGGCTCTATGCGCGACATGTGGCTGAACAAGACGGAGCGTACTTAATCATGCGGCACATTATCTCCCTGCTTCTGGAGAACGAACCCGGCGCTCTGTCTCGTGTTGTCGGCCTGTTTTCGCAGCGTAACTACAACATCGAAAGCCTGACCGTGGCTCCGACCGAAGACCCGACCCTGTCGCGTCTGACGTTGACCACTGTGGGCCACGATGAGGTGATCGAGCAGATCACCAAGAACCTCAACAAGCTGATCGAAGTGGTCAAGCTGGTCGACCTGTCGGAGAGTGCCCACATCGAGCGCGAGCTGATGCTGGTTAAAGTCAAGGCTACGGGTGCCCAACGTGCCGAGATCAAGCGCACGACCGACATCTATCGCGGGCAGATCGTCGATGTGAGCGCCAGCGTTTATACCGTTCAACTGACCGGTACAAGCGACAAGCTGGACAGCTTCATCCAGTCGATCGGGACGGCCTCGATTCTGGAAACGGTACGCAGTGGTGTCACCGGGATTGCCCGTGGCGACAAAGTACTCAGCATCTAACCCAAATTAGCGAATGGCCTTACGGCCTGGATATATAGAGGAACCTCATGAAAGTTTATTACGATAAAGATTGTGACCTGTCGATCATCCAGGGCAAGAAAGTCGCCATCATCGGCTACGGTTCCCAGGGCCACGCTCAAGCGTGCAACCTGAAAGATTCCGGCGTTGACGTGACCGTTGGCCTGCGCAAAGGCTCGGCCACTGTTGCCAAGGCTGAAGCTCACGGCCTGAAAGTGACTGACGTCGCTTCCGCTGTTGCTGCTGCCGACCTGGTCATGATCCTGACCCCGGACGAGTTCCAATCCGCGCTGTACAAGAACGAAATCGAGCCGAACATCAAGAAGGGCGCCACCCTGGCCTTCTCCCACGGCTTCGCGATCCACTACAACCAGGTCGTGCCACGCGCCGACCTGGACGTGATCATGATCGCGCCAAAAGCGCCGGGTCACACTGTACGTTCCGAGTTCGTCAAGGGCGGCGGTATTCCTGACCTGATCGCGATCTACCAGGACGCATCGGGCAACGCCAAGAACGTGGCACTGTCCTACGCCGCTGGCGTGGGTGGTGGTCGTACCGGCATCATCGAAACCACCTTCAAGGACGAGACTGAAACCGACCTGTTCGGCGAACAAGCCGTACTGTGCGGCGGTACCGTCGAGTTGGTAAAAGCCGGTTTCGAAACCCTGGTTGAAGCTGGCTACGCGCCGGAAATGGCCTACTTCGAATGCCTGCATGAACTGAAGCTGATCGTTGACCTCATGTACGAAGGCGGTATCGCCAACATGAACTACTCGATCTCCAACAACGCCGAATACGGCGAGTACGTGACTGGCCCGGAAGTGATCAACGCCGAGTCCCGTCAGGCCATGCGCAACGCCCTGAAACGTATTCAGGACGGCGAATACGCCAAAATGTTCATCAGCGAAGGTGCTACCGGCTACCCTTCGATGACCGCCAAGCGTCGTAATAACGCCGCTCACGGTATCGAAGTCATCGGCGAGCAACTGCGCTCCATGATGCCGTGGATCGGTGCCAACAAGATCGTCGACAAAGCCAAGAACTAAGTCGTACGTATCAGGGGAAAACGCGGCCTAGGCCGCGTTTTTTCGTTTGGGCGGCGGGTTCTGGTATAAAGCTGCATCGTTTGCGGGCGAACACTCGCCGCAAGTATCTGTCGAACTTTTTTCACACCGTTGCAAGGTAAAGTCCATGAGCGAACGTCCCGAAGAGCCAAGCCAGGCTCCTGACGCCGAAAGCCTGCTGCCGATCGATGAACATGTCGAAGAAGGGCATGACGCGGAAGGTCGCAAGGTCCGGCATCGTGGCATCTATCTTCTGCCCAACCTGTTCACCACGGCGAACCTGTTTGCCGGGTTCTATTCCATCATCAATTCCATGAGCGCGCAGAGTGCTCTGGCGGCGGGTGATGCGGCGAGTGCCAGCAAGTATTTCGGTTTTGCTGCCATCGCAATCTTCGTGGCCATGGTGCTCGACGGCCTTGATGGCCGTGTGGCGCGCATGACCAACACACAAAGCGCCTTCGGTGCCGAGTACGACTCGCTGTCGGACATGGTTGCGTTTGGCGTCGCCCCCGCGTTGCTGGCGTTTGCCTGGGCGTTGGGTGATATGGGTAAGGTTGGCTGGATGGTTGCCTTCATCTATGTCGCCGGTGCTGCCCTGCGCCTGGCGCGCTTCAACACCCAGGTTGGGACCGCCGACAAGCGTTACTTCATCGGTCTGGCCAGCCCTGCTGCTGCGGGTGTGGTGGCAGGTATCGTCTGGGCCTTCAGTGATTACGGCATCCAGGGTTCGAAAATGTCGTTCCTGGTGGCCTTGATGGTGGCCGCTGCCGGCATGCTGATGGTCAGCAACATCAAGTACAACAGCTTCAAGGAACTGGACTTGAAGGGGCGTGTACCTTTCGTGGCAATTCTGGCGGTAGTGCTGGTATTTGCCGTGGTGTTCAGTGATCCACCGCGCATCCTGTTGCTGGCGTTCCTGGTGTACGCCGCTTCGGGGCCGGTTCAATACCTGCTGCATCTGCGCCGCGACAAAACATTGCCTTAATGTAATTTCCCCCATACTCCGCAGTCTATTGGTGCATCAGTCCTCCAATGCTGCGGAGTTGCCATGTTAATCAAATTACCCAAAGCGTCCGATTGCCATGAGTCGGATGTCACGCCTGAATCCTTCTATTTCTCTCGCCGTAGCTTGCTCGGTAGCGCGCTTGCCGGTATTGCAGCCAGTAGCTTGCCGCGTTGGGCCAGTGCTGACGAGGCCTCGCGTTATGCCGATGTTGAAGCGGGCAAGGCGCCTGGCTGGTTTACCGAGAAACTGCCAGGCACAAAATGGCAGGCCATCACGGTGAAGGACGAGGCGATCACGCCTTTCAAAGACGCTACGCACTACAACAACTTCTATGAGTTCGGTACAGGTAAGGGGGACCCGGCCACGAATGCCGGTTCACTCAAGACCGAGCCGTGGAGCGTTGTCATTGATGGTGAGGTTGCCAAGCCAGGCCGTTATGCCCTGGAAGACTTCATGAAGCCCTATCAGTTGGAAGAGCGGATCTACCGTCTGCGCTGTGTAGAGGCCTGGTCGATGGTTATTCCATGGATCGGTTTTCCCATCTCGGCGCTGCTCAAGCAAGTTGAGCCGACTTCGAAGGCCAAATACATCCGTTTTGAAACCCTCCAGGATCCCAAGAGTATGCCGGGGCAGCGTTCGAGTTTTGGCTTGATCGATTGGCCTTATGTGGAGGGCTTGCGTCTGGATGAGGCGATGAATCCTCTGGCGATCCTGGCGGTGGGTATGTATGGACGTGAGTTGCCCAATCAGAATGGTGCGCCGCTGCGCCTGGTGGTGCCTTGGAAGTACGGCTTCAAGAGTGTGAAGTCGATTGTACGGATCAGTCTCGTGAGTGAGCAGCCGAAAACCACGTGGCAGAGCATTGCTGCTGACGAGTATGGCTTCTACGCGAACGTGAACCCTACGGTCGATCATCCACGTTGGACTCAGGCGCGGGAGCGTCGTCTGCCGAGTGGGCTTTTCAGCCCTAATGTACGTGAGACTCAGATGTTCAATGGGTACTCGGATGAGGTGGCTTCTCTTTATACCGGTCTCGATCTGCGGAAGAACTACTGATGCGTTACCCGATCTGGCGTGTTGGCGTCTTTATAGCAGCGGCGATTTGGCCGCTGTTCTGGCTCTATGAAGCGTGGAGTTCTGCCCTCGGGCCGGATCCGGGCAAGGTATTGGTGGATCGGCTGGGGCTCGGCACGTTGATTCTGTTACTGATTACCCTGGCAATGACGCCGCTGCAGAAGCTCAGCGGTTGGGCGGGGTGGATAGCGGTGCGTCGGCAACTGGGCTTGTGGTGCTTTGCCTACGTTGTGCTGCATCTGGCGGCTTATTGTGTATTTGTGCTTGGGCTGGATTGGTCGCAGCTGGGGGTGGAGTTGCGCAAGCGGCCCTACATTATTGTCGGAGCGCTGGGGTTTATTTCCCTGTTGGTTCTGGCGGTGACGTCGAATCGTTACAGTCAGCGTCGGTTGGGGGCGCGTTGGAAGAAGTTGCATCGCTTGGTGTATGTAGTTCTTGGGCTGGGTTTGCTGCATATGTTGTGGATCGTGCGAGCGGACCTCAAAGAGTGGGCTATCTATGCTTCTGTAGGTGCGTTGCTGTTGGTGCTGCGGATACCGCCCGTAATGCGGCGAATCCCAAGGCTTATTGCGAAAAAACCACTTTCTGCAACAAAAACGTAATTAAGGGTTGACGGCAGATTCTGGAAGTCTATAATTCGCCCCACTTCCGGAGCAGTCGAAACGGAAAACTCCTTGTTAAACAAAGAGTTACGCAGAATTCGACAGCAACTTGCTTCAGTTTATCGAAGCCCAGAAGGAGTTGGTAGAGCAGTGTTGTCTGGCTCTATTGACGTTTCGATCCTCTCGATCGAAAGTGGAGAAAAAGAGGTGTTGACAGCAGCGTGTAACGCTGTAGAATTCGCCTCCCGCTAACGAGAGATCGGAAGCGCAAGTGGTTGAAGTTGTTGAAGAAATCTTCGAAAACTTCTGAAAATAATCACTTGACAGCAAATGAGGCTGCTGTAGAATGCGCGCCTCGGTTGAGACGAAAGATCTTAACCAACCGCTCTTTAACAACTGAATCAAGCAATTCGTGTGGGTGCTTGTGGAGTCAGACTGATAGTCAACAAGATTATCAGCATCACAAGTTACTCCGCGAGAAATCAAAGATGTAACCAACGATTGCTGAGCCAAGTTTAGGGTTTCTTAAAAACCCAAAGATGTTTGAACTGAAGAGTTTGATCATGGCTCAGATTGAACGCTGGCGGCAGGCCTAACACATGCAAGTCGAGCGGTAGAGAGAAGCTTGCTTCTCTTGAGAGCGGCGGACGGGTGAGTAATGCCTAGGAATCTGCCTGGTAGTGGGGGATAACGTTCGGAAACGAACGCTAATACCGCATACGTCCTACGGGAGAAAGCAGGGGACCTTCGGGCCTTGCGCTATCAGATGAGCCTAGGTCGGATTAGCTAGTTGGTGAGGTAATGGCTCACCAAGGCGACGATCCGTAACTGGTCTGA
This sequence comes from Pseudomonas extremorientalis, assembly GCF_001870465.1. Lineage (GTDB taxonomy): Bacteria > Pseudomonadota > Gammaproteobacteria > Pseudomonadales > Pseudomonadaceae > Aquipseudomonas > Aquipseudomonas extremorientalis. The sequence continues at coordinate 311,616 of NZ_MDGK01000031.1, forward strand.
GAGGATGATCAGTCACACTGGAACTGAGACACGGTCCAGACTCCTACGGGAGGCAGCAGTGGGGAATATTGGACAATGGGCGAAAGCCTGATCCAGCCATGCCGCGTGTGTGAAGAAGGTCTTCGGATTGTAAAGCACTTTAAGTTGGGAGGAAGGGCAGTTACCTAATACGTGATTGTTTTGACGTTACCGACAGAATAAGCACCGGCTAACTCTGTGCCAGCAGCCGCGGTAATACAGAGGGTGCAAGCGTTAATCGGAATTACTGGGCGTAAAGCGCGCGTAGGTGGTTTGTTAAGTTGGATGTGAAATCCCCGGGCTCAACCTGGGAACTGCATTCAAAACTGACTGACTAGAGTATGGTAGAGGGTGGTGGAATTTCCTGTGTAGCGGTGAAATGCGTAGATATAGGAAGGAACACCAGTGGCGAAGGCGACCACCTGGACTAATACTGACACTGAGGTGCGAAAGCGTGGGGAGCAAACAGGATTAGATACCCTGGTAGTCCACGCCGTAAACGATGTCAACTAGCCGTTGGAAGCCTTGAGCTTTTAGTGGCGCAGCTAACGCATTAAGTTGACCGCCTGGGGAGTACGGCCGCAAGGTTAAAACTCAAATGAATTGACGGGGGCCCGCACAAGCGGTGGAGCATGTGGTTTAATTCGAAGCAACGCGAAGAACCTTACCAGGCCTTGACATCCAATGAACTTTCCAGAGATGGATTGGTGCCTTCGGGAACATTGAGACAGGTGCTGCATGGCTGTCGTCAGCTCGTGTCGTGAGATGTTGGGTTAAGTCCCGTAACGAGCGCAACCCTTGTCCTTAGTTACCAGCACGTAATGGTGGGCACTCTAAGGAGACTGCCGGTGACAAACCGGAGGAAGGTGGGGATGACGTCAAGTCATCATGGCCCTTACGGCCTGGGCTACACACGTGCTACAATGGTCGGTACAGAGGGTTGCCAAGCCGCGAGGTGGAGCTAATCCCATAAAACCGATCGTAGTCCGGATCGCAGTCTGCAACTCGACTGCGTGAAGTCGGAATCGCTAGTAATCGCGAATCAGAATGTCGCGGTGAATACGTTCCCGGGCCTTGTACACACCGCCCGTCACACCATGGGAGTGGGTTGCACCAGAAGTAGCTAGTCTAACCTTCGGGGGGACGGTTACCACGGTGTGATTCATGACTGGGGTGAAGTCGTAACAAGGTAGCCGTAGGGGAACCTGCGGCTGGATCACCTCCTTAATCGACGACATCAGCTGCTCCATAAGTTCCCACACGAATTGCTTGATTCATTGAAGAAGACGATA
>NZ_MDGK01000032.1 GCF_001870465.1 Pseudomonas extremorientalis
TGTGGGAGGGGGCTTGAACTGGTCAAGTAATCTTGGACACCGATTAAGGTTCATGCCGCCAACCTTTCCTTCGCGACCGGCGACCGGTAGTCGTTGTAGCTGTGAGGCCTGCTGATGTTGTAGCGCGAGACATAGCGCTGCACATCTGCCCGGGCCTCATGCTCCAGTTTGTAGCCCGTTTCAGGAACCCACTCGGATTTCAAACTACCAAAGAAACGCTCCATCGGGGCGTTGTCCCAGCACTCGCCTTTACGGCTCATACTTTGCCTAAACCCATGCTTCACAAGCGCGTTTCGGAATTTATGGCTGGTGTACTGGCAACCTTGGTCAGAGTGAAACAACACATCCTCGGGATGGCCGCGTAGCTCAACTGCCATGCGTAGTGCCTCGCAGGTCAGGTTGGCATCCGAAATCATCGAGAACGACCAGCCTACGATCCTGCGAGCGTACAGATCCAGAACGGCGGCGAAGTACATCCAACGCTTGCCGACCTTGATGTACGTTACGTCGCCACACCACACCTGATTAACCGCCGTCACATCAAATTTCCGCTTGAGCACATGCGGCGCCACCAAGGCCTCCACGCCCGGCGACTTGTACTTATGGCGCCTGCGCTGACGACTAGCGATGCCAGCCTCGCGCATCAAATTGCGAGCCATGTAACGTCCGACACGATGTCCTTTGGCTTGCAGCTCCTTGGACAAGGTACGTGCGCCCGCCGACTCTCTCGACGCCTTGTGGTGCCTGACCAGCGCGGCTTTGAGCTTTTCCCGCTCAGGATTTGCTCTGCCCTGGCGCTGGCGCCAGGCATAGAAGCTGCTGCGGTTAACCCCGAACGCCCGGCAACACCTTTTAACGCCGTACTGCTCGTCCAGCTCATCGATCAGCGTGAATGATCTTTGGCGTCCAAAAGCAGGAGAGCACTGGCCTTTTTTAAGATTTCAATGTCCAGGTCTTTCTCCCTGAGCAGGGCTTTGAGTCTCTGGATCTCTCGTTGATCAGCGGTAATTGCCTTGGCTCCCACCGGAGTCGAGCCCAAGCGTTCTTTTTGCACTTGATCGACCCAACGGCGCAGAGCAGTAGGACCAATATCCAGGCTGGCACAGACCTCGGTAACCGGCTGACCTTCATCCAGCACCATGCTGGCAGCCTTGAGCTTGAACTCACTCGAATAAGATTTACGCATATCCAAACACCTCAGATTTGGGCGCTATCATAGCGCCCGATTGAAGTGTCCAAAATCATTAGGCCAGTTCAGCTTGCCCCCTCCCACACTTTGACCGAGTACCGCCCATACAATCCGGTCGGCTCTAAGGTACGGATATGTACACAACACGACACCACCCCGCCATCACCCCATCACCCCGGCACCGGAATCACCCGCAACCCCCTCACCGACTTATAGGAAAAACTCGAATAAATCTCCTTGACGCAAGGCAACGTCTGCAACACCTCCCGCGCAAACTCCCCAAACGACTCCAGATCCCTCGCCACCACTTCCAACAAAAAATCATACCGCCCCGACACGTTATGGCACGCCACGATCTCGGGAATCGCCAACAACCGCTGCTCGAATGCCCGGGCAATTTCCTGGGTATGACTCTCCATCATGATGCTGACAAACGCCGTCACCCCATACCCCAGCGCCTTGGGCGAGAGAATCGCCTGGTACCCGCTGATCACCCCGCTCTCCTCCAGGTTGCGCACCCGGCGCCAACAGGGCGAGGTCGTCAGGGAGACGCGGTCGGCCAATTCAGCCACCGTGAGGCGGGCATTGCCTTGCAGCGCGTTTAAAAGCGCTTTATCGGTGCGATCCAGACTAATGGGCATAACATGCCTCTATTCGTTATTTTTATGAGGTTTTCATCCCGGGACGCGGGGATTACCGGCAAATATTGCAAAGTTCATCTCTGGTTATGAGCATAGCATTGTAGGAAATAAGGAGCGTCCCACATGAACAATAAACACAATGCATTCGGCTTTTCCACCCGCGCCATCCACCACGGCTACGACCCCAAGGACCACCACGGCGCGCTTGTCCCGCCGATTTATCTGTCGGCCACCTTTGCCTTCCCCACCGCCGAATACGGTGCCGCCTGTTTTGCCGGCGAAGCCAGCGGCCACTTCTATACGCGTATTTCCAACCCGACCCTGGCGCTGCTGGAGTCGCGCATGGCGACCCTGGAAAACGGCGAGGCGGCGGTGGCCTTCAGTTCCGGGATGGGGGCGATTGCCGCGACGTTCTGGACCCTGCTACGCCCCGGCGACGAGGTGATCGTCAGCCAGACGCTGTACGGTTGCACCTTCGCCCTGCTGCACCACGGCATCGGCGAGTTCGGCATCAAGGTGCGGCATGTCGACCTCACGGACCTGGCGGCCCTGCAAGCCGCGCTCAGCCCCGCAACGCGCATGATCTACTGCGAAACCCCGGCCAATCCCAACCTGCAACTGGTGGATATCGCCGCCGTCGCCACCCTCGCCCACCACCAGCCCAATGTCACCGTGGTGGTCGACAACACCTACTGCACGCCCTACCTGCAACGCCCCCTGGAACTGGGCGCCGATGTGGTGGTGCATTCGGCCACCAAGTACCTCAGCGGCCACGGCGATATCACCGCGGGCATTGCCGTGAGCAGCCAGGCGCTGGCCCAGCGTATTCGCCTGCAAGGCCTCAAGGACCTGACCGGCGCCGTCATGTCGCCCCAGGATGCCTCGCTGTTGATGCGCGGCCTCAAGACCCTGGCCCTGCGCATAGACCGCCACTGCAGCAACGCCCAGGCGGTGGCCGAAGCCTTGCAGGCGCACCCGGCCGTGGAGCGCGTGACTTACCCGGGCCTGCGTTCTTTCCCTCAATACGAACTGGCGACACGCCAGATGAAAATGCCCGGTGGCATGATCGCCTTCGAACTCAAGGGCGGGATCGAAACCGGCCGGCGCTTCATGAATGCACTCAAGCTGTTTACCCGCGCGGTCAGCCTGGGCGACGCCGAATCACTGGCCCAGCACCCGGCGAGCATGACTCACTCCACCTACACCCCGGAAGAGCGGGCCGCACACGGCATCAGCGAGGGGTTGGTGCGCCTGTCGGTGGGGCTTGAAGACATCGCCGACCTGCTGGCGGATGTACAGCAGGCACTGGCCAAATGCACGCGCACGCTGCAACGTCCTTCCAGGCTCGTGAGTCTTTAAATCCGATTTTTTAAGATTGGATCCCCTTCCCGCCGCCAGGCTGTACTAGCATAGGTTCCGGCGGGAAGGACTATCACGGTAGGTTATTCGCATTGGCTTGCATCTTAATCCCCGCTGCTATAAGGCCGAATACCTGCACGCCTCATGGATGAATTGATGAACTCACAGTTGTTTCCGCATATTGGCAAGGTCATCGCCAGCACCGGCAGCCGCCATTTTCCGCGCATGCTGCATGACCTGATCCTCACCCAACTGGCCGTGGACGCCACCCATATCACGCAACTGCAGGTGAGTGCCGAAGGGCACGTCCGGCGCAAGATCAGCCCGGTCTACACCGACTCGGTAGAAGCCTTGGGCGAAGAGCAACCTGCCGCACAATTGCACCTCACCCGCCGCCGCGACGACGTGCGCTATGTGTTGTCGGTGTATCGCTCACACCAGTCCGAAAATTTCTCGCCGCAGGAGCGCAGCATGCTGCAGGACTTCTCCACCCTGCTGCTGCCCATGGTCGAAAAACACATCGCCGCGATCCAGCCTTGCCGCCAGGACAGCGAGCCGGTGCCCCCGGAAAACCAGGGCCTCGAAACCCTGCGCCGGCGCATCGAGGAACGCCTGGTGCAATCGGGGCTGACCCTCTCCAACCGTGAACTCGAAGTGTGCGTCGGCCTGCTGGCCGGGCGCACGGCGCCGGAGCTGGCGGAGCAATTGGCATTGAAGGTCAACACCATCGAGAGTTACCTCAAACGTGCGGCGATCAAGCTGGGGATCAGCGGGCGGCATTCGTTGTTGCGGTGGATGTATGCCACCGAGGAAAGTACGGGGCTTTAAGCTCACACCGATCAAAATGTGGGAGGGGGCTTGCCCCCGATTGCTGTGGGTCAGCAACCGAATTGTGGCTGATACACAGCAATCGGGGGCAAGCTCCCCCCCACATTGGGTTCTCATTGACAAGCAGGACTCAATCCCTTGCCAAGGCCTCGATCGGGTCCAGCCGCGCCGCATTCCGCGCCGGCACAAAGCCAAACACGATGCCGATCAATGTCGAACAGGCAAACGCGGTCAGAATCGAGCCCAGGGAAAACACCATCTCCCATTCCTTCACGAACACTGAAAACAAAAAGCCCAGGGCATAGGACAACGAGATTCCGATCAGCCCACCGATCAAACACACCATCACCGCCTCCACCAGGAACTGCTGGCGAATGTCCGATTGCCGGGCGCCTACCGCCATGCGAATACCGATCTCGCGGGTACGCTCGGTCACCGACACCAGCATGATGTTCATCACCCCGATACCGCCCACCAGCAGCGAAATCACCGCGATCAACGACAGCAACAGCGCCAGGGAGCGACTGGTTTTCTGCACCGTCTGCATGATGCTGTCGAGGTTGTTGGTGAAGAAATCCTTGGTGCCGTGACGTTGCAGCATCAGCTTGTTGACGTTGTCTTCCACCACCTTGCTTGGCTGACCGTCCTTGATGCGCACGGTGATACTGTCCAGATGGCGCTGACCCAACAGGCGCCCCGCCGCCGTTTCATAGGGCACCCACACATTCAATGCCTTGCTGGCGGCGAACATGTTTTTATTGTCGGCCGTCACGCCGATCACCGTGCACGGCAGGTTACCCACCAGGATCACCTGGCCCAGCGGGTCGACGTTGGGTCCGAACAGGCGATGGCGGGTGTTGTGGTCGATCACCACCACTTGGGCCTGGCGCCGTGCGTCGCTTTCGCTGAAGGCGATGCCGGCTTCGAGCTTCAGGCCCTTGACCTTGAAATAGCGGTCACTCACACCGTTGACCTGCGCATCCAGGTCGATATTGCCAAAGCGCAGCAACAGGTTGCGGCCCACCACCGGCGTGGCACTGTCGACGTAATACAGCTGGTTCAACGCGTCGACATCCGAGGGCATCAACGTCTCGATGGCCGAGGCGCGGCTGTCACCGAAACTGGTGCCGGAAAAGATATCGATGGTGTTGCTGCCGATCGCCTGAATGTCCTTGAGCACATAACGCTTGGCGCCTTCGCCGATGGCCGAGATCGACACCACCGAGGTAATACCGATGACAATACCGAGCATGGTCAGCAAGGTGCGCATGCGATGGGACACCAGCGCGACCCAGGCCATGTTGAACGCTTCCTTGAACAACCCCAGGCTCGCCACCAGACGCCTGGCGCCACTGCGCCTGGGTTCGATGGGCGTTTCGCCGGGCAGCTCCAGGCCGACACTGTCGTTGGCCTTGTCGCTGACAATCTCGCCATCGCACACCTCGACGATGCGCTGGGCGTTCGCCGCGACCTTGGGGTCGTGCGTCACGATAATCACCGTGTGCCCGGCGGCGTGCAGCTCAGCGAGGATACGCATGACCTCCTTGCCGCTGTGGGTGTCGAGGGCGCCGGTCGGTTCGTCGGCCAGGATCACTTCACCGCCGTTCATCAACGCACGGGCAATACTCACCCGCTGCTGCTGCCCGCCCGACAGCTGGCTGGGACGATGGGTGGTGTGGCTGGCCAAGCCCAGGCGGGCCAGCAGCTCCCGCGCACGGCTATGGCGCGCGGTTTCCGGCGTACCGGCATAGATCGCCGGCATCTCCACGTTGTGCAAGGCGCTCAAGTGCGCCAGCAAGTGGTAGCGCTGGAAGATAAAACCGAAGTAGTCACGGCGCAGTTCGGCCAGTTGCTCGTCGCCCAATGAGCGGGTTTCGATGCCATTGATCTTGTAGCTGCCGGCCGTGGCGTAATCCAGGCCGCCGAGGATGTTCATCAGGGTGGACTTACCCGAGCCCGAGGCGCCGATGATCGCGACCATTTCCCCGGCGTGAATCGTCAGGTCGATGCCCTTGAGCGCAATGAACTCACGCTCGCCGGCCATGAAACTGCGGGTGATGCCCTTGAGTTCCAACAGTGGCTGGGTCATACGTCAGTTCCCCGCCACAGCCGGCGTGGCTTCGCCGATCACCACGTTGTCACCTTCGGCCAGGCCTTCGAGGATCTGCACCTTGACGTTATTGTTGATCCCGGTCTTCACATTCCGCGACACCGCCTTGCCCTTGGCATCCAGCACCCGCAGCGGGTAGCTGCCATCGTTGTTGCGCGCACCGAGCGCCGCCACCGGCACCATCAACGCGGCCTGGGCGGTGTCGAGCACGATACGCACCTGGGCGGTCATGGCGATACGCAGGCGGTGATCGGGGTTGGGCACGTCGAACAGCGCGTTATAGAACACCGCGGTGTTCTGCTTTGGCGTACCGGCGGTCTGGGTTTCCAGGAAATTCTGCGGCGCCGGCTCGGTGCCGCGCAGCTTGGCGTAGTAGCGCTTGTCGGCCTCGCCGAGGATGGTGAAGTACACCTGCTGGCCGGGGCTGATGTGGATCACATCCGCCTCGGAGACCTGGGCCTTGACGGTCATGGTGTCCAGGTCCGCCAATTTGAGCAGTACCGGCGCCAGTTGGCTGGCGATCACGGTCTGGCCTTCCTGGGTGACAATGCCCACCACATCGCCGTCGATGGGCGCGACGATGCGGGTGTAGGCCAGGTTGACCTTGGCGGTGTCGATCTGGATGTGCGCGCTTTTGATCTGCGCATCCAGGGACAGCAGGTTGGCCTGTTGCACCTGGAAGTTGGACTCGGCGTCTTCGAAGTCCTGACGGGATACCGACTCGTCGATCTGCAGGCCTTTATAGCGCTCGTACACGGACTTGGCCTGCTTGAGCTGGGCCGCCGTGGCGCGGCGTTGGGCCTGAAGGTTTTCTTCGTCGACCTGGGCCTTGCGCAGGGTGTTTTGCAGGACCAGTGGGTCGATTTCGGCGAGCCATTGACCCTTTTTCACTTTGTCGCCGACCTTTACTTTCAGGGACTTCAATTGGCCGGAGACTTGGGCGCCCACGTCGACCTGTTTGATGCCTTCGAGCAGGCCGGTGGCCAGCACGGCGTTTTCGATGTCACCGCGTTGAGCGGTGGCTGTGAGGTATTGGGGGGCGTCGGCGGGGGCCTGGACCGTGTAGATGATCAGGCCGATGGCGACTGTGATTACTGTGAGCATTCCTAGTTTGCGTAACTTTGACTTTTCCATGGGTGGCCTTTGATCGAGTACATATCCGTTACTTGGGTAACGGCTGATAGGGGTTCCGCCCTTACGGCGGGTCACTTTTGAAAAGAGCCCAAAAGTGACCAAAAGGCTCTTGCCCCAACACTCGGCACCTCGCTTAGGCGCGGTGTGCCCGAACGCATGCCAGCGTGTTTGACGGGGCGTCTGAGAGCAAAAGCCAGATCACCAGCAGATCAAAAGCAGGCTGATATCTACCTGATGTATGGAGATCAAACTGTGGGAGGGGGCTTGCCCCCGATTGCAGTGGGACAGCCACAGATGCATCAACTGACACACCGCCATCGGGGGCAAGCCCCCTCCCCCATTTGAGCCGCGCTCGACAAACACAATACCGGTCGGCCCTGAGGCCGCCGGGCTAGCCGTTACCGAAGCAACGGATATGTACACCGACAATCCACTCACGAAACCACCTCCCCAACCACCACGCCCCCCAGCCACCACCGTGCCAACCCCGCCACATTCGGTGCCTTGAGCAACGTAAAGTGATTCCCCCCGCCATACCAAACCTGCAACCCACTCCCCTGTCGCCGCCACCCCTCGACCATCATCCCCTGCTCTCGCTGGTTCCCCGCGGCGTCCAGCGCCGGATCCTCAGCCAACACCAACCGCACCACGCTCTTGAACCGCGCCCCAGGCCGATACGCCGTACGCAACGCCGCCGCATAAGTGCGCGCCGGCCCCTCCATCGCATCCACCGCAGAACGCCCCGGCAACAATCCCACCCCGACCATGCCGGCATGTAACCGCTGCCGCTGCGCCTCCTCATCACACGCGGCAAAATCACCAGGATCAATTCCCAGCGACCTGCCCGCCGACAACTGCATCGCCTCGATCAACCGCAGCAACGCCGCCGTCGTGGTGTACACCTTCGCGGTCCCCCCAGGTGCCTCACTGTCGATCACCGTCAATGACGCCACCTCCCGCCCGGCCGCCTGCAACCGCAGCGCCATCTCCAGCGCGACCCAGCCCCCGAACGAATGCCCCACCAGATGCACCGGCCCGTGCGGACATTCCTGCTCCAAGGCCATCAAGTAACAAGCCGCCGCCGCTTCCACCTGGCTATGGGGCACCGCTTCGCCGTCCAGCCCACGCGGCTGCAAGCCAAACAAAGGCCAGTCACGCCCGAGTGCCTCGCCCAAGCCGACGAACCCGGTGACACTGTCCCCTGCCCCCGGTACGCAGAACACCGGCGCATACCCCGCCCGGCCACTCTGAATGCGCAACAACGGCTGATGCGGCGCCTGGGCCTGCGGCAAACAGGCCGCCAGCACCTCGCTCATCGCTCGCCCCAGTGCCTGGATATGCGGCGTTTGCATCATGCTCTGGTGATCCCCCGGCACCTGTACCTGGCGCAACTGGCCTGGCGCCAACACCTCATGCCACCCCAGGGACTCACTGCGCCGCGACAACTCGGTCGGCCGCTCATCCGCGCTGAACAGGTGCACCGCCACGGGCAACGGGAACAGGCTGTAGTGCGCCAGCGCATGCCCGTGTCCTACTTCCCGTTCGATAAAGCTCAAGAGGTCCGCGTCCGCAGCCGCCGCCATTTGCGCGTATAGCAGACCTTGATCGCGACAGCGTTGCAGCAGGCCCGCAAAGTCCAGCTGTTCAATCTGCGACGCCAACTGCCCAACGTTCGCCAGTTCATCCACACCTCCCTGTGCTTTCCAATACGCCGTGCACTGCAGCAACAAATGCCGCTTGAGCGCGTCCGGCCCGCTCCAGCGCGCCTTGCCCTGGTCGGTCATACGCGGCACGTAGCTGTCGATCAAACCGAGGAATGCCACCGGTTCATCCAGCCCCACTAGTTGCATCGCCACTTCATAGGCCAGCACCCCGCCAAACGACCAGCCGGCGACCCGGTAAGGCCCATGGGGTTGAATACCCCGAATCAACCCGACCAGGCGCGCCGCCAGGCCTTCCATGGTATCCAGGTGCGGCTCGCCGAGCGCCAGGCCCGGCAGGCCGTAAATCGGGTAGTCGCCGGGCAGATGCTGGCCCAGCGCCGGGAAATACACATCCATGCCACTGAATTCATGCACAAGGAACAGCGGCGCCTGCGAACCACTGCTGCGCACCGTGATCACCGCAGGATCGCGCACAGGCTCATCAGTGCGCTGACGCAGCATCGCGGCGACGGAGGCCACGCTGGCATGCTGGAACAACTCCGCCAGGGACACGGGCAAACCCGCTTCCTCCATCAGGTTGACCAACCGGATCGCCAGTAGTGAATGCCCCCCCAGTTCGAAAAAGCTGTCGTGACGCCCGACCTGTTCCAGCTTCAATACCTCTGCCCACAGCGCTGCCAGGGTCTGCTCCAGCGCATCCACCGGTGCTTCAAACTCGCGGCGGTGCAAAGCTTCCAGGGCGGGCACCGGCAAGGCTTTGCGGTCGATCTTGCCATTGGCTGTCAACGGCAGGGACTCCAGCGGCACAAAGGCCGACGGCAGCATGTAGTCCGGCAACTGGTCTTGCAGGCAAGCCCGCACGCTGTCGATGCCGACAGGCGTGTCGGCCCAGGTGAAATACGCCACCAGGCGCTTGTCCCCCGGGGCGTCCTCGCGGGCCAGCACCACCACATCCTGGATACCCGCAACATTGGCCAGGCGCGCTTCGATCTCGCCCAGTTCGATACGGAAACCGCGGATCTTCACCTGGTCGTCATTGCGCCCGATGCACTCCAGCAAGCCCTGCGCCGTCCAGCGGCCAAGGTCGCCGGTGCGGTACATCAAGGCGCCTGGGATAAACGGGTCCTGCACAAACTTTTCAGCGGTCAGTTCAGGACGGTTCAGATACCCCTTGGCCACGCCATCCCCACCGATGCAGATTTCACCGGTCACGCCCACGGGCACCGGCTGCAACTGCGCATCCAGCACATGCACCTGCGTATTGGAGATCGGCCGGCCGATGGGCACGCTGTCGGCCGTTTCGGCCAGCGACCGCACTTCGTAGGTGGTGGCGTAGGTGGTGGTTTCGGTCGGCCCGTAGCAATGCACCAGGCGCAATGCCGGTGCCTGGGCCAACAGACTGCGGAACGCCGCCGGGTCGGCCCGTTCACCACCGCACAGCAGGATGCGCAGGCCCGCCAGGGCCTGGGGAATCAGCTGCACGTACTGGTTGAACAACGCCGTGGTGACGAACAATACCGTCGCATCCGCCAACGCCATGCCAAACGCAGCCGGATCGAGCAAGGTGGCGTGGTCGATCACCTGCACCTGGCCGCCATTGAGCAACGGCCCCCACACGTCCATGGTACTGGCGTCAAACGCCGGGTTGGAGGCGAAGGCAACGCGGTCACTGGCGTTGAAGTCGGCGTAGCCGTTATTCAGCACCAGGCGCGTGATGCCGCGATGGGGCACCAACACGCCTTTGGGCGTGCCGGTGGAGCCGGAGGTGTACATGATGTACGCCACGCTGTCCGAGGACTGCGACAAGTCCGGGTTGTGGCTCGGTTGCGGATCGAGGGCCAGGGTGTCGAGGTCCAGGCGTTGCACGGCGTAGTCGACGGCACGCTCGCTGCCGGTCAACAACCAGGCCGCGCCGCTGTCCTGCACCATGAACGCCTGGCGCTCCGCCGGGGCGTTGATGTCCAGCGGCACATAGGCGGCGGCGCACTTGAGCACGGCCAACTGGCTGACCAGCAGGTCCAGCGAACGCGGCAACAGGATCGCCACATGATCGCCGGGGCGTACTCCAAGGCCCAGCAAATGATGGGCCAGGCGATTGGCGCGACTGTTCAGCTCGCCATAACTGAGTGACCGCTCGCCCTGCAGCGCCGCCAGCGCAGCCGGCCGTGCATGGGCCTGGGCTTCGAACAGGCGTTGCACCGTATGTTCACGCGGGAATGCCCGGGTGGTGGCGTTCAGGTCCAGCAATTGCTGGCGTTCGGCGGCGGGCAGGATCGGCACATAGGCGATGGCAAGCGTACCGCCCTGTTCCAACGCCTGTACCAGTTGCTCCACCGCGATGTGCAGGTAATCGCACACGCGACGGGCGCCCTGCCCCACGACTTTCAAGGAGAAACCCGCGCCCAGGTCATCCACGCTCACCGACAGGCCATAGTTGCTGTGTTCCTCGGCCTTGAGCAACCGGATGCCCTGCCAGGCCTCGCTCGCCACCTGCGGCGCACTGTGGCGATAGTTGAACAGCGTATCGAACAGCGGCGTGGTCACCGGCACGCCACTGCAGCGCTGGGCCAAGGCCAACGGCGCCTGCTCATGGCTGAGCAATTGAGTGAGGCGTGCGTGGGTGGCGCGCAACGCGTCGCGCACGCTGTGCCGACCCAGGTCCACCCGCAGCGGCAGGGTGTTGATGAACACGCCCATGGCCCGCTCGGCGCCTTCGCCGCCTTGCAGCCGGCCAAGCATCACGCTGCCGAACACCACCTGCTCCCGACCCGAGACCTTGCCCAGCACCTGCGCCCAGGCCAGGTGCATCAGGCTGGCGGCGCTCACCCCGGATTGCCGGGCCTGGGTGCGCAGGCGTTGGCTCAGCTCCAGGTCAAGGGGGCAGTGAACCTGCTCATTGCCGCCAAGGGTTTCCAGGCGGGTCGGCTCGTCGATCTCGCCCAGCATCTCACGGAAGAATGCCTCGTGATCATCAACCCCCAAGCGGGTCTGGGCCACATAGTTGCGATACGGCACCGGCGCGCCCAGGGTGTGTGGCGTGCCCGAGAGAAACGCCTGCATTTCGTGCTGCAAAATCTCCAGGGCGATGTGGTCCATCACCAGGTGGTGGAACAGCAAGATGGCACTGCCGTCACACACCACCAGGCGCATCAGCGGTGCCTGGGACAGGTCCAGACGCTCCGGCACCGGCCCATGTTCGACCCGCAGCGAAGCCTCGCGCCACACCACCTGAACCGGTTCTTCCAGGCCGTCCCAATGGAACGACGAACGCAGGATGTCGTGACGCTGGATCACCGCCTGCAAGGCCAGGGCAAATGCCTCCAGTCGCTGGGCGCTGTCGAATGCAAACTGCGCCCGTAGCACATAGTCGTCACCGCCCTGCGCGGCGCGATGGTGATAGAGCATGCCGGCCTGCAACGGCGCCAGCGGGTAGATGTCCTGCACATTCGCCGCGCCGCCGGGGATACAGGCGACGATACGCTCGATGGCCGGCTGATCCAGTTGGATCAGCGGCAACATGTCCGGGGTGATCGCCGTGCAATCGGCCGTAATGCCATTGACCGGCACCGCCACTTCACGCCCTGCGCCCAAGGCCGCCGCCAGGGCCGACAAAGTCGGCTGGCCAAACAGCACCTTCACATCCGCCGACAACCCGAGGCCGCGCATGCGCCCCATCAGGCTCACCGCAAGCAACGAGTGGCCGCCCAGCTCGAAGAAGTTGTCGTGACGGCCCACGCGCTCCACGTTGAGCAACTCGGCCCACAGGCTGGCCAGGGCGATCTCCGTGTCGCCCTGGGGCGCTTCGTACTCGCGCACCACCACCGAGTCCAGGCCCGGCGCGGGCAGTGCCTTGCGGTCGAGTTTGCCGTTGGGGCTCAAGGGCAAGTTATCCAGGTGCACGAAGATCGACGGCACCATGAATTCCGGCAGATGCTGCAAAAGATGCGTGCGCAAGGCGTCGATCTCGCTGGACACGCCGGTGTAGTAGGCAATCAAGCGATTGTCGCGGGCGATCACCGCGGCTTCATTGACCTGCGGGTGGTCGGTGAGGCGCGCCTGGATTTCCCCCAGTTCGATGCGCAGGCCACGGATCTTCACCTGATCGTCGTTGCGCCCCAGGTACTCGATCGTCCCGTCCGCCAGGTAGCGACCTACGTCGCCGGTGCGGTACAGGCGCCCCTCGGTGAACGGGTCCTTGAGGAAGCGTTCGGCGGTCAGTTCCGGCCGGTTCAGGTAGCCGCGCGCCACTTGCACGCCACCGATGAACAGCTCGCCGACCACGCCCAATGGCACGGGCTGCATCTGTGCGTCGAGCACGTACATGCGGGTGTTGGCGATCGGTTTGCCGATCGGCGTGTTGTCCGGCGTCACCGGCCCGGCGCAGTTCCATGCGGTCACATCGACAGCGGCTTCGGTCGGGCCGTACAGGTTATGCAATTGGCTACCTGGCAATTGCTGCTTGAAGCGCCGCACCAGGCTGCCCGGCAGGGCTTCGCCGCTGCACATCACACGCACTAACCCTTCGGCCTGGCTCACATCGCCATGGGCCAGGAACACATCCAGCATCGACGGCACGAAGTGCAGCGTGGTGATCTGCTCGGCGGCAATCACCTCGCACAGGTACGCCGGGTCTTTGTGCCCGCCCGGGCGCGCCATCACCAGGCAGGCGCCGGTGAACAGCGGCCAGAAGAACTCCCACACCGATACGTCGAAGCTGAACGGCGTTTTTTGCAGCACCCGGTCATGGGCTTGCAGGCCATAGGCGTCCTGCATCCACAGCAGGCGGTTGACCACGCCGGGGTGGTCGTTGATCACGCCCTTGGGCTGGCCGGTGGAGCCGGAGGTGTAGATCACGTAGGCACTGACGGCTGGCACGTGAGGGTTGTCGACAGGCTGATGCTGCCAGCTCGGCTGGTCCAGATCGACCACCGGCACCTCCCCCAGCAATGCCCGCGTCGCGCCCTGGGCCAGCACCGCCACCGGTGCGCTGTCCTCCAGCATGTAGGCAATGCGCTCCAGCGGATACGCCGG
>NZ_MDGK01000033.1 GCF_001870465.1 Pseudomonas extremorientalis
TGTGGGAGGGGGCTTGAACTGGTCAAGTAATCTTGGACACCGATTAAGGTTCATGCCGCCAACCTTTCCTTCGCGACCGGCGACCGGTAGTCGTTGTAGCTGTGAGGCCTGCTGATGTTGTAGCGCGAGACATAGCGCTGCACATCTGCCCGGGCCTCATGCTCCAGTTTGTAGCCCGTTTCAGGAACCCACTCGGATTTCAAACTACCAAAGAAACGCTCCATCGGGGCGTTGTCCCAGCACTCGCCTTTACGGCTCATACTTTGCCTAAACCCATGCTTCACAAGCGCGTTTCGGAATTTATGGCTGGTGTACTGGCAACCTTGGTCAGAGTGAAACAACACATCCTCGGGATGGCCGCGTAGCTCAACTGCCATGCGTAGTGCCTCGCAGGTCAGGTTGGCATCCGAAATCATCGAGAACGACCAGCCTACGATCCTGCGAGCGTACAGATCCAGAACGGCGGCGAAGTACATCCAACGCTTGCCGACCTTGATGTACGTTACGTCGCCACACCACACCTGATTAACCGCCGTCACATCAAATTTCCGCTTGAGCACATGCGGCGCCACCAAGGCCTCCACGCCCGGCGACTTGTACTTATGGCGCCTGCGCTGACGACTAGCGATGCCAGCCTCGCGCATCAAATTGCGAGCCATGTAACGTCCGACACGATGTCCTTTGGCTTGCAGCTCCTTGGACAAGGTACGTGCGCCCGCCGACTCTCTCGACGCCTTGTGGTGCCTGACCAGCGCGGCTTTGAGCTTTTCCCGCTCAGGATTTGCTCTGCCCTGGCGCTGGCGCCAGGCATAGAAGCTGCTGCGGTTAACCCCGAACGCCCGGCAACACCTTTTAACGCCGTACTGCTCGTCCAGCTCATCGATCAGCGTGAATGATCTTTGGCGTCCAAAAGCAGGAGAGCACTGGCCTTTTTTAAGATTTCAATGTCCAGGTCTTTCTCCCTGAGCAGGGCTTTGAGTCTCTGGATCTCTCGTTGATCAGCGGTAATTGCCTTGGCTCCCACCGGAGTCGAGCCCAAGCGTTCTTTTTGCACTTGATCGACCCAACGGCGCAGAGCAGTAGGACCAATATCCAGGCTGGCACAGACCTCGGTAACCGGCTGACCTTCATCCAGCACCATGCTGGCAGCCTTGAGCTTGAACTCACTCGAATAAGATTTACGCATATCCAAACACCTCAGATTTGGGCGCTATCATAGCGCCCGATTGAAGTGTCCAAAATCATTAGGCCAGTTCAGCTTGCCCCCGATGAGGCCCTCCAATCCAGCCCAAACCTCCCTGTAAACCCCGCATAAACCCACTCTTTACGCCGTCTTTACGCCCCGCCCACCCCCTCGCTCTCGTTCCTTTACGCCACTCCTGCCGACAATTGCCCCACACGCGGCACTCGCCGCTAAACGGAGAGACTTCCATGAGCGTTCTGGACGGGGTGTCACTGCTATTGGCCGTGGCGCTGTTCATTTATCTGCTGGTTGCGCTGTTACGCGCGGATCGGAACTAGGAGCTGGCCATGCACAGTTATGACTATTGGCTGATCATTGCCTTCTTTGCCGTGGTGCTGGTGCCGGCCCCGTTCCTGGGGCGGTTCTATTACAAAGTAATGGAAGGGCAGCGCACCTGGCTTACGCCGGTGTTCGGTCCCGTTGAGCGCGCCTGTTATCGCCTGTCGGGCGTGGACGAGCATCAGGAGCAAAGCTGGCAGAAGTACATGCTCGCCTTGCTTGCCTTCAACCTCGCGGGCTTTTTGCTGCTGTTCGCGATCCTGTTGTTCCAGGACTACCTCCCACTGAACCCGCAGAAATTGCCGGGGCAGGAATGGACCCTGGCCTTCAACACCGCGGTCAGTTTCATGACCAACACCAACTGGCAGTCCTACAGTGGCGAGGCATCCCTGAGCTACCTCAGCCAGATGGCCGGCCTGACCGTGCAGAACTTTGTCAGCGCGGCGACGGGTCTGGCAGTGCTGGTCGCGCTTTGCCGTGGGATCGGTCGCAAATCCACCAAGACCCTGGGCAACTTCTGGGTCGACATGACCCGCGCCACCCTCTACGGCCTGCTGCCGTTGTGCCTGGTGCTGGCGTTGTTCCTGGTGTGGCAGGGCGTACCGCAGACCTTCGCCCATTACGTGGATGCCGTGACCCTGCAGGGTGTGGATCAAGTGATCCCCCTGGGCCCGGCCGCCAGTCAGATTGCGATCAAGCAGTTGGGCACCAACGGCGGTGGCTTCTTCGGTGTCAACTCGGCGCATCCGTTTGAAGACCCTACCGCTTGGGCAAACTTGTTCGAAGTGGCGTCAATCATCCTGATCCCCGTGGCGCTGGTGTTCACCTTCGGCCATTACGTGAAAGACCTGCGTCAGAGCCGCGCGATCCTCGGCTGCATGCTGGCGTTGTTCCTGATCGGCGGCGCGACCTCGCTGTGGGCCGAATACCAGCCCAACCCGACCCTGAACAATCCGGCCGTGGAGCAGACTGCGCCACTGGAAGGCAAGGAGGCACGCTTCGGCACCGCCGGTACGGTGCTGTGGTCGGTGACGACGACAGCGGCATCCAATGGCTCGGTCAACGGCATGCAGGACAGCCTCAATCCACTCAGCGGCATGGTCGCGCTGGTCAACATGATGGTCGGCGAAGTGATCTTCGGCGGCGTCGGCGCCGGCATGTACGGCATGTTGCTCAACGTGTTGATCGCGGTGTTTCTCGCCGGCCTGATGATCGGCCGCACCCCGGAATACCTGGGCAAGAAACTGCAGGCCAAGGAAGTGCAATTGCTGGTGGTGACCCTGCTGGTGATGCCGGTGGGCGTGCTCGTGCTCGGCGCCATTGCCGCCAGCCTGCCTGGCCCGGCCAGTGCCATCAGCAACCCTGGCCCCCACGGCTTCAGCCAGTTGCTCTACGCCTACACCTCGGCGAGTGCCAACAACGGCTCGGCCTTCGGTGGCTTCAGCGCCAACACACCGTTCCATAACCTGATGCTGGGCCTGGGCATGTTGATCGGCCGCTTCGGCTACATCCTCCCGGTCCTGGCCCTGGCCGGCAGCCTGGCGATGAAGAAGACCGCACCGATCGGCCAGAACAGCTTCCCGACCCATGGCCCGCTGTTCGTGACCCTGTTGACCGTGACCATTCTGCTGGTGGGCGGCCTGACTTTCCTGCCAACGCTGGCGCTGGGTCCCATTGCTGAACACTTGAGCATGGGCTTCTAAGAGGCGATATGAACATGAATATGCCTGCAAAAAATGCGGCCCCGGTCAAAACCCAGGAGCCTGCCAAAACCGCCGTCTCGGCTCTGTGGCGCCCGGCGCTGGTCCAGGCGTTCGTCAAGCTGGACCCGCGCCAACTGCAACGCTCGCCGGTGATGCTGGTGGTCGAACTGACCGCGATCCTCACCACTGTGCTGTGCTTCGTGCCCGACACCACCGTGCCCACGTTTGTCGCCGTACAAATCGCCGTGTGGCTGTGGTTCACCGTGCTGTTCGCCAACTTCGCCGAAGCCCTGGCCGAAGGGCGTGGCAAGGCCCGCGCCGACAGCCTCAAGGCCGGCAGCGAAGGCCTCAGCGCACGCCGCAAGGAGGCCGATGGCAGCTTCAAGGTCGTGCCGGCCACCAGCCTGCGCAAAGGCGATGTGGTGCGCGTTGCCGCCGGGGAAATGATCCCCGGTGACGGCGAGGTCATCGAAGGCATTGCGGCAGTCAACGAAGCGGCCATTACCGGTGAATCGGCACCGGTGATCCGTGAGTCCGGTGGTGACCGTTCAGCCGTCACCGGCAACACCCGCCTGGTGTCTGACTGGCTGCTGATTCGTATCACCGCCAACCCCGGTGAGTCGACCCTGGACCGCATGATCGCCCTGGTGGAAGGCGCCAAGCGCCAGAAAACCCCCAACGAAGTCGCGTTGGATATCCTGCTGATCGGCCTGACCCTGATCTTCCTGTTGGTGGTGGTAACCCTGCAGCCGTTCGCCCATTTCGCCAGCGGCAGCTTGCCGTTGGTGTTCCTGGTCGCACTGCTGGTGACGCTGATTCCTACAACTATTGGCGGCTTGCTGTCGGCGATCGGCATCGCCGGCATGGACCGCCTGGTGCGCCTCAACGTGATCGCCAAGTCCGGGCGTGCCGTGGAAGCAGCGGGCGACGTGCATGTGTTGCTACTGGACAAGACCGGCACCATCACCTTCGGTAACCGTCGCTGTGCGGCGGTGGTCGCGGCGCCTGGCGTCAGTGGCAAGGAAGTGGCCGAAGGCGCATTGTTTGCCTCCCTGGCCGATGACACGGCGGAAGGTAAATCCATCGTTGAATACCTGCGCGCCTTGCACCCTCAAGCCGAGCCGACCGCAGACGAACTGACGGCCGTGCCCTTCAGTGCTGAAACCCGCTTGTCCGGTGTCGACTACCAGGGCCGTGTGTTCCGCAAAGGCGCGGTGGATTCGCTGCTGGCCTTCATCGGTCAACAACGTCGCGACTTGCAGCCTGCGCTGTCGCGGGAAATCGACAAGATCGCCCAGAGCGGCGGCACCCCGTTGCTGGTGTGTGCCGACGGCAAGTTGCTCGGCGCGATCCACCTGAAGGACGTGGTCAAGCCGGGCATCCGTGAGCGTTTCGCCGAGCTGCGCAAACTGGGAATCCGTACCGTGATGGTCACCGGCGACAACCCGTTGACCGCCGCCGCGATTGCCGCTGAAGCGGGCGTGGACGACGTACTGGCCGAAGCCACCCCGGAGAAAAAACTCGCCCGCATCCGTCATGAGCAAAATGATGGTCGCCTGGTGGCGATGTGCGGCGACGGCGCCAACGACGCCCCGGCGCTGGCCCAGGCGGACGTCGGCATGGCGATGAACGATGGCACCCAGGCTGCGCGCGAGGCCGCCAACATGGTCGACCTCGACAGCGACCCGACCAAGCTGTTGGACGTGGTGCAGATCGGCAAGGAATTGCTGGTGACCCGTGGCGCATTGACCACCTTTTCCATCGCCAACGACGTGGCCAAGTACTTCGCGATCCTGCCGGCGCTGTTCGCCTCGATCTATCCGCAACTGGGCGTGCTCAACGTGATGCACTTGCAGAGCCCGCAGAGCGCGATCCTTTCGGCCATCGTGTTCAACGCGCTGATCATCGTGGTGCTGATCCCCCTGGCGCTGCGCGGTGTGCGCGTACAGGCAGCGAGCGCGGCGGCATTGCTGCGGCGCAACCTGCTGATCTATGGGCTGGGCGGGATTCTGGTGCCGTTCGTGGGCATCAAGGCGATCGACATGCTGCTGACTGCGTTGCACCTGGTTTGACCCGATTCCTGTGGGCGCCCGACGGGTGCCCACAGGTTGCAATGACCGACTTGAGGAATCCGAAATGTCCAACATGATCCGCCCGGCCCTGAGCCTGCTGGTGCTCATGACCCTGATCACCGGCGTCGCTTACCCACTGGTGGTGACTGGTGTCGCCCAAGTGGCTTTCCCGAACCAGGCCAATGGCAGCCTGGTGCGCGACGACAGCGGCAAGGTGCGTGGCTCCAGCCTGATTGCCCAGGACTTTACCGGTGCCAGCTGGTTCCATCCGCGCCCATCGGCCGGCGCGTTTGCGACGGTCTCCAGCAGCGCCAGTAACCTCGGCCCCAGCAACCCGGCGCTGGCGACGCGTATCTTCGATGACGCGAGTAAACAGCTGGTGCCGAGCCAAGGGCCGGTGCCTCTGGCATCGCTGACTACCTCTGGCAGCGGTCTTGATCCACACTTGCCACCCCAGGCGATTGCCTATCAACTGGCAAGGGTGGCGGCGGCGCGGAATGTGCCGGTGTCGACTTTGCAGCGTTTGCTCGATGAACACATCGAAAGCCCGCTGGTAGGCCCGCCGGTGGTGAATGTGCTGGCGCTGAATATGGCCCTGGAAAAGTTGTAGGCAGTGGCGCCGCCATCGCAGGCAAGCCGGCTTCCACAGGGGAATGCATTCCAAATGTGGGAGTGGGCTTGCCTGCGATGACAGCCTGGGGCGCAACCCATAAACATCTGAAGGAACCCCGAGCATGAGCGACTCCGGCCGCGCCGATGCCCTGTTAGCCGATCTGCCCCGGGACGGCCGTGGCCGGCTCAAAGTCTTCCTTGGCGCCGCGCCGGGTGTGGGCAAGACCTACGCCATGCTCCAGGCCGCGCACACGCAACTGCGACAGGGCGTGAAGCTGATCGCCGGTGTGGTCGAAACCCACGGCCGTGCCGAGACCGAAGCCTTGCTCAGCGGCCTGCCGCAGCAACCGTTGCTGCGCAGCGAATACCGTGGCGTGATGCTCGAAGAAATGGACCTCGACGGCCTGCTCGCCGCCAAGCCCAAGCTGGTGCTGGTCGACGAATTGGCCCACAGCAACGCCCCCGGCAGCCGTCACGAAAAGCGCTGGCAAGACATCCAGGAACTGCTCGCTGCCGGCATCAACGTGTTTACCACGGTCAACGTCCAGCACCTGGAAAGCCTCAACGACCAGGTACGCGGCATCACCGGCGTGCAAGTGCGTGAAACCCTGCCGGACTGGGTGCTGCAAGAGGCCGACGAACTGCTGCTGATCGACCTGCCGTCCCGCGAGCTGCTGGAGCGCCTGCGCGACGGCAAGGTCTATGTGCCTGAGCAGGCGCGGGCGGCCATCGATGCGTTCTTCACCCAGACCAACCTGATGGCCTTGCGCGAGTTGGCCATGCAAACCGCCGCCGCCCACGTCGATGACGATTTGGCCCAAGGCTATCGCCAGCTCGGCCAAGCCGCGCCGGCGGTGCGTGGGCGCTTGCTGGTCGGCGTGGATGGCGATGCCCAGGCCGAGCGCCTGGTGCGCCATGCCAGTCGGGTTGCCCAGCGCCGCCATTTGCCGTGGAGCCTGGTGCATATCGATAACGGTCGTGCGCGGGACGAGCAGTCGCGGCTGCGCCTGCAAAATGCCCAGCAGTTGGCCGAGCGACTGGGCGGCGAGGTGGTGTTGCTGCGCGCAGGGGAGGTGGCCAAGACGCTGATCCAGCACGCCGCCGAACGCCGTGCCAGCCTGCTGCTGGTGGGGCAGTCGCGGATGCGTTGGCGCCGTCGCTTGTTCGGCGGCGGCCTGGCGGCGCGTTTGTTGCGTAATGCGCGAGGTTTGGAAATCAACGTCCTCGACAGCGACGATATCCCGGCGCCGCCGCGCTTGCCGGATGTACGCGGGCTAGTGTGGTTCGACTACGCACTGGCGGTTTTGGCCACGGTGGTCGCGGCGGCGGTGGCCTGGGCGGTGTCCAGCGCCTTGCCGCTGCCGAACATCTCTCTGGTGTTCCTGGCGGCGGTATTGCTGGTGGCAGTGCGTAGCAGCCTGGGGCCGTCGCTGGTGTGTGCGGCGTTGTCGTTCCTGACCTATGATTTCCTGTTTATCCCGCCGAATTTTTCCTTCGCCATCCAGCGTGAAGAAGACGTACTGACCCTGTTGTTCTTTCTGTTGATGGCGGCGCTGACCGGCAACCTGGCTGCGCGCCAGCGCCGCCAGTTGCAGGCGTTGCGCGACACCCAGGAAGAAACCAGCGAGCTGCTCGACCTGTCGCGCAAACTCACGGCCGCCACCGATCGCCAGGCGGTGATCAGTGCTGCCGCACATCACCTGGAAGGCTGGAGCGACCTGGACCTGTGCCTGGTCAATCGTGATGGCCAAGGCGGTTGGACAATCGAGACCGGCGGCCCGCTGACGCTTACCGAAGCCGAGCGTGCTGCTGCCGATTGGGCTTGGCAACATGACCAACCAGCGGGCATGGGCACCGGGACCCTGCCGTTCGGACGTTGGTGGTGGTGGCCGTTGTCGGGCGAAGAAGGTCCGCTGGGTTTGCTGGGGGTCAGTCCCAAACCGGGCCTGGAATTGAGCGGCCAACGCCGTCGCCTGCTCACCGCCTTGAGCCAGCCATTGGCCCAGGCGCTGGCGCGGGCGCAACTGGCCCAGGAGTTGGAGTCTGCAAGGTTGCACGGCGAAACCGAGCAACTGCGCAGCGCCTTGCTGGCGTCGGTCTCCCATGATTTGCGCACACCGCTGACCTCCATGCGTGGCAGCATCGACAGCTTGCTGGCACTCGGTGAAGCGATCCCGCTGGAGGATCGTCGCGAATTGCTTGAAGGCACTCGCGATGAGGCTGAGCGTCTTGACCGTTACATTCAGAACCTGCTGGACATGACCCGCCTCGGCCACGGTGCGTTGAAGCTGGCGCGGGATTGGGTGTCGCCGGGTGATATCGTCGGCAGCGCCCTCGGCCGTCTGCGTGCAGTGCTGGCGCCGTTGCAGGTGAGTACCGACGTACCGCCCGAGTTGCCATTGTTGTATGTGCATGCCGCGTTGATCGAGCAGGCGTTGGTGAATGTGCTGGAAAACGCCGCGCGTTTTTCGCCGTCGCAAGGGCGTTTGCAACTGAGCGCCGGCGTTGCCGATAACCAGCTGTTCTTCGCCGTGGCCGACGAAGGCCCCGGCATTCCCGAGGATGAGCGCGCAAAGATCTTCGATATGTTCTACACCGCAGCACGCGGTGATCGAGGCGGGCAGGGCACGGGCCTGGGCCTCGCAATCTGCCAGGGCATGGTCGGCGCCCACGGTGGGCATATCAGCGTGGCCGACGGCATTGACGGGCGTGGCACCTGCATCACCTTGTTCCTGCCTTTACCGACACAGCCTGGCCTGGAGCGCGAGGCATGAGCTACCCTGTTTTCTTCACGGATTTTGATTGGAAGCCATGAGCCAGACCGCGACGATTTTGGTCATTGATGACGAACCGCAGATCCGCAAATTCCTGCGCATCAGCCTGGCCTCCCAGGGCTACAAAGTGATCGAAGCCGGTACCGGCAACGAAGGCCTGGCCCAGGCAGCGTTGAACAAGCCGGACCTCCTGGTCCTCGATCTTGGCCTGCCCGACATGGACGGCCAGCAGGTGCTGCGTGAATTTCGCGAGTGGTCGACGGTGCCGGTGCTGGTGCTGTCGGTGCGGGCCAGCGAGGGGCAAAAGGTCGAGGCCCTGGATGGCGGTGCGAATGACTATGTGACCAAACCCTTTGGCATCCAGGAGTTTCTCGCCCGGGTGCGTGCATTGCTACGCCAGGCGCCAGCGGGGGAAGCCCAGGAAGCAGCCTTGCGTTTTGGCCCGCTGACGGTGGACCTGGCCTATCGCCGGGTGCTGCTGGACGGCGCTGAAGTAGCGCTGACGCGCAAGGAGTACGCGGTGCTGGCGCAACTGGCACGGCACCCTGGGCGGGTGATTACCCAGCAGCAATTGCTCAAGGATATCTGGGGGCCGACCCATACCGAGGACAGCCACTACCTGCGCATCGTCGTGGGACACCTGCGCCAGAAGCTGGCGGATGACCCGACCCAGCCACGGTTTATCGTGACCGAGGCAGGGGTGGGGTATCGGTTGTTGGGCGGATAGATCTCAGGTGCTTCTCTGTGGCAAGCGGGCTTGTTGTGGCGAGCGGGCTTGTCCCGCGTTGGGCTGCGAAGCAGCCCCAAAGCCAGCCCCTCAGGAGTGCCTGACGCTCCGGCTGCTTATTGATGAGGGCCGCTGCGCAGCCCAACGCCGGACAAGCCCGCTCGCCACAACGGCGTTAGTGACGCGCCTGTTTCAGCGCTGCTCACTCTCATAGCGGTCCAGCGTATCACTGGCAATTTCCCGCCCCAGGGCGATTAATTCCGGCGCTTTGTAGAACTCGAAAAACCGGCACACCCGCTTCGGCACGTTGATCAGCACGTCGGGCGGGTAGCCGGCGATCTTGTACTGCGCCAGCGACGTCTGCATCACCTCGAAGCTCTGGTTGATCAGGTCCAGCAGCGAAGCCGGGCCGACGTTATCAATGATGAACGACCCGGTTGCCGACTTCGGTGCGCCGGGCTTTTCCGGTGCCGCGGCGGGTTGTTGGGATTCCGGCTCGGCAGATTCCAGCCACGGGTTGATCTCCGCCGCCTGCGCTTCCAACGCCTCCTGCTCGAGTTTCATCAGTTGTTCGGCCTGCTTACGACGAAAGGGCAGGTGCGAACCGAGTGATCTCGCCAGGTTGTTGAAGCGGCTCTTGAACGCGGGCGGGCGTTGGATCACCGGCAACTGGTAGTGCTTCTGATTGGTGGCGTTGAGGTTGACCGCGATGATCAAGTCACAGTGGCTCGACACCACCGGCACGATGGGCAGCGGGTTGAGCAGGCCGCCGTCCACGAGCATGCGTTTGCCTTGCATCACCGGGGTGAACAGGCTGGGAATCGCCGCCGAGGCGCGCATGGCCTGGTGCAGGCAGCCTTCCTGAAACCAGATTTCCTGCTGGTTGGTAAGGTCGGTGGCGACTGCGGTGTAGGGGATGCGCAGTTCTTCGATATTGATCTCGCCGACGATCTTGCGGATCTGCCCGAAGACTTTCTCGCCACGAATGGCGCCCAGGCGGAAGCTCACGTCGACCAGGCGCAACACGTCGAGGTAGTCGAGGCTTTCAATCCAGTTTCGATACTCATCCAGCTTGCCAGCGGCGTAAATGCCGCCCACTACCGCTCCCATTGAACAGCCGGCGATACAGGCGATGTCGTAGCCGCGCCGCTCGATTTCCTCGATCACCCCGATATGGGCGTAGCCCCGGGCTCCACCGGAACCCAGCACCAAGGCAACACGTTTCTTCATGGTCCATGTCCTCCCCAAGGCAGGTGCCCACAATGCACCCATGAGAGGCCGGCTTCAATATTCGTGGGAGCCTGCAATATTTTTCCAGGATAGCGCTGCTGCTCGGGTATGCTCTGGTCAATAGGTACTATCGATTTCAGGCTAAGGACAGGCACTTTTCCCTGTAGGCAACGTCTACAACGTACGACTGTTTTTTCTTTTTGAGGTGTCATTGATGAAAGCCTGGATGTGTGTGCCTGTGATCGTGTTGGCCCTGGCTGGTTGCGCCGGGAAAACCGCCTACCGCGACAGTTGCGGCAGCCAGTTGGACGCCGCCTGGAAAGAACTTGACCTGGCCAAGGCTGAAGGCTTTGCCGGCACCGTGAGCTACTCTAAGGCACTGTCTTTGTTGACAGGCGCCAAGACCCAGCAGCAATTTGAAGCGTTTGAAGGCTGCTCCAACAAGGCCGAGAAAGCGCGGTTCTATATTCGTGAGTCTCGCGCCGGGCGTTGACCTGTAGCAGCGAGTAGGATTTCTCATCAGGTAGTGGGGGCAGGATGTCAGCTTTGGTCGATCAGTTAGTCGCTCAGGTCATTGGCCTGGAAGTAGGGTTACTGAGCTGCCAGGCTCGCCTTGCCGCCGTCACCGACGATGAAGCCCTGCATGACCTGCGCACCACTGTGCGTCGTCTGCGCAGCCTATTGCGCCCCTTGCGCGGCTTGCCAGGGGTGGAGCAGCTTGAATTGGCGGCCAGCACGGTCGGCCAATTGACTACGCCGCTACGCGACCGCGAGGTGTTGGCGGCGTATTTGCACCTGCATGGCCATCATGAGGCCGCAAACCGACGACTGCGCCTGCAACCCGATGCCTATCGTCAGGTGGCGCAAAGCCCGGAACTTGCGCACTTGCTGCTGATCCTCGACGCCTTCCCGCGTTTCATCCGTGCTTCTGAGCACCAGAAGTTGCTCAAAGGCCTGCGCCCACGCATCGAAAAGCGTCTGGCCAAGCAATGGCAGGCACTCGATAAGGCCTTGAAGGATCCGGGCCATGATCGCCATCGCCTCCGCTTGCTGATCAAGCGCGTGCGCTACGCCGCCGAGGCCTATCCCGAGTTGGATAAATTGCCCGCCAACGCCATGTCGCACCTGAAAAAAGCCCAGGGCGCCCTGGGGGATTGGCATGACTGCTGGCAGTGGTTGGCCCAGGCTGAACACCAGGCTGATCTGCAACCTTGTGTTGCCGTATGGCATCGCACCATGGCCAAGGCGGAAGGGCAGGCGGATCGAGTGCTGGATAAACTCAGCGCTGATTGTTTCTAAGCCGGTCCGGCTTTTGGCCGGAATAGGCGCTGTACCTGACTGGCCTGATGGTTAAGATCCCTCATCTGTTCCCTTTGATGTGAGACCGCCATGCGCTTTAGTGATTTGCTCGACGCCGCCCGCAGCAACCCGCTGGATGTCACCATCCCCGCCGAATGGGCCCAGGGCCGTGCGACCTTTGGTGGCCTGGTCGCCGCATTGCAATACGAAGCCCTGCGTGCCCAAGTGCCCGCGGATCGTCCTTTAAGGTCGCTGGCAATCACCTTTGTTGGCCCGGTAGCGCCGGACGTCCCCGCCAGTTATCAAGTCGAAGTGCTGCGCGAAGGCAAAGCCGTCAGCCAATTGCTTGGCCGTGTGGTGCAGAACGGTGAAGTGGCGACACTGGTACAGGCCAGTTTCGGTGGGGCCCGTGAGTCGGAAATCGCGGTCGAAAGCGAAGCGCCGCCGGTGTTCAAGCACTGGGATGAGTGCCAGGAACTGCCTTATATCAAGGGCGTCACCCCGGAATTCATGCGCCATCTGGCGATGCGCTGGAGCGTCGGCGGCTTACCCTTTACCGGTAATAAATCCCGCGACATGGGCGGTTGGGTTCGGTTGCGCGGCGATGTGAAGGAAGAGCCGCTGACGGAGGCGCATATCCTTGCCCTGGTCGACGCCTGGCCCCCTGCGTTGCTGCCGCACCTGAAAAAGCCGGCACCGGGCAGCACCCTGACCTGGACCATCGAATTCATCCAGCCGCTACAAAACCTCACGACCCTCGACTGGTGCCAGTATTACGTCAATATCGAGCACGCCCGCGACGGCTACGGCCATGCCGCCGCCGCCCTGTGGAGCCCGACCGGCGAACTCATCGCCATCAGCCGCCAGACCGTGGTGGTCTTCGCTTGATCTCAATGCCTGTGGCGCTGCCGCCAGGCGCGCCACCAGCCACCGCTCAACACAAAGCGCGGAAAGGTCACGAACTGCTCGACCACCAGGCGTTGGACCGCATCTTTACGATCACTGAACGGTTCACTGGCCTCGGCCTCCAGGCTATGACCATGACGCTGCAACGCCAGGCCAGCCAGGATACCGACCACACCGACGGCAAAACTGGCCAGGCTCAGGCTGAACACCCCGGATACAATCAACAGAAACCCGATGATGAACAGCGGCACGGCAATCAGGTGCAACGCCAGGTTGGTCGGGTGCTGATGGTTCTGCGGGTAGTGACGCCATTGCCAGGCGGGGAGATTGGGGTGACGTTTGCCCATGATGATGAATCCTCTGTCCGTTGAAATAACTTGAACAGAGTTTAGGTGGGGGCGGGCGGGGCGGCGAATTGGCGTTTGCTATAGCATTCATAGAGATCGATTGTGTAAATCACGCTTTTGATTTTTATAGAGTATCGTCTGACCAATTACAGTCTCCTGGTTCTGGATGATTTATATAAACTGTCGGACCTTCCATGGAAAGCCACTTAGCTTTGAATTCAATAGAGGCGTTTTTTGATTTTGCGGTGAATAAAAAGTACCCGGTTTCTCGCTTTATATTTATGCTAAAAATCTCTTTTCGTGGAAGATTTACTATTTTTAAGTTGCTGATTTCATAACAGGTCAGGCCAATTCTGCACGTGTTATATCCTTTGTTTTTCCATTTTTCAGGCAAGACATCAGGAAAGTCAGGTATGTCAAAACCAACCCCGAAAGAGGGTTGATCATTCTCTATACCCAGTGAATGAATGTAAACGTTGCCGATTTCAATTGGTTGACTGAACACTTTGTTGAAAAATATAGTTCCATCAAGATTGTTCCAGTATTTCATTTTTTATCCTTGAATATGTAATGGTCTTTTGTTCCTGGGACGCTACCGGTTCGAGGTGTATCAAATGGACGCAAATTGAAGTGAGCGCCTTGATCTCCAACTCCGTTTGGAGTACCGAATTTATGCCCAGCCGAATGATCTTGTATTAACACTTTGGACCCATCGGCCCTCGTATATTGGTAGACCCTCGTGTGAACCGGTTTTCCTGAGCTATCTAAAATGGCTTTTCCATTTATGTCTGACATTTTCACAATGCTGTATTGTCTTTTTGCACCAGATCTTGGGGCGGTAATTACATCAGGTTGTTGTGCCATCGGTATATTGGCGTCTCTTTTTGCTTCGCGGAACGCTCCTTTACGAGATACGTCAGGTACGTCAGGTTCAACATGTATAGCGCAGGTTGGATTTTTCTTTACTGAACCAGTGCAATTAGCATTTAGCCCAAGGGGGTCCACCCAACCCATAGGGTTTGGCACGTACTGGTATGTGTTAATCCCACCCGCCAGCTTCACTGGATCAGGCGTCAGGTAACGACCAACATCCGGATTGTAGTAGCGATGGCGGTTGTAGTGCAGCCCGCTTTCCTGATCGAA
>NZ_MDGK01000034.1 GCF_001870465.1 Pseudomonas extremorientalis
GATCAGGAAAGCGGGCTGCACTACAACCGCCATCGCTACTACAATCCGGATGTTGGTCGGTACCTGACGCCGGATCTGGTGAAGCTGGCGGGTGGGATCAATGCGTACCAGTACGTGCCCAATCCGACGGGATGGGTGGACCCTTTAGGACTGAGTGCCTGTCCCGGGGAGGACAGCTGCAAACTACAGACAATCCCAGGCGCGGACGATCCAACCCAAAAAGCACATGTGGACGATGGAGTTCAATCGCCTCCCCTCATCCACGGAGTTAATGCGGAAACCTTGATTCGAACACACACCATCGAGGGCAAACGCTCAACCAAACGGGTTGAGAGAATTGCTCTCAGCATGCGAAGCGATGGGTACAAAATCAACGAACCCATTGAAATACTCGAACACAACGAACGGCGCTATATTGTTGACGGGCATCATCGTGCCTCGGCAGCAAGACAAACACATACGCCAGTCACCTTAAAGTTAATCACCGATATATATAGCCACAAAACCACGTTCAACAGCATTGAAGAAGTGATAGAAGCATCAAATGCGGTTGGGCTCGATAGATTGGATAGGCCAAGACGATGAAAAATCAGACCCTGGAAAATTTGATAGCCGAGTATTTGACGCAAGTAAAAATAGCGACTGACTTGCTTGAACAAACTTTTGGAACCAAGAACATTCTCAGGCTGTGGCACTCCAAAAAAATTCCGCGACGAGGATTTGTCACCGACGGCGTAACCTATGAGTTGCATGGCATTGGATGCAGCGTTTATCTATCTGAACTCTGTGTCGACTTTGATTACGGCCCGAATGAAAGAGTCGATGGATTCGACCCGTGGAGACTATATATGTACGCGTGCGAGGTACCATGCAGATACAAGAAATATACCAATAAAGACTCGCTTGAGCGTGATTTCAGCGAGTACCTGAAAAAGGGCAAAGCTCAGAAAATCTCTGGATCCATGTCCAACTTGTACTTCATACAGCCTTGATTGCATGGCCTGATCCAATGATCAGGCCCTCCACTTCTCACCCCCACGCCACCACCAACAACCCCACCCCCAACACCAGACACAACGGCGAATAAAAATACGTATCCCACCGCGCAAACCTCGACCCACCGACCTTCTTGAAGAACCCGACCAACTCCGAATCCCCAATCGCCCGGGCAAACATCAGTACGGCAATCGCGCTGATGCCCCACTGCAACGCCCCATGGGATACCGCCGAGAAGTACAGCCCGGCGCGCAGGCACACCAGCAGTGCAATGGCCACCAACCCCATCGCGACCAGGAACGTGCCCAATGCCGAGGGCTTGAATGCAGGTCTGGGTCCGTTGGCAAATTCGCCGGGCAGTTGGGGAATGGCGGCCTGGAAGCCGAGTTTGCCGCCGGCGGCCCAGTACAGGTGGACCATGCTGATGCAGGTAAAAACGCCGACAATCCATCGTGCGACAACGAAGCTCATGGCTGGCTCTCCCTGAAAAGGTGCGAAACAGGATAGTCGCCCTGAGATTTTTTGCAGGCATTTCGTCGGCGGCTGATGGTAAAGTGCCGCCCCATGAAACTTGCCCGTGCCGACCGCTCGCTCATTGCCTGGATGCTCTACTGCTGCGTCCTGTTCAATGTGTTCGCCTGCAGTATCGGGCATGGGCAGATGGTCGGGATGCAGCTCAATGGCATCGGCGGCCAGTTTTGTACGGTGGACCCACGTACCCAGGCGCCCAAGCCGTCCAATTCCACTGAAGAGAATTTGCCGACGCTGTCCAAGGCGTTTGGCTGCCCACTGTGTTCCACGGGCGGCATGGGCCCGGCGCTGAGTTCCAGCCTGAACGTGGCGGTGTTGCCACAGCCCCATGCTCCACCGCCTGCCATCGTCCTGGCTGCCGATCTCCCTGCCCGCTTCACCTGGCCTGCGGCCAATCCGCGCGCGCCGCCTGCCTTCGCCTGATGCCTTCGCTTTCCGATCTGCACTGAGTACCGTTTCCGCAAGGAAGTACGGGCGGCTGTGCGTTGTTTTCAAGCCAAGTTTTTCAGGATTCAACCATGAAACATCTCCCCCTGTTGGCAGGCCTGTTCGGCTGCCTGCCTGTCTGCGCCTGGGCCCTTGAGTTGGCCCCGACCACCATCGATGGCGCGCAAGCCGACGAACCCGGCCTGGCCCTGGATCAATCCAGCGGCGTGGCGTCGCGGTTGGGCTTGAGCGTGCGGGAAACCCCGGCGTCGGTGGCCATCGCCAATCGCAGTGACATCGAGCGCCATGGCGCCAAGACCTTCCGCGATGCCGCCAACACCTTGCCCGGCGTCAACGCCAGCGCCCCGCCGGGGTTTGGCGGGTTTGTTTCCTATCGCGGCTTTACCAGCAGCCAGATCACCCAGATGTTCAACGGTATCAACGTCGCCACCGGCCTGGCGCGCCCCGTGGATGCGTGGATCTATGACCGGGTGGAACTGGTGGGTGGCCCCTCCTCGCTGATCAACGGCGCAGGCTCCGTGGGCGGCTCGCTCAACTACGTGACCAAGTTGGCCACCCGTGAGGAACAGGCCGCCGAAGGCCAGCTCACCTACGGCAGCTACGACACCGCCGGCATGGCCTTCGGCGTCAACCATGCCCTGACCGAACCTGGCGCCGAGGTACAGCATTACGCACGCCTGGATGTGAGCCGCAACACCAACCACAGCTATATCGACCGCGATCAGCGCGACGCGTGGAGCCTGGCGTTTTCCCTGCTCAGTGACCTCACGCCCGACCTGTCCCACACCCTGGCGCTGGAATACCAGGATGAGCACGAAGACAGCCCCTACTGGGGCACACCGGTGCTCAACCCCAAGGCAGGCGAGTTGAAGATCGACAGACACAACCGCTTCAACAACTACAACGTCGCCGACGGGCGCTACGAACAACGCACGATCTGGGCACGCTCGATCATCGACTACCGGCTCAACGACAGCACCACGCTGAAAAACACCCTTTACCATTTGGACAGCCAACGCGATTACCGCAACCTGGAAACCTATCAGTACAACGCGAACAACACGGCGGTAAACCGCTCGACGGCCTATCAGGTACGTCATCAGGGCGAACAGAACGGCAACCAGTTCGAACTGCGCCACGACGATAGCCTCTTCGGCCTGTCGACTACCTGGTCCGGCGGCTTCGAGTACAAAGTCAACAGCACCACCAACACTCCGTGGAATGTGCCAGGCAACAGCACGGTAGACCCGAACAACTTCGACCCCGGGCACTTCTTTGACCTGCCGCGGACCCGGGAACGCTTCGGCAAGGACAAGACCAACGAAGTCACCACCAAAGCACTGTTCGTGGAAAATCGCCTGGGCCTTACCGACACATTGTCGCTGCTGACTGGCCTGCGTTATGACGCCATCGACCTGGATGTGACCAACCACCGTGCGATAACCGCCACCAACCCCGGCCACTTCAAACGCAACTGGGAACCGGTGACCGGCCGTGTGGGCCTGACCTACCAGTTCATCCCAACGGCTAATGTGTATGTGCAATACAGCACCGCCGCCGAGCAACCGAACACCACCACGCAAGTGTTTGATGTCTCGACGGGCAAGCAGTGGGAAGTGGGCAGCAAATTCGACTACCTGGACGGGCGTGGCTCAGCCACCGCTGCCGCATACAAGATCGAGCGCAAGGACTTTGCCGTCACCGACCCGCAGGACCCCAGCAACAGCATTCCGGTCGGTGCGCAGTCATCCAAAGGGATCGAATTGGCCAGCTCGCTGCGCATCACGCCAAGGCTGCTGGCGGAAGGCAACTTCGCCTGGGTAGATGCCGAGTACGATGACTTCAACGAGAAAATCGCCAGTGGCGCCGTGGTGTCGCGCAAGGGCAACACGCCAACCAACGTGCCCAAGCGCGTGGGCAATCTGTGGCTGACCTATGATTTTGCCGAGGACTGGCAAGGGGGTGTGGACGCGCGATATGTAGCCCAGGTGTATGCAGACAACGCCAACACACAGACAGTGCCAGCCTACACCCTGTTCGGAACGTTCCTGCGCTATAAGGTCGATTCGCACACCTCAGTGACGGGCCGGGTGCGCAACTTGACGAATGAGGTGTATGCCGAGTTTGCCCATGTGTCGCCGGCGTATTACTTGGGCTCACCACGAACCTTTGAGTTGGCGGTGCAGACCCGGTTCTGATCCTGGAATGCAGCTAAATGTGGGAGGGAGCTTGCTCCCGATAGTGTTGGATCAGTCAACCATGCCGTGACTGACTCGCTGCAATCGGCAGCAAGCCCCCTCCCACACCTGCTTCGCATTGAACTGAAAGATCCGTGGTTATTTCAGGCTCGCCTCAACCTTCTGCGCCACATCCTCAGTCAACCAGGCCTTCCACACCTCGGGATGCTCCTTGAGAAACGCCTGGGCCACCTCACGTGGCGCCGTGTGGTTCTCACTCATGCTCGCTAATGCCTTGTTCAACGGCTCAATCGGAAACTCGACCTTCTCGAAAAACTGCACAATCTGCGGATGCTCTTTCTGGAACGGCGTCGAGACCCCGACACTCAACTTCGACGCCAATGACCGGGTCGGCTTCGGATCAGGGTTATCCGCATCCGTCAGGGTTTTCCACGCCTCGGCATCAAACGGCGGCTCTTCCAGCTGGATCAACTTGTAACGCCCCATCAGCGGCGTCGGCGACCAGTAATAGAACAGCACCGGCTTGCCGCGCCGGATCGATGAAGCGATCTCCGCGTCCAGTGCCGCGCCCGAGCCACTGCGGAAGTTCACGTAGCTGTCATCCAGGCCGTAGGCCTTGAGCTTCTGTTTGTTGACCACTTCCGAGGTCCAGCCGATGGGGCTGTTGAGAAAGCGCCCCTTGCCGGGGGATTCGGGGTCCTTGAACACATCCTTGTAGCGTGCCAAGTCCTTCACGCTCTTGAGGTCCGGCGCCAGGGGCTTGATACCTTTGGCGGGGTCGCCCTTGACCACGTATTCCGGCACCCACCAGCCTTCGGTCGCACCCTTGACCGTGTCACCCAGGCCCACCACCTTGCCTTCGGCCTCGGCCTTGACCCACACCGGGCTGCGGCCGGCCCACTCTTCGCCGATCACCTGGATGTCGTTCTTTGCCAGGGCGGTTTCCAGTGTGATGGTGGTGCCGGGCAAGGTATCGGTGGGCAGGTCGTAGCCCTTCTCGACAATCACCCGCAGCACTTCGGTGATCAGGCTGCCGCTTTCCCAGTTCAGGTCGGCAAAATGTACCGGCGCCTCGGCGGCGCTTACCGGCAACGTGGCCACTGACAGCCCCAGTGTTGTCAGGGACGCAGCCAACAGCGTTCTCAATCCTTTCATGCCTTCGCACCTCGCGATATCGCAGCCAATGGCGGACGGCTTTGCTGCGTATGCGCGAAGCCTCTGAATAGTTAAGTCAACTCAACTGTAGTAGAGGTTCCGGGAGATAACGGGTGTTCGCGTTTTTTTGCTGATTATTCACTGGCCTTGAAGGTGACCAGTTCGCCCTTGCGCCATTTGGCGGCCTTGCCGGTGACAGCCTTCAGGGTTTTGGTCAGGCCTTCCTGCAATTGCTCGTTGGCGGCGAACACCAGCATCACGCTGTGGCCTTCCTTGAACACGATGCCCTGGCCTTCGGCCGACGACACAAAGGCGTAGTCGCCCAGGCCGTACACCGTCAACTTGATGTCGCGGAACTTCAATTCGAACTTGCCGCCCTCACGACTGGGCAATACCGCTGCACGAAAATGGTCGCCGACCTTGAGCTCAAGGCGTGGTTTGTCATCCACCACCATCGCCGCCTCGGTATCGATTTCGGCGATGTAAATGCCTTCCGGCGTCTGCTCGGTGATGTAGACAAAACGGGATTGGAACTGTTTGACCAACTTTGCGCGCAAATCACCCAGCACGAACAACGCGTGCATATCCAGATTACTGACTGCCAAGGAAACGCCCCCACATGGAAAAGAGCGCTGTCCGCCAAAGCGGGCAGCACAAAAAACGGCCATCACGGCACGATCACACAACTCATTCTTTGAAAAAACTGAAGAAAATCCTGCTGTCGAGCCGAAAGACTAGTACAGACATGCGCGATGGGCCTTGTGCAAGGTCATCAGGCGCCACAGGAGATCACAGGTTCAACGGCCCGAGAATACGGGTCGACCAACTTCAGAGAATAACCCAATTAAAAATGCAGTTTTCCGACATGCATACACAAATAAACACGCTGTCATGGAACCGGACGCTGACTGCTGACGACAATACTAAAACAGCAGCATGGATCAAGACCACTCAAAACGCTGCAATCCAGTCATCCCGCAAGATCGAAAAGGAGCAGGCCATGCAAAGATCACCCTACAGCGCTATGTCTTCGCAAACCCGTTCATCCTGTCAGGACGAGGCGCAATACTACCGCTTGAACAGCTTCGAGGGGTACCCGGATTCGGTTCTTTACCAAGTCGTACCTGCCGGCCGGAACTTCTTCCACGTGCGCGAAGTGCTCAGTGGCCGCATCAAAGGCTTCCGCAGCGACCATGTCAAGGCCTGCGAACTGGCCAAAAAACTCGAAGCCGTGTTGCACGCCCAACATGGAGCTATCGTTTCGTCCGCCCGGTAACTTTACCGCGCCGCCGACCCGCAACAACTGCCATACTGGCCCGTCCACTGAAGTTTGCGCCCCACGGGCCAGGTTTCTCCAGTGCAGTTATCTCCAAGGGAAGGCTCTACGTGACGGAATTTGATATCGGCGAATTTTTCATCCATGGCGACGCAAGGGAAGTAGACGGTGAGTTTCAAGCAGTGATCGTGATGCGGGCCAAGCCACCGCTGACCACTGTCAGCACGCACCAAGTGGAAAAAGACCGCTGGTTCAAAACCGTCGACGCAGCCGCCGCCGCTGCAAAAGAGGCCGCCAGGGCGTTAAAGACTGCCGTGGATGCCGGGGCCCTTAATTCCTGAACATTCGATAGAACTCCGCCGCGCTACAACCCTCCCATGCATAACGCCCCCCTGCATGGAGAACGAAATGGACGCGCCAATCCCCACCCTTGAAACCCTGTTTGAACAATTGGGCCTGGATTCAACCCCGGACGCCATCGATGCATTTATCGTCGCCCATCCGTTGCCTGAAGACGTGAAACTGATCGATGCGCCATTCTGGTCTGCACAACAAGCCAGCTTTCTCAAGGAAGAACTGCGTGACGACGCCGAATGGGCTATCGCGGTGGATGAGCTGAACCAGCGCCTGCATCAGTCGCACTAAACAGCCCTCAATGCAGGCTGTCTGACTGCTCCAGGCGCATCAGCGCCTGCCAGGCAGCCCTGCACTCCTCTGCCTCATCGCGACTGGCGAACGCCGTGCCGCGCTGCTCACCGTTGAGCAATACCACCCAACAGGCCTTTTGACCCAATGCCCGCAAGGCATGCGGTACACCACTCCCAATCATCACGGCAACATCGACTTTGTTTTGCATGGTGCTTCTCCACAGCATTAGTTAGCTGGCTAACAATGTTGCCCATGCTACGGTTTTACGTCCGCTTGAAAAAGCTATTACCGGAATAGCTCCCTTGCATAAACGGCAATAATCCTAACGCCCGCCTTTCGCGGCCTCGGGCTTGTAACCCAGGCGTAAACCGCCCCAGTGCCGGCCCTTGACCATGATCGGCACCGACAGATCGTGCATCAGCTCACCCGTGTCGCGGGTATAGGTTTGCAACAACACCGCCTGCTGATGGCTGCCGCAGCGGATTCCGGTACGGTCTTCAAACTTGCGTTTGGTGCGGTTCTGCACGGCGTCCACCTGCGCATCGCCGGTCAGCGCCTGGGAAAAAGCCTTGTTGTGGGTTGGCACATAGCCCTGGGGCGTGCAGGCGATGGCGAACACCAACCCTTCATGACGCGGCAACAGCGCCTCCTGGATCGCTGGCAATACCTGGTCGGTGTAGCCGTCGAAGCGGGTGTGGTACTTGATTGGGCTGGTATTGGCGATCGGCGTATAGCTGCGGTCGAACAGGTCGTCCAGGCTGATGCGGTTCTGTTGCACATCGGCTTCGAATTGCGCGGCAATCCGACTGGCACCTTCGCGGGCCAGGTCATAGATGCGCTGGTGATAGTCATCCAGCCCGACTTCCGCCAGGCGCTCGCTGATGGTTTCGGCCTGGCCTTCCATTTGTACGGCAGCATCCGCCAGCTGGCGGGTTTGCTGATCGCTGACGGCCAGGTCGCTGCGCATCTGCTCCACGGCATGGAACAGGCTGTCGAGCTGGGTGCGGTTGGTGTCGGTACCCTGGGCGATTTCATTGACCTGGCCTTCCACATCCGCCGCCAGGCTGGCGATATTTTGCAGTTGCTCGCCAGCGTGCTCTACCTGCTCGACACCGGTGTGCAGGTCCGCCGAGAGCTGGCGAATCTGCTCTACCACCTGAGCAGTGCGTTGCTGGATGTCGGCCACCATCACACCGACTTCATCGGTGGCCGTGGCAGTACGCCCGGCCAACCCACGCACTTCATCCGCCACCACGGCAAACCCGCGACCATGCTCACCGGCCCGCGCCGCTTCAATCGCCGCGTTCAGCGCCAGCAGGTTGGTCTGGCTGGCGATGGACTGGATCACCAGGGTCACCCGCTGGATTTCCTCGCTGCGCTGGCTCAAGGCCTCAATCAACTCACGGCTGGCATTGGCCCGCTGGCTGAGCTGGTGCATGCGGCTGATCGACTGGGCAAGCACTTCACGGCCTTCGGTGCTGCGCTGATGGGCCTGGCTCGCAGCCCCCAACGCCTCACGGCTGAGCTGGGAGGTGACTTTTTCGGTGCCGATCATCACCTCGGCACTGCTGACGATCTGCCTGGCCGCGCTCAACTGCGACTGCAGGCGCGCCGCCAGTTGCTTGACCGAATAGGCCACGCCGGCGGCGGAAAGTGCGTTGTGGCTGGTGGTATACGACAGATCACGAGTCAACTCGCCAATGGCATCGGCGGCGTCGGAAGCTGCAATCACTGGTGTGCGACTTTTCAGGCGAGGCAGCCAGATCACCAATAGGACCAGTGGCAGGCAAAGGTAGAGCGGCAGGCTGGCGAACGCGAGGCCCAGCAGTACCAGCACCAGGGCGGTGCTCTGCAACAACGGCGTGAGCCAGCCGGGCAGCCCGCGCGCCACCGGTTGCGGTGACACGGCTGCGCCCATCAGAGGTCCGTCTCCAGCCATCTTCGTTACCCCACTGCTTGTCATTATTGTCACTGCATTAAACGCCACTATCGGGCCATTATCCATGGGCCTTTAGTGGGGTAGCTTGCAGCAGATCAATAGACGGGGTGTAACGGGTCTTGCCCTGGGGAACCGCGTGGCGGCTCCCCAGCTTCAACGCATCAGGCTTGGCGCTGGTGCTTGTCGATCTGCTCGTGGCGCTCTTGCGCTTCGATGCAGTACTTGGTGGTGGGGCTGATCAGCAGGCGCTTGAGGCCGATAGGCTCGCCGCTGTCGTCACACCAGCCAAAGGAATCTTCCTTGATGCGCTCCAACGCGCGCTCAAGCTGCGGCAGCATGCGCTGGTCGCGGTCGATGGCGTTGACCAGCCAGGTACGCTCTTCTTCAACGGAAGCGGCGTCGGCCGGGTCGGCCGGGGTGTCAAGGCTTTCAATGGCGATACGGTTCTGTTCAATGCGCTCGTGGTGTTCCACTTTCATGTCTTGCAGCAACTTCTCGAAAAAAGCGTGCTGTTCGGCATTCATGTAGTCATCCGCCGGCATGGCCAGCAACTTTTCCTTTGTCATTGATTTCTCTATAAAAAATACGTGCATTAAGGCGAATAAGGGAGCGTTCCGGAAGGCCTCTGCAGGTCTCGGAAAGGCGCCGTCCATTTCAAGCGCCACCCGGCACTCAATTTACGAGGGGCGGCAGTCTAAGGCCGACTTGAGAGCGCAGCAACTGAAATGACAGGCATTTTTTCCCGGATAACCCCAAAAGGCACCAGGACGGGCTTGGCGAATGGTTATCGGAGTGCGTTTATAGCAGGAAAGTTCGTGAAGCAGCTATAAGCCGCAAGCGGCAAGCGACAAGCTGCAAACATCAGCATGCTTGCAGCTTGAGGCTTGCCGCTGCGCCTCAGCGCTTGAGCTTGCGCTTGTTGCGGTATTGGTCGATGACCACAGCCACCACAATGATCAGCCCCTTGATGATGTCTTGGATATACGCATCCACCCCGACAAAAGTGAACCCGCTGGCCATCACCCCGAGGATCAGCGCGCCGATCACCGTGCCGGTAATGCGCCCTACCCCGCCCGCCAGGCTGGTGCCACCGATCACTGCGGCGGCAATCGCATCCAGTTCATAGGACATGCCCATGCCCGCCTGCCCGGTCGCAGCACGTGCCGAAGCCACCACCCCGGCCAGACCTGCCAGCAAACCGGCGATGCTGTACACGATGATCAGGTGGCGCTTGACGTTGATCCCAGAGGTGCGCGCCGCCTGCATGTTGCCGCCGATGGCGTAGGTGTACTTGCCGTATTTGGTGTAGCGCAGGGCGATGTGGAAGATAACCGCCACCACCAGGAAGATGATCACCGGCATCGCGCCGTGGCCAATGGCCGTGTACGAGTCCGAGAGCATGCTCACCGGCTGGCCTTCGGTGTAGTAACGCGCCAGGCCACGGGCCGAGACCATCATGCCCAGGGTGGCAATGAACGGCGGAATGCCGGTGACAGCAATGATGCTGCCGTTGATCGCCCCCGCCAACAGTCCTACGCCCAGCCCCATAGCCACTGGAATCCATACCGGCAAGTCGGTCAGGCTGGGGAACACCGCCCGGGAAAAGTCGGACGTCTGCGCCAAACTGGCAGCAATCATCGCCGAAAGTGCCAGCACCGAGCCCGAAGACAGATCGATCCCCGTCGTGATGATCACCTGTGTCACGCCAATTGCCAGCAGGCCGATGATCGACACTTGCAGGATCATCAGCACCAGGCGCTGGGAGTTCATCAGGAAGCTCTGGTCGCGCACGATCCAGCCGAACAATTCAAACACCAGGCCAATGCCGATCAGCACCAGGAAGATGCTCAGCTCGGTGGGCATGCGTCGACGACTTTTGGTTGGCACCGTCGCAGGTTTGTTATCCGTTATTGCGTTCATAGCCCATCACCTTTTAATTCTGTACGTCAGTGGACTGCGGTCATCCCGGAGGCCAACTGCATGACTTTTTCCTGGGTCGCATCGCTGCGGTCCAGGGTGCCCATCAATTCGCCCTCGTGCATCACCATGACCCGGTCGCTCATGCCCAGCACTTCGGGCAGCTCGGAAGAAATCATGATCACCGCCATGCCTTCACTGGCGAGGAACGAGATCAGCCGGTAGATCTCGGCCTTGGCGCCCACGTCAATGCCCCGGGTCGGTTCATCGAGGATCAGCAGGCGCGGGTTGGTCATCAGCCAGCGCGCGAGCAAGGCCTTCTGCTGGTTGCCGCCGGACAAGGTGTCGATGCACTGCTCAAGGGAGGGGGTTTTCACCCGCAGCTTCTTGCACATGTCTTCGCACAGCGCTCGCAGGGCTTTCTGCTGGATAAAGCCGTTGCCGGTGTAGTGCGGCAGCACCGCCATTTCCATGTTTTCCAGCACCGACAGGCACGGGAACAGGCCACTGAGCTTGCGGTCCTCGGTCAACAGGGCAAAACCTTTCTCGATGGCCATGTGCGGGTCGGTAATGCGCACCGCCTTGCCATCCAGGGTGATCTGGCCGCCGCTGCTGGGGGTGATGCCGAAAATGGTTTCGGCCACGTTGGTACGGCCCGAGCCCATCAACCCGGCGATGCCGAGGATCTCGCCAGCATGCAGATCGAAGGACACGTCCTTGAACACGCCGTCCAGGCTAAGGTCGCGTACCGACAGCAGCAGATCGCCGATGGGCGTCTCGCGCACCGGGAACAATTGGCTCAGCTCACGGCCGACCATCATCGAGATCAGGCTGTCGCTGTTCATGCTGTCGGCGCGCTGCAGGCCGATGTACTGGCCGTCGCGGAACACCGCCACTTCATCGGCGATGGCGAACACTTCGTTCATTTTGTGCGTGATGTAGACGATGCCTTTGCCCTGGGCCTTGAGGTCGGCAATGATCGAAAACAGATGGGCCACTTCCTTCTCGGTAATGGCCGAGGTCGGCTCATCCATGATCAGGATGTCGGAGTCATAGGACACCGCCTTGGCAATCTCGACCATCTGCCGTTCGGCGATGCTCAGGTTGCCCACGTGTTCCTCGGGGTCCAGGTTGATGCGCAGGCGCGCCAGCAACTCGGCGGTGCAGCGATGCATTTCGCGGTGGTTGACCATGTGCAGGCTGTTGAGCTGCTCGCGGCCGATCCAGATGTTCTCGGCGATGCTCATGTGCGGCATCAGGTTGAGTTCCTGGTGGATCATCGCGATCCCGGCCTTCTGGGCCGCCAGGGGGGTTTCAAACACAATCGGCTTGCCGCGCAGGCGAATCTCGCCGGCATCGGGCTGGTAGATGCCAGCGATGATTTTCATCAGCGTCGACTTGCCCGCACCGTTCTCGCCCATCAGCGCCAGCACCGTGCCAGGGCGAACGCGCAACTGCACGTCGGCCAGGGCCACGACGCCGGGAAAGCCTTTGCTGATGTTGACGATTTCCAGCAGGTAGGGTTCGTCCAGCGGCAGCGGCTGGATACCGGGAGGCTGCGAGACAGCGGCTTGAGCGAGCATAGGGAGGTACTCCATCGGCAAGGCGGGCACGACCGCCCTGCCGGCTTATTGTTGTTATGTAGGGACTACTTGAAGTCTTTGACGTTGTCCGGGGTGATCAGCTGGAACGGGATCACCACGTTCTGCTCGATGGGCTCGTTCCGGGCCATCTTGCGCGCGGTCTCCACCGACTTGTCCGCCTGGCCCTTGGCATCCTGGAAGGCCGACACGGTCATGTCCCCCTTGGTGATCGCGTTCAAGCCGTCCGGCGTGCCATCGACACCAGCGATCAACACGCCCTTCTTGCCCGCCGATTTCAGCGCCATGGACGCGCCAATGGCCATTTCATCGTTGTTGGCCAACACCGCGTTGAATTCACGGCCCTGGGTCAGCCAGTCGTTGACCAGGGTCATGCCCTTGTCACGCAACCAGATCCCGGTCTGTTCCTGTTCGATCTTGATGCCCGGGTATTGGGTCAGGACTTCCTTGACCCCCTTGGTGCGGTTGGTGGTGGAGTTGTTCGCCAGATCGCCCAGCAGGATCACGATATTGCCCTTGCCGCCGAGCTTTTCGGCGATGTACTGCATC
Source organism: Pseudomonas extremorientalis (assembly GCF_001870465.1). Lineage (GTDB taxonomy): Bacteria > Pseudomonadota > Gammaproteobacteria > Pseudomonadales > Pseudomonadaceae > Aquipseudomonas > Aquipseudomonas extremorientalis. The sequence goes on from NZ_MDGK01000034.1 coordinate 13,258, forward strand.
TGCAGCTTGCCGGCCTCGACGTCGTCGGAGGTCACCGCCGCTACGCCCGGCGCCAGGGTCGGGCTGTCAGGACGGCGGTTGACGAACACCAGGGGGATTTTCGCCGCCGTGGCGGCCTTGATGATGTTGGCTGTCGAGGCGGTGTCCACCGGGTTGACGATGATCGCGTCGACTTTCTGGCTGATAAAGTTCTCGACCTGGCTCAACTGCTTGACCACGTCGGCACGGGCATCTTCGAACTGCAACTGCACGCCGTCACCCTTGGGGTAGGACTTGGCTTGCTTGTCCATGTCTTCGCGCAGGTAGGTGAGGAAGGTGTCATCGAAGGCGGACATGCTCACGCCTATCTTGAGATCGGCAGCCGCGGCAACACCGCTGGCGAGCAGCATGGACAAGGCCAGCGCGGTAAAACGGATCGGGGTCTTCATGAACGGTCTGTCTCCACTTTCTTGTTGGTTTTCTGGACGTTGCGTTTATCAGAGCTCGGCAGGCAGCCGGACGACCGGCGCGCCGGGAATGCAGCACACCAGCGCGCCCTGGTTTTCGACGCACAGCACATTAAGGAAGGAGAAGTAGAACGGCCGAGCGCGGGGCAGTCCGCGTGGCGTGTGGGCAGGGCGTAAAACTCGCAGTACAGCGTTGAAGATTTTCATCTGACGGTACCTGGTTGTTTTTGATCTTGTTTTTGTTGAGTCGCCAGGATCGAGTCCGGACGTACTTTCTGCAACCTGGAAAAGACTTTATTGGAAAATAATTTCCATATCAACACTATTTAGAATTTTGTTCTATTTTTATCGAAATCTCCTACAGCAGAGCCGTCTCGATCACTTGTCGGCGCTCCGCGCTCAGGCGCGCGGCGTCCAACAGGCGAGTGGTTTCCAGCGCTTCATACGCATCCACCGGCAGCGGTCCCTGCCCTTGCACGGCTATTTGCAACTGGCGATAGAACTGCGTCCAGCAGCCTTTCTCCGACGGCACTCGCTCGCGTTCCGCGCCTTGCTCGAACCAGCCCCAGCGTCGGTGTTCCTCTGCCCCCCAATGCTCGCCTTCGGTTTTCGGCGACTTGCCGGCCAGCAGCGCTTCTTCCTGACCGTCCAGGCCGTCGACGGTGTAGCAACCGGCGGTGCCACTGACTCTGAAACGCGGGGCCTGACAGTTCTGCAAGGCATTGCCCCACAAGTGCGAGATGACGCCGTTGGCATGGGTCAGGGAGACAAAAAAACCGTGGTCCACCGTGGGGTGTTCGGCGGTGTAGTGCAACTGGGCGAACACCCGATCCACCGGGCCGAACAGTTGCAGGGCCTGATCGACCAGGTGGCTGCCCAAGTCGCGCAGCCAACCGCCACCGCTGGCGTTGCCCACGGCTTGCGGGCTGTAGCGCTCCACGCGGGATTCAAAGCGGGTGATTGTGCCCAGGGCGCCGGCGTCGATGAGTTTGCGCAGGGTCAGGTAGTCCGAGTCCCAGCGCCGGTTCTGGTAGACGCTGAGCAGCGAGCCCTGGCGTTCGGCGGCTGTGATCAATGCCTGGGCCTGTTCGGCGCTGGCGGCGAAGGGTTTGTCGCTGACCACGGTTACGCCGTGTTCGATGGCCTCGAGTACCAGCGCGGGGCGGCCCTTGAGGGTGGTGGAGATGACCAGGGCGTCGACGCCGGCTTCGACGATCTGGCCGATGGAGTCGAAGGCCTTGAGGCCTGGGTGGTCGGTTGCCAGTTGCTGGCGGCGTTCCGCAGACCTGGTGACCACGCCGACAAATGTGGCACCGGCCAATGTGGCAATCAGCGGCGCATGAAAGAAGCGCCCTCCATGGCCGTAGCCGACTAGTCCGATTCGCATACCTACACTCCTTGCTTGAAGTGAAACCCGATTCAAATGTGGGAGGGGGCAAGCCCCCTCCCACATTTTTCACAGCATTTCTTCAGTGATTCAGCCGTAGAAACGTGGGCGATCCGGCAAGCTCACCTTCACAATCTGCTCACTGCCCTGCGCTTCAATACACGCATCCGCCGCCACCGCTGCGGCAAAGCCATCCCACGCCGACGGCCCACCGACCTGCCCGGCGCGCACACTGTCGATGAACGCCTGCAATTCCACGTCATACGCGCCGATAAACCGATCCTTCCAGTCCATCAGGATCGCGTTGGACAACTTCGCGCCACTGCGCAGTTGCACCTGGGAAGGCTCCGGCAGCTTGGCGATGCCGGTCTCCCCCACCACTTCACACTGGATGTCGTAGCCGTACTGGCAGTTCACAAACACTTCCACGTCGATGCGCGTGCCCTTGGCGGTTTCCAGCAGCACGATCTGCGGGTCACGCAGGTGGGCCAGGGCCTTGCTGGATTTGCGCGGGAACACCACCTGCACCGACACGTAGTCGTCATTGAGCAGCCAACGGAGCACATCCAGTTCGTGGATCAAGGTGTCGGTGATCGCCATGTCGGTCTTGTAGTTTTCGCCCACCGTCGGGTTACGGTGCGCGCAGTGCAGCATCAGCGGCTCGCCGATCTGGCCGCTGTCGATCACGGCCTTGAGTGCGCGATAGCCTTCGTCATACGGGCGCATGAAGCCGACCTGCACCAGGCGCTTGCCGTAGGCGACTTCGGCGTCGACGATCTTGCGGCAGCCCTCGGCGGTGACCGCCAGGGGTTTCTCGCAGAACACCGGTTTGCCGGCGGCAATCGCTGCGAGCACAAACTCTTCGTGGCTCGGTCCCCAGGACGTCACCAGCACGGCCTCGACCTGCGGCGAGTTGATCAGCGCATGGCCGTCGGCGTACACCTCGGCGTCCAGCTTCAAATCGGCGACGACCTTGGCGGCCTGCTCCAGGTTGATGTCAGTCACCGCCACCACCTGGCTGTTGAGCAAGGTCTGGCTGCAACGACGGATATGGTCCCGGCCGATAGCGCCTGTACCGATGACACCTAGCTTCAAAGACATACACACACTCCTCTTGTTATTAGTACTGCCGGGCCTTCGCCAGGTGTTCATTGAGTTTTTTCGCAGCGGCATTCGTGCGTTCGCTGGTGGACACTTGCGCCACACCCACTCGCCACCACGACAGGTAGCCGTGGACCATGGTCTTGGGCAGCACCTTGATATCGATCAGCGTCGACACCGTTTGTATACGCGCATCCGCCAGCGCGGCTTCGAGTTGCTCCACGGTGCTGACCTTGTAGGTCTTGCAGCCATAGGCCGCCGCGCTCATGGCGAAGTCCACCGGCACCAGGCCGCCGTCAAGCTTGCCGCTCTCGGGGTTGCGGTAGCGGAATTCGGTGCCGAAGCTGTCCATGCCGTTGCCGATCTGCAGGTTGTTGATGCAGCCGAACGCCATGTTGTCGAGCAGCACCACGTTGATCTTGCGCCGCTCCTGGATCGAGGTGGCCAGCTCCGAGTGCAGCATCATGTAGGAGCCATCGCCGACCAGTGCGTACACCTCTTTAGTCGGCTCGGCGAGTTTCACGCCGAGCGCCGCGTTGATTTCGTAGCCCATGCACGAGTAGCCGTATTCGACGTGGTAGGTGTTGACGCCCTTGCTGCGCCAGGCGCGTTGCAGGTCGCCGGGCAGGCTGCCGGCGGCGGCGACGATGATCGAATCGTCGGCCAAGGTCTGGTTGAGCACACCCAGTACACGGCTCTGGGTCAGGCACGAGCCGGTCAGCTCGATGAATTCACGCAGCACGCCACGGTCGAGACGGTCGTCGACCTCGGGCACAAACCCGTCGCCGTCATATTCCACCTGGTGCACACGATCCACTTCGGCGTCCAACTGCGCCTTGGCCGCGACGACCTGCCCACCCCAGCCGGAGCGGTAATCGCCGAGGGCATCGGCCAATGCTTCGAGGGCCACTTGCGCATCGGCCAGCACTTGCACGCCGTCGAGCTTCAAGGCATCGCAGGGGCTGACATTGAGGTTGAGGAACGTCACCTCAGGGTGCTTGAACAGCGATTTGGACGAGGTGGTGAAGTCAGTGTAACGCGTGCCCACACCAATGATCAGGTCGGCCTCGGGCGCCAGCAGGTTGGCCGCCAGGCAGCCGGTTTCGCCAATGCCACCCACGTTCAGCGGATGGCTGGAGACCACGGCGCTCTTGCCCGCCTGGGTCTCGGCGAAGGGAATATCAAAGCGTTCGGCAAAGGCTTGCAGCGCGGCATTCGCGCCGGAGTACTTAACACCGCCACCGCAGATGATCAGCGGCTTGCGCTTGCCCCGGAAGGCGGCCAATGCATCACCGATCATCGCGCCGGTGGCCGGGCGACGCTCGATACGGTGCACACGTTTGTGCAGGAAATAATCCGGATAATCCCAGGCCTCGGCCTGCACATCCTGGGGCAATGCCAGGGTCACCGCGCCGGTTTCAGCCGGATCGGTGAGCACACGCATGGCGTGGATCGCGGCGCTCATCAACTGCTCGGGGCGGTTGATGCGGTCCCAGTATTTGCTGACCGAGCGGAAGGCATCGTTGGTGCTGATGCTCAAGTCGTGGAACTGCTCGATCTGTTGCAGCACCGGGTCAGGCTGGCGGCTGGCGTACACATCGCCGGGCAACAGCAACAACGGGATACGGTTGGCCGTGGCGGTCGCGGCGGCGGTCAGCATATTGGCAGCGCCTGGGCCGACGGACGCCGTACACGCGTAGATCTTGCGGCGCAGGTGCTGCTTGGCGAAACCGATCGCCGCATGGGCCATGCCTTGCTCGTTGCGGCCCTGGTGCACCACCAGGTCGCCGCTGTCCTGCTCCAGGGCCTGGCCCAGGCCCAGCACGTTGCCGTGGCCGAAAATGGTGAATACCCCGGCGACGAACTTGCTCTGCACGCCATCGACTTCGATGTATTGGTTGTCCAGGAACTTCACCAGGGCCTGGGCCATGGTCAGTCGGGTTGTGGTCATGTCGCGCCCCTTATCGTTTCTGCAGGTGGGCGATGCTTGCGCCCAAGGCCTGCTGGATATCCGCCAGCCCGTGCACGCTCTCGGCAAACGGCTCGAACGACAGGTAGCCGCTGTAGCCGGTGCTGAGCAAGGTGTCGATCTGCGCCGCATTGCCGAGGATGTCGCCCTCGCCCACCAGCACGCGGTGGCCGTCGCGAATCGAACTCAGCGGCGCTTGGGCATCTTCGACGCCGGAGATATGCACCAGGCCGGTCAACTCCGGGAAGAACTCATGTTCGCTGGCCAAGTGATGATGGAAGGTGTCGTGCACCAGCCGGAACACATCCAGGCCGCCGATGGACATGATCGCGTCCACCGCCACGCGCTTGCGCCGCAGCGCACACTCTTCAAAGCCCAGGGGCTCGATAAACCCGAGGATGCCGTACTCACGCAGGATCGGCGCCAGCTCGCTCAAGGCCGTGCGCAAGCCGGCTGCACGCTGGGCTTCGTTGCGGGTGTCGCCCGGCTCGTTGAGCGGGCACATCACCAGGCCCTGGGCGCCGCACTCGCGGGCATAGGTCGCCATCTGGATTGCCTGGGCACGGCGCTCGTCGTTCCACACATCAAAGGGGTACAGCGCGTTGATCGACAGCACCGTGATGCCCTGCACCGCGCACAACTCACGCACGCGGCTGGCCGGGGTGCCGAACTCGATCTGCTTGTCCGCCAGGTCATTGCGCAACTCGATGGCATCGCACTTGAGCGCCGCCGCCAGCTGGATGAAATCCGGCAGGGACAGGTTGGGCGCGACGATGCGGTTAAGGGCGAAACGTAGAGGCGACTTCATTGTTGTTATTCTCCGTCCGGAACCGCTGATTAGAGGTCCAGCAGCCAGCTGTGCTGCGGGTCGTTGTGGAAATGCCAGGCGCGCTTGGGGCCGGCCATCACGTTCAGGTAATAGGACTCGTAGCCATAGGGCACGCTGACCGGGTGATAGCCCTTGGGCACGACGACCAGGTCGCTGTTTTCCACGGCCATGGCCTGGTCGATGCTGCGGTCGTCGGTATAGACGCGCTGGAACACAAAGCCCTGGGGCGGATTGATCTGGTGGTAGTAGGTCTCTTCGAGGAAGCTCTGGCGCGGCAAGTCATCGGTGTCGTGTTTGTGCGGCGGGTAGCTCGATGAATGCCCGGACGGCGTGCGCACCTCCACCACCAGCAGCGAATGGGCTGGCTCGCTGTCGGGCAGGATGTCGCACACGTAGCGGGTGTTGGCACCTTTGCCGCGCACGCTGCGCTTGCAGGTTTCCGGGCGGATCAGCCGCGGTTCGTAGCCTTCGGCGCCGGGCGCGGCGCAGACCGCAATCTGCACATCGCTCAAGGCGGTGACCTGGGCATCGGTGCCCGGCGGCAGGTAAGCGGCGAACGGCGATTTGTCTTCAAACACCGATTGGCGATCCCCCAGGTTCTGCCAGTTGAAGCCCTCCCCCTCGATGTTTACGCGGCCGCTGAGCAATACCAGGCACAACTCCTGGTCACCGGCGCTGACCGGCAGGGTTTCGCCCAGGCTCAGGCGGTAGGCGGCGAACCCTACGTACTCCAGGCGCCCGGGCTCCAGGGCGACCATGGTCTGGCCGCGTTTGCTGCTTTTTACCAACAAGCTCATTGTCCGGTCCTCTCATTCAGAAGCGCACGCAAGGTGTCGTAGCCTTTTTTCGCATAGATATAGCTGGGCGCCACGGCCGGGTCCTGTTCGGCTTCCACCACCAGCCAACCTTCATAGTGGGCGGCCAGCAGCACATCGAGCAGTTCGGCGAAGTCGATATCGCCATCGCCGGGCACGGTGAAGGTGCCGTTGACGATGCAGTCGGGAAAACTCCACATCTGATTGCGCGCCAGTTGCACCACCGGTTTGCGCACGTCCTTGAAATGCACATGGCAGACGCGATCGATATGTTTGCGCAGCACCGCGAGAGGCTCGCCGCCGCCCATGTAGCAATGGCCCGAATCGAACAGCAGGCCGACTTCGGGGCCGGTGCGTTGCATCAGTTGGTCGATGTCTTCCGGGGACTCGACGTACGCGCCCATATGGTGGTGATAGGCCAGGCGCACACCCTGGGACAGGGTGAACCGCGCCAGTTCGTTGAGTTTGTCGGCATAGTCCTGCCAGGCCTGTTCGCTGTGGAAACGCGGGCGCTCGATCAGGCGGATGCGCGAGCCCTGGATCGAATCGGCCACTTCGCCGTAGACCAGTACCGAGGCGCCGTTCTGTTTGAGCAACTCGACATGGCCGGCGATGGCCTCGATTTCTTCCGCCACCGAGCGCCGGGCCAGGCGGCTGGAGTACCAGCCGGAAACCAGCGCCAGGTCATACGGGCGCAACACATCGCCGACGCCCTTGGCGTCCTTGGGGAATTTGCCGTTGAGCTCGAAGCCTTCGTAGCCGATTTCCTTGCCTTCGCTGAGGGCGGTGCTCAGGGGCGTTTCACCGCCCAGGGCCGGCAGGTCGTCGTTGCTCCAGGAGATCGGGTTGATGCCAATTCGGATTGCGGGCATGGCTGCACCTTTATTATTTTCAGGTATCACTGAGATCTGCTTTTTGCTGTATGTGGGAGGGGGCTTGCCCCCGATAGCTGAGTGTCAGACACCACTGCTGTCACTGAACAACCGCAATCGGGGGCAAGCCCCCTCCCACATTGGATTGCATTTCAAATCAAGAACCGGGTTTAGCCTCGGGAACTGCGCCAGGCGTTGATCAGTTGTTCGAACGTGGCCTGCACCTGCTGGATCAGGGTTTCATCGTCGATCTCCCCCGCCATCCACGCCCGGCTCGGCGCCTGGAAGATCGTGCGGCCCACGGCAAAGCCTCGGCAGGTGGTGCTCAGGCGGGCCTGCTGGAAGCCATCGGCGAGGCATTCGGCCGAGGCATTCAGGCCCAGCAGCACCACGCCACGGCAGTAGGGGTCGCGCTCCTGGATCAGGGCGTCGAGCTTGCGCCAGTCCTCGGCCGATTGCGCCTCGATCTTCCACCACGCCGGGTAGATCCCCAGGTTGTACAGGCGCTTGAGGCTGCGATAGAGCACGTCGGGATAGGTGGACGGGTGGTCTTTGGGTGGGATGACTTCCAGCAGCAGTTCATGACCGCTGACAATCGACGCTTCGTACACCGCTTTCAGTTGCGCTTCCTGTTCCAGGCGCAGCAGCGGTTCGTCATCCGGATGGAATTGCACCAGGCACTTGATGATCTGTTCCTGGGGCCAGGCAATCAGGTTGCTGCCCACCGAACGGCCATGCTCAAACGCCAGCGGCCGCGAGTTCTGCACTTCCACCGGGCGCGCGATCCACCAGCCACGACCGCTGGCGGCGTTGAGTGCGTCCTGGCCGAAGCGCTGGTCGGCGAGCAGGCCGACATCGGCCTCTACGCCTTGTTCGGCGAGCTTTTGCTCGACGCGTTCGATGGCCTGGATAAACAGTTGCTTGGCCTCGCTGATGCGCGCAAGGTCCTGGCCGCCCTTTTGTGCCAGGTCCACCAGTTGCCAGCGGTGGTCGAAGGCAAACACGAACAGCTGCTTCCAGCGTTTGCGCGGTACCGTCACGCGGTGCAGGCGTTGCAGGGTCACGTCCTGGTCCGGACGGGTAATCGGCACCGGGCTGTTGAACAGGTATTCCAGCTCCGCCGGCGTCGGCATCGCCGGTGCGCAGGCGTGGCGCGAAACCACCAGGCCACCGCAGGCATTGGCCAACTGGCTGCAACGCTCGTCGCTGGCATCGTTGAGCCAGCCGCTGAGGAAGCCCGACATGAACGCATCGCCGGCCCCCAGCACGTTAAGCACTTCCACGCGCACGCCGGGGTAGATGGCGCCGTCTTCCAAGCGTGCGGGGATGGCGCCGTGGATGACCGTGCAGCCTTGCGGACCAAGCTTGACCACCAGGGTCGCCGGGGTCAGTTCGCGCACCTTGCGCAGGGCGGCGAGCAAGTCTTCACTGCCGCCCGCGATGAGGAATTCTTCTTCGGTGCCGACGATCAGGTCGAAGCGCGGCAGGATCTTCTGCACGTGCTGGCTGACATTCTGGTCGGCAACAAAACGGGTTTCGCCATCGGCCTTGCCCGCCAGGCCCCACAGCACCGGGCGGTAATCGATATCCAGTACACGCTTGACGTTGTGCCTGGCCGCGTAATCCAGCGCCTGGATGCTGGCCTTGTACACGCCGTCGGTGGAGAAATGCGTGCCGGTGATCAGTAGGGCTTTACTGGATGCGATAAAGGCTTCGCTGATGTCTTCGGCGCGCAGGGCCATGTCGGCGCAGTTTTCGCGGTAGAACACCAGGGGGAAGGTTTCGCGGTCCTTGAGGCCGAGCAACACCAGGGCGGTGAGGCGTTCCGGGTCGACCTTGATGCCGCTGACATCGCAGCCTTCGCGGGCCAGGGACTCCACCAGGAAGCGGCCCATGTGGTCGTCGCCGACCCGGCTCAGCATCGCCGACTTGAGCCCGAGCCTGGCGGTGCCGAAGGCGATGTTGGCGGAGGACCCGCCGAGGTACTTGGCGAAGCTGGACACGTCCTCAAGCCGCGCACCGACTTGCTGTGCATAGAGGTCGACGCCCAGGCGCCCGAGGCAAATCAGATCCAATTGACGCCCACTGGCAAAACGAGTCTGGCCCATGCTGGCTCCTGTTATTTTTATCAGCCTGCGTTGTGCCGCCGTGGGGCGGCAAACGCTCTTGGTGGGAGCAGACTAGAACGTCCGGCGGCACCAATCAATATTTATTCCATATATTTTTTCATTGGAATATTTTTTCCATTAAGCTCGTACAGGGGCGCTTCCACCACACTGCATCGTTTCAGCAGGCCACGCCGGCCGTGATGCCGGGGTATTTTTTTGCGCCTACCCTGTAGACTTGCGCCACCCATCAGCGCAACAGACGAAAACGCCAGAAGGATTGCCCATGTCCCGCACCGATCCCGAGACCACCCTGGAAGACTCTATCGCCAGCCCTCCGATCAATGCCGAGCGCCTGTTGCAGCTGATCACCGACGAATACGAGAGCCTGCCGCGCCAGCTCAAGCGCATCGCCAGCTACATGAGCCAGCAGAGCGACCGGATCATGGTCGACCGCATCAGCGACATCGCCCGTGAATGCGAAGTGCACCCGTCGGCCATCGTGCGTTTCTCGCAGCGTTTCGGGTTCAGTGGGTTCAGCGAGATGCAGGCGCTGTTCCGCGAGGCCTACACCCACAAGACCACGCCGGTGCAGAACTACCAGCAACGCATCCGCAGCATGATCGCCAACAAGTCGCAGAAAGCCAGCGGCGGCGACCTGGCGCGCGAATGCGTCAACGCCACACTGTCGGGCATCGAGCGCCTGGGCTTGGAGCTGGACGATGCCGCGTTCGACAAAGCCGTGGACCTGGTGGTCAACGCCGACAATATCTACGTGGTCGGCGTGCGCCGTTCCTTTGCGGTGGCCGATTACCTGGTCTACAACCTGCAGCACACCAACAAGCGCATCCACCTGATCTCGGGCCTGGGCGGCAGCTATCGCGAGCAGATGCGCAGCGTGCGCGCCAATGACCTGGTGATCGCCATCAGTTTCACGCCCTACGGCAAAGAGACCCAGCACTGCCTGCGCATCGCCCAGCACCACCAGGCCAAGACGCTGATCATCACCGACAGCAACCTGTCGCCCCTGGCCAAGCGGGCTAACGCGGTGCTGTTGGTGAATGAAGGCTCGTCGTTCGCCTTCCGCTCGTTGAGTGCCACCTTGTGCCTGTGCCAGGCGTTGTTTATTGCGGTGGCGTACCGGTTGGAGTTGAAGGTGGATGAGATTCACGAGCAGGTCGGGTTCGACGACTGAAGCTGCCGGCGTTGGAGATCCCTTGTGGGAGGGAGCTTGCTCCCGATAGCGGTGTGTCAGTCACTGGATTTGTGCCTGATACTGCGCTATCGGGGGCAAGCCCCCTCCCACATGTTTATCGGCGGCGCATCAGGTAGTAGGCTGCGGGAATGACGAACAGCGATAGCAACGGCGCCGTCAGCATCCCGCCAATCATCGGCGCAGCAATCCGGCTCATCACCTCACTGCCGGTGCCGCTGCCCAGCAAAATCGGCAGTAGCCCGGCGATGATCACCGCCACCGTCATCGCCTTGGGCCGAACCCGCATGACTGCGCCTTCGGTGATGGCCGCCAATAGATTGCCATCCTTGCGCTCGGCCCAGGCGTTCTTCAGGTACAGCAGCATGATCACGCCGAACTCCGCCGACACCCCCGCCAGCGCGATAAAGCCCACGCCCGTGGCCACCGACAGGTTGAAGCCCAACCAGTAAAGCAGCCACACGCCGCCGGTCAACGCGAACGGCAAGGTCGCCAGGATCAGCAACGCCTCCCCCACCCGGCGAAAGGTCAGGTACAGCAGTACAAAGATGATCAGCAAGGTGGCCGGCACCACCAGCTTCAGGCGCTGATTGGCGCGTTCGAGGAACTCGAACTGCCCCGAATAACTGAGGCTCATGCCCGGTTGCAGTTGCACCTGCTGGTTGATCGCCGCACGCAGGTCCCTGACCACCGAGGCCAGGTCACGATCACGCACGTCGATATAGACCCAGCCGGAAGGCCGCGCGTTTTCGCTCTTGAGCATCGGCGGGCCATCGTTGACCTTGATCCTGGACACCGTGCCCAGGGTGATCTGGCTGCCCTGCGGCGTGTAAACCGGCAGGTTGCGTAGCGCCTCCACCGAGTCGCGCCATTCCTTCGGGTAGCGCAGGCTGATGGGGAAACGCGCCAGGCCTTCCACGGTTTCGCCAATGGTTTCACCGCCCACCGCGCCCGACACGACGGACTGCACATCGCTGATGTTCAGCCCGTATTGCGCGGCGGCGGCACGGTCGATGTCGACGTCGATATAGCGCCCGCCGGTCAGGCGTTCGGCCAACGCCGAACTCACGCCCGGCACGGTCTTGGCGACTTTCTCCACGGCCTGGGTCACCGCATCGATCTGCATCAGGCGGGTGCCTGCGACCTTTACGCCAATCGGGCTCTTGACCCCGGTGGCCAGCATGTCGATGCGGTTGCGGATCGGCGGAATCCAGATATTGGTCAGGCCCGGCACCTGCACCACGCGGTCCAGCTCCTTGACCAGTTTGTCCGGGGTCATGCCGGGGCGCCATTGATCCTTGGGCTTGAACGCGATGGTGGTCTCGAACATCTCCAGCGGCGCCGGGTCGGTGGCGGTTTCGGCACGACCGGCCTTGCCAAATACGTGAGCGACTTCGGGCACGGTCTTGATCAGGCGGTCGGTGCGTTGCAGCAATTCGCACGCCGTCTGTGTCGACAAGCCCGGCAGCGCCGAAGGCATGTACAGCAAGTCGCCCTCATCCAGCGGCGGCAGGAATTCCCCGCCCAGTTTCGACACCGGCCACAGCGCGCTCGCCACCATCAGCAGCGCCACCAGCAAGGTCATGCGCGGCCAGCGCAGCACCGCCTCCAGCGCCGGCTGGTAGAGCTTGATCAGGCCGCGATTGAGCGGGTTGCGTTGCTCGTCGGGTATGCGCCCGCGAATCCAGTAGCCCATCAGCACCGGGACCAGGGTCACCGACAACCCGGCGGCCGCCGCCATGGCGTAGGTCTTGGTATAGGCCAGCGGCCCGAACAGACGGCCTTCCTGGGCCTGCAAGGTGAACACCGGGATGAACGACAGCGTAATGATCAGCAGACAGAAAAACAGCGCCGGGCCCACCTCGACCGCGGCGTCCGTCATCACCTTCCAGTGCTCATCGCCCTTGAGTTCCCGGCCGGGATGGGCGTGGTGCCAGGCTTCGATTTTCTTGTGGGCGTTTTCGATCATCACCACCGCCGCATCGACCATCGCGCCAATGGCGATCGCAATGCCGCCCAGGGACATGATGTTGGCGTTGATGCCCTGGAAACGCATGACGATAAACGCGATCAATACGCCCACCGGCAACGAGATGATCGCCACCAGGGACGAACGCAGGTGCCACAGGAAAATCCCGCACACCAGCGCCACCACCAGGAACTCTTCCAGCAGTTTATGGCTGAGGTTATCCACGGCACGGTCGATCAGCTTGCTGCGGTCGTAGGTGGTGACGATTTCAACACCGGGCGGCAGGCTGCTTTTCAACTGTTGCAGTTTGGTCTTGACCGCCGCGATGGCTTCCCGCGCATTCTTGCCGCTGCGCAGGATTACCACGCCGCCGACCGCTTCGCCCTCACCGTCCAGCTCACTGATGCCCCGGCGCAGGTCCGGGCCCAGCTGGATGTTCGCCACGTCGCCGAGGGTGACCGGCACATTGTTGGCGTCCAGGCGCAGCGGGATGGCACGGAAGTCGGAGAGATTCTTCAGGTAGCCGGAGGCGCGCACCACATACTCGGACTCGCCCAGGTTCAATACCGAGCCGCCGGCTTCCTGGTTGGCCTGGTCAATCGCTGCTTTCACCTGTACCTGGGTGATGCCGCGACTGGCCAGGGCCAGCGGATCGAGCTGCACCTGATATTGCTTGACCTGGCCGCCGATGGTAGCGACCTCCGCCACGTTTGGCAGGGTCTTGAGTTCGAACTTGAGGAACCAGTCCTGCAACGCGCGCAATTGCGCCAGGTCGTGCTGGCCGGTGCGGTCCACCAAGGCGTACTGGTAGATCCAGCCCACGCCGGTGGCGTCCGGCCCCAATGACGGTTTGGCTGATGCGGGCAGCCGCGCCTGCAACTGGCTGAGGTATTCCAGCACCCGCGAGCGCGCCCAGTACAGGTCGGTGCCTTCGTCGAACAACACGTACACGTAGCTGTCGCCGAAGAACGAAAAACCGCGCACGGTCTTGGCCCCCGGCACCGAGAGCATGGTGGTGGTCATCGGGTACGTGACCTGGTTCTCGACGATCTGCGGCGCCTGGCCCGGGTACGGGGTGCGGATGATAACCTGCACATCCGAGAGATCTGGCAAAGCGTCGACGGGTGTGTTCGGCACCGACCAGACACCCCACGCGGTGATGAACAAGGTGGCGAGCAGCACCAGGAAACGATTGGCCACCGACCCGCGAATCAACAGGGCGATCATGGGTGGGCTCCCGGCTGCATGTTCATCGCTGCTTCGGCCGCGGTGGCCGTAACACCCTTGAGACTGGCCTCGGAGTCGAGCAGGAACTGCCCGGAGGCGACCACCTGTTGGCCTTCCTGCAGGCCGCTGAGGATCACTGTGTGGTCCTGGTTTTCTACCCCGGTTTCAACCTCGACCGGACGATAGTGCCCGCTCTCCTCGGCCAGCATCACCAGCACGCGCTTGCCGGTGCGGATCAACGCTTCGCTGGGCACCTGCAACAGCGCTTGTCCGCCGGTCTGCGCCAGACTGACCTGGGCGGTCATGCCAGGGCGCAGGGCGCCGTCGGGGTTGGGTAGCTCGACCCGCACTTGCACAGTGCGGCTGTCCATGGCGGTGGCAGGCAAGATCGCGCTGACCGTGCCGTCGAGCGTCTTGCCCGGTAAACCGACAAAGTGGCTCTGCACCCGTTGCCCCACGTTCAACATTGCGCCTTGGGCTTCAGGCACGGCGACCTGCAACCACACCTGATCCAGGCCGTTGAACCGCGCCAGGGTCTGCCCCGGCGTCACCGTCATGCCTTCGCGCACCTCAAGGGTTTGCAGCGCGCCGCTGATCGGGCTGGTCACGGTCAGGACCGACTGCACCTGGCCGCTGCGCTCCATCTGCGCAATCAACCCCGCCGGCATCCCGCTCAGACGCAGGCGTTGGCGGGCAGCGTCGATCAAGCCGCGCTCGCCGCTGCGCCGCAGGGCCAGGAACTCTTCCTGGGCGGCCGCCCACTCGGGTATCAGCAGGTCCACCAATGGCGCGCCAGCCTTGAGCACATCCCCCGGTGCCCGTGCGTAGACCCGCTCGACAAACCCCGCCGCCCGCGCCTGCACCACCGCCACATCACGCTCGTTGAAGGCCAGAATGCCCGACAGCGCCAGGCGGGACGTCAGCACGCCGCGGCTCACGCTCGCCAGGCGCACGCCGATGTTCTGCGCCAGGCCTGGGTCAATCTGCACCGCCGGCGTGGCCGCCGATGCGGCCCCGTCGGCGTAGCGCGGCACCAACTGCATGTCCATGAACGGCGACTTACCGGGCTTATCGAACTGTTGTTGCGGGAACATCGGGTCGTACCAGTACAGCGCCTGCCTGTCGGCCTTGGCGGGCATGGATGAGGCGCCGGGCTGCCACTGCGCCAGCCCGTAGCCCGCTCCCAGGCCCAGCAGCAATACAGCGGCCACGATTGAATTATTCATTGGCGGGTTCCCCATAGGCGAAATACAGCTGCGCACCGACCAGGGCGCGTTGCTCGATGGCATCGATCTGTTTGAAACGGGCTTCGACCAGTTCACGGCGCGCGTTGACCAGCGTCATCAAGTCGCCTTTGCCGGCGCGATAGCCGGCCAGGCTCAAGCCGACTTTTTCCTCGGCCAGCGGCACCAGGCTGTCCTGGCTACGCTGCACCGCACGGTCCAGGCGCTGGTAGTCGGCCAGGTCGTCATCGAGCATCTGGATATGCTCACGGGTAGCGGCCTCGCGCTCGGCGTCGAGCTGGTCCAACTCGGCCTGCTTGGCGGCGATGCCGGGGTTTTGTCGACGGCCGGGGAAGATCGGCAAGTCAAAGGTGAACTGCACGTTGACCATGTCACCGAACTCACGGCTGCGATGCCCGTAATCGACCTCCCAACTCCAGTCCGAGGTCTTTTGCGCCTTGGCCTCCTGCAACCGCGCCTGCGCTTCATGGGTGCGTGGCACGTAGGCTTGCAGTGCCGGGTGCTGATGCAGATTGTGGTTCAGGCTATGGGGGTCGAAGGTCCAGTCGGGCAGTTGCCCGCTGGGGGCTTCGTTGGCGGCCGGGCCGATCCAGCGCTTGAGCGCGGCGCGGGCCTGGGTACGTTGCTGGGTCAACTCATCTTCGCGCCCGGCCAGCTCCGCGGCTTCCTGCCGAGGGATGACCGCGTCGGCGGCCTGACCACGGCCGCCGGCCAACTGCGCACGCACGGTGTCTTGCAACAGGCGGTTCTGTTGGTAGAAGTCCTTGAACAGGGCTTGCTTGCGCGCGACCGCATACGCACGAATCCAGGCCTGGGCCGTGGCCTGGCGCACGTTCAGGCGCTCGATGCGCCCTTCGGCGGCCGCCCGCTCGACGGTTGCATCGGCCAGCTCGACCCGAGCCTTGCGCTTGTCGCGGCTGGGCACCTGTTGCTGGATGCCGATCATCTGTTGCGTCATCTCGTCGCCATACAACGTGCCGCGATTGGGCCCGCCAATGGGAAAGTCCTGCAGGCCGACCACCAGCTTCGGGTCAGGCAATTCGCCCGCCGGGATCGCCGCCTGGGTGGCGGCCTGCAACTTGGCCGACTCGGCCAGCAGCGACGGTGCATTGTTTTGCGCCAGGCGCAGGGCGTCATCCAGGGTCAGCGCATTCGCCAACGCCGGCCACGCCAGCACGCCCACCACCAGGGCGCGCATGTAGGAGGCATTCATGTTGAAAATTCCTGTTCCGTTGCGCTGTGCACCGCATCAGGCGGCCCACAGCAAAACCATCCCGGTCAGGGGATGCGTCTTGAGGTGCAACAGGAATCAGGCCCGGGGTGGGCGCCAGACGCCGGACGGCGTGCGATCGGGGATAAAATCGGAAGCGGTGCCGACGAGCAGCGGATGGGCCGGGGTCAAGGAGGCCTTGAGCAGCGGCAGGGAGAATTGCAGCACGCCACCGGTCTTGCATTCCTGACCGGGTTTACAGGCCTTGCCATGATCCGCGCCGTCCTGGCAGCAGTCAGGCGACATGTCGCTCATCATCGGCATGTCCGACATCTTCATCGGGCACGGCTCGGTGCTTGACGGCACTCCCGCCATCCCGGTCAGGGGAAGCGTGAGGCTCAACAACAGGACGAGGACTAAACGCAGAAGGCGGCTCATGGTGCGCGAGTCTAGCCAAGCGCGGGTTAAGCCACCATTAAACAAATGTGGGAGCGGAATTGCTCACGAACGGGGCGTGTCAGTCAACGCAGCAGTTGTTGACACACCCCATTCGCGAGCAAGCCCGCTCCCACCAGGGATCGAGCCAGGCTCGGGATCAGTGCATGAAGATCGCAATCAGGATGATCACCGGGATAGGCACGCCGAGGAACCAGAGCAGTAATGAGCGCATGTTGTTCTCCTTGAATTGATTAACGAACGAAGTGTTCGGTTTCGACATACACCACGGCATCGCGGCGGCGACCGCCAAAGGTAGCGGCGAGGCTGGCGAAGAACGCACCGATCAACAGCGCGACAAAGGTCCACAGCGAGGTGTACGCAGCGACTTTGGCGGCGGTTTCCGCGGCTTGCTTGGCTTTGAGCTTGGCGTCTTCCACCGCTTTACGGGCATCGCCGTAGACTTTGTCGATACGCGCTTCGGCATCCGCCTGGCTGAGGTTGGTGCGCTGGCTGATCAGCTGTGCCAGGTAGGCACGGTCTTCTGGCGCAAGCTGACCGTCGTTGCTGAGGGTGCGGGTGAAGATGCGCGCTACCACACCGTGGGCGGCGTCATCGCTGACGGCGACCGGGCGATCATCACGGAACAGGCTGTCGACGTAATAGTCGAAATCGCCACCGTTGACGCCTTTGGCGGCACTGCCGGCGGCTTGGGTGATACCACTGGCTGCACCGGCTGCAACGCTGGCGCCGGCTTTCACACCACCGCTGACCACACTGCCGACCGAACCGACTACCAGCACCGCCGTGATCAACGTGGCAACAGCCCAGGCCAGGAAGCCATGGGCGGTGTCGCGGAAGTACACCTCATCACCGTGCATATTGGCCCACTTCACACGCAACCGACCGGCGATGTAGCCACCCAGGCCGGATGCGACGATCTGGGTAAAGGCCAGCCAGACAATCGTGGAAATGCCCAGCCCTTTTGCGCTGATACCGCTGTCAGCCCACGGCGACACCGCCGAAAAGCCCAGGCCGAAGCCCAGCAGCACCAGGATCAGCGACAACGCAGCCGCGGCGGCGGCCCCGGCAAAAATCGCCCCCCAGGAAACCCCGGAGAGCGCGCTCGACTCTTGCAGCGTGGATGAGGATGTGATCATTGTTGTTTTGCTCCAAGGCAGAAAAATAGTGTTACAAGTCTCAAAACAGACAGTGCAGGCACCATGCCAGTCGGCGCAAAAAATAAATCCCTTACATTTCAGATAGTTAAGTAAATTGAACTAACCTGATCCATGCAACTTGCAAGAAATGGCGGTTTGAAGCGGGCGTTATGCACTCCCCGGCCCGGCGATGAAATCTGTGTCAGTTTTGCCAACATGAAGTTTTATTTAGGAAGCATTCAGCCATTTCTTGGCAAAATGCCCCCACTTCTGTAGGAGCCGGCTTACCGGCGATTGCGGTCTTCCAGTGTAAAGGTAATCCCATGACCCGAATTTTGACCATCGAGGATGACGCCGTAACGGCCCGCGAGATTGTCGCCGAGCTGAGTAGCCATGGACTGGATGTAGATTGGGTAGACAACGGCCGCGAAGGCCTGGTCCGCGCCGTGAGCGGCGATTACGACCTGATCACCCTCGACCGCATGCTGCCGGAACTCGATGGCCTGGCCATCGTCACCACCCTGCGCACCATCGGCGTCTCCACGCCGATCCTGATGATCAGCGCCCTCTCCGATGTGGACGAACGTGTGCGTGGCCTGCGTGCCGGCGGTGATGACTACCTCACCAAACCGTTCGCCTCGGATGAAATGGCGGCGCGCGTCGAAGTGCTGCTGCGGCGCAAAAGCACGGTCCAGGAATTCGAAACCGCCCTGCGCGTGGCCGATCTGGAACTGAACCTGATCAGCCGCGAAGCCAGCCGCGCCGATCAACCCCTGAGCCTGCTGCCCACCGAATACAAGCTGCTGGAATTCCTGATGCGCAATACCGGGCAGATTCTGTCGCGAATGATGATCTTCGAGGAAGTCTGGGGCTATCACTTCGACCCGGGTACCAACCTGATCGACGTGCACATCGGCCGTCTGCGCAAAAAGATCGACCCACCGGGCCTCCCGCCGCTGATCCGCACGGTGCGAGGCTCCGGTTATGTCATTGCTGAACCCCTCTAAGGGCTGGCGCTCTTCCAGCAGCCGTTTGCTGGCGCTGTACAGCTCGCTGTTCGTGGCCTGGAGCTGCATCCTCATGGGGGTGCTGTATTACGAGGTGTCCGGTTACCTGGGCGACCTGTCGCGCCACTCCCTGATGCAACGCCAGCACCTGTTCCAGCGCTTCGACGGCGAAGAACTGGTGGAAGCCCTGACCACCAGCATGACCTTCGACATGAAGGGTGTGGATGCCTACGGCCTGTTCGATGAGCAATTCCGCCCCTTGAGCGGGCCGATCCGCGCGGTGCCGCCGGACCTGCCCCTGGACGGCAAGATCCACGCACTGGTCAATTGTGTCGAGTCCGACGACCCCAAGTTGCCCAAGGACAGCTGCGATGCCGTGGCCACCCACACCGAAGACGGCCGCTGGCTGGTGCTGGTGCGGGCCAACGGCTCACTGTTCGGTGTGACCCGCATCATCTGGCACGCCCTGCTCTGGGCACTGTCCCTGACAATTATTCCGGGCGCCGCCGGCTGGCACCTGTTGCGCCGCCGCCCGTTGCGGCGAATCCGTGGGATCCAGGCCAGTGCCGAAGCCATCGTCGCCGGCGACCTGACTCACCGCCTGCCACTGTCCAACCGACGTGACGAACTGGACATGCTCGCGGCCATCGTCAACGCCATGCTCGACCGTATCGAGAAGCTGATGAACGAGGTCAAGGGCGTGTGCGACAACATCGCCCATGACCTGCGCACCCCGCTGACGCGCCTGCGTGCGCAGCTGTATCGCATCAAACAGGAGGCCGAAGCAGAGTCTGGCTACGCGGTGAAACTGGACGACGCGATTGCCGAGACCGACACCCTGATGGCGCGCTTTCGCGGGCTGTTGCGTATCTCCGAGCTGGAAGACCATCAGCGTCGCTCAGGTTTCCTGGTCATGGACCCGTTGCCGCTACTGCGCGAATTGCACGACTTCTACCTGCCCCTGGCCGAGGAAGGCGAGCTGCAACTGAAGCTCGAAACCCCGGAGTCCCTGCCGTGGATCACCGGCGACCGCGCCCTGTTGTTCGAAGCCCTGGCCAACCTGCTGAGCAACTCGATCAAGTTCTCCCCACCGGGCGGCACGGTGATCCTGCGCGGGGTCAATGATGCGGGCAGCACGCGCATCGAAGTGCACGACTCCGGGCCGGGCATACCGGCGGCGGAGCGGGATGCGGTATTCCAGCGTTTCTATCGGGTGGATGAAAGCGACCAGCAAGGCGGGTTCGGCTTGGGCCTGTCGATTGTGGCGGCGATCATCAACTTGCATGGGTTCAAGTTGGACGTGGGTACGAGCGAACAAGGCGGCGCCCGGTTAGTCCTGGAGTGCCGCCAGCAACTGATGCCCGAGGCCTGAAACCACTGGTGTCCCAATGTGGGAGGGGACTTGCCCTTCCCACATTGGACTGGATCAGGCCGGAAAGTTGGCGCGCAGGGCCTCAAGGCCACCGCTGTAGACACCGGCAAACAACTCCTCCACCGCCGCATCCGTAGTCCCCGCCACCGGCGTGAACACACCTGACCAAGTCACTTTCGCTGACGCCTCGCCCAACGCCTCGACCTGCAACGTCGCCAGGTACGCACTCACCGGAAACGGCGACTGCTCGATGGTATAGCTGTAGGTACGCCCGACGTTATCAAAGCGCTGCAACCGCTCCACCACCACACTACCGTCGGCGGTCTGCAGATGACGCACACGGCCGCCATCGCCCGCCTCGCTTTTGACAATAAACGGCAACCAGTCCGGCAGGCTGTTGAAGCCGCCGACCAATTGCCAGACCTGATCGGCCGATACCGGGATTTCAATCACAGAAGACGCTGTTGCCACGATAAATACTCCAGAAAATGAAAAACAACTCAGATCGCCATGCTGTCGACCACACCACCGTCGACGCGCAATGCAGCCCCTGTGGTCGCAGAAGAAAGCGGTGAAGCAATGTACGCCACCAGGTTGGCGACTTCATCCACATTCGCCGCCCGCTGGATGATCGACGTCGGCCGCGCATTGCGCACAAACACATCCGCCTCATCCCGCGCACTGCGCCCGGATTTTTGTGTGGCTTCCTTGAGCATCTGCTCCAGGCCGTCGGTAAAGGTCGGGCCGGGCAGCACGGCGTTCACCGTCACTCCCGTGCCCGCCAGGCGCTTGGCCAGGCCATGGGACACCGCCAGGTTGGCGCTTTTGGTCACGCCGTAATTGATCATGTCCGCCGGTGTCGCTACACCAGACTCCGACGACACGAAGATCACCCGACCCCAGCCCTGTTCGACCATGCCCGGCACATAATGCCGCGCCAGGCGCACGCCGGAGATCACATTGACCTCATAGAAACGCGTCCATTCGGTGTCCGAGGCCTCGAAAAAATCCACATCGTTGAAGATGCCCAGGTTGTTGACCAGAATGTCGGCACGCGGTTCGGCGGCAAACAGTTTCTCTGCGCCCTCTGCGGTGCCAAGGTCAGCCACCAGCCCACGCAGGTCTGCGCCCGGGACAGCCTGGCGGATGCTCGCCAGTGCATCGTCGACCTTGCCGGCTTCACGTCCGATCACCACCACCGTGGCGCCAGAGGCTGCAAGCGCCTGGCTGATTCCCAGGCCTATGCCGGCGGTACTGCCGCTGACAATCGCTACTTTACCGCTCACATCAATTTTCATCGGTTGAACTCCTGAATTTAAAGCGGCAGGGGCGCACGGTCCGAAACCAGTCGGGCCTCGCGCAGGGCCTGCCAGAAGGCTGCCGGGATCTGTTCAGACAACGCCGCGACGTCTTCGGCAATCCGCCCCGGACGACTGGCACCTGGAATCACTGCGGCCACCGCCGGATGGGCCAGGGAGAATTGCAGCGCGGCGGCTTTCACGCTCACGCCGAACCCCTGGGCAATCGCCTTGATCTGCTCGACGTTGTGGATAATCGCCGGGCTCGCTGGCTGATACTCGAAGTGCGCGCCACCGGCGAGGACGCCGGAGCTGTAGGGCCCACCGACGACGATCTCGACGCTCTGTGCCAGGGCCGCATCCATCAGGCGTTGCAGGGCGCGGTCGTGGTCCAGCAGCGTGTAGCGGCCGGCCAGCAAAAAGCCGTCGGGCTGGGCTTCAGTAAGGTCCAGGGTCAGTTCGCACGGCTCGACGCGGTTCACGCCCAGGCCCCAGGCCTTGATCACACCCTCTTCGCGCAGACGGGTCAGCACTTTGAAGGCACCGGTGCGGGCCTGGTTGAAATACTCCAGCCACTGGTCGCCGTAGAAGTCCTGGGCGATGTCATGGATCCACACGATGTCCAGCCGATCGGTTTTCAAGCGAGTCAGGCTGTCTTCAATCGAACGCAGTGTGGCATCGGCGCTGTAGTCGTTGAGCATCTTGTTCGGGCGACCGTGTTCGAACACACCGCTTTTTTCGCCGAGGTCGCGGGCACTGTCCTCGACTTCGTCGAGGATCACCCGGCCGACCTTGGTGCTGAGCACGAAGTCATCGCGGTTGTACTGCGACAGGGCCTGGCCCAGGCGCAGTTCGGAAAGGCCCGAACCATAGAACGGCGCGGTGTCGAAGTAGCGCACGCCGGCGCTCCAGGCGGCCTCGACGGTGGCCTGGGCCTCGTCTTCGGGAATGGCGCGGAACATATTGCCCAAGGGAGCGGTGCCCAAGCCCAGGACGCCGGGCAGTTTGTCTTTCAAGCTCATGATGAATCCTCAAAGGTACAAGGGGTCGCTGTGACCGTTGAGCAGATCCTAGATTGCAGAGATCGGACCGTCCAAGACATACTGCGACCAACTTGAGTCCCCATAGGTCTTACATGATCGATCTACGCCAATTGCGCTACTTCGAAGTGGTCGCCGAAGAAGAACACGTCGGCCGCGCCGCCGAACGCCTGCACATCTCCCAATCGCCGCTGAGCCGGCAGATCGCCCAGCTCGAAGAACGCCTGGGCTTGACCCTGTTCGAACGCAGCCAGCAACGCATCCGCCTGACCCGTGACGGCCAGACGTTCCTGGCAGAAACCAAGGCGCTGCTGACCCACGCCAACCGCCTGGAATCACTGGGCAAGCGCCTGGGCCGCGGTGAAGAAGGTGGCCTGTGCATCGGCTATATCGAAAACGCCATGCATGCCGGTGTGCTGCCCAACGCGCTGCGGGTACTGCGCGACGACCGGCCGAACGTGCACATCAAGCTGTATAACCTACCGTCCCTCGAACAACTCGAAGGCCTGCGCCAACGCAGCCTGGATATCGCCCTGGTTGGCGAACCGCCGGCTGCGGATGATCCGGACCTGATCGCACTGCAAGTGTTGGACGAGCCGATGCTGCTGGCGTTGCCCGAGCACCATCCCCTCGCACACCTGAGTGAACTGTTGCCCGAACACCTGGCCGACCAGGAGTGGATCGGCGTGCAGCGCAAACCCGGCGCCAACCCCGCCGACGACTTCGTCGCCGCCTGCATCCGCGCCGGCTTCACCCCGCAGATCCCAATGGAAGCCGGTGAACCCTTTACCGCGTTGGGTTTGGTGGCTTCAGGGCTGGGCGTGGCGATGGTACAAAAAGGCCTGAGTCGCAATGCACCACCCGGTGTGGTGTTGCGGGAGTTGCCGTGGCTGAGCTACACCACGCCGCTGTGGGCGGCGTGGCATCGGGTCAACCTGCGGCCACTGGTGGAAACCTTCCGTAAAGTACTGACCGAGCCCGAAGGTTGATCAACCCACTATCTCCTTCAAGCGATACCACATCATTCCCATCGCCAACAGCGGCGAACGCAACGCCTTGCCGCCGGGGAAGGTCATGTGGGGTACCCGGCTGAAAACGTCCAGGCCCGTGCTGTGCCCGGCGTAGATACCGTCGGCCAGTAGCCTTGCGCACCAGTGGCTCACGTTCAACCCATGCCCGGAATAGCCCTGGGCATAGAACACATTCGGGTATTGCTTCAACCGCCCGACCTGCGGGAAGCGATTGGCCGTAATACCAATCTTGCCGCCCCACTGAAACTCGATGGCGGTCTGCGCCAGTTGCGGGAACACCTTGAGCATTTTCGGGCGCATGTAGGCGGCGATGTCCGCCGGATCGCGTCCGGAGTAATGGCAGGCGCCGCCGAACAACAGGCGCCGGTCAGCGGACAATCGGTAGTAATCCAACCCGACTTTCTGGTCGCACAGCGCCAGGTTCTGCGGGATCAACTGCTGGGCGACGGCCTCCGATAACGGCTCGGTGGCGATGATGTAGCTGCCGGCCGGAAGCACCTTGCCGCTCAAACGCGATTCCAGCTCCTCCAAATGCGCATTGCAGGCCAGCACCAGGCTGGCCGCGCGCACCGTGCCGCCGGCGCAGCGCACTTGCACCGTGTCGCCGTGGATCAATTCCAGCACCTCGGTGTGCTCGAAAATCCGCACGCCAAGGGACTCGGCCAACTGCGCTTCACCCAGCACCAGGTTCAGCGGATGCAAATGCCCGGAGCCCATGTCCACCAGCCCCCCGGCATACACCGTCGAACCGACCACGTGCGGCATATCTTGCGGGCCGACCAGGCGCGTTTCATGGGTATACCCCAGCGCCGCCAGGTGCGCTTGCTCGCCCTTGAACGCGGCGAACTGCGCGGGCGTATTGGCCAATTCGCAAAAGCCCCAGCGCAGGTCGCAGTCAATCCCGTGCTCGCGGATGCGCTGGCCCACCAGGGCCACCGACTCAATCCCGGCGCGCTCCAGGTAGCGCACGCCCTCCTCGCCCACGTACTTGGCGAACCCCGACACGTCATGGCCGATGCCGCGAATCAGTTGCCCGCCGTTGCGCCCGCTGGCGCCCCAGCCGATGCGCCGGGCTTCCAGCAGGATCACCGAGAGCCCGCGTTGCGCCAGCTCGATGGCGGTGTTGACGCCGGTGAAGCCGCCGCCGATCACGCACACATCGGCGGTCAGGTCGCCGCCCAGTCCGGGCCGCTCGGGCATGGCGCTGGCCGTAGCCCGGTAGTAAGACCGGGCGTGGTCGGTTGACTGCATCATTTGTTGGTCTTCACTTTGCTCCAGGCGCGGGTCATCAGGCGCATGGTCGCCGGGGTCGGCGTGGTCGAAATGTAGAGTTTGTCGAGCACCGCCTGCGGCGGGTACACCTCGGGGTTGTTCACCAGTTCCGGGGCCATGAACGCCTTGGCCGCCGGGTTGGCGTTGGCATAGCCCACCGAGGCGCTGACCTTGGCGATCACCTCAGGATCGAGCAGGTAATTGATAAACGCATGAGCTTCCTTGGGGTTGCTCGCATCGGCGGGAATCGCCAGCAGGTCGAACCACAGGTTGGAACCTTCCTTGGGAATCGAATAGGCGATGTTCACGCCGTTCTTGGCCTCCCTGGCGCGGTTGGCGGCCTGGAACACGTCGCCGGAATACCCGAACGCCACGCAGATATCACCGTTGGCCAGGTCCGAGATGTACTTGGACGAATGGAAGTAGGTGATGTACGGCCGCAGCGTCAGCAGCTTGGCCTCGGCCTGCTTGTAGTCCTCCGGGTTCTCGCTGCGCGGGTCCTTGCCCATGTAGTTGAGGATCGCCGGGAACAGCTCATCTGCCGAATCGAGGAAGGCCACGCCGCACTGGTTGAGCTTCTTGATGTTCTCCGGTTCGAACAGCACCGCCCATGAATCGATGTGGTCGATGCCCAGCACCTGCTTGACCTTGTCGACGTTGTAGCCGATGCCATTGGTGCCCCACAGGTACGGCACCGAATGCGCGTTACCCGGATCGTTTTTCTCCAGCAGCGCGAGCAGCTTGGGGTCGAGGTTCCTGAAGTTGGGCAATTGCGCACGATCCAACGTGAGGAACGCGCCGGCCTTGACCTGGCGCGCCAGGAAGTGATTCGACGGCACCACCACGTCATAACCGGTGCGGCCGGCGAGCAACTTGCCTTCCAGGGTTTCGTTGGAGTCGAACACATCGTAGATCGGCTTTATCCCGGTCTTTGCCTGGAAGTCGGCCAGGGTGGTCTCGCCGATATAGTCGGTCCAGTTATAAATACTGACTGTCGGCGCCGCCTGGCCGGCAGCGCTGAACGCGGCCATCAGGGCCAGCGGGAGAAGCTGTTTCACTAGACGCATATCGACACCCCTTTATTGGTTTTTTAGACGCTCAACAGCAGGAACTCACGCTCCCAGGAACTGATCACCCGCTTGAAGTTCTCGTGCTCGGCGCGTTTGACCGCGACGTAGCCGCGCACGAATTTATCGCCCAGGTACTGCTTGACCGTGTCGCAGTCCTCCATGCGTGCCAGCGCATCCTCGAGGGTGAACGGCAGGCGCAGGTTACGACGCTCGTAGGCGCGGCCTTCCACCGCTGCGCTCGGTTCGATCTGCTCGACCATGCCCAGGTAGCCACACAGCAGACTAGCCGCAATCGCCAGATACGGATTGGCATCGGCGCCGGGCAAGCGGTTTTCCACGCGCATGGCGTCCGGGCTGGAAGTAGGCACGCGCAGGCCGACGGTGCGGTTTTCTTCGCCCCACTCGACATTGACCGGCGCCGAAGTGTCCGGCAGGAAGCGGCGGAACGAGTTCACGTTGGGCGCGAACATCGGCAGCAGCTTGGGGATGTACTTCTGCAGGCCCCCAATGTGATGCAGGAACAACGGGCTAATGTTGCCTTCGGCGTCGACGAACACCGGTTTGCCGGTGGCTATGTCGACCACACTCTGGTGCAGGTGCATGGCGCTGCCCGGCTCGTCGGCCACCGGTTTGGCCATGAAGGTCGCAGCCACGTTGTGCTTGAGGGCGGCCTCGCGCAGGGTGCGCTTGAACACAGTGATCTGGTCGGCCAGGTCGAGGGCGTCGCCATGGCGGAAGTTGATTTCCATCTGCGCCGGGCCGTCCTCGTGGATCAACGTATCGAGGTCCAGGCCCTGGGCCTCGCACCAGTCGTAGACATCTTCGAACAACGGGTCGAATTCGTTGGCGGCGTCGATGGAAAACGACTGGCGGCCTGTCTCCGCGCGGCCGGAGCGGCCAATGGGGGTTTTCAGCGGCAGGTCCGGGTCTTCGCAGCGCTGGGTCAGGTAGAACTCCATTTCCGGCGCGACAATCGGCTGCCAGCCTTTGTCGGTGTAGAGCTGCAGGACTTTCTTCAGCACATTGCGTGGCGACAGCTCGATGGGGTTGCCCTGTTTGTCGAAGGTGTCGTGGATCACGATCGCGGTGGGCTCGATGGCCCACGGCACCACATAAGTGGCGTGGGCCACCGGGCGACAGACCATGTCGATGTCGGCGGGGTCGAGCAGGTCGTAGTAGATCTCGTCGTCGACAAAGTCCCCGGTTACCGTTTGCAGCAGCACACTTTCCGGCAGGCGCATGCCTCGCTCATGCAGGAACTTATTGGTGGGCGCAATCTTGCCGCGGGCGATGCCAGTCAAATCACTGATCACGCATTCGACTTCGGTAATCTTGTGTTCTTTCAGCCAGGCGGACAGCTGATCGAAGGGGGCGTTCATAAGGACCTCGTCATGGGTTGGGTGCATGCACCGGCTTGTACTCCTGGCGCATTGAGGTCTATCTTGAGGCCGCCGCACCCCGGCATCTATCCACTTTGCACGCACCACAACGCACCAATAGAGTGCGCCCAGGCTTCCCATGACACAGGCAACCGCTTTGCGCGTACAGGCCTTCACCACCGGTGATGTGGCCGCTCAATGCAGTGCGACACCCGGCTGGGTGCAGCAGTACCAACAGATGTCCCCGGGGCATTTTGCCGGGCGCATCCGCTACCTCGACCTGCAAGGCGTGGAGGTGTACGAAGAGTGCATGAACACCCGCGTCGAGCAGCATTTCAATGCGCCCGCCGGCTCCCTGGCGTTCTGTTTCGACGGCAGCGACAACGCGCTGTACCTGCTCAATGGCGAAAGCCGCAACACCTGGATCACCCCGGAAAACTACCGTGAAGTAGCGGTGGTGTTCGGCCCGCAGTTCGTGCAGCGCCATGGGTTGGAGGTGGCGACGCTGGAAGGTTTGTTCATGGCGCCGCTGACCGGCCAGCAGAACGCGTTGTTCGCCCGTTGGCTCAGTGGCACGCTGACACGCTTGTCCACGGTCAGCGACCCTGCCGCGCTTATCCAGCAATTGCTCGACGATTGCCTGTTCATCCTCGACAACGCCTGCGTGTGCCTGGACCGCAGCTCCTTGCAGCGCCGCAACGAAGAACGCCGGCTGATGGCGCGCATCGGCGAATGGGCAGCAGACGCGCCGGACGAAACGGTCAACCTGCTGGAACTGGCGCAGATTGCCGGGGTGCCGTTGCGCCAATTGCAACAGGGGTTCAAGACCTACACCGGGATGAGCCCGGCGCAGTGGTTGCGCTTGCGCAGGTTGAATGGGGCGCGGCGGGAGTTGCTCAATTCAACCGGGACCACCGTGGCTGAGGTGGCGATGAATTGGTCGTTCTGGCATTTGGGGCGGTTTTCCAACAGCTACCGCGCCCTGTTCAAAGAGCTTCCAAGCGAAACCCTGAAGCGTTCCGTTTGAAATCCAATCCAAATGGTGGGAGGGGGCTTGCCCCCTCCCACAGTTGATTGCATTTCAAGGTTGGGATTTGAGGAAGGCGGCCATCACCTGGTTGACCCGCTCCGCCGCCTCCAACTGCACCATATGCCCCTGCCCCGGCAGAATCTCCACCTGGGCATCCAACCCCTCGGCATGCCGGGCCGGGATGATCGCATCGTCACTGCCCCAGATCACCAGGCTCGGCTGCCGGCCCACGCGATGACGTAAGTCCAGCTTCTGTCGTCCGCCCTCGAACAACGCGGTATTGAGCTGCTGCAGCGCCTTGTCCACCCCTTCCAGGCGCTTGAACTTGAGCATGTCCTCCAGCATCTGCCGCGTCACCAGCGCGGGGTCGCTGAACAGTTGGGTCAGTGGCGGCTTGAGCGCATTGCGGTTGCTGGCGTCGGCAAACCCTTGCAAGTAATCGCCGTTGATCTCCTGGCCGAGGCCGGCGCTGGCGATCAGAGTCAATGAGGCAACACGCGCGGGCGCCTGGTCGGCAACGGTCAGTGCGACCAGCCCGCCCATGGAATGCCCGGCCAGGTGTACGCGGTCGAGCCTGAGGTGATCGAGCAAGGCCAGCACCGCAAGGCTCAGCTCCTCGGCATCGCCGCTGCGCAGTTGCTTGCCCGACTCGCCATGCCCTGGCAGGTCCAGGGCGATTACCCGGCGTTCGGCGGCCAATACCGGTTGGTTGAACAGCCAGTTGTTCAGATCCCCCCCGAATCCGTGAATCAGTACCAACGGCGTGCCACCCTCGCCCAGCTCGAGATAGCGCAACAGACGCCCGCCTATCTCGACTTTCTGCGCACTCGGTCCCGAAGCTTCGGTTTCGGCGCTGCTGGAGACAAACCCGGCATTGAAGCTGTCGATCACCGCATCGATTTCCTCTTCGGTGGCTTCGCCCTCCACCACAATCCCCAGCAACGCGCCCACCGGCAGGGTTTCGTCGCTCAGTGCCAACACACGGCGCAGGACGCCACTGAACGGCGCCTCGACACTGCTGGAGAGCTTATCGGTCTCCACGTCCAGCACTTCTTCGCCCTTCTCCACCCGGTCGCCAGGTTGCTTGAGCCAGACATCGATGCGCCCCTCGGTCATCGACAGCCCCCACTTGGGCATGGTCAAGGTATGGATCATGCGGCGTTCCTCTTGTCGGCGATCTTCAGCACCGCGGCTTCGATCTTCGCGGCGTTGGGGATGTACAGGTCTTCCAGCGCATCGGAGAACGGCACCGGCGTGTGCGGCGCGGTGACCATTTCGATTGGCGCGCGCAGGAAAGAAAAACCCTGCTGGGCGACCAATGCACTGATATCGGTGGCAATCGAGCAGCGCGGGTTGGACTCGTCGATCACCACCAGGCGCCCGGTTTTTTCCACGCTTTCGAGGATGCTGTCTGCATCCAACGGACTGGTGGTGCGCAGGTCCAGCACCTCGCAATCGATGCCTTGTCGCGCCAGGCTGGTCGCGGCTTCCAGGGCGATGTGCACCATTCGCCCGTAGGTCACCAGGGTCACATCCCTGCCCTCGCGGACAAAATTGGCTTCACCGAAAGGCACGGTGTACAGCTCTTCGGGCACTTCGCCCTGCAGGCTGTAGAGCATCTTGTGCTCGAGGAAGATCACCGGGTCATTGTCGCGGATCGCCTGGATCAACATGCCCTTGGCGTCATAGGGCGTGGCCGGGCACACCACCTTGAGGCCGGGAATGTGGGTCCACATCGAGGTGAGCATCTGCGAATGCTGGGCGGCCGCCCGCAGCCCGGCGCCGTACATGGCGCGCACTACCAGCGGCGTGGTGGTCTTGCCGCCGAACATGTAGCGGAACTTGGCGGCCTGGTTGAGCAACTGGTCGAGGCAGCAGCCGATAAAGTCGACGAACATCAGTTCGCACACCGGGCGCATGCCACGGGTGGCGGCGCCGACGGCCATGCCCACGTAGCCGACTTCGGACAGCGGCGCATCGAGCACGCGGTCGGGAAACTCCGGGTACAGGCCCTTGGTCACGCCAAGCACACCGCCCCAGGCGTCCTGCTCGCCAGGGGAACCGGTGCCGCCGGACACGTCCTGGCCGATGATGAACACGCTCTGGTCGCGGCGCATTTCCTGGGCCAGGGCTTCGTTGATTGCCTGCTGGTAGCTGATTTTGCGAGCCATGAAATTCTCTCCACGAATTGTTGTTATGAGTGGTAGGCGACGTAGACATCGCTGAGCAGGTCGGCGGCCTGGGGCTTGGGATCCGACTTGGCCAGGCGCACGGCGTCGTCGATGAGCTGGGCGACCTCGCCATCGATGCGCTCGAATTGCGCCGCGTCCAGCCAGCCTTCAGCGCTGCAACGCTGGCGGAACAGCGCCAGGCAATCGGCGTGTTCACGCAGGTTCTTCACTTCATCGGGGCCGCGATAGGTTTGTGCATCGCCTTCGAAATGGCCGTAGAAGCGGCTCAATTTCACTTCGACCAAGGTTGGCCCGTCGCCCTTGCGCGCACGTTCCACGGCAACACCAAGCGCTGCGTGCACGGCGAAGAAATCATTGCCATCGACGATCACCCCCGGCATGCCAAACCCCACGGCACGCTCGGCGATGTCCTTGCACGCTACCGACCAACCGGATCCGGTGGCCTCGGCATAGCCGTTGTTTTCCGCAACGAACAGGCACGGCAGTTTCATGATCGAGGCCAGGTTCATCGCTTCGAACACCGCACCTTCGTTGGAGCCACCGTCGCCAAAGAACGCCACGGCCACGCCCTGGCTGCCCTTGAGCCTGGAGGCCAGCGCCGCACCGGCCGCCAACGGTGCACCCGCGCCGACAATGCCGTTGGCGCCGAGCATGCCCTTCTCCTGGTCGGCAATGTGCATGGAGCCGCCTTTACCGCCACACACACCGGTTTTCTTGCCGTAGATCTCGGCCATCATGCCGAACACATCCACGCCCTTGGCGATGCAATGGCCGTGGCCACGGTGGTTGGAGGCGATGCAATCTTCATCGTTGAGGTGAGCCATGACTCCGGCGGCACTGGCTTCCTGGCCGGCGTAGAGGTGCACGAAACCGGGGATCTCGCCGGTGGCGAATTCCACGTGCAGGCGTTCTTCGAAATCACGGATGGTGCGCATCACGGTGTAGGCATGCAGCAGTTGATCGGTGGACAGGTGAGTGGACATCTTGTTGTTCTCCAGGTTGTCTCGGCACACAGAAGGCTGATCGTGGTCAGCTACAGGGCCTTCAGCACAGCCTGTGCCAAGGCCGTAAAAAACCTGGCATAACCTTGATCCAGAGCGGTTGTCGCAACCGGGCCGGGATCGCAGAATGAGACGCGGCATTGCGACTCGAAGGCGGCGTCTCAGCCGGTTTGAGACGCTGCGTCTCAGCCCGGGCTGTTGGTCAGGCCGCGCTTGTCGTGCCCGACGCATGCGCGCTTAATGGCGGGCATAACAACAAAGACCGAGAACCGGAGGCCTTATGCTCGCCGCGAACTCCAGGGAGCACGTCGACTGCGTCAGTCGCGTGGTCCGCAATGCCGACCGCCTGCCCCAGGCGCCGGTGCCGTCGCTGATCTTCGATTCGTGGCGGCGCTCCATGGAGCAACACCACCTGGACCCCGGCTCCCTGCAGGGGCCACGCATCCTCAGCGAACCCTTGCTCAAGGAATGCCGCGAACGCGCCGAACTGTTCATGCGCATTGCCGGCGAAGCCGTCGGGCAACTGCATCACCGTGTGCGCCAGGCCGACTACTGCGTGATGCTCACCGATGCCCAGGGCCAGACCATCGACCACCGCGTGGACGCCTCGATCCGCAGCGATTGCCGCAAGGCCGGCCTGTACCTCGGCACTTGCTGGTCGGAAGCCGAAGAAGGCACCTGCGGCGTGGCCACCGTGCTCACCAGTCAATCGGCGGTGACGGTGCACAAACGCGACCACTTCCGCGCAGCCTTCATCGGCCTGACCTGCTCCGCCGCGCCGATCTTCGATCCCCAGGGCAACCTGCTGGGAGTGATGGACGCCTCGGCGCTCAAATCGCCGGATGACCGCCGCAGCCAGCACCTGATACGCCAGTTGGTGGCGCACAGTGCCGAGGCCATCGAGAACGCCTTCTTCATGCACAGCGCCCAGCAGCACTGGGTGCTGCAAGCGCACAGCACGCCGGGTTATGTGGACAGCCAGCCCGACCTGCTGCTGGCCTGGGACCAGGACGGCCGCCTGCAGGCCTTGAACAGCAAGGCGCGCCAGGCCTTGCGCCGGCGCTTTGGCCGGGTGCCGGCGCACATTGGCGAGGTGTTCGACCTGAACGCCTTGCGCACCGTCACCGACCAGTCCACCCAGCAACTGCATTGGCTGGGAGAACCGGGTGCGCTGCACGTGCGGGTCAACGCGCCCCGACGCAAACAGGCGCGTGCGCCGCTGGTGCCTTTGGTGGATGCCCGTGTCGAAGAACACCTGCGCCTGGCCGTGCGGGTCAAGGACCGCAACCTGCCGGTACTGGTGCAAGGCGAAACCGGCGCCGGCAAGGAAGTCTTCGCCCGCCAACTGCACGAGCGCAGCGCCCGGCGCGGTGGGCCGTTCGTGGCGGTGAACTGCGCAGCGATTCCGGAAAACCTGATCGAGAGCGAGTTGTTCGGCTATGTGGCCGGCGCCTTTACCGGCGCCGCCAGCAAAGGCATGCCCGGGCTGCTGGTGCAGGCCGATGGCGGCACCTTGTTCCTCGATGAAATCGGCGACATGCCTCTGGCCCTGCAGACGCGCCTGCTGAGGGTGATGGCTGAAGGTGAAGTGGCACCGTTGGGCGCGGCGAAAACCCGCACCGTCGATATCCAGGTGATTTGCGCCAGTCACCGCGATTTGTCGGTGTTGGTCAATGAGGGCCGCTTTCGCGAGGACCTGTACTTTCGCCTCGGCTGCGCGCGCTTCTGCCTGCCGCCGCTGCGCGAGCGCACCGACAAACTGGCGCTGATCAACCGTTTGCTGGAACAGGAAGCGCGCAACAGCGGTATCACGGTGGGTATCGGCCAGGTGGCATTGGAGTTGCTGTTGGGGTACGCGTGGCCGGGCAATGTGCGGCAACTGCGACATGTGCTGGCGTATGCCTGTGCGGTGTGTGAGGGCGGGACGGTGCAGGTGGCGGATTTGCCGGTGGAGGTGCGTGGGGAACAGGTTGAAGCATTGACGGAAGATCGCGCGAGCCCGGAGCGCCAGGTGGTGCTGGATGCGCTGATTCGGCATCGCTGGAAGCCGATACCGACCGCGCAGGCGCTGGGAATCTCAAGGGCGACCCTGTACCGCCGCGTCAACCAACTGGGCATCGACATGCCGAACAAAACCCGCTGATACAACGGGGTCAACACTGTGGGAGGGGGCTTGCCCCCGATGGCGGTGGACCAGCTAATACTTCCAGTGGCTGACACACTGCTATCGGGGGCAAGCCCCCTCCCACATTGGACTGGGTACATCTGAGATGTCAGCGGTAGACAAGGCCACCGTCGATCAGCGGCGATTGCCCGGTCATGTAGTCCGCATCCGGCCCGGCCAGGTACGCGACCAGCCCTGCCACATCCTCCGGCGTCTGCGCCCGGCCCAAGGCGATGCCATCCACATACTTCTTGTAGGTCGCACCGACTTCGGCGCCGGTGATCTCGGCCATGCGCTTGTCGATCTCGACCCACATATCGGTGCCCACCACGCCCGGACAGTAGGCGTTTACGGTAATCCCGGCGCTCGCCAACTCCTTGGCCGCCGCCTGGGTCAAGGCACGTACGGCAAACTTGGTGGCCGAGTACACCCCCAGCAGCGCAAAACCTTCATGGCCGGCGATGGAGCAGGCGTTGATGATCTTGCCCTTCTGCTTGAGCGCCTTGAATTTCTTGCCGGCGGCCTGGATGCCCCACAACACGCCCTGCACGTTGATGCCCAGGGTGCGCTCGACCTGTTCCGGGCTGACGTCCAACAGCGAATCGATCTGCGCCACACCGGCATTGTTGACGATGATGTGGAAGCCACCCAGGGTCAGGTGCGCATGCTCCACCGCCGCCACCACCTGTTCGCGCTTGGACACGTCAGCGACGAACACCGAGACCTTGCGGCCCAGCGCGACGACTTCGGCGGCCACGGCTTCGAGCTTGGCGCCATTGATGTCCACCAAGGCGATATCGGCACCGTCCTGTGCCAGGCGCAAGGCGATGGCCCGGCCAATGCCCTGCCCGGCGCCGGTCACCAGCGCGACTTTTCCAGCAATACTCATGGGGTTCTCCTGCAATTGATGAGGGAAGCCTTGTCTATCGCAGGCGTGCTGCGGGCTGTCGAGGTGCACATGGATTGGCATGCGGCCTGAGACGGGATGTCTCAAGGTGCGAATCATTCTTGTAAAAGTGCGCACTTATGCCTAGCTTATGCGCCCCCCGCCCGCGCTTTAAGGCCCTGCCCCCATGGTTTTGCGTTTTCGTCCCGTCGTCACCTCACGTTTCGCCCTCGGTCTGCTGCTCAGCGGCGGCATCGGTCACAGCCTGGCGGCAGACCTTGAACTGCCGGCGGTGAAGGTCCAGGGTCAGGATGCATCCGGCTACCGCAGCGACACCGCCTCGGTGAGCGGCGTCGACGAAGCGCCACTGCTCGACACCCCGGCCTCGATCACGGTGATCAACGCCGCACTGATCAAGGACCAGCAAGCGCGCCTGCTCAGTGAAGTACTGCGCAACGACGCCTCGGTGGGCGACAGCTATGCGCCCATCGGCTACTACGAAAACTTTGTGGTGCGCGGCTTTTCGCTGAATGCGGCGAGCAGCTACAAGATCAATGGACGCACCATCACCGGCGAGCAGAACGTCGCGCTGGAGAACAAGCAGCAGGTCGAAGTGCTCAAGGGCCTGGCCGGCCTGCAGAGCGGGATTTCCGAACCCAGCGGCGTGATCAACTACGTGACCAAGCGCCCAGAAGACGTGCGCTCGGTGACCGTTTCCACCGATGATCGCGGCAGCGGCTATGTCGCCACCGACGTCGGTGGCTGGTTCGGCAGCGAGCAACAATTCGGCCTGCGCGCCAACGTCGCCCACGAAGACCTCGCCTCCTACGTGGAACACGCCAATGGCCAGCGCGATTTTGTGTCCCTGGCCTTTGACTGGAACATCAGCCCCGATGCCGTATTGCAACTGGACGCCGAGTACCAGGACAAGCAACAACGCTCGGTGCCGGGCTACCAATTGCTGGGCGGCACCGAGGTGCCACACGGGGCCTCACCGAAGAAACTGCTGGGGCACCAGAGCGGGTCCAGGCAGGTGGGCATTGATTCGCTGAATCTCAACGGCAAGTTTGAATACCGCTTCAATGATCAGTGGAAAGGCAGCGTGAGCGCGGCGCGCAGCAAGGTGGTGATCGATGACTACAGTTCGTTTGCCTATGGTTGCTTCTATGTGACCGATTGCGGCACCGCCTTCTTCAGCCCCACCGGCGACTACGACGTCTACGACTACCGCAGCCCCGACGACACCCGCCGCGACGACGAAGTGCAGGCGGCCATGACCGGGCTGTTCAACACGGGCAGCCTGGGTCATGAACTGACGTTTGGCACCAGCGCCTTTCGCCGGATAGTCGACAAGCGCAAGTCGGTCAACGAATACATCGGCAGCACCAATATCAACGTCGACGCCCCAACTTTCACCCCCACCGACAAGCCGCTGAACGACAGCCATCGCAACCTCGACAGTCGCCAGTACGGCCTGTTCGTCACCGACCGCATCCGCCTCAACGAGCAATGGCAAACCATCCTCGGTGGCCGCGAAGTGCGTCTGGACGAACAAGCCTTCGACGGTACCTCTGGTGACGAGGTACGGCATACCCAGCAGTACGTGTTCCTGCCCCAGGCGTCGTTGATCTACAAACCGGTCGAAAACATCTCGCTCTACACCAGCTACAGCAAAGGCCTGTCCCTGGGCGGTCAGGCGCCGTGGACAACCAGAAACGAAGGCGAAACCCTCGCCCCCACCACCTCACGCCAAATCGAAGCCGGGGTGAAATACGACTGGCGCCGCATCAGCTTCGCCGCCGCCGTGTTCCAGACCCGCCAGGCCTATCAGTACGCCAAGCCAGATGGCACGGGCAAATTCGACTACGTGCAGCAAGGCGAGCAAAAGAACACCGGGCTGGAATTGTCAGCCAACGGCTGGGCCACCGAACGCCTGCAGATCGCAACCAGCGTGGCGGCGATTCGTGCGCGAGTGACCGGCAGCGGCACAGCGGACTACGAAGGCCACCAGGCGATCAACGTGCCCAAGCTGCGCGCCAGTGTGTATGCCGACTATGCGTTGCCCTGGGTGAACGGCCTGGCGGTGCTGGGCGGCGTGCAATACAGCGCCAAGAAGTACGCCAACCGCAGCGGCAATGTGCAAGTGGGGGATTACGCGGTGGTGAATGTGGGCAGCCGCTACACCACCCAGGTGAGCGGCTATGACACGGTGTTCCGCCTGAGCGTCGACAACCTGTTCGACAAGCGCTACTGGCGCGACGCGGGCGAGTACATGGGCGATGACTACCTGTTCCAGGGCGCGCCATTGACGGCGCGCCTGAGTGCTTCGGTGAATTTCTGAGGCTTACTTCGGCATCTTGCGGAAACCCACGGCCAGGCGGTTCCAGCTGTTGATGGTGGCGATGGCCACGCTGAGGTCGACCTGTTCCTTGGGGCTGAACTCGGCGGCCAGTGCGTTGAAGTCTTCATCCGGCGCGTGGGTGTGGCTGATCAGGGTAAGGCTTTCAGCCCAAGCCAATGCAGCGCGTTCACGCGGGGTGAAGAACGGCGTTTCGCGCCAGGCTGACACGGTGTACAGGCGACGTTCGGTCTCGCCACCTTTGCGGGCGTCGGCGGTGTGCATGTCGAGGCAGAAGGCACAGCCGTTGATCTGCGACACCCGCAGGCGTATCAGTTCCAGCAGTGGCAGCTCGATGGAGAGTTTGCCCACGGCGGCTTCCAGGGCGAGCATGGCTTTCATGGCGTCTGGGGAGGCGGTGTAGAAGTCGGTACGGGGTTGCATGGTGATGCTCCAGGGCAGTGGGGATTGATGGCTAGGTTAGTCATCGGGCCTTGGGGGAGGAATAGCCAATTCGGGGTAAGAATGGGTGACCAATTTTTGTGAGTACATATCCGTTATTTAGGTAACGCCCGCTTATGGTTCCGCCCTTACAGCGGCTCACTTTGGAAAAGCCGGAATGCCGGCCCAGCCCAAAGTAAGCAAAGGGCTCTTGCCCCAACACTCGGCACCTCGCCTAGGCTCGGTGTGCCCGTAATCCGACAGTGATTTGGGGGGCYTAASATCAAAATCAAAAGCAGATCAAAAGCCAGAGCCAGAGCAAACCACCCTTCAACTGATACATGAAGATCAAACTGTGGGAGGGGGCTTGCCCCCTCCCACACTTTGACCGAGTACCGGCCATACAATCCGGTCGGCTCTAAGGCCGCCGCGCTCTTGCTTTTGATCTGGGATCGCCCCGTCAAACACGCTGGCCGAACGCAGGCTTGAATCCGTGGGTAACCCGGCAGGACGCCGGGTTAGCCGCACTGGGCCATGGATGGCCCATTGCGGCGGCCCACGGATTCAAGCCGGAGAGAGGGCACACCGAGCCTAGGCGAGGTGCCGAGTGTTGGGGCAAGAGCGTTTTGCTTACTTTGCGCTCTTCAAAAGTGAGCCGCTGTAAGAGCGGAACCATAAGTAGCCGTTACCGAAGCATCGGATATGTACTCAGTCAAACCACCCGAGCCATATGCTCCCCAATCCTGCCCCTCAACCACCGCTCCGCCGGGTCATTGTCATGCACCCCACTCCACACCATCGACAACTCCGCCGCATCGATCGCAAACGGCGGGTCCTGCGCCCGTAGCGACGTGCCCTCCGTCAACGCACACGCAGCATAATCCGGCACCGTCGCAATAATCTGCGTACCGGCAAGCAACGCCCGCAACCCACTGAACTGCGGCACCGCCAGCACCACCCGGCGGGTACGACCAATGCGCGCCAGGTCCAGGTCGATGTTGCCGCTCAAATCCCCCGAAAACGACACCATCGCATGGGGCCGTTCGCAGTAGTCGTCGAGGGTCAACGGTTCAACACCGTCATCCCCACGCAAGACCTTGCACGGAATATCCCGCAGTTTCTTGCGCTTGGCATTCGCCGGCAATTCCGTGGTGTAGCTCACCCCCACCGAAATCTCGCCGCTGGCCAGCAGCGACGACATCAACAGGTAATTGGCCCGACGCACCACCACGATGATCCCCGGTGCCTCTTCGCGCAGTTGGCTGAGCAACGGTGGGAACAGGCCAAATTCAGCGTCGTCCGAGAGGCCAATGCGAAACACTGCACAACTGGTGGAAGGGTCGAAATCCTTGGCACGGCTGACCGCGCCGGAAATGGTGTCCATGGCCGGTTGCAACTCCTTGAGTATCGCCACGGCGCGTGGCGTGGGTTCCATGCCCCGCCCGTTGCGCAGCAGCAACGGGTCGTCGAACAGATCGCGCAAGCGTCCCAGTGCCGCACTCACCGCCGGTTGGCCCATGAAGAGTTTTTCGGCGACCCGGGTCAGGTTCTTCTCGAACATCAACGCCTCGAAAATCACCAGCAGGTTCATGTCGACGCGGCGCAGGTCGTTGCGATTCATGGTGATATCCACACGGTTGGCAAGCTCACAGATAACCACGCCAGGCGCCGGCCACATTGCACGCCTGTGCTGTCTTTTCCTGGTCGGCACCTGGCGAAATTAACAACGATTAACTCGTCAGCCGGACGGTCCGGCAACAAGATTGGCCACGTCTACACTGCATCCATCCACCGGGAACGCTCCCATCGACTGCGGATATCTGTCATGGCCCGACTCGATCAATACACCCCTCGCTTGTCCGCCACCGGGGGCCTGTGCCCCCGGCGCGAGCGCATCGCCAAGCAACTGATCCTGGCCAATCTCGGCGAAAGCCTGGCCATTGCCGACATCGCCCAGGCCTGCGCCCTGTCGCGCAGCCATTTTTCCCGTGCCTTCAAGTGCACCACCGGGCTGTCGCCGCAGGAATGGATCCGCCAACAGCGCATCCAGCGGGCCAAGGAACTGATTGCCCAGTCATCCTTGAGCCTGACGCAAATCAGCCTGGAATGCGGCTTCTGCGACCAGGCGCACTTTTGTCATATGTTCACCCGTAGCGAAGGCGTCAACCCGATGACCTGGCGAAATCACCACTCTCGCCCTAAACCGCAAGTGATCGCGGCCTAGTGGTCCTGGCCTGCCTGGCCTATGCTGGCCGCTCATCCCGTTCCGAGCATGGCCACCCATGAACGACCTCAGCGACCAGGCCGTGCATTTCGGCCCCTACCGCATCCACCCGCGCCAGCGCCTGGTGCTGGAGGCCGGTCGACCGTTGCGGCTGGGCCGGCGTGCGGTGGATATCCTGCTGATCCTGCTGGAACAGGCCGGCAATGTGGTGAGCAAGCAGGAACTGATTGCCCGCGTCTGGCCCAGGAGCGTGGTGGAAGACGGCAACCTGCGGGTGCACATGGCGGCGTTGCGCAAGGCATTGGGCGATGGCCAGGCCGGGCAGCGCTATATCGTGACCGTAGCCCAGCGGGGCTACAGTTTTGTTGCGCCACTGAGCATCGAGCCGATGACCCTGCCAACCGAAGGTGCCCCCCAACGCCCCTGCCACAATTTGCCGCTGCGCCGTACGCGCATGCTCGGCCGCCAGGCCCTGATCGACAGCCTGGTACAGCAACTGCCCGAGCAACGCTTTATCACCCTGACCGGCGCCGGCGGCATCGGCAAGACCACAGTGGCGCTGCGGGTGGCGGAATTGCTGATCGGGCACTACCGCGACGGCATCCTCTTACTGGACCTGGCGCCACTGAGCGCGCCATCGATGATCCTGCCCAACCTTGCCGCCCTGCTCGACCTTACCCACGCTGAGCACGAAGCCCTGCCCACGTTTGCGCGGCGCTTGCAGGAGCACCAGTTGCTGCTGGTGATCGACAATTGCGAACACGT
Organism: Pseudomonas extremorientalis; assembly: GCF_001870465.1. Taxonomy (GTDB): domain Bacteria; phylum Pseudomonadota; class Gammaproteobacteria; order Pseudomonadales; family Pseudomonadaceae; genus Aquipseudomonas; species Aquipseudomonas extremorientalis. The sequence continues at coordinate 53,750 of NZ_MDGK01000034.1, forward strand.
GCTCGACGACATCGCCCTGATCAGTGAAACCCTGCTGCGCCACGCGCCCCGATTGCACATCCTGGCCACCAGCCGCGAGGCATTGCGCGCCGAGGGCGAACACGTGCAGCGCCTGGAGCCCCTGGCCTGCCCGCCCGCCACCGGCAACCGCGCCCAGGCGCTGGGCTACCCGGCCCTGCAATTGTTGATCGAGCGGGCCATGTCCCATCAGGACAGCTTTGAACTGAGCGAGGCCGAGCTGCCGCTGGCGATTGATATCTGCCAGCGCCTGGACGGTATTCCCCTGGCCATCGAACTCGTGGCGGCGCAGATCGAACGCTTCGGCCTGCCCGGACTGCTGGTGCAAATGGAAGACAACTTTCGCCTGCTCACGAGAGGCCGGCGCAGCGCCCTGCCCCGTCATCAAACCCTGCGCGCCACCCTGGACTGGAGCTTTGCGCTACTGACCGCCTGCGAACAGATCTGCCTGCGTCGCCTGGCGGTATTTCGCGGAGGGTTCAGCCTGGCCAGCGCAGCGGCGGTGATTGCCGGGGAGCAGATTGCACCACACGAAGTGCTGGGTTCGATCACCCAGTTGGTCGCCAAGTCCTTGCTCAATGTGGAAGCCGGCGATGACGAGATGGTCTACCGCCTGCTGGACATCACCCGCACCTATGCCCTGGAAAAACTCAGCGTCGCCCAAGAACTCCACGCTACCCGCCAGCGCCACGCCGAGCGCTGCCTGGCGCAGATGAACCAGGCCCAGGACGATTGGGAGCTGATCGCAACCCAGACCTGGATCGACCGTTATGCGCCGCTGCGCGAAGACATCCGCGCCGCCCTCGACTGGGGCCTGGGCGACCAGGGTGCGCACCTGCTGGGCATTCGCCTGACGGTGAGTGCGATGCCGTTGTGGCAGGAGTTGTCGCTGCTGCGCGAACATGGCTTGTATGTGGGCAAGGCCCTGGCGCGACTGAGGCAATCGAATGCGCCGAGCCAGCGCTTGAACATGGCCTTGCAGCTGGCGCTGGGCAGTTTTTCCTATCACACCCAGGGCGGCACGCCGCAGACCATTGCAGCATTCAGTTGCGCGCGTCGCCTGGCGGAAGCCGGCAAGGACCTGGCCGGCCAGTTACGTGCGGTATCGGGGCACATGGCGGTAAACCTGTGCTGCGGCAACTACCGGGAGGCCTTGGCGCAGAGCCTGCACTTCGACCAGCTCGGCCCCCGTGCCGAGCCTTTGCTGCCCCTCAGTGCCCAGCGCCTGCGGGTGTTGGCACAGCACTTCGCCGGTCACCAGGCCCTCGCGCAGCACAATGCCGAGCAAGTGATCCAGCGCATGGCCCAGAGCGGCCATCTCAACCGCTTTACCCATGGCTTTGGCGTGCAGTACGACCAGAGCGTCGCCTCGCTGACCATCCTTGCACGCATCCTGTGGCTGCGCGGTTATCCGGAGCGTGCGTGGCGTACGGCGAGCCAGGCGCTGGCGCTGGCCTTGCAAATCAATCACGGTACGTCGATCTGCTACACCCTGGCATTGGCCGGGGTGGTCATCGCTCGCTACAACGGCGACAGCGCCATGGCCCACGAACACCAGGATCAACTGCTGCAGCAGGCGCAAAAGCACTCGGTGCAGTTGTTTCACACCTGGGCGCGTTGTTATGAGGGCACGCTAGCCATCGCGGATGTGCAGGGATTGGGCCTGGTCGAGGATATCCTGGTGACCTTCAATGCAATCGAGGTCAGTGACGCGGCCTTCGAGCGCGCCAGAAGTGGCGCAGCCGGCTGGTGCACCCCGGAAATCCTGCGAGTGCGCGCCGAAAGCCTGGCCGACAGCCGTGCGGCAGAAGCCCTGCTGCTGGAAGCCCTGGGCCTGGCGCACCAGCAAGGCGCGCTGGCCTGGGAATTACGCAGTGCAACCTCGTTGGCAAGCCTGTGGCAGACGCAAGGCCGCGTAAAGGCGGCGCGCGATTTGCTGGGTTCGATCTACGCCCGCTTCACCGAAGGCTTTGCCACCCAGGACCTAGTCCGCGTACGCAGCCTGCTCGACCAGTTGCAGGACAAACGGCCGGCCTGAAAACGGCCCTAGGTAATGCCCGTAGCCCTGCTGCAAACGCGCCACCTGCAACGGGTCGCGCAGTTGCGCCAGGGCGTAGCTGCGCACGCAATTGAGCAGGCGGTAACGCGGGCTGCCTGGGCCCGGTTCCAGGGTCAGCAGCGACGCACCCACCAAGCGCCCCAGCAGGTAGGACAGGTCGGCGTGTTCCAACTCGGTCCCGGCGACCAGTTCACTCAAGGTGGGCACGGTCACGGCCATCTTGAATAAACCCAATTGCAGGAATAGCCAGCGCTCCGGCAGGCTCAGGCGCTGGTAGGTCCAGTCCAGGGCCGCCGTCAGGGATTGGTGGCGTTCCACCGCGGTGCGCCGGCCTCGGGTCAGCACCTGCAAGCCCGCGCGCAACTGCTGCTGCAAACCGCGCACACCGAGGGCATCGACTTGGGCGGCGGCCAACTCCAAGGCCAGTGGGATACCGTCCAGACGCCGACAGATGTCTCGCAGCGGCGCCAGGTCATGGAGGCGCAGCGCGAACCCTTGCTGGCCGGCACGCACCCGCGCAACAAATAACTGCACCGCCGGGTAAGCCATCGCCTGTTCGATACAGCCCATGGCCGCCGGCGCCGGGATCGCCAGCCTCGGCACACGCTGTACCCATTCACCGGGGACTTGCAGGCTTTCACGGCTGGTCACCAGCACGCTGACCTGAGGCGCGGTTTCGCGCAGCACACGCACCAGATGCCGGCAGGCGCCGAGCAGCAGGTCTGCGCCGTCGAGCACCAGCAACAGTTGGCGCGAGGCCAATTGACGGCACAGCTCGCTGGCGTGGGCGCAGGGTTCCAGGTGCAGCGCGGCAGCCAGGTCGCGCAGCATGGTCATCGGTGCTTCCACCGTAGCCAGGTCAACCCACCACACGCCGTCCCGGTAGCGCGGCAACACGCGCTGGGCCAATGCCAGGGCCAGGGTGCTTTTGCCGACACCGGCGCACCCGGTGAGGGTCATCAGGTGTTGCCCGGACAGACGCCGAACCAGCACGCCCAACACCTCGTCACGGCCCACCACCGCACTGAGCCGCGCCGTCAGGTTGTGCCGAGGCAGCGCGGCGGGCTGCGCGCCCTGCACCGGGGCTGCGAAACAGTAGCCGCGCAGAGGGTCATTAAGAATGAACTGCTGCCCATCGAGCACGCGACGCAGTGCGGCGATGTGCACCCTCAGGTTGTTTTCTTCCACCACGCTGTTCGGCCAGACCCGCTCGATCAGAGTGGCTTTGCTGATGAACTGCCCGGGCGCTTCGAGCAGCGCCGTGAGGATATCCAGCGCCCGCCCGCCCACAGGCACCGGCCAACCCGACTTGCTGACCAACCGCTGCTGCCGGTGAAACACATAGGCACCGAAGCGTACCGTGCCATCAGCGTCAATCGCCTGAGGATTGTTCATGTGTGCAATAGCGCTGAAACGCCCGGCCCTGGGCGTTTGCGCATCCTTTTCCGTGGGCTTGACGCTATCTTGCCAGCTACCCGTGACAGGACAATGCTGGCACAGGGAGCGATACGGACATTCGGGTGCGCGAGACGGACATTCTGTCGTTAACTGAACTGCTGTCGGTATTGGGTCGGGTTGAGGCCCAGTTTTTCACTGAACAGAAAGCGCATATGCCGCACGCTACCGAAGCCTGCGTGAAAAGCCACGGTCTTGAGCTGCAGGTCGGTGGTTTCCAGCAATTGCCGGGCGCGGTCGATGCGTGCACCTTGCAGGAAGACCATGGGCGTCATCTGCACTTCCTTGGCGAACAGCCGCGCAAAATGGCGGGCGCTCATGCCGGCCAACTCAGCCATGGACTCGATGGTGAACGGTTGGTCCAGATGCGCCAGCACATGGTTCTGTACCCGGGTAATCGTGGTTTCCTGCGGTGCCACCGCCGCCGTCATCGGGCTGAACTGCGCCTGGCCGCCCTGGCGTTTCATCACCACCAGCAACACCTTGGCCACGTCCACGGCGACTTGTTTGCCATGGTCCTGGGCCACCACCGACAGCGCCAGGTCGATGCCGGCCGTGACGCCGCCCGAAGTGATCAGGCGCCCGTCCTGCAGGTAGATGCGATCCGTTTCGACCATTGCCTTGGGAAACGCCTTGATCAGTCGCTCGGTGTAGTGCCAGTGCGTGGTCACGCGGTGACCGTCCAGCAGCCCGGCATGCCCCAGCACAAAGGCCCCGGTGCAGATCGAACCGAAGCGCCGCGCCCGCGGAGCCGCGGCCCTCAGCCACGGCAGCAGCGCCGGATGACATTCGTTATAGGCACCGGGGCCGCCGGGCACCAGCAGCAGGTCATAGGCATCCTGGGCCTGGTCCAGCAGCAGGTCAGTCTGCACGGCTACGCCATTGGAGGCGCGCAATGGACCGGGCTCGGTGCCGAGGGTGAGGATCTGGTAGTGCGCCGACGCTGGCAGGTAACGGTTGGCAATGGAAAACACCTCGAGCGGCCCTGCCATATCGAGCAGGAGGAAGTCCGGAAACAGCACCATGGCCACGGTTTTCATAGCGGGAAAGGTCCATCGGGAAGGAGTACGACAGGCATTATGACACGCTTGAAACTGTCAACTTTAAAGAGACAGTAATTCAGTTTTCATCTTCTTAATGAATATTCCAGTAACCATTAACCTTCTTCTCAACGCAAGAGCCCTGCATGCCGCAGCCCGCTCTCACTTGAGGACAAGACCATGCTGACCCTTCGCAAAGCTTCCGAACGCGGCGCCGCCAATCACGGTTGGTTGAAGTCGTTCCACACCTTCTCGTTCGCCAACTACTGGAACCCGAACGAACAAGGGTTTTCCGACCTGCTGGTGATCAACGATGACCGTGTCGCCGCCGGCAAAGGTTTCGGCCAGCACCCACACCGCGATATGGAGATCTTCTCTTATGTGCTCGAAGGCGCCCTGGAACACAAGGACACCCTGGGCACCGGCTCGGTGATCCGCCCCGGCGATGTGCAACTGATGAGCGCCGGCAGCGGCGTGGCCCACAGCGAGTTCAACCACAGCCAGACCCGTGGCGTGCACTTCCTGCAAATCTGGATCGTGCCTGCCGTGGCCGGTGCCGAACCACGCTACCAGCAGGAACACTTCAGCGAGGCCCAGAAACGTGGGCGCCTGCAGTTGATCATCTCGCCGGACGGTGCCGATGGCTCCCTCAGCGTGCGCCAGGACGCACGGGTGTATGCCGGGCTGTTCAACGGTGATGAAACCGCGACCCTGGACCTGCCGCCCGATCGCCATGTGTACCTCCATGTGGCCCGGGGCAGCGTTGAAATCAACGGCCAGCGCTTGCGCGAAGGCGACGGCGCCCGGGTGCGGGATGAACGGCAGATCCGCTTGAGCCACGGTGAAGATGCCGAGGTGCTGGTGTTCGACCTGCGCCCGCAGGAACTGCCGCAGATGCCATGACCGGCCCCGCGATGGCTCGCAAAAACGAGCCATCGCTGGCGTCGATAGTCACCATCAGCCCAATGAAGTTCTCTTGAAAAATGCAACGCGTAACATCAACCCCATACCAGGCAACACCCCAACCAACACACTCGGAGCACACTCTCATGAAACGCCAAATCTTGCTTAGCCTCGCTTTCTCGGTACTCGCTGCCAATGCTTTTGCCCACCCGGTCGTGGCTGAAGGCGGTTCGGATCGCCTGATTGAAAGCCGCGTCGCCGAGGGTGGTGCCGACCGCCTGCAAGGCAACCGTGTTGCCGAAGGTGGTTCGGACCGCCTGCTGGAACGCCGTGTCGCCGAAGGTGGCGCTGATCGCCTGCAGGAACGTGGCCTGGCCGAAGGCGGTGCTGATCGTCTGCAGGAACGTGGCCTGGCCGAAGGCGGTGCTGATCGTCTTCAGGAACGTGGTCTTGCCGAAGGCGGTGCTGATCGCCTGCAAGGCAACAACGCATAATCCCGCGCTGTTTGCGGGAACCCCAAACCGGCCTGATCAGCCGGTTTTTTTTCGTCTGTGGGCGCTTGATGGACCTGATCGGCGCGACCACCAATTAGGCGACACCGACCCGTTAAGATCCAGGCCCTCAGTGCCGGGAAAAATACAACGTTATCCAAGGTCAGCCTTGGCGCATGCAAAACCGGTGGATAATTCGCCCGGACATTAAAAATGCAATTAATTGATATCTAATCAGTTTTATAATTTAACATTTTAATAATTAGGTTAGAACCAATCGGCATTTTACAGACCCCGCCCCTGCCCCTACTTTGGACGCGAATAACCGACCCCCTGCCCGGTGGAGGTGGTAATCACACCCAAGACAAGGACAGACCATGAGCATCGAATTCATCGGCTACATTGGCGGCCATCACGCTTCCGAGATCCATCCGCGCAGCGGCCCTACCCTGCAACCCGACTATGTCGAGAGCGTGGCCCGCGCCCACGAAGAGGCCGGTTTCGACCGTGCCCTGGTGGCCTTCCACTCCAACAGCCCGGACAGCACGCTGATCGCCTCCCACGCCGCCAGCGTGACCACCAGGCTGCAATTTCTCATCGCCCATCGCCCCGGTTTCGCCCAGCCCACACTGGCCGCGCGCCAATTCACCACCCTTGATGTATTCAACGGCGGGCGTACGGCGGTGCACATCATCACCGGCGGTGACGACCGCGAACTGCGCGCCGATGGCAGCCATATCGGCAAGGACGAACGCTACGCCCGCACCGACGAATACCTGAGCGTGGTACGCCAGGAATGGACCAGCGAACAGCCCTTCGACTTCAAGGGCACCTACTATCAGGTCGAAGGTGCGCACTCCACGGTGAAGTCGCCGCAGCAGCCGCATATCCCGCTGTATTTCGGCGGCTCGTCCAAAGCCGCAATCGAAGTGGCGGGCAAGCATGCCGACGTGTATGCGCTGTGGGGCGAAACTTACGAGCAGGTGCGCGAGATCGTGACCCAGGTACGCGCCGAAGCAGCCAGGCATGGGCGTACGATCCGTTTCAGCTTGTCGTTGCGGCCGATCCTCGCCGAGACCGAAGAGCTGGCATGGGCCCGGGCCGAGCGCATCCTGCAGCAGGCGACCGAGCTGGCCGAGAAAAACGGCTTTGTGCGGCGTGAACCGCCCAACGAAGGCTCGCGCCGCCTGCTCGCCGCGGCGGCTCAAGGTACCCGGCTGGATAAACGCTTGTGGACCGGGATTGCCGGGTTGCTCGGTGCACAGGGCAATTCCACCTCGCTGGTGGGCACCGCTGAGCAGGTCGCGGAAGCCTTGGTGGATTACTACGACCTGGGGATCACCACGTTCCTGATTCGCGGGTTCGACCCGCTCAATGATGCGATCGATTACGGCAAGCGCCTGATCCCCCTCACCCGCCAATTGATCGCAGAACGCGAACAGGCACAACAAGTAGCCTGAGAAAAACGCAAAACCAATGTGGGAGGGGCTTGCCCTCTCCCACATCAAGATCAGTTTTTGTAGTCGGTATCGCTACGCTCCAACTGACGGACCAGCGCATTCCAATGCCGCGCCACGCCCGGACCTTCGCCGCTGGCGTGCGCCTTGGCCTGTTGCTCGACTTTGCCCACCACTTCCTGCGGCGGGAAGATCAACTCCGCATTCCCCGCTGCCTGGGCTGCAATCTGGATATTGCAGGCCCGCTCCAGTTGCTGCAGTTGCTGAAACGCATGCTCTACGCTGACGCCCGCGGTCAACAACCCATGATTGCGCAGGATCATCACACTTTTGTCGCCCAGGTCAGCGACCAACCGCTCGCGCTCGTCAAGGTCGAGGGCAATCCCTTCATAACCGTGATAGGCCACGCGCCCGGAAAAACCGATGGAGTGCTGGGAGATCGGCAGCAAGCCGTCTTTTTGCGCCGATACCGCAATGCCGTCGCGGGTGTGGGTGTGCAGCACGGCTTGCAGGTCGTGACGCGCGCCATGGATGGCGCTGTGGATCACATAGCCGGCGTAGTTGATGCCCAGGCCCGTCGGGTCATCCACGATAGTGCCGTCGAGGTCGACCTTGACCAGGTTGGACGCGCTGATTTCATCGAACAGCAGCCCAAAGGCATTGATCAGGAAATGCTCCTCCGGGCCCGGCACGCGGGCGGAGAAGTGGGTATAGATGTGGTCGGTCCACTTGTATAAGGCGGCCAGACGATAGGCGGCGGCCAGCTTGACGCGCACTTCCCATTCTTCTGGCGTGACGCGTTGTCGGACGGTGTTGCTGGAAACGCTGGAAATCGAGGTGACGCTGCTCATGGCAAAACTTCCTGGATGGCCTTAAGGACTTCCAGGCAAGCCTAGGGGATGCAAAAAAATAATAAAAAGCACATTTTAATCTAAGCTAATTATTATTTTTTTTCATATCATGCAGCCTCCTTGATCTTGTGCAACGAGGCAGCGACCAGCTTGCCAAACGCATCCACCGGCCCCTGCAGGTTGCCCAGGAAATGCGGATAGATCAGCCACAGATCCATCACCGGCTTGAAGTCCTTGAGCGGCATCACCGCCAGGTGTTCGCGATGGGCGCTGCGCTCCAGCAACGGTCGCGGCACCAACCCCAGGCCCAGGCCGTCCGCAACCAGGCCCAATTGCAGCTCGGTGCCGAAGGTTTCCAGGTTGACCCGCAACGCCAGGCCCTGGTCAGACAAGGTGCGCTGCAGACCGGCGCGGAAGCCGCAACCATCCGGGTTGAGAACCCAGCCGTTCTGGTACACATCCGCCAGCTTGCACGGTTTCTTCGGCAACTGCGCCTTGGCGCACACCACCACCAGTTCCATCTTGCCGATGGACTCGCCGACGATGTTGTCCGGGAAAATCTTGCCCGCCGGGAACAACGCCGCCGCCGCATCCAGCTCGCCGCGCTCGATCTTGCCCACCAGTTGGCTGCCCCACCCCGTAGCGACCTGGGCACGCAGGTCGGGGTATTCGGTGCGCAGGTGCTTGAGGGCATCCAGCAGCACCACGTCGCCGATGGTCTGCGGCACGCCCAGGCGCAACAGGCCAGTGGGGGGTGCATCGGTGGCCACCAGTTCGCGCAGCGCGTCCATCTCGCGCAGGATCAACCGGCACTGCTCGTAGACGCGGGTGCCGATCAACGTGGGCTTGAGGGGCTTGGTGTTGCGGTCGAACAACTCCACCCCCAATGCCTGCTCGAAGTTCTGCACGCGACGGGTAATGGCCGGCTGGGTCAGTTGCAACGACTCGGCGGCGTGGCTGATGGACTGGCAACGAATCACTTCGACAAAGGCATCGATATCGTCAATTTTCATTTGGGCCGCACATAGAGAACAGTCATTAAGATGTGTGCGAAGCATAGTTGCAGGAAAGCTGCCTGGATAGCCCGCGCTGTGATCGATAACGTCTAACGCTATTCAGACCAGTTCTAAATTACCTTCAGCTATAAGCTAATCATTAAAAAATAGCATATTAACTATAAACATTATGCTTAGATAAGCCCATCACCACCGACCGCACGATGGAACTGTCATGACCCAGGCCCGACACCCCGAGAGACTCAGAGCCTTCATAGGCGCCCTGGCGGAATTGATCGACGGTAATCCACGCGAAGGCGACCTGCTGCACCGTGGCGGCAAGCTGCTGGCGCAACTGGTCAGCCACGACGACTGGCTTCCCGACGAATTCGCCCAACCCGATCCCGAGCGCTACCAGCAATTCCTGCTGCATGCCGATTCACGCCAGCGTTTCAGTGTCGTCAGCTTTGTGTGGGGGCCGGGGCAAAGCACACCGATCCATGACCACCGGGTATGGGGCCTGATTGGCATGCTGCGCGGCTCAGAGTTTTCCCAAGGGTTTGAACGCGCCCCTGACGGCAGCCTGGTGGCTGAAGGCAAGCCGATACGGCTGGTGCCGGGCCAGGTTGAAGCGGTGTCGCCCAAGGTCGGCGACATCCACCAGGTGAGCAACGCCCATAGCGACCAGGTGTCCATCAGTATCCATGTGTACGGCGCCAATATCGGTGCGGTGCGCCGCGCGGTGTACCAGCCCGACGGCAGCGAGAAACTGTTTATCTCCGGTTATTCCAACGCCTTTCTCCCGAATATCTGGGATTTGTCCAAAGAAAAGAGCCCTGCCCTATGACCACCCTCTCCACCCGCAGCTTTGCGCGGATTCGCCAAGCCCTGTTGGACCAAGAAGAAGTCGCCCTGATCGATGTGCGCGAAGAAGCGCCGTTCGCCGAATCCCATCCACTGTTTGCCGCGAACATCCCGCTGTCCAAGCTGGAACTGGAGGTGTATGCGCGCATTCCGCGGCGCGATACCCAGGTCACCGTGTATGACAATGGTGAAGGCCTGGCTGCCCGCGCTGCCGAACGCCTGGTTGCCTTGGGCTACACCCAGGTCAGTTTGCTTGAAGGAGGCCTGGACGGTTGGCGCAAGGCCGGTGGCGAGCTGTTCATCGACGTCAACGTACCGAGCAAGGCGTTCGGCGAACTGGTGGAAAGCGAACGCCATACGCCGTCCCTGGCCGCTGAAGAGGTGCAGGCGCTGCTCGACAGCCAGGCCGACGTAGTGGTGCTCGACGCCCGGCGTTTCGACGAATACCAGACCATGAGCATTCCCACCGGCATCAGCGTGCCGGGGGCCGAACTGGTGTTGCGCGCCCGCGAACTGGCGCCGGACCCGGCCACCCGCATCATCGTCAACTGCGCCGGGCGTACCCGCAGCATTATCGGCACTCAGTCGCTGATCAATGCCGGCGTGGCCAACCCGGTGTCGGCCCTGCGCAACGGCACCATCGGCTGGACCCTGGCCGGGCAGAAGCTTGCCCATGGCCAATCTCGACGTTTTGCGCCGACCAGCGAGGAGCATCGCCTGGCCGCCGCCATCGATGCACGCCGCGTGGCCGACAAGGCCCGCGTTGGCCGTGCCACCCTGAGCGACCTGCGTACCTGGCAGCAGGACACCACACGCACCACCTACCTGTTCGATGTCCGCACCCCGGAAGAATTCGAAGCCGGCCACCTGCCAGGCGCGCGCTCCACACCGGGCGGGCAACTGGTGCAGGAAACCGATCACGTTGCCAGCGTGCGCGGTGCGCGGCTGGTGCTGGCGGATGACGACGGCGTACGCGCAAACATGTCTGCGTCCTGGCTGGCCCAACTGGGCTGGGAAGTGCATGTGCTGGATGACCTGCAAGCGGAGCACTTCAGCGAGCAAGGTACCTGGGTCGCGCCGGTGCCGGCGCCGCCCCAGGCCGAACCGATCAGCCCCTCTACCCTCGCCGACTGGCTGGCCCATGGCGACACGGCGGTACTGGATTTCACCGCCAGCGCCAACTACGTGAAGCGCCATATCCCCGGAGCCTGGTGGGTACTGCGTGCGCAACTGCCCCAGGCCCTGGCCAAGGTGCCCGCCGCCCAGCGCTACGTGCTGACCTGCGGCAGCAGCCAACTGGCGCGCCTGGCGGTGGCTGAAGTCGAGGCCCTTACCGGCAAGCCAGTGTTCCTGCTGCAGGACGGCACCGCCGGCTGGATCAACGCGCAACTGCCGCTGGAAGAAGGCGAAACCCACTTGGCCTCGCCGCGTATCGACCGCTACCGCCGCCCGTACGAAGGCACCGACAACCCCAGGGAAGCCATGCAGGCCTATCTTGACTGGGAATTCGGCCTCGTCGACCAGTTGGCGCGCGACGGCACCCACGGTTTCCATGTGATCTGACCCACCCCGTACATGTAATGGAATCCGACCCCTTCTCCAGGCGGAGGTATCCCTTGAAACACCACAAACGCCTGGAGTTTGCCCCATGCTCTACACCACCCCTTTCAAACGCGTGCTCCTGGGCACCGCCCTCGCCCTTGGCCTGATCGGCAGCGCCGCTGCCGCTGACCTGCAACCGCTGCGGGTGGCCAACCAGAAATCGACGATCAAGGCGCTGCTGGAAGCCTCCGGCGAAACCCGGAACGTGCCTTACACAATCCAGTGGTCGGAATTCCCGTCTGCCTCACCGTTGGGCGAAGCACTCAACGCCGGTGCCGTGGACATCGGCGCCCTCGGTGATGCGCCGTACGTGTTCGCCCTCGGTGCCGGTGCATCTCTCAAGGTGGTCAGCATCATCCACTCCGAAGGGCGCAACACCACCGCCCTGGTCGTGCCCAAGGACTCACCGATCAAGACCGTTGCCGACCTCAAGGGCAAGAAGATCGTCACCGGGCGTGGTTCCATCGGCCATTACCTGGCGATCAAGGCCCTGGCCACCGCCGGCCTGACCACCCGGGACGTGCAGTTCATTTTCCTGCTGCCCAGCGAATCACGCCTGGTGCTGGATAACGGCACCGCCGACGCCTGGGCCACCTGGGACCCGTACACCACCGTAGTGACCTCGCAAAGCCAGGCACGCGTGCTGGTCAGTGGCAATAAACTGCTGAGCAACCACCTGTACCTTGCCGCCACCAGCCAGGCCATCGCCGACAAGCGCCCGCAGCTCGACGACTTTGTCGCCCGCGTTGACCGCGCCTATGCCTGGGCCAATACCCACCCCGATGAATACGCCGCCGCCCAGGCCAGGATCACCGGCCTGCCGCTGGACGTGCATGTGACGGTGGCCAAGGACACCCGCCTGAACCCGGTCACGATCGACGACGCAGTGATCAGCGGCCTGCAAGCGACCGCCGACACTTATCAACAGGAAGGCCTGCTGCTCAAGCACATCGACGTGTCGCAGGGCTTCGACAAGAGCTTCAACGCCAAGCGTGTCCCCTTCAACCAAGCCTCGCGCTAAAAGGAGCAGCACATGAGCAAGCCACGTCATTTGAAACTGGGAGCCATGGTCCATGGCGTCGGTCACGGCTGGGGCGAATGGCGCCACCCGCAGGCCCAACCAAATGCCAGCACCAGCTTCGGCTTCTACAAGCAGCAGACTGAATTGGCCGAAGCCGCCAAGTTCGACTTCGTGTTCATCGCCGACAGCCTGCATATCCACGCCAAGTCCAGCCCGCATTACCTCAATCGCTTCGAACCACTGACGATCCTGTCGGCACTCGCCGCAATCACCACACATATCGGCCTCGTCGCCACGGTGACCGTCAGCTACACCGAGCCCTACCAGGTGGCGCGCCAGTTCGCGTCCCTGGACCATATCAGCGGCGGTCGAGCCGGTTGGAACGTGGTCACCTCGTGGCTCAGCGGCACCGCCGACAACTTCGGCAAGGCCGAGCACCCGCCCCACGCCGTGCGGTACCGCATCGCCAAGGAGCACCTGGATACCGTCAAGGGCCTGTGGGACTCCTGGGAAGACGACGCCTTCACCTACAACAAACAGTCCGGCGAATTTTTCGCCCCAGGCAAGCTGCATGCACTCAACCACAAGGGCGATTTCTTCTCGGTGAAAGGCCCGCTGAACATCGCGCGTTCGCGCCAGGGCCAACCGGTGATTTTCCAGGCCGGCACCTCGGAAGACGGGCGCAACTTCGCGGCGCAGAACGCCGATGCGATCTTTGTGCACGTGGACAGCATCGAAGAAGGCCTGGCCTATTCCCAAGACCTGAAACGCCGCGCCAAGGGCTTTGGCCGCGATCCGCAAAGCCTGTCGATCCTGCCGGGCATCCGCCCGATTGTCGGCCGCGACGAGGCCGAAGTGGAAAGCCGCTACCAGCAGGCCGTGGAGCTGGTCACCGTGGAAGATGCCATCGTCGCCCTCGGCCGCCCGTTCAATGACCACGATTTCAGCCAATACCCGCTGGACGCGCCGTTCCCGGAACTGGGGGACCTGGGGTCCAACAGCCAGAAAGGCGGCTCCGACCGCATCAAGCAACTGGCCAGGGACGAAGGCTTGACCCTGCGCGAAGTGGCCCTGCGTTTCTCGCGGCCCAAACGTGATTTTGTCGGCACCCCGGAACAGGTCGCCGATGCGATCCAGACCTGGTTCGAGCGCGGCGCCAGTGACGGTTTCATCATCAACTCGGTGCTGCCGGATGGCTTGCAGTACTTCACCGAACTGGTGGCGCCGGTGTTGCAACAACGCGGCCTGCTGCGCAGCGAATACAGCGGCCAGACCCTGCGCGACAACCTGGGCCTGGAGGTGCCGGTGAACCGCTACAGCGTCGCCGCCGAGGTTGAAGCGCAGCAAGAGGCGCTGGCATGAGCCAATCCTCGCAGCCCTCCTTGCGCTCCGTGGAAGTCGCCCACTTCGACGCCTTGCTCGAACGCCTCACCACCGAGCTGGCCAGCACCGCCCATCTCTACGACGAGAGCGGCGCTTTCCCTCACGCCAACTTCAAGTTGCTGCACGAACACGGCCTGCTCGCCCTCACCGTGCCCAAGACCCTGGGCGGCGGCGGGGCCAGCCTGTCCCAGGCACGCAAGGCGATCAATGCGATTGCCAAGGGCGAGCCGTCCACTGCGCTGATCCTGGTGATGCAATACCTGCAACACACCCGCCTGCAAGACAGCAAGACCTGGCCCGTGCACCTGCGCAGGCAAGTGGCCGTAGACGCGGTGCGCAATGGCGCCTTGATCAACGCCCTGCGCGTCGAACCCGACCTCGGCACCCCGGCCCGTGGCGGGCTGCCGGCGACCACCGCCGTGCGCACCGCCGAGGGCTGGCGCATCAGCGGGCGCAAGATCTACTCCACCGGCAGCCACGGCCTGAGCTGGTTCAGCGTGTGGGCCCGCAGTGACGACGCCGACCCGCTGGTGGGCGCCTGGCTGGTGCCCAAGGACAGCCCCGGCGTGAGCATCATCGACACCTGGGACCACCTGGGCATGCGCGCCACCTGTAGCCATGAAGTGGTGCTCGACAACGTGCTGGTGCCGCTGGACCACGCTGTCAGCGTCAGCCCCTGGAGTGCGCCGGCGCCAGAGTTGGACCCCGAGGGCTTCCTGTGGATGTCAGTGTTGTTGTCCTCGGTGTACGACGCCGTGGCCCAGGCCGCCCGGGACTGGCTGGTGAACTGGCTGGAGGAGCGCCAACCGTCCAACCTCGGTGCGGCGCTGTCGACCCTGCCACGCTTCCAGGAAACCGTTGGCCATATCGACACCCTGCTGTTTGCCAATCGCAGCCTGCTCGACGCTGCTGCCGAGGGCCACACCCCGGCCGCCAACGCCGCGCAATTGAAGTACCTGGTAACGAACAACGCGATCCGCGCCGTGGAGCTGGCCATCGAAGCCTCGGGCAACCCGGGCCTGTCGCGCCATAGCCCGCTGCAACGGCACTACCGCGACGTGTTGTGCAGCCGCGTGCATACCCCACAGAACGACGCGGTATTACAAGGTGTCGGCAAGGCCGCCTTCGCCCAACGCCACAAGGAGCGCACATGAGCCAGGTGATTATCGCCAGCCAGCTGGACGAGGATTACAACGAGGTGATCCGCCAGCGCCTGGCGTCGATCCATCCCGAAGCCCAGGTGATCGGGGTGCCCGTCGGGGTGCCCAGCGACCTGCCGCCCCAGGCGAATATCCTGCTGCTGCGCCCGATCAACGTGCGCGGCTACACCGCCCCGGACACTCCGCCACCCGGTTGGCCCTACGGCGCACAGTGGGTGCACCTGGTGTCGTCGGGCATCGACTTCTACCCGCAGTGGCTGTTCAACGGCCCTCCGGTGACGACATCGCGTGGCAGCGCCGCCGACAACCTGGCCGAATTCGCCCTGGCGGCGATCTTTGCCGCGTCCAAGCACCTGCCGGCCATCTGGGTCAAGGATGACCAGTGGCACTTCACCCCGCTGCGCCCGCTCAAGGGCACCACACTGGGCATCCTGGGGTTTGGAGCGATTGGCGAACGCCTGGCGCAGAAGGCCCTGGCCCTGGGCATCAGGGTGGTGGCGCTGCGTCAAAGCCCGGCGCCGTTCAGCGCAGGCGTGGAAGCCGCCAGGGACATCCACGACCTGTTCGCCCGCGCCGATCACCTGGTGGTGGCGGCGCCGCTGACCGAGGCCACGCGGCATATCATCAACCGCGACGTCCTCGCCAGCGCCAGGCCGGGGTTGCACCTGATCAACATCGCACGGGGTGGGTTGCTGGATCAGGAGGCGTTGCTGCAAGCGCTGGACAATGGGCAGGTTGGTTTGGCATCGCTGGACGTGACCGAGCCGGAGCCGTTGCCGCTGGGGCATCCGTTGTACACCCATCCGCGGGTAAGGCTGTCGCCGCACACCTCGGCGATTTCCACCCGCAGCAAGGAGGAAATCGCCGATACGTTCCTGGCGAACCTGGCGCGGTATGCTGCCAATGTTGAGCTGTACAACCGTGCCAATTGATCGCCGCTTACTTGATGCGGTAATGAAAGGTATTGCGCACCGCCGGCACCGCAACAGCCTTGCCATCGACGATCCTCGGCTGGTAACGGAAGGTATTCGCCGCCGCCAGTGATGGCCGCATGAACAGCGGGTGGCAGCCGTCCAGCACCCTGGGGTTTTCCACGCGGCCCTGGGTGTTGACGGTGTACTCCACCGAACAATCGCCTTCGATGTTTTTGTCCAGGGCACGCTCGGGGTAGTCCGGCGCTTCCTTGCTCAAGGGCTGGTACTGGCGGCTGTCGAACGCCGGTGCCGCAGCCGGTGTCACGGCCGGTGTCGCGGCCCGCGATGTTTCAGCGGCCAGGCGCTGCTGGTCAGCACGCTGTTGTGCCTGCTCACGATTGTGCTGTTCAGTGGCCAGCCGTTGCTGCTCCTGCTGCTTTTCTTCGACGCGTTTGCGCGCCAGGGCGGCCTTTTCGAGTTTGCGCGCCTGGATCTGCGGATCGAGCGTGGGCTTTACCGGTACGGGAACCGCGACGGGCTCCGGGGGTGTGACGGCCACCGGTTCAGGCGCTGGAGCTGGAGCTGGAGCTGTCGCCGCCGGCAGCATCACCAGTTGGGTATGCATCACCCTGGGGGCCTCCACTGGCGGTACTTCCGTGGACCAGCCAAGCATCAATGCGGCCAACACCCCCACATGCAGCGCCACGGCCAGGCTGGCCGCCAAACTGTTTCGCCAGAATCCGGAAGGTCTCCGGGAAGGCATCGTCAGCATCGGACTGTGCATGATCATCGCCGTCATTGCGGGGCCTCGGTCACCAGCCCCAGGTTGCTCACCCCACCCTTCTGCAACACCGCCATGGCCGCGACCACACGGCCGTAACCGGCGTTATCGTCGGCGCGGATGTACACCTGGGTGTCGCTGCGCGCCGCCACCACCTGCATGACCTTGGCGCCCATTTCGTCGAGGGTCACCGCGCTGTCGGTCTGGTGCCGGGTGTCGAGTTCACCGCCGAGGTTCCAGTAGTAGCCGCCATCGGCCTTCACCGACAGCGTGAGGATCTGCTGGCGGGTGTCGGTGGCCAGTGCCTCGGCGGCGACCTTGGGCAGCTCGATCTTCACGCCCTGGGTGAGCATCGGTGCGGTGACCATGAAGATCACCAGCAGCACCAGCATCACGTCGATATAGGGCACCACGTTCATCTCGGCCTTGGGCCCGTGCTTGCGTTGCGGCCTTGCTAACATGAAATCGCTCCTGTTCAGGCGGCCACGGCCAGGTGGCTCGACGTGCCGCGCAGCGTGCGGTGCAGGCGTACTTGCAGTTCGTTGCCGAAGGCGTAGTAACGGGTGAGCAAGGTCTGGCCGCGTGCCGCAAAGCGGTTGTAGGCGATCACCGCCGGGATGGCCGCGAACAGGCCGATAGCCGTGGCGATCAGCGCTTCGGCGATGCCCGGCGCGACCGTCGACAGCGTGGCCTGCTGCACCTGGGACAGGCCGATGAACGAATTCATGATGCCCCATACGGTGCCGAACAGCCCGATGTAGGGGCTGACCGAACCCACCGTCGCAAGGAATTGCAGACCTTTTTCCAACTCGATTTCCTGCTCGGTGATCGCCACCTGCACGGCGCGCTCGACACCGTCCAGCACCGCCGGATCATGGCTGTGCAGGTGCTGGTATTCCTGAATGCCGGCGATAAAGATCGGCGCAATACCGCCCTCGCCCGCCTGCACGGTGTCGCGGTACAGCGGTTGCAAGTCCGGCGCAGCACGAAAGCGCTGCACAAAGCCATTCAACTGGCGCTCCAGGCGCCGCAGCACACTGCCGCGCTGGATGATCAGGTACCAACTGAGCAAGGAGGCCAGCAGCAAGGTGATCATCACCGCCTTGACCAACAGGCTGGCGTCGCTGATCAAGCCCCAGATCGTCATATGTTCCATCGTCGCGTGCATGGTGAAGCTCCTATTCGATAAAAAAGTGATGACCGGGTGATGACGGCTCAGGGCAACTTCAGCGCGCGAGTCACCTCGGCCCACGGCACCAACTTGAAGTTCTGGGTCTGCTCGGGCATGCGCTTGCGCCCGTCCTGCACCACCAGCATGCCTTGGCTCCACGGCCCGCCGAGGTTGAGGGCGGTGACTTCCAGGCCATCGGTTTCCGAGGCTCCATCGATCCCGGCCGGCGCATTCAGGCCGACGCGGAAGGCACCGTGGGTCGCGAACGGCGGCTCGGCATCCAGCACCAGGTAGCTGTCATTGCCCTGGCTGGAGATCACCAGGTAGTCGCGCTTGTCGCTCTGGTACAACGCCAGGCCCTCGACATCGGCGTGCAGCTGCGGGCCGACCTTGATCACGCTGGTGAGGGTGGCCGGCTGGTCGGCACGGGCATCCACCGCCCAGACACCGACGTCTTCTTCCCCGATAAACAGGCGCTGGCGCTGGTCATCGGCCACGCAACCCTCGGGCTGGCTGTCGACCTTGAACTGGCGCACCAACTCGCCCTGCACACGACCATCCGGTGCGCTGAGGCGGTATTGCAGGAAGGTGCCGTCCTTGCCGTTGGCGATCGCGTAGATCTCGCCACTGGCGGGCTGGTACAGGCAGATACCGTAGATCTCCTTGAGCGGTGTCGGCACTTCACCGGCTTCGCGCAGTTCGCCGCTCTGGCGGTCAATGCTGAACAGGCTCAGGCTGTTGTGATCGCGATTGCTCGCCACGGCCAGGTCGACAGTCTGCGCGCCGAGCTTGAAGTCGGGGCGTACGTCGACATTGTTGAGACGGCCCACCGCCAGCTCCTGCAACAGCTTGCCGTCAAGGTCGTAGGCCAGCAGGCCCTGCTTCTTGTTGGTGCCGAGTACGCGGCTTTTTTCCGGTTGCGCGGGGTGAACCCAGATCGCCGGGTCATCCGCCGCGTCGCCCTGGCGACCGACCGGGTCGGTCTGGCGTACGGCGGCGACTTCCGGCAGTACCGGTCCAGCCGTCACGGGTCTGGCTTTCCAGTCGAGCCTGCCCTGGTAAAGCTTGCCATTGTCGTCATCGCGCACCAGCAGTTGCTGACCGTTGACGCTGAGTTGTTCCGGCTCCTTGAGGCCTGGCAGCGTCAGACTCGATTGTTCGACCCAGCGCTTGCCGGTGTGCTGGAACAGGTGCAACTGGGCCGTCTTCGGATCGAGGGCGACCATCCCGCCCGGCACCAGCGCCATGGCGCCCGCTTCACGCTTGGGGTTGTCGAACAGCGCTACCGGCGTGCGCTTGACCTCGGCTTCCGGGTGCGCCGGGTAGGCCCACCAGCCGACGTTTTGTTCATTCACCACCAACTGATGGGTTGTGTCATCCACCTGGCAGAACTGCGCCGACGGCGGCAACGGCAGACCGCGTACGCGCTGGGGTTCGCTGAGCAGTGTGGCGCCATTGCCCACCAGCCATTGCTCGCCCTTGCCCTCTTCACCCACCAGGAACACAAACAGGTGGGCGGCGCCGTCGCGGTACAGACACAGGCCGTTCACCGGGTAGTCGCGAGTGGGCAGGTACAGCGGTATGCCAAAGGTTTTGGCGGACGCGTCAAGGTTGATCAGCACGGCTTGCTGGCGGTCGTTGTCGAGGCTGGCGACCAGTACCTGGGTGCCGGCAGCGCGGGTGTCGAGGCTGCTGAAGTTGCCGTTGAAACGGGCGAGTTCGGTACCTTTGGCGTCGAGCAGTTGCAGGCCGTTGCGGGTGCTGGCGGTGAGGCGCTCGGTGCTGCTCAGCACGGCCATGGCCTCGGCATTGAGGCTGGGTGCCCAAGGGGTCAGGGCCAGGTCTGTGGCCATTGCCGGCGCACAGAGGGTCAATGCCATTAGCAGGTACAGCCTGGAAATCTTCATGTACGGCTCAATCCGTCAAAAACAATGGAGATCCAATGTGGGAGGGGGCTTGCCCCCGATAGCAGTGTGTCAGTCAACACAGATGCCAGCTGGGCCACAGCCATCGGGGGCAAGCCCCCTCCCACATTGGAATGGAGGTGTGGGTTAGAAGTGAGTGAAGGTCAGGCCCAGCTTGTAGGTCGGGCCGTACTCTTCGTATTGGCCGTTGTAGCTGCGGTGGCCGGTGTAGACGAAGTACGACTCATCGGTGAGGTTCTGCGCTTCGAAGCTGACTTGCAGGTTCTTGGTCAGCGAGTAGCGCGCGCTGAAGTCGACAAAGGTCTGCGCGTCCACATGCAGGTCGTGGGCCTTGTCGTTGATCGACGCCAGCTCAAAGAGGTAGGCCGATTTGTAGTTGGCCGACAGGCGCAGGCTGAGCGTGTCGTCTTCCCAACCGAGCATCAGGTTGCCGACGGTGTCGGACTGGTTGGGCAGGCTGATGTGGCGCTTGCGGTTCGTACCACTGGCACTGTCGAAACCTTCGATGTCGGCGCTGGAGCGGCTGAACGTAGTGTTGGCGCCGATCAGCAGGCCGTTCCACGGCGCGGGCAGCCAGTCGAACTTCTGTGAGTAGGCCAGCTCCAGGCCGTAGAGCCTGGCGCTGTCGCCGTTGGCGTAGGTGTGGGCCTCGGCGAAGTTGGTCCAGGCGCCGGTGCCGGCCAGGTCGGTGTTGTAGACGAAGTTCTTGATGTCCTTGTAGAACACGAACGCCGAGACGGTGCCGGCGCGGCCCATGAAGTGCTCGATGCCCAGGTCCAGGTTGCTCGACTCCAGGGGCTTGAGGTCCGGGTTGCCGAAGGTGGCTTCGTCATCATCGATCACAAAACCCGGCGCCAACTGGCCAAAGGTCGGGCGGACCACGGACTTGGTCCAGGCCGCGCGCACCTGGGTGTTCTTGTCGATCTGGTAGCGCGCATGCAGGCCCGGCAGCCAATGGTGATAGCGGCGCTGGGTGTCGGTCGGGGTGAACACGCCATCGGTGGCGCCGGTGCCCTTGGCTTCGAACTCGGTGCCTTCGTAGCGCAGGCCAGCGATGAAGCGCCAGTCGTCGATGTCGACGGTGTTCATCAGGTAGCCGGCGTTGATGTCTTCGCGAATGGTGAAGTCGTTGACCCGGGATTCGGTCTCGTCGTAGAAGTCCGCCGGGTTGAGGCCGCCTATCAGCTGCTTGATCGCGCTGGGGCTGATGCCGGGGCCGTAGCTGCCCAGGCGGTAGTCGACAGTGCCCTTCTGGAACTGGCTGAGATTGAGCTGGTCGGCAGTGAAGCCGAGGGTGTCGAAGTCTTTGTAGACCCAGGCCTCCAGGTCGTTGTCCTTGTTGCGGCGGCTGACCTTGCCGCCAAATTTGACCTGGGACGCATAGCCGCTCAGGTCGTAGTCGCGGGCCAGGTCCAGGCGCAGGTTTTTCTCGGTGTCCTGGGTGTTCTGTTTTTCCCAGTCGACTTTGTCGAGGCTGAAGTTGCGCGCGTCGTAGAAGGCGCTGCCGATGATCGGGCGTGGCTTGTCCTTGTCATGGAAACCACTGTTGGCAAAGTCGCCGCCGTCAAAGGTGGCACCAGCGATGTGCGCCGGGCTGTCTTCGCTGGATTGGCTGTAGCCGGCCTGGCCGCTCAGGGTCCACAGGCCGAGCATGCGTTCGCCGCCGAATACGTAGGACTGGATTTCCTGGGTCTCTTCGCGGTTCTTCAGCTTGCGCTTGCCCTCGGCATCGCCCAGTTGGCCGGGGGCCTGCGGGTCGGCGAATTCGAGGCTGGTGGAGTTGCGGGTTTCGGTGTCTTTGTAGCGGCTGTAGAGAGTGCGCAGGTAGTAGCTGCTGAAGTCGTCGGGCTTGTAATCGAAGTTCAGGCCGCCACCGGCCCGTTCGCGGCTGATGTCGTAGTCACGCTGTTCGAACTCGTTGAGCCGGGCGCCGTCGGTGAAGTCCCAGGCGCCGCCGGTCTCGACGTTGTCCGAGCCGAAGTCGCGCTTCTGCCAGCTCAGCGCGGCGGCGACGCCGAAGTTGTCGATGCCGTCGCCGAGGCTGAAACGGTTGCTGGCCGCGCCGGAGAATTTGGGGCTGGTCTGGCTCGTGTTCTTGTCGTAGCTGGCCTCGGTGCTGCCGGTGTAGAACAGGCCCTTGTGGTCGAAGGCCGACAGGCTTTGCACATCGACGGTGCCGCCAAGGGAGTTGGCGTCCATGTCCGGGGTGAGGGTCTTGATCACCGACAGTGACTGCACCAGTTCGGAGGGCAGCACATCGAGGGCCACGGCGCGGCGGGCGCTCTCCGGGGCAGGCACCAGGGTGCCGTTGATGGTCACGCTGTTGAGGTCCGGGCCCAGGCCACGCACGCTGACGAAGCGCCCTTCGCCCTGGTCGCGCTCCACGCTGATACCCGGCAAGCGCTGCGCCGCTTCGGCGACGTTTTCATCCGGTAGCTGGGCCACGCCGTCGGCATGCACCACGCTCTTGATGCTGTCGGAATTGCGTTGCTCCTTGAGCGCCTGGTCGATGGCCGCTGCCTGGCCGACCACTTCGACGTGCTCGGTGTTGGCCGCCTCGGCCGCATTGAGCCGCTCACTGGCAATCGCCAGGGCCAAGGCAGTAAGCGTAAAGCTGACGAGCCCGGTGCGCTTGTACATGCAATCCTCCCCAAGAGTCCATTGGCGCCAGGCAAGAGGCCCGGCAACTGGGAGGGCACGCTAGGGGTGGGGGATGACGGTTCTGTGACAGGGTGTGGTGGGAAGGCCCGTAAACCGGGGGTTTGAGCAGGATCCTAGGTTGGAATGAGCTGAAATGACCTGTGAAGATCAACTGTGGGAGGGGGCTTGCCCCCGATAGCGGTGGTTCAGCCCATGGTTTCTCACTGACGCACCGCTATCGGGGGCAAGCCCCCTCCCACATTTTCTGCTTTTCATTGTCGACGGGATGAGCTGATTCGACCCTCCCCCACCGTCATGCAACCGTCACATCCATCTGCTGTGCTGGCGCCCACGACTGAACCTTGCAAGGACTCGCGGCCATGTTTTCCGTGCTCAAACCCCACCGCTGGAAACTCTCCCTGCTGCTGATCGCGGCCAACCTGGGGCTGATCCTGCACCTGGCCTGCGGCGAGTTGAAAAGCGTCAGCGAGTGGGTGTGGCTGGATATCTTCGGTGAAGGCGGCTCCGCCCTGCTCGCCCTGGTCTGGCTGGGGCTGGTGCTGAAAAGCCGTCCGGCCGGGCGCGTGACCAACTACCTGGCGCTGGGCCTGTCATGCATCTTCTTCTCCTGGTGGATCGACAGCCTCGACGAATTCATCCGCCTGCCCGACAGCATCACCTGGGACCACTGGCTGGAGTCCGGGCCGATGCCGGTGGGCATGATCCTGCTGACCATCGGCATCTACCACTGGCACCGCGAACAACTGGCGATCAGCGCACAGATGGAGAAACGCGAACGGTTGTTCCGCGAGCATCGGCTGTTCGACAAACTCACACCCCTGGCCGGCGCCGACTACCTCAAGCGCCAGTTGGCCGACAGCCTGCAAGACAGCCAGACCCAGCAGCAACCACTGTCCCTGCTGGCCCTGGACCTGGACCACTTCGCCGCCATCAACCAGGCCTACGGGCATGCCGAAGGCGATGCGGTGTTGCAGGCCCTCAGCCATTTGCTGTTGCTCAACCTGCGTCGCCAGGACCTGCTGTGCCGCCTGGCCGGCGACCGTTTTGTGGTGCTGCTGCCCAACACCGGTGAGCGCCAGGCCAAGGAGCTGGCGCTGGAGTTGCAGCAGGCGGTGCACGGCCTCGCACACAAGACCCGGCTGCACGGGGAACGCCTGCAACTGGTAGCGACCACCGCCGTGGTCATGGCCTTGGACGAGCCGCCCCAGGACTTGCTCAAACGCCTCAACCTGGCCCTGGCCAGGGCCAAGCAACCCCTGGCGAAAAGCGCCTGAGATGGCCGTGAAAACCAGCTGGTATGAAGCCGACAGCCGCTTCATACCAGGGCACTACCAACCCGCCACGCTGATCGACCTGGCCTTGTCCCGGGACATCGACAGCCATCGCCTGCTGCGCGGCACGGGACTGTTTCACGAGGACATCCTGGCCGGCACGGCGCGGTTGAGCCCGCAGCAGTTTTTCGGGTTGATCGGCAACAGTCGCAAATTGCTCGACGCCGACGACAGCAGCTTTCTGTTCGGCCAGCGACTCCTGCCCGGTTATTACGGCGCGGCCAGCCATGCCCTGGGCCATGCGCAGAACCTGCACCAGGCCCTGGAGATCCTGATCCAGCAACAGGTGCTGCTCAGCCCGCTGGTCACCTTGCACCTGGAACTGGATGCGCACCATGCCTACCTGTACTGGCGGGACAGTTGCGGCGCCGGCGAGCATTGGCGGTTTTTACTGGAAGCCGGCATGACCTCGCTGGTTGCCATGAGCCAGTGGCTCAGTGGCGAGCGCTTGCCGTGGGTGTGCTGTTTCAGTCATGCCGAACCGCGCTACATCGAGCAGTATTGGGTGCACCTGGGCGAAGAGACGCGCTTCGAACGGCCGCTGGATATGCTGAGCATCCCCCGCGAGTACCTCACCCGCGCGTGGCCGGGCGCCTCGGCCACCGCCGGCCAGGTCGCACGCCAGCAGGCCCGCGAACAGATCGAACAGCTGGGCTTTGCCAGCAGCTTTCTCGACTGCCTCTACGACTACCTGCGCGAACAGGTACGCCAACCGCCCAGCCTGGAACAGGCCGCGCAGGCCTTCGCCATGAGCCCGGCGACCCTCAAGCGCAAGTTGCACAAGCATGACACCGGCTTTCAGCAACAGGTGGACCGCGTGCGCAAGCAGGTGGCGCTGCACCTGTACCAGGTCAAGGGCTACAGCAATGATGAAGTGGCGGCGTACCTGAACTTCAACGATGCGGCGAACTTTCGCCGTTCGTTCAAGCGCTGGACCGGCAGTACGCCCAACCTGATCCGCCAGCTGTTCAACAGCCGCTAGCCAGGCGTTCGCGCAGGAACTCCACCAGCGCCTGCACCGGCCGCGAGCTTTGCCGGTGCTGGGGGTACACCGCCGACAGTGTCAGGTCTTCGGGGGCGAACTCATCCAGCACCGTGACCAGGCGGCCATCCTTCAACGCCTCGCCGACGATAAAGGTCGGCAGGTAGGTCACGCCCAGGCCGGCGATGGCGGTATCGCGCAGCAAGTCGCCATTGTTCACGCGCATGCGCCCACTCACGCTCAGCGCCTGCAACTTGCCCTTGAAGCGCCACTGCACCTGGCGGCCATGGCCGTAGGGCAGGCAATCGTGGTCGGCGAGGTCATCGGGTTTCTGCGGGGTGCCGCGCAAGGCCAGGTAGTCGGGGCTGGCGCAATACACCCGGGGGATGCTGGCGATACGCCGAGCGATCAGGGTGGAATCTTCCAGGGTGCCGATGCGCAAGACCAGGTCGTAGCCTTCGCCGATCAGGTCCACGGGGCGGTCGCTCAAGTCGACCTCCACCGCCACCTGGGGATGGCGCTGCAGGAACAACGGCAACAGGCAACCCAGATGGGCCATGGCAAACGACAACGGCGCGCTGAGGCGAATGGTGCCGCGCGGTTCGCTGTTCTGGCCGGCGATGCCCTGCTCCACTTGCTCGACTTCACTGAGCAGGCGCAAGGCGGATTCGTAGTAACTCTGGCCGAGTGGCGTGACATCCAGGCGGCGGGTGGAGCGATTGAGCAGGCGTACGCCGAGGCGATCTTCCAGCTGGATCAGGCGGCGGCTGACGAATTGCTTGGACAGGCCCAACTGTTCGGCGGCGGCGGTGAAGCTGCCGGATTCCATGACTTGGCAGAACAGGCGCATGTCTTCGAAGGGGTTCATTGTCGCTTCTCGGTGGACATTTGGTGTTTTTTATAACGGGTATGTCGCCACACCACAAATCAAATGTGGGAGGGGCGGTGCGACGATTCGACTTGCCCCCGATGGCAGTGTGACTGACACACCGCTATCGGGGGCAAGTCGAATCGTCGCACCGCCCCTCCCACAGGGATCACCTACAGACTTGAGAGCCAGTTACTTGGTAAACGCCGAGTAGCTGTTCATCAGGTTGCGGTAGTTGGGAATACGCGGCGACAGCAGGTTGGCCAGGCCTTCCATGTCGTTGCGCCAGTCGCGCTGCAGTTCGCAAGCCACGGCAAACCAGTTCACCAGTTGCGCACCAGCGGCAGTCATGCGCGCCCAGGCGGCTTGTTGTACGGTTTCGTTGAAGGTGCCCGACGCGTCAGTGACCACGAACACCTCAAAGCCTTCCTCCAGGGCGCACAAGGTCGGGAACGCGACGCACACGTCCGTCACCACGCCGGCAATGATGATCTGCTTGCGGCCAGTCGCCTTGACGGCCTTCACGAAATCTTCGTTGTCCCAGGCATTGATCTGGCCAGGGCGGGCGATGTACGGCGCGTCCGGGAACAGGGCTTTGAGCTCTGGCACCAGCGGGCCGTTGGGACCGCTTTCGAAGCTGGTGGTGAGGATGGTCGGCAGGTTGAAGAACTTCGCCACATCGGCCAAGGCCAGGACGTTGTTCTTGAATTCGTTGGGGGAGAAATCCTGCACCAGGGAAATCAGGCCAGTCTGGTGGTCGACCAACAGTACAACGGCGTCATCTTTGTTCAAACGAGGGCTAGCCATGGTTCAACTCCTTACGGGGGGATGGGTAATCAAAACGCAAAACACGAGCAGCCGAATGCACCCCAGAAACCCTGGAAGTCGCTGACCGGCACGCTGGAATGGCGGGCTTTTTCGTGGCTGTGGGCATGCACGCCGCACGGGCCGCTGCACTGGTGCACCTGCGCCTGCAACGGCGAGCCTGGGCGCCAGTGCCCTGGCACCTTGACCACCGGCGACCAATCCGGCAGTACCGGCACGCGCGGGGGTGCGAAGTCTTCGAAGTCACCGGCACCGTAGACCACCTTGCCGCCGACCACGGTCAGGACCGACTCGATCCACTTGATGGCTTCCTCATCGACACTGAAGAAGTCCGCCGACAGCGCCGCCACGTCCGCCAACTGCCCGACCTTGATCTGGCCCTTCTTGCCCTGCTCGGACGAGAACCAGGCGCTGCCGTGGGTGAACAATTCCAGCGCGGTCAGGCGCGACAGGCCTTCGGCATGCAGTTCCAGGCCACCGACGGTGCGGCCGCTGACCATCCAGTACAGCGAGGTCCACGGGTTGTAGCTCGACACCCGCGTCGCATCGGTGCCCGCGCCCACCGGCACGCCTTCGGCCAGCATGCGCTTGATCGGTGGCGTGGCTTCGGCGGCTTTGGCGCCGTAGCGCTCGACAAAATATTCGCCCTGGAACGCCATGCGGTCCTGGATCGCAATACCGCCACCCAGGGCACGTACACGCTCGATATTTCTCGGGGTAATGGTTTCGGCGTGGTCAAAAAACCACGGCAGGCCATTGAACGGAATGTCGCGGTTGACCTTCTCGAACACGTCGAGCATGCGCGAGATGGACTCGTCATAGGTGGCGTGCAAACGGAACGGCCAGCGCTGTTCAACCAGGTGGCGCACCACCGGCTCCAGTTCCTGCTCCATGGTCAGCGGCAGGTCGGGACGCGGTTCGAGGAAATCTTCGAAGTCGGCGGCCGAGAACACCAGCATTTCGCCAGCGCCGTTGTGGCGCAGGTAATCGTCGCCCTGGTGCAGGGTGACGCTGCCGGTCCAGTTCTTGAAGTCGCTGAGTTCTTCCTTGGGCTTCTGGGTAAACAGGTTGTAGGCGATACGCACCGTCAACTGTTGGTCCTTGGCCAGTTGCTCGATCACTGCGTAGTCATCGGGGTAGTTCTGGAAGCCGCCGCCGGCGTCGATGGCACTGGTGAGGCCCAGGCGATTGAGTTCACGCATGAACTGGCGGGTGGAGTTGACCTGGTATTCCAACGGCAGTTTCGGGCCCTTGGCCAGGGTCGAGTACAGAATCATCGCGTTCGGCCGCGCCACCAGCATGCCGGTGGGGTTGCCGTTGCTGTCACGCACGATCTCGCCACCCGGCGGGTTCGGCGTGTCCTTGGTATAGCCGGCCACACGCAGCGCTGCGCGGTTGAGCAAGGCGCGGTCGTACAAGTGCAGCACGAACACCGGCGTATCGGGCGCGGCCTGGTTCAACTCTTCCAGGGTCGGCATGCGTTTTTCGGCGAACTGGAATTCGTTCCAGCCCCCCACCACGCGCACCCATTGCGGGGTCGGCGTGCGGTCGGCCTGGTCCTTGAGCATGCGCAGGGCATCGGCCAGGGACGGCACGCCTTCCCAGCGCAGCTCGAGGTTGTAATTCAAGCCGCCACGGATCAGGTGCAGGTGCGAGTCATTGAGGCCGGGGATGACGGTGCGGCCCTTGAGGTCGATGACCTGGGTACCACTGCCGCGCAGGGCCATGGCTTCACCGTCGGTGCCCACGGCGACAAACCGCCCCTCACGGATGGCGACGGCCGTGGCGCGCGGGTTTTCACGGTCCACGGTGTGGAACTGGCCATTGAACAGAATCAGGTCGGCGTTCATAGGGTTTCCTTTACAGAGGCTTCGAGCCAGGGAGCGAACAGGCGGGTGGCCGCCGGCATCAGCAGGTAGACCACCAGCACGACGATGGTCACGGTTACCAGAAACGTGGCGACCACGTAGTTGGAGAGAAACGGGTGCAGGCGCAGCACCGGGCCCCACACGATCGGCACCAGCAGGGTCAGCGGCAGGATCACGCACAGGGTGACCACCGCCTGCTTCCAGCGCGGCGGCTTGGCGGCGTTCGGGGTTTCGGGATTGAACCAGAACTCGTTGACCGCGCCGATTTCGGTGTTGTCACCGTCGGCAAGCATGGGCGCGGCTTCGGCGATCAGGGTTTTGCGCTCGGGGGAGTCGAGCCAGGTTTGCAGGTCATCGGTGGAACGGTAGCGCAACACACAGGTAAACAGCGCCAGGTTGCCCTGTTTGCCGCGTACCACGTCGACACCGAGGTGGCCAGGGCGGTCGCCGGCGATGCGGACGATGCGGCGCAGCCAGGCTTCGTAGTCAGCCTCCAGGCCGGGTTTGATGAGGTGCTTGACCACCAGGGTGACGACTTCGTCGGGGCCTGGTTTTGTGGTTGGGTCCATGGGGTGTCCCTCTGCCGTGAAGATTCAGCGATGAGGGAGTTTGAGGGGGGATGGGGTGGGGAAAATTGGATGTACGTGCTGTTTGGGGGGGGTTGTGCTGAGTACATATCCGTTATTTGGGTGATGGCGGATATTGGTTCCGCCCTTACGGCGGGTCACTTTTGAAAAGAGCGCAAAAGTAACCAAAAGGCCTTCGCCCCAACACTCGGCACCTCGCCTAGGCTCGGTGTGCCCGTAATCCGACAGTGATTTGGGGG
>NZ_MDGK01000035.1 GCF_001870465.1 Pseudomonas extremorientalis
TGGTCGATGCGCCCGGCGTATTCGATCACGCCGTCTTCGCGGTAGCGCGCCAGGTCGCCGGTGCGGTACAAGCGCTCGCCCTTGATGAACGGATGAGCGACAAAACGTTCGGCGGTAAGTGCCGGACGGCGGTGATACCCACGGGCCAGGCCGATACCGCCCAGGTACAGCTCGCCGAGCACACCGACCGGCACCGGCTCGAAGTTGCTGTCGAGGATGTAGCAACCCAGGTTGGCAATCGGACGGCCAATCGGCACTGCATCGCGACCTTCATCGACGCAAGTCCAATGGGTCACGTCGATAGCCGCTTCGGTCGGACCGTACAGGTTGAAGAGCCCGGCTTGGGGCAACTTGGCGAAGACTTGCTGCTGGGCATCCACCGGCAACGCCTCGCCGCTGCAAACGATGCGTTGCAGGCTTTGGCAGGTGGACACATCAGGATCCTGAAGGAACGCCTGCAACATCGACGGCACAAAGTGCAGCGTGGTGACCTGCTCTTGATTGATCAGGTTGATCAGCCTGGCCGGATCGCG
>NZ_MDGK01000036.1 GCF_001870465.1 Pseudomonas extremorientalis
GACTCGAACCCCTGTTACCGCCGTGAAAGGGCGGTGTCCTAGGCCACTAGACGAAGGGGACAAAACCTTCTGTACATCTGATCAGCGCTGAGAACTGATCGATTCAAGGACGGTGTGGCCAGACCTTGAACCTGTAAATTGGTGGAGCTAAACGGGATCGAACCGTTGACCTCTTGCATGCCATGCAAGCGCTCTCCCAGCTGAGCTATAGCCCCTCATCGGTGAGGACGGGGCGAATCTTAATGGCGGTTTGGAAACGTGTCAAATTTATTTTCAACAATTTCCAAAATTTTTTGCCGGGATAACAATCACTTACCAGCGAAACCCCGGAAAACCGGGGTTTCGTCGTTTCAACCGTGTGCTCAGGCGATGGCGCCCAGCAGCTTTTCCCACTCTTTGTTTTCTTTCTTCGATACACCACCAAGCAAATCAAGGGCTTGGCGCAGGCGGAAACGGGTCAGGTCCGGGCCGAGGATTTCCATCGCATCAAGCACCGACACGGAACTGGCCTGCCCGGTGATCGCGGCAAACATCAGCGGCATGGCATCACGCAATTTCAATTCCAGGGACTCCACCACCGCCTGGATCGTGGCGGTGATCACATCCTTCTCCCACTGGCGCAGGCTTTCGAGCTTCCACAGGATCAACTGCATCAGTTGGCGAACCTGGTCGCCCGAGAGTTTCTTGGATTCAAACAGCTTGGCATCCGGGTTCACGCCTCCGGCAAAGAAGAAGTTGGCCAACGGTGCGACCTGGCTGAACGTCTCCACCCTGCCCTGCACCAGCGGCGCGATCTTCATCATGTACTCGGGGTTCAACGCCCACTGCTGCACACGGCTGGCGAACTCTTCCACCGGCAGATCACGCAGCCACTGGCCGTTGAGCCACGACAGCTTCTCGATGTCGAAGATCGGCCCGCCCAGTGACACGCGGGACAGGTCGAAATTATCGACCATTTCCTGCAGCGAGAACTTCTCGCGCTCGTCCGGCATCGACCAGCCCATGCGGCCCAGGTAGTTGAGCATCGCTTCCGGCATGAAGCCCATGCGCTCGTAGAAGGTCACCGAGGTCGGGTTCTTGCGCTTGGACAGCTTGCTCTTGTCCGGGTTACGCAACAGCGGCATGTAGCACAGCTGCGGTTGTTCCCAGCCGAAGTACTCGTAGAGCAGGATCAGCTTCGGCGCCGACGGCAGCCATTCTTCGCCGCGCAATACGTGGGTGATGCCCATCAGGTGGTCATCGACCACGTTTGCCAGGAAGTACGTCGGCAGGCCGTCGGTCTTCATCAGCACCTGCATGTCCATGCGGTCCCACGGGATCTCGACGTCACCGCGCAGCATGTCCGGCACCACGCACACGCCTTCGTTCGGTACCTTCATGCGGATCACGTGAGGCTCGCCAGCGGCCAGGCGACGGGCCACTTCTTCTTTCGACAGCAGCAGCGCGCGGCCATCGTAGCGCGGGGTTTCGCCGCGGGCCTGTTGCTCGGCGCGCATCTGGTCCAGTTCTTCTGCGGTGCAGAAGCACGGGAACGCATGGCCCATGTCGACCAGTTGCTGGGTGTACTGCTTGTAGATATCGCTACGCTCGCTCTGGCGATACGGGCCATGCGGTCCGCCAACGTCCGGACCTTCCGCCCAGGTAATGCCCAGCCAGCGCAAGGCATCGAAAATCTGCTGTTCCGACTCACGGGTGGAGCGCACTTGGTCGGTGTCTTCGATCCGCAGGATGAATTCACCGCCGTGCTGCTTGGCAAAGCAGTAGTTGAACAAGGCGATGTAAGCAGTGCCGACGTGGGGATCCCCAGTAGGCGATGGCGCGATGCGCGTGCGGACGGTGGTCATGGCAGGTCTCGAATGGGCGATAAAACTGAAAATTGAAACAAGGGGCGAATGGTAACAGCCTGGGGGATTTCTGGAAAACCGAGGCGCGGCTATCGGGGGCAAGCCCCCTCCCACAGTCGATATGTGAACACCGTCAAATGTGGGAGGGGGCTTGCCCCCGATGAAACCACCACCAATCAAACGGCCAGCAAGCGCTCGCGCAACTTGCCAATCTCATCCCGCGTCTGCGCCGCCGCCTCGAACTCCAGGTCACGCGCCAGCTGGTACATCTTCTCTTCCAGTTGCCGAATCCGCTTGGTGATCTCACTCGGCGAGCGCAGTTCGTTCTCGTACTTGGCGCTCTCCTCGGCAGCCTTGGCCATGCCCTTGCGCTTCTTGCTGCGCGAGCCTGGCACGGTGGCGCCTTCCATGATGTCGGCGACGTCCTTGAACACGCCCTTGGGCGTGATGCCATTTTCCAGATTGAACGCGATCTGCTTGTCGCGACGGCGCTGGGTCTCGCCAATCGCCCGCTCCATGGAACCGGTGATGCGGTCCGCGTACAGGATCGCCCGGCCATTGAGGTTACGCGCGGCACGGCCGATGGTCTGGATCAGCGAGCGCTCCGAACGCAGGAAGCCCTCCTTGTCCGCATCGAGGATCGCCACCAGCGACACTTCCGGCATGTCCAGGCCTTCGCGCAGCAGGTTGATCCCCACCAGCACATCGAAGGTGCCCAGGCGCAGGTCGCGGATGATTTCCACGCGTTCCACGGTGTCGATGTCCGAGTGCAGGTAGCGCACGCGCACGCCGTGGTCGGCCAGGTAGTCGGTCAAGTCTTCGGACATGCGCTTGGTCAGCGTGGTGACCAGCACCCGCTCATCCAGGGCCACGCGCTTGGTGATTTCCGACAGCAAGTCGTCGACCTGGGTCAACGCCGGGCGGATTTCGATTTCCGGGTCGACCAGGCCGGTCGGCCGCACCAATTGCTCGATCACACGGCCGGCATGCTCGGCCTCATAGTTGCCCGGCGTGGCGGACACAAAAATAGTCTGCGGGCTGATGGCTTCCCACTCATCAAAGCGCATCGGCCGGTTATCCAGCGCCGACGGCAGGCGGAAACCGTATTCCACCAAGGTTTCCTTACGCGACCGATCGCCCTTATACATCGCGCCGACCTGCGGCACGCTGACGTGGGATTCGTCGATCACCAGCAATGCATCCGGCGGCAGGTAATCGTAGAGCGTCGGCGGCGGCGCCCCGGACTCGCGTCCCGACAGGTAGCGCGAGTAGTTTTCGATGCCGTTGCAGTAGCCCAGCTCCAGGATCATCTCCAGGTCGAAACGGGTGCGCTGTTCCAGGCGCTGGGCTTCCACCAGCTTGTTGTTGGAACGCAGGTACTCCAGGCGCTCGGCCAACTCGGTCTTGATGCCTTCGATAGCGCCCATCAGGGTTTCACGCGGGGTCACGTAGTGGCTTTTCGGATAGAACGTGAAGCGCGGCAGCTTGCGGATCACCTCGCCGGTCAACGGATCGAAGGCCGACAGGCTCTCGACTTCATCATCGAACAGCTCGATGCGGATCGCTTCCAGGTCGGATTCGGCCGGGTAGATGTCGATCACATCGCCGCGCACCCGGAAGGTGGCGCGGGCAAAGTCCATGTCGTTGCGCGTGTATTGCAGGCTGGCCAGGCGACGCAACAGTTCGCGCTGGTCGAGTTTGTCGCCGCGGTCGACGTGCAGCACCATCTTCAAATAGGTTTCCGGGCTGCCCAGGCCGTAGATGCACGACACCGTGGTGACGATGATCGCGTCCTTGCGCTCCAGCAGCGCCTTGGTCGCCGACAATCGCATCTGCTCGATGTGGTCGTTGATCGACGCATCCTTCTCGATAAAGGTATCGGAGGACGGCACGTAGGCTTCGGGCTGGTAGTAGTCGTAGTAGGAAACGAAGTACTCCACCGCGTTGTTCGGGAAGAACGCCTTGAACTCACCATAGAGCTGCGCGGCCAGGGTCTTGTTCGGCGCCAGCACCAGGGTAGGACGATTGATCTGCGCGATCACGTTGGCGATGCTGAAGGTCTTGCCCGAACCGGTCACCCCGAGCAGCGTCTGGTGGGCCAGGCCGGCCTCGATGCCTTCGACCATCTGGCGAATGGCTTCCGGCTGATCGCCGGCGGGTTCAAAACGGGTGACGAGTTGGAAATCCGACATAACGTACCTCGTGAAGTCACCCCAGACTCGAAACCGCCAGGGACGAAATAGCTCGGCAACCCGCGAATGATCATCGCAGGTTGCAGGAAAAAACCATGATAGCTGTAGAAGTGGTGCCGAATGTGACGGGTTTCAAGACCATCGTCCTACGTGCCGTGCCGGATCAATGTTGCAATAAGACTAACGGTCAGCAAATAAACCGAAAAACTTGGCCGAAAAGCCATTTCGGCTGTCGCCCTCGACGGTGATGGCCTCTATACTAGCTCCCCGTTTGTGCACCGCTCTAGTGCATTCGGCTGGAGCGCGACACGTCCCTCCTACCCCCCATAGAGCTGCCGCAAAAATGAGCCTGTTCTCCGCTGTCGAAATGGCACCACGCGACCCTATCCTGGGCCTCAACGAAGCATTCAACGCCGATACACGAACCACCAAGGTCAACCTTGGCGTGGGCGTTTACTGCAACGAGGAGGGGAAGATTCCACTCTTGCGTGCCGTTGCCGAAGCGGAAGCCATTCGCGTGGCGCAACACGCCGCCCGTGGCTACCTGCCGATCGATGGCATCGCAGCCTACGATAAGGCTGTGCAAACCCTGCTGTTCGGCGCTGAATCGCCACTGCTCAGCGCTGGTCGCGTCACCACCGTACAAGCGGTCGGCGGCACTGGCGCGCTGAAGCTGGGGGCTGACTTCCTCAAGCAACTGCTGCCCAACGCCGTCGTCGCCATCAGCGACCCGAGCTGGGAAAACCACCGCGCGCTGTTCGAAACCGCCGGCTTCCCGGTGCAGAACTACCGCTACTACGACGCCGCCACCCATGACGTGAACCGCGCCGGCCTGCTCGAAGACCTCAACGCCCTGCCGCCGCAATCCATCGTGGTGCTGCACGCCTGCTGCCACAACCCGACCGGCGTCGACCTGAGCCCGGCCGACTGGCAGAACGTGCTGGACGTGGTCAAGGCCAAGAACCTGGTGCCGTTCCTCGACATGGCCTACCAGGGCTTTGGCGACGGCATCCACGAAGACGCCGCCGCTGTGCGCCTGTTCGCTGAATCGGGCCTGACCTTCTTTGTGTCCAGCTCGTTCTCCAAGTCGTTCTCCCTGTACGGCGAACGCGTGGGCGCACTGTCCATCGTCGGCGAGTCCAAGGAAGAAAGCGCGCGCATCCTGTCCCAGGTCAAGCGTGTGATCCGCACCAACTACTCCAACCCGCCAACCCACGGTGCGGCCATCGTGGCAGCGGTGCTGAACAGCCCTGAGCTGCGCGCCCAGTGGGAAACCGAACTGGCTGAAATGCGCCTGCGCATCCGTGGCATGCGTGAGCAGATGGTCGCCACCCTGGCCAAGGCTGCTCCGGAGCACGACTTCAGCTTCGTCGGCCGCCAGCGCGGGATGTTCTCCTACTCCGGCCTGACCGTTGAGCAAGTTACCCGCCTGCGCAGCGAATTCGGCATCTACGCACTGGATACCGGTCGTATCTGTGTGGCGGCGTTGAACCAGTCGAACATTGATGCAGTCACAAAGGCAATCGTTCAGGTGCTGTAAACCTGTAGCCGTTGCACCAGAAGGGGAAGCCGATGGCTTCCCCTTTTTCGTCTCCAGCCCCTAGACTGAACCTCGACCGCCCCTTTGCTGTGAGTACCTTATGAGAAACGACGACCTGGACCTGCGTGCCGACCGCGACGAGCTGGACCACTTCCCCCCGCGTGCACCGCAAGTAAAGCGCCAGAAGAGCCTGGTACTGCAAGTGGCGCTCGGTGTATTCCTTGGCGGCCTGGCGCTGTGGCTGGTGCAGTTGGGCGCAACTGCAATCATGGCAAAACTGGCCATGGGCACCCTGCAATTCGGCGGCTGATACCAATCACAATCTAGGAAGCAACCAGATCGCGTTCCTCCAACAGCTTTACAAAGCTGTTGAGGCTCTGCGACACCGTCCCGCGCCGCCAGATCAGCCAGGTATTCAAAATCCGGAAGTTGTCCGTCAGCGGCCACACACTCACCGCCGCCGACCCCGGCATGCTCTCGAGCATGCTGCGCGGCATCAGCGCCAGCCCGGCGCCGGCACTGACGCAGGCGAACATGCCGTGGTACGACTCAATCTCGAAGATCTTGCCCGGCACCGCGCCATCCTGTGAGAACCAGCGCTCAAAATGGTGCCGATACGAGCAGTTGGAGCGGAAAGTGTAGATGTTCTCGCCATTCACATCCTGCCCCCGGGTGATCGGCGCGTGATGCAGCGGCGCGATCACTACCATCTCTTCCTCGAATACCGCCACGCCTTCCAAGGTGGCATGCAGCACCGGCCCGTCGACAAACGCCGCCGCCAACCGCCCCGATAACACGCCTTCGATCATCGTGCCCGACGGCCCGGTGCTCAGGTCCAGCTCGACCTTGGTGTGTTTCTGGTTGTACGCCGCGAGCAACGCCGGGATACGCACCGCCGCCGTGCTCTCCAGCGAACCGAGGGCAAACGCACCCTGGGGCTCCTCCCCCGCCACTGTCGCACGGGCCTCCTGCACCAAGTCGAGGATGCGCCGCGCATAGCCGAGGAAGTTCCAGCCCGCCGGCGATAGACGCAAGCGGCTTTTCTCGCGGATAAACAATTGCACGCCCAGGTCCTGCTCCAGTTGCTTGATGCGCGTGGTCAGGTTCGACGGCACGCGGTGAATCAACTGCGCGGCGGCGCTGATGCTGCCTTGCTCGGCAACGGCCTTGAAGATTTCCAGCTGCACCAGGTCCAAGTCATTCTCCAATCGTGAATATATTGCTTAATATTATTCAGTTTCCAGAAAAGATATAGCCCCGTAGGCTGAACCCAACCTCATCATTCAGCAGGACGGTGCCATGAACGCGACTACCCATGCCCTCTCGATCAACCCGGCCAACGGCGAAACGGTCGGCAGCTACCCGTATGAAACCACGCAGCAACTGGATGCCGCCCTTGAGCGCGCCACCCTCGCCTTCCGCACTTGGCGCCGCCAGCCGGTCAGCCAGCGCGCCGAGTTGCTGCTGAGCCTGGCCAGCGCCCTGCGCGAACAAGCCGAAGACATGGCGCAGATGATCACCCTGGAAATGGGCAAACCCATCGCCCAGGCCCGTGCCGAAATCGAAAAATGCGCGCAGCTCAGCGAGTGGTATGCCGCCCATGGCCCGGCCATGCTCGCCCCGGAACCGACGCAGGTGGACAACGGCAGCGCCCAGATCGAATACCGCCCACTGGGTCCGATCTTCGCGGTGATGCCGTGGAACTTCCCGGTGTGGCAAGTGCTGCGCGGCGCCGTGCCGACCATGCTGGCCGGCAACACCTACGTGCTCAAACACGCACCCAACGTGATGGGCAGCGCTTACCTGATCCAGCAGGCGTTCCACACCGCCGGTTTTGCCAAAGGCCTGTTTGAAGTGGTCAACGTGACCAACGACGGCGTCTCCCAAGCCATCGCCGACCCACGCATCGCCGCCGTCACCCTCACCGGCAGCGTGCGCGCCGGGATCGCCATCGGCTCCCAGGCCGGTGCCGCATTGAAAAAATGCGTGCTGGAACTGGGCGGCTCCGACCCGTTCATCGTGCTCAACGACGCCGACCTCGATGCCGCCGTACAAGCCGCCCTGATCGGCCGTTTCCAGAACAGTGGCCAGGTCTGCGCCGCCGCCAAGCGCCTGATCATCGAGGAAGGCGTGGTGCAAGCCTTCACCGCCAAATTCCTCGAAGCCAGCCGCGCCCTGGTGATGGGCGACCCGACTTCAGCCACCACCTACATCGGCCCGATGGCCCGCTTCGACCTGCGCGACGAGCTGCATGGCCAGGTCCAGGCCACCCTGGAAGAAGGTGCGACCCTGCTGCTGGGCGGCCATAAAGTACCCGGCACCGGCAATTACTATGCGCCGACCGTACTGGCCAACGTCACCGACCAGATGACCTCGTTCAAACAGGAACTGTTCGGCCCCGTGGCCTCGATCATCACCGCCCGCGACCCCGACCACGCCGTGGCCCTGGCGAATGACAGCGAGTTCGGCCTTACCGCGAGCATCTTCACCCGCGACCCGGCGAAGGCGCGGGACATCGCCAATCAGCTGGAAACCGGCGGCATCTTCGTCAATGCCTTCAGTGTCTCCGACCCTCGGGTGGCGTTTGGCGGGATCAAGAAAAGCGGGTTCGGCCGCGAGTTGTCGCACTTCGGTGTCCGCGAATTCTGCAACGCGCAGACCGTGTGGCTGGATCGCACATAAATCAGAGCAGCGCCTGACCTGTGGCTCACCACAGGCATGCGGTGGCCTGAAATTGTTTATGCACGAATATGCCGCCGCACACACTGCACCAACCCCTCCAGCGCCTGCGACTTCACTGGCGCGAGCACACAGACCGTGTGTTCGCGCTGGTCCTCCTTCACCGTCAGGGTGTAATGCACCTGGCCCGGGTTACCGGGCGCGGGTTCACTGCTTTGCGGCAGTTGAAAGAAGTCGCACGCCTCGACCAACTGCCGCAACTCCTGCTGGTCCTGCTCGGGCAGGCTGTCCAGCTCAACCGTACGCGGCTTGGCCAGGCCCGGAAAAAAAGCAGGCCCGCCGTTTTCCTTCAGCGAAATTTGCATGGTTGCTCCTCACGTCAGACTGAAATACCGACCGCCTTCCAGCCCTCCTTGACCGCCTTCTGCTCATCCTTGTTCGCGCCGTAGAGGCGACCGGCAACATCGTAGGTAATGCGTGCAAAGCGCAAAAACCCTGAGTTCGGCCGCAACCGCGCATCACGCAACGCGTCGTACCAGATGCGCCCGGCACGTTCCCAGGCAAACCCGCCGATTTTCGTCGCCACCTGGTAAAACGCATGGTTGGGAATACCGGAATTGATATGCACCCCGCCATTGTCCTCGTAGGTCTGCACAAAATCATCCATGTGTCCGGGCTGAGGGTCCTTGCCCAGCAGCTTGTCGTCAAACGCGGTGCCGGGGGCTTTCATCGAGCGCAGCGCGGTGCCTTTGATCTTCTTGGTAAACAGCCCTTTGCCGATCAGCCAATCGGCGTCCTCGGCCTTTTGTTTCAACGAATATTGCTTGATCAACGAACCGAACACGTCCGACAACGACTCGTTCAACGCGCCGGACTGATTGAAATACATCAGCTTGGCCTCATCCTCGGTCACACCGTGGGCCAGCTCATGGCCAATCACGTCGAGGGCGACCGTGAAGCGGTTGAACAGCTCGCCGTCCCCATCCCCGAACACCATCTGGGTCGAGTTCCAGAACGCATTGTTGTAGTTCTGGCCAAAGTGCACGGTAGCGTCCAGGGCCATGCCGGCATCGTCGATGGAGTTGCGGTCGAAGACCTGATCGAAAAAGTCGAAGGTGGCACCCAGCCCATCATAGGCCTCGTCCACCGCCGCGTCGCCACTGACGGGCTGGCCTTCGCCACGGATGAGTTTGCCCGGCAGGCTGTCGCTGCCCTCGGCGCTGTAGATCGAGCGTCGCTTGTCGGCGCCCATGGCCAGCGCCAGGTGCGCCGGGCCCTTGGCGGGCACCGCGACCATGCGCAGCGAGCGGAAGGTGCTGTCCTTGGCGCGGGTACGCAGCGCGACATCCCGTTGCGCTTTGTCACCGTTACGCGCGATCTGGTCGAGCATATAGGGCGGGATCAGGCAGAAAATCGGGTTACGGTAATGGCGATCACACATGGGCTGGCTCCTTGTTGGCGTGTGCTGAACGTCCGGGTGACCGTTTGAGGATAGCCCCCAGGGGTTAGTGCGTATGATCAATTGTCATTAATCTATGTTGCAGTCGTGTTTATCCAAGGAGGACTGACCGATGCCCGCACGTAAAACCAAAATCGACCTCGCCTACCGCCCCCGGCTCGCCGACCTGCGCCCGTTGATCGCGCCGAGCCCCACGCTGCTGGAGGCCAGGGCAGCGACACCCCGCGTCACACCGGCCAAAGACTTGAAGGACCGAAGTGGCTACGCAGAAGACTTTCTCGGCAGCTTCGGGGTGCCCTGGCCCACACTGGAAGAAGCATTGGCGAGCGATGCCCAGAAGCGCCTGGACTACACGCACTTCTCCATAACGATGTCACGCGCCAAGCGCCTCGCGCTGTATGTGGGCGTCAACATCGACGGCGGCCAGCATGTGGACATCATCCGCAGCAACGACACCTGGGCCTACGATGGCCGCCTGCCGGTCGACGCCCAAGTCGGCGAAGCGCTCTACGCCGGCAATGGCCTGGACCGCGGCCACCTGGTGCGCCGCCAGGACCCCAATTGGGGCGACGTGGCGCAAACCGCCAACCTCGACACCTTCCACTTCACCAACTGCTCGCCGCAGATGAGCGGGTTCAACCAGAAGACCTGGCTGGAACTCGAAGACTACATCCTCGACAACACCCAACGCTGGAAAGCCCGGGCCACGGTGTTCAGCGGCCCGGTGTTCGCCGACGACGACCGCATTTACCGGGGCGTGCAGATCCCCAAGGCGTTCTGGAAGGTGGTCGCCTACCTGAGCGATGACGGCAAGCCTTCGGCCAGCGCCTACATGATCGATCAGAGCCGCGAACTGGGCCAATTGGACCTGGTGTTCGGCCAACTGCGCACCTACCAGCGCAGCGTGATCCAGATCGAGCGCCTGACCGGCATCCGCTTCGGCAACCTGGCCGACTACGACGGCTTCAGCAACGAAGAACGCGCCACCGGCACGCGCATCGAAGCGCTGATCCAGGGGCCCGAGGACATTCGTCTCTGACCGGGCACGCCGTGGGCTATGTCGCCCCGCCTTAATCAACTACCATACCGCGCCGGTTCCCAAACGGGACTAATAGGGAATCCGAGGCGCGGTACACCCGCGCCAACCGGAACTGCCCCCGCAACTGTAGATGCCGAGCCTGCTCCTCGATGCCACTGGACCTCGTCCGGGAAGGCTGGAGCCTGGCGACGACGCATCAGTCAGGAGACCTGCCGGCCCAAGCTCAATCACTAACCGGCGGGGTGTCCGGGAAGGACATTCTTGCCTGTCGCTCCCCCGGAGCCCGAGAGTGAATTTCCGAATGGCACGTACGCTTCACTCGGAGATCGCCCCATGCTGCCACGCGTTACCGCCCTGCTCACAGGCGTTGGCTTCTGTGCCCTGGCCCAAGCCGCGCCCACTCACTACCCGCTGACGGTGGAAAACTGCGGCAGCCAGATCACCTTTGCGCAAGCTCCCACCCGCAGCGTGACCATCGGCCAGGCCGCCACCGAGATGCTGTATGCCCTGGGCGTGGCCGATAAAGTGGTCGGCACCTCGCTGTGGTTCAACAGTGTGTTGCCGCAGTACAAGGCACAGAACGATAAAATCGAGCGCCTGGCCAACAACGAACCGAGCTTCGAAGCCGTGATCGCCAAGCGCCCGCAACTGGTGGCCGCCGAGCTGGAATGGGTGGTCGGCGCGCAAGGTGTGGTCGGCACCCGCGAGCAGTTCCATGAACTGAAGATCCCCACCTACCTGCTGCCCTCCGACTGTGAAGGCAAGGACAACCTGGTGGGCGCCGACGGCACACGGCTGGAGCCGTTTCGCATCGAGACCATCTATAAAAGCATCCGCCAACTGGCGCAGATTTTCGACGTGCAGGAGCGCGGCCAGCAGCTGAACGACGAACTCAAGGCGCGCCTGGCCAAATCCGTCGCCACCGTGCAGGGCAAAGGCCTCAAGCAGGCCAGCGCGCTGGTGTGGTTCTCCAGTGCCGAGATGGCCAGCGACCCATACGTGGCCGGCCACAAGGGCATTCCCGAATTCATGCTGCAAACCCTGGGCCTTTCCAACGTGGTGCAGTCCGATGAAGAGTGGCCCGCCGTGGGTTGGGAAACCATCGCCAAGGCCAACCCGACCTTCCTCGTCATCGCGCGCATGGACCGCCGCCGCTACCCGGCCGACGACCATGAAAAGAAACTCGCCTTCCTGCGCAGCGACCCGGTAACGCGCAACATGGACGCGGTGAAAAACAACCGCATCATCATCCTCGACGCCCTGGCGTTGCAGGCCAGCATCCGCATGTTCGACGGCCTTGAACAACTGGCCACGGCCATCGACGGCTACGACCTGCCAAAATGATGCGCGCCCTGCTCGCCCTGGCCCTGCTCCTGCTTGCCGTCCTCGCCGGCGTGGCCATTGGTGAAACCGCCATCTCGCCACAGGTGGTGCTCCAGGTACTCGCCAACAAACTGTGGGGCGCCGGCTACGTGCTCGACCCCATCGATGAAGGCGTGGTGTGGAACTACCGCCTCACCCGCGCCCTGGTCGCCGCCGCCTGCGGTGCCGGGCTGGCCACCTGCGGGGTGATTTTGCAATCGCTGTTGCGCAACCCGCTGGCCGATCCCTACTTGCTGGGCATCAGCGCCGGCGCTTCGACCGGTGCGGTGCTGGTGGCGTTGATGGGTGTGGGCGGCGGCTTGGTGTCGTTGTCGGCGGGCGCGTTTATCGGCGCGATGGCGGCGTTTGCCCTGGTGATCCTGTTGGCGCGGGCCAGCGGTTCGGTCAGTGGCACCGGCCAGATCATCCTCGCCGGTATTGCCGGCTCGCAATTGTTCAATGCGCTCACCGCGTTCCTGATCACCAAGTCGGCCAGCTC
This sequence comes from Pseudomonas extremorientalis, assembly GCF_001870465.1. GTDB lineage: Bacteria > Pseudomonadota > Gammaproteobacteria > Pseudomonadales > Pseudomonadaceae > Aquipseudomonas > Aquipseudomonas extremorientalis. The sequence goes on from NZ_MDGK01000036.1 coordinate 12,615, forward strand.
CGAACAGGCGCGCGGCATCCTGTTCTGGCTGCTCGGCAATCTAAGCGGCGTGCGTTGGCCCTCGGTGTGGCTGGCGGTGCCGGTGGCGGTCGCCGGCTTGGCCGTGTGCCTGTGGCACCGCCGGGCGCTGGATGCGTTTACCTTTGGCAGCGACTCGGCGGCGTCCCTCGGTATTCCGGTGCGCCGCGTGCAATTTGTGCTGGTGGGCTGCGCGGCGCTGGTGACGGCAGTGATGGTGTCGATTGTCGGCTCTATCGGTTTTGTCGGGCTGGTGATTCCCCATGCCGTGCGCCTGTTGCTTGGCACCGGGCATTCGCGGCTGTTGCCCGCCAGCGCCTTGGGTGGCGCGTTATTCCTGATTGCGGCGGATGTGCTGTCGCGCACGCTGATCAAGGGCCAGGTGATTCCGGTCGGCGTGGTCACCGCGCTGGTCGGTGCACCGGTGTTTGCGCTGATCCTGATCGGCAGGAGGAATGCGCGATGACGGTACTCAGTTGCAGCGGGTTGGGCTTCAAGGTGCGCGAGGCCGAGTTGCTGCGGGATGTTCATCTGGACGTGCAGTTGGGTGAAACCCTGGGGATTGTCGGACCGAATGGATCCGGTAAATCCACCTTGCTCAAGCTGTTGGCCGGGCTACGTGCACCAGCGTCCGGCGAAGTGCTGCTGGGCGGCCAGCGCCTGGGCACGCTGTCCCGCCGCGCCATCGCGCAGCAACTGGCCGTGGTGGAGCAACAGGCCGACACCGACGACGCCATCCGCGTATTCGACGCCGTGGCCCTGGGCCGTACGCCATGGTTGTCGGCGCTGAGCCCGTGGTCCAGCGAGGACGATGCCATCGTGCGCCAGGCCCTGCACGACGTCGACGCCACCCACCTGAGCCACCGCGCCTGGCGCAGCCTCTCGGGCGGTGAACGCCAGCGCGTGCACATCGCCCGCGCCTTGGCGCAACGGCCGCAGATTCTGTTGCTGGATGAGCCGACCAATCACCTGGATATCCAGCATCAGCTGGCGATCTTGAAGGGTGTGCAGGCGCTGCCCGTGACGACCTTGATTGCGCTGCATGACCTTAACCAGGCACTGACCTGTGACCGCCTGGCAGTGTTGGATCGCGGGCGGTTGGTGGCGCTGGGCAAACCGCTGCAAGTGCTGACGCCGCAGCGGTTGCACGAGACATTCGGCGTGCAGGCGCATTACCTGACGGACCCGTTTGATGGGGCGCAGATCCTGCGGCTGCGTTCCGCTTGATACTGGAATAGCGGTTTATCGTGGCGAGCGGGCTTGCCCCGCGTTGGGCTGCGAAGCAGCCCCAATAAGGCCGCTGCATTCCTCCAGGTCGAACCGGGGCGCAGGGTTTCAGGGCTGCTGCGCAGCCCAACGCGGGGCAAGCCCGCTCGCCACAACAGGCCTACAGGGACCGCTGCATATGCGTCGTCCGCCATACCGGGTCTGCTTCCACATCCACCACCTCGAACCCCTGCCGAACCCAGAACTCAATCGCCCCCGGCAAAAATCGGTGGGTATGCAGGTACATCACCTCAACCCCATCCGCCTGCGCCAGCGCTTCCAGTGCGCGGTACAACTGCCTCGCCAGGCCAAAACGACGGAAGGCGGGAAGCACAAACAACCGCACCACTTCCACCGTCTTGCGGCCTTGGTAATTCAACTGCGGGAAACGTCCATCATAGGGTAGGTAGCCAATGGCAGCGACAATCTGCCCCTCAGCGCAAGCGATCAGAAATTGCCCATGGCCCTGCAGATAGACCGCCTCGAAACGCGCCAAGTCTGCCGGCATCCCCTCTGCATTGAGCTTGGGGAAAAGCTCGGAACGAGCTTGCAGCACGAACCTCAATACCTCAGGGATATCCGCCGTCGCGACCGCCTGAATGCTGAGCCTTGGGCTCATACAATGGCTATCTGCGTAATCCCCAACACCTGCGCCTGCTCCAGAATTTCTTCCGGGCTTGCATCCGCAGGGGGCAGGATCAAGCCATTCTCGGCATCGCCGAAATGCAGCTGCAGGAGGTGCAACGCCGCCTCATGTATCGACAACCGGGATTGCTCAAGTTCGAACACGTGGGTGCGGGATTCATCGTTGAACAGGTAGCTGAGGGTGTATTCGCGCATGGAAAAGTCCTGGGAGGTGAAGAAGAGCAGCTGATTAACCTGACTCATCGATCAGTTTTTAAGTTCAATGGATCAGCCTTTACCGTCTTGCCGGCAGCACTCACAGGCGCAACTCGCACACCCCACTGCCCTTTATCCCAGACGTACGCACGCTTACATGGCGGCTTGAATGATCATCTCCCCAGTCGGGCACTGATCCACTGGCGGCTATAAGCAAGCACGCTCCCCCCCATCACCACCGGAAAATGAATAAACCCATGCGCCGCCTCCGGCAACAAATGCGCCTCAGCCCCCGGCCACCGCTCAGCGATCAACAGCGTGTCATCCTTCAACGGGTCCAATTCCCCCACAAACATCAACGCCGGCGGCAGGCCCTCGAAGTCGCCATACAACGGTGACAACGGCGGCTGCCGACGCTCATCATCACTCAACCCCGGGGTCAGCATGCGCAGCGCCTCGACCATGCCCGGGCCGTCCAGCAACAAGGTGTCCGGCCCCGCCGCGCGCACGCTTGGGGTGCCGGTAAGGTCGTAGACGCCGTAATACAACACCGCCCCGCATACGCGCTGGAGCAGTTGCGGCCATTGCTTCAACGCCAGCAATGTCGCCGCCGCCAAGTGCCCGCCGGCCGATTCGCCGACCACCAACACCGGCAGGCCGACAAATTCATCGGCCGTGAGCAACCAACGCGCCGCCGCCAGGCAGTCGTCCATCAGCCCTTGCACCGGCGTGTCGACCGCCAGCCGATAATCCACCGACACCACCGCCACCTCGCAGGCGTTGACCATGCCCAGGTTGAGGTCGTCATCCATCTGCGCATTGCCGATCACCCAACCGCCACCGTGGATATCCAGCAACACGCCCTTGGGCTTGCCGCTCGGCCGCAGGATGCGCACGGGGATAGAGTCGACCAGTTTGCATTCAGCAGCCGGCGCTTTCTTAAGCATTTGGCTGGTGCGCAACAGCGCCTGGATCAGGCGCGGTGTGACGCGATTACGGATTTTGAAGCGCGGCATCCAGGCCAGCTTCTGGTTGAAGCGGCGCATCTCGGCCAGTTCCGGGTCACTGGCGGGCCAGGTTCTGTGGGCCATCAGCGGTTATTCCGCAGGATCGAAAAGTTCAGCGCCGCTGCCACGCACAGCCACGCCAGGTAGGGGAACAGGATCAAGCCGGTGATCAAATCCAGTTGCACCGCCAGTACCACCATGGTCGCCACGGTCAGCCACAGCACCGCAATAATCACCATCCCGGCCAGGATGCGATGGGCGCCGAAGAACACCGGCGTCCACAGGGTGTTCAAGGCGATCTGCGCGGCCCAAAAGGCCAGCACCATTTGGCTGCCCGGAATGAGGCTGAGGCGATAACCGGCCCAGGCCAGTAAGAGATAGATGATCGTCCAGGCCACCGGGAACAGCCAGTTGGGTGGGGTGAAGCTGGGTTTGACCAGGGAGTCGTACCAGGCTCCCGGCTTGAAGATAATGCCGGTACTGGCAGCGGCGGCGCAGGCGAGCAGGAAGATGAAGAAGGTCATGGGCGGTCCTTGGCTGGGTATTTCAACTTTGACGCGTAGCAAGCGGGTAAAAGTTCACTGCGATTCAGGGCATCACGATGTTCAGCCAAGGCCACCGCGCCTGATAACTGCGGGCCTTCTGCACAAACAACGCCCGCTCAGGATGCAGTGGGTTGATGCGCAACACGCCCTGCTCCACATCTTCCAAGCCATAAGGCGCATACACCTCCCCCGTGGCAATCTCCAGGCCGATGCACGTGCCCGCCACCAGGTAACGGTCAATCCCCTGCCTGGCCGTGTGCAACTGCGGGTAAGGCCGGCCAAAGCGCTCGCCGTACCACAGATGCACCCGCGCCTGGTTCTTCACCTCGACGTTGACGCCCAGGTCCTGGAACAAGCGCTCGGCCGCACGGATCACAGCGTCTTCAGCCTCGTAGGGCAGGTCGGTATCGAAGTAGAAAACGTCGTAATCCTTTACGCCATGGGCCGCCGGCAAATTCGACTGATGATTCCACACCGCCTGGAACAGGCAGCCCGCCGTGAGAAAGCACTGGTCCACACCCAGGTCAGGCAGGCGCGCGGTGATTTCGGCGTTGATGGGGTTGGCCATGGCCAGGTTGAGCAAGGTTTCGACAGTCAATGTCATGGGCTCTCCGTTATCCGTGACGCGCTCGAACGGCAGAGGTTACACCACGGTGTGGAGGGTTTCGTGACAGCAGGATTTCTATACACTTTGCCGCGGGCTAAAAACCGGCCCCAATCGTCAAGGATAAAACGATGCGAATCACCACCATGGCCCTCGTTGCCACCAGCAGCCTGTTGCTAACCGCCTGCAGCGAGAGCCCTTCCGACACCGACATTCAAGCCGCCCTGCAACCCCGCCTGGAAGGGGCTTCCTGCATCAGCGCGCCGATGTTCAAAGACTTCCCCGTAACCCTGGGCGACAGCTTCACCCGCAGCGTGTCCAAGGGCAACGCACCGGCCTTCGATGCGCTGGTCGATGCAGGCCTGTTGGTCAAGAGCGACCAGACCTACACCCTCACCGAACCAGGTAAAGCCGCCCACGTGCCCCAGGCCTCCGGGTTCTGCTACGCCCAGGGCTATGAAATCGCCAGGGTCCAGAGCACCGAGGTCAACACTGACCAGATGGGACCGGCCGTGGAAAAATCCTGGCAGGTGACCGTGGACATCCGCCAGAAGCCCGTCGCCCCGTGGGCGAAAAACCCGGCGATTGAGAAACTCACGCGCCACCCGGAAAACCTCTCCGAAGCGCCAAAGACCTACCACGTGACCGTCGGCCGGGTGAAGGGTGAACCAGGGTTGCAGTTGATCGACCCGCGCTTTTCGATCTCACGCGGGATCAGCGTCAGCCAGGGCTTCTGATCTCAGCCCTTCAACTCACTAGCCCGATGCGCCGCCGCGTCGTCGTAAACCACATACAACGACTCGGCGACCTGGCTCTTGATGGCCTTGGTGGACTCGAGGCCCAGCACAAAACCCTCGGCCTTGCCGCCGGCGCGATTGAGTTCCTCAGGGGTGGCGGCGCCGGTGATGGCGTCGAACAGCTTGGTGGCGTGGGGGCCGACGCCCTTGGGCAGGCTGATCTGGTCGATGGACATGGGCGATACCTTAAAAGAGAGAATTCGGTAGCGCGTGGAACCACTGCCGGGGTGGCATGGTAGACCGGCTGGCACAGAAAGGCGCGGCTTTTGCGCATATCGCGCTCACCGGGCGGCCTTTTTTCATGACACTGCCCCACAACACCGTGATAGCGCTAAGCTGGATCCCCCACCCGCCCCGCAGGCCCTGCACCATGACGCTCTCCCCCGACTTCACCCCCTGGGCCTCCCTGCTCGGCGGCGCACTGATCGGCCTCAGCGCCGGCCTGTTCATCCTGCTCAACGGGCGCATCGCCGGTATCAGCGGCCTGCTCGGCAGCCTGCTGGCCAAACACGCTGAAGGCCGCGCCGAAAAAGCCCTGTTCCTGCTAGGCCTGCTCGCCTCGCCCTGGCTGTGGTCACTGTTCGCCACCTTGCCTGGCGCGTCGATCCAGGCCGGTGGCGCCGCGCTGGTGCTGGCGGGGCTGCTGGTGGGCCTCGGCACCCGCTACGGCGCCGGCTGCACCAGTGGGCACGGGATCTGCGGGCTGTCACGCCTGTCGCTGCGCTCGCTGGTGGCGGTGGCGTGCTTCATGGGCAGCGGGTTTGCCACTGTCTACATCATCCGCCATCTGATGGGAGCCTGAGCGTGCGCAAACTGACCGCCTTGATCGCCGGCCTGCTCTTCGGCCTGGGGCTGTACCTCAGCGGCATGACCAACCCGGCCAAGGTGCTCGGGTTTCTCGACCTGGCCGGCGAATGGGACCCGTCCCTGGCGCTGGTCATGCTCGGCGCGCTCGCCGTCAGCAGCGTGTTCTTCTACGTCGCCAGGCAGCGCCGCACCGCGTTGCTGGGCGCGCCGATAAAGATGCCGACCAGGCGCACCCTCGACCGGCGGCTGGTGCTCGGCAGTGTGGTGTTTGGTGTCGGCTGGGGGATCGCCGGGCTGTGCCCCGGCCCGGCGGTGGCGTTGTTGCTGACCGGGCAATGGCAGGTGGGGGTGTTCGTGTTGGCGATGGCGCTGGGGATGTGGCTGTTTGAGCGGATTGAGGCGCGCAGGTTGGCCAAGGCTTGAGGCACGGGCAGGCGTTTGTGCTTTATCTCCATCCGCCTGCGGCCTACATTGAACGCCTTATCGATCAACCCCGAGGTCAGCCCCCATGGCACGCATCGTCCGGATTCACGCCTACGGCGACGCCAGCGTCTTGAAACTCGAAGACGTAGACGTCCCCGCCCCCGCCGCCGATGAGGTCCAAATCGACGTCAAAGCCTTCGGCCTCAACCGCGCCGAAGTGATGTTCCGCAACCACGCCTATCTGCAGGAAGCCGAATTCCCCAGTCGCCTGGGCTACGAAGCGGCCGGTGTGGTGATAGCGGTCGGCACCGGTGTCACCGACCTGCAGGTGGGCGACGCCGTCAGCGTCATCCCACCGCTGGACATCGCCCGCTGGGGCACCTATGGCGAAGTCGCCAACGTGCCCGCCCACCTCACCGTTAAACACCCGCAAAGCATCAGCTTTGTGCAAGCCGCCGCATGCTGGATGCAATACGTCACCGCCTGGGGCGCCCTGGTGGAACAGGCCAAACTGACCCAGGGCGACACCGTGCTGGTCACCGCCGCCTCCAGCAGCGTCGCCCTCGCCGCCTTCCAGATCGCCCGCAGCGTCGGCGCCACCGCCATCGGCGTGACCCGCACCCGTGCAAAAAAACAGGCGCTGCTGGATGCCGGCGCAGCGCACGTCATCGTCAGCGACGAAGAAAACCTGGTCGAACGCGTGATGCAACTCACCCACGACCAAGGCGCCCGCGTGGTGTTCGACCCCATCGGCGGGCCGGGCTTCGAAGCCCTCACCCAGAGCATGGCCCGAGGCGGCATCTTGCTGGAGTACGGCGCGCTGAGCTCGGAGCCGACGCCGTTTCCGTTGTTTACCGTGTTAGGCAAATGCTTGACGCTCAAGGGGTATCTGTACGCCGAGATCGTCGCCAACCCGGCGGCGTTGGCGCGGGCCAAGGCGTTCATTCTGGACGGGCTGGCGTCGGGCGCGTTGGCGCCGGTGATTGCGAAGACATTTGCGTTGGATGAGGTGCAGGAGGCGCATCGGTTTTTGGAGGCGAACCAGCAGGTGGGGAAAATCGTGGTGACGGTGTGAGGGCGGTGTCCTAGGACAATTCCCAAAGCTGGGCAGTGGCTTGCCCGATTGCCTACGCGTGGGTCAGAATCCGCCGGCTTGTGCGCTGGGATGGTCGAAACTAAGGTGGCGCGGTCGCTGAATTTCTCGGTGATCGGGTTTAGTAGCCCGGATCGGTTATCTGAATGTGCATGAGCTTCATCAGTCAGACATAACGTCTGTGCTTGATGGCGGCTGTGCGCAGGGCGTCCTCGGACGCGCCGGCTTTAGATATCCACCGGTCTACTAACCTGCGTACAGCTGCCACCCACTCGTTTAGTAGCGGGGAGGGGGTGGCCCAAGTCAGGATATCTTTATGTCTCACGTCATGCAGGATTCAACCGCGCTCTTTCGCGTTGCTCCAGACGCAAGCAATGAAGCCCTCATTGCCAATAGCTACGAAACCTTCGCCTCTGTCAGTACCCTTCTGCTCGATCTATCCGACGATCTGAGCGGCAAACATCGAGATATTGCACTGGCTATCCACCAATTGAGTGAACTGGGCGTGTTACTCACAGCCAAGCTCCTTGACCGTGAGCCCCCCTCCGCTGGCTGACCATAGCTATCCAGAAGACGAGGCGGATCAGTCGCTGAGTCGAAGTATGAAAAATGGGGGACGTATTGATCCATGAAGAATCAATTCGTCCCCTTTTCAGTGGACTCAAAACGGCCTTTGATGAATGGCTACTCTCGGCCAAAAGCCGTCATTCGCGCCCCATCGTTTTGGACTCAAATTAACTTTCTGCTCCGAGCATAATCATCGCACTTCTACTGAAGCTACTCTTTGAATGAGCGCCGTCTCTACACCGGCTCCACCTCATCGACCGGCAATGAAGCAACCATTTCTGCCCGGCACACTTCAAGTATTTCATCAGCAAGTGCGGAGTCATCCGGGCAGGCGCGCGACAAAACAATCGCGCCGACGGCACGTGAAAGCAGGTCGATCATTTTCTTTCTGCCCTCACCCGACTCAGGATCCGTTCCTGTCGGGTATTTCTCTTCTAGCGTCTGCAGGGTGTGTTCTATGCCTTCGGCAAACGTCGCTTTCACATCGTCCGCCTGACGCGCCGCGTCGCCACACAGCGCGGCCATCGTGCAACCACTGCCGCGTCCGTCGCGATGCTCTCTATTCACGTAGACGTTGATGAAGCCCGGAACATCCAGAGCTTGGGCGGCTGTCAGCGATTTGGCCAGACTGCACGCCGAGGCTTCGGCCATCAGGTCTGCCTTCGACCCGAAATGTTTGTAGAAACCACCATGAGTGAAACCAGCGGCCGCCATGAGATCAGCAATGCCGACGCCGTCAAAGCCCCGCTCACGGAACAGCTCTGAGGCGGTTTCAACGATGCGCTCTCGATTTGCCTGCGCCTGGGCCTTGGTTACTCTCACTTGCAATACCTCGTGTTTCCCGGGAAATCCTAAGTCCGATGATACATAGATGTCACCTATAATCAAAATTGTTGACAGTTTAGATTTCGATCATCATCATAAATGCAAGCACCACTGATCTTCATCAACGGGCACGGAAGATTCATCAGATGACCAAGCAGACTCTGTTCACTCCTTGCATACTAGGCAGCCTCACGCTATCAAACCGCGTCGTTCTCGCGCCGCTGACACGCAACCGCGCCGGTCAAGGCTTCGTCCCTAGCGAATTCGCGGCGACCTATTACAGCCAGCGCGCCAGCGCCGGCTTGCTGATCAGCGAAGCCACGCAGATTTCCCGGCAGGGACAGGGCTATCAAGACACCCCGGGAATCTACACGCCGGCACAGATCGATGGCTGGCGCGCCGTGACTGATGCCGTGCATGCCAAGGGAGGAAAAATCTTTCTGCAACTGTGGCATGTCGGCCGCGTCTCGCACGTCGACCTGCAGGAAAACGGCGCTGCCCCCGTGGCCCCTTCTGCGCTACGCGCCGCCACCAAAGTGTTCGTCAACAATCGCTTCGAAGACGTCTCCGAGCCTCGCGCACTGGACATCAGCGAACTGCCGGGAGTGGTCAGCGACTTCCGTCAGGCGGCGGCCAATGCGATCGCCGCTGGCTTCGATGGCGTGGAAATTCACGGTGCCAACGGCTACCTGCTCGATCAATTCCTCAAGGACAACGCCAATCTGCGCACCGATGCTTACGGCGGCTCGATTGAAAATCGTGCTCGTCTGTTGCTCGAAGTGACGGAGGCTGTGGTTAGTGAGATCGGTGCCGACCGCACCGGTGTACGCCTGTCACCAGTGTCGCCGGCCAATGGCGTATCCAGCAGCGATCCGCAGGCGCAATTCGATTACGTCGTAGAACAACTCGACGCCCTCGGCGTGGTTTACCTACACGTGGTCGAAGGCGCGACCGGCGGCCCGCGTGACGTGGCGCCCTTCGATTTCGCCGCCCTGCGCCAGCGCTTCAAAAACACCTACATCGCCAACAACGGCTATGACCTCGATCTGGCCACCTCGCGGCTCGCTGAAGACCAGGCAGACCTGATCGCCTTCGGTCGCCCCTTCATTGGCAACCCGGACCTGGTGGAACGCCTGAAACGTGGCGCGCCGTTGTCCGCGTTCAATCCCGCCACCCTCTATGGCGGCGGCGCGGCAGGCTACATCGATTACCCGACACTGGCTGAATCGAGCATCAGCGCAAGCTGAGCTCGTTCTGTTTCTCATATCCTGAAAGAGAGATACCCCATGAGCACTCGCCCAACTGTTTTGATCACTGGCGCCTCCACCGGGATTGGCGCCGTCTACGCCGAACGCTTTGCACAACGCGGCCACGATCTAGTGGTAGTTGCCCGCGATCAGACGCGCCTGGATGTACTGGCCGCGCGCTTACGCAGCGAACACAACGTCAACGTCGATGTGATCCCGGCGGACCTGACTCAACCCGGCGATCTGAGCAACGTTGAAAACCGTCTGCGCGACGACGCCCACATCGGGATCCTCGTCAATAACGCCGGCGCTGCACTGTCCGGTCATTTCGTCGAGCAAAGCACCGATAAAGTGGCGCAACTGGTCGCCCTCAATACCACGGCGCTGGTTCGGCTCGCCAGCGCCATCGCTCCACGCCTGGCCAAGGCCGGTGAAGGTTCGATCATCAACATCGGTTCGGTTGTAGGCCTCGCACCGGAATTCGGCATGACGGTCTACGGTGCGACCAAGGCCTTTGTGCTTTTCCTGTCCCAAGGTTTGAGCCTGGAACTGTCGCCTCAAGGCGTCTACGTGCAGGCCGTGCTGCCGGCCGCCACGCGTACGGAAATATGGGATCGCTCCGGCGTCGACATCAACACCCTGAGTGAAATCATGGAAGTGGGCGATCTGGTGGATGCCGCTCTCGTCGGTTTCGATCGTCGCGAACCCGTGACCATTCCGCCGCTGCACGAAGCTGAGCGTTGGGATGTCCTGCAGGGCGCACGACTGGGCCTGATCGGGCAAATACGTCAGTCCGCGGTTGCTCAGCGTTACCAGACTCCAGAGTGATCTTCAGGTAGTGAGCATTTGGGGCGGATTCGATGCAAGCGCAAGGCGTTGCATCGAATCCGTCCAGAAATCGGGAGTGGTAATGAATTCAGCCCAGACAAATCCCCTTTCGGGTTCGCCAACGTCGTTCATCAACGCTGCGAACCAATCGATCACGGTCAACGGTATTCCATTCGCCTACCGCGATATCGGCCCCACTACCGGTGTGCCCCTTGTAATGTTCAACCATTGGGGCGCGGTGCTCGATAACTTCGATCCCGCAATCATCGATGGTCTGGCGCAAACCCGACGCGTCATTACCACCGACTATCGTGGCATCGGCGGCTCGGGTGGAACCGCGCCACTGACCGTTGGTGAGATGGCCGACGATGCGATTCAGTTGATCCGTGCGCTGGGGCTGGAAACCGTTGATGTGCTCGGATTCTCCCTCGGCGGCTTCGTCGCTCAGGACATCGCTCTGAAGGCGCCTGATCGGGTGCGGCGGTTGATTCTGACCGGCACCGGGCCGGCTGGCGGCAGCGGTATCGGCAAAGTTGGCGCGGTGTCGTGGCCATTGATTCTCAAAGGCCTGCTGACCCTGCGCGATCCGAAATTCTACCTGTTCTTCACTTCTACGGCCAATGGCCGTCGATCTGCCGCGCAGTATTTGCAGCGCCTGCAAGCCCGCAAGAACAATCGTGACCAAGGCCCGACGCCCCGTGCTTTCCTGCGCCAGTTGAAAGCGATCACCGCGTGGGGCAAACAGCCGCCGCAAGACCTCGAACGCTTGCGGGCACCTGCGCTGGTCGTCAACGGCGACACCGATATCATGGTGCCCAGCATCAATTCGTTTGAACTGGCCAAGCGTATCCCCAACGCAGAGCTGGTGATTTATCAGGATGCCGGTCACGGCGGGATTTTCCAGCACCACGTTGATTTTGTGGCCAAGGCGCAGGCGTTCCTCGATGCCTGACCACGCACCGACTACCCTCCCTACAACCGACAAGAGCCGCACCTCGATGAAAGCATTTCTTATTGATCGCTACGGCAAGCAACCCGGACGCATCGACGAAGCGTCAGCCCCTGAAGTGGGTGCCCACGACGTCTTGATCGAGGTCCATGCCAGCAGTGTCAACGTTCTGGACTCGAAGATCAGCACAGGCGAGTTCAAGCTGATCCTGGCCTACTCGTTTCCGCTGATTCTGGGCAACGACTTGGCGGGGGTAGTGGTGACAGTCGGCTCGCATGTGACACGCTTCAAACCAGGTGACGAAGTGTACGCTCGCCCGCCGCAAGGACGGATCGGCACGTTCGCCGAAAGGATTGCCGTGGACGAGAACGCGATCGCCCTGAAACCAGCCAATACCAGCATGGCGCAAGCCGCCTCCCTGCCCTTGGTGGCACTGACTGCCTGGCAAGTGCTGGTCGACACCGCCCGGCTACAAAAGGGCCAGAAGGTGTTGATTCACGCAGGCTCCGGCGGCGTCGGCACCATTGCCATCCAACTTGCCAAACACCTGGGTGCCTTTGTCGCCACAACCACCAGCACCGCGAATGTCGAATGGGTCAAGGTGCTGGGGGCTGACGTGGTCATCGACTACAAAAAGCAGAATTTCGAAAATGTCTTAAACGGCTACGACGTGGTGTTGAACAGCCTCGGCACCGATGTTTTGGACAAGTCACTCAAGGTCCTCAAACCCGGCGGCCAACTGATTTCCATCTCAGGGCCGCCCACTGCGCTGTTCGCACAGGAGCAAGGGTTATCCTGGCCATTGCAGCAGGTTATGCGTCTGCTGAGCCTCGGCATTCGGCGCAGGGCACGCAAGCAGGACATCAAGTACACGTTCGTGTTCATGCGCGCCAACGGTACCCAACTGCAACAAATCAGCGCACTGGTTGAGGCGGGTATCATCAACCCGGTGATTGATCGAACGTTTTCCTTTGAATCAACGGCAGAGGCTCTGAAATACGTCGAACAGGGACGAGCCAAAGGCAAGGTCGTCGTTACGATCAAATGACTACCCGCCCGGAGAATTGGGGTCAGACCACGTTTTCACTCGTTTAGTAGCGATGGGGTGACGGCCAAACTAGGGAATTACGAATATGTGCAAAGCCTCATCTGACCCAACCATCCTCTTTACCGTCAGTTCCGACGCCAGTACTGAAAGCCTCATTACCAATAGCTACGAGACCTTTAGCTCGGTTAGCACTCTTCTGCTCGATCTCTCGGAAGACCTCAGCGGTAAGCACCGTGACATTGCACTGGCGATTCACCAACTGAGCGAATTGGGTGTGCTCATGACGGCAAGACTCCTCGACCGCGAAGAACCGTGCCTTCGTTGAATAACACAAATTCCAGCCACTAGCTGAGTGCTCGCCGAATCGTCGTATGCGGCAGTTACGATTCGGCGACTTTGCTACCCATGAAATTGATCAATTCCGGAGCCGGGCTAAGCCTTCGACTTTACCGATGAAGTTCCGGGTCTGCTTTCGGCCAGGAGCAGACATTCGAACCGCTGACCAATACACTGCCGCGACAATCGTACTCAAAACTTTTAGTGCAAATGCTCCCGCAGGAAGAAGGGTTTCAAATGAGTCTTGATCTGTACCTGGAAGCTGATAATGCGCTCACAGCCCCGATACTGGAAAAAGCCTTACAGAATGCTGGCGCCTGGGAAATCAACGCAGTTGGCGGCGGTTTGGAAGCTGCCTTTATCTCGGGACTAATGCTGAGTACCGATGGCGTAATCGCTGACTCTATGATTTACGCTGAGGATATGAAGGGTGTCGACTTCAGTGTCGCTATGCGTTGTACCATCAGAATCAAAGGCCCTGAGCCGGAGGGGCAGTCTGCTATGGAAGATCTGGACAAAATAGCCCAATCCATCGCTCAGGTGTGCTCGTCCCTCTTCCTGATAAGCTTCCAGTTTGAAGAAACATTGTACTGGCGGGATGCTACGGGGCTGCATCGTCCTTAATGCCAGAGCCTCCAAAAACATTGACGAATCTGCCTGACCGCACCCTGTCTACTATTGGGCATTTGCTGCCCATCTCGACGGAATTGGCTATTAATTGCTTTCCGTGAAGGGCCGCTTTGGGTCGATTTCTGCCTGTAGCCACCGTCAGCTTCTGGCCGATCGCTGCCCTTGGCGAGAGGCAGAAAACGGCTAAAAGCAGCTGCTCATAGGTGTCTAGGAGACTAGGGACCATTCAATCATAGGCTGGAGATGTCTACGGTGCCGGGGGTCAGGTGCCGGGGGTCAGACCACGTTTTCAATAATGATGGTCTGCCCCTATTTCTGCGTTTTCCACACAAGGCTTACAACCCAAGCCCATACTGAAACAACGCCATATCCATCACCCGCGCCGTAGGATACGGCAGCTCCAGACGCCCCGTTTTCAACGGCAGGGGTGAAGGATTCAGTTGCTCCACCACGCCCGCCAACGCCGTCAGCCCCTTCCCGCTGGCGGTGGTGATGAACGCGCGACGTGGGAACAGATCGCGGCAGGCGGCAATGTAGAAACGGTCCAGCGCCGGGCACTCTCCCCAGACCCCCATCAGGATTTTGGTCTTGAGGGTGTCGGTCCAGGAGACGTTGGTGGCCAAGGTCTCCATGGAGGCCAATACGCTGTCCAACAAGGCTTGGTTGTACGCCAGGTCCGGTGCGCCGGGTGCGAAATTATCCAGGGACAGTTCAAACAACTCCGGGCCCTGGCCGGTAAAAAGGCGCTTGGCCAAGGCTTTCATCAGGTCCAGGTTGCTGTTCTGCAGCAGGCCCGAGGAGCCACGGAACATCCCCCAGTTCGCCAGGTAGAAGCCGATATGCAGGGCGGTGGTGTCGATCTGTTCTTCGCTGATGAGGTCAGCCCAGCGAGGGCGGGATTCGTCCCAGATGTATTCATAGAGAAACTCCCACGCCTTGAGTCGGGGGTAGTCGTTACCCGGTGAGGGCTGGATATTCTGGTAGTAGATCTGGGCGTAGCGATTGACATCGAAAATCATCATCTGGCTTCCTGCGCACGGCGTTCCTGTTGATCACATCAGCAGAGGTTATCGACAGCGCGGGCGAGATATTGAATACGCCCTCCCCCAAGCACCCGCCCCACGTTTACACTGGCGCCTTTTGCACCACTCACGCAGGGAAGCACTCGATGTCCACCGATCCGCTATGCCTGGTTTTTGTCCCCGCCCTTGTGGCTGTACTCACCGCCGCCGAGGCGAAAAAAGGCACGCCGCTGACCGAAGCCGAAGTGTGTGAAATCCGCGATGCAGCCACCTGTATCGCGCTGCCGTTCAGCACCGCGCTGGCGATGGAAACCGAGCGAGGTTATCCAGATATCGTCGCCGAAGACTGCTGGAGTGAGTGGCAACGGCTACGTGCTTCGGTTGCCTGACCCCGCTTATCGAACCCCTTACGAATGGAATCGACACCATGCTCAACTCCCCGCGCCCGTTCAAGCCACTCATCTGCCTCACCCTCCTCGCCGCCCTCACCGGCTGCGGCGCATTGACGGATGTGCGCTCGTTCTCCACGCCCTACGCCACGCCCACCAGCGCTGAAACCGTGCGCCTGCGTGTGATGAGCGATGGCATGGTGCGCGCCGTGCCCAATTCCAACTGCATCAACTTCCGCCTGCCCGGCGCGGGGGTGATGGTGGCCAATCGAGAGGGCTATGCAGACCGCAACGGCGAAAGCCTGGGCATGGCGCCCGTGGAGCGGTATTCGGATGGCACGGTGATGAGCGAACTGCGGGTGCCGGCCGGGCAGCCCATCGCGCTTCACTACATCGGCAATCGTTGCTACAACATGTTCACTTTCGTGCCTGAGGCGGGGAAGGACTATGAACTGGATGCAGCGGGTCGCTATAAGTGCGGGGTGACGCTCAAGCGCATGTTGGTCGGCAAGATTGAGGGCACTCGGGTGCCGTTGGGTGAGAGCAAGTTGTGCAATTGGGGCGATAACTTCTGAGCCACGTCTCGCCCTCAGCTATGCAACGGCAACGCCACCCCGAACAACACAAAGAACCCACCACAGACTTTATTGAACCGCCGCCCGGTGCGGGCCAACCATGGCCGCACCCGGTGCGCGGCGCTGGCCACCAGGTATTCGACGACGAACTCCACCACGGCGTAGGTCAGCGCGATGATGGCGGTCTGCGTGATGATGTTTCTGTGGGGGTCGAGGAAGGGTGGGATAAACGCGGTAAACAGCAGCAACGCCTTGGGGTTGGAGAGGGCCGAGACCAACCCTTGGCGGAACAGCGACCAGCGTCGCAGGCTGGAAGTGGCCGCTGTTTCCAGGCTGACGGGGGCGGCGCGCCACAGTCCGTAGCCCAGCCAGATCAGGTAGAGCCCGCCGGCAATCTTCAAGGCCGTGAACGCGGTGGCCGAGGCCTGGATCAGTGCGCCCAGGCCCAGCGCGCACAGCGCAAGCACCAAGGCAAAACCGAGCACGCCGCCGCTGATGGTGAACAGGGTTCTGCGACTGCCGTGCAGCGCGCCATGGGTCAGCGCCAGCAACGCATTCGGACCTGGCACCACGGATATCCCGCAGCAGGTGATCAGGTAGAGCAACCAGGTCTCGAAGGGCATGATCAAGTCCGCAATGGGTGGTTTTGACTGCTATCTTGCAAATGAACAACGACCGTGAAAAGCGCATAATTCACGTCGCAGCCATTCGATTAACGAATAAAGGTTATCGCCATGTCTTCCAGCGATTTGCAGATCGATTGGCTCAAGTGCTTCGTCGCCGTGGTGGATGCCGGTTCGCTGTCGGGGGCGGCCCATGAGGTGAACCGCTCGCAGTCCGCCGTCAGCATGCAGATGAAAAAACTCGAGGCTGCCCTGGGCCGGCCCTTGCTCAACCGTGGCCCGCGGCACCTGCAACTGACCGATGACGGCCAGACACTGCTGGGCTATGCCCGTCGCATGCTCGCCCTGCACGCCGAGACCCAGGCAGCGTTTCACGGCGAGGCGTTGACCGGGCGTATCCGCCTGGGGGTGGCCGAGGACTACGCAGCCAAGTACCTCACGCCGCTGCTCAAACGTTTTGCGCCGCGTTATGCGGGGGTCGACATCGAGCTGACCTGTGAACAGTCGACCGCCCTGATCCCGCGTTTGCGCAGCGGCGACCTTGATCTTGCGCTGGTGTCCAGGGACTCGCCGCACACAGGGACGTTTCTGTTCAAGGAGCCGATGGTGTGGGTCGGCTCCGCGCAATTCGAGCTGTGGCGCCGCGACCCGGTGCCTATCGCCGTCTACGAAAGCGAAAGCCTGGCGCGCCGGTATGCGGTGAATTCACTGGCGCAACAGGGCCGCCAGTTCAAAGTGGTGTACAACAGCTCCAGCCTGGCCGGCCAGCTCGCCGCCGTGGAAGGTGGGCTGGCGATTGCTGCGATTACAGAGTGCACCGTGCAGCCGTCCTTGCAGGTCTTGAGCAGCGAACACGGCTTGGGCGCTATCGAACCGATGGAGGTGTCGATTCTACGTAGTCGGGCTTCGCGCGGATCCAAGGCGGTCAACAGCCTGCATGGGTTTATCATCAGTGCGCTGAGAGCTCAGGCGTAGCCCTGGCGCGTCGCGCTATCTGGACACCGAGGTGATCCCATAGCAGCCTCGCTGAAGCTCGACAGCGCCTATAATTGATCTGCATTCGGAGCTATACATGGCCCTGTCCAAACGTGAAACCGTTGGTATCGAACGCCAACTGGTCGCAGCACTGACTGACGCCTGCGAAACAGCGAAGGCTGAAATCCCGGGGTTTGAATGGCTGACGCACACGGTCAACTACGCCGACTTCCCTCAAAGCCTGCGCATCACCTGGGTCTTCGACACCCGCGCCAATAAAGACCACGCGGTGGCGACCGGGTTGGACGCACGCATCCGCGAACTCACAGCCGCGGCCCTGCACGATGCCGACATCCCACCCGTGCCGTTGCCGCGCTGCGTTCAACTTGACTCCGAAGAAGCCTGCCAAACCCAGCACGGCGGCAATTGGCGTTTGCGCCTGACCCGCTCAGCCAACTAGAGCCTGGCGCCCAACTGCTGGATAATGCCTCGCCCTGCTCTCCGCCCGCTGAAAAGGAAATCCCGCCCCATGAAGTTGCCGCTTTCCGCTGCCCTGCTCGCGTCTGCCCTGCTGTCGCCTTCGATGGCCCACGCCGACGACGCCGCCCTGGTCGACACCCTCAAGGCCTTCACCCGCTGCGACGCGAGTTTTTTCAGCAGCCTGAACACCCACCGCGACGCCTGGCAGGCCTACGCGCCGCTCAAGCAAGAGAAGGACTTCAGCTGGATCGCGGTACGCGATCGCACCGACCCCAAGGCCACCGCCGTGCCGGTGAGCGCGCCGGCCATCGCCGGTTTGAAGTTGCTGTCCTACAACGATGAGGTCAGCGATCTCGGCCCGTTGGGCCTGTATTACTTCTGGGGTTTCACGGTGGACGGCAACATTGATGAGGTCGCGCAGCGCTTTGCCGCACTGCTGGACCAACCCGCTGCGCTGCAAAAAGGCGAAGGGCAATACACGCGCAGCGAGCTGAAGGTGGGCAACAGCTGGCAGGCGATCAAGCCGATGCCGGGCAAGGCACCGGGGCTGCGCCATGTGGAACGGGTGCTGATCGTGGAACCGGAGGGCCAGCATTCCCGTGTGAGTTGTTCGGTGCAGGGCGGTGTGACTCCCGGCCTGGTCGCGCTGCTGCGGCCGGACATCGCGCCGGTCGATTACCCGCGCACAGTGGCCGACACCAATCTCGCCGATGTGCCGGTACCGCCCACTGTGCTCCAGAGCCTCGATGCACCGTTGTTGCAGCCCAGGTTCAAGACGTTGAGCTACACCTACCTGTCGAGGAATGCCGCGGGCAAGGACGCGCCGATCACCATCCGGTTCAAGGCCGAGGGCGGTTTGCTGGTCAAGAATGAGGCCTACGGCAGCGCCTTCAACGTGGACCGACTGATGTTGGCGGACCTGATCCAGCTGAAATCGAAAATGAACGGTGTAGGCGAAGGCCAGGTGCTGCAGACCCGCGAGGCCGAGGTAAAACTGCCGACCAGTTGGGCACCGGGCCAGACCCTGAGTGCGCACCTGAAGATGGCCAATGTGCCGGTCAAGCCCACTGACAAACCGACCGAGACCACCTTGACCTGCAAGGTCGGCGAGCGCTTCCCGGCGCGCCAGGTGTTTGCATCGTTGACAGGCGATGCCATCCGGCTGGCCTGCGAACAGGACGGCTACACGTCGTCGCGCGCGTTTATCGAGGACCTGGGGGTGGCCCTGACGCTGGAGTCGACGTCGAGCCAGACCCACTATGTGAATGAAATCCAGACGCTGGATGTGGTGCGCTGATTAGGCGCTCCACGCCACGCAAGAACACACCGACGCGCCGGCTGATCGCCCATTGTGTTTTAGCCGCAGTCGTACTCAACGTGTGATGAACGGGCCTGTCCACCACAATGAGCCCGCTCACCACAAGGAATGAAGAGGCGGTTAGAAGTGCCGTATGAGCGAACCAAACAGGTCCCCCCGGGGCATTTGGCTCAACGGGATTTCAGCGTTCTCGAACCACTGCGCACTGGCTTCGGGATGGGGGCCGCTCAGGATCACCACGCCCTTCTCGAAGGTATACCGCGCCGCCGCAATGTCGCCGTTGCGGTAGGTGGCGATGGCCGTGTAGGGCGCGACCTTGGGGAAGTACGGGCCGTCCTGGAAGAACACCTGGTCAGGCTTGCCGTCCCAAGTGACCTGCACGGCGGCGTCGGCGCTGTCGGGCACTTCGAAACCGGGGCGGCCGGCTTCGCCGTCGAGGTCCACCGGGATCAGGCCGAGGTTGCTGTCATCCGCCAGGTAGGCGCCCATGCACAAGCCCAGGTAGCGCCCGCCGTTGGCCACGTAATCGCGGATCGCCTCGCTGCGCGCATCGCCCAGGCTGCGCAAAGCGCCGGGGATGTCCTGGCCGCCGCCGGGTTGCACGTAGAGGTCGTAGCGCGCCAGGGTTTGCGGCGTGATGTCGATAGGCTCGTCGGCGCCCACGAAGTCGATACGGTAGTTGGGGTTGATGCGCTGCAGGGCCTTTGCCACGTTTTCCGAACAGTCATCGCAGCCTGCCAGGCCACGATATATGGCGACACGGGTGATAGGCGCCGAGGCTTCGGCCGGTGACGGCAGCAAAAGGGCAAAGGCAAACAACGTGGCGACGACAGCTCGCAGGTTCATGGTCGAGGACTCCTGAAGGACCACGCAAAGCCTATAGCGATTGCGCCGTTGAATCCGTTAACAGTTGTAAACGACGTTCAGTTGGGGATAACTGGCGGTCGAGCCCCGTTCCGAGAGTGCCCATCATGTTTGAACTCGCCGCCCTCATTACCTATGTCGCCGTCGTGATCGGCCTGTTCCTGATCCCCGGCCCGTCCGTGTTGCTGGTGATCACCCGCACCGTGCAGGGCGGCCGCAAGGTCGGGGTCGCCACCGGCCTGGGGGTGGCGTGCGGCGACCTGCTGCATACCCTGGGCGCGGCGCTGGGCTTGTCGGCGATCCTGATGACCTCGGCCACCGCATTCAACGCGGTGAAGTGGGCCGGCGCGGCTTACCTGATCTACCTGGGCGTCCGCGCGTTCATGGCCAAGACCGGCACACAGAAAGGGCTGACGTTGCCGGCGGTCACGCCGCGCCAGGCGTTTTTCCAGGCGGTCGGTGCCGAGTTGCTCAACCCGAAAACCGCGATTTTCTTCCTGGCCTTCCTGCCGCAATTCGTGCACCCGGAAGCCGGCTCATCACTGGTGCAGTTCGCGGTGCTGGGTTTGATTTTCTCGGTGCTCAGTGCGGTGTACACCAGCCTGCTCGCCCTCGCCATCCGCCCCTTGAGCCGAGGCATCAAGGGGCTGTCCAAACTGCGGCGCTGGGAAGGAAAAATCATCGGCACGCTGTTTATGGGGCTGGGGCTGAAGGTGGCGTTGCAGCAGCGCTGAGGCTACTTTTTCACCGCCATCAGCAGGTCAAACAGCAATTGCGCCACCGGCGACAGTGCCCGCCCACGCCGGGATATCAGCCCCAGCGTGCGGCTGATCGCCGGGTCGGTCAGCGGCCGCGTGGCCAGCGTCGCATGCCCATTGGCCGGCATCGCCAATTTGGGCACGACGCCAACACCCAACCCCGCCTCCACCAGACTCACCAACGCTGGCACATGCTTCACTTCGCAGAATGAGCGCGGCCGCACATCGCGGTGGGCCAGGGCCTGGTCGATCAAGAACCGATTGCCGCTGCCTTGTGCCAGGCTGATGTAGTCGACCCCGGCCAGGTCATCCCAGGTCAGGGAGGCGCGCTTGGTCAGCGGGTGACCGACCTGCAGTGCCACCACAAATTCTTCCTCCAGCAACGGCTGGAAGACCACATCGGCGTCCTGGGTGCCGATGTAGGTCAGGCCGAAGTCCGCCTCGCCCCTGGCCACGACGGTCAAGATCGCCGAGGACGACTCATCGATCACCCGCACCCGGATGCCCGGGTATTTGGCGTGGTATAGCCGAATCACATCAGGCAGGAAATACGCCACGGCAGAGGGCACGCAGGCAATCGTGACTTCGCCGGAGAGACGGTAGGCCAGATCGTGGAAGCCTATCAACGCGCTCTCCAGTTCATTCAGCACGTTGCGCGCACGCGGCAGGAACCCCCGGCCGATGGTGGAGAGTTCGACACGCCGCGTGGTGCGTTCGAACAACTGCACACCCAGCGCCTGCTCCAGTTTGTCGACTCGCCGGGAGAGTGCCGATTGCGACAAGTGCAACGCTTGGGCAGCCGCGCTGAAACTTCCCAGGTCGGCCACCGCGAGAAAACCGCGAAGATCCGCGAGATCAAAATTCATGCGTTTACCTCATAGATCACACTTTTATTTGCATTTCTCTTTTTAATCGCCGCGCTGCACGCTGTCAATTCAGTCGAATCAACGAGCCTTATCCATGAATAACAACAACGAACTGCCCGCCATTGCATGTGAAGACCTGCGCCGCCTCGGGAGCCTTGCCTTTCAAGGCCTGGGACTCTCCCAGCATGCCGCCAACCTGGTGAGTCACGTATTGGTGCTGGCCGATCTGTTCGGCTTGACCACTCACGGCTTGAGCCGCATCGAGTCCTACGGCGAGCGGCTTGAGTCCGGCGGTATTAGCGCCTCGGCCGAGCCGCTGGTGGAAAGCGTCGCGCCGGCGATTGCACGGGTTGAAGGGCGTAATGCGGTCGGCCCGCTGGTCGGCATGGTCGCACTGGAGGCCGGCATGCAGATGGCCCGGCAGTTTGGGATTGGCCTGGTCCTGGCCCGCGGCAGCAACCACTTCGGGCCTGTTTCGCCGTATGCCTACATTGCGGCCGAGCACGGTTTCGCCAGCATCATTGGCAGCAACGCGACCACCACGATTGCGCCATCAGGCGGCAGTGACGCGCGGCTGGGCAATAGCCCACTGGGTTTTGGCGTGCCGAACCCGGATGGCAACCACTTCATGCTCGACATGGCCATGAGTGTGGTCGCCCGCGCCAAGATCCGTAACGCGCTCACCCGTCAGGAACCTATCCCGGACAACTGGGCCACAGACGCCAACGGCAAACCCACCACCGATCCGCGCGCAGCACTGGACGGTTTTCTGTTGCCGATTGGCGGCCATAAGGGTTACGGCCTGGCACTGGTCGTCGACCTGTTGGCCGGCCTGCTGTCGGATGCGGCCTACCTGACCCACGTGAAGTCCTGGGTGGATGCGCCGGACGAGCCGCAAAACCTGGGGCACTTCTTCATTCTGATCAACACGGCGCGCCTGGGCTCCTCGGCCTGGCTGCAGGAACGCATGACCGACTTCGCCGCCATCCTGCACCAGAGCCCGGCCATCGATCCGGTTGCACCGGTGATTGTCCCCGGTGAAATCGAGTTGAAGAAGATGCAGCGCTATCTGCGCGACGGCGTGCCGGTGGAGGCCCCGACCCAGCGCTTGCTTGACCTGTACGCAAGCCGGGTGGCCTGAGATGAACCGATCCCCTTTCACACTGGCCCCCACCGGTGTGATCCGAGCCTCAATCAATGTGGGCAACCCTATCCTCGCGCGACTGGATGACGCCGGCCAGGCCGTTGGCGTATCGGTGGACCTGGCCCACGCCTTCGCCGCCGAGCTCGGGCTGACGCTGGCGCTGTGCGTGTTCAAGAGTGCCGGGGAATCAGTTGCGGCGGTTTCAGCGGGCCGCGCCGATTTCGGCTTCTTCGCCATCGACCCGGCGCGGGCCGAGCAACTGGCGTTTACCGAACCCTACGTGTTGATCGAAGGCTGCTACCTGGTCAGGGACGATTCGCCCCTGGACGACAACGCCCAAGTGGATATGCCCGGAATTGAACTGGTGGTGGGCAAAGGCAGCGCCTATGACTTGCACCTGACACGCGAGCTCAAGCACGCCACAATTGTTCGCTCCCCCACCTCGCCTGCCGTGGTCGAGACCTTCTTGGCCAGCGGTGCCAATGTGGCGGCGGGCGTAAAGCAGCAGCTGGAGTTCGATGCCGCGCGGTTGCCCGGCCTGCGCTTGCTGCCGGGGCGCTTCATGCAGATCCGCCAGGCCATGGGCGTGCCCCATGCGTATGGCAAGGAAGCCGCCGACCTGCTGCACCAATTCGTCGAGCGGGCCAAGGCCAGCGGCTTCGTCGCCAAGGCCCTCGAACGCCACGGAATAGTGGGTGCCACCGTCGCCCACTGACAACGCCTGCGACATTCCCAATAAAAACAAGAGTACCTGACATGTTGGCATTTCTCGGCTTATCGATGGTCGTGGTGTTTACCTACCTGATCATGGCGAAGCGGCTTTCGCCGATTGTGGCGTTGGTCGTGGTGCCAGTGATCTTTTCGATCCTGGCAGGTTTCGCGCTCACCACTGACAAAATGATGCTCGACGGCATCAAGCTGGTCGCGCCATCGGCCGCCTTGTTGCTGTTCGCGATTCTGTTTTTCGGCGTGCTGTTTGACGCCGGCTTGTTCGACCCCATGATCAAACTGATCCTCAGGGTGGTAAACGGGGACCCGGTCAAGATCGCCATGGGCACCGCGATCCTGTCGTTGACCACCGCCCTGGATGGTGACGGCACCACGACCTACATGATCACCTGCGCGGCGATGCTGCCGCTGTACAAGCGGATCGGCATGAACCCGATGATCCTGGCGAGCCTGTGCGTGTTGTCGCTCAGCGTCATGGGCGGTATGACCCCCTGGGGTGGCCCGGCCACACGGGTGATCGCCGTACTCGGGCTGGATGCCGCCGAGTACTTCATCCCCTTGCTACCGACCATGGCAGTGGGTGCGCTCGGTGTGCTCTACAGCGCATTCCTGCTGGGGCGGCGCGAGCGCAGGCGCATGGGCGTGGTGAACCTGGCCAGTGGCGGTGATGATTGCTACATCGAATCGATCATCGGCCAGGGAGAACATAAAAAACCACGGATGGTGGTGCCCAACCTGATCCTCGTGCTGATCGTGATGGTGTGCCTGGTCACCGGGCTGCTGAATTCGGTGATCAGTTTTTTGCTGGGCTTCATGGTGGCGCTGGTGATGAACTACCCGCACCTGAACCTGCAGAAAGAACGGATGCTCGCCCATGCCGGCAATGCCATGGTCGTGGTGCTGCTGGTGTTTGCAGCCGGGGTGTTTGCGGGGATCTTTTCCGGCACCAGGATGGTCGACGCAATTGCCCAGTTACTGGTCCACGCCATCCCGCCGTCCTGGGGGCATTTGTTTCCCCTAGTGGTGGCAATTACTAGTATGCCGTTGACGTTCCTGCTGTCCAACGACGCCTATTACTTTGGCGTGGTGCCGATCCTGGCTAACGCGGCGGCGGCTTACGGCATCAGCCCGATGGACATTGCCCGCGCGTCGGTACTGGGTCAACCAGTGCATCAAATCAGCCCGCTGGTGGCATCGACCTTGTTGCTGGTGGGGATGATTGACCGAGACCTCGGGGACTTTCAGAAGAGCACAGTCAAGTGGGCGGTATTGCTCTCGCTGCTGATGATCGGGGTGTCGTTGTTGACCGGGGCGATTACGCTGTTCGTTTGATTGCAAGTGCGGCGGACCAGGTGTTTGATGAGCCTGGCCCGCTTTGCCTAGCCCGCGTCACTTGGCAAACGCATACTCCCCACCCTGCTCCACTGCCTTGCGATACGCAGGTCGGGCCTGGAATTTTGCCACCCAAGCCGCCAGGTGCGGGTAGGCCTGCAATTTGCCCTGGGCCCCGGCGACTTCGCCGATAAAGCTCATCTGGATATCCGCACCGCTCAGCTCGTCGCCCAGCAAGTATGCTTTATCCGCCAGCGCGTCGTTCAGATAACCCAGGTAGTTGGCCACTTCCGATTCAATACGCGGATGCAACGGCGCGCCGGCTTCACCCAGGCGGCCAACATAGAGGTTGAGCATCAACGGCAACATGGCCGAGCCCTCGGCGAAGTGCAGCCATTGCACGTAGGTGTCATAGGCAGCGCTGGCCGGGTCCGGTTGCAGGCGGCCCTGGCCGTGATGGCGGATAAGGTAGTCGATGATCGCGGCGGACTCGATCAACACCTGGCCACCGTCTTCGATCACCGGGGATTTGCCCAGCGGGTGGATGGCCTTGAGTTCCGGCGGCGCCAGGTTGGTCTTTGGGTCACGCTGGTAGCGCTTGATCTCGTAAGGCAGGCCGAGTTCTTCGAGCAGCCACAGGATGCGTTGCGAACGTGAGTTGTTGAGGTGGTGGACGATGATCATTGAGTACTCCGCGGAGCGAAAGGATGTCTTGGAAACAGACTACGCCAGCGTCCGGGAGTGCCGACAATTAAATTTCAACGCGACAAACACGCGTGGTTACCATGGGGATCGATTTCACAGGAGTTCCTCCATGGACCTGAAGTTCAGTCACGTCGACATACTGGTTGAAAACCTCGAGGAGGCTTGCGCCTATTACGCGTACATCCTCAACGCACGCATCTCAAAGACTTTCGTGTGGGAACGCGGCGGTCTGCATGTGCGCTATGC
This sequence comes from Pseudomonas extremorientalis, assembly GCF_001870465.1. Classification (GTDB taxonomy): domain Bacteria; phylum Pseudomonadota; class Gammaproteobacteria; order Pseudomonadales; family Pseudomonadaceae; genus Aquipseudomonas; species Aquipseudomonas extremorientalis. The sequence goes on from NZ_MDGK01000036.1 coordinate 38,471, forward strand.
CGTGGTGCTGATGGGGCAAGAGCGGTTCATGCTGGTCCAGCCGATTGTCGGGAATCTGCGCGAGCTGTTGGACGCCCACGGCGAAGGCATGATTTACCGCCACTGCTACACCACGCCGGACATCGAGGTCGCCTATGACGAGCTGATCGCCGCCGGTGTGCAACCCGAGAATGAAAACGGCGTGCCCCTGGCCCGCGAGAACCTGCAGTCACCTTCTGGCGGGCGCATTATCTGGCTGCCCAAGCGCTTCGGGCACTTCTCCATGGAGATCCTGGAAGAGAAGACACTCGAGGCGTTTATTGAGGAGGCGTTTGGCTGATCGACGCCCACGCCGCCTGGGCCAACAACGACGCATAGGCATTCGGGCTTTTCTTGACCCGCCCGGACAACCACGCCCGGGCGTAGTTTTCCGCTGCGCCAATGATCAGCGAGAGCAAAAGCTCGGCGGGAATGTGGCTGAACGCTTCAGCGCGGCCCTCCTCGCTCATCCACTCGGTCAATTGCCGATTGCGCTGTTTGTTGCGGGTGAGCAATTCATCCTTGAACGGGCCGTTGGCCACGGCGAAACGGCTCTGGAACACAAAGCGCGCCCAGTCGGGTTGTGCGTCCACCCACTCCACATAGCTGCACACCAACGCTTGCACACCTGCCTGGGCGGTTTGCGCCTGCGTCAGGTAGTGCTCACGCAGGGCGGCCTGGTCCTCCAGCGCGGCAAAAAACAGCGCGGCGACGATGCCTTCCTTGCTGCCGAAATGGTGGTAGATGGCACCCACGCTGGTGTCGCACCGCGCGCGGATGGTTTCGATGTTCGTGGCTTCAATACCCACTTCGTTAAAGCAGGCCAGCGCCTCGCGCAGGATGCTGCGCTTGAGGTCGCTGCGTCGGCCCGGGAAGGTGCGCTCGATCAGATCAGGTGCGTGCATGAAGTCGCTCGCCAAATGTGCGGAGTCTAAAGGTACAGCAGCCGCTAGAGAAGGCATGGCTTGACACCCTTGGAATTTACAGAATATTGTTCCGTCACAGAATATTATTCTGTAAACCTATCAGGAGGAAATCCATGAGTCAGTTTCTCAGCATGTTCAACAGCGTAGGCCCAGCCGCCTTCAGCCAGATGGCCTGCCAGGTGGCGCCCTACTTCAGCACCATCAACCCTGAAATCGCCGAACTGCGCCCAGGCCATGCGGTGGTCAACGTGCCGTTTCGCAAGGAAATCACCAACCACCTGGCCTCGGTGCATGCGATTGCGTTGTGCAACGCGGCGGAATTGGCCGGCGGCACGATGACGGATGTGTCGATTGCCCAAGGCGCCAGATGGATTCCCAAGGGCATGACCGTGGAGTACCTGGCGAAGGCCAAGTCGAACATACGTGCGGTGGCGGATGGCAGTGGCATTGACTGGTCAACGGCTGGCGACAAGATCGTGCCGGTGGATATTTTCGATGAGGGCGGGGTGAAGGTGTTTACGGCGAAGATCACCATGAATGTGAAGATCGCCTGAGGCCGGGACGGTAGGCTCGGCGTTTGCCGAGCCATGCGTCACCTCACCATCGACCACAATGAAGCACCGACGCCGGTGATGCTCTCCCCCGCGATCAAGCCGGCAGCGGCGGTAATCGCAAAACGCTCGGTGAGGCTCGGCCAGCGGCAGCTCACCAGCCAGGTCAGTATGGCGCCCAGGGCCATCATCAGCGAAACCGAAGCCGGCAGCACGAAGGCCAGGCCCAATGCCGCGGCACTCGGCAGGAAGCGGGCGCGATGGGCAGGCAAGGTACTGTCCAGCACGCCGAGCAGCACGCCAACCAAGCCGCCGATGGCAATCGCCCAGCGGATGCTGGTCGATAGCGAGTCGAGCCCATGGGTGAGGGTTTGTGCCACGGCTTTCCAGGTGGCGACCGCCGGTGCCGGCCACTCTTCGGTGAGCAACATGGATTGCGGGTCGGGGATCAGTGCCAGGTAGGCGAATACACCGACGATACTGCCGATGAAAACCCCCAGGATCTGCGCGATCACTTGTTTGTGCGGTGTGGCGCCAATGGCCTTGCCCACCTTGAAATCGTTCATCAGGTCCGTGCATTGCCCGGCTGAACCGCCAGCGGTATTGGCGCTCATCAGGTTGATCGGCACCTGCCCCGGCGCAACGATGCCGAAGCTCAATTGGGACAGTTGGCCGATGGCACCGATGGGCGGGATGCCGGTGGCCCCCACCACGCGCGCGGCGACGGCAGCCAGGCAGATCGCCAGCGGAATGGTGAGCAACGCCATTCCCAGGTCGATGCCGAACAGCAGCGCCTGCAGACTCACCACCAGCCCGATCGACAGCGCAAACCCAGCGGCGGGCCCGGGCTTGGGCAGGGTCCACGTCGAGCCGCCGCTGGACTGGGTCGATCGGTACAAACCCCACAAACGTATCGTCAACGAGGCCAGGGTGGAACACACCATCAGGCTCACACCCGGCCACAGCAACCACTCCACCAGCGCGGCGAACTGTGGGCCGCTGGTGTCCGCAGGCAATGTCACCAGGTGTTGCGCCAACAACCAGGGGCCCAGCCCGCCCCAGGCGAGCAGGGCGCCGAGCAGCAGGGTCAGGCCCACGCGAATGCCGATGATGCCGCCAAAGCCCACCAGCAACAGCGAAGGGTCGGCAGTGAACGTCAGGCGCTCCAAGTGCGCGCTGGGCGACCAGCGCGGGAACGCCCACATAAAGGTATCGACCCACTTGACCAAACCGGAGAGCAGCGCGGCGCTGAGCAGCACCTTCAAACGCGTCGCGGCTTCGCGACCGTGGTTGTAAATGTGCAACAGGGTTTCCAGGGTGGCCATGCCTTCGGGGAATTTCAACGCGTGGTCATTCAGCAGAGACGGCCGTAGATACCAGGCGATCCAAATGCCCAGGAAACTGACCGAGAACACCCACGCGATCATCGGCACAGCGTCCAACTGGTTGCCCGTGAGCAAGGTATAGGCCGGGATCGGCGCCACTAACCCGCCGGAAATGATCGACGCGGCGGCCGATGCGACGGTCTGGTTGATATTGCTTTCGTGCAAGGTCCACGGCAGTGGTTCGGTGGCACGCTTGGCCAATCCCTGGAAGATGGCATAGCCGATCAGCAAGGCAATGATCGACATGTTGAACGACCAGCCGATCTTCAACCCGGCGTACACATTGGAGGGCGTGAGCAGAATGCCGAGCAAGGTGCCGGTGATGACGGCGCGCAGGCTCAGTTCGCGAATCACGGGGCCGTGCGGGAGGGGCGTGGCGGGCATGCGGATTCCTTTCGGCAAGAACACAGGGCTACCTGACAAGTGAGCCCCATATCCGCCGAAGGTTCATCCCATTGCTCAGCCCAGGCGGAACCGCGCCGTGTTATCGCTCAACGCCTGGCTGCCTTTGCTCAGGGTGTCGGCTGCGCGGTTCACTGCCCGCGCACCGTCGAGCAAGCGCCCGGCGGCCTGGTCCACTTGCTGGATGTTGCCGCTCACTTCATCCGCCGTCGCCGCTTGTTCCTCGACGGCGGTGGCGATCTGCGCCAGGGTGTCGGTCACCTGCTGCACCGCCCCGGCGATCTCGCCCAGACGGGTGCCCAGCCCGGTGACGGACTCCGCATCCGCCAGCGCTTGTTCACACGCGGCGCCCATCAGGGTGACCGCCTGGCTGACCGTGGCGCGCAGGCTGTCCACGGTACCGGCGATCTGTGCGGTGGAGGCCTGGGTGCGCTGCGACAAACTGCGCACTTCATCGGCCACCACCGCAAAACCACGGCCCTGCTCGCCGGCGCGCGCGGCTTCGATGGCGGCGTTGAGGGCCAGCAGGTTGGTCTGTTCGGCGATGCCGCGAATGGTGTCGACCACCGACTGAATCTGCTGGCCCTGCTGGCTGACTTGCTCCAGCGCATCGGCGGTATCAGTCAGGCGTTGGTTGAGTTGCTGGATGCTGGCCGTGGTGCGCTGGCTGTCACGGCTGCTGTCTTCGGCAATACGCCGGGTCTGCTGGGCACTGCCCGAGGCGTGCTCGCAGCTTTTGGCGACGCCCAGGGAAGTGGCGGCCAGCTGGGTCGCAGCGGCGGCAATCTGGCTGATTTGGTGTTGCTGGTCTTCGACTTCGGTAAGGGTGCTGCCCGATTGCGAATTGAGGGTGAGCACCGCCGAGCCGAGTTGCTGCGTCTCGTGATTGACCCCCAGCAGGCTGGTGCGCAGTTGCACCACCGCCACGTTCAGCGCGGTGCTGATGGCCGCGAGTTCGTCGCGCCCTTCCACCGCCACCTCCACGCACAGGTTGCCGTCGCGCAGGGACTCGGCCAGGGTGGTGATGCCGCTGGCGCTGCGGCGGATCGAGGCTTGCAGGCACATGAACAGGTACAGTGCGGCCAGGGCCAGCAGACTGAATAGGGCCGCGACGGGGACAAATTTCTGCAACGAACGGTCACGGTAGTGACCCAGGCGCGCATCCAGCGAGTCGAGGGATTGGTTACGCAGCGCGCCCAGGCTGTCGAGCATGCCGTCGACACTGGTTTCAAAGGCCGCGGTATCAAGCTTGATGGTGCCGCCGAACACGCCGTCGTCGAGCACTTTGAGTTCGTTGTCCAGGCGTTGCAGGCTGGTGTCGTACTGGGTGGTCCAGGGTTCCAGGCCGGCATATTGCTTGGCCTTGAGCGAGGCCGCCGCCTTGACCAATTGGTCCCGCGCATCGCCGATACGGCCGCGCAGGTCACGCATCTGCAAACGGCTTTGCAAGGTGAATTGCCCCGAGGCGATGGACGACTGGCCGACACTGGCCATGCGCCCGATGCGCTCGATCAGGTCCGGCGTGTACTGGGTGGAAATCTGCATCAACAGGTAGGTTTCCAGCCACGGGTCGAGAATCAGGCCGGCGTCCAGGGTGATCTGTTCGCGCAGGGTTTGCATGGCGGTCAGGGCCGAGGTGAAACGGTCGTAACCGTCCGGCCACCAGCCCACGGTGCGCAGAGACTGGGAGTCCATGCCCTTGACCGTGGCCTGCAACGCATCGAAGCGGGCCAGCACGTCGGCGCCGGCATTCCGGGCCTTGAGTGAATCCCCCAGGGCTTGCAGGCTCTGCAGGATCAGTGGGAAATTCGCATCGACCTTGTCCATCGCCGCCTTCGCCGCCGGGGTCGGGGCGTGCAGGATATCGGCGGCTTTCCAGCGTGCGGCCAGGTTGCGCTGCGCCGTCAACTGGCCGTCCAGCCCATCCAGGGCCAGCAGTTGGCGAACGCCGGATTGCTCGCTGGAAATCACGGTCAGTTTGTCGCGATAGTCCGAGCCGATCATCCACAGGCTGCCCGCCAGGGGCAGCATGAACAGGAAGAATAGAATCTGGAACTTGCGCGCAAAGCCGAACCGCCCCAGCAGGCGGATACCCGGTGATAAAAGGCTGTGCATGTGCGACCACTCCCCAAAAACGACCCAGGCGGTGCACCGCCGGGTGAAGCCTTGAAATGACTAACAGCAAAATGCCATGTCATTGATTGGGAAGGCACTAGCAAGATGTGGGCCGTTGGTAGAGAGGCCGGATACAGACGGGTTGGCACCTGACGGTGCACGCAAAGCGCCCTGAAATGGGGCAAAACCACCCATCACTGAGCGCAGATTTGTAACCACGCCACAAATCCAAGCCCCCTCCTACATTTTCACTCCCCGACAGCCTCGCTTACCCTTGCGTCTGTCCGGCCATGTACCGGCTGAAGTTATTGATGTGATCATCCAGATTATCCTCAAGCATCATCCGGTACTGGTCGCAGAAGTACTTCAACATAGCCTCCCGTGCATCGGCCATTTCCGCGCCGGACTTGAAGTTGCGCGCACTCGCCCAGGCGTTGAAGCGCGTGGTGCCAAACATCATCGAGGCGCTGACCTGGCCGAGGTTTTCGTGGGCCTGGAACTGCGCGTTCGACAGCTCGATATGCGCGTCGGCGCGGTCGTAGAAGGTGGGGTCGATGGCGTCTGCCATGGTGGTTGTCCTTGGTCATCAGGTTTGAATGAGGGTCGATCAAGCCAGCAGCGCGGTGATCCACCTGGCCTGTTGGGAAATCTCCTGCCACTTTTCCTGCGGCACCGCCTGCCGCGCCTGCTTGAAGCTGGCCAGGGTCTTGTGCTTTTGCTGCAACAGGCGCTGCCACTTGGCCAGGAACGCCGGGCTGCGCGCCTGCATTTGCAGGGGGCCGAAGTACAGCTGTTCGGCGGTGTAGGCCACCGGTCCGGTGCGCTCGGCCACGATGATCTCGTAGTAGAAACGGTTCTCGCGCAGCAGCTCTTCATGGAGGATCGCGTAGCCGTTGTCCATCAGCCACTGGCGCAGCGGTTGTTCGCCACCGTTGGGTTGCAGGATCAGGCGCTCCTGGCCGCTCAGGTGCCGTTTGCCGCTTTCAAGAATGTCGCGGATCGTCTCGCCGCCCATGCCGCAGACGCTGATAGCGGTGATGCCGTCATGGGGTTCGATGGCCGCCAGCCCATCGGCCAGGCGCACGGTGACCTGCTGTTCCAGGCCATTGTCGCGCACGGTACGTCGCGCCGCATGGAATGGCGTGGTCGCCACCTCCCCCGCCACTGCCGCCGTGATCAGGCCGCGACGCAGCAACGCCACCGGCAAATAACCGTGATCGGAGCCGATATCGGCCAGCCGCGCACTCGCCGGTACGTTAGCGGCCACGCGCTCCAGGCGCAGGGATAAGCTGTGTTCGTTCAACGGCCCTGCTCCCCGGAAAAACGATCGCGGCTGTTGGTCAGGTGCAGCACCATGGCGGCGCGGGCGGCGTCCGGGTCCTGGCGTTTGATCGCGTTGAAGATCGCCTCGTGTTCCAGGTTCGCCAACTGGCCCAGCCTGGCGAAGTCGGCACCGCCGCGCTCATCGCCCTTGACCTGGGTGCGCGGGATCATCGCATTGCCCAAGTGCAGCATGATTTCGGTGAAGAAGGTGTTGCCGGTGGCCTCGGCGATCAGTTGGTGAAAGCGTTTGTCTTCCTCCACGCAGCTGTCGTTACTGGCCAGGGAAGCCTGGTAGTCGTCCAGCGCCTGGCGCATGTGGGCCAATTGGGCGTCGGTGCGGCGCACGGCCGCCAGCGCGACAGCTTGTACTTCAAGGCCCAGGCGCAACTCCAGCATGTTGCGCACGCTGGCCACCGTGTCCACATGCAGGCGCAAACCTTGCTGGGCCTGCTGCTCCAACACAAAGGTGCCGATGCCGTGGCGGGTCTCGACCAGGCCGGACGCCTGCAACTTGGAGATAGCCTCGCGCACCACCGTTCGGCTCACGCCGTGCTCGTGCACGATGGTGGATTCCGAGGGCAGTTTTTCACCGGGTTTGAGTTGGCCGAGCAGGATGCGTTGGGTCAGCGCGTCGACCACGCCTTGGGCCAGGTTGGTGGAGCGTCTGCGGACAGAGCTTCCATTATCGATGGGCATATTACGCGTCCACAGGGTTGAGCAGCCGCAAGCTTAACATCCCCACCTGGCCCTCGCGCCTACAGGGTGGTTGATGCGCAAAAAACCATCGACTTGTATGACAACTAATTTGTAAAGCTCTCTACAACCAAGAAAACCCAAGGATGTTGCAGAATAAATAAAACAACTTGTATGATGTCTGGCAACTCGACACGCAAACCCACATAAAAACAATCAGGGGGAGTCTGGAATGGTGACCACTTCAAGCCATGCATCTGCCACACCCGAAAATGATGCCGTCCTCACGCGCGCCGTGAGCAAGGTGAAGGGCCATGTGCTCCCACTGTTCGTGATCATGTTCATCCTCAACTACATCGACCGGGTCAATATCGGTTTTGTGCGCACGCACATGGAACACGACCTGGGCATCGGCGCAGCGGCGTATGGCTTCGGTGCCGGGTTGTTCTTCATCGGCTATGCCCTCTTCGAAGTGCCCTCCAATATGCTGCTGCAAAAGGTCGGCGCGCGTATCTGGCTGACCCGCATCATGTTCACCTGGGGCATCGTCGCTACGCTGATGGCGTTCATTCAGAACGAAACCCACTTCTACATCCTGCGCTTCTTGCTGGGCGTGGCTGAAGCCGGCTTTTTCCCGGGGGTGATCTACTACTTCACGCGCTGGTTGCCCGGTGTGGAGCGTGGTAAAGCCATTGCGATTTTCCTCAGTGGCTCGGCGGTCGCGTCACTGATTTCCGGTCCGCTTTCCGGCGCGCTGTTGCAGATCGAAGGGTTTGGCTTTCACGGCTGGCAATGGATGTTTGCCATTGAAGGCCTGGCCTCAGTGGCGCTGGGGTTCTTTGTGTGGTTCTGGCTCGACTCCAAACCCCACGACGCCAAATGGATGACCCGCGAGGAACAGGACGCACTGGTCAATGCCATCGACCAGGAACAACGCGACCGCGAAGCCCTCACCCGCGTCAAGCCGACCCTAGGCAAGCTGCTCAAGGACCGCCAGATCCTGCTGTTCTGCGCGTTGTATTTCTGCATCCAGCTGACGATCTATGCCGCCACGTTCTGGCTGCCGAGCATCATCAAGAAGATGGGCGACTTGAGTGATGTTCAGGTCGGTTTCTTCAACTCGATCCCGTGGCTGATCTCGATCATCGCCATGTACGCCTTCGCGTCGTTGTCCGGCAAGTTCAAGTTCCAGCAGGCCTGGGTCGCGGCAGCACTGCTGATTGCGGCGGCGGGGATGTTCATGTCGACCACCGGCGGGCCTATCTTCGCGTTTGTGGCGATCTGCTTTGCGGCCATCGGCTTCAAGTCGGCGTCGTCACTGTTCTGGCCGATCCCCCAGGGCTACCTGGATGTGCGCATTGCCGCTGCGGTGATCGCGCTGATCAACTCCATCGGTAACCTGGGCGGCTTCGTCGCGCCGACCACCTTCGGCTTTCTGGAGCAGACCACCGGTTCGATCCAGGGTGGCCTCTATGGCCTGGCCGGCACCTCGGTGCTCGCCGCGGTCCTGGTGTTTTTTGCCAGGACGGCCCCCTCTGCCGCATTGAAGCCACCGAGCGGCGTGCCCACCGCCGCCCTCGGCAAACCACTTTGAGACCCGTCAGGAACCTGCCATGAATACTCCCGTCGTTACGCACTTCCAGGTCATCCCCGTCGCCGGCCACGACAGCATGTTGCTCAATCTCAGCGGCGCCCATGGGCCATACTTCACGCGCAATATCGTCATCCTCAAGGACAGTTCGGGCAACACCGGCGTCGGCGAAGTGCCCGGCGGCGAGCGCATCCGCGAAACCCTGGAAGACGCCCGCAGCCTGGTGATCGGCCAGCCCATCGGCCAGTACCAGCGCATCCTCAACCAGATGCGCAGCGCCTTTGCTTCACGCGATGCCGCCGGTCGCGGCCTGCAGACCTTTGACCTGCGCATCACCATCCATGCCGTCACCGCCATGGAAGCGGCGCTGCTCGATTTGCTGGGCCAGTTTCTCGAAGTGCCGGTGGCGGCCTTGCTCGGCGAAGGACAGCAGCGTGATGCGGTAAAAATGCTCGGCTACCTTTTTTATGTCGGCGACCGCAGCGCAACCGATCTGGCCTACCGCAACGAAGCCGACAGCGACGACGACTGGTTCCGCCTGCGCCACGAAACAGCCCTGACCAGCGACGCCGTGGTACGCCTGGCCGAAGCCGCCCAGGCCAAATACGGCTTCAACGACTTCAAGCTCAAAGGCGGCGTATTGAGCGGCGACGCCGAAATCGAAGCGGTCACCGCCTTGGCCGAACGCTTCCCGGATGCACGCATCACCCTCGACCCGAACGGCGCCTGGTCACTGAAAGAGGCTATCCGCCTGTGCCGCGACCAGCACCACGTACTCGCCTATGCCGAAGACCCCTGCGGTGCAGAAAACGGTTACTCAGGTCGTGAGGTCATGGCCGAATTCCGCCGTGCCACCGGCCTTAAGACCGCCACCAATATGATCGCCACCGACTGGCGCGAGATGGGCCACGCGATCCAGCTGCAATCGGTCGACATCCCCCTCGCCGACCCGCACTTCTGGACCCTGCAGGGCTCGGTGCGTGTTGCACAGATGTGCCATGAGTGGGGCCTCACCTGGGGCTCGCACTCCAATAACCACTTCGATATTTCCCTGGCGATGTTCACCCAGGTGGCCGCCGCAGCACCGGGCGACATCACCGCCATCGACACCCACTGGATCTGGCAGGACGGCCAGCGCCTGACCAAAGCGCCGCTGAAGATCGAAGGTGGTTACGTGAAGGTCCCAAGCAAACCAGGCCTGGGTGTGGAGATCGACCTGGACGCCGTGGCCCAGGCCCACGAAGTCTACAAAGGCATGGGCCTCGGCGCGCGGGATGACAGCGTGGCGATGCAATTCTTGATTCCGGGGTGGCGCTTCAACAACAAGCAACCCTGCCTGGTGCGATAACCCCTTCCTGCAGGAGCGAGCTTGCTCGCGAAGATCGCCAACGATAACGCGTCCTCTCCGGATAAACGCAATGCCTAGGTTTTCTTCGCGAGCACGCCCGCTCCTGCAATTGGCTGTACCGTCAGCTCGACGCCCAAGGCCAGCATCAGCTTCTGGATCGTCTCGTTGTTTCCGGCGAGCGCCGGAACAAAAAACCCTGGTTCAGCACCTGCACAACCATCGGATGGATACTATGAGCGCTTGTTTCCCCAATGTTTAAAGCACCCGATCAAACAACGGCGCCACGTCATACCGCTGCTTCAACATCTGTGCATCCACCAAAAAGTCCGCCGTGGCCTGGGCCTCGCTGATAATCGTCGGCGAGATCGGCAGCACCTTGATTGCATCGCGCTTGAACCACACCTTGGCGATTTCCGGCGCCGACTGGTTGGCCTTCGCCCAGGCTTCGGCGTATTCATCGACGTGGGTGTTGCTCCAGGCTCGGGCGCGAGTCAGGCGGGCAATGAAGTCTTTGATGATCGCGCTTTTCTGCGCCAGGGCCGGCTCGTACGCCACGATGTAGGTCGGCGCACTCATCAGGCCCTTGGCGTTGCGGATCAGGGTGCTGCCTTCTTTTTCCTGCAACGACACGTAGGGTTCCCAGGTGCCGAAGGCGTCGATGTCGCCCTGGGTCAACGCCAGGCTGGCCTCGGCCGGCAGCAGGTATTTGAAGTTGACGCTGCTGCGTGGCACCCCCGCTTCATCCAGCGCCTTGTACGCCAGTTGCTGGCTCCATGAGCCGTTCCAGATGGCGACGGTCTTGCCTTTGAGGTCGGCCACCGAGTGAATGCCCTTGCGCGCCACAATGCCCACGCCATCAAGGCTGGTCTGGGTGCTGGCGACGACTTTTACCGGTGCGCCGTTGGCGGCCAGGCTGATCACCGGGGTGTCGCCGACGATGCCCACATCCAGCGCGCCGCTGGCCACGGCCGAGGCTACCGGGGAACCGGTGTTGAAGCGCTTGAAGTCGACTTTGTACGGCAGGTCCTTCAGCTCGCCGGACAGCTCCAGCACGATGCGGTTGGAAAAGAACTGGTCACCCACGACGAGGGTCAACGGCTCGGCGGCGCTGGCCGACGGACCATAGAGCGCAAGGGAGGCCACGCCCAGCAAGGACAGCAGTGTTCGACGGTTGATCATGAAAAATCCCACAGGGTTAGAGGGTTGGTTTAACCATCTGTGGGCATGCAGTCTGGTCGCGTCAGGTAGAAACTAACGCAATAAAAGCGCGGGGTTTAATACTGTTGGGCACTATCGATAGAACCGTCCCACAGGTCGCTAGTTGCTTTTCGTATTAAAACCTTCGCTGCCGCTGGGTTAGGGTGACGTCACCAGACCACTGGACCCCAGCACCTGAACCACTTTCAGCAAGGTCCATTGCATGTCGATTCCCGCTTTGAATATCTGGGGCGCTCCGCCCACTGCCCGCTACGAACAACTGGCCGCGCCGTTTCGCCCACTGTTTGCGCACATTCTCGCGCAGGCCGCCGAGGCGGATCAGACACGCGCCAGCCTCGCCACGGTGATCCAGCAACTGAACGCCCTGGGTTTGCCGCGCTGGCGCCTGCCGGCCAGTTATGGCGGCCAGGATGCGACCCTGGTCGAGCTGCTCACGCTGCTTGCGGAACTGTCCGCCGCCGACTCCAACATCACCCAGGCCCTGCGCGGCCACTTTGGTTTTTGCGAAGACGTACTCAGCGCCAAGGACCTCGACTGGCGCGCCAAGTGGCTGGACCGCCTCGGCCAAGGCGCCCTGCTCTCCCCCGGCAGCACCGAAGTCGGCAACGGAGCCCGTGGCGATTTCGACACCCGCCTGCACCGCGATGCCGCCGGCGCATTGCGCATCAGCGGCAAGAAGTTCTACACCACCGGCGCGCTCTACAGCGACCTGATCAATACCATCGCGACCGGTGAAAACGGCACCGTGTATACGGTTGTCGTCGACCTGAAAGCCCCCGGCGTGAAGATCGTCGACGACTGGAACGGCTTCGGCCAACGCCTCACCGCCAGCGGCACCTGCATCTTCGATCACGCACCGGTGATGGACAACGACGCGCGCCCCACCCAACAGCGCTTCGGCCATGGACAGTCGTTCTTCCAGCTCTACCACCTCAGCACCCTCGCCGGAATCGCCCGACGCGCCGCCCTCAGCGGTGCCGAAGAACTCAGCCAGCGCGCCCGCACCTTCACCACGGGCAATGCCGACACCGCAGGCCAGGACGTGCAACTGCTACAGGTGATTGGCGAAGTCGCGAGCCAAGCCTACGCTGCTCAAGCGATTGCCCAGCAAGCGGCGCAACGCCTGGAGTACACCGCGCAGTCTGTGATTGCCCATGACCAGCCACTGCATGACGATGATCCGCAGGTTGCATTGGCCGAGCTGGAAGTGTGCCTGGCGGTGAACCCGGTGGTGGATGCGACGCTGGCCGCGACCACCGCCTTGTTCGACGCCCTGGGCGCCAGTGCCACCGCCAGCAGCAAGGCGCTGGATCGGCTGTGGCGCAATGCGCGCACCCTGGCGAACCATAACCCGCGGGTGTACAAGTCGCGGATCGTAGGCAATTACCTGGTCAATGGAGTCCTGCCGCCTGCGCAGTGGCGGGTGGGCGTGGCAAAGCACTGACAGTTCGAGGGCACAACAAAGATCAAAGGTGGGAGGGGGCTTGCCCCCGATTGCGGACATCCAGTCACTGCATTGTTAGTTGACCCATCGCCATCGGGGGCAAGCCCCCTCCCACAGGTAACCTACACGCTCACAAACTTCAGCACCCGCGCCAACATCCGGTCGCAGGCCTGCAACTGCGCCAGGCTGATGAACTCGTCCGGTTTGTGGCCCTGCTCCATGCTGCCAGGCCCACACACCACCGTAGGAATACCGGCCTGGTCGAACAGACCCCCCTCTGTCCCAAAGGCCACCGTGCCAAAATCCTGCGAGCCACAGAACTGCGCCACCCATTCGGCGGCCTGGCTTTCAGGCGCTGTGGCCAGCCCGGGATAGCTCGACAACTCACTGATGCTGATCGCCGATTGCGCACTCACCGCGCGCATCGCCGGCAACAGGGAGTACTCGGCGTAGTCGCGCAGTTGCTGCACCACCTGCCAGGGATCCTGGGCCGGCAGCGAGCGCACTTCAAAGTCGAAACTGCAGTCCTGCGGCACGATATTGAGCGCCTTGCCGCCACTGATCAAACCAGTCTGCACCGTAGAAAACGCCGGGTCGAAACGCGCATCCAGATGCTCTGGCGCCTTGAGCGTTTCGCCGAGCCGCACCCATTCGCTGACCAGGCGCGCCGCGTATTCAATGGCGTTCACGCCCGCCGGCGCGTACGCCGAATGGCACGCCGCGCCATGCACCTGGCAGCGCATCGCCAGCTTGCCTTTGTGGCCCAGCACCGGCTTGAGTTCGGTGGGTTCGCCAATCACACACAGCAGCGGCTTGACCGGCTGCCCGTGGAACCGCTCGATCAGCGAGCGCACGCCCAGGCAACCGACTTCCTCATCGTAGGACAGCGCGATATGCACCGGCATGCGCAACGGCGCCTGCACCAACGCCGGCACGCACGCCAGCACACAAGCGATGTAGCCCTTCATGTCCGCCGTGCCACGACCGTACAACTTGCCGTCCTGTTCGGTCAGCTCGAACGGCGCCACGCGCCAGCGCTGCCCGTCCACCGGCACCACATCGGTATGCCCGGACAACACGATGCCGGGCACCTGCGCCGGACCAATCGTCGCAAGCAGGTTGGCCTTGCTCTTGTGCGCGTTGTACACCAGCTCACAGGCCACGCCGTGGTCTTGCAAATAGGTGCGCACGAAGTCGATCAAGGCCAGGTTGGATTCGCGGCTGGTGGTGTCGAAACGCACCAGTTGCGCCAGCAGGTCGCGGCTGTTCATCGGTCATCTCCCGGCACCGCATAACCCGGTGCGATCTGCGGGTTGAGGGCGCGGTCGATGTAATCCTGCAGTTGCCCGCGATAGGCTTGCCAGAGTTGGTCGAGGGCGCTGATCGGGTCCGCATCGGCCCAATCCACACGCAGATTGACCACTGGCCACAGCAGGTCATCGACAATCACCAGCGCCGCCGAATGCACCGGCCCCGCTTCACCACCACCTGCCACACCGGCGTGCATCGCGGCCAGCAGGCGGTCGGCCAGGTGCCCCGGGGCCGCTTCGAACGCCGCCACCATGGCCTCGATTACGCCGGGGTTGGCCAACATGTTCCCTGCCGCCACGCATTGCTCGCCACTCACTGCGTGGTGAATACCCAGGGTCTGCGCACCGCTGAAATGCGCGGTGCGGCCCAAGTGATCAATCACGCTGACCTGGCGATACTCGCTGTGATCCTGACCGGCCAACGTCGCCAGCGCTTCACTCGGTGTCAGGCCCTGCTCCAGTAAATCCAGCACCTGAGGCCCCAGGCTCGGCAAGGTAATGTTCTGCGATGCCACCGCGCCCACGCCGGGACGCAGCCATGGGCAACGCGCGCCCACGGCAATGCTCGATGAGCTGATCGCAATGCCCAACTGGCCCGTCTCGGCGCAGCGGGCGACAACGGAAAACGTCATGGAGGTGTCCTCAATCGAGCACGGAAGGGTCAGCGTCGATCATCAGCTGCTTCATTTCTTCGAAATGCTGGCGCGAAAAGTCCGCGATGCCTTCCCAGCCCCGCGCGGTTTTTTCCGCCACTTCATCGGACAGCACCCGCAACGGCTGTCCGGTGGACCAGGCCGTGACGAGGATCTGGCAGGAACGTTCCAGGGTCCAGATGTCGTCGAACGCTTCACCGATGGAACCGGCCGTGACCATTACGCCGTGGTTACCCATCAACAAGCGCGTCTTGCCGTCGAGCAACCCGGCCAGCCGTGCGCCTTCGGCCTCGGTGTCGGCCATGCCGCCGTACAGCTCGTCCACGGCCACGCGGTTGAAGTAACGCGCGGTGTTCTGGTCGATCGGCGGGATGTGCGGCCTGGCCAGGCACGCCACCGCCGTGGTGTACACCGGGTGCAGGTGCAGCACCGCACGGGTCTGTGGCAACAGCCGGTGGATCTGCCCATGGATCGACCAGGCCGTGGCGTCCACGTTGGGGTGATCGGCACAGGCCGTGTCGTGCGCATTCAACAGCAACAGATCGCTCGCGCGGATACGCGAAAAGTGCTTCCACTTCGGGTTGAGCAGAAACTGTTTGCCATCGGCCGAAACGGCGGCACTGAAGTGGTTGGCCACCGCTTCATGCATGCCCAGATGGGCGATGATGCGAAAGGTCGCCGCCAGGTCGATGCGCGTCTGTTCTTCGTGGGATAACGCCATGGATCGCTCTCCGCAGGGCGCGGCCGCAGGCGAATGCGGCACGCGCGTGTAGGTTTACTTCGGCATCAGTGCGGCGATGTCGGCATCGGTCGGCGCTTGGAAGTTGTACTTCTTGAGCAGGGCGGCGTACTCCGGCGTGGCGCGGTATTTTTCCAGGCCGTCGAGCAGGGCTTTTTTTACCGTGTCATTGCCTTTCTTCACGCCGAAGCCGTTGAGCACCGGGTAGATCAGGGTGTCGGACGAGATCACCACGCGGCTGCCGAGCTTGTCGATCACGCCTCGGGCCACGGCGGCATCGGTGATCTGCGCTTCGACGGCGTGGGCCAGCAGCGCCTGGGTGGTTTGCGGGTCAGTGCTGTATTCGCTGATCTGGATCGGCTTCAGGCCCTTGGCGACGCAGTATTCGGTGGACAGCTTGTTCATCTGCGCCAGCCACGAGGTGGCCCCCATGGAGCCGATCTTGTGGCCGCAGAACTCTTCCGGGGTCTTGGGCTGGAAGGCGCTGTCCTTGAGGGTGAGGATCGACTCGCCGCTTTTCAGATAAGGGATCATGTCGATCACTTTGACCCGCTCGGCGGTGATGTACATCGACGAGTTGGTCACATCGAAACGCCCGGCCTGCAGGCCAGTGATCAGGTTGGGGAAGCGTGTGTCGAGGGTCTCGACCTGGCGGCCCATGACCTTGCCCAGGCCGTCCATGAACTCGATATCAAAACCCGCCGGCTTGTTGTTATCCATGTACTCATAGGGGAAGAACGTCACGTCGGAACCGGCGATGATCTTGCCGTCCTGCTGGAACGCCGAAGCGGCCAACGAGGTCAGTGCAACGGCTGCGCCCAGCAGGCACACGGCAAGGGGACGAACACTTTTACGAAACGCTGTCATGGTGATTACCTGCAAGGGTTTAGGGGGGTTAGGCAGTGGCTGAATCTTGTCCCGCCTGTTGCACGAAGAACGAGGCGCCACGAGGCTTCTGCGGCAGGCGCATGTGGTTGTCGGTGGAACGCACCAGGCCACTTTCCTCACCGGCCACCAACAGGCCGGCATGTGCGCTGGGCAACGGGTTTTCGCCGAAGGGCAGCGCGTCTTCAGCGGCATAGACACTGATGAACAGCGTGCGCGGCAGTTCGGTCTCGTTTGGGCTGGAAGCATGCAAAAGCCGGGTGTGCATGAAGCACACCGAGCCGGCCGGCCCGTAGCAGGCCACCGGTTGCTGGCAGTGTTGCGCGACCACGCTGTCGTCCACCGAACCGGTGAAACGCTGATGCTGCCAGTGCGACCACAGCGGGCCTTTGTGGCTGCCGGGGATCACGTTCAGCGGGCCGTTCTGCGGCGTCACTTCGCTGACCATCAGCAAGGCGGTGACGATGTCGTCGTTGCTGTGGGGCGTGAACAGGAAGTCCTGGTGCCACTTCACCTGGGTCGCGGTGTGGGGCAGTTTGGAGTTGATCTTGCTGTGGTGAAAACGCGTACCCTGGGCGCCGATCAGTTGCGCGGAAATCGCCGCCATGCGCGAGTGCAACGCCACGCGCTCATAGGCCGGCGAAATCTCCGTGGGCGAGCTGACCCGGCGCAGGGACGGGTGGTCGGCGCGGTGGTCGCCCTCCAGGTCAAAGCGCTCACGGCCATCGACAGTGGCGCCCCAGCCCCGGTCATGGCTGCGGCTTTCTTCCACCCATTGGTCGAAGTCGTGCTGCAACGCGGCCACTTCATCCTGCGACAGCACGCCTTCGACCACCAGGAAGCCGTCGCGCTGGAATTGTTCGATTTGCGATTGCTCGATCATTTTAGTGTTTCCTGAACGTTAAAGAGATCACGCCAGCGAGACGTCCTTGAGGAACGCCTCCACGCGTGGGTTGTGGCCGCTGCGCAAGACGCCCGGCGTGTCGTCGCAGACCACGCGGCCCTTCTCCATGAACACGATGCGGTCGGAGACCTTGAAGGCAAAGTTCATCTCGTGGGTGACGATGACCATGGTGATGCCCTCCTCGGCCAGGGCTTCGATCACCTGCAGCACCTCGTTGACCTTCTCCGGGTCCAGCGCCGAGGTAGGCTCATCGAACAGCATGATCTGCGGGCGCATCATCAAGGCGCGGGCGATGGCTACGCGTTGCTGTTGGCCGCCAGACAACTGGTGCGGGTACTTCCAGGCGTGGTCGAGCATGCCGACCTTGTGCAGCAGCGCGTAGGCCTGTTGCTTGAGTTCGGCGGTCGCGCCCAGGCGGTGGTACTTGGGCGCCATCAGCAGGTTGTCGAGCACGCTCAAGTGCGGGAACAGGTTGAAGCTCTGGAACACCATGCCGATGTGCAGGCGATGCTCGGCGTGCTCGATGTACTGGGGTTTCTGCGCGCCGACTTTGTTCAAGTGGATGAAGGGTTGGCCATTGATCCTGATCTCGCCGTTGTCCAGTTGCTCCAGACCATTAAGCAGGCGGATCAGCGTGGTCTTGCCGGAGCCCGACGGACCGATCACAGACACCACTTCACCGGGCTGGATCTGCAGATTCACCGAGCCCAATACCTCGATATCGTTGTAGGCCTTGTGCAACCGCGTGGCCTGCAACGCCGACTCGCCATTATTGGCCGGGCGCGCCAAGGCAGTGCGCTGCTGGGTCGCCAGGGCCAGCACCGCCGCATCGGGAACACGGGACACGTTGCGCTGGTTGACGTCGAGAAAGCGCTCCAGGCGCTTGAGCAGGAAGTCGAACACCGTGACGATAAACACATAGAAGAACGCCACCGCCGCCATGGTTTCGATCACCAGGAAGTTCTGCGAATACAGGCGCTGGCCGACCATCAGGATCTCGGTCAGGGAGATCACCGACACCAGGGAGGTGAGCTTGACGATGGAGATGTATTCGTTGGCCAGCGACGGCAACGCTACCCGCAGCGCCTGGGGAATTACCACGCGCCACTGGGTGCCGAAGAACTTCAGGCCCAGCGCACGAGCCGCCTCGCCCTGCCCTTTGGGAATCGACAGCAGGCCACCGCGATGGATCTCAGCCACGTAGGCGGTCTCGCAGATCACCAGGGCCAACAGGCCGGACCAGAACGGGTCGGCCAGCACCGCCGAGGTACCGGGCAACGCTTGCGGCAGGTTGTAGATAAAGATCAGCAGCACCAGCAACGGCAGGCTGCGAAATAGCCAGATGTAGCCGCGGGCCGGCACGCTCAGCAGGCCATGTCTGGATTGCTTGGCCAGGGCCAGCAGAAAGCCCAGGCCAATGCTCAACACCCAGGTCAGGGTGCTGAGCTTGATCACCGTCCACGTCGCGCGCCAGAACTCGGCATCGCCCAGCAAACCCAACATGTAGTTCCAGTCGAATGTCATCGTCGCTGTGCCCTGAGAAGTTGATCTACATCGATGGGTTCAGAGTCGTGGCGGGAGGCGGTTGGGGTCAATTCGTAAAAGCCGGGGCACTGGGTAGGCAGAACCTATGCAGCCTGAGAGCAACCAAAATCCAATGTGGGAGGGGGCCCCCTCCCACCTTTGGTGCAGGCTTGAATCGGCCGTATTGCGCATGCCACTTACTGGTGCAAGCTCAGCCCACACCGCTCAACACCCGCACCGCATGCGGGTCAAAAAAGCTCGGCGGCGCCATGCCGGGGATGTACTGGTCGGACACAAACATGCGGCACCGCTCGGCAAACGCCGACACCACCCGCGACAGCTGGGTGTTGCTGGCCGTGGCGTAGCCCAGGCGCATCGGCCGGTGTGCACCCGCCAGGCGCAGGCGGATCACGCGCTTGCCGTCCTGGGACATGTTCGATTTGGGCCGCGCATTCGCGAAGGAATAGCCGATACCGTTGCCCACCATGGCGCGCACCGTTTCAAGGTTGGTGGAGCGCATGATGATGTTCGGTGTGGTGCCGGCCTGGATGAACAGGCTGAGGAAATAGTCACGGCTCCACGGCGTGTCGAGCAGCACCACCGGGAAGGCCTCCAGGTCCTGCATGCTCACGGCCGGTGAGTTCGCCAGTGGGTGGTACTCGCCCACCATCACGTAGGGCGGCAGTTGCGCCAGGGGTTGGAAGTCGATGTCCGGGCTTGTCACCAGGTCGTAGGTCAGGGCGATATCCAGCTCGCCGCTGCGCAGTTTTTCCAGCAGCTCTTCATGGTTGCCCTCGGCTTGCGTCAGCCGTACGCCGGGAAACGCACGGCCGAAACCGAACACCAGCTCTGGCGTGATCATCGGCGCCAGCGACTCCAGGCAACCCACGCGCAACGGCCCGCGCACCGTGTTCAAGGACTCCGAGGCGATGGTGTAGAGGTTGGTCATCTGCTCCAGGATCAGCTTGGCTTCTTGCATCACCAGGCGCCCCACCGCCGTGAGGGAAATGCCCTGGGCGTGATGGCGGATGAACAACTGAATGCCCAGCTCCGCCTCCATATGGGTGATCGCCGCCGAGATCGACGGCGACGACACATGAATGCGCTCGGCGGCCGCACTGATGCTGCCCGCCTCTCCCGACGCGACGAAATACTCCAGTTGACGCTGAGTAATACGACTGAGCATGACGCCTGCCCCTCAACAATGACTGTACCGGTGGTGTTGCAGGGTTCGTGCCGGGTCAGGCGCAAACCGATGACCTGCACGGGCTTCGGTTTTTCCTAAGCACTACCCCGCGCAAATGCTGGTTTCGCCGCAGCCGGGGCGGTGTGAAGCTGGATCTATCCCGCTTCCCACGAGTTGCCGTTATGCCGACCCACACCCGCATCCGCATGTTCAATACCCAACAGACCTACCCCAACCAGGCGCTGGACAACGACCTGTGCCAGGCCGTGCGCGCCGGCAACACCATTTACGTGCGCGGCCAGATCGGCACCGATTTCGACGGCAACCTGGTCGGCCTCGGCGACCCGCGCGCCCAGGCCGAGCAGGCGATGAAGAACGTCAAGCAACTGCTGGAAGAAGCAGGTTCGGACCTGTCGCACATCGTGAAGACCACCACCTATCTGATCGACCCGCGCTACCGCGAGCCGGTGTACCAGGAGGTGGGCAAGTGGCTCAAAGGTGTGTTCCCGATTTCCACTGGGTTGGTGATCTCCGGGCTGGGCCAGCCGGAGTGGTTGATGGAGATCGATGTGATCGCCGTGGTGCCGGACGATTGGGCCGTATGAAAGCGCTGATTGCCTGGAGTGCCCCATGACCCATCGTGTGTTTTTCCTCAACGGGCCTAACGCCAACCTGTATGGGCTGGATGAAAACGGCACCTATGGCAGCGAAAGCTTCGCCAGCATCGACGCCCGCTGCCAACGCCACGCCGCCGCCCTGGGCCTGACGCTGGACTTTCGCCAGAGCAACCATGAAGGCGTGCTGGTGGACTGGATTCAGGAAGCACGCCTGCACGCCGACGCCCTCGTGATCAACGCCGCCGGGCTCAGCTACAGCTCGGTGCCGATCCTCGATGCGTTGCTGGCGTTCGACGGCCCGATCATCGAAGCGCACATGAGCAATATCTGGCAGCGCGAAAGCTTCCGGCACCACTCCTACGTGTCCAGGGCCGCTACCGGTGTGATCGCCGGGTTGGGGGCGCTGGGTTACCAACTGGCAATCACGGCTGTGGCCGAATTGCTAGGCCAAACCGCCTAATGACTGTTCAGGAACCGCCTATGTCCGTCGAAAAAATCAACACCCTGGTCGTCGGCGCAGGCCAGGCCGGCGTCGCCATGAGCGAGCACCTGTCCTTGATGGGTGTGCCCCACCTCGTGCTGGAACGCCACCGCATTGCCGAACGCTGGCGCTCGGAACGCTGGGACTCTCTGGTCGCCAACGGGCCGGCGTGGCATGACCGCTTTCCCGGTCTCACCTTCGAAGGCATTTCGCCGGAAGCCTTCCCGCCAAAAGAGCGCATGGCCGACTACTTCGAGGCCTACGCGGATAAGTTGCAGGCCCCTGTCCGCACGGGCGTGGAAGTCCAGTCGGTGGAACGCCACGCAGGTCGCCCCGGCTTCAAGGTCACCACCTCCGCGGGCGTGATCGAAGCCGCCAACGTCGTTGCTGCCACCGGCCCGTTCCAGCGCCCGTCAATCCCGAACATCGTCCCCGCCAGCGCACCGTTGCACCAACTGCATTCCTGCGCCTACAAGAACCCCGGCCAACTCCCCGAAGGCGCCGTATTGGTGGTCGGCGCCGGTGCCTCCGGCTCGCAGATCGCCGAAGAACTGCAAAAGGCCGGCAAGACCGTGTACCTCTCGGTGGGCGAACACTACCGCCCGCCCCGCGCCTATCGTGGCCGCGACTATTGCTGGTGGCTGGGCGCGTTGGGCTTGTGGGATGAAGTCAAGATCCAGCCGAAGAAAAAGCACGTGGCGTTTGCGGTGAGTGGTTACGAAGGCGGCAAGACGGTGGACTTTCGCCGACTGGCACATCAAGGCATTCAATTGGTGGGCGTTACCCAGGACTGGGCGGAAGGCGTGATGAGGTTTCAACCGGGGTTGGCCGAGAACGTGGCTGAAGGCGACCGCGCTTACTTTGACGTACTGCGCGATGCGGATGCGTATATCGAGGCCAATGGCTTGCCGTTCCCGCCGGAGCCACAGGCCTGGGAACTGTTGCCCGATCCAGAGTGCCTGGTGAACCCGATGTTGAGCCTGGACCTGGCTGAAGCGGGCGTGACCACAATCCTTTGGGCCACCGGCTTCAAGTTCGATTTCAGCTGGTTGAAGGTGGACGCGTTCGACGAGAAAGGCGAGCCGTTCCACAAACGCGGGATCTCGGCACAGAGCGGAATTTACTTCCTGGGTTTGCCGAACCTGGTCAACCGCGCATCTTCATTTATCTATGGGGTTTGGCACGATGCGAAGTACGTGGCGGACCATATCGTGGTGCAGAACGCGTACAGGGCGTACGACAAGTCCTCAGACGCTTAGGGCAGGTCGACCGCACCTTGCCCCGTTGCCTACAGTTGCGTCAGAATCCGCCGGCTTGTGCGCTTGGGTGAGCGTCTCTAAGGTGGCTCGGTCGCTGAACACTCAGTGATCGGGTTTAGTAGCCCGAGTGACAACATAAAGTGCATGAGCCTCATCGATCAGATGTTCTTGTCTGTGCTTGATGGTGGCTGTGCGCAGGGCGCCCTCGGGCGCGCCGGCTTTGTGTGTTTCCCCGGTCTACTAACCTGCGTACAGCCGCCACCCTCTCGTTTAGTAGCGAAAAGGTGTTGGCCCTAAAACAGGTACAACACACATGTTCAAAGTCACGCCCAATCCTCCAAACGGTCCGGACCTGAAGCTCAATCATGCGGCGAATCGTGCGATTGACCATTACCTCAACCCCGGTGCCGAAGCACCACCTGCGCCACTCTTCAGCATCGCCAGCGATGCCAGCAACGAAACATTGATCGTCAACAGCTACGAAACCTTTTCCTCGGTCAGCGCCTTGCTGCTCGACCTGTCGGAGGCGTTGACGGGTAAACAGCGGGATGTGGTGCTGGCCATTCACCAGTTGAGTGAGTTGGGGGTTTTGTTGGTGGATAAGCTGATGGAGCGCAAAGCTACGCTAGCCGATCCAGGTCTTTGAGAAACCGGCCATATCCGGCTGATGCCGTCCCATAAGGGCGAACACTGCAGCTGTGGCGAGCGGGCTTGCCCCGCTCGCCACAGGGTACTTATCGTCAGTTCTACCTAACGACCTTGAAAGGGCTGCCCCTTACAACGACTCGCGCTTCCAGGCAGTGCTTTCAGCCACGCTTGGGCAACTTCCAATTCGGCCGAATAAAGTGGCAGGTATAGCCATTGGGAATCCGCTCCAGATAATCCTGATGCTCCGGCTCCGCCTCCCAAAACGGCCCCGCCGGCTCGATCTCCGTCACCACCTTCCCCGGCCACAGCTTCGATGCATCCACGTCCGCCGCCGTATCTTCGGCCACCTCCCGCTGCTGCTCACTCAGGTAATAAATCGCCGAACGATAACTGGGCCCCAAATCATTGCCCTGCCGATTCGGCGTGCTCGGGTCATGGATCTGGAAAAAGAACTCCAGAATCTGCCGGTAGCTGATCACCGCCGGGTCGAACACGATTTCAATCGCTTCGGCGTGGTTGCCATGGTTGCGGTAGGTGGCATTCGGCACATCGCCGCCGGTGTAGCCGACGCGGGTGTGCAGCACGCCGGGGTAGCGGCGCAACAGGTCCTGCATGCCCCAGAAGCAACCGCCGGCGAGGATGGCGGTTTCGGTTGAGTTGGTCATGGTCTGCCCTTGCGATAAGTGAATACCTGCCTAGTTATGGGGCCGTGTTGGCCAATAGCAAGATTCACGGTTTGTTACGCAGTGCGCCGGGAGCTCAGGGTTTGAAGTTTTTCATCAATTTGAACAGGTGGCCGGGCCAGATCCAGTGTGCTTGGGGCGGGTCGCGAGTCTCACCGAGAGCGTCCAGAAAGGTTTTGTTGGAAGCTTCACCGTCAGGCCCGTTCACGTTTGAAACCGGGTGAGTTGGAACGCTTGCTGGTTCCTCTGGCTTATAGACACGGCGGTTAGCCACATCCAGTACATAGCCGGCGGCCTTGCCGTATTCGGTGAGGTTCCACACCCCGTTGACGACTTCGAAGAGAGCCTCGGAGGGGGGGAGTTTTATGTCCTTGTGCGTGGTGGTGACGATATGGTCCGCCGCCTTGGCGTAGTTGAAGGTGACGTACTCACTGCCGAGGGGGGGTTGATCCGCACCTTCACTGGAGAATTTTTTCACCATACGCTCCAGGAACGGTATGCCGCCTAAGTGGGAGTACACCCCAATGCCCGGATCCAGGATGTGCTTCACAAAACCCGGGTCAATACGGCTGCTGCCGAGCGCTGAACTGGACAGTATCCGTGAAGCGATGGTGGCGTCCTCCGGCTTGAAATCGAACGTCGTCCAATACTCATCGACGTAATAGCCATTATTGCTAATGAGTTGGCGACCGTCGCTGAAATAACGATAGTCAGCGAGTGCATAAACCAATCGGTCGACGTGACGTAGATCCGCACCTTCTGAATGTGCATAAGCGTACATATCCGAGATCAAGGCACGGTCATCGAGGGTGAGAAAGTCGTTGCGATTTTGAGTGCCGTTTTCAAAGGTCGCGGGTGGAAGGGCAACGGGTGGTTCGCCATTGTGAAACATGCGCGAAATGAAGGTCTCACGACCGTTAATGGGGACTGGCTCAGGATAAGAAACACCTGAAGGCGCCATCGACTGGACGGTTTCCCACGCCACCCTGCGCTCGTTAACCGTGAAGGCGCCGCCGTTGTCGCGGGCGATCAGGTTGAGTTGATCTCGCCCTAGTCCCTTGAAGGGGTTGCTGTCATGACCGTTGAGGAAACCGGTCGCTTGTCGCGCACGGGCCAGGAGTTCTGGGTCATTGGCCGTTGGAGTCTCTGCGTCGTGTTGTGCCTTGTTGGCGAAATACTGTTCGTCGGTGATGGGTTCTAGGGAGTCGGCGTTCTTTTGGCCAACGGGTGTCTCCGCCCGCTGTGCCGCATCACTCAGTTGACGCGCCAGGATTGAGACGGTGGTGGTGCCGGCATTACGTGTAGAGAGGGGGGCATCAGCCTGGGCGTTGTCAGGCGAGACTGTTGACGGAATAACAATGCCGCCGGATTCATTCATCACGCGACTGTTAGACGAGGAGGTATTAGGGCTGATAGTGATCATTAGTATTCACCTTGCGTTAGGCATGTGAATGGTCATGTAAAAGTTTCTTACCTATCCAAATACCCGTAGCCAAATTGGCTGCGGGCATCACACCACACTAATAGCTATATTTAATTGTCACAGAATCAACGCCGGCAGGACGAGCGTAAGGTGGAGTGCCGCCCAATACCGTATGAAAAATCGTAACTTTTGAACCGTGACCGAATGACTGATTGTTAAAATCCATCAGCACACCCGAAGAACTCGGAAAGATATCACGACAATCTTTTTCAGCACTGAAGGAGCGAAAGTAACACAGCTCAACCTTCTCACTCAGTGTCCCAGGATAGTACGTTGTACTCCACCGAATTTCTGATATCTGCTTGGGGTCTTGGAGTGTTCCTGAGGGAATATCCGCAGCCAGCACGCTAAAGTTTGCGAATTCACGACTCGGCACAGTATTAGAATTGGACAGTACCAATACGGGAGTTGGTGCCACCGTTTTAGTAAAGACGCCCTCCGCCGCCAACACGGAATTTTTTGTAAAAATAGTTAAAACAACACCCACAGCAAGCCAAACCTTATTGATACTTTTCGAGCTCTTCATAATCTTCACCCTAGTTCATAAATTAATACCTGAGGTTCCAATCATTCCAGCAGTAGGAATCACACCACTACCCTTGCACGATTTTTCAATTCAAGTAAGGCACCCGCTTCCTAAAAACATGAAGCCCTTATCTGTAATACTTACAAGTAGGACTTTGTCAGTAACTTCCTAGTCCCGCCTCCCCTCTATTAAAAACCCCTGTTCCAAGGCATGATGCCGCCCTCACATCAAGGACGATAAAACCGTGAAAACCACCCTCACCGCGCTGCTGTTGATTGGCTTGGCGATGCCTGCATTCGCCGACACCACGCCCATCGGCTTCAAGAGCATCAACGTCCCTGATGCACAACGCCCGCTGCAAATGGTGGTCTGGTACCCCGCCGCCACCGCAGCTACGCCTGAGTTGATCCGCGATGACGCCGTGTTTTTCGGTGCCTTGGCAGTGCCCGATGCGCCGGCAGCGAGCGGCGAACATCCGCTGGTGGTGCTCTCCCACGGCTACGGCGGCAACTGGGGCAACCAGGTGTGGCTGGCCAGCGCCCTGGCCCATCAGGGTTACATCGTGGCGGCGGTCAACCATCCCGGCACCACCAGCAAGGATCGCAGCCCCCAGGCCGCTGCGCAGTTGTGGCAACGGCCCAAAGACTTGAGCCGGGCCATCGATGCGGTGATCGCCCAGCCGACGCAGTTCGGCACCGTGGCAAACAACCGTATCGCCGTGGTCGGCCACTCCATCGGTGGCTGGACCGCCATGGAAATCGCCGGCACGCGTTTCGACCCGGACCTCTTCGCCCGCGACTGCAACACTCACCCCAAATTGGGCGGCTGCATTGGCTACCAGCAGATCAAACCCGCCGCGACACCGGCGGCGAAGGCCCAACTGGCCGCTGACCTGCGCGACCCACGCGTCGGCGCTGTAGTGACACTGGACCTGGGCCTGTCACGCGGCTTCACCGACGCCAGCCTGGCCGCCCTGCCGGTGCCGGCGCTGGTGATTGCGGGGGGCGTGCCAACGGAAGATATGGACCCCAACCTGGAGTCCGCCGATATGGTCAGGCGTATGCCAAAGGCCTCGACCGAGTATGTGGAGATCAGCGACGCTACGCACTTCAGCTTTATGTCGATCTGCAAGCCGGGTGGCATGGCGTTGATCGAAGAAGACTCGCCGGGCGATGGCATGATTTGCCGCGATGGCGAGGGGGCTCGGCCAAGGGCGGTGATTCAGCAACAGGTGCTGGATCTGATCACCGGTTTTTTGGGGCGGACAGCGGCACGGCGCGCGGCGGCCGATTTTTAGCTGGTATCATCCCGGGCCTGTACAACCCGGGGAGAACCACATGAACCGCCAGAAAAAACTCCAGCAGCTCTTCAAGGAAAAAGCCAGGAAGGCCAACGCCAAATTGGCGCCGAAGAAGAAGGACAAGTACATCAGCAAGGCAGACCGGGAAAAGCTCGCGGCCGAAGCTGCCCAGGACCCAAGCCTTTCCCCGGAAAGCTGACTCAGCAACCGCTCAACGCCACCTGCCGCCGCTCCCCCGCAAAGAAAAACGGCCGCAACCGCACGCCCACGCTGTTGCCGATAAACGCCGCCACCAGCCATACCCAGCCATGCAGGCTGCCCGAGGCGATGCCGCTGAAGTACGCGCCGATGTTGCAACCGTACGCCAGGCGCGAGCCGTAGCCGAGCAGCAGGCCGCCGATCACAGCCGCCACCAGCGAGCGCGCCGGAATCTTGAGGCTGGGGGCAAAGCGCCCGGCAAGGCCGGCGGCCAGCAGCGCACCGAGGACGATGCCGATGTCCATCACGCTGGTGATGTCTTCCCAGACCGGCGCGGCCAGGGCCTTGGCATTGCCCGGCATCTGCCAGAACGCCCAGCTGGCCACGTCCACACCCAGGCCGCTGGCGACTTTGGCGCCCCACAGCGCGAACGCCGAGGTGATGCCCCAGGGCCGTCCCGCCAGCGCCAGGGTGGCGTAGTTGAGCAGGGCCAGGCCGATGGCGCCCCACACCAGTGGCCACGGCCCGCGCAGAAAGCGGCGCAGGCCTCGGTGCTCACTTTTCACGCCCTCTTCCAATTGACCATGGCGACCCTTCTCCAGCCGTACGGTCACCAGCGCAATGATCGCGAACACCGCCAGGCTCAAGCCCAATGCCGGCACCACGCCGAAGCTCTTGACGATGGACACCGCCGGGAACGCCGGCAGCCCGAACCACCAGTCAACATGGTGCGTGGCGATCAACGAACCGCAGATAAAGAACAGCAACGTGACCAGCATGCGCGCATTGCCGCCGCCGACGGTGAACAGCGTACCCGACGCACAACCGCCGCCCAGCTGCATGCCGATGCCGAAAATAAATGCCCCGAACACCACCGACACCCCGGCCGGCGCCACCAGCCCGGTCACCGGCTGCCCGAACAGCGTGCCCGCCCCCAGCGCCGGGAAGAACAGCAGCACCGCCAGCGCCAGCATCACCATCTGCGCGCGCAAGCCAGCGCCACGGCGATCATTGATGAACACGCGCCAGGCCGAAGTGAAACCGAAGGCGGCGTGGTAGAGGGTCAAGCCCAGTGCCGCGCCGACCACCAGCAACAGCACCTGGTGCGAACCGACGCTGTTTTGCAGGAACAGGGCGCCCAGCACCAGGATGATAAAGGCCACCAGCGGCGCGACGGGTTTGCGCGCGGGGGTGAGAGGCAGAGAGGTACTCATGGGGAATCTCGGTCTGTTTGAAAGGAGTAGGCTGCGAGGGTGGCGAGTATACCCTTGTGTGTAGATAATCCCGGGATGCGTGTGGCCTGACGTCGCCCCTTTCCTCCATCAGCCGGTGAACCCGTGGCCAAAGACATCGAGAACCCCTGCGTTTCCCTCTGCCAGCTCAGCGGCGACCTCTGCGTCAGTTGCGGACGCACCAAGGATGACATCCGCAAATGGAAACGCATGAAACGCCCGGAGAAGATGGCGGCCGTACAGCGTGCGACACAGCGCCTCAAGGCGTTGAAAAAAGCCAGGTGAGGCTGTTCATGCATCTGTGGCGAGCGGGCTTGCCACAGATGCCTGCTCACCACAATTGGCCCGCAAGATGGGGGTCAACCCCGCCCCACCGACCCCGACACCGGAAGATCACCCAGCAGCTTGAGCCCGGTGCTCTTCACAAACGTCGCGTAGTCCATCGGTTTCTGGATGCGCGTCTCGGCGTTGGGCAGCACATAGGCCCAGGCGCGCTTGCTGGAGGCGTCATACACCAGCTTGAACAACCGCGTCGGCACCCAGACCTTGTTGTGGCCGATGGTGCCATAGCCAGGGTCGAACAACGGGCCGGTGAACACATACACGTCGCCACCGGCACGCACGGCAAACTTGCGCACGTCGGCCTCGACCTTGCTCCAGACCTTGCGGTTGTTGGTGGGGTCCTGGGGCACCATGTTCGACAGGGCAAAAGACTGCGCCATGGCGTGGGCGTCAGGCGCATCGGCGGCCGGGGCCTGGTGGCCACGGTCCACGGCCGGGTGCTGGCTGCGGTAGTCGCTCAGCTCCGCGCGGCCACCCTGGGGAATGCGCGGGTCCGCATAGAACTGGTTGGTGCGCTCCTCGCCTTTGGCGTCTTTCAATTGCGCGGCATTCAGGCGCTCGACGACCACCAGCGGGGTCTTGCTGGTTTGCGAGTACAGCACCGCAAAGGTGTCCGAACACAGGGCCAGAGGCTTCATCGACGCCGGGACGGTGGCGGTGTTGATCGGTCTGGTGGCAGGAAAGAGTTGGGCGCAACCGTCAAACGAACTGCGCTGCTGGGTGGGGGTATAGGGATTGGCGAGGCTGCGTGCGTCTACAGCGGTGGAGAGCAAAACGAGGGCCGACAGCCCGACTGCAACGTTGCGTAGGTACATGCGTTAGATCTTATGGTAAGGGTAAACGGACACGCGCGAATATTCGTGCGGGGCCTATGGACCCTCAGATACCTGTTTGGTGCCGCCAGGCTTTCGGTAAAGGTTGAACCTCTCCTACATGCAAGGGTTCAGAACCCTACATCCTCGGAGGAATTTTATGACCCAGACAGCCTTAGTCGTCGGCGCCAGCGGCATCGTTGGTAGCGCCATCACCCAATTACTGCTGGACAACCAATGGCAGGTTGCCGCGCTCTCACGCAGCCCCTCCCAGGTGCCCGGCGTGATCCCGATAAGCGCCGACTTACAATCCCCGGCCACCGTACAGCAGGCACTGACCGCGTTAAAACCCACCCACGTATTCATCACCACTTGGTCGCGCCAGGCCACGGAAGTCGAGAACATCCGCGTCAACGCCGCCATGGTGCGCAACGTGCTGGACGCCGTACGCCCCACCGGCAGTGTGCAACACGTAGCGCTGGTCACCGGGCTGAAGCACTACCTCGGCCCCTTTGAAAACTATGGCAAGGGCAGCCTGCCGCAAACTCCGTTCCGCGAAGACCAAGGCCGCCTGGACGTGGAGAATTTCTACTACGCCCAGGAAGACGAAGTGTTCGCTGCGGCCGAGAAAGATGGTTTCACCTGGAGCGTGCACCGCCCGCACACCGTCACGGGTGTCGCTGTGGGCAATGCGATGAATATGGCGACCACCCTCGCCGTCTACGCCAGCGTGTGCAAATACACCGGGCGCCCATTCGTGTTCCCAGGCTCCCGCGTGCAATGGGACAGCCTCACCGACATGACAGATGCGCGGCAATTGGCCCAGCAACAGCTATGGGCAGCCACCACGTCAGCGGCTGCCAACCAGGCGTTCAACATCACCAATGGCGATGTTTTCCGCTGGCAATGGATGTGGGGGCAGATTGCCGATTACTTCGGCCTTGCACCAGCACCGTTCCCAGCCGCGCCCGCCCCACTCGAGCGCCAGATGGCCGACGACCAGGCCACTTGGAACCAGATCGCGGCGCAGTACGGGCTGAAAGAAGCCGACATCAGCCGACTCATTTCGCCATGGCACACCGACGCCGACCTGGGACGGCCGATCGAGGTGGTCACCGATATGTCCAAGAGCCGCCAACTGGGTTTCACCGCTTACCAGGCCAGCGACCAGGCCTTTTTCGACGTGTTCGATCAGTTGCGCGATGCACGGCTGATCCCTTGACTGGATAGCGGCAGCACGACCACAAACTCGCTGCCCCTGCCGTGTCCTTCACTCATGCCCGTCACTGTACCGCCGTGGGCTTCGACCAGTTCGCGCACCACGGTCAAGCCAATACCCAGGCCGGCGCTGTTGAAACCGATGGCGTGGGCATCTTGCACATAAGGATCAAAAATGAACGGCAAGGCCTTGGCGGTCACGCCAATGCCGTTGTCGGCAATGCTGATCTTCAGTTGCCCGGCCTCTACGCTCACCACCATCGCGATACGGCCAGCCGCTTGCGTGTACTTGGCTGCGTTGCCCAGCAGGTTGTGCAGGATCTGCGCAAGCCGTACGGGGTCGCCGTACAGGCTCGGGATAACATCCGGCAACACCACATCGAATTGCTGCTTTCGACCGATCATCACTGGGCTATAGGCCTCGACAGCGGCATTCAGGATACGCAGCATGTCCACCTCGCGACGGTGGATGCGCAGCTTGCCGGTGCTGGCACGCGAGACATCCAGCAAGTCATCGACCAGTTGGGAAATATGCTGGACCTGGCCCTCTATCAATTCACGCATACGCGGCAGTTCGTCGCTGGGTAGCCGGACCATGCGCTCGGCAATCAGACTGATAGGCGTCAGCGGGTTGCGCAGTTCATGGGCGACCATCGCCAGGATGCGTTTCTGCTGACCTAGCGCACGTTCGGCGGTGACCTGCAGGTCCTGGGCGCTGAGTGCGGCGAACACCAGTTGCGCATTGGCTTCGCGCAGCTTCTGGAACAGCAGTTGGTCCTCTACCTTCGGCGCCGCGACAGTGTCGGATTGGGCCAGGAGCAGTGCCAGCACCAACTGCTGGTTGGCCTCGATCAGTTGCTCGACATGCTGGGTATCCTCTAGGCGAGTGTTGGCGCCTTCCAGTTGTTGCTGCAGCGCAGCCAGTACTGCACGGGCTTCAACGATTTTCTGGCCGAGCAGGAACAGCTCATGGGCCGCATTGGCCACTTTACGCGCGTCCTCTCCCGCCGAATTACTCATGGGTCAGTTCAATCATTGTGGTCTCCTGTGCGCTGGGTCGTCGGACGCCCACCCAGCAGCCCCTCCTGGTCAGCGAGCATCTCGCCGATCTGCAGGCCATCGTCATTGATGTGGTATTGGCGCAGCTCGTCGCAGTGGGCACTGGCGCGCACTTTGACCACGGCCATGATGCGCAGCAGGCGGCTGCGGACTTCGATGTAGCGCTGCACGATGATCGCGTCCGTCAGGAACGCGGTGCCGTAGGGGCTGAAGCGCAGGTCGGTGTAGCGGTCTTCCAGCTCTGAGGTCATCAACACGCTGACCCCGGCGCGGGTCAACGCGGTGACCATACGTGACAACGACTCACGGAAGTCTGCGCGGAAGGTCGGCGCCAGGGCCAGCTCAAAGCCCGACAGCGAATCGATGACCACCCGCGTGGCGTTCAAGCGGCTGATTTCGCTGAGCAGCAGTTGGACAATTTCGTCGATCGACAGGTCCGGCGCCCGGCTGTCTACCAGGCTGACCTGGCCGCTGCGGATCAAGTCGGCCAGCGTTGCGTTTTGCGAGTGGTTGGGCCGTTGCTCGAACACCGCGATCACACCGGCTTCGCCATTGCGCGCGCCCTCGGCCAGGAAGGTCGCTGCCAGGATGCTCTTACCCGACCCCGAAGGCCCCGCCACCAGCAACGAATAGCCACGGGGCAGGCCGCCACCGAGCATCTCATCAAGGCGTGGCACGCCCATTTTCAGGCGCTGCATGGGCAGCGATCTCGGCGTCTCGTCCGGGTTGAGCGGGGCCGGTGCGAACACCCTGATGCCTGAACTGGCGATACGAAAGGTGTGCAGCCCCGGCAAGGTCGGTTGGCCGCGCATCTTCATGATTTCCATCTTGCGCACCATCGAATTGCGCTCGACGCTCTGGCGCAACCAGATCAATCCATCGGCCACGGTGAAGATCGGGTTGGTGTCGGTCTCGGTGAAGTACTCGCCGATCAGGAAGGTGGTCGCTTGCCACGTGGTCATCAACATACCCAATTGTTGTACGAACTGCGGCAGGTTGTTATTGGGGTTGTGCTGGGTCTGGCTGGCGAGCACCACCGAACGGAAGGAGTCGACAAACACCAACGACGGCGCATGCGCCTCCACTTCGCTGACAATCCGGCGCAGCACTTCGTCCAGGTCGCCGGCCAGGGTGTCGTCGGCCAGGTTGATATAGCGGATCGACTGGTTGATCGCGTCGCTGTCGAAGAAGTCGAACTGCTGCTGATAACGGAGCATCTTCAGCGGCGGCTCGCCCAGCACGGTGAAAAACAGCGCCGGACGCTCGGGTGTCGCCAGGGCAAACATCATCTGATGCGCCAGGGTGGTCTTGCCACAGCCAGGCGGACCGGCGATAAGGTTGAACGAAAACTCCGGCAAACCTCCGCCCAGCACCTCGTCCAGCCCTGGCACACCGGTAGCCAGGCGGTTGATCGTTACTTTGGTGCTCATGGCGAATTTTCCTGCGAAGGGGTGTCGCTCAAAGAAGGTTCCCACACGTCGCGTAGTAAACGCGCGGTCAGCGAAGGCCCGATCAGCGTGGTGAGCAAAGTGTAAAAAGTGGTCAGCAGCACCTCACCGAAAAACAGCGCATCGGCCTCAGTCTGCTCAAGCAGTACGGCTTTGAGCCCGGATCTGTCAGGCGTGGCTTGCACACCATCGTGCATGCCGGCCAATCGCGCATGGGCCGAGGCGCTGAGGTGCAGGCTGCGGCGCAGCAAGGCGACACAGCCTTGCTGCCCGATGATGGGCGTGAGTGCTGCGTCCATGTCCTGCAATATCGACGTGATCGCCTCGGCGATGCCTGCGATATCCGCGGAGGGACCAACACGGTGCGCCAGAGAAGCTACGATCTGGCGGCTCTCTTCGCTTAGCGTGGACATGAAGGGCTGATATCCGATGAATTGATATCCAGCGTACACCCTCTGGCATTCGTCCGAGGGTTTAATGAGCCATTATCTGCGCCCCCATGCGCCGCCCGGGTTTGAAACCATGGGCACGGGCGCTCCAGGCAATCGCCAGCGACACACCGATCAACAGCAACATCGCCCACGGAAACGAGGCCACGCCCCAGGTCTCGAGCAACACCCCACCGACGACACCGCTGCCGGCGATAGCGCTGTTCCAGGCCACCACATTCAGCGACAGCGCCACGTCGGCGCCATCGCCCGCCGCATCGGCCAGGGCGGTCTGCAGCAGGGTCGCGGCGCCACCGAAACTCAGGCCCCACACGGCCACGCCGAGGTAGACCACTTCCGGCAGGTTGCCAAAAAGACCCAGCCCAAGCGAGACGACCGCGAACACCGCCAGGCTGACGAGCACGGTCTTGCGCAACAACGACTCAACGAGCCTGGCCGTGAGCCAGATCCCTGCCAGCGCGGCAACCCCGAACACCAACAGCACCAGGTCGACCCGCTCGGCCAACCCCGCCGGCGCCACGAAGGGTGCAATGTAGGTGTACAAAATGTTGTGCGCCAGCATCCAACTGATCACCACCGCCAGCACCGGCCGTACGCCCGGCGTGCTCAGCACCTGGCCCAGCGACATACGTTGATGGGCGGGCTGGGGAGCGTAG
The DNA here is from genome assembly GCF_001870465.1 of Pseudomonas extremorientalis. Lineage (GTDB taxonomy): Bacteria > Pseudomonadota > Gammaproteobacteria > Pseudomonadales > Pseudomonadaceae > Aquipseudomonas > Aquipseudomonas extremorientalis. Next base: position 73,097 of record NZ_MDGK01000036.1, read on the forward strand.
TCCGGGACTTTGACCAACACCCACGCAATCAACACCAGACTCACCGCCGACATCAGGCCAAACGTGGTGCGCCATCCCACCAACCCACCCAGCCAAGTGCCGAGCGGTACACCCAACGACAGCGCAATCGGCGTGCCGACCATCGCCAACGCCAGCGCCCTGCCCTGCTGGTGCGGCGCGACCATGCGCCGGGCGTAACCGGCCAGCAGGCTCCAGGCCAACCCCGCTGCCACACCGGCAAAAAAACGCGCCACCAGGGTCACACCATAGTGGGACGACAGCGCGGTGATGGAGTTGAACAGCAGGAAACCGACGATGGTCAGCAACAGCACATTGCGCCGGCGCCAGCCACGGGTCGCGATGGTCATGGGGATCACCGCCAGCACCGAGCCCAAGGCATACGCGGTGACCATCTGCCCGGCCATCGACGGGGAAATTGCCAGACCGTCGCTAATCAACGGCAACAGGCCGGCGGGCAGGGTTTCGGTGACGATGCAGATAAAGCCGGTCATGGCCAGGGCGAGCAAGGCGCCGATGGGCAGGCGGTCGGATGACGCCGATAAAGTGAGTGGAGGTGTCACGGGTAACTCCTTGAGCGGGATTTAAATACTGATCGATACAAATGTTGCGTCTGGACATAGCGTGTTGTCAACGACTTATGTATCGACTAGTATTTATCTCGCTTCCTCCACCGGAGATCCGCCATGGCACAAATGGGCCGCCCCCGCACCTTCGACCGCGATCACGCCGTAGACCAAGCCTTGCACCTGTTCTGGCAGCACGGCTACGACGCCACCTCACTCGCCCAACTCAAGGCTGGCCTGGGTGGCGGTATCTCCGCGCCGAGTTTTTATGCGGCGTTCGGTTCCAAAGAGGCGCTGTTCGACGAATGTGTACAGCGCTACCTGACGACCTACGCACAGGTCACCGAATGCCTGTGGGACGAAAGCCTGTCGCCGCGTCAGGCGGTTGAAACGGCGCTGCGCCAGTCGGCACGCATGCAGTGTGAAGACGGGCATCCCAAGGGTTGCATGGTGGCGCTGGGCGTGATGAGTGCGCCGAGCCCCGAGAATGCGCGGGTGGCGAATGGATTGACGCAATCGCGGCTGCGCACACGGGCGGGGATTGTGGCCTGTGTGCAGCGTGCGATACGTGCAGGGCAATTGCCAGGCACGATTGACCCGGCGGTGATGGCGACGGTATTTGACAGTTTTCTGCAGGGCATTTCGATCCTTGCGCGCGACAACGTACCCCACGCCAGCATCGACGCGGCGATCAGCCAACTGCTGCTGACCTGGGATATTGCCGCGTCTACGGCGCCGCCGATTCGTCCCGGCATTGCATCAGGAAATCCACAAACGCCCGCACACGATGCGGCACATAGCGACCATGGGGATACAACAAGGTAAACGGCCGTGAACGCCCACCGAACGGCTGCAGGACTTCTACCAGGCTGCCGTCAGCCAGTTCCTGCTCGACAATAAACTTGTAGGTCTGAAACAACCCCGCGCCGTGCCTGGCCAGGGTCACCCCGCCCAGCACATCATCGGAGCAGCTGTACCCCGCCTGCCCCGCATACTCTTGCGCCTTGCCATCCACCTGAAACAGCCAGGAGATACGCCGGCCATTGCTGGGCAATTCGTACTGGATGCATTCATGGGCGGGCAGATCTTCCAGCGTCTGTGGGATGCCGGCGCGTTCAAGATAGGACGGTGCCGCGACCACCACCAACTCGGCGTCTTCCAGCAGGCGCGCAATCAGCGATGAGTCGGGCTGGGCGCGCACACGGACCGCCAGGTCGTAGCCTTCGGCGACGAAGTCGATATTGCGATTGCTGATGTGGATATCCACCGTCACCTGCGGGTACAGCGCACGAAACCTGGGCAGTAGCGGCAGCAGACGGTGATGGGCGTAGGTGGTGGGAATACTGATGCGCAACAGGCCGGACGGCACTGCTTGCGCGCCCATCACCTCCTGTTGCGCCTCCACCAGTTGGGTCAGGGCCTGGCGGCATTGCTCGAAGAAGGTCCGGCCGCTGTCGGTAAGGCGGATGCTGCGCGTGGTGCGCACAAACAGCCGCGCGCCCAGGCGCTCTTCCAGGCGTGAAATGCTGCGGCTCACGGCCGCCGGCGTGACACCGGCGACCTGCGCGGCGGCGGTGAAGCTGTTGGCTTCGGCGGCGAGGCAAAACAGCTCGATGCTGCCGAGCTGCAGGTCTTCGAAATGGCGTTTCACAATGGGTCCACCCGGTTACGGCTGCGGGGGATTGCAACACGTCCGCGCCCAGTGTGCCACTGCTTGCTTACGCCGTTGGCTCGATCAGGGTTGTCAGCCGCGCGGGGTTTGCAAGGCGTGGTACCCGTAGTCTGCGCGCGCTTGCCGCAATGGGACACCGGCGTCGATGGCCGTCGCCCACCGAGCCCCCCTCCAGGCCAACAGGTCCGTAGCGCAGGGTCCAGGCTTTGCCCGTAAGGCTGAAGGACCGGTCCAGCGGCTTGAGGTCGGTACAACTGAGGGCGTCCAGGCGTTGATGAATAGAGCGTTGCATGAGGAAGGCTTCCTTGTGTCGAGGGGTTAACCTGCGTTCGCCGCCAGGCTGAGCGCGTGGATCTTGTCGACAATCTGCCGCGAAGCCTTGCGGATTGCCGTCGTTGTGGTGCCTGCAATATGCGGTGTGAGCTGGGCATTGCCGACGCCTGCCAGTGGCGAGTGGAAGCAGTCTTTTTCCAGGGCGAAGGTATCGATGGCGACTGCTTTTATATGCCTGGGAAACGCCGTCATGAAACTCGCCAACTGCGCTTCATCGACGATGCCGCCGCGCGCGGTGTTGATCAGTATCGAACCTTGGCGCATCTGCCTGAACTGGGTCAGCCCAAACAGGCCGCGGGTCAGCGGGGTCAACGGTACGTGGATCGAGACCACGTCGGCCTCCCTCAGCAATGCTTCGAGGGTTTGCCGGCGCTCAAGGCCAAGGCTGCGCGCGACCTGGTCGGTAAAGCGTTCCGAACCGGTGGCGATGACCTTGAGACCGAGCGCTCCCGCCTTGCGTGCGACCTCTTGAGCGATGCTGCCCGTGCCGACCACCCCTAGCGTGAGTTCGCCGAACTCCAGGCCTGGCGCCAAGGTGCCCTTGGACCAGCATCCCTTGTGCGTTTCAGCGTTGTAGTGGTCCAGGTCCCGGGATAAATACAACGCCTGGGCCAGGACATATTCAGCAACCGCAATCGCGTTGGCGCCTGGAGTGTTCAGCAGGGTCACGCCACACTGCTGGGCCGCTTGCCGGTCGATATGGTTGACACCCGTACCGGCTTGAGCAATAGCGCGCAGCGGCGTTGGCAGAGCCGGTGACGCAGCGTTGCGAATCAGTTCGCCCTCAATGGGAATATTCAGGCGCGTCTTGAACACGCTGTACCCTCCGGCCAACATCACGGCCCCCATGAAAGCCTGCCGGTCGTGACCGTTGATCTCGGTGTAGTGAATGCGCTCGCCATAGTGCTCGCGGATACCATCCTTATCAGTGAAATAGTAGAGATTCAGGGTGACGACCAGGCCCAACGCGAGGAATCGGTCGACTTCCTCGAATAACAACGGCGGGCCGGGTGCATCGAGTATCAGGGTGGTGAATGCCATGCTTGTGATCCTCTTGAAAGGCGCACAACCGCGCCGACAGCCAGGTCGCCCCGGCTGTCGGCGGGTGCTTTACCAAGTGTGTAGTCCTGGCCCTTGTAGGTTCATCGGTTCAAGCCTCGATAATTAATACAGATCCCTTGTTTGCACTCCACCGCGTGGGTGGAAGCAAAATCATCAATGTCACAGGCCGAAACCACCGCATCGCAACGAACGGATGTCCCCCTGTTATCCGACAGAAAGCCCTCAGATCGGTACCCAAAAGCGGCAAAAAATCTGAAACAAGTTATTACACTTCAACGTGAATCAATCATGTCGCCGCTTTTTCGACAAAAGACCTTTTTGGAATAAAACGCGCATAAAAAGATAGCCAGCTTATGAACGGTTTCCCGATCCGACACTGACTATTCTTTTTCAAGCAATTGATTATTAGGGGTTAATGAAGGGAGTCAAAAACGCGGTACGCCCAGAAAGCACTCACGCCGACAGGATGTGCCAGGTCATTCTTAAATAATTCTTCATAAAGGCCTGACCCCATATGCACCGGACGATCCCGAGCCCTTGGCATCGTGCCCGGCCTCGCAGGGGTGGACTCGGGCTCAAACGACGAGCGCAAATAAGATAGAAAATGACTGTTAATCATTGGGCAAAATAAAGGCGCTCCAAAGAGCGCCTTTATTCATTTCAACTCACTGCTCGCTGATGGATTTCACATCCGCCTTGGCAGCGCCACCAATCGCAATGCGTTTTGGCTTGGCTTCCTCCGGTACCACCCTGAGCAGGTCGATGCTCAGCAGGCCGTTGGAAAGCTGCGCGCCCTGCACTTCGATGTGGTCGACCAGGCGGAACGACAAGCGGAACGCGCGCTGGGCGATGCCCTGGTGCAGGTAGGTGATGCCCTCATCGTGTTCGCGCTTGCCGCCGGCGACGGTCAACACGCCTTTTTCCACCTGGATTTCCAGGTCATCCTCCACCAGGCCTGCGGCCGCAATCACGATACGATAATGATCGTCACCGTGCTTTTCGACATTGTGAGGTGGGTAGGTGGTGCCGGCCTCGCTGCGAAGCGCCGATTCGAAAAGGTCGTTGAAACGGTCAAAGCCGACAGAGTGACGGAACAGTGGGGCCAACGAAAGAGTAGTAGCCATTGCAAAATCTCCTGAGGTTTCTCCAAGTGATTTGATACGCGACCCGCATTCGGCATCGCGTAAAACCTAAGTAGGTTCAGGCTGGAAATTTTCAAGCGGCGCTCACAAAATTTTTTTATCCGACACGATGAGCTCCCGACGAAAGGCTGACACAACGGCGCGCCAGAACCGTCGTGGGGTCAACCAGGGCGACCCGGTGGGCGCCGATCTCGAACGCCTCGCAATGCGCCAGCACCAACGGCAACTCGGTACACCCGAGAATCAACACCTTCGCCCCTTGTTCACACAAATGCTCCGCCGCCAGCAGCAACTGCTCACGGCACACGCCAGCGGTAAACCCCGCCTTGATCCCCCGTTCGCCGTAGATCGCCTCCATCACCAGCGCCTGGTAATCAAAGCCAGGCGTGATGAGTTGCAGGCCGCAGCCTCGCGCGGCCTGGTGGTAGACCTGGCTTTGCAGGGTGCCGGACGTCGCCAGCAAGCCCACGGCCTGGCGGCTGCCGTAGGTCTGCACGATCCACTCCACCGTCTCGCTGAGCATGTTGACGATGGGCACGCGCAGGTGCGCCTGGATGCGTTCGACAAACGCATGGGCGGTGTTGCACGGAATCGCGATGGCCTGGGCGCCGGCGCTTTCCAGGCGTTTGCAGGTGGCGTACAGGGCCAGGGTCGGGTCGGTTTCATCGCGTAGCAGGTTGGCGGTGCGGTCGGGGATCTGCGGGTTCTGTTCCACCACCATCTTGATGTGGTCCTGGTCTTTGCCGGCCGGGGTATGGGCGACCACCTTGCCCATGAAGTCCACGGTAGCCGCCGGGCCGACGCCGCCGACGATGCCCAGTTTGAACGGTGGCTGACGCGCCGAGCCATCGGCCTGGGTGGCGAACTCGGCGTAGATCTGGTTGATGTCGAGGGCGCTGATGCCACGCCGTTGCAGGTCGCCGCAGACCAGCGACAGCTCGGTCATGCCCGGCACAATCACCGTGGCGCCCTGCCCTTGCAGCGACAGGCACGCCTGGTACACCGACTCCAGCGGCACACCGTCAAGGTGGCCGTCCTTGATGCCGTTGACGCCGTACATCGCCTCCATCAAGGCAGCCTGGGCGTGGTCCTCCGGGTACACCAGGTTGAAGTGCTGACCGAGGTGCTGTTCAAACAAGCCGCTGTGACGCACGAAGTCCGATGCGATCACGCCGAGGGTGGTGCCAGGCGCTATTCGACGGGTGATGTGCCGGACCAGCGCGTGCATCATGTCCAGCACGGGAATGCCCAGTTCCTGCTGGATTTCAGCGCGAAAGGTCTGGCTGGCAAAACACGGCAGCAGCACCGCATCCACCCCGGTGTTTTCAAAGGTCTTGCATACCTGGAACACATAGAACTTGCGCGCGGTCATGCTCGCGTTACGGTCCAGGGGCAGCAGTACATCCTTGAACGGGTGCTGCTCGAACAGGAAGTGATAGCGCCGCTGGTCCTCCAGCACGGCACGGGACTTGACCAGTTTGTAGAACAGATCGCCGCCCGCCAGCGAACCGAGCCCGCCGACGATGCCCAGCCGGGAGGTGGTTTTCATGCGTGCACTCCCTGCGGCAGTTCAGCGGGTTCTTCCGCGCTCTCGGATTTGGCCACCACCGCCGTGGCGATGCTGTTGCCCACCACGTTGGTGGCGGTGCGCGCCATGTCGAGGAACTGGTCGATACCGATGATCAGCAACAAACCCGCCTCGGGCAGGTTGAACATCGGCAGCGTCGCCGCCACCACCACGACCGACGCCCGCGCCACGCCGGCCATGCCTTTGCTGGTAATCATCAGCGTCAGCAAAATCAGCAGTTGCTGGGTGAAGCTCAGGTCGATGTTGTAGGCCTGGGCGATGAACATGATCGCGAACGCCTGGTACATCATCGAGCCGTCAAGGTTAAAAGAATAGCCCAGCGGCAACACAAAACTGGAGACCCGCTTGGGCGCGCCGAACTTCTCCAGCGCCTCCATGGTTTTGGGGTAGGCCGACTCGCTGCTGGCCGTGGAAAACGCCAGCAGGATCGGCCCGCGGATCAGCTTGCCGAGGGTGAACACCGAGCGTCCGAGAAACAGGTAACCGGCGGCGAACAACAACACCCAGAGCAGGGCGATCCCCAGGTAGAACTCGGCAATCAGCTTGGCGTAATCGGCCAGCAGGCCCAGGCCGTTGGTGGTGATCGCCGAGGCAATCGCGGCGAACACGCCGATCGGCGCAAAAGCCATCACGTAGTCGGTAATCTTGAACATTACCTTGGCCAGCTCGTCCACGGTGTCGGTGATGCGCGTGTAGCCGGCGCGCTTGACCCCGGCCAGGGCGAAGCCGAAGAACAGCGAAAACACCACGATCTGCAGGATCTCGTTGTTGGCCATCGCCTCGGCAATGCTGCGCGGGAATACGTGGCTGATGAAGGTCTTGAGGCTGAAGTCCCCGGTGTTGACCGGCACCGCTGCCGTCGCATGTTGCGCCACCTGCATGTTCAGCCCGGCCCCCGGTTGGAACAGATTGACCAGGGCCATGCCAAGCATCAGCGAGACCAGCGACGCCGTGACGAACCACAGCATCGCACGCAAGCCGATGCGCCCTAGCGAGCGCGAACTGCCCATGCTCGCGATGCCGCCCACCAGGGTGGCGAACACCAGCGGCGCAATGATCATCTTGATCATGCGCAGGAAAATATCGGTGACCATCGAAAAGTACCCGGCCAGCGCCTTGGCGGCCTGCTCGCTTCCTGCATAGTGGTGACATGCCCAACCCACCAGCACGCCCAAGACGATGCCAACTGCGATTCGACGGGGGAGTTTGTTCTTCTTCACAGGTGCGGCCCTCAGATGGCTTTTGTTGTATGGAGCGGATTCTAGGGACCCACCCCGGCCGCCATGATGAGTAATCCAGCTAACCCCATGCGCTTTTGGAATAGTTTGTAGAAAGCCCAGCCCAGGCTGCGCGCGGCGGCATACACTCAGGGCTCATCGCCTGGAGAACCGGCATGCAGATCAAATGGTTGGACGACCTCTTGGCCATCGCCGAGTGGAAAAATTTCTCCCGCGCCGCCGAAGTGCGCTGCGTGACGCAATCGGCGTTGTCGCGGCGCATTCGTTCACTGGAAGAATGGGTGGGCGTCGAACTGGTCGACCGTGGCACCTACCCGGTGCAACTGACCGCCGCAGGCGCAGCCTTCTGCAGCGAAAGCCGCGAAGCGCTGGCCGGTCTGATGCGCCTGCGCGCCAGCCTGCGCGAGGTGGAACGCATGCCGGGCCGCTCGATCCAGGTGACCGCCGGCCACAGCCTGTCGATGACCTTCCTGCCCAAGTGGCTGGCGCAGTTCCAGCGCCAGACCGAGCAGTTCAATGCACGGGTGGTGGCGGCGAATATTCATGACGCGGTGATTGCGCTGGAAGAAGGCAGTTGCGATTTGATGATCGTCTACCACCATCCCCTGGCGCCGATCCTGCTGGATGCGCAACGCTTCGGCAGCCTGGCCCTGGGGCATGATGCGTTTATTCCGTTGTGCGCGCCGGACAAACGCGGTCGACCGCTGTATCGCCTGCCGGGGAGCACGGGAAAACCCGTCCCGCATCTGGCTTACACGGCCACCACGTTCCTGGGCAGGGTCGCGGAAATCGTGATCAAGAACGGCCCTGCACCCGCCGTGCTGGAGCGCTGCTACGAAGCCGACATGGCCATGCTGCTGATGCGCATGGCTATCGAAGGTTACGGTGTGGCGTGGTTGCCACAGAGCGCGGTGGTGGATGAGTTGGAGCGTGGGCTGCTGGTGCGGGCGGGTGGCGAGGAGTGGAGTACGCGGTTGGAGATTCGCTCGTACTGCGCGATTGAAAACCAGAACCCGACGATGAGGAAGTTGTGGCGCACGCTCGAAGGGCTGCGCTGACGTCAATGCACCTGCGGCATCGCCATTCGCAAACGCTGGGCAAGTAAATCGGAGAACGCTTGCGTCAGGGCCGTACGGGGAACATCACTGCGAAAAACCAGGCCGAATGAATACGGCAAAACCGGTAGAAAAGGCCGCGTCACGATCGGCAAGTCCAAGAAATCATTGGCCAGCAATTCATTGATGATGGACACGCCGATGCCCTCGGCGACGAAAGCGCAGGCAGCACCTGCCGAATGCACTTCCATGCGCACGTTGGGAAGAATGGACGCCTGCCGAAATACCTGGTCAAGCTCCGTGCGCAGGTTGCGCTGGCGGCCCAGCAGCACCAGCGGCACACCGCGCAAATCATTCACCTGGATAACGCGCTTTTCGCACAGCGCGTGCGTTTGGGGAAGCACGCACACGCCTTGCACCTGCAACACCGGCACCACGTCGAAGCCCGGCAATTCGGTGGGCAGGCGCACAAAGGCAAAATCGACGCTGCGGTCCAGCACCGCGCGCTCAAGCGCATCGTAGGAACCGGTGACCAGTTCGATAACAAGGTCGTCGCGGCCCTGCATGAATTCGGCAACCACACGGGGCAACCATTGGTGGGTCATGCTGGTGGGCACCGCCACGCGCAGCAGCGCCCGGCCAGCGTGACCCAGGCGCAGGTCGTCGGCCATGCGCTGGACGCGTTGCATGTTGTCGACCAGCCCCGACACCTCCGGCAAAAACGCCTCGGCCTCGGAGGTCGGCGTCAGCCTGCCCTTCCTGCGCAGGAACAAGGCAAAGCCCAGTGACTCTTCGAGCTGGCTGAGCAAACGGCTGATGGCCGACTGGGACAAGCCCATGCGCGTGGCGGCATCGATGGTCGAACCGGTCGACATGATGGCCTGGAACGCTTCCAGTTGTTTGAGATTCACGCTCGGGCTCCAAGCAGACACGACTGGGCGCAGTTTCCGCTGGCAACACCGGCGGCGTCCAGCCTTGCAGCCCTACCAGAGCTTGATGTCGTAGGTCAGGTACAGGCGATTGTAGTCCCAACTGGTGAGCACATTTGAGCGGTACGCCGTGTTGCGAAATTCTGCCCCCAGGCCTTTGAATGTGCCGTCCTGGATCACGTACTTGAGGCTGGTATCCAGCTCGTGCTCATCGGCCGGTTTGCCAGAATACTTGGCGTCGAATCCTTTGTAGTAGCGGATCATGAAACTCAAGCCCGGGATCGCCAGGGCGGAAAAGTCATAGTCGTAGCGCAGCATCCAGGTTTTCTCATCCTCCAGGATGAATTTGCTCACGCCCGGACTGGTAAAGGACGTGGTGGCCGCACCATTCAAATACGGCAATGCGGCGTTACCGGACAATTGCTGATAGCCGCCTCCGAACGTATGCCCGCCGAGCCGATAACTCAAGGAGCCGCTGAACATGTCGGCGTCCGCAGCACCGTTATAGGCCGCCCCCGTTTCAAAACTGTTGTAATAACGCACGTCCGTCGTCAAGTGACCTGGCCCGACAGCCACTTTATGCACAACCCCGAAAAAGTGCTGGCGATAGAAGTTTTCAAGTTCACCGTAGTAATAAGACAGGCTGATGGTCTTATTGAGTGCATACGTACCACCCACAAAGTAAAAATCACCATGCTTCGGACCTTTGTAACCGCTCGGTATCAGATCGACGTTATCGCTGGAGTTACGCAACTTTGATTGATCCAGTCGCCCACCTTGCACAAATAGATGTTCGATACCGGTGTATTCAAACTGCGTACCTTGGAACGTCTGTGGCAGTAAACGCCCATCGTTGTAACTGACCACCGGGTTCTTGGGCAACAACGTGCCCGTCTTCACCACGACATCGGCAAAACGCAGCTTGCCGGTCACGCCTAGGCTGGAAAAATCACGGGCGGCGCGGCCATCATCATGCACTGGCAACAGGCCTGTACCGGCGTGTGCAGGGCTGGAGTCAAGCCTCAGCCCCAGCAGGCCAAGGGTGTCAAGGCCAAACCCGACGGCCCCGGGCGTGAATCCGGAACGCATCGTCAGCAACAACCCCTGTGCCCATTCGACACGGTCGTTGCCGCCGCTGCGGTTGTCATGATTGAAGGCGTAATTACGCAACGCAAGGTGGCCGGTGGAATCCCCGAGGAAACCTTCGGCGCGCACGCTTGATATACCAGGCACCATTAAGCTGGCGCACAAAAGCCCGCCGGTCGTTATAAACGCACGCATAGTTAAGCCCTCAGCTGTGTTTTATTTTTTGTGGCAGAGAGTAAGAAAAGTAACTTGACCAAGTATTTCCTGGCCGATGTTCTTCGGTGTTAATGACCTGAATGAGCAAACAACGCTATCGAATTAAAACAGGGGCGACAAGCTTATGACAAAAGCGCATCAGGCTATGACAGATAACCCGACAACACCTTGAAACGCATAGCCCAATACGCGTTCTTCATAACGTTGTGAGGTATTTATGATTGCCCTACTGTGCCGATGTAGCCGTTGGCTATCCCCATAAAAAAAAGATGAGAGCACCGCTATGTCATCCACTGCGCCAACAGTCACCGACACCGCGCCACCCAAAAACACCCGCCAACTCAACCCGGCAATCATCTTGCTGAGCATTGTGTTCCTGGCCATGGTGCTGACTTATGTGGTGCGCTCCGGCCAGTTTGAACGCCAAGACGTCCGCGTGATTCCCGGGACCTATCAGGTACTGGAAAAAGACACCTCGCTCAGCCAACTCTTCGCCCTGCCGCCGCGCTCGTCGAATAAAACCGTGGCACAACCGGTATCGCTGGCCGAGACCTTTCTGGCCATTCCCCTGGCCATCGAGAAACGCGCCGGGCTGATTTTCATGGTGCTGTTCATCGGTGGCATGTTTGCCGTGCTGAACAAGACCGGCACCATCGATGCCGGCCTGGACCGGCTGCTCGGTGCCACCAAAGGCAACGTCTACATTCTGGTGCCAACCCTGATGCTCGCATTGTCGGCAGGCAGCACCTTCATGGGGCTGGCGAAGGAATACATCATGTTCGTGCCCGTGATGGTGGCCATGGCAAACCGCCTGGGCCTGCCCAACATCGTCGGCTTGGCAATCGTCGCGCTGGCGGTAAAGACTGGGTACATGGGCTCGATTTCCAACCCCATCGCGCTGTCTGTCGCGCAACCCTTGGTCGGCCTGCCAGTGTTCAGCGGGCTGAGCATGCGCATCGTCGCGTACTTCATTTTTGTCACGCTGGCCGTGGGCTACATCTTGTTCTACATCCGCCGGAGCGGCTTCGATACCTCGGCCACATTTTCCCACTCGGGCAAAAAACTCTCCGTGCGGCACACTCTCAGCCTGATCACACTGGGGGTTGGGGTCGGCTTCCTGGTGTACGCCTCCAACACCTGGCACTGGAAGTCCCCCGAGCTGTCCTCGTATTACCTGGCGCTGACCATCGTCTTCGCCGCCATCGCAGGCATGAGCCCGAGCACCACGGCAAGCACCTTTGTCGAAGGCATGAACAAGATGCTCATGGCCGGCGTGCTGATCGCACTGGCCACGGCCGTGGAGTCGATCCTCGCCAGCGGCCAGGTGCTGGACACCATCGTGCACGGCCTGTCGCAGATCATTGGCCAGCACGGCCAACTGCCTGCGGCGTTCGGCATGTTCTTCGCGCAGATGAGCCTGGATGTGGTGATTCCGTCCACCAGCGGGCAGGCCGCCGTGACGATGCCGATCTTCGGTCCGCTGGGCCAACTGGCCGGCGTGAGCCCGCAGACCACGGTGTATGCCTTCCTGCTGGGCAACGGCTTGACCAACATGATCACGCCCACTTCCAGCGGCCTGCTGGTACTGCTTGCTGCGGCCAATGTGGGCTGGGTGCAGTGGGCTCGGTTTGTGCTGCCGCTGTTCCTGATCTGCACCGCGGTGGCGTTGCTCCTGCTCGCCTGCGCCGCCCTCACCGGCTATTGAATTCGACTGACCAAGGCTTTGTCATGACCCTCCCTGCATTCGAAAACATGCACATCGTACGCAACCAGATGATCACCCTGCGCGATGGCGTGCGCCTGGCCACCGACATTTATCTACCGCTGGGCAGCGGGCCCTGGCCGGTTGTCATCGAGCGTACGCCCTACGACAAATCCGGCCCCTCACGCTCGGAAAAACGCCTGGACGGGCTGCACCTTACCCGCGAGCAAATGGCCGCAGCTTTTACCGAGCAGGGCTTTGTGGCGATCTTCCAGGATTGTCGCGGGCGTTACCGTTCCGAAGGCGTGTTCACCAAATACATCAATGAAGGCGAAGACGGCTACGACACCTTGCGCTGGATCGTCGAACAGCCCTGGTGCAATGGCCACATCGGCAGCATGGGCCTGTCCTATGCAGCGCACACGCAGATGGCGATGGCCTGCTGCAATGCGCCAGGTCTCAAGACCATGGTGCTGGACTCGGGGGGGTTCGCCAACGCCTACCAGTGCGGCATTCGCCAGGGCGGCGCGTTCGAACTCAAGCAAGCGACCTGGGCCTACAAGCAAGCCCAGCAAAGCGCCGCCGTGCAGGCCGACCCGCAGTTGCGAGAGGCGTTGGCCCAGGAAGATATTCTCGATTGGTTTGCACGCATGCCGTGGCGCCCAGGGCATTCGCCATTGCGCCATGTACCGGAGTACGAAAACTACCTGTTCGAGCAGTGGTCCCACGGGGACTTCGATCAGTACTGGAAGCAACTGGGTATCTATGCCGAAGGTTTCTACGAGCAGATCCCGGACATCCCCGTGTTGTTCATGTCCAGTTGGTACGACGCCTATGTCAGTTGCACGCTGGACAACTTCACGGCGTTCACCGCACGCAAGCAGTCACCTCAACGCCTGATCATGGGCCCGTGGCTACACGGTGACCGCAACATCAGCTACAGCGGCAACGCCGAATTTGGCAACGCCGCGCCTTTCGACGGCAACCTGGGCGAAGACTGGTTGAGTTGCCGAGTGGAATGGATGCAACGCTGGCTCAAACCGACCGACGCCGAACGGAGCGCCACTCATCAGGTCGATGTGTTCCTGATGGGCGGCGGCAGCGGCCGAAAAAATGCGCAGGGTCGGCTGGAGCATGGCGGGCGTTGGCTCAAGTCGCCGTGTTGGCCGCTCGCGGACAGCCAACAGCTGAACCTCTACCTGACACCACAAAAAGCCCTTTCGCCGCTCGCTCCTGTGGGGCCGCCCAGTTCATTGAGCTACTTCAGCGATCCCGCCCACCCGGTACCGACCATTGGCGGCTCGCTGACATCGGGCGCTCCGGTGTTCGTGGGTGGCGCTTTCAACCAGATCGAAAGCCCGGACTTTTTCGGCACCCGGGGTGACCACTCGGCACTGTGCGACCGAGATGACGTAGTGAGCTTCGAAACCCAACCGCTTGAGCACGACTGGGTGGTCGCCGGCCCGGTGAAAGTCGAACTGTGGGTGCACAGCAGCGCGCCGGATACCGATTTCACCGCCAAGCTGGTGGACGTCTATCCGCCGAGCGACGATTACCCGCAGGGGTACGCCATGAATATCACCGACGGGATTATCCGGTGTCGCTACCGCGACTCGTGGGAACACCCTGCTCCGCTCACGCCGGGAGAGCCCTTCAAGGTGGTGATCGAACCCTTCGCCACCTGCAACCTGTTCAAGCGTGGCCACCGCCTGCGCCTGGATATCGCCAGCAGCAACTTTCCGCGCTTCGATGTAAACCCCAACAGTGGCGAGGCCGAAGGCATGGGCGAGCATCCGCAGGTGGCGCGCAATACCGTGCATATCGGCGCCGGGCATCCGAGCCGTTTGATACTCACGGTCGTGAACAGCGCGCTATAGGAGGCGGATCAAAACTCTGATACATAGCGCAGCCGCAGAACCTGGTCCAGGCCTGGGGCAAGAACGCGAGCTACCACTTTGTGTTCACGCGGCAGAATCGCGGCAAGCTGGATGAGTTGAGTACGTTGGTTGCGCAGGGCCAACTGCGGGCGCATGTAGGGGCGGTCTATGCGCTGGCCGACATTGGACTTGCCCATGCCCGATTGGAGAGTGCTCACAACGGTATCCAAGGAAAAATGGTGATCACCGTCCTGCCCACTCAGGAAGCAACGCCATGATTTACGAGATCGCCGTGCTGCCGGTTCATAAAGAACACATCGACGCGTTCAGGCGGGCCTTTGCCGAGGTGGCGCCGTTGCTGAGCCGTGCCAAAGGCTACCTGGGCCACATGCTCGCGCAAGGGATCGAGACGCCTGAGCGATTCAACCTGATTATGCGCTGGGCATCGCTGGAGGATCACACACCGGGGTTTGAAGCGAGTGAAGATCATCGGGTGTTTAGGTTGGGACTGGAAAAATACTTTTCGGAGGAGCCGCAGGTTTATCACATTGAGGGGGCAGCTTTTAGCGCCTAGCGAAACCCAAGGCAAATAAAGCCTGCATCGCTGCTAGCTTCTTTTTATGTCGCTATCTGGCTCCACGACCTGGACTCGAACCAGGGACCGAATGATTAACAGTCACTTGCTAGCTGTTAGGCGCACTGGGGCCACGACGAAATGTGGCGCAGAAAATAGGTTAGCTGCATAGCGTGGGTCGCATGAGTGCGTCACGCTAGGAAAGTTAGTCGGGTTGGAGGGGCTTGTCAAAGCAGGACTTTTCAATGACCTGTAGGAAAAGGAGGCGCCCTCTGTCAGTTACCGAGTAACCTTCGGCATTAAGCTAGATACAGAAGGTTGGGCGAAAATTGCTTTACTAATTGAGGGGCAGCTAAAGAGGGACAAGTTCTAGACTACGAATTGATCCAAGCAGTTTCAAATTCTTTCGGGCCGAAAACAACACTTGGTCAACCAATCACGTACCGCGTAACTTTATTATCGAAGATAATAGATAGACAGAATTCCCCAACGACAACTTTTCCTCTCCCATACAACGGTACAAGACCCCAAAAACAAACAAGAAACAGCCTTTAACACTTACAAAGCCTAACCACTAACACCAAGAAATCAGGCCTTTTATACATGCTTAAATCACGTGAACACACCCTACCTTCAACAACTTACCACCTCACAAACTCAAACCTCTACTGATTTTGCAACTACATATAACGCAACACCTACAGAATGCAGAAATAGCCTGTAATGCTTGTCACCACTTGAAAGCTCTTTGCCCTGCTGCATGGCTATAATATCTGAATATCCATATTCAACAAGAGATCCAAGCATTGAAATATCACCATCATCCTTACAACTAAAAAAACTATAACCGGGAAATGGCTGCTTTAAAAAATATGAAACCTTTAAGAAACGAATACTCTTTTTAATCTCTCCAGCACTTGAATTCTCATCATCATAATAAACATCCAATTCAAGAGTTGTTCCCGAATAAAAAATCTCAAATCTATTTTCACCGCCACCAGGCAACAACTGATCGAGATCAAGCAGTTGCCTAGGATTTGACAATTTAATTTTTTCAATCATTTTCTAGCCTTATCTACAGAGCCGCCGTAGTTGTTATTAAGCTGTTGCCTTACCAAATCATCAAAGGTCAAGTTATCATATGCCTTTATTCCTGTCTTATTGGTTCCATACCATGGATTTTTAGGAACGCCTGCCTCTATCAAAGCAGTTGAACTCCTAGTGTTTGCGATAACTTTCTTCCCGTCAATCATTACGTAATCTGATGGAACTTGGCTTGGTCGGGATCCCTCAGGGTCAGACACCATTTACCCCATCAACCCGCCATTCAGCGCAAGGCGATTGTCGGCCCGAATTAGATACAGCATCATCACTCGATTCGTTTCGTCACCTACCTCAAACTCAATAAATCCGCCCCGTTTAGGATCCCCTTTATCAATTTTACTTACCACGCAGCGTGACGGTTCGAGGGTGTCGACGTTCCGGAATGCTTAACTTTTTCAGTTTCCGCGTTGACCCCTAAATACTTATCAGCATATTTTTCCGGAGTGCGCTTGTGAAGCTCCCCCAAAATCGACACCAGACTTTCATGAATAGCCAAGTCTGTAGGCTTTATTTTCATAGCATCCTCATAACACTGCAAGGCGCCTTCAAGATCTCCCACCTTAACCAACATCGCACCTAGTTCAAGATACGTATCGACAAATGAAGGTTCGGCTTCAATGGCGGCCTGATAATACTTGAATGCGTCGACAACATTTGACGCACGCTCATTCGATACGCCTGCAAGGAAAAGATATCGAGCTATGACTTGATCAGGGGCCAACTGGGTAGCGACTTCATAATGCTTAATAGCCTGACCAAAGTCACGCTGATAGAAACATATATCACCTAAACATTCAGCACATGCAGAATCAGACAGTGAATGCGAGCAGGCCTTGAAATATTCTATTGCATTTTCGACAAGCCCGGTTGAGAGGTACCGAATCAGTTGTCTCTTAACATCATTAAAATCAGACTCGTTCACAGCTACTCTCCAACTACTCTAACGGGACTGCTCAGGGTCAGCCGCCATTTACTGGGACTAATTGGGGTCAGACCCCATTTACCCCTTATCCACAACATTCCAAATAATTTGCTTTGGCGGGCCATCCACACCGTTTTTACATTCAGCTGCTCAACCACTTCAACAGCAGTCCATTTATTTCCATTACCAAAAAGATGCCCGCCAGTAATACCCCTGATCATTGAACCCGCTTTCTTTATAAAAACCATCATAATTGGCAGCATCTGCAATAGCCGTATCAATTTCTCTGAATGAAACCAAACTGCCAAACTGTGAATTTATAGCAGTGATGTCGCCTGCACTTGAGTCGACCTTGAAACCACCAAGACCTGTTCCACTTAGCAGGTTTGACGCTGAACTTAAGCCACTAGTAGCTAGATCATCTAACTTTCTGGCAGCGCCACCAGTTGCTTTGGACCCATTAATCCCCACCATAGTAACTGTAAAGATCCGCATCAGGCCAACGTTCGTCGTATGCGGTTAATGTACTTTGTAGGGCCTCACTACGAGGGTCCTCAGAAGGATTCATGTTTGAAATGACAAATTCTTTAATTTCGGGCCACTGAAGCTCACGCATGCAAAATGCCACAACTTCAAATGGAGACCCCCGAGACACTAAAATCAACTTAAATCTATTTATGAAATATTCTTTACAGCCAGGATGTTTTTTTACAAATTCCAAAATATTTATCAAGGACCTCTCATAGGTAATATCTAGCTCTTCACCAAAAGCGGCTATAGCTATATCACAAAGCTCATCAAACTCTTTAATGACGTCATTCATTTCGCCCCCCAAACACCTTTTCTGGAATTGCCAGAATCTGGCACCCAGACTTTTCTATATATTCCTCTCCCATTTCAAACCCTTTTTTAGAAAAAGCTTCTTCTGCTGCGGCTTGAGCAGCCCGACCAGAGGGGTCATAGTATGCTTATGCATTATCAATACATTTAACTTTTCCGCTCACAATTTTACTTATCCCGCAGCAACAACGGGTTTGCCATTCGCTAGGTCAATGTGACCACCACCTACATCATTAAACCTTCGCCCGTTCACTAACTGACCATCCTGAAGAACGACTTAGCTATATCTTTCTGCGCTTTGGGTCAATTTTGTATCTGAGATTAGCGTTATAACAACGGTTGGATGATCTGGGAATTGATTGGAAAAACTAGGCATCGCTTGCTTGTCTACAGAACCCGCTGTGGCTTTTGCACCTGTTCAACCCTTCAATGCTGGCAGAGACAGCACTTCATCGTACTGCGGCCAGTCTTCCCTTGCGCGCTTGAGCACACCTTGCATCAACTTGTCCAACTCAGGCACTGGCTGCTCGGGCGGCAATTGGTCAAAGGGCGCGGTCAGCAGCGGATGATCAATCTTCTGCGGATTGGCTAAACCTTCCCACTGGCGCAGGCGCAAGATATAGAGAATTTCCACGGGCACGCGCTCCAAGTGCCAATCCTGATTGAAGTCGTAGGAATTCTTCTGGCTCTCTTTGCCGGTTTGCCAAGTGTGGCGGTCACACGCGGCCAACAGACAGGGCATCAGGTCGTCGGGGCAGGGAGTGCGCCACTTGGCCAACAAGGCTTCGTAGATGGGTTCGTCGTAAGCATAAGCAGGCCATTGATGCGAGACATCGCCCACCCAATCGGCAAACACACGCAGCATAAAGGCTTGGGCGCGGCGGTGTTGCTCCTCGTACTCAATCACTAATTGATGCCCACGGTTGAGAGCCGCATGGGTGAGATAGCCCTGATGGATGACGGCATCCTTCCAGCCTAACATCGCCATAGCGGCCATCATATTAGTGGCGGTTTGGATGCTGTAGTTCTGGCGCCGTCGATCATTGCCTGCCGCTTTGGCAATAATGTCGAACTGGCCCGCCCAGAAGAACAACTGCCAAATGCCTACTTGGTAATAGCGCAGCCAATGGGCCAATTCCAGAAGCCATTGCGGATTATCTGGTGCGGTTGCCAATACCTTGTGGGCTCGTGTAACGGCCATCCATTCAGAGCTACTACGCGTAACGTTGTCACTATTCGGTACAGGCATTGATGGCTTCGCAAATGCATCACCGCGCTCAACATATTCACGGATGCCGTTCAACTCGTATTCATCTGAGACGTGTGGTCCCTTGGCTATGCGCACCAGCACACTTTTGTAGGAGGGCCATTTTGGGTTTACGCCCGAGCGCTCGCACTGAATTACTTCTTGGTCCATGGTTCCACCTTAAATTCTGCTACACCTGTTTTACCGGGGGCGGGAACACCGACTTTGACTGTTAAACCTTGAACCTTGGCTTTTCCTGAGTCCAACTCCGCTTGCAAAGCATCACGTAAGGCAGGATCAGAGTCAGCAATTGATTTATTACCCAGCTGCCCCTCCAACCGCGTCCTCGGGTCCCCATGCGGCGTACCGGCCTTACTCACGCCATTCACCGAAGACTTCGCATCCATCACTACCACGGTAATCGTATCGCCATTGATCGCCACCGCGCAGCCATCACAGCCGTGGTTGCTACCGTTCTGCAATGGCTTGAAATTGAGGCCGGTTTTTCCATTGAGGGTTTGAAGGGCCAGTTGCTCGCCCAACACCCCATCATTTACAAGCGAACCGGTCTTCCAATTGGGAAGGTGCGACAGCGGGATACTTTCAAATGTCTGCCCAAACAGGTCTTCAACCGGGCTGAGCTTCGGTGGGCTGATTGCATCAGGGATAACCTGCACTGGTCCTTTTGCACCCTTCAACTCCACCTTAACAACCTTAGCAGCGACCTTTTCGACGAGCAATGCCCCTCCTTTTAGGGCTCCTCCCACTCCCGTCGCAAGCGCCGCCACTTCGCTTATCAGCTTCCCGGTTTCACGCCCTGCGTTAAACGATCCACTCGCCCCGGCTCTCTCATACTCCGCTTCTAGATTGTCAATGCGTTGGATATAGGACTGCTTCATGGCGTCCGAGACGTTACCCAGCACATCCCCGCTTTGAACCACGGATTTCAATGCCCGAAACGTCTCCATCGGGCTGCTGGCAGCTTCCAAGATGCCCTTGACCGTATCAAGTAGCCCTTCCGGCACCCCAACCACTGCCCCACCCGCAAAGCTGGCGTCCTGCCCAGCATCGATCAATTCCCACTTCGTATTGATCCTGAGCCGATCCAACGAGTCACTGCTTTCTGCCAGCTCTTTCTCTCTCTGAGCCTTTTGATGATCGCCCAGGTAGTTATACTCCGTAGCATTTTTAGCTACCCAGCCACCCTTCTCGATCGACTTCGCATCAGCATCCTTCTGCGAAGCCGCTGCCAGCACTCCCACAATCTGTGAGCTCATGGACAACAAGGTCTTATCGCCTTTAACCAAAGAGTCCAGATGAACGACTAGAGCTTCGTTGATCCCGGCTGCCAAAGCCCCCGTTCTGAAGTCCCCGCCTGTGGCCTTAGAGAGCAAGCCACCCACCATTGCATGAACCACAATTTTAGGAGGGTAGCCTTCCGTCAGTACCCCATGGGTGTAGTCGCCAATGGCATTAAAACTTGCTGCAGCCAATGTATTGAACAATGCGCCTTTGAGTGCATCACCAAAGTCACCACCTTGTCCGAGCGCTTTGCTCAGCAAAGTCGACGTACCGTTCTGCAAGGCTTGGTTCGCCGCAAACTGGCCAACGCCGGTCCAGGTGTTGAGGGCTGGCGAAGTGATAACGGCCCCTGTGTTTGGATTGGTCTGCGTGCCTGTCCAACCATCGAAAAGCCCTTTCGTCAGGCCTGCCGTCACGCCCGATATCACGTAGCCCTTCATCGCATCCGATGAGGTGACGTCCTTGAACACTGCCCCCAGATTGCCCCGATTATTGATAACGCTGACGGTTGCATT
>NZ_MDGK01000037.1:2500-388638 GCF_001870465.1 Pseudomonas extremorientalis
ACGTGGATTAGCGCCTGCCTCTACATCAGCACGCAGCGCATTGATTTCGTCCATTGACCGGAAGCTCAGCAACTCGAAGTAACGCCACATCAAAGCATCAGGAATCGACACCAGCTTGCCGTACATAACGCCCGGCGCCTCCTGGATACCGACATAGTTCCCCAGGGACTTGGACATCTTCTTGACGCCATCCAACCCTTCCAACAACGGCATGGTCAGGATGCACTGGGCTTCCTGACCATACGCACGCTGGAGCTCACGCCCCATCAACAGGTTGAACTTCTGATCAGTGCCGCCCAGCTCAACGTCCGCACGCAACGCTACCGAGTCATAGCCCTGAACCAACGGGTAGAGGAACTCGTGAATGGCGATCGGCTGATTGGTGGAGTAGCGCTTGTCGAAATCATCACGCTCAAGCATGCGCGCGACAGTGTACTGAGAGGTCAAGCGAATGAAGTCCGCCGGCTTCATCTGATCCATCCAAGTAGAGTTGAACGCCACTTCGGTCTTGGCTGGATCGAGAATCTTGAATACCTGAGTCTTGTAGGTCTCGGCATTATCGAGCACCTGTTCACGGGTCAGTGGCGGACGCGTGGCGCTCTTGCCGCTCGGATCACCGATCATTCCGGTGAAGTCACCTATAAGGAAGATGACCTGGTGCCCCAACTCCTGGAACTGGCGCAGCTTATTAATAAGCACGGTATGCCCCAGGTGCAGATCCGGCGCAGTCGGATCAAAGCCAGCCTTAATACGCAGGGGCTGACCACGCTTGAGCTTTTCGATCAGCTCAGCTTCGACCAACAGTTCTTCCGCACCACGTTTTATCAGCGCTAGCTGCTCTTCAACCGACTTCATAACAGACCCGCAAGGCTCAGATTCAAAAGGGAACCAACCATACAAGATCAGGGACTAATTACAAGTTTTGCCCTGCGAACGGACACCGTTCAGCAAGCCCAGCGTTCGCGAGCTTGCGCCACAGATGATTTGGTTATATTTTATACAGTTATTTCATCTTCATCATGTCATTCATCTTTTCCATTTCATCTTCAAAGTCAAAATTACCTATGACCACTGAACCGTCTAAAGCGCCGCCGCTTTACCCGAAGACCCACCTGCTCGCCGCAAGTGGTATCGCCGCCCTTCTCAGCCTGGCACTCCTGGTATTCCCTTCCAGTGACGTAGAAGCCAAACGAACATCCCTGAGCCTTGACCTGGAAAGTCCAGTTGAACAACTGACACAAGATCAAGACGCTTCAGACGCGCAACAAGCCACAAAAACAGCCACCGAATCGCCGTTCGCCCAGATAGAAAACAGCCCCGAAGACACCCAACAAGCAGACCAGGGCCCAGCTGCGCCTGCTGCCGACACGGCCAAAAACCCTCAGCACCGCGAAGTGATCGTGGCCAAGGGCGACACCCTGTCGACTCTATTCGAGAAGGTCGGCCTCCCCGCCGCTACCGTTAACGAAGTGCTGGCGAGCGACAAACAAGCCAAGCAGTTCACCCAGCTCAAGCACGGCCAGAAGCTCGAATTCGAGTTCACCCCCGATGGACAACTGACCAACCTGCACAGCAATGTCAGCGACCTCGAAAGCATTACCCTGACAAAGGGCGCCAAAGGCTTTGCCTTCAATCGGATCACTACCAAGCCGGTCATGCGCTCGGCCTATGTACACGGGGTGATCAACAGCTCCCTGTCACAGTCGGCGGCCCGGGCAGGCCTGTCCCACAGCATGACCATGGACATGGCCAGCGTGTTCGGCTACGACATCGACTTCGCCCAGGACATCCGCCAGGGCGACGAATTCGACGTGATCTACGAGCAGAAAGTCGCCAACGGCAAAGTCGTGGGCACCGGCAACATTCTCTCCGCACGCTTCACCAACCGCGGCAAGACCTACACCGCCGTGCGCTACACCAACAAACAAGGCAACAGCAGCTACTACACTGCCGATGGCAATAGCATGCGCAAGGCCTTCATCCGCACCCCAGTGGACTTCGCTCGTATTAGCTCGCGTTTCTCCATGGGTCGCAAGCATCCAATTCTGAACAAAATCCGCGCCCATAAAGGCGTCGACTACGCCGCCCCGCGCGGCACGCCGATCAAGGCAGCCGGCGACGGTAAAGTCCTGCTGGCAGGACGTCGTGGCGGCTATGGCAATACCGTGATCATCCAGCACGGCAATACCTACCGCACCCTGTATGGCCACATGCAAGGCTTTGCCAAGGGCGTGCAAACCGGCGGCACCGTGAAACAAGGCCAGGTGATCGGCTATATCGGTACTACCGGCCTGTCCACCGGCCCACACTTGCACTATGAGTTCCAGGTCAATGGCGTTCACGTCGACCCACTGGGCCAAAAGCTGCCCATGGCCGACCCGATCGCCAAGGCCGAGCGTGCCCGTTTCATGCAACAGAGCCAGCCGTTGATGGCGCGCATGGACCAAGAACGCTCCACCCTGCTGGCATCGGCGAAGCGTTAAGTATGGCGCTCTATATTGGTGTGATGTCCGGGACCAGCCTTGATGGCCTGGACATCGCCTTGATCGAGCAATCCCCGGCGATCAAGCTGATGGCTACACACTACATTCCCATGCCCGATACCCTGCGCACTGAGCTGCTTGCTCTTTGCGCCAGCGGGGCGGATGAGATCGCTCGCTCAGCCATCGCCCAGCAGAACTGGGTGAAGCTTGCCGCTCAAGGTATTCACGCTTTACTCGACCAACAAAACCTCAAGCCCCAGGACATTCGCGCAATTGGCAGCCATGGCCAGACCATCCGCCATGAACCCGCACGGGGCTTTACCGTACAGATCGGCAACCCGGCCTTGCTCACCGAGCTTACAGGCATCACCGTGGTCAGCGATTTCCGTAGCCGCGACGTCGCCGCCGGCGGTCAGGGCGCCCCACTGGTCCCTGCGTTCCATGAAGCGCTATTTGGCGAGCACAGCGGTAACCGTGCCGTATTGAATGTGGGAGGTTTCAGCAACCTCAGCCTGATTGAGACCGGCAAACCTGTAGCCGGCTTCGACTGCGGCCCAGGCAATGTCCTGCTGGATGCGTGGATTCACCAGCAACGCGGTGAACACTTTGATCGTGATGGCCAGTGGGCGGCCAGCGGCAAGGTCGAGCCAGCTCTACTCAACGCCCTGCTCAGCGACCCTTTCTTCGTGACCACGGGCCCCAAGAGCACCGGCCGCGAAGTGTTCAATCTGGAATGGCTGCACCAACACCTGGGTCGCTTACCAACATTCGAGCCTCAGGATGTTCAGGCCACGCTACTTGAGCTGACCGCCCTGACCATCATCGAATCCCTGCAAGCCGCCCAGCCCCAGACCGAAACACTGCTGGTGTGTGGCGGAGGCGCCCGCAACACCACGCTGATGAACCGCCTGGCCGCCCTGCTACCATCGACTCAAGTCAGCAGCACCGCCACCTACGGAGTAGACCCCGACTGGGTCGAGGCCATGGCCTTCGCATGGCTGGCCCATTGCTGTCTCGAAGGTATCGCCGCCAACCGCCCAAGCGTCACCGGGGCACGAGGACTTCGGGTACTGGGCGCCATCTACCCGACCTAAAATCTCCGCACAGCAAAACGCCGCTTGGCCTATCACAGCCAAGCGGCGTTTTTGCATCCGTTGCCGATCAGATCGAGAACGAAGACCCGCAACCACAGGTGGTGGTAGCGTTAGGGTTCTTGATCACAAAGCGTGAACCCTCCAGACCTTCCTGGTAATCCACCTCGGCACCGGCCAGGTATTGGAAGCTCATCGGGTCCACAACCAGGCTTACGCCTTCGCGTTCAACGATGGTGTCATCATCGGCTACATCTTCATCGAAGGTAAAACCGTACTGAAACCCTGAACAACCGCCGCCCGTAACGAATACGCGCAGCTTCAAGCGATCATTACCCTCTTCATCGACCAGGCTCTTCACCTTGTGCGCAGCACCGTGGGTGAATTGCAAAGCCGTGGGGGTGAAGGATTCAACGCTCATGCTGATAATCTCCCGGCGTAGCGCCGCCATATGCGTAATGGTCGGCATTATCCGCTTCTCCTAGAAAAGCGGTCAACTATTGTTACGGTATATCAATCTGCGCTGTCGCCATTAAAAACACAAAAGGCCCGATCAACGGGCCTTTTGCTTAGCGACTCAACCGCCTTAAGGCAGCATGCCCGCGTGGGACAGCCCCAACTTCTCATCCAGGCCAAACAGGATGTTCATGTTCTGCACCGCCTGGCCGGACGCGCCCTTGACCAGGTTATCGATCACCGACAACACCACGACCAGGTCACCGTCCTGCGGGCGATGCACAGCAATCCGGCACACATTGGCACCGCGCACGCTGCGGGTTTCCGGGTGGCTGCCGGCCGGCATCACATCGACGAACGGTTCGTTGGCATAGCGCTTTTCGAACAGCGCCTGCAGGTCGACCGAGCGATCGACCACGGTGGCGTACAACGTGGAGTGAATACCGCGGATCATTGGGGTCAAGTGTGGGACGAAGGTCAGGCCCACGTCCTTCCCAGCCGCGCGACGCAGCCCCTGGCGAATTTCTGGCAAGTGACGGTGACCTTTCACCGAATAGGCCTTCATGCTTTCCGACGTCTCGGAGTACAGCGAACCAACCGCCGCACCACGACCGGCACCGCTGACGCCCGATTTGCAGTCCGCGATCAAGCGCGAAGCGTCCGCCAGCCCCGCTTCCAGCAAGGGCAGGAAGCCCAACTGTGTAGCCGTCGGATAGCAGCCCGGTACAGCAATCAGGCGCGCTTGCTTGATCTGTTCACGATTCACTTCCGGCAGGCCGTACACCGCCTCTTCCAACAGCTGCGGCGCGCCGTGCGGCTGGCCATACCACTTGGCCCACTCATCAGCGTCCTGCAGACGGAAGTCCGCCGACAAGTCGATCACCTTGGTGCCGGCGGCCAACAACTCGCCTGCCAGGGCGTGGGCAACACCGTGCGGGGTGGCGAAGAACACCACGTCGCAGCCGCCCAGGGTCTTGATGTCCGGAACACTGAACGCCAGGCCGTCGTAATGACCGCGCAGGTTCGGGTACATATCGGCCACGGCCAGCCCGGCCTCGGATCGGGAAGTGATGACCACCACCTCAGCTTGCGGATGCTGAGCCAACAGACGCAGCAATTCGACACCGGTGTAACCCGTGCCGCCGACGATACCGACCTTGACCATAAACCTGCCCTCAACGAACCCACTGGAAAGCCGTCGATAATAGGGGTCGTATCGTCCTGCGACAACCGCCAACGTGACGTATGGGCGCATGAGCCACTACTATCCTCAGTTACCGTGAACCTGGGAATAACTAGAAATGCTCTATCTATGGATCAAAGCCTTCCACATCGTCAGCGTCGTCTGCTGGTTTGCCGGGCTGTTCTACCTGCCACGCCTGTTCGTCTACCACGCCCAAAGCGAGGACACCGTCAGCAAAGAGCGTTTCAGCGTCATGGAGCGCAAGTTGTATCGCGGCATCATGGGGCCGGCGATGATCGCCACGTTGATTTTCGGCGGCTGGCTGATCTATCTGAACCCAGGCATCTTTCATTCGGGCGGGTGGATTCACGCCAAGCTGACCCTCGTCGTACTGCTCATTGGCTACCACCATATGTGCGGCGCGCAGGTAAAACGCTTTGCCCGTGGCGAAAACACCCGCAGCCATGTCTTTTATCGCTGGTTCAATGAAGTGCCCGTTCTGATATTGCTGGCTATCGTAATTTTGGTCGTGGTCAAACCGTTCTAACTTCAATTAGTTGGGGTACCTCCAATGTCGCTGCCCGCTCTGCTTGAACAACGTCTGCGCCTGCCCGTCGTGGCGGCGCCGATGTTCCTGATTTCCAACCCGCAACTGGTCCTGGCGTGCTGCCGCAATGGGGTGGTCGGGAGTTTCCCGGCGCTTAACCAACGCGACAGCAGCGGGTTCAAGGCCTGGCTGGAGGAAATCGAAGCGGGCCTGGCGCTGCTGGACAACCCCGCGCCCTATGCCGTCAACCTGATCGTGCACAACAGCAATCCCCGCCTGGAGGCAGACCTGGCGATTTGCGTTGAGCATAAAGTGCCCATCGTCATTACCAGCCTGGGTGCCGTCAAAGAGCTGGTGGACGCGGTACACAGCTACGGTGGCCTGGTGTTTCACGATGTCACCACCCGCCGCCATGCCGAGAAGGCTGCAGAGGCCGGTGTGGACGGCCTGATCGCCGTAGCCGCCGGCGCCGGTGGCCATGCCGGCACCTGGAGCCCATTCTCGCTGATTGCCGAGATCCGCCAGTTCTTCGACAAAACCCTGCTGCTAGCCGGCTGCCTCAATCACGGGCACGAGATTCTCGCTGCCCAACTGCTCGGTGCAGACCTGGCCTATTTCGGCACGCGCTTTATCGGCACTACCGAAAGCCAGGCACCGGATGCGTATAAAGAGATGCTGCTCACATCGCGCGCCGCCGACATCGTGCACACTCCCGCTGTCTCCGGCGTGCCCGCCAGCTTTATGCGCCAGAGCCTGGAAAACGCCGGTTTCGACCTCGCCGCCCTGCAAGGCAAAGGCGAGGTCAACTTCGGCTCCAAGCTCAAGCCGTTGAGCGACGAGGCCAAAGCCTGGAAGACTGTATGGTCTGCTGGCCAAGGCGTCGGTGAGATTGATGATTTGCCCAGCGTCGATGAACTCGTTGCGCGCCTGGATGCCGAATACCGCAAGGCACGCGAACAGGCGGCACAACTGCGCTGGCCACGTTGACCCAACTGCCAGGCCTGCTGATTAGACGGGCCTGCACTACCTCCCTGAACAAGTGACAAGGAAGCCCGCATGAGCGACAACCGTTTCAAGATTGTGTTTGATGGAGCCTTGCTCCCGGGTGTCGAAAGCACCACGGCCAAACTGAACCTGGCCGAGCTGTTCAAAAGTGAAGTCGAAGCCATCGAAAAGCTCTTTACCGGCCGCCCGGTTGCGCTCAAGCGCGACCTGTCTCGCCCGGATGCGGAAACCTACCTCACCGCGCTGAAAAACGCCGGTGTCGACGCGCGCATTGAGCCCGAACAGCCTGTGGCCTTCAGCCTGGCTGAAACTCACGAGACGGATTCCGGCCCTTCTGGTTTCGCGCGTCCGGATGCCTCGCCTTATGCGCCTCCACGCGCGGCGGTGGGTGATGACTTGCCCGAGTACGCCACCCTCAAAGTCTTCACTATCCATGGGCGGATCGGCCGCCTGCGCTACCTGGCATGGACCCTGGTGTTGACCCTGGCGATGCTGGTTGCGGGTGGCATCATCAGCACCGTCAGCTTTGCCGTGGCTACCGCCTCGCCGATTGCGGGCACCATCATCGGAGTACTGCTGGGTATCGCGCTGTTTGTGGCGCTGGTATGGGTCAGTGTACAAATCGGCGTGCAGCGCCTGCATGACCTGGGTTGGTCGGGCTGGTTGTACCTACTCAACCTGGTGCCATTGGTGAACAGTGTATTCCCGATCCTGTTGCTGGTACTGCCGGGCAATGCAGGCGCCAACCAGTATGGTGCGCCACCGCCACGTAACTCCACCGCGGTAAAAGTCCTGGCCACGCTGTGGTTGGCGTTTATTCCAGTCATGCTTGCCATCGTGGTGACCTTGGGCATGAACGGTTACCTGGATCAGCTCGAAGCCAACGTGGAAAGCAGCTACGAAAGCAGCTCCATCACCTCCGACGAAGACGCCGACCAGGCGGCAACCGTCGAAGAAGACGAAGCGCAGAGTGCTGACGAAGCGGGCGAACCTGTAGACTCTCCAGAACAGTGAAGAAACGCCCCCGGCCTGTGATGCCTCTGTCACAGGCGCGGCGGCGTTGCGATGGAGAAAGGCATGACCCGTTACACTCTGATCACCGGCGCCTCCAGCGGCATCGGCCTGGCCCTGGCCGAAGCACTCGCCCGTCGCGGCCGCAGCTTGATTCTGGTGGCTCGCCAGCGTGATCAGTTGGAAAGCATTGCAATCGAATTGACCCAACGCTTTGGCGTCGAAGTGCTGTTCCGGGCCTGCGACCTGGGCGAGCCACTGCGCTTGTCCGGGTTCCTGCTGGAGCTTGAAGAAGGCGAGCGGCAGATCGACCTGCTGGTGAACTGCGCCGGCATCGGCACCAGCGGGCCGTTCCTGGCCCAGGACTGGATGACCGAACAGGACCTGATGGAGGTCAACATCCTGGCCCTGACCCGAATGTGCCACGCACTCGGCAATGCCATGGCGCTGCACGGCGGCGGGCAGATTCTCAATGTGGCGTCCATCGCGGCGTTCCAGCCCGGCCCGTGGATGAGCACTTATTACGCCAGCAAGGCCTATGTGCTGCATTTCTCCGAAGGCTTGCGCGAAGAACTGAAAACCTGCGGCATCAAGGTCTCGGTGCTCTGCCCCGGCCCGACACGCACCGCGTTCTTCGGCACCGCGCAGATGGACACCGCCAGGCTCGACCGCAGTCAACAGCTGATGAGCCCCGAAGAAGTGGCGCTCTACACCGTACGCGCACTTGAAAAGAACAAAGCCATCATCATCCCCGGCCGTCGCAACCGCTGGATCGCCTTCAGCCCGCGTTTCAGCCCACGCTGGCTGACCCGCAAGATCGCCGGCGCCATCAACAAGGCCTATTGCCCACGCTGACGGGCTGGGTACACTCATCCTGCACTTTCATAATGGAGAAACAGCTGTGGATACTCTGTTCACCAAGATCATCAACAGAGAAATACCCGCGGATATCATCTACGAAGATGATCAAGTCCTGGCGTTCAAGGACATCTATCCGGCGGCGCCCGTGCATTTCCTGGTCATTCCCAAGAAACACATCCCCACGCTCAATGACCTGACTGAAGAAGATAAAGCCCTGGCCGGTCATATCCTGTTCACCGCCCAGCGCCTGGCTGTAGAACAAGGGTGTGAAGAAGGTTTCCGGGTGGTGATGAACTGCAACCCGAAAGGCGGGCAGACCGTTTATCACATCCATATGCACGTGCTGGGTCAGCGCCAGATGAACTGGCCGCCGGGCTGATCAGCCTTTCAGCAAAGGTCGCAGCCCAGCCTGCGACCCCATGCCCTTGACGCAACGCAAACGCTTGCCCCTCTCTTGCGGTAAACTGGCCGCCGAGATTCTTCCCGGAGGTCAGCATGACTACCCAACGTCACTACTCGCCGATTGACCGTCTGTTGCTGCAAGCCGACATGGCCATGCGTACGCTGCTGCCCTTCAGCGGCCAGCCGTATCGCCCCTCGCCCGCCATCGTGCAGCCCGACGCGCAGATGAGCGAGACCGAGACCCGCCACGTCGCCGGCTTGATGCGCATCAACCATACCGGCGAAGTCTGCGCCCAGGCGCTGTACCAGGGCCAGGCGCTGACCGCCAAGCTGCCGCAGGTGCGCGCAGCCATGGAGCATGCCGCCGAGGAAGAAATCGATCACTTGGCCTGGTGCGAGCAACGCATCCGCCAGTTGGGCAGTCACCCGAGCGTGTTGAACCCGCTGTTTTACGGTTTATCGTTTGGGATCGGCGCCGCGGCCGGCCTGATCAGCGACAAGGTCAGCCTGGGTTTTGTCGCAGCGACTGAACATCAGGTGTGCAAACACCTGGACGAACATCTGGAACAACTGCCGGCCGAAGACGAAAAGTCCCGTGCCATTCTTGAGCAGATGCGCATTGATGAAGAACATCACGCAGAAAGCGCGCTGGATGCCGGTGGTTTTCGCTTCCCGGCGCCAGTGCGGTTTGGCATGAGCCTATTGGCCAAGGTCATGACTAAAAGCACGTACCGAATCTGAGCCAAAAAAGGGCGCTATCACAGCGCCCTTTCTTTTTGCCCGCCGATTGAGCGATCAACCCAACTCAATTATCTCGTAATCATGGGTAATGGTCACCCCGGCCGCGCCCAGCATGATCGACGCCGAGCAATACTTCTCCGCCGACAGTTCGATAGCGCGCTTCACCTGCGCCTCTTTCAGCGCCCGGCCCTTCACCACGAAATGCATGTGGATCCTGGTGAATACCTTGGGGTCTTCAGTGGCACGCTCGGCCTCCAGGAAAGCTTCGCAGCTTTCCACGGCCTGGCGGGATTTCTTCAGGATGCTGACCACGTCGAAATTGCTGCAACCGCCTACGCCCAGCAGGAGCATTTCCATCGGGCGTACGCCCAGGTTACGGCCACCGGCTTCCGGCGGGCCATCCATGACCACCACATGGCCACTGCCCGACTCACCGAGGAACATGGCTTCGCCCGCCCATTGGATGCGTGCCTTCATCGCCCAGACTCCACTGCTAAAAAAGGGTCGCCAGCTTAGCACAGGGCCCACCTGCGTCAGCGTTTGCAACAAAAGCGATCAAAAGCAGGCTTTGCGCGGAAAATTGGCTAATCGAGTCAGAATGTGTCTGTTAAGCTGACGCCAAATCGATGGCGTAATGCCACCCTTTACAGCGCGTATCAATGCCGATACCCGATGAATACAACAACTCCAACTATTTAGCGCAGTCTTTTCGGGATACAACCATGGTTGCCCTTACTCCCATACCCAAAATCAAGAATCTCGACAAACTGTTGATGCATTGCCAGCGCCGCCGCTACCCGGCCAAGCACAACATCATCTGCGCCGGCGAACGCTCCGAAACCCTGTTCTTCATTATCAAAGGCTCGGTCACCATCCTGATCGAGGATGAAGACGGCCGCGAAATGATCATCGCCTACCTGAACACCGGGGATTTTTTTGGGGAGTTGGGGTTGTTCGAACAAGCCGGCAAGGAACAGGAACGCAGCGCCTGGGTGCGTGCCAAGGTCGAGTGCGAAGTGGCCGAGATCAGCTACGCCAAATTCCGCGAACTGGCCCAACAAGATCCCGACATCCTTTATGTCCTCAGCGGCCAGATTGCGCAACGCCTGCGGGACACCACGCGCAAAGTCGGCGACCTGGCATTCTTCGACGTCACCGGCCGTGTTGCGCGCTGCCTGCTTGACCTGTGCAAGCAACCGGACGCCATGACCCACCCCGATGGCATGCAGATCAAGGTCACGCGCCAGGAAATCGGGCGCATTGTCGGCTGTTCACGGGAGATGGTCGGACGCGTGCTCAAAGACCTGGAAGAACGCAACCTGGTGCACGTCAAAGGCAAGACGATGGTGGTGTTCGGTACCCGTTAAACCGGCAGGAAGCTGGCCAACATCTGGCGGTACAAGGTGTCCAGCCGGCTGATCGCATCGGGCGCCGGGAAGGCTTCGTGCAGGGCGATATGGCTGTCGGCACTCACCCGCTGTTCAAGACCGCAGGCTTCATTGAAGCGGTTGACCGCCGCGATCAGGTCTTCGCGATCGTTTTCCAGCAACAGTGCACCGTGCACCAGGCCCACCGGGCGCCCCCCGCTTTGACGCCAGCGCTGGGCAGTGCCAACCATTTTCCGGCCATTGAGATTGACGTTGTAGCGACCGTCGCAAAATGCGCCGTCGACCTCGCCGACAGACGCATCGCCGCCCAACTCGATCAGCAAGTCGCAGATCGGCTGACATAAACGCAGGTAACCGGTTTCGATACGATTCTGGTCGCCCTCACTGCGCGGCGGGGCGTAGACCAGGGCGATGTTGACTGTGGCACTCGACTGCGGCACCGGCTCACCGCCGGTCTCACGCAGCAGCACCGGCCAACCCGCATCGGCTGAAACCTGGCTGGCGGTTTCAAAGGCCGGCAAGCGGCTCAACCGACGCGGCATGACCAAAGCCTGATCGCTGGGTTGCCAGAACAACAACCCATACTCCCGCTCACCTGCGCAAACAGCCGCCAGCAGGTCTTGCTCGGCGGCAAGTCCTGCTTCGACGGTCATCGCCACCGGCTGCGTCATCATCAATCCAGCGTCGAACCGCTGACCGCCATGCCCCGCTCCGGGAAGAACAGGCGCTGCAATTCAGCCCCCGGGTTCTCGGCACGCATGAAGGTCTCGCCCACCAGGAACGAGTACACGCCACTGATCTCCATCAACTCCACATCGGCACGGTTGACGATGCCACTCTCGGTGATCACCAGACGGTCACGCGGAATCCGCGGCAACAGGTCGAGGGTGTTTTCCAGGCTGACTTCGAAGGTGTGCAGGTTACGGTTGTTGACCCCCACCAGCGGTGTGTCGAGGGTTTTCAAGGCGCGTTCCAGCTCATCGCCGTCATGCACTTCCACCAGCACGTCGAGGCCGACGCTTTTGGCGACGGCAGCCAACTCGGCCATCTTCACGTCATCCAGCGCGGAAACGATCAGCAGCACGCAGTCGGCGCCCAGGGCACGGGCTTCGACGATCTGATACGGGTCGACCATGAAGTCCTTGCGGATCACCGGCAACTTGCACGCGGCGCGGGCCTGCTGCAGGAACAGGTCGGAACCCTGGAAGTAGTCGATATCGGTCAGCACGGACAGGCAAGTCGCCCCTCCCTTCTCATAGCTGACGGCGATTTCCGATGGCACAAAGTGTTCGCGGATCACGCCTTTGCTCGGCGAGGCTTTCTTGACCTCGGCGATCACGGCCGGTTGCTTCTGCTTGGCCTGGGCGATCAGTGCATTGGCGAAACCGCGCGGTGCATCGGCGATCTTTGCCTGGGCTTCCAGCTCGGCCAGGCTCACGCGGGCGCGCCGCTCGGCAACTTCTTCAGCCTTGCGGGCCAGGATTTTTTCCAGAACGGTCGGCACACTCATCCTTCATTCTCCATCTTGAATACTGCGGTGAATGCTCCCAGCTCTTCGAGCTTCTCACGAGCCAGACCGGTGTGCAGCGCATCGTGGGCCAAGGCAACACCCTCCTTAAGACTATAGGCGTGGTCGGCTGCATAAAGTGCCGCGCCAGCATTCAAAACAATCATCTCGGCGGCTTTCTGACCGTTCTCGGTCTTGCGACGGCCCAAGGCATCACGAATCAGTTCCAGGGAGGCCGCCGGGCTTTCCACCGCCAGGCCGTGCAGGCTCTGGCTCTTCATGCCCAGGTCTTCCGGCTCGACCCAATACTCAGTGACCTGGTCATTTTTCAGCTCCGCCACGAAGGTCGGTGCCGCCAGGCTGAATTCGTCCAGGCCGTCCTTGGAATGCACCACCAGCACATGCTTGCTGCCCAGGCGTTGCAGTACTTCGGCCAATGGCCGGCACAGCGCCTGGCTGAACACACCCACGACCTGGTGTTTCACACCGGCCGGATTCGTAAGCGGGCCGAGCATGTTGAACAGGGTACGAAGGCCGAGATCCTTGCGCGGGCCGGCGGCATGCTTCATCGCACCGTGGTGGGATTGAGCAAACATGAACCCAATACCGACATTGTCGATACAGCGCGCCACTTGGATCGGGGTCAGGTTCAGGTAGATCCCCGCCGCTTCCAGCAAGTCGGCACTGCCACTCTTGCCGGAGACCGCGCGGTTACCGTGCTTGGCCACGGTGCAACCCGCCGCCGCCACCACAAACGAAGAAGCCGTCGACACGTTGAAGATGTTCGCACCGTCACCGCCGGTGCCGACCACGTCGACCACACCATCGAGGGTCTTGAGCTCGACCTTGTCCGCCAGCTCGCGCATGACCGACACGGCGCCGACGATTTCGTCGATGCTCTCGCTCTTCATGCGCATGGCCATCATGAACGCGCCGATCTGCGCGTCGGTGCATTGGCCGGTCATGATCTCGCGCATCACATCGCTCATTTCAGCAGTGCTCAGGTCCAGGTGGCCGACGATACGGCTCAGGGCAGTCTTGATATCCATGGAAAGTCCTTAGCGCGTGCCGCCGCTCTGCTTGAGAAAATTGGCGAACAGCTCGTAGCCCTGCTCGGTCAGGATCGATTCGGGGTGAAATTGCACCCCTTCGATATTCAGTGTCTTGTGGCGCAGGCCCATGATCTCGTCGACCGAGCCGTCCTCCAGTTGGGTCCAGGCGGTCAGTTCCAGGCAATCCGGAAGGGTTTCGCGCTTGACCACCAACGAATGGTAGCGGGTCACGGTCACCGGCAAGTTAAGCCCATGGAACACGCCCTGATCATGATGGAATACCGGACTGGTCTTGCCGTGCATCACCTGGCGTGCACGCACCACGTCACCGCCAAAGGCCTGGCCGATGGACTGGTGGCCCAGGCATACGCCCAGGATCGGCAGCTTGCCGGCGAAATACTGGATCGCCTCCAGGGAAATACCCGCCTCGGTCGGCGTGCACGGGCCTGGCGAAACCACGATGCGCTCCGGGTTCAGGGCGGCGATCTCGGCGACGGTCAGTTCGTCATTGCGCACTACCTTGACCTCGGCACCCAACTCGCCCAGGTACTGCACAACGTTGTAGGTAAAGGAATCGTAGTTATCAATCATCAGCAACATGGGGGAACCTCAGGAATTGGGGGTCTGTTCAGCCAGCGCAACGGCGCGGAACATCGCGCGGCGCTTGTTCAGGGTTTCTTCCCATTCGAGGGCCGGCACCGAGTCGGCGACAATCCCGCCACCGGCCTGCACGTGCAGCTCCCCGTCCTTGATCACGGCGGTGCGGATCGCAATGGCCGTGTCCATGTTGCCGTTCCAGGCGAAATAACCCACGGCACCACCGTAGACCCCACGCTTGACCGGCTCCAGCTCGTCGATGATTTCCATCGCGCGGATCTTCGGCGCACCCGACAAGGTGCCCGCCGGCAGAATCGCGCGCAACGCATCCATCGCCGTCAGGCCAGCCTTCAGCTCGCCGGTAACGTTGGACACGATATGCATCACGTTGGAATAACGCTCGATCACCATCTTCTCGGTGAGCTTCACCGAACCGATTTCCGAGACACGCCCGGTGTCATTACGACCCAGGTCGATGAGCATCAAGTGCTCGGCGATTTCCTTGTCGTCGCTCAGCAGGTCTTCTTCCAGCGCCAGGTCAGCTTCTTCGGTTGCACCCCGTGGGCGCGTGCCGGCGATCGGGCGCACGGTGATCAGGTTGTCTTCGACGCGCACCAGCACTTCCGGCGAACTGCCCACCACGTGGAAGTCACCAAAGTTGAAGAAGTACATGTACGGCGTCGGGTTGAAGCAACGCAGCGCCCGGTACAGATCGATCGGCGCGGCCTTGAAGTCGATGGACATACGCTGCGACGGCACCACCTGCATGCAGTCGCCGGCGAGGATGTATTCCTTGATGGTATCGACGGCCCGCTCGTAGTCATCCTGGGTAAAGCTTGAACGAAAGATCGGGTCGGCCGCCGGCGGACGGCTGAGGTCCAGGCCGCGACGCGGGGTGATCGGCTGGCGCAGTTTTTCCAGCAGGGCTTCGAGGCTGGCCCGGCCTTGCTCGAACGCATCGGCCTGGGACGGGTCGGCCAGCACGATCGCGTGCATCTTGCCGGCGAGGTTGTCGAACACCACGACCGCATCGGAGACCATCAGCAGAATGTCCGGCACGCCCAACGGGTCCGGGTTCGGGCATTGGCCCAAACGTTTTTCCACATAACGCACGCAGTCATAACCGAAGTAACCCACCAGGCCGCCGTTGAAGCGCGGCAGGCCGGCAATGGTCGGCACGTTGTAGCGCGCCTTGAAGGCTTCGACGAACGCCAACGGGTCTTCGACATCATGGTTTTCGATCTCGACGCCATCATGGGTAATGCTCACATGATGGTCATGTACCCGCAGCACCGTGCGGCACGGCAGGCCGATGATCGAGTAACGCCCCCACTTCTCGCCGCCCTGTACGGACTCGAGCAGGTAGGAGTTAGGCTCATCGGCCAGTTTCAGGTAGATCGACAGCGGCGTGTCGAAGTCGGCCAGGGTTTCGCAGGCCAGGGGAATGCGGTTGTAGCCGGCAGCGGCCAAACGCAGGAATTCTTCGCGGGTCATGATATGCCTCGTGGCTTGAGGGTCTAACAGTCAGGTATGCAAACGTGCCGCAGGGCGCGGCCAGGAACAGTCAGGCGCGCCAACGCCAGCGGGCCAGGGCCTTGATGACTTTCATCCAGAGTTTGCGAGTGACCACCACGATGGAATTTCCAGAAGGGGACGGATCGGTGTCGGGCAACGTTATCTCAGCGCCCGCTCCCAAGCAACCGGGGATTAACAGGCGCAGGTCATCAATCACCATCGACGGCGACTCTTCGGCGATCGGCCGACCATGGTTATAGCCGTAGCTGAGGGCCACGCACTGCACGCCCGCGGCCTTCGCCGCCTGCACATCACTGCGTGAATCGCCGACAAACAACGACTGGGAGGCCGGGATATTGGCCATTTTCATCACGAAAAACAGCGCCGCCGGGTCGGGTTTTTTCTGCGGCAGGGTGTCGCCACCGATGATCCAGCGGAAATACCGACCGATTTTCATCTGGTCCAGCAGCGGCGCGACGAAGCGTTCCGGCTTGTTGGTGATCAGGGCCATTTCCACGCCCTGCTTGCTCAGCCATTTGAGGGTGTCACGTACGCCGGGGTAGACCACGGTCAGTTCATGGCCGTCTTCATAGGCAGCGTTGAACAGCTCCAGGGCGTGTTCAGCCTCGACGTCATCCACGCCTTCGGCGTCGATATTATTAGCCAGGGCGCGGCGCACCAGCATCTGCGCACCGTTGCCGACCCACTCACGCACCGACTCGATCCCGGCCGGTTTGCGCCCCAGCTTGAGCAGCATCTCGTCCACCGCCGCCGCCAGGTCGGGCACCGAGTCGATCAAGGTACCGTCCAGATCGAACATCACCAGCCGTGGCAGTTTGCCGGGGAACAGCTGCTCAAAGCCGCTCATGGACGTGCCAGCGCCAGTTCGGCACGCATCTTGTCGATGACTTCCTGATAGTCCGGCGCGTTGAAGATCGCCGAGCCGGCCACGAAGGTGTCGGCGCCCGCTGCGGCGATTTCGCGGATGTTGTTGACGTTGACCCCGCCGTCGATCTCCAGGCGGATGTCGCGACCGGAAGCATCGATCAGCGCGCGAGCTTCACGCAGCTTGTTCAGGGTGCCCGGGATGAACTTCTGGCCGCCGAAGCCTGGGTTGACGCTCATCAGCAGGACCATGTCGACCTTGTCCATCACGTACTCAAGCACACTCAACGGCGTGGCCGGGTTGAACACCAGGCCCGCCTTGCAGCCGCCTTCACGGATCAGTTGCAGGGTGCGGTCGACGTGCAGCGAGGCTTCCGGGTGGAAGGTGATGTAGGTCGCGCCGGCTTCCACGAAGTCGCCGATGATGCGATCTACCGGGCTGACCATCAGGTGCGCATCGATCGGCGCGGTGATGCCGTACTTGCGCAGCGCCGCACACACCATCGGGCCGATGGTCAGGTTGGGCACGTAGTGGTTGTCCATGACGTCGAAGTGCACGAAATCGGCACCGGCGGCCAACACCTTGTCCACTTCCTCACCCAGGCGGGCGAAATCGGCGGAGAGAATCGATGGAGCAATAACGAAGGGCTGCATGACGCACCTTTTTTGAGCTAAATCACGATGGCGCGCATTGTATACCTCATGCTTTGCCGCGCGCACCGTGACCTGGCTCAACGGCTAGTAAGCCGCCCGGTAGATTTTCTCGATATCGGCGGCGCTGAGCTTGCGCGGATTGTTACGCATCAGCCGCTCAATGCCTGCCGCCTCAACCGCCATCGCCGGGATCGCGTCCTCGGGCACGCCGAAACTGCGCAGGCCTGCCGGAATCTCGACGGCGGCACACAGTCGCGTCATCGCGTCCACTGCCTGATCGGCCGCATCGTTGACGCTCAAGCCGGTGACATTCACGCCCATGGCCTGTGCAATCTCCTGCATGCGTTCCACACAGGCCAATTTGTTCCAGTGCATCACATAGGGCAGCAACAGCGCGTTGCTCACCCCATGGGCAATGTTGAAACGCCCACCCAACGGGTACGCCAACGCATGCACCGCGCCGACCCCGGCGTTACCGAACGCCATGCCGGCCATCAGGCTGGCGGTGGCCATGTCGTCACGTGCCTGCAGGTTGGCCGGGTTGGCGTAGGCCTTGGGCAGCGCCTTGGCAATCAACTTGATCGCGCCGATGGCCAGCGCATCAGTGATCGGCGAGGCATTCAGCGACAAGTAGGACTCGATGGCATGCACCAGCGCATCCACACCACTGGCGGCGGTAACGCTGCGCGGGCAGGTGAGGGTCATTTGCGGGCTGATCAAGGCCACATCCGGCAGCAGGTAGTCGCTGACGATGCCTTTTTTCAGCTGTGCGGCCTTGTCGGAGAGGATCGCCACATTGGTCACCTCCGAACCGGTGCCGGCCGTGGTCGGGATGGCGATCAACGGCGGGCCCTTGCGCGGCACCTGGTCGACGCCAAAGAGGTCCGCCAGCGCACCGTGGTAACCGGCATAGGCGGCTACGCTTTTGGCGATATCGATGGCGCTGCCGCCGCCCAGGCCGATCAGGCCGTCATGCCCGCCCTCGCGGTAAACGCGCATGCAGTCCTCGACGATGGCGATTTCCGGGTCGGGCAGTACGCGGTCGAAAATCTCGTAGGTGCGCTCGCCCAAGTGTTCGAGGGCCAGCGCCACGGTGCCGGACTTGACCAGCGCGGCGTCGGTGACGATCAGCGGGTTGTCCACATCCAGGCGCGTGAGTTCAAAGGCCAGTTGTTCGATGGCGCCAGCGCCGGTCAGCAGTTTGTGGGCGATCTTGAATGAGGAAGTACTCATGTGCGCGGCCTCTTATTAAGTGATGGGCTGGCACAAGAGTAGCTCGGAAACCTGGGTTGCCTAGCATTCAGAGGCTGAATGGTGATTTCCAACACAACACAAAACCATGTGGGAGAGGGCTTGCCCCCTCCCACACTTGAATCTCCAGCAGGCCGTTAGACTGCCGCGGTGCGCAGTTTCTCGCTACGCCCGCGCAGCCATTCCAGAGTCAGCAACAGCAATACCGAGAAGGCAATCAACAAGGTTGCCGCCGCCGCAATCGTCGGGCTGAGGTTCTCGCGGATGCCGCTGAACATCTGACGCGGCAGCGTCGCTTGCTCAGGGCCGGCGAGGAACAGCGTCACCACCACTTCATCGAACGACGTGGCGAAAGCAAACAGCGCCCCGGAAATCACCCCCGGCGCAATCAACGGCAAGGTCACTCGGCGAAACGCCGTCAAAGGCGAAGCCCCGAGGCTCGCCGCCGCCCGCACCAGGTTGTGGTTGAACCCCTGCAACGTGGCCGACACCGTGATGATCACAAACGGCACGCCCAGCACCGCATGCACCACGATCAACGAGAAGAAGCTGTTACCCAGTCCCAGCGGTGCAAAGAACAGGTAGCTGGCCACACCGATGATCACCACCGGCACCACCATCGGTGAAATCACCAGTGCCATCACCAGCGCCTTGCCGGGGAAGTTGCCACGGGTCAGGCCGATGGCCGCCAGGGTGCCGAACACCATCGCCAGCACCGTGGCCGCCGGGGCGACGATGATGCTGTTCTTGAGTGCACGCATCCACTCGGCCGAGGCAAAGAAGTCCTGGTACCAGTGCAGCGAAAAGCCTTGCAGCGGGTACACCAGGAAACTGCCGCTGTTGAACGACAGCGGAATGATCACCAGCACCGGCAGGATCAAGAACAACAGGATCAAGCCGCAGAGGATCCGCAAGCTGTAGAACCAGACCCGTTCAACGGGCGACATGTAAGGGCTCAGCATCGCAAGGTCTCCTCAGCTCAGGCGCAGGCGACTGGCGCCCACCAGCCGGTTGTAGATCAGGTACAGCACCACGGTGGCCAGCAGCAGCAAGCCACCCAGTGCCGTCGCCATGCCCCAGTTGATACTGGTGTTGGTGTAGAACGCCACGAAGTAGCTGACCATCTGGTCGTTCGGGCTGCCCAGCAGCGCCGGGGTGATGTAGTAACCAATCGCCAGGATGAACACCAGCAGGCAACCGGCGCCGACGCCGGCATAGGTCTGCGGGAAGTACACGCGCCAGAAGCTGGTGAACGGGTGGCAACCCAGGGAAATCGCCGCACGCATGTAGGTGGGCGAAATGCCCTTCATCACGCTGTAGATCGGCAGGATCATGAATGGCAGCAGGATGTGCACCATCGAGATGTAGACCCCGGTGCGGTTGAACACCAGCTCCAAGGGTTTATCGATCAAGCCCATGCCCATCAAGGCGCTGTTGATCAGGCCGCCGGACTGCAGCAACACGATCCACGCCGCCACCCGCACCAGGATCGAGGTCCAGAACGGCAGCAACACCAGAATCATCAGCAAGTTACTCTTGCGTGCCGGCAGGTTGGCCAGCAGATAGGCCAGGGGATAGGCCAGCAGCAAGCAGATGGCAGTGATTACCAGGCCCATCCAGAAGGTACGGGCGAAGATGTCCAGGTAGATTGCCTGGTCAGGTGTGGCCGGCGCGATTTCGCCGAGGTCGTCGATGCGATGATCGACGGCCGCCAGGAGGTAGAACGGTGTCAGGCTGCTGGTATTGCGCCGGATCGCCTGCCAGTACGCCGGGTCGCCCCAGCGTTCGTCGAGGTTTTCCAACGCTTCTTTATAAGAGCCGGGCGCTTCACTGAACGGCAGCGCCCGCGCGGTTTTGGTCAGCAGGCTACGGTAGCCGGCCAGTTCCATGTTCAAGCGTTTGGACAGATCGCCCAGGGTCTGGTTTTTGCGCGCTTCGCCCAGGTCCTCGCTGAGGGCCTGGTACACCGGTTCACCCGGCAAGCCACGGCCGTCCCAGGCCGTCACCGCGACCACGGTACGCGGCAAGCCGCCCACCACTTCCGGATTGCCGACGCTCTTGAACAGCAAAGCAACGATCGGTACCAGGAACACCAGCAGCAAGAACAGCACCAGCGGCGCAATCAAGGCCTGGGCCTTCCAGCGATTGAGCCGCTCGGCACGCGCCAGGCGCTGCTTGAGGGTGGGGCTGTTGACCTCGTTCGAGGGAACGGCGATGGCCATGGCTGACTCCGAATCTTAAAGATAAATACAGACCCCCTGTGGGAGGGGGCAAGCCCTCTCCCACATGAGTTACTTGGCCGCCCAGGAATTGAAGCGTTGCTCCAGTTGCTCGCCGTTATCCGCCCAGAAGCTCACATCGATCTGCACCTGGTTGGCGATGTTTTCCGGGGTGGTCGGCATGTCCTTGAGGATGTCCTTGGCCAGCAATGGCACAGCTTGGGTGTTGGCCGGGCCGTAGGCGATGTTTTCCGAGTAGGTCTTCTGCTGCTGAGGCTGTACTGAGAAAGCGATGAATTTCTTCGCCGCTTCGGCACGGTCCTTGGCCAGGCCTTTAGGGATGGCCCAGGCGTCGAAGTCGTAGATGCCGCCGTTCCACACCACTTTGAGGTTGCTTTCTTTCTGTACGGCGGCGATGCGGCCGTTGTAGGCCGAGCTCATCACAACGTCACCGGAAGCGAGGTACTGCGGCGGCTGTGCGCCGGCTTCCCACCACTGGATCGACGGCTTGAGTTCATCGAGTTTCTTGAATGCACGGTCCTGGCCATCTTTGCCGGCCAGCACTTTGTACACGTCTTTCGGCGCCACACCGTCGGCCATCAAGGCGAACTCCAGGGTGTACTTGGCGCCTTTACGCAGGCCGCGCTTGCCCGGGAATTTCTTGGTGTCCCAGAAATCTGCCCAACTGGTGGGGGCGGAGGTGAGTTTGTCGGCGTTGTAGGCAAGCACGGTCGACCACACGAAGAAGCCCACGCCACATGGCTGGATCGCGCCCTTCACGTAGTCGGCGGTGTTGCCGAACAGTTTCGGGTCCAGCGGCTCGAACATGTCTTCGTCACAGCCACGGGAGAGTTCCGGCGATTCCACTTCCACCAGGTCCCAGGACACGCTCTTGGTGTCGACCATGGCTTTCACCTTGGCCATTTCACCGTTGTACTCACCGGCGACGATCTTGCCATTGCCCGCGCTTTCCCAAGGTGCGTAGAACGCCTTGACCTGGGCCGCCTTGTTCGCGCCACCGAAGGACACGACCGTCAGGTCCGGGCCTGCCATGGCCTGGGTTGCGCCGATCAAGCCAATGGCCAGCGCCGAATACTTAAGGGATCTCAACATTGTTGTTCTCTCCACGTGCAGGGTTGGTGAAGCCAGGGGGCGATCAATTCGCCTCTAGAAGTGGGTCGAGTGCGCGAACGTGCTCGACTTGCCAGCCAATCGGTACCACGTCGCCGACCGCCAGGGCTGGGTCCAGCTCGGCAATCGGTTGTTTCACGAAAAAATCGGTCTTGCCGCAGACTTCCAGACGCACGCGCACGTGGTCGCCCAGGTAGATGAATTCCGCCACCCGCCCCGAGAAACGGTTGACGCAGCTCTCGCTGGAACCGTTGAGGCTGACGCGCTCCGGGCGCACCGACAGGGTCACCGGGCCACCGACCTGGCCGACATTCACCGCCAGTGCCTCGACCTTCTCGCCCCGTGCCAGCTCCACCACGCAGCGCTCGCCGGTGTGGCTGTGCAGGCGACCATTGAGGCGGTTGTTCTCACCGATGAAGTTGGCGACAAAGGTGTTCTTCGGTTCTTCGTACAAGGTGCGCGGCGCGGCGATCTGCTGGATCTCGCCCTGGTGGAATACCGCCACGCGGTCAGACATGGTCAGCGCTTCGCCCTGGTCATGGGTCACGTACACCACAGTCACGCCGAGGCGTTGGTGCAGGTGCTTGATCTCCATCTGCATGTGTTCGCGCAGTTGCTTGTCGAGGGCGCCGAGGGGTTCGTCCATCAGCACCAATTGCGGTTCGAACACCAGCGCCCGGGCCAGCGCTACGCGCTGCTGCTGGCCGCCGGAGAGTTGTGCCGGGTAACGCTGGGCGAAGGCATCGAGCTGGACCATGCTCAACACGCGTTTGACCCGCTCGCTGATATCGGTCTTGCTCAAGCCCCGCACCGACAGCGGGAACGCCAGGTTCTCGGCGACGGTCATGTGCGGGAACAAGGCGTAGTTCTGGAACACCATGCCGATATCGCGCTTGTGCGGTGGCACGTTGTTGATGGACCGCCCGGCCAGCTGGATTTCACCGGCGGTCGGCGTCTCGAAGCCGGCGAGCATCATCAGGCTGGTGGTCTTGCCCGAACCGGAAGGCCCGAGCAGGGTGAGGAACTCGCCCTTGCGAATCTCCAGGTTGAGGTCTTTGACGATCAGGTTCTCGCCGTCGTAGCTCTTCTGCACGCCACGAAAGCTGACCAGCACATCATTTGAATCCACCTCGCTCATACCCGCACCTTTTTGTTTTGGACTGCTGTGGAACAAGCGTAGTCCAGGCGCCAGCCCCCGGAAATCGGGGGCCAGGAGAGAATTGCATCGGCCGGATGGAAGGTTGGGGGTAGGGATTGCCCTACAGGGATGGCGCGTACGGGACAGCACAGCCGCAAGGGGCGAGCTGCAAGCGGCAAGAATGGGTTTGACGGTGTTTTGGGGGTGTCGTTATTAGATACGTCGCTAGAGGAGCTTGTGCTCCATGGCGTACTTCACCAGTTCAGCCAGTGAGGTGATGTTGAGCTTTTGCATCAACCGCGCCTTGTGCGTGCTGATGGTCTTGCTGCTCAGCGCCAGTTGCTGGGCGATGTCGTTGACGTTGGCACCCTGGGCCAGGCGTTCGAACACCGAGAATTCGCGCTCGGAAAGCAACGAATGCAG
The DNA here is from genome assembly GCF_001870465.1 of Pseudomonas extremorientalis. Classification (GTDB taxonomy): domain Bacteria; phylum Pseudomonadota; class Gammaproteobacteria; order Pseudomonadales; family Pseudomonadaceae; genus Aquipseudomonas; species Aquipseudomonas extremorientalis. Next base: position 26,041 of record NZ_MDGK01000037.1, read on the forward strand.
CGGCCGGGTATCGGTGAGGCCGACTTCGAAGACCATGCGGTCGGCCAGGTCCGGGTCGATGTAGCGCCCACCGGCCGCCACCTTGCGGATCGCCGTGAGCAACAGCGCCGGGTCACTGTCCTTGGTGGCATACCCGGCGGCGCCAACCTTCAAGGCGCGGGCGGCCATTTGCGCTTCGTCGTGCATCGACAACACCAGGATCGCCGGCGGATTGTTCAGCGCACGGATGCGCGCAATCGCTTCCAGGCCATTGACGCCGGGCATCGAGATGTCCAGCAACACCACCTCGCAAGGCACGTGACGCAAGGTCTCCAGCAACTGCTCGCCATTGCCGGCCTCACCGACCACCAGCAGGTCCTTGGCCAGGCCGATCAACTGCTTGATGCCTTCACGAACAATGGTGTGGTCTTCGGCTACCAGTACACGGATCACAGGGGCTTCCTCTTGGTGTTATGCATCCAACGGCACCGTGACGCTCAGGGTGGTGCCCTCCCCCAACTCGCTGTCCAGACTCAATTGCCCGCCCATGATCAGCACTCGCTCGCGCATGCCTACCAGACCGAACGACACCGGACGGCCCTGGGCCTGGACGAAACCGACGCCGTCATCACTGATGGTCAGCCGCAGATGCGTGCCTTCCACTGCCAGGGTCAGTTCGACAGTATGCGCCTGGGCATGGCGCATCACATTGGTCAGCGCCTCCTGCAGGATGCGGAACAGGCCGATGGCCTTGGCATCGCTCAAGGTCGGCAGGTTATCCGGCACCTGGACCAGGCAAGGGATGTGCGTGCGCGCCTCAAAACGCCGCGCCTGCCATTCGATGGCCGAGGCAATGCCGGCATCCAGAATCGGCGGGCGCAGCGCGGTCGCCACATCGCGTACCAATTGGAATAACTGGGCGATCAGGCGCTTCATACTGTTCAAGCGCTCGTGCAAACCGGGGTCGAGTTGCGCATAAGCCAGCTCGCACATCGAGGTTTCAAGCTTGAGCACTGTGAGCATCTGCCCAAGTTCGTCGTGTACTTCACGGGCGATGCGGGCCTTTTCTTCTTCGCGCACGGTTTCCAGGTGGGCAGAGAGTTCGCGCAACTGCGCTTCACTTTGCAGCAACGCGGCCAACGTCCGGCGCAGCTCGGTGACGTCGTTGAGGTAGACCACCAGGTACTCGGCCTCGGCAAACCGCAGAAAACTCAAGGACACGTTGGTCGGCAGGATGCTGCCATCGGCACGTCGGCAATCGGTGGCAAAGTTCTGCGGGCCGTCTTCGCTGGCCCGCGCGCGTTTCCACAGGTTGAGCCAGCGGTCCATATCCAGGCTTGGATCCAGGTCAGCCAATGGCCGCTCGATCAGTGCACCGGGGCTATAGCCGAGCATGCTTTCGGCGGCACGGTTGGCGTAGCGCACATGGCTGTCCCAGTTGACCCACAAGATGCCCACGGTGCTCTGATCAATGGAAAACTGCGTCAGCCGCAAGGCTTCGGCCCCCGCAGCGCGGGCGGCGCTTTCTTCGCGGGCGGCCAATAACCCTTGCTCGAGCACCCGTTGCTGGCGGCGCTGCCAGAACACGACAACCAGGCTGGCGAGCAAAAACAGGCCCAGCAACAGGCTGAGGTTTTGCCACAGGCCTGGGGTTTCCGTCAGGCGTGGATACTTGGGTTGCAGCCAGTGGCTATGCAATTGGTCCAGGTCGCGGGCGGGGATGGCGCGCAAGGCGCTTTCCATGATGCCGGCCAGCTCCGGCCACTCCCGGCGCGTGGCCACCCGCAACAACTGTGGCAGGCCAATATCCCCCACTACCGCCAGCCCGGCGAACTCCGCCTCGCCGGACAAGCGACTCAATTGCGCCTCGTCCACCACCGCATAGCGTGCCTGCTGGCTCACCAGTAGCTGCAGGGCCTGGCGCTCCATTGGCACGCCTTGCAGGTTGAGGCCGGGGTAGGTACTGCGCAGGTAATCCGCCACGGCGCTGGGCATGCGCACGGCAACGCGGGATTGCTCATCGAGTTTCTCCAACTCCACCGCGCCGCCGCCCTCGCGGATGCCGACAATGTGCTGCGGCACACGCATGTAAGGGTCGGTGAACAACCACAGGCGTAAACCGGCCGGGGTTTGTTGCAGGCCGGGGGCGATGTCCACCTCGCCCTCGCGCACAGCGGCTTCCAGTTGCTCCTGGTTGGGGAAGTTGCGCCAGGTCAGCTCGATGTTCAGCGCCTTGGCCAACCACTGCATCAAGTCGACATTCGCCCCGGACAATCGCTGCAAACGCCGGTCGTATTGCGCGTACGGTGCCTGCAATACCAGGCCCACCCGCAGTTCCGGGTGCTGGGCCAGCCACTCGCGTTGCTGCACATTGAGCTGCGCCTGGGGAGTGGCGGGCGCAGGGGCGGCATTTGCGATCAAGGCAAGGCAGCAACAGCCGATAACCAGCAGACAGCGAAAAACCATGATTGACGTCTCACATCACTGACAAATACTGACCAACCCATTAGGCTGCCGGAATCACTTCTGGCCGGGAATTTACGATGCCCTTTGTTCACCGTTCGGCACTGCCAGCATTGTGCCTGTCGCTACTTATTACCAGTGCCTTTTCCGTGCAGGCCGCTGACGCCCCCGCACCTGCCGCCGAAAAACCGGTCGAGCGCCAGCCTTTACCCGAGCGTAGCCAGGAGGAAGCCAGTGCACTGGAGCGCAAAATCCCGCAACAGGAACAGCAACAATTGCAGGCCGGCAGCGATTCATTCCTGGCCCTGTGGAAACCGGCCAACAGCGCCGAGCCCGAAGGTGTGGTGATTATCGTACCGGGCGCCGGCGAAAGTGCTGACTGGCCGCAAGCAATCAGCCCGTTGCGGCACAAATTGCCGGATGCCAATTGGGGCTCCCTCAGCCTGTCGCTGCCGGATGTGAGCGTGGATACGCTGCCACCACGTGTGATGGAAGCGCCCAAGGCTACCGTCGACACCAGCAGCAAGGAAGCGAGCACCGCCGACAAACCTATCGAACAAGCCGCCAGCGCCGAAGCCGAAGGCACCGACCCGGCCGTGGTGCCTGGCGCCGATGAACAGGACAAGACCGACGCTACGCGCATTTTCGCGCGCATCGACGCCGCCGTGGCCTTCGCCCAGACCCAGAGCGCACGCAGCGTGGTGCTGCTCGGCCATGGCACCGGCGCCTGGTGGGCCGCACGTTATTTGAGCGAGAAGCAGCCGTCCCAGGTGCAGAAGTTCGTCATGATCGCAGCGCAGACGCCCACCGGTCGTCACCCGGATGTGCAACAACTGGCCCCGGGCCTGAAGTTGCCGACCGCCGATGTGTTCTATCAAGACAGCGCTCAATCACGCAAAAACGCACTGGCCCGTGCCCAGGCGGCCAAGCGTTTGAAGAATGATGGCTATAAACAGGTGTCGTTGAAAGCCCTGCCCGGCAACAGTGATGCCGGGCAGGAGCAGTTGTATCGCAGGGTTCGCGGCTGGTTGAGCCCGCAGGCCAGTGTCGACTGAAACCTAGCGGAAATCCCGGCGCTCGCGAATCAACGTATAGGCGTTGTGCAATTCACGGGTACGCTCGGTCGCCTCACGCACCTGCGCGGGGCTGGCACCCGTGCCGGCAATCTTGTCCGGGTGATGGCGACTGAGCAGGCGGCGATAAGCACGCTTGATTGCCGATGGCTCGGTGGTGGCCGTCACCCCCAGCAAGCGCAACGCCTCCTGATAAGTGACGCCGCGACTGACCAATGGCCTGTACTCAGGCTTGAAGTCAGCGGCCAATGCCTGGAGCTGTTGTGGCGTCCAGCCCAGCCATTTGCCCCACAGGTCGATCAGGTCGCGTTCGGCGTCATCCGCCTTGCCATCGGCCCACGCCATACGCCAGCATGCGCGCAAGACACCTTCGGCGGCGTGGGGCTGGGCCTTGAGCACACGCAGGTAGCTGCGCATCCGGTCAGCGCCGGACTTGCCGCGATTGAACGCCGCTATCGCACGGCGCTGGGCCGACTCGGTCATGTCCAGCGAACGCATCTCCTGGCGCGCCTGCTGGATATGCCCATCCACCACGCGCCCATTGCTCTTGGCCAGGCGCCCCAGCAACACAAACAACAACTCGTCATTGCGCAACGCCGGGCGCCCGCCCAGGCGCTCGCGCAATTGGGCCCAACTGTGCAGTTGCAGGCGGCGGTCCAGCGCCTGCCCCAACAGTGCACCCAACATGGCCCCCGGAATACTGGCAATGGCAAAGCCAGCCCCCGCGCCGATCAGCGTCCCTGGCCACAGCATGCTACTGCCCCGCTGCCAGCAGGGTTTCGACCTGCGCCAGGCGCTCCAGCGTGCCGACATCAATCCAGCGTCCCGCCATGTGTTCCCCCGTTACCAGACCTTTGGCCATGGCTGCCCGCAACAGCGGCGCCAGCTTGAAGGCACCCGCGCTGCACCCCGCGAACAGCCTGGGGTCGAGCACGGAAATGCCACTGAAGGTCAGGTTATCGGCACCGGCCGCCGCATCATGAAGCAAACCCTGATCCAGGTAGAAATCGCCACCCGAAGGGTGATGCGCCGGGTTATCGACCATCACCAGATGGGCCAGGCCCTTGAGCGGTTGCTTGAGCCGGGTGAAGTCGTAATCGGTCCAGATGTCGCCGTTGACCACCAGGAACGGTTCGTCGCCCAGCAACGGCAGCGCCTGGAAAATCCCGCCGCCGGTTTCCAGCGGTTCGCCTTCGGCTGAGTAACGGATGCGCACGCCAAACTGTGCACCATCCCCCAGGTAACTCTCGATCTGTTGGCCGAGCCAGGCGTGATTGATCACGATATCGGTGAAGCCCGCCTTGGCCAGAGCCTCCAGGTGATACTCGATCAGGCGCTTGCCACCGGCCTGCACCAGCGGCTTGGGCGTATGCAAGGTGAGCGGCCGCATCCGCTCACCTTTGCCGGCCGCCAGGATCATCGCCTTCATACGCTTGCCTCGGCGGGCTGGCGCAGGCTGGCGAGCAATTCACCCAGTTCGCTCAGCTCCGGGCGGTCGGCGAGCACCGCTTCTATATACGCAAAGAAGCGCGGCACATCGGCTAGGTAACGTGGCTTGCCATCGCGATGGCAGATCCGCGCGAAGATGCCGATGACCTTGAGGTGGCGCTGCACGCCCATCAGGTCGCTGGCACGCAGGAAGTCTTCGAAGTCCGCCTGCACCGGGATGCCCAGTTTCGCGGCACGCTCCCAATAGCCGCGCTGCCAGTCCCGCACGCGGGCCTTGGGCCAACTGAGGAACGCGTCCTTGAACAGGCACGTGATGTCATAGGTGACCGGCCCGTAGACCGCATCCTGGAAATCCAGCACGCCCGGGTTCGGCTCGCTGATCATCAGGTTGCGCGGCATATAGTCGCGGTGCACCAGCACGTTCGGCTGCGCCAGGGCGCTGTCGATCAGGTGGTCACTGACGCGCTGCCAAAGCGCTTGTTGCTGTGTATCCAACTCGATACCCAGGTGCCGGCGGACGTACCACTCGGGAAACAATTCCAGCTCGCGGCGCAGCAAGGCGACGTCATAGCTGGGCAGCGGCGCGTCCATCGGCAACTGCTGGAAAGCCAGCAAGGCGTCGATGGCATCGGCAAACAAGTGATCGGCATTTTTGTCGTCAATCACGTCCAGGTAGGTTTTTTTGCCCAGGTCATTGAGCAAAAGAAAGCCTCGCGGCAAATCTTCTGCATAAATTTTTGGAACATTTATGCCCGACTTCGCCAGCAAATGAGCGATATCGACGAAAGGTTTGCAGTTTTCCTGGGGGGGTGGAGCGTCCATTACGACAAAGGTCCGGCCCCCCCCTTCCCAACGGAAGTAGCGCCTGAAACTCGCGTCGCTGCTGGCCGCGGTCAATGTGGCCGGGGGGACGGCGCCCCAGCCTTGAGTGTTGAAAAGGATCGGCAACTGCTCTTCCAGCCAGGCTTCCAGCTGTTGTAAACGTAGATCTTGCTCGGGCATTACAAGGGTCTCCGACGGCGCTAGCCGTCAAGCGGGGCATGCTTTATTATCACGCATCTTTTTCAGACCATCGAGAGGCGTGCGGCCCAAACCGCGGGCAGATGGCACGCAGGAAGCCCGGACTAATAAGATGGCATTGAAATCCCCCGCGTTTCGTAGAAAATTTCCGTTGCTGGTAACCGGCAGTCTGCTGGCCCTGCAACCCTTCGCCACTTCATTCGTGGTCGCCGCGGAACAGTATGACTGCTCAGTCTCTGCTTCGGGTGCCTGGGATTGCGCGCCAAAAACCGCCGCAACCCCACTACCACCACGCCCGGTGCATGACGGTGCAGCCGTCAGCTCCGCCAACAGCACGGCGCAGGCCGATGCTGGCGGCAACGCCGAGGCCGAGCCCAAGACCGCTCTGGTCACCGAAGCCAAGGGCCGTGGCCTGCGTTCGCGCAGCGCCGACTACAGCCACCTGGACTGGGTGCCCCGCGACAAGCTGACCGCAGCACAGTTGGCCGAAACCGGCCCTTACTGCGGCGGTGCGTACATCGAGCCGACGCGTCCTGGCATGAACGACAAGACGAACAAGAGCGATGCGCCCACCTTCATCGGTGCCAAGGCCTCTCGTTACGAGCAGGAACAACAGGTGGCAACCCTGGCCGGTGACGTCGTCATGCGCCAGGGCAGCATGCAACTGGAATCCGAGGAAGCCAGTCTGTACCAGGCCGAGAACCGTGGCGAGCTGAACGGCAACGTTCGTTTACGCGACAACGGCGCATTGATCGTCGGCGATCACGCCGAAGTCCAGCTGGACACTGGCGCCGCCCAGATCGACAACGCCGAATATGTGATGCACAAATCGCGTATCCGCGGTAACGCGCTGTACGCCAAGCGTGCCGAGAACGCGATCATCCGTCTCAAGGACGGTACGTACACCACCTGCGAGCCAGACAGCAACGCCTGGCAGCTCAAGGGCAACAACATCACGTTGAACCCGGCCACCGGTTTCGGTACGGCCACCAACGCGACGTTGCGGATCAAGAACATCCCGATCCTGTACACCCCTTATATCTATTTCCCGATCGACGATCGTCGTCAATCCGGCTTCCTGCCGCCAAGCTTCAGCACTGGCAGCGAGACTGGCTTTACCCTAGTTACGCCGTACTACTTCAACCTGGCGCCGAACTATGACGCCACGTTGTACCCGCAGTACATGACCAAGCGTGGCCTGTTGATGGAAGGCGAATTCCGCTACCTCACCAAGTCCAGTGAAGGCCAGTTCGGCGGGGCCTACCTGAACGATGACAGCGACGAGCGTAAACTTCAGACCGACTACTCAAAAAGTCGCTACATGCTGAATTGGCGGCATCAGGGCGGGTTAGATTCACGTATAGCGACTCAGGTTGATTACACGAAAATCAGCGATCCTTATTATTTCCAGGACCTCAAGTCCTACCAGGAAGGAGTTGAGAGCCGTACCTTCTTGAACCAGCAAGGGTCCGTGAGCTATCGGGGCGACTCCTTCAAAGCTGGCTTGAATGTCCAGGCATACCAGTTGGCAACGATTTCCCAGATCACGCCGTATGACCGACTGCCTCAGATTACGTTTAATGGCACCCTGCCTTATCATCCAGGGGGCTTGAACTTCACCTATGAGACTGAAGCTGTTCGCTTTGAACGTAGCCTTGAGAAAGGTACGTTTACAAACGAGGATGGGACTGTATCGGCTCGTTTGGATACAAACGTTACAGGCCTGACCCGTGCAAACGGTACTCGCTTGAACGCAGCACCTGCGGTCGACTATCCAATGAACTGGACCTATGGTTTTATTACGCCAAAGCTCAAGTACGTCTACACCAAATATGATCTGGATCTGGATAGTACTGGTAGGGACCAGATTGTTGCGGCTCAAAATGCGGCAACAGCAAGCAATCCTTATGCTGGTGGCACGTTCAAAAGCTCACAGGATCGTGCAGTCCCTATTGCCAGCATCGATAGCGGCCTGTACTTCGACCGCAATACGAACTGGTTCGGAAAAGAATACCGGCAAACGCTGGAACCACGCGCTTACTACCTCTACGTCCCCAATAAGGACCAGAGCGACATTCCAGTGTTCGACACTAGCGAATACTCTTTCAGCTACGCTTCGCTTTTCCGTGATAACCGTTTTGTTGGCTCTGACAGGATCGGCGATGAAAACAAACTGTCTCTGGGCCTCACCAGCCGCTGGATCGAAGAAAATGGCTTTGAACGTCAACGCGTCAGCGTTGGTCAATCCTTGTATTTCAAAGACCGCGAGGTTCAACTGCCTGGCGTCCTAGCAGCTGACCGTGCCGACGCGCAATCCGACGTATCGCCCATCGCCTTGGAATATGAGTTTCGCTTCAACCGCGATTGGCGTGCTACTGCCGATTACAACTGGGATACCGAGAATCATTCCCCACGCTCTGGCAGTGCTATGTTCCACTACCAGCCAGAAGACAATCCGAACAAAGTCGTCAACCTCGGCTACCGCTATCGTAACGACCAGGTGGTCTACAACCAGTTGACCGGTAAATGGCAGTTCGGTGGCGACTTCGGGCAAGAGGGTGATCCGAACTTCGTGAAGGATTACTACAAGATCCAGCAACACGACTTCTCGATGATGTGGCCGATCATTCCACAATGGAACCTGATCACTCGCTGGCAGTACGACTATGCCCGCAACCGTACCCTGGAAGCCTTCGGTGGTTTCGAGTACGACAACTGCTGCTGGAAACTGCGCGTCATCAACCGTTACTGGGTTTCCAACGACGAATACAGCCAGATCGCCCCGCTTAACGAAAAGGGTGACCACGGGCTCTTCTTCCAGATCGTCCTCAAAGGACTCGGCGGCCTGACCGGCGCCAAGGTAGAGAGCTTCCTCGACAAAGGCATTGAAGGTTATCGTGAACGTGAAGACCAAGCTTTCTGATTGTCTGCGCCCGCTAGTGCTGGGCGCGCTGTTCCTGGGTGCCGCATCTGTGCACGCTGCGGTTCAAGAACTGGATAAGGTCGTGGCCATCGTCGATAACGACGTGATCATGCAGAGCCAACTGGACCAGCGCGTCAAGGAAGTCCAGCAAACCATCGCCAAGCGTGGCGGTGGTGTGCCGCCGACCAGTGTCCTGGACCAGCAGGTACTGGAACGCCTGATCGTCGAGAACCTGCAACTGCAGATCGGCGATCGTTCCGGCATCCGTATTTCGGACGAAGAACTGAACCAGGCCGTTGGCACCATTGCCCAGCGCAACAACATGAGTATCGATCAATTCCGCGCGGCGCTGGCCCACGATGGCCTTTCGTATGAAGACGCCCGTGACCAGATCCGTCGTGAAATGATCATCAGCCGTGTGCGTCAGCGCCGTGTTGCCGAGCGGGTCCAGGTGTCCGAGCAGGAAGTGAAGAACTTCCTGGCATCGGACCTTGGCAAGATGCAACTCTCCGAAGAACTGCACCTGGCCAATATCCTGATCCCGACACCGGACAGCGCCAACTCCGAGCAGCTCAATGCCGCCGCCGCCAAGACCCAGGCTATCTATGATCGCCTCAAGGCCGGTGCTGATTTCGCCCAGATGGCCATTGCCCAATCTGGTAGCGACAACGCCCTCGAGGGCGGCGACATGGGCTGGCGTAAAGCCGCTCAGTTGCCACCTCCGTTCGACCGTGAACTGAGCGCCATGGCCGTGGGTGATATCACCAATCCAGCCCGCACCCCAGGTGGTTTCATCATCCTGAAGTTGCTGGAGCGTCGCGGTGGCGAGACCTCGCTTAAAGACGAAGTGCATGTTCGTCATATCCTGGTCAAACCAAGCGAAATCCGCACCGAAGCGCAAACCAAGGAACTGGCCCAGAAGATCTACGACCGCATCGAAAGCGGTGAAGACTTCGCCACCCTGGCCAAGAGTTTCTCGGAAGACCCGGGCTCAGCCCTCAACGGCGGCGACCTGAACTGGATCGACCCGAAAGCCCTGGTGCCGGAGTTCCAGCAGGTGATGGCCGATACGCCGCAGGGCGTGTTGTCCAAGCCGTTCAAGACCCAATATGGCTGGCATGTGCTGGAAGTCCTTGGCCGTCGCGCCACCGACAACACCAGCCAGGCCCGCGAGCAACAAGCGCTGAACGTACTGCGTAACCGCAAATACGATGAAGAACTGCAGACCTGGCTGCGTCAGATCCGTGACGAAGCCTACGTTGAAATCAAGCTACCAGGCGCCCCGGCAGGCACCGAGCAGTGAAACCCCAGCGTTTCGCGGTGACACCCGGCGAGCCGGCCGGCATTGGTCCTGACCTGTGCCTGCTGCTCGCCTCGCAACCCCAGCCACACCCCCTGATCGCCATTACCAGCCGTGACCTGCTCCTTGAGCGGGCCGCGCAACTGGGTGTGGCAGTCACTTTGCTTGACGTGGCACCGGGCAACTGGCCGGACCTGCCCGCCCCCGCCGGCAGCCTGTATGTGTGGGACACCCCACTGCAGGCCAAAGTCGTCGCCGGGCAACTGGACAAGGCCAACGCGGTGTTCGTACTCGAAACCCTGACCCGCGCCGGGCAAGGCTGCATCGACGGCGACTTCGCCGGCATGATCACCGCCCCCGTGCACAAGGGCGTGATCAACGAATCCGGCATCGCCTTTTCCGGCCACACCGAATTCCTTGCCGAACTGACCCACACTGAGCAAGTGGTGATGATGCTGGCCACGCGCGGCCTGCGGGTCGCCCTGGTGACCACGCACCTGCCACTGCGCGACATTGCCGATGCCATCACCGTCGAGCGACTGGAGCGCGTGACACGCATCCTGCACGCCGACCTGCAACAGAAGTTCGGCATCGCCCAACCGCGCATCCTGGTCTGTGGGCTTAACCCCCACGCCGGTGAAGGCGGCCACTTGGGCCACGAAGAAATCGACATCATCGAACCCACTCTGGAGCGTCTGCGCCAAGAAGGCATGGACCTGCACGGCCCGCTGCCTGCCGACACTCTGTTTACCCCCAAATATCTGGAGCACTGCGATGCAGTGCTGGCGATGTACCACGACCAGGGACTGCCGGTGCTTAAATACAAAGGCTTCGGCGCCGCCGTCAACGTGACATTGGGCTTGCCGATCATCCGCACCTCCGTCGACCATGGCACCGCCCTGGACCTGGCGGGCAGCGGCAGGATCGATACCGGTAGCCTGCACGTGGCCCTGGAAACCGCCTATCAGATGGCCGAGACCCGTATATGACTGAGCATTACCAACACCGGGCGCGCAAGCGCTTCGGGCAAAACTTCCTGCACGACGCTGGCGTGATCGACCGCATCCTGCGCTCCATCCATGCCAAGCCCGAAGACCGTCTGCTGGAAATCGGCCCGGGCCAGGGCGCGCTGACCCAAGGCCTGCTGGCCAGCGGCGGCCAACTGGATGTGGTGGAGCTGGACAAGGACCTGATCCCGATTCTCAACCAACAGTTCGCTGGCAAGCCCAACTTCAACCTGCATCAGGGTGATGCGCTGAAGTTCGACTTCAACACCCTCAATGCCGCGCCCAACAGCCTGCGCGTGGTGGGTAACCTGCCGTACAACATCTCCACGCCGCTGATTTTCCACCTGCTGAACAACGCCGGGATCATCCGCGACATGCACTTCATGCTGCAAAAGGAAGTGGTCGAACGACTCGCGGCAGGCCCTGGCGGTGGTGATTGGGGTCGCCTGTCGATCATGGTTCAGTACCACTGCCGCGTCGAACACCTGTTCAACGTCGGTCCGGGGGCCTTCAACCCGCCGCCGAAGGTCGATTCGGCGATTGTGCGCCTGGTGCCCCACGCGGTACTGCCGCACCCGGCCAAGGACCATCGCCTGCTGGAACGCGTCGTACGCGAAGCCTTCAACCAGCGCCGCAAGACCCTGCGCAACACGCTCAAGGCCTTGCTGAGCAATGCCGAGATCGAAGCTGCCGGCGTCGATGGCAGCCTGCGTCCCGAGCAACTGGACCTGGCCGCGTTCGTACGCCTGGCCGACCAGTTGGCCATCCAGCCTGCGCCCGCAGCGCAATAGAGCATCCCGAGGATAGGCCAGACAGCATGTCTGGCCTAGTGCCCACCTCTTGGCCTAGACTGACCCGCATCTGCTGTCCTCTGCTTTTAAGGCCTCTTGCATGTCCGATCCTCGCTACCAGATCGACGTCAGCGTCGTCACCCGCTTCCTGGCGGACCAATCGCAACCTGAACAGAACCGCTTCGCCTTTGCCTACACCATCACGGTGAAAAACAACGGGCTGGTACCGGCCAAGTTGCTCTCACGCCACTGGGTGATCACCGACGGTGACGGCCAGGTCGAAGAAGTGCGCGGCGCAGGCGTGGTCGGCCAGCAGCCACTGATCGACAGCGGCGCCAGCCACACCTACAGCAGCGGCACGGTGATGACCTCCAAGGTCGGCACCATGCAAGGCTCGTATCAAATGAAGGCCACCGACGGCCAACTGTTCGACGCCATCATCGCACCGTTCCGTCTTGCCGTGCCGGGAGCCCTGCACTGATGACGACGTATGCGGTCGGCGACCTGCAAGGTTGCCTGGAGCCGCTCAAGTGCCTGCTTGAGCGCGTAGCCTTCGATCCGGCAAGTGACCGCCTGTGGTTGGTCGGTGACCTGGTCAATCGCGGCCCGCAGTCCCTGGAGACGCTGCGCTACTTATATAGCCTGCGCGATTCCCTGGTGTGCGTATTGGGCAACCACGACCTGCACCTGCTGGCGGCCGGCAACAACATCGAGCGCCTGAAAAAGGGCGATACCTTGCGGGAAATCCTCGAAGCGCCCGATCGCGCCGCGTTGCTCGACTGGTTGCGCCGCCAGAAAATCATGCATTACGACGAAGGCCGTAACGTGGCCCTGGTCCATGCAGGCATCCCGCCCCAATGGTCATTGAAGAAAGCACTCAAGTGCGCCGCTGAAGTCGAGAGCGCCCTGGCCGATGACAATCTGTACACCGCCTACCTCGACGGGATGTACGGCAACGAGCCGGTGAAGTGGGACAACGACCTGACCGGCGTCGCACGCCTGCGAGTTATCACCAACTACTTCACGCGCATGCGCTTCTGCACCGCCGAGGGCAAGCTGGACCTCAAGAGCAAGGAAGGCGCCGACACCGCGCTTCCCGGCTATAAGCCTTGGTTCGCCCACAAAGAACGCAAGACCCGTGACACCAGGATCATTTTCGGTCACTGGGCTGCACTTGAAGGCAAGTGCGATGAGCCTGGCGTATTCGCCCTCGACACCGGTTGCGTGTGGGGCGGCGCCATGACGCTGATGAACGTCGACACCGGCGAGCGTTATAGCTGCCAGTGCCAATCCCCCCCGCCCGTTACATTGCCGGCTACCGCCAGGCCCTAGGAGCCATCCATGAGCGAATTCAAACGTATCCCTCCCGAACAAGCCCAGGCCCTGCGCGAGAAAGGTGCCGTGGTGGTCGATATCCGCGACCAGCCGACCTACAACGCCGCGCACATCACCGGTGCCAGGCATCTGGACAACGTCAACATCGCCGACTTCATCCGCGCCGCAGACCTTGACGCACCGGTAATCGTGGCCTGCTACCACGGCAACTCCAGCCAGAGCGCGGCGGCCTACCTGATCAGCCAGGGCTTCTCCGACGTCTACAGCCTGGACGGCGGCTTTGAGCTGTGGCGTACGACCTATCCTGCGGAAATTTCCTCGGGCGATTCGCAATAATTTTTTTCACACCCCGCTACCCCGCGTGACGCTTGGGCTTGCGCCGTTTCTGACGAACGGCGCAGCCAAACTAATTGCGCATCGCGCCTTGACCTCTCCGATTCCGAACTATCCTTAAGCGCAGGCCATCCGAATCAGGGGAGAGCCGGTACACCGGCGTGCGGGTCATCGGTAGCGTTTCAGGGTGTTCTGGGGGGAAAACAGCCATTGGCGTCTGCCAATGTCTGCCAGCATCGACTGATTGATCCGGCGTCGGCTCCACGTATCGAGCGAGGTGACGACGTCATGAGTATTTTTAGCCACTTCAAAAACCGCTTCGAATCCACACAGCAGGAAGAACTCACGCTGCAAGAGTATCTCGAGCTGTGCAAACAGGATCGCAGCACCTATGCGTCTGCCGCCGAACGTTTGCTGCTGGCGATAGGCGAGCCGCAACTGATAGACACCTCGAACAATTCGCGGCTGTCGCGAATATTCTCCAACAAGGTGATACGTCGCTACCCGGCCTTTGAAGACTTCCATGGGATGGAAGAATGCATCGACCAGATCGTCTCCTACTTCCGCCATGCCGCCCAAGGCCTGGAAGAGAAGAAACAGATCCTCTACTTGCTCGGCCCCGTCGGCGGCGGCAAGTCGTCCCTGGCCGAGAAGCTCAAACAACTGATCGAGAAGGTGCCCTTCTACGCCATCAAGGGCTCGCCGGTCTTCGAGTCGCCCCTGGGCCTGTTCAACGCCACGGAAGATGGCGCGATCCTCGAAGAAGACTTCGGCATCCCGCGCCGCTACCTCAACACCATCATGTCGCCCTGGGCCACCAAGCGCCTGGCCGAGTTCGGCGGTGACATCAGCCAGTTCCGCGTGGTCAAGCTCTACCCGTCCATCCTCAATCAGATCGGCGTGGCCAAGACCGAACCGGGCGATGAGAACAACCAGGACATCTCGGCCCTCGTGGGTAAGGTCGATATCCGCAAACTCGAGGAATTCCCGCAGAACGACGCCGACGCCTACAGCTATTCCGGCGCACTGTGCCGGGCCAACCAGGGCCTGATGGAGTTCGTGGAGATGTTCAAGGCACCGATCAAGGTGCTGCACCCACTGCTTACCGCCACCCAGGAAGGCAACTACAACAGTACCGAAGGCCTCGGTGCGATTCCGTTTACCGGGATCCTGCTGGCCCACTCCAACGAATCGGAGTGGCACACCTTCCGCAACAACAAGAACAACGAAGCCTTCATCGACCGGATCTATATCGTCAAGGTGCCTTACTGCCTGCGGGTCAGCGATGAAATCAAGATCTACGACAAGCTGCTGTTCAACAGTTCCCTGTCCAAGGCGCATTGCGCACCCGACACCTTGAAGATGCTTGCCCAGTTCACCGTGCTGTCACGCCTCAAGGAGCCGGAAAACTCGAATATTTACTCGAAGATGCGCGTGTACGACGGCGAAAACCTCAAGGACACCGACCCCAAGGCCAAGTCGATACAGGAGTATCGCGACACGGCCGGTGTGGATGAGGGCATGAACGGCCTGTCGACGCGCTTTGCGTTCAAGATCCTGTCCAAGGTCTTCAACTTCGACCCTCACGAAATTGCCGCCAACCCGGTGCACTTGCTCTATGTGCTGGAACAGCAGATCGAACAGGAGCAATTCCAGGCGGAAACCCGCGAACGCTACCTGCGCTTCCTCAAGGAATACCTGGCGCCGCGCTACATCGAGTTCATCGGTAAGGAAATCCAGACTGCGTACCTGGAGTCCTACAGCGAGTACGGCCAGAACATCTTCGACCGCTACGTGCTGTACGCCGACTTCTGGATCCAGGACCAGGAATACCGCGACCCGGAAACCGGCGAGATCCTCAACCGCGTCGCCCTCAACGAGGAACTGGAAAAGATCGAAAAACCCGCCGGCATCAGCAATCCGAAGGATTTCCGCAACGAAATCGTCAACTTCGTGCTGCGCGCCCGCGCCAACAACAATGGCAAGAACCCGACCTGGCTCAGCTACGAGAAGCTGCGGGTGGTCATCGAGAAGAAAATGTTCTCCAACACCGAGGACTTGCTGCCGGTCATCAGCTTCAACGCCAAGGCCAGCAAGGAGGATCAGCAAAAACACAACGACTTCGTCACACGAATGGTCGAGCGCGGCTACACCGACAAACAGGTACGGCTGCTGTCCGAGTGGTACCTGCGGGTGCGCAAATCGCAGTAAGGCAGCGACAGGCGTGCGCTGCCGGGCTTCTGGCCTGGCAGCCGACCGCTTGTCTCTAAGCTTCCAGCTCGCCGCTTGAAGCTTGTAACGTGAAGCTGCCCGGAGGGCTCCCCATGAGCTATGTGATCGACCGACGCCTCAATGGCAAGAACAAGAGCACGGTAAACCGCCAGCGTTTCCTGCGGCGTTACCGTGACCACATCAAAAAGGCCGTAGAAGAGGCCGTCAGTCGCCGCTCCATCACGGACATGGAGCATGGCGAACAAATCAGCATTCCCGGACGGGACATTGACGAACCGGTACTGCACCACGGCCGGGGCGGTAAACAGACCGTCGTGCACCCCGGCAACAAGGAGTTCACCACCGGCGAGCATATCCAGCGTCCCCAAGGGGGTGGCGGCGGCAAAGGTCCGGGCAAGGCGGGCAACTCCGGCGAAGGCATGGACGAGTTCGTGTTCCAGATCACCCAGGAAGAATTCCTCGAATTCATGTTCGAGGACCTGGAACTGCCCAACCTGGTCAAGCGCAACCTGACCGGCACCGACACCTTCAAGACCGTACGCGCGGGTATCAGCAACGAGGGCAACCCCTCGCGCATCAACATCATCCGTACCCTGCGCTCGGCCCATGCCCGGCGTATCGCACTGTCGGGCAGCAGCCGCGCCAAACTGAAGGAGGCCAAGGAAGAGTTGGCGCGCTTGAAGCGTGAAGAACCGGACAACTTCGGCGATATCCAGCAAATAGAGGCAGAAATCGAGAAGCTCAGCGCGCGCATTCACCGCGTGCCGTTCCTCGATACCTTTGACTTGAAATACAACCTGCTGGTCAAGCAACCCAACCCCAGCTCCAAGGCCGTGATGTTCTGCCTGATGGACGTGTCCGGCTCCATGACCCAGGCCACCAAGGACATCGCCAAGCGCTTCTTCATCCTGCTGTATCTGTTCCTCAAGCGGAACTACGACAAGATCGACGTGGTATTTATCCGCCATCACACCAGCGCCCGGGAAGTCGACGAAGAGGAGTTCTTTTATTCACGGGAAACCGGCGGCACCATCGTCTCCAGCGCCTTGAAGCTGATGCAGGAGATCATGGCCGAGCGCTACCCGGCCAATGAGTGGAACATCTACGCCGCGCAAGCCTCGGACGGTGACAACTGGAACGACGACTCACCCATCTGCCGCGACATCCTGATCAACCAGATCATGCCGTTCGTGCAGTACTACACGTATGTCGAAATTACCCCCCGTGAGCACCAGGCGCTGTGGTTCGAATACGAGCGCATCGGCGAAGCCTTCGCCGACACGTTCGCCCAGCAGCAACTGGTCTCGGCCGGCGATATCTACCCGGTCTTCCGTGAACTCTTCCAGCGCAGGTTAGTGACATGACCGCCAAAAAAGAGCAAAAACGCCAACCCATCTCCACGGGGTCAGAGTGGACCTTTGAACTGATCCAGGCTTATGACCGGGAAATCAGCCGCATCGCCGCGGGGTATGCCCTGGACACCTACCCCAACCAGATCGAAGTGATTACCGCCGAACAGATGATGGATGCCTACGCCTCGGTGGGCATGCCGCTGGGCTATCACCACTGGTCCTACGGCAAGCACTTCCTCAGCACCGAAAAGTCCTACACCCGCGGCCAGATGGGCCTGGCCTACGAGATCGTGATCAACTCTGACCCGTGCATCGCCTACCTGATGGAAGAAAACACCATCTGCATGCAGGCACTGGTGGTGGCCCACGCCTGCTACGGGCATAACAGCTTCTTCAAGGGCAACTACCTGTTCCGCACCTGGACCGACGCCAGTTCGATCATCGATTATCTGGTGTTTGCCAAGCAGTACATCATGCAGTGCGAGGAGCGCCACGGCATCGATGCGGTAGAGGACCTGCTCGACTCCTGCCACGCGCTGATGAACTACGGTGTCGACCGCTACAAGCGTCCCTACCCGATTTCCGCCGAGGAAGAACGCCTGCGCCAGAAGGAGCGCGAAGAACACCTGCAGAAGCAGATCAATGACCTGTGGCGCACCATTCCTAAAAAAACAGGCAAGAACAGCGACAAGGACAACGCACGCTTCCCCGCCGAACCTCAGGAAAACATCCTCTATTTCCTGGAAAAACACGCACCGTTGCTGGAGCCCTGGCAGCGGGAAATCGTGCGGATCGTGCGCAAGATCGCGCAGTATTTTTATCCACAGCGCCAGACCCAGGTGATGAACGAAGGCTGGGCCACGTTCTGGCACTACACACTGATGAATGACCTGTACGACGAAGGCCTGGTCACCGACGGCTTCATGATGGAATTCCTCACCTCCCACACCAGCGTGGTCTTCCAACCCGGCTTCGACAGCCCTTACTACAATGGCATCAACCCTTATGCGCTGGGCTTTGCGATGTACCGCGATATCCGCCGCATGTGCGAGCACCCCACCGAAGAAGACCGCCGCTGGTTCCCGGAAATCGCCGGCAGCGACTGGCTCTCCACCATCAAGTTCGCCATGAGCAGCTTCAAGGACGAGAGTTTTATCCTGCAGTACCTGTCACCTCAGGTGATCCGCGACCTCAAGCTGTTCAGCATCCTCGACGACGACCTCAAGGATGACCTGGTGGTGCCGGCCATCCACGACGAGCCTGGCTATCGCACCATCCGTGAAACCCTGGCGGCGCAGTACAACCTGGGCAACCGCGAGCCCAACGTGCAGATCTACAGTATCGACGTGCGCGGCGACCGCTCGCTGACCCTGCGGCACCAGCAGCACGATCGCAAACCTTTGGGAGAATCCACCGAGGAAGTACTCAAGCACCTGCATCGGCTGTGGGGCTTCGATATTCACCTGGAAACCCTGCAAGGCGATCAGGTGATGAAGACCCACCATGTGCCACCGCGCAGCGATCACAACGACAACGACTACGGGCGCCTGGACCTGGCTGTCGTTCATCTCTGAAACAGCAAAGCCTCCATTGGTCAGGCACAGGCGGTATCCTGTGCCGCTAACGGAGGCTTTTTCATGAAAACCTATAAAGTCGGCGGTGCGGTACGGGATCGCCTCTTGGGCATCCCGGTCACCGATATTGACCGCGTCGTGGTGGGCGCGACTGCCGAAGAGATGCTCGCCAAGGGCTATAAGCCGGTGGGCGCAGACTTCCCAGTGTTCCTCGATCCAACGAACGGCGACGAGTACGCCCTCGCCCGCACCGAACGCAAGAGTGGCCGGGGTTACGGCGGCTTTGTGTTTCACGCGAGCCCCGAAGTGACGCTGGAAGAAGACCTGATCCGTCGCGACCTGACCATCAACGCCATGGCGCAAGACGATGACGGTAACTTGATCGACCCTTATCACGGCCAACGCGATCTTCAAGCGCGCATTCTGCGCCACGTTTCCCCGGCGTTCGCCGAAGATCCCCTGCGCGTACTGCGAGTGGCACGATTTGCTGCACGTTATGCGCCCCTGGGGTTCACCGTCGCGCCGGAAACACTGGAGCTGATGCGCCAACTCAGCGAATCCGGCGAACTGGAAGCCCTGACGCCGGAGCGCAGCTGGAAAGAAATCTGCCGGGCGCTGATGGAAGATCAACCTCAGGTGTTTATTCAGGTACTGCGTGACTGCCAGGCCCTGAAAACCTTGATGCCCGAAGTCGATGCACTGTTCGGCGTGCCACAACCCGAAGCCCATCACCCGGAAATCGACACCGGCGTGCACACCCTCAGCGTGCTAGAACAAGCCGCCTTGCATCAACAGCCACTGACTGTGCGCTGGGCCTGCCTGCTCCACGACTTGGGCAAGGGTACGACGCCTGTGGATAAGTTGCCGCAGCACATCGCCCACGAACACCGGGGCTTGAAGCTGATCAAGGCGGTCAACGAACGCTTCAAGGTGCCGAGGGATTGCCAGGAATTAGCACTGCTGGTGGGCCAATATCACACCCACGGCCATCGCGCTCTGGAGCTGAAGGCCTCGACATTGCTGGAGTTGCTGCAAAGCTTCGACGTGTACCGGCGGCCACAGCGCTTTGAAGAGTTCGTGGTCGCCTGCGAGATGGACGCCCGAGGCCGCAAGGGCCTGGAGCAAAGAAGTTATCCACAGGCGGATTATTTGCGCGGAGCGGCAAAAGCAGCTCGCGAGGTTGCGGTGGCCCCCCTGCTGGAGAAAGGCTTCAAAGGCCCGGAGCTGGGTGAGGCGCTCAAGCGCGAACGGCTCAAGGCACTAAAAACCTACAAGGAACAACACGCACTCATTTAGGAGCGAGCTTGCTCGCGAAGAACGTCAACGATAACGCAGCGCTCTCCGGTTTTTCGCGAGCAAGCCCGGCTCCTACAGGAGAGCGCCCGGCGTCAGTTGTCGGCCCTGCCATTCAAACGCGACAGGCGCCAGCACTTGGTCGATCTGCGTATCGCGCCACAAATCGGCCAGCGTCTTGCCCACCTCAGGATGCACGCGTTCCGGCGCCATCAGCGACAGCGGCCACAACACAAAGGCGTTTTTCAGGATTTCCGCACGCGGCAAAACCAAACCATCGAAATTGCCCACCAGATCGCCATACAACAACACGTCGATATCCAACGGCAGCCCTTTGCGGTCCGGCGCATAACGACCGTTGTCGGCCTCGATGAATTTCAACCGGCGATCCAGTTCCATCAACGGCAGATCGGTATACGCCGACACCACCAGATTGAAGAACGGCCCACTCTTGATGCCCACCGGCTGGCTTTCGAACACCGCCGAGCAACGCATATCGGTCAAGAAACTCGCCAGCGCATCCAAGCCGGCGCACAGGTGAGACTCGCGCTCGATATTGCTGCCTAGGCCAAGGTAAACCTGAGTTAGCGACATCCGCGCTCGATCTCCACGCCCACGCCTTTGGCAGCCGGCACGGCACCAGGCTTGGTCAGCTTGAGGTGCAGCCAGGGAATCTGGAATTCATTCATCAACACTTGCGCGAGGCGTTCGGCAAAGGTTTCCACCAGTTGGTACTGAGATTGCTCGGCAAAGGCCTGGATGCGCGCGGACACGCTGGCGTAATCCAGCGCAAGGGTCAGGTCGTCACCGGCCGCAGCCGGGCGGTTGTCCCAGGCAAAGCTCAGGTCCAGGCGCAGGCATTGGCGGATTCCGCGCTCCCAGTCGTAGGCCCCGATGACGGTGTCGACTTCCAGGCCTTCGATAAACACTCTGTCCAAGCACTCTTCTCCGCAGCACGACAAGGGCGCGATGCCCCGTTAGAATCAGGGCGTCCTCGCCCGGAATAGTTAGCATGTTTTGGTCACTGGCGATCTTCGCCTACCTGCTCGGCTCGCTGTCCTTCGCCATTTTGCTCAGCCGCCTGACGGGAAATCCCGATCCGCGAATGAGTGGCTCAGGCAATGCCGGCGCCACCAATATGTTGCGCCTGGCCGGCAAGAAACTCGCCGTACTGACGCTACTGGGCGACCTGTGCAAGGGCTTGTTGCCCGTGCTGATCGCCAGCCTCGCCGGCCTGCCCCTGCAACAACAGGCCTGGATCGGCGTCTGCGCGGTCCTGGGCCATCTGTTTCCCCTGTACTTCCGCTTTCGTGGCGGCAAAGGCGTCGCCACGGCGGCCGGCATGTTGCTGGGGATCTACCCACCGGCAGCATTACTGGCTGTACTTGCCTGGCTGTTGACGTTCTACCTGACCCGCACCAGCTCGCTCGCCGCACTGATCGCCACCCCGCTCACCCTGCCGCTACTGGCCTGGCAAGAGCCGGCGGCGCTGCTGCCGATGAGCGTGCTGACACTGCTGATCGTCTGGCGCCACCGTGGCAATTTACGCGACCTGTTTGCCGGGCGCGAACGGCATTTTTAAATACCGTCAATTCAGGTTGCGGTGTTACAGCGGCGACAACTGCTCCATCGGCCAGCGCGCCTGCACGCTGATCGCCAGGTTTTCATGCTGCCCGGCCTGCAGGCGCTGGCAACCGGCGTAGGCGATCATCGCGCCGTTGTCGGTGCAGAACTCCGGACGTGCGTAGAACACATCGCCCTTCATATCGCTGAGCATTTTTTCCAGCGAAGTGCGCAAAGCCTTGTTGGCACTGACGCCGCCGGCGATCACCAGGCGCTTCATGCCCGCCTGTTTCAGGGCGCGCTTGCACTTGATGGTCAAAGTCTCCACCACGGCCTGCTGGAACGCCAGCGCGATGTCGCAACGGGCTTGCTCACTGTCGTCCCCGGCGCTGACGCTCTGCTGCCAGGTGTTCAGCGCGGAGGTTTTCAAGCCGCTGAAGCTGAACATCAGGCCTGGGCGATCACACATCGGGCGCGGGAAGGTGTAGCGACCTGCAACACCCTTTTCGGCGAGGCGTGCGATTTCCGGGCCACCCGGATAATTGAGGCCCATCATCTTCGCGGTCTTGTCGAACGCCTCACCGGCGGCGTCATCCAGGGATTCACCCAAAAGGGTGTATTGGCCAATGCCATCCACCTGAACCAACTGCGTATGGCCGCCCGAAACCAACAAAGCGACGAACGGGAACTGTGGCGGGGTTTTCTCCAGCATCGGAGCCAACAAATGGCCTTCCATATGGTGCACGCCGAGCGCCGGAATGCCCCAGGCAAACGCCAGCGCCTGGGCGCAAGAGGCCCCAACCAGCAGGGCCCCGACCAATCCGGGGCCGGCCGTGTAGGCGATAGCGTCGATCTCGGTCGGCACGCAGCCGGCCTCGTCCAGCACCTGGCGGATCAGGGGCAGCATGCGCTTGACGTGATCACGGCTGGCCAGCTCCGGCACCACGCCGCCATAGGCACGGTGCAGGTCGATCTGGCTGAACAGCGCATCGGCCAGGAGCCCGCGTTCACTGTCGTAAAGTGCGACACCGGTTTCGTCGCAGGAGGTTTCAAGTCCCAGTACTAGCATGGGTTTGCGCCTTGTAGAGGCTGAATTCGAAGGCGCGCATAATAGTCGCCACTCCCCCTCCCGACTAGCGGTTTTCGATCAGAGGCTTTGCATTCCGGGCAATGAGGGGTTAACATCCGCAACCCTTAAAAACCGACGACCTCAGCCGCGAATTTTTTGCGACGAGAACGTTGATCCCGGTAATGAAAGAAGGTAGCTCTGGATGCCAGCCGTCAAAGTTAAAGAGAACGAACCCTTCGACGTAGCTCTGCGTCGTTTCAAGCGCTCCTGCGAAAAAGCCGGTGTACTGGCTGAAGTTCGTAGCCGCGAATTTTACGAGAAGCCAACTTCTGAGCGTAAGCGTAAAGCAGCAGCCGCTGTTAAGCGTCACGCCAAGAAAGTTCAGCGCGAACAGCGCCGCGCCGTTCGTCTGTACTAATACACAGACGTTCGTAGCAAGCTTCTGCCAAGCCCGGCCCTCAGCCGGGCTAATGGCATTTGCGGATATCGCTTGATGCTTCACCGTTGACGCCGCACATGCGACCGAGACAACTGCTTCACACGTCAGGACTGGCTCTTTTGCCAGCGGTGCACGTCTCTTCTGACGAGCCTATCAAGGCTACTGACGAGCACACTCATTCTGTAAACAGCCGACCAACCGTGTCGACTGCGCCCAACGAGGCGTTTCCGAGGCCCGTCACCGGCCAAGACCGGGCGCCGGGGCAACATTTCCACACCGAAGACTGATCAGAAACTAACGTCAGTGAATATTCGGCAGATACACTTCCGTACACCCCATGCAGTCGCTGGATGCTCGAGCACTCGATACGTGCGCTTGAACACCTCACGGGCCCTCATTTACACGCAGTGATGACGAGAACGCCATGGCCGGGCTGATTCCCCAGAGCTTTATTGACGACCTTCTGAACCGCACCGACATCGTCGATGTGGTCAGCTCGCGCGTGCAAATGAAGAAGGCCGGCAAGAACTACACCGCTTGCTGCCCGTTCCATAAGGAAAAGACTCCGTCGTTCAGCGTCAGCCCGGACAAGCAGTTCTACTACTGCTTTGGCTGCGGCGCGGGCGGCAATGCCCTCGGCTTCATCATGGACCACGACAACCTGGACTTCCCCCAGGCCGTCGAGGAACTGGCAAAAGCCGCCGGCATGGAAATCCCTCGCGAAGAAAGCGGCCGCCCGCACAAACCGCGGCAACCCACCGATTCGCCGCTGTACCCGCTGCTGACCGCCGCTGCCGACTTCTACCGTCAGGCGCTTAAAAGCCATCCGCAGCGCAAGGCCGCCGTCGACTACCTCAAGGGACGCGGCCTCACCGGCGAAATCGCCCGCGACTTCGGCCTGGGGTTCGCCCCGCCCGGCTGGGACAACCTGTACAAGCACCTGAGCAGTGACACCCTCCAGCAAAAAGCCATGATCGACGCCGGCCTGCTGGTGGAGAACGCCGAGACCGGCAAACGCTATGACCGCTTCCGCGACCGCGTGATGTTCCCGATCCGCGACAGCCGCGGCCGCATCATCGCCTTTGGTGGCCGGGTGCTGGGAGACGACAAGCCCAAGTACCTGAACTCCCCGGAAACCCCGGTGTTCCACAAAGGCCAGGAACTCTACGGCCTGTTCGAGGCGCGCAAGAACAACCGCAACCTCGACGAGATCATCGTGGTTGAAGGCTATATGGACGTGATTGCGCTCGCCCAACAAGGCTTGCGCAACGCGGTCGCCACCCTGGGCACCGCCACCAGCGAAGAACACATGAAACGCCTGTTTCGCGTGGTGCCCAGCGTGCTGTTCTGCTTCGACGGCGACCAGGCTGGCCGCAATGCCGCATGGCGCGCGCTCGAAGCCACGCTGTCGAGCCTGCAGGATGGACGCCGTGCGCGCTTCCTGTTCCTGCCCGAAGGCGAAGACCCGGACACCCTGGTGCGCTCCGAAGGCACCGACGCATTTCGCGCGCGCATCAATCAACATGCGCAGCCGTTGGCCGACTACTTCTTCCAGCAACTGACCGAAGAAGCAGATCCACGCTCACTCGAAGGCAAGGCCCACATGGCTACCCTCGCGGCACCGTTGATTGATAAGGTCCCAGGCGCCAACCTGAAGTCCCTGATGCGCATGCGCCTGCTGGAAATCACTGGGCTCAGTGGCGAAGCCGTCAGCCAGCTGGTGCATAACGCACCGCATGACGCAGCGCCACCGGCCTACGACCCAGGCATGGATTACGACGCCATGCCGGACTACTCCGACTTCCACCAACCCCAGGAGGCCTACGCGCCCCAACAGGAGTGGACGCCGAAGAAACCCGGTGCCGGCGGCAAGAAATGGGACAAGAAACCCTGGAGCAAGAACGGCAAGCGCGGTGACGGCGATGAGGCCTACGCCCCGCGCACCCCGGTTGCCGTGGAAGCGCCGACGTTGATTGCCCTGCGCACGCTCATCCACCACCCGCATCTGGCGGAGAAGGTCGAGAGCGCCGATCACTTTGCCAACGAGAGCAACACCTACGCCCAGGTACTGATCGCCCTGATCGAGGCGGTACAGAAAAATCCTAAGCTAAACTCAATTCAATTGATGGCTCGCTGGCATGGCACCGAACAAGGCCGCTTGCTCAAAGCGCTCGCGGAAAAGGAGTGGCTAATTGACGGTGACAACCTTGAACAACAGTTTTTAGACACCATTACTAGGTTATCTGCGGGTCAGCACACGCAGACCCTCGATGAACTCATCAAGAGAGCAAGGCAGCCGGGATTGTCGGCTGAAGAGCAAATTCAGATAGCAAAACAGATGCGCGACCTCTTAAAACAGAATGTTTCCGCATCAAACCCGACCTCAGCTGGCGTGTGAGGTCATAGCTCGGGTATAATCCTCGGCTTGTTTTTTGCCCGCCAAGACCTTCAGTGGATAGGGTGTTATGTCCGGAAAAGCGCAACAGCAGTCACGTATCAAAGAGTTGATCGTTCTCGGTCGTGAGCAGGGTTACCTGACTTACGCGGAGGTCAACGACCACCTGCCTGAGGATATTTCAGATCCAGAGCAGGTGGAAGACATCATCCGCATGATTAACGACATGGGGATCAACGTATTCGAAGCTGCGCCAGATAAGGATTCCCTTATGCTGGCGGACGCCGATACCGACGAGGCTGCCGCAGAAGAAGCGGCTGCCGCGCTGGCTGCTGTGGAGACCGATATCGGTCGTACCACCGACCCTGTGCGCATGTATATGCGTGAAATGGGTACCGTCGAGCTGCTGACACGCGAAGGCGAAATCGAAATCGCCAAGCGTATCGAAGAGGGTATCCGTGAAGTGATGGGCGCAATCGCGCACTTCCCAGGCACGGTTGACCACATTCTCTCCGAGTACACCCGCGTCACCACCGAAGGTGGTCGCCTGTCCGACGTCCTGAGCGGTTATATCGACCCGGATGACGGCATTGCGCCGCCTGCCGCCGAAGTACCGCCGCCTGTCGATGCCAAGGCTGCGAAAGCGGACGACGATTCCGAAGACGACGACGCTGAAGCCAGCGGCGACGATGAAGACGAAGTCGAAAGCGGTCCGGACCCGATCATCGCTGCCCAGCGTTTCGGTGCGGTTTCCGATCAAATGGAAATCACCCGCAAGGCCCTGAAAAAGCACGGTCGCGCCAACAAGCAGGCAATTGCCGAGCTGGTGGCCCTGGCAGAGCTGTTCATGCCGATCAAGCTGGTGCCGAAGCAATTCGAAGGCCTGGTTGAGCGTGTTCGAAGTGCCCTGGAGCGTCTGCGTGCCCAAGAGCGCGCAATCATGCAACTGTGCGTGCGTGATGCCCGCATGCCGCGTGCCGACTTCCTGCGCCAGTTCCCGGGCAACGAAGTAGACGAAAGCTGGACCGACGCACTGGCCAAAGGCAAGGCGAAATACGCTGAAGCCATCGGTCGCCTGCAGCCGGACATCATCCGTTGCCAGCAGAAGCTGACTGCGCTTGAGACCGAAACCGGTCTGACGATAGCCGAGATCAAGGACATCAACCGTCGCATGTCGATCGGCGAGGCCAAGGCCCGCCGCGCGAAGAAAGAGATGGTTGAAGCCAACCTGCGTCTGGTGATCTCCATCGCGAAGAAGTACACCAACCGTGGCCTGCAATTCCTCGACCTGATCCAGGAAGGCAACATCGGCTTGATGAAGGCTGTGGACAAGTTCGAATACCGTCGCGGCTACAAGTTCTCGACTTATGCCACCTGGTGGATCCGTCAGGCGATCACTCGCTCGATCGCCGACCAGGCCCGCACCATCCGTATTCCGGTGCACATGATCGAGACGATCAACAAGCTCAACCGTATTTCCCGGCAGATGTTGCAGGAAATGGGTCGCGAACCGACCCCGGAAGAGCTGGGCGAACGCATGGAAATGCCTGAGGATAAAATCCGTAAGGTATTGAAGATCGCTAAAGAGCCGATCTCCATGGAAACCCCGATCGGTGATGACGAAGACTCCCACTTGGGTGACTTCATCGAAGACTCGACCATGCAGTCGCCAATCGATGTCGCCACCGTTGAGAGTCTTAAAGAAGCGACTCGCGACGTACTGTCCGGCCTCACTGCCCGTGAAGCCAAGGTACTGCGCATGCGTTTCGGCATCGACATGAATACCGACCACACCCTTGAGGAAGTCGGTAAGCAGTTTGACGTGACCCGCGAGCGGATCCGTCAGATCGAAGCCAAGGCGCTGCGCAAGTTGCGCCACCCGACGCGAAGCGAGCATCTGCGCTCCTTCCTCGACGAGTGACACCAGAACCCCCGGCCCAGGCCGGGGGTTTTGTTTTGTATAGATAAAATCCCTCGCAACGCCCCTCCCCCGCAATGCCCGTCTACACTCGAAACATTCCCCGTGCCATAACGAGACCGTTATGCCCAGATTGCCGACTGTGTTACTGCTGTCGCTGCTGACCTGGACCGCAACGGCTGGCGCGTTGACTCTCACTGATGATGAGCGTGGCTGGTTGGCGGACCATCAGGAGCTGCGCCTGGGGGTGGACGCGTCATGGCCACCCTTTGAGTACCGTGACGAAGAAGGTCGCTACCAAGGTTTGGCGGCGGATTACGTGCGCCTGATCCAGGATCGCCTGGGCATACGGG
Source organism: Pseudomonas extremorientalis (assembly GCF_001870465.1). GTDB lineage: Bacteria > Pseudomonadota > Gammaproteobacteria > Pseudomonadales > Pseudomonadaceae > Aquipseudomonas > Aquipseudomonas extremorientalis. Next base: position 53,902 of record NZ_MDGK01000037.1, read on the forward strand.
TCAAGCTGATCGAACCGGTGAACTGGAGCGCGGTGCTGGAGCTGGCCCGCAACAACCAGCTCGACCTGCTGCCCGGCATCATGTCCACACCCGAACGCCAAGGCTACATGGCGTTCACTCGCCCGTACCTGGACTTCCCCATCGTCATCCTGGCCCACGAAGGCGGGGCCAGACCGCGCAACCTGAAGGATCTCTATGGGCTGAAGATTGCCGTGGTGGAAAACTACGCGCCCCATGAACTGTTGCGCACGCACCATCCCGACCTCAACCTGGTGGCCATGCCGAATGTGAGTTCGACGCTGCAAGCCTTGGCCACGGACGAAGTGGATGCGGTTGTCGGCGACCTCGCCTCAAGCGTCTGGAGCCTGCGCCAACTCAAGCTCGACGGTTTGTACGTCAGCGGCGAAACGCCCTACCGCTATCAGTTGGCGATGGGCGTACCACGCGACAACAAAATACTGGTGGGCATCCTCGACAAGGTACTGGCCGACCTTGGCCCGCAGGAAACCGACGCGATCCAGCAACATTGGGTCGGCAGCTTTACCGACCATCGCACCTTCTGGACCGACTTGCTGACTTACGGCCTGCCCGCCGTGTTGCTGCTGAGCACCGTACTGGCCGTGGTAATCCGGATCAATCGCCGGCTCAGTTCGGAAATCTCCCGCCGCGTAGCCCTCGAACAGGAACTGCGCAGCAGCGAGTACCACTATCGCGGCCTGGTGGAGAGCTTGTCCGCGATTGCCTGGGAAGCCAGCGTCACCGACTTCACCTACAGCTATGTATCACCCCACGCTGAGGAACTGTTGGGTTACCCACGGGCCCACTGGCTGATTCCGGGCTTCTGGCGCAACATCATTCACCCCGCCGACCTGATTCGCACCGAATCCTACTGCCAACGCGAAACCCGCGCCAACCGTGACCACAGCGTTGATTACCGGGTCATCACCGCTGACAACCGTTGCTTGTGGGTGCGTGACATCGTCAGCCTCATCGAGCACGGCCATGAGCCCGTGCTGCGCGGCTTGATGATCGACATCAGTGAGGCAAAGCGCACCGAAGAGGCCCTGCAACTGTCTGAGCAGAAGTTCGCCTCGGTGTTCCAGCAATGCCCGGACATCCTGGTGATTGCACGGCTGTCCGACGGCTGCCTGCTGGAGGTGAACAAAGCGTTCGAGGACCAGGTCGGGCTAACAGCCGAACATGTCGTGGGTAAAACCGCTACCGAGCTGAACATCTGGGGCATCCAGGGCGCAGGCCCCGATCTGCTGCAGCGGTTGCAGACCACCAGCATCCGCAACCTGGAAATGCCCTTCCTGCGCAGCAATGGCCAGGCCTTCACCGGTCTGATTTCCGCCGAACCGTTTCAACTCGACACTACAGAGGCCATCGTGGTGGTGGTGCGCGACATCACCCAACTCAAGGAAACCCAGCAACAGCTGCAAACCTCCGAGGAGAAATTCGCCAAGGCCTTCCACGCCTCCCCCGACGGCTTGCTGTTGAGCCGCCAGCGCGATGGCCTGCTGATAGAAGTGAACGATGGTTTCAGCCGGATCACAGGTTTCAACAGCGCCGCCTCCGTCGATCAGTCCACCTTGGACCTGGGCATCTGGGTCGACCTCAACGAACGCAAACACATGCTCGAACTGATGCAGCGCGATGGCTTTGTGCGCGACTTCATCTGCCACATACGCCGCAGCGATGGTCAGATTCGCCTGTGCGAGCTATCCAGCCGCCCACTGCCGATTGGCGATGACGACTGCATGCTGACCATCGCCCGAGACATCACCGAACGCCAACTGATGCAGGAAAAACTGCAACAAGCTGCCACCGTGTTCGAGAGCACAGCCGAAGGTGTGTTGATCACCGACACCCGGCAGAACATCAGCGCCGTCAACCGTGCCTTCAGTGAAATCACCGGCTACAGCGAGGCCGAAGCCCTCGGCAATACCCCGCGCCTACTCGCTTCCGGGCTGCATGACAGCGCGTTTTATGCGGCGATGTGGCATCAATTGACCGCCCACGGACATTGGCAAGGCGAGATTTCCAACCGTCGCAAGAACGGCGAGTTGTACCCCAGTTGGCTGACCATCAGTGCCGTGCGCAACCGCGACCAGTTGATCACGCACTTCGTCGCGGTGTTCGCCGACATCTCCAGCCTCAAACTGGCCCAGGCCCGCCTCGACTACCAGGCGCATCACGACCCATTGACCGGCCTGCCCAACCGCACGCTGTTCGAAAGCCGACTGCAGGCCGCCCTCAACGGTCACCAGGAAACCGGCAAACAGGGCGCCGTGCTGTTTCTTGACCTGGACCGCTTCAAACACATCAACGACAGCCTCGGCCATCCGATCGGCGACCTGCTGCTCAAAGACATCGCCGTCCGCCTCAAGGAACAACTGCGCGACATCGACACCGTGGCACGCTTGGGCGGCGACGAATTCATCATCCTGCTCCCAGGCCTGCAACACGCGAGTGACGCCGAATACCTGGCGAATAAGCTGTTGGCCTGCTTTACACCGCCGTTCCAGGCCGGCGAGCACGAGTTCTTTATCAGCGCCAGCATCGGCACCAGCCTGTACCCGCAGGACGGCACCGACGTCGCCACCCTGGTCAAGAATGCCGACGCCGCGATGTATCGCTCCAAGGCCAAGGGGCGCAACCGGGTCGAAAGCTACACCCGCGACCTCACCGCCCAGGCCAACGAGCGCGTGGCGCTGGAACATGAACTGCGCCGCGCCATCGAGCGCAACGAACTGACCCTGTACTACCAGCCGAAACGGAGCCTGATCACCCAGGAACTGATCGGTGCCGAAGCATTGATCCGCTGGCATCACCCCACGTTTGGCGACGTACCGCCCGAACACTTCATCGCCCTCGCCGAAGAGAACGGCATGATCCTGCAGATCGGTGATTGGGTGCTGGAACAGGCCTGCCGACAACTGCACGCCTGGCAAGGCACCTTCGACGAGTTCGGCCCACTGTCGGTGAACCTGGCTGGCGCCCAACTGCGTCACCCCGGCTTGCTGGCGCGCATCGAACAGCTATTGCGCGACTACCGACTCGACCCGGGCTGCCTGCAACTGGAGATCACCGAAAACTTCATCATGAGCCAGGCCGAAGAAGCGCTGGAGGTGCTGCACCAACTCAAAGACCTCGGCGTACAACTGGCAATCGATGACTTCGGCACCGGCTACTCCTCCCTCAGCTACCTCAAGCGCCTGCCCCTGGATTACCTGAAGATCGACCAATCCTTCGTCCGCGGCCTGCCCGACGACCCCCACGACGCCGCCATCGTACGCGCCATCATCGCCCTGGGCCACAGCATGCAATTCACCATCATCGCCGAAGGCGTGGAGAACCCCGCACAGCAGGCCTTCCTCGCTGCCGAAGGCTGCGAACAGATGCAAGGCTACATCGTCAGCCTGCCGCTACCGCCGGAGCTTTTTGCTGCTACGTTTCTTCGTATAAGCATTGAGGATTTTTCGGATGGCACAGCGGGGAAACCATCGTTATAATCCGCGACCTGTTACAGGGCCTATAGCTCAGTTGGTCAGAGCAGAGGACTCATAATCCTTTGGTCCACGGTTCAAGTCCGTGTGGGCCCACCAAACAAGAAAGCCGCGCGATGCGCGGCTTTCGTGTGTCTGGCCGCCTCACTTCGCAAACAACTGCCCAATATCCTTGAACGCCTTGAACTCCAGCGCGTTCCCACACGGATCAAACAGAAACAACGTCGCCTGCTCCCCCACCTGCCCCTTGAACCGAATATGTGGCTCCAGCACGAAGCGGGTTTGCCGCGCCTGCAAGCGTTCCGCCAAGGCATGCCAGTCTTCCCATCCCAGTACCACGCCAAAATGCGGCACGGGTACGTTGTGGCCGTCGACTGCGTTGGTGTGGGCTGATTCCTGGGAGGCGGTCTTGGGGTGTTCGTGGATCACCAGTTGGTGGCCGAAGAAGTTGAAGTCGACCCAATGATCGCTTGAGCGTCCTTCCTCGAGGCCAAACACGTCACCATAGAAGCTCCGCGCAGCGGCGAGGTCGTATACCGGGATTGCCAGGTGGAAAGGTGCAAGTGTCATCAGGTCAAACCTCTATGGGCGTTAAGTGCCTCGATTTTAGCCTTGCTGCCAACGATGAAAAGACGATAGTTTTTGCGCCGAGCTCAAATTATTTCGATCAATCGAGACGCCCATGCTGCGTGAACTGAAGACCTTTATCGCAGTAACCCGTCACGGCACATTCGCGGCGGCCGGTATGCATATCGGGCTGACGCAGTCGGCGGTGAGTGCGCAGATTCGTCAGTTGGAGCAGGCGCTCGGTGTGCCGCTGTTCGACCGTACCGGGCGCCAGGCTACGTTGAATGCGGCGGGATTGCGCGCCTTGCCACTGGCGAGAGAGATCCTGGAGACCTTCAACCGCATGACGGTGCCGGTGGACGCCAACGAGTACCGGGGTGAGTTGAAAGTGGGCGCCATCACCACCGCGCAGACGGGCCTGCTGCCCCAGGCACTGGTGCGTTTGCGTCAGGCGGCACCGACGGTGGAGTGCAAGTTGATACCGGGCGTGTCCCTGGAGTTGTTGAGCCAGGTGGACGCCGGTGAGCTGGACTCGGCGATCATCATCCGCCCGCCCTTCGACCTGCCCAAGGAGCTGCACGTGCAGGTGCTGCGCAAGGAGCCGTTCGCGCTGATCGTGCCTCACACGTTGGCGGGTGATGACCCGTTGCAGTTGCTCGCGACACAGCCCCATGTGCGCTATGACCGTGCTTCGTTTGGTGGGCGCCTGGTCAGCCGGTTCCTGAAGGCGCACAAACTCGATGTGCAGGTAGCATTGGAGTTGGATGAGCTGGAAGCCATCGTCAAGATGGTCGAATGCGGCCTGGGCGTATCGCTGATTCCTCAGGCCGGGTTGTGGCTGGAACGCTCGCCCAACGTGCGAATCATCCCATTGGGCAGCCGGACCTTTTACCGCGAAATCATCCTGCTGAGCCGCTACAGTCAACGCCACCTGCCCGTACCGCAACTGTTCACGCGCTGCCTGCTCGCCGACGCCAACCTGTAAGATGCCAACCCATTGCCCGCCTATCGGAGCCCTCGCCTTGCCCGCCCTAGATGAAATCGACCGCCAACTGATCGCCGCCCTGCAGATCAACGCCCGCGAAAGCGTGGCCATGCTAGCCCGGCAGTTGGGCATCGCGCGCACCACGGTGACGTCGCGCCTGGCACGCCTGGAGAAAACCCAGGTGATCACCGGTTATGGCGTGCGCCTTGGGCAACGCGTGGTTGATGGTGGTTTGCAGGCTTACGTCGGGATCACCGTACAAGCGCGCTCGGGCAAGGAAGTGTTGCGCCGGTTGAGTGCCATGGCCCAGGTGCAGCAGTTGTGCGCGGTGAGTGGAGAGTTCGATTACGTGGCTTGGCTGCGCACGGATTCGCCCGAACAGTTGGACCAATTGCTGGACCAGATCGGCAGTGTGGACGGGGTGGAGAAAACCACTACGTCGATCATCCTGAGTAACAAATTGGATCGCGGTCAACCAATCTGATCAACAGGTTCGTCATTTCGACTAAAAACAGATCAATCCGACGACACATTGCGTCTTATTAACGCACGCTACGCTCCCTAAACTGGCTGCCATCTTTTCCTATACTCAGCGGGTCACGCCCGCCAGGTCGCCAGTAAGGGTCAGCCATGAGCATTCCGTCCAGCACCATCAGCAAGACCAATCGCCACCCCGCCGACGGCAAGAAACCCATCACCATCTTTGGCCCGGACTTTCCGTTCGCCTTCGATGACTGGATCGAACATCCCGCGGGCCTGGGCAGCATCCCCGCCGCCCACCACGGCGCCGAAGTGGCGATCGTCGGCGCCGGCATCGCGGGTCTGGTGGCCGCCTACGAACTGATGAAGCTGGGCCTCAAGCCGGTGGTGTACGAAGCCTCGAAAATGGGCGGCCGCCTGCGCTCTCAGGCCTTTGAAGGCGCCGAAGGTATCATCGCCGAGTTGGGCGGCATGCGCTTTCCGGTGTCGTCGACGGCGTTCTACCACTATGTGGACAAGCTCGGCCTGGAAACCAAACCTTTCCCCAATCCGCTGACCCCGGCCTCCGGCAGCACGGTCATCGACCTTGAAGGCCAGACCCACTACGCGCAAAAGCTCTCCGACTTGCCGGTACTGTTCCAGGAAGTCGCGGACGCCTGGGCCGATGCGCTGGAAGCCGGTTCGCAGTTCGGTGATATCCAGCAGGCCATCCGCGACCGCGACGTGCCGCGCCTCAAGGAGCTGTGGAACAAGCTGGTGCCGCTGTGGGACGACCGCACCTTCTACGACTTCGTCGCCACCTCCAAGGCGTTCGCCAAGTTGTCGTTCCTGCACCGTGAAGTCTTCGGCCAGGTGGGTTTCGGCACCGGCGGCTGGGACTCTGACTTCCCCAATTCGATGCTGGAAATCTTCCGCGTGGTGATGACCAACTGCGACGACCACCAACACCTGGTGGTCGGCGGCGTAGCCCAGGTGCCGATGGGCATCTGGCGCCATGTACCGGAGCGCTGCGCCCATTGGCCGGCCGGCACCAGCCTGAGTTCACTGCATCGCGGCGCGCCACGCGCGGGCGTCAAACGTATCGCCCATGCCGCCGATGGCCGTTTTGCCGTCACCGACAACTATGGCGACACCCGCGAATACGCCGCCGTGCTGACCACCTGCCAGAGCTGGCTGCTGACCACCCAGATCGAATGCGACGAAAGCCTGTTCTCGCAAAAAATGTGGATGGCCCTGGACCGCACACGCTACATGCAATCATCGAAAACCTTTGTGATGGTCGACCGCCCGTTCTGGAAGGACAAAGACCCGGAAACCGGCCGTGACCTGATGAGCATGACCCTCACCGACCGCCTGACCCGTGGCACCTACCTGTTCGATAACGGCGACGACAAGCCGGGGGTGATCTGCCTGTCGTACTCGTGGATGAGCGACGCCCTGAAAATGCTGCCGCAGCCCATCGACAAGCGGGTGAAACTTGCCCTCGACGCGCTGAAAAAGATCTACCCGAAAGTCGATATCAAGGCACGCATTATCGGCGATCCAATCACCGTGTCCTGGGAAGCCGACCCGCACTTCCTCGGGGCTTTCAAGGGCGCGTTGCCGGGTCACTATCGCTATAACCAGCGCATGTATGCACACTTCATGCAGAAGGACATGCCCGCCGAACAACGTGGGATTTTTATCGCTGGTGATGATGTGTCCTGGACGCCGGCCTGGGTGGAGGGCGCGGTGCAAACCTCACTGAACGCGGTGTGGGGCATCATGACCCACTTCGGCGGCAGCACTCACCCCGAGAACCCGGGGCCGGGTGATGTGTTCGATGAAATCGGGCCGATTGCCCTGGCGGATTAAGGAGTTGAACATGCGCGTCGCCCTGTACCAATGCCCGCCGCTGCCGCTGGATGTGGCCGGCAACCTCAAGCGCCTGCACCAACTGGCGCACGAGGCATCCGATGCCGATGTACTGGTGCTGCCGGAGATGTTCCTGAGCGGCTACAACATCGGTGCCGAGGCCGTTGGCGCCTTGGCCGAGACGCAGGACGGGCCGTCGGCGCAGGCCATTGCCGAACTGGCCAAAAGCGCCGGGCTGGCGATTTTGTACGGCTACCCTGAGCGGGCCGCAGATGGCCAGATCTACAACGCCGTGCAGTTGATCGACGCCCACGGCCAGCGCCTGTGCAACTACCGCAAGACCCATCTGTTTGGTGATCTGGACCATTCGATGTTCAGCGCCGGTGAGGATGATTTCCCACTGGTAGAACTCAACGGCTGGAAGCTCGGTTTCCTGATCTGCTATGACCTGGAGTTCCCGGAAAACACCCGGCGCCTGGCCCTGGCTGGCGCTGAGCTGATCCTGGTGCCCACTGCCAACATGGTGCCGTTCGATTTTGTCGCCGATGTCACCGTGCGGGCGCGGGCCTTTGAAAACCAGTGTTATGTGGCCTACGCCAATTACTGCGGGCATGAAGGCGAGATCCAGTACTGCGGGCAGAGCAGCATTGCTGCACCGAATGGCCAGCGTATTGCCCAGGCCGGCCTGGACGAAGCGCTGATCGTCGGGAAGTTGGAGCGCCAATCGCTCCTCGACGCCCGCAGTGCCAATCACTACCTGCAAGATCGCCGCCCCGAGTTGTACGGCGCGCTGCACAAGCCCTGATCCAGCCGGTTTGCTAGCATAGGCGCATTCTCTGTTTCGGAAGTGCCCATGCCTGCGCCGGCCCACCCTCATTACCTTCACCTGACCCTGGCCAACGGCTTGCGGGTTTCCTTGCGTCACGCCCCACGGTTAAAGCGTTGCGCCGCCGTGCTGAGGGTGGCGGCCGGCAGCCACGACGTGCCACTGGCATGGCCGGGACTGGCGCATTTCCTGGAGCATTTGCTGTTCCTCGGGACCGAGCGTTTTCCCACAAGCGAAGGGTTGATGGCCTACGTGCAACGCCATGGAGGCCAGGTCAATGCCAGCACCCGTGAGCGCACTACGGACTTTTTCTTTGAACTGCCGGCTGCCACGTTTGCCGGGGGCCTGGAGCGCTTGGCCGACATGCTGACCCATCCGCGCCTGGCGCTGGAGGACCAACTGCGCGAGCGCGAGGTGCTGCACGCGGAGTTTATCGCCTGGTCCCAGGATGCAACGGCACAAGAGCAAGTGGCACTACTGGAAGGTCTGGCGTCGGATCATCCGCTGCGGGGTTTCCATGCGGGCAACCGCGACAGCCTGCCAGTAGAGCGTGAGACATTTCAGCAAGCCCTGCGGGAATTTCATACGCAGTTCTATCAGAGTGGGCAGATGACCTTGAGCCTGGCCGGCCCACAATCGCTGGAGGCACTGGAAGGCTTGGCACAGCGGTTCAGTGAGCACCTGATCTCAGGACTTCCGCGTGTGCAATCCGCGCCACCGGCCTTGATGCAGGGGCAAGCCCAGCGCTATCGGCACATCGCCAATGATCACCTGCATCAGGTCATCACGTGCAATGCACCCCGGGAAGCACTGGCATTCCTCTGCACCTGGCTTAACGCTTCGGCACCCGGTGGCTTGCTGGCGGAGCTGAAAGCGCAGCAACTGGCGAGCGCACTGCAGGCGTCGGTGCTGTATCACTTCGCTGGGCAAGCGGTGCTGGCTATCGACTTTACACTCAGTGGTCCCGCTGAATCGGCGACACACGTCGAGGCGTTGCTGTACGACTGGCTGGCCTTTTTCGCACATAGCGACTGGACGGCGTTGCGCGAAGAATTCGCACTGCTGGCCGTTCGCCAACAACAGACCCAAGGCGCTCTGGCCTTGGCCCGAAACGACAACCAAGGCCTGTCGGAACTGGATGTCGCCGCCCTCAAGGCCATGCTGGATTCGCTGCACCTGCCGCCCTCTACACTCACTTGGCAGTTGCCGCCGAACAACCCCTTCCTGCGTCCGCCGGTCAAGGAAGAACGCGCCGGCCTGATCCGCGGCCAGACCAGCGCCCACCGAGGCTTGCGCACGTTTGCCCAGGATCGCTCCAGAGGGCGTCGTGATGCATCGGCGTTGACCTTCAGCCAGGCATTGGCGGACGACAGCAACGAAGGAGCATTGTATCTGCAATGGCAATCAGCTCCGCCACACCCGGAAAACGCGTTGCAGTCGTTGCGCGACAATGCCCGCCAGGCGGGTGTCGAAGTGTCGTTCGAAAACCTGGGCAGTCACTGGCGGGTGAAAATGGTCGGGCTACAGGAGCCGATCCCAGCAGTTCTGGAAGTGCTGGCGCAACGCCTGGGCGATCCGCAAGAGGCACAAGCCGCCGCGCCGCCCATGATCGCCATCCGCGAATTGCTCAAGACGCTGCCCGCTTGCTGCACCTCGACCACGTCCGAACCAGCCTCGTGGGACTCCGCACGTTGGCACGGCCTGGGGCTGGGTTTCTCTACCTCCCATGAAGCCTTGATCAAAACTGCTGCGGCCCGCCTGCCGGGGCAACCCGCGAGCCTCAATCACGTCGCGCCATCCCTGAGCGGCCAACGTATCTGGCATGAGGTGCAAACCGACTCAAACGAAGCCGCGTTGCTGCTGTTTTGTCCAACGCCAAGCCAATCCTTGGCGGACGAAGCCGCATGGCGACTACTCGGCCATCTGCTCCAGGCGCCGTTCTACCAACGCCTGCGGGTAGAGCTGCAAATCGGCTACGCCGTGTTCAGCAGCATCCGACAGATAAACGGCCAGACCGGCCTGCTGTTCGGTGTGCAATCCCCTGGCCTGTCCCTGTCGGGCATCGCCGATCACCTGAACACCTTCCTCAAGCAACTGCCGGCGCTGATCGACCGCAGCGACGACCTGGGCAACCTGGCGTTGGCCGAGCAGTTCTGCGCACGGACGCTGCCCAACGACCAAGCCGCCGAACTGCTGTGGCATGCCCATCTGGCGGGCCATCCGTCGGACTACCTGGTTCAACTTCAAGCCCGGATCCAAACCTGTACCCGCGAAACATTGCAGCATGCCGCGCAACAATTAAACGACGCCGCAGGCGGCTGGCGCTGCATCGCCAACGGCCCGCGCATCTCGACTGCGTGGCAAGCGGCAGGGTGATCATTGCCGCCCCTGCAAAAGGCTTTCTCCCTCAAGACAGCGCTAACTTGAAAAGAATTGAGTAATATTCCCACGCACACATCTGAACATCTCCGACTGGAGGTGGACTATATGTATTACTTGGTAGTAAACGTCCCATCCCTTCGTAGGAGTAAGAATATGACCTGGTCCAAACCTGCTTACACTGATCTGCGCATCGGTTTCGAAGTCACCATGTACTTCGCCAGCCGTTAATCCGCTGGGTACTACAACGCCTCGGTTCGCCCGGGGCGTTTTTGTTTTGAGCTTGATGGAGCGACCATGTTTGTCCAGATTCTAGGTTCCGCCGCCGGCGGTGGTTTCCCGCAGTGGAACTGCAACTGCGTGAACTGCGCGGGTTTTCGTGATGGCAGCCTGCGGGCCCAGGCGCGTACCCAGTCGTCCATCGCGATCTCCGACGATGGCGTGAATTGGGTGCTGTGCAATGCCTCGCCGGATATCCGCGCGCAACTCCAGGGCTTTGCACCGATGCAACCCGGCCGCGCCCTGCGCGATACCGGCATCAGCGCGATCATCCTGATGGACAGCCAGATCGACCACACCACCGGCCTGCTGAGCCTGCGCGAAGGCTGCCCGCACCAGGTGTGGTGCACCGACATGGTCCATGAAGACCTCAGCACCGGTTTCCCGCTGTTCAGCATGCTCACCCACTGGAACGGCGGCCTGGCCTGGAACCGCATCGAGCTGGACGCCAGCTTCACCATCCCGGCCTGCCCCAATCTGCGCTTCACCCCGCTGCCCCTGCGCAGCGCAGCCCCACCCTACTCGCCACACCGCTTCGACCCGCACCCCGGCGACAACATCGGCCTGATCGTCGAAGACCTGCGCACCGGCGGCAAGCTGTTCTACGCCCCGGGCCTGGGCAAGGTCGACGCGCCATTGCTGGAGATCATGGCCGGCAGCGACTGTCTTCTGGTGGACGGCACCATGTGGGATGACGATGAAATGCAGCGCCGTGGCGTTGGCACCCGCACCGGCCGCGAGATGGGCCACCTGGCGCAAAACGGCCCCGGCGGCATGCTTGAAGTGCTGGAACAGTTGCCCGAGCAGCGCAAGGTGCTTATCCACATCAACAACACCAACCCGATCCTCGATGAAGACTCCCCCGAGCGAGCGGAGCTGGTGCGGCGCAATGTCGAAGTGGCTTACGACGGCATGAGCATTGAATTGTAGGAGCTGACGAGATGACTGACACGCCATTGACCACCGCCGAATTCGAAGCCGCCCTGCGGGCCAAGGGCGCCTTCTACCATATCCATCACCCGTATCACGTGGCGATGTACGAAGGCCGCGCCACCCGCGAGCAGATCCAGGGCTGGGTCGCCAACCGTTTCTATTATCAGGTGAATATCCCGCTCAAAGACGCCGCGATCCTGGCCAACTGCCCGGACCGTGAGATCCGTCGCGAGTGGATCCAGCGCCTGCTCGACCACGATGGCGCCCCCGGTGAGGACGGCGGCATCGAAGCCTGGCTGCGCCTGGGCCAGGCGGTGGGCCTCGACCCCGACCAACTACGCTCGCAGGAGTTGGTACTGCCTGGCGTACGATTCGCGGTAGACGCCTACGTCAACTTCGCCCGTCGCGCCAGTTGGCAGGAAGCCGCGAGCAGCTCGCTGACCGAGCTGTTCGCGCCGCAGATCCACCAGTCGCGCCTCGATAGCTGGCCGCAGCATTACCCCTGGATCGACCCGGCCGGCTATGAATATTTCCGCACCCGCCTGGGCCAGGCCCGCCGCGATGTGGAACACGGGTTGGCAATTACCCTGCAGCACTACACCACTCGTGAAGGCCAGGAGCGCATGCTGGAGATTCTCCAGTTCAAACTCGACATCCTGTGGAGCATGCTCGATGCCATGAGCATGGCCTATGAACTCAAGCGCCCGCCATATCACAGCGTGACCGAGCAGCGGGTGTGGCATAAAGGGGTTACCCTATGAGCTTTGACCGCAGCAAGAAACCGACCTGGCGCCCAGGCTACCGTTACCAGTACGAGCCGGCGCAAAAAGGCCACGTGTTGCTCTACCCCGAAGGCATGATCAAGCTCAACGACAGCGCCGCATTGATTGGTGGCTTGATCGACGGCGAGCGCAACGTGGCGGCCATCATCGCCGAGCTGGAGAAACAATTTCCTGGTGTGCCTGAGCTCGGTGAAGACATCGAGCAGTTCATGGAGGTCGCCCGTGCTGAGCACTGGATCACCCTTGCCTGAAAAGCCGGCCATCGGCCTGCCGCTGTGGTTGCTGGCCGAGCTGACCTACCGCTGCCCGTTGCAGTGCCCGTACTGCTCCAACCCGTTGGACTTTGCCGAGCAGGGCAAGGAGCTGACGACCGAGCAGTGGTTCAAGGTGTTCCGCGAAGCCCGCGAGATGGGGGCCGCGCAGCTGGGGTTTTCCGGCGGTGAACCGCTGGTGCGCCAGGACCTGGCCGAGCTGATCGCTGAAGCGCGCAAACTGGGGTTCTACACCAACCTGATCACCTCGGGCATCGGCCTTACCGAGCAGAAGATCAGCGACTTCAAGAAAGCCGGCCTGGACCATATCCAGATCAGCTTCCAGGCCAGCGACGAACAGGTGAACAACCTGCTGGCCGGCTCGAAAAAAGCCTTCGCACAGAAACTGGAAATGGCCAGGGCCGTGAAGGCCCACGGCTACCCGATGGTGCTGAACTTCGTGACCCATCGGCACAATATCGACAAGATCGACCGCATCATCGAACTGTGCATTGCGCTGGAGGCCGACTTCGTGGAGCTCGCCACCTGCCAGTTCTACGGCTGGGCACAGCTCAATCGGGTGGGGTTGTTGCCGACCCGGCAGCAGCTGGTGCGCGCCGAACGCGTCACCAACGAATATCGCGCCCGGCTGGAAGCGGAAGGTCACCCGTGCAAGCTGATCTTCGTCACACCGGACTACTACGAAGAACGCCCGAAGGCCTGCATGAACGGCTGGGGCAGTATCTTTCTGACTGTGACGCCAGACGGCACCGCCCTGCCGTGTCACGGCGCCCGACAAATGCCGGTGCAATTTCCCAATGTGCGCGACCACAGCATGCAGCACATCTGGTACGACTCGTTCGGCTTCAACCGCTTTCGTGGCTACGACTGGATGCCCGAGCCGTGCCGTTCGTGCGATGAAAAAGAAAAGGACTTCGGCGGCTGCCGTTGCCAGGCCTTCATGCTCACCGGGGACGCGAGCAATGCCGACCCGGTGTGCAGCAAGTCCGAGCAGCACGGCATCATTCTGCAAGCGCGGGAAGAAGCCGAACACGCCACCCAGACCATCGAGCAGTTGGCCTTTCGCAATGAGCGCAACTCACGGCTTATCGCAAAAGGCTGACGGCCTCAGCGCTTGGCGATGATGTACACCGCGTGGACGATGCCCGGGATGTAGCCGCACAGGGTCAGCAGGATATTCAGCCAGAACGCGCCGCCGAAACCCACTTGCAGGAACACACCCAGTGGCGGCAACAGAATGGCGATGATGATACGAATGAAATCCATGGGATCAGCTCCAGAAAATCGGCTCGTGTGAGCCGTGTAGCTAATCGACCTTGGGCGTTCGTGAGGGTTCAGTGGGATCTGGCGTTGGGCCATCCGGGCAAAAAAAACGCCCCCAGCCAAAAGAATCAGGCCGGAGGCGTCGCGTAGACCGCGAGACGGTTCAGGAATAGGGGTTAAACAGCAATGCCCTTGCGGCATTGCAGTTGTGCGGTGCGCACGCGGGAGAAGGCACGGGCCAGGCGCAGGAGCATTTCGTCGATGTTGCTTTTGCTCACCGTGAGTGCCGGGGTGAAGCGCAGGCAGCCGGGCTGTGGGGCGTTGAGGATCAGGCCTTCGTGCAGGGCCGCTTTTACCACCGCATCCGCAGAATCATCCGACAGCGCCAGGCCCCACATCAGGCCGTGGCCGCGCAGCGGGCCGTGGTCGTAGCGATAGGCCAGGCGGGCAAGGCCTTCGCCGAGGTAAAGGCCGGACTCACGCACCTGTTCCAGAAAGCCGTGCTCCAGCACCGTATCGAATACCGCCCGCCCGGCCGATGCCATCAGCGCATTGCCGTGATGGGTGCCTTCCAGCTCGCCCACTTCAAAACAGCAGGCTTTACCACGCGCCAGCAGCGCCGCAAGGGGCACACCGCCGCCCAGGCCTTTGCCCAGGGTGATGATGTCCGCACGTACGCCGTATTGCTGTTCGGCGAGCAAGGTGCCGCAGCGGCCTATGCCGGTTTGCACCTCGTCGAGTATCAGCAGGATCCCCAGTTCACGGCACAGCCGCTCGACCCCTTTGAGATAGTGCTCCGTCGCGGGGATCACTCCGGCCTCGCCCTGGATCGGCTCCAGCAGGATGGCGACGGTTTGCGCGTCGACCGCGGCATGCAGGGCCGGCAGGTCGTTGAAGGGCACATGGCTGAAGCCCGGCAGTTGCGGCTCGAAGCGATTGGTACTCTCGCCCGCCGACGCCGACATCGCCGCAAAACTGCGACCATGGCAACCACCGCTCGCGCTGATGATGCGGTAAGCGCCACCACGATGCAGTTGACCCCATTTGCGCGCCAACTTGATCGCGGCTTCAACGGCTTCCGCGCCGCTGTTGAGCAGGTAGGCCTGGTCACTGCCGGTGCGATGGCACAGGCGCTCGGCAAGGTTGAGTTGAGCGCGGTTATGCAAGCCGTTGCCTGGGTTGATCAGCGCCTGAGTCTGGTCGGCCAGCGCCTTGATCAACACCTGTGGGCTGTGGCCGAGGCTGTTGGCTGCGTTGCCCTGGCTGAAATCCAGGTAGGCCCGGTCGTCACTGTCCCAGAGCCAGGAACCCTGGCCGCGCACGAATACTTGCGGCGGCCGTGCGACGGAGGGCATCAGGGATTCGTTGGGAGGATTATCGCTGGGTGTCTCCAGAACTAAATCGTCCAGGCTCGGCGCGGGGCGACGGAATAGATTCATGGCTCGCCCCCAATAGCAACTGGGCCTTGGTCGGTGCGAGGTGCCAACATTGCCTTGAGGTTTTTTGTCTTGCCTATGTAAACGCCATCAATATAAACGCTGTTCATTGCCCGATCCGGCCCTGTAAGCCCTGCGAATAGGCGCTAGACTAGGCATCTCGGGGGCCAGCGGCCATTTCGATTTTCCAGCTTTTTCGATAAGTAAGCCTTATGGATTTCAAGCAACTGCGTTATTTCGTCGCGGTGTATGAGGAGGGCCATGTAGGCCGTGCTGCGGAGCGTCTGTCGATCTCCCAGCCGGCGCTGTCCCAGCAGATTCGCCAGTTGGAGCAGAACCTGGATGTGAGCCTGTTCGAACGCAGCAGCAAGCGCCTGCTACCGACACTGGCGGCGCATACGCTGTACAACCACGCCTTGCCGCTGATTGATGGCATGCAACAGGCAGTTGAGGCCCTGCGCAACTTCAAGGGCCAGGCGATGCGCACGCTGGCCATCGGCGTGCTGCAAACCGTGCACACCAGCCTGGTCCCGCAGATGCTCGAGCGCGTGCGCAAGGCCCAGCCGCATTTGGTGGTGCAGATCTACGAATTGACCGGGCTCGAAATTGAGCGGCGGCTACTCAACGGCTCGCTGGATATCGGCATCAGTTACCTGCCGCCACGCCAGCCGGGGTTGCACGGCGTGTTGCTGTACGAAGACGAGTTGAAGGTGGTCATCCCCGAAGACCATCCCTTGCGGGAATTCAAGAAAGTCTCACTGAAGCAGGCGGCGGAGTTGCCGATGTTGCTGTTGGGGGAAGAGTTTCAGGTGCGGCAGATCTGGCAGGGCCAGCTGTCCAACCTCGGGCGACGCCCGCAAGTCCAGGCGGAACTCAACACCATGGTGGGGATCCTCGACAGCCTGCCTCACACAAAACTGGCGACGGTGCTGCCGGGGCGCTCCCAGGATGAACACAACAGCCAGGCGCTGCTTTGGAAGCCCTTGAGTGAACCCAGGGTGCCGCTGAAAGTCGGTCTGGTGTGCCGCGATGTGCAGCGCCAGCAGGCGACGGTGGCGTTGCTGCGCACCTTGCTGGAAGACGTGATGAATGCCCCGCAGGCGCCTGCCTGACTTTTTCGCGGGCAAAAGAAAACCCCGCCGAAGCGGGGCTTTGCAGACTGTTTCCCTGACATCCATTTCACTCCGCCGTCCTGGCAGAATCCTACGTGTCCGTGTTGTTGCTTTGCGCTTCCTGCGCGACGTCCATGTGAAGTAGATTATCCGTGGATCCAATATGGCGATAGAGGACGAATAGCAGCACGTCATGTAAGAGAATGCTTACACGCCCTTCAAGCCCTTAGAACAAGGCTTCATCCAGCAAAAACAGTGATTCGCTACCGGCCTTTACCGACGCACTCAGCGAGTGGATGCGTGGCAACAGGCGCGCAAAGTAGAAACGCGCAGTCCCCAGTTTGCTGGCGTAGAAGTCTTCTTGCGACTCCTTGCCCAACGCGGCCTTGGCCATGCGAGCCCACATATAGGCATACGCCATGTAGCCAAAGGCATGCAGGTACTCCACCGACGCCGCGCCGATTTCATTGGGGTTGGCCTTGGCGCGGTCCAGCACCCAGGCGGTCAGCTCATCCAGGTTGTCCACCGCCGCGCCCAACGGCTTGGTGAATTCGGCCAGCTCGGCACCCGCCGAGGCAATGAACGCGCGGATCTCATCGGCAAACAGGGTGTAGAACGCCCCGCCACTGCCGACGATCTTGCGCCCCATCAGGTCCAGGGCCTGGATGCCGTTGGTGCCTTCGTAGATCTGGGTGATGCGCACATCGCGCACCAGTTGCTCCTGGCCCCACTCACGAATGTAACCGTGGCCGCCAAATACCTGTTGGCCCAGCACAGTGGTTTCCAGGCCCAGGTCGCTCAGGAACGCCTTGGCCACCGGCGTCAGCAGTGCCACCAGGTTATCCGCACGCTCGCGGGCAGCGGCGTCGTCGCTGAACTTGGCGATGTCCAGTTGCGTCGCCACGTAGGTGGAGAACGCACGGCCACCTTCGTTGGCGGCCTTCATGGTGAGCAGCATGCGCCTTACGTCCGGGTGCACGATGATCGGGTCGGCCATTTTGTCTTTGGCCTGGGCGCCGGTCGGTGCACGGCTTTGCAGGCGGTCGCGGGCGTACTCGATAGCGTTCTGGTAGGAACGCTCGCCGGACGCCAGGCCCTGGATACCGACACCCAGGCGCTCGTAGTTCATCATGGTGAACATCGCCGCCAGACCACGGTTCGGCTCGCCGACCAGGTAACCCACGGCCTCGTCGAAGTTCATCACGCAGGTCGCCGACGCCTGGATCCCCATCTTGTGCTCGATGGAACCACAGCTCACGGCATTGCGTGCGCCCAGGCTGCCGTCGGTGTTCACCATGAACTTCGGCACCAGGAACAGCGAAATCCCCTTGGGCCCCGCCGGCGCGTCCGGCAGCTTGGCCAGTACCAGGTGGATGATGTTATCGGTGAGGTCGTGTTCACCGCCGGTGATGAAGATCTTGGTGCCGCTGACTGTGTAGGAGCCGTCCGCCTGCGGCTCAGCTTTGGTGCGGATCATCCCCAGGTCGGTCCCGGCGTGGGCCTCGGTCAGGCACATGGAACCAGCCCACTCACCGGAATACATCTTCGGCAGGTAAGCGGCCTTGAGCGATTCGCTGGCGTGGGTGTTGATCGACACGCAGGCGCCGGAGGTCAGCATCGGGTACAGGCCGAACGCCAGGCTCGACGAGTTGATCATCTCTTCGACCTGGGCCGACACGGCCTTGGGCATGCCCATGCCGCCGAACGCAGGGTCGCCGCCTACACCCACCCAACCGCCTTCAGCGTAGGTTTTGTAGGCTTGCGGGAAACCGTCCGGCGTAAATACCGCTGTGTTATCCCAACGGCAACCTTGTTCATCGCCACCACGGCTGAGCGGGGCGATGGATTTGGCGGTGACCTTGCCGGCTTCTTCGAGGATGGCCTCTACGGTTTCGGCGTCAACGGTGTCTGCCAATGCCGGCAACTGGGCCCAAGTGGTGGCGACCTCAAAGACTTCGTTGAGGACGAAGCGCATATCACGCAGCGGCGCTTTGTAATCAGCCATGGCAAACCTCGTGAGAACGTGAAAAGTAATTCGGTAAGAGTCGGTTTTACAGGCTCAGAGTGTACCCGAACAACTTTTCAGACACATAGGGTCCACTTGTGACTGATTGGTATTTTTAAGTCATCACCACGCAAACGCCTCCGCAGGCAGACTCATCAGGCATTCGCTGCCCGCTTCCACGGCCGCGCGATGGGTAGCCGTACGCGGCAGTAGACGCTTGAAGTAGAACTCGCACGTGGCCAACTTGGCCTTGGCAAAATCGCCATCTGGCTGTTCAAGGGCAGCGATCGCCATGCGCAGCCACAGGTACGCGAGCACCACGTAACCGCTGTACATCAAGTAATCCACCGCCGCCGCGCCCACTTCATCGGGGTTCTTCATCGCGGCCATGCCGACCTTCGTGGTCAGCTCACCCCATTCCCCGTTCAACTGATTGAGTTGCGCCACATAGCCCTTGAGCTGCGGATGCTCGGCATTCGCGGTACAGAACTTATGCACGATTTTGGTAAACCCACGCAGCAACTTGCCCTGGCTGCCCAGCACCTTGCGCCCCAGCAGGTCGAGGGCCTGGATGCCGTTGGTGCCTTCATAGATCGGCGCAATCCGCGCATCGCGGGCCAGTTGCTCCATGCCCCATTCGCGGATGTAACCGTGGCCACCGAAGATCTGCATGCCGTGGTTGGTCACCTCAAGGCCAGTGTCGGTCATAAAGGCTTTGCAGATGGGCGTGAGGAACGCCAGCAGGTCTTCGGCCTCCTGACGCTGCGCCGCGTCCTTGCTCAGGTGCGCGGTGTCGAGCAATTGTGCGGTGAAGTAGGTCAGCGCACGGTTGCCTTCGTTGAAGGCCTTCATGGTCAGCAGCATGCGGCGCACATCAGGGTGCACGATGATCGGGTCGGCGGCTTTGTCCGGGGCCTTGGCGCCAGTCAGCGAGCGCATTTGCAGACGGTCGTTGGCGTAGGTGATCGCGCCCTGGAAGCTCGCCTCGCCATTGCACAGGCCCTGCATGCCGGTGCCCAGGCGCGCATGGTTCATCATGGTGAACATACAGTTGAGGCCCTTGTTCGGCTCACCGATCAGGAAACCCTTGGCGCCATCGAAGTTCAACACACAGGTAGCGGACGCCTTGATGCCCATCTTGTGTTCGATGGAACCGCAGTGCACCGCATTGCGCTCGCCTGTGTCGGCATGGAACTTGGGCACGATGAACAGCGAGATGCCCTTGGTGCCCGCCGGCGCATCCGGCAGCTTGGCCAGCACCAGGTGAATGATATTGGCGCTCATGTCGTGCTCGCCGGCCGAGATGAAGATCTTGCTGCCGGTGACCGCATAGCTGCCGTCCGCCTGGGGCACGGCACGGGTCTTGATCAGGCCCAGGTCGGTGCCGCAGTGGGCTTCGGTGAGGCACATGGTGCCAGTCCATTCGCCCGCAGTGAGTTTGGTCAGGAACGTGTCTTTCTGCTCGGCGGTGCCGTGGGCGTGGATCGCCGACATCGCGCCGTGGGTCAGCCCCGGGTACATGCCCCAGGAGGTGTTGCTGGAGCCGATCATCTCGCTCAGCACCAGGCCGAGCGACTGCGGCAAGCCCTGGCCACCGTAGGCCGGGTCCGCTGCCACGCCGTGCCAGCCGCCCTCAACGTACTGGGCGAAGGCTTCCTTGAAGCCCTTGGGCGTGGTGACCACGCCATTGTCGAAATGGCAGCCTTCTTCGTCGCCACTGCGGTTGAGCGGCGCGAGCACGTTCTCGCAGAATTTTGCGCCTTCTTCGAGGATCGCAGCGACCATGTCCGGGCTGGCATCGGTGGCGCCCAATGCGGCGTAGTGGCCGTGGAAATCAAACACGTTGTCGATCAGAAAGCGCATGTCGCGAAGGGGAGCTTTGTACTCAGGCATGGCAATGTCTCCGTCAGCAGATGGTTTCAACCTACCGCCGGCCAACGCCCGGAACAATCACTGTAGAACCGCTGAATACAGCGCCATCACTCAACCGGCAGCGCTCTCCATGCGCACCGCGCCACGCCGGGTCTGCCCGGACGCCACCACGCAGTTGCGCCCCGCGCCCTTGGCGGCGTACAGCGCCTGGTCGGCGGACTTGAGCACTTCCTCGGGCGTGCGCTGCTCGGCCTGGCGTTCGGCCACGCCGATGCTGATGGTCACTGAGACACTGGAGGCGCCGCTGCCTGAACGGCGCTGGCGACCCTGCTGATCGTCCTGGGGGCGGTCCGAATGACGCAGCTTGATGTCGTAGTCGGCGATGATCTCGCGGATCTCCTCCAGGTGCGGCATGCATTCATCCAGGGTCTTGCCGGCGAACACCACGGCGAATTCTTCACCGCCGTAGCGGTACGCGCGCCCGCCGCCGTTGACCTTGGACAGCTTGCTCGCCACCAGCCGCAATACCTGGTCGCCCACGTCATGACCATGGGTATCGTTGAAGCGCTTGAAGTGGTCGACGTCGCTCATCGCCAGCACATAGTTGCGCCCCAGCCGCTGCATGCGCTCGTTCAGCGCACGACGCCCCGGCAGGCCGGTCAGCTCATCGCGGAAGGCCATTTGATAAGCCTCGTGGGCCACACCGGCGGCGATCATCAGCATCACCTGGCTGCACATGATATTCAGGGTGAAGGGCAGGATGAACGTCTGCGGCAACATCCAGAACAGGCCGAGCAACCCCACCAGTTGCGCCGCATGCAGCGGGCGCGGCTGGTACCAGTATTGCGCTGCCAGGGTCAGGAAGCCTATCAGGAACATCGGGTAAGACAACTGGATCAGGCTCATCCAAGTACCATGTAGCGCCGGCCAGCGGATCTCCGCCAGCCAGTTCAGCACCGCCTGGGGATAACTCTGCTCCAGCGCCAGCGCTACGCTGCCGACCGCCAGCAACACCGCGCCACGGGCAACGAAGTCACGAAACAGGTGGGTCTTCTCCTGCCACAGAGCGTAGATGCTGAACAACAACGGCAGCAGCAGGCAGCACAGGTGAAACACCACTGCGGCGTCTTCGCGCACGCGGCCATTGTCGCGGTAGAAGTCGGTCTGGGTATCGAGCAGGAAGTAGACGATGTACACCGTGATCATCAGGAACAGTTCACGCTGGCGGCGGTACACCGCGCAGTACGAACCACCGAGCAACAGCACCAGGGTCGGCAATACATTGAACAGCGAGGTGAAGAAGACGTTGAGGTCCTTGACGTACGCAGCCGAGAGCCCGGCCAGCAAGAGCAGCAACGAAGGGAGAAAGTGACTGAAACGTACAGCGGACACGCGTGACAAGGGTAAAACTCCGACCCGCAAAAAATGATGGCACTGTGCCTTTATGCAGACAGTTAAACACAACCCGTCGAACATGTATCACATTGCCATCACTGTAACGGCAGCCGACAGTAATCCCTGAGTGCTGCGCTGTGGTTTTTTATCGGGTACAAAAAAGCCGCCGCTCCCGCAAGGGAGCGGCGGCTCTGCAAGTGAACCCCGGTAAGGCTTAGTAAGCCAGGCCGAAGTCTTCTTCTTTCATGTCCATGAGGTTGTTGGCGCCCGACAGCATGGTGGCCACGTGCGTACGGGTACGCGGCAGGATGCGCTGGAAGTAGAAGCGCGCGGTCTGCAGCTTGGCGGTGTAGAACGCTTCTTCGGTGGTGCCGGCAGCCAGTTTCTCGGCCGCCAGGCGCGCCATATCGGCCCAGAAGTAAGCCAGGCAGGCGTAACCGGAGTACATCAGGTAGTCCACCGAGGCGGCACCCACTTCTTCACGGTCTTTCATCGCGGCCATCCCGACCTTCATGGTCAACTCGCCCCACTCTTTGTTCAGCGCAGCCAGCGGTGCAACGAATTCTTTGACCGCTTCGTTGCCTTCGTTGGCCTGGCAGAACTTGTGCACGATCTTGGTGAAGCCCTTGAGCGCTTCGCCTTGGGTCATCAGCACTTTACGGCCCAGCAGGTCGAGGGCCTGGATGCCGGTGGTGCCTTCGTACAGCATCGAAATGCGGCTGTCGCGAACGTTCTGCTCCATGCCCCACTCGGCGATGAAACCGTGGCCGCCGTAGATCTGCACACCGTGGTTGGCCGATTCAAAGCCGACTTCGGTCATGAAGGCCTTGGCGATCGGGGTCATGAAGGCCAGCAGGCCGTCCGCCTGTTTCTTGGCTTCGTCGTCGGTGCCGTATTTGACGATGTCCACTTGCTTGGCAGTGAAGTACACCATCGCACGGTTGCCTTCGGCGAAGGCCTTCATGGTCAGCAACATGCGGCGCACATCAGGGTGCACGATGATCGGGTCGGCGGCTTTGTCCGGTGCTTTCGGGCCGGTCAGGGAGCGCATTTGCAGACGGTCGCGGGCATATTTCAGGCCGCCCTGGAAACCGATCTCGGCATGGGACAGGCCTTGCAGCGCGGTACCCAGGCGAGCAGTGTTCATGAAGGTGAACATGCAGTTCAGGCCTTTGTTCGCCGGGCCGATCAGGAAACCGGTGGCCGCGTCGAAGTTCATCACGCAGGTGGCGTTGCCGTGGATGCCCATCTTGTGTTCCAGGGAACCACAGCTCACGGCGTTGCGCGCGCCAATCGAGCCATCGGCGTTGGGCAGGAACTTCGGCACGATAAACAGCGAGATGCCTTTGGTGCCGGCCGGTGCGTCCGGCAGGCGGGCCAGTACGATATGGACGATGTTGTCAGCCATGTCGTGTTCACCGGCCGAGATGAAGATCTTGGTGCCGGAGACCTTATAGGAACCATCAGCCTGAGGCTCGGCCTTGGTGCGCAGCATGCCCAGGTCGGTGCCGCAGTGTGGCTCGGTCAGGCACATGGTGCCGGTCCATTCGCCCGACACCAGTTTGGTCAGGTAGGCCTCTTGCTGCTCGGGGGTGCCGTGCTCGGAGATGGTGTTCATCGCACCGTGGGACAGGCCCGGGTACATGCCCCACGACCAGTTGGCGGTGCCGACCATTTCGCTCACGGCCAGGCCCAGGGATTCCGGCAGGCCTTGGCCGCCGTGCGCCACGTCGTGGGCCAGGCTTGGCCAGCCGCCTTCGACGAACTGTTTGTAGGCTTCTTTGAAACCGGTAGGGGTTTTGACGCCCGACTCACTCCAGGTGCAGCCTTCGATGTCGCCCACGCGGTTCAGCGGTGCCAGCACTTGCTCACAGAACTTGGCGCCTTCTTCAAGGATGGCGTCAACCATGTCCGGGGTAGCGTCCTGGCAAGCCGGCAGGCTCTGATAGTGCGCTTCATAGCCAAGCAGTTCGTCACGAACGAAGCGAATATCACGCAAGGGGGCCTTGTAGTCAGGCATAGCGATAAACCTCTGCTGATGTATCTGGAATGAACAACCGCGTGGAAGTGTTGGGGCGGTCAAACAGGTGTTTGAAACATACGTTTACCACTTGGGGATGTCAAGCGTCGTCCCGATGCCGTTTGTCATGACGCGAATCAATGGCGCGCACGGCAACGCTTGCGGCAAGACGCCACATGACTGCGGGAGTGTAGAAGTTCAGAAGGACGGCACAGTAAAAATGTGGGAGGGGGCTTGCCCCCGATAGCGCCATGTCAGCCATACACACATTGGCTGATCCATCACTATCGGGGGCAAGCCCCCTCCCACATTTTTAGCGCCAGCAGATCAGGCGTAGGTGTCGATCAAGGTGCCGAGCATTTCATCCGAAGCCTTGGCGACTTTGGCGCCGAGCTCCACTTGGAATTTGCCCTGGGCCATTTCAACCATATTGCTGGCGGAGTTGGACGGCTGGGCGCGGTCGTTGGCTTGCAGACGGTCGCTTTGCGCATCCGATGGCTGGGTAGTCGCGGCGCTGGCAATTCTGCCGGCGGCCTGATCGACACGGTTCTGTCCAGACTGAATACTGCTCAGGCCCGAATAAAACGCGCTGCTTCCAGAGATTTCCATGGCGTAAGCCTGCCTTTAGAGAATCGTGAAGTTGAATTGAAGCAGATATCCCGTCAAAGGGCTCGTCAAAAACACTAATGGCATAATGCCTTGTCGATAGCCAAAATCAGTCAAGCAGGTCCAACTGTAAGTACTCGGCAACCGTTTCAGCCCCGGCGTG
This sequence comes from Pseudomonas extremorientalis, assembly GCF_001870465.1. Taxonomy (GTDB): domain Bacteria; phylum Pseudomonadota; class Gammaproteobacteria; order Pseudomonadales; family Pseudomonadaceae; genus Aquipseudomonas; species Aquipseudomonas extremorientalis. Next base: position 78,640 of record NZ_MDGK01000037.1, read on the forward strand.
CTTGAGTTTCGGCACACGCCCCAGGCATGGCGCAGGCAGGCGCTCGGCCAGGGTGGCGAGGTTTTCTTCCAGACGGGAGGTCTTGGGCTCGATGATATTGGCCACCCACCCGGCCAACTGCAGGCCGTCCCGGGCGATGGCTTCGGCGGTCAGCAAGGCATGGCTGATGCAACCCAGGCGCACGCCCACCACCAGGATCACCGGCAACTTCAGCGCCATGGCCAGGTCCGACAGGTTCGCCTGATCGGCCAATGGCACCCGCCAGCCGCCGGCGCCTTCGATCAGGGTGAAATCCGCTTGCCGTGCCAGAATCTGCTGCATGGGCTTCAACAACGATTGCACGGTGAGCGAGAAACCTGCCTCCCGCGCCGCCAGGTGGGGAGCGATGGCCGGTTCGAAGGCCACCGGGTTGACCTCGGCATAACTCAACGGCAACGAGCATTCAGCCAGCAACGCCAGTGCATCGGCGTTGCGCAAGCCCTTGGGCGTGACCTGGCAACCGGAGGCCACCGGCTTGCCAGCCGCGGTGCTTCTACCGGCTTGCCGCGCCGCGTGCAACAGGCCGGCGGCGATGGTGGTCTTGCCGACATCGGTGTCGGTACCGGTGATGAAGTAGGCGGCGCTCATAGAGGTTTCTCCAGTACGGCATACACCACTTGGTAAGTCGCCGGCAGGCCTTGGGCCTGGCGGAACCGCTCATACGCGTGCACCAGTGCAACAATCCGCGCGCGCCCCGTCAACCCACCGGGGCGACCGGGGTTGAGGTTATGCGCGCCCAGGGCCTTCAATTCGTGGGTCAGGCTGCGTACATCCGGGTAATGCAACACATGAGGACGGCGCTCCAGGCTCACCACCCGCAGGCCGCTGGCCGCACACAAGTGTTGATACGCCTCGAAGGTGCGGAAGCGATTGACGTGCACCAGGCCATCCGCCGCACGCCAGCTTTCGCGCAGTTCTTCCAGGGTGCCCACGCAGAGACTGGCGAAGGCCAGCACTCCGCCCGGTTGCAACACCCGATAGGCTTCGCTGAGCACCGCCTCGAAATTCGCACACCACTGCACCGCGAGGGAGGAAAACAGCAGCTGCACGCTCTCAGCTTTGAGCGGCAAGCGTTCGGCGTCGCCGGCGATGAAGTGCTCGGCGCCACCCAGGGGGCGTGCGTGGTTGAGCATGCCTTCGGCGATATCCAGCGCGATGCCTTCGCTGGCGGGCCACTGTTCACCCAGCACGCGACTGAAATACCCGGTGCCGCAGCCCATGTCCAACCAGCGTTGCGGCGCGGTATTGGCCGGCAGGCGCGCCAGCAATTGGCTGCCCACCGCCCGCTGCAATTCGGCAACACTGTCGTAACTGGCGGCGGCACGGGAAAAGGACGCCGCCACCTGGCGCTTGTCCGGCAACGCGCCCGGCAGCGGGGCGTGGGATAAATCAGTCATCGACGCACTCATGCAAAAAAGCCTGGATGGCCCCCGCTACACCGTGAGGGTCTTCCAGAAGAAAAGCGTGGCCGGCCTGTTCAATCAGGCCGATTTCAACATCCGGCAGCAGGGCCAGCAGGTCGCTGGCGGCTTCGGCGGGTACCAACCCGTCCAAGCCGGCGAACAGGTGCAACTGCGGGCCGCGATAGGCCAATAAGGCTTCACGGGTATCCAACTGGGCGAGTAGCTCAAGGCCGGGCATCAACACACTGGAGGGCGTGTTCGGCGCACCACTGACCAGCAGGCGCGACAGTCCGCGCGGGTCTTCGGCGCCCTTGGCGCACAACAGGCCGAAGCGCTTGAGGGTGACCTGGGAGTCGGCATGGCAGCCAGCGAGGAACGCGTCGAAGGTCTCGGCGGGCATCGCGCTTGGCCAGCCAGCGCGGGCGACGAAACACGGGTTACTCGCCAGGGTCAGCAGGCCACAGCAACGTTCGCCACGCCGCGCCGCCAGCTCCGAAGCCAGCATGCCGCCCAGGGACCAGCCGCCCAGCCAGGCGTTGTCCGGCAGCGTGGCGTCGAGTTCGTCGAGCCACTCATTCAGGTCGCTGGAATCCAGTGCGGGCAACGGTTCGATCTGCACCTGCAGGTGCTCGTCCAAACCTTGCAAGGCGGCGGCCAACGGCTCCAGCGGCGATACACCGAGGCCCCAGCCGGGCAGCAATATCAGTCGATCACGCATGGTTGGGCTCCGAACTGCCTAACAAGCGGAAACACGCTTCCAGTGCGTTTAACAATAGCTGCACCTGCGCCGCGCTGTGGGCCGCCGTCAATGTCACGCGCAGACGCGCACTGCCGGCGGGCACGGTCGGTGGGCGAATAGCTGTGACCATCAGGCCGCGTTCGCGCAGCATCTGCGACAGCCGCATGGCCTTGGCGCTGTCGCCGATCAGGATGGGTTGGATCGGCGTGAAGCTGTCCATCAGGTCCAGCCCAAGCTGCTCGGCGCCCTGGCGGAACTGGCTGATCAGGCGGTTGAGGTGCTCGCGCCGCCAATGCTCAGTGCGCAACAGTTCCAGGCTTTTCAAGGTGGCGCAGGCCAGGGCGGGCGGTTGGCTGGTGGTGTAGATGTACGGGCGGGCGAACTGGATCAGGCTTTCGATCAGCTCTTCACTGCCGGCCACAAACGCCCCGGCCGTGCCGAACGCCTTGCCGAGGGTGCCGACCAGCACCGGCACGTCCTCCTGGCTCAGGCCGAAATGCTCGACGATCCCGCCGCCGTTGGCGCCCAGGGGGCCAAAACCATGGGCGTCATCCACCATCAACCAGGCGCCTTTGGCCTTGGTTTCGCGGGCCAGCGCGGGCAGGTCGGCCAGGTCGCCGTCCATGCTGAACACACCATCGGTGACCACCAGGGTATTGCCGGTAGCTTTCTCCAGGCGCTTGGCCAGGCTCTGCGCATCGTTATGCAGGTAACGCTTGAAACGCGCCCCCGAGAGCAAGCCCGCGTCCAGCAGCGACGCATGGTTGAGACGGTCTTCCAGCACCGTATCGCCCTGCCCCACCAACGCCGTGACCGCGCCGAGGTTGGCCATGTAACCGGTGGTAAACAGCAGCGCACGCGGGCGACCGGTGAGGTCGGCCAGGGCCTCTTCCAGTTCATGGTGCGGCGTGGCATGCCCGACCACCAGGTGCGAAGCGCCGCCGCCCACCCCCCAACGGGAGGCACCGGCGCGCCAGGCCTCGATCACTTGCGGGTGATTGGCCAGGCCCAGGTAATCGTTATTGCAGAACGCCAGCAGCGGCTGGCCGTCCACCACCACTTCCGGGCCTTGGGGGCTGTCGAGTAGCGGGCGTTGGCGGTAAAGGTGTTCGGCACGACGGGCAGCGAGGCGCGCGGCGAGATCGAAAGACATGCTGGCCTCGATTAAACAGGATGTACGCGCTAAAGAATGTGAAGGGGATCCAGTGAGGGAGGGGGCTTGCCCCCGATGGCGATGGGTCAGTCGACACCTACATCAACTGACAGATTGCAATCGGGGGCAAGCCCCCTCCCACACCAGTCCTTTCCCACAGTTGGCTGGCATTTCAATCAAACAACAGCGTTGTAGAACTGCTCGCTGCTCTTCTGCTCCACCAACGCCTGCTCGATTGCCGCCTGATGCACTTCATCGGCATGTTCTTCACGGGCTTCCGGCAGGATGCCCAGGCGCGCGAACAGTTGCATGTCCTTGTCAGCCTGCGGGTTGGCGGTGGTCAGCAACTTGTCGCCGTAGAAGATGGAGTTGGCACCGGCAAAGAACGCCAACGCCTGCATCTGCTCGTTCATCGCCTCACGGCCGGCCGACAGGCGCACGTGGGACTTCGGCATCAGGATGCGCGCCACGGCGAGCATGCGGATGAAGTCGAATGGGTCGATGTCTTCGGCGTTTTCCAGCGGTGTCCCCGCCACCTTCACCAGCATGTTGATCGGCACCGACTCCGGATGCTCCGGCAGGTTGGCCAGCTGGATCAGCAAATTGGCGCGGTCGTCGAGGGACTCGCCCATGCCGAGGATGCCGCCGGAGCAGATCTTCATCCCCGAATCACGTACATAGGCCAGGGTTTGCAGACGCTCGCTGTAGGTGCGGGTGGTGATGATGCTGCCGTAGAACTCCGGCGAGGTGTCGAGGTTGTGGTTGTAATAGTCCAGGCCGGCCTGGGCCAGGGCTTCGGTCTGGTCCTGGTCGAGGCGGCCGAGGGTCATGCAGGTTTCCAGGCCCATGGCCTTTACGCCTTTGACCATCTGCAACACATAGGGCATATCTTTGGCCGACGGGTGTTTCCAGGCGGCACCCATGCAGAAGCGCGTCGAGCCGATGGCTTTGGCGCGGGCAGCCTCTTCGAGGACCTTCTGCACTTCCATCAGCTTCTCTTTTTCCAGCCCGGTGTTGTAGTGGCCCGACTGCGGACAATATTTGCAATCTTCCGGGCAGGCGCCGGTCTTGATCGAGAGCAGCGTCGACACTTGCACACGGTTGGCGTCGAAATGCGCGCGGTGCACGGTCTGCGCCTGGAACAGCAGGTCATTGAACGGCTGCACGAACAGCGCTTTGACTTCGGCGAGGGACCAATCGTGACGCAAGGTGGCGGTGGTGCTGGCGCTCATGGGCGATTCCTTGATTATGCTTTGGCAAGCGCTGCGGGAAGGGCAATACCCACAGGCACGACACGGATGCTCGGCATATTTAAGGAAGATTCATGTACTGTCAACCGAGATACAAACACCAGGTTTACATCTGGTTAAATAACATACAAACCTGTTTAATCTGTGATGAAGCGACATCTTCCGCCCATTGTGTGTGCAACGTCTGCGAAACCGAGCTGCCCTGGCTCATGGAGCACTGCGATGTGTGTGCCCTGCCCTTGCCGATGGAGGGTTTGATCTGCGGGCAATGCCAAAAAAATCCCCCCGCGTTTAAACAGGTCATCGCCCCCTGGTCCTACAGCTTTCCCATCGACAGCCTGATCAGCCGCTTCAAGCATCAGGCACGCTGGCCCCTCGGGCAGATGCTGGCGTGGCTCCTGGCGCAACACCTGCAACATCGCTTTGACAATACCGAACTCGTACGCCCCGAGTGCCTGCTACCGGTGCCCATGGCGCGCAAGCGTCTGCGCGAACGCGGCTACAACCAGGCGTTGATGCTGGCGCGCTGGCTCGGCAGCGACTTGAACATCCCCCACGATGAACAGCTGTTGTTACGCCCCCATGAAACCGTGGCCCAACAGGCCCTTGACGCCAAGAACCGTAAACGCAACCTGCTCGGCGCCTTCGCCCTGGCGCCCGACGCCCAGGTGCAGGGCCGGCATTTCGCCCTGGTCGACGACGTGCTGACGACCGGCGCCACGGCCCACAGCCTGGCGCGGTTATTGATGAACGCCGGTGCGAAGCAGGTCGATGTGTATTGCCTGGCCCGCACGCCCAAACCGGGCAGTTGACTTGACTCCAGCCCACCGTGCCCGCAACGTTCGGCCAATCCCATCGAAGCGTATCCCATGTCTCTGCCAGCCTCCCTCAGCCAACACATCATTCGCCGCCCCCAGCGCATTGCCTTGCTGGCGCATATCGCCGAGCAGGGTTCCATCACCCGCGCGGCCAAAAGCGCAGGCTTGAGTTACAAGGCGGCGTGGGATGCCATCGACGAGTTGAACAACCTCGCACAAAAGCCGTTGGTAGAACGCAGCGTGGGCGGCAAGGGCGGCGGCGGCGCCAAGTTGACGACCGAAGGTGAGCGCGTGTTGCGTCTGTACCAGCGTCTGCAAGCGCTGCAAGCCGAGGTGCTGGGCTCCGATGAAGCCGCCAGCGACTTCAACCTGCTCGGCCGCTTGATGCTGCGCACCAGCGCGCGCAACCAATTGCATGGCCAGGTCATCGCCATCGAGCAGCAGGGCCGTAACGATCTGATCCGCCTGCAACTGGCCGGCGGCCTGAGCCTGGACGCGCAGATCACCCACGACAGCACGCAGCGCCTGGAGCTGGAAACCGGTGTGGAAGTGGTCGCATTGATCAAGGCCGGATGGCTGGAATTGCTCCCATCCAAGCAATCTGCAACACCTGGACACAATTGCATGAGCGGCACCGTCGACGCCATTCTCGACGCCGACGACGGCCCCGGCGAAGTGCGCATCGCCCTGCCCAATGGCCAGGTTTTATGCGCCCTGGCGCGGCCCGACGCACTCAAGGACGTGGGCGCCGTCGTAGGTAAAACCATCACCGTGCAGTTCGCGCCGAGCAATGTGCTGCTCGGTACGCCGGTGTAGCCGCAGCCCGCCTTCAAACTGCAACCATTTCGTCACGCCCGCTCCTTATGGTGTCTGCAAAAACCGCAGGGAGCCTGAGATGAGCCTATTAGAAGAAAACCAAGCCACCGACCTTGAACAGATGGTCGGCCTCACCCGCCGCCGCTTTATCGGCGCTGGCGCCCTGTGCGGTGCCGCAATGTTCCTCGGTGGCAACCTGCTGAGCCGCAGCGCCCTGGCCGTCAACGCCGCCAGCGCCAGCAGCCCGCTGCTGGGCTTTACCAGCATCGCCGCCGCCACCAGTGACGCCATCACCTTGCCGCCAGGCTACAGCGCCTCGGTGCTGATCAGTTGGGGCCAACCGCTGAGCAAGAACGCACCCGCCTTCGACCCGTCCGGCAACGGCACGGCCAAGGCCCAGGAGCAGCAGTTCGGGGACAACAACGACGGCATGAGCCTGTTCGCCTTCCCGGGCGACGACAACCGTGCGCTGATGGCGATCAACAACGAATACACCAATTACCGCTACCTCTTCGCCCACGGCGGCGCGCCGCAATCGGCCGAAGACGTGCGCAAGGCCCAGGCCAGCGAAGGCGTGTCGGTGATCGAAGTGCGGCGCAAGGGCGACACCTGGCAGTTCGTGCAGGACTCGCGCTACAACCGGCGCATCCACGGCAACTCGCCGATCAACCTCAGCGGCCCCGCCGCTGGCCACGCCTGGCTGAAAACCAGCGCCGACAAAACCGGCAAGAAAGCCCTCGGCACCTTCCAGAACTGCGCCAACGGCAAGACGCCGTGGGGTACTTACCTGACGTGCGAAGAGAACTTTACCGACTGCTTTGGCAGCAGCAACCCGCAACAAACCTTCGACGCCGGGCAGAAACGCTACGGTGTGGTGGCCGCCAGCAAAGACATCAACTGGCACCCGCACGACCCGCGCTTCGACATCGCCAAGAACCCCAACGAACTCAACCGCCACGGTTGGGTGGTGGAAATCGACCCGTTCGACCCCAAGTCCACGCCGGTCAAGCGCACGGCCCTGGGCCGCTTCAAGCACGAAAACGCCGCCCTGGCCGAAACCCGTGACGGCCGCGCCGTGGTGTACATGGGCGACGACGAACGCGGCGAGTTCATCTACAAGTTCGTCAGCCGCGACCCGATCAACCACCACAACCCCAAGGCCAACAAGGACCTGCTCGACCACGGCACCTTGTACGTGGCGATCTTCGACGCGGGCGACGGCAACGCCGATCACCCCAAGGGCAAGGGCCAATGGGTCGAACTCACCCACGGCAAGAACGGCATCGACGCCAGCACCGGTTTCGCCAGCCAGGCCGAAGTGCTGATCCACGCGCGCCTGGCCGCCAGCGTGGTGAAGGCCACGCGCATGGACCGCCCGGAATGGATCGTGGTCAGCCCCACCGATGGCCAGGTCTATTGCACCCTCACCAACAACGCCAAGCGCGGTGAAGACGGCCAGCCGGTGGGCGGCCCCAACCCGCGTGAAAAAAACGTCTACGGCCAGATCCTGCGCTGGAAGGCCGACGCGGATAACCACGGTTCCACCGAATTCAGCTGGGACCTGTTTGTGGTGGCCGGCAACCCGGGCGTGCACGCTGGCACGCCAAAGGGTGGCTCGTCGAATATCAACCCGCAGAACATGTTCAACAGCCCGGACGGCCTGGGTTTCGACAAGGCTGGACGCCTGTGGATTCTCACCGATGGCGACTACAGCAACGCGGGTGACTTCGCGGGCATGGGCAACAACCAGATGCTCTGCGCCGACCCCTCCACCGGGGAAATCCGCCGTTTCATGGTCGGCCCGGTAGCGTGTGAAGTGACGGGCATCAGCTTCTCGCCGGATCAGAAGACGTTGTTTGTGGGGATTCAGCACCCAGGCGAAACCGGCGGTTCGACCTGGCCGGAACATCTGCCAAATGGCAAGCCGCGCTCGTCAGTGATGGCAATTCGGCGGGATGACGGCGGTATCGTCGGCGCCTGACAAAGCCTCATCGGGGGCAAGCCCCCTCCCACACTGACTGTGTTCACAGTCAAAATATGTGAATGCAGTCAATGTGGGAGGGGCGGTGCGACGATTCGACTTGCCCCCGATAGCAATGGCACAGCCACCCCCTATCTCAGCCCCGGTGCGTTACCATACCCGGCCGGACGCGGCGCCCTGCTGCGCGCAGGAGTTCGCATGGCCCACCCGTTTGAAACACTCACCCCCGACCTGGTCCTCGACGCCGTCGAAAGCATCGGTTTCCTCAGCGACGCTCGCGTCCTGGCACTCAACAGCTACGAAAACCGCGTCTACCAAGTCGGCATCGAAGACGCCGAGCCACTGATCGCCAAGTTCTACCGCCCGCAGCGCTGGACCAACGAGGCTATCCTCGAAGAACACCGCTTCACCTTCGAACTGGCCGAATGCGAAGTGCCGGTGGTCGCGCCACTGATCCACAACGGCGAAAGCCTGTTCGAACATGCCGGATTCCGCTTCACCCTGTTCCCGCGCCGTGGCGGCCGCGCGCCGGAACCAGGCAACCTCGACCAACTCTATCGCCTCGGGCAACTGCTCGGCCGTTTGCATGCGGTGGGCTCTACCCGCCCGTTCGAACACCGTGAAGCCCTGGGCGTGAAGAATTTCGGGCACGACTCCCTCACCACCCTGCTCGAAGGCAATTTCATCCCCAAGAGCCTGTTGCCGGCCTACGAGTCCGTGGCCCGCGACCTGCTCAAGCGTGTGGAAGAGGTGTACAGGGCCACGCCGCACAAGAACATCCGCATGCACGGCGATTGCCATCCCGGCAACATGATGTGCCGCGACGAGATGTTCCACATCGTCGACCTGGATGACTGCCGCATGGGCCCGGCGGTGCAGGACCTGTGGATGATGCTCGCCGGCGATCGCCAGGAATGTCTGGGGCAGCTGTCGGAATTGATGGACGGCTATCAGGAGTTCCACGACTTCGACCCGCGTGAACTGGCGCTGATCGAACCCCTGCGTGCCCTGCGCCTGATGCATTACAGCGCCTGGCTGGCACGCCGCTGGGATGACCCGGCGTTCCCCCATAGCTTTCCGTGGTTTGGCAGCGAGCGGTATTGGGGCGATCAGGTGCTGGCGCTGCGCGAGCAATTGGCGGCCCTCAACGAAGAACCCCTGAAACTCTTCTGACCTGTCGAGTTAAATGTGGGAGGGGGCTTGCCCCCGATTGCAGTCTGCCAGTTGATGCATCTGTGACTGACACACAGCAATCGGGGGCAAGCCCCCTCCCACCCAAAGCAAAGCAGATCACATTGCCCGCCAAATGTACTTACAATCACGCCTTTGTTAGCTGCCTAAGCAAGGATTCTGCAATGCACGCCGCCAACCCCCGCAAGGGGTACATCCTGGGCCTGAGCGCCTATGTCATCTGGGGCCTGTTCCCGCTCTACTTCAAAGCCATCGCCAGCGTGCCCGCCGCAGAGATCATCGTGCACCGCGTGCTGTGGTCGGCGCTGTTCGGCGGTTTGCTGTTGATGGTGTGGAAACATCCCGGCTGGTTCCGCGAACTGCGCGACAACCCCAAGCGCCTGGCGATCCTGGCACTCAGTGGTTCGTTGATCGCGGGTAACTGGCTGACATACGTGTGGTCGGTCAACACCGGGCGCATGCTGGAGGCGAGCCTGGGTTACTACATCAACCCGTTGGTGAATGTGGTACTGGGCATGTTGATCCTGGGTGAACGCCTGCGCCGTTTGCAGTGGGTCGCCGTTGGGCTGGCTGCGGTGGGTGTGGCGCAGCAGGTGTGGCAAGTGGGCAGCCTGCCGTGGGTATCGCTGGTACTGGCGTTGACCTTTGGTTTCTACGGGCTGATTCGCAAGCAGGCACCGGTGAAAGCCCTGCCGGGGCTGGTGGTGGAAACCTGGATGCTGGTGCCGATTGCGGTTGCATGGCTGCTGTTCAACCCGACCGCCCACAGTGCGCAGATGGAATTCTGGGGCACCTCCGAAGCCTGGTGGCTGGTAGCCGCCGGCCCGGTGACACTGATCCCGCTGGTGTGTTTCAACGCCGCCGCACGGCATTTGCCCTATACCGCCCTGGGCTTTTTGCAGTACGTCGCGCCGACCCTGGTATTGCTGGAAGCCGTGCTGCTGTTCGGCGAGCATCTGGCACCAAGCACCTTGACCGCCTTCGCGTTCATCTGGGCGGGCCTGGTGGTGTACAGCGTGGATATCTGGCTCAGCGCACGCAAACGCTGATCAAATAACGTACAAACCTCTGCAAGCCATAATCTACGTGGCTTGCAGACATCCACCCCAAGGTTATCCACAACCTGATCCCCGCCATTTGTGCACAAGCCCTTGAAGCTGCTCGTTTTTTGCTCAAGTAGCGAAGAACCCCGCACGGCGTGGCCTGGCGCCGGGTCTCTACAGGTTATCCACAGGCCCATGCAAGATTTCCATGCATAACCCTGTGGGCCGATTATTCCTCGTGATGCAGTTCCACCATCAGGTCGTCCGCCAGGGTTTCCAGGGACAACTGCAAGGTATCCAGGGATAACGCTGCCGGCACCTGCAGCAGCGCTTCAGCAGTAAACAACGGATCACCGCTCATGGGCGCCGGGCGCACGTCCGTGCTCAGGCTCTCCAGGTTCACGCCCTGCTTGCTCAGCAGCGCCGTAATCTCGCGCACAATGCCCGCACGGTCATTGCCCACCAGCGTCATCATGATCGACTTGGAGGCCGAGGCCTGCCCGCTGCTGCCTTCGCCCACCAGCACGCGAATGCCGTGTGTGGATAAGTCCTCCAGCGCGCCGACCAGCGCCTGACGGTTCTCTGTTGGAACGCTGACCCGCAGGATCCCGGCAAATTGCCCGGCCATGTGCGCCATGCGGCTTTCCAGCCAATTGCCACCGTGGGTGGCAATATTCTGCGCGATGCGTTCAACCAGGCCGGGTTTGTCGGCGGCGATAATTGTGAGTACAAGATGGTCCATGGCGAAGCCCTCTGAATTCAATCTACAAGGTGGACTCGGAAGCCCTCGAAAACAAATCGTGTACCATTTTTATATTTATCTGGAACAATCCAATAGTTTTTTGAGAACATCCGGTTCTCCGCTGTGACCGTACGACCAAAGTGGGTCGCTAAACGACGTATTTAGTCTAATTTTCACAACCGCAAGTCATCATGTAGTATGCCCAACCGTGCACTACATAATGAAAATCTGAAAAAGCGCATAAGCTCCGCAGAGTGAGGCAAGCAATGACTGAACACGTTCAAGTCGGTGGCCTGCAGGTCGCCAAAGTCCTGTTCGACTTCGTGAACAACGAAGCCATTCCCGGTACCGGCATCACTGCCGACCAGTTCTGGGCCGGTGCCGACAAGGTCATCCACGACCTGGCACCGAAGAACAAAGCCCTACTCGCCAAACGCGACGATTTCCAAGCGCGGATCGATACCTGGCACCAGACTCACGCAGGTAAAGCGCACAACCCCGTGGCTTACAAAGCCTTCCTGCAAGACATTGGATACCTGCTGCCAGAAGCCGCGGATTTCCAGGCCACGACCCAAAACGTCGATGACGAGATCGCCCGCATGGCCGGCCCGCAGCTGGTGGTGCCCGTGATGAACGCGCGCTTTGCCCTCAACGCCTCGAATGCGCGTTGGGGCTCGTTGTATGACGCCCTGTACGGCACCGACGCCATCAGCGAAGCCGACGGCGCCGAGAAGGGCCAGGGCTACAACAAAGTCCGTGGCGACAAGGTGATCGCCTTCGCCCGCGCCTTCCTCGATGAAGCCGCACCGCTCAGCGCCGGCAGCCATGTGGATTCGACCGGCTACAAGATCGTCGATGGCACGCTGATCGTCAGCCTCAAGGGCGGCAGCAACAGCGGCCTGCGCGACGACTCACAACTGATCGGCTTCCAGGGTGACAGCGCCCAGCCGATTGCGATCCTGTTGAAACACAACGGCCTGCACTTCGAAATCCAGATCGACGCCAACACCCCGGTCGGCCAGACCGACGCCGCCGGCGTCAAAGACGTGCTGGTGGAAGCCGCGCTGACCACCATCATGGACTGCGAAGACTCCGTCGCCGCCGTGGATGCCGACGATAAAGTGGTGATCTACCGCAACTGGCTCGGCCTGATGAAGGGCGACCTGGCCGAAGAAGTGTCCAAGGGCGGCAAGACCTTCACCCGGACCATGAACGCCGACCGCGTGTACACCGGCGTAAATGGCCAGGACGTGACGCTGCATGGCCGTTCGCTGCTGTTCGTACGCAACGTGGGTCATCTGATGACTATCGACGCGATCCTCGACAAAGACGGCAACGAAGTGCCGGAAGGCATTCTCGACGGGCTGATCACCAGCCTGGCCGCGATCCATAGCCTCAACGGCAACAGCAGCCGCAAGAACAGCCGCACCGGTTCCGTGTACATCGTGAAACCAAAGATGCACGGCCCGGAAGAAGCCGCGTTCACCAACGAGCTGTTCGGCCGTATCGAAGACGTGCTGAAGCTGCCACGCAATACGCTGAAAGTCGGGATCATGGACGAGGAACGCCGCACCACGGTCAACCTCAAGGCCTGCATCAAGGCCGCCAGCGAGCGCGTGGTGTTTATCAACACCGGCTTCCTCGACCGTACGGGCGACGAGATCCACACCTCCATGGAAGCCGGCGCGATGGTGCGCAAGGCGGCGATGAAGGCGGAAAAATGGATCGGCGCCTACGAAAACTGGAACGTCGATATCGGTTTGAGCACCGGGCTGCAAGGCCGTGCGCAGATCGGTAAAGGCATGTGGGCGATGCCCGACCTGATGGCGGCGATGCTCGAACAGAAAATCGCCCACCCACTGGCCGGTGCCAATACCGCGTGGGTGCCATCGCCTACGGCGGCGGCGCTGCACGTGTTGCACTACCACAAGGTCGACGTGTTCGCCCGCCAGGCCGAGTTGGCCAAGCGCGAGCGCGCGTCGGTGGACGACATCCTGACCATTCCCCTGGCCAGCAACACCGATTGGTCTGACGAAGAGATCCGCAACGAGCTGGACAACAACGCCCAGGGCATCCTGGGTTATGTCGTCCGCTGGATCGACCAGGGCGTCGGCTGCTCGAAAGTGCCGGACATCAACGATGTGGGCCTGATGGAAGACCGCGCCACCCTGCGTATCTCCAGCCAGCACATCGCCAACTGGCTGCGCCACGGCATCGTCGACGAAGCCCAGGTGATGGAAAGCCTCAAGCGCATGGCGCCGGTGGTGGACCGTCAGAATGCCGGGGACAAGTTGTATCGTCCGCTGGCGCCGGATTTCGACAGCAACATCGCGTTCCAGGCAGCGGTGGAGTTGGTGATTGAAGGGACCAAGCAGCCGAACGGGTACACCGAGCCGGTGTTGCACCGTCGGCGTCGGGAGTTCAAGGCTAAAAACGGCCTGTAAATGAAAAAGCCCTGATCGAGAGATCGGGGCTTTTTCTTTGGGGTTGTGGTGGCTGAACTGGCGCTATCGGGGGCAAGCCCCCTCCCACAACTAATAGAACATGTGGGAGGGGGCTTGCCCCCGATGAGGCCGTTATAGCCACCGCAGAATCAGGACGCCATCCCCAACTCCCGCTTCACCATCTTTGCCAATTTCACGCTATCAATCGGCTTGAGCAAAAAGTCCACTACGCTCAAGTGCATCGCATCGATCACGTCCGGCGCTTCGGCGTCCCCCGACATGATGATGATCGGCAACGCCGCCCGGGTGGATTCACGCACTTGTCGGATCAGTTCCAGGCCATTGCTGGGCGCCATGCGCAGGTCGGTGATCAACAAACCGATAGAGCTGCTGGACTTCAACAAATCCCACGCTGCCTCACCACTGTCGGCGGTCATGCAGCGAATACCGTCCAGCCCCAGGATTTCCGCCAGCAGTTCACGCGCGTCCTTGTCATCGTCAACAATCAACACGCGTTGTGGCGGTAAATCAGGCTCCAGCATCACGGCGCTCAGCGCCTCACGCTCGGCATCGCTCAAAATATCGTGGTCGGACATACGGTTCTCAGCAATTCTCATCTAGCTCCCAGCACACTCGTCAGACATCTGCGGAAGGGCGATCAATGTGCACTTCGTCGGAAAGTTTGACTAGTGGGTGTTCTACGGGGTTTGGACGATAGTCATGTAAGGTTTTTCCCTAGTTCTATGGTGTTTTCAGCGACCTAGACTTACGTCCAATGGGCACCCGCTGCGCAGGAGTCGACCATGAGGGACGATAACGACAAAAAAACTGCGGTCACTGTTATGAGTAAAGCTGATGCCTACGCCCAGGCGGGGAAAACTGCTGTACTGCAAAATATCCACGGCACCCTGCAATTCCTGCAACGTTTCCCGCCGTTCAACCAGATGGAAAACGCGCACCTGGCGTTTTTGGTGGAACAGTGCCAGTTACGCTTCTACAGCCCCGGCGACAGCATCCTCAAACCGTCGGGCGGCCCGGTAGAGCATTTTTATATCGTCAAGCAGGGTCGCGTCGTGGGCGAGCGGCCGGACAGCGCCGAAACCACTTTTGAAATCACCACGGGCGAATGCTTCCCCCTGGCAGCCCTGCTCGGCGAACGGGCCACCCGCACCGAGCACAAGGCCGCCGAAGACACCTTCTGCCTGCAACTGAACAAACCGGCGTTTATCAAGCTGTTCGCGCTGTCCAGCCCGTTTCGCGACTTTGCCCTGCGCGGCGTCAGCAGCCTGTTGGACCAGGTCAACCAGCAAGTGCAGCAAAAGGCGGTGGAAACCCTCGGCACTCAATACTCCCTGAACACTCGCCTGGGTGAATTGGCCATGCGCCACCCGGTAACGTGCAGCCCCACCACACCGCTGCGCGAGGCCGTTACGCTGATGCATGAGCAGCAGGTGGGCAGTATCGTGATCGTCGATGAACACAAAGCGCCCCTGGGGATTTTCACCCTGCGCGACCTGCGCCAGGTGGTGGCCGATGGCACCAGCGATTTCAGCCGGGCCATTGAAGGCCATATGACCCAGGCACCGTTTTTCCTGACCCCGGACCACAGCGCCTTCGACGCGGCCATCGCCATGACCGAGCGGCATATCGCCCATGTGTGCCTGGTCAAGGAGCAGCGCCTGTGCGGCGTGGTGTCCGAACGCGACCTGTTTTCCCTGCAACGGGTGGACCTGGTGCACCTGGCGCGCACCATCCGCAACGCACCGCGGGTAGACAACCTGGTAGCGATTCGCGGCGAAATCGGCCAATTGGTGGAGCGCATGCTGGCACATGGTGCGTCGTCCACCCAGATCACCCACATCATTACGCTGCTCAACGACCACACCGTGTGCCGGGTGATCGAACTGACCCTGGCCGAGAAAGGCGACCCCGGCGTGCCGTTCAGCTGGCTGTGCTTTGGCAGCGAAGGCCGCCGCGAGCAGACGCTGTATACCGACCAGGACAATGGCATCCTGTTCGATGCCAAGGACGCCGCCGAAGCGGCCGAGATGCGTGGCCGGCTGCTGCCGCTGGCGCAGCAGATCAACCAGAGCCTGGCGCTCTGCGGGTTCAGCTTGTGCAAGGGCAATATCATGGCCGGCAACCCGGAGTTGTGCCTGTCGCGGGCTGAGTGGGCGCGCCGTTTCGCAGCGTTTATCCGCGAGGCCACGCCGGAGAATCTGCTGGGTTCCAGTATCTATTTCGATCTGCGGGTGGTGTGGGGCGACGAGCGTGGCTGCGAGCAACTGCGCCAGGGCATTCTGGATCAGGTCGCGGACAACCGATTGTTCCAACGCATGCTGGCCGAGAACGCGTTGCGCCAGCGCCCACCTGTAGGACGCTTCCGCGAGTTTGTGCTGACCCGTAAAGGGGGCGAGAAAGCCACCCTCGACCTCAAGGTGCAGGGCCTTACGCCATTTGTGGACGGCGCGCGCCTGCTGGCCCTGGCCAATGGCATCCACGCCAACAACACCTTGGAGCGCCTGCGCCAACTGGTGGTCAAGGAAGTGATCGAGCCCCTGGACGGCGCCGCCTACGAAGAGGCCTACCACTTTATCCAGCAAACCCGCATGCAGCAGCACCAGTTGCAGACCCGCGAGAACCAGCCGTATTCCAACCGCGTCGACCCCGACAGCCTCAACCATCTGGACCGGCGCATCCTGCGGGAATCCCTGCGCCAGGCCCAACGCCTGCAAAGCAGCCTGACGTTGCGGTATCAGCTGTGAGCTTGTTCAACTGGCTGCGTACGAAAAAACCGGGGCTCGACAGCACGCAACAACAGCGCCTGGAGCAACTGTGCAAGCCTTCGCCTCTAGGCAACGAACCTTTGCGCAGCCAGCGCTGGGTGGTGGTGGACCTGGAAACCAGTGGCCTGAACCTCAATCGCGATCAGGTGCTGTCCATCGGCGCGGTGGTGATCGAGGACGGTGCGGTGGACTTCTCCCAGATGTTCGAACGCACCCTGCAACGCGCCGAGACCAGACTCAGCCCCAGCGTACTGATCCACGGCCTCGGCCCCAGTGCCATTGCCGCCGGCAGCGACCCGGCCGAGGCACTGCTGGATTTCATGGAGTTCGTCGGCGACAGCCCTTTACTGGCCTTCCATGCGCCATTCGATCAACACATGCTGTGCCGGGCGCTCAAGGACAGCCTGGGTTACCGCCTGGCCCACCCGTTCCTGGACGTGGCCGACATCGCCCCTTTGCTGTGCCCCGACGCGCATATCCGCGAGGCCGGGCTGGACGACTGGATCAACCATTTCAACCTGCACGTGGGCGAGCGCCATCACGCCAGCGCCGATGCCCTGGCCACGGCAGAGCTGATGCTGATCCTGTTCAGCCGCGCACGGGCGCAGCACATCGACACGCCACAGGCGCTGCTAGAGCGTTTGAGCCAATGGAAACGGCGTAAACACGCGCCCTCTTTCTAAGGCCGCCGATCCTTGTGGTGAGCAGGCTTGCCCCGGTACAAACCGACAGACGCCAATTGCGCCCACCCCACGGCTCTGACACAATCGCGAATAATTCTCGTTAGTTTAAACATCGCGTTTACCAGGTGATGCCTTGTCGTCGATCCAGAACCCACGCAGTGAGCTTGTTGGTGCGTTGTATCGCGACCATCGTGGCTGGCTGTTGGCCTGGCTTCGACGCAACGTCGCCTGCCCGAGCCGTGCCGAGGATTTGAGCCAGGACACCTTCACACGTCTGCTCGGCCGTGATGAGCTGCGCGAACCCCGCGAGCCACGGGCCTTTCTGGTGGCGATCGCCAAGGGCCTGTTGTTCGACTACTTCCGCCGCGCCGCCCTGGAGCAGGCGTATCTCACCGAACTGATGCTGATCCCGGAAAGCGAACATCCCTCGCCGGAAGAACAGCAACTGATCCTCGAAGACCTCAAGGCCATCGACCGTCTGCTCGGCAAGCTGTCGAGCAAGGCCCGCGCCGCCTTCCTCTATAACCGCCTCGACGGCCTGGGCCACGCGGAAATCGCCCATCGCCTGGGCGTATCCGTACCCCGGGTGCGCCAGTACCTGGCCCAGGGTATTCGCCAATGCTACATCGCGCTGTATGGCGAGCCGCTGTGACGGTGATCAGCTCCAAACCCGTGTCGGCCCGCGTGCTGGATGCGGCGATTGCCTGGCAGCTGTCCCTTGATTCAGGCGACGGCAGCGCCATTGAGCGCGAAGAGTTCGATAAATGGCTGGCCAGCGATGAAGAGCACGCCCGCGCCTGGCGCCAACTGGGCATGCTCGACCAGCGTTTCAGCATGGCCTCGGGCCCGGCGCGGGTGGCGTTGTTGCAATCGCGCGAAGGCATCCGCCAACGCGTGCGCAAGCTGGGCAGTGGGCTGGCGAGCATTGCACTGGTGATCGGCCTGGCGTTGTTTGCAGGCGAGCGCTATGTGCCGATCCACTATTGGCTGGCCGACCAACGTACCGCCACGGGTGAACAGCGCACGCTGAAGCTGGCGGACGGTACGCTGATCAACCTCAATACCCACAGCGCCATCGACGTGCGTTTTGATGAAAAACGTCGCCTGATCGTATTGCAGGAAGGCGAGATCCTGGTCGAGACCGGCCATAACGATGCCCGCCCGTTCTATGTGCAAACCCGCGACGGCAGCCTGCGGGCGTTGGGCACGCGGTTCATCGTCAAGCGCGAAGACGACGCCACGCGCTTGAGCGTGCTGCAATCGGCGGTGGCCGCCCAGCCCGAGGCGCTGCATCAGGAGCAAATCTTCAAGGCCGGCCAGCAAGTGCTGATGCGCAGCGACGGCCTCGGCCCACTGCTGGCCGTTACCCCCGCCACCGACGCCTGGACCCGCGGCATGCTGGTGGTGGACAACGCCCGCCTGGGCGATGTGATCGAGGAATTGAGCCGCTACCGCACCGGTTACCTGGGTGTGGATAAAAACGTGGCCGACCTGCGCATCACTGGCAGCTTCCCATTGCGCGACACCACGCTGGCGCTTAATGCGCTGCTGCCGACCCTGCCGGTGCAGATCGAGCAGCACACGCCGTGGTGGGTGACGGTGACTGGCAAGGCACCTGCCGCCAAATAAAAAATATTTCCCCCCGCCCTATCACTTTCTGATTCTCGTTCGGCACATAGGCAATTGCGAATTACTTCCATTCAGGAGCCGCCCTATGTCCCGCACGCTAGACACCTTGTTGCGCCCCAGCCTGTTAGCCGTGGCCATTGCCCTCGGCGCCCCGCTGGCCAGCACGTCGCTGATCGCCGCCGAACAGGCGTCCAGCGTGCGCGCCTACAACCTGCCGGCGGCGCCACTGGCCAGCACCCTGAACCAGATTGCCAGCCAGGGCGGCCTGGCACTGACTCTCAGCCCGGCACTGGCATCGGGCAAGACCTCGGCGCCGGTCCAGGGCCAGTTCGACGCACCCGGCGCGCTGCGTGAGGCGTTGCGAGGGACGGGACTGCAGTTGGAACAAAGCAGTGCGGGAACCTACACCCTGGTGGCAATTCCGGAAGGCATCGTAGCGTTGCCGACCACCAATATCACCGGCCAGGACAGCTATGAAAGCGCCTGGGGCCCGGTCGACGGCTACCTGGCCAAGCGCACCGCCGCCGGCACCAAGACCGACACGGCGTTGGTCGAGGCGCCGCGCTCGATCTCGGTTGCCACGCGCCAGCAGATGCAGGACCGCAACGTGCAGAACCTGGACGATGCGGTCAAATACATGCCCGGCATCGTGTCCGCCAGCTACGGCAGCGACACCCGCTACGACTGGATGCGCGTGCGCGGCTTCGAACCAACCCAGTTCCTCGACGGCCTGCCGCTGCCACGCGGGGTGTACGCCAACCCGAAAGCCGAAACCTGGAACCTCGACCGCCTCGCCCTGCTGCGCGGCCCGGCCTCGTCGATCTACGGCCAGACCCCGCCGGGCGGTTTGCTGGACATGGTCAGCCGCCGCCCCAGTGCTGAATCGAGCAATGCCGTACAGGTGCAATACGGCAGCGACAACTACCGCCAGATCAACTTCGCCAGCACCGGCAAGATCGATGACGAAGGCCAGTTCCTCTATGGCCTCAGCGGCGTGGTGCGGGATGCCGGCACCCAGGTCGACCACATCGATAACAAGCGCTACAACATTGCGCCCAGCCTGACCTGGAACATCGACCCGGACACCAAGCTGACCTTCCTGTCGCAGTTCACTCGCGACGATACGGGCGCCACCAGTCAGTTCCTGCCTATCGTGGGCACCAAGATCAAATCGCCATTGGGCGATGTGTCCCACCACAAGAACCTGGGCGACCCGGACTACGAGTTTTACGACCGCACCTATTACGCGTTGGGCTATGCGTTCGAGCACCGCTTCAACGACACCTGGCAGTTCAAACAGAACCTGCGCTACACCAAGTCGGAGCTGTCGTTCCAGCAACTGACCGTGGGCGCTTATGCCTATTACCCGGTTGACGCTGCCGGTAACATCGGCCGCACCTCGACCAACGTCGACGAGAACATCGGCCAGTTCGCAGTCGACAACAACTTCCAGGCAGACTTCGCCACCGGCGATGTCACGCATACCCTGCTGCTGGGCCTGGATCACCAGCGTACCGATACGTCATACCTGTCGATCTACGGCGGAGCAGGCACCGTCAACATCTTCAATCCTGTAAACACCACGCCGGTCGTACGTCCTCCACGCTCCGATGCGTTTTACGATTACAACCAAAAAACCATCCAGACCGGCCTCTACGTACAAGACCAGATGGCCTTGGACAATTGGCGCCTGACCCTGGGCGGTCGTGAAGACTGGGTCCATCAGGGCACGACCTACTTCAATAAGAACGACGTCACCAACACCGACCGCAGCAAGAACTTCAGTGGCAACGCAGCGTTGAGCTATGTGTTCGACTCGGGCTTTGTGCCGTACTTGTCCTACGCTGAATCTTTCCAGCCAGCGAGCAACGCCAGCGTAGACCCACTCAAATCGTACAAGCCAACCGAAGGCAAGCAGTGGGAACTCGGGATCAAGTACCAGCCACCCGGTTCCAACACCCTCTTGAGTGCGGCGGTGTATGACCTGACCCAGAAAAACGTACTGGTCACCAGCACAGGTGCAGGCGGCCAGGCGGTCACCGACCAGACCGGCGAAGTGAAAGTCAAAGGCCTGGAGTTGGAAGCCGTGTCTGACGTGACCGAAAACCTCAAGGTGATCGCCGCCTACACACTGGCCAAATCCGAAGTCCAAAAAGGCGACTTCAAAGGTAACCGCCTGCAACTGATGCCAAATCAGCAAGCGTCGCTCTGGACCGACTACACCTGGCACACCGGTGTACTGGACGGCTTCGGTATCGGCTTCGGCGCGCGCTACACCGGCAACACCTACGGCGACCAGGGCAACACCTGGCTCGGCAAAGCCAACGCCTACACCGTTTTCGACGGTGCGGTGCATTACGACTTGGGTCGCCTGGACAACAGCCTCAAAGGCGCCTCGGTCAAACTCAATGCCACCAACCTGTTCAACAAGGACTACATCTCCACCTGTGACGGTTCCTACTGCTACTTCGGCGACCAACGCAGCGTCGTCGCCAGTGCCACCTACCAGTGGTAATCGGCTGAGTTAACCACCGGGCCGCCCCAATGGGCGGCTTTGGTGTGTCTGAAGGTTGAAAAAACATGAAAAGCAAAACCATCCGCCGCTGGTCCTTCATCCACACCTGGACCAGCCTGATCTGCACGGTATTCCTGCTGCTGCTCGCCCTCACCGGCCTGCCGCTGGTGTTTCACCACGAGATCGACCACCTGCTGGGCAACGAGCCCGAGCTGGCGCAGATGCCCGTCGACACGCCGCAGCTCAACCTGGAGCAACTGGTCAGCGCCGCGCAGGCCCATCGCCCCGGCGACGCCATGCAGTACCTGGCCTGGGACGAAGACAACAAGAACGGCGTGATCGCGATCATGGCCGCCACCGCCGGCACCGAGCCCAACTCGTCGCACACCTTCCTGCTCGACGCGCGCACCGGCCAAGCCATGGAAACCCCGGCGGCCAACGGCGGGTTCACGATGTTCCTGCTGCGCTTGCATGTGGATATGTTCGCTGGCCTGCCGGGCAAGTTGCTGCTGGCGTTCATGGGGGTTCTGTTTGTGCTGGCGATCATCTCCGGCACGGTGCTGTACCTGCCGTTCATGCGCCGCCTGAAATTCGCCACCGTGCGTCAGGACAAATCCACCCGCCTGCGCTGGCTCGACCTGCACAACCTGATCGGCGTGGTCACCCTGACCTGGGCGCTGGTGGTGGGCGTGACCGGCGTGATCAGCGCCTGCGCCGACCTGATCATCGCCGCCTGGCGCCAGGACAGCCTCAGCGCCATGATCGAGCCTTACAAAAACGCCCCGCCCCTGACTCAACGCGCCCCGGCCACCGAACTGCTGGCGATTGCCGCCAAGGCCGCCCCCGGCATGGAGCCGGACTTCATCGCCTTCCCCGGCACACGCTTTTCCAGCGAACACCATTACGCGGTGTTCATGAAAGGCAGCACCCACCTCACCTCGCATTTGCTCACGCCGGTACTGATCGACGCCAGCACCCTGGCTGTCACCGCCGTCGCCGAACGGCCGTGGTACATGGACGCCATGGGCATGTCCCAGCCGCTGCACTTTGGCGATTACGGCGGCATGCCGATGAAGATCCTGTGGGCGGTGTTGGATGGGCTGACCATCATCGTGCTGGTGAGCGGGATCTACCTGTGGATCGTAAGGCGCCGAACATGAAGCCACGTCAGTCGAGTTTCTGGAAGGTCTTCGGGATCCCTCTGGGGATCGGCCTGCTCAGCGCCGCCGGGTTGTTTGCGGCGCTGCTCGGGGATGGGCTGTGGGATTCGCTCAGTTGGCTCGGGCTGGGCATCCCCGCTGCAATTGGTACTTGGGCCTTGATCAAACGGTGAGATAGATTAGCGCAGCCCATTCAGAGGAATGCCCATGTCCGCTCCCAGCATGACCTTGTTCCACAACCCCGCGTCACCGTTCGTTCGTAAGGTTCGCGTGCTGCTGGCTGAAACCGGCCAGCAGGATCGCGTCGCCCTGTACGGCTGCATGCCGACCCCGGTCAACCCGGATGCGCAGGTGGTAGAAGGCAACCCCGTGGGCAAGATCCCGGCCCTGCGCCTGGCCGACGGTTCAGTACTGCACGACAGCCGGGTGATCCTCGATTACGTCGACCACCAGCACGCCGGCACCCCGCTGATCCCCCGCGACGGCTCGGCCCGCTGGCGCCGCCTGACCATGGCCTCAATGGCCGATGGCATCATGGATGCCGCCGTGCTGGTGCGCTACGAAACCGCCCTGCGCCCGGCGGAAAAACACTGGGACCAGTGGCTCGACGAACAGCGCAACAAGATCCGTCGCACCCTCGCCGAGCTGGAAGCCGATGCGATTGCCGAACTGGCCAGCCATTTCGATATCGCCGCCATCAGCGTGGCTTGTGCCCTGGGTTACCTCGATTTCCGTCACCCGGATATGCAATGGCGCCTGGACAACCCGCAGCTTGCCGCCTGGTACGCCGAGGTCAGCCAGCGGCCTTCGATGCTGGAAACCCAGCCACCGACCTGATGTTCACACCGACCCCATGTGGGAGCGGGCTTGCCCGCGATCGCGGTATGTCATTCAGCACAGCTGTTTCTGAACCACCGCTATCGCGGGCAAGCCCACTCCCACATTGAACGGCGGTGGTATTGAGGAATGTAGCGATCCTTGCGGCTAATTGCGCCCCCACTTGCTGATCCTCGCGTAACCCGATCATTGCACCGCCTCCAGGTCAAACATCAACGGCTCGGCCGCCTTGCGCTTGCCCACGCCATACCAGTCCAACTTGCGCGTCAACACCATCACCGTGCCCAGCAGGCCGAACAGCAGCAACGAGCCCATCAGCAACGCGTAGTCCTCGGCACTCAATAACCCGTACAGCAAGCCATACAACGCCGCCACCCCCGCCGAGAAGCCCAGCCCGTGCGCCACGCTGCGCAGCACATGGCACACATAGAAGCCGATCAACAGCACACAGGCACTGGCCGAGATCAGGTAGGCCAGGGCAAATCCGATGTGCTCGGACAACGACAACAACAGCAGGTAGAAGAACGCCAGCGCAAAGCCCACCAACGCGTACTGCACCGGGTGCACTGCCAGGCTCTTGAGCACTTCGAACAGGAAGAAACCGGCAAAGGTCAGGGCGATGAACAGCAGCGCATATTTGATCGCACGGTCGCTCTTGAGGTACTGGTCCACCGGATCGATGAAGTTCACGCCGAAGCTGCGGTTGTTGAAGTCATTGCAGCCCTGCCCGTCCAGGCAGGTTTGCAGAGCCTGTTCGAGGTTGGTGGAGAAGAATGAGGTCTGCCAGCTGGCGGCAAACCCCTTATCGGTGACCTCACGTTGCGCCGGCAGGAAATTGCCGATAAAGCTGGGGTGCGGCCAGTTGGAGGCGAGTGAGACCTGGCTGGTCTTGCCCACCGGCACCACTTGCAATTGCTCGGTGCCTTGCAGGCGCAGGTCGAAGGCAAAGTCCACGACACTGGGCTTTTTGCTGTCCTGCTCCGGCAGCGTCACGTGCACGCCTTCACCCAGCCAGTCCACCTGGGAGCCCGGTTCGAACTCCAGCTGCTGGCTGCCCAGCTCCAACTTCAACGCATTTTCGATGCCGCGAATATCGCTGATACCCACCGCGAGAAACGCCGGTTCAAAGCGGTAATCGGCGAAGTCTTCGGTGATACCCAACTGCGCGGGCAATTCGAAACGCCCGCTGATGCGGTTGTCAGCATGGAACAGTCGCGCCTGGTAGATGCCGCGTGCGCGCAGTTCGGTCTGCACCTTGCCGTCGAGTTCAAAACGGTCCGGCAGGAAATACAGCCGGCCGCGCTCTTCACGGGTGACTTCGTAGCGCTTGTTGAGTTTTTCGTTGAGCTTCCACTCGCGGACGGTCTTGCGATACGGCACCACCATCACCGGGCCGGTGAGGCGCTGGGCGTAGCTGGAGCTGCGGGCGATGTCCATCAGGACGCCGTCGCGCAGTTGCTGGCGGTCGCTGATGATCCCGTTGATCATCAGCAACGGAATCAGCAACAGCAGGATCAGCAGCGCAATCGCGCCAAGTTTGAAAAGCAGGCTGCGGTTCATGGGTCTCTCCCTGTTTGGATGGAGGAGAGTCTGGGCAGCCTGTGTGGGAGATTTATGTGGGCAATGTGGAGACTGTGTGGAGATGCAGCACCACTTGCACGCCGCCTTGCACGTTGCCGATCTGCAACGCGCCGCCGTGCAGCTTCATCACTTCCTCGACAAAGTTGAGGCCCAGGCCGGTGCTTTTGCGGCCACTGGCCGGGCGTGGCAGCGAGTAGAACCGTTCGCTCAGGCGCGGCAGGGCGTAGTCGGGAATCGGCGCAGCCTGGTTGAACAGGCTCACCTGTACGTCGTTGTGCCGGGTCTGCGCGCTGAATCTCAAGGTGCCGCCAGGCGGTGTGAAATCCAGCGCATTCTCCAACAGGTTGCCCAGGGCCTGGCGCAGCAGAAAGGGTTCGCCGTACACCTTCACATCCGCCGCAATCGTCTGTTCAACGTGCAACCCGGCGCCTTCGATCCGCGCACATTGCGCCTTGAGCACATCATCGACCATGGCTGCCAGCGGGATGCTCACCTGCTCTTCCAGGCCCTGGCGTTGCTCGACCTGCGCCAGGTTCAGCAGGCGTTCGATCAACTGCTGCAGGCGCGCGCTTTCACTGTCGATATTGCCGACGAAACGCTGCTGTTGCTCACGGGTCATGTCGCCCTGCAACAGCTCTGCCGCGCCGCGTATCGCGGCCAGCGGGCTCTTCAACTCGTGGGTCAGGGTGTGCACATAGTGTTCGACGTAGGCCTTGCCTTCCAACTGCGTGCGCATGTGCTCGACGGCGGTGGACAACTGCTTGAGTTCACCGCCACGGTAGTGCGGCAACTCGGCGCGCCGGCCCTCGCTGACCGCCTCGGCGTAAGCCGTCAAGCGACGCAGCGCAACGCTCAGCCACCACGACAGCAGCGCGCCGAGCAACAGGCCGAGAATCACCAGGCCCGCGCCGTACCACAGCAGGCGCCGCTCGGTGCGGTCGACGTAGGGCTGCAACGAGCTGTTCGGCTTGGCCACGGTGACCACGCCGATGATCTGGCCGTTGTCACGGATCGGCGCGCCCACGTGCATCACCGAGGAAGTGGGGTCATCCAGCTCGCTGCGGGTGGAGCGCGCACCGTACTCGCCGCGCAGGGTCAGGTACACGTCGTTCCATTTGGAATAGTCCTGCCCCACCGCTTCGCCCGTGGAGTCGAGCAACACAATGCCCTTGGCGTCGGTCACGTAGATGCGGTGGTTGACCTGGTTCTTCGGCAATCCCCAGATGGTCGCGCCCGGCTGGCGATTGCCATAGGCCTTGAGCAGTTCGGGCCAGTGGCTTTGGCCGAGGGTGCCGTTCTTCACGTCGTCGCGCAGGATTTCGGCCAGCAGGTTGGCGGTGTCCACCAGGGTTTCTTCGGTGGACTGGCGCACGCCAGGGCGGATTTCCTTCATCACGGTGCTGAGCACGAAGTAGCCGGTCAGGCCGATAAACAGCGCGTACACCAGGAAGATCCGCAGCCCCAGGCGCATCAGCTGTTGCCCGGGCTGTAGCTGTAGCCGAGGCCGCGATGGGTCTGGATCGGCTCGGCGTCGGCAGCCACGTTGCGTAACTTGCTGCGCAGGCTTTTGATATGGCTGTCGATGTTGCGTTCGTAACCGGCATCCGCCGCCACGCCGACCGCGTCCAACAGCTGCTCGCGGCTGAATACACGTTCAGGCTGTTCCAGCAGGCTTTGCAGCAGGCGGAATTCGTGACGCGTGAGGCTCAACGGCTGGCCGCGATACATGATCTGCATGCGCTCCAGGTCTACCTGGAACACCACCGGCGCAGCTCCTGGGCCAATGCGCTTGAGGATCGCCCTGACCCGCGCCGTCACTTCCCGAGGGCTGAAGGGCTTGACCACATAATCGTCGGCGCCGATTTCCAGCCCCACCACCCGGTCGATCTCGCCATCCCGTGCGCTGAGGAACATCACCGGCACTTCGCTGAACCGGCGCAGTTGCTTGCAGGTTTCAAACCCGGTGATGTCCGGCAGGCCGATGTCGAGGATGATCAGGTCGGCCGGCGTCTGGCGTTGATGCTCCAACGCCGCCTGGCCGAGTGTCAGCCAGGTGGTGGTGAAGCCCTCGCCTTGCAGGGCGAATATCAGCGTGTCGGCTATCGCCGCTTCGTCTTCGACAATCAGGATGTGGGGCATGGTGGTCCGTCAGCAGTCCGGTTTGTCAGCAGTGTAGCGACGCGCCGGGTTGACCGCAGCGCCGAACTCGCGCAGAGCCTTGGCGCCGATCAGCAGCGGGTAGTTGAAGCTGCTGCGGTCGGTGAGGTTGACCTCAACGGTGCGCTTGACGTCGCCCAGGCACATTTCCAGGTCGATCACCGGGCGCTTGGCCACGGTGGCTTCGTCCTTGTCCTCATCTTCGTCGGCGCGGCTCTTGATCTTGCTGATGCGCGAGACTTTGTGCTCGTAGACCTTATCGGACGCGTCCTTGCCGCCGAGGCGGAAACGCACCCAATCGTCACCGTCACGGGTGAAGGTCTGGATGTCGCGGGCCGACAGCGAGGCGGTCAGCGCGCCAGTGTCCATCTTGGCCTTGAAGGTTTCGCCGATCTCCGGCAACTGGATATATTCGTAGCGACCGTAGAGGGTCGGTTCGGCGGCCATGACCGGCACGGCAACCAGGGCGAGGGAGGCAAGAAGCAGTTTCACGAAGTGATGTCCTCGGAAAGAAGTAGGCGGATTCTAGACCGCAAAAGCGCCGGTTAGTTAGCTAACCCCACCATACCCGGCACATTGTGAAACATTCGTACGGTGATTTGCGATTTGGCCTCTAGACTCACCTTGCTTATGATGGCCCGCCCACAAGATTCCAAGAGTTACTTATGCGCCGCCTGCTCACCGGCTGTTTCGTCACCCTGCTGCTCTTGCTCAACACCCTCGTGCTGTTCGGTCCGTTGATGGTGTTTGCCCTGCTCAAGCTGGTAGCCCCGGGGCGCTTGCGTGACTACATGTCATGGGCGGTGATGTGGATCGCCGAGACCTGGGCCGAGATCGACAAGCTGATTTTCTCGCTGTGCATCCCGACCCAGTGGGACATTCGCGGCGGCGACGATCTGCGGGGTGACACCAGTTACCTGGTAATCAGCAACCACCAATCCTGGGTTGATATCCCGGCCTTGATCCAGGCCCTCAACCGGCGTACGCCGTTCTTCAAATTCTTCCTGAAAAAAGAGCTGATCTGGGTGCCCTTCCTGGGCCTGGCCTGGTGGGCGCTGGATTACCCGTTCATGAAGCGCTACACCAAGGCGTTCCTGGCCAAGCATCCCGAACTGGCGGGGCAGGATTTGAAGATCACCAAAGAGGCCTGCGAGCTGTTCAAGCGCCAGCCGGTGACGGTGGTCAATTATCTGGAAGGTACGCGGTTCAGCGAGGCCAAGCGCAAACAGCAGGGCTCACCTTTCACCCGCTTGCTCAAGCCCAAGGCGGGCGGTGTGGCATTCGTGCTGGCGGCGATGGGTGAACAACTGGATGCTGTGCTCGATGTGACGGTGGTCTACCCGCAAGACAGGATTCCAGGGTTCTGGGATTTGATTTGCGGATCGGTACCGAAGGTGATCATCGATATCCGCACCCGTGAGCTGGACCCGGCGCTGTGGCAAGGAGATTACGAGAATGATCCGGCATTTCGCCAGACCGTCCAGGACTGGGTGAACCAGCTCTGGACGGAGAAGGACGCACGCATCGAACAACTGCGCGCGGAGCGCCTTTAACTGCCGGTGCCCCAGGCCTGGGCCAGCTTGCCCAGCACCGAGCTGCTGGCACCCTGGCCACCCAGGTATTGCAGGATCACCGGGGCAAACTGGCCGACCATGCCACTGTCCATGCCCAAGGCGCTGAACGCGGTGTTCAGGTCGTTGGTGTTCTTCACATTACCCAGCAGGCCATCCAGGCCGCTGGTCTTGCTACCGCCAGCCTGGCCGAGCATCCCGCTCAAGGCCCCGAGGCTGCCCAACGCATTATTGCCCGACAGTTGGTCGAGGCCAGGCACGCTATTACCCAGTTGCGAATAGTCGTTGCCGCTCAATTTGTTCTTGGCCAGGCCCAGCATGGCGCCCGTGCCGCCCACCGCTTGTTCGGGGGTGATGTTCAGTTGCGAGGTCAGGGCGCTCAGCAACCCGGCCGTCTCGGACGACGGCGCTGCGGCCGCTGCCTTGTTGTTACCACCCTGCATGCCGGAAATGGCATTGGCCGCGTCGCCAAGGCTGAACCCTGCGGCAAGCACCGGGCCGGCTGCCAGGGTCATCAGGCAGGAAAGGGCGAAACCGCGTGAAATCTTCATCGAAACAACCTCTGGGTGTAGGGGTGAAAGCAGGCGTTTGACTGGGTATCCGACGCATTGTTCCGGCCGGGCCGAGGAACCCAATGGGAATACCAGAGTCCATGAAATGACTTCAACACAGCCAGGATTAGCCTTATGAGCGCCACACGCCCCCAAGTGATTGAGCCAACGTCCCCATTCTGGAGCCGCCCACGTGTGTTTATCGGCGCCTGCATGGCCATCGTCGCCGGCCTCGGCGGCGCGCTCTACACCCAGGATAACGTCAAGTCCGCCGCCACCCTGGTGACCACGGCCCAGCAGCCGGCCGCTCAAATCATTGCGCACAAGGATTACCTCGAAGTTGAACCGATCGCCACGGCGGCCCCGGAGCCGGACCGCAGCCTGGAACTCTGGGCCATTCCAGAAGGCAGCGCGCCGGTTTCCCTGGGGCTGTTGCCGGAAGATGGCAAAGGCATTATCGGACTCAACCCACGCCAGCAGAAAAGCATCCGCAAGCCGGTGGAGTTGATGGTGAGTTCGGAGACCAAGGGTGGGTCGCTGAGCAAGCAGCCGACGGGGCCAACTGTCTATCAGGGTGCCCTTGCAACACGTTGAAGCTGATGACCGCGATGAGCGCAAACGGCAGTATAGGATTTTCCGGAACTCAAACACCGTGACAGCCACTCAGGGCAGTCCTCTCGGTAATACACACTGGGAAGACAGCCCAATTGAACAAGGAGCTGTAACGATCATGATCGGATTGATACCCAATTTTTATGCTGCCTTCAGCGCAATCAACCATTTGCAAGCACGCGGGCAAGACCAGGCTTCACGGCCCGAGGCCACCGGGATCGACCAATGCCCCGCCGTCGGTGATATTCAATCAAAGCCCTACACAGACCCCGACCTCCCACCACCCTATGGCGAGGGCTATCAATACACCGCCACGGCCAAAGGCAAGACGTGGACAGGACAAACGGCCGCAACCAAAGACGACTATCTGGGCCCGGAGTATGAACTCAAAGCCGAGGAGATCAATGAACGAGACGGCAAGTTTCATTGCGACTACGGCGGCCAGCGGCTGATCAAGAACGGTGAGGTCGCCGATCCCTACCTGCGACTCTCAACCCTCAAATAACCTATAAAAAATGGCGACCTCCAGGGTCGCCATTTTTTCAGCTGTTTGCCTTACGCCGCACTGAACAACTTATGCGGATCAATCACAAACTTCTTCGGCACGCCCGCATCGAACTCACCATAGCCGCGCGGTGCGTCATCCAGGCTGATCACCTGCACGCCCACGATTTCGGCAATGTTAATGCGGTCCCACATGATCGCCTGCATCAGTTGGCGGTTGTACTTCATCACAGGCGTCTGGCCGGTGTGGAAGCTGTGGGACTTGGCCCAGCCCAGGCCGAAGCGGATGCTCAGGCTGCCCATTTTTGCCGCAGCGTCCACAGCACCCGGGTCTTCGGTGACGTAGAGGCCAGGGATACCGATCTTGCCCGCCACGCGCACCACGCCCATCAGGGAGTTGAGCACGGTGGCCGGGGCTTCCGCCTTGACGCCTTCATGACCATGACCACGGGCTTCGAAGCCCACGGCATCGACGGCGCAGTCCACTTCCGGCTCGCCCAGCAGTGCGGCGATCTGTTCGTGCAGCGGGGTGTCCTGGGACAGGTCGGCAATCTCGAAGCCCTGGGCCTTGGCGTGGGCCAGGCGGATCGGGTTGACGTCACCGATGATCACCACTGCCGCACCCAACAGGCGCGCCGATGCCGCCGCCGCCAAGCCCACAGGGCCGGCACCGGCGATGTACACGGTACTGCCTGGGCCAACGCCGGCGGTGACTGCACCGTGGTAGCCGGTGGGCAGGATGTCGGATAGACATGTCAGGTCGCGGATCTTCTCCATGGCCTTGTCGCGGTCCGGCAATTTGAGCAGGTTGAAGTCGGCGTAAGGCACCAGCACATATTCGGCCTGGCCGCCGGTCCAGTCGCCCATGTCAACATAGCCATAGGCGCCGCCGGCACGGGCCGGGTTGACGGTCAGGCACACACCGGTGTGTTGCTCTTTGCACGAGCGGCAGCGGCCACAGGCTACGTTGAAGGGCACGGAAACCAGGTCGCCGATTTTCAGGTTCTCGACGTCGCTGCCCTTCTCGATCACTTCACCGGTAATTTCATGACCGAGCACCAGGCCGGTCTGGGCAGTGGTGCGGCCACGCACCATGTGTTGGTCGGAGCCGCAGATGTTGGTGGAGACCACGCGCAGGATGACGCCGTGCTCGATCTTCCTGCCACGGGGGTCCTGCATTTTGGGATAGTCGATTTTCTGTACTTCGACCTTGCCGTTGCCGAGATACACGACACCACGATTACCAGACATGCTTTCACCTCGCTGTTGTTTTTATGGAACTGCGTTGCCCTTGGGATGGGCAGCGCGTTTAAGTGCTCGGGTACAGATGCTGTTCTTGCGTTGTTAGTGAGGGCCTCATCGGGGGCAAGCCCCCTCCCACATTCGACCGCATTCCAAAGGTGGGAGGGGGCTTGCCCCCGATGGCGTCAGTCAGAGCACCACCGTCCGATTGGCGTTTAAAAACACCCGCCGCTCAATGTGATACCCCACCGCCCGGGCCAACGTCAGCCCTTCGATATCACGCCCCTTGGCAATCAAGTCCTCGGGATAGTGGCTATGATCCACCACCTCCACGCCCTGGGCGATGATCGGGCCTTCGTCCAGGTCGTTGTTGATGTAATGCGCCGTGGCGCCTACCAGCTTCACGCCCTTGTTGTACGCCTGGTGATACGGCTTGGCGCCCTTGAACCCCGGCAGCAACGAGTGGTGAATGTTGATGGCCTTGCCATCGAGCTTGCGGCACAGCTCCGGCGACAGCACTTGCATGTAGCGCGCAAGGATCACCAATTCGGCGCCGGTGTCTTCCACCACCTGCCACACCTGACGCTCCTGGGACGGTTTGTCGTTGGGGTCGAGGGGGAAATGGTAGTAGGGAATCTGGTGCCAGTCGGCCAAGGGTTTCAGATCGGGGTGGTTGGACACCACCGCGACCACGTCCATCGACAGTTGGCCGATGCGCTGGCGATACAGCAGGTCGTTGAGGCAGTGATCGGCCTTGGAGACCATGATCACCACTTTTGGCCGGTAGTTCGGCGCCGTCAGCTCGAAGATCATGCCGAAGGCTTCACCGCGGGTGGCCAGGCCATCGCGGAACGCCTGTTCGTCAAAACCATCGGGCTGGCGGAATTCCACGCGGATAAAGAACCGGCCCGAAAGCCGGTCATCGAACGAGTGGTGCTCGGTGACGTAGCAACCCTGTTCGAACAGGTAGCGGGTGACCGCGTCCACCGTGCCGAGCACGCTGGGGCAGTCGGCGGTCAAAATCCATGTATCGGGTGCGCGGCTCATGGCTCATTCCTCAGGCTTGGACGCTCAGGCCGAACTCGGCCGATGCATCCTGCAACCACAACCACCAGTAATCCGAGAAGCTGCGACGGATCACCAGCTCCCAGGTGTCTTCAGCCGTGTGGCGGATCACCAGTTGCGACTTGGCGAACACCGTGCCCACTGCCTTGCCCACCGGGAAGTTGTTGGGGTGCACGTCGTAGCTGGTGGACTTCATCAGCACATCGCGCACGTTCGGGCCGCTGAGTTCGAGGATCTGCTGGCCGCCGCTGACATTGACGACCTGGATATGCAGGTCGCCCAGGGCGGCGCGCAGGTTTTGCTCGGCGGCGAATTCTTCACCGCTCGGCACGATCAGCAACCACTCATCCGGGCCGAGCCATTGCAGGCTGGTTTCACCCTTGACGATCACTTGCAGCGCGCCGGGCAACTCGATGCCGATGGCTTTGTGCACGCCGGCGGCGAAAGCTGCGTCATGGCCGTCGCCACGAATCGTCAGATGGCCCAGGAGTTTCTTTTCACGCACGGTCACGCCGGCGTTCTTGCGGCCCTTGCCGACCTGGCTGGCGAGGTCGGCGTGATGCAGCGACGACTCGGCCTTGGCGCCGGAGGTGGGGCGTTGTTGGTAAACATTGGCTGCTGTCATAAAGCACCTGTTCTGAATTCTGTTGTGAGGCTGCTGACCTCATCGGGGGCAAGCCCCCTCCCACAGGGGAATGCATTTCAACTTGAGGGAGGGGCTTGGCCTGTCAGATGTTCTGGCGATCGCCTTTGGGGTCGAAGAACACCGAAGAAACAATCTCCGCCTCGATCACGCTGCCATCGGCCTGCGGTGAGAACACCCGCTCGCCGATACGCTTCAAGCCGCCCTTGACCACACCCAGCGCAAACGAATAGCCGAGGGAGTTGTGGGCGTAGCTGGAGGTGACGTGACCGACCATCTTCATCGGGATCGATTGCTTCGGATCAAACACCAGTTGCGCGCCTTCCGGCAGCCACACCTTCGGATCGACCGGCTTCAAGCCCACCAGTTGCTTGCGTTCTTCACGCACACAGTCTTCACGGTTCATGCCACGCCAGCCGATCCACGAGAACGGCTTGGTACGGCCCACGCACCACCCCATGTTGAGGTCATCCGGGGTCATCGAGCCGTCAGTGTCCTGGCCGACAATGATGAAGCCCTTCTCGGCCCGCAATACGTGCATGGTCTCGGTGCCGTACGGGGTCAGGTTGTACTTTTTGCCGGCGTCGACGATTTTTTCCAACACACCCATGGCGTAGTCGGCCTGCACGTTGACTTCGTATGACAGCTCACCGGTAAACGAAATGCGGAACACCCGCGCCGGTACGCCGCCGACCAGGCCTTCTTTCCAGGTCATGAACGGGAACCCGTCCTTGTCCAGGTCGATGTCGGTGACTTCCGCCAGCAGCTTGCGGCTGTTGGGGCCGGACAGGGTCATGGTCGCCCAGTGGTCGGTGACCGAGGTGAAATACACCTTGAGGTCTGGCCATTCGGTCTGTTGGTAGATTTCCAGCCATTGCAGCACACGGGCAGCGCCGCCGGTGGTGGTGGTCATCAGGAAGTGGTTGTCGGCGAGGCAGGCAGTCACGCCGTCGTCGAAGACCATGCCATCTTCCTTGCACATCAGGCCATAGCGCGCCTTGCCCACGTCGAGCTTGGTCCAAGCGTTGGTGTAGATGCGGTTGAGGAACTCCCGCGCGTCGGGGCCCTGGATGTCGATCTTGCCGAGGGTGGACGCATCCAGCAGGCCGACGCTGTCACGCACGGCCAGGCATTCGCGTTTGACGGCGGCGTGCAGGTCTTCACCGTTGCGCGGGAAGTACCAAGGGCGCTTCCACTGGCCGACGTCTTCAAACTCGGCACCGTTCTTCACGTGCCAGGCGTGCAACGCGGTGTAGCGCACCGGTTCGAAGATGTGCCCACAGTGACGGCCCGCTACGGCGCCGAAAGTCACCGGCGTGTAGTTGGGACGGAACATGGTGGTGCCCATCTGCGGGATGGTCACGTTCAGCGAGCGGGCGGCAATGGCCAGGCCGTTGACGTTGCCCAGTTTGCCCTGGTCGGTGCCGAAGCCCAGCGCGGTGTAGCGCTTGACGTGCTCGACCGACTCGAAACCTTCGCGAGTGGCGAGTTCGATGGCGGCGGCGGTCACGTCGTTCTGCAGGTCGACGAATTGCTTCGGCGCCCGTGCAGTCGGCTTGTCGTGCGGTACTTGGTAAACCGCCAAAGTCGGCTCTTCCAGGCGGCTCAGCGCTTTGGGCAAGGTGCCTTCCACCGGCGCGAAACCGGCTTCGCTGGCCGCGCGCACGCCGCCTTCAAAACCATCCGCCAGGGAGTCGCCAAGGCCGTAGACCCCGTTGATCCCACCGACACACACGCGTTTCTGCGGCGCTTCGCCCGGTACAAAACCGAGGATATCTTCACGCCAGGTCGGCTTGCCGCCCAGGTGCGAAGCCAGGTGAACTACCGGGCTATAGCCGCCGGAGCTGGCTACCAGGTCGCACTCCAGCCATTCGCCTGGGCTGGTGACTTTATGCGCTTTCACATCGATCGCAGCCACGCGGGCGGCGGTCACGTGCTTGCTGCCACGGGCTTCGATCACGGCGCTGCCGGTGAGGATACGAATGCCTTTGGCGCGGGCTTCTTCCACCAGCGCGCCGCGTGGGTTGTGGCGTACATCGGCCACGGCCACCACGTGCAGGCCGGCATCGAGCCAGTCCAGGGCAACGCGGTAGGCGTGGTCGTTGTTGGTCGACAGCACCAGCTTCTTGCCCGGTGCCACGCCGTAGCGACGCACGTAGGTGGAGACCGCACCGGCCAGCATGTTGCCCGGCACGTCGTTGTTGCCGTACACCAGCGGACGCTCGCACGCGCCGGTCGCCAGCACCACGCGCTTGGCACGCACACGGTGGATACGCTGACGCACCACGCCAATCGGCGCACGGTCACCGAGGTGATCGGTGAGGCGCTCGTGAATGGTCAGGAAGTTATGGTCGTGGTAGCCGTTGACGGTGGCGCGGGGCAACAGCACCACGTCCGGCAGGGCCTTGAGTTCAGCGATGACGCTGGCAACCCATTCCACAGCCGGCTTGCCGTCGAGGCTTTCACGCGAGTCCAGCAGCGAACCACCGAACTCTTCCTGCTCGTCGGCGAGGATCACGCGGGCACCGCTGCGGGCGGCGGCCAGTGCGGCAGCCAGGCCCGCAGGACCGGCGCCGACGACCAGCACGTCACAGTGACGGTTGAAGTTGTCGTAGGTGTCCGGATCGTTCTCGGTCGGCGAGCGGCCGAGGCCGGCGGCCTTACGAATGTACTTCTCGTAGGTCATCCAGAACGATTGCGGGTACATGAAGGTTTTGTAGTAGAACCCCGGCGGCATCAGCTTGCCGCCGACCTTGCCGAGGATGCCCATCACGTCATTGTTGACGTTCGGCCAGCCGTTGGTGCTGGTGGCGACCAGGCCTTGGTACAGCGCCTGTTGCGTGGCGCGCACGTTGGGAATCTGGGTGGCTTCGGTGGCGCCGATCTGCAGCACCGCGTTCGGCTCTTCGGCGCCGGCGGCAAAGATGCCGCGAGGGCGCGAGTACTTGAAGCTGCGGCCGATGATGTCGACGCCGTTGGCCAGCAGGGCGGCGGCCAATGTGTCGCCTTCAAAGCCTTTGTAGGTCTGGCCGTTGAAAGTAAACGTCAGGACTTTATTACGGTCGATCCGGCCACCGTTGGACAGGCGATTGGTCTGGCTCATACCTTCTCTCCAGAGGCCTTGGCGGTGAATTGTGGCTTCTCACCGATCTTGTAGGTTTCAAGAATTTCGTAGGTCAGGGTGTCGCGGGTCGCGTTGAAGTACTGGCGGCAACCGGCAGCGTGGATCCACAGTTCGTGGTGCAGGCCGCGCGGGTTGTCGCGGAAGAACATATAGTCGCCCCACTCTTCATCGGTGCAGGCATTCGGGTCCAGCGGGCGCGGAATATGCGCTTGGCCGGATGCGTGGAATTCCTCTTCGGAGCGCAGTTCGCCACAGTGAGGACAGAAGATATGCAACATAGGGAATTTCTCCTGTTAGTGGGCGACGGCCGCAGCGCCGTGTTCGTCGATCAACGCACCGTTGTGGAAACGGTCGATGGAGAAAGGTGCCGCCAATGGGTGCATTTCACCCTTGGCCAGGCTGGCGGCAAACACGTTGCCTGAGCCCGGCGTGGCCTTGAAGCCCCCGGTGCCCCAACCGCAGTTGAAGAACATGTTCGGCACCGGAGTCTTGGAGATGATCGGGCACGCATCCGGCGTGGTGTCGACGATGCCGCCCCACTGACGGTTCATGCGCACGCGGGACAGCACCGGGAACATCTCGACGATGGCCTGGATGGTGTGTTCGATCACCGGGTACGAGCCGCGCTGGCCGTAGCCGTTGTAGCCGTCGATACCGGCGCCGATCACCAGGTCGCCCTTGTCGGACTGGCTGATGTAGCCGTGTACGGCGTTGGACATGATCACGCTGTCGATAATCGGCTTGATCGGCTCCGACACCAGCGCTTGCAGCGGGTGGGATTCGATGGGCAGGCGGAACCCGGCGAGCGAAGCCATGTGCCCGGAATTACCGGCAGTGACTACACCGACGCGCTTGGCGCCGATGAAGCCCTTGTTGGTTTCCACGCCGATGCACACGCCGTTTTCCTTGCGAAAGCCGATCACTTCGGTCTGCTGGATCAGGTCCACGCCAAGGGCGTCGGCGGCACGGGCAAAGCCCCAGGCCACGGCATCGTGACGGGCCACGCCGCCGCGCCGTTGCACGGTGGCGCCGAGCACCGGGTAGCGGGTGTTTTTCGAGCAGTCGAGGTATGGGATCTCGTCGGCCACTTGCTTGGCATTGAGCAATTCGCCGTCCACGCCATTGAGGCGGTTGGCGCTCACACGGCGCTCGGAATCACGGATGTCCTGCAAGGTGTGGCACAGGTTGTACACGCCACGCTGGGAGAACATCACGTTGTAGTTGAGGTCCTGGGACAGGCCTTCCCACAGCTTCATCGCGTGTTCGTACAGGTGCGCCGACTCGTCCCACAGGTAGTTGGAACGCACGATGGTGGTGTTGCGCGCGGTGTTACCGCCGCCCAGCCAGCCTTTCTCGACCACGGCCACGTTGGTGATGCCGTGCTCTTTGGCCAGGTAGTAGGCGGTCGCCAGACCATGCCCGCCGCCGCCGACGATGACCACGTCGTAGACTTTCTTGGGGGTCGGCGTGCGCCACATCTTCTGCCAGTTTTCATGGTGGCTGAGGGAGTGCTTGAAGAGGCCGAAGCCCGAGTAGCGTTGCATAGTCATTACTCCAAAACCGCGCTCAGCGATAAACCGGGAAATCAGCGCACAGGGCAGACACGTGCTTGGCCACGTTGGCCTCGACGTCGGCATCGCCGAGGTTGTCGAGGATGTCGCAGATCCAGCCGGCCAGTTCGATGCACTGCGGCACTTTGAAACCACGCGTGGTCACCGCCGGGGTGCCGATGCGCAGGCCCGAGGTCACGAACGGCGACTGCGGGTCATTCGGCACGGCGTTCTTGTTGACGGTGATGTGGGCGCGACCGAGGGCGGCGTCCGCCTCTTTGCCGGTAAGGCCCTGACGGATCAGGCTGACCAGGAACAGGTGGTTATCGGTGCCGCCGGACACTACATCGTAGCCGCGTTTGATAAATACGCTGGCCATCGCCTGGGCGTTGTCGATCACTTGCTGCTGGTAAGCCTTGAAGCCTGGCTCCAGCGCTTCCTTGAAGCACACGGCCTTGCCGGCGATGACGTGCATCAGCGGGCCGCCCTGGGCGCCGGGGAATACGGCGGCGTTGAGTTTCTTTTCGATCTCTTCATTGGACCTGGCCAGGATCAGGCCGCCACGAGGACCGCGCAGGGTCTTGTGGGTGGTGGTGGTGACCACATCGGCGTAGGGCAGCGGGTTCGGGTACAGGCCGGCGGCAACCAGGCCGGCGACGTGGGCCATGTCGACGAACAGCAGCGCCCCCACTTTGTCCGCGATCTGACGGAAGCGTGGGAAATCCAGGGTCTTGGAGTAGGCGGAGAAACCGGCCACGACCATTTTCGGCTTGTGCTCCACCGCCAGGCGCTCGACTTCGTCGTAATCGATCAGGCCGGTGTCGGTGTTGATCCCGTATTGCACCGCGTTGTACAGCTTGCCCGAGGACGACACCTTGGCGCCGTGGGTCAGGTGACCGCCGTG
Source organism: Pseudomonas extremorientalis (assembly GCF_001870465.1). GTDB lineage: Bacteria > Pseudomonadota > Gammaproteobacteria > Pseudomonadales > Pseudomonadaceae > Aquipseudomonas > Aquipseudomonas extremorientalis. The sequence goes on from NZ_MDGK01000037.1 coordinate 117,373, forward strand.
GGCCAGGCTCATGCCCAGGATGGTGTCGCCGGCGTTCAGCAGGGCCAGGTACACAGCGCTGTTGGCGGACGAGCCGGAGTGTGGCTGCACATTGGCGTAATCGGCGCCGAACAGCTGCTTGGCGCGCTCGATGGCCAGGGCTTCAACTTTGTCCACATGCTCGCAGCCACCGTAGTAGCGCTTGCCTGGGTAGCCTTCGGCGTATTTGTTGGTGAGGCCGCTGCCTTGGGCTTGCATCACGCGTTTGCTGGTGTAGTTCTCTGACGCGATCAACTCGATATGATCTTCCTGGCGCTGCTCCTCGGCATTCATGGCCGCCAGCAGTGCGTCGTCATATCCCTGGATCTGGTCTTGTTTGCTGAACATCGCGTCTCTCCCAGCCTTTCGTATTGTTGAGGCCCGTGCAGGGCCCTTTGATGCGATGGTAGGGCTGGCGCAGACAGGTCAAATGCCTGCGCACGCCATGCAAAGGTGCGTTTACGACATGGGTTGCTGGTCGACCTCGTTTTCAACGTACACGAAGAGGCAGGCACCTGCCCGGCAGAAAGTTTTATATACAAACAACCCTACTGAAAGAGGCTTCTTACAAAAACCACTAATAGGCAAACATTAAAATAAACTTTGAAAACACCCAACCAAATAACCACTTACAAAACGTCTTTTGCATTTCACCCTACATCAGAACTTAATTGCTCCCCGAGCAATACCTCGACTCGCGCAACAATCCGGCAACGCTATCTTGAAACTGACTTTTAAACCGCAGGAGAACAAACATGGCTTTAATTGATCAAGTCAAAGATATTTGCACCCGACTGGCCCCTGGTGGCTGGCATAACTTACTGCTTCATCACGGCCTCAACATCCTTGCACCTTCCTTGCAAGATGAACTGCGTAACGTCTTAAAGGTGGATCGAACACTCGCCGGCTTTGAAGACTTCGCGTCAAGCGGTGTACGCGGCATTGAACCCGGCAAGCCCGCACTCAGTTTGCTGTTTCACGCACTGGCCAACGCTAACGTAACAATGGATGCGAAAGGTAATCCACTTCAGATTTACCCCACGGCTGCCGAGCTGGAAACAGTCATGAACTATGTTTACGGCAGCCAACCACCCAGCCTCCAGCAATTAAAAGAACTCGCCAATGGTGCGCCCATGGCAGTGGTCGTCTTTGCTAATGAGTACCGACCGGCACCTGATACAGTTCACAAAGAACAGGCCGATATGTGTTTTTCACGAACCGGCATATCACGCGTTGGCACCGCTGAACCTTTGTACGATGCACAAAGTAGAGGGTTCCTACCTTTTGTTGCAGATGACAACCACGCCATTCGTGTCTTGCCTGCTCGATACGCCGCCTACATCGCCATCCAACGCAAAGGAGACGCCACAACTTTCGGTCCTATGCGCGTGCGCGAAAAGGACGAAACCCACGATTTTTGGGTACCCCTGCACAAACTGTTCCACGGCACCGAGTGCATTGAGGGTCTGAACCTTGACGTCCAACTGACAGCGATGCACAAAAACGAGAAAATACGCCGCCTACACTTGATGTTGGGCGCCGGGTCGGGCTGGGAAGAGCCAGACATCAGTCAACCACCTTTTGTCATAACCGAAGGGCTCGGCAACTGGCTTTGCGAACTGGAATTCGGCGCGGGGCTCATGGCAGCCTCGCCACGCAGATTTCTGGTTGAAGCGGCGCAATACAAAGGTAAGCCGTTGACCTTCAACGTACCAAAATCGCCAAGGCTGTTAGCATCCACCCTGATCGGGCCCGAAAACGCTCCGGAATATGTGCACATTCGCCATAAAGTTGACGACGCCGGCAACCTTGTTAACTTCAACCAACAGCCAGGCATCCTCAGTGAGCTGGAAAAAGGCGACTTCCAAGCCCTGCATTACCTGGACTTTACCGCAGACGGCTGGATTCAAGCTCAGTGCCCAGCGCTGGACACCGCTTTTCCAAATCGCATACCCGCCTACTCTTTGCTGTGCGCTCCCGACTTCTACCCTCTGTGTAATCAGCGGCATCTGAGCGAGTGGCTGGAGACCCTGAGTCCGGACATTCAAAAAACCGTGTTTCGGACAGCCCCTGAATGCCTGTCCGATTCTCGCTATGCGGCCAATATCCAGTCTTTTCCCACCCTCTTTTCCAGCACTGATGTCAGCATAACTGCGATTGTGGGTCACCATGGGTCAACTGTTGGACAGTCGACTGCGGCCAAACCTGATACAGCGTCGGCAAAACGTGCCTCATGCCTTCCAGATGCCGCAGCGGGAGTCTTTGCTCCTGGCTGGGATGTCGGTGCTGTCGAATACGAGAGTAGCTCGGGCGCCGTGCCGCACCTCGCAGCGTACAGGCTAGGCAGCCCTTTTCCAGAGGACGCAAAACTGTGTGCCGCGCTGAGTTCATTTTGGCCGGCAGTCGCTCCTGACGCCGCTCAATCCTTTGAACCCGACGCCGGAGCGGGCCCGACGATTAAACCGATGCTCGATCAGGAAATAGGCATCACCGCCGGTTTTTCTTGGGACGGCATCCCCGCACCACACAGTATTATTTCCAACAACGTGACACAAATTGCTTATCACAGTTATCGCTATGGTGATTATACGGAAAGCGCTCTGGAAGGTAAGTTCTCACTCGCCTTGACCGGCAAGATTGATACCTTGGAATACCAAAGACGTATTGATGCATTCCGACGTGTCAAACTTGCACTCGGCTCCCTGCATGAAAAATGGTTTATACGCTCGTTCAAAACTATAACGTCCGACGATTTAAGAGAGCTCGACGCCCCTCTAAATTCAAACGTCAAACTTGATGCCGCCGCTTATCGATTCGAACTCTATCGCTATGAACCAAGCGCCTCTCCACACTTCAATAAAACCTTAATCAAAGTCATAGAAACTTCAAATTATCTCGTCTGGCCACATGTCATTTTTCACCAATCAGGCACGCGTCCATGGCAACCCGTTTAACCACAACTAAAGTCCGACACGATGACTGACTACGATGTCGTCATAATAGGCGCCGGCCCAGCAGGATGCGCGACGGCTATTGCTTGCGCTCAACATGGCTTGAGGGTGGCCATTGTTGAGCGCCTTTCATTTCCTCGCGAACGTCCTGGCGAAACACTGCATCCTGGCATAGAGCCTCTTCTTAAACAGCTAGGTGTGATGAACCAAGTGCAGGCGGGCAAATTCATCAGGCCTTTTGGAAACTGGGTAACGTGGGATAAGGAACGAAACTTTACTCCCTTCGGAAATGATGCCGATGGCGCTTGGTCAGGGTTTCAAATACCCAGGTCCACATTGGATGGTTTTTTATTGGCGAAGGCAATCGCGCTGGGGGTCCAGGCCCTGCAGCCTTGCCATGCAAAAAAGGTACTCCTGGAAAACGGTCGTGTCATGGGCGTGCAAACCCTTACCGGGGCTCTGTCTTGCCGCCAGCTTGTGGATGCCAGCGGCGCTCATGGCTGGCTCACACGTCAGCTCGGGCTGGGATCACGTTGCTACTCACCGCCACTTACGGCCCTGTATGGTTATACGAGCGGAACGGTCGACGAAAGTGCACTGGGTATTTTCGCCGATCGGCTGGGGTGGTATTGGACCGCACAGGTAGGACGAAAGCTGTATCACTGGACACGCCTCTATTTTGAGCACGCTCAGATCTGCAAGGCATCTGCTGTTCCATCCTCCTTCGAACACCTGACCCACGTGGGGAAAATGCAGGGTGCCGATGTTACTTGGAGAATCTGCGAGCAATCGGCAGGCAATGGCTACTTCATCGCGGGAGACGCCAGCACGGTGATAGATCCGGGCGCCTCTCATGGGGTTCTTAAAGCACTAATGTCAGGAATGATGGCCGCCCAGGCTGTCATCGAAGGATGTGACAACCCAACGAATCAACAGGTTATTTCCCTGCAGTACCGACGATGGATACGGGACTGGTTCGAGAGCGATGTAAAAAGAATGCGTGAACTGTATCGTGCCCATCCGTTCCCTCCTCCCTGGCTTGAAAAGCCATAGCCAATACGGCCCTTGCGCGGTCAAGCAATCACCTGTCGAACGGCAAGCAACACCATAAAATGCGCGGGGTAAAGGCTATACGCCCAGCGCCGCATGGCGGGTGGCGCGGCGTTTTTGGCATGTCGCAGCAGGACCAAGCCGAGCAGTGGCGCGACCATGCACACCGTCAGTCCCGACAGCGCCAAAAACGTACCGCTGTTGAGCAGGGCCTGCCATTGATTGGCTACGACGCAGACCGCGCCCGGTAATATGCTGAAATACCAGGGACGACAAAACACCAGAACCATCGCCAGTGGCAGTAATACGCCAAAAAAGCCAAACATCAGTTGCGTGGAAAACACGGCTGCGATCATGACAGCAATCAGCGCCAATCCTCGATCAAGAAGCGCCTTCTGATGCCATCCTCTGGCAACCAGCAAACCCAGCGCCAACGTCGGCAATACGTTCAGCGTATCGGCATCCTCGATAAACATCCGGTATGGCACTTCGCTGATCACACTGAACAGCAACAGCCACCCCACGTAATGCCATTGGCGCGTCACTGGCGTGCCTGCGACTCGATGCAGGTTGGCCGCAATCGCCAGGCAAAACCACGGAAACGCCAGGCGCCCCGGCACATACAGGCCATCCAGGCTTAAACCGACATAGCGCAGGTGGTCCAGTACCATACTCAACAGCGCCAGCCACTTGAGCAGATCCAGAGCCCCATCGCGGACACGTCCGACAGGCATCGTTCCAGTACCGTGCATAATTCCCCAGTGACTTTGCATTTACAGTGCGTGCGCACCCGCGACAATCTTGGTTACAGTGCGCACCAACATCGACCACAGGAATGGGCCATGACCGACAAGAGCCAACAATTCGCCAGTGACAACTATTCCGGCATCTGCCCGGAAGCCTGGGCCGCCATGGAACAAGCCAACCAGGGCCATCAACGCGCCTACGGCGATGATGAATGGACCCACCGCGCCGCCGACGGTTTCCGCAACTTGTTCGAAACCGACTGCGAAGTGTTCTTCGCCTTCAACGGTACCGCCGCCAACTCACTGGCGCTGTCTTCGCTGTGCCAGAGCTACCATAGCGTGATTTGCTCGGAAACCGCCCACGTCGAAACCGACGAATGCGGCGCGCCGGAGTTTTTCTCCAACGGCTCCAAGCTGCTCACCGCCCGCACCGAAAACGGCAAGCTGACCCCGGAGTCGATCCGCGAGATCGCCCTCAAGCGCCAGGACATCCACTACCCCAAGCCACGCGTGGTCACCCTGACCCAAGCCACGGAAGTCGGCAGCGTGTACACCCCGGAAGAAATCCGCGCCATCAGCGCCACCTGCAAAGAGCTGGGCCTGAACCTGCACATGGACGGCGCACGCTTCTCCAACGCCTGCGCGTTCCTCGGCTGCTCGCCCGCCGACCTGACCTGGAAAGCCGGTGTGGACGTGCTGTGCTTTGGCGGCACGAAGAACGGCATGGCCGTGGGTGAAGCGATCCTGTTCTTCAACCACAAGCTGGCCGAAGACTTCGACTACCGCTGCAAACAGGCCGGGCAGCTGGCATCGAAAATGCGCTTTCTTTCGGCCCCGTGGGTAGGTCTGTTGGAAAACGACGCCTGGCTCAAACACGCACGCCATGCCAACCACTGCGCGCAGCTGCTGAGCAGCCTGGTGGCGGATATTCCCGGCGTGGAGTTGATGTTCCCGGTGCAGGCCAACGGCGTGTTCCTGCAACTCTCGGAGCCGGCCATCGCAGCGTTGACGGCCAAGGGCTGGCGTTTCTACACCTTCATCGGCAAGGGCGGCGCGCGCTTTATGTGTGCGTGGGATACCGAGGAAGAGCGTGTAAGAGAATTGGCTGCGGACATTCGGAAAGTGATGGAAGCCTGAAAAGACGGGCCTCTCAGCCCATTCTCAGAGACTGTTTGTACGTGTTTCCGACAGTATCTATCTAGCCCCTGCCCTGGATAAGATCCCGTCACCCCGAAACAACGGACGCGTTTTTTCGGGCTGACTGCCTGCCGAATAATCGGCTGGAAATGGAAATCCTATCGAGGGCAACATCATGGAAATTCAATGCTACACCACTGACTCTCAACTGCGCGGCGACGTCAATGCCACGCTCGTCAGCCTGGATGACCTGAGGAAGCTGGCGAACGTCGGCGACACCATCGTCGAGCCATCCCGCACCTTTACCGTCACCGGAAAAGAGTTCGAAATGACAGCATCGGGCTCGTACATCATCAACCTGTTTGTGCGTTAAGCACTGACTGTGGGAGGAGGCTTGCCCCCTCCCACATTTAGAACGGCTTCGTTAGTCAGAACTCGATACGCACATCACCCTTCGGCACGCTGCAGCACGACAGGATGTAACCCTCGGCTTCATCTTCCTCGGTAATCCCGCCGTTGTGGTCCATCTCGACCTCGCCACCCAGCTTCATCACCTTGCACGTACCACAGATGCCCATGCCGCAGGCTTTCGGGATCAGCAATCCAAGCTTCGCAGCAGCGGCGTGGACAGTTTCGCCAGGGGCCACGCGAATACTTTTGCCCGACGCAATGAACTCCACCTGATGCAGATCCGCCAAGTCGATTTCCGGCGCTTCGGCGGCCTGTTCGGCTTGTTCCACCGCATCGGCACGGGCTTCCGGCGGCGTGGCGCCGAAGGACTCCTCGTGATACCGCGTCATGTCGAAACCGGCCACTTCCAGCAAGCGCTTCACTGCGTTCATGTAAGGCGTAGGCCCGCAACAGAACACTTCGCGCTCGAGGAAGTCCGGCACCATCAGTTCGAGCATCTTGTGGTTCAGGTAACCGCGATAACCGGCCCATGGCTCGCCCAACCCGTGCTTCTCGCAAATCAGGTGCAGGCTGAAGTTGTCGATTCGCGACGCCATGTGCTCCAGCTCGCGGTGGTAGATGATGTCCTTGGGCGAGCGGGCGCTGTGAATAAAGGTCATGTCGACATTGGCGTTGGTATCGTAGAACCAACGGGCCATGGACATCACCGGCGTGATGCCGACGCCGCCGCTGAGGTACAGCACCTTCGGGCTCGGATAGTCGATGGCATTGAACAGGCCCACCGGCCCGTGCACCGCCAGCTCCTGGCCTTCGTGCAGGGTGTCGTGCAGCCAGTTGGAAACCTTGCCGCCCGGTACACGCTTGATGGTCACCGAGAAGCTGTAAGGCACCGACGGCGAGCTGGAAATGGTGTAGGAACGCATGATCGGCTGGCCTTCGATCTCCAGCTCCAGGGTGACGAATTGCCCTGGCTTGAAGAAGAACAGGATCGGCTGATCAGCCATGAAGCAGAAGGTGCGTACGTCCCAGGTTTCCTGGATGACTTTGACGCACCGGACAATGTGCCGACCATTGGCCCAGGTCTGGGTGGTTACCGGATTCAGGAAATTATTGGACATGTTGTTCTCCACCGCCGACGTCGGCCTTATGGTGGCGATTCTGCGTAACGCCGGAACCGCCCATTTACCTATCTGCGACATTCACATACTTATCGCGACCAGCCCCCAACGACCTAGGGTTGCGCGTCGGGAACAGATTGGGCCATGTCGCCCACGGATAAGGTTCTGACGTTGCGCGGCCCCACACTCGCTCCCAACAACGACGCTTTCTTTATGCCTTGCGTAGTACAACCGTAGCCACTATTCGCCGGCCACACAGAATGGCCATGAGGACACACACGATGGACGTCACCGCAACCTTAAGCTTGGGCGATCCGCTGGAACCCGCACGCAAGGCCACCGCGCAGATGCTGCAAGAGCGCGAGCGCACTTTCTCGCTGCCACAGCCGTTCTACTCTGATGAGCGGCTGTTTGATATCGACATGCAGGAGATCTTCCAGAAAGAGTGGTTGATCGCCGGCATGACCTGCGAGATCCCCACCAAGGGCAACTACCTGACCCTGCAAGTGGGCAAGAACCCGATCATCGTGATCCGTGGCGCCGAAGGCGTGGTGCACGCGTTCCACAACGTGTGCCGCCACCGTGGCTCGCGCTTGTGCACCAGCGACAAGGGCAAGGTCGCCAAACTCGTGTGCCACTACCACCAGTGGACCTACGAGCTAGACGGCCGCCTGCTGTTCGCCGGCACCGAGATGGGCGCCGACTTTGACATGAAGCAGTACGGCCTCAAGCCAGTGAACGTGAAGACCGCCGGCGGCTACATCTTCATCAGCCTGGCGGAGAACCCGCCGGCCATCGACGACTTCCTGTCGACGCTGAACCACTACATGGAACCCTACGACATGGAGAACACCAAGGTGGCGGTGCAAACCACCTTGATGGAAAAAGCCAACTGGAAGCTGGTGCTGGAAAACAACCGCGAGTGCTACCACTGCAACGCGTCGCACCCGGAACTGCTGAAAACCCTGCTGGAATGGGACGACGTCACCGATCCGCGCGCCGACCAGGCGTTCAAGGACCATGTAGCCGCCTCTGCCGCCGCCTGGGATGCCGAGAAGATCCCTTACGCCCACGCCAGCTTCGGCCTGCGTAACCGTATCGTGCGCATGCCGCTGCTCAAAGGCACCGTGTCGATGACCATGGACGGTAAACAGGGCTGCGCCAAACTCATGGGCCGCATCAAGAACCCGGACCTGGGCTCGATGCGCATCCTGCACCTGCCCCACTCCTGGAACCACTGCATGGGCGACCACATCATCGTGTTCACTGTGTGGCCGATCAGCGCCCAGGAAACCATGGTCACCACCAAGTGGCTGGTGCACAAGGACGCCGTGGAAGGTGTGGACTACGATGTGGCACGCATGCGCGAAGTGTGGGACGCCACCAACGACCAGGATCGTCGCCTGGCCGAAGAGAACCAGCGCGGGATCAACTCCACCGCTTACCAGCCTGGCCCGTACTCCAAGACCTATGAGTTCGGCGTGGTGAACTTCGTGGACTGGTATAGCGAGCGCATGCTGCACAACCTTGGGGCCGCTCCGGCGCCCTACCTCAAGGGTGTTGCCGCTCACGAATGACACGTTGGTCCGGGGGGCTGAATTGTACAAAAAACATTCAACCCCCTGCTTCCCCTTGTTTCCCCTGCCCTCCAGCCTTTGCCCAACAACTTATCCACAGAGCCACCCACAGCAATTGTGGACAAGCGCCGCACCAGCCTGAAATTAAGTGAATAAAATCCGTGACTTATTCAAACCAGTGAGTCTGGGCCGGCTTTGTTCGTTTTTTGAACAACCTAATGAAAGCCATGATTGACGTGGCTTGTAGCAGTACACGAACACCTTATCCACAGATGCACCAACAGACTTTGGGGGCAACTCCGATCACGCTGTGGAAAACCACCTCAAAGCTTCATGAATCTAGGCTTTCAGGCGTCTCAGCTGAGAAACCGCTTACATCGATCAGATTTTGATCAACTCCATGCAGGCCTTTATTAATAAGGCCCTCAGCCGAGAGCAAACACGTTATCCACAGAAGCACCAACAGACTATGGGGGCAAGTCGGTTCAGAGAAATACACCGATGCAGCGAAAAACCCCATCAAAAACCTTCAGTTAGCTTGGTTATTTTTCGTACATGGGACTCTAGCGCTTGATTCATCAGGGGTGTGGACAACCGCGAACAGGTTATCCACAGACAGGTCAACAGGGATTGTGGGTAAACCACAGTCCCTGTTCATGTTCAGCGAACCACACCTTCCTCAACCAATAGCTTGAGGATCGCCTGGGCGCCCTCTTCCGGGCTCACACCCTTGAGCACTTGCCCACCGCCACCACTGGCCTTGGCCGTGGCGGCTTTCATCCGATCAGCGCCGCTCTTGGCCTTGATCACCTTGAGACGCTTGGGCCGTGGCTTGGCCGGCTGCAACACCGCCGCATGGAACAGCTCATCCTCTTCAATCCGGACTTCATGGGCCGCCAACTCACCGCGTTGCGCCGGGCCGTAGGCGCTTTGCCGTGGCTTGGGCGCAGCGTTATCCACCGTCGCCAGGAACGGCAGGCGCACCTTCAAGCGCCGCCGCTGACCACGGGGCAAGGCTTGCAGCACATGGGCCACACCGCCGTCGATGGACTCCACCTGCGCCAGCCCCACGATCAGCGGCCAACCCAGTTGCTCGGCCAGCAGGAACGGCAGCATGCCCGAGCCTTCACCGGTTTCGGCCTGGCTGCCGGCGAGCACCACTTGGGCACCCGCATCGCGCAGGTACTCACTGAGCACCGGCAACGCATCGCTACCCGCCGGTTGCTCCAGCACATGCAATTGCGGCAGGCCCATGCCCAGGTAGCTGCGCAGGGTCGGTTCGGCGATGTTGCCGGCGTGCAGCACCTGCAACTTATCCCCAGCCATTTGCAGGCCCAGTTCCACAGCGCGGGCATCCTGCTCGGCACGGCGCGGGCGCCCGGAAGTCGGGTGGGCGCCGATGGACACCAGGCTGATTACATTCGTCGTCATGGTCGTATCCTCATGCTGCATCGCGCTTGGCGCCGTTGCGGTAGGCCTCGACCGCCGCGATCAAGGCTTGCAGTATTGCGGCGCTTTCGCCGATCACCGACAGGTCGGCCCGCTTGATCATGTCGCAGCCCGGGTCGAGGTTGATCGCCACCACTTTGTCGCAGGCGCCGATACCTTGCAGGTGCTGGATCGCCCCGGAAATACCCACGGCCACGTAGACCCGCGCCGTGACCCAGGTGCCGCTGGCACCGACCTGGCGATCACGCGCCATGAAGCCATCGTCCACCGCCACCCGCGAGGCGCCTTCGGTGGCGCCCAGGGCGGCGGCGGTCTGGTGGAACAGCGCCCAATCCTTCACGCCGTTGCCGCCGGAGAAAATGAATTCCGCTTCGGCCATGGGAATCGCCGCCGGGTCCACCGCCACCGCGCCGAGGTCTTCGATGCGTGGCAGGCTGCGCGCCAGGGCTGTGGATAACTCCACTGGCAGCACTTCGTGACGGGTTTCGCTGACCGGATCGGCACATTCGGCAGCCGCCAGGACCAGGCGCGGCAGTGGTCGGGCCAAGTCTTCCTGGCCGGCACCGGCGCGGCCGATGCACTCGTCGCCCTTGATCTGCCACACCCGCGTGGCCGGGCGCTCCTTGAGGCTGGCGGCAAAGCGCCGACCCAACTCGCCACCGCCGCTGCGGCTGTCCGGCAGCAGCCAGTGTCGCGGGTTGAACTGGTTATCCACAGCCCGCAGGCCCTGGACGCGTTGCTCCGGTGAATAACCGTCGAATGCGTGGCCTTCCAGCACCAGCAAACGGTCGACACCCGCCGTGGCAAACGCACTTTCCTTGTGATCACCAAACACCACCGCCAGCACCGCGCCGTCGCTGCCGGCCAGTTGTCGCGCCAGGCCAAGCAGGTCGCGATCGTGGCTGCTCAAGCGGCCGCCAACCATGTCCGGTACCACGTTGATGTAGAACGCGGGGGCGGCAATCTGATGCAGCGGCAATTGCACTTCTACCGCCGCCGTACGCTTGGCCGAGCCGCCCTGCTGCGCGCCGCTGCGGTCAATACGCTTGATGCCATTGGGGCCGATAAAACCGACGCCGTGCACGTTCTTGCGGATGACGCCATTGGGCCCCATCCAACTGTGCTGCACCGGTTGCATCGCCGCATGCAGCGGGTGCAGGCGGTTGCGGGCGATCCACTCGGCCCGTGGGTCGCGGCGGATAATGTCGCTCATCAGTGCACCTCCGCAGGTTCACGCTTCAATGGGGCTTTGGCAGGCGCGGCGTCTTCGAGCAGCGCGTCGGCCACCAGCTCGGCGATGTCCTTGATCAAGGGTCTTGGTTCTACAACGCCCTCAAGCATCGCCGTGCACTGTGGACAACCCACCGCCACCAGCTCGGCACCGGTTTCGCGGATGTCTTCCATGCGCATGTCCGGGATACGTTGCTTACCGGGGATGTCAGTGATTGGCGCACCGCCGCCGCCACCGCAGCAGCGTGAACGGAACCCCGAGCGTTGCATTTCCTTGACCTCAATCCCCAATGCACGCAGCACTTGGCGCGGCGCCTCGTACTCGCCGTTGTAGCGGCCGAGATAACAAGGGTCGTGATAGGTCACGCTGTTGCCTTTGTGCTGGCCCAGGTTCAGCGCTCCCTCACCGATCAACTCGGCCATGAAGGTGCTGTGATGCTGTACCCGGTAGTTGCCGTTGAAAGCGCCGTATTCATTTTTCAGCACATGGAAACTGTGGGGGTCGCAGGTGACGATCCGCTTGAAGCTGTACTTGGCCAGGGTCTGGATATTGCGCGAAGCCAGCAGCTGGAAGGTCGCTTCATCACCCAGGCGCCGGGCGACATCACCGCTGTCGCGTTCTTCCAGGCCGAGCACGGCGAAGTCGACCTTGGCCGCTTTCAGCACTTTGACGAAGGCACGCAAAGTCCGTTGGTTACGCATGTCGAAGGCACCGTCGCCGACCCAGAACAGCACCTCGGCACTGCCTTTTTCGCTGAGCAGCGGCAGGTTCAGGTCCGCCGCCCAGTTCAGGCGACCGCCCGGTGCGAAACCACCGGGGTTGTCGGTGGCGATCAGGTTTTCCAGTACTTCGGCACCCTTGTTCGGCGTGGCGCCTTTTTCCAACGTGAGGTGGCGACGCATGTCGACGATGGCGTCCACGTGCTCGATCATCATCGGGCACTCTTCCACGCAGGCACGGCAGGTGGTGCACGACCACAGGGTCTCGGCGTCGACCAGGCCGTTGACGATCGGCTGGTGCGGGTTGCCGCTGTGCTCGCCCACCGCTTTGCCCGGATACGGGCTGCCGGCGAACTTGGCATCGGTGCCGCCGGCCAGGCCGACGACCATGTCCTGGATCAGCTTTTTCGGGTTCAGCGGCTGGCCGGCGGCGAACGCCGGGCACGCGGCTTCACACTTGCCGCACTGCACGCAGGCGTCGAAACCGAGCAGTTGGTTCCAGGTGAAATCCTTGGGTTTCTCCACACCCAGGGGCGCAGTCTTGTCACTGAGGTCCAGCGGTTTCAAACCGGTGGAACGGCCACCGCCAAAACGCTCGGCGCGGCGGTGCCAGGCCAGGTGCAGGGCACCGGCGAAGGCGTGTTTCATCGGGCCGCCCCAGGTCATGCCGAAGAACATCTCGGACACGCCCCACAACACACCGACGCTGAGCAATGCGGCGAGCAGCCAGCCGCCGAAGTCCGCCGGCAGGATCCCGGCCACCGGCAGCGTCACCAGGAAGAAGCTCACCGAGAACGCCATCAGGCTTTTCGGCAGGCGCATCCACGGGCCTTTCGACAGGCGCGACGGCGGGTTGCGCCGACGCAGATAGACGAAGGTGGCCCCGACAAACATCAGCACCGAGGCCAACAGTAAGGCGTAGCCGAGGATACGGCTTTGCAGGCCGAAACCGTGGACCAGGATCGCCAGCAAGGCCGACAGCACGAAGCCCAACGCGGTGGCGACGTGGGTATTGGCGATGTATTTATCGCGGGCGACCACGTGGTGCAGGTCGACCATGTAGCGCTTGGGCATGGCCAGCAGGCCGCCCAGCAGGTCGACTTTGGACGCGCGGCCACGGCGCCACATGTTCACCCGGCGCAGGGCGCCGAGGACGGCGAGGCCCAGGGCGGTAAACAAGAGAATAGGCAGCAAGGTGTTCAACATGGTGAAGCTCCCACAGACCGCACAGGTCTACTGTGAAACTGGCGCTGAATGTGGGAGGGGGCTTGCCCCCGATAGCAGTGGGTCAGCTACAGCTGTATCAACTGACACTCCGCCATCGGGGGCAAGCCCCCTCCCACATTTGGACCGAGTACACATTGGTTCAAGGCTGGCTCAGAAATCCTTGCACAGGCGCAGAGCGTCATAGATCGCAGCGTGGGTATTACGCTGCGCTACACAGTCACCGATGCGGAACAGCAAGTACCCATCACCCGTCTCGCTCAGGCACGGCTGCGGCTTGATCGCGAACAAGGCTTCGACGTCGATCTGGCCCTTGTTGCGCGAGCCTTCCTTGAGCGCGTAGTAGATGGCTTCGTCCGGCCGCACGCCGTTCTCTACCACTACCTGGTCGACCACCCGCTCCTCTTTGGCGCCGGTGTATTCGTTCTCCAGCACCGCCACCAGCTTGTCGCCCTCGCGGTAGACCTTTTCCAGCATCATGTCGCCGGTCATGATCACTTCCTTGGGGTACATGCTGCGGTAGTAGGTCGGGAACGACGTACCGCCGATGGCCACGCCCGGCTTGATGTCGTCGGTGACGATCTCGACCTGGCTGCCTTTGTCCGCGAGGAAATCCGCCACCGACATGCCGGTGAATTCGCAGATGGTGTCGTACACCAGCACGTTCTTGCCCGGTGCTACCTTGCCGTCGAGCACATCCCAACTGCTCACCACCAAACCTTCGGCGGCGCCCCAGTGTTCGTTCTGCTCCACATTCGGATGCCCGCCCACCGCCAGCACCACCACGTCCGGACGCAGGTCCAGGATGGTGTCGGCATCCGCCGCCACGCCAAGGCGCAGGTCGACTTTCAAACGTGCCAGCTCCAGTTGGAACCAGCGGGTGATACCCGCAATCTGGTCACGCTGCGGAGCTTTCGAAGCGGTGGTGATCTGCCCACCGATAAATTCTTTCTTCTCCAGCAGCGTCACATCATGGCCACGTTCGGCGGCCACGCGTGCAGCTTCCATCCCGGCCGGGCCGGCACCCACCACCACCACTTTGCGTTTCGGCCCGGTGGACTTCTCGATGATATGCGGCACGCCCATGTATTCACGGGACGTCGCGGCGTTCTGGATGCACAACACATCCAGGCCCTGGTACTGGCGGTCGATGCAATAGTTGGCGCCGACGCACTGCTTGATCTGGTCGATCTGGCCCATCTTGATCTTGGCGATCAGGTGCGGGTCGGCAATGTGCGCGCGGGTCATGCCGACCATGTCCACATAACCGCCTTCCAGGATGCGCGTGGCCTGGTTCGGGTCCTTTATGTTCTGCGCGTGCAGCACCGGGACCTTGACCACTTCCTTGATACCGGCGGCCAGGTGCAAAAACGGCTCCGGTGGATAACTCATATTGGGGATAACGTTGGCCAGGGTGTTGTGGGTATCGCAACCCGAACCCACCACGCCGATGAAATCGAGCATGCCGGTGTCGTCGTAATACTTGGCGATTTGCTTCATGTCCTCGTGAGACAAACCATCCGGGTGGAACTCGTCACCGCACAGGCGCATGCCCACGCAGAAGTCATCACCCACCTCGGCACGCACGGCCTTCAGCACTTCCAGGCCGAACTTCATGCGCCCTTCAAACGTGCCGCCCCACTCGTCGGTCCGCTTGTTGACCCGCGGGCTCCAGAACTGGTCGATCATGTGCTGGTGCACAGCGGACAGTTCCACGCCGTCCAGGCCACCGGCCTTGGCCCGGCGCGCGGCCTGGGCGTAGTTGCCGATCACGCGCCAGATTTCTTCCGGCTCGATAGTCTTGCAGGTGGCGCGGTGCACCGGCTCACGCACGCCAGACGGCGACATCAGCGTCGGCCAGTTGAAGCCGTCCCAACGCGAGCGGCGGCCCATGTGGGTAATCTGGATCATGATCTTGGCGCCATGCTTGTGCATGGCGTCGGCCAGGTTCTGGAAGTGCGGGATGATGCGGTCGGTGGACAGGTTCACCGAGCTCCACCATTCCTGCGGGCTGTCGATGGCCACCACCGAGGAACCGCCGCAGATTGCCAGGCCGATACCGCCCTTGGCTTTTTCTTCGTAATACTTCACATAGCGGTCAGTGGTCATCCCGCCATCGGTGGCATACACCTCGGCGTGGGCGGTACTGAGCACGCGGTTGCGGATGGTCAGCTTGCCGATCTGGATCGGCTGGAACATTGCTTCGAAAGCCATGGCACGGTCCTCGGCTTACAACGGCTTGACGGTGAACAGGCCGTCATCGTGGCCCTCTTCGGAGCCTCCGTAGACTTGTTCGGCCACAGTGCGAACCTTGCTGCCTCGGGCCTCAAGAATCTGGTCCATGGCACCGGCAAACCAGCCGGTGAACATGTAGTCGACCTTGCGCCCGACCTTGCCGTACACGTAGACAAACGCCGAGTGTTCGAGCTTGACGCTGGCGGTGCCTTTGTCGAGGTCGATGTCCTGGATCTTGAACAGGCCCCAGCCGCGTTGCGACAGGCGCTTCATGTAATGCTCGAACACCGCGACGCCTTCCAGGCCGTGGCATTCGGCTTCTTTCTCGCACCAGTGCCAGGCGGATTTGTAGCCGGCCTTGTAGAGGATCTCGGCATAGGCCTCGGCGCCCAGCACTTCTTCGATGCCCATGTGGTTGTTGACGAAAAAATGGCGTGGCACGTACAGCATCGGCAGGGCGTCGGAGGTCCAGACACCGGTTTCGCTGTCGACTTCGATAGGCAATTGCGGGGCGATCTTGGCCATGGAAACTTAACTCCAGAAAATTCTTGTGTAGTGCCCCGGCGCGGATGGCCGGGGAGAGAATGCGTTAGCGGTGGCTTATTCGCCCCAGACGTCCTTGAGGACGTTGACCCAGTTCTCGCCCATGATCTTGCGTACCACGCGCTCAGGGTGGCCGCGCTTGAGCAGGGTCTCGGTGAGGTTGGGGAACTCGCCCACGGTGCGGATGCCCAGCGGGTTGATGATCTTGCCGAAGCTGGTCAGGCGGCGGGCGTAGCCCTTGTCATGGGTCAGCATTTCGAAGAAATCCTGGCCATGGCCCTGGGTGAAGTCGGTACCAATGCCGATGGCGTCTTCACCGACGATGTTCATGGTGTATTCGATGGCTTCGGCGTAGTCGTCGATGGTCGAATCGATGCCCTTCGCCAGGAACGGCGCGAACATGGTCACACCGACAAACCCCCCGTGGTCGGCGATGAACTTCAGCTCTTCATCAGACTTGTTGCGCGGGTGTTCTTTAAGGCCCGACGGCAGGCAGTGGGAGTAGCACACCGGCTTTTTCGATTCGAGGATGACTTCTTCGGACGTCTTGGAGCCCACGTGGGACAGGTCGCACATGATGCCGACACGGTTCATCTCGGCGACGATCTCGCGACCGAAGCCCGACAGGCCGCCGTCGCGCTCGTAGCAACCGGTGCCGACCAGGTTCTGGGTGTTGTAGCACATCTGCACCACACCGACGCCGAGCTGCTTGAAGATCTCGACGTAGCCGAGTTGGTCTTCGAAGGCATGGGCGTTCTGGAAGCCGAAGATGATGCCGGTCTTGCCCTGTTCCTTGGCTTTGCGGATGTCCGCAGTGGTTTTCACCGGGATCACTAGGTCGCTGTTCTCACGGATCAGGGTCTGGCTGGCCACGATATTGTTGATGGTGGCCTGGAACCCTTCCCACACCGACACCGTGCAGTTGGCGGCGGTGAGCCCCCCTTTGCGCATGTCCTCGAACAGGTCGCGGTTCCACTTGGCAATAATCAGCCCGTCGATAACGATGCTGTCGGCGTGCAATTCGGCTGGGCTCATCAGGCGTCCCCTTATTGGCGATTCATGCGCCGAATCGTCTGCCGGCGCTTTGGGGCCAGCATATGCCCAGGGGCCGACAGAGCCGGGTGCAAAAACGACAGGGGAATTGCCGAAAGCGTCAATCCGCGACAAAGGCTACCAAGAGAGGTCTGACTCGCGGCTGTTCTTTGTCTTACGCTTGAGCCAGAATTCGGGCATCAACTGATATGAGACGGCGCAATGAAATCGATTTTCCTGGCTTTGGCACTCATCGCAACCGGCGTTCACGCGGCTGAAGACACCGACAGCACGCCGTGCGACGGCATCGAAAACGACAAGCAAACCCTGGAATGCGCCACCTATAACAAAACCACTGCTGAACAGCTGCTCAAGGATAACTACCAGGGCCTGCTCGAACGCATGGCGTCGACCTACGGCAGCGACAAAACCAAGCTGGCGGACATTACCGCTCGTCTGAAGGATGCCCAGCAAAAGTGGGAAAAATTGCGTGACGCTGATTGCGCGGTGGACACCTTTCCGGCGTTGACCGGCACCAAGGCCTACGCGATCGCACAGAACGACTGCCTGGCGCGGATGAGTGATGAGCGGTCGGAGTTTTTGGAGTCGATTGGGCAGGAATAAGCGAAAATCTCCGCCACTTTTACTCTGAACCAAGGCTATTCATGAAGACTTGCGGCATCGAAATCAAAGGCAGCGAAGCCATCATCGCCGTCGCCTCCCTGGACAATCAGGCACTTGCCCACGTCACCCTGGCGACCAAGAAAATTGCCCTGGAAGACGATGACGAGGCCGCCAACGTCAAAGCCTTCGCCGCACAGGTAAAGGCATTTGTGCAGGAAAACGCCATCGAGCGTATCGCGATCAAGAAGCGCAGCAAGAAAGGCGAGTTCGCCGGTGGCCCGACCACGTTCAAGATTGAAGGGGTGTTCCAGCTGCTGGACGGGGTTGAGGTGACCTTGCTGTCGCCGCAGACCCTTAATGCGCAGAACAAGAAGCACAACTTCGAACTGCCGGCGACGCTGAACAAATACCAGCATGAAGCGTACAAAGCAGCGTGTTCGGCGCTGCTGAAGAAATAGGCTACATCATTAATCTACTGTGGGAGGGGGCTTGCCCCCGATAGCGGTGGGTCAGCCGAAGTTGTATCAACTGACAGCCTGTCATCGGGGGCAAGCCCCCTCCCACATGTCAGCGCTTGTTGCGCAGCCAGTCGCCGAAGGTTTTGTCCTCCAGGGCATACCCTCCCCGGCTCGACTTCCACACCAGTTCCTTGTCGCGCAGGGCATCGATACAGGCCTGAATCGTCTGGGTGCCCGGCACCACGTCGCTGCCCATGTCCTCCAGCGCCTTGCTGACCGCCGTTACGGTGCTGTCGGTGAACGGCGCGAAGGGTTCGTTGTTTTGCGAGCGCTCCACCATCACTTGCAGTACGGCGCGCTGGGGGATGGTGAGGTTGTTCCAGGCGCTTTCGAATTCGGTCCACACACCGGCACGCAGCAGTTCGGCACGACTGTGCAGCAACTGGCCGAGGTTGCTGGCTTCGCCCAACTCCAGCGCCACTTCACCGATGATCGTGCGCAACATCTCGGGGCGCCGGCCTACCAGCTCAAAGGCTTCATCAATATCGGCGGCGTTGAATTGGTTGGTCTTGGCCAGGTGCGCGTTGAGGTGCGCGGTGTAGGCCTGGGTGAACTCTTTACCCAGCAGCGGGAACGGCGTGATGCTGGAGCCGAAGAACGGCTGGCTTTTACCCAGTACCAAGTGAGCCAGCTTGTCGCGATTGGAGCCGGTGAATACCAGATGCAAACCGCTGCCGTCCTCGTCACGGCCTTGGTTGAGCTGATCCCGGGCAGCCTTGAGCGCGAACATCGCATTGATGCCTGAATCGCTGGTCAAAGCGTGCTGAGCCTCGTCAATCACCAGGACGACAGGTTTTTCCGCTGCGCGGTGGAGCAACTCCAAGGCCTGGGTCAACGTCGCGCCAACCGGCAATTGAGGCTTGCTGAAGTCCCAGGACAGGGTACGCAGAAAGCTCAGTTTCTCGATTCCAATGTGCTTGGCCAGCTTGCGAATGCCCTTTTCATAGGGCACCAGCGCGGCAGCAATAGCACTGGCAATCAACTCCGCGGGATCTTTCTCTTTGTCGGCCCACAGATCGACATACACGGTAAGCCAACCCCGAAGCTGGCACTCCGGGATCAGATCCTCACGCAAAAAAGTACTTTTGCCCGTACGACGCGGCGCCGCGAGAAACAGGCCAGAGGTGAAATCCTGAATGCCGGCGCCCACTAGGCCGTCAGCAATACTGCTGGCCAGGGTGGGGCGGCGGAATACAAAGCCGCTGTGCTTGGACATGGTTTTATACTCAATTATGGAAAGGACTATAAATTATAGTCGCGAGTATAATTGACTATAATTGGCCATTACACCACCTCCCGTCGCCGATCCTCCCTCGGACACTTCGCAAACCGCGCCCGATAACTGCGGGTGAAGTACGACGGCGACTCGAACCCGCACGCAATACCTACCTCCAACACGCTCATACCGCTTTGGCGTAAGAGCTGTCGGGCTTTTTCCAGGCGCAGGCCTAAGTAGAAATTGCTCGGGGTGTCGTTCAGGTGCAGGCGGAACAGCCGCTCCAACTGGCGCCGGGTGACTTTGATCGCCTCGGCCAGGGCCAAGGTGCTCAGCGGCGGCTCGGTGTGTTGCTCCATTTCGCCGATCACCTGCACCAGTTTCTTGTTGTTGATGCCGTAGCGCGTGGCGATCTGCATGCGCTGGTGGTCTTTGCGTGGGCGGATGCGGCCGAGCACGAATTGTTCGGAGACCTGGATCGCCAGTTCGGGGCCGTGGGCCTGGGCAATCAAGTCGAGCATCAGGTCGATGGAAGCGGTGCCGCCAGCGCAGGTGATGCGGCGGCGGTCGATTTCGAACAGTTCCTGGGTGACCGTCAGGTGCGGATAGGATTCCTTGAACGCGTCGATGGCTTCCCAGTGCAGGGTGAGGCGGTGGCCGTCGAGCAGCCCGGCTTCGGCGAGCACGCAAGCGCCGGTGTCGATGGCGCCGAGGGTCACGCCATCGTGGTCAAGGCGCCGTAGCCAGTGCTCCAGCGCAGGCGTGGCGAACTGCAGCGGCTCGAAGCCCGCCACCACCAATAACGTCGCGCCCTTTTTCAACGGTTCCAGCGCGGCGTCAGCGTTGACCGACATGCCATTGCTCGCCAATACCGCGCCGCCATCGGCACTCAATACATGCCAGCGGTACAGCTCGCCACGAAAGCGGTTGGCCACCCGCAGCGGTTCCAGCGCAGAGATAAAGCCGATGGCCGAGAAGCCCGGCATCAGCAGAAAGTAGAAATCCTGGGACATGGTGCGCTCTCGTAGGACGGACAGCGTGCTCACTGTGATACGCCAGTTCAACGAGCCATTCAAGAGCACAGGTCGCTGCAGTGCAAGAGCTGGTCGCCGCCGTGCGTTTTGTCGGCCCTCAAGCTGCGTAATTTGATCCCACGGCGCACAAAGACGCCGGACCCCACAATAACGACCTGCCGAGGGATCCACCATGAACCGACTGATCAGCCGCTGCGTGCTCGCACTCAGCGCCAGCGCCATCTTGAGCACGAACGTACTGGCTGCCGACGCGGCATCCTGCCAGAACGTGCGCATGGGCGTGGTGAACTGGACCGACGTAATCGCCACCAGCGCCATGACCCAAGTGTTGCTCGACGGCCTCGGCTACAAGACCAAACAGACCAGCGCCTCCCAGCAAATCATCTTCGCCGGTATCCGCGACCAGCGCCTGGACCTGTTCCTGGGCTACTGGAACCCACTGATGACCCAGACCATCACGCCGTTCGTCGACGCCAAGCAAGTCAAGGTGCTCGACAAGCCCAGCCTGGAAGACGCCCGTGCCACCCTCGCCGTGCCTACCTACCTGGCAGACAAAGGCCTGAAAACCTTTGCCGACATCGCCAGGTTCGAGAAAGAACTGGGCGGCAAGATCTACGGCATCGAGCCAGGCTCGGGCGCCAACACCCAGATCAAGGCGATGATCGCCAAGAACCAGTTCGGCCTGGGCAAATTCCAGCTGGTCGAGTCCAGTGAAGCCGGCATGCTCGCCGCCGTCGACCGCGCCGTGCGCCGCAAGGAAGCCGTAGTGTTCTTCGGCTGGGCGCCGCACCCGATGAACGTCAACGTCGCCATGACCTACCTCACCGGCAGCGACGACGCCCTGGGGCCGAACGAAGGCATGGCCACCGTGTGGAGCGTCACCGCACCGAACTACGCCGAACAATGCCCCAACGTGCACAAACTGCTGACCAACCTGACCTTCACCGCCGCCGACGAGAGCCGGATGATGCAGCCGCTGCTGGATCACAAAGACCCTATCGAGTCCGCCAAGCAATGGCTCAAGGATCACCCGCAAGACCAGGCCCGCTGGCTGGAAGGTGTGACCACCTTCGACGGCAAACCGGCGGCGGCCAACCTGCAATTGACCAGCAAATAACCTGATTCGAATCACCGTGTCGCAGCCACTCCCGGCTGCGCACGGCCCCCCTACGCCCGCTTGTAAGGAACCTGCCTCATGAACCACGACGTCATCATCACCTGCGCACTCACCGGTGCTGGCGACACGACCAGCAAAAGCCCACACGTGCCGGTCACCCCCAAACAAATCGCCGCCGCCGCCGTGGAAGCCGCCAAAGCGGGCGCGACCGTTGTGCACTGCCACGTGCGCGACCCGCACACCGGCAAGTTCAGCCGTGACGTGGCGCTGTATCGCGAAGTGATGGAGCGCATCCGCGAGGCCGACATCGACATCATCGTCAACCTCACTGCCGGCATGGGCGGCGACCTGGAGATCGGTGGCGGCGAGAACCCGATGGAATTCGGCCCCAACACCGACCTGGTCGGCCCGCTGACCCGCCTGGCCCACGTCGAAGAACTGCTGCCGGAAATCTGCACCCTGGACTGCGGCACCCTGAACTTCGGCGATGGCGACAC
This sequence comes from Pseudomonas extremorientalis, assembly GCF_001870465.1. GTDB lineage: Bacteria > Pseudomonadota > Gammaproteobacteria > Pseudomonadales > Pseudomonadaceae > Aquipseudomonas > Aquipseudomonas extremorientalis. The sequence continues at coordinate 139,820 of NZ_MDGK01000037.1, forward strand.
CATTTACGTGTCCACCCCGGCCCAACTGCGGGCGGGTGCCAAACGCATCCAGGAGCTGGGCGTAAAGGCCGAGCTGGAGATCTTCGACACCGGTCACCTGTGGTTCGCCAAACAGATGATCAAGGAAGGCCTGCTCGACAACCCGCTGTTCCAGCTGTGCCTGGGCATCCCGTGGGGCGCACCGGCCGACACTACCACCATGAAAGCCATGGTCGACAACCTGCCCGCCGACGCCGTGTGGGCCGGCTTTGGGATTGGCCGCATGCAAATGCCGATGGCGGCGCAAGCGGTGCTGCTGGGCGGCAACGTGCGGGTCGGTCTGGAAGACAACCTGTGGCTGGACAAGGGTGTGCTTGCGACCAACGGCCAGTTGGTGGAACGGGCGAGCGAAATCCTCAGCCGCCTGGGTGCACGGGTCATGACCCCGGCCGAAGGCCGCGTGAAGATGGGCCTCACCAAACGCCGCTGATCAAAACGTGGGAGGGGGCTTGCCCCCGATGGCGGAGGATCAGCACCAGCTGTATCGACTGACACACCGCTATCGGGGGCAAGCCCCCTCCCACAGGGGATTACCAACCTCTTTAGGAATTTGCCATGAGCTTTATCACCGAAATCAAAACCTTCGCCGCCCTCGGCAGCGGTGTCATCGGCAGCGGCTGGGTGTCCCGCGCCCTGGCCCATGGCCTGGATGTGGTCGCCTGGGACCCGGCACCCGGTGCCGAAGCTGCGCTGCGCAAGCGCGTCGCCAACGCCTGGGGCGCCCTGGAGAAACAAGGGCTGGCGCCGGGTGCGTCGCAAGAGCGCCTGCGCTTCGTCGCGACCATCGAAGAGTGCGTGAAAGACGCCGACTTCATCCAGGAAAGCGCCCCGGAACGCCTGGAGCTGAAGCTGGACCTGCACAGCAAGATCAGTGCGGCAGCCAAGCCGAATGCGTTGATCGGTTCAAGCACCTCGGGCCTGTTGCCGAGTGAGTTCTACGAAGGTTCGACCCACCCGGAACGCTGTGTGGTCGGCCACCCGTTCAACCCGGTTTACCTGTTGCCGCTGGTGGAAGTCGTTGGCGGCAAGAACACCGCGCCAGAAGCCATCCAGGCCGCGATCAAGGTGTATGAATCCCTCGGCATGCGCCCGCTGCATGTGCGCAAGGAAGTCCCGGGGTTCATCGCCGATCGCCTGCTCGAAGCGTTGTGGCGTGAAGCACTGCACCTGGTCAATGATGGCGTGGCGACCACCGGCGAGATCGATGACGCAATCCGTTTTGGCGCCGGCCTGCGCTGGTCGTTCATGGGCACGTTCCTCACCTACACCCTGGCGGGCGGCGATGCCGGCATGCGGCACTTCATGGCGCAGTTCGGCCCGGCACTGCAATTGCCGTGGACCTACCTGCCGGCGCCGGAACTGACCGACAAGCTGATCGACGACGTGGTCGACGGCACCAGCGACCAGTTGGGCAAGCACAGCATTTCAGCGCTGGAGCGCTATCGTGATGATTGCCTGCTGGCGGTGCTGGAAGCGGTGAAAACCACCAAGGCCAGGCACGGCATGACCTTCGCAGAATAACGGAACCCCTGACATGCCCGCACTCACCACTTACACCACCCAGGTCCACCCCGACTGGGTGGACTACAACGGCCATCTGCGCGACGCGTTCTACCTGCTGATCTTCAGCTACGCCACCGACGCGCTGATGGACATCCTCGGGCTGGACAGTGAAAACCGCGAAGCCAGCGGCCATTCGCTATTCACCCTGGAGCTGCACCTGAACTACCTGCACGAAGTGAAACTCGGCGCCGACGTGGAGGTGCATACCCAACTGATCGCCCATGACGCCAAGCGCCTGCACCTCTATCACAGCCTACACTTGGTGGGGGATGAGAAGGAACTGGCGGGCAACGAACAGATGCTGTTGCACGTTGACCTAGCCGGCCCGCATGCCGCGCCGTTCACCGATGCCACGTTGGAAAGACTCACTGCCATCAGCGCCCAGCAGGCTGACCTGCCTCGCCCCGCCCTGCTCGGCCGAGTAATTGGACTGCCACCCAAAAAACCATAAGGAGACACCATGCAAACCGCTGCCGCTGTTGCCGATTTCCGTACCTACCCGAAGATCTGCGACCTTGCGCAGGTGCGGGTGCTAAATGATCAGATTCGTGTGCAATGGGCCGATGGGCGGGTCAGCCCGTTTCATCATCAGTGGCTGCGGGACAACTGCCCCTGCGCGGAATGCGTGTACAGCGTGACCCGCGAGCAGGTGCTGGAGATTGTCGATGTGGACGAGCACCTCAGCGCTGTCGACGCACGCATCGATCAAGGCTTGTTGAGCGTGCAATGGAGCGGCGGCCACCGCAGCCAGTACGACCCCGGCTGGCTGCGGGCGCATGCCTACGACGATGAGTCCCGCGCCGAACGCTGGGCGGCGAAGCCCAAACCCCAGCTGTGGGACAGCCGCTTCCAACTGCCGGTGTTCGACTATTCAGCGGTCATGCAAGACCCCCACGCATTGTTGCAGTGGCTGCTGGCGCTACGTGACTGCGGCCTCACGCAAATCCGCGGCGTGCCCACCGAGCCCGGCGCCCTGGCGCTGGTCGCCAAGCGCATTTCATTCATCCGCGAGAGCAACTTCGGCGTGCTGTTCAACGTGCAATCCAAGGCCGATGCCGACAGCAATGCCTACACCGCCTTCAACCTGCCGTTGCACAGTGATTTGCCCACGCGGGAGCTGCAACCGGGCCTGCAGTTTTTGCATTGCCTGGTGAACGATGCCGACGGTGGCGAAAGTATTTTTGTCGATGGGTTTGCCATCGCCTGCGCCCTGCGTACCGAAGACCCCGAAGCGTTCCTGGCGCTGTGCGAAATCCCGGTGGAGTTTCGCAACAAGGACCGTCACAGCGACTACCGCCAGTTGGCGCCGATCATTGCGCTGGATGCCTTGGGCGATATCGCGGAGATCCGCATGGCCAACTTTCTACGCGGGCCATTTGATACCAGTGAGGACCAGATGCCGTTGCTGTATCGCGCCTATCGGCGCTTTATCGCGATGACGCGGGAAGATCGCTTTCGTGTGGTGCAGCGCCTGAACCCCGGTGAGCTGTGGTGCTTCGATAACCGCCGCACGTTGCATGCGCGTCACGCTTTTGACCCGGCTTCCGGGGCTCGGCATTTTCAAGGGTGTTATATCGATAGGGATGAGTTGCTCTCGCGCATTTTGGTGTTGCAACGGTAGACCGTGGCGCGCCTTTCGCGAGCAAGCCCGCCCCCACAAAAAAACCCCGATCCAGCCGTGACTGGATCGAGGCAGAGGGCCTTGTGTGAGCGTGACATCTCGAGGGTGACCAAACCTTCAAGCTGTTTGCTGATAGTCAGTGTGCCCATTACCGCCTTCGTTAAATGGCCCGAAAACGACATGCTCATAGCCATCTGAGGCATTCGTGCAATCTGCGCTTGCCGCCCCCTTGGGTGGCTACCAGAATCCCAGTCAGACCCCGTTCACCTCACCAGGATAAACGTCATGATGCACGCGGATTTGATTGACCAGGATGACCTGCTGGGCCAACTGCGCTCGCTGGGTTTCGAAGTGTCCAGCGGCGCCACTGCCGAGCAGGCCTGCGAGTGCGCGGTACGCGGCTTGAGCGAGGCACGGGCCAAGGCGCTCAAGGGCATGGTGGAGCAGATGTACACCGGCAGTGCGACGATTCTGCCGGCCGTGCGTCAGGCAATCGACAAGCAGTTGTTGCCGGCACTGGTGCAGTTCAAGCAGAACTCTGGCGCCTGATAGATTGCTATCGGGGGCAAGCCCCCTTCCACCTTTGACTGTGTTCACCCATCCAAATATGGGAGGGGGCTTGCCCCCGATGCAGACACCTCGGTCTAGAGCCTTACACTGGCAAACGTCGACTCATTGCGCGCCTGACTCAACGCCGACATCGGCCCCGACAACGGCGACAACACCAGCGCCTGTGGAATTGGCATCATCGCCACCTGTTGGGTGGTGTTGGAGCCGACGCGCTCATCCCGTGGCGGAATGCCGAAATATTCGCGGTAGCACTTGGAGAAGTGTGGCGTGGACACAAACCCGCACACCGACGCCACTTCGATGATCGACATCGGCGTTTGCTTGAGCAACTGCCGTGCACGGATCAGGCGCAGCTTGAGGTAGTAACGCGACGGCGAGCAATGCAGGTACTTCTGGAACAACCGCTCCAACTGGCGACGTGAGACGGCGACGTATACCGCCAGTTCATCCAGGTCGATCGGTTCTTCCAGATTGGCTTCCATCAGCGCGACGATTTCCTGAAGCTTCGGCTGGTTGGTGCCGAGCATGTGCTTGAGCGGCACGCGCTGGTGGTCTTGCTCGTTGCGGATGCGTTCGTACACAAACATCTCGGAGATGGCGGCCGACAGTTCGCGACCGTGATCTCGGCTGATCAGGTGCAGCATCATGTCCAGCGGCGCAGTGCCGCCCGAGCTGGTGAAGCGGTTGCGGTCGAGGGTAAACAGGCGTGTGCTCATGGCCACGCGGGGGAAGGCTTCCTGCATCGAAGCCAGGCATTCCCAATGCACACTGCAATCAAAACCATCGAGCAGACCGGCGCAAGCCAAGGCCCAACTGCCGGTGCATACCGCGCCCAAGCGGCGCGATTGGCGTGCCTGGCTTTGCAGCCACGACACATGTTCACGGGTCACGGTACGCTGGATACCCACCCCCCCGCACACGATCACGGTGTCCAGGGCGGGCGCTTTGTGCATGGAAGCATCGGGAGTGATTTGCAGACCGTCGCTGGCCCACACCTGGTTTCCATCGACGCTCAAGGTCGTCCAGCGATACAGCTCGCGGCCGGAGAGCTGGTTGGCCATGCGCAGCGGTTCGACTGCGGAGGCCAGGGAAATCAGCGTGAAATTGTCCAGCAGCAAAAAGCCGATGGATTGAGGCGCACGGTTCTGGGGTTGGGCCCCGGAGTTGAACGACGTCATCGCGGTATCTCCTCACACAAAGCGGGTGATGGCCTCAGGCGAGGCTCTTGTTATTGCGCTCTTCATCCGGCGAGGAGAGAGGCTTTGAATTGATAGAGCAAATGCCATGCCTAAATTTGAATGGCCGTCCAATAACTCCTAAAAACGACCTCATGACGCGTCTAAATAAGCCCGCGCCGCACGTACGGTTATGGCTGGAATTGGCCGTAGGAACACGCCCGGGCAAGGTGTGTGAGCAGATCGGTAGCACTTGTGGGAAGGCGCTTTGCGGGTGTGGGAGAAGTCTGTCACCCAAAGCGCGGGAGGTCAGTGGTCAGGTCGAAAATCGTTCGCAAGCTACTTATCTATTTGCGACGCGCTAAAAGGTGGCGCTTTTGGTTGGGGTGTTCACTTTTTGCGCAGCGGCGCCTGGATGATTGCTATCGGGGGCGAGCCCCCTCCCACCTTTGACTGTGTTCACCAATCCAAATGTGGGAGGGGGCTTGCCCCGATGCAGGCAACGCGGTCTCAGCACTCCACCGCGCTGACCGCCAACCCACCGCGCGATGTCTCTTTGTACTTGTCATGCATGTCCGCCCCGGTATCGCGCATGGTGCGGATCACCCGGTCCAGAGAGATAAAGTGCTGGCCGTCGCCGCGCAGCGCCATTTGCGCCGCGTTGATCGCCTTCACCGCCGCGATTGCGTTGCGCTCGATGCACGGCACCTGCACCAAGCCGCCCACCGGGTCGCAGGTCAGCCCCAGGTTGTGTTCCAGGCCGATTTCGGCAGCATTGCACAGTTGCTCCGGCGTGGCGCCGAGGATCTCGGCCAGCCCGGCGGCGGCCATGGCGCAGGCAGAGCCCACTTCGCCCTGGCAGCCGACTTCGGCGCCGGAGATCGAGGCGTTCTTCTTGCACAGAATGCCCACCGCCGCCGCACCGAGCAGGTAGTCGACCACATTGGCCTCGGTGACTTCTTCGCTGAATTTCATGAAGTAATGCAGCACCGCCGGGATGATCCCGGCAGCGCCGTTGGTGGGCGCCGTGACCATGCGTCCACCGGCGGCGTTTTCTTCGTTCACCGCCAGGGCGAACAGGTTGACCCATTCCATGGCACTCAGGGTCGAACCAATCACATTTGGCTTGTTCAACTCCTGCAGGCTGCGGTGCAACTTGGCGGCACGCCGGCGCACGTTGAGGCCGCCGGGCAGGATGCCTTCGTGCTTGAGACCCTGTTCCACGCAATCCTGCATGGCGCGCCAGAGTTTCATCAGGCCGCTGCGGATTTCATCTTCAGAGCGCCAGACCTTCTCGTTGGCCATCATCAACTCGGCCACGCGCAGGTTGTGGGTCTTGCACAGCTGCAACAGCTCCACCGCGCTGGAAAAGTCGTAAGGCAATTCGGTGCGGTCCATATCGGCCACGCCGCTTTGCGCCTGGGCTTCATCCACCACAAAACCGCCACCCACCGAATAGTAGGTGTCGCGGTGCAGCTCGCCATTGTCACCCGACACCACCAGGGTCATGGCGTTGGGATGGAACGGCAGGTTTTCGTCGAGCAGGCGCATGTCCCGGGCCCAGACAAAGGGCACCGGCAAGCGCCCGTCGAGCAGCAGGGTGTCGGTCTCGCGCAGGGTGTGGATGCGTTGGCCGATCTGCGAAGGGTCGATGGCGTCCGGCCATTCGCCCATCAGGCCCATGATGGTCGCGGTGTCGCTGCCATGGCCGATGCCGGTGGCCGACAGCGAGCCATACAGCTGAACTTCGACGCGCCGCACTTGTTCCAACAGATCACGTTCACGCAACCCTTGAACGAACAACGCCGCGGCGCGCATGGGGCCGACGGTATGAGAACTCGAAGGCCCGATGCCGATCTTGAACAGGTCGAAAACACTGATAGCCATTAACGTGGAACTCCGCAGGTGAACAGGCCGGACACCAACGAGCTGCTACGCTCAGATCGCCCAGATGGCGGCATCATCAAGCTTTTACTTGCCGTCACGGCGTCTCACACCGACGCACCCATGCTCACCAGCGTCGCGCCTGTGCGATCACCGGTTTTGGCCGTTTTTAGCGGTGCAGATGGGCAAAAACTGCAGTTTTGCCTTGGGAAAAACCTGTAAGCGACGTCACCGACACTGGATACGACCCTCCCTGTACTGGATACGACGCCCCCTGTAGGCGTCAGATTTTCACTGGTACATGATCAGTCTCGACTCGTTTGCAAGGCACCGTGCCAGAGCTGTTGTCGCACGCTCCAACCGCAACACTTATAAAGCGCGGCGAACGCCGCCAGAAAAAACACAGGAGTCTAGCCCCATGAAAGCTTCACCCTCGTTGTTGTTGGCCGCCATGCTGAGTCTGCCAGTCGTGGCGCACGCTGCAGAACCGGCACAATGCCAGACCGTCAACTTCTCCGATGTCGGCTGGACCGATATCACCGTCACCACCGCCACCACCAGCGAAATCCTCAAGGGCTTGGGCTACAAGCCACGCACCACGATGATTTCGGTACCCGTGACCTACAAGTCCCTGGCCGACGGCAAGAACATGGACATCTTCCTCGGCAACTGGATGCCGACCATGGAAAACGACATCAAGCAGTACCGCGATGCCGGCACCGTGGAAACCGTGCGCGCCAACCTGGAGAACGCCAAGTACACCCTGGCGGTCCCAGAAGCGCTGTACAACAAAGGCCTGAAGGACTTCGCCGATATCGCCAAATTCAAGGATGAGCTGGGCGGCAAGATCTACGGCATCGAGCCGGGCAACGACGGCAACCGCACCATCCAGACGCTGATCGACAAAGACGCCTTCGGCCTGAAAACCGCCGGTTTCAAAGTCGTCGAGTCCAGCGAAGCCGGCATGCTCTCCCAGGTCGAACGCGCCACCAAGCGCGACCAGGCCATCGTGTTCCTCGGCTGGGAACCGCACCCGATGAACACCCGCTTCAAGATGAAGTACCTGACGGGGGGTGATGATTCCTTCGGCCCCAACTACGGCCAGGCCACCATCTACACCAACACCCGCAAGGGCTACACCCAGGAATGCAGCAACGTGGGTCAGTTGCTGAAGAACCTGGTGTTCACCCTCAACATGGAAAGCACCCTGATGGGTAATGTCCTGGACGACAAGATGAAACCCGACGCCGCGGCGAAAGCCTGGCTGAAGAAGAACCCTCAAGTACTCGACACCTGGCTCGCCGGTGTCACCACCGTTGATGGCAAACCTGGCCTGGAGGCCGTGAAAGCTTACCTCTCCAAGTAATGCCGCTGACCCCGGGGCGGTGCGCTGCCCCGGGATGTTTTCCCTCTTCGCATGTGGACATTCACTACCATGCTGACTGAACAGAAAATCCCACTAGGCCAGTACATCGCTGCCTTCGTCGAATGGTTGACCCAACACGGCGCCAACTATTTCGACGCGATCGCATCGACACTGGAAACGATGATCCACGGCGTGACGTTTGCGCTGACCTGGTTCAATCCGCTGGCATTGATCGGTCTGATTGCGCTGCTGGCTCACTTTATCCAACGTAAATGGGGACTGACTGTTTTTGTCATCGCCTCCTTCCTGCTGATCCTCAACCTGGGTTACTGGCAGGAAACCATGGAGACCCTGGCGCAGGTGCTGTTCGCCACCCTGGTCTGCGTGGTCATCGGTGTGCCGCTGGGCATTGTTGCCGCGCACAAACCGTTGTTCTACACCATGATGCGGCCGGTGCTCGATCTGATGCAGACCGTACCGACCTTCGTCTACCTCATCCCTACCCTGACCCTCTTCGGGCTGGGTGTGGTGCCCGGGCTGATTTCCACGGTGGTGTTCGCGATTGCCGCGCCGATCCGCCTGACCTACCTGGGTATCCGTGATGTACCGCAAGAGTTGATGGACGCCGGCAAGGCCTTTGGCTGCTCGCGCCGTCAGTTGCTCTCGCGCATTGAACTGCCCCACGCCATGCCGAGCATTGCCGCCGGCATTACCCAATGCATCATGCTGTCGTTGTCGATGGTAGTGATCGCGGCCCTGGTGGGCGCCGACGGCCTCGGCAAGCCGGTGGTCAACGCGCTCAACACCGCTGACATCGCCCTGGGCTTTGAAGCGGGCCTGGCGATCGTCCTGCTGGCCATCATGCTCGACCGCATCTGCAAACAACCCGACGCCAAAGTAGGGGGTGATGCATGAGCATTATCCGATTCGACAAAGTCGACGTGATCTTCTCCAAAGACCCACGCGAAGCGCTCAAGCTGCTGGACCAGGGCATGAGCCGTAACGAGATCCTGAAAAAGACCGGGCAGATTGTCGGCGTGGAAAAAGCCAGCCTGGATATCGAGAAAGGTGAGATCTGCGTGCTGATGGGCCTGTCGGGCTCCGGCAAATCGAGCCTGCTGCGCTGCATCAACGGTCTCAACACCGTGAGCCGTGGCCAGCTGTTCGTGGAGCATGAAGGTCGCCAGATCGACATCGCGTCCTGCACGCCCGCCGAGCTGAAAATGATGCGCACCAAGCGCATCGCCATGGTGTTCCAGAAGTTCGCCCTGATGCCTTGGCTGACGGTGCGCGAAAACATCAGCTTCGGCCTGGAGATGCAGGGCCGCCCAGAGAAAGACCGGCGCAAGCTGGTGGATGAAAAGCTTGAACTGGTGGGCCTGACCCAGTGGCGCAACAAGAAGCCGGACGAACTCTCCGGCGGCATGCAGCAGCGCGTCGGCCTGGCTCGAGCGTTGGCGATGGACGCCGATATCCTGCTGATGGACGAACCCTTCTCCGCCCTCGACCCGCTGATCCGGCAAGGCCTGCAGGACGAGTTGCTGGAACTGCAACGCAAGCTGAGCAAAACCATCGTGTTCGTGAGCCACGACCTCGACGAAGCGCTCAAGCTGGGCAGCCGTATCGCAATCATGAAAGACGGCAAGATCATCCAGTACAGCGTGCCGGAAGAGATCGTGCTGAACCCGGCGGACGACTATGTGCGTACCTTCGTCGCCCACACCAACCCGCTGAACGTGCTGTGCGGTCGCAGCCTGATGCGCACCCTGGACAACTGCAAGCGCGTGAACGGTTCGGTATGCCTGGATCCGGGCGGCGACTCGTGGCTGGACCTGGCCGAAGGCAACACCATCAAGGGCGCCCGCCAGAACGGCGCGGTGATGAACCTGCAGAACTGGGCGCCGGGGCAAGCGGTGGAAGGTTTGGGTCGGTTGCCGACACTGGTGGACTCGAACATCGGCATGCGCGATGCGTTGCAGATTCGTTATCACACCGGCAACAAGCTGGTGTTGCATGACAACAACCAGGTGGTGGGGATTCTGGGAGACAGTGAGCTGTACCACGCCCTCTTGGGCAAGAACCTGGGCTAACACTGCACATCTCACTGTGCAAACAGGTGGTGTCAGTGAAGACACCACCCGTCTTCAACTATCAGCTATAGACCCGGCCAAGGAGTTGCCGATGGCTTTCAAACTGATCGAGCACATCCCGGGTGATCTGTTCCTGGGTGAAGCCCATCAGGTCGTATTCCTGAGGTCCGTTGTGCAGGTATACCTCGGCACGGTAGTAGCGAGTGCGCTCTTCCTCGGGCAGGTCGCTCGGCGCCGACGAGTAGGCATCCAGGCTCACTTCATAGACAAACGGGTTGCCCTCTTCCATCTCGATGCGCACACCGATGCAACGCTTGGACTTACCGAGCAGGGTCTGCACTTCCAAGCCCTGATTACGCAACGCCGTCGCCGCCTCTTCCAACGCCGGCGTCACATGCTTGTCCATGAAACGCTGCACGGTGCCTTGGCTCGGTTGCAGGTCCAGCGCCGTCAGACGCTCGCTGAAACCACGGCGACCACGCTCGGCCAATTGCGCCTGCTCCTGTTCGATGGCCACGTCCTGGCGCATCGCCTTGTGCAAGCCGAACATAAAGAAGATCAGCACCACCGAGAACGGCAGCCCCGCCAGCACCACCATGGTTTGCATGGCTTCGAAGTTGCCGGCAAACAGCAGGCCGATAGTCACCAGGGTGATCACCGCCGACCAGAAGATCCGCAGCCAGTGCGGCGCATCTTCATCCACGTTGCCACCTTTGCACGACAGGTTGGCCATCATCACCGCGCCGGAATCCGCCGGGGTCAGGAACAGCACGAAGCCTACGAAGATCGACACGCCGATAACAATTTTCGACGCAGGGTAATGCTCCAGCAACTGGTAGATGGCCATGGAAGGCTGCTCCAGCGCCGTCTTGCCCAACTCCACCGCACCATGGTTCAGCACCAGGTCCAGGGCCGAGTTACCGAAGATCGACAGCCACGCCAGGGTAAAGCCCAGCGGAATCAGCAGCACGCCGGCCACCAGTTCACGCACCGTGCGACCACGGGAAATCCGCGCGATGAACATGCCCACGAAGGGCGCCCAGGAAATCCACCACGCCCAATAGAACAGGGTCCACAGGCCCATCCAGCGTTCGGTCTTGTCGGCGTCGCCTTCGTACACGTAGAGGTCGAAGGTTTTCAGGATGATGCCGTTGAGGTAGTCCCCGGTGTTCTGCACCAGGCCGTTGAGCAAATGCAGGGTCGGGCCGAACAACAGCACAAAGATCAACAGGCCGCTGAACAGCACGATGTTGAGGTTGGACAGGCGGCGGATGCCGTTCTCCACGCCCGACACGGCAGCAATGGTCGCCACGGTGCTCATCACGATGATCACGATCAACAGGTTGGTGTTGCTGTGCTGCATGCCGAACAGGTTTTCCAACCCGGACGACACCTGCATCGAACCAATCCCCAGGTTCGTCACCAGGCCCAGCAGGGTCACGAACATGCCGAAACCGTCCACCGCGTGGCCGGCCGCGCCTTTCACCCAACGTTCGCCCACCAGCGGGTACAGCGCCGAACGCAGGGCCAGCGGCTGGTTATGGCGATACGCGAAGTACGCCACGGCCAGGCCGACCAGGGCATAGATCGCCCAGCCATGCAGACCCCAATGCAGGAAGGTCAGTTGCAGCGCCTGGCGTGCGGCGCCATTGCTGGCGGCTGCGCCTTCGGGCGGGTTGAAGTAATGGTCCAGCGGCTCCGAGGCGCCAAAGTACAGCAGCGAGATGCCGATGCCCGAGGAGAACAACATGCCGGCCCAGGCGCCGTAGCTGAAGTCCGGGGTGTCGTCCTTGCTGCCCAGTTTCAACTTGCCGTAGGACGAAAACGCCAGGCCCACCACAAACACCAGGTAGGCGGCGATGACCACCATGTAGTACCAGCCGAAGCTTTTCGAAAGCCACGCCTGGGCAACACCGAGCATGCGCCCGGCCTCCTGCGGGGCGATGATCAGAATGGCAGTCAACAACAGAATCAGCGCGGTGGAGGTGTAGAACACCCAACCGTTGACCCGCACCTTTTCCGGTGGGGTTTTTATAAGAGAGGCAGAACTCATGGCGCAGATGCTCCGGGCAGTGCGAGAGAGAAACACAAGGCAACGGTTATCCCGGGACATCGATTTTTCGGCAGTCGACGGACGGGTGTTATAAAGACACCCCTTAAATCCCTGTCCCCCACGGGCGCAGTGCCCAGGGACGTTTCAGGGGTTTAACCAGGTGCCGGATGTCGCGCCTGCAGGTGGGAAATACCTGTAGGACGCGACCATTTGTCGCAGATCTTATTCTTTGTTGATTGAACGTTCAATCAAAACAAAATAGACTGGCCATCAAGCCGACGGACGTTTATCGCCCGCCGCAGGCCTAAGGAGAGGTGCTACATGCCCAAGGTCGGTATGCAACCCATACGCCGCCAGCAGTTGATCGAAGCCACGTTGACGGCCATCGATCAGGTCGGAATGGGAGATGCCAGCATTGCGCTGATCGCCCGTTTGGCCGGTGTCTCGAATGGCATCATCAGTCACTACTTCAAGGACAAGAACGGCCTTATTGCAGCGACGATGCGCTACTTGATGAACGCACTGATCGACAACGTCCATGAACGCCGGCAGGCGCTGACGGACGACAGCCCACGGGCGCACCTTCAGGTGATCATCGAGGGCAACTTCGACGCCAGCCAGGTCAACGGACCGGCAATGAAAACCTGGCTGGCCTTCTGGGCCACCAGCATGCACCACCCGTCATTGCACAGGTTGCAGCGGATCAACGATCAACGTCTGTATTCCAACCTGTGCTGCCAGTTCCGCCGAGTGCTGCCGCTGCCGCACGCACGCAAAGCAGCCCGCGGCCTGGCGGCCCTGATCGACGGTTTGTGGTTGCGCGGCGCCCTGTCGGGAGACGCTTTCGACACGGCGCAGGCGCAACGGATCGCTTACGAATACATGGATTTCCAATTGGCCAAGCAGGTGAGTTAGAGCACACATAAACGCTCAACCCCTGAACGCTGCCGCACCGGCTTACGGTACGGCAGTCAACGCCAACCACTTATGCACTTGCGAGGACTTTATGGCCCGTTTCGAACTGCAAAAACTCTACATTGACGGCGGCTACAGCGACGCTGGCAGCGATGCCACCTTCGAAGCCATCAACCCGGCTAACGGTGAAGTTCTCGCCCAAGTGCAACGCGCGACGAAAGAAGACGTTGAACGTGCCGTGGTCAGCGCCGAGAAAGGCCAGAAAATCTGGGCTGCGATGACCGCCATGGAGCGCTCGCGCATCCTGCGTCGTGCCGTCGACATCCTGCGCGAGCGCAACGACGAGCTGGCCGCCCTGGAAACCCTGGACACCGGTAAAGCCTTCTCCGAAACCAAATACGTCGACATCGTTACCGGCGCCGACGTGCTGGAATACTACGCAGGCCTGGTGCCGGCCATCGAAGGCGAGCAGATCCCGCTGCGCGACACCTCGTTCGTCTACACCCGCCGCGAGCCGCTGGGCGTGGTCGCCGGTATCGGCGCGTGGAACTACCCGATCCAGATCGCCCTGTGGAAATCCGCACCGGCCCTGGCCGCCGGCAACGCGATGATCTTCAAGCCAAGCGAAGTCACCTCGCTGACCACGCTGAAACTGGCCGAGATCTACACCGAAGCCGGCGTTCCGGCGGGCGTGTTCAACGTGCTGACCGGCAGCGGGCGTGAAGTCGGCACCTGGCTGACCGAGCACCCTCGCATCGAGAAAGTCTCGTTCACCGGCGGCACCGACACCGGCAAGAAAGTCATGGCGAGCGCGTCGAGCTCCTCGCTCAAGGAAGTGACCATGGAACTGGGCGGCAAGTCGCCGTTGATCGTGTTCGAAGACGCCGACCTGGATCGCGCCGCCGACATCGCGATGATGGCCAACTTCTACAGCTCCGGCCAGGTCTGCACCAACGGCACTCGCGTGTTCGTACCCAAGCACCTGCAAGCGGCATTCGAAGCCAAGATCGTCGAGCGTGTTGCGCGCATCCGCGTCGGCGACCCGCAGGACGACAACACCAACTTCGGCCCGCTGGTCAGCTTCGCCCACATGGAAAGCGTGCTGGGCTACATCGCCAAAGGCAAGGAAGAAGGCGCACGCGTACTGTGCGGTGGCGACCGCCTGACCGACGGCGACTTCGCCAAAGGCGCCTACGTGGCCCCGACCGTGTTCACCGACTGCACCGACGAAATGACCATCGTCCGTGAAGAAATCTTCGGCCCAGTGATGAGCATCCTCACCTACGAGACCGAAGAAGAAGTGATCCGCCGCGCCAACGACACCGACTTCGGCCTGGCCGCTGGCCTGGTGACCAAAGACCTGAACCGCGCTCACCGCGCGATTCACCAATTGGAAGCGGGTATCTGCTGGATCAACGCCTGGGGCGAATCCGACGCGAAGATGCCGGTCGGTGGCTACAAGCAATCGGGTGTGGGCCGTGAGAACGGCATCAGCTCGCTGAACAACTTCACCCGCATCAAATCGGTACAGGTTGAGCTGGGCGACTACGCCTCGGTGTTCTAAGACCCGGGCCATGTATTGCCTGAGGCCGCCATCGGAGGCAAGCCTCCTCCCACACTTTGATTTGCGAATACATTCAAAAATGTGGGAGGGGGCTTGCCCCCGATGAGGCCCGACCTGACCACACATCAAAGAGGGTGCATCCAATGTCCCAAGAATACGACTACATCATTGTGGGTGCCGGCTCCGCCGGTAACACCCTGGCGACCCGTCTGACCGAAGACGAAGGCGTCACCGTCCTGCTGCTGGAAGCCGGTGGCCCCGACTACCGTTTCGACTTCCGCACGCAAATGCCAGCCGCCCTGGCGTTCCCACTGCAAGGCCGCCGCTACAACTGGGCCTACGAAACCGATCCAGAGCCGCACATGGACGGCCGCCGGATGGAATGCGGGCGCGGCAAGGGCCTGGGTGGTTCCTCGCTGATCAACGGCATGTGCTACATCCGTGGCAACGCCATGGACTACGACAACTGGGCGAAGCTGCCGGGCCTGGAAGACTGGACCTACCTCGACTGCCTGCCGTACTTCCGCAAGGCCGAAACCCGCGATATCGGCCCCAACGACTGGCACGGCGGCGATGGCCCGGTCAGCGTGACCACGCCCAAGCCTGGCAACAACCCACTGTTCCACGCGATGGTCGAAGCCGGCGTGCAGGCCGGTTACCCACGTACCGAAGACTTGAACGGCTACCAGCAGGAAGGCTTCGGCCCGATGGACCGTACCGTCACGCCTAAAGGCCGTCGCGCCAGCACCGCACGCGGTTACCTGGACACCGCCAAGAAGCGTTCCACCCTGACCATCGTCACCCACGCCCTCACCGACAAAGTGTTGTTCGAAGGCAAACGTGCGGTTGGCGTGCGTTACCTGATCGGCGCCGCCGAAGAGCGCGTCGAAGCCCGCGCCCGTAAGGAAGTGCTGGTGTGCAGCGGCGCCATCGCTTCGCCGCAATTGCTGCAACGCTCCGGTGTCGGCCCGGCCAAACTGCTGGAAAGCCTCGACATCCCGGTGGTCCACGACCTGCCAGGCGTCGGTGAAAACCTGCAGGACCACCTTGAGCTGTACCTGCAATACGCCTGCACCCAGCCCGTGTCGCTGTACCCGTCGCTGCTCTGGTACAACCAGCCGGCCATTGGTGCCGAGTGGCTGTTCAACGGTACCGGCATCGGCGCCAGCAACCAGTTCGAAGCGGGCGGGTTCATCCGCACCCGTGAAGAATTCGAATGGCCGAACATCCAGTACCACTTCCTGCCGGTGGCGATTAACTACAACGGCAGCAACGGTGTGAAAGAGCACGGCTTCCAGGCGCACATGGGCTCCATGCGCTCGCCGAGCCGTGGCCGCATCCAGTTGAAGTCGAAGAACCCACGGGACTACCCGAGCATCCTCTTCAACTACATGGCCACCGAGCAGGACTGGCAGGAATTTCGCGACGGCATCCGCCTGACCCGTGAAATCATGCAGCAGCCGGCGCTGGACCCCTATCGTGGCCGCGAAATCAGCCCGGGTATCGATGTGCAAACCGATGAGCAACTGGACAAGTTCATCCGTGAGCACGCCGAAACGGCGTTCCACCCGTCCTGCTCGTGCAAGATGGGCACCGACGAAATGGCAGTAGTCGATGGCGAAGGCCGCGTGCATGGCATGCAGGGTCTGCGTGTAGTCGATGCGTCGATCATGCCGATCATCACCACCGGCAACCTGAACGCGCCAACGATCATGATCGCCGAGAAAATCGCCGACAAGATCCGTGGCCGCAAGCCATTGCCACGCAGCACCGCCGACTACTACGTGGCAGGCGACGCGCCGGTACGTGGCAAGCCGCTGCGTGAAGTGGGCCCTACCGCGCAGTAACGGATACACCGCGGTGTTCCCATCGGGGGCAAGCCCCCTCCCACATTTTTGACCGTGTGAACCCGATCAAGTGTGGGAGGGGGCTTGCCCCCGAAGAGGCCCGACCAGTCACTGCAAAACCCCTCCTTGATCAGCTACTCTGTCTGCCTGCCCGCGACGAGCCGCCCACAAGGAAGGCCCCATGTTCGACCACCACGCCACACTCAAACAGCATTTCAGTGCCCTGCGCACCCGCGCCGAATTCTTCTCGCTGCGCTACGTACGCGAATCCGGCCAATACCTGGCCGTACGCAAGAACGTCGCCGAACCGCCCCACCTGAGCCACGACGAGGGCGCCATGCTCACCGTGCGTCTCAACGGTGTGGAAGCCTACGCCGCGACCAACGACATTTCCCTCGCCGGCCTGCAAGCCGCCCTTGAGCGTGCCGAACAACAAGCCCGCCTGATCAGCCCCCACGCCTTGCTCGACCTGCGCGAGCAACACGTCTCCAGTGACGTCGCCGATTACCTGTCGCCCGAGCTTCAACAGCCCTTCCCGTCCCTGAGCGATTGCTACCAGTTGCTCGGCAGCGAATCGGCCTCCGTGCCCAAGGACGAGCGCCTGGTGAGCTGGGAAGTCAGCCTGGGCCTGACCCACGTCGAGCAGATCTACCTGAACAATGCCGGTGCCCAGTTGCGCCAGGCCCAGCGCTTTGTATTCCCCGGCGTCAATGTCACCGCCTACGACGGTGATGACAGCCAGACCCGCACCCTCGGCGGCAGCAACTTCGGCCAGCAAGGCGGGTTCGACGTGATCAGCCGCTTCGGCCTGGTCGGCGCCGCGCCGCGCATCGCCGATGAGGCCCTGCAACTGCTGGCCGCGCCGAACACGCCCAACGGTCCGCGTGACCTGCTGTTGATGCCCGACCAGATGATCCTGCAGATCCACGAATCCATCGGCCACCCCCTGGAACTGGACCGCATCCTCGGCGACGAGCGCAATTACGCCGGCACCAGCTTTGTGAAGGCCAGCGACTTCGGCCACCTGCAATACGGCTCCCCGCTGCTGAACGTGACCTTCGACCCGGACATTCCCGAGCAACTGGCCAGCTACGGCCACGATGACGAAGGCGCCAAAGCCAGCAAGCAATTCCTGATCCGTGAGGGGCTGCTGCTCAAACCCCTCGGTGGAGCGCTGTCGCAATTTCGCGCGGGTATGCAAGGCGTGGCCAACAGCCGGGCCAGCAGTTGGAACCGCGCGCCCATCGATCGCATGGCCAACTTGAATATCGAAGCAGGCGACAAGAGCCTCGCGCAACTGATCGGCGGCATCGAAAACGGCATCCTGATGTCGACCAACCGCTCGTGGTCCATCGACGATGCGCGCAATAAATTCCAGTTCGGCTGCGAATGGGGCCAACTGATCGAAAATGGCGAGTTGAAAGGCGTGGTGAAAAACCCCAACTACCGGGCTATTTCCGCGAACTTCTGGCGCAATCTCAGCGCCGTCGGCGATGCCAGTACGTTCAAGGTGCTGGGTACACCGAACTGCGGCAAAGGCGAACCCAACCAGGTGATTCGCGTCGGCCATGCGTCGCCGGCCTGCGTATTCAGTGATGTCGACGTATTTGGGGGAGATGCCTGATGAACAATTTCAAGGCACTGGTGGAGTGGCTCAAGCAGGCCATCACCGACAACGAACAATTCCACCTCGGCTATGCGGATGAAGCCTCCGAATTCGTACGCTTCAACCACGCGAAGGTGCGCCAGGCCGGCCAGGTGCAACAAGCCAGCCTCACCCTGAAACTGATCAACGATGGCCGCCATGCCGACCTGGGCATCACCTTGTCCGGCGAAGCGGGGCTGGACCGCCAACGCCTGGCCGACGGCCTGCAACAACTGCGCGACACCTTGCCGTTGCTACCCAAGGACCCGTACCTGCTGCTCAACCACAATGCCTGGCAAAGCAGCAACGAACAAACGCGACCGCTGCCGGACCTGGCCCGGGTGTTGGAAGACATCAGCCAGGCTGCTGAAGGTGTTGATCTGGTCGGTTTCTACGCTGCCGGCCCGATCAGCCGTGGCTTTGCCAGCTCGGACGGCGCGTTCGGCTGGCACCGCGCCAACAGCTTCAACTTCGACTTCAGCCTGTTCCACGCCAATGGTGAAGCGGTCAAGGCCAGCTATGCCGGGCACACCTGGAACAGCGCCGAGTTCGCCGCGCGCTTCCAGCAAGCCCGCGAGCAACTGGAATTCCTTGGCCGCCCGCTGCACACGCTGGCGCCCGGGCAGTACCGCGCCTACCTCGCCCCGGCGGCGCTGGAAGAAATCATCAGCCTCATCACCTGGGGTGGTTTTTCCGCCCAGGCCATTGCCAGCAAAGGCAGTTCGCTGCAAAAGCTGTATGCCGGTGAACAATCCCTGAGCCCGCTGGTGACCGTGGACGAACAGATCAGCGGCTCCCTGAGCCAGGCGTTTTCCACCGAGGGCTATCCGCGCAGTGACGTGACACTGATCAGCGCGGGCAAAGGCGAAGGCCAGTTGATCAACTCGCGCAGCGCCGCCGAATACGGCCTGAGCACCAACGGCGCCAGCAGCGACGAATCCCCCAGCGCCTTGCAGATGGCCGCCGGCAACCTGGCCCAGGCCGACATCCTCAAGCAATTGGGCACCGGGCTGTACATCAGCAACCTGTGGTATTTGAACTACTCGGACCTGCCGGCGGCGCGCCTGACCGGCATGACACGCTTCGCCACGTTCTGGGTGGAAGACGGCGAGATCAAGGCACCGGTCAGCACCATGCGCTTTGATGACAGCGTGTACAACCTGCTCGGCTCGCAGCTGGAAGCCCTGACCGCTGAGCGGGAATTGCTGCTCTCGGCCAGCACCTACAGCCAGCGCAACACCGCTTCCAACCTGTTGCCGGGAGCCCTGGTCAAACGCCTGACCCTCACCCTGTAAACCCCATCCTTCGTGGGCGCCGGCTTGCCGGCTCCTACAGGGGATTTACCTGCGCCGTAGCGAAGCTTCCCTTCTCCACACTTTGGCCATTCGGCCTGTTGTTCACCTCCAGATTCCTCGTTATAAGGGTTAGTGGCACCCCGCCACCCCACCCACGAGAGCATGGCCTTGCCCGGGAAGGGCAAGCTGGAGCGTTGACATGAACCATGGAAGTTTTGTCATAGAGAAGCTGTTCAAGCACTACAACGTTCATGTTGAGCAGCTAGGAAACGATTCGGAAAAAAAGACCGTCCTGATGGTCAACGGCGCGCTGTCCACCACGCGTTCCTTCGCCCGCACCAGCAAATGCCTGGCCGGGCATTTCAATGTGCTGCTGTTCGACCTGCCGTTCTCCGGCTATTCCCGGGAACACAACGCCGAACTGGACCTGGTCACCAAGGACGACGAGGTGCAGATGCTGCGCGCCCTGGTCGAGCGCTTCCAGGTCAACCACCTGGTGTCGGCCTCCTGGGGCGGCATCTCGACGTTGCTGACCCTGGCCCATAACCCGCCGTCCATCGAAAGCTCGGTGGTGATGGCCCTGGCGCCCAGCCTCAACCAGGCCATGCTCGATTATGTGGAGCGCGTGCGCGTGCTGATCGAGGCCGATGACAAGTCCGCGGTCGGCCACTTGCTCAACGAGACCGTGGGCAAGTACCTGTCGCCCCGACTCAAGCGCAACAACCACCGGCACTTGTCGAGCATGGCCACCACCGAATACCGCCAGGCGCGTTTTCACATCCATCAGGTATTGGCCTTGGGCGACGGCAACTACTTGCCGACACTCAAGCAGATTGAAACACCGGTGCACTTCCTCAACGGCGCGCTCGACGAATACACCCCCGCCGCCGAAGCGCAATTGTTCAAGCAGTACGTAGGGCGCAGCAGCTTTGCCGTGGCCGAACACACTGGCCACTTGCTCGACCTCGAATCCAACGAAGCCGCCGCAGCGGTACACCGTGAACTGCTGGATTTCCTGGTGGGAAAAAGCACCCCGGTTGGCGCATAATCGCCGACACATAGCCAGCTAACAAAAAGGTTCTCTATGCCCAATCGCGTCCCGCTCGATGCCAAGACCGCCCGCTGGCTCCCCTGGGTGGTCGCGATTGCCTTCTTCATGCAGTCGCTGGACGGGACGATCCTCAACACGGCGTTGCCGGCCATGGCCCGGGACCTCGCTGAAAACCCGCTGCGCATGCAAGGGGTGGTGATCGCCTACATGCTCACCGTTGCCTTGCTGATCCCGGCTTCGGGCTGGATCGCCGACCGCTTCGGCACCAAGAAAATCTTCTTTGGCGCGATCATGCTGTTCAGCATCGGTTCGCTGCTGTGCGCCTTGTCCAGCAGCCTGACCATGCTGGTGGGCGCCCGGGTGATCCAGGGCCTGGGCGGCGCGCTGATGTTGCCGGTCGGCCGCTTGGTGGTGCTGCGCGCTTACCCCCGCTCCGAACTGGTGCGCATCATGGGCTTCATTACCATTCCCGGCCTGCTCGGCCCGCTACTCGGCCCGACCATGGGTGGCTGGATGGTGCAATACCTGACCTGGCACTGGATCTTCCTGATCAACCTGCCGGTGGGTATGGTCGGCTGTTACGCCGTGTGGAAACTCATCCCCGATCTGCGCGGCAGCGAACGCACGCGCTTTGATGGCGTCGGGTTTCTCTTGTTTGGCGCGGCGATGGTGTTGATCACCATCGCCATGGAAGGCCTGGGCGAACTGCACCTGCCGCACCTGCGGGTGATGTTGCTGCTGTTCGGCGGGCTGGCGTGCCTGGCGGCGTATTGGCTGCGCGCCGGGCATATCGACAACCCACTGTTTTCGCCGGTGCTGTTCAAGACCCGCACCTTTGCTATCGGCATCCTCGGCAACCTGTTTGCGCGGCTGGGCAGCGGTGCGTTGCCGTTTCTGGTGCCGTTGCTGTTGCAGGTCGCGCTGGGTTACTCACCGTCCGAAGCCGGTATGAGCATGCTGCCCCTGGCGGCGGCGGCGATGTTTGCCAAATCCATCGCCCGCACCCTGATCGAACGCCTCGGCTACCGCATCGTGCTCACCGGCAACACGCTGGCGCTGGGCATCATGCTGGCGAGCATGGGCCTGGTCAGCGAGCACACGCCCTACCCGCTGCTGTTGTGCATGCTGGCGGTACTCGGGGCGATCAATTCCCTGCAATTTACCGCGATGAACACCGTCACCCTGATCGACCTCGACGACGCCCAGGCCAGCAGCGGCAACAGTTTGCTGTCAGTGGTGGCGCAGTTGTCCCTCAGCCTCGGCGTGGCCTGCGCGGGTGCGCTGCTCGGCGGGTTCACCGCCGAAACCGGTAATGATGGGGTGGAAAGCGTACTCGGCGCGTTCCAACTGACCTTTCTGACAGTGGGCATCATGGCGATGCTGGCGGCGGCGATCTTCCTGCAATTGTCGCCAACCGATGGCAAACGAGTAGTCAGCCGCGAGCACGACATCGAGCATTAACAGGCTTCTCGTCTAGAACTTGCAGGGAAATTCCCACGGGACTGGTACACTGCGCGACATTTTGTTTTGCAGAGCCAGTCCCGTGACTACCATCGCCACCGCTTTTAATACTTTGCCCCTGTCCGCCGCCATGCTGGCTAACCTCGACTCGCTGGGTTATGTCGAGATGACGCAGATCCAGGCGCAAAGCTTGCCGGTGATCCTCAAGGGGCTGGACCTGATTGCCCAGGCCAAGACCGGCAGCGGCAAGACCGCCGCCTTCGGCATCGGCCTGTTGAACCCGATCAACCCGCGCTACTTCGGCTGCCAGGCCCTGGTCATGTGCCCGACCCGTGAGCTGGCCGACCAGGTCGCCAAGGAAATCCGCCGCCTGGCCCGTGCCGAAGACAACATCAAGGTGCTGACCCTGTGCGGCGGCGTGTCCCTCGGCCCGCAGATCGCTTCCCTGGAGCACGGCGCCCACGTCATCGTCGGCACACCGGGTCGCATCCAGCAGCACTTGCGCAAAGGTTCGCTGGTACTGGACGGCCTCAACACGCTGATCCTCGATGAAGCCGACCGCATGCTCGACATGGGCTTCTACGACGCCATCGAAGACATCATCAGCAAGACCCCGCCGCGCCGCCAGACCCTGCTGTTCTCCGCCACCTACCCGGTGAGCATCAAGCAGCTGGCCTCAAAGTTCATGCGCGCGCCGCAGCAAGTCAAAGCCGAAGCGTTCCACTCCGATGACCAGATCGAGCAGCGTTTCTACGAGATCTCGCCGGAAGAGCGCATGGACGCCGTGACCAAGGTGCTGGCGCATTTCCGCCCTGCCTCCTGCGTGGCCTTCTGCTTCACCAAGCAGCAAGTACAGGAAACCGTGGATCACCTGACCTCCAAGGGCATTTCCGCCGTTGGCCTGCATGGCGACCTGGAACAGCGCGACCGCGACCAGGTGCTGGCGATGTTCGCCAACCGCAGCACCTCGGTGCTGGTTGCCACTGACGTTGCAGCCCGTGGCCTGGACATTGACTCGCTGGATATGGTGATCAACGTCGAACTGGCCCGCGATTCGGAAATCCACATCCACCGCGTCGGCCGTACCGGTCGTGCCGGTGAGACCGGCATCGCCATCAGCCTGGTCGCTCCGTCCGAAGCGCACCGCGCCCAGGCCATCGAGCAGTTGCAGAAATCGCCGCTGAACTGGGACCAACTGGACAACCTCAAGCCGCAAAGCGGTGGTCCGTTGCTGCCGCAGATGAGCACCTTGTGCATCGCTGCAGGCCGTAAAGACAAGGTTCGCCCAGGCGACATCCTCGGCGCGTTGACCGGTGAAGCTGGCATCCCGGGTGCCCAGGTCGGCAAGATCGCGATCTTTGACTTCCAGGCCTTCGTGGCCGTGGAACGCGGGATCGCCAAGCAGGCCTTGCAGCGCTTGAATGACGGCAAGATCAAAGGCCGTTCGTTGCGCGTGCGTATCCTGTAACACGATCTCCGCTTCAATGGAGATCCAATGTGGGAGGGGGCTTGCCCCCGATAGCAATCTATCAGTTACCGATGCACTGGCTGACACACTGCTATCGGGGGCAAGCCCCCTCCCACATTTGACTGTATTCCAAATCAGAACCTGTATGAGGACACCGTTTTGCGCTCGACCGAAGTTGTGATCATTGGCGCCGGCGCCGCAGGCTTGATGTGCGCGCTGACCGCCGCCGGGCGTGGGCGCAAGGTGATGTTGATCGACCATGCGAACAAGGCCGGCAAGAAGATCCTGATGTCCGGTGGTGGCCGCTGCAACTTCACCAACCTGTACACCGAGCCGGCCAACTTCCTGTCGCACAACGAACACTTCTGCAAGTCCGCCCTGGCCCGCTACACCCAGTGGGACTTCATCGGGCTGGTGGCCAAACACGGCGTGCCGTACCACGAGAAAAAACTCGGCCAGTTGTTCTGCGATAACAAATCCAGCGACATCCTCGGCATGCTGCTCGATGAGTGCATCCAGGTCGGCGTGAGCCTGCACCTGGACACGTCGGTCCAGGAGATTGCCAAGCTGGACAGCGGCTACCAGTTGCAGACCACCTTGGGCGAGTTGCGCTGTGAATCCCTGGTGATCGCCACCGGCGGCCTGTCGATCCCGACCCTGGGCGCGACCGGTTTTGGTTACCAGGTGGCCAGACAGTTCGGCCACGAATTGCTGCCGACCCGCGCCGGGCTGGTGCCGTTCACCATCACCGACCAGCTCAAGGATTTGTGTGGCGAGTTGTCGGGGACGTCGGTGGATTGCCTGGTCAGCTGCAACGGCCAGAGCTTTCGCGAGAACATCCTGTTTACCCACCGTGGCCTCAGCGGGCCGGCGATTCTGCAGATTTCTTCTTACTGGGAATCCGGCGACACGGTTGAAATCAACCTGCTGCCCGACCACGACGCTCACACCTGGCTGCAACAGCAACAAGTCGAGCGCCCCAACAGCGAGTTGAAAACCCTGCTGGGCGAGATCTTCACCAAGAAGATGGCCAACCTGTTGGCCGAGACATGGTTCGTGTCCAAGCCGATGAAGCAGTACACCCATGCCGAAATTGCCGACATCGCGCAAAAACTCGGCAACTGGCAATGGGTGCCGGCGGGCACCGAGGGTTATCGCACGGCGGAAGTCACATTGGGTGGCGTGGACACACGGGAAGTGTCGTCCAAGACCATGGAATCGCTGAAAAGCCCCGGCCTGTACTTTATCGGTGAAGTGCTGGATGTGACCGGTCACCTGGGCGGCTTCAACTTCCAGTGGGCCTGGGCTTCGGGTTACGCGGCGGCGCAGTACGCCTGAAGAGTGTAATCGGTCAAATGTGGGAGGGGGCTTGCCCCCGATGGCAGTGTGTCAATCAGTACGACTGTGACTGATCTACCGCTATCGGGGGCAAGCCCCCTCCCACATGGAATAAATTTTGCTGTTGGATGTGATCGCCACGCTTGCCGTGGCGTCCTTGATAGCTCAATTTAGCGGCATCGTCCCGGAAGACTCCAGACTTCATGTCATCGACCTCGTTCAAGCAGTCCCTGCGGCGCCTGTGGGCACTGGATAAATTCAGCTACAGCATTCGGGTATTCATTGCCCTCACCGGCAGCATGGCGCTGTGCTGGTATCAGGATGAAATGGCACTGCTGATCCCGTTGTTCCTGGGGATCATCGCCAGCGCACTGGCCGAGACCGATGACAGTTGGCAGGGCCGCCTCAACGCCCTGGCGGTGACGCTGGTGTGTTTCAGCATCGCCGCGCTGTCGGTAGAGTTGCTGTTCCCTTATCCCTTGATCTTCGCGGTCTCACTGGCCCTGGCCACCTTCTGCCTGACCATGCTCGGCGCCTTGGGCGAGCGCTATGGGGCGATTGCTTCGGCAACGTTGATTCTGTCGGTATACACCATGATCGGCGTGGACCAGCGCGGCGGCGCCGTCAGCGATTTCTGGCATGAGCCGCTGTTGTTGGTGGCCGGTGCAGCCTGGTATGGCGCGCTGTCGGTGCTGTGGCAGGCGCTGTTTTCCAACCAGCCGGTGCAACAGAGCCTGGCGCGGTTGTTCCGTGAGCTTGGACGGTACCTCAAGCTCAAGTCATCGTTGTTCGAGCCAATCCGCCAGTTGGACGTGGAAGCGCGGCGCCTGGAACTGGCCCAGCAGAACGGTCGCGTGGTGGCGGCGTTGAATGCGGCGAAGGAAATCATCCTGCATCGCGTGGGCAATGGTCGACCCGGTTCGAAAGTCAGCCGTTACCTGAAGCTGTACTTCCTGGCCCAGGACATCCACGAACGCGCCAGCTCGTCGCACTACCCGTACAACGCCCTGGCCGAGGCCTTCTTCCACAGCGACGTACTCTTCCGTTGCCAGCGCCTGCTACGCCAGCAAGGCAAGGCCTGCCAGACCCTGGCCGAATCGATCCAGATGCGCCAACCGTTCATCTATGACGACAGCTTCGCCGAAGCCCTGGGCGACCTCAACGCGTCCCTGGAACACCTGCGCATCCAGAGCAACCCAGCCTGGCGCGGCCTGCTGCGTTCGTTGCGCGCCCTGGCGGCCAACCTGTCGACCCTGGACCGCCTGCTCGGCGACGCCAGCAACCCCGACAGCCTGGCGGACGCCACCGACAGCAACCTGCTGGACCGCGCCCCGCGCAACCTCAAGGAAATGTGGACGCGCCTGCGCACGCAGATGACGCCGACGTCACTGCTGTTCCGTCACGCGTTGCGCCTGTCGTTGGCGCTGACCGTCGGCTACGGCATGCTGCATGCGATCCACGCGTCCCAGGGCTACTGGATCATCCTCACCACGCTGTTTGTGTGCCAGCCGAACTATGGCGCCACGCGCCGCAAGCTCGGCCAGCGGATCATCGGCACGGCCATCGGCCTGACCGTGGCCTGGGCACTGTTCGACCTGTTTCCGAGCCCCCTGGTGCAATCGATGTTTGCCATCGCCGCCGGCCTGGTGTTCTTTATCAACCGCACCACCCGCTACACCCTGGCCACCGCCGCCATCACCTTGATGGTGTTGTTCTGCTTCAACCAGGTCGGCGATGGCTACGGACTATTCCTGCCACGCCTGTTCGATACCTTGCTCGGCAGCCTGATCGCCGGCCTCGCGGTGTTCCTGTTCCTGCCGGACTGGCAAGGTCGCCGCTTGAACAAAGTGCTGGCCAATACCCTGACCTGCAACAGCATCTACCTGCGCCAGATCATGCAGCAGTACGCCGCCGGCAAGAGCGACGACCTGGCCTACCGCCTGGCCCGACGCAACGCGCACAACGCCGATGCCGCGCTGTCCACCACCCTGGCGAACATGCTGATGGAACCGGGGCACTTCCGTAAGGAAGCGGACGTGGGCTTTCGGTTCCTGGTGTTGTCGCACACTTTGCTCAGTTATTTGTCAGGGCTGGGCGCGCACCGTGAAACCCAATTGCCGGCCGAGGTGCGTGAGCATCTGATCGATGGCGCCGGCAAGACCCTGGCGGCGAGCATCGATGAGATCGCCACGGGGTTGGCCAACAAGCAGCCGATCGCGATCCAGAGCGATGCCGAGGAAGCGCTGGCGGCGGACCTGGAGCAGATGCCGGATGAGATCGATGAAGGGCAGCGGTTGGTACAGACGCAGTTGGCGTTGATTTGCCGGCAACTGGGGCCGTTGCGCACCTTGGCGGCGCATTTGATCAAGGACACCAGCGCGGCCTGACCTGTGGCGAGCGGGCTTGCCACAAAAGGCACCCGCTACATACCGTGCTGCTTCATCAACCGCTCATAGCTACCGTCAGCCTTCATCTTGGCAATCTCCCGATCAAACCCGGCCACGATCTGCTCATGCTCCGGGTTCTTCAGGCTGACCAGGATATGCAGGCTGTTTTCACTCAGCGGCTGGGGCAAAAACTCCACTGCGTTGCGCACCCGCGCCGACTCGCGCGACAGGTAATAGCGCGCCACATACTCATCCTCCAGCGTCAGCCGCACCCGCTGCGCCGCGAGCATGCGCACCGCCATGGCGAAGTTGTGCACCGGGACTTTCTGCAACTGCGCATCCCCATCGAACGCCGCCGAATAGGCATAGCCACGCACCACGGCGATGGGATAGTCGTGCAATTGCGCAAGGTTCTGGAATTCGATGGGATCGTCGCGGCGCTTGATAAAGCGCACACGGTTGAGCAGGTATTCACCTGAGAACTGGCCCAGTTTCGTACGGGCATCGTCGTACCAGGCGTTGATCAGCACGTCATAACGGCCGTCGCCCACCCCCATCAGCGCACGGGCCCAGGGCACTTGCTCGAAGTCACTGGCATAACCCGCACGGGCCAGGGCGGTACTGACGATATCGGTGGCCAGCCCGCCGTTGATCAAGGTGGAATCGGTAAAAGGCGGCCAGGCATCTGCCACCAGACGCAGACGCTGCGCGAATGCCGGCTGGGCCAGCAGCAACACTCCAATCAAAGCAACGGCACGAGAGAATCGCGGCATGCTCAAAGTCCTTGGCAGGCAGGCGGTGGCCTTGGCTCAGGCGCGGCCCGAGGTTCTAACAGTAGCTCAGATTACACAAAGAAACCGGCACCGAACGCACTCAATGATGGCAAATTGATTTCACTCACAAAAATAGTTGATTTAGACAGCATTGCCCGCTGCGCTTACTATCCGCATCAGACATTGATAAGAGAACTGGCCATGACCGTTGAATGGGTGTGCAAACACCACGATGACCTGGGCAAGGAGCAGCTTTACGCGATCCTGCGCTTGCGCAACGAGGTGTTTGTTGTCGAGCAGAAATGTGTGTACCAGGATCTCGATGGGCAGGATTTATCGGGCGACACCCACCACCTGATGGCGTGGCAAGACGACCAACTGGTGGCGTACCTGCGCCTGCTGGACCCGGAATCCCAGGGCGGCGACGTGGTGATCGGCCGCGTGCTCGTAGCGCCAGTGGCGCGCGGCACCGGGCTGGGCCATCGGATGATGGAAGAGACGCTCAAGCAGATTGCCGATACGTGGCCCGAGACACCGATATTCCTGTCAGCCCAGGCGCATTTGCAGGGGTACTACGGGCGGTATGGTTTTGTCGTGGCAGGTGAGGAGTACCTTGAGGATGATATTCCACACATCGGCATGCGAAAGGACTAGGGATAACCCAGCACCTGCTTGATCTGGCCGAGGTTCGCCTCGATCCAGCGCCGATCAATCGCGCCCCAGCTGCGAATCCGATAGTGCCCGGCATGGTTGCGGGCACCGTCTTCCTGCTCGAACTCACACACAATATCCAGGTCGGCCAACGCCGCAATGGTGTCCTGCGCCGTACGCCGAGGCATGCCGGTGGCGTCGGTCAGGGCCGGGACGCTGCTGGCCTGGCCGCTGTCGATCAGGTAGGCCACGTACAGGCGACGGTAGAAGCTGCTCTTGGTCTTGCTCACATCCATGGTCGGTTGCCTTGTGCGGTCAGGGTTTGCCCAGCAGGTCGCGGTACGTGAGGTACACCCGCAGGTCGAATTCCACCTGATGGTAGCCCGGCATCATGTACTCGCAGAGTTTATAGAACGCCTTGTTGTGGTCCGACTCCTTGAAGTGTGCCAGTTCGTGCACCACGATCATGCGCAGGAACTGCGGCGCGGCCTCCTTGAACAGCGCAGCAATGCGGATCTCTTTCTTCGATTTCAGATTGCCGCCCTGTACCCGCGAGATGGTGGTGTGCAGGCCGAGGGCGCGATGAGTCAGGTCCAGGCGATTATCGAACAGCACCTTGTCAATGGCCGGCGCATTGCGCAGATGTTCCTGCTTCAAGGCCAGGGCGTAGGCGTACAGGGCCTTGTCGCTCTGCACCGCGTGGCGTTCGGGGTAACGTTGCTCCAGGTAGGCACCCAACTGGTCCTTGGCGATCAGTTGGCGCACTTGTTCCTGAAGGGCGGCGGGATAGGCCTGGAGGTATTTCAGCGCGGTCATGGGGTCTGCAACAGATTCGGATAGGCGCCAGTGTAACGAATTCAGCGCAGGCGAGCGTGGCACCAGTGTGCCACTTCCTCAGCCACCAACGGCTGTGCCGCCATCGGCCCCTGAATGAAAGGGCAGCCATTAGCCTTCAGCCATTGGGCCTGCTCCTGGGTTTCCACCCCCTCAGCCACCACCACTACATCAAAATGCCCGCACAGCTCGATAATGCTGCGCGCCATCACCTCATCCCGCGCTGAGCCTGGCAGGCGAGCGACCAATTGCGGGTCGAGCTTGAGGGTGTCGAAGGCCAGGTCGCGCAGATGCGCCAGGGAACAGTTGCCCAGGCCAAAGTCATCCAGGGCGGTGCGCACGCCGATCTGGCGCAGCAACTTGAGCTGCTTGATCGACTCTTCAAGGTTGCTCATCAGGCAGTCTTCACTGATTTCCACCTCCAGTTGGCGCCCCTGCAGCTCATGTCGCTCAAGCACCTGCTGCAGTTGGCTCGCCAGGTTGGGCATGTTGAACTGACTGCTGCTCAGGCTCACGCTCAACACCAGTTCATCATCCAAGCCGGCGTGCCAGGCCTGGAGCTGGCCGCCGACCTGCTGGTAAATCCAGGTGCTGAGTTGGCTGATCAGCCGGGCCTCTTCCAGCAACGGCAAAAACAGACCGGGTGGTACATCACCGACACTGGGGTGCTGCCAGCGCAGTAGCGCTTCCACGCCGCGCACACGTCCGTCCGCCAACGCCACCTGGGGCTGGTACACCAGGGTGAACTCCTTGTTTTGAATCGCCGTGCGCACGCCGTCTTCCAGCATCAGGCGCGAACGGGCGCGGCCGTTCATTTCCTGGTCGTAATAGCGATATTGCTGACGACCTGCGCGCTTGGCTTCGTACATGGCGATGTCCGCCGCGCGCAACAGGCCGTTAACGTCCGAGCCGCAATCCGGGAACGTGGCGATACCGATACTGACACCGAGCATCACATCCAAACCGTCAACCTGCTGGCAGATAGACACCCGTTCGATCAGTTTTTCCGCAATCTTCGCCGCCTGCTCGGGGAACTCCAGCTCCAGCAGCGCGGTGAACTCATCGCCGCCCATGCGCCCGAGAATGTCGTAGGAACGCAGGCAACCCTGCAACTGCTCCGACACCCAGCGCAGCACCCGGTCGCCGGCGTCATGACCGAGAGAATCATTGACCCGCTTGAAGCCATCAAGGTCCAGGTACAGCAGCACCAGAGACTGCTCGTTGCGCTCGCTGCGCAGCAAAATGTTCTCCGCCGCCTGGTAAAACCCGCGCCGGTTCAACAGCCCGGTCAGCGGGTCGGTGACTGCCTGGAACTCCAATTGTTGATGCAGGTGACGCACTTCGGACATGTCCAGCACGGTCACCACCATGGCCTTCTGTTCAGCCGGCAGCGGCGCACACGACAACGCCACCGGCACCTGCTGGCCGCGGCCGGTACGCAGGATCGCATCGTGCAAGCGCCAGGTCTGGCCCTGGCGATAAGCGAGGTACATCTCGAACCCCAGCCAGGCCGGCACATGGGGTTTTTGCAGGAAGCTCAGGAAACTCTCGCCTCGCAACTCGGCCATGGTAGCGTTCAGCAGTCGCGAAATGGCCGGGTTGGCATACTCGATCACACTGCCCTCGCCCACCACCAGAATGCCTTCGGCGGCGTTGTCCAACACCGAGGCATTGAACGCCCGTGCGGACTCCAGCTCATGAGTCAGACGCTGCAAGGCCCGGCGATTGCGCTGATGCTCCAGCAACGCCTGGACCTTGGGTTTGAGGATATGCGGGTCGAACGGTTTGAACAGGTAATCGATGGCGCCACTGGCATAGCCTTCGAGTACTGCGGCGGGCGACTGGGCATTGGCGGTGAGGAAAATGATCGGGGTCATGCGCGTGCGCTGGCTGCCACGCATCAGGCGCGCCACCTCGAAGCCGTCCATGCCGGGCATCTTCACATCCAGCAGCACCAGGTCGACTTCGTGCTTGAGCAACTTCTCGAGGGCTTCCACACCGGACGCAGCGGTCACCACATGCCAGTCTTCACGCTTTAACAGCGCTCGCATGCTAAGCAGGTTCTCTGGGTAGTCATCGACCACAAGAAGAACCGAATGACCATCGCCGTGGTGTGGAGCGCATTCCATGCTACGTCTCTTCCTTAGGACTACTCCGGTCATTTCTGACAGAAAACCCGGACAAACACTGAGGCCTCACTCTAGCCCCGGTTCAGAAAAAGCAGAAGTAACCTCAGTGCCATCATTGCGCCAAAGTTCAGGAAGCCGACTAACGGTCAACCGCTACAAGCCACGAACCACGGGAAACATGGCTTTTTGGCATTCCGTTGGCGCCAATAAGTTGCCAGCAATGATTTAACAAGACGGTTAACACCACCTATAAAGAACCTGTCTGGCCCAAGGGCCATAGCCTACACCCCTCTGTAAAAAGGCCTACGCCATGATCGACCTATCCACCTGGAACCTCAGCATCCCTGTCGGCTCTCCACCCGCGACCATCGAAACCCCCAGATTGATGAGCGGCTTCAACGACCAATATTTCCAGGCCGAAGGCAGCAACGTCCAATTCTGGACCCCGGTCACCGGCACCCGTACCGAAAACGCCATTTACCCGCGCAGTGAATTGCGCGAGACCTACGCCGATGGCCGCCTGCGCAACTGGACCTATCCGGATGCGGACAACTTCCTGCGTGCCACTCTGGCCGTCAATCAAGTGCCGTCCTCCGGCAAAATCGTGATCGGGCAGATTCACGCCTATGACAGCCAGAAACCACTGATCAAGCTGGAGTATCAATTCAAGGAGAAAACCCAGACCGGCAACATCGTCGCCAAGGTGCGCATGCGCCCGGATGAGGATGAAGGCCGGGTGATCACCGTGGCATCGAATGTGCCGCTGGAAAAAACCTTCACCTATGTGATCAACCTCAACAAGGCGGGGCTTCTCAGTGTGTATGCCGCGGACGGCGAGTGGAACGAACGCATCGGCGCGGCGTGGGGCGCCAAGCCGTTGTACTTCAAGGCGGGAGCGTATGTGCAGGACAACAGTGGCGACAGCAAGGAAGGGGCGCGGGTGACGTTCGCCAAGTTGGATATTGATCACGAGTAAGATTATTTCAATCATCCCCCGCTACGGCGGGGGAATGATTACTTGGATATAACGAACTCCGACGATCGTCTTACCCCTATAGCAAAACAGCATAAAAATAGTATTTCTTGCAGTGCGCACCCTAGGGCACATCTTATAAAATCATGTGCGTCCGACTCATGTACCCATTCAGGAGTTAAACACATGCCAACGATAGCCACCTTTAACCAACCTGCCGTCGGGGTTTGGCGCCGGGTCGCAACCAAAAATATACAATGCCACCCCACCTGGTTCTTTTGCGACGCCGCCCCAAAACATGCCAGTTGTCACCAGGCCTTTCAGGTATCTCGTCTTGTCACACTTATTGAGCAACAACACCAGGATAGGCGATGTGCTGACTTATTATTGCTACCCTGTGCCGTCCGCAGGTCTTCCTACGATGTTTCTGGAACAAATAACTCTTACTGCCGCGCTGCTACAAATTTACATCAACAATAAACGCGAATATTTTGAGAAGGAAATACCCTGCTACCTTCCAAACCCAGGAGTCTATGACGTTTACTGGGAGCTTGAAAATGCATCTCAAACATATACGGAGATAGGACAGAACCTGAGATTTACAGTTGTATAACTATAGTAATTACTAAGATGGCTTATCCAACACCTGAAAAACTATTGCGTTACCCACGATGAAAAACTGTTCACTGTCCTTAGAAAAATACTTCATACCTATAAGAAACCCGCATTTCTGCGGGTTTTTTTGGCGCTATTGGCTTAGTTCACCTTAGCGTTCAACTCACCTTTCAAATACCGCTGATACATCGCTTCCAACGAGATCGGCTTGATCTTCGAAGCATTGCCGGCAGTACCGAAGGCCTCGTAGCGAGCGATACACACATCACGCATGGCGGTCACGGTCGCACCGAAGAACTTACGTGGGTCGAACTCGCTCGGGTTGGTGGCCATCAGGCGACGCATCGCACCGGTGGACGCCAGACGCAGGTCGGTATCGATGTTGACCTTGCGCACGCCGTACTTGATGCCTTCGACGATTTCTTCAACCGGCACGCCGTAGGTTTCTTTGATGTCGCCGCCGTACTGGTTGATGATCGCCAGCCACTCTTGCGGCACCGAGGAAGAACCGTGCATCACCAGGTGAGTGTTGGGGATGCGCTTGTGGATTTCCTTGATTCGGTCGATGGCAAGCACGTCGCCAGTAGGTGGCTTGGTGAACTTGTAGGCGCCGTGGCTGGTGCCGATGGCGATGGCCAGGGCGTCGACTTGGGTCTTTTTCACGAAGTCGGCGGCTTCTTCCGGATCGGTCAGCATTTGGCTGTGATCCAGCACGCCTTCGGCACCGATGCCGTCTTCTTCGCCGGCCATGCCGGTTTCCAGGGAACCCAGGCAGCCCAGCTCGCCTTCAACAGACACGCCGCAGGCGTGGGCCATGGCTACGGTTTGCTGGGTGACGCGCACGTTGTATTCGTAGTCGGTCGGGGTCTTGCCGTCTTCGCCGAGGGAACCGTCCATCATCACCGAGCTGAAGCCCAGTTGGATGGAGCGCTGGCACACGTCAGGGCTGGTACCGTGGTCCTGGTGCATGCACACCGGGATATGCGGGAATTCTTCGATTGCGGCGAGGATCAGGTGACGCAGGAACGGCGCGCCGGCGTATTTGCGGGCACCGGCCGAAGCCTGGACGATCACGGGGGAGTCGGTCTTGTCAGCGGCTTCCATGATGGCGCGCATCTGCTCAAGGTTGTTGACGTTAAAGGCTGGGACGCCGTAGCCGAACTCGGCTGCGTGGTCCAGCATTTGACGCATGCTGATAAGTGCCATTGTGTTGTCTCTCCCGGTCGAGGGTCGTTAATCGTGCAAGCCTGCCGTAGCGGCGGCTGCTATTCAAGTTATTGCAGGTCAGGGTTTGCATGCCTGGCCTGCTGAATCGTTATTGCTGTCACGCTTACTGCGCTTTGCAGCCGCGCCCAATCAAATCATCGGTGGCGACCCAGTAAACCAGGCCTTCCTCACCTTTTGTGTGAAACGCCAATTGGTCGTTGGCATACAGTACGCCCGAGGCAGCAACGTCCTGTTTGAGGCGGTAGACCTGGTCGGAACCGCCGAGGCGTACATCCACCTCGGATTTAGCCGGGTTGGCAAAGCGCCAGTTGACCTCGGCCTTGCTGTCGCAGGTCCAGGTGGTCCACTTGTCAGCCGTTTCGGCCTTGCCGTTGAACATGTTCATGCTGCTGCAGCCGGCCAACAAGGCCAGGGCTGCCAGGGCGAAAACGCCTTTCATTGCCAATCCTCACAGGGCGACCATGGCCGCCGCTGCTGTCGGTTAGTTGATCAGACCCGTCAAGGGCAACCCTGTTCCTGACCGTTGGGCACGGAGTCGTATTTCTCCAGCCGTTCGTTGCCGATTCGCTTGTTGATCACCGGCATGGTTTCGGCTTGCCAGTCGGCCTGGTAGCAGCTCTTTTTCTGCCCGGGGGCAGGTTCATCTGCCGCAGACTTCGCGTTCGACGTGCTGCCGCAGCCGGCCAACAGGCCCGCTGCGATCACCAATGCCAACGATTTGATCATGGGAATACTCCTTTTCCGGATCACGAGCCTCAGCCTTTGGCTCGGGTTTCCAGCACTTCAACGGCCGGCAGTACCTTGCCCTCGACGAATTCGAGGAACGCACCGCCACCGGTAGAAATGTAGGAGATCTGCTCAGCAACGCCATATTTATCGATCGCCGCCAACGTGTCGCCGCCACCAGCGATGGAGAAGGCCGAGCTTTCGGCAATGGCGTTGGCCAGCACTTTGGTGCCGTTGCCGAACTGGTCGAATTCAAACACACCGACCGGGCCGTTCCACAGGATGGTCTGCGAAGCTTTCAGCAATTGAGCGAAGTTGGCCGCTGTTTGCGGGCCGATATCCAGGATCATGTCATCGGCGGCCACGTCAGCGATCAGCTTGACGGTGGCTTCGGCGCTTTCGGCGAATTCCTTGGCCACTACCACGTCCACCGGCAGCGGTACGCTGACTTTGGCGGCGATGGCACGGGCCGTGTCGAGCAGGTCTGGCTCGTAGAGGGACTTGCCTACCGGGTGACCGGCGGCCGCCAGGAAGGTGTTGGCAATGCCGCCGCCGACGATCAGCTGGTTGCAGATCTGGCTCAGGCTGTTGAGCACGTCCAGCTTGGTCGACACCTTGGAACCAGCGACGATGGCCGCCATCGGTTGGGCCGGCGCGCCCAGGGCCTTGCCCAGTGCCTCCAGCTCAGCGGCCAACAGTGGGCCAGCCGCAGCGACCTTGGCGTATTTGGCTACGCCGTGGGTGGAACCTTCGGCGCGGTGGGCGGTGCCGAAGGCGTCCATCACGAACACGTCGCACAGTGCCGCATATTGCTGGGCCAGTTCATCGCTGTTCTTTTTCTCGCCCTTGTTGAAGCGCACGTTTTCGAACAGCACGATGTCGCCGGCCTTCACGTCCACACCACCCAGGTAGTCAGCCACCAGCGGCACGTCGCGGCCCAGGGCTTTGCTCAGGTAGTCGGCCACAGGCTTGAGGCTGTTTTCGGCGGAGAACTCACCTTCGGTCGGGCGACCCAGGTGGGAGCAGACCATCACGGCCGCGCCTTTTTCCAGGGCCAGCTTGATGGTCGGCAGCGAAGCCAGGATTCGCGCATCGCTGGTGACTACACCGTCCTTGACTGGGACGTTGAGGTCTTCGCGGATCAGTACGCGCTTACCTTGCAGATCGAGGTCGGTCATCTTCAACACGGTCATGGGTCGCAGTTCCTGAATTACTGTTGATGAGGTTGTTTAGAGGCGATGTGCAGATAATGTTCCGCAACATCCAGCATTCGGTTGGCAAACCCCCATTCGTTGTCGAACCAGGCCAGGATGTTCACCAGCCTCGGGCCGGAAACGCGGGTCTGGCTGGCATCGACAATCGCCGAATGCGGGTCATGGTTGAAATCACAGCTGGCGTGGGGCAACTCGGTGTAGGCCAGCAAGCCTTTGAGCGGGCCGCTGGTGGCGGCATCGCGCAGGATCCGGTTGACCTCCGTCGCGTCAGTATCGCTGACGGTCTGCATGGTGATGTCCAGGCAGGACACGTTCACCGTCGGCACCCGTACGGCTTTGGCCTGGATTCGCCCGGCAAGTTCCGGCAGCAGTCGCTCGATACCCCGGGCCAGGCCGGTAGACACCGGAATCACAGACTGAAACGCAGAGCGCGTACGGCGTAGGTCCTCGTGGTGATAGGCGTCGATTACCGGCTGATCGTTCATCGCCGAGTGAATCGTGGTGATCGACACATAGTCCAGGCCGATCGCCTGATCCAGCAAGCGCAACAGCGGCACGCTGCAGTTGGTGGTACAGGAGGCGTTGGACACCAGCCGCTCATCGCCGGTCAGGCAATCCTGGTTGATGCCGTAGACGATGGTGGCGTCGACATCTGCCTCGCTGGCCATCGGCTGGGAAAACAGCACACGCGGTGCGCCGGCGTCGAGGAAACGCTGGCCATCGGCACGGGTGTGGTAGACACCGGAACATTCCAGCACCAGGTCGACGCCCAGTGCTTTCCAGTCGATGGCTTCGGGGGTGGCACTGCGCAAGACCTGCACGCAAGTGCCATTAATATGCAGACAATCGCCCTCGACCCGCACTTCGCCGGGGAAGCGGCCGTGGGTGGAGTCAAAGCGTGTCAGGTATTCGATGCTGGCCATGTCAGCCAGGTCGTTGATTGCAACAATTTCAAACCCGGCCGTCGTCCCTCGCTCGAACAGAGCACGCAAGACGCAACGACCAATGCGGCCGTAGCCGTTGAGTGCAACTTTGTAGGGACGCGGTTGAGGCATGGGGTTCTCGATCAAGGTGAGTTCGGTGTTGAAAGCACCATCGCCATCGCGGGCAAGCCCGCTCCCACATTAGACCGCGATCCAAATGTGGGAGCGGGCTTGCCCGCGATGGCGCCAGTACAGACAACGCAGACTGACTTAGTCTTCCAGCAGCTCTTCAGCCTGGCCCAGGATGTTTTCCAGGGTGAAGCCGAACTCTTCGAACAACGCTGGCGCCGGCGCCGACTCACCGTAGGTGGTCATGCCGATCACGCGGCCTTCCAGGCCCACGTACTTGTACCAGTAGTCGGCGTGAGCCGCTTCGATGGCGATACGCGCGCTGACCTGCAACGGCAATACCGACTGCTTGTAGCCGGCGTCCTGGGCTTCGAACACGCTGGTGCACGGCATCGACACCACGCGCACGTTGCGGCCCTGGGCGGTCAGCTTGTCGTACGCCTGCACGGTCAGGCCCACTTCGGAACCGGTGGAGATCAGGATCAGTTCCGGCTCGCCGATGCAATCCTTGAGCACGTAGCCGCCACGGCTGATGTCGGCGATCTGCGCGTCGGTACGCACCTGGTGCTGCAGGTTCTGACGCGAGAAGATCAGCGCCGATGGGCCGTCCTTGCGCTCGATGGCGTGCTTCCAGGCCACGGCGGATTCCACCGCGTCGGCTGGGCGCCAGCAATCCAGGTTCGGCGTGGTGCGCAGGCTGGTCAGTTGCTCGACCGGCTGGTGCGTCGGGCCGTCTTCGCCCAGGCCGATGGAGTCGTGGGTGTACACGTGGATCACGCGTTTCTTCATCAGCGCAGCCATGCGTACGGCGTTGCGGGCGTATTCCATGAACATCAGGAAGGTCGCGCCGTAAGGCACCAGGCCGCCGTGCAGTGACACGCCGTTCATGATGGCGCTCATGCCGAACTCACGCACGCCGTAGTACATGTAGTTGCCGCTGGCGTCTTCCGCCGAGACACCTTTGCAGCCTTTCCACAGGGTCAGGTTGGAACCGGCCAGGTCAGCCGAACCGCCGAGGATCTCTGGCAGCAACGGACCGAAGGCGTTCAGGGTGTTCTGGCTGGCTTTACGGCTGGCGATGGTCTCGCCCTTGGCCGCGACTTCGGCGATGTAGGCCGAGGCTTTTTCCGAGAAGTCGGCAGGCAGGTCGCCGGCCAGGCGACGCACCAGCTCGTTGGCCAGCTCAGGGAATTCGGCGGAGTAGGCCGCGAAGCGCTGGTCCCACTCGGCTTCGGTGGCCAGGCCTTTTTCCTTGGCGCTCCACTCAGCGTAGATGTCAGCCGGGATTTCGAACGGGCCGTGGTTCCACTTCAGGGCCTCACGGGTCAGGGCGATTTCCGCGTCACCCAGTGGGGCGCCGTGGCAGTCTTCTTTACCCTGCTTGTTCGGCGAACCGAAGCCAATGGTGGTCTTGCAGCAGATCAGGGTCGGCTGCGCGCTCTTGCGGGCGGTGTCGATGGCGGTCTTGATCTCTTCCGGATCGTGACCGTCGACGTTGCGGATCACCTGCCAGTTATAGGCTTCGAAACGCTTCGGGGTGTCGTCGGTGAACCAGCCTTCGACTTCGCCGTCGATGGAGATGCCGTTGTCGTCGTAGAAGGCAATCAACTTGCCCAGGCCCAGGGTGCCGGCCAGGGACGCGACTTCATGGGAAATGCCTTCCATCATGCAGCCATCACCCAGGAATACGTAGGTGTGGTGGTCGACGATGTCGTGGCCAGGACGGTTGAACTGCGCGCCCAGGACTTTTTCAGCCAGCGCGAAGCCTACGGCGTTGGCCAGGCCTTGGCCCAGGGGACCGGTGGTGGTCTCGA
This sequence comes from Pseudomonas extremorientalis, assembly GCF_001870465.1. GTDB lineage: Bacteria > Pseudomonadota > Gammaproteobacteria > Pseudomonadales > Pseudomonadaceae > Aquipseudomonas > Aquipseudomonas extremorientalis. The sequence goes on from NZ_MDGK01000037.1 coordinate 179,160, forward strand.
CGCCTGGGGTGTAGCCGAATTCCGGGTGGCCCGGGGTGCGACTGTGCAGCTGGCGGAAGCTCTTGAGGTCGTCGATGGTGACGTCGTAGCCGGTCAGGTGCAGCAGCGAGTAGATCAGCATCGAGCCATGACCGTTGGACAGCACGAAGCGGTCACGGTCGGCGAACGACGGGTTGCTCGGGTTGTGTTTCAGGTAGTCACGCCAAAGTACTTCGGCGATATCCGCCATGCCCATCGGGGCACCGGGATGGCCGCTGTTGGCTTTTTGCACGGCATCCATGCTGAGGGCACGAATGGCGTTGGCACGCTCACGACGGCTGGGCATCGCTGATCTCCTGAGGTTTGAATATAAAAGAAACGGAAAAAAGGACCGGCATTTTCCCTCAGCCACCGCCTGCGGGCAATGACAGATAGTCACTTGAGGAGGTTTTTCCTGTGCTTTGGGCGTCAATACCTTGCAGAACCCTTTAAGCGGTTCGTCTAAAGGTTATAGCGACTGCTTATAACCGCCACTTATCGACCAATATCAAAACTTTTTGATATTGGCCTTGCGGGGACGCCCACCCGTCACTAGACTGCTGGCCTTATGAATATACCCATGCCCTCACTGCGCCCCGACGACGGCGATGAACTGGCAGCCTTGTGCAAGGCCGCTGGCGACCCGTTGCGTTTGAACGTGTTGCGCGCACTGGCCAACGATTCCTTTGGCGTGCTGGAGCTGGCGCAGATCTTCGCCATCGGTCAGTCCGGCATGAGCCACCACCTGAAGGTATTGGCCCAGGCCGAGCTGGTGGCGACCCGCCGTGAAGGCAATGCGATTTTCTATCGGCGCGCCCTGCCCCACACCGAGCTGCTGGGCGGCAAGCTGCACGCCGCGCTGCTCGAAGAAGTGGACAGCCTGAACCTGCCGGTCGACGTGCAATCGCGCATCGGCCAGGTCCACGGGCAGCGCGCCGCCGCCAGCCAGGACTTTTTCGCGCGGGTAGCAGAGAAGTTTCGCGCCCAGCAGGACCTGATCGCAGGTCTGGCTCAATACCGCGACAGCGTACTGGCGCTGCTGGACAAGCTGAGCTTCAGTGATGAGGCCACGGCCCTGGAAGTCGGCCCGGGTGACGGCGGTTTCCTGCCGGAACTGGCGCGGCGCTTTCACCAGGTCACGGCACTGGACAACAGCCCGGCGATGCTCGACCTGGCACGCCAGCTCTGCGAGCGCGAGTCGCTGGGCAATGTCCGCCTGCAACTGGCCGACGCACTGAGCAGCACGACAATCAAGGCGGACTGCGTGGTGCTGAATATGGTCTTGCACCATTTCGCCGCCCCCGCCGAGGCCCTCAAGCAAATGGCCGGGCTGCTGCACCCCGGCGGTAGCCTGTTGGTTACGGATTTATGCAGCCACAACCAGAATTGGGCCAGGGAGGCCTGCGGTGATCTCTGGTTGGGTTTTGAACAGGATGACCTGGCCCGTTGGGCCACCGCTGCGGGACTCGTTCCCGGGGATAGCCTCTATGTAGGTTTACGCAATGGTTTCCAGATCCAGGTCCGCCATTTTCAGCGGCCGGCTGGCGACACTCACCATCGGTAAATATCAGGAAAACATCGAGATGAGCGAATACTCCCTTTTCACCTCCGAGTCCGTGTCTGAAGGGCATCCGGACAAAATCGCCGACCAGATTTCTGATGCGGTGCTGGACGCCATCATTGCTGAAGACAAGTTCGCCCGTGTGGCGTGCGAGACCCTGGTGAAAACCGGTGTAGCGATCATCGCTGGCGAAGTGACCACCACCGCCTGGGTTGATCTGGAGCAGCTGGTTCGTGATGTGATCACCGACATCGGCTACAACAGTTCCGACGTCGGCTTCGACGGTGCGACCTGCGGCGTGATGAACATCATCGGCAAGCAGTCCCCGGACATCAACCAGGGTGTAGACCGCGCCAAGCCGGAAGACCAGGGCGCCGGCGACCAGGGCCTGATGTTCGGCTACGCCAGCAACGAAACCGACGTGTTGATGCCAGCACCGATCACCTTCTCGCACCAGCTTGTGCAGCGTCAGGCAGAAGCCCGCAAATCCGGTCTGCTGCCGTGGCTGCGCCCTGACGCCAAGTCCCAGGTGACCTGCCGTTACGAAGGCGGCAAGGTCGTGGGTATCGACGCGGTTGTACTGTCGACCCAGCACAACCCAGACGTGTCCTACGCCGACCTGCGCGAAGGCGTGATGGAGCTGATCGTCAAGCACGTGCTGCCGGCCGAACTGCTGAGCAAGGACACCCAGTTCCACATCAACCCGACAGGCCAGTTCATCATCGGTGGCCCGGTAGGCGACTGCGGCCTGACCGGTCGCAAGATCATCGTCGACAGCTACGGCGGCATGGCCCGTCACGGCGGCGGCGCGTTCTCGGGTAAAGACCCGTCCAAGGTTGACCGCTCGGCAGCCTACGCGGGTCGTTACGTGGCAAAGAATATCGTCGCGGCCGGCCTGGCCGAGCGCTGCGAGATCCAGGTTTCCTACGCTATCGGCGTGGCCCAGCCTACGTCGATCTCGCTGAATACCTTCGGCACCGGCAAGATCAGCGACGACAAGATCGTCAAGCTGGTGCGTGAGGTCTTCGACCTGCGCCCTTACGCGATCACCACCATGCTCGACCTGCTGCACCCGATGTACCAGGAAACCGCAGCGTACGGTCACTTCGGCCGTACCCCTGCGCAGAAGACTGTCGGCGACGACACCTTCACCACCTTCACCTGGGAAAAAACCGACCGCGCCAACGACCTGCGTACCGCCGCCGGCCTGTAAACGCTCAAGGTGCACAAAAGCCCCGCCAGGTTCGCCTGGCGGGGCTTTTTATTGCATCGCACTTTGCGCGCCCCCTCACACTTTTGGATCCAAAGCTTGCAGGCCCAATGATGGCCCTCTAGAATCCGCGCCCTCTCGGGCCTCTCACCTTATTTGGATATTGCCCTGCGCCAGCCCGGGATTCCCAAGCGCGCAGGCAATCGAACATTGAGGTTTTTCATGCGCATCTCCACGCTCGCCCCTGCCGCCCTTCTGCTCAGCCTGTTCGCCCTGCCGGCCCACGCCGCCGACCTGAGCGCACTGAGCGGTGCCCTGAGCTCGCAGCTCGGTGGCGGCAATTCCGGCGACTGCCAGAAGCAAGCCGCAGACCTGCAAACCAAGATCGATGCAGCCGAAGCCCAGAAGGACACCTTGAAAGTGAAGGCTTTCAAAGCCGCTCAAGACCAGATCAACAAAGGCTGTGACAAACTTTCCCAAGCGCAGGCCAAAGCCGATGCCAAGCAACAAACACAGGAAGCCAAGGCTGATAAACCTGACGCGGTGAAAGCCCTGGGCGGCCTGTTCAAGTAAACAGAAACACCCGGTAAAAAGCCCCGCGCTGTCGGGGCTTTTTTGTGGCCGCTGGGTTCCATTAGGCTGGGCACCCTTTTCGAGCAAGGATGCTCATGATGCGTCTACCGATAGCCCTTTTACTCAGTATTTTACCGTTCAGCCTGTGGGCCGAAGATTGCCCCGACGATGCTCGGGCACAGGTCAGCACCCTGGCCGGACAACTCCGCCAGTGGGATGACAGCTACCACCGGCTTGGCCAATCCCCTGTGAGCGATGAGCTCTACGACCAGGCCCGCCAGCGACTGGCCCACTGGCGCCAGTGCTTCCCCGACACCCCTTTGACGCCCGACAACCCACTGGCGAGCGCACGCGGTACCCGGCCGCATCCCGTTGCCCATACCGGCCTGGAGAAACTGCTGGATGAACAGGCAGTCGCTGCCTGGCTGGTCAACCGCGAGGATGTCTGGATTCAACCGAAGGTGGACGGTGTGGCGGTGACCCTGGTGTATCGCAAGGGGCGCCTGAGCCAAGTCATCAGCCGCGGCGATGGAGCAAGGGGTCACGACTGGTCTGCCTCGGCGCGCAAAATCCCCGGCATAGTCCAGCAGTTGCCCGAGCCCATTGATCTCGTATTGCAAGGCGAACTCTATTGGCGCCTCGGCGACCATGTGCAGTCGGCAAATGGCGGGCTCAATGCCCGCAGCAAGGTGGCCGGGTTGATGAACCGCAAGCAATTGAGCGACACCGACGCCGCAGGCATTGGCTTGTTCGTCTGGGCTTGGCCGAAAGGGCCGGCGACATTTACCGAACGCCTCGCCACACTGGCACGCTGGGGCTTCACCGATAGCCGACGCTACAGCCATCCCATTCGAAACATCACCGAAGCCTCGCATTGGCGCACCTATTGGTATAACCATCCATTGCCGTTCGCCAGCGATGGCGTGGTGCTGCACCAGGCGCAGCACGCACCCGCCGAACGCTGGCAGGTTAATGCGCCGTATTGGGCAGTCGCCTGGAAGTACCCAGCGGCCAAGGCGTTGGCACTGGTGCGCAACGTTGAGTTCAAGGTCGGACGCACCGGACGCATCACCCCCATGCTGGAACTGGAGCCGGTACGCTTGGACGACCGGAAAATCAGCCGGGTAAGTGTCGGCTCATTGGTACGCTGGCAAGCGTTGGATATCCGACCTGGCGACCAGGTCGCGGTCAGCCTGGCGGGCCAGGTTATTCCTCGGTTGGACGCGGTCATTTTGCGCAATACCACCAGGGTGGACCTGCCAGTGCCCAACCCTGCCAAATTCCATGCGCTGAGCTGCTGGCAACTGGACCCCGATTGCGAGGAACAATTACTGGCACGCCTTACCTGGCTCAGCGGCAACCAGGGCCTCGCGTTGCCACACGTAGGTCGCGAAACCTGGAACGTATTGATCCAGGCCGGTCTAATCGCAGGCTTTCTCGATTGGTTAACCCTGGACGCGGCAGAGCTTGCTAACATTGATGGCTTCGGTGATCGCAGCCGCGAACGCCTACTCGAAAGCCTTCACAGCGCTCGGCAGCGGCCCTTTGCACAATGGCTCAAGGCCCTGGGTGTACCGCCTGCGGCACGTAACAACCTGGAGGGCGACTGGCAGACGCTGGTCGCCAGAGACACCCAGGCCTGGCTGAACATTGATGGCATCGGCCCGGGCCGCGCAGCGCAACTGAGCGCTTTTTTTCGCGACCCGCATGTACAGGCCTTGGCTAAAACATTACGCATGGCGGGGATAGACGGGTTTTGAACCCCGCTGCCCCCCGCCATCAGATTGCGACTTTGGAGCCCCACATGAAATTTCTAGCCCCTTTTGCCTTGCTGACCGTCGCAAGCTTCATGACCACACCGTTGCTGGCCGCTGAACAAGCCGCCCCCCTCACCGGCTGCGCCGCCAAACGCCAAGCCATCAGCACCCAGATCGAACAAGCCAAGGCCCACGGCAACAGCGCGCAACAAGCCGGCCTGGAAAAAGCCCTGAGTGAAGTCACCGCCAACTGCACCGACGCATCCCTGAAGAAAGAGCGTGAAAACAAGGTACTCGACGCCAAGCACGAAGTCAGCCGCCGTCAGGCCGACCTCGACAAGGCCATGAAAAAAGGCGACGCGGACAAGATCAACAAGCGTAAGGACAAGCTCGCCGAGTCCCGCAAGGAACTGCAGGACGCGGTGGAAGAACTCGACCAGTAAAACCGGTCAGTGGTCCCGGAACTGTTTATGGCAGGCGCTGCAGGCATCTTCGACTTTCTGCACGGCCGGCCCCAGGTTACTGGCCTTGTAGGGCTGCACCTGGCTGGCGGTCACCAATTCGCCGGTGGCCGCTTCAAGGTTGCGGGCCAGTTGCTGGAATTGCGCCTGTTTCTGCCAGACATCGTCCTTGGCGCTGGTGTTATCTTCTTCGCGCACGCTTGGGAAATGTTTCCAAGGCTCATGGGACAAGGCGTCGAGCTTGACCGCACCCTCGGCAAACTTGGCGCCGTCAAACGGGATGCGCCCGCGCAACATGCCGCCCAGGTCTTCGCCGGTCTTGAGCATCTGTTTGAAGATTGCCTTGCGCTGGCCCAGCGGCGAATTCGGATCAACACCGCCGCAGGCGGACAGGGCCAGGCAGGCCAGCAGTACAACAGTCAGTCGTTTAAAAGTCATGGTGGCTTCGAGGTCACGGGAAACGGCGGCCAGTATCCTCGCCCCACCCACAAAGACCAATAGCCCTATTAATAATAAGGGTTGCCCGAAGGTGTTACAGCGCGGGCAATCGCTTCAGGAAGTGTTTGTATGTATGTCATGTCGAAACGCTGGAGCCACCGCCTGGCGTGGGCTCTGCCGATGATCGTGCTGCTGGCCGGCTGCGATGCGGGTAAAGAAGCAGCCAAAGATGAAACTTCCAAGCCTCACGCCGTCGCGACCTATGTCAGCGCGCCGTGGGAAGCGCTACCCGCAGTATCCGACAACGATTTGCTGGCCGGTTTTGAATCCTGGCGCAGCGCCTGCCAACGCCTCAAGGCCGACCCGGTCTGGGGCGCGACCTGCGCAGCCGCCGCTACGGTGCCCGCCAATGCCGTGGCCGTGCGCGGGTTTCTCAAGGAGCGCCTGGATGTGTTCGGCCTGCGTTCGGCCGACAACACCCCGAACGGCTTGATCACCGGTTACTACGAACCGGTCTACCCCGGCAGCCTGACCAAAACCGCCAAAGCCAACGTGCCGGTGTATGGCGTACCGGACGACCTGATCATCGTTAACCTGGAAAGCATCTACCCCGAACTCAAGGGCAAACGCCTGCGCGGTCGCCTGGAAGGTCGCGTACTCAAGCCCTACGACGACGCCAGTGCCATCAATGGCCAAGGTTCCACGGCCAAACCGATTGCCTGGCTGACTGACCCGATGGACCTGCAATTCCTGCAAATCCAGGGCTCAGGCCGGATCCAACTGGCCGGAGGGCGCCAACTGCGCGTCGGTTATGGTGACCAGAATGGCTACCCCTATCGCCCCATCGGCCGCTGGTTGGTGGAGCAAGGGCAGTTGAAGAAAGAAGATGTGACCATGAGCGCCATCAGCGCCTGGGCCAAGGCCAACCCGCAGCGCATCCCGGAACTGCTGGCGAGCAACCCCAGCTACGTCTTCTTCAGCGCCCGCCCCGACAGTAACGAAGGCCCGCGCGGTTCGTTGAACGTGCCGTTGACCGCAGGCTACAGTGTGGCGGTGGATCGCAAGGTGATTCCACTGGGCAGCCTGCTGTGGCTATCGACTTCCAAACCGGACGGTTCACCCATCACAAGGCCCGTCGCCGCCCAGGACACCGGCGGTGCGATCACGGGCGAAGTGCGCGCTGACCTGTTCTGGGGCACCGGCGACGCAGCGGGAGAATTGGCGGGCAACATGAAACAGCAGGGGCAGATCTGGATGCTGTGGCCCAAGGGCGCAGCACTGCCGCATGTACCGGATGCACCTAGCGGGACCTGAAAACGCTTTGCCAAAATCGGTTCATTGGGATGGACAAGCGCGCTCACCACAAGACGCGCGCTCACCAAAAAGCCCATATTTAACCGTCAGATCGAGACAAAGAAGAAACTCGCAATCAACGCCATCCCCACAAACCACACCAGCGAACGCAGCATCGCCCAGTCCGCCAGGTAACAGATGATGTACAGCAGGCGGCTGGTGATAAACAGCACAGCCAGCACATTGATGGTCACCAATTCGGCCGTACCGGCCAGGTGCGCGATGATCACTGCAGCCGCAAACGCCGGCGTGACTTCAAAGCTATTGAGCTGCGCACTATGCGCACGCTTGGCAAACCCTTCGAGGGTGTCCAGGAACGCCCGGGGGTCGTGGTTCTGCCGTGGCCCGAACTTGCCACCACTGAACTTGGCCACACCTGTACACAGATAAGGCAGGAAAATTGCGATCAACACACACCAGAAGGCCACCGTCATCACTGATTCCTTTTTTAATTTTGTTTTAAGTTTTAAACAGAAATTAGAGTTTTAGCACTAAACCTGTAAAACCGCACCCACCGCTATGAACCGCCACGTCCGGAAAGGTTCTATCGGTGATTTGTCCCCCCCCTGCAACATCGTGCCGCTGTTGCGGTCCATCCCCCATCAACGCTCTCCCCCACCTTCCAAGGACCCCGGATGCTTGAACTTGTCGCCGCCTTCATTTGCCTCACCACCCTGCTCACCTACGTGAACTTTCGCTTTATCGGCCTGCCACCTACCATCGGCGTGATGGTCACGGCGCTGGTGTTTTCACTGATCCTGCAAGGCTTGAGTTTTCTCGGCTACCCCGGTCTTGAGGAACGCATCCAGCAACTGATCGGCCAGATCGACTTCGGCGATTTGTTGATGAACTGGATGCTCTCGTTCCTGCTGTTCGCCGGCGCCTTGCACGTCAACCTGAACGACCTGCGCAGCTACCGCTGGCCCATCGGCCTGCTGGCGACCTTCGGCGTGCTGATCGCCACCGTGGTGATTGGCAGCCTGGCGTATTACATCTTTGCCTTGTTTGGCTGGCATGTGAGTTTCCTCTACTGCCTGCTGTTCGGTGCACTGATTTCCCCCACCGACCCGATTGCGGTGCTGGGCGTACTGCGTACCGCCAATGCCTCCAAACCCCTGAAAACCACCATCGTCGGCGAGTCGCTGTTCAATGACGGCACGGCAGTCGTGGTGTTTACCGTACTGCTGGGGATCGCACAGCTGGGCGAGACGCCCACCGTGGGCGCTACCGCCATGCTGTTTGCCCATGAGGCCATCGGCGGCGTGGTGTTCGGTGGCCTGATCGGCTACCTCGTTTACCTGATGATCAAGAGTATCGAGCAGCACCAGATCGAAGTGATGCTGACTCTGGCTCTGGTCATCGGCGGCTCGGCAATGGCCACCGAACTGCACGTCTCGGCACCGATCGCGATGGTGGTCGCCGGCCTGATCATCGGCAACCTGGGGCGCAAGCTGGCCATGAACGATATGACCCGTCGCTACCTGGACGGCTTCTGGGAACTGCTCGATGACATGCTCAACGCCCTGCTGTTTGCACTGATCGGCATGGAACTGTTGCTGTTGCCGTTCAACTGGCTGCACGTGTTCGCCGCCAGCCTCCTGGCCGTGGCGATTCTGCTGTCGCGCCTGCTGACGGTTGCTCCGGCCATTCTGTTGTTGCGCCGCTGGCGCACGGTGCCACGCGGGACCATCCGCATCCTGACCTGGGGTGGTTTGCGCGGCGGGGTTTCAGTGGCGCTGGCATTGGCCTTGCCACTGAGCCCGGAGCGCGATTTGCTGCTGAGCATCACCTACATCGTGGTGCTGTCGTCGATCCTGTTGCAGGGGTTGAGCATCGGCAAGCTGGTCAAGCGCGTAACCCGGGACGAGCCCCAGGCCGCGCCTGACACTCACTGATCCTTGTTGATCCGCTGCGGATGCCTCGGGTCCGCAGCTTTTTTGCCCGGCAGGCTGCTTTCGCTGCGAATCTGTGCATGACTGATCAGTGCAAAGATAAAGCTGCCGCCAATGATATTGCCCGCCAGGGTCGGCCCGGCGAACACCAGCCAGAAGTCCTTCCACGGCAACTCGCCGGCAAACACCAGGTACGACACCTCCGCCGAGCCGACAACGATATGAGTGAAGTCGCCCAATGCCATGAGGTAGGTGATCAAGATAATGATCCACATCTTGGCACTCTCCATGGACGGGATCATCCATACCATGGTGGCGATCATCCAGCCGGAAACGATGCCCTTGGCGAACATCTGGCCGGGGTCGTTCTCCATGATCTTGCGCCCGATCTCAAGGAAGGCCATGTCGGTCTTGGTATCGAAGATCGGCAGGTGCAGCATCACGTACGCCACTAGCAAGGTGCCGCACAGGTTACCCACCAGCACCACCGACCATAACCGCAGCAGGCGCCCGGCGTTGCTCAGGGTGGGCTTGCTCATCACCGGCAACACGGCAGTCAGCGTGTTTTCGGTGAACAACTGCTGGCGAGCGAGGATCACCGCCAGGAAGCCCGCGCAGTAACCGAAGCTGGCGATCACCTTGAAGGCTTCGCCCTCCGGCAGACGCGAGTTGAGCAGCCCCATGGCCATCAGCGACAGGCCCATGGTCAGGCCGGCCGCCAGCGCCGACCACCACAGGGCGGCGACGCTGCGCTCGAGCTCCTGGTCGCCCTGGGTGCGGATGATTTCGTGCAGCACCGCCGCACGGGGCGGCTGGTTCTTGTCCACGTCCTGCTGCTCTTCCTGCGAGAGATTGGGGGTCTTGCCGTCTGTTTGGGTGGCCATGATTTACCAGAGTCCGAGGGGTGCCTGTAGCTACGACATGCCCCGACGATGGCTGTTCAGTGGCCTGACGATTTAACTGGTATGCGCCAGGCTTTGGCAGCTTCCACAGTGGTAGAGCGGATCGGAGTACTCCAGGGTTATTGCGCGCACTTGTAGTGCTTGACGATATCGTCGATCACTTGGTGGCATCCGCCAAGTCACGGGCGGCACGCCGCAACAGTTCGATATTGGCCTGCGGCTGGCCAGGCCGATAGAGCGACGGGTAAATGACTTCCCGCGTGAAATTTTCGGCCTTTACCGCCACATCACGCCTGTTCATCTGCACAACCGCGTTCGTCATGACCTTCGACATCGCCACTTCGTTACCAGAAGGCTGCCCGTTCATCACTTGCAGAAGCTGCTGAAAATTAGGCCTGCCGGCTGCGTTGAGACGCCGTCCCAACCACTCGACCCGCTCGGGACGACGTGCGAGCGCATCCAGGTTACGCAACGCCGCCGCCAACCTGGGAGTCAGCGTCAGCTTGTCACTGGCCTGATTGGCTTCGGTAATGGCGGCATCCAGTTCCTGCATTGCTTGCTGTGCGCTCTTGCGAAACATCAGCACATCCTTGGCGGCGGGATCCTTCTCCAGATAACTCTCAACGCTCGCCAGCATTTTGTCGTCCATGGCCAACACAGCGTCGTCCAATGACTGGAATTGGTAACGCTCACGCAACGCGGCACGCTTTTCCAGGTGCGCGCTTACCGCCGTACGCGCCGATGCTTGCAGATGCTTCTTCTGATCGTCGGTCATGGTGAAATTGACCGTGCCACCGAACACGCCACGGAAGTCGCCCTTTTCTGATTTCAGCGGTAACACGACAGTCTGATCCGCTTGTGCCTTGAGCTTGTCTTCCTGATACCTCCAGGCAGCCGCATGCGGGACACCAATGATCCTATCGAGCAAGCCGCTCACAACGCTGCCTGCCTTGGCAGGCTCCGGGTTTTCGGACTCGAACCTGACGACCAGTGACTCGGTCTTGCTCAGAGGGCTTTCTGGAAAAGGCGGATCAATCACCGCAGAAGACGGCGTGTTGACCAGCAGTCCACCATCCAGAAATGCCGTTTGCTCAGCGTGCTCCTGAAAGGCATGGCCCTGCTCTATCGGGCTTTTGAACAACCCAGGTAATGAGCCAGATATAAGAGCCGCCCGGGCAATGTCCATGTCCGGTGTGGTGCTCGCATTGAACACCACCAACTGCGGTCGGCCATCGAACAGGCCGGTTCCCGTGATGTTGAGCTGCTTGACTGCAGGAATGTGACGACTCAACACCTCAATGTCGCGAAAAGTCGGTCCTTTCCCGGCACTGAGCCGGTCTGCAATCTTCATGACGCCGGCGGGCCGGTCTACCCGCCGGGTCCCGGCGATCTTCGCCAGCAGCGACTTGCGCGCCTCATTGCCGATCAGGTCTTTCAGGGGCTGCGCTTCGGTTTGCAGGCGCGGTATCAGGGTGAACAATAACTGCGCGATATTTCCCGCCGTACCTGACAAGCGCCCTGCCAATTTTCCAATTTCAGTACTGGCATTCTGTAGCTTTGCAATAAAAGGATTCTTGCTGTTCAGCAATTCAGCCAGGTTGAGTCTGTTCGACAGGTTTTCAAAGGTCTTGGCATCCAGGCCACTGGCCAGCAACGCAGCAGAAATCGCGCCCGCGGAGGACGCGGAGATCACTTTGACGCCCACCAGTGCCTTGTGGTTTTCAAGTGCCTGGGCCATGCCCGGGAAAGCAATGCCCTTGGCCCCACCCCCACTCAATACAAGATGCGTAAGCGGCGGCGGTGACAAAACCACTTCCACCTGGCCATCGCTGAATCGCTCAAGGCTCACTTTGCGCTCGCCCACGTCTTTGACCAGCGATGCCTTTATATTCTTTTCTACATTCTCCGGCGGCTGAGACTGAGCAGTGGAATGCGAGCTGGACACTTTCATATTCATACGCGCCATTCTCTACAGGATGTCATCCTGAGTGACGCGAGAGCCTGGACAGGTCCATCCGGAATGATTTGGTAAAGCAAATCGACCCGGTCCGCGATTACTGTGGAGGCATGTCGTCCTTGAACTGGTCCTTCACATACCTGATCTCAGTGCGGCCATGAGGCGCTGGCAGGCCATCTTCACCAAGGTTGACGAAGACCATTTTTTCCACGGTGAGAATGCTACTGCGGGTGATCTTGTTGCGCACTTCACAGGTCAGGGTGATGGAGGTGCGACCGAACGCAGTGGCGGTGATGCCCAGTTCGATGATGTCGCCCTGGCGCGAGGCGCTGACGAAGTTGATTTCGGAGATGTACTTGGTGACGACGCGTTGGTTGCCCAGTTGAACAATGGCGTAGATGGCCGCTTCTTCGTCGATCCAGCGCAGCAGGCTGCCGCCGAACAGGGTGCCGTTGGGGTTGAGGTCTTCGGGTTTTACCCATTTGCGGGTGTGGAAGTTCATGTTCACTCCAAAGCGTGTTGCCCAATGATGGGCAACATCATGGCAGACGCCCGCCCCAAGCTCTACGCGCCATTGCCTATCAACCCCATGAGCGATCTTCATATGGCCGACAGAAAGGCTTGGGAAGTCTGGCGCACACGGCTATAATCGCCCCCGCTTCAAAACGGTTATCTTCGGTTGATACCGTTCTCCCGCCACCTGTCCGAGGGGCGCTGCAGCAGGTTCAACCTGTCAGGCTCGGATGGGGCGTTGTCCGGCCTGGTCTACCTGGCCTGATACTAAACGCACAACGGCGCCCATTCGCACACTACGAATGGAGGCTCTTCATGAGCGCTGTCAACACGCCTGCAGATTTCAACGACTACAAAGTCGCCGACATGTCCCTCGCTGCCTGGGGCCGTCGCGAAACCTTTATCGCCGAATCCGAAATGCCTGCCCTGATGGGCCTGCGTCGCAAGTACGCCGCTGAGCAGCCGCTCAAGGGCGCGAAGATCCTCGGCTGCATCCACATGACTATCCAGACTGCCGTGCTGATCGAAACCCTGGTTGCCCTGGGTGCCGAAGTGCGCTGGTCGTCCTGCAACATCTTCTCGACTCAAGACCAGGCCGCTGCCGCAATTGCTGCCGCCGGTATCCCGGTGTTCGCCTGGAAAGGCGAGACCGAAGAAGAGTACGAGTGGTGCCTGGAGCAAACCATCCTCAAAGATGGCGCGCCTTGGGATGCCAACATGATCCTCGACGACGGCGGCGACCTGACCGAGCTGCTGCACAAGAAGTATCCGCAGGTCCTCGACCGCGTCCACGGTGTGACCGAAGAAACCACCACCGGCGTACACCGCCTGCTGGACATGCTGGCCAAGGGCGAGCTGAAAATCCCGGCCATCAACGTCAACGATTCGGTGACCAAGAGCAAGAACGATAACAAGTACGGCTGCCGTCACAGCCTGAACGATGCCATCAAGCGCGGCACCGACCACCTGCTGTCGGGCAAGCAAGCCCTGGTGATCGGCTACGGCGACGTGGGCAAGGGTTCGTCCCAGTCCCTGCGTCAGGAAGGCATGATCGTCAAGGTTTCCGAAGTCGACCCGATCTGCGCCATGCAAGCCTGCATGGACGGTTTCGAAGTGGTTTCGCCGTTCATCAACGGTCAGAACGACGGTACCGAAGCGAGCATCGACAAAGCCCTGCTGGGCAAGATCGACCTGATCGTGACCACCACCGGCAACGTGAATGTGTGCGACGCGAACATGCTCAAAGCCCTGAAGAAGCGTGCCGTGGTCTGCAACATCGGTCACTTCGACAATGAGATCGACACCGCTTTCATGCGCAAGAACTGGGCATGGGAAGAAGTGAAGCCTCAGGTGCACAAGGTTCACCGTACCGGCCCGGGTGATTTCGACCCACAGAACGACGACTACCTGATCCTGCTGGCTGAAGGCCGCCTGGTTAACCTGGGCAACGCTACCGGCCACCCAAGCCGCATCATGGATGGCTCGTTCGCCAACCAGGTACTGGCCCAGATCTTCCTGTTCGGCCAGAAGTACGCCGACCTGTCGCCTGCCCAGAAAGCCGAGCGCCTGACCGTGGAAGTACTGCCGAAGAAACTCGACGAAGAAGTGGCCCTGGAAATGGTCCGCGGCTTCGGCGGCGTGGTAACTCGACTGACCAAGACCCAGGCCGACTACATCGGCGTGACCGTTGAAGGTCCGTTCAAGCCGCACGCTTACCGCTACTGATTTGCTTACCACCCGCTCTCCTTGTGAGGGCGGGCCTTTAATGTGGGAGGGGCGGTGCGACGATTCGACTTGCCCCCGATAACGAAATGCCAGTTAACAGATATGTCGACTGACACACCCTCATCGGGGGCAAGTCCCCTCCCACATTAAATCGGTGCATGACTTCCGGTATCTGAGTTTCAAAGGGTTATTACCATGTCCCAAGACCGTCGCTACAGCTTCGAGTTCTTCCCGACCAAGACCGATGCTGGGCATGAAAAACTGATGGCGACTGCCACGCAGTTGGCCAGCTACAACCCGGACTTCTTCTCCTGCACCTACGGCGCTGGCGGCTCGACCCGTGACCGCACGATCAACACCGTGTTGCAGCTGGAAAGCCAAGTCAAAGTTCCCGCCGCTCCGCATTTGTCATGCGTGGGCGACAGCAAGGCCGACCTGCGCGGCCTGCTGACCCAGTACAAAGCTGCTGGTATCAAGCGCATCGTCGCCCTGCGTGGCGACCTGCCGTCCGGCATGGGCATGGCCAGCGGCGAGCTGCGCTACGCCAATGACCTGGTGAGTTTCATTCGTGAAGAAACCGGCGACCACTTTCATATCGAAGTCGCGGCTTACCCGGAGATGCATCCACAAGCACGCAATTTCGAAGACGACCTGCAGAACTTCGTGCGCAAGGCCAACGCTGGCGCCGACAGTGCGATCACCCAGTACTTCTTTAACGCCGACAGCTACTTCTACTTCGTCGAGCGTGTACGGGCCATGGGCGTGAACATCCCGATCGTGCCGGGCATCATGCCGATCACCAACTACAGCAAGCTGGCGCGTTTCTCCGATGCTTGCGGTGCCGAGATCCCACGCTGGGTGCGCAAACAGCTGGAAGCCTATGGCGACGACGTCAAGAGCATCCAGGCGTTCGGCGAACAGGTAATCAGCAATATGTGTGAAGAATTGTTGCAAGGTGGCGCACCCGGGCTGCACTTCTATACCCTTAACCAGGCTGAGCCGAGCCTGGCCATCTGGAACAACCTCAAGCTGCCGCGCTGAGGTCGTTCAAGCAGCATCCAGGCCCTCGTTTACACGAGGGCTTTTTTTGTCCATACATTCCCGGAATGGAAGCCAGCAGTACATGAATACAGCGTCCCCGACACCTCGCCCGCAACTGGTCTACCTGGTCTTCGGCGCCGAGACCTACCATCAGGAAGCCGTATTCAGTATCGCCAGCGCACTCGCGCATCTGGGCGGCACGCAGGACATGCCCCTGGACATCCAGGTGTTCAGCGACAACCCGACGCCCTACGTTGACCTGCCGGTGCAGGTCCACACACTTGACGAAGCCACCCGCAAGCACTGGAGCGAACCCCACGGCTACCATTTCCGCACCAAGCATGTGCTGTTGCGCCAAGTGCTGGAAACCGCAGAACGGGCGCTGCTCATCGACACCGACACGTTTTTCCACGACTCGCCCATGGCGCTGTTCGAGCGCGTTGCCCCCGGCACCTTGCTGTGCAATGCCTTCCACGCCAAATACGGCGATAACCGTGAGAGCGTGCTGTATGAAGCCCTGGCCCCGCACTTGGAGCAAAAAGGCCTGGCCGACAACGATATGTACCTGCTCAACTCCGGCGTCATGGGCCTGGCACGGCAGGATGCGCACCTGCTGGATCATTCGATAGAACTGATGGACGAGCTGTTCCCAATGGCTCACGGTGCCTACACCCTGGAAGAGTTCTGCCTGTCGGTTGCCGCGTACCGCAAGGTCAACGTGCGCCAGTGTCCCGACCTGATCCACCACTATTGGAGCCGCAAGCAGCTGTTTCGCGCCAAGGTCAGGGCGTGGATCAGCAAACATGCTACCGCCCCGATCAGCCCGCAGGCACTGGCCGATACCCGCAAGGTTTCCGCGCACCTACCGCGCCCGCCGCGCCTGCAACGCCTCATGTACAAGCTGATCACCCTCGCGCTGCCCAAACGCAAGCAGCAGTTCATCCGCGAGATTCTCTACGGTTGCTACGAGCACGAAAACGAATTCGACCAGGCCTGTGGCCAGGTTTGGTGGGACAAGGCGCGGCAGAACCAGGAAGAGCGCCAGAAATGCCCCGTCGACGCCCATCAACTGGAACACTGGTTCGCCAACCCCCTGGTGCGCCTGATTCTGGGCGAACGGCGCGCAGCCATCTACGAACACCTCATGACCTCAGAGGGAAAATAGCACTGCCCGCAGATGCGCGTGCCAGAGCTTCTCTTTAGTGCGGGAGCGTCGTAACCTCAGGGCATGCCCGTCATTCTGAAGTTGTTGACTGCTGCCCTCTTCACTTGCTTGAGCCTCGCCGCTTATGGCGAGAAACTGCGCATTGTCACCGAGCCCTGGGCGCCCTACGTGTATGAGGACCAGGGCAGCATGCGGGGGCTGGATTATGAAACCACAGTGATTGTGTTCCAGCGCCTGGGCGTAGATGTGGAATGGCAGTTCCTGCCCTGGAAGCGCTGCCTGGCCATGCTGGACCAAGGCCATGCCGATGGCGCTTTGGATATTTTCCACAGCCATGAGCGCGACGCCTTGCTGCTATACCCCAGTGAGCCGTTGTCCGAAGTGGAGTTCACGCTGTTCTACGCCAATGAGCGACCCCACCCAGTGCAAAGCCTCGAAGACCTGAGCGGCCTGACCGTCGGCACGTCGCCGGGCTACCTGTACGGCGCGGCGTTCAGCGACTCCAGTCTGTTCAACCGCGAACCGGCACCGAGCCATGAGGCCAACTTTGGCAAATTGATGCTGGGACGCATCGACCTGGTGATCACCGACCGTCGAGTGGGCCAGCATGTGATCAAGGCGCTGGGCCTGGAAGGCAAGGTCAGCCAGGCACCGGCCGTGGTCAGCCGCCAGCAGCAATTCCTCGCGGTACGCCGTGGTGCAGGCATGGACCTCCTGGTACAGCGCTTTGCCGCCGAGCTCAAACGTTTCAAGCAGGAGCCGGCCTATAGCGCCTTGAGTGCCAAATATGGTGGAATCCAGGCCATTACGGCCTCTGAACACACCGTTGAGCAGCAGGAAAGCAGCGCGCCGTGATTGCTCTGTTATACTCCTGCCTTTCCGCCAGGCTCACGCCCGGCCGCTGAGGTCTTGAAAAAGGCAGCCAACCCCGCTACAGCGCAGCTTTCAGCCCGCGCGAGCCGGTGGAGTGCACGCCAGACGCAGCAGGACCGGACGGGGTTGCGCTCCTCTAAGCGCCATTCACGCCCGGCAAGATTATCCCTTTGGGCCAAGCCCTAACTAAAACAGGATTACTCATGTCCTTTGCTTCCCTCGGTCTCTCCGAGGCTTTAGTCCGCGCCATCGAGGCAGCGGGCTATACCGAGCCTACTCCGGTGCAACAGCGGGCCATTCCCGCCGTGTTGCAAGGCCGCGACCTGATGGTTGCGGCTCAGACAGGTACGGGTAAAACCGGCGGTTTCGCCCTCCCGATTCTGGAGCGGTTGTTCCCCAACGGTCATCCGGACAAATCCCAGCGTCACGGCCCACGCCAACCGCGTGTACTGGTCCTGACCCCAACCCGCGAACTCGCCGCCCAGGTGCATGACAGCTTCAAGCTGTATGCCCGCGACCTGAAGTTCGTCAGCGCCTGCATCTTCGGCGGCGTCGGCATGAACCCACAGGTTCAGGCCATGTCCCGTGGCGTCGACGTGCTGGTGGCCTGCCCCGGTCGTTTGCTCGACCTGTGCGGCCAAGGCAGCGTCGACTTGTCCCACGTGGAAATCCTCGTGCTGGACGAAGCCGATCGCATGCTCGACATGGGCTTTGTCCATGACGTGAAAAAGGTCCTCGCCCGCCTGCCGGCCAAACGCCAGAACCTGCTGTTCTCGGCCACGTTCTCCCAGGACATCACCGCCCTGGCCGGCAAGCTGTTGCACAACCCGGAGCGCATCGAAGTCACGCCGCCGAACACCACGGTCGAGCGTATCGAGCAACGCGTCTTCCGCCTGGCCGCCAGCCACAAGCGTGCGCTGCTGGCGCACCTGATCACCGCAGGCGCCTGGGAACAGGTGCTGGTGTTCACCCGCACCAAGCACGGCGCCAACCGCCTGGCCGAGTACCTGGACAAGCACGGCCTCACCGCCGTCGCCATCCACGGCAACAAGAGCCAGAACGCGCGCACCAAGGCCCTGGCTGATTTCAAGGCCGGCTCGGTGCGCATCCTGGTGGCCACCGATATCGCCGCTCGCGGCCTGGATATCGACCAACTGCCGCACGTGGTCAACTTCGAGCTGCCGAACGTCGATGAAGACTACGTACACCGTATCGGCCGTACCGGCCGTGCCGGTCGTTCGGGCGAGGCCATCTCCCTGGTCGCGCCGGACGAAGAAAAACTGCTGAAAAGCATCGAGCGCATGACCAAGCAGAAAATCGCCGATGGCGACCTGATGGGCTTCGATGCCAGCGCCGTGGAGGCCGAAAAGCCAGAAGCGCGCGAGCGCCCGGACGTGCGCAACCCACGCAACCCACGCGGTCCGAAGGGCGATGGCCCGAACGGCGGCGGGGGTGGCGGTGGTCGTCGCGACAAGGGCAAGGACAAGGGCAAGGAAAAATCCGCCACCAGCGGCCGTGGCGAACGCCCGGCCCGTGAGCAGAAGCCCCGCGAAGGCACCCCGGCCCGCGAACAGCGCCAGCCGAGCCAGCCGCCACGCGCTGCTGCCGACCGTGCTCCGGACGAGTTCCTCGACGACGATGTGGATAACTTCGGTAACCGCGTTGACTACGTGCCCCAGGCCAAACCGGCCCAAGGCCGTGGCCGTCGCCCTGGTGCTCCGGCGCAAGGCGCGGGTGCAGGCGCTCCACGTGGCGGCCAGCCACAGGGCGGCCGTCAGAATGGCCCTCGCAACAGCAGCGGCGGTACCACCGGTACGCCGCCTGCCAAGCGCAATGGCCCGCGCAATGGCGCACCCCGTGACGGCCAGGCCCGTCGCGAAGACTCGCGCAACAACAACCGCCGCCCGGCCCGTGACGACCAGCCTCGCTTGTCCGAACCGGCTGTGCAGAACCCGCGCGGTGGCCCGGCGCCGAAGATCATCCACAAGGAGTCGAAAGTAGATCGCTTCCCGACACCGGAGCAACTGGATCAGTTGCCAGGCCGTCCTCGTGGTGAGAAGCCAGCGCTGCTGACACGCAATCGCTGAGTTTTATAGCCCCCTAAAAAAGCCCCGCATCTTTCGATGCGGGGCTTTTTTGTGCGGGCAGAAATTACTTCTGCTTAACACCTTCCAGCGAGATGTCCAGGTCCACTGTCTGCGAGGACGGGCCTGGGCCTTTGATACCGAAGTCGTTCAGGTTGACGGTGGTCTTGGCATTGAAGCCGGCACGTTCGCCGCCCCATGGATCCTTGCCTTCACCGTTGAAAGTGGCCTTGAAGGTCACAGGCTTGGTCACGCCGTGGAAGGTCAGGTCGCCGGTTACGTCAGCGGTTTTTTCGCCAGTGGGCTTGACTGCGGTGGACACAAACTTGGCGTCGGCAAACTTGGCAACGTCCAGGAAGTCTTTGCTGGCGATGTGCTTGTCACGCTCTGCGTGGTTGGACCACAGGCTGGCGGTCTTCACATCGACCGCGATTTTGCTGGCCTCTGGCTTGGCGGCATCCCAGCTGAAGGTGCCGTCCCAGTCCTTGAAGGTACCGTGAATGTAGCTGTAGCCCAGGTGGCTGATTTTCCAGTCGATGAAGGCGTGCTGGCCTTCTTTGTCGATCTTGTAGTCAGCAGCCATCACCTGGCCTGCGGACAGCAGGGCAGTACCGATTGCCAGAGCAGCGAGGGTCTTTTTCAACATGCTTTCTATTCCTTGTGAGTCGAGGTTGAACATCAGGCTTTGCGCCCCAGCATTCGCGTGAGGGTCGCATCACGATCGATAAAGTGGTGTTTCAATGCAGCCACGCCGTGCAAGCCAGCGAAGACCACCAACACCCAGGCCAGGTACAGGTGCACAAGGCCGGCGGTATCTGCCTGGTCCGGTAGCCCGGAAACCACGGCAGGAATCTCAAACAGACCAAACACCGGGATACCGACACCGTCTGCGGTGGAAATCAGGTAACCGGCGATCATCACGGCAAACAGCCCGAGATAAAGGAAGGCGTGACCAAAGGCCGCGCCGATACGGGTCATGCGGCTGTAACTGGCCAGCGGTGGCGGCGGCGGGCTCACCAGGCGCCAGACGATACGCACCAGCATGATGGCGAACAGCGTGATGCCAATGCTCTTGTGCAGGTCCGGCGCTTCTTTGCGCCAGGAGCTGTAGTAGTCGAGACCGACCATCCACAGGCCCAGGGCGAACAAGCCAAACACCACCAGGGCCACGCCCCAGTGCAAAACCATGCTGACCCAACCATAGCGGGCCGGTGAATTGCGTAGCTGCATGTACTTAATCCCGTAAGAACTGTGCCCAAGACTAGCGATTTACCTATCGAATTAAAGCGGAAAATTTCGCTTTGAAATATCGAGAAATACGATCAAGAGGTTATGCACAGTACGTTAACAATGGATTAAGGACTATTCCTAAGAAACGTGACAGACCGTCTCGCGTTTACTGCGAATTCACCGGTAATGGCTTGTGACACAGCCGCCCATTGCATAGGCTTGCGCGATTGTTTCACCTGCGCCGGCCGCAGGACCGCTTCGAGGAGATCACCGATGGGCTTGAACAACCAGTGGATGCAACGCGACCTTGCCGTGCTGTGGCATCCCTGCACCCAGATGAAAGACCACCAGCAACTGCCGCTGATCCCGATCAAGCGCGGTGAAGGCGTATGGCTGGAAGACTTCGAAGGCAAGCGTTACCTCGACGCCGTCAGCTCCTGGTGGGTCAACGTGTTCGGCCACGCCAACCCGCGCATCAACCAGCGCATCAAGGACCAGGTCGATCAACTGGAACACGTGATCCTCGCCGGTTTCAGCCACCAGCCGGTGATCGAGCTGTCCGAGCGTCTGGTGGCGATGACGCCCGAAGGCCTGACCCGGTGCTTCTATGCCGACAACGGCTCGTCGTGCATCGAAGTCGCGCTGAAAATGAGCTTCCACTATTGGCTCAACCGCGGCCTGCCGAACAAGAAGCGCTTCGTCACCCTGACCAACAGCTACCACGGCGAAACCATCGCCGCGATGTCGGTGGGCGATGTGCCGCTGTTTACCGAGACCTACAAGGCGCTGTTGCTCGACACCATCAAGGTGCCGAGCCCGGACTGTTACCTGCGCCCCGAAGGCGTGAGCTGGGAAGACCACTCGCGCACGATGGCCCGGGTGATGGAACAGACCCTCGCCGAGCACCACGACACCGTGGCCGCTGTGATTATCGAACCGTTGATCCAGGGCGCTGGCGGCATGCGCATGTACCACCCGGTTTACCTCAAACTATTGCGCGAAGCCTGCGACCGTTACGGCGTGCACTTGATCCACGACGAAATCGCTGTTGGCTTCGGCCGTACCGGCAGTATGTTCGCCTGCGAGCAAGCCGGTATCCGCCCGGACTTCCTGTGCCTGTCCAAGGCGCTCACCGGCGGCTACCTGCCGCTGGCAGCCGTGGTCACCACCGAAGACGTGTACAGCGCGTTCTACGACGACTACCCCACCCTGCGCGCCTTCCTGCACTCTCACAGCTACACCGGCAACCCGCTGGCGTGTGCGGCAGCACTGGCGACCCTGGATATCTTTGAAGAAGACAACGTCATCGAGAACAACAAGGCCCTGGCCCAGCGCATGGCCACTGCCACTGAGCACCTGGTGGACCACCCTCACGTCTCGGAAGTACGCCAGACCGGCATGGTGCTGGCCATCGAGATGGTCCAGGACAAAGCCACCAAGACCGCCTACCCGTGGCAGGAACGCCGTGGCTTGAAGGTATTCGAGCATGCCCTGGAGCGCGGTGCGCTGTTGCGGCCGCTGGGCAGTGTGGTGTACTTCCTGCCGCCCTATGTGATTACCCCGGAGCAGATCGACTTCCTCGCCGAGGTCGCCAGCGAAGGCATCGATATCGCCACCAACAGCACAGTCAGTGTGGCGGTGCCAAAAGACTTCCACCCAGGCTTCCGTGATCCGGGCTGATTGCCCGCACTCCTTTTCCAGAGAACAGAAATGAGACTGTCCCGCTTTTTCACCGACACCCCGCTGAGCATCGGCGACCACGAACTGCCCGAAGCCCAGGCGCACTACATCAGCCGCGTGCTGCGCATGGGCGAAGGCGATGCCGTGCAATTGTTCGACGGCTCCGGCCAGGAGTTCCTGGGCACGCTGCTGGAAGTCGGCAAGAAACGCGTCACTGTGCAACTGACAGAGTGCTTCGCAGGCCAGGCCGAATCACCGCTGCATATCCACCTCGGCCAGGGCTTGTCCCGGGGCGAGCGTATGGACTGGGCGATCCAGAAAGCCACCGAACTGGGCGTCAATGCGATTACGCCGATTTTCAGCGAGCGCTGCGAAGTGCGCCTCAAGGACGAGCGTGCCGACAAACGCCTGCTGCACTGGCGCCAGGTGGCGATCAGCGCCTGTGAACAATGCGGGCGTTCGACGGTGCCGGCGATCCACCCGCCGCTGCTGCTGGCAGACTGGTTGAAGCAGACCGAGGCGCAGTTGAAGCTGGTGCTGCACCCGGTGGCCGAGCCGATGATCAGCCATGCCAAGCCTGCCAGCCTGGCCTTTCTGATCGGCCCCGAGGGCGGCTTGACCGACCATGAAGTCGAAACCGCCCAAGGCGCCGGCTACCACGCCGCCCGCCTCGGCCCGCGGGTGTTGCGTACCGAGACGGCGCCGGTAGTGGCGCTGGCCGTCGCCCAGCAGTTGTGGGGCGACTTCTAGGGTTACTCCACCGGATCGCTGATCGGCTGGGCAATGATCGCCTTCAACTCGCTGGTCATCGGGAATTCCAGGTTCAGGCCCTTGGGTGGAATCGGCTGTTCGAACCAGCGCTGGTAAATCCCATTGATCTCGCCGCTGCGGTACAGGTCTGCGAGCGTCTCGTTGACCACCGCCAGGAACTGCGGGTCGTCCTTGCGCACCATGCAGCTGTAGATTTCCCGGGATTGCTCCTCGCCCACCACCACCCAGTTGTGCGGGTCCTTTGCCTTGGCGCGTTCGCCGTAGAGCAACGCGTCGTCCATGTAGAACGCCGCCGCGCGGCCAGTCTCAAGCATCTTGAAGGCTTCGCCATGGTCCTTGGCGCTGATCACGAACATATTGGCCTTGTGCTCGGCGTTGTAGCTTTTGAGGAAACGCTCGTTGGTGGTGCCGGCCGTGGTCACCACGTTCTTGCCTGCAAGGTCCGCAAAGCCTTGGATGCCACTGTCTTTTGCCGTGAGCAACTGCCCCTTCACATAGATAAACCCGTAGGAGAACGCTACTTGCTTCTGGCGCTCGGCGGTCACCCCGGTGGAGCCACACTCCAGGTCGACGGTACCGTTCTGCACCAGCGGAATACGAGTCTGAGACGTCACCAGGTTGTACTTCACAGTGAGCTTGGCCACCCCGGTTTTCTGTTGGATGCGCTCGACGATCTTGTTCGCCAACTCCACCGAATAGCCCATGGGTTTGCCACTGTTATCCCCCACGTAGGAAAACGGTACCGACGCATCGCGATAGCCCAAGGTGATGGACTTGGCGTCGGCAATCTTGCCCAGCGTACCGTCCAGCGGCGTTTGATTGGCATGGGCCTGCGCGCCCAGCAAAAGCCCCAGGGTGCAGCCGGTCAACAGGATCTTTTTCATTGTTATTCTCCGTTGGTTTTCGGTTTGTGAGTCTTTACGCAGCGCGGGGCGTAAGGCCCTGCATATCAATGGAAGGCGTTCGCCGGCCGATCAAGTCGGCCAGTAACTGGCCGCTGCCACAGGCCAGGGTGAAGCCGAGTGCGCCGTGACCCAGGTTCAGCCACAGGTTGCGGTAGACACCCGCGCCAATCAGCGGCACACCGGTCGGGGTGGCCGGGCGCATGCCGGCCCATTCCACTGCGTGGGCGTAATCCCCCGCCAG
This sequence comes from Pseudomonas extremorientalis, assembly GCF_001870465.1. GTDB lineage: Bacteria > Pseudomonadota > Gammaproteobacteria > Pseudomonadales > Pseudomonadaceae > Aquipseudomonas > Aquipseudomonas extremorientalis. Next base: position 203,510 of record NZ_MDGK01000037.1, read on the forward strand.
CGGAAACGTCTGCACGGCCTGGCGTTTCATCAGCGCCAGGCGCTTGGGTTCGAGGCGGGCGTCGAAACCGACGATATCGACCATGGCGGCGACCCGCAGTTGTTCGCCGATACGTGCGTAGACCATCTTGCGGTCATAGTCGGTGATGCTCACGTTCGGCGCCTGGTGCCGAGCGCCAATCGGCACGCTGAGGCTGTAGCCCTTGAGCGGGTACAGCGGCAGCGACACGCCCAACTCGGCGCTGCGATACCCCGCCGCCAGCACCAGGTGTTCGACCGGCATCACTTCATCATCGATCTCGATGGCCTGCACCGCGCCCTCGGCATGGCGGATCCCGGTGACCTTGCGCCCCAACAAGAAGGTGCAACGCCCCGATGCCTCCAGCCGCGCCGCCAATCGCTGGCAGAAGGCATGACAATCGGCGACCTCTTCATTGGGTGTATAAATCCCGCCGACAAATCCACCGCCCGCCAGCGCCGGCTCCAGGCGAGCGCAATCAGCGGCCGACAGCACCTGCTGTTGCAGGATATCGGTGACCTTGCCGCGGGCATGCTCAAAGGAGCTGGCGTTGCGAAAGGTCACCAGCTTGCCGTTGCGCCGCCAGTCGAAACCGTCCAGGTGGTCGTGCTCGCGCCACTGCTGCAAGGTGTCCTGGCTCAGGCAGGCCAGGCGCAACAGGTGCGCGGCATTGCGCTTGTTCACCGAACCACGGCAGGCGCCGAGGAACGCCGCCATCCAACGCCATTGCCGGGGGTCAAGGCGCGGGCGCAGTTTCAGCGGCGAGTCACCGCGCAGTAACCAGCCAATGGCTTGCAGCGGCACGCCAGCATCGGCCAGGGGCGCCACGTAGCGATAGGATAATTGCCCGCCGTTGGCGAAGCTGGTCTCACTGCCCAGGGTCTCGCGTGCATCGATCACCGTCACCTCATGACCTGCACGCACCAACGCGTATGCGCTGGCCAGACCAATCACCCCACCGCCAATGATGCACACCATCTTTGCCGCCCACCGTTGAGTCAAGAGGCCTCAAGCCTAAGAGCAGGTGACAGGCCACCGACAATGAATAAAGATGGGTCACCTATAAACAAAGGTTATGGACTTGCCATGCGCTTGCGTCATATCGAAATCTTCCAGGCCATTCGCCAGACCGGTTCGGTCAGCGCCGCCGCGCAGTTGCTGCATGTCTCGCAACCGGCGGTGACCAAAGTGTTGCAACACGCCGAATTGCAGTTGGGTTTCCCCCTGTTCCTGCGGGTACGCGGCAAGTTGCTGCCCACCCCGGAAGCCCTGGCGCTGGAAAGCGAAGTGGAGAAAGTCACCGATAGCCTGCAAGGTGTGCGGCGCCTGGCCAAGGCCTTGCGCCGAGAACCGGGCCAGAGTGTGCGCATCGGCGCGATCCCGGCGCTGGCGCTGTCGCTGCTGCCGCCGGCGATTCTGCAGTGGAAAAACGATTACCCGGACATGACCTGCGAGCTGTCCAGCGACCATAGCCGCGAGCTGGTGCAGAAGCTGCTGATGCGTGAGATTGACCTGGCGCTGACGCTCAACTTTTCCGGCCATCCGGGGTTGACCACGCAGGTGCTGGCGGGCGGTGTGCTGGTGGCATTGGCGTCCAAAGGCTATTGGCCGCCAGCCGAACTGAGCCAGCCCTTGCCGTTGGCTGACCTGGCAGGCGCACCGCTGATCGGCCTCTCCAGCGCCGACCCATTGGCGGCGAAGCTCGACAGCTACCTCGAAAACGTCGACCCACCGCCCAGGGTGACGATCTCGGTGCAAACCTATTCCCTGGCCCGCGCCATGGTGGAATCCGGCGCGGGTCTGACGGTGATCGACCCCTTCACCGCGCTGGGCGCGTCGACAACCACGACCTGCATCCGCCCCCTGACCCCGCCGCTGCCAATCAACCTGTACGCCCTGACCCGCGCCGACGAGGCGCCGCCGCATATGTTGGCCAATCTGCTGGAGATTTTTGGCCACCGTGCCAGGGAGCTTCTGGAGCGGCTATAAGACGTAATGCATGATCGCCACAAAATGCAGGAGGCTGCCGCCGATCACAAACAAATGCCAGATGCCATGGGAATGCCGCAGGCGATCCTCCAAGGCAAAAAAGATAATGCCGACGGTGTACAACACCCCGCCCGAGGCCAGCCAGATAAACCCGGCCGTCCCCAATGCTGCCAGCAACGGCTTGACCGCCACCAGCACGATCCAGCCCATCACCGCATAGATCACGATCGACAGGATGCGCGCCTCCGAGCGCGGCTTGATCTCCTGCAAAATCCCGATCACCGCCAACCCCCACACAATCCCGAACAGCGTCCAGCCCCACGGCCCGCGCAGGGTCACCAGGCAAAATGGCGTGTAGCTGCCGGCGATCAACAGATAGATCGAAAAGTGATCGACCTTCTGCATGATCTCTTTTCGCCGCCCCTGCACGCTGTGGTACACGGTGGACGCGCTGTACAGCACCATCAAGGTAAAGCCATAGATCGCCACGCTGACGATCTTCCAGGGGCTGCCGTCCAGGCTCGCCACCACCAACATCCACACGGCGCCAATACACGCCGCGACTGCACCGAGCAAATGGCTCCAGGCGTTGAATCGTTCCCCGTGGTACATCTGTCACTGGCCTCCTGTAACCGTTAGGACTGGCTGGCAAGCGTCCAGCCTTGCGCATAAGAGTGCAAGCGGCTTATGACGTTCCGGCGACGCCGAACGGTTTTGCGGGCACAATCGACGGCATTCGAACAAGAGCCACGGCCATGCTGATCGACGAAGAATTCACCCTCAAGAAACTGGAAATCTTCCTGGCGTTCATGCGCACCGGCAACCTGACCCGCGCCGCCGCCGAGCTGCAAACCAGCAATGTGAGCGTACACCGCGCCATCCACTCCCTGGAAAACGCCCTGCGCTGCCCGCTGTTCAAGCATGAAGGGCGCAACCTCACCCCGTTGGAAAGCGCGTACGTCCTCGAAGAACGTGCGCAGAAACTGGTGGCCGACGTGGTCGACAGCGTACGCCTGACCCGCGAAGCCGCCGGGTTCTCCGCCGAACGCTTCAAATTGGGCTCGCTGTATTCGCTGACGGTGAAGACCGTGCCGCAATTGATCATGGGCCTGAAGATCCGCCGCAGCGAGCTCAATATCGACCTGATCCTGGGTTCAAACTTCGACCTGCTCTACAAGCTCAAGAACATGGAAGTAGACGCGATCCTCATCTCCCTGGATGAGCACGCCAACGACCCCGACTGCGAACAGATCGCGCTGTTTTCCGACGATATCTTCCTCGCCACCCCGGCCGACTCACCCTTCGACCGCGAGCGGGAAATCGACCTCGCCGACGTGCGCGACGCGACCTTCATCACCCTCACCCAAGGCTTCGCCACGCACCAGGATGGCAACCGTGTGTTCAAGCAGGCGGGGTTCGAGCCGAAGGTGGCGATGCAGGTCAATGATATCTTCACGCTGCTGAGCATGGTCAGCTCGGGCGTGGGTTATGCGCTGCTGCCGGGGCGGATTGCGGCGGTGTATGAGAACCGCGTGAAGCTGATACCGCTGCAACCCAGGTATCGGTTGCAGCAGCATATCGGGGTGGTGTTCCTGAAGGCCAAGGAAAGGGACCCGAACCTGCTGGCGTTGCTGGCAGAGTGTCGGATGTATGCCAACCGCCAGGTGCCGGCCTGACACACCGCTATCGGGGGCAAGCCCCCTCCCACACTTGAATGTGTTCGCAGTTCAAATGTGGGAGGGGGCTTGCCCCCGATGAGGCCCTGATAGACCCCTTACCCAACCAGGCCGCGCACAATGAAATACAGCAACGAAGGCCCAAGCAGGCAGCCCAGCCCGGTGTGGAACGTCGCCGTCAACGCGCCATACGGCACCAACCGCCGATCCGTCGCCGCCAGCCCCGCCGTCACACCGCTGACGGTGCCGGCCAACCCACCAAACACCATCGCCGAACGCGGGTTGTCCAAGCCCATCCAGCGCGCCGCGACCGGCGTACCGACCATGACCAGGATCGCCTTGATCAAGCCGGTGGCAATCGACAGCGCCATCACATCCGAGGTCGCGCCAATCGCCGCGCCGGTCACCGGGCCGACGATGTAGGTCACAGCCCCTGCGCCAATGGTGGTCATGCTGATCGCATCGCGATAACCAAACGCCCAAGCCATGCTCGCGCCTACGATGAACGGCAGGATCGTCCCCAGCAGCAGCGCGATCACGCCAATCATCCCGGCCTTGCGCGCCTCGGTGGCTTGCACCTCGAAAGCCGTGGCGACGATGGCAAAGTCGCGCAGCATCGCGCCGCCCATCAGGCCGATGCCGGAGAACAGCGCCAGGTCCGCCAGGCCTTTCTGACCGCCGGTAATCGTGCCACCGACCCAGGCCAATACCAGGCCGATAACGATGGCAATCGCCGAGCCATGAATGCGCCCGAAGGTCAGGCGCCTGGACAGCACCACGGAGAGCCACATGACCACACCCACGAAGGCAAACGCGGTGATCAGGCCGTTGTGTTCCAGGCCTTTTTCGATGAGATCCCACATATCAGCGACCTCCCACTGGAGCAATCAGCGGCTCTTCATCGGGCAACGGCTCGCCCTTGTGCGTGCGGCTGATCAGGGCAATCGTGCAACCACACACCACCACCGAACCGATCGCCGCCAGCACCGCTACCGGGCCGCCGTGCAAGGCGGTGACGACGTTCTGTTGCGCAGCCATCGCCACGACCACCGGGATGTACATGGCACCCCAGAATCCCACGCCCATTTCGCAGTCCTTGGTCATGCCGCCACGCTTTTGCATCCACAGGCGGGCGCAGATCAACAGGATCATCGCGATCCCCACCCCGCCGACGTTGGATTTGACACCCAGCAACACGCCGAGCATGTCGCCCATGATCACGCCCGCGAGCGTGCAGATCGCCAGTAATGCCACACCGTAGATAATCATTGTTGTTGTCCTCAAAGTGCTCGATCGAAATTGTTGTTGTTGTGCTTCGAAAGCCTTGGGTAGTGCTCTATCGGTGGCGGCGCTCCTCCTCTTGCAGCAGGGCCTGCAAGGTGTCCAGGCGTGCGCCCTCAAAGGCGATCACCGTGCCTTGTTCAAACACCCGGCGTGACAGGCCGGTGAGCACGGCGCCCGGTGGCAGTTCGATTTGCAGGCGCACGCCGCGCTCGTAGGCGCTTTGCACGGTGCCGCGCCAGTCGACGACGCGGCACATGTTGAAGGCCAGGTCGTCGCGCAGTTGCTCGGGGGTGTGAATGGGCCGTGCGCGGGTGCTGCTCAGGTAGGTGATGCGCGGCGTCTTGAGCGTACCGAAGGCTTGGGCCAGGGCCTGTGCCGGTTGGTCCAACAATGCGCAATGGGAGGGCACGCTGACAGCCAGGCGCTTGGCGATGCCATTGCCCTTGACGCGGTCGGCGACGCATTTCATGGCCTGGTCGCTGCCGGCGATGACGGTCTGATTATCGGCATTGATATTGGCCAGATACACCGGGGTTTCAGGGCTGTGGATTTCGGCCAGCAGGTTTTCGACGGTGGATAACTCGGGGCCGATGATCGCGGTCATGCCGTAGCCCTGTGGGTAAGCGTTTTGCATCAGCTCACCGCGCAGGCTGACCAGCTTGATTGCCTCGTTGAAGTCCATCGCGCCGGCAATCACCGCCGCCGCATAGGCACCAATGGACAGGCCTGCGACGTAGTCCGGCGTGTGTTGCAGCAGGCGGGCGTTGGCCACGCCGGCGATCAGCAGGCAGAGTTGTACAGCGCGGGTATTGGCCAGGGCCTCGGCCGAATCCAAGGTGCGAACGTCTTCACCCAAGGCATCGCTGGCCTGCTCCAGCACGTCGGCCGGCACCACCTGGAGCATGCCCGGGCGCTGGGCGCCCTGCCCTGGGAACACCAGAAGGCTGCTCATGCCACGGCCTGCCAGGGATCAATGACCAAATGCGCACCGTTGGCGGTTTTCAACAGCACCCGCCGTGATGGACCGGCCCATTCGCGCAAGGCGACGGCGCCGAAAGGTGTCTGCAGTTGCAGGTCCACGGCACACGTAACTTCATCCAAAGTGGCCAGCAGGTCGCGTGCATCGTTGCGATCCAGCGGCTCGGGCGTGCGCAGAATCAGGTCCAGGTCGCTCTGGGCATGCAGGGCTTCAATGCCCGTCGCCAACTCAAAACCTGCGCTGCCCGTGACGCCCCAACTCAATGGCGCCAGCACGGGCCGCAGTTGATCGAGGGCCTGCAATGCCGGTAGATCCCTTGTCGACACCACATCGCGCAACGCTTCCGGCGCGACCCGCCGCTGTACGGCTGCCATCGGCATCAACGCGGCAAACCGCTGCTCGCGCAAACGCCCACGCACGCCCACCGCGACAAAGCCCGGCGCGACGATGGCGCGACGCACGACTACCGTGCCAACCGCATCCTTCGCCCACGCCGGCGCGCCAGCGGGCAGGTGCGCCGGGGTCATGCCCCAGAGCAGGTCGTGGGCGTTCACCATTGCTCCCGCAGCAGTTGGCGCACGTGGCTGGAGGCGGCGCGGTTGGTAGCGCCGAGGCGGCTGCTCAAGTCGGTGTTGCCGATATCCTTGATCGCATGCACCAGGCAATCGCCGACCCGCGCCACGTCGTCCGCAGTGGGCTGTTCGATCTGGCTGACCGAGAGCGTCTCCCAGAGCAGACCGAGGCTGGCATAGCTATCGATGTCATAGGCCATCGGCGGCACGTTGGCGGCCAGGGCTTCCAGCTCTTCGACGCTGCGCAGGGTCACCCGCGCCGCCGAAGCCTTGCCCATGGCGTGCACCATCACGCCGGGGTCGCGCAGGGCGATCAGGCGGTTGGCCTGGTAGCCGTGGGCGAGGAACGCGCCGGACATGGCCTTGCCCACCAGCAGCGCGATCACCGGGTGCCCGGCCAGCCGTGCGCGAGCGTAGCTGTCGGCGGCGGCCGCCAGCGCCTGGTGGATGCCGAGGGCTTCTTCGCGACGGCCATAGGCTTGGCTGGGCACGTCGACGATGGCGATGATGGGGCGCTTGTCGCCACGGGCGATGGCTTCATCGACAGCCTTCGCCAACCCCCAACCTTCCAGCAAACCGACTTCGCCATTGCGTGCGCGGGGGAAACGGTTTTGGGGGTCGGTGACCACGGCGATAAAGCGTACGGCTCGTTCGTCCAGCAGGCCGTCGGCCACTTTCACGGAGTTTGGCAAACCCTCGACAGGCGTGGCGCCGGCGCTCAATGCGTTGAACCACTGCAAACCTCTCATGAGCGTTCTCCTTGATACAGCGCGCGCACCGTCGCCGGGTCGATCTGCGGCGTAGCGTCCAGTTCGGCCAGGCGCGCCAGGTAATATTCGGACTGGCGGCTGCGTTGTCGGGCGGGCAGGCCTTGTTGCAGCAGCGCACTCACAGTCTGTTGAATCTCGGCCACATCGTCCGCCACGTAACGGTCGACCAAGCCACTGTTGAGGCGTTGCTCGCCGCCGGTAAGGCTCCAGATGAAGGGCCGGTCGCGGGAGTCGTACTCTTCAAGCCCCGCTTCCTGTTCGATCACTTGCGGGCCATTCAAGCCAAGGCGTGCTTCGCGAGTGACCACCAGGTAACTGCACAACCCGGCCGCGATAGACATGCCGCCAAAGCAACCGACACTGCCCGCCACCACGCCGATCACCGGCTGGTACTGACGCAGGTCGACAATCGCCGCATGGATATCCGCAATCGCCGCCAGGCCCAGGTTGGCCTCCTGCAAGCGCACGCCACCAGTCTCCAGCAACAACACAGCGCGGGTCGGGATGCCCTTGCGATTGTCTTCGGCCGCCAGTTCCAATGCGCCGGCGATTTTCGCACCGCCCACTTCGCCGAGGCTGCCGCCCTGGAAGTTGCCTTCGATGGCGGCAATCACCACCGGTTTCCCGCCGAGGCTGCCCTTGGCGATCACCACACCGTCATCGGCCTGGGGCACCACACCCTGGCGGCTGAGCCACGGCGACATGACACGCTGGAACGGGTCGATCAATTCGCGGTAAGAGCCAACGTCCAGCAAAGCCTTGGCGCGCTGCCGAGCGCCCAGCTCGACGAAGCTGTGTCTGGCGAGCAAGTCAGTCATGGCCGACCTCCTCGAAACCCTGCTCCAGGCGCAAGCGCACCACGCCAGGGGTGGCACCGAAGTCGTGAATATCGATGTTCAAGGCCGGTGGCGTCTGCTCCTGGAACATCCTCTCGAACAGATGTTGCCAGCGTTGTTCGGCGCCGTTCACCGAAGTCTGCACCTGGATGGTCAGGGTGCCCGGCGTGCCCGGTTCCAGCAGCACTTCCAGGTCGCCCGAGCCGACGCAACCCACCAGCGCACGGCCTTTTGGCGGCTGCCCGGCGGGGAATTCAAAGGATAAGGTTTCCATCACAACGCTCCGTCGAGGCGGTCGATAAACAGGCAGGCGGCCAACAGGTCGGCGGCGCCGCCGGGGGAGGCATTCAGGGCCAGGAGTTGCTGGTCCAGCTCATGCAGTTGGCGCCGACCGGCCAGGGTTGCGCTGCCGCCAGCGTCCAGCACGGCTTGGGCACCGTGCTGCATGGCTTGAAGGCCTTCGGTGCCGGCGCGGTAGAGCACGCAAGTGTCGGCCAGCTCGGTCATGATCGCGAGCAAGGCGTCCAGGCGAGCGTTCTGTTCGCCGGCATGGTGCAGGCGGCTTTTACGCAGTTGCGGCAGGCCACGTTGCACCACGGACGGGAAGCCGAGCTGCGCTTCTTCACGGGCACCGCGTGCGCCGTAGCGTTGGGCAACCTGGGCGCCATGGCTCATGGGTTGTGGGGCGAAGCGGTCGTGGAGCAGGGCCAGTCTGGCGGCAGTCAGCGTCACGGCGCGTGGTTGCAGCGCGGCGGCGGCGGTGAGCAGCCCGAGTGCCCAGATCGCGCCACGATGGGTGTTCACGCCGTTGGTGGTGGTCAGCATTGCCTGCTCACCGTCACGGCCAAGACGCCCGAGGGCTTCACGCAGGGGCAAACCGACTTCACCGATCTCAATCGCGGCCTCGGCCATTTCCTTGAACATCGGCCACAGCGACAACGCCGAAGCGTGCATCAGGCCCAAGTGCAAATCGCTATGGGCGCCGTTGCCACGCCTATCCACCAGGGCGGGTTTGGGCGACAGGTCGGCTTCATCGATCAGCGCATCGACGGCCATGTCAGCCAGGCGATCCGCAAGGCTGAGTTCACGCAGTTTGAGGGCGCGCATTTACCAGCTCCTGAATTTGGCGGGCGGGTTGTACAGGCCGCCAGACCAGTCCACCAGGTCGGCTACGCTCTTGGCGGCCAACAACTCGCGGGTGGCGTCGGTGCGGCGAATCCCCAGGTCTTCGGGCAAGGCGATCAGGCCTTCGCGGCGCATGCGTGCGCTGTCCTTTGGGTTGTGGCGCATGCCGATGGCCGTGACGCCCGCGACAGCGGCGATCATCGCCTGGCGCTCTTCGAGGGAGCGCGCCTTGTACAGGTACGCGATGCCTTCTTCGGTGAGCAGGTGGGTGACGTCATCGCCGTAGATCATGATCGGCGCCAGGGGCATGCCGCTTTTGCGTGCGACTTCCACGGCGTCGAGGGTGTCGACGAAGGTGGGTTTGCCGCCTTCCTGGAAGGTCTCGACCATTTGCACCACGAGTTTTTTGCCGCGCTCCAGCAAGGCTTCGGGCGCATCGTCGTGGCGCATGTCCAGCCATGCGGGTGTGCCATGGCGGCGACCGCGTGGGTCATGGCCCATGTTCGGCGCGCCACCAAAACCGGCGAGTCGGCCACGGGTCACGGTGGAGGAATGGCCGTCGCCGTCGACTTGCAGGGTGGCGCCGATAAACAGGTCCACCGCGTATTGGCCGGCGAGCTGGCAGAACATGCGGTTGGAACGCATCGAGCCGTCGCGACCGGTGAAGAACACATCCGGGCGGGCGGCGATGTAGTTTTCCATGCCCAGTTCGGTGCCAAAGCAATGCACGCTTTCCACCCAGCCGCTTTCGATGGCGGGGATCAGCGTGGGGTGCGGGTTGAGTGTCCAGTTGCGGCAGATCTTGCCCTTGAGGCCGAGGGATTCGCCGTAGGTCGGCAGGATCAGCTCGATGGCGGCGGTGTTGAAACCGATGCCGTGGTTGAGGGATTGCACGTTGTGTTTTTCGTAGATGCCACGGATCGCCATCATCGCCATCAACACATGCACCGGCTTGATGTGGCGGGGATCGCGGGTAAACAGTGGCTCGATATAGAACGGCTTGTCGGCCACCACCACAAAGTCCACCCAGCTCGCGGGGATGTCGACGCGGGGCAAGTCGGTGACGTCGTCCACCAACTGGTTGACTTGCACGATGACGATGCCATCGCTGAACGCGGCTGGCTCGATCAGCGCCGGAGTGTCTTCGGTGCTGGCGCCGGTGTAGATATTGCCGGCGCGGTCGGCCATGAAGCCGGCGGAAAGCACCACGTTGGGGATCAGGTCCACCACCAGCCGCGCATAGAGTTCGATGTAGGTGTGGATCGCGCCGATTTCCAGCAAGCCGTCTTCGAGCAACTGGCTGATGCGCAGGGATTGGGTGCCGGCGAAGGAAAAGTCCAGCTTGCGGGCGATGCCTTTTTCAAACAGGTCCAGGTGCTCGGAGCGGCCGACACTGGGCATGATCATGTGCAAATCGTGGAGCTTGGCCGGGTCGGCCTTGGCCAGGGAGCGCGAGAGGAAATCAGCCTGTTTCTGGTTGTTGCCTTCCAGCACCACGCGGTCGCCGGGGAGGATCAGCGCCTCAAGCGCCTCGACGATCCTGTCGCTGGGCAGCACCGCACCGTCTGCGTATTGCCTGACCAGCCCGAGCCGCCGCTGCTTCTCGTCGCGCCGCCGCGTCCAGCGTGAGTCGGGGGTGATTGTTGTTGTCATGGTCGCTCCACGGGTTTGCTGTCGTGGGGCTTACCTTAGGAGTGATTGAGGGGGCCATCAATCAAGCTGAGCGCTGGACTGTTACGCCTGGATTAATGATGGCTCAATGAACACGGGCGTTCAGGTGCTGTGCCATTCGCTGCGGTGGAACCATATGGTTCTTAACAATGCCAACGCGGCAAAACCGTGCAGCCCCAACACAGCCGCCCAACTCCACTCCCACAGGCTCGACAGCGCCTGGGCGTAAACCGGCGACAGCAGCAAGAGCAGCGCCACCAGCGCGCAGCCGCCCAGTTGCTCCCAGTTTCTCAAGCGATTGGGACGGGAGGTTATCGCGTAACCCAGCAGGGCACCCAGGCACACCATCAGCAGGCTCAGCAAGTCGTGCTCGTCGACGGGAGGCCAGCCCAGCAGGTTGAGCGGCAAGCACACCGCGAACACGGTGAACGCGCAAATCGCCACATACACAAAGGCGTATTCAAGCGCGTTCAGCAGACGATCACGGATAAACCCTCGAGCCTGTTTGTCTTCTTCCGGGGTCGGCCCCTTGGATATCGCCACCGCCAGCAGACCCGAGCCAAGACCGCCCAGGGTCATGACCACAAAATTACTCACGACGCCCCTGATTGCCTTATCGGCACCGACCAGCTTTAGGCTTTCGAGGTACACCAGGATAAACACCGCGCCTGCGGTGGTAATCATGAACCCCCACAGCTTCCCACGATTGGACTGCACGTTCATGGTCACCGCCGCCGTGAGCACCAGCACGCCAAACCACATCAGAAGCGTGCCGGTAAAACGGTTGAGGTCGTACAGCCAGGCAAACCCATCCAAAAGCCACATTGCGTCGATACTTCTGTCGAAAAACTCCCCTGGCTATCGGCAGTGGGGTGGGGATCTTTACGATGGAGCGAGCAATTGCAGCGCGGCAAGGTATGCCTCTGTGGCGAGCGGGCTTGCCCCGCTCGCCACACGTGTTCAGAGGTGCCTTAAGTAGCGGTCCCAAATAGGGAACGATCAGTCCCTATTTGGGACCGTTTCAAGAGGCCGGCGCCGGGCTGACTTGCTCCAAGGCCCGATCTACCAGCAATTGCCCCAACTCCGCCATTTGCTGGATGCCGAGCATGATCGCGCGCTGGGAGGTGTCCAGGTCGAAGGCGAGGTTGCAAGTGAGTGCGTTGAGGGAAGACAGGGTTTCGCTGGCGTTGACCAGCAGGGTTTCGGTGTCTTGGTGAGGGTTTACGGTGAAGAGGGGCGGATTGGGGGTGGGTTTGATCATGATCTACAACTCCGATATGTGATGGAGACTGCCCTCTTCCGCTTGCACGCGAATTAAGGTGGCAGCTGTGCGCAGGTGTGCAAGACCGGGCATATCGGACCCCGGCAGACCCCGAGGGATCTCCCACGCACAGCCGCCATAACGAGTACAGCAGGCATAAAAAACGCCCGTTGAATGGCTATGGGCGTTTGTGCGCCGACATGTAACCGGACTTGCACGTCCGTGTCACCGTTTTTTGCGATGACGGGACGAAGACTAGGCGCGCTGTCCGCGCCCGACAAGTTCATGCACAGCCCAACATCTTGCAGGAAAAATCCGAAGCCCAGTCCATCACAGCCCCATCACCACCTTGATCGGGCCAAGACCTTCGAGGGCATAGCTGTTGTACTCGTACACTCGCCCCTGAATATCCAATGTAAGCACGCCCTCATGCTCACTCACTTGAACATTGGGTTCCTTGGTTTTCAGAAAAGGATGCGCCGACACCAATGTGGTGAGTATTTCCCGATCGTTACTCAAGTTCCTATGCACGTAGTAGCGGTATGAAAAGCCCACCGTTGCACCGCCTTGGCCATCCCGCGCGCCATAGATCGAGGAGCCGTTGCCCAAGGAATGCTTCAACACCACTTCGTCCAAATCCGGTGTTCCGGGTGATAGTAACCAACTGCCTGCGATATAAATCAGGCAGCCCACCAGCAGGCAGTTACGCAGGATCGGTATGAGGCCTTCAGTAGCCTTGTGAAATCGCATACTCGATACCTCTCCTTATCCAATATTGATCTCGCGGGTCATCACCAAAAGGATCATCTCCCCACCATGAGCCAAAATCCGGCAGGGTGGTTTTGGCGATGGTTTGAGCAACTCCTGCAGCCCGCAGTAACACATGATCGGGAATGCCTAACACCGTGCCCGTGGCACCGTAATTGAAATTACCAAAAGCCTCGTATTGACGCCCTTGCTTCTTGTAGTTCCACGGCCCTGCAGCTCTGACCTGCGAATAAAACCAAGAATAGGCAAACGCCGAACCCGGCCTGAGATGGATGCGCTTGCACTTGGCAATCGCCATATTTTCAAACATTGAAACACCGGGAGGCATTAACGGCACAGCCATTTGCGTGTCCTTACTGGCAAAGGGAAGCGCCGAACCTAGCATCCCACTCAGGCCAGAAAACCGGCCCAATCCAGTTAAAGAAATTACTTACACAAATAACATTCAGTTCCGACATTTTTGGGCGGTTTGGGTCGCGACGGCCTGTCAAACACAGAGGATCAAATGTAAGACAGAGCTTGCCCCCGATTGCGGTGGGTCAGGCATAGAAGTATCAACTGACAGTCAGCCATCGGGGGCAAGCCCCCTCCCACATTTTGATATTCACTGGGATTGAGAATGAGGGCTCAGGCCAGGCCGGACTCTACCAGCAGTGCCTCCAGCCCAAGCAAATCCGGCACCTTAGCCACATGTTCGCCCACCTGCACCGCCGCCAGTTCCAGCGGGCACAGCGGCACGTCCACATAACTCAACTCACTGTCGAGCTTGTACGACCGTGGAATCCCCTGGATCACCAGCGCAATAAACTTCAACGTCGGCCGCCCACCCAGCGCATTCAGCACCACAATCCGCGAGCGTTCGCCGGTCACACTGGCTTCACCGCACACCGCTTCGAAGCTGATCAGCGGGATCTGCCGGTCGCGCCAGGTCACTTGTCGCAAGTACCACGGCGGCGCGTCGCTGGCCGGTTCGCCGCGCTGGAAGTCGATCAGCTCGGCGATGGCGACGTTGGGCAGCACCAGGTGGCGATCGGCCAGGGGCAGCAGCAGGCCAGTGAGTTGGCTGGTGCGGTGGTCAAGCATGGGACTTGCTCCAGTAGGCGATGCTTTCGAGCAGCACCGATTCCTGGTACGGCTTGCCCAGGTAGTCGTTGACGCCGATGGCCATGGCGCGGTCGCGGTGTTTCTGGCCGGTGCGCGAGGTGATCATGATGATCGGCAGGCGCATCAGCCGGGGGTCGTTGCGCACTTGGGTGGCGACTTCGAAGCCGTCCATGCGCGGCATTTCGATGTCGAGCAGCATCAGGTCCGGTGTATGTTCTTCCAGCACTGCCAGCGCGTCGATGCCGTCTTTCGCGGTGAGCACGTTCATGCCGTTGCGCTCCAGCAGGCGGCTGGTGACTTTGCGCACGGTAACCGAGTCGTCCACCACCAGCACCAGCAACGGGCGCTTTTTCAGCGGGTCGTTGAGGATCAGTGGCGCGTCGACCGGCTGGGCCGGCAGCGCGGGTTGCCGCGCACGGATATGCGCCAGCAGGTCAATGATCAGCACCACGCGACCATCGCCCAGGATTGTCGCCCCGGACAAGCCCTGCACACCGGCAAACTGCGGCCCCAGGCCCTTGACCACAATCTCCCGCGTGCCGGCCATGGCGTCCACATGGATGGCCACGTGCCGTTCATTGCACTGCACCAGCAGTACCGGCACCGGTTGATACTGGCCCAGCAGTTTGGGGCGGCTGACGGTGTGCAGCAGATCGCCCAGGTAGAACAGTTCGTAACGCTGGCCGGCGTATTCATAATACGGCGGGTCTTGCTGGTAATGCCCGGCCAGTTCATGGGGCAGCACCCGCACCAGGCCCTCGATGGTGTTGAGCGGGATCGCGTATTGATCGTCCGCGCACTGCACCATGAGTGCACGGTTGACCGACACGGTGAACGGCAAACGAATGCGGAAATGCACACCCTCGCCCGGGGTCGAGTCAATGACCATCGAGCCGCCGAGCTGGCGAACCTCTTCATGCACCACGTCCATGCCCACGCCGCGCCCGGAAATCTGCGTGATCTTTTCGGCCGTGGAGAACCCCGGCTGCAGGATGAACTGCAACACGTCGCGGTCGCTCATCTCTTGATGCGCCCCGAGCAGGCCACGCTTGATCGCCTTGCGCCGCACGGCTTCCAGCGGCACGCCGGCGCCGTCGTCGCGCATGTCGAAGACGATATCGCCGCCTTCGTGGGTCAGGTCCAGGGTGATGCGGCCTTTCTCCGGCTTGCCGGCCAGCAGTCGCGCATCGCGGGACTCCAGGCCGTGGTCGACGGCATTGCGCAACATATGTTCCAGGGGCGCCGCCATGCGTTCCAGCACATTGCGGTCCATCTCGCCTTCGGCGTTGCCGACGATGAATTCCACGTCCTTGCCCAACTCGCCCGCCACCTGCCGAACGATGCGCTTGAGGCGTGGCAGCATGCGTTCGAACGGCACCATGCGCGTGCGCATCAGGCCTTCCTGCAACTCGGTATTGATGCGTGCCTGTTGTTGCAACAGGCCATGGGCGTCCTCGTTGCGGCGTTCAAGGGTGTCCTTGAGGTCGAGCAGGTCGGAGGCCGATTCGGACAGCGCACGGGACAGTTGCTGCAACTGCGAATGGCGGTCCATCTCCAGCGGGTCGAATTCTTCGTAGCCCAGCCGCTCGGCCTCGGCCTGCTGGCGGCTGAGGATGCGGCCCTGGGTTTCGGTGTCGAGACGACGCAGTTGGTCGCGCATGCGTGAGAGAGTGGTTTCCACTTCCGTGAGGACAATGCGTGCGTCGTTGACCTGCTGCTCGATACGGCCGCGGAAAATCGACGTTTCACCGGCCAGGTTGACCAGATCATCCAGCAGCTCGGCGGAGATCTTCACCATGTCGGCAGCCGGGTCCACCACGGCCTCCGCCTTGCCTGCGGGCAACGCCACCGGCGTCACCGGCTCCTGGTTTGGGTGCACCAGGCTTTTGATGCGCTCGATGAGCTTGTCCACCGAGCCGACCGGCAAGCCGTCCGCCACGGCATCGATCATCTGCGCCAGGCGGTCGTGGCAGCCCTGCAGCAACGCGAACAGCTCAGGCGACGGCGCGAGCAAGCCGGCAGACAGGCCTTCGTAGAGGAATTCCAGTTCGTGAGCCAGGTCGCCAATGGGGGTGATCTCGACCATGCGCGCGCCGCCCTTGAGGGTGTGCAGGTCGCGCAACAGGGTTTCCACTTCCTGGCGGTTGCCGGGCGCGGCCTGCCAGCGCGACAGCGCCGCACTGGAACTGTCAAGAATGTCGGCCGCCTCTTCGAGGAAGATATCCAGCAATTCCGGGTCGGCGCCCGACGCTGCTGGCGCAGCGGCCGATGCGGCAGGCGCGTTGCCTTGGCGCAACGCCCGCACCTTGGCGATCAACTCGGCGTTGTCACTCAAGGGTTGGTGATGCTGGAGCTCTTCAAGCTGCAAGGCCAGATGCTCATGGCTGGCCATCAGCACCTGGGAAAGCTCGGTGGAGTAACTGTAGCGACGGTCCACCAACCCCTCGTACAGGCATTCCAACTCATGGGCCAGGTCGCCAATCGGGCCGATCTCGGCCATGCGTGCACCGCCCTTGAGGGTGTGCAGGTCGCGCTGCAACGACGACAAAGGCGCGGCGTTGTCAGGTTCCAGCAACCAGCGCTTGAGCGACTGGCCGGCGCTGTCGAGGATGTCCACGGCTTCTTCGAGAAAGATCTCGACGATCTCGTCGTCCATCGTGATTTCGTGATCCAACTGCTGGGTAGCGGCGCCCAGTTCGGCAATGCTCAGCACTTGACTGCCATCGCGTTTGATCAAGCCGGTGGCGGACGGGTCGAGGGCTTCATCGAGCAGCTCGCGCAAGGCCTCGACACGGGCCGGCGCCGGGCTGATTTCCTGGCCGGCGGCCAGTTGGTCGAGCATGCTGATCAGCGCTTCATGGGCCTGCTCGGCCTCGTGGAAAAACCGCTCGCTCACCGCCAGGCTGCTCTCCTCCACCGCGCCATAGAGGTCGAGAAGGGCTTCACAGAGTTCGTCGATGGCGTGCAGATCCGCAACATGCGCTCCCTCGCCCAGGGTGGTCAGTTCATCCAGCAGCGCAGTCAGCTCCTGGCGCTCGCCGGGGTGCTGCTGCCAGCGGCGCAGCAGGCTTTCGGCGTCAAGCAGGATGTCCATGCCTTGGGCCAGAAAGTTGGCGATCAGCTGCGGATCGCGCTTGATGCGCACGTCGAGCAGCGCTTCAAGCTGCTGATCCAACAGGCTTTGGGTGCGCTTGATCAGGCCCTCTGCACCGTTGATCGGCGCCAAGGGATCACTGTCCAGGTCGCGCAGCCCACGCTGGAACAGGCCTTCGGCTTCCAGCAGCAACTCCACTTCATCCAGGTCCAGCGGCAGGCGGTGGGCCTTGTACTCGCGGGTCAGGTGGTCCAGCGGGCGCGCCAGTTCGGCGATAGGCAGCACGCCGGCCATGTAGGCGCTGCCCTTGAGGGTGTGCAGGGCGCGTTGCAGCTCATCGCTGACTTGCAGCGGCACATGCTCGGCGGCCTGTTGCAGGAAGTGGTTGAGGCTGTCCAGGTGGCTCTGGGCCTCGTTGCGGAAGATCTCCAGCAACATCGGGTCATGGGCTTCGGCAGTCGCTACTTGTGTACCGCTGGCCAAGGCGTGCGCGCGGGCGGCCAGGGCGTCGACTTCATCACGTTGGCGCTGGTCGTCGATCGCAAAGTCAGCAATCAATTCCGGCAACAGGTCCACCACTTCATCCAGCACCTGTTGCACCTCGGGGCCGAGCACCACGCTGCGCTCCAGCACACGGTTGAGCAGGTTTTCCACGGCCCAGGCCAGCTCGGCCATGACCAGGGCGCGCACCATGCGGCCGCTGCCCTTGAGGGTGTGGAAAGCGCGGCGCATTTCGCCCTGGGCGGTTTTGTCCGCGCTGTTGGGCAGATGACGGTGCAGCACCTCGAGGACTTCGTCGGTCTCTTCGAGGAAGACTTCGCGCAGTTCGTCGTCGATGGGCTCCTCGTCGGCGGGCGGCGGCAACAGGCTGCCGGGGCGTTGCAGGGCCGGCGGGTTGAGGCGCGACGTCGGACTGGCCAGGGCGTCGTACTGCGATTGGCTCGGCGCAAGCTCGGCCGGCAGTGTGCCATCCGGTGCAACCAACGCCTGGCGCCAGGGTTTCTCGACGGGCAGGTAACCCAGCGCCGCCAAGCCTTGAGTGGCCAACTCCAGCACGCGCTCACCTGCGGCATCGGGGTCCTGGAGCATGCGCTCGAGGTAATACTCCAGGCTGCTGATCACGTCGGCGAAATGCGCCAATTGCATCTCGGACGGTGGCGCATCGCTGCCCATCAACTGTTCGTCGACGTAATCCGTGCACCCGCGCATCAGGCTCGCCGCACGGGGCAAAGGGATCATCGCCAGGGCGCCACGCACCTGGCTCAGCAGCTCGGGCAGGGACTCCAGGCGCTGGCGGTCCCAGTCGGCTTCAATGCAGTCGATCACCAGTTCCTTGGCTTGCTTGAGGCACTGGCAGGATTCGCGGATCACCAATTGGTGGATCTGGGTCAGATCGGTGGTGGGCAGGCGGCTTTCTTCGCGGCTTTCCGGCTCGACGGTGCCGACCATGCCGGCCAGTGTGGCTTCGACGTAGAGCAAGGCGCCGGCGACGTCCATCAGCACGGCGTCGTTAGGCTCGCGCTGGCCTTGGGCCAGGCTCAGTACCACGGCGAGTTGATCGATGATGACCTTGCGCGGCTGGCCGAAACCCAGCACCGCCAGGGTGTCGGCGATCTGCCGCAGTGGTGCGAGCAGCGCATCCAGGTCGCTGGTGTGCTGGCGGTCGCTGCGTACGAACAAGTCGAGGCGCTCCTTGACCCGCACCAGCTCTTCGCACAACGCGCCCAGCACCGAGCCCATGGCGTTGCGGTCCGGCCCGGCCAGGCGCGCGCGCTCGGCGTCGACCACCGCGCTGTCGGGCAAGGCCTCATCCAGGCCGTAGCGTTCCTTGAGGCTTTGCATGCGCGGCGTCGGCCGAGTGACCTTGGCGACGTAAAACAACAGGCTTTTGAGCAGTTCATCCGGCGCTGCCTGATTGATCCCGACGATGCCCTGGGCCAGCAGGCGCTTGAGCTGTCTGTCGCTGGCCTTGAGCAGGCTGCGCAGCGCCGGACTGTTGGCGATCACGCCGGTGAGCATGCCTTCGACCAGCGCCGAGGTGACTTGCCACAATGGCAACAACGGCGCGCCCTGGCACAAGGCTTCGAGGCGCGCGAACACCCGCGCCATGTCTTCCAGGTTGCTGGGGCCATGGTCTTCGCGCAGCAACCCGGCCAAGGCCTGTTGCAGCAGTTGGTGCCACTGGCGCAGTTGTTCTTTCAGGTCGGGCACGGCACGTTGGGCCAGGGCCTCATCAGGCAGCGGCGCGATGCTCAGCAGTTGCGGACTGAACAGGCTGGTCTCCGACAGCAGGCTTTCACCACGCGCGCTGCGCAGGTCATTGAGCAATGGCAACACCACCAGCGGCAAGTCGCGGCGGGCGCTGTGCACACGGTCCAGGTACAGCGGCAATTGGTTGAGGGCCTGTTGCAGCAGGCGGATGCTTTCGTCGCGCGGGCTCACGCGGTCGGCTTGCAGGGCCTGCGCCAGCTCTTCGATTTCCTCGGCCAGCAGGGCTGCGCCATAGAACTCGACCATTTGCAGCGCGCCATGCACTTGATGGACACACGCCAGGCACTCGCCGATGGCATCGCCGTCTGAGGTTTCGACGTACGCATCGAGCGCCGAACGGGCCTGTTTCAGGGTTTCGGCAATGTCGCCCTTGACCCATTCGAGGGCCACGTAGTCGTGCCGATCAACCATAACTGCTCCGCTTGGAATTCATGGGTTGCTGGTGGTGCGAGATATCAAGACAGATAGAGATCACATGTGGGAGGGGGCTTGCCTCCGATGGCGGTGCATCAGTCAAAGATTGGGTGACTGACCCACTGCTATCGGGGGCAAGCCCCCTCCCACATGTGTACTGCATTTCAATCATCAGCCTGTTTAGCCGCTGGCAAGGTGAACCCCGACACCGACCGGCGCAGCTGGCTGGCCATTTTCGCCAGGTTGCCGATGCTTTCCGCGGTGGCCGTGGAGCCCGAAGAGGTCTGGGTGGTGATCTGCTGGATCACGTTCATGGTCAGGGAGATCTGCCCCGCCGAACTCGTCTGCTGCTGCGCCGCGTTGGAGATGCTCTGGATCAACGCTGCGAGGGTTTTCGACACGCCTTCGATCTCTTCCAGCGCCACCCCGGCATCCTGGGCCAACCGTGCGCCGCGCACCACTTCGGTGGTGGTCTGCTCCATGGAAATGACCGCTTCGTTGGTGTCGGCCTGGATCGCCCGCACCAGGGTTTCAATCTGCCGCGTCGCCGCCGACGAACGCTCGGCCAGGCGTTGCACTTCATCGGCCACCACTGCAAAGCCGCGCCCGGCGTCCCCGGCCATGCTCGCCTGGATCGCCGCGTTGAGGGCGAGGATGTTGGTCTGCTCGGCAATATCGTCGATCAGGCTGACGATATCGCCAATTTCCTGGGACGACTCGCCCAGGCGCTTGATGCGCTTGGCGGTGTCCTGGATCTGTTCGCGAATGTTGTCCATGCCGTGGATGGTGTTGTGCACCACCTCGTTGCCCTTGTTGGCAATTTCCACCGAGCGCTCCGCCACCGCCGACGATTCGGCGGCGTTGGCTGACACCTGGTCGATGGACTGGGCCATCTGGTTGATCGCCGTGGACGCTTCGGCGATCTGCTGGGCCTGGTGCTCCGAGGCCTGGGCCAGGTGCATGGCAGTGGCCTGGGTGTCCTGCACCGCACCGGCGACTTGCCCGGCGGTGAGGTTAATGGTGGCAACCAGGTCGCGCAGCTGGTCGACGGAATAGTTGATGGAGTCGGCGATGGTGCCGGTGAAGTCTTCGGTCACCGAGGCCGTCACGGTGAGGTCGCCGTCGGCCAGGTCTTCGATTTCATCCAGCAGGCGCATGATCGCGTTCTGGTTGCGCTCGTTCTTCTCGGCGGTTTCATGCAGTTGGCGGTTGGTCTCGCGCACCATCACCAGGCCGATCAGGATGATCGAGGTCAGCGCCAGCAGGCCCAGTACATAGCCGCCGATGGTGTCGAAACTGCGGCCACTGGCCAGGTTTTCGAAACCGGTGGCCAGGTGCGAGGCTTCATCTAGCAGGGTTTGTGACAGGTTGAAGATGTTGCTCGCCGAAGCGCGCACCTGGAACAGTTGCGGCGAGGTTTCGAGAATTTCATCCACCGAGCCGGAGACAAACTCGAACAGCTCGGCGATTTCCGCTAGCCGCGCGCGGGCATCGCGGTCTTCGACCTGGGTGATGCGCAGGCCGGGGTTGCCCTGGAGCATGCCGTTGAGCACCTGGCCGAAACGGTTGGCATCGCGGCCAAAGGCGTCGGCGGCCTGCACGGCGGTTTCGTCGCCGGCCAGTACGGTGTTCACCGCCCCCAGGATCCGCTCGGCCAGCAACGACTGGCGCTGGGCCAGGGCGACCTGGCTGGCCGGGGCACCGCGTTGCAGGAGGATGTCGACGACCTTTTCCGACTCCACCTGCAACTGCGGAACGGTTTCCGCCAGGGTCGCCGCGACCTGGTGCAAGGACAGCACGGTCTGCTCACTGGCGAGAATCGCGTCGGTGTTTTTCAGCAGCGCTTCCCAGTCGGTCTGCACCGCACGCATTTCGGCGCGTACCGCACTGGGCGCAGCCGGCAGGCCGGTTTCCGGATCACCTTTTTTCAGGTAGCCCCAGCGCTGGGCGAAGTCGTTGCGCGCATCGCCCAGCAACTTGAACGCAGCAGCCTTGCCGGCGGCGGCTTCGGTGGCGTTCTTGGCAATGCGCTGGGACAGCACGCGCAACTCACCGGCGTGGCCAATGTACTGCTTGTCATAGGTGGACTGGGTGTTGAGGTACGCAAAGTTGGCAAACAGCAACATGATGAACACGATCAGTGCAATGAACAGCACAATGATCTGGGAACGACTGCGCGACGCGGCCTGGGGTTTTGGCGGGGTAACGGTGGTCATGCGGCAACATCCATGAAGCCTGGGGCCTGGGCCAGGGCGAAGGGGCTGAAAACCTGCCACTGCGGGGTGCCCTCGAAACGTCCCTGGATAAACGGCGCGCCGGGGGCGGCACTCGCCAGCAGTGCGTCTTGTGCGAAATGCTGCATTCCCACCACCTCGTCCACCAGCAGCCCGACAAACAAATCGTTGAATTCCACCACCAGTACGCGCCGCTGTTTGCGTGCCTTGGACAGCTCAAGGCCGAGGAACCCGCCCAGATCCATCACCGGCAACAAGCGCCCACGCAGGTTAGCCACACCCTTGACCCAGGCCTTGACCCCGGGCATCAGCGTGCAGCGCGGTTCATGCAGGACTTCGGCAACTTCGCCCATGGGCGCCACGTACCAGTGCTGCCCCAGGCGAAAGCCGATCCCGCTCCAGCGTTGCAGGCGGGTTTCCTGGGACGGCAGGTCGGCGGCCAACAGGCGACAGCGGCGGTCGATGTCCAGCAGCAGCTCAAAGGCGGTTTGCGACTCGGTCATGATGGCGAACCGTCAGCCGGCCAGCACCTTGTTCAGGGTGGCGATCAGGGTTTCTTCATCCACCGGCTTGGTCAGATAGTCCTTGGCGCCCTGGCGTGCGCCCCAGATCTTGTCGGTTTCCTGGTCCTTGGTGGTGATGATGATGATCGGGATGCCGTTGGTTTCCGGCTCCTTGGACAGCTGGCGGGTGGCCTGGAAGCCATTGAGGCCCGGCATCACGATGTCCATCAGGACGGCGTCGGGTTTTTCCTGGCGGGCCAGGGCCACGCCATCCGCACCGTTTTCAGCCTTGAGGACCTGGTGGCCGTGCTTTTCCAGCATGCCGGTCAGTTTGTACATTTCGGTCGGCGAATCGTCGACGATCAGAACACGTGCCATGGTTTTCCCCACTACATAGGTGGACGCCGGCCCTTGTGAGGCGGCGTCAGTGTGCTTGTTCTACTACGGCGAACCCTGGCACGTAGGCCTTGATCGCGCCCAGCAGTTCTTCCTTGCTGAAAGGCTTGGTCAAAAACTGATCGACACCCACGATGCGCCCCTTGGCCTTGTCGAACAAGCCGTCCTTGGACGACAGCATGATCACCGGGATCGACTTGAACGCCGGGTTGTTCTTCACCAGCGCGCAGGTCTGATAGCCATCCAGGCGCGGCATCATGATGTCGACAAAAATAATGTGCGGGTGATGATCCACAATCCGGGCCAGGGCATCGAAACCGTCGATGGCCGTGATGACATCGCACCCCGTGTTCTTCAACAAGGTCTCGGCGGTGCGGCGGATCGTCTTCGAATCGTCGATCACCATCACTCTCAAGGCGTTGGAATGCTGTTCCATATCTGCTCTGCCATCGCCACAGCGAATCGGTTTTCGGTGTGTACTGCCTGATGTTGCACAGGATGAGCGCCGCAAGCCTTGGAATTCAAGGGCTGCTGCGCCGTGGCAGTCTTTTTAGCACAGTCTCCGGGCGCAATCTATCGAGCAACCGGCCAGGTGGTTTTTCCTTGACCCACAACAGCCGCAGCGCCACTCTGACGCCACTTTTATGCGCCCTAATTTGCTAGAGGAAATCCCCCATGAGCGTTCGCGTCGGCATTGTCATGGACCCTATCGCCAGCATTTCCTATAAAAAGGACAGCTCGCTGGCCATGCTCCTGGCCGCCCAGGCCCGCGGCTGGACCTTGTTCTATATGGAGCAGCGCGATCTTTACCAGGGTGACGGCGAGGCCCGCGCACGCATGCGCCCGCTGCAGGTGTTTGCCAACCCTGAGAAGTGGTTCGAGCTGCAAGACGAAATCGACAGCCCGCTGAGCGACCTGGACGTGATCCTGATGCGCAAGGACCCGCCGTTCGACATGGAATTCGTCTACTCCACCTACCTGCTGGAGCAGGCCGAGCGCGCCGGCGTGCTGATCGTCAACAAGCCGCAGAGCCTGCGCGACTGCAACGAAAAGCTGTTCGCCACCCTGTTCCCACAGTGCACACCACCGACCGTGGTCAGCCGCCGCACCGATGTGCTGCGCGAGTTCGCTGCCAAGCATGGCGATGTGATCCTCAAGCCGCTGGACGGCATGGGTGGCACCTCGATCTTCCGCCACCGCGCCGGCGACCCGAACCTGTCGGTGATCCTGGAAACCCTGACCGCCCTGGGCACCCAGCAGATCATGGGCCAGGCCTACCTGCCGGCGATCAAGGACGGCGACAAGCGCATCCTGATGATTGACGGCGAGCCGGTGGACTACTGCCTGGCGCGCATCCCGGCCGCCGGCGAGACCCGTGGCAACCTGGCGGCCGGTGGTCGTGGCGAAGCCCGCCCTCTATCGGACAAGGACCGCTGGATTGCCTCCCAGGTTGGCCCGACCCTGCGCGAAAAAGGCCTGCTGTTCGTGGGACTGGACGTCATCGGCGAGAACCTCACCGAAATCAACGTCACCAGCCCCACCTGCATTCGCGAGATCGACAACGCATTTGGCACGAACATCGGCGAAATGTTGATGGCCGCCATTGAGCGCAAGCTGCAAACCAAGTGATATAGAACAGCCGGACACGCACCAACATTGCGCTATCATGCCCCACCTGTGAAACGCGCGATGTTGGTTTTTTTGTCATGACACTCCCGTCCGAGCTACCCCCCGAACTCTCCCACAGCGGCGTGCGCCCGGCTGATCGGCTCGGATTTACCCTGTTCCTGGCAGCGTTGATTCACTTGGCCCTGATCCTCGGCGTGGGTTTCACCATGGTCGAACCCAAGCAAATCACCCAGACCCTGGAAATCACCCTCGCCACGTTCAAGAGCGAAAAGAAGCCCGAGAAGGCTGACTTTCTCGCCCAGGACAACCAGCAAGGCAGCGGCACCCTCGACAAGAAAGCCGTGCCGAAGACCACCGAAGTGGCGCCGTTCCAGGACAACAAGGTCAACAAAGTCACCCCACCACCGGCGCCCAAGCCGGAGGTCAAGCAGGCAGCGCCCAAGCCCGCCGTGACCACCATCGCACCCAAACCGCAGAAAGCCCCGACCCAGCGCGAAAAAACCAAGACCGAACCCACGCCCGAGCCTGTAAAACCGGCGCCGACTTTCGACAGTTCGACCCTGTCCGACGAAATTTCCAGCCTCGAAGCCGAACTGGCCAACGAACAGCAGCTGTACGCCAAGCGCCCGCGCATCTATCGGCTGAACGCCGCATCGACCATGCGCGACAAAGGCGCCTGGTACAAAGACGAGTGGCGCAAGAAGGTCGAGCGTATCGGTAACCTCAATTACCCGGAGGAAGCCCGACGCCAGCAGATTTACGGAAATTTGCGACTATTGGTGTCAATCAACCGCGACGGCACGCTCTATGAAGTGCAGGTGCTCGAGTCGTCCGGCCAGCCGTTGCTGGACCAGGCCGCCCAGCGCATCGTGCGCCTGGCCGCGCCCTTTGCGCCGTTCAGCGGCGATTTGAACGACGTCGACCGCCTGGAAATCATCCGCACCTGGAAGTTTGCCAAGGGCGATCGGCTGTCGAGCAATTGATGACAATTACCAGCTGTGGCACATCACCAGCTTGTCAGTTCGCCCCTCCACCGCCACACTATCGAACATGAAAAACGTCAGCCCGACCTACCTCAAGCATCAATTCCTGATCGCCATGCCCCATATGGCCGACCCGAACTTTGCGCAGACCTTGACCTACATCGTCGAGCACACGGCCAATGGTGCCATGGGGTTGGTGGTCAACCGCCCGCAAGAGCTGAACCTGGCGGATATCCTTGAGCAACTGCGCCCCGAGCTTGACCCGCCGGCCCGGTGCCAGGGCGTGCCGATTTACATCGGCGGGCCGGTGCAGACTGATCGTGGGTTTGTGCTGCACCCGAGCGGGCCGAAGTTCCAGGCCACGGTCGATCTGGACGGCGTATCGCTGTCCACTTCCCAGGACGTGTTGTTCGCCATCGCCGACGGCGTGGGCCCTGAGCAAAGCGTGATCACCCTCGGTTACGCGGGGTGGGAAGCCGGCCAATTGGAAGCCGAACTGGCCAGCAATGCCTGGCTGACCTGCCCGTTCGACGCCGACATCCTGTTCAACACCGCCAGTGAACTGCGCCTGGACGCAGCTGCGGCGACGCTGGGGATCAACCTCAACCTGCTGACCAGCCAGGCGGGACACGCCTGATGGCTTTGCGTCTGATCCTCGGGTTTGACTACGGCACCAAACAGATCGGCGTAGCCGTAGGCCAGGTGATCACCGGCCAGGCCCGTGAGCTGTGCACCTTGAAAGCCCAGAACGGCGTGCCGGACTGGAACCAGGTTGAAGCCCTCATCAAAGAGTGGAAGCCCGACGCGGTCGTGGTCGGCCTGCCCCTGAACATGGACGGCACCCCCAGCGACATGTGCCTGCGTGCCGAAAAATTCGCCCGCCGCCTCAATGGCCGCTACAACCTGCCCTTCTATACCCACGACGAACGCCTCACCACCTTTGAAGCCAAAGGCGAGCGACGCGACCGTGGCGGGCAGAAAGGCAGCTACCGCGACAACCCGGTAGACGCCATCGCCGCCGCCCTGCTGTTGCAGGGTTGGCTGGATGAAAACACCGCTTTATTTGAATCCTGACAGACGCGGCTTGCCGCGTCTTTTTACGTTTGAGCCCGGACCTTGCCTGCGCCAAGGTCCTGAAGGAGCCTGCATGAGCCTGCCGAACCCCGCCGAACTGATCAGCCAGATGGCCACCAGCCTCACGGCCCATCTGCAACACCGCAACATCAGCGAGCCGCGCTTCATCGGTATTCGCACCGGCGGTGTGTGGGTGGCCCAGGCGTTGTTGGAAGCACTGGGCAGCGATTCGCCCCTGGGCACCCTGGACGTCTCCTTTTACCGCGACGATTTCAGCCAGAACGGCCTGCACCCACAAGTGCGTCCGTCGGCCCTGCCTTTCGAGATCGAAGGCCAGCACCTGGTGCTGATCGACGACGTGCTGATGAGCGGTCGCACCATCCGTGCCGCCATGAACGAACTGTTCGATTATGGCCGCCCGGCCAGCGTGACCCTGGTGTGCCTGCTGGACCTGGACGCCGGCGAATTGCCGATCAGCCCGGATGTGGTCGGCGCCACCCTGTCGCTAGAAGCCCATCAACGGGTAAAATTGCTCGGTCCCACGCCGCTCGTACTCGAACTGCAAGACCTCGCCCTTTAAACCGCCTTGTAAAGAGTCCCCGCGATGACGCCTCTAGATGCCAAGCGCCCGCTGCAGCTCAATGCTCAGGGCCAGTTGCGACACTTCTTGTCGCTCGACGGTTTGCCCCGCGAACTGCTCACCGAAATCCTCGACACCGCCGACTCGTTCCTCGAAGTCGGTGGCCGGGCGGTGAAGAAGGTCCCGCTGTTGCGTGGCAAAACCATCTGCAACGTGTTCTTCGAGAACTCCACCCGCACCCGCACCACCTTTGAACTGGCCGCCCAGCGGCTGTCGGCCGATGTGATCACCCTGAACGTGTCCACCTCGTCGGCAAGCAAGGGCGAGACCCTGCTCGACACCCTGCGCAACCTGGAAGCGATGGCCGCCGACATGTTCGTGGTACGCCACGGCGACTCCGGCGCCGCGCACTTCATCGCCGAACACGTGTGCCCGCAGGTGGCGATCATCAACGGCGGTGACGGCCGCCACGCCCACCCGACCCAGGGTATGCTCGACATGCTCACCATTCGTCGGCACAAAGGCAGCTTTGAGAATCTCTCGGTGGCCATCGTCGGCGACATCCTGCATTCGCGGGTCGCGCGCTCGAACATGCTGGCCCTCAAAGCCCTGGGTTGCCCGGATATCCGCGTGATTGCGCCGAAAACCCTGTTGCCCATCGGTATCGAACAGTACGGCGTGAAGGTCTACACCGACATGGCCGCAGGCCTCAAGGACGTGGACGTGGTGATCATGCTGCGCCTGCAACGCGAGCGCATGGCCGGTGGCCTGCTACCGAGCGAAGGCGAGTTCTACCGCTTGTTCGGCCTGACCACCGCACGCCTGGCCGGCGCCAAGCCGGATGCCATCGTGATGCACCCGGGCCCGATCAACCGTGGCGTGGAGATTGAGTCGGCGGTGGCCGACGGTCCGCAGTCGGTGATCCTCAACCAGGTGACCTACGGCATCGCCGTACGCATGGCCGTGCTGTCCATGGCCATGAGCGGGCAAACCGCGCAACGTCAATTCGAGCAGGAGAACGCCCAGTGAAGCTCAGCATCCTCGGCGCCCGCGTCGTCGATCCGGCCAGTGGCCTGGATCAAGTTACCGATCTGCATCTGGACGCCGGCAAGTTCGTCGCCATTGGCGCCGCGCCCGCAGGCTTCAGCGCCAGCGAGACGATCGACGCCAAAGGCCTCGTGGCCGCGCCTGGCCTGGTTGACCTGAACGTCGCCCTGCGCGAGCCGGGCTACAGCCGCAAGGGCAATATCACCAGCGAAACCCGCGCTGCCGCAGCCGGTGGGGTAACCAGCCTGTGCTGCCCACCGCACACCAGGCCGGTGCTGGACACCTCGGCCGTGACCGAGCTGATCCTCGACCGCGCCCGTGAAGCCGGCAACTGCAAAGTGTTCCCCATCGGCGCCTTGAGCAAAGGCCTGGAAGGCGAACAACTCGCCGAACTGATCGCACTGCGCGACGCCGGTTGCGTGGCCTTCGGCAACGGCCTGGATAGCTTTCGCAGTACCCGCACGCTGTTACGTGCCCTGGAATACGCGGCGACTTTCGACCTTACCGTGATCTTCCATTCCCAGGACCGTGACCTGGCCGAAGGCGGCCTGGCCCATGAAGGCGCCGTGGCCAGCTTCCTCGGCCTGCCGGGCATCCCGGAAACCGCCGAGACCGTGGCCCTGGCCCGTGACCTGCTGCTGGTGGAACAAAGCGGCGTGCGTGCGCACTTCAGCCAGTTGACCAGTGCGCGGGGCGTGGCCCTGATCGCCCAGGCCCAGGCCCGTGGCTTGCCGGTGACAGCGGATGTGGCGCTTTATCAGCTGATCCTGACGGACGAAGCGCTGATCGACTTCTCCAGCCTGTACCACGTGCAACCGCCACTGCGTACCCTGGCTGACCGCGACGGTTTGCGCGCAGCAGTGAAGTCCGGTGTGGTCTCGGCGATTTCCAGCCATCACCAGCCCCATGAGAGGGATGCCAAGCTGGCACCGTTTGGCGCGACAGAGCCGGGCATCAGCAGTGTCGAACTGTTGCTGCCTCTGGCGATGACGTTGGTAGAGGATGGGTTGCTGGACTTGCCGACATTGTTGGCACGCCTGAGCAGCGGCCCGGCCGAGGCCTTGCGCCTGCCAGCGGGCAAGTTGGCGGTGGGTTCGGCGGCGGACCTGGTGCTTTTTGATCCGGCCAGTTCCACGATTGCGGGGGAGCAATGGCTATCCAAAGGTGAAAACTGCCCGTTCATCGGCCATAGCCTGCCGGCGACGGTGCGTTACACCCTGGTGGATGGCCGCATCAGCTACCCGGCCTGAAAAATCCCACCTCTAATGTGGGCATGATCAATGTGGGAGGGGGCTTGCCCCCGATTGCAGTGGGTCAGCTACAGATAAGCTGACTGATCCACCGCTATCGGGGGCAAGCCCCCTCCCACATGTTGATCTCCACCAGAAGTTAAAGATCAGCGGCCGCTGTTGCGCTCGGCATTGCGGATCGATATCTGCGTATTCAACGTCCAGAAGTCATACAGCACCCCAACCAGGAACAAACCGCCGGTCAGCAGGTAGATCAGGCCGGTGATCCATTTGCCCTGGTACATGCGGTGCACGCCAAATACCCCGAGAAACGCCAACAGGATCCAGGCCACGTTGTATTCGATGGGCCCGGCGGTAAACCTCAGGTCCGCTTCACGATCCATGGCTGGGATCAGGAACAGGTCGATCAGCCAGCCGATACCCAGCAAGCCAAAGGTGAAAAACCAGATCGTTCCTGTCACCGGCTTGCCGTAGTAGAAGCGATGCGCCCCGGTAAAACCGAAAATCCACAGCAGGTAACCGATGACCTTGCTGTGGGTGTCTTGCTGCTCGCCAATCTGCTGATAGGTGTTCATCGCGTACCTCTTTTGCCTCGATAGATAAATTTTTTCATTTTCTTTGTGACTTTTTTACGGGCGCCCGACGTACGGCAAATGGTATCTTCCCTGCCCTGAAAGCCTTATGCCACCTGACTTGTGTAGGACAATTGCGGCGAATCGTCGCGTTTTTCCTGATTTTGACGTCAAGGTTCAGTCGACAAACGGCCTGAGAACGACACAAAAAGCTGTTATAAAGTTGCGCGCAAACCCATAAGAGCCACGCCTAATGCGACCATTTTTCAAGACATGGCTAACCATTTGCCTATTAATGCCACTGGCCGCCCACGCCACCAATCGTGAGCAACGACTTCCCAACGTTAACGGGTTCACCCCTAAAGTCCACAGCACGCCAAGCACCGCCAAGTCGGTCAAGCTGACCGTCAACCGCCCGACTCAACTGAGCAAGGCCCACGGCAAGGCAACGGCCGGCCTGGTAGGCGTCAACACCAGGCAGAGCAGCACCGTGCTCAGCCGTGCCGTCAACGTGCTCGGTACTCCTTATCGTTGGGGCGGCAGCAGCCCAAGTAAAGGGTTCGACTGCAGCGGCTTGGTGAAATATGCGTTTAACGACGTAGCCGCCGTGGATTTGCCACGCACCTCCAACGCCATGGCCGCCGGCCACGGGCAGAAGGTTGATCGCAAGGACTTGAAACCGGGTGACCTGCTGTTCTTCAAATTGAAGAGCCGCCAGGTGAACCACGTTGCCATCTACCTGGGCAACGACCGTTTCATCCACGCACCACGCCGTGGCAAAGCGGTCAGCATCGACACGCTGAAGAAACCGTTCTGGGACAAGAACTACGTGATTGCCAAGCGGGTATTGCCCAAAGAGCAGAACAACCTGCGGGTGGTCCAGCGCTGATTCCAGGCTGGAGTGCGGTGGATGAACAATGTGGGAGGGGGCTTGCCCCCGATTACCGTGGATCAGCTACAAATAAGCTAACTGATCCACTGCTATCGGGGGCAAGCCCCTGCCACATTTGGACCTTCATATTTCCCCAGGCACCCTCGCCTTCTGCTGCGCCTCTTCTCGACTGATCACCCCCTGCCCGACCAACGCCTTCAAGCTCATATCCAGCGTCTTCATCCCCAGCGCCCCACCCGTCTGGATCGCCGAGACCATCTGCGCCACCTTGTCCTCACGGATCAGATTGCGAATAGCCGGCGTACCCAACATGATTTCATGGGCCGCCACCCGCCCCCCGCCGATCCTCTTCACCAGCACCTGGGACACCACTGCCTGCAACGACTCCGACAGCATCGAGCGGACCATGGCCTTTTCCCCCGCCGGAAACACATCCACCAGCCGATCCACGGTCTTTGCCGCCGACGAGGTATGCAAGGTGCCGAATACCAGGTGCCCGGTCTCAGCCGCCGTCAGGGCCAGGCGCATGGTTTCCAGGTCGCGCAGTTCACCCACCAGGATCACGTCCGGGTCTTCCCTGAGCGCCGAGCGCAGGGCAACCGAAAAACTATGGGTGTCGCGGTGCACCTGGCGCTGATTGATCAACGCCATTTTCGGCGTGTGGATAAACTCGATGGGGTCTTCAAGGGTGAGGATGTGCTGGCGCCGATGCTGATTGAGAAAGTCGATCATCGCCGCCAGGGTAGTGGACTTGCCCGAGCCGGTAGGGCCGGTCACCAGCACCAGGCCGCGCGGCAGCTGGGCGATACGCTGGAACACTTCCCCCAGGCCGAGGCGCTCCAGGCTCTGGACCTCGGACGGTACAGCGCGAAACACCGCGCCCACGCCCCGCTCCTGCCGGAACACATTGGCGCGGAACCGCGCCACACCGGGCAGTTCGAAGGCAAAATCCGTTTCAAGAGATGTTTCGAAATCCTTTTGTTGGTGCTGATTGAGCAATGGGCTCAACAAGTCGGCCACTTGCGGGGGTGAAAGCACCGGCCCATCCAGCGGCCAGACCTCACCATCCACCCGCAGCATCGGCGCCAGTCCGGCGGACAAATGCAGGTCGGAGGCGCCACGGCGCACGCTGGCCGTGAGTAATTCAGTGATATCCATAGGGCTTTCCATTTCCAGTAGAATGCCGCGGACTCCATATCCACGGGCGCATCTTGAATGTCGACGATAGCAGACAACATCGGCCAGGTTAGCCAGCGCATCCGCGCCGCAGCCGACGCCGTGCAACGTGACGCAAGCAGCATCCACCTGCTGGCCGTGAGCAAGACCAAACCCGCGCAAGCCGTGCGCGAAGCCTATGCCGCCGGGATGCAAGATTTTGGCGAGAACTATCTGCAGGAAGCCCTGGGCAAACAGGCCGAATTAACCGACCTGCCCTTGAGTTGGCACTTCATCGGCCCCATTCAATCGAACAAGACGCGCGCTATCGCCGAGAACTTCGCTTGGGTGCATTCCGTGGACCGCTTGAAAATCGCTCAACGCTTGTCCGAACAACGCCCGGCCGACCTGCCACCGCTGAACATCTGCATCCAGGTCAACGTCAGCGGCGAAGCCAGCAAGTCCGGCTGTACACCCGCCGACCTGCCAGCCCTGGCCAACGCTATCAGCGCCCTGCCGCGCCTGAAGCTGCGTGGCCTGATGGCAATCCCCGAGCCGACCGAAGAGCGCGCCGCGCAAGATGCAGCCTTCGCCACCGTGCGCGAGCTGCAAGCCAGTTTGAACCTGCCGCTGGACACACTTTCCATGGGCATGAGCCACGACCTTGAGTCGGCCATTGCCCAAGGCGCCACCTGGGTGCGGATCGGTACCGCCCTGTTTGGCGCCCGCGACTACGGCCAGCCATGAAATGGCTGACTTCCATTTAGCTAAGGACCTGTCATGAAAGACACGCGTATAGCCTTTATCGGCGCCGGTAACATGGCGGCCAGCCTGATCGGTGGCCTGCGGGCCAAGGGCCTGGATGCCGCGCAGATCCGCGCCAGCGACCCGGGCGCAGACACCCGTGCCCGCGTCAGCGCCGAGCACGGTATTGAAACCTTTGCCGACAACGCCGAGGCCATCCAGGGCGTCGACGTGATCGTGCTGGCAGTGAAGCCGCAGGCCATGAAGGCGGTGTGCGAAAGCCTGCGCCCAAGCCTGCAGCCGAACCAACTGGTGGTGTCCATCGCCGCCGGCATCACCTGCGCCAGCATGAACACCTGGCTCGGCGCCCAGCCGATCGTGCGCTGCATGCCCAACACGCCAGCCCTGGTCAGCCAAGGCGTGAGCGGCTTGTACGCCACCACCGAAGTGAGCGCCGAACAACGCGACCAGGCGCAAGAACTGCTGTCCGCCGTGGGCCTCGCGCTGTGGCTGGAACAGGAGCAGCAACTGGACGCGGTCACCGCCGTATCCGGCAGCGGCCCGGCGTATTTCTTCCTGCTGATCGAAGCCATGACCGCCGCCGGCGTGAAGCTGGGCCTGTCCAAGGACGTCGCCGAACAACTGGCCGCGCAGACCGCCCTGGGGGCTGCGCGCATGGCGGTGTCCAGCGATGTGGACGCCGCCGAGCTGCGCCGCCGCGTGACCTCGCCGGGCGGCACCACACAGGCGGCCATCGAGTCGTTCCAGGCCGGGGGCTTTGAAGCCCTGGTGGAAAAAGCACTGGGTGCCGCTGCGCACCGCTCGGCGGAACTCGCCGAACAACTGGGCAAATAAGGAGCCAACATGATTGGTTTGAACACCGCAGCCGTCTACGTGCTGCAAACCCTCGGCAGCCTGTACCTGCTGATCGTCCTGATGCGCTTCGTGCTGCAACTGGTACGTGCGAATTTCTACAACCCGCTCTGCCAGTTCATCGTCAAGGCCACCCAACCGCTGCTCAAGCCATTGCGCCGGATCATCCCGAGCCTGTTCGGCCTGGACATGTCGTCGCTGGTGCTGGCAATCCTGGTGCAGTTGGCCTTGATGGCGCTGACCCTGCTGCTGACCTACGGCACCACCGGCAATTTCGTACAGTTGCTGATCTGGGCCATCATCGGCGTGACCGCGCTGTTCCTGAAGATCTTCTTCTTCGCCCTGATCATCAGCGTGATCCTGTCCTGGGTCGCCCCCGGTAGCCACAACCCTGGCGCCGAGCTGGTGAACCAGATCTGCGAGCCGGCCCTGGCGCCATTCCGCCGCTTGCTGCCGAACCTCGGCGGCCTGGATATCTCGCCGATCCTGGCGTTCATGGTGCTCAAGTTGCTGGACATGCTGGTGATCAACAACCTGGCGGCCATGACCGGGATGCCGGAGATTTTGCGTCTGCTGATCTGACGCAAAGCAAATGTGAGAGGGGCAAGCCCCCTCCCACATTTCAAACCGCTCAGGCCATTGCTTGCCGCTAGGTGCAGCGGTCTTTAGACTTACGCCTCATTTAAACGAGAGCAGGGTCGATGCCAGCTGCCTTTCCCCCCGATTCTGTTGGACTGGTCGTGCCCCAAGTGGCGCACTTCAGCGAACCGCTGGCCCTGGCCTGCGGCCGTTCGCTGCCCGCCTACGACCTGATCTATGAAACCTATGGCCAACTGAACGCCACGGCGAGCAACGCCGTGCTGATCTGCCACGCCTTGTCCGGCCATCATCACGCGGCCGGTTTCCACTCTGCCGAGGATCGCAAGCCCGGCTGGTGGGACAGTTGCATCGGCCCCGGCAAGCCCATCGACACCAACAAGTTCTTTGTGGTCAGCCTGAACAACCTGGGCGGCTGCAACGGTTCCACCGGTCCCAGCAGCCTCAATCCGGAAACCGGCAAACCGTTCGGCGCCGACTTCCCGGTGCTCACCGTGGAAGACTGGGTGCACAGCCAAGCGCGCCTCGCCGACCTGCTGGGTATCAACCAGTGGGCGGCAGTAATCGGCGGCAGCCTGGGCGGCATGCAGGCGCTGCAATGGACCATCACCTACCCGGACCGCGTGCGCCATTGCCTGGCAATCGCCTCGGCCCCCAAGCTGTCGGCGCAGAACATCGCCTTCAACGAAGTGGCACGCCAGGCCATCCTTACCGACCCGGAGTTCCACGGTGGTTCGTTCCAGGAAGCCGGCGTGATTCCCAAGCGCGGCCTGATGCTGGCGCGGATGGTCGGGCATATCACCTACCTGTCCGATGACTCCATGGGCGAGAAATTCGGCCGTGGCCTCAAGAGCGAGAAGCTCAACTACGACTTCCACAGCGTCGAGTTCCAGGTGGAAAGCTACCTGCGCTACCAGGGCGAGGAGTTCTCGGGGCGTTTCGACGCCAACACCTACCTGCTGATGACCAAGGCGCTGGACTACTTCGACCCGGCCGCCAACCACGACGACGACCTGGCGAAAACCTTCGAAGGCGCCACGGCCAAGTTCTGCGTGATGTCCTTCACCACCGACTGGCGCTTCTCGCCGGCCCGCTCCCGCGAGCTGGTGGACGCGCTGATGGCTGCACGCAAGGACGTCTGCTACCTGGAGATCGATGCACCGCAAGGCCACGACGCCTTCCTGATCCCGATCCCGCGTTACTTGCAGGCGTTCGGCAATTACATGAACCGGATTACTGTGTGAGAACGCCATGAGAGCCGACCTGGAAATCATCCAAGACTGGATCCCCGCCGGCAGCCGCGTGCTCGACCTGGGCTGCGGCGATGGCGAACTGCTGAGCTGGCTGCGCGACAACAAGCAAGTCACTGGCTACGGCCTGGAAAACGACCCGGACAACATCGCCCAGTGCGTGGCCAAAGGCATCAACGTGATCGAGCAGGACCTGGACAAGGGCCTGGGCAACTTTGCCAGCAACAGCTTCGACATCGTGGTGATGACCCAAGCCCTCCAGGCGGTGCACTACCCGGACCGCATCCTCGACGAAATGCTGCGCGTAGGCCGCCAGTGCATCATCACCTTCCCCAACTTCGGGCACTGGCGCTGCCGCTGGTACCTGGCCACCAAGGGCCGCATGCCGGTGTCGGACTTCCTGCCGTACACCTGGTACAACACGCCGAACATCCACTTCTGCACCTTCGAAGACTTCGAAGCCCTGTGCAGTGAGCGTGAAGCCAAGGTGATCAACCGCCTTGCCGTCGATCAACAGCATCGTCACGGCTGGGCAAGTAAACTATGGCCCAATCTGTTGGGCGAAATCGGTATTTACCGGGTCAGCAGTCCTGGCCTGACGGACCACAAGATTGCCGTCTAATCATTTTCAAGAGGGACGCTCATGAAACGCCTGGCTGTATTTCTATTGACCGCGTGCCTGGGCGCCAGCGCCCTGGCCGCCGACGCTATCGATGCCAATCGCAAGAAAGACTTCGGCGATATCACCGTCCACTACAACACGTTCACCTCCAGCTTCCTGCAACCGGAAACCGCCCAGGCCATCGGCGTGGTGCGCAGCAAGGAAAAGGGCTTGATCAACGTGACGGTGATCAAGGGCGTGACCCCGGTGGCCGCGCAAGTGACCGGCACCATCAAGGACTTGGGCGGCAAGAGCGAAGTCCTGACGTTCAAGCAGATCAACGAGAAAGGCGGCATCAATTACCTGGCGCCCTACTCCGTGACGCAGCGCGAATACAAGACGTTTACCATCAACGTTGAAACCGGCGGCAAAGCCCATAGCTTCCAGTTCAACCAGGAACTGTTTCCGGCGGGAAAATGAACCTCACCCAACTCGTACTGGCCAGCCATAACGCCGGCAAACTCAAAGAACTGCAAGCCATGCTCGGCGACTCCGTGCAGTTGCGCTCGATTGGCGAGTTCAGCCAGGTGGAACCGGAAGAGACCGGCCTGTCGTTCGTCGAGAACGCTATCCTCAAGGCACGCAACGCCGCACGCATCTCCGGCCTGCCGGCGCTGGCGGATGACTCGGGGCTGGCCGTCGATTTCCTCGGCGGCGCACCGGGCATTTATTCGGCGCGCTACGCCGACGGCAAGGGCGATGCCGCCAACAACGCCAAGCTGCTGGACGCGCTCAAGGACGTACCGGACGCCGAGCGCGGCGCACAGTTCGTCTGCGTGCTGGCCCTGGTACGGCATGCCGATGACCCGCTGCCGATCCTGTGCGAAGGCCTGTGGCACGGGCGCATCCTGCATGCGGCCAGCGGCGAGCATGGGTTTGGCTATGACCCTTTGTTCTGGGTGCCGGAACGTAACGTTTCCAGTGCCGAACTGAGCCCGGCCGACAAGAACCAGATCAGCCACCGTGCCCGCGCAATGGATTTGCTGCGCCAACGCCTGAGCCTGAAATGACCCTGAACACCTCTGCGCAGCCGCTGATCCACGGCGGCGCGCAAACACCTCGGGCGGCCTTGCCTGTGCTGCCGCCCCTGGCGCTGTACATCCATATCCCGTGGTGCGTGCGCAAATGCCCTTATTGCGACTTCAACTCCCACACCGCCAGTAAAGTGCTGCCGGAAGAGGAGTATGTGGACGCCCTGTTGGCCGACCTCGATCAGGACCTGCACGCAGTGCATGGCCGCGAACTCAGTTCGATCTTCTTCGGCGGCGGCACGCCCAGCCTGTTCAGCGCCGCAGCGTTGGGGCGGTTGCTCAAGGGCGTGGAAGCCCGCATCCCGTTTGCCGGCGATATCGAGATCACCCTGGAAGCCAACCCCGGGACGTTCGAGCAAGAAAAGTTCGTGGCCTATCGCAAGCTGGGGATCAATCGCCTGTCCATCGGTATCCAGAGCTTCCAGCAGGAAAAGCTTGAGGCCCTGGGCCGCATCCACAATGGCGACGAAGCCGTACGTGCCGCTGGCATGGCGCGCCAGGCCGGGTTCGATAACTTCAATCTGGACTTGATGCACGGGCTGCCCGATCAGTCCCTGGACGATGCCTTGAGCGACTTGCGCCAGGCCATCGCGCTGAAGCCGACGCACTTGTCCTGGTACCAGCTGACCCTGGAACCCAACACTGTGTTCTGGAACCAGCCGCCTGCACTGCCGGAAGACGACACCCTGTGGGACATCCAGGAAGCCGGCCAGGCGTTGCTTGCCGAACACGGCTACGCGCAATATGAAGTATCGGCCTAT
This sequence comes from Pseudomonas extremorientalis, assembly GCF_001870465.1. Lineage (GTDB taxonomy): Bacteria > Pseudomonadota > Gammaproteobacteria > Pseudomonadales > Pseudomonadaceae > Aquipseudomonas > Aquipseudomonas extremorientalis. Next base: position 241,574 of record NZ_MDGK01000037.1, read on the forward strand.
GCCCAACCAGGTCGCCCGGCGCGGCATAACCTCAATTACTGGAGCTTCGGTGACTTCATCGGCATCGGTGCCGGCGCACACGGCAAGCTCAGCCATCCGGACGGGCGCATCGTACGCACCTGGAAGACCCGTGCACCGAAGGACTACCTAAACCCGGCCAAAAGCTTCCAGGCCGGCGCGAAGGAGCTGACCAACGAAGAGTTGCCATTCGAGTTCCTGATGAACGCCCTGCGCCTCACCGAAGGGGTCGATGCCAGGCTCTACGCCGAGCGTACCGGTCTGGATCTGGCGAGCCTCGATGAAGGCCGCCGCGAGGCAGAACAAAGTGGCTTAATGCAGGTCGAACCGTCACGCCTGGCGGCGACCGACCGCGGGCAACTCTTTCTCAATGATCTGTTGCAGAAGTTTTTGAGCTGACGCTCTTAAGGAAATCGAATGGATTTGGTACTCGACCTGCTCGCCACCGTATCCCGCTGGAGCCGCAGCAACCTGTCGGAAATCTCCCTGGCCCTCGTGGGCTGCCTGCTGGTGCTGTTCGGCGCCGATATCAAGGGCTGGATCGAAGCACGCCTGGGCAGCATCGCGGGTGCGTTGCGCGTGCCGTTGATGGCGCTGGTGTGCATGATCGGCAGCGGCGCGGCGCTGATCTATGCCACGCCGTGGATTGTGCGGGGGTTGAGCCAGTTCAATAACTACAGCCTGGCGCCGGTGTTGATCGTGGTACTGGTACTGATCGGCGTAGTCGCAGACCGCCGCTGATTCATAGCACACTGCAAAAACAAATGTGGGAGGGGGCTTGCCCCCGATGGCGGTGGACCAGTCACTCTATGGGGTGACTGACACTCTGCTATCGGGGGCAAGCCCCCTCCCACATAGAATTGCATTTCAAGCTAATGGGGAGTTACGCCAACTTCTCGAACTTCAGATCCCACACCCCGTGCCCCAGCCGCTCACCACGACGCTCGAACTTGGTGATCGGCCGCTCGGCCGGGCGTGGCACGCATTTGCCGTCTTCAGCCAGGTTGCGGTAGCCGGGGGCGACGTTCATCACTTCCAGCATGTATTCCGCGTAGGGTTCCCAGTCGGTGGCCATGTGCAGGATGCCGCCCACTTTCAGCTTGCTGCGCACCAGCTCCGCAAAGGAGGCCTGGACGATGCGGCGCTTGTGGTGACGGGCTTTGTGCCATGGGTCCGGGAAGAACAGCATCAGGCGATCGAGGCTGTTGTCGGCGATGCAGCGGTTGAGCACTTCGATCGCGTCGCAGTCATAGACCCGCAGGTTCGTCAGGCCTTGGGTCAACACGCCGTTGAGCAGCGCGCCGACACCTGGGCGGTGGACTTCCACGCCAATGAAGTCCTGGTCCGGCGCAGCGGCGGCCATTTCCAGCAGGGAGTGGCCCATGCCGAAGCCGATTTCCAGGGAACGCGGGGCCGAACGGCCGAACACCGGGTCGTAGTCCACCGGCGCGTCGGCCAATGGCAACACGAACAGCGGCGTGCCTTGCTCCAGGCCCTTTTGCTGGCCTTCGGTCATGCGACCGGCGCGCATCACAAAACTCTTGATGCGGCGGTGCTTGGACTCGTCGCCTGCTTCCAGGGTGTTCGGCGTTTCGTTTGATTCAGTCATCAATGGCTCTTACTTGATCAGACCATCCAGCGGCGAGGAGGCGCTGGCGTAGAGTTTTTTCGGCATGCGGCCGGCGAGGTAGGCCAGGCGGCCCGCGACGATGGCGTGGTTCATGGCTTCGGCCATCAGGATCGGTTGCTGGGCGTGAGCGATGGCCGAGTTCATCAGCACCGCGTCACAACCCAGTTCCATGGCGATGGTTGCGTCGGAGGCCGTGCCCACGCCTGCATCCACCAACACCGGGATCTTGGCTTCTTCGAGGATGATCTGCAGGTTGTACGGATTGCAGATCCCCAAGCCGGAACCGATCAGGCCGGCCAGTGGCATCACCGCGATGCAGCCGATTTCCGCCAGTTGGCGCGCAATGATCGGGTCATCGCTGGTGTAGACCATCACGTCGAAACCTTCCTTGACCAGGGTTTCGGCGGCCTTGAGGGTTTCGATCACGTTGGGGAACAGGGTTTTCTGGTCGGCCAGCACTTCCAGCTTCACCAGGTTGTGGCCGTCGAGCAGCTCACGGGCCAGGCGGCAGGTGCGCACGGCCTCGATGGCATCGTAGCAACCGGCGGTGTTCGGCAGGAAGGTGTAGCGGTCCGGCGACAGCACTTCAAGCAGGTTCGGCTCGCCTTCGATCTGGCCGAGGTTGGTGCGGCGCACGGCGAAGGTGACGATCTCGGCACCCGAGGCTTCGATGGCCAGGCGGGTTTCTTCCATGTCGCGGTACTTGCCGGTGCCGACCAGCAGGCGGGACTGGTAGGTACGCCCGGCCAGGACGAAAGGCTTGTCGCTACGAACGATGCTCATGGGAAATCCTCGGAATGGGGTGAGGTTCTGCAGAATTCAGGAAACTGCGCGATCAGCCGCCGCCGATGGCGTGGACCACTTCGACCTGGTCGCCTTCGGCGAGTGCGGTCTCGGCGTGCAGGCTACGCGGGACGATATCCAGGTTGAGTTCCACTGCGACGCGCCGCCCGGTCAGGTCCAGGCGGGTCAGCAGGGCCGCAACGGTTTCACCGTCGGGCAGTTCAAAGGATTCGCCGTTCAACTGAATGCGCATGCCACGGGCCGCCATCGTTTTTAGGGGTCGGCATTCTAGCCCGATTGAGGTTGCCGGCCCAAGTCCCTTGGTCAGGCTGCCTGCAAGCGCCACGCCGCCAGGCCCAGGAAGAACCAGCCAAGCAGGAAGGCCAGGCCGCCAAACGGCGTGATGATCCCAAGCTTGCTGATGCCGGTCAGGGTCAGCACATACAGGCTGCCGGAGAACAGCAGGATGCCAACGGTAAACGAGATGCCCGCCCAGCTGACCAACCGGCCAGGGATATGCGCCGCCAGCAGCGCCACGCCGAACAGCGCCAGGGTGTGCACCAGTTGGTAGGTCACGCCGGTGTGGAAAATTGCGAGGTACTCGGCGCTCAGGCGGTTTTTCAGGCCGTGGGCGGCGAAGGCCCCAAGGGCGACACCGGTGAAGCCGAAAAAGGCAGCCAACATCAGAAAGCCACGCAGCATGAGGAACTCCAGTCAGACTCAAAGGGCCGGGTCTGTATAATGGCCCGCTCAACGGGTTCGGCCAAGCCATCTCTATGCTGCGTCTCCTCTTCAAACGCTTTCTCAACGTCGTCAAATGGTTTGCCATCGGCAGTGTGCTGCTGGTGCTGCTGTTTCGTGTCGTCCCGCCGCCCTTCACCGCGCTGATGGTGGAGCGCAAGGTCGAATCCTGGTTCGACGGCGAACCCATTGACCTGCAGCGCACCTGGGTACCGTGGGACGAGATCTCCGATGACCTCAAAGTGGCGGTGATGGCCGGTGAAGACCAGCGCTTCCCGCAGCATTGGGGCTTTGATTTCGGTGCGATCCAGGCGGCGATCCTGCACAACGAGCGCGGCGGCTCGATTCGCGGTGCCAGTACGTTGAGCCAGCAGGTGTCGAAGAACCTGTTCCTGTGGGCCGGCCGCAGCTATTTGCGCAAAGGCCTGGAAGCCTGGTTTACCGGGTTGATCGAGGTGTTGTGGCCCAAGCAGCGGATTCTTGAGGTGTACCTCAATAGCGTGGAGTGGGACGAAGGCGTGTTTGGCGCGGAAGCGGCGGCGCGGCATCACTTTGGGGTGAGTGCCAAGGGGTTATCGCGGCAGCAGGCCAGCTATCTGGCGGCTGTTTTGCCCAATCCACGGGTGTGGAGTGCCAGCCATCCGACGGCGTATGTGGCAAGGCGCGCGGCTTGGATTCGTCAGCAGATGAGTCAGTTGGGTGGAGACGGTTACCTGGTCGAACTGAACAACTCCCGCAAGGCGCCCTGGTCCGACTGACACAACAAAAACAAATGTGGGAGGGGGCTTGCCCCCGATAGCGATGGACCAGTCACCTTGATGTTGACTGACACTCTGCTATCGGGGGCAAGCCCCCTCCCATATTTTTAGGCTGCGATGGACAGTTTCAGCTTGTTCATCGCGCTTTTCTCAAGCTGACGAATCCGCTCGGCCGACACGTTGTACTTCTGCGCCAGGTCGTGCAGCGTGGCTTTTTCTTCTGCCAGCCAGCGCTGGTAGAGGATGTCACGGCTGCGGTCGTCCAGCACTTCCAGCGCTTCGTGCAGGTTGTGGTTGGAGTTGTCGCTCCAATCCGCATCCTCCAACTGACGCGCCGGGTCGTAACGGTGGTCTTCCAGGTAGTTGGCCGGCGATTGGAAGGCACTGTCGTCGTCCGCTTCAGCAGCGGGGTCGAAGGCCATGTCGTGGCCGGTCAGGCGGCTTTCCATCTCGCGCACTTCACGCGGTTCCACACCAAGGCTTTCGGCCACGCGGTGGACTTCCTCGTTGTTCAGCCACGCCAGGCGTTTTTTCTGGCTGCGCAGGTTGAAGAACAGTTTGCGCTGGGCCTTGGTGGTCGCGACTTTCACGATGCGCCAGTTGCGCAGGATGAACTCGTGGATTTCCGCCTTGATCCAGTGCACGGCAAACGATACCAGGCGCACACCCATCTCGGGGTTGAAGCGCTTTACAGCCTTCATCAGGCCGACGTTGCCTTCCTGGATCAGGTCAGCCTGAGCCAGGCCGTAGCCGCTATAGCTACGGGCGATATGTACGACAAAACGCAGGTGGGCGAGCACCATCTGCCGAGCCGCCCCCAAATCCTGCTCATAGTAGAGACTCTCGGCCAGTTCACGCTCCTGCTCGGGCGTCAGCAGCGGAATGCTGTTGACCGTGTGCACATAGGCTTCCAGGTTCGCACCCGGGACCAAGGCATAAGCAGGTTGCAAAGAAGTGGTCATACGAAAAAACCTCCGACTCACATAACTCGTGCAGTGAAGCACTGCGAAAATTGACCGGGAACCGTAGGACAAGTTCCCTAAACCACCAATACGGTCAATACAAACGAAACCACATTAATCTGACATTAACTACTTCGGTGCCAGCTCACGTAAATGACGAGCGACCGCAATCCAAGCACCGATATACCCCAACAATACCGCGCCAAGCAAGAGACTCAGACCATCGGCTACCGGCACGCCAGCCAGGGCGAAATCACTGCCGTAGAGTCCGGCAAGCCCGACAACCGCGTCGTTCAGCCAGTCCAGGCCAAAAGCCAGCACGCCCCAGGACAAAATCCCGGCACCAAAGCCATAAAGCGCGCCCATGTACAGAAAAGGCCGACGCACATAGCTGTCCGTGCCGCCGACCAGTTTAATCACTTCTATCTCGGTGCGACGGTTTTCAATATGAAGACGAATGGTATTACCTATCACCAAAAGTAATGCAGACACCAACAGCACTGTCAGACCGAACACAAAGCGGTCGCCCAGCTTGAGGATCGCGGCCAGGCGCTCTACCCAGACTAGATCAAGTTGCGCCTGTTGCACCTTGGGCATCTCTGCGAGTTTTTGTCGCAGGGCTTCCAGCGCCGGCTTGTCCACCTCGTTCGGCGTCACCAGGACCACGCCCGGCAGCGGGTTCTGTGGCAGCTCCTTGAGCGCCTCGCCCAGGCCGGATTGTTGCTGGAACTCTTCCAGTGCCTGATCGCGACTGATGTACTCGGCATCCGCCACGCCGGGGATGTTCTTGATGTCGTCGCGTAACGCTTCGCCATCTTTGGCACTGGCGTCGATATTCAGGTACAGCGAAATCTGCGCTGCGCGCTGCCAGGAACCGCCCAGGCGCTCCACATTATTAAGCAGGAGCGACAGGCCCATCGGCAGGCTCAGGGCCACTGCCATCACCAGGCAGGTGAAAAAGCTGCCGATCGGCTGCTTGCCCAGGCGGCGCAGGCTGTCGACCAGGCTGGCGCGATGGCTTTCGATCCAGGCGCGCAGCAAGGTGCTGAAGTCCGGACCATCGTCATCGTGGTCGTGTTTTTTCTTCGGCGGTTGCGGGTCGGCCGGTTTCGGCGCCACGCGTTCGGAGACTTTAGGGCTGCGTGTTGCACTCATACGCCGGCCTCCCCGTCACCGATCAGGCGGCCACGTTGCAGAGTGAGCATGCGATGACGCATGCGCGCGATCAGTGCCAGGTCGTGACTGGCGATCAGCACGCTGGTGCCCAGGCGGTTGATGTCTTCGAATACGCCCATGATCTCGGCCGCCAGGCGCGGGTCGAGGTTGCCGGTGGGTTCGTCCGCCAGCAGCAAGGCCGGGCGGTGGACGATAGCGCGGGCGATACCGACGCGCTGTTGCTGGCCGGTGGACAGGTCGCCAGGGTAGAGATCGGTCTTGTCCGACAGCGCCACGCGCTCCAGGGCCGAGTCCACGCGCTTGACGATCTCGGCCTTGGACAGCCCGAGGATCTGCAACGGCAGCGCCACGTTGTTGAACACGGTGCGATCGAACAGCAACTGGTGATTCTGGAACACCACGCCGATCTGGCGGCGCAGGAACGGAATCTGCGCATTACTGATGGTGGCCAGGTCCTGGCCCGCCAACAGCAACTTACCGGTGGTCGGACGCTCCATGGCCAGCAGCAGGCGCAACAACGTACTTTTGCCTGCGCCGGAGTGACCGGTTACAAATAGAAACTCGCCGCGCCGCACTCGAAAGCTCAGCTCATGCAAGCCGACATGCCCGTTCGCATAGCGTTTACCGACCTGTTCGAATCGAATCATGAACGCTCCCGCTCGGCAAACAGTGCCTGTACAAAGGGTTCGGCTTCAAAGGTGCGCAGGTCGTCGATGCCTTCACCGACGCCGATATAACGAATCGGCAACCCGAACTGTTTGGCCAGGGCGAAGATCACGCCGCCCTTGGCCGTGCCGTCGAGCTTAGTCAATGCCAGGCCGGTCAGTTGTACCGTCTGGTTGAATTGCTTGGCCTGGCTGATGGCGTTCTGGCCGGTGCCAGCGTCCAGTACCAGCAGAACCTCGTGCGGCGCGTCTGCGTCGAGCTTGCCGATCACACGGCGAACCTTTTTCAGCTCTTCCATCAAATTGTCTTTGGTGTGCAGGCGACCGGCGGTATCGGCGATCAGCACGTCGATGTTACGGGCCTTGGCGGCTTGCACGGCATCGAAGATCACCGAGGCGGAATCGGCGCCGGTGTGCTGGGCGATGACCGGGATCTTGTTGCGCTCGCCCCACACCTGCAGTTGTTCAACCGCGGCGGCACGGAAGGTATCGCCGGCTGCCAGCATGACTTTCTTGCCTTCGGACTGCAGCTTCTTGGCCAGCTTGCCGATAGTGGTGGTCTTGCCGGCGCCGTTGACGCCCACCACCAGGATCACGAAAGGTTTTTTCGGGGTGATCACCAGCGGCGCTTCCACCGGCTTGAGCATCGCGGCCAGCTCGGCCTGCAGGGATTTGTACAACGCGTCCGCGTCGGTCAGCTGTTTGCGCGCGACCTTCTGGGTGAGGCTCTGGATGATCACGGCAGTGGCTTCGACGCCCACGTCGGCGGTGAGCAGGCGGGTTTCGATGTCTTCCAGCAGTTCGTCATCGATGACCTTCTTGCCCAGGAACAGGCTGGCCATGCCTTCGCCAATGCTGGCGCTGGTCTTGCTCAGGCCTTGCTTGAGACGGGCGAAGAAGCCGGTCTTGCTGGTTTCGACAGGTGCGACGACGGGCTCCGGCTCGACAACAGCAGGCACTGCCACCTCGGCCACAGCCGGAATCGGCGGGGCGATGTGCTCAGCCTGCACATCTTCGACCAGCGCCACGGGCTCTTCAGCCACCGGCAGTTCCAGCCACGGTTTGTGCTCGGGTTCCGGCTCGGGTTCCGGGACAGCCTCGACGACCGGCTGCAACACCGGCTCGGCCATCGGCAATACCACCGGCGCCGGGGTTTCGGCAACCGGTTCGGCTTCTACTGTTGGCTCAGGGATAGGTTCAGGTTGAACCGGCGGGTGTTCGTCGACGGTTTCCTGCGGTTTTTTGCGCAGCCATCCGAACAGGCCTTTCTTCTCGCCAGCCGCGGCTGGGGTCTTCTTGTCGTCGTTGGAACCAAACATGGAGACGGCTATCTCAAGGTAGCGACGCGCCAAGGGGCGCGCCGGTAAATAAAATTCGATGCGTAACAGACTGTTTTTTAGCCAGCTCGTTCATGCGCAACATTTTGAAGGCCAAAATAGGGCCTCAACAAGACGGCCGCAGTGGCCGTCCCTCAGTCGGATCAGTATCCTAGCACCTCCTCGCCCGCCGACGCTAAGACCAAGCGGGCAGCCCAACAGGTTTAAAAACGAATGAATGCTCTAGCCCGCCGCGCCGCAGGCCTGCTGTTCAGCACAGTTTGTCTGCCTCTTTCAGCCTTGGCTGCCGACCCACAACCCACCCATGAATTCACCCTGGACAACGGCCTCAAGGTGGTCGTGCGCGAAGATCATCGCGCCCCGGTGGTGGTTTCCCAGGTCTGGTACAAGGTCGGTTCGAGCTACGAAACCCCGGGCCAGACCGGTTTGTCCCACGCCCTGGAACACATGATGTTCAAGGGCAGCGCCAAGGTCGGCCCCGGCGAAGCCTCGCTGATCCTGCGCGACCTGGGCGCCGAAGAGAACGCCTTCACCAGCGATGACTACACCGCTTATTACCAGGTGCTGGCCCGCGACCGCCTGGGCGTCGCCTTCGAGCTGGAAGCCGACCGCATGGCCAGCCTGCGCCTGCCGGCCGACGAGTTCAGCCGCGAGATCGAGGTGATCAAGGAAGAGCGCCGCCTGCGCACCGACGACAACCCGATGTCCAAGGCCTACGAGCGCTTCAAGGCCATGGCATTCCCGGCCAGCGGCTACCACACGCCGACCATCGGCTGGATGGCCGACCTGGACCGCATGAAAGTCGAAGAGCTGCGCCACTGGTACCAATCCTGGTACGTGCCGAACAATGCCACATTGGTGGTGGTCGGCGACGTCACCCCGGACGAGGTCAAAAACCTGGCCCAGCGCTACTTCGGCCCGATCCCCAAGCGCGACGTACCACCGGCCAAGATCCCGATGGAACTGGCCGAGCCCGGCGAGCGCCTGCTGACGCTGCATGTGAAAACCCAACTACCGAGCGTAATGCTGGGCTTCAACGTGCCAGGCCTGGCCACCGCCGAAGACAAGCGTTCGGTGCAGGCCCTGCGCCTGATCTCGGCCTTGCTGGACGGCGGCTACAGCGCCCGCATCTCCGAACAGTTGGAGCGTGGTGAAGAGCTGGTTTCCGCTGCGTCCACCAACTACGACGCCTACACCCGTGGCGATACCCTGTTCATGCTGAGCGCCACGCCGAATCAGCAGAAGAAGAAAACCGTCGCCCAGGCAGAAGCCGGCCTGTGGCGCCTGCTGGAAGAGTTGAAGGCCAAGCCGCCGACCGCCGAAGAACTGGAACGCATCCGCGCCCAGGTCATTGCCGGCCTGGTCTACCAGCGTGACTCCATCACCAGCCAGGCCACAGCCATCGGCTCCCTGGAGACTGTCGGCCTGTCCTGGAAACTGATGGACACGGAGCTCGCCGACCTGCAAAGCGTGACCCCGGAAGATATCCAGAAAGCCGCGCGCACCTACTTCACTCGCGAACGTCTGAGCGTCGCCCATGTTTTGCCTGAGGAGACCGCTCATGAGTGATCGCAAAAGCAGCCGCCTGATCTTCCCCGGCCTGATCGTCGTCACCCTGATTGCGGCGAGCGCCGTGTATTTCCTGCGTCCGAGCGAGTCCGTCGCCAGCCAGGCACTGGAAAAAGCCCAATCGAGCAGCAAGCTGCAATCCCTGGCGGAACTGGACGACAAGGCGCCGACCAACCGCAAGCTCGACGTACAGACCTGGACCACCGCCGAAGGCACCAAGGTGCTGTTCGTCGAAGCCCATGAACTGCCGATGTTTGACATGCGCATCCTGTTCGCCGCCGGCAGCAGCCAGGACGGCAACGTACCCGGCCTGGCGCTGATGACCAACGCCATGCTCAACGAAGGCGTACCGGGCAAGGATGTGAGCCAGATCGCCCGTGATTTCGAAGGTCTGGGCGCGGACTTTGGCAATGGTGCATACCGCGACATGGCGCTGGTGTCCCTGCGCAGCCTCAGCGACAGTAGCAAACGCGACGCCGCTCTGAGCCTGTTTGACCAGGTGATCGGCAAACCGACCTTCCCGGCCGACTCCCTGGCCCGGATCAAGAACCAGATCCTCGCCGGCTTCGAGTACCAGAAGCAGAACCCCGGCAAGCTGGCCAGCCTTGAACTGTTCAAGCGCCTGTACGGCGACCACCCTTACGCGCACCCGAGCGAAGGCACGCCCGAGAGCGTGCCAAAGATCACCATCGCGCAGTTGCAGGCGTTCCACGCCAAGGCTTACGCAGCAGGCAACGCGGTGATTGCGGTAGTGGGCGATCTGACCCGCGCCGAAGCCGAAGCCATGACGGCCAAGGTTTCTGCATCGCTGCCCAAGGGCCCGGCGCTGCCAAAAATTGCTCAGCCGACCGAACCCAAACCGGGCCTGACTCGTATCGAGTTCCCGTCCAAACAGACGCACTTGCTGTTCGCGCAACTGGGCATCGACCGTGCCGACCCGGACTACGCAGCCTTGTCCCTGGGTAACCAGATCCTCGGCGGTGGCGGTTTCGGCACTCGCTTGATGAGCGAAGTGCGTGAAAAACGTGGTTTGACCTACGGCGTGTACTCCGGTTTCTCGCCGATGCAGGTGCGTGGCCCGTTCATGATCAATCTGCAGACCCGCGCCGAAATGAGCGGCGGCACCCTGCGCCTGGTCGAGGACGTGGTGGCCGACTACCTCAAGACCGGCCCGACGCAAAAAGAACTGGATGACGCCAAGCGCGAGCTGGCCGGCAGTTTCCCGCTGTCGACCGCCAGCAACGCCGATATCGTCGGGCAGTTGGGCGCGATGGGTTTCTACAACCTGCCGCTGACCTATCTGGCAGATTTCATGAAACAATCCCAGGCCCTGACCGTAGAGCAGGTCAAGGCTGCAATGAATAAACACTTGAGCGCCGACAAGATGGTCATCGTGACCGCCGGCCCGACGATTGCGCAAAAGCCACTACCGCCCCCCACTGATAAACCCGCCGAGCAGCCGCTCGGGGTTCCGGAGCATTAATGGCCAGTTCATCTCGCCCGAAAAAACCTGTCCACAACGTGCATAACGGTGTGGGCCAGCTGCGCATCATTGGCGGCGAATGGCGCAGCCGCAAGCTGAGCTTCCCCGACGTCGTAGGCCTGCGCCCGACGCCTGACCGCGTGCGTGAAACCCTGTTCAACTGGCTGGCTCCATACATTGCAGGCGCCAAAGTATTGGACCCGTTCGCTGGCAGTGGCGCGCTGTTCCTGGAGGCGCTGTCCCGTGGCGCCGCCCTGGGCCAGGCGCTGGACGCCAGCAATGTGGCGGTGTCCAGCCTCAAGGAACACCTGGGCACCCTGCGCTGCACCACCGGCCAGGTGCAAACCGCCGACGCCCTGCGCTACCTGGAAACCCAGCCGGCCAGCGAGTTCGACGTGGTGTTCCTCGACCCGCCGTTCAACCAGAACTTGCTGCCAACCGTGTGCGCATTGCTGGAAGATCGCCAATGGCTGGCAGCGGATTCGTGGATCTACACTGAAAGCGAGACCGCCCCTTCTACCCTGGGCTTGCCGGCCACCTGGCGCCTGCACCGGGAACAGAAGTCCGGACGGGTGTATTACGCGTTGTGGCAACGCAGCGCCGCCTGACCTCTGTTTGTGGCGAGCGGGCTTTCTGTAGTGAGCGGGCTTGTTGTGGCGAGCGGGCTTGCCCCGCGTTGGGCTGCGCAGCAGCCCCACCAAGAACACCGCGATTGCTCAGTTAGAACATCATTACTGGTTTTGGGGCCGCTTCGCAGCCCAACGCGGGGCAAGCCCGCTCGCCACAGTTAAATGCATCCGCAGCAGAGCGTGTCATGACCCCTTCTTCCGACCTGTTCACCCCCGCCTTCGGCCTCGGCAACCCCCACCTGCAAACACTGTGGGGGCCGCTGTGGCGCCCTACCACCCACATCGAACGCCAACGCGAACGCCTGTGGCTGGAAGACGGCGACTTCCTCGACCTCGATTGGCATGGCCCCCATGACGCGCAAGCACCGTTGGTGCTGGTACTGCATGGGTTGACCGGTTCCTCCAATTCGCCCTACGTGGCCGGTCTGCAAAAAGCCCTGGCTGCGCAAGGCTGGGCCAGCGCGGCGCTGAATTGGCGTGGCTGCTCGGGCGAACCAAACCTGTTGGCGCGCAGCTATCACTCCGGCGCCAGCGAAGACCTGGCCGTGGCGATTGCCCATCTGCGCGCCAAGCGACCGCTGGCGCCGCTGTATGCGGTGGGTTATTCACTGGGCGGCAATGTGCTGCTCAAGCATTTGGGCGAAACCGGCGAAGCATCAGGGCTGCAAGGCGCGGCGGCGGTATCGGTGCCGTTTCGCCTGGACCAGTGCGCGGATCGCATCGGCCTGGGATTCTCGCGGGTTTATCAGAAGCATTTCATGCGGGAAATGCTGGCCTATATCCGCGTCAAGCAACGGCGCTTTCTAGAGGATGGTCGTGCGGAGGGGTTGAAGACGCTTGAGGCCCTGGGTTCATTGGAAAAGATGCGCACGTTCTGGGACTTCGACGGCCGGGTCACCGCGCCGCTGCACGGTTTCCTGAACGCCGAGGACTATTACCGCCGCGCCTCCAGTCGCTATTATCTGGGCGATATCCGCACGCCGACCCTGATCATCCAGGCCGCCGATGACCCGTTTGTGTTTGCCCACAGCCTGCCCGAGGCCAGTGAGCTGTCGGACTGCACCGAATTCGAATTGCTGGCCAAGGGCGGGCATGTCGGTTTTGTCGATGGAACACTGAAGCGCCCCGGTTATTACCTGGAGCGCCGTATTCCGGCCTGGTTGCTCAGTCGCCGGTAGCGATGGCCCGCGCCGGATCGGTGATCCACTCGCTCCACGACCCTGCATACAACTTGCCCAACGGGTAACCGGCCAGGCTCAGGGCAAACAGATTGTGGCACGCCGTCACCCCTGAACCGCAGTACGCCACCAGTTCATCCGGCGAGCGACCTTGCAGTTGGGCGGCGAAGCGTTGCTTGAGTTGGTCTGCCGGCAGGAAGCGGCCATCAGCACCCAGGTTTTCGTTGAACGCCGCGCACTGCGCCCCAGGGATGTGCCCGGCCACCGGGTCGATCGGCTCGACTTCACCGCGAAAGCGCGGCTGTGCACGGGCGTCGAGCAAGGTCAGGCCGGGTTGGCCCAGGCGTTTTTGCAGGTGTTCGGCATCCAGCACTAGGCGATTATCTGGCGTACCAACGAAGGCGCCCGGCTCAACCACCGGCGCGTCCAGGCTCAGCGGGAAACCCGCCGCATGCCAGGCCTTGAGGCCACCATCCAGAATAAACACGCCATCGCGCTTGCCCAGCCACGCCAACAACCACCAGGCCCGTGCGGCATAGGCACCGGGGCCGTCGTCATACAGCACGATATCGGTGTCGGCGTTGATCCCCCAGGCACGCAATTGCTCGGCGAAGGTATCTGCGGCCGGCAACGGATGGCGACCGGTCACGCCCTTGATCACCGGCCCACTGAGGTGGCGTTCCAGGTCAGCGTACTGCGCGCCCTCGATATGCCCTTCGGCATAGCTGCAGAGCCCGTAGTCAGGGTCTTCCAGGGCAAAACGGCAATCGAGGATCACCAACCCGCCGGCCTTCTGGCGCTCGGCCAATTGCTGGGGGCTGATCAGTTGGGCAAGCGGCATGACGGACTCCTATGAACAGATTCGGGAAAGGTCCTACTTCACTTCTTCCAATGCCTGATTCAACGGCACGTAAAATTCTTTGAACAACCCATCCACGGCCTCCTTCGCCTGGGGCGTGACAAACCCCGCCTCCAGCACCAGCACCTGATACACCCCGCGCTTGATCGCCTCGGCGCTCAGGTGGGCGGAGTTTTCATTGGTGGTGCACAGAAAGCGCACCCAGGAGGTGAGGATGATCCAGGCATTGAGGGTCAGGGCTTCGGTTTGCACCGGGTCCATATTGAGGATGCCAGCGTCGACAAACCCTTGGTAAATGGCGCCGCCCTGGGTCAGGCAGCGCTGGGAAAAGCGCCGGTAGCCGGTGGCCAGTTCCGGGTCGCTTTCCAGCAGATGTTCGAGGTCGCGGTGCAGGAAACGGTAGCGCCACATACCGGCCAGCACGGCCTGCAGGTAGAAGCGCTTGTCTTCGACGGTGACGGCGCGGCCTTGGGGTGGGCGCAGGAAACTGTCCACCAGGGCTTCGTATTCACGAAACAGCACGGCGATGATCGCCTGCTTGTTGGGGAAGTGGTAGTACAGGTTGCCCGGCGAAATTTCCATGTGGGCGGCAATGTGGTTGGTGCTCACACTGCGCTCGCCCTGCTGGTTAAAAAGCTCCAGGCTGGTTTGCACAATGCGCTCGCTGGTCTTTACTCGTGGTGCCATAGGGGATCAGCTTCTGTACACGTGATAAGGCATCTTACGGCCTATCCTTGCACGGATAAAACCGGATGTTGCTGCAATGTTATTTGACAATTTAGAGTAATGACTCTAAAAATCCAGGCAGACCTATAACAATCGGGAACGCCGCCATGTCTGCCAACGTTGCCTACCTGCAAGATTCCCAGGCACTGGACTCACTCCAGCGCCTGTTCGACACCCAGCGTCGTGCCTACGCCGCCAACCCGATGCCATCGGCCGCGCAGCGCCAGCAATGGCTCAAGGCCCTGCGCGACCTGCTCAGCGACGAGCGCCAGGCACTGATCAACGCGATCAGCCAGGACTTCAGCCACCGCAGTGCCGACGAAACCCTGTTCGCCGAACTGATGCCCAGCCTGCATGGCATTCACTATGCCAGCAAACACCTCAAGGGTTGGATGAAACCATCCCGGCGCGCTGTAGGCATTGCCTTCCAACCGGCCTCGGCCAAAGTCATCTATCAACCGTTGGGCGTAGTTGGCGTGATCGTGCCCTGGAATTACCCGCTGTACCTGGCCATTGGTCCGCTGGTCGGCGCGTTGGCGGCGGGCAACCGGGTGATGCTCAAGCTCAGTGAGTCCACCCCCGCCACTGGCGAGTTGCTCAAGGTGCTGCTGACGAAAATCTTCCCCGAAGACCTAGTGTGCGTAGTGCTGGGCGAAGCCGAGGTGGGCATGGCGTTTTCCAAGCTGCCCTTCGACCACCTGCTGTTCACCGGCGCCACCAGCATCGGCAAGCATGTGATGCGTGCGGCGGCCGAACACCTCACACCGGTCACCCTGGAGTTGGGCGGCAAGTCGCCGGCCATCGTGTCTGCGGATGTACCACTCAAGGACGCCGCCGAACGCATCGCCTTCGGCAAGGCGTTGAACGCCGGCCAAACCTGTGTCGCGCCCGACTATGTATTGGTGCCGGAAGACCGCGTCGACGGCTTCGTCGAGGCCTACACCCAGGCCGTTCGCGGATTTTATCCGACCCTGGCCGACAACCCGGACTACACCGCCATCATCAACGAACGACAGCTGGCCCGGCTGAATGCCTACGTCAAGGACGCCACCGACAAGGGCGCCACCCTGATCCCGCTGTATGACCAGGGCCAGGCGCGGCGCATGGCCCACAGCCTGTTGCTGAATGTCAGCGATGACATGACCGTGATGCAGGACGAGATCTTCGGCCCGGTGCTGCCGATCGTGCCGTATCGCGGTATCGACCAGGCCTTTGCCTACATCAACCAACGTCCTCGCCCACTTGCCCTGTACTACTTCGGTTACAACAAGCGCGAACAGGACCGCGTGCTCCACGAAACCCATTCCGGCGGCGTATGCCTGAACGACACGCTGCTGCATGTGGCCCAGGACGACATGCCCTTTGGCGGCATCGGCCCGTCGGGTATGGGCCACTATCACGGGCATGAAGGCTTCCTGACGTTCAGCAAAGCCAAGGGGGTGCTGGTGAAACAGCGCCTTAACGCGGCGAAGCTGATCTACCCGCCCTACGGCAAAGCCATCCAGACGTTGATCCAGAAGCTGTTCGTTCGCTGAAACCGCCACCCGGGATAACAATAACAATGAACCCTAGCCTGACTGATTCACCCGCGCTGTCGCGGCGCGGCGTCTTGAAGATTGGCCTGTGCGCCAGCGCCTTCCTGGCTACCGCCGGGTTGGGCGCCAGCCTCAGCGGTTGCTCCAGCAGCACGCCGGCCAGCGGTTTTGCCATGCTGCGCAGCAGTGACTTGCCGTTCCTGCGCGCGGTCATCCCGGTGCTGCTCGAAGGCGTGGCCAGCGCCCAGGAAGTTGCCAGCGGGATTGAAGACACCCTCAAGAAGCTCGACTTCAGCCTGCAACACCTGTCGCCGGAGATGTTCAAGCTTACCCAGCAACTGTTCGACGTATTGGGCATGGGCGTCACCCGTGGACCGTTGACCGGAATCTGGGGCAGTTGGGAAAACGCCAGCGGCGAGCAGATCCGCAACTTCCTGCACCGTTGGGAAAACAGCTACCTGAACCTGCTGCGCATGGGCCAGGGCTCGCTGCTCAAGCTGGTGATCATGGCCTGGTATTTCCAGCCGGCGTCCTGGGCGCATTGCGGTTACCCCGGCCCGCCGAAGATTTGATTCGCCGCCCTCCCATAAAAACAAGAGACGACCCTGATGCCCGTACCCGACCTGTTCCGCGACGGCATGGCCCGTGGCTGGAAAACCCACAATGGCGCCACCCTCGATAACGACCTGACCCTGGAAGCCGATGTGGTGATCATCGGCAGCGGTGCCGGCGGCGGCACCACTGCCGAAATCCTCAGTGCCGCCGGCTACAAGGTGCTGCTGATCGAAGAAGGCCCGCTCAAGACCAGCAGCGACTTCAAGCTACTGGAGGACGAGGCCTACACCAGCCTGTACCAGGAGGGCATCGGTCGCATGAGCAAGGACGGCGCTATCACCATCCTGCAGGGCCGAGCCGTGGGCGGCACTACGCTGATCAACTGGACGTCCAGCTTCCGCACCCCGGACGCCACCCTCGCTCACTGGGCCAGCGAGTACGCCGTAAAGGGCCACAGCAGCGCCGAAATGGCGCCCTGGTTCGAAAAAATGGAACAACGCCTGGGCATCGCGCCCTGGGCCCTGCCCCCCAACCCCAACAACGATGTGATCCGCAAAGGCTGCGAAAAGCTCGGTTACAGCTGGCATGTGATCCCGCGCAATGTGCGCGGCTGCTTCAACCTGGGCTATTGCGGGATGGGCTGCCCGGTCAACGCCAAGCAATCGATGCTGGTGACCACCATCCCGTCCACCCTGGAAAAAGGCGGCGAGCTGTTGTACCTGGCCCGCGCCAAGCGCCTCAAATACAGCGGCGACACCATCAGTAGCCTGGAATGTATGGCAATGGACGAGCGTTGCGTGGCGCCTACCGGACGCAAGATCACTGTGAAGGCCAAACATTACGTGCTCTCGGGCGGCGGCATCAACAGCCCCGCGCTGCTGATGCGCTCGGACGCGCCCGACCCGCACTCGCGGCTGGGCAAACGCACGTTCCTGCACTTGGTGAACTTCTCCGCCGGGCTGTTCGACGAGGTGATCAACCCGTTCTACGGCGCGCCGCAGTCGATCTATTCCGACCATTTCCAGTGGCAGGACGGCACCACGGGGAAAATGTCGTACAAGCTGGAGGCGCCGCCCTTGCACCCGGCGCTGGCCAGCACCCTGCTCGGCGGTTACGGCACCCAGAACGCCCTGGACATGAGCCAATTGCCCAACACCCACGCGATGCTGGCGCTGCTGCGCGACGGCTTCCACCCCGACAGCCCGGGCGGCAGCGTGGAGCTACGTGGCGATGGCACGCCGGTGCTCGACTACCAGGTGTCGGACTACGCCTGGAATGGCTTGCGTCGTGCCTTCCACAGCATGGCCGAGATCCAGTTCGCGGCGGGCGCCAAGTCGGTCAAGCCGCTGCATCACGATGCCCGCTACGTAAAAACCCTGGGCGAAGCGCGCACGCTGATTGAAGGCCTCAATCTGGAACTGCATCGCACCTGCCTGGGCAGCGCCCATGTGATGGGCGGTTGCGCCATGGGCGAAGACCCGAAAAATGCAGTGGCCGACAGCCTGGGTCGCCATCATCAGTTGCGCAACCTGTCGATCCACGATGGCTCTCTATTCCCCACCAGCATTGGGGCCAACCCACAATTATCGGTGTACGGTTTGACCGCCCAACTGGCGACAGCCTTGGCCGAACGTCTGAAAACAGCGTGAAAAAACACGGTATTCGCCGTGTCTATAGTGCTTTCTTCTGCATAAGTTGACTTTCCCGACCGGGACGGCTGCGATACCATCCGGTTCCCCAACGGACTCCGCCAGGACGACGCGATGAACCGAGTGTTGTACCCAGGTACCTTCGACCCGATTACCAAAGGCCATGGCGATCTGGTCGAACGTGCCTCACGCTTGTTCGACCATGTGATCATCGCGGTCGCGGCCAGCCCCAAGAAAAACCCGCTGTTTCCCCTGGAACAGCGCGTGGAGTTGGCGCGTGAGGTCACCAAACACCTGCCCAATGTGGAAGTCGTGGGCTTTTCCACACTGTTGGCGCATTTCGCCAAAGAGCAGAACGCCAATGTGTTCCTGCGCGGCCTGCGTGCGGTGTCGGACTTCGAGTACGAGTTCCAGTTGGCCAACATGAACCGCCAACTGGCGCCGGACGTGGAAAGCCTGTTCCTCACACCGTCGGAACGCTATTCGTTCATTTCCTCGACGTTGGTCCGTGAAATTGCCGCTTTGGGCGGAGATATCACCAAGTTCGTGCACCCGGCCGTGGCGGATGCACTGACCCTGCGCTTCAAGAAATAAGCCCCCAATCGGCGCCTGCTCGCACTGCGGGCGCCAATGCGGCACAATTGCGCGCATTAGTTTTCAGATGCCTTGGCGGACGGCCCTGGCAGGAGTTTCCATGTCCCTGATCATCACCGACGATTGCATCAACTGCGACGTCTGCGAACCCGAGTGCCCGAACGCCGCAATTTCCCAGGGCGAAGAGATCTACGTGATCGACCCCAACCTGTGCACCCAGTGCGTCGGCCACTACGACGAGCCTCAGTGCCAGCAAGTGTGCCCGGTGGATTGCATCCCGCTGGATGAAGCCCATCCAGAGACGCAAGAGCAACTGATGGAGAAGTACCGCAAGATTACCGGTAAGGCCTGACCCACCTTTAGCGCCTGTCATGACCTCATCGGGGGCAAGCCCCCTCCCACATTTGGATTGCGAACACTTTCACTGTGGGAGGGGGCTTGCCCCCGATGGCAATATCAGCAATCACCCATCAATCAGCTCTGGCACTTAGGGCAAAACACACTCGCGCGCTGTCCCAGCACCACATTGCGCAATTCGCTGCCGCAGACCTTGCACGCCTCGCCGCCCCGGCCATAGACGAACAGTTCCTGCTGGAAATACCCCGGCTGCCCGTCGCCGCCGATAAAGTCGCGCAACGTGGTGCCGCCACGCTCGATGGCCGCCGCCAGCACGCGCTTGATCTCGATCGCCAGCTTCAAATAACGCGCTCGCGAAATACCACCCGCCTCACGACGCGGATCGATCCCCGCCGCAAACAGCGCTTCCGTCGCGTAGATATTGCCCACACCCACCACCACCGCGTTGTCCATGATGAACGGCTTCACCGCCATCGACCGCCCACGGGACAGCTGGAACAGACGCTCGCCGTCAAACAGGTCGGTCAGCGGCTCCGGCCCCAGTCGGATCAGCAGTTCATGGTTGTGCGGGTCCTGGCTCCAGAGCATCGCGCCAAAACGCCGAGGATCGGTGTAACGCAGGGCCAGGCCGGATTCGAGCTCGATATCCACATGTTCATGCTTGGCCGCCGGCATGCCAGCCTCTACCAGACGCAGGTTGCCCGACATGCCGAGGTGGCTGATCAAGGTGCCCACTTCGGCATTGATCAACAGGTACTTGGCCCGCCGCTCCACCAGCACGATGCGCTGCCCGGACAGGCGCACATCGAGGTCTTCCGGGATCGGCCAGCGCAGGCGCCGTTCACGCACCACCACGCGGCTGACCCGCTGGCCTTCCAGGTGGGGCGCAATCCCGCGCCGGGTGGTTTCGACTTCTGGTAACTCGGGCATAGGTGCCTCTTTAAGGAAGGATCAGTGGGCGCCCAGTTCGCGGATCGACAATTTCATACTCTCGAAGTCGTAGTCCGACAGCCCCACGTAGTCCAGCACCAGGTGGCCGATGGCATTCCATTCATGGTCCACCGTCTGGCTGCCCAGTACACGGTAGGACGAGCAGATATGCTCGGCCATTTTCAGGATCGCCAGCAGGTTCTTGAGCTGCGGAGTGCGCGACGACTCATCGCTGAAGATCGCCAAGGCGTTGTGGTGGTTGGCGATGGCGTCGGTCACATGCTGCGGCAGGCGCCAGGATTTGGCGGTGTAGTAGCCGACCACCGCATGGTTGGTGTTGAACGCGTTGTTCTCGGTGTCGACCACGCGGCAATCGGGGCCGGCATTGGCATACGCCTGCTCCAGCACCGCCATGTAGTTGGGGAAGCGCTTGAGCATCAGCGGCACGCCACAGTCATGGAACAGGCCCAGGGCATAGGCCTCGTCCACCGCCTGGGCGCCGGTGCGCTTGGCCAGGGTGAGGCAGGTCATGGCCACATCCTGGGCGGTGTCCCAGAAGCGGTTGAGGGTGACGATGGTGTCGTCGCTCATCTCGCCCTTGATCGACAACGCGTTGATCAGATTGATGATCGAACGGCTGCCCAACAGGTTCACTGCGCGCTGGATCGACGCGATCTTGTTGCTCAGGCCGTAATAAGACGAGTTGACGATCTTCAGCAGTGCGCCCGACAGGCCCGGGTCCTGGGAGATCAGCCGCGCGATCACTTCCAGGTCCGGATCGGGCATGTATTGCTCCATCTGCAAATCCACCATGATTTGCGGCTGGGGCGGCACGCTGATGCCCTGCAGGGCCTGTTGGATCTGTTCGGCGGAAAGCTCTTGGGACATAAGTACATACTCTGGGCTAGACGGGGATTCTAACCTCTAAGCAAACCTGACCGACACCCAAATGCCCGATTGAAACCGGACTAAATGTGGGAGTGGGCTTGCTGCCGATGGCATCACCGCCGTACGTCAGATACACCGCGCCGCCTGCATCGCGGGCAAGCCCATGCCCACATGAACCGCGCCGCAACAGGTATACTCCCGCTCTTTTTTCCGGAGCGACGTCATGTCCCTGCCAAGCCTGCGTCTCAAAGCCAACGCCGATCGTCGTTTGCGCAACGGCCACCTGTGGGTCTACAGCAACGAAATCGACGTGGCCGCCACCCCACTCCACGGCTTCCAGGCGGGTGACCAGGCCATCCTCGAAGCGGCCGGCGGCAAGACCCTGGGCATCGTGGCCATGAGCCCGAACAACCTGATCTGCGCCCGCCTGCTGTCGCGCGACATCAAGTTGCCGCTGGACAAGTCGCTGCTGGTGCATCGCCTCAACGTCGCCCTGTCCCTGCGCGACCGCCTGTTCGACAAGCCGTTCTACCGCCTGGTCTACGGCGACTCCGACCTGTTGCCGGGCCTGGTGGTCGACCGTTTCGGCGACATCCTGGTGGTGCAGATCGCCTCGGCGACCATGGAAGCCCATAAAGAAGACGTGATCGCTGCCTTGACCCAAGTGCTCAAGCCAAGCGGCATCCTGTTCAAGAACGACTCCGCCGCGCGCGATGCCGAAGGCCTTAACCGCTACGTCGAAACCGTGTTCGGCCTGGTGCCGGAGTGGGTGGCGCTGGAAGAAAACGGCGTGAAATTCGAAGCCCCGGTAATCCAGGGCCAGAAAACCGGCTGGTTCTACGACCACCGCATGAACCGCGCTCGCCTGGCCCCGTATGCCAAGGGCAAGCGCGTACTCGACCTGTACAGCTACATCGGTGGCTGGGGCGTGCAGGCTGCGGCCTTCGGCGCCAGTGAAGTGTTCTGCGTCGACGCCTCCGCCTTCGCCCTCGACGGCGTGGAGCGCAACGCCGCGCTGAACGGCGTTGCCGAGAAGATGACCTGCATCGAAGGCGACGTGTTCGAAGCCCTCAAAGAGCTGAAAGCCAGCGAAGAACGCTTCGATGTGATCGTCGCCGACCCACCGGCCTTCATCAAACGCAAAAAAGACATGAAGAACGGCGAAGGCGCCTACCGCCGCCTCAACGAGCAAGCCATGCGCCTGCTCAGCAAGGACGGCATCCTGGTCAGCGCGTCGTGCTCCATGCACCTGCCGGAAGACGACCTGCAAAACATCCTGCTGACCAGCGCCCGCCACCTGGACCGCAATATCCAGATGCTGGAGCGTGGTGGCCAGGGTCCGGATCATCCGGTGCATCCGGCGATTGCCGAGACGCGGTATATCAAGAGCATTACGTGCCGGTTGTTGCCGAATAGCTAAAGCCAAGCACAGATAAAAATGTGGGAGGGGGCTTGCCCCCGATAGCCGTGTGTCAGCCAGCTAATATGGGGCTGACACTACGCAATCGGGGGCAAGCCCCCTCCCACATTTGTTTTGTGGTTGCCGTAAACGCTTTTCCTACCCAAGCAAGCCACGTCAATTCAGGAAGTTTCTCTCAACGCTTTTGATTGAATTCCACTTTTCGCAGACTAGTATTCGTTTCTGGTTTTATTCCGGAAAACAAAAACAATGTCTGGGCCCTACCTCTCCCGCTTCATCCTCATTACCTGCATTTCATTGATCAGCTTCTTTCCGATCAATATTCTCCTGCCCTCATTCCCTGCCCTGGCGGCCCGATTCGACACGCCAAGCGCAGAGGTTGCGCTGTCCATCAGCCTGTTCACCCTGGTCTTTTCCATCTCCCAACTGATCGCCGGCCCACTGTCGGACAAATGGGGCCGCAAGGAAGTCCTGCTGGGCTGCATCACGTTGTCGATCCTGGGTGCGATCGGTTGCGCGATGGCAACGGACTACCTGACCTTCCTGCTGTTTCGCTCTGTCCAGGCCCTGGGCTGCGGCTTTTTTGTATTAGGCCACGCACTGGTGGAAGACCTGTTCGAGGAGCAGGACCGCGCTCGAGTGCGCCTTTACTACATGACTCTGAGCGGTTCATTCGTCGCGCTGTCGCCGTTGATCGGCTCCTGGCTGCAAACCACCTTCGACTGGCAAGGCAGCTTTTATGGGTTCGCCGTGATGGCACTGGGCATGTTGATCCATGCCCTCTGCATCCTGCCGTCCAAGTCCGCCAGCCCGCGCCGCACGCCGGTGTCGATCATCGGCACGCTGAAAGCCGTCGCCCGCAATCGCGACTTCCTGCGCTACTGGTGGATCGCCGCATTGGTATTCGCGTGTTATTTCGCCTTGATCAGCGTGACACCGCTGATTTTCATGGATGCGCTGAAGCTCTCCGAATACCAGTACGCGCTGGTGCTGATGGTGTACGGCGTGGCCTATCTGCTGGGCGGCGTTGCAGCCTCGTACCTGCAAAAGCGCATTGCGCTGTCCCGGCAAATCAATATCGGCCTGGGGCTGCTACTCGTCGCTGGCGTGCTGTTGACGCTGATCGTCAGCCTGGACGCCATCACCACTGTGACGTTGCTCATCCCAATGTTAATCAGCGCCCTGGCCGTGACGCTGGTTCGCCCGGCGGCGATTTCTGCGGCGATGCTGCTGTTCTCAAGCAGCGCGGGCACTGCTGCCTCGGCGGGGAACAGCATCATGTTCCTGACCGCCGCCATCAGCAGTGCCGCCCTGGCGCAGACCGGATCCAACCTATTGATGAGCATCGCC
The DNA here is from genome assembly GCF_001870465.1 of Pseudomonas extremorientalis. GTDB lineage: Bacteria > Pseudomonadota > Gammaproteobacteria > Pseudomonadales > Pseudomonadaceae > Aquipseudomonas > Aquipseudomonas extremorientalis. Next base: position 265,366 of record NZ_MDGK01000037.1, read on the forward strand.
CTGAGCTTCATCGTCTTCAGCCTGTGGGGCTGGCTGACCAATGCCAGAACCGGACGCTGACCCGCCCGCACGTCCCGTAGCCGCTATCTTCACGGTTTCGGTCATTCCCTCCCGCCGCCAGCGGTGTAGAATCGGCCTATTCATCGCCAGTCATCCCCCGGCGGGTTTATGAGCTCGAGGCCCAAGCAAGCGGCGATCCCGCGACGCGAGTGGCAACTTCCGGACACACGGCCATTTTTCGGGTGTTCCAGACGTCAATAGAAGCTCACTCCCTTTTGATACCGATTAGCCGCCCGGAGTGCTCCATGCCAGATTACCGCTCGAAAACATCCACCCACGGCCGCAACATGGCCGGCGCGCGCGCACTGTGGCGTGCCACGGGGATGAAAGATGACGACTTCAAGAAGCCGATCATCGCGATTGCCAACTCGTTCACCCAGTTCGTACCCGGCCACGTCCATCTCAAGGACCTGGGCCAACTGGTCGCCCGCGAGATCGAACGCGCCGGTGGCGTCGCCAAGGAATTCAACACCATCGCCGTGGATGACGGCATCGCCATGGGCCATGACGGCATGCTGTATTCCCTGCCGAGCCGCGAGATCATCGCCGACTCCGTGGAATACATGGTCAACGCTCACTGCGCCGACGCCATCGTGTGCATCTCGAACTGCGACAAGATCACCCCTGGCATGCTGATGGCCGCCCTGCGCCTGAACATCCCGGTGATCTTCGTCTCCGGCGGCCCGATGGAAGCCGGCAAGACCAAGCTCGCCTCCCACGGCCTCGACCTGGTCGACGCCATGGTCATCGCCGCCGATTCCAGCGCTTCTGACGAGAAGGTCGCGGAATACGAGCGCAGCGCTTGCCCAACCTGCGGCTCGTGCTCCGGCATGTTCACCGCCAACTCGATGAACTGCCTGGTGGAAGCCCTGGGCCTGGCCTTGCCGGGCAACGGCTCGACGCTGGCCACCCACAGCGACCGCGAGCAACTGTTCCTGCAGGCCGGCCGCACCATCGTCGAGCTGTGCAAGCGTTACTACGGCGAGAACGATGAGTCGGTGTTGCCGCGCAACATCGCCAACTTCAAGGCGTTCGAGAACGCCATGACCCTGGACATCGCCATGGGCGGTTCCACCAATACCATCCTGCACTTGCTGGCCGCGGCCCAGGAAGCCGAGATCGATTTCGACCTGCGCGACATCGACCGCCTGTCCCGTCACGTGCCGCAACTGTGCAAGGTCGCGCCGAACATCCAGAAGTACCACATGGAAGACGTGCACCGCGCCGGCGGGATCTTCTCGATCCTGGGCTCCCTGGCCCGTGGCGGCCTGCTGCACACCGACCTGCCGACCGTGCACAGCAAATCCCTGGCCGAAGGCATCGCCAAGTGGGACATCACCCTGACTGACGATGAAGCCGTGCACACCTTCTTCAAGGCTGGCCCGGCCGGTATCCCGACGCAAACCGCGTTCAGCCAGTCGACCCGTTGGGACACCCTCGACGACGACCGTGAAAACGGCTGCATCCGCAGTGTCGAGCACGCCTACTCGAAAGAAGGCGGCCTGGCCGTGTTGTACGGCAACATCGCCCTGGATGGCTGCGTGGTGAAAACCGCCGGTGTGGATGAGTCGATCCATGTGTTCGAAGGCAACGCGAAGATCTTCGAAAGCCAGGACAGCGCCGTGCGGGGCATCCTCGCCGACGAAGTGAAGGAAGGCGACATCGTGATCATCCGCTACGAAGGCCCGAAAGGCGGCCCGGGCATGCAGGAAATGCTGTACCCGACGTCCTACCTGAAGTCCAAGGGCCTGGGTAAAGCCTGCGCCTTGCTGACCGACGGCCGCTTCTCCGGCGGTACTTCGGGCCTGTCCATCGGCCACGCTTCGCCGGAAGCCGCTGCCGGTGGCGCAATTGGCCTGGTGCAGGACGGCGACAAGGTGCTGATCGACATTCCGAACCGCTCGATCAACCTGTTGATCAGCGACGAAGAACTGGCGGCACGCCGGGTCGAGCAGGACAAGAAAGGCTGGAAACCGGTGGAGAAGCGTCCGCGCAAAGTCACCACCGCATTGAAAGCCTATGCCCTGCTGGCCACCAGTGCCGACAAGGGCGCGGTGCGTAACAAGGCGATGCTCGACGGCCTGTAAGCCTCGCCCATGAAAATGCCCCGCCAAGTGCGGGGCATTTTTTTGCCTGGCCCAAACCCCAATAACAATAGATAAAAATGTTGGAGGGGGCTTGCCCCCGATAACAAGCGCCGCGGTGTTACTGGATTTCGTCAGGCTTGACGATCACCCAGTTCTTGTCCGCCGTCACCGGCAACCCTTCCTTGGCCTGCGCCGCCGCGTGCTTGGCGATCATGCCGTTCAACTGGGTCATGTATTTGTCCTTGCGGTTGATCCACAGGTGGATACCACCCTTGGCCACGTCCACGTCGTGAAACAGCATGTAGCCATCGCTGGTCGGGGTGTCGCCACCCACCAGTACCGGCTTTTTCCATTCGTCGATGTAGGTGAGGATCGCCGCGTGCTTGCCGGCCATCCAGGTCGCCGGGGTCCACAGGTAGGGCGTGAGTTCCAGGCCCAGGTTGGCCTTTTCGTCATACTTGCCGGCGGTGATCTGTTTGCGCGCGGTGGTCAGCTCGCCGGTCTTGCGGTCCTTGAGCAAGGTGGTCACGCCGATGACGTTCTCGGGCTTGACGTTGTAGCCGTACTTCGGATCGGCGGCGACCATGCGCACCAGCTCTTCGGAAGCGGCGGTCATCACATACACCTCGATGCCGTTTTCCATCAGTTTGTTGTATAGCTCGGCCTGGCCGGTGAAGACTTTCGGCGGTTGCACCTCGGACTTCTTAATGGCGTCGCCTTCGAAATAAGTGACGGGCACGGGCTTGCCGGAGGCCATCAGCTCATCGACCTGCACTTTGAGCTCCTTGAGGGTGAACCCCGAGAACACCTGGGCAACCCACGGGTAGCAGACCATGTCGTCCACTTCGCAGAGGCGATAGTAGTAGCTGAACAGACTTTCCTTATGGTCGGCGGTGTCTTTGAACGGCATAAGCTTGAGCGACGGATCAAGGCTGTCGCGGGTAATCAGGCCCTTGTTTTCCATGTAGGGCAGCAGGGACTCTTCGAGGTCGTAGCGGTAGCTGGTGTTGTCCATGTCGAACACCGCGAAATTGCCCTTGTTGGCGTTGGCGGCGATCATTTTGTTCAGTTGCTCGGCGGCCGGGGCCGGCCAGTGTTTCAACTCGGTAGCGGCCATGGTTGGCCCGGCAAGGCCCAAGCACAGTGCGGCGGCAAACAATCTCGAAGCGAGCTTCATATGCGTTTCTCCCTGAGTGAAAAACATCGACGCTAACAAATCCCTGTGACAGTTATCGCCCGAGCACGACCGCTTGCGTCGTGAACGCGCCAAGGACATGTGCCTGAGCGTCAAGGGCTTATTCCAAAAACGACAGTCACCATTCCATATCGGTATTAAATCAATATATTTCAAGCTGTTAGGCTTTCCGGTTCGCAATCGCAGGCTCGCGCGATTGGCTGCCTTCTCAACGGAGCTTCAATGAATCTGCCCCTGATTCTCAACTTACTGGTGTTCGTGGCCCTGTTGCTGGGCCTGGCACAAACCCGTCGCACAAACTGGAGCCTCGCCAAGAAGGTGCTGTTTGCCCTTGTACTCGGCGTGGTGTTCGGCACCGTGCTGCACACGGTCTACGGTGACGGCAACCCGGTACTCAAGGCCTCCATCGGCTGGTTCGACCTGGTCGGCAACGGTTATGTGCAACTGCTGCAAATGATCGTGATCCCGCTGGTATTCGCGTCGATCCTCAGCGCCGTGGCACGCCTGCACAACGCCTCGTCCCTGGGCAAGATCAGCTTCCTGACCATCGGCACGCTGCTGTTCACCACCGCGATTGCGGCGCTGATCGGCATCGCCCTGACCAACCTGTTCGGCCTCACCGCCGAAGGCCTGGTGGCCGGCACCCAGGAAATGGCGCGCCTGCAAGTGATCCAGAGCGATTACGCGGGCAAGGTCGCCGATCTGAATATCCCGCAACTGCTGCTGTCGTTCGTGCCGGCCAACCCGTTCGCCGACCTGGCCCGGGCTAAGCCGACCTCGATCATCAGCGTGGTGATTTTCGCCGCATTCCTGGGGGTTGCCGCGCTGCAACTGCTCAAGGATGACGTGGAAAAGGGCCAGAAAGTCCTCAACGCCATCGACACCCTGCAAGCCTGGGTGATGCGCCTGGTGCGCCTGGTGATGAAGCTGACGCCGTATGGCGTATTGGCGCTGATGACCAAAGTGGTCGCCGGCTCCAACCTGCAAGACATCATCAAGCTCGGCAGTTTCGTGGTGGTGTCGTACCTGGCCCTGGGCCTGATGTTCGTGGTGCACGGCCTGCTGCTGTCCCTGGCCGGGATCAACCCGCTGCGCTTCTTCCGCAAGGTGTGGCCGGTGCTGACCTTTGCCTTCACCAGCCGCTCCAGCGCGGCGGCGATCCCGCTGAGCATTGAAGCGCAGACCCGTCGCCTGGGCATCCCGCAATCCATCGCTGGGTTTGCCGCCTCGTTCGGCGCGACCATCGGCCAGAACGGTTGCGCCGGCCTCTACCCGGCGATGTTGGCGGTGATGGTCGCGCCGACCGTGGGCATCAACCCGCTGGACCCGCTGTGGATCGCGACCCTGGTGGCGATTGTGACCTTGAGTTCGGCCGGTGTGGCCGGCGTGGGCGGCGGTGCGACCTTCGCCGCGCTGATCGTGCTGCCGGCCATGGGCTTGCCGGTGTCACTGGTGGCGCTGCTGATTTCCGTGGAGCCGCTGATCGACATGGGCCGTACGGCGTTGAACGTGAATGGCTCGATGACGGCGGGGGCGATTACCAGCCAGGTCATGGGGCAGACGGACAAGGCGTTGTTGAATGCGGATGAGCATGCGGAATTAGCGCAAGCCTGATAGATAGCAATCGGGGGCAAGCCCCCTCCCACACTTGACGGTCAAGATGTGGGAGGGGGCTTGCCCCCGATGCTTTTAGGCTTTTTCCCAGACTTCAAAGTTGTAAGCAGGCTTATCACCTTCAGCTGGATTCTCCAGATTGGAAACCAACTGCCACTGGCCCCGATCAAACTCCGGAAACCACGCATCCCCCTCCGGGCTCAACGCCACCCGCGTCAAATACAGGCGATCCGCCTGCTCCAGCCCCTGCGCATACAACTGCGCGCCGCCGATCAGCATCAGCTCGTCAACGCCTTGCGCCTTTGCCCATTCCTCAGCGCGTTCCACCGCGGCCTCCAGAGACGGAAAAACTTCCGCACCTTCCAGCGCCAGATCGGTCTGACGGCTGACCACGATGTTCAAGCGCCCCGGCAGCGGTCGGCCCAGGGAGTCCCAGGTCTTGCGCCCCATGATGATCGGCTTGCCGAGCGTGGTGGCCTTGAAATATTTGAAATCCCCCGGCAAATGCCAGGGCATGCTGTTGTCGACGCCGATCACACGGTTTTCACCGAGGGCTGCGATCAGGCTTAAAGGGAGAGTTTTTTTCATGGCGACGAGAATACCAGAGCCCCGAGCCAGGGGTTATGCTCCAGGCTCACAAACACGACAGGACAACGCGTGACTCCTTTGCACACACTCTGGCTGACAGAAACCGTGCGCCTGCGCGAAGAACACGCCGGCCCTCTGGAAGACCTGGAAGCCAACCGCCTGGCCCGGACCGCCGGTGGCGACCTGCCGACGCGCATCCAGCACCGCGCCCTGCACCTGGCCGAGCGCGATGGGCTCACGACCGCCCTCACCCGCTGGTTGCAAGGCGCACGTCTGGCGCTGGTGCTGCTGGCGGTCGTCGCGGTGATCAGCGGCGCGGGCCTGGCCTTTGCCGCGCTGGGCAACGGCCTGGTCCCGGTGAATGTGTTCTGGGCCTTGGGCAGCTTGCTCGGCTTGAACCTGATCCTGCTGATCAGTTGGGCCTTGGGCCTGCTGTTTGCCGGTGAACACAGCGCCAGCCTGGGGCGACTGTGGTTATGGCTCAGCGAAAAACTCGCCCGTGACGCGAAGGCTGCGCAGTTGGCGCCCGCACTGCTGCTATTGCTGCAACGGCAGAAACTCAATCGCTGGGCCGTAGGTGTGCTGGTCAATAGCCTGTGGTTGCTGGCGTTGCTCAGCGCCCTGGTGATTCTGCTGACACTGCTCGCCACCCGCCGCTACGGCTTCGTGTGGGAAACCACCATTCTCGGCGCCGACACCTTCGTCGCCGTCACCCAGGCCCTCGGCACCCTGCCCGCCCTGCTGGGCTTCAATGTGCCGACCGTCGAGATGATCCGCGCCAGCGGCGATTCCGCGCTGAATATCGAAAGCGCCCGCCAGGCCTGGGCCGCGTGGCTGGTGGGCGTGCTGCTGGTCTATGGCCTGCTGCCCCGGTTGATCCTTGCCCTGCTTTGCCTGTGGCGCTGGAAACGTGGACGCGCCGCCCTGCGCCTGGACCTCAACCTGCCCGGCTACAGCCAATTGCGCGAGCGCCTGATGCCGAGCAGTGAGCGCCTCGGGGTCAACGATGCCGCCCCCGAACAACTGCATCACGTCAGCGGCGGCGTCAGCGAACTGCAAAGCGACGGCGCGCTGCTGGTGGCCATCGAGCTGGACGACCAGCGCCCCTGGCCGCCCAAACTGCCGCACAACGTGAAGAACGCCGGGATCCTCGACAGCCGCGAATCGCGCAACAAACTGCTGGAACAACTCACGCGCTTCCCGCCCGCACGCCTGGCCATCGCCTGCGACCCGCGCCGCTCGCCGGATCGCGGCAGCCTGGCGCTGATCGCCGAACTCGCCCGCAGCGCCACCGCCACCCGCGTGTGGCTGCTGCAAGCGCCGCCCGGCCAGGCCCTCGACGCCGAGCGCCTGGGCGACTGGCACACCGCGCTGCAACAGCTTGAATTGCCCTTTGCCGACTGCGCACCGCTGAACTGGCTGGAGACCGGTCATGACTAAGCCCCTGAAACTCGCCGTGGTTGGCCACACCAATGTCGGCAAGACGTCGCTGCTGCGCACCCTTACGCGAGATGTGGGCTTCGGCGAAGTGTCCCATCGTCCCAGTACCACACGGCATGTGGAAGGCGCAAGCTTGTCGGTCGACGGCGAAGCCCTGCTGGAGCTGTACGACACCCCCGGCCTGGAAGACGCCATCGCCCTGCTCGATTACCTGGAGCGCCTGGATCGCCCCGGCGAACGCCTCGACGGCCCGGCCCGCCTGGCGCGGTTCCTGGAAGGCAGCGAAGCGCGCCAGCGTTTCGAACAGGAAGCCAAGGTGCTGCGCCAACTGCTGGCCTCCGACGCCGGCCTGTATGTGATCGACGCCCGCGAGCCGGTACTGGCCAAGTACCGCGACGAGCTGCAAGTGCTGGCCAGTTGCGGCAAGCCGTTGCTGCCGGTGCTCAACTTTGTCAGCAGCAGCGACCACCGCGAGCCGGACTGGCGCGAAGCCCTGGCCCGGCTTGGCCTGCACGCGCTGGTGCGCTTCGACAGCGTGGCACCGCCGGAAGACGGCGAGCGGCGCCTGTATGAAAGCCTCGCCCTGCTGCTGGAAAACGCACGGCCGCAATTGGAACGGCTGATCCTGGATCAAGAGGCGCAGCGCCAGGCCCGCCAGCAAAGCGCCGCCCGGCTGATCGCCGAACTGCTGATCGACTGCGCCGCCTGCCGCCGTAGCGTGGTCACCGAAGATGAACAACACGCCATCGGCGACCTGCGCAAAGCCGTGCGCCAACGCGAACAAAAGTGTGTGGAAGCGCTGCTCAAGCTGTTCGGCTTCCGCCCGCAGGATGCCGCCGCCAGTGACCTGCCGCTGCTGGACGGGCGCTGGGGCGACGACCTGTTCAACCCGGAAACTCTCAAGCAACTCGGCGTGCGCGTCGGTGGCGGGATCGCCGCAGGCGCAGCGGCGGGTGCCGGTGTGGATCTGTTGGTCGGCGGCCTGACCTTGGGCGCCGCCGCTCTGGCCGGCGCCATTGCCGGTGGCGCGCTGCAAACCGCACGCAGCTATGGCAGCCGGCTGCTGGGCAAGATCAAAGGCCAGCGCGAGCTGACCGTGGACGACAGCGTATTGCGCCTGCTCGCCCTGCGCCAACGCCAGTTGCTCAAGGCCCTGGACCTGCGCGGCCATGCGGCGATGCACAGCATCAAGGTCGACACGCCCCAGGACAAGACCTGGCGCGAGGGCAAGTTGCCGGATGCATTGCACAAAGCCCGCGCCCACCCGCAGTGGTCGTCGCTCAACCCTCACCCCAGGCTCAGCCAGGCCGAGCGCCAGGAACAGATCGAAGCACTGGCCCGGCGCCTCGACGAAACCTAAGCCGCCAGCACCTGCCGCGCCTTTGCCTTGAGCACTTCAAGGTCGAGCACCGGCACGTGCATTGCCTTGGCCTGTTCGTCCCAATGGCGCATGCGCAGGCTGATCTCGCAGAGCGGGTCTTGCTCAAACGCCTGGGCTTCTTCTTGCGTCATCACACCGCCTTGATACCCGAGCGTACGAAGACTGGCTTCGCTCAGGCGGGCGTAATAGCCCGGCTGGCTGAAGGTCAGGTAGCGCTTGGCTTGCACGTGATACTCCACCAGTTTGGCCATGCGCTCGCTGAAGCCTGCACGACGCAAGTAATCGGCGCCGAGCCGCTCATGACTGACCACGCCATAGCCGCCCATGTTTTCGCCGCCCTCACCGCACAAGTGCCCGATATCGTGGAAAAACGCCGCCAGCACCACTTCATCATCGAAGCCTTCGGCCATGGCCAACTGTGCGGCCTGGGACATGTGCTCGATCTGCGACACCGGCTCGCCGATGTAATCCGCCGTGCCGTGCTGTTCGTACAAGCCGAAGACTTCGGCGATGGTCTGTTCCGGGTTGATCACGCCGCCCCCCACAAGGTTGTGATATTTCGCTCAGCCATTGCCGGCCCCACGCTCATGCCCACACCGGTGTGCATCAACGCCGCGCTCACACCCGGCGCCGCCCGCAGGAACGAAAACGGCGCCGGCCCGCGTGAGCCGTACACGCCCTGCCAGCGCTCCACGACCTGGATCTTGCAGCCCAGGGTCTGCTCGGCCAGCGCGATCATCCAGTCATCGACCTGCTCGGCATTGAACGGCGATGCATCGCTGCCGTAGTCATGGGAGTCACCGATGATCAGTTCGCCATGGGGCGTCGGGCTGATCAGCAAATGGATACCGTGCTCATGCAGGTGCGGTGCCTCCCGCAGGATTTGCGCCTGCACCGGCGCGGCTTCCGGCAGGTCGGCAAAGGCGCCGTAATGCACGCAGCTCAAGCCGGTGAGCAACGCGTGTTGCAGGTTCAGGTTCACCGCTGGCCGCGCGCGCAGCATTTGCAGGCGGCAGATGCTCGGGTTGAGTTCGGCCATCGCTTCGGCCAGCAGGGTCTGGTAGTCGTGGCCGGAGCACACGATGATCTGTTCAGCGCGAAAGCTGCCTGCCGTGCTGTGCAACTGGCCCGGTTCGACGTCGCGCACCAGCGTAGAGAAGTAGAACTGCACCTTCAGCTCTTGCGCCAGGTAGTTGATCAGCGCCGGGATCGCTTCGCGCGAATACAGTTGCTGATCGTCCTTGCCATGCAGCGCAGCGCGGTGATGGCGGAACTGGCCGCCGTACAGGTCTCTCATCGCTGCGCCTTGCAGCAGGTCGACGTTGTAGCCGTGTTCCTGCGCACGGCCAGCGCAGAACGCTTCCAGCAGATGCTCTTCGGCTTCGGTGCGGGCGAACAGGTAGGCGCCGTTGCGCTTGAGTTGCAGCCCGGCGACCTGCGCCCAATGGCCCCAGATCTCACGGCTTTCGCGTGCCAGGTCGAGCATCGGCCCCGGTGGTTGGCCGGTCACCAGCGCCTGGCCGAAGTTGCGCACCGAAGCGCCCAAGGGCGTGGCGCTGCGTTCGAACACCTTGACCTTGAGGCCGCGTTTGGCGGCGGCGTAGGCGTGGGACAGGCCGAGGATGCCGGCGCCGATGATCAGCAGGTCGCTGTGGTGTGTCATATCGTGATGTCCTGTTTTGCAGACCTCCATCGGGGGAAAGCCCCTCCCACAGTTCGATTTGTGAATGCCATCAGTGTGGGAGGGGGCTTGCCCCCGATGAGGCCAGTAGCCCCAACGAAAAACCTTACTGCCCTGCCACTTTCTCCGACTTGCCGTCATAGCGCTTGCGCCACTCGGTCAAGATGCTGTCGCGGTTCTTCGACGCCCAGGCAAAGTCGTTCTTGATCAAACGCTGCTCGTAGTCGGCCGGCAATTCGGTCTGCGGCTTGGCGATACCCGGCTGGGCGAGCACGGCAAAGTTGTCCTTGTACAGCTCCATGGCCGCCGGGCTGGCGGAGAAGTCGGCGAGTTTCTGCGCGGCGTCCTTGTGCGCGGTGCCTTTGATCACCGCGGTGGCTTCGATGTCCCAGCCCAGGCCTTCCTTCGGCAGGATGATGTCCAACGGCGCGCCCTGGCGTTTCAGCTGTACCGCCGGGTATTCAAACGAAATGCCGATCGGGAATTCACCGGAAGCCGCCAGCTTGCACGGCTTGGACCCGGAGTGAACGTACTGGCCGATGTTCTGGTGCAGGTCGTCCATGTACTGCCAGCCTTGCTTGTCGCCGAAGGTCTGCAGCCAGGCGCTGACGTCAAGGAAACCGGTGCCGGACGAGGCCGGGTTGGGCATGACGATCTTGCCCTTGTACTCAGGCTTGGTCAGGTCCTGCCAGCTCACCGGCTTGGTCAGGCCCTGTTTCTCGGCTTCAACGGTGTTGAAGCAGATGGTCGCCGCCCACACGTCCATGCCGACCCACGCCGGTGGGTTGGCGGCATCGCGATAGTTCTTGCCGATCTTGTCCAGGTCTTTGGGCGCGTAATTGTCCAGCATGCCTTGCTGGTCGAGGATCGCCAGGCTGGAGGCGGCCAGGCCCCACACTGCGTCGGCTTGCGGGCGGTCTTTCTCGGCCAGCAGCTTGGCGGTGATGATGCCGGTGGAATCACGCACCCATTTGATCTCGACGTCGGGGTTAGCCTGTTCGAAGGCCTTTTTGTAGGTCTTCAATTGCTCGGCTTCGAGGGCCGTGTACACGGTCAACTCGGTTTTTGCGGCAAAGGCATTCACGCTGAATGCCGTGAGTACCGCCGCGACCAGCGCCAGGGGCTTGAACATGGAACACCTCCTTCAGGATTATTGCCCGGGCGCGGTCTGGCGCCAGGCTTGGGAGCGGCGCAACGCGCCACGTGAAGCCCACGCCAGCAGCAGCGAAACGCCGGCCGAAGTGAACAGGATCAGGGTCGACATGGCCGCCGCACCGCCCACGTTGCCGGCGTCATCCATGTTCAGCACGGCGACGGCGGCGAGGATGGTGTCGGGGCTGTAGAGGAAGATCGCGGCGGACACGGTGGTCATCGCCGACACAAACAGATAGCGCACGATGTCCAGCAGCGCCGGCAGGCAGATCGGCACCGTCACCTTCAAGTAATGCCGGTACAGCGGCGCCTTGAGGGACAGCGCGGCGGCTTCGAACTCGGCGTCGAGCTGGCGCAGTGCGGTGGTCGCGGTCATCTGTGCAGTGGTCAAATAATGCGCAATGGTGCACACCACCAGCAGGGTCATGGTTCCGTAGAACACATGCAGCGGATTGCCGTTGAGGTTGAAAAAGAACACGTAGCCCAGGCCCAGCACGAGGCCCGGCACGGCCATCGGCACGAAGCTGAGCATGCGCAGGGCCAGGTTGAGGCCCTTCTGGCCCTTGGTTTTTTCCATCAGGTAGGCGCCGGTGAAGATCAGCACGCTGCCGATCAACGCGGTGCACAGGGCCAGGGTCAGGCTGTTGCGGTAAGCCAGCCAACCGCCGCCGGCTGTGTCCTCGAACTGGTAATGGTTGAGGGACAGCGACAGGTTGTACGGCCAGAATTTCACCAGCGAGGAATACACCGCCATGCCGAACACCAACAGCAATACCGCGCAGATCAGCAGCACGATGGTCAGGTAGCAGGCGTCTCGCAAGGCCGATGGCACCGGTTGAAACACTTGCGCACGGCCGCTCATCGAGTCGCCGTGACGGCGGCGCAGCCAGGCATCCACCCCAAAGCTGAACAACGCCGGCAACAGCAACACCATGCCGATCAGCGCACCGCGCCCGAACTGCTGCTGGCCGACCACCGCCTTGTACGCCTCCAGGGCCAGCACCTGATAATCGCCACCCACCACCACGGGCACACCGAAGTCGGTGATGGTCAGGGTGAACACCAGGCAAAACGCGGCGAACACCGCCTGGCGCGTGGCCGGCCAGGTGATGCTGCGAAACGCCCGGGCCGGGCTGGCGCCCATGCTGGAGGCGGCATCGAACAAGCGTGCATCCGCCAGGGACAGCGCCGACAGCAGAATCATCAAGGCATGTGGGAAGGTGTAGATCACCTCCCCCAGCACAATGCCCCAGAAGCCGTAGATGTTCTCCGAAAGCAGCCCGCGCAGCATGCCCTGGTTGCCAAACAGATAGACCAGCGCAATGCCCGGCAGCATCGACGGCGCCATCAGCGGCAGCAGTGACATACCGCGCCAGATCGCCTTGCCGGGAATCAAGGTGCGTTGCAGGGCGTAGGCAAACAGGTAAGCCAGCGGTACGACGATGGCCGCCACGCTCAGGGACACTTTCAGGCTATTGCCCAGCAGCCAATGGAAGTTGGCGCTGGTCACCAGCTCCCGCGCCGCCACCAGGCCACCGCCCTGCCCGGCCTCGCTGCTGAAACCGCGCCAGAAGATCGCCAGCAACGGCATCAATACAGCGATACCCAACAGCAACAGCCACAGCAGTTTGCCGCCGACGACGAAAACTCTGTCGCCGGTTTCGGCGCGCGAAACCTGGCGTGGCAGTGTCATCACAGCAGCCATCTCAGGCAAACACCTGCAGGCTGCGCGGCGGCAAGGCCACCCAGATGTGCTGTGCCCCCAGGCGCGGCATGGCTTCCGGGGCCAGTTCGGCGAGCAGCGGGTGGCCGGGCAATTGCTCCAGCTCAAAGCTCATGCGGCAGCGGTTGCCAAGGAAGGTGATCTCGCGCACCTTGGCCGGGAACAGGTTTTCTTCATGCACCGGCGGGTTGACGCTGATCGCCTCCGGGCGACAGAACAGGCGCCCGGACTTGGCCATGCCGGCATCGTCGGCCAGGCGCATGTTCATCCCGCCGACCTGGGCGTGACTGGCACTGTTGCGGCTGAACGGCAGCCAATTGCCCTGGCCGACAAACTCCGCCACGAACGGCGTGGCCGGACGGTCGTAGATCTCCTGGGGCGTGGCGTATTGCTCGACCTTGCCGTTGTTCATCACGGCGATACGGTCGGCCATCAGCATCGCTTCATCCTGGTTGTGGGTGACCATCAACGTAGTGATGCCCAGGCACCGTTGCAGTTGGCGCAGCTCGGTACACAGATGCTCACGCACGCGGGCGTCGAGGGCCGACATCGGTTCGTCCAGCAACAACAACGAAGGCGCGGGCGCCAAGGCACGCGCCAAAGCGACGCGTTGCTGCTGGCCACCGGACAGCTGGCCGGGGTATTTCTTTTCGCTACCGACCAGGCCGACCAGTTCGAGCATCTGGCCAACACGCTGGCGCACTTCATCGCGACCACTGCCGGTGAGGCCGTAGCCGATGTTCGCTTCAACGGTGAGGTTGGGAAACAACGCGTAGGACTGGAACAGGATGCCGTAGTCCCGCGCCTGGGGCGGCAGCAGGGAAACATCGCGGTCGCCCAGGTAAAGCTCGCCGCTGTCCTGGCGTTCCAGGCCGGCGATACAGCGCAGCAAGGTGGTCTTGCCGCAACCGGACGGGCCCAGCAGGCACACCAGCTCGCCAGCGGCGACGTCCAGGGACACGTTGTCCAGCGCGGTAAAGGCGCCGAAGCGTTTCTGGATACCCCGCACCTTCATGGGCGCGCCGGGTTGGGTCAGGGCTGTGTTCATGCAAGGCACCTCATCGAACGGATGAGGGCCATGCTAGGGTGGCAATGCGTCCCTGATGTGGCAGAAAGGCAAAACGCGGCGATAGTGGTATTGGTGGATTTGGGTAGGGCTCTCAGTGCTGAGTGCCTGGTCTATCGCTATCGGGGGCAAGCCCCCTCCCACATTAGACCCCGTTCTCATGTTGGAACTCGGTCAAGTGTGGGAGGGGGCTTGCCCCCGATTGGCCCTCAAGGCGATCACCACGCTTCAGAGCGGCGACATTTCCTGCGCCAACCCCAGAAAAGCCGCCGGCAGGCGAGCACTTTTCCGTTCTTTGAGGCAGTACAGATACTCCGGAATCTGCGGCGCATTCTCGATGGTCAGCACGCGCAATTGCGGGTCATGGGGCACTTCCTGACGGGCAATGATGCTGATGCCGATGTTGCGCAGCACCGCTTCACGAATCGACTCGCGGCTGCCGATTTCCAGCAGCGGTCCAAAGCTCACACCTGCACTCTGCAACAGTTCTTCGGTCAAACGCCGCGTGGTAGAGCCCGCTTCACGCATCAACAGCGTGTGCCCGGCCAATGCGTTGAGCGGTACATGGTCGAGCTTGGCCAACGGATGGTTGCGGTGCACCGCCAGCACCAACGGGTCGGTGCCCAGTACGCGGCGAATCAGGCGTGGGTCTTCGAGCAGTTGCGAGGAGGCGGCAACGTCGACGCGGTAATCGTCCAGCGCTTCGAGTACCTGCTGGGAGTTGCCGATTTCCACCGACACTTCCACCTGCGGCAGGCGTTCGCGAAAGGCTTTGACCAGGTCGAGGATGTAGTACGGCGCCGTCGCGGCAATCCTCAGTGCGCCTTGGACCTGGCCGTTGTTGCGCAGGAAAAACTCGATATCCGCTTCCTGCTGCAACAGCGCCTTGACCATCGGCAGCAGCCGCGCGCCCTCGTCGCTGACGGTGAGGCGACGCCCGCCACGGTAGAACAATTCAATGCCGTATTGGCTTTCCAGATTGCGGATCTGGGTGGTGACCGTGGGTTGGCTCAGGCCGAGTTTTTTCGCCGCCTGGGTAATGCTGCCCAGGCGGGCGACCATATAAAACGCCTTCAACTCGGCACTCAGCACACCACCCTCTCATCGTCTATTTGCGCAATAGGCGCAGGCCATTGAACACCACTAGCAAGCTCACGCCCATGTCGGCGAACACCGCCATCCACATCGTGGCCATGCCCAGGAAGGTGACCGCGAGGAAGATCGCCTTGATCACCAGCGCCAGGGCGATGTTCTGCTTGAGGATACTCGACGTTTGCCGCGACAGACGAATGAAAGCCGGAATCTTGCGCAGGTCATCGTCCATCAAGGCCACATCAGCGGTCTCGATGGCCGTGTCGGTACCCGCTGCAGCCATGGCAAAGCCGATCTCGGCGCGGGCCAGGGCCGGGGCGTCGTTGATGCCGTCGCCGACCATGCCCACGCGGTGGCCTTGGCCGTAGAGGGTTTCGATGGCTTGCAGCTTGTCGGTCGGCAACAGGTCGCCCTGGGCCTGGTCGATGCCAACCTGGGCGGCAATCGCCTGGGCGGTATGGGTGTTGTCACCGGTAAGCATCAGAGTCTTGATGCCCAGTTCGTGCAACTGCTGGATGGCTTCGCGGCTGCTGTCCTTGACCGTGTCGGCCACGGCGAACAGCGCCAGTGGGCCGGACTTGTCGAGCAGCAGCACCACGGACTTACCTTGCTTCTCCAGGGCGAAGAGTTTTTCTTCCAGCGCCGGCGAGCACAGGCCCAGGTCTTCCACCAGGCGGTGGTTGCCCAAATGGTAGGTTTCGCCGTTGATCTCGCCGCGCACGCCGCGACCGGCCAGGGCGGCGAAGTTATCCACAATGTGGGTAGGCAGATTTTTATCCACAGCCGCATTGGCGATCGCCAGCGACACCGGGTGATCGGAACGCCCAGCCAGGCTGGCGGCCAATGCCGGTGCGCTGTCTTCGACGTTGGGGAACAGCGCCAGGTAATCGGTTTGCACCGGTTTGCCGTGGGTAATGGTGCCGGTCTTGTCGAGGGCCAGGTAGTCGAGCTTGTAACCGCCCTCCAGGTACACGCCGCCCTTGATCAGGATGCCTTTGCGCGCTGCCGCCGCGAGGCCGCTGACGATAGTCACCGGGGTGGAAATCACCAGTGCACACGGGCAGGCGACCACCAGCAGCACCAGGGCGCGGTAGATCCAGTCGAACCAGGCACCGGCCATGAACAACGGCGGGATCACCGCCACGCCCAGGGCAAACAGGAACACCGCCGGGGTGTAGATTTTCGAGAAGCTGTCGACGAAGCGCTGGGTCGGTGCCCGTGCGCCCTGGGCCTGCTCCACCGCGTGAATGATGCGCGCCAGGGTGGAGTTGTTGGCGGCGGCAGTGACTTTATATTCCAGGGAGCCAGCCTGGTTGATAGTGCCGGCGAAGACTTTGTCGCCCACGGTCTTTTCAATCGGCAGGCTTTCACCGGTGATCGGCGCCTGGTCGATGGTGGATTGGCCAGCGGTGACTTCGCCGTCCAGGCCGATGCGCTCGCCAGGCTTTACCCGCACGATGGCGCCAAGATCGATACTCTTGACCTCTTGTTCAGCCCAAGACCCATCAGCCTGCTGCACGGTGGCCTGCTCGGGCGTCATCTGCATCAAGCCGCTGATGGCATTGCGCGCACGGTCCAGGGATTTGGCTTCGATCAACTCGGCCACGGTGAACAGGAACATCACCATCGCCGCTTCCGGCCACTGGCCGATCAGGATCGCACCGGTTACCGCGATGCTCATCAGGGCATTGATGTTCAGGTTGAGGTTTTTCAGGGCAATCCAGCCCTTCTTATAGGTGGTGAGCCCGCCACTGAGGATCGACACCAGCGCCACGATGGCAATCACCCAGGTCGGCGCGGCGCTGGTGAAGTGCAGCACTTCGGCGCCCAGTGCGCCGATGCCGGACAACGCCAGCGGCCACCAGTGTTTCTTGGCGGGCGGTTCGGCGGCGGGTGTGCCTTCTTCGACGGGATCGGCCTGCATGCCCAGGGACTTGATGGCGTCGATGATCGGCGCGGTCGTCGGCAGATCGTGGGTGACACCGAGGATGCGGTTGATCAGGTTGAATTCCAGTTGCTGCACACCCGCAAGCTTGCCCAGTTTGTTCTGGATCAGCGTCTGCTCGGTGGGGCAGTCCATGGCTTCGATGCGAAAGGTGCTCAGCCGCGAGCCGGCGGTGGGCGCTTCGCTCAATTGCACCAACGCCGGGGCCGGGGTGCCGGAACAGCAGGCGCCGCCGTGGCCATGGTCATGCACAGGCGTGAGTTTTTTCGGGCCATGATCGTGATCATGCTCGTGTTTATGCGGGGTGTGGATGGAATCGCTCATTCTGTCGCGTCCGTAAAGGTGCCTGTTGCCAAGTAAAGACCCTGTAGCCACTATAGGGTCAAGCACCCATTTGGAGATTGTTGCGATGAAGATCGGCGAACTGGCCAAACTGACCGACTGCCCGGTGGAAACCATCCGTTACTACGAGAAGGAAGGCCTGCTGCCTCCGCCGGCGCGCACCGACGCCAACTACCGCGTATACACCCAGGCACACACCGAGCGGTTGGTGTTTATCCGCAATTGCCGCAGCCTGGACATGACTCTGGAAGAAATCCGCAGCCTGCTGGGGCTACGGGACAGCCCCCAGGACCAGTGCGAAAGCGTGAATGCGCTGATCGACGAGCATATCCACCACGTGAAAGCGCGGATCGATGGGCTGTTGGCGTTGCAGGAGCAATTGCTGGACCTGCGCCAGCGCTGTGGCGGCGGGAATCAGTGCGGGATTCTGCAGCGGCTGGAAGTCAGCGGGAGTGTGCTGGCCAGTGAGGCTGAGCCCTCACATGTAGGGCGCAGCCATGGGCATTGATCAGATAGCCACGTCGGCCTTGATGCTTGGGTCGGCGTCGTAGCCCACGATCTCGAAGTCTTCGAACTTATAGTCGTAGATCGACGCAGGTTTGCGCTTGATCACCAGTTCCGGCAGCTTCTTCGGCGTGCGCGCCAGCTGGGTGCGGATCTGGTCCATGTGGTTGCTGTAGGCGTGGGTGTCGCCGGTGGTGACGATGATCTCATGGGGGATCAGGTCGCACTGCTGGGCCAGCATATGGGTGAGCAAGGCCAGCGCGGCGGTGTTGTACGGCAGGCCGAGGAAGACGTCGGAGCTGCGGATATACAACTGCATCGACAGGTGACCGTCATGCACGAACGCCTGGTACAGCAGGTGGCACGGTGGCAGGGCTTGTTTGCCGTTGCGGGCGTTTTCCTGGGGGCTCTTGGTTTCGTCCGGCAGGTACTCGACGTTCCAGCCGTGGAACAGGATGCGGCGGCTGTTGGGGTTGGTCTTGAGGGTGTGGACCATGTAGTCGATCTGGTTGATCTTGCCGCCGTCCTTGGTTGGCCAGGCGGTCCACTGTTCGCCGTACACCGGGCCCAGATCGCCATCTTCGGTGGCCCATTCGTCCCAGATGCGCACGCCGTTTTCGTTCAGCCACTTGATGTTGGTGTTGCCGCTCAACATCCAGATCAGTTCATTGGCAATGCTTTTGAAGTGAAGCTTCTTGGTGGTCAGCAGCGGGAAGCCGTCGGCCAGGTTATGCCGATACTGACGGGCAAACACGGCTTTGGTGCCGGTACCGGTGCGATCGCCCTTGGTCAGTCCATTGGTCACGACGTCGTTCAGTAGCTCGAGATATTGCTTCATGTTGGTACCCGTATCGTTGAAGCCCAGGCCAGATAAAGACCTGGGCATTCGAATTTAAAGCGCGGTGTTCTTCAGAGGTTGCGGGCGGTTGTACGCCCACCACAGCAGGCCCAGGCCACCGATGATCATCGGCAGGCTGAGGATCTGGCCCATGGTCACCCAACCGAACGCCAGGTAGCCCAGTTGCGCATCCGGCACACGCACGAACTCGACGATAAAGCGGAAGATCCCATAGAACAGCGCGAACATGCCGGAAACCGCCATGGTCGGGCGCGGTTTGCGCGAAAAGATGTACAGGATAAGGAACAGCGCCACGCCTTCCAACGCAAACTGGTAGAGCTGCGACGGGTGGCGCGGCAGTTGCGCCGGATCGCTGAACGGCGGGAACACCATGGCCCACGGCACGTCGGTCGGCTTGCCCCACAACTCGGCGTTGATGAAGTTGCCGATACGCCCGGCGCCCAGGCCGATCGGCACCATCGGCGCGACGAAGTCCATCAGTTGGAAGAACGACTTGCCGTTGCGGCGACCGAACCACCAGGCAGCGATCATCACACCGATAAAGCCGCCGTGGAACGCCATGCCGCCTTTCCATACTTCGAAGATCAATGTCGGGTTGGCGATGTACGCGGACAGATCATAGAACAGCACGTAGCCGAGTCGCCCGCCGACAATCACCCCCATCGACAGCCAGAAGACCATGTCGGAGAGTTTCTCCTTGGTCCAGGTCGGGTCGAACCGGTTCAGGCGTCGGGAGGCCAGAAACCAGGCACCGCCGATGCCGATCAGGTACATCAACCCGTACCAGTGGATTTTCAGCGGACCGATGGCCAGGGCCACCGGGTCGATCTGCGGGTAAGGCAGCATTGCGACTCCTCGTTAAATCATTCGTTAGGCGTGCGGACCATGCCGGGCCGCGATTAAGCCTGCATTACTCAAGTTTTTTCAAAGCAAAAAGTTCAAACCGACACAGAACAGCAACCCGGCGAACAACCGCTTGAGCAACCGCGGCGACAAGCGATGCGCCAAGCGTGCGCCGAAACGGGCGAACACCATGCTGGTCAGGGCAATGCCCAACAGCGCTGGCAAATACACGAACCCTAGACTATGAGCGGGCAACAGCGGGTCATGCCAGCCCAGAATCATGAAACTTAATGCACTGGCCACCGCAATCGGCAAGCCACAGGCCGATGAAGTGGCCACCGCCTGCTGCATCGGCACGCTGCGCCAGGTCAGGAACGGCACGGTCAGCGAACCGCCGCCAATTCCGAAAATCGCCGAGGCCCAGCCGATAAACGTCCCCGCCACGGTCAGGCCAACCTTGCCCGGCACCGTACGGCTGGCCTTGGGCTTGACCTCCAGGGCCAGTTGCACGGCCACCAGCAAGGCAAACACGCCAATGATCTTTTGCAGGTGCGGGCCGGAAATCGCCTCGGCAGTCAGCGCGCCAAAGCCGGCGCCAATCAGGATGCCCACGGTCATCCACACAAAGATCGGCCAACGCACCGCGCCCCGCCGGTGGTGTTCACGCACGGCATTCACCGAGGTAAAGATGATCGTCGCCAGGGAAGTACCCACCGCCAAGTGGGTCAGCACCTGCGGGTCAAACCCCTGCAAGGTGAAGCTGAACACCAGCACCGGCACGATGATGATCCCGCCGCCCACGCCGAACAGCCCGGCGAGCACGCCCGCACAGGCGCCGAGCAGCAAATACAGCAGAAATTCCATGGGAGCCCCCGAACCAAGTCCGGCATGTTAACGGATGGAAGGCATGCGACCCAACTGGATACGATGGAACGCCTCTGCTTGAGTGGGTAGAGTGGCTGAAAACACAAAAGGGATCGCCTGATGTGCCTGATTGTTTTTGCCTGGCGGCCGGGCCACGCCCAGCCGCTGATCGTCGCGGCCAACCGCGATGAGTTCTACGCCCGCCCCAGCCTGCCGCTGGCCCAGTGGCCGGATGCGCCACAGGTGTACGCCGGCCGTGACCAGGAAGCCGGTGGCACTTGGCTGGGCGTGAATGCCGACGGGCGCTTCGCTGCCCTGACCAATATCCGTGATCCGCACCAACCGCCGGCCCGTAAGTCACGGGGGGAATTAGTGGCGCGGTTTCTCAACGGTTCGCTGCCGATTGACGAATATTTAGCCGATGTTAACGGCCGTTCGATTGAATATGCCGGATTCAATCTGCTGGTGGGCACGCGGGATGAGCTGTGGCATTACAACGCCAACCATACCGAGCCCACGCGCCTGAAGGCCGGGGTGTATGGGCTATCCAACGCGGGGCTGGATACGCCGTGGCCCAAGTTGCTCAAGGCCAGGGCGGCGTTGAGCGCGGTTCTGGATGATCCGCAACCAGAGGCGTTGCTGGATATTTTGAGTGACCCACGGACCGCGCCGTTTGCGGACTTGCCGGACACTGGGGTGGGGTTGGCGACGGAAAGCCTTTTATCCAGCGTGTTTATTGCCAGCCCGAGTTACGGGACGCGGGCGAGCACGGCATTGATCGTGAATGCCGACGGGACGCGGCGGATGGTGGAACGCAGTTTCGGGCCGCACGGTGGGCGGTTGGGCGAAGTCGAAATCAACCTATGACCCCACCCTCCCACATTTTCAAAGGTTTTTGGCAGAGGCCGGGTTGATCATCCGCGTCAGTCCCAGGTTTTTCAGGGCTAACTGCAACGAGCTGTGGATAACTTGCGGGTTGTCGATGGTCATCAACTTCGCCAGCAGCTCCTTGGCCATGCTCAGCTCCACCTGGCGCAGCATCCACTTCACCTTCGGCAAGTTGGTGGCGTTCATCGACAGGCTGTCAAAGCCCATCGCCATCAACAGCACCGCCGCCGCCGGGTCACCAGCCATTTCGCCGCAGATGCTCACCGGCTTGCCTTCGGCATGGGCGTCGCGTACCACATGTTGCAGGGCTTGCAGCACCGCCGGGTGCAGGTAGTCGTAGAGGTCGGCCACCCGTGGGTTGTTACGGTCCACAGCCAGCAGGTATTGAGTCAGGTCGTTGGACCCCACTGACAGGAAGTCCACCTGCCGCGCCAGTTCCTTGGCCTGGTACACCGCCGCCGGAATCTCGATCATCACGCCAATCGGCGGCATCGGTACGTCGGCGCCTTCGTCGCGTACTTCGCCCCAGGCGCGGTGGATCAGGTGCAGCGCCTCTTCCAGCTCATGGGTGCCGGAGATCATGGGCAGCAAGATGCGCAGGTTGTTCAGGCCTTCGCTGGCCTTGAGCATGGCGCGGGTCTGAACCAGGAAGATTTCCGGGTGATCGAGGGTGACGCGAATGCCGCGCCAGCCGAGGAACGGGTTGTCCTCTTTGATCGGGAAATACGACAGTGACTTGTCGCCGCCGATGTCCAGGCTGCGCATGGTCACCGGCAACGGATGGAAGGCCTGCAGTTGCTCGCGATAGATCGCCAGTTGCTCCTTCTCACTCGGGAAACGCTGGTTGATCATGAACGGCACTTCGGTGCGGTAAAGCCCCACCCCTTCGGCGCCACGCTGTTGCGCACGGGCCACGTCGGCGAGCAGGCCGGTATTCACCAGCAGCGGCACACGGTGACCATCGGTGGTCACGCATGGCAACTCGCGCAATGAATCGAGGCCCAGCGCCAGTTGCTTCTCTTCCTCGACCACTTCGGCGTATTGCTTGCGCAGCACTTCGCTGGGGTTGGTGAAGACTTCGCCGCGATGGCCATCGACAATCATGTCGATACCATCCACCTTGGAATACGGCAGGTCCACCAGGCCCATCACCGTCGGGATGCCCATGGCCCGAGCCAGGATCGCGACGTGGGAGTTACCCGAGCCGAGTACCGACACCAGGCCGACCAGTTTGCCTTCCGGCACTTCGCCAAGCATCGTCGCGGTCAGCTCTTCGCTGATCAGGATGGTGTTGTCGGGGTAGACCAGGTTGGTGGTGCGATCTTCCTGCAGGTACGCCAGCAGACGGCGACCGAGGTCGCGCACATCCGAGGCCCGTTCGCGCAGGTAGGCGTCGTCCATCAGTTCGAAACGGTTGACGTGATCGGTGACCACCTGGCGCAGCGCACCCTGGGCCCACTGGCCGGTCTTGATCACGGTCTTGACTTCATTACCCAGCGACGCGTCGTCAAGCATCATCTGGTACACGTCGAACAGCGCGCGCTCTTCGGGGCGCAGTTGGGTGGCCAGCTTGGTCGACAGGTTGCGCATGTCGGCGCGAACGCCTTCCAGGGCGGTCTTGAACAGTTTGATTTCAGCGTCGATGTCGGTGACGACCTTGTCCGGCACCACGTCCAGATCCGCCGGCGGCAGCATGACCACCGCCGTACCAACCGCAGCGCCTGGCGAACCGGGTACACCAACGAACTTGGCTTCCTGGATACCCTTGCCTTCGCGCCCCAGGCCGCGAATCGAGCCAGTGGCCTCGGCGTGAGCGATAACCCCGGCGAGCTGCGCGCTCATGGTCACGAGGAAGGCTTCTTCACCTTCGTCGAACTGACGGCGCTCTTTCTGCTGGATGACCAACACGCCGACGACGCGGCGGTGGTGAATGATCGGTGCCCCAAGGAACGAGGCGTAACGCTCTTCACCGGTTTCGGCAAAGTAGCGATAACGCGGGTGATCGGCCGCGTTTTCAAGGTTCAGGGGTTCTTCACGCGTCCCCACCAGGCCCACCAGACCTTCATTGGGCGCCATGCTGACCTTGCCGATGGAGCGCTTGTTCAAGCCCTCCGTGGCCATCAGCACAAAACGGTTGGTCTCGGGGTCCAGCAGGTAAACCGAGCAGACCTGGCTGCCCATGGCTTCCTTGACGCGCAACACAATAATCCCCAACGCCGCCTTGAGATCCTTGGCGGAGTTAACTTCCTGGACGATCTTGCGCAGCGTATTGAGCATGGCTCGGGGTCGAACTCCGTCGTCAGTCGCGCGCTAAAAGGCGCGGGGCAAGCTCTTTGAGCGCGCGACGATAAACCTCGCGCTTGAATGTCACCACCTGGCCCAACGGATACCAATAGCTGACCCAGCGCCAGCCATCGAACTCCGGTTTACCGGTCAAATCCATCCGCACCCGCTGCTCGTTGGAGATCAGGCGCAGGAGAAACCATTTCTGCTTCTGGCCGATACACAGCGGTTGGCTGTGGGTACGCACCAGGCGTTGCGGCAAACGATAGCGCAACCAGCCACGGGTACAGGCCAGAATCTGCACATCTTCGCGCTCAAGGCCGACTTCTTCGTTCAACTCGCGGTACAAGGCGTCTTCAGGGGTCTCGTCGGGGTTGATTCCACCTTGAGGAAACTGCCAGGCATCTTGGTTGATTCGGCGAGCCCATAGCACCTGTCCGGCATCATTCGTAAGAATAATCCCGACATTAGGACGGAAACCATCGGGGTCGATCACGGCAACAACCTCGCAAACGCATGTCGCCGCATTGTTCCACAAAGGTTGATGAAGCGGCAACGAGGCTTCGTACCTTATGTGCACTCTTGTGAAAAGACCGTATTCTGGACGCCTTTTTACAGACTTTTCAGCGAGTAACTGCAATGCGCCTGGCTTTATTCGACTTGGACAACACCCTTCTCGGCGGTGACAGCGATCACGCCTGGGGCGATTACCTCTGTGAACGCGGGATTCTCGACCCGGTGGCCTACAAGGCCCGCAACGACGAGTTCTACCAGGATTACCTGGCCGGCAAGCTGGACAACGCCGCCTACCTGAACTTCTGCCTGGAGATCCTCGGCCGCACCGAGATCACCCAGTTGAACGAATGGCACAACGACTATATGCGCGACTGCATCGAGCCGATCATGCTGCCGCTGGCCATTGAGCTGCTGGCCAAACACCGCGCCGCCGGTGACAAGTTGGTCATCATCACCGCCACCAACCGTTTCGTCACCGCGCCGATTGCCGCACGCCTGGGCGTTGAAACCTTGATCGCCACCGAGTGCGAGATGGAAAACGGCCGCTACACCGGGCGCAGCACCGATGTGCCGTGCTTCCGTGAAGGAAAGGTGACGCGCTTGAACCGCTGGCTGGAAGAAACCGGGTACAGCCTGGAAGACAGCTATTTCTATAGCGACTCGATGAACGACTTGCCGCTGCTGGAGAAAGTGACTCACCCGGTGGCGGTGGATCCGGATCCGAACCTGCGGGCCGAGGCCGAGAAGCGCGGCTGGCCGGTGATCACGCTGCGCAGCTGATGAAGCCATCGGGGGCAAGCCCCCTCCCACACTTGATCGGGTTCACACGGCCAAAATGTGGGAGGGGGCTTGCCCCCGATGCAGACGACTCGGTCCAAAGCCTTAAACCGGCTTGGCGCCCATCAGACCGGCAATCGCCACAAACCCCACCAGACTGACCACCGCCAGCACCAGCGTGAAGTTCAGGCTACCGCCCTCACCTTTGCGCAGGCGATTGAGCCGCGCCACCAGCCAGAACCAGGCCAGCGCCGCCACGGTATAGAGGATGCTGGAACCCAGGATCCAGGTCTGGCCCAGCGGCCAGCCAACCAGGTGCACCAGCCACCAGCCGGTAAACGGCATGCTGACCACGCACACGCCCATCAGCAACCAGACGAACGCCCACGGGCGCTGCACGGTCACCGCCGGGCCGGCGCTGCGTTTGCGCCAGGCCAGCAGCGCCAGGCCAAGGCCACTGAGCAGCAACACCACGGTGGCTGCCATGTGGATAACTTTCAGGGTGGTCAGGGTTTCCATGTGTCGTTTTCCTTGAAGGCCGCCCCTTCAGCGTAGTCGCTCAACCGAGGAACAGTTTGTAGGCCGGGTTATCGCTTTCATCCCAGTACGGGTAGCCGATGGCTTCCAGGGCGGCCGGTACCAGGTGACGTTCATCCGCCGGCACTTGCAGGCCGGCGACCACACGGCCGTCTGCTGCGCCGTGGTTGCGATAGTGGAACATTGAGATGTTCCAGCGCCCGCCCAATTTGTTAAGAAAGTTGAACAACGCCCCCGGACGCTCCGGAAACTCGAAGCGCAACACCACTTCATCGCTGACCTTGGCCGCGTGCCCGCCCACCATGTGACGAATGTGCAACTTGGCCAGTTCGTTCTCGGTCAGGTCCAGCACCGGGAACCCCTGGTGGGTCAGGCTGGCGATCAGGGCACTGCGCGGATCATTTTCCGGATGGGTCTGCACGCCGACAAAGATGTGCGCCTCGCTGCCGGAGTGGTAGCGGTAGTTGAATTCGGTGATCTGGCGTTTACCCACGGCCTCGCAGAACGCCTTGAAGCTGCCGGGCTTCTCAGGGATGGTCACGGCGATGATGGCTTCGCGGCCTTCACCCAGCTCGGCGCGTTCGGCCACGTGGCGCAGGCGGTCGAAGTTGACGTTGGCGCCGGAGTCGATGGCGACCAGAGTCTGTCCGGTGACGCCACGGGTCTCGACGTACTTCTTGATCCCGGCCACGCCCAAAGCCCCTGCCGGCTCGGTGATGGAACGGGTATCGTCGTAGATGTCCTTGATCGCCGCACAGATCTCGTCGGTGTTCACGGTGATCACTTCATCCACATAGTCCTTGCAGATGTCGAAGGTGTGCTGGCCGATCTGCGCCACCGCCACGCCATCGGCAAAGATGCCCACGGTCGGCAGCACAACGCGCTCGCCAGCAGCCATGGCGGCTTGCAGGCAGTTGGAGTCGTCCGGCTCGACGCCGATGATCTTGATCTCGGGGCGCAGGTATTTCACGTACGCCGCAATACCGGCGATCAGCCCGCCGCCGCCCACCGGTACGAAAATCGCGTCCAGCGGCCCTGGATGCTGGCGCAGGATCTCCATCGCCACGGTGCCCTGCCCGGCAATGGTGTGCGGATCATCGTAGGGGTGGATATACACGTAGCCTTTTTCGTCGACCAGTTTGAGCGAGTAGGCCAGGGCTTCCGGGAACGAATCGCCATGCAGCACCACTTTGCCGCCACGGGAGCGCACGCCTTCGACCTTGATTTCAGGCGTGGTCTTGGGCATCACGATGGTGGCCTTGACCCCCAGCACCTTCGCCGCCAGGGCCAGGCCCTGGGCATGGTTGCCGGCCGACGCGGTGACCACGCCGCGCGCACGTTCTTCGGCGCTCAGTTGGGTCAGCTTGTTATAGGCGCCGCGAATCTTGAACGAGAACACCGGTTGCAAGTCTTCACGCTTGAGCCAGACCTGGTTGCCCAGCCGCTCGGAGAGCTGACGGGCGGTCTGCAACGGGGTTTCTACGGCAACGTCGTAAACGCGCGAGGTGAGGATCTTTTTGACGTACTGTTCAAGCATCGGCGGATATCACTGGGCGGGTTGGGCAGGGCCAAGGAGTCTAACCCAGCGTTTGGGCGGGCGACCACACGAATCCAGAGGTTTTGTTGGGTTATACTCGCGCCCCTCGATAACTCCCCGCCCGTTCCGGAGCCCGCATGACCCAGGATCAACTCAAACAGGCAGTGGCCCAGGCCGCCGTCGATTTAATCCTTCCTAAACTCGACGACAAGAGCATCGTCGGTGTCGGCACCGGCTCCACCGCCAACTGCTTTATCGATGCACTGGCCCAGCACAAGGGCGCATTCGATGGCGCCGTGGCCAGCTCCGAAGCCACCGCCGCACGCCTCAAGGGCCACGGCATTCCGGTGTACGAGCTCAACACCGTGAGCGACCTGGAGTTCTACATCGACGGCGCCGATGAAAGCGACGAACACCTGAACCTGATCAAGGGCGGCGGCGCAGCCCTGACCCGCGAGAAGATCGTCGCGGCCGTGGCCAAGACCTTCATCTGCATCGCCGACGCCAGCAAGCTGGTGCCGGTGCTCGGTGCCTTCCCGTTACCAGTGGAAGTGATCCCGATGGCCCGCAGCCACGTGGCCCGCGAGCTGGTGAAGCTGGGCGGCGACCCGGTGTACCGTGAGGGCGTGCTGACCGACAACGGCAACATTATCCTCGACGTGTTCAACATGCAGATCACCAATCCGGTGGAGCTTGAAACGCAGATCAACGCGATTGTCGGCGTGGTCACCAACGGCCTGTTCGCGGCGCGTCCGGCCGATGTGCTGCTGCTGGGCACCGCCGAAGGCGTCAAAACCCTCAAGGCTTCTTGAAGACGTAGAACAGGTTCGGCTCGCTGACGAGGTACAGCGCGCCCTCGTCATCCATGGCGATGCCTTCGGCCTGCGGCACTCGCTTCGTCAGGCCATGACGTCCGTTGAGCAGTGACAGACTGCTCAACGGGCGACCGTCGATATCCAGTTCCAGCACCAGAAACGACTCATCCGACAGCGCCAGCAGATGGCCGCTGCGCTCATCGTATTGCAGGCTCGACAGGTCACGCACAAACAACCCGGCATCGCGCTTGGGGTTATTGATCACGTGTACCGAGTAGGTTTTTTCCGGTTTGAAATGCGGGAAGCCATGCACCTCATAGATCAGCATCGGGTCGCGCTCCTTGGCCACGAACAGGCGCTTGCCCACCGAGTCGTAGGCCAGGCCTTCAAAGCCCTTGTTGCCACCGACGTGCAGGCCCAGGGTCATCTGCTCCGCGTCAGCGGCGTCGAGGAATTGGGTGTCATCGTCCACATGCACCTTGATCAGCCGCTGCTGGCGCTCATCGCTGATGACATAGATGTTGTCGCTGATGAACTCCACGGCTTCGGCATCGCCGAACCCGATCAAGGGGATGCGCCGCAAGATCTTGCCTTCCAGGGACAACTCGATCAGCTCGGCGTTTTTATTGGTGACGGTGAACAGGCTTTTGCGCACCGGGTCGTAGGTCAGGGCCGAGACATCGTCGTCGAGCCCCTCAATGGCCTGGGCTTCCAGCGTGACGCGGTAGTCCGCCAGCCCGATGGAGTGTTCGTCCGCTGGCTGGCGCCATACCTGCCAATTGAACCAGGCACGTTCGAACAGGCGAAAATGCTGCGCAACGGCCCCGGCGCTGACCAGGGCGATCAGCGCAAGCATGATGAACAG
This sequence comes from Pseudomonas extremorientalis, assembly GCF_001870465.1. Classification (GTDB taxonomy): domain Bacteria; phylum Pseudomonadota; class Gammaproteobacteria; order Pseudomonadales; family Pseudomonadaceae; genus Aquipseudomonas; species Aquipseudomonas extremorientalis. The sequence continues at coordinate 294,020 of NZ_MDGK01000037.1, forward strand.
GGGTTTGGGGCGGGCTAGTCGTTGCATCGGGGGGGGGCTCAAATTCAAAAGTGGCGAATGAATATCACGCCCGTCTGAATTTAAACTTAAACACGCCCGGATGTCTGGCAGATGCCGCTCACAGAGACATATCTGACGTAATCGGTGTGCTATTTCTGCTTTTCGAATCGGTAGAACAGGTTTGGCTCACTGACGATGTACAGCGTGCCCTCCTCGTCCATGGTCACCCCTTCGGCACGGGGAATGGTGTGCTTGAGGCCGTTGAAACCGCCGAGCAGGGTCATGAAGCTGACTTGCTGGCCCTTCTCGTCCAGCTCCAGCAACAGATGGGAGTCGGCCGACAGCACCAGCAAATGCCCGGTACGCGGGTCGACGGACAGGGCCGAGAGGTTGCGCATGTCCAGTTCTTTGCTCGCCAGCGTGTGTTTATCGCCCGCCAGGGTCGGGCCGCCGTCGCTTTTCCAGGTAAACAGCGCGGGCGGGCGCTCTTCGCCAAGGATCAACTGCTGGTTACGCTTGTCCCAGGTGATGGCTTCGAAGGCCTTGTTCTGGTCCTTGGACGGGCCGAGGTCATAGCTGGTGAAGTCGGCCTTGTTCAGTTGGGTGGTGCTCGCATCGACCTTGACGATGGTCAGGGTGTGCTGGCGCTCGTCGACCACTGCCAACAGGCCATTCTCCATCACGGTCACGCCTTCCGGGTTGTCCCAGCCGTTGAGCGGCATCTTGCGCAATACATCGCCTTGCAGGCTCAACTCGGCCAGGAACGGGTTTTTGCCCATCACGGAAAACAGGGTTTTGGTCTGTGGGTTGTAGGCAACGTCTGACGCTTCGTCCTTCTCCATCCCCGGCAAGAGCTTGCCATCAATGACCGCATGGTAGTCCGGCAGCCATACACTCTGCTGGCGTTCAGCCGGCGTCTCAAAGCGCTCCAGCACCCACAACACACCGCGATCATCCCAGTGCAGGGCCCAGGCCACGCCATACAGGATCACCCCTGTCAGCAACAGCCAGGAATACCAGCGCATGGCAAAACGAGAACGCGGCTTGGGTGAAGCGGAGGGCAGGGACACGGCCATTGGGCGCTTTTTCCGGAAAGTCAGCGTTAGGTGATAGCACAGGAACAACGGGCCTGCGCGAACGAGGCTGAGGATTATCCGGATGGCGTGTGAAAAAAATGCAAAAGCCTGGGATGTGGGAGGGGGCTTGCCCCCGATTGCTGAGTGTCAGGCAACAGATGTTTGACTGATAAACCGCCATCGGGGGCAAGCCACCTCCCACAATTTTGACCGCGTTTTGTCTGTGCTTAACGAACAACGCTTTCAAAACGATGCTGGCCCGCCAGTTCCAGCACCAACTCATCCCCCACATTCAGCGGGCCTACACCGGCCGGGGTGCCGGTGAGGATCACGTCGCCCGCCTGCAGCGAGAAGCAGCCGGCCATGTGCTGGATCATCGGGATGATCGGGTTGAGCATCTGCGCGCTGTTGCCGTCCTGGCGCACCTCGCCATTGATGGTCAGGCGGATGCCGATGTCGGTCACGTCCGCAAAGGTACTGCCCACCACGAACGGCGCAATCACCGCCGCGCCGTCGAAGGATTTGGCGATTTCCCACGGCAGGCCCTTGGCTTTCAACTCGGCCTGCTTGTCGCGCAGGGTCAGGTCCAGGGCCGGGGCGAAGCCGGAGATGGCATCCAGCACTTCTTCACGGCTGGGCTTGTTCGACAATGGTTTGCCGATCAACACCGCGATCTCCGCTTCGTAATGCACCGAACCGCGCTCGGTGGGGATAGTGAAACTGTCGCCCAACGGCACCACACAGCTGCCCGGCTTGATGAACAGCAACGGTTCGGTCGGTACCGGGTTGTCCAGTTCCTTGGCATGTTCGGCGTAGTTACGCCCGATACACACCACTTTCCCCACCGGAAAGTGGATGTTGGTGCCGTCGACATACTTGTGCTGGTAGCTCATGGAACGACTCCTTCAGGGCGATTAAACAGCGAAGATCTTGCCAGGGTTCATGATCCCGTTCGGGTCGAACACTGCTTTGACAGCCTTCATGTATTCGATTTCAACCGGCGAGCGACTGTAGGTCAGGTAATCGCGCTTGGTCATGCCAACGCCGTGTTCAGCGGAGATCGAGCCGTTGTATTTCTCGACGGTTTCGAACACCCACTTGTTCACAGTGGCGCATTTGGCAAAGAACTCGTCCTTGCTCAGGTTTTCCGGCTTGAGGATGTTCAGGTGCAGGTTGCCGTCGCCGATGTGGCCGAACCAGACGATTTCGAAGTCCGGATAGTGCTCGCCGACGATCGCGTCAATTTCCTTCAAGAACGCCGGTACTTTGGAGACAGTCACCGAAATATCGTTCTTGTATGGGGTCCAGTGGGAAATGGTCTCGGAGATGTACTCGCGCAGTTTCCACAGGTTGTGCAGCTGGGTTTCACTCTGGCTCATCACACCGTCCAGCACCCAGCCTTGTTCCACGCAGTGCTCGAAGGTTTCCAGTGCGTGGTTGGCGACTTCTTCGGTGGTGGCTTCGAATTCCAGCAGCGCATAGAACGGGCACTCGGTTTCGAACGGCGCCGGCACGTCGCCACGGCCCATGACCTTGGCCAGGGCCTTGTCGGAGAAGAACTCGAAGGCGGTCAGGTCCAGCTTGCTCTGGAACGCGTGCAATACCGGCATGATCGAATCAAAGTCAGTAGTGCCGAGCACCATGGCGGTGAGGTTTTTCGGCGCACGATCCAGGCGCATGGTGGCTTCGACCACAAAGCCCAGGGTGCCTTCGGCGCCGATGAACAGTTGGCGCATGTCGTAGCCGGTAGCGTTCTTGATCAGGTCGCGGTTCAGCTCCAGTACATCGCCCTTGCCGGTGACGACCTTCATGCCGGCCACCCAGTTGCGGGTCATGCCGTAGCGAATGACCTTGATTCCGCCGGCATTGGTGCCGATGTTGCCGCCAATCTGGCTGGAACCCGACGACGCGAAGTCCACCGGGTAGTACAGGCCTTTTTCTTCGGCAACGTTCTGCAATTGCTTGGTGACCACGCCCGGCTGGCACACGGCGGTGCGGTCGGTGAGGTTCACGTCGAGGATCTGGTTCATGTAGTCGAACGACACCACCACTTCGCCATTGGCCGCCACGGCAGCGGCCGACAGGCCAGTACGCCCACCGGATGGCACCAGCGCCACCTTGTGGGTATTGGCCCAACGCACGATGGCCTGGACCTGCTCGGTGGTCTTGGGGAAGACGATGGCGGTCGGGGCGGGTGCGAAGTGCTTGGTCCAATCCTTGCCGTAAGCCTCCAGGGAGTCTGCATCGGTCAGCACTTTGCCGGGCTCAACCAGGGTCTTTAGCTCATCAATCAGGGCAGGATGGGTCATCGACAGAACTCTCGAACAATTCATGGTCATCCTGAGAACGCTTCACGTCGCAGGAATGAGTGTTTAGCGGGGCGCGTATGCTAGCATACCGCCCCCGCAGGACAGAGCCCAAGGGCGTTTCTGCGGTGACGGCTTTCCTGCCGTCCGGGTCAGCTTAAGCGATCCGATTCCCTGCCATTTTTCTCCGGGATACAGGTTTACGCAGATGAGCAAGACTTCTCTCGATAAGAGCAAGATCAAGTTCCTTCTTCTGGAAGGCGTCCACCCATCGGCCGTCGAAGTACTGAAGGCCGCCGGGTACTCCAGCATTGAGTACATCACCAGTTCTCTGCCGGAAGCCCAGCTCAAGGAAAAGATCGCCGACGCGCACTTTATCGGCATTCGCTCCCGCACTCAGCTGACCGAAGAAATCTTCGATCACGCCAAGAAACTCGTGGCGGTCGGCTGTTTCTGCATCGGCACCAACCAGGTCGACCTCTCTGCTGCGCGCGAGCGCGGCATCGCGGTGTTCAACGCACCGTACTCCAACACCCGTTCCGTGGCGGAGCTGGTGCTGGCCGAGGCCATCCTGTTGTTGCGCGGCATTCCCGAGAAGAACGCTTCCTGCCACCGTGGCGGCTGGATCAAGAGCGCGGCCAACTCCTTCGAGATCCGCGGCAAGAAGCTGGGCATCGTCGGTTACGGCTCGATCGGCACTCAGTTGTCGGTCCTGGCTGAAGGCCTCGGTATGCAGGTGTTCTTCTACGACACCCTGACCAAGCTGCCATTGGGCAACGCCACCCAAGTGGCCAGCCTGACCGAGCTGCTGGGCATGTCCGACATCGTGACCCTGCACGTTCCGGAAACCGCCGAGACCCAGTGGATGATCGGCGAGAAGGAAATCCGCGCCATCAAGAAGGGCGGCATCCTGATCAACGCCGCACGCGGCACCGTGGTCGAGCTGGACGCCCTGGCCGATGCGATCAAGGACAAGCACCTGATCGGCGCCGCCATCGACGTGTTCCCGGTTGAGCCTCGCTCCAACGACGACATCTTCGAAAGCCCGCTGCGTGGCCTGGACAACGTGATCCTGACCCCGCACATCGGCGGTTCCACCGCTGAAGCCCAAGCCAACATTGGCCTGGAAGTGGCCGAGAAGCTGGTCAAGTACAGCGACAACGGTACCTCGGTATCGTCCGTGAACTTCCCGGAAGTGGCCCTGCCGGCTCACCCTGGCAAACACCGTCTGCTGCACATCCACCAGAACATCCCTGGCGTGATGATGGAGATCAACAAGGTCTTCGCGGAAAACGGCATCAACATCTCCGGTCAGTTCCTGCAGACCAACGAGAAGGTCGGCTACGTGGTGATCGACGTCGACGCCGAGTACTCGGACCTGGCGCAAGAGAAGCTGCAGCACATCAACGGCACTATCCGTAGCCGCGTGTTGTTCTAAGGTTTCGACCGCACCACGAAAAAGGGAGCCCCTCGGGGCTCCCTTTTTTGCATCTGAACAAATCTTACTTGACGTTAACCGTGATCACTTTCGAGGCTACAGTGGGCTCGAACTGGCGGTGCACGTTATCGCCCGCCACCAGCTGCAAGGTGTGCTTGCCTGGGGCCAGTGTCAGTTCGGTTTCGGTTTGCGCCTTGCCGAAATGGATAGAGGTGGCGGTGGCCGGGATCGCCTCGTCTGCTTTGAGCGACGTCACGTCCTGGTCGACCAGCAGGTGATGGTGACCGGCACCGGGCACCTGCTTGTCGATCGGTTCCAGGTCCAACCCCTTCACGCCAAACTTGACGGTGAAGGTCTTGTCGACGGTGGCGCCATCTTTGGGCGAGACGATAAACACCTCGGCGCCCTTGGGTGCGGGGGTGCGGGGAACATCAGCAGCGTTTGCCAACATCGAAGCACCCAGCATCAGGGAGGCCAGGGTGGCACGGGACAAAAGGGCTTTCATTCGCTTCTCCAGTTTTTCTGTGAAATCTGTAGGGTTAAGACAACTTCGCGACAAATTGCTGTCCAAGGCACTCAACACCATAGCAAAGCGATGCTGACCGGCGCCTCGCACATAAAAATTCTCTAGGAGTGACCATGCGCTTTTCGCCTGGCCTGTTACTGCTGCTTCCCCTTCTGAGCCCCCTGGCTCACGCCGAACTGGTCGATGATGTGTTCGATCGTGGCGAACTGCGCATCGCCCTTGAAGCCAATACACCTCCGTTCAACTTCAAGGAAGGCGACAAACTCACCGGTTTCGAAGTGGAACTGGGTGAGCTGCTGGCAAAGGAAATGGATGTGCGCTCCTCGTTCATCACCACCGATGACGTCGACTTGCTGCCCGGCGTGGCAACCGGCAAGTACGACGTGGCCATCAACCATATCGCTAAGACTGCCGACCTTGAGGATCAGTTCGATTTCAGCGAGGTTTATCGCGAGAAGCCTGATTTGGTGATCCCGTTCCAGAAGGGTAACCCGGCGTTCAAGACGAGCCTGGACGGCGCGCTGAAGCGGGTGAAGGAGGATGGCCGGTTAAAGGCGCTGTCGCAGAAGTGGTTTGAAGGAGAAACCCCGACTACAGCCGCGCCAGTGCCCGCGCAGCCTCAGGCAGCTCCAGCTCACTGAACACCTGCACGCCGTGGCGCTTGAGCAGTGCCGCGGTTACGCCCTCGCCACTCACTTTCACGCCGGTAAAAGTGCCGTCATAGGTGAGCAGGTTGCCACAGGACGGGCTATTGGCCTTGAGCACGGCGATGCGGATAGCGTGGCGTTGAACCAGAGCCAGTGCCTGGCGGGCACCATCAAGGAACGCTGCGCTGAAATCTTCGCCCTCGGCCGTCAGCACCTGGGCACGCCCCTCCCACACATCCACACCCTGCCCGCCTGGGATCTCGGCAGCAGGTCGTGGCGTTGGCAAACCACCCGACACTTCCGGGCAGATCGCAACCACACGCCCCTCGGCCTGCCACGCGGCTAACTGGTCGAACGGCCCGCTGGCGCCACCGTCATAACGCACCTTGTGCCCGAGCAGGCAGCGGCTGATCAGAATCTTTTGCATGCTCAGAACGGCTCGTTGCCCCGCCGGCGAAACCAGCCGGTGAGGGACAGGCGTTCGCGCGTGGCGGGCATCACTTCGTGGGGCACCTCGCCCGACAGGAACACCACCAGGCTACCGCCGGTGGGCACCACGTCATATTCGACGCCGTTTTTGAGGTACATGCGCAACTGGCCGCCATGTTCGGGCAGCCAGGCATCGTTCAAGTAGATCACCGCCGAGACCATGCGCCGGTCATCGTCACGGAAACGATCCAGGTGCTTGAGGTAAAACGCCCCCGGCGGGTACATCGCGAAATGGCTTTCGAAGTCTTCCAGGCCCAGGAACAGGCCACGGTTCATGGCCAGGCGCAGGCTGTCCATCACCGCCATATAGGTGTCGCAAACCGCCGCATCGCCCTCTTCCAGCCACTGGATGTGGTCACCGCGAATGCCTTCACGGATCTCCTGGCTCGGGCCGCGCCCTACCGCTGCCGGGGCCAGCTCACCTTCGGCCTTGCGTTTACGGCACTCAGCCGCCAGTTCCAGGGTCAGAGCCTGGGGCAGGAAGCCGTCCTGTCGGGACCAGCCCTTTTCGGCCAGGTCGTCGACAATACGTTGCAGCAAGGGGTGATCGAAGGGCATTTGCATGGCGCGCATAGTATCCATACGCCTGTGAATCCGACAGAGCCGCCGAGCGTCTGAATACACTTTAGTCAGGTGACTGATAGGACTTCTCGACAAATCCTACGCCCGACACGGACAATAGTGGCCGACTGACAGGAGTCCCTATGCGTCGTTTGTTTTTTTCCTTGCTGATGTTCTGCGTTTTGCCCGCCTGGGCAGACGGCCATGACCAGTTGTACAAGGTCGCCGGCTGGGCCGAACAACGTGCGCATTTCAATGACGCCCTCAGTGCCGCCCAGCAACGCTATCGCAATAGCCTGCCGCCGGCGGTGTACCAGGCGCTGGTGGACAACAGCAATAAACGCTTTGCCGCCCAGGCCATGGACCAGCGTGCCGAAGCGCAATTGCGCAAACACCTGGCGGACCCTGCGCCTGCCTTGGCGTTTTTCCAATCGCCCCTGGGCCGCAAGATTGTCGCCGCCGAATTGCTCGCCACCCGCCGTGACCAACTGGCGAAAAACGCCCAGGGTTTGCCGAAAATCGAAGCCGGCGCCACACGCAGCCTGATCATCGGCCACCTGGCCCAGGCCCTGCCGGCCCGTGAAGCCGGCGCGGAAGTCAGCCTGGCGATTGCCGGCGTGGCGGCCGACAGCCTGAGCCAGATGATCCCCGGCCTGCTGGGCGGCGGCCAGGCCCAAGGCATGTTGAATGGTCAACGTGAACGGTTGATGCAGCAGATCGACAAGGATCTGAACAACACGCTGCTGTACGTCTATCGGGATCTGTCCGACCCGGAGTTGGAAGAATTCGCGACGTTTGCGGAGTCGCCGGAAGGTAAGGCGTATTACCAGGCAGCCCTTGCCGCTATTCGCGCGGGCCTGGCGGTCGGCCAAAGCACCTCAAGCCTTGCGCAGTAAAAAATGTGGGAGGGGCAAGCACCCTCCCACATTTGGATCGTCTTAGTTCAGGTGCTGGGTGAGATACCTGAAGTACTGCTCGCGAATCTCCGGAATCTCATTGGCCAAGTGATGCCTGCCACGCGGCAGCATCAACACCTCCGGCTGGTCGAACTTGCTCCGCAACACCTGCAGGTTGTGCTGCCAGTCCACCGTCATGTCTTCTTCACCCTGCACGATCACCGGCCGCCGAGGGCTGCGCGGTGCGGCTTCGATGTGTTTGATCCAGCGCGCCAAGGCGCCCACCCAGGCGGTCGGCAACTGGCGCGGCTGCAGCGGGTCGGCTTCAAGGAACGGTTTGAACGCGGGGTCGTTGGTGTTTTCGCTGAACCGCCGCGCAATGCCTTTGACGAAGGGGCGCAGCAGGTAATAGCTGACCTGCGACCAGCCCCACGCACGCGGCCGCACCAGGGGGGACAGCAGGAAGGTCTTGCCCTGGGCGGGGCTGTCGGCGCCGTGGTTGAGCAGGTGGTCCACCACCACCGCGCCGCCGGTGCTTTGCCCGAACAGGTGCCAGGGTTGTGGTAATTGCAGGGCTTCGGCCTGGCTAAACAGGGCCTGCACCACGTGCTGGTACACCGCAAAATCGTCGATGCTGGCACGCGCGCCGCTGGACAGCCCATGCCCGGGCAGATCGCAGGCGATCAACACGAAGCCCTGGTCCAGCGCCCACTTCACCACATGACGGTACAGCCCCATGTGGTCGTAGAAGCCGTGGAACATGAACATCGTGGCCACCGGTGTGGGCGGCCACCACACTTGCGCGACCACCTCGAATCCATCCACCTCGAAGCGCCCCAGGCGACTCACCGCCTGGTCCAGCCCATAGAAACGCTGGTAGACCCGTGCCTCGGCTGAAAGCGGTTGCGCATCCACCAGGGGCTGCAAGCTTTCGCGCAGATGATCGGGGTCAAAGGTGACGGGCATAAAGGCTTCCAGACTGGCGGCGAAGATGAATATCGAGCTGCGATATTCATCTGTCAGGACAAGCATGGCAAGCTACGCGACCTTCGAGGATACATCTGAATGCGACAGCCCTACCGCACCGCTCTATTCGCCAGCCTGATCCTGGTTATCTGCGCGGGCGTGCTGTGGGCGGCGTATGACTGGTTCCAGGGCCGCTACCTGCGCGCCTTCAGCGAACACACGGCGGTGTTTTCCGGTGACCCATTGAAGCTGCCCGCCGACCTCGCCGGCCCCGGCCCGATCCGCCTGGTGCACTTCTGGGACCCAGCCTGCCCGTGCAACGTCGGCAACCAGCAGCACCTGGGCGAGTTGATCGAGCAGTACGCGCCCCAAGGCGTCGAGTTCTACGCCCTGCAAAAGCCCGGCAGCCACGGCCAACTGCCCGACAACCTGCGCACGATGAAAACCCTCGCCGCCCTGCCCGGCGCCGACCAGGTGCCGGCCAGCCCGGCCGTGGGGATCTGGGATCGCACAGGCAAGCTCGCGTATTTCGGGCCCTACAGCGAGGGCCTCACGTGCAATTCCAGCAACAGCTTTATTGAGCCGATCCTGAAGGCCCTTGAAGTGGGGCGCGAGATAAATGCTACTCACACCCTGGCGGTGGGCTGCTATTGTTCGTGGCCAAAAGGCTCGTAACCCGCCTCTCTCTTGGTAAGGAATGTTCATGAAGCGCGTCTTGCAGGTGTTCGCGGTTCTGGTCGTGCTGGCTGCCCTTGGCGCAGGCGCATACGTCTATAGCAAGCAGCCCACCCGCCAGGGCACGGTGACGCTGGCCAACCTGCAAGGCTCGGTCACGGTGCGCTACGACGACCGTGGCGTGCCGCATATCCGCGCCGAGAACGAAACCGACCTGTATCGCGCCCTGGGCTATGTGCATGCCCAGGACCGTCTGTTCCAGATGGAAATCATGCGGCGCCTGGCGCGTGGCGAATTGGCCGAAGTGCTCGGGCCGAAGGTGCTGGAGACCGACAAACTGTTCCGCAGCCTGCGCATTCGCGACCGCGCCGCGACCTATGTGGCGCAACTGGATCATGAGTCGGCGCACTGGAAGGCCCTGCAAGCCTATCTGGACGGGATCAACCAGTATCAGGACAGCCACGCCCGTCCGATGGAGTTCGACGTGCTGGGCATCCCCAAGCGGCCGTTCACCGCCGAAGACACCATCAGCGTCGCCGGGTATATGGCCTACAGCTTTGCCGCCGCGTTTCGCACCGAGCCTTTGCTGACTTACGTACGCGACCAGTTGGGCAGCGACTACCTGAAAATCTTTGACCTCGACTGGCAGCCCAAGGGCGCCCTCAACCTCGCCGCCAGCGACTGGCAGACCCTCGGCGCCCTCGCGTCACTGAGCGAACAGGCCCTGGCCGACAACGGCCTGCCGCAGTTCGAAGGCAGTAACGCCTGGGCCATCAGCGGTAACCGTACCAAGAGCGGCAAGCCGTTGCTGGCGGGTGACCCGCATATTCGTTTCTCGGTGCCGTCGGTGTGGTACGAAGCGCAGCTGTCGGCGCCGGGTTTCGAGCTGTATGGCTATCACAACGCACTGGTGCCGATGGCATTCTTGGGACACAACCTGGATTTCGGCTGGAGCCTGACCATGTTCCAGAACGACGACCTCGACCTGATCGCCGAGAAGGTCAACCCGGACAATGCCAACCAGGTCTGGTACCACGGCCAGTGGGTCGACATGACCCGCACCGAGCAACAGATCGCGGTGAAGGGCCAGGCGCCGGTGACGTTGACCCTGCGCCAATCGCCCCACGGCCCGATCATCAATGACGTGCTCGGCGAGAACGCCGGCAAGACCCCGATTGCCATGTGGTGGGCGTTCCTCGACACCCAGAATCCGATCCTCGAAGGCTTCTACCAGCTCAACCGCGCCGACACCCTGGCCAAGGCCCGAGCCGCTGCAGCCAAGGTGTCCGCGCCGGGCCTGAATATCGTGTGGGCCAACGCCAAGGGCGATATCGGCTGGTGGGCGGCGGCGCAATTGCCGATTCGCCCGGCCGGGGTCAACCCCGGTTTCATCCTCGATGGCAGTACCGAACAGGCCGATAAACCGGGTTTCTACCCCTTCAGCGCCAACCCGCAGGAAGAAAACCCGGCACGCGGCTATGTGGTGTCGGCCAATGCTCAGCCCGCGTCGCCCACCGGTATGGAGATCCCCGGCTATTACAACCTGGCCGACCGTGGCCAGCAGTTGAATGCGCAGTTGAGCGACAAGAGCGTGAAATGGGACGTGAACAACAGCCAGGCCTTGCAACTGGGCACCACCACCGCTTTCGGCCCGCGCCTGCTGGCGCCGCTGTTGCCGGTACTGCGTGAGGTGGTCAAGGACCCGGCACAGTTGAAACTGGTGGAGCAGCTTGCACGTTGGAAAGGTGACTACCCGCTGGACTCCACCAGCGCCACGCTGTTCAACCAGTTCCTGTTCAACCTGACCGACGCGGCCTTCCACCCGAAACTCGGCGACGGCATGTTCAAGACTCTGCTCACCACCCGCGTGATCGACGCCGCCCTGCCACGCCTGGCCGCCACGCCGGACTCACCGTGGTGGGATGGCAAGCGCGCCGACACCGTCAAGCTCGCCTGGGACAACAGCCTCGCGCACCTCAAGGCCACCCTCGGCGATGACCCGGGCCAATGGCAGTGGGGCACCGCGCATACCCTGACCCACGGCCATCCATTGGGCATGCAGAAGCCTTTGGACAAGGTATTCAACGTCGGCCCGTTCCCTGCGCCGGGCACCCATGAAGTGCCGAACAACCAGTCGGCCATGATCGGCCCGGCGCCGTGGCCGGTCACCTACGGCTCCTCGACCCGCCGCTTGATCGACTTCGCCGATGCGGCTCACGCACTGACCATCAACCCGGTCGGGCAAAGTGGCGTGCCGTTTGACCGACACTACAGCGACCAGGCCGAAACCTACATCGAAGGTGGCTACGAACAGGCGCATTTCACCGATGAGGAAGTGACGGCCAATACGCGCGGGACACTGAAGCTGTTGCCCGCGCGCGCGCCGCAGTAACCGGCGCCTATACCGGCGCCGCAAAGTTAAGCCGGAACTGTTGCGGCGTCACGCCCAGGCGGCGGTTGAACACACTGCGCATGTGCTGGGCGTCGCGAAAGCCGCATTGGTAGGCCACGGTCTTGAGCGGTGCGGGGCTGCTTTCCAGCATGACCCGCGCCGCGTCCACCCGCGCCCGCTCGACAAACTCCGCCGGCGTGATCCGCGCCTCACGGGCAAACACCCGGGAGAAATTGCGTGCGCTCATGTTCGCGGCCTTGGCCAGATCGGCAATGGTCAGGTCCCCGGTCAGGTTCGCCAACACATACAACTGCACCAGCGCTACCGCCGAGGTGGTTTCGGCGTGGGGCGTCAGAAACGGGCTGAACTGCGACTGCCCGCCCGACCGCTGGGTGAACACCACCAGCCGCTTGGCCACGCTCAGCGCGACTTCCGGGCCATGATCCTGGGCCAACAGATACAACGACAGATCGATGCCCGCCGTGACCCCGGCCGAGGTGTAGAGACTGCCGTCCTGCACGTAGAGACGGTCGGCTTCGACCTGAGCCGTGGGGCACAAGCGCGCCAGATCCGCCGCATCGTTCCAGTGGGTGGTCACGGTTTTCCCGTCCAGCAGCCCGGCGCGGGCCAGCAGGAAAGCGCCGTTGCAGATCGAGCCGAAGCGCTGCGCACGCGCCGTGGCGCCACGCAACCAAGCATCGAACTCGGCGCCGAAGTCTTCGAAGGGCAACTGCGGACCACCCGCCACCAGCAGCAGGTCATACGCTTGCAACGCGTCGCTGTAGTGCCGGTGGGCCTGCAATGACAGGCCGTTGGAAGCAACCATGTTGCCGTGACCGAAGCCGATGACGTCCAACCGGTAATGATCCTGCAGCGGCAGAAAACGGTTGGCTTCGCAGAACACGTCCATGGGACCGCTCACGTCCAGTGACTGGACGCCGGGGAAGATCAGGATGGCGACGGTTTTTTGCATGGGTAGACCTTTATGTCCGGGCGAACGCAAAACCCTGCGGGAGCTGGCTTGCCTGCGATGCAAGCGACTCGGTCCATCAGGTATACCGCGGTGATGATATCGCAGCGGTGCGGCGATCCGACAAGCCAGCGCCTACATTTGACCGAGTACACCCTTGGCGTGATATGCCAGCACATTGGCCGGGATCGCTCCCCCGCCGCGATGGCCCCTTGGCGGCCACGCGAACAGACTGGACTCATCGGCGCCACCCCCGGCGCTTTGTTGAGGAGAACCACCATGACCACCACCATCGCCGGCATCCCGATTCCGGACAGCGCCCTGGCCAAGGCCACCACCGAATACATCCGCGACGTCGAATCCGACCTGCTCTACCACCACTCGCGCCGGGTATTCCTGTTCGGCGCCTTGAGCGGTGAACGCAAGCAACTGGCCTACAACCCGGAGCTGCTCTATGTCGGCGCGATGTTCCATGACCTGGGCCTGGTGGAGGGCCATCGCAGTGACAACGAGCGCTTCGAAGTCGACGGTGCCAACGCCGCGGCCGCGTTCCTCAAGCCATATGGGCTGAGCGATGACGATATTGAACAGGTGTGGCTGTCCATCGCCCTGCACACCACCCCAGGCGTGCCGCAACATTTGCGCCCGACTGTGGCACTGGTGACGGCCGGCGTTGAAATGGACGTGCTGGGCATGGACTACGCCGCGTTTTCCAGCTTGCAGCGCGAAGCCGTGGTGCATGCGCACCCACGCGGCGAGGGGTTCAAGGAGTGCATCATCTGCGCGTTTGCCGACGGCTTGCGCCATCGTCCGCAGACCACGTTCGGCAACGTGAAGACGGATGTGCTGGTGGATCAGGAGCCGGGGTTCAAGCCGATGAATTTTGTGGAGGTGATCCGCAAGTCGCCCTGGACTTGAAATGCAATCAAACGTAGGAGGGGGCTTGCCCCCGATAGCGGAGCATCAGCCACATATCCATTGGCTGACACACTGTCATCGGGGGCAAGCCCCCTCCCACATTTAGACCGGTGCAGCTGCCCGGCGCTTGTCCGGCTGCTGCCAGCCATCGGCAGCGGCTTCTTCAATCGCTTGCTGAATGGCCTTCTTGCGCATCTCTTCGGCACGCCGGCTGAAGAACCACACCAGGAAGGTCACCAGCGACACCGCCAGCAGGATCAGACTGGCCACGGCGTTGATTTCGGGTTTGACCCCAAGGCGCACCGCCGAGAACACCTCCATCGGCAAGGTCGTCGAGCCCGGGCCCGATACGAAGCTGGCAAGCACGAGGTCATCCAGGGACAACGCGAACGACATCATGCCGCCCGCCGCCAGCGACGGCGCAATCATCGGGATGGTGATCAGGAAGAACACCTTCCACGGCCGCGCCCCCAGGTCCATCGCCGCTTCTTCGATCGACAGGTCCAGCTCACGCAAGCGCGCCGACACCACCACCGCCACATACGCCGCGCAGAATGTGGTGTGGGCGATCCAGATGGTGACGATGCCACGCTCCTGGGGCCAGCCGATCATCTGCGCCATGGCCACGAACAGCAGCAACAGCGACAGACCGGTGATCACCTCGGGCATCACCAACGGCGCGGTCACCAGGCCGCCAAACAGCGTGCGGCCCTTGAACTGGCTGATGCGCGTCAGCACGAAGGCCGCCAGGGTGCCCAGCGCTACCGCGGCCACTGCCGTGTAGCAGGCGATTTCCAGGGAACGCGCCACAGAGCCCATCAACTGGGTGTTGTCCAGAAGGCCCACGTACCACTTGATCGACCAACCGCCCCACACTGTCACCAGCTTGGATTCGTTGAACGAGTAGATCACCAGGATCAGCATCGGCAGGTAGATGAACAGCAGCCCCGCCACCAGCATGAAACTCGAGAAACTGAAGCGCTTCATATCTTGCCCTCCATCTCTTTGGCTTGGCTGCGGTTGAACAGGATGATCGGCACGATCAGGATCGCCAGCATCACCACCGCCAGGGCGGAGGCCACCGGCCAGTCACGGTTGTTGAAGAACTCTTGCCACAACACTTTACCGATCATCAGGGTTTCCGGGCCGCCCAGCAGTTCCGGGATCACGAACTCGCCCACGACGGGGATGAACACCAGCATGCAACCGGCGATGATGCCGTTCTTGGACAGCGGCACGGTGATCTTCCAGAAGCTGTTGAAGGTGCTCGAACCCAGGTCCGAAGCGGCTTCCAGCAGGCTCTGGTCGTGTTTCACCAGGTTGGCGTACAGCGGCAGGATCATGAACGGCAGGTACGAATAGACCACGCCGATATACACCGCGATGTTGGTGTTGAGGATCTGCAGCGGCTCGTTGATCAAGCCGATGGACAGCAGGAAGCCATTGAGCAAACCGTTGTTGCTGAGGATGCCCATCCACGCATACACGCGGATCAGGATCGCGGTCCAGGTCGGCATCATGATCAGCAGCACCAGCACGGTCTGCATCTCTTTGCGCGCACTGGCAATGGCATAGGCCATCGGGTAGCCGATCAACAGGCACAGCAGCGTGCTGAAGAACGCCATTTTCAGCGAGCCCAGGTACGCAGCGATGTACAACTCGTCGTCGCCGAGCATCGCGTAGTTGCCCAGGTTGAGCACCAACTGCAGTTTCTGCTCAACGAAGGTGTAGATCTCGGTATACGGCGGGATCGCCACGTCGGCTTCGGCAAAACTGATCTTCAGGACGATGAAGAACGGCAGCATGAAGAACAGGAACAGCCACAGGAAGGGAATGCCAATGACCGCATGACGGCCACTGGGCGTTATTCGTTGCAGGCGGCGCTTGAGCTTCTTCATGTTCATGAGCGCAGTACCACGCCGCTGTCGTCTTCCCACCATACGTAGACCTGGTCACCCCAGGTCGGCCGCTGGCCACGGCGTTCGGCGTTGGCCACGAAGGACTGCACCAGCTTGCCGCTCGGCAGCTCCACGTAGAACACCGAGTGGCCGCCCAGGTAGGCGATGTCGTGCACCTTGCCGCTGGACCAGTTGTGCTCGCAGGTCGGCATTTCGGTGGTGACCAACAGTTTTTCCGGGCGGATGGCGTAGGTTACCGACTTGTCTTCCACCGAGGTGGCGATGCCGTAGCCCACATAGATGTCGCGGTCCAGGTCCGGGCACTTGAGCACCGCGTGGCCTTCGGCGTCATCGACCACTTGGGTGTCGAAGATGTTGACGTTGCCGATGAACTCGCACACCAGGCGGCTGGTAGGCGTTTCGTAGATGTCGATCGGGCTGCCGATCTGGGCGATCCAGCCCAGGTGCATGATCGCGATGCGCTCGGCCATGGTCATGGCCTCTTCCTGGTCGTGGGTCACCATCACGCAGGTCACGCCCACGCGCTCGATGATCTCCACCAACTCCAGTTGCATCTGCGAACGCAGCTTCTTGTCGAGGGCGCCCATGGGCTCATCGAGCAACAGCAGTTTCGGACGCTTGGCCAGGGAACGGGCCAGGGCCACACGCTGGCGCTGGCCACCGGACAACTGGTGCGGCTTGCGCTTGGCGTACTGGCTCATCTGCACCAGTTTGAGCATCTCGGCCACGCGGGCGTCGATCTCGGCCTTGGGGATCTTGTCCTGTTGCAGGCCGAAGGCGATGTTCTGCGCCACGGTCATGTGCGGGAACAGGGCGTAGGACTGGAACATCATGTTGATCGGCCGGTCGTAGGGCGGCATGTCGGTGATGTCCTCGCCGTCGAGGTAGATGCGGCCCTCGGTCGGGCGCTCGAAACCTGCGAGCATGCGCAGCAAGGTGGACTTGCCCGAACCCGAACCGCCGAGCAGGGCGAAGATCTCGCCCTTCTTGATTTCCAGGGACACATCGTCCACGGCAATCGTCTCGTCGAACTTCTTCGTGACCCGGTCGATTTTGACCAGCACCTTCTTCGGTGTCTGGTCCCCTTCGAGGGCTTTCTTATAGGCGCCGGAGGCAACTGCCATTTACGAAACTCCCAACAAAAATTTCTGTGCGCCCGAGGCGGGCGAACCTTGGATAGTTTGAGCCTTACTTGCCCGTCTTGACCTTGGTCCAGCTACGGGTCATCAAACGTTGCACTTTCGGGGGTAGCTCGAAGTTGACGAAGGTCCTGTCGAGTACCGCCTGCGGTGGGTAAACCGCTTCGTCCGTGCGTATCGATTGCTTCATCAGTTTGTCCGCCCCTGGGTTAGGGTTGGCGTAACCGACGTAATCACTGACCTGGGCGATCACCTCAGGTTGCAGCAAATAGTTGATGAAGGCGTGGGCTTCTTTGACGTTGGTGGCATCCTTGGGGATGGCCAGCACGTCGAACCACAGGTTGCCGCCTTCCTTCGGAATCGCGTAGGCGATGTTCACGCCCTTGCCCGCTTCGCTTGCGCGAGCCTTGGCCTGGAACACATCGCCGGAGAACCCGGCCGCCACGCAGATGTTGCCGTTGGCCAGGTCCGAGATGTATTTGGAAGAATGGAAGTAGGTCACGTAGGGTCGCACTTTGAGCAGCTTGGCTTCGGCCTTCTTGTAGTCTTCAGGGTTCTCGCTGTTGGGGTTCAGGCCCATGTAGTTGAGCACTGCCGGCAGCATTTCGTCCGCCGAGTCCATGAACGACACGCCGCACGTCGCCAGTTTCTTCATGTTTTCCGGCTCGAACAGCACGGCCCAGGAATCGATATGGTCGACGCCCAGCACTTCCTTCACTTTATCGACGTTGTAGCCGATGCCATTGGTGCCCCACAGGTACGGTACGGCGTACTGGTTGCCCGGGTCGTTCTTTTCCAGGCGCTTGAGCAGCGCCGGGTCAAGGTTGGCGTAATTTGTCAGCAACGACTTGTCGAGCTTCTGGAATGCCCCGGCCTTGATCTGCTTGCCCAGGAAGTGGTTGGACGGCACCACCACGTCGTAGCCGGTACGCCCGGCCAGCAGCTTGCCTTCCAGGGTTTCGTTGGAGTCAAACACGTCATACACGGGCTTGATGCCGCTGGCCTTTTCGAAGTTGGCCAGGGTGTCGTCGCCGATGTAATCCGACCAGTTATAAATATGCACGGTCGGTGCGGCCTGTACGCTCAACGTCAGCGTGATACCTGCACCCACCAGCATGGCTTTGCGAAATAAAGAAATTGGCAAGTGGAGGTCCTCTTAAATAGTTGGGCCCAAAGTTGTTGCCCGGCAACAAAACCGGCGCGCAACTTACCCTCGATAAACCGATCCGGCAAAACTTTCTGTTATTTAATTTGTGAGAGGGGCAGTCAAACTGCCCCTCCACCGGTTTCAGCGCTTACTTACCGGACTTGATCTTGGTCCAGCTGCGTGTCATTTCACGCTGGGTCGCAGCCGGCAGGTCGGCAATGGCGTAGAGCTTGGCCTGCACATCCGCTGGCGGGTAGATGCCCGGGTCGCTGGTGATGTCTTTGTCGACCAGCGCGGTGGCCTTCTCGTTACCGTTCGGGAAACGCACGCTGTTGGTGATCGATGCCATGACTTCCGGCTTGAGCAGGTAGTTCATGAACTTGTAGGCCGCGTCGACGTTCTCGGCATCTTTAGGGATGGCGACCATGTCGAAGAAGCTGCCAGCGCCTTCTTTCGGAATGTCATAGGCAACCTTGACCTTGCCACCGGCTTCGGCCGCGCGGGACTTGGCCTGCTGGATGTCACCCGAGTAACCCACGGCCACGCAGATGTTGCCGTTGGCCAGGTCGGAAATGTACTTGGAAGAGTGGAAGTAGCCGATCGAAGGACGGATCTTCAGGAACAGCGCTTCGGCTTGCTTGAGGTCGTCTTTCTTCTGGCTGTCGGTCGGCAGGCCCAGGTAGTGCAGCGCGATCGGCAGCATTTCGGTTGGCGAATCGAGGAAGCTCACGCCGCAGCTTTTGAGCTTGGCGATGTTTTCAGGCTTGAGCAGCACGTCCCACGAGTCGATCTTGTCCACGCCCAGCGCGGCCTTGACCTTCTCCGGGTTGTAGCCGATGCCGATCGAGCCCCACATGTACGGGAAGGCGTGCTTGTTGTCCGGGTCGCTGACCGATACGGCCTTGAGCAGGGATTTGTTCAGGTTGTCGTAGTTGGACAGCTTGGACTTGTCCAGCTCCTGGTAGACACCGGCCTTGATCTGCTTGGCGAGGAAGTTGTTCGACGGCACGACGATGTCGTAACCGGACTTGCCTGCCAGCAACTTGGCTTCCAGGGTTTCGTTGCTGTCAAAAACGTCGTACACCACCTTGATGCCCGACTCTTTTTCAAAGTTGGCGATGGTGTCCGGTGCAATGTAGTCGGACCAGTTGTAGACGTGCAGCACTTTATCGTCTGCCTGGGCCGCGCCCGCCATTGCGCCCATCAGGGACAAGGCGAGGAGGGTCTTGCCAGCGTTCTTCAAACCTAATGCCTTCATTTGGTGATGCTCCGATTTTTTCTTTTTTGGGCCACAAGCTTTCAATGTTGAGTAGCCCAGCCAAAGGGCAACAAAACAGGGCGACAGTCTGGCAAGTTCCGAGGCCGGCTTTCAACCAAAGCCTCATTTATAACTGCCCTGAACGCAGCACCCGAAAGCCACTGCGTTCTGAGCCTAGCACTTAGCCCTGCAATGCCGCCAAAGTCAGGTCCAGGCACTGCCGAGCCTTGGTCACCAGCTCGTCGATTTCTGCCTTACTGATCACCAGCGGCGGCGAAATGATCATGGTGTCGCCCACGGCGCGCATGATCAGGCCATTTTCGAAGCAGAACGTGCGGCAGATCATGCCGACACCCTTGCCTTCGTAGCGCTTGCGGGTGGCCTTGTCCTGCACCAGTTCAATGGCACCGAGCATACCCACGCCGCGCACTTCGCCCACCAGCGGATGATCCGCCAACTCCCTCAGGCGTTTCTGCAAATACGGTGCCGTTTCATCATGCACACGGTTAACGATTTTTTCATCGCGCATGATGCGGATGTTTTCCAGGGCCACTGCAGCGGCCACCGGGTGACCGGAGTAGGTGAAGCCGTGGTTGAAATCACCACCTTCGTTGAGCACCGCCACCACGTCATCGCGCACGATCAGGCCGCCCATGGGGATGTAGCCCGAGGTCAGGCCCTTGGCGATGGTCATCATGTGGGGCTTGAGGTCGTAGAAGTCGCTACCGAACCACTCACCGGTGCGACCGAAACCGCAGATGACTTCGTCGGCAATGAACAGGATGTCGTATTTGGCGAGGATTTCCTTGATGCGCGGCCAGTAGGTGTCCGGCGGCACGATCACGCCACCGGCACCCTGGATCGGCTCGGCAATAAAGGCACCGACGTTGTCCACGCCCAGTTCCAGGATCTTTTCTTCCAACTGGTTGGCGGCCCACACGCCGAATTGTTCCGGGCTCATGTCGCCGCCTTCGCCAAACCAGTACGGCTGGGCGATGTGGGTGATGCCCGGGATCGGCAAGTCGCCCTGCTCATGCATATACGTCATGCCGCCCAGGCTGGCGCCGGCCACGGTGGAACCGTGGTAGCCGTTCTTGCGGCTGATGATGGTTTTCTTGTTCGGCTGGCCCTTGATCGCCCAGTAGTGGCGGACCATGCGCAACATGGTGTCGTTGCCTTCGGAGCCGGAACCGGTGAAGAACACGTGGTTCATGCCGGCCGGTGCGATGTCGGAAATGGCCTTGGCCAGTTCCAGCACTGGCGGGTGAGCGGTCTGGAAGAACAGGTTGTAGTACGGCAGTTCTTTCATTTGCCTGGCGGCGGCGTCAGCCAGTTCATCGCGGCCATAACCGATCGCCACGCACCACAGACCGGCCATGCCGTCGAGGATCTTGTTGCCTTCGCTGTCCCACAGGTAAACGCCGTGGGCTTTGGTGATGATCCGTGGGCCTTTCTCTTTCAATTGCTTGAAGTCGCTGAACGGCGCCAAGTGGTGATCGCTGCTCAAGGCTTGCCATTCACGGGTTTGCGGGTTGTTGCTGGACATACCAATCTCCTAGACTTTTCAGTAAAGGGCGCGCCGTTCAAAGGGCGCGCCCGGCGTATCAGACGGCAAAGAGCAGGAATTCCCGCTCCCACGAACTGATCACGCGCTTGAAGTTTTCATGCTCGGCCCGCTTGACCGCGACGTAGCCTGTGATGAATTTCTGACCCAGGTATTTCTCGATGGTCTTGCTGTTTTCCATGCGCTCCAGGGCGTCTTCGATGGTCAACGGCAGGCGCAGGTTGCGCCGCTCGTAACCACGGCCCACCACCGGCGCGCTCGGGTTATGGCCTTCGACCATGCCGATGTAGCCGCACAACAGGCTGGCGGCAATCGCCAGGTACGGGTTGGCGTCGGCGCCCGGCAGGCGGTTTTCCACACGGCGGTTCTGCGGACCGGCATCCGGTACGCGCAGGCCGACGGTGCGGTTTTCTTCGCCCCACTCGACGTTGACCGGCGCCGAGGTGTCGGGCAGGAAGCGGCGGAACGAGTTCACGTTGGGGGCAAACAGCGGCAGCAGTTCAGGGATGAATTTCTGCAGGCCGCCAATATGGTTGAGGAACAGCTGGCTCATGGTCCCGTCTTCATTGGAGAAGACGTTCTTGCCGGTGGCGATGTCGATGATGCTCTGGTGCAGGTGCATCGCACTACCGGGCTCGCCGGTCATCGGCTTGGCCATGAAGGTGGCGGCCACGTCGTGCTTGAGCGCGGCTTCGCGCATGGTGCGCTTGAACACCAGGATCTGGTCGGCCAGGGACAGGGCATCGCCGTGACGGAAATTGATCTCCATCTGCGCCGTGCCGTCTTCGTGGATCAGGGTATCGAGGTCCAGCTCCTGCAGTTCACACCAGTCGTAGACGTCTTCGAACAGCGGGTCGAATTCGTTGGCGGCTTCTATAGAGAAAGACTGGCGACCGGTTTCCGGGCGGCCGGAACGGCCAATCGGCGGTTGCAGCGGGAAGTCAGGGTCTTCGCAGCGCTTGGTCAGGTAGAACTCCATCTCCGGCGCCACGATGGGCTGCCAGCCTTTGTCGGCGTAGAGCTTGAGGACCTTCTTGAGCACGTTGCGCGGCGACAGCTCGATCGGGTTGCCTTGCTTGTCGTAGGTGTCGTGGATCACCTGGGCGGTCGGCTCGATGGCCCAAGGCACCAGGAACACGGCGTTCTGGTCGGGGCGGCAGATCATGTCGATGTCGGCCGGGTCGAGCAATTCGTAATAGATGTCGTCTTCGACATAGTCGCCGGTCACGGTCTGCAGCAGAACGCTTTCGGGCAGGCGCATGCCCTTTTCGGCAATGAACTTGTTGGTCGGCGAGATCTTGCCCCGGGTGATGCCAGTGAGGTCGCCAATCATGCATTCGACTTCTGTGATCTTGTGGTCTTTCAACCAATCGGTGAGCTGGTCGAGGTTGTTACTCATAAATGCCTCTGGGCTGGGTTTCCTGGCATCCATTAAAGGCCAGGCGTTGTTTGACGCAGCATCCGCGTCGTTTTTTTCGTTCAGGGTAGGAGCTTACCTGCCATTTGCTGCTGCGTTGCATTCCTCACGCCAAAGTTGTGCGCAATCTTGAGCAGCACGCAGGGCGCGCGCCGCTCTCTGACAAATGAGGAAGCAAAAAAGAGGGTAGACCGGGCGTCAAGAATATTGGCCGGGGGGCGCGCTATCACGCGGGAGGAAAATACGGATGACACAGCCTGGCTGAAGCAGACCAAGACGCCGTTGGGCGGCAGGTGAAACATGAAGCACCCCGGTATTATTGCTGTTATGGGTTTGAATCGAGCTTAGCCTTGTTCATTTTTTTACACAACACCCCCGTAAAAAATACAACACGGCCCGCTCAAGCCTGCGAGTCCCAAGCCTCTCAAACCCAAAAAACCGCCCCAAAAAGCCCCAAAAAAGCCTTCACGGCGCTTTTTTAGGGCAAAAAAGGCCTCGCTTGACTTCGGCATGCCGTTCGGGTTGACTGAAACCAGAAAAGATCAATGATTGATATTTTTAACAACAAAGGTGTTGCATCATGTCGGTACCCCCGCGTGCCGTTCAGCTTAACGAAGCGAACGCGTTCCTTAAGGATCATCCTGAGGTTCTGTACGTAGACCTTCTAATTGCGGATATGAATGGTGTGGTGCGCGGCAAGCGCATCGAACGCACCAGCCTCCACAAGGTTTACGAGAAGGGCATTAACCTGCCTGCCTCTTTATTTGCCCTGGATATCAACGGCTCTACGGTGGAAAGCACCGGCCTGGGCCTGGACATCGGTGATGCTGACCGAATCTGTTATCCGATCCCCGACACCCTGTGCAATGAACCCTGGCAAAAGCGCCCCACCGCGCAACTGCTGATGACCATGCACGAACTTGAAGGTGAACCTTTCTTCGCCGATCCGCGCGAAGTGCTCCGCCAAGTTGTAAGCAAATTCGACGACCTCGGTCTGACCATCTGCGCCGCCTTCGAGCTTGAGTTCTACCTGATCGACCAGGAGAACGTGAACGGCCGCCCACAACCGCCCCGCTCGCCTATCTCCGGCAAACGCCCGCACTCGACACAGGTCTACCTGATCGACGACCTCGACGAATATGTCGACTGCCTCCAGGACATCCTGGAAGGTGCGAAAGAACAAGGCATCCCGGCCGACGCCATCGTCAAGGAAAGTGCCCCGGCGCAGTTCGAAGTGAACCTGCACCACGTGGCCGACCCGATCAAGGCTTGCGACTACGCGGTACTGCTCAAGCGCCTGATCAAGAACATCGCCTACGACCATGAGATGGACACCACCTTCATGGCCAAGCCGTATCCGGGCCAGGCAGGCAACGGTTTGCACGTACACATCTCGATCCTGGACAAAGACGGCAAGAACATTTTTGCCAGCGAGGATCCCGAGCAGAACGCCGCATTGCGTCACGCGATCGGCGGTGTGCTCGAGACCCTGCCCGCCCAGATGGCGTTCCTGTGCCCCAACGTCAACTCCTACCGTCGTTTCGGCGCACAGTTCTACGTGCCGAACTCGCCGTGCTGGGGCCTGGACAACCGTACCGTGGCGATTCGCGTACCGACCGGCTCGTCCGATGCCGTACGTATCGAACACCGCGTGGCCGGCGCCGACGCCAACCCTTACCTGCTGATGGCTTCGGTCCTGGCAGGCGTGCACCACGGCCTGACCAACAAGATCGAGCCTGGCGCACCGGTGGAAGGCAACAGCTACGAGCAAAACGAGCAAAGCCTGCCGAACAACCTGCGCGATGCATTGCGCGAGTTGGACGACAGCGAGGTGATGGCCAAGTACATCGATCCTAAATACATCGATATCTTCGTCGCCTGTAAGGAAAGTGAGCTGGAAGAGTTCGAACACTCCATCTCCGACCTTGAGTACAACTGGTACCTGCATACCGTGTAAGCGGTTGCGACTGTAAATGTGGTGAGCAGGCTTGTTGTGGCACGCCCGCTCGCCACAACAAGCCTGCTCGCCACAACAAACTCGCTCACCACAAAAGCCCTCGCCCCAGGTATGGATCATCTTCAGGCTCTGCGTACAATGCCCGCTGCCTTGTAGGAGACTTCCATGACCACCCGCCCCGCCGCCCTTCGCAAACCCCGCGCCCGCAGTCAGGCCCGGATCGACGCGATCCTCGACGCCGCCCGCACCTTGCTGGCTGCCGAAGGCGTGGCGGGTTTGTCGATCTACGGCGTGGCCGAGCGGGCGCAGATTCCGCCGTCGTCGGTGTATCACTTCTTCGCCAGTGTGCCGGCGCTGTTGGAAGCTCTGACCGCCGATGTGCATGCCGCTTTCCGGGCGGCGATTCAGGCGCCCATCGACCACGACTCACTCAAGCATTGGCGCGACCTGTCCTGCATCGTCGAACAGCGCATGCTCAGCATCTACGCGCACGACGCCGCCGCCCGCCAGTTGATCCTGGCCCAGCATGGGCTGACCGAAGTGACCCAGGCGGATCGTCAGCATGATCTGGAGCTGGGAGATTTGATGCTCGCGGTGTTCAACCGGCACTTCGAAGTGCCGACCTTGCCGAAAGACGTGGATGTGTTCGCGCTGGCGCTGGAATTGAGCGACCGCGTGTATGCACGCTCGGTGCATCAGCATGGGCTGATCACACCGCGCATGGCGGAGGAAGGGATGCGGGTGTTTGATGCGTATGTAGGGCTGTACCTGCCGCCCTACCTGCCCAAGCGTTAATTTTGTGGAGGCTGGGCCGGCCTCATCGGGGGCAAGCCCCCTCCCACACTTTGATTTGTGAATACATTCAAAATGTGGGAGGGGGCTTGCTCCCGATGGCGGTCTCAAGCGCGATCACAACTTGGCGATCGACACCTCGGTGGATTTCACGAAGGCAATCACTTCGCTGCCAATCACCAGCTCCAGCTCTTTGACCGAGCGGGTGGTGATCACGGAAGTGACAATGCCGGACGCGGTCTGCACGTCGATTTCCGACAGCACGTCGCCTTCGACGATTTCCTTGATGGTGCCTTTGAACTGGTTACGCACGTTGATGGCTTTAATAGTCATGGTGTTCTTCCTTCAGGGGACGAGTGAGTTATTGAGCCCAACGCAATTGCGTAGGCAGCGGTGAAACAGGTTCGGGTTCCGGTGGCGAGCCGGGCAACGACAGCACACGGTTGAGCACTTCAGCTTCCAACGCGGCCAGGCGATGTGAGCCCCGTGCACGCGGGCGTGGCAGGTCGACGATCAGGTCGAGGCCGATTTCGCCGTCTTCGATCAGGATGACGCGGTCGGCAATTGCCACGGCTTCGCTGACATCGTGGGTTACCAGCAACACGGTGAAGCCATGCTTCTGCCACAGGTTTTCGATCAGTTGCTGCATCTCGATGCGGGTCAGGGCATCCAGCGCCCCCAGCGGCTCATCCAGCAACAGCAGGCGCGGTTGGTGGATCAGCGCACGCGCCAGGGCCACGCGTTGCTTCTGCCCACCGGACAGCGCCGCCGGCCACTCGTTGGCACGTTCAGCCAGGCCGACCGCCTCCAGGGCTTCCAACGCTTTGGGGCGCCAATCGCCTTTAAGGCCAAGGCCGACGTTGTCGATGATCTTTTTCCATGGCAACAGGCGCGCTTCCTGGAACATCAACCGCGTGTCTTCAAGCGCTTCGCTCAGCGGTGCGGAACCGGCCAGCAGCTCGCCGCCGCTGGCTTTATCCAGCCCGGCCAGCAGGCGCAGCAAGGTACTTTTGCCGCAGCCACTGCGGCCGACCACCGCCACGAATTGGCCGGCAGGTATGTGCAGGTCGATCTCCTGGAGCACTTCCCGTGCGCCAAAGGCCTTGCGCAACTTGCGTACCGCCAGGGGGATGCCCTTGAGCAGGCGCGGAGGTTGTTGAGCTGTCATGCCGCACCTCCTTTATTCACTTGATAGGCCGGGTGCCAGCGCAGCCACACACGCTCCAGGCCACGAGCAGCCAGATCGGCGAGTTTGCCGAGGATGGCGTACATCACGATGGCCAACACCACCACGTCGGTTTGCAGGAATTCACGGGCGTTCATCGCCAGGTAGCCGATGCCGGAGCTGGCCGAGATGGTTTCCGCCACGATCAGCGTCAGCCACATGAAGCCCAGGGCAAAGCGCACGCCGACCAGAATCGACGGCAGCGCACCCGGCAGGATCACCTGGCGGAACAGGCTGAACCCGGACAAGCCGTAGCTGCGCGACATCTCCACCAACGCCGGGTCGACATTGCGGATGCCGTGGTAGGTATTCAGGTAGATCGGGAACAGCGTGCCGAGGGCAACCAGGAAAATCTTCGCCGTCTCATCAATGCCGAACCACAGGATCACCAGCGGAATCAGCGCCAGGTGCGGCACGTTGCGGATCATCTGCACCGAACTGTCCAGCAGGCGTTCGCCCCACTTCGACAAGCCAGTGATAAAGCCCAGGACCAGGCCGATGCTGCCGCCGATCACAAACCCCAGGCCGGCACGCCAGCCACTGATCGCCAGGTGCGTCCAGATCTCACCGCTGGCGACCAGATGCACGCCGGCAGCAATCACGGCACTGGGCGCCGGCAGGATACGGG
The DNA here is from genome assembly GCF_001870465.1 of Pseudomonas extremorientalis. Lineage (GTDB taxonomy): Bacteria > Pseudomonadota > Gammaproteobacteria > Pseudomonadales > Pseudomonadaceae > Aquipseudomonas > Aquipseudomonas extremorientalis. The sequence continues at coordinate 320,926 of NZ_MDGK01000037.1, forward strand.
TCGACAACCACCCCGCCGATACCGACAACTGCCACACCGCGAGCAATAGCACCGGCAGTACCCAGGGCGCCACGCGGTGGCTTAGTTTTTCATAGCTCATGGGGCGGCCTCAGCTCTGTGACGCAGCTTTGGGAAGGATATCGTTGGCGACCATCTCGCCGAACGGGCTGACGTAGCCGGCGCTTTTCGGCAGCTCGGGTCGCTCGATATCCAAGTGAGGGAACAGCAATTCGGCAACGCGATACGACTCTTCCAGGTGTGGATAACCGGAGAAAATAAACGTGTCGATACCCAGCGCGGCGTACTCCTTGACGCGTGCCGCCACGGTCGGGCCATCGCCCACCAGCGCCGTCCCCGCACCGCCACGCACCAGGCCGACGCCGGCCCACAGGTTGGGACTGACTTCGAGGTTGTCGCGGTTGCCGCCATGCAACGCCGCCATGCGTTGCTGGCCGACAGAATCAAAGCGTGCCAAAGAGGCCTGGGCACGGGCGATGGTGTCGTCATCCAGGTGGGAGATCAGTTTGTCGGCGGCCTTCCATGCTTCTTCGTTGGTTTCACGCACGATCACATGCAGGCGGATACCAAAGCGCACGGTACGCCCGAGCTTGGCGGCCTTGGCGCGTACCTGTTCGATTTTTTCCGCGACAGCGGCCGGTGGTTCACCCCAGGTCAACACCATTTCCACCTGCTCGGCTGCCAGGTCCTGGGCCGCTTCGGAGGAGCCGCCGAAGTACAGTGGCGGACGCGGTTGCTGGATCGGCGGGTAAAGCAGCTTGGCGCCTTTGACGCTGATGTGTTCGCCGTCGTAATCCACGGTCTCGCCTTCCAGCACACGGCGCCAGATGCGGGTGAATTCCACCGAGGCCTGGTAGCGCTCTTCATGGCTGAGGAACAAGCCGTCGCCGGCCAATTCTTCCGGATCGCCGCCGGTCACCAGGTTGAACAATGCACGGCCACCGGACAGACGATCCAGGGTCGCGGCCTGACGCGCAGCCACCGTCGGGGAAATGATCCCGGGGCGCAGCGCGACAAGGAATTTCAAGCGCTGGGTCACCGGGATCAGCGAAGCGGCCACCAGCCACGAGTCTTCGCAGGAGCGCCCGGTCGGGATCAGCACCCCACCGAATCCCAGGCGATCGGCGGCCTGGGCAACTTGCTGCAGATAACCGTGGTCAACGGCGCGAGCGCCTTCGGCGGTGCCAAGGTAATGGCCGTCGCCGTGGGTAGGCAGGAACCAGAAAATATTGAGGCTCATGGAGTTGTCTCCTGAAGAAGTCGGATTACGGCGCGTTGGCAACGGCGGCGGGTGGCGTCCAGATCACGTCCTTGATGCTCAAGGGTTTGGGGATCAATTTGAGTTGGTAGAAGCTGTCGGCGATTTTCTGCTGGGCGGCGACCACTTCCGGGGTCAGGAACAGCGCGCCGTAGCCCTGGCGTTTTACCGAGGTCAGGGTGATGTCAGCCGGCAGACCGAGCAGCGGTGCGACTTGTTCGGTGACTTCCTGGGGGTTGGCCTTGGACCATTCGCCCACGGCGCGCACTTCTTCCACCAGCGCCTTGATCACTTGCGGATGTTGTTCGGCATACGGTTTGGTCGCCAGGTAGAACTGATGGTTGTCGGCGATGCCGGTGCCGTCACGCAGGGTGCGGGCCTGCAGTTGTTTCTCGGCGGCGGCCTGGTACGGGTCCCAGATCACCCAGGCGTCCACACTGCCACGCTCGAAAGCGGCACGGGCATCGGCGGGCGGCAGGAATACGGTTTGCACATCGGTGTATTTCAGGCCGGCATCTTCCAGGGCCCGCACCAGCAGGTAGTGCACGTTGGAGCCTTTGTTGAGCACGATTTTCTTGCCCTTGAGCTCGGCCACGGATTTGATCGGTGAGTCTTTCGGCACCAGGATCGCTTCGCTGGTCGGCGCCGGTGGTTCGTAGGCCACGTAGAGCAGGTCGGCACCGGCAGCCTGGGCGAACACCGGCGGGGTTTCGCCGGTCACGCCAAAGTCGATGGAGCCGACATTCAGGCCTTCAAGCAGCTGGGGGCCGCCAGGGAACTCGGTCCACTGGACATTAACGCCCTGGGCCGCCAGGCGTTTTTCCAGGGTGCCCTTGGCCTTGAGCAGCACCAACGTGCCGTATTTCTGATAGCCGATCCGCAGGGTCTCGGCCGCTTGAGCTTGAACAATGGCGCCGAAGGACACAGCCGCAGCAAACAGTGCGACCAGACCACGACGCAAGATGACAGTGCGCATGGCGCTCTCTCCAAAAATGCGATTAGGGGTTTTGGCTGCACCTGCTTGGCCGTTGGCGGCTGAGTAAGGTGAGTGTTTCGGTATATCAGTGAGGTTCAGATGCTCCAGCGAGCACTCAACAAACGTTCGTTCAACACGTGGGGGTCCAGCGGTTTCGGGCGACGGGCCATGGCGCCGTACAGTGTTTCCAGGGCTTCGTGCAAACGCTGTTCGAGTACTGGCACCAACTGCGCCTGGGCACTGCCTTCGCCATACGCGATCTGGCTGTCTTCGGCAAAGATGCCGTGGAGCAATTCCTGGGCCTTCAGCGCCGACAGCACCGGCTTCAAGGCATAGTCCACCGCCAGCATGTGGGCGATGCTGCCGCCGGTGGCCATCGGCAACACGATCTTGTGGGCCAGGGCGCGTTCGGGCAGCAGGTCCAGCACGGTCTTCAGCGCGCCGGAGAACGAGGCCTTGTACACCGGCGTAGCGATCACCAGGCCGTCAGCGTTAGCCACTTGTTGCAACAGGTCGATGACCTTGGGGCTGTCGAAGCGCGCATGCAGCAGGTCCTCAGCCGGGAAGTCCCGTATCTGGTAACTCACCACTTCTACGCCTTTGTCTTGCAACCACTGACGGGTTTTATCCAGCAATACCCCGGAGCGGGAGCGCTGGCTGGGGCTGCCTCCAAGTGTTACGACCAACATGCAGGAATTCCTTGAGCAGGTGTCGGCGGTTCGCTGTGTGGCGATGGCGCCAAGATGGAACAGACCTTATCAGCAGATTCATATATCTATAAATCTTATTTTTTCATTTGTTTATTCTTAAAATGCATATATCAGATATGAAATCGCAGCCGAAAAAAAAGGCCGTCGAAACGGCCTCAAAACCCCTGCTATGTGATCAGCGATTCGGTTGTGGTGTCAGGCGCAGGTACGGCTTCACCGCGCGATAGCCCTTCGGAAAGCGTCTCTTGATCTCTTCCTCATCCTTGAGCGAAGGCACGATCACCACCTCATCACCGTCCTGCCAGTTGGCGGGCGTGGCGACCTTGTGGCTGTCGGTGAGCTGCAACGAGTCGATGACCCGCAGGATCTCGTGGAAGTTGCGCCCGGTGCTGGCCGGGTAGGTAATGGTCAGGCGGATCTTCTTGTTCGGGTCGATCACGAACAAGGAACGCACGGTGAGGGTGTCACTGGCGTTGGGGTGGATCAGGTCGTAGAGGTCGGACACTTTGCGATCGGCGTCGGCCAGGATCGGGAAGTTGACAACAGTGTTCTGGGTTTCGTTGATGTCTTCGATCCACTTGTGGTGCGAATCCACCGGGTCGACCGACAGGGCGATGGCCTTGACGCCGCGCTTGGCGAATTCGTCCTTGAGCTTGGCGGTGAAACCCAGCTCGGTGGTGCACACCGGGGTGAAATCCGCCGGGTGGGAAAACAGCACACCCCAGCTATCGCCCAGCCATTCGTGGAAACGAATCGTGCCGGCGCTGGAATCCTGTTCGAAGTCGGGGGCGATATCGCCCAGTCTTAGGCTCATGGTGTGGCTCCTGGTGAGTGCTTATGGAGCCCACTGTGCATGGATTGTGGATTATTTAAAAAGAATAAATATCAATTTATCTAGACGATAAAGGAATATTAAAAATCTGTTCATTGGACGCGGGGGCAGACGAGGAGCAACATCGCTTTCAAGGTTAGAGAAGGCCTTGAGACGCTGTACAAAGAGGGGTCAGGAAGGGCCTGCGGGGGTTTGGCCCGACTTGAAAGCAAGACACCCTGCCCGGTGTTGCACCGGGCAGGGCTTTACAGGCTTACAACAGCGTCACGCTACTAGAACAGTGGCAGCGAGTAGCTGACGATCAGGCGGTTTTCGTCCTGGGAACGGGTGTTCGCCAGGTCGGTACGCCACATAGCGTTTTTCCAGGCAACACCAAGGTTTTTCAGCGGGCCTTCCGGAATCACATAGGCAACAGTGATGTCGCGCTCCCACTCGGATTGACCAGTGGTTTCGGCACGACCGTTGTTGTTGGCGATGGTGTCGATGTCGCTACCTTTCAGGTAAACAACACCAGCGGTCAGGCCAGGTACACCGACTTTTGCGAAGTCATAAGCGTAGCGAGCTTGCCAGGTACGCTCGCCAGCGCGGGCGAACTTCTGGATCTGCATGTCGGTAGTGATGTAAGCCGACGAGCCGTCGCCCTGGTTCAACCAAGGGAAGTCGCTGCTACCATTGCTGACCTGGTAACCACCACCGAAGGTGTGACCGGCAACGGTGTACAGGAACAGGCCGCTGTACAGGTTGTTGTCGACCTTGCCTTTACCCGCGTTGAAGTTGTTGTAGTTACCGCTGGAGTAGTAAGCGGCGGTGTCGCCGTTCTTGCCATCGTCCGAGCTGTTGAAATAACGCAGGTCAGACTTCAGAACGCCTGGACCGATTGCCCAGTTGTGGGTCAGACCAAGGAAGTGCTGCTTGTAGAAGTCCTCCAGATTGCCGTAGTAGTACTGGGCAGTCAGGTCTTTGGTCAGCTTGTAGTCACCACCGGCGTAGTAGAACTTGTTGCTGAACTTGCCGGCATTGTAGTTGGAACTACCGTTAGCGCCGCCAATCGACAGGTTTTCGTTGTTGCTGGAGTTACGGCCCTTGGCCTTTTCCACCTGACCGGCCACCAAGGTCAAATCCTTGATGTCGTTGGTGGTGATCTGGCCGCCTTGGAAGGTTTGCGGCAGCAGACGACCATCGTTGGTCACGATAACCGGCAGTTTTGGCTGCAGGGTGCCCAGCTTCAGTTCGGTCTGGGAGATCTTCACCTTACCGGTCACGCCCAGGCTGGCGTAATCGTGGACGGCTTTGTTGCCGTCGCTTGGGAAGACGGTACCGCCCGAAGCAGTGCCGGTGTAGTTACCGTGATCAGCACGGCTCGAATCCAGACGCACGCCGTACAGACCAATCGCGTCAACACCGAACTGCACAGTACCTTGGGTGTAACCCGAGATGAAACGTAGATCGAAGCCTTGGCCCCATTCAGCGTTTTTGCTACGCGTGTTGGACGTGGCGTTAGGGTGACCGTCACGGTTATCGGTGTTGATGTAGAAGTTACGCAGCCCCAGAGTTGCCTTACTGTCTTCGATGAAACCGGCGGAGTTTGCCTGCTGGGCAATCGCAGCCAAAGCTACGGCCAACGCCAATGTTGACTTCTTCATGTACCGCTCCTCTCATTTCTAATTTTTGTATTTCTTTGGTCTCGGGTCTGACGCCCTCGATCCACAGATGCGCGATTAGCGCCAGATAGTGACCACCAAGTCAATCGTAACCTTGTGTGTCTACTACCTTCGTCTAATCGCAGTTGATTTGGTCCCTGCAGGGTAATGAGTTTTTCATACACCCAAAAAGAATTATTTCATTCTTTTTCATACGATTCGGGAATAAGCCTTTGCATGACGCGAACCCGTCAGCGTAGACGAACCGCTCCACAAGCTAATTCCTAAAGGGTATTTTTTAGCACTTTTTTAGATCGATTAGTGTGGCCGTAAGGTTGCATACGTCACCCACGATCAAAAAGGCGACGCCATCATGGCCAAACGCATATCCTCCCGTCAATTTGTTACAGTTTTTGTGTCACTAATAGTTTCTTTTGGTGTCAAAGCGGCCGATTTGCCCATCGGCTAGAAAATTGCCTGGCACCATTCAACAGTGGGCCGGAAGTCGTAACCGCCATGGCCTCGGGCGACGTGCAAATCGGCAACCTCGGTTCCAGCGCCGCTGCCGCAGCGGCATCACGGAATCTATCCATCGTCGCGTTCATCGTATCGGCCCAGATCAATACTTCTGAAGCATCGGTGGTACGTAAGGACAGCCACATTGACGTACCCAAGGATTTGATCGGTAAAACCATCGCCACGCCGCTTGTCTCAACCTCTCATTAGTAGATTCGAAACCGGTGCTGAAAATCGCGAAAATGACAGGCGCCGACGCCGCAGACATTCATGAGCTGCTAGCCGGCACGACATTCCCGGATGCCCAGGCACAACAAAACGATGCGCTGCCAAAAGACGGCACGGTGAAGGCGATCGGGGAGACGGCGAAGCTCTTGGAGTAACAGGGGAAGGTTGAGGTAGTGCTGCCGGATGACTCGGCCTTCGTGACCGACAAATTCGTCAAGCCCTGCACCCTGTAGGAGCCGGTTAACCGGCTCCTACAGGGTGTGGATTACAGGGCCTTCTCGAAGATCTTCGAATTACGCTGATAGTTGTACAGCGACGCCCGCGCCGACGGCAGGCGGTCGACACTGCTCGGCACAAACCCCCGCTCACGGAACCAGTGCGCGGTGCGGGTGGTGAGGACAAACAAGGTCTTCAACCCCTGCGCCCGGGCACGGGCCTGGATGCGCTCCAGCAACACATCGCCACGAGCGCCATGGCGATATTCCGGGTTCACTGCCAGGCAAGCCAGCTCTCCCGCGTCCGAATCGGCGATCTGATACAGCGCTGCACAGGCGATGATCATGCCTTCGCGCTCCACCACGCTGAACTGCTCGATCTCACGTTCCAGCACTTCCCGCGAACGGCGTACCAGGATGCCCTGCTCTTCCAGCGGGCTGATCAGGTCGAGCAAACCGCCGACATCCTCAATCGCCGCTTCGCGCACCTGCTCGAATTGCTCTTGGGCCACCAGCGTACCGCCGCCGTCCCGGGTAAACAGCTCGGTGAGCAAGGCGCCGTCTTCGGCGTAGCTGACAATATGGCTGCGCCCTACTCCACCCCGGCACGCTTCGGCGGCGGCATCGAGCAATTCGGCCTGGTAGTTGGTTTTGCCCAGGCGCTGCAGGTGAGCCGGCACCTGTTGCGGGCGCAGCTCGCGTACCAGGCGGCCGTTTTCATCGATCAAGCCCATATCGGCGCCAAACAGCAGCAGCTTGTCGGCGCCCAGGTCGATGGCGGCGCGGGTCGCAACGTCTTCGCAGGCCAGGTTGAAGATCTCACCGGTTGGCGAATACCCCAGCGGCGACAGCAACACGATGGAGCGCTCATCCAGCAAGCGATTGATACCCTTGCGGTCGACGCGGCGCACTTCGCCAGTGTGATGGTAGTCCACCCCTTCGAGTACACCGATCGGACGTGCCGTCACCAGGTTGCCGCTGGCAACGCGCAGGCGCGAGCCCTGCATCGGTGACGAGGCCATGTCCATCGACAGGCGCGCTTCGATGGCGATACGCAGATGGCCGACCGCGTCGATCACGCACTCCAGGGTTGCGGCATCGGTGATGCGCAAGCCTTCGTGGTAAGCCGGGGTCAGGCCCCGCGCTTCAAGGCGCGCTTCGATCTGTGGGCGCGAACCGTGGACCAGTACCAATCGCACACCCAGGCTGTGCAGCAGCACCAGGTCGTGGACGATATTGCCGAAGTTGGGATGTTCCACACCATCGCCAGGCAGCATGACCACAAAGGTACAGTCGCGGTGGGCATTGATGTAGGGGGACGCATGGCGAAGCCAGTTAACGTAGTCGGGCATAGAACCTGGGCCTGTAATAAAAAGCAGCCGAAAAAGGATGAATCGTGAAAGCGCACGGCGGGCTGATGGTTATCGTCGGAACAGGCTTGGCGACACGCTCACTCTCCTTCTATGTACGAACAGGCAGGGGTTAATTTATGCAGGTTTCAGGCAGTAATGTTCGATCAGTTCCCGCAATAGACGCACTGTAGGCGTCAAGCGTGACATTTCGAGGTATTCGCCCGGCTGGTGTGCGCAGGCGATGTCGCCGGGGCCGAGCACCAGGGTTTCACAACCAAGGCGCTGAAGATAAGGCGCTTCGGTGCCGAACGCTACTGCTTCGGCACGATGGCCGGTCAATCGTTCCGCCACCCGTACCAGTTCGGCATCTTCCGGTTGCTCGAACGGCGGTACTTCGGGGAACAGGGGCGCATAGTCAATCTTGACCTGATGGCGCTCGGCCACCGGCTGGAGCTTCTGGCGAATCGCATCGCGCAGCACCTGGGGGTCCATGCCCGGCAGTGGGCGCAGGTCGAACTCCAGGGAACACTGGCCGCAGATGCGGTTGGGGTTGTCGCCGCCGTGGATGCAACCGAAGTTCATGGTCGGTTGCGGCACGCTGAACTGAGGGTTGCGGTACTCGCGCTGCCAGGCCAGGCGCAGGCCGCGCAGTTCGCCGATGGCGTCGTGCATGGCTTCAAGCGCGCTGTGGCCCAGGCTGGGGTCCGACGAGTGGCCGCTTTGGCCAAGAATATCGATGCGTTCCATCATCACGCCTTTGTGCAGGCGGATCGGCTTGAGGCCGGTCGGCTCGCCGATCACCGCTGCGCGACCCAGCGGGCGGCCCGCTTCGGCCAGTGCGCGAGCGCCGGACATGGAGCTTTCTTCATCACAGGTGGCGAGAATCAGCAGAGGCTGTTTGAACGGCTGATCCAGCAGCGGCAACACCGCTTCGATGGCCAGCGCGAAAAAGCCCTTCATGTCGCAGCTGCCCAATCCTACCCAACGGCCGTCAACTTCAGTCAGCTTGAGCGGGTCGGTCTTCCACAGCGCTGCGTCATAAGGGACGGTATCGCTATGACCCGCCAGCACCAGGCCTCCTGGCCCACTGCCGTAACTGGCCAACAGGTTGAACTTGCCGGGGCTGACTGGCTGGATGTCGATGGCGAAACCCAGATCCCCCAGCCAAGCGGCGAGCAAGTCGATCACCGGGCGGTTGGTCTGGTCGAGAGAGGCCTGGGTGCAGCTCACGGATGGCGCGGCAATCAACGCGGCAAACTGCTCTTTCATGGACGGTAACGGCATGCTCGGCCTCTCGACTTCCCGGATGAGCCTCACTATAGAGCCATCTGCACGACACAATAAACCGTTGCGGCGCGTTGCCGGGCTCAGTCCTGTACACTGCACGACCTTGGCAGCCACTCATTTCCCCGGCTGCGCTCCCGATCCTGGATGTTCCGGCCATGCAAAAAGAAACTGAAATCAAGCTCCGCGTCAGCCGCGAGACCCTCGCCGCGCTGCGTGAGCACCCGCTCCTGAAAAAACGCAACAAAAGTGGCTGGGAACGCCGTGAGTTGATGAACCAGTACTTCGACACCCCCGAGCGCGACCTGGCCCAGGCCAAAGTCGCCCTGCGCCTGCGCAAGGACGGTGACGACATCATCCAGACCCTCAAGACCCGCGGCCAGAGCGTCGCCGGCTTGTCGGAACGTAACGAATACAACTGGGAACTGCCTAAAGCCAAGCTCGACGTGAAGAAGCTCGACGGCGAATGCTGGCCCGAGCAACTGGCCGAGCTGGACAAAAAGACCCTCAAGCCGATCTTCACCACCGACTTCGTGCGTGAGCGCGCCGAAATCGCCTGGGGTCGCGGCAAGGCCAAGGTGGTGATCGAAGCCGCCCTGGATCTGGGCCACGTGGTGGTCGGCAAGCAGAAAGAAGAAATCTGCGAGCTGGAACTGGAACTGCGCGAAGGCGAACCGGCCGCCCTGCTGGAGTTGGCCGCCGAGCTGGCCGCGACCCTGGCGTTGATGCCGTGCGATATCAGCAAGGCCGAGCGCGGCTACCGCTTGTACGACGCCAGTAGCTACTCCCTGAGCCTGCCGGCGCCGCAGATCCACGCTGAAATGCCGCTGGACGATGCCTTCGCTGCGATCATGTGGCACCTGCTGGGCAGCAGCCAACGCCTGGCCGAGCAATACCGTTTCAATGGCCACTGGCGCCTGCTGCAAGACTGGGTCGACAACCTCGGCGAACTGCGTGCCCTGGTCGGCAGCCTTGGCCAGGCGGCACCGCGTCAGTCCACCAGCGAACTGCGCAGCGCACTCGATGCCCTGCTGGAAGACTGGCGTCCACTGGTACAGGCCGGTGATGACGACGAGGACATCCGCAAAGCCGCACCGGAACAGTTCGCCGAAGAACTGGACGACGTGCGCTGGGGCCTGTTCTCACTGAACGCTTCACGCTGGCTGCTCGCCCGCACCTGGACCACCGACCGCACCGTGCGTGGCAACCGCCAGGGCGCCGCGCAAATCACCAACTGGCTGCCGCGCCTGCTGGCCGACGACGCTGTCGCCCTGCAACTGCCGCGCTACCAGCAACAGCCGGAAGACCTGGCCGAGCAACTGCCGCGTATCGAACGCATCCAGGCCTGGCTGCACCATGCGCGCCAGGTGGTCGACATTCCGGAACTGGACCGTCTGTACGGCGAGCTGAACAAGTTGGTGCAACTGGCCAACCAGCCGATTACCGATGAGTCGCTGGATGCGCGGATGCATCAGGCGATTGCGGTGTATCAAAACCGGGCGTGGAAGACTCTGCTGCGTCTGTAAGGCCGCTATCACCAGCCTGTCAGCGCAATACTGGCAGGCTGGTGGTGGATTTGATCTCGGATAAAGCCACAATCGAATTAACCTCCTGAATCCCAGGCACCATCGACAGTTTCTCGAAGAAAAACCGCTCATACGCCTCGATGTCCGAGGTGACGATACGCAGCAGAAAGTCCACCGCCCCCATCAGCACATAACACTCCAGCACTTCCGGGAACCCGCGAATCGCATCGGTGAACTCGGTGAAGTTGGAGCGGCCGTGGGCGTTGAGTTTCACCTCGGCGAATATCTGCGTGTTGAGGCCGATCTTCTTGCGATCCAGCAAGGTCACCTGGCCACGAATCACACCCTCTTCCTTGAGCCGTTGGATACGTCGCCAGCAAGGCGACTGGGACAGGCCGACCTGTTCGGCGATCTGCGCGCTGGAGAGAGAAGCGTCTTTTTGCAACAGGGCCAGGATACGGCGGTCGTAGGCGTCCAACTCGCTGTGCATATAAATACCCTCCATCGCACTTATTCTGAATTGATTGATTCGATTTTCGACAAATAAGGCCCATCTTAGATAAGAAATCTCCCGTGGCGAATGTAAAAATTTCTCCAGTCGAATCCGGAGCTTTCCCATGCATGCCGTCGAAACCAACCACCCCGCCACCCGCGTCGATGCGTGGGCCGTCAACAGCGACCATTGCCAGGCCCATTACCAGATCGTCGCCGAGGCGGAGCCCGACGTGGTGTGCCGGGTACTCAACTATTTCGCTCTGCAATTCCTCACGCCACAGCAGGTTACGGTCAACCGCGAAGAAGACCTGTTAAACATCGGCATCGTGATGGACGGCCTGAGCTGGCACCGCGCCCAGGTGATCGGTGAAAAGATTCGAAACCTGATCAGCGTGTGCACACTGGACGTATGGTCGGCTGATTCCGTGGCGCCTCAGGCAGTGATGACGGTTGCTCAGTAAGACCCTGCAATACACGCCGGGAGGAAGATATTCAGGGGCTGGCTAGCCTGGGATTTACGCCCACTGCCCTCAGGAAAATCTCCATGCCGGTTGATCAACGATTGGAACTGCGTCAGCTGCTGCCGGCTTTGCTCGAAGGGCGAGTGATCACCCCGGAAGTTGCACAGCAGTTGTCGGCGCTGCCGGCCAGCAACACCTTGCATCCCCTGGAAAGCATCGCAGCCCTTGGCCCCAGTCTGGAAACCCTGACCGAATGGCTGGCCCAGCATGCCGGACAACCGTACCTGCGCATCGACCCGTTGAAGATCGATGTGGCGACGGTCGTGCCGCTGATGTCCCATGCGTTCGCCCAACGCCACGCCATCCTTGCAGTGGCGGTGGACGCGCAGACGGTCACCGTCGCCAGCGCCCAGCCCCACGTCACCAGTTGGGAAGCCGGGCTGGCGCAGGTGCTCAAGCGCTCGATCAAGCGTGTGGTTGCCAACCCCCATGACATAACGCGCTGTATCGGCGAGTTCTACCGGCTGGCGAAGTCCGTCAGCGGCGCCGATCAAAAAGTTGCGGCACCGGGCAACAACGAACTGCTCAACCTCGGCGCCAGCGACCAGGAGCCCGATGCCAACGACGCGCATATCGTCAACATCGTCGACTGGCTGTTGCAGTACGCTTTCGGCCAGCGGGCCAGCGATATCCACATTGAACCGTGCCGTGAACAGGGCCGTGTGCGCTTTCGCATCGACGGGTTGCTGCACGACGTCTATCAGTTCCCGCCCCAGGTCACGATGGCAGTCGTCAGCCGCCTCAAAAGCCTGGGCCGCATGAACGTGGCAGAAAAGCGCAGGCCCCAGGACGGCAGGGTCAAGACCAAGAGCCCGACCGGAGCGGAAGTGGAGTTGCGCCTGTCCACCTTGCCCACGGCGTTTGGCGAAAAGCTGGTGATGCGGATCTTCGACCCACAGGTGCTGCTCAAGGGCTTTGACCAGCTTGGTTTATCGGTTGAGGACCAGCAACGCTGGCAAGCCATGACGAGCCAGACCAACGGCATCATCCTGGTCACCGGCCCTACCGGTTCAGGCAAGACCAGCACCCTCTACACCACGCTCAAGCAATTGGCCACGCGGGAAGTCAACCTGTGCACGGTGGAAGACCCGATCGAAATGGTCGAGCCGGCGTTCAACCAGATGCAGGTGCAGCACAATATCGACCTGACCTTCGCCAGCGGCATCCGCGCCCTGCTCCGCCAGGACCCGGACATCATCATGATCGGCGAGATCCGCGACCAGGAGACCGCCGAAATGGCGATCCAGGCTGCATTGACCGGGCACCTGGTGCTGTCGACCCTGCATACCAACGATGCGCCCAGCGCCATCAGCCGCCTGCAGGAGCTGGGCATTGCGCATTATTTGATCAAAGCCACCTTGCTCGGCGTAATGGCGCAGCGTTTGGTGCGGGTTCTGTGCCCCCACTGCAAGCGTGCGTTGGGTGACGCCCATGAAGCGGTCGGTTGCGTTGAATGTCGACACAGCGGTTATCAGGGGCGGGCCGGCGTTTACGAAATCATGGTTTTGAACGAAGCGCTCAGGACTTTGATCACGCCTGGGGCCGATGTGCAGGCCCTGCGCCAGGCAGCAGTGACTCACGGCATGCGCAGCTTGCGTATGGCCGCCATGCAGAAGGTCGCGGCGGGGCTCACCACGATGGCGGAAGTCTTGCGGGTGACTCCCGGGGATTCGGTAACAAATCCTTTGTTTGTTAAGCAGTGAAACCGTTCTTATCGGTGACAACACCGTTACAATCGGCCCAACGTCGTTTCACTGACACCATCAGATAGGGAATCGCTATGCAGATCGGAACCGTACTGCTTCTTTTCGTGGGGCTGGCCATCGCCATCCTGTTCATGGGCTTCAAGGTGGTCCCCCAGGGCTACCAATGGACGGTCGAGCGTTTCGGCCGTTACACCAATACCCTCAAGCCTGGCTTGAACATCATCATCCCGGTCATGGACCGCATCGGTCGCAAGATCAACGTGATGGAAAGCGTACTGGATATCCCGCCCCAGGAAGTCATCACCGCCGACAACGCCACCGTGCAGATCGACGCCGTGTGCTTTTTCCAGGTGGTCAACACCGCCCAGGCCGCCTACGAGGTGAACAACCTCGAACACGCCATCCGCAACCTGCTGCAAACCAACATCCGTACCGTGCTCGGCTCCATGGAACTGGATGCCATGCTCAGCCAGCGTGACGGCATCAACGAAAAACTGTTGAAGACCGTGGACGAAGCCACCGCGCCGTGGGGGATCAAGATCACCCGTATCGAAATCAAGGACATCAGCCCGCCCGCCGACCTGATGGCCGCGATGTCGGGCCAGATGAAAGCCGAACGGATCAAGCGTGCGCAGATCCTCGAAGCCGAGGGCCTGCGCGCCTCGGCGATCCTGACGGCCGAAGGCAAGAAGCAGGCACAGATTCTCGAGGCCGAAGGTAGCCGCCAGGCGGCGTTCCTTGAATCCGAAGCCCGTGAGCGTCAGGCCGAAGCCGAAGCCCGCGCCACACAGGTGGTATCGGAAGCAATCGCGTCGGGCAACGTGCAGGCGGTCAATTACTTCGTCGCACAGAAATACATCGACGCCCTGGGCAAGCTGGCTTCGGCCAACAACAGCAAGGTCATCCTGATGCCGCTGGAAGCCAGCCAGGTGATCGGCGCAGTTGGCGGTATCGGCGAGATCGTCAAGGCAACGTTCGACAACAAGAAAGGCTGAGGCCAGCGCCATGTGGGATTTCCTGCAGCATCTGTCGTTCTGGGATTGGCTGGCACTGGGTACGGTACTGCTGATTCTTGAGGTATTCGGCGCTGGCGGTTACCTGTTGTGGATGGGTATCGCCGCGGCGGCCGTGGGCGTGATCAAGTTCCTGGTGCCACCCCTGGGGCTGGAATGGCAACTCCTGCTGTTTGCCGTGTTGTCGATAATGACGGCGGTGTACTGGTGGAAACGTCAGCGCAGCAGCGCCAAGGCCAGCGACCAGCCGGGGCTCAACGAACGCGGCTCCGAGCTGATCGGCCGCACCTTCGTGGTGCACCAGGCGATTGTGGATGGCCGGGGCAAGGTGAAAGTCGGTGATGGCGTGTGGATGGTGACCGGCCCGGACAGCCCCGTAGGCGCCCAAGTACGGGTGGTTGGCCAGGAAGGCGTGGTGTTAAGGGTTGAAACTGTTTAGTCAGTGATGGAACTCGATTGGGCTAACTACAATCATAAAGTACAGATAACCCACCCGGAGTCACCCATCATGCGTCTCAAATATGCTGTCGCAACCCTTGCTGTGCTTTCCCTCCCTGTCGGATCAGCCATGGCCGACAGTTTCTGGCGCAATGTCATCTCGTCCGGCGCCACTACCGGCTCGACGTACCTGACCTTCAAGGACCACAAGCTGGTGGTCGCTGCACAAGACGACGCAGGCAGCTTCGTTGCCAGCGACGGCGGCATCCGTGGTCCATACCTGGAAGCAGCAATGCAGAAAGTTCGCGCTGATAACCCTGGTCTGCAGGCCACGGACATGGAGTTGGCCAACGCCATCCTTGCGAAAAATGCTGTCACCGAGTGATTCCATCGCTCTGAAAAATGCCGCTGTTGAAGCGGCATTTTTTTGTCCACGTTTTTCCCCGCGCATGACAATTCATTCACGGGCGACAGGCTATATTCAGTCAACCCGTGCAACCATGCCGGTACTGATACCTCGCTTACTCATCGCCAACCTGAAACGGATGCCTTCGTCGTCATGAGCCAACTGCCCTTCCTGCCGTTTTCCAAACCCACCATTGATGAAGCCACCATTGCAGCGGTCGGCGATGTACTGCGCTCGGGCTGGATCACCAGCGGGCCGAAGGTCCAGGCATTCGAGGCGCAGTTGTCGGAGTACCTTGGCGGTCGGCCGGTGCGCACCTTCAACTCGGGCACCTGCACCATGGAGATTGCCTTGCGCATTGCCGGCATCGGTCCGGGCGATGAAGTCATCACCACGCCAATCTCTTGGGTGGCCACGGCCAACGTGATCCTGGAAGTGGGCGCTACGCCGGTGTTTGCCGATATTGACCCGGTGACCCGCAATATCGATCTGTCCCAGGTGGAAGCGGCGATTACCCCGCGCACCAAGGCGATCATCCCGGTCTACCTGGCCGGCCTGCCCCTGGATATGCCGATGCTGTATGCACTGGCGAACAAGTACAACCTGCGCATTATCGAAGATGCGGCGCAGGCGCTGGGTTCCAGCTGGGATGGCGAGCGTATTGGCGCCACCGGGGATTTTGTGTCGTTCAGTTTCCAGGCCAACAAGAACATCACCTCTTCCGAAGGCGGCTGCCTGGTGTTGAACAACGCCGAAGAGGCACGGCTGGCGGAAAAATACCGCCTGCAGGGCGTTACCCGCACCGGCTTCGACGGCCTCGACGTGGATGTATTGGGCGGCAAGTTCAACATGACCGACATCGCCGCCGCCATTGGCCTGGGGCAATTTGCCCATATCGAGCAGATCACTGCTCACCGCCAGAACCTGGCGCGGCACTACTTCAAATGCTTTGGCAGTGACTTTGAAGAGCAGTACGGCGCACAACTGCCGCCGGCAGACTTCGAGAACAGCAACTGGCACCTGTTTCAACTGGTGCTGCCGGAACGTCAAGACGGTCTGCCAGCCCGCGCCGCCTTCATGGAGCAGATGCAGGCTCATGGCGTCGGCATTGGCTATCACTACCCGCCGATCCATCTGCTGAGCCTTTATCGGGCACAGGGGTTCAAGGAAGGCATGTTCCCGGTGGCGGAGAGAGTGGGGCGTTTGATCGTGTCGTTGCCGATGTTTACAGCGATGACAGAGGCGGATGTGGAGCGGTCGGTGGCAGCCGTGAAGGCGGTGCTACAGCCCTGAAAACACATTGCGGGAGCCGTTTGACCGGCTCCCGCAACAGGATCACTCGCCGATGGCGGCTTTGTAGCCGGCAGCATCCAGCAATTTGTCCAGGTCAGCCGGGTTGCTTGGCTTGAGCTTGAAGATCCAAGCGCCGTAGGGATCTGAGTTCAGCAGCTCCGGGCTACCACTCAGTTCTTCGTTGACGGCAATCACTTCGCCTGCAACCGGGGCGTAGATATCCGAGGCGGCCTTGACCGACTCAACCACACCCGCCTGGCCAGTCGCGTCAAACTGGGCGCCCACTTCGGCCAACTCAACAAACACCACATCACCCAACGCTTCCTGGGCATGGTCGGAAATACCGACGGTCACGGTGCCGTCAGCTTCCAGGCGTGCCCATTCGTGGCTTTCGGCAAAACGCAGGTCGGCAGGGATATCGCTCATAGTCTGTGTCCTCAAGAAGTAATGTCAGCGGCCTTCGGCCTGCCGGAAATAGGTTAGATCAAGGTTTTGCCATGGCGCACGAAGGTCGGTTTGACCACTCGAACCGGGTACCACTTGCCGCGGATTTCCACTTCGGCCCGATCAGCGGTTGCCGTCGGTACACGCGCCAGCGCAATGGATTTGCTCAGCGTAGGAGAGAAACTACCACTGGTGATCTCCCCTTCGCCAATATTGGCGATACGAACCACCTGGTGAGCACGCAAAACCCCGCGTTCTTCCAGTACCAGCCCGACCAGTTTGAACTGCACACCAGCTGCTTTTTCCGCTTCCAGTGCGGTGCGGCCAATGAAATTACGCTCGGCCGGTTCCCAGGCGATGCTCCAGGCCATATTCGACGCCAGGGGCGAAACCTCCTGGTGGATGTCCTGGCCGTACAGGTTCATGCCCGCTTCCAGGCGCAAGGTATCGCGGGCGCCGAGGCCGATGGGTGAAATACCAGCGCCCACCAGGTCATTGAAAAAGCCCGGTGCCTGATCGGCAGGCAGGACAATTTCCAGGCCGTCTTCGCCGGTGTACCCGGTACGTGCGATAAACCAGTCACCATCGGCGCGGCCTTCGAAGGGCTTGAGCTGGTGAATCAGGGTGCTGCGCGATTGAGTGACCAGCTCAGCGATCTTCTGCCGGGCGTGGGGGCCTTGGATGGCCAGCATCGCCAACTCGGCGCGCTCATGCAGTTGCACCTGATAGTCGCCCAGTTGCGCGTGCATCCAGGCCATATCCTGGTCGCGGGTGGCGGCGTTGACCACCAGCCGATAGGCGGCCTCGGTGCGGTAGACAATCATGTCGTCCACCACGCCGCCCTGCTCGTTGAGCATGGCGCTGTACAACGCACGGCCGCAGTCGTGCAGGCGTTCGACATCATTGGCCAGCAGGTGCTGCAGCCATTCCTTGGCCTGGGGGCCGCTGACATCGATCACGGTCATATGAGATACATCGAACACCCCGCAGTCGCGTCGCACCTGATGGTGCTCCTCAACTTGCGAGCCGTAGTGCAGAGGCATATCCCAACCGCCAAAATCGACCATTTTCGCGCCGAGGGCGAGATGCAGGTCATACAGAGGCGTACGCTGTCCCATGGGTTTCTCCTTCCGGGCTTGGCGAAGGTGCGCGGAGCTACTGTCCGCGCTGAACACCTTGATTCACAAGGCCTGCAGCCACGTCCAGCGACCCGCTCCAAAAGACGAAGCGCACCGAATGCCGCGCATTGTAGCCGCAAGCCGTAGGACTGGCACCTAACCGATTTGCCGTGCAGAGCGTCGGATGAGCCCGATCACCGGCAACAGGCCCACCAGCACCAGGGTCAACGCCGGCAAAGAGGCCCGTGCCCACTCGCCTTCGCTGGTCATTTCAAAGATCCGCACCGCCAGCGTGTCCCAGCCGAACGGGCGCATCAGCAAGGTGGCAGGCATTTCCTTGAGCACATCGACAAACACCAGGAGTGCTGCGCTCAACGTGCCCGGCAACAGCAACGGGAGATACACTTTGCAAAACAGTCGTGGACCACTGACGCCAAGACTGCGTGCAGCTTCCGGCAGGGACGGACGGATACGCGCCAGGCTGTTTTCCAACGGCCCATAGGCCACCGCCAGGAAACGCACCAGATACGCCAGCACCAGCGCCGACAGGCTGCCCAGCAACAACGGCTTGCCCGCCCCGCCGAGCCAGCCGGACAGCGGCACCACCAGTTCACGGTCCAGATAGCTGAACGCCAACATGATCGATACCGCCAGCACCGAGCCCGGCAAGGCATAGCCAACGTTGGCCAGGCTGATACCGGAACGGATCGCCCGTGTCGGCGCCAGGCGGTTGGCGAACGCCAGTACCAGCGCCACGCTGACCGTGATCAAGGCCGCGATGCCGCCCAGGTAAAGCGTATGGAGGATCAGGCCCGAATAGCGCTCATCCAGATCGAAGCGGCCGCGCTGCCAGAACCAGGCCACCAGTTGCAGCATCGGGATGACAAACGCGCAGGCGAACACCAACGCGCACCAACTGCTGGCTGCGGCCGCCTTGACCCCGCGCAGGTGGTACAACGCCTTGCCCCGTGGCCGCTCATTGCCTGGCCGGCTGGCGCCCCTGGCGCGCCGCTCGCCGTACAGCACCAACATCACCACCAGCAGCAACAGGCTGGCCAGTTGGGCGGCGCTGGAAAGACTGAAGAAGCCGTACCACGTCTTGTAGATGGCGGTGGTGAACGTATCGAAGTTGAACACCGAGACCGCGCCGAAATCCGCCAGCGTTTCCATCAACGCCAAGGCGACTCCAGCCCCAATCGCCGGGCGCGCCATGGGCAGAGCCACGTGCCAGAACGCTCGCCATGGCGATTGCCCGAGCACCCGCGCGGCCTCCATCAGGCCTTTGCCCTGGGCCAGGAATGCGGTGCGCGCCAATAGATAAACATAGGGATAGAACACCAGGACCAGAACGATGATCACACCGCCGGTGGAGCGCACCCGTGGCAGGCGCAGCCCGGTGCCGAACCATTCACGCAACAGGGTTTGCACGGGGCCGGAGAAGTCCAGCAGGCCGACAAATACAAAGGCCAGCACATAGGCAGGAATGGCGAACGGCAACATCAGTGCCCAATCGAGCCAGCGTCGTCCGGGGAATTCGCAGAGGCTGGTCAGCCAGGCCAGGCTGACGCCCAATAGGGTCACGCCAATGCCGACGCCCAGCACCAGGGTGAGCGTGTTGCCCAGCAGGCGCGGCATCTGGGTTTCCCACAGGTGCGACCAGACCTGTGCATCGATACTTTGCCAGGACAGCAACAGCACGCTCAGCGGCAACAGCACCAGGGCGGCGACGGTAAAGACCGGCAGGTACCAGCGGCGTTGGGCGGGGTGGGCCAAAGTCAGCTCTCAATGAATGTCTTAAATTCAACTCAATCCAATGTGGGAGGGGGCTTGCCCCCGATGGCGGTGGATCTGTCCATGATGAGTGAACTGATATATCCCGCTATCGGGGACAAGCCCCCTCCCACATTTTGACCCGTAGTGTGTCAGTTCCAGCCGGCGCGATCCATCAACCGAATAGCCTCAGCCTGTCGCTTGCCCGCGACTTCCACCGGCAAGGTATCCGCGACGAACTTGCCCCACGTCGCCACTTCGGCTGACGGCGGCACCGCCGGGTTGGCCGGGAACTCCTGGTTCACGTCGGCAAAGATCTTCTGCGCCTCAGGCGTGGTCATCCACTCCACCAGCGCCTTGGCGGCTTCCGGATGCGGCGCGTGCTGGGTCAGGCCGATACCCGACAGGTTCACGTGCACGCCACGGTCACCCTGGTTCGGCCAGAACAGCTTCACGGCCAGGTCCGGCTTCTGCTTGTGCAGGCGGCCATAGTAGTAGGTGTTGACGATACCCACGTCGCACTGCCCGGCGTTGATGGCTTCGAGCACGGCGATGTCATCGGAGAACACGTCGGTGGACAGGTTGTTGACCCAACCCTTGACGATCTCTTCGGTCTTGGCCGCGCCGTGGGTTTCGATCAGGGTGGCGGTCAGCGACTGGTTGTAGACCTTTTTCGCCGTACGCAGGCACAGGCGGCCTTCCCATTGTTTGTCGGCCAGGGCTTCGTAGGTGGTGAGGTCACCCGGTTTTACCCGGTCGGTGGAATAGGCGATGGTGCGTGCGCGCAGGCTCAAGCCGGTCCAGGTGTGTTTTGACGAGCGATATTGCAGGGGAATGTTCTTGTCGATCACCGGAGAGGTGAACGGTTGCAGGATACCCATCTGCTCGGCCTGCCAGAGGTTGCCGGCATCGACGGTGAGCAACAGGTCGGCGGTTGCGTTTGCGCCCTCGGCCTTGATGCGCTGCATCAGCGGCGCTTCCTTGTCGGTGATGAACTTGACCTGCACGCCGGTTTTTTGGGTGTAGGCGTCGAAGACCGGCTTGATCAGCTCATCGATACGCGAGGAGTAGACCACCACTTCGTCGGCGGCCTGCACGGTGGTGCTGCCGATCAGGGTGAGTGCCAGGGCAGTCAGGAGGCGCTTGGGTGCCAACATGGGTGCGGTCTCTCATTTGCAAAAAGAGGGCAAATGATAAGGACTCACATTTGGTAGCGCTCGGTGGAGGCGTTACCAGATGTTGCATGACGGATATTGCTTGTAGGCTGATGGCCTCATCGGGGGCAAGCCCCCTCCCACAAGGGGTCGCATTTCAATATCAGGGTTTGGCAAGGTTCGGGAGATCGCCAGTCAGGCCGAGAGCCTGGCGTACGAACACGGCCTTGGCCTCGGGCATCTGGTCGACCATCTTCAGCCCGGCGTTGCGCAGCCAGCGCAGCGGTAGTTGATCGGCCTGGAACAACCGCTCAAAGCCCTCCATCGCCGCCATCAGCGCCAGGTTATGCGGCATGCGTCGACGCTCGTATCGGCTCAGCACCTTCACGTCCGCCAGGCGCTCGCCGCGCTCGGTCGCCGCCAACAAGACTTCAGCCAATGTCGCCGCATCAAGGAAGCCCAGGTTCACGCCCTGTCCCGCCAATGGGTGGATGACGTGGGCCGCGTCGCCGATCAATGCCAGGCCTTCGGCCACGTAGCGTTTGGCGTGGCGCTGACGCAACGGGACGCACACGCGCGGGTCGGCGCTCAGCACCGTACCAAGGCGCCCTTCAAAGGCGCGTTCCAGTTCACGGCAGAAACGTTCATCATCCAGCGCCATCAAGCGCTCGGACTCGGCCGGCGTGGTCGACCAGACGATCGAACACCAATCCTCATGCCCATCCCGCACCAGCGGCAAAAACGCCAGCGGGCCGGAATCGGTAAAGCGTTGCCACGCCGTACGCTGATGCGGCTGGCTGCTGCGCACGCTGGTAACGATTGCGTTATGCAGATAATCCCATTCGCGGGTGGCGGTGCCGGTCAGGCGGCGTACGGCGGAGTTGGCACCATCGGCGGCCACCACCAGCGGCGCGCGCAATTTGCGCCCGTCGGCCAGGGTCAGCAGCCAGTCATCGCCGGAGCGGCGCATCTGTTCCAGGCGCGCATTGGCCAGCAGGCCCAGGTCGCAGTCGTGCAGACGGTCGAGCAAGGCATCCTGCACAACGCGGTTCTCGACGATATGCCCGAGCACCTCGGCATGTACGCTGGCCGCCGAGAAGTGGATCTGCCCGGTGCCGCTGCCGTCCCACACCTGCATCTCGCCATAAGGGCTGGCGCGGCGCGACAGGATGCCGTCCCACACGCCCAGGCGTTCGAGGATGCGTTGGCTGGCAGCCGACAAGGCGCTCACGCGGGGTTCAAACGCCGCGTCACGGTCGAACGGCTTGACGCTCAGCGGGCTGCCGTCGAGCAGCAGCACCTGCAGGCCGCTGCCCTGCAACGCCAGCGCCAGGGCGCTTCCGACCATTCCGGCCCCGACAATCAGCACATCTGCGCGCATATCCATGCTTTAAGCCTGTCTCACTGGCGGCTTGCGCCGCACGTAAAGGGTTTTGTCGACCCGCGCCACCAGGGTGCCGGAGCCGTCATGAATCTGCACCTCGAGGTGGGGCAGGTACTTCTCGCCACCTTCGGTGTGTCGACGGATCTCGTCCAACAAGGTCTCGTCGATGGAGAATTCGGTATACACCGGACCTTTGCCGGGCGAAATGAAATCGATACTCGCCGCCTTGTCCCACACGATGTAGTCGCGGCCCAGGTTCTCCATCAGCATCAACATGTAGAACGGGTCAACCATCGAGTACAGGCTGCCGCCGAATTGCGTGCCGACATAGTTGCGGTTGTACCAGCCCAGGCCCATGCGCACTTTGACGTGACGAAAATCGGCGCTCATGTGCTGCACGCTGACCCCCGCGCCCAGATACGGCGGGTACAGGGTCATGATCCAACGCAACAACCGCGCCTTGCCCAGACGCGCGATCAACCACTTACGCATCGGGGCGCGTGCCCAGGCCCATGGCCTGCCGGGCGAACCAGCGCTTGGCCGGCGGCAACAGGTCCAGGCCCAGCAAACCCAGGTTGCGCCCCACCGCGACCAACGGTTGGGCGCTGCCAAACAGGCGGGTGACCTGGTCGGAGAAGCCCACGGTGAGGCTCTGGTCCAGTCGCTGGCGCTCGCGATAGCCCTGCAAGGTGGCTAAATCACCCGGCACCTGCGGCCCGGCCAGCAAGGCCTCGGCCAGGGCATTCGCGTCACGCAGGGACAGGTTGAAGCCTTGCCCGGCAATCGGGTGCAGGCTGTGGGCGGCATTGCCAAGGATCGCCAGGTGCGAACGCACCTGCTCCTCGGCTTCCACCAGCGTCAGCGGATACAGGTGGCGGGCACCGACCTGCTTGAGGGTGCCCAGGCGATAGCCGAACACACCCTGCAATTCACTCAGGAAACTGCGCTCATCGAGACCGGCCAGGCGCTGCGCATCCATGCCGATGCGGGTCCAGACCAGCGCGCAGCGGTTGTCTGGCAGCGGCAGCAAGGCCATCGGGCCTTCATCGGTGAAGCGCTCGAACGCCTCGCCGTTGTGGGCTTCGCTAGGGGTGATGTTGGCGATCAGCGCGCTCTGATTGTACGGGCGGGTTTTCACGCCAATGCCCAATTGCTCGCGCAGGCCGGAGCGGCCGCCGTCGGCCAGTACGGCAAGATCACACTCCAGCACGGTTTCATCATTGAGGGTCAGGCGGTAGCCATCGGGCAGCGGCTCCATGCGTGTGACCTCGGCCGGGCAACGCCAGCTGACCACGTCTTTGTCCAGGCCTTGCCACAGGCATTGGCCCAGCCAGGCGTTTTCCACCACGTAGCCGAGGGCCGGCACGCCCTCCTCCATCGCGGACAGACGTGCAGTGGAGAAACGCCCACGGTCGGACACATGGATCTGCTTGATCGGCTCGGCGCGGCGGGAAATGTCCTGCCACAGGCCCAGGCGCTGATAGATTTGCCGGGCGCCGAAGGACAGCGCCGACGAACGTGCATCGTAGCTCGGCTGGTAGCTGTCGCCCGGCGCGAAGGGTTCGATCAGCACGATCTTCCAGCCACGGGCCCTGGCCCCGGCCTGCAACGCCAGTGCCAGGCTGGCACCCACCAGGCCGCCGCCGATGATCGCCAGGTTGACCCGGCTCATCGGGCAGCCGCCATCAGCGCTTCGATGTCGGCGACGGTCTTGGGCACGCCGCCGGTCAGGATTTCACAGCCTTGCTTGGTCACTACCACGTCGTCCTCGATGCGTACGCCAATGCCACGCCATTTCTTTGCCACGTTCTGGTTGTCCGGCGAAATGTAGATCCCCGGCTCCACGGTCAACGCCATGCCGACTTCCAGCACACGCCATTCACCGCCCACTTTGTATTCGCCCACATCATGCACATCCATGCCCAGCCAATGGCCGGCGCGGTGCATGTAAAACGCCTTATAGGCTTCGCTGGCGATCAGTTCGTCGACGTCACCCTGCAACAATCCCAGCTTGACCAACCCGGCGGTGATGACGTGCACGGTCGCCTCATGGGCCTGGTTCCAATGCTTGTCCGGGGCGATCTCGGCGAAGGCCGCTTCCTGGGAGGCCAGCACAATCTCGTAGATCGCCTTTTGTTCCGGCGAGAACTTGCCATTGACCGGCCAGGTGCGGGTGATGTCGCTGGCATAGCAGTCGATCTCGCAACCGGCGTCGATCAGCACCAGGTCGCCGTCCTTGAGCACCGCGTCATTCTGCTGGTAATGCAGGATGCAGCTGTTGCGCCCGGCGGCGACGATGGAACCGTAGGCCGGCATTTTCGCGCCGCCTTTGCGAAATTCATAATCCAGCTCGGCTTCCAGGCTGAACTCATACAGGCCGGCCCGGCTGGCCTGCATCGCCTTCACGTGGGCCGCGCAGGAGATTCGCGCCGCCTCGCGCATCACCTTCACTTCCGCCGCCGATTTATACAGGCGCATGTCGTGCAACAGATGATCCAGCGCAACGAATTCGTTCGGTGGCTGGGCGCCCAGGTGGGCTTTGGAGCGGATCACGTTGATCCATTCCATCAGGTGCCGGTCGAACTCCGCATTGCTGCCCATGGCCGAGTACACCCGGTCGCGGCCTTCGATGAGGCCGGGCAGGATGTCGTCGATATCGGTGATGGGGAAGGCATCGTCGGCGCCAAAGTCACGGATTGCGCCTTCGGTGCCGGCGCGCAGGCCGTCCCATAGTTCGCGTTCGGCGTTGCGTTCGCGGCAGAACAGCACGTACTCGCCGTGCTGGCGACCGGGCATCAGCACGATCACCGCTTCCGGCTCGGGGAAGCCGCTCAGGTACTGGAAGTCGCTGTCCTGGCGGTAGACATGCTCGACATCACGGTTGCGGATCGCCACGGCGGCGGCCGGCAGGATCGCGATGCTGTTGGGTTCCATCTGCGCCATGAGCGCCTTGCGGCGCCGGGTGTATTCCGCTTTCGGGATATGGATCATGGGCAGATAGGTTTCCTTTCTTAGTGCAGCGAAGGCTTGGGTGCAGCCGG
The DNA here is from genome assembly GCF_001870465.1 of Pseudomonas extremorientalis. Lineage (GTDB taxonomy): Bacteria > Pseudomonadota > Gammaproteobacteria > Pseudomonadales > Pseudomonadaceae > Aquipseudomonas > Aquipseudomonas extremorientalis. Next base: position 346,264 of record NZ_MDGK01000037.1, read on the forward strand.
CTCAGCCGATTTTTTGGTCTCGGTGAACAGCAGCAGCGGCGCGACGCGCAGGTATTCCATCACTTCCATGTAGTCGCCCTCACCGTCTTCGGACTCTTCCAGGGCGTCTTGCACCTGGGAGATGGCTGCCAGGTCCTGCAGCACTTCCTTGGCGTCGGTGCTCAGTTCCAGGCCGCCGGCGTTCACGCCGAAACCGTGGAGGAAGCCCTGGCACCATTGGCCCAGTGCGGCGGCACGCTCGGTAAGCGGCGCGTCGTCGGTCGGCAGCAGCAGGACCACGGTGACGTCATCACCGGTCAGCTCGCCCTTGACCATCTCTTGGAGGCCGATCAGCGCGTTGCGCACGTTGTCGGTCGGTTCGGTTTCCAGCAGCTCGGCCACGTCGGCCAGCCAGTTGTCGGCATCAAAGCCGACGCCGGTGCAGCTACGGCCCAGCAACACGCCGTGCAGTTCGGCTGGCGAGCAGGGGTGGCCGCTGGCGCTCAGCAGTTTGGAGAAAGCATCGTATGGGGAGTTCTGAATAGGCATGGTGAGCTAGGCGCCAGACGGCGCAATGTCTAGAATGGAGCGCTGTATCCTAGCACCGGCAGACGTACCAAGACTATCAAGGGCGTCAGATCGTTTATCCTGCAGTTGCCATTCATCAGACAAATCCAGTGGAACCCAATGGAAGACACCGACCTGCAAGCGCTGATGGCCAGACTCGAATTGCTAATTACTCGGGTCGAGCAACTTAAGAGTCAAAACGGACTCCTATTAGCTCAGGAAAAGACCTGGCGCGAGGAACGCGCTCACCTCATTGAAAAAAACGAAATCGCCCGGCGTAAGGTCGAATCGATGATTTCGCGCCTGAAGGCCCTGGAGCAAGACTCATGAGTTCAAGCAATAGCGTCACCGTGCAGATCCTCGACAAAGAATATTCGATCATCTGCCCCCAGGAAGAGCGCAACAACCTGGTGAGCGCCGCCCGCTACCTGGATGGCAAGATGCGTGAAATCCGCAGCAGCGGCAAAGTCATCGGCGCTGACCGCATCGCCGTGATGGCCGCCCTGAACATTACCCACGATCTGCTGCATAAGCAGGAACGCCCTGACGTGCAGGCCAGCGGCTCGACACGTGAGCAGGTGCGTGACTTGCTGGAACGTGTCGATCTGGTGCTTTCCAGCGACCCGGAAGCACCCAAGGGCTGATTGCCGCGACGGTTTAAGGTATACTCGCCCCACTCCCTGGCGTGTTTGCCAGTCGGCGATGTCCCTGAGCCGATTCGCACTACCCTGGAAGTTGCACGTTGGGCTGGTGTGCATGTCCGCTAGACGGAAAGCCTTAAAGCCTACTGCATCTTCCACCTTGAACTTTCGGGTTCAAGGGCTAAGTCGACAGCGGCTCTGTCGGGGAGCCTGAATTCCCAAACTCAATGCCAGTCTCCGGACTGGCATTGTTTTATGAGCCGAAACCATGACCGAACCTGCGCCGCTTTCCCGTCCGCAACTTCGACGCATGTTGCGCAAAGCCCGCCGCGCCCTCACGCCGAGCGAGCAGCGCAAGGCCGCCCGGGGCCTGTATCGGCAACTGGCACAGCATCCGCTGTTTCGCCGGGCCAAACATATCTCTTTGTATCTACCGACGGACGGTGAAATCGATCCGCGCTTGCTGCTGCGCGCCGCCCAGCGCCGGGGCAAGGCCACCTACCTGCCGGTGCTCAGCGCGTGGCCTCGGACCAAGATGGTGTTCCAGCGCGTAAGGCCTGGGGAAAAGCTGCTGCCCAATCGCTTTCGCATCCTGGAGCCCCGGATGAATATCAGCCGCCAACGCAACGTCTGGGCGCTGGACCTGGTGTTGCTGCCGTTGGTGGGGTTCGATGATGCGGGAGGGCGCTTGGGCATGGGCGGCGGGTTCTACGACCGCAGCCTGGCCTACCTGGCGCGGCGACAGAGCTGGCGCAAGCCGACGCTGCTGGGTCTGGCCCATGAATGTCAGAAGGTCGAACGGTTGGCACAGGCAAGCTGGGATGTGCCGCTGGCGGGCACCGTCACCGATAAGCATTGGTATAGTGCGAAGACGCCACTGGAGTCAGCGGCGCCTTGAAGAAGGGTCAGCGCTTGAACGGTTGTGGCTGCTGCTGAGCCAGTTCAACGGGCGCATCGGTCTTGTTCGACCACAAGCTTTGGGCATACCCGGTGGTCACGACGCCCAGACCAAACAAAATCACCAAAATCCATAGTAAATCCGGTTTACGTTGCATCGATTGCCCCCCTTCAGGCATCTCGTACACGATGACAACAACGTTCCAAAGTAGTCCGTTGCAGCTGCGTCAAGCTTTAAAAGCCGGCATTCTGCGGTAACGTGAACCAACACGCAAACCTTGGCGCCAACCGACTGTCGGTTTGTCATTAAATTGCAGGACAACTTGCCCACTGCTTATTTCAGGAGCCCAAAAATGGCCTATTGGCTGATGAAATCCGAGCCCGACGAGCTCTCCATCAAAGGCCTGGAAAAACTCGGCCAAGCCCGCTGGGACGGGGTGCGCAATTACCAGGCGCGTAACTTCCTGCGGGCCATGGCGGTGGGTGACGAGTTTTTCTTCTATCACTCCAGTTGCCCGGAGCCGGGTATTGCCGGCATCGGCAAAATCATCAAGGCGGCCTATCCGGACCCCACCGCGCTGGAGCCCGAAAGCCACTACTTCGACGCCAAGGCCAGCCCGGAAAAAAATCCGTGGAGCGCGATCAACGTCGCCCATGTCCAGACCTTTCCCAAGGTGCTCGGCCTGGGCTATCTCAAACAGCAAACGGCCCTTGCCGAATTGCCTCTGGTGCAAAAAGGCAGCCGGCTTTCGGTGATGCCCGTCACGCCCGAGCAATGGGCCGCCGTCATCAAGTTGATTTGACTGACCGGCATCAACGCCGCACCGGGGCAAACCGCTCACACTAGGACGCTAACGCCGCAGGAAGCAGCCATGTCGACGAACCACCACACCTCCCGCCTATTCGCCGTTGCCCTCATCGCCTTGTTGCTGGGTGCCGGCGGCTTCGGTTATTGGCGCTCCACCCAGGACCGCCTGCCCGAAGGCCTGAGCATGGGCAATGGGCGCCTGGAATCCACCGAAGTGCAGATCGCTGCCAAGATCCCCGGGCGCCTGGCCGAAGTGCGGGTGGACGAAGGCGATAAGGTGCTCAAAGGCCAACTGCTCGCGCGCATGGACACCCGCACCCTCGAAGCCCAACGCGCCCAGGCCGAAGCCGAAGTGCTGCGCGCCAAGGAAAACTTCGCCGCTGCCGAGGCCAATGTACAACTGCGCCAGAGCGAACAACTGCTGGCCAACCAGGAACTCAAGCGCACCCAGGAGCTGTACAAGCGCGGCTTCGCCAGCAGCCAGTTGATCGACCAGCAGCAAGCCCGGCAGAACACCGGCAACGCCGCCGTGATTGCCGCCCAGGCCCAGGTCAATTCGGTGAAAGCCGCGATTGGCGCCGCCCAGGCCCAGGTCGCCCAGCTCACCAGCGAGATCGACGACAGCAGCCTGCGCGCGCCCATCGACGGAATCATCCAGCTGCGCCTGGCCGAGCCCGGCGAAGTGCTCGGCGCGGGTGGCCGCGTGCTGCTACTGATCGACCCTAATGATCAGTACATGAACCTCTACCTGCCCGCTTCCGTGACCGGTCGCCTCACCGTCGGCAGCGACGCACGCATCCTGCTCGACGCCCTGCCCGACCAGCCGCTGCCGGCCAGGATCAGCTTCGTCGCCGCCAAATCCCAGTTCACCCCCAAGGAAGTGGAAACCCGCGACGAACGCCAGAAACTGGTATTCCGCGTCAAACTGCGCCTGACCCAACCCAGCGCCGTGCCCCAGGCCAAACCGGGCATGCCCGGCGCCGGTTATGTGCGCACGGCTGACATTGATTGGCCGGCCAACCTGCAATGACCGCCCTGGCGCTGCAGGCCACGGGGATCAATCATCGCTACGGCAAGCAACAGGCCCTGGTTGATATCACTTTCAGCCTGCCGGCTGGTACGCGCTGCGGGTTGATCGGCCCGGATGGCGCAGGCAAGTCGAGCCTCCTGGGCTTGATCGCCGGGGTTAAAAAGCTCCAGGACGGCCAGTTGCAGGTGCTCGGCGGCGCCATCGAAGATCGCCGCCACCGCAACAGCCTGTACCCGCGCATTGCCTTTATGCCCCAGGGTTTGGGCGGCAACCTGTACCCCGAGCTGTCCATCAGCGAAAACATCCGCTTTTTTGCCACGCTGTTCGGCCTGTCCCAAGCCGATTGCGACCAGCGCATGCACAACCTGCTGCTGGCCACCGACCTCGCGCGTTTCGCCGAACGCCCGGCGGGCAAGCTCTCCGGCGGCATGAAGCAGAAGCTCGGTTTGTGCTGCGCGCTGATCCACGACCCGGACCTGCTGATCCTCGACGAACCCACCACCGGCGTCGACCCGCTGTCACGTCGGCGCTTCTGGGAACTGGTCGACAGCGTACGCAGCGAACGCCCTCAACTGACGCTGCTGGTGGCCACGGCCTACATGGAAGAGGCCGAGCAGTTCGAACACTGCCTGATGCTCGATCGCGGCAAGCTGATCGCCGATGGCCTGAGCAGCGACTTGGCCGCCGCGACACCCAGCGGAAAGCTGGACGAAGCCTTCACCCACTTCCAGGGTGACAGCGCTCACGACAACCAGCCGCTGGTGATCCCGCCGAGGCAAAGCGACAACACCGATATCGCCATCGAGGCCCATGACCTGACCCTGCGTTTTGGCGTTTTCACCGCAGTGAACAAGGTCAGCTTCGCCATTGGTCGCGGCGAGATCTTCGGTTTCCTCGGCTCCAACGGCTGCGGCAAGACCACCACCATGAAAGTCCTCACCGGGCTGATGCCGGCCACCGAGGGCAGCGCGACGCTGCTGGGCAACCCGGTGAACGCCAAGGACCTAGCCACCCGCAAGCGCGTGGGTTTCATGTCGCAAAGCTTCTCGCTGTACGGCGAACTCAGCGTGCGCCAGAACCTGGTGCTGCATGCGCAACTGTTCGACCTGCCCAAGGCGGACAGCGGCCCGCGCATCGATGAGCTGATCCAGCGTTTCGACCTCGGTGACGTCGCCGAGCAACCGTCCGGCGAGCTGCCCTTGGGCCTGCGCCAGCGCTTGTCATTGGCGGTGGCGGTGCTGCATCGTCCGGAAGTGCTGATTCTCGACGAGCCCACCTCGGGCGTCGACCCGGCCGCCAGGGATGACTTCTGGCGATTGCTGATCGAGCTGTCCCGCGAGCAAGGCGTGACCATCTTCCTGTCCACACACTTCATGAACGAAGCCCAGCGCTGCGACCGCATCTCCTTGATGCACGCGGGCAAGGTGCTGGCCTGCGATACGCCGGATGCGCTGCAACAGCAATTCCACGGCGATACGTTGGAAGCGGCGTTCGTCACCTGCCTGGAGCGCGCCCAGGGCGAAGCCGAGCCTACTGCGCCCGCCAAGACTGTCAGCGGAACCAGCACACCGCCCATGAGTAAACGGGGGTTCAGCCTGGCCCGGCTAGCGGCCGTGGCCAGCCGGGAAGGCAAGGAACTGCTGCGCGACAGAGTGCGCATGGCCTTCGCCCTGCTGGGGGCGATGTTCATGATGGTGATCTTCGGCTATGGCATTTCCCTGGATGTGGAAAACCTCGCCTTCGCCGTCTACGACCAGGACCAGACGCCGCAAAGCCGCGCCTACCTGGAGGCGTTTCGCAGTTCGCGCTATTTCGCCGAGCAAGCGCCGATCCAGGACTCGACTGAACTGCACCGGCGCCTGCAACGTTCAGAAATCAAACTGGCCCTGGAGATCCCGCCTGGTTTTGGTCGCGATCTCTATGCCGGCCGCCAGCCTACAGTGGCCGCGTGGCTGGACGGCGGCATGCCGTTTCGCGCGGAAACCAGCCGTAACTATGTCGAGGCCGTGCATCAGGAGAACCTGCAGCAACTGGCCGAACTGAGCAGCCTGCCGCGCAACACCCCGGCCGCCGCCAGGCTGGAAACGCGCTTTCGCTATAACCAGGACGTGGTTAGCGTGAATGCCATAGGCCCCGGCGTGATGGCGCTGATCCTGGCATTTATCCCGGCCATGCTCACCGCGCTCGGCATCGTGCGCGAAAAGGAGTTGGGCTCGATCACCAACTTCTACGCCACGCCGCTGACCCGACTGGAGTTCCTGCTCGGCAAACAGGCACCGTACCTGGCCGTGAGCCTGGTCAACCTGGCGGTATTGGTGGCGATGAACCGCTGGCTGTTCGGCGTACCCTTCAAGGGCAGCGCCCTCACCCTGGCGTTCGGCGGCCTGCTCTACGTGCTGGCGACCACCAGCATGGGCCTGCTGATTTCGGCCTTCACCCGCACGCAGATCGCGGCGATCCTCGGCACCATGATCATCACCAGCTTGCCGACGATCCAGTTCTCCGGGCTGATCGTGCCGCGCTCGTCCCTGGAGGGCGCGGCGGCCTTGATGGGTATGCTGTTTCCGGCGGGGCACTTCCTGGACATTGCCGTGGGCACCTTCACCAAGGCCCTGGACCTGCGCCAGTTGTGGCCCCAGTGCCTGGCGCTGTTCGGGTTCTTCGTCGGGTTTACCGGGCTGAGCCTGGTCATGCTCAAGAAGCAGGAGGCCTGATGCATAAGTTCGCGCACATTCTGCGGCTGGGAATCAAGGAACTGACCAGCCTGCGCCACGACAGCGTATTGCTGCTGTTTCTGTTCTACGCCTTCACCGTCGCCATCTATATGCCCGCCGCCGGTTCGGTGATCGGTGTGCACAATGCCAGCGTAGCGTTTGTCGATGAAGACCACAGCGCCCTCTCACGGCAGATGGCCGAAGCGCTGCAACCGCCCGAATTCCAGGCGCCTGCACCGTTGGTCTATGACCAATTGGACAGGGTCATGGACAGCGGCAAGTACACCTTCGTAATCAATGTGCCGGCGAACTTCCAGGCGGACCTGTTGGCGGGGCGCCAGCCGGGGGTGCAGGTGAATGTGGATGCCACGGCGATGAGCCAGGCGTTCATGGGGGCGGGCTATATCGGGCGGATTTTCCAGCGAGAACTGCTGACCTACAGCGGACAAGCCGATGCCGCCAGCCGGGCACCCGCGCAGCTCACTACCCGGGCGCTGTTCAACACCAATCTGGAGGGCGGCTGGTTCCTGGCGGTGATCCAGATCGTCAACAACATCACCATCCTCGCCATTATCCTCACCGGCACTGCCCTGCTGCGTGAGCGTGAACACGGCACCCTCGACCACCTGCTGGTGCTGCCGCTGACGGCGCTGGAAATCATGCTGGCAAAAATCTGGAGCAACATGCTGGTGGTGGTGCTGTGCACCTGGCTGTCGCTGGAGGTGGTGGTCAAAGGCTTGCTCGGTGTACCACTGGCCGGATCGCTGGGGTTGTTCCTGTTCGTGACAGCGCTGTACCTGTTTGCCAGCACGGCGCTGGGGATTTTCCTCGCCACGCTTGCCCGTTCGACGCCGCAATTCGGCCTGCTGGCGATTCCGGTGATTATCCCGATGCTGTTGCTCTCAGGCGGCAGTACGCCGCTGGACAGCATGCCCGAGTGGTTGCAGTGGGTGATGCAGGGGTCGCCGTCGACGCATTTTGTGAGTTTGAGTGCGGCGATTCTGTTTCGTGATGCAGGGGTGAGCGTGGTGTGGCCGGACTTGCTGGCGCTGGCGGGGATTGGGTTGGTGTTTTTTGTGGTGGCGTTGGCGCGGTTCAGGAAAAGCCTGGCGTCCTGAGGCGCCTGTACCGCCGTCATCGGGGGCAAGCCCCCTCCCACATTTGATCGCATTCCAACTGTGGGAGGGGGCTTGCCCCCGATGGGCGCGCTGCGGTTACTGGATGATCAGGTTGTTGAACAACAGGTCTTCCACCACCGGTTTGCCGGTTTCGTCGTTCATCACTTGCTGGGTCTGCTTCAGGGCTTCCTGGCGCAGTTTTTCCTTGCCCTCGACGGTGCTCATCGCCTCGTTGGTCTGCTGGGTGAACAGCGCCACCAACTGGTTACGGATCAACGCATCGTTGGCTTTGACGGCGGCGGCCGCTTCGGTGCCGGTCACGCGCAGGGCGATGTCGGCCTTGAACACCTTGAGTTTCGCCGTGCCATCCAGGCCGTAGTTGCCCACGAACGGCGGGCTCAGGCTGATATAGCTGACCTTCGGCGCCTCGCCTTCTTTGGCTTCTTCGGCCTGGGCCGCCATCGGCAAGGTCAGGGCCAGCATCAACAGGATCCACGCTTTCACAGTTCATTCCTCACATTCGGTTGCCGGGTAGCATAACGCTAGCAAGGCAGAGCACAAGCTTATGGCGGCTTATCAGGCCTGGGCATGCTCGTTGACCCACGGGCGTACCCTCCTACACTTATCGGCCACGACGCCAAAAGGAATAGTCCGATGAAAGCTGTGCTGTGCAAAGCCTTCGGCCCTGCCGAAACCCTGGTGCTGGAAGATGTCGCAAGCCCTGCGATCAAGAAGAACGAAATCCTGCTGGACGTGCACGCGGCCGGGGTCAACTTCCCGGATACGCTGATCATCGAGGGCAAGTACCAGTTCAAGCCGCCCTTTCCGTTCTCGCCGGGTGGCGAGGCGGCAGGCGTGGTCAGTGAAGTGGGCGAAAAAGTCGGCCACCTGAAAGTCGGTGACCGGGTCATGGCGCTGACCGGCTGGGGCAGCTTTGCCGAACAGGTCGCGGTGCCGGGCTATAACGTACTGCCGATCCCGCCGAGCATGGATTTCAACACCGCCGCCGCGTTCAGCATGACCTACGGCACGTCGATGCACGCGCTCAAGCAACGGGCCAACCTGCAAGCCGGCGAAACCCTGCTGGTACTCGGCGCTTCCGGTGGCGTGGGCCTGGCCGCCGTGGAAATCGGCAAAGCCATGGGCGCCCGTGTGATCGCCGCCGCCAGCAGCGCCGACAAACTCGCGGTGGCCAAGGCCGCCGGCGCCGATGAGTTGATCAACTACAGCGAAGCCAGCCTGAAAGACGAGATCAAGCGCCTCACGGACGGCAATGGCGCCGATGTGATCTACGACCCGGTGGGGGGCGACCTGTTTGACCAAGCCATTCGCGCCATCGCCTGGAACGGCCGCTTGCTGGTGGTGGGGTTTGCCAGCGGGCGCATTCCGGAGTTGCCGGTGAACCTGGCGCTGCTCAAGGGCGCGGCGGTGGTAGGGGTGTTCTGGGGTTCGTTCGCTCAGCGCCAGCCGCAGGATAATGCGGCGAACTTCCAGCAGTTGTTCACCTGGTACGGCGAGGGCAAGTTGAAGCCGTTGGTGTCGCAGGTGTATCCGCTGGAACAGGCCGCCCAGGCAATCAATGACCTGGGGCAGCGCAAGGCGGTTGGTAAAGTGGTCGTCCAGACTCGATAAAAAATTTGAAATAGGGTCAATGTGGGAGGGGCAAGCTCCCCTCACACATTTTGATCTCCGGTGTTCGTAAGGGAACATTCATTAGGGTTCATTTCTTGTTGTTTACAGATAAGAGGCGATGCTATTTTCGGTAACGAAACTGTAACATTCGCATCCGCAGTCAAAACAAGAAATCTGGAGCTCTTGAATGTTTGCTTTCTTTCGTCCTGCCGCACATCAGGCGCCCCTGCCTGAAGAAAAAATAGACAGTACCTACCGACGCCTGCGCTGGCAGATCTTCGCCGGTATTTTCTTCGGTTACGCCGGGTACTACCTGCTGCGCAAGAACTTCTCCCTGGCCATGCCTTACCTGATCGACGAGGGCTATACCCGCGGCGAACTGGGCCTGGCGATGTCGGCTATCGCGATTGCCTACGGCCTGTCCAAGTTCCTCATGGGCCTGGTGTCCGACCGCTCCAACCCGCGCTACTTCCTGCCCTTCGGCCTGCTGGTTTCCGCCGGGGTGATGTTCATTTTCGGTTTCGCACCTTGGGCGACGTCCAGCGTGACCATGATGTTCATTTTGCTGTTCATCAACGGTTGGGCCCAGGGCATGGGCTGGCCGCCAAGTGGACGGACCATGGTGCACTGGTGGTCGCAGAAAGAACGCGGCGGCGTGGTGTCGGTGTGGAACGTGGCGCACAACGTCGGCGGCGGCCTGATCGGCCCGCTGTTCCTGCTGGGCATGGCCTGGTTCAACGACTGGCACGCGGCGTTCTACGTACCGGCCACCGTCGCGTTGCTGGTCGCGGCCTTTGCCTTCATCACCATGCGCGACACCCCGCAATCGGTAGGCCTGCCGCCAATCGAGCAATACAAGAACGATTACCCGGAAGGCTACGACGCCAGCCACGAAGACGAATTCAGCGCCAAGGAAATCTTCGTCAAGTACGTGCTGCGCAACAAAATGCTGTGGTACATCGCCTTCGCCAACGTGTTTGTCTACCTGCTGCGCTATGGCGTACTGGACTGGGCACCGACCTACCTGAAAGAAGCCAAGCACTTCACGGTGGATAAATCGTCGTGGGCGTACTTCTTCTATGAGTGGGCCGGTATCCCGGGCACGCTGTTGTGCGGCTGGATGTCGGACAAGATCTTCCGTGGCAACCGTGGCCTGACCGGCATCGTGTTCATGGCGTTGGTGACTGTGGCGACCCTGGTGTACTGGCTCAACCCGCCGGGCAACCCGATGATCGACATGATCGCGCTGTTCTCCATCGGCTTCCTGATCTACGGCCCAGTGATGCTGATCGGCCTGCAGGCGCTGGAACTGGCACCGAAGAAAGCCGCCGGCACCGCTGCGGGCTTCACCGGCCTGTTCGGTTACCTGGGCGGCTCGGTGGCTGCCAGTGCGGCCATGGGTTACACCGTGGACCATTTCGGCTGGGACGGTGGTTTCGTGCTGCTGATCGGCGCGTGCCTGCTGGCAATCGCCTTTCTGATCCCAACGCTGTGGCACACCAACAGCGTCAGCTCGGCGCGTTAACCGCCTGGGCAATCCTTTGCACAGCGCTTGAGCCGCGCCTCCAGGTTCTTATCTGGCATGGCGTGGCTACGCAGGGCGTTGACGGTCTGCTCGACATAATCGCGAGTGGTGCCGTAACGCCCGCAAGCGCTTTGCAGCACATGGTTCAGCACGATATCGGGCAAGTTACCGGCGTAACTGGGCAAGTGCCGTTCCAACACAAACCCCAGCGCCTGTACGGTATTGCCATCTTCCAGACGGCAGCTGAGCCAGTGTGGCCGGTAGGACGGGTAAGGCATCTCGCGCTGCCACAGGGCGTACAGCGAGGCCTCCAACTGATCGTCCGGCAAACGGTAGGCAAATCCGCTGCAGGAGCCGCCGCGATCCAGACCAAACACCAATCCCGGCAACTCCGGTGTCCCCCGATGCTCATGGGACCACAGGTACAGGCCCCGGTGATAACCGTGGACCCGTGCCCGCATCCGCTCGGTCGAGGAGCATTCAGGGCGCCAGATCAGCGAACCATAAGCGAATAACCAGACCGGCCCACCCTTATGCCGCGCCATAGTGGCCTGCATCGAGCTCATCAACTGTTCGTGAGTGAGTTGCGGCCCAAGATCGAGCCGCGGAGGGTAAGCCAATTGCAAGAGATCGGATTCAATAACGGTCATGGCAAATCGCTTAGGTCTCCTGTGCTTTACCAGTTGTAGGCAACTTTACCGTAATAGAACGCACCGCTGTAACCGTACGGCGAAAAAGTGCTATAGGCCAAATTCCCACCGCTGCTGGCAAACGCGTTGACCTTCTCCGGATATTTATCGGTGACGTTGTCGCCGCCCAGGGTGAAGGTCCAGTTCTTCAACTTGTAGTCCGCCGACAAATCCAGGACCCAGGCCGCCTTGAAGGTCTGGTCGTTGACCTTGTCGGCCTGGTAGCTGGTGAATTCACCATAGCGCACCAGGTTACTGTGCAGCGCCCAATTGCCGAATGTGAAGTCGTTACCCAGGCTCAGCTTGTGTTCAGGCGTGGTATCGCCCAACAAACCGCTCTTTTCGCGACGGTCCACCCGCACCAGGTTGGCACCCAGGCTATCGAGGATGGCCGGGTTGGGCTTCACGTCCGTCACCCGGGTGTGGTTGTAGTTGTAGCCTACGGTGCTGTTCCAACGGATGCCGTTATCGAACTGATAGCGATAGTTGGCCACCAGGTCGATGCCGTCGGTGCTGGTGTCGGTGGCGTTGGTGAAGTAGCGGGCAGTGGTGTAGTTGATATTGCCGACACCATTGGCGCGCAGATAGGCCTGGGTGGCCGGGTCCAGGTTGAGGTTGGACGACAGACTGATACGGTCGCGGATATCGATGCGGTACACGTCCACCGTTACCGTCAGGTCGTCGGCAGGTTCCAGTACCAGGCCAAGGCTGTAGTTGCGCGACTTCTCGGCCTTGAGGTCTTCCGCGCCCAGCAGGCGGGCCACCTGGCTCGACGCCGGGAAGGTGCCGGCCTCGCGGATGTCACTGCCGATCAACTGCGACGAGGTAAACGCAAAGTTCTGCTGCGCCAGGGACGGTGCGCGGAAACCGTTGGAGATACTGCCGCGCAAGGCCACCTGCGGGGTGAAGTCGTAACGGGCCGACAGCGAGCCGCTGACATTGGAACCGAAGTCACTGTAATCCTCATGCCGCACGGCGGCCGATGCGCTGAGTTTTTCGGTGAAGTTGGTTTCCAGGTCCAGGTACTGGGCCCAGTTGTCGCGCGAACTGCTGCCGGCGTCGGCATCACGGAAGCCACCGAGGCCCGAGCTGCCGGTCTGGTAGTAGGACGCCGGTTCACCCGCTTCAATCTCGTAACCCTGGCGCAGGTATTCACCGCCAAAGGCCACGGAGACCGGGTATGGCAGCAAGCCCACGTCGAACTCACGGGACAGGTCGAGGCTGACTTGCTTCTGGTCGTTGCTCAGGGTGCCGTTGTCGAACTTGCGCGGCGTGGCCAGGCCCAGGGAGGTGTTGATGGTTTCCGTGCCCAGCTCGTATTGGTTCTTGCCGTAGTTGGCCGACAGGTCGTAATGCCAGTCGTAGGCCAACAGCCCACGCAGGCCCACCACCAGCGAGGTGTCTTCCAGGTTGCCCTTGATCAGCGGCAGATAACCGTTGGGGTTGAGCGCCGGGATGTTATTGGACGCGTTGCTCGCCCGGTAGAACGCCGCCGTCTCACCGCGCCGCTTGCTGTAGCCGCCGAAGGTGTAGAACTCGGCGGCATCGTTGAACGAATATTCCGAGTTGAACTGGAACTTGCCCTCATTCGTGGCCGGTTCACCCTGGCGAAACACGCGCTGGCCGTAGGTGGTGGAGCCGACACTGCCTGGGCGGTAATCATCTCCCGCACGGTTGGTGTAATCGTTATCGGCACCTTCGGCCGAGAGGTCGATAAAGCCGTTATCGCCCAACGCCAGGCCAGTATTGCCGCCGACATTACGCTGGATACCGTCGCCCTTCTTGTATTCGCCGAACTTGGTAGAGATCGAGCCACCATGGTCGGCGTGCTTGAGGATCACGTTGATCACCCCGGCAATGGCGTCCGAGCCGTAGCGCGCGGAAGCGCCATCGCGCAGCACCTCGATATGGTCTACCGCCGACAGCGGGATCGCATTCAGGTCCGCCGGCGCCGAGCCTCGACCCACCGCACCGCCCAGGTTGACGAACGCGCTGGTATGGCGACGCTTGCCATTGACCAGCACCAGCACCTGATCTGGCGACAGGCCACGCAACTGCGCAGGACGCACCAGCTCAGCACCGTCCACCAGGCTCGGGCGCGGGAAGTTGATCGACGGAATCAGCCGCGCCAGTACTGCGCCCAGCTCATCGGAGCCGGTGCTGCGCAGGGTATCGCCGGAAATCACATCAATGGGTGACAGCGAAGCACTGGCCGTACGCTCCTGGGCTCGGGTGCCGGTGACGATCACGGTGTCGAGCCTGGGTGCATCGGTAGCCGAGGTTTCGGCCGCGAAGACAGGATTGAACCCCACGACGGTCAGCAAATTGGCTGACAAAATCGCCGTGTACAGCGCGTGTTGCTTGTAGCTCCCCATACCGCTCCCCTTTGAATCAAAAAACCAGAACGTCGCGTTCTGAATTCATACGATCGGTCCGGCTGGCGGGCGGTGACGGTCAGTGATTGGTGGTTGTGAATGAGTCGGTAGTCCGTTGCGATATAGCTTAAGGATATTCATGTAACAAATTAAATACCTTTAAAGCATAAGCGATTGCATATGCAAACTCGCCCATTCGTCAGGATTGCGCGTGCCAATCCCGGTAGTTTCAGCCCCGGTTCAGCCTGGGAACGCGCCAAGCCGTCAAAATAGCGCACACGTCCCGACCCACCTAGCCGCCTGTCAAACCGACTATCGAGGTCGCACCCATGAAAAAATTCCGACTGCCTGGCCTGCTGTTCCTGGCCCAGGCCACCACCGCTCTGGCGGGCGAAGCACCAGCCACCGAGGACGACAAAGGTTTCTGGTACGCCCAGACCAGCGTCTACACCCGGCACTTTGCGCCGGACCCGGACCACAACAACAACCAGGACCTGATCGGCCTGGAGCGCAATGAAGCCTCAGGTTTTGTGTATGGCGGGGCGACGTTTCGCAACTCGTTCAGCCAGCGCTCGTTCTACGCGTACGCGGGTAAACGCTACGACCTGGCGGACTCTCCGGTGTACCTGAAGCTGACCGGTGGGGCGATCCAGGGCTATCGCGGCAAGTACCGCGACAAGATCCCGTTGAACCGTTTCGGCGTGGCGCCGGTGATCATTCCGTCGGTGGGCGCCCATTACGGGCCGGTGGCGGCGGAATTGGTGTTGCTGGGGTTCAATGCAGCGATGGTGACGACCGGCGTACGATTTTAAGCACGCGGCGCATAGGCAAACACATCAGCCCGCATCTGGTGCGCATCCATGCCGGCTTCGACCAACGCATCCAAAGTGCCATAGATCATGGCCGGTGAGCCGCTGGCGTAGACGTGCACCGACTTGAGGTCGGCAATATCTTCGCACACCGCTTCATGCAACAACCCGCAGCGCCCTTCCCAACCGCACAGATCGCTGACGACTTTGTGCAGGAACAGGTTGGGCAGTTGCAGCCACTGATCCCAGTGTTCGATCTCGTAGAAATCTTCCGGGCGACGCACGCCCCAGTACAGGTGCACCGGGTGCTTGAAGCCGGAGGCGCGGCAATGTTCGATCAGACTGTGCATCTGCGCCATGCCGGTGCCGGCGGCGATCAACACCAGCGGCCCATCGGGCAGCTCGGCCAGGTGGGTGTCGCCAAACGGCAGCTCGACGCGGGCCATCTGGTTGCGCTGCAGTTGCGCAAGCAAAGTGCGCGCGCTGTCCTCGCGGGCCAGTACATGTAACTCCAGCTCACGCCCGGCATGAGGCGCCGACGCCAGGGAGAACGCGGATTTCTCGCCATTCTCCCGCTCGATCATCAGGTATTGCCCGGCGTGGTAACGCACCGCCTTGCCAGCCGGCGCACGCAGGCGCACCCGCCACACATCGCCACCGACCTCTACGCATTCACTCAATTGGCACGACAGCTTGCGCAACGGCAACTCTCCCGGCGCCAGCACGCCATCCCACAACACAATGCAATCTTCCAGCGGCTCGGCAATACAGGTGTAGAACTCACCGTGATCACGCACTTCACCGGCCTGCTGCACGCGGCCTTCCACCAACAGCGCGGCGCACACATGGCACACACCGTTGCGACAGGCCTGTGGGCACTCGTAGCCCAGGCGGCGTGCGCCTTCGAGGATTCGCTCGCCAGGGACCAGCTCCAGCACGGCGCCGGAAGGTTGCAGGGTTACACGCATCAATCTATTCCCAATTCTTTCCAGATCGCATCGACACGGGCAGTGACGGCTTCATCCTTGACGATCACCCGGCCCCACTCGCGGGTGGTTTCACCCGGCCATTTGTGGGTGGCATCCAGGCCCATCTTCGAACCCAGGCCCGACACCGGCGAAGCGAAGTCGAGGTAGTCGATTGGCGTGTTGTCGATCATCACCGTGTCGCGCTTGGGGTCCATGCGCGTGGTGATGGCCCAGATCACGTCGTTCCAGTCGCGGGCGTTGATGTCGTCGTCGGTGACAATAACGAACTTGGTGTACATGAACTGTCGCAAAAACGACCACACACCGAGCATTACCCGCTTGGCATGACCTGGGTACGACTTTTTCATGGTCACGATGGCCATGCGGTACGAGCAGCCTTCCGGCGGCAGGTAGAAGTCAGTGATCTCCGGGAATTGCTTCTGCAGGATCGGCACGAACACTTCGTTGAGTGCCACGCCGAGAATCGCCGGCTCGTCCGGCGGCCGGCCGGTGTAGGTGCTGTGGTAGATCGGTTTGATCCGATGGGTGATGCGCTCGACGGTGAACACCGGGAAGCTGTCGACTTCGTTGTAGTAGCCGGTGTGGTCGCCGTAAGGGCCTTCATCGGCCATTTCACCCGGGTGGATCACGCCTTCGAGGATGATTTCGGCAGTGGCCGGTACTTGCAGGTCGTTGCCGCGGCATTTCACCAGCTCGGTGCGGTTACCGCGCAGCAGACCGGCGAAGGCGTATTCGGACAGGCTGTCGGGCACTGGGGTCACGGCACCGAGGATGGTGGCGGGGTCGGCACCCAGGGCCACGGAGACCGGGAAGGGTTTGCCGGGATGCTTCTCGCACCACTCACGGTAGTCCAGCGCGCCGCCACGGTGGCTCAGCCAGCGCATGATGACCTTGTTGCGGCCGATCACTTGCTGGCGGTAGATGCCGAGGTTCTGGCGGTCCTTGTTCGGGCCTTTGGTGACGGTCAGGCCCCAGGTGATCAGCGGGCCGACGTCGCCGGGCCAGCAGGTCTGCACCGGCAGCATGGCGAGATCGACGTCATCGCCTTCGATGACCACCTCTTGGCACACCGCGTCCTTGACCACTTTGGGGGCCATGGCAATGATCTTGCGGAAGATCGGCAGCTTCGACCAGGCATCCTTGAGGCCCTTGGGCGGCTCGGGCTCCTTGAGGAAGGCCAGCAGCTTGCCGATCTCGCGCAATTCGCTGACCGACTCTGCGCCCATGCCAAAGGCCACGCGCTCCGGCGTACCGAACAGGTTGCCGAGCACCGGGATATCAAAGCCGGTCGGGTTCTCGAACAGCAGCGCCGGGCCCTTGTTGCGCAGGGTACGGTCGCAAATCTCAGTCATTTCCAGCACCGGGGAAATCGGCATCTGAATACGTTTCAACTCTCCGCGCTGCTCAAGTTGCTGCACGAAATCCCGAAGATCCTTGAATTTCATTAACCATGCCACCCGTAAAATAGGCGTACATCCTACCTGCTCCCGGGTGCGTTTGCCTGCCAGGAGCGCTTAAAAAACGGGCACAAAAAAATGGCGCCCCTGGGGGCGCCATTCTTCAGGACCTGAAACGTCGTATTACTTACGCTTCATCGACAGGAAGAACTCGTCGTTGGTCTTGGTGGTTTTCAGCTTGTCGACCAGGAACTCGATGGCG
This sequence comes from Pseudomonas extremorientalis, assembly GCF_001870465.1. Lineage (GTDB taxonomy): Bacteria > Pseudomonadota > Gammaproteobacteria > Pseudomonadales > Pseudomonadaceae > Aquipseudomonas > Aquipseudomonas extremorientalis. The sequence goes on from NZ_MDGK01000037.1 coordinate 363,696, forward strand.
GCTACTTCGTCCATCGGGTGCAGCAGCTTGCGCAGGATCCACATGCGCTGCAGTTCGTCGTCAGCGGTCAGCAACTCTTCGCGGCGGGTGCCGGAACGGTTGATGTTGATCGCCGGGAACACGCGTTTTTCCGCGATGCGACGATCCAGTGGCAGTTCCATGTTGCCGGTACCCTTGAACTCTTCGTAGATCACTTCGTCCATCTTCGAACCGGTTTCAACCAGTGCGGTGGCGATAATGGTCAGCGAGCCGCCTTCTTCGATGTTCCGCGCGGCACCGAAGAAACGTTTCGGTTTCTCCAGGGCGTGGGCATCGACACCACCGGTCAATACCTTGCCGGAGCTCGGGATCACGGTGTTGTAGGCACGGGCCAGACGGGTGATGGAGTCGAGCAGGATCACCACGTCCTTCTTGTGTTCGACCAGGCGCTTGGCCTTCTCGATCACCATTTCGGCAACCTGCACGTGGCGGGTTGGCGGCTCATCGAACGTGGAGGCAACCACTTCGCCGCGCACGGTGCGCTGCATTTCGGTTACTTCTTCCGGACGTTCATCGATCAGCAGCACGATCAGGTGAACTTCAGGATTGTTACGCGCGATGTTCGCGGCAATGTTCTGCAGCATGATGGTCTTACCGGCTTTCGGCGGGGCGACGATCAGGCCACGCTGGCCTTTGCCGATCGGGGCGCACAGGTCGATCACACGACCGGTCAGGTCTTCGGTGGAACCGTTACCGGCTTCCATCTTCATGCGCACGGTCGGGAACAGCGGGGTCAGGTTCTCGAAGAGAATCTTGTTTTTCGCGTTCTCGGGACGATCGAAGTTGATCGTGTCGACCTTGAGCAGGGCGAAATAACGCTCGCCTTCCTTCGGTGGGCGGATCTTGCCAACGATGGTGTCACCGGTGCGCAAGTTGAAGCGACGGATCTGGCTTGGCGAGACGTAGATATCGTCTGGGCCGGCGAGATAGGACGCGTCAGCAGAGCGGAGGAAGCCGAAGCCGTCCTGGAGAATCTCCAGCACGCCATCACCGGAGATTTCCTCGCCGCTTTTCGCGTGCTTCTTGAGCAGGGAGAAAATCACGTCCTGCTTGCGCGAACGGGCCATATTTTCTATGCCCATTTCTTCGGCCAATTGGAGCAGGTCGGTAATCGGCTTTTGCTTGAGTTCAGTCAGATTCATATAGGAATGACGTAATCATTTATGGAGGGGGGAAATTAAGCTTTTGGCTTAATGAGGCCGCGCCGCAGAGAAGGCGACAGGATCGCGTACTAATCGAAAAGGAATGCGTCGGCGACGGCTTGCAGGGGGCAGTGGAGAAACCAGTGCGGGGCCGAATGTACCACCTGAGTTTCGGAGCGTCTAGCCCTGTTTCACGAAAAAGCCCCGCTATTTTGCGGGGCTTTTTTGAGGACGCTTAGATGTTCGCGTCGAGAAAAGCTTGGAGCTGAGACTTCGACAGCGCGCCTACCTTGGTCGCTTCGACGTTGCCGTTCTTGAACAGCATCAGGGTCGGGATGCCACGCACGCCGTGCTTGGCCGGGGTTTCCTGGTTGTCGTCGATGTTCAACTTGGCAATGGTCAGCTTGCCTTCGTAGGTGGTCGCAATGTCGTCCAGGACTGGAGCGATCATTTTGCAAGGGCCGCACCATTCAGCCCAGTAGTCAACCAGCACCGGGCCTTGAGCCTTGAGTACTTCGGCCTCAAAGGTCGCGTCGGTGACGTGCTTGATAAGATCGTTGCTCATGGATGTCTCCGGATTGTAAGCAAAAAAAACGTGGCCCATCATAGCCGCCCTTCCCCCGTTCAGGAAGCCGCCTCTGATTGAGTCTTCCTATGATGGCCCATGAGTCTGGGTATAGCCCAACTCAGGGCGTTATGGGAGTCACGAAGGCTATGCCGGTGCGCAACGCCGCATTGCGTACGTGCTCCTGCATGGTTTTTTGCGCCGCCGCGCTGGCGCGCCGGGCCAGCGCGCGCACTATCCGGCGGTGCTCCTGCCAGGTTTCCATGGCCCGCTCCGGTCGGATGAACGGTAGCTTCTGACTCTCCAGAAAAACTTCGGCACTCGCGCTCAGAATGCTCACCATCGCCTGGTTGCCGCTGGCGAGCAGGATGCGCTGGTGAAATTCGAAGTCGAGCCTGGCGGCGGCTTCGAAGTCGCCGGCCTTGAGCACCTTGCGCATGGCCTCGACATTGTCTTCCAGGCTGTCCAACTCATCGAGGGTCAGCGTCACCGCCGCCAGTCCCGCCGCAAAACCTTCCAGGGCATAGCGCAACTGGAAGATATCCAGCGGCGTAGCCTGCGCCGCAAAGGGCCAGGCGAACCCCGGCGCCTCCTCGACCGCCTGCACGAACACGCCCTTGCCCGGCTGCACACTGACCACACCCAACGCGCTGAGGGATGACAACGCCTCGCGCAACGACGCCCGGCTCACCCCCAACTGCACCGCCAGGTCACGTTGGGACGGCAGTGCATCGCCCGGCCCGAAGCCTTGCTCCTTGATCAGTTTGCGGATGGCCTGCAGGGCCGCTTCCGGTACGGCTTGGGCAATGGAATTCATAAAAAACTCAAGGTTCCAGTCAACTGAGTGGCTAGTTGTAAAGCTATTCGTGGCGGGCGGCAAGCCTCGCCCCAAAGGGGCTCGCGGGGTTTTGCCGACGCTCGAAAACAGTGCGCAAAGCCCCGGCACTGTTCAGACCAGTCCGACCACCAAAACTCAACAAATACTGGCCCTGCAGACGATTCTGAGGGTGATGGCATGGGCTGTGCACTGGGCAAACCCAGAAAATCCCTTCGCCCTTCTCGGAGAGTTGCCATGACCAAGCGCTACAGCGCCCTGCTTACTGCCCTGTTTGCCAGCCTGATGCTGAGCCAGGCACCCGCCCAGGCCAATGGTCTGGACGACATCGTCGCCCGTGGCACCCTCAAAGTCGCCGTACCCCAGGACTTCCCGCCCTTCGGCTCGGTCGGCCCTGACATGAAGCCACGTGGCCTGGACATCGACACCGCCAAGCTGCTGGCCGACCAGCTCAAGGTCAAGCTGGAACTGACCCCGGTCAACAGCACCAATCGTATTCCGTTCCTCACCACCGGCAAGGTCGATCTGGTGATCTCCAGCCTGGGCAAGAACCCTGAGCGGGAAAAGGTCATCGACTTCTCCAAGGCCTACGCGCCGTTCTACCTGGCCGTGTTCGGCCCGCCTGAAGCCGCCATCAGTAGCACCGACGACCTCAAGGGCAAAACCATCAGCGTGACCCGTGGTGCCATCGAAGATATCGAACTGACCGCCGTCGCCCCCAAGGAAGCCACGATCAAGCGCTTCGAAGACAACAACTCGACCATCGCCGCCTACCTGGCCGGCCAGGTCGACCTGATTGCCAGCGGCAACGTGGTAATGGTGGCGATCAGCGAACGCAACCCAAAACGCGTACCCGCGCTGAAGGTAAAGCTCAAAGACTCGCCGGTGTACGTGGGCGTGAACAAGAACGAGCCGGCCTTGCTGGATAAGGTCAACCAGATCCTGGTCGCGGCCAAGGCCGATGGCAGCCTGGAAAAGAACGCTATGCAATGGCTGAAAGAGCCACTGCCCGCCGATCTCTGAAAGCGGAGCTGACTCATGGCGTATCAATTTGACTTTGTGCCGGTGCTGGCCAACACCGACCTGCTGCTGCGCGGCGCACTGTTCACCCTCGAGCTCACGGCCATCGGCGCCATCCTCGGCGTGGCCTTGGGCACCGTCGGCGCTGTGGTGCGGGCGTGGAAAATCCAGCCGTTCGCCTGGTTCTTCGGCGTTTATGTCGAGTTGATCCGCAACACGCCGTTCCTGGTGCAGTTGTTCTTCATCTTCTTCGGCCTGCCGTCCCTGGGGCTGAAGATCACCGAGTGGCAAGCCGCCGTGCTGGCGATGGTGATCAACCTGGGGGCCTACTCCACGGAAATCATCCGCGCCGGTATCCAGGCCATTCCTCGCGGGCAGCTGGAAGCCGCTGCGGCGCTGGCGATGACGCGCTTCGAAGCCTTCCGCCACGTGGTACTGCTGCCGGCGCTGGGCAAGGTGTGGCCGGCCCTGAGCAGCCAGATCATCATCGTAATGCTCGGCTCGGCGGTGTGCTCGCAGATCGCCACTGAGGAACTGAGCTTTGCCGCCAACTTTATCCAGTCGCGCAACTTCCGTGCGTTCGAAACCTATGCCCTGACCACCCTGGTGTACCTGTGCATGGCGCTGATGATTCGCCAGTTGCTCAACTGGATCGGTCGCCGCTTTGTGATGAGGAACAGTCGATGAGTGATTTCTCGTTCTGGGACATCGTGCGCAACCTGGCCACCGGCCTGCAATGGACGCTGCTGCTGTCGGTGGTGGCGTTTGTCGGGGGCGGCGTGATCGGCTTGCTGGTGATGACGATGCGCATCAGTCGCAAAGCCTTCCCGCGCAATGTCGCCCGCACCTACATTGAGCTGTTCCAGGGCACGCCGCTGTTGATGCAGCTGTTCCTGGTGTTTTTCGGCATAGCCCTGCTGGGTGTGGATATCTCGCCCTGGCTAGCGGCGGCGATTGCCCTGACGTTGTTCACCAGCGCCTACCTCGCCGAGATCTGGCGCGGCTGCGTCGACTCCATCGCCCACGGGCAATGGGAAGCGTCGGCCAGCCTGGCGCTCAATCCGCTGGAGCAACTGCGCTATGTGATCCTGCCCCAGGCACTGCGCATTGCCGTGGCGCCGACGGTGGGCTTCTCGGTACAGGTGGTCAAGGGCACCGCCGTGACCTCGATCATCGGCTTCACCGAACTGACCAAGACCGGTGGCATGCTCGCCAACGCCACCTTCGAACCCTTCATGGTCTACGGCCTGGTGGCCCTTGGTTACTTTTTACTCTGCTACCCCCTGTCCCTCAGTGCTCGCTACCTGGAAAGGAGACTGCATGCCTCTGCTTAGAATTTCCGCCCTGCATAAGTATTACGGCGATCACCATGTGCTCAAGGGCATCGACCTGACCGTGGATGAAGGCCAGGTGGTGGCGATCATTGGCCGCAGTGGCTCGGGCAAATCCACGTTGCTGCGCACGCTCAACGGCCTGGAGTCCATCAACGACGGCGTGATCGAGGTCGATGGCGAGTACCTCGACGCCGCCCGCGCCGACCTGCGCAGCCTGCGGCAGAAAGTCGGCATGGTGTTCCAGCAGTTCAACCTGTTCCCGCACCTGACGGTAGGCGAGAACGTCATGCTCGCGCCGCAAGTGGTGCAGAAAGTACCGAAGGCCAAAGCGGCGCAATTGGCCAGGCAAATGCTGGAGCGCGTTGGGCTGGGCGAAAAATTCGACGCTTTCCCTGATCGCTTGTCCGGCGGCCAGCAACAACGCGTGGCGATTGCGCGCGCCTTGGCCATGTCGCCCAAGGTGCTGTTATGCGACGAAATCACCTCGGCCCTCGACCCGGAACTGGTCAATGAAGTGCTCAGCGTGGTGCGCCAATTGGCCAAGGACGGCATGACCCTGATCATGGTGACCCACGAGATGCGCTTCGCCCGTGAAGTCGGCGACAAGCTGGTGTTCATGCACCAGGGCAAGGTGCATGAAGTGGGCGACCCGAAGGTGCTGTTCGCCAACCCGCAAACCGCCGAGTTGGCCAATTTCATCGGTTCTGTGGAGCAGCCGGGCTGACCAGCTCGAAACTGCCCTGCCCCTCCAGCACCGTTTGATTGCGAACATGTAACGCGTCAGCGGGCAGGTGGGTATCGATTGCCACCTGGGCGCTCAATCGCCGGCCGGTCCCTCGTGCCACCAGGGCCTGTCCTGGCAATAACTGCCCGCTGGCGGTCTCACCGGGCGCCTGCGTCCACTCGACAGTACGCCCATCCAACTGGGCGTGCTTGAGGGTCAGGCTGAAACGCCCCTGACGGCCAAACCGAAAACCTTGCCCATTGGCTGCACCGGTAAATCGCAACGCGATGGCCGCTGGCTCCTCGCACAGTACGTTCAGTTGCACCATGCGCGTGCCGAGCGCGATTGAAGGGGGGTCGACAAGCGCCTCCCTGCGAATAACACCGTAGTCGACACGCGGCTGACTTAAGGACAGCCGGCAGTTTTGCGCCTGTGCCCCTTCGGCTAACAACGCGACACAAATCAGCACGAAGCCCATGCTTCTCAACTTAACGGCCATGGCACACCGCCGAACCGGTCTCGTAGAACTTGTCATTGTCGACCTTCGACTGGGGGGCAAGGTTGAGCAGGCAAGAGGAAGAGTCCGGCAACAGAACCCGCAGTATTTGGGCGTCATTGCCATCGTTGAGGAAAATCATGCCGTCACCCACCACAGTGGTCAGGAACCGATTGTTTTTGTCGAATACAGAAGCGCCCTGGGGCAGCGGCCGCCCTTGTTGATCGCTAGCACTCAGCAGCACGCGGCGAACAGTCACGACATCGAAAGTAACGTTATTGACGGAGCCTCGGCCTGCAGCCAGCACTTGGGTGCCGTTCTTCAGATCGACACGTTTTGGCAAGGACTGGGTTTGCACCTCGATACGACTGTTGGTGTAGGCGGGTAAATCGGCGAGCACCGCCTGTCCGGTGAAGTCGGTCCACACCGGACCTTGCGGGGTATCGATTTTTGCAGCGCCAATGTCACCCACCGAGACGATGCCGAAGGTGTCCTGTACGGTATAAGGCGAGAAGGTCAGCCCACCCTGATGGGCCACCACACCACCCTGAACTTGTCCTGAATAGGTGGTGCCCTGCGGGTCACGACTGATACCCAACCCGGCTCGGGCATATCGCGGCAGAACGTCCACATTGGCCCGGATCGATTGTTCCTGACGACTAAGATCGCGTTCGACGCCCAAGTCATAACTCACGTACTCATTGACCCGCTCACTGAATGAGCTACCTGCGCGGGACTGGCCCCCTTGACGACTGATATAGCTGCTCACACGCCGATCAGCCCCCAATGGCACACGAACCTCCAGCCGCAAGGACAACCCATCTTCCTGCGCAGAATCGCGGCGGGGACGGTCACCCGGGGCATCACGGCGGGCCCGAGTGCTGCCCACCTGCGAGTCGCCGATCAGCGCGACGTCGGCATAGCGGTATGACTTGTTCCACGCCGCGAACACATGCTCGGCCATATGCCCGTCGAATTGGGCGCTGCGGGTGTAACCTACCGAAAAGCCGCCAAGCGTGGGGTCTACCCAGTTCATGCCCGCCGTAAATTGATTCTTGAAGCGAGAACCCACGTCCTCGACCCTGGATGAACGCCCGGCTTCAAGCACCTCACGATAACCACGGGTCTGGGTAGTTGCGCTCAGGCTGACATCGATATCGGCAATAACCGGGCTGCTCACGGACACGCTGCTGCGTGACCCCGAGAGTGCATTACGGCTGTCGTGGGACAGATTGTGACGTGCGCCCACGGAAACGCGCTGGAAAAACACGCTGCTCAGCGTGCCGCCAGACGACCAGTATTCATCGGTACTCAACAGGCCAAAGCCCGCAGACGAGTCACGCCCCAGGCCCCATGTGCCGCTGCCCACGGCAACCACGGGCGACGCCCCGCTTTCGGATGCGTTTTCCCGCACCTTGCCAAGGGAAAAGTAATAGCCGGGAGCCGCCGGTGCGGCGCCCGCAAACGAAGCCGCCGGAACCACGAAACTGCGCTTGGCACCTCGTACATCGATGACACTGACTTCCAGGTCGCTGGTGCCATTGAGCAAAGGCAGCCCCGTCAGCCGGAAGGGGCCTTCAGGCACGAGCGTGCTGTGAATCAACACGCCGGACTGGCGCACTTCAATCCGCGATTGGCTCTGGGCCAGGCCTTCTACGACGGCATTGTTACTACCCGCCGGCCCCCGCGACTGGCCGTCAGGAGAAAATTGCACGCCCGATAGCTGGATACCACCGAACAATGGGTTGTTGGTGGAGATCTGCCCCGCCTGGAAAGTCGATCGCAATGCAGCGATGTCTCGCTGGGCGTAGGCATAAAGGTGCTCAGTACGGGTATTACCATTGTCAGCGACATAGAACTGACGACTGCGCACAATCCAGTCGCCCAAATTGAAGCCAGCCTCGGTATAAGCCGATACGAACCGGCGGGCCCCACTGCGCGAGCGGCTGTCGAAACCCAGCACGTCATAGTTGAACAGGGCCGCCGTGCCGCCATGGGCGAAATTTCCGGCCTCCCATTGCGGCTCACGAAACGATTGGGTCGGCACCACCAGTGCCACTTCATCGATGCCGGGTCGCAGCCGCACCATCGTCGTCGGGAAGGCACCGAGGAAATCATGGCAAGCGTCATCGGCAGTGTTGCCTTCACGAACGATTTCACGCGGCTGCACCAAGCCGGCTTTCTCCAGCAACCCTGGGGTAAAACACAATTGGCCTTGCGAGTCGAACCGCGCATCCACCAGCCCGAGCGGGTTGCCATTGACCCGTAGCCCCACAACCTGGGTACCTTCGCGAAAACGCGCCGCACTGCGAAAATAGTCCGAGACCTTGGGGTCGATTCCGTAGGTAGTCAGTGCCGCGACGTCGAAACCCTCTCCCAACTCAAGCGCAGAGACGAGGCCGGGCAAACTCCACAGCGTCGCAAACCCCATGAGCAACGTGGGTCGACGCGGCCAACAAGAAGCTGCAAGGCTTCTATTCGACAAGTTAGCCATGAGCCGATCAACTCCCATCGACATTGATCGGCGCTCGGTAGCGGTCTACCGAAAAGCCGTAGACCGTGGCCGGTTGGATCTCGACTTCGGCCAAGCCGCCCAGGGTGCCCTCAACCTGTGCCGTCAGCACTTCCCCCGGCAAAATGTAGGTGCGAGGCAAAGTGGCCATGGCCCTTTGGGGAAGAAGCTGTACATCCGGCAGCAGGCGCACCACATAAGCGCTTTCGTTGTGAACGGTGAGACGCTCCCCTGCACGGCTCCACTTCAACAGTTCCCAAGGCGAATCATGCCGAGGCAAGTCTTTGGGGTGCAGGATCAGCGGCAGGTTCTGCCGAACGGTGATACCAATGGTCGCACCCGTTTTGGCGCGCGCCTGTGGAATCCCCTCAAAGGACACGCGTTTCAATCGCTGGGTCTTCAACGGTTCTTTCAAAGTGGCAATAAAACGCACTAATTGGATTTCACCCGCTTCTACACGCGTGATAGGGGGCGTAACGATCAATAAGGGCTCCTCATCTTCGGGAACGTTCTCCACAACCGAGTGAAGAAGTGCCGGCCCCGCATCGGTATTCCTGATATTTATCGTGGCCTCGCCCTGTTCTTCAAAAAGAATAACCACCGAAGTTTCCGGCAGCATGCCGTCCGCCGCGGCAACATGGGCAAAACACAGGCAGATACTTGCACCTAACAACCGCAACTTATTTATTACTGAAAGACTACGCACCCAGTATTCCCCGTAGAGCATGAAGTTAGCTATTGCAGCCAATCGCCCATATGAAAACAGCCGATCAAAAAGCGCCTGCCTTTTGATCGGCTACAGTTAAACCGCTTAGAGGTAAACCAATGTCAGCGAGGCGCGCCCTTCAAGAAGGACATCGCGGGTCAGCGTCAAGTCTTGAGCTTTATTGATAACGGCCCTGACGGCGATAGTCCCGTTCATCTGGGAGAGCGAAGCCGGAACGAGGGTCGTACCGCTGCGCCAGGAATACTGACTTGGCAGTCTTGCGACCTTGCCATCACTGTTCAGCCAGGCACCGACATCGCTGCCGCGCGTAATAAGAGAAAGCGTTGCGCTTGGTGACTGCAGGTCTCTGAGCGTGATTGCATAACCGCCGGTTTTTTTACCCGCTACCGTACCCAAGCCAAAATTATGAATCTCGCTATGACCTTGGCCGAGCGCACTCAGGATGCCCGGCACCCTGCTGGTCGACTGCAGGTCGTTAAAGGTCAGCCCGAACGGGGTGTAACCTGTGCCGCAATTGATCTTCACTGGAGTGGTCAGCTCCCGAAGCGGCGTCGGGCTCCCTTGGGACAAGGAGCTCGAGAGAATATTACCGTAACTGACAATCCCCTCTCCGGTCATGCTGAGGTTACAGGAGGCAGGTTTGATCGTGCCTGTGACCTTCAATTCGGCAACCGTCGTTGCCTGTGCACCCACAGCCGCGGCGAGGCAAGCGATACCGAGAGCCAATCCAACAATTTTCTTCATGTTCGACCTATCACTAAAAGTTAGCTGGCGTATTTATTTCTGCCTTGTAGAACAAACCATAAATAAATAACGCCACGGCACAATTGCCAAGTGACAGTGTGTCTCGTCGGAAACCAATTAAAGAATAAGACAACACTTTAATTACTGTCGGAGCCCTACAAATAATTTGTCAGTATCGCGCGCCTCAGAAGTAGTCCCGAATCAGGCCACAAAAAGAAAACCGAAACTAATTTGTAGGCAAAATCACAATTAACTGTCCCACAGGGCAAAGTTAAAAACTCCTACAACGCTCAGAAACTTCTCTAACAGAGCGCGAAACAGCAACCTACCTGTCCCAAAAGAATTACCTACAGACGACCTCAGGAAAATTCCCCAAGCACTACGCGTTGGCTCCAGCGGTCGATCGTGGCACGATGGTCAGGTTATCGACCGAGACCCCAAACCATGCCGCAATCCCAAGCCAAGAATCTGTCCCTGATCGCCGCCATCGACCTGGGCTCCAACAGCTTTCACATGGTCGTGGCCAAGGCCCAGAACGGTGAAATCCGCATCCTTGAGCGGCTCGGAGAGAAAGTGCAACTGGCTGCCGGGATCGACGACGAGCGCCAGCTCAACGAAGAATCCATGCAACGCGGGCTCGATTGCCTGAAGCGGTTTGCGCAACTGATCAACGGCATGCCCCTGGGCGCCGTTCGAATCGTCGGCACCAACGCGTTGCGTGAAGCGCGTAACCGTGGTGAATTCATCCGCCGCGCCGAGGAGATCCTCGGGCACCCGGTAGAAGTCATCTCCGGCCGTGAAGAAGCCCGTCTTATCTACCTGGGCGTGTCCCACACCCTGGCCGATACACCAGGCAAACGCCTGGTCGCCGACATCGGCGGCGGCAGTACCGAATTCATCATTGGCCAGCGCTTCGAGCCGTTGCTGCGCGAAAGCCTGCAGATGGGCTGCGTCAGCTTCACCCAGCGTTACTTCAAAGACGGCAAGATCACCCCGGCACGCTACGCCCAGGCCTACACCGCGGCGCGGCTGGAAATCATGAGCATCGAGCACGCCCTGCACCGCCTCACCTGGGATGAAGCCATCGGCTCGTCCGGTACCATCCGCGCCATCGGCCTGGCACTGAAAGCGGGCGGCCATGGCACCGGCGAGGTCAACGCCGAGGGCCTGGCGTGGCTCAAGCGCAAGCTGTTCAAGCTGGGGGATGCCGAGAAAATCGACTTCGACGGTATCAAGCCTGATCGTCGCGCGATCTTCCCGGCCGGCCTGGCGATTCTCGAAGCGATCTTCGATGCTCTTGAACTGCAACGCATGGACCACTGCGACGGCGCCCTGCGTGAAGGCGTGCTTTATGACCTGCTGGGTCGCCACCATCATGAAGACGTGCGTGAGCGCACGCTCACCTCGTTGATGGAGCGTTACCACGTCGACCTGGAACAAGCCGCCCGCGTGGAGCGCAAAGCCCTGCACGCCTTCGACCAGGTGGCCGAGGACTGGGACCTGGAAGACGGCGTCTGGCGCGAGTTGCTGGGCTGGGCCGCCAAGGTGCATGAAGTGGGCCTGGACATCGCCCACTACCATTACCACAAGCACGGCGCCTACCTGATCGAGCACTCGGACCTGGCCGGCTTCTCCCGTGAAGACCAGCAAATGCTGGCCCTGCTGGTGCGCGGCCATCGCCGTAACATCCCCAAGGACAAATTTGCTGAATTCGGCGACGAAGGCATCAAGCTGATCCGCCTGTGCGTGCTGCTGCGCTTTGCGATCCTGTTCCACCACATCCGTGGCACCCAGGCAATGCCCCAGGTGACCCTGCGCGCCGACGGCGACAGCCTGGATGTGGTATTCCCGAAAGGCTGGCTGGATGAGAACCAGCTGACCCAGGCGGACTTTGCCCTGGAAGCGGAGTGGCTGAAGCGGGTGGGGTTCAGCCTGAACCTGCGCTGATCTGAAGAACTCTGCAAAACAATTGTGGGAGGGGGCTTGCCCCCGATAGCTGTGGATCAGTCCAAGTATTTGGTGACTGACACACCGCCATCGGGGGCAAGCCCCCTCCCACATTTTTAGACCCCCGCAGGGTTTTAGTTCACCGTCAGAATCGGGCTACCCAACTTCTCCAGCAACGTCGCCTGCGCACTGCGCGGGTTCTGGTTGCCGGTCGGCGTGTTGCGCACGTAGCGACCGTCCGACTGCAGGCTCCAGCTGTGGGTGTTGTCGGTGAGGTAGCTTTCCAGTTCCTTCTTGACCCGCATGATCAGCTTCTTGCCTTCCACCGGGAAGCACGTTTCTACGCGCTTATCGAGATTGCGCTCCATCCAGTCGGCGCTGGAGAGAAACATCTGCTCTTCGCCGCCGTTGAGGAAGTAGAACACCCGGGTGTGCTCCAGGAAGCGGCCGATGATCGAGCGCACATGAATGTTGTGCGAAACCCCGACAATGCCAGGGCGCAGGCAGCACATGCCGCGCACCACCAGGTCAATGCGCACGCCGGACTGGCTGGCCTTGTACAGCGCGCGGATGATCTTCGGATCGGTCAGCGAGTTGAACTTGGCGATGATGTGCGCCGGCTTACCGTCGAGGGCGAACTGAGTCTCGCGGGCAATCATGTCGAGCATGCCCTTCTTCAGGGTGAACGGCGCGTGCAGCAGCTTCTTCATGCGCAAGGTCTTGCCCATGCCGATCAACTGGCTGAACAGCTTGCCGACGTCTTCACACAAGGCGTCGTCGGAGGTCAGCAAGCTGTAGTCGGTGTAAAGCTTGGCGTTGCCGGCGTGGTAGTTGCCGGTGCCCAAGTGGGCGTAACGCACGATCTCGCCGGCTTCACGGCGCAGGATCAGCATCATCTTGGCGTGGGTCTTGAAGCCGACCACGCCATAGATCACCACCGCACCGGCTGCTTGTAGACGGCTGGCCAGTTGCAGGTTGGACTCTTCGTCGAACCGCGCACGCAACTCGATCACCGCGGTGACTTCCTTGCCGTTACGCGCGGCGTCGACCAGGGCATCGACGATTTCCGAGTTGGCGCCGGAACGGTAAAGGGTCTGACGTACGGCCAACACATGCGGGTCCTTGGCGGCCTGGCGCAGCAGGTCGACCACCGGGGTGAAGGACTCGAACGGGTGCAGCAGCAGGATGTCCTGCTTGCTCACCACGCTGAAGATGTTCTCGCTGTTTTGCAGCAGTTTCGGGATCTGCGGGGTGAACGGCGTGTATTGCAGCTCCGGATGGCTGTCCAGGCCGGTGATGCTGAACAGGCGCGTCAGGTTCACCGGGCCATTGACTTGATACAGCTCGGTCTCGCCCAGGTTGAACTGCTTGAGCAGGTAGTCCGACAGATGTTTCGGGCACGTGTCGGCCACTTCCAGGCGCACCGCATCGCCGTAGCGCCGCGAGAACAGCTCGCCGCGCAGGGCACGGGCCAGGTCTTCGACGTCTTCGGAGTCCAGCGCCAGATCGGCGTTACGGGTCAGGCGGAACTGGTAGCAGCCTTTTACCTTCATGCCCTGGAACAGGTCATCGGCGTGCGCATGGATCATCGACGACAGGAATACATAGTTATCGCCAGCGCCCCCCACCTCTTCCGGTACCTTGATGATCCGTGGCAGCAAACGGGGTGCCGGGATGATTGCAAGGCCCGAGTCGCGACCGAAGGCGTCGATACCTTCCAGCTCCACGATGAAGTTGAGGCTCTTGTTCACCAGCAACGGGAACGGGTGAGTCGGGTCCAGGCCAATCGGGGTGATGATCGGCGCGATCTCGTCGCGGAAGTAGCGACGCACCCAGGTCTTGATCTTGGTGGTCCAGTGACGGCGACGGATGAAACGGACCTGATGCTTTTCCAGCTCCGGCAGCAGGATGTCGTTGAGGATCGCGTACTGACGGTCCACATGGCCGTGCACCAGCTCGCTGATGCGCGCCAGGGCCTGGTGCGGCTGCAGGCCGTCGGCGCCGGCCTGTTCACGGGCGAAGGTGATCTGCTTCTTGAGGCCGGCCACGCGGATTTCGAAGAACTCATCCAGGTTGCTGGAGAAGATCAGCAGGAACTTGAGCCGCTCCAGCAGCGGGTAGGACTCATCCAGCGCCTGTTCCAGCACACGGATGTTGAATTGCAGTTGTGACAGCTCGCGGTGGATGTACAGGCTGCTGTCATCCAGGTTGGTCACCGCCGCTACCGGGGCCGGCACGGGCGGTTCGGCTACCACGACGGCTGCGGCGGGCTCATGCTCCGGCGGGGTCTCGGTGACTTGTTCAACCACCGGGTGAGCGTCTTTTACGGCAACTTCTGTGAGTCCTTCGGTATTCATCGAGTGTTCCTGTGAGGGCTATTGTTGCTCTCTAAGCAATTGTGCGGCGCGGGCGGCGAAGTAGGTCAGGATGCCATCAGCCCCGGCGCGTTTAAAGGCTGTCAGGGATTCAAGGATCACCCCTTCGCTCAGCCATCCATTCTGTATTGCAGCCATGTGCATGGCGTATTCGCCACTGACCTGATAGACAAAGGTCGGCACTTTGAATTCGTCTTTGACCCGGTAAAGGATGTCCAGGTACGGCATACCCGGCTTGACCATCACCATGTCAGCACCTTCGGCCAGGTCGGCCGCCACTTCGTGCAGGGCTTCATGGCTGTTGGCCGGGTCCATCTGGTACGAGGCCTTGTTGGCCTTGCCCAGGTTCAGCGCCGAGCCCACCGCATCGCGGAACGGGCCGTAATAGGCGCTGGCGTACTTGGCCGAGTAGGCCATGATCCGCACGTTGACGTGGCCGGCCAGCTCCAGGGCTTCACGAATCGCCTGGATGCGGCCGTCCATCATGTCCGACGGGGCAACCACCTGGGCGCCGGCTGCCGCATGGGACAAGGCTTGCTTGACCAGCGCATCGACGGTGATGTCGTTTTGAACATAGCCGTCTTCGTCAAGAATGCCATCCTGTCCGTGGGTGGTGAACGGGTCCAACGCCACGTCGGTGATCACCCCAAGCTGCGGAAAACGCTCGCGCAGGGCACGGGTGGCGCGCTGGGCGATCCCGTCCGGGTTCCAGGCTTCGGCAGCATCCAGCGACTTGAGTTCAGACGGCGTGACCGGAAACAGTGCCAAGGCCGGAATCCCCAACTCGACCCAACCAGCGGCTTCTTCAAGCAGAAGATCAATGGTCAAGCGCTCCACGCCCGGCATCGAAGCCACCGCTTCCCGACGATTTTCCCCGTCCAGCACAAACACCGGCAGGATCAGATCATCGGTCGTCAGCACGTTTTCACGCACCAGACGGCGAGAAAAATCATCACGACGATTGCGACGCAGACGAGTGGTGGGGAACAGGCGATTGGCAGGGGTAAAGCTCACGACAGACTCCTGAGCCCGGGTTTACGGGCGAGCGTTGCAGTTATAAGCGGCCATTATGACGAAGGTATGACAGTTGTGCTTAAGGATGCGACCTGTAGTCGCATTCGGCATTTCCGTAGGAATTGTTCACTTCGTGACACATCTCGATACTTTCATGAATCTTCATGAAGGCGTAGGCTGCGCGTTCATTTCGCCAGCACCCCAGACCATGCTTCAACAATTCCTGCATGACTTCGGCTACTTTGCGCTCTTCCTGGGCACTTTCTTTGAAGGCGAGACCATTCTGGTTCTCGCAGGCTTCCTGGCGTTCCGTGGATACATGGATATCAACCTGGTGGTGGTCGTTGCCTTTTTCGGCAGCTACGCCGGCGATCAGCTTTGGTATTACATGGGCCGCAGACACGGCCGCAAGCTGTTGGCGCGCAAGCCACGCTGGCAATTGATGGGTGACAAGGCACTGGAGCATATCCGCAAGCACCCGGATATCTGGGTACTGAGCTTTCGCTTCGTGTACGGGTTGCGCACCGTCATGCCAGTGGCGATCGGCCTGTCCGGCTATCCGCCGTTGCGCTATCTGATCCTCAACGGCATTGGCGCTGCGATCTGGGCTTTGGCCTTGGGCGCTGCGGCCTATCACTTCGGCGCCGTACTGGAAGGCATGCTGGGCAGCATCAAGAAATACGAGCTTTGGGTATTGGGTGCCTTGCTGATACTGGGCTTCGGCCTGTGGCTGCGCCGTCGCATCAAGAATGCACGCATCGCCCGCGAGGCCTGCGCCGACGCCAAGGCCCGGCTCGCGGCAGAACCGGACCCGGTCGAGCCGCCTAAGACACCAGTCGAGTAAACCGGCTTCTGCAGCAGTAGAGGCCAATCACACTGAGCAAGCTGTAGCTCAGCAGGCCCAGCCAGCCCAGGTTGCTGGCCGGCCATAACCCGACCAACGGTGCCAACCACACCAGCGGTACGTTCAGCACCAGCCGCGAAAGCTCCGCCTTCAACGCCCACGGCCGGTTCTCCAGCGCCACCCCCAAGGTAAACAGCCCCAGCGCCATGGCGCTCCAACCGAGGATCAGTGCCGCCGTGGGCAAACCTTCGCCGAAATTCATCAGATAGCTGCCAAAGCCCACATAGGCCGCAAATTGCAGTGCGATGTACACCTGTTGACGCACGTCCAGCGGCACGTCGAATTTACGGAACTGGCTCAGGTCGTGCCTGGCCATCGGGTACTTGGCCTTCACGTCCGCCGGGCGCCAGCCGGTGCGCATGAACCAGATGCGCAGCTTGTCCCACCAACACTCGGCGCGCCGCGCATCACTCCACAACTGGGCATAGAACTGCAGGTTGGCCCACAGCGGATTCCAACTGGCCAACGGCGTGGTTACGCCGAAAATCACCGGTTCGTTGTCGTCCTCCTCCTGGAAGGTACCGAACAGCCGGTCCCAAATAATGAACACACCGCCGTAGTTACGATCCATGTAGAGAGCGTTCTGTGCATGGTGAGCCCGATGATTGGATGGCGTAACGAAAAACCACTCGTACCAGCCGAGCTTCGGCACGTGCCGGGTGTGCACCCAGAATTGATAGAGCAAATTCAGCGATGCCACGCTGATAAACACCACCAATGGCACGCCGAGTACGGCCAAGGGCAGGTAGAAAATCCAGCTCAGCAGGAAGCCGGTACTGGTCTGGCGCAGTGCGGTGCTGAGGTTGTAGTCCTCACTCTGGTGATGCACCGAGTGTGCGGCCCACAGGATGTTGCGTTCGTGACCCATGCGATGCAGCCAGTAGTAGCAGAAGTCGTAGAACACGAAGGCGAACCCCCAGGTCAACACGCTGTGGGCTGGCAGATCGATAACGGCAAGATGCTTGAGGGCGAACGCGTAGGTCAGAATCCCCACGCCCTTGGTCAGCAGCCCCGTGGTGGTGGACAGCACCCCGGTGCTGAGGCTGTTGATGGCATCCGCCACCCGGTAGTTACGCTCGCCGCGCCAACGGTCGGCAAGCAACTCCACGACGATCAAGGCAATGAAAAACGGTACCGCGTAAGGCACGAAGTCCATGGTCTGGTCCGGTCTATTTTTGTTACATCAAGATTAGGTGCAGCGGCGTGAGATCCCATTGGCAACAGATGACAAATTAGTAGACATTTAACGCCAAGACCCCAGGAGAAATGCCCATGAGCAAAAAGATTGCAGTGATCCTTTCCGGCTGCGGCGTGTACGACGGCGCAGAGATCCACGAAAGCGTGATCACCTTGCTGCGCCTGGACCAGCGTGGCGCTCAGGTCCAATGCTTTGCCCCGGATATTGCGCAACTGCATGTGATCAACCACCTCACCGGCGAAGAGATGCCCGAGTCGCGCAATGTGCTGGTGGAGTCGGCGCGGATCGCCCGGGGTGACGTGAAAGATATCCGCGAAGCCAACGCCGGCGATTTCGACGCGCTGATCGTGCCCGGTGGGTTTGGCGCGGCGAAAAACCTCTCGAACTTTGCCGTGGAGGGTGCCGGCTGCAGCGTCAACCCGCAGGTGCTGGAACTGGCCGAAGCCTTTGCCGAAGCGGGCAAGCCCGTGGGCCTGATCTGCATCTCCCCGGCCCTGGCGGCGAAAATCTACGGTCCCGGCGTGACCTGCACCATCGGCAACTGCGCCGACACCGCCGCCGCACTGGACAAGATGGGCGCTACCCACCAGGAGTGCGGGGTGGAAGATATCGTCGAAGACAAGGCACGCAAGCTGGTGAGCACCCCGGCCTATATGCTCGGCAAGAACATCAGCGAGGTCGCTTCAGGGATCAACAAGCTGGTGGATCGGGTGCTGGAACTGACCCACGAGAACGACTGATAGCCCCACCTATGGTGAGCAGGCTTGTAGGTGACTCGGCTTGTTGTGGCGAGCGGGCTTGCCCCGCGTTGGGCTGCGCAGCAGCCCTAAAACCTGCAGCCATGGTCTAACGGACTCACCGCATCGCTTGAATTGGGGCGGCTTCGCCGCCCAACGCGGGGCAAGCCCGCTCGCCACGGATCAGGGTTGGCGCATCAAGCGTGTAAGAATGCGGTCCAGCGCATTGGCAAACGCCTGCTTTTCCTTCTCCCCGTGGGGCGGTGGCCCGCCCCCCATCTGGCCTTGCTCACGCAGATCAGTGAACAGATTGCGCACCGCCAACCGTTCACTCATGTTGGCGGGGCTGAACTCCTTGCCGCGTGGATCAAGCGCCGTAACGCCCTTCTTTACCAGGCGGTCAGCCAGCGGCACATCGCTGCAGATCACCAGCTCGCCGGGCTCCGCGTGCTCCACCAGGTAGTCATCCGCCGCATCCGGGCCGCTGGGCACCACAATCAGCTTCACACACGAGAAGCTCGGCTTGATCTGGCTCTGACCGGCCACCAACACCACTTCGAACTGGCGCTTGAGGGCGAACTTCACCACCTGGTCCTTGGCTGCCCGAGGGCAGGCGTCGGCATCGATCCACACCCGCATGCTCAGGCAACCACCCGGCGCTTTTCGGCCAGACGGCTGCGACCGTACAGCACCACAATCGCCAGGATCGCCACCGCCTGTGCACTCAACGAGTACGCATCGGCGTGGATGCCCAGCCAATCGAAATCAAAGAACGCCACCGGCCGGGTGCCGAAGATGCCGGCCTCCTGCAGCGCCTTCACCCCATGGCCGGCAAACACCACCGACAGCGCACACAGCAACGCCGCGTTGATGCCGAAGAACAACGCCAGCGGCAGCTTCGCCGAACCCCGCAGGATCACCCACGCCAAGCCCACCAACAGCACCAGCGCCGTGGCGCCACCCGCCAGCACCGCGTTATGCCCGGCCGGGCCGGCTTGCAGCCACAGGGTTTCGTAGAACAGGATCACTTCGAACAGCTCGCGGTACACCGAGAAGAACGCCAGCACCGCAAAACCGAAGCGCCCGCCGCCGCCTACCAGGCTGCTCTTGATGTAGTCCTGCCAGGCGGCGGCGTGGCGGCGGTCGTGCATCCACACGCCGAGCCATAGCACCATCACACTGGCAAACAGCGCCGTGCAGCCTTCAAGCAATTCGCGTTGGGCACCGCTCACATCGATCACATACGCGGCCAATGCCCAGGTCGCCAGGCCCGCCAGCAGCGCCAGGCCCCAGCCGACGTTAACGCTGCGCACCGCCGATTGCTGGCCGGTGTTGCGCAGGAACGCAAGGATCGCCGCCAGCACCAGGATCGCTTCCAGGCCTTCACGCAACAGGATCAGCAAACCGGAGATGTAGCTCAGCGACCAAC
This sequence comes from Pseudomonas extremorientalis, assembly GCF_001870465.1. GTDB lineage: Bacteria > Pseudomonadota > Gammaproteobacteria > Pseudomonadales > Pseudomonadaceae > Aquipseudomonas > Aquipseudomonas extremorientalis. The sequence continues at coordinate 383,438 of NZ_MDGK01000037.1, forward strand.
TCAAGCCATCACCGCCAAGCAGGCCGGCGGATTCGGTAAGTTTGCCCTTGGCCACGTCCAGGCGTTGTTGCACCTGTTCAACCGGCAGACCGTCCTGCAACGACTGCCGGTAGGCCATCAACGCCTTTTCGGTGTCCTTGCGCACGTTGGCGTCGACGTTATCCAGCGAGCTTTCTACCAGTTCGAAACCTTCCAGGTACGCAGCCACAGACAGGTCGTAGGCCTGCTCATGATCGCCCTTCTGGAACGCCGCCAGACTCTTGTCCAGGGTGGCCGCGGTGTAGTCGAGCAACTGCGCTGGGCCACGCTTGACCTGCGGCGGCTGCGCACGCTGGGCGCGGAACGTAGCGGCGGCGGCTGGGCCGTTGGCCGCCAGTACTTCATTGGGGGTCTGGCGGGCCAAGTCGGCGAGGTTGAACGGTTGCTCGCTTTTTGCAGCCGCCGGGTCGGCAGTAAAGCCGGCGATGTAGGTAGCCAGGTCCCAGCGCTGGCGGTCGTCCAGTTGGTCGGCGAAAGACGGCATGTCGGTGCCTTCAACACCCAGGCCCAGGGTGTTGTAGATCGCGTAGAGGCTCAGGCGATCCAAGCGCACGGCGTCACGCAGATTGGCCGGTGGTGGCGTCATGCCCACGCTGGCCGGGCCGTCACCCGCACCTGCGGTGCCGTGGCACACCGAGCAATGCTGGGCATAGAGCGGCGCGCCTCGTGTTGGATCAGGGGTGATCGCCGGGGCCTGGCTGACTTCATAGGCCACGGCTAGTTGGGCACCTAACTGACGGGCTTGGCGGGCGACTGTCGTACCGTCCTGATGGCCGGTTACAGCCGCTGACAGTTCGTCGACGCCTTTGACCAACGCCGCGCGTTCCGGGCGCTGCGGCAGCTCTGCCACCAGGCCCTGCAACACCCCGAGAAACTCCAGCTGTTCACGGTATTCGGATTCATCGATTACCTTGCCCGCCTCCACCGTCGCTGGGTAGTCAGCACCAATGTAATCCAGCAAATGCAGGGCTTGTGGGGCACCCTCGGCCGTCGCGGCCAACAGATTGAAGCTGCACGACATCAACGCCGGCAAAACCAGCCAGGCGAGAAAGCGAAAAGGGGCAGTCATGAATGAATCTCAAAGGGAAATACGAAGTAACACATTGTCAAACGTTAAAGCGTTTGACTCAAGGCACAAGTGATTTGTCGTGGGTTGAGGCAAGGCAGTTTTCAGAACAGTTGGAGGGTGGGTATCAACACCCATGTGGAAGAGGGGCGTGCCCCTCCCCCATTTTCAATCCCGTTTCGTCAGTCAGGCCGTGGCACGATGCAAGCTGGCCAGGAAACCCGCAGCCCCCACAAACAACCCCGCAAACGTACGATTCATCCGTTTCTGCTGCTTAGGCGTGCGCAACAGGCGCAACACCTTCGACGCCAAGCCCGTATACCCCGCCATCACCACCATATCGACGCAGATCATCGTCGCACCCAGGATCAGGTACTGGATCAGTAGCGGCGCCTGTGGGTTCACGAATTGCGGCAGGACCGCCAGCATGAACACCAGGGCCTTGGGGTTGCTGGCGTTGACCAGGAAGCCACGGAACATCATCGCCATCGGTTTACCGATCGGGCGCACGGCCGCGTCATCGGTCATGTCCATGGGCAGGGCGCGCCATTGCTTGATGGCCAGGTACACCAGGTACGCCACGCCAAACCATTTGATCGCATAGAAAGCGGTGGAGGATGTCGCCAGAATGGCACCCAGGCCGCACGCGACCACGGCAATCTGCATCGCCAGGCCCAGTTGCAGGCCGATGGCATTCCAGTAACCACGCAGGAAGCCGTATTGCAGGCCGCTGGACATCGAGGCGATGGCGCCAGCGCCAGGGGAAAGGGAGATGATCCAACTGGCCAGGAAAAAGGCCAGCCACGTATCGAGTGCCATTACACACCTCAGGAGGGAGTTTGCTGTTGTGCCTTAAGCTAACTCCGCCGACCAAAGGATGGCTATAGATTTTTACAGGATGTGAATACTAGCGGTCGCCCGGAAAGACATGGGTACCTGGCCAACGGCGCACCGAGCGCTGGAAGAACAGGCTGTTGGGCACCTGCACCATCGCACTGTCGGTACCGGCCTCTGCCACTTCGACCAACGTGGTATAGAGCAGGTTGATCGCCACGACCCGACCCTTCACGCCCGGTTTGTCGACGGTATCCACCAGTTCGACGATGTCACCCAGGCGAAAGGGCCCGACGGTGAAAATCAGAATGGCGCACAGCAGGTTGGACAACACCGACCACATGGCGAAGAACGCCACGGCGGCAACCGCGACAAACCCGGAGAGTGCCGTCCACAACACCGTGGCGGACACGCCCAGGCGACCCAGCACAAAGATCAGCGCACTGCCCATGATCAGCCAGCGCAAGCCACCGCGCAGTGGCATCAGCAATTGCGGCGGGAACGGATAGCGCTCACCCAGGCGAGTCAGGCCCTTGGCGACAAACCGCTGTGCGAGGTAGCCGGCCAGCAGGATCAGCAGGATTTGCACGCCGACCCATACGGGTTCGACCCACTGCGTCGGTATCGGCAGTTGCAACGCTTCCATCAGGACAGCGCCTCCAGCTCCGCTTGCAGGGTTTCCAGCAATTCGAGGGCCTCCATCCAGGTTTCCTCCAATTGCCCTTCGCGTACTTTGAGCTTGGCCTGCTCAGCCAGCAGGTCGCGCAGTTCGTCCTTGCGGGCCGCCTCGTAGACGGCACTGTCGCCCAGGCTGGTTTCGATCCTGGCCAGGCGCTCATGCACCTTGCCCAGCTCGGCTTCCAGCTTGTCGGCTTCACGCTTGTGCGGCGCCAGCTGTTGACGCAGCGCGGCGGCGGCCTGGCGCTGGGCTTTCTTGTCGGTCTTGTCCGGGTTGACTGGGGTGTTGCTGACCGGCGCGTTGCGCAGGCGGTAATCCGTCAGCCAGCGCGCATAGTCATCCAGGTCGCCGTCGAACTCTTCGACTTTACCGTCCGCCACCAGTAGGAAGTTGTCGGTGGTGCTCTTGAGCAGGTGGCGATCGTGAGACACCACCAGCACCGCACCGCTGAACTCCTGCAAGGCCATGGTCAGCGCCAGGCGCATTTCCAGGTCAAGGTGGTTGGTCGGTTCGTCGAGCAGCAGCAGGTTCGGACGGTCCCAGGCGATCAACGCCAGGGCCAGGCGGGCTTTTTCGCCGCCGGAGAAATTCAGCACCGGCTCGTCGATACGCGCGCCACGGAAGTCGAAACCACCGAGGAAGTCGCGCAGGGTCTGTTCGCGCTCGGTCGGCGCCAGGCGCTGCAAGTGCAGCAACGGGCTGGCCTTGGCGTCCAGCGAGTCCAACTGATGCTGGGCGAAGTAACCCACCACAGTGTTCTCGCCACGGGTCAGACGCCCAGCCAATGGCGACAGCTCGCCTGACAGGTTCTTGATCAGCGTCGACTTGCCCGCGCCGTTGGGGCCGAGCAAACCGATACGCGCACCCGGCGTAAGCTGCAGCTTCACTTTTTCCAGGATGGTCTTGTCGCCGTAGCCCAGACGCGCATCGGAAAGATCCAGCAACGGGCTGGAGATCTTCACCGACTCACGGAACACGAAGTCGAACGGTGAGTCGACGTGGGCCGCCGACAGCTCTTCCATTCGCTCCAGGGCCTTGATCCGGCTCTGGGCCTGCCGCGCCTTGGTGGCCTGGGCCTTGAAGCGGGCAATGTAGCTTTCCATGTGCGCACGTTGCGCCTGCTGCTTCTCGTAAGCCTGTTGCTGCTGGGCCAGGCGTTCGGCGCGGGCGCGTTCGAACGCAGTGTAGCCGCCACGATAGAGGGTGATCTTTTTCTGCTCGACGTGGGCGATGTTGTCGACCACGGCGTCGAGGAAATCCCGGTCATGGGAGATCAACAGCAAGGTGCCCTGATAATTCTTGAGGAAGTCTTCCAGCCACAGGATCGCATCGAGGTCCAAGTGGTTGGTCGGTTCGTCGAGCAGCAGCAGGTCAGACGGGCACATCAACGCCTGCGCCAGGTTCAGGCGCATGCGCCAGCCGCCGGAGAAGTCGGCGACGGGGCGGTCCATCTGTTCGTTGGTAAAGCCAAGGCCGGCGAGCATTTTGCGCGCACGGGCGTCAGCCGTATAGCCGTCGGCGCTGTCGAGTTCCGAGTGCAGGCGCGCCTGTGCGGCGCCGTCCTGGGCTTCCTCGGCCTCGGCCAGGTCGTGTTGCACCTGACGCAGGCGCAGATCGCCATCGAGCACGTAGTCGATTGCAATACGGTCGAGGGTGTCGATCTCCTGGCGCATATGGGCGATGCGCCAGTCGGCTGGCAGCAGGCAGTCCCCGGAATCCGGGGTCAGCTCACCCAGCAACAGAGCGAACAACGTGGATTTGCCGGCGCCGTTGGCACCGATCAGGCCGGCTTTGTGACCGGCGTGCAGGGTCAACTCGGCGTCTTCGAGAAGACGTTGCGGACCACGCTGTAATGTTAGGCTTTGAAGTCGGATCATAATGGCGGCGGAGTCTACCAGCTTCGTTGGCCGCTGGCTTGGGTGTGAATATGTGCGCTGACCTGTGGAGCTTTGCCCTCTCGACTTACGCCCGCTCAGGGTGCGAGGCCGCTTGCCTGCGTTTGCAGGAGCAAGGTGCGGACGTGTGCCTGTTGCTGTGTGGTGCGTGGCTCGAGCAGCGTGCGGTGATAGCGACCGCCGAGCGCATGCAGGCGCTGAAACAGATCGCCGGGTCTTGGCAGACACACGTAATCAAACCGTTACGACAGGTGCGCATGCAATGGCGCGCCATGGCGCTGCAGGATCAGGATTTGGCGGGCTTACGCGAACGGGTCAAGGCCCTGGAGCTGGACGCCGAACGGCAGTTGCTGGAGCGCCTGGAAGCGTTGGCACAAACATGGCCGACAGGCGATGCGCAGGGTCAGCAACGATGGTTGGAAGGACTGGCGGCTGAGGATACCGCCAACCTTGACCGCGACGCGCTGCAGCAGCTGCGCGTCGCGGCCACCAGCACTTAGGAAGCGCTGGTTGGGGTGGTGCTTGGCGCTACCGGGGCAGGCGTGCTGCTGGCCGGTGCAGTTGGAGCGGTGGCTGCAGCCGGGGCGGCAGCAGGTGTTGCTGGCTTGGCAGCAGCAGGTTTGGCTGCTGGCTTGGCGGCTGGTTTCGCAGCAGCGGTTTTAGCAGCTGGCTTGGCGGCTGGTTTCGC
>NZ_MDGK01000039.1 GCF_001870465.1 Pseudomonas extremorientalis
TTGCTGATCCTGGCCCTGCTGGTGCTGCTGGCGTTCTCGGTGGGTTACACCACCATGTCCAAGCACCTGACCAATGCAGGCGGCTTTTATGCCTTTACCTCCCGTGGCCTGGGTGGCTTGGCCGGCGGGGCGGCGGGGGTGCTGGCGATGTTTGCCTACAACATCCTGCAGGTCGGCTTGTATGGCATGTTCGGCGGGGTGGTCAGCGGCACCATGGCCAGTGTGTTCGGCCTGGAGTTGCCGTGGTGGGCGTACTCGCTGCTGGCGATGGCCAGCGTGGCGATACTGGGCTATCGCAAGATCGACCTGTCGGCGCGGGTGTTGTCGGTGGTGGTGATTGCCGAGTACCTGGCGATCCTGATCCTGGATTTCGCGATCCTCAGGTCAGGCGGTGACAGTGGCGTCAACCTGGCGTCGTTCAGCAGCCATCACGTATTCAGTGGCACGCCGTCCATTGGCCTGCTGTTCTGCTTCGCGGCGTTCATCGGCTTCGAGGCCACGACCATCTACGGCGAAGAGGCGAAGAACCCGCAACGCACCATTCCGATTGCCACCTACTGTTCGGTGCTGCTGATCGGCGGGTTCTACGCGTTGTCGGTATGGTCGATGGTGGTGGGCGTCGGCGCGGACAAGATCGTGCCGCTGTTGCAGTCCTTGCAGGACCCGACGACCTTTATCTACGGCATGTCCGACCATTTTGTCGGCCCGCAGCTGACCCAGGTCATCCGCGTGCTGTTCATGGTGAGTATCTATGCCGGGCTGCTGGCGTTCCACAACGCCGCCGCGCGTTACTTCTATGCGATTGGCCGCGATGGGTTGCTGCACAGCCTGCTGGGCACCACCCATCGTGTGCACCAGAGCCCGCACATGGGCTCGGCCTTGCAAAGCCTGATTTCTGCAGTGGTGGTGCTGATTTTTGCTGCGATGGATGCCGACCCGATCCTGCAATTGTTCGCCTGGCTGTCGAACCTGGCCACGTTGTGCGTGATCTTGCTGATGGCGCTGACTTCCGTCGCGGTGTTGGCGTTCTTCCGGCGCCATCCCGAACTCAAGGTGGGGATCTGGCGTGCACGGATTTTCCCCGGTTTCTCCTGCCTGGCCCTGTTCGCAGTGCTGGCGCTGGCGGTGGTGCACTTCGATGTGCTGACCGGGGCCAGCCAGCTCCTGTCCTATGGCCTCTGCGCAATCATTCCCCTGGCCCTGCTGGGCGGTGTGTACCTGGCGGCCCGCTTGCGCAAGGCGTCGCCGGAACGCTTCCGGGCGTTGGGCAGCCACAAGCTCTAAGGCGTGCCCTGCGGCTGGCTCCTCCCCCGTCAAACACGGAAATGGCCCACCAGCTGCTGCTGGTGACTGGCCATTTCGCGCAGTGCATCACTGGCCTTCGAGGCCTCGTGCATGCGCTGGCTGAGGGTTTCGCTGATGCCTCGGATATCGCTGACCCGGTGGCTGATGTCGTCCACCACTGTGCTTTGCTCCAGGGCCGCGCTGGCAATCTGTTGGTTCATCTGTTCGATCACGTCCACGGCCTGGGAAATATCCGCCAGCGCGGCGCGGGTCTGTTGCACCTGGACCACGCTGCCGCTGGCTTGATCACGGCTCAGTTGGGTGCTGTGCACCACGTCCTCACTCAGCTGTTGCAGCGTTTCGATCACCGTGCGTACCTGTTCCACCGAGCGTTGGGTGTTGCTCGCCAAGTGCCTGACCTCATCGGCCACCACCGCGAAACCCCGCCCTTGCTCGCCGGCCCGGGCGGCCTCGATGGCGGCGTTCAACGCCAGCAGGTTGGTCTGCTGCGCAATGCTGCTGATGACATCCAGCACCTGGCCGATCTGGCGGCTGCTGTCGGCGAGGGCGGTGACGTGCTGGAGGGTGGCGTCCAGGCGCTGATCGAGGGCCTCGATGCTGCGCTCGGCTGTGGCGAACACCGCCTGGCCTGATCGGCTCGCGCTTTCGGCGGCGGTGGCGGCATCGGCGGCGCTGTGGGAGTGGCGCGCCACCTCCTGGGCACTGGCGCTCATTTCATGCAGGGCGGTGGCCGCCAACTCCACTTCGCGGTACTGGCGTTGCATGCCGGTGCTGACGTCGCGGGCAACCCCCGAGGAGGTGTCGGCGCTGTCGCGGGTGTCGCGGGCGGCGGTTTGAATGGCGCGAATCATCGGTTGCAAGGTGTCCAGGAAGCGGTTGAAGCCACCGGCCAGCCTGCCCAGTTCGTCGCGCCGCCCGGCGGGCAAGCGTTGGGTGAGGTCGCCGTCGCCTTCGACGATGGCATCCAGCAATTCGACCATCTTGAGCAGTGGGCGTGTCACGCCGTAGGCGGTCACCCAGATCAGCAGCATACCCAGGCCGCTGGCGAGCAGGCCCAGGCCAAGGTTGAAACCGTTGGCGGCGCGGCTTTTGCTGTCCAGCTCGCGTTGCATCTGCCGGGCGGGGGCCTGCACCAGGGCTTGCGGCACTTTGATTTGCAGGTGCCAGCCGGGGTTGCCGTCCACCACCTGCAGGGGCTGGCGGATATCGACAGTGTCCCCCGCGACGGCGCCGCTGCGTCCTGCGATCTGGCCGGCGGGCGACAGGATGCTGACTTCGCCGGCGCCCGAATACAAATCCTGGCCCAACTGGGCGGCGAGCTTTTGCAGGGTGTCGAGGCTGACGTCCATGCCGACCACGCCGAGTACCTGGCCGTTGGCGATCAGCGGCACGGAAATACTGCTCATCAGTACATCGCGACCTTCCACTTGGCTGGTGTAGGGCTCCACCACGCAGGTGCGCCGTTGCGTCTGGGGGCAGCGGTACCAATCGGTGTCCGGGTCGGCGCCGGGGAGCGCATGGTTGGCGGTGATCTGTTCTTCGGTCAGCACATCCTGCACCAGCTGCCCCGGCAGGCTCTGTGACCAGTACAACGCAAAGCGCCCGGTTTCATTGCCGGCCAGGGCGCGTTGCCCGACAAACTCGGCGTCTGCGCCGGCCAGCGCGCCAGGCAACAGCACCACGTACAGGCCGAGCACGTGCTGCTGTTTGAGCAGGGCCTGGCGGGTCACGCTGACCAGCGTTTCGCGCAATTGCGCGGCGCTGAGGCGGCCCTCGAGAGTTTGCTCGCGCAGTTGCAGGACCTGCTCGGCGAACCCTTCGCCTACCAGGGCGCTGTCATTGAAAAAGCGCTCCACGTGTTGGCCATGGGCAACGGCCTGGGCCTGCAGGCGCGCCTCGGCGGCTTGCCCCAGCAGGTGACTGCTCTGCTGCTTGAGCAGATCGGCGCTCTGTTGATTCTGGTACAGGCCGGCACCGATCAGCGCGCCGACCACCATCAGCAGGCACAGCCCGCTCAGCAGGGTGATGCGCCATTGGAGGGTGAGGTGAATTGAACGCATGGCTGAGGTTCCTACGCAAGGCATCCGGGAGAAGGGCGGGGTGACGCGAGCATGCGGCGGGACGCGATAAGCGGCTATCCCGAATCGGCAAACGCTGTGGGCACGCCATGGGTGGCTTGACCTGTTTTGGGGCGGCGCTTCGGATGCTACCGATTTGGGATAGCGAGCGGCTCAGGGGCGGGCATAGGATCAAATTCAGCGTGCAACCAAAACAACAACGCCAGAGGGCACCGATGCCGTTTGATCGGGCCCAATCCAACAGCGACTGCCTCATACAATAAGGTCAACAACATGAGCGTATCTCTCCCGGTCAAC
>NZ_MDGK01000040.1 GCF_001870465.1 Pseudomonas extremorientalis
GGTTCGTCAAAGGCAATCACATGGGCGCCACGGGACAGCGCCTTGGCGATTTCCACCAGTTGGCGTTGCCCAAGGGAAAGCCGACCGAGCTTCTCATCCGGATCGATTTCATCCGCCAGCCCCTTGAGGCAGGCCAACGCTTGCTTGCGCAACTGGCTGCGGTTGACCACCCCGAAGCGCGTCGGCAAGTGGCCGAGGAACAGGTTCTCGGCCACCGTCATTTCCGGCACCAGGTGCAGCTCCTGGTGGATCACCGCCACGCCGCTGGCAATGCTGTCGGCGGCGTTTCGGAAGGCCATGGTCTGCGCGCCGATCTGCAGTGAGCCGCTGCTGGGCAGGTAGGCGCCGCCAAGGATTTTCAGCAGCGTCGACTTGCCCGCACCGTTCTCGCCCATCAACGCATGCACCTCGCGCGGCCGCGCTTCAAAGCTGATCTGCGCCAGGGCTTTCACACCGGGAAACTCCTTGCCGATGCCGTTGAAACGCAAGGCCGCGCCGGTCATTTCCACAGCCCGATCTTGGTCAGCTCTGCCTGGAAGTTGGCGCGGGTGATCAGCGTCACTTCGTCCATCGCCGTGTATTTCGCAGGCTCCTTGCCGGTGGTGACCCACTCGTACATCGCCAACGCGGTGTTGTAACCCTCGATATGCGGGCTGGGCAGCATGGAGCCGAAGAAACCGCTTTCAGCCTTTTTCAACTCGCCGATGGCGTCGGTGCCATTGATGCCGATGCCGATCACGTTGGCCGCCTTGAAGCCGGCGCTTTCGGTGGCGCGTACGCCGCCGAGCACGGTGTTGTCGTTCATGCCGCCGATGATCAGGTTTTTCGCGCCTGCAGGCAGTTTGACCAAGGCCGAGTTGGTCGCGTCCATGCTGCCGGGAACGTCGAGGGTCTTGAGTGCGGCGGTCAGGATATGGTCTTTGGGTAGGCCGGCGTCTTCCAGGGATTTGATCGAACCATCGGTGCGCTTCTTGCCGGTGTCGAGTTCGTTATAGGTGTTGATCACCGCGTAGGTGTCCTTCCAATCCCAGCCGCGTTTTTTCGCCTCCTCCGCCATCGCGGTGCCCTGCTTCTGGCCCACTTCAAAGGCCGCCATGCCCAGGTACGGCACGTCTTCCATGAAGTTGCCCTTGGCGTCGACAAAGCGGTCATCCACAGCCATGACTTTCAAGCCATTGACCTTGGCCTTGGCCACGATGGCCGGGCCGAGGGACACGTCCGGCGGGCAGATCACAAAGCCCTTGGCACCGTTGGCGGCCAGGCTGTCGATGGCCGAGAGCGTTTTTTCACCATCGGGCACGGCGATCTTGATCACCGTAAAGCCGTGTTCTTTGCCGGCTTTTTCGGCGAAGGCCCATTCGGTCTGGAACCAGGGTTCTTCGGCCTGCTTGACCAGGAAGCCGATCTTCACTTCTTCGGCCGATGCAAAGCCACTGAAGGCAAGGGCGAGCGCGAGGGTGCCTAGAGTCTTCTTGAACATGAACCACCTCTTTCTTGTTATTGGAAAACGCGTTAGTCGTGGTACATCACAGACCGCCCGCCATCGATCATCAGGCAGGTGGCGTTGATAAAAGGCGCCTCGTCGGTCGCCAGAAACAGCGCGGTCATCGCCACCTCGATCGGCTGGCCGATGCGCTTGGGCGGGTGCAGGTCGAACGCACGCTGGCGCTCGGCGTGGGGGTCGGGGAAACCGTTCCAGTAGTCGACATTGAGTTGGGTTTCGATGTAGCCCGGCGCGATGGCATTCACACGGATGCCCTTGGGCGCATATTCGATGCCGAGGGCGCGGGTAAGGCCAAGCAGGCCATGCTTGGCCACGGGATAGGGGAAGCAGCCGGGGATGATGTGGCTGGAATGGGTGGAGGCAATGTTGATGATGTTGCCGATGCCCTGCTCGATCATGTGCGGCAGCACCGTGCGGCAGCCGTACCAGGCGCCGTCGAGGTCGATGGCGAAGCAGCGGCGCCAGTCTTCGTCGGTCATCTCCAGCGGGTCGCGGAACACATTGACCCCGGCGCAATTGACCAGCACATCCACCCGGCCGAAGCGCTCGATGGCCACATTGACCAGCGCCTGCCATTGCTCCCTGGACGTGATATCGACGGGTTGCGCGTAGATCTCGGCGCCGCGTTCACGCCAGTGGGCCGCGACGTTCTCGACCTTTTCGCCCTGGATATCGGCGATGACCAGCTTCGCCTGCTGCGCCTGGAAACACGCGACGATCGCCTCGCCAATGCCCTGGGCGGCACCGGTGATGATCACCACTTTGCCTTTGAGCCGCTCGCCGTAGGTGGGCTCGGGCACGGCGGGGAGTGACAACGGTTGTGCCTGCATCGCTTCACCTGTTTTATTTTTGGTAGTGAGTGCTGATGCAGCCGACTATAAACCCATCTTTTGAAACATCTCAATATATAAATTTGCATCCCATATAGTGAGCAAAACACAAAAAAATGTGGGAGTAGGCAAGCCCCTCCCACATTTTGATCTTCAGCTAGCCCAAGGCGAAATCACGCAGCGCATCGCCTTCCATGCGGTAACGCACCCACTCTTCCTGCGGCTGGGCGCCGATGGATTTATAGAAGGCAATCGCCGGTTCGTTCCAGTCCAGCACGCTCCACTCAAAGCGACCGCAACCGTTGTCGAACGCGATCTTCGCCAGGTGGCGCAAGAGCTTCTTGCCTGCGCCACCACCGCGTTGCTCCGGGTTGATGTACAGGTCTTCCAGGTACAGGCAGTTGCTGCCCAGCCATGTGGAATAGCTGAAAAAGAACACCGCAAAACCAATCGGCAAGCCATCGCGCAAACAGATCAGGCCATGGGCGGTCGCCCCTTCGCTGAACAGGCTGCGCTCGATGTCCACCACACTGGCGATCACTTCATGCCGGGCCTTCTCATACTCGGCAAGCTCGGTAATGAAAGTCAGGATCTGCGCAGCATCGCTGGGCACGGCGGGGCGAATCTCGATGGTCATGGGTGAGCCTTGGCAATTTCAAAGCACACATACTAAGGCGCTTTCGTGACGAGTTGCAGCGCATTTTCGTGGTCAATGGCACACAAAATCTTACAGGTGACACAAGACCGTTCGTCGCCATCAAGGCACGAACGTAGAACACCGGCGGACCAATAGAGGGTAAGGACATTCATCATATGGAGACACCCTCATGAAGCATTCCAAGTTTGCTGCCCTCGCCCTGGCTGGCCTGTTGTCTTCGGTTTCGCTGAGCGGTTTTGCAGCCACCTCCTCTACCGGCCCGACCAATCCGGACGCCACCACCGAGTCCCAGAAATCCATGGGCACCGGCCTGGACACCAATGGCGGCGCAGTCATTGACAATACCAATGCCGCCGACCCGCACACCCAGGGTCATGACACTCAACGCCAGGCGCCAGCCGCCGTCGGCAACGGCAAAATGGGTCCATCGATCAATGAACCCAAGATCAATAAGGGCGATGACTCGAACCTGCCCGGCGCTCCGAAACAACCTGCGCCCTGATCCAACCAACGCCTGACGAACACCCGATCATTTCCCAGTGAAGAGGTACGCATGAACGTCGACAAAGACCTTGAAAAAGAAGTCCTGACCCGCCTGCTGCACGCTCACCCTCAAGGGCTGGGCAAGGAGGTGTTGGATAACTACCGCGGAGAAAAAGTCGTCGCCAGTGCGTTGGCGTTCCTGCAGGATCGCGGCCTGATCAAGGATGGGCATGTGACCACTGACGCCGCCGGTGAGTATGCGTTGAACCTGCCGATCAAGCTGACGGCGTCGGGTGTGGATGAGGCGCGCAAGCTGGAGTCTGAAACGAGCCAGTAGCCTCAAATGTTGGAGGGGGCTTGCCCCCTCCACATTTTTTGACCCTACCCTATTCCCGCAGCAAGGCGTCGACTTCTGCGCTGCCAGGCGATGTAGCCGGCCCCCAGCGTGTCACGGCCAGCGCTGCTGCTGCGTTCGCCCGGCGCGCTGCCTGGGCAGGTGCCAGGCCATCGGCCAACCCTGCAATAAACACCCCGGCGTGGGCATCCCCTGCGCCATTGCTGTCCACCGCCGTCACCTTGAACCCCGGCACATGCTCCGCCTGGCCATTGCGGCTCACCCAGCAGCCATTCGGCCCATCCCGCACCACCAGTAAGGCATCGCCGGGCAGATGACGGCTCAGGTCGACCAGCGCCTCTGCAACCGTTTCCGCCCCTGTAAATGCCAGTGCTTCAGGGCCGTTACTGGTCCAGATATCGATACGCGGCAACAGCGCCACCATCAGCGCCGAATCCGGTGCCTTCACCAACGGCCCCGGGTCGAACACCACCTGGATATCGCGAGGCAGGGCCAGTAACCAGTCGAGCAGAGCCTGCGCCTTGCCTTCCAGCAACAGGCTGTAGCCACTCACATACACATAATCGTCCGCCTGTGGAACCACCCGCGCCAGGTCGTCGGTGCTCAACTCGCCTTCAGCACCGATATGGGAAATGAACGTGCGCTCGGTGGTGGCCTCGGTCAGCGATACACACAAACCGGTATCTTTATCCGTGCTGGCGGCTTGGGCGATTTCGACACCTTCCGCCTGCATCGCCGCGCGTGCCAGGTCGCCGAAGCGCCCGTTGCCGTGACGGCCCAGGTAGACCACCGCCAACCCATTGCGCCGCGCAGCCGCCATCACGTTGAAGCCACCGCCGGCTTCGAAACTGGCCGATTGCGCCAGCACGTCGCCGCCGGTTGCGGGCAAGGTATCGAGGGCCATGACCAGGTCGACGATGACCTGGCCGGTGTGCAGCAATCTAGACATTAGGGCTCTCGACTAAAGCCGGGCGACGGTCAGCCGCACCGCCCAGCACCGCATAAATCCCGCCGGCCACCAGGAAGGTGACGATCCAGCCCAGGCCGTTGTGGCCCAGCCAGGAGTCGGACAAAGGCCCGGCGAACCAGATGTTCTCGGCGGTGGTGCCGATGGTGGTGAAGCTGAAGCCCAGCACGATCGCCACGGCCCAGGCACCGAAGGCACGCCACTCCACACCGCCGCGATACCAGTAGGCGCTGCTTGGGCTCACGTCCAGCAGGTCCTTGGCGCTGTAGTAGTGACGGTGGATCAGGTCGACCACAAAGATGCCGACCCATGCCGTGATCGGCACCGCCAGCAAAGAGATGAACGTGATGAACGGGCCGTAGAAACTGTCGGCGATCAGCATGAAGTAGATGGAGCCGGCGAAGATCGCCACGATATCGACGATCACCGCATGCACGCGCTTGACCTTCAATCCGAGGGTCAGCGTGGTGAGGCCCGCCGAGTACACCGACAGGTTGTTGGACAGCAGCAACCCACCGAACGCGGTGATCAGGTATGGCACGGCCATCCAGGTCGGCAGCATGTCGCGGATCGCGACGATCGGGTCGGTGGCCGAAGCCAGGTCATTGTTGCCCACCGACAACAGGCCGCCGAGGGTGATCAACAGCACCAGCGGAATGCCCGCACCGAACGCCGCCGACGCCACCAGGCGCACCGCCTTGACGCTGCGGTGCTGGTAGCGCGACATGTCCGCGCCGGCGTTGGCCCAGCCGATACCCGTGCCGGCGGCCATGGTGCCGATGCCGATGATCATCGCGCTCAACGGTGCCGGGGTAGCGTTGAACACCGCGCTCCAGTCGATCGTGGCGCAGAGGAAGCCGCCGACCAGGATGTTCAACGCGCCGAACACGTAGGTGGCCCACTTCTGGATCACCAGCAAGGTGGCGTGGCCCAGCCCGGATACCGATAAGGTCAGCAGCACGAAGATGGCGATGAAGACCAGGGTGAGCACCGGTGCGCTTTTGGCTTCGACCGGCGAGCCGAACAGGATCGAGCACAACGACAGCAGCACAAAGGCCGCCGTGGTGGTGTTGACGGTTTCCCAGCCCAGGCGCGACATCAGCGACACCAGGGTCGGGCCGATATTGCCGCGCACACCGAAGATGGCGCGGGACAGCGTCAGGCTGGGCGCACGGCCGCGACGGCCGGCGATGGAGATGACGCCGACCACCGCAAAGGAGCCGGCGGCGCCGAGGATCGCCACGATGATGGCCTGCCAGATCGCCAGGCCGCGAAACGCGACCAGCGTGGCGCCGAGCGGCAAGCCGAGGATGCTGATATTGGCCGCGAACCACACCCAGAACAGTTGCAGCGGGTGGCCGTTGCACTCGCCTTCCGGGACCGGTTCGATGCCGCGTGTTTCCAATTGCCCGGCGCTTTGACCGGAAGATGTACTGCTCATGAGGGGGTGCTCCAAGTGCCTGTATTGTTGTGGTTGTGGCAGGTATACAAAGCGAATCTTCCGGTCGTCCTGACTCAGCGCATTTTCAACAGCTCTTGAACCAGCGATTGCAGATCCAGGCCATTGACCTGCTTGACCTGTTCGATCATCGCCTCGGGCCAGCACTGCATGCCCAGGCACGCGCCGAGCATGGCGCCGAGAATCGCCGCGATGGTGTCAGTGTCGCCGCCAAGGCTGGCCGCCAGGCACAACGCCTCGAAGGCATTCATTTCGCCCACCGCCACTTGCTGGGCCAGGGCGAACGACACCACCACCGACTCCTGGGACGCGACGGAGGTGCCGATCAATTCGTACAACAGGTCCGCGAACAGGGCCTTGTCACCGCTGCCGACGCTCAAGGTCCGCGCCCAACTGATGCGCGTGGAAATCCGCCCACCAGCGATCCAGTGACCATGGCCTTCGGCCTGCTGGGCAACCTGGGTGCCGATGTTCAACGCTTCGCCCAGGTCCACGCCGTTGATGCCGGCCGAAACCACCGCCGCCACCGCCGCCGCGCTGGAAATACCCAGGGTGGTGTTGTGGGTGACCTGGCAGGCCTGGATCACCGCCTTGATAAACTGCGCCGGGTCGCTGACATCGGCGGCAATCCCCACTGGCGTGATGCGCATCGCGGCGCCGTTGGTGGTGCCGTAGCGGCCGGACTCTTCCGGGGTGTGGCCGGCGAGGATCATGTCGATTGCACGCTTGGTGGAGGGGCCGAGCAAATCCTGCGAGCCCTTGGCACGCATCACCGCTTCCCAGTCGATCAGGCGCTGGGCAAGCACAGTGGGTTCGATCTTGCCTCGGCCTTCCACCAGCAACTCGCCCACCAGGATGGCCTGTTCGGTGTCATCGGTAATGGAGCCGGCGGGCATGTTCGGTGCGATGGGCTGGTCGGCATCGGCGTTTTCCAGGCCGGTGATGGCACCGAAACGCGCACGCACCTGTTCGCGGCTCAAGGACTGGGTCGGCATGCCCAGGGCATCGCCCAAGGCCAGGCCATAGAACGCGCCGAGGGCGCGATTGAGCGGGGTCATTTCGAGTTTCCAAATTGCAGGTGCAGGCGAAAGTGCAGAGGGTCGAGCAAGCTTTCGACATACTCCATGAAACGTTCGCGACGGTCGTAGGTGGTACGCGAAGCCTTGAGGAACACCGTACCGGCTGGGCGGCCAAGCAACTCGGCGTCTTCATCGCTGAGGGGCTCGGCACCGATCCATTGGTCCCCTTCGGCGCCGACATATCCGTAGGCGGCCAGGGTGATGGTCAGGGAATTATCGATCAGGCCTACTCTTGGCAGGCCCTCCAGGCCTCCGGAAGCGGGCATCAGCGAGCGTTCCAGGGACACGGCAGTGCCATCGGTAGTGCGACGACGGCGGTCGAGGGCAATGAATTGGTCGCTGCCGAAACGGCTGAGCAGGTCCGGGCGGGTCACCGCTTCCAGGCGCAGGATATCGGCGTTGACCTTCGCACCGGTGTCCGCCAGGGCTTGGGCCCAGCCACTGCGCTGGTCGAGCACCATGCCGTCAAAGGTCACGATGGAGCCGACGCCGCTCTGGGTCGCGATGTAGTTGCGCCGCTTGAGTTCGGCCAGGGCCTCGCGCAGGGTGCCGCGGCTCACCGCGAACTCCTCGGCCAATTGATGCTCGCCCGGCAGCAGGAAACCGTCGGCCATCACCCCACCCTCGATACGGCGGATGAGCTCGTCGACGACGCGTTTTTTCTTATCAAATCGAACATGTCTAATCATGTACAAATTGATAACGCAAAGCGCCCATGTGCAGCAAGCGAATTATTTCAGGGAGATGATAAAACCGGCGTCAGGGCTCCAGGCCAATAGGGAAAAACTCCCCTGCGCTCCAGACGCCCAGCCAGTTCTGACCGTTGATCGGACGGCTCACTGCCAACTCCACCAACTGGTAGAACGCATTGCGGTGCACCAGGGCTTCGAGGTTGCTGCGCACTCGCAGATAGGGTGCAGGCTCCTGGGTCACAGGATCGATCACCACCCGCAGCGGGTGTTCGAGGCCGGCTTCGACCTGGTCATCGACGTTGGTGGTGAAGCGCAGCACCTGGCTTTCGCCCTGCCCTTCGACTTCCAGGGTAATGGCGACAAACGGAGCATCATCGACGGTGATGCCGACTTTTTCCACGGGGGTAATCAGAAAGTAATCATCGCCATCGCGACGGATGATGTTGGAGAACAGCTTGACCATCGGCTTGCGCCCGATCGGCGTGCCTTGATAGAACCAGGTGCCATCACGGGCGATACGCATGTCGATATGGCCGCAGAAGTCCGGGTTCCACAGGTGCACCGGGGCCGGACCCTTGCCCTTGGGCAACTGGGCCAACAGGTCGTTGGCCTTGGCGGAATCGGTCATGGGGTTCTCCTGGGTCTTATGGATTGCTCATCCCCAACAGGCCGCGGGCGTACTGCGCCAGGGGGCGGGCAATCAGGTCTTCTGGCTTGTTGTCGTGAAACGTCAGTAAACCGCCACGACTGCGTATACGTGCAGTATCAATCAAATACTGGGTGCTGGTCTCGATCAACATGATCTGGATGACGCCGCTGTCCAGGCCGACGCGGTCGAGGGCTTCCTGGTCGGCCCATTCATCCGCGTTGCCGATGCGGTCATCCGCCTTGGCGAAACGGCAGTACAGCAGGTAGTGAGCGCCCGCCGCGCGGGCTTCGGCCATGGCCTGCTCCAGGCCTTCAGGCTGACGGGCGCGGCGCACCATGGGGAAGTACTCGACAAAGCCATTGAAGGCTTCTTCGGCCACCACGTTCGGCCGCGGGTAGGCACTGCCCGGCGGCACAAAGGCGCCCTGGGCGATAAAGACAAAGGAGTCCGGCTGTATGCGTACCGAGGCGGTACGGCGGGTATCGCTGTGGTCCAGCAAACCGGCGTCGCTCATCTGATAGCGGGTACCTTCGGCCATATCGCTGACGGTCATGCAGCCACTCAGCGTCAACGACGCCAGCAACAAAACCACACTACGCATCCTAATCCTCCAGAAGCCGGTGACGGAAAACCGGCGAATGGGCGTGTGATGCAGGTTTTGCGCCATTTGGCAGCAACCTATGACAAATGTGGGAGGAGCTTGCCCCTTCCCACAGTTGGTTGTGTGCTGGCTTGGCGGGTTGTTTAGCCGCCGATGATTTTCATGATGGTGGCGCCGCCAGAAAAAGCCACCTCCTGCTTGTCACCCAACGCCTTCATCAACAGCCCCTGCAAGGCCGGGAGTGCTTGATGGCGCGGCTTGTCCAGCAGGTCGCCGACGTAGTGACGGTTACTCGACGACAGGCAGCCATGCAACCAACCCGTGGACGACAAGCGCAACCGTGAGCAGGTGCGGCAGAACGGTACGCTTTCGTTGGCGATCACACCAAAGAAGCCTTTACCGGGGATTTCGTAGCGTACGGCAGTGGCATCCACAGGCGCATTGGCTTGCAGGTATTCATGCTGCTCACCGATCAAACCCAGCAGTTGTTGCAGGCTGACAAACTGCTGCAGGAACGCGTTGGAGTCCTTGGCCAGGTGGCCCATGCGCATCAACTCGATAAAGCGCAGCTCGTAGCCACGCTCCAGGCAATAGTCGAGCAGCGGCATGACCTGGTCGAGGTTCTGGCCGCGTAACGGCACCATATTGACCTTGATCTTGATGCCTGCAGCGCGGGCCTGGTCCATGCCGTCGAGCACAGTGGCCAGGTCGCCACCACGGGCAATGCTGCGGAAGGCATCTGCGTCGAGGGTATCGAGGGACACGTTGATGCGCTTGATCCCGGCCTCCACCAGCAACGGCAGCTTGCGCGCGAGCAATTGGCCATTGGTCGTCAGGCTGATATCGCTGAGCCCCATCCCCCCCACGGCGCCCATGAACGCTTCCAGCTTGGGGCTGACCAGCGGCTCGCCGCCGGTGATGCGCAGGCGGTCGATGCCCGCCGCTTCGATCAGGTATTCCACACCACGGGCCATGGCCTCGGCGGAGAGTTCGTCCTGGGCAGCCACCAGCCGCTTGCCGTTAGGCACGCAGTAGGTACACGCGTAATTGCAGGCTGAGGTCAGGCTGATCCGCAAATTGCGAAAACGCCTGCCTTGACGATCAACGATCATGGATCACTCCGGCAGAGGATGATTCGGGCGCGCTAAAAGCTGACTGATAAATCAGCTTTTAGCAAGAGTCCATGCCTGAGTATATTCCTGGGGTACTACGCGTGGCAGCAAATCATTACGTGGCAGGCGTTTCTGCCGGTGGCTGCTCACTGCTGTGCTTGCGCTTGTTGCCCATGCGCACGCCGATATCCATCAAAAACTGGAAGAAACCTTCCTGGTCTTCCAGCACGTTGCTCCAGAACGGCGAGTGGTACAGCGCCACGGCACCGTGGACCAAAGCCCAGGCGGCGCAGTAGTGGAAATACGGCGGCACATCTTCGAGCTTGCCTTCGCTGATGCGCCCCTTGATCAGCAGAGTCAGACGTTCGAAGTTCGAGGCGCGGATCTTGTGCAGTTCCTCGACCATCTCCGGCACCTGGTGGCCCTTGACCACCTTCTCTTCCAGCCGGTCGAACAGGCGATAGCGCTGCGGGTCACGCATGCGGAACTCGAAGTAGGCACGGGACAGGGCTTCCTTGTCCTTGTCGACATCGGCCGAGTGCAGCAGCTCGTTCAAGTCGCGCTCATAGTCGAGCATCAGGCGCAGGTAGATCTCGGCCTTGGACTTGAAGTGCTTGTAGATCGTGCCTTTGCCGATACCCACGGCATCCGCGATCATCTCGACGGTGACGCTGTCTTCACCTTGTTCAAGGAACAGCTTGAGTGCGGTGTCGAGAATTTCCTGCTCACGGCGGCGAAACTCACGGACCTTACGGGGTTCTTTGTGCATGAGGACGAGGTCTGCAAAGGTCGGATTAGGGAGGGTTGCGCAGGGCCACGGATACGTGGCGATACGATTTACCCGGTGCGAGGGATTATCCCGACTGAACGGTCGTTGGGCAATGTCTATGTGAACCCGGAATGCACTTTACTTTCAGCACACCAACGTTTTCATTGATATCAGTCAGAAATAATACGCAACAACTGCACACGTGCACCGACCTGATGAGAACTCAAGCGAAGCGCGCGTATTCCAAATCTGTTTAAAAAACGATCAGCCGCGACTGGACTGAATCGGATACTGATCAATACTTGAACTGTCGGCGTGACATCTCCCCCAAGTGAAGCGCCGACCTGGGTACCAACGGACCGCGTACCCTTGTTTTACTCCTAATGGTCTTAACCCGGATTCACCCCCCCAGAACCCGGGTTTTTTTTGCCTGCGATTTGACCCTCGCATCAAGAAGCGACGTGGGCCAGTGGGAAAAGGCGCTTGAAGTTTTCAGTGGTCTGCTCGGCAAAACGCTCGTAGGACTCACCGCGCAGCATCGCCAGGTAATCCGCCACGTCGCGCACATACTCCGGCAGGTTCGGCTTGCCGCGATGGGGGATGGGAGCCAGGTACGGGGAATCGGTTTCCACCAGCAGGCGGTCGGCGGGCACCTGGCGTGCGACATCACGCAGGGCGTCGGCGTTGCGGAAGGTGACGATGCCCGACAGCGAAATATAGAACCCCAGGTCCAGCGCCGCCTTGGCCATGTCCCAGTCTTCGGTAAAGCAATGCAACACACCAGCCTGGGGCAATGCCGCTTCGCGCAGCAGGGTCAGGGTATCGGCACGGGCGCCACGGGTGTGGACGATCACCGGTTTGCCGGTCTGCCGGGCGGCTTGCAGGTGCAGGCGGAACGAAGCCTGCTGCAACTCGCCGGCTTCGGGTTCGTAGTGGTAATCCAGGCCGGTTTCGCCAATGGCCACCACGCGCGGGTGATTGAGTTCACCCAGCAGCCAGTCGAGTGCCGGGGCTTCACCGGGCTTGAGGTCCAGCGGGTGGATGCCCACCGAGCAATCCACATCGGCATAACGCTCGGCCAGGGATTTGACGTCCGCTGCATTCTCCGCGCTGACGCCGATGCACAGGAAGTGCCCTACCCCACGCTGGCGTGCGGCGTCGAGGGCAGCGTCAAGGGAACCGCCGTGCTGGGCCAGATCGAGGCGGTCAAGGTGGCAGTGGGAATCTA
This sequence comes from Pseudomonas extremorientalis, assembly GCF_001870465.1. GTDB lineage: Bacteria > Pseudomonadota > Gammaproteobacteria > Pseudomonadales > Pseudomonadaceae > Aquipseudomonas > Aquipseudomonas extremorientalis. The sequence goes on from NZ_MDGK01000040.1 coordinate 12,387, forward strand.
CAATCATAGGAATCTACAACTTCAGTCACGAAAAGTGTCTGGCCGACGATACACCCGCCGGCCACGGAAATTAACGGCGTCCGAGCAAACCGACCCATTGCACCAGCAACGCTTCAAGCAGCAGCACGCGGTTGAGGTTGGCCTTGCCGAGCACCTTCTGGCGCTGGGCGAGGATCCAGTCCTGGATCGCCAGCACCTTGTCCTGGGCACTTTTCTGCGCCAGGTACTGCACCACCTTGCGCATATCCGGCAGGCCCAGACCGTTTTCATCCTGGGTCAGCTGGTAGCGCAGGATCAGGCTTGACCAGTCGCAGAACCAGTCGAACAGCAACAGCAGGGGGATGTCCTTCCAGGCGCTTTCTGCCAGCTGGGTGGCGGACACTTCCTGCTTGATCAGTTTCTTGACCCCCTCCACCACCAGCGCACGTTGTTCACGCACGCCCTGGACCTGCAGCTTCACCGCCGCCAACGGCGAACCGGCGGCCAGGGTCAGCAACTCGACCCGTTCGTCCTGGGAGCACTCCGGCAACGCCTGCGCCAGCCACGCAAGACTCATGGCCTCGCTTGGCAGCGGGCACGCCTGCTGCACGCAGCGGCTGCGGATGGTTGGCAGCAAACGGCTGGACTGGTGACTCACCAGCAACAACACCGTATCGCCGGACGGCTCCTCCAGGCTTTTGAGCAAGGCGTTGGCAGCATTGATGTTCATCGCCTCCACCGGCTCGATCAGCACCACCTTGCGTCCGCCCATCTGTGCGGTCTGCACCACGAAGCTGACCAGGTCGCGCACCTGGTCGACCTTGATTGCCTTGTCGGCTTCCTCGGGTTCCAGCAGGTAGTTATCCGGGTGGCTGCCGGCCTTGAGCAGCAGGCAGGACTTGCACTCGCCGCAGGCCTCAAGCTTGACCGGGCGCTGGCACAGCAGGCTTGCCATCAGGCGCTCGGCCAACGCTCGCTTGCCGATCCCCACCGGCCCATGCAACAGGTAGGCGTGGGCGTGCTGGGCACGGCCGGCCAGTTGTTGCCACAGGCTGTCCTGCCACGGGTAGGCTTCAGCCACGGGCGCGCTCCAGCAGTTCGGGTAGCAGCGCGTCGATGGCCTGCTGCACCTGCGCCAGCGGCTGGGCTGCATCCAGCAGGGAGTACCGTGCAGGCTCCGCCTTGGCAAGTGTGAGGAATGCACTGCGTACCGCGTTGAAGAACCCATCGCCTTCCAGCTCGAAGCGGTCCAGGCGGCCACGAGCGCTGGCACGGGCCATGCCGACTTCCACCGGCAGATCGAACAGCAAGGTCAGGTCAGGGCGCAAGTCGCCTTGGACAAAGGTTTCCAGGGTGGCGATACGCTCCACGGACAAACCCCGACCGCCGCCCTGGTAGGCGTAGGTAGAATCGGTGAAACGGTCACAAATCACCACGGCACCACGGGCCAGGGCCGGACGGATTACCTCGGCCAGGTGCTGGGCACGGGCGGCGAACACCAGCAGCAGCTCGGTGTCCGGGTTCATCTGCTCGTCACCCGGCGCCAGCAGCACTTCGCGGATACGCTCGGCCAGCGGCGTGCCACCGGGCTCACGGGTCAACACCACCTCGATGCCTTCGCTGCGCAAGCGCTCGGCCAGGTAATCGCGGTTGGTGCTTTTGCCGGCGCCTTCGGGGCCTTCCAGGGTAATAAACAAGCCAGTCACAGGCAGTCCTTAGTCAGAATTATTGCGGGCTTTGCGGCGCGGTAGCGTCCGGAGCAGGGTCGGCCGGCTTTTCTACCGGCGCCTCGGCGGGCACATCCGCCGGTGGCGTTGCGTCTTCGGCAGGCTTCACCACCGGCGCCGGGCTGGAGCGGTAATCGGCGCGTCGCTTGAGTTGGAACTCACGCACGGCGGCATTATGCGCATCCAGGTTATCCGAGAAAATGTGGCTGCCATCGCCACGGGCAACGAAATACAGGCTGCTGCCCGGCACCGGGTTTAGCGCGGCATGGATCGCCTCGCGGCCGACCATGGCAATGGGCGTCGGCGGCAGGCCGGCGACCATGTAGGTGTTGTAGGGATTGGCTTCCTTGAGGTGCGCGCGGGTCAACTTGCCGTTGTAGCGTTCACCCAGGCCGTAGATCACCGTCGGGTCGGTCTGCAGCAGCATGCCGACCTTCAGGCGCCGCACAAATACCCCGGCAATCTGCCCACGCTCCTCAGGCACACCCGTCTCTTTCTCCACCAGGGAGGCCATGATCAGCGCTTGGTAAGGGTCTGTGTAAGGCGCGTCGGCAGCGCGCTTGCTCCATTCCTGGGCGAGTACGTCGTCCAGGCGGTTGTAGGCTTTCTTCAGGAATTCGACGTCGGTCATGCCACGCACGAAACGGTAGGTATCGGGGAAGAACCGCCCTTCTGGAAACACGCCAGGGTGACCGAGCTTGTCCATGACGTCGCTGTCGCTCAGGCCCGACAGCGTCTGCACGATCTTTTCATGCTTGGCCAGGGCCGAGCGTACCTGGCGGAAGTTCCAACCTTCGACCAGCGTCAGGCTGTATTGCACCACTTCGCCACGCTGCCACAAGCCGATCAAGCCTTGCGCCGTCATGCCGGGCGTCATGCGGTATTCGCCGCTGTGCAATGGCTGGCCGTCCAGGTTGAAGCGCCAGTACAGGCGCAACCAGAAGGCACCGTCCAGTACGCCGTCAGCTTCCAGGCGATTGAAGGTGCCGGTGGGGGTAGCCCCTGCCGGTACGTCGAGCAATTGCTCCTGGGTCAGCTTCAAGGGCTGCTTCAGGGCAGCGTCGTATTTCCAGGCGCCATAACCCAACAGCAAAGCCGCCGAGAACAGACCGATCAGCAGCAGTACAACCAGTTTTCGTATCAACTCAAATTTCCAATAGCGCGCGAACAATGCCCTGCAGTTTACGGGTGAGCGGGCCAACCGACCAGCTCATCGCAGCGCACTCGCGCACCGGCCAAATGCCATAAACGCTGTTACACACGAAGACTTCGTCGGCTTGCTGCAACTGCTCGACACTGATGTCGGCCACGGCCACCGGGATGCCCAGGGTCTGTGCCTGGGCCAGAATCTCGGCGCGCATCACCCCGGCCACGCCGCAACGCGTCAGATCAGCGGTTAGTAACAAGCCGTTGCACACCAGGAACAGGTTGCTGAACACGCCTTCGATCACGCGACCGGACACATCCAGCATCAAGCCTTCAGCGTGCTTGGTGTCGTGCCACTCGGCGCGGGCGATCACCTGTTCCAGACGGTTGAGGTGCTTGAGACCAGCCAGCAACGGCTGTTCGGCCAAGCGGGTGGCACAGGGAAACAGGCGGATGCCATCGGTTCCATGAGCGCTGGGATAAGTAGCAGGCGGGCTGCCCTGCAAGATACGGCGCACCGGTGCGCCAGGGTTGATGCCATAACCGCGCAGGCTGTCGCCACGGGTCAGGATCAATTTGAGGACACCCTCGCCAAGGGCGGTGGCGTAGGCCAGCACTTCGCTGCGGATCACCATCGGATCCGCAACCAAGGCGAGGCGCCTGCAACCCTCGTCGAGGCGTTGCAGGTGACGGTCGAGCAGCACCGGCTGCCCGGCCTTGACGGCGATGGTCTCGAACAGCCCATCGCCATACGCCAGGCCACGATCTTTCAGGGGCACGCTGTCCGCTGGCTGACCGTCGACCCAGCTGTGCATCACTCGGCGAACCGGCGGAACACCAGGGAACCGTTGGTGCCGCCAAACCCGAACGAGTTGGAGATCGCCACGTCGATCGGCATCGGCTGCGCTTCGTGAGGCACGAAGTTCAGGTCGCAGCCTTCGTCAGGCTCATCCAGGTTGATGGTCGGCGGCGCGACCTGATCCTTGATGGCCATCACACTGAAGATCGCCTCGACCGCGCCCGCCGCACCCAAGAGGTGACCGGTCATGGACTTGGTGGAGCTGACCGCCAGCTTATAGGCGTGCTCACCGAACACCGACTTGATGGCCTCGGCTTCCGCCAGGTCGCCCGTCGGAGTCGAAGTCCCGTGGGCGTTGATGTACTGCACCTGGTCCGCATTCACCTTGGCATCGCGCAGGGCGTTGGTGATGCAACGTGCGGCACCGGCACCGTCGGACGGTGGCGAGGTCATGTGGTAGGCGTCACCGCTCATGCCAAAGCCAATCAGCTCGGCGTAGATGGTGGCACCACGCGCCTTGGCGTGTTCCAACTCTTCCAGCACCAGGGCGCCGGCACCGTCGGACAGCACGAAACCGTCACGGCCTTTGTCCCATGGACGGCTGGCGCGGGTCGGCTCGTCGTTGCGCGTCGACAGCGCACGGGACGCGCCGAAGCCGCCCATGCCGAGGCCGCAGGCCGCCATTTCGGCGCCACCGGCGATCATCACGTCGGCTTCGTCATAGGCGATATTGCGCGCCGCCATGCCAATGCAGTGCGTGCCGGTGGTGCACGCCGTGGCGATGGCGTAGTTAGGTCCCTGTGCGCCCAGGTGGATGGACAGGAAACCGGAAATCATATTGATGATCGAGCCCGGGACGAAGAACGGCGAAATTCGACGGGGGCCGGAATCGTGCAACGTGCGGCTGGTTTCTTCGATATTGGTCAAACCGCCAATACCCGACCCCATGGCCACGCCGATGCGGTCACGGTTGGCATCGGTGACTTCCAGGCCGGCATTACGCACCGCCTGAAAACCGGCTGCCAGGCCGTATTGAATGAACAGGTCGAGTTTGCGGGATTCCTTGATCGAGAGATATTCCTCGACATTGAAACCCTTTACCGAGCCGCCAAAACGGGTGGAATAGGCAGAAAGGTCCGTGTGTTCGATCAGACCAATACCACTGCGGCCAGCCAGAATGCCCTGCCAACTGCTTGGCACATCCGTGCCCAGTGGCGACAACATACCCATACCGGTGACTACGACGCGTCTACGCGACACAGCACTCTCCTTTTTCTAATGACGACACTTTTGCTTCAGCGCGTACTTTTCATCAGGGCTAAAGAAAAAACCGCACGCCGTTACAGCAGTGCGGTTTTTCCCTGACAGCAAGCGACGACTACAAACTATTACGCCTGGTGGCTAGTAACGTAGTCGATAGCAGCTTGAACAGTAGTGATTTTTTCAGCTTCTTCGTCCGGGATTTCGGTCTCGAATTCCTCTTCCAGAGCCATCACCAGCTCAACGGTGTCAAGGGAATCGGCACCCAGGTCTTCTACGAAGGAAGCAGTGTTGACCACTTCTTCTTCTTTAACGCCCAGTTGCTCGGCGACGATTTTCTTGACGCGCTCTTCGATGGTGCTCATACCTTGTTTAACTCCTAATGGACAAATTCAGGCAGCTGGCCAGTGGGTAAGTGTATAGAAAGCCTTTTCAGCTTTTCAACTGAAAGCTTCACCCTGTACCCGGTCGGCCACCTGCCTATAAATTAAGTTGCAGCTTTATAACGGATTTTAGACAGCTCGTATGACATATTTTTGAAGCGATCCGTCACAATTTAACTCATGTACATCCCGCCGTTCACCGGGATTGTAGCCCCAGTCACGTATGCCGCACCGTCGGATGCCAGGAAAGTGACCACATTCGCGATCTCTTGAGCCTGGCCCAGACGGCCCAGCGGAATCTGCGTCAGCAACGCTTCACGCTGTGCTTCCGGCAGTTCGCGGGTCATATCGGTGTCGATGAACCCTGGAGCCACCGAGTTGACCGTAATCGACCGCGAGCCGACTTCACGTGCCAATGCACGGCTGAAACCTTCCAGACCGGCCTTGGCGGCTGCGTAGTTTACTTGGCCTGCGTTGCCCATGGCACCCACTACGGAGCCAATATTGATAATTCGGCCCCAACGCGCCTTGGTCATACCGCGCAAAACGCCCTTGGACAGGCGAAACAGACTGTTCAAGTTGGTGTCGACCACGTCGTACCACTCGTCGTCTTTCATGCGCATCATCAGGTTGTCGCGGGTGATGCCGGCGTTATTCACCAGAATCGCCGGCGCGCCGAACTGTGCGGTGATCTCGGCCAAAACGGCAGCCACGGACTCATCGCTGGTCACGTTCAGTTCCAGGCCGGTGCCTTGCACGCCGTTTTCCTTCAGGGTCGCGGCGATACGCTCGGCGCCCGAGGCGGAAGTAGCGGTGCCGATCACAACGGCGCCCTGACGGCCCAGCTCCAGGGCGATCGCCTGGCCAATGCCACGGCTTGCGCCGGTGACCAGTGCAACTTTACCTTGCAGACTCATGCAGGCTTCTCCTAAGTTCAGGGATTCAGGCCAGTGCCGCGCGAGCGGCAGCAAAGGCGTCAGGGGTATTGAGGTTGGCAGTCGACACGCCGTCGGCGCAGCGCTTGTTCAGGCCGGCCAGGACTTTGCCCGGACCACACTCAACCAGTTCAGTCGCACCATTGGCGGCCAGGGTCTGGACCGATTCAACCCAGCGTACCGGCTTGTAGAGCTGCTCCAGCAGATCGCGCTTGAGGGTTTCGAGGTCGGCAGCCACAGCGGCGCTGACGTTCTGCACCAACGGGATCTGCGGCGCTTGCCAGTTGATGGCGGCGATGGACTCGGCAAAACGCTCGGCCGCCGGGCGCATCAGCTCGCAGTGCGACGGCACGCTCACCGGCAACGGCAACGCACGCTTGGCGCCACGGGCCTTGCAGCCTTCGATGGCACGCTCAACGGCAGCCTTGGCACCGGCGATCACCACCTGGCCCGGGGAATTGAAATTCACTGCACTGACGACTTCGCCCTGGGCCGCTTCGGCGCAGGCTTCGATCACCACGGCGTCGTCCAGGCCCAGGATCGCGGCCATGCCGCCCTGCCCGGCCGGAACGGCTTCTTGCATCAGCTGGCCACGACGCTCGACCAGCTTGACCGCCTCACCCAGGGTCAGGCTGCCCGCGGCAACCAGGGCGCTGTATTCGCCCAGGCTGTGGCCGGCGACGAATGCAGGGCGTGCGCCGCCTTCTGCCAGCCACAGGCGCCACAGGGCGATCGAGGCGGTCAGGATGGCCGGCTGGGTTTTATCGGTTTGATTGAGTTGCTCTTCCGGCCCCTGCTGGGTCAGTGCCCACAGGTCGTAACCCAGGGCGTCGGAAGCTTCCTTGAAGGTGTCCAGGATCAGCGGGTATTGCGCGCCCAGCTCGGCCAACATGCCGAGGGACTGCGAACCCTGCCCTGGAAAGACGAATGCGAGGGATGTAGACATGTAACAAGCCCCTAATGATCTGGTCGTCAAAAATGCGCACTCCTACGGTGGGAGCGCACGAAACTGACAGATTGGATGGTCAATTGAACTGGCCGGTCACATTTAAGCACTCCCGGGCCGATTCGCCTAAGGCAACAGGTCCTCAAGACGGCCGTGCAAGCGTTGCGGCAGGTTTTCCTGGATCTCGATCACTGCCCGAGCGATCGCACTTTGAAAACCCTCGACACCGGCCGAGCCGTGGCTTTTCACCACAATGCCCTGCAACCCCAGAAAACTCGCGCCATTATGCCGCGCCGGAGCCAGGTCAGCCTGCAGGCGGCGCATCAACGGCAGCGCCAGGGCGCCGACAACGCGCGATGCCAGGTTCTGCTTGAACAGCGCCTCGATACGCGTGGCGATCATGGTCGCCAGGCCTTCGCTGGATTTGAGCAGGATATTGCCGACAAACCCGTCACACACCACCACGTCCGCTTCGCCACGGTACAAGCCGTCACCTTCGACAAACCCGACGTAATTCAAACCCCGCGCGCCCTGCAGCAACGTGGCGGCCAGCTTGACCTGCTGGTTGCCCTTGATGTCTTCGGTGCCGATATTCAGCAAGGCAACGCGCGGGCGGGCCACGCCAAGCGCCTCGGCGGCCACCGAGCCCATCACGGCGAACTGGAGCAGATGCTCGGCACTGCAATCGACGTTTGCGCCCAGGTCCAGCAACTGGCAATAGCCTTTTTGCGTCGGAATCGCCGCCACCATAGCCGGTCGATCAATGCCGGGCAGGGTCTTGAGCACAAACCGCGACAACGCCATCAGCGCCCCGGTATTGCCGGCGCTGACACAGGCTTGCACCTTGCCATCACGCAGCAGTTCCAGGGCCACCCGCATCGAAGAGTCAGGCTTGCCACGCAGGGCTGCCGCTGGCTTTTCATCCATGGTGATGGTTTCGCTGGCTGGCGTAATCGTCAGGCGCGCGCGATCCACCGCCGGATGGCTGGCAATCAGTTCTTCAAGTAAGGAGGGTTGGCCGACGAGGGCCAGGTGCAGCGAGGGTGTTGCAGACAGGCTGGCAATGCAGGCCTGAACAATGCTGCGGGGACCGAAGTCCCCGCCCATTGCGTCTATCGCGATGACTAGAGCAGACAAGTGATTACTCGTCAGCGCCCTTGTCGATCACTTTACGGCCACGGTATACGCCTTCTGGCGATACGTGGTGACGCAGGTGAACTTCACCGGTGGTCTTTTCCACGGACAGGGTGCTAGCCTCGAGAGCGTCGTGCGAACGGCGCATGTCACGGGCGGAGCGGGATTTTTTGTTCTGCTGAACAGCCATAATTGATTAACTCCTAAACGTTTGGGTCACGCTTTAACTGCGCCAATACACTGAACGGGTTGGACCGCGTTACCTCGTCCTCGCTCGGTTCGGGCTCGTCATCGAGGCCCGCCGGCTGCTGGCATTCTTCCGGATGATGAGCAGGCACAATGGGCAAGGCGAGCAGAAGCTCCTCCTCGATCAGTGCATGCAGATCCAAAGGATCTTCGCCCAGTTCCAGCACGTCATAACCTTTCGGCAACGACTGGGTATTCGCACCCTCCTTCACCACAGCATAACTGCACTCGCTGTGGATCGGCAGGGTGACCAGCTCAAGACAACGCTGGCAAACCATTTTGACTTCGGTGTCGATAAAACTGTGGATTACCACAGATTTACGTTCATCTCGTTCAAAAACGAATTTGGCCTGCACCGTACCGACAGTGTCGGAAAGCGGGTCGCAGAGTCTCTCCAAATCGGCCAGCAGCAACTCACCTTGAAGGGAAGTGCCACGATCAGCCAATTTGCGCGGGTCAACGTGAGGTGGAATCGGGTCATTCAACATAGGCGCAGCATTATAGGGATGCACCCAGCCATGTCAAAGGAAATTCAGCCCTGTGCGTCAGCCGGTCGCCCCGCTAGAATCCGCTGCCGACCTGAGGAGACGCCCATGCTGCCTTTATTACTCGCATCCAGCTCGGTGTATCGCCGGGAATTGCTGAGCCGCCTGCACCTGCCGTTTATCTGCAGCTCACCGGATATCGATGAAAGTCACCACGAAAATGAATCCGCCGAGGAACTGGTCAAGCGCCTGGCCGAACAGAAAGCCCGCGCCCTTGCCGCCAGCCATCCGGGGTATTTGATTATCGGCTCCGACCAGGTGGCCGCACTCGATGGCCGGATCATCGGCAAGCCGCACACCTTCGAGAATGCCCGCGAGCAACTGCTGACCGCCAGCGGCAAGCGCGTCAGCTTCCTCACTGGGCTGGCGCTGCTGAACAGCGAGACAGGCAGCTGCCAGGTCGACTGCGTGCCTTTTACCGTGCATATGCGCGAACTCGATGCAGAGCGCATCGAGCGCTATTTGCGAGTCGAGCAGCCGTATGACTGTGCGGGAAGCTTCAAGGCCGAGGGGTTGGGCGTGAGCCTGTTTCAAAGTACCGAAGGGTCGGACGCCACCAGCCTCATCGGCCTTCCCCTCATTCGCCTGGTGGATATGCTGCTGGCCGAAGGCGTGCAAATCCCCTGAGAACACCACAAGCAAATGTGGGTGGGGGCTTGCCCCCGATAGCAGAGGATCAGCCAACTAACCCGCAGCTGACCCACCGCAATCGGGGGCGAGCCCCCTCCCACATTTTGATCTATATGTAGCCTGGGGCTCAGCGCAGGCTTGGGCCTTGAAAGCCCATGTAAAAGGCCAGCTTCTCCGCCACACTGGCACCGAGCCGCTTGGAGAAACGATCAAACGGCGATTCCTCAACCGTAAAATCCACCAACTCCTTCTCGCCAATCACATCCCGCGCCACCGAACTGGCACTGCCCAGGCCGTCGATCAAGCCCAGCGGCAACGCCTGCTCGCCGGACCACACCAGGCCGGAGAACAGCTCCGGATGGTCTTTGTCCTTCAGACGATCACCACGCCCCTGTTTCACGCTGGTGATGAATTGGCGATGGGTGGTATCGAGCACACCCTGCCAGAACTGGGTCTCATCGGCCTTTTGCGGCTGGAAGGGATCGAGGAAGGATTTGTGTTCACCCGAAGTGTACGTGCGACGCTCCACCCCGAGCTTCTCCATGGTGCCGACGAAACCATAACCGGCCGCCGTCACGCCAATGGAACCCACCAGACTGGCCTTGTCGGCGTAGATCTGGTCAGCGGCACTGGCAATGTAATAGGCACCCGAGGCGCCCAGGTCGGAAATCACCGCATACAGCTTGGTATCCGGGTGCAGACCACGCAGACGACGGATCTCGTCATACACATAACCCGATTGCACCGGGCTGCCGCCCGGACTGTTGATGCGCAGGATCACACCTTTGACCTTAGGGTCTTCGAACGCGGCGCGCAGACTGCTGACAATGTTGTCGGCACTGGCGGACTCCTTGTCGGCAATCACTCCGCGCACTTCGATCAGGGCAGTGTAATTGGCACCCCGGGTTGCGCTTTTTTCCATGTCCACCAGTGGACTGAACAGCGCCAGCATGCCGATGAGCCAGACAAAGGTCAGCAGCTTGAAGAAAATCCCCCAACGCCGCGCGCGACGCTGCTCCTGAACGCTGGCCAGAAGGGTTTTCTCCAGCAGCTTCCAGATTTTGTCATCACTGCTTTCAGCCTTTTCGGGCGCTTTCCACTCATCACTCATGCCATCAACCCCAGCAAAGACTTATTGGGCCCGGCTGAGCCAGGCCTGCAATTCGGAAAAATGATCAATCGTCAGACGCGGCTCAGATTGCTGCAACGCCTCGGCAGCCTGGGCGCCATAGCTGACCGCCACACTGTCCATGCCCGCATTGCGCGCCATCATCAGGTCGAAGGAGGCATCGCCCACCATCAAGGCCTGGCGTGGCGACACGCCGCAATGGGCCAGGATCTGCTCCAGCATCAGAGGATGAGGCTTGCTGGCAGTTTCATCGGCGGCGCGGGTGATATCGAAATAATCTTCCCAGCCGTGGGCCTTGAGCACCCGATCCAGGCCACGTCGCGCCTTGCCAGTGGCGACTGCCAGGTGATAGCCCTGGGCACGGAATGCCTCCAGGGACTGCACCACACCGTCGAACAGCGGCGAAGGGGTGGCCTCCAATGCAATGTAGTGATCGGCGTAGTGCTCGCGAAACGCGCCCAGTTCGGCGTCGCTGATCTCGGGGTACAAGGTGCGAATCGCCTCAGGCAAGCCGAGGCCGATAATGCCCTTGACCGCCAGATCACTGCACAGCGTATACCCCGAGCGGGTCGACGCAGCGTGCATCGACTCGACAATCCGGCCAATGGAGTCGGCCAGGGTGCCATCCCAATCGAATATCAGCAGTTTGTAGTCAAGGCGCGACACTCAAGCGCTCCACGGTCTTGGCCCACATCTCATCGACCGGTGCCTGCAGCTTCAACTCGCCACCATCTGGCAGCGGCACGGTGAGCATGTAGGCGTGCAGGAACAGGCGCTTGCCGCCCAGATCGCGGATTTCCCTGGAGAAATCTTCGTCGCCGTACTTGGTATCGCCCGCGATGCAGTGACCCGCGTGCAGGGTGTGCACACGAATCTGATGGGTGCGCCCGGTGACCGGCTTGGCCTCGACCATCGTGGCGAAGTCGCCGAAACGGCGCAGCACCTTGAACAGGGTCAGGGCTTCTTTGCCCTCCTCATCCACTTCGACCATGCGCTCGCCGGAGCGCAGGTTGCTCTTCTGCAACGGCGCACGGACGCTCTTGATGGAACTGGCCCAGTTGCCGCGCACCAGCGCCATGTAGCGCTTGTCCACGCCATCGCCGCGCAAGGCGGTGTGCAGGTGGCGCAACATGCTACGTTTCTTGGCGATCATCAGCAGGCCGGACGTGTCGCGGTCCAGACGGTGGACCAGTTCCAGCTCCTTGGCATCCGGGCGCAACTGACGAAAGGCTTCGATCACACCGAAATTCAGGCCGCTGCCACCATGCACCGCAATGCCGCAGGGCTTGTTGATCACAATCAGCTTGCTGTCTTCGAAGACAATCGAGGCTTCCAGGCGCTGCAACAAGCCCTGGGCCAACGGTACAGGCTCGTCACGCTCAGGCACGCGCACCGGTGGCACGCGCACGATATCGCCCGCCTGCAACTTGTACTCGGGCTTGATCCGGCCCTTGTTCACCCGCACTTCACCTTTACGCAAGATGCGGTAAATCAAGGTCTTGGGCACGCCTTTTAGCCTGGCCAGGAGAAAATTGTCGATGCGTTGGCCGGCATATTCCGGCGAGACCTCGAGCAGCTGGACGCTGGGGGTCTGGGGGGCGGTAGTCGTCATGGCGGCGATGATAACAATTTTTTATGGAATTGAAGCACTTAATCATTGCTGCTATAGTCGCGAACGCCGCCAAAAGCGGCCTGGACAGAGGACATGCGGCAAACTGCCGGCCCTGACCATCGCAATTCATCAGGACGCGAGGCCGTCCTACGGGGCTTTCGCCACCCTGGAAGGTTCAAGATTGTAACAAGCGCAGGTGACATGAGGCCTGAAGCGAGTGCAGAAAGCAGGGTGAATACTCGCGTTCTGCGCCGATATTTACGGCCAGTTCACAAAGTGCAGTCAGTCTTGGACCAGACCACGGCGAATGCTTCGGAAACAACGCCTGTTAAGAGCTGAGTGAGAGCGCAACCGCCCACACCTAGTCTTGTTTAGCCATGAGCGTGGACTCCCCATTGGAGAACACGGTAAATGCCAACCCGCTGCGGATTCTGCGCGCGGCAGCACCCGAATTATCAGGGATACGTGTAGGGTGGAGATGCACAACCGTCGGACCGTGTAGCACTAGGCTTATATTTAGACGCTTCATCTCGTCCACAGTCGCCGGTTGATTCCTCCTCCTGACCTTAGCTTTTGTTGAAGTGGTGCCTTTGTCACCACCGCTAACAAGCAGGACGCGTCCGTCGCGGTACCGGCCCAATTGGCCTGTTATTGCTGGACACTGGAGTGGCCAACCACTCTTGACGCACCTGACACCGACCGTGAGAAGTCGTGTGTGCCGAACGCCGTTTCCGGCAGCCCGGAAACCGACGGTACAACATGAAAAGAATGCTGATTAACGCAACTCAACCCGAAGAGTTGCGTGTTGCACTGGTAGATGGCCAACGCCTCTACGACCTGGACATCGAATCCGGTGCACGCGAGCAAAAGAAGGCCAACATCTATAAAGGCCGTATTACTCGCATCGAACCAAGCCTCGAGGCTGCCTTTGTCGATTTCGGCTCCGAGCGCCACGGCTTCCTGCCCCTCAAAGAAATCTCCCGCGAATACTTCAAGAAAGCCCCCGAAGGCCGCGTGAACATCAAGGACGTCCTGAGCGAAGGCCAGGAAGTCATCGTCCAGGTCGAAAAAGAAGAACGTGGCAACAAGGGCGCCGCCCTGACCACCTTCATCAGCCTGGCTGGCCGTTACCTGGTCCTGATGCCGAACAACCCGCGTGCCGGCGGCATTTCCCGTCGCATCGAAGGCGAAGAGCGCAACGAACTGCGTGAAGCGCTGAACGGCCTGATCGCACCGGCCGACATGGGCCTGATCGTGCGCACTGCCGGCCTGGGCCGCAGCAGCGAAGAAATGCAGTGGGACCTCGACTACCTGCTGCAACTCTGGACCGCCATCAAGGAAGCCTCCCTGGATCGTTCCGCGCCGTTCCTGATCTACCAGGAAAGCAACGTGATCATCCGCGCCATCCGCGATTACCTGCGCCAGGACATCGGCGAAGTGCTGATCGACAGCGTTGAAGCCCAGGACGAAGCCCTGACCTTCATCCGCCAGGTGATGCCGCAGTACGCCAGCAAGATCAAGCTGTACGAAGACAGCGTTCCGCTGTTCAACCGTTTCCAGATCGAAAGCCAGATCGAGACCGCCTTCCAGCGCGTGGTCGAACTGCCTTCCGGTGGCTCCATCGTGATCGACCCGACCGAAGCCCTGGTGTCCATCGACATCAACTCGGCGCGTGCGACCAAAGGCAGCGACATCGAAGAAACCGCCCTGCAGACCAACCTGGAAGCGGCCGAAGAAATCGCCCGCCAGCTGCGCCTGCGTGACATCGGCGGCCTGATCGTGATCGACTTCATCGACATGACCCCGGCCAAGAACCAGCGCGCCGTGGAAGAGAAAGTCCGCGAATGCCTGGAAGCTGACCGTGCCCGCGTACAGGTCGGCCGCATCTCGCGCTTCGGCCTGCTGGAAATGTCCCGTCAGCGCCTGCGTCCGTCCCTGGGCGAGAGCAGCGGCATAGTCTGCCCGCGTTGCAACGGCACCGGCATCATCCGTGACGTTGAATCGCTGTCCCTGGCGATCCTGCGCCTGATCGAAGAAGAAGCCCTGAAAGACCGCACCGCCGAAGTCCGCGCACAAGTGCCGATTCCGGTTGCAGCCTTCCTGCTCAACGAAAAACGCAACTCGATCACCAAGATCGAACTGCGCACCCGTGCCCGTATCGTCATCCTGCCGAACGATCACCTCGAAACGCCGCACTTCGAAGTGCAGCGCCTGCGTGATGACAGCCCGGAAGCCCACAGCGGCCAGTCCAGCTACGAAATCGCCGCTGCCGCCGCCGAAGTGGAAGAAGTCCAGCCAGCCGCCGCGACCCGCACCCTGGTTCGCCAGGAAGCCGCCGTGAAAACCGCTCCGGCCCGTGCCAACGCACCGGTTCCGGTTGAAGCTGCCGCTCCGGTTGCCGCTCCGGCCGTAATGCCTGAGCCAAGCCTGTTCAAAGGCCTGGTGAAGTCGCTGGTAAGCCTGTTCGCCACCAAGGAAGAGCCTGCTGCACCGGTTGTGGTTGAGAAACCAGCGACCGAGCGCCCTGCACGCAACGAAGAGCGTCGCAACGGTCGCCAGCAGAGCCGTAACCGCAACGGCCGTCGTGACGAAGAGCGCAAGCCGCGCGAAGAGCGTGCGCCGCGTGAAGAACGCGCCCCACGTGAAGAGCGTGCTCCTCGCGAAGCCCGTGAAGAAACCCCGACCGTAGAACGGGCACCGCGTGAAGAGCGCGCACCGCGTACTCCACGCGCCCCACGCGAAGACCGCAAGCCACGTGGCGAGCGCGAAGAGCGTGTGCGCGAACTGCGCGAGCCGCTGGACGCTGCGCCAGCCGTTGCCGGTGCAGCTGTTGTTGCCGAAGAACGCCCGGCTCGCCAGCCGCGCGAAGAACGTGCGCCACGTGAAGAACGCCAGCCTCGCGCTCCGCGTGAAGAGCGTCAACCACGTGCCGAACAAGCGGCTGCCGCCAGCGAAGAAGAAGTGCTGACCGGCGAAGAGCAACTGCAGGAAGACGGTCAGGAAGGCGCCGAAGGCGATCGTCCACGCCGCCGCTCCCGTGGCCAGCGTCGTCGCAGCAACCGTCGTGAGCGTCAACGCGATGCCAACGGCAACGTGATCGAAGGCTCGGAAGAGACCGGCGAAAACGCAGAAGCCGCTACCAGCGAGCCGACTGGCGCCGAACTGGCTGCCGGCCTGGCCGTTACCGCTGCCGTTGCCAGCTCGGTGATCAGCGCTCCGGCTGAAGCCCAGGCGCACGAGCAGGCTGAGCGCGCTACCGCGACTGTTGAAGAAGCCGTCGTTGTGGAAGTGCCTGCCGCCGAGGCCCCAGTGGTTGAAGCGCCGGTCGTTGAAGCACCTGCTGCCGAAACCCCAGTCGTAGAAGCACCGGTTGTTGAAGCGACTACCCCAATCGAAGCACCGGTTGTTCCGGAAGTGGAAGTTACTCCGGTTCAAGAAGCCCTGCCAGAAGTTGAAGCGGTGGCTGAACAAGTACCGGTAGTCGAGCCTCAACCTGTGGCTGAAGCAGTGATTGAAGCACCGGTTGTCGAAGCGGCCCCGGAAGTTCGTGAAGTTCGTGAAGAACAGACCGCCTTCCAATGGACTGCCGAGCCTGCCGCTTCGGTTGAAGAGCCAGCACCTGCCCCGGCGGTAGAAGAAGCGCCGGCACCGGTTGCCGAAGTTGTGGTTGCCGAGCCAGCCCCAGTGGTCGAGCCTGCTCCGGTCGTTGAACCAGCGCCAGTGGTTGAAACGCCGGCGGCTGCCGAAGTGGCTGCCCCCGTAGTTGAAGCTGCACCGGTCAGCGCCCTGACCGAAAACGGCCGTGCGCCGAACGACCCACGTGAAGTGCGTCGTCGTCGCAAGGAAGCTGAAGCCGCTGCCGCTGCTGCTGCCGCGGCACAGGAAGCAGAACACGAGAGCAAACCTCTCGCCTGATTCCCGCAGCCACTGAAAAGCCCCGCCTGAGTGATCAGGCGGGGCTTTTTTATGTTCGTCCGGCTAGAGGTAATGCAACAACGCAGGCACGTCCACATCCCATGACACACCAGGGTCATCTACCGCCACCTCACACACCGCCGCCTGGGCAAACAACGGCTTGGCTCCACGATCACCGGTCAAAGCCATCAACCCGGGCCCAAATGCCCGGCCAAATGCCACAGGATGCCCGTACTGCCCGTCCTGCACCGGCACACTGATGCCACCCTCCTCCACCCCCGCAATCACTCGCTCAATGCTCGATGACTGAATAAACGGCATATCCCCCAGCACCACCAGCCAGCCATTCGCCGAAGCACTGGCTGCAACCGCAGCGGCAATACTGTCGCCCATGCCGGCCGAGCGCAGCAGCAACACCTTGCAACCGTAGATCTCTGCCAAGCGAATTACTTCGGGACGATCGGCTGAAGTCACCACCCAACGATCAGCCACGGCACTCGGCAGATTCTTCAGCACCTGCTCGATCACTGGCCGAACTACGCCATCCAGGCCCACACAATCAGCCAGCAACTTGTCCTGGTCAGCCCCTGCCTCGGCGCGGAAACGGCTGCCCTGCCCCGCCGCCAGCACAATCGCGGTGATGCTCACTCAACCACCACCGGTAACGGCTTCTTCTGCATCGGCGCCACACCATTCTTGATCGCAACAATTTCCGCCATCAACGACAACGCGATTTCCGCCGGTGTATGACTGCCGATATGCAAACCGATCGGCCCATGCAGACGCGCAATCGCTTCCGTCGACAAGCCCAGCGCCGCGAGGTTTTCCCGGCGTTTCTGGCTGTTGACCCGTGAACCGAGGGCACCAATGTAGAACGCCGAGGAATTCAGTGCCGTCAGCAGCGCCATGTCATCCAGGCGCGGATCATGGGTGAGGCAGACAATGGCCGTGCGCTCGTCGGTCTGGATATTCAGCACCGCCTCATCGGGCATACCCGGCACGAAGCGACCGTGCTGGTCTTCCCAGCCATAGACAAACTCATCGCGCGGGTCGCAGATCAGTACTTCGAAATCCAGCAGGCGCGCCATTTCCGCCACATACCGCGACAACTGCCCGGCACCGATCAACAGCAGGCGCCAGCGTGGGCCATAGATGGCTCGCAGGCGTTCACCGTCGAAGGTGACGACGTCGGTCTTGCTCGCGCCACTCAACGTCACCTTGCCAGTGGCCAGGTCCAACTCCCGGGCGACGATCTGATGAGCCTCGCACCGTGCCAGCAGCTCAGCCACCCATTCCCACTCGTCTACCCGCTCCTCGGTCAGGCGCAAGGTGCCGCCGCACGGCAGGCCAAAACGCGCCGCTTCATCGCGGGTAACGCCGTAGGTCACCAACTGCACCGGCGGCCCGTCTTCAGGCAGCCGGCCGTCCTGCAGGCGTGCAATCAAGTCATCCTCGATGCACCCGCCCGATACCGAGCCGATCACTACCCCATCGCCCCGCAACGCCAGCATGGCGCCCGGCGGGCGCGGCGCGCTGCCCCAGGTCTGGACCACGCTGTACAACACCACTCGCTGTCCGGCACGGCGCCATTCGAGCACGCTGCGCAGGACATTCAGATCCACACTGTCCACATAACCTCCTGCAAGCGTTACAACCGAGACATTCACTGTAAAACAAAAGTTGCCGAAGTGACGCGCCAGAAACGCAAACGCCCCGAACCAGTCGGGGCGTTTGTGCGTTGCTGTCGGCGTTAGTTCACGCCATCGGCGATTTACTTGACCACAGGTGCAGGGCCTTCGGCCACGCCCAGGTCATCCAGCTCACGGGTTTCCGAGATGCCGGTACCGCCGGACGCCAGCTCGCTTTGCAGCTTGTCGGTGTCCAGTTCCTTGACCCACTTGGCTACAACGATGGTGGCAACGGCGTTACCCACCAGGTTGGTCAGCGCACGGGCTTCGGACATGAAGCGGTCGATACCCAGGATCAGCGCCAGGCCGGCAACCGGCAGGTGACCTACGGCCGACAGGGTGGCCGCCAGTACGATGAAGCCCGAACCGGTCACGCCTGCAGCGCCTTTGGAGGACAGCAGCAGCACCAGCAGCAGAGTGATCTGGTGGGTGATGTCCATGTGAGTGTCAGTCGCCTGGGCGATGAACACGGCCGCCATGGTCAGGTAGATCGACGTACCGTCGAGGTTGAACGAGTAGCCAGTCGGGATGACCAGGCCTACTACGGACTTCTTGGCGCCCAGACGCTCCATCTTGATCAGCATGCGTGGCAGTGCGGACTCGGAAGACGAAGTACCCAGAACGATCAGCAGCTCTTCACGGATGTAGCGAACCAGTTTCAACACGCTGAAACCGTGAGCGCGGCAGATACCACCCAGCACCACCAGCACGAACAGCAGGCAGGTGATGTAGAAGCAGATCATCAACTGGCCCAGTTGCACCAGCGAACCCACACCGTAGGCACCGATGGTGAACGCCATGGCGCCCAGGGCACCGATTGGCGCGAGCTTCATGATCATGTTGATGATGTTGAACATCACGTGGGCGAAGCGATCGATGAAATCCAGTACCGGCTTGCCGTAGGCACCCAGGCGGTGCAGGGCGAAACCGAAGATCACCGAGAACATCAGCACTTGCAGGATGTCGCCGTTGGCGAACGCGCCGACGATAGTGTTAGGGATCACATTGAGGATAAAGCCGACGATGCTCTGGTCCTTACCGGCAGTGACGTAGGCTGCCACTTTGGAAGCGTCCAGGGTGGCGACGTCGATGTGCATGCCGTTGCCCGGTTGCACCACGTTCACCACGATCAGGCCGATCAGCAGCGCGATGGTGGAAACGATCTCGAAGTACAGCAGTGCATAGCCGCCGGTCTTGCCGACCGATTTCATACTTTGCATGCCAGCGATGCCGCTGACAACGGTGCAGAAGATGATCGGGGCGATGACCATTTTGATCAGTTTGATGAACCCGTCACCCAGTGGCTTGAGGGCCACACCGGTCTGTGGGTAGAAGTGACCGAGCAAAATACCGATAACGATTGCAACGATCACCTGGAAGTACAGGGATTTGTAGATAGGCTGACGAGTCGTCATTGCAAAGTTCCTCAATCGTCCCGTGTGGCAAATATCCGCCATTGCCCACGACACTTGAATTGCGAACCCTCCTGCACTGGAGGGATTTGTTGTTTGCGAGGTCTGTAGGTGCAGCCTGCGCTGTCATCCTTATCGCAAACGCCGTGCCACTTTGCTGAAAAACCCTGAAGGCCTTTAGACATCAGGGTTTTGGCTTTACAAGTGCCCTCCCAGGCACCGAATCGAGTGGCGGATTTCCGCCCACCAACCTGATCCCGTCCTACAATTTGGCGGATATCCGCCTTGTGACCCCATCCGAGGGTGGCTACCATCCGCCCGTCCATGGAAGAGGCCTTCGCATGCGTGAACGTACCATCGCCAGCCATTACGCCCGGGCAGCCCTCGGCGGTGCGCGTCGGGTCGGTTACGACTACTCGGGCCTGCTGCTGCAAGCAGGTATCACCCCGGAACTGCTGACCGAACCCCGCGCCCGCATCGCGCCGGAACAATTTACCCGGTTGCTGCAAATGCTCTGGCTGGCGCTGGACGATGAATACCTGGGGTTTGCCGACGGCCCCAGCAAACGCGGCACCTTTGCCATGATGTGCCACGCATTGATCCACTGCCGCACCCTTGAGAAAGCCCTGGAACGCGGCTTATTGTTTTATAGCCTATTCCCGCAGGGACCACGCTGGCAGCTGACACGTGAAGGCGAAATGGCCCGTTTGAGCCTGGACGACTCGCAATTGTGGGACCCGGATCACTTCCTCAGCGAATGCCTGCTGGTGATCTGGCATCGACTCGGCAGTTGGCTGATCGGCCAACGCATCCGCCTGCACCAGGCCACCTTCAGCTACCCGATGCCGGCTCACGCCAGCGAATATGACCTGCTGTTTCCCTGCACCCAGGTATTCGGCGCACCGAACAGCAGCCTGGTATTTCACGGCCGCTACCTGAGCCTGCCGCTGTTGCAGGACGAACGCACGCTCAAGCACTTCCTCGAGCGCTCCCCCGCTGACCTGTTGTCACGGCCGGATGAAGGCGACAGCTTGAGCAGCCAGCTCCGCCGCTTGCTCAGCGGCGACCGTACACCCTGGCCCGACCTGGAAGCCGTCGCCCAGCAGTTGCACATCAGCCCGCAGACCCTGCGCAGGCATTTGCGCGAAGAAGGCACCAGCTTTCAGGCACTCAAGGATGAGCTGCGGCGGGACATCGCCATCTATCATTTGGGGCGGGCGGATTTGTCGTTGCAGGAGATTGCCGAGCAGTTGGGGTTTTCCGAACCGTCGGCGTTTCATCGGGCGTTCAAGAAGTGGACGGGTTTGACGCCGGGGGCTTACCGAGCCCAAGAGAGCTAAAGATGTAGCGCCTGGACTGACGCTATCGGGGCAAGCCCCCTCCCACATTTTGATGTTTGAACACATTCAAAGGTGGGAGGGGGCTTGCCCCCGATGAGGCCTGTACACCCCATAAAGATCACAAAGCCGGGAAGTGAATCCTGAAGGCGGCGCCACCCAACGGTGAATCGCCCAGGGTCAAACGCGCACCGTAGCTCTCGATGATGTCCTTGACCACCGCCAACCCAATCCCCTGCCCCGGGTGCTGACGGTCCAGCCGTTCACCCCGCTGCAGAATCCTGGCACGCTGATCCGGCGGCACGCCAGGCCCGTCATCCTCAATACACAGCTCGGTGCCTTCCAGGCTTTCCACGAGGCTGATGCGCACTTTGCTCACGCACAGGCGGTAGGCGTTTTCCAGCAGGTTGCCGAGCAGCTCCAACAAGGCGCCTTTCTCGATTGGCACGTCACATTCTTCCGGCAGGTCGAAGGACACACTGACGCGCTTGTCGCGATAGACCTTGCCCAGCGTATCGCACAGGCTTTGCAGTACCGGCTCCAGGCGCACCTGGTGGCGCACCAGGCCGCTTTTGCGCAGGCTGGCGCGCTGCAACTGGTAGCTGATCTGCTGGCTCATGCGCTCGATCTGCGATTGCAGCACCCGGGCCTGCTCGCGATCTTCCGGACGCTGGGCCATTTCTTCGCTCACTCCCTGCAACACCGCGAGCGGGGTTTTCAGGCTGTGGGCCAAATCGTCGAGGGAATCGCGGTAGCGCGCACGTTGCTCACGCTCGCTGTGCAGCAAGCGGTTGAGGGAGCCGGTCAGGCGCAGCAATTCGCGGGGGTGTTGTTCGGAGAGGCTCTCGCGGGTGCCGCCTTCGATCTGGTCGAGCTCCTGACTCAGCCGGCGCAGGGCTTGCAGGCCCCAGGTCAGGCCCAGCCACAGTAAGGTCAACAACACCAGCAAGGCTGCGCCGAAGCCCAGGTAGAGATTTTCGCGCAGGCCTTCCAGGGTCAACTGGTATTCGCGCACCGGTTGCAGGGCCACGATACTGAAGGCGGCGCTCTTGCCGCCCAGCAGCCTGACCTCGACGTCATACACGAAGAATTCCTGGCCGTTGGCCTCGCGAATCCGCGCAAACTCGTTACCGCGCCCGTCGTAGCGCGGCTTGTAGTTGATGTTTTCTTCTTTGGTCGCCCGCGAACGCCACACCAAGTGGCCTTCGCGGTCGTAGATATAGCCGAGCAGGCGGCTGTCAGTGAGGTTGAAGCGTTCGTCGGGCAACTGCGCCGGCATCAGCAGACGGTTGTTTTCGACCCGCGCGGCAGAGATCAAGGTGGTGACGTCCGACGCCAGGCGCTGCTCGATGGAGTCCTGCAACGCCAGGCTGAACGCCCCTTGCATGGCCGGCAACAGGCCGAGCATGAACAGCACGGCCAGGGTGGCGGCCGCCAGCATCAAGCGTACGCGTAGCGAGCGAATCAACGGCAGCGCTCATTGAACAGATAGCCCAGGCCACGCACCGTGTCGATCGGCTTGAACCCGGCCGGGCCTTCCAGCTTGCGACGCAGGCGACCGACCAGCACCTCGATGACATTCGGATCACGCTCGTCGTCATCGGGGTAGAGCTGTTCCATCAAGCGGTCTTTGGCGACCACTTGTTGGTGATGGCGCATCAGGTATTCAAGGATCCGATATTCGTAGGCGGTCAACGCCAGCGGCTGCTCTTCGAGCGACGCCTGCTTGCGATTGAGGTCCAGCAACAAGGGACCAGCAACAATGGTCGACTGGGTAAAGCCACTGGATCGGCGCAGCAAAGCGTTCATCCGCGCCTCCAGCTCTTCGAACTGGAACGGTTTGACCACGTAGTCGTCGGCCCCCGCAGCCAGGCCTTCGACCTTGTCCTGCCAGTTACCGCGGGCGGTGAGGATCAGGATCGGAAAGGTCTTGGCCTGGGTACGCAGTTGGCGGATCAGGTCCAGGCCGCCCATGCCGGGCAGGCCCAGGTCGATAATCGCCAGGTCATGATTGAACTGGCCAGTCTGGTACAGCGCCTCTTCGGCATTGGCCACGGCCTCGACCACATGCCCGCTGTCGGTCAGGCGGGTAAACAGGTGATGACGCAGCAGCGCCTCATCTTCCACCACCAGCAATTTCATAAGGCTCTCCAAAGCAATTCAACTGTCCGACAGAGGGATATCATAGCGGCCCTGCAGGTCTTGCGGGCGCAGTTTAATGCCATTGAACTGGCCGGTCAGGTGTTCATAGCCGGCGCGGTAGGCCGGCTGCGGTGTTGCAAGGCCCAGGGACTGGCCCCAGGGCGTGGGTTGGCTGCCCATTTCTTCGAAGCTGACACGCTGGATCAAGGTACTGGATTTCTTGGTTTTCTCACCGCCGAATGCGGCGAAGGCGCCATCGGATGCCTGGACCCCAGCGGTTGCACTGAGCATGGTTAACGCCAACATCAGCTGTTTGATCGCAGTCATGGTGTTACCTCTATGCGTTTGGCTGTATGCCCCAGACTACGCAGCCCCCCCTGAACTCCCCCTGAACAGGCTCTGAACCTCACCTGAACCGCAGTGGGCTATCCTCACGCCCCTCAACTCGGCAAAATACCGACCATGAATCCCTTGCCCGCTTGCTGCACCCCACTCGACGCCCATTGGCCGCTGCCCGAACCGTTGCCCGGCACGGTGTTTCTCAGCACGCGCTTTGACCCGGCCCTGCTCACGGCCGGCGATTTCCAGCGCTGTGCCGTGCCGCCACCGGCGAGCATCCAGCGCTCGGTAGCCAAGCGTCAGGCCGAGTTCCTCGCCGGCCGCTTGTGCGCCCGTGCCGCCCTGCAACAGCTAGATCACCTGGACTGCATCCCCGCGATCGGCGAAGACCGCGCACCGGTGTGGCCCGCGCCTATCAGCGGCTCCATCACCCATAGCACCGGGCATGCCGCCGCGATTGTCGGGCACAAGGCGCAATGGCGCGGGCTGGGGATGGACCTGGAGAATGTGCTGAGCCTCGAGCGGGCCGAGCGGTTGGCGGGGGAAATCCTGACGGCTGATGAATTACTGCGCATGTCCGCCTTGCCAAGAGAAAGGATCGCTCTGTTGGTGACGCTGACGTTCTCCGCCAAGGAGAGCCTGTTCAAGGCGCTCTACCCCATTGTGCAAAAGCGTTTCTACTTTGAGCATGCCGAGTTGCTGGAATGGTCAGAGGCCGGGCATCTGCGGTTGCGACTGCTGACGGACCTGTCCGAAGAATGGTGCCACGGCAAGGAATTGGCGGGGCAGTTCGCGGTGGATGATGGGCAGTTGTTGAGCCTGGTCGCAATCAGCGCCTGATCCATCAGGGTTTCTCTTGATCCCTGGGCCAACTCAAGCTGAAACACGCGCCGCCCAGATTATTGCTCTTGCTGATCAACGCCCGCCCACCGTGCCAGTAGATAATCCGCCGCACGATCGACAGCCCCAGGCCATGCCCGCCCGAGGCACGGGTGCGACTGTCGTCCAGGCGCAGGAACGGCGTGAAGATGCGCTCCCAGGCACTTTCCGGCACACCGGGGCCGTCGTCTTCCACGTCGATGCGGCAGCGTACCTGGCCCACCTGATAACTGATCAACACCTGCCCCTGGGCATGGCGCATGGCATTGCTCACCAGGTTCTGCAGGGCACGGTGCAGGTAACGCGGTTCGGCGTCGACCCAGGCGTCGTCCCAATGCGTCGAAGACAAGCAGATCCCTCGGGCCACGGTCACTTGCGGACGCAGTGGCGATAATTCGCCGATCACCTGGTCGAGCAGCGCATCGAGGTCGACGCGCTGGAAATTCAGCTCCGGCGAGCCTTGTTCCAGGCGCGCATAAGTGAGCATTTCATCCACCAGGCCATCAAGGTCCTGGATGTCGTTGTCCATGCCTTCCAGGTATTTACGCCGAGCCTCGACGGTAGTGGCGTCGCCAACCATCTCCAGGCCGAAACGCAGGCGTGCCACCGGCGTGCGCAGCTCGTGCGACACAGCGCGCACCAGTTCACGCTGGATAGCAAGCAGCTGTTGCAAATGCTCGGCCATGCCATTAAACGCTGCCGCCAGCCGCCCCACCGAATCGGCGCCACGGGCCGGCACGCGGACTTCCAGGTTGCCCTTGGCGATGCGGGTGGCGGCGGCCTCCAGGCCGCGCAGCCGACGCTCAAGCTGGCGCACCAACAGATAGACGATCAGCCCGATCAGGGTCAGGCCGATCAAGGCGATCAGGATCAGCCATTGCGCCGGGTAAGGGTTCATCTGATACAACGGGCCGATCTCCAGCACCCACGGCGTACCGACCATGCCGGCAAACACGCGGATCGAATCGCCGCCCTTGCCCAGGGCCATCACCGTGTCGCCTTCCGAAACCCGCCGACGCTGGTCTTCATCCATATCGGCCTGGTCGAGGGTCATCAGGTGCATATCAAAGCCAAAGCCCTTGGTTTCCTTTATATCTGCCAGGCGCTGCGGCTGTTCGGCCACCGGGAAGCGCACCAGCTCATCGGCCAGCAGGTAGATAGTCGCGCGGGCCAGTTGTTCGCTGATCTGCTGAACCTCGCCTGTAAGAACAAGCTGCTCCTGTTCGCTGACCAAACGCAGCACCCGCGCGGCATGCGGCCCGGTCTGCTCCACCAGCACCTGGCCGCGTTGCAGGCGATTGCGCTGGCTCAAGTCCAGTTGCGCATCGGCCAGCGGGCGCAACTCCAGCGGGATCCCCAGCAAACGCTCCCACACCGCCAGGGCGCGCTGGCGCTCGATGGCGCTCATGGGTTGCAGGTTGTCACCCATCAAGGCGAAGGTGCCATGGGCCAGGCGCTCGCGGTACTGGCCGCTGCGCACCTCGTTGAGCAGGTGCAGGGCCAGCACGCCGAGCAGCGCTACCAGGATCAGCGCCGCGCACATGCCGCCGTATATGCGCAGGAAGATCGAGTTCACAGCGGCATGTCGGCGGCGGCTTCGGGGACGAACAGGTAGCCTTTGCTGCGAATGGTCTTGATCAGGCGCGGGTGGATGGGGTCGTCACCTATCTTGGGGCGTATGCGAGAAATACGCACGTCGATAGAGCGATCCTGGCCGTCGTAGCCGATGCCGCGCAGGGCAATGAAGATTTCTTCGCGGGACAGAATGCGCCCGGCATTCGCCACCAGCAGCCACAGCAGGTCGAACTCGGCGCTGGTCAGTTCGATGCCCTCATTATTCAGCCAGGCCTCGCGCAGGGCGTTGTCCACCACCAGAGGGCCGAATTGCAGGCGGCGCTGGTTCTCCACGGCGGTTGGCTCCGTCGCTTCGCTGCGCCGCAGCAGGGCCTGGATGCGCGCCAGCAACAGGCGCGGACGCACGGGCTTGCACACATAATCGTCGGCGCCCATGTCCAGGCCCAGCACCTGGTCCATATCGTCGGTGCGCGCGGTGAGCATCAGGATCACGCCGTCATAGCACTCACGCACCTTGCGGCAGATGCTCAGGCCGTCTTCGCCGGGCAGCATCAGGTCGAGGATCACCAGGTCGGGCTGTTCGGCGATGATCCGCGCCGCCGCCCGGCCACCATCGCTCTCCACCGAGACCCGCAGGCCGTTGCTCTCCAGGTACTCACGGGTCAATTCGGCCAGTCGCTGGTCATCTTCGACTATCAATACCTGCCAGGCTTCTTGCTCCACGGGTGACCTCAATGTCTGTCATAAAAGGCGGGCATGATGTGGGTCACTTCTTAGCCCGAGGCAGGCGATTGTAGCCATGGGCCAGCCCTCAAACACAAGCCAGGAAATCCATTCGGTGATCAGGTTTTTTTGTGATAGGGTTCGCGCCCTTCGAAAATGGGCCGCTTGTTTTCAGACCGAAACATTTAATGACAAACGGCGTAATCCAGCAGCAATGCGGCCTACACGGCTGTTCTACCTTTCTTACACATTTTACTCACAGCTTTATCCACAGGTTACTGCGTTGCTAACCCCTCGAAAACGCATTATCTTGTACCTCGGCACTACAGAAGACCCTACATGTGGGGTTTTCGAAGAAATCGCCCAACCACACAAGTGGCTCGAAATTCAAGCGTTTTATTGCTAGCGCAGCATGGAACCAACCGATTTTCAGTAGACCAAACCGCTCACGCGGATGGCAGCTGTTTCCCATCCCCGATATGGAAAACGGTACGGGTGTTGCAGGAAGAGCCTGGCACTCGCAATCAAATATAGAACGTGGAGACAACCCCCCATGCAAACCGACACAACTCGCGAGAACCCGCAAGGCTCCGTGCCGCAGGCCGCTGATTCGAACCTGGATCTGTCCGCCACCGCACCTGGCCAACTGCGTGTGATCAAGCGTAACGGCACTGTCGTTCCTTACACCGATGACAAAATCACCGTCGCCATCACCAAAGCGTTTCTTGCAGTTGAAGGCGGCACCGCTGCCGCTTCGTCGCGCATCCACGACACCGTTGCCCGCCTGACCGAACAGGTCACCGCGACCTTCAAGCGTCGCATGCCGTCGGGCGGCACCATCCACATCGAAGAAATCCAGGATCAGGTCGAACTGGCCCTGATGCGTGCCGGCGAGCAGAAAGTCGCCCGCGACTACGTGATCTACCGTGATTCGCGTGCCAAGGAACGTGCGGTACGCTCCCCGGCCGAAGAAGCCGCCGTGCAAGCGCATCCGTCGATCCGTATCACCCTGGCCGACGGCAGCTTTGCACCGCTGGACCTGGGCCGCCTGAACACCATCATCACCGAGGCCTGCGAAGGCCTGGAAGAAGTCGACGGTGACCTGATCCAGCGCGAAACCCTGAAGAACCTGTACGACGGCGTGGCCCTGACCGACGTCAACACCGCCCTGGTGATGACCGCCCGTACCCTGGTTGAACGCGAGCCGAACTACTCTTTCGTGACCGCGCGCCTGCTGATGGACACCCTGCGTGCCGAAGGCCTGGGCTTCCTGAAAGTCGCCGACAGCGCCACCCACCACGAGATGGCTGACCTGTACGCCAAGGCCCTGCCGGCCTACATCGCCAAGGGTATCGAATTCGAATTGCTGAACCCGGTCCTGGCCACCTTCGACCTGGAAAAACTCGGCAAGGCGATCAACCACGAGCGTGACCAGCAGTTCACCTACCTGGGCCTGCAGACCCTGTACGACCGTTACTTCATCCACAAGGACGGTATCCGCTTCGAACTGCCGCAAGTGTTCTTCATGCGCGTGGCCATGGGCCTGGCGATCGAAGAGAAGCAGAAAGAAGATCGTGCCATCGAGTTCTACAACCTGCTGTCGTCCTTCGACTACATGTCGTCGACCCCGACCCTGTTCAACGCCGGCACCCTGCGTCCACAGCTGTCGAGCTGCTACCTGACTACCGTGCCGGATGACCTGTCGGGCATCTACCACGCGATCCACGACAACGCCATGCTGTCCAAATTCGCCGGCGGCCTGGGCAACGACTGGACCCCGGTGCGTGCATTGGGTTCGTACATCAAGGGCACCAACGGCAAGTCCCAGGGCGTCGTGCCGTTCCTGAAAGTGGTGAACGACACTGCCGTGGCCGTAAACCAGGGTGGCAAGCGCAAAGGCGCGGTGTGTGCCTACCTGGAAACCTGGCACATGGACATCGAAGAGTTCATCGAGCTGCGCAAGAACACCGGTGATGACCGTCGTCGTACCCACGACATGAACACCGCCAACTGGATCCCCGACCTGTTCATGAAGCGTGTCTTCGATGACGGCAAATGGACCCTGTTCTCGCCATCCGAAGTGCCGGACCTGCACGACCTGACCGGTAAAGCCTTCGAAGAGCGCTACGAGTACTACGAAGCCCTCACCGAGTACCCAGGCAAGGTCAAGCTGTTCAAGACCATCCAGGCCAAAGACCTGTGGCGCAAAATGCTGTCCATGCTGTTTGAAACCGGCCACCCATGGCTGACCTTCAAAGACCCGTGCAACCTGCGCAGCCCGCAGCAGCACGTGGGCGTGGTCCACAGCTCGAACCTGTGCACCGAGATCACCTTGAACACCAACAAGGACGAGATCGCCGTTTGCAACCTGGGCTCGATCAACCTGCCGAACCACATCGTCAACGGCAAGCTGGACACCGCCAAGCTGGAACGCACCGTCAACACCGCTGTTCGCATGCTCGATAACGTCATCGACATCAACTACTACTCGGTGCCACAGGCGCAGAACTCCAACTTCAAGCACCGCCCGGTCGGCCTCGGCATCATGGGCTTCCAGGACGCGCTGTACCTGCAGCACATTCCTTACGGTTCGGATGCTGCGGTCGAGTTCGCCGACAAGTCCATGGAAGCGGTGAGCTACTACGCGATCCAGGCGTCCTGCGACCTGGCCGACGAGCGCGGCGCCTACGAGACGTTCCAGGGTTCGCTGTGGTCCAAGGGCATCCTGCCGCTGGATTCGCAACAGATCCTCATCGAAGCCCGTGGCCAGAAGTACATCGACGTCGACCTGAACGAATCCCTGGACTGGGCGCCGGTACGTGCCCGTGTGCAGAAAGGCATTCGTAACTCCAACATCATGGCTATCGCACCGACCGCCACCATCGCCAACATCACCGGCGTATCGCAGTCGATCGAACCGACCTACCAGAACCTGTATGTGAAATCGAACCTCTCGGGCGAATTCACCGTGATCAACCCGTACCTGGTTCGCGACCTCAAGGCTCGCGGCCTGTGGGACTCGGTCATGATCAACGACCTGAAGTACTACGACGGTTCCGTGCAACAGATCGAGCGCATCCCGCAAGAACTCAAAGAGCTCTACGCGACCGCCTTCGAAGTAGACACCAAGTGGATCGTTGACGCCGCCAGCCGTCGCCAGAAGTGGATCGACCAGGCGCAGTCCCTGAACCTGTATATCGCCGGCGCTTCGGGCAAGAAGCTGGACGTGACCTACCGCATGGCCTGGTACCGTGGCCTGAAAACCACTTACTACCTCCGTGCCCTGGCCGCGACCAGCACCGAGAAGTCGACCATCAACACCGGTAAGCTGAACGCTGTTTCCAGCGGCGGCAACCACGGTGATGATTCGGTGCTTGCTGCGCCAGCCGGCCCGGCGCCAGTGCCAAAAGCCTGCGCGATTGACGAGCCGGATTGCGAAGCTTGCCAATAAGCTGAGCCTGCCTTGGGTTTAACCACCCAAGACTGAAAAGCCCCCGATATATCCATGGTGTATCGGGGGCTTTTTTTGTCGGGCTACAGGCAAGTACGCTGACTAGAACAAGATGGTCGCAACACCCGATTTAGGCACACCGCCTCGCCCTCCCCACAACTCAACCCGGCCATTGATGACCGCCATCGAGTGTCCGTCGTACTCCACGGTGCCCACCTTGCTGTTTCTCAAATCGGCGTCGCTCGCAGGCCGGTAGCGCCCCTTCAACCCCAGTCGATCCAAGCCCTCACGCGAATCCTCGCCATCATTGAGGCTATCCATCGCTGCCCGGAAACTTCTCCCAGCCGTGCCGTCGTTATTTTCCATCTGCGCCCGCTTGGCGCTGGCGGCATACATGAAGTTGGCGTCCGTCATCATTGCCGGGTCATCCCCCTTGAATTGAGCATGCCTGGCCGCTTGCTTCACTTCGTCTTTGGTCAATGACAGCTTGAAGCCATCGCGCATTGTCACGTCGTAACCGTTTGCAGTCTCCTTCACGTCCTTGAAGACATCGGTAGGCTTCTGGCCATACTGCATCATGGCGGCTTTGATGGCGGAAACCGTGATGCAATTACCATCGGGGCCCTGACTGAATCCGCTCCAGATATTGTCAGGCTTTTTTCCGGGGTTGCTGTTATCCGGCCTGTAGTTGAAGTGCCTTGCCCCTTCAGTAACCGGCTTGTTGCTCATGGACTCAGAGGGCCCGAAATCACTTCGGGGAACGCTGGGACCGCGACGACCGCCTGGCGACACAGGGGGCGCAGGTGGCTGTGAATCCTCGTCTTCGGGAAACCACTGTTTCAACAGCTGCCTGAGAAACTCACGAAACTGTGCATCAGCGGCCTCAATCATTGTGTTGAGGATTTCCTTGAACTTCTCACTCCCCAATTTCTCACGTAACGCATTCAACTTGTCGCGCGTATCCTGAACCACCTGATTCTTGCCGGTCTGTTGCGCATCGAACAGCTCGCCGAGCAACTGCTTCACCGCAGACACTTCAGCCACCGGCGCAACCGCAGGTGTATCGCCGCCTGCCTGGCCAGGCATATACCCGACACGCCGAGCGCCTTGCCCGGACACTCCTGAATGCCACATTCCCCGCCCCCCTTTGATTGGTGAGCCACCCAGGCTCTGGTTCAATCAGTGGCAGAACAGGTCAAGCGCGTTCCTTCCCAAGCTTCAAAGCACGTAACCTGATATGTCATCGGCACTTTTTCTTACGCCCACAAAAAAGCCCTTCTTACGAAGGGCTTTTTGTGCAGCGCTACCGCATATCAGGTCATCTGGATGATGGTCTGCATGATGGTGCTCTGGGTGGAGATGGTCTTGGCGTTCGCCTGGTAGTTGCTCTGGGCCTTGATCAGGTCTACCAGCTCGTTGGTCAGGTTGACGTTGGAGTTCTCCAGGGAGTTGGCCACAATCGAACCCAGGGTACCGGCTTGCGGGGTGTCATAACCCGGCTGGCCCGAGGCGAAGGTTTCTTTCCAGGTAGTGCTACCGGCAGGCTGCAGACCCTGTTCGTTGTTGAAGCTGGCCAGCGAGATCTGGCCGATGGCCTTGCTCTGCTGGTTGCTGAACGTGGCGAACAGCACGCCGCTGCCGTCGATTTTCAGGCCGGTGATCTGGCCGGTGGCGTAGCCATCGGTGACCGGTGGGTTGCGGTAGGTGGCCGAGTTGTACTGGGTGATGTTGGCCATGTTGACGGCGATACCTGCTGGGTTCGCATCTGCACCGTTGGCCTTCCACACACCGTTGGTCACGGTGCCAGGAACCCAACCGCTAATGGTCAGGGTCTTATCAGAGACACCACCGGTGACCACACTGGTGAGCTTGCCGGCGCCGTCAAAGGTCAAGGTCGATGGCACAGGTGGAGTCGATGGGGTGCCGGTTGGCGCCGAACCGTTGGGGTTGCGACCATCGATCAGGGTATAGGCATTCCACTTGTTACCGTCGGTTTTCACCAGGTACTGCACCATCGGGTGCGCGTTGCCCTGGGAATCGTACAAGGTGGTGCTGTACTGGGTGGTAAAGGTGCTGGTGTCGTTCGGGTTGAACGGCTTGGCCACCTGGTCGATCACCGGCTCCGAGGAGTTCAGGTTACTGGTGGAGTCCACTTTGGTGGAGGCCTTGGGCGGCAGGTTCGACAGGTTCAGTTGCAGGTCGGTCAGGCCGCCCTTGATGATCTTGCCATCGGCATCTGCCGCGTAGCCTTGCAGGCGCGAAGTGCCGGTATTGTTGGTGATGTAGCCGTCTTTGTCGGCACGGAAGGCACCGCTGCGGGTGTACTCCAGCGAACCGTCGCTGCCCTTCTGCACGAAGAAGCCGCCACCCTGGATCGCCATGTCCAGGATACCGCCGCTGCCGTTGACGTCACCCTGGGTGAATTGCTGCGACACGGCCGCCAGGTTCACACCGTTGCCGATGCTGTTCTGGCCGGTGCCCAGCTTGGACGCGGCGTAGATGTCGGCGAATTCCGCACGGGACGACTTGAAGCCAGTGGTCGCGACGTTGGCGATGTTGTTGCCGGTCACGTCCAGTTGTTTGTTGGCCGCATAGAGGCCGCTAAGGCCGATGTTAAAAGACATGTTTCTCTCCCTCTGCCGTATTTAGCCGGCTCTATGTACCGATAGTCTGAATTTGCGACAGCTTGACGCTGCCCATGCCGCCCGCCAGGTTCAGCAGCATTTCGCCGCCGGTCTTGCTCAGGGTCACGCTCGTTACCGTCGCGGGCAGCGAAGTGGCCAGGGCCACGGAGTCGCCCTTGTCGTTCTTGGTGGTGGCGTTGAAGGTGTAGGTGCCCGCCGGGGCAACCTCGCCCTTGTCGTTCTTGCCATCCCAGATGAAGTTCTGGGTGCCGGCGCTCTGGGCACCCATGTCGATGGTGCGCACCACGTTGCCGTCTTTGTCGGTGATCTTGACGGAGACGTTGCCCACCGCCGAGGTCACCGCCACCGAACCGGTCATGCTCTTGCTCGTATCAACCATGGCCTTGTCGGTCTGGATGATGATCGAGCGCCCGACCAGCGACGAGGCCTGCAACGCCTGCGACGAGCTGAAGTTGGTGGAGATCGCATTCACCGAGTCGTTCAGGGTGTTGATGCCTTCCAGGCTGCTGAACTGCGCCAGTTGCGCCACGAACGCGCCGTTGTCCTGCGGCGACAGCGGGTTCTGGTTTTTCAGCTGGGTTACCAGCAGTTGCAGGAACGCATCCTTGCCCAACGCCTGCTTGCCCGTCGCCTTATTGGCGGCGTCGCTGACGCTGCTGTTGTCCTGGGCGTTCTTGACCTTGGAGTTGAACAGGTCCTGGACCGGCGTGTTGTTTGATGTATCAACGATGGCCATTATTTGGCGCCCCTTATCACTGACCCAGGGTCAGGACCTTCTGCATCATGGTTTTGGCGGTGTTCATCATTTCCGCATTGGTCTGGAACGAGCGGCTGGCGGAAATCATGTCAGCCATTTCCTCGACCACGTTGACGTTGGGGTAGTAGACATAACCCTTTTCGTTCGCGGCGGGATGGTTGGGTTCGTAGCGCGCTTCAAGGTTGCTCTGATCTTCAACCACACCGAGTACCTGCACGCCGGAGCCGGCGGCACCCTGGTCCTGGAACAGCGAATCACTGCCGCCGTTCTGGCCAGCCTGGAACATGGTGGCGAACACCGGGTGACGGGCGCGGTAGGTCTGGTCAATGCTCGAAGACACGGTCTCGGCGTTGGCGATGTTACTGGCGACGGTGTTCAAACGCGTGGTCTGCGCGCTCATGCCACTGCCGGCAATATTGAAAACACTGGACAGGGACATGGCTTACTCTCCACGCAGGGCTGACATCAGCCCTTTGAATTTGCTGTTGAGCAGGGTAAAGCTGGCTTGGAAGTTCACCGAGTTCTCGGCGTAGGCCGATTGCTCCAACTGGGCGTCGACGGTGTTCTGGTCGATCGACGGCTGCATCGGCGTGCGATACAGCAACGACTCGTCGCCATTGCTCAAGCCTTGCGCTTCGATATGACGGCTGTTGGTCATGTTCAAGGCGAAGGTGCCGTTCTTGGTCTTGTCTTGCTGTGCGGCGAGCACGGCGGAGAAGTCCAGGTCCCGAGCCTTGTAGTTCGGGGTGTCGGCGTTGGCAATGTTGTTGGCCAGGACTTCGGCACGCTGGGCGCGGAAGCCCAGGGCTTGTTCGTGGATACCGAGCGCTTTATCGAAGCTGATGCTCATGGCGGAAACCTTCAAGGGCTGACCTGCTTTTCGTTACCAGGGTTATAGCAAGGTGCATGCCAATCTGACGAAGGCCCGTAGATCAAGGGTTCTGGAGGAGGTTGCCAGCGGCAATGCCAGAAAAGCGGCAAGCGGTTTCCGCGTGGCGCCAGTAAAGCGGCAATGAGGGTTGCCGCTTTACTTCGGTTTGCCGCAAAACAAATGTGGGAGGGGGCTTGCCCCGATGGCAGCGGTTCAGTTGATACATCGATCACTGACACACCGGCATCGGGGGCAAGCCCCCTCCCACATTTTTGACCGCGTCAGCCTTACTTGGCCTGGTAGATGATCCCCGGGCTGCACTGCACCATCTGGAAATGGTCCGGCAGACCGTTCAGCGCCTCAGAAGCGCCAAGGAACAGATAACCACCGCGCTTGAGCGTGCCGTGGATGCGCAACAGGATGTCTTTCTTCACTTCGGCCGAGAAGTAGATCAGCACGTTGCGGCAGAACACCATGTCGAACTTGCCCAGGCTGGCATAGCTGTCTAGCAGGTTGAAGGAGCGGAACTCCACACGGTTCTTGATCGGCGCCTTGACCGCCCAGCGTCCCGCCCCTTTCGGGTCGAAGTAACGCTGCAGGCGTTCCTGGGACAAACCACGCCCCAGGGCCAGGCTGTCGTACTCGCCGGTCTTGCAGTTGGTGAGCATGGTGCCGGACAGGTCGGTGGCCACGATTTGCGCCCCGGCCTTCAACTGGCCCATGTTGGTCCGCTCGAACTCATCGATGGACATCGAAATAGAGTACGGCTCCTGCCCCGAGGAACAGGCGGCCGACCAGATGCGCAGGCGCTGGCCCGGGCTGGCCTTGATGGCCTCCGGCAGCACTTTGCTCTTGAGCACTTCAAACGGGTAGGTATCGCGAAACCACAGGGTTTCGTTGGTGGTCATGGCATCGACCACCATCTCCTTGAGCCCGCTGCGCGGCTGGCCCTGGATGCGCTGGACCAGCTCACCCAACGACTTGATACCCTGCTGCTCCATCAGTTTGTTGAGACGGCTGGATACCAGGTACTGCTTGTTTTCACCGAGCAATATGCCACAGGCTTTTTCCAGGAAGACCCGGAACTGTTCAAAATCCAAATTACCTGTAGACACTGATACCGCCTCTAAAATCGTATGACCGCCAAGGGAAACACCTTAGCTGTGATCTGCTGCCTTGATCCGGTCGACAACCCGGGATGCCAGGTCATCAGGACGGAATTTGGCCAAAAAGTCATCGGCACCGACCTTCTTGACCATCGCCTGGTTGAATACACCCGACAACGAAGTATGCAGGATGATATGCAATTTTTGCATGCGTGGATCGTTGCGGATCTCGGCCGTGAGGGTATAGCCGTCCATTTCCGGCATCTCGATGTCGGAGATCATCATCAAGAATTCTTCCTCCGGCTTCTTGCCGTCGTCCACCAGCTTGCGCAGGTAGTCCAACGCCTGGCGACCATCATTGAGGGCGACCACTTCAACCCCGACGGTTTGCAGGCAACGGGTCACCTGCTTGCGCGCCACGGACGAGTCGTCCACCGTAAGCACGCGCAGTGAGACTGCCTTGTGCGCGGTTTCGGCGTCCACCACACCCACGGAGATCGACTCAGAAGTAGGCGCCACTTCGGCGAGGATTTTCTCGACGTCGATGATTTCCACCAGCTGGTTGTCGACCCGCGTCACCGCCGTAAGGTAGTGATCGCGACCGGTGCCCTTGGGTGGCGGATGGATCTCTTCCCAGTTCATGTTGACGATGCGCTCCACCGAGCGCACCAGGAAACCCTGGGTCTTGGTGTTGTACTCGGTAATGATCACGAACGGGTTTTCGCGGTCCTGCAGCCCGGCGGAACCGGTGGCCAGGGCCAGATCAAGAATCGGGATCGTCGCGCCACGTATGTTGGCAACGCCACACACCACCGGGCTGGACTTGGGCATGATCGTCAGCTTGGGGCATTGAAGCACTTCCCGCACCTTGAACACGTTGATGCCATACAACTGCTTGCCGTCCAGGCGAAAAAGCAACAACTCCAGGCGATTCTGCCCCACCAGCTGTGTGCGCTGGTTTACTGAATCCATTACTCCTGCCATGCCTTGACTCCCACGCTAAAACCTTCGGCCATACCTATAAGGGCAGTGACGCGCACCCAACACTAAACGGCACGAGCTTTGCTATTTATTGGTCATGGATATTAAAACGACAGTTTCCCGACGCCTCCACCTGACACGGTATTGCAGACTGCTCTGCGCGCCGCTGGCACTGCTTGCCTTGGGCCTGGGCGCCACGGCCCGCGCAGATAACGTCACCTTGCCTGATCTACTTATCGGCGTCACCCAGGGCTTTCTTGAGTTCACTGTAGAAGATTATCTGGCGACCACACAGACGCCGGGGCGTTACGAAATCCAGGTCAACCAGTTGGACCCGCGCCTGCGCATGCCAATGTGCGACAAGGAATTGACAGCCACCCTGGAAAGCCCCGCCCAGCCCATCGGGCGTGTAACGGTCAAGGTGCGTTGCGACGGCGCCTCGCCCTGGACGGTGTTCGTGCCCGCTCAGGTCAAATTATTCCGCGATGTGGTGGTGGTTGCCCGTCCACTTAAACGCACGGGGATTATCGGTTTCGAGGACGTGGTGTTGCGCGAGCGCGACATCAGCATGATCAGCCAGGGCTACCTGACCTCCCTCGACCAGGCCGTCGGGCAGAAACTGACCCGACCAGTGGTCACCGATCAGGTCATCACCCTGGTGCATCTGGAGCAGGCCGAGGTGATTCGCAAAGGTGACCAGGTGGTGATTTCCGCCAGCAGTGGCGCGCTGCAGGTCAAAATGCCGGGGGAAGCCTTGTCCAACGGCGGTATGAGCGAACAGATCCGCGTGAAGAATCTCAACTCCAACCGGGTGATCAAGGCGCGGGTCACGGCCCCCGGCCAAGTGGAGGTGGCTTTATAGACCACTGGTATCAGACGCCAGCTTTTCCTACACTGTCGGTTGGATGCCGGCCTGTGCAGTTTATTGTCATTCGAGCCTAAAGTTTGTCCAGATATGGCCGAAAACATGGCAAGCGTCCAAATACCCAGAGGTTTTTTGATCATGGTCATCGATTTCAGCCGTTTGAATAACACCCCGACGACGTCGGCCCCTACGCGCACTGCCGGCACCAAGGACAGCGTAGAAGCCAAGGCTCAGCCAGTGCCCGTCAAGGCAGAACAGGCCAGCGCCAGCCAGAGCGGGGAATCCGTACACCTGAGCAATGAGGCTCAACAGTTGCAGAAGGTCACTGACTCGCTGCGCGATCAACCGGTGGTCAATAAAGCCCGTGTGGCCGAATTGAAACAGGCAATCGCCGATGGCAGCTATAAAGTCGACAGCAACCGTGTAGCCAGCAAGCTGCTTAATTTCGAAGCCGAGCGCTAGGCAAAGGCCTGCGCCGGGCTTTTGGACGCTTAAACCCCAAGGCCAGCCATGCATCACGACGAAACCCTGCTTCAACTGATCATTGATGATCTAGCACCGACGCAATTGCTGCTCGAGCTGCTCAGGGAAGAATCCCTGGCCCTTTACGGCCGGGACATGCCCTTGCTGGAAGAAATTCTGGCGCGCAAGCAATCGCTGATTGTCCTGCTGGAACAGCACGGCAAAAAACGCAGCGAGATCCTCGTCAGCCTGGGCCTGCCGGCCGACCATGATGGGCTCGCGCAGCTGGCCAGCCACTCCTCGGTCGGCGATCAACTACTGGCCCAGAGCAAAGCACTCAACCAATTGCTCACCCAGTGCCAGGAAGCCAACCAGCTCAACGGTCAGTCGATCCAGCTTCAGCAAGCCACGACCGCCAACCAGTTGCGTATACTTCACGGCGGAGAGCCTCCAGCGCTTTACAACGCTCAGGGTTCCACCTCGCGCCTGGTCAAGCCAAGCACCCGCAGCCAAGCCTGACGCCGGTTTACAGCGCGGCCTATCCAAGGCGCGCCACATACTGGCAGAATGCCTGCTCTTGCGTGTAGTCGTATTTTGTCTGGAGATGGAAGAACCGTGTTCAACGCCCTTAATGCGGAAGATGCCCCGCAGCCACCCAAGGTCCTCACCACGCCTCTGGAAATCGCCAGTACCTTGCGCATGCTGCAAGAAAGCCATGACCCGCTGATCATCACCTTCCATGAACGCAGCCAGCGCTTTCAGAGCTACTTGGTAGACGTCAATCGGGACAGCGGCACGTTGGCCCTGGATGAAATGATTCCTCGCGATGGCGAACGTCACCTCGAAAACGGCGAACCCTTCCGTATCGAAGGGTTCCACGACGGCGTGCGTGTCGCATGGGAAAGCAATGGCAACCTGAGCATCAGCGAAAAGGACGGCCACCGCATCTACACCGGTAGCCTGCCCAGCGAAGTGGTCTACCACCAGCGTCGCAATGCCTTTCGCGCGGCCTTGAAACTGGCGCAACTGGTGAACATCGAGCTGGGTGGCGAGAAGCTCAAGGCTCCGGTCAGCGGCAAGCTGCTGGATATTTCCGCCACAGGTTGCAAATTGCGCTTCGAAGGAGACATCTCCGAGCGCCTGCAACTGGGCCAGGTCTACGATCGTTTTATCGCCGCCCTGCCCTTCGGCAGCATGACCACCTCGGTCGAACTGCGTTACCTGCATTTCGAAGAAAAGATCAACACCACGTTTGCCGGCGTGCGCTTCCACAATATGAGTGGTTTGGTGCAGCGCCAGGTCGAGCGCTTTGTGTACCAACTGCAACGCGAAGCACGGCGTTTCGACAAAGACGACGATTTTTAAACTCAAAGATCGCAGCAAAAAAAACGGGCAGCCCCTGATGGGATCTGCCCGTTTTTGCATTCAGGGGCGCGCCCTGCTCAAGTCGTGAGGATGCTCGTCCGGGCCCGGCGGCTCAGGCGGCCCCTCAAAGAGCGGCTCGTCGACCGGCGTGACCGTTTCCGGCTCGGGTTCCGGCGTGGCGGTTTGCATCTGCTCCTGCACCACCGCCTCGTCCACCCGCGGATCGAGGCAGGCGACCAACGGCGAGCTGGACATGCTGTCGGGCATCGCCACGTGGTGCAACGGCGCGTCATCCACCTGATGCAGGTTAGTCACGGCTTTCGGCCGAATTCGCCACACCAGGATCAGCGCACACAGACTGAAAAACGCATACAGCATGTGACTGCCAAACATCTTCATCACCACACCGGCCAGCAACGGCCCGATACTCGCGCCGACACCGTAGGTCACCAGCAGCATGGCGGTGAGCGAGACACGACGGTCGCCTTCCACATGATCGTTGGAGAACGCCACCGCCAGCGGGTACAAACAGAATTGCACCAGGGAACACAAGAAGCCCGCCACGAACAGCACTTCAAGTGGCACTTTGGTCAGTATCGCCAGCGGTAGCGCCGCCACCGCCAGGCACAGGGCAAAGCAACGAATCAGCAGCGCGCGATCATAGCGGTCCGACAACCAGCCCAACGGCCACTGCACCAACAGGCCGGCAAAAATGCAGCTCCCCATGAACAGACCCACCTGCTCGGTAGTCAGGCCTTGCTGGGAGGCATAAAGCGGCGCCAGGCCGTAGAACGAGCCCACGATTACCCCCGCGCCCAGCACGGTACTCAACGACTGCGGCACGCGCTTTATGAAGAAGCGTGGCTCCATCGGCGCCGGATGCAGGGGCGCCGGGTGAATACGGCGAGTCATGGCCACCGGCACCAGGCACAGCGCGAAGCACAGCGCGACCAGCATCAGCAATTCGAGGCCGAGCTGAGGGTGCATGACCAGGATCAACTGGCCGAGCACCAGCCCCAGGTAGGACGCGATCATATAGCCGCTGAACACCACGCCGCGCTGCTTGGCGTCGGCCTGTTCATTGAGCCAGCTCTCGATGACCATGTATTGGCACATCATCCCCAGGCCCACGATGATCCGCAGCACGATCCAGGCTGGCAGCCAGTCGACCAGGCCATGGCCCAGCACCGCCGCGCCGACAATACCGGCGCAGGTTGCATAAGCACGTATATGCCCGACCCGGGCGATCAGGCGGTGGCCGATCTTGCCGCCCAGCACCAGGCCGAAATAGTTGGCCGCCATCAGCGCACCGACCCACAGGCTGTCCACCTGGTCGGCCGCCAGGCGCAAGGCCAGGTAGGTACTGAGCAGGCCGGAGCCGATCAGCATCATCAAGGAGGCGAAATAAAGGGCTCGAAAAGATTTCCAGATCTGGCGCATCGGCGTTCCGAGCGGCTCCTTGCAGTGAGAGACAGGGCTATCGGCATGATAGTCCGGGGTGGCCGGGTCCGGACAGGCGGTATGCGCTGTTTCCGGGGGATTATTTGCTACAAGACTCAGACGCAGTCCGGCTGCTCGTGGGATACACGAATCGCTATAAATACACGATGCCAGTGGTGTGAACCTAGAACCCTGGCAAGGTTCGACCCATCTTCGGAAAACGCCCACAAAAAAGCCCCGCCAGACGAATCTGTACGAGGCCTCGAATCTGGTGTCCCAGGGCCGGTTCGAACGGCCAACCTTCCCCTTAGGATGGTCAATTTCGACCCACCAGGCACAGCCATAAGCCCAGTATTACTGGGCCTTTTAGTCCCATTGAGTCCGTGAACATCGAGCGGTATAGTGCGTTTTGCTGCCACCCTGCTGTCACGGACTAACCCTTGAAATCCAAAATCACTCAGAAGCTAATTGGCAGCCTAGCCGCCGAGGCGAAAGCATACCGCGTGCATGACACCGTGCAACCCGGCTTCTTCATTCGCGTGCTGCCCAGCGGTCACAAGTCCTACATGGTCACTTGGGGCCGAAACAAGAACGCCACCCTCGGGCGTGTCGGCGTGCTTACCCTTGACCAAGCCCGAACCGAGGCCGCCCAGTACTTAGCCGATGCGCACGCCCACGGCGAGCCCCTCGCCATCGCCCAAGGGCGCAAGGGGTCAGCTCTGCCCTCGCTGCGCGATTTCATCGACGACACCTATATGCCGTGGTTCAAGGCTCATCACAAAGGCCACGAGAAGACGCAGCACACCCTCAGCAATAACTTCGACCCAATCATGGCCCAGCGCTTGGACGCGATCACCGGGCGAGACCTGGAGCTGATCCGCACAGGATGGATGCAGGCCGGCAACAAGCCCTCCACGGTCAACCGGAAAATGGGCTCTATCAGCGGAGTATTCAGCCGGGCGGTCGAGTGGGATTACATCGACGAGCATCCTCTGGCCAAGCTGAAACAGCTCAAAGTCGACTCAAAGGGGGTGATTCGCTACCTGGCTGCTGACGAGACCAAGCGTCTACGCGATGCCCTGGACGCTCGACAGGACGAAATGAGGGTCGAGCGCGAGAGTGCAAACACCTGGCGGACGGACCGCCACAGAGAGCCACTGCCAAGCCTCCTGCAACTGCCCTTCACCGATCACCTGAAGCCAATGGTGTTGATATCGTTGAATACCGGCATGAGGCGCGGAGAGCTATTCGACCTGGAATGGTCAGCGGTAAACTTCAACACGAAGACAATCACAGTCGCCGGGGCCACCACCAAGACAAGCGATACGCGCCACATCCCGATGAACAAGGAAACCGTTGGTGTACTGGAAGCCTGGAAGAAGCAGGTGAGCAAGTCGGCGTATGTGTTCCCAGGTCAGGGCGGCGGTCGCTTTGAGGACGTCAAAAGCGGTTGGCTCAAGTTGCTTGAGCGGGCGCAGATCGACGGATTCCGCTGGCACGATATGCGGCACGACTTCGCTTCACGCCTGGTAATGGCTGGCGTACCGCTCAACACGGTACGGGATCTGCTGGGGCACGCCGATATCAAAATGACGCTGCGCTACGCGCACTTGGCGCCAGGCACCAAGGCCGCCGCAGTAGAGCTGATTTAGAGAGGCGGCTCAAAGGGTACGATGGTGCGGCTTTCTTTGTTTTCCTCCACGTGCTCGAGAAGGTCGCTCCAGAATATTCGAATTTGCGCCCGATCAAGGCGACCTACCCCCTCGACTTGCCAGTGAGTGCCAATTTTTGCGGGCCCTTTGTCTAGGAAAACGGGGGATGCCTTAATCGTCTCCCAGATACGCTGCTCCTCATATGTGAGGAGATTAGGCAGGTGATAGCAGAGATTTACAAAGCGCTCACTTTCATCAGTCGACCACACTTCTGTTACGGCATTAGCAACCGACCAATTCTCCGTGTTCCCACCATCATGGAATGGAACATCAAGATCGAAAACTAACGCTTCGACTGCTGCTTCTACCACGCCAGTAATTGACTGCCGCTTTACTCGAGAAATGACATCGATCGTGAATTTGACCTTTGGATCTAACCGGAGGGTCAGTGTTTCGGTCTTCCGCGATCCTTGGTTAGGTTTGTTCTTGGCCATTTCAAAATCTCCGAGCCATAAATCGAGCGACAATCCTAATCCGTACGTCCGAGCGAGTCCATACGTTCATACAAATCATATAGCACCAGTTGACGTACAGTATTCTCAAGGAATAGGATTGATCCACGGCCACTTAATTCCAATGGCCGATGGAGAACCAAAATGCTT
Source organism: Pseudomonas extremorientalis (assembly GCF_001870465.1). GTDB lineage: Bacteria > Pseudomonadota > Gammaproteobacteria > Pseudomonadales > Pseudomonadaceae > Aquipseudomonas > Aquipseudomonas extremorientalis. The sequence goes on from NZ_MDGK01000040.1 coordinate 55,125, forward strand.
GCAGCAGAAAAACCAGCAGCCTTGTCCGTTAGCGTCGAAGACGCAGCTCGGATCGTCGGATATTCGCGATCGGGTGTGTATGAGTTGATAGCAAAGGGAGAAATCAAAACCTTCAAGCTTGGTAGACGTCGCTTGATTCTGATGACCGAACTTAAGGTTTGGATCGAACGAGCAGCGAAGGAAGGTGCCCGGTGATTAGCGCGATGCCCCAGGAAAGAGGACCGGAAAGGAGTGAATCAAGAGAACTGAATGATAGAGAGAGCGTTAAGGCGGTGTTCGAGCACCGCCCTAACGAAAACACACTGGATAGCACCAACGTGAAGGCCAAACTATGACACGCCATTCTTCGACAGAGCAAGACCGCAAGATGATTGAGGCGCTGAGAAACGGCCCTATATCGACCATCGAAGCCGCTAGGGACCTGGATATAGTCCAGCCTCCAAATACGATCCGCCGCCTCAGAAAGAAAGGCAACGAGATTCGTACCTATTGGACGCATCAGTCCACCGAGCCAGGCCGCCCGCCACATCGCGTGGCCAAGTACATCCTCATGCGCGAAGCGTCCTAAACCAGATATGCAGCGCTTTCCCCAGTTGTGGGGCAAGCGCTCGCACCTGCCTGTGAGCCGTTGAATGGCCAGAAAGAAATCCTACAAAGTCGATTTTGGCGGCGGCCGAGTTTTGGCGCTTCCCTATCGGCTCTTGGTCAGCGACGCCTTCGACAATCTGTCGACCAAGGCGGTAACGGTGCTGATCAAGTTGGCCAGGAACTACAACGGCCGCAATAACGGGGATCTGTCCTGCACTGCCTCAATGATGGCCAAGGGTAAGCCTATGGATGCGAAGACGCTTGCCTCAGCCCTCTCTGAGCTTATGGAGGCTGGACTGATCGTTCGCACAAGGGAGAGCCGTAAGGGCGGCAGAGAGCAGGGAATGGCCCGTTGCGCGCTGTATGCGGTCACGTGGGCAGCGATTGACGACTGCCCAGGGAAGGAGCTCGAGATTTCCCCTGGGCCACCGCGCTTCAAGTTCATCTGATTTCGAGTTTTTCGGTGGGAATTTTTCCGCCTAGTACTGGGAATTTTTCCCAGTCATCCCCCCCCTCATTGTCCGGTTGCGTCCGGTTATTTTGCTGAAATGGTGCAGTACTGGGATTTTTTCCCAGTACCTTTCAATGAAACCGGGGCCTCCAGAGGAGTACGTAAACGGAAAAAATCCCACCCTTTATAAATTACCACCACCAGGGGTTATTAAGATGGGACCAACGACCTACCAGCAGGCCCGCTGCACTCATGGTTATGCAGGGAAATGTAAGCGCATCGGAGGCTTCACTTTCCTTGTTCTCGACTGGCGACCTTGGACGACGCTCGGAATGTGCAGACCGTGCGCCGAGGAAGTGAGGAAAGACCTTATCTACCTCACCGAGAAGGCACCAACGGCCAGTAAATGAAAAAAGGGCACCACCCTGTTTCGGGGTAGTGCCCTTGATCCTGCGATGGGTTTGGTAGTTTGCCAGCCCTACTCCAGCACCACCGCGCGGTATTGCTGATCGCCGCCCAGGTCATCCGAGCCGAACAGGGCCTGATTGACGACCTTCCTGCTATCCAGCATCAGGTCATGCTCATCATGAGTGCCAATGTCCGCCGCAACCCACTCAGGGAGCTCCTTACGCCGCCGCAACTCGCTTAGGTGAGTCCACCACCGGGTGGCGTGGCGACGCTCTGCGAGGATTAGCTCAACCACCAAGTTTCGTTGATTGTCGGTGAAGAGGGGCAGGTGTAAGACGCTAGAGTCTTCCGCTTCAGTACTTGCCGAGCCCTTCCCTTCAAGTTCGGACTTATCTTGGCCTTTCAGGGCGTTACTGATATTTTGGTAAAGTTGCATGACGTGTCTCTCAAGGCTGCGTCGTGTGATCGCCAGGCCGCTGTTGACGCAGCGGCTTGGCACCTCTTTTAAGATGGCCAAAATCTGGCCCATCGATTCAATCGGCTACGGTTTAAGCCGATCTACATCCGGGGTTTTCCCGTATCTACTGCTTACCCTTCTCGCTTATCCAGCCCGCCGCCCAACTCAAAGGGTCTTTCGACTCCATAGGCTTGAGTGGCTTGCCGTCTCGCGCCGCCTGCTTACCCTCTTCCTCTGTATTTGTGTGAATCCACACCGTGGTTTGTCTGTATCCAGCTTCGCGCTGACGCTCCTTGTAGAGTTTCTGGCGGTCTGCTGTTGTAAGCGCCTTTTTTTCCAGCTCCATATGAACCACCCTATCGTTAGCAGTAACGAAGCAATATTCACACATCGTTAGCAGTCACGCAAGAGTCGTGGAGAAAATTCGCCAACATCGCCCACGACAACGACGAGACTTCAGCTTTGTTGAGAGCTTTCAATGATGCAGCCGTAGCATGGTTGAAGAAATGCAAACAAAAAGCAGAGTGATACGGTTAACAGGACTCGACTCATTAACACGAGATCGCTATCTTGAGTGACCATGGCGACAACCGTTCAAGGAACGAAAATGCAGAAAAGACACCAGGTATTTATCAGCTCAACCTATGCGGATCTCAAACAGGAGAGAGCATTAGTTACCCAAACTTTAATGCAAATGGACTGTATACCTGCTGGCATGGAGCTTTTTCCTGCTACAGATGAGGATCAGCTCGAATTCATCAAAAAGGTGATCGATGATTGCGATTACTATTTACTTATTATTGGTGGTCGCTATGGCTCGACTACGGAAGAAGGTATCAGCTACACTGAAAAAGAATACGAATACGCGGTAGAAAAAGCTATTCCCGTCATCGCGTTATTACATCAAAACCCAACTTCAATCTCCGTTGATAAATCTGATATATCCCCCGAAATGCGAGAGAGGTTAGACCGTTTTCGTGGACGTGTATCTACAGGGAGGCTGGTTAAGTACTGGAGCAACGGAACTGAACTAGCTGGGCAAGTCGCCATCAGCATTGCACAGGCCATATCACGCTTTCCTACGGTCGGATGGATTAGAGGCAATAACGTTGCAAGCGAGGATTTGCTCCGCGAAATAAATGACCTAAGAAAAGAAAATCAAGCTCTAAAGGAAAAGTATGAACTTCAAAAAACCATCCCCCCCATTGAAGAGCTTAACCCTGCTGACTTAGAGTCAGGTGTCACTTTGCATGGAACATACTTGTCAGGCATGACAAGAGCAGCCTGGAGCGTAAACACAAGCTGGCGTGAGATATTTTATTTAATATCACCATATTTGACAGTCAACACTTCCGAAGCCACGATAAAAGACCATCTAAAATCTAGCATCATCACAAAACATGGAGTATACCAAAACAAGAACATCTTGAATGATCAAGATTTTCAGACCGTGGCCATACAGATGCAAATCCTTGGATTAGTAACAATAAACGCCCGAAATGAGCACTCCATAGAAAAGCTTTGGAAGCTTACCCCTAAAGGTGAAGCGCTAATGTATAAGCTCCGAGTCATCCAAAGTTAGTCAAATCAACTTCAGGGATCATCCTCAGGAAAGGCATGCCACGCCCACACTCCAAGAGTGAATTATCGCGGAGTGTGACGTTTGGGTCTCACTAAGACGGTTTGGTCTATCTGGTAGATCGGGAGCCGTTCCGATTTTATCGATGCTCGCTTCCACCACGGCGAGACAGACCAAATGGGCCGAATCGGGCGATATGGCCTACCTATCAGCTCCCGATGAGACTGCTTGGTCTCACCGGGATAACTTGTCAACAGACAAACCGCTAAGGCCGCTGTTTCATAGAGCTCAGAAAGGAAATTACTCCTCTGCGTCTAAATCAGAATCCTCAAGCACCAAGGTCTGATTAGTCACCACGATCTGACGCCCTACTGCGAAGGTTACCCACATGACGCATCCAGCACCGTGCTGAGACTGCACCTCGGGAACAAAATGAACGCCGTGCCAGCCATTTTGATGAGCTGCATTAAAAAACCACTCACGGACTTTTTTGGAGATCCGTTGAGCAACGTCGCCACTATCCTGATTGTAGAGAGCCAGAACCCTGGCCGCAGGGCAGAGCACAGTGGTAGATTTTGGGGAACGCGTTTGTGAGTCGGGAAATTGAAATCTAGGTGCCATTTTCGTTGCTTCCATTCAGTCGATCGAACACGCCAACACGGCGCGCCCGCGTATGTAATATCAATACGACACTGTGTGCAACTCTGTATCTAACCAGGCTCTGTCCAGCGCCCTGAATCGCTACTGAAAATAGTATTAGGGTTAGGGCGATAACGGTATTACTGCCTATTACAGGGAGAATGCTGAATAGATAGGGCACCGATCTCAGAAAAAAGTGAGCATCCGTCCCTACGTATCGGTCGCCAACTCCGACAACGGCCCCACATACCATATGATACGACTCGGACCGTTTGGTCTGATTGGCCATCGCTCCTCCTGACAGCAGGCTGGAGCAGGTGTTGCTGTGACAGCAACACCTTCGCTCAATCGTGCTCCTTGCTCACCTTTAAGCGGTGGGGTGGTGAAGCGCCACCTCGCCTAAATCTGTCTCCCGGACAGAATTGAATCTGAGCAGCCAAGTTTGCATATCCTCAAAGCCGTGATTCCGGCTTTCAAATACCCGTAATCAGGGGTATTACCCCGCCGGGGAAGATCCGTCCAAATCTGGACACATTGAATCCGCGCCACGTTTTCATATTTCGCAAAACGTGGCGCGGAAACCTGACATCCCAAAACGGTATGTCAGCCCTCCCCGATCCGACCGCAATCTGAGATCGGACTGAGCCGAAATCTCGGCCCTGTATCACTTTGGCTATCCTCGATTTACTGCAACAAAAACACCCTCTCCAATCCCGCCAAAACCAACTATTTCAGTCCCATTCAATCCCATTCTGTGTAGCATCTTAGGTGCACCTAAAAAGCACTGGATAAATAATCAGATCATGCCTAATGTGAGTTTTTGAGCCACTCAAAACCCATTCGAGGCAGCACCTATGAACACAGCTAAGCCCGCCCGAGGACGTCAGCACAAACCAACTCGCTCCGAAGTTGCTGCCGCCTGGGGCCGCCTTCGCGAAGCCGCAGCAGACGGAAGCGTTCAAGCATCCGCCCTGCTGATAGCGCTCGCTGAAAACAAACCGGTCATCGCCATGGAATCGCCGGCCGCATGACTGATCGCGATAAAGCCGGCAAATGGAAGCCAGGACAGTCGGGTAATCCCGGCGGCCGATCCGGCCAGACGCAAGAGCTGCGCGCCCGACTCGCGGAAGGTGCAGACGCCGTGACAAAGAAGGTTCTGACAGCGGCCAAGAAGGGCGATATGCAGGCTTGCCGACTGATCCTTGAGCGCCTGGTACCGCCAATCAAGCCCACTGCCGAGACAGTGTGCTTCGAACTCGACGACACCGACCTACCCAGCGCAGCCAAATCAATCCTTCGCGCAGTTGCCGCCGGCGAGCTACCGCCCGACCAGGGCAAGGCATTGATCGAAGGGCTAGGCGCTGTTGCCCGAGTCATCGAGGTTGCCGAGCTACAGAAGGCCGTCGAAGAACTCCGCGAACAGATGGAGGGAATGCGGCAATGAGCATTAAGTGGATGCGGGCCGAGCTCAAGCGAATTGCAGAGAAGATCGGCACCGAAGACGGAGAGACAGTGCTCGTTATGTTGACGGTGGTGGACTGCAGGGTTGACGCGGTTGAGGGGGAGATGGATTACCCCGAGACAGTGGGCCACTCGTTCAACTATCCGGTCCTGGGCGCGCAAACGGTGATGCACTTCCCACTGTGCACCATGAACAGCAACGACGCAGCCAATCTGGCAGAGGCGTTCATTCTCCACGTCCGCGCAATTGAAAGCCTCCGCCGTCCCGCTCCGGTAGGTGTGATGGATATGCGGCCTTTCCCAAGTCCGGGTGCCTGGATCTTCCCACCGCTGGCTGATGAGCAAGACATCAAAGACCACGTCGCAGAACAGTACCAACTGATCATCGAGGCCCGCCATGAAGATCCGTAGCCAGGTGGCCAAGCTGCGTCAGCAATCCGGGCTCACTCAATTCAATCGTGACGTGCGAGAGATCAGCGCCCTTATGGACGAGCTGCACGTAGCAGCAGCCGGCGGAGGCACCCGAGAAAACGTTTCCCTACTCGAAATCCTGAGCGAAGCCTCAGACCAAAACCGGCCGAACCACGGCCAGACAATCAAAAGGTAACCCAATGAAAATCGGCAAACGATCCGTCCTCAAAGTTGGCTTGGCCAACCTCCATTACTCCGAATACGAACACTCCCAGGTAGAGGCAAGAACATTCAACATTCAACGACCCGATGGCACCAAAGGCACCTGGCAGGCCGGTGGCTTGCTGAAGTCTGTCCGCCATTTGCAGGGATTGTCGTTGGAGGCATTCAAGGACCTTGGAGAAGAAATCCTCTCGATTCGCGGGAACAAGGACCTTAACGCCGCTGCCATTGAGCGCAAGGGCAAGGAGCAGATTGATGGAATCATCCCTGCCCTGATGCCTGCAATGGAGAAGGCAGCAAAAGATATGCTCACCTTGGCCCAGACAGTGGCCAGCGGCTTTGCAGCGGTCACGCCTCGCGCTAGCTCGGACGTTGTTGGTTTCCTGGCCGATCAGGAGCTACGAGCCATCGTGCGTAGCCTCAAGCCAGAAGAGCGCCAGCGACTAGTCGCTGAGGCGCGCGCAGGCAGTCACCCTGACGTTGTAGAGGCGGTGCTCAGGGCAAACCCAATGCTCTCCGGGCTATCGCCAGAGGCCGCTGACAGCCTTTCGCGCGCAGGCATTGCCGCGTCGCGCGCCGAAGACATCGAAGGGCTCAAGCAGATGCTAGCGATCTACGATGACGTGCTGGCCACCGCCTCCAATGCTGGTGTCGCACTGAGCGGCATGGTTGCCAATTCGAATGGGTACACCGGCCGGTTTGAGAAGTGGAGATCGGGTTGCGAAGGCTCCGAAGCGCTTCGCGAGTGGCTGGCAAAAATGCCCTCTCGCACCTCCGCAAAAGCGTCTCCTGATCAATCCGAAGCGGCCTAACTGTCGCGCCCGTACGCTACGCAAGTATTGGTGGCGCCGATCAACGGCAGACTCTGTGAGTGTGAAGACATGACCTTTCAAGAGCGTTTTACCGAAGCGTGCAAAACGCAGAAATTCAAACCTTACGAACTGATCCAGGGGCCGGACGCCGGCTACTCGGTGTGGGAGGTCCAGCACGTCAGTGGTGGCCAACAAGTGACAGTCGACGGCCCCTTCTTCACTGAGGAAGAGGCCAGGGTTTCCGCCGACCTGCTGAGGGGCACATTCCGAGGCGCCCGGGCCAGCGATTCGATCTACAACCGGGTGTGGAACTACGACCCGCGCCAGGAGCAACTGACCATCGACCAGGCGCATATGTCGCGCGCTGTACTCGCCATTCGCCTTGGGCTTCCAGCCCCTTCTACCAATCTATAGGAGGCCCCATGGCCGCCACAGCAATTGAATATGCCCCACTCACCACCATCAAGCTGTGCGGGCAACTACGGCAGTTCGGTAAGTCCTACCAGTTCTCCGTCCGCACGCCGGCCGAGGCGATCAAAGCATTGTCAGTGCAGATCCCAGGGTTTGAACGGTTTCTGTCAAACGCAAAGTCTCGCGGGCTCGTGTTCGCAGTCTTTCGAGGTAAGAAAAATATCGGTGAGGGTGAGCTTGGATTTCAAGGCAAAGGCGACATCATCATTGCCCCTGTGATCGTAGGCAGCAAACGCTCTGGAGTTCTGCAAACCGTCATCGGCGCCGTGCTGATCGCAGCCTCATTCTTCACGTTCTGGGCGCCCCCGGTATCAGCCGGGCTGCTTGCATCAGGAGTGGGTATGGTCGCCGGCGGCGTAATCCAAATGCTCAGCCCCCAGGCTGGCGGTCTCAAGACGAGCGCAGCGCCAGAAAACACGCCGGGATATGCGTTTGGCTCCGCTCGGAATACCACAGCCTCCGGCAACCCGGTACCGCTTTGCTGCGGCCACCGCCGCTGGGGTGGCGCGATCATCAGCGCTGCTATTTACGCTGAGGATCGGGTATGACTGCCATCGAATATGCACCGCGCACGACCATTCTGCTCAGTGGCTCACTGGCCAAAAAATACGGCCGTCGACACACCTATGCCCTATCCGCTCATGGCGATACCAGGGAGGCGCTGCGGGCAATCGATGTAAATCACCCAGGCTTCCTGAGCGACATCGCGCGAGCAAGGTCTATCGGCCTGGAGTTCGCAATTTTTCGCGACAGGAAGAACGTAGGCGAATCCGAGTTGACTCTCGGCGGAGCTAGGGAAATACGGGTGGTTCCAGTGATCACCGGGAGCAAGCGCGCCGGGATACTTCAGACCATCGTGGGCATCGTGCTGATCGTGGCCAGCGCATTTACCAACGGCGCAACGCTTGCCCCAGGTATTGCGCTCGTGGCCGGCGGGGTAATCCAAATGCTAAGCCCCCAGGCCGGCGGCCTCAAGACAAGCGCCGCACCAGAGAACACACCCGGATACGCATTCGGCAGCGCCAAGAACACCACTGCGTCGGGTAACCCTGTTCCGCTCTGTTACGGCAGGCGGCGAGTGGGCGGGGCGATCATCAGCGCCGCTATCTACGCCGAGGACCGAATGTAAGAACATCAACGCGCAGTGAACGGTGTAACTAGGAAACAAACTCTACGTAGCCGTGCCGTAGATCACTTTTTCCGCCACAAATCGAACGATAGGCAAATACTCTTCTATTATGCTCTCAGAGTCCGTCAGCGGTATGTGGCAATCTTCGCGCTTATAACGATCAGTAGAGTGCACTATCGCGTTTCTTACCTGTTTAAGAACCTTTGCCGTATTAGCCAGCGCGTGAGACTTATTGATCACAGTATCCTTCTGACCAAACAACACTCGAGATTTCGTATATATTTTTTCACCACATCGCGCTTCAAAATCTGTTAAAAACTCAACTAAATCCTCCTCCGAAATATATCGAGCCAGCACATTGCGCAACATTTCGGTCTCATCGTTACGGGAATCGTGCCCTCGAATTGCAGTGATCACCTTATCCAAGTTATTACGACTAGCGCGAAATTTAGGCTCATTTAAGATTGATGCTAATCTATCATGTACCACAAGTTCTGAAACTTTTAGAAATTGATACTCTAGTACGTGATAAAAAGCCAAAAAGCTTTGACTCGGAAAAGGGCTAGCTTTAGCTAGCTTGTAATAGTTGACTACTGTCTCGTCATAATCCGCCTCCGACAGGCTATCATCATCAATGATATCCCCCCAGAATACGGACCGATTGCGCTTCTTCTTGGGCTTCCATACCACCATGCAATCGTTCTGTTCAACAGCCAATTTGAACAAGGCCCTTTCGATTACACGCAGTGATACGCTTTTCAACTCTGGTAGTATTTTGCGTCCCTTGGCCGAATAAGTAACGGTCTGCGGCAAGAACAGAATCTGCCTAACGGGCCGCCTCTTAATCTGAGACAAACTAAGCCTACGCTTAACTCTTATAGAAAAATACTTATCATATTCACCAGAAAGAAAAAACGCTATTGCATACATCATGGAGCAGTCGCCTACAACCACCGTACTTTGCGCCTTATCCTTTAGCGTATATGACTCAGAGATATATGCACCGTTACTCGCCAGCCGAGACACTTGCATCTCAACCGTATTATTAACTATTAGGAGCCGTGTCTCAGAGTCATAGCTAGCGCTTCTTGCAGCAGTGTATGCTCTATAACTTTTCTCCCACTCCTCACTTACACCAACGATGCAAACGGTTCCATCTTCACGAGTAACTAGAACGTCGCTCTCCTGTACCGAGCAATCAAATCCTAACTCTATAATACGATTTTTAACTACTTCAGTGAAGCTCATTAGATTCCCTTCTGTATTCGCCTAGAAACTGTGTATCCGCAAAGACTAGATAGCCAAACGCCACCTATCATCCTATAAAATCAGTGGCTGGGTAACCGCTTTTGAAGTATGCCTATCCAGATACAGGCTTATTTTGCCTTTTTCGGGTTTTCCGCTTGATAAGTAACACCCAAAGTGCAACAGTATTAGTAGAACGCCCTAACTGATACAGGCACCCAATGATGTTCATCCGCGCATACCTCCGAGCTTCCACCGAAGAACAAGACGCCGGCCGTGCCCGCGCCTCGCTCGAGCAGTTCGCCAGCGACCATAATAAGGTCATTGCAAGCGTGTACCTGGAGAATGCCAGCGGCGCCTCCGCAGACCGGCCTGAACTGTTGCGCCTGCTCAAGGATGCCCGTAAGGGTGATGTCTTGCTGGTGGAGTCTATAGACCGCCTCTCACGCCTCCCAGTGGAGGACTGGCAAAAGCTCAAGGCCGCGATTGACTCCAAGGGGCTGCGCATCGTCGCGCTCGACCTGCCGACCAGCCACCAGGGCATGCAGGACACCAAGGGCGACGAGTTCACCGGGCGGATGCTTGGGGCCATCAACTCCATGCTGGTGGAGATGATGGCGGCGATCGCGCGCAAGGATTACGAGCAGCGCCGCGACCGGCAGGCCCAGGGCATCGAGAAGGCCAAGGCCGCCGGCAAGTACCAAGGGCGCCCGGTTGATGCAGATTTACACAAGCGAGTAAAAGAGCTATTGGAGGCCGGCCTGGGCATTCGCGCAACGGCCAGGCACGCCAATTGCTCCACTACTACAGTCCTTCGAATCAAAGCGATAGACGAAGAGTAATTACCTGGCCCTGGGGATCTCTTTCAATACTTTCCTCAGGTCAAATCCCCTTATCCGACCTTCCTCAAGCAGCTCCGTGAATTGCTTGATGAAAAAATGAGAGTCGGCTTCTGAAGGTTTTTCTGCACCTTTGATAAATATCGGTAGCATCTTCTGGATCACATCCTTGCCGTGAGCAATTAGTCTCTCTTCGCTCCACTCGCTCATATACCTGTGTGCCCGGTATTGCGCCTCTACGAATTCCTGCAACGACTGGGGACCAGGGCGAGGCTCTTGGTTGTGCTCAAAGTGAAGGCCAGACGTTGCACTCGTACTTTCAAAATTGTGACCCTGCGAGCGGGCCCAAGCCTGCAGAAAAAGCTGAATTTCTTGCTCAATTTTATGATGGCGATGAGCATTGAAGGGATTGCTTATAATGAAAGTCGGCAGACGTGTCGACCCACCGCCACCTTGTCTTAGCCTGTAGGTGGTCTGGATCAAAACTATAAAATCAATCTCCGAGAAGCGGCCCGGATCTTTACCATCCCCGGTGAGCCGGGTGCTGAACCTGTCAGCGAGCCGAGCTGCGGGAATGCTTTCAACTGTGTCATTCAATATGAGCGCGATCCCAGGGGTGTCGGGATCAAGGCTAAGCAGCCTCTTGGAAGAGGCGATCTGTTGTTTGGCATTTCTAAGCACCCCCTCCACCATCCTGGTTGCGCTAGAGAAAATTTTGTTTAGGTGCTCTTCTCCTCCCGGTGTGTTCTTCATTGCGGTTTCAAGGTCATAGTCACCGAAGATCAGAGGGAAATCGTCAGATTCCATCAGCGATTTAGCGCCATCCAAAATCTTATCTTTCGGATCGATCTTTAGGGTTTTGAGCTCGACAACCGCTTGCCTGTGGAAAAACAGATAATCGGCAATCTTGACGCCATCAGGCTGAGGAACATGACCATCGAGAGGGGTCACATGATCTTGGCTGTGGAGGAAGCTAATCATGCGCTCCTCGATATCCCGCACACTTTCCATTCGATACCTATCCATTGATAAACGGGTAAGTCAGACATTCTAGACGGTGCTAAACCCACAGGGCCGCAGGAGGGAGCGCCAGCCCAGAAAAATATCGGCTGGTCTTTGTGTTTTGTCTGTAGAACCCCAGATGGGATGCGGAATAGGGAAGCGGGCTGAGGGTTTTGATTGACCAAAACTTCAGCTGCTGCTGCCACCCTGCTGTCACGCCAACTTGAGCAGTCAGTCTAAAAGGCGCGGAAGCATTGAATTATATGGTGTCCCAGGGCCGGTTCGAACGGCCAACCTTCCCCTTAGGAGGGGGATGCTCTATCCAATTGAGCTACTGGGACAAATGACAGGCGCCGCGCCTGGCAAGCGGCGACGGACGGCGTGCATGTTAACGGCCAGGTTAGGTTTTGTCATGTCGTCCGTAGGCTTTTTGAGTGTAGGCCGATACTTGCCGGGTGGACCGTGTCTTGACCCCGTCGATACAGGCGTAAGAACCGTATCGTGCAAAATGCACTCCCGCGAAATGCCATCATTGCAAATTGCAACCTGACAGCCTTTCAAATCAGACTTAAGCCTATGATTTTATTGACATAATAGATTGGCATGACACCTGCAATACTTCTCCTACAAACCCTAACAAACCACGGCGTTAAGCGGAGAACATAATCATGAACAGTGCCCTTCTGTTAGCCCTCAACACCGTAGCCCTGGCGGCACTGCTCATGTTCCATTTTCAATCGAGCGACAGTCACGACCCCGCGCAGATCACCCAGGCCGTCCCTCATCACTTGCAACAACGTCCGCAACTGGCAGTGATGGCACCGAACGTGCAATCGCCCATACGTCTGACCCAGGACACCCAAGTGGCGCCTGCAGCTGAACACTGGGTATTCTGAGGAAGCCCCTGATGACCAAATATGCCTGGCTATTCCTTTGCCTGACCGTTGTCACAGCGGTTCTAGGCTTGGGTGAAGAATCTCAAGACGGCACCACCACCGCTTTCATCGCCTGTGGTGTATTCGCCACTCTCTTGTTGCTGACGCTCATCGTGGGTCGTCGTATCAAATTCGACCCCGTCCTGCGCTGATCCCCCCCACGCCTGACCTTATGTCGCCTGGTCCTCGCATATCGGCAAATTGCCACTAGTCTTAAAGCTAAGGGCAAAGGGCCACTTTGCTATAGGATGTGCGGCCTGAAACCCTGTGGTGGCCCGGGCTTGTGGGAAGTTCCCTCGCGAATTCACACGGTGAAAAATTTTCCAACCAGTCCGCAAAAATGTAAATGAGTGCTGGCATAAAGCCTTTAGGCAGTTCAATATTTGTCACAGAATTGACGCCAAGGAACTGTCAAATCTGAGGCATGATGCGGCCTCTTTGCAATTCAGGTTGAACTTTGGTCGTGAGCCTTGTCTTAACACTCATCTTGCGGCCAATTCCAAAAACCGCTCCCCTGAACTAACCGGTTAAATATATGCGCCCATTGAAACAGGCAATTTATTCCAGCCGTACGGCTGACAAGTTCGTCGTACGTCTGCCAGACGGAATGCGGGAACGCATTGCCGAGGTGGCTCGCAATCATCACCGCAGCATGAACTCCGAAATCATCGCTCGCCTGGAACAAAGCCTCATTCAGGAAGGTGCGCTGGGCGACGAGTTGAGCATGCGCCTGGACAGCCCAGAGCTGTCGTTGCACGAACGCGAACTGCTGCAGCGTTTTCGTCAACTCTCCCACCGCCAGCAAAATGCTCTCGTCTCGCTTATCGCGCACGACGTTGAGGCGGCCGCAGAAGCCAATTGATCCGCAACTGAAAGCCGAAGCCAGCCAAGTGCTGGCTTTTTTTTGCCTGGGATTTGGGAAGATAATGCAAAGCGGGGGCAGATTTGCCCCCGCAGAATGGAGTCAGAGCAGGAAAATCGTTGCCAAGCCCAGGAAGATGAAGAAACCGCCGCTGTCGGTCATGGCCGTGATCATCACGCTGGCACCCATGGCAGGGTCGCGCCCAAGGCGAGCCAGGGTCATCGGGATCAATACCCCCATCAACGCCGCCAGTAAGAGGTTGAGGGTCATCGCAGCCGTCATCACCACACCGAGCGACCAACTGCCATACAGCAAGTAAGCCACCACACCGATCACCCCACCCCACACCAGCCCATTGATCAGACCCACCGCCAACTCTTTGCGCAGCAGGCGCGACGAGTTGGCCGTACTGACCTGATCCAGCGCCATGGCGCGCACAATCATGGTAATCGTCTGGTTACCCGAGTTTCCGCCGATCCCGGCCACAATCGGCATCAGCGCTGCAAGCGCCACCAACTTCTCGATCGACCCTTCGAACAAGCCAATAACCCGCGACGCGATAAAGGCTGTGATCAGGTTAATGGCCAACCACGCCCAACGGTTATGCAGCGAGCGCCAAACCGAGGCAAAGATGTCTTCCTCTTCACGCAAACCCGCCATGTTGAGGACTTCGGTCTCGCTTTCTTCACGAATCAAGTCGACGATTTCATCGATGGTCAGACGACCGATCAGCTTGCCGTTCTTGTCGACGACCGGCGCCGAGATCAGGTCATAGCGCTCGAATGCCTGGGCTGCGTCATAGGCATCCTCGTCCGGATGAAAGCTCACGGTATCACTGGCCATCAGGTCGGCAACTTTCTTCTCCGGATCATTCACCAGCAGGCGCTTGATCGGCAGCACACCCTTGAGAATGCCTTCGTAATCCACCACGAACAATTTGTCGGTGTGACCTGGCAGCTCTTTGAGTCGGCGCAGGTAACGCAGGACCACTTCCAGGCTGACGTCTTCGCGGATGGTGACCATCTCGAAGTCCATCAGGGCGCCGACCTGGTCCTCGTCATAGGAAAGCGCGGAGCGCACACGCTCACGCTGCTGAGTATCCAACGCTTCCATGAGCTCATGGACAACATCACGAGGCAGCTCAGGGGCAAGGTCAGCCAGTTCGTCGGCGTCCATCTCCTTGGCTGCAGCCAGGAGCTCATGATCGTCCATGTCGGCGATCAGGGTTTCACGAACCGAGTCGGATACTTCGAGGAGGATGTCGCCGTCGCGGTCGGCCTTGACCAACTGCCATAGGGTCAGTCGATCATCCAGCGGCAAGGCTTCGAGAATATACGCGACGTCGGCGGAGTGCAGGTCGTCAAGCTTGCGCTGCAACTCGACGAGGTTTTGCCGGTGAACCAGGTTTTCAACCAGGTTGTTATTCGGGCCATCCTGGCGGTGCGTAAGGTCTTCGACCACGCGCTGGCGCTGCAGTAGCTCGATGACTTGAGCCAGGCGATCCTGCAGGCTTTCTTGTGTTTTCTTTACTTCTACTTCGGTCATAGGCGAACTCCACTCCCAGCAGCGGGGCACGCCGGAAGGATCAATCAGTCAATTCATGATTGGTAAAACGGGGTACTGAGTAACTACTGGGTAAGTCCATGGAGGTATTCCACAAGCCCCGGCGGGGCTGACGGGCGCAATGATACACCGCCCGGCCACTTTAAACGTCAAAAAACTGGAAAGAACAAGCGCTTGCGAGCCAAAGCTGAGCAAAGGCCGCATCTATGAACTGCGACGACGCAGCGGATGAGGAAAACACATGAAGGCGAGGGAAAAAGAAGAAATCCTACACAAACCCCAGACGGCAAAAAGCCCGCACTAGGCGGGCTTTTTGTTTGTATGGTGCACTCGACAGGATTCGAACCTGTGACCGCTCGGTTCGTAGCCGAGTACTCTATCCAGCTGAGCTACGAGTGCATTTGTTGCCGCGCATTATAGGCCGTTCAATCTCTATGTAAAGCTATTTTTTCGAGTAATTTCAACAACTTACCGAAAAAACCAGATTGCAACGTACTAAGCAAATAATGGCGGAGAACGGGGGATTCGAACCCCCGACACCCTTTTGAGGTGTACTCCCTTAGCAGGGGAGCGCCTTCGGCCACTCGGCCAGCTCTCCGCAACACGGGGCGTATATTAACCACGTTCATCCCCGTTTGCAAACATAAAAAACGATAAAAATTAAAGGCTTGGTTCTTCGTCCTTCTCTTTCTTGATCCGCAGGTAAATTTCCTCGCGGTGCACCGCTACCTCTTTCGGAGCGTTAACCCCGATACGTACTTGATTGCCTTTGACGCCGAGCACGGTCACGGTGATTTCGCCATCACCGATAATCAGGCTTTCTGCGCAACGACGAGTCAGAATCAGCATACCTTTCTCCTCACGCATTTCAGTTCAGGAACAACAGTCTGCAAAAAAAAGGCCTTCGGCCTACAACCCAAAGGCCATAGCCCTACCGCCTAAGTATTGTCGAGCGCGCGCAAAAGAACATGCGCCCGACAAAAAAAGGAAAGGCGCGGTAAACCGCGCCTTTCAGGCACTGCGTCACTCGCCCTGTCGGGCCGGAGCGTCCAGCTCAAAAGCGGTATGCAGAGCGCGTACAGCCAGCTCCAGGTACTTCTCTTCGATCACCACCGAGACTTTGATTTCCGAGGTGGAGATCATCTGGATGTTGATGCTTTCCTTGGCCAGTGCCTCGAACATGCGGCTGGCAACGCCGGCATGGGAACGCATGCCCACGCCCACGATCGACACCTTGGCAATCTTGGTATCGCCGACCACTTCACGGGCGCCGATTTCCTTGGCAGTGTTCTGCAAGATCCGCTCGGCCGCATCGTACTCGTTGCGGTGCACAGTGAAGGTGAAATCGGTGGTGTTATCGTGCGAAACGTTCTGCACGATCATGTCGACTTCGATGTTCGCACCGCTGATAGGACCCAGGATCTTGAACGCCACGCCCGGGGTATCCGGCACGCCACGGATAGTCAGCTTGGCTTCATCACGGTTGAAAGCGATACCGGAAATGATCGGCTGTTCCATGGATTCCTCTTCATCAATAGTAATGAGGGTGCCCGGACCCTCTTTGAAGCTGTGCAATACGCGCAGCGGAACGTTGTACTTGCCGGCGAATTCCACCGCACGGATCTGCAACACCTTGGAACCAAGGCTGGCCATTTCCAGCATCTCTTCAAAGGTGATCTTGTCCAGGCGCTGGGCCACGGACACCACACGCGGGTCGGTGGTGTAGACGCCATCCACATCGGTGTAGATCTGGCATTCATCAGCCTTGAGGGCCGCTGCCAGCGCCACGCCGGTGGTGTCCGAACCGCCACGCCCGAGGGTGGTGATGTTGCCCTGCTCGTCCACACCCTGAAAGCCTGCTACAACTACCACGCGCCCGGCTTTCAGGTCCGTACGAATTTTCTGATCGTCAATCTGCAGGATACGCGCCTTGGTATGCGCGCTGTCGGTGAGGATGCGCACCTGGCTGCCAGTGTAGGACACCGCCGGCACACCGCGCTTATTCAACGCCATGGCCAGCAACGCGATGGTCACCTGCTCGCCGGTGGACACGATCACATCCAGCTCACGCGGCAGCGGCTGTTGGTCACCGCTGATTGCCTTGGCCAGATCGATCAGGCGATTGGTCTCGCCGCTCATGGCCGACAGCACCACCACCAGGTCGTCGCCGGCATCGCGGAACTTCTTAACCTTGTCGGCCACCTGCTCGATTCTTTCGACAGAGCCGACCGAGGTGCCTCCAAATTTCTGTACGATCAAAGCCATTTCTAAGCCGCCTCAGCCCGTAAAGGGGCGCCTAATATCCAATCAACCAGCACCACACCGGCCCGTGACTAGACCACGGGCCGGTTAACAGTGCCTTAAATACCTGCCTCGACAAACGGCACGGTCAGGGCCAGGGCCGCGTCCAGGGCGCCGGCGTCTACACCACCGCCTTGCGCCATGTCCGGACGACCACCACCCTTCCCGCCCACTGCCGCGGCGGCTTGCTTCATCAAATCACCGGCTTTGAGTTGGCCAGTCAGGTCCTTGGTCACACCCGCAACCAGAACGACCTTATCCTCATGGACACCGCCGAGCAGGATCACTGCGCGGCCGAGCTTGTTCTTCAACTGATCGACCAAGGCCAACAGCGCCTTGCCGTCCTGGCCGTCCAGGCGTGCAGCCAGGACTTTCACATCCTTGACGTCCACCGCCGAAGCCGACAGGTCGTCGCCGGCCGCGCTGGCCGCCTTGGCCTGCAACTGCTCCAGCTGTTTCTCCAGGGCGCGGTTGCGCTCCAGCACAGCGGATAGCTTGTCGATCAGATTGTCGCGGCTGCCCTTGACCAGGCTGGCCGCTTCCTTGAGTTGTTCTTCCGCCGCATTCAGGTAGGCCAGGGCCGCAGCGCCGGTCACCGCTTCGATACGACGCACGCCGGAGGCTACGCCGCCTTCGCTGATGATTTTCAGCAGGGCGATGTCGCCGGTCCGGTTGGCGTGGATACCGCCACACAGTTCCACCGAGAAGTCGCCGCCCATGCTCAGTACGCGCACGCTGTCGCCGTACTTCTCGCCGAACAGCGCCATGGCGCCCTTGGCCTTGGCGGTCTCGATATCGGTTTCTTCGGTTTCTACCGCCGTGTTCTTGCGAATCTCGGCGTTGACGATGTCTTCCAGGGCCTTGATCTGCTCAGGCTTGATCGCTTCAAAGTGGCTGAAGTCGAAACGCAGGCGCTGGCTGTCCACCAACGACCCCTTCTGCTGCACGTGCTCGCCCAGAACCTGACGCAGCGCGGCGTGCAACAAGTGCGTGGCCGAGTGGTTCAGCGATGTGGCGTGGCGCACGTCGGCGTCCACCTGGGTTTCGACCGACGAACCGATAGTCAGGCTGCCCGACGCCAACACACCGTGGTGCAGGAACGCACCGCCGGTCTTGGTGGTATCACGCACATCAAAACGACCCGAAGTCGCCTTGAGGAAACCGCAGTCGCCAATCTGGCCACCGGATTCGGCGTAGAACGGGGTCTGGTCCAGAACCACAACACCGTCATCGCCTTCATTAAGTACATCAACCGACTGGCCATCCTTATAAAGGGCAACCACCTTGGCCGAACCGCTGGTAGCCTTGTAGCCGGTGAATTCAGTGGCTACGTCAACCTTGACCAGGCTGTTGTAGTCCATGCCGAACGAGCTGGCCGACCGTGCGCGCACGCGCTGGGCTTCCATCTCACGCTCGAAACCTTCCTCGTCGAGGGTCAGGTTGCGCTCACGGGCGATGTCGCCGGTCAGGTCCATCGGGAAACCGTAGGTATCGTAGAGCTTGAACACCACGTCGCCCGGCACCACGGAGCCTTGCAGGTTGGCGAGGTCTTGCTCGAGGATCTTCAGGCCCTGCTCCAGGGTCTTGGCGAACTGCTCTTCTTCAGCCTTGAGCACGCGCTCGATATGCGCCTGGTTCTGCTTGAGTTCCGGGAAGGCCTCGCCCATCTCGGCGACCAGCGCCGCGACGATCTGATAGAAGAAACTGCCGTTGGCGCCCAGCTTGTTACCGTGACGGCAGGCACGACGGATGATGCGACGCAGCACGTAGCCACGGCCTTCGTTGGAAGGCAGCACGCCGTCGGCAATCAGGAAGCCACAGGAACGGATGTGGTCAGCCACTACCTTGAGCGAGGCCTGGTCTTCATTGGTGCAACCAATGGCCTTGGCCGCAGCGGCCAGCAGGCTCTGGAACAGGTCGATCTCGTAGTTGGAGTGCACGTGCTGCATCACCGCACTGATCCGCTCCAGGCCCATGCCGGTGTCCACCGACGGCGCTGGCAACGGATGCAACACGCCATCGGCGGTGCGGTTGAACTGCATGAACACGTTGTTCCAGATCTCGATGTAACGGTCGCCGTCTTCTTCCGGCGAGCCCGGTGGGCCGCCCCAGATGTCAGCGCCGTGGTCGTAGAAGATCTCGGTGCAAGGGCCGCACGGGCCGGTATCGCCCATGGTCCAGAAGTTGTCGGAGGCGTACGGCGCGCCTTTGTTGTCGCCGATGCGCACCATGCGCTCAGCCGGCACGCCGACTTCCTTGGTCCAGATGTCATACGCTTCGTCATCGCTGGCGTAGACGGTGACCCAGAGTTTTTCCTTCGGCAGCTTCAGCACGCCCGTCAGGAAGGTCCAGGCGAAGTTGATCGCGTCTTGCTTGAAATAATCGCCAAAGCTGAAGTTGCCGAGCATTTCGAAAAAGGTGTGGTGACGAGCGGTGTAGCCGACGTTTTCCAGGTCGTTGTGCTTGCCACCGGCGCGTACGCATTTCTGGCTGCTGACGGCGCGAGTGTAGGCGCGCTTTTCCTGGCCCAGGAAGCAGTCCTTGAACTGGTTCATCCCCGCGTTAGTGAACAGCAGGGTAGGGTCATTGCCTGGGATCAAGGAGCTGGAGGAGACACGGGTGTGACCTTGCTCTTCGAAGAAGCGAAGGAAGGCTTCACGGATTTCTGCGCTTTTCATTAGGTTCTTCCACGGAGGCTGCGGCCAAAGGCCAGTGCGCAACATCATCAGACGGAGCGACGGCAAAGGGCCGCATTATATCGGCCCTTTGCCGGTGGTACAGCGTGTTTATGCGATAGAGAGGCTCAATTAGACGGTCTGCACAGTCATTTGCGCGAAAATTCGACGAATGTCGCGAGCACTTGCTCGACCTGCGCCCGGCTCACATCCAAATGAGTGACCATGCGCAAGCGTGGCGCGGCGCTCAGCTTGATCCCGCGTTCGGCGGCAAACGCCTTCAAGGCCTGGGCCTGGTCGCCGATCTGCACATAGACCATGTTGGTCTGCACCGGCTCCACCTCGTAACCCACCTTGCGCAATTCATCCCCCAGCCATTGCGCATTGGCGTGGTCGTCGGCCAGGCGCTGCACCTGGTGATCCAGAGCGTACAGCCCCGCTGCTGCCAGGGATCCGGCCTGACGCATGCCGCCGCCGACCATCTTGCGCAAACGCCGGGCCTTGGCGATCAACGCCGTGGAACCGCACAGCACCGAGCCGACCGGCGCGCCGAGGCCCTTGGACAGGCACACCGATACAGAATCGAAATGCCGGGCGATCTCCCGTGCGTCCACCCCCAGCTTCACCGCTGCGTTGTAGAGCCGTGCGCCATCCAAATGCAGGGCCAGGCCATGCTCCCGGGTAAACGCGCGGGCTTTGGCCAGGTACTCCAGCGGCAGCACCTTGCCCTGCATGGTGTTTTCCAGCGCCAACAGACGGGTACGAGCAAAGTGGAAGTCGTCAGGCTTGATTGCCGCCAGCACCTGGTCCAGGTCCAGAGAGCCGTCCGCCTGCACGTCCAGTGGCTGCGGCTGGATCGAACCGAGCACGGCTGCCCCGCCACCTTCGTATTTGTAGGTGTGGGCCTGTTGGCCGACGATGTATTCCTCGCCGCGCTCACAGTGGGCCATCAACGCCAGCAGATTGCTCATGGTGCCGGTGGGCACGAACAACGCAGCGGCGAAGCCCAGGCGCTTGGCCAGTTCGGCCTCCAGCCGGTTGACGCTGGGGTCTTCGCCATACACGTCGTCACCGCTGGCGGCGGTGGCCATCGCGTCGAGCATGCCGGGGGTAGGTTGGGTCACGGTGTCGCTGCGCAGGTCGATCACAGACATGAAACAAGCCTCTTGAGGGTTCAGTAAGGTCCTTTTGTGAGTGATTACTGCGGGCAACGCCACACAATATCAAGCCCCAACTGAATTCAATCGAATACCAACCAAACAAACCGATATAGCTTATCGATATCGCGGTCGTGCAGTTTTCGAAAAACCGTGTTAAAAACTCTCCGCCGCCAGGGTTCTGGCGGCAACGTTCTCAGGGCGGGGTGCAATTCCCCACCGGCGGTAATTACACGCAATGTGTATAGCCCGCGAGCGCTTGGCGCCTCGAACTGCTCACGCAGGACGGCGACAAGGTCAGCAGACCCGGTGTGATCCCGGGGCCGACGGTCATAGTCCGGATGAAGAGAGAACGGGATTGGCACCTGAGGGCCGCGCACGATGTGTGCTTGCGTACCCTTAAATCCCATTCGATTCATAACGCCCTGTTTTTTTCTTAAACAGGAGTCAGAACATGCAACCCACCGCAATCGACAGTAAAGCCAAGCACCATCACGGCGAACGTATCGCGTTTATCCAGGCTTGCTGGCACAAGGAAATTGTCGACCAGAGCCGTAAAGGCTTCCTCGCCGAGATCATCGCCCAGGGCTACCAGGAATCGGATATCGACTTCTTCGAAGTCGGCGGCGCCTTTGAAATGCCGCTGCACGCCAAGCTGCTGGCCAAGACCGGCCGTTACGCCGGTATCGTCGCCGCCGCGCTGGTGGTGGACGGTGGCATCTACCGCCACGAATTCGTCGCCCAATCGGTGGTCAGCGGCCTGATGCAGGTGCAGCTGGAAACCGAAGTGCCGGTGTTCTCGGTGTCCCTGACCCCGCATCACTTCCACGCCGGCAGCGAACACCAGACCTTCTTCTACGAGCACTTCGTGCACAAGGGCCAGGAAGCTGCACGTACGTGCGCCGACACTTTGCACAAGGTCCGCGCGATTCGCCGTAGCGAGCCACGCGCGGTAGCGGTCTAAGCAGCACGGCAAAGCAAAATGTGGGAGGGGGCTTGCCCCCGATGGCGGCGGATCAGAAACACATACAGTGACTGAGACATCCTCATCGGGGGCAAGCCCCCTCCCACATTTGGATCGGATGAGGGTTTGAGCTTCAGGCCAAGCCGACGTCCGTCGTCGGCACAATCAATATCCCCGCCCGCAGACCATTCTTCACCTTCGGGTTGGGGAAGATGATGCGCGCGCCCTCCTCCTCGATCACCCAGCGGGTCTTGGCCACGTCTTCGGCCAACAGGTAGCCCCGGGCCAATGGCGAGAAGTTTTCCACGTCTGCCGGCAGGTGCAGCAGGAAGGCGTCGCTGTGCTTGATGACTTCACGGGAGACGGCAAACAACTGCAGGCCGTCGAGGCTGTCAGTCGTCGGCTCGGTGCCTTCGATGATTTGCTTGAGGCGTGTTTCCAGGCGGGACACGTCCACGCCCTGGTTTTGCCCGAACGGCCGCGCCTTGCCCAATTCCAGGGTGAACGCCTCGGCATCGAGTTGTTCGTAGGTAAACGCGGTGAAGGTAATCGACGTCTTGTTCTGCAGCAACACTGCTTGCATGCCGGCAGCGTTCAGGCGCGCCAGCTCATGGCGTGAATGCTCGCGACCTTCTTTCCACGGGTACAGGGCAAACTGCTCGATCTTCGAACCACGAATAGCCGTGTGCAGGTCGTAATGCAGGCGTGAGCGGCCCGGCAGGCTGAAAAAGCTGCGGGCCAGTTGCTCCAGCTCGGCGGCGCGCATGGCCTCCGGGCCGATGTTTTTTTCATGCCGGCCGTTGAACAGCCGGTTGACGTCCAGTTCGAGGTAACGCTCGCCGCGGCGCATGGCCTCGGGGTTGCCGAACAGGAACAGAATACGGATACGGGGCTTGATCTCCCCACGGGCAATGCCATGCAACAGGCGGTCGAGCAGTTCGATCGGCGCGGTTTCGTTGCCATGGATGCCGGACGACAGCAGCAGGTCGCTGCCGTTGTCCTTCGCTTCAGGCGGGCGCACTTCGAGTGCGCCCTCGCTGAGCCAGCGCATCTGCACGCCGTCGACAGTCAGTTGAATTTTTTGCGCCGGTTCACGACCGGCGAGGGTCAGTTCAAGCAGTTTGCCAAGGGCGAGCATACGCAGCTTCCTTAGTGGTTGCAGCCTGGGCCATGGACGTGATCGTCGTCATCACCTTCAACATCGGCCGGTTCCATTTCCAGTTGCAGGCTCATCAGGTTGGTGGCCAGCGGGCGCATCAGCAGGTTGGCGTATTCGGCGTCGCCCTCTTCCACGTCCACGCCGATCAGCAGTTGGCCACGGCCGTCGTGCTGGATCCAGATTTCCTTGCCCTGCCAGACCACGGCGACGCGGGTGCAGGAAGTTTCCAGCTGGGTGCCGTCGGTGTCTTCAAGAATCAGTTTCAGGGTGTCGGTGGTCATAATAGATAGTTCTCAGCCGTACGGCGTTAATTGATCTGGAAAGGATAAACCGCGCCCAGTTTAAGGATTTGCGTCAGTTCATCCAGTGCCGTCCGGCACTCAAGCAGCAATTGTGGATCAGCCAGGTCGCTTTCGCGCAGGCTGTCACGGTAGTGCTTGCCGACCCACTGGGTCAGGGTGTCGTACAACGGCGCGGTCATGATAACGCCTGGATTCACCGCCGCCAGCTCCGTTTCGTTCAAGGCCACGCGCAACCGCAGGCACGCCGGGCCACCGCCGTTCTGCATGCTTTGCTTGAGGTCGAACACCTTCACTTCGCGGATCAGGCCGCCGGCAGCGGTCAGGTTTTGCAGGTACTGCCAGACGCGTTCGTTGGCGCGGCATTCTTCCGGCACGATCAGCAGCATCGAACCATCGGCGCGGCTCAGCAGCTGGCTGTTGAACAGGTAAGAACGCACCGCGTCCTCGACACTGACCTGGGTGCGGGGCACGCACACCGACTGGAAGTTGCCGCCCAGCCTGGCCAGTTTGCCTTGCAGCTCGCCGAGCATCTGTTCGGTATTGAGGAATGCGTCCTCGTGGTAGAACAGCACTTCGCCGTTACCCACCGCGATCACGTCGTTGTGGAACACGCCGGCATCGATCACCGCCGGGTTCTGCTGGGCGTAGACCACGCCGTCATCCTTCAAACCGTGCAAGCGCGCGACGGCCTGGGAGGCTTCGAGGGTCTGGCGCGCCGGGTACTTCTGGGGCGCCGGGTAGCGAGGGTCGAACGCGCTGCGACCAAACACGAAAAACTCGACGCCCGCCTCTGCGTACTCACGGCAGAAACGCGTGTGGTTAGCCGCACCTTCATCGCCAAACTGCGCCACGGCAGGCAACGCGGCGTGGTGGGCGAAGTGCTTCTGATCGGCAAACATCGCCCCCAGCACACGACTGGTGGTCGGGTGTTCGATGCTGCGGTGGTACTTGCAATTGAGGTTGGCGGCAGTGAAATGCACGCGACCATCTGCCGTATCGGCACTCGGGCTGACGGTGGCGGCGTTGGCCACCCACATGCTCGACGCGGAGCAACTCGCGACCAGCAACGGCATAGCGTCTTTGGCCGCCTGCTGGATCACTTGCGCGTCGGTGCCGCTAAAACCCAGGTTGCGCAAGGCGGCCACGTCAGGACGTTCCTGGGGCGCCAACACACCTTGTACAAAGCCCATGTCCATCAGGGCTTTCATTTTCTGCAGGCCCTGCAACGCCGCTTCCTTCGGGTTGGAATGCTGCTGGCTGTTGCTCTGGGACGCGACGTTGCCGAAGGACAAACCGCCGTAGTTATGGGTCGGCCCCACTAGACCGTCAAAATTGACTTCATAGGATTTCATCGGCGAGGCTCCACGAACATCTGTTTTTATAGGCAATCTTCAGTACTACAGAGATCAAAATGGGGGGCAAGCCCCCTCCCACATTCAGATCAGTGTGATGCCGGGGGTCAGCGTGGCAGGCACCACCAGGCTCGGGGTCTCAAGCGAGGCCACCGGGTACGCACAATAATCCGCCGCGTAGTAGGCACTGGCACGATGATTACCCGACGCCCCTACCCCGCCGAACGGTGCGGTGCTCGCGGCGCCG
The DNA here is from genome assembly GCF_001870465.1 of Pseudomonas extremorientalis. GTDB lineage: Bacteria > Pseudomonadota > Gammaproteobacteria > Pseudomonadales > Pseudomonadaceae > Aquipseudomonas > Aquipseudomonas extremorientalis. The sequence continues at coordinate 80,356 of NZ_MDGK01000040.1, forward strand.
GTCAGCTGTTTGTTCCAGTTGACGATACCGGCGCGGCTTTCCAGCCAGAACTGCTGGTAACGCGCTTCGGAATCCGACAACAAGCCCGCGGCCAGGCCGTATTGGGTGTTGTTGGCCTCGGCAATCGCCGCTTCGAAGTCAGCGTAGCGGATCACCTGCAACAAGGGGCCGAACAGCTCCTCGTCTTCGCGCTCGGTCACACCGGTCACGTCGATGATGCCCGGCGTGAGCAACGCGGCCTGGTCCTGTGGCTGGGTCATCTCCAGCAGCGCTACGGCGCCATTGGCCAACATCAATTCCTGGGCGTCCATCAAGGCTTTGGCGGCGCCAAGGGAAATCACCGAGCCCATGAACGGCGCCGGTTGCTGGTCGAACGCACCGACTTCGATCGTCGCGCTGACCGCCACCAGACGCGCCAGCAACGTATCGCCCCAGGCGCCTTCCGGCACCAACAGGCGACGGGCACAGGTGCAACGCTGGCCAGCCGAGATAAAGGCTGACTGGATGATGGTGTAGACCGCCGCATCCACGTCGGCCACTTCGTCGACCACCAGCGGGTTATTGCCGCCCATTTCCAGGGCCAGGATTTTGTCCGGGCGCCCGGAGAACTGCTGGTGCAGATGATTGCCGGTGCGGCTGGAGCCGGTGAAGAACAACCCGTCGATGCCGGGGTTGGCCGCCAGGGCGATGCCGGTTTCCCGCGCGCCTTGCAGCAGGTTCAGCACGCCCGCCGGCAGGCCGGCTTCGATCCAGCACTGCACGGTCAGCTCAGCGACTTTAGGGGTCAGCTCGCTCGGTTTGAACAGCACGGTGTTACCCGCCAGCAAGGCCGGGACGATATGCCCGTTCGGCAGGTGACCAGGGAAGTTGTAAGGCCCGAACACCGCCACCACACCGTGGGGTTTGTGACGCAATACGGCGGTGGCATCGCCCAGCGGGCCGCTCTTCTCGCCGGTGCGCTCGCGGTAGCTTTGTACCGAGATGGCGATCTTGTTGGCCATGCTGGTGACTTCGGTGGCCGACTCCCACAGCGGCTTGCCGGTTTCCTCGCCGATGCAGCGGGCGATTTCGTCGGCGCGACGTTTCAGGGTGGCGGCGAAGGTTTCCAGTACGTGGATGCGCTCTTCCAGCGGGCGCCTGGCCCAGGCAGGGAATGCCTGGCGCGCGGCCTGCACGGCGGATTCGACCTGTTCGGCGGTGGCGCCATTGCCGGCCCACAGCACCTGTTGGGTCACCGGGTTGCGCGACTCAAACAGCTCACCCTGGCCAGCCAGCCAGCTACCTGCGATATACAGCGAATTCATTATTTCGACTCCCGAGCAGCGGACAACGGTACGGCACGCACTTGATCACCCACCACCAAGCGCAGACGCTTGGCGGTCTGTGGGTCGACCACCAGGGTTCCGGCTGCCATGCGGGCCGGGGCAGCGGTGATGCGGCAATCTTCGCGTTTGCGGTTATGGATCAGGAACGGCGTGGCGTCGTCACCTGGGGTGCCGATCGCCAAGACCAGTGTCTGGCTGTCGCGAACGGCACGGATCTTCTGGGTCTCACACTCCACCGCAGGTCCCGCGTCGAAGATGTCGACATAGCCCTGGTAGCTGAAGCCTTCGCTCTTGAGCATGCTCAGCGCCGGTTCGGTGTCCGGGTGGACCTTGCCGATCACGTTGCGCGCATCTTCGGAGAGGAAGCAGCTGTACAGCGGAAACTTCGGCATCAGCTCGGCGATGAATGCCTTGTTGCCCACGCCGGTCAGGTAGTCGGCCTGGCTGAACTCCATCTTGAAGAAGTGGCGACCCAGGCTTTCCCAGAATGGCGAACGCCCGGCGTCGTTGGACACCCCGCGCATCTCGGCGATGATCTTGTTGCCGAACAGCTGCGGGAATTCCGCGATGAACAGCAGGCGCGCCTTGGCCAACATGCGACCGTTGAGGCCGCTGCGGTAATCGGCGTGCAGGAACAACGAGCACAGTTCGGAATTGCCGGTGAGGTCGTTGGCCAGGAACAGCGTCGGAATTTCGCGATAGATGTTCAGCTCCTGGGAAGCGCTGACGGTCAGCCCGACCCGGAAGTTGTACCAGGGCTCACGCAGGCCGACGGCACCGGCAATGGCGGAAATGCCCACCACACGGCCTTCGTCGTTTTCCAGCACGAACAGGTAGTCGGCATCGCCCCGCCCGGCGTCGCCGCGAAAGGTTTTTTCCGCCCAGCCCACGCGGTGGGTCAGGCGCTCTTCGTTGGCCGGCAAGGTGGTGAGGCCGGTGCCGGTGCTGCGCGCCAGATCAATCAGGGCCGGTAAATCGCTGCTGCGTACGGGACGAACGATCATGCTATCTCCTCGAACGGGCCGCTGTTGTCAGCCACCCGCGAAACTCTCTTTTTAAACCGCAACCAGGCGCACGCTCGCGCCTTCGCCAACACCCAAGGCCTCGGCCGCTGCCAGGTCCAACGTCACCGGTTTACCCGGCGCGTAGTCCAGCTCCAGCATCACCGCACGGTAGTCCTGCAATTGCGCGTTGCTCACCAGGTACTGGCGGCCGACGCCCTTGACCATCTCGCCGATCTTCACCGGCACCACGCGGCTCTGGGCGATCGAGCGAATGCCCGATACCCGTGCGTGCAGCGTCGGGCCGCCGTCGAAGATGTCGATGTAGTGGTCGGTCTCGAAGCCTTCGCGCATCAGGATGTCGAAGGTGATCTGCGCACGCGGGTGCACCTGGCCCATGGCTTCCTGGGCTTCGTCCGGCAGCAGCGGCACGTAGATCGGGTAATGCGGCATCAGCTCGGCGAGGAAAGTGCGGCTTTTCAGTCCGCACAGACGCTCGGCGGCGGCGTAGTTGAGGTCGAAGAAGTTACGGCCGATGGCGTCCCAGAACGGCGAGTCACCGTTCTCGTCGCTGTAGCCGACGATCTCGGTCACCACCGAGTCGGCAAAGCGCTCGGGGTGGCTGGCGACGAACAGCAGGCGGCCACGGGAATTGAGTTCCGACCACGGCGAACCGACCAGCTCGGGCACCACGTAGAAACTGGTGAGCAGGCTGTTGCCGGTAAGGTCGTGGCACTGGGAAAGCACGTGGATCTTGTTGTGGATCTTCAGCTCGCGGGAGGCGTGCACGAAGGTCTCGTTACGGAAGCTGTAGAACGGCTCGGAGTAACCGGCCGACGCGACAATGGCCGAGCAACCGGCGAGCTTGCCGGTCTCGGTGTCTTCGAGCACGAAGAAATAGCTTTCTTCACCGTTGAAGCTCACCTCGGCGGCGAAGGACGCTTCGCTCGCGGCGATCTTGTCGCTCAGGCGTTCCACGTCGTCCGGCAAGGACGTGACACCAATCGGGCTGTCCGCAGCCAGACGCTGTACCTCGCCCAGATCAGCCATTTGCGCGGGGCGCATCACCAGCATGGTGTCACTCCTTAACTCGAAAAACTCATAGGAAAAAATACCGGACAGTTCCTGATTCAACACAGGTCAAATGTGGGAGGGGGCTTGCCCCCGATAGCAGTCTGTCAGTTGATAAATCAGGTGGCTGACCCATCGCTATCGGGGGCAAGCCCCCTCCCACATGACACGGTCCGGCAAATAAGTGTGTATCAGGCTTGAGTCAGCGTTTTCACTGCACGTTCAAAACGGTCCAGGCCTTCCTGGATATCCGCGTCTTCCACCACCAGGCTCGGCGCAAAACGCACCACGTCCGGGCCGGCTTGCAGGATCATCAGGTTTTCCTTCTCGGCCGCGTTGAACACGTCCTTGGCCTTGCCTTTGAACGCATCGCTCAACACGCAACCGAGCAACAGGCCCATGCCGCGCACTTCGGTGAAGATCCCGTATTGCTTGCCGATCTGCTCCAGGCGCGCCTTGAACAGGTCGTGCTTGGCGTTCACGCCAGCCAGCACTTCAGGGGTGTTGATCACGTCGATCACCGCCTCGGCCACCGCGCACGCCAGCGGGTTGCCGCCGTAGGTGGTGCCGTGGGTACCGACCACCAGGTGCTTGGCCAGGTCTTCACGGGTGAGCATGGCCGCAATCGGGAAACCGCCGCCCAGGCTCTTGGCGCTGGTGAGGATGTCCGGCGTCACGCCGTAGTGCTGGTAGGCGAACAGGTGACCGCTTCGGCCCATGCCGGTCTGTACTTCGTCAAAGACCAGCAAGGCGTTATTCGCGTCGCACAGCTCGCGGGCGCCTTGCAGGTAGGCCAGTTCGGCCGGCAGTACGCCGCCTTCGCCCTGGATCGGCTCCAGCACCACAGCGCAGGTCTTGTCCGACACGGCGGCTTTCAGCGCAGCCAGGTCGTTATAAGGAACGTGGGTGATGCCGGTGATTTTAGGCCCGAAGCCATCGGAGTACTTGGACTGGCCACCGACGTTGACGGTGAACAGGGTGCGGCCGTGGAAGCTGTTCAGCGCGGCGATGATCTCGTACTTCTCGGTGCCGAAACGGTCGAACGCGACGCGACGGGCCAGCTTGAACGCGGCCTCGTTGGCTTCGGCACCGGAGTTGCAGAAGAACACGCGCTCGGCAAAGGTGGCGTCGATCAGCTTATGCGCCAGGCGCAGCGCCGGCTCATTGGTGAACACGTTGGATACGTGCCACAGCTTGTTGGCCTGTTCGGTCAGCGCGCCAACCAGCGCCGGATGGGCATGGCCCAATACGTTGACCGCGATGCCGCCGGCAAAGTCGATCAGCTCACGACCGGCCTGGTCCCACACGCGGGAACCTGCGCCACGCACGGGGATGAAGGCGGCAGGTGCGTAGTTGGGAACCATGACCTGGTCGAAATCGGCACGTTGCACCGGGGCTTGCTCAACGGACATCGGAGTCTCCTGAAGAGGAACGCCTGCCTGGAACTGGCGGGCGATGCAGGGATTGTAAGGACAGTTTTCAGTAGGGCCTTGTCGCCAAGCGACAACTTCTTATAGCGCCAACCCGCGTTTTACGTGGGTTTACGCCAATGCGACAAATAGCATCGCAATGGCGCAGTTTAAACGCTGTCGCACAATTACGTGAGACCTGCGCGCACGCTCGGCATAACTATCTAAAGGCCGGTGCGCACAGGTGACTGATTAACTCGTGGTTTTCAAGCCCTCCATGGATGTGAGCATGACGACCCCAACGCCCCCTGCACCCGCAATCACCCAAAGCAGCCATCCCGATCGCCACTACGAACCCTTGACCCGCGCACTGCCGGCCTGGCTCGGCAACGCGTCCGCCAGCAAGCGCTCCGCCCTCAAAAACGCCACGCCCCTGCCCCTGCCCCTGCCCGCCACCGACGCTGCGCAACAGGCAACCCTCAGGCAGCTCAATGGTGCCCACTGGCACGCACAGAACCGCGTCGACCAGGCCCTCAAGGACCTCCAGGACGCCAGGACCTACTCCATCCCCTTGCTCAAAGACGCCTTGAAACGCCAATCCGGCCTTGAACTGGATGTGGAAACCACGTTTATCCGCCTCTACATCCCCCAGACCATCCCCTGGTTTACGGTACGTTCCGGCGGGGCGCGCGCCTGGACCGTGTCCCTGCTGGACGCCGCACTGCATAACTTCGAACACAAAGAGACCCTGGCGGATGCCTATGAGCCGGACTCCACCTACATCACTCAACCCGATGCCAACGGCCAGTTCGACACATTGCCCGCCATCAAGCGCCGCCTGCCCATCGCGGCGTTCGCCCAACTGTGTCGTGACCTCGACCTCGGCGCGCGCTATATGGGCTACCTGCGCGAGCAACTCGGCGTCGACCACCCGGTCGCCGGCGCGGTGCTGCAAGCCAAGGTCGACGCCAGCCAAAAAGCCGCTCTGCGTGCGGCGGTACAATTGGCGCGGATCCGGGGCGACATCCAAGAAGACTATGCACGGTTGATCGAAGGCCTGATCGACGGGCTTTCCGGCATGCGCCTTGGCTCAAGCGCCGTGCACATACATGACTTCAGCATGATGGAGGCCCCCCTCACCGGCATCCTGCTCTTCGCCCCGGACCTCGAAAACACCCGCACGGTGCAACGAATGGTGGCCTATGTGCCGGACGACCCGGAACATCCGCTCAAGGAGTACCCCTCCCCCCTGGCCTTCAAGCAGGAGCTGACCCGACAACTGCGCGCCGCCGATTACCAGGTGTTCTTCAGCCGATTCGTCGCCCACGAGCACCGCGGCGCGTTTTTCGCCGACCTGGGCCAACGCCTGGAAAAAATCACCTGGCATCCCAGTGAATACGGCAGCGGCCTGGCGCCCTGGCGCGCCGACCCCACCGACGATCCGTTATTGCAGTTCACCGCCAGCCCGATTCTCATCGTCCCCTGGGACTACCTCTACCAGTCCAGGCTCAACCAGTTGCTCAACGACGCCCGCACCCTAGCCGTCTCCACCGCGACCGTGGATCGCAATGCGCGATGGGCCTTGTGGGACAGCTTCGTCAACGTCGCTTCATCCATCGTGAATGCAGCGTTGCTGGTGGTCGCACCGTTTATTCCGGGGCTGGGGGAATTGATGCTTGCGTACATGGCCTATCAACTGCTCGACGACGTGTTCGAAGGCATTGTCGACTGGGCTGAAGGACTTGACCGCGAGGCCTTCGCACACCTGATGAACCTGCTGGAGAGTGCGGTTCAACTGGGATTGTTCACGGCGGGTGGGCAGATCGGCGTACCCGAGTTGCGCAAGCTGATGTCGCCACAGACACTGGCCTTCATCGATCGCTTCAAACCAGTCACCCTCGCCAGCGGTGCCCGCCGTTACTGGAAACCCGACCTGGCCCCCTATGCGCAAAACCTGCAGTTGCCGCCGAACCTGGGCATCGACGAACTGGGCCTGCATACGGTGCGCAAGGAATCGATCCTGCCGCTGGAAGGCTCGTTTTACGCCGTGCAGAAGTCTCCTGGAGACGGACAGTACCGGCTCAAGCACCCGAGCCGGGCCGACGCCTATCAACCGCTGCTGATCCATAACCAGGCGGGCACCTGGCGTACCGAACTCGACCAGCCGTTGCAATGGCAAGGCCCGGATTTGCTCGGCCGTCTCGGCCACCGTGCGCAAGGCCTCAGTGACGCCGACCGGCAACTGGCCATGACCCTGAGCGGTACCGACGAAGCCATCCTGCGCAAGATGCACCACAACAGCGAACCGCTGCCGCCGCTGTTGGATGATGCCCTGGCGCGACTCAGGATCGAGCGGGAACTGGACACCTTGATCGAACGCCTGAGCAGCGATGACCCGGCACTCTACAACCGCATCGCCGCCCTGGACCTGCTGCAATTGCTCACCGCCAATGGCGCCTGGCCGCACACCCGGGGCTTGCGCTTTCTGGATGATCAGGGCCGCGTGGTCTGGACCTTTGGCGACCAGACCAAGCCGCTGGTACAAATACACGAAGCGCAACTGAGCAACGGCGATCTGCTCAAGACCGTGTTGCAGACACTGACCCCGGAAGAGATCCGCGCACAATTCGGCGAGCGTGCCAGCGACCCGCAACTGAGCCTGGAAACCCGCACGCGCAACCTGAGAAAAACCCTTGCCGGGATCGCCCGCAAGCATCGCGTCGCACTTTTCGACTCACGCTACGGGCCCTTGCAGCACGCTGAACACCCCCAAGCCCGGCAGTTGGCCGATGAAGCCCCCGGCTTGCCGGCCACCGTCGCCGAGCGATTGCTGGGCCAGGCCACCGGTGAAGAGCTGCTTGAACTACACGCCCAGCGCACACCGCCACGCCTTGCGCAGTTGGCCCAGGCGGCGCTCACCGAAGTCCGCCTGAACCGCGCCTACGAAGGGCAGCACCTGGACTCACAGGTCAACCTCGACACCGACCTGCTGGCCTTGAGCGCATTGCGGGTGCTGCCAGGCTGGTCCACGGAGATCAACCTGCAAGCCCTGCACCAGTCCATCGACGGCGAGGCCTGGCACAGCGTCGGCTCTGACGACGCACCGATCCGCCGCAGCCTGGTGCGCCTGGACAGCGGTCGCTACGTGGCCTACGACGAAAAAGGCCCCCTGTGCGGCGAGACCGACCTGTACTCGGCCATTCTCCATGCCCTGCCTGACGCCCAGCGTGAGCAGCTGAACATCGACATTCATCAAGGCCACGAACTGCGCGAGCGCCTGCGCCAACGCCCGCCGCCGCGCGACGAAATGCGCGTGCTGCTGGGGGGCGACACTCCCGAACCGGCCACCGAGACCCTGCAACTGCTCGGTCACGATGCCGGCTACGCCCACCAACCCGCCATCGAGGGTGGTCCGGCGAGTCTGCATCAGCGCGCACGCAGCCTGTACCCAAGCCTGGACGACAGCCAGTTGCACGCGCTCATCCAAGACTGGCAGGCACACCCCGGCGGAGCGGCAGCCAAGCTCGCGCAACTGGCCGAGGAATATGCGCAACTGGACAGCGGCTTGCAGGCCTGGCAAGCCGATGTCCCTCACCATCACCCGGTGACGGGACACGCCTTGTACCGGTGGGAGCTCCAGCTGGAAAAACAGAATCGCACCGCGATGACTCATCGGCTCAAAGCGGCCTGGCGGCGTGAAACAGTGATCGACAACTACTACGAAGACCCGGCGCGGGACGGCCACACGCTCAAGCTCAATGGCAACATCCTGGGCGAGATGCCACGACTGCAAGCCAATTTCGATCATGTCTCTCTGCTGTCCCTCAACGGATCAGCCAACTTGCGCGGGGTGTCCTCGTTCCTGGGCCACTTTCCCAAACTGCGCCAACTCAGTGTCATCAACACGCCTCTACGGGGCCTGCCTCAGGAGATCACGTCGATGCCGGACCTGAACGCCCTGCAACTGAACACCTGCCAGATCGTCCTCACCCCGCAAAGCCAGGCGCAGTTGGCCGCCATGCACCAGATGCGCTCGCTGGACCTGCACGGCAATCCGTTGGGTCTTGTCCCCAGCGTCGAAACAATGCCTGACCTGGTCGCCCTGGACTTGTCGCGCACCAATATCGACCGCCTGCCGGCCGGCGTGCTCAGCCATCCGGAGCTGCAAGTCGCCCTGTTGAGCAACAACCGGATCAGCCACTTGCCAGATGGCATTTTCCAGCTTGCGCCTGAATCCAGCTTGCGCTTCGACCTCTCGCGCAACCCGTTGAACCGCGAAACCCTTGAAAGGATCAAGGCCTATCACCAGCGGCACGGCACCCGCTTCGAGGCCAGCGCCTTGCAGGCCGACCGGCGCGACGCCAAGCTGTTGTTTCCGAAATTCAGCGAAGAGCAGATCAACCGATTCATCTTCAACCTGCCCGGCGATATCGAAGCGGGACGACGTGAGCTGGCACGGCTGGCAGGCGACTACCAGACACTGACGGACAAGTTGCAGGCCTGGGCCCAGGCACCGGCGCTTCCCGAGCTGGAAACGGCTCGCAGGGCGGCGCTCAAAGACCTGCTGGAACGAAGCTGGCGGCGCGAAACCCCGCAGCAGACCCAGGTAGGCTCCCTGGAAATTCCCGCCACCCTGGCAGGCGAACTGCCGCAACTGAGCATCACGTTCGACCACATCGGCGGGCTTCGCATACAGGGCAACCAACGGCCCCTGCACCTGGATCAGTTCCTGCGCAGCTTTCCCAATGTTCACGCGCTCTCCATACAGGACGCACCGTTGGGGGACCTGCCGGCCTCGTTGCTCAGCCTGCAACACCTGGAATTCCTGAGCCTGCCCGGATGTTCGATCATGTTGTCGGCCTCATCCGCGCACGGCCTGGAAGGCATGAAGGGGCTGACGTTCCTGGACCTGAACCATAACCCCTTGGCGCACACACCCGACTTCAGCCAATTGCCCAGCCTGCGCCGGGTGCTGTTGCGCAATACCGGCCTGCGCGAGGTGCCGGCGGGTCTGCTGCGCAGCGATCAGCACGTCACAGTGGACCTGAGCAACAATGCGATCGAAAACCTGCCCCCTGCCGCCTTCACATTGCCCAACACTGCGGTGCGAGGCATTGATCTGTCGGGAAATCCGTTGTCCAAGCCGACGCTGGAACAGGTCAAGACCTATTGCCAACGCACCGGCGAGTTCTTCAAGGCAGAAGCCAACCCTGGCGAGCGCGAACGTATCCAACAGCTTTACCCCACCTTCGTCGACAGCGAAATCCATCGGTTCATCTTCAAACTGCCTGGCGACATGGACGCCGTTACCAACCAAATCAGCCTGCTCGAAGAGGAATACCGGCAATTGGGCACCGACCTCAACGAATGGGTGTTGGATGTCCCGACCCATCACCCGATTCTCGGCACGCTGATGGATGAACAGGCACGCGCCGAACAACAGTTGATCCGGCAGGATTTCAAGACCCTGCTCGAGCAAGCCTGGCGTTTTGAGAGAATCGAAGACGAAGAGAGCCTGGACGAAGAGGTGACCCACAGTTTGATACTCGATACCCCAATACTCGGGGCCCTGCCGCAACTGCGCGCGCGCTTTAATCACGTGTCCACTTTCGAACTGATCGGCGACGGCATCACGACCCAGGTCGATGGCACACTCGGCAGCTTCCCCCAGCTGGAGACACTGACCCTCAACAAGTGCTCACTGCAAACCCTGCCCACCTCGATATTCAACATGCCCAAGCTGTCCTCCCTGGACCTGTCCGAATGCAACATTGCGCTTTCACCGCAAAGTGCCCGCGCACTCGAGGACTTGAAAGACATCGAGTTCATCGACCTGAGCAACAACCCCCTCGGCCACGCACCGGATGTGAGCCAGCTTCGTCAATTGAGCTCACTGCACCTGCGCAATGCTCAACTGCATCACGTCCCCGAAGGTGTGTTCCAGGAGTCGTCGGTGTTGCACACCCTGGACCTGAGCAACAACCACATCGAACAGTTGCCGGCGTCTCTCCTGGAAATTTCATACACCCTCGACAGCGATTCAGACCTGCGCGGCAACCCGTTGTCGCCACACAGCCTGGCGTTGCTCAGGGAGTATTACCGGCGTACAGGCTTTGCTTTCCATGTCGAGGCAGCCAGGCAGGACGCCGAGGGCAACCCACTGATCCCACCCTTGGGTCGGGAAGAAGAGTGAAGCCTGTATTCAGCCGCGTTCCGACGGCACCGACGACAGCTCGAACGGGCTGCTGCTGCGCCGCTGGTTGCGGTCTTCACGGGGGGTGGCGCCGAAGAAGTTGCGGTAGGCGCTGGAGAAATGCGGCCCCGAGGAGAAGCCGCACGACAGGCCGATCTGGATGATCGACTTGCTGGTTTGCATGAGCATCTGGCGGGCCTTGTTCAGGCGCAGTTCCAGGTAGTACTGGCTGGGGACGCGGTTGAGGTATTGCTTGAAGATGCGCTCGAGTTGTCGTCGCGACACGCACACGTGCTGGGCAATTTCGTCGGTGGTCAGCGGTTCCTCGATGTTGGCTTCCATCAGCAACACCGCCTGGGTCAGCTTCGGATGGCTGGAGCCCAGGCGGTTTTGCAGCGGGATGCGTTGGCGCTCGCCGCCTTCGCGGATGCGCTCCACCACCAGTTCTTCGGACACCGCGCCAGCCAGTTCGGCGCCGTGGTCACGGGCCAGCACCGCCAGCAGCAGGTCGAGCACTGACATGCCCCCGCAGGCGGTGAGACGGTCGCGGTCCCAGTCGAACAGATGGCTGGTGGCGATGACCTTGGGGAAACGCTCGGCAAAATCATCCTGCCAACGCCAGTGCACGGCGGCGCGGTAGCCGTCGAGCAGGCCGAGCTGGGCAAGCGGATAGACACCGGCCGACAGACCACCGATCACACACCCGGCCCGCACCAACTGCTTGAGCGCCGTGCTCAGTTGCGAGGCAATGACGGTGGGTGGTTCATCCGCCAGCAGGAACAGCTTCTGGAAACCTTCGAGCTTGCCGGCCCACGGCTCGCCCGGCAGTTGCCAGGCATTGTCAGTGGGAGGTTCGGCCTGCAGGAACGACAGCTCGTAGACCACCTCCGGATGCACCCGCTGGGCAACGCGCAAGGCCTCCTCAGCCAGCGCAAGCGTCAAGGCTTTTGTGCTGGGCCAAATCAGGAAACCAATTTTGTGGGCGGTCATGGGAGTGCTATCCGAAGCCAGTAACAGTAATGAAGACAAGGGCCAATGCTAGCCCGTAATCGAGTACAAATCTCAAAAACGATGCATATCCAATGTGAGAGGGGGCTTGCCCCCCTCCCACAGGGGTTACCTATTCACAGGAGGTCATTATTTCAGGCTGCCGGACAGGAACTGTTGAAGGCGCTCGGACTGCGGGTTCACCAGCACTTCCCGCGGGTTGCCACGCTCTTCGACGATGCCTTTGTGCAAGAACACCAACTGGTTCGACACCTCACGGGCAAAGCCCATTTCGTGGGTCACCACCACCATGGTGCGGCCTTCCTGGGCCAGGTCCTGCATCACCTTGAGCACTTCGCCGACCAGTTCTGGGTCCAGCGCCGAGGTGGGTTCGTCGAACAGCATCACCTCCGGCTCCATCGCCAGGGCGCGGGCGATGGCCACGCGTTGCTGCTCGCCGCCGGACATGTGGCCGGGGAACGCATCCTTGCGATGGCCCACGCCGACCTTGGCCAGGTAGTGTTCGGCTTTTTCACGGGCGTCTTTCTTCGACATGCCCAGCACGTGCACCGGCGCTTCCATCACGTTTTCAAGCGCGGTCATGTGCGACCACAGGTTGAAATGCTGGAACACCATGGACAGGCGCGAGCGCATGCGCTGCAACTGTTTAGGATCGGCAGCCTTCATGGCGCCGTCCTTGTTGGCCACCAGCTTCAACTCTTCGTTGTTGAGCAGGATCTTGCCGGCGTGGGGTTGCTCCAGCAGGTTGATGCAGCGCAAAAAGGTACTTTTGCCCGAACCACTGGAACCGATGATGCTGATCACATCACCGGCCGCAGCGGCCAGGGACACGCCTTTGAGCACTTCATGACTGCCATAGCGTTTATGCAGGTCTTGGACTTCAAGTTTGTACATGCGGTCGGTTCTCACAAAAACAGGTGGTCAGTCGTTGAGCAAGCGCCCGTGACGCAGCGCTTCGCGCCCCGCCACCTTGGCCAGCCAGAAACCCGCTTGGGCATAACGTAGCCGTTCAACGGCAAACAGCACCCCCGAGGTGCCCGCGCAGATCGTGCTGACGCGGTCTTCCAGGGGGTCAATCACTTCAAAAATCGGCTCGCCTTTTTCGACCACATCACCGGCTTTACGCAGGTAACTGATCACCCCGGCATGGGGCGCGAACAACAATTCGGTGCCTTCAAACGGCAGGCCTTCGCACGGCTCGTACAGTGGCGCCGGCCATTCGCCCTTGATCAGGCCCTGCTCGGCCAGGAACGCGAGGATGCCTTCGGCGTGGAAGATCGCTTCGTCGCGGCCCGTGTCAGCCTGGCCACCCAACTCCAGTGTCGTTGCCAGGCAGGCCAGCGGGACCTGTGCCGCGGGAAACGCCTGGGACAAGCGCAGCCACGGCAGCGAGCAGGCTTCATCAAACGAACTGCCGCCGGAGTCTTCCGCCAGCAGGCCGACCTTCACATTCAAATGCGCCGACAGCGAACGCCACTGCGGCCAGTGCTGCGGCAGTGCATACATGTGCAGTGCGGCTTCGGCGTCGCAATGCAGGTCGAGCACCACATCGGCGGTGCAGGCGTGGCTCAGCAAGATGCGCTGCATGCCTTGCAACTGGCTGCTTGGCTCGGGCAACGCGCGGAGCACATCGCTCATCGCCTGACGGATCAAACGCACATTGGCGTGGGGGTCATCACCCAACCTGCCGCTGAGCAACGCGGCAACCGGCTCGCTCAACTCGACAAAATCACGGTTGAAGTTCTTGCCACTGCCCACCTCGAAACGCCCCTGGTGGCTGCCTTGCAGCAGTTGGCCCAGGCCCATCGGATTGGCGACTGGCACCAGCTCGATCAAGCCATTGAGCGCACCTTGCTGTTCCAGTTCGACGAGACGCTTTTTCAGCTCCCACGCGGCGCGCATGCCGGGCAATTCGTCGGCGTGCAGGCTGGCCTGGATATAGGCCTTGCGCTCGCCCTTGCCGAAACGGAACACGCTCAGTTGGCGCTCGCAGCCCAGGTGACCCCAGGGCAACCGGTGATCGATACGTTCCATATCAGTGCTTCCGTGGCGCCAGGTAGCTCAGCCAGCGGCGCTCGGCCAACTTGAACAGGCGCACCAGGATGAAGGTCAGGCACAGGTAGAACACGCCGGCGGTGATATAGGCTTCGAACGGCAGGTAGAACTGCGCGTTCACCGTGCGTGCGGCACCAGTGATATCGATCAGGGTGACGATGGAGGCCAGGCTGGTGGTCTGCAGCATCATGATCACTTCGTTGCTGTACTGCGGCAGCGCACGGCGCAGGGCCGACGGCAGCAGGATGCGGCGATACAGCTTGTAGCGCGACATACCCATGGCCTTGGCCGCCTCGATCTCGCCATTGGGCGTGGCCTTGAGGCTGCCGGCAATGATCTCGGCGGTGTAGGCGCTGGTATTGATCGCAAACGCCAGGCACGCGCAGAAGGTGGCGCTGGACAGCAGCGGCCACAGGAAGCTTTCGCGCACGGCGTCAAACTGGGCCAGGCCGTAGTAGATCAAGAACAGCTGCACCAGCATCGGCGTGCCGCGAATCACGTAGGTATAGAGCCAGGCCGCACCATTGACGATCGGCTGCTTGGACACGCGCATCAGGCCCAGGGGCAAGGCCGCGAGCAGGCCGAAGAACAGCGAGATGGCGAGCAGTTTGAGGGTGGTCACCAGGCCGCCGAGGTACAGCGGCATGGCCTCCCAGATGACGTTGTAGTCGAAGATCATAGATCAGCCGCCCTTACGCCTACCGAGTAGCGCTTCTCAAGATGACGCAGGGCCAGCAACGACACGCTGGTGATCACCAGGTACATCGCCGCCACCGCGAGGAAGAAGGTAAAAGGCTCGCGGGTGGCGTCTGCCGCCTGTTTGGCCTTGAACATCATGTCTTGCAGGCCCACCACCGAAATCAGCGCAGTGGCCTTGGTGAGAACCAGCCAGTTGTTGGTGAACCCGGGGATTGCCAGCCGGATCATCTGCGGCACCATCACCCGGAAGAACACCTGGAAGCTGCTCATGCCATACGCCAGGCCGGCCTCGGCCTGGCCCTTGGGAATGGCCATGAAGGCGCCACGGAAGGTTTCCGAGAGGTAGGCGCCAAAGATGAAACCCAGGGTGCCGATACCGGCGGCCAAGGGGTTCAAGTCGATATAGTCGTCGTAGCCCAGCATCGGCGCGACGCGGTTGAGCAGGTCCTGGCCGCCGTAGAAAATCAGCAGGATCAGCACCAGGTCGGGGATCCCGCGGATCACCGTGGAGTACAAGTCACCCAGCCAGGCCAACCAGCGCACCGGCGACAGGCGTAACGCGACCCCGATCAGACCCAGAACAATGGCCAAGGCCATGGACGACAAGGCGAGCTGAAGCGTCAACCATGCGCCATCGAGGATGACGGCCCCGTAGCCTTTCAACATGATTCAGGTCCTCGAAAAGGGGGGATGAAAAAATGGCGCAAACCGCAGGAATTCTGTTGCTTGCGCCATTTGGGACAGACCGCTGCGACGAGTTACTTGGCGTCAGCGCCGTAGATATCGAAGTCGAAGTACTTGTCCTGGATTTTCTTGTACTCACCGTTGGCACGGATCGCGGCAATAGCTGCGTTGATGCGGTCCAGGTTTTCCTTGTCGCCCTTGCGTACCGCGATACCGACGCCGTCGCCGAAGTACTTGACGTCGGTGAACGCCGGGCCTACGAACGCGTAGCCTTTGCCAGCAGGGGTTTTCAGGAAACCGTCCTGCAGCAGGGTAGCGTCAGCCACGGTGCCATCGAGGCGACCGGCTTCCACGTCCAGGTAGATTTCGTTCTGCGAGCTGTAAGGCACCACGGTGGCGCCTTTCGGAGCCAGGACTTCCTTGGCGAAACGATCGTGGATCGAACCGCGCTGCACACCGATTTTCTTGCCCTTCAATTCATCCAGGCTGTCGCTGACGGTAGTGCCTTCCTTCAACACCAGGCGCGCCGGGGTCAGGTAGTAGCGGCTGGTGAAGTCCACGGACTTCTTGCGGTCCTCCGTGATGGACATGGACGACAGGATCGCGTCGATCTTGCGCACTTTCAGCGCCGGGATCAGGCCGTCGAACTCCTGCTCGACCCAGGTGCACTTGACCTTCATCTCTGCGCACAGGGCGTTGCCGATGTCGTAGTCAAAACCGACGATACTGCCATCCGGCGCCTTCGAGGCAAACGGAGGGTAAGCCGCTTCGATACCAATCTTCAGGGGCTTTTCATCAGCGAAAGCCTGCATGGACAGCACGGACAGCGCCAGGGCGCCCAACAGCACGAGTTTCTTCATCTTGGGACTCCATCGGTATAGGGCAAAACAGCAGTATGAGCCATGGCCCACGATGCGGCGTAAGGGAAACCGAATAGCGGTGCTGCGTCCGACACCGATTCAACACCGGAGACGACGAGCGAGTGATCGGCATTCTAACGACAGGCTGGAAGCCGATATTTCCTCAATGCGACAACAATTTACAGAAGCACCGAGAAAGCGGTTCCAGCTCATTGACAGCCTCTGGATTTTATGCAGAGACAAAAGACATTAAACCTGTAGACGCTGCAAATTGCGGGCCTATTATTCGCAAACCCTTCTGGCACGGCAAGTCTGGCGTTTAATCTTATTTCCAGGGGTGTCTGGAATGGGGTTTTTCGGAGCAGAGGCGTAGCGCATTGCCTCAGGTTTGGGCGCGAGGTTACACATTCAGCGCTCGCGGTAACATTCAGAAACGCCCTACACGAAAAACCGATATTTATTGATCTGCCGCAGATCCCATGTGGGAGGGGGCTTGCCCCCGATAGCGGTGGATCAGCGCCAAATATGTCTACTGACACACTGACATCGGGGGGCAAGCCCCCTCCCACATTTGATCTCCATTGGTTTCAAGATCCCACGAAAAAGCCCCACCCGGCTTATACCGGGTGGGGCTTTATCCGACTATCCCGCCTTACGCGACGTTCATGGTCTTGTGCGTCTCGATCAGATGCGCCACCACACCCGGGTCCGCCAGCGTGGAGATATCCCCCAGCCCGTCGTACTCAGCCGTGGCAATCTTGCGCAGGATGCGCCGCATGATTTTCCCCGAACGGGTCTTCGGCAAGCCCGGCGCCCACTGGATCACATCCGGCGAAGCAATCGGCCCGATTTCCTTGCGCACCCAGTTTTTCAGCTCCAGGCGTAGCGCTTCGTTGGGCTCTTCGCCATTTTTGAGGGTGACATACACATAGATGCCCTGCCCCTTGATGTCGTGCGGAACCCCCACCACCGCCGCTTCGGCGACTTTGGGGTGGGCAACCATGGCGCTTTCGATCTCGGCGGTGCCCATGCGGTGGCCGGACACGTTCAGCACGTCGTCCACGCGGCCGGTAATCCAGTAGTAACCGTCCTCGTCACGGCGCGCACCGTCACCGGTGAAGTACATGCCACGGAAGGTCTTGAAATAGGTGTCGACAAAGCGGTCATGGTCGCCGTACAGGGTACGCGCCTGGCCTGGCCACGAATCGAGGATCACCAGGTTGCCTTCGGCCGCGCCTTCGATCAGGTTGCCGAGGTTGTCCACCAATGCCGGCACCACGCCGAAGAACGGCCGTGCCGCCGAACCCGGCTTGAGCGCATGAGCCCCCGGCAGCGGGCTCATCATGTTGCCGCCGGTTTCGGTCTGCCACCAGGTATCAACAATCGGGCAACGGGATTGGCCGACGTTCTTGTAGTACCAGTCCCAGGCCTCCGGGTTGATTGGCTCGCCCACCGAACCGAGCAGGCGCAGGCTGCTGCCATCGGCGCCTTCCACGGCAGCGGTGCCGGAGGCCATCATGGCGCGGATTGCGGTTGGGGCGGTGTAGAGGATGTTGACCTTGTGCTTGTCGACGATCTTCGCCACCCGGGTAATGTCCGGGTAGTTCGGCACGCCCTCGAACAGCACGGTGGTCGCGCCGTTGGACAGCGGTCCGTAGACAATATAAGTGTGGCCGGTGACCCAGCCGACGTCGGCGGTGCACCAGTAGATTTCGCCCGGGCGGTAGTCGAACACGCGCTCGTGGGTCAGGCCGGCGTACAACAGGTAGCCGCCGGTGGTGTGCTGCACGCCCTTGGGCTTGCCGGTGGAACCGGAGGTGTAGAGGATGAACAGCGCTTCTTCAGCGCCCATCTCTTTGGGCGCACACACTGTGCCCGCCACTTTCATCAGGTCTTCGTACCAGATGTCGCGGTGCTGGTTCCACTTGATCTGGCCGTTGGTGCGCTTGCACACGATGACTTTCTGGATGCTGCTGGTTTCCGGGTTGGTCAGGGCGTCGTCGACGTTGGCCTTCAGCGGAATCTTCTTACCGGCACGGATGCCCTCGTCAGCAGTGATCACCACCTTCGACTTACAGTCGATGATGCGACCGGCCAGGGCCTCCGGCGAGAAACCGCCAAACACCACGGAGTGAATCGCACCGATGCGGGTACAGGCCAGCATGGCCACCACGGCTTCGGGGATCATCGGCATATAGATAGTCACCACGTCGCCACGGTGCACATCCTGGCCACGTAGGGCGTTGGCGAACTTGCAGACTTCTTCGTGCAGCTCGCGGTAAGTGATGTTGCGGCTCTCGGCAGGGTCGTCGCCCTCCCAGATGATCGCGATCTGGTCGCCACGCTCGGCGAGGTGACGGTCCAGGCAGTTGTAGGAAACGTTCAGGGTGCCATCGGCGAACCACTTGATGTCGACGTGGTGATCGTCGAAAGAGGTCTGCTTCACCGTGGTGAAAGGCTTGATCCAGTCAAGACGCTTGGCTTGCTCGCGCCAGAAACCATCGGGGTTGACCACCGACTGCTGGTACATGGCCTTGTAGGTCGCCTCGTCGGTCAGCGTGTTGGCTGCTACTTCGGGGCGAACGGGGTACAGGGAAGCCGCACTCATCTTTCTTACCTCGGTGACATAGTTGTTTTTGTATGGCCCTGTTGTAGCCGGGGCAGCCCTATAGAACCATTCGACGATGGTAGTAACAAGCCCCTACAAATTGCCCTGATATCTCCGTTTGCGGCTCTGGCCCGCGGGCTGTGGCGCTTTGCGGCTTTGTGAAAAAAGCTTTACCACCGGATTGTTACAAAAACCGCCAATAGTGTTTATCAAAAGCACGGGTATATGAATATAACCCGGGAGCCTAAAATCACTTCCGCCAACACGGCACTTTAGTTAAATACAGCAGTGATTAACAACGCAACAGCCCCCACGAAGGCAACGTTAATCCGAACTTCCCAACTCTTGAGTTACACACGTGGCCTCACAAGGGCCCCGTGACCCCTTTCGCCCTGAAGAAGGTAAATAGAGAAATGAAAGCTTTAGTAGTTATGGCCCTCAGCAGCTTGTGCGCCACCGCCGCCCTGGCCGACGAAGCCCCGACTGACGTAGCTGCCAGCAACCCTCCGATTGTTGAAGACTACACTTACAGCACCCATCTGGACGTGGCAAAAGTACTGTCCATGAGCAGTATTCCGGAAGTGTGCGAAGTGGTACCGGTGAAGATGGAATATGAAGACTCGCAGGGCCAGCGGCATATTCTTAATTACCACGTGATGGGCAATGGTTGTTCTAACGGTTAATCACTTGGTTAGTTTGAACGTATTCGCCGCAAGAAATCGTTCTTGCGGCAAAGCACCGACCCCGCCCAAATGTGGGAGGGGGCTTGCCCCCGATAGCGCTAGCTGCCACACCGCACCTATAAAAGCCTGACGCACCACGCCGCTCCTCCCCTCACAAAAAACATCCCACCGCCCGTCAAAAAAATCCAACCCCGGCAAAGCCTTGTAAACCCGCACTCTGGCCGAAAAACACGTCATTCTGGCCGCTCTCCGTGACCATCCGCCTCAACACAAACCGGTTTTTTTCCCCTACAATGCGCGGGTAAATCGGGCCTGCAATATCCCTTTACACAGGGATGAAGAGCCAGACCTGAGGCATCCCGCAGGAGCAAGCAACCACCGCTCCGCACCTCAAGCCTCACGCAGAGCACCCGTAAGCCTATTCCGTTTAATGCGTGCGCTAGCTGCAACAAACGATTCCTTAAGATCCACCGCGGCCTCAGGGCCGTGTGAACACCCAACCATCCGGTTTCACACGGGCACCTTTGAGCCCTCACGCAGGAGACGACACGTCATGCTGAGCTGGGACGAATTCGACAAAGAAGAAGAAGGCGAAGTAGCCACCAAAGGCGCCAACGCCGGCCACGCCACCGAAGCCAACATGGACCGCCTCGACGGTGCCGGCGCTGCCGCGGCCATCGAAGCCCGCGCCGTCACCGCCAGTGACTCCGCCGCCATCATCCGCGCCAAGGCTGCGCTGGACAAACTCGACGTCGCCGAAGGCCTCGCCGAACTCGAAGGCGCCTCCGCCCGCGTCGCCGTTGACGAAAAGCGCATGATCAACTGCCGCGCCGACCTCAACCAACTCGTGCCGTTCAAGTACGACTGGGCCTGGCAGAAGTACCTCGACGGCTGCGCCAACCACTGGATGCCGCAAGAGGTCAACATGACCGCCGACATCGCCCTGTGGAAAAACCCCGAAGGCCTGACCGACGACGAACGCCGCATCGTCATGCGCAACCTCGGCTTCTTCTCCACCGCCGACTCCCTGGTCGCCAACAACCTGGTGCTGGCCGTGTACCGCCTGATCACCAACCCGGAGTGCCGCCAGTACATCCTGCGCCAGGCCTTCGAAGAAGCGATCCACACCCACGCCTACCAGTACTGCATCGAATCGCTGGCCATGGATGAAGGCGAGATCTTCAACATGTACCACGAGATCCCATCGGTCGCCAAAAAGGCCGCCTGGGGCCTGAAGTACACCCGCTCGATCTCCGATCCGAAGTTCGAAACCGGCACCGTCGAGACCGACAAGGAGCTGCTGCGCAACCTGGTCGCCTACTACTGCGTCCTGGAAGGCATCTTCTTCTACTGCGGCTTCACCCAGATCCTGTCCATGGGCCGTCGCAACAAAATGACCGGCGTCGCCGAGCAGTTCCAGTACATCCTGCGTGACGAGTCGATGCACCTGAACTTCGGTATCGATGTGATCAACCAGATCAAGATCGAAAACCCACACCTGTGGGATGCCGAGATGAAGGAAGAAGCGACCCAGATGATCCTGCAAGGGACTCAACTGGAGATCGAATACGCTCGCGACACTATGCCTCGCGGTGTATTGGGCATGAACGCGGCGATGATGGAGGATTACCTCAAGTTCATTGCTAACCGTCGTCTGTCGCAGATTGGGTTGAAGGAAGAGTACCCAGGTACCACCAACCCATTCCCGTGGATGAGCGAGATCATGGACTTGAAGAAAGAGAAAAACTTCTTCGAGACCCGTGTGATCGAGTACCAGACTGGCGGCGCGCTGAGCTGGGA
>NZ_MDGK01000041.1 GCF_001870465.1 Pseudomonas extremorientalis
GACAAACTCGACGTCGCCGAAGGCCTCGCCGAACTCGAAGGCGCCTCCGCCCGCGTCGCCGTTGACGAAAAGCGCATGATCAACTGCCGCGCCGACCTCAACCAACTCGTGCCGTTCAAGTACGACTGGGCCTGGCAGAAGTACCTCGACGGCTGCGCCAACCACTGGATGCCGCAAGAGGTCAACATGACCGCCGACATCGCCCTGTGGAAAAACCCCGAAGGCCTGACCGACGACGAACGCCGCATCGTCATGCGCAACCTCGGCTTCTTCTCCACCGCCGACTCCCTGGTCGCCAACAACCTGGTGCTGGCCGTGTACCGCCTGATCACCAACCCGGAGTGCCGCCAGTACATCCTGCGCCAGGCCTTCGAAGAAGCGATCCACACCCACGCCTACCAGTACTGCATCGAATCGCTGGCCATGGATGAAGGCGAGATCTTCAACATGTACCACGAGATCCCATCGGTCGCCAAAAAGGCCGCCTGGGGCCTGAAGTACACCCGCTCGATCTCCGATCCGAAGTTCGAAACCGGCACCGTCGAGACCGACAAGGAGCTGCTGCGCAACCTGGTCGCCTACTACTGCGTCCTGGAAGGCATCTTCTTCTACTGCGGCTTCACCCAGATCCTGTCCATGGGCCGTCGCAACAAAATGACCGGCGTCGCCGAGCAGTTCCAGTACATCCTGCGTGACGAGTCGATGCACCTGAACTTCGGTATCGATGTGATCAACCAGATCAAGATCGAAAACCCACACCTGTGGGATGCCGAGATGAAGGAAGAAGCGACCCAGATGATCCTGCAAGGGACTCAACTGGAGATCGAATACGCTCGCGACACTATGCCTCGCGGTGTATTGGGCATGAACGCGGCGATGATGGAGGATTACCTCAAGTTCATTGCTAACCGTCGTCTGTCGCAGATTGGGTTGAAGGAAGAGTACCCAGGTACCACCAACCCATTCCCGTGGATGAGCGAGATCATGGACTTGAAGAAAGAGAAAAACTTCTTCGAGACCCGTGTGATCGAGTACCAGACTGGCGGCGCGCTGAGCTGGGACTGACTCCACATGTGGGAGGGGGCTTGCCCCCGATGACGTTCGTTCAGCTCAAGCTTCAGTGACTGATGCACCGCAATCGGGGGCAAGCCCCCTCCCACATGGGTTGCGGTGCGCGATAAATCTTTGCAAATTGCCTCTTATGCCCAATCAAACCATCAAGACCCCTTGCGTCGGCCTGTGCTCCACCGTCTACGGAGACCTGGTCTGCCGCGGCTGCAAACGCTATCACCACGAAGTGATCCAGTGGAACGGCTACAACGCCGAGGAAAAACAGGCGGTGTGGCTGCGCCTGGAGCAACTGCTGGTGCAGGTAATGGCCAGCAAGCTGCAGGTGTTCGACGCGCACCTGCTGCGCCAGCAACTGGAGAATCGCAAGATCCGCTTTGTGCCGCACCAATCGCCCTATTGCTGGGCGTATCAGCTGATTGCGCGGGGGGCTAGAGTGATTTCCAGACTGGAGGCGTATGGGTTGGGGTTGCTGCCGGAGTTTCGCGAGCGCAGCCTGGCGGATCTGCGCGATGCGATTGACCGGGAGTTTTTCCTGTTGTCCGAGGCGCATTACGAGCGGTATATCGCGCCGGGGTTTATCAGGGAAGCTTTTGGGCCTCCACTGATAGCCAGCTTTTAACTCAGCCGTTCCAGGCGGCTCCGCGCTCAGTCTGCACGTTGTAACGCTCGATAGCCTCCTGGCACACCCGCGCTTGCAGATGCCCCTGCTCCACCAACGCCGTCAACGCTGCCAGCACGAGATGATGGCGATCCACCTCAAAGAAATCGCGCAACGCCGCCCGTGTATCACTGCGCCCGAATCCGTCAGTACCGAGCACGGTGTAGCTGGAATCCAGATACGAACCGATCATCTGCGGCACAGCCCGCACGTAGTCGGACACAGCCACCACCGGCGCGCCCTTGGGCAAGCATTCAGCCAAGTGGCTGACACGCGCCGTCTGCTGCGGATGCAAGCGATTCCAGCGTTCCACCTCCCGCGCTTCCCGCGCCAGTTCGCTGAAACTGGTCACGCTGAACACCTCGCTCGCCACCTGCCAATCCTCCGCCAGCAACTGCGCCGCTGCTTGCGCCTCGCGCACCAGGGTGCCGGAACCCAACAGGCGCACCCTGGCATCGACCGTACCTTGCAAGCGATACATGCCCTTGATAATCGCCGTTTCCACGCCTTCCGGGAGGCTCGGCTGCGGGTAGTTTTCGTTCATCAGGGTCACGTAGTAGAACTCGTCCACATCGTGCTCCAGCATCTGGCGCATACCGTGGTCGAGGATCACCGCGAATTCACCGGCAAACGCCGGGTCGTAGGCGCGGCAGTTGGGCACGGTGGCCGCCGTGAGGTGGCTGCTGCCATCCTGGTGCTGCAAGCCTTCGCCACCGAGGGTGGTGCGCCCGGCCGTGGCGCCGAGCAGGAAGCCACGGGCGCGCTGGTCGGCCGCGGCCCAGATCAGGTCGCCGACGCGCTGGAAGCCGAACATCGAGTAATAGATGTAGAACGGCAACATGCGCAGGCCGTGGACTGAATAACTGGTGGCCGCCGCAACCCAGGAGCTGATGGCGCTGGCTTCGCTGATGCCCTCCTCCAGGATCTGCCCATCGGTGGCTTCGCGGTAGCTGAGGATCGAGCCGATGTCTTCCGGCTCGTAGCGCTGGCCGACGCTGGAATAGATGCCGATCTGCTTGAACAGGTTGGCCATGCCGAAGGTGCGCGCTTCATCGGCGACGATGGGCACGATGCGCGGGCCCAGGGCTTTGTCCTTGAGCAGGTTGGTGAGCATGCGCACGAATGCCATAGTGGTGGACATTTCCTTGCCGTCGGCGGCCGTGGCAAAACCGGCGTAGCCCGATACCGCCGGCACGGCGACAGGCGCGGCGGCCTGGCTGCGACTGGGCACGTAGCCGCCCAACGCATTGCGCCGCTGGTGCAGGTAGCGCAGTTCGACGCTGTCGTCTGCCGGTTTGAAGAAGCTCAGGGACTCGGTCTGCTCATCGGTCAGCGGCAACTGGAAGCGATTGCGGAAGGCGATCAGCGCATCGCGGTCGAGTTTCTTCTGCTGGTGGGTGGTCATCTTGCCCTGCCCGGCTTCGCCCATGCCGAAGCCCTTTTTGGTCTGGGCCAGGATCACCGTGGGCCTACCCTTGACCCGCCGCGCCGCGTGGTAGGCCGCGTGAATCTTGACCATGTCGTGGCCGCCACGCTTGAGGCGGTCGATCTGTTCGTCGCTCAGGCCCTCGACCAGCCGGGCCAGGGATTCACTCTGGCCAAAGAAGTGTTCGCGGTTGTAGGCGCCGTCCTTGGCGGCAAAGGTCTGGAATTGGCCGTCAACCGTACTGGACAAGGTGTTGACCAGCGAACCGTCGGCATCCTTGGCCAACAACGCATCCCAGTCCGAGCCCCACACCAGTTTGATCACGTTCCAACCGGCGCCGGCAAACAAGGCTTCCAGTTCATCAATGATGCGCCCGTTGCCGCGCACCGGGCCGTCAAGGCGTTGCAGGTTGCAGTTGACCACCCAGGTGAGGTTGTCCAGGCCTTCGCGGGCGGCCAGGGTCAAGGCGGACATGCTTTCCGGCTCGTCCATCTCGCCGTCGCCAAACACACCCCAGACGTGGCGGTCAGTGGCGTCCAGCAAGCCGCGATGCTGCAAGTAGCGCATGAAGCGCGCCTGGAAAATCGAACTGATGGGGCCGATCCCCATGGAACCGGTGGGGAACTGCCAGAAATCCGGCATCAGCCAGGGGTGGGGATAGCTGGACAGGCCGCGTGCGCCCCCCTTGGGCCCGCCGATCTCCTGGCGATAGTGGGCCAGGTCGGCTTCACTCAAGCGGCCTTCAAGGAACGCCCGCGCATAAATGCCGGGCGCGGAATGCGGCTGATAGAACACCAGGTCGCCGCCAAAGCTGTCGCTGCGGGCACGGAAGAAATGGTTGAAACCCACCTCGAACAAGTCTGCCGCGCTGGCGTAACTGGCGATATGCCCGCCGAGTTCGCCATAGGCCTGGTTGGCGCGTACCACCATGGCCAGGGCGTTCCAGCGCACCAGTGAAGCCAGGCGTTCTTCGGTGGCGAGGTCGCCCGGAAACGCCGGCTGCTGCTCGACGCTGATGCTATTGATGTAGGGCGTGCCGTGGCGCGGTTTCCAGTCAATGTGCGGGGCACTGGCATCCTGGGCCAGCACATCGAGGATCTGGCGCGCCCGTGCCGGGCCGGCGTTCGCCACCAGTGAGGCAAGGGCGTCGCGCCATTCATCCAGCTCTTGCTGGTCAATCACCGCTGTCGTGAAACCGTTCATGGGCACCTCCAGGCTTTTTTTCCAGTTTATGTCGGCACCGAAGGATTTTTTGCCTGTTCTCAAGCGCTGATTTCAGCATATTGAGCATGAATCACTGCCAACTCACTTTTTTGCAGCACGTTGTGCTCAAGCCACCCGCAACCCTGCAACTGTGTTTAAAATGCCGCCCGCTCAATCAATGACGTTTAACGATGAACCCAGAAGCACTCGCCACCCTGCACGCTCATTTGCTCGCTGCCCTGCAGACTCCGCCGAGCGAAACCCGCCGCCTGTTCCACGGCCGTGGTCGTTGCTGGCCGGGCCTGGAGCAACTGACGGTGGACTGGTTGCAAGGCGTATTGCTGGTGTCGTTGTTCAAGGAGCCCGACGCGGCACAACTGGACGCCCTGAAACAGCTGCTGCACGGCCAGTTCGGCCGTTATACCGTGGCCCTGCAACACCGCTACCTGCCGCAAAGCACCACCGAATGGCTGGTAGGCGAGCCCGTCGAAGAGCAGATCATCGTCGAAGGCGGCCTGCGCTACCTGATCGACCTGGGCAAGAAACAGAATAGCGGGCTGTTCCTCGACATGCGTCATGGCCGCAACTGGGTGCGCGAACAGGCCAGGGGCATGCGTGTGCTCAACCTGTTTGCCTACACCTGCGGGTTTTCCGTGGCGGCCATCGAAGGCGGCGCCGAGCATGTGGTGAACCTGGACATGGCCCGCGGCGCCTTGAGCCGTGGCCGCGACAACCATCGTCTCAACGGTCATGACCTGAGCAAGGTGAGTTTCCTGGGCCATGACCTGTTCAAGTCCTGGGCCAAGGTTACCAACGGCGGCCCCTACGACCTGGTGATCATCGACCCGCCCTCGTTCCAGAAAGGCAGCTTTCTGCTGACCAAGGACTACCAACGCGTGCTGCGCCGGCTGCCGGATTTACTCACGCCACAGGGCACGGTGCTGGCCTGCATGAACGACCCGGCCTTCGGCGAAGACTTCCTGATCGACGGCGTGACCCGCGAAGCGCCGGGCCTGCGCTTTGTGGAGCGCCTGGCAAACCCGCCGGAGTTTCCGGATATCGACCCGCAAAGTGGCTTGAAGGCACTGGTGTTCCGCCAGGGTTGATGCCGAAATGTCTTACGCTTGCTACGCTAAGTGATACACCGGGGTGGTGAACCTTCTTACCCCCTTCCCGGTCGATACCTGCATTCCCCGGCCAGACTCGACGGCGTCACGTTGTCGGCTGCCCCGTTTCACCTTTTGGAGAACCGCCCGTGATATCGACCCTGCATGTAGCCAGACTCAAAGCCTGGGGCGCCCACGGCTTTACCGCCACCGGTGTGGTATTGGCCTTCCTGGCCACCCTGGCGCTGCTGGAAAACTCGCCGAAGGCCTGCCTGCTGTGGCTTGGCCTGGCATTGGTGGTGGACGGGGTCGATGGCTCGCTCGCGCGCCGGGTGAATGTCAGCACGGTATTGCCAAGCTTTGACGGCTCGGTGCTGGACCTGGTGATCGATTACCTCACCTATGTGTTCATTCCCGCATTGTTTATCTACCGCTATATCGACCTGCCGGACTTTACCCACCTGTTCACGGTGTCGGTGATCCTGGTGTCGTCGTTGTTCTGCTTCTGCAACGTCAACATGAAGAGCAAGGACAACTACTTCGTCGGCTTCCCCGCCGCCTGGAACGTGGTGGCGCTGTGCGTGTATATCATCCAGCCGGAAGCCTGGGTCACCTTGCTCACCGTGATTGGCCTGGCCCTGCTGACCGTGACGCCGATGAAGTTCCTGCACCCGTTCCGGGTGAAACGGTTCATGCCGATCAATATCGCGGTGACCACGATCTGGTTGCTGTGCAGCTTCTTGATGGTGGTGGATTACCCGAATACCAACCCGTGGACGTTTGGGTTGTGGTCGGTGATGTCGGCGTATTTCCTCGGGATTTGTATCTGGCGCACGGCGTTGGAGTGGATCGAAACACATCGATCGTAAGTCGACGCAGTAACAATGTGGGAGGGGGCTTGCCCCCGATAGCGGTGGATCAGCTACAGATGGGTTAGCTGGAACACCGCAATCGGGGGCAAGCCCCCTCCCACATTTGGATTTGCAGACTCCCCGCGAGTAAGATGGCGGCCTTTCGCATAGCGCCCTGCCAAGAATAAGCCCTGCCCATGCCCTTCGAACTCAGCGTAGACCTCACCACCCTCGCCATCCTGGCGGTGGTTGCCTTCATCGCCGGTTTTATCGACGCCATTGCCGGTGGCGGCGGCCTGCTGACCACACCCGCCCTGCTCACCGCCGGCATGCCACCGCATTTGGTATTGGGCACCAACAAGCTCAGTTCCACCTTCGGCTCGGCCACCGCCAGTTTCACCTTCTATCGCCGCAAACTGTTCCACCCGCGCCAGTGGGTGCACGCCATCGTCGGTACGCTGATCGGCGCACTAACCGGCGCCGTGGTCGCCCATTACTTGCCGGCCGAAACCCTGAACAAGATGCTGCCAGTGATTGTGTTCGCCTGTGGTGTGTACCTGCTGTTCGGCGGCACGCCCAAGGCGCCGCTGGATGCCGACGCGCCGATCAAGAAGAAATGGCAAGCCACCCAGGGCTTCGGCCTGGGCTTCTACGATGGCGTGGCGGGCCCGGGCACCGGGGCGTTCTGGACGGTGAGCACGATGCTGTTGCACCCCATCGACCTGGTCAAGGCCAGCGGCGTGGCGCGCAGCATGAACTTCGTCAGCAACGCAGCGGCGCTGACGGTGTTCATCGTCAATGGTTCGGTGGACTGGATCGTCGGCCTGGCCATGGGCGTTTCGGTGATGTGTGGCGCGTTCTTTGGCGCACGCAGCGCGATCAGCGGCGGCGCCAAATTCATTCGCCCGGTGTTTATCACCGTGGTCCTCGGCCTGACAGTGCGCCTAGCCTGGCAACACTGGTTCAGCGTGGCCTAGTCGTCGGGCCAGGTACAGGTCGATCAGGTAACGCGCAATCGAGCGTGACGCCGGCAATGGCGGCAGGTCATGGATGTTGAACCACTGCGCGTCCTCGATCTCATCGGCCTGGGGCACGATGTCGCCACCGGCGTATTCGGCATGGAAGCCCAGCATCATCGAGTGCGGGAACGGCCAGCACTGGCTGCCCATGTACTGGATGTTCTTGACCTCCACCTGCACCTCTTCGCGGACCTCGCGGACCAGGCAGTCTTCGGCCGACTCACCCGGCTCGGCAAACCCCGCCAGGGTGCTGTAGACCCCCGTGACAAAGCGTGGCGAACGCGCCAGCAGGATCTCGTCGCCACGGGTCACCAGCACGATCATGCTCGGCGAAATCCGCGGGTAGCTACGCAGGTCGCAGGCCTGGCAGTACATCGCGCGTTCCCGTGGCACCTGGACCATGGCCTGGCCGCAACTGCCACAGAACCGGTGCTCCCGTGCCCAAGTACCGATCTGCGCCGCATAGCCCAGCACTTTGTACAAGGTGTGATCGCCTTGCAGCATGAAGCCGCGCAGGCCCTGCCAACTGCAGCCCGGCACTTCAGCCGCCGAGTCGAGTTCCAGCAGGTACACCGGCTCGCCATCGAGGTGGCCGATGCCATGCTCGGCGAACACCGACAGGTCCTGGCGCTTGAGCCATTCCCTCGGGAACAGCGGGCCATTGGTGTCGTGCAAAAAGCCGTCGCGGCTGCGGGCGACGGCCCAGCCGCCAGGGGCGTCGTTGTCCAGCAGCGTTGTGGTAATCCAGCCTGGGGTCATGTCAGTCAATCCACGAATTCGGGTTTCTGCTTGCTCATATGGGCCGCGATGGCCACGCGCAGGTCGTTGGATTGCAACATAGCCGAGTTCCAGGTGGCAACGTATTCCAGGCCGTCATTGACTGTATGGTCACGCATGTAGCTGATCATGGCCTTGGTGCCGGTGACCGCAATCGGCGATTTGGCGGCGATTTCATGGGCAATCTCCATCACGCCGGCCAACAGGCTGTCCTGATCGGCGTAGACGCGATTGACCAGGCCGATGCTGCGCGCCTCCTCGGCGCCGAACTGGCGACCGGTGTAGGCCAGCTCGCGCAGCATGCCGTCGCCGATGATGCGCGGCAGACGCTGCAGGGTGCCGACGTCGGCGGCCATGCCGATGTCGATTTCCTTGATCGAGAATTGGGCGCCTTCGGCGGCGTAGCGCATGTCACAAGCGCTGATCAGGTCGATGGCGCCGCCGATGCAGTAACCCTGGATCGCCGCCAGCACCGGCTTGCGGCAGTTGTCGACGGCATTGAACGAGGCTTGCAGTTCGAGGATCTTGCGCCGCAGCAGGCGGGCGTTGCGACCGACGTCCTTGCCAAAGTCATTGGCGACCGAGGCCAGCATCATCAGGTCGATGCCAGAGGAGAAATGCTTGCCGGCGCCGCTGAGCACCACGGCGCGCACGGCGTCGGTGTCTTCCACCCACTGGAAGATGTCGATGATTTCGGTCCAGAACGCGGCGTTCATCGCGTTGATCTTTTCCGGGCGGTTGATCTGCACATGGGCAACGTTGCCGGTGAGTTCGACGACGAAAGCTTGGTATTCGGACATGGCAGTGATCCCTGACTGGCGAGTGATAAGGCCCGAACTATAACAAGTGTGTGTGACGGCACATCGGCCAAAAACGGGACGGGCAAACGTAATGGAATGTTGTGGGCGCAAGGTTCAGGCAGTACCGATACATTTGATCCCGGAGGCCCGGCTTATCGGCTATACAATCAGGGCCCTTGCCTGGAGCCGTCTATGCCGTCCACGTTGCGTTCGTCGCTGATTCTTGCCTTGGTGGTCGTGTTGACCGGCGTTGGCGCGGGCCTGGGCGGGATGCTCCTGGCCCTGCTGCTGCACGGTATTCAGCACCTGGCGTACGGGTACAGTCTCGACAGCCTGGTCAGCCACGAAACCTTTCTGTGGGGCGTGACCGCCGCCGCGCCGGAGCGCCGTTTGCGGGTGCTGGTGGTATGCGGCCTGGTTGCCGGGTTGGGCTGGTGGACGCTCTATCGCTACGGCCGCCCGCTGGTGAGCATCAAGCGGGCGGTGTCGGAACAGATGCCGATCATGCCGCCCAAAACCACCCTCGCCCACGCGCTGTTGCAGATCATCACCGTGGCTCTCGGCTCGCCGCTGGGGCGTGAAGTGGCGCCCCGTGAGGTCGGTGCACTGGCCGCCACCTGGCTGTCCCGACACGCCCGGCTCGAACCGCCCATGCACCGCCTGATCGTGGCTGGCGGCGCGGGGGCCGGGCTGGCGGCGGTGTACAACGTGCCGCTGGGCGGCGCGGTGTTTGTACTGGAAGTACTGGTGGGCGCATTCAGTTGGCCAGCGGCGCTGATTGCGCTGGCAACTTCGGCGATTGGTGCAGCGGTGGCGTGGATCGGGCTGGGGGCGGAGTCGCAATACGTCGTGCCGCATTTTGTGCTGAGCCCGGTGCTGATCGCCTGGGCCGTGGTGTGTGGGCCGGTGTTTGGATTGGCCGCCTATGGTTTCAACCGTCTCACCGGCGCTGCGCGGGCGAACGCCGCCAGAGGCTGGCGCCTGCCGGTATTGGCGTTGATCAACTTCAGCGTCATCGGCGGACTGGCAATGTTGCTGCCGCAGATTCTCGGCAACGGCAAAGGCCCGGCGCAACTGGGTTTCGACAATGAGCTGAGCATCGGCCTGGCCGCACTGTTGCTGGTGGTCAAGGTGCTGATCACC
This sequence comes from Pseudomonas extremorientalis, assembly GCF_001870465.1. Taxonomy (GTDB): domain Bacteria; phylum Pseudomonadota; class Gammaproteobacteria; order Pseudomonadales; family Pseudomonadaceae; genus Aquipseudomonas; species Aquipseudomonas extremorientalis. The sequence continues at coordinate 10,055 of NZ_MDGK01000041.1, forward strand.
ACCAGCAGCCTGCGCGCCGGGGCCGAAGGCGGCCTGCTCACCCCCGGCCTGGCGAATGGCGCGTTACTGGCGATCATCCTCGGCGGCGCCTGGAGCCTGGTGTGGCCGGGTGTGCCCCTCGGAGCGTTTGCAATCATCGGCGCAGCGGCGTTCCTCGCCGCCAGCATGAACATGCCCCTGACCGCGATTGTGCTGGTGGCGGAATTCACCCGCATCGACCATGACTTCCTGGTGCCGATCATCCTCTCAGTGGTCGGCGCGGTGTGCGTGGGCAAGCTGTGCCAACGCATGGAAACTGCTGGAAAAAAGCCTGACTAAGCGCCATCCTTCGCGCTTTAGGCCGCCCCGACAGCGGCGCTCGACGTTTAAAGGATATGCCCATGCACGCCCAACCCCTCACCGCCGCCGAATTCGAGTTCATCGAAGACACCCTGCTCAAGTACGGCGATGACCATTCGGTGCTGAACCTGGCCGAACTCGACGGCTACTTCACCGCACTGGTGTCCAGCCCGGCCCAGGTGGATGTGGCCGAGTGGTTCCCGGCGATCTGGGGCGGCCAGAACCCGGAATGGGACAACATGGATGAAGCGCAAAGCTTCCTCGAACTGTGCGTACGCCATATCAACACCCTGGCCGGGCAACTGGCCACTGACGCCACGGGTTTCAAGGCGCGCTTCGACGATACCGAACACCAGGGCCATACCGTGACCCTCGCCGAGGAATGGTGCTTTGGCTACATCCGTGGCGCCGCCATCGGTAACTGGCCGGAATTGCCCGCCGAGCAGGCCGCGCAGTTGGAGAAGATTTCCTGGTGCGCCGAACAGGACAACTTCGAATTGCCGGCCGACCTGGATGTAGACGCCCATCAACAGCGGGTCAGCGAAATCGAACCGGCTGCGCGGGCGCTACATGATTACTGGTTGAGCAAGCGTTGACCGGACTTTATTTGAAGTCCAGGTCAAACGCCTGGTAGAACGCGTTGCCCGTGTTGGCCACGATCCACATCAGCACCACCACATGTCGGCCTTGCTTACCCTTGGGCAATGTCACCTGATGCTCGACCTTGGCTTTCAGTTCATCGGCATGCTGGTAGTACGGCACCTGGGTGTAGAAATCCTCGAAGAACGGCTGGGTGTCCAATTGAGCGCGACTGATGCGCTGTTTCGGGTCCCAGCCATCCCTGGTGATGAACCAGCGGTAACCACGGGTAACGTGGGCGGCGGTGTATTCCCACTGCACCTTGAAGACTTGTCCGGCCTCCACATTCAGCAGTGGCCAGGTAAACGGCGTGTTGAGCTTTTTGCTCATCTCCTCATCGGTGAAGTTGATGCAATCGCGCTCGTCGGTTTTGCCGCCGCTCAAGATATGCCCATCGGCCGGCGGCGTCACACTCTGGTCGTCGGTTTGATAGGGTGCGGGGAACGGCCCGGCAGTCAGCGCCGGGAAGTTCTTGCCGCCTTCCATTTCGTTGACTTGCCAGTTGCCCAGCAGCCCGCGTTCAACAGCCACCGAGCCACGGCTGGCCGGGGTCAAGACGCGGCCATGTCTGAGTTGAGTCTGGGGTTTGTTCATTTCAGTCACTCCTTGATTGAAAACGCCCCGGGGATGGGACGCGCTTTGAACTTACCCTATCGCCCCGGCTTGTCCATCGAGGCGCCGCGTATGAAAAGTTACACAACTCCTGCATTTCATTGATCGGACGCGCTTGTCCTGCCCCCTGTTGGGGCGCACGCCTACCCTGCCAAGGGCAATCCACCTACAGCGCGTCCCGATAATCGACAACCCTGCGGAAAATGCCGGCCGGCGGCGTTCCCTGCTCGACAAGTACTGTACCTATGCCCGATTATTCGAGTCCGCCCGTCGGCCACTCCGTGCCACCTTGCCTTGATCAGGAGCCCTGTCCCTTGAGTTCGCAGAAAACCGTGACCGTTACACCGCCCAATTTCCCCCTCAATGGCAAGGTCGCGCCCCCCGGCTCCAAATCCATTACCAACCGCGCCCTGTTGCTGGCGGCCCTGGCCAAGGGCACCAGCCGTCTCAGCGGCGCGCTCAAGAGCGACGATACCCGCCATATGTCGGTGGCCCTGCGCCAAATGGGCGTGACCATCGATGAGCCGGACGACACCACCTTCGTCGTCACCGGCAACGGCAAACTGCACCTGCCGCCGCAACCGCTGTTCCTTGGCAACGCCGGCACCGCCATGCGCTTTCTCACGGCTGCGGTGGCCACGGTCGAAGGCACCGTGGTGCTGACCGGCGACGACTACATGCAAAAACGCCCGATCGGCCCGTTGCTGGCGACCCTCGGCCAGAACGGCATCCAGGTCGACAGCCCGACCGGTTGCCCGCCGGTCACCGTGCATGGCGTGGGCAAGATCAAGGCCAAGCGCTTCGAGATCGATGGCGGCCTGTCCAGCCAGTACGTGTCGGCGCTGCTGATGCTCGCGGCCTGCGGCGAAGCGCCGATTGAAGTGGCGCTGACCGGCAAGGACATCGGTGCCCGTGGCTATGTCGACCTGACCCTGGACTGCATGCGCGCCTTCGGTGCCCAGGTTGAAGCCGTTGATGACACCACCTGGCGCGTGGCCCCGACCGGCTACATCGCCCACGACTACCTGATCGAACCCGACGCCTCCGCCGCCACTTACCTGTGGGCCGCTGAAGTGTTGACCGGGGGGGGCATCGACATCGGCGTGGCCGCGCAGGATTTCACCCAACCGGACGCCAAGGCCCAGGCCGTGATCGCGCAGTTCCCGCACATGCAAGCCACGGTGGTCGGCTCGCAGATGCAGGACGCCATCCCGACCCTGGCGGTGCTCGCGGCGTTCAACAACACGCCGGTGCGTTTCACCGAGTTGGCCAACCTGCGGGTCAAGGAGTGCGACCGTGTGCAGGCACTGCATGACGGCCTCAATGCAATCCGCCCGGGCCTGGCGACCATCGAAGGCGACGATCTGCTGGTAGCCAGCGACCCCGCATTGGCCGGCACCTCGTGCAACGCGCTGATCGACACCCACGCCGACCACCGCATCGCCATGTGCTTTGCCCTGGCCGGGCTGAAGGTTTCGGGTATTCGCATCCAGGACCCGGATTGCGTGGCCAAGACCTATCCTGAGTACTGGAAGGCCCTGGGCAGCCTTGGCGTCCAACTGAGCTATTAAAGCGTCAGCGTCGGAATGGGGAGGCTCTGCACATGACCATTCGCCAACCCTGCCCACCCGGCGCCTGCGTCTGCGACCGCGAACAACTGTTGCAGACGCCGGGTGCCGACCAGCGCATCCTCCGCCTCACGCGCCAGGAAGAGAAGAAACTGCTCGACCGGCTTGAAGACCTCAAGAGCCTGCAGGACCTGGAGCGCATGCAACAGCTGATGTACCAGCAACTGGGCATCCGCGTGCATATTGCCCCTGGCCATACCGAGGTCAAGAGCATGCGCGGGATCCAGATCGTCATCGACGATTTGCCAGGGATGTGTCGCAAGACCCGCCAATCTATCCCGGCCGCGATCCGCCGAGGCATGGAAAAACGCCCGGAAATCGCCTACCGCCTGCTGGATGCCCACGATTTGTTTCGCGACGCTTGAATCAACCGGCAACCGCCTCGGTTTCAAACACTCCCCGGCCAACGGCCCTGGCCTTGTCCAGATGCGCCTGCGCCCCACCGCTTTCCGACTCCAGCAACAATTCGGACGTCACCACCTGCGCGCCACAGTAATCAAAAATCCCGTAGTCGATCTGCGTGCGCATCGCCTTGGCATAGCCATGCCGATCAAAGGCATCGCCATCCGCCGCGCCCAGGGCCAGCAGGTGGACCTGCAGGTGCCGCAGTTTTTTCACCATCGGGGTATCCGGGCCGTACTCGATGGCCCAGCCGTTGACGAATACACGGTCGATCCAGCCCTTGAGCAAGCCCGGCAGCGACCACCAATAGATCGGGAACGCCAGCACCAGGGCGTCGGCGCGGTCGAGACGGGCCTGTTCGGCCAGCACGTCGGCCGGGGGCGTGGCGCGGCTGCGGTGTACCGCATGGTCGGCGGCGTTGTAGCGTGGGTCAAACCCTTCGGCGGCAAGGTCGGCGATCTCGAACGTGTGGCCGGATGCGCCGAGACCGACGGCCACCTGCGCGGCGACGCTGTGGGTGAGGGATTGCGGGTCGTGATGGGCAACAACAATCAACGCATGCATGACAAAACTCCCCTTCAGGGTTAGGCTGGGCTTAAGTTACGATCAGTAAGTTACTTTTGGTATATAAGCATGTCAAGCCCCGCATCCCCTGCCCCACGCCGTCGCCTGTCCCGTGAAGATCGCCTGCGCCAACTACTTGATGTGGCCTGGCAACTGGTGCGCGATGAAGGCACAGACGCCCTGACCCTTGGCCGCCTGGCGGAACTGGCGGGCGTCACCAAGCCGGTGGTCTACGACCATTTCGTCACCCGCGCCGGGTTGCTGACCGCGCTGTATGAAGATTTCGATGCGCGCCAGAACCAGGTGTTTGTCGACGCCATCGAGGCCAGCAGCGCTACGCTTGAGGACCGTGCCTGGGTGATCGCCGCGTCCTATGTGGACTGCGTGCTGTTGCAGGGTCGGGAAATTCCGGGGGTGATCGCCGCGCTCAGCAGCTCGCCGGAGCTGGAGACGCTCAAGCGCCAGTACGAGGCAATCTTTCTCGATAAATGCCGCGATGCGCTGTCGCCCTTCGGCCGGATTTCCCAGCCGGGTCTAAGGGCAATGCTGGGGGCTGCGGAAGCGTTGTCCCAGGCAGCGGCCAGTGGTGAGATCAGCCGTGAAGAGGCGCAACAGGAGTTGCTGGCGACCATCCTGGCGATGGTCAATCGTGGGCGCGTCTAGAAAGTTTTTGGTGACGATGCAACAACCGACACGGCGGCGGCAACTGACAGCTCACATTGCCACATGGTAGTGAGCGGGCTTGCCACAAAAAAGATCCACTCAACGCCCGGCAACAAACAACTGCACCTTGCGCGCCAGTTGATCGAGGTGGCGGTCACGCTGCTTCTCCGCATCCACCATGGCGCGCTTGCCATGCTTTTGCAGCAGGTACGTATGAATCTGCCGCACCTCCAGCGAGCGGTAGATCGACGCCACATCCAGCACGCCCATCAGGCCATCGGTGCCGTAGTCCCGCGTGTTCATCAACACCTGGGTGCCGCGCGCACCACGCACTTGAAAGCCCATGCCCTCAAAGGCGGGCACCTTCTCCACCGAACAGGCCAATTCAGCATGGGGATAACGGCTCAACACGTCACGCATCATTGCGCGGGCCACACCCTGGCGCCGATAGCCGACCTGCACCGCCATGAACGCAACACCGCACGCCTCGGGATCATCCTTCACGGGCAGGTACAGGCAAAAGCCAATCAGCTTGTCCCCGTCCATCGCCACCACCAACTCGACCGCAATGCCTTTGGCACCGTTGAGCGCTTCGAGGTACAGGTGCACTTCAAAGCCGGTGGCATATTGGTAGATGTTGTACAGCAGGTTGCTCGGCGGCAGCGCTACGCTGCTGATGTCAGTGAGGTTATCCACCACCAATTGCAGGATCTGGCTGTTGATCGGCTCGGGGCACGGTGTGGTGTAGCGGGTAAGGCTGTACATGCAAATTCCTGGGGGTTCAGCGTCAAGGCAGCGCGGATTGTACCTGTTCGGCGCATACCTCACGCAAACACCCGCGCAACCAACGGTGGGCCAGGCCGGCACGTTGATGGGTGGTGTAGCGTTCGGGCACGCTGGCGATCGGCTCGGGCGGCGGCTGCGATCTGACACAAACATTGACAAGATAAAATCGTAACGACTATTGTCTGACAACCTGATCATCAAGGTTGTCCCATGCTTGAGCTTCAACGCCCCGATTCGCTGGTTGTGCGGGTTGTCAGCGCGATTCGCGCAGAAATCGATGCCGGCCAATTGCCGCCCGAGTCGCGCCTGCCCACCGAACAGCAACTGGCCGAACAACTCAACGTCAGCCGCTCCGTGGTGCGTGAAGCCATTGCCCAGCTCAAGGCCGACGGCGTGATCACCGCCCGCCGTGGCCTGGGCTCGTTCATTTCGCAAACGCCTGCCGGCACGGTGTTCCGCTTTCCCCAGCAGCATGGTCGGCGTGCCGACCTGGCGCAAATGTTCGAAGTGCGCCTGTGGATCGAAACCCAGGCCGCCGCCATTGCCGCCCAGCGCCGCGACGACGCCGACCTGCAACGCATGAAAAGCGCGTTGCAAGCCATGCAGGACAACCGCGACAACTTCGAAGCCGCCGCCCTGGCCGATGTGGAATTCCACCGCGCCATCGCCGACGCCAGCAAGAATGACTACTTCGTGGCATTCCATGATTTCCTCAGGAGCCAACTGGCCAGCGCACGCAAAACCGCCTGGGAAAACTCGGCATCGCGCTTTGCCACCGGCTCCGCCGATGCCACCGAGGAGCACCAGTCGCTGTACCAGGCGATTGCCGACGGCGACGCCCAGCGCGCCGCCGCCAGTGCCGAAGCCCACCTGCGCGCGGCCGCACGGCGCCTGCAATTGGAATTGCCCGCCACCCGCTGACCGAATACCGACCGTCTATAGCGTGTCCATGACACGCCATTTTTTTAACAAGACCATTAGTCTGACAACCTGATAAGCAGACCGAAATGTCCACGCTCAGAGACCCACGCAATGATCCATGACTTTTGCATTATCGGCGGCGGCATCGTCGGCCTCGCCACCGCGATGGAGCTGCTCCAGCGCCAGCCCGGCGCCTCGCTGGTGATCCTGGAAAAAGAGTCGGCGCTGGCCAGGCACCAGACCGGCCACAACAGCGGCGTCATTCACGCCGGCATCTACTACGCCCCCGGCAGTCTCAAAGCCGAGCTGTGCAAGCGCGGCGCCCAACAGACCAAGCAGTTCTGCACCGAACACGGCATCAGGTTCGAGGTGTGCGGCAAGCTGCTGGTGGCCTCCAGCCCCCTGGAGATGCAGCGGATGGAAGCGCTGCATGCCCGCGCCCAGCTCAACGGTATGCAGGTCGAGCGCCTGGACGCCGACCAATTGCGCCAACGCGAACCCAACATCGTCGGCCTGGGCGGACTGTTCCTGGACGCCACCGGCATCGTCGATTACCGCCAGGTGTGCGAAACCATGGCCCAGGTCATCCGCCGCCGCGGCGGTGAGATCTGCCTGGAACGCACGGTCACCGCGATCCACGAAGACACCGACAAAGTCAGCGTCAGCACCCATGGCGAAACCTGGCAGGCGCGGCACCTGGTGGTCTGCGCCGGGCTGCAGTCCGACCGTCTGGCGACCTTGGCCGGGATCAGGATCGACCACCAGATCATCCCGTTTCGCGGCGAATACTTTCGCCTGCCTGAATCGAAGAACCGCATCGTCAACCACTTGATCTACCCGATTCCGGACCCGGAGCTGCCGTTCCTCGGCGTGCACCTGACCCGCATGATCGACGGCAGCGTCACCGTCGGCCCCAACGCCGTGCTGGGCCTGGGCCGCGAGAACTACCGCAAGTTCTCGGTGAACTGGCGCGATGTGGCGCAGTACGCCAGCTTTCCCGGTTTCTGGAAGACCATCTGGCAGAACCTCGGCTCCGGCACCACCGAGATGAAGAATTCGCTGTTCAAGTCCGGCTACCTGGAGCAATGCCGCAAGTATTGCCCGTCGCTCGCCCTGGACGACTTGCTGCCCTGCGAGGCCGGTATCCGCGCCCAGGCGGTGATGCGCGATGGCAGCCTGGTGCACGATTTCCTGTTCGCCCAGACCCCTCGCATGCTCCACGTGTGCAACGCGCCCTCACCCGCCGCGACGTCGGCCATGCCCATCGGCGCAATGATCGCCGACCGCCTGTTTACCCCCGAGTAACACCCTGCACGACACGTCCATTTGACAATAACTATAAAGACCCGGAAGGAAGTACAGCATGACGGCATCCGCCTCGATTCCCACCACCGAATCGCCCGAACAAACCCGCAAGCGCCTGCGCAAAGTCGCCGCCGCCACCATCTTCGGCTCGATGCTGGAGTGGTACGACTTTTACCTGTACGCCACCATGGCGGCGATTGTGTTCTCGAAGATCTTCTTCGATAACGGCGACCCCAAGACCGCCACGCTGCTGGCGTTTTCCACCTTTGCCATCGGCTTTATCGCCCGCCCGTTCGGCGGCATCCTGTTCGGCTACCTGGGTGACAAGTTCGGTCGCAAGCAAGTGCTGGTGCTGACCTTCTGCCTGATGGGCGTGTGCACCACGCTGATCGGCCTGATCCCCAGCTACGCCTCCATCGGCATCTGGGCGCCGATCGTGCTGGTGTTTATCCGCATCATCCAGGGCCTGGGCGCCGGCGCCGAGTTGTCCGGCGCGGCAGTCACCTCCTACGAGCACGCCGCCCAGGGCAAACGTGGCAGCCAGGGTGCCTGGCCGGCATTGGGCCTTAACCTGGGCCTGTTGCTGTCATCGCTCACCGTGTACCTGCTGACCATCAACGGCAACGAGTTCCTGCTGGCCGGCGGGTGGCGCATTCCGTTTGTATGCAGCATCGTGCTGGTGGGCGTCGGCCTGTGGGTGCGCAACAGCATCCCGGAGACCCCGCAATTCAGTGAGCTGAGCAAAGCAGAGAACAAAGCCAAAGCCTCGCCGCTCAAGGCGCTGTTCAAGAACGACCTGAAAGGCCTCGCCGTGGTGTTCTTCGTGGCGATTGGCTACAACGCGCTGAGCTACATCTTCAAGACCTTTTCCCTGGCGTACCTGACCCAGTTCAAAGGCGTGGACGTACACGTCACATCGCTTTCGGTGACGATTGCCAGCCTGGTTGCCATCGTCGCCGTGCCCTGCTTCGGCTGGCTGTGCGACAAGTGGAGCAGTAAGGCCGTGCTGATGCTCGGCGGGGTGTGCTCGCTGCTGTTCGCCTACCCGTTCCTGGCCCTGCTCAACACCGGCGAAAGCCTGATGATCTACATTGCCATCGGGGTCGGCACCGGCATTCTTGCGCCGATGATGTTCGCCCCCCAAGGCTCGTTCCTGAGCCGTCAGTTCCCGACCCAGACGCGCTCCTCGGGCTTTGGCACCGGGCGTGAAATCGGCACGGCCATCGCGGGCGGCCTGGCACCGTTGGGCGCCCTGTCGATGGTGGCGGGCTCGGCTACCCACTCCACGGATGGCGTTGTCATCATCCTGGCCATTTCTGCGCTGTTAGTGGTGGTGTTTGCCTTGTGCGACCAGGGCCGTAAACACTCGGCATTCAAAAACTAAAGGAAAAAGTTCGGACTAACGGGTGCATGGATGCACCCGGATCGCGCATCATGGGCACTTTCAAGCTCAAGGGTAACGTCCATGCGCGTTCTGTCATTGATGATGGGTCTTACGACGCTGGCCGCCACTACGGTGTTCTGCGCCAGCGCGATGGCGAATGAAGAAAGTCAGTTGGTACAACAGATCAACCAATACCGCAGCCAGGTGCAACGCTGCGGCGACCAGGGTTCCCAGGAACTGCCACCGCTGGCCAGCGACACCCGGCTGGTGCTGCCGGCCACCAATGTGGGCGACTTGCAGCAAGCGCTGGCACGCGCCGCGTACCCGATGGTCAACGTGCAGGCCATCAGCCTGTCCGGACCCAAGGATGCCCAGGCGGCCATGAAGGCCGTGCGCGAGAGCTTCTGCCGCGTGGTGCTGGACCCGCAATTCGTCGATATCGGCGTGAGCAACAGCGGCCAGGACTGGCGCATCGTGCTCGCCCGCCCGCTGCTGACCAGTGGCCTGGGCGATTGGCAGACCGAAGGCAAGCAACTGCTCAACCTGATCAACGCCGCGCGATCGCAGCCACGGCAATGCGGCACCCAGGCGTTTACCGCCACCACGCCCTTGTCGTGGAATGACGACCTGGCCGGCGCCGCCAACAGCCACACGCGAAACATGGCCAACGGCAATTTCTTCGACCACCTCGACCACGACGGCCGTACCCCCGGCGACCGTGCGGAACTGGCCGGGTATATCGCGAAGAACATCGGCGAAAACATCGCCGCCGGCCTGGACACGCCACGCAAGGTGGTCGACGGCTGGCTCGCCAGCCCAGGCCATTGCGCCAACCTGATGAACCCGCAGTTCCGCGAGCTGGGCGCGGCCTATGCGATGGACCCTAAGAGTGACGCGGGGATTTATTGGACGGCAGTTTTCGGCGCGCAATAAGCCGGCTTGCAGATCGCCACGCACGCAGAGTGCATCAAGTTGCTATCACCGCGATAATGCCGCTGAACTGCCAGCGGGGTTTCCGGTCTGTTGCATGTCAGGCCCTCCCTTCAAGGCGTTACGCAGATCGCGGCAAACAAGGTGTTCTTGCAATGATGAATTGGCTGCAGAGTAGCAGCGACATGGCTGAGCGGGTTCGCCAGCATGATTGGGCGAGTACGCCCCTGGGTCCGCTGGAACAGTGGCCGGATGTGCTCAAGACCACGGCCGCACTGTGCTTCGCCTCAAGCTTCCCCCAGGCCATCATCTGGGGACCGCAGTTGATCACGCTCTACAACGATGCGTTTATTCCGATCCTGGGCGATAAACCTGCCGCATTGGGCCGCCCTTTCAGCGAAATCTGGCACGAAGTCTGGGACCAGATCAGCCCGATCGCCGACGCGGCATTCGAGGGGCACGCGACCTACATCGAGAATTTCCCCCTGGTCATTGAGCGTGGTGCGGGGCCGGAGCAGGCCTACTTCACGTTCTGCTACAGCCCGATCCGCGACCCCGATGGCAAGATCGTCGGCATGCTCGACACGGTCACCGAAACCACCACCACCGTATTTCTCACCCAGCGCCTGGCGGCCCTGGACACCATCGGCAATGCGGTCGCCACCGCCACCGATGCCGAACACATCATGGCCACCACCACGCGCCTGCTGGCGCAGCACATGCAGGTGTCCAACTGCGCGTATGCCGACATGGATGCCGACGAAGACGGCTTTACCATTCGCGGCAACTGGGCAGCGCCCGGCTCGCCGAGCATCGTGGGTCACTACAGCCTGGCCTCGTTCGGCGCAATGGCAGTGCAGCGCCTGCGCGCCGGCGAACCGTTGGTGGTGCAGGACAATCGCATCGAGTTCGCCCCCGAAGACGCCGCCAGCTATCAGGCGCTGGGCGCGTTGGCCACTGTGTGTTTCCCATTGATCAAGCACGGCCGCCTCACCGCCTTGATGGCCGTGCATGACAAAAAGGCCCGGGTCTGGTCGCCCTATGACCTGGCGCTGGTAGGAGAAGTCACCGAGCGCTCCTGGGCCCATATCGAGCGCGTACGCGCCGACGCCGCCGTACGCGAAGGCCTGGCAGCCTTCACCGAGCTGAACGCCTCGCTGGAACAACGGGTACAGGAACGCACCGCGGCCCTCACCCAGGCCGAGGCCGCACTGCGCCAGTCACAGAAACTCGAAGCCATCGGCCAATTGACCGGCGGCGTGGCCCACGACTTCAACAACCTGCTGACCATCATTCGCTCCTCGGTGGACTTCCTGCGTCAGCCGGGGTTATCCGAAGAACGGCGCCAACGCTACATGGGCGCGGTGTCCGATACCGTAGAGCGGGCCAGCAAACTCACCAGTCAACTGCTCGCCTTCGCGCGCCGCCAACCGCTGAACCCGGAAGTCTTCGATGCGGGCCAACGGGTCAGGAACATCGGCGAGATGCTCGAAAGCGTCACCGGCGCACGCATCCACGTGCAAGTAGAACTGCCTGATGCCCCTTGCCATGTGCGCGTCGACTCCAGCCAGTTCGAAACTGCGCTGATCAATATCGCACTCAATGCCCGGGATGCCATGGACGGCCAGGGCACGCTGGTCCTGCGTGTCGCCACGGTGGATGCAATGCCGCGTATCCGCGGCGACGCAGCGGTGCACGAAGGGTTTGTGAGCGTTTCCCTGACCGACACCGGCAGCGGTATTGCGGGAGACACCTTCGAGCACATTTTCGAGCCATTTTTCACCACCAAGGCCGTGGGCAAAGGCACTGGCCTGGGGTTGTCCCAGGTGTTCGGGTTTGCCAAGCAGTCCGGCGGCAACGTCGATGTGTCCAGCCGCGTGGGCCAGGGCACGGTGTTTACCTTGTATCTGCCGGAAGTGGCCCCACCCGCGATGCCTCTCGCGCCGCGCCCAGAGGATCTTGCACCGGTCCACACTGCGACGCCGCGCCATATCCTCATCGTAGAGGACAACCTGGAAGTCGGTCGTTTCGCCAACCAGATCCTCCAGGACCTGGGCTACCGCACCACCTGGGCCACCGATGCCGAACAGGCGCTCGCCCTGGCCGGTGCCGATGCCCTGGGGTTCGATGGGGTGTTCTCGGATGTGGTGATGCCCGGCATGACCGGTGTGGCCATGGCCAAGGTGCTGCGCCAGCGACGCCCGGACTTGCCGGTGGTGCTCACCTCCGGCTACAGCGAAGAACTGGCCGACAGTGGCTACGAAGGGTTCGAGTTCCTGGCCAAGCCCTACTCCGCAGACCAGGTGGCCCGGGCATTGGCCAAGGCGATGCCCTAGCCGAGACCCAAAGCCTTACTCTGCCACGGCCACTTGATTACGACCCAGGGCTTTCGCCCGGTACAGCGCCTTGTCGGCCGTATTCATCAGGCCGTGCAGGTCTTGATCCTGGGCATGGGTGGAGGCAACACCGAGGCTGGCGGTCAAGCCATGCACCGGCGCGGAAGACAGGCTGGAGATCGCCTTGATCAACTGCTCGGCGATAGCCCGTGCGGTTTCCAGCGAAGTGTTGGGCAGCAACACCGCGAACTCTTCACCCCCCAGGCGCCCGTACACATCGGCCTGGCGGAACGAAGCGCTGATCACTCCGCCAATCTGGCGCAACACCTGGTCACCGGCCTGGTGGCCGTAGGTGTCGTTGATTTCCTTGAAGTGGTCCATGTCCATCATCAGCGCACACAGCGGCTGACGATTGTGCCGGCATTGTTCATACAACACCTGGGCATGCTCGAAGAAGGCGCGGCGATTCATCAGGCCGGTGAGTTCATCGGTCTGGGCGGCGCGGGTGGAGATGTTGTGGGCACGTTCCATTTGCCGGGTCAGGCGAAAGGCCTTTTCCAGGGCATCGGACAGCTTGCGCGTGGCACTCACCACAAAGGTGGAAAACACCAATACCGCGATGGCCACGCCGATTTGCATCGGCGAAGGCTGGAACAGCAGCCAGAGGGTGCACGGGAACAAAACCAGGCCCATGGACCCCAGCGTCATATAGCGGTACGCCGAATAGCAAGACACTGCACTCACCGACATACCCACGGTAAACAGCATCACCAGGGCCTGGGACAGTCGGTCATCGGTGGGCATCACCGCCAGCGCGCCGAAGCCCCAGATGCCGGCCGACAGCATCAGCGTGATCCAGTAGCGGCGTTCCCAGCGATCCGGGGTGCGCTCGGCGTTGGGGCAGCGAAACCACTCCATGAACATCTTGAGCCGCAATAACGTCGAGGCCGCCAATGCCAGCAGCCAAACCAGGATGACTTGATGATCAAACCGGTCCCAGCACAGCCAGGAGAGCATTATGGCGCCCAAGTAGCTGCCGAAAATGGCGGAAAATGATTGCCGGAACAACTGGTGCAAACGATCGGTCCGCACCTGCTCTTCTATAACGCAATCCTGGTCCTGCCCACGCCCAAGGCCATTCATGAGATTCGCCTGATTCGACTGCCACGACAAAGGCGCCATTGTGGCACCCTGCCAGTAGCGTGGACAACAGAATCCAGCACGGTAGAGCCTTTAAAGCGGTTCCGGACGCAGAATCAGCACACCCAGGGGCGGCAAATTCAAAGACAGTGACACCGCTTGCCCATGACGGGGCTCTTCCTGGGTAAATACCTCGCCCCCGTTACCGTAATTGGAACCTGCGTACATATCGGCGTCACTGTTGATCACTTCGCTCCAGCGTCCAGCAAAAGGAACACCGACGGCATAACCCTCACGCGGCACCGGGGTGAAATTGGCCACCACCAGCACCGGCTTACCGTCCTTGCTCCAGCGCAGCCAGGCATAGACGCTGTTGATCGCGTCGTCGCCGATCAGCCACTGGAAGCCCTGGGGCGCATCGTCCTGTTCATGCAACGCCGGCTCTTCGCGGTACAGACGGTTCAAGTCGCCGACCAGCTTTTGCACGCCTTTGTGTTCGGCATACTGCAGCAAGTACCAGTCCAGTTGCTGATCGTGGTTCCATTCGCGCCATTGGCCGAACTCGCAGCCCATGAACAGCAGTTTCTTGCCAGGGTGCATCCACATGAACGCGAGGTAGGCACGCAGGTTGGCGAATTTCTGCCAGCGGTCTCCTGGCATCTTGTCGATCAGCGAGTGCTTGCCGTGTACCACCTCATCGTGGGAGATCGGCAGGATGAACCGCTCGGACCAGGCATACACCAGGCCGAAACTCAGTTCGTTGTGATGGTGGGCACGGTACACCGGGTCCTGCTGGATGTAATGCAGGGAGTCATGCATCCAGCCCATGTTCCATTTGTAGTTGAAGCCCAACCCGCCCTGCTGGGTCGGCTGGCTCACGCCCGGCCAGGCGGTGGACTCCTCGGCAATCACCAGCGCACCCGGCGCTTCCTGGGCCACCACGTCGTTCAGGTGGCGCAGGAAGTCGATAGCTTCAAGGTTCTCGCGGCCGCCATGGCGGTTCGGCACCCATTCGCCGGCCTTGCGCGAATAGTCGCGGTAGAGCATGGACGCCACGGCATCCACGCGCAGCCCGTCGATGTGAAAATGCTTGAGCCAGTGCAGCGCCGAAGCCAGCATGAAGCCGTGCACCTCGGTGCGGCCCAGGTTGTAGATCAGCGTGTCCCAATCCTGGTGGAAGCCTTCCAGCGGGTTGGCATATTCGTACAGCGCAGTGCCGTCGAATTGCGCCAGGCCGTGGGTATCGGTGGGAAAATGCGCCGGCACCCAGTCAAGGATCACGCCGATATCGGCCTGGTGCAGCGCATCGACGAAGTAGGCGAAATCCTGCGGAGAGCCGAACCGCGCCGTCGGCGCAAATTGCGACAGCGCCTGGTAGCCCCAGGAGCCGCCGAACGGGTGCTCCATGATCGGCATCAGCTCGACGTGGGTGAAGCCCAATTGCTGCACGTAGGGAATCAGGCGCTCGGCCAGTTCACGCCAGTTATATTGGCGGGCCACTTCGCCGGCCTCATCCAACTCGCACTGCCAGGAGCCGACGTGCAGCTCATAGATCGACAGGGGTGCCGTGGTCTTTTGCTTGTCGACCCGCGATTGCATCCAGGCATGGTCCTGCCAGTCCACTTGCAACGGTTCGGCCACCTTGGAGGCTGTGTCGGGCGGCAACTGGGTGGCCAGCGCCACCGGATCGGCCTTGAGCGGCAGGATCCCATGGGCACCTAGAATCTCGTACTTGTAGGCCGCCCCCGGTTGCAGGCGAGGGATAAAGATCTCCCACACCCCGGAAGGATGGCGCAAGCGCATCGGATGGCGACGACCGTCCCAGATATTGAAGTCGCCCACCACCGACACCCGCCGCGCATTCGGTGCCCACACGGCAAAGCGCACGCCCGCCACGCCGTCGACGCTGGTCACCTGGGCGCCCAGGCAACTGCCGAGGTCGCGGTGATTGCCTTCGGCAAACAGGTAAAGGTCCATTTCACCCAGCAGCAGTTGCTGGAAGCTGTACGGGTCTTCGGTGATCTGTTCGCCACCGGCCCACTGGATTTTCAACAGGTACGGCTGACGGGTCTTGAACTGGCCGACAAACAAGCCCGGCACCTGGCTCGCGTCCAGGCTGCCCAGCTGCTCGCCGCCATCACGTGCCAGCACTTGCACACTCAAGGCCTCGGGCAGGAATGCGCGGATAAACTGGCCGCCGTGTTCATCATCGTGCGGCCCCAGCACCGAGAACGGGTCGTGGTGTTCGGCGCGGACCAGCGCTTCGACGTCCCTGGACGCCGGCAATGCAGTCAGTTTCGGTTGCAGCGGTTCTTTATGTGTAAAACTCATGACGTCTCCCCACCGCGTGCAGTGTTCGATATAGGTGCTTCCTTTATAGAAGCAATCCCGCTCAGTAAACCTTGCAACCCTTGCAGGGGCACCGGCAACCAGGTCGGGCGGTTTTCCGCTTCGTAGGCCACTTCGTACGCGGCCTTCTCCAGGCTGAACAACGTCAGCGCGGCGTCCTGGCCTCTGGCATCCTGCCAGTCATGCGCCAGTGTAGCCGTCGCCGCCTGATAAGCCCGGATAAAGGCCTGCCGTGCTTCCTTGAGGTAACGTTCCGTCACGCGTCTGCGCGCCTGGTCCGCCTCGGGCGAGTGATCCACCCCTTGAACATTCAGGGCCATCGCCGCCGCATAGTCGAATGAGCGCAATACGCCGCTCACATCTTTATAGGGGCTGTGCTTGCCACGTCGCTCATGCAATAGCCGCGCCGGCTCCCCTTCGAAGTCGATCAGGTAAGCATCGCCCTTCACCACCAGCACTTGACCCAGGTGCAAGTCACCATGCACGCGGATGCGCAACCCGCCCGCCGTGGCTTTCGCCAAAGCCTGCACATGGCTGACGATGGCTTTTTTCTGCGCCAGCAAATCACTGACCAGCGCTTGATCCGCCGGGTTCAATTGGCTTTGATGAAGTTTGAGCAAGTGCAGCGCACGCTCCAGTTGTGCGCCGACGTCCTTGGCCCAGGCCTGGGTGTCCTTGGCCGTGGTGATTTCGGGTTTGAAGGCCTTGTCGGTGGTTTTTGCACCGAGCACCTGGTGCATTTCGCCCAGGCGCTGGCCGAGCAGCCCGGCAAAATCCGCCAGCTCGCCCAGGGCGTTGTAGTGTTGTTCCTGCTCGGAAATGGCCTCGGCCAGTTCGTCGCGGATCGCCCGCTCCAGATTGTTCTGGGTCCAGCTCCAGGCATCGCCCTGGTTGCTCAGGTAGCCCTGGGCAATCATCAGCAGGTTGTCCTGGCCCTCGGCGTCGTGGCGCACCATCGACCCCAGCAGTGGCGAAATATTGGGGTAGCCCGCGGCCGTCAGATAGGCACTCATCTCCAGTTCCGGGTGCACGCCGGAGGCGACTTTGCGGATCAGCTTGAGCACCAGGCTCTCACCGACCACCACCGAGCTGTTCGATTGCTCGGCCGACAAGTAACGCACCTCGGACTCATCCGTCAGTTGCAACCTGGCCAAGTGCGGTGTGGCCGCAAAGCGCAGCTCACCGTCGCCAGTCTCGAGCACGGTGCCCGCTTGCAAGCCCTGGATCACCGCACGAATAAAGTGTTCAAGGCTGAAGGCATCGGTCACCAACCCGACCTGGCGCACCCGACGTACGCGGGCCAGCGCCAATTGCTGGGGCAAGGCGCTGGTGAACTGGTCTTCACCGAGGAAACCGAACGGTAACTGGTAGCGGCTGACCTGGCCTGCGGCCGTCACTTCGACCTCGCTGAGCAACACCGGATGCTGCGGGTCGCCAAAACGCACACCGTAGGCAATGCGCACGCTGTCGATGGCCGTGTCCTTGCCAGCAAACCAGCGGCGCTTGGGCAACCACGCCGGCAGAGCGGTCTGTTCCAGGGACGCGCGGCAAGGTTCTTCAAGCAGTTCTTCCATGCGTTTTTTCAATACCAGTGTGGTGAAGTCGGGCATGCTCTGGGCCGGTTCCACATGCCAGCTGGGCATCTGGTTTTCCGGCGCCAGCACAAACCAATAGAAGCCGTAGGGCGCCAGGGTCAGCAGGAAATTCAACTGGCCGATGGGCGGGAAGGCATTACCGCCGAGCATTTCCACCGGCACCATGCCGGCAAACGCCGACAGGTCCAGCTCTGCCGCCTGGGCACTGCGCGACACGTTGGCCACGCACAGAATGATCTCGTTGCGCCCGTCCTCCCCGGTGAATTCGCGGGTATAGGCCAGGATGCGCCGGTTGCTCGGCGAGAGCATTTTCAGGCTGCCCCGGCCAAAGGCCTTGGACTGCTTGCGCACCGCCAACATGCGCCGGGTCCAGTTCAGCAGCGAATGCGGGTCCTGGGCCTGGGTCTCCACATTGACCGACTGATAGCCATATTGCGGGTCCATGATCGGCGGCAGTACCAGGCTGGCCGGGTCGGCGCGGGAGAAACCGCCGTTGCGGTCGATGGACCACTGCATCGGCGTGCGCACACCATCGCGGTCACCCAGGTAGATGTTATCGCCCATGCCGATTTCATCGCCGTAGTACAAGGTCGGCGTGCCCGGCATCGACAGCAACAGACTGTTGAGCAACTCGACACGGCGGCGATCGCGCTCCATCAACGGTGCCAGGCGCCGGCGAATCCCCAGATTGATCCGCGCACGCCGGTCGGCGGCGTAGTAGTTCCACAGGTAGTCGCGCTCTTTGTCGGTGACCATTTCCAGGGTCAGCTCATCATGGTTGCGCAGGAAGATCGCCCACTGGCAATTGGCGGGGATTTCCGGAGTCTGGCGCAGGATATCGGTGATCGGGAAGCGATCTTCCTGGGCCAGGGCCATGTACATGCGCGGCATCAGCGGAAAATGGAAGGCCATGTGGCATTCGTCGCCGTCGTCGCCCTTTTTGTCGCCGAAGTAGAGTTGCGTGTCTTCCGGCCACTGGTTGGCTTCGGCCAGCAGCATGCGGTCGGGGTAATGGGCGTCGATCTCGGCACGGATCTGCTTGAGCACGTCGTGAGTCTCAGGCAGGTTTTCGTTGTTGGTCCCATCGCGTTCGATCAAATAGG
The DNA here is from genome assembly GCF_001870465.1 of Pseudomonas extremorientalis. Classification (GTDB taxonomy): domain Bacteria; phylum Pseudomonadota; class Gammaproteobacteria; order Pseudomonadales; family Pseudomonadaceae; genus Aquipseudomonas; species Aquipseudomonas extremorientalis. The sequence continues at coordinate 28,751 of NZ_MDGK01000041.1, forward strand.
GGATCGCGTCCAGGCGCAGGCCGTCGATGCCCATGTCCAGCCAGTAACGCATCACCGACAGCACGGCTTTCATGACCTGCGGGTTGTCGAAGTTGAGGTCGGGCTGGTGCGAGTAGAAACGGTGCCAGAAATATTGGCCGGCGACCGGGTCCCAGGTCCAGTTGGACTTCTCGGTGTCGAGGAAGATGATGCGCGTGCCGTCGTATTTCTGGTCGTCATCCGACCACACGTAGAAGTCCCGCGCCGCCGAACCGGGCTTGGCCTTGCGCGCACGCTGGAACCAGGGGTGCTGGTCGGAGGTGTGGTTGATCACCAGCTCGGTGATCACCCGCAGACCGCGCTTGTGCGCCTCGGCGATAAAGCGCTTGGCGTCGGCCATCGTCCCGTAGTCACTGTGTACGCCGCGGTATTCTGCGATGTCGTAGCCATCGTCGCGGCGTGGCGAGGGGTAGAACGGCAGCAGCCAGATAGTGTTGACGCCGAGGTCGGCGATGTAATCGAGCTTGGCGATCAGGCCGGGAAAGTCGCCGATACCGTCATTGTTGGAGTCGAAATAGGATTTGACGTGAACCTGGTAGATCACCGCGTCCTTGTACCAGAGCGGGTCTTTGATGAAGGTGGCAGCGTTGGGTTTCTTCGCCATTGGAAGCTCCTGAAATACTTGAACCACTCGGTCAATGTGGGAGAGGCGGTGCGACGATTCGACCTGCACCCGATGAGGGTGTGTCAGTTGATGAAGCGGTGGCTGACACACTGCTATCGGGGGCAAGCCCCCTCCCACATTTGTCCCGCGCAGGGTTTAAGAGGTGGTGATACGCCAGATCCCGAACGGCATCTGCGGCTCCAGCCGTGTCCACTGGTGCTTGCCATACCAGGTCCAGCGATGGCCATTCATCAAGTCTTCGCCCTGTGTCTGGGCATCGTCCGGCAACCCCAACTCCCACAGCGGCAACTCGAAATTGGCTTCCTGGGCGTTGTAAGGGTCGAGGTTGACCGCCACCAGAATGAAGTTGCTGCCATCCTCACTGCGCTTGCCGAAATACAGGATGTTGTCGTTCCAGGCGTTGTAGAGCTTCAGCCCCAAATGCGTTTGCAGTGCCGGGTTCTGCCGACGAATGCGGTTGAGCTGGGCGATCTCGGCGATGATGTTGCCGGGGGCGGTGAAATCCCGTGGGCGGATTTCGTATTTCTCCGAATCCAGGTATTCCTCTTTGCCGGGCACCGGGGCCGCTTCACACAACTCGAAACCCGAATACATGCCCCACAGGCCCGAGCCCATGGTTGCCAGCGCGGCGCGGATCAAAAAGCCCGGGCGTCCTGACTCATGCAGGAAGCCAGGGTTGATGTCCGGCGTGTTGACGAAGAAATTTGGCCGGTAGCACTCACGCCATGGCGACTCATTCAACTGGACCAGGTACTCGCTCAACTCGGCCTTGGTATTGCGCCAGGTGAAGTAGGTGTAGCTCTGGGAGTAGCCGACCTTGCCCAGGCGCGCCATCATCGCCGGCGTGGTGAACGCCTCGGCGAGGAAGATCACCTCCGGGTACTTGGACCGTACGTCGCTGATCAACCATTGCCAGAACGGCAGCGGCTTGGTGTGGGGGTTGTCGACGCGAAAAGTCTTCACACCCTCTTCCACCCAGCCCACCACGATATCGCGCAGCTCGGTCCACAGGCCTGGGATGGCATCCGCCGCATAGAAGTCGACGTTGACGATGTCCTGATACTTTTTCGGCGGGTTTTCCGCGTACTTGATCGTGCCGTCCGGGCGCCAGTTGAACCAGCCCGGATGCTCTTTGAGCCATGGGTGGTCCTGGGAACACTGGATGGCGAAGTCCAGGGCGATTTCCAGGCCATGTTCGGCGGCGGCCTGGACCAGGCGGCGGAAGTCGTCGCGGCTGCCCAGTTGCGGGTGGATGGCTTCGTGGCCGCCCTCTTCGCTGCCGATTGCATACGGGCTGCCCGGATCATCGGGACCGGCGGTCAGCGAGTTGTTCTTGCCTTTGCGGTGGCTGCGCCCGATGGGGTGGATAGGCGGGAAATACAGCACGTCGAAGCCCATGTCATGGATCATCGACAGGCGCGAATGCACGTCATTGAACGTGCCGTGCCGTGCGGGATCGTCAGTGATCGAGCGCGGGAACAGCTCGTACCAACTGGCGAACAGTGCCGCCTCACGTTCCACATCGATCGGGTAAACCGTGCTGATGCTCAGGTAGGCACGGTGATCAGCCTGGGTCATCAAATGTGCACTGTCTTCGTGCAGGAACTGCGCAACCTGCTCGGTTTCCAGCTGGCCGGAGAGTTCGTGGTGCAGCAGCATGAGGCGGTCGCGAAGTTCGTTGTCACTGCGTTCGGCGGCCTGCAGCACCAGGCTGCGGCCTTCCTGCAACTCCAGGCTGACCGGCACGCCGGCCTCATGCTTCTTGCGCAGCTCGTAACAGAAGCTGGCGAAGGTGTCGATCCAGGCTTCGATGCAGTATTCGTGGGGGCCTTGCTGGGTCACGGTAAACGCGCCTTCCCAGCCGTTGTTGCCCACGTCGGTCATGACCACGCTGTGCCAGCTTTCGTCCTGCAGCGGGCGCCAGCGGATCAGCACGGCGAGCTTGTCATGGCCGTCGGCAAACACCTTGCTGGTGACGTTGACCCGTTGGCCAACCACGGCCTTGACGGCAAATTCGCCGCCGTCGATCACGGGGGTGGTGCTTTCGATCGCGATCCGGGGCAGCAACAGCGCCTGGGACAGCGGCAATATGGAGGTGTCTGGAACCTGTGTTTCAGCAGTCATCGAGCATCTTCCCCTTACGCCCTGTGGACGCTCTTTGCTTGATCCGAAATTGCGATACGGCTGAGCTCTCCCTGAGCAGCGCCGTATAGGTCCGAGCCTGCACGCTGGTTAAAAGTTCAGGTGGATGTGCTGCCATTGGGCGGGGAATCAATTCGCCCTGGCAGCTGTCCACCGATAGAGCAAAGCACAAAGGAGGCCACACCGATGAATATCCCGATCCCGGCTGAAACCCCGGACCCGAATATCGACAACCCCACCCTGCCACCCACCGAACCGGAACCGATTCCGGAAAAGGAACCGCCGGAGCATCAGCCACCGCCCGTCGAGGAACCCCCCACGACAATGCCGCCGGTCATTGCCGGCGTTTTTTCAACCATTTGAGGATTGCTATATGACCGATACAGAAGCTAAGCCTATCTGATGGATTGGCTGCTTCTTTCTCGCTGCCTTTGGCGATTCTTCCCACTCTCAACCAAGATAATGCGCACCCCCTGTGATTTTTGACATGTTCAAACTCCCAAGCATCACGGCCGTAGGAATACGGGACCAATCCCTATCGTCGAGCAACATCTTCAGCAGGAGAAATCATGTCTATAAGCAACGCAGGCTCACAGGGCAGCTCGATCTACCAGAGGATTGAGCAATTCAAACACCGAGATGATCGTGGCGGGGATATTCAGCACAACGGCATGCAGTCCAAATCAACCGATGACGCGGTCAAACGGCTCTGGCGTAACAGCCCGGGTTGGTCAGACAAGAATGGTGACGGCCGCTATGACTTGACCTACGAATTTCGGGCCCCGCCGGAAAAGCAGGAAAACAAGAACACTCGACAATTCGGCAAGACCGGGTTTACACCTATCCTCGAGAATCAGCGAAACCAGACCCGGCGAAGCCTGCAATCCATTGAAGATGTTGCAAATGTCACGTTTACCGAGGGGTCCAAGACAGCTGACAGTGAAGGCCATATCAAGATCGGGAATTATGGTCAAATGATCGATACCAAAGGCCACCCTTACAAGGGCTTCCCCCACTCTTCATTGCCCACCAAAAACCAGGCGGACATTGAAGTATGGTTTGTAGACACCAAGACCGAAAAATCTGTGCCTCTAGCAGCGCCAGGTAACGCGGGTCGCCACACCATTACTCATGAAATCGGTCACGCCATGGGGCTTAGTCACCCTGGCGGTTACAATGGTGACGGCAAAAACAAGCTCGACAAATCAAATGTATCTCATCACGAAGACTCTCAGAGCCATTCCGGCATGAGTTACCGAGGTGAGCGCACCGGATATAGCAACCATGGGGGTTTCCGTTCGTCAGCCCCGCAACTTGACGATATTGCTGCCTACCAAGAGAAATACGGTCCCAATTTCGAAACCCGCAAGGGCGATACTACCTACGGTTTCAATTCGAACACAGATCGAGACTTCCTGACTGTCAAAACCCCTGAAGACAAAATCGTGGCGGCCATTTGGGACGGAGGGGGCAACGACACATTGGATTTTTCCAGCTACGAGCAAAATCAGCAAATAAGCTTGAGGGAACAGACCTTTTCTGATGTCGGCGGCCTCAAGGGCAATGTCGGTATAGCCAAGGGCGCGGTCATCGAAAACGCCAAAGGCGGCAAGGGCAATGATTTGATCGTGGGTAACGACGCCAATAACACCCTGGAAGGCGGTGACGGTGACGACGTTATTCATGGCGGCAGAGGCTGGGACAAGCTGTGGGGCGGGAAAGGCGCGGATACCTTTGTCTACGGCAGTCCGACTGATTCGAGCATGTTCAACGGCGTCGATACCATCACGGATTTCGAAAGCGGCAAGGACAAGATTGATGTGTCGGGTATACGCACAGTAACCGGCGGCAAGCCGATACGCTTGAACGAGTCCGTCCTCGAGCAGGGGATGGGACACGGGCTGATAGCTGGCGAAGGCGCCATTTACTATGACCCAAAAGAAAACGTCAGCACGCTGATGATAAATTACGGGGCAGGACACGCGACCTTTGAAGTGGAAGTACGAGGCCAACTACAACCAAGCGATGTGGTGCTATGAGGCTGGCCGCCCAGCATAGGCCTACTTCTCCAACATACGCACAAGCCTGGGCATCACGCTGAACACCGCCAAGGCCAGCAATGTACTGAGTACCGCTGTCGATTCCCGGCCCAACCCGGCCGAGACCCCAATCGCAGCGGTCATCCACAGGCCGGCGGCGGTGGTCAGGCCTTTGACATGCCCTTCTTCATCGTCCTTGCCTTTGATGATGGTGCCCGCGCCCAGGAAACCGATCCCGGCAATTACCCCCTGGACCACCCGGCTCATTGCATCCGCCTGATTGCCGGACATCTGCGGCACCATTACAAATAACGCGGCCCCCATTGCTACCAGCATGTGGGTGCGCACCCCGGCGGCCTTGCCCTTGCTCTCGCGTTCGAAACCGAGGATGCCACCCAGCACCGCGGCAATCAGCAGGCGCACGGTGATCTGGGTGAGTTGCCTGGCGTCGCCGATATCAGCGAATTCAGCCTGCAGGGTTTGCCACACTTCATGCCACCAGGCGTCCATGGATGCCGTCCTTTGTCGTTATGGGTAAAGGATGGACAGCGGCGACCGCCAGTCAGTTGCCTGGAACCCCTGCACATCGCAGGTCCCTAACTCTGCATAGCCTAAGAGAAAGGAGATCGGCATGCCCCTACGTATCGAAAACCATCTGTGTTACTTCACCCTCGACGACAACGGCCAGGAACAGAGCTTGCCTGCGACGCGGGTCACTGTCCTGACCGACACCGAAAAATCCATGTCCTACGTGGAATTGGCGGCCGAGCGGATCTATATCACTGAAGCCGAGGCCGACGCGCTGACGGTCGCCGGAGCCCACGATGGACGCCAGCATGTGAAGGCCGAAGAACCTGGTTCGCTGATTTGATTGATCTGTATCAATACACCCGTTATGGCGCTGCACCCTAGGCGATACGGGGTGCAGCGCATTGTCGCAGCACACCCAACGCAACCCATCTGATCCGCTTTTTATCACGCTACCTGAGTCTGTTATGCAAACAGCCCCCCGCGCATAGTTCATCGGCCTGATGGAGGCTGATGAGCGAACGACATGAGCGAAAGAATCCCCACCGTGGACACCTTCGAGCCCATACACCCGAAGAAGGTGAAGGCCAAATCCAGCGACAATCTGATTCATACCCGCAGTTTTACCGGCCTGTTCCGCACCTTGCGCGTAGGCGGTGCAGGCTTTCTGTTCCTGGCGTTTTTCGGCACCGTGTGGCTGAACTGGGGTGGTCGGCAGGCCGTGTTGTGGGACTTGGCTGAAAGCAAATTCCACATCTTCGGGGCGACCTTCTGGCCCCAGGACTTCATCCTGCTGTCGGCCTTGCTGATCATCTGCGCCTTCGGCCTGTTTGCGATCACCGTGTTCGCTGGCCGTGTGTGGTGCGGCTACACCTGCCCGCAGAGTTCATTCACCTGGCTGTTCATGTGGTGTGAAAAGGTCACCGAAGGTGAACGCAACCAGCGCATCAAGCTGCACGCCGCGCCCTGGAGCCTGAACAAACTGGCGCGGCGCTCGGCCAAGCACGCCTTGTGGCTGGGCATCAGTGTGCTGACCGGGCTGACCTTTGTCGGCTATTTCACGCCAATCCGCCCGCTGGCCAGCGAACTGCTGACCTGGCAGATGGGCGGCGTCAGCCTGTTCTGGGTGCTGTTCTTTACCGGCGCCACTTACGTCAACGCCGGCTGGTTGCGCGAAGCGGTGTGCATGCACATGTGCCCCTATGCGCGGTTCCAGAGCGTGATGTTCGACAAGGACACCCTGACCATTTCCTACGACGTGGGTCGCGGCGAACACCGTGGCCCGCGCAAACGTGAAGTGAAACCCGCCGACGTCGGCCTGGGCGATTGCATCGACTGCCAACTGTGCGTGCAGGTTTGCCCTACCGGTATCGACATCCGCGATGGCTTGCAAATGGAGTGCATCGGTTGTGCAGCGTGCATCGACGCCTGCGATTCGATCATGGACAAGATGGGTTACGCGCGCGGCCTGGTGAGCTATACCAGCGAACATCAACTGCAAGGCGGCAAGACCCACCTGCTGCGCCCGCGCCTGATCGGCTACAGTACGGTGCTGCTGGTGATGATCGCAGCCCTGGTGGTGGCCTTGGTGGAACGGCCCATGGTGTCGCTGGACGTGACCAAGGACCGTGGCATGTTCCGCGAGAACGCCCAGGGCCAGATTGAAAACATCTACAGCCTCAAGGTGATCAACAAGACCCAGCAGCGCCAGGACTACCGCCTGGAACTGGTGGACGCCGAGGGCTTCCAGTTGCAGGGCAAGACCGAAATCAGCCTGGCACCGGGGGAAATCAGCGATGTGCCGGTGTCGGTGGCATTGCTGGCGGACAAACCGGCGAGCAGCTCGCAGACCTTGCGCTTCAAGGTCTCGGATGTGGATGAGCCGTGGATCCATAGCGCTGCCGACAGCCGCTTTGTGGCGCCGCTGAACCGCTGAAAGATACCTATAAAAAGCTAATTGGGCCCCCATGAAACGCTACGAAAAATTCGCCGACGATATTGCAGAACTGATCCGCTCCGGCGTGCTCGGCCCCGGCCAGCGGGTGCCTTCGGTGCGCTACGCCAGCCAGACGTACGGCGTCAGCCCGTCGACAGTGTTCCAGGCCTACTACCTGCTGGAACGCCGTGGCCTGATCCGGGCACGGCCGCGTTCCGGCTACTTCGTCAACACCCACGCACCCAGCCCGTTTTCCGAGCCGGTGGTGAGCGAGCAAGTGCATGAGTCCACCGAAGTGGATGTGAGCGAGCTGGTGTTCTCGGTGCTGGACTCGATCAAGGACCCCAACACCGTGCCCTTCGGCTCGGCGTTCCCCAGCCCGATGCTGTTCCCGTTGCCGCGCCTGGCCCGGTCCCTGGCCAGCGCCAGCCGGGAAATGGACCCGCGCCTGGTGGTCACCGACATGTCGCCGGGCAACCCGCAACTGCGTCGGCAAATCGCCCTGCGCTACATGGTCGGCGGCCTGATGCTGCCCATGGAAGAGCTGTTGATTACCAATGGAGCCCTGGAAGCCCTCAACCTGTGCCTGCAAGCCGTCACCGAACCGGGTGACCTGGTGGCTATCGAAGCGCCTGCATTCTATGCGTGCCTGCAGGTGCTGGAGCGCTTGAAACTCAAGGCGGTGGAGATCCCCGTGCACCCGCGCGACGGCATCGACCTCAACGCCCTGGCGCAATCCCTGCAGCGCTATCCGATCAAGGCCTGCTGGACCATGACCAGTTTCCAGAACCCCATGGGTGCGACTTTGCCCGAGTCGAAAAAGCAGGCACTGGTAGAACTGCTACGCGAGCATCAGGTGCCACTGATCGAAGACGATGTGTATGCCGAATTGTATTACGGCCAGCAGGCACCCAAGCCGGCCAAGGCCTTCGACACCGAAGGTTTGGTGATGCATTGCGGCTCCTTCGCCAAAAGCCTGGCCCCTGGCTATCGCGTGGGCTGGGTCGCGGCCGGGCGTTTCGCGCAGAAGGTCGAACGCTTGAAACTGATGACGTCGCTGTGCCCCTCAATGCCGGCCCAGGCCGCAATTGCCGATTACCTGCAGCACGGCGGCTACGACCGGCACCTGCGCAAACTGCGCTATGCCCTGGAGGAACAGCAAAGCGCCATGCTGGCCGCCATCGCGCGCTACTTTCCGGCACAGACGCGGGTCAGCCAACCGGCCGGCGGGTACTTCCTGTGGCTGGAACTGCCGGAGCAGACCGATTCGTTGAAGCTGTTCCAGATGGCCCTGGCGCAGGGCATCAGCATTGCGCCAGGGCCGATCTTCTCGGCGACCCAGCGCTTTCGCAATTGCATTCGCCTGAACTACGGCAGCCCGTGGACGGAGGCGTCGGAAAAGGCGATGGAGACACTGGGGCGGATTGTGCGGTCGTTTTAGTCATGAGCAAGTCATTGGAACCGAACCCGGCATGACACCACCCAGTGACGTCTTCCCGATACCGAGCTTCTCATGCCTATCAACAATCACCCTGCAAGGGCCATACACCTCCCGGAACAGAACTGGCTCAAAGCTCCCAGCCACCCTGAAGGTCGATCAGCCGGCGACCAACGCAGCGCCAAACAACTCATCAACGCCAATCCGGCGGTCAAACATCTGTTACGGCGCCGGGACAGCTACCCCACTACCGACCAGCTCAAACGTCAACTGGGTGACTGGACCCGCGCCAATCCCAGCGCCCGTTCGCGCGCCGATGCAGCCTACAATCTGGCTCGGGTGGTCAACTTCCTGGATAACGTGAATGACCGCACAGTGGGCAACAGCGAACCCCGCGATGGCAAAATCAACGGTTTTCACAATGCGGGCTATTCCACCCGCAAGAACTCGGAGGCACGCGTGCTGGTGGCCTTTGCGCAAAAGGGCTATGAGGTGCTAGGAAACCTGGGCGCGTGAATGCTTCAGCGGCCACCGCCCAAATCGAGGAACGTCCCGGTGGCATACGACGCCTTGTCCGACAGCAACCAGATAATCGCTTCCGCCACCTCGTCCGGGCGCCCGCCACGGGCCATGGGGATACCGGATTCGAGTTTGCTGACCCGATCAGGGTCGCCGCTAAGGGCATGGAAGTCGGTGTAGATGTAGCCAGGACGCACCGCGTTGACGCGAATGCCCTCACCCGCCACTTCCTTTGACAGACCAATGGTGAAGGAGTCGAGCGCGCCCTTTGACGCAGCGTAGTCGACATACTCGCCGGGCGACCCCAGGCGCGCCGCCACCGACGACACGTTGACAATGCTGCCGCCCTGCCCGCCATGCTTGGGCGACATGCGCAGCACCGCGTGCTTGGCACACAGGATCGGCCCCAGCACATTGGTCTTCATGACTTTCAGGATGCGGAACTCGGACATCTCATCCACACGGGATTTGTGCCCCACAGTGCCGGCATTGTTGACCAATGCAGTGACACGGCCCAGCTCGGTGTCGACGCGATGGAACAGCGCAATCACTTCATCTTCGATGCTCACATCGGCGCGCACGGTAATCGCCTGGGCGCCCAGGGCGCGGACTTGTTCGAGCACACGGTGGGCAGCCTCTTCGTCAGACTGATAGTTGATGCAAATGCGATAACCCTGGCGAGCGGCCAGCAACGCCGTCTCGGCGCCGATCCCACGGCTGCCCCCGGTGATGATGACGACTTTGTCCATGCGTGCGGTCTCCTGATTCAACCTGATGTTTAGGGCTGGATCCAAGAATACCCGTCACGCACGGCTTTTGTCAGGCGCCAAGGTGTCTTCGGCACGCTGGATGTCGACCATGAACCCTTCCGCCGGCAACGGATGGCCCAGCAGGTAACCTTGCAGGGAGTTACACCCCAGGCGCGTGAGAAAGTTCTGTTGCACATCGGTTTCCACCCCTTCGGCAACAATACGCAGGCCCAGGGCCTGGCCGAGGGCAACAATGGCCGAGACGATGGCGGCATCATCGCTGTCGTGCTCCAGGTCGCGTACAAACCCACGGTCGATCTTCAACTCGTTGGCCGGCAGGCGCTTGAGGTACATCAGGCTGGAATAACCGGTGCCGAAGTCGTCGATGGACAGATCGACGCCCATGTCCGACAACTGCTGCAACACCGTCATGCTCGCATCGGCGTCGCTCATGGCGGTGGTCTCGGTGATTTCCAGGGTCAGGCTGTTGGCCGGCAACCGATGACGTTCCAGGGCCTCGGCCACGCTCTTGACCAGCCCGGCGTGGCAGAACTGCAGCGCCGACAGGTTCACGGCGATACGCCAATCTTCATAGCCCTGGGCGTACCACAGGCTCATTTGGCGACACGCTTCATCGAGTACCCATTCGCCGATGGGGATGATCAACCCGGTCTTTTCCGCCAGTTCGATAAACGTCGCCGGCAACAACAGGCCCTGTTGTGGATGCTCCCAGCGCAACAGCGCTTCGGCCCCCACCGCAATGCCACTGGCCGCGTCGAACTTGGGCTGGTAGTACAAGCGAAATTGTTGCTGTTCCACCGCATTGCGCAGGTCCTGCAACAACTGCAATTGCTTGCGCGCGTTGGTGTTCATCGACGCATCAAAGAAGCTGTAGCCGTTCTTGCCCACGCCCTTGGCGTGGTACATCGCCGCGTCGGCGTTCATCAGCAGTTCCTGGGGGCTGTTGCCGTTGCCTGGGAACATGGCGATACCCACGCTGGCGGAGATCTTCAGCTCATGTTCGGCCACCTGGAAGGCGCGGTTGATCAGCAGCACCTGACGCTCGGCCAGGCCGAGGGCATCGTCCGGCTGGGTCAGTTGCACCAGCAATACGAACTCATCGCCGCCGATGCGCGCCAGGGTGTCGTGGCTGCGCAAGTCTTCGCGCAGGCGCTGGCCGACTTCGCGCAGCAACTGGTCGCCCAGATGGTGGCCAAAAGCATCGTTGACCGGCTTGAAGCCGTCCAGGTCGATAAACATCAGCGCAAAACAGCCGCCCTGCTCTTTCACCGCCTGCATGGCTTGCTGGATGCGGTCGGCAAGCAAGGTGCGGTTGGGCAGGCCGGTGAGCATGTCGTGCAGGGCCAGGTGGGTCAGTTCCTGGTTGGCCTGGCTCAGGGAGTCGGCGAGAACCGCTGTGCGCGCTTCCAGGCGTGCATCGAGCAACGACGTCAGCAAGGCGATGGCCAGCACCGCCAGGGTGGTAACCAGCACCAGGTTATCCAGGCCCTTGCCGCTCAAACCGTTCAGTGCCGCGCCGCAGAAGCTCTCATCGGCGAAGCGTGCGGCTGCCATGCCAGTGTAATGCATACCGACGATGGCAAACCCCATCACCACCGCCGCGCCACCCCGGGCCAGGCGCACATACGGCGTATTGCGGCGCAGATTATGGGCGATCCACAACGCTGCACCGGAGGCTACCACCGCAATCAATAACGAAGCGCCAAACAGCGTCGGGTCGTAGTCGATGCCCGGCATCATGCGCATCGCCGCCATGCCGGTGTAGTGCATGCAGGCAATGCCGGTGCCCATGATCAGCGCCCCCAATCCCAGCTGCCAGGCCGGCAGGCGCGGTTGGCTGACCAGCCATAAGGCAAAGCCGCTGGACAGCACCGCAATCAGCAACGACAGCGCGGTAATCCCCAGGTCGAAGCCCAGGGCAAACGGTAAACGTAGCGCCAGCATGCCGATGAAGTGCATCGACCACACTCCCACTCCCATCGCCATGGATCCGCCAGTGATCCATAAGTAAACGGCGCGTCCCTTGGCGGTGGCGATGCGCCCGGAAAGGTCCAGTGCGGTATAGGAAGCGAGGATCGCGACGAACAGTGAGATCACGACCAGTGAGGGCGAATAACTACCGATGAGCATGGGACTTCTCGTGCGCAGCGAGCCCGAGAGGCCCGTGCGAAATGGCAAAGCGGGCGATTGTAGCGAGAATAATTCTCGGGCAGTTGATTAATTACCAGAGGGCCATCAGTGGCATTTTGACGCCAATCATATGACTTAAAAACGACTCAAATCCGAGGGTTTGTCGAGGCCAACTGTGCCAGCAGCCCGCTCACCACAACAAGCCCACCCATGGAATCGAGTTCATCTTCAATTTTTGTCGGCAATCGGCGTCTGCCCGTCCCAGCGACCGCCCAAGGCGGCGATCAGTTGTACACTGGCCACCAGGCGCGTCTGCAGCAAGGTCAATACCGTGCGCTCATTGCTCAAGGCTGTGGCTTGCACAGTGACCACATCCAGGTAGGCAATCAGCCCGGCCTTGTACTGGTTCTGGGTCAGGCGTAACGATTCACGGGCGGCTTCCAGTGCTTCATTGCTGACCACCGCTTCGTCCTCCAGCACCTTGAGCTGCACCATGTAGTTTTCCACTTCGCGGAAACCATCCAGCACGGTCTGGCGGTACTTGGCCACCGTCTCGTCATAGGAGGCTACGGTACGGTCGACTTCCGCCGAGCGCTGGCCACCATCGAACAGCGTCATGGCCAGCTTCGGCCCTACCGACCAGAAGCGGTTCGGCAGGCTGATCCAGTCGGCGTACGTGCTGCTGGAGTAACCACCGGCCAGGCTCAGGGTCAGGTCCGGGTAGTAGGCGGCCTTGGCCACGCCGATATTGGCGTTGGCGGCGATCACCGAGCGTTCGGCCGAGGCGATGTCCGGGCGACGCTCAAGCAGTTGCGACGGCAGGCTCACCGGGATCTGCGGCAGCGCCGGAATGTCCTTGCTCACCGCCAGGTTGAAGTTGGCCGGCGCCTCGCCAATCAGTACCGCAATCGCGTTTTCCAGCTGGGCGCGCTGCCAGATCAGGTCGATAAGGCTGGCCTGGGTGGTCTTGAGCTGGGTCTGCGCCTGGGCCACCGCGTCCTTGCCGGAAACACCGGCGCGGTACTGGTTTTCGGTCATTTGCAGTGAGCGCTGATAAGTCTCCAGGGTCGCTTGCAGCAGGCGCGTCTGTTCATCCATGACGCGCAGTTGCAGGTAGCTTTGCACCAGTTCCGACTGCTGGCTCAGGCGCATCGCCGCCAGGTCCGCCGAGCTGGCTTCGGCACTGGCCTCGTTGGCTTCCAGGCCCCGGCGCAGCTTGCCCCAGATGTCCGCTTCCCAGCTCACGCCCAACTGGGCATTGAGGGTGTCGCGGATACCGCTGCTGGAACTGCTCAGGCTGGCGCTGCTGCTGCCGGTGCCCTGGCTGGCGCGGGTTTTCCCGGCACTCAGGTCGACGGTGGGGTAAAACGCCCCACGGGAACTGCGCACCAGTGCCTGGGCCTGGCGAAAGCGCGCTTCGGCTTGGGCCACGGTCTGGTTGGAACTGTTCAGGCGCAGCACCAGCTCATTGAGCTGGCGGTCACCGTACAACTCCCACCAGGCGCCACGGGCCAGGGAATCACTGGGGGTGGCCTGGCGCCAACCCTTGGCTTCCTTGAATTGCGCCGGCTCGACCACTTCCGGGCGTTTGTAGTCGGGGCCGACGGCGCAGGCGCTGAGCAACACGCCGCAGAGCACCAGGCTCGCCACGCGGGAGCCCCGGAACAGGGCCAATCGGGCAAAGGTTGAATCGGTCATAGCGCAGTGTCCAGGGCAGCATCGGTCCGCACGCCGCGCCAGGCGTTGAAGCGGTGGCGCGCGCGGTCGAGATAAAGGTAAACCACCGGGGTGGTGTAAAGGGTCAGGACCTGGCTGAACACCAGGCCACCGATAATGGTCAGGCCCAGAGGACGGCGCATTTCCGCGCCATCGCCCGCACCCAGCAGCAACGGCAAGGCGCCGAGGATGGCCGCCAGGGTGGTCATCAGGATCGGGCGCAAGCGCAGCAGGCAGGCACTGCGAATCGATTCGAGCGGCCCCATGCGGTCATTGCGTTCCAGCTGCAGCGCCAGGTCGATCATCAGGATCGCGTTTTTCTTCACCACCCCAATCAACAGGAACAGGCCCAGCAGGGAGATCAGGCTGAACTCGCCTCCCGTCAGGTAAATGGCGAGCATGGCGCCGACACCCGCCGAGGGCAAGGTCGAGAGAATGGTCAGCGGGTGAATGTAGCTTTCGTACAGAATGCCCAACACCAGGTACACCGCCACCAGCGCGCCGAGGATCATGAACGGCTGGCCCTTCTGCGTGGCCGCGAAGGCATCGGCGGTACCGGCCATCTTGGCAATCACGTCTTCCGGCAAGCCGACCTTGGCAATCGCCCGTTCGATGGCGGCCGTACCCTGCTCCACCGTCACGCCGGGCGCCATGTCGAAGGCGATGTCTTCCGAGGCGAACTGGCCTTCGTGGCTGACGCGGTCGTCGGCCAGGCTGTTCTCATAATGGGCGATGGTCGACAACGGCACCCGTGCGCCCGTGGACGTGATCACCTGCATCTGGTTGAGGGTGATCGGGTCCTGGGCATATTTCGGGTTGACCTCCATCACCACCTGATACTGGTTGAGGCTGTCGTAGATGGTCGAAATCTGCCGCTGGCTGTAGGCGTTGTTCAGTACGGCGGTGACCATGTTCATGTCGATCCCCAGGCGCTTGGCCTGGTCGCGGTCGACAATCAACGTGACCTGCGCCGCACCACGACCTTCACGGGCGTCGATGGCGGTGAGTTCCGGCAACTCGCGCAACGCCGCGACCACTTTCGGGTACCACAGGCGCAACGCCGCCAGGTCGCCGCTTTGCAGGATGTAGGAATACTGCGCACTGGTCTGGTCGCGGCTACCGCCGAATTGCAGGTCCTGGTCGGCCATCAGGAACAGGCGCCCGCCCGGCACCAGCGGCACATCCTTGCGCAGACGCTCGATCACCGCCTGGGCGGAGACCTTGCGCTCGCTGATGGGCTTGAGGCGGACCAGCATCACCGCGTTGTTGGTGCCGTTGTTGCCGCCGATGAAGCCGGCCACGCTGAGCACCGCCGGGTCCTTGAGCACCGCCTTGCGGAAGGTCTCCATTTTCGGCTGCATCACGCTGAAGGACAGGCCGTCGTCACCGCGCACAAAACCGATCAATTGGCCGGTGTCCTGCTGGGGCATGAAGGTTTTCGGCACCACCACGTACAGCGCCACGTTCATGCCGATGGTCAGCAACAGGCTGAGCAGGGTCAGGCGCCGATGGCGCAGCACCCAGTCCAGGCTGGTGGCGTAGCCGGCGACCATGCGGTCGTTGATCTTCTGGCTCCAGCGTTGCAAACCGGTCATCTGCGTTTTGACGTGGGGTTTCAGCCAGCGCGCGCAGAGCATCGGGGTCAGGGTCAGCGAGACAATCAACGACACAATGATCGCCGCCGACAGGGTGATGGAAAACTCGCGGAACAGGTTGGTGACAATCCCGCCCATGAACAGGATGGACAGGAACACCGCCACCAGCGACACGTTCATCGACAGCAAGGTAAAGCCGACTTCCTGTGCGCCCAGGTACGCCGCCTTCATCGGCGGCACGCCTTCGTCGATGTGCCGGGAGATGTTCTCCAGCACCACGATGGCATCGTCCACCACCAGGCCGGTGGCCAGGATCAACGCCATCAGCGAGAAGTTGTTCAACGAGAACCCGTACAGGTACATCACCGCAAAGGTGCCCACCAGCGACACCGGCACCGCCAGGGTCGGGATCAGCGAGGCGCGGAAATTCCCCAGGAACAGGTACACCACCAGGATCACCAGCCCCACGGCAATCAGCAAGGTCATCTCGGCTTCATGCAAGGTGGCGGTGATCACCGGCGAGCGGTCCATGGCCAGGCTCAGCTTGACGCTGGACGGCAGCACCGCCTGCAACGCCGGCAACTGCGCCTTGATCTGCCGCACCGTCTCGATGATGTTGGCACCGGACTGGCGGTTGATCACCAGCAGTACCGCCGAGTCGTTATTGAAGAAGCCGCTGTTATAGCGGTCTTCCACACCGTCGCTGATCTTGGCCACATCCCCAAGGCGCAGGGCAGCGCCGTTCTGGTAGCGAATCAGCAGCGGCTCGTAGTCCTTGGCCTTTTCCAACTGGTCGTTGGCCTGGATCTGCCAGTTACGCTCATTGTCTTCCAGCGAGCCCTTGGGCCGGCGCTGGTTGGCGTTGGCGATGGTGTTGCGCACATCATCGAGGGCCACGCCGTACTGGTCGAGAGCCTTGGGCTCCAGCTCGATGCGCACGGCCGGCAGGGAGCTGCCGCCGATCTGCACTTCGCCCACACCCGGAACCTGCGAGAGGCTCTGGGAAAGAATGGTCGAGGCCAGGTCGTACAACTGGCCCTTCTGCAACACGTCCGAGGTCAGCGACAGCACCATGATCGGCGCCTGGGACGGGTTGATCTTCTTGTAGGTGGGCATGCTGCGCATGCCGCTGGGCAGCAGGTTGCGCGAGGCGTTGATCGCCGCCTGCACTTCCCGCGCCGCACCGTTGATGTCGCGGTCGGAATCGAACGCGAGGATCACCCGGGTGGAGCCCTGGCTCGACGAACTGCTCATGGTGGTGATGCCGGCAATCGCGCCGAACGAACGCTCCAGCGGCGTGGCCACGGTAGACGCCATCACTTCGGGGCTGGCGCCGGGCAAGCTGGCCGATACCACGATCACCGGAAAATCGATCTGCGGCAGTGGCGATACCGGCAGCAGGTTGAAGCTGACACCGCCGAGCAACAGGATCGCCAGGCTCAGCAGCATGGTCGCGACCGGCCGGCGGATGAAAGGTCCGGACAGGTTCATGACTCAACCGGCTCCAGGCTTTGCGGCTCTTTGCGCCAGCGGCGGCCGAGGCGATCGAAGTACAGGTAGATCACCGGGGTGGTGAACAGCGTCAACACCTGGCTCACCAGCAGACCGCCGACCATCACCAGGCCCAGCGGTTGGCGCAATTCCGCGCCGGAACCGGTGGCCAGCATCAACGGCACCGCGCCGAACAACGCCGCCAGGGTGGTCATCAGGATCGGCCGGAAGCGCAGCAGCGCCGCCTGGTAAATGGCGGTCTGCGGGTCGAGGCCCTGGTTGCGTTCAGCGTCGAGGGCGAAGTCGATCATCATGATCGCGTTCTTCTTGACGATACCGATCAACAGAATGATGCCGATGATCGCGATCATGCCCAGGTCATTGCCGCTGAGCAGCAAGGCCAGCAACGCCCCTACCGCCGCCGATGGCAAGGTCGAGAGAATGGTGATCGGGTGGATGTAACTCTCGTAGAGCACACCCAGCACGATGTACATGGTGACCACCGCCGCCAGGATCAGCAGCAAGGTGCTCGACAGCGACGCTTCGAACGCCTGGGCTGCGCCCTGGAACTGAGTCTGCACGCCCACCGGCATACCGATGTCTTTCTGGGTCTGGTTGATCAGCTCCACGCCTTTGCCCAGCGCGACGCCGGGGGCCAGGTTGAACGACATCATCACCGCCGGGAACTGGCCGATATGGGCAATCGCCAACTGCGCCTGACGCTGTTCCACATGGGCCAGGCTGGACAAGCGCACCTGGCCGCCATCGGTGGTTTTCACGTGGATCTGGTTCAGCGCGTCCGGCCCGAGGGTTTCGCCGGACTGGGCCTGCAACACCACGCGGTACTGGCTGGCCTGGGTGTAGATGGTGGAAATCTGCCGCTGGCCGAAGGCGTCGTACAGCGCATCGGTGATGGTCGATACGCTCACGCCCAGGCGCGAGGCCGCATCGCGGTCGATCACCAGGTACACCTGCAGGCCTTTGTCCTGCAGGTCGCTGGCCACATCAGTGAGTTCCGGCAACTGGCTGAGCGCATGCACCAGCTTGTCGCTCCACAGCGCCAGCAGCTCGGCGTCCGGCGAGGACATGCTGAACTGGTACTGGGTACGGCTCACACGGTCTTCGATGGTCAGGTCCTGCACCGGCTGCATGAACAGGCGGATGCCCACCAGCTTGTCGATCTCCGGCTGCAAACGGGTGATCACCTGGGCTGCGCTCAAGTCACGCTGGCCGTGGGCCTTGAGGTTGATCAACAGGCGCCCGCTGTTGAGGGTAGCGTTATCGCCGTCCACACCAATATACGACGACAGGCTTTCCACCGCCGGATCGGCCAGGATGATCTTGGCCAGCTCCTGCTGGCGCTGGCTCATGGCGGCAAAGGAAATCGACTGCGGTGCTTCGGAAATGCCCTGGATCACGCCGGTATCCTGCACCGGGAAGAACCCCTTGGGCACCACCAGATATAGGAATACAGTGAGTCCCAGTGTCGCGATGGCCACCAGCAGGGTCAGTGGTTGGTGCTTGAGCACCCACTGCAACATGCTCCCGTAACGCGCAATCAACCAATCGATCCAGGCACCGCTGGCCTTATAGAAACGCCCCTGCTCTTCCTCCTTTGGCTCACGCTTGAGCAAGCGCGCGCACATCATCGGCGTGAGGGTCAGGGACACCACCAGGGAAATCAGGATCGCCACCGCCAGGGTAATGGCGAACTCACGGAACAGGCGCCCGACCACGTCGGCCATGAACAGCAGCGGGATCAACACCGCAATCAGCGACAGCGTCAGGGAAATCAGGGTGAAACCGATCTGCTTGGCGCCCTTGAGGGCGGCAGCCAATGGTGTTTCGCCTTCCTCGATATAGCGGGAAATGTTCTCCAGCATCACGATCGCGTCATCCACCACGAACCCGGTGGCGATGGTCAGCGCCATCAGCGTCAGGTTGTTGATGGAGAATCCGGCCAGGTACATCACGCCAAAGGTGCCCACCAGCGACAGCGGCACGGCGATGGACGGGATGATCGTTGCACTGACCCGGCGCAGGAACAGGAACGTCACCATGACCACCAGGGCGATGGCGATGAGCAATTCGTGTTGCACATCCTTGACCGAGGCGCGGATGGTCTGGGTACGGTCGGTGAGCACCGTCACATCGAGGCCGGCCGGCAGGTTGTCGGTGATGCTGGGCAGCAATGCCTTGATGCGGTCCACCACCTCGATCACGTTGGCACCCGGCTGGCGCTGGATATTCAGCAGCACCGCCTGGTTTTCATTGGCCCAGGCGGCAAGGCGTTCGTTTTCAGCGCCGTCGACGATCTGCGCCACGTCCTTGAGGCGCAATGGCGCGCCGTTGTTGTAGGCCAGGATCAGTTCGGCATATTGCGCGGGCGAGACCAACTGGTCGTTGGCATCGAGCATCGACACACGGGTCGGCCCGTCGAAGTTGCCCTTGGGCTGGTTGACGTTGGAAGCGGCGATCAGCGTGCGCACATCGGACAGGTTCAAGCCGTTGGCCGCCAGGGCCTCGGGGTTGACCTTGATGCGCACCGCCTGGCGCTGGCCGCCGGCGATGCTGACCATGCCGACGCCGCTGATCTGCGCGATTTTCTGCGCCATCCGCGTATCCACCAGATCATTGAGCTTGGGCAGCAGCATGGTCTTGGAGGTGATCGCCAGGGTCAGCACCGGGGTGTCCGCCGGGTTGACCTTGTTGTACACCGGCGGCGCCGGCAGGTCCTTGGGCAGCAGGTTGGTGGCCGCGTTGATCGCGGCCTGCACCTGCTGCTCGGCGACATCCATATTGATGTCGAGGTTGAAACGCAGGGTCAGCACCGACGCTCCGCCGGAACTGGTAGAGGCCATCTGTGTGAGGCCGGGCATTTGCCCGAACTGGCGCTCCAGCGGTGCGGTGACCGCACTGGTCATCACGTCCGGGCTGGCCCCGGGGTACAGGGTCATCACCCGGATCGTCGGGTAATCCACCTGGGGCAAGGCCGACACCGGCAACAAGCGGTACGCGATGATGCCGGCCAGGACAATGGCCAGCATGCTCAGCGTAGTGGCGACCGGGCGAAGGATAAACAGCCGCGACAGGTTCATGAACCGACCTTTTGCGCCTTGCCGGCGGTGGCACCGGTCTCCCCTTTAGCCGCAGGCTTGCCTTGCAAGTGTTCGGTCGGGGTGGTCGGCACTTCGCTGCTGTCGTTGACCACTTCGATCTCGCTGCCGTCCTTCAAGCGGTCGGTGCCTTCCAACACCACGCGGTCGCCAGCCTTGAGGCCCTCTTTGATCACCGTGTTGTCGCCATCGGAATCACCGACCACCAGGGGCTGCATCTTGACCTTCTTGTCACCGTCCAGCACGTAGACGAAGGTTCCGGTGTTGCCAAACTGGATCGCCGCCGACGGCGCCAGCACCACGTTATGCAGGGTATCGGCCAGCAAGTGCACATTGACGAACTGGTTGGGGAACAGCGCCTGGTCCTTGTTATCGAAACGCGCCTTGAACTTCAGGGTGCCGGTGGTGACGTCTATCTGGTTGTCCAGGCTTTGCAGCACGCCGGTGGCCTGCTTCTTCACGTCGCCACGGTCCCAGGCCTCTACCGGCAGCTTGTTGCCGGCGTGGTAGCGGGTGAGCACGGTTTCCAGGGTGTTTTCCGGCAGGGTGAAGGCCACGCTGATCGGTTGTGTCTGGGTGATCACCGCGAGTGAGGTGGTGTCGTTGGCCGCCACCAGGTTGCCTACGTCGACCTGGCGCAGGCCCACGCGGCCGCTGATCGGTGCGCGGATCTTGGTGAATTCGAGGTTGAGCTTGGCGTCATCCACCGCGCCCTGGTTGGTCTTGACCGTGCCCTGGTATTGCAGGACCAGCGCTTCGGCGGTGTCCAGGGTCTGCTTGGCGATGCTGTCCTGGGCGTACAGGTCGCGGTAACGCTGCACATCGACCTGGGCGTTCTTCAACTGGGCCTGGTTCTGCATCAGCGTGCCCTGGGCCTGGAGCAAGGCGTTCTGGTAGCTGCGCGGGTCGATCTCGGCGAGCAGGTCGCCAGCCTTGACCATCTGGCCTTCCTCAAAGGCAATCTTCACCAGCTCGCCGCCTACCCGGCTGCGCACATTGATGGTGTTGAGCGCGGTCACCGTGCCCAGCGCCTTGTAGTACACCGGGAACTCCCCCAGCACGGCGGGCGCCACGCGCACCGGTATCGGGCCGGCGGAGCCGCCGAACCCCGGGCGCATCATCCCCGTCTTGCCGGCATGGCCCGCGGGCTTTTCGGCGCCATCCTTATGGCTGCCGGGCCAGAACTTCCAGCACAGGCCGGCGATAACCAGCAGCACAAGCAGGCCGAACAGCCAGCGGCGGGACTTACGAGGGGAGGATTGCATGGAGTGATCAACCATTGGGCGCGAGAGCTTCTTCTTTGGGAGGCTGAAAGATAAGCACTGGAGCGCATTTAGAAAAGCGCCTTTACCGGCTATTTACCTTGGGCTTACAACTTTTAACTTCTGATCTTAGTCTGCCCGCTATTTCGCTAAGCAGTTGAGACACAAATAAAAACGGCCTGGACTAGGCCAGGCCGCAATCATGCATCACGCGTGTTACTGCAAAACGACAGTAACGTACCGAAACAGTTACTTCAAAACAGCCAGGGCTGCTTCGTAGTTCGGCTCCTGGCCGATTTCGGAAACCAGCTCGCTGTGCAGCACAGTGTTGTTCTCGTCCAGTACCACCACGGCGCGGGCGGTCAGGCCCTGCAGTGGGCCGTCGGCGAGGGAAACGCCGTAGTCGACAGCGAAGTCGGCGTTGCGGAAGTCCGACAGGCTCAGCACATTGTCCAGGCCTTCGGTGCCGCAGAAACGCTTCTGGGCAAACGGCAGATCAGAGGAAATGCACAGCACGACCGTGTTGCTCAGGTCGTTGGCCTGGGCGTTGAACTTGCGTACCGAGGTCGCGCAGGTCGGGGTATCAACGCTTGGGAAGATGTTCAGAACCTTGCGCTTGCCGGCGAAGGTTTCCAGGGTCGCTTGCGACAGGTCGACAGCAACCAGGCTGAATTCAGGAGCGGTGGAGCCGATTTTCGGCAGTTCGCCTTCAACCTGGACAGGATTACCACGAAGGGTGACTTGAGCCATGAACAGAATCCTTATGCTGGGTTTGATGAAACGAATTCGAGAGGCGGAAGTTAACCACAAAGTGCGATGGCTACCTACCGCCAGACATAAATTCTCATGCCGCCGGTTATGGTTTAATTGCGCGCCGATCGCCCTGCCCTTCAAGGAACCTGTTGTTGATGAATCAGCCTGCCACCAAAGTCCTGGTCATTGGTTATGTCTGGCCGGAGCCGCGTTCCTCGGCCGCAGGCGGGCATATGATGCAGATTCTCGAGAGCTTTCTGACACAAGGTTGGGACATAACCTTCAGCAGCCCCGCAACCATCGGCGAGCACAAGGCCGATTTGCCTGCGCTGGGCATCGCCGAATGCCTCATCGAACTCAATAACAGCAGTTTCGATGATTTTATCCGCGAACTCGCCCCGGATATCGTGCTGTTCGACCGTTTCATGATGGAAGAGCAGTTTGGCTGGCGTGTCGAGAAACAATGCCCCGATGCCCTGCGCGTCCTGGAAACCAGCGACCTGCAAAGCCTGCGCGATGCCCGGCACCAGCACCTCAAGGACCACCTGAGGACGCATCCAGACCGTAACGACTTCAGCGCCCTGTTCAATTTGGCCCTGGAGGAAGAATTCCGGCTCATGGCCGACACTGACATTGCCAAGCGTGAGATTGCCGCGATTTATCGCTGTGACATCAGCCTGATGATCTCCGACGCAGAGGCACGCCTGCTCACCGAGCAGTTCAAGGTGCCCGCCGCCCTGCTCCACTGGTGCCCGCTGATGCTGGAACCGCCGACCGAGCCGTTCGCGCCATTTGAAGACCGCGCCCATTTCCTCAGCATCGGCAACTTCCGCCACGCCCCCAACTGGGATGCGGTGCTGTGGATGAAGAACAGCCTATGGCCGCTGATCCGCCAGCAACTCCCGGCAGCGCAACTGCACATTTATGGCGCCTACACCCCGCCCAAAGCCACGGCCCTGCACAACCCGGCGCAGGGCTTTCATGTAATGAACTGGGCCGAAGACGCCCTGCAAGTGATGACGGCAGCGCGCATCTGCCTGGCACCGTTGCGATTCGGCGCCGGGATCAAGGGCAAGCTGGCGGATGCAATGCTGTGCGGCACGCCAAACGTCACCACGCCGATCGGTGCCGAGGCCATGGGGGATGAACAGCCGTGGCCTGGCGCCGTGGAACAAAGCGCCCCGGCCCTCGCGGCAGCGGCGGTTGCCCTGTATCAAGACCGTGAACGTTGGACCCAGGCCCAGGAAGACGGTCGCCGACTGCTGGCCCGACGGTATGACCAGAACATCCATGGCCCGGCGCTGGTGGCCTGCCTGGAGCAGTGCCGCGGCCGCCTTTCGGCCCATCGCCGCGATAACTTCACCGGCAGCATGCTGCGCCACCATGCCCACAAAAGTACGCAGTACATGTCCCAGTGGATCGAGGCAAAAAACCGCAACGTATAAACATCGACGCTGGCGAGGTCGTGCGCAAGGGGGCATTATCCTACGCAGCAACCACAATAAAGCGACGGCAGCATGACCCGAGCAACGCGCATCACCGACCCTTCCTACGAACTGATGGACGACCACAACGGCCTGTCCATTATCTATCGCCAACACGGTTTCCCTTGCCCGCTGGTGCGCTGGCACTTCCACAAGGAATACGAGCTGCACCTGATCGTCGCCAGCTCAGGCAAGGTGTTTATCGGTGACTACATCGGCAACTTCTACCCGGAAAGCCTGTTCCTCACCGGCCCCAACCTGCCCCATAACTGGATCAGCCAGGTGGAGGAAGACGAGGTGGTGCCCAAGCGCGACATGTTGGTGAACTTCACCGATGAGCTGTTCGAGCACGGCAGCCACATCTTCGCCGAACTCAAAAGCCTGGCGCCGCTGCTGGAGCGGGCGCAGTCCGGCATCGAGTTTCGCTGCAAAAAGACCATCGCCCAGGCCATGACCTTGATGCAACGCATCGAGGACGCCCAAGGCATGGCGCGCCTGGGGCACTTCTTTATCCTGCTGGACGTGTTGAGCGCCTGTGAGGACTACCAACTGCTTTCCGGTGTGACCACGCCGCAACTGGCCGATGAACACAGCATCGACCGCACCAACCGCGCCGTAGACTACATTTTCGCCCACTACGCGCGGGAGTTGCCGCTCGAAGAAGTGGCGGAATACTTGGGCATGAAGCCCACTTACTTCTCTCGCGTGTTCAAACAGGCCACCGGGCGCACATTCATCGAGTTCGTCAACCGGTTGCGTATCAGCAAATCCTGCGAGTTGTTGGCCGATGGGGATAAAGCCGTGACGGATGTGTGTTTCGAGTCGGGCTTCAACAATATCTCCAACTTCAACCGGCGCTTCCAGCAACTCAAGGGCATGACCCCTTCCCACTACCGTCGCCTGGCGGTGCAGCGACTGACTGAGCAGAACCTCGCCTGAAACAGCGACGCCTCCCTAGATAGATCTATTGGGAAATTCAAAAGGAACCTAACAGCGCTGGTTGCCACGTAAGAAAAGTGTCTTCCATTTTCCATTTGCGCGGAATTTCCTGCCTATATCCGCTGCTGTTGAGGACTTCTTATGATCGGGCTTCCAGTCTCAAACCACCGCGCGACCACTGCACAGCGTGATAACCCGAAACCACCGGCTGGCCCGCTCCGCACCTCGGTCACCTCCATCGTCATCGGACTTTTCGCTAACCCCGTCGACCCACGCCAGACACCTTTCACCCCGCCGGTTGATCTGCCGGATCACACGCGTCAGCGCATTGAATCCTTGCTCAGATTCAGAGCGACAAAAGAACAATCAAGCCTGTGCGAGCAGATCAGGCAACGACTGATGGATTCGCCTGATCCGCTGACAGCTCCCGCAGCACGGGCAGAGGTCGAGAAACTTCTTGATCAGCCAAGTGCGCTCAATCCGCAAAAAACCTACACCCAGTTGATTCAAGAAATAATTGTCAGCCCTGTACCCAGCGCGCCGAAAATTCGCCCTGTTTCTTCGCGCGTACGTCGAGATCTGCAGAACACGCCCTCCAGCCAAGACACAGGCAACGCCTCGCTGCGCAAGTTCGCCGACACGTTGGTTGACAAGGCTGATGCAGAGTTGGCGGTCAATACAGCCTACACCGTGATCAACGCGTTGCTTAACGATAAAGAGCTGGCTCTAAAAGGCACCCAATACACGGTTCCTGTCGAGCCCGACTCCACTTTTGGCCTGGCCCTTGCCGAGCTGGATGATGCACTGCGCTCGGAACCCTTCAAATCGTTTGCCCAAACCCATGACATCGATATTGAATCGTTGGTGATCGACCCCACCGGGCGCCTCTTCCTGCAGCCGGAGGACCACGACCACGACATTGATATCAGCCAGTACGGCAAAGACAGTTTTTCAAAGGCAACATCGGCGGTTTTCAAAGCGGCCACAAAGGTGGCGGGCTCCAGTCGTGAACCTTTCAGATTTTTCGGGCAAGACCGGGCGTTTCCTGAGCTGATTACCAACTTCTATGGCATGCAACTGCCCCGTGATTATTCCCGAAACTACAATGAGGATACGTTATTCAAAATTGGGCAGTTGATTCGTGAAGGAACATTTCCTTCGCTACGTCATTCCGACCCGCTTTACGAGCAACAGTATGCCCCCGTCAAGCAACGTCAACAGCGAGCCAAGCAACAAATCGTGGATCTGCCAGCGGAGCAACTGGATCAACGCCTCGCTCGCTATGCGCCGTTGACCGCAGCCCAAAAGGTTCAGGAGGCCGACGAGGCGCTGGCATGGCAGTGCAGCGAGACGCTGCTAAAACAATTGCCAGCGTTGAATGGCGGAAATGACACACCACCTCTGCTCAATGAAGTGCCCGAGTATTCAACCTTCAATCAAGTTCGCCAGCAGCTTCTGAATGCGCTCACAAGCGCCACTTTTACCGACTTTGCGCAGAAACAAGGCCTTGACCCTAAGACCGCCCGCATCAACCCCGTCGAAGGAGCCCTGACGGCCAAGGTGAAAGGCGTGGAAACCACGTTCACCCTGAACGATGTGTCAGAAGATTGGAGTAATGTCTGGGTCGAAATAAAGGATGTGGTGCAACGGATGGCCGCAGGCGCTGATGCCGATGTGCACTACCCTGCTCCGCCCACTGCAACACTGGATGAGGTGATGCGTTTCTACAATGAGGAAGTTCACCCTCAGCCAGCCCTCCAACAACCGGACTGGAAAGAACGCCAACTGATCACCTTGCTAAGCCGTGGTTTAGCGCTGGTTCAAAAAAAAACGTTCCCCGCATTGGTCGACACCGCGTTGAACGCCCCCAAGTCTGTCGCCGTACGGCAAAACCAGCAGGCCGTGACGCAAATGCTGGCCTCTACAACGCTCTCCCCCTCGCCACTTGAAAAACTGGCCGCCGCCATCAAAGCCAGCCGGGCGGCGCCAGTGGAAGCTGAAGACACCCCCGAAGACCTTTTGGCGCGCGCCGAAGGTGAGCTTGCCACCACTGTTCATCGTGCAATGCTTGAACTGAAACTCGCTCCCGAACAAGCCGCATCGAAAATCATCCAACTGATACCGCCCAACAGCCTGTTCGGTCAATGGCGGGCCTACCTGCACAAAGCCCTCAATAGCCAGGGTTTCAAGGCGTGGGCGCATGAGCAGAAGGTTGACCTGGCTTCCTTGCGTTATGACCCCACGGACAACGCGCTGGTTAGCAAGGTTGGGGCGCAAGAACAGCGTTTCACTGCCACCGCGTTCGCGCAAAAGTACCCCAATTACTTTGACGCGCTGGCGCCCGTGCTAACCGCAGCGCAGGCATTCGCGAATCAAACACAACCCATTGCACTGCTTCACGCCGAATCCAACGGTGCTCCCTACCAATGGGTGGCCAACTTTTATAGCCTCAGCGACACCCCCGGCAGCACGAGATTTGACCAACAGGCTGCCTTGATGGGCCGCACCCAACAATTTCCCAATCCACCTGATAACCCAGAAAACACAATGGGCTGGCTGGCCCGGCAAAACACCGCAGTGGGTGACAGCAACGACCGTTACAGACTGATCCAAGCCTTGGAAAACTGGACACCGGACAGCGGCTCCAGGCGCCTTGTGGTCGATCCAGACTCTTCCCATCAACCCAAGGGCGTGACAACGGTTGCCGAATTTATCTCGCACAACAACTGGTACCCAGTGTCATCAAAAGCAGACAACGACAATTTGCTGAAGGCCTTGCAGACGCGGGCTCCCCAATCTCCTCCCCTGGGCAATCGCTGGGGGTTCCTGTCGACGCCACTGCCGCTGAATGCCGCGCAACGCGATCAACTGGTCGAAGAGGTGAAAAAAAAGATCGGCGCCAATAACACCCTCCTCAATTACCTCGGCATGAGGGTTGCCAACCTCAGTACCGATCCTGAACAGGCACTGGAGCAACTGCTTACCAGCAGCGATGCGCTTGAACTCGCCACCGATCTGCAAACCAGCATGAAGGTGGCTGCAACCTCAACCAGCTTGAGGAATTTGCTTTTGACGTACCTGGTACTGGAAGTTGATCCAACGGCCGGCACTCAACACAAGACCATTGCCGGAGCTGATTTGACCGACAACGATAACGTTGGGCGCAACACTCACTTCAGGCGCGAACTCTTCACGCAACACCTGGTTGAGAACAAAGGCATCCCTCGTCACCTTGCACCGGCAGTTGCGCACTTGCTTCTACAAGGGGCGGCACCGCAATTACTGGTGAAGGATGTACCGAAACAAGTAACGCTCGGCTCGCCGGAGGATGTCGAGTTTACGACTGCGGTCAACCGGATCGAATGGACAGCTCCTGGCGCGACCGCAAACATGACGTACCCGGAAATCATGAGTCTTCATAACATCCGGCCTATCTCAGCACTGGAAGCGCAGATATACAGCTACGCGCAAATGAATCCGTTATTGGATTGGGCGGCCATCCATAACAACGTTGATAAGAACAACTATACCCTGGAGCAATTGAAAGACAGCCAGCAGAAACTCCAGGCATCCACCCAGGCCACCGCCGAAGCCGTCCAGTGGCTGAGAACAGTTGAAGCGCCCAATAGAAGGGACATGGCACTGAAAGTACTAAGAGAACAGTTCGGCAGCCATATCGACTATGAAAAACGCTTTATGATTGAAAACGAACTCGCTGGTTTGATCAGCGGGAGACACTATAGCCTGGCAGAAATCTATGAAGCAGGCAGGCTGGATGAAAGCTGGGGGCAGGAAGGCAATCATGTGGATGTCGACAGCCTGCGTAAAAAGGCCAGGGAACCTGGCTTTCCAGTGATCAACGATGAATTCGACAAGGCTATAAAGGCGGATTTCAATCTTCGCAGGCGGAATACGACGACACTGTTCGAGAATATGCTCAACAAGCTGCCTGTCGAAGAACGCAAGAGCCTGCTTTATGGCGACGTAGAGTTTTTGAACGTTGAAGGCGCCGGCAGCGGCATGGTGATCACGTCGATCTACAACGGGGCCAGAAGAGATTTTGCGGTTTACCCGACGTGGGGCCAGATTATAAGAATTGCCGACATTGATCCGGATACCCCCCTAGGCCAAAAAGTCAGCCTGGAAATCGATGCCGAGGCTTTCAAGACCGGCACTGAACCTAAATCGGGGGTTAAATCAGAAGTCGTTTTGAGAGCCACCGATCAACGCCTCCTGGATGACAATAACGAACCCTGGCCGTTACCGGTGTCCTTCCCTGCCCACCAGGAAAATGACGCGTTCTCCCCCCATTATGTGGCTGGAAGACTATCGAAATTGGCCAAAGTGATGGTCGACTCCACATACCTGTACAGATCCGACTTTGTCGACCTTCACCGTAATTGGTCCAGCAATACACTTGAAACGGCCACGCAACCCCGTGACTTCTTCAAGGCCATATGGCACTCCTTGCCCGGCACCAGCAGTTTGGAAGACCTTTATCACGGCCAATTCCTGAAAGCAGGCGTAGACCTTGGCATTGATGTCGCGATCCTTGTTGCCACAGAGGGCGCCAACAATTTGTGGAGCTTGGCCAAATCTGCTGCATCTTGGGCGGCTGCCAAGGTATCCGCAGGGTTTATCGAGAAGTTTGGCGTTAAAGAGGTTGAAGCAATTGAGCTCAAGGACTTCACGGCTGCCACTACCACGCAATCTACCCGCTCGTTGAGCCGGCTACAGGATGGCCAGCTAACTGAGCAGACAGCTGACATGGCCAATGGCTGCGTGTGGCTTTCCGGAGCTCAGGACCGGGCCAACATCACCGCCATACGCCAGGGCAATGAGTGGTATGCCTACGACGCAAAGACCATGGCCGCTTATGGTCCTGCGCTTGAGGGTTTTGTGTCTGACACATCCTCGGTCCTGAAACAAGAAACCTTTTCCGACGGCACCAAAGCCCTGGTCACCGAAAAGCCTTTGGCCGCAGATGCCTATACCGTCACGCGCACCCATGGCTTCGACTTGATCAACGAGGGCAAGGTTTACCGCTACGACTCTCGCCAACCAGGCTTGCTACGAGACCTGGAGTCAGCCGACCACTACACGCCGCTGGAAAGCTTTGAAGCCTGGTGCCCAGCCCCGAGTATCGGCGGCCGCGTCAAGCGCGGTGCCAACGACGTCTGTTTTACCAAGTTCATCGAGGAGGTATCCGGCGAATTGAAGCAGGAACTTCAGGCGCTTGAGCACGTGCGCCTGTTTCCCTCAGCGCCGAAGTTCCTGCGCAAGGGCCAGTTTGTGATTTTCGAACGCCGCCGCTGGAAAATGGTCGACGGCGAAAGGGGGCCAAAATTGCATCCGGTGCCTGGGACCAAGCCCATCGTCTACAAATCAAAAATCACCGGCACACTCAAAAATGAACCCGAATTCGGCTTTTTCAGCGCACAAAACAGTGAGGGGCTGGAGCGAGAAACACGCGTGGTCAAGCTCAACCGCATCACTGATGCTGTCGACGATAAACGTGAACTGCGTGGGGTGATCGTTAACGACACGGCACCCGGCAGTACCGCCAAATACCTGGTGATCGAGGCGGATACCGCCGAGTTCTACTACGCACGATTGGAGGAGACACCCGGCAGCCAACTGACGTTCAATAAATGCACGCCTAGGGAGCTACCGATGGTGAGGGCTTACCGGAATAAATTCAGCATCCGTCAAGGTGTTGCCAACTTACCGTTTGATGCCAATTTCATTGCGCTGCCAAAATTGAAGTTTGCCTTTGAAGATCTGGAGCGCACGGGCTACTTGAAAGAGGACATCGATGAGTTAAAAGCAATGTGCAAGAATCTGACGGATGAACAGCAACGCGAGGTTGTCTATCAGCTACAGCGGGCCAAAGCGATTGATAAAGCGGATATTGCCTTGCAACCCAACCAGGTTACCGCGCTGGACCAACCCGCCAACTTCACATCGTGGACCGCTGAACAGCAAAACAAATTCTACGCACAACAAGCGCAAGACAGCGTGAACCGTTCCATGAAAGCCACAGGCCTGGGGCCTGCTAACCAAATGCACTCAAAAGCGGACCTGGCCCGCGCTGAGGCCGCGGATATGACGATTAACTGGTTGCGCAAGACCGTACCGCCTGGGGCGTTGAACCGTCCAAACCTGATTGTGAAGTCCGGGGCTGGAAACTGTGGGGAAATGGCTTTGCTATCCGAAAACATCATCAAAAAAAGCGGAGGAAAGGCCCAAACATGGTATGTGGAAGGAGGCGACCACGTATTCACAGTTGTCGGCGGACCGGCCTCGGGAGGTAAAGCCACCATTGATTTTTCACAATCCGAATGGAAAGACGCCTGGATCGTCGACCCCTGGGCCGAAATTTCATGCAGGGCATCCGAGTACACCGAGTTAGTGAAGAAGAAGATGGCCGAGTGGGACGCTAAAGGCCTGAAAATTCACACCCGTGGCCAATGGCGCAAGCCTGTGGACCCACAGTGGATCAAAGAGCTGACCACGCATGAAAAAAGATCCTATTAAGCCGTAACGTCGTAACCTGCGAAGACCTGGCCCCACCGCGCTATTCAGGGCGCCAGGTTTTCGGATGCCCGCCGCCTTCAAGCACCCACCTGAACTCAAGTGCAAAAAAGTATCAGTCCTAGTGCTCCCAAGGATTTGTCACATCGCCGTTTCAAGGCTGTAATCGACGCACACTCTTCCTGACTCCTTGTAGGAAGACACAACAACAATAACTGTCCTTCCGTAGCCCCCTGGGCGCGGAAATGGAGTGCGCGATGAAGTTCACAGCAAAAGCACTGCTCGTCTCTACCTGCATGACCACCTGCATGACCCTCAGCGCCGTCAGCTTTGGCGCGCAGACCCTGACCATTGCCACCGTCAACAACAGCGACATGATCCGCATGCAAAAGCTCTCGAAAACCTTCGAGGCCGAGCATCCGGAGATCAAGCTGAACTGGGTGGTGCTCGAAGAAAACGTACTGCGCCAGCGCCTGACCACCGACATCGCCACCCAGGGTGGGCAGTTCGATGTATTGACCATCGGCATGTACGAAGCTGCACTGTGGGGCGCCAAGGGTTGGCTGGAGCCGATGAAGGATCTGCCGGCGTCCTACGACCTCGACGATGTCTTCCCTTCAGTACGTGACGGTTTGTCCGTCAAAGGCTCGCTGTACGCCCTGCCGTTCTACGCCGAAAGCTCGATCACCTATTACCGCACCGATCTGTTCAAGGACGCCGGGCTGACCATGCCCGAGCACCCGACCTGGACCCAGATCGGCGAATTCGCCAGCAAACTCACCGACAAGAGCAAAGAGCAATACGGCCTGTGCCTGCGCGGCAAAGCCGGTTGGGGCGAGAACATGGCGCTGATCACCACCCTGGCCAACGGCTACGGGGCGCGCTGGTTCGATGAGAAATGGCAGCCGGAATTCAACGGCCCTGAATGGAAGGACGCGCTGAACTTCTACGTCGACAACATGAAGAAATCCGGCCCGCCGGGCGCTTCCAGCAACGGTTTCAACGAAAACCTGGCGCTGTTCAACAGCGGCAAGTGCGCGATCTGGGTGGATGCCAGCGTGGCCGGCTCGTTCGTCACCGACAAGACCCAGAGCAAAGTGGCTGACCATGTCGGCTTCACCTTTGCCCCTCATGAAAAGACCGACAAAGGTACGTCGTGGCTGTACTCCTGGAGCCTGGCGATCCCGACCAGTTCCAAGGCGAAGGACGCCGCCAAGGTGTTCACCAGCTGGGCCACCTCCAAGGAATATGGTGCCTTGGTCGCCAAGACCGACGGCGTCGCCAACGTACCGCCAGGCACGCGCAAGTCGACCTACAGCGACGAGTACATGAAAGCCGCACCGTTTGCCAAGGTGACGCTGGAATCGTTGAAAGTCGCGGACCCGACCAAACCGACGCTCAAGCCGGTGCCGTATATCGGTATCCAGTTGGTGACCATTCCTGAGTTCCAGGCGATTGGCACCCAGGTCGGCAAGTTCTTCTCGGGCGCGCTGACCGGTCAGCAGACAGTGGATCAAGCCTTGACCGCCGCGCAGACCACCACCGAGCGTGAGATGAAGCGGGCGGGCTACCCCAAATAACCCAGCCCCACCCACAGTCAAATGTGGGAGGGGGCAAGCCCCCACCCACATTGACCGCGCTCCGATTCGTATCTGACTGGTCTTGACCCTAATGAATACACCCGCCAAAAACCGCCTGGCCAACCCCGGCTGGTTCCTCGTCAGCCCCTCGGTGGCCTTGCTGCTGCTGTGGATGATCGTGCCGCTGGGCATGACCCTGTACTTTTCGCTGATCCGCTACAACCTGCTCTACCCCGGTGAAAACGAGTTCGTGGGGTTGGAAAATTTCGCTTACTTCGTGACCGACTCGGGCTTCCTGCCCGGCGCCACCAATACCCTGTTGCTGGTGGGCAGCGTGCTGCTGATCAGTGTGGTGTTCGGTGTGTTGATCAGTGCCCTGCTCGAAGCCAGTGAGTTTTTCGGTCGTGGCCTGGTGCGGGTGCTGCTGATCTCGCCGTTCTTCATCATGCCTACCGTCGGCGCGCTGATCTGGAAGAACCTGATTTTCCACCCGGTGTCGGGGATTCTCGCTGCCGTGTGGAAGCTGTTCGGCGCCGAGCCGGTGGACTGGCTGGCGCACTACCCGTTGCTGTCGATCATCATCATCGTGTCGTGGCAATGGCTGCCCTTTGCGATCCTGCTGCTGATGACCGCCATGCAGTCCCTCGACCAGGAACAAAAGGAAGCTGCGCGCCTGGACGGTGCCGGCGCCATCGCGATCTTCTGGCACCTGACCCTGCCCCACCTGGCCCGGCCGATTGCCGTGGTGGTGATGATCGAAACGATCTTCCTGCTCTCGGTGTTCGCCGAAATCTTCACCACCACCAACGGCGGCCCCGGTTACGCCTCGACCAACCTCGCGTACCTGATCTACAACCAGGCGCTGGTGCAGTTCGACGTGGGCATGGCCTCGGCCGGCGGCTTGATTGCCGTGGTCATCGCCAATATCGCGGCGATCATCCTGGTGCGGATGATCGGCAAAAACCTGACTGACAAGCCTTGAGGGCCGCGCCATGACGCTTCAACAATCCCGCCGCCTGCAAAGCCTGTTGCTCGGCACCCTGGCCTGGGCCATCGCGATCCTGATTTTCTTCCCGATCTTCTGGATGGTGCTGACCAGCTTCAAGACCGAGATCGATGCGTTCGCCACGCCGCCGCAGTTCATCTTCACGCCGACGCTGGAGAACTACCTGCACATCAACGAGCGCAGCAACTACTTCAGTTATGCGTGGAACTCGGTGCTGATCTCCTTCAGCGCCACCGCCCTGTGCCTGCTGATCTCGGTGCCGGCCGCCTACTCCATGGCGTTCTACGAAACCCAGCGCACCAAAGGCACGCTGCTGTGGATGCTGTCGACCAAGATGCTGCCGCCGGTGGGCGTGCTGATGCCGATCTACCTGCTGGCCAAGAGCTTCGGCCTGCTGGATACACGCATCGCGCTGATCATCATCTACACCCTAATCAACCTGCCAATTGTGGTCTGGATGGTTTACACCTACTTCAAGGACATCCCCAAGGACATCCTCGAAGCCGCCCGCCTGGATGGCGCCACCCTGTGGCAGGAAATGGTCCGCGTACTGCTGCCGATTGCCAAGGGTGGCCTGGCGTCAACCGTGTTGCTGTCGCTGATCCTGTGCTGGAACGAGGCGTTCTGGTCGCTGAACCTGACCTCGTCCGCCGCCGCGCCGCTGACCGCGCTGATCGCCTCCTACTCCAGCCCCGAAGGGCTGTTCTGGGCCAAATTGTCCGCCGTGTCGACCCTGGCCTGCGCGCCGATCCTGATCTTTGGCTGGATCAGCCAGAAACAGCTGGTGCGCGGTCTGTCCTTCGGCGCCGTTAAATAATAATTCCTAGCGGAGGCCCCTCATGGCCAATCTGAAAATCAAGAATCTGCAAAAAGGCTTCGAAGGCTTTTCCATCATCAAGGGCATCGACCTGGAAGTGAACGACAAGGAATTCGTGGTGTTCGTCGGCCCCTCGGGCTGCGGTAAATCCACGCTGCTGCGCCTGATCGCCGGCCTGGAAGAAGTCAGCGAAGGCACCATCGAACTGGACGGGCGCGACATCACCGAAGTAACCCCGGCCAAGCGCGACCTGGCCATGGTGTTCCAGACCTACGCGCTGTACCCGCACATGAGCGTGCGCAAGAACATGTCGTTTGCCCTCGACCTGGCCGGTGTCGACAAGAAACTGGTGGAAAGCAAAGTCAGCGAAGCGGCGCGCATCCTGGAACTTGGGCCATTGCTGGAGCGCAAGCCCAAGCAACTGTCTGGCGGCCAGCGCCAGCGTGTGGCCATTGGCCGGGCAATTGTGCGTAACCCGAAGATCTTCCTGTTCGACGAACCGCTGTCCAACCTCGACGCCGCCCTGCGCGTGCAGATGCGCCTGGAACTGGCGCGCCTGCATAAAGAACTGCAAGCGACCATGATCTACGTGACCCACGACCAGGTCGAAGCCATGACCCTGGCCGACAAAGTGGTGGTACTCAACAGTGGCCGTATCGAGCAGGTCGGCTCGCCGCTGGAGCTGTACCACCAGCCGGCCAACCTGTTCGTGGCGGGTTTCCTCGGCACACCGAAGATGGGCTTCCTCAAAGGCAAGGTCACCCGCGTCGAAGGCCAGGGCTGTGAAGTGCAACTGGATGCCGGCACCACCATCAACCTGCCGTTGAGCAGCGCCACCCTGAGCGCCGGCAGCGCGGTGACCCTGGGCATTCGCCCGGAGCACCTGGAAATCGCCACGCCCGGCCAAACCACCCTGACCGTCACCGCCGACGTCGGCGAGCGCCTGGGCAGCGACACCTTCTGCCACGTCATCACCGCCAATGGCGAGCCGCTGACCATGCGCATCCGTGGCGACATGGCCAGCCAGTACGGCGAGACGCTGCACCTGCACCTGGACCCGGCGCACTGCCATCTGTTCGACACCGATGGCGTGGCCGTGGCCCGCCCACTGCGCGCTGCCGCCTGATTTCGCGAGATTGAACTGATGAAACTGAATAAACACAACCTCACCCAGCTGGCACCGCAAGTGAAGCTGCCCACCTATGCCATTGCCAGCACCACCCAGGGCATCGCCCATATCGGCGTCGGCGGTTTTCACCGTGCGCACCAGGCGTATTACACCGATGCACTGATGAACACTGGCGAAGGGTTGGACTGGAGCATCTGCGGCGTCGGCCTGCGTGCCGAGGACCGCAAGGCCCGCGACGACCTGGCGGGCCAGGACTACCTGTTCACCCTGTACGAACTGGGCGACACCGACGACACCGAGGTGCGGGTGATCGGCTCGATCAGCGACATGCTGCTGGCCGAAGACGGCGCCCAGGCGCTGATCGACAAACTGGCCGACCCGGCCATTCGCATCGTCTCGCTGACCATCACCGAAGGCGGCTACTGCATCGACGACAGCAACGGCGAGTTCATGGCCCACCTGCCGCAGATCCAGCACGACCTGGCGCACCCGAGCGCACCGAAAACCGTGTTCGGCTTTATCTGCGCCGCGTTGACCCAGCGCCGCGCCGCCGGCACCCCGGCATTTACCGTGATGTCCTGCGATAACCTGCCGCACAACGGCGCCGTGACCCGCAAGGCCCTGCTGGCGTTCGCAGCGCTGCACAATGCCGAGCTGCACGACTGGATCAAGGCCAACGTGAGCTTCCCGAATGCCATGGTCGACCGCATCACACCGATGACCAGCACCGCCCACCGCCTGCAATTGCATGACGAGCACGGTATCGACGACGCCTGGCCGGTGGTGTGCGAACCCTTTGTGCAGTGGGTGCTGGAAGACAAATTCGTCAACGGGCGCCCGGCCTGGGAAAAGGTCGGCGTGCAGTTCACCGATGACGTTACGCCCTATGAAGAAATGAAGATCGGCCTGCTCAACGGCAGCCACCTGGCGTTGACCTACCTGGGTTTTCTCAAGGGTTATCGGTTTGTGCACGAGACCATGAATGACCCGCTGTTCGTAGCCTACATGCGCGCCTATATGGACCTGGACGTCACGCCGAACCTGGCGCCGGTGCCGGGCATCGACCTGACGGAGTACAAGCAGACGTTGGTAGACCGCTTCTCCAACCAGGCGATTGCCGATCAACTGGAGCGCGTGTGTTCCGATGGCTCGTCGAAGTTTCCCAAGTTCACCGTGCCGACCATCAACCGGTTGATTGCCGATGGGCGCGAGACGCAGCGTGCGGCGCTGGTGGTGGCGGCCTGGGCGTTGTACCTGAAAGGCGTGGATGAGCATGGCGTGAGCTACAAGATCCCCGACCCGCGTGCCGAGTTCTGCCAGGGACTGGTGAGTGACGATGCACTGATCAGCAAGCGCCTGCTGGGGGTGGAAGAGATTTTTGGCACGGCTATTCCCAAGTCGGCCGAGTTTGTGGCAGCGTTCGAACGGTGTTATGCAAGCTTGCGTGATCACGGCGTGACCAGAACCCTGGAGCATCTCCTGAAGAAACCGACTTAAACATGTGGGAGGGGGCTTGCCCCCTTGTACATTGGAATGCATTGCCAACTCGAACAATAAACTGCTGAGCACACCCTCATGACCCAGCAAAACCTGTTTCTCGGCATCGACTGCGGCACCCAGGGCACCAAGGCCATCGTTCTCGACGCCTCCAGCGGCAGGGTACTGGGCCTCGGCGCTGCGGCGCATACCCTGATCAGCGGCGCCAACGGTCGCCGCGAACAGCACACCCAGGAATGGCTGGACGCCTTCACCGAGGCCACCCACCGCGCCCTGCAACAGGCCAGTGTGGACGGCCAGGATATCCTCGGTATCGGCGTGTCCGGCCAGCAACATGGCTTGGTGCTGCTGGATGAACACGGTGAGGTATTGCGCCCGGCCAAGCTGTGGTGCGACACCGAAACCACGCCTGAAAACGAGCGCCTGCTGGCCTATCTGGGCGGTGAGAACGGCTCGCTGGAACGCCTCGGTGTGGCGATTGCACCGGGTTATACCGTGTCCAAGCTACTGTGGACCCGCGAACAGCACCCGGACCTGTTTGCACGCATTGCGCATATCCTGCTGCCCCACGACTACCTCAACTATTGGCTCACCGGTAAGGCCGTCGCGGAATACGGCGATGCGTCCGGCACCGGCTACTTCAATGTGCGCAGCCGTGAATGGGATGTGGACCTGCTCAAGCACATCGATCCCAGCGGCCGCCTTGAAGCGGCGCTGCCGGCGTTGATCGAAGCGGATCAAAGCGTCGGCACAATCCTGCCGGCCATCGCCGAACGCCTGGGCATCAACCCCAACGCCATCGTTTCCAGCGGCGGCGGCGACAACATGATGGGCGCCATTGGCACCGGTAATATCGCGACCGGCGTGATCACCATGAGCCTGGGTTCATCGGGCACCGTGTATGCATTTGCCGACCGACCCAACGTCAGCCCCCAGGCTTCGGTCGCGACGTTTTGCTCATCCAGCGGCGGCTGGCTGCCATTGATCTGCACCATGAACCTGACCAACGCCACCGGGGTCATGCGCGAGCTGTTCGACCTCGACCTGGCCGCGTTCAACACCCTGGTCGATCAGGCGCCCATCGGCGCCGACGGCGTGAGCATGCTGCCATTCCTCAACGGTGAGCGTGTACCCGCACTGCCCCACGCCACCGGCAGCCTGCACGGCCTGACCATGACCAACCTGAGCCGCGCCAACCTGTGCCGCGCCGTGGTCGAGGGCACCACCTTCGGCCTGCGCTACGGCCTCGACCTGCTGCGC
The DNA here is from genome assembly GCF_001870465.1 of Pseudomonas extremorientalis. Classification (GTDB taxonomy): domain Bacteria; phylum Pseudomonadota; class Gammaproteobacteria; order Pseudomonadales; family Pseudomonadaceae; genus Aquipseudomonas; species Aquipseudomonas extremorientalis. Next base: position 67,096 of record NZ_MDGK01000041.1, read on the forward strand.
GAGACCGGCCTGCAAAGCCAGAGCATCCGCTTGATCGGCGGCGGCTCGAAGAGCCCGGTGTGGCGGCAGATGGTGGCCGACATCATGAACACCGAAGTGGTCTGCACCGAACAAAGCGAAGCCGCGGCCCTGGGCGCGGCGATCCAGGCGGCGTGGTGCCAGTCCGGCGAAGCGCTGGCCAGCCTGTGCGACAAATGCGTAAGCGTCGACCCCGCCAGCCGGACCCTGCCGGTGGCGGGCAGCGTAGGCGCCTACCAGCAGGCTTACGAGCGCTATCAACAACTCGTGGCAACCCTTTAAGAGCGAACGACTATGTATCTGGTGTGTGGTGAAGCGCTGTTTGATTTCTTCAGCGAGGAAGATGCCAGCGGGCAGGCTTCCAAGGTCAACTACAAGGCGATTGCCGGCGGTTCGCCGTTCAACGTGGCGGTAGGCCTGCGCCGCCTGGGTATCGAGGCCGGGTTGTTCGGCGGCTTGTCCACCGACTTCCTTGGCCGTCGCCTGTTGCAGGTGCTCAAGGATGAAGGCGTGAGCGAGCAGTTCCTGGTGGAGTTCGCCGCGCCGACCACCCTGTCGATGGTCGCCGTGGGTGCCGATGGCTCACCGCAGTACAACTTCCGAGGCGAAGGCTGCGCCGACCGCCTGCTGGAAGTCGCCCACCTGCCCGCGTTGGGGGCTGACATTCGCGGCCTGCATATCGGCTCGTTTTCCCTGGTGGTGCAGCCGATTGGCGACACCCTGCTGAACCTGGTCAAGCGCGAAAGCGGCAAACGCCTGATCAGCCTCGACCCCAACGTGCGCCTCAACCCGCAGCCGGATATCCAGCTGTGGCGCGACCGCGTGGCGGAGCTGGTCAAGCATGCCGACCTGATCAAGGTCAGCGACGAAGACCTGCACCTGCTCTACCCGGACCAGTCGCCGGAAAGCGTGCTGCAGGGCTGGCTGCAACACCGTTGCCAATTGGTGTTCCTCACTCGTGGCGGCGACGGTGCCAGTGTGTTCAGCCGCCAGCACGGCAACTGGTCGCAACCGGCAGTCAAGGTGGTGATGGCCGACACGGTGGGGGCCGGCGACACCTTCCAGGCGGCGTTGATTGCCTGGCTGACCGAGCAGCAGCTTGACTCGGTAGAGGGCCTGCAACAGCTCACGCGGGCACAGATCGACGTCATGCTGGGCTTTGCCATTCGCGCCGCGGCGATGACCTGCGGCAAGACCGGGCCGGACCTGCCCTATCGTCATCAGCTTGGATGAAGCTTTTGTCAGCCAGGCAAACTTTAATCGATGGTTAATCCCGCAAGCCGAGAGTGAAGTTGTACCCACTTGTTGCGGAGAAACACCATGAAACTGCGCACGTTGATGCTCGGTGCCACCCTTGCACTGGCGGCTGCGTCTGGCCTGGCCCAGGCCGAGGATCAAACAGCCGCCGTCAAACCCGTGCCTTACCACTACGGCCTGCCGATGAATATCGACAAGGTGCTGGCCATGAACGAAACCCCGACCGATGAGTGCAAGGTCATCAAGGCGGATATCAAGTTCCTGGATAAAGCAGGCAAGGTAGAAGACGTGAGCTACCGGAAAATGTCCGAAGCCTGCGACTTCCAGAACTGAGGCGTTGAAGCAATAGAGCCAGGCTCGCACAAATAGGCGTACGCTTGCGGGCTTGTCATAAGGCTGAAAGGATTCGCCATGCGCTTGAACTTCCGTACCCTCGCCACCTTCACCGCCCTGCTGTGCTTCGCCCTCGCACTGGTCTGGGGCCTGCGTCCCGACCTGCTGCTGTGGTTGTGGAGCGTGGAGTATTCCAACGCCACCGGGATGGTGTCGCGCCGCAACGCCGCGCTCTTCCTGGGCATCGGCATCATGTTCTACCGCGCCCGTCACGCGCCTCCTTCGGACACGCGCCGCGCCCTGACCACCGGGTTTGTCGCCGGGTGCCTGGTGCTGGCGCTATTGGGGTTTGGTGAGTGGATCAATGGCAATGCGGGGCCAGGCATCCTGCTGGCAGTGGCAACAGAAACCGTATTGGGCCTGGCGTTTATCCAGGCCCACAGGTCTTCGGTCCCTCATACTCAAGCGTCAAGCTAATAGAAGCTGCGCCCTCCCGCGCGTTGCAGGGCGGGTGCATGGGTATGCTTGAGGTCTTCGCGCAACCCGGCAATCAGGTTGCAAATCGCTCGACTGCTGTCGAGTTTGTCCGCGTTGATACCTTTGACTTCCAAATCCACCCGGTCACGGTCACGGTCGTCATAGATCTTGATCGTCAGCGAGGCATCTTCGGCTTTGGTGCATTCGCACCGTTTAGGCAGGAAACTTCCTTCAATGATGCTGCGAAGCTCTAGTTCCGAAAGCATGGTCAACCTCTCCTTTTCTGAGACTGCCAACAGATTGTTATGAACCTGGCAGGCGTGTGCCCGCCACGTCTTGCCGACCCTGGCAGACGCTTGTAACTCCCAAGCCTACTCGGCAAAAACGGCCCTCGTTGTAACCTTTCCTCATAAGCACTGTGCGTTGTTATAGAGGTTGAACAGTGTCGACGGAATCGTCGTCGAACCGCTGCGATTAATCGTTTAACCCTGGGCTTCAAGTTAAACGGCGCCCTGTGCAGCCACCCTTTCAGCAACATGTCGCAAACTATCGAAGTTGATGTTCGCACCGGAGTTGATCGCCACCAGGGTATGCCCGCGGAATTGATGACGGGCCACGTAGTGGCGGATGCCCGCTACCGCCAACGCACCGGAAGGCTCGGTGATGGACCGCGTGTCGTCGTAGATCAACTTGATGGCGCTGCACAGTTCGTCGTTGCTGACAGTGATGACTTCATCCACCCAGTCGCGGCAGATCTCGAAGCCATACGCACCGACCTGCGCCACTGCCGTGCCGTCGGCAAACCCGTCGACGCTGGGTAGTATCACCCGTTCACCGGCCCGCAGTGCCGCCAACAGGCAGCTGGAACCTTCGGGCTCGACGCCAATGATGCGCACCTCGGGCCGCAGGTATTTGACGTAGGCGGCGACCCCCGCGATCAGGCCACCACCGCCCACCGGCACGAAGATCGCGTCCAGCGGCCCTTGCTGCTGGCGCAGGATCTCCATGGCGACGGTGCCTTGGCCGGCGATCACGTCCGGGTCATCGAAGGGCGAAACAAAGGTGCACCCGGACCACTCGGCCAACTGCAGCGCGTGGGCCAGGGCAAACGGGAAGCTCGCGCCGTGCAGCACCGCTTCGGCGCCGCGTGAACGCACGCCCTGCACCTTGAGTTCCGGGGTGCTGGCGGGCATTACAATGCGTGCCTCGATCCCCAGTTCCCGTGCCGCCAGGGCCACACCCTGGGCGTGATTACCCGCCGACGCGGTCACCACGCCACGGGCTTTTTGCTCAGGCGTAAGCTGCACCAGCTTGTTGTAGGCGCCGCGAATCTTGAAGGAAAAGGTCGGTTGCAGGTCTTCGCGTTTGAGCAACACCTGGTTACCCAGCAGCGCCGACAGGGCCGGGGCCGCCTGCAACGGCGTGCGCACCGCCAGGTCGTATACCGGGGCGGCAAGCATCTTCTTCACGTAATGCTCAAGCAGTCCCGGGTCGGCGGTGTGAGGCGCGGTGCAGGTGCTCATGGGTGTCTCCTGGCTTTTTGTCAGAAACCCTGGAGACGGAAAAACAAAACCCGCCTCTAGGGCGGGTTTGGGTACAGCCGTGCGCTATCCCGCCAAATGAGGAATGGCGGTAATAATGCTTGGCTGGCTGCGAAAGGCTTGAAATGTCATGTAACCAAACTAACCGGCGGCCTGCGGGCAAGTCAATGGTCAAGCGCCATTTGGCGCCCAGGGGTTTACTGTCGATATACGAAACATATACGCTTTGTATATTTCCACCACACAGTGAACACCATGGGCATCGTCAAGATCACCGACCAATTGCACGAACAACTGCGCCTGGCCAGCGCCGCGATGGACCGCTCCATCAACGCCCAGGCCGAATTCTGGATCAAGATCGGGCTGCTCGCCGAACTCAATCCGCAGCTGCCCTACAACGAGCTGATCAACAAACTGCTGTTGGACAAGCCCGACCTGATCCGGGGGCGCAGTTGATGATCAAGACTGCCGCACAACTGGCGGTGATGCGTGAATCCGGACGCCTGCTGGCCCAGGTTTTCACCATGCTCGACGGTTTTGTCGCCGCCGGTCGCTCCACCCTGGAGCTGGACGCCGCCGTCGAAGCCTTCATCCGCAATGACCTCAAGGCCCGCCCGGCGAGCCTGGGTCAGTACGACTACCCCTTCTGCATCAACACCTCGATCAATGAGGTGGTGTGCCACGGCATGCCCAGCGCCAAGGACATCCTCAAGGACGGCGATATCATCAACATCGACATCACCCTGGAAAAAGGCGGCTTTATCGCCGACTCCAGCAAGATGTACATGATCGGCACCGTCGCGCCCAAGGCCCGGCGCCTGGTGGAACAGACTTTTGAAGCGATGTGGGCCGGCATTCGTCAGGTCAAGCCCGGCGCACGCCTGGGGGATATCGGCCACGCGATCCAGAGCCACGCGCAGGCCAACGGCTACAGCGTGGTGCGCGAGTATTGCGGCCACGGCATTGGCCGACAGATGCACGAAGAACCGCAGGTCCTGCACTTCGGCCGTCCCGGCACCGGGTTGGAACTGCGTGAAGGCATGGTGTTTACCGTGGAACCGATGCTCAACCAGGGCAGCTCGAAAGTACGCAGCCTCAAGGATGGCTGGACGGTGGTCACCAAGGACAACAGCCTGTCGGCGCAGTGGGAACATACCGTGGCCGTGACGGCGGATGGGTTCGAGGTCTTGACCTTGCAACCCGGCGCCTGAACGACACAACCCCTGTAGGAGCCGGTGTTCATACCACATTGGCGCCGCCCGCTATCCGCTTCAGCCCCAACACCATCAACCCCGCCCCAAGCCCCATCGCCAGCAGGAACAACGGATACGACACCCACCACGGCGTCCCCGCCGTCATCATGCTGAACTCCGACATGCCGCCGATGCTCGCAATCAGGTTGAGCGGCAGGAACACCACGTTGATCAGCGTGAGCTTGCGCAACAGGTTGTTCATGCTGTTGTTCATCAGGTTGCCGCGCGCATCGATCAGGCCGGAAAACACGTTGGAATAGATCTCCGCCTGCTTGTAGCACTGGTGGTTCTCGATGATCAGGTCATCGATCAGCCCGATGATCTCGGCGCTGAAATGTTCCTTTTCCGCGTGGTTGCGCAACCGCGACAACACCGCCCCGTTGCTGTGCAGCGCGTTGATGTAATAGATCAGGCTCTCGCTGAGGTTGAACATCTGCATCAGGTGGTGGTTGCTCATGGACGCATTGAACTGCTGCTGCAACTCGCGGGCGACCAGCTTGATCACCTTCAGGTGGCCGAGGTAATGGTGGATGTTGTTGAGCAACAGATCGAGCAGCACATCCAGCGGCGTGTGCAGTGGACGGCGCTTGCCCAGGCCGCTGAGCGGGGTTTCGTCGGTGGCGATCACCAGCAGGCGGCTGGGAGAAAACAGCAGGCCGCAGGACGACACTTCGAACACCAGGTTGCCGCCGCCGGAGTAGTTCTCCGGCCGTTTCCAGATCAGGAACAGATTGTCGGGGTGAAATTCGATACGCGAGACTTCGTCCGGGTCCAGGGCCGAGGCCAGGGCGTGTTCGTCCAGCTTGTGGTGGTCGCGCAGCCACTCACGTTCGGCCAGGTCAGGGTTGTTGAACAACATGACCGGGGCTGCGTCACTCTCTCCGCCCTGCAGCTTGCCATCGGTCAGGTCGAAACGCTGGATCATCGCCGGGTCACCAGACCTGGCCCTGGCGCTTCAACTCCAGGCGCCGCACGAATTCCTCCAGCACCAGGCCATACAAGTCGTCCTGCAAGTACGCATCCTCGATGCCCGCATCCAGGTTGGGGTTGTCGTTGACCTCGATCACCACCACCTTGTCACCGGACTGCTTGAGGTCGACGCCGTAGAGGCCATCGCCGATCAGGTTGGCGGTCTTCACCGCCAGCTCCACCACTGCCCTGGGCGCTTCATGGACCGCCAGGGTGCGGCATTCACCGTTGATGTCCTGGCCGATGGCCTTGTGGTTGTAGATCTGCCAATGGCCCTTGGACATGAAGTACTGGCAGGCAAAGATCGGCTTGCGGTTGAGCACGCCGATGCGCCAGTCGTACTCGGTGTAGAAGAATTCCTGGGCCAGCAACAGCACCGAATGCTCGAACAACTCGGCGGTGGCCTTGAGCAAAGCCTCCTGGCTTTCAACCTTGATCACGCCTCGGGAAAAGCATCCGTCAGGGATCTTCAGCACCAGCGGGAAGCCCAGGCGCTCGCCGACCCGTTCGAAGTCTTCCGGTCGTTCCTTGTACAGAATCTCGGTGGCGGGCATGCCCAGTTGGTGGCTGTTGAGCAAGTCGGTGAGGTAGACCTTGTTGGTACAGCGCAGGATCGACGCCGGATCGTCCATCACCACCAGACCTTCGCTTTCGGCTTTCTTGGCAAAACGGTAGGTGTGGTTGTCGACACTGGTGGTTTCGCGGATCAGCAAGGCGTCGTACTCGGCCAGGCGCGAATAGTCCTTGCGCTCGATCAACTCCACATCGATGCCCAGGCCCTTGCCCACGCGGATGAAATTATCCAATGCCTTGGCGTTGGACGGCGGCAACTGTTCCTGGGGATCGTGCAGGATGGCCAGGTCATAACGGGCCAGGCGACGTGAGCGCGGCTGGCGCCAGATCTTGCGGCTGAAGTTGTCCAGCGCATGGGCGAATTGATCTTCCTGGTCATCGCGCAACTTGTGCAATACACCGGACTTGATCCCTTCGATATGCCAGCCGTTATTCCTTTTGAAATCAACTAACAGGATGGGACACGGGAACGCTTCAAATAACTGACGGGCCAGGTCCTGCAACGGTTCTATATTGGTCCGGCCGAAGTAAAGTGTCAGGGTAAAGCCTTCGGTATTGCTGTAAAGATGATGACTCAAGGCTTTATCGAGGGTTTTATCCAGGTCGTCCAGGGCCAGCCCGTACAGCGACTTCTTCGTCAGTTCGCTGATGGTGCGCACCGACGGAATCACCTTGTGCCCGCGGGCTTCTGCCAGCAGCGAGCAGTAATAACCGTGGCCCAGGTACTTGTAGCCGCGACACAGGTTGATCACCTGCACACGCTTGCCAGTTTCGGTTTCCCGGGTCTGTTCCAGGTACTCCTGGGCGGTGACGATGTCTTCGCTGGGGAAGTAGGAGGCCCAATCTTCCTTGCGCTCGACAATGATCACGACTTGACGGGTTCCTTTGAGGGGGGCGAGAAAATAACCCTTGTCAGTTATTGTCGTCGCGACTGTTTGCTCCGATACTTCACGCCAATGACCTTGTACCGCCGACATAATAGTTGATCCGCTTTAGAGAACTCGACCTTTTCTATTAAGCACGATCATTTAGAGAAGTCCCGTTTCGTTACACAACTTTTACGGCGGTCATATGGCTCTTTGCTTTCGCGTTGCAACCTCCAACGATGTGTCTGAACTGGTGGCACTGGAACAGCGCTGTTTCAGCAGCGACCGGCTGTCATCGCGCAGTTTCCAGTGGATGGTCAGCCGCGCCCACGGCCAGTTGCTGGTGGCGGAAAATGACCGGCAGTTACTCGGCTATGCGCTGGTGTTGTTTCGTCGGGGCGCCTCCTCGGCGCGCCTGTATTCGATTGCCATTGCCGAGCATGCACGCGGCATTGGCTTGGGCAAGCAGTTGCTGAACGGCGTGGAAGCTATCGCCGTGGCACAGGGCTACACCTGCATACGTCTGGAAGTACGCACCGACAACCCCGGCGCCCTCAACCTCTATGAGCGCAACGGTTATCGGCGCTTTGCCCTGATCAACGACTACTACGAAGACCACACTCCCGCCCTGCGCCTGGAAAAACACCTGTAGCAAGCCCGCTCACTACTTGCACGGATCAAGCTCGCACGGATCAAGCCACCTGTTTGATTGCCGCCTTGGCTTCAAGCTCACGCACCAACGGCAACACGCGCTTGCCGAAGTATTCGACTTCTTCCTGGAAGTGCAGGAACCCGGCGAGTACCAGGTCCACCCCCACCGCCTTGAGCGCAACGATGCGCTCGGCGATCTGCTGCGGCGTGCCGATCAGGTTGGTCTTGAAGCCATCGTTGTACTGCACCAGGTCCTCGAAGCTGGATTTGGCCCAGTTACCCTCTCCCTCCGGGGACGCCTTGCCGGCCTGTTTCGCCGCATCGCCGAAGGCATTCACCGCTTCCGGGTCGGCCTTGTCGATGATCTCCGCCAGCACGGCGCGCGCTTCTTCCTCGGTGTCGCGGGCGATCACAAAGGCGTTGACACCGACTTTGACCGAGTGGTTATTGGCTGCCGCCTTGGCGCGGATGTCATCGACCTGGGCCTTGATACCTTCCGGGGTGTTGCCGTTGGTGAAGTACCAGTCCGACACCCGCGCCGCCATGTCCCGTGCCGCCCGCGAGCTGCCGCCCTGGAATACTTCGGGCTGGCCCAGCGGCTTGGGCTTGAGGGTGTAGTTGTTGAAGCGGTAGAAGTCGCCCTTGAAGGTGAAGTCATCCTGGGTCCAGATGCCCTTGAGGGCGCGGATGAACTCTTCGGAGCGGCGATAACGTTCGTCATGCTCCAGCCAGTGTTCGCCAATGGCCTGGAACTCACCCTTGAACCAACCGCTGACGATATTCACCGCGATACGGCCATTGGTGAGTTGGTCGATGGTTGCCAATTGTTTGGCCGCCAGTGCCGGCTGCCACGGGCCGGGCAGGATCGCGGCGATCACCTTGAGCTTGGTGGTCGCAGCCAGCAACGCATGACTGAATGCCACGGACTCATGCTGGTTTTCGGCGCCGTAGCCGGCGGTGAAGCGGATCTGGGTGAGGCCGTACTCGAAGCCGGCAGCCTCGGCCAGTTGCGCCAGCTTGCGGTTGTAGTCGATGCCCCAGTGGGTGCGTTGCTCGATTTTGCTGACCACCAGCCCACCGCTGACGTTGGGCACCCAGTAGGCAAATTTCACGGCGTGTTGAGTCATCGGACGGTACCTCGCACAAAAGGGATGTACCAGGGCTTGAGCAGCAAGCGTGCCAGGCCGGCGAAACGCCCAGGCCAGGCGGCTTGGGTCAACGACCCTATGGCGTCGCCAGTGTTTTGGATTGCGCTGGTTTGTCGATCCGCTGTTGCCAGGGCAACAGTGACCCGCTGTTTTTCCCCGGAAATACGCGCCCCGGCACCCGGCACGGACTGTGCAATCGCCTCTGCATCGATCACTGCCCAGGAGCCTCGCCATGACCGAACATCACGTCATCAACCCGCTGTCCACCGGCGTCGACTACCCCACGCTGGCGGCACGCTTCCGCCCGATCTTCCAGCGCATCGCCGAAGGCGCCGTAGCGCGCGAACACAGCCGCACCCTGCCCCATGAGCCGATCCAATGGCTCAAGGAGGCGGGGTTTGGCGCGGTGCGCGTACCGGTGGAATATGGCGGTGGCGGCGCGTCACTGCCGCAGTTGTTCGAATTGCTGATCGAACTGGCCGAAGCCGACTCCAACGTGCCCCAGGCCCTGCGCGGGCACTTCGCCTTTGCCGAAGACCGCCTGAATGCACCGCCCGGCGCCGGACGCGATGTGTGGTTCAAGCGATTTGTGGACGGCGATATCGTCGGCTGTGCCTGGACCGAGATCGGCAGCGTGGCCATTGGCGACGTGGTCACCCAGGTCAGCCCCGACGGTGACCACTGGAAGCTCAACGGAGAAAAGTTCTATAGCACCGGCAGCATCTTCGCCGACTGGATCGATGTGTACGCCCAACGCAGCGACACCGGTGGCGACGTGATCGCCGCGACCCGCGCCCGTCAGCCTGGCGTGGAGCACAGTGACGACTGGGATGGCTTTGGCCAGCGCACCACTGGCAGCGGCACGTCACGCTTTACCGATGCGGTGGTGGACGCGGACAACGTGATCGACTTTGCCACGCGCTTCAAATACCAGACCGCGTTCTACCAACTGGTGCTGCTGGCCACCTTGGCGGGTATCGGCCGTGCGGCACTGCGCGATGTGGCGCATCAGGTGCGCAGCCGCAAGCGCATCTACAGCCATGGCAATGCGGCGCATGTCAGCCAGGATGCGCAGATTCAGCAGGTGGTGGGTGAAGTGGCGGCGCTGGTGTATGCCGCCGAAGCGAGCGCGCTGAAGGCGACACTGCCCGCGCAACGGGCGTATGTGGCGCGATTCGGGGGCGATGATGCGGTAGAGCGCGAAGCCAATGTGGCGGCCGAGATTGAGTCGGCTACCGCACAGGTGGTGGTGTCGTCGTTGATTCAGCGAGCGACCAGCGAGTTGTTTAATGCGCTGGGGGCTTCGGATGTGCGCCAGGGTAAGGCGCTGGATCGGCATTGGCGGAATGCGCGGACGGTGTCGTCGCATAATCCGCTGATTTACAAGGCGCGGATTGTGGGGGATTGGGTGGTCAATGGGGCTGAGCCGCCGTTTGTCTGGCAGATTGGGAATGGGCCTGGCGTAGTGGGTTGAGGTTTTTGACTGTGTGTATATCCGTTATTTAGGTGATGGCGGAACCCTAAATGGCCGTTACCTGAACAACGGATATGCCCCCAATCAGAAAGCCAGTTTATAGCCAATAGCCATGAGCATAACCGCCAAACACGGCCGCAGCACCCCATCCGGCAACTTCCCCGTCATATGACTACCGATATAGATCCCCGGCAACGACCCCATCAACAAAAACCCCAACAGATGCCAATCCATATTGCCCATGCTGGCATGCCCCAACCCGGCTACCAGGGTCAACGGCACGGCATGTGCAATCTCAGTCCCCACCAGCCGCCGCGTGGCCAGGAACGGATACAGAATAAACAACGCCACCGTCCCCAGCGCACCCGCGCCAATGGAGGTCAGCGCCACCATGGTGCCGAGGATCGCCCCTGTCACCACCGTCAGCGCATTCAGGTTGCGCGGGCTCATGTGATAGCTATCGCCCGCATGCCGCTGGGCAAACGCCAACAGGCTTTTCTTGAACAGAATCGCCAACGCCGTCAGCAGCAGCACCACACCGAGCGCCTGCTTGATCACCGCATTCATGGCGCTGGGGTCAGTATGCAGGCTGGCCAGAAACCACAACGTCAGCAACACCGCCGGCACGCTGCCCAGGGTCAGCCAGCCGGTGATGGTCCAGTCGATGTTCCTGTTCTTGCTGTGCACCAGCACGCCACCGGACTTGGTGATAGCCGCGTACAACAGGTCGGTACCCACGGCAGTGGCCGGGTTGATGCCGAACCACAACAGGATCGGCGTCATCAACGAACCGCCGCCCACACCGGTCATGCCCACGATAAAACCCACGATCAGGCCGGCAACCACGAAACCAATATTACCCACATCCATTACAGCTACCTGCGGCCTTATAAATTTCTGGCCGCAGGATAGCGATTTTTCTTATAACGACTTATACCAATATGATCTGACTTTATGCCTTTTAGGACAGTCGATGACAGACATAAGCCTGGGTCTGATACGGAAAGGCCACGGTGTCCCGCCCCTTCAACGCCGGATGGGTGTCGATCAGCGCCTGCAATTGCGCGGTAACGCGGGCCTTGGGCTCATCGTCCAGCGCGGCAATAAAGCTCACCGAGAGAAAGCGATCCATGATCACCTCTTGAGGACTGCCGACATGGCTATAGGGGAAACAGGTGACTTCGGGCTGGGAAAAATACTTGTCGCTGAACGCGTCACGCCAACGCCCGGTATGAAAGCGCGGCGTATCGCCCTCGTACGGGGTGATGATGTCGGTGATCGCGGCGACCCAATCCACCGATTCGTCTCGCACATTCCACACCAGGCCAAGGCGACCATCGGGCTTGAGCACGCGATGGATTTCCGCCAGGGCCGCCTCGGTGGAAAACCAGTGGAAGGCCTGGGCGCACACCACTGCATCGGCGCTGGCGGCTGGCAACGGGATGGATTCAGCGGTGCCATTGAGCAGGCGCACATCCGGCATCAGTCGGGTCAACTGCGCGCCCATCGCCGCCACCGGCTCGACCGCGATCAGGGTCGGTGCCAGGGCGCTGAGCAAGCGGGTGAACTTGCCAGTGCCGGCGCCCAGGTCAATCACGCTGGACTGCGCGCTGATGCGCAATGTGTCGGCCAGCCAGCCGGTGAGTTGCCTCGGATAATCCGGCCGCCCCTGGGCATAGGTGACGGCCTGGGTAGAGAAACCTTGTTGAGCAGACGTGTGCACACCAGTCATTGCCAATCTCTCCTCGGGTAAAGCGGGGGCATAGTGTGCGCCTTCCCTGGCCAATTTTCTAATCGACAGTGGGCAACCACACTCGGAACCGCGCCCCGCCCAATGGCGACGCCAACGCCGTCAAGGTGCCGCCCTGGGCTTCCAGGGCGCGTCGGCTGATGGCCAGGCCCAGGCCGAAACCGCCGGTGGCGCGATCACGGCTGCGGTCCAGGCGGTAGAACGGTTCGAAGATGCGTTCACGCTGGTCAAGCGGGATGCCGATGCCATCATCGTCCACCCAGATTTCACACCCCTTGGCGCAGACCTTCACGCCGACCTGAATGCGCTTGTCGCAGTAACGTGTGGCGTTGCGCAGCAGGTTTTGCAAAGCGCGTGCAGTGAGGCGCGGGTCGAGGCTGAAGCGCTCCACGGCACAGTCGAGCGCGACATCGATGACGATCTCGGGATTTTCCAGTTCGTCGTCGACGCTGCCCAGCACGCTGTCGATAAACTCATCGAGCACCACCTCGACCCGCTCTGGCAGTTGCGCCGGGTTTTGCAGGCGGCTGTAGGACAGTAGCTCCAACACCAGCTCATCCAGCTCGCGGATATGTGCTACCAGGCCGTGCAGGCGTTCGCGGCTGGCCTCGGGCAAATCTTCGGACAACGCCAGGGCCAGGCCGAAATCCAGGCGCGTGAGCGGTGTGCGCAGTTCATGGGAAACGGCGTTGAGCAGATCGCGCTGTTGGTTGAGCAGGTGCTCGATGTCGTCGGCCATGGCGTCGAACACCGACGCCAGGCTGCCGATGCTGGAACTGGCCGGAAGACCGGTGCGTTCGGCCAGGTTACCCTGGCCCAGTTGCCCGGCGGTGCTTTTCAGGCGTTCCAGGTCGCGCCAGTGCGGACGCAGCCATATGAGCAGGCAGGCCAGCAGCGCGGCGACGATCAGCACGTTGATCGCCCAATACAGCACGTTCATGTCCATGGGGTCGGGCGGAATGGTCAGCTTGACCACGAACTGCTCATTGATCGGCGAGCTGATCTGCTCCATCCAGCCCCATTCGCCCAGGCGCACCACCGACTTGCCCTGCTCCAGCAGCTGTTCTTCCGCCGGGGTGTAGCTGGCGTCCTGGCGCAACAGCAATTGCACTTTCAGCGGCGCAAAATCGCGGCCCAGTTGCTCGGTCACCTGTGACCAACGCTCTACCGGCGCCCGCTGATATTGCTTGACGATCAGCTTTTGCTGGCCGCGGGTCTGCTCGATGTTGTAGTTCATGTAGCGGTGTTCGAACAGCTGGATCACCAACGAAGGGATCAAATAGATCGCCAGGCTGTAGGTGACGATGGTGATCAGGTAGAGGCGCAGCAATACACGAAACATGGCTCAGCATTCCCACTCGGAACGGCTGAACAGGTAGCCCTTGCCCCACACCGTCTTGATCTTGCGCGCCTCGCCGGCGTTGTCGTCGAACTTGCGACGAAGCTTGGAGATGGCCACGTCCACCGAGCGGTCGGTGCCGTTGAACTCGATGCCGCGCAGGCGTTGCAGGATCTGGTCGCGGCTGAGCACTTCACCGGCATGCCGCGCCAGCACCACCAGCAGGTTGTATTCGCCGCTGGACAACTCCACCGCCTGATCGCGCCAGGTCACGGTGCGCTCCGACAGGTCGATGCACAGGTTGCCCATGATGATCTGGTCGTTGGCCACCTGGGGCTCGGACAGGCTGCTGCGACGCAGCAAGGTGCGCACACGGGCGAGCAGTACACGTGGCTCGCAGGGCTTGGTCACGTAGTCGTCGGCGCCCATTTCCAGGCCCAGCACCTGGTCGTGGCTGTCATCGCGGGCGGTGAGCATCAGGATCGGCAGGCCCGCCGAGTCGGCACGCAGCAGGCGGCACACCTGCAGGCCGTCGAGGCCGGGCAGCATCAGGTCGAGGATCACCAGGTCCGGCGGGTTCAGGCGTGCGCGCTCACGGACATGGTCGCCACGGCTGAGCACATTGACGTGGTAGCCATTGCGTTCCAGGTAGCTGGCAATCAGCTCGGAGAGTGCGGCGTCGTCTTCCACCAGGAGGATGTTGGGCATAAAGGTGTTTCCAGAAAATACAGTTGTTGGTCGTACACAAATCCCATGTGGGAGGGGGCTTGCCCTCGATAGCGGTGGCTCAGTGAAGCGTATTTCGACTGATACACCGCTATCGGGGGCAAGCCCCCTCCCACATGGCATCTCCATGTTTGCAGGATTGTGCAAGGATATACGCCCCCGGCGCCCCGCGCGCCGCACCTTACATTTCTTCACACACGAGCTACACAGCTTCACAGCACCACGGCGCAGGTGACTTTAGGATGCGCCAGTCAATATCGGGATAAGAGCATGTCGAAGAATCTGTTTGCGCCATTTTGCCTGCTGGCCCTCACCCTGGCCCTGAGCGCGTGTGGCGACTCCGCCGCCGAAGCGCCGCAAATGCCCCTGGCCAAAGTGCGCATCGAAACCCTGGAAGCCAAGCCCCTGTCGATCAGCAGCGAACTGAGCGGGCGCATTGCCGCGCCGCGCATCGCCGAAGTGCGCGCAAGGGTTGCTGGCGTGGTGATGCAACGGGTGTTCAAGGAAGGCCATGACGTGAAACAGGGTGACGTGCTGTTTCGCATCGACCCCGCGCCCTTCAAGGCCGACCTCGACAGCGCCCAGGCCAACCTGAGCAAGGCCGAGGCGGATGCGTTCAAGGCGCGCCTGCAGGAGCAGCGCTACAGCCAATTGGTGGAAGGCAACGCCATCAGCGGCCAGGACTACGACAACGCCCGCGCCGCCGTACGCCAGACCAACGCCGAAGTGGCCGCCAACAAGGCAGCCGTGGAACGCGCCCGCTTGAACCTGGGTTACGCCACTGTGACCGCACCGATTTCCGGGCGCATCGGCCGGGCGCTGGTGACGGAAGGCGCGCTGGTCGGGCAGAACGAGGCCACGCCGCTGGCGATCATCCAGCAACTGGACCCGATCCATGCCGACCTGACCCAGTCCAACCGCGAGCTGAACGACCTGCGCCGCGCCTTCCGTGCCGGCAGCCTGAAGCAAGTCGGCCAGGACCAGGCCAAGGCCACCCTGATCGAGGACGACGGCAGCCTGTACCCACTGCCGGGCAAGTTGCTGTTCGCCGAGATCAGCGTCGACCCGGGCACCGGGCAGATCATCCTGCGCAGCGAGTTCCCCAACCCGGACCTCGACCTGCTGCCCGGCAGCTTTGTACGGGTGCGCCTGGAGCAAGCCGTCGACAAGCAAGGCATCAGCGTGCCGCAACGCGCCATCACCCGTGACAGCGCCGGTATCCCGATGGTCTTGCTGCTGGACGCCGAGCAGACCGTGAGCCAGCAGCCGGTGGAGTTGGGCGCGGTGGTCAACGATCGCTGGATCGTCAGCAACGGCCTCAAAGCCGGTGACCGCATCATCGTCGAAGGCCTGCAGCACTCGCGCCCCGGTGAAAAAGTTGAAGTGGACGACAGCCCGCTCGTAAAGGAATAACCCGCCATGCCGCAGTTCTTTATTGACCGCCCGATCTTCGCCTGGGTGGTCGCCCTGTTTATCCTGCTGGCCGGTCTGCTGGCGATCCCGCAACTGCCGGTGGCGCAGTACCCCAACGTCGCGCCGCCGAAAGTAGAGATCTACGCGGTGTACCCCGGTGCGTCGGCGCAGACCCTGGACGAAAGCGTGGTGAGCCTGATCGAGCAGGAGCTCAACGGCGCCGATCACCTGTTGTATTTCGAATCCCAGAGCAGCCTGGGTTCGGCCACCATCACCGCCACCTTCCAACCGGGCACCAACCCGGAAATGGCCCAGGTCGATGTGCAGAACCGCCTCAAAGCGGTCGAGCCGCGCCTGCCGCAAGCCGTTACCCAGCAAGGCTTGCAGGTGGAGAAAGTCTCCGCCGGCTTCCTGCTGCTGGTGACCCTCACGTCCAACGACGGCAAGCTCGATGACGTGGCGCTCAGCGACTACCTGGCGCGTAACGTGATGAACGAGCTCAAGCGTCTGGACGGTGTGGGCAAGGCCCAGCTGTACGGCGCCGAGCGTGCCATGCGGATCTGGATCGACCCGCAGAAGCTGATCGGTTTCAACCTCACGCCGGCCGATGTGAACGCGGCGATCAGCGCGCAGAACGCCCAGGTCTCGGCGGGCAGCATCGGTGACTTGCCGGGTACCAATACCCAGGAAATCACCGCGGCGATCCTGGTCAAGGGCCAGTTGTCGACGCCGGCCGAGTTCGCCGACATCGTGCTCAAGGCCAACCCGGACGGTTCCACCGTGCGCATCGGCGATGTGGCGCGGGTGGAAGTCGGCAGCCAGGAATACCAGTTCTCCACGCGCCTGAACGGCAAGCCGTCCACCGCCGTCAGCGTGCAGTTGTCGCCTGGCGCCAACGCGTTGAGCACCGCCACCCTGGTGCGAGCCAAGATGGACGAGCTGTCGCGCTATTTCCCGGCCAACGTGGAGTACAAGATCCCGTATGACACCTCGCCCTTCGTCAAGGTCTCGATCACCAAGGTGGTCTACACCCTGCTTGAGGCAATGGCGCTGGTGTTCGCGGTGATGTTCCTGTTCCTGCAGAACGTGCGCTACACGCTGATCCCGACGCTGGTGGTGCCGATTGCGCTGATGGGCACTTTTGCCACCATGTTGCTGCTGGGCTTTTCGATCAACGTGCTGACCATGTTCGGCATGGTGCTGGCTATCGGCATCCTGGTGGACGACGCGATTGTGGTGGTGGAAAACGTCGAGCGGATCATGGCCACCGAGGGCCTGTCGCCCAAGGAAGCGACGAAAAAGGCCATGGGCCAGATCACCGGCGCCATCATCGGCATCACCCTGGTGCTGGTGGCGGTGTTCCTGCCGATGGCGTTCATGGCCGGCTCTGTGGGGGTGATCTACCAGCAATTCTCGCTGTCGATGGCCACCTCGATCCTGTTCTCGGCGTTTCTCGCCCTGACCTTGACCCCGGCCCTGTGCGCCACCTTGCTCAAGCCGATCCCCAAGGGCGAGCACCATGCCAAGGGCGGTTTCTTTGGCTGGTTCAACCAGCGTTTTGAAAGCCTCACCGACCGCTATGAAGGCTGGGTAGCCTATGCCCTCAAGCGCAGCGGCCGCTACCTGCTGATCTACCTGGTGTTGCTGGTGGGCCTGGGCTGGATGTTCAGCCGCCTGCCCTCCTCGTTCTTGCCGGTGGAAGACCAGGGCTACACCATCACCGATATCCAGTTGCCGCCGGGTGCGAGCAAGAACCGCACGGTGCAGGTGGCCGAGCAGATCGAAGCGCACAACGCCGAAGAGCCTGGGGTGGGTGATACCACCATGATCATGGGTTTCAGCTTCTCCGGTTCGGGGCAGAACGCAGCGCTGGCGTTTACCACGCTCAAGGATTGGTCGCAGCGCAGCAGCGATGACTCCGCATCGTCGATTGCCGACCGCGCCAACATGGCCTTCAGCGAACTGAAAGATGCAGTCGCCTACGCCATCCTGCCGCCTCCAGTGGACGGCCTGGGCACGTCCAGCGGCTTCGAGTTCCGCCTGCAAGACCGGGGTGGCGTCGGCCATGCCGCACTGATGGCGGCGCGTACTGAATTGCTGGCCGCCGCCGAGAAAAGCCCGATCCTGGCCAACGTGCGCGAAAACGCCCTGGCCGAAGCACCGCAAGTGCAGCTGGAAGTGGACCGCAAGCAGGCCAACGCCCTGGGCGTGTCGTTTGCCGACGTCGGCAACGTGCTGTCCTCGGCCATCGGTTCGGCCTATATCAACGACTTCCCCAACCAGGGCCGCATGCAGCGGGTGGTGGTGCAGGCCGAAGGCGACCAACGCAGCCAGGTGGCGGACTTGATGAAGATCAACGTGCGCAACAACGCCGGCAAGATGGTGCCCCTGTCCGCCTTTGTCGAAGCCAGATGGACCCAGGGTCCGACCCAGCTGACCCGCTATAACGGCTACCCGGCCATCGCGATTTCCGGCGAAGCCGCTCCAGGGCACAGTACCGGTGAGGCCATGGACGAGATCCAACGCCTGGTCAGCCAATTGCCCGCCGGCCTGGGCCAGGAATGGACCGGGTTGTCGTTGCAGGAGCGCTTGTCCGGCTCCCAGGCGCCGTTGCTGTTGGGCTTGTCGTTGCTGATCGTGTTCCTGTGCCTGGCGGCGCTGTATGAAAGCTGGTCGATCCCGACCTCGGTGCTGCTGGTGGTGCCGCTGGGTGTGCTGGGCGCGGTACTGGCCGTGGCCTTGCGGGGCATGCCCAACGATGTGTTCTTCAAGGTCGGCCTGATCACCATCATCGGCCTGTCGGCGAAGAACGCGATCCTGATCATCGAATTCGCCAAGGACCTCTACGACCAGGGTGAAGACCTGATGAGCGCCACCCTGAAGGCTGCGCGCTTGCGCTTGCGCCCGATCATCATGACCTCGCTGGCGTTCATCCTCGGCGTGGTGCCGTTGGCGATTGCCACCGGCGCCAGTTCCGCCAGCCAGCAAGCGATTGGTACCGGCGTGATCGGCGGGATGATCACCGCGACACTGGCGGTGGTGTTTGTGCCAGTGTTTTTTGTAGTGGTCATGAAGCTAGTGAAGAAATCTCCACGTTAAACCGAGTTAAACCCTGTGGGAGGGGGCTTGCCCCCGATGCGGTATGTCAGCTGAACCATTTTTCATTGATACACCGCCATCGGGGCAAGCCCCCTCCCACATGATGAGGTACAGTCAGTTGACCCACTGTCAGCTGTGAGCCGCCATGCCCTTCCTCGCCCGCACCCACCCTCGCCTCTCCGCCGCCGCCGTGCTCGGCCTTGCCGTGGGCATCCTGGCGCCGGCCGACACCCTCGTCAGCAAAATCCTGATTGGCTGGAACGCCGGGGTCTGGACCTACCTGGTGCTGATGCTGTGGCTGACCCGTCGCGCCAAGGCCGAAGACGTGAAGCGCATCGCCGAGGTCGAAGATGAAAACGCCGGCCTGGTCCTGTTCACCGTGTGCATCGCCGCCATCGCCAGCCTGGCGACCATCACCTTCGAACTGGTCGGCAGCAAGGACCTGGCCACCACCGAACGGCTGCTGCACTACGGGTTTACCGGGCTGACGGTGATCGGTTCATGGTTGCTGATCGGGGTGATCTTCAGCGTGCATTACGCGCGCCTGTATTACACCTGGGACGGCAAGGAACCGGCGCTGCGCTTTGCCGAAGGGCTGACGACCCCCAATTACTGGGATTTCCTGTACTTCTCGTTCACCATCGGCGTGGCGGTGCAGACCTCCGATGTGGGCGTCGCCACGCGAAGTATGCGCAAAGTGGTGCTGGGGCAGTCATTGATCGGGTTTCTGTTCAACACGGCGATCCTGGGGTTCTCGATCAATATCGCCGCTGGCTTATTCGGTTGAGGCTGCACAAACCTTCTAGACGCTTATGCCCAGCTGGGCGCTAATTACCTCACCTATTCCGCCTCGGTGTTTTATGGCCGCGCACAATTGGATCGACCTGTCCCAGGACGCCGACACCGGCATCGAGACCCTGCGCGCGCATTTCGAAGGCCATGCGTACGACCCGCATTGGCACGACAGCTACCTGATCGGCGTGACCGAGCAAGGCGTGCAGCAATTCAACTGCCGCCGTACCCGCCACAACAGCGTGCCCGGCCAGGTGTTTCTGGTGGAGCCCGGGGAACTGCATGATGGCGATGCGCCCACTGCCGACGGCTTCACTTACCACATGCTCTATCTCGACCCGCAGTGGTTGGCGCGGGAGGTGAGCGCGGTGTTTGAAGAGGCACCACTCGATAGCCAACTGAGTTTCGCCAATACCTTGACCAGCGACCCGCGCCTGGCCATCGCCACCACTCAAGCTTTCCAGACCCTGCACGGCGGCGAACTGCGCATCGTGCGCCAGCGCGCCATGGACCATCTGTTGGAGCGCCTCACCGGCCAACTCTACTGGCGCACCCGCTACCGCGAAGACCCGCGATTGCCACTGGTTGCGCACAAGGCGCGGGAATACCTGCACGCTCATCTGCACGTGGATGTGGGCATGGACGAACTGGCCCTGGCCTGCGGCGTCGACCGTTTCCGCCTGACCCGTGCGTTCAAGAGCGCCTTTGGTTTGCCACCCCACGCGTATCTGGTGCAACTGCGTCTGGCCCACGCCCGGCACTTGCTGGCCAAGGGCGAGCAACCCGCCGATGTCGCGATTGCCCTGGGCTTTGCCGACCAGAGCCACTTGGGCCGCTGGTTCGTGCGCGCCTACGGCTTGACGCCCGCCGCGTACCGCAAGCGCTGCTCAAACCTTCCAGACAGGTGATACGCCGGCCAGCGAAGATCGACGCCATCGATTGGTTTTCGGAGTCATCTGCCATGTTGTCGTTTATGTTGTTTGCCTTTGTTGCCTCGATTACCCCAGGCCCAACTAATATCCTAGTGCTGAGCAACAGCGCGCGTTACGGCTTCAAGGCCGCGTTGCCCGTTATTCTGGGGGCTTGCGCCGGTGCAGCGGGGATCGTACTGCTGGTGGGTTCCAGCGTTGGCCGGTCGCTGGTTCATTTGCCCAAGCTACAAAGCACGATGCACTGGGCTGGCATTGCCTGGCTAAGTTACCTCGCCTGGCAGATTTTCAGCGCACCCGCTGAGGGAATCGATGTGCGATCAACGCAAAAGCGACTCGGTTTACGCGGCGCCGCCAGCCTGCAATTGATCAACCCCAAGACCTGGACGATGGCCTTGGCGGTGGTCAGTGTATTCGCGGGAAGCGGTGCAGAACGCCAGGGCCGGGTGCTCACCCTGTCGCTGGTCTTTTTCCTCATTTCCCTGCCGTGCCTCACGGCCTGGGCCCTGTTGGGCGCGGCTTCGAGCCGACTCCTGCGCTCGCCGCAGGCCATGCGACGTTTCAACCGATGCATGGCCCTGCTCCTGCTGGGTTCTACCTGGCTGAGCGTGTGGATCTAAATCGGCATAGGGGGCGGCTTCCATAGGCCGCGCCCCTGCCACACCACCCGGCATGCGGGTCCGCACCGGGCGGTTCGAGAGATTGAGGTCACGACAGACGCGGAAGCCCCAAGCGATCAAACCACGCAAGATTCAGCACCCAATTGAGCGCCCATCGACTGTTATCCCACCAACGACGGGTGTTGCATGCCACTTTCTGGGCCACCTCTCGCGCCAAGGGCCACCAACTCACGAAACACCGTCGTCCCTCGCTTCCATTGCTTGAGCTGGATCGCTCTAAGTCGATGCCGTATCCATTTGTCCATTTCACGCCAGACACCTGGTGTTTGCGACAACTTGAAGTAGGCTTTCCAACCCAGCCCTATAACGCTCTCTCTCGCGCTGTGGTCAGCTTACGGCGGGACTTTCACCCACAAGATTGCGCCTATGCTGGGCGCACAAAAAAGGGAAGCCGAAGCTTCCCCTGTTCAAGTGAGCGGGCGCCTTAAAAATCGTAACGCATGCCGACGTTGACACCCCACGGCTGATCGATCTTCTTGCCCTTGCTGGTTTCGAAGTCGGCATGCAGCTTGACGTTCTCCGACACCGACATCGCAATGCCAGCAGCCAACTCGATGCGTGAGCCAGACAGGTCATTGTTGAAGCTCTGATCGTTGATGAATACCTTGTTGCTCTGGTCAAACTCATGGGCCAGCGCAGTACGCAGGTACGGCTGCAACACACCGCCGCTCTCCAGCTGGATGTTCTTGCCTACCGTCACACCGGCTTTACCCACCACCGAGCTGGAACGATCACCCTTGGCGTGCAGGCCGTTGGACAATTCATAGCTCTGCGCCTGGGTAATGGTCGCTGCCAACTGGCCGTAGGGCTCGACGAAATAGTCGTTATCCAACTTGATGTGGCGACCCACTTCTACCGAGGCGCCCACAGCGTTCTGCGCGTAGTTTCCCTTGGCTTTCTTGCCGTCGCTCATGGTGACGTCAACGTTGTTATGCAGGCGGTTCAACTTGGCCACGCCGTCGAAGTACAGGCCGCTTTCGGCGTCCATCCAGGTGGCATAGCCGCCCACGTAGTAGCTCTTGACCTCACCCTTGCTGCCACGGTTCAGGCTCAGGTCCGAGGTGCTGTGACCGGCCATCACACCAGCCAGCCATTGGCCATCACCACTGGACAACGGCGCATCGGCACCAATGGTGAAACCCTTCTGGGCTTGCGTGTAACCCGCACCGTTCTTGTTGGCGGCTACTTCATGCTTGTTACCGTAGCTGCGCATCCACAGGCCATTGTTCCTGCCCTCGCTGAAGCGCAACTCACCCATGCGGGTACGCAGGATGGACGACTCACCATACAACACGGTGGGTGCGCTGTTGAACAACGCCAGTACCGAATGGGCGCCGGTGCTGGTGCCGCGCCGGGTGGGGTCGAGCAGCCAGTCTGTGCCGTCCTTCTGCAAGCCATAGGCGAAGGCGCCGATGTCCACGGTGTCACCCACCAGAGAGAAGTGTGCGTCGCCGCCCTCTGTGTGCACAACCCTGATCGGCTGGCCGCTGGCCAGTTCAGAACCGGTGGCCGCCAGCAACAGGCTGTGGTTGCCTTCCGCCTTGCCTTCAACATTGAGGAAGTCGGTCTCGTGGGTGGAGAAGTCGGTGTGCATGACGAAGGTGCCTTCGCCTTCCAGGCTTTTCACGTCCAGTTGGTAGAACTCATCTGCACCACCGAAATGCACGGCACCGCCGCCCATTTTCAAGGCCTCGACATTGCTGTCGCCCACCAGTACCCAGTTGGATGCTTCGTTAACGCTCAGCTCGGCCACGTTCTTCAACTGGCCGGTCAGCCAGGAGCCGTTATTGAGTTGCAGCTTGGCGGTACTGCCCTCTTCCACGACAACGTCACCGACCAGGAAGCTGCGGTCGACGTTCATATTGGCGGTGGAGCCACCAATCACCTCAAGGATGTTTCCGTTGCCACCTGTCAGCGTGGAGCCGTTACGCACCTGAATATTCGCTTCGGTGCTGCCATAGGCATCCCCCTCCACCAACAGTGCAGCGCCGTTGCGTCCTTCAACGCTGGTACGGTCCAAGACCAGGGTGCTGTTGTTCAACGTGTCACTTTCGTAACTGAGGCGTACCCCGTTCTCACCGCCACTGATGCGACTGTCGGTTGCATTGGCCGTGGCGCCCCATAACAGGATACCAACGCTATCGTCGGCCGTACCATTGACCTCCGAGCCAGTAAAGTTCAGCTCACTGAACGCCGTGGCAAACGCGCCACGGGTCGAGCCGTTGATAACACTGTTGAACACGTTAAACGTAGAACCCTGCTCGGTGTGAAAGTCACGTACCGCTGAAATGCCCATACCGTTGTGATTGGTGATCGTGCTGCCTTGTATATCTGCAGTGCTACCCTGAAGACTGATGGCGGACACAGCCGAGCTTCTGGCAACGACAGTTGCTCCGTTTAACGAAATTTTCGATCCATTGAAAGCCTGAATGTCCTGAGCGCGGGTGCCGGCGTTCAAGGTCAACTTGCCCGCATTCACGCGGGACTGGTTCATCGTTGCGCCATTGGAGGTCAAGTGGGCGTTCTCACCGATAACCCAATCGTCCTGCATGTGCCCCTGTTCAATGGTGCGTTCCATGCCTGGGTGCAGCTCGGAGCGAGCCTCCACCAGCGAAGCAGACAACATGAAGAAACTGACCACAGGCGCTTGAAGCGCCAGCGCCAGTGGATGTTTTTTAAAAAGTGCGTTGATACTCATTGCATACATACCCGTAAATAGAATTCCCAAAGGAACGAATTGACCGGCACCCAGCGAGATGGGACCAAGCCTCGACGGGCTGCAGATTAGGGATAGAGGGGGAATGGGTATGTAGGATTTATCTGCGTGTGATACTTGAATAAAGAAAGCCAGCAGTAAGACAAAAAAAGAGGAGCTTGTCGCTCCCCTTTATCACTTACCTGTCATGCTCCAGGCCACGGCGTACCGTCGCAGTAAACCGGCCCTGCTGAAACGCCACGCACTAAATACAAGGCTTCGGGTGAGTCCGTCGGTCCGGTGCCGATGATCGGCACGTTATATTTGATCACTACCGAGCCCATACTGTGGTTCGCCTTGTTGATGGGTTTGATGTACGTATCATACGGGCCGATGGATACTGTGAAGCCCAGTTGCTCCTCTTGGGGTGTAAGCGGTCCATAAGGAAATGTATCCGTAGCAGATGCAATAGGCATGGCCCCGTCATCATCACTGCAGGCCGTCCAATGCACCGTGATGATCATGCCGCGCTTCATCAGTTCGGGATCCGGTGGAACTGCCACGCGCGCAAACCTTTGCGGTGCAAGCAACGCCCCGCAACGAATCTCACCCGGCAGCGGCGGTGTTCCCGGCACCTCTGGCAGTGCTCCCAGCACTGTCGGTTTCTGAAGGGCAATGATATTGGCATTGACGTTGATGCTCTGAGGCCCAGAAGTCGCGCGATTGTTTGTACCGGCCACCTCGATTTGATAGTGCAGCGGAATCGTCGTATTGGAATGGCGTTGAATATAGGGCCACGGAACCCTCATGAGAATTTCATCGCCCGGCATTGCCGTTGCAGCCACCACGGGCCGGCTATCGACCAGTTCGTGCATATAGTACAGATGAATGGTGAAATCGCGAGCCGACGGCAACGGCGGATCACTCCACAACTCCACCACGACATCAGCATCCAGGCCGTTGTCGGTGTCATCAAGTTCATTGGTCTTGCCCGACCCCTTTCCGGTCAGCACTGGCAACAGAAGATTGGTGTTGATGGGATCGGGTTTCTCTGGATAGTCCGGCCCCCCCTCGAACAAATCCAAATTGATGACTGTGGCTGTCGGGACTTTATGCGGTACACCGTGGCGGCGTACCGTGTACTCAACCGTCAGACTGATAGGGCCAATACTGGTCCCATACAGTGCCACAAGAACCGAATAACCCACATGAAAATCGAATGGCAACGGTGCTCCACCCAAGGGGAGTGGCCCAACGTCCAGCGTGCCGTGTGTGGTGGTCAAGTGCACGATAAACTCGTCTGCCGTTCGATCAGCAGCATAAGTTGGAATGATCACCAACATGCCGAAAGATTTCGCCGTATCTGGACGATCGATCAGGCGGTCCCCTACCCCCGTCACCGACACAGCGTCCCTGACCCCGCAAGCCGTCAGCACGGGAGCTGGAGTAAGCGCTACTGAGATGGGTAACTCGAATGAGGCATCGCTCACGTTACCTGCGACATCAACGAGCCGGTATTCAAGCTTTCTGGGACCCTCCGCTGCTTCGGCCAAGGCTCGGCTATAACGCACCACCCTATCTGGAAACACCGGGCCCTGAGCGATGATTACATTAGAACCCGCGTAGGACAGTCGCCAGAAGTCACCTGAATCAGCCCCTTCCGCCGCGTAATCGGGAATCCCAAAGGGGACGCCCCCTCCAGCATCATGAGACGCCAGAAAAGTCTCGGTAAGGCTACCTGGCCAACCTGCAGGCAGCGTCAAAGCACGGGGTACGTAAGGAACGCTATCGTAGGGAGCGGTACGGTCGACCACCAAAGGCAATTGGCGGGAGCCGGAAGGATTACCTCCCGGACCGCCCGACGTTATCTTATAGCTGACGTGGTGGAGCCCTTCTGTCAGCAGTCTCCTCGGAATTCGTGTGGAATAGAACATGGGGAGTGGAGTGGAAAAAAAAACCGGTTCGCTGACGACCAAACCTGATTCAAAGTTACCGATATCGTCAAAGTGAAGGTCTAGAACATCCGCTCTTGCTGGGTTCATAGGGGTTGGAACCCAGGTAGACAGCGGGATATCAATCTGTAGAAACGGAGCATCTGAAGCGTCACGCGATATCAGTCCCGGATAGTTGGCCTCGTCGACCAAACCATCAATTAGCGGATCATCCAAGGCTATCGGCACGGGTGTAACACTCAGCGTTGGTTTTTTAAGGTTCCTGTTGATATTTTTCATTTCTAACCGCCTATGATCTGATTTAATTTCTTACAGTCGTCTATTGCATGAGCACCACAGATCTTCCACGCAAACACTGCCTCTTGCGCCGGTTGAAAAAGCGAAACTTCCTCTCAGCACATAAGCCTCAACTTACCGCTACTAAAAATCAGCTACCGTCGCAAAACCCCGTATCACCAGGGAAACAAACCTTCCCGCTCCCCGCAGACACTCGATCAATCCTGACCAGGCGATCAGTAGACTTCCCAATGGGAACGCCGCCACGCAACAAGCGATAACGTGCGTACGCAGAAGCATAGTTTTGCATCGGCTCGATTTTTTCCCAGGGCCAAACCCTTATCTTCACGCCGTTGGCTACATCAGCAGGGCTGTCTAATGGAACTTGCTCCACAAAATCAGTCCCCGGAATGGAAGGAGGAGCCCCAGCATTGTCGGTGTAACCTTCACAACTAAACTCAATGACATCATGCAACTGGAAAGAAGCATCATGAGGTACTTGCCATATCACACCTTCACAAATGGGTGGCCGGGAATTGCATGTCAAATACTGGGCGCCCCCATGTAACGTATGTTGGATTGTCGGTGGCCTAAGTACTATCAAAGGATCAATATGAACATTCACCAACGTTGTCGGTGAGTCTTGTTCATTCACACCGTTGGTGGTCACATAGAAAACGGGGAGTTGAGGATGATTGCCACCTGCCGTTATCACACTGCCAGGTATATCAGGCAAGAACCGGACGGGCTGGTCGAACACATCTCCCGTCTGAACAACGTAGTGAGCAACCGCCCCCACTGTTCCCCAATGAAGTGTCAACCGTTCTCCAGCAACTGGCACCATATACAGCCGTACCCAAACTTGCGCGCCCAGCGTCTCATCCCGAATATCAAGTTCATTATGTAATCCCGACCCCAGTCCAAAAACATCCACCCTCGACAACGACGTGTTGAGTCTCGCGGGCGCGTTAGCGTGGTCCTGACCGGCAATTGTCAAATCCACCCAAAAAAAATCCGAGGGCGATGGAACCGGGGGGATACCTGCGCGATGGATTTCATAATGCGCCTGTATTTGCTCCCGAACCAAAGTCCCGGGAGGCCGCAAAATGCTCCAAGGTATATCGACCCAACTTGGGAACCCCGTGATAGGTCGCGGTGGGAGAACCGGACGGCCGTCCCAAAAGAACAAGACGTTGTCCCCCGGCGCAAAGTCGTCATATTGGGTAGGGATACCCGCTGCGACGATCGCCCGTGCATCTTCGCGATCGATCAGTAGATCATCATAGGCCGGAGGTCGGATCTGGGGACGCGGTAGATTGCTGGGGATGGCAAGCAGGTTGACCTGGAACGTCAGCGGGGCGCTTAATCCGGAAAAGTTACCAGCGCGATCATACAAACGATATTGCAGGTGGTTTGTACCGTTTCTGAGTGTGCGAAACACGCCTGAAGAAACTCTCAAGATCAAGGGTGCATCAATGAAATCGAAGGTTTCACGCCCCTTCAGGATCGCCGGCACCGGGGGTACATTATGATCCAGGTAGTATCCGATCTCATCGCGCCCGGCCCTGTCGATGTAGTCGGGTACCAGAAATTCAATGGTCGGGTTGGCAGCAAGTACATCCTCAGTGATGCCCGTCAAGGCAATATCCGGGTCAACGAATTGAGCTGTTTCGTCCGGATCAATAAATCGAGGAGGGTTGTTATCAACAGTGAGCTTGGAAGGCTGTGATGGAACGCTAAAGCCAGTTTCGTCCACAATTGTGAAGTAAACATGAGCGACCGCATCAATTTCCCGCATGTAATCGGCAGGTACATACAGAGAATAGGGAAAGTCCGCCGGGTTCAGTGGGCCGGTGAACGGATGCTCGTCGGCCAATACATCGATCCCTTGAATCCGCCACCACAGTTTAAGCGTCTCGACTCGACCCTGCGATGGACCCGGAATCCATTGAGGAATGCGACACTCCAAGGGTGCTAGCGAGACGGAAAGACGAATCAGGCCATCAGGATCAGTTGGATCTACCCCAACAATTTCTTCAAAGTCTCCATGCATATTAACCCCCGCAGCAGCATGCAGCAGGACGGTCTGATGTGACACGAACGGGCTGGAAGCGGGCATTTTCGGGCTCCTATCTTTGGTGACGTGAAAGGAGTAAACACCCGTCGCCAATACCGCGAAACTGTCAGAATTAACAGGTAGCCCGACCATTCGTCACTTTAAGAAAAGCCCCGCGCCCCAGACATTACTCCATTCCCGCTTGACGACCTTTCGCGATTAGTGTCTCCTGAAACCGGTTTCAAACCTTGTATTTCCTGTAACACGCTAAATAAATCCTAATAAGAAAGGCCCATAACCGTGACGTCATTTTCCGCCGCCCAACGCAGCCGCGTGACCATGCTCGACGTCGCCGAGCGCGCTGGCGTATCCAAGGCCAGTGTGTCGCGCTTTATCGGCGACGACCGCGCCCTGCTCTCCGATGCCATCGCCCGGCGCATCGAACAGGCCATCGACGAACTCGGCTACCGCCCCAACCAGATGGCCCGTGGTTTGAAGCGCGGGCGCACGCGCCTGATCGGCATGCTGGTAGCCGATATCCGCAACCCCTATTCCATTGCCGTGATGCACGGCGCCGAGACCGCCTGCCGCCAGCACGGCTACAGCCTGGTGGTGTGCAACACCGACCGCGATGACGAACAGGAGCGCCAGCACCTGGCGGCGTTGCGTTCGTACAACATCGAAGGGCTGATCGTGAATACCCTCGGCCATCACTTGGACCAATTGCTGGAACTGCAACGGGAAATGCCCTTGGTGCTGGTGGACCGCAAGGTCGAGCCGCTGCACAGCGACCTGGTCGGCCTGGACAACCCGGCGGCGGTGCGTATGGCCGTGGAACACCTCGAGCGACAGGGTTACCGCGATGTGCTGATGGTCAGTGAAGCCACCGATGGCACCAGTTCGCGCCTGGAGCGCCTGGACAGTTTCAAGGCTGAAATCGCCAGCCGCCCGGCATTGACCGGCGCTGTGCTGGCGTTGGATGAAACACTGCAACAACACCTGCACACCTTTCTTGCCAAACCTGGCCCCAAGGCACTGTTCTGTGCCAACGGCGTGGCGGCGCTGGCCTGCACCCGTGCGCTGAAGAACCTGGGTTGCAACCTGTTCGACGACATCGGCCTGATCGCCCTGGATGACCTGGACTGGTACCCGCTGGTAGGCACGGGTATTACCGCCCTCGCCCAGCCGACCGCATCCATCGGTGCAACGGCATTCGATTGCCTGCTCAAGCGCTTGCGCGGCGATACCGAGCCAACACGTACCCTGGATTTCCTGCCCGAGCTGATCGTCCGTGGTTCGACCCGGCCCCTCTAAAAAATTTTGAACAAAAATGAAACCGGTTTCAGAGGTAAACAACAATGCATAAATACCCCGTCTCCATCAGCCTTTCCAGCTACGGCGCCGACTTGGTACGCCAGCAAGGCCAGTCGAGTTTTGTCGAGGTTCTCGCCGCCGCCGGCGCCCAGCGCATCGAATGGCGCGAAGAGCTTTTAACCCATGAACAGCCCCAGGAACTGGCCGAGGCCGCGGCGAATCAGGACCTGGAATCGGTGTTCTCATCGCCCCTGGAACTGTGGGTCGCCGGCCGCGCCCAACCGAATGCCGAGCTGGCAGCAACCCTGGATCGTGCGCAGGCTTTTGGCGCACGCTGGCTCAAGGTCTCCCTCGGCTACTTCACCGACACCAACGACCTGGAAAGCCTGCACGCCCTGCTCAACCGCCACCCGGTCCGCCTGTTGGTAGAGAACGACCAGACCCTGCACGGCGGCCGCATCGAACCCCTGCAGCGCTTCTTCACCGAAGTGGAGCGCCTGGGCCTGCCGGTGAAGATGACCTTCGACATCGGCAATTGGCAATGGCAGGACCAATCCGCCCTCACCGCCGCGCGCCTGCTGGGCCGGCATGTGGATTACCTGCACTGCAAGGCCGTGGCCCGTCGCCCGGATGGCAAGCTGGTCGCTGTGCCGCCGGGCGCCACCGACCTGCATCTGTGGGAACAACTGCTCAAGCATATGACTCAAGGGATTACCCGGGCGGTGGAATTCCCGCTGCAAGGCGATGACCTGGTCGAGGTCACCACCCGGCACATTGCCGCCCTCGCCATCCTTGGCCAACCGCGCGTGGAGAATGCCCATGTCTGAGATCGATATCCTGTCGTTTGGGGAAACCATGGCGATGTTCGTCGCCGAACAGACCGGCGACCTGGCGCAAGTGGCGCAGTTTCACAAGCGCATTGCCGGGGCGGACAGCAACGTCGCCATCGGCCTGTCACGCCTGGGCTTCAACGTGGCCTGGCTGAGCCGGGTCGGCAATGATTCTCTCGGCCGCTTTGTGGTCGACACCCTGAGCAAAGAAGGCCTGGACTGCCGGCATGTGGCGGTCGACCCGTTGCACTCCACCGGCTTTCAGCTCAAGTCCCGTGAAGAAACGGGTGATGACCCTCAGGTCGAGTATTTCCGCAAAGGCTCGGCAGCCAGCCACTTGTCCGTCGCTGCCATCAGCCCTGCCCTGCTGCAAGCCCGCCATCTGCATGCCACCGGCATTCCGCCGGCGTTGTCCGCCGCCACCCGCGAGTTGTCCGCCGAGCTGATGACCCAGATGCGCAAGGCCGGGCGCAGCGTGTCGTTCGACCCCAACCTGCGCCCATCGTTGTGGGCCAACCAACAGACGATGATCCGCGAAATCAACGCCCTCGCTGGCCTGGCCGATTGGGTCCTGCCGGGCCTGGGTGAAGGTCGCCTGCTGACCGGCTTCGAGGACCCGGCCGATATCGCCGCGTTCTACCTCGACCAGGGCGCCGAAGCCGTGGCGATCAAGCTTGGCCCGGACGGCGCCTATTACCGCACCCAGATGGACCAGGGCTTCGTCGCCGCCGTGCGGGTGGACAAGGTGGTCGACACCGTTGGCGCCGGCGACGGTTTTGCCGTGGGCATGATCAGCGCCCTGCTGGAAAACCTCAGCTTTCCCGAGGCGGTGCAGCGCGGCAACTGGATCGGCAGCCGCGCCGTGCAAAGCCGTGGCGATATGGAAGGCTTGCCCACCCGTTCAGAGTTACCGATTCGATCCGTTGCCTGACCCATTCCCTGTTGCCACAACTACAACAAGCTCAGGAGCAACCCCATGGACACCGTGAAACTCGCCACCCGCCGTTGGTGGTACATCATGCCCATCGTTTTTATCACCTACAGCCTGGCGTACCTGGACCGCGCCAACTATGGCTTCGCCGCCGCCTCCGGGATGGCCGAAGACCTGATGATCACCCCCGGCATGTCGTCGTTGCTGGGCGCGCTGTTTTTCCTTGGCTACTTTTTCTTCCAGGTGCCGGGGGCGATCTACGCGCAGAAACGCAGTGTCAAGAAGCTGATCTTCGTCAGCCTGATCCTGTGGGGCGGCCTCGCCACCCTGACCGGCGTGGTGTCCAACGCCTACATGCTGATCGTGATTCGCTTCATGCTCGGCGTAGTGGAAGCTGCCGTGATGCCGGCGATGCTGGTGTACCTGTGCCACTGGTTCACCCGTGCCGAGCGCTCGCGCGCCAATACCTTCCTGATCCTCGGCAACCCGGTGACCATGCTGTGGATGTCCGTGGTGTCGGGCTATCTGGTGCAGCATTTCAGCTGGCGCTGGATGTTTATCATCGAAGGCCTGCCAGCCGTGCTGTGGGCGTTTATCTGGTGGAAGCTGGCCGATGAGCGTCCAAAGGATGCCAAGTGGCTGAGCGACGCCGAGAAACAGGACCTGGAAACCGCGCTGGCCGCCGAGCAAGTCGGGATCAAGGCGGTGAAGAACTATGCCGAAGCGTTCCGCTCGCCCAAGGTGATCATCCTGGCGCTGCAGTTCTTTTGCTGGAGCATCGGCGTGTATGGCTTTGTACTGTGGCTGCCGTCGATTCTCAAGCAAGGCTTGCAGATGGACATGGTCGAAGCCGGCTGGCTGTCGGCGCTGCCTTACCTGGCGGCGGTGATCGGCATGCTGGTGGTGTCGTGGGGCTCGGACAAGCTGCAAAAACGCAAGCGCTTCGTATGGCCGCCGTTGCTCATTGCTTCGATTGCTTTCTACGCGTCCTACGTGCTCGGCGCCGAACACTTCTGGTGGTCCTACACCCTGCTGGTCATTGCCGGCGCGTGCATGTATGCGCCGTACGGACCGTTTTTCGCCATCGTCCCGGAAATTCTCCCGGCCAACGTCGCCGGGGGCGCCATGGCGCTGATCAACAGCATGGGCGCCCTGGGTTCATTCGGCGGCTCGTACCTGGTGGGCTATCTCAATAGCAGCACCGGTTCGCCTGGCGCCTCTTACCTGCTGATGAGCGGTGCGTTGCTGCTGTCGGTGGTGCTGACGATTTTTCTCAAGCCCGGCGCCAGTGACCGTACGCCGGCGCCCAACCCGGAATTGAAGGTAAAGACCGCATGAAAAAGTCTGTCGTGTTGTACAAGAAACTCTCGGCACCGTTGATGGCCCGCCTGCATGAACAGACCGAGGTCACGCTGATCGAAGCGTTGGACGAGACCGGCCTGGCCAAGTTGCGCGCCGCCCTGCCCGGCGCCCACGGCCTGTTGGGCGCAAGCCTGCGCCTGGACGCCAGGCTGCTGGACCTGGCGCCACGACTGGAGGCGGTGGCGAGCGTGTCGGTGGGCGTCGACAACTATGATATCGACTACCTCACCGAGCGCGGCATCCTACTCAGCAATACGCCGGATGTGCTCACCGAAACCACTGCCGACACGGGTTTTGCGCTGATCCTGGCCACCGCGCGCCGTGTGGTCGAACTGGCCGACATGGTGCGCGCCGGCCAGTGGAGCAAAAACATCGGCCCGGCGCATTTCGGCAGCGACGTGCATGGCAAGACCCTCGGCATCATCGGCATGGGCCGCATCGGCGAAGCGTTGGCCCAGCGCGGGCATTTTGGTTTCGGCATGCCGGTGATCTACCACAGCCATTCGCCCAAGCCTGCGGTGGAAGCCCGTTTTGGCGCGCAGTACCGCAGCTTGAACGAGTTGCTGCAACAGGCCGACTTTGTCTGCCTGACGTTGCCACTGACCGCCGAAACCGAGAAACTCATCGGCGCCGAACAGTTTGCGTTGATGGGCCCGGAGACGATCTTTATCAATATCTCGCGGGGCAAGGTAGTGGATGAGGCCGCGCTGGTGGAGGCATTGCAACAGCGCACCATTAGGGCGGCGGGGCTGGATGTGTTCGAGAAGGAGCCGCTGGATCATGCCTCGCCGTTGTTGCGCCTGAACAATGTGGTGGCCACGCCGCATATCGGCTCGGCGACCCATGAGACGCGGGAGGCGATGGCGACGTGTGCGGTGGAGAATCTGTTGCAGGCGCTGGCCGGCCAAAGGCCGAAAAACCTGGTGAATGCAGCAGCGTGGAAACAGTAGTTCCTGACCCACCCCAAAACAAATGTGGGAGGGGGCTACACCCCGATCTGGGTGGATCAGTTATAGATATGTCGACTGACACTCCGCCATCGGGGGCAAGCCCCCTCCCACATTTAAATCACATTATTTCAGCCAGCTAAATAACGAACCTGGCCACCATCCCATTCAGGTCCACCGCCAACCGCGACAGCTCATGGCTGGCCGCGCTGGTCTGGTTGGCACCCGCCGCCGACTGGGTCGCCAGGTCACGGATATTGACCAGGTTGCGGTCCACTTCGCGGGACACCTGGGCCTGTTCTTCCGAGGCGCTGGCGATCACCAGGTTGCGTTCGTTGATCAGGCTGATGGATTGGGTGATCTGCTCCAGGGCCACACCGGCGGCGCGGGCCATTTCCAGGGTGTCCTGGGTGCGCTGGTTGCTCTGCTGCATGGACTGTACGGCTTCACCGGTGCCGTTCTGGATACCGGCGACCATCTTCTCGATCTCCTGCGTCGACTGCGCCGTGCGGTGGGCCAATGCCCGCACTTCGTCGGCCACCACCGCAAAGCCACGCCCGGCCTCACCGGCACGTGCCGCTTCGATGGCGGCGTTAAGCGCCAGCAGGTTGGTCTGTTCGGCAATCGCGCGGATCACGTCCAGCACCTTGCCAATGTCCCGGCCTTGGGTGGCCAGGCCTTCGATCATCGCGGCAGTGGTCTGCACGTCCTGGGTCATGGTCTGGATCGCGCCGACGGTTTCCACCACGCGGTCGCGCCCTTCCCGCGCCGCCTGGTTGGACTGGGTCGACGCCTCGGAGGTGGACACCGCGTTGCGCGCCACTTCTTCCACCGCCGCAGTCATCTCGTTGACCGCCGTAGCGGCCTGGTCGATTTCATTGTTCTGTTGCTGCAGGCCCTTGGAGGCCTCCTCGGTGACCGCACTCAGCTCTTCAGCGGCAGACGCCAGCTGGGTGGCCGACCCCGCAATGTGCTGGATGGTCTGGCGCAGGTTGCCTTGCATGGTCGACAAGGCGTTGAGCAAGCGCGCCGGTTCGTCCTTGCCGTCGTCTTCAATGGTCTTGGTCAGGTTGCCACCGGCAATGGTTTCGGCCACCTCCACGGCTTTGCGCAAGGGGGCGACAATGCTGCGGGTCAGCAGCCAGGCCAGCAATACCGTGAGCAATGCGGCGGCAACCGAAACGACAATAGCGCCAGTGATGGCACTGCTGTAATTTTGCCCGGCGTCCTCGTTGGCTTGCTTGGCATCCGCCGCGTTGATGGCGATCAGCTTGTTCAGCTGTTCGCCCATCTGGTCGGTGCCGTCCTTGATCCGCGTGTTGATCAGGGTCCGCATCTCATCGACCTTGTTCTCCCTGGACAGCGCCAGCATCTCGGCCTGAGCCTTGAGATAGTTGTCCAGGGTGGTCGTGAATACCTTGTACAGGGCGGCCTCCTCGGGGCCGGCAGGCAAGGCTGCGTAACTGGCCTGGGCGGTCTTCACCTTGTCGGCGAGCACGCCGATACGCACTTCAGCTTCCTGAAGGCCGGCAGGCTCACGGTTGACCAGCACGCGGAACGAAAGGATGCGCATACGCAGCACATTTTCGGTGATCACCGACAGTGACGTCACGCTCGGCAGCTGATTGGTACTCATGTCCACCGAGGCTTGGCGGATCAGCGTCATACGGTTGACCGCAAATACCCCCAATACAACCACTAACACAGCAATAAACGCGAAACCGAGAGAAGCGCGAGGAGCGATATTCAGATTACGGATGGACATGGGGGTGCTCTCAAAAGTAGTGTCTGCGCGCGTCCCTGCCGCGAAACGATCTGTCAGCGTCAACGCACTGCCAAGACCTTGGTCACCACCGTTGTCATTAGTATGTGGGCCTAACCACGCTATCGGCAGGCGCTGTGGTTTCCCGCAGGGGCTTTATAAATATTTTTTTACACTTCTGACGACAGGCAGTTTCTGGCATCCTGCGCCTCCATTTTCTGACCCGAGCCCGCATTTTGTCTGACGCTCAAGCCCCGCGCCCCCGCTATAAATCCGACCTGATCTACGGCCTGGAAGACCGCCCGCACTTCACCGCCGCCATATTTGCCGCGCTGCAGCATGTGCTGGCGAGTTTCGTCGGGATCATCACCCCCACCCTGATCGTCGGCGGCGTGCTGGGCCTGGAAAGCGAAGTGCCATACCTGGTGAGCATGGCGCTGTTCGTGTCGGGGCTCGGCACCTTTGTGCAGGCACGCACCTTCGGCCCGATCGGCTCGGGGCTGCTGTGCCTGCAGGGCACCAGTTTTTCGTTTATCAGCGTGATTCTCAGCGCGGGCTTCATGGTCAAGGCCCGGGGCGGCGGCACTGACGAGATCCTCTCGACGATCTTTGGCATCTGCTTTTTCGCCGCGTTTATCGAGGTGGTGCTCAGCCAGTTCATCGGCAAGCTGCGCAAGCTGATTACCCCGGTGGTCACCGGCACCATCATCACACTCATGGGCTTGTCGCTGATCAAGGTGGCGGTTACTGACATGGCCGGCGGGTTTGGCGCCAGCGACCTTGGCGCGGCGAGCAACATGGGCCTGGCGGCGCTGGTGCTGCTGACCATCGTGGTGCTCAACCGCTTCAATAACCCCTTCCTGCGCCTGGGTTCGATTGTGATCGGCCTGACCCTGGGCTTCGTCGTGGCCTGGTTGCTGGGCCGCGTGGACATGGCGGCGCTGCCTGAGGTGCCGTTGATCAGTGTGCCGGTGCCGTTCAAGTACGGGTTCTCGTTCGACTGGGTGGCGTTTATCCCGGTGGCGGTGATCTTCCTGATCTCGCCGCTGGAAGCAGCCGGTGACCTGACGGCCAACTCGATGATTTCCCAACAGCCGGTCAAGGGCCCGCTGTATATCAAGCGCATCAAGTCCGGCCTGCTGGCCGATGGTCTCAATTCGGCGATGGCCGCCACCTTCAACAGCCTGCCGATGGTGACCTTCGCCCAGAACAACGGCGTGATCCAGTTGACCGGCGTAGCCAGCCGCTACGTGGCGTACTTCATCGCCGGCCTGCTGGTGCTGCTGGGGCTGTTTCCGATGATCGGTGCGGTGCTGCAACTGATGCCCAAGCCGGTACTGGGCGGCGCCACCCTGATCATGTTCGGCACCGTGGCCGTCGCTGGGATCAAGATCCTTGCCGAAGCCGGGTTGCATCGGCGCAATGTGCTGATCGTGGCGATCTCCCTCGGCATGGGCCTGGGCGTCGCCGCCGTGCCGGAAGTATTGCGCGAGCTGCCCAAGGCGCTGCACAACATCTTCGAGTCGCCGATCACCGTGGGCGCTTTCTGTGCAATCGTGCTGAACATTTTCCTGCCGGAAGAGTTCATAGAGCTGGAAGAAGATGAATTTGATCCGGAGTCCTCTACCCTCAAAGTGATGCAGGACCCGGACGTCACGAAATAGGAGCACCTTTGTATGCGCAGGCTCATGGTTCTATCGCTGTTGCTGCTGACCTTGAGCGCCTGTGCGCTGTTCCCCAACCGTGATCCGGTGAACATCAACGTAGTGGGCATCGAGCCCCTGCAAAGCCAGGACCTGGAAGTGCGCTTCGCCGTGAAACTGCGGGTGCAGAACCCCAATGAAACGGCGATCGACTACAACGGCGTGGCCCTGGACCTGGAGGTCAATGGCCGACCGTTGGCGTCGGGGGTGAGTGACCAGAGCGGCTCCATCCCGCGTTTTTCCGAGACGGTCCTGATGGTGCCGGTAAGTGTTTCGGCGTTTTCCGTGTTGCGTCAGACCCTGGGCCTGAGCCAGACCCAGAGCCTGAACAACCTGCCCTACGTGCTGCGGGGCAAACTGGCGGGTGGGCTGTTCGGTACGATGCGCTTTGTGGACCGTGGCACGCTGGACTTGCCCAATACCGCCACCTGGTAATTGACGCGGCTCACTTGTGGCGAGCGGGCGTGCCCCGCGTTGGGCTGCGTAGCAGCCCCAGCCCAGGCTCCACACAGTGTCAGACAAAAACGGTCGCTGGCTTCAGGGCGGCTTCGCCACCCAACGCGGGCAAGCCCGCTCGCCACAGGATTTTGCTCAATCCGTCAGGTAGCGCACGCCGGGCCTGGCGCGCTCGTCCACCACCAACTCGAAGATATCCGGCCGGGCATAATGCCCCACCACGTCATAGTCATACCGCGCGCGTACCAAGTCATCCGTATTGATTTGCGCCGTCAGCAGCCCGGCTTCGCCGAGTAGCGGCCCGGCGAGAATATCGCCCATCGGCCCGACAATCACACTGCCGCCCGCAATCAACGGGCGCTCCGAAGGCCAGTTGGCCACCTCGATACCCAACGCCTCGGGCGAGGCCTGCACCTGGCACGCGCTGACCACAAAGCAACGCCCTTCATGCGCCACATGACGCATGCTCACCTGCCACATCTCGCGCTCATCCACCGTCGGCGCGCACCACACTTCCACGCCCTTGGCATACATCGCCGTACGCAGCAGCGGCATCATGTTTTCCCAGCACACTGCCCCGCCGACACGGCCCACTGCGGTGTCGATCACCGGCAGCGTCGAACCGTCGCCCTTGCCCCAGATCAGCCGTTCGGTGCCGGTGGGCATCAACTTGCGGTGCTTGGCCACCAGGCCACCCGCCGGCTCGAAGTACAGCACGGTGCAATACAGGGTGCTGCCACTGCGCTCGATCACGCCGAGCACCAGGCTGGCGCCGGTACGTGCGGACAAGCCGGCCAGTGCCTCGGTTTCCACACCTGGGACATCGATGGCATTGGCAACGTAACGGGCGAAGGCTTCGCGGCCTTCCGGCAGGCGGTAACCCAGCTGTGTGCCGAACGCCTCGCCCTTGGGATAACCACCCAGCAGCGCTTCAGGCATCACCACCAATTGCGCGCCGCTGCGCAGGATCTGGTCCTCATAACTCAGGATTTGCGCCAGGGTTTCACCCTTGCCGCCGGGCAAGGAACCGATTTGCAGGGCCGCCACAGTAGAAACAGGCATCACGATCACTCCAGGTAAAGGGGGTTGCCCATTCTCCCGCCAGCCTCGATCATGAATAAAGCCCACTTCAGTGCTGAATGATATGAGCCAAATAAATATCGACCAGGTCGATCTCAACCTGCTGAAAACCTTCGAAGCGTTGCACGACGAGTCCAGCGCCAGTCGCGCAGCCTTGCGCCTTGGCGTCACGCAATCGGCGATCAGCGCGGGGTTGCGGCGCTTGCGCGAGGTGTATGGGGATCAATTGTTCGTGCGTACCGGGCGCGGCCTGGCGCCGACGTTGCGGGCCAACCAGTTGAAACCGGTGATCAGTGAGGCGCTGGACCGCTGTCGGCAGAGCCTGGCAATGGTCAACCCGGATAACCAGCAGTATCAGGGCCGCTCAGTGGTGCTGGGGTTATCCGATGATTTCGAGCTGGCCTACGGCCGCCGATTGATCGAAGCGATTGCACAACGTGCGCCCAAACTGCGGGTAATTTTCCGTCAGACCCACAGCCAGATCGTCGCCGGCGCCCTGCTCGACCGCACCCTGGACCTGGCAATCACCGCCGGCGGTTTTGCCCAGGGCAGGCTGAGCCGCCAGGTGCTGGGGGAAGGTGATTATCGTTGCCTGGTGGATTCGGACCAGGCACACATCAGCCTGGACGAATTCGTCACGCGTGAGCACATTTTGGTGTCGTCAGGCGGGTTTATCGGCATCACCGACGAAGGCCTGGCGGCGCAGGGCCTGAACCGCCAGGTGTGCGCGTCGACCAGCCACTTTGCCGCACTGCCCTTTTTGCTCAAGGGCAGCCAAGCCGTGGCGACCATTCCAAGGCATGCGGCCCAGGCCATTGCCGAGATGACCGGCCTGCGCGTATTGCCCTGCCCGCTGGCACTGCCGCGCTACCCGGTGGAGCTGGGCTGGCGCACCCAGGCGCAGCTGGATCCGCTGTTGTTGAAAGTACGTGAAGCCATCGTGGCGGGCTTTACTTGCTGGCCGCCATCAGCTTGTTGACTTCGCTGCGCACCATGTTGGAAAACTCCGGCGGCGACATGCCGTCAAGCTCTGCGCGAACCCATTCGGCCCACTTGCCCTTGCGCTTGGCGCGCTCACCGAACAAGCGTGCAGCTTCGCCCTTGGCTTTGCCCAGGTTGGTCTGCCACAGGTCGTAGAGGCGGGACTTTTCATCTTCCAGCTCGGCGCGTTCGGCGAGGGTCTTGTTGGCGAGATTGAAGCTCATGTTGAATTACCTGCTGCACAAATAGGCTACATCTTACACTGTAGGTCGAAATTTCCTGATTCGGATTTTGCTCAAGAACAGGCAGCGGCAAAAAAACTGCAACTTTTGCCGCTGGGCAACACTCCATTGTTCACTGCCACATTCACTCGCAAGGAGTCACACAATGGCCCGCAAAACCGCTGCCCAAGCCGTCGAAGACCAAATCAAGGACCAAGCCTTCAGCGAACTCACCGCGCTGATCGAAGAATCGGACAAACTGCTCAAGAGCAGCGCTTCCCTGGTAGGCGAAGAAGGCGAAACCCTGCGCGAGCAGGTCGCCATCAAGCTCAAGCAAGCCCTGGACTCGGTGTCCAACGTGCGCGAGCGCAGCAAGCCGGTGGTGGATGCCACCGAAACCTACATCGGTGGCCACCCATGGCAGACCGTGGCGATTTCCGCAGGCTTCGGCCTGGTGGTCGGCCTGCTGCTCGGTCGTCGCAACTAAGCGGCTACAGGGGCTGCGCCAGCGGCGCAGCCCTGTTCAACCTTGCGCGATTTCCCGCAAGTGTTCCAACTCTTTGCGATCGACTTCGATCCCCTGCTCCTGCGACTTCGCCCGTGTGCGATGGCGCCGATCCCCCGGTAAACGCCGCAACCCTACCGCATGCATCTGCCGCACCAGCTCCTGGCTGCGCTCGGCAAACGCTTGCCCGGCGGTCTTGCTCGGGTCGATCACGATCAACAGTTGGCCAGTCCAGGGTGTGCGCGCCCCCGGATGATCGGCCCAATTGAACTCGAACGAGAAATTGCCGCCGGTCAACGCTGCTGCCAGCAGTTCGACCATCATCGATAACGCCGACCCTTTGTGCCCGCCAAACGGCAGGAGTGCGCCGCCCTCGAGGATCGCCTTGGGGTCCTGGGTCGGCTGGCCCAGGCTGTCGACGCCCATGCCCGGCGGCAGGCGCTCGCCTTTGCGCGCAGCGATCTGAACATCACCGTGGGCGATGGCGCTGGTGGCCAGGTCAAACACAATCGGCAAGCCATCGGCGCGAGGCGCGGCAAAGGCGATGGGGTTGGTGCCGAACAACGGGCGGTCGGCGCCATGGGGCACCACGCAGGTCATGCTGTTGACCACGCTAAGGGCCACCAGGCCTTCTTCGGCGAACGGCTCGACATCCGGCCACAGGGCGGCGAAGTGGTGGGAGTTATGGATCGCCAGCAGGGCAATGCCGGCACTGCGGGCTTTCTCCACCAGCAGCGCACGTGCGGCTTCGAGCGCCGGCTGGGCAAAGCCGTTGGCGGCGTCCACGCGCACAAACCCTGAGGCGACATCCGTCACCTGGGGCACGGCCTTGCCATTTACCCAGCCACTGGCCAGGGTGCTGATGTAGCCGGGAATACGGAAAATGCCATGGCTGTGGGCGCCATCGCGTTCAGCACTGGCACAGTTGTGGGCGAGGATCGCCGCGACTTCAAGGGACGTACCGTGCCGTACGAACACCTCTTGCAACAGCGCGACCAGTTCAGCGAAAGCGACCGTGACGCGGGAACCCTCAACGACGTTGGACGGCGTAGACATCTGAAGCTCCGATTTTATGATTGGAAGGCGCAACAAGACGAAAGACCATGATTAAACAACGCGCCGACGGCCTGCTGTCAATCGACTTTATCGGCATGGCCGTCTCCGATCAGTTATGTACCGCAGTCATCGCACCCTTTGCCCCTAACGTGCTGCTCATTATCGTTGCCATCCCCAGGCCCTTAAAGAGAGCAGCCCATGGCCCATGTAGATCCCCCGTATTTTTTTGATGAGTACCTGCGTCCGGTTTCGAGAAAACACCCAACCGACCGAGAGCGGGCGCTGGGTTTGACACTCAAGGATGTCAATTGGCTGAGTACGGTGTACGGCGCCACCCATGTCGGGCGCTATAATCGTGACGCGCCGATGACCGTGGAAACCCTGATGTTGAAAAGGCGCGGCAAGCGTGCAGTCGCGCTCGCCGGTGCGTTCATGATGAGTTCGAGCCCCGAAGAGAAAAAGACTGCGCTCTACACCCCCTATGCCGGTATCGAGGTATTCAATCAGCGCAAGGACTGCCTGGATGAGATAACCCGGCGACTCAAAGACCCAACCTCATACCTTGATTTAATCAGGTTTGTACCTATTGAATGGCGCAACCAGTTCAACCCCGGCAACCCCTTCACGCTCAGCACCGCCACGGTTGAACACGCGGTATTCGAAGACCAGCAAAACACCCTGCGTGCCAACCAGACCCAGGATCTGCAGTGGGCGTTGAAAGAACTGCAAACCCTGCCGACGCTGCCCGACCTGCTGGAAGCGGTCCTCGACCTTGTCGGGGCAGCGAGCCCACACTTTCAAGGGCTCAAGCTCAA
The DNA here is from genome assembly GCF_001870465.1 of Pseudomonas extremorientalis. Classification (GTDB taxonomy): domain Bacteria; phylum Pseudomonadota; class Gammaproteobacteria; order Pseudomonadales; family Pseudomonadaceae; genus Aquipseudomonas; species Aquipseudomonas extremorientalis. The sequence continues at coordinate 109,326 of NZ_MDGK01000041.1, forward strand.
AGACACGCGGGTCAACAGTTTCGTCTCATCAACCCCGGACATTCCCGGGAGCACTTCCCACTGGGTGGCTTCGGCCACCCTGGCTGAAACCTTGCTGCAGTACTACGCCAGGCACGATTGGCCGGCGCAGCGCACACGCACTTTCGTCAACCCCAGGCATGACACCAGCCGGTTCAGCGCGGCCCAGCATCAACAAGACCTGCAACGCTGGGAAAGCCTGGTTCAGCAAGCCAGCGCAATCTTCTCCAAGCTGCTGAGCGCCCTGCTGCAAACCTGGTGGAATGCCCCCATCAGCCAGAACATGTCACGCCTGGATTTGTTTACTCAAATCATGAGCGACAAGTTCCGCCTGGACATGCTGCTCAAGCGCCAGTCACAAAGCGACATTTTGTCCTCAGACAACGCCTACCGACTGCTCGCCGTCTTCCTCCCCGACGAGGCTGAGCGCAACGCGTGGCAAAAAGGCTTGCGCATCGAAAAAATCAGCATCCATGCGCCCTATCAACATCACGTGGAGCTTGCCGCCACATTGTTGATCAGTGACGAGCACGCCTACCTGTACACCCAATCACGCGGGCTGCAGGTGCTCAAGGATGTCGACGACCTGAACGACACGCTGTTGAGCATGCTCAAGGCCGCCGGGCATCAAGACGAATTGTTGAACTTCCTCTCCCTGGAGGAGCGCAGCATTTACCTCGCCATGCGTGGCGTACAGGTTAGCGGGCGGGCGACACAGGGCAGTGTGTTCGGTGGGATGCTCACAGACATTCAAGACAAGCAACTGAGCAACCTGGAGCATGCACTGACGCAATTCCGCCGCAGCGAGGGCACCGTGGACCTGGCCGCTTTGCTCGATTGCTCCCTGGACATCCGCCAGATGCTCGACAGCCGCCTGCTGGACCTCGACGCCAGCGGACGCTGGAGCATGCACCCCGTCAGCAGCGGAAACGGCCGGCCATCCACCGTGCAGGCAGAACGCGCCAAGCTGCAACTCCAAGCACTGCAGACCGATGAAAACGCCTTGCTGGCCGCACGGGCCACTCACCCGACGCTGCGTAGCCTGGCCACCAAAGCCCTCAATGAGGAAATGAATAAGCGCCATCTGGGCCTGGATGCCAGCGACGTCTACGTCAATACCTACCCCAGCGAGGCGCAGGACAGGGAAGAGCGACTGCCGCAGTCATCGGTCAACATGGTCGAGCACTTCATCAAGCGCCTGGCCAACGCCGCCGCGGATATAGGCAGCTCACCGCGCATCGGTTTTTACGACGCGCGGCGCGACGGCGCAGCCTTGAGCTTGAACAACCTCAACAGCCATATTTTCAATGCAGTGATCACGCAGACCACCGCCTACTTCGTCAAACGCGACGTACGTTCGTTGCCCGGGCGATTCATGAAAAACCATGGTGATCAAATGATCGCAAGCCTCCTCCACGGCCTGCGCAGTGAGGCAGAGCTACGGCGGCTCAACAACACCTTGGGCCAAACCCCTTACGCGATGCTGGATACGGTCTTGCGTCGCGACAGCATGACCCGCGATAAACGCCATGGATTGCACGGTTTCTTGCCGGATGTTTTCGAGGTCACGGTCAGCATCAACGGTGACAAGCCGGTTCACCCCCTGGCCAACTGTTTTGTGCTGACGGAACGGGGCGGACTGGACCCGCGCCTCTCCGGTGCAGTCGTGCTGTGGACGCCGCAGCGCGGCCATGAAGCCTTCGACTCGCTGACCAGCCTGCGCAACCGGCTTCAACAGCGCCTGGAACACCCTGGCCGACGCACCGCCCTGCTGCAGAACTTGCCCATCAGCCTGCGCTCCCCGCACCAGCGATACCGACTGGGCCCATTGCAGCGTATTGACGAGCATTTTTTACTCAACCGCCAAAAGAGCCACCTGGTGCATCATCTGGATACCCTCGACTACTGGCTCGCCATGCCTCTGGGACCGATCCAGTTGCAGGACTGCCTGGATGCCGAGATGGGCCGTGTGGCACCGTCAAATATCGGCAGGGCGAAAGCCATTGCCAATGCCATGATCCAACAGCAAGGCCTGCCTGCCTGGCTGGGCATGGCGTCGCCAAAAGATCAGTTGCTGCATGCCGAACTGCTCGAGCAATATCGTCTCAGCGCCCCGGATAACCAAGATTACCTTCATAGCCTGCCGCTTCTGGAGGAACAGGTCGCTGAAACATTGACCGCCCTGCTCAACGCGCGCTTCCCACACCAGGCATTGTCCCCGGCCGACATTCTGATCCCGGCACGCTTGGCACTCAATGGGCACACCCAAAGCCTGACTGAGTTTGCCCTGCGCCATTTGCCCGACCTGCAGCCCGATAACCTCACACCGCACGCACGCGGCACAACACCCTTGCCCGCCGCATTGAATGGCGAAGCGATCGTCCAATTGGTACGCCAATTGGACATCGGGAAAATCTACCGCGACCTGTTGACCACCCACCTGACAGCTGACACCGAGGATGCGCGCAAACGCCGCGAGCTATTCTGCCAGCAGCTTCCGTGGCAAGTACTGCTGCATGCCCACGAGGAAAAGCTGGCGGAACGCCTGAGCACGACGGCGTGGGGTTTTATCCAACAGATTTTCGATATGCCAGATGCCGTTGCCCGGGAAGCTGTCAGCGGCGCCACCGCAATGATCCGTCCGCTGGAACTGATTGCCACCCGCGGGGCGACTCCGGCCAGGGTGCCTGGCGTTTATGTGATAGGCGCGAGGGCCGGAACAAGCGGGCCATTGGTGCTCTATGCACCCTATGCCCCGTTGAGCGTTTTGAAGGAATACGGCGACGAAGAAAAATTGCTGGATGACATCAGCCGCCCAGGCCCACTTCAGGCCTGGATCATCAGCCAGTTGGGGGATCCCGAACAGGCAACATGGCGCAATCTGTTCGAAGCGTCGACCTCGCAGGAAAAAGAAAAAGAAAACATCAGCCTGGCTTCGAATCCGATCAAAGGCAACCTGCTGCGACTGCTGTTTCATGACAATGCCCTCCAGTTGATCAACATGCTTTCCAACCAATTCACCAAAGAGGGCAAGCATCTGTGGGAGGGCGTAACCAGCCTTGTACGTAAAGGCATTCCCATGGCACTGCAATTCATTGCGGGCAAACTCAAGTTTCCGCTGGTGGTCTGGCGTAGCTTCAGGCTGTTTGAAGCCTCCGCCGAGAATTTGCAAGAGCAGCACTTTGGCGCCGGTCTGCGCCTGTTTATCCAAGGCGTGGCTTCAATGGCGTCGCTGCGCCAAGAGCTCGACGGTGTGACCGCGGCTGAGACTGACACGCAGCCACCCAAGACCTGGGAAGGCCCGGTACCTGCCACCACCTTAGAAACCCTGGACATCACGGACCCATTGCGCACTCGGTTACGGCGGTTCGAAGACGTCACGGTGGCATTGACCGATTTGTCACTCGACCGCCAGAACCACGTGTACACCCAGCCGATCAACAGCCGCACCTATGTGCCCGTGGCCGGCCGAGTCTACCCGGTCGCCCGCAGCGGCACACAATGGCGAGTCAGCCTTGCTCGGGAACTGGGCCCCTTTGTCGAACGCAACGCACAGGGTCTGTGGGTGTTCGATCTGTCCATGCGCGAGCCGCGCTTCGGGCCAACCGTGTCCCGTATCAGGGACCGGGTCAGCACCCATCTATCAGAACGCGACGCCATCAATATCGAGGCTGTCGGCATGCCGGCCATTCGCGGGCTTGATCGTGACAAAGGGCTGTCGATCGACCGCGCACTCAACGTTGCGCTGTATTACACCAATACCTGCCAGCGCAACCTTGCGGAGTTTTCACTGCAGCGCCTTACCGAATCCACTGTCGGTCGCTTCTTGAGCGAGATGTTCGGCCTGCTGAATTTCAACCCCGGGCAAGTGGAGAAAATCCGCAACCGGGTCATGGAAGTCATGGAGGAGATGACCCGGCAGGATTTACTCACCCTGGACTCCAATCGATTTGTCACCGGCACTTCACGCTGGCCCATCGACGACGAAATCGCTTTTGTGATTCCTGAGGATGCAGAGCGGAAAATCTATCTGCTGGATCGCTTTTTCAATACCGGCATGGATCAATACCGCGAGCACCTCACTGCACCGTTCGATCTCGAGGATCATGCACGGGCGGCTACCCTTATCCATGAGATCAGTCACTTGGCGTCGAACACCGAAGACATTGCCTACATGGACACCATCCGCCCGTTCGTGGACCTGATCCATCGCGGTACGGCCGAGGGCTTGCGCAAGCACACGAGCCTGTCCACTTTGCAAAGCACTGCCCTCTCCGCGCTCACGCCGGCAACGATGCTGTTCAAGAGCTGGGATGCACTAGAACAACGCTGGGAAGACTTCGGCAAGACCGGCTCCACCAAACTGCGCGACAGGGTACTGCACCTCACGGGCGCCAGGACATTGGATGAGGCGCGGCAGACATTCATGAGCAATGCGGACCTTCGGATGGACATCATCCTGGCCAATGCCGACTCGGTGACCTTTCTGATTACACATCTGGGAAGGCGCTTGGAGCCAGGGGCCTGAACAGGCCCCTGGAGGATGTATCAGTCTTTCTGGTCACGCAGAACGTTGCCTGATGCGCCGTCGATACGGGCTTCATACACGGTGCCATCGGACTTGCGGCCTTTGACTTCCCAATAGCCGTCGTTGTCGGCTTCTGCCGAATAGACCTCGATGTAGCCGGCCTTGGTCTTGGCTACTTCGATGGCTTTTTCAATGGTAATCCAGCCTGCGCCCGGCTTGTCCGCCAAGGCAGCACCTGCACTGAGCAAGGCGGTGGTTGCACACAGGGTGACTAAGGTTTTCTTCAGCATCTTCGTACTCCATTGTGGGAATGTCCTGAATATTTTTAGGTAGCGCCAAACGAGAATAAGTTCCAATTGATGTGCAATCGCCATGACGGCTGTTCTCGCCGTCCACCTTGGGAGGTTAGAATGTTGGAAATCAGGATGAGTTAATGAGCGAAAAGTCCCTTTCAGAAGCCGAATATGACGCCATCACCGACGCCGCCGCGCATTGGTGCATGCGCCTGCATGCAAGCGATTGCACGCCCGGCGAACGTCAGGCCTTTGCCCAATGGCATGATTCGCACCCCCTGCACGCCTTTGAATACGCCGCGATGCTGGAGATCTGGGACGTCGCCGACCACCTGCCGCGCAGCGACATCCCGCCGGTAACAGTGCCCTCCAAACCCCGCAGCCGGGTGCGCACCTATGCCGTGGCAGCGGCCATCTGCCTGGCCGCCCTGCCCCTCGCCGCCTTCACCGGCTGGGAAGCGGGCTGGCTGCCGAGTTCCTATGAACGCTTCGATGCTGCCAACGGCTTGCGCCAGGTCACCCTGGGCGACGGCAGCCAGGTGGAACTCAACCTGGGCACCGAACTGGTCTACAGCAACTACAAAGACCAGCGCCGCGTCACGCTGAACAAGGGCGAAGCGTTTTTCAAGGTCAGCCATGACAGTACCCATCCTTTCATCGTGCACGCCGGCACAGGCCAGGTGCGCGTCACGGGCACTCAGTTCAACGTCTGGAAATATGAAGACCAGGTGCGGGTGATGCTGCTGGAAGGCTCGGTGCAGGTCAGCAGCGACCAGGTGCACGGCAGCGTCCCCCTCACCCCCGGTATGCAGGCCAGCTATCAACAGGGCGATGCCACACCGAGCGTGCGTGCAATCAGCCCCAATGACTCGGCCCTGGCGTGGCGCCAGGGCAAGCTGATCCTCGACAACCTGGCCCTGGCCGATGCATTGCCGCTGATCAACCGTTATCTCAGCAAACCGGTGATGCTGGCCGACGCCAACACTGGCACGATTCGCATCGGCGGTATCTACAACATCAACGAGGTCAACAACCTCGTGCCCTCCCTGCCCAAGGTTCTGCCGGTCTACCTGACCCAGAACCAGGACGGCAATCCCGTCCTCAATTCCATTCCGCGTAAAGCCCCCAAAGGCTGAGTCTGTTGCGTCGTGCTTTAGGCATCCTTGCGCCCGCACTGTCCATTTTTTTTACACACACCGTCCCTGGATCGCCCGTGCAAAGCGGATTCATCGTTTCGTCATGCACGGTGTTACGGCGCTGATACAACGGGGTGAAGCGGTTGTGCAGTGGCTGGATAGCCGGGGCTTTCAGGGCGGTTGTCTCATGGCTGATACAGCACGGCCATCATTTAGCCTTGCAGTTATCGCAAGCCTTTGAAAAACAGTAATAAATCAAAAGCGGCACGGCTTCTGCTCTTTCCCTGACAACGTTGTTTAGGGTCAGCGTTGAGAATAAGGAATGCCGCCGTGATCACATTCACTCAAGGTTCGATGAACGTACTGCTGGCCAGCTGTGTACTCAGCGCCAGTATCAGTCTTCCAGCCCTGGCAGGTGACGGCGTGATCGTGACGGGCCGCAACGTACAGGGCCACATGTATGGCCGTTCCTCCTTTGGTCCTGACCCTTATCCCCAGACCGCCAACGCCAATCCCAGCCGAGAAATCAACAGCGCCCTGTCGGGCGAGCTGAGCGACCGTGACTTCGGTAGCGTCAGCAGCGGCCTGGGCATTACCCGCGCCCTCCAGCCCAACAGCAACCTCACCGGCTTGAGCGCCACGCAAAACGGTATGTCCACGTTGGGTGCCGGCGCAGCAGCCAGCCGCTCGGGCGGCAGCGGCAGCATGGGCGGGCAGATCAGCGATTCGATTCAGCGCGGCATGGCGCCCTTGAGCAATCTGGGCGGCATGCTGGGTGGCAAACCATGAAACGCGCCCTGTTCATTCTGGCCCTGCTGGGCAGCGCCGTGGCCATGGCCGACAACACCGCCGTCATCAACAACAGCGGCAAGGACTACACCGGCAACCTGATGATCAACCAGGCGGCGGGCAACCAGCAGCAAACGGCAAACAACCGCGCTGTCACGCTGGGCGGCCAGGCCACCACCGGCAATACCCAGAGGATGGATGGCAAGGTCGACCCTTCCCTGAACGCCAAGGCGGCGATCGAGGGCACTTCTTTTACCAATGGCAACGGCATGTTGGGCGTCAACCAGTCCGCCGGGGCCAATAACCAATCAGTCAATGCCGTGCGGATCAGCGTCAATTCTGGCCCGCAAGCCATCGACGACAGCGTCCTGTTGCAACAGAACACGACGACGCTGGCAACCGACTCAGGGCTCACCCCCACCACTGGCAGCCGCCAGGTCGTGACAAGCGACCAGGCCTTCACCGGCAGCCGAGGAGTGATACAGGTGAACCAGAGTGCCGGGGTGGGGAACCGAGTGGCTAACACCCTGGGCATCACTATCAAGTAACCGCTTGGTAGCACACGTTAGACCGTACCAACACTTAACCAACTAATTAGAAGCAAGGAGAAACACCATGAAACCTCAAATGGCTCTGAAACCAATGGTTTTCGCGCTCGCTGCACTCATGGCTGCTGCTGCTCAAGCAGGGGGTGGCTGGCATCCTGCGCCTCAACCTACCGGTGTGGTTGCCTCGGTGGTTACGGACGTGCAAAACAGTATCGGCAACAAGTTCGATGACACCAAGACCGAAAATAACGCGTCCAACGATAATTCGGTGAACAGCAACAGCGGTAACGTCGGCGTTAACGTTCAATCCGGCAGCGGCAACCTGGCTGACAACTCTGGCGCGATCTCCAGCGCCAAGGGCGACTTTGCTACTGTTTTCGCGGTAGTCGATGTCAACCAAAACAGCGCGCTGAACAACTTCATCAACAAAGGCACTCAAAACAATGCCTCCGTGGATAACGGCATCAACGGTAACTCCGGCAACGTGGGTTACAACGGCCAAGCCGGTCAAGGCAACCAGGCTAAAAACAACCTGGTAATCACCACTGCTGATGGCAAAAACATCGCAGCGGCCGCCAACACCGAGCAAAACTCGCTCGCCAACAACTACCTCAACACGGCGGCTACCAGCCACGGCTATGGCTATGGCGGCAAACCTCAGTATGTCTCCAACAACTCGAGCCTCGACAACTCGGTTAACCGCAACTCCGGCAACGTAGGTGTGAACCTGCAATCCGGTGCCGGCAACCAAGGCAGCAACAGCCTCGCTGTAGGCCAAGGCTGCAGCGTTTGCGGCAGCGGCGTGCGCTTCTGATCCAACGGGGCCTTGGCAACAAGGCCCCTTTCTTTTTCCGGTGTCTACTAGGTCATACGATCATGCGCCTCGCGACCCTTTCCCTGCTGATGCTGCTCACCGGCCCGACCTGGGCAGGCACCATGGCGATCTCCGCCATGCCTGGCGGTGCAGTCATCTACAAGAAGGTCGAGAGCATCCGTGAACGCAAATTCGCCAACCTGGTGGAACAGAAAACCGATTTCAGCTGCGGTGCCGCGGCACTCGCCACCATCCTGCGCCAGGGCTATTGGCTCGACGTCGACGAAGACCACGTGATCAAAGGCATGCTGGTCAATGCCGACCAGGACCTGGTTCGCACCCAGGGTTTTTCCATGCTGGACATGAAGCGCTACCTCGAAAGCATCGGCATGCGTGCCCGGGGCTACAAGATTTCGCCGGACACCCTGGTGACCGTGAAAATCCCCGTGGTAGTGCTGCTGGAGATTCGTGGCTACAAGCACTTCGTGGTGTTGCAGCGGGCCGACAAGGACTGGGTCTATATCGGCGACCCGGTGCTGGGCCACAAGCGCTATTCGCGCGACGACTTCGTCAAGGGTTGGAACGGCATCGTGTTCGCCGTGCTGGGTGAAGGCTACGACAAGGCCAATGCCTTGCTCGACCCGCCCACACCGCTGACCGCCAAGAACCAACTGAATGAGTTCAGGCCCGTAGGCGATGCCGAACTGATGGACTTCGGTTTCATCCAGAGCGACTTCTTTTAAGAAGCACAATAAGGGGCAGGACGCTCCAGGAGCAGCAGATGAACACTTCCCGTTGGCTGACGGTCTTGTGTCTGGCAGCCTCAATGCCCGCTTATGCTTCATCGGCGTTCAAGCCGATCGAACTCAAGGATTCGGAAATGGCCGAATTGCGCGGTCGTTATGTAATGCCGGGGCGGATCATCAGCTTCGGTATTGTCATGAGCAGTACCTGGACCAATGCCGTGGGCGACACCCTCACCGGCAAGGCCAGCATGCAAGTCGATTCATCGACCATTACACCGCAGTTCTACGTGCAGACCACCGGCTCGACCGGGAATGGCACCAACCCGAACACCGGCACCGGTAACGTCACTGGAGGTGCCGGCCTGGGCACCGGCACAGGCGTGACCCAGAGCGTGCGTGCTGCCGGCGACAAAAACACCGCCTACAACAATGTCGGGATCAACGTCACTGAAAACGGCTTTGCACCTTCCAATGCCGCGCAATCGGGACAGGTACTGGTGGCCGGCGGTACCGTGACCGGCGACAGCGCGGCAGGCCGCGTGAGCGTATCGGCCAACAATGGCGGTTTGCAAATGGCGATCCAGGCCAATCATAACCAAGGCAACAGCCTCCAGCAGATTGGCGGCGGCCAGCTGCTGCAAGGCACGGTATTAACTGGAAACAGTAACTTCGTCAACAACATGACCCAACTCAACGTGGTCATGAATAACGCATTGAACAACCCGGCGTTGAACTGCAATCTGGATCAACTCAAAGGCCTACGCACTCTCGGTTATTGAACTACGCTGACCCTCGACACTTTCGCATTACAAAAGGACGGCTTATTTCATGCATCGATCGTTATCGCTACGTGCGGTGGTCTGTTTAAGTACGCTCTTGCCCGCATCCGTGTTGTATGCCGCGCCAGACGCCGATATCGAAGCCCTCAAGCAGGAACTTCTGGAGCTCAAGCAGCGGTACGAAGTGCAACAGAAAGCCCTGGCGGTGTTGGAGCAACGGGTGCGCCAGGTCGAGGACACGCCGGCGACACCCGCGCCCAAGCGCCTGGCCAAATCCCCGGCGGACTTTCAAAAGGCCAGCGGTGCCACTGTGGCAGGCACGGGAGCGGCGGCGGCCTCCGGCGGTGCGGGCGGCGGCAGCTCCTATGGGCAGTCGCTCAAGGACGATTCGGCGCCTGCGCAAAGCGTGAGCAACCTCTATAACGAGGCCAGCGGCTTCTTCGGCAATGGCAAATTCAGCTTTGAAACCGGCATCACCTATGCGCGCTACGATGCACGCCAACTGACGCTAAACGGCTTCCTGGCGCTGGACTCGATCTTCCTGGGCAATATCAACCTGGACCGGATCAAGTCGGATAACTGGACCCTGGACCTGACGGGGCGCTACAACGTCGACAACCGCTGGCAGTTCGATGTGAACGTACCGGTGGTGTACCGCGAGTCGACCTACCAGTCGGGCGGCGCCGGCAACAATGCCAACGCCACCTCGGAAGAATCGGTGAGCCGTGACCCGACCATTGGCGACGTCAACTTCGGTGTGGCCTACAAGTTCCTCGACGAAACCCCCACCCTGCCGGATGCGGTGGTGTCGCTGCGCGTCAAGGCGCCAACGGGCAAAGAACCGTTTGGCATCAAGCTGGTCAGGTCAACTGCCAACGACAACCTGTATGTACCGGAAAACCTGCCCACGGGTAATGGTGTCTGGTCGATTACCCCGGGTATCTCGCTGGTCAAGACCTTCGACCCTGCGGTGCTGTTTGGCTCGTTCTCCTATACCCATAACTTCGAGGAGTCGTTTGACGACATCAGCAGCGACGTCAACCAGAAAGTCGGCGGCAAGGTCAGCCTGGGTGACAGTTTCCAACTCGGTGTGGGCGTCGCGTTCGCCCTGAACGAGAAGATGAGTATGTCGTTCTCGGTCTCCGATCTGGTGCAGCGCAAGAGCAAGCTCAAGCCTAACGGAGGGGACTGGCAGTCGGTGGTGTCCAGCGATGCCAACGCCGGTTACTTCAACGTGGGCATGACCATTGCCGCGTCGGATAACCTGACGATCGTGCCGAACCTGGCGATCGGGATGACGGATGATGCGCCGGACTTTACGTTCAGCTTGAAGTTTCCGTATTACTTTTAGGGAGAGCCGGGGGGCTGCTTCGCAGCCCGACGCGGGGCAAGCCCGCTCGCCACAACGAGCACGTTCGCCACAGCAGCACAAGGAAAAGCCCCGCAACGATAAGGGTCGTTGCGGGGCTTTTCGGTTTACCCGCCCTAGCGGATCTGGTGTTTGTGCAGCAACCGGTAGAACGTCGGCCGGGAAACCCCCAGCACACGGGCGGCGACACTCAGGTTGTCGCTGTGCCGGTCGAGCACATCGCACAGCGCCTGGCGTTCGGCGCGGTGCTTGTAGTCTTCCAGTGTAGCCATCGGCGGTGAAATTGCCTGTTCACTCTGCAATCCCAGATCAACGGCTTCGATCTGGCGCCCTTCAGCCAGCACCAGGCCACGGCGCACGCGGTTGGCCAGCTCGCGCACATTGCCCGGCCAGGCGTGCTTGGCCATGGCCACCAGAGCAATCTCGCTGAAACTGCGCGGGCGTCGGCCCGTCTCCTGGCTGTAAAAGCGCGAAAAATGGTTGGCCAGCATCGCCACGTCGCCATGGCGTTCGCGCAACGGCGCCGTCACCACTTGCAGGACGTTGAGCCGGTAATACAAGTCTTCGCGAAAAGCGCCCCTTTCAACTGCGGCCTCCAGGTCGACGTGGGTCGCGGCCAACACCCGTACATCCACGGGAATGGGCTGGCTGCCACCGACGCGCTCGATCTGTTTTTCCTGCAGAAAGCGCAGCAGGTTGGCTTGCAGCTCCATCGGCAAATCACCGATCTCATCCAGGAACAGCGTGCCGCCGTGGGCCGCTTCAATACGCCCGACCTTGCGCTGATGGGCGCCGGTAAACGCGCCCTTTTCATGGCCGAACAATTCGGACTGGATCAAGTGTTCCGGGATTGCCCCGCAGTTGATCGCGACAAAGGGCTTGGCATGGCGCTGGGACTGGCGGTGCAACGTCCTGGCCACCAGTTCTTTACCCGTGCCGCTGTCGCCACGGATCAACACCGGCGATTCGGTGGGCGCCAGCTTGGACAGCAATTTACGCAGTTCACGGATCGCCCGGCTGTCGCCCAGCAGCTCATGCTCAGGCTCATCCACCAGGGTGTGGCCCTTGCCGCGCAAGCGCGCCATGCCAAAGGCACGGCCCAGGGTGACCTGCACCCGGGCGACGTCGAAGGGCAAGGTATGGAAGTCGAAAAACCACTCGCAGACAAAATCACCGACGTTCTGCAGTCGCAGTACGTCCGGGCTGAGCACGGCAATCCACTCGGTGCCGCTGCGGCCAATCAACTCCTTGACCGCTTCGGGGCGTTCCAGGTGAGAGGGTTGCAGGCGCAGCAGGCCGACATCACAGGACCGCTCGCCGACCCCTTCCAGCGGGCAACTGTCGACCGCCCAGCCGGCCGCGCGCAAACCGGGCAGCAGGTCATGGCAATCGTCACAGGGATCAACCACTAGCAACCGACGTTGAACGGGAGGCATACCCATGACTGTTCCTTGGCGTCAAAATCGTTAAAGTTATTTAGAAACAACAGTTTGTGACGTCTGCTCGTAACCCTAGCAAGATCTTGACGCGACGCTTGTACGATTTCGCTATAAGTGTGGGCAAAAAGCCACTGGTCGGTGTTTTCAACGAAGAAAGTTGCGAACCTGGGAAACTTTCATTCAGCTTTCAAAACAGCCGCTTACATGACGTCAATCACTAAAATCCGAAAATAGTTGTTCTAACATGTGACCCGTACCCCGCCATCGTGCATCAGTACAAGTAACCCGCCGCACGGTCAGCCCAACCGCCGGCAGTCACTTGAATGGGCATTTAGAGAGACGACCCACATGAACGCCCCGCTCCGCATCAACGAAGCTCTTTTGATCGCAGACCGTGCTTTCCAACCCTTTCAGTGCGTGGCCTGGCATGACGGCAATGGCGCCCTCAGCCTGAGCGTCATCGACCGCACCAATACCCGCATCGGCAGCCAGCAACTGGATGCCGGCGTCTATTCCGATCCAACTCAGTTGGAAAACTTGCTGTTGCAGGCTCGTGCCGAGCTGGACAAGAGCGGCTATCAATTGCAAACCTGGGCCATGCCGAAGTAATTCAACGCACCGTTGAGCTGACGTCTTCGGTGAAGAACACGGTTTCGGCAACTTCGTGATCAATGTTCGAGCGCAGGGCATTGATCAGAAGTTCCCGGTTAGACGCGTGGTCTTTCATTTTTTGGTAACCGATGTTCCGTTGGGCATAACGTTTAAGATGGCCACGGATAAAGTGGTAACCAATATTGCGCGCATCTTGCGTCCTATAGTGGAAGCGGGCCAGCCATAAGGGCCGACCGGTGGAGGTTTCGTTCACCACAAACTCCCGAACCAATGGACGCACAGATGGCAACTCCAGCACATCCACCTTCTTCGACTTATGAGAAATCTGCAGCAATCCTTCCGACGTGGGCGAATACCTTAGAATCATCCGGTCACGCACCGCCGAGGCCTGCTCCATAAACTGCAGAATCTCGTCATAGAGCTCGCCGGGGGTGTGCTTGAAGAATGCCAGCAGGTCCTGATGCTTGGGTGAAGCCACTGGTACTTTGAGCGCGTCGATAAGCAGGTCCCGTTGCTGGCTCATACGTTTGATCGCGTTAATCCATTCGCTGCGTGCCCGACGAGCCGATATCCTGGGCATGGATTCCAACTCGGAAATCAACCCGTACTGGCGCCTGGCATCTCGCCATAGGCGTTGCGCCTCACCGCCGATCACCGCCAACGACTCAGCGACATCGACCGACTCGGCCTGCGGCTGGACATTTGGCTGCATCGTCCATACCGGCGCCTCTTTGGTCCCCAGGCGCTTGAAGGTAAAGGCACGTCGATCATCGAACGGTTCCAGCAGATCAAGATATTCCTGTTTTGCATCAGGTAAGGCAGGGCTGCGTCGATTGCCGATCACCGCCCCTTCAGCAACCTCATCAATCAACATCTTGGCGCTGTTGCGGACTGTACCGGAAATCGCCTCCAGGCTGGCCTCCTCATACTGCCGATACAGGTCGATCAGTTCCTCCTCCACCGATAGCTGTAATTCTTTGACATAGGCGCGAAATCTCCCTAACGCCCGGGGGACGACGTACATTGGGAAGGGACTCAACTGGTAAGCCAGGCGGTGATAGGCCAGCACCAACGCGTCCAGCACGTCATTGGCGACCCGCAGTTTCTGGTCCAGATTGAAACCGCCCGTGGTATACAACTCCCGATAGGACAGCAGCTTCATGCTGCATAGCGTGCTGACCTCCTGAATCAGGTTCAGCGTCGCGTCCCTGGCGACAGTGACCCGCCCATCAAAACATTGCAAGGCCAGGGTACGCAGGTGCAGTTCCCGCCACATCATGGACATGCGCCGACCCGCCCAGTCCGCAGTGTCCAGCGCGGTCACTGCGGTATCAACGACCTTACCGGTGCGCTTCATTTCTTCAAACTGAAGCTCGGCGTCCCGGCACGCTTCAATCGCATTCAACTGCAACGTCGCGTAATCAGGTAATTTGGCTGCAAAACCACGCCAGGTCTTGGCGTCCAGAACCACGACACTCAAGCTCTGTGCGTCGAACGCCTCGGCGTTGAGTTGATCCTCATGGAGCAGTAACGCGCGTTTACTGGCGAGCAACAATGCCCTGTTACGCCGGGCCTTGACTGCACCTGCGCTGAACCGGTTGTACAACGCACTGTACTCTCTGACCAGCTTGAGCTGCCGCCGTCGGGTGAGTGCCTCCATCAAGGCCGTAGAACACCAAAGCGTCGCATCCGCCCTGGCCAACTCATCCTCGATCAACTCCCGAATACCGGGCTCGGCAGTTCGCACATTCAGCGCCTGCAGCGTAGCGCTGTCGGGGAAGCTCAGGTCTGCAAACTGCAGCACCAGTTTGTCGTACTCCTCATCGAGCGTCTTGCGTCGTTGCTCATCACTCTTAAGCTGCGCCAGCCGTTGTTTTTCCAGGTCGAGGGCTTCCTGAAAGTCGTGGGGTACTGCCGTCTCCGGTGAAAATGACCAATCTCCCTCGGCGTCGGACACCACTTGCGGTCCCAGGCGGTTTGCCAAGTCATCGTTCACCACGCGCGTGATGCCATCGTGCTCTTCAACCTTGAACATGTCTCCATCGATGCTTACGTACAGGCTTCCACCCGCACGGAACAGGCCCCGTTGCTTACCCGTGCTGATGCGTTCGGCAAACGGCGGCACCCTGACCTTGTACAACGCCAACTCCGCCAAACGAATAACCGACAGCCGTCGGTACAAACCACTCCACAACTGCTCCAGGCCAGGGTCCCCCCGCACCAACTCCTGGGCACTGCGTACCGTCGGCAACTGAACCGTTGGCGTCTGCATACGGCTGGTCTGGCCACCTTCGGACAGATACTCCGGCGGCTCACTCCAGCTCATTTCAATGCTTTGCTCCAGATCGGCGCCCTGGGCCAGGTCGAGCAAATCATCCGCCTTTGATCGCCCTGCAACTTTGGTGGAAAGGCGGCCGCGACTGAGCAGCAGCAAACCGATATTCAGCAGCAGGTCCGCCACGCTGGAGACCTTGTCTTCGGAGTCCTTGTCACCGATGCTACTCAGGTCCTGCACCACCGACCACACCAGAAACAGCCAGCCCAACGCCCTTCCCGCCGGGCCGCCATAAAACGTCAGCAGCAGAAGCAGGCCCACCCCTAACAGCCATTTGATCCAGCCCCAGAAGGCATCCAGTTCGGACGACGTCGACAGCTCCGTTACACTCAAGACGGTCTCAACGCTGCTCTCGAACAGCGCCGTCAGATAGTCCCCTTTGACGTCCATATCGGCCAACGTGACGCCCTCAACAGACCACAACGACCGGTTGAAGTCGACCCGCTGGAACGCCGCAAGACTCGGCGCAGTCAGGTCCGGCACCAGGTAGCGCGACCGCGCCGATTCCGGCAACCAGGCCAACACCTGAAACTGCAACTGACCCGGGCTGGCAATAGCAGCCAGCAGCGCATCCCCCGTGGCGAACTCGATGAATTTTACGGCACACATCGGCCGATAGAGGATCTGCGGGCCTTCGCCAAGGCTGCGCGGCCCGATGATGAACATGTTGCGCACTTCATCAGGCGCTTCACTCACTGCCGGCTTGAAGGCTAAAGGGCGCAGCACTACCGACTCGGTGAAAGCAGTGCGCGGTTGAAAAATGGCCGCCACGCTCACATAGGCTTTGCGGGAAAACGCCTGTGGGTACTTGAGGTGGTATTCGAGCGCCAGCATGGGCACCTGCAGGCGTAATTGCTCAGTAAAACGCGCCTTCCGCCAGAGTACCTCGCTCGGGTTGTCCTTGAATTTCTCTGTGATCAACCGACCGTACCCACCCCGAATGTCCGCACGCCCAACCAGGCTTATAGCGTCACTGGGCGTGAGCCACACCGCCGGGTGGCCGGGGGCTGTGGTGAGTGTGACCCGACTCGGATCAAGCTCCGTCAACGCCAACCATGAAAACTCACTGAGGGTCCAGGTGCCATGGGTGTAAAGCGGCGGCAGTTGCCACAACAACCCGGGCTGCGCGTGCAAGTCACGCTCATCGAGTTCGATCATCACCTTGATGCGATCAGGATCGATCACCGGTCGGTCCGGATAGTCCTCGGCCAATTGTGCCGACAGCGCCTGACGGGCGTAATCCAGCAACGAGGGAACGCCTTCGTCAAATGGCCGCCAGTCAGGTTGCCGGATTCGCTTGGCCAGGTCGATGGCATAGCGGCTCATCTGCCATTGCAGGTCGACGGGGGCCTGCAGCAGCCAGCCGGGCAGCGCGTCATACAGGCGTTGCATGAGCCTTGAGCCGATGGGCGCGCTGTCAAAGTCATGGGTGATCACCTCGACTGCACGCGCCAATACGTTCTGCGGCTTGGGTATCTTGGGTATGGACCGGACCAGCGGCAATACCGCCTTGATATCGACTAACTGCTTGGCCAGGAAGGTCAGGCTGAAACTTTGAAAGATGTTCCCGGCTGGTTGGTACAAGCGCCATTGCATCGAATGGCCTGGGTTGATTTTACTCATCAGGTTGACCAGCCAATCGCCCAGTTGCGCCAGGGAGTCGAAGCGCTGGATGCCCCTGGACAGGGTGAACAGCAACACGCTGGTGCGCTCGCCGTACTGCTTGACCAACACAAGCCCGCGCAGCATCTCCAGGTTCGTCGCCCCCCGCTCGCCCCATTGATCGATGATATAGGCGTGCCCATCGACCGGCTGGAAGCGCGAGGTCGGCAACGAACGGCTGACCAGGTTGATCACCGTGTCAAACTGGTGCCCGGTCAGCGAACTGTGGATCGCCACATCCAGCAGTGCATTCCTGAGGGTATCGGCCAGCCACAGGTAGCGAATGGTCTGATCGTCGCCTGGGCTCAGCCAGTAATCCACCAGCGCCTCCTGATAGCGCTCGAGCAACACCGGGCCTTGCTGATTGAGCATTCGCTCGACATGACGGATATCGACGCTCAAAGGCAGCGGCAAACCGGCGGCGTCGCGCGCGATGGAGTGGTCTTGGGCAAAATCGACGAACCGCCCCGTCGCGCACCACTCGATCAGCGCATCCGGCAGGTTTTGTGCGTCATGGCGTTCAATGGTGTAACTGCCGTTGTCATAGCGATACACCGGTCGCAGCAATATCGGCTCGGTGTGATTGATGGGCAGCCAGGGATACTGCACGCCCAAGCTGTGTTGCACCACGCGCAACGCAACCTCCCGCAACGACGGGGGGTCGGCAAAATGTTGGAGGATGTTCTGAGCAAGCTCCGCGCAACGCTCGCGAAAGGGAGGAGTAGACAGGGCGACCATGGGACATTCCTTGCTGATGAAGCGCCCCGCCATAGCGGGCGCATTAAGTCAGCTTCCATTGTCGGCGCGGTGCCCCGCCTCATTGCTGTATCTGTCTATCGCACGACGTCGGTGCCTTTGCAGCCCGCCAGGATAAACCGCTCGATCGCCTCGGCAGCCCCCTCCTCGACGTTACTGCCGGTGACCACACTGGCCTGGCGCTTGACGCTTTCTTCCGCCTGCCCCATGGCAATCGACAACCCGGCCACCTGGAACATCGCCGGGTCGTTACCGCCATCGCCGATCGCCGCAGTCTGCTCCAGCGATATACCCAGGTGTGCGGCCAGGGCCTTCAAGGCTTCGCCCTTGTTGGCCAGCATCGCCGTCACATCCAGGTAAACCGGTTGCGAACGCGACACCTGGGCCAGCCCCTGTACCTTGGGCTGCAACTGTGCTTCCAGCTCGACCAACCGCTGGGTGTTGTTGCTCGCGGCGACGATCTTGTCGATGCGATCGAGGTAGGGCTCGAAACTCTCCACCACCACCGGCCCGTAGCCCAGGCCATCGGCTTCGCGCTGCACCATCGGCCCGGGCGGGTCGCGGCGCAGCCAGTCACCATCGGCAAACACCCACACTTCCACGTCCGGCTCGCCGGAAAACAGCGCCAGGGTGACCAGCGCCGCTTCCGCCGGCAAATGGTGGGCAACCAGAATGCTGCCATCGGGGTTGATCAGCGTGCCACCGTTGAAGCCTGCCACTGGCACATCGATACCGAACGTTTCGATCAGATGCAGCATGGCCTTGGGCGGACGCCCACTGGCCAGGCTGAAAAACACCCCGGCGTCACGCAGCGCGTGCACCGTGTCGACGGTGCGCTGGCTGAGGCTGTGATCGGGGTGGAGCAAGGTGCCGTCCACGTCACTGAGGATAAAACGGATGGGATGAATCGCTGCATCACTCATCCGAGGCGGTGCCAGGTGCGGCCATCGCGGGCCAGGAGCGCGTCGGCGGCGGCCGGGCCGTCTTCACCGGCCTTGTAGGCCTGGATGCCGTCGTCTTCCTTCCAGGCATCAAGAAACGGCTGCACGGCGCGCCAGCCATTTTCGATGTTATCGGCACGCTGGAACAAAGTCTGGTCGCCGGTCATGCAGTCATAGATCAGGGTTTCGTACCCGGTCGACGGTTGCATTTCAAAGAAGTCCTTGTAGGCGAAACCCAACTGGATATTGGCCATGTCCAGGGTTGGCCCGGGCTTCTTCGCCAACAGGTCGAACCACATGCCTTCGTTCGGCTGGATCTGGATTTTCAGGTAGGTGGGCTTGAGTTCGTCGACTTCGGTGTCACGGAACTGCGCATACGGGGCCGGCTTGAAGCAGATCACGATTTCAGTGTCGCGCACGCTCATGCGCTTGCCGGTGCGCAGGTAGAACGGCACGCCGACCCAGCGCCAGTTGTCGATCATCACTTTGAGGGCGACGAAGGTCTCGGTGCTGCTGTCAGGCGCAACGTTGGCTTCTTCACGGTAGCCCGGCAGTGGCTTGCCGCCGATTTCGCCGGCGGTGTACTGCCCGCGTACCGAGTTGGCCCGCGCATCCTCCAGGGACCAGGGGCGCACAGCACCGATCACCTTGGCCTTTTCACCGCGTACCGCATCGGCACCAAAGGCTGCGGGCGGCTCCATGGCCACCATCGCCAGCAACTGGAACAGGTGGTTGGGCACCATGTCGCGCAGGGTACCGGTCTTTTCGAAGAAGTTGCCCCGGGTTTCAACGCCGACGGTTTCGGCGGCGGTGATTTGCACGTGGTCGATGTAATGGTTGTTCCAGAACGCTTCGAACAGCACGTTGGAGAAACGGCTGATCAGGATGTTCTGCACCGTTTCCTTGCCCAGGTAATGGTCGATGCGATAGATCTGCTTCTCGCTCATCACCTTGAGCAGGCTGGCGTTCAGCGCCTCGGCGGTGGCCAGGTCGGAGCCGAAGGGCTTTTCGATGACCACGCGACGGAAGCTGTCGTCGGTTTCCGTCAACAGGCCTGCACTGCCCAGGCGTTGCACCACTTCACTGAAGAAGCGCGGCGCGGTGGCCAGGTAGAACACCGCGTTGCCGGTACCGCTGTCGGCAATCTTGCGGCCGATGTCGGCGTAGGTGCTGTCGTCGAGGAAGTCGCCCTCGACGTAGCTGATGCCCTTGGCCAACTGCGCCCACAAGGCGGGGTCCAATGCGTTGTCGGCATTGCCCTTGACCTTGCTCGCCGCTTCGGTGCGGATGAAGTCTTCGAGTTTCTTGGCGAAGTCGGCATCGCTGATGGCATTGTGGTCCACGCCGACAATGCGCAAGCCATCGCCCAGCAGGCCGTCACGGCTGAGGTTGTACAGCGCCGGCATCAGCAGGCGCTTTACCAGGTCACCATGGGCACCAAACAGAAACAGGGTGGTGGGCGGAGCGGGTTCGGCCTTGGGTTTCTTGCCGTTGGCGGTCATTTTTTGGAAGTCTCCACGTGACCACCAAAGCCGAAGCGCATGGCAGAGAGCATTTTGTCACCGTAAGTGCTCTGCTGGCGCGAACGGAAGCGGGCGAACAGCGAAGTGGACAACACTGGCACCGGCACAGCTTGTTCCATGGCGGCTTCGATGGTCCAGCGGCCTTCGCCACTGTCGGCCACGGAGCCCGAGTAACCGTCGAGTTTCGGGTCGGTGGCCAGGGCATCGGCGGTCAGGTCCAGCAGCCAGGACGAGACCACACTGCCACGGCGCCAGACTTCGGCGATGTCGGCGACGTTCAGGTCGAAACGCTGGTCTTCGGGCAGGTTTTCCGAGTTCTTGGTCTTGAGAATGTCAAAGCCTTCGGCAAACGCCTGCATCATCCCGTACTCGATGCCGTTATGGATCATCTTGACGAAGTGCCCGGAACCGGCGGGGCCTGCATGAATGTAACCCTGCTCGGCACGCGGGTCGGCGCTGGAGGAACGGTCCTTGGTACGCGGGATATTGCCCAGGCCCGGGGCCAGGCTCTTGAAGATAGGATCAAGACGCTGCACGGTCTCGGCGTCGCCACCGATCATCATGCAATAGCCACGCTCCAGACCCCACACGCCGCCGGAGGTGCCGACGTCGACATAGTGCAGGCCCTTTTCCGCCAGGGCCTTAGCCCGGCGCACGTCGTCCTTGTAGTTGGTGTTGCCGCCGTCGATGATTGCATCACCGTCTTCGAGCAGCGTGCTCAATGCGTTGATGGTGTCTTCGGTGGGCGCGCCCGCCGGCAACATGACCCACACGGTGCGCGGCTTTTGCAGCCCATCAACCAGCGCCTTGAGGTCGGAAACGCCGGTGGCGCCCTCTTCGCTCAGGCCTTTTACAAATGTTTCGTTACGGTCGTAAACAACGGTGGTATGCCCATTGAGCATCAGGCGCCGTGCAATATTCCCGCCCATGCGGCCTAGTCCGATAATCCCCAGTTGCATGTGCTGATGCTCCTAACTACTAAAAAATGTGTGACATAGTTTATAGCGCAATGCGGCTAATGAGGGTTAGTCCAGCGCGGATACCGCTAGTTTCATGGAAAAAAGTTGCCATCGTTTCAGCATCACGGCACAAAAAGTCACACGACCATCAAAAATAAAAAAGTTCCATTGCCCGCAAAAAGAATTCAGAATTGTCTCCGACTGCTGCCGAGAACCTCGACTCAAGCGTTCTGGCACACCGCGACACACCGGCTATTTGCGAGGTAAGCAATGAGCACTGCACAGATGACACGTCCGCCACAGACCCTCTACGTCACTATCCGTCGCGACGAGTTGCGCCAGTTGAAAGACGAGCGCGAACAGCTGCAGCAGGAAGTCCTGCGCCTGCGTGCCCATATCATCCAGGCCCAATTGGACCAGCCCGCCGGTGCGCAACCCGCGCTCTGCTGAGCCCCGTCATCGCTTTGTAAGATAACCGCTACAAAAATCTCACAAAGTTTTCACATGCCTCTCCCGATACTCCAGCCCCCAAGGGCCACCCCATGCAAGGGTGGCCTCCGTTGCGTGCAGCCCTGCGCGTCAACTGGAAAATCATCGGGTTGGAGCGCTGGATGGCGATGTTCGAACGCAGCACCAAGTCTGCGAAAGGCTTTGATTGGGCCGGCCTGGGCTGGCTTTTCCTGTTTTTCTGGTACTTCTCGGGTATTACCCAACTGCTGATTCAACTCAGCGGCACAGCCGGTTTCAGTGGGTTTCGCCAGGCATTCTTCATGAGTGCCATATGGCTGGCACCGCTGCTGATATTCCCTCGTCGTACGCGCCTGATCGCTGCCTTGATCGGCGTGGTCCTGTGGGCCTGCTCCATGGCCAGCCTGGGTTATTTCTTCATCTACCAGCAGGAGTTTTCCCAAAGCGTCATCTTCATCATGTTCGAATCGAACATCTCTGAAGCCGGCGAGTACGCCACGCAATACTTTGCCTGGTGGATCGTGCTGGCGTTCATTGCCCACACCGCCGTGGCTATTTTCCTGTGGACCCGCGTGCGTCCGGTGTACCTGCCGCGTGGCCAGGCGCTGTTGGCGGCCACGGCAATCCTGGTGGGCATCATCGGTTACCCGCTGGTCAAGCAGATTGCCCGCAGCGATACCCTGGGCGACGCGATGGATCGCTTTGAATCGCGTATCGAGCCTGCCGTGCCGTGGCAGATGATCGTCGCCTACCGCCGTTACACTGAGCAACTGGACAACATGCAAGCCATGCTCGACAGCGCCAGCCAGATCCCGCCCCTGACCAACCTCAAGGACACCATGGCCGGCCAACCGTCGACCCTGGTGCTGGTGATCGGCGAGTCCACCAACCGCCAGCGCATGAGCCTCTACGGCTACCCGCGCAACACCACGCCGGAGCTGGACAAACTGCGCGACCAACTGGCGGTGTTCGACAACGTCATTACCCCGCGGCCCTACACCATCGAGGCGCTGCAACAGGTGCTGACCTTCGCCGACGAAGAAAACCCGGACCTTTACCTCAAGACGCCGTCCATCGTCAGCGTAATGAAACAGGCCGGCTACAAGACCTACTGGATCACCAACCAGCAGACCATGACCAAGCGCAACACCATGCTCACGACCTTTTCCGAACAGGCCGACGAACAGGTGTACCTGAACAACAACCGCAACCAGAACGCCCGCCAATACGACGGCGACGTGCTGGCGCCGTTTTCCAAGGCCCTGGCCGATCCGGCCGAGCGCAAGTTCATTGTGGTGCACTTGCTGGGCACCCACATGAGCTACCAGTATCGCTACCCGCCGACCTTCGACAAATTCACCGACCGCCAGGGCGTGCCGGCGGGCATCAGCGACGACCAGTTGCCGACCTACAACAGCTATGACAATGCGGTGCTGTACAACGACTTCGTGGTGTCGAGCCTGATCAAGGACTATGCCAAGACCGATCCCAACGGCTTCCTGCTGTACCTGTCGGACCATGGCGAGGATGTCTTCGACTCGATTGGCCACACCACCCTGGGACGTAACGAAGGCAAACCGACAGCGCCGATGTACACCATTCCGTTCATGGCCTATGCCTCACCGAAATGGCGCGAAACCCACGACTGGAGCTTCGCCGGCGACTTGCAAAGGCCCTACACCAGCTCGCAATTGATCCACACCTGGGCTGACCTGGCCGGGCTGAGCTTCAACGAACTGGACCGCACCAAAAGCCTGGTGAATGACAGTTTCAGGCCGCGCCCGCAGATGATCGGCAACCCCTACATGCGCCAGCAGAAACCGCTGATCGACTTCAGCCTGATCAAGCCGAAAAAGGTGAATCCGACTGATGTGGTGCTGCAGGAGAAACCGGCCTTGTAACACAAAGGTAACAATCATTCTCGTTTAAGCCTAAAGTTCCCCCTCTCCTTTCGTCTTTGAACCAAAGCCTTTTCCGACCGGAAAGGCCGCAAAGACGACAAGGAGTCTTCCGCGATGTTCACGCCTTTCAGCCGTTCCATGACGTTCACCCTCAGCCTCTTCAGCGTCGTCGCAAGCCCCGACCTGCTGGCTGAAACAGACCCCGAAAACCAGTCCCTCGAGCTGGGCGCCACCCGCATCACATCCGAGGGCCTCGGAGCCACCACCGAACACACCGGGGCCTACACCACCGGCTCGATGAGCACCGCCACGCGGCTGAACCTGTCGGTCAAGGAAACCCCGCAATCGATCTCGGTGATCACTCGCCAGCAGATGGATGATTTCAATCTCAATACCTTGACCGAAGTGCTGCGCCAGACCACCGGGGTCAACGTCCAGCACAACGACTCCGACCGCGTGTCCTATTCCTCTCGTGGCTACGGCATCAACAACTTCCAGATCGATGGGATGCCCAACACGTTCGGCTACATGAAGTCCGATTCCGACACCATCATCTACGACCGCATCGAGGTGGTTCGCGGTGCTACCGGCTTGACCACCGGCGCCGGTGACCCCTCGGCCACGGTCAATATGGTGCGCAAGCGCCCCACCGCCCAGTGGCAGGCGAAAACCGGGGTGAGCGGTGGCAGCCATGACAACTACTACAGTTTCGTGGATGTCGGCGGCCCGTTGGCGTACGACGGCAAGCTGCGCGGGCGTACAGTGCTGGCCTATCGCGACAGCCAATCCTTCCGTGACAACTACGCGCTGCAGCGGGCAGTCGGCTACGGCATCCTTGAAGGCGACCTGTCGGACGACACCGTGCTGGCGGTCGGTTTTGATTACCAGGACAAACAGGTACAGGGCACTTCCTGGGGCACCGTGCCCTACTGGAACAGTCAGGGTGGCAAGGCCGGACTGTCACGTTCCACCAATATGGCAGCGCACTGGAGTTCCTGGCCGCTGACCGACAAGACCACCTTTGCCAGCCTCGACCACCACCTGGGCGGCGACTGGCACTTGAAGGCGGCCTACACCCATCGCCAGAGCGACACGGATGGCAAGGTGTACTACGGCGGCGCAGGTTTCCCCAACGACGACCGCAGCGGCATGACGGCCTGGGCCAGCCATATGCGCGGCACCTCGAGAATGGAGGCGATTGACCTGAACCTGGCTGGCAGCTATGCGCTGCTGGGCCGTGAACATGAACTGATGATGGGTTATGGCGAAGCCACACAGCGGGACGTCTCGCCGGTGATGCGCGACAACATCCCGGACGGCTACTACAGCATCGAAGACTGGAAATACATGGGCGGGATCGGCAAGTTTCCCGACACCGTGACCGGCCTCAAGGGTGAGCACAGCAGCAAGCAACAGAAAGCCGGCTACCTGGCCACGCGCCTGAGCCTGACCGAGCGCCTGCATGCGGTACTCGGCAGCCGTTATGGCAGCTGGGAGCTGGAAAGCGCGGCGCCTGAATACACGGCCAATGACCAATTGCTCAGGGCCAACAAGACCCGCCAGACCCACAATGATATGTGGACGCCCTACGCCGGGCTGCTCTACGACATCACCCCGGAGTACACCGTCTACGCCAGCTACACCGACATCTTCAAGCCGCAGAGCCTCAAGGACGTCAGCAACAAATACCTGGAGCCCGTGGTGGGCAGCAACTATGAAGTGGGGCTCAAGGGGAGCTTGTTGCAGGAGCGCTTGAACGTAGCGGCCGCCTATTTCTGGAGCAAGCAGGACAACGTCGCGGAACGGGATGACTCCGTACCGCCGAACCCGATCACGGGCGAGGAGTACTACAAGTCAGGCGGCAAGGGTAACAAAGTGAGCGGCTTCGAGCTCGAGGTAGCCGGCGAGGTGATGCCGGACTGGAACCTCACGGCCGGCTACACCTATACCCACTCGGTGAATGGCACGGACAAACGCAACAACACCGGCCAACCGCTAAACCTGCTGAAGGTTTCCAGTGCCTACCGCTTACCCGGTGCATGGCGCAACCTGACGGTAGGCGGTGCCGTGAACTGGCAGAGCGATATCCATGAATTCGGCAACCGGCCAACGGGGGCCCGTGACAGCGAGGGAAATCGAATCACCACACGGGCAAAGATCACTCAGCAGGCCTACAGCGTGGTCAACCTGATGTCCCGCTACCAGTTCGACGAACATGTTACGGCATCGCTTAACGTCAACAATCTATTTGATAAAAAGTATTACGAGCGCGTTGGTTTTTATAACGGCGTGTATTGGGGTGACCCACGCTCGATCACCTTGGCATTGGACTGGAAGCTGTAGGATTTTTTAACCAAAAGTTAACGAAATTGTTAGCTTTTGGTTTTTCTGGCGTTAATTCCTACTTAATAAACTCCCTCCACACTCGCCCCATGAATCTGATCAAGGACAGAGCGGATACCGATCACACTTACCGGAAACACTGCCATGAAACTCTCTACCCTGATACTTGCCAGCCTGATGACCCTGACCTCCGCCGCCGCCTTTGCCGAAGGTGGCTCGGAGCGTTCCAAGGCGTTCTACAAGGACTTTACCTTCGTGCAGCAACAAACCCACGGCACCGCTGAACAAACCGCGCTGGCCGATGGAAAGAGCGTAAAGAAAGAAACCGCTGACAAGTCCGCTGCCGAGCAACAACCAAACACTTGATGTAACCGTAATACCCTTTGCCATCCCGCTCCTTTGGCCAAGGTCAACTTTGGCGCCATTCAATGGCGCCTTTTTTTGCCTGTTATTTATTAAAGCGATTTTTTCCAGAACAACATGCGCCCGTGGGCCGGGTCAAACTTCGAGTCATCAAAACCAAACTTGCGATACGCCGCTTGAGCCACCGCATTACCCTCCAGTACCTCCAGGGTGATCTTGCAGCAGCCACGCTGACGGGCGATTTCCTCGACCTTTTGCAGCATTTTCTGGCTCAGCCCCAAACCACGGAATGCATCCATCACCACCACGTCGTGGACATTGACCAAAGGACGGCAGGCAAACGTGGAAAACCCTTCAAAACAATTGACCAGACCCGCCGGTTCTCCCCCCACAAACGCCAGCACGCTGAACGCATGGGGCCGTTTGGCCAGCTCGCCCGGCAGTTGCTCCAGGAGGTCGGCGGGCAGGCTGTGACCACCGCCCATCGGGTCCTCAGCGTAATGGTTGAGCACGCGGCCGATGGCGTCGGCATGCACGGGGTTGGTGTAGCTGGCTTGCAGCACCAGGATGTCTGGGGTGTCCATGTCCTTCCTCGATCACGATTACAAGGGATTCGGCTCCCTGTGAGGGGCACGATTGTAAGCGTGGAGCGAGCGCCAGATGAAGGAGATTAACTACAAATATGCGCATGAATACGCGAACGTTGCGTGGTTGAAAAAGCGCAATCAGACGATTCCTGGATTTTTTCGTACGGGCGTCAGCCGAAACGCTGCAACTGCATTTCTTGCAGGCGGCTGAGTGTCCTGCGAAAGGGAAACGCCAGGTAGCCCTCGGTATAAAGTCGCTCCAGCGGCACCTGGGCCTCGATGAACAGCGGTACTTTACGGTCGTAGCACTCATCCACCAGGGCGATAAACCGACGCACGCTGTCATCGTGCACCGACAGCGCCGGCAACTCACGGTCGCCGGCCACTACACGCTGAACGCCATCCTCGGTGCCACGGGCAATCCGGCCAGGACGCTGTTGCGCGCTGAGGTTGGGGACTTCGCCAATCAGGATGGCCTTGAAGCGATCGCACAGCAGTATGAAATCCATGGCCGCCAGCGGTTGTTCGCACAGGTCGGCGTAACGGCACCAGAGCACGGTGTCGCTGGACTGCACGGCGACGATGGCGCGATGCCCCACGACAATCGGCCCGCTGCGGGTTGGCTCGCCCTGGGCCAAGCGCTGGAACACGCACGCCAGCGCCTCGGGTTGATTGACCCAGTAGCGCTGGAGTCCTACACCCGGATGCAACCGGTGATCCTCTCCCCCATCCACCGCAACCACATGCATGTGCTGCTTGATCGCTGCAATGCCCGGCAAAAAGCGCTCGCGGTTGAAGCCATCGGCATACAGCTGGTCAGGTGGTTGGTTGGAGGTGCAGACCATCACGACGCCTTCTTCGAACATCACCTGGAACAGCCGCCCGAGGATAATCGCGTCACCGATGTCATTGACGAACAATTCGTCGAAGCACAGCACACGCACTGCCTGGCTCAGTTCCCGGGCCAGGGCCTGCAAGGGGTCGTGGGTGCCGGTCAGTTGGAACAGACGCTGATGCACCCACTGCATGAAGTGATGGAAATGCTGGCGCCGCGCGGACACTCGCAGGCTTTGATAGAACTGGTCCATCAGCCAGGTCTTGCCCCGCCCCACCGGGCCCCACAGGTACACGCCAGTGATCGGCGCATGGCCGTGGTGCAGGGCTTCGTGGCAGGCTTGCAGGGCATCCACCGCGCGGCGCTGGGCAGCGTCGGCGACGAAACCCTGTTGGGCAACGGCGTGTTGGTAGGCAGCGAGGGGCGTGTCGAAAGTCATGCCCGCCAGTATGAACTACAGCGAAATATCCAGCCGCGAAATCTTGCCCTGCTCGTTCAAGCGAAAGGTGTAGCGCAGCTCCAATGGGCTGCCCGGAAAATTGCCGGACACGATATTGCTGACCAACACCTTGCCGGTACGGTGTTGCACCTTGAGCACTTCGACCCGCGGCTGATAACGACGCCCGGTGTCTTCCATCCAGCGTGCAATGGCGGCGGCGCCCACCTGGTGCTGACCTTCATCGAACACATTGGCATCCTCGGCAAAACACTGGGCGATAGCCGAGGTGTCACGGGTATTGGCCGCTGCGATATAGGCCACGATGGCCGGCGCCAACTCAGGGATAGACATGGCACAGCTCCTTTCTTGGTGATTTGTAGTGCCATGCTAAGCCAGGGTCGTGTCAGTTTTTGTCAGGAGTGAAGGGACCGGATTCATTCTGTTCCATCAGCTTGCGCCAGGCCCGCAGCCAATCGCTGCGCCGGCCCGGGTAACGTTCACCAGGCACCTCGGCACTCGCCACGCGGTCGGTGCGAAAGGTGCGATAGGCACCGCGCAACTCACACCAGGCCACGATCACCCGTACTTCATTCAGAAAGCCCAGGGCCAGGGGCCAGATCAGCCGTTGGCTCTGGGTCTGGCTGGCGTCGGCGTAATCGATCTGCAGCTTGGCCTGGTTGCGAATGGCCTCGCGAAACACATCGAGCGACACGCGGTTTTCCGGGTAACCAAACCCTGGCGGGCCAGGCAGCAGTGTCGGGTTGCGCAAGGCTTCCTGGGCGGCGGGATCGAGTACATCGGCGATCTTCGCCAGGGCATTGGCCGCGGCGCGACTGAGCACCTCGTCGCCACGCTGGTCGACATAACGCAGGCCGAGCACGATGGCTTCGGTTTCCTCGGCGTTCAACATCAAGGGTGGCAGAAACAAGCCACTGCGCAACACATACCCTACCCCCGCCTCACCAAAAATCGGCGCGCCCAAGGCAGTCAATTCGGCGATATCGCGATACAGCGTGCGCTCGGACACCTCCAACTGCGCCGCCAGCACGGCAGCGGTCACGGGACGTTTCTTGCCCCGCAGGGCCTGGAGCAAAGTCAGTAGACGAGTGGTTCGCGACACAGGAACGCCTGCCGAGAATAGAAAAGTGACGCAGCTTAACAGAGCCCCCTGTCAGAAAACGTCAGCAGTAAAAAAGCCCCCTTGACCGAATACATTACCAAGATCATATTAAATACATGTTACTAAACATGTAAAAAAATCACTGCCTCAGGAGTTCTTGTATGCGCAATAAAGTCTTTGGCCGCCGCAGCGGCCTGCAGGTATCCGAACTGGCCTTGGGCACCGGTAATTTCGGTACGGGCTGGGGCCATGGCGCCGAACGCGACGAAGCCAAGGCGATTTTTGACGGGTACCTCGAAGCCGGGGGCAATTTCCTCGATACCGCCAATGGCTACCAGTTCGGTCAGGCCGAAAAGCTACTGGGGGAATTTATCGCCTCGGAACGCGACAACCTGGTGGTGGCCACCAAGTACACCCTGCGCACCGAACCGTCCGATGAAGGCACGATCCGGCTCGGTAACAACCGCAAGAACCTGGTGCGCTCGGTGGAAGAAAGCCTCAAGCGCCTGAACACCGAACGCATCGACCTGCTCTGGGCACACATGAGCGACAACGTCACGCCCATGGAAGAGATCCTGCGCGGTCTCGATGATCTGGTGCGCGCCGGCAAGATCCACTACGCCGGCCTGTCCAACTTCCCCGCCTGGCGCATTGCCCGCGCCGACCTGTTGGCCGAGGTACGCAGTTTCGCGCCGATCATCGGCATCCAGGTGGAATACAGCCTGGTCGAGCGCAGCGCCGACCGCGAGCTGCTGCCAATGGCCGAAGCATTGGGGCTGGCCGCCACGCTATGGTCGCCCCTGGGCGGTGGCTTCCTGACCGGCAAGTACCGCAACACCCAGGACGACAACCGCGCCAACAAACTCGGGATCCTGGTGCACGCCGAACACACTGCACGTGAAACCGCAGTGCTCGATACGCTGCTGGCGGTTGCCGGTGAAATCGACGCCACACCGACCCACGTCGCCATCGCCTGGCTGCGGGACAAGGCCCGGCGCTCGACCACCGCGCTGGTCCCGATCCTGGGTTCGCGCACCCGCGCCCAGCTGGACAGCACCCTTGGCGCGTTGAATGTGCATCTGTCGGCCGAGCAAATCACCCGTCTTGACACCGCCAGTGCCATCCCGCTGGGCGTGCCGCACGGGATCATCGCAGAGCGCTTCCCCGTCGATAACGGCCTGGACACCCCGCGACCACCGGTTATCTGAGGCGAAAAAAAAACGGCCTGTCGAACAGGCCGTTTTTTATTCAATGATGCAACTCAGGCAAGGCTCTTACTGACCACCTCGAACACATCACTCGACAACTCACCGGACGCCAGAATGCGCTCCAGCTCGGCTTTCATCAGCGCCTGGCGCGCGCTGTCGTATTTGCGCCAGCGGGTCAGCGGCGCCAACTGGCGCGAAGCGATCTGCGGGTTCAAGCCATTCAACTGGATCACCAGGTCCGCCAGGAAGCGATAGCCCGAACCGTCCGCCGCGTGGAAGTTGATCAGGTTCTGCCCGGCAAAGGCACCGATCAAGGCGCGTACCTTGTTAGGGTTCTTGAGCGTGAACGCCGGGTGCTCCATCAACGCCTTGACCCGCGCCAGCCCGCCCGGCAACGTGCTGCCAGCCTGCACGCTGAACCACTGGTCCATGACCAGCGGGTTGTCCTTGAAGTTCTCGGCAAACACCGCCAACGCCTGTGCTTTCTCCGCCTCGAACGGCGAATTCACCAGCACCGCCAGCGCGGTCAGGCGCTCGGTCATGTTGTCGGCAGTGTCGAATTGCTCGATGGTCGCCGCCAACACTTCTGGCTTACCGCTGAGCATCAGGTACGACAGCGCGATGTTCTGCAACGCGCGACGGGCAAAGTGCTCGGCGGCCGCCACGTACGGCGTTTGTCTGGACAGCTCTCGATTGGCCTGGTAACGCAACCACAGCGCCTCGTGCAGGTTGTCCGCCAGTTGCTTGCGCGCAAACTCACGGGCGGCGTGGATGGCATCCACATCCGCCACGTCGCTGATTTCGGTCAGGTAGGCTTCACCCGGCAACGACAGCATTTCCGCGACCATCGCCTGATCCAGGCTTTCATCACTCAGCACGCTGCGCAGCGCAGTGATCAAGCGCTGATCCATCTTCAAGGCCTGGCCCTGTTGATGCTGCTCAATCAACTCCTGCAGCACCTGCACCGACAACTGCTGGCCGGCGTCCCAACGGTTGAAACCGTCACTGTCATGCTGCATCAGGAACATCAGTTGGTCGCGGCTGTACGGGAAGCTCAGCTTCACCGGCGCCGAGAACCCGCGCAGCAGCGAAGGCAACGGCTGTTCGGCGATATCAACGAAGGTAAACGTCTGCTCGGCCTCGGTCACCGAAATCACCCGCGACGTGCCTGCCGCAGCCGTCTCACCGGCCAGGCGCAAGGCAATGCCAGCGCCCTTCCCGTCCAGCAAGCCCAGCTCCACCGGAATTACGAACGGCAGTTTTTCCACCTTGTCCGGGGTTTGCGGGCAGCTCTGGCGGAAGGTCAGGCTGTAGGTTTTCGCCGCCGCATCGTAGGACTCGCTCACCGCCAGGCGCGGCGTACCGGCCTGGCTGTACCAGCGCTTGAACTGGGTCAGGTCGGCGCCGTTGGCGTCCTCCATGGCCTTGATGAAGTCGTCGCAGGTCACGGCCTGGCCGTCATGGCGTTCAAAGTACAGATCGCTGCCCTTGCGGAAGCCTTCGGCGCCGAGCAAGGTGTGGATCATGCCGACCACTTCCGAGCCCTTTTCGTACACGGTCAGGGTGTAGAAGTTGGAGATCTCGATGAAGCTGTCCGGGCGTACCGCGTGGGCCATCGGACCGGCGTCTTCGGCGAACTGATGGGTACGCAGGTACGCCACGTCCTGGATGCGCTTGACCGTGGCCGAGTTCATGTCGGCGGAGAATTGCGAGTCACGGTAAACGGTGAAGCCTTCCTTGAGCGACAGCTGGAACCAGTCGCGGCAGGTCACGCGGTTGCCCGACCAGTTATGGAAGTATTCATGGGCAACGATCGCCTCGACCCGCTGGTGCGCGGCGTCGGTGGCAGTTTCGGCACGGGCCAGCACGGCGCTGGAGTTGAAGATGTTGAGGCCCTTGTTTTCCATGGCGCCCATGTTGAAATCGTTCACCGCGACGATCATGAAGATGTCGAGGTCGTACTCACGGCCATAGGTTTCTTCGTCCCAGCGCATGGACTTTTTCAGGCTGGTCATGGCGTGCTGGCACTTGTCGATGTTTTCCGGCTCGACGTAGATGCGCAGCGCCACGGTGCGGTCGGTCATGGTGGTGAAGGTATCTTCGACACACCACAGGTCGCCGGCCACCAGGGCGAACAGATAAGCCGGTTTCTTGAACGGATCTTCCCAGGTTGCCCAATGGCGGCCGTCCTCACCCGGACCGCTGGCGATCGGGTTGCCGTTGGACAGCAGGATCGGGTAGCGGTGCTGCTCGGCGATCACCGTGGTGGTGAAGGTGCTCATCACATCCGGGCGATCGAGGTAATAGGTGATCTTGCGAAAGCCCTCGGCCTCGCACTGGGTGCAGAACATGCTGCCGGACTTGTACAGGCCTTCCAGGGCAGTGTTGGTTTCCGGATGGATTTTTACCGTGGTATCCAGGGTAAACGTCGCGCTTTGCGGATGCACCGTCAGGTGGCTGTCGGTCAGCTCGTAGTCATCAGCGCTCAGTGCCTGATCGGCCAGGTTCACGCTCAACAGCTCCAGCTGCTGGCCGTCCAGCACCAACGGCGGCAAACTGGCGCCGCGCTCGGGATTGCGGCGCATCACCAGTTGCGCGTGGACCAGGCTGTGGTCCTCGAACAACTCGAAGGTCAGGTGGGTCTCGTCGATCAGGTAGTCCGGCGCCTGATAGTCCTTGAGGTAAATCATCTTCGGTTGTTCGGTGCGCATGGGTGGCATCCTTCTACTGATGCACGGCGAGCTGGTAGGCCGTGTACTTACGAATATTGATCACGCCGGTATCGAAGATCAGGTACTGGCCCTTGATCCCCAGCAGCGTGCCTTCGGCAATCGGGTTCTTGTCCAGGTTGAAGCTGACGATCTTCGCCGGATACTGCTCCACCGGGTAGCGGATTTCGAGCGGCTCGATGTCGGTGACCGGTTGGATGGCCTGCAGGCCAAAGCGTTCCTGCAAACCCAGCAGGCCGTCAGCACAGGCGGCGAACAGATGGTCACGCACCTGCTTGAGGTCGACGGACTGGGCGTCGCCCTTGAGCAGCGCACGCCAGTTGGTCTTGTCGGCCACTTGGCTGCGGAACAGGTCTTCGACAAAACCGGACTGCTGGCGGGTAGCCACGCGCATGATCGGCAGCGCCTGGCTCGCGCCCTGGTCGAGCCAGCGTGTCGGCAACTGGGTGGCACGGGTGATGCCGACCTTGATGCCTGACGAGTTCGCCAGGTACACCACATGGTCGGTCATGCAGAATTTCTCGCCCCAGCCTGGATCGCGGCAGGTGCCGGCGTCGTAATGGCAACGCTCGGGGCTCATGATGCACAGGTCACACTGGGCCAGCTTTGTCATGCACGGGTAGCAATACCCCTGGCTGAAGCTGGTCTTGGTCTTGCGGCCGCAATGGCTGCAATGGATGGCACCGAGGTATTCCAGGCGCACGTGGGTGCCGATCAACGGGTTGACCGGCACCTCGGCACTTCCTAAGCGAAACGCGTATTGAACGGTCGGCTCACCGAGTTGCGCCGACATCTTGCTGACTGCACCGCGACCGATTTCAATCAATGGATCGCATCCGACTTGAACAGGATGTTCGGCACGGTGGTCGACTTCGACTGGCATTCCTGCGGGCCCATGTAGCCGGTGCGCTGGTCTTCCGGCAGGTTCTGGATTTCCCAGGCAATCACCGCCTGCAACGACAGCTCACGCTGTTCGGCAGTGAGCTTGCGGCCATCGGACCACTTGCCGATTTCCACGGCGAGCTTGAGGCTCTCGTAGATATCCGGGGTGATGTTTTCGATCATTTCAGCAAAAGAGGACATGAGGCTCTTCCTTATCAAATAGACGATTTGCGACGGCTGTACAGCCCGCCCAGCAAACCTGTCAGGCAACCGATGACCAAGCCGCCGACATGGGCCGCGTTGGCGATTTCGCCGAAACCGATCATCGAGACCAGCCCCGACAGGCAGAGCAGCAGCCAGACCAGCATCATCACCAGTACCCCACGGGGCAGGCGATAGGCCGGGTTGGGCGACAGCAGTTGAAAAATCCAGCAATGCCCGAGCAGGCCATACAACACGCCGGACAACCCACCGAACAGACCGGGGCCACCATAAGCGTATTGAGCGTAGTTGGAGACCAGGCTGAACAACAGGGTCAGGCCCAGCAAGTTGATACTGCCCTGGCGCGCCTCTATGCGCCGGCCCAACTCCCAGTACCACATGCCATTCATGGCCAGGTGCAGGATGCCGAAGTGGATCAGCATCGGCGTGACCAACCGCCACCACTGCCCCGCCGCCAGACTGTCGGCCAGCGGCGTGAACTGGATGTACTCGCCGATAATGCGAAACTGCAGGAATGTCAGCCAGCTCATGGCTTGCAGGTTTTCACCGAGCAAGGTCACCGCGCCGACGATGATGCTTGCCAGCAACACCAGTGCGGTCAATGGGCTGTGCCGCAGTTGCTGGACAAATCCAGGGCGCCTGGTCGCTGCCTGTTCGGGAATATCCAGTTGCCGGTCCGGGTCACCGGCGGGAAAGCGCTGGTACAGCACGCGCACGTCGTCGCTGATGGTCTCGGGCACCCATAACACTTGCTCCCCGGCCTCTTCACTGACGCGATGGGGCACCTGCATGCGGTGCAGCAGTTGGATAAAGCCGCCCAGGTCCACACTCAGTGGCAGGCGCAATACGGCCACAGTACTCATTGGATGACCTCGGGCCGCTCAACGTCGACCCAGACGAATTTATTCGGGTCCAGTCGCGTTTCCTGATCCAGGCGGTACGCCACCAGCTTGCCGTACAGCACCGCGCTGTAGTCCAGGCAGGCCAGGTTCGGGCGGATCGGCGCCGGTTTGCCGCTGCGCCAGTAGTGCCCGACGAACAACAACGGTTCGTCGACGCCGTAGCGCAGCAGGGAATTCTTTTCGGTGGACGACAACGGTGTACGCGCCACCGGCTCGGGCAGTGCATCGGGCTGGAACACGATATCGCCGTAGGTCTTGGGGTCGTCTTCCCAGAACTTGGTGCGGAAGAACGAGCGCGTCAGGCCATCGCCACCGGTCAACGTGAGGCCGTCCGGCAAACGCATGTCGGTGCCGCGCAACAGGCGGTCGAACGCATTGCAGGCAAAACTGCCTGGCACGGCGGCGGCCTGCAGGAAGTGCTGGTCGATGCAGCCGTCCGGGAAGGTGCCACGCAGCGGCTGGATAAAGCCATCATCCCAGCACGCATGCACCACGCGGAAGCGCCCGGCATCGACAAACAGCGGCATGTCGTAGAACCAGCCGAGGAAATCGTGCCAGTCGGCCGGGTGATGTTCGAACTGGGTCAGGGTCTCGTGGATCAACCGCGCATGCCGTGGGTTGTGCTCACGCACGAACTGCCTGCCACTGCCCGGCGGTGCCGGTGTGGTCCAGCCCAGGGCGTTGAACTCGTGGTTGCCCATGATGCACAGCGCCTGGCCGGCCTCGGTCATGTCGTGGACGATATGCAGCGCCTCGCGGATGCGCGGGCCACGGTCGATGATATCGCCGAGGAACACCGCCATACGCGTTGGATGGCGCCAGGTGCCGCCCTGCTTGTGGTAGCCCAACAGGTCGAGCAAGTGCTCAAGGGTATGGGCGCAACCGTGCACGTCACCAATCAGGTCGTAGCTACGCGCGGGATCGAGCATCAGTCGCCTCCACCCCCCAAGCGGCTGCCCCAGCCCAGCTTGGTGCGGCACACTTCGTAGTAGTTGTGGTCCAGCGGGTGGATCAACCGCAACTTCTGTGCCTTCTTGCTCACGGTGATGGTGTCACCGGGGGCGCAGGTGAAATGGTTCTGCCCGTCACACGAGACCTGCGGGTAGATCTGCATATCTTTGGACACCACGATTTTCAGTTCACTGTTGCCGTCGACCACAATCGGCCGGCTCGACAACATATGGGGATACATCGGCACGATCACAATGGCATCCAGCTTGGGATGCATGATCGGGCCACCCGCCGACAGCGCGTAGGCGGTGGAGCCGGTAGGCGTGGCAACGATCAGGCCGTCGGCCTTCTGGCTGCACACGAACTGACCGTCGATATACAGTTCGAACTCGATCATCCGCGTGGACTTGCCGGGGTGCAGCACCACGTCATTGAGCGCATCGCCCTGGCCGATGGCTTCGCCGTGGCGGCGCACTTCTGCCTGCAGCAGGAAGCGGTTCTCCACCAGGTAATGACCGTCGAGCACCTTGGCCACTTCGACTTCCAGCTCATCCGGGCGGATATCGGTGAGGAACCCCAGGCTGCCCCGGTTGATCCCCAGCACCGGCACGTTATGTCGCGCCAGGGCACGGGCCGCGCCGAGCAGGCTGCCGTCGCCGCCGACCACGATGACCATGTCGCAGACTTCACCGAGCATCTTGCGCGACGAGGTCTGCAGGCCGTGGCCCGGCAGGATTTCAGCGATGGTGTCTTCGAGGATCACATGCAGGTGACGCTCCAGCAGGAATTTTTTCAGCCGGCGGACGGTGTCCAACACCTGGGTACTGCCCAGGCGACCGATAATGCCGATATTGCGAAATTGCTCCATGGGGCTCCTGCGGGATGTGGAGTGTGGCAAAAAAGAACGATTATGGGCGAAAGGCCGTCTCAGGCAAAATCCTTTGTCGCCGTGAAGCCTTGATGACAACGGTTCTCAGCCACCTTCAGCGCAGTTAAAAGGCTATGCTCGGACCATGACTGTGTTCCCCGATCTGCACAACCTGCCCCGCCAGCTGCGCCACCCTGAGGTGCGCGACCTGGCGTGGGTGATGCTCGCCCCGCCGATGCTCGCGCAAACGCCATGGCCGCAACGTCACCCGCTGGCCGGCAGCGACTGGGTGCAGGCGCCGCATCTGCTGGAACGCTGGCTACGCCAACTGGACCAGGACAGCAGCGCCTTGCAGCAGTGGCTGAGCCTGTCACGTACGCGTCGCCTGGGCCTGTATTACGAACGCCTGTGGCAGTTTGCGGTGCAGCATGCGCCGGGCGTGGAATTGCTGGCCGCCAACCTGCCGATCCGCCGTGCCGGGCACACCCTCGGCGAGCTGGACATGTTGCTGCGCGACCGCGATGGCGTGCATCACCTGGAACTGGCGATCAAGCTGTATCTGGGCCCGCAGGACGGTAATGGCCAGGACACTGCGCAATGGCTCGGCCCGGGCTGTCATGATCGACTGGACCGCAAGCTGGCGCATCTGGCCCAACATCAGTTGCCGATATCGGCGCGAGAGGAGAGCCGTGAAGTGCTGGCCGCGTTGGATGTGCAGCAGTTTGATGCGCATTTGTGGCTGGGCGGCTACCTGCTCTACCCCTGGCCCGGCCAGGCTATGGCTCCCAGTGGCGCGCATCCGCAGCATTTGCGTGGGCGCTGGTTGCATCAGCGTGACTGGCAGGCGTTTGTCAGCCTCAGCCAACCGGGCCGTTGGCAGCCCCTGCCCCGGCATGCCTGGCTGGCGCCGGCGCACTACCCCACGGAAGAAGTGTGGAGCGAAGAACAGATGCACGGTTGGCTGGCCGAGCTGGACCCGATGGCTCCGGCGCAGCTGCTGGTGCGGCTGGTGCAGGTGGGTGAAGATTGGGAGGAAGCCGAGCGGTTGTTTCTGGTGGCGGATCTTTGGCCGAATGTGCCGGGGGCGGGCTGAGGTTTTGTCGTGAATGTCAGGGCCTCATCGGGGGCAAGCCCCCTCCCACAGGGGAATGCATTCCCAATGTGGGAGGGGGCTTGCCCCCGATAGCGGTTGCCCAGGCACTACAGCTGATCGATATGCCGATACTCCAACTGCAACCTCATTGCCAACAGCTGGGACCGACCTAGCCTGATCGGCCCACGCTCGATATCCACCAGCAGGCCCGGGCACTCCAACAGCGGCAGCCCATTAATGTCCTTGAGGCGCCCGTCGGTAATCACCAGCAGCCGCTGCTGTTCGGCCGGATACCGTTTGCGCCGCACCGTCAACCAGTCCCCCGCCTCGGTGAGTGCCGCCAGCAATGGCGTACCGCCGCCCGCGCCCAACTGTTCCAGCCAACCCGCCAAGCCCTTGGCCGCTTTCAACCCCTGCACCTGCCACTTCGGCGCCTGCCCGCTGGCCGTCAACAGTGCCATGCGCGACCGGTGGCGGTAGGCGTCGTCAAACAACTGCGCCAACAAGCCCTTGGCGTCGGAGAGCGCTCGATGTCGTCGGGTGGACGCCGACGCATCGACAATCACCAACCACAGCTCATGGGCCGCACGACTGCGCAGGTGAAACAGCAAGTCCTCTCGCGTTTGCGGCCGACCGCCGAGCAAGGTGCCCGGCCAGTTGATCGCGCCCTGCTTCGCGCTGCGAGCCTTGCCTTGCCTGCCGTTGCCTAGTCGCCCTGCCTTGGGTCGCGCATCCGCCCCCGCGTCAGGTCGAGGGCGAATGCCTAGGGCTTTTTTGGCCAGGCGGGCACTTCTCGGCGTGCGCCCGTGGGCAGCGCCGGTGCGGGCATATCGCCCCATTGGCCTTGACCGGGCGAGGTGTCGGAGGGTTTCGGCGACGGCCCTTCGCTCGGCGGGCTGGCCGGTGAAGGAGACTGTTCCTGACGGCGATGGCGAAGAGCGAATTCAGCAACCGCTTGGATATCTTCCTCGGCAATGGCACTGGCTCCCCGCCAAGCGGCATGAGCCCTGGCACCGCGCAACCAGACAAGGTCCGCACGCAGGCCATCGACCCCCGCCGCAAAGCAGCGCTCGGTGATCTGCGCCAGTGCAAGGTCGTCCAGTGCAATGCTGTCGAGCCGCGCCCGTGCCTGGGTGCAGCGCTCGCGCAATGCCGCTTGCGGCGCATCCCACTGGGCGCAAAAGGCAACAGGGTCGCTGTCGAAATCCAGGCGACGCCGGATGATCTGCCCACGCTCGGCCGGCAAGGTCTGCCCGCTCAAGGCCACATTGAAACCGAAGCGATCGAGCAGTTGCGGGCGCAACTCGCCCTCCTCCGGGTTCATGGTGCCGATCAGCACGAAGCGCGCCGAATGGCGATGGGAAATGCCATCGCGCTCGATCAGGTTGGTGCCGCTGGCGGCCACATCCAGCAGCAGGTCCACCAGATGGTCGGGCAGCAAATTGACTTCATCGACGTACAGCACGCCACCGTCGGCCTTGGCCAATACACCGGGGGAGAATTGCGCCCGGCCTTCGCCCAATGCGGCGTCCAGGTCCAGCGTGCCGACCAGGCGCTCTTCAGTGGCGCCCAAGGGCAAGGTCACGAACTGACCACTGGCCAGCAGGTCGGCCAGACCCCGCGCCAGGGTGGACTTGGCCATGCCGCGCGGGCCTTCGATCAGCACACCGCCAATCTTCGGGTCGATAGCGGTCAGGCACAGCGCCAGTTTCAGGTCATCG
This sequence comes from Pseudomonas extremorientalis, assembly GCF_001870465.1. GTDB lineage: Bacteria > Pseudomonadota > Gammaproteobacteria > Pseudomonadales > Pseudomonadaceae > Aquipseudomonas > Aquipseudomonas extremorientalis. The sequence goes on from NZ_MDGK01000041.1 coordinate 149,205, forward strand.
GCGCCGACCACGGCGGACAGCGGGAAATGGGGAATATCAGTCATCAGCTGTCTTCTTCTATATCCAGCAACAGGTTTTCCAACGCCTCGCGGTATGCCCCCGGTTCCTGCCACATGCCACGCTGCTGGGCTTCCAGCATGCGCTCGGTCATGTCGCGCAGTGCATCGGGGTTGTGCTGTTGCACAAAGGCCCGGGTGTCGGGGTCGAGCAAGTAGGCGTCGGCCAACAGTGCGTATTGGTGATCGTCAATCAGTGCGGTGGTGGCGTCGAAGGCGAACAGATTGTCCACCGTCGCGGCCATTTCAAACGCACCTTTATAGCCATGGCGCTTCACGCCTTCGATCCACTTGGGGTTGGCGGCGCGGGAACGGATCACCCGATTCAGCTCTTCCTTCAACGTGCGGATCTTCGGCAGGTCAGGCTGGCTATGGTCACCGTGGTAGCTGGCGGCCTTGTCGCCGCTCAGGGTTTCCACGGCAGCGAGCATGCCACCCTGGAATTGGTAGTAATCGTTGGAATCGAGCAGGTCGTGCTCGCGGTTGTCCTGGTTCTGCAAAACGGCCTGCACCTGGCTCAGGCGCTGGGCGAATTGCCCGCGGGCGGCAGTACCTTCGTCGGAACCGCCATAGGCGTAGCCGCCCCAGTTCAGGTAAACCTCGGCCAAGTCTTCACGGCTTTGCCAGAGACGCCCGTCGATCGCGCCCTGCACACCGGCACCATACGCGCCGGGCTTGGCACCGAAGATGCGCCAGCCGGCCTGTTTTGCCGCGGCCTCTGCGTCCAGGCCCGAAGCCAGCAACGCTTCACGCTCACTGCGCACCTTGGCGGCCAGCGGGTTCAGCTCGTCCGGTTCGTCCAGCGCAGCCACCGCCTGCACCGCCGCATCGAACAGGCGGATCAGGTTGGCAAAGGCATCCCGGAAGAAACCGGACACGCGCAACGTCACATCAACACGCGGACGATCCAGCAGGCTGACGGGCAGGATTTCAAAGTCATCCACGCGCTGACTGCCCGTCGCCCATACAGGGCGCACGCCCATCAGCGCCATGGCCTGGGCGATGTCATCGCCGCCGGTGCGCATGGTCGCGGTCCCCCAAACCGACAAGCCGAGTTGGCGCAGGTGGTCGCCATGGTCTTGCAGGTGCCGCTCCAGAATCAGGTTGGCGGATTGGAAACCGATGCGCCAGGCGGTGGTGGTAGGCAGGTTGCGCACATCGACGGTGAAGAAGTTGCGCCCGGTCGGCAACACATCCAAACGCCCACGACTCGGCGCACCACTGGGGCCAGCGGGCACGAAACGGCCGCTCAAGGCATCCAGCAAACCGCGCATTTCTGCCGGGCCACAGGCATCCAGCCGAGGTGCCACGACAATACGCAGGCTTTCGATTACGGCCTTCACGTCCTCCCAACCGGGCTCTTCCAATTGCTCAAGCGGCCCTTCCAGGGCTTGCTCGATCAATCGCGCCGCGTAAAGCTCCAAGCGTTCACGGGTATCGCCGGCGGTACGCCACAACTGCCCGTCGATCTTCTGTAGCACCAGCGGCCGGCGTCCAGTCCAGGGTTCGGCCAGGGCGCAGTCCAGCGGGTCGAAGCCCAGCTCGAAGGCCTTGGCCAGCACGCGCAGCAAGCTCGACTGCGGGCCACGGCCATCGCCACGCGGGATGCGCAGCAGCGCCAGCAAGGTATCGATACGCAGGCGACCCTCGGGTGACTCGCCAAAAATATGCAGGCCGTCGCGGATCTGCGATTCCTTCAAGTCGCACAGGTAGGTGTCCAGGCGCGGCAACCACACGGCGGCATCGGCGTCGCTCTCCAGCTCAAGCTCCTGGTCGATGCGGGTTTCGCGCACCAGCTTGAGAATGTCCTTCTGCAGCTCCAGGGCGCGGCGCGGATCGAGCAACTGCGCTTCGTAATATTCGTCCGCCAGCAGCTCCAGGTTACGCAGCGGGCCGTAGGTTTCGGCACGGGTCAGCGGCGGCATCAGGTGGTCGATGATGACTGCCTGGGTGCGCCGCTTGGCCTGGGCGCCCTCGCCCGGGTCATTGACAATAAACGGATATATATTCGGCAGCGGCCCCAGCAACGCATCGGGCCAGCAGTTTTCCGACAGGCCCACGCCCTTGCCCGGCAGCCACTCCAGGTTGCCGTGCTTGCCCACATGGATCACGCCGTGGGCGCCGTAGGTGTGGCGCAGCCAGAAGTAGAACGCCAGGTAAGCGTGGGGCGGCACCAGGTCCGGGTCGTGGTACACGGCGCTGGCGTCCACCTGATAACCCCGCGCCGGCTGGATGCCGATAAACGTCAGGCCCAGGCGCAGGCCGGCGATCATCAGGCGACCGTCGCGGCACATCGGATCGTTCTGCGGCGCGCCCCAGCGCTCCAGCACTGCCTGGCGATTGGCTTCGGGCAGGCACTGGAACATCGCCTCGTACTCGTCCAGGCCCAGGCTTTGATGGCAAGGGCGCAAGTCGAGGCTGTGCAGGTCGTTGGTGACGCCGCCGAGCAACTCGTGGATCAACGCCGTGCCGCTGTCCGGCAATACGTCCGGCAGCGGATAGCCTTCGGCTTGCAAGGCACGCAGGATGTTCAGCGCCGCCGCCGGTGTATCCAGGCCCACGCCGTTGCCGATGCGACCGTCGCGGGTCGGGTAGTTGGCGAGGATCAGCGCAATGCGTTTCTCCGCATTCGGCACCCTCGCCAACTCGACCCAACGCCGCGCCAGCTCGGCGACAAAATCCATGCGTTCCGGCGCAGCGCGGTAGCACACCACGTCCGACTGGCTGCGTTCGCTGCGCCAGGCCAGGTCCTTGAAGCTGATGGGCCGGCTGATGATGCGCCCATCCAGCTCCGGCAACGCGATGTGCATCGCCAGGTCGCGGGGGCCGAGGCCCTGCTCGCTGGCCTCCCAGCCGGGCTGGTTGTCCTGGGCACAAATGGCCTGGATCACCGCGATATCGCGGCGAAACGGGCGTAAATGCGGCGCTTCGGGGCTGGATTGGGCGAAGCCGGTGGTATTGAGGATCACCGCCGCGCCGACCTCATCCAGCAGGTCCTCGACCACCGCCAGGCAGCCGGGCTCTTTCAAACTGGCCACCGCCATCGGCAACGGGTTAAGCCCCGCTGCGTGCAGGCGCTGGCAGAACACATCGATAAAACCGGTATTGGCCGCCTGCAAATGGGAGCGGTAGAACAACACCGCCGCCACCGGCCAGTCGGCGTTCCAGTCTGCCTGCCAATGGTTCAGGCGGGCGCTGGCGTGGTGCGGGTGATAGATCGCCGTGCGTGGCAGGGTTTGGGGCTCGGCCCAGGCATAGGCGCGCCCCAGGTAGGCGCTGGCCAGGCAGCGATAGAAATCCAGGGCATTGCCCAGGCCGCCCTGACGCAGGAAGTGCCACAGCCGATCACGCTCTTCGGCACCGACGGTGCTCAGCCCGCTGAGTTCCGGGTCCGGGCGATCATCCCCCGGCACCAGGATCAGCTGCACACCGCGCTCGGCCAATTCCACCAGACGCTCGATGCCGTAGCGCCAGTAACCGATACCGCCATGCAGTGAAATCAGGATGACCTTGGCGTGGCGCAGCACCTCATCGACGTACAAGTCGACCGAGGCATGGTTCTGCACCTGCATCGGGTTGGCCAGGCGCAGGCTCGGGTAGTCGTCGGGCAACTGCCGGGCCGCTTCGGCCAGCAGCGCCAGGCTGGAATCGCCGCTGCACAGGATCACCAGGTCAGCGGGGGTTTGGCCAAGGTCGGCAATATTGTCGTCCGAGACGAAACCACCGGGCTGGGTCCTGAGCAGGTGCATGGGTCAGACGCTGAGGGCGGCGCGCAGTTGCGCTTCGAGGCCCGCCGCGTCCAGTTCCTGGCCGATCAGCACGAGGCGCGTGGTGCGTGCTTCTTCAGCGCCCCAGGCACGGTCGAAGTGTTTGTCGAACCGCGTGCCCACACCCTGGATCAGCAGGCGCATCGGTTTGTTCGGGATGGCGGCGAAACCTTTGACGCGCAGGATGCCGTGTTGCACCACCAGTTGCGTCAGGGCATCGAGCAGCAGTGCTTCATCGGCTTGCGGCAAGTCGATGGAAATCGAGTCAAACGCATCGTGGTCGTGGTCGTCTTCACCTTCGTGGTGATGATCGTGGTGGCTGTGGCGGCCGTCGATGTGCTCTTCGGAACCGGCGCCCAGGCCGATCAATACGTCCAGGGGCAAGCGACCACTGCTGGCTTCGACGATCTTCACCGCCGGCGGCAGCTCCTCGGCGACTTCCAGGCGCACGCGGGCCAGGTCTTCGGCATTGATCAGGTCGGCCTTGTTGAGGATCACCAGGTCGGCGCTCGCCAGTTGATCGGCGAACAACTCGTGCAACGGCGATTCGTGGTCCAGGTTCGGGTCGAGTTTGCGCTGTGCGTCCACCTGGTCCGGGAAGGCAGCGAAAGTGCCGGCGGCGACGGCCGGGCTGTCGACCACGGTGATCACCGCATCCACGGTGCAGGCACTGCGGATTTCCGGCCACTGGAAGGCTTGCACCAATGGCTTGGGCAATGCCAGGCCGGAAGTTTCAATGAGGATATGGTCGAGATCGCCGCGACGGGCGACCAATTCGCGCATCACCGGGAAGAATTCTTCCTGCACGGTGCAGCACAGGCAGCCATTGGCCAATTCGTAGACGCGGCCGTTGGCCTCTTCTTCGGTGCAACCGATGGAGCACTGCTTGAGGATTTCACCGTCGATGCCCAGCTCGCCGAATTCGTTGACGATCACCGCGATGCGACGGCCCTGGGCGTTGTCGAGCATGTGGCGCAGCAAGGTGGTCTTACCCGAGCCGAGGAAGCCGGTGACGATGGTAACGGGGAGTTTGGCCAGTGTTTTCATCGGATGCCCTTGGGGGCGGGCATATGGGACGATTGGCGCTGCGACGGCGCGCAGCAGCGGATTTCGTCACCGGATCACCCCGCCCGGTTGAAGTAGAAAATCGGTTGCGAGGCAGGTCTCCTGGCTTGGGGCTTGCGGGTCTTGCGACCGGCGCTGGCTGCGCCTTCCCGCCTTGTCGGCAGTGGCGTGGCAGTCAGCTGAACCCTTTACAGTTGCGGGGGCAGCCGCGGCTTGGACCGCGTTCCCTTCTTAGCTTCGGCCTGGGCCGAAGAACCTCGAGGGTGCAAGGCTACGCAGTGCTTGGGGGATGGTCAATGATGGGGTTGGGTTGGCTTGAGTACATATCCATTGCTGCGGTAACGGACATGCCCCCAGAACGCACATCCCCAATTGACTCCCCTCCCACCCCCATGCTCTCCTACACATCTTGTTTCGGGTGCCCTGCAAAGGGTGAAACGGGAAACCGGTGACTCATGCACACACGCATGACAGTCCGGTGCTGCCCCCGCAACGGTAAGCGAGCGAAACGTCATATCCACTGTGCCAGTCGGCATGGGAAGGCGACGTTTTCAGGCATTGAGCCCCTCGCAAGCCCGGAGACCGGCCCGAAAAAATCAGATAACAAACCCGCGGTGGGCGGGCGCTGTTCAAAGCCCTGCGTGCCTGGCTCGCGGGGCTTTCATGCGCTCGTTTCACCCTGACACCTGAAAGGGACGCGCCATGTCGATCATCAGCAGCACTTCGCACGCCACCAGCAGCACCTCTACCTTGGGCCTACGCCTGACCGCCGCCATCGGTGCGTCGATCCTCGGCGCGTGCCTGGTGTATTTCGCCGGCTTCTCGCATATCGAGGCGGTGCACAACGCTGCCCACGATACCCGCCACAGCGCCGCGTTCCCGTGCCACTGAGGCTTGCCGACATGATCAAGCGTATTGCGCAAACCGCAGGTTTCACCGGCCTTCTGGCTGCCCTGTTGCTGACTTTGCTGCAAAGTTTCTGGGTCGCCCCACTGATTCTGCAGGCGGAGACCTTTGAAAAGGCCCCGGCAGCGGCTGAGCTGCACGCACACGCCGACGGCGCAGCTGCACATACCCATGACGCCGAAGCCTGGGAGCCTGAAGACGGTTGGCAACGCGTGCTGTCCACCACGGGTGGTAACCTGGTGGTCGCCGTTGGCTTCGCCCTGATGCTGGCCGGCCTGTACACCCTGCGTGCACCGACCCGTACCGCCCAAGGCCTGCTCTGGGGCCTGGCGGGTTATGCGACCTTTGTATTGGCCCCTACCCTGGGCCTGCCGCCCGAGCTGCCGGGCACCGCCGCCGCTGACCTGGCCGAACGGCAGATCTGGTGGATCGGTACTGCCGCGTCTACTGCAGCCGGTATCGCGCTGATCGTGTTCGGTCGCAACTGGCTGCTCAAGGCGCTGGGCGCGGCAATCCTGGTGGTGCCGCACGTGATCGGCGCGCCACAACCGCAAGTGCATTCGATGCTGGCCCCGGAAGCACTGGAAGCGCAGTTCAAGATTGCTTCGCAGCTGACCAACGTGGCGTTCTGGCTGGCCCTGGGCCTGATCAGCGCCTGGCTGTTCCGCCGCAACCGTGACGATCGATACTCGGCGTGAAACTGGTCGTCGGCCTGGGCTGCCGGGAGGGCTGTGATATCCACACCCTGCTGGCCTTGTTTGACGCCGCCCTCGTCGAGGGCGGTATCGAGCGCCACCGTATCACTGCGCTGGCCAGTCTTGATCGCAAACAGGAAGAACCCGGGCTACTGGCCTTGGCCGCGCTGCTGAACCTGCCGTTGCAATGTTTCAACGCTGAACGACTGGCGATTTATGCCGACCGGCTGAGCCATAAATCGGACGTGGCTTTTGCCCACACCGGCTGTTACGGCATCGCCGAAAGCGCCGCCCTGGCCCTGGCCGAACAGCTCGCCAACGCCCCTGCGCGCCTGCTGATCACCCGCCGGAAAACCGTCCAGGCCACCTTTGCATTGGCGTGCGCCGACTGAAAACCCGATAATCGCCCCTTTCGATCATGAGCAGATTTCATGCTCGCCCGTTTTTCATCAGGATTTCCCATGACCGTCTACTTCATCGGCGCAGGCCCCGGCGACCCGGAATTGATCACCGTCAAAGGCCAACGGCTGATCCGCAGTTGCCCGGTGATCATCTATGCCGGCTCGCTGGTGCCGGCGGCGGTACTGGAAGGTCATCAGGCAGAAACGGTGACCAACAGCGCCGAACTGCACCTGGAACAGATCATCGACCTGATCAAGGCCGCCCATGCCAAGGGCCAGGATGTGGCACGCGTGCACTCCGGAGACCCCAGCCTGTATGGCGCGATCGGCGAGCAGATCCGCCATTTGCGCGAGCTGGGCATCCCGTTCCAGATCATCCCTGGCGTTACGGCGGTGGCCGCTTGCGCGGCCCTGCTGGAAACCGAGCTGACCCTGCCCGACATTGCCCAGAGTGTGATCCTGACCCGCTACGCGGATAAAACCAGGATGCCGGCCGGTGAGGACTTCGACAGCCTGGCGCGACATGGCACCACTATGGCGATTCATCTGGGGGTCAACCACCTGGACAGGATCGTCGCCGAACTGCTGCCCCATTATGGCGCGGATTGTCCGGTTGCCGTGGTGCACCGGGCGACGTGGCCCGATCAGGATTGGGCGGTCGGCACCCTCAGTGACATCGCTGCAAAAGTGGCGACCAAAGGGTTTCGGCGTACGGCGTTGATTGTGGTGGGTCGGGTGTTGGCGAGTGACAGTTTCAGCGAGTCATCGTTGTATCGGGCGGGGCATGCGCATCTTTATCGACCTTGATATTCAACATCACAAAACAGATACAAGTAATTGATTTTATTGAGTAAATTCATTAAAAGAAATCTGACAGCCCAGCTTTCGCAATGAACACTCAACATTAGATAAATAGCGTAACCTATTGAATTTAAAGCACAAAAAAAACGGCGCTCACGGGGCGCCGTTTTTTATGTCCGCAGCGAACGCCTTACTCAGTAGTAGGCGTTTTCTTTCTGCGTGTGGTCGGTCACGTCACGTACGCCCTTGAGCTCCGGAATACGCTCGAGCAAGGTGCGCTCGATGCCTTCGCGCAGGGTCACGTCCGCCTGGCCACACCCCTGGCAGCCGCCGCCGAACTTGAGCACGGCAATACCGTCTTCAACCACGTCGATCAGGCTGACCTGGCCGCCGTGGCTGGCCAGACCCGGGTTGATCTCGGTCTGCAGGTAGTAGTTGATACGCTCGTTGACCGGGCTGTCAGCGTTGACGTTCGGCACCTTGGCGTTCGGTGCCTTGATGGTCAATTGGCCGCCCATGCGGTCGGTGGCGTAATCGACCACGGCATCGTCAAGGAAAGCTTCGCTGAAGGAATCGATATAAGCGGTGAAGCTTTTCAGCCCCAGGGCGGTGTCTTCAGGCTTCTCTTCGCCAGGCTTGCAGTAGGCAATGCACGTCTCGGCGTATTGGGTGCCGGGCTGGGTGATAAAGACGCGGATGCCGATACCCGGGGTGTTCTGCTTGGACAGCAGGTCAGCCAGGTAATCGTGGGCGGCGTCGGTAATGGTTATGGCAGTCATGGAAACTCCTCACAGGCTTGCCGGCAGTTTACGCCAAAATATTACGCAGGTACAAAGTCCTAGTATTTCTGTCGGGAAAGGACAACCGGAGCCTCCACGCCAAACCAACGCTTGAGCCTGAGGTATGTAGCCTTTTCCAGCCAGTGATAGCTGTAAAAGGCGCCAGATGCCGTCAGTACAATGCAAACAGGCAATATCAAGTAGGGGCTTATTCCAGTGTGCCCCACAACCCATCGCCCAGCACACAGCACCAGGTCGTGGAGCAAATACACCGAATAGGAACAATCCCCAAGCATCTTCATAAAGCGAGAGCCTTGAAAGTAAGGCTCCAGCATCACAAAACTCATCACCAGCATCGCGCTGGGCATCCCCCACTCCAACACGCGCGGTACATCGGCCCCCTGGTAAATCGCCGCACAAGCCAGCACGATTCCCAACAACGGCAGCCATGCCCTGGCCCGAAACAGGCCGCGGCGGTACAGCATGCCGATCACAACGCCCATCAGGAATTCAAAAACCATGTCCTGACGATAAAAATCGCTGGTCAAGTCGAGCGCAGGACCGATGTAGCACGCGAGAAACAGTAGCACCGCCACCACCCACAACCGATAGGACGGGGGAACCAACAAGGCGATGGCAAACAGGACATAGAACAGCATCTCGAAGTTCAGGGTCCAGCCGACATTCAGCAGCGGGTAGACCCCATAACCCCCTGGGTGTTCGGCGCAGAGAAACAGCAGCGACATGAGCGCATGACCCAGTTCGAGATGATCATCTGGAAACATCGAGGGGACGAGCGCGATTACGACAGCCGTGACCAGGGTATAGAACCAATACGCCGGAACTATCCTGGCCACTCGCATAAGTATGAATTGCCTGGGTGTCAGTGACTTGTCAGCGGTCGCCAGGAAAATCACAAGGCCGCTGATGACAAAGAATACGTCGACCCCTATACCGCCCTTATCGGCGAACACGAACTCTAGAGGATTATGTGCCTCATAATCGAAAAACGTCCCCATGAAGTGATGCCCCACCACCACCCACGCCGCCAGCGCCCGTAGCGCCTGTACTGAAATCAACATGATCGGAATACCTGTTCCACTCCCGCAAGATAGATATCCGACCGCTTCAGCACCCGCTCAGAGAGATGACTGGATCACTGCCCTTAGTTATAGGTTTTCATAGCGGTTCATGTCCAATACCCCTTCTTCCACCGGCGTGGTTTCGCGGATGTACTGCGATAAATCATGGAAATACTGCCAGAACAATGGATGACTGCGTCGCACACCCCACCGATCCACAATCTCCTCGAAACCCTTGGCATCCTTGGCCTGCTCCATTTCAGCCACGAACTCAGGCACTTCCTGGGCTGGAATATTGAACATGAAGTTCGGGTAGCTGCTCAGCACACCCGGATAAATCGTCACCGTATCCAGGCCCGGCTGGTAGCGATAAGCCTCCCCCAGCAAAAACGCGACATTACTGTGGGCACGATTGCGCAGCATGCTATAGACCACACGTTTGCCACTGGCGGTTTCAACCCGCAGCATCGTCGCTTCAGGCAATTGATCAATCACCTTGAGCCCGGCAGCTGGGCGTGAGGTCAGGCGGCTCAGGGCCTGCTCCGCATCCTGCAAGGCCGGGTCGATCCCATCGCGGGAACAATAGGCGCCGCTGCAGCGGTTGATCGGGTCCGGGCTGGCATTCAAATCGCCATAACGGGTGAGCAACTGGTTGGCAAAGTCGCGCTTCGGATCGTTTTCGTTCAGGTGCAGGCCGGTGGGTTTGTCGTCATCGATTGCCTCGTAATCCAGCCACAGCTTGAGTTTGCCGCTGTTCTGGTACCAATCGTCGAGGAAACCGTCGCGGGAATCGGCCGGCATCAAACGCAGGAAGTTCTGCTCGGCACCATTGCGGATCAGGTCGAAGTACAGCCGGGTCTGGGCCTGGTGCGACACATTGCCGAACACGTCGAAATTCACCGCCAGTTGGTAATAGGTGCGCTCCAGCAGTGGATAGTCGAACAGCCACATCGTTTGTGGCACCTCGCCGATCAGACCTTTGTTGACCGCGGCACTGTCGAAGTGGCGGAAGATGCTCAGCAAGGCATTGTCATTGCCTGCCCACAGGCTCGACCAGCTCGGCGGCGGCAGGTCGGCGTAGCTGTCGCGGCGCAACGCCTCGTATTCGTTGCGCTTATCGCGGTAGGCCAACCACAGGCTGAGCACGCTGCCCACGTCATCGTTTTGCCCCGGCATGGCCAGCAGCGGCGTGGCCTGGCCACGATAGCGCGCATCGGTGATGTACAGGTCGTGGTCCGGGTCCTGGAACAGGGTCCAGAAATTGTCGCGGATCACATCCGTGGCGATCTGCCCACGGCACACCGGCCCACGGATAAAGGTACGCACGAAGTATTCGGCGTTATCCAGCATGAACTGGTAGCGCGCCTTGGCCGGGATGGCTTCGAAGGTTTCAAAAGGGTTGGCACGGCGGCCCGGACCGTAGCCCGGCAAGGCGTTGACCTGCCAGTTGCCGGCGTAGAACAGCTCTTTGATGCGGGCCATCTTCCCGGCGCTGAACGGGTACGTAATGTGGGTTTTATGCACGATCACGCCCTGCACCGGCCACAGGCGGTAATACACGCGGGTGCCGGGGTCATCATTGGGACGGCGCGTAGCGATCAGGTCAATCGGTTGGCCACTCGGCGTGCGCGAACGCACCCACTGGAAGAAATGCCCGGGCTCGCCATTCTCGAAGTAGATGTGCGCGAGGAATAAATGCTCGAACAACCAGCGCGCCACCAGGCTTTCGCGGGCGCCGGGCTGGTTGAACAGGCTTTCCCACTGCTGCACTTGCAGGGCTTCTTTCGCGCTGGGCGCCAGGCCTTGTTCATCAATCGGCGCGCCGGAGGCAAGCCAGCGTTGCAGTGTCTGGTACTGCTGGTCCGTCAGGCCAGTGACCGCCAGCGGCATGCCTTCCCTGGGGTGGGCGCCGGCATAGGCATTGAACTCGCCGGGCATGGCGCACATGTTCTCGCGGTTCAGGCCCAGCACGATGTTTTCGGGCAGCTTGGCGTTGGGTTGCAAGGGCGCGTTATGCCCCAGCTCCAGCATGCGCGCCATCAGCGCGGCCTGGCTGCCCTGGGCGTCCAGCACCGAATAGAAGCCCTTTTGCTGCCAGGCCTGTTTGCCGAAGGCGTCATAGAACAAGCGAGTGGTCGGCGTGGCCTGGCTGCGTTCGCCATCGTAGACCGGCACTTTGCTCGCGCCGCGTGCCGCGCCCTCGGCACTGCCCAGGTTGAGCTGGCAGGCGGAGTCGTAGCAGGCATGGCAAGCCACGCATTTCTCGGTGAAGATCGGTTGAATGTCGCGGGTGTACGAAATCGCCGGGGCGGCTCCGTCGGCCTGTGCGATGCAGGCGACCAGTGCCAGGACGGCGCTGGTGATGAGGCGAAGTGACATGTATCCGGTCCCGATTCAATGCGAGCGCTGAAAAATTGCCGGTGATTCTACCGGGCCATACGCCTCTGCAACATGAGTGATATTCATGTAAAAGCCGCGCATGCTGCAAAACCACGCAGGTTTGATATGATCCATGCCCTCCGTAATGCCTGACCAGAGTAGTCCCATGTCCGATCGTAGCGTTCGTCTGCAAGCCCTTCATCAAGCCCTCAAGGAACGTATCCTGATCCTCGACGGTGGTATGGGCACGATGATCCAGAGCTACAAACTCGAAGAAGAAGACTACCGTGGCAAACGCTTCGCCGACTGGCCGAGCGACGTCAAGGGTAACAACGACCTGCTGGTGATCACTCGCCCGGACGTGATCGGCGGCATTGAAAAAGCCTACCTGGATGCCGGTGCCGACATCCTCGAAACCAACACCTTCAACGCCACCCGCATCTCCATGGCCGACTACGGTATGGAAGAGCTGGCCTACGAGCTGAACGTAGAAGGCGCACGCCTGGCACGCAAGATCGCCGACGCCAAGACCCTGGAGAACCCGGCCAAGCCACGCTTCGTCGCCGGCGTGCTCGGCCCGACCAGTCGGACCTGCTCGTTGTCGCCGGACGTGAACAACCCCGGCTACCGCAACGTGACCTTCGATGAACTGGTGGAAAACTACACCGAGGCCACCAAAGGCCTGATCGAAGGCGGCGCCGACCTGATCCTGATCGAGACCATCTTCGACACCCTCAACGCCAAGGCCGCGATCTTCGCCGTGCAAGGTGTGTTCGAGGAGCTCAATACCGAACTGCCGATCATGATCTCCGGCACTATCACCGACGCCTCCGGTCGCACCCTGTCGGGCCAGACCACCGAAGCGTTCTGGAACTCGGTGGCCCACGCCAAGCCGATTTCGGTGGGCCTGAACTGCGCCCTGGGCGCCAGCGAACTGCGTCCGTACCTGGAAGAGTTGTCGAACAAGGCCAACACCCACGTGTCCGCGCACCCCAACGCCGGCCTGCCCAACGAATTCGGCGAGTACGACGAACTGCCTTCGCAAACCGCCAAGGTCATCGAAGAGTTCGCCCAGAGCGGCTTCCTCAATATTGTCGGCGGCTGCTGCGGCACCACGCCAGGCCATATCGAGGCCATCGCCAAGGCCGTGGCCGGTTATGCGCCACGCGTGATCCCGGACATCCCCAAGGCGTGCCGCCTGTCGGGCCTGGAGCCGTTCACGATTGATCGCAGTTCGCTGTTCGTCAACGTTGGCGAGCGCACCAACATCACCGGCTCCGCCAAATTCGCCCGGTTGATCCGTGAAGACAACTACACCGAAGCCCTCGAAGTCGCCCTGCAGCAGGTGGAAGCCGGCGCCCAGGTGATCGACATCAACATGGACGAGGGTATGCTGGATTCGAAGAAGGCCATGGTGACCTTCCTCAACCTGATTGCCGGTGAGCCGGACATCTCCCGCGTGCCGATCATGATCGACTCCTCCAAGTGGGACGTGATCGAGGCGGGCCTGAAGTGCATCCAGGGCAAGGGCATCGTCAACTCCATCAGCATGAAGGAAGGCGTCGAGCAGTTCATCCACCATGCCAGGTTGTGCAAGCGCTACGGCGCGGCCGTGGTGGTGATGGCCTTCGACGAAGCCGGCCAGGCCGACACCGAAGCGCGCAAGAAAGAGATCTGCAAACGCTCCTACGACATCCTGGTGAATGAAGTCGGCTTCCCGCCGGAAGACATCATCTTCGACCCGAACATCTTCGCGGTCGCCACCGGTATCGAAGAACACAACAACTACGCCGTCGACTTCATCAACGCCTGCGCATATATCCGTGACGAACTGCCCTACGCGCTGACCTCCGGCGGCGTGTCCAACGTGTCGTTCTCGTTCCGTGGCAACAACCCGGTGCGCGAGGCGATCCACTCGGTGTTCCTGCTGTATGCGATCCGCAGCGGCCTGACCATGGGTATTGTCAACGCCGGCCAACTGGAGATCTACGACCAGATCCCGGTCGAGTTGCGCGACGCCGTGGAAGACGTGGTGCTCAACCGCACCCCGGACGGCACCGACGCGCTCCTCGCCATCGCCGACAAATACAAGGGCGACGGCAGCGTCAAGGAAGCCGAGACCGAGGAATGGCGCGGCTGGGACGTGAACAAGCGCCTGGAACACGCCTTGGTCAAGGGCATCACCACGCACATCGTTGAAGACACCGAAGAGTCCCGGCTGTCGTTCGCGCGTCCGATTGAAGTGATCGAGGGCCCGCTGATGTCCGGCATGAACATCGTCGGCGACCTGTTCGGCGCGGGCAAAATGTTCCTGCCCCAGGTGGTGAAATCCGCCCGCGTCATGAAACAGGCCGTGGCCCACTTGATCCCGTTCATCGAGCTGGAAAAAGGCGACAAGCCGGAAGCCAAGGGCAAGATCCTGATGGCCACCGTGAAGGGCGACGTGCATGACATCGGCAAGAACATTGTCGGCGTGGTGCTGGGTTGCAACGGCTATGACATCGTCGACCTCGGCGTGATGGTACCGGCGGAGAAGATCCTGCAGGTGGCCAAGGAGCAGAAATGCGACATCATCGGGCTGTCCGGCCTGATCACCCCGTCCCTGGACGAGATGGTGCACGTGGCCCGCGAAATGCAGCGCCAGGACTTCCACCTGCCGCTGATGATCGGCGGTGCGACCACCTCCAAGGCGCACACGGCGGTGAAGATCGAGCCCAAGTACAGCAATGATGCGGTGGTGTACGTGACCGACGCTTCGCGTGCGGTCGGCGTGGCCACGCAGTTGCTGTCCAAGGAACTCAAGGCCGGCTTTGTCGAGCGCACCCGCGAAGAGTACGTGGAAGTGCGCGAACGCACGTCCAACCGCAGCGCCCGCACCGAACGCCTGAGCTACCCGGCCGCCATCGCCAAGAAGCCGCAGTTCGACTGGAGCAGCTACACGCCGGTGGTGCCGACCTTTACCGGCGCCAAGGTGCTGGACAATATCGACCTCAAGGTGCTGGCCGAGTACATCGACTGGACACCGTTCTTTATCTCCTGGGACCTGGCCGGCAAGTTCCCGCGCATCCTCGAGGATGAAGTGGTCGGTGAAGCCGCGACTGCGCTGTACGCCGATGCCCAGGAAATGCTCAAGAAACTGATCGACGAAAAACTCATCAGCGCCCGTGCGGTATTCGGTTTCTGGCCGACCAACCAGGTGCAGGACGATGACCTGGAAGTCTATGGCGACGACGGCCAACCGATTGCCCGGTTGCATCACCTGCGCCAGCAGATCATCAAGACCGACGGCAAGCCGAACTTCTCCCTGGCCGACTTCGTGGCGCCCAAGGACAGCGGCGTGACCGACTACATCGGTGGTTTCATCACCACCGCCGGCATCGGTGCCGAAGAAGTCGCCAAGGCCTACCAGGACGCGGGCGACGACTACAACTCGATCATGGTCAAGGCCCTGGCCGACCGCCTGGCCGAGGCCTGCGCCGAATGGCTGCACCAGCAGGTGCGTAAAGAGCATTGGGGTTATGCCAAGGACGAGCAACTGGACAACGAGGCGCTCATCAAGGAGCAATACAGCGGCATCCGCCCTGCCCCGGGCTACCCGGCGTGCCCGGATCACACTGAGAAAGCCCAGTTGTTCCAGTTGCTCGACCCCGAGGCCCGCGAGATGCAGGCCGGCCGCAGCGGGGTGTTTCTCACCGAACACTACGCAATGTTCCCGGCGGCTGCCGTCAGCGGCTGGTACTTCGCGCACCCGCAGGCGCAGTACTTTGCCGTGGGCAAGGTCGACAAGGACCAGGTGACCAGCTACACCGCGCGTAAAGGCCAGGACCTGAGCGTGACCGAGCGTTGGCTGGCGCCGAACCTGGGGTACGACAACTAAGCCCGGCTGGATTGTCTATGCTCTCCCTCACACACCTTGTGTCGAGGGATGTATGGACGATCCAGTCAACAACAAACCCCCTACCTTCTGGCAGATGCTGCACAGCGTCGTGGCAGCCGCGTTCGGCGTGCAGAGCGGCAAGAACCGCGCCCGCGACTTCACCCACGGCAAGCCCAGCCACTTTGTGGTGCTGGGCATTCTGTTCACGGCGGTGTTTGCCTTGACGCTGTTCGGCATCGTCAAGCTGGTGCTGCACCTGGCCGGCGTCTAGCGCAGCAGCAGTTGCAGGCTGAAGGGGTAACGGTAGGACGCCGGCTTGCCGACGGCTGACAGTGCGCGGAAATCCACCGGCGCCAACGGACCGAGCAGGCGTTGCGCCTGGGTCGCATCGATCAGTTGGAACAACGCCTCCTGGCGGTCACGCCCGCCATGGGCGTCGATATTCACGCCCTTGGTATCATCGTTGATCAACACCATCGCCCAACCACCCAGGGTGGAATGGCCTGCGACCAGCGTATTCAGGCGACCATCCAAGCGTGCCTGCAAGATAGCCGGCGAGCTGTTGACGGCGCTGAACAGTACGTCCTTGCCAAGCAATCGCCCGCTCTGTTGAAAGGCCTGCATCGCCATAGACCAAATGACGCAGGCGCACCTCGAGGTGCTCGACCAAGCGCGGCGCAGGCCCTGTTCACACAACTGCGCAGCCGGAGCGGTCTTGGTGCCGGAGAACGCCAGCAGTTCGATGGATTGGCCAGCGGCAACGGGACCGTGCAGACGTAGCAGACCCGTGAGCATCAGGTAGCCGGCCTGTTCATCATCGGTGACCATGCTGGCGATCCGTAGCGCACGCGCAGATGCAGGCCGAGGTCCTTGGCACCGGCCTGCATGAATTGCGCGTAGCTGACCCGGAAGGTTTCCGTCGACATGCCCGGGTTGAGAAACACCACCGACGTGGCATGGGCCATGGCCCCATACGCCGATCCCAGCAACCACACACACGCAATCAGCACCTTCGACAGGGTTATCAAGCCTTGAACATTGACCGCCATGGATAGTGGCAAGGCGACAGTCAATCGAGGCTCTTTACTGGTGGCTCACCCAGAATACGGCGGTTCCCACCACCAGGATGATCAGAAACAGAATGGCCCAGGCATCAACGGTACTGTCAGGTTTACGGGCTTTTGTCGGATTGCTCATCGCATCGCCTCTTGTCGGTTTTATAGGAGATAACGCTTAAACACGCTCACAGTAAAGTTGACGATTGCCCGCATGACAAATGTGGGTATCGCGATAACCGTTCTCATTAGTCAATTTGGTTATTTGCATATACTCAAACATCACTTTTGCGCATAAACGCAAACTGGTATCGTGCGCCGGCTCCGTTGGGAGTGCGCGGCCGTGCGCGCAGATTTGCCGAGAACAGGACCTATATGTACGTATACGACGAATACGATCAGCGCATCATCGAGGACCGCGTCAAGCAGTTCCGTGATCAGACCCGACGCTATCTGGCAGGTGAACTGAGCGAAGAAGAGTTCCGCCCTCTGCGCCTGCAAAATGGCCTTTATGTTCAGCGCTTTGCGCCGATGCTGCGGGTGGCCGTGCCCTACGGCCAACTGACGTCGCGCCAGGTACGCATGATGGCCAAGATTGCCCGCGACTACGACAAAGGCTACGCCCACATCAGTACCCGCCAGAACGTACAGTTCAACTGGCCGGCCCTGGAAGACGTGCCGGATATTCTGGCCGAGCTGGCCACCGTGCAGATGCACGCCATTCAGACCAGCGGTAACTGCCTGCGCAACGTGACCACCGACCAATTCGCCGGTGTCGCCGCCGACGAGCTGATCGACCCACGCCCGTGGTGTGAAATCGTGCGTCAGTGGACCACCTTCCACCCCGAATTCGCCTACCTGCCGCGCAAGTTCAAGATCGCCATCAATGGCTCGACCTCAGACCGCGCGGCCATCGAAGTGCACGATATCGGCCTGGAGCCGGTGTACAACGCGGCCGGCGAGCTGGGCTTCCGCGTACTGGTGGGCGGCGGCCTCGGCCGTACCCCGGTGGTCGGCGCATTTATCAATGAATTCCTGCCATGGCAGGACCTGTTGAGCTACCTCGACGCGATCCTGCGGGTCTACAACCGCTACGGCCGTCGAGACAACAAGTACAAGGCCCGGATCAAGATCCTGGTCAAGGCGCTGACTCCAGAGGTCTTCGCCCAGAAAGTCGATGCCGAGATGGAACACCTGCGCGGCGGCCAGACCACCCTGACCGAAGCTGAAGTGCATCGTGTGGCCAAGCACTTCGTCGACCCTGAGTACAAGGTCCTGAGCAATCAGGACGCCGAGTTCGCCGCGCTGGATAAAGAACATCCAGGCTTCGCCCGCTGGCGTGCCCGCAATACCCTGGCGCACAAGAAGCCGGGTTATGTGGCGGTGACCCTGTCGTTGAAACCTACCGGCGTAGCGCCGGGCGATATTACCGACAAGCAGCTGGACGCCGTCGCCGACCTGGCCGAGCGCTACAGCTTCGGTCAACTGCGCACCTCCCACGAGCAGAACATCATTCTCGCGGACGTTGAGCAGAGCCAGTTGTTCACTCTGTGGGGCGAGCTGCGCGAAGGCGGTTTCGCCACGCCGAACATCGGCCTGCTGACCGACATCATCTGCTGCCCGGGCGGCGATTTCTGCTCCCTGGCCAACGCCAAGTCCATCCCGATCGCCGAATCGATCCAGCGCCGTTTCGACGACCTGGACTACCTGTTCGACATCGGCGAGCTGGACCTGAACATCTCCGGTTGCATGAACGCCTGTGGTCACCACCACGTCGGCCACATCGGCATCCTGGGCGTGGACAAGAAAGGCGAAGAATTCTACCAAGTGTCCCTGGGTGGCAGCGCCAGCCGCGATGCGAGCCTGGGCAAGATCCTCGGCCCATCCTTCGCCCAGGAAGCCATGCCCGAGGTGATCGGCAAGCTGATCGACGTGTACATCGAACAGCGCACCGAAGATGAGCGCTTCATCGACACCTACCAGCGCATCGGCATCGACCTGTTCAAGGAGCGCGTCTATGCAGCGAATCATTAAGAACAACGAAGTCCTCGACGAAACCTGGCACCTGCTGCCCAAGGACGCGAGCTTCGACGGCATTTCCAACTGCGACGACCTGATCGTGCCGTTGGCCCTGTGGCGCGAACACGGCCACGCCCTCAAGGCCCGCGACGGCGGCCTGGGTGTGTGGCTGGACGCCGATGAAGAAGCCGAGGAGATCGGCGACGACGTGGAACACTTTCAGGTCATCGCCCTGAACTTCCCGGCCTTCACCGACGGTCGCAACTACTCCAATGCGCGCCTGCTGCGTGACCGCTACGGTTACAAGGGGGAGTTGCGTGCGATTGGCGACGTGCTGCGCGACCAGCTGTTCTACCTGCGCCGCTGCGGGTTCGATGCCTTCGCCCTGCGCGCCGACAAAGACCCGTACGAAGCACTGGAGAGCCTCAAGGACTTCTCGGTGACGTACCAGGCGGCAACGGATGAGCCGTTGCCGTTGTTCCGCCGGCGCTGAATCGCTGCAAATGAAAAACCCTGGCATGCCAGGGTTTTTTCATGGGTTGGATTTGATCGACGCCAGCACCTGCTTCTGCCCCATCGAACACGGCACCCCTTCCGGCTGCGCCTGCACTGCCTCGATCACACCCAGTAGTTGCGCCTTGCTGTGGGCCAACTGCGCCTGCATGGCTTCAATCTGCTCCACCTTGCGCTCCAGCGCTTCGAGCAACGCCTCACGCTTGTGCTCCCCTGGCGCGGGCATCAACGCCTTGAGTTCCTGCAAGGTGAACCCGGCCTGCTGCGCGCTCTGGATCAATTGCAGGGTCTGCAATGCTTCGGGTGCATAGCGTCGATAGCCGTTGGCCTGCCGCCCCACTTGGCTGATCAGGCCCTGCGCCTCATAGAACCGGATACGCGACGCCGCCAGCCCACTCTGTTTTGCCAGTTCTCCAATATTCATCGAACTACCTGCTTGACCTTAAAGTTACCTTTAAGCTTAGCCTGAGGCCTCCCCTGCTCAGGAGTCAACTCATGTCGCCCTTTGAAACTCTGCAACTGCCCAATGGCCAAGTCCTTTCCAACCGTATCGCCAAGGCGGCGATGGAAGAGAACATGGCGGACGCCCGGCAAGCGCCCTCCCCCGAGCTGAAGCAGCTCTACACGGCCTGGGCCGATGGCGAGCCGGGCCTGTTGATCAGCGGCAACGTGATGGTCGACCGCCGCGCCATGACCGGCCCCGGCGGCGTTGCCCTTGAGGACGAGCAGCAACTGCAGCGCTTTCGCGAATGGGCCGACGTGGCGCGGCGCAAGAACGTGCACTTCTGGGTGCAACTCAGCCATCCTGGGCGCCAGACACCCGCCAACCTGCGCCAGCAGGCCATTGCACCGTCCGCCGTGGCGCTCGACCTCGGCGGTTTCTCAAAGATGTTTGCCACGCCCAAGGCCATGACCGAGGCCGACATCCAGGACGTGATCCAGCGCTTCGCCACCAGCGCCCGCCTGGCCGAGAAAGCCGGTTTTACCGGCGTACAGATCCACGGTGCACACGGCTACTTGCTCAGCCAATTCCTGTCGCCGTTGAGCAACCAACGGACGGATCGCTGGGGCGGTTCACTGGAGAACCGTGCACGCCTGCTCCTGGACGTGATCCGTGCGGTACGCGACGGTGTCAGCCCGTCGTTTTGTGTGTCGGTCAAACTCAACTCCGCTGATTTCCAGCGCGGTGGGTTCGAAGAAGCGGATGCACGCGCCGTGGTCGAGATGCTCAATCCGCTGTCCATCGACCTGCTGGAATTGTCCGGCGGCAGCTATGAAGCACCGGCCATGCAAGGCGAAGCACGGGACGGCCGGACCCTGGCCCGGGAGGCGTATTTCCTTGAATTCGCCAGCGAAGTCGCCGCCATTGCCCAGATGCCCGTGATGGTCACCGGCGGCATCCGTCGCCTGCCCATCGTGCAACAAGTGCTCGACAGCGGTATCGCCATGGCCGGCATCGCCACCGCCCTGACGCTGGAACCGCAACTGATCCAGCACTGGCGCGAAGGCCGCGACCCCAACCCGCAACTCAAACCCATCGACTGGAAGCGCAAGCCCCTGGCATCCCTGGCCATTCTCGCCGTGGTGCGCTACCAGATGCGTCGCCTCAGCCGCGGCCATCTGCCCAAGGCCCACGTCGCACCTTGCATGGCGCTGGTGCGTGACCAATGGTTTCTGGCCCGGCGCACCCGGCAATATCGCGCGGCCATGACGCAATCTTCACATTAAAGGCGGAGCATTCGCCGTGATCGAACTGTCCCCTATTGATCAGCAGTTTTTAACCTCACTGACGATTGGAGTTCTTCATGGCGAAAATCAACCTGGCCCAGCAATTGGCGACCACCCTTGAACAGGCGGGCATCAAGCGCATCTGGGGCCTGACCGGCGACAGCCTCAACGGCCTCACCGACGCGCTGCGCACCATGGACAGCATCGAGTGGATGCACGTGCGCCACGAAGAAGTGGCGGCGTTCGCCGCCGGCGCCGAAGCGGCTGCTACTGGCGAGCTGACGGTGTGCGCTGGCAGTTGCGGGCCGGGCAACCTGCATTTGATCAACGGGCTGTTCGACTGCCATCGCAACCATGTGCCAGTGCTGGCGATTGCCGCGCAAATTCCATCTTCAGAGATTGGCCTGAACTACTTCCAGGAAACCCATCCCCAGGAACTGTTCAAGGAATGCAGCCACTTTATCGAGCTGGTCACCAACCCCGAGCAGATGCCCCAGGTACTGCATCGCGCCATGCGTTCGGCGATCCTCAATCGCGGCGTGGCCGTGGTGGTAATACCGGGCGATGTATCGCTGCTGGAGGTCGAGGACAAACTCAAGCCGTGGCCCGCCCTGCATGCACCGCGTACGCTGCCAGCGGAACAGGACCTGCAACGCCTCACCGATATCCTCGAAAACAGCCGCAAGGTCACCCTGCTCTGCGGCAGCGGGTGTGCCGGAGCCCATGATCAAGTGGTCGCCCTCGCCGACGCACTGGGCGCCCCCGTGGTACACGCGCTACGTGGCAAGGAGCATGTGGAGTGGGATAACCCGTTCGACGTCGGCATGACCGGCCTGATCGGTTTCAGCTCCGGCTACCACGCCATGCTCGACTGCGACACGCTGATCATGCTCGGCACCGATTTCCCTTACCGCCAGTTCTACCCCACCGACGCCAAGATCATCCAGGTCGACCGCAACCCACAGGCACTCGGTCGACGTGCCACGCTGGACCTGGGTATCGCCGCCGACGTCAGCGAAACCGTCGCTGCGCTGCTGCCAAGGTTAACGCGCAAGACTGATCGCAGCTTTCTCGAAACGTCCTTGAAGCATTATGAAAAAGCCCGTCAAGGGCTGGACGACCTGGCCCAGCCGTCGAAAGCCAACCGGCCGATTCACCCACAGTACGTGGCACGCCTGCTCAGTGAGTTGGCGGATGACGATGCGATCTTCACCGCCGATGTCGGCTCTCCCACCGTGTGGGCAGCGCGCTATTTGAAGATGAACGGCAAGCGCCGCCTGATCGGTTCGTTCAACCATGGTTCGATGGCCAATGCCATGCCCCAGGCCATTGGCGCGCAGGCGGCATTCCCCAATCGCCAGGTGATCTCGATGTCGGGTGACGGCGGTTTCGCCATGCTGATGGGCGATTTTATTTCGCTGGCGCAACTGAAGCTGCCAGTCAAAGTCATCGTATTCGATAACTCGTCCCTGGGCTTTGTCGCCATGGAAATGAAGGCGGCGGGCTACCTGGACGCCGGCACCGAGCTGAAAAACCCGGATTTCGCCGCCATGTCCAACGCCATGGGCATCCTCGGCATTCGCGTGGAGCAATCCGAAGACCTGGAACCGGCCCTGCGCCGCGCCCTGGCCCATGACGGACCGGTGCTGGTGGATGTGGTCACCGCCACTCAGGAATTGGTGATGCCGCCGACGATCAAGCTGGAACAGGCCAAGGGGTTCAGCCTGTACATGCTCAAGGCGGTGATGAGTGGGCGTGGCGATGAGGTGATCGAACTGGCACGCACCAACTGGCTGCGCTGAACCCAACGTGGGAGCTTGCTCCCACTGCTGGACCTGATTGCCCGATCAAGCGAGCTGTTTTTCGACCCATTTACCGTAGGCATCGATGAAGGCCTGCAGGAACGGTCTGGTCTTCTCGGACACCTTGCCCGCCTCATCGAACACACTGCCCGCGCCGCCCAGGTAGGCCTCCGGCTGCTGCATGCACGGCACATCGAGGAATACCAGGGACTGGCGCAGGTGATGGTTGGCGCCAAACCCGCCAATCGCACCCGGCGATACGCTGATGATCGCCCCCGGCTTGCCACTCCAGGCACTCTGCCCGTACGGCCGGGAACCCACGTCGATGGCGTTCTTCAACGGGGCCGGGACGGAGCGGTTGTATTCCGGGGTCACGAATAACACCGCGTCGGATGAGCTCACCTGTTTGCGGAAAGTACTGTAGGCTGCCGGCGGTGATGCTCCGTCAATGTCTTCGTTGTAGAGCGGCAAATCGCCAATTTCCACAATGTTCAACTTCAGGTTGGCAGGGGCCAGTTCAGCCAATGCCAGGGCGACCTTGCGGTTGATCGAGTCTTTTCTCAAGCTGCCGACCACGACGGCGATGGTGTAGACCTTGCTCATTGGGGTTTCCCGACGTCTGACTAAAGGAGCTTGTAGTTATAAAGTCTTCGCGACGGGTTCACCAGAAGGTTTTTGATAATCCTGCGGGCACTTGCATTGCGCAGCATCATGTAGGAAGCATCTTAAAACATCGGCGAATAGTATTTTTATTCCGTAAGTAAACTACCCAGCTCCATGACGGTCTACAGAACCGCAAATCGAGTGTTTATCTCCAGAGGTTCTAAACAGATGGCAGCAGTATTAGTCGGACAGTTTCATGCCAGAGACGCAGAAGGACGCGTGTATTCGGTGCATGAGTTCCAGGAATCCAACCCGGCGCAAGGCGACCTGGCTGGCTCGGCACCTACCATTACCTACAAGCTGGCCATTGGCGACCGTGTAGAGAAACTGGAAGGCGACGAATTCAAGCTGATCCAATCGGGCACCATTCTCGTGCGCGAATCGCAAACCACCCTCGCGTCATAAGATCCCGCCTTATCCACCTGCTCAGTCCTGGCCATTGACGGCGTTGACTGGGCTGGGGTGATCACGGGCGACGGATCTCGGTGACTTCAATGCCCTGCTCGCCCTCGACCTTCTTCACGATCACCACCAATCGCCCCCGCTCACCCTCCACCGCGAACATGGAACGCTGGTAGCCCGCCGTGTTGTAGCCTGGGTACGCCACCACCTGCCTGACCAGTTCAATACCCAACACCGCCCCCACCTGTTCGATGACCTGTTCCTGGGAACGGATAAACGCTTCAATTGCCAGGTTTTCCGGCGCGGTTTCGTTTTGACTGTTGAAGAGATAAGCAGCCACGCACCCTACGGTCACCAGGACCAGCAGTTGCTTGACCGTTACCCCGAGGAATATCGAGGGTAGAGGCATGTGAGACCAGACCTGTTTTTGTTGTTAATGCCGGCAGCCGGCTTTGGTCGTTAATGATCAGCGCAGCCATTCTATTGAATACCCGGCTCGCTGCACATAGACTCCGGCGATGCGTTTACGTCATATCGAAGTGATTCAGGCCATCTTGCAGACCGGACACCTCGGCACGGCCGCCGAGTGGTTGCAACTTCCCGTGGGCGATGTGGACTCGGCGCTCAAGGACGCCGAGCAACAGCTCGGCTTCATGTTGTTCGCCAGTGTGCGCGGGCGTTTGCAGGCTACCCGGGAAACCCTGGAACTGCAGGCGGAAATTGCCCATGTGTATGAGGCCCTGGAGCCGGTGCAACGCCTGGCCAGCCGCCTGAAAAACCATCATGCCCCTGCCCTGCGCGTGCTCTGCACACCGCCGCTGGCCAATCAGCTGTTGCCGCACAGTATTGCGGTGCTGCGCCGACGCTTCCAGGACACGCCCTGCAACCTGTCGAGCCAAACCACCCGGGAGATCATCAGGAGCCTGCTGCTGCACGAAGCCGACGTGGGTTTGAGCCTGCATGACCCGGAGCACCCGCAGATCCACTGCACCGTACTCGCCCAGGGCAAGCTGCAACTGCTGGCGCCCCATGGTTGGCTCAAACCCAAGCAGAAGTACATTGCGCTGCAGGACCTCGCCGGACAATCGATGATCGGCCTGGAGGGCCAGGACCCGCTCAGCCGCCTGCTGGACGCCAAGCTGCAAGCCTTGCGCCCGCTGCCGGTGGTGCAGACGCGGGTGCAGACCTACCAGATGATGCGCAGCATGGTGGAAGCAGGCGAAGGCCTGGCGGTGGTCGACCCGTTCACCGCGTTCGGCGCCCGCGAGGCCGGGCTGGATGCGTGCCCGGTGTCGCCGCCGATCATGATCAGCCTGTATGCGCTGACCCTCAAGGATGGCCCGACCTCCCCGGCGCTGAATGCGCTGCTGGAGATCGTGACGCAGAAGGCCGAGGGTTTGTTGGCGGGTTAAGCGTTGCCGGCTTCGCTCTTGAACAACCGATACCAGAATATCGCCACTTCGCGGGTCTGCGGGTCGATACCGCGATAGCGCAGATGGTCGATGCCGCCCATCACATAGCCGCAACGCTCGTACAAGCGGCAGGCACCGAGGTTGTTGTTCTGGGTTTCGAGCATCATGCCGGGCAGGTTTTTCTTGCGGCTCCAGAACTGCGCCACATCCAGCAACGCCTTGGCTACTCCGTGGCGTCGCGCAGGCAAGGCCACCGCCAACTCGTCGACATGGGCAAAGCCGTTCCAGTTGGTGCTGACCACGATGTGCCCCACCGCCCGGTCGTCCAGGTAGGCCATGAAGATCGCACTGTCGGGCGCGTCACGGAAACTGGCGAACTCCTCAGGGTCAATGCCGTAGCACTTGCGGTACGGCAAGATACGCTCCACGGGCCATTGATCGACCCGCTTGCCCATCTGCGGCTCACCGTAGGCGCTGACCTCAAAGCTGAAGTCATTGCCCCACACATAGGCATCAAAGCCTTCATCTGCGACCCGCACACTGAGTCCGGGATACTTCGGGTTCATTACAGCCTGCATAAACATCCTTAACCCTTGATGCAATCGACGGTGTAACAACGACCGCTGCCATCATCCTCGTGTTGCAACCCATGAACATCGGCGACAAAACCGGGGAAACTGCTATCGAACGTCCGGGCAAACGCCAGGTAGTCGATGATCGAGCGCGTCGACTCGGTAAAGCGCTCGCCCGGCATGATCAACGGAATGCCGGGCGGATAAGGCACCAGCATCACGGCTGCGATGCGTCCTGGCAAGGCGTCGATGGAAACCGCCTCCACTTCGCCCCTCACCAATTGGTCGTAGGCGTCGGCGGGCTTCATCGCGATTTCCGGCAATACGGTGTACATGCGCTTCAAATGCCTGGCCGTGGCGTTGCTGCGATAACAGCTGTGCAACTGGTCACACAGGTCGCGCAAGCCCAGGCTTTGGTAGCGCGTCGGCCCTTGGGCAAACACCGATGGCAAACAACTGGCCAGGCTGATATTGGCGTCGTAGCTGCGCTTGAATTCCAGCAATTCGGTGAGCAAGGTACTCCATTTACCTTTGGTAATGCCCATGGAGAACAGCACGAGGAAAGAATACAGCCCGGTCTTTTCCACTACCAGACCGCGCTCCCAGAGGAACTTGCTGACCACCGCCGCCGGGATCCCGCAATCGCTCAAGGCACCGCCGGCATTGAGACCGGGCATTACCAGGGTCACTTTGATCGGGTCCAGCAGCACATAGTCCTCGGCTACATCACCGAAGCCATGCCAGTCATCCTGGGGATGCAATAACCAATCGGCGGTGGCGACCTTGTCGATCCCCGCCACCGACGGTGGCTGCCAGATGGAAAACCACCAGTCCTCGGCGGCGATATGCTGGCGCAGATTGGCCAGGGCACGGCGGAAGCTCAGCGCCTCATCAAACATCTCCTGCAACAGCGAACGCCCGGCCGGGCCTTCCATCATTGCCGAAGCTACGTCCAGGGAGGCAATGATGCTGTATTGCGGCGATGTGGAGATATGCATCATGAACGCCTCGTTGAAACGGTCACGGTCCAGTTGGCGGGCACCGCCGTCCTGCACATGGATCATCGAAGCCTGGCTGAAAGCTGCCAGCAGTTTGTGGGTGGAGTGAGTGGTAAACACCAGCGGGCTGTCCGCCGTGCGCGAGGTGCCCATGCCGTAGCGCCCGGCGAAGAACTCATGAAACGCCGCGTAGGCGTACCAGGCCTCGTCAAAATGCAGCACCTCGACGCTGTTGCCCAATTGCTGTTTGATCAGCTCGGCGTTGTAGCACAGGCCGTCGTAGGTGGAATTGGTGACCACCGCCATCTTCACTTTCGGCGGGCGACCACGGGTCAAGGGACTGGCGTCGATCTTGGCGCGGATCGACTCGGGGCTGAACTCGCTCAGGGGAATCGGACCGATGATCCCCAGTTCGTTGCGCTCCGGGCACAGGTACAGCGGGATGGCGCCGGTCATGATGATCGAATGCAGCACCGACTTGTGACAGTTGCGGTCCACCAGCACCAGGTCATCGCGCCCGACCATGGAATGCCAGACGATTTTGTTGGCGGTGGAGGTGCCGTTGATGACGAAGAACGTATGGTCGGCGCCAAAGTTACGCGCAGCACGGGCTTCGGCTTCGGCCAGCGGCCCGGTGTGATCCAGCAGCGAACCCAGCTCGGGCACCGAGACCGATAGATCCGAGCGCAGTGTGTTTTCCCCGAAGAACTGGTGGAACGCTTGCCCCACCGGGCTTTTGCGATAGGCCACACCGCCGCCATGGCCCGGTGTGTGCCAGGAATAGTTCGAATCAGCCGTGTGCTGCACCAACGCCTTGAAGAACGGCGGCAACAGACCATCCAGATACGTACGCGCCGCACGGGCGACTTGCCGGGCTAGAAACGGCACGGTGTCTTCGAACAGATACAGGATGCCGCGCAACTGGTTGAGTTCGCTCATGGCGTCGGCAGGCGCGTTTTCCAGGGTGACTTGCTCGCCCAGGGCGAAGATCGGCAGGTTGGGCGCCCGCAGCCGCGCCAAGCGGATCAGCTCGACCATGTTCTGTAGAAGGTGGGTGTTTTCGCCAGCACCTTCGGCGGCGATCAACATGCACGCCAGGCCATGATGGGTAGACGCCACCAGCCTGCCTTCGGCGTAGTCCACCGCGGAAAATATAGAAAAGCCCTCTTGCTCCAACTCCCGGGCGATGCCTCGGACCCGGTCACCGGCAACGGTGTCGGCCTTGATGTCGCGGTGCACGATCAGGACGGGAAACTTCAGGTCTTTATACATGTGTGCTTGTCGTCCTGAGGGCTATGCACTCAAGGGTAGAAGCTTGGCGGGCATGACGCGAATGAAGATTGACAGGCAATTGAAATCAATTGTGGGAGGGGGCTTGCCTGCGATAACGGTACATCAGTCAACACAGGTTTCGACTGGCCTGCCGCTATCGGGAGCAAGCCCCCTCCCACAGTTTCAATCGAGTTCATCCAGGGGTTATTGCTGGGTCAGTTGGGTCCACAATGCCGGCGCGCCCGCCGATTTGGCGATCGCTTCCAACCGGGCCGCGTGTTCCGCGAGGTCCTGTTCGCTGGCGCGGATGATCGTCGTGGGTTTGCGATCAGCCGGCAGTCGGCGGATTTCCGAAGGACGGTTGCCCGAGCCTTCCGCCGAGCCGCTGCCATCGGAGGCGTTGCCCGCCAGGGACAGGCTGGTCTGCCCGCCGGTCATGGTCAGGTAGACGTCAGCGAGAATCTCGGAGTCGAGCAAGGCGCCGTGGAGCTCACGGCCGGAGTTGTCGACGCCATAACGTTTGCACAGGGCGTCGAGGCTGTTGCGCTGACCCGGGTGGCGCTCACGGGCCATCATCAAGGTATCGAGGATCGAGCAGTGCCGGGAAATGTCCGCGCGATCAGTCTGCCCCATCAGGGCAAACTCGTTATTGATGAAGCCGACGTCAAACGCCGCGTTATGGATGATCAACTGGGCACCGTTGATGAATTCGAAGAACTCATCGGCGACTTCGGCGAAGCGCGGCTTGCCCTTGAGAAATTCGTCAGTGATGCCGTGGACGGCGATTGCGCCTTCGTCACTGTCGCGGTCCGGTTGCAGGTAGACGTGGAAGTGACGGCCGGTCAGGCGGCGCCCCATCAATTCGACACAGCCGATTTCAATGATCCGGTGACCGTCGGTCACCGGCATGCCGGTGGTTTCGGTATCGAGTACAACAGATCGGATGGCCATCAGGGTTCAGCTCTCAACGGTTTGGTGTATTTCAAAGGGCGCGATGTTACCACGTGAGTCGCCTTCAACTCTGCTTGTAGCCCCGCACTTCATCCACGCCACGGTTGGCCAACTGGTCAGCACGTTCGTTGCCGGGATGGCCAATATGACCGCGTACCCATTTCCAGGTGATGTCATGGCGATTGCATTGCTCATCGAGCAATTGCCACAGGTCGGCATTTTTCACCGGTTCCTTGGCGGCGGTTTTCCACCCGCGCTTCTTCCAGTTGGCCATCCACTCGTTGATGCCCTTCATCACGTATTGCGAGTCGGTCACCAGCAGCACATTGCAGCGGCGCTTGAGTTCTTCCAGGCCACGAATGGCGCCCATCAGCTCCATGCGGTTGTTGGTGGTGTTGGCCTCACCGCCCCACAACTCCTTCTCCACGCCTTTGCACACCAGCAACGCGCCCCAGCCGCCGGGGCCCGGGTTGCCCTTGCAGGCGCCATCGGTGAAGAGTTCTACGCTATCGGTCATCGGTTGCTCGGTATCAATTCAAAAAGAGGATTACGCATCGCTTTGCTTGCGGTTGACCTTGGCCATCGGCAATGGCACCAGCTTGCCCATCGGCTCGCGGCGCACCTGCTGCAACGGGCGCAGCCCGACCGCGATCTTGCGCGCCACCAGCAGGTAAAAGCCGCCACCGGACAATTGCCAGGCGCCGGCCCGGCGTTCCCAGCCGGCCAGGCGGCCCTGCCACTTGGTCGACGCAAGCGGCGGACGATAGCACCCGAAGCGGCGTTTCTCCAGCGCGAAGCCCAGCAGGTTCAGCCAGTCGCCCACCCGTTGCGGCGAGATGCAGCGCGCCTGGCGCAGGCCGTCATGGGCGAACACATGACGCAGGCCCCAACTGCTCCAGGGGTTGATCCCCACGATCAGCAAATGGCCACCGGGCCGTACGCTGCTCGCCGCCTCGCGCAGCAAGCCATGGGGCGACAGGCAGAAATCCAGCCCGTGCTGCAGCACTACCACATCGGCAGCATGCTCGCTCAACGGCCAGGCCTGTTCCTCGCACACGATCTCCACACCTGGCAACGGTGCACCCAGGCGAACATTACGTTGCACCTGCGGCGCGCAGGGCGGCGTTTCGGCCGAGGGGCCGTAGTGCACCAGATAGCCACCAAAGAACCGGCCCAGTTCGTCTTCGAGCATGCGCCGTTCTTCGTCCAGCAGAAATTGCCCGATGGGACCGGACAGCCACTCGCGGGCCGCGCCGATCAGGGCCAGCCACTCAGGATCGGCCTGGGCGAACGCTTTATCAGTCATTGCATTCTCCAACTCGCCTAGACGTTCTAAGATGCACCAATGTGTTCAGCTTGGCGAATCGAAGAATGATACAGATCAGTGCCCTGCCCGCCTTCACCGATAACTACATCTGGTTGTTACAGGACCCTCGCACCCAACGCTGCGCCGTGGTCGACCCCGGCGATGCCGCGCCCGTGCTGGCCTGGCTCGAGCAGAACCCTGGCTGGAGCCTCAGCGACATCCTGATCACCCACCATCACCACGATCACGTCGGCGGTGTCGAACAACTCAAGCGTGAGACCGACGCCAAGGTCTACGGCCCGGCCAACGAGAAAATCCCGGCGCGGGACGTGGCGTTGCACGATAACGACCGCATTACGGTACTCGGCCTGGACTTCGACATCTATAGCGTTCCCGGCCACACCCTGGGCCATATCGCCTTTTATCACCCGGGCGTGCTGTTGTGTGGCGACACCCTGTTCGCCGCCGGTTGCGGGCGCCTGTTCGAAGGCACACCGGAACAGATGCACAGCTCCCTCGAGCGCCTGGCCGCCCTGCCCGCCGATACTCTGGTGTACTGCACCCACGAATACACGCAGAGTAACCTCAAGTTCGCTCAAGCTGTGGAACCGGACAACACCGATATAGCCGAACGAGTGGAGAACGTACGCCAACTGCGGGCCAGAGGCGAGATCACGCTGCCTTCCAACCTGGCCCTGGAAAAGCTGACCAACCCCTTTCTGCGCACCTCTGAAACATCCGTTAAACAAAAAGCGGACGAACGGAATGGCCGTGACAACCGCTCTGGGGCCGAGGTGTTTGCTAGCTTGAGGGCTTGGAAAGATAAGTTCTAAAGGGAAGCAATCTGATACGCAATTTCTGAATGGTTGACCGGAACCCAACGGGTTTCTAGAATCGCCCGACATTTTTGCCCGGAACTTACTTCCAGCCAATGTCGTCATCTATTCGTAAATCCAACCATTCAGACGCATTGACCCGCCTGGCTCAAGCTGTGGCGGTGGCTGTGTCCGCCACACTGGCGGGCTGCCAATCAAGCAATTTCACCGCACAATCCACCGTGCAACCCAAGCCAAACCTCACCGCCAAAATCAAACAGAAACCCGTCATCTGGCTTTCAGAAAAACCGGCTCCCGACGTGCCCCAGGATGTTTGGGAACGCATGCGCCGGGGCTTTCAACTGCAGGACGGTCTAGGTGTCAACCCGCGTATCGAGCAACAGCGCCTGTGGTTCGCCAGCAACCCGTCCTTCCTGGAGAATGCCGGAGAACGCGGCAGCCTCTACATTCACTACATCGTCGAACGTCTTGAAGAACGCAACATGCCCTTGGAGCTGGCGCTGCTGCCAGTGATTGAAAGTGCCTACAATCCGATGGCCTATTCGCGCAGCGATGCGGTCGGCCTCTGGCAGTTCATCCCCTCCACCGGGCGCTACTTCAACCTGCGCCAGACCCGTGCCTACGATGGCCGTCGCGACATCACCGCCTCCACCACCGCCGCACTCGACTACCTGACCCGCCTGCATGACATGTTCAACGGCGACTGGCTGCTGGCCCTGGCCGCCTATAACGCCGGCGAAGGCACGGTGAGCCGGGCCATCGAGCGCAACGAGAAGCTCGGCCTGCCGACCGACTACTGGAACCTGCCGCTGCCCCAGGAAACCAAGGACTACGTGCCCAAGTTCCTGGCGCTGTCCCAGGTGGTGCTGGCACCCGAGGCCTACGGCGTCAACCTGAACCCGATTGCCAACCAACCTTACTTCGAAGTGGTGGAAGTCAAGCAGAGCATGGACCTGTCACGGGTTGCCGCGCTGGCCGAGATCGACGAAGACGAACTGTTCCAGCTCAACCCGGCGCTGAAACAACGCACTACCCTGGACGGCCCGCAGCATTTGCTGGTGCCCAGTTCCAAGGCGCAACTGCTGACCAGCACCCTTTCGACGATGAAGCCTGAAGAATTGCTGGCAATGCGTCCGAAAAAGCAGGTGTTCGACGAGGTCGAGACCGCACGGGTGGCCGGGCGTACTCGCAGCTACAAGGTACGCACCGGCGACAACCTGACGCTGATTGCCAAGGCCAACAAGGTCGACGTACATGACCTGCAACGCTGGAACAAGCTCAACGGCCAGGCCCTCAAGGTCGGCCAGACCCTGGTAATGCAGGACACGCGCAAGCTGGTGGCCAAGGCCGACAGCAAGAAACCGGTGCAATACAAGGTCAAGAAAGGCGACTCGCTGTACATGGTCGCCAAGCGCTTCAATGTCGAGATGCAACACCTCAAGCGCTGGAACCCGCGTACCGGCCAGGCCCTGAAGCCTGGGCAGATGCTGGTGGTCTCCGGGCCACGCTAAGGCCTCTGGAACAATGGGGACCCCATGTGGGAGGGGGCTTGCCCCCGATAGCGGTAAGCCAGCCAATGAATCTGTTGGCTGATGCATTGCTATCGGGGGCAAGCCCCCTCCCGCATTGGCCCTGCATCAGCCGACTGGCTTTTTCCAACCGGAACAAGCTGTTACTGTACCGATCATAAAGCCCAAGCCGCCTGGATCGGATCTCTGACTTGAAGCGTCCCCTCCTTCTACTAATAAGTCTGGCCTTGAGCTTTGCAGCGAACGCGACGATTACCGAGAGCCACGGTTATGCGCAGTTCGGCAGCCTCAAGTACCCGGCCAAATTCACCCACTTCGATTGGGTAAACCCTGCAGCGCCGAAAGGCGGGACATTGCGGGTCATGGCCTTTGGCACTTTCGACACCCTCAACCCCTATACCTTCAAGGGCTCCAGCCCGGTTTCCACGCCGAACTTCCTGCAATATGGCGTCAACGAGCTGAATGAGCCCTTGATGGTCGGCACCGGTCTGTACGCGCCCTCCGGCGATGAACCCACCTCCAGCTATGGGCTGATCGCCCAATCGGTGGAGTACAGCGAGGACCGCAGTTGGGTGGTGTTCAACCTGCGTCCCGAAGCGCGCTTTCACGATGGCAAGCCGATCACGGCGTATGACGTGGCGTTTTCCTATCGCACCTTGCTGACCGAAGGGCACCCGCAATACCGCACCAACCTGCAGGAAGTGGCGCGGGTGGATATCCTCAACCGCCACCGCATCCGCTTTGTGTTCAAGCGTGCCGGCAACCCCTTGCTGATCCTGCGCCTGGGCGAGTTGCCGGTATTGCCCCAGCACTACTGGAAAAACCGCGACTTCAAGGCCACCACCTTCGAACCACCCCTGGGCAGCGGCCCCTACCGCATCAGCAAGGTCACGCCCGGACGGCAACTGGTGTTCGAACGTGTCAAGGACTACTGGGGCAAGGACCTGCCGGTCAACCAGGGCTTCTATAACTATGACAAAGTCGAGGTGGAGTTTTACCGCGACAGCGATGTGGCCTTCGAAGCCTTCAAGGCCGGTGAATTCGATATCTACATCGAGCACCAGGCCAAGAACTGGGCCAATGGCTACAACTTCCCGGCGGTGAACCGGGGTGACGTGATCAAGGCGCAGATCGCCCACCAAATCCCGACACAGAGCCAGGGTCTGTTCATGAACACGCGGCGGCCCACGTTCAGCCAGACCAAGGTGCGCGAAGCCCTGGGACTGATGTTCGACTTCGAGTGGACCAACCGCACCCTGTTCAGCAGCGCGTACAAGCGCACCTTGAGCTACTACCCCAACAGCGAATTCGCCGCCACCGGCGTACCCACCGGCCGTGAATGGCTGATGCTCTCGCCCTACCGCGAGCAGTTGCCGGCCAACCTGTTCACGCAAGCCTTCAGCCTGCCCCAGACCGACGGGCGCGGCATCCCCCGCGAGACTATGCGCCGCGCGCTGGCCCTGCTCGGCGAGGCTGGCTGGAAGCTGTCCGGACAACGCCTGGTCAACAAGGATGGCCAGCCGCTGCGTTTCGAGATTCTGCTGGTCAACCCGAACCTGGAGCGCATCCTGCAGCCCTATGTCGAGAACCTGATCAGCATCGGCGTCGACGCGCGCCTGCGTACCGTCGACCGTGCCCAGTACAAGCAGCGCCTGGACCAATTCGACTTCGACATGATCCTGATCACCCTCAACCAGACCTTGAGTCCGGGCCTTGAGCAGTGGCAGTACTTCCACTCCAGCCAGGCCGCGATCAAGGGCAGCAAGAACTACGCAGGCATCAACAACCCGATTGTCGATCACCTGCTGGAACAACTGCTGGCCGCCAAGACCCGCGAAGAGCAACTGGCCGCCGGCCGTGCCCTCGACCGGGTGCTGCTGTGGCAGCACTACAGTATTCCCAACTGGTACCTCAACTATCATCGCCTGGCGTACCGCAACCGGTTCGCCTTTGTCACCACGCCGCCCTACAACCTGGGCCTGAGCGCGTGGTGGCTGAAAGCTTCGGAGAAAGCCCAATGATATCTTTGCGTACTGCCCTGCTCGGCAGCCTGCTGCTGTGCACTGCGGCCCAAGCCGCCCCGCAACATGCGTTGACGCTGTACAACGAACCGCCGAAATACCCCGCCGACTTCAAGCACTTCGACTACGTCAACCCGGACGCGCCCAAGGGCGGCACGTTCCGCGAGTCGGCCATGGGCGGCTTCGACAGCCTCAACCCCTATATCAGCAAGGGTGTACCGGCCGACAATCTGGGCCTGATCTACGACACCCTGGCCATGCAAAGCCTGGACGAGCCCATCACCGAATACGGCCTGGTGGCCGGCAAGATCGAAAAAGCCCCGGACAACAGCTGGGTGCGCTTCTACCTGCGCCCGGAAGCGCGCTTCCATGATGGTCACCCGATCCGCGCCGAGGACGTGGTATTTACCTTCCAGGAACTGATCAAGGAAGGTTCACCGATCTACCGCACTTATTACGCCGACGTCGACGAAGTCATCGCCGAAGACCCGCTCAAGGTTCTGTTCAAGTTCAAGCGCACCAACAACCGCGAATTGCCGCTGATCCTCGGACAACTGCCGGTATTGCCCAAGCATTGGTGGGCCACCCGCGACTTCGCCAGGGGCAATCTGGAAATACCGCTGGGCAGCGGGCCGTACAAGGTCGCCGAGGTCAAGGCCGGACGCATGATCCGCTACGAGCGGGTCAAGGATTACTGGGCCAAGGACCTGCCGATCACTAAGGGTTTCTACAACTTCGACAACCGCATCACCGATTACTACCGCGACAGCACCGTGTCCCTGGAAGCCTTGAAGGCTGGGCAGTTCGACTACTGGCTGGAATTCAGCGCGAAGAACTGGGCCAACGCCTACAACATCCCCGCTGTCGCCCAGGGCCGGCTGATCAAGGAAGAAATCCCCAACGGTAACCCCACCGGGATGCAGGGGTTTGTGTTCAACATGCGCAAGCCGATGTTCCAGGATGTGCGCGTGCGCAAGGCCATCAGCCTGTTGCTGGACTTCGAGTGGAGCAACAAGCAACTGTTCAACGGCGCCTATACGCGTACGCGCAGTTACTTCGAAAACTCGGAAATGGCCGCCACCGGCCTGCCCGGCCCGGATGAACTGGCGATTCTCGAGCCCCTGCGCGACAAGATCCCGCCCGAAGTCTTCACCCAGGCCTTCGAACCCTCCAGGACCGACGGCAGCGGCATGATCCGCGCCCAGCAACGCGAAGCCTA
This sequence comes from Pseudomonas extremorientalis, assembly GCF_001870465.1. Classification (GTDB taxonomy): domain Bacteria; phylum Pseudomonadota; class Gammaproteobacteria; order Pseudomonadales; family Pseudomonadaceae; genus Aquipseudomonas; species Aquipseudomonas extremorientalis. Next base: position 185,311 of record NZ_MDGK01000041.1, read on the forward strand.
CCAACTGCTGCAGGAAGCCGGCTGGCGCATCGTCGATGACAAGATGGTCGACACCACCGGTAAACCGGTGACCATCGAATTCCTGCTGGCCCAGACCGAATTCGAACGCATCCTGCTGCCGTTCAAGCGCAACCTGGCCGACCTGGGTATCGACCTGGTGATCCGCCGGGTCGACGTGTCGCAGTTCATCAACCGTATCCGCTCGCGGGACTTCGACATGCTGGTGGGCAGCTTCCCGCAGTCCACTTCACCGGGCAACGAACAGCGCGAGTTCTGGAAATCGTCCAGCGCCGACAAACCCGGCAGCCGCAACTACATGGGCCTCAAGGACCCGGCCATCGACCAGTTGGTGGAAGAGTTGATCGACGCCGATTCGCGCAAAAGCCTGGTGGCCCATGCCAAGGCCCTGGACCGCGTGTTGCAATTTGGCTATTACGTGATCCCCAACTGGCACATCAAGACTTTCCGCGTGGCGTACTGGGATCACCTGGGCCACCCGAAAGTCCCACCGCGATACGACGTCGGCACATCCACCTGGTGGGCCAAGCCCGACGTCAAACCGGCCGTCATCCCGGACACCAACACCAACGCCGATCCGGCGAGCGGAGGCGATTAAATGCTGGCCTATATCTTTCGCCGCCTGTTGCTGATTATTCCGACGCTGTTCGGGATCCTGCTGATCAACTTCGTCATCATCCAGGCAGCCCCCGGTGGCCCAGTGGAACAGATGATTGCCAAACTGGAGGGTTTTGAAGGCGCCACCAGCCGCATTGCCGGCGGCGGCGCCGAGGTGTCGGTGGCCGGCTCCAGCAGCTACCGCGGCGCCCAGGGCCTGGACCCGGCGCTGATCAAGGAAATCGAGAAGATGTACGGCTTCGACAAGTCGGCGCCGGAACGTCTGTGGATCATGGTCAAGAACTACGCCCAGCTGGATTTTGGCGACAGCTTCTTCCGTGACGCCAAGGTCATCGACCTGATCAAGGAAAAGATGCCGGTGTCCATTTCCCTCGGGTTATGGAGCACGCTGATCATGTACCTGGTGTCGATCCCCCTGGGGATCGCCAAGGCCACGCGGCACGGCAGCCACTTCGACGTGTGGACCAGCTCGGCGATCATCGTCGGCTACGCGATCCCGGCGTTTCTGTTTGCGATCCTGCTGATCGTGGTGTTTGCCGGCGGCAGTTACCTGGACTGGTTCCCCCTGCGCGGGCTCACCTCCAACAACTTCGATGAACTGAGCTGGGGCGGCAAGATCCTCGATTACTTCTGGCACCTCGCGCTGCCCATCACGGCCCTGGTGATCGGCAACTTCGCCACCATGACCCTGCTGACCAAGAACAGCTTCCTTGACGAGATCAACAAGCAGTATGTGATCACCGCCAAAGCCAAGGGCCTGACCAACCACCGCGTGCTCTACGGCCACGTGTTCCGCAACGCGATGCTGCTGGTGATCGCCGGTTTCCCCTCGGCCTTCATCGGGATCTTCTTCACCGGCTCATTGCTGGTGGAAGTGATCTTCTCCCTCGACGGCCTGGGCCTGATGAGCTTTGAAGCGGCGATCAACCGCGACTACCCGGTGGTGTTCGGCACGCTGTTCATCTTCACCCTGCTGGGGTTGATCGTGAAGCTGATCGGCGACCTCACCTACACCCTGGTCGATCCGCGGATCGACTTTGCCAGCCGGGAGCATTGAGATGAACCTGTCCCCCCTCAATCGCCGCCGGTTCGAACGGTTCAAGGCCAACAAGCGTGGCTGGTGGTCGCTGTGGCTGTTCCTGATCCTGTTCGTGCTGAGCCTGGGCGCCGAGCTGATCGCCAACGACAAACCCCTGGCCGTGCACTACGACGGCGGCTGGTACTTCCCGGCGCTCAAGCGCTACCCGGAGACCACATTCGGCGGCGAATTCCCTCTGGAGGCCAACTACAAGAGCCCGTACATCCAGGAACTGCTCAAGTCCAAGGACGCCTGGACGTTGTGGGCGCCGATCCCGTTCAGCTACCAGAGCATCAACTACGACCTCAAGGTGCCGGCCCCCGCGCCGCCTTCCAGCGTCAACCTGCTGGGCACCGATGACCAGGGCCGCGACGTGCTGGCGCGGGTCATCTACGGCTTCCGCGTGTCGGTGCTGTTTGCCCTGACCCTCACCGTGCTCAGCTCGATCATCGGCGTGATCGCCGGGGCCCTACAGGGCTTCTATGGCGGCTGGGTCGACCTGGCCGGGCAGCGTTTCCTGGAGATCTGGTCCGGGTTGCCGGTGCTGTACCTGCTGATCATCCTCGCCAGTTTCGTGCAGCCCAACTTCTGGTGGCTGCTGGGGATCATGCTGCTGTTCTCGTGGATGAGCCTGGTGGACGTGGTGCGCGCCGAGTTCCTGCGTGGGCGTAACCTGGAATATGTGCGGGCGGCGCGGGCGCTGGGCATGCAGAACGGCGCGATCATGTTCCGCCATATTTTGCCCAACGCGATGGTGTCGACCATGACCTTCATGCCGTTCATTCTCACCGGCGCCATCGGTACGCTTACCGCCCTGGACTTCCTCGGCTTCGGTTTGCCCGCCGGCTCGCCGTCGCTGGGTGAACTGGTGGCCCAGGGCAAATCCAACCTGCAAGCGCCGTGGCTGGGCATGAGTGCCTTTGCCGTGCTGGCGATCATGTTGAGTTTGCTGGTGTTTATCGGCGAGTCCGCTCGCGATGCCTTCGACCCGAGGAAATGAGATGAATCAGGACAATCTGATCGAAATCCGCGACCTCTGCGTCGAGTTCGTCACGGGCGAACACCACCACCGCGTGGTGAACCATGTCAGCTTCGATATCAAGCGCGGTGAAACCATCGCACTGGTGGGTGAAAGCGGCTCGGGCAAATCGGTGACCGCCCACTCGATCCTGCGCCTGCTGCCCTACCCACTGGCACGCCATCCCTCCGGCACCATCGAGTATGCCGGCCAGGACCTGCTGACCCTCAAGGAAAAAACCATCCGCCACATTCGCGGCAACCGCATTGCGATGATCTTCCAGGAGCCGATGACCTCCTTGAACCCGCTGCACACCATCGAGAAGCAGATCAACGAAGTGCTGGGCCTGCACAAAGGGTTGCAAGGCAAGGTCGCCACCCAGCGCACCCTGGAGCTGCTGGAGCTGGTGGGTATTCCCGAGCCGCACAAGCGCCTCAAGGCCCTGCCCCATGAACTGTCCGGCGGTCAGCGCCAGCGGGTGATGATCGCCATGGCCCTGGCCAATGAGCCCGAATTGCTGATCGCCGATGAGCCGACCACGGCGCTCGACGTGACGGTGCAATTGAAGATTCTGGAATTGCTCAAGGAACTGCAGGCGCGCCTGGGCATGGCGCTGTTGCTGATCAGCCATGACCTCAACCTGGTGCGCCGGATTGCCCACCGCGTGTGCGTGATGCAAAAGGGTTGCATCGTCGAGCAGGCGGAGTGCGAGACGCTGTTCCAGTCACCCCGGCACCCGTACACCCAGGAGTTGTTGGCGGCAGAACCCAGCGGCGGCCCGGCGACCAACGATGTTGGCCCACCGTTGCTGGAGGTCGATGACCTGAAAGTGTGGTTCCCGATCAAGAAGGGCTTTTTGCGCAACACCGTTGACTACGTCAAGGCGGTGGACGGTATAAACTTCAGTCTGCCCCAAGGGCAGACCCTGGGCATCGTCGGTGAAAGCGGCTCGGGCAAGTCCACCCTGGGCCTGGCGATCCTGCGGTTGATCGCGAGCAAGGGCGGTATTCGTTTTGAAGGCCAGCAACTGGACAAGCTCAGCCAACAACAGGTACGCCCGTTGCGCCGGGAAATGCAGGTGGTGTTCCAGGACCCGTTCGGCAGCCTGAGCCCGCGCATGTGCGTCAGCGAGATCGTCGGCGAAGGCTTGCGCATCCACAAGATGGGCACGCCGGCCGAACAGGAAGCGGCGATTATCGCGGCGCTCAAGGAAGTGGGCCTGGACCCGGAATCCCGGCATCGCTACCCCCACGAGTTCTCCGGCGGGCAGCGACAACGCATTGCCATCGCCCGCGCGCTGGTGCTCAAGCCACGCCTGATCCTGCTCGACGAGCCCACCTCGGCCCTCGACCGCACGGTGCAACGCCAGGTGGTGGAACTGCTGCGCAGCCTGCAGGCCAAGTACAACCTGACCTACCTGTTCATCAGCCATGACTTGGCGGTGGTGAAGGCGCTGAGTCACCAGTTGATGGTGGTCAAGCATGGGCAGGTGGTGGAGCAAGGGGATGCGCAGGCGATCTTTGCGGATCCGCAGCATGCCTATACCCGCCAGTTGCTGGAAGCCGCTTTCCTGGTTCCCGCCTGACACAACTTTGAAAAAAATCTGAGAGAAGGCTTGCCGCCCGCAGGCCTGAGCCTTGCCGCCGTGGCTGACGCAAGCCACGGACTTGCAGGAAACACCTGCTACAAATGCCCTATCCTCGCGGCTGATCATCCGGGGTTTCATCAACCGGAACAGCTCTCATGGATGACATCCACGCCCTCGCCCTGACCTGGGACAGCCTGCCCGGCGACACGCCGCTGCCACTCAGTGTCAGCCCTTCTATCGGCTACCTGAACGAACGCCAATCCCTGCGCAGCGAAGGCGACACAACCCTGATCGCCCACTTGAACCGCCTCCTGGCCATCGCCTCGAACCAATCATTACCGCCTCCCACGTATCCCGTGCCAATGGTCCAGCATTCGCAGTTGGGCCAATGGTGCGAAGTCTTTTGCAAGGCCATCAATCAGAAAGACTTCATTGACTGGGCCAAGGCCCAAGGGTTTGATCTGGCCACGCTACGCGTGCACAACAGCCGACTCAGCGTGGCGGCCCACGGGCAGCCCAGGGTCTACACCCTGGCCGACGCGTCCGCCTGGTGGACGCTGGCCAACCCGATCATCTACATCAGCCAACTGGTGGACCCGACAGAGCTGGGCATGCCGTATATCGAACCTGAACCTCCCACCGGCGTACGCACATTCCCCTTGAACCTGACGCTGGCATTCCATGGCTTGCCGATGCCTGCCAACCGCCTGCAGGCGCAGACCATTGTCGAAGAACTCGACGCCTTGAAGGGCTTTCCCGGCTTTGACGATAACGGGCGCAGCAAGTCGATGAGCTACGCCGAGTTGGGCCAGCAGATGCTCGACTATCGGCAGTTGGCAGAGGCCCTGCAACCGCTGGCCAAGGATGAGAACAGCTTTGACGCGCTGGACATCTACCGCACCGTGCTGTCTCTGACATCCGATTCGCGATTGTCCAGAAACCTCAAGGAGGCGGCTGGCCTGTTGCAGGCGATCATCAATAGCCACGACCTGGGCAGCACGGACGACGCCCCCGCGCCCGCTTACTTCGATTACCAGCGGCAAGTGTTGTGTGTGCTGAGCCCGGACAGCGGGCGCGAAATAAATACTTTGGTGTCAAAGGCATCCGATGAGCGTTGGAACCGGTTGGCCACACTTGGCGAACAACTGGGCAGCCATGTCTATACCGACCAGCGCATCAGTATGGCCGGGGCTTTGCAGGCGTATGCCATCGAGTGCCCGCTCAGCAAGACGGAGGTCAGCCTCCTGAGCCAACGACTGCGCGACTGGCCGGCGCCTGCGGTGCCGGTGATATTGAACAGTGCCCGGTCGTTCGGCGAGTTGTATCGCTATCGGCAGTACATCGGCCTGCTCAATGATCGCCACGTGCTGCGCAACGCCTTGTCGACGGTGATCGCTGGCGGGAACCTGAATGATGCCGATCGGTTTGAGGTAGACGCCAGCGTTGACCCGGACACACTCCAGGCAACCGTTAAAAAAGCCTACGCCCAGATCCACGTGCTGACCGACCACCCTGACTTCCTGGCCATCCGCACCCGGGAACGCGTCGACCCTGCCAGCCACGTATTGCTCACTGCCGAGGGTAGCGTTGGCGCCAATGGCCTGGACGGCACCTGGAAAACCCTGACCGACCCAGTGATGAGCAATGTTGAACTTGCCCCTGTGGTGTCGCGCCTGAAGCTGGTAGCCGCCAAGACAGGCGGGTACTTGCGCAGTCATTTCAAGGTGACGCTCAGCCAGGCACTGAGGCTCTATCACCTTGCGCGCCCCCACACACTGCACGAGGCACGTCTGACGTTGCAACAACTGAGCGTCAGCCAACCGCTGCCGGCGCGTCAGGGCCACTACTGGCGAGCGCTCAAGCCACTGTCTGGTTCACAACCCTCAGCCTGGAAACTGTCGGTGCTCCAGCGCACGCAGATTATGCGCATCATCGAACGCTTCACGGCCGACCAGGACGTGCCGCTGTTCGCGTACCTCGGCCAGCCCATCGTCACCGGCAAGTCGGTGGCCGACGTACGGGTGGAAGCGGATTTCCTCATGGTCCGCCTGCTCGCAACACCCTTGGCCCAGCAACTGGCAGACGCTTTGTCGAGCGCCCTGCACTGGCATGGCGGCCACGCCGGCGAGCGCACGGAAAGTGGCAGCCGCAGTGCACTGATACTGGCAGCGCTGATCCTGAGCCTGGACCCCGAGCCCGATGCGTACCCGAACCGGATCAATCTGGTCGACTGGCACGACGATTACTTCTGGGGTGAGCACGTGCCGTTCATACGCCAGTACATCGACAGCAGCCTGGCCGGGCTCCACCCAGCCCCCGCAGCACTGGCCGCGCACCTGTTGCTGAGCGAAAAGGGTCCACATTTGCTCGTACGCGACATACCCGACGCCACGCCTTGCCTGAGCGCCCAGACCTGGGTGCTGTATCATCAATACGTCATGTATATGGAAAAGGTCATGCCGGGGTCTTCCCGTCAATTGACTTACAAGCAGATCATGTTCCTGGCCGGGCTGGCGCCACATGGCAGCTGGAAGCGCTTCCTCGAAAGCAGCGAAGCAACGCCACCGGTGCTGGAATGGGCCGTGGTCAACGGCATGCTGGACCCTCGACCGCATTACGACGTGCTGGCGATCAATACCGCACTGGAAGGCCTCAATCGACAGCGTGCCAGCCTGGCCGCTGCCATCGAGACGTTTGCGCAGCCCGTGGTGACCTTGCGCCAGACCGCACTGGAAGATCTGCGCCGAGTGTATGCCGACAACACCTTGCTTGAAGAGCGAGTGCTGATGTGGCTACCGGAACACTCGCCGTTTTCCGAAGACGGCCGCTTCGAGGGCGTGTATACGGGGCCTCTGTACTCATTCGTCGACCTGCACAGTGCCGGTGCCCTGGATGTCACCTCTAAACGCTGGCACTCGACAAACGCTGGAGTCAAATACCGGGAATTGGCTCGGCAATTCCACTTGCTCACTCCGATCAATCGGCTTTATTTCGACACCTTTGATCGCAAGCTCGGGCAGTTGAAAGAAGCCTACGGGACCGCGCTCCGTTACGGCTTGTCGCACCTGACCCTGCCCAGTCGTGAAGCCCTGGAATACGGCCTGGTGCTTTTTTTCGGTCTCACCCAGAGGCACGGCGACGTCGGCCGGTTCGGTGTACTGATGTATGTCTCGCATTACAGCAACAGAAAGTTCTATGAAGTTTTTCCCCGGCACCTGTTGGTTCGTCCACGTCCAGACCTTGACTACGAGCAGGTCATGCAGGCGGCCGAGGACGGTGCCAGCGGTGCCTGGATGCGTTTCGACTGGCCGGCCTACGCGCAAGGAACCCGACCTGCCGAGGTGGCGCTGACCGCGGCGGCAACCGACCTGACCATCCATCAACTCGACAGCCTTGCGCCCGCCGAAATCCCCGAGCCGGACCTCTTCGGACGCCGGGTGCCGCGCACCTTCGACTCACCACGCACCCGCGCCTTGATGAGTGTGATCGTCGAGCGGCATATGCTGCATGACGGCGAGGCCCTGCGTGAAAAGGCCCGGCAGCCGATCACCCTGGCTGAGGCCGTGGCCGGTTACGATCCATGGGACGACTACCTGCGCCGCTGTGCACCGCCGGTACGTTGGAGCTTGAATAATGGCGACTTTTAGCTGACGCTGCTCGCCTGCCCGTTCAACTGCTGCGAGGAAGCCCCCGCCCATGACTGCTGCCACTGCTCCGTATTTCTGGCGTGACCCCGCGCTGGCCTTTATCGAGGCACGGACCATCGCCGATGGGCGCAAGGTCACCTACAGCCGGCATGCCCACGAGCATTTTTCCATCGGCGCGATCACCACCGGGCGCAGCTATTACCACTACGGCAGCGAGACATTCCAGATCAGCGCCGGCACGGTGGTGTTGATGAATCCGGGCGATGTGCACGCCTGCAACCCCATCGACAATGAGCCGTGGTCCTACCAGATGCTGTACATCGACACGCCCTGGCTGACGGAGTTGCAGCATCAGTTGGGCTTCAGCACCGACCAGGGTTACCGACCGTTCAATACGCCCCATACCCAGGACGCCGTGCTGTACCGTGGCTTGCTGGAGTTGTACCGCATTCTGGTCGATGAACAGGCCGAGCACTTGCAGAAACAGGACGCGCTGGTGAGTTACTTCAGCGACGTACAACAGCGCCTCAACCCAGCCGGCACCCCGCTGCGCGAGGTCAACCACAAGCTGGAGCGGGCCGCCGAGTACATCCGCACGCACTGCACCGAAGGGGTGAAGCTGGAAGACATCTGCCTGGCGGCCGAACTGTCGCCGTCCTACCTGATCCGCGCCTTCAAGCAATATTATGGGCTGACACCCCATGCCTTCCTGGTCAACCAGCGCATCCAGTTCGCTCGCGCCCGATTGCGTCAGGGCGCGCCCATCGCCGACGTGGCCCTGGCGGCGGGGTTTGCCGACCAGGCGCATTTCCAGCGCGCGTTCAAACAGCATTTCGCCGCAACGCCAGGGCAATACCGCGACGTGCTCAAGCCATCAGCAAATAACCCACACTGGCCACCAGCAACGCGGCCATTGAACGGTTGAATATGCGCACGCCCTGGGGGTTGCCCAGGTAGCGCCGCAGAAACGTGCCGGCATAGGCCCAGCACGCCACCGACAGATAGCAGATCACCAGGTAGAGCCCGGCAAACAACCACACCTGCCGTGCATCGCCATCAGCGACGAACAACCCCATCCCGGCCACACACGCCAGCCAGGCCTTGGGGTTGAGCCACTGCATGATCGCGCCGTACAGCATCGACGGCGCCGTGGCACTGCCATCGGCGTCCAACCGACCATCGTCCACCGCCAGTTTCCAGGCCATGTACAGCAGAAAAGCCACCCCGCCCCACTGGATCAATTGGGTCAGTATCGGCCAACGTATCAGCACCTCATGCAACCCCAGGCCAATCAACACCAGCAGCAAGGTGAAGCCCACGGCGGCCCCCAAGACGTGTTTCTGGCTGGCGACAAAACCGAAACGCGCCCCCGAACTCAGTGCAACCACATTCACCGGGCCGGGGGTGATAGACGTGGCGAGTGCGAAGGCAGCCATGGAAATGATCAGACTCATTGCAGTTCCTTGTTATTCGAGCGAGTGACGATGGGACCACGGTAAAGGGGCCGCTCGGTCGAGGTATTGAAGAAAATGCCCCTCGCTCGCTTAGACGCTTTTATTCCATTGATATAACTGTATTTTTTTCTTTCGCACAGGCGATTGTGATAGGCAAAAATGCGTATTTGCCGTGCGGGGGCCGATGCTAGAGTTCAATTCCTACTGATCAAAAAAAGGAACCGCCATGTCACGTCGCCTGCTGGCAGCCGCCTGTCTGATGTTGTGTTTTTCCGCCGCCCAAGCCGCTGAGCGCTGGGAAACGCTGCCGCCAACACCCGCCCCCGTGGCCGGTGCCAAGACCGGCTATGCCGCCGTCAACGGCATCAAGGTCTACTACACCCGTACCGGCCATGGCTCGCCGGTGGTGCTGCTGCATGGCGGCCTGTCCAACTCCGATTACTGGGGTAATCAGGTCAAGGCCCTGGCAGCCAGGCACACGGTGATCAGTATCGACAGCCGCGGCCACGGACGCAGCTCGCGGGACGAAAAACCCTATGGTTATGACTTGATGGCCGATGACGTGGTGGCCGTGCTCGACCACCTGAAAATCCCCCGCGCCGACATCGTCGGCTGGAGCGACGGCGCCATTATCGGCATCGACCTGGCCCTGCGTCACCCGGACCGCCTCGGCAAAGTCTTCGCCTTCGCCGCCAACACCCAGACCGCTGGGGTGAAGGAAGGCGTCGAGAAGAACCCGACCTTCGCCGCCTTCATCGAGCGCGCCGGCAAGGAGTACGCCAAGCTGTCGCCGACGCCGAAAGAGTACGACGCGTTTGTCGAGCAGATCAGCCATATGTGGGCCAGCCAGCCGAACTGGACTGACGCACAATTGCAAAGCATCAAGACGCCGATCCTGATTGCCGATGGCGACCATGACGAAGCGATCAAGCGCGAACACACCGAGTACATGGCCGCAACCATCCCCGGCGCCGGCCTGCTGATCCTGCCGAACACCAGCCACTTTGCGTTCCTGCAAGACCCGGCGTTGTTCAACGCAGCACTGCTGGGCTTCCTCGACGGCAAATAGGCACCGCCTCAAGTGCCGGGCATCTGGGTGACGATGTCGCCGATGCCCAACACCCGGCCATCCTCGGCGAGGATCTCGACCTTGCGCAGTGGCTTGAGCGAGCGCGCATCCAAGACTTGCGCGCCGACCTCCTCCGGCTCGGTATAGGCCTGGCCCCATTGCGCCAGCGTCACCAGCACCGGCATCAGCGCACGGCCCTTGTCGGTGAGTTGGTATTCGCTGCGTGCGCCGACTTCGCTGGTCTGCAACAGGCCTTGCTCGACCATGTCCTTGAGCCGTGTGGCGAGGATGTTTTTCGCCACGCCCAGGTGTTTTTGAAAATCACCGAAACGTGTTACTCCGGCAAAGGCGTCGCGGATGATCAACAACGTCCACCAGTCGCCCACCACGTCCAGGGCACGGGCCACCGGGCAGCCATCGCCTTCCAGGCATTTGCGTTTCATCGTCGGGCCTCCGGGCACTTGCAAAATAAGGTTGCATTATAGGACCAACAGGCTCAGGATAAAAACGGTTTCATTATTAAACCTAATTAACTGTCTGGAGCGCATCATGGATATTCGTGGAAAAGTGGTACTGGTCACCGGCGCCAATCGCGGCCTGGGTAAAGCATTCGTCATTGCCTTGCTGGAAGCCGGCGCGGCCAAGGTCTACGCCGGCGCACGCGATCCAGGCAGCGTGAACCTCCCCGGCAGCACGCCGATTACCCTGGACATCACCGACCAGGCCAGCGTGCAGCGCGCCGCCGAGCAGTGCACCGATGTAGACGTGGTGATCAACAACGCGGGGTTCCTGAAATACGGCGCGCTGCTGGCTGAAGACAGCGTCGAAAACCTGCAACAGCACTTTGACGTGAACACCTTCGGCACCCTGCGCGTCAGCCGTGCCTTTGCGCCGATCCTGGCCAGGCAAGGCGGCGGCGCGCTGATCAATGTGCTGTCGGTATTGAGCTGGCTCAGCCCGCCCGGCACTGGCGGCTACAGCGCCTCCAAGTCCGCCCAGTGGGGCCTGACCAATGGACTGCGCGGCGAACTGCGCGAACAGAAGACCCTGGTGATCGGCGTGCACCCCGCCTACATCGACACCGATATGGTGGCAGACGTGCAGGCGCCGAAGAGCACGCCCCAGGACGTAGTCGCCATCACCCTCAAGGCCCTGAGCGAAGACCGCGAGGAAGTGCTGATCACCGACATGACCCTGGCCGTAAAGGCCTCGTTGTCCACCGACAGCCCGGTCTACCTCAACAACTGATCAACCCGATGCCCGCCAGCGGCTTATCACCGCTGCGCGGGAATCCGGACGTCGCCATCGCGGCACTGGGTTTTCACACTGCGCGGGCAACCAGCAAAGGCCAGGTCCTTGGTCAGGCATACCCGCACCTCGGACAGCACTTTGCCTTTGCAGATGACTGCCAGCCCATGATTGCCCATGCGCGGGTTGCTCTCACGGAACAACGCCTCGATCTGACTGGCCTGCAACGCCGGCGGCGTATTGAACGGCTGCAGTTGCTGCGGAATGCTCACCACCCCCAGCGCCTGGTCGGTTTTTTCCAGGTAGGCCGACGGTTCCAGGCCACTGCAGGTGCCATGCTTGGACCATTCATGCTTGAGCAATGCACGGGTCGGAAACAGTGTTGCGCCCTTCTCGATTTCTTCACGACTCAACGGCGACTGCGGCGCACAGGATGCCGGCCAGCCGCCACGCGCATACTGCGGCCACAGACCATGCAATACAAAACCGTAACCCTTGCCGGAACATTGCTCGTTGTCCGGGTGCGTCAGGCAAAAGGTCGGCGACCACGACAACGACAGCACATAAAAATCAAACTCCCCCGGTGTGCCTTGGCTGCGCGGAGCCGCCATCGCACTGGTGGCCAGCACCAGCCACATCGCCATCCAGTATTTCATTTGTCTATTCCTTGGAAAAAAACAACCCTAACGCGCCTACTCAGGACGATGGGGGTTACGTTGTAGCACCTTGTCCAGGATCCGATCGGTCTTCAACGCTTCGATACCCAGCGATGGGTGCTCGGCTTCGCCACGGATATGTGCGTTCATCGCCAACACGTGGTGCCACTGGATATGCGCGTGGCACGGCACTTCCAGCACTTCGCACGATTCACCCTCAAGGTGCAGCGGCTGGTCTTCGAAGACCGAGAATCGGATGCGCCCACGGCTGCCGATCAGTTCCACCCGGTCCTCGCGACGGTCCGCGACAAAATTCCAGCAGCCCATGCCCAGTGCGCCCGAACTGAACGTCCAGCACGCCGTCACTGCATCCTCGGCCGCATAGCGCCCGGCTTGTCGCGCGGTAAAGCCTGTGACCTCAACGATGTCCCCGGCCAGGTACTGGAACAGGTCGAAACCATGGCTGGCCAGGTCGGCGAAGTAACCACCGCCAGCGATGGTCGGGTCAGTGCGCCAGTTGGCGGGGCTGGCGTCGTCGGCACCCGGTGGCTTGCACAAGGTCCAGGTCAGGTGGCGCAGTTCGCCGATGCGCCCATCTCGCAACCAGTCGCGCACTTGCTGGAAACGCGGCAGTGAACGGCGGTAATAGGACACAAACAGATACAGCCCGGCACGCTCGAAGGTGCGCTGCATCAACGCGCTCTGCTCGGCGTTGAGCGACATGGGCTTCTCGACGCAGCAATGCTTGCCGGCCGCCGCGACCATCAGGCTGTATTCGAGATGGCTGTCCGGTGGCGTGGCGATGTACACCGCGTCCACCTCGGGGTCGTTGATCAGCGCCTGGGCGTCGGTGTAGAAACGCGCAATGCCATGGCGTGCCGCATAATCACGCACCGCCGCTTCGCGGCGCCCCATCACAGCCACCAGCGCAGAACCTGGCGCTTTGTAGAAAGCCGGTCCACTCTTCAATTCAGTGACACTGCCACAGCCGATCATGCCCCAGCGTACGGTGCTCATCTGCCCTCCTCGTGCGTTTTGATCAATCGGGCAGTATCCACATCCCCACACGTCAGTGCCATAAGCACTTAGCATGACAATTGCATTACACTTTTATGACACTCATCCCGCTGCGGGGGCACAGACGATGAAAATACGTGCAACGGTCATTTGCGAACACGAGGGGAATATCCTCTTCGTGCGCAAGGCCAGATCAAAATGGGCATTGCCGGGAGGCAAGGTCGAACGCAACGAGCGCCCGGTCGGCGCGGCCGAACGCGAGCTGGAAGAAGAAACCGGATTGAACGTGGACGGCTTGCTGTATTTGCAGGAACTCAAGGCCCGCGACACCGTGCACCACGTGTTCGAAGCGTCGGTGGTGAACGTCGCCGATGCAAAACCTTGCAATGAAATAGTCGATTGCCAGTGGCACCCCTATGGCGCCATGGACGAGCTGGACACCACCGACGCCACCCGCCACATCGTCAAATCCTTCCTGCGTCGCCTGTAGTTCAGCGCTCTGGGCGCAGACCTACAAGCGCCACGTTCAAGACTGAGGCTTGCGGCCTGCCGCCTGCCCCCGCAGATACAACGCCTCCACTAACTTCTGCCGCTCCTCCCGAGGCAACGTGCTGGCGAACTGCGCCAACGTCGTGTCCACCAACGCACGCAGCGCCATGTCGGCTTCACGGGCCTTGGCCAGTTCCGCCACCAGCACATCCCGATCCAGGGTCGGCGCTTCCAATTGCTTGATCACGCCCATGCGCGCTTCACGCCCGGCCATGATCAGCGGCTGGCTGTCGGCCCGGTTGTGCCGCAGCAGTTGGCGCAATTCCCGGCGGCGCTCCGGCGGCAGCTTGATCATCGCCTGGCGCAAGCCGTGCTGGTTGACCACCGCCTCCGCGGGCTTGGCGCTGGCCATCCAGTGGTAGAGGCCACCGCCGACGCCGCCGATCAGGAACACGTTGAGCAAGACCGAGGCCAGCAGCCAGGGTTTGAGGGACTTCAGGCTCATTGCTCGGTGTCCTCGGCATTGACGGTAAAGATGACTTGCGCATCGCCTTGATCGAAGACGCTGGGCAACACCTCGGACGACAGCATCGGCAGCGGCACGCTCAGGGAGGCCACCAGCATCCCGGTGACGATGCCCGCGACACCCACGCCTACCAGGCCGGCCGGCGACAACCAGCGGGCATAGCGCGACCAGAATGAATGGCCGCGCGGGGCCGACAGCCGAATCTGCCGCGCCAGCGAAGGATCGACGTAGGCCAGTTGATGGCTGTCCAGTTGACCGTCGAGCCAGCGCGCCTGTTGCTGGGCCTCATGCGCAAGCACATTGCCGCTGTCCAGCAAAGCCTGGGCTGCGGGCTGTTCAGCGCGGGGCCAGCGGTGCAGGTCGGCGCCATAGGCGTCGGCCAGGTAAGCAAAACGTTCGGGTGTCATGGTTTTCCCCTTCCTGGGCGGGCAAGCCCGGGTGTGTCGGCAAGTTGGCTGCGCAACTGGCGTCGGGCCCGCGACAGCAGGCTCTCCAGTGCCTCGACGCTGATGTTCATCAGGGCCGCGGCGTCGATGTTCGACAGCTCCTGGTAGTACTGCAACACAATCGCTTCGCGCTGACGCTCAGGCAGCGCCGCCAGGGCGGCAGCCATCCGGGCGCTGCGGTCGGCGGCTTCCAGCTGTTCATCCGGCGTCAGTGCGCTGTCTGTCAGCGCCAACGCTTCCTCGTCCTCCAACGGGCGCTCCTTGCGCCGGCGCAGACGGTCGTGGCACAGGTTGAGCGCCACCCGGTGCAGCCAGGTGTCGAAGCGCGCCTCGCCACTGCGCCAACTGGCGGCGTGGCGCCAGATGCGCAGGAAGCTTTCCTGGGCCACGTCCCTGGCTTCGTCGGCATCCCCCAGGATCCGGCCGGCGAGCGCCAGCAGACGCGGCAGTTTGCGCGTCACCATTTCGTTGACGGCCGCCGGTTCGTTGTTACCGATGCGCGCCAGCAGTTCAACGTCCGGATCAGTGTCTTTCAATCGGGCAATTCTCGGTCAGCGTATCCAATGCCCTTCACGCCAGTACCAATTGGGGCCGTGAGCCTCCCAATGTCCCGGTTCCCAACGCGCATTGCGCATCACCGGCTGCCAGTGCCCAGGCACCCACCCATAGCCGTGCCCTTCCCAGCGCCAGTGGCCGCGGTCCCAGGCGTAACCCGGGCGCTCCACGGGGATCACTTCCACGCGTTCCGGTGGCGGTGCCTGGCGGATGATGATTTCGGTCTGGGCAAACACAGGGGTGCTGACAAGCGCGGCAAGGGCCAGCGGAGCAAGCAAGGCATAGCGCAATTTGGCCAGGGGTCTCATGGCAACTCCTTCATGCAACACGCGAAAGTGCGGGTGCTGATGGGTTGAACGGCGGGGGCGGGAAAATCCGTCGCAGATTTTTTGGCAGTATTGCTCAGGGGGTGGCAGGGCTTGATGAAATGTTTGAAAGCTTTGCGACGGATTTATGCCGATGGCCGCGTTGAAGGATTAACGCTGATCAACCCAAGAGGAAACACCATGTATCGCCGACTTTACATGCTGGTTGCCGCACTGCTGATCGTCAGCCTCAGTGGCTGCGTGATCTTGCCGGAACATCGCCATTGCTGCTGGCGCTACTACGGCGCGCTCGAAGCCCCGAGCCACACCGTCGATGCCTGACCCAGCGCAGTACACCGGATACCCCGGTCAACAGAGGGTCGCCCCGTCCGGCGACCTCTCGTCTGCTGCACCGCCGAAGGCTTGACTCGGCGCCCCGATCGAAAGACGCTCTTGGCTTTTCGCCATCATCCAGAGCAGCCGCCCCATGAGCATCGACCCTCCGAGCCAGCCCGACAGCGATGTGTACAAGACCTTGTTGGAGTCGACCAAGGCCATTCCCTGGCGTATTGATTGGCAGAGCATGACCTTCAGCTATATCGGCCCGCAGATCGAGGAGTTGCTCGGCTGGACCCCGCAAAGCTGGGTCAGCGTGGACGACTGGGTCGAGCGCATGCACCCGGACGACCGTGAATATGTGGTGGATTTCTGCGTATCGCAGTCCCGCGCCGGGGTCGACCACGAAGCGGATTACCGCGCGCTGACGGTGAATGGCGACTACGTGTGGATCCGCGATGTGGTGCACGTGGTGCGCAAGGACGGCGAGGTCGAGGCGCTGATCGGTTTCATGTTCGATATCAGCGAGCGCAAGAAGACCGAAGAGCACCTGGTGCGCTTGCAGAAACAACTCGAGGAATATTCCTACCAGGATGGCCTGACCGGTATCGCCAACCGCCGCATGTTCGACACCGTGCTGGAACGGGAGTGGGCCAGTGCCCAGCGCAGCCAGTTGCCACTGTCGTTGATCATTCTGGATATCGATTTTTTCAAGCAGTACAACGACCACTACGGCCATATCAAAGGCGATGAGTGCCTGCGCCAGGTGGCACACACCTTGTCCCAGGCGGCCAATCGGCCACGGGATTTCATTGCGCGCATCGGCGGCGAAGAGTTCGTGTGGTTGCTGCCGGAAACCGATGCGCAATCGGCCAGGCAGGTGGCGCAACGCTGTCTGCACCTGATCCGCCAGCAACAGATCGAGCATGGTTATTCGGCGGTGTCGAACCTCCTTAGCCTGAGCCTGGGCGTGGGCACACGTATCGTCAAACCTGATACGCCGATGCTGGGGTTCGTCGAAGAGGTCGACAAGTTGCTGTACCAGGCCAAACGCAATGGACGAATGCGTGCGGAGTTCACCGACAGTGAAGTTTGACGCGAAGGTCAAATCCCAGGCAAAAAAAATCCCAAGTAGCTGATGGAAACTTGGGATTTAAAAATGCATAAACCGTGGGAGGTGAACGCCCGGCTATAGTAACGATTGTAAAAAGCTGTAACAAGATTATTTTAATCCTTTCGTCGGATTAAAAGCGCTGTAAGTCATTCAATAACCACACGTTTTTTAAGGTAGCCAACCCTATAAGTGCCACTTTTTGGTGCAACTACTGGTGCTATTTCCACTGATAAGAAAGGGTTATTGAGTTAAGGCGACTTCACACTTTTCGATATACGCTCGCTCAACTGTTCGCAGGCATCTTGTGTATCGAGGCTATTGGGCAACACCGAGCGCGCCACACTTTCCACCTGTCGACACAGCGCCAAGCGCTCATTGGTCGCATCCCGCTCGCGGTCTACCTGGGCATTGAGCTGCACAAAATAGACCCCCAGCAACACCGCCGCGCAAAGCACTCCGATCACGAAGTAGCGAAAGTTGTTGGACGGCGGCTCGGATGGACTCATGGCTCACTGCGCCCTGCTCTTTTCATAACGCACGTCGCCGTCCTCGACCTGCGCCGCCAGCGTCCAGCCCAGGCGTTGGTAAAACCCGTTGGCCCGGATTTCGTCGCGCCCATCGGTGATCAGAAACAACCTGTCATGGTGTTTAAACAGTGCGGCTTCGGCCACCTCCATCAGTCGACGCCCCAGCCCCAGGTTCTCGTGAGACGGCAATACGAACATCGCGAACACCTCGCCGGTTGCCAGGTCGACCATGCTGAAGGCCACGGGCCGGCCATCCACTTCGGCGATCCATACGCAGGGGGCTTCGCGGATGCGGTCAGCCAACACCTCTGGGGTGATGCCCAACTCGGCCATCTGCTCGACACTCAGATGGTTTTGCACCACCGAGGTGCGAAGGGTGAAGAGCGTGTCGACATCGTCCTGCGTCGCCGCGCGGATAAGCGTTTGCATACTGGCCTCCCAATGAAGGACCCAATTGTATGTAAATTGAAACACAGCGATTGTCGTGGATTTGTAAAACCGCCGCCCTACAAGGCCTGGCCATGTTGCTGGCGACGGAATTGCCCTG
This sequence comes from Pseudomonas extremorientalis, assembly GCF_001870465.1. Classification (GTDB taxonomy): domain Bacteria; phylum Pseudomonadota; class Gammaproteobacteria; order Pseudomonadales; family Pseudomonadaceae; genus Aquipseudomonas; species Aquipseudomonas extremorientalis. The sequence goes on from NZ_MDGK01000041.1 coordinate 203,567, forward strand.
GGGCCAGGCCATGGGCCTTGCGGAAGCAGCGGGAGAAGTACGCTTCATCGGTAAACCCGCAGCGGTGCGCAATGGGACCGATCATCTGCGCACTGTTGAGCAACAAGGTGCGCGCCAACTGCAGGCGGCGGTCGAGCACCAGTTGCGAAAACGGCTTGCCAGTCTCCTTGCGCAACAGGTGCGTGAGGTAGTTGGGTGACAGGAACGCCGCCGCCGCCGCGTCGGTAAGGTTGAGGGTCGGCTCGTGCAGATGCTCGCGGATGTAGCGTTGCACCCGCGCTAACGCATCCTTGCGCCCGCGCCGGGTGGCATTGTTGGCGGCGAACGCCTGCAACGGCGCGGCATACTGTTCGCAGACCAGGCCGATCAGTTGAAACAGGTAGCCCTTGAGACGCTCGCGGGCGCCAAAGGCACGGTGGGCGTCCAGTTCGCGCATGTGAACGAGCCAGCGTTGCACCTGCTCAAACGCCGCGTCATCGAGGATGAAGTCCAGCTGTTCCTGGAAGCGAAACGGCGAAAGCTCAGGCGCCTGGCCGATGGGAATGTCTTCCAGGTCGAGGGGGTCGCAGGTCAGTTGCGGCAGGAAAAACCCCTGACTGAAGTTGATCAGCATGAACTCGCCGTCTTCGGGATGGGGAATCACATGCAGGCGATGGGGCAGGATAAAGGCAAGGGCCTTGCGCGGAAACGGCCGCACCGCGCCACCAATGTGCTGCACGGTGTCGCCGCCAAGGTTGATCTGGATCTGGAAGTATTCATGCCGATGCGGGCTGGTCAGCGCCGCCCGCCCGCGCTTGTCGCGGATGTAGAAGTCGGAGCGGTCGCTGCGCTGCTGCATGCCGTAGGTGGTAACGCGGGTGCCTGGCATAACGGTCTCTCGGGTGGCCGGGTCACCACTTTAGCCTCAAGCCTGGCCGAGGGTGAACTGCAACTCGCCGATGCCCTCGATGCCCGCCGTAACCATATCGCCCGGCTGCAAGGCACCGACACCTGCGGGGGTGCCGGTGAAGATCAGGTCGCCCGCCTTCAGCGCGACCGACCTTGAGGCATGGCTGATCACTTCGCTGACCGACCAGATCTGGTCGGCCAGGTCGCCCACCTGACGCTGTTCGCCATTGACATCAAGCCAGATTTTTCCGCTGGACGGATGCCCTACCGCGCTCACCGGGCGCAATGCGGTACTCGGCGCAGACGCATCAAACGCCTTGGCCCACTCCCACGGCCGCGAGAGTTTTTTCGCATGGGCTTGCAGGTCGCGGCGGGTCAGATCGACGCCAACGCCATACCCCCAGATGTGGGAAACCGCCTGTTCCGGACTGATATCCACGCCGTCCTTGCCGATGGCCACCACCAGTTCCACTTCATGGTGCAGGTCGGCGGTCAGCGGTGGGTAGGCGATCATACCTTCGGCGGGCACCACGGCATCCGCCGGTTTCATAAAGAAAAAGGGCGGCTCGCGGTCCGGGTCGTGACCCATCTCACGCGCATGCTCACTGTAGTTGCGGCCCACGCAGAACACACGGCGCAGCGGGAAGCGCGCATCACTGCCCTGTACTGCGAGGGATGGGGTTGGTGCGGGGATGAATACGTAGTCAGTCATGGCCTGTGCCTCTGGGTTTGCCTGGCGCCAGTATGGCCAGGGGCGCCGAGGGAAAGTTGGACTGGCTTACGCAGATTTTGCACGGGGCGGTGCTTGCTCGATCATTTGCGTGCGACCTTGTAGCGCACGCAATCCTGATAGAAACCCCGGCGAATCGCCTCGGGCTTGAGCCGCGAACGGCTGTCGTAGGTCTGTTCGGTGATGCCCATGGCCATCATGCGCATCCAGGATTTGTTGAACTTCATGCTCTGGATCTTCTGCCGCGCCGCGTACAGCGACACCCCCGACAGTTTCAACTCCTGGGCCCTGGCCGCGGTGCCGGCGCCCCAACTGCACATGTACTTGTCACCCTCGCGCAGCTCCCGAGCCTGCACGGCTGCCGCGCCGCCGGCCAGGGAGCAGGCTATCAGCATGATTCCAACAGTGCGCATTTGCATCCCCACCTAACCACCTGAAAATAAAAGCGATTCTGGCGAGGATTTAGTTACAAAGGGGCCATTAAATTGCCTTATTACCACTGATAGGTTGCGCTCGCCTGCACAGTGCGCTGCGAGCCATACCAGCACCACGAATAGGAGTAGCAGGACGCGACATACTCTTTATTCGCCAGGTTGGTGGCATTGAGCGCCAGGCGCAGGTTGTCCTTTAGGCTGGTGATGTTGGGGATGTCGTAGTGCACGGCGGCATCGAACAAGGTGTAGCCCGGCACCTTGAGGGTGTTGGCGGTATCGCCCCACGAAGACCCGACATAACGCGCGCCCGCACCCGCGCCGAAGCCCTTGAGGTGACCATCGTGGAAGGTGTAGTCAGCCCATGCCGACGCAGTGTGGCGCGGCACGCCGTAGGTGGTGGTGCCTTCGGCGGCGATGGCCGGACCTACGCCGATATCGCTGATGGGCGCGTACCGCACGGTGTTGTTGGATTTGCTGATGCGGTTGTCCAGGTACGCGTAGGCCGCCGTGATGTCGAGGTTGTCGTTGAGGCTGGCCTTGCCTTCCAGCTCGAAGCCACGGGATTGCACTTCGCCGTCCTGGCTCTGGCAGCGCCCGGTGCCGCACAGGTGAGTGGGGTCCGGGTCGGTGGTGAGCACGTTGGTCTGGCGCAGGTCGAAGATGGCCGCAGTGATGAAGCTGTTGCTGCCCGGCGGCTGGTACTTGATGCCGATTTCATACTGCTTGCCTTCCGTCGGCTTGAACACCGAGCCGCCGTAACCGGTACCCGATTGCGGGTTGAACGACTCCGCATAACTGGCATACGGCGCCAGGCCATTATCGAAGAGATAGACCAGGCCGATACGACCGGTAAACGCCTTGCTGTCCAGGGACGACTCGGATTTGGCGCCGGTGCGCAGGGTCTTGGTGCTGCTGTCGGTGCTGGCCCAGTCATAGCGACCGCCCAGCAAGAGCACCCATTTGTCCCACTTCATCTGCTCTTGCAGGTACACGCCGGTCTGTTCGCTGCGCGAGGTGCCATCAGTGGTGTAGGCCGGCACCGGGACGGCTGCGCCATAGACCGGGTTGAAAATATCCAGGGTCGGACCTGCGGTGTACACGCCGGAACCGGACTTGGTGTCGGTGCTGGTGTTCTGGTAGTCGAGGCCCATCAACAAGGTGTGCTGCAAGGGGCCGGTATCGAATCTGGCCTGCAACTGGTTGTCGAGGGTGTAGGCATCCAGGTCGACATCGCTGGCGATGGTCGAACGGCGGATGGTGCGGTAATCCGCCATCAGGTAGTTGTTGTAGAGGCTGCGGTACTGGCCTTCGCTGCGCAGGTAACGCGCATTCTGGCGCACAGTCCACACGTCATCGAAGTGATGCTCGAACGCCCAGCCGATCGAGTAATACTCGCGGTCGCTTTTCTCGAAGTTCTTTTCGCCATCGTAGAAATCCACATCGATGCTGCGTCCAGTCGGGCTGTGCAGCACCGACCCCCAGGCCGGCACCGAGCCGTAGGAAGCCCCCTTGGGGTCCTTCTGGAAATGCCCGAGCAGGGTCAGCGAAGTGGCGTCGTCCGGACGCCAGGTAAAGGCGCTGGACAATGACTGACGGCGCGTCTCGGTGTGCTCCACCTGCCCATCGGCATCGTCGAAAAGCCCGGCCACACGGTAGGAATACACACCCTGATCATCCAGGGGGCCACTCAAGTCGAAGGTGGTGCGCTTCTTGCTGAAGGTGCCGTATTCCACGCCCACTTCATGAAACGGCGTGTCCAGCGGGCGCTTGCTGACCATGTTGATGACCCCGCTCGGCGTGCCCTGCCCGTACAGCACCGACGCCGGGCCGCGCAGCACTTCCACGCGTTCCAGATCGAAGGCGTCTTTCTGCGGCAAGGCGTCACGGCTCGACGGCATGCGCAGGCCATCGAGGTAGGTGGCCGGGGAGAAACCGCGGATGGTCAGTTGATCGAGACGCGATGCGGTGGCGCCACGGGTTTCCGGGATGACGGCGGCGCTGTAGCGCAGGATCTGGTTGAGGCTCTCGGCGTTCTGCGCACGCATCTGGTCTTTGGTGACGATGGAAATCGACTGCGGGGTTTCGATCAGCGCGGTGTCGGTCTTGGTACCCGACAAGCTGCGCGTGGCCACATAGCCGGCCACCGGCCCGGTCGGGCTTTCGGCCTGGTACGCGCCGCTGATGGTGGTGACCTGGAGTTCCATGGCGCCACCGTTATCCGGGATGGCTTCGAGGCGGTAGCGGTCGGCGGAAATCTTCAAGGCTTGCAGGCCGCTGCCGGCGAGCAATTGGCTCAGTGCCACGTCGGTGTCGTATTGCCCGCTCAAACCCTTGCTGCGCTTGCCCCGGGTCAGGCCCGCATCGAAGGCCAGCACCAGACCCGCCTGCTCGACCAGGCTATTGAGTGCCTGGCTCAAGTCACCCGCAGGAATCGAGAAACGGCGCAGCGCGCTGCTGCTCTCTTCGGCATAGGAGGATTGGACGGTCAACAACGGCACGGCGGCAAAAGCCATCGCCACTGACAGAGCCAGTGGGTGCAAGGGACGAGCAAGGCGCGACATGGGAAATCCTGCGTAAGGGAGGTTCTATTAACCATGACGGCCATGTCGGGAAATCGGGCAAGGATGCGAGCGATTTTTATTTGGCGGGCAATTTTGCAATCAGGTTTATCGCTTTTCGGTGTAGCACTTCGGGCTGACTTTTCGCGGTTTTTCCCCCTGCGTAGTGGGCTCTTTCTGAATTTTCCAACCGTTCATCCAGCCGCATTTTGCTGCGGCATGCTCCGACGCCTTGCCCTTTGCCGAGACGTCATGGATGACCCACGCTGCCCACATTGCCCTGATCGAATTTGAGCTGGATGGCTTTCATCAGAGCCTGGTGATTTATCGCCAGCAGATGAACGCCTGGTATTCGCGCGCGCTGGATTCAGTGAGCCATGCGGCTGACATGCCGTCGTTGCTGGGGATTGACCGGGTATTGCGGCTTGGCGATTCGCAGCGTTCGGTGAGCCTTTCCGACACTGACTTTTCGACCGTGACCCGCTGCCCGATGGGCGGTGAACTGAAGATCGAGAGCAAGTTCGAGTCGGTATATAACGTACCAATCGGCAATATCCCGGTTGAGGTCATCGGCCTGGATGACGGCAGTTCCAGCGTAATCATGCTGGATGAACAGGGTAAGGGCTCACATCACTGCGCGGCGGGTGGGCGCTATCAGGTGCGGGTGCAGGGCGGTGTTTCCAGCGAGCAAGTCGACGCGTTGTTTGCCTCCTACGACGGGTTGATGGGGGATCTGCAGCAGTGGCTTCGGGAGCAGTGGTCTGGCTTTAAACCGCACTGGGAGCGCTCGACCGCCAGTGCGATTGGCAGCGGTCTGTTGGCGGGCAGTTGGGCGGCGATTCACGACGTGTGGGACAGCATCAAGCTGGTACAGGCGATTCTTGAAGACCCGATGCAGTTCGCCGAGCAGTTAGGTGATCAAGCCGCCAAGTTGGCACAAGTCGCCACCGATACGCCAAAGGTCATGGAGCAGGCCATGTTGCTGGCCAGTGACGAGGCGGCGCTGTACCTGATGGTACGCACGGCGATGCTCTGGCTGGACGCATTACCCCCCAGTGAAATGGCCGAGGTAGCGGCAGGGTTTGTGGTGTCGCTGCTGATTGACCTGGTGATTGGCGCCGTGTTGACCATCGCCTTGCCGGCCGCGGGTGTGGCGTATTTGAGTTTGCGGTTGGTCAAGTATGGAGTGCGGATTCTTGAGGCGGCGGTGGGTTTTGTTAAGGGTCTTCTTGCGATTCTGACGAAGTTCATGCAAGCGGTGGATCGCTACAAGGCGGTGGCGGTTCGCGGGGTGGTCGGCGGGCTCAAGCAAGGCACGATGCAGATGCGCTGGAAGGCGCGGCAGAACGCGGTGCTGAAGCAGAAAGAGCATGTGGATGATGTGCCGGTTTTTGCTCGAAACCCGAATGGGGATGCGGCGGCACCTGCGGACAAGACCGCCACCAACGGCTGCCCGGTGTCGATGGTCACCGGCGAGGAACTCCTGACC
>NZ_MDGK01000042.1 GCF_001870465.1 Pseudomonas extremorientalis
TCCCAGCTCAGCGCGCCGCCAGTCTGGTACTCGATCACACGGGTCTCGAAGAAGTTTTTCTCTTTCTTCAAGTCCATGATCTCGCTCATCCACGGGAATGGGTTGGTGGTACCTGGGTACTCTTCCTTCAACCCAATCTGCGACAGACGACGGTTAGCAATGAACTTGAGGTAATCCTCCATCATCGCCGCGTTCATGCCCAATACACCGCGAGGCATAGTGTCGCGAGCGTATTCGATCTCCAGTTGAGTCCCTTGCAGGATCATCTGGGTCGCTTCTTCCTTCATCTCGGCATCCCACAGGTGTGGGTTTTCGATCTTGATCTGGTTGATCACATCGATACCGAAGTTCAGGTGCATCGACTCGTCACGCAGGATGTACTGGAACTGCTCGGCGACGCCGGTCATTTTGTTGCGACGGCCCATGGACAGGATCTGGGTGAAGCCGCAGTAGAAGAAGATGCCTTCCAGGACGCAGTAGTAGGCGACCAGGTTGCGCAGCAGCTCCTTGTCGGTCTCGACGGTGCCGGTTTCGAACTTCGGATCGGAGATCGAGCGGGTGTACTTCAGGCCCCAGGCGGCCTTTTTGGCGACCGATGGGATCTCGTGGTACATGTTGAAGATCTCGCCTTCATCCATGGCCAGCGATTCGATGCAGTACTGGTAGGCGTGGGTGTGGATCGCTTCTTCGAAGGCCTGGCGCAGGATGTACTGGCGGCACTCCGGGTTGGTGATCAGGCGGTACACGGCCAGCACCAGGTTGTTGGCGACCAGGGAGTCGGCGGTGGAGAAGAAGCCGAGGTTGCGCATGACGATGCGGCGTTCGTCGTCGGTCAGGCCTTCGGGGTTTTTCCACAGGGCGATGTCGGCGGTCATGTTGACCTCTTGCGGCATCCAGTGGTTGGCGCAGCCGTCGAGGTACTTCTGCCAGGCCCAGTCGTACTTGAACGGCACGAGTTGGTTGAGGTCGGCGCGGCAGTTGATCATGCGCTTTTCGTCAACGGCGACGCGGGCGGAGGCGCCTTCGAGTTCGGCGAGGCCTTCGGCGACGTCGAGTTTGTCGAGGGCGGCCTTGGCGCGGATGATCGCGGCGGAGTCGTTGGCGGTCACATTACGGGCTTCCAGCGCAGCCGCGGCGCCGGCGCCGTCGAGGCGGTCCATGTTGGCTTCGCTGGCGTGGCCGGCATTGGCGCCCTTGATCACCGCTGCACCGGTGTCTTCGTTGTCGACTTCATCCCAACTCAGCATGGAAATGCTCCTTCCTGGTATTCGAAAAATAAGTGTTTTTGCAGGCTTCAGGCATTGAAATACTGCGCATAGTGTGGTCGATAAATACCGAGGCTGCACACTATGTAGTGGTCTATTCTGTTTGTGGGCACACTATATGGTGTGTAACAAGACTGGTCAACGTGCAGGAATCACGTTGGCCTGCTTTAAAGGCTGATCTTGATCTGCGCGCACAATCCACCTTCCGGCCGGTTGCTCAACGTTAACGAGCCCCCGATCGCCACCACCAGTTGCTGGGCAATCGCCAGCCCCAGGCCGGTGCCGCCGGTGCCGCGGTTGCGTGAGCTTTCCACGCGGTAGAACGGCTGCATCACCTGCACCAGTTCGTCCTCGGCAATGCCCGGGCCGTTGTCGAGTACCTTGATCGACAGCTCGCCATCGGCGGTCGAACCGACCTCCAGCTGCGCGGCGCCGGCGAACTTGAGGGCGTTGTCCACCAGGTTCACCAGCACCCGGCGCAGGGCGTGAGGGCGGGTGTCGAGAACTACCGCGCTTTTGCCGCTGAGGCTCACCTGTTTGTGCATGTCCTGGTAGTCGAACACCAGGCTGTCAAGGAAGGCGTCGAGGTTGATACGGTGGCTGGCTTCGGTGGCGCCGTGGACGCTGCGTGCGTAGGCAACCCCCTCGCGCACCAGGTGCTCCATTTCCCCGAGGTCGCTCCAGAGTTTGTCGCGTTCGGCACAATCCTCCATGAATTCGGCGCGCAGTTTCATGCGGGTGATCGGGGTTTGCAGGTCATGGGAAATTGCCGCGAGGATCTGCATGCGTTCCTTCAGGTATTCGGCGATGCGTTGTTGCATGGCGTTGAACGCAACCGCGGCATGGGCTACTTCGGTGGGGCCTGTTTCGTCCAGCGGCGTGGGGTGAGCGTTAGGGTCCAGGGTCTCCACGGCGCGCGCCAGGCGGGTCAGCGGGCGGATGGCCAGGCGCACGGCGAACCAGGTGCAGCCCAGCAGCAGCGCCAGTTGCAGCACCAGCACCACCGGCAGCCAGTACGCGACGGGCAGCATGGAGGGGCGCACGTCGAGGGTGATCGGGTTGCCGTCGGCCAGGGTCAGGTGTGCCTGGAAGTGCTTCTGCATCCCAGGGATGTCGCGAAAGGTCAGCGCGTAGTGTTCACCCAATGCATCGGCAATCGAGGTGGCGGCCATGGGCACGTCGTCGCTGCGCATCGGCTCGCCGGTTTCGCCGGCGTTGAGCAGGTAGCGATAGTTTTGCCGATCCAGGCGCGGCAGCCAGCTGGCGCGCTCGTCGGCGGGCAGCCGGTCGAGGATCGCCACCGAGGTGGCCACGTCGTTTTCCAGGTTGCCCAGCATGGCGGTGCGCGCGCTGATGTAGCGCTCATAGAACTGTGCGCTGAAGGACAAGCCATGGGCGCACACCAGGCTGATCAGGAAGATCAGCGACAACTGTGACGCCAGGGTACGCGGCCAGCCAAACCTTAAGGTCATTTTTCGGCCTCGAGGATTTCCACCGGCAGGGAGAACACGTAGCCCTCGCTGCGCACGGTCTTGATGTAGGCCGGTTCGCGGGCGTCGTCCAGCAGGCGTTGGCGCAGGCGGCTCACCAGCAGGTCGATGGAACGGTCGAACAGGTCGGCGTCGCGGCCCTGGGTCAGGTTGAGCAACTGGTCGCGGTTGAGCACGCGCTGGGGGTGATCGAGGAACACCCGCAGCAGGCGGTATTCGGCGCCGCTCAGGGCGACCAGGGTGTCGTCTTCGTCGAGCAGGTGGCGGGCGGTGGTGTCCAGGCGCCAACGGCCGAAACGGATCAGCCGCCCGGTCTCGCTGACCACCAGGTTCGGCGGCAGCATCCGCGTGCGGCGCAGCACCGCGTTGATGCGCGCCAGCAGCTCACGGGCGGCGAACGGTTTGACCAGGTAATCGTCCGCGCCCATTTCCAGGCCGATGATGCGGTCGGTTTCATCGTTGCGTGCGGTCAGCATCAACACCGGCGTGGCTTTGTGCTTGCCCACCCGCAGCTCGCGGCACAGCTGCAAACCGTCGTCGCCGGGCATCATGATGTCCAGCACGATCAGGTCCACCGGGGTGGTCTCGAGGAAGCTGCGCATCTGGCGGCCGTCGGCGACCACGGTGGTGCGCATGCCGTTCTTTTTCAAGTAGTTGCCCACCAGTTCGCGGATTTCCCGGTCGTCATCGACGATCAGGATGTGATCGACATGATCCATGCTGCCTTCCTCGTTAAATGCTTGTTGGGGCGCAGTCTAGCCACTGGCGCCGGCCTTGCCTTGTACCCTTTGTATTCCAGTGTATCTGGCGATAAGGAGATACACGACGAAGCAAAAAGGCTGGTGCGACAGGTTTTATCCCGCTGCATAGCCGATAAACGGTTATGTACTAATAAACTTCTAATATTTCTAGTGAATAGCCACGGCCTTGGCTGGAAGCGAGCAGGTTGCGCCCGCGCAGGCGGTCGAGGGCTTCGTTGAGGGGGCACTTGCTCACGCCCTCTGATGCAACGCATCACGGCTGCTCTGCTGCTGGGTGTGGCGGTGCGGTGCGCGAGGGTTGGTTGCGATCAGTCTGTGGGGTAGGGTGTCACGGCACCTTCCAACAAAAACAAGGATCGGTTCATGCTTTTCACCTTCCGCCGTACCCTCCTGGCCGCCACCCTGGCCATGTCCTTCGCTGTGCCGGCCTACAGCGCCGAGCCCCATAAACAGATCCAAGCCCAATCCGAACACTACAAGGCCGACGCCCTGAAACTGCTGGAGCGCCTGGTAAACATCGACTCGGGCTCAGGTTATGAACCGGGCCTGACCCAAGTGCGCGACATCGCCGTGGATGAGCTGAAACAGCTGGGCTTTTCCATCGAGCTGGTGCCGGACAAAGCCGCCAACAACAGCCACGTGGTCGCCACCCTCAAGGGCACCGGCAAAGCCAGAATCCTGTTGATGGCCCATATGGACACCGTGTTCAAGGAAGGCTCGGCCGCCGAGCGCCCGTTCCACATCAAGGACGGCCGCGCCTATGGCCCCGGCGTGATGGATGACAAAGGCGGCATCGTCGCCGGCATCTACGCGCTCAAAGTCCTCAAGGACCAGGGCTTCAAGGACTACGCGCAAATCACCTTCCTGCTCGATGCCAGTGAAGAAACCGGCTCCGACGCCGCCTCCGAGCTGATCCGCCAAACCGCCAAGGCCCACGACGTCACCCTCAACCTCGAACCCGGGCGCCCGGCCGATGGCCTGGTGGTGTGGCGCAAAGGCAGCGCTACCGCCGTGGTCGAAGTCAAAGGCAAAGCCGCCCACGCCGGCGTCGCCCCGGAACTCGGCCGTAACGCCGCCATGGAAGCGGCGCACCAGATCCTGCAACTGGGCAAGCTGGGGGATGCTGAGAAGAAAACCACCATCAACTTCACCGTGATCAAGGCGGGCGACCGCACCAACGTCATTCCCGACCAGGCCATGGCCAAGGCGGATGTGCGCGCGGCGTTGCCGGAAGAGTTTGACCGCATCGAGAAGGACCTGGCACGGGTGTCGGCCAACAAGCTGATCCCCGAGACCGAAGTGAAGACCAGCCTGCAGCGCGGGCTGCCACCGATGCCGCAGACGCCGGAGTCGGACAAGCTGGTGGCGATTGCCCAGGGGATTTATGGGGAGTTGGGCAAGACGTTGACGATTGAAGGCAGTGGCGGTGCGGCGGATGCCAGCTTGTCAGCCGGGGTAGGCACGCCGACGTTGGATGGGTTTGGGATTGTTGGCGGGAATATTCATACGCCGGAGGAGTATGCGGAGGTGGAGAGTGTGGTGCCGCGGGTTTACTTGTTGAGTCGGATGATTATGGAGCTTTCGAAGCGGTGATTTTCTGCTGATTGACACCCTTTTGTGGTGAGCAGGCTTGCCCTGCATTGGGCTGTGTAGCAGCCCCAAAACAGACAATGCCGTTTCACCTGAAGACATCTATCGCCTGGATTGGGGCCGCTTTGCGGCCCAACGCAGGGCAAGCCTGCTCACCACAGAGTACGAACTCAGGGGGGAGTCATATAAAAAAGGCTTAGTTAAATTTTTCATAGTCTTGAGCACGCAGTGATTCTAGCCATTTTTTAAAGAAATCAATCTGTTCTTGTGGGTTGCTTGTAAGGTTTTCTTCTTCATAGTCGAATAAGTGAACAAGGTCTTCGTTAGATGCTTGTCTGCCTAAAGTCATTTCGTATGCCACAAGGCCTGCACTCATTTGAGATGCCATTCTTGAAGGCTTAACGTTTATCTTTGCACCTTTGCATAGGAAGGTTATATGAGGGAAGTCTGCCCTGATTTTTGCGAGGCAAACATACATGTCTATACCTTCGTAAATCGTTTTAAAGTTATCAGCCTCTGAAAATACCATAATTAGCTTTGAGGTGTCATATTTAACAGTTACTTCTGTTTTTTGATTGTCAATGATGGCAGGTATTTTTTGCGTTTTCATTTTATTTCCTGTTTGGATTTGGAATCGAATATCCTACATAACTTCCATCAGCTTTGACTGGCGTAGCACCTATAATATCTTCTGTTTTTATTTTGTGGTGAATGGCAAATTCTTTTTCTTTGGGATATGGCGTCTGGTTGCCTAGCTCTAGGTTTATATCATGACCCTCAATGCTCCTGATCGTATACAAATAACCTTTTTTATCTCCATAGCTGGTTGCAAAGGTGATTCCCACTGTGCGGAGAGGCGATGTACTAATAAAGTTGCTTGGTGGGTCATGACTGTCAACAGCATGCAAATATAGATCTTCACTATCGCCTTTGCTTTTGAAGCCGTTTTTAAATACCTCGTTTGGAGGTGTTTTATCTCCACGAAAAAGATATTCCTCATCTCTATTCGAAATTGGTGGGTCGGGTTCTGATTTTTTAATTGACGCTTGTGCTGAAGGTTCTTGAAAACCAGATGAAGGTTTACATCCCCTTTCACCTGGACATCCGTTTAAACCCAGCGGATCAATCCACCCCGTGGGATTAGGCACGTACTGGTATGTGTTAATTCCACCCGCCAGCTTCACCGGATCCGGCGTCAGATACCGACCAACATCCGGATTGTAGTAGCGATGGCGGTTGTAGTGCAGCCCGCTTTCCTGATCGAAATACTGACCCTGGAAGCGCAACGGGTTGTCGACTTTTCCGATGTCGAGTCGGGTGATTTCCCCGTAGGCGCGGTAATGCGCGCACCAGACGATTTCGCCATCCGGGGCGGTGAGTTCCTGCGGCGTGCCGAGGTGGTCGAGTTGGTAGTGGTAGGGCTTGGTTTCCTTGGG
>NZ_MDGK01000043.1 GCF_001870465.1 Pseudomonas extremorientalis
AATGCAACCGTCAGCGTTATCAATAATCGGGGCAATCTGGGGGCAGTGTTCAAGGACGTCACCTCATCGGATGCGATGAAGGGCTACGTGATATCGGGCGTGACGGCAGGCCTGACGAAAGGGCTTTTCGATGGTTGGACAGGCACGCAGACCAATCCAAACACAGGGGCCGTTATCACTTCGCCAGCCCTCAACACCTGGACCGGCGTTGGCCAGTTTGCGGCGAACCAAGCCTTGCAGAACGGTACGTCGACTTTGCTGAGCAAAGCGCTCGGACAAGGTGGTGACTTTGGTGATGCACTCAAAGGCGCATTGTTCAATACATTGGCTGCAGCAAGTTTTAATGCCATTGGCGACTACACCCATGGGGTACTGACGGAAGGCTACCCTCCTAAAATTGTGGTTCATGCAATGGTGGGTGGCTTGCTCTCTAAGGCCACAGGCGGGGACTTCAGAACGGGGGCTTTGGCAGCCGGGATCAACGAAGCTCTAGTCGTTCATCTGGACTCTTTGGTTAAAGGCGATAAGACCCTTTTGTCCATGAGTTCACAGATTGTGGGAGTGCTGGCAGCGGCTTCGCAGAAGGATGCTGATGCTAAGTCGATCGAGAAGGGTGGCTGGGTTGCGAAGAATGCTACGCAATACAATTTCGGGGAGCATCTTCCGGCAGGATTGGCGCAGTACGGGCAGGCGTCAACTACCCTCGCCGAATACATGCAGAAACAGGGGTATTCTGCTGAAGAAGCTGCGCAAGCGCAGTTGGCCCTTGCACAAGGTCAAGGTTTTGATGGGCCACAGCCTGCGAATGAGTTTGTGAAGGCGTGGGCCATGTTCATGGCCGGAGAGCTGACAGGTGTAGGCATTGCGGCAGTTTTAGGTAAGATGGGATTGTGGGGTGCAAAAGCAACGGCGATTGAGTTTTTGCCGAAGGCTACCCGAAATAGTGCAGGACAGATTGAGGCCAATGTTAGCCAAGGCAGCGCCATAAAGACCCTTGAGTCTAATGGTTATATAAAATCTATTTCCCAGGATGGCTCAGTTACTGTGTTAACTAACGGTGAGAAAACATATCGTTTCTATCCAGCTTCGACGTCCACTGGGCAACCCTCCGCCTCGTTGACTGTAGAAGGGCTGAAAAAACCCACCGCGAAAATCAGATTCACAGAGGAGTAGTGATGGCTATTTCTAGAGTTGAAGATTTAGAATTGACTTTTTTCCTTGATAGGTTGACAGGTATTATTGACTTTAATAAAGATCTGCCGATGAAAGTGTTTACTAGTGGAGGGCTTTCGTTTTGGTTCTTTGAGAGACCATTGTTGTGTTATGTTGATGTGTGTGTCGGGTTGATCTTGAAGAGTGTTTCCAGTTTTAAGTCAGATGTATTTATAAAGTTTTCAGGAGGTGAAGCATTGGAAAAAACTTGTTTTTCTGTCGATGGAAGTGATTTGGAGAGAGACGTTTTTTGGTTGAATAAACGGTTTGAAAGTTTTTTTGATGGCGCGGTTGGTTATCCAATTATTCTATGCGATAGCGCATGCGATTGGATCGTCTTTGAAAGTGCATATGAGGAATTTGGTGTAATTGCTGTAAGGGATTCAGCGCTAAATGAAGAATTTAATGAGTATTTGGATTTAAATTTTATTTCGAAGGATACGTTAGCTGAGTTGGCAGCGGGTTCCTCAGTAGAAGGTAAAACAGCAAAAGCTCTGATGTCTTCGTATTGTAGCTAGTTTCCTTTAATCGCTGAATGGGAGCGAAAAGGGGACGGATTTATTTTTTATCCATTTGCTAGGCTGTAATTTTTTAAGAAAGGAGGTTACCTATGCCCAGAATGGGACGCATCGTTTCGGCAGACTATCCGCATCACGTTGTACAGCGTGGTGTTTGCTGCTGAAGAAAATTGCCAGCGTTATGTGAGCGACCTCCGAGAGCTCAAGAACGCATTTGGAATAAAACTATATGTCTATTGTTTGACGATAAATCATGTCCATTTGTTAGTGGCACTAGGCAAATCAGTGGCGGGACTAGGGCAGTTAATCAAGGTGCTTGCCGCTCGGGCTACTCGATATCGAAAAAAGTTAGAGGGTCGTACAGGTACGTTATGGGAGAGTCGATATAAATCAAGTTTGGTACAAACAGCGAATTATTTGCTTGCGTGCTGTCGGTATATTGAACTGAATCCAGTACGTGCCTGCATGGTAGCTGATGCAGTAGATTATCCATGGTCAAGTTATAACGCCCGTGTGGGGCATGCGGTTAATGGGGTCTGACCCTGGGGAGTCAAGAATCCCGGATATAAAGTTTTATATGAGTTTTCGAATCAAAAAGTTGAGGTATAGGCTAAAGCGTTCATTCGGTCCAATGGTTTTGATAACATTGTTAGTACTAGGACAAGAATTCCATGAGTGCAGCAGATATAGAGTTATGGTTTTATGCGCGCCCTGATAAAGCTCAATCTATAAATCAGCGACATGCTGAAGTCATGGATAGAATGTCTCGGATTGGTGCTCCTTTAGGATTTGCAGGTCTTGAGCTTCCGGCTACCCCGAGTTGCGGCGACGGATTGGTTGCAACCTATACGATTAAACTTCCCATCAGAGGGCTCCGGTGTGTGGGGGACTATGCGTATCGTGGTGATCGATACATATATGAAGATAGAGCCTCCTTTGACGAGCACTTGCGGTTTGGATTTAAAATATCAAATAAGGCTATTGATTATACGCTTGTTGTGAATGAGTATTTGCCAAAAGTGATTGAGGCGTTCAAGGGGTATAGGGCTCATGTATCCTATGACCTGTATGGTCTGTATTATCAAGGAGGGCTGAGCGATGATAACGCGGTTTATAATCGGTTGCGTGAGGACAAAACTTTAGATGTTGATGGGCGCAATAATATCTATACGCTATATCCTGCCCAGTTCTGGGATGCAGAACTTTGTCAGAGTGCTCTAGGCTATAGTCCTGATGAAGTAATTGCACGATTGGTAGGAAAGTGTCGTAAGGCGGTACGGCTGATGGGGGGGTCTATTTAATTCTCAACGATGACCCGAGCATGTCCTATGAGACTTTTGTACAAATGAATGAGCAGATCAAGCCGATATTGGGTCTGGTGTAGTGGGCATATCTTGAAGGAAAGGGAAGAGGGAAGAGGGAAGGGGGACGGATTTAAATTCTCTGAATAAATAAGTCTGGCCCATTTTCTTCCTTTTCTCCACAAAGGTGGCCTGAATTATAATATGAAGCGCTAGTTATTATGCTGGTAAATGAAACGTTAAATGATTTTAGGTTTCGTTCGTTTTTTATGAGTGGAGATTTAGTATGTGAGTTTTTGGTGTTGTTTTTTAACCTGTCTTCCACCGGATGGGTATCGTTGACAATTAGTGAGGGTGTTTCAAGTTTTGTGTCGTTAAGGTTGGAGCCGGAATTGCTCGGGCTGCCTGAGGTAAATGATGATTTTTCGTACCCTGTTAAAACTTTTAGTAGTTTGAAAAGTTTTTTTTGGGTTGAGCGTTGTGGCGGTTTATGAATATAGGATGGTTGGTGTTGACGGCGGCTGTGTCGGAGTGTATTTAGAGTTTGATGGTTGCGGACTTAGTGTGCTTGAATCTGATGATTGTCTGTCAGTTGTAGAAAGTACTATTGATTTTTCTAATGGCTGCATTTCGCTGTGTGAGATAAGTATTTAGGAGGTCTCGAAGTCAGGCCATATCTTTCCAAACAAAAAAGTACAAAAAAGAGAGCGGATTTAAATTTTCTTAATATATGAATTTGACCCTTTTTCTCGCTGTGAATGTTGTCGAGGATCAGGGCGTCATGTTGCGTTCGCCTAGGAGTACTCCGCGATGGAAGAAAGAGTGACTTACGCTGAAATTAGGGCTTGGTTTTTGGGCAGTTATTACAGCTACTGCAGAGTAAAGCTTAGGCATCGAAGCGCTTGGGTCGAAGGTGAAAGCGAGGTAGGCTTTGCCTACAGCGAACTCGAAAACTCCTTCGATCTGCCCGTTGAGAAATTGATGCTTGAAATTTTAGCCCTTGTTCTTTCAGCGGGTCGATCTTCCGAGAGTGTCAAGAAATATCATATGGATTCTGCCTTAAAGCTGATCGAGAAGATTGGCCTTTCCTCTGTGTTGAAAGAGTTGCCGCCGGAAGAGGCCGCAGATTTTATAGATGATCTTCGAGTATTAGGGGTTTGTTAAACTCTGTATAAAGGTGGTTTTAAGATCGTAAGAAACCGCAGGCTCGGCAAATGTGTATCGTATCAGTCATAATGGGATTGAGTAAAATATCGCTGTCGGAGTCAGCACTAATGGCCTTGTAGTGCGCGCGAATTAGGTAAGTACATGGAGGATTTTAGAATGATCAACTTAAGACTGGCGAATGAATATCTGGCAGGGCCGATATTTTGCCCTGATTCAGATCAAATGGGGCACGTTGACATCGGAGACTTACCTGTTTCGTAACCGATCCATCACCCACACATTCAAAGCCGCCCATTGAAGCCCGATGCTGCGCTCCCGATCTCTTTCTGGAGCCGGCACCTCATGATGCGTCCCGACGCCAAAGTCGAAAAAGTTTACCTTTACCCCAAGTCCGTGAACTTACGAAAATCCATCGACGGCCTAGCCGCCCTGGTCGAGCTGGATATCAAGGTGGCCGTCTTCGACCCGGTACTTTTCGTTTTTCTGAATCGCTCCCGCAACCGGGTGAAATCCTCTATTGGGAGCGCAACGGCTTCTGTCTTTGGCTCAAGCGCCTGGAATCCGAGCGTTTCAAAACCTCGCCCGACGTCACCGACGAAGCCATCGTATTGAGCGTCCAAGAACTGAACTGGTTGCTCGACGGTTTTGACCTTTGGCGCAATCGCCCTCATCAGGTTTTGACCCCACGCTACGTAGCCTGACCCGGTATAATCCGGGCCATGATTTCCCTGCCCGACGACCTTCCTGATGATCCTGTTTTGCTCAAGCAACTGCTGCTTGAGGCACTCAGTCGCCAGGAAGAAGTGGCCCAGGCTTATCAAACCCACATCGTCGACCTGAAAGAGCAGATCAAGTTGCTGCGCGACCGCTTGTTCGGGCGCAAGTCCGAACAGACTGTCGAGCCCAACACGCCGCAACTGGCGCTGTTCAACGAGCCCGAAAGCGAGCCGATGCCGCTCGTTGATGACCCTGACGAAGAAGC
Organism: Pseudomonas extremorientalis; assembly: GCF_001870465.1. GTDB lineage: Bacteria > Pseudomonadota > Gammaproteobacteria > Pseudomonadales > Pseudomonadaceae > Aquipseudomonas > Aquipseudomonas extremorientalis. The sequence goes on from NZ_MDGK01000043.1 coordinate 5,181, forward strand.
CGTTGCGCCGACGCCGCGCCGCGCCGTGGCAAGCGCAAGCCGTTGTCGGCCGATCTGCCGCGTATCGAAATCATCCACGAACTGCCCGAACACGAACTGACCTGTGCCTGCGGTTGCCGCAAACACGCCATCGGCGAAGAAACCAGCGAACAACTGGACATCGTGCCGATGCAGATCCGTGTCATCAGGCACATCCGCAAGGTCTACGGTTGCCGGGGGTGTGAAACTGCACCGGTCACGGCTGACAAGCCTGCTCAGTTGATCGAAAAGAGTATGGCCAGTCCCAGCGTGCTGGCGATGCTGCTGACTACCAAGTACGTCGATGGCTTGCCGTTGCACCGGTTTGAAACCGTGCTCAGCCGACATGGCGTCGAGATTGCGCGCCAGACGCTGGCGCGCTGGGTGATCCAGTGCAGCGAACACTTCCAGCCACTGCGGAATTTGATGCGCGACCGCTTGCTGGAAAGCCCGGTGATCCACTGCGATGAAACCCGCGTCCAGGTGTTGAAGGAGCCGGATCGTGACCCGACCAGTCAATCTTGGATGTGGGTGCAGGCCAGTGGCCCACCGGACAAGAAAGTCGTGCTGTTCGACTACACCTCCAGCCGAGCGCAGGATGTACCGTTGCGTTTGCTGGACAGCTATCGCGGCTATGTGATGACCGATGATTACGCCGGCTATAACGCCTTGGTGTTGCAGCCGGGCGTGGAGCGACTGGCATGCATGGCGCATGCACGCCGCAAGTTCGTGGATGCGCAAAAAGTGCAGCCTAAGGGTAAAACCGGGAGGGCTGATATCGCGCTGACGATGATTAACAAACTGTACAGCATCGAACGCGAATCCAAAGACGCCAGCGATGAGCAACGGTTTATCGCTCGTCAGGAAAGAAGCTCGCCGATCCTGGCCCAACTGAAAAGCTGGCTGGCTAAGACCCAATCCCAAGTGACGCCGCAAAGCGCATTAGGCAAGGCTGTGCACTATCTGGCAAATAACTGGAACCGACTGGAGCGCTATGTCGAAGCGGGTTATTTACCCATCGACAACAACGCCGCTGAAAGAGCGATCAAGCCGTTTGTGATCGGACGCAAAGCTTGGTTGTTCAGTGATATCGTCAACGGCGCCGCCGCCAGCGCAAAGATTTACAGCTTGGTCGAGACCGCCAAGGTCAACGGCCAGGAGCCCTATACGTGGCTGCGCCACGTACTGGAGCGGTTGCCATATGCCTCGACGGTCGAAGACTACGAAGCCTTGCTGCCGTGGAACTGCTCACCGGAGATGCCACGGTAAACCGTTGACTCACCTTGGGATAGGTGGGGTTTATGGATCGCTTACAATGCAACCGTCAGCGTTATCAATAATCGGGGCAATCTGGGGGCAGTGTTCAAGGACGTCACCTCATCGGATGCGATGAAGGGCTACGTGATATCGGGCGTGACGGCAGGCCTGACGAAAGGGCTTTTCGATGGTTGGACAGGCACGCAGACCAATCCAAACACAGGGGCCGTTATCACTTCGCCAGCCCTCAACACCTGGACCGGCGTTGGCCAGTTTGCGGCGAACCAAGCCTTGCAGAACGGTACGTCGACTTTGCTGAGCAAAGCGCTCGGACAAGGTGGTGACTTTGGTGATGCACTCAAAGGCGCATTGTTCAATACATTGGCTGCAGCAAGTTTTAATGCCATTGGCGACTACACCCATGGGGTACTGACGGAAGGCTACCCTCCTAAAATTGTGGTTCATGCAATGGTGGGTGGCTTGCTCTCTAAGGCCACAGGCGGGGACTTCAGAACGGGGGCTTTGGCAGCCGGGATCAACGAAGCTCTAGTCGTTCATCTGGACTCTTTGGTTAAAGGCGATAAGACC
>NZ_MDGK01000044.1 GCF_001870465.1 Pseudomonas extremorientalis
GGTCTTATCGCCTTTAACCAAAGAGTCCAGATGAACGACTAGAGCTTCGTTGATCCCGGCTGCCAAAGCCCCCGTTCTGAAGTCCCCGCCTGTGGCCTTAGAGAGCAAGCCACCCACCATTGCATGAACCACAATTTTAGGAGGGTAGCCTTCCGTCAGTACCCCATGGGTGTAGTCGCCAATGGCATTAAAACTTGCTGCAGCCAATGTATTGAACAATGCGCCTTTGAGTGCATCACCAAAGTCACCACCTTGTCCGAGCGCTTTGCTCAGCAAAGTCGACGTACCGTTCTGCAAGGCTTGGTTCGCCGCAAACTGGCCAACGCCGGTCCAGGTGTTGAGGGCTGGCGAAGTGATAACGGCCCCTGTGTTTGGATTGGTCTGCGTGCCTGTCCAACCATCGAAAAGCCCTTTCGTCAGGCCTGCCGTCACGCCCGATATCACGTAGCCCTTCATCGCATCCGATGAGGTGACGTCCTTGAACACTGCCCCCAGATTGCCCCGATTATTGATAACGCTGACGGTTGCATTAGTCGCGGCACCTGAAGCAACAGCCCCCACCGCCGCCGCCGTGACACCACCACCACCCGCCGCAGTCGCAGCCATAGGCCCTACGACTCCTCAGGGTCAGACCCCATTTACAGCTTCATTTACTGCTCTCAACCCACCCGAAGCCCCCCATCAAGAGAGGGACTTTCCCAAAGCCAGCACCGGCGGAAAGTATCGTATCCGCCCCTCGGTAACCCAATGGGCCATCGCCTCCTGCCAACCCTGCCGGGATCCCTCAGGGTCTGACCCCGTTTACAGCACTCCCCACGACCTTGTACCCAATGATTATTTTGCTACCAAGCACTGCCGCACTCGGCTTTGTGGTTATCAGATCAGCCGGAAGCTTTAAGAAGTATCTGTGATATCCAAATTAATATAAAATTGACAAGATATGAAACTATAAATATTCGCCAACACGGCTTTTGTGAAAAAGCTTGATTAATTTTTCCCGAATGCCTCGTTATTTCAACGTTTAGAACTCGGCCCCAATAGGTAGATTGCACTTTCACTCTTTCGAATTTGGAGGCGACCCTCTGGAAGGTAATACTCCAAATACTAATGGCGGAGACGATCAATTAGAGGAGCCAATATTTGCTTTACAGACGGCAGAGGCTCTCCAATCTCACGCACCTCAGTCACGCCCTCCTGTGAGCGCACGCTAATAACAACACTGTCGTCTAATCGGGTCTGCGCAACGGCAATAAAGCCGTTTTCCAGCGGATGGACATGCTCTCCAGGCTTTACGCCTGGGTAAAGTGGTGCTGGGTCGAAATCGCTCTTTATCGCAATGACCCGAACCACGGGGTAGAGCCACGGCTGATAGTTCATTGCTAGATAGGCATAGCGTTGGAGTAAAAGGGAGCTAGCGGCGAAGGCACCAAGGCTGTGGATGAATACCGTAACACGCGTTTGTCGAAAGGGTAACTGCAAACCGAAGGCTCTAACAAATATGACTACTTGTTGCAGCGCCCCCCTGCAACGGAAGTTGCAACAGTGTCACTATAGCCAAAAAAACCCTACAACTGCCAGAACTACTGCGGCAACAATCATCCATGCAGGCAGGTAAAATAATATGACAAGAAAGCTAGTAGTCAAATCAAAGCTTTGAGGTGGGAGACCAAGTGATTCCGCAACTAACGAACGAGCCAGCACAGTGGCGACGAGCAGTATAAAAATATGAAGTAGAACAATAGGCGTTTTGGCAAATGGCTTGTCCCAGGCGTCATACAACCAACGTACTGCAGGAAGGCACCACAAAGTAAAGCCACTGATTAGCACCGCCATCGCTAGTGTATATAGGCGTTGCGGAACAGAAGCAATATTATGCTATAGCGCCAACCAACTAAGTATTTTCTTCATTGACAGATGGCTCTCAAAGCAAAACTCCCTTGCTACCAGAGCTAATGGGCCAGATTTATTTTTCTGCACCGCACTGGATACACCACTTATATAAATCCGTCCCGTTTCCTTTGCTTGAGCATCGAATTCGTACGCTCGAGCAAGCAGACTTTCTCAACGCCTTTACGAATACCTCACCCTACAAACTTCTCTCCCTGCTGAAATGACACAACAAACTTTCTCCAACCTAGCAAAGCCTTTTCGAAGTCATCCAAACTAATTGTAACTGCAAACTCCTCATCATGAAGCGAGTAGACTTTAACCTCATTTATTGAAATATCAGCTGCCCAAGTTTCACGCACCCAATCAGTGAAGTCTTTCTCGGCGTTTTTCACTGAGATTATCCTACTCAACCCCTCATCCAGCCAAGAAATAGTGCAACCCAAAGGTAGTCCTCCATCGTCAAGCAAAAGACACGCAAGAAGATCAACGTCATTTGGCCCTCCCACATCCGTGCTGCACCAGGGAGTTGGATCACCCATTGACTCTTCCAAATAAAAGTTAATTTTCATTCTAGCCCTTACATTAATGGATATACGGTAGTTTTAGGGCTCAAATACCCTTTGACCTTTACACCGCTAGGCGTTGTCCCAGTCCAAGTATCTCCGGAAACCTGCTTGTTTTTGAACGCCATATCGACTTCGACTTTTATCCTATCCGAGGTCCATGAATCTGGAAACATCGTAGATTTGCCATTACCACTTTTTGACAAATAACTCCCGGGATTCAGAGGATCCTCCATCTCAATTTTAGCGACATAAACGCCCTGAGCGTTTGGCGGAACTTCTACGCTCTTTACCCGTACATCTCCTGTTGCAGTTGAATGCCCACCAACCACTTTACCGTTACTTTTCAATTCAGCACGCAGTATATGCCCATCAAAATCTACAGGAACAGTAATCTTTGAAGCCAAAACCTTAAGCTCTGATGGGCTCAAGCTTGCCGGATTTTTCTCTGCATTCTCCTTCTCAGCCTTCTCCTTCTCAGCCTTCTCCTTCTCGGCTTTCTCCTTCTCGGCTTTCTCCTTCTCGGCTTTCTCTTTCTCAACCTTCTCCTTCTCGGTTTTGCCCGCCTTATCCCCACGACGATGATCATTCACCGAGCTGCCGCCGGAGGTAATGTGAGTCTCTTTCTTCGCGCGCCCGGGCGGCCCACTGCTCAGGAGCTCTAAGATCAGCCTTCCACCACCGATTAGAGACTCATCATCTTTTTTCGAGGGCTTAAGCTGTTCGTCTGGTTTTTCAGCACCCAACATGTAATTGGCAAGTGCGATAGCGGCATTAGCCTTAAACTCTTCGACCTTTTCAGCAAACTCTTGACCTGCAAAAGTACTATTAACGACTTCGCCTACCAACAAGCTCAAAACGCCCTTCGGCCCTTGAGATAATGCCATCACATAGGCAACAGCTTCAGCTTTTTCAGGGTTGGCCTTAACGTAATCGTTCAATTTTCCGGCAAACGTCAATGTCTTTTGCAGCGCCGTCCTCTTACCCTCAATAGTCGTGATGTCCAGTTCAGTAGACGACTTCAGGTATTGATCAAGTCCAGGCTGGACGTCGGCCTTTGCCGCCTTCAGGTCAGCGTCGTTAACATGCATGATTTCATCAAGCTGCTTGAGCACACCCTCCTGGAACGCAGGATCGCTCATCATGGCCATTGCTTGAGAACGGCTTTTCCCAGAAAAAATCAGCGCCTGATAAACACTCTCGGCCAGCTCTTTCCCCGTTATTGCTTGAGCCCCTGGATCCATCGGACGCCCAAGTGCGACCTCGACCTTGTTGATGACGGCGTTCATGCCCGTCATCGCAACGTTCCAGTTAGCGAGGCTTCTTTTGTCCCACTCAGCAGCGCCCTGAGCCCAGTCTTTGCCGGTCTCAATAGGGTGCAGGACGTCGTCAATCGAAGAGCTGGTCACATAAAGATCAGTGCGCGATTCCTTATCGCGAGTAATCTCATAGGCTTTGGTAACGTCACGGTTCAGACCTGCTGCCGAGTCAGTCCCGTTCTTCTCGTCCGCACGCACGACAACGTCGCCAGCACCCACTGTTGCACGAACGGTTTGCTCACGGTCCTTGTCATACTGCCAACCGTTAACACTCCAACCATTTTCGTCGCCCTTTCCTTTACCGACCTGACTTGGATCCTGCGAAGCCCCACCGCCCTCCTTATAAGAGCCGCCCACATTGAGGTAGTAACCGTGTTCCTTGTCTTGCCCGGCGATGTCGGAAAAGCCAAGTGTTTCAGTGTCGAGCTTGAGTTTTCCGGTGTCGGAAGCAATCAGAGCACCATCAAGCTGAGTGTGTTTCTCTGTACGGATATCGACGACATTGGCGCCGCTAATGCGTGTCTGGTCCTCGATCCAGTTAGACTTTCCGTTGGTTTGGCCGTAGCCCAAAGAGCCACTCATACTGAAACCAAACCCAACCGTTACCGTCGCACTCAGGTCAAACTCATTACCTTTAACCTTGCCTGTATCCGCCACCGAAGAAACATTCAAGTCTCTACCCACACGCCCAACCACACTGTCTCCACGCACTTGGGCACCGGCAACGTTAGTGTCTCTGCCACTTTCAAACCCTAGACGCTCCCCAGCATAGAGATAGGCTTCCTGCTGGCTAACGCCCTCACGCTCTAGATTGCCTTTGCCAAGGTTGACACTGGCATAGAAGCCAAAAGCTCCATCCTGTACTGCAATCCCGGCCTCGCCGCCGCCGCTGCTTCTAGTGCTGTCTCGTGTGGTGTTGTTCTGAGCAGCGATAATATTCAGATCATTGGCGGTACTCAGGTTGATATCGCGCCCCGCCTTTGCTTGAGTGCCTATCAAGTTGAGGTCGTTCGTAGCTTTCAGGTTAATGTTCCGCCCGGCGTCCAACTCAGTTGCAGTGGACAATTGCGCTTCACGATCCTCGTTGGCGACACCGTGACTACCCCCAGCACCAACCCTGAAACCGTTGGAGACACTGCCATGAAAGCCGCTCCAACTCTGATTCTCCTGGCTGTCATCGGCAACTCCGCCTCTGGCAACATCAAATGTAACGTCGCGCCCCTTAACGTTGATGTCACGCCCAGCGCCTAACTGGCCGCCAATAACCGTTACGTCATTACCGGCGGACAGGTTGACGTCATTGCCCGCATTCAAGGTCGAAGACCGGCTCGTCAGTTCAACCGTTTGTTCAGTGACACTCTGCTTGCTGTTGCCAAACTTGATGTCAGGCGTGGCGCCAGCAAAAAAATGACTGACCGAGTCCACCGCCTTCAGTGTGCTCGACCCCTTGCTGACGCCGTCTTCACCTTTCCCCGCTCCGTTAACTGCGTCTTTTGTGCTTCCAAAGTTATGATTGATCGCGACGCTCAAACCATTGCGTTCTTTCTCTCGTTGCTCCTCTACCAACAACCGCTCACGAGCGGCATCAATATTGATATTGCGCCCAGCCTTCAGGTCAATATCGTTGTCAGCCGCCAAATCAGAACCACGTTGATTGATGTCGCGCTTGGCAATGATTGCGAGGTTTTCACCTGCCTTGATCTGGCTCGCGGCCGCAGTCTGTTGTTCTAGCCCGTTCTTCTCGGCGCCACGGTCGGTACCGGCGAAGAAGGTGACGCCGTTGGCATCACTGGACACACCAATCCCTGTTTGTTTGGATTTGGCCCACTCGTGCTCGCTCTTAGAGTTTTGCGCAGCCACCACATTGACGTCGCGCCCCGCATTCAGGCTTACGTCACGCCCGGCATTGATACCACTGCCCACCAAATTGATATCGCGCTCGGCCTGCAACGTCGCATCGCGGTCTGCCACGACCTGGCTACCGACGCTGGTGCTGCTCTGAGCTTCTTGCCCGGCTTTCTTGGCCGAGGAGATCGCGATGAATCCGCCGGAAATCGAACCGGTTTTCTTCTCGTATTTCTCATTGCGGCTATAAGCCGTGTCGTTGGCGGATACCAGGTTGATGTCGCCGGTATCCTTTACCAAACCGGCTCTCAACTCGGCATCGTTCTCGGCATTGATCTCACTCGCCCGCAAGCGAATGTCATTACCTGCAGCCACAACCACGTCATTACCGGCCTCAAGATCACTGCCCACTTGGCTGGCAGTCGTTTTCAGCTGACTCTTACCACTCTTGGAAAGCCCCAGGAACCCGGACTTGGTCTTTTTGCTGTAAGAGCCATGCTCTTCAACACCTGACAGCACTGCGATATCGCCCGTGGCGCCCAGCAACATGTCGCCACCGGCCTTCAGCTGGCTGCCGATCACGGTGACATCACGCCCACCTTCGATGTTCATGCCACCGTCGGCTTTCTTGCTAGCATTGACGGTCAGGTCTTTGCCTGCCTCGACAACGGACGCCACGTTGGTGCTGTCGTAACTTTCGCGCTGCTCGCTTTTACTGCGACCGAACGAGCCTTTGCTCTTTTTCGAGTAGAACGAGGCGTCTTCGTCCAGCGCCGACAGGATGCTCACATCACGATGTGCCTGCAGTGCCACGTTGCCTGCACCCGAGATGCGGCTGGCAGTCAGTTCCAGATCCTTGCCCGCATTCAACGACACATCACCGCCCGCTATCAGTACGCTAGAAACCTGGCTGATGTGGTCCTTGGATTGGGTGACTTTTTTGGATTTACTGGAGGAATGCTGCTCATCAGCTGCCGACGAAACACTTAAGTCTTCTGTCGCAGAAATGCTAAGGTCGCGCTTGGCGTCGATGCGGCTGGCAATCGCGGTGAAGTCACGCCCTGCCGTTACTTTAAGGTCACGTCCAACCTCAACACTGGCGCCGTTCTGCGTCACGGTTTCGGTGCGCAGACGACTGCCCATGTTGAAACCATCACGCTGCTCAACAGCATCAATGTGAACGTCACGCCCGGCAACAACAGTGGTGTCACGCCCGCTTTGCAACACTGCCCCTGTAATAGCCACGTCACGACCGGCGCTGATCGCAAGGTCATTCGCTGCCTCGATCCGTGATGCGGTGTCGAGATAGTCGCGACGTACTGCGGTACCACTGCCGGTACTTGTGACGGCGCGCTCGTTAATCACATCGCCCTTGATGGCCGTGAGCGTTACGTCACGACCCGCAATGATGCCCCCGGCTTTGTTGATAATGTTATTGCCTGCCAGCAAATCCAGGCGGTTTCCGGCTTCAACCAGTCCGCTGTTAAGCAGGTCGTTACCCGCCTTGGCCGACAGATTGCTGGTGGCGCGCAAGGTGCCGGCGTTCTCCAGGTTTTCGCCGGCAATCAGGTTCAAGTCATTACCGGCGATCAATGCACCGCTCGGTGCGAGACGGTTGTCGGCCTGCGCCAGATAAAGCACCGGCACCAGCACTTTTTCGCCATTTACTTGATGTTGTTCAAGCCACACGATGTCGTGGGTCAGGGCCGCCACCTGCTGGGAGGTCAACGATACGCCCACTGCCAGATTCAGTTGCTGCTTGCTGCTGATGGCGTTATCCATCAGGTACTTGAACAGTTTTTCGTCGGTATTCTGACCGTCGATAAAACGTTGCCCGGTACGCGCCTGCACGGCCTGCTGGATCAGGCGCTGTTCGTAGAGCCCGTCGCCCAGGCGTTTAGCGCTTTCATCCGGGTTGTAACCCAAGCCTGCAAGCAGGTAGTCCGAACTCATAAACTGTTTGAGGTCTGTGAGCACCGGGTTGGTTTCGATCAAGTACTTGTGCGGCTGAGACACCGGCATAGTCGGCGTAAAGCCCTGCACGCGATTGACAGTCTGGCTGGCGACCGCTGTAGTTTGCGCACCCGCATCAAGGGGTTGGGCGATCACCTTAGCCACCTGGGTCGGACGACCGTCCTGGCCCTGCGTACTCGGGGTGCTGGCCACAGGCTGGACACCTGGCAGCACAGGCGTCACACCCGGAATGTTTAAGACCGGCCGGGACAGGTCACCTGGGTTGGTGACCTGTATGCGTGTGTCCCGCTCAGTCAGTGCAAGGTCTGGCTGATCACCCGGCCCCGCCACCTTGGTGACAGGTAGCGTCGAACCTGCAAACGGATTTTGGGTGTTGATGCCATCGCCACGGGCAATGTTGCCGGTGGTGATCTGGCCAGGGGTCCATGCGTCACCGCTGCCGATATCGGCGCCCACGGAAACTTCAAGCGTCTTGGCGCTCGCCTTGACATTGCTGACCTGGCGTGTTGTCGGATCCAACTGACGACTCGTTACGCTCTGTTCAGCGACGTTGGTCAACTCAAAGCTGCGCGCTCCAAGCGTAGGCTGTACTTCCTGGCGTTGGGCCAGGCCGAGACTCGCGCCGCTCATGCTCCAACTTTGCGGGCCGCTATTGGCCTGGGCGGCCTGTGTGGCGTCGACAGTCTGGGTACTAAGATGGAAAAGGCCGTGGGTGCCGGTAGGCAGGCTGAACCCGCGCAATGTCAGCGGGTTGACTTGTTGTTGGGCAAGGTCAGGGGGCAGTTGTGAGGCAAGTTGCACCACCACCGTGGCCGGGCCGGTGCTGACACGGGTGTCTTCATTGCGCGCGACGCCCGAGGTGAGGGCCGTAAGAGGCGTCTCGCTACTGTTGATCAAGGTCTTGGTGGCGGTGATGTTCACCGCTCCACCCGCCTGGATGATCGCTGGCGCAAGTGATGTCCCAGCTGTCGAAACCAGTGTGTCGCTGATCAATGCGAATGCCGACAACGCGCCGACCGGCAAGCTTTTAGGCCCGGATTGGTTGTTGTAAGGGTCCATGACGCCCCGTTTGAAACGCCAGTAAGTGCCATTGGACGCTGACATCCGCCAGGTACGGGTGCGCACACCTGACCCAGTCGTCGCGCCTTTATTGGTCAGCGTATCGGCGAAGATATTCATATCGGTGCCAGCAGCGATGACACTGTATTCATTGAGTACGTTGCTGGCGGCGATATCCATACGCCCGCCCGATTGGATAGTCGAGGTTGGCGATGTCGTCAGCAGCTCACTTTGATAATTTTCAGTTCCCACGAAGTCGACAACAAAACTGCCGCCGCTGCAGTCCCAGCAAATGTTGCTCAGCGAGCCGCCACTACCTGCTTTGTCTTGGGTCTGGAATACGTCCCGACGGTTAATCAGACTTGCTACCTTCAGGGACATATCTCCACTGGATTCGATGCTGCCAGACACATTCTCCAGGCTGGCGGCCTTACTCACTCCATCAAGGCCGGCGACCTCCAGGCGCCCCAGGCTGTAGATGTCGCCGTACTGGTTGGTGATAGTGTTGCCGTGCAGGGTCATGTCGTTGCCGCTGAACAGCAGGCCACGGTCATTCATCAAGGTCGCACTGGTCACCTTCAGATTTTGTGCTGCGCCGACCGTCCCGTAGTTGTTCAGGCCACCTGCCGAGAGATTGAGATTCGTCGCCGAGGTCAAACGTCCATAGTTGTTGAGTTGGCCATCAACCCTGATCAAGGTATCGCCACCGCCGGTAATCTTGGCACTGTTGCCCAGATCCAATTGACCTGCGTGCAGGTCGAGACCACCCTGGCTGGTGATCCGACCATTGCCGCTGTAAGACCCCGTAAGATCAAGCTTTAAGCTGCCGTCACTGGCAATTAATCCATTGTTCACCCAACTGCCGCCCTTGCCGTCCAAGTGCGTCGAAGCCAGCAGCTGTCCGGTTTCGGTCTGGGTAAAATGATTGACGTTGACGTTCAAACGTCCGGCCTGGATGACGCTGGTGTTAGTCCAGGTATCAGCGTTGAGGGTCAGGCCTCCGCGGGTGACGATATCGCCACCCGCGCCGGTTACGTTCGGTAGGGAGATGTCAAAGGTACCCTCCCCCATATGCAGCAATTTACCGCCGGTGTTCTGAAAGCTGGCAGCCGCAAGTGTCAGATCCTGGTTGGCCGTTTCCACAACACCATTGCGGTTATCGAACACGCTGCCGATCTGGAATTGCGTGCTGCCCGCGCCCCCCAGGGCGCGCAATTTGCCACCCTGGTTATCGATAGCATTGGCCTCTACCGTCAAGTTGTTGGCGCTTTCTATTAAACCGCTGTGGTTAGTGAGTTGACCAGTGAGACCCAGTGCTATCTGGTCACCTGCAATCTGCCCGGCACTGTTATCGAGGTTGCCGCCATTGACCCGCATCAACCCCTTGGCATACAGCGCGCCCTGCTGATTATTGAGAGCCGAGACGTTCAGCAGTGCATTACCGGTCTGCGCGGCAATGTAGCCGCCCTGATTGTCGAGCTGGCTGGCATTAAGCAGCAGGGCCTGGCCCTGAATCAGACCGGCCTTTTGGTTAGCACTCAGGTCATAACCGTTGCGCAGCACTCCGACAATGCCTGCGTCGATATCCCCCTTGAGCGCGGCGAGCACACCGCCACGGTTGTCGAAGTTACCCGCTTTAAGGCGCACATCACCGGTCTGGCTGATGAGGTTGCCGCCCTGGTTATCGAGGTCGCCATTGACCTCCACTCGCAGGCCATTTTGCCCCTGCAACTTGCCTTGCATGTTACTCAGGGCAAAGGCCTTGATCTGCAGGTCACCCTCTTGGCTGTAGATCAAGCCATCGGCGTTGTTTTGCACGATCGCGCTGGCGTCGATCGCCAGCGGTCCCTTGGCGGCGACGGTGCCACTTTGGCTATTGTTCAAGCCGCCAATAGCCAGGGCCAAGCGCCCCTGGCTGGCCAGTTGGCCGCCGCGGTTATCGATCTCGATCGCTTGCTTGACCACTAGAGACTCGGTGCCGGCAATCTTGCCGTTGACATTGCCTAGGTTTCCACGCAAGTCGAGCAGCAGGTGGCCGTTGCCCATCAACGAGCCAGCGTTGTTGATCAGATTGCCACCTAGCAAGTTCAGGTTGCCTTGAGTGGTGATGCTGCCGGCGCTGTTATCGAGATCCGTGGCGCTCAGGTCCAGGGTTGCACCGCTGTCGATCAACCCACCTTGGGTGTTGTTCAGCCCGCCAGTGACCGTCAAGGTCTGCTGCGCACCGCTGGAGACGACCCCTTTGTCGCTGTTATCCATGAGCGCAGCGCTGACATTCAAACGTCCCTGGCTGGCCAGTGCGCCGGCGCCGCTGTTCAGCAAGCCACCGGTGAGGTTCACGTCGAGGTTGCCGTTGCGGCTGGACAGCGTGCCGATACCACGGTTATCCAGGCTGCTGCCGATGAGGTTCAACCCTTGCCAGCCGGACATCAGGCCGCCGCGATTGACTACGTCGCCTGCTTTCACTGTCAGTAGCTGCTGGCTGATGAACGTGCCTGCGGTATTGTCCAGGTTACGTACCGCCATGCTCAAGGCGCCCTGGCTGGACAGCTCACCGCCCTGGTTTTGCAGGTCGCGCAGGTTCTTCAAGGTCAATGGGCCCTTGGCGAGGATCAAACCTTTACGGTTGTCCAGGTCACCGTTGGCCAGGTCCACGGTGAGGCTCTGGTCACCGATCAACTTGCCGCCGCGAAGTGCCAAGGCCGAGAGCTTGAGGTCCATGTCGCCTTTGGCCGATACCTCACCACCGTCGCCGGCATCCAGCGACTGAGCATTCAGGTCGAGACGACCCTGGCTGTTGATCAACCCCTTGGCGCTGTTGTCCAGGGCCATGGCATTCAGCGTCAAGGCACTGTTACCGAGCAGAGTGCCGCCTTGGTTCGAGAGGTTGCCCGTATTGACGGTCAGCCCTTGTGCGGCGTTTATCAGGCCCTGTTGCTGGTTGTTCAGCAGGCCAGTACTGGTCAACTCCAGGTTGCTGCGACTGGTGAGCGTACCGCTGCTGTTATAGACGGAGGCCGCATTCACACTCAGGCTCGCACCCGCAACCAATCCCTTGAGGTTGGTCAGAACCTGGTCGATACGCAGCACCAGCCCTTGATTACTGAGGAGCCGACCGCTGCTGTTATCCAGATTGCGCGCCACGACATTGAAGGCCTGGCCGCTGGAGATTTCACCGCCTTGGTTGTTCACGTCATTGAGGCGTTCGAGCACCAGCGGTCCGGCCGCGTTGATCAGGCCTTGTTGGTTATTCAACTGACCGTTGTTCAGGTCCAGCGTCAGGCTGGCGTTGCTGAATAACTTGCCGCCCTGCTGATCCAGGCCACCGACACTGGCCTTCAGGGCCTGGGCGCTGCCGATGCTGCCGGCGCTGTTGGTCAGTAGTCCAGCCTTCAGGTCCAGGGTGTCACCGCTGTTGAGACGACCGCCGGTGTTATCCAACGCGCCAGTAGTGACGGATACCGCCCCTCTGCCGCTGAGTACACCTTTGCGGTTACCTAGGCTCGCGCTGTGCAGTTGCAGCGTGCTGTCGGTCAGGAGCTGACCGTCTGCGTTATCTACTCCACCCACCACGTCCAGCGCCAACGCCTGCGCGCTGGAAACCCGGCCCTGACGGTTTATCAGGCTCGCGGCATTGACGCCCAGGCGCCCTTCACTGCTGAGAACACCACCCTGGGTGTTGTCCAGTTCACCCTTGAATTCAAGTTGCAGGAGCTGTTGAGCGAACAACTTGCCATTGCTGTTATCCAAGTCCTGGCCACTGAGCATCAAGCGTTGCGCATTGACCTGGCCTTGGTTGCGATTGAGCAGCTTCGCAATCGTGAGGCTCAGACCTTGCCCGGCCAGCACGCGGCCAGCGTCGCTGTTATCTATGCTTTGCCCGGTAATGCTCAGGTCGGCATTACTCGACAGTTCGCCGCCACGGTTGTCGACACTGCCCACCTGCAGTGTCAGCTCCTTCTCCGCCCCGACCAGGCCTTTGCGGTTGTCCAGGGCGGTACCACGCAAGTCCAATGCCGTGGTGCTGATGAGCTGGCCGCCGCGGTTATCGACTTGATCGATAGTGGCGGTCACCAATGCCTTACCCGATACATTCCCACCCTGGTTGTCGAGTCGGACAGAGGACAGCAGCAGTTCGCCGTCAGCGATCAGAGTACCGCGCTGATTATCCAGCAACTGGCTGGCAGTTACCTCCAGTGCGCCATGACTGTTGAGCAGCCCGTCACTGTTGTCCAAGTGAGCACTGTGCACATTCAGCGAGCCTGCGCTGATCACGCCTTTGGCGTTAGCCAACACACCTTCCACTTGCAGTGTCAGCCCTTGATTACTGATCAGTTTGCCACCGCTGCTGTCCAGGTTGCGGGCTGCCAGGGTGAACGCTTGCTGACTGGATATCTCGCCGCGCTGGTTATTCACATCAGCCAGGTTTTTCAACATCAGCAATGGGCTATTGATCAGGCCGCCGATGTTGTTCAACTGGCCGTGATTGAGGTCTAGATCAAGCTGGGTGTTGCTGAACAGCTCACCCCCTTTCTGGTCCAGGCCGGTCACCTTGGCCGTAAGCTTTTGGTTGCTGGCGATACTTCCGCTGTTATCCACCTGGTTTGCCGAAAGGTCCAGGCGATCGGCACTGGTGATGCGGCCGTTATTGTTCAAGGCGCCGGTGGTCAAGGTCAGCGCACCGCGACTGTTGAGTAAACCGTTCAGGCCGTTGTCCAGACTCGCACTGGTGAGACCGAGGCTGGCATCGGTTTCCATGATGCCGCCCTTGTTGGCGATCGCGCCGCTGGCAGCAATCTGTAGAACACCCTCAGTAGAGATTGCGCCAGCATTGTTGTTAAGTGTGTTGCTGGTCAGTTGCAGTTTGCCGTCGCTGCTGATCTGGCCATGCTGGTTATCCAGCAGCCCGTCCAGCTCAGTCCCGGGAATGGCTACCAAAGCAATGTTGAGTGACTGCTGGCCGGCAAACGTGCCTTGGCCATTATCCAGGCGCGCGCCGTTGAAGCGGTTGTCCTTGGCAAACACCAGTCCTTTGGCCTGGTTGATGATATGGGCCACGGCCAATTCCAGTGCCGTGCCGGCCACTAGCTTGCCACCGCTGTTATCCAAGCGCTGACCCTTGAAGTCGACGCGACTTTGGCTGGAGATTTCTCCTGCGCGGTTATCAACGGTGTCGACCGACAGTTTCAGCGCTTTTGTCGCACCTACCAGGCCTCTGTCACGGTTGTCCAAAGACGCCGCGCTCAAACTCAGTTCACCCTGTGCAACCAACTCACCACCCTGCTGGGCCAGTACGCCGATAGTTGCCTGCAGGTCGCCCTGGCTAGCGATTCGGCCAGCGGCATTTTGTACGTTATCGACAGTCAGTTGCAGTGGGCCCACGGCGCTGATCAGGCCGTTCTGGTTGCGTAACCGTTGCCCACCATAAACTAGAGCGGCTTTGCTGCTGAGCACACCCTGCTGGTTGTCCAGCTCACCGACGCCGAGGTGGAGGTCCTTCTGGGCAAGGATCACACCTGCGCGGTTATCGACGCTCGCGCTGTGCAGGGTCAGCAAGTCCTGGCCCGTAATTTGCCCTTCGCGGTTATCCAGTTGCCCGGTGTGCAGTTCTAGCGCGCCCTTGGCCAACACTTGCCCCTTGGCCTGGTTGTCCAGTAATCCATCAATCGCTGCGTTAAGTCGGCCGTTGCTGACAAGTTGCCCCGCTTGGCGGTTATCCACGCTCCCGGCTTGCACATCCAATAACGTGCCGGCACCCAGGGTACCGCCCTGGTTATCCACGGCCCCCTTGACCTTCAGAACCAAGCTGACATCACCCAGGACTTGCCCTTTGGTGTTGCTCAGGCTGGCCGCGTTCAGCTGGGTTTGGCCTGCGCTGGTAATTTCGCCCTCGTCGTTAAGCAGGTCGTCCTTGACGGCCAGACTTGCATCCAATGAGCTGCTGACACTACCTTCGCGGTTATCCAAGCGTGAGGCTTCAAGCCCGACTCCGGTGGCAGAGATCAACCCCTTGATGTTAAGCAGAGCCTGTTCGACTTTGAGGGTCAGACGCTGATCACTAAGCAGGTCGCCGCCGCTGTTGTCCAAGGTGTCGGCAGTCAGCGCGAAAGCGTGTGCACTGGAGATCTCACCCTTGCGGTTGTCGACGTCCTTGAGGTTCTTGAGCAGTAGCATTCCGGGCGCATTGATAAAGCCATCAGCGTTGTTCAAACGCCCATGGTTCATGTCCAAGGTCAGCTCACTGTTGCTGTAAAACTCGCCTCCCCCTCGCTGGTCAAGGCTGGTGACGCTGGCATTGAGTGCCTTGCCACTGGCGATGCGGCCTTCAAAACGGTTGTCTACGGCAGTCGCTGTGAGGCTGAGGCGATCAGCGCTGGTGACACGGCCTTGATGTTGGTTGAGCAAAACGTCAGTCGTCAGTTGCAGTGCATCATCAGCGACAATATGCCCTCGGCTATTATCGACACTGCCGCCGTTTACCGTTGCAGTGCCTGCGCTGAGCACCTCGCCCCTCTGGTTGGTGATGGCAGCGTCCACGTCCAGCAGCAATGCTCCACCGCTACTGATACGCCCACCGTTGTTACCAAGGCTGGCACTGCGCACTTGCAGCGTTGCGTCGCTGCGCATCACGCCCTGTGTGTTGTTGGCCTGTTCGGACAGGATCAAGTCAAGGTTGCGTTTGGCAAACAGGCTGCCTTGTGCACTGTTGTCAAGGCTGACAGCCTTCAGGTTGAGATCCTGCTGCCCGGAAACCAGGCCCTTGAGCTGGTTATTAAGCCTGTCTAGCGTCAATTGCAGCGAGCCGTTGGCCAACACACGACCGGCGTTGCTGTTGTCCAGCTCGTGTCCTGCCAGCGTCAAGTCAGTCACGCTGGACATCTCACCGCCGCGGTTGTCGACCTTGCCGACAGTCAGATCCATTGCCTTGCCAGCATTGAGTACACCGGCGTCGCGGTTATCCAATGCGTCACTTTTGACCTGCAAGCGCCCTACCGAGGTGACACTGCCACTTCGGTTATCCACCTCATCCACAAGCAGTTGCACATCGCCCTTGCTGGTGACACGACCTTT
Organism: Pseudomonas extremorientalis; assembly: GCF_001870465.1. Taxonomy (GTDB): domain Bacteria; phylum Pseudomonadota; class Gammaproteobacteria; order Pseudomonadales; family Pseudomonadaceae; genus Aquipseudomonas; species Aquipseudomonas extremorientalis. The sequence goes on from NZ_MDGK01000044.1 coordinate 15,722, forward strand.
AGCCTGGTTGTCCAAACGGGCCGCATTGAGATTCAGGCCGGCGCCGGCTGCGAACAGCCCCGCCTGGTTCAGCAAGTCGCCCGCAATCTGCGCCGTCAAAGCGCCATCACTGGTGAGCTTTCCGGCGCTGTTATCAAGGCTGGCCGCATTGACCGTCAATGCTTGCCCCGCGGCCAGCGTGCCGTTGCTGTTGCTGATGGCGCCCAGGCTCGACAAGGCCAACCGGCTATCACCCTGGATACGGCCTTGGCCGTTGTCCAGGGAGGCCGCGCTCACTGTCGAGTGCAAGCCAAGCAGTTCACCATTGCGATTAGCCAGCAGGCCGTTGATGTTGAGGGTCAGGTCACCACCAGCACTCAACTTGCCGCCATGGTTGTCCAGGCTGGCGCTATTCACTTGCAATGCAGCGGCTGAAATCAGGCCTCGCGTGTTGTCCAGTGCCTGGGCAATACGCAAGATCAAGGCTTGCTGGCTGAGTAGCTTGCCGTCTGCCATATTCAGGGCGGTCGCCGACAGTTCAAATGTGTGTGCGCTGGAAATTTCGCCGCCCTGGTTATCCACGGTACCGAGTTGTTTAAGCAATAACTGCCCAGGCGCGCTTATCAAGCCATTACGGTTGCTGAGATGGCCGCCTTGCAGGTCGAGGTTTACATCGGTTTGGCCGGAAATACGTCCGCCACGGCTGTTGTCCAGCGCGATTACCGAGATCCCCAAATGAGTGCCGCTATTTAGTTGGCCTGCCTGATTGCTCAGCTTGCCAGTTGTAATCTGCATTACGTCGGCGCTGGACAGCGTTGCGTCATCGTTGGACACACCGGAAGCATTTATGGCGAGGCGACCGTCACTGCTGACAGCGCCCTGAGTGTTGTTCATCTGACCACCCAGTACGACGCCCAACTGACGCTTGGCATAGAGGCTGCCGCTCGCGCTGTTATCCATGCTCTGACCGGTAATCTGAACCTGCTGAGCGGCAATACGGCCCTTGTGCGAATTATCCAGATCAGCCACTTTCAACTGCAGGTCGGTACCCGCACTTAAAAGCCCCGCTTGATTGAGCATGTTCCCGGCAATACGCGCAGTCAGTGCCCCGTCGCTGGTCAAGTTACCGTGGCGGTTATCAAGGCTGGCACTGTCAAAGGTAATGCTTTGCCCCGCCGCCAATGTGCCAGCCTGGTTGCTGATTGCACCACCAGCGTGAAGCTCCAGCGCTGAACCGCTCTGGATCAAGCCCTGATCGTTGTTGAGTGCCCCAAGCCCAAGCACGATATTTTTGCCCAACAATTTCCCGCTGCGGTTGTCCAGTTCGGCATCGACTTGCACACCGAGACCGTCTACCGCACCGAAACGACCGGACTGGTTGATCAATGATCCTGCTCGCACATCCAGGGTCTTGGCTGTCACCAGTCCTTGGGTATTGTCCAGAGCGCGAGCGATGCGCACACTCAGCGCCTGCTCACTGAGCAACTTGCCGGAGCCGTTGCTGAGTTGATCCGCAACCAGCTCGAACGCCTGGACGCTAGAGATTTCCCCGCCCTGGTTATCAACACTGTTAAGTTGAGTCAGTAACAACTGCCCAGGGGAATTGATCAAACCGCCCCGGTTGTTCAAATGGCCTCGATTGAGATTCAGGTTCAGATCGCCCTGGCTAAAGAGTTGACCGCCTTTGCTGTTATCCAGGCTTCCTAGGGCAAACTGTGCCCCCGCATCAGCGCTAAAACTCCCCCCGTGATTGTCAAGCAAGCCAACGACTCGGGTATTCAGCCGGTTACGACTGTGGACCCGGCCCTGTTGATCGTTGATCAAGCTGGCCACATCGATATCCAGGCCATTGGCTGTAATCAGCCCTGCCCCGTTGTTCAAGGTTTGGACAATACGCAAGCCCAGCGCCTGGTCACTCAGCAACTTGCCGCTGCGGTTATCCAGGCTGTTCGCCGCGAGCTCAAAACCATGGGCACTGGAAATTTCACCACTGCGGTTATCGACACTATGGAGACGGTTCAACGTCAACTGGCCAGCGGCGTTGATCAAGCCGCCATCGTGATTGTCGAGATGGCCATTGCTCACGTCGAGGTTTACGTCGCCGCTGCTATACAGGCGACCACGGTCATGCTGATCAAGGCTAGCAACACGGGCATTGAGCGTCTTGGCGCTGGTGATCGATCCTCCCTGGCTGTTATTGACCGCCCCGACCGTCAGCTCAAGAGTTCCACCACTGACGAGGGCGCCTTGTTGTTGGTTGTTGAGCGTTCCGGCATTGACTTTGGCAAGCATGCCGGATTCGATTCGACCCTGTTGCTGATTGTCCAGCATATTGGCGGTGCTCAGGCCCAAGCTGCCCTGGCTGCTCACGATGCCTGATTGACTGTTATCCAACCGCCCAGCGTCAATCTGCAGATGTTGACCAGCGGTCAGGCGACCGCCTTGATTGTTCACCGTCGCACCGGCGGTCAGTTGCAACATCTGGCCTGCGGATACGAGGCCGGCGACGTTATCTAGGTTGTCGACCTGTAAGGTAACCTGGGCAAGGCTTGTGAGTTCGCCCTTGCGATTGACCAACTGCCCGACACGACCGCTCAGCACTCGGTCACCAGCCACCAGCCCGGCGTCGGAGTTGAGCAACCTTCCCGCATTTAGATCTACGCTTCCAGCACTGAGCACGCGGCCTTTCTGATCGTTATCCAATGTTGCGGCGCTGATCGTGAGCTGGTTTTGCGCGCTCAAGGTTCCGCCTCGGTTGTCTAGAGTGCCGTCGGCGTTGACTGAGAGGTCACGACTGGCGATGAGCGTCTTACCGTTGTTATCAAGCTGCCCGGCAGTGACTTTGATATCCCCCTGGGCGTTGCGGGTCTGGTCTGCGTTGACGCCAGATTCGATGATGCCGTTGTTGGTCAACACACCGCCGCTTTGCAACTGAATGCGATCACGCGCGACCAGACTTTTCTGGTTGGTGAGGTCGCCTTGCGTTTGCATGCTCAGGGAAGTGCCCGCGGAAACTCCGCTGTTGGCCACGACGCTCTGAGCCTTCACGTTGACCGCCCCAGTTGCCGTGGTCGTGCCCATCACCACATTGCCCGCTGCATCAATCTGGATATCACCACCGGCGACCATGTCCCCGGATAGTTTCACCCCTACGCCGGCCTCGGTCCCCACCAACCTGACCGCACCCACATACATGCCGCCCAGCGCCGATGAGTCAATCGCCAGGTCCGGTGCCTTGCTGCCGTCCGCCGCACGCGCCGTGGCGTTCAGCGTGCGCGCATCCACATCATTGCGACCCGCTACGATGGTGAGCTTTTTCGCCTGGATCTGCGCGTTGAGGGTGGTGGCGCGGGTGATGATTTCGAACTGATCGACGTTGCTGGCGTTCAGGCCAGTGCCTTCGATGGCGACGTTGCCCTGATCCACTTGGTAGCGGCTGATCTGGCCGTTTTCGATGACCGCCTTGCCCGTGGTGAGTGTGGCTTGAGGGGTGTTGATAAAGCCGCAACCGTTGCAACTGATGCCATACGGGTTGGCGACAATCACATGGGCCGACTGCCCCGCCACTTCGGTGTAGCCACGCAATTGGCTGGGGCTGCCGCCATTCACCTCGTTGAGGATGACGCTGGCGGCGCTGCCATTGAAGTTTGGGTTACCCACGATGATGCCACCCAATTGGGTGGATTGGGTCCGGCTGGTCGCGTTATTGAGAATGACCCCGTTGGCGCCGACGTTGTAGTCGTGGAATTGGTTGTGCGATAGCCCGTTAGCGTTGGGCGCAGCGATGTTGACGATCGGAACGCCGTTACCCGCCTGCCCAAGGCTCGTACCCGGTCCGCTCACGGCAATGCCGTCCGCCTGAGCCAGCAGGGGCTGCCAGAACATGGCGTTCGCCAGCACCAACGCCAACCCGCGCTTGGGCAAGCCCAGGAAGGTAGAACGGCTTTTCAAGGCAGCAGAAGGTTGGCGCGCAAGAAAGGCGAACTGGCAAACGTCCATGTCATGTCCCGATGCCCAAAGGGCGGTAAAAAATTAAAGGAAGAAATCCATACGGAAGTAGATCGGCGCTTCACGTTCAGTGATCGGCCCCGGTCGTTCCAAAGAGTGTGCAAAGGTCACTGTGGCCGCGACGTTCTTGCCGCGAGCAAACAGTTCCAGGGAATTGCTGGTCATGCGCCCATGCTGTTCGGCGTTGTAGCGACCGTGGCGGATCACGCCCTGGTCGTAGCCGAGGCTGGTGCCGTATTCGCTGAACACCGGCTGCATCCAGGCCCAGGTCACCGGGCGGCTCCAGCGCAAATCGTTGCGCCAGTAGCCGCCGCTGTCGCCGGACAGGCTTTGATCCTTGTAGCCGCGAATCGAGGACTGCCCACCCAGGCTCATGCGTTGCGGGCTGAACAGCACGTCTTCGCTGCGTTGGCCGGTCATCAGGCTGCTGAAGCTGAATGACTCGCCCCATAGCTTGAACGGGTACAGGTAGCTCAGGGTCGCGGTGTATTTGCGGTAGCGCGCATCGGCCTGGCCGGGGCGTGGGTTGTGGTTGGCCTGGGCGTCGAAGGCGCCGATGCCGTCCTGCATGCCCAGGTCGATGTTGAGGAATGAACCGCCAATGCGCCGGCCGTGGTTGATGCCAAATTGCGCTTCGCTGAGGCGGTTGCTGCTCAGGGCGAGCTTGCTGTCCTCGATGAAGTTGTTGGTGCGCAGGTAGGCCACGCCGGTGCTCAGAGAAGTCTTGCTCAGGGCGTCGCGGTGGACGACCCGCTCCAAGCGCAACTGGTGGCTCTGGCTGTCACCGGACTGCTTGAAGTTGAAGCCGCTGGCCTGGGCCAGGGAGCGGTATTCAGTCTCGCTGTAGCTGTAATTGAGGTTCCACCAGCCAAACGGCAGGTTGTAGTTGAGCATTGAGTTGCGCGAGGTCTTCTGGTGGTCGCTGACGGCATCGTGGCCGCCGCGCAGGGAGAGTTGGTCGGCAAGGCCGAGAGGGTTATCCCAATCCAGGCTGGCGCCCCACTGCTGCTCGCCAGTGGCGCGCTGGCCGCCGTTGTGACGCGACAGGCCGACGCGCCAGGGTTTCTGCGGGGTATTTTTGACCAGCACTTCGCTGCCGCCTACTTCTTTGCCGGGAGCCAACTCCATCTGGGCCTGGTTCGAGGGCAGACGATTCAGTTGATCCACCATCTGCTCGATTTCACGCAGGTTGAGCAATTCACCCTTTTTGCCTGGAAAACTCATCGCGAGTTGCCGGTCGGTGATGCCGCTGCCCTGCTCGCCCTTCAATCCTTCGAGCCTGCCTTCGACTACCTGGATCTTGAGCACGCCGCTGGAGAGGTCTTGTTGCGGCAGGTAGGCACGGCTGGTGACCAGTCCTTTGGCCAGGTAGTGGTCGGTGATGAGCTTGAGCACCTCATTGAGTTGCGGTACGCCCAGGCATTGCCCGATGTAGGGCTGGATCAGCGCGTTGCGTTCGCGTTCAGACAGCGCGTCGGCACCGGTGAGTTCGATGGCCTTGATGGCGAAGCAGCGGGTGTCAGCAGGCGCCGTCGGTTTGGCAGGAGCGACGGCTTTGCCGGGCAGGTCCTTGAGTTCGTCGAGGCGGCGTTGTTGCTCTTGAAGCAGACGATCCTGGCGATCACGGATCAGATCAGTGACGCCCGGGGTGCTCTGCGGGGTCGCGCCTTGAGCCGTCCCGGCGAAGCCCAGGCAAAAACAAGCGGACAGCAGGCCAAGCCTGGTCCGGCGTACCAAACGCCACATTTCTAGATCCCTCTATATGGCGTAGTGCCATCAATGAGCGGCGATCTTAAGATGGCGATATAGTGGCGTCAATTAAATGTACAACTTTGTACCACTACCGACTCCAAGAGAATGGGTATTGCCGGCCTTGGGTGGGCCGACTGCTGCCTCTCACAACATCGGCCCTAAGCGGTCGCTCGCCGGTTAACGACGGACCATCGATTCGCCCAGACGTGTCAGAGCTGCACGTAGTTCTCGGTCATTACCTCCGAGCGCATTACTGGCGATGGCTGCGTTTCTCAACAGGATCGACGCCGCATGTTCGATGTGCTCCTTGAGCAGACGGTCGGACGGACCGGACAAGGTCAGCGCCCCTTTCAACTCATGGCCCATGGCAAACACCGGCACTGATACGGCGGTAGTTTCCGGGTCCCGCTCGCCGAAGGAGCAGGCCCAGAAGCGTTCGCGGACCTCGGTCAATGCAGGCTCCGCATCGCGGGAAAAGGCCCGAAGGATCTTGCCTGACGCTCCGGCCTGCAACGGAAAGCGCGCGCCTTCCAGCACCGAAACCCGCACCGCACGCTTGGGCTCGACCCGAAACAACACGACGCGGCTGCCGTTTTCCAGCACGTAGAACGAAGAGGTTTCACCGCTTTCCTCAGTGATCGACTCCAGCAAGGGGTGAATCACGTCGCGCAGTCGGAACGAGGTCTGGTACAGCTGCGACAAACGCAGAGGCTCAGGGCCGACCGAGTAACGACCATCGGTGAGGCGACGGACGAACCCGGCTTTTTCCAGCGAGGCGATCAGGCGCAGGATGGTGCTTTTGTACAACCCCGTCCGCCGCGCGATTTCGGCCAGGGCCAGACAGTCCTGCTCGATGCTGAAGGCCGACAAAATGGCAAATGCGCGGTCGACGGCAGCCACGCCGCCTTCGGCACTGGCGGCCTGGTCGGAAAGGTTTTTTTCAGATTCGGTAGTCATAGACACTCATTGTCGATTCGTCGCTCGCAGGCGGCGGATGATTCGCAAACCACCCCGCCAACCCGCAAGACAATATCAGAGCCGCCCGATCCCTTCTGAAAAAAGTGCAGCCGCTGCTCACTACTCGCGCAGGAAGAAGCGAAGCGAGACGACCATTGCTGCGGCAACGAACATGATGCAGCCCATGACCATCAGACCTGCGGTGAACGACCCGGTGTAGTCCTTCAAAAAGCCCATCAGGTAAGGCCCGACAAACCCGCCAAACGCGCCAATGGAATTGATCAGTGCGATTCCACCCGCTGCGGCTTGCCCGCGCAGGAACTTGCCCGGCAAAGTGTAGAAAATCGTCTTGCCAGCGATCGTGCCGATCAGCGCTAAAGTAATCCCTGCCAGTGCCGGAACCAGCGCGTCCATTCGCAGCGCCAGGATTAACGCAAAGCCTGCCAGCAGCATGGCCACGGTCAGGTTGAAAATGCCTTTGCCGGTACGGTCCACATGTTTGGCCCAGATCAGTAGCGCTACAGTGGCAAAGAAGTACGGAATGGCCGCAACCCAGCCGATCATGCTGACTTCGACACCATGGGCCTTGAGCATCTGCGGCAACCAGATACCGATGCCGTAGGAGCCCAGGGTGAAGCTGAAGGTGATCGAGCTGAGAATCCACACGCGTGGGTCTTTGAGTGCGGCCTTGAAGCCATGGCTGTGCTGACCCTTGCTCTGCTCTTCGGCGAGCATGCCGGTCAGCACATGGCGTTCTTCGGCGGTCAGCCATTTGGCCTCGGCCGGGTGGTTGGTCAGCACCTTCAAGGTAATCAAACCGAGGATGCACGCTGGCACCCCTTCGATGAGAAACATCCATTGCCAACCCGCAAGCCCGAGCAAACCGTGCATCTGCAACAGCCAGATCGACAGCGGCCCACCCACCAGAAACGAGATCGGCGTGGCCACGGTAAACCAGGCCAACACCCGCGTGCGGTATTGCGCGGGGAACCACAGGGTAAGGAAGAAAATCACGCCGGGAAAGAAGCCGGCTTCAGCGATGCCGAGGATCAAGCGCACAATATAAAAGCTGTACGGCCCGACGATCATCGCGGTGGCAGCAGCGGCCAGGCCCCAAGTGATCATGATCCGCGCCATCCACAGGCGGGCGCCGAAACGGTACATCGCCAGATTGCTCGGCACTTCGCACAGGCAGTAGCCGAAGAACATGATGCCCGCGCCAAGGCCGAACTGCGTGGCGGTCAGGCCCAACTGCTCGGTCATCTGCAACGCGGCGTAGCCGACGCTGGTGCGGTCCAGGTAATTGAAGAAATACGCCAGCGCGAGCAAGGGGATCAAGCGCCAGGCGGCCTTGTGCAGGACGCGGGTCTGTTCGGCATCCAGGGAGCGCACGCTGCTGATATCGCTGCTGTGCGGGGGTGTCGTGACGATGGCCATGACGGGTTTCCTCAGCATTTATTTTTATAAGGCTGACGGCGGGAATGTCCGTCAGCTACAGGAATCAGGAATCCCTTCCAGCGGTATCAGCGAACGATGCCACGCCCGCGCAACGCTTCGATGTCACCCGACGCGTAGCCCATTTCTTCGAGCAGCTCGGCAGAGTGACTGCCCATTTGCGGCACATTGAGGCGGGTATTGAAGCGACGACCATTCATCTCGAACGGCAGCATTGGCACCTTGACCGCGTCGCCATTCTCCAGCGTCAGATGGGCCAGCCCACCCGACTCGTTCAGGTGCCGGTCCTCGAACAGGTCCTGCGGCCGCTGGATCGGCGAAAACGGCAGGCCCGTCTGCTCGCACAGGTCCATGACCTCCTGCTTGCTCATTTGCGCCAGACGCTCGCGGACCTGCGGCAGAATCCTCGCCCGGGCCTGCACGCGCTGGGTGTTTTTCGCCAGTCCAGGGTCGCGCCCCAGCTCTGTAAAGCCAAAACCCTGGCAGAAATTGACCCACTGGCTGTCGCTCACCACGCCCATGAACACCTGCTCATCGCCCAGGGTATTGAACACGTCGTAGATCGCCCAGGCTGACAAACGACTGGGCATCGGCGCGGCAGGCTTGCCAGTGGTTGCCATCTGCATCATGTGTTGCCCCACCAGAAACGCTGAGTTCTCGAACAGCCCGGTCTGCACGAACTGCCCTTCCCCGGTGTTTTTGCGTTGCCACAGCGCCGCCAGAATCGAGATGGCGCTGAACATACCGCCCATTACGTCATTGACCGAGGCACCGGCGCGTAGCGGGCGGCCTTCGGGACCCGTCATGTAGGCCAGGCCCGTCATCATCTGCACCACCTCGTCCAGCGCAGTGCGATGTTCATACGGCCCCGGCAGAAAGCCTTTCATCGAGCTGTAGATGATGTCCGGCTTGATCGCCTTGACCTGCTCGTAGCCCAGGCCGAGCTTGTCCATGGCGCCGGGACGAAAGTTCTCGGTGACCACATCGGCGCTTTCGATCAGCTTGCGCACCGCGGCCATGCCTTCCTCGGTCTTGATGTCAACCGCGAAGCTTTTTTTGTTGCGGTTGTAGGTCATCCAGTAGCCAGCGCCGGAGCCGGTCAGGCGACGCGTGTTGTCACCCTCGGGCGTCGGCTCGACCTTGATCACTTCAGCGCCGAGGTCAGCCAGCACCAGCCCACAGGTCGGGCCCATGACCATGTGCACGAACTCGACCACGCGCACGCCTGCCAGCGGCAGCGCCTGAAGGTTCCGATTGAGCAGGCTCATCGCGCACCTCCGGCGTAATGGAAATTCTTGCCGACGCCTGCGTCAGGGATGAAGCCATACAGCGGCTCTCCCGGCAGGCCCTGTTTCAGCCAGGCGCGAGCGGCCACCAGCTTGTCGATGTCCACGCCGGTGCGCAGGCCCATGGACTCGAGCAGGTAGACCAGATCCTCGGTCACGATATTGCCCGACGCCCCCGGCGCATACGGGCAACCGCCGATACCGCCCTGAGAGGCATCGATGGTGGTGACGCCAACGTCCAGCGCCGCGACCACATTGGCCAGGCCCTGCCCACGGGTATTGTGAAAATGCGCGCTGCCGGCCTTGCTGCCGATCTCGTTGCGCAGACGGGTGAACACGCGACGCACCTGCGCCGGATTGGCGTACCCCACAGTGTCGGCGAGCCCGACTTCATCGACGCCCAGCTCGACCATCGTAAGGGCCATGCGCAGCACGTCGTCCTCGGGCACCTCGCCCTGAATCGTGCAACCGAACACCGTCGACAGCCCGGCCTCGACCTCGACGTGCGGGAAGCGCTCGTTGCGCAGGGCCATCACCGTGCGCACTTCGTCGTAGACCTGTTGATGGGTCTTGCGGATGTTGGCCAGTGAATGGGGCTCGCTGACGGAAATGGGCAGGGTGATCTTTTGTACGCCCGCGTTGAACGCTGCCTCGGCGCCCTTGAGGTTCGGCACCAGCGCGGTAACGAACACGTCCGAACGCTGACGCATGTGCGCCACCAACTCGGCGGCATCGGCCATTTGCGGCAGCAGTCTGGGGGACACGAACGAGCCGACCTCGATCTCCTTCAAGCCAGCGTCGGCCAGGGCCGTCAGCCAGTGAAGCTTGAGCGCAGTGGGCATGGTCGCGCTAATGCTTTGCAGGCCATCACGGGGGCCGACCTCGCTGATCAGGATGTCCAGGTTGTTATTAGAGTTCATCGCCGGGTCTCCGGGTGGTGGAATGCAATAGTTCTATCTGACAGAACACTGTTCTGAAATAATCATGAGCCGACAAAATCCCACTGTCAACGCCTCTCATCCCGAGCGATGCGCCAGGGCGCTCCCGAGTGCGTTGGGAGTGCCTGGTGATGAATGGCGAAATGAAAAACAGACAATCCCGGTGGGTTGACAGCTGAAAAAATAAAGTCGAACCTTGTTCTATCTGCAAACACAACGTTCTGTCAGATAGAACAAAAACAATAAGGCGAAAAGGTCTCGTCACCAGCAAGATCGGTGCTTTCCGTTCGCCCCCGTAGGAGCTGATCCTGTGAGCCTGTATGCCCCGCCTCGCGATTTGTCGACCCGCGTGTTCACCACGCTGCCCGAAGAATTCTGGAAAGACGGCGACTCCGACTGGGTACGCGCCAACAAACCAGGGCAGAAGGTCAAAAGCTTTCTCGAAGGGCCGTCCTTCGACCGGGACGGCAACCTGTACGTCACCGACATTCCCTACGGCCGCATCCTGCGCATCGACCCTCAAGGCCACTGGACGTTGATCGCCGAGTACGATGGCTGGCCCAACGGTTTGAAAATCCACCGCGACGGGCGGATTTTCATCGCCGATTACAAGCAAGGGATCCTGACGCTCGCTCCGCACACCGGCGCGGTGACGCCGTTCCTCACTCACAGTCGCAGCGAAGGCTTCAAGGGTGTCAACGACCTATTCTTCGATGCCGGCGGCAAGCTGTACTTCACCGATCAGGGCCAGACCGGCCAGCAGGACCCGACCGGTCGCGTCTACGCCTATGATCTGGAAAAGCAGACCCTCACGCGTCTGATCGACAACGGCCCGAGCCCCAATGGCCTTGTCATGGACCTCGCGCAGAACGCGCTCTTCGTGGCGATGACCCGGGGCAACGCTGTCTGGCGCCTGCCGATCCAACGCGACGGCGGCACCAGCAAGGCGGGCATTTTCACCGCCATGGCCGGGGGCGTCAGTGGCGCCGACGGCATGGCGCTGGACAGCGAAGGCAATCTGTATGTGTGCGATGCCGGTAACGGCTGCGTCTGGGTGTTCGACCCTCACGCCGTGCCGCTGTACCGCATTCGCTCGTGCACCCAAGGCCGCACCCTGACCAACCTGGCGTTCGGTGGCGAGGGCAATCGGCAATTGTTCATCACCGACTCTTCTACCGGTTCCATCCTGGTCACCGACCTGCCCCACAGCGGCCAGCCGATGTTCTCGCACCACTAAACCCGCAACACGCTGAATCCTGTGCGCCTGCTGCACCGGCTTCGTTCGGCCCGAAGAACGCGAGCCGTCCCGCGCTCGCCCCCTACAAAACCAATAAAAGGGATGCCCATGTTGATCTTTCTGAGCTACGCCATGATCGTCTGCTTCATGTACCTGATCATGAGCAAGCGCCTTTCACCGCTGGTGGCGCTGCTGCTGGTGCCGATCCTCTTCGGTTGCCTCGGCGGTTTCGCCACGCAACTGGGCGGCATGATGTACGACGGCGTGAAGATGCTCGCCCCCACCGGCATCATGTTGACCTTCGCGATCCTGTATTTCTGCATGATGACCGACGCCGGTCTGTTCAACCCGCTGATCAAGGTGCTGTTGCGGCTGGTCAAGGGCGATCCGCGCAAGATCGTTGTCGGCACCGCCGTGCTGGGGTTGTGCGTTGGCCTGGACGGCGACGGCGCAACCACGTACATCATCGCCACAGCAGCTTTTTTGCCGCTGTATCGTCTGACCGGCATTCGTTTGCAGGTCATGGCCACCGTGCTACTGCTGGCCATCGGGGTGATGAACATCCTGCCGTGGGCCGGGCCGTTTTCGCGAGCGGCCAGTGCCATGCACGTCGACATCACCGAGCTGTTTTTACAGATGGTTCCCATCATGATTGCTGGCGGTGTATGGGTGATTTTTGCCGCCTGGTGGCTAGGTCGAATGGAATACCGCCGTTTGGGTATTGTCAGCGTCAGCGAAGACAAGGTGCTCGAAGGCTACGCACACGTTCGCCTGAGCGACCCGAAATTTCTGTTCAATGTGGTCCTGACGGTCGCCCTCATCAGCTCGATGATGCTCAGCCTGATGCCGCTGCCGATCCTGTTCATGGTCGCCTTCGGCCTGGGTTGCCTGATCAACTACCCGACGCTCAAACAGCAGAAGGAAGTCATCGGTCGGCACGCCGACAATGTGTTGGCCGTGACCCTGCTGATTTTTGCGGCGGGCATCTTCGTCGGCATCATGGGCGGCACCGGGATGATCAAGGCTATCTCCGATAACCTGATCGCCATCCTGCCAGAGCAGGCTGGCCACGGCATGTCAGTCATCACCGCGCTGCTCAGCATGCCGTTCACCTACGTCCTGACCAACGACGCGTTCTATTTTGGAGTGCTGCCCATCCTCGCCGAAACCGCTGCCCACTACGGCATCGGCCCCCACGAAATGGCCATCGCATCGTTGATCGGCCAGCCAGTGCACCTGCTCAGCCCACTGGTGGCCTCCACTTACCTACTGTGCGGGCTGCTGGACATTGACTATGGCGATAACCAGCGGGTCTCGCTGAAGTGGACCTTCGGCACCGTGCTGGTGATGTTGGTCGCGGCCATCGCAACTGGCGCGATCACGGTCATAAACTGAATGCTCAACAGGTTGATTTGCGGATCTGGATGTCAATGCAGCGAGGCAATTTCAACAACCCTGAACCGGCTCTACCGTACAACCGCTCAGGAATCGCGCTGAGTGCCCTGGCGCAGCGCATCAAGATGTTGTTGGGCCTGGGCGGCTTGGCAATAGGCGTTGAGGATGCCTGCGATCTGGTCGTCATCCAGGGTATGGCCCTCATGCATCAGGCCGGCGGATTGAATCAGGATCTGCGGCTGGGGTTTGTTCAGGGCCAGCGCCTGGTTGCCGAACAGCTGTCGCGTGGCGCGATGCACAGGCAGGGGCGCACCGGGTCGCAAAATCAGTTTCTGCACCGTCAGCCAGCCTTCCTCACTGACGCTGACGTCGGCAATTTCGACGAGATCGACCGGCGCACTCAAGGTGTCCACAAACAACTGGCGGCGGGTCAGGCGCATAAAGGCATGTTGCCCGGCGTTGCGGTGCTGCCAAGTGAGCAGTACGAACACCACGGCCATCACCGCAGCACACACGGCCAAGCCGTTGTAACCTCGGTGCAGCCCGAAGCCCAGCAAGCCCAGGGCAATCAGCAAAAACAGCGGACCGCGCACCTTGTAACGGCGCGAATTGGTGAATGCGGTCTGCTCGGGCACGCGATGGATGACCTGCTCGAGTTCGGCGATCGCACGCTCGCGCTGAGCTTCGCGGGAGTCGGCATATTCCTGACTGAGTGTGCTGGCGAGATCCGACAGCGGATCGGAGGGTTGGGTCATGGGTCATTCTCCTTGAGCGATTGATATAGGCGGTGATACAGGCAGCCCGACATCGGAGGACGATGCATGGGTGAGTTGGCTGAACCAGTGGCGGTCGTGCTCGGTAGGCACACGAGTGGCCTGGGCCAGCAGGTCGTCATCCAGTCGCACGCCCAGTTGCTGCATGCGCAGTGCTGTCGACGGGTGCGTATCGAACGGGTGCGCGATGGCATGGTCCAGCGCTGCCTTGTCCAAGCGCAGCGGTGTATGAAGCAGGTGGTCGGTAAGGGCCTGGATCAGGTTCGGGTGGCGCTCGGTGAGCAGCGTGTGGATCTCCCCGTCGAGCGCGATAACGCGTAACAGTGCCTGGCAGAATAAGCGCTCACCGCCGATGTTGCCGCCCACCCTATCTGCGACCAATTCCTGGGCGCGGCCCCAGTGGTGCACCGCCAGTTGAAAGTGGTGCAGGAAACGCTGCGTCATCCAGATTGCCGGGCGCTCGACCCACGCCGGGTCGGCATCCCCAGCGCTGATATACGAAAAGTGCAGGCACATCAGGCTGAAATGCGCCCCGATCTCGCTGCCCCGTTCGGTGTCGCGACTGCTGAAATGGCCTAGCTCATGGCCGATGATCGACGCCGCTTCGGCCTGGCTCAGGCTCGAGAGGTAGGTCAGCGGCAAGTAAAGGGTGCGCCCGCTGAGCACGTCACCGGCGGGTTGCAGCGCGACATCGACGCTGGTGACGAAAAACGCCTGGTCGATGCCCACCACGATATGGTCGGGCACCGGCGCACCGGCCGTATTGGCCAGTTGCTCAACCCATGCCCATAAGGCCGGTGCCTTGGCGCGCCCCAGGGTTTGGCCCAGAAACGCCGAGGAAGGCCGGTCCAAGGCGTGCCATTGCCGGCGCAACCGCTCAATCAACAGACAGCCTGTCCAGAGCACGGTAATCACTGGCACCGCCACCAACAGCATGAACCAGCCGCCGGCCTTGAAGTGGCTCCAGCCCCAGCTCAGTTCATACAGCAGGCACAGCGCCAGCGCGCAGACCAGCAGCCCGGTGTAGGCCACCAACCAGTGGCCCAGAGCACGCCAGCAGAGGAACAGACGGCCGTAGAGAAAGTCCTTGGATTGCCGCGCGCGCCATGCGTCCAGCCGCATCTTGAGCCATGTTGAGAACCCGGCCACCAACGCGGCGATGGCCAGCCAGTACGCCAACCCCGCCAGGGCCTGACGCACACGCAGCCAGGCGTAGTCGCCGTTGACACTTTGCGCGTCCCGCAGCACTTCATCGGCGCGCCAGCTCTGAAGACTGGCCCACCCCATCAGGGCCAGCGGCAGTACCAGTATCGTCAGCGCCCACGACCACCGTGCGAATCGACCCACTGCTCAGTTGGCCTGCAAATAATCGGTCAGGAATGCCTGCGCATTGCCTTGGCTGGACAGGAACTCGTCATAGCCAACGTTCAACGCTTGAGCTTCGCCGGGCAAGTACAGCTCGCCCCAGCCTTGACGCAGCACCAGCACGACGAACTTCTGGCCGTCCACGGTGGTGGAATAGCGGGTGTCCTTGCCGGTCTTTTCCACGGCCATTTTCTGGATCTTCATGTTCCAGTCGTGGTCCACGCCCTCTACCTGCACCAGCGCCTGATTGTCACTGCGCGCGCCGATGCGCAGGGTCCAGACTTTCACGCCGCCTTCGCCGGCATAGGCCAACACTTTTTCCGCGACTTCCGGGCGGTTGTCAGCCTGGGCGATCCCCGCGATCACGGCCAGAACCAGGCCCAGCAGCGCTGCCCACTTGCGATATATCAACATTTACGGCTTCCTCGACAGTTCAAAGCCGACCATTGAAATCAACGCGCCGACGCCTGCCAAGCGGTGCGGCCGTGGCGCACAATAATAAGGCCGTGGCTCACAACAACTGATCGGCCTGCCCGATGTCGATATCATGCAACGCTGCCCACCCGCTCTGACGGACGCTTTTGCCAATGGACCGCCGCAACCCCTATCTGGACACCCACTTCTGCTTCGATCACCCAGAGGCCCTGGACCAGGCCGGTGTATTCGATGACAGCGCGCAGCAGGTCATGGGCAGCGCGATCGGCCATTACCGTGCGCAGACGGTGCGGCCGCACCTGCAGTATTTCGACTGCAATTTGCAGTTCCCCGAACCGTTACGCATCCACAAGGTGCTGCCCGACAGCGTGTGCATCGTGCAGGTACTGGGTGGGCAATGGCAGCATCAGGTAGACGGCCGGCTAAATGAATACACCCCCGGCGCGCCCCATGTGCTGGGCTTGAGCGAAAGCATGGAAGCCATGGACCAGATGCCTGCCGGCAGCCGTGCGCGCATGGCCGGGCTGCGCATCGGCGGCGACTACCTACGCCAATTGGCCGAAGAAGACCCGTCACTGCAATCGCTGGCCAGGCTGCTCGACGATGGCATGCACTTTTCAGAACTGCACGGCTGTCGCGCCGTCGGGCGTTTGTTCGAGCGCCTTTATCACTCGCCCTACCAGGGGGCGTTGGAACGGCTGAACCAGGAAAGCCTGAGCCTGGCCGTGCTGGTCGAGCTGGCCACGCACCTGGCGCCACAACCGGCCAAGCCCACGGCCCCGTTGCGCAGCCATTCGGACCTGGCACATGAAGCACGCTTCAAGCTCGACGCAAACCTGATGAAACCACCCGGCACGCTGGCGCTGGCACGGGAACTGGGCGTGGGTGAAACCACCCTCAGACGTGCCTTCAGCCGGGTGTACGGCCAATCGATGCTCGATTATGTGCGCCAGCAGCGCCTGGAACTGGCGCGCACCCTGCTGCGCCAACGCAAATGGCACGTGGCGCAGATTGCCCACCGCCTGGGGTACGCCAACCCTGCCAACTTCAACCACGCCTACAAGGCGTACTTCGGTCATCCGCCTGGGGCTGAATCCTGACGTTCGCTACGCCGACTCTGCCGTCTTTGGTTGAAACCACTGCAGCGACTTTCATGGGGCTTCCCTCTGAATCGTAGGATTAGAGACGGCTTCATGCTGGTCACGCTGTGCGCTTTGATCCCCCCAGAGAAATCCAAGGCAAAAAAAAGCCTGCATCTCTGCAGGCTTCTCTTTATGTCGCTATCTGGCTCCACGACCTGGACTCGAACCAGGGACCCAATGATTAACAGTCATTTGCTAGCTGTTAGGTGCACTGGGGCCACGACGAAATGTGGCGCAGAAAATAGGTTAGCTGCATAGCGTGGGTCGCATGAATGCGTCACGCCAGGAAAGTTAGTCGGGTTGGGTTGGCTTGTCAAAGCAGGACATTTCAATGACCTGTAGGAAAAGGAGTCGTGCGCTGTCAGCTACTGAGCAACCTTTATGCCTCACTTAACTTCCTGACCAACGTAGCCGCCATTAGCCTCAATGTTCTGCTCTCTACCTCAAACCCCTCATATAGAGCACGTATGACCTGCGCCGCGTCAAGAATATAGCCAGCCAAAAAAACTGATTCAATTGATTCAATTGCATGAATGACAACCGACTCATCTTTAGTTTTTAGAAGCGCCAGCAATACGCGCAACGCCCACTCATCCTTCGAATCTCCGAAAGACTCCGCACACCGCCCTCGCCAGACTTGAGACTTTGCCAGAAGAGCAGATTAAAGTTCGTTCCAGCTTGAATTATCAAATTGAGAGATCTTGGAGGCCGCGATATCAACACCCACATCACTCCAATAATCTTCTGAGACTATAGAGCCCAGCAAACATTCATATTCCCCAAACACACTTCACCTACAAAACCTGAGAAAAAACAAAGACAAAGTGGCGACTTTAAATTCTCAGCGATCACTCAGGGTTCAACAACCATGCTATTTACAAACCTTAAACCCTGCTCATCACGAACGGCATATACGCTCTCATATTGAAAAGAGAGTACAAATCTCAGTTCTGTTTCTATTGAAAGCCCAACAAGAAAATTCTGAATGTCTTTTGAGCTCTCAGATAAAGATCTGATTGGCGCATGAAACGCACCTCGCACACTTACTTTCCAGCTAGCCTCTACGCCTTCGGCAGCAACATCATCATGAGGAAAAACACGGCGAAACGCAAAATAGCAATTTGAACAATCAAAATTCCCAGTCAAATATTCCTGCTCAATTGTATACCCGCCCGCCAGCTTGGATATCACCGCGGAAATCGCATCAAATGAAATGCCTTCCTCAATCTCAACACTCATGGTAATGGTCATTTTTAAGCCTCTATTATTCTGCTGGCGCCAAGCAGATCTTTCCCGGTGATCCGGCTCAGATCGATACCGGTGATCAAGGATCCCTCAGGGTCTGACCCCATTTACTGCGCGGGGTCTTACTGCGCGGCGTCTGCCCCCGTTTATACTCTTTATTTGATCGCCCCAGCATACTTGGTTCCAAATTTACTTCTATTGAAACGACCAGTCATGCACCGATATCAATTCGATCTTCTGATTAGACTCATACTCCAAGGGTGCTCTATAGTCGGTAATAAAGCTAATCCCCTCTATATATTCACCATTTTCAATAATCAGAAACTCATCATCCACTTCATTAAAATCCAACTCGTAAAAATCCTCAAGCAGCAGTAGGTCACTGCCAGGCATAACCACTTTAAACTTCCCTTGATAGCCTCTACCAACCACTATCCTATATAGCTTATTGCCCTCCCCAAAATCCAATGAAACCCAGTCATTCCGATAGCTGAAAGACTCCACGACTGCACCTATACCGATGGCGGAGCCCACCGCCGTTCGAACGCCAATCCAACCTGAACTTTCGAGCAAAATTTTATTAAGAGCGGAGTTTGAGTCGTACCACTCCACAGCGCCAATTTTTTCCTGAACACAGGAAAAATCTTCGCCCAAATAAAAACCAGCCGCACTCAAGCCAGGACTCAACTCAGCCATAAGATCAGGAACTAATAAAGTCATTCACCATCACTCCCAGTTTTTCCATTCCCCAGCTTCATATTTTAACCGACTTCCCTGCTTATCATAATACTGCTGATAGCTGGTTATCGTTCCAGGCTTGAAACCTGTAAGGTACTGGTCGTCCGCACTATCAACATCAAGGGTGACAATCCCCGACATTTTTTCGGCGAGTGCCCTACCCAGCTTCGTTTCAAGCTCGTCCAGCTTTTTACCTAGCGCCTCACCATATTCGGTGTTCTCAACAAGCTTCCCTACTGCCAGTTGCATCATGCCCTTCGGACCTTGGGCAAGGGCCAGGACATACCCGATTGCTTCAATACTTTCAGGATGAGCTTGCCGGTAGGCATTTATGTTTGAGACGAATGTCAATGTCGCTTGTTGCGCGTTTTGCTCACCCTCAGTGACCACTGGTGTCTTGATGACCAAAGACCCGGCAGCGGACGACATATACTCATCCACCATCGGCCCAACGTCTGCCTGCGTCTTTTTCAGCACAACATCGTTGACGTGCATGATGTTGTCGAGCTGCGCGAGCACGCCCTGCTGAAAGCCCGGATCTCTCATCATTGCCATGGCATCGGCACGGCTCTTGCCAGAAAGAATCAACGCTTCAAGAGTATTTTCCGCCAAGTCCTTGCCGCCAATGGCAAGAGCGCCCGCATCCATCTTGCGACCAAGAGCAGCCTCCACCTTATTGATAATGGCGTTCATGCCAGTGCTGGCTGCGTCCCAGTTCTCCTTGGATTTCTTGTCGTAGTTGTACACGCCCAAGGCCAGTTTCTTGGCCGTATCGAGAGGATGGAGTGCATCCTCGACCGATGAACTGCTGACGTAGAGATCTGTACGCGACTCTTTGTCTTGAGTGACCTCATAGGCTTTGCTGACATCACGATTCAGACCGGCCGTTGAGTCAGCCCCTGTCTCGGCATCATTGCGCACGACAATGTCACCCGCCCCCACGGTGGCACGAACAGCTTGTTCTCGCTCTTTATCGTACTTCCAACCGCTGATACTTGCGCTGGTCTCGCCTTCTTTGCCTTTACCAACCTGAGTCGGATCCTGGGTCGTGGCTGTCTTGCTGTTAGCTGACGTGAAAGTACCGCCGACGTTCAGGTAGTAGCCGTGTTCTTTGTCTTCTCCCGCAATATCACTGAAACCGAGGGTACGGGTGTCCAGCTTTAGGTTGCCGGTATCCGAGGCAATCAGCGCTCCATCGATTTGAGTGTGATTCTCCGTGCGGATGTCCACTTTGTCCTTGGCAGTAATCCGCGTCTGGTCTTCGACCCAATTGGTCTTGCCGCTGGTCTGGCCAAAGCCGACTGAACCGCTGACACCGGCTCCCGGGCCAATGGTAACGGTCGCATTGATGTCGAACTCTTTACCTTTGACCTTCCCCGTGTCTGCCACCGAGGCGACATTAAGGTCACCTCCAACACGGCCAACGACTTCATCACCGCGTAAAGTGGCACCCGCAATGTTGGTGTCCTTGCCGCTGGTGAAGCCTAGGCGATCACCGGCATAGAGATAGGCATCTTGTTGGCGCTTACTATCACGCTCCAGGTTGCCCTTTCCGAGACTGACACTGGCGTAGACGCCAAAGCCCTCGGAACCAATTGTAATGCCGACTTCCCCCCCGCCGCTGCTTCGATTGCTGTCGTTGGTAGCACCGTTCTGTTCAGAACGGATATTCAAGTCATTTCCTGCCTTGAGGTCGATATCGCGGCCAGCTTTGGCTTGCGTCCCTATCAGGTTCAGATCATTGCTGGCATCAAGATTGATCGCACGACCGGCATCCAGATTGGTGGCAGTAGCGGACTCACGATTACGGTCTTCATTGGCTACGCCATGACTGCCGCCCACGCCCACCTTGATACCACCGCTGGAGCCGCCATGAATTCCGCCCCAGCTCTGGCTTTGGGTGTTTTCCTGGCTGACACCGCCTTTAGCAACATCGAGTGTGACATCGCGACCTTTGATGTTGATGTCGCGACCCGCACCCACTTGGCTGCCCTTGATCGTGACATCGTTACCGGCCGACAGATCGACGTCGTTACCCGCCTTGAGGGTTGATGAACGATTAGTTTGCTCAACAACCTGCTCGCTGGAACTCTGCTTGCTGTTACCAAATTTGGCATCGCCTGTCGGGCCATTTATAAACTGGCCCATGGCATCCAATGCCTTCAGCGTACTGGACCCCTTACTGACGTTATCCTCCCCTTTCCCCGCCCCGCTCCCTCTGAATCGTAGGATTAGAGACGCCTTCATGCCTATCACGCTGTGCGCTTTGATCCCCCCCAGAGAAATCCAAGGCAAAAAAAAGCCTGCATCTCTGCAGGCTTCTCTTTATGTCGCTATCTGGCTCCACGACCTGGACTCGAACCAGGGACCCAATGATTAACAGTCATTTGCTCTACCAACTGAGCTATCGCGGAATGCGCCGTATGTTACTGATTGAAAAGGAGAAGTCAAGCTTTCTCTGGCACTCGGCGTGATTAAACCGGATGGCCGGTTGAAACGGCGTGCTCCCTGGCCAGTTCCAGCCAGGCCAGGGCGGCGGGTGGCAGGTGGGCGCTGGCGCGCCAGGCCAGGGCGATGTGCCAGTCGGTGTGGGGTTCGTCCAGGGGGATCAGGGCGATGCCGGGGTGTTGGTGTTTGTGCGCCAGCATGCGTGGCACGAAGGCTACGCCCAGGCCGGCGGCGACCAGGTCGATGATGAAGTCGATCTGCCCGCTGCGGGCGGTCACCTTGGGGGTGACGCCCTTGCGCTCGCAGGCGGCGAGAATCTTGGCGTTGAGGGCGAAGCCGGCTTCAAACAGGATGAACGGCGAATCGGCCAGGTCGGTGAAGTCGATACGTTCAAGGCGGGCCAGCGGGTGGCTGATGGGCAGCACCGCCATCAACGGTTCGTTGCGCACGGGTTGGAAGTCGAAGTCTTCGTCCACCGGCAGCAGCAGCGCAGCCAGGTCGACCTCCCCTGCTTCCAGGCATTCGCGCAGTTTTTTGCTGCCGTATTCGGTCAGTTCGATGTCGATGTCCGGGTAACGGCTGCGGTAGGTGGCGAACATGGTCGCGAACAGCACGCCGCAACCCACCGGCGGCAGGCCGATGCGCAGTACGCCGCGCTTGAGGCCGCACAAATCGTTGATCTCGGCCACCAGGTCATTGCGCTCGGCGAGCAGCACCAGGGCGCGGCGGTAGGCAATTTCGCCGGCGGCGGTGAGTTCGTTGCGATGCCCCAGGCGATTGAGCAGCGGCGTGCCCAGTTCGTCTTCCAGGGTCTTGACCGCCTTGCTCACGCTGGATTGAGTCAGGGACACCACCTCGGCAGCCTGGGAAAAACCACCCTGGCGTACCACTTCTACAAAGGCACGCAATGTTCTCAGGTTCATCAGTATTCCTTTGGCGACTGGCTGCCAGCGATAAAAGTTGTTTTTATCATGCCAGAGAATTGCCTATCCTGAAGCCACCTTGCCCGTGGAGCCTCTAAAAATGATCATCTCGTCCGCCTCCGACTACCGCGCAGCCGCCAAGCGCAAGCTGCCGCGCTTCCTGTTCGACTACATCGACGGCGGCGCCTACGCCGAGCACACGATGCGTGCGAACAGTTCGGACCTGGCCGAGATCAGCCTGCGCCAGCGCATCCTGCGCAATGTAGACAATCTGAGCCTGAAGACCACGGTGTTCGGCCAGGAACTCGACATGCCGGTGATCCTCAGCCCGGTCGGCCTGACCGGCATGTATGCGCGGCGCGGTGAAGTGCAGGCAGCCAAGGCGGCGGCGAACAAGGGCATCCCCTTCTGCCTGTCGACGGTGTCGGTGTGCCCGATTGAAGAAGTGGCGTCGCAAAGCGCGCAAGCGATCTGGTTCCAGTTGTATGTGCTCAAGGACCGCGGCTTCATGCGCAACGCGCTGGAGCGCGCGCAAGCGGCCGGTGTGACGACGCTGGTATTTACCGTGGACATGCCCACGCCCGGCGCACGGTATCGCGATGCCCATTCGGGCATGTCCGGCCCGTTCGCCGCACAGCGACGCATGCTGCAAGCCGTCGCCAAGCCGCAATGGGCCTTCGATGTGGGGTTGATGGGCCGTCCCCATGACCTGGGTAATATCTCCAAATACCTGGGCAAACCCACCCACCTGGAAGACTACATCGGCTGGCTGGCGAACAATTTCGACGCGTCGATCAGCTGGAAAGACCTGGAGTGGATCCGCGAGTTCTGGAAAGGCCCGATGATCATCAAAGGCATCCTCGACCCCCAGGACGCCAAGGACGCGGTGAGTTTCGGCGCCGATGGCATCGTGGTCTCCAATCACGGCGGCCGCCAATTGGACGGCGTGTTGTCCACCGCCAAAGCCTTGCCGCCGATTGCCGATGCAGTGGGCGATGACCTCACCGTATTGGTGGATTCCGGCATCCGCTCCGGGCTGGACGTGGTGCGCATGCTCGCCCTGGGTGCCAAGGCGTGCCTGCTGGGACGCGCCACCGCCTACGCGCTGGCCGCCGATGGCCAGCACGGCGTGGAAAACCTGCTGGACATCTTTGCCAAGGAGATGCGCGTGGCCATGACCCTGACTGGCGTCACGTCCATCGCGCAGATCGACCGCACCACCCTGGTCTAACCCTGCTGTTCAACGATCCCGCGGGCCTTGAGTCGGGCCAGTTGCTCCGGTGACAAGCCCAACCGCTCGCCGAGGATGTCGTCGGTGTGCTGCCCCAGCCTCGGCGCCGGCCGCTGGTACTCCACGGGGGTGCCGGACATTTTGATCGGGCTGCCGACCATGGCGAACTCCGGGTTTTGCGGATGGGGGATCTTCACCATCAGGTTGCGCGCGATCACCTGGGGTTCTTCCAGGGATTGCGCGATGGAGTTGATCGCCCCCACCGGCACCTTCGAGGCATGGATACACGCCACCCACTCATCGGCACTGCGCCCCAGAAAGTGCGCCGAGAGCAGCGCGACAATCTCTTCGCGATGGGCCACGCGGTCGGCGTTGCGGCGAAAGCGCGGGTCGTCCGGCAAATGCGCCAGGCCGATGCTCTGGCACAGCGCGACAAACTGGCTGTCGTTGCCACAGGCGATGATGAAGTCGCGGTCGGCGGCACGGAACACCTGGTAAGGCACGATATTGGCGTGGGCATTGCCATAACGCTGCGGCACCTTGCCCGAGGCCAGGTAGTTCATGCTTTGGTTGGCCAAGGTCGCGACCTGCACATCCAGCAACGCCATATCAATGTATTGGCCCACGCCGGTGCGCTCACGGCTGAGCAGCGCGGCCTGGATCGCCACGGTGGAATACAGGCCGGTCATCAGGTCGGAGAACGCCACGCCGACCTTTTGCGGGCCGCCGCCGGGCAAGTCATCGCGCTCGCCGGTGATGCTCATCAGGCCGCCGATGCCCTGGATGATGAAGTCGTAGCCCGGCTCCTCGGCACGCGGGCCGGTCTGGCCAAAGCCGGTAATAGAGCAATACACCAGGCGCGGGTTGAGCTCGGCCAGGGTCGCGTAGTCCAGGCCGTAGCGGGCCAGGGAGCCGGCTTTATAGTTCTCGATCAACACATCGGAACTGGCCGCCAGCGCCCGTACCAACTCCTGGCCTTCGGGGCTGGCGATGTCGATGGCCACGGATAACTTGCCACGGTTGGTCGACTGGTAATACGAAGCCTCGCCGGACGACTCACCGGTGTCGGTCTTCATCCACGGCGGGCCCCAAGCACGGGTGTCGTCGCCGCTTTTCGGGCGTTCGATCTTGATCACTTCCGCGCCAAGGTCAGCCAACACTTGCCCACACCAGGGGCCGGCCAACACACGGCTCAGATCCAGCACCCGCAAACCTGTCAATGCACCCATTGTTCTTATCCTGTGAGGTTGGGAAATCAGCCGGCTTTCGGCGCTTCATGGCGCAGGGAAATACCCAGCAGCGCCCGCCGCCGCAACCACGGGCTGGGGCGGTAGCGCGGGTCGTGGGTGAGCTCGCTCATGCGCTGTAAAATCGTGAGCAGGCGTCGTGGCCCGAGGGCATCGCCCCAGGCCAGCGGGCCGTTGGGGTAGCCCAGGCCGAGCTGCACGGCCTGGTCGATATCCTCGACACTGGCGATGCGCTGCTGGGCAATGTCGCAGGCGAGGTTGACCACCATCGCCAAGGTGCGTTGGGCCACAAAACCAACGCTGTCGCCGATCACCGTGACGCCCACGCCATCCGCTGCGAGCAAGGCGTGAGCGGCATCGCGCATCGCCGGGGCCGTCAGCGGGTTTTGCATCAGCGTGCGGTGGCGCGACAGGTCCGTCAGCACATCGATGCACAGCGTGTGCGCCGGGTCGGTATCGAAGTGCACGCACGTGCTGGTGGCATCGCGGCCGTAAGGCGCCAATAGGCATAACGCCTGTGGCGACGGTTGCGCAGCGTGTTCCAGATGGGCGCCCAGGTCGATCACCAGGGCACTCAAGCGCTCGTAGTCTTCACTGTTTTCCGTGGCGATCCACACCGGTGGCAGCGGTTGCACCGTGGGCACCGGCTGGGGTTGCGGGCCGTTGATGAGCTGGCCGTGTTCATACTGATAGAAGCCGTGCCCGGTCTTGCGCCCCAGGCGGCCGCCCACCAGCATCTGCCGGGTCAGGGGCGACGGTTTGTAGCGGGGCTCCTGGTAGAACTGGTTGTAGATCGACTCCATCACCGGGTGCGACACGTCCAGGCCGGTGAGGTCCAGCAGCTCCAGCGGCCCCATGCGGAACCCGGCGCCGTCGCGCAGGATACGGTCGATATCGCCGCGCTCGGCGATGCCTTCTTCCAGCATCTTCAGGGCTTCGGTGCCGTAGGCCCGGCCGGCGTGGTTGACGATGAAACCAGGCGTGTCCTTGGCGCGCACGCCGCGATGGCCGGTGCGTGCAACCAGGGCCAGCAATGCCTCACCGACCTTGGGCGCGGTGGCCAGGCCATCGATCACCTCCACCACGCGCATCAACGGCACCGGGTTGAAGAAGTGCAGGCCCGCCACACGTCCGGGGTGCCGGCAACCAGTGGCGATGGCCGTGACGGAGAGTGAAGACGTGTTGGTCGCCAGGATGCACGTGGGGCTGACAATACCTTCAAGCTGTTGCAAGAGGCCGCGTTTGGCGTCGAGGTTTTCCACGATGGCTTCCACCACCAGGTCGCAATCGCGCAGGTCCTCAAGGCGGTCGATCACCTGCAAGTTGGCCAACGCTGCGTCCACCGCCGCCTGGCTGATCTTGCCCTTGCCCACCAACTTCGCAAATGTACCACCGAGGCTGTCACGGGCCGCTTGCGCAGCGCCGTCGCGAGCATCGAACAGGCATACCCGAACACCGGCCTGAGCAGCGATTTGCGCAATGCCCGCGCCCATGACACCGGTGCCCACCAGGCCCATCGTGTTGATAGCGTCGCTCATGCTTATTCCCCCCGGTACTGCGGCGTGCGTTTTTCGAAGAACGCCGCAGCGCCCTCCTTCTGGTCCTTGGAGTCGAACAACAATTGGAACGCCTTGCGCTCCAGCACCAGGGCGCTTTCCAGCGGCAGGTCGGCACCGGCCAGCATCACCTCCTTGATCTGCTCCACCGCCAACGGCGGCAGCGCGGCGATCTGCGCGGCCAGTTCCAGGGCGCGGGGCAGTGTCTGATCGTCGCTGACCATCTCGCTGAGCATGCCCATGGCCAGGGCTTCCTTTGCGCTGACCATGCAGCCGGTGAGCGCAATGCGCATCGCCTGGAATTTACCCACCGCCCGCACCAGCCGCTGGGTGCCGCCCGCCCCCGGCATCAAGCCCAGCTTGACCTCCGGCTGGGCAAACCGCGCCGACTCGCCCGCCACGATCAGGTCGCAATGCATCGCCAGCTCACAGCCACCGCCCAGGGCAAAACCATTGACGGCCGCGATCACCGGCTTGGGGCAGCGACTGATGGCTTCCCACAGATATTCGGTGTGGCGGCGGTACATATCGATCGCCCCGGCAGCGGCGAACTCCTTGATATCCGCACCTGCGACGAAGAACTGTTCGCCCCCCGTCAGCACAATGGCACGCACATCCTGACGGCGAGCCAAAGCGCGAAAGTGCTCGGCGAGCGCTTCACGCACCTGGGTATTCAGGGCGTTCTTGACTTCGGGGCGATGGATACGGACCACGGCCACGCCATTGTCCTGGACGTCGAGGGTCACCACGGGTGGGTTAGCGTTGGTCACATTGACTCCTGCTGCACAGTTCTTGTTAGTTGGATTGCACTTGTTTCGCTATGCGAAATAACATTCCGTATTTATCGATAATCATAAGTATCGTCCCCACAGGTGTAAACGTAAAAACCCGAACTCATGCACATACAGTCTTTAACCTGCTGTTTTATTGGGGTTTATCGCATCAAATAATCGCTAGGCAAAAAGTTGCTTAGTTTCGCTGTGCGGAATACTATTTTGTTTTGTTGATTTTATAAAAAAATGAGGCTTAACATGCGCCGTCGAAACCCGGACTCGGACAACAACCAAGTCCCAGCAGGCAACAACGCCTTCGAGCATTTGTTGATTGACCCGATGCACAACGATGAGGAGGAAGACAAGGACCGCCAGTTCGTCACCGCCCTGGCCCGTGGCCTGGAACTGCTGCGCTGTTTCACGCCGAGCGAGAGTGTGCTGGGCAACCAGGAACTGGCGCGCAAGACCGGGCTGCCGAAACCGACGATCACCCGCATGACCCACACCCTGACCCGCTTGGGTTACCTCAGGCACCTGCCGCAGTCGGGCCGGTACCAGTTGGAGGTGGGCGTGATGGCCTTCGGTTACGCCATGTTGTCGAACCTGTCGATCCGCGCCGTGGCCCACCCGTTGATGGAGACCATGGCCAAGTACGCCCAGGCGGCCGTCGCGATGGCCACCCGCGACCGCCTCGACGCGGTGTACCTGGATGTGGTCCAGGGCGAAGCCAACATGACCATGCGCCGCCAGGTCGGTACACGGTTGCCGTTGCACTTGAGTTCAGCAGGCCGCGCCTGCCTGGCAGCGATGCCGGAAAACGAGCGGGAGTTCATTCTCGACCACATCCGCCAGCGCCATCTGGAGGACTGGCCGAACATCCGCAAGGGGCTGGAACGCGCCTTCCGGGACTACACCGATTTCGGCTATTGCATGTCGATCGGTGAGTGGCACCGCGATGTCAACGCCATCGGCGTACCGCTGCGACACGCACAACACGGCTTGCTGGCGTTCAACTGTGGCGGACCGAGTTTCCACCTCTCCCGGGAGAAACTCGAAGACGACATCGGCCCCCGCCTCAAGCACATGGTGAACAATATCGAGGCCGCCACCCGCTAGCTGGACAGGTGCATGGCCTCGGCAGATTGACGATAACAGGCCCGCCGAACGGGCCGCTGAGGGCTGCACATGATCCGAGACGCACAAACCCTGCATATCCTGGTGGACGCCATTGCGCAGTTCGTCGATGAAGCGCTGATCCCACGGGAAAACGAAGTCGCCGAAACCGATGAAATCCCGGCGGACATCATCAGCCAATTCCAGGACATGGGCCTGTTCGGCCTGACCATTCCCGAAGCCTACGGCGGCCTGGGCCTGACCATGGAGGAAGAGGTGACCATCGCCTTTGAACTGGGGCGCACCTCCCCGGCCTTCCGCTCCTACTTCGGCACCAACAATGGCATCGGCTCCATCGGCATCCTGCTCGACGGCACCGATGCGCAGAAGGAACATTACCTGCCGTTGCTGGCCAGCGGTGCGCTGCTCAGCTCGTTCTGCCTCACCGAACCCGACTCCGGCTCCGACGCCGCCTCGCTGAAAACCACCGCCGTACGCGATGGCGACCACTACGTGATCAACGGCACCAAGCGCTTTATCACCAACGCACCCCACGCCGGGATTTTCACGGTGATGGCGCGCACCGACCCGGCGATCCGCGGCTCGGGCGGTATCAGCGCGTTCATCATCGAACGTGACACGCCAGGCCTGTCCCTGGGCAAGCGCGATCACAAGATGGGCCAGCACGGCGCGCACACCAGCGACGTGATCTTCGACAACGTCCGCGTGCCAGCCAGCCAGTTGATCGGTGGCGTGGAAGGCGTGGGTTTCAAGACCGCCATGAAGGTCCTCGACAAAGGCCGCCTGCACATCGCCGCCGTCAGCGTGGGCGCCGCCGAGCGCATGCTGGGTGACGCGCTGAACTACGCGATCGAACGCAAGCAATTCGGCCAGCCGATTGCCGAGTTCCAGCTGATCCAGGCCATGCTCGCCGACAGCAAGGCCGAAATCTATGCGGCGCGCTGCATGGTGCTCGACGCCGCCCGCAAGCGTGACGAAGGCCGGGACATCGGCACCGAAGCTTCTTGCTCGAAGATGTTCGCCACCGAGATGTGCGGTCGCGTCGCTGACCGCTGTGTGCAGATCCATGGCGGCGCCGGCTATATCAGCGAGTACGCCATTGAACGTTTCTACCGGGATGTTCGCCTGTTCCGCCTCTACGAAGGCACCACGCAGATCCAGCAACTGGTGATTGCCCGCAACATGATTCGCGCGGCGCAACGCTGAGCACCACCCATACCCAATGCCCTAACAACTACAACAAGGTATCGCTATGGAAGTCGCCGCATCGGCGGGCGCGTTGTCGCCTGCAAAAAGCAAACTGTGGATCATTGTCTTTATCTTCTGCTTCCTCGGTCTGTTGATCGATGGCGCAGACCTCATGTTGCTGTCCTACAGCCTCAGCAGCCTCAAGGCCGAGTTCGGCCTGACCAGCGTCGAGGCCGGCAGCCTGGGCAGTTTCACCCTGGCCGGCATGGCCATTGGTGGCATCTACGGGGGCTGGGCCTGTGACCGCTTCGGCCGGGTCAAAACCGTCGTGTGGAGCATCGTGCTGTTCTCCGTGGGCACGGCGATCCTGGGCATGACCCACAGCTATTGGCAGTTCGCGAGCACGCGGTTTTTCGCCTCCCTCGGCCTGGGTGCGCTGTATGTGGCGTGCAATACGCTGATGGCCGAATACGTGCCGACCCGCTACCGCACCACTGTGCTCGGCACCCTGCAGGCTGGCTGGTCGGTGGGGTACATCGTCGCCACGCTGCTGGCAGGCTGGATCCTGCCCGAACACGGCTGGCGCTGGTTGTTTTACGTGGCGATCATCCCGGTGATCCTCGCCGTGTTGATGCAACGCCTGGTGCCAGAGCCTCAAGCCTGGCTGACCGCACGCGCCGAGCGCGCGCAGGAGAAAGCCAATGGCACCCGGCAAGCCCAGCAGAAAAAGCCCGACGGCATGTTCAAGCTGATCTTCAGCGACCCCAAAGCCAGCCGCATGTTCCTGCTCTGGGCCTTGACCGCAGGCTTCCTGCAGTTCGGCTACTACGGTGTGAACAACTGGATGCCGTCCTACCTGGAAAGCGAACTGGGGATGAACTTCAAGTCGATGACCAGCTATATGGTCGGCACCTACGCCGCGATGATCTTCGGCAAGATCCTTGCGGGGTTGGCGGCGGATCGCCTGGGACGTCGCGCCGTGTTTGCGTTTGGCGCCCTGGGCACGGCGGTCTTCCTGCCGGTAATCGTGTTGTTCCAGAGCCCGGAGAACATCTTGTGGATGCTGGTGGTGTTCGGTTTCCTGTACGGGATTCCCTATGGCGTGAATGCCACCTACATGACCGAAAGCTTCGAGGCGAAGTTTCGTGGTTCGGCAGTGGGCGGGGCCTACAATATCGGGCGCATTGGTGCGGCAGTGGCACCGGCAGCCATTGGTTTCCTGGCGTCCCATGGCTCCATCGGCATGGGGTTTCTGGTAATGGGCGGCGCGTACTTCATCTGCGGCGTCATCCCGGCGTTGTTTATTCGCGATAAACAGTTCGATCCGCAAAAACAGTAAGCGCGACGCCCGCTTGCCAAATAACTGGCGTCATCCTTCGGCGACTGTTTTTAGAGATAAAAACAGTCGCTTGATTTGTAAGGCTTTTTATTTAATTGAACGAATGTGGCATGAAACTCGCTCTAACCCTCTCCAAGCAGGTTAAGCGATGACAAGACGTGCGGCAGTGCCCAGGGGTTATAACCCAAGGTAAAGCGGTCTAGACTGTAATTCATGTTTTACGGAACTGAAGGAACAGTAAGACGCCTGGCATTCGCCACTCTCATCGAGCCTGTAAGACAGCTGAGCGCTTAGAGGCCGAACGGTTATGAAAACACCTACCCAGACCCATGCAATTGACTTTGACAGTGCCAAATTGCAACGCCTGGGCTTTGGTCAACCCGCCCTCCTGCCGCGCCGCCCCACCACCGTTATCGAACTTCGCCAGCAACTGGGCCAGCAACTGCAAACCAGCCTGGAACCGGAGCGCATTCTGGCGCTGTTCTTCCGTGAGATCCAACGCCTGGTGCCCCTGGACGCCCTGCACTACCGTCACCAGGCCAGCGACCTGCGCCTGGAGTTCGGCCATCGCGGCCATCACTCGATGAGCTACAGCTTGAGTCATGAAGGCGAGCACCTGGGCGAGCTGATCTTCCGGCGCAACCAGCGCCTGGCGGAAGAAGAACTCGGCCAACTTGAATCGCTGCTGGCGACCCTGCTCTACCCGATGCGCAACGCCCTGCTATACCGCGCCGCCACCCGCAGCGCGCTGCGTGACCCACTGACCGAGACCGGCAACCGCATCGCCATGGACCAGACCCTGCAACGGGAAATCGACATGGCGCGCCGCCACCTGAACCCGCTGTCCTTGCTGATGCTGGACATCGACCACTTCAAGACCATCAACGACACCCACGGCCATGCCGCCGGCGACAACGTGCTGCGCACTGTGGCGGCATCGATCAAGAGCCAGCTGCGTAACGTGGACATGGTGTTTCGTTATGGGGGGGAAGAGTTTCTGATCCTGCTGTCCAACACCGGCCGCGATGCGGCGAAGATGGTTGGCGAACGCCTGCGCCAGGCGACACAAGCCCAGGATTATTGGGCGGACGGAACGCGGATCGAATTGACGGTGAGCCTGGGTTGCTCGACCCTGCTGCCCGCCGAATCTGCCGAAAGCCTGCTGCGCCGGGCCGATAGTGCGTTGTACGTGGCCAAGCGCGAAGGCCGCAACCGCCTGGCGATGGCGGGGTAACCCCCTTCAGCTGTAGCGAACTGGCTTGCTGTGGCAATAAGGCTTGTTGGGGTAATCGGGCATGTTGTGGCGAGCGGGCTTGCCCCGCGTTGGACTGCGCAGCAGTCCCATGCTTTTTGAATAAAAAGCGGGCCGCTTCGCGGCCCAACGCGGGGCAAGCCCGCTCGCCACAACGGTTACATCAAGCCTCGCTGGCAACCCGCGCCTGACGCTCACGCATCACCGCTGGGGCTTTTTCTTTCTCCAGACGCATGCAGCTTTCCAGGAACAAATACATGTAGTCGTAGCTCTTGCACACGGCTTGGCGCAGTTCCGCCTGCAATGCCTTGGTGGGGTTCATCCCGGCCAGGGTGCAGATGATTTCCAGCGCTTCCCACGGGTGGGCGTCATCGTACTGGGCATGCATCTTCAGCCACTTCATCGCACGCTTGCGTTCTTCCTCGGGGAAGGCCGCCGCGTAGACACCGGTGGAACACACCACGGCGGACCACTCGCCGGTTGCGCCTTCAATCGCGTAGTTGGTCGCGGCAATGGCCACGATCAACGAATCGGCCGAGCTGGTGTGCCAGCACCAATGGCTGAGGGCATGCAACTCCGGCGGTACGTCCTGGGCTTGCAATTCGTCCAGGCTCACGCCGTGGGCACGGGCCCAATTGACCCAGTAATCGGCGTGGTTGAGCTCCACGCGAATATTGCGCATCAGCCAGCGGCGCGCCATGTCCTCCCCAGGATGGCGGGCAAATTTGGTCTTGGTGAGGTTCTGTGCCATGTACAAGGCAAACTGCTCCACCACCGGCCAGCCACCGATCAGGTAGTGGCGCATGGTCCTGGCGCTGAGCGTATTGTCGCGCATGCGCTGGTACAGTTCGTGTTCGACAACTCGGCGCTTGCTCTCGCTACAGTCCAGGATCAGTTTCTGAGCCCAGGCGGGGTAACTCGAGGCTTCCATAAGCGGGCCGGTTCTGTTGAATGTGTCGATCACTGTAAGGCTCCTTTTTAAGTGTGATTGTACAGACCAGCAAAGTTTTCAGCGGAATGTGCCGGGCGCCTTGAATAACAGAGGCTGCGGCCGCACAGGTCGACACTGCAAGCTATCAAAGGTAAACAATTGCGGTCGTTCAATCAGGTAGCCCTGAGCGTAATCCACACCAATTTCGAGTAACGCCTGTTCGATGTGCGGTGTCTCGACAAACTCTGCAATTGTGCGCTTACCCATGACATGGCCGATGTGGTTGATCACTTCGACCATCGCGCGGTTAATCGGGTCGTCCAGCATATCCTTTACGAAACTTCCATCGATCTTCAGGAAGTCTACAGGTAAATGTTTGAGATATGCGAACGAGGACATTCCGGCACAAAAGTCATCCAGCGAAAAATGACAACCCAAGGCTTTGAGTTCATTGATAAATCGGATCGCACTGCCCAAATTTGCAATTGCGCTGGTTTCAGTAATTTCAAAACAGATCATGCCCGGCGGAATATTGTATGTATGAAACTTCTCACGCAAAAACCCGAGGAAGTCATCATCGCCAATGGTGATGCCTGACAGGTTGATCGCACACATCGCCATGGGACGCCCCGGGCGCTCCTGCAGACATCGGCTGATGATCTTGAACACATTTTCTACTACCCAGCGGTCCAGGGACGTCATCAAGCCATAGCGTTCGGCGGCCGGAATAAAGCTGTCCGGCAGGATGATGCGGCCAGACTCGTCATGCAGGCGCAGCAGGATCTCGATATGCCCATCGCCACCGTCAGTGTGCCCCAGGGGTGAGATTTCCTGGGCATAGAGGCAGAACCGGTTTTCTTCCAGGGCCATGTGCAGGCGCTGCACCCAGGCCATTTCGCCGAAGCGCACGGACAATTCCGAGTCGTCGGCGTGGTAGACCTGCACGCGGTTGCGGCCCTTTTCCTTGGCCATGTAGCACGCCATGTCGGCGGCGCGCAGTGAGGTTTCCAAGGTCGTCGGGGTGTGCCCAAGGTGCACCAGGCCGATGCTGACGGTGGTCATGAACGGCCGGCCCTTCCATACGAAGTGCAGGCTTTGCACCGTATGACGCAGACTCTCGGCGATTTTTTCAGCCGCGGCCGCCGGGCAGTTCTCCAGCAGAATGCCGAATTCATCGCCGCCCAGGCGCGCCAGGGTGTCACCTTCACGCAGGTCCGATTGCAACAGCGCGCAGATATGCCGCAACAACTCGTCGCCTGCCGCATGGCCACAGGTGTCGTTGACCAACTTGAACTGGTCCAGGTCGAGGAACATCAGCGCATGCCGCCCGCCCTGCTGCGTCCCCATGGGGTGGAGCACCTGCTCCAGGCGGTATTCGAACTCACGGCGGTTGGCCAGGCCGGTCAGGGCGTCATGGGTCGCCTGCCAGGACAGGTTGGCGATGTATTGACGCTCCTGGGTCATGTCGTGCAGCACCAGCACCGCCCCGGTCACCTTGCCGGCGCTGCGGATCGGCGCGCCCACCAGGGTCACCGAGACCGTGCTGCCATCCAGGCGCTGGATGGTTTTCGAATGCTCCCTGCCGCCGCCGAGCTGGCCCTTGACGATATGTTCGATCAGGGTAAAGCCATCGGGCTGGGCATTGTCATCCAGCAGATTGAACAGCGCCGCCAGGGGCAGCCCCTGGGCCTGGGCAGAATTCCAGTGGGTCAGCGCCTCGGCCGCCGGGTTCATGTACGTGATGGCGCCATCGACATCAGTGGTAATCACCCCGTCGCCAATCGACTCCAGGGTGATCTGCGCCCGCTCCTTCTCTTGCTGCAGGGCGTCGGCGAAGGCATGGCGCTGGGCCAGCAGTTTATGCGTGCGCAACAGCGCCAGCACAATCAGGCCCAGTGCCGTGGCCAGGTTGGTGATCACCAGCAGCCGCAGGATCATCCGCGAACCTTCGCCCAAGGCATCGCTGAACGCCTTGGCAGCGGGCGTCACACCTTCGTTGATGGCGATGATATGCGCCTTCCATTGGCGCACATCGTTGGCGCTGACCTGGTCACGGGTGATTGCACCGTGCATCTCGCGCGCCAGGTCATCCAGTTGCACCAGGTAGCCATCGCCCACGGTCCAAAGCTCGATGGCTTTTTCCAGGTAGCTGAAATGGCGGAAGTTGAGGTACAGCCAGATCAGACTGGCGACGTCATCCGGGTGGTTGCCGCCCTTGAGGATACCCAACCGAGCGGCAGCAAGATCAGGGGTGGAGCGGTCCAGGGCGACACGCAGTTCATGCCCACCCTGGGGCACGGCGATCGCCTGCTGGTATTTGAGGTAAGTGGTTTCGTCGCGGTTGTCGGCATACAGCGTCAGGTAGTAGATCGCGTCTTTCTGGCCCTTGGACCACAGGCTTTCGCCAGCCACATAACCGCGCACCGCCGAGAGCACGTAGAGGCTGACACAACCCAACAATGCCTGGAACAGCACCACGGCGATAAAGGGCCAGACAATGCCCAACAACCGTGGCGTTCCGAGAGTCCGCTTTTGCTTCATGAAGCCCCTTGCACATGCACTGCTGGATACGCACGCGAAACACCGCTTCCGATAGCTCAGCCTAGGCTAAATCAACGTACTTGTTGCAAGTGCCCATAGAGTTTGGCGTACAAACCACCGTCAGCAATCAATTGCTGATGGTCGCCATCCTCTGCAATGTGACCGCCGTCGAACACTAAGACTCGATCTGCCTGCTTAACCGCCGACAGGCGGTGGGCGATGATCAGTGTAGTACGGCCGCTGAGGAAGCGCGCCAGCGCCTGGTGCAGGTTGTACTCGGTGGCGGCGTCCAGGGCGGAAGTCGCTTCGTCGAGGATCACCACTTTCGGTTCGGCCAACACCATGCGCGCAATCGCCAGGCGCTGACGCTGGCCGCCGGAAAACCGCACCCCGGAACGCCCCACCACACTGTCCAGGCCCATGGGCAACGCCTTGACGGTCGCCTCCAACTGCGCGATTTCCAGTGCCTGCCAGCAGGCCTGGTCACTGCGCTCGCGGCCCATGGTCAAGTTGGCGCGCACGGTGTCGTTGAACAGCGCCGGGTGTTGCAGCACCACGGCGACGTGCTCGCGGATGGTCTCCAGGCCGATTTCCTGCTGGGTGGCACCGCCAAAGCGGATCGTCCCGGCCTGGGGCGTGTACAGGCCCAGCAGCAGTTGCACCAGGGTGCTTTTGCCACCGCCGCTGGCGCCGACGATTGCGACCTTCTCGCCGGGCGCGATGGCCAGGTTCAACTGGTCGAGGACCAGGTCTTCGCCATAACCGAAATTCAGGCCACGTACTTCGATGCCGACGGTTTCGCGCCCGGTAAACGGGTCTTCGCCGCCCGCGTATTGCGGTTCATCGGCCCGCGCCAGCAGTTCGTTGATCCGCGTCAGCGCCCCGCCCGCCGCGTAATAGGCGTACTGCAGGTTCAGCAACTGCTCCACCGGGCCGATCATGAACCACAGGTAGCTGAACACCGCGAGCATCTGGCCGATGGACAGGTCGGAGAACAGCACCGTGAGCATGGCCGCCGCACGGAAGATGTCGATACCGAACTGGAACAACAACCCGCTGGCGCGGCTCGATGCGTCGGTTTTCCACTGGGAATGGATCGCGTAGTCGCGCACTTCCTGGGCCCGCTGGCCGAGGCGCCCGAGGAAGAAGCCCTGGCGGTTGCCGGCGCGCACTTCCTGGATGGCATCCAGGGTTTCGGTCAGGGCCTGGGTAAACCGCGAGGTGCTGTCGTTCTCCAGTTTCTTCAGGTGTTTGACGCGTTTGCCCAACTGCACCGTGGCGTAGATCACCAACGGGTTGAACAGCAGGATCAGCAGCGCCAGTTGCCAATGCATCCACACCAGGATTGCCGACGTGCCCACCAACGTAAGCATCGCCACCAGGAACCGGCTGAGGGTTTCGCCGACGAATTTGTCCAGCGTGTCCAGGTCGGTGACCAGGTGGGTGGTGACCGTGCCACTGCCCAGGCTTTCGTATTCGCCGAGGGAAATACGCTTGAGCCGCTCGATCAGGCGCACGCGGATGCGGTACACGATGTCCTTGGCCAACCGCGCAAACAGCCGCGCCTGTACCACGTTGAACACCAACGCGCCGCAGCGCAGGAACAGCGTCACCAGCAACATCAGGCCGATATAGCCGGCGGCTTTCTGCCAGCCCAGGGGCAAGGCGTGGTTCATCACCTTGAGCGCGGCATCGCCACGGCCCAGCAACACTTCATCGACCAGCAACGGCAACAACAGAGGGATGGGCACGCTGCACAGGGTCGCCAGCACGGCGACGCCATTGGCGATCCACAGGGACTTCTTGTGGCGCAGGGCCAGGCGGCGGATTTCCGCCCAGGTCAGGCGGTCGGTGCGTTGAGGTTGCTCATGCACAGGTGGCTCGCTCCAGCCATCGGCCCAGCAAAGGCGAAAGCTCGGACAGCGGCTGGTAACCGTTGGTCAGCAACGCCAACTGGCCATTACGCTCGGCCAGCAGCGTCGGGAAACCGGCGATGCCCAGGTCCTGTACCCAGGTAAAATCGGCAGCGGTGGCGGCGTGCTGTTCGGCGCGGTCGAATTCGCCGGCAAACTCGATGCGCGGGATGCCTGCCCGTTCGGCCAGTTCCACCAGCACACTAGCGAGAGTCACGTCGCGGCCCTCGACATAAAACGCGCGCTGGATCAGCCCCAGCAGCTTCCATGCACAATCCGGCGCCAGGCTGCGCGCCGTGACGATGGCGCGGCACGCCGGCTCCGTGTCATACACGAAACCGTCGGGCAGTGCGCCGTCACGCTTGAACGGCTGGCCGGTGGCGTCGGTCACCGCCTGCCAGTGCTCCAGGATGTAGCGCCGCGTGGTCGGCTCCAGCGCCGCGCCACTGCCGGTACGCAAGCCGCCCACCACCAGGTGCAGCTCCACGCCAGCCGCCTGGGCCTGCTCCACCAACGCCTCGGCCACCGGGGCAAAGCCCCAGCACCAGGAACACATCGGGTCCATCACATAGAGCAGGCGCGCGGACATGGCTCAGGCCTCGGAAGGAGTTTGCTTGTAGTTGAAACCAATCGGGTGCGGCATGTTACGGGCCTTGGCCAGCTCGATCTGCTTCTGCCGGTCGATCGCACTGCGGCGGGTTTTCTCCGGCAGCTTATCCCAGCAATGCGGGCAGCTGATGCCCGCCACATAGTGCTCGGAGGCGCGGTCCTCAACACTCACGGGTGTGCGGCAGGCATGACATTGATCGTAGTCGCCTTCGCTCAAGTCGTGGCGCACGGTGACGCGATTGTCGAAAACAAAGCAGTCGCCCTGCCATTTGGTTTCTGCCTGCGGCACCTCTTCGAGGTACTTCAGGATGCCGCCCTTGAGGTGGTAGACCTCATCGAAACCCTCACTGAGCATGTAGCTCGAGGCCTTCTCGCAACGAATGCCGCCGGTGCAGAACATGGC
Source organism: Pseudomonas extremorientalis (assembly GCF_001870465.1). Lineage (GTDB taxonomy): Bacteria > Pseudomonadota > Gammaproteobacteria > Pseudomonadales > Pseudomonadaceae > Aquipseudomonas > Aquipseudomonas extremorientalis. The sequence goes on from NZ_MDGK01000044.1 coordinate 53,915, forward strand.
GACTTTCTTGTGCTTGGCCGGGTCGAAGTTGGCTTTGATATAGTCGGGAAATTCGCGAAAGCTGGTGGTTTTCGGGTCGATCGCGCCTTCAAAGGTGCCGATGGACACTTCGTAGTCGTTACGGGTGTCGATCAACAGCACTTCCGGGTCGCTGATCAGCGCGTTCCAGTCCTGCGGGTCGACGTAGGTGCCGACCTTCTTGTTCGGGTCGACGCCTTCGACGCCCAGGGTCACGATCTCTTTCTTGAGCTTGACCTTGGTGCGGTAGAACGGCTGGTCGTCGCAGTAGGATTCTTTGTGGTCGATGTCGACCATGCGCGGGTCGTTCTTCAGCCAGGCCATCAAGCCATCAATGCCTTCGCGGCTGCCGGAAACGGTGCCGTTGATGCCTTCCTCGGCGATCAGCAAGGTGCCTTTGATGCCGTTGTCGAGCATCGCCTGCAACAGTGGCTCGCGCAGGGCGACGTAATCTTCGAGGGTGACGAACTTATACAGTGCCGCCACGACAATCGGTTGAGTCATGGGTGTTCTCTCCAGGTGGCTACCCTCGTAAGGGGTGAACCGGATGCAAAAAAAACGCGCCGTCTAGGCGGCGCGTCGCGGATTCTAACAAATGCCCGGTGTCAGAGACACCCGATCATCAATCATGCCCGCCGGCGCAGGTCGGCGAGGCCGGGGCTGCGTCGATTTTCGCCCACTCTTCAGGCGTGTAGGTATGCAGCGCCAGCGCATGAAACTCGCTCATCAGGTCACCCAGGGTGGCGTAGACCTTCTGGTGGCGCTTGACGCGGTTGAGCCCCTCGAACTGCGGGCTGACCAGCACGGCCTTGAAGTGGGTCTGCAACCCACGGCTGTGCATGTGGCTTTCGTCCAGCACACTCAGGTGGTCGGTGCCCAGGGCGGCAAGCGCCGTTTCGATACGCTGTTGCATGGTCATTCCTGCTTACTTCTTCTTGGCCGGGGCGGCGGCTTTAGGCGTCAGCTCGTTGGTCATGTCTTCCAACAGCTTGTTCACCACCGGCACGGCGCTTTCCAGCTTCGCCTGGGTCATCTGGGCCGATTGCTGGGTCAGTTGCGGCATTTTTTCCAGGACTTTCTTGCCCAGTGGCGACTGGTAGAAGGCAACCAGGTCCTTGAGCTCGGATTCGCTGAAGTTGGTGGTGTAGAGCTTGACCATGTCCGGTTTCAGCTTCGGCCAGCCGATGGCCTGGTCGAGGGCGGCGTTGGCCTTGGCCTGGTAGCTGTCCAGTACGGACTGCTTGGCGGCAGGCGCCTTGGTCTGTTCGAAACGCTGGGCGAACATTTGTTGCACTTGCATGTACACCGGGGTACCCAGCTTGTCGGCGTGGGCCAGGGTAAGGAAGGCTTCGGCACTGGCGTTGTGGCTGGCGGTATCGGCAAGAACCTGGCCGCTGGCGCAAACCAGAGCAACCGCGGTACAGATGGCACGAAGACGAGTCATCGAGTTTCCTTTTCTAGCAGGCGAGGTAAGACCCCAAGGGCGCCCATTCTGCGCCTAAAAAACCTTAGGGCTCAACCCCGGGCCTTGTCGGACAGGGATTGCCCGATGAAAAGTCTTTCAGGGGAACCCCCGAGGCTCTTCACAGCCTAAACTGCGCAAACGAACCTGAAGGAGTGTGCCCGATGAGCCGTATCGAAACCGACAGCCTGGGAGAAGTCGATGTCCCGGATGACGCTTACTGGGGCGCCCAGACCCAACGTTCGCTGGTGAACTTCGCCATCGGCGAGCAGCGCATGCCCCTGGCGGTGTTGCACGCCCTGGCCCTGGTCAAGAAGGCGGCGGCACGGGTCAACGACCGCAATGGCGACCTGCCCGCCGACATCGCCCGCCTGATCGAACAGGCCGCCGACGAAGTGCTGGCCGGTCAACATGACGACCAGTTCCCCCTGGTGGTGTGGCAGACCGGTAGCGGGACCCAGAGCAACATGAACGCCAACGAAGTGATCGCCGGTCGCGCCAACGAACTGGCGGGCAATAAGCGCGGCGGCAAGAGCCCGGTGCACCCCAACGATCACGTCAACCGTTCCCAGAGTTCCAATGACTGCTTCCCTACCGCCATGAGCATCGCCGCCGTGCAGGCGGTGCATCAACGGTTGCTGCCGGCGATTGCCACCCTGTCCGGCGGCCTGGCAGAGCAAGCCGCCAAACATATGAAGCTGGTGAAGACCGGGCGCACCCACATGATGGATGCCACCCCGATCACCTTCGGCCAGGAGCTGTCGGCATTCATCGCTCAACTCGACTATGCCGAACGTGCGATCCGTGCCGCCCTGCCCGCCGTGTGCGAGCTGGCCCAGGGCGGCACCGCCGTGGGCACCGGGCTCAATGCGCCCCATGGCTTCGGCGAGGCGATTGCCTCGGAGCTGGCGGCGCTATCGGGCTTGCCGTTCGTCACCGCGCCGAACAAATTCGCCGCCCTCTCCGGCCATGAGCCTCTCGTGACGCTGCACGGCGCGCTGAAAACCCTGGCCGTGGCCCTGATGAAAATCGCCAATGACCTGCGCCTGCTGGGCTCCGGGCCGCGCACCGGGCTGGCCGAAGTGAAATTGCCGGCCAACGAACCGGGCAGCTCGATCATGCCGGGCAAGGTCAACCCGACCCAGTGTGAAGCACTGTCGATGCTGGCCTGCCAGGTGTTGGGCAATGACGTGACCATCGGCATTGCCGCCAGCCAGGGTCACTTGCAGTTGAATGTGTACAAGCCGGTAATCATCCACAACCTGCTGGAGTCGATCCGCCTGCTGGCCGACGGCTGCAACAACTTCCAGGAACACTGCGTGGCCGGGCTGGAGCCTGACCCTGTGCAAATGGCGGAACACTTGGAGCGTGGCTTGATGCTGGTCACCGCGCTCAACCCGCACATTGGCTACGACAAGTCCGCCGAGATCGCCAAGAAGGCCTATGCCGAAGGGCTGACGCTGCGGGAAGCCGCGCTGGAACTGGGCTACCTCACCGATGGGGAGTTCGACCAGTGGGTTCGCCCCGAAGACATGCTGGGCACCTAGCCTAGGACGCCAGGCGCAACCGCCGGGCCCTGAGCCCGGCGAGCAACGACGGCGCCAGCGCCACGGTTGCCGAACCCAGCACCACCACCAACGCCCCGGCATAGCCCAGGGCGTTGATCTCTTCGGCCTGCACATAGTCGGGCCACAGCCAGGCCGCCACGGCCACCGCCACAAAGGTCACCAAAGGCGTGAGCGCCAGGGTCGCACTGACCCGCGAGGCCTCCCAGTGGGCCAGCGCTTCGGCAAAGGCGCCGTAGGCCACCAGGGTATTCATGCAGCACGCCAGCAATAGCCAGCCTTGCAGCGGGCTCAGGTGCAACGCCTCCAGGGGATGTGCCCAAGGCGTGAGCAACACGGCGCAGGACAGGTAGATCACCATCATCACCTGCAGCGAGTTCCACACCGTCAGCAGTTGTTTCTGGCCGAGGGCGTAGAACACCCAGATCGTGGTGGCGAGCAGGATGGTCAGCACGCCGGCGGTGTAGGCGCCGAGCGAGGTCAGCAGTTCTTCCAGGCGCTGGTTGAAAAACAGGCCGAAACCAATGATCAACACCACCAGCCCCACCCCCTGTCCCAGGCTGAAGCGCTCCTTGAAGACGAACACACTGGCGACCATCAAAAAGATCGGCCCCATCTGCACCACCAACTGCGCGGTGCCGGGGCTGAGCAATTTCAGGCCCACCAGGTACAGCACGTAGTTGCCCACCAGTCCGCACACCGCCATCGCCACCAGCCAACCACCCCGGGGGCCAAGCACCTTGCGGCTGGGCAAGCGTTTGGTCAGCGCCAGGTAGACGAACAGGCAACTGCCGGCCACGATCAGGCGAAACCAGGTGACGGTGATCGGGTCCATCACCTGCAGCACCTGCTTGAGTTTGATCGGCAGAATGCCCCACAGAAACGCGGTCAGCAGGGTCAGGAGAAAACCATAGACCCAGCGGCCGGAAGAGATGTGCATGAGTACCCCAGAAGCTGGAGGAAGTGGAGCCGCATTCTAGGGGCACCCGATGCACTTTGTGTAGCGAACACTTAATTTGCCGATCAGCGCACCGCTTCGAACAACCCGGTGGCCCCCATGCCGCCGCCCACGCACATGGTGACGATGCCGTAACGCAGGTTGCGTCGCTGCAACTCACGCACCAGGTGCCCCACCTGCCGCGAGCCGGTCATGCCGAATGGATGCCCGATGGAGATCGAACCGCCATTGACGTTGTACCTGGCATTGTCGATTTCCAGGCGATTGCGCGCATACAGGCATTGCGAGGCAAACGCTTCGTTAAGCTCCCACAGGTCGATGTCCGCCACCTGCAACCCCTTGGCCTTGAGCAACTTGGGCACCGAGAACACCGGGCCGATGCCCATCTCGTCCGGCTCGCAACCGGCCACGGTGAAGCCACGGAAAAACGCCTTGGGCTGGAGCCCCAGTGCCAGGGCTTTCTCCAGGCTCATCACCAGCGTCATCGAGGCACCGTCGGAGAGCTGCGACGAGTTGCCCGCCGTCACCGAACCATCCTCGGCGAACACCGGCTTCAAACCGTGCAGACTGGCCAGGGTAGTGTCCGGGCGGTTGCAGTCGTCACGGTCGACCACACCTTCCAGGATCTGCACCTCACCGGTGTTCTTGTCTTCGATTTTGTACTTGACCGCCATCGGCACGATTTCATCGCTGAAAAGCCCATCGGCCTGGGCCTGGGCGGTGCGTTGCTGGCTTTGCAGGGCGTACAGGTCCTGTTCTTCGCGGCTGACGTGGTAGCGACGCGCGACGATCTCGGCGGTCTGGCCCATGGGGAAATAGATACCCGGCACCTGCTCTTTGAGCAGCGGGTTGATCAGGTTGTCGGTATTGACGCTTTTCATCGTCAGGCTGATGGACTCGACACCGCCGGCGACGATGATATCGCTGCAACCCGACGCAATCTGGTTGGCCGCAATGGCAATCGCCTGCAAGCCCGAGGAGCAAAACCGGTTGAGGGTCATGCCGGCCACGCCGGTGCCCAGTTGAGAGAGCACCGCCACATTGCGCCCGATGTTGTAGCCCTGTGCGCCCTCGTTGGAGCCGGCGCCGACGATGCAATCCTCCACCGTCGCCGGGTCGATGCCGTTGCGGGCGAGCAGCGCGTTGACGCAATGGGCCGCCATGTCATCGGGGCGGGTCTGGTTGAACTTGCCGCGAAAGGACTTGGCCAGGCCGGTTCGCACACTGTCGACGATCACTACTTCACGCATGGGCTACCTCGATCTTGTGGTTGTCGGATCGAGCATAGATCCCGCCCCGCGCCACCGCGACGATCATTCACCCCATAGATACAAAACCATGGCGAGCCGGCTCACTGCGTCATTTTTTCTTTTTCTTTTTGTCGTGCTTGTCGGTCTTGGCGAACGCTTCTTCCAGCGCCAGGTTGATGGTGCGCAACACCTTGACCCGCGCCCAGCGCTTGTCGTTGGCCTCCACCAATGTCCAGGGCGACACCTCGGTGCTGGTACGGTCGACCATATCGCCCACGGCCGCGCGGTAGTCATCCCATTTGTCACGGTTGCGCCAGTCGTCTTCGGTGATCTTGAAGCGCTTGAACGGGATTTCCTCGCGGGCCTGGAAGCGCTCCAGTTGCGTGTCCTTGTCGATGGCCAGCCAGAACTTGACCACGATCACACCCGCATCGCGCAGTTGCTCTTCGAAGTCATTGATCTCGCCATAGGCGCGCATCCAGTCCGCCGGGGTGCAGAAGCCTTCAATGCGCTCCACCAGCACGCGGCCATACCAGGAACGGTCGAACACGGTGAACATGCCGCGCGCCGGGATCTTCTGCCAGAACCGCCACAAGTAAGGCTGGGCGCGTTCGTCTTCACTGGGCGCGGCAATCGGCACGATGTGGTACTGACGCGGGTCCAGCGCCGCCGCCACCCGACGGATCGCCCCGCCCTTGCCCGCCGCATCGTTGCCCTCGAACACCGTGACCAGGGCATGCTTGCGCATGCGCTTGTCGCGCATCAGTCCGGAGAAACGCGCCTGTTCGGTGATCAGTTGTTCTTCGTAATCGTCCTTGTCCAGGCGCTGGGACAGGTCGAGGCTGTCCAGCAGGCTCTTCTTGTCCACCGAGGCGATCAACGGCGCCGGGTTCATGCCGCTGGCCTTGCCCTTGGACAGCTTGAGCGCATTCTGCAGGCCTTCGAGCAGCAGTTTGCCCACGGTGAGGCTGCGGTAGTTGCTGTCCACGCCTTCGATCACATGCCACGGCGCATAGTCGCGACTGGTGCGGCGCAACACGCGCTCACCGAAGTGCACGAATTTGTCGTAGGTCTCGGATTGCTGCCAGTCCAGCGGGCTGATGCGCCAACTGTGCAGGGGGTCATCGGCCAGGGCCTTGAGCCGCGCCTTCATCTGTTTCTTGGAGAGGTGGAACCAGAACTTGAAGATCAGCGCGCCTTCATCGCAGAGCATTTTCTCCAGGCGTTCGGCGCCGGCGATGGCCTGGTCGAGGCGGGCGTCCTTGATCTGCCCATGTACGCGGCTTTGCAGCATCTGGCTGTACCAGTTGCCAAAGAAGATGCCCATGCGACCCTTGGCAGGAAGTTGGCGCCAATAGCGCCAGGCCGGCGGGCGCGCCAGTTCTTCGTCGGTCTGCTGGTCGAAGGTGCGCACTTCGATCAGGCGCGGGTCCATCCATTCATTGAGCAGCTTGACCGTCTCGCCCTTGCCGGCGCCTTCGATACCGTTGATCAGGATAATCACCGGGAAGCGCTTCTGCTGCTGCAGCTCGTACTGCACTTCCAGCAGGGCCTCGCGCAGGGCCGGCACCTCGGCCTCAAAGGTGTCTTTGTCGATGGCGTGACCGATTTCGGCGGATTCGAACATGGGCAGCTCCGTTTCAAGATGGCTCAAGACTAGCGGATTAGGCAGCAACACGCGGGAGGAAATTCCACCGGCGCTTGCCATGGATCAATTCAACGCCGGTTGATCGGCTAGAATGGCGGCCTTGCCTTTACCGAGCCGCCCATGAATCCCATCACCCACGCCCAACTCGACTGGGATGACCAAGGTCGCCCGCACTCGCGGATCTTCGACGATGTGTACTTTTCCGATAAGTCAGGCCTTGAAGAAACCCGCTACGTGTTCCTGGAACAGAACCGTTTGCGGGAGCGCTTTGCCGCGCTGCCCGCCGGTGGGCGGCTGGTGATTGGCGAGACCGGGTTCGGCACGGGGTTGAATTTCCTCTGCGCCTGGCAACTGTTCGAACAACACGCCGTGGCCGGTGCGCGCCTGCATTTCGTCAGCGTGGAAAAGTACCCGCTCAGCCATGCCGACCTGCAACGCGCCCTGCTGCTCTGGCCGGAACTGCAACCCTTCGCCGAACAACTGCTGGCGCAATACATTGCCATCCATCCGGGCTTCCAGCGCCTGGTGCTGGATAACGGCCGCGTGACCCTGACCCTGCTGATCGGCGACGCCCTGGAGCAACTGCCCCAACTGGACGCGCAGATCGACGCCTGGTTCCTGGACGGCTTCGCCCCGGCGAAAAACCCGGATATGTGGACCGCCGAGCTGTTTGCCGAACTGGCACGCCTGGCGGCACCGGGTTCGACCATCAGCACTTTTACCAGCACCGGCTGGGTGCGTCGGCTGATCAATGCCGCCGGGTTCAAGATGAAACGTACGCCGGGCATTGGCCACAAGTGGGAGATCCTGCGCGGGGAGTTTCTCGGTTGGCCGACCGACACGCCGGTACCGGCCGCGGCCAAGCCGTGGTTCGCCAGGCCGCCCGCCATTACGGGTGACCGCCACGCACTGGTGATCGGCGCCGGCCTGGCGGGCTGTGCGACGGCGGCCAGCCTGGCGGCCAGGGGTTGGCAAGTCAGCCTGCTGGAGCGCCATGACGGCGTGGCGCGGGAAGCCTCCGGCAATCCCCAGGGCGTGCTGTACCTGAAACTGTCGGCCCACGGCACTGCCTTGTCGCAGTTGATCGTGGCCGGGTTCGGCTATACCCGTCGAGTGCTGGAGCACTTGCATCGCGGCGTCGACTGGGACGGTTGCGGCGTGCTGCAACTGGCCTTCGATGCCAAGGAGGCCCAGCGCCAGGCGCAACTGGCCGCTGCCTTCGCGCCGGACTTGCTGCACCTGCTCGACCGCGACCAGGCCCAGGCCCGCGCCGGTATCGCACTGGCGCACGGTGGGCTGTTTTTCCCCGAAGGCGGCTGGGTGCACCCACCGGCATTGTGCGAGTGGCAAGCCCATCAACCGGGCGTGACCGTGCTAACCCACCACGATGTGCTCGACCTGCGTCATGTCGACGGCCAGTGGCAAGCCTGGGACGGTGAACACCTGCTGGCCAGCGCCAGCGTGGCGGTGCTGGCCGGCGCCGCCGAAGTCCAGCGGTTCGCCGACCTGCCCCTCAAGCGCATTCGCGGGCAGATCACCCGTTTGCCGCAGACCGCCGACAGCCAGGCCCTGGCCACGGTGGTGTGTGCCGAAGGCTACGTCGCCCCGCCACGCCTGGGCGAACACACCCTGGGCGCCAGTTTCGACTTCAAAAGCGATGACCTTACGCCCACCGCCGCTGAACATGCCGAAAACCTGGAGCTGCTCATGGGCATCTCCGAGGACCTGGCCCAGCGCCTAGGCGCCGACACCCTGGAGCCGGCGACCCTGGAAGGTCGCGCCGCGTTCCGCTGCACCAGCCCGGATTACCTGCCGATTGTGGGACCATTGGCTGACCGCCAGGCGTTCGACCAGGCCTACGCCGCCCTGCGCAAGGACGCCCGGCAAGTGCCAGGCACCGCTTGCCCCTGGCTGGACGGGCTGTACGTCAACAGCGGCCATGGCTCAAGGGGGCTGATCACCGCCCCGTTGAGTGCGGAGTTGCTCGCCGCCTGGCTGGACAACGAGCCGCTGCCGGTGCCGCGCGCCGTGGCTGACGCCTGCCACCCCAATCGGTTTGCCGTGCGGGCGCTGATCCGCGCCACCACCGGCAAGGTCGAGTGATCAACCGGCTGGGACCTCACACACGGAGCCCAGCGCTTCGGCCTTGATGGCGTCCTCGGTCAAGCGCTCGATCAGCACGCTTTCGGCCTGCTCCCGTTCACTGAGGACGGTGTGCATGCGACTACGGTAATCGGCATCGCTCAGTACCAGGCTTTGCTCGAAGATGTCATTGAGGCGCTCGTCATAGGGCGAGCTCAAGGCCTCGAAGCGAGCCGCATGGGCACGCTTGAGGTAGTCGGTCCAGAACGGCAGCTTCTTGAGATACGTCATCAGCTCGGGGGACAGCTCGGCCAGCGTGACTTCAGCCTTGGCTTCATCCAGCGCCAACTGAGTGACCTCCCCCAGCCGCGAATAACGCATGTGCCGAGGCTGGCCGGGCAAATAGAATTCGCCGACCAGCCCTGTGCGGAAAGCCAGGCTGACCTCCAATGGATCGGCGGCAGGATGCAGGCCACTGTGACGGCGCGCAATCGCCTCCAACTGCTCCAGGCGAAACAGGCCACGACCCAGTTTCAACAGCGGCCTGGGCGTCAGCGCACGCCCCTGGATGAGGGCCTTGGCATCGCTGATTTCCACCAGGACTTCCAGGCTGCTGAAGTTGACGGCGGCGGCATCGTCACAATTGATCGGCGTGGCGGCCCGTTCGAATACTTCCTCACGCAGTTCGCTGTTCATTGCGGCAGCCTCCAGCACGCGCCATACGCGGCGCTGCAGGTCCTCACGCACGAACTCGGCGTCTTTGGTGCCGCCCAGTTCCGCGAGCAACTTGAACAGGGCGTCCGACCGGTGATCGTCCTTGAGGCCCGTCCACGTGACTTTCTTCGCCGCATAGCCCGCCATCCGTTCGTCCGCCAGCCACAGTTCGCGTGCGCTCTGCTCGTTCAAACGCGCAATATCATCTTCCAGGAACCCCATGCCCGGACCGTACGCTTGCCGGTAATTTTTCAGGGCCAGTTGGCTTTGAGCCGATAACGGGTTGTGCCGCAAGTTGACACCCAGGGCAACGTTTCGCGGCACGCGCAATAGCCACTCCGGCAGCACGCTGATGTCATTGGCGCGCAAATTGATGTGTTCAAGATAAGGCAGACGCCACAGGTCCCTGGGCAGTTCCTTGAGCCGGCAGTTGCGTAACACCAGGCTGCGCAGCGCGAACATACGGCTGATATCCGGCGGGTCCAGCAGCGGGTTATCCGCCAGGCTCAACACCTTCAGGCGCGTTAGATCGGCCAGCTTGGCACGGGTGTATTCGGTGAGCTGGAGTTTGTTGTTGCTCAGGTACAACCGCTCCAGGCCCGGCATGTGCGACAGGGCTTCAGGTAGCCGGGTAATCTGGTTTTCGCCCAGTTCAAGGGTGCGCAGCCCCTTGAAGTGGCTGAGGAAATACGCCACATCGTCGGTCAGGTTCAAACGGCGCAATGACAAATGCTCGACGTGATCGAAGCGCACCTGTGCGGGTAATGTCGGCAGAGGGCCGATGACCATATCATCGAGCAACAGCCCTGGAACCTGGCTGGCGCGCTCATCGGGCAGGGTCGACATCCGTCGCCAGCATTTTTCGATGCTTTTCGCCGCCTGGTGGCGACTCAATCGATAGTCCCACAGGGGGTCGGCCTGCACGATATTGACAGACCTCTCGGCACGCCAGCGTTTGAGTGCCGTGTGCAGCGCTTCAAACTCCTGCTCACGTGCCTGGACCGCCTTGGCACGAGACAGGTGATCATGGCCCGCATCGCGCAAGAAATCGTTGACCTGCGACGGACTGAACAAGGGATAAAGCTTGTTGACCTTACGCACCAACGCCGCCGGAAAATGCTCTGCCTCGCCCCGCGCCGACTGGGTACAGATCAGCGGTTCTTCTTCCAGCAGCCCGCGTTCCGGCCACAGGTAACGGGCGACGCTTTCACGCTCATGCACCGTGGTGGCACGCAGGCGGCCCCGCAAGTCGGCGGCCTCATTCTCGGCCTGGAGCTTCAATGCAATACGCTGGCGTGGCAGCAGGCTATCGAAAAGCGCCGTGTACAAGCCGTCCGCGCCTGTCGCGACCGGCCCCAGGGCCTTGCCTTTTTGATCGAATGCCTGATACCCCTGGGGCGTACTGACCAGGGTCCTCTGCGTCGCAGCTGTTGAAGCGCCCGTCTCGGCCAGCACCTCCCCGCTCAGGGTGTGCCTGCGTACCTGCAATGCCAGGTCTCGGGGCCAGCCGGGCATTCGCTCCAGCATACCGACGGCCACGCGTCGGGTGCCGTCCCCCGCCAACTCCGGCCAGTACAGGCCCATCAGCGCGCGGTCCTGCTCCAACTGGTCCACCGCCTCGCGTGCCCGCTGGGCAAGCACCAGTGGTACTCGGCCAGTGGTGCGCAAATACCGGCGCTCCCACAATGTGGCCTGTGAGTACAGCTCCCACGCCACACGGGGCGGCAGTTGTTTGAAGCGTTCGCACAACGGCACCAACTCGTTCAGAGCAACACCGGCGTAATAGGTGCACAAACGATCAAGCACGGTTTGATGCCGGCTACGCAGGGTGTCCAACAGACGCCGCTCCAGTGTGCTGCGCATGTCGTCTTCCGCCACGCCCTTGCCCAACAGGTCGACACGCTCTTCGTCGCTCAGATGCTCCAGCAAGGTGTCCATGACCCGCCCCTCCCTCAACTCCTTGCGGGTGATATGGATGCTCAGGTCCTCATAATCGAAAGGTGCTGTTTCCGGATGCCTTTCCAGCAGTTCGCCCTCCTCGTCCAGCACCTCGAAAAAACGTCCCTGGGGCCAGCCAGGCACCAGCGGCAATGCGAACAATTGGACGCGTGCGGTACTCGCATCCGGACGTTGACCACGCGCCAGGTACTCCATCAGTTCACGGACCCTGTCGTTTTGCTTGTAGCGCAGCACGCTGTCATGAAAACGCTCGGGTAACGGCTCGTAGGCACTGCCCAATGCCCGCAAGTGTGGCAGGGTCATTCCTGTGAGGGTTGCCAGGTTCGACAACGGCTCAGCGGGCAATTCCTCAAGGCTTGGATCCAGTCGCCTGAGGCTGTAGACGGGATCTTCCCATTGCAAGGGGCGCTCGTAGACATGCTGCCAGCCACCACGGAAGTTGTGCTCCAGCGTCGGGCGGTAAGCCTGCGGGCGCTGTGGATGAATAACCCGCCACTTCTGCAGTTTGGTATCGAAGGCAACCGAATAGTGGTTTCCCCCCATCCGGATGTAAGAGCGGCCGTTGACTTGGTAGACGCCGCGAGAACTGGCCACGGTCTGGCGTGCGACCGGCTCAGGCTGTCGATAGGCATTGAGCCGTGGCCGCCAGAGTTTCTGGCCCTGGTCGGCAGTGGTGACGGTTTCGAACTTCTCGAAGAACTCCGTAGAGGTTGTCAGGGTGCGCTTCAACGTCCCCACGACCCGCCCCCCTGCCACAAACAAAGCCATGGCCGCGACGTTTTCGGCCACATTCACCAGATGCCTGAGGGCCTCGGTATGTTCATCGTGCTGCCAGTCCTCGACGGCCTCGAACACTTCCCCCAACAGCTGTCCGATGGCTACCCCGAGCATCAACTGACCCAACACCGGCACCACCAACGCCGCCACATTCAGCAGGTCCAGCCCCAGGTCCAGATAGCGCTGCGTGCGCTCTTCACTGGCTTGCTGGTCGACCTGGGCCTTGGGCACCGCCAGCACTAACGCATCCAATTGAATCTTGCCGACGAATGCCTGGAAGAAGAACCCCGTCAGGCTGGTCGTGACGGGTAAGGCGCGCAGCTGGCCAACCTTGCGCGTCATGTCGAACGATTCGAAAAAATCCAGGCGGTTGGACTCATCCAGGTACCCTTCGAAAAACGTCCGGTAGCTCTTGATTTGCAGCTTCAAGGACAAGTACAGCTTGAAGTCTTCCAGCGTCGGGTACTCGTACCAGGGCCTAGAGGGTTCGTTAGGCATGTAGACAATAAAGGGGCCGGTATCCAGGCTGCCCGGTACGCTGTCGGAAAACACCAATACACTCCACACACAGGTGTCATCGATGTTCACGCCTTGCCACGTAGTCAGACCGTTGCCCGGCACCTTGCTCTTGAGCTCACTGGCCGGACGGTCGAAACCGATCAGCTTGAGCAACCGGGCATAGGTCCCGGCTTCGATATGCCCCTTGCACAAGGCAATATGCAGATCCGTGCGCATGTCCATGAGTTTGCCCAGGCCAATACTGACGGCAGCCTGGTTGTAGGAGCTGACTTCCTCTTTGCTTTTCGGGTCGGGCAGGTCGAAGACCTCTTCGATGTGTTTTTGATAGAGGGCCCCCAGGTCCAGCTCCCGGCAATAACCGACAAATTCAGGCACCGTCATCCCGACCATCGGCTGCCTGGTGGCCGCAGAGCGCACCACCGCTACGACGGACATGCCCCCCGGCTCGGCGCGCTCTTCGGAGAAATTCTGCATCGCCGCGTGCAGCAGGCTCTGCTTGGTGTAGGTAACGGTCTGGTGCAAGCCGCCGCCCAGGTCAGGGCTGACGCCGGTGAGCTTACGTTTGGGCAACTCCAGCAGGTCTTGCCTGACATCCGGCGACTCAACCCCTTTGGCCCGCAGAAAATTGGTCAAGCGCTCTGCGCAGTATTGATCCAGCGATTCCAGGCGCTGTATTAGATAACGGACGTTCTCACGGATCGCCTTGCTGTCGATATGCGCCTGCTCAAGGGCCGTGAGTATCGAAGCGTCGGCCTCAACCAACCAGTGCGGCAGGTTTTTGCGCAAAACCTGCGCCTTGTCCAGGTCGGCGGTCATGTCGAGCAATGCCCTGTCCAGCTCATCCTGGGTCGCCCCTGCGGCGACCTCACTCAAATCGCGGTTTTGCGTCATCGGCATGTTTCCTCAGCCAGCTGAACATGACGCCAAACGATAAGCCTGGCCTGGGTCAAAACCGGGTATTTGTATACCGCCTTGCGACAGACCCACTCCGCTTATAACCGATTGATCTAAAACTCCACGAATAGCCCCGTGTCAGTTTCTGGGTACGCGCCCTTTTGGGCGTATTGAGTTTTATGCTCCCCAACGGAAAAACCGGTAAGGAATTTATGTGCGGATTAGCTGGAGAATTACGTTTCGATGCCCAACCTGCCGACCTGGCGGCGATTGAACGCATCACCCATCACCTGGCCCCGCGAGGCCCCGACGCCTGGGGCTTTCATGCCCAGGGGCCGATAGCCCTGGGCCATCGGCGCCTGAAAATCATGGACCTGTCGGACGGCTCGGCCCAACCGATGGTCGATTCGCACCTGGGCCTGAGCCTGGCCTTCAACGGTGCGATCTATAACTTCCCGGAATTGCGCGAAGAGCTGGAAGCCCTGGGCTACGCCTTCTATTCCGGCGGCGACACCGAAGTGTTGCTCAAGGGTTACCACGCCTGGGGTGAGGCACTGCTGCCCAAGCTCAATGGCATGTTTGCCTTCGCCATCTGGGAACGTGATGCCCAGCGCCTGTTCATCGCCCGCGACCGCCTCGGCGTGAAGCCGTTGTACCTGTCGCGCACCGGCCAGCGCCTGCGCTTTGCCTCGGCCTTGCCGGCGCTGCTCAAGGGCGGCGATATCAACCCGATCCTCGATCCGGTAGCCCTGAATCACTACCTGAATTTCCATGCGGTGGTGCCGGCACCACGCACCTTGCTGGCGGGCATCGAAAAACTGCCGCCGGCCAGCTGGATGCGTATCGATGCCAGCGGCAAGACTGAACAGCAAACCTGGTGGACCCTGCCCTACGGCCCGCGCGAAGATGAAAAAAAACTGAGCCTGGAAGACTGGACCGACCGCGTGCTCGACAGCACTCGCGAAGCCGTGGCCATCCGTCAACGCGCTGCGGTGGATGTGGGTGTGCTGCTCTCCGGTGGGGTCGATTCGAGCATGCTCGTCGGCCTGCTGCGTGAAGTCGGCGTACAGGATTTGTCGACCTTTTCCATCGGTTTTGAAGACGCCGGTGGCGAGGCCGGCAATGAGTTCCAGTACTCGGACCTGATCGCCAGACACTACGGTACGCGCCACCACCAATTGCGCATCGCCGAAAGTGAGATCATCGA
The DNA here is from genome assembly GCF_001870465.1 of Pseudomonas extremorientalis. Classification (GTDB taxonomy): domain Bacteria; phylum Pseudomonadota; class Gammaproteobacteria; order Pseudomonadales; family Pseudomonadaceae; genus Aquipseudomonas; species Aquipseudomonas extremorientalis. Next base: position 68,968 of record NZ_MDGK01000044.1, read on the forward strand.
GCAACTGCCTGCCGCCTTCCGCGCCATGAGCGAGCCGATGGTCAGCCATGACTGCATCGCCTTCTACCTGCTGTCGCGGGAAGTGGCCAAGCACTGCAAGGTGGTGCAAAGCGGCCAGGGCGCCGATGAGTTGTTCGCCGGTTACCACTGGTACCCGCAGGTCGACGGTGCCGCCGATCCCTATATGGCTTATCGCGATGCATTTTTTGACCGCAGCTACGACGACTATGCCGCCACTGTCGCGCCCAAATGGCTGACCGCCAACGACGCGGCTGGCGATTTCGTGCGCGAACATTTCGCCATGCCCGGCGCCGATGCGGCGGTGGACAAGGCCCTGCGCCTGGACAGCACGGTGATGCTGGTGGACGACCCGGTCAAACGCGTCGACAACATGACCATGGCCTGGGGCCTGGAAGCGCGCACGCCGTTCCTGGACTACCGCCTGGTAGAGCTGTCGGCCCGCGTGCCAGGTAAATTCAAGTTGCCCGATGGCGGCAAGCAAGTGCTGAAAGAAGCGGCGCGCCGGGTCATTCCGAGCGAAGTCATCGACCGCAAGAAGGGCTACTTCCCGGTGCCGGGCCTCAAGCACTTGCAGGGCGATACCTTGAACTGGGTACGCGAACTGCTGCTCGACCCGAGCCAGGATCGCGGCCTGTTCAACCCCGCCGCGCTGGACCGCTTGTTGACCGACCCGCAGGGCCAATTGACGCCGTTGCGTGGCTCCAAGCTGTGGCAACTGGCAGCGCTGAACCTGTGGCTCAGCGAACAAGGAATCTGATTGATGAAACCTCTCGCAGCGGCCTATAGCCAACGCTTGATCAAGGGCCAGGCGCCGACCTACGAGCGCCTGCAGGCGCGCCTGGCGGAAGACGGCAGCCCATTGGCCGCCGAGCCGATTGCGGTGCATTGCGGCTGGGGCCGGTTGCTGATCGGGCATACCTTTCCCGACCCGGCCAGCCTGGCCCAGGAACTGCTCCATGAGCAGCCGGGTGAGCGTGACATTGCTCTGTACGTGGCGGCGCCCCAGCAGATCCTGGGCATCGATCCCCAGCAGCTGTTTCTCGACCCCTCCGACACGCTGCGCCTGTGGTTCAGCGACTATCGCCCGGCTACCCGGGTATTTCGCGGCTTCCGCATCCGGCGGGTGCAGACCGAGGCCGATTGGCTGGCGGTGAACCAACTGTACCAGGGGCGCGGCATGTTGCCGGTCGACGCTGAACGCCTCACGCCGCGCCATCAGGGCGGCCCGGTGTACTGGCTGGCGGAAGATGAAGACAGCGGCGCAGTAATCGGCAGCGTGATGGGGCTGAATCACCAGAAGGCGTTTCATGACCCGGAAAACGGTTGCAGCCTGTGGTGCCTGGCGGTCGACCCGCTGTGTACGCGCCCCGGCGTGGGCGAAGTACTGGTGCGCCATCTGGTGGAACACTTTATGAGTCGTGGCCTGAGCTACCTGGACCTGTCGGTGCTGCACGATAACCGCCAGGCCAAGAATCTCTACGCCAAGCTCGGTTTTCGCGCGCTGACCACCTTTGCGATCAAGCGCAAGAATGGGATCAACCAACCGTTGTTCCTCGGCCCTGGCCCGCAGGCGGGGTTCAACCCCTATGCGCGGATCATCGTCGAGGAAGCCCATCGGCGCGGTATCGATGTACAGGTGGATGACGCCGATGCCGGGCTGTTCACCCTGAGCCATGGCGGGCGCCGTGTGCGTTGCCGTGAGTCCTTGAGCGACCTGACCAGCTCGATCAGCATGACCTTGTGCCAGGACAAAAGCCTGACGCACAAGGTGCTGAAGGCCGCCGGTTTGAAAGTACCCTCGCAGCAACTGGCGGGCAGCGCGGATGACAACCTGGAGTTCCTCGATGAGCACCAGCGCATCGTGGTCAAGCCGCTGGATGGCGAGCAGGGTCAGGGCGTCGCCGTGGATCTGCAAAGTATCGAAGAGGTGCAGCAAGCCATTGAAGCGGCGCGGCAGTTCGACAGCCGCGTGTTGCTGGAAAGCTTTCACGAAGGCCTGGACCTGCGCATCCTGGTCATCGGTTTCGAGGTGGTGGCCGTCGCGATCCGCCGTCCTGCGGAAGTCACCGGTGACGGTCATCACTCCATTGGCGCATTGATCGAAGCCCAGAGCCGCCGTCGCCAGGCCGCCACCGACGGTGAAAGTAAAATCCCTCTGGATGGTGAGACCGAACGCACATTGAAAGCCGCTGGCTATGACTACAGCAGCATCCTGCCCCGTGGCCAGACCCTGGCCGTGCGTCGCACCGCCAACCTGCATACCGGTGGTTGCCTGGAAGACGTCACCGCCATCCTGCACCCCACGCTGGTGGACGCCGCCGTGCGCGCCGCCCGCGCCCTGGATATTCCCATGGTGGGCCTGGACCTGATGGTGCCCGCCGCCGACCAACCCGAGTACGTGTTTATCGAAGCCAACGAACGGGCCGGCCTGGCCAATCACGAGCCGCAACCGACCGCGGAGAAGTTTGTGGATTTGTTGTTTCCCCACAGCCAGCCTGCCACTCAATAACCCTGTGACCAGGGGACCTCTTGTGGTGAGCCAGCTAGCCACAACACGGCTGCTCGCCACACCTCATCAGGAGTCTTTATGAGCCGAAACATCCCCGAACCGGATCTGAACTACCTGCAAAAAGTGCTGCTGGAAATGCTCGCCATCCCCAGCCCCACCGGATTTACCGACACCATCGTGCGCTACGTCGCCGAGCGCCTGGAAGAGCTGGGCATCCCCTTTGAAATGACCCGGCGCGGCACCATCCGCGCCACCCTCAAGGGCCAGAAAAACAGCCCCGACCGTGCGGTATCAGCACACTTGGACACCATTGGCGCCGCCGTGCGCGCCATCAAGGACAATGGCCGCTTGAGCCTGGCGCCGGTGGGTTGCTGGTCGAGCCGCTTTGCCGAAGGCAGCCGCGTCAGCCTGTTTACCGATAACGGCGTGATCCGTGGCAGCGTGTTGCCGTTGATGGCCTCAGGGCATGCGTTCAATACTGCCGTGGATGAAATGCCGGTGAGCTGGGACCATGTGGAATTGCGCCTGGATGCCTACTGCGCCACCCGAGCCGACTGCGATTCCCTGGGCATTGGCATCGGTGACTATGTCGCCTTCGACCCGCTGCCGGAATTCACCGAGAGCGGGCACATCAGCGCCCGGCACCTGGACGACAAAGCCGGCGTTGCCGCGCTGCTGGCCGCGCTCAAGGCCATCGTCGACAGTGGCGAGCCGTTGCTGATCGACTGCCATCCGCTGTTCACCATCACCGAGGAAACCGGCAGTGGCGCAGCGGCCGCACTGCCCTGGGACGTCAGTGAGTTTGTCGGCATCGACATTGCGCCGGTCGCCCCCGGCCAGCACTCCAGCGAGCATGCGGTGAGCGTCGCGATGCAGGATTCCGGCGGGCCGTACGACTATCACCTGTCGCGGCATTTGCTGCGCCTGGCGTCGGACAATGAGTTACCAGTGCGCCGCGATTTGTTCCGCTACTACTTCAGCGACGCGCACTCGGCCGTCACCGCCGGCCACGACATCCGCACCGCGTTGCTGGCGTTCGGGTGCGATGCGACCCACGGCTACGAGCGCACGCATATCGACAGTCTGGCGGCGCTGAGTCGTCTATTGGGCGCCTACATTCTCAGCCCGCCCGTGTTCGCCAGCGATGCACAGCCGGCACAGGGTTCCCTGGACCGGTTCAGTCACCAGATCGAGCACGAGACGCAGATGGAAAGCGACACGCGAGTGCCGTCGGTGGATAGCCTGGTGGGCAACAAGTCCTGAGACTGGCAACTACGGTCCCGGCGCAGTAGGATCGCCGGGATCCATCACCCGAGGCTTGTATGCTGATTCCCTACGATGCACTTGAAGTCGACACGCTCACACGCCTGATCGAAGACTTCGTGACCCGCGACGGCACCGACAATGGCGACGACACGCCGCTGGAAACCCGCGTACTGCGTGTGCGCCAGGCACTGACCAAGGGCCAGGCGCTGATCGTGTTCGACCCGGAAAGCGAGCAGTGCCAGTTGATGCTCAAGCACGACGTGCCCAAGCATCTGTTCGACTGACGTCAGAGATTGGGCACCTGCACCGGATGGGTGCTGGCGGCCTGGCGCTCGCGGATTTTCTGATGCACCTCCGCGCGATGCACATGCACCCCGGCCGGCGCTTCAACGCCAAACTTCACCTGGGTACCGTTCAACTCGAGGATATGCACGGCGATGTCATCGCCAATGGAGATGACTTCGCCTATGGCGCGGCTTAAAACCAGCATGGCGGTTGTCCTTTTAACAGTGAAAGGACCTCGACCATGCGCGCAGGCTGTGGTGTGCATCAATGGCTTGCCGTGAAATCAGGCACTACTTACATGTGTAGGTAAAATGCCTGACAGACCACTTCCCGGTCAGCCTTTGGCGGCCTGTGCCTTGGCGCGCATTTTGTCGGCCATGCTGGTCATTTCGTCATACAACAACTGCGGGTTCTTCTGCTTCAACGCCCATGCCATGCGCCCTTGTTCGTGGGGCAGGATCATGAACTCACCTTCCGCGACCCGCTGATAGATGTAATCGGCGATATCCGCCGCCGAAATCGGCGAGCTTTCCAGCAACTTGCCCACCTGGGCCTTCATGGCCGGGGTCGGCCCACGGAAGGAATCCAGCAGATTGGTCTGGAAGAACGATGGGCACACCACATGTACACCGATTTCCTGCTGCTTGAGCTCCACCAGCAGACTCTCCGACAACGCCACCACACCCGCCTTGGCTACGTTGTAGTTGCTCATGGCCGGCCCCTGCATCAGCGCGGCCATGGAGGCGATGTTGATGATGCGGCCCTTGCTCTTTTCCAACAGCGGCAGGAACGCCTTGCAGCCCTTGACCACGCCCATCAGGTTGATTGCGATCTGCCAGTCCCAGTCCTCCAGGGACAACTCGGCAAAGAAACCGCCTGACGCCACGCCTGCGTTGTTGACGATCACATCGATACCGCCCAGCTTGACCTCACAGGCCTGGGCGAACGCGGTGAGCTGGCTGTAGTCGCGCACGTCGCAGCGCTGGATAAAACCTTCGCCACCGGCCTCGCGCACCAGCCTGAGGGTTTCCTGCAGGCCGGGCTCGCTCACGTCCGACAAGGCCAACTGCCAGCCCTCACGGGCCCAGCGCAGAGCGATTTCACGACCCAGGCCGGACCCGGCGCCAGTGATCATCATGCGATTTTGCATAGGAAGTTGCCTTGTGGTTCACGGAAGAAGTGACCGGCAGTGTAGCGAAGGTTTTTCCTGCCCCCATCCACCATCAGAGTGATGAATGCCCCTGGCAAACCGTGGGCCGGGTCGGATGTTCGCGTATAGCCTAAGTTCAATATTTTTCAACTAATAGGTTTAGTTGCGAGCGCATTAAAAGAAATAAGCCTGTGTGCGAAATGCTTTAAAAAAATACTGAATTTTCTGCGAAGAACCAGAGTCGGAGTTGTTAAGGCGTCTGTCTTTAATATGCGGGCCTATCGTTAAACAACCGGTCTTTGCAGAAGGCCAATAAGGAAAAAAACCATGAGCCTCATTCTGATCATTATCTTGATCCTCCTGCTGGTCGGCGGTCTGCCAGTGTTCCCTCACTCACGTAACTGGGGCTATGGCCCGTCAGGTATCCTGGGCGTTGTCCTAGTGGTGCTGCTGGTACTGTTGTTGCTTGGGCGTATATAAACGCCAGGCAAAAAAAGAGGCCCTTTAAAGGGCCTCTTTTTTATGGCCGGTTAATTAGTCCGGCTTGCCGTTGACCACACCGGCGGTGTTATCCAACAGGCTCTTGGTAGCGGTCTGCAGGAACGACTCAAGTTTCTGCTTCAGTGCCGCCTCGTCCGGCGACTCGGGAATCACTTTACCGGTCGGGTTGGCGCCCAGTTCGTATTCCCACAACTTCGGTGGCATTTCCTTCGGCAGCACCAGAATGCGATCTGCCGTCACCAATGCCACGGTTTGATCGCTGCCCGATGGCTTGATCACACCAAAACCCTTATCGCCTTCCGGCAGGTTCAACAGGTCACGGCCCCAGCACTGGTGCAGGGTATCGCCACCCAGGCGGCCCATGATGGTTGGCACGATGTCGATCTGGGTGCCCACGGTGTGGTCACGCTCGCCGAACTTTTCCTGCATGCCTGGCGCGATCATCAGCATCGGCACGTTGAAACGGCCCAGGTCCATTTCGGTGATCTGCTGCTCGTTGCCGAAGCCATGGTCACCCACGATGACGAACAGGGTTTCCTTGAAGTAAGGCTCCTTGCGGGCCTTCTCAAAGAACTGGCCCAGGGCCCAGTCGGAATAGCGCATGGCGGTCAAATGCTCGTTGAGGCTGCCACGGTCGGTGACTTTCTCAACTGGCAACGGCGTCGGCAACGCGTACGGCGTGTGGTTGGACAGGGTTTGCAGCAACGCATAGAAGGGCTTGCCGCCTTCACGCGCCTTGAGCTCTTCCAGGCCACGGTTGAACATATCCTGGTCAGACACGCCCCACGTCGGGTCGGAGAACACCGGGTCGACGAAGTCATTGCGACCGATGAAGTTGGTCATGCCCTGGTTGCTGAAAAAGCCCGACTGGTTGTCCCAGGCGAAATCGCCGTTGTACACATACACGTCGTCAAACTTGCGCGCGCTGAGCAACTGCGGCAGGCCCGACAGCTTGTGGCTGCCTTCCGGGGTCTGCATCAGGTATTCGAAGCCCGGCAGGTTCGGGAAGCACGCCATGGTGGCGAACATACCCTGGTGGGTATGGGTGCCGTTGGAGAAGAAACGGTCGAACAGCAGGCCTTCCTTGGACAGTTTGTCGAAGTACGGCGTGATGTTGCCCGGACGACCCAAGGCGCCGACCGAGTGACCGGCGAAGCTTTCCATGAGGATCACGACCACGTTCTTGATCGGCAGGGTCTTCTCGGCCGGCGGCATGTAGTCGCGGCGCACGGCGGCGATGTCGGTATCCACCAGTTTCTCTTGCGGCAGCACCAGCATGTCACGCACGGTCTGGGTGGCCAGCGGCTGGTCGAGGGTGGCCTTCCAGATATTGGAGCGATCTTCGGAGAACCGTGACTTGGCCGCGGCGATCAGCGACAAGGTGCCGTTGAGGCCCAACTGGTTGGCGAAGTTCGAATCCGTAGTGTAGACATCCCCCCAACGCAGCGGCGGCCCCTGGCGCAGGGTGCCACGGATGGCGACCACGGCGATCAGCAGGCAGACCACGAACACCGCGATGCGCGTGTACCACGGCGCGACCTGGCGAGTGCCGATGCTGCCACCGCTGAACGGGCCACGCGGGCGTGTGGCGCGGTCGGCGCCTTTGAACGCCATGCTCAGGATCAACGTACCCACGGCCCAGGCCAGCAAGTAGCGCACCACCGGGAAACCGTACCAGAGCATGCTCATCACGGTCTTCGGGTCTTCCTTCACATATTGGAAGACCAGGCCGTTGAGGCGCTGGTGGAACTCGCGGTAGAAGTCCATTTCCATCAGGCCCAGGAACAGGGCGATGCTGGACGCGACGGTCAGCCACAAACGGAAGAACCCACGCGCAGCCATGGCGCGGACGCTGAACAAGGCCAACAGCAGCGGGACCAGCAGGTACATCACCAGGCGAATGTCCAGGCGCAGGCCATTGCCGAACGCTTCGAGGAAGGTCGAGGCCGGCGTGTCGAGGATCATTTCGCGGTTGTAGACCAGCAGCGCCAGGCGCAGCAGGGAGAACATCACCATCATGACCAGTGCGCAGAGCAGCGTGTACGCCAGATGGGATTTGACGGTCGGTTGCAGCAGGCGATTAGAAGCTCGCTGCTGACTCAGGGCGTCCGGGTTTGCCATGTCGTTTCAGGACCCATTGGAAGTTTAAGTGACGAAGTAGTGCAGTGGCGCGAATGGTGCCCGATCAACGGCGGCAAGGCTATTAATTACTGAACGTGCACCGGCGCTCCGCCTTTAGTGGCTCTTGGGACAGGGCCTTGGCAGGAAGATAAAGCCGGCGAATTGTCTTGGAAGGGATGTGAAAATTTTGTGCAGCGAATATTTCGAAACACAAAATGAATTGAAGGGTAAACCCGTGGCCCGACAGCGGCCGAGCCAGGGTTCGACAGCTGCCAGGTGGTGTGCGAGATCAGATCCGCACATTACCCCGTGGTCCGGCAATCGCCCAGATGATCAGGCCCAGCACCGGCAGCAGCAGGATCAACAAGATCCACAACACCTTGGCGCCCGTGCTTGCGCCGCTTTTGAATACGTTGATGATCGCCCAGATATCCAGCGCGAGGATGATCAGCCCGATCAAGCTATTAAACGTGGAACCCATGGTGTCGCTCCTAAGTGAGGGCATGCCCTTGTAGGATAGTCAGCCCTCACGGGGGTTCCGTTTTATTTCAGACGTGAACCGCGACTTTCAGCGCTTCCAGGGACGGTTCGCCCTTGATGCCGATTTCGGCGCACAGCTCCAGCACGCGCGGCAGGTCGTTGCCGTACACCAGTACCGCCTGGATCTCATCATCCAGCAGTTGGCTGAAGTTGAGCAGCACATAGCCGCCATCCTCCGGGCTGAGGGCGCTCATCTGGATCTGGATGCGGTTGAGTGCGGTCAGGTCTTCGGTCTTGGCCAGTTGCTTGGGCTTGAGGTTGAACGCAACGCCCGGGCCGAACGACGCGACGATCTGCGCGAACAGGTCACCATAGGTGTCGGCCTGGAACAGCACGGTGTCCGGCAGGCTGCCGACCACCACCCACTCACCCAGTGGGATGGGGAAGGTGTCGTCATAGTTGATATCCGGGTTGGCCGCCAGAAACGCGGCCGGGTCGGCGTAGGCCTGGGCTGCCTCATCGGCGATGCGCGCCACCTCGTCCTCGCCCATGACGCCGGCGCTGATTTTGCTGATGAGTTCGACGAGGGCGGTTTTCATGGGAATGGTCCTGTAGCGGGCTGGCTTTTGAGGGCGCGTAGCCTACACCAGTTTCTGCAACTGCGCCGTCGTATCCACCGCGCCCATGGTTTGCGCGGCAGCCAGTGCGGTGGCGCCATTAGCGTCGGTGGCCTTGGGGTTGGCGCCCTGCCCCAGCAGGTAATCGACCATTTCCACGCGGTTGAACATCGCCGCCATCATCAACGCCGTACGGCCGTCGGAAGACGCGGCGTCCACCGGCGCGCCTCCGTCGATCAGCGCCTTGACCACGTCCAGGTTGCCCTTGAACGCTGCACCGGCCATCGGCAGCTGGTTCTTGTCGTTGGCGATCTGCGGATCGGCCTTGAACTCCAGCAGCACTTTTACCGCCTCGGCATGGCCGTGATAAGCCGCGAGCATCAGCAAGGTGTCGCCGTTGTGGTTGCGCAAGTTGGCCGGCAAGCCTTTGGCCAGCAGCGCAGCGAGCATGGCGGCGTCGCCTTTGCGGGCAACGTCGAAGACCTGCTCGGCAAATTCGGCGGCTTCGTCTTCGGTCATTTGTTTGGCTTGGTCTGACATGTGGGGCTCCTTGTCTGGTCCTTTATATGGCGCCCAGTGTCACGAGGGAGTTCCCCCCTGTCATTGCTTTTTTGTCAAAAGCGGCAATAGGCAGAATCAATAGCGCTACTTTAATAACGAAAATGCCCACCCTGGATCTGCGCCAGCAATTGCCCGGTGACCGGCACATAACTGTCCGACCCCGGCAGCCAGGCGTAGACCGGGTCATTGCCCGCCTTGTCCGGGTCGAAGGCTTCCTCCTTGAGCCGCACCTTCTGATATTTGAAGGTGCCGGTGGTTTCCATCTTCACCTTGATCCGCAGGAACAATGGCACGGCATAGTGCGGCAACTGGCCGTGGGCGAACTGCAGCAACTCACGCATGTCCAGGGCAGCCAGCGATTCGCTCGGGGTGATGGCGACCATGCCGGCACGGCCGTTGGTGTTTTCGATTTCCACGCCATAGGCCACGACTTCAGCGATCTGCGGATGTTGCAACAGGATGTTCTCCACTTCGGTGGTGGAGACGTTTTCTCCCTTCCAGCGATAGGTGTCGCCCAGGCGGTCGACGAACTGTGCATGGCCGAAGCCGATACTGCGCACCAGATCGCCGGTATTGAAGTAGCGGTCGCCCTTCTCGAACACATCCGTGAGGATCACCTTGCGGTTTTTTTCCGGGTCGGTGTAACCGTCATAGGGCGACTTTTCATCGATCCTGGCCAGCAACAAGCCCTGCCCGCCGGTCTTCACTTTGTGCATGAAACCATCGCCGCCACGGATCGGTTCACCCGTGTCGTGGGCGTAGTCCACCAACGCCCAGTGTTGCAGGCAAAAGCCGACGGTGTTGTCGAAATTCAATATGTTGGTAAAACCGATATTGCCGTCGCTGGCGGCGTACAACTCGCAGACATGCTCCACGCCGTAGCGCGCCTTGAATTGCGCCCACACGCCAGGACGCAGGCCATTGCCGACCATCTTGGTCACGCGGTGATCACGGTCGTTTTCGGCCGCTGGCTGGTCGAGCAGGTAGCGGCATAGTTCGCCGACGTAGCCGAGGGTGGTCGCCTTGAATCTGCGCGCATCCTCCCAGAACTGACTGGCGCTGAACTTGCGCCGGATAGCGAAACCGGACGCCCCGACAATCGCCGAGCCCCAGCACACACAGAGGCCGGTGGCGTGGTACAGCGGCAGGGTGCAATAAAGAACATCCTCCGGCCCCATGTCCAGCGCAATGCTGCCGAAGCTGATCGCGGTCTTGGTCCAGCGGCCATGTTTCATGATGCCGGCCTTGGGCAGCCCGGTGGTGCCGGAGGTATAGATATAGAAGCAGGGGTCGTTGAAGAAAATCTGCGCGGTACTCGGCAGGTTATCTACCGGCCCACCAGCGCTGGCAGCCATCAGGTCACAATACCCATCGGGCAGCGCAGTGGCTTGCTGGTCCGCGACAAACCAGGTGCGTTCAGCGGGAATGCTCACCTGCTCACGTACCGCGTCATAGGAAGCCACCAATTCCGCACCGGCCACAATCGCCACCGGGTTCACCAGGTTGAGGCTGTGCAGCAGCGCCGCCTGGGTCTGCGCGGTATTGAGCATCGCGCAGATGCCGCCCAGCTTGGCCACGGCCAGCACACTGAGCAGCAACTCGGGACGGTTTTCGATAAAGATCGCCACCACATCGCCCTTGCCGATGCCCTGGGCTTGCAGATGGTGGGCAATACGGTTGGCCTGCTGGTTGGCTTCGCTGTAGCTGAGCACGCGCTCTCCGTACAACAAGGCGGTGCCATCCGGGTTGCGCAGGGTGGCTTGTTCAAACTGCCAGCCCAGGCCACAGGGCTGAGCGGGGTCGGTGACATTGGCGGCCCGCATGCCGCGCACCACCCGAGGCAGAGCACGAACAATGGCCGGCACCTTACGCAGCATCATGCCCCAGGTGATCATGTCGTTTTGCGGGTGGCTCATGGGAACGTCCTTTTTCTTATTGTTCGTAAACCTTGCAGAAAAGTACGTCAGGCCCTCTTCGGCTGTACACGCAGGATTTGAAAAGTTTTGTATCCCGATAAGCGAACGCTGAAAAAAGGAATTAAGCCAAGCAGAGAGAGTCATTATGAGTAATGAGGCACCTGCCCGAGCGCGCCCAGCAACGCAAAATGCAGGATGCATGATGGCCATTCATGCAAATTGCACGAATCCGGAAATTTTGTATTTTTATAACTCCTTGATTTATAACGATATTTATCTAAATCACTAGCTGGCACAATCACTGCACCTATCTCTCCATGCTTGCCCACTTGAGCCAACGGAGCTGATAGACATGAGCCTGATCCAAGATAAATTCGCTTCAGTATTCTCCAACTACGATGTCACCACCCAGCCTCGTCCAGACGGCGGCATCCTGCTGACCCTGCGCAACAGCGAAGGTAAACAGGTCAAGCGTTCGATCTCCTATCAGCAGTTGCACACTGCCGATCAGCTGACCTGGGTCATCAGCGCCATTCGCCGCGACCTGGCTGAACAGGCCAGCGAGTTGCCGCAGATTTCGATGCTGCAAAGCCAGAACCGCTTTGCCTTGCCGACCTACCACTCGGCTTAAGCCTGAAATACCCAAAAGGGCCGCGACGCATTGAGCGTCGCGGCCCTTTTTCATGGGTTCAACACAGCCCCTGGCGGCTGGCTTCATTGACGGCTTGTACCCGATTGGTCACTTGCAGCTTGCAATAGATATTACGCAGGTGGAATTTCACGGTTGCTTCGGACGTGGCGCGTATCTGGCTGATCTCCCAGACGGTCTTGCCTTCCGAAGCCCAGCGCAGGATTTCCAACTCCGCCGGAGTCAGGGCCTTGCCAGCCAGGTTCAAACGTCGCCTGATTGCATTGGGTACCGAATATGGCGGTAGAAACGATTCCTTGGGGCCACTCATTAGTTCCTCTCCTTTCTCTGGCTCATGCCGCCCCCTCTTCGGATTCCTCCTATTGACAGGTGACATAAACATTGATGTCGCAGAGGGTTACATAACGAATGGTATTAAGGCGCAGGCCCGCGCATAAACATCCAAGCCTTACAGAAGTTTAAGTTTCTTCCCACAGCAACTTCCAACCTTCAGGGGTTGTAGTTTTTGATCGGTGGGGATTAGTCGTCCAGGCCGGGGAAACGACTGGCAATATCGTCCTCGATGAACTCCGGTATGCATTCTTCAAGCGTATTGAACAGCCGCAGTGTGACAAAGTGCGGGTTCTCCCCCATGTCAATCCAGTGCGGCATACTGGCCGGGATCACAAGCAGGTCGTTTTTCTCGCAACGCACGGCGTATACATAATCGCCTATGTGCAGGGAAAACAGCCCCTGGCCAGCGATGATGAAACGTGCGGCAGCTTCGCTGCAGCGGCGCTCGGCAAGAAAGCCCGCACGCACCTCGGCCTTCTGGAGATGATCCTCCGTCACCCTGAGCACCTGCGCACCCGCGTAGCCCAAGGCTTGAATCTGTGCCTTGTACGCCGCAATCAGTTGCGCATCTGTGGCCCCCTTCTCGATAGAAACCGGTTGCCAACGCTCAAAACGCACGCCGTGCTCGGCCAGGGTCGCAGCAATATCCTCGGGGTGGGTCAGCACCTTGTTCGGGGTGTCCGGTGAAGCAGCGCAGTAGACGGCGACATAACTCATTGAAGGGTTCCTTGGTTCTGCTCGTGCAATCGAAGACCGATGATAAGGGCGGCGGCCAGGGCCGCGACGCTCGCGATACTGAAGGTCAGGGTCGGCCCCAACAGGTTCCAGCTGTAGCCGGCATACAGCGCACCCAGCGCACCGCCGGTGCCGGCCAGGGCGGCGTAGAGCGCCTGGCCCTGGCCTTGTTGCCGGTCACCAAAACTGCGTTGCACAAAGGCAATCGAGGCTGCATGAAAGCTGCCGAACGTGGCAGCGTGCATCACCTGCGCCAGCAACAACACCCAGAAATACTCGGCAAACGACCCCAACAGCAGCCAGCGCGATGCCGCCAACAGGAAGCTCGCCAGCAGTACACGACGCACCGAAACGCGCGTGAGGATGCGGCTCATGCCCAGGAACATCAATACTTCCGCCACGACCCCCAGCGCCCAGAGCATGCCGATCACGCCCCGGCTGTAACCCAGGTGTTCGAGGTGCAGCGTGAGGAAGGTGTAATAGGGGCCGTGGCTCAGTTGCATCAATGCCACGCAGGCATAAAACGCCAGTACGCCGGGGCTGCGCAATTGCTTGAGGAAGCCGTCGCCCGCCAGACGATTGCCGTGGGTCGCGGGCTGCGCATTCGGCACCCACAGGCTGGCGCCGATGATGCCGGCCATGATGACTACGACCACAACCGGGTAGATGTCCAGGCTCAACCAGTCGAACAAGCGGCCCATGATCACCACGGTGAGGATAAACCCGATGGAGCCCCACAGGCGGATCTGGCTGTAGCGCGCCGTCTGCTTTTGCAGGTGCGCGAGGGTGATCACTTCAAATTGCGGCAGTACCGCATGCCAGAAGAATGCATGCAGCGCCATGACCAGGGCCAGCCAGGCGTAGGTATGGCTGACGAAGATCAGCGAAAAACTCGCCAGGGTGCACACCGCACCAAAACGCACGATGGCCAGGCGCCGGCCGGTGTAGTCGCCCAGCCAGCCCCACAGGTTGGGCGCCACGCAACGCATCAGCATGGGAATGGCCACCAGCTCGCCGATACGCGCGCTGGAGAACCCGAGGTGATCGAAGTACAGCGCCAGGAACGGCGCGGTCGCCCCCAGGAGGGCGAAGTAGAACAGGTAGAAGCTGGAGAGGCGCCAGTATGGGAGGGCTGTCACAGCAGCGCCGTCACAACTGGGCCAGCACCGGCGTACTCACGCGCACATCGGCGTTTTGCCCACGATTGCGCAGCAGGTGGTCCATCAACACGATGGCCATCATCGCTTCGGCGATCGGGGTGGCACGGATGCCGACGCATGGGTCGTGGCGGCCCTTGGTGATCACGTCCACCGGGTTGCCGTGCACGTCGATCGAACGCCCTGGCGTGGTGATGCTCGATGTGGCCTTGAGCGCCAGGTGCGCCACGATCGGCTGGCCGGAGGAAATACCGCCGAGGATGCCGCCGGCGTTGTTGCTGAGGAAGCCTTGCGGGGTCAACTCGTCACGGTGCTCGGTGCCACGCTGGGACACACAGGCAAAGCCGGCACCGATTTCAACGCCTTTGACGGCGTTGATGCTCATCAGCGCGTGGGCCAGTTCCGCATCGAGGCGGTCGAAGATCGGCTCGCCCAGTCCCGGCTTCACGCCTTCGGCCACCACGGTGATCCTCGCGCCGACGGAATCCTGGTCGCGGCGCAACTGGTCCATGTAGGCTTCCAGTTCCGGCACCTTGTCCGGGTCCGGGCTGAAGAAGGCGTTGTCCTCGACGCTGTCCCAGGTCTTGAACGGGATTTCAATCGGACCCAGTTGGCTCATGTAGCCCCGGATCACGATGCCCTGGGTGGCCAGGTATTTCTTGGCAATGGCACCGGCGGCCACGCGCATGGCGGTTTCGCGGGCCGAACTGCGGCCGCCGCCACGGTAGTCGCGCTCGCCGTATTTGTGGTGGTAGGTGTAGTCGGCGTGGGCCGGGCGGAACAGGTCCTTGATCGCCGAGTAGTCCTTGGACTTCTGGTCGGTGTTACGGATCAGCAGGCCGATGGCGCAACCGGTGGTGCGGCCTTCGAACACGCCGGAGAGGATCTCGACTTCGTCCGGCTCCTGGCGCTGGGTGGTGTGGCGGCTGGTGCCGGGCTTGCGGCGGTCGAGGTCACGCTGCAGGTCTTCCAGGGACAGTTCGAGGCCTGGCGGGCAGCCGTCGACAATGGCGACCAACGCCGGGCCATGGCTTTCGCCCGCGGTGGTGACAGTGAACAGCTTGCCGAAGGTATTGCCGGACATGCAGGGCGCTCCGTGAAATCAGTTGAATCAAGTCAACCGTAATAACTTAAGGCGGCCAGTATACGCAGGCTAACCGAGTAGTTCATCCTCGAAACCTTCCCGGTAGACCTTGGTCCAACCGGCACCTTCCCCATGATGGCGCGATGATGCTGCGAGTTCTGCTTTTGACCCTCACCCTGTTTTCCAGCGTTGGCTTCGCCGCCTCCCCGGTCGTGCTGCAAAGGCCCATCAGCCTCGACACCGGCAGTGGCGAGTTGTTTGGCTCACTCTTGTTGCCCAAATCCGATAGGCCAGTCCCGGTTGTACTGATCATCGCCGGCTCCGGTCCCACCGACCGCAACGGCAACAGTGCCGACGGCGCGCGCAACGACAGCCTCAAGCGTCTGGCCTGGGTGCTGGCGCGGCACAATATCGCCAGCGTGCGCTACGACAAGCGCGGCGTCGCGGCCAGCCTGGCGGCCACGCCGGATGAGCGCAACCTGACCCTGGATGCCTACGTGGCCGATGCCGTGGCCTGGGGCAAGCGGCTCAAGGCCGACACACGCCTGGGGCCGTTGATTGTGCTGGGTCATAGCGAAGGCGCTTTGGTGGCGACCCTCGCCGCGCCGCAACTGGACCCGGCCGGCGTCATTTCGTTGTCCGGCAGCGCACGCCCGGTAGACCAGGTGATCCGCCAGCAGTTGGCCGATCACCTGCCCCCCGCCCTGTTGCTGCGCAGCAACGAGATCCTCGATCACCTCAAGGCCGGCCAGGTGGATAACGACGTGCCTGGCCCGCTGGAAGGTATTTTCCGCCCCAGTGTGCAGCCGTACCTGATCAGCCTGTTCCGTGCCGACCCATCGGCCGCTTTCGCCCAGTTGCGCATGCCCGCGCTGATCATCCAGGGCACCCACGATATCCAGGTGGGTGTGAGCGACGCCCAGCGATTGAAAAAGGCCAAGCCCGACGCGCAGTTGGCGGTCATCGAAGGCATGAACCACGTGATGCGCATCGTGCCCAACGATGTGAAGCAACAATTGGCCTCCTACAACGA
Source organism: Pseudomonas extremorientalis (assembly GCF_001870465.1). Classification (GTDB taxonomy): domain Bacteria; phylum Pseudomonadota; class Gammaproteobacteria; order Pseudomonadales; family Pseudomonadaceae; genus Aquipseudomonas; species Aquipseudomonas extremorientalis. Next base: position 85,386 of record NZ_MDGK01000044.1, read on the forward strand.
TCCGCAACTGCCCCTCGCCGCCGAGCTGGGCAGCCGCGTCGTGCGTTTTATCGAAGGACTTCAACCCCATTAAGCGACTATTTGCCTCCAGTCCTGGGAAAACCGGCCGATAAGCCCTGGGTCGACAGTAAAAAGACTGTCGGCTCGCTGGGCTTGGACAGGATCGCGCCGCATGACAACCACTGAAGCAACACCGGAATCCACCGCCGACACCCCGGCTGAAAAAACCGAGGCCGTCGACGCGGCGCCCCTGCCGTGGGCGGATGTCCAGGCCGAGCATTTCAAGATGCTGCGCCTGGCGCCCCTGGCCACCGACCGTGCCACTGGCGTGCGACCGTTGCGGTTCGTGCAGTTCGGCTACGCCGAGCGCAATGACAAACACCACAGCCTGCTGCGCATGGTCATCCAGCTGCCAGGGCAGCGCGTGCGCCGTGAGCAGAACCACCTGGATATCTGGGTCGACCACGACAAGCACCGTGTGCACTTCGGCCCGGGCAACAGCCTGGAAATCGAACCAGCCAACCGGGGTATCGGTCGCTTCCTGGTGGCCCAGGGCGCCGCGTGGGCGAAGAAGAAGTGGTCACACTATCGCGTCGACGGCGTCGACCTGGCCAACAAAGATGCCTTGAACGAGGCCACCCGCCTGCGCCGCGATCACTTCCTGCGCATCCAGGGCTTTGATGTGGCCTACGCCGATGTGCAACACCTCAAAGGTAATGTGCAGCCGGGCAAGGTCGGTGATGTGCTGGACAGTTGGAACACCGAGAAGGTGCAGTTCGTGGAGATTCTCGAAGCCGCGCAGATGCTGCAACAGGCTGAGCAGAACCTGGCGGAGCAGGAAGTGAAGCTGCGCAAGGAAGAGGAAAAGGTCACCAAGTTCAAGCGTGAGGACAGCGGGTTGCGCTTTACCATCACCTGCCTGGTGGCGTTTACGGTGTTTCAGGCGGGGTTGTTGATCTGGATTGCCACCCACCGCTGAAATGAGTCTATGCCTTGAAATAAGGTCTGAATATGGGAGGGGGCTTGCCCCCGATAGCTGAGTGTCAGTATTTGGAGTAGCTGACTGATCCACCGCCATCGGGGGCAAGCCCCCTCCCACATTGGCCCTATTCGTTCAGTAAGGTGGGTTAAACGCGGGCGGCAAACACCGCCTGATGTTGGCGGCACTGCTCCGCCGTCAACATGAACACCCCATGCCCACCACGCTGGAAGTCCAGCCAGGCGAAGTCCACTTCCGGGTACAACGCCTCGACGTGCACCTGGCTGTTGCCCACCTCCACGATCAGTAAACCTTTCTCGGTCAGGTGGTCCGCCGCTTCGGCCAGCATGCGCCGCACCAGGTTCAAGCCATCATCGCCGCAGGCCAGGCCCAGTTCCGGTTCGTGCTGGTATTCGTCGGGCATGTCGGCGAAATCTTCCGCATCCACATACGGCGGGTTCGACACGATCAGGTCAAAACGCTGGCCCGGCAGACCGTCGAAACCGTCACCCTGAACGGTGTACACGCGCTCATCGACGCCATGGCGCTCGATGTTCTGGTTGGCCACTTCCAGGGCTTCGAACGACAGGTCGCCCAGCACCACTTCGGCGTCCTGGAACTCGTAGGCACATGCAATGCCGATACAGCCGGAGCCGGTGCACAGGTCGAGAATGCGTGCCGGCGGTTGCGCCAGCCAGGGTTCGAAGCGGTTTTCGATCAGCTCGCCGATCGGTGAACGGGGGATGAGCACGCGTTCGTCGACGATGAACGACATGCCGCAGAACCACGCCTCGTTCAACAGGTACGCGGTGGGCACGCGCTCATGGATGCGCCTGTGCAGCAAACGTTGCACATGGGAAACTTCCTCTTCCTCCAGGTTGCAGTCCAGATAACTGTCGGCAATCTCCCACGGCAAGTTCAACGCGCCGAGCACCAATTGACGGGCTTCGTCCCAGGCATTGTCAGTGCCATGCCCGAAAAACAGGTCTTCCCCATGGAAACGGCTGACAGCCCAACGGATGTGGTCGCGCAACGTGCGCAGGCGGGATGTGATCACGGGGGCAAGCTCCTGGAAAAAACGACTGGTGATTCTAACAGCGTTCACCTGTACCGACGATGTACGAAACCCAGCGCCCATCCGTCGGATTTCATCCGAATTGCCATCATTGTGTCAAACAGGCCCACCTCTTGACATGGCTACACGTCAACAACGGCGTACCTTACGATGGTAGCGATTCACAGAACCGCTCAGCCAGTGGACAATGTCGCAAAAGCCCCCCTCACAGGAGCCCCAGAATGTCCGTTCCAAAGACGATGTTTCAACTCAGCGGTCGTGGTTACGCAGCTGCGAACCTCAGCCATGCGACCCTCGTGATCATCGACGCCCAGAAGGAATACCTCAGCGGCCCGCTCGCCCTCTCGGGCATGGACGCGGCCGTTGGTAACATCAAGCAACTGGTCGCCGCAGCGCGCAACGCCGGGCGCCCGATCGTGCATGTGCGTCACCTGGGCACCGTTGGCGGCTTGTTCGACCCGCAAGGCGAACGGGGTGAGTTCATCCCGGGCCTTGAGCCTGCAGGCGACGAAACCATCATCGGCAAACTGCTGCCCAGCGCATTTCACGGCACCGGCCTGGAAAAACACCTGCAGGACCTCGGTTCCCTGGACCTGATTGTCTGCGGCTTCATGAGCCACTCCAGCGTCAGCACCACCGTGCGTGCCGCCAAGAACCTGGGCTTTCGCTGCACCCTGGTGGAAGATGCCTGCGCCACCCGCGACCTGCCTTGCAAAGGCGGCATCCTGAGCGCCGAGCACGTACAGCAGACCGAAATGGCCATCATGGCCGACAACTTCGCCACCCTGGCGTTGACCAAAGACCTGATCTGATCGACCTTCTGATGAGCGGTGCGGCAATGTTTATTACCCCGCTCATCCGCAAAGCCTTTTCATTTGGCGCATTTACCCCTCGCCCCGGAACAACCTGTGTATTGTCCGGTCGAAGGGCCGATACCCTGGAGGAAAGGTCGGAATGAAGATATCCGATGGTTTTGATGCTCGTCGCTTGCGCCCCAAGGGCCCGAGCAACTGGCGTCTGCGCCTGGTTGCCGGCATCGCCGCGCTGCTGGCGATCGTAGGTCTGCTGTTGGCCGGCGCTGGTGGCGCTGGTCTGTCTGGTCACTCCCCGGCCCTTGGCGAGCTGAATGCCAGCCCTGGCGGCTCGGCTATCCTGTTGGGGATCGGGCTGCTGGTACTGTGGTTGGGCGTATGGTTGTGGCGGCGCAGCCGTCGGAAAATGCGCCAGCCGTTGTCGCTTAATATCGCTTCGCACCTGATGAAAAAACACGACTGATGGCGCTTGGATAGCGTTTCCTGCGCCCCGGCCGCCGCGATTTAGGTAAACTGCCCGCCCTTCGCGGAGGCTGACATGCAAGACGACGATTTTTCCCTGTTCAAAAACGAGCTGCGCGGCGTCAAGCCGATCAAGCACGACCGCGCCGACACCGGCAAACCCAAGGCCGACCGCGCGCAGATCGCCAAGCTGCGCCAGGCCGCGACCGTGCGCACCGATGCCACCACCGTGGACGGCCTGTCGGACCAGTTCGTGATCGACGTCGGCCCCGAAGACGAGCTGATGTGGGCCCGCGACGGTGTGCAGGAAAGCCAGATGCGCAAGCTCAAGATCGGCCAGATCCCGTTCGAAGGCAGCCTCGACCTGCACGGCATGACCGTGGAAAAAGCCCGGGAAACCCTGTGGGCCTTCCTCGCCGAAGCCACCAAATTCGAAATCCGCTGCGTGCGCGTCACCCATGGCAAGGCCGTGCGGCTGGACGGCAAGCGGCCGATGATCAAGAGCCACGTCAACACCTGGCTGCGCCAGCACGCCCAGGTACTCGGCTTTACCTCGTGCCAGGCCCGCCACGGCGGCGCGGGGGCGGTGTATGTGATGCTCAAGCGGACCATGATGGAAGGGCGCGACGAGTAACAAGTGCCATCGTCAGGCTTGCAGCGATGTGCCCGCCACCGTAACCTTGCGCTTTGCGAAAATCCCACAGGTAGTTTCATGTCCCTGGAACAGAATTACACCGCGATCCTCGGCCAACTCGGCGAGGACGTTTCCCGCGAGGGCCTGCTCGACACGCCAAAGCGTGCCGCCAAGGCGATGCAGTACCTCTGCCGCGGCTATGAGCAGACACTGGAAGAAGTCACCAACGGTGCCTTGTTCAGCTCCGACAACAGCGAAATGGTGCTGGTCAAGGACATCGAGTTGTACTCGCTGTGCGAACACCACCTGCTGCCGTTTATCGGCAAGGCCCACGTTGCCTACATCCCGAGCGGCAAAGTGCTGGGCCTGTCCAAGGTCGCGCGGATTGTCGACATGTATGCCCGCCGCCTGCAGATCCAGGAAAACCTCAGTCGCCAGATCGCCGACGCGGTGTTGCAAGTCACCGGCGCCCTGGGCGTGGCCGTGGTGATCGAGGCCAAGCACATGTGCATGATGATGCGTGGTGTGGAGAAACAGAATTCGTCGATGATCACTTCGGTGATGCTGGGTGAGTTCCGCGAAAACGCGGCGACCCGCAGCGAATTCCTTAGCCTGATCAAGTAACGGGCTGCGTAGGAAAAGACCGGCGTTCATCGCCGGTTTTTTTTTCGCCCGCAGAATTCAGGTAAGCTGCCGCCCCTCAGTTATGGGCAAGAGGTTTAAACCATGTTGGTCAAAGCACTTCGAGTCGGCCTCGGCCAGATCATCATCGCGGGCGACTTCCTGACCCGTCCCCGTAAAAAACAGCGCCCCGCCGAACAGCAGGCGCAGGTGAATGCAGCGGCCAAGGAACTGACCCTGTATCAGTTCCACGCCTGCCCGTTCTGCGTGAAGACCCGTCGCACCCTGCACCGCCTGAATGTGCCGGTGGCGTTGAAGGACGCGAAGAACAACGAGCAGGACCGCCAGACCCTGCTGGAGCAAGGCGGCAAGATCAAGGTGCCGTGCCTGCGCATTGAAGAGAATGGCCAGACCACCTGGATGTATGACTCCGAGGTGATCATCGATTACCTCGACAAGCGTTTCGCTGCGGTCTGACAGACACTGGATGACCCATGTGGGAGGGAGCTTGCTCCCGATGGCGGTGTATCAGTCAACTTAGTGTGTGACTGACACTCTGCTATCGGGGGCAAGCCCCCTCCCACACTTAGTTCATTATTGGCAAATCAATGTCCAGCAGTGCAGAGCCCAGGCACTTGCCATGGGCATCCAGCGCCAGCGAGCGGGTCACACCGCCGCGCAGGATGCCCGGCAGCACGAAGTTCAGTGCCTGCACATTCGCCAGCTCATAGCGCCGCACCGGTGCGGCGCCTGGCTCCAGTAGATCCGCAAAAAACCCAGCCACACGCTCGACGGTCAGTTGTTCGCAGAGCCAGGGGTAATCCTCGGCACGATAGGCAATGATCGAAATGTTCGACGTATCGCCCTTATCCCCCGTGCGGGAATGGGCCAGTGTGTGCAGCTTCATGCTTCGATCCTCGGGTTGACCGCATCACGCGGCAGCAGCAACGACGCCACCGCCACCACCTGCCGCACGCTCTTGCTCGCGCCGCCGCCACCGGACGGGCCATTGGTGTAAAGGGTTTCCACTTCGTTGCCCACGCGCACCGCTTCGCTGCGCTCTTCACAGCGTGCCGCCACGCGCAGGCGCACTTCCCAGGGCTCCACCGTGCTGCGCGGGCCGTGCAGCGAGTCCATGCCGATCAGTTCGGCACGCACGTCCTGCATCTTCACGCCTATCAACTCAAGGCGCTTGAGCACGACATCCCGCGCCAGCTGCGCCCGTGCGACAGCACCGGGCCCACCGTAGGACATCTGCCCTTCGCCGATCCAGCCGTCCAGATAGCCAACACTCACCTTCAACCGTTCGGGACGCGAGCGACCACCAGCACCTTGGGCACGAACGCGATCAGCGCCCTCCTCGACAAAGCACACCCGGGAAAAATCGGCGGTTACATCCGGCGTCAGATAGGCCGCAGGGTCATGCACTTCGTAGATCAGCTGCTCGGTGCAGGTGGCACGGCTGACCCGCCCACCGGAGCCGGTGACCTTGGTGATCACGGCCTGACCGTCAGCATCAATCTCGGCCAGCGGGAAACCCAGGCGCGCCAGGTCATCCACATCCTTGAAACCCGGGTCGGCAAAATACCCACCGCTGACTTGCCCGGCACATTCGAGCAAATGACCCACCAAGGTGCCGCGCCCCAGCCGCGGCCAATCGTCCGCCGCCCAGCCGAACTCAACCATCTGCGGCGCCAGGAACAGCGAGGGGTCGGCCACGCGCCCGGTGATCACCACGTCCGCATCGGCGTGCAATGCCTGCAGAATGCCGTCGACGCCCAGGTAGGCATTCGCAGAGATCAACCGTTCGCCCAAAGAGCCGACGGTCTGGCCGTTATCCAGCAGAAACTCGGGCTGCAACATCGTCAACACGTCGTCGCCCACCACAGCGAGCACCTTGAGATCCAGGCCCAACTCAACAGCAATTCGCCGCACTTCGGCCGCCGCCGACACTGGATTGGCCGCGCCCATATTGGTGATCACCCGCAGGCGACGGCGCCCGGTCTGCACACCCACAAACGGCAGCACCCGGCGCATGCGCTCACTCAACAGTGGATCGTAACCGCCCTGCGGATCGCTGATCCGCGCCTGTTGCGCCAAGGCGATGGTGCGTTCAGCCAGGCATTCGAATACCAGGTAATCCAGGTCGCCGTGTTCGGCCAACTCGACCGCCGGTTCGATACGGTCGCCGGAATAGCCGGCACCAGAACCGATGCGCAAGGTTTTCATCTCAAATCACTCCCAGGAGCAACGCGGTCAGGGTCATCAACACCGACGCGGCAAACAGAAACGGAATGGTGAAGCGCTGGTGATCGGCCAACTCGATCTTGCACAGGCCCACCAACAGGAAAGTCGCAGGGGTCAGCGGGCTGACCGGGAAGCCGGTGGTGTGCACCCCCAGCAACGAGGCCTGGGCCACTTGCAGCGGGTCGACGCCCAGGGCCTTGCCGACTTCGGCGATCACCGGCATCACGCCGAAATAGTAGGAATCGGGGTCGAACAGCATGCTCAACGGCATGGAAATGAACCCCACCACCGCCGGGATCAACTTGCCGTGACCCGCCGGAATCTGCGCCACCGCTACTTCGGCGATAGCCTTGAGCATACCGGTGCCTTGCATGATGCCGGTGAACACCCCGGCGGCCAGCAGGATACTGGCCATGGTCAGGGCGGTCTTGGCATGGGCATCGATGCGGGCACGCTGGGCATCTACGTTCGGATAGTTGATGCACAACGCCACTACGGTGCCGAGCATGAACATCACCACCGGGTCGACCCAGCCGGCAATCATCACCACCATCACCAGCACGGTCAGGATCAGGTTGACCCAGAACAGGCGCGGGCGACGCAGCTTGATATCGTCTTCACTGAGCACCCGTTGCGGCACCGCATCCACCGTGGAGCCGGCGCCGAGGCCCAGGCGTTTTTCTTCGCGACGGCCCAGCCACCAGGCACAGGCAAACACAAAGATCAGGCCGACGATCTGCACCGGGATCAACGGCTGGAACAGGTCCGCCACCGGCACGTGCAGGGCCGCTGACGAGCGCAGCACCGGGCCCGTCCACGGCAGGAAGTTGACCCCGGCCGCCATCGCGCAGACACAGGCCAGGATGCGCTTATCGATACCCAGCCGCGTATACAGCGGCAACATCGCCGGTACCGTCACCAGGAATGTCACCGCGCCGGAGCCGTCCAGGTGTACCAGCAGCGCCAGGGTCGCGGTGCCTACAACAATGCGTGTAGGACGCGTCCCTACCGTGCGCAGGATGCGATCAATGATGGGGTCGAGCATGCCGGCATCGGTCATGATCCCGAAAAACAGGATCGCAAAGACGAACATGCCGACCACGGGGGCGACGTTCTTGATACCGGTGATGATGAAGGCGCTGGTTTGCAGGCCGAACCCACCGAGCAGTGCGGCGATGATCGGCAAGGCGATCAGGGCCACCAGCGGCGAGAGGCGTTTGCTCATGACGGCAGCGAGCAGGCACAGGATGGTGATGACACCCAGGGTAGCGAGCATGGGTTACTCCAGAGCGACCTTTTTGGTCGGTTATTGTTTTCCCTGGAGTATTGGAAGCAGGTTAGTCTTTGTAAATTGGAATATTCACCCGCTAGTGTTCGGAAAAACAAAATGAAGAACAGTATCCAACACATTCAGGCGTTTCTTGCCGTGGCCCGTACTGGCAGTTTCACCAAGGCGGCCAATGAGCTGCATCTGTCGCCTTCTGCGCTGACGGTGCAGGTGCAACAACTGGAAGACTGGCTCGGCGTCGCCCTGCTCGACCGCAGCCCGCGCCACGTCAGCATCACCGCCGCTGGCCAGGACGCCCGTGGGCCGATGGAAAAACTGCTGCTGGATCTGGACAACATCGTCAGCGGGTCCCGCGACCTGGCGGCGTTGCGCCGAGGCGTGGTGACCATCGCCGCCCTGCCCTCGGTCTGTGCCGGCAGCCTGCCACCGGTGCTGCGCCTGTTTCGCGAACGTTTTGCCGGAATCGAAGTGCGCCTGCATGACCTGGTGGCCCATCGCATACACGCCCAGGTGCGGTCCGGCGAGGTGGATTTCGGCATCGGCGTGCGCGCACGGCTCAGCCATGGCCTGGAGTTCGTGCCAGTGCTGAACGATCGCCTGTGCGCGTTTGTACCGGTCGGTCATCCGCTGACCCGCCATCGCAAACTGACCCTGGCACAACTGGCGGACCAACCGATCATCCTCACTGGCCGCGACAGCAGCGTGCGCGAGCAAGTGGATGCGCTGTTCGATGAGACGCGCCTGACGATGAACGCGGGCATGGAGGCCAACTACATGTCGACGGTGCTGGCACTGGTGCGCCAGGGGTTGGGGATCAGTGTGCTGCCGGAATCGGCGGCGGACAGCCTGGCGGGGTTGAAGCGCATCCACATCGAGCATCCCGGCGTAAACCGGGAGATCGGGCTGATCAGTCGCAGCGGGATGGGCCTGAGCCCGGCGGCGCAACGCTGCTTTGACTTGCTGAACGAAGAACTGAATGTGGGAGGAGCAAGCCCCCTACCACAGGTTTAACCGAGCATGGCCACATGCTTGGGATGGCTGGCAACCCTCTTCAACCACGCCTGCACAGCCGGATAAGCCTCCAGCTCAAAACCACCCTCATGGGCCACATGGGTATAGGCATACAAGGCCACATCGGCGATGGAGAACTGCTCGCCCACCAGGTACGGCGTCAGTTGCAGTTGGCGCTCCATGACCTTGAGTGCCTTGTAACCGCCTTTGTGCAGTTTCTTGTATTCCTCCAGGCGGTCCTCGGGCAGGCCCAGGTAAAACTGGATAAACCGCGCCACCGCAATGTACGGCTCATGGCTGTACTGCTCGAAGAACTGCCACTGCAACACTTGGGTGCGCAGGCGCGGTTCGGTGGGCAGGAACTCGCTGCCATCGGCAAGGAAGTTGAGGATCGCGTTGGACTCCCACAAGCAGGTGCCGTCTTCCAGCTCCAGAACGGGGATCTTGCCGTTGGGGTTCTTCGCCAGGAACTCGGCGGTCTGGGTGTCACCCTTGAGGATGTCCACATCGATCCATTGGTACGGGATGCCCAGCAGGCTGAGCATCAATTTGACCTTGTAGCAGTTGCCCGACTTGTAATCGCCATAAACCTTGTACATGGGGCTCCCCCTTATGCTGCTTGCGCGTGCTGTGCTTGACGGACCACCGCGGCCAGGCGCTTGAGACCTTCGTCCAAACGGGCCGGGTCGATATGGCTGAAATTGAGCCGCAACGAACCCAGGTGTCGGTCGGGCTCGGAAAAGAACGGTTCACCGGGCATGAACGCGACGTTCTGGTCGAGCGCTTGAGCCAACAAGGTGCGGGTGTCGAGCGGCTGTTTCAAGGTCAGCCAGAAGAATAAACCGCCCTGGGGCACCTGCCAGTCGGCCAGCTCGACGAAGTGACGCTCCAGCGCCGACTGGAAAGCATCGCGGCGCTCGCGATAAAAGCCGCGCAGTTGAGTCAGGTGCTGCTGGTATTGCTCCGTGCCGATCCACTGCATGGCCTGCCATTGGCCGACGCGGTTGGTGTGCAGGTCCGCCGATTGCTTGAGCTTGAGCAGGTGCGGGAACAGGTCCGGGCTGGCGATCAGATAGCCCACGCGCAGGCCCGGCAACAGGGTCTTGGACACGGTGCCGGTGTAGATCCAGCTGGCTTTTTTCAGGCGCCCGACGATGGGTCTGGCGCTGCCGCCGTCGAAAGTCAGTTCGCGGTAGGGTTCGTCTTCGATCAGGGTCACGCCGAATTCGTCGAGCAAGGCGGCGACGGCTTCGCGCTTGGCCTCGCTGTAGCGCACGGCCGAGGGGTTCTGGAAGGTCGGGATCAGGTAGATGAACGCCGGGCGATGGCGTTCAAGGTTGGCACGCAACGCGTTCAGGTCCGGGCCGTCGGCGTCCAGTGGCACGGTGAGGCAATCGGCGCCGAACAGTTGAAAGATCTGCAACGCGGCCAGGTAGGTCGGGCCTTCCAGCAGGATCCGGGTGCCCTTGTCGATGTACAGCTTGGCCGCCAGGTCGAGGGTCTGCTGGGAGCCGCTGACCACCAGCACGTGGCTGGCCTGACACGGCACGCCCAGGGCACGCGCCTCGGCAGCGAGCAGTTCGCGCAACTGCGGTTCGCCTTCGCTCATGCCGTACTGGCCGATGTTCAGCGGCATGTCGTCCCAGTTCAAGGCAGGCAGCATGGCTTCGGCCGGCAGGCCACCGGCGAACGACATCACTTCCGGGCGCTGGGCCGCCGCGAGGATTTCACGGATCAGGGAGCTTTTGAGGCGCGTAACACGTTCAGAGAAGGCCATGGGGTCACCGGTAGCGAAGACTGTGGGAAATACGTCAAACTGGTTGACCGAAATTACGACGACTCGCACGGATACGTCAATATGCTTGACCTTAAAAACCCAACCGCCCAGCAGGCCGCGATGGAAGCGTTTTTCTTCGGCTACCAGGCGTTTACCGCCAAGGCTGACGAAATGCTCGAGCGCCGCGGGCTGAGCCGGGTGCATCAGCGCATCGTGTTTTTCATCGCGCGCTACCCGGCGCTGAGCGTGAAGGAACTGCTGGAACTGCTCGGTGTGAGCAAGCAGGCACTGAACATCCCTCTGCGCCAATTGCAGGAGATGCACCTGGTCAACAGCGTCGCGTCCGAGACAGACAAGCGCAAACGCCTGCTGGAATTGACCGAAGAAGGCCTGCGCTTCGAACAGTCACTGCGCCGCGAACAGGTGAAGTTGCTGCAACGTGCCTTCAATGACGCCGGTGAAGACGCGGTGGTTGGGTGGCTGACGGTGAATCAGGCGCTCGCCAACCAGCCCTGACCCTTTGGTTGCCTTTCATCTATTTGGCGCAGCAGATAGAAAACATTATTTGCTTTATTTGTATACAAAAGCATAATTCGCTTCGTGCGAGTTCCTGACCTATTGGTCAACAAACCCGCCAGTACCTCTCAGCGCTTCCGCGCTGGCCATAACAATAAAATGCTTGAGGAGTACTCGCTGTGGATAGCCGCAAATCCGAAGCCCCGACGCTGGACCTTGCCCCCTCACCAAATGGCTGGCTGGAACGCCTGTTCAAACTGCGCTTGCATGGCACCACAGTGAAGACCGAGCTGATCGCCGGCCTCACCACCTTCATCACCATGGCCTACATCATCTTCGTCAATCCCAACATCATGGCCGACGCGGGCATCGATCACGGTGCGGCGTTCGTCGCCACCTGCATCGCCGCCGCACTCGGTTGCCTGTTGATGGGGCTGTATGCCAACTGGCCCGTGGGCCTGGCGCCGGGCATGGGTTTGAATGCGTTTTTCACCTACACCGTGGTTGGTACCATGGGCTACACCTGGCAGACCGCCCTCGGCGCCGTGTTTATCTCCGGTGTGCTGTTCATGTTCCTGACCCTGTCCCGGGTGCGTGAATGGCTGCTCAACAGCATCCCCGTCAGCCTGCGCCACGCCATGGGTGCCGGCGTGGGGTTGTTCCTCGGGGTGATCGGCCTGAAGACCGCCGGCATCATCGTCGACAGCCCGGCGACCCTCATCAAGCTCGGCTCCTTGCATGAGCCTGCGCCGCTGTTGGCGGCGGTGTGCTTTTTACTGATCGCGATTCTCAGCTACCACCGGGTTTTCGGCGCGATCCTGATCAGCATCATCGCCGTGACGCTCGCCGGCTGGGGCCTGGGCCTGGTGCATTACAACGGTTTCATCTCCACCCCACCGAGCCTGGCGCCGACCTGGATGGCGATGGACGTAGCGGGTGTGTTCAATGTCAGCATGATCAGCGTGGTATTTGCCTTTCTTTTTGTACACATGTTCGACACCGCAGGTACACTGATGGGCGTCGCGCAACGGGCCGGATTGGTCAATGCCGACGGCAAGATCGACAACCTGTCCCGTGCATTGAAGGCCGACAGTGCCTCCAGCGTGTTCGGTGCCATGGTCGGTGTGCCGCCGGTGACCAGCTACGTGGAAAGTGCTGCGGGCGTGGCCGCAGGTGGCCGTACCGGGTTGACCGCCGTCACCGTCGGCGTGCTGTTTGTGGCCGCGATGTTTTTCGCACCGCTGGCCGGGATGATTCCGGCCTATGCCACCGCAGGTGCGCTGATTTACGTGGCAATGCTGATGATGGCGAGCATGGCCCATATCAATTGGGATGAGGCCACCGACAGCATTCCGGCGATTGTCACCGCGATCATGATGCCGCTGACGTTCTCGGTCGCCGATGGGATTGCCCTGGGGTTTATCACCTACGTGGCCCTCAAGGCCGGTACCGGCAAGTACCGCGAGATCTCCGTGAGCCTGTGGGTGCTGTGCGCGATTTTCATCGCGAAATTCATATTTCTATAAAGAGGAGCAAGGCATGAGTCTGGAAACCTGGTTGTTGTTCAGTGGCGCGGCATTGGTGGTGATCCTGATCCCCGGGCCGCTGTCGTTGTTGATGATCAGCAACAGCCTCAACTATGGCTTGCGCCGCTCCTACCCTGCCTTCCTCGGCGGCGTAACCGCCTCGATCTGCCTGCTCAGCGCCTCGGCCCTCGGCTTGGGCGCGCTGTTGCTGGCGTCGGAACAGCTATTCAGTGCGCTCAAGGTGGTCGGCGCAGCCTACTTGTTCTATTTGGCCTGGCAGAGCTGGAAGCAATCGCGACAACCGGCCCTAGGCGCCGAGGTCATGATGTCGGCTGCCACACCGCGCTTTTGCAGCCTGTTTGGCCGCGCATTTGTGCTCGGCGCGAGCAACCCCAAGGACATTCTGTTTTTCGCCGCCTTCCTGCCTCAGTTTCTCAGCGCCGAAAGGCCATTTCTGCCGCAATTGCTAATGATGATCGCCACCTGGACGCTGCTCGACCTGCTCTGCAAGCTTGCCTATGGCTTGAGCGCCCAGGGGGCCGCACGGTATCTACGCAGCGGCAAAGGTCAAGGCTGGTTCAACCGCGTCAGCGCAGGGTTGTTTGGCGGTGCGGGGGTGATGTCGCTGATGAAGGTCAGGATGGACTCACTTTGACAAAATAAATGCTCGGGGGAACCGTACCCGTGGTGGGCCATTGAATGCCTGCCACGATCCGGACCAACCGCCCTTCCTCCATAGCTGTTTTGACGGGCAAGAATGCTGGGTTCTTTGAGTTTCTGCGAATGGTAATGTTGAGCCATTCATCGGTCAGTCTTTTTTGTAAGTGGATACTCCCTCCCTCTACCCAGTGAACTGACACGTAATAAAGTGAATTCGACCCGGGGTGCGTCGCCGCCAACTCACATGATGGGGAACCGGGACGCTTAACGTCTAGTTGATGAACCGTGAACCCCCGCTGCAGCAGCCCCCCCTCGACGGCAGTCATCATCACAGTGCGGCGCTCGGGGGAGATACGAGACTTAACGATCCGCAATGAGGGGTCTAATCCCCTCATCTGAAAGTCAACACGCGTGAAGCCAGGGCTAGCACCCTGATAACCAATAAAAAAGTTCCCGGTGCCCCTCTCAACGGGCCTTAGCATTCTCAACAAGTCATCCGTTTGCCCCGGCCGAGCAGGCAGTGGCGGCAACCATTTGTCCAACGTTGTGCGGATGTTAAGCAAATGAGTTGCCGTTGCAGAACCTTCTGGCCCAGACAACTCAATCATGCGTATGACAGTGAGATCTCGATCCCTGATTGTCATGGAGGGGAAGGCCTCACCTACAGACTGAGCCAACGGTCTGTCGAACAGCGGAGCATGGGGTATCCATTCGCCCTGGGCAGAGAAGGACATTGGAAGGGGTTGTTCATGCCGCGCCGTGCTTGTCCAGCGCACGATATCAACGGCAGCCTTTGAAGCCAGAGGCTCATTCTTTGTCATAAACACAATACGGTTCAAAGGCGCCTGCTGTCCCTCAGGTAGCAACCTGTAAAAACCACTTGTCAGGTGGTCGAATGGAACATTCGGCGGGGCGATTCGCGCAACATTATAGGAACAACCGGGGGCCTCACCGGGAACGCGGAAAACGCCAGGTGCAGGAGAAACCACTTGTCGAGGATCAGGGGCTGGTATACGCCAACTTGTCCAATGTTCAGTCGTGCTAGTTGATCGAAGAATCGTATTTTCCGTCGCCGTGCGCACAATGGGCGGCCACCAATCAGGCGGGGGCGACACCGGCGAGCGCCATGGATTCAACGTTCCTGAACTCATCCCCGCCACGGGCTGGGGCGCGTCCGCACCGAGCAACCACTCGCCCGACTCATGGATGTTCAGGATCAGTTCGTCCTGGCCCGCGACCTGCTGGTTTTTCAGGCGAAGAAACGGTTCGTTGTTGCGCCGATAAACAGGGTAATGGTGGGTGCCATCCGCCATGAAAAGCGTGCCCCCCTTCGCGTACACACCCTCCTCGCCCAGCCCTTTGAGCGCCACGGCCCCTTCGGGCACCGATTTGACTTTGAAACGCTCCAGCGCCGGAAGTTGCTTCACCGATGACACCGGACGGGGAACGCCACTCAGTTCCCCACGCCAACGGCGTATCCGTCCCAACGCCGGCGGCAAAGCAGAGCGTATAGCAGCATTCGCCACATTACCGACTCTCTTGGGGCCGGGTACGAAGGTCATCACAAGACCAACCATAGAAAGCTTTATCGTATCGGCCAACACACGTTTATCACGGGGATCGCCAGAACGCTGATAGCGCCGCACCGCCAGGTACAGTTCAACGATGTCATTGAACGCCCCGGCAATCGGAAAAAAGACACCTAACATCATCCGTATTTTAGATACGCTATCGTCGCGAAGGCGCCGGGTTCGATATTCCTCCAGCGCCTTATTGGAATAGCTGGCGGCCTGTGTCTGTCGTTGCAGGCACTGCACATGGCCGTGGTACAGCAACGCCTGGGCATCGCTGTTGGACCGGGGGACAATCGCCAGCCAATCCTTTGGGTTGCTGGCAATCTGCTCGAACACCTGCGCTTCTATCTCATCAAGCGACAGCGATGGCTCCAGATGCTTTGCGCGGGTCACACGAGACAACAGCCATTTCCCGATCACAAAAAACATCCCAGCCTTCGCTTTAGCCAGGCTGAAGACATTGCGTTCAAACAGAGCGTCGAACGTTGCCTCAAAGGCCCAGCCGGCGGCGACCTGCCGCGCCAGCGCCTTGGCGTTATCGGGCAATGCGCCGAAGCGATTCAATTCAGCCGTGGCTTGTTCAAGACTACTGTACTCAGTGAGCACCCAGGCGTGCGGGGCCTGCGGCCAATAGACCACGCAAAGCTGCGAGTGCTTGTCTTGCACGACCACTATCCCGGTGACATAGCGATCATGCTGCAGCGTATGCCCCACCAGATGAACCACGTGCAGTTGTAATTCATGCTGGTTTTTCAACAGGTCCTGCGGCGTTCGCGCGGCCATTGCAGTGCTGAATACGCTCTGCGCTTGCGCCGACAGCCCCTGTTGAACCGCTGAAAACAGATGATAGTCAACGCCCGCGCGCAACACTCGATTCAGTAACTCAGGCATTCGGCCTTCGCTGAGCGACTGGTCAGGGCTAACGGGTGGATAAAAACTGTCTTTGATCAGCACGCCGTACCGACCGCCGATATCCAGCGAAGCGATTATTTGCCTCAGATGGTTAACATGAAAGCCTGGCCACGGCACTCGCAGAAGACAGGCACGGTTTAATTTGTACTGGGTCCAGGATGCCAGCGGATCCAGGTTTTGCAGCGCCACCTCCATCAGACTGAAGGCCCTGCATGCAGAAGACAGAGGCAATCGGGTTTTCGGGTCCTTCAGTAGGCAGGCCTCTTCGTAATCACAATAGGTGCCGTGAATATCGCCAGACATCGCGATAAAAGGCTCGTCCATATCAATCTCCAGGGCGATCCCCTCGCTATACAAGCGGGCGGTCAACGCCTGCCTGGCATACGTGTGTAAATCTGGCAGACGCTGTTCTTGCCGCGCTAACAATGCCCAGGCGCTGCTCATGTAGTGCTTTTGCACGCGCCTGCAGTGCCTACGCTGCGCACGCGTTGCCGTCGTCAACCATGTCGGCAGTTTTTTCGCTTCAAGCGCAACCTTGCGCAGCAGCTCAATATTCGCCTGCGCTCGGCTCAGGGCGCTGTTGACAGGAGCCTTCAGTTGTTGCTCCAGCTCAGTCAGCAGCAGCGCACGGCTCAACTGCGCATCCTTTACCTCACTGAAAACACGGGTGATATCTTCGCTGCTTTTGTGCAATCGGTCGTAAGTCCCCAGCAACTTCTTGAGAGTGGCCAGCGCGGGCTTACCCGGGATGTCTACATAGCGCACGCTCAGGGTTTCACGGGCGGCATGTGCACGTAAGTCGCGACGTTTATCGTGCTCGACACAGCCCCACAGCACAGAGTCGTCCCGACTGCCCAGGCTTGCCTTGAGACTGCGTGTTAGCCCGTCCACCCCGGAAAAAGCCAATACCCCCCCCTCTTCCCCAAAGGCGTACAGAACCACGGGAAGCTGGCGTGTCGGCCTGCTCAACGCCGCTGCGGTGGTGATCACCCACACGTTATGGAGCGGATAGAAGGCGTCTGGGTCGTTGCCAATGGCGACTGACATCACCTGGGTTTGACTGCCGGGGCGCTTGCTTGCCAAAGGCTGATCTATCACCTCAATCATCAAGTCCCGATGTGCCGTGCCGAGGAGCTTGAGCCGGTGTTGCAATTGAACCTCACAGCGCAGAGCCTCGGCCTGGGCGTTCATGAACAGCGAAACACGCCTGGGAGTACCCGCCCCGCCGGGTCGTTCAGCCCAAAAAGCCAGATCAAGCGACCTTTGCGGTGCCTCCTTGATCAACGTCTTTAACGCCTGTGTATGAATCTCCAATTGGCTCATCAGCGACAGGTGATCTTGGTACGCAGGTGTCTGAGCAGCGGGATCATTCGGAGCCAACAGCGCGACCAGGCCTTTTTCATAGCGCTTGACCTGATGCTTTACGGTAAGGAATGCGAGGCCGGGTGGCATGCTGGCAAAAATTATTTCTGCGTGTCGTCGCTGATGATCCCATTCAAGTAACGAGTCGCGGATGGCCCCCAGGCGAACGCCGCCGATCAACTGCTTTCTGGTGCGCTCCATGAACCTGAGAAAGGGCACTACCTCCAGCGATTGAGACTGGGGGGGCTCTGCGGAGAAGACCTGGGCCAGATTAATCGTAAAGGCACAAGCGACTTCATTGGCCCATTGCCCCTCCAGCAACATCTGCGTGCCTTGCGTCAGCGCATCCCCCACAATCTTCGGACCACACGCGAATCCAGTTGCCGACGACAGGCCGGCCGGTGAGCACAATCCATTGCGCCGCTTCAACGGCATACACTGCCACAACTGGTGAAAGCGCTCTCTGTCCAGCTCCAGCAGGCCGCACTGAAGGTCGTTGAAGCTCGGGTACTCGTAGAAGTTGCGTACCACACCTGGAAGGTAAGTCACGTGGAGGGCTTCAGCAGACTCACCCTCACGGTAAATATGCAACGCTCCGGGGATCGCTTCAGCCGGCGAGCCCGGCCACATCAATTGGCTCACGTGCACGTTGGCCCAATGCCCACCTGCCCGCTGGCGTGCTTCAGCAGTCGGGGCATCGATCACGGCCTGGACCATCAGCATTGCCGCACTCGACAGTTCGTTGAGTTGCCACGAGATAAAGGCCCGGTCAGCGAACAGTCCTGCATGCAGCTCGATCCAGCGCTCACGCCGCGTCAGCCAGGAACCCTCGGCCAGGGTATTCCAATAGGTGTCATGCGCACGCGCCAGCCGGTCAGACAGCCGCATCTCGACTACCCGCTGCAATACCTCCAACGGCGTGTAGGACAATCGACGACTCGGCTCACCCTTGACGCTCAGGACGGTAAAGGCATTGACGTTGATTTCCACCACCGGCTTGACCAGCAACAACAATGCCCGCTCGGTCAGCGTCTGGACCTTCTCAGGTACAAGCGGCGGTTTGGGCTCGGTAAACAACAGCGTGTCCGGGTCAATCTCGAACGCCTTGTGCAGCTCGGCGCGGATGACCTTCAACACTGTGGGCGAACGTCCTATCAGGCGGGCAAGCGCCCGAGTCGACTCGACGCACCGAAGGTCGGCAAAGGCAATCTTATTGATCAAGCGGCTGGGATGCGTACTGGCGTTTATTCGCCACCGCAGTGTTTTGCGTATTTCCTGCGACGCCGCTTGGGCGGCCATGTCTGCATCATCGGTATCGGGGGGCGGGCTCATGGTGTTTTCTATCAATGAGAAAAACCCAGCCTAAATAGGGCGCACACGCGAAAGGAGCTAGATAGTTAAGCCCAGAATCGAAAAAAGCCCGCAGTGTGGGCGGGCGAAAAACCAACGAAGGGCTTTGGGGGTGTGAAGCGAGTTGACGCTCAGCTACCGCGATAGGTGGAGTAGCTGTAGGGCGAAATCAGTAGCGGGACATGGTAGTGATCCTGTTCGGCGCTGATGCCGAAACGCAGCACTACCACATCGAGGAAGGCCGGCTCCGGCAGTTGCACGCCACGGGCGCGATAGTAATCGCCAGCGCTGAATTGCAATTGGTACACGCCGCTGCGGTAGTCATCGCCTTGCAGCAACGGTGCGTCGCAGCGGCCGTCGCTGTTGGTCTGCGCGGTGGCGACCAGTGCCAGCTGCGCGCCTTCGACGCGGTACAGCTCAACCTTGATTGCGCTGCCGGGGCAGCCGTGTGCGGCGTCCAATACGTGTGTGGTCAAGCGTCCCATGGCGTCTACGCGCCTCCTGTGGTCAATAGAAGAGTGATCCGCACTTTTTCAGGGCATCGAAAAAGCCGGCGATGATCGATTAAGACACTTTTTAAAAAAATTGTACACAATAAAAATCACAAACTCTCAGATCCGCCTGCTGCCATTGCTCAACAGGGCAATCTGCGCGTTATCCTTGCTTTTAAACGACCTTTTGTCCATTAGCTGACCAACCAGGCAAGTTTCTTGCTACACCACTGGTCTAGCGCTACGCCGAAAAAATGCAGAAATGTAGGCTTACAAAGTGCGCGATAAGTTGTATACAATCACTCATCGCTACTACGACGAACAAGAAGGAAGACTGCAGTGAGCGCTGACTACCCACGCGACCTGATCGGTTACGGCAGTAACCCTCCTCACCCCCACTGGCCGGGCAAGGCGCGCATTGCGCTGTCTTTCGTACTCAATTACGAAGAAGGCGGCGAGCGCAATATCTTGCACGGCGACAAAGAATCCGAAGCCTTTCTCTCCGAAATGGTTTCGGCCCAGCCCCTGCAGGGCGAGCGCAACATGAGCATGGAGTCGCTGTACGAATACGGCAGCCGTGCCGGCGTGTGGCGTATCCTCAAGCTGTTCAAAGAATTCGATATCCCGCTGACCATCTTCGCCGTGGCCATGGCCGCGCAGCGCCATCCGGATGTGATCCGCGCCATGGTCGACGCCGGCCATGAGATCTGCAGCCACGGCTACCGCTGGATCGACTACCAATACATGGACGAGGCCCAGGAGCGCGAGCACATGCTCGAAGCCATCCGCATCCTCACCGAACTCACCGGCGAACGCCCACTGGGCTGGTACACCGGGCGCACCGGCCCCAATACCCGGCGGCTGGTCATGGAGGAAGGCGGCTTCCTCTATGACTGCGACACCTACGACGACGACCTGCCCTACTGGGAACCCAACACCCCGACCGGCAAGCCGCACCTGGTGATCCCCTACACCCTGGACACCAACGACATGCGCTTCACCCAGGTGCAGGGTTTCAACAAGGGCGATGATTTTTTCGAGTACCTCAAGGACGCGTTCGACGTGCTCTACGCCGAAGGGGCCGAGGCACCGAAGATGCTTTCCATCGGCCTGCACTGCCGCCTGATCGGCCGCCCGGCGCGCCTGGCGTCGTTGAAGCGCTTTATCGAGTACGTCAAAGGTCACGAGCAGGTGTGGTTCACCCGCCGCGTCGACATTGCCCGCCACTGGCAGGAAACCCACCCCTACACGGGAGCGGCGAAATGACTGCGTTCCACGGCCTGAAACCCTCGACCTTGAGCCGAGATGAGTTTGTCGCTGCCTTCGCCGATATTTACGAACACTCGCCATGGGTGGCCGAAAAGGCCTTCGACCTGGGCCAGGATGCTTCGATCGACCAGATCGAAACCCTGCACCAGCGCATGAGCGACATCCTGTTGAGCGCTGATCATGCCAGCCAGCTGGCGCTGATCAACGCTCACCCGGACCTGGCCGGCAAAGCCGCCGTCCAGGGCCAACTGACCCAAGCCAGCACCGATGAGCAAGCTGGCGCGGGGATTCACCAATGCACGGCCGAAGAGTTCTCGCGCTTCACCGAGCTGAACGACGCCTACAAGGCCAAGTTCAAGTTTCCCTTCATCATGGCGGTAAAAGGCAGCAACCGGCATCAGATCCTGGCCGCGTTCGAAACGCGCATTCACAACTCGGTCGAGGCCGAGTTCAAATGTGCACTGGCCGAGATCAACAAGATCGCGTTGTTCCGATTACTGACCCTCTAAACGACCATCCCCAGCCACTTTATCTAAGGCAGACAAGAAGAATGAAAGCTTACGCCGTACCTTTCGAAAAGTTCGTCAACCTGGCCGACGCCCGCCTGGGCACCAAGATCATCTCCGTCACCGATGACTGGTTCGCCGACGCCAACCGCCTGTTCCAGCCGACCCCGGCCGTATGGAAGGAGGGCGTTTTCGATGACAACGGCAAGTGGATGGACGGCTGGGAGTCGCGCCGCAAACGCTTCGAAGGCTACGACAGCGCTGTGATCCGCCTGGGTGTGCCAGGCTCGATCAAAGGCGTGGACATCGACACTTCATTCTTTACCGGCAACTTCCCGCCATCGGCCTCCCTGGAAGCCTGCTTCCTGACTTCGGGCGAGCCGGATGACAACACCCAGTGGGTCGAAGTGCTGTCCGCCGTCGAGTTGCAAGGCAACAGCCACCACTATCACGAGATCCACAACGACCAGGCCTTCAGCCACCTGCGTTTCAACATCTACCCGGACGGCGGCGTGGCGCGCCTGCGCGTATACGGCGTGCCGTTTCGCGACTGGTCCTCGGTGGGCGACAACGAACAGGTCGACCTGGCGGCAGCACTCAACGGTGGCCGTGCCCTGGCCTGCTCCGATGAACACTTCGGCCGCATGAGCAACATCCTCAATCCAGGCCGTGGCATCAACATGGGCGACGGCTGGGAAACCGCGCGTCGTCGCACACCGGGCAATGACTGGGTGATCGTGGCGCTGGGTCACCCGGGCGAGATCGAGAAGATCATCGTCGACACCCTGCACTTCAAGGGCAACTACCCGGACACCTGCTCGATCCAGGGCGCGTTCGTGAAGGGCGGCACCGACAGCCAGATCGAAACCCAGTCGCTGTTCTGGCGCGAACTGCTGCCGGCGCAGAAGCTGGAAATGCACGCCGAACACACCTTCGCCGAGCAGATCAAGGCGCTGGGGCCGATTACCCACATCCGCCTGAATGTGTTCCCGGATGGGGGCGTAAGTCGCCTGCGGGTCCTCGGTAAGGTAGCGAAATAAGGGTGGACCCCATCGCGGGCAAGCCCGGCTCCCACAGGAGTATGCGGTCAAATGTGGGAGCCGGGCTTGCCCGCGATAACGGTAGACCAGACACCATCACACTCGAAAATTTAAGAAGACAGCCATGCGCACACTGATGATCGAACCCCTGACCAAAGAAGCCTTCGCCCCTTTCGGAGACGTTATCGAAACCGATGGCAGCGATCACTTCATGATCAACAACGGGTCGACCATGCGCTTTCACAAGCTGGCGACGGTGCAAACCGCGACGCCGGAAGACCACGCAATCATCAGCATCTTCCGCGCCGATGCGCAGGACATGCCGCTGACCGTGTGCATGCTGGAACGACACCCGCTGGGCAGCCAGGCTTTCATTCCGCTGCTCGGCAACCCCTTTCTGATCGTGGTCGCGCCACTTGGCGATGAACCTGTATCGGGCTTGGTCCGCGCCTTCGTCACCAACGGCAGGCAGGGCATTAATTACCATCGCGGCGTCTGGCACCACCCGGTGCTGACGATCGAAAAGCGGGATGACTTCCTGGTGGTTGATCGCAGTGGCACAGGCAATAACTGCGATGAGCATTTTTTCAAAGAGGATGAGCGGTTGATCCTCGCCCCCCACCAATAAGAGAAGGTCTGATCACCCGACAACAAGGGTGACAGGCGAGAGGTAAAGACTGTGGAAGCACATTTGATGGAATGGCTGAACCTGAGCGTGCGCTGGGTTCACATGATCACGGGCGTCGCGTGGATCGGCGCTTCTTTCTACTTCGTCTGGCTGGAAAACAACCTCAATCGCGTCAACCCCAAGAGCGGCCTGGCCGGTGACTTGTGGGCGATCCACGGTGGCGGTATCTACCACCTGGAAAAGTACAAACTGGCCCCACCGACCATGCCGGACAACCTGCACTGGTTCAAATGGGAGGCCTACTTCACCTGGATGTCGGGCATTGCGCTGCTGTGCGTGGTGTTCTACTGGAACCCGACGCTGTACCTGCTGGCCCCGGGCAGCAGTCTCAGTGGCCCGGAAGGCGTGTTGCTGGGCATTGGCTCACTGTTCGCCGGCTGGTTCATCTACTCCTTCCTCTGCGACTCGGCCCTGGGCAAGCGCCCTGCCCTGCTCGGTTTCATCCTGTTCGTGCTGTTGATTGCCGCCGCGTACGGCTTCAGCAAAGTGTTCAGTGGGCGGGGTGCGTACCTGCACGTGGGTGCGGTGATCGGCACCATCATGGTGGGCAACGTGTTCCGCATCATCATGCCGGCACAACGCGCGCTGGTGGCGGCGATCGCGGAAAACCGCACGCCGGACCCGGCGCTGCCCGCCAAAGGTCTGCTGCGTTCGCGTCACAACAACTACTTCACCTTGCCGGTGCTGTTCATCATGATCAGCAACCACTTTCCGAGCACCTACGGCAGCCAATACAACTGGCTGATCCTGGCAGGCATCGCGGTGGCGGCGGTGTTGGTGCGCCACTACTTCAACACCCGGCATAACAGCCAGAAGTATGCGTGGACGTTGCCGGTGGGTGCACTGGCAATGATCTGCCTCGCCTACGTGACCGGCCCCAAGCCGGTGGCCGAAGTGGCGAAGGCCCCGGCGGCCATCGAGTACCAACCGTTGCCGGAAACCGCACTGGGCGGTGGCTTGAAACCGGCAGCGCCTGCCGCCCCCGCCGCTGAACCTGCTCCGGCCCAGGCGACGATTGATTTCGACAAGGTCCACGGGGTGATCCAGGAGCGCTGCGCCGTGTGTCACTCGGCCAAGCCCACCAGTCCGTTGTTCAGTACGGCTCCAGCGGGTGTGATGTTCGACACCCCGGCGCAGATCCAGCAGCAGGCCGCACGTATCCAGGCGCAGGCCGTGGCGAGCCAGATCATGCCGCTGGGCAACATCACCCAGATGACCCAGCAGGAGCGGGATTTGATTGGCACCTGGATCAACCAGGGGGCGCGTACCAACTGACAGGCTGGCGCAGATCCAAAGGTGGGAGGGGGCAGGCCCCCTCCCACAAGGGTCTCCAGGGTTTTGAAGATCGAGTTCCACCCGGCAATTGAATGCCGAACAACACAACAATAAAAAGATCCGAGGTGTTGCATGACCGAGTTAGCCGAACCGCAGATTCCCGCCGCACCCGCCCTGGTGCGGCTGCCCCTCTTGCAACTGATTCTGGTAGGCCTGCAACACGTCTTGCTGATGTACGGCGGCGCCGTCGCCGTGCCCTTGATCATTGGCCAGGCCGCAGGCCTCGGCCGTGAAGAAATCGCCTTTCTGATCAACGCTGATCTGCTGGTCGCCGGCATCGCCACCCTGGTGCAGTCGTTCGGCATCGGCCCGGTGGGCATTCGCATGCCGGTGATGATGGGCGCCAGTTTTGCCGCCGTCGGCAGCATGGTCGCCATGGCCGGCATGCCCGGTATCGGCTTGCAGGGCATCTTCGGCGCGACCATCGCTGCCGGGTTCTTTGGCATGCTGATCGCACCGTTCATGTCCAAGGTCGTGCGTTTTTTCCCGCCGTTGGTGACCGGCACGGTGATCACCGCGATTGGCCTGTCGCTGTTTCCCGTGGCGGTGAACTGGGCCGGCGGTGGCAGTGCCGCCGCGACTTTCGGCTCACCGGTCTACCTGGCGGTTGCCGCGCTGGTATTGGCTACCATCCTGCTGATCAACCGCTTCATGCGTGGCTTCTGGGTGAACATCTCGGTGCTGATCGGCATGGGCCTGGGCTACGCCTTGTGCGGCGCCATCGGCATGGTCGACCTCAGTGGCCTGGCCCAGGCGCCGTGGGTGCAGGTGGTGACGCCGTTGCACTTCGGCATGCCCAAATTCGAGTTGGCGCCGATCCTGTCGATGTGCCTGGTGGTGGTGATCATCTTTGTCGAGTCCACCGGGATGTTCCTCGCGCTGGGCAAGATCACCGGCCAGGACGTCACGCCGAAAATGCTGCGCCGTGGCCTGCTGTGTGATGCCGGTGCGTCGTTCTTTGCCGGGTTCTTCAACACCTTCACCCACTCTTCGTTCGCGCAGAACATCGGCCTGGTGCAGATGACCGGCGTGCGTTGCCGTTCGGTGACGATGATGGCCGGCGCATTTCTGATCGTGCTCAGCCTGCTGCCCAAGGCGGCGTACCTGGTCGCGTCGATCCCGCCGGCGGTGCTGGGCGGCGCGGCGATTGCCATGTTCGGCATGGTGGCGGCGACCGGGATCAAGATCCTGCAGGAAGCCGATATCGCCGACCGGCGCAACCAATTGCTGGTGGCGGTGAGCATCGGCATGGGCCTGATCCCGGTGGTGCGCCCGGAGTTCTTCGCGCAGCTGCCGCTATGGATGAGCCCGATTACCCACAGCGGTATCGCCATGGCCACCCTCAGCGCGTTGTCGCTGAATATCCTGTTCAACATTCTCGGCGGTTCTGAACGACCAGCCGTTGCTCCTACGCATTGATTCCTTCGTTCGCACAAAAACAATAACGAAACAGGGAACATCAACATGCACACCGCTCACCTGGGGCCGGTCACAAGCCGTGCCCCATTCTCGCCCCGCGCGCGCTGTAACGGCGCACTTGAGCCCAGGCCTGGGAGCCAGTATTCTCCGCGCCCGCTCGAATCGACTCAAAAAAAAACAGCGAATGTAAAAGCTGACTGCAAGGCCAACTTATCCCGGCCTAATGTCTGCGGCCAAAGTGCGCAAATGTCCTCTGAATTCGACTGCATCTCATGCAGCCGACGGGGATTTTTTGGCTTTTTAAACACCTTGGCGCAGCTCTTGCTAAAAGCACTAAAGCTGACCGAACAGACGATTTTTGCAGCGAACCAAAAGGCGCCACACCAGAGCGCCTGCGTAGAAGAAAAACCATAAAACTTTAACTCGGGAGCAACCGAATGAAACCTATGTTCAAAGGCCTGATGCTGGCGGGATCCCTGCTGGCCGGTGGCCAAGCCGTGGCCGGTGACCTGTTGCAGTGGCAGAACAACAGCCTGACTTACTTGTGGGGCAAGAGCTTTACCGTCAACCCGCAGATTCAGCAAACCGTCACGTTCGAACATGCCGATGCGTGGAAGTACGGTGATAACTTTATCTTCGTCGACCGCATCTTTTACAACGGCAAGGAAGACGGCAACGTCGGCCCCAGTACGTATTACGGCGAAATAAGCCCACGTCTGTCATTCGGCAAGATCTTTGATAAAGACCTGTCCTTCGGCCCCATCAAGGATGTATTGCTGGCGTTCACTTACGAGTTCGGCGAAGGCGACAACGAGTCGTACCTGCTCGGGCCTGGCTTTGACTTGAACATCCCCGGTTTCGATTACTTCCAGCTGAACTTCTACCAACGCCAGACCGAAGGCAATCGCCCAGGTGACGGCGTCTGGCAGATCACGCCGGTCTGGTCCTACACCATCCCAGTGGGCAATTCCGACGTGCTGATCGACGGCTTCATGGACTGGGTGACGGACAACGACAAGAACGCCCGTGGCACCTACCACGCCAACCTGCACTTCAACCCGCAGGTCAAATATGACCTGGGCAAGGCGCTGCATTGGGGCGACAAGCAGTTGTACGTGGGTTTTGAATACGACTACTGGAAGAACAAGTACGGGATCGAAGATTCCGGCGCGTTCAAGACCAACCAGGACACGGCGAGCTTCCTGGTCAAGTATCACTTCTGACCGTCAGGCCAGGCCGAGGAATTTCGACAATTCCTCGCGCTTGGCCAACGCATCCCGTCGCCCCAGCTCGATCAATTCACTGCAATACCCCGCCTCGAACAGCAGGTAACTCAACACCCCCGCCCCGCTCGTCTTGGTCGCCCCCGGCCCACGCAGAAACAAGCGCAACGCCGCCGGCAGTTCCTGGCGATGCCGCGCCGCGATCTCATCGATCGGCTGGCTGGGTGCGATCACCAGCACCTCCACCGCCGCCACCCCAGGTGCGACATGGCTGAACTGGTTCAAGCGTTCGAGCAATTCGATATCGCTTTCCAGGCTGTCAATGAACGTGCTGTTGAGCATATGCCCACCGATCTGCGCCAGGGTCGGCTCCTGGCCGGTGTAGCTGCGCTGTACCGCCGGCTCATTGCCCCGCGGGTTGCCGCTGACACCGACCACCAGCACGCGGCTGGCGCCCAGGTGCAACGCCGGACTGATCGGCGCCGACTGCCGCACGGCGCCGTCGCCGAAGTACTCCTGGTCGAGTTTGACCGGGGCGAACAACAAGGGGATCGCCGAACTGGCCAGCAGGTGTTCGACCGTCAGTTGAGTCGGCAGGCCGATACGGCGGTGGCGCAACCAGGCGTCGATGGTGCCGCCGCCCTGATAGAAGGTCACTGCCTGCCCGGACTCATAACCAAAAGCCGTAACCGCCACCGCATGCAGGTGTTTGTTGCGGATGGCTTCGTCGATGCCGTCCAGATGCAGCTTGTCTTTGAGCAGCGCCTTCAGCGGCGTGCTGTCGAGCAGTGCCACCGGTACTTGTGCGCCCAAGCCCAGCAGGCTGTGGATCAGGAAACGGCTCGCCTGGCGGATCACCCCCGGCCAGTCACTGCGCAGCACCAAATGGCTGCTGAAGCCCTGCCAGAAAGCGGTCAGGCGTTGGATCGCGGCGGTGAAGTCCATGGCGCCACTGGCCAGGCTTACCGCATTGATCGCACCGGCCGACGTACCGACGATCACCGGAAAAGGATTGGGCGCCCCCGGCGGCAGCAACTCGGCAATCGCCGCCAATACCCCCACCTGATACGCCGCTCGCGCCCCGCCGCCGGAAAGAATCAAGCCAGTAACCGGTTCAGCTGGGCGCATTGCGTCACTCCATGTGGGGAAATGTCTGTCTTATCGACGGCGTTTTTCGTACAGCTTGGGTTCACCCGGTGGCCGGCTCTTGAAGCGGCGGTGGGTCCACAGGTATTGCTCGGGGCATTCACGCACGGAGGCTTCAACCCATTGGTTGATGCGCAGGCAGTCGACTTCATCGCTTTCGCCGGGGAAGTCGGTGAGCGGCGGGTGGATCACCAGACGGTAACCGCTGCCATCGGCCAGGCGCTGTTGAGTGAACGGCACCACCAGTGCCTTGCCCAGCTTGGCGAACTTGCTGGTGGCCGGCACGGTAGCGGCCTGGATGCCGAACAACGGCACGAAGATACTTTGCTTGGCGCCATAGTCCTGGTCCGGTGCGTACCAGATGGCACGGCCGGCGCGCAGCAGCTTGAGCATGCCGCGCACGTCTTCACGCTCCACGGCCAGGGAATCGAGGTTGTGACGTTCGCGGCCACGGCGCTGGATATAGTCGAACAGCGGGTTGCCGTGCTCGCGGTACATACCATCGATGGTGTGCTTCTGCCCCAACAACGCTGCGCCAATTTCCAGGGTGGTGAAGTGCAGGGCCATGAGGATCACACCCTTGCCATCCAACTGCGCCTGCTTGAGGTGTTCCAGGCCTTCGACGTGGGCCAGGCGCGCCAGGCGCTGGCGCGACCACCACCAGCTCATGGCCATTTCAAAGAACGCGATGCCGGTGGAGGCAAAGTTTTCCTTGAGCAACTGTTTACGCTCTTTGGCGGATTTTTCCGGGAAGCACAGTTCCAGGTTGCGTGCGGCGATGCGGCGGCGTTCGCCGGCCACGCGGTACATGCCGGCGCCCAGCAGGCGACCGATGGTCAGCAGCGCGCGGTACGGCAGTTGGGTGACCAGCCACAACAGGCCGAGCCCCAGCCATAACAGCCAGAAACGCGGGTGAAAAAATACAGCTCGAAAACGCGGGCGATCCATTACAGATTCCGGTAAAGACAAGGGCCGCGCATTCTACAACGGTTCGACCCGGCTTGCGGCCAGTGAGTGTTCTCGTTATAAGTCTCGACACTTTTCGCGACAAGCCGCTTTTGCCGACCATGAGCCAAACCGAACCGCTAGACCAAGATCCCGTGTTCCAGCTGAAAGGCAGCATGCTCGCCATCACCGTACTGGAACTCGCCCGTAACGACCTCGACGCCCTGGACCGCCAACTTGCGGCCAAGGTCGCCCTGGCGCCGAACTTCTTCAACAACGCCCCGCTGGTGCTGGCCCTGGACAAGTTGCCCGCCGACCAGGGCAGTATCGATTTGCCCGGCCTGATGCGCGTGTGCCGCTCCCATGGCCTGCGCACCCTGGCGATTCGCGCCAGCCGTATCGAAGACATCGCGGCGGCCATCGCCATTGAACTGCCAGTACTGCCACCGTCCGGCGCGCGCGAGCGTCCACTGGAACCATTGGTCGGCGAAGAGAAGAAAAAACCGGAAAAACCACCCGAGCCTGCGATCAAGCCTACAAAGATCATCACCTCGCCCGTACGCGGCGGGCAGCAGATTTACGCCCAGGGGGGCGACCTGGTGGTGGTCTCCTCGGTCAGCCCGGGGGCGGAACTTCTCGCCGATGGCAACATCCATGTATACGGCCCGATGCGCGGACGTGCCCTCGCCGGCATCAAGGGTGATACCAAGGCCCGTATTTTTTGCCAGCAGTTGACCGCTGAGCTAGTGTCCATCGCAGGCCAGTACAAGGTTTCAGAAGATTTGCGCCGTGATCCGCTGTGGGGGGCTTCGGTGCAGGTCAACCTGTCGGGCGATGTGTTGAACATCATCCGTCTTTAACGGATACTGCCGCATTTTCCAAGCATCTCTAGACTCTGATAGCACAGCGAAACCGGCATTACTTATGTAGGAATTTTTTATTCCTACAAGGCTGTCCGCCTGCAGCGAGTTCCAAGAGATGTTTTTCAGGGACTGAAAAGTCCTTTTTCCTTAGGGGTGAAACACCTTGGCCAAGATTCTCGTGGTTACATCCGGCAAGGGTGGTGTGGGTAAGACCACCACCAGCGCCGCTATCGGTACCGGCCTCGCTCTGCGCGGCCACAAGACAGTTATCGTCGACTTCGACGTCGGTTTGCGTAACCTCGACCTGATCATGGGCTGCGAACGCCGCGTGGTGTATGACTTCGTCAACGTGGTCAACGGTGAAGCCAACCTGCAACAGGCCCTGATCAAGGACAAGCGCCTTGAAAACCTGTACGTGCTGGCCGCCAGCCAGACCCGTGACAAAGATGCGCTGACCAAAGAAGGCGTCGGCAAAGTCATCGCCGAACTGGCAGAAACCTTTGAATACGTGGTGTGCGACTCCCCCGCCGGCATCGAGACCGGTGCTCACCTGGCGATGTACTTCGCCGATGAAGCCATCGTGGTGACCAACCCGGAAGTCTCCTCGGTACGTGACTCGGACCGCATGCTCGGCCTGCTGGCCAGCAAGTCCAAGCGCGCCGAAGAAGGCCGCGATCCGATCAAGGAGCACCTGCTGCTCACCCGCTACAACCCTGAGCGTGTCAGCAACGGCGAGATGCTCGGCGTTGAAGACGTAAAGGAAATCCTCGCAGTGACCCTGCTGGGCGTGATTCCAGAATCCCAGGCGGTGCTGAAAGCCTCCAACCAGGGTGTGCCGGTGATTCTTGATGACCAGAGCGACGCCGGCCAGGCGTACAGCGATGCCGTCGATCGCTTGCTGGGCAAGACCGTGGAACACCGCTTCCTCGATGTCAAGAAGAAGGGATTCTTCGAGCGTATCTTTGGAGGCAACTAAACAATGAAATTTCTCGACTTCTTTCGCGCCAACAAAAAGCCTACGACCGCGTCGGTCGCGAAAGAGCGTCTACAGATCATCGTGGCGCACGAACGCGGCCAACGCAGCACCCCGGACTACCTGCCAGCCTTGCAGAAGGAACTGGTCGAGGTGATCCGCAAGTACGTCAATATCGGCAACGATGACGTGCATGTCGCCCTGGAAAATGACGGCAGCTGCTCGATTCTGGAACTCAATATCACCCTGCCTGATCGTTGATCGAACAGGCGGCCGCCACGGCGGCTCGGTCACCTTGATCCCTTTTCGGGAACCGGGTGGGCGAGCCGCCGTTGGCGTTTGTTACGAGGCTGTTTAATGCCGCTGTCCAATATCCACATCCTGTATCAGGACGCCGCCGTCCTGGTGGTGAACAAGCCCACCCTGCTGCTCTCGGTGCCTGGCCGCGCCGACGACAACAAGGACTGCCTGATCACCCGCCTGCAGGAAAACGGCTATCCCGAAGCCCGTATCGTCCATCGCCTGGACTGGGAAACCTCGGGCATTATCCTGCTGGCGCGGGATGCCGATACGCACCGTGAGCTGTCCCGCCAGTTTCATGACCGTGAAACCGAAAAGGCCTACACCGCCCTGGCCTGGGGCCAACCGGAACTGGACAGTGGCAGCATCGATTTGCCGCTGCGCTACGACCCACCGACCAAGCCGCGGCATGTGGTCGACCACGAGTTCGGCAAGCACGCGCTGACGTTCTGGAAGGTGCTGGAGCGTTGCGGGGACTGGTGCCGCGTCGAACTGACGCCGATCACCGGGCGCTCGCACCAGTTGCGTGTGCACATGCTCTCCATCGGCCACCCGCTGCTGGGTGACGGCCTGTATGCCCATGAGCAAGCCCTGGCCGCCTGGCCACGCCTGTGCCTGCATGCGAGCATGTTGAGCTTCACTCACCCGCAAAGTGGCGAGCGGTTGCGCTTCGAGTGCCCCGCACCGTTCTAAAGCTGTCAACGCAGTCAATCTGGGAGGGGCGGTGCGATGATTCCACTGGCCTGCGATGGCGGAGTGTCAATCACTGTATGGGTTGGCTGACCCACTGCCATCGGGGGCAAGCCCCCTCCCACATTTGTGCTGTGCACTTCTTGCCATCGAACGGTAAACTCCGCGCATTGCTGTCTGGAGCTATTTATGCGCGAAGCGTTGAATCAAGGCCTGATCGACTTCCTCAAGGCCTCCCCTACTCCTTTTCATGCCACTGCCGCCCTGGCCCAGCGCCTGGAAGCGGCCGGCTACCAGCGTCTCGACGAACGCGAAACCTGGGCCACCGAGGCCAACGGGCGCTATTACGTGACCCGTAACGACTCCTCGATCATCGCCTTCAAGCTTGGCCGTCATTCGCCGCTGCAGGGCGGTATCCGCCTGGTTGGCGCCCACACCGACAGCCCGTGCCTGCGGGTCAAGCCCCAGCCCGAGCTGCAACGCCAGGGTTTCTGGCAACTGGGCGTGGAAGTCTACGGCGGCGCGCTGCTGGCGCCGTGGTTCGACCGCGACCTGTCCCTGGCCGGCCGTGTGACCTTCCGCCGCGACGGCAAGGTCGAAAGCCAGTTGATCGACTTCAAGCTGCCGATTGCCATCATCCCCAACCTGGCCATTCACCTGAACCGTGAAGCCAACCAGGGTTGGGCGATCAATGCCCAGACCGAGCTGCCGCCCATCCTCGCGCAATTTGCCGGTGACGAGCGCGTGGACTTCCGCGCCGTGCTCACCGATCAACTGGCACGCGAACATGGACTCAACGCCGACGTGGTGCTCGACTACGAGTTGAGCTTCTACGACACCCAAGGCGCTGCGGTCATCGGCCTGAACGGTGACTTCATCGCCGGCGCACGCCTGGACAACCTGCTGTCGTGCTACGCCGGCCTGCAAGCCCTGCTCACCAGCGACAGCGAAGAAACCTGCGTGCTGGTGTGCAACGACCACGAAGAAGTCGGCTCCTGCTCGGCGTGCGGCGCCGATGGCCCGATGCTGGAGCAGACCCTGCGTCGCCTGCTGCCGGAAGGTGATGAATTCGTACGCACCATTCAGAAATCCCTGTTGGTCTCAGCCGATAACGCCCATGGCGTGCACCCGAACTACGCCGACAAGCACGACGCCAACCACGGCCCCAAGCTCAACGCCGGCCCGGTGATCAAGGTCAACAGCAACCAGCGCTACGCCACCAACAGCGAAACTGCCGGGTTCTTCCGCCACCTGTGCATGGCCCAGGAAGTACCGGTGCAGAGCTTCGTGGTGCGCAGCGACATGGGCTGCGGCTCAACCATCGGCCCGATCACCGCCAGCCACCTGGGCGTGCGCACCGTGGACATCGGCCTGCCGACGTTCGCCATGCACTCGATCCGCGAACTGTGTGGCAGCCATGACCTGGCGCACCTGGTCAAGGTGTTGGGGGCGTTCTACGCGAGCCACGATCTGCCCTGATCTGAATGTGGGAGGGGGCTTGCCCTCTCCCACATTGGTGTTGCGTCCCCCTGATCTATATCACCTGCACTTCTCATAATCCGACCTAGACTTGTCAGTATTCCCACTCCGACAAGGCCGTCGCACCATGATCTCCATGTCTTCCTTCCACGCCATGCTTATCCCTATCCTGATCGGCATGATCATGTTGGCCGTGGGTTTCAACTTTCGCGACAAGCCCCTTGGCGTGTTCGGCATGTGGCTCGGCATGCTGCTGATCCTGGGCACCGTGGTGTACAAGATCCTCGCCAAACTGGCCGAATGACGCTTGCACTCGTACACTCGCTCAACCCGTCGTTTCCAAGGTTGACCGCCTCGTGCTTTCCCGTCTGTTTGCCCTGCCCTGCTACTGCTTGATCGCCCTGCTCACCTTGCTGCCGCTCACGCCTGCCCATGCCGTGGGTTTGCCCGGCCTGCTCGGCACCACCAACAAGACCCAACCCCAGGCCGAAGTGCCGCTGGGGCAGTCGCTGGACGAGGTGATCAAGACCCTGGAAAACGACCAGCAGCGCACTCAGTTGCTGAGCGACCTGAAAAAGCTGCGTGCCGCCACGCAAAAGGCCCAGCCGGCCGCCGAGGAAGGTGTGCTGGGCTTGATCGGCGGCACCCTGGCCAATCTCGAGGCACAGTTTTCAGGCGCCGACAGCCCGCTGGGGCGCTGGTCCAACGAGGTCGACCTGGCCAAGGAAGAACTCGGTGCGCTGATGCTGCCGGCCAACGAATGGCTGCCGATCATTTTCGGTTTTGCCCTGATCCTCGCGGTGTGGAGCCTGCTGGCGTACGCGCTGATCTGGCTCAGCCATCGAGTGCGCGAACGTTTCGGCCTGCCTGAAGAATTGCCGCAACATCCACGCACCTGGGACATGGTGCGCTTCGCCCTGCGCAAGCTCGGCCCGTGGATGATCGCCCTGGTGATCACGGTGTACCTGAGCTACGCCCTGCCCTCGTCCCTGGGCAAGTCCCTGGCGATGGTGCTGGCCTACGCACTGGTGGTCGGCACCTGTTTCTCGGCGATCTGCGTGATCGCTTTTTCGGTACTCGACGGCCCGCACCGTCATCGCGCGCTGTATATCCTGCGCCACCAGGCGTTCCGCCCGCTGTGGTGGATCGGCAGTTTTGCCGCCTTTGGCGAGGCCTTGAGCGACCCGCGACTGGTCCAGGCCCTGGGCCAGCACCTGTCCCACACCGCCGCGACAGTCGCCAATGTGATGGCGGCGCTGTCGACCGGTGTATTCATCCTGCGTTTCCGCCGGCCCATCGCCCACCTGATCCGCAACCAGCCGCTGTCGCGCCGCCTGACGCGCCGCGCCCTCAGCGACACCATCGAAATCATCGGGTCCTTCTGGTACATCCCGGCCTTGCTGCTGGTGGGTATCTCGCTGTTCGCCACCTTCGTCTCGGCCGGCGATACCAGCACCGCCTTGCGCCAGTCCCTGCTGTGTACGGTGCTGCTGGTGCTGTGCATGGTGATCAACGGATTGGTGAGACGCCACGCGCTCAAGCCGCAACGCGGTCACAAGCGCCACGCGCTGTATTCCGAACGCCTGAAAAGCTTCGTCTACACCCTGGCCCACCTGATCGTGTGGCTGGTGTTTATCGAGTTGGGCCTGAGGGTGTGGGGCCTGTCGCTGATCCGCTTTACCGAAGGCGATGGCCATGAAGTCAGCGTCAAGCTGTTCGGCCTGGCCGGGACCTTGTTGTTCGCCTGGCTGATCTGGATCCTCAGCGACACGGCGATCCATCATGCCCTCACCCGCTCGCGCAAGGGCCTGGCCAATGCCCGTGCGCAGACCATGATGCCGTTGATCCGCAACGTGCTGTTCGTGACCATCTTTATCATTGCTGCCATTGTCGCCCTGGCGAACATGGGCATGAACGTCACGCCGCTGCTGGCCGGTGCCGGTGTGATCGGCCTGGCCATCGGTTTTGGCGCGCAGTCGCTGGTGGCGGACTTGATCACCGGCCTGTTCATCATCATCGAAGACTCCCTGGCCATCGACGACTACGTGGATGTGGGCGGCCACCTGGGCACCGTGGAAGGCCTGACCATCCGTACCGTACGCCTGCGGGATATCGACGGCATTGTGCACACCATCCCGTTCAGCGAGATCAAGAGCATCAAAAACTACTCGCGGGAGTTCGGCTACGCGATCTTCCGGGTGGCGATCCCGTACAACATGGAAATCGACGACGCCATCAAGCTGATGCGCGACGTCGGCCATAAAATGCGCAACGACCCGCTGCAACGCCGCAATATCTGGTCGCCCCTGGAGATTCAGGGGGTGGAGAGTTTCGAGTCGGGCAGCGCGATCCTGCGGGCACGGTTCAAGACGGCGCCGATCAAACAGTGGGAAGTGTCGCGGGCGTTCAACCTGTCGCTGAAACGGCATCTGGATGAGGCAGGACTGGATCTGGCTACGCCGCGTTTGAGTGTGCAGGTGGTGACCGCCGGCACGGTGCAGGAGAAAGATCAACAACAATAAACTCAGGAGAGGTCCTTATGCGTTTAACCGGTCTGACACACCAATGGGCTTTCGGCATGCTGTGCGCGGTAGCCAGCAGTGTCGTGATTGCCGCCAGCAGCGACCAGGACAGGGCCCGGGAGACAATCGCCACCCAGGCAACAGCACTCGAGCCGGCGCTGCTGGAAACCCGACGCGACATTCACGCCCACCCTGAACTGGGCAACACCGAGACTCGCACGGCCGAGTTGGTCGCCAAGCAACTGCGTGACCTGGGCCTCGAGGTCAAGACCGGCGTCGCCCGCACGGGCGTGGTCGCCGTACTCAAAGGCGCCTTGCCCGGCCCGACCGTCGCCTTGCGTGCCGACATGGATGCACTACCGGTGAAGGAAGTCGCCGACTTGCCTTTCGCCTCCAAAGCCAAGGGCACCTACTTGGGCAAGGATGTCGACGTGATGCACGCCTGCGGCCACGACGCCCATGTCGCCATCCTGCTGAGCACGGCGAAGATCCTGACCGGCATGCGCGAGCGCCTGCCCGGCACCGTGGTGTTCTACTTCCAACCGGCCGAAGAAGGCCCGAGTGATTTCATCCCCGACGGTAAAAATACCTGGGGAGCCAAAATGATGGTGCAAGAAGGCGTGATGAAGGCGCCCAGGCCGGACGCGGTGTTTGGCCTGCATGTGTGGGCGGGTGTACCCGCCGGCCAGATTGCCTACCGCCCGGGACCGACCCTGGCCAGCTCGGATGACTTGCGCATCAAGATCCTCGGCAAACAGACCCACGCCGGTCGCCCCTGGGACGGCATCGACCCGATCACCGTGGGCGCAGAGACCATCGTCGGCCTGCAAACCGTGATCAGCCGCCGCACCGACATTTCCTCGTTCCCCTCAGTGGTGAGCATTGGCACCATCAACGGTGGCACGCGCTACAACATCATCCCTGAGTCGGTGGACATGACCGGCACCATTCGCTCCTACGACTACGGCATCCGCCAGAAACTGCACGCGGATGTGCGGCAGACCGTGGAAAAAATCGCCGAAAGCGGCGGCGCCAAGGCTGAAGTCACCATCATCGAGAAGTACGACCCCACCATCAACAACCCGGCATTGACCGAGAAGATGCTGCCGAGCCTGCGCTGGGCGGCCAAGGATGACGTGGTGCACAGCCCGCTGGTGGGCGGCGCCGAAGATTTCTCGTTTTATGCCAAGGAAGCACCGGGGCTGTTTGTGTTCCTGGGGGTGACGCCGAGAGATCAGGATATGAGCAAGGCGGCGCCGAACCACAACCCGGGGTTCTTTGTGGATGAATCAGCGTTGGTGGTGGGGGTGAGAACGTTGGCGGCGTTGGCGACGGATTACCTGTACGCCAACCAGGCACTGTAAAGCGTTTCTGTGGGAGCGGGCTTGCCCGTGATGGCGGTGTGTCAGGCGATGTATTCGATGACTGATAAACCGCTATCGCGGGCAAACCCGCTCCCACATTTGATTTGCGGTGCTTAAGCGAGCGTGGCGCCATCCATCTTCTGGCGCAGGCTCAGCGGACGCATGTCGGTCCAGACTTCTTCGATATAGGCCAGGCACTCTTTCTTCAGGCCGCTCTTGCCCACGGTGCGCCAGCCTTCCGGTACGGCCTTGTAGTCGGGCCAGATGGAATACTGTTCTTCATGGTTGACCACTACCTGAAACAGGATGTCGTCGCGGTCAAATACTGAGGTCATTGCTGTTCTCCATCGCTATAAGGCTGGCTGCGCACCGTGCGCAGTACCGATATCTGTAGAAACGTACCAGGCTGGCAAAAAATTAGAGGCTGGCGACCGCCGCCGCCAACGCACGTCCGAAGATGTCCGCCACCCGGTCCACTTCGCTGGCGGTGATCACCAGCGGCGGCAGGAAACGCACCACGCTGCCATGCCGACCGCCCAGTTCGAGGATCAGCCCGCGCTTGAGGCATTCACGCTGCACCAGCGGCGCCAATTGGCGATGCACCGGCGGATGACCTTGAATGTCCGGCGTGCCAGTCGGGTCGACCAGTTCCACGCCGAGCATCAGCCCGCGACCACGAATATCCCCCAGGTGCGGGAAGTCGCGCTGCAGGATGCGCAGGTGTTCACCGAGGCGCTCGCCCATGGCCGCCGCATGACCGGCCAGGTCATGGTCCTTGAGGTAGCGCATCACCGCCGACCCCGCCGCCATGGCCATCTGGTTGCCACGGAAGGTCCCGGCATGGGCGCCCGGCAGCCAGGTGTCGAGCCAGTCGCGGTACACCACCACCGCCAGCGGCAGGCTGCCGCCGATGGCCTTGGACATCACCACCACATCCGGGATGATCCCGGCGTGCTCAAAGGCAAACATCTTGCCGGTACGGCCGAAACCACTCTGGATCTCATCGACGATCAATGCCACGCCCGCCTGCTCGGTGATACGGCGCAGGCCGCGCAGCCAGTCCAGGTCAGCCGGAATCACACCGCCCTCGCCCTGCACCACTTCGACAATCACCGCCGCCGGCAGTAATACACCGGCCTCCGGATCATTCAGCAGGTTTTCCAGGTAGTGCAGGTTGACCCGCACGCCTTCCGCGCCGCCCAAGCCGAACGGGCAACGATAGTCGTAGGGGTATGGCAGAAATTGCACGCCATTGCCGAGCAAGGCACCCAGGGGTTTCTTCGGCCCCAGGCTCCCCATCAGGCTCAAGGCGCCCTGGCTCATGCCGTGATAACCGCCCTGGAATGACAATACGGTGCTGCGCCCGGTGGCAGTGCGCACCAATTTCAATGCGGCTTCCACCGCATCGGTGCCGGTGGGGCCGCAGAACTGGATTTTCGCTTCCCGCGCCAGCGCCGGCGGCAACAAACCGAACAGGTCCTGCACGAACTGGTCCTTGACCGGGGTGGTCAGGTCCAGCGTGTGCAGGGGCAATTCATCAGCCAGCACCTGTTGAATAGCCTCGATCACGACCGGGTGGTTATGCCCCAGCGCGAGGGTGCCGGCGCCGGCCAGGCAGTCGATGAAGCTGCGCCCTTCGACGTCCTCCACGTAAATCCCCTTGGCACGCTTGAGTGCCAGGGGAATGCGCCGCGGGTAGCTGCGGGCATTGGATTCCTGTTGGCGCTGACGGGCCAGCAGCGGGGTTTCGTCGAACTGGTAAAGCGTTTCATGCACCTGGGCGTCTTCGATACGGCTGGTAGCGACTGACATTTCTCGATCCCTCAATACGCTGATGATGGTGACCAAACTGCCGATCCGCTGGCGTCTGGCCCCAAGGGGCATGCGCACGGATTTCCTGTTCTGGAAACGCACCAGCGTCGAGGGGATTTAGGGCCTTTGATCACTCGCCAGTGAATACAAAACCAAATGTGGGAGGGGGCTTGCCCCCGATAGCAATGGATCAGTCACTGGTGTCGGGACTGACAGAGCGCAATCGGGGGCAAGCCCCCTCCCACATTGGAATTGCGTTCGGCGTCAAAGACCGCGGTATTTTTCGTTCAGTGCATACAAAATCGCGCAGGTCTCCGCATCCAGGAACCCGCAGTAATCCCGCGCCCGAAAGTGCATCTGAAACGCCCGCGTCCTCTGTTCAAACCCTTGCCGGTTCTTCGCCGGCGCATAGCCATAGCGTTGAAACGCCCGCTCCACCTCGACCTCCGGCGGCAGGCCCAGGCAAAACCGGCGCTGATACATCGCCCGTGTCGCCTCATCAAACCAGGCCCCCACTCCCGCTTCATGCAGACACCGCCACGGCAGCCGCGGCCCAGGATCACTCTTGCGACCGAACGCCACGTCCGCATGCCCGAGGATGTCGGTGGGCCCGATCTGCGGGTATCGCTCAAGAATGTCGCGAACCAGTGCAATCAACACGTCGGTCTGTTCCGGCGCATAGGCCGCAAAGGTGAACACACCGCCGTCATCCCGCGCCTGGTTGACGATCTCGATGCCAATCGAGCGGCTGTTGAGGTTGTCGCGCCCCGCCCAATGGCTCACCCCGGCGTGCCAGGCGCGCTGGTCTTCCTCCACCAACCGGAAGACACGCAGCTCTTCATAGCCAGCCGCGCGATAGTCGGGCTCATCAGGGTCGGGCAGCAAGTAGTGTGCACTCACCCCATCCTGAGTCAGGGTGCGCAGTGAGGCACCAAAAGGCGCTGCGGTGTAATGCAGGATCACCTGCCGCACGGGCTCGCCGTTGCGATCGTTGAAGCCTCTGGCAGGGAAACTGGTATCGATGACCAACATGAGAACCGTCCTTTTTCAATACAGGCCGAGTCATTCAGCCCGTTCAAGCGCAAAAAATTACCGCCATCCTGAAGGCTTCAACTTCAGGAGGGCGGTAGCTATTTGGCACTTGAAAGAAAAGTGATCAGCAGCGCAGTGGCATACCCAGGTCAACGCGCAGTCCGTCCGGCCCGCTGTCGAACTTCAACGAGCAGGAACAGCGCTGCACGATCGCTTGTACGATCGCCAGGCCCAGGCCACAGCCTTCGCTATTACCGTTGCGCCAGAAGCGTTGGGTCAGGTACTGCAGGTCCTCGGGGGCAATCTGCTTGCCGTGGTCACGCACGCGGAACACCACATTATCGGCGGCGGTGAATACGCTGAGCTCCACCCGGGTATCCGTCGGCGTGTGGCGCAACGCGTTGTCCAGCAGGTTACGCAAGGCGGCGACCGCCAGGCCCACCGGCATGTCCACCGGGGTGGCCGACAGGTCGTCCGGCAGGATCAGGTCGATGCGCGAATTGTCACCGGCATTGGCATCCTGGATCGCCAGGCGCGCTACTTCTTCGGCGCTGGAGTGCATGCCATCGTCAAACGACAGGTTACCCTCCACCCGTGCCAGCAACAGCAATTGCTCCAGGGTCCGATGCAGGCGGTCGGCGCCCTCCTCGGCATGGGCCAGGGACTGGTCGCGGGCCGCGCCTTCGGTCATGCGCGCCACTTGCAGGTGGGTCTTGATCGCGGTGAGCGGGCTGCGCAGTTCGTGGGCCGCGTCACCGGTGAGGCGGCGCTCGCGCTCGATGGTCTTGGCAATGCGTTGCAACAGCTGGTTCTGGGTGTCCAGCAGTGGCTCGAGTTCGCTGGGCAACGGGTGGATCTGCAACGGTTCAAGGGAGTCGGCACTGCGGCGCATCAAGGCGTCACGCATGCGGTTGAGCGGCAGCAGGCTCTGGCCGATGCCCAGCCACAACAGGCACAGGCAGCCGAGCATCGCCACGCCCACCGGCACCGACGCCGCCAGCAGGATCGACAGGTTCAGCGCCTCGCGCTCCACTTGCCGGTCGGCCGTGGTGATCAGCAGGTCGCCACGGGACAGGGTGAAACTGCGCCAGCCCACGCCATCGACGACCTGGTCGCGAAACCCGCTCTTGCGCGACTCCAGCCCCTCATCCGGCGTGGTGTGGCTGCGCGCCAGGATTTCCCCGCGCAGGGAACTGACCTGGCAGGCCATGCCGCCGGGCACATTCAATTGTTCAGCGCTGAAATGCGCGCCGCCGCTGACGCTGGCCAGGCCGGGCATCTGTTCGGTCAGCCCCGCCACCATGCGCGCCGACGCCACCAGGCGCTGGTCGAGGGAGAACATCATCTGGTTGCGCAGGTCGTTGAGCATCCAGGCCGCCGCCAGGGCCCAGATCAGCACAAAGGCGGCGCCGAGCTTGAACGTCAGGCGCAGGCGCAGGCTTTTCACGATACGTCCTCGCCCCCATCGGCTGGGCCCAGGCGGTAGCCGAGGCCGCGCACGGTCTCGACAATGCCGTTGCCCAACTTGCGCCGCAGGTGGTGGATATGCACGTTGAGCGCGTTGCTTTCCAGTTCGTCGTTGAAGCCGTAGACGCTGTCCTTGAGCTGTTCGCTGGAGAGTACCCGGCCTTTGTTGTGCAGCAGGGCTTGCAACAGCGCCTGCTCGCGACGCGACAGGTCAACCGGCTCGCCGCCCAGGAAGGTTTCGCGGCTGCTGGGGTCGTAGGCCAGGCGACCATGCTCGATCAGGTTGACACTGCGCCCTGCCACGCGTCGCAGCAGGGTTTGCAGGCGCGCGGCGAGTTCGCGCAGGTCGAAGGGTTTGAGCAGGTAGTCATCGGCGCCGGCTTGCAGGCCGTCGACGCGATTGGTCACCGAGTCCCGCGCGGTGAGGATCAGCACCGGAATCTCCAGGCCCTGGCTGCGCTGTTGCTGCAACAACTTCAGGCCGTCTTCATCCGGCAGGCCCAGGTCGAGCACCATGATGTCGAACGTCGCCGCCTTGAGCATCGCGCGTGCGGCGCCCGCCGTGGCCACGTG
The DNA here is from genome assembly GCF_001870465.1 of Pseudomonas extremorientalis. Taxonomy (GTDB): domain Bacteria; phylum Pseudomonadota; class Gammaproteobacteria; order Pseudomonadales; family Pseudomonadaceae; genus Aquipseudomonas; species Aquipseudomonas extremorientalis. The sequence continues at coordinate 127,329 of NZ_MDGK01000044.1, forward strand.
TTCAACGGTGAAACCCTGGGCGGTGAGGCCGGCCACAATGCCGCTGGCGATCAGTTTGTCGTCTTCACAGACCAGTACGTGCATGGTGAACCCTTCATGAAAGATGGGGAGATTAAAGGGGCAGCGGATTAAGCGCAGATTATGCCGCTAAACACCCCTCACTCAATCTAGAATAGCCGTGGTTAATCATCGGTTAATCAACGCCACACATTGTGTGCCTACTTGCATCGAACTAAGGCTTGACCATGCGGCATCTGTTTACCTTTCTGCTGGTGTTGTTCGCGGGGCTGGCCCAGGCCGCGCCGGGCAACCCGTTTGAGACCAAACCCGATTTCCTCCCGGTGGGCAAGGCCTTCACCTTTACCTCCGAACGTCTTGAAAGTGGCGAGATGCAGCTGTATTGGCAGATTGCCGACGGTTACTACCTGTACAAGCAGCGCATGAAGTTCGACGGCCTGGGCGAAAAACCCGTGCTGCCCAAAGGCGAGGATCACAGCGATGAGTTCTTCGGCGACCAGGAGGTCTATCGCCAAGGCCTGGAAGTGAAGATTCCCGCCGGCGCCACCGGCCAGGTCAAGCTGGGCTGGCAGGGCTGTGCGGATGCGGGCCTGTGCTACCCGCCGCAGTCGATCACCGTGGACCTGGGTGGCAACCCGGCCGTCGCCACCGCCGCACAAGCCCAGGACCAGAGCCTGGCCAGCGGTTTGCAACAACGCAGCCTGGGTTGGAGCCTGTTGATATTCTTTGGCTTGGGACTGCTGTTGGCCTTTGCACCGTGTTCATTGCCGATGCTGCCGATTCTCGCCGGCCTGGTGGTGGGCAGTGGTGCCAGCCCGCGTCGCGGTTTTGCCCTGGCCAGCAGCTATGTGGTGTGCATGGCGCTGGTGTATGCCGCGCTCGGCGTATTGGCTGCCTTGCTTGGCGCCAACCTCGCCGCGCTCCTGCAAACCCCGTGGATCCTGGGCAGTTTCGCCGCGCTGTTCGTGATCCTCGCCCTGCCGATGTTCGGTTTCTTTGAACTGCAACTGCCCGCCTTCCTGCGTGATCGCCTGGATAACGTCAGCCGCCAGCAAAGCGGTGGCAGCCTGGTGGGCGCAGGGATTCTCGGTGCGCTGTCCGGCCTGCTGGTGGGGCCGTGCATGACCGCGCCCCTGGCCGGTGCCCTGCTGTACATCGCCCAGAGCGGCAATGCGCTGCACGGCGGCCTGATCCTGTTCGCCATGGGCATCGGCATCGGCATTCCGCTGTTGCTGCTGGTGACCGTGGGCAACCGCTTCCTGCCCAAGCCGGGCACCTGGATGAACGTGCTCAAGGGCGTCTTCGGCTTCCTGTTCCTCGGCACCGCTGTGCTGATGATCCGCCCGGTGGTCGGCGAAAACCTGTGGATCGGCCTGTGGGGCGTACTCGCGCTGGTCATGGCCTACTGCGGCTGGACCCTGGCCCGCGAATACGGCCTGGCCGCCAAGGTATTTGGCGCAGGCTCCCTGGTACTGGGCCTGTGGGGCGCGGTGCTGGTGGTGGGCGCAGCGGGGGGCAGCGAAGACCTGTGGCAACCGCTGAAGGTCTACAGCGGTTCACGGGTCGCTGGCGCAGCCTCCGCCCACGATGCCTTCATGACCATCAACGACCCGGCCGTGCTGCAAAGCCAGCTCGACAGCGCCAAGGCCCAAGGCCAATGGGTGTTGGTCGACTATTACGCCGACTGGTGCGTGTCGTGCAAGATCATGGAAAAGCAGGTGTTCGGCAAACCCGAAGTCATGCAGGCGCTCAAAGACGTACGCCTGCTGCGCCTGGACGTCACCGCCGACAACGCCGCCAGCCGCGCGCTGCTCGGCCGCTACAAAGTGCCTGGCCCACCGAGCTTCGTGTGGATCGGCCCGGACGGTGAAGAACGCCGCGCCCAACGCATCACCGGCGAAGTGGATGCCGCCGCTTTCCTGCAACGCTGGATGCAAACCCGAGACGCTCTCTGATGCTGACCCTGACCATCGGCACCTTCGCCATTGCCCTGAATCATATCCTGCTGATCAGTGCGCTGATTCTCGCCACCCTGGTGGGTTGGCGCGTGGCCAAGCGTGGTGGTGAAAACCCGGAATCAGTGCTGTTCAGCCTGTTCCTGCTGGGCATGCTCGCTGCCCGCGTCAGCTTTGTGCTGATGTACTGGAGCGACTACCGCAACGACTGGGTGCAGATGGTCGACCTGCGCGACGGTGGCTTCCTCGCCTGGCCCGGCGTGATCGCCCTGGTCCTTGGTGCGCTGGCCTATGGCTGGCGGCGCCCGGCCCTGCGCAAGCCGCTGAGTGCCGGGGTGATCACCGGCCTGGTGTTCTGGGGCATGACCAGCCTGTCCCTGAGCCTGTACGACAAGGGCTCGCAACTGCCGGACATCACCCTGCGCAATGCCAATGGCGAGGTGGTGCAATTGGCCGACTACAAGGGCGGCCCGCTGGTGATCAACCTGTGGGCCACCTGGTGCCCGCCGTGCCGCCGCGAGATGCCAGTACTGGAGCGCGCCCAGCACCAGCGGCCCGACGTGACCTTCCTGTTCGTCAACCAGGCCGAAAGCATGCAAAGCGTCAGCACCTTCCTCGCCACCCAGGGCCTGACCCTCGACAACGTGCTGTTCGACGCCAGCGGCCGCCTCGGCCAGGCCGTAGGTTCCATGGCCTTGCCGACCACCCTGTTCTACCAAGCCGATGGACGCCTGATCAACAGCCACCTTGGTGAACTGTCCCAGGCCAGCCTGGCCCGCGCCATGGAACCCTTCGACAGCGCCCCTGCCGCCACAAGGAAACCGACATGCCTCGCCTCCGCCACCTGCTGACCCTGCTGCCACTGACCTTGGCCGCTACCCTGGCCCAGGCCGAAGACTGGCCGGCGCCGATCAAACAGATCGAAGCCAAGGGCGCCAAGATCCTCGGCAAGTTCGACGCCCCCAGCGGCCTCACCGGCTACGCCGCCCAGTACCAGAACCGCGGCATGGCCCTCTACCTGACCGCCGACGGCAAAAGCGTGCTCGCCGGCAACCTGTACGACGCCCAGGGCAACGACCTGAGCAGCGCGCCCCTGGAAAAGCTGGTGTACGCGCCGATGGCCAAGGAAGTCTGGGCCAAGATGGAAAAAAGCAGCTGGATCCAGGACGGCGACGTTAAAGCCCCCCGCATCGTCTACCTGTTCAGCGACCCCAACTGCCCTTACTGCAACATGTTCTGGGAACAGGCCCGCCCGTGGGTGAAGGCCGGCAAGGTGCAATTGCGCCACATCATGGTCGGCATCATCCGCGAAGACAGCCCGGGCAAATCGGCTGCGTTGTTCGCCGCCAAAGACCCACAAAAAGCCCTGGAGGAACACGAAGCCGCTGGCAAGGGCAGCAAGTTGCAGGCACTGGACAAGATCCCGGCGGATATCGAGGCCAAGCTTGATAGCAACATGAAGTTGATGGAGGAGCTGGAATTGTCGGCGACGCCGGCGATTTTCTATCTGGATGACAAAGGTGGGTTGCAGCAGCAACAAGGGGCGCCTTCGCCGGAGAAATTGGGGAAGATTTTGGGGCCTAAATAAATCGATTTGCCTCCTCCGGAAAGGGCCTCCAAAAAACTGGAGGCCCGACTCCATCAAAGCTGTATTCCAGGTTTTAGTGATGCAAACGCTTGACTACAGTTGAGCTAGTCATGACTTTGGGGGGCGCTAAATTGAACGCACCAGAGCGTCGTCAAGTTCGTAATCATCACCATCCCCCCCGGGGGGTACCGATTGATAGGTAATGACACTCAACCACATAGTCGACGCCGTGGCTTGAAACGTGCCCTTTAGCTCAACAAATGCCTGCGCATAAAACTGCGTAGGCGCAGTGACTCTAATCACCGTGAGGCCATCTGTAGCCTGAAGGGAAAGCGTAGGGACAGGCAGGTACCCATTGCGATTCTTAACCCTAATACTAAATTCATAGGTTCTACCAATGTTTAACCCGTCATAACGCTTTTTCATCAACTCCCCAGCTCTAGTATCACTTGCGTCATGAACCAAGACCCAGTTTCCTCCAAGGTTCATCATAAGGAGGTCCACCGGACGATAGGCCGCAGCACCAGGGCCCCAGCCATTCCAATTACCCCCCGTGAATGGGGATAAGTCATACAGTGGAGCTAGTACAGTCAAGTCCCGTGGTGGACACACCACGTTCGCAGTCGAGCTACCGTCAGTTGCAACGCTGAAAGTTAAGGTCAAGTTGGTTTTGTCCATTAGCTTATCCAACTCGGATCGCAGTACAGGCCCCGCCACCCCCGCGGTCTCCTCTGCCGCCGTAATGGTTCTGGCCGAATACACATTGAACGAGTAGGCATTGCCGTTTTTGTCCGTCCCGTCCGCCCGCAACCAGCACTTCTGTCCTGCCTGCAGGAACCACATCGTATCTTCGAGAGAATTGGCGTTCCCAGTAAATGTCCTCAGGTCCAGAACGGCGTTCTGAGTCCTGGGTGGCGTCGCCTCCAGCACGTTTGGTGCCTCCAGGCGTACCGGCAAACTGACGTTCAAGTTCAAAGGTGGTGAAGTCTGCACCTTGCATGCGGTGGTGACCGTGTAAATGATCTCCACCACTTTACCCATGCTCTCGATCACGGCTTCCGGCGGCAACATCCAAACCACCGCACCCGTTGGGCTACCAGGTTTAGGGGCCAATGGCCAGTAAGAACCGTTCGGCCTCTTCCAGCAGACAGAGATGGAGTGCTTGAGGTTATTGCCGACGTAATCCACTTCTACATGTACGCCGTTGCGTCCGTTGTAAGCGGTCAACTGGTCAACCACCGCTTCCCTCACGGCCGGCTTGATCAGAGCCAAGGGCTCCTGTTCGATTTTGAAGGTTTGAGCAGGGAATTCATGCGCGCTCGCCAGATCACATTTATCACAAAAACTCACCGCGAAATGCAGCTTGAATTCGCTGCAATCAGCCAGCTTTTGCAGCTCAGCCCTGAGGATCGGAGAATCGACTCCGTTGGCCTTCCAATCATCGTTAACAGGCGCATCCATCAGAACATCAAAACGGTAAGTACTGCCGTCTTCACGTTCACCCGTGATCCACATCCAGCAACATTTCGCACATTCGGCATAGTCCCCTACAGACACAAAGGCAGTCGCGTCCGTTGAAAATGTATTGAGATCAACGATATTGCCCGTTGCTTGTTCGATCTCAGCGTGAGGAAATTGTGGCAGTAATACATTGACCACACGTTCAGGTGATCGCTGTGGTTCATTATTGTTAGGGAATTGAACGGTGTAGGTCAGCGTCATCGGCTTGTTAAAAAAGCAGGCAATGACACAGGGCGATAGCTCGATGGTTGCCAGATCCCCGTCGTTTTGGATTGTCACGCAGCCAAGCGGCTTGCTCCCATAACCCGGCCCACTCACATAAAAACAGACTTGGTCGTCTGCATAGGTGTCCAAACCGGGAGTGTCCACATTCCCACCTTGTTTGGTGAGTTCTGGGTTGAGGCACCATTCATTGTTGAAAAAGGCGGACTGCCGCAAATGTGCAGGCAGAAGATCAAGGCGTTGGTCCCCAATGAAAGCAGTCGTACGACGATATTGAATTTGAAGGGCATTCCTTGGAAGAAGCGTCTTCTCATCGGGGTTAGTAACGTCGGCTGGAGGCTGCGCCGCTAAGCCACTCGTTATATAGCCACATTGCAAGGTCATTGCTTCATACAGTGGTATTTGCCGCGCCAACCAACCACGGCTAACAGCATGAGTAAGTTCGCCTGACTCAATATCCTCAACCGTTAACTCATACCCGTAAGCTACTGTGTAGAAAACGGGATCCCCACTAAATTGCTGCGTAACGAGAGTGCAGTAAAACTTATCGCCTACTTGGGCAAGATAAGGAACCTTCGTTTTGACAATCCCATCCCCTTTGAAATCGTGCATATCTAAGGTAGGTGTATTTTGAAAAATTTTTTCTTTGAGAAAGTAAGGGGCGAGCTCTTTACCTTCGCTCGCTGGGTAAAACTCCATTAAAACTTCTTTCTCCAAAGAAGTGGCTGCTTGCCCATTTACTGTCCCGGTATAACTGATTACGAGCGTGTATTCCATAGCCTTCGTCATGTAAGGCAGAGGGATTTCAGTCTTTCCTTCGCCTGGCTCAGGGCTTGGATACACAATATCCTTGAACACCGGCCCAGGCGTTTCCCGTGTGCGGAACGTGACGGTAATGGGGTGATCCTCGTCCATCCGCGGGTCGAATTTCAGGTATGAACCCTTCATTCTGGAAGTAGCCACCGTTGCGTTCACTTCACTAGAAACCAACGGGCTGTTCACCTCCAGCGCCTTGGGCTTTGGCAGTTTAGGTTTTGGAGCTTCGACAGTCGTTGTAGAACCGTTCGGCGTTGCGGTTTTTTTAACCATGATAAGAACTCCGTGTTCAGGACTTATTACCCTCAGCCAGATCTGAGGCCGAAGGTCTCCCTCAAGTGAGCTCTTTTGACGGTTTCTCGCCTACTGTCAAAATTGACAGTTCAGACCAACGGCCCCCTCACAACCCCTCCAACTCCGCCATCAAATCACTCAACCGATCCACCTTCTCGGCACTGATCTCATTGGCCGCCAGCCCCTCGATATACTCAGCCAACTCCGCCACCGTGCTGCACTCGAACATCGCCCGCAGCGGCACATCCCGCTGCAAGGTCTTCTGCACCCGCGAGGCAATCTGCGTGGCCAGCAACGAATGGCCG
>NZ_MDGK01000045.1 GCF_001870465.1 Pseudomonas extremorientalis
TCGACACGCCCCAGGTAGTCCACCACACCATCCGGGCGGCCACGGGTCAGGTCACCACTGCGATACACACGGCTGCCGGGCTTGCCGAACGGGTCCGGCACAAAGCGTTCGGCAGTCAGCGCCGGGCGCTCCAGATACCCACGGGCCACGCCCTCCCCGCCCAGATACAGCTCACCGGCCACACCGATGGGTTGCAGGTTGAGTTGCGCATCCAGCACATAGCCGCTGCGGTTGCCCAACAGTGTGCCGATGGGGGCGTAGACCGCGCCGCATGGATCGCCCTTGCGGGCTTTCCACAGCAGTGGCGTGACCACGGTTTCGGTCGGGCCGTAGCCGTTGAACAGATAGGTCGGCTTGAGTGCGCGCCAGGCCAGGTCGTAGCTGGCTTGCGCTACTGCATCACCGCCGAAGCAATACACCCGCACCTTCGGCGGGTTGCCGTCACGCTCGGCATGCTCGGCCAACTGTTGCAGGTACACCGGCGGGAACACCGCCATGGTCACGTTGTGACGGTGCATTTGCTGGTAGGTGTATTCCGGCAGCCACAGGCTGTCATCGCGGATCAACACACTGGCGCCGTTGATCAGCGGGTGCATCCAGCCTTCGTGGGAGCCGTCGAAGGCGAACGACATGAAGTGCAGTTCGCAGTCGGCGGGCGAGGTTTCATAACGCTCGCCGGTGGCGATGATATGGGCTACCAGTGGACCGTGAGATACCGCCACGCCCTTGGGCAGACCCGTGGAACCGGATGTATAGATCACATAGGCGAGGTTGTCGCCGTCCAGTTTCACATCAGGCGCCGTGTCGCTGTAACCGGACCATTCCTCGGTGCGATCAATCGCCAGGCTGTCCAGGCCATCTGGAATCGGCAGTTGCTGCAAGGCACTGCTGTGGCTCAGCAGCAACTTCGCACGGCTGTCCTGCATCATGTACAGCAGGCGATCACGCGGGTATTCGATATCCAGCGGCACGTAGACGCCACCGGCCTTCATCACCGCCAAGAACGCCACCATGATTTCGGCACTGCGCGGCATGGCAATCGCCACCCGCACTTCCGGGCCGACGCCACGGGCGATCAGCGCATGGGCCAAACGGTTGGCCTGGCGATTCAATTCACCGTAACTCAGGGTTTGCGTGTCGAACTTCACGGCTATTGCATCCGGGTTTTCCCGGGCGCGGTCAGCAACCCGTTCGTGAACCAGGCGCTCGGCCGAAAAGCCGGCGTCGGTCTGGTTCCACAGCCGAAGGATGTGTTGTTGTTCATCCTCACCCAGCAAGTTGAGTTGGCTGATGGGCTGCTGTTGATCGGCGACCATCGCCTGCAACAGGTTCTGCCAATGGCAGGCCATGCGTTCGATGGTCGACGCTTCGAACAGGTCAGTGGCATAACTGAACGACGCACCCAGTTGGTTCCGGGACTCCTCGATATCCAGGGTCAGGTCGAAATGCGCGGCCGTTTCATCCCAGCTCACCGGGCTTATGTCCAGCTGTGCAAGGCGCTGCAAATGCTGGCCGGACAGGCTGATATGGTGGTTGAACGCCACCTGGAACAATGGGCTCAAGCTCAGGCTGCGCTCAGGTTGCAGGGCCTCGACCAGTTGCTCGAACGGCAGGTCCTGATGGGCCTGGGCTTGCAGCGCACGCTGTTTGACCTGGACCAGGAGTTGGCTGACGGTGGTCTGTCCGTCGATGTCGGCCTTAAGTACCTGGGTGTTGACGAAAAAGCCGATGAGTCGTTCGGTCTCTACGCGGTTACGGTTGGCAATTGGCACGCCCACGCGGATGTCCTGCTGACCGCTGTAGCGATGCAACAATGCCTGGTAGGAGGCCAGCAACAGCATGAACAGGGTCACACCTTCGCGCTGGGCCAAGGCCTTGAGGCTGTCGATAAGCGGGGACGGCAGCGCGATATTCAGGCGCGCGCCACGGTGGGTCGGCACTGCCGGGCGCTGATGGTCGAATGGCAGCTCCAGCACCGGTTGCTCGCCACCCAGCACTTCACGCCAGTAATCGAGTTGGCGGGTTTTCTCGCCAGCTTCCATCCAGCTGCGCTGCCACAGTGCGTAATCGACGTACTGGATCGGCAGCGCCGGCAGTTGCAGACCTTCGCCCCGGCTGTAGGCGGCATAGAACTGGACTAGTTCATCGACCATCACCTGCATCGACCAGCCATCGGAAATAATGTGGTGCTGCACCAGTACCAACACATAGTCATCTGGCGCCAGACGCAACAGGCTGACACGCATAAGCGGGCCCTGGCGCAGGTCGAACGGCTGGGTGATGCACGCTTCTACCTGGGCTTTCAGACTCGCTTCATGGGTGTCCACCAAGGCGAGCTCGATGCTTGTCGGCGGGCTGATCACTTGCACGGTGCGGCCGGCATCTTGCTGCAAGTGGGTACGCAAGCTTTCGTGGCGCACCACCAGCGCATCGAAGGCGCGCTGCAAGGCGCCACGGTCGAGCTGACCTTTCAGGCGCAACGCGCGGGGTACATGGTAGGCCGCACTGCGGGGGTCCAGTTGCCAAAGGAACCATTGGCGTTCCTGTGCATAGGACAGTCCCAGCGGCTGCTTACGTTCGACGCGTTCGATGCGGCTGTTTTCAACGTGTGCCTGGGTCAGGCAGCGGACAAAATGGCTCAGCACTGGCTGGTCGAACAGGGCTTTCAAGCCCACATCAAGGCCCAGGCCATGACGGATGCGCGAAACGGCTTGGGTAGCCATCAGCGAATGCCCGCCACGTTCGAAGAAGTGGTCATTGAGGCCGACTCGTTCGACACCGAGTACTTCGGCCCAGATCGCAGCGACCTGTTGCTCCCGCTCGGTCTGTGGCGCGACGAACTCCCCACCCACTGTCTCGGGCTTTGGCAGGGCCTTGCGGTCCAGCTTGCCATTGGGGCTCAGCGGCAGCTGTTCCAGCAGCACCCATTGGGCCGGGACCATGTAGTCCGGCAGGTGCTGACCCAAGTGGGCGGCCAGTACATCGCGCCAGTCTTCGCCGGCGTGTTGCAGCACCAGGTAGCCCACCAGGTATTTACCGTCCACCGCCAGCACGGCGGTTTCGCGGA
>NZ_MDGK01000046.1 GCF_001870465.1 Pseudomonas extremorientalis
GAATACCCGCGTGATCGCCTGCTGTACATGATGCAGGACAGCCGTGCGAAGTTGCTGCTGAGCCACAGCAGTGCCTTGCAGCAACTGCCGATTCCAGATGGCCTGGACAGCCTGGCGATTGATCGCACCGAGGAATGGTCCGGTTACAGCGACACGGCGCCTGATGTGAAACTGGACGGCGACAACCTCGCCTATGTGATCTATACATCCGGTTCCACGGGTCTGCCCAAGGGCGTGGCGGTATCTCACGGTCCACTGGTAGCCCATATCATCGCCACCGGCGAGCGTTATGAAACCTCGCCCGCCGACTGCGAACTGCACTTCATGTCGTTCGCCTTCGACGGCTCCCACGAAGGCTGGATGCACCCGCTGATCAACGGCGCCAGTGTGTTGATCCGCGATGACAGCCTGTGGCTGCCGGAATACACCTACCAGCAAATGCACCGTCACAACGTGACCATGGCGGTGTTCCCGCCGGTGTACCTGCAACAGTTGGCCGAGCATGCCGAGCGTGACGGCAACCCGCCGAAGGTGCGGGTGTATTGCTTCGGCGGTGATGCAGTAGCGCAAGCCAGCTACGACCTGGCCTGGCGCGCACTCAAGCCGACCTATCTGTTCAACGGCTACGGCCCGACCGAAACCGTGGTCACGCCACTGCTGTGGAAAGCCCGCAAGGGCGATCCATGCGGCGCGGTCTACGCCCCCATCGGCACACTGTTGGGCAACCGCAGCGGCTATGTGCTGGATGCGCAACTCAACCTGCAACCCATCGGTGTGGCCGGTGAGCTGTATCTGGGCGGGGAGGGCGTGGCCCGTGGGTATCTGGAGCGCCCGGCGCTGACTGCCGAACGCTTTGTGCCGGACCCGTTCGGCAAGCCCGGCAGCCGTGTGTATCGCAGTGGTGACCTGACCCGTGGCCGCCCGGATGGTGTGGTGGACTACCTGGGGCGTGTCGATCATCAGGTGAAAATCCGAGGCTTCCGTATCGAGCTGGGCGAGATTGAGGCGCGTCTGCGTGAGCAGGACAGCGTCGGCGAAACCGTGGTGGTCGCTCAGGAAGGGCTGACGGGCAAGCAACTGGTGGCGTATGTCGTACCCGCGGATCCGGCCCTGATTGATCAGGTCGAGTTCCGTGAAACACTGCGTCGTGCACTGAAGACCCGTCTGCCGGACTACATGGTCCCGGCGCACTTCATGCTCCTCGCGCAGATGCCGCTGACCCCCAACGGCAAGCTCGACCGAAAAGGCTTGCCGCAGCCGGACATCAACCAATCTCAAGGAGTATTCGTCGAGCCGATTACCCCCTTGCAGCAGCAGGTGGCGGCTATCTGGGCCGACATTCTCGGTGCCGAGCGGATCGGCCTTACCGATCACTTCTTTGAACTGGGTGGGCATTCATTGCTGGCCATGCAGGTCATTTCTCGCCTGCGTCAGTTACTGGCGCGTGAAGTCGCCCTGCGTACCCTGTTCGAACAGCCGCAGTTGGAAGGTTTTGTGCTGGCGTTGCAAGCGCTGGATACCACCTCGCTGGCACCGCCGATGGTGGCGGTCTCTCGCGACCTACCGCTGGCGTTGTCCTATGCTCAGGAGCGTCAGTGGTTCCTCTGGCAATTGGAGCCTGAAAGCGCGGCCTACCATGTGCCCAACGCGTTGCGCTTGAGCGGGCAACTGGATCGCCCAGCCCTGCAGCGCAGTTTTGATGTCTTGGTCGCGCGTCATGAAGCCTTGCGCACTGTGTTTGTCACCGACGGTGAGCACACGCTGCAACACATCCTGCCAACCGCCACATTGCCGCTGGATTTCGACCGGTTGGACGGTGCGTCTGCACAACAGGTGCAGGCGCGGGTCGAAACAGAAATCGCCCAGCCTTTCGACCTGCGCCAGGGCCCGTTACTGCGCGTGACGTTGCTGCAACTGAATGAGCAGGAACATGTGCTGATACTGGTCCAGCACCATATCGTGTCCGATGGCTGGTCGATGCAGGTCATGGTCGATGAACTGGTGCAACTCTACGCCGGGTTCAGCCAGGGCGCGTCGGTGCAACTGCCGGTGATGGCGTTGCAATACGCCGATTACGCGGCCTGGCAGCGTGGCTGGATGGACGCTGGCGAGCAGCAGCGCCAGTTGAACTACTGGCGTGAACTGTTGGGCGGTGAGCAGCCCGTGCTGGAGTTGCCGCTGGATCATCCGCGCCCGGCGGTGCAGAGCTACCGGGGTGCCTTGTTGGAAATCGGTCTGGATAGCGGTGTGGTTGCGGGCCTCAAGGCCCTGGCTCAGCGGGAAGGTGTGACGTTGTTCATGCTGTTGCTGGCCTCGTTCCAGACCTTGTTGCATCGCTACAGTGGCCAATCGGATATTCGCGTCGGTGTGCCGATCGCCAACCGCAACCGCGTAGAAACCGAACGCTTGATAGGTTTCTTCGTCAACACCCAGGTACTCAAGGCTGATATCGACGGGCAAATGACCTTTGCCCAGCTGTTACAGCAGGTCAAGCGTCGTGCCCTCGATGCCCAGGCGCATCAGGACTTGCCGTTCGAGCAACTGGTGGGGGCGCTGCAGCCGGAACGCAGCCTGAGCCACAACCCGCTGTTCCAGGTGATGTTCAACCACCAGTCAGAGGCACGTGTACCGCGTGGCGAGCAACTGCCCGGCCTGCGGGTGGAAGGGCTGGCGTGGGATAGCCACACCGCACATTTCGACTTGAGCCTGGATACCCAGGAGTCGAGTGACGGTCTTTGGGCGTCACTGACCTATGCCACCGATCTGTTTGAAACCGCCACCATTGTGCGTCTGGCACAGCATTGGCAGAACCTGCTGAAAGGGGTGGCGCAAGATGCCGTGAAGCCGATCAGCGAGCTGGTGCTGCTCGATCGGCAGGAGCAGCTGCACTTGCTGCAGGAATGGAACAGCGCCGCCGCGGCATGTGGGATTGAGCAGGGTGTGCAGCACTTGTTCGAGCATCAGGCGCAACGGCGCCCGGATGCGGTGGCATTGTGCCTGGGTGGGCAGTCCATCCGTTATGCCGAGTTGAATCGACAGGCCAACCGTTTGGCCCATGCGCTGATTGCCCGAGGTGTCAGCCCGGAAGTGCTGGTGGGTGTTGCGGTGGAGCGCTCGTTCGAAATGGTGATCAGCCTGTTGGCCGTGCTCAAGGCCGGCGGTGCCTATGTGCCGCTGGACCCGCAATACCCACGCGAGCGCCTATTGCATATGCTCCAAGACAGCGGCGTGCGGCTGGTGCTGACCCAATCGCATATAGACATGCCGCTGCCCGAAGGTGTAGCGACGCTGGACCTGTCGGATTCGGACCTGACTCCCTATCCCGAGACCAACCCGCAGGTAATGGTCGACCCGCAAAACCTTGCCTATGTGATCTACACCTCCGGTTCCACCGGCAAGCCCAAAGGTGTGGCGATCAACCATGCGGCGCTGGTCGAGTTCTCCAGCATTGCGGCGGGTTATTCTCGGCTGACTCAGGATGATCGCGTCCTGCAATTCGCTACCCTGAACTTCGACGGTTTCGTCGAACAGTTGTACCCGGCGCTGACCCACGGCGCGACTGTGATTCTGCGTGGTCCCGAGCTATGGGATAGCGCCCGCCTGTACGAAGAAATCATCGCTCAAGGCATCACCTTGGCCGATTTGCCGACTGCGTACTGGAACCTGTTTTTGCTCGATTGCCTGGCGGCGGGGCCACGCTCTTATGGTGCGCTGCGCCAGATCCACATTGGCGGCGAAGCCATGTCGCTGGACGGCCCGGCTCAGTGGCTGAAAGCCGGTCTGGGCCATGTGCGCCTGCTCAATACGTATGGCCCGACCGAAGCCACGGTGGTGTCGAGCCTGCTGGATTGCACGTCCGGTACTGACACCATCGGCGCCACTGCCAGCCCGATTGGCCGCTCGCTGCCGGGCCGTGCGTTATATGTGCTGGACCGCGATTTGAACCTGGCGCCGCTGGGCGCGGTGGGCGAGTTGTATATCGGCAGCCACTGCGGCCTGGCGCGCGCTTACCTGAACCGTGCGCTGCTCACCGCCGAGCGTTTCGTGCCGGATCCGTTCGGTGAAACCGGCGAGCGCCTGTACCGCACCGGCGACCTGGCACGTTACCGCGCGGACGGCGTGATCGAGTACGTCGGCCGCGTTGACCATCAAGTGAAGATTCGTGGTTTCCGCATCGAACTGGGGGAAATCGAAGCGCTGCTCCAGGCCCAGGACGGCGTACGTGAAACACTGGTGTTGGCCGCCGATAATCAACTGATCGCCTATGTGGTCGCCGAGCAGCAAGACGGTGAGACCCTCAAAAATACCCTGCGCGAACAACTGCCGGATTACATGGTGCCTGCGCATCTGGTCTTCCTCGAACGCATGCCGCTGAACCCCAACGGCAAGCTGGATCGCCACGCGTTGCCAAAACCCGACGCCAGCCAGTCGCAGCAGGCCTGGGTTGCCCCTGTGACCGGGCTGGAGCGACAGGTTGCGGCGATATGGGCCGATATCCTGGGTGCCGAGCGGGTTGGATTGACCGATCACTTCTTTGAGATGGGCGGCCATTCATTGCTGGCGATGCAGGTCATCTCACGCCTGCGCAACCTGTTAGGCCGCGAGGTCGCGCTGCGAAGCCTGTTCGAACAACCGCGCCTGCAAGGGTTTGTCGCCGCGCTTTCGACTGCCAGTGGCGTGCCACTGGCGCCCGCGCTGGTTATGGTTGAGCGCGGTCAACCCTTGCCGCTGTCCTATGCCCAGGAGCGCCAATGGTTCCTCTGGCAACTGGACCCGCACAGTGCTGCCTATCATGTGCCGAGTGCCTTGCGCCTGAAAGGGCGTCTTGATCTGTCGGCATTGCAGCGCAGTTTCGACACCCTGGCAGCGCGTCACGAGAGCCTGCGCACCTGCCTGCGCCAGGACGGTGAGCGTGCCGTGCAGGTGATTGCCGCGCAGGCCAGTATCGAGGTCGCGCGGGTCGATATCGACGCATCGGCGATCCGTACCGAGGTGGAGGCACAGATCGCCCGGCCTTTCGACCTGACCCAGGGACCGCTGATGCGCGCGAGCCTGCTGCGCGTGGCCGAGGACGATCATGTACTGGTGCTGGTGCAGCATCACATTGTCTCCGATGGCTGGTCGATGCAGGTCATGGTCGATGAGCTGGTGCAGTTGTACGCCGCTTTCAGTCTGGGCCAGGTGCCGCAATTGCCGGTGTTGTCGATCCAGTACGCTGACTATGCTGTATGGCAGCGCCAATGGATGGAGGCGGGCGAGAAGGCCCGCCAACTGGAGTACTGGCGCGACCTGCTGGGCGGTGAGCAACCGGTATTGGAGCTGCCGCTGGATCACGCCCGCCCGAGCCAGCAAAGCCATCGCGGCGCGAGCCTGGACATCCAGGTGCCACCCACCCTGGTGACGGCGCTGCGCGCGCTGGCCCAGCGCGAGGATGTGACCCTGTTCATGTTGCTGCTGGCGTCGTTCCAGACCCTGTTGCATCGCTATAGCGGTCAATCCGACATCCGCGTGGGTGTGCCCGTGGCCAATCGCAATCGCGTGGAAACCGAACGGCTGATCGGCTTTTTCGTTAACACCCAGGTGCTCAAGGCCGATATCGATGGTCAACAGACGGTTGCTCAGTTGCTCGCCCAGGTCAAACAGCGTGCGCTGGACGCCCAGGCCCATCAGGACTTGCCCTTCGAGCAGTTGGTGGAAGCCTTGCAACCTGAGCGCAACCTGAGTTTCAACCCGTTGTTCCAGGTGCTGTTCAATCATCAGACACAAGCCAGTGGCCGCGACGAAGGTGAGCAGTTACCCGGCCTGCACGTCAGTGGCCTCGAGTGGGACAGTCATACTGCTCAGTTTGACCTGAGCCTCAACACCCACGAGTCAGCCGAGGGGCTTGCCGCTTCGCTGACTTACGCTACAGACCTGTTCGAGCCGGCCACCCTGGCGCGCATGGCGACTCATTGGCTGAATCTGCTGGACGGCATGACCCGCGACGTCCAGCAACGTATCGGCCAGCTGCCGCTGCTGGATGCCCACGAACAGCAAGCGGCGATCCACGGCTGGAATGCCACTGCACGGGAGTACCCGTTGCAACGCTGCGTGCATCAACTGATTGAAGAACAGGTCGCCCGCACACCGGATGCGCCGGCCCTGGTGTTTGGTCAGCAGTGCCTGAGCTACATCGAATTGAACCTGCGCGCCAACCGACTCGCCTATCGCTTGATGGAGGCCGGTGTGGGCCCGGATGTGTTGGTGGGGCTGGCGGTTGAGCGCTCCATCGAAATGGTCATCGGCCTGTTGGCGGTATTCAAGGCTGGCGGTGCTTATGTGCCGCTGGACCCTGAATACCCGCGTGAGCGGCTGGCTTATATGCTGCAGGACAGCGGTGTGAAACTGTTGCTGACCCAGGCGCATTTGCTGGAGCAATTGCCGATTCCACAGGAACTGGAAACCCTGGTCCTGGGTGGATCGGTGTTCGAATGCTACAGCGAAGAGAACCCAGGTATCGTGTTGCACGGCGAAAACCTCGCCTATGTGATCTACACCTCCGGTTCCACCGGCCAGCCCAAAGGCGCCGGCAACCGTCATTCGGCGCTGACCAATCGGCTGTGCTGGATGCAGGAGGCTTATGGCCTGGATGCGCGCGACAGCGTGCTGCAAAAAACGCCGTTCAGTTTTGACGTGTCGGTGTGGGAGTTCTTCTGGCCTCTGATGACCGGCTCGCGTCTTGTGGTCGCTGCGCCTGGCGACCACCGCGATCCGCAAAAGCTTGTCGCGCTGATCAATGCCGAGCGCATTACCACATTGCACTTTGTGCCCTCGATGTTACAGGCATTTCTCCAAGACTCCGCGGTTGCCAGCTGTCATAGCCTGCGGCGTATTGTGTGCAGCGGCGAGGCGTTGCCGGCGGATGCTCAACAGCAAGTTTTCGCTAAACTGCCGCAAGCCGGCCTGTACAACCTGTATGGCCCGACCGAAGCCGCCATCGACGTGACCCACTGGACCTGCCGCGACGAAGGCCGTGACACGGTACCGATCGGTGAGCCCATCGCCAACCTGCGCTCCCATGTGCTCGACGCCGACCTGGCACCTGTGCCGGTCGGAGTTGTCGGGGAGTTGTACCTCGGCGGCGCGGGCCTGGCCCGCAGTTACCACCGCCGCGCGGCGCTGACCGCCGAACGGTTCGTGCCTTGCCCGTTCCACAGCGGCGCGCGCCTGTATCGCACCGGCGACCGTGTGCGTCAGCGTGCAAACGGTGTCATTGAATACCTTGGTCGTCTCGATCATCAGGTCAAACTGCGTGGTTTGCGTATCGAACTGGGAGAAATCGAAGCTCGCCTGCTCGAGCACCCGATTGTGCGTGAGGCCACCGTACAGGTAGTCGATGGCAAGCACTTGGTGGGTTACCTGGTCCTGCAACAGGCCGGCGACGATTGGCGTGATCAGTTGAGCGCCCATCTGACCAGCCATCTGCCGGACTACATGGTCCCGGCGCAATGGGTGCTGCTGGAACTGATGCCCCTGAGTCCCAACGGCAAGCTGGACCGCAAGGCTCTGCCCAAACCGCAAGCGATCGGTCGCGATTACGTTGCACCACAGACCGGACTGGAACAGCAGCTTGCAGCGGTGTGGGCGCAGGTGCTGGAAGTCGAGCGGGTGGGGTTGCACGACAACTTCTTCGAACTGGGTGGCCATTCGTTGCTGGTGTTGCTGCTCAAGGACCGCATCCACAAGGCCTGCGGTGCGATGCTCGCCGTCAATCAACTGATGCTGCACCCGACGGTTGCGGGCCAGGCGCGCTGTATCGAGGGGGATGTCGGTAGCTCGTTGATCGTCAGGCTCAACAGCCAGACCCAGGGCACGCCGCTGTACCTGTTCCACCCAAGCTTTGGTTCGGTGCATTGTTACAAGGCCATCGCCCTGGCCTTGCGTGAGCAGCGCCCGGTGTTTGGGGTGGTTTGCCGGGCCCTGGTGGAAGAGGGTGTCGAGGTGCCGAGCTGGGCGCAGATAGTCGAGGACTACACCCACCAGTTGTTGCTGGCCCAGCCCCACGGCGCCTTCCGCCTGGGCGGCTGGTCACTGGGTGGCAACCTGGCGATGGAGGTGGCGTACCGTCTGGAACAGGCTGGCCGAACCGTGGAGTCGCTGGGCTGGATCGATGCGCCGCCGCCTGCACGCTTTACCGCATTCTGGGAAGAGGGTGGGTTGGTGGACGAGCGAGAGATTTGTGCTGCCGAACGCCGCGTGGAATTGTTGGCGGTGATGTTCCCGGCCTATGCCGAGCAGATCCAGAACGTGTGGCAGGCGGCTCCTGGCGAGCAGGATGAGCAGTGGCGACGTGTATCCGAGTGGGCTGAATTGAACCTGGGCGACAGCTTCCGCGTACTCACGGATGAGTTGCAAACCGGTGGCGAAACCGAACGTTCCTGGGCGATCAAGCAGGTGCTGGACGAGCGCCTGCAAGACACCGATTACCGTGCGATCAAGGCTCCGGTGCATTGCTGGTGGGCTGCCTTGAGTGAGGGCGGGATTCACCAGGCACTGATTGAAACCGGCATGCGTGAGGTGATTGGCCAGGCAGGCATCCAGCGCTCGGTGGTGATTGATACAACCCACCACCGGATCGTGGACAACGCGGAGTTCATCAGCAGTTTTGTCGCGGCAATGGAGTAAGCGGTTGCGCTAAAAAGACGCCCCTGGCCAGTGGTGGTCAGGGGCGTTTTGCTGTTGGCGGCCTTCATCGCGGATTGTCAGCGATAGGCGTAAAAAAGCCCCTGGTCACAGGGTGACCAGGGGCTACGGTTTGCGCGCTTAGAAGTCCCAGCGTGTGGTGACCATGACGTTACGTGGGTCGCCAGGGTAGGCCGAGTCATAGAAACCGATGTTGGTGTAATAGTGCTTGTCGAACAGGTTGTTGACGTTGAGGGTGGCCGAGAGGTTTTCGGTCACCTGGTAACGGGTCATCAAGTCAACCAGCCAGTATGGGGCCTGGGTGAACTTCTCGGAGCGGCCGCCACCAGGGTAACCCCAGTTGTTAACGGTCTGCCAGCCGGCGCTCTGCCAGCGTGCACCGCCACCGACGGTGAGCTTGTCCAGGTTGCCCTGCAGTTTGTAGGTGGTATAGAAGCTGACCTGGTCTTCCGGTTCCCAAGTGGCAACCTTCTTGCCATCGTCATCACGGGCAATCTTGTGGGTGTAGCCCGCTTGCAGCTGCCAACCTCGGGCGAGCTCGCCGGATATTTCCGCTTCGTAGCCCTTGGTCTTGGTCTTGGTACCGATGTAGGAGAAGTCGACGCCTGGCTGGGAGTTCCAGGCCGTATCGGCGAGCGGGCGGTTCTCTTCGTGCACTTCGAAGTAGGCGAGGCTGGAGTTCAGGCGGCCATCGAAGAATTCACCCTTGAGGCCCAACTCATAGTTCTTGCCTTCATTGGGATCGAGCATCGTGCGGGTGCGCGTACGGTACTGGGTTTGTGGCTGGAAGATTTCGGTGTAGCTGGCATATGCGGTGAAATTGTCGTTCAGGTCATATGTCAGGCCAGCGTAGGGCACCACCTTGCCGCTTTCCTGGGTGTCGCTGGTACCGGTGACCTGGTAGTTGGCGACACGCGAGCCGAGCAACAGGTGCAGCTCATCCGTCAGGCTGAAGCGGCCAGTCACATAGGTACCGGTCTGGCGGGTGGTTTCGTCATTGATCTTGGTGGCAGTCCACAGGGGCTCAATGGCCTGGCCGTGCCAGTTGTAGAAGTCATAGGAGTTGTTGAAGTAGGTGGTCGCGGTGTAGTCCTTGGCTTTCCATTTGGAGATGGACAGGGACTGGCCGATCACCAGTTCGTGTTCGCGGCCGAACAGTTCGAAGGGCCCCGAGGCGTACACATCGAGGCTGTCGCTGGTGGTATCGCCGACGTACTTGCGCGCGTAAATGGAACTGGCCGTGGCGGAGTCCTGGGAAATGTAGCCCAGGGGCGCGTTGTAGCCGTTGATCTGGTGGTTGTACTGGCCTTTGGTGACCCAGCCATTGTCAAACGTATGCTCCAGGGTTGCGAATGCGGTGCGACTGTACTGTTCCCAGGAGCCCCATTTGGGGCCGTTGTTAAACGAACGCGGCAGGTCCAGCTTTTTGCCGGTGGCATCAAAGATGGTGCGTGTGCCAGTCCAGCTTGAGCCTTTCGGGTCACTGTCCTGATAGTCGGCGCCAACGGTCAGCAGGGTGTTTTCGTCCAGGTCGAATTCGAGGATGCCGTAAAGCACTCCGGTCTTGCGCGAGTAGTGGTCGAGGAACGAGTGTTTGTCCTGAGAGGCCGCAACGGCACGGCCACGCACATTGCCGGTTTCGGTCAGGGGCCCGCTGACATCGACCTGGGAGCGGTAGTTATCCCAGGAGCCGGCGCCCAGCTCGATGCTGCTCTTGAACTCGGAAGTCGGCTTTTTGCGGATCAGGTTGATGGTGCCGCCCGGACCGCCAGCGCCGGTGAGCAGGCCGGTGGCACCCTTGAGCACCTCGACGCGGTCGTAGATCGCCATGTCGGTGAGGGTCTGGCCGGCCGAATATTGGGCATCACGCAGGGTCGGAATACCGTCGTATTGGAAGTTGACGATAGAGAAGCCACGGGAATAGTAGTTGGTACGCTCGGTGTCATACGTCGACACGGTGATGCCCGGGGTATGGCGCATCACGTCATCAATGGCGTCAAGTCCGAAATCATCCATCACCTGACGCGTCACCACCGAAATAGACTGCGGCGTTTCCCGTGGCGTCAGCACCAGGCGCGTCGCCGTGGCGATAGTCCCCGGCGTATACGAGCCGGTACCTTCCGTCACGGTGCCCAGTTGGTTGGCGGTGACCTGTGTGGTCCCCAGTTCCAGCCCTGAAGACGCGATCGCGCTGATGGTAACTGCATTGCCTTGCAGGCCGTAACTGACGCCGGTGCCCTTGAGCAGGGTGGCGATGGCCTTGCCGGGCTCCTGCGTACCCTTGACCGCCGTGCTGTTCTTGCCCTGCACATCCGTCGGGCTGTACAGCACTTGCAGGTTAGTCTGGCGGCCGAACTCCTGCAGCGCCGTCCCCAGCGGCTGGGCAGGAATGTCGATCTCGATCTCCTGTGCCTGTACATAGCCCGACAGCGGCAGCGAGACCGCCAGGGCCAGGGCACACGGCTTGAGGTTGACGTTCAAGGCCCTGCGCATCGATAGCGCTTTGCTCAGGGGGCTGAGACCGAGTCGTACTGACATGAATGCGTTCTCTTCTATGTTTTAGGTGGGCAGTTATAGGTGTTTATTGAGGTCAATTCTCATTACCACTAGTGAGACGTCCCTACCTGCGAAAACCGGAAAAGAAATTCACGCCGGTTCCATTTCGTAAACGACCTGGCCTGCACTCAGGCGCACCAACTGGTCGGCAATATCGAAATAGCGGTCGTCATGACTGATCACGATGATCGTCTTGCCCAGGCGCTTGAGGTCCGGCAGCAGCTCGGTGTAGAAGATGCGGCGGAAGGCCGGGTCCTGGTCGGCGGCCCATTCGTCGAACACCAGTACCGGGCGCTCTTCCAGCCAGGCATTCACCAGCGCCAGGCGCTTGCGCTGCCCGGTGGAGAGGTCGGTGGTACTGAACACGCCGTCCTTGACGCTGACCTTGTGCGCGATTTCCAGGCGTTCCAGGTACTTGGCGGCGCTGTCGAGGGATTGTGTGGCACTGCCCTGTACCAGGTCATCGAACAGGTAGTAGTCGGCGAATACCGTGGTGAACAGCTGGCGGTAGTCGTCGCGCGCCGGGTCGGTCACGGTTTCGCCGTTGAGGCGGATTTCGCCGGCGTGGGGTTGATACAAACCGAGCAACAGCTTGATCAGGGTGGTCTTGCCGCAGCCGTTCTCGCCCACGATAAATACGATTTCGCCTTGCTGGATGCTCAGGTTGATCGGCCCCAGGTGGAACGGCTGGCTGCCTTCCACCGGCGGCGGGCTGTAGGTCACGCCGCGCAATTCCAGGCTGTTGACCACCGGCGTGGGGGCTTCGCTGCCATCCATGAGCAAGTGCGGCTCGGGTGACGAGAAGCGGTCGGACAGCTCGGTGATGCGCGCAAAGGCAATCCGCGCCTTGCCGATGATCGGCAAGTAGCCCACCACATGCTCCAGCGGGCCTTTCATGTACAGCAACACCAGCACGAAGCCGGTGATCACCGCGGGGTCCGGGTTGGGGTTGTAGGCCTGCATCGCCAGGGCCAGGCCGATGACCACGAAGAACAACATCGAGCCGAAGGTCTTGGCGACGATATAGATGTTCACCGAGCGCACCTGGATATCGCTGATGCGGTCGGCGGTTTCCTGGATGCGGTGGGTGTTCATGCGGTAGCGACGTGGGCGGTGGATGCGCAGTTCCTTGGCGCCCGAGGCAATCGCGGAGTAGTAGCGTTGCAGCTCGTCTTCCTGGTCGCGGGCTTCGTCGAAGCCACGGATACCCTTGTGCCCGGCGATGAATTGCACGCTGCTGCCAATCACGATGGCGACGATCATCATCAGGAACATCGGCACCGACAGGTAGGCCAGGTAGCCAAGGCAACCCAGGGTCACGGTAGTCGCGATGGCCAGCGGCGTGAACGCAAAGGAAAAGTCGCTGATGGTGTCGACGTCATGGGTCAGCACCGGGATCAGGCGGTGAGAGCGAAATTGTTCGATCTGCTCGATGGGCGCCGACAGCACCTTCTCGCCGAGGTCCTTGCGCAGGGCGGCGATGATCCGCTGGCCCACGTAGTTGGTGCCGATATCGGAGACGATCGAACTGGTCAGTGCCAGCACACACAACGCCGCAAACGTCAGAATCACCCCCTGCGTCATCCCGGTGGACGAATGCAGCGCATTATTGATCGTCGCCAGCAACAACGTGATGGCCAGGCCGCCGGCCATGCCCAGGGCGACGGAGATGGTCACGATGGTGCGAAAGGGCCTGAGCAATGCGAGCAAACCTTTGAAGGCGCCGCGCTTGGGGTCGGTCATAAATACTTCCCGGAAAATGAAAAAGAGGGGGCTGGGCACACAGACCCTTACCCATGACAAACGAAGGATTGGCGCGACTATTTAGCGCGGCGTGCCCGGCGGTGGCGTTGATGGATAAATCAGGCGGGGGCTGGTTCGTTCTTGTGGAGTAGCCGCACGCGTTTTGGCGCGTGCCTGATTTATCCAGCGAGAGCGAAACAATGACGAAAAGGAATCTGGTGTACGTGTGGTCACTGCGCAATGCCGCCGCCGACAAAGCCGGGCAGCCAGTGGCCTACAAGGACCACGAACGCTACATGATGTCAGTGCTGGAATCCCTCGTAGGGGCACTGAATGACACGCCCCTGGGCGAGGCTTACCATCTGGTGGGCGTGGTGTACGACGATGACGAGCAGAACCCGCGTGACCAGCAACTGGTCCGCGACTACGGCTTTGCCTACCAGCCGGGCCGCCAATGGCTGTACCCGGCCGACCTGCGCGTGCAGGGGCGGCTGGTCAATGACCTGCTGCTGAGTGTGCCGTCCACCTACCGGCGCTTGCCACGGGGCAGCGCAGAACACATTGCCGGCAAGCAGGACTTCGAGCGCCGCCTGCACGACACGCTGGTGGAATTGAACGCGGACATCGTGGTGCTCGACGGCCTGCTGGTGATCCTCGATGAACTGGTACGTCCGGGTGCGCCGTTTGCGCGCCGCATCATGAACATCCACCCCGGCATTACCCGCCTCGAATCGCCGTACGAGCGCCGTGGTGCCTATGCCACCTGGAACGCGCTGTACGGTGCGCGCGGGCTGACAGTCACGGATTGGGCGACCAAGGCCACCACGCCCTCCGAGCCGCTGTACCTCACCGGCGCGTCGTTCCACTACGTGGACAACGGCATCGACTCTGGCGAAGTGTTCCACGACGTGCTCAAGACCGAGATCGCGCCGGACGACACCATCCTTGAGCTGCGCTGGAACAACTTCAATAACAGCCTGTTCCCGGCGTTGCATGAAGGGTTGGCGTTGTTGGCGCAGAAGGCAACCTAAAGCAGGCACGGTTAAAAATGTGGGAGGGGGCAAGCCCCTCTCCCACAAATGGATTTCCAGTGCGGTTAGAGGTCGCGCACCACGCGAAACCCAATCCAATCCCCTCGCGTCTGCGGGTAGATGGTGTTGCGGTTGCCCGAGCGCGAGAACACCGGCGCCTCGCCCCAGTCATTGCCGCGAATCATGTAGCCCTCGCAGTTCGGCTCCATCCACACACTGCCGTCGGTGGGCGCGCCGATGTAGTTGGGGTGTTCGCAGTCGGCCACGCGCTCGTAGACATTGCCATGCATGTCGTACATGCCGAAGGCATTCGGCGGGTAGCTGCCCACCGGCGACGAATAGCTGTAGCCATCGGCCGGGCCATAGGTGTTGGCGTGCTTGGCGATGCTGTAGCCCTTGCCCTCATCGAACGGGAAGGGGAACGGCCCGGTGGAGCCGGCGCGTGCGGCGTATTCGCGTTGGGCTTCGCTGACCATGTGGTACTGCTGGCCGGTTTTCTTCGACAGCCAGGCCACGTACTGCTTGATGTCGTCCATGTCCATGCACACTGCCGGCTGGCGCGGGCCCTGGGGGTAGCGCGGCTTGCTGGCGATGCATTCGCGGCCGGGGCGGGTGTCGCCGTCGGCGATCTTCACGCCGGTCTGGCGGATGTAGCTGTCCCATTCACCGGCGGTGATATGAAAGCGGCTCATGGCGAACGGCTTGGCGAAAGTCACTTCGTGCATCGGGCCTTCATCCGGCTCACGGCCGACTTCGTCCTCGGGGGTGCCCATGGTGAAGGTGCCGGCGGGGAGCACCACCATCTCCGGGCAGTCCTTGCAGTCCTTGAACACTTTGCCAGGTTGCGGCGTGGCGGCGTGGGCCAGGTTGGGCAGCAAGGCGCCGCACAGGGCGGTGAGTGCCAATGCCGTGAGGGGTTTGTTCATGGGGGCCTCTCATTCAAAGTGGAAAAGCGGTGCGTTACACCCGTTGGCCCAGCAGCGTCATGAAGCGCTGGATCTCATCGGAGGAATTAAGCAGGCCGGGCGAGGTGCGGATCACCGGGCCGACATCACGGTCCACCGCGTCGATCACCACGCGGTTTTTCATCATGTAGTCGGCCACGGCTTCGCTGTCCTGGCCCTTGACCCGGAAGAAGGTGAAGCCGGCCGATAGCTCGGGACTGCGTGGGGTGACCAGTTCGATCTGCGGATGCGCCAGCAGGTGGTCTTTCAGTTCGGTATTCAGGGCGTGGATGCGTGCCTGCACCTGCGCCTTGCCCAGTTGCAGATGCAGCTTGAAGGCCTCATCCGCCGCCCAGCGATGTTCGAAGGCGTGAAAGCCGCCCGGGGTCATGGTGGTGGCGAAGTTCTGGTCTTCGGAGAAGGTCGGCACCATCGGGGTCACATACTTGTTTTGTGGGGCGCGGGCGCACACCAGCCCGGTGCCCCGGGGGCCGAACATCCACTTGTGGGTGCCGGCGATGAAAAAGTCGCAGTGCATGTCCGGGAAGTCGAGGTTCTCCACGCCGAAGCCGTGCACACCGTCTACCACATAGAGTATGCGGTCCCTGTCGTCGCGATTGCGGTTGTGGTCTTCCACCAGCTTGCCGATCTCGCCGATGGGCAGCTTCACGCCGCTGCCGGACTGCACCCAGGTCATGCCAAGTACGCGGGTGTTGGGGCGGATATTGCGCTGGATATTGCCCAGCACCTCGTCGACGGACACGCGATTGGCGTGTTCAAACAAGCGAATCTTGCGGACCCGGGTCTGCTCCTTGCGCACCCGGAAGTCCAGGCTGAACTCGGTGGCGTAGTGTTCGTGGACGGTAGTGAGGATCTCCTGGTCGGGTCGTACCTTGATTCCGCCATAAATCATCGCCAGCCCCTCGGAGGTGCTGCCGGTGAGGGCGATCTGCGCCGGCGTGGCCTTCAGGTAGCGGCCGGCCCACTCGCGCACCTGGCCTTCACGCTTCCAGGTTTCCTGCAAACCCCAGTCCATGGCCAGGCCCGGGTTGCGGTCGATCTGCGCGCGGTAGCGCTCGATGGCTTCTCGCACCGGCTTGGGGTGCGTGGCCACCAGGAAGTTGGAAAAGTGCAGATAGTCCGGGTCCTGGTTGAACAGTTGCTTGAAACCCGTCCATGGGTCATTCGATGCAGGGGCGGCGATAGCCTGGGGCAGCAGGGCGGCGCCCAGCGGCAGGCTGGCGGCAAACACCCCGGCCTGCTTGAGAAACGTACGGCGGTCGGTCATGGACTGGCTTCTGGATGATTAACGGTTGGCCAACGGCTTGGCGGCTTTTTGTACCTGGTCCCACACTCGCAGGAAGTTGCCGCCCCACAGCTTGGCGATATCGGCTTCGGAGTAGCCGCGCTGGATCAGTTCGGCGGTGACGTTGCGGATTTCACCGACGTTGTTCCAGCCCTGCACGCCGCCGCCATCGTTGAAGTCCGAGGCGAGGCCGACATGGTCGATGCCGATCTTGCGCACGGTGTAGTCGATGGCGTCCCCCAGGTCCTTGAGGGTGGCCTTGGGTTCTTCATCGAGGATGCCGTACAGCGCGCTGGCGTATTCGCCGAACTTGTGTTCCGGCCACGCGGCGATGATCGCGTCGCCTGGCATCAACGCCACGGCCAGGTTGGGCAGGGGCGGCAGGTCGAAGCGCGCACGCAGGGCGTTGAGCTTGTCCTGGGTCGGCTGGCTCAACGGGCGCAGGTAGGCGGAGAAGCCCACGATCTGCACCACGCCGCCACTCTGCTTGATCAGTTGCAGCTCTTTGTCGCTCAGGTTACGCGGGATATCCACCGACGCGCGCGGCGCCGAGTGGGACGCCACCATCGGCGTGCGGCTCAATTGCGCGACCTGTTCCAGGGCCTTGGTCGACATCTGCGACACGTCGATGATCACTCCCAGGTCATTGAGGCGGTGCACCGCTTGCTTGCCGATGTCCGACAAACCGTCGAGGGCGTCGGTGGAGTCATTGAAAAACGGCAGCGGGCGCGACGAGTCCGACCAGGCGTTGTTGCCCACATAGCTGAAGCCGAACATGCGCATGCCGCGCGCCGCCCACAGGTCCAGCAGGTTCAGGTCGTTGCCCAGCGGGTAGGCGTTGAGCATGCTGATAAAGATCGCGAACTTGCCTTCGCCATGCAGACGCCGGAAATCATCCGGGGTGTAGGCGATGGCGACCTGGTTGGGGTAGTCGCGCACCATGCCGCTGATGATCTTGTAGCGCACTTCCTGCTCGTTGCGCGCGGCTTCGACAAAACCATCGGTGGGCTTGTGCGGGGCGTTGGGGCCGTTCCAGATTTCCGGCCAGCCGAAAATCGTCAGTGCCGCACCGGACAGGCGCCCGCGTGCCGCCTTGGCCAGGTCGAACTGGCCGCTGCCGTCCTTGTCCGCCTCGTTGCCGGCGGTGCCGAAATCGATGGGCACGGTGATATGGCTGTCGAACGACAGCAACCGGTCCTGCATTTCATTGGCCTGCTTGATCACCGCCAGCGGGTAACCGGCATTGCCCTTGAACCAGTGATCCCAGACCAGGAAGCCGGCTCCGGCGCCGATGGCCAGTGCCAGCGGCAAGCCGATATACAGCGCCTTTTTCGAACGTGGTTTTGTCATTGCCATCTCAGTCAGTTGAGGCCTTCGCTATCAGGGAAGAACGAGTGATAGGTGGGGAAATTTAGGCGGGCAGGGCGCGCCGGTAAATTTCCCCGGCGTGCAAACGTTCTAGCTCTGATAAAGCCGTTTCCTAAGGTAGACAATGACCATCTCTCGACGTGGGTTCATCGCAGGCCTGGCGCTGACCGGCGCCGCTGTGCCGGCCGCCTTCTATGCCCATCGCGAGTTGACGCGCGAAGAAGAATTCCCCATCACTCCCGGCGAAGCCACGGTGGACCTGGCCGACACCGCCGGCCAGCACCTGGCGAACACATTGCGTGGGGTGTGGAGCCTGCGCCTGGAGGGCCGCGACGCCGGCCTCAAGGGCCTGCCGTTGGAAGGTCTGGAGCTGCTGCTCGACATCGCCCCGCGTGGACGTGGCTTGCGCGGTTACCTGGACACCGCCGCCCACCTGCGCGCCGAGGTCGAGCCGCGTTACCGCGTGCTGGGTGATCTGCTGACAGGCGAGAGCGCCGTGCTCTACTGGCGCCTGATCGACCGCGACTCGATTGACGGCGCCCCCGCCTATGAATTCAAGATGACCCTTGACGAGGTCTGGGCGGATTTTGCCAATGCCGGCAGCAGCACACTCAGCGGGCAGATCCTTGACCTTGATCGGCCATTGGCGCTGGTCGAGCGCGATAACCGCTTCATCGCCCGCAAACAGTGGTTCCCCGAGGCGCGGCAACGCATCGGCCTCAACCCGACCCTGCTGGCCTGGCTGATTTCCCCCGAACACCGTCTGTTCCACCAACTGTGGCACGCTACCCGTGACCAGTGGCACAAACTCTCCGAAGAAAAGCGCGACGCCCTGCGCGGCATCGGCTGGCAACCCGGGCCACGGGGCCAGGAACGCGACGCCCGGGGCAAGCGCAAGGATCGCAACGGCTCGGGCATCGATTTCTTCTTCATGCACCGCCACATGCTCGGCACCGCGCGCTCCATGCAGGACCTGCCCTCATGGTCGCAATTCCCCGAGCCGCAACCGGCCCTGGAGCATGATCGCCTGGGCTTTCTGCGCTACTTCGACAACCACGACGGCTTTGCGCTGCCGCCGACCTGGTCGGCGCCGGACGACAGCGACTACACCCAGTGGGTCAGCGACATCAAGAGTGCTGAGACCTACCACGGCAACTTCCAGGTGTGGGAGTCGCAGTACCGCGACCCACGCTACCTGGCCAGATTCACCTTGGGGCAGCTCGGTTCCGAAATGGAGCTGGGCCTGCACGACTGGCTGCACATGCGCTGGGCCTCGGTGCCCCGCGACCCGTCCAACGGTGCACCGGTGCCCATGGCCCGTGACCCCTCCGATTTTGCTGCGCGCTGGTACGCGGCGGAAAACGATTTCCTCGGCGATCCGTTTTCCTCCCACGTCAACCCGGTGTTCTGGCGCTTCCACGGCTGGATCGACGACCGCATCGAAGACTGGTTTCGCGCCCATGAGCGCTTCAATCCGGGGGAAGTCCGCCGCATGGAGGTCAACGGCGTAGCCTGGTTCGCGCCGGGCCGCTGGGTGGAAGTCGGCGATCCCTGGCTGGGGCCGGATACCCATGGCTGCAGCACCACGCCGGGGTTGCAGATGGGCCGGTCGATGGAGATGGACCCGGAGACCATGAAGCTCGCGTTGCGCATCACTTTCGGTGAAGACGAGAACAGGCTGCAGGGGCTGTTCAAGCGGGTGCCGAGACGACCGTGGTATGCCCGTCACCTGAAACTTGCCTGAACCTGTAGTGAGCAGGCTTGCTGTGGTGAATGGGGCTGTTGTGGTGAGCAGGCTTGCTGTGGCGAGCAGGCTTGCCCTGCGTTGGGGCGCGAAGCGGCCCCATCAAGACCGCTGTGTTCTTTCAGGTAAAACGAGGTAGCCGGATTAGGGCCGCTTCGCAGCCCAACGCAGGGCAAGCCTGCTCGCCACAGCAAGCTAAATTGAACCAACCCCGTCCCGCCTTGTCCCCGCTTCCCATGTCACCCCCCGTCCGCCAAATCCCTTAATTTTCCAAGCCTGCCGGAAGCCTCTCCAGGCCCCCGGCTGCGCCCGCTTTTTTTAATGGCGGGCGTCCAGCAGACCCGATCCAAGCGGTAGCTGAAAACGGACTTTCTCCTCAACCGTGACTTATCAGGCAGGTTACCCCCATGCAGTTCAGCGAATTATTGGCAGCGATTTCCACCCATGCGATCCGTCTGCAACGGGAAGAAGGCGACCTGGTCATCCTGGGTGACGACGAGGCGCTGGACGATGCGCTGTGGGATCAACTGATCGCCCACAAGCCGCGCCTGCTGGAGCTGGTCGCCGAACATGGCGGTGACTGGCTGAGCCCGGCCTACCGCATCACGCCGGCCATGCTGCCGCTGGTCAGCCTCGACCAGGCGGCCATCGACCGTATCGTCGCTGCCATCCCCGGTGGCGCGGCGAATGTGCAGGACATCTACCCGCTGGCGCCGCTCCAGGAGGGCATGCTTTACCACCATCTGTCGGCGGAACAGGGCGATCCCTACGTGCTGCACGCGCAGTTCGAGTTCGACAGCCACGCACGTTTGCAGGCGTTTGCCGAAGCCTTGCAGTGGGTGATCGATCGCCACGACATCCTGCGCACTTCGATGGTCTGGGAGCGCCTCGACGAGCCGTTGCAGGTGGTGTGGCGCAAGGCGACCCTGGCGTGCGAGGCCGTTGGCTTCGAGGCGCGCACCGATCGCATGGACCTGGGCCAGGCACCGCT
Organism: Pseudomonas extremorientalis; assembly: GCF_001870465.1. GTDB lineage: Bacteria > Pseudomonadota > Gammaproteobacteria > Pseudomonadales > Pseudomonadaceae > Aquipseudomonas > Aquipseudomonas extremorientalis. The sequence continues at coordinate 20,366 of NZ_MDGK01000046.1, forward strand.
GCTGCGCCTGGTGTATACCGCAGATCCAGCGGACGGGCGTGTGGCGGCAACGTTGCTGTTTCACCACACCATCCTCGACCACACCGCCCTTGACGTAGTGCGCCACGAGATCCAGCTGTACCTGGCCGGCGAGCAAGCCCAGGCCGGTGAGCCGGTGCCGTTCCGCAGCTATATTGCCCAGGTGCGCCATGGCGTCAGCGAGCAGGCCCATGAGGCGTTTTTCCGCGAGATGCTGGCGGATATCGACGGGCCGACCCTGCCGTTCGGTTTGCAGGATGTGCAGGGCGATGGCCTGGGCATCGACGAGGCACGGGTCCCCGTCGACAGCGCACTGAGCCGCCGTCTGCGCACCCTGGCCCGCCCGCTTGGCGTGAGCGTGGCGAGCATGATGCACCTGGCGCTGGCCCGCGTATTGGGCGTGGTCGCCGGGCGTGACTCAGTGGTGTTCGGCACCGTGATGCTCGGGCGCATGGGGGCGGGCGAGGGCGGTGAACGGGCCTTGGGCATGTTCATCAACACCCTGCCATTGCGCGTGGATGTGGGCGAGCAGGGCGTGCGGGCCGGGGTCAAGGCCACCCACGAGCGCCTCACGGCATTGCTCAACCACGAACACGCGTCCCTCGCGCTGGCCCAGCGCTGCAGTGGCGTGGCGGCACCGACGCCGTTGTTCAGCGCCATGCTCAACTACCGCCACAGCGCCGCCACGGACATGGCCGAGGTGATCGAGGTGGCCGAGGGCATCCGCGTGCTCAGCGCCGAGGAGCGCACCAACTACCCGCTCACGGTCAACGTCGACGACCTGGGTGAAGATTTCGCGCTGACGGTGATGGTCGATGCCTCCATCGGCGCCGAACGTGTCGCCACCTACCTGCACACCGCCCTGGAAAGCCTGGCCGACGCCCTTGAGCAGCGACCGGATATGCCGCTCAGCGGCCTGAACATCCTGCCTGACGCCGAACGCCATACCCTGCTGCACGGCCTCAACCACAGCGCCACGCATTACGCCGATACCGCGCTGATCCACTCTCAAGTCGAAGCCCACGCCGCCGCCCAGCCTGACGCCATTGCCCTGCGCTTCGACAATCAGCGCATCAGCTACCGCCAACTCAACGAACGTGCCAACCAGGTCGCCCATCGCCTGCTGGCCCAGGGCATCCGCCCGGATGATCGCGTGGCGATCTGCGTGGAGCGCGGCCCGGAGATGATCATCGGCCTGCTGGGCATCCTCAAGGCCGGCGCCGGCTACGTGCCGATCGACCCGGCCTACCCGCAGGAACGCATCGCCTACACCCTGGCCGACAGCGCACCCTTGGCGGTGCTGGTGCAGGCCAATACGCGCCACCTGGTCGGCGACCTGCCGCAGATCGACCTCAACGGCTTGCGCGGCGAATCCATCGTCAACCCCCGCGTCGACCTCAGCCCGGCCCACCTGGCCTATGTGATCTACACCTCCGGCTCCACCGGCCAGCCCAAGGGCGTGATGATCGAACACCGCCAGGTCGCGCGCTTGTTCACCGCCACCGAACACTGGTTCGGCTTCAACCGCAACGACGTCTGGGCGTTGTTCCATTCCTTTGCCTTCGACTTCTCGGTATGGGAAATCTGGGGCGCGCTGATGCACGGCGGCCAGTTGCTGATCGTGCCGCAACTGGTCAGCCGCTCGCCGGACGAGTGCTACACGCTGCTCTGCGAAGCGGGCGTGAGCATCCTCAACCAGACGCCCAGCGCCTTCCGCCAATTGATCGCCGCGCAAGGCCAGAACCCCCGGTCCCATTCCCTGCGCCAGGTGATCTTCGGCGGCGAGGCGCTGGAACCGGGCGTGCTGAAGCCGTGGTACGCCCGGGCGATCAACGCCGGCACGCAACTGGTGAACATGTACGGCATCACCGAAACCACCGTGCACGTGACCTATCGCGCCCTGGAAGCGGCGGATGCGCAGTTGGTCGGCGTCAGCCCGATTGGCGTGCGCATTCCCGATTTGCAGTTGTATGTACTCGACGCGCGCCGCGAGCCGTTGCCGCTGGGCGTAGTCGGCGAGCTGTACGTGGGCGGTGCCGGGGTGGCGCGCGGTTACCTCAACCGTGAGGCGCTCACCGCCGAGCGCTTCCTGGTCGACCCGGCCACCGGCCAGCGCCTGTACAAGACCGGCGACCTTGGCCGCCTGCTGGCCGACGGCAGCGTCGAATACCTGGGCCGCAACGATGACCAGGTGAAGATCCGCGGTTTCCGTATCGAGCTGGGCGAGATCGAAGCGCACCTGGCCAGCGCGGAGGGCGTGCGTGACGCGGTAGTCATCGCCCGGGAAGACCAGCCGGGCGACAAGCGCCTGGTGGCCTACGTGATAAGCGAGGGCGAGCTGCGTGCGGCCGATCTGCGCGACCATCTGTTGCAGAGCCTGGCCGACTACATGGTGCCCAGTGCTTTTGTGCAACTGGATAAATTGCCGCTCACCACCAACGGCAAGCTCGACCGCAAGGCGCTGCCCGCACCCGATGCCGATGCCCTGGCGCGCCGGGGTTATCAGGCGCCCCAAGGCGCGGTGGAAACGGCCATCGCGGCGATCTGGCAAGACCTGCTCAAGCTTGACCGGGTGGGGCGTGACGACAACTTCTTCGAACTCGGCGGCCACTCCCTGTTGGCGGTCAAGCTGATCGAGCGCATGCGCCAGGTCGATCTCAGCGCCGATGTGCGCGTGCTGTTCGGCCAACCGACGCTGGCGGCGCTGGCCGCCGCAGTGGGTGGTCAGCAAGAGGTGCTGGTACCGGCCAACCGGATCACCACCGCCACCCAGCACATCACCCCGGACATGCTGCCTCTGGTGGAGCTGGACCAGGCTGGCCTCGACCACATCATCCAGAGCGTGCCCGGCGGCATCAGCAATGTGCAGGACATCTACGGCCTGGCGCCGTTGCAGGCCGGCATCCTGTATCACCACCTGGCAACCACCGAGGGCGATCCCTACGTGTTGCAGGTGCAGTTCAGCTTTGACGACCAGGTGGCGGTGGATGCGTTTGTCCAGGCGCTGCACAGCGTGATCGAGCGCAATGACATCCTGCGCACCGCGATCCTCTGGGAAGGCCTCAACGAGCCGGTGCAGGTGGTGTTGCGCCAGGCGGCGCTGACCGTGGAACGTATCGACGAACCGCTGGCGCAGTTGCAGCTACGCTTCGACCCGCGTCACTTCCGACTGGACTTGAGCCGTGCGTCGCTGATGCGCTTTGTCTACGCCGAAGAGCAGGGCCGGTTTGTCGGCATCCTGCTGTTGCACCATATCCTGCTCGACCACACGGCCTTGCAAGTGCTGGTGGAAGAAATGAGCGCCAGCCTGGCCGGCAACAGCGCGCAACTGCCCGCCGCCGTGCAGTACCGCAACTACGTGGCCCAGGCGCGGCTTGGGGTCAGCCAGGCCCAGCACGAAGCGTTCTTCAGCGAGATGCTCGGCGATATCGACGAGCCGACCCTGGCCTTCGGCCTGCAGGACGTGAATGGCGATGGCAGCGGCATCATCGAGGCCCACTTGCCTCTGGAGCCGGCACTGAGCCTGGGCCTGCGCGAACAAGCGCGGCAACTGGGCGTGAGCAGCGCGAGCCTGGTGCACCTGGCCTGGGCGCAGGTGCTGGGGCAGGTGTCCGGCCAGCAGTCGGTGGTATTCGGCACCGTGCTGCTGGGGCGCATGCAAGGCGGCGAAGGTGCCGACCGGGCGCTGGGGATGTTCATCAATACCTTGCCGCTGCGGGTCAGCCTCGGTGCCGTGGGTGTGCAAGCCGGCGTGCGCGCCACCCATGCGCGCCTGGCGCAGTTGCTCGGGCATGAACATGCGTCGTTGTCCCTGGCCCAGCGCTGCAGTGGCGTGCCGGGTTCGCTGCCGCTGTTCAGCACCTTGCTCAACTATCGCCACAGTGCGCCGGGGGACGCGCCGGGAGACAACCCGTTCGCGGCCTCCGGCATTCAGATCCTCAGTTCCGAGGAACGCAGCAACTACCCGCTGGTGCTCAACGTCGATGACCTGGGCACAGGCTTTGCCCTGACGGTACAAGGCGTCGCGAGCCTGGATGTACAGCGCGTGGGGGACTATATGCTCACCGCGCTGCGCCATCTGGTGGCGGCGTTGCAACAGGCGCCGACCACGCCGTTGCAGGCCGTGTCGATCCTGCCGGCCGCCGAGCGTCATCAGATACTGGTGGACTTCAACGCCACCGCCCGTGAGTACCCGGCGCACCTTACCGTGCACCAGCTGTTCGAAGCCCAGGCGCTGGCCCGTCCGGAAGCGGTCGCGGCAGTGCAGGGCGCATTGTCCCTGAGTTACCGCGACCTCAACCGGCGTGCCAACCGCCTGGCCCATCACTTGCTCAACCAGGATGTGCAACCTGGCGAGAGCGTGGCGATCGCGCTGCCGCGCTCGCTCGACCTGCTGATCTGCCAACTGGCGATCCTCAAGTGCGGTGCGGTGTATGTACCGCTGGACATCAACGCGCCGGTCGAACGCCAGGCATTCATCGTGCAGGACAGCGGCGCGCACCGGGTGCTCACGACCCTGGCCGACTTGAACCTGGACACGTTGTCGCCGCGCAACCCTGAGCTGCCGCAGTCTGCCGAAAGCGTCGCCTATATCCTCTACACCTCCGGCTCCACCGGCGCACCCAAAGGCGTGCAAGTGCCGCACCGCGCCATCTCGCGTCTGGTGCTCAATAACGGCTATGCCGATTTCAACGCCCGCGACCGCGTGGCCTTCGCCTCCAACCCGGCATTCGACGCCAGCACCCTCGACGTGTGGGCGCCCCTGCTCAATGGCGGTTGTGTGGTGGTGGTCGAGCATGCGGTGCTGTTGTCCCAGGCCGCGTTCGCCGCGTTGTTGCAGGAGCAATCCGTCAGCGTGCTGTGGATGACCGCCGGGCTGTTCCACCAGTACGCTGACGCGCTGTTGCCGGTATTCGCGCAGTTGCGCTACCTGATCGTCGGCGGCGATGTCCTCGACCCGCAGGTGATCGACCGGGTGCTCAGGCACGGCAAGCCCCGGCACCTGCTCAATGGCTACGGGCCCACCGAAGCCACCACGTTTTCCACCACCCATGAAATCACCCGGGGCGGCGAGGGCGGCATCCCCATCGGGCGCCCGATCGCCAATGCCCAGGCGTACGTGCTGGACCCGCGCCAGCAACCACTGCCGTTGGGTGTGGTCGGCGAGCTGTACATCGGCGGTGCGGGCGTGGCCACGGGGTATTTGAACCAAGCGCAACTCACTGCCGAGAAATTTATCCCGAACCCCTTCGGCGAGGGCCTGTTGTACCGCACTGGTGACCTGGCCTGCTGGCAGGCCGACGGCACCTTGCTGTATCAGGGGCGCAATGACCTGCAGGTGAAGATCCGTGGTTTTCGTATCGAACCCGGCGAGATCGAGACCTGCCTGGCCAGTTTCCCGGGCGTGAAGGACGTGGTGGTGCTGGCCCGCGAAGACCAGCCCGGCGACAAGCGCCTGGTGGCCTACTACACGGCCAGTGTGGCGCTGGAGATTGAAGCCCTGCGCGCTCACCTGCAAGGCCAGTTGCCGGACTACATGGTGCCGTCGGCGTATGTGTGGCTGGAGCTGCTGCCGCTCACCGCCAACGGCAAACTCGACCGCAAGGGCCTGCCGGTGCCGGACCAGAGCGCGCTGCTCAGCCGTGGCTTTGAGGCGCCGGAAGGCGAAGTGGAAACCCAGCTGGCGCAGATCTGGCAGGACGTGCTCAAGCTGGAACGGGTTGGCCGTCATGATCATTTCTTCGAACTGGGCGGGCATTCGCTGCTGGCGGTGAGCCTGATCGAGCGCATGCGCCAGGTCGGCCTGAGCTGCGACGTACGCGTGTTGTTCAGCCAGCCAAGCCTGGCGGCGCTGGCCGCTGCCGTGGGCAGTGGCCGGGAAATCGTGGTGCCGGCCAATGGCATCCCCAAGGGGTGCACCCGGATCACGCCGTCGATGCTGACGCTGGTGCAACTCGACCCCGCAGCCATCGAACGTATCGTCGCGAACGTGCCGGGCGGCGCGGCGAATGTGCAGGACATCTACCCGCTGGCGCCGTTGCAGGAAGGCATTCTTTATCACCACATCAGCGCCGAGCAGGGCGACCCGTACCTGCTGCAATCGCGCATGGCGTTCGACAGCCTGGAGCGCTTGCAGGGGTTCATGGGTGCGCTGCAACAGGTGGTGGCCCGCCACGACATCCTGCGTACCGGCGTGGTCTGGGAAGGCCTGGACAGCCCGGTGCAAGTGGTGTGGCGCGAGGCGAAACTGATCGTGCAAGAGGTCGACCTGGACCCGGTCGAAGGCGACATCATCGAGCAGTTGCATGCACGCTTCGATGCCCGTCACTACCGCCTGGACATCACCCAGGCGCCGTTGCTGCGCATGGTGTATGCCCAGGATCTTGCGAATCACCGTGTGGCGGCGATCCTGCTGTTCCATCACCTGGCGCTCGATCACACCGCCATGGAAGTGGTGGGCCAGGAAATGCGTGCGTTCATGTTCAACCAGGCCCAGGACTTGCCCGAGGCGGCGCCGTTTCGCAACTACGTGGCCCAGGCTCGCCTTGGCGTCAGCGCGGAGGAACACGAGGCGTTCTTCCGCGACATGCTCGCCGATGTGGATGAGCCGACCTTGCCGTTCGGCGTGCAGGACGTGCAGGGCGATGGACGCGATATCGAGGAAGCCGAACAGGCCGTGGATACCGCGCTGGCCCAACGGGTACGCGAGCAGGCGCGGCAACTGGGCGTCAGCGCCGCGAGCCTGATGCACCTGGCCTGGGCGCAGGTGCTGGGGCTGGTATCCGGGCGTGACGACGTGGTGTTCGGCACCGTGTTGATGGGGCGCATGCAGGCCGGTGATGGCGCGGACCGTGCGCTGGGCATGTTCATCAACACCTTGCCCTTGCGCGTGGACGTGGCAGCCACTGCCGCCGCTGCGGTCAAGGCCACCCACGGGCGCTTGAGTGCCTTGCTCGGCCATGAACACGCGTCCCTCGCGCTGGCCCAGCGTTGCAGCGGCGTGGCAGGTGCATCGCCGCTGTTCAGCGCCTTGCTCAACTACCGTCACAGCAGCCCCGGTGAAATGGCTCGCGACGGCCACGGCATCTGGGAAGGCGTGCAATTGCTCGGCGGCGAGGAACGCAGCAACTACCCGCTGACCTTGAGCGTGGATGACCTGGGTGAAGGCTTTGGCCTCACGGTACTGGCGCTGCCGCAGATCGGCGCCCAGCGCCTGTGTGCCTATATGCATAACGCTGTAGAACAGTTGGTGGCCTGCCTGGAAAACGCACCGAAGACCCTGCTCAACCAGCTGACGATCCTGCCGGCGGCAGAGCGTGAAACCCTGCTGCGTGATTTCAACGCCACGGCCGAGGATTTCCCGCAGGGGCACACCGTCCACGGTGCCTTCGAGGTGCAGGCCGAACGCCAACCCCAGGCTATCGCGGTGATGCAAGACGGTGAGGCGTTGACCTACGAACAGCTCAACCGGCGCGCCAACCAACTGGCCCATTACCTGTTGGCACTCGGTGTACAGCCCGACGACCGAGTAGCCCTGTGCTGTCGTCGCGGCCCGCAGATGCTGGTGGGCTTGCTGGGCATTCTCAAGGCCGGTGCCGGTTACGTGCCCATCGACCCGGCGTATCCCGCCGAGCGCATCGCTTATTTGCTAAAGGACAGCGCGCCGGTGGCGGTGCTGGCCGAAGCCAGTACCCGCGACCTGTTGGGCAACATCGCCACGGTGGACCTGCACGACCCATGTCTGCTGCAGCATGCCGTCAGCAATCCGCAGCTCAGCCTCCTGACCCCTGCGCACCTGGCCTACGTGATCTACACCTCCGGCTCCACTGGCCAGCCCAAGGGCGTGATGGTGGAACACCGCAGCGTGGAAAACCTGGTGCACTGGCACTGCGAAGCCTTTGGCCTGGATACGACGAGCCACACCAGCAGCGTCGCCGGTTTCGGGTTTGACGCGATGGCCTGGGAAGTCTGGCCGGCGCTGTGTGTGGGCGCTACCTTGCACCTGCCGCCGGCCGATGTCGGCAATGAAAACATCGACGAACTGCTGGCCTGGTGGCTGGCACAACCACTGGACGTCAGCTTCCTGCCGACCCCGGTGGCCGAATACGCCTTCGGCCAGCAGTTGCAACACCCGACCTTGCGCATCCTGCTGATCGGCGGTGATCGCCTGCGCCAGTTCACCCAGGAGCGACGCTTTGCCGTGATCAATAACTATGGCCCCACCGAAGCCACGGTGGTTGCCACCTCTGGCCGCGTACGCGCCGGGCAGGTGCTGCATATCGGGCGGCCCATCGCCAACGGCCGTGTCTACCTGCTGGACGCGCACTTGCGTGCGGTGCCGGTGGGCGTGGCAGGCGAGTTGTACGTGGGCGGCAGCGGCGTGGCACGGGGTTACCTGAACCGCCCGGACCTGACCGCCGAACGTTTCCTGCAAGACCCGTTCAACGCCGGGCGCATGTACCGCACCGGCGACCTGGCGCGCTGGTTGCCCGATGGCAATATCGAGTACCTGGGCCGTAACGATGACCAGGTCAAGGTGCGTGGCGTGCGGGTTGAGCTGGGGGAGATCGAAAACTGCCTGGCTGCCGTGGAAGGCGTCGGCGAAGCGGTGGTGCTGGTGCGTGAAGGCCGCCTGATCGCCTGGTTCACCGCACGGCAACCGCTGGCTATCGAGACCCTGCGTGCCGACCTGCAAGCCCGGTTGCCCGAGGCCCTGGTGCCGGTCGCCTATGTGCAGGTGCAGGCACTGCCCCTGACCGCCAACGGCAAGCTGGACCGCAAGGCCCTGCCGGAGCCGGACCAGACTGCGCTGCTGACCCGCGAATACGAAGCCCCCCAGGGCGACGTGGAAACCACTCTGGCGCGCATCTGGTCCGAAGTGCTGCAGGTTGAACGGGTGGGGCGCCATGACCACTTCTTCGAGCTCGGCGGCCATTCATTGCTGGCCGTCAGCCTGATCGAACGCATGCGCCAGATCGGCCTGAGTGCCGATGTGCGCGTGCTGTTCAGCCAGCCGACCCTGGCCGCACTGGCCGCCGCTGTCGGCAGCGGTCGCGAAGTGCAGGTGCCGGTTAATCGCATTGCTGCCGATTGCCGACGCATCACCCCGGACTTGCTGACATTGGTGCAACTCGACCAGGCGACGATTGATCACGTGGTCGCCCAGGTGCCCGGCGGCGCCGCCAACGTGCAGGACATCTACCCACTGGCGCCGTTGCAGGAAGGCATTCTCTACCACCACATCACGGCCGGGCAGGGCGACCCGTACCTGCTGCAATCCCACCTGGCGTTCGACAACCTCGAGCGGCTGAATGCCTTTGCCCAGGCGTTGCAGCAGGTGATCGACCGTCACGATATCCTGCGCACCGCCGTGGTCTGGGAGGGCCTGGCGCAACCGCTGCAAGTGGTGTGGCGCAAGGCCGAGTTGGCGGTGCAGGCGGATGCGCTTGAGCACCTGCACCAGCGCTTCGACCCGCGTCAGTACCGTGTGCCGATGAGCCAGGCGCCGCTGGTGCGCCTGGTGTATGCGCCGGACCCGGCGCATCAGCGGGTGGTCGCGATCCTCTTGTTCCACCACATTGCCCTCGACCACACGGCGCTCGACGGCGTGCGTCACGAGATGCAGGCCAGCCTGCTCGGGCTGCCGCAGCCGAGCGGTGCGGCCACGCCGTACCGCAACTACGTAGCCCAGGCCCGCCTGGGCGTCAGCGAAGCGGAGCATGAGCAGTTCTTCCGCGGGATGCTCGGCGATATCAGCGAGCCGACGTTGCCGTTTGGCTTGCAGGATGTACGCGGCGACGGCAACGCCATTGAAGAGCTGCAACTGAACCTGGACCCGTCGCTCAACCAGCGCCTGCGCACCCAGGCCCGCTTGCAGGGGGTGAGTGCCGCTAGCCTGTTCCACCTGGCCTGGGCGCGGGTGCTGGCCAGCACGTCAGGCCAGGAACACGTGGTGTTCGGCACCGTGCTGCTGGGCCGCATGCAAGGCGGCAAAGGCAGTGACCGTGCCTTGGGCATGTTCATCAATACCTTGCCGTTGCGCGTGGACATCGATGGGCGCGGCGTACGCGCTGCGGTCAAGCAGACCCATGCACAACTGACCGCGCTGCTTGGCCATGAACACGCGTCCCTGGCCCTGGCCCAACGCTGCAGCGGGGTTGCCGCGCCGCAGCCGTTGTTCAGCGCGATGCTCAACTACCGCCACAGCGACAGCCGGCAGGCGCCGGTGTCCCAGGCCTGGGAAGGCATCCAGACCCTGACCAGCGAGGAGCGCACCAACTACCCGTTGACGTTGAACGTGGACGATCAGGGCGACGGTTTCCGCCTCACCGCGATGACCGCGAAGTCGATTGGCGCGCAACGCATCTGCGGTTACCTGCAGGTGACCTTGCAGGGCCTGGTCGACGCGCTGGAGCAGGCACCGCAGTGGGCGGTCAACCGCCTGCCGGTGCTGGAGGCACAGGAGCGTCAGCAACTGCTGGCCGGTTTCAATGCCTCCGAAGTGGCTTACGACCTGGAGCAGACCCTGCACGGCCTGTTCGAAGCGCAGGTGATGCGGACGCCGGACGCCATCGCCGTCAAGGCCGATGACCGCGTATTGACCTATGCCGAGCTGAATGCACGGGCCAATCAATTGGCTCACCACCTGCTGGAATTGAGTGTGCAGCCGGATTCGCGGGTGGCGATCTGCGTGGAGCGCGGCCTGGACATGGTCATCGGCCTGTACGCGATCCTCAAGGCCGGCGCCGCCTATGTGCCGCTGGATCCGGCGTATCCGCTGGAGCGCATTGCCTACATGCTGGAGGACAGCGCACCGGTGGCGGTGCTGGCCCAGGGCGCGACGCGGGCATTGCTGGGGGAGGTGCCGGTGGTCGATCTGGACCAGCCGAGCTGGCAGCATCAGCCTGTCGACAACCCTCACGTGCCAGCCGTCAGTGCCTACGTGATCTACACCTCCGGCTCCACCGGCCAGCCCAAGGGCGTGATCAACGACCACCCCGGCGTGGTCAACCGCCTGCTGTGGATGCAGGACGCCTATGGCCTGCAAGCCCATGACCGGGTGCTGCAAAAAACGCCGTTCAGCTTCGACGTATCGGTGTGGGAGTTCTTCTGGCCGCTGTTCACCGGCGCCTGCCTGGTGATGGCGCGCCCGGGCGG
>NZ_MDGK01000047.1 GCF_001870465.1 Pseudomonas extremorientalis
CGCGAGCCTTATTACATCGAGGAGCAGAACCTGCGGTTCCAGGGGCAGTACCTGGATCGGGATGAATTCCCGATGGCGATGTTCAAAGAAGGTGGCAAAGGGGCTAGCGTCAGGTACATCGACCCTAGCGACAACCGAGGCGCAGGCTCCTCGATCGCGCATGCCCTGAGCGGCTATGACGACGGGACCCGAGTAAAAATAGTCGTGAAGTAACCGATTGGAGATTTCCATGCAGATCACAGAAGCACTTGACTCACTCTCTGCTGCCAGCGGCCCATTGGCAGACCGCGTGTCGAAAGTGGCAGCCAAATACAATAAAACTCAGAAGTCACGTATCGAATCGCTGACCCGTCTGGCTTACCTGTTGTACGTCATCAATGAAAACGACCTGGCCGAGCAGCTCACTGCACCGCTGAGCAAAATCCCTTTTGAAAATAACTATGACTATTGGGTCTGGATCGAGGCGTCACTGGTACTCAACGGCACCCTGGCGAGGGCGCGCGGTGATGAGCCCGTGTACGCTGATGCGCTTGCTCGTGTATTGGCGGCGCTGAACACCGGAAACGAGCTGCAAGTCACGGTGAAGCGCAACACCCATGAACGCTTTATAAGAGGCGAGACCTTGAGCCTGGACAAAATCCAGGACGCGGAGAACGAGGGCGACTTTGTGACAGAGGGCAATCAACGTGTCACTTACCTGATGAGCCTGTTAAAAATTCAGTTCTTTGATAAACCCGAACATTACCCGCACGAAAAGATAAAGGCCGATATCGAAGAAAATGTCGTCAGAATCAATGAAATCATTGGCAAGATCGGATTAGAAAAGCTCACGCCATTCAAATGAAGTCTTGTTTAATCCAATAAAAAATGGGCACCCGACCCAGTCGGCGTGCCCATCTCTCCTACCACCCCGCCCCTTCGAGACGGTAACGCCATTACGCGTTGACAGTGTCTTTCAGCGATTTACCCGGCTTGAACGCAACCGTGTTGCTCGCCTTGATTTTCACCGGCTCACCGGTTTGAGGGTTTTTGCCAGTGCGAGCGCCACGGTGGCGTTGCAGGAAGGTGCCGAAGCCAACCAGGGTGACGCTGTCCTTGCGGTGCAGGGCGCCGGTGATTTCTTCGAGAACGGCGTTGAGGACGCGGTTGGCCTGTTCTTTAGTGAGATCGGCTTTTTCAGCGATGGCGGCTGCGAGTTCTGGTTTACGCATAAGTGAAGCCTCTTTGACGGTTTTTTGTTGTTATGTCCGTGCTGCTCTCTTCTGGAGCAGCGCCCAAAGCGCCGCAGGCTCTACTCTGCGGCAGACGGGAGTGAGGATGGCATGCCCTCGCACGCTCCGCCAGTCTAGCGGCGACCTTTCTGGAGGGAAAAACGTGCTTATTCCGACAGAACGACCGGTATTTACGCCAGCAACGGCGGAAGTTCTTTGTTAAGGGCGAGTTTTTCCATCACGGCGCTGCCAGTCAGTGCGTAACCCAGCAGGCGACCGCTTGCGTCACGGCACAGGGCCTTGATGTCGGCGCCCTCGCCTTCGACACTCCAGACGCCTTCGGTGCCCCGAGGCGGTGGCGAAACCACCAGCGGGCAGACCGGGGTTTTCACGGTCACCGGCATCGGGCCGTAGCTGACGGCAGTGGCGTTGCCGGCCAGGGTCTGGGCCAACGCACGGGCGCAGCTCATCAGCGGCATCACGTACAGCAGGTTCAGGCCGTCGACCTCGGCGCAGTCGCCCAGGGCGTAGATATTGGCGTGGGAGGTCTTGAGATGGCGGTCCACCATGATCCCGCGATTGGTCTGCAGGCCGGCGGCGGCGGCCAGGTCGACGCGTGGGCGCAGGCCAATGGCCGAGACCACCAGGTCACAGGCGATCACTTCACCGTCCGACAGGTGAGCTTCCAGACCATCAGCGGTGCGCTGCAGGCGATTGAGCACCGGGCCCAGGTGGAAACGCGCGCCGAGGCCTTCGAGGCCGGCCTGTACTGCGGCGGCGGCGGCCGGGTGCAACAGTGTCGGCATGACTTGCTCGCACGGTGCCACCAGGTCGATTTCATAACCGCCCAGGATCAGGTCATTGGCGAACTCGCAGCCGATCAGGCCGGCGCCGAGCAGCAGCACACGGCGCTTGCCGGCAGCGGCGGCACGAAAGCGTGCGTAGTCTTCGAGGTCGTTGATCGGGAAAATCAGGTCAGCCGCATCGCCTTCAACCGGCACACGCACGGTTTCTGCGCCCCAGGCCAGGATCAGGTCGCGGTAGGCCACCGCCTCCTCGCCGATCCACAGGCGCTTGTGACCGGGGTCGATGCCGCTGACGCGGGTGTGAGTGCGCACTTCGGCCTTGAGTTGCTCGGCCATGGCGCCCGGTTCAGCCATGCTCAGGCCATCGGCTTGCTTGTTCTTGCCAAACCCGGTGGAGAGCATGGGCTTGGAGTAGGAGCGCCCGTCATCCGCAGTGATCAGCAGCAATGGGGTTTCGCTGTCGAGCTTGCGAAACTCACGGGCCAGGTTGTAACCGGCCAATCCGGTGCCGATGATCACGACAGGTGCGTTCATTCCTTTCTCCTTGTAATACTTTTCTGAAAATCGAGAATCAGCCGATTTCGATCATTTCGAAATCCATTTTGCCCACGCCGCAGTCCGGGCACAGCCAGTCTTCCGGGACGTCTTCCCAACGGGTGCCAGGCAGAATTCCATCATCCGGCCAGCCGTCCTTTTCGTCGTAGATCAGGCCACAGACGACACATTGCCACTTCTTCATTACTTGTTTCCTCAGGAGTCCAGGCTTCTTGGCCGACGGTCGATAGACCCGCATTGCCGTACGGCTCAGGGCGTTTTGTACTGATGGTGGCCGGCAGATGCAAGCATGATCGACGCAAACAGCCGGTTGCCTCCGGCAAAAACGTTGGACGCCATGGTAAGCTCGCCGCCTCTTTTGCTGCCGATACTGACTCACCGTGCCGCACTCAATCGACCCTCCCGATGCTTGCCAATGGTTGACCCAGAGCCACCTGGCCCCTGTACCCACGTCCTTGACCCTCAATTGGCTGTTCAACGAAGACTCGCTGACGCGGCGGTTGACGTGGCTGTCCAACGACGGTTTCAGCGTCACGCCACTGTTCGAAGGCTGGCAACCGCTACGCGATGACGAATGTGCCGCCCTGGCGCTGGCGCCGGCCAGTATCGGTTGGGTGCGCGAGGTGTATCTGCGTGGGCATGGTCAGCCGTGGGTGTTCGCACGCAGTGTGGCCGCACGCGGCGCTCTGCAGGGCGACGGCCTGCATATGGATGAGTTGGGCAGCCGGTCCCTGGGCGAACTGCTGTTCTGTGACCAGGCCTTCACCCGCCAGGCCATCGAAGTGTGCCATTACCCTCGGCGCTGGTTGCCAGCGGCCGATCAGGTCGACGGGCTGTGGGCACGCCGCTCACGCTTTGATCGCGGGCCGCTGAGCGTGCTGGTCGCGGAAGTCTTCTTGCCCAGTTTCTGGCACGCGCTGCACGCCCATCCGGAGAATTGCTGATGTACCAACGTCTGCTCAAGTCCCTGAACCACCTGAACCCCAGGGCCTGGGATTTCATTCAACTGACCCGCATGGACAAGCCCATCGGCATCTACCTGCTGTTGTGGCCGACCCTATGGGCGCTGTGGATCGCCGGCAAAGGCTCGCCTTCTTTAATCAATATCGTGATCTTCGTGCTCGGCGTGGTGCTGACCCGCGCCGGTGGCTGTGTGATCAACGACTGGGCCGACCGCAAGGTCGACGGCCATGTGAAGCGCACCGAGCAACGCCCGCTGGTGAGCGGCAAGATCAGCTCCAAAGAGGCGCTGGTGTTTTTTGCCGTGCTGATGGGCATCAGTTTCCTGCTGGTGCTGCTGACCAACACCACCACCATCCTGCTGTCCCTCGGTGGCCTGGCCCTGGCGGCGAGCTACCCGTTCATGAAGCGCTACACCTATTACCCGCAGGTGGTGCTGGGGGCGGCGTTTTCCTGGGGCATGCCGATGGCGTTCACTGCCGAAACGGGTCACCTTCCCGCTACGGCCTGGCTGCTGTATATCGCCAACCTGCTGTGGACAGTGGGTTACGACACGTATTACGCGATGACCGACCGGGATGACGACTTGAAGATCGGCGTGAAATCCACCGCCATTTTATTTGGCGATGCGGATCGCGTGATCATCCTTACGCTGCAAGGGCTGTCGTTGGTATGCCTGTTGCTGGCGGGGGCGCGATTCGAGTTGGGTGGCTGGTTCCACCTGGGTCTGCTGGGCGCGGCGGGCTGTTTTGCCTGGGAGTTCTGGTACACCCGGGACAAGGACCGCATGAAGTGCTTCAAGGCGTTCCTGCACAACCACTGGGCGGGGTTGGCGATATTTGTCGGGATTGTGGCGGACTATGCGTTTCGCTGAGGTTTTTGTGGCGGTTGTCCCGACCTCATCGGGGGCAAGCCCCCTCCCACATTTGGAATGTGTTCCCCTGTGGGAGGGGTGGTACGACGATTCGACTTGCCCCCGGTGATTTCAGCGGCACCGCGTCATCAAGGCTTGATCACGTGCCACGCCCCACCTTTGCCATCACCGGTCTTGTCACCGGCCTTGTGGTCATCCTTGTAGGTGTAGACGGGCTTACCGTCATAGGCCCACTGGCTGGTCTGGTCATCGCGGGTGATAACGGTCCATTTGCCCATCGACTTGTCAGTGGACTCTGCCTTCAACGGCGGCCAATTGGTCGCGCACTGGTCCTTGCACACGGACTTGCCGTCAGCGTCCTTGTCGAAGGTGTAGAGCGTCATGCCCTTGTGGTCCACCAGCATTCCGTCTTTGGTCATCGCCGGCTCCGCCGCAAATGCCAGGCCCGGCAGCGTCAACGCAGCCGTCACCAGCAGGGCTTTCCAGGAAATCGTGCTGTAAGTCATCGGAACCTTCCTTTTGTGGTTGTCAGGATTCGGACTCAAAGCGTAGTCCAGAGAGGCGGGAATTGCCCGAGCGACTAAATTACTGTCACACGACTGCAATAATTCCGTTATCTAATGCGGCGCAAGACAGTTAAATGACAAGAGGATTTTCGAGCATGGTTGGCAGGAGCATTCTGATTGTTGACGACGAAGCGCCCATCCGCGAGATGATCGCCGTTGCGTTGGAAATGGCCGGCTATGACTGCCTGGAGGCGGAGAACTCCCAGCAGGCCCATGCCATTATCGTCGACCGCAAGCCGGACCTGATCCTGCTGGACTGGATGCTGCCCGGCACCTCCGGCATCGAACTGGCCCGCCGCCTCAAGCGTGACGAGCTGA
Organism: Pseudomonas extremorientalis; assembly: GCF_001870465.1. GTDB lineage: Bacteria > Pseudomonadota > Gammaproteobacteria > Pseudomonadales > Pseudomonadaceae > Aquipseudomonas > Aquipseudomonas extremorientalis. The sequence continues at coordinate 5,291 of NZ_MDGK01000047.1, forward strand.
CCGGGGACATCCCGATCATCATGCTCACCGCCAAGGGCGAAGAGGACAACAAGATCCAGGGTCTGGAAGTCGGTGCCGATGACTACATCACCAAACCTTTTTCCCCACGGGAGTTGGTAGCGCGCCTGAAGGCCGTACTGCGCCGCGCCGGGCCTACCGATGGCGAAGCGCCTATCGAAGTCGGCGGCCTGCTGCTGGACCCGATCAGCCACCGCGTGACCATCGACGGCAAACCGGCCGAGATGGGCCCCACCGAATACCGCCTGCTGCAATTCTTCATGACCCACCAGGAGCGCGCCTACACCCGCGGCCAACTGCTGGACCAAGTGTGGGGCGGCAACGTGTACGTGGAAGAACGCACCGTGGACGTGCATATCCGTCGCCTGCGCAAAGCCTTGGGCGATGCCTACGAGAATCTGGTACAAACCGTGCGCGGCACTGGTTACCGCTTCTCTACCAAGGGCTGAGCCAATCGGATCCTGACTTAACAGCTGACAAGGACGCATGTTCAAGTGAACCAAAACTGGCATGGCACCCTGATCCGCCACATGCTTTTGCTGATCACCGGCTGCCTGCTGGTTGGCCTGGTCAGCGGCTATTACGGCTGGAGTCTGGCAGTCGGCATCGCGCTGTACCTGGGCTGGACCCTCAAGCAACTGCTGCGCCTGCACGAATGGCTACGCCAGCATAAACCCGATGAGGCACCACCCGATGGCTACGGCCTGTGGGGCGAGGTGTTCGACAGCATCTACCACCTGCAACGTCGCGACCAGCGTGTGCGCGGCCGCCTGCAAGCGGTGATCGACCGGGTGCAGGAGTCCACCGCCGCGCTCAAGGACGCGGTGATCATGCTCGACAGCGACGGCAACCTGGAATGGTGGAACCGCGCCGCCGAGACCCTGCTGGGCCTCAAGACCCCCCAGGACAGCGGCCAGCCAGTGACCAATCTGGTGCGCCACCCGCGCTTCAAGGAGTACTTCGAACAGGAGAACTACGAAGAAGCCCTGGAAATCCCCTCGCCCACCAATGACCGCGTACGCATCCAGCTGTACCTGACGCGCTACGGCAACAATGAACACCTGATGCTGGTGCGCGATGTCACCCGCATCCACCAGCTGGAGCAGATGCGCAAGGACTTCGTCGCCAACGTCTCCCACGAGTTGCGTACACCGCTGACGGTGATCTGCGGCTACCTGGAGACGCTGCTGGACAACGTCGACGAGATCAACCCACGCTGGAGCCGGGCCCTGCAGCAAATGCAGCAGCAAGGCTCGCGCATGCAGACCCTGCTCAACGACCTGCTGTTGCTGGCCAAGCTGGAAGCCACCGATTATCCGTCGGACAACCAGCCGGTGGCCGTGCAAAGCCTGTTGCAGACCATCAAGAACGACGCCCAGGCCCTCTCCGGCCAACGCGGGCAGCAGATCAGCCTGGAAGCCGACCCGGCCGTGCTGCTCAAGGGCAGCGAAGGCGAGTTGCGCAGCGCGTTTTCCAACCTGGTGTTCAACGCCGTGAAGTACACCCAGGACAAAGGCAATATCCGCATCCGCTGGTGGGCCGACGAACAAGGCGCGCATTTGAGCGTGCAGGACTCCGGCATCGGCATCGACGCCAAGCACCTGCCGCGCCTGACCGAGCGTTTCTACCGTGTCGACTCCAGCCGCAACTCCAACACCGGTGGCACCGGGCTCGGCCTGGCGATCGTCAAGCACGTGCTGCTGCGCCACCGCGCACGCCTGGAAATCAGCAGCGTGCTGGGGCACGGCAGCACGTTTACCTGCCATTTTCCGCCGGCTCAGGTGGCGCGCTCGCGAGCCCTCGACAACGACAACTAAACTAAATACACCACGGGCCTGAATGTGGGAGGGGCAACCCCCTCCCACAGTGGAGTTGTGTTGTCTTGGAGACGGTATTCCAAGCCCCGCCCGGCAGTGGGCACTAGGCAAGCGCCCCGTCAGCCGCTACATTGGCCGACTTGCGCCTGCCTTTCAGGCCCGCCTGCCACCCCTTACTGAACATACGGAACCTGCAAAACCCCATCATGGACCCTTCCCCTGGTATCACCCTCGCGACACTCTTCGCCGACTTCGGCATGATTCTTTTTGCTCTGATCCTGGTACTGCTCAACGGTTTCTTCGTTGCGGCGGAATTTGCCATGGTCAAACTGCGCGCCACCCGGGTCGAGGCCATCGCCCACAAGAATGGCTGGCGCGGGCAGATCCTGCGCACCGTACACAGCCAGCTCGACGCCTACCTGTCGGCGTGCCAGCTGGGCATCACCCTCGCCTCCCTGGGCCTGGGCTGGGTCGGTGAGCCGGCCTTCGCGCACATCCTCGAGCCGCTGCTGGGCGCCGTGGGCGTCGAGTCGCCGGAAGTGATCAAGGGCGTGTCGTTCTTTGCGGCGTTCTTCGTGATCTCCTACCTGCACATCGTGGTCGGCGAGCTGGCGCCCAAGTCTTGGGCGATTCGCAAGCCCGAGTTGCTGTCGCTGTGGACGGCGGTGCCGCTGTACCTGTTCTACTGGGCCATGTACCCGGCGATCTACCTGCTCAACGCCAGCGCCAACGCCATCCTGCGCATTGCCGGCCAGGGCGAGCCTGGCCCGCACCATGAACACCATTACAGCCGCGAAGAACTCAAGCTGATCCTGCACTCCAGCCGTGGCCAGGATCCGAGCGACCAGGGCATGCGCGTACTGGCCTCCGCCGTGGAAATGGGCGAGCTGGAAGTGGTGGACTGGGCCAACTCCCGGGAAGACCTGGTGACCCTGGACTTCAACGCGCCGCTCAAGGAAATCCTTGCGCTGTTCCGTCGCCACAAGTTCAGCCGTTACCCGGTATATGACGCGGTACGCAACGAATTCGTGGGCCTGTTGCACATCAAGGACCTGCTGCTGGAACTGGCGGCCCTGGACCACATCCCCGAGTCGTTCAACCTGGCCGAGCTGACCCGCCCGCTGGAGCGTGTGTCGCGGCACATGCCGTTGTCGCAGCTGCTGGAACAGTTCCGCAAAGGCGGCGCGCACTTCGCCCTGGTGGAAGAAGCCGACGGCAAGATCATCGGCTACCTCACCATGGAAGACGTGCTGGAAGTGCTAGTGGGCGATATCCAGGACGAACACCGCAAGGCCGAGCGCGGCATCCTGGCCTATCAGCCGGGCAAGCTGCTGGTGCGTGGCGACACGCCGCTGTTCAAGGTGGAGCGCCTGCTGGGCGTGGACCTGGACCACATCGAAGCCGAAACCCTGGCCGGCCTGATCTATGACACCCTCAAACGGGTGCCCGAGGAGGAAGAAGTGCTGGAGGTTGAAGGCTTGCGCATCATCATCAAGAAGATGAAAGGGCCGAAGATCGTACTGGCCAAGGTGCTGTTGCTGGATTGACCGTCAATTGCCCAATGCAAAATTGGGCAATGCACCGACCGGCTGGTTGAACTCATATGGGATCGAGACCAGCCCCGCCTCGGTGGCGCGCTGCACCACAAAATGCAGATGCGGCCCGCTGCTGTTGCCGGTATTGCCCGACAACGCCAGCGGGCTCCCCACCGCCACATGCTGCCCGACCCGGACGCTGACCGAACCTTGCTTGAGGTGCAGGTACACGCCCTCGGTGCCGTCGTCATGGCGCACCCTCACGAAATTCCCCGACGCATCACTGCCGCGTCCGGCCTGCGCGTTTTCGGTCTTCACCACCATGCCACTACGCGCCGCAATGATCGGCGTGCCTTCGGGCATGGCGATGTCCATCGCATAACGACTTTTGGCATCGGTGTGGCTGAAGCTGCCGTTGGGTCCCTGGGTCATGCGGAAAGGACCGCCACGCCAGGGCAAGGGGTAGCGATAGGCTTGTTGTGCACGATTGGGCTTGGGCACGACAAGCATCGGTCGCTCAACCTTGCGCTCCTGGATCACGAACGCCAGGGCGCCCGGCGTATACCGGTCGCTGATAAACACCAGGCCATTGGCATCGACGGATTTGTAGAGGGTCATGGCCTGGGCCGACATAGCGACCGTCGCCAACCCGCAGCACAGCAAGAAGCGCATAAGCATGGCGTAAACCTGCCGGGATGACTGAACGGCAGGTTAGCAAGGGATCATGACAACTCTATACGCCACAATGGAGATCCCAATGTGGGAGGGGGCTTGCCCCCGATTGCGGGATGTCAGCCACCGACTGCTTAGCTGAACCGCCGTCATCGGGGGCAAGCCCCCTCCCACAGTTGTACGGTGTCCCTCAGGATCACGCACCCGGCACAAAATGCTTCTGTGCCGTACCGCGCGCAATCAGGCGGGAGATGTAGTCGAGCTTCTGCGCATCCTGGTCAATAAACCGGAAGGTCAGCTGCAGCCAATCGCTGTCCGGCTTCGGTTCGAAGGCGACGATGGCGTGCAGGTAGCCATTGAGGCGGGCCACTTCGGCGTTTTCGCCTTGCTCCAGGTCGAGCACGGCGCTTTCCAGTACCTGGGGCAGGACTTCACCGCGACGCACCACCAGCAGCGCTTCCTTGATGCTCAGCGCCTTGATCACGCATTGCTGGGTGCCACTGGACAGGCGCAATTGGCCCTGGCCACGACCGCCAGCCGGCGCAGCCGCTATCGGCGCCTGCACCGGTGGGCTGTTGAGCAACCCTTTGTTAGGCGCAGGAGCGGCAGCCGCAACAGGAGCCGCACGCGCCACTTCGGGTTTGCCGCCGGTCAGGGCGCTCAAGGAATCGTTGCCGAAAGCCGAGTTCATCTTGGTCGGCGCGCTGGCGACCAGGGCGTCGAGGCGACCGATCTTGTGCAGGGCCTGCTTGACCTTGTTCAGCAACTGCTCGTTGGTAAACGGTTTGCTGACGTAGCCGGAAACCCCGGCCTGGATAGCCTGGACTACGTTCTCCTTGTCGCCACGGCTGGTGACCATCACGAACGGCATGGCTTTGAGGTGAGGCTGCTCGCGGCACCAGGTCAACAGCTCAAGGCCGGACATCTCTGGCATTTCCCAGTCGCACAGCACCAGGTCGAAGGTCTCGCGCATCAGGATGGCCTGGGCCTTTTTGCCGTTCACCGCATCTTCAAGCTTGATCCCGGGGAAGTAGTTGCGCAGGCACTTCTTCACCAGGTCGCGGATAAACGAGGCGTCATCCACCACCAACACACTGACTTTACTCATCGACCCTTCATCCTATAAAAACTTCGGCACGCAAGACGCCTGACTGATGGCATTTTGCCAAAAACTCTGCAGTCACGTTGGGACTTTCTTGTGCCCCCTCGCTGAAAAATTCGGGCCCGCAAACAAAAACGCCCGACCAAAGGCCGGGCGTTAATTTCTCGGGCAACCTTACTTATCGTCAGGTACGCCCGGAACATTAGGGATTTGATCGACTGAACCTTCAACTTCGGCCTTCATGCGCTTGAGGCCCATGTGCCGCACGTCGGTGCCGCGCACCAGGTAAATCACCAGTTCGGAGATATTGCGCGCATGGTCGCCAATCCGCTCCAGGGAGCGCAGCACCCAGATAATGCTCAAGACCCGCGAGATAGAGCGCGGGTCTTCCATCATGTAGGTGGCCAGCTCACGCAGCGCAGTCTTGTACTCACGGTCGATGACCTTGTCGTACTGGGCCACCGACAGTGCCAGTTCGGCGTCGAAGCGGGCAAAGGCGTCGAGCGCATCGCGCACCATGTTGCGCACCTGGTCGCCGATGTGGCGCACTTCCACGTAACCGCGCGGCGCTTCGCCTTCTTCGCACAACTGGATGGCGCGTCGGGCGATCTTGGTGGCTTCGTCGCCAATGCGCTCCAGGTCGATCACCGATTTGGAGATGCTGATGATCAACCGCAGGTCGGACGCCGCCGGCTGGCGACGGGCGAGAATGCGCAGGCATTCTTCGTCGATATTGCGTTCCATCTGGTTGATCTGGTCATCGATCTCACGCACTTGCTGGGCCAGGCCCGAGTCGGCCTCGATCAGCGCGGTGACCGCATCGTTGACTTGCTTCTCCACCAGCCCGCCCATCGCCAGGAGGTGGCTGCGCACTTCCTCGAGCTCGGCGTTGAACTGCGCGGAGATGTGGTGGGTAAGGCCTTCTTTGCTAATCATGTTGGCGTCCTTGGAGCGTCCGGTAAGGTGCGGAGAACCGCAGCGTCAGTGCAATCAGAACCACAGCTTCCTAGCCGTAGCGACCGGTGATGTAGTCTTCGGTCTGCTTCTTCGCCGGATTGGTGAACAGGGTATCGGTGTCGCCGAATTCCACCAGCTTGCCCATGTACATGAACGCGGTGTAGTCGGAAACCCGCGCCGCCTGTTGCATGTTGTGGGTCACGATAACGATGGTGAACTTGGACTTGAGCTCGTAGATCAGTTCTTCGACTTTCAGCGTCGAGATCGGGTCGAGAGCCGAGCAGGGTTCGTCGAGCAGCAACACTTCCGGCTCCACGGCGATAGTGCGAGCGATCACCAGACGCTGCTGCTGGCCGCCGGACAGACCGAGGGCCGAGTCGTGCAGGCGGTCCTTCACTTCGTCCCACAGCGCCGCGCCTTTCAAGGCCCACTCGACCGCTTCGTCGAGGATGCGCTTCTTGTTGATGCCCTGGATACGCAGGCCGTAGACCACGTTTTCGTAGATGGTCTTGGGGAACGGGTTGGGCTTCTGGAACACCATGCCCACGCGGCGACGCAGCTCGGCCACATCTTCGCCCTTGCGGTAAATGTTGGTGCCGTAGAGGTTGATGGCACCGTCCACACGGCAACCGTCCACCAGGTCGTTCATGCGGTTGAAGGTACGCAGCAGCGTGGACTTGCCGCAGCCCGACGGGCCGATGAAGGCGGTCACGCGCTGCTTGGGAATGTTCATGCTGACGTCGAACAGCGCCTGTTTTTCACCGTAGTACAGGCTCAGGCCCGGCACTTCGATGGCCACGGTTTCCTGGGCCAGGCTCAGGCTCTGCTTGTCGCGACCCAGGGCAGACATGTTGATGCCGTGAGTGTGGGTGTCTTGCTGCATGGGATGCTCCCTGTGCTACCAATTCATTGTGTGTGGGAGGGGGCTTGACCCCTCCCACATTGAAAAGCTTTAGCTGTCCAACGCTTTGTATTTTTCGCGCAGGTGGTTACGGATCCACACTGCCGACAAGTTGAGCGTGGCGATCACCAGCACCAGCAGCAACGCGGTGGCGTACACCAGCGGCCGGGCGGCTTCGACGTTGGGGCTCTGGAAGCCGACGTCATAGATGTGGAAGCCCAGGTGCATGATCTTCTGGTCCAGATGCAGGTACGGGTAGTTGCCGTCCAGCGGCAACGACGGCGCCAGTTTCACCACGCCCACCAGCATCAGCGGCGCCACCTCACCGGCGGCGCGGGCCACGGCGAGGATCATGCCGGTCATCATTGCCGGGCTGGCCATCGGCAGCACGATCTTCCACAGCGTTTCCGCCTTGGTCGCACCCAGTGCCAGGGAGCCTTCACGCACAGTGCGAGGAATTCGCGCCAGGCCTTCTTCCGTGGCCACGATCACCACCGGCACCGCCAGCAGCGCCAGGGTCAGCGAGGCCCACAACAGGCCCGGCGTGCCGAACGTCGGCGCCGGCAGGGCTTCGGCGAAGAACAGCCGGTCAACCGAGCCACCCAATACATACACGAAGAAGCCCAGGCCGAACACGCCGTAGACGATGGCCGGTACGCCGGCCAGGTTGTTCACGGCGATACGGATAACCCGCGTCAGGGTGTTCTGCTTGGCGTATTCACGCAGGTACACCGCCGCCAGCACGCCGAACGGGGTCACGATCATCGCCATGATCAGGGTCATCATCACGGTGCCGAAGATGGCCGGGAAGATCCCGCCTTCGGTGTTGGCTTCCCGTGGGTCATCGCTGAGGAATTCCCAGACCTTGCTGAAGTAGAAGCCGATCTTGGTGATCGTACCCATGGCGTTCGGCTGGTAGGCGTGCACCACTTTGCCGATGCCGATTTCCACTTCCTTGCCGTTGCCGTCGCGAGCGGTCAGCGCGTCGCGGTTGAACTGGGCGTGCAGGTCGGCCAGGCGGGCTTCGATGTCTTGGTAACGGGCATTCAGCTCGGCGCGGTCGGCGTCCATGTCGGCCTGTGCGGCGGCGTCGAGCTTGCCTTCCAATTCCAGTTTGCGGCCATGCAGGCGGATACGTTCCAGGCCGGCGTTGATCGCGCCGATGTCGGATTTTTCCAGGGTCTTGAGCTGGGCAGCCAGCTTGTTGACGCGGTCTACCCGGGCCTGCAGCTCCGGCCAGGCGGCCTCGCCTTCGGCAATGACCTTGCCATCCTGCTTGACGTTGACCAGGGTGCCGTAGAAGTTGCCCCACTCACGCCGCTCGATGGTCATGAGGTTCGCCGGCGTGGTCTGGTCCTTGAGCCACTCGCCGACGATCCAGGTGAAGTCGTTGCCGTTCAGGTCACGGTTGCCGACCTTGATCAGCTCGCGGGTCATGAACTCAGGGCCCTGGTCCGGCACCGGCAGGCCGGCGCTTTTCAGGCGTTCGCGGGGCACTTCTTCCTTCTGCACCACTTCGCCGATGACGATATGGTTTTCCTGGCCCGGCACGTTGTAGTTGGCCTGGATCAGGTCGGCCGGCCAGAAATGGCCCAGGCCACGCACGGCAATCACGGCCAGCAGACCAATGGTCATGATGACCGCGATGGACACCGCGCCACCGCTGATCCAGACGCCGGGGGCGCCGCTCTTGAACCATCCATTCAGGGAGTTCTGTTTCACAGACTTCTACCTTTCTTAAAGCGACGAGTATTTCTTGCGCAGACGCTGACGGATCAGCTCGGCGAGGGTGTTCATGATGAAGGTGAACAGCAGCAGCACCAGCGCCGAGAGGAACAGCACGCGGTAGTGACTGCCGCCCACTTCCGACTCGGGCATTTCCACGGCGACGTTGGCCGCAAGCGTTCGCAGGCCTTCGAACAGGTTCATCTCCATCACCGGGGTGTTACCGGTGGCCATCAACACGATCATGGTCTCGCCTACCGCACGGCCCATGCCGATCATCAGTGCCGAGAAAATGCCCGGGCTGGCGGTGAGGATGACCACACGGGTCATGGTCTGCCACGGCGTGGCGCCCAGGGCCAGGGACCCCAGGGTCAGGCCGCGCGGTACGCTGAACACGGCGTCTTCGGCGATGGAGTAGATGTTCGGGATCACCGCGAAACCCATGGCCAGGCCGACCACCAGGGCGTTGCGCTGGTCGTAGGTGATGCCCAGGTCGTGGGAGATCCACATGCGCATGTCGCCGCCGAAGAACCAGGTTTCCAGGTACGGGCTCATGTACAGCGAGAGCCAGCCCACGAACAGGATCACCGGGATCAGGATCGCGCTTTCCCAGCCATCCGGTACGCGCAGGCGCAGGGATTCAGGCAGGCGGCTGAAGATGAAGCCGGCCACCAGGATGCCGATCGGCAACAGCATCAACAGGCTGAAAATGCCCGGTAGATGCCCTTCCACATACGGCGCCAGGAACAGGCCGGCGAAGAAGCCGAGGATCACCGTCGGCATCGCCTCCATCAACTCGATCACCGGCTTGACCTTGCGGCGCAGGCTCGGGGCCATGAAGTAGGCGGTGTAGATCGCGGCGGCAACGGCCAGTGGCGCGGCCAGCAACATGGCGTAGAACGCGGCCTTCAAGGTGCCGAAGGTCAACGGGGCCAGGCTCATCTTGGGTTCGAAGTCGGTGTTGGCGGCGGTCGACTGCCAGACGTATTTAGGCTCGTCGTAGTTTTCGTACCAGACCTTGCTCCACAGCGCACTCCAAGACACTTCCGGGTGCGGGTTGTCGAGCATCAGCGGCTGCAGCTTGCCGCCCGCCTCCACGATCACGCGGTTGGCCCGTGGCGACATGCCGTACACGCCTTGGCCGTCGACCACCGGGTCCACCAGCAGGGTGCGGTGGGCGGTGCTGTGGAATACGCCGAACTGGCCGGAAGCGTCGAGGGCGGTGAAGCCCTTGCGGCGCTCTTCGGCGGAAATTTCCACGATAGGCGTGGTGCCCATCTGGAAGGTACGGATCTGCTTGAACCGCTGTTCGCCATCCGGGTCGCGGGCCATGAACCACTGGGCCAGGCCGCCCTTGGAGTTACCGATGATCAACGAGATACCGCCCACCAGCTGCGTGCTCGCGGTGACTTCGGCAGTCCCGTCTTCCAGCAGTTTGTAGCGACCATTGAGGCTCTTGTCGCGCAGGCTGAACACATCGGCCAAGGCACGGCCGTTGATCACATACAGCCATTGCTGGCGCGGGTCGATGAAGATTGCCTTCACCGGCTCGGTCATCTGTGGCAGCTCGATGCGCTTCTGCTCGCTGGTGACTTCGCCGGTCATCATGTTTTCTTCGCGGCTCAGGGACAGCACATTCAAGTGCGAACCTGCGGAGCCTGCCACCACCAGGGACGAATCCGTGGCGTTGAGGGCCACGTGTTCCAGCGGGCGGCCAGCGTCATCCAGCACGATCGGCGTTTCACCGTAGGGGTATTCGATCGCCGGCGTGATGGTTTTCTTGCCGTCAGGGTAGGACACCTTATAGGTGTGGCGGAATACCAGGGACTGGCCATTGGATAGACCGAGGATCACCAGCGGGCTGCCGGGCTGGTCTTCACCGATAGAAGCAACGCTGGTGCCGGCGGGCAGGGGCAGGTCGACACGCGTGAGCTCGGCACCGGTCTCGACATTGAAGAACAGCGCCTGGCCCTTGTCGGAAACCCGCATGGCGACCTGGTTCTGTTCTTCGAGGGAGATCATCAGCGGCTTGCCCGCGTCCTGGATCCAGGCCGGGGTCAGTGCGTCTTCCTTGGTCAATGAGGCGCCTTGAAACAGTGGCGCGACGACGTAGGCCAGGAAGAAGAAAATCAGGGTGATGGCGCCGAGGACGGCGAGGCCGCCGACCAGCACGTACCAACGGGTCAGGCGATCCTTGAGCGCGCGAATGCGGCGCTTGCGTTGCAGCTCAGGCGTATTGAAGTCAATGCGCTTGGGGGGAGAAGTCGTCGTCATGGTGGAATTGGCCAGATCATTCATGCGCACACCCTAGCGATCCTGTATGACAGAAAGATGACAGTGCAGTGACGCAACAAATCCGCCGCGAAGCAAGGCTGGCAGCGGACTAGAAAATTCGGATGCGGGGCCGGTACGCCGGCCCCGCAGAGGCAATCAGTTGCCTTCTTTCAGACCCAGGTCAGCCAGGGCCTTGGCGGCGACTTTGGCTGGCAGTGGGATGTAGCCGTCTTTCACGACAACTTCCTGGCCTTGTTTGGACAGCACCAGTTTCACGAACTCGGCTTCCAGCGGGGCCAGAGGCTTGTTCGGCGCTTTGTTGACATACACGTAGAGGAAACGCGACAGCGGGTATTTGCCGTTCAGGGCGTTTTCTTCGCTGTCTTCGATGAACTCAGTGCTGCCTTTCTTGGCCAGGGCCACGGTCTTCACGCTGGCAGTCTTGTAGCCGATGCCCGAGTAACCGATGCCGTTCAGCGAAGAGCTGATCGACTGCACGACCGAAGCCGAGCCTGGTTGTTCGTTCACGTTTGGCTTGTAGTCGCCTTTGCACAGGGCTTCTTCCTTGAAGTAGCCGTAGGTGCCGGACACCGAGTTACGACCGAACAGTTGCACCGGCTTGTTGGCCAGGTCGCCGGTCACGCCCAGGTCACCCCAGGTTTTCACGTCGGCTTTGCCACCGCACAGGCGAGTCGAGGAGAAGATCGCGTCGACTTGTTCCATGGTCAGGTGCTGGATCGGGTTGTCCTTGTGCACGAACACGGCCAGGGCATCCACCGCAACCGGAATAGCGGTTGGCTTGTAACCGTACTTCTGCTCGAAGGCCGCCAGTTCGGTGTCCTTCATCTTGCGGCTCATCGGGCCCAGGTTGGAGGTGCCTTCGGTCAGCGCTGGTGGCGCGGTGGCCGAGCCGGCAGCTTGAATCTGGATGTTGACGTTCGGGTATTCCTTTTTGTAACCCTCGGCCCACAGGGTCATCAGGTTAGCCAGGGTATCGGAACCAACGCTGGACAGGTTGCCCGACACACCAGTGGTCTTCACGTACGCCGGGATTGCCGGATCAACACCAGCGGCCACCGCGTTGGCGGTCGCAACGCCAGCAGCGACAAAAGTCATTGCCGCCATCAAACGTTTCAGTTTCATGCCTTGCTCCTAGCAGATAGGGATAATTGGATCGGGGCCAAGTATCGGGAGGCCGTGTGAACACTCTATGTCTGGAATGTGACAATTAGATGAAAGGCCACTATTCAACGACGCCACGAAAAGCGCGCAGGCACGAGGCCCGGGAGGGAGAGATTAAGGCTTGGAAATACGTTGAAACGTGATCGTTCCCAGGGCCGGGAACGATCGTCATCCATGGCTTAGCGCGAACGCTTCCACAAATACCCACCCACTACCATCCCCATCACACACAGGGCGGCAACGTAGTAGGCCGGACCCAGCGGGCTTTCCTTCATCAGCAGCGATACCGCCAGCGGCGTCAGCCCGCCGAACACGGCGTAGGCCACGTTGTAAGAGAACGACAGGCCGCTGAAACGCACCACGGGCGGGAAGGCCTTGACCATCACGTAGGGCACCACGCCGATGGTGCCCACGAACAGACCGGTCAGGGTGTACAGCGGGAACAGCCAGTCAGGATGGTTGAAGAGGCTGTGATAGAGCGTCCAGGATGTGGCCAGCAACAGCGCACAACCGATCACCAGTACCCGGCCGGCACCGAAGCGATCAGCCAGGGCGCCGGAGGCGATGCAGCCCAGGCTCAGGGTGACGATGGCCAGGCTGTTGGCCTGTAATGCCACGGTCGGGCTGAAGTGATAGAGGGTCTGCAGCACGGTCGGGGTCATCAGGATCACCACCACCACGCCGGCCGACAGCAACCAGGTCAGCAACATCGACAAGACGATGGCGCCACGGTGGTCGCGCAGCACCGCGCGCAACGGCAACTCGGCGGCCAGTGCCTTGCGCTGCTGCATCTCGGCGAAGATCGGCGTTTCATGCAGCCAGCGGCGCAGGTACACCGACAACAGGCCGAACACACCGCCCAGCAGGAACGGGATACGCCAGGCGTAATCCGAGACTTGCTCCGGGCTGTAAATAGTATTGATGGCGGTGGCCACCAGCGATCCCAGCAGGATCCCGGCGGTCAGGCCGCTGGTCAGGGTGCCGCAGGCGTAACCGATATGCCGTGGCGGTACGTGTTCGGAGACGAACACCCAGGCGCCGGGTACTTCGCCGCCAATGGCCGCGCCCTGGATGATGCGCATGAGCAGCAACAGGATCGGCGCCCACAGGCCGATCTGCGCGTAAGTTGGCAGCAGGCCCATGATCAGGGTGGGCACGGCCATCATGAAGATGCTCAGGGTGAACATCTTCTTGCGGCCCAGCAGGTCGCCGAAGTGCGCCATGATGATGCCGCCCAGGGGGCGCGCGAGGTAACCGGCGGCAAAGATGCCGAAGGTCTGCATCATGCGCAGCCATTCGGGCATGTCGACCGGGAAGAAGAGTTTTCCGACCACGGTGGCGAAAAACACGAAAATGATGAAGTCGTAAAACTCCAACGCCCCGCCCAAGGCAGACAGCGACAGGGTTTTGTAGTCGTTGCGGGTCAGCGGGCGCGAAGGTTGCGCACTGCTTGCGGGCACGGAGGACATGGCAAGGCTTCTCTTATAGTAGTCGGGACGGCAAGCCCGGGACTTGCGGCAGGCATGGCAAGATAGCAAATCGCTCGCAAAAGCACAGCGGTGAGCGAATAACCGTTCAACCGCGCGAATTATTCCGCTTTCCTGAGCGTTATCTGCGCACAGAAGCACAGTTGCCGGAAAAAGCCGCAATACAGCCGCGAATTGCCGACCAAATGAACGCCCAGAGGTCGTCGTGGCGACAACGTGTCGATATACTCGGCCCTTGCAAGCGCAAGACCCCCAGTCTTGAGGGGCTGCTGTGCCAAACCGTCGTTGGAAGCCGTCCAGCCGATTTGGCAGAGCTTCCCTTTAGTACGCCTTACGAGAAACGCATCACGCGGAGTATGTTGGTGCTGAAACGTTTTTCCATAAGACGGCTATCCACTTGAAATACCCATGAAGCGTTACGGGTCAGAGGCACCCTTGGCATGATCGAACTCGAACAAGAAGATCCTATCCCGCAAGGCGATCTCGCCCTGCAAATCACCGCCCTGCCGCGTGAAACCAACGGTTTTGGCGACATTTTCGGCGGCTGGCTGGTCGCACAGATGGACCTGGCCGGCACCGCGATGGCAAGCAAGGTCGCGGGCGGGCGTGTAGCCACCGTGGCCATTGATCGCATGGCGTTCCTGGTGCCGGTCGCCGTGGGCGCGCAGCTCTCCTTCTATACCCAGGCCCTGGAAATCGGTCGCAGCTCGATCCAGATGATGGTCGAAGTGTGGAGCGACGACCCATTGTCCAGCGAATGGCGCAAGGTGACCGAGGCGGTGTTCGTGTTCGTCGCCATCGATGGCAGTGGTCGCACGCGTTCGGTGCCGTCGCGCGCACGTTAAACCTCACCGGGTTTTGACGGTCAATTGCCCCATTGCCTGCCATGAAGAGTGCTTTGTTATGCCGACACCCCACGTTGAATCCGTGAAAATCGACGAGTTGGACTGCTGGCGCATCCGCCACAACGGCGCCGAACTGATGGTGGCCCGACAGGGCGCACATATCTTCAGTTACCAGCGCGACGGCGAGCAGCCGCTGATCTGGCCGAACCCCGAAGCGGTGTTCAAGCAGGGCAAAGGCATCCGCACCGGCGTGCCGGTATGTTGGCCGTGGTTTGGCGTGTTCGACCGTAACCCGCAGAGCGTCAAGGCGATGCGCCAAAGCGATCAGCCGGCCGGCGCCCATGGTTTCGTGCGCACGGCGCTGTGGGAATTGGCCGCGAGCGCGCTTGAAGGTGAGGCACTGCGGGTGGACTTGGTACTGCCAGTCCCAACAGGCGGCTTTCCTGGCTGGCCCCACGAGGTCGATCTTAAACTGAGCCTGTTGCTGGACGATCAGTTGCACATCCACCTGACCAGCCATAACCGTGGCAACGATACCGTGACCCTCAGCCAGGCACTGCACACCTATTTTGCGGTGAGCGACGTGCGCAAGGTGCACGTCGAGGGACTGGACGGAGCGGCGTATATCGATACCGCTGACAACTGGGCAACGAAGCAGCAAGCCGGGTTGCTGCATTTCACCGGCGAGACTGACCGTATCTACCTCGATACGCCTGCACAGCTGAGTATTGTCGATAAAGATTGGCAGCGCCGTATCCAGCTCACTGCCGAGGGCTCGACGTCAACGGTGATCTGGAACCCCTGGACCGAACGTGCCAAGGCGTTTGATGACATGGCTGACGATGGCTGGACGGGCATGTTGTGCATCGAGACAGCCAATGTGCTGGATGATGTGGTGAGTCTGGCACCCGGTGAAAGCCACACCTTGGGCGTGAGCATCAGCGCTGTCGCCCTGTAAGAACGACAATCAAAATGTGGAAGGGGGCTTGCGGCCCTCCCACATTGGTTATGCGCAGCCCTTTAAAGATCGGATTCCTTGACCACGCGTACTTTTCCGGCGTCCAGCGCATAAGCGGCATCCGCCAGATCGTTATTGACCTTCTCCACCTTCAACGTGCCCGTGACCCACAGCGGCGTATAGATATCATCCAGCTTCAGTCCTTTTGGATAACGCACCAACACCAGCTGGTTCGGCGGCGGAGGCGGCACGTGGATGCACGCCCCAGGGTAAGGCACCAGGAAGAACAGCGTGCTGCGGCCCTTGGCGTCGGTCTCCAACGGCACCGGATAACCGCCGATGCGGATGTTCTTGCCATTCATGGCCGCCACGGTCTTGGTTGAATACATCACCGCCGGCAAGCCTTTGCTCTGCTTCAGGCCACCCTTGTCGGTGAACGTGCCTTGGGCCTCGGGCGAGTTGTGGTCGATCTCGGGCATGGCTTCGAGGGCTTTTTGATCCGACAGCGGCATCAGATCGAGCCAGTCGGTTTCCGGCAGTTCGCCGGCGTGCGCCAGGCCAGGGCCCAGCAGGAGGAGTATCAACAAAAGACGGCGCATGGAGAGGCTCGGCAAGTACAGGTGGCGAGCATTCTAGCCCTCCGCGCCTGCGCAGCGCAGAGGGCTTCGTCGCTTAGATCATTTCTTTTTCAGCAGGCCGTAGATCACCAGCAGCACGATGGCGCCAATCAGCGCGCCGAGGAAGCCAGCGCCCTGGCCTGCCTGGTAGATGCCCAGGGCCTGGCCACCGTAAGTGGCGACCAACGAACCCGCGATGCCCAGCAGGATGGTCATGATCCAGCCCATGCTGTCGTCGCCTGGTTTCAGGAAACGCGCGAGCAGGCCGACGATCAAGCCGATAAAGATGGTTCCGATGATACCCATGGCACTTCCCTCTGAATGTAGGTGAGCTATGCCAAAGCCTAGTCAGGCTTTGGCATCCTGCAATCAGAGGACGGCGGTCGCCGAATGGTTCCCGCCGCTCCCTGGCTTATTGCTCGGCGATCAACGCTTCGACCTTGAGGATCTGCGCTTGCAGCGTCGCACGGTCCTTGCAGCGCAGGTTGGCGTGGCCGACCTTGCGCCCGGCCTTGAAGGCCTTGCCATAGTGATGCAGATGGCAGTCGTCGATGGCGATGACTTTTTCCACGGGCGGCACCACACCAATGAAGTTGAGCATGGCGCTCTCACCGACCTTGGCCGTGGAACCCAACGGCAAGCCCGCCACCGCCCGCAGATGGTTTTCGAACTGGCTGCACTCGGCACCTTCGGTGGTCCAGTGCCCGGAGTTGTGCACGCGCGGGGCGATTTCGTTGGCCTTGAGGCCACCGTCGACTTCAAAGAACTCGAACGCCATCACGCCGACGTAATCCAGCTGCTTGAGTACACGGCTGGAATAGTCTTCGGCCAGCGCTTGCAACGGGTGGTCGGTGCTGGCCACGGAAAGCTTGAGGATGCCGCTGTCATGGGCGTTGTGCACCAATGGGTAGAAGCGGGTTTCGCCATCACGGGCACGCACGGCGATCAGCGAGACTTCACCGGTGAATGGCACGAAGCCTTCCAACAGGCAGGCGACGCTGCCCAGCTCGGCGAAGGTGCCGACCACATCGGCGGCGGTGCGCAGGACTTTCTGGCCCTTGCCGTCGTAACCCAGGGTGCGGGTTTTCAGCACGGCGGGCAGGCCGATGCTGGCGACCGCGGCATCCAGGTCCGCCTGGGACTGGATATCGGCGAAGGCCGGGGTCGGAATGCCCAGGTCCTTGAACATGCTTTTCTCGAACCAGCGGTCACGGGCGATGCGCAGGGCTTCGGCGCTCGGGTATACCGGCACGAATTGCGACAGGAACGCCACGGTTTCAGCCGGAACGCTTTCGAACTCGAAGGTCACCAGGTCGACTTCGTCGGCCAGTTGACGCAGGTGGTCCGGGTCGCTGTAGTCAGCGCGCAGGTGTTCACCCAAGGCCGCCGCACAGGCATCCGGCGCCGGGTCCAGGAAAGCGAAGTTCATCCCCAGCGGGGTTCCCGCCAGGGCCAGCATGCGGCCCAGTTGGCCGCCACCGATTACACCGATTTTCATCGTCAACAACCTCAGGCGATGCGTGGGTCTGGATTGTCCAGCACGCTGTCTGTCTGCTCAGCACGGAATTTTTTCAGCACCGCATGGAATTGCGGGTGCTTGGCGCCCAGGATACTGGCGGACAGCAGGGCGGCGTTGATCGCGCCGGCCTTGCCGATCGCCAGGGTCGCCACCGGGATACCGGCCGGCATCTGCACGATGGACAACAGCGAATCCACGCCCGAGAGCATCGCCGACTGCACCGGCACGCCGAGCACCGGCAGGTGGGTCTTGGCCGCACACATGCCGGGCAGGTGCGCTGCACCGCCGGCACCGGCGATGATCACCTCGATGCCACGGGATTCTGCTTCATCGGCATACTGGAACAGCAAATCCGGAGTGCGGTGGGCGGAGACCACTTTCACTTCGTAGGGAATGCCGAGTTTTTCCAGCATATCGGCGGTGTGGCTAAGGGTGGACCAATCGGACTTGGAGCCCATGATCACGCCAACCAATGCACTCATCGTCGTGCCTCTTCTCTCTGGGCGCCCACAGGCGCGTCAAAAAACAACAAGCCACGCGGGAAATCCGGCGTGGCTTGGTGTACGAATTAAGGCCGGTTGGACCGGCCGAAGGCCGCGCAGTATACCGTAATAATCCAGATAAACAGCCCCTGGGATGACCATCTGTCTAGCGGCGCAAAGTGGCGGTTTTATTGACTTTTAAGTCAGTCCAAGGCACCACGAAACCTTGTGCGAGGAGCTCACGTATTCTGCGCCGCCCCGCCTTCGAGCTTGCGCCACAACAACCGCACATTCGCCTTGCGTACCAAGGCACAGCGGTACAGGCGGATCTCCAGCGGCACATGCCATTGCGGCCCACCGCAGACCACCAGCTCACCACGCGCCAGCTCGGCACGCACGCTCAACTGCGGCACCCAGGCAATGCCCAGGCCTTCCAGGGCCATGCTCTTGAGGCTGTCGGCCATGGCGGTTTCGTACACCGTGGTGAAGCGCAGCGCACGCTGGCGCAGCAGCAAATTCACCGAGCGACCGAGAAACGCGCCGGCGCTGTAGGCCAGCAACGGGACGCTGCCGTCGCCTTCCAGGTCGAACATCGGTTTGCCGTCGGCATCGGCGGCACACACCGGGAGCATTTCGGTGTTGCCCAGATGCAGTGACGGGAAGATGTCCGAATCCATTTGCATCGCGGCGTCGGGATCGTAGAACGCCAGCATCAGGTCACAACCGCCTTCACGCAGGGCGTGCACAGCGTCGCCGACGTTGGTGGCCACCAGCCGCGTGGCGATGTTCAAGCCTTCGTTGCGCAGTTGCGCGATCCAGCGCGGGAAGAAGCCCAGGGCCAGGGAGTGCGCCGCAGCCACTTGCATGACCTCGCCCTGCCCGCCTTCCAGGTGATGCAAATGGCGCAGCACTTCACCGAGCTGCTCGACCACCGTGCGGGCAGTGACCAGGAACAACTGGCCCGCCGCCGTCAGCTCCACCGGCGTGCGCGAGCGGTTGACCAGGGTCAGACCCAGGGCCGCCTCCAGGCTGCGGATGCGTCGGCTGAACGCCGGCTGGGTGACGAAGCGCCGCTCCGCCGCCTGGGAAAAACTGCGGGTCGCCGCCAAGGCGCTGAAGTCTTCCAGCCATTTGCTCTCAAGGTTCATTACTGCCTCCCGTGGGTACGCACCATTTTGGCACACACGCCCGCCATGATAACCGGGTCACACTCACATTATGCCGTTTGTGCATAGGCCAGTGTTTAACAGCATTGGCCCAAAAAGTTCTACAAGCCTAGCATTCGCAGCGTTCCGGCCAGTTCCGGGTCCATATCGAGATGATTTCCGTCATGTCCTCCGCTGCATCTTTCCGTACCGAAAAAGACCTGCTTGGCGTACTTGAAGTACCGGCTCAAGCGTATTACGGCATCCAGACCCTGCGAGCGGTGAACAACTTCCGCCTCTCGGGCGTTCCGATTTCGCATTACCCGAAATTGGTGGTCGGTCTGGCGATGGTCAAGCAAGCGGCGGCTGACGCCAACCGCGAGTTGGGCCAGCTCAGCGAAGCCAAGCACGCTGCCATCAGCGAAGCCTGTGCCCGTCTGATCCGCGGCGATTTCCACGAAGAGTTCGTGGTGGACATGATTCAAGGCGGCGCCGGCACTTCAACCAACATGAATGCCAACGAAGTCATCGCCAACATCGCGTTGGAGGCCATGGGCCACAAGAAGGGCGAGTACCAGTACCTGCACCCCAACAACGACGTGAACATGGCGCAGTCGACCAACGACGCCTACCCGACCGCGATCCGCCTGGGTCTGCTGCTGGGCCATGACGCGCTGCTGGCCAGCCTCGACAGCCTGATCCAGGCCTTCGCCGCCAAGGGCGAAGAATTCAGCCACGTACTGAAAATGGGCCGCACCCAGTTGCAAGACGCCGTGCCGATGACCCTCGGCCAGGAATTCCGCGCCTTCGCCACCACCCTGGGTGAAGACCTGGCACGCCTGAAAACCCTGGCGCCTGAGCTGCTGACCGAAGTAAACCTGGGCGGCACCGCCATCGGTACCGGCATCAACGCCGACCCGCGCTACCAGGCCCTGGCCGTACAGCGCCTGGCGGTAATCAGCGGCCAGCCGGTCGTGCCGGCTGCCGACCTGATCGAAGCCACCTCCGACATGGGCGCCTTCGTGCTGTTCTCCGGCATGCTCAAGCGTACTGCGGTGAAGCTGTCGAAGATCTGCAACGACCTGCGCCTGCTGTCCAGCGGCCCACGCACCGGCATCAACGAGATCAACCTGCCGGCCCGCCAGCCAGGCAGCTCGATCATGCCCGGCAAGGTCAACCCGGTGATCCCGGAAGCCGTGAACCAGGTGGCGTTCCAGGTCATCGGTAACGATCTGGCCCTGACCATGGCGGCCGAAG
The DNA here is from genome assembly GCF_001870465.1 of Pseudomonas extremorientalis. Classification (GTDB taxonomy): domain Bacteria; phylum Pseudomonadota; class Gammaproteobacteria; order Pseudomonadales; family Pseudomonadaceae; genus Aquipseudomonas; species Aquipseudomonas extremorientalis. The sequence continues at coordinate 25,784 of NZ_MDGK01000047.1, forward strand.
GCGGCCAACTGCAACTGAACGTGATGGAGCCGCTGATCGCCTTCAAGATCTTCGACTCGATCCGCCTGCTGCAACGTGCCATGGACATGCTGCGCGAGCACTGCATCGTCGGCATCACCGCCAACGAAGCCCGCTGCCGCGAACTGGTGGAGCACTCCATCGGCCTGGTTACCGCGCTGAACCCGTACATCGGCTATGAAAACGCCACCCGCATCGCCCGTATCGCCCTCGAAAGCGGCCGTGGCGTGCTGGAACTGGTGCGCGAAGAAGGCTTGCTCGACGACGCCATGCTCGACGACATCCTGCGCCCCGAAAACATGATTGCTCCACGCTTGGTCCCGCTGAAGGCCTAAGCGTTTGTTGCACCGCTCACCAGGCTGAGGGACTAGACACCTCTCACCTTTTGAGGGCCTGAAGGCTCGTTCTTCAGGCCCTTTTTTTTGCCCCGAGGTTGTGAAATGAAGCCTATAAAAACGCCAATATCGCTCTGCAGGCCCACCGCCCAGCTGAAACCTTTAATCGCCCCGAGCAGACGGATCACGTTCGCCTAGGTATAGTGCCGCCCCTCTTCGCGTCAGAGATCGTCGGTTACGAGGTCCTGTACAGCGCGAAACCGCATGAATAACAACACCCGCAAAAGGATTGGGGTCGAACGTCGTGCACTGCCTGGTGCTGAGCGATAGCGTCGAACCGTCCTGCGTTTGCCATTAGAAAAATCAGCGAGGAACACTCCATGCTCGAAGTCATCAACGACTTCCTCTCAGGGAAAGTACTGATCGTGCTCATTGTCGGGCTCGGCGGTTATTTCACGATTCGCTCGCGTTTCGTACAACTGCGTCACTTCTTCCACATGTTTTCGGTGTTTCGCGACAGCCTGAAAAACAGCTCCGACCAGCTCAGCTCCTTCCAGGCGCTGATGCTCAGCCTGGCCGGTCGCGTGGGTGCCGGTAACATTGCCGGTGTCGGTATTGCCGTGACACTGGGTGGCCCGGGCGCCGTGTTCTGGATGTGGGTTACCGCACTGGTGGGCATGTCGTCGAGCTTTATCGAGTGCTCCCTCGGCCAGCTGTACAAGCGCACCGACGCGGAAGGCACCTTCCGTGGCGGCCCGGCCTACTACATCCAGCACGGTTTGCAAAAGCGCTGGCTGGGCATGGTCATGGCGTTCCTGTTGCTGGTGACCTTCGGTTTTGCTTTCAACGGCCTGCAAGCCCACGCCGTGACCCACTCGCTGAACAACGCCTTTGGCCTGGACACCACCTACACTGGCCTGGCGCTGGCGGTACTGCTGGGCCTGGTGTTCATCGGCGGGATCAAGCGCATCGCCTCGATTGCCGACCTGCTGGTGCCGGTCAAGACCCTGGTCTACATCGCCGTGACTCTCTATGTAATCGTGCTGCAATTCGACCATGTGCCGGCCATGCTCGCGACCATCGTCAAGAGCGCCTTCGGCCTCGACCAGGCCTTCGGGGGCCTGGTGGGCAGCGCGATCATCATGGGTGTGAAGCGCGGTGTGTTCGCCAACGAAGCCGGCCTGGGCAGTGCGCCTAACGTGGCGGCGGTGGCGTCGGTCGAACACCCGATCGCCCAGGGCGTGGTGCAGGCGTTCAGCGTGTTCCTCGATACCTTCGTGATCTGCACCTGTACCGCGTTGCTGATCCTGCTCTCCGGCTTCTACACCCCGGGCTTCGAAGGCGACGGCATTGCCCTGACCCAGAACTCCCTGGCGGCGGTGGTGGGCGACTGGGGCCGCATGTTCATCTCGGTGGCCCTGGCGTTGTTCGTGTTCACCTCGATCATGTACAACTACTACCTGGGCGAGAGCAATCTGCGCTTCCTGGTAGGCAACAACCGCAAGGTGCTGATGGGCTACCGCGCCCTGGTGCTGGTGCTGATTTTCTGGGGTTCCATCGAGAACCTGAGCACCGTGTTCGCCTTCGCCGACATCACCATGACCCTGCTCGCGTTCGTCAACCTGTTCGCCCTGGCGTTCCTGTTCAAGATCGCCATGCGCATCCTCAACGACTACGACAACCAGCGCGCCGCAGGCATCAAGACCCCGGTATTCGATTCCAGCCAGTTCCCTGACCTGGACCTGGACCGCAAGGCCTGGCCAGCCAACCCGGTCAAGCCTGAGCCAAGCGCTCAAACTACCGCTGAACTGAACGCTCAAGCGCAACGCTGAGTGTAGAGAGATGACACGCCGCCCGGCCTTGGGCATGCTCTGGGCCCGGCGGCGTTTTTCGTTCAGGAGAAAATTCGATGTCCCCAGCTAACAACGTGATGGTGCTCTACACCGGTGGCACTATCGGCATGCAGGCCAGCGCCAACGGCCTGGCGCCCGCTTCAGGTTTTGAGGCGCGTATGCGCGAACAGCTTGCCGACGCGCAAGTGCCCGCCTGGCGCTTCCAGGAAATGTCGCCGCTGATCGACAGCGCCAACATGACCCCCGTCTACTGGCAGCGCCTGCACGCCGCCGTGGTTGAGGCGGTGGACGCCGGCTGCGACGCCGTACTGATCCTGCACGGCACTGACACGCTGGCCTACAGTGCCGCCGCCATGAGCTTCCAACTGCTCGGCCTGCCGGCGCCGGTGGTGTTCACCGGCTCCATGCTACCCGCCGGCGTGCCCGACAGCGATGCCTGGGAAAACGTCAGCGGTGCCTTGGCGGCGCTGGGCGAAGGCCTGGCGCCGGGCGTGCAGTTGTTCTTCCACGGTGCGCTGATGGCGCCGACCCGCTGCGCGAAAATCCGCAGTTTCGGTCGCCACCCGTTTGCTGCCCTGCAGCGCAATGGCGGCGTCGCCCAGGCCGAAATGATCCCGGCCGCCCTGCATTACCGTCAGCCCAAAGCCGTGGCCAACGTCGGTGTGCTGCCGCTGGTGCCGGGTATTGCCGCCGGGCAACTGGATGCACTGATCGACAGCGGCATTCAGGCGTTGGTGCTGGAATGCTTCGGCAGCGGCACCGGGCCGAGCGACAACCCGGCGTTCCTGGCCAGCCTCCAACGCGCGCACGATCAAGACGTTGTGGTGGTGGCGATCACCCAATGCCATGAAGGCGGTGTGGAGCTGGATGTGTACGAAGCGGGCAGCCGTTTGCGCGGCGTCGGCGTGTTGTCCGGTGGCGGCATGACCCGCGAAGCGGTGTTCGGCAAGCTCAATGCACTGCTCGGTGCGGGGCTCGACACCGCCGAGGTTCGTCGCCTGGTGGAACTCGACCTGTGTGGCGAGCTGAGCTGACCGGCCTGTAACTTGCTTCCCTTCCAGCCATCCCCTGGCTGGAAGCCCCCTATGCTGCACTCCCACCTGACCACTCTCAACGCCGTGTCCCTGGTGCTTAACGCTTTCAAGGCCGAAGGCTTGCCGGCCCAGGAACTGCTGGCTGGCAGCGGCATCTGCGCGGCGGACTTGAGCCGCGCCGACACGCGCATCACCACCAACCAGGAGATGCGCGTGTGTGCCAATGCCGTAGCGCGGCGTCGGGATATCGGCCTGGAACTGGGCCGGCAGATGCATGTATCGGCCTATGGCATGCTCGGCTATGCCCTGCTCACCAGTGCCACCTTTGGTGACGCCTTGCGCCTGGCGCTGCACTACCCGGCGCTGTTGGGAACACTTTTCGAGCTGAGCCTGGAGGAAGATGGCCAGCGCGTCTGGTTCACCGCCTGTGATTATCGCGAAGACCCGACGCTTGAGATGTTCAATGTCGAATTGTGCCTGGCCTCGCTGAAGGTCATCTGCGACGACCTGCTGGGCCAGCCGCTGCCACTGCTCGCCGCACGCTTCGAGTACGACGCCCCGGACTACTGCGCGCGTTATACCGAAAGCTTCCCTTGCCCGTTGCAGTTCCAGGCCACCGCCAACGCGTTTGCCTTCGATCGGCACTGGCTCGAACAGCCACTGCCGCTGGCAGACGCCGTCACCCACCAGGCCATGGCCGAGCGCTGCCGCAAGCAGAACCTGGAGTTCACCGGGCGCCAGGCCTGGCTGGGCAGGATTCGCCAGTTGCTCACCGCGCAACTCAACGCCGCGCCGGGCCTGGAAGGCCTGGCCATGCAGATGAACTGCTCGGCGCGCACCCTGCGCCGGCATTTGCACGACCAGGGTTGCAGCTACCAGGAGCTGTTGGACGAGTTGCGCTTCGAGCGCGCCAAGCAACTGCTGGCGGAGGACCAGTGGCCGATCTACCGGATTGCCGAGGCCTTGGGGTTCAGCGAAACAGCGAGTTTCCGGCATGCATTTGTGCGCTGGAGCGGCGTAGCACCGAGCCAATTTCGAGCATGATGCGCCATTGAGGGGCGAATTACGGACAGACACTTTGGCCATATTCATCCCCTTTTGGCCGCTCCTGTCGTTCTCTTGAACCGCGCCCACCGCAAGACTGCATGCACCGACCCAGCCTGCGGAGAACAAGAATGCTGACGATCTACTCGGACGATCACCACCTGCACCACGGCCGCTGCGAATTGATGGACGGGCAACTGATGCCCTGCTTCGAAATGCCCTCGCGGGCCGACCATGTGCTGCAGCGGGTCAAGGACCGCGAATTGGGGCCAGTGCAGGCGCCATACGACTTTGGCCTGGCGCCTTTGCAGCGCATTCACAACCGCGACTACCTGGATTTCTTCAAAGGCGCCTGGGCGCGCTGGACCGAATACGGCGAGGACGGCGATCTGCTGCCCTACACCTGGCCCGCGCGCACCCTGCGCCGCGTGCTGCCCACCAGCCTGCACGGCCAATTGGGCTATTACAGTTTCGACGGCGGCGCGCCGATTACCGCCGGGACCTGGCAGGCGGCCTACTCGGCGGCGCAAGTGGCGCTCACCGCACAACAGGCGATCCAGCGCGGCGCCCACAGTGCGTTCGCGTTGTGCCGCCCACCGGGCCATCACGCCGCCAGCGACTTGATGGGCGGTTATTGCTACCTGAACAACGCCGCGATTGCCGCCCAGGCGTTTCTCGACCAGGGCCACCGCAAGGTCGCGATCCTCGATGTGGACTACCACCACGGCAACGGCACCCAGTCGATTTTCTACGACCGCCGCGATGTGCTGTTTACCTCGATCCACGGTCACCCGGAGGCCGAGTTTCCGTTTTTCCTGGGCTATGCCGATGAGAGGGGCGAAGGTGCCGGCGAAGGCTTCAACTTCAACTACCCGCTGCCCGCCGGCTCCGGCTGGGACACCTGGAGCGCAGCACTGGAGCAGGCCTGCCGGGAGATCGAACACTACGGCGCCGACATCCTCGTGGTCTCGCTGGGCGTGGACACCTTCAAGGATGACCCGATCTCCCAGTTCAAGCTCGACAGCCCGGACTACCTGACCATGGGCGCGCGCATCGCACGCCTGGGCAAGCCGACGCTGTTCGTGATGGAAGGCGGTTACGCGGTGGAAGAAATCGGCATCAACGCCGTCAATGTGCTCGAAGGTTTTGAGGGGGCCGCCCAATGAATATGCTCAAGTCGCTTGTGCTCTGCGCCGCCGTGCTGAGCAGCACCGCACACGCCGAAGAAAAAACCCTGAAAGTCTATAACTGGTTCGACTACATCACGCCCAAGGCACTGGAGGATTTCAAGGCGCAGAACCCGAAGATCAAGCTGGTCTACGACATCTTCGACACCAACGAAGCACTGGAGGCCAAGCTGCTCACCGGCAACTCCGGCTATGACGTGGTGGTGCCCTCCAACGTGTTCCTCGCCAAGCAGATCGAAGCCGGCGTGTTCCAGCCCCTGGACCGCAGCCAATTGCCCAACTGGAACCACCTCGACCCCAAGCTGATGAAGCTGATCGAGGCCAATGACCCCGGCAATAAATTCGCCGTGCCCTACATGTACGGCACCATCCTGATCGGCTTCAACCCGGCCAAGGTCAAGGCTGCGCTCGGCGACAACGCTGCGGTGGACAGCTGGGACCTGATTTTCAAGGAAGAGAACATCAGCAAGCTCAAGCAATGCGGCGTGGCCCTGCTCGACTCGCCTTCGGAGATCCTGCCGTTGGCCCTGCAGCACCTGGGCCTGGACCCCAACAGCAGCAACCCCAAGGACTACGTCAAGGCCGAGGCGCTGTTGATGAAGATCCGCCCGTACATCACCTATTTCCATTCGTCCAAGTACATGGCCGATATCGCCAACGGTGACATTTGCGTGGCCGTGGGTTATTCGGGCAGCTTCTCCCAGGCGGCCAACCGCGCCAAGGAGGCCAGGAACGGCGTAGTGGTGGATATGCGCCTGCCCAAGGAGGGCGCGCCGATCTGGTTCGACATGCTCGCCATTCCCAAGGGCGCGCAGAACCCACAGGACGCCTACACCTTTATCAACTACCTGCTGCAACCCCAGGTGATCGCGCCGATCAGCGATTTTGTCGGCTACCCCAACCCGAACAAGGATGCGACCGAACAGGTCGACCCGGCGATCCGCAACAACCCCAACCTGTACCCCACCGAGGCGGCGATGGCGGGGCTCTATACCCTGAAACCCCTGGGCCGTGATGCCGAACGTGCCAGGACCCGCGCCTGGACCAAGATCAAGTCCGGCACCTGAGACGCATACATAAACACCGCCCTCCTGACAGCGCGCTTTCTAGCATGGGCATACCCGAGGCAGAGCCTCGGCCTATGCCCATCACAAGCCTGTCAGGTCTCCCATGACTTCAATCACAGACACCTCAGATTCGCCACTACTGCCACGCTTTTATTCCACCGCCACCCTGATCACTCAGTTGTCCACTGGCCCTGCGTTTAGGGAGGTGGCCGCCGCCTTGCTGCGACGTGAGCTCAAAGCGCGCTACCCCCAATTGGATATAGACCCCAATAGCACGATGGTTGGCACGCCGGTTTGGGACGTCGTCGGTGATCAAGTCGTGGCCAAGCCTCCCCAGTACCAGGCACTCGCCGACGTCCTGGCCAAACAGGCCGTACTCGGCGTACCGACGATCTATATCGAGGGGGAACACTTTCTCACCCGGCTGCCAATCGTTGAGCCAGCGGTGCACCTGCAGGTACGCATCGAAGAAATCGCCAACATTATCAATTTGCTGGCGCCAGTGATGATCACAGGCTTCCAGGAGCAACAGGCAGAATACTGGAACATGTCCGAGAACGGTTCAGCGCCCCATTGGCAGCAACTGTCCAGCGCCCTTCGCAGCTTTTGGAATGTCGAGACGGTGGACGGTTGGACGCATGAGGATTGCGTCATGGCGCGCAGCCTGTATGCCGCCCCGGATCCGGATGTCCGCAAACGCAATGATCCCTATGCGTCCCGTGCCTGTCTGGTGGACATTTTTCTGATCGACGACGACGGCAAAGCCACCCACCTCAATGACAGCCTGATCGCCGTACTGGTCGGCAGACAAAACGGCCAAGAGGTGCTGCTGACCTATTCGCCAGGGCACGGCTATGAAAAATTCAACTCGATCGAGGCCTTGGGAGCCGCGTTGGAGAATTACCTGCCAGACCGTGCGCTGGGCAAGAAAATCGATTGGCGCCTGTTCGAGCCCGACGGCAACTTTTTCGACCAGCAAGCCTGCATCTTGATCTCCATTCAAATCGACGCCATCGGCGCCATCCGCTTTACGGACACGACGCTACAGCTGCCCGGTTCCGTCACGGCCCCTGCCGGCAATGACCAGCCCCGGCGCTCCCCTGGCCTCGACTGGTTCAGGGACGCCTTGCCCGATTGGCTCAGCGAGGCTTCCAGCCCGGAACAGGACGCCTATGGCCGCCACCTCAAAGACCTGGCAGCACTGCATAGCCTGAACGAGGGCCACGCCTACGACGACGGCATTGCCCCCATCGAGCAATACGCACTCGATGCGCTGAAAGCGCAGATGAACAAAGACCACAAAGACGCCAAGCATCTGGCCTTGGACAAGATCGACATCGTGGTCCAGAGCCCTGTCATCTGGGGTACGTTCACGGTGCCCGGACAAACCGTGACCACCACGTTCAGCCTGGCGCAACTGGCCCTGCAAAACCTGATCGCCCTGCCGTTGGGCAACAAGACCCTACGCAGAAGCAACGGCGGCACAATTCCCGAGTGGCTCACCGTCGGCTACCTGGAAACCCTGATTACCCGCATCGACATCGGCAGCGCCTACCCGGCGTTGATCAAAAGCAAACTGCTGGATGACCCGATAGAGTCGTCGCGACGTGAGAAGCTCTACACCAGCCATCTACGCATTCAGCTACCGCTGTTGGCGCTGCACTACAAACTCAATCAAAAAGGGGGCATCGACGAACGCGGATACCGTTATGTGACGGCCGTGATGCAGGACAACGCAGCGGATCGCACAGTGGAGGGCAATACTATCGTCATACGGCCGTTGGCCTTTCTGACGAAAAACGGCAACGGCAAACCGAACACCGTCGCGAACATGTTTGTGATCGGTCCCGCCGATCTGCAGGCCGGGCCCTGCTTACTTTACCGTCCACTGCTCGACGAGCCCCTGAGCCAATACCCATCTCCCGCCAATCTGATCTACGCGATCCAGCAATCCCCGAGCCTGCGCGAATCGGTGCTCGCCTGGTTGCCGGATAGCGTGCGCACGGATTACAGCCGGTATGTGTTTCCAGGCACCTTACCGTCGCCCTGGTCGGTGGTGGATTTCCTGGTAGAACCGGCCAAAGTGCTGAGCCTGAGCGGCCCGCTGCTGCTGGGCGAGGAAACCCTCAATGGCGATAGGCTCGCCACCCTGTTCAAGGCCAACGCCAATGCACTGGTGACATTGGCCGATCGTCAGTCGGTCTCCAACGCGGATGCGCGCTGGGCTACCTTGGAGCGCACCGGCTGGCTGATATTCAACGCAGCCTTGCCGTTCCTCGGGCGCACGGCCGGGGTGGCGGCATGGATCTGGCAAATAATGGACCAACTGCAAGAAGTGGTCGACGCCGAAGAAGACCCACAACACCGCTCACGCTTGGGCGCCATCACTGACCTGCTGCTCAACCTGGGCATGGCCGTCACGCTGCACAGCGTGACCCGACAATCCAAACCATCGCGGCCTATCGCCCAGCAACCCATCCCGATCAAGCCAGCGCCGGAAAAAAGACCGGCGACCACGATTCGCAAGATCCCAGATGTCAAAATTTCTGAGATCCCTTCGGATCGCTCACAACCGTTGCACACCAGCGGCGCCACCCATCGTGGTGGATCACACCTGGCCGCGCTCCTGGACAGCTACAAAGTCGAAAAGCCCAGCAACCTTGGCGCGCCGATCAGCGAACGCGGCCCAAACCAGCATCTCTATAAGCTCGCCGACAAACTCTATGCGCCCGTGGGCAATCGTTGGTATCAAGTGATCGTTGATGAAAGTGGCAACGTCATCATCGTCGACTCGAAACAATTGTCCCGCCTCGGCCCTTTGCTGGTCAGCAATCGCCAAGGTAACTGGTTTATCGACACACGCCTGCGCCTGCGTGGTGGGGGACCCACATTGAAGGCACGGATAGCCAAGGCCCTGGCCGAAGAGCGTGCTCAACGCCTGCGTCGCCAACTGAGTGACTTCGAAAAAACCAAGAAAGACGCCCAGGCCGAGCTGCAAAAAGCTTATGAGGCCATGACTCAGGGCACTGCCGACACCGCAGAGACACGCCGACAAAACTACTTGCAGACCTTGGTCGCTCAACGCGACAACTACGAAACCGTGCTGCAACAGCTCAAGCAGTTGAATGTCTTCGCGCCGTCAGCGGACTACGCCACCAAAGCCATCTCCTACCTCAAGGTGCAGATTGAATTCACTTACGCGGGCATCCGCGAGGCTCTCACCCGCTTTGCCCCGATGATGCGCAAGGTACTGGACCAACTCCATAGCCCAACGAGCCAACGGCCCTTTGACGACGCGCGCCAGATGATCGACCTGACCCAGGACATGCTCGACCGCCTTGACTACATGAACACCCGCTTCGATGAACTCAGGCAACTGTCCAAGGAAGGCTTCACGTTGATCCGCGACACTAAAAGCACATTGCCGCATTACCCCCGCGAACACCTCACGGCCCTGCAGGTCACCCTCACTCGCCACCTGTGCCTGGCGGAGGATACGCTGGCCTCCGCCCCAGAGGCCTGGTCAACCATCGACTCGATCGTCGACACCGCCGATATCGCCATTCAATGCCTGACCGATACGTTGAAAGAGCGCAGCGAGTCGCGCCTCGACGAACGTATCGGCACACTGGGCAGCCTGGTCGGCCAGTTCCAGGTCATCGGGGAACGCCTGAGTGACTTTGCCGAACGCTATACAGCGCATACGCAACCGACTCGGATACAGGGTCTGCGCGACCAGCTCAAGGCGTTCAGCCGGGAGGCCACACAGAACCTGGCGCTGTTGAGTGTCGAAAGAGATGCCCTCAGGCTGCGTCCTATCCCGCCACCATTGCCACCACGGCCAAACAGCCAATTCATCCGCACGCGCTACGAGGGTATCCGCATCGGCGAACCTCGCCTGTCGCCCACCGGGGAGCAAACCGACCTGGTGGATATCCGCTCGCCGATCACCCAAAAGATCATTGCCACCTATCATCAGAAATCCCCGGGGGTGTGGGTTGAGCGCGTCCAGACGTCGACAGAGCCGGCAGCTACCCTCGATATTCAGGCCGCCGTCCGCGAAGGCCAGGCCTTGCTGGACACGCTGCCTGAGTTCCTGCGCCAGGCAGATGTCCGGGCCAACCAGGAGGAGCGCACAACCTTAGGCATCGAAAACCTCTATCACCAGCAAGCCTTGCGCCTGGAACGCGCCAGCGAAGCCATCGACCAGGCCTTGACCCAAGGAAACATCACCGAAAACGTCAATCAACCGGCCAGTGCCGTCAACAAAGCGCTCGATACGGCTATTGCTCAGCTATACCGACGCAGCCGCGAACACCTGCTCAGGCTGCACAAGACGCAGGCACCAACGATCGAGAATGTCGAGTGGCTGCTCAATCACAATGAAATCAAGATCAAGAAGACAATCACCCGACGCAAACTCAAAAGTCCCCGGCCCGACTACCTCGATGAGTACAGCATCGTCGAACGCAGCTCCGGCAAGCCGCTGTGGTATGCGCACTTCCACTACAGCGCCTCCTGGACACCGGCCAAGTACTACATCGCCGCACGTTTGAAAACCCCGGCCGAGCAGCTCAAGGGACTGGCCGCCGACACCACCGTAGGCCTGAGCGAAGCCCAAAGGATTGACTACTACCTCAGCGAGATCAGCCTGAAGCAGGCCGACCGACTGTTTTTCGAAAAGAAGGAGGCCTGAGTCGACGCCTTCTGCCTCTATTTATCTACCGTCCGGGTCACTCCTCCTGTCACTACCGTGCGCGCTTAGTCAACGACCTGCCACGCTGCGCGCAGGCGCTGCAATGCCAGGGCGATGGCGTGCTCGGGTACCGCAGCAAATCCCAGCACGAGGCCGGCGCGCTGGTTCACTGGCGTGCTCGATTGCGCCAGCCAGTAACTGCTCAAACCGTTGACCTCGACCTCCACGGCCCGTGCCTGCGCAAGCAGTCGCTGTTCCCGAGCCAGGCTGGCGACCCGTACGGTCAGGTGCAGCCCTGCGCTGACAGGGGGTAACTCACCCACACCCGCCAGCCCCTTTGGCCAGCCGGCCAACAAAGCATTGCGCCGACTCAACGCAGCACGGCGCATGCGCCGGATATGCCGCTGGAAATGCCCCGCAGCCATGAACTCGGCCATTACCGCCTGGGTGCTGACTTCGGAGTGGCGCATGTCGACAGCACGGCGCCGGGCGAACGCCTCCACCAGGGCCGGCGGCAACACCAGGTAGCCCAGGCGCAACGCCGGAAAAGCCACCTTGCCGAAGGTGCCGACATAGAGCACGCGCCCACTGCGATCCAGCGCGGCCAGGGGCGACAACGGTGCACCGCTGTAGCGGTACTCGCCGTCGTAGTCGTCCTCGATGATCCAACCGCCCGTTCGCTCGGCCCAGGCCAGCAGTTCCAGGCGGCGCGCCAGGCTCATGACCACACCCAGCGGATACTGGTGGGAAGGCGTGACGTAAGCCACCCGACAATCCTCCAGGGTATTGAGCACTTGGCAATCAATACCCTCGCCATCCACCGGCACGCCATGCAATTTCCCGCCCGCCAGGGCGAACGCATGCCCGGCCGCGCGATAGCCGGGGTTTTCCACCGCCACGCCGTCCCCAGGCTCCACCAGCAACTGTGCACAAAGGCTGATTGCCTGCTGCGCGCCGCTGGTGATCACTATTTGTTCAGCCGTGCACTGCATGCCTCGTGAGCTGCGCAAGTAGGCGGCAATCAGGCCACGCAGGCGGCCGTCGCCCGCGGGGTCGCCGTAGCAGAGCAGCTCCAGGTCCGGCTTGCGCCAGAAGGCCCCGTTCAGCTTGGCCCAGACCTCGAACGGGAACAGATCGAAGGCTGGCACACCCACGCGAAATGCCCGTGGCGGCCCCACTGGCGGCAGAGACAGGTGATTGGTTTTGATCCGTGCCAAGCCCACGCTGTGGGTAACTTCACTGTCCAGGACTTCGGGCAAATCTGCCCATTTTGTGGGTAAGTCTGGGGATAAGGCTGTTGAAAACCCTGTGGATACTTTTGTGGATAGTTTTTTGGCGGTGGGCAATTGGGCGACATAGGTGCCATCGCCAACCCGGCTTTCAATAAACCCCTCCGCATACAACTGATCGTAGGCGCGTACCACGCTGTTGCGGGAAATCGACAACGCCGTCGCCAGGTCACGGGTGGCGGGAAGACGCGTCCCGCTGACCAACCGACCGTCCAGCACCCGCTGGCGCAGGGCGTCATACAGCTGGCGCGTCAGGCCTTGGCGGCGATCCAGTTCAATACCAGCGGGGTTGAACGACAGGGGCGGCGAGACAGGCGACATATTGGACCTATGAAATGGGTGCCAGATGGCTCTTTCAACGAGCCATTAGCCTGCCTAGGATGCAGGCATTCGCCAAGGAATTTTTCCATGTACACACCCCGCGCCTTTGCCCTCAACGATTTGCCCGAACTGCAGCAACTGATCCAGCACACCCGCCTGGCGCAGCTGGTGACCTTTGGCGAGCAAGGCCTGCAAGCCAGTCACTTGCCCTTGCTGCTCAACCCGGATGAAGGCCCCAACGGCATGCTTTACGGGCACCTGGCCAAAGCCAATCCGCAGTGGAAAGACCTGCAGAACGGCAGCGAAGCGCTGGTGATCTTTGCCGGTGCCGAGGCCTACATCAGCCCGGCGTTCTACCCGGCCAAGGCCGAGCACGGCAAAGTCGTGCCTACCTGGAACTACATCGCCGTGCACGCTTATGGCAAAGCCGAGGTATTCAACGATGCCGAGCGCTTGCTCGCGGTGGTCACTGCGCTGACCGATCGCCATGAAGGCGGCCGCGCCCAGCCCTGGAAGGTCAGCGACGCTCCGGCCGATTACATCGACGGCATGCTCAAGGCCATCGTCGGCTTCGCCCTGCCGATCGAACGCCTGATCGGTAAACGCAAACTCAGCCAGAACCGCAGCGCGGCCGACATGGCCGGCGTTCGTGCTGGCCTGGCAACCAGCGCCGATGTGCGCGACCAGACCCTCGCCCGCTTTATTCCCCCCCAAGGAGCCCCAGAATGAGCCCGATCGATATCCGCCAGGTCACCGCCGCCGACCACGCTGCCTGGCTGCCGCTGTGGCAGGCGTACTTGAAGTTCTATGAAACCGAACTACCGGACGCGGTCAGCCAAAGCACCTGGCAACGCTTGATCGACGCCAGCGAACCGACCCACTCGGCCCTGGCCTGGCAGGACGGCAAGGCGGTGGGCATGGTGAACTTCATCTACCATCGCTCCAATTGGAGCATCGAGAATTCCTGCTACCTTCAGGACTTGCTGGTGGACCCGGCCCAACGTGGCACCGGCGTCGGTCGCAAGCTGATCGAGTTCGTCTACGCCACCGCCAAGGCCGATGGCTGCGCCAAGGTGCACTGGCTGACCCACGAAACCAATGCCACCGCGATCCAACTCTACGAACGCATCGCCGAACGCCCTGGGTTCATCCAATTTCGCAAAGGTCTTTAAGGAGCGCAGCATGACTACTTCCCTCGCCGACTGGAAAGGCGCACCGGCCCCTACCGTCACACTGCTTGAAGGACGCTTCATCCGCCTGGAAAAACTCGACCCTGCACGCCATGGCGACGAGTTGTTCCAAGCCCTCCAGGGCCCCGGCGCCGACCCCAAGCTGTGGGACTACTTGCCATACGGCCCCTTCCCGGAACGTAGCGCCTTCAATGACTGGCTCAACAACCACGCGTCCCACAGCGACCCGTACTTCTTCTGCGTGGTCGACCGCCAGACCGGCCAGGTACAGGGCCTTCTCAGCCTGATGTCCATCGTCCCCGCACAGGGCCGCATCGAAATCGGCCATGTCACCTTCGGCGCGCCGATGCAGCGTTCGCCGAAAAGCACCGAAGCGGTGTACTTGCTGGCCAAATACGCGTTCGAACAGGGCTACCGCCGCCTGGAATGGAAGTGCAACAACGCCAACGCCCGCTCCAAGTACGCGGCCGAGCGGTTGGGCTTCAGCTTTGAAGGAGTGTTCCGCCAGCACATGGTGGTCAAGGGCAGGAACCGCGATACCGCGTGGTACTCGATCATCGACGCAGAATGGTCGGCAATCCAGGCCGGTTTCGAGGAGTGGCTGTCGGAGGCTAACCAGACCGGTTCAGGGCAGGTGAAAGGCCTGGCGGACTGTCGCCGCCAGGCGCGCTGAGGCTTAGCCCAACTGCCGGGCCAGCACTGCAATGTGCTCCGGCCCGATCCCGCAGCACCCCCCCAGGTGGCTGGCACCCCGTGCTTGCCAGTCGGCAGCCCAGCGCAGGTAACCTGGCGGGTCGAGATCCTCGCGCAGCGGGTCCAGGCCATCATTGGCGGTGGCCTCCTTGGGTTGCGGCGGGAACGCGTTGGCATAGGCGCCGACCTGGATCGTCACCCCGAGGCGTTCGAACGTCTGGCAGGACGCGTCGATAGCCGCGCCGATCACTTCGGGCTGGCTGCAATTGAACAGCAGCACTTGCACGCCCAGTTGCGAAGCCGCTTCGGCCGCTTCAGCCACCGGTTCGCCGGAACGCAGGCGGGGAATCTCGTCAGTGTCTTCATCCTTGAGGGTAAACGACAGCCAGAACGGCTTACCGTCCTTGGGCAGGCCGGCGTGGATAGCACGTGCCTCGGCAATCGAGCTCTGAGTTTCCGCCAGCCACAGGTCGACATGGGGCGACAGGCCTTGCACCAGTGGGGTCAGCAATTCAGACACGCGCTGCGGTTCGAACAGGTCAGGGCGGTACGAACCAAACAACGGCGGCAGCGAACCGGCGACCAATACGGCTTTGCCCGAGGCCTCTACGGCACGGCGTGCCAATTCCCCGGCGAGTGCGGCCAACGCCTGGCCCTCTGCGGCAAAGCGCGCTTCTCCGATGTGAAACGGCACCACGGCATAGCTGTTGCTGGTGATGACGGTCGCACCGCTCTGGATATACGCCGCGTGTACCGCTTCCACCGCCTGCGGTGCTTCACTCAGTGCCAGTGCTGACCACTCCGGCTGCCGGAACGGCGCGCCCCGGCGTTGCAGTTCACGGCCCATGCCGCCATCAAGGATTACTGTGCGTGCCTTACCCATATGCCTTTTACTCATAAGCTTATGAAAATAACTCACTATGAGAGCCGTTCTTATAACTATTTAATACGCAGCATTCGGTTATTAACAACCTCTTTTTTATTCAGGTGTCGATTGTGAAACTAAAACCGCTGCTGGCTCTGGCCCTGACGATGTTGGCCACGTCGACTCAAGCCTTCGCAGGCACGACGCTGGACCGGGTCGAGCAAAAAAAGGAACTGGTCGGCGTGTTGATGGAAAGCTACCCGCCGTTCTCGTTTCTTAACGAGCAGAACCAACTCGACGGTTTCGACGTGGATGTCGCCAAGGCGGTTGCGCAAAAACTGGGGGTGAAGCTGCGCCTGGAAACGCCTTCCTGGGACGTAATCGCCGCAGGCCGCTGGAGCGGGCGCTACGACATCTGCATCTGCTCCATGACGCCGAGCAAAGCCCGCGCCGAGGTGTTCGATTTCCCGGTGCAATACTACGCGTCGCCTGCCGTGATTGTGGTCAACGCCAAGGATGACCGTATTCACGGCGCCAGGGACCTGAGCGGCAAGAAAGTCGGCCTCACCAGCGCCTCCAGCTATGAAAGCTATCTGAACAAGAATCTGGTGATCGAAGGCGCCGAAGATACCCACCTGCAGTACCCTTTCGACAACGTGCAGATCGCTCCATACGACACCGACAACGTAGCGTTCCAGGACCTGGGCCTGGGCGCCGGCGTGCGCCTGGATGCGATCCTCACCAATCTGGTCACTGCCCAACCGCGCCTGGACCAGGACAAGCGCTTCAAGCTCGCCGGCGATGCGCTGTATGCCGAACCCAACTCGGTGGCCATCGAAAAAGGCGACCCACAGTGGGACAGCAAGGTGCGTGAGGTCTTCGCCCAACTGAAACAGGACGGTACCCTGAGCAAGCTGTCGCAAAAATGGATCGGCGCCGATATCAGCCAATGACTGCATTCCCCACACCTCCCAAGCCTCCGGTGAACACACGGCGCCTCATGGGATTCCGGACTCGGCTTTACTTGACCTGGGCGACGTTGTTCTGCCTGTTCGCCAGCTTTTTCCTGAGCTTTGACCTGAAGTTCTCGATCATTCTCGACAAACTGCCCAACCTGATCGGCGTACACCTGGCCCCCAACGGCTTCCTGCAAGGGGCGGCACTCACCGTATTCCTGTGCCTGTGCTCGATGGTGGCCTCGTCGCTGCTGGGCTTTGTCACAGCGCTGGGGCGGCTGTCGAACAGCGCCGTGGCTTTCGGCGTCGCCAGTTTCTACGCTTCGTTCTTTCGCGGCACACCCTTGCTGATCCAGATCCTGCTGATCTACCTGGGCCTGCCGCAATTGGGTGTGGTGCCTGGTGCAATCGTTGCCGGGATCATCGCGCTCTCGCTGAACTATGGGGCCTACCTGAGTGAGATCTTCCGTGCGGGTATCCTCGGCGTACCCCAGGGCCAGCGGGAAGCTGCCCTGGCCCTGGGCATGCGCGACAGCGCGATCTTCTGGCACGTCACCCTGCCCCAGGCCATGCGCACCATCATCCCGCCAGCCACCAACCAGTTCATCTCCATGCTAAAGGACTCGTCGCTGATTTCAGTGATGGGGGTATGGGAAGTGATGTTTCTGGCGCAGTCCTACGGACGCTCCAGCTACCGCTATATCGAAATGCTCACCACGGCGGCGATCATCTACTGGGTGATGTCCCTGGGGCTTGAGTTGATCCAGGCGCAAATGGAGCGGCACTACGGCAAGGGGTATGCGCGCAAGGGGTAAGTTCTTAATCTCCCGCCAGTAAAGACAACTCCCGCAAACCAGGAGTCGATGGCCTGACAGTTATCACCCCACCATCTCGCTAAATTCCCGGCCTCATTCATCAGAGGTTGGGATTTCATGCCTTTTACACCGCACAGAGTTGCCCTTGTCATTGCCCTTGCGCTCAGCGCCACCAGCCTTCAATCCGCACAGGCGCAAGGCGATATCGAATACACGCCGTACTGGTATCAGCCCTACGATGCGCTGGATGCCGACTGGTTCTACACACCCGAACCCAAAGCGCTGCCCCTGGACGGTTATCTCACCCGCAAGGCCACCTCGCACAATGGCTTGCAAGTGGCAAAAGTGCTGGAGCCCGCATTGATTCGTTTGCTGAAGTCCGGAGAGCTGACTTCCGAACAAATCAAAGCCCTGGATAAATTCGGTGACGCGCTGGAGAAACAGCCTGGCGGAATCGGTGCCAGCCTTGAGCAATTGGCTGGCAGCCAGAACGCCAACCTCGCGGGTGCAACGCAAAACACCACACTACACATCGGCAGCCAATTGCTCTCGAACCTACGCACACTGCCCGCCGACGACGAGGGACACTTCTGGGTTCAAGGCCTGGGCCACGACGGCCGCCTCGACACACAAGGCGGCAGCGCCGGCTTGAAATACAGCACCGAAGGCCTGCTGTTGGGTGCCGACTGGGCACTGGATCACGCCTGGCGCGTGGGTATCATGGGCGCAAAATCCACCAGTCATTTCGACACCCCACGCTTCGCCTCCGAGTTGGACAGTTGGCACCTGGGCGGTTATGCCGTGCGCCAGGACGGCCCGTTGGCCCTGCGCCTGGGCGCGATCTACAGCGACCATGCGGGGCAGAACAAACGTAACGTCAACCTGCTGGATTACAAGGAGCAACTCAGGGGCCAATACAACGCCCAGAGCCAGACCCTGTTTTCCGAACTGGGCTATCAACTGGGCAGCGCGGATCTCAGCGTGGAGCCCTTCGCCGGCCTCGGCTTCCAGCGCTACCACCGTGACGGCTTCAAGGAAACCGGTGGCCTGAGCGCGCTGAACGTTGGCGCACAAACCCAGCAGAACCTGAGCAGCACCGTGGGCCTTCGCCTGGCAACGGTGTATCGATTCGATAACCAGGTCAGCCTCACACCTCATCTCAGCATCGGCTGGAAACACCTCTACGGCGAGGTCGACAGCCAGGTGCGCCAGTCCTACCGCGCATTGCCAGGGCGGGTTGACGGCTTCACGGTCAAGGGCACTTCGCTGGATCGCAATAGCCTGGATCTGCAAGCCGGACTGGACCTGGCCCTGTCGACACAACACACCGTCGGCTTGACCTACAGCGCCCAGGCCGGTACCAACAGCCGTAACCAAGGCCTGATGGGACAATGGAAGATGAGCTTCTGACCCACCAAATTTCAGGCAAAAAAAAGGGGGCACCTGCCCCCCCGAGGATTAAGCGGTAGTGTCGAAGGCTGTTTTCAGCCTTCGATTTCAATCAGGATTTCGCCAGGGTTGACCCGGTCGCCCTTGGCCACATGAACGGCGGTCACCTTGCCGGCAATCGCGGCCTGTACTTCGGTTTCCATCTTCATGGCTTCGGTAATCAGCACGGCCTGGCCGGCCTTGACCACATCGCCTTCCTTGACCAGCACGTCGACGATATTGCCCGGCATCGCCGTGCTGACATGGCCCGGCGCGGTAGCATGCTTGCGGTTGCTGCTGCCACCGCTGACGAACTCGTTGAGCGGCTCGAACACCACTTCTTCCGGCATGCCATCGATGGACAGGTAAAAGTGGCGCTTGCCCTCGGCCTTGACGCCGACACCAGTAATGTCCACGCGATAGCTTTCACCGTGCACGTCGATGACGAACTCAGTCGGGACGCCTTCGCCACCGGCACGCGCCACGCCGCCCGCTTCCGGGATCGGCAGCAGCACTTCCGGCGCCAGGGTGCCTGCGTCGCGTTCTTCGAGGAACTTGCGCCCGATGTCCGGGAACATCGCGTAGGTCAGCACGTCTTCTTCGGACTTGGCCAACGCGCCGATCTCACCGCGCAGCTTGGTCATTTCCGGCTTGAGCAGGTCGGCCGGGCGTACGTCAATCACCTCTTCGCTGCCGATGGCCTGGCGCCGCAGTTTCTCGTTCACGGTGCCAGGCGCCTTGCCGTAGCCGCCTTGCAGGTAGAGCTTCACTTCGTTGGTGATGGTCTTGTAGCGCTCGCCAGCCAGCACGTTGAAGAACGCCTGGGTGCCGACGATCTGCGAGGTCGGGGTGACCAGCGGCGGGAAGCCGAGGTCTTCACGCACGCGCGGGATCTCGGCCAGCACTTCGCTCATGCGGTTGAGGGCGCCCTGCTCTTTCAACTGGTTGGCCAGGTTGGAAATCATCCCGCCCGGCACCTGGTTGACTTGCACACGGGTGTCGACAGCGGTGAATTCGCTTTCGAACTGGTGGTATTTCTTGCGCACGGCGTAGAAGTACAGGCCGATCTCTTGCAGCAGTTCCAGGCTCAGGCCGGTGTCGAACTCGCTGCCTTTAAGAGCGGCGACCATCGACTCGGTGCCCGGGTGGCTGGTGCCCCAGGCGAAGCTGGAGATGGCGGTGTCGATATGGTCCGCACCGTTTTCAATCGCCTTGAGTTGGCACATCGCGGCCAAACCAGCAGTGTCATGCGAGTGGATAAAGATCGGCAGGCTCTGCTCGGCCTTCAACGCCTTGACCAGCTCACCCGTGGCATATGGGGTCAACAGACCAGCCATGTCCTTGATCGCGATGGAGTCGCACCCCATGGATTCCAGTTGCTTGGCCTGGGCCACGAAGGCTTCGACGGTGTGCACCGGGCTGGTGGTGTAGGCGATGGTGCCCTGGGCATGCTTGCCGGCGGCCTTCACCGCTTCGATGGCCACGCGCAGGTTACGCACGTCGTTCATGGCGTCGAAAATGCGGAATACGTCGATGCCATTTACGGCGGCCTTGGCGACGAAGGCTTTGACCACGTCGTCGCTGTAGTGGCGGTAGCCCAGCAGGTTCTGGCCGCGCAGCAGCATTTGCAGGCGGGTGTTGGGCAATGCGGCGCGCAGTTTGCGCAGGCGCTCCCACGGGTCTTCCTTGAGGAAGCGCACGCAGGCGTCGAAGGTAGCGCCGCCCCAGACTTCCAGGGACCAGTAGCCGACTTTGTCGAGCTTGTCGCAGATCGGCAGCATGTCGTCGGTGCGCATGCGGGTCGCCAGCAACGATTGGTGGGCGTCGCGCAGGATGGTGTCGGTGACAAAGATTTTCTTGGACATTGTTGTATTCCTCACAGGCCTGCGTGGGCGGCGATGGCGGCGGCGATGGCCAGGGCCAGCTCTTCGGGTTTGCGCTTGATCGAGTAGTTGGTCAGCTCAGGGTGGCTTTCCACGAAACTGGTGTTGAACTGGCCGCTGCGGAATTCCGGGTTGCGCAGGATTTCCTGGTAGTAAGCGGCGGTGGTCTTCACGCCTTGCAGGCGCATGTCATCCAGGGCACGCAGGCCGCGGTCCATGGCTTCTTCCCAGGTCAACGCCCACACCACCAGTTTCAGGCACATGGAGTCGTAGAACGGCGGGATGGTGTAGCCGGTGTAGATCGCCGTGTCGGTACGCACGCCGGGACCGCCGGGCGCGTAGTAACGGGTGATCTTGCCGAAGCTGGGCAGGAAGTTATTTTTCGGGTCTTCAGCGTTGATACGGAACTGCAACGCGAAACCACGGTGCTGGATGTCTTCCTGTTTCACCGACAGCGGCAGGCCGGAGGCGATGCGGATCTGTTCACGAACGATGTCGATCCCGGTGATTTCTTCGGTGATGGTGTGTTCCACCTGCACCCGGGTGTTCATCTCCATGAAGTACACCTCGCCCTCGGCGAGCAGGAACTCCACGGTGCCGGCGTTCTCGTAGCCCACGGCCTTGGCGGCGCGCACCGACAGGTCGCCGATGTAGGCGCGCTGTTCAGGGGTCAGTTGCGGGCTTGGGGCGATTTCGATGAGCTTCTGGTTACGGCGCTGGATCGAGCAATCACGCTCGAACAGGTGCACCACGTTGCCGAAACTGTCACCGAGGATCTGCGCCTCGATGTGCTTGGGATTGACGATGCACTTTTCCAGGAACACTTCCGCCGAACCGAAGGCCTTGGTGGCTTCGGAGATCACACGGGGGAAGGCTTGTTCAAGTTCTTCGCGGCTGTTGCAGCGACGGATACCACGACCACCACCACCGGAGGTGGCCTTGAGCATCACCGGGTAACCAATGCGGTCGCCTTCGGTGAGTGCCTCGTGGATATCCGCGACGTTGCCTTCGGTACCCGGCGTGACCGGCACACCGGCCTTGATCATGCTGCGGCGCGCTTCGGTCTTGTCGCCCATGCGGCGAATGACTTCAGCCGATGGACCAATGAACTTGATGCCGCGTTCAGCGCAGATGTCCGCCAGTTCGGCGTTTTCAGACAGGAAGCCATAGCCGGGGTGCAACGCATCGCAGCCGGTTTCCACCGCCAGGTTCACCAGCTTGCGCGGGTTCAGGTAGCCGGCCAGGGGCTCGGCACCAATGCTGTGGGCTTCGTCGGCACGCTTGACGTGCAACGCGTGGCGGTCGGCATCGGAGTAGACCGCGACCGAGCGAATGCCCATCTCGGCGCAGGCACGCACGATTCGTACGGCAATTTCACCACGGTTGGCGATCAGGATCTTTTTTATCACTTGGAAATTCCCTTGAGCCGATTGCTGCGTTCTTCGACCCGCTGGAGCCGGGTCGGCGCGTGACCAAATGTTTCATGACAGTCGCGAGACACACACTAAGCCCGCCAAGGGATTAACAAAAATCAATAATTATTGGGTTGGGCATAAGTAAAGACTTATAGTCACCCGGACAGCTTGCGGCGAGAGCACTAAAAAATGCGTAAGTCACTGATGAGACTGACATTGCGTCAATTGCAGATCTTCCATGAGGTGTGCGATTTGCGTTCCTACAGTCGTGCGGCCGAGGAAATGTCCCTCACGCAACCGGCCGTCAGCCTGCAAATTCGCCAGTTGGAAGAGCTGATCGGCCAGCCGCTGTTCGATTACGTGGGCAAAAAGCTCTACATGACCGAGGCCGCCGAAGCCTTGCAGCGCGCCAGCCGCGACATCTTCGGGCGTCTGGAAAACCTCGATATGCAGCTCTCGGACATGCAGGGCTCGTTGCAGGGCCAGTTGAAACTGGCGATTGAGTCCAGCGCCAAGTACTTCGTGCCGCACCTGTTCGCCGCCTTCAAGCGCCAGCATCCGGAAGTGCAGTTGCAGTTGACGGTGGTGAATCGCGCCCAGGTGATTCGCCGGCTTTCGGACAACCGCGACGACCTGGTGATCATGTCCATGGTGCCCCAGGACATGGGCCTGGAATTCCTGCCGTTCCTCAACAACCCGATTGTCGCCGTGGCGCCGCCCGACCATCCCTTGAGCCTGCAAGGCCCGCTGCGCCTGCAGGACCTGGAACCCTACACCCTGCTGCTGCGCGAAGCGGGCTCCGGCACGCGACTGGCCTGCGAGGAGTACTTCAAGGAAAAACGCGTGCACTTCACCCAGACCGTGGAAGTAGCCTCGGCCGAGGCGCAGCGTGAATGTGTTTGTGCGGGATTGGGCGTGGCCCTGTTGACGCGTCATGCGGTCAACATGGAGCTGGCCACCGGCGGGCTCCGGGAGCTGCCGGTGGAAGAGCTGCCACTGTACCGCAGTTGGTGCCTGGTGCAGGCCAAGGCCAAGCGCCTGTCACCGGTGGCCCATGCGTTCCTGGGCTTTATCCGCAGCGAGAGGGTGCAGATCAGCGTACTGGCTGAGCGTTTCGCTGGGCTGCCGCGGGTGCCTGCCAGTGGAGTTCAGGGTAGTCGCTGATGCTCTGGAGCAACTGGCGCTCCTCACAGCGGTCTTCGATTGCGCGACGGAACGCCATGCGGCGCTGGTCTTCCTGCTGACGACGGGTTTTGACGGAGCTGTTGCTGTCTTCGTAAGTCCGGGCCATTTGGAGTCTCCCAATGCGAGTACGGGGAGTTCAGGATGGCCCTGGGCGATGACGCAGCGATGACAGCCTGATGAAGATTCTGGGTTTGCAGGAGATCCAAATGTGGGAGGGGGCAAGCCCCCTCCCACATTTTGCTCTGTGTACCGCTTTAGTCATCGAGGGCTTTGACGGACTTGGGCGACAACCGCAGGCTGCGCAAGCTGCGCTTCACGCTCTTGAGGTGGTTGACCAGGCTCGGCCCACGCGCCATGGCCACGCCCATCGCCAATACATCGATCACCACCAGGTGGGCGATACGCGAGGTCAGCGGGGTATAGATCTCGGTGTCTTCATGCACATCGATCGCCAGGTTGACCGTGGACAGTTCCGCCAACGGCGTCTGGCTCGGGCACAGGGTGATCAACGATGCACCGCTTTCACGCACCAGGTTGGCAGTGATCAGCAGGTCCTTGGAGCGGCCCGACTGGGAAATGCAGATGGCGACGTCAGTAGGTTTCAGGGTCACCGCCGACATGGCCTGCATGTGCGGGTCACTGTAGGCCGCAGCGGTCAGCAGCAAGCGGAAGAACTTGTGCTGGGCATCGGCGGCCACCGCGCCTGAAGCACCGAAGCCATAGAACTCCACACGCTGGGCCTGGGACATGGCCGTCACGGCCTTTTGCAACTCCACCGGGTCGAGCTTCTCGCGCACTTCCATGAGCGTGTGCAAGGTGGTGTCGAAGATTTTCAGGCTGTAGTCGGCGACGGAATCGTCTTCATGGATCGCGAACTGCCCGAAGCTGGCACCGGCGGCCAGGCTCTGGGCCAGCTTGAGTTTCAAGTCCTGGAACCCGGAACAACCGATGGCGCGGCAGAATCGCACGATGGTCGGTTCGCTGATACCCACGCTATGGGCCAGGTCGGCCATCGAACTGTGCATCACAGCCGCAGGGTCAAGCAGCACGTGATCGGCAACCTTGAGTTCCGATTTGCGTAACAGGTGGCGCGACTGGGCGATATGTTGCAACAGGTTCAAAGGGCAGGACTCTTGTTATGGGCAGGGCCAGGGATGTAGCAAGCTTGTAGTTATACTACAAGAATTGCCCTTTTGCCCGTCCGACGCATCACTAAATCGCCCTGCCCCCCTTTGAATCTAAGGGCGACCGCGTTGTAGCCACAGGGGCGCCCCCGGCGTCGTTAAGGAAATTCTGCATTTTTCCGTAACAAATCTGCCAACCCATCGGCCTGCATCGGCCGACTGATCAAATAGCCCTGCACTTCGTCACAATGCTCACCCCGCAGGAAATCCAGCTGCTGCTGATCTTCCACACCCTCGGCCACCACCTTCAGCGCCAGCCCGTGAGCCATGGCGATGATTGCCCGAGTGATGGCCGCGTCTTCGCGTCCCTGGCCAAGGCCGCGAATGAAGGTCTGGTCGATCTTCACGTAGTCCACGGGAATGCGCTTGAGGTAGCTGAGGGACGAATACCCGGTGCCGAAGTCATCGATGGCCAGCTTCACGCCCAGGTCACGCAGTTGCTGGAAGGTGGCGATGATGTGTTCGACGCTGTCGAGCAGTTGGCTTTCGGTCAGCTCCAGCTCGAGGTATTGCGGGTCCAGGCCGGTTTCTTCGAGCACCTGGCGCACCAGGCTGACCAGCTTGCCCTGGCGCAACTGGTGCACCGAGAGGTTGACCGATACCCGGATCGGCGCCAGCCCCTGGCGCTGCCATTCACAGGCTTGCCAGCAGGCTTCGCGGAGTATGAATTCGCCCAGCGGTACGATAAGGCCGGTCTCTTCAGCCAGGCCGATAAACTCCCCCGGCGGCACCATGCCCCACTGCGGGTGGTCCCAACGGATCAGCGCTTCGGCAGCATTGAGCTTGCCAGTGGCCAGACACAGTTTCGGCTGATAGAACACCGTGAGCTGACGCTCTTCGATGGCCTTGCGCAGGTGGTTTTCCAGCTGCAAGCGCTCCAGGGTGCTGGCTTGCAGGCTGTCGGTGTAGAACTGGAAGTTGTTGCCGCCCAGGTGTTTGGCGTGTTGCATGGCCATGTTCGATTGGCTGACCAATGCGGAAATTTCACGCGCGTTGTCCGGCAACAGGCTGACCCCCATGGAAGCACTCACCACCAGTTCATGCCCCTCCACCGTCACCGGCACCCGCAGCTTGGCCAGCAGCCGCGTGGCGACCCGCGCCAGGCTCGACAAGTTGCCGTAGGCGTCGAACAACACGGCAAACTCATCCCCGGACAGGCGTGCAATGGTGTCGGCCTCGGGCAAGGCATTGATCAGGCGTCGCGCCATTTTTTGCAGCAACTGGTCGGCCACTTCATGGCCCAGGCTGTCATTCAACAGCTTGAAGCGATCGAGGTTGATGTGCAGCAGCGCCAGGCTACGCCCACCCTGGCGGACACGCTGGTGCGCCTCGCGCAAGCGTTCGCGAAACAGCGAGCGATTGGCCAGGCCGGTCAGTTCGTCGTAGTGGGTGAGGTAGCGCATACGCTCTTCGGACTCACGCCGCGCCGAGAGATCGGCGAAGAAGCCTACGATATGGTTGACTTTTCCTCGAACATCCCGCACTACGTTCAACTGCAGCCACTGCGGGTAAAGCTCACCGTTCTTGCGGGTCTCCACCAATTCGCCCTGCCACGTGCCGTGGCTGAGCAACGCCTGGCGGATCACCGGGAAATGGCGGCGGGCGTCACGACTGCTGGGCAACTCCACTACATTGCGGCCAATCATGTCATCGGTTTCGAACCCCGTAACGCGGCTGAAAGCCTGGTTGACGGCGATCAGCTTGTAGTCCGGATCAAGGATCACAATGCCTTCGCTGGCGGCTTCAAATACGGTCGAGGCCAACCGCTGCTGTTCCTCCAGGGCCTTGCCGGCGCTGATATCGCGGCGCGTACCGAGCATGCGCGTGACCCGGCCGCTGGGCGCACGCTCCACGGCGCGGCCACGGTCTTCGATCCACACCCAGTGCCCGTCGCCATGGCGCACGCGGTATTCCACCTGATAGTCCTCGCTGCGGCCCTTGAGGTGTTCCACCAGGGCACGCTTGAGCAGCGGCAGGTCGTCGGGGTGCAGGCGCGGCTTGAGGTGGCTGAGCATTGCCGTGACGTACTCCGGCTCCAGGCCGAACAGCTCCTTGAGCTGGGTGTGATGGACCTCATCGGTTTGCAGGTTCCAGTCCCACAGGCCCAGTTCACTGGCTTGCAGCGCCATGGCCAGGCGTGCTTCGCTTTTATTCAAGGCCAGGCTGGCGGCGTCCAGTTCCTGGCTGCGCTGTGCGACGCGGTCTTGCAGGCCGATCTGGGCTTCGCGCAACTCCTGTTCGACCTGACGGCGCTGCTCGACTTCACGCACCAGGTCCTGATTGAGTTGCTCGCTGCGCTGCTGCGCCTGTTGCAGGTGTTCGATCAGCGCCTGGTTCTGGAAGCGGCGCAACAGCCCGCGCTGGATCAGGCGATTGACCTGCCACGCCACCAGGCTCAAGGACGCCAGCAGGATCAGGCCAAGTACACCCCAACCACGCTGCTGCGGGTCGCCGCTCCAGAACAGGTAGAAGATGGACGGCACCAGGCACGGCAAGGCAAAGGACAGGAACGCCGGCAGGCTCACGGCGTACGCCACGCTGGCCGACAAGGTCGCCGCGCCGATCAGGCCGAATACCCAGGCCTGCTGCATGAAGCTGTCACCCGGCACCAGGGCGATGGCGGCCGTTGCCAGAGTCAGGCCACTGACCGCCGAGCCGAGCAGGAACATGCGCTGCCACACCGGCTGGGCCTGGCGGCTGGGCATCGCCGAGTCGAACGCGGCCACCTGGATCACGCGCATTGCCACCAGGGCCAGCAGCCAGACCAACCAGATGCTGTCCAACAGGTATTGCTGGGGGTTCCACAGTAGCCAGGCGCAGACCAGGCCATTGACCAACATCAACAGGGTCGGCAGCAGTGAGCCTTGATACAGCAGGCGTGTGCGCTCGACCGCCATCTCCGTGGCGTAGTGTTTACGGATAACCTGCGCGGGGGCCGCCGAGGGGCCAAGCAGGTCGGTGCTAAGGGTCATAGGCAGTGTTCTTATAATGGTGAGCCCGAAACGTCGACGGAGCATACACAAGCAAGCGCTTGGGCCAAACTGCTCCATGTCATAAAAACTGCGCGGTCATGCAGCGCAAACTTCCGGGCCAGACGGCTTGAGCGAGACGCTGCGCGGGCTGCGACCATCGACCGACCGGTCATCACCCCGAAGGTTTTCCGTCGACCAGCCGGCATTGGCATTTGCCCCACTTCCCCGGGGGCCATAGAATGCGCCGATGCGCGATGATCTCTCCCTTTTGCTGAACTCCCTCAACGATGCCCAACGCCAGGCTGTAGCGGCCCCCGTTGGCCGTCAGTTGGTCCTGGCCGGTGCTGGCTCCGGTAAAACCCGAGTGCTGGTGCACCGTATCGCCTGGTTGATCCAGGTCGAGAACGCGTCCCCGCATTCCATCCTGTCGGTGACCTTCACCAACAAGGCCGCTGCCGAGATGCGCCACCGCATCGAACAGCTGATGGGCATCAGCCCGGCCGGCATGTGGGTGGGCACCTTCCACGGCCTGGCGCACCGCTTGCTGCGGGCGCACTGGCAGGAAGCGGGCCTGGCCCAGACCTTCCAGATTCTGGACAGCGATGACCAGCAACGCCTGGTCAAGCGGGTGATCCGCGAGCTGGGCCTCGACGAACAACGCTGGCCGGCGCGCCAGGCGCAATGGTTCATCAATGGCCAGAAAGACGAAGGCCTGCGCCCGCAACATATCCAGGCCAGCGGCGATCTGTTCCTGGCCACCATGCGCAGCATCTATGAAGCCTATGAGGCCGCCTGCGTGCGCGCCGGGGTTATCGACTTTTCCGAGCTGCTGCTGCGCGCCCTCGACCTGTGGCGCGATAACCCAGGCCTGCTGGCGCATTACCAGAAACGCTTCCGCCATATCCTGGTGGACGAGTTTCAGGATACCAACGCCGTGCAGTACGCCTGGCTGCGCCTGCTGGCCAAAGGTGGCGACAGCCTGATGGTGGTGGGCGACGACGATCAGTCGATCTACGGCTGGCGTGGCGCGAAAATCGAGAACATCTACCAGTATTCCGAAGACTTCCCGGACGCGGTCACCATCCGCCTGGAGCAGAACTATCGCTCCACCGCCGGGATCCTCAAGGCGGCCAACGCCTTGATCGCCAACAACACCGGGCGCCTGGGCAAAGAACTGTGGACCGACGGCGGCGAAGGCGAAGCGATCAACCTGTACGCCGCTTTCAACGAACACGATGAAGCGCGCTACGTGGTGGAAACCATCGAAAGTGCGCTGAAAACCGGCCTGGCGCGCAGCGATATCGCCATTCTGTACCGTTCCAACGCCCAATCGCGGGTGTTGGAAGAAGCCTTGCTGCGCGAACGCATCCCGTACCGCATCTATGGCGGCCAACGCTTCTTCGAACGGGCGGAAATCAAGAACGCCATGGCCTACCTGCGCTTGCTGGAAGGCCGTGGCAACGATGCAGCGCTGGAACGGGTGATCAATATCCCGGCCCGTGGCATCGGTGAAAAAACCGTCGAAGCCATTCGCGACCACGCCCGCCACGCCGATGTGTCGATGTGGGAAGCCATGCGCCTGCTCATCGCCAACAAGGGCCTGACTGGTCGTGCGGCGGGTGCGCTGGGTGTGTTTGTCGAGCTGATCGAGAACCTGGCGGCCAAGTGCGCGGAAATGCCCCTGCATTTGATGACCCAGACCGTGATCGAGCAATCCGGGCTGATCGCCTACCATGAGGCGGAAAAAGGCGAGAAAGGCCAGGCCCGGGTAGAAAACCTTGAGGAACTGGTCAGCGCCGCCCGTGCGTTCGAAAATACCGAGGAAGACGAAGAGCTGACACCGCTGGCCGCGTTCCTCGGCCATGCTTCGCTGGAAGCCGGCGATACCCAGGCCGACGAGCATGAAGACAGCATCCAGCTGATGACCTTGCACAGCGCCAAGGGCCTGGAGTTCCCTTACGTGTTCCTGGTGGGCATGGAGGAAGGCCTGTTCCCGCACAAGATGAGCCTGGAAGAGCCTGGTCGCCTTGAGGAGGAACGCCGCCTGGCCTACGTGGGCATCACCCGGGCGATGCAGAACCTGGTGATGACCTACGCCGAGACCCGACGCCTGTACGGCAGCGAGACCTACAACAAGGTGTCGCGCTTCGTACGTGAAGTACCGAAGGGTCTGATCCAGGAAGTGCGCCTGTCCAACAGCGTGAGCCGCCCGTTCGGCGGGGGCCAGCAGCAGAACTCCAGCAGCATGTTTGCGGGCTCGGAGATTCCGCAGACCCAGTTCAGCCTGGGCCAGCAGGTCAGGCATTCGGTGTTCGGCGAAGGGGTGATCCTCAACTTCGAGGGTGCCGGTGCCCAGGCGCGGGTGCAGGTGAATTTCGCCGAAGGCAGCAAGTGGCTGATGATGGGTTACGCGAAGCTCGAAGCCGTTTGAAACATTTGCCTACATGAAGGTTCTTGGCCCACCCTTGTTTTTAACAAGTGCGGGCCAATATCTGTAATAAGTCCTACAGACCGTTCTGAATCGATCCTACGCAAAAGCCCGAAACATTATGCCGCTAGCCACTGTCACCACACCTGTGCAACATGGCGCGCGTGCAATCCACAAATGGGAATTCCCTTTATGAAACGTTTTCTTAGCATCGCCATGGCGTTGTGCATCGGCCTGACGATGAGCCTCGACGCCAACGCCAAACGCTTCGGTGGCGGCAAAAGCTCAGGCGCAGCACCAACTCACCAGACCAGCCAAATGGCTCCATCCGCCGGTGCCGGCGGTGCTGCGGCCACCGCAGGCGCCGCCGGTGCTGCAGGCGCTGCCGCCAAGGCCGGCGGTGCTTCGCGCTGGTTGGGCCCTCTTGCCGGCATCGCCGCCGGTGGCCTGCTCGCCTCCATGTTCATGGGCGGCGGCTTCCAGGGTATGCAGATCTTCGACATCCTGATCATGGCGGTCATCGCCTTCCTGGTCTTCCGCTTTATCGCCGCTCGTCGCCGCAAGCAGCAGGAGCACCTGGCTCCAGCCGGCGCGCCAATGCAGCGTGAAGTGTTCGAGCAAAAACCAGCCATGGGTTCGATCTTCGGTGGTTCGGCAGCACCTGCCGCGGCCCGCCCGGTGATCAATGCACCGGCCTGGTTCAACGAAGAACGTTTCGTCGAGGCGGCTCGCAGCCACTTCCAGTCCCTGCAGCAGCACTGGGACGCCAATGAAATGGACAAGATCGCCGAGTTCGTGACCCCGCAACTGCTGGAGTTCCTCAAGCGCGAACGCGCCGAGATTGGCGATGCATTCCAGTCGACTTACATCGACGACCTGCGCGTGCAGCTGGACGGTGTGGATGATCGCGCCGACAAGACCATCGCCACCCTGACCTTCAGCGGTGTGTCGAAGACCTCGCGTTTCGACCAGGGCGAAGTGTTCAGCGAAAGCTGGAACATGGAACGTGCACAGGGCGACAACCAGCCATGGCTGGTCGCCGGTATCCGCCAGAACGGCTGATCCCTGCACGCTTGGTAAACAGATACAAAAAACCCCGGACCTGTCCGGGGTTTTCTATTTCACGGTTGCACTTATAGCGAGCTACTGTATAAAACGCCCCTATAAACCGCGCCATCTAGCAAGAGGATCCCGGCCGTGGAAGAAATCATCGAACAATTGCGTGAAGCCAACGAACCGGTCCCGGTTCCCTTGGAGCTGCCTGACGAAGACCAACTGGTGGAGATCGAGGAACAACTGTTCATCGACATCCCGTTTGTCTTCCGTGAATTCCTGCTGACCGTCAGCGACGTGGTGTACGGCAGCCTGGAGCCGGTGACCGTCACCGACCCGCAGTCCCACACCTACCTGCCGGACGTGGCCGCCAACGCCTGGGATGCCGGTGTCGACCGCAGCCTGATCCCGATCTGCCAGGACGGCGACGACTACTACTGCGTCGAAGAAGACGGCACCGTGGTGCTGTGGTCCGGCGAAGAAGAAATCGTCACCGAAGAAACCTGGGAATCGGTGTGGCACTGGGCGCGGGACGTCTGGCTGGAAAGCTGACAAAGCTCTCTGGCTAACCGGGCTTGCTGTGGCGAGCGGACTTGCCCCGCGTCGGGCTGCGAAGCAGCCCTCCCAAGCCCCTCAATGCTCCGGCGTATCCTTATGGTTATCCAGCGTCTCCAACAAGGCGACCTGCATCCGCGTATGCACGCGGATGAACCACCGCCAGAGCACCGCCGCCACCGCAGCCGTGACCACGGCAATCAGCACCAGCAACTTGTTGGTCGGCAAAATACTGGCCGACAAGGCTGCCAAGAGCAGGAAGATCACCAGCAACGAGAGGATCGGGATCAGTTCTGCGATCACCCTCCGCACCCGCTGGGTATGCCGCCCGGCCATTTCTGGCTTCACGCTCATCTCCGCCAGCAGCATCGACAGCGCCTTGAGCTTGCGATACGCGGCAATCAAGAATGGCAGCGACAACAGCAACGCCCCGCCCCAGATCAACGCCTTCTGCCAGCTTGGATCGCCGATCCAGCCTTCCAGATACTCACCGATGCGCGCCGCGAAAAAGCTGCCGGCAAAGAAGATCGCGATTACCAGCGCCAGGTTGACCCCGACTTGCAGAATGATCTTTCGGATCATCGAAGCGAGCATCGCACCCTCGCCTTGGGGCTGAATGCTGCGCAACCATTCGCCGTACATGCCAAAAACCCGGCTCAACCGCTTGGGCATGACCGCGGCGATCTTCAAGGACAGTGGATCGGCGCCGCGAATCAGGTACGGCGTGAGCAGTGTGGTGATGGCCGAAACCGCTACCGCGACGGGGTAGAGGAAATCACTGGTCACCTGCAGCGTCATCCCCAGCGCCGCGATGATGAAGGAAAACTCGCCAATCTGTGACAGCCCCATGCCCACGCGCAGTGAGGTACGGCCATCGTTGCCGGCGATAAACGCGCCCAGGCCGCAGGACAGCATCTTGCCCAACACCACGGCCACGGTGATCACCGCAATCGGCCAGGCGTATTGCAGCAGGATCTGCGGGTCGATCATCAAGCCAATGGCCACAAAGAAGATGGCGCTGAACATGTCGCGAACCGGCTCGATCAGGCGCTCGATCTTAATCAACTGCCGGGATTCGGCCATGATTGCGCCGATCAGAAACGCGCCCAGCACCATGCTGTATTCCAGCTTGACCACCAGCAGGCAGAAACCGAAACACAGGCCCAGTACGGTGATCAGCAACATCTCGTTGCTTTCGAACTTGGCCACATACGCCAGCAAGCGCGGCACCAGCAAAATGCCGATGACCAGCGCGACAATCATGAACAGCGAGAGCTTGCCGACGGTGGAGAACACTTCGCCGGAGCTGACCGTACCGCTGACGGCGATGCTCGACAGCAAGGCGATGATGCCAATGCCGAGGATGTCCTCGACGATCAGCACGCCGAAAATCAATTGGGCAAAACGCTGGTTCTTCATCTTCAGGTCATTGAGCGCCTTGACGATGATGGTGGTCGAAGAAATCGCCAGGATCGCGCCGAGGAACAGTGAGTCCATGATGTTCCAGTCGAACCAGCGGCCGATTTCGTAGCCGATCCAGATCATCAGGATGATTTCCAGGAAGGCCGCGATAAACGCCGTGGCGCCGACCTTGAACAACTTGCGCAGGCTGAACTCCAGGCCCAGGCAGAACATCAGGAAGATCACCCCGAGCTCGGCGAGGGTCTTGATGGTGTCTTCGTCGTGGATCAGGCCGAACGGCGGGGTGTGGGGGCCGATGATGAACCCGGCGACGATGTAGCCCAGCACCACCGGCTGCTTGAGGCGGTGAAACAGGATGGTGACAACCCCTGCCACCAGCATGATCACGGCCAAGTCCTGGATAAAGCTGATGGCGTGCATGGCGAGGGGCTCCTTGAGGGTACTGGCGCTTTTCCCACTTCCGCGCGCGCCTTTGAAATGTCGCAAAGTGCGGAAGGAAAAGTCTGCCTTGATCGTAAGAAATGCCCTGAGATGGGCTTTTGAAGGTTAACACCGCGACTTCCGCCGGAAAGCCGGTGCAATATATGGAAACAGATCGGTTCGCGCGTGACGGCTAGCCGCCCACCGGCGTCCCGTTATGGATGGCCCTGCAAAGATTCCAGCACCCGCAGAGGTGCCCCCCAACCAATGCCTACAACCCGTGAGTGTGCTATGGAACCCGGAAACGCCCAGCTGTCGATGACGGTATTGATGACCCCTGACATGGCCAACTTCTCAGGCAATGTCCACGGTGGCACCCTGCTCAAGTACCTCGACGAAGTGGCCTACGCCTGCGCGAGCCGCTATGCCGGCCGCTATGTGGTCACGCTGTCGGTGGACCAGGTGATCTTTCGCGAGCCGATCCATGTCGGCGAGCTGGTGACCTTCCTCGCGTCGGTCAACTACACCGGCAACACCTCGATGGAGGTGGGCATCAAGGTAGTGACCGAGAACATCCGCGAACGCTCCGTGCGCCATACCAACAGCTGCTTCTTCACCATGGTCGCCGTGGACGACCAGCGCAAACCGGCCGCCGTGCCCCCGCTGCAACCGCAGAACAGCGAGGACAAGCGCCGATTCGTACAGGCTCAGCAGCGTCGACAGATCCGACAGGAACTGGAGAAGCGCTACCAGGAAATCAAGGCAGACGCACTGTAGGCCATTTCCCGCCTTTAGGAGCGAGCAGCTGCGCTCCTACAGCCGCCAGCACTGATCATCGTGGGCACAGACATCAAAGCGCTGGTCCAACTGGCTCATGCGCTCCATATGATGATTCACGATGTCCACCATCACCGCTTTGCTGGTGTTCTTGTAGTACTGCGCCATCAACTTGTCGTTCGCCTTGACGCGCTCGACCACGGCGGCGTCCGTCGGGTTCTGCCATTGCTCCAGGATCGCATCTTCGGTGCCGCTCAGGCGCATGCGGTAAACCCGCTCATACAGCTCGAGGGTACGCGCCTTGCGGCCGGCCATTTCCTGATTTACCCGTGCGTAGTTCTCACGGTATTGAGTCCAATAGGCCTCAGGCGGAGTGAACTGGGCGAACCGCGCCTTGCGCTCGGCGATTGCCTCCTCGACGGCTTGCGGGCGCTGCGCCGTGTCAGGCTCCATCAACGTGATGAGTTGCATATGGGTTTCAACGATTGCGTTGATCAACGCAGTTCGGTGTGGCGTATCCGGGATCACCTTGCCGAATATCGGGCTTTTGCCCGCGCACGATGGGATGCCGTTCTCGAATATCGGCTGTGGAATGCGCACGTCCTTGCCATCGGAGCGCGTCAGGCGCTGCAACGAGGTCGTGCAGATGCCCCGCGCCATATCGAAGGTCACTTCGTACTCTTCCCCGGCCTTTGGCGTGATACTCATTGATTTGCCGCAGACATAGCTGCCGCCATTGGTGTTGATCATCAGCATGGTTTCCTTGCCGGGAGCCAGCTTGAACTCCAGCAAGCCCCTGGCCTTGGCCGGAGGGGGCACCGACATGCCGACACGCCGCCGGGTATCGACCAGGAAAATATTATTGAGCATGCCGGTGGTCTGGCCCATGCAATGTTGCGCATCGTAGACGTCGATGGTGGTGTTGGACGTATTGGAGATGAAGCGCAGTTTCGCAGCGTCCGGCTCGGTGGCGTCAGGGTAAGTGCCGTTCACACTGCAACCGCCCAGCAACGACGTCAGCACCAGAGCGGTCAACGCCCGTGGCGAAGGGAATACGGGAGACATGGTTCTTCCTTGAAAAGCACAGGGGACTAAGAGGCGCCCGATAGTACCGGACGCTCTTTGCCTGACTCAATCAGGAATATTCCTACAATCCAATGGGAGTGGCTTCGAAACGCACGCGAGGATGGGCAATACGATCCTGGGCGCGCACCAGCTCCAACTCGTAACTGGCGCAGGCCTGGGTTTCCAACAACACTTCGTGGACCGCTGCAGCGGTGAATTCGAAGGCGGCCAGCAGGCTATCGCCCAACAGAACACGTGCCAGGAACAGCCCCGAGGTCAAATCGCCCACCCCGACCGGCTGACGTGGGAACGCCAGCAGCGGCCGTCGCAGGTGCCAACTGCCTTCGGGGGTCACCAGCAGCATCTCGAAACCGTCCGGCAACTTGCCCGGATAATCCAGGTGTTTGACCAATACGGCCTTCGGCCCACGCGCCAGCAACGCCTTGGCCATGGCCAGGCAATCGAACAGCGATTGCGGCTTGCGCCCGGCAAAGCTGTCCAGTTCCAGTTGGTTGGGGCACAGGAAGTCGGCCATGGCCGCGGCTTCGTCCAGCAGGAAATCGCTGACTTCCTGGGGAACGATGCAGCCTTTTTCCGGATGCCCCATCACCGGGTCGCACAGATACAGGGCCTTGGGGTTGATGGCCTTGATGCGCGCCACGCCAGTCAGGATCGCCCTGCCCTGATCGGCGCTGCCCAGGTAGCCGGACAGAATCGCATCGCAATTGCCCAGCTCGCCGATGGCGGCAATGCCTTCCACCAACGCGGGAATCTGCTGTGGCGCCAACACTTCTCCCGCCCATTGGCCATACTGGGTGTGGTTGGAGAACTGCACCGTGTTCAGCGGCCACACGTTCACCCCAACGCGCTGCATGGGGAACACGGCGGCGCTGTTTCCGGCGTGGCCAAAGACCACATGAGACTGGATCGCAAGCAGATGAGGTGTGCGTTTCATGCGGGAGATTTCCGTAAAACCAATGAAATTCTGGCCGCGCAGTATGCGACTAAACGCAGCCTGTACGACAGACCGGCGACACAGTTAAGCTGCCCTCACTTTGTTGGAGTTTTTCGCATGCTGACCCTGGGAAACATGTTCGTGTTGATGCTACTGGCGACCGGTGCCGCCTGGGTTTGGCACAACCATGGCCTGCGCGAGCGGGCGCTGGAGCGGGTCAAGCAGCATTGCGCCAAGCTCGACATCGAACTGCTGGACGGTGCGGTGGCACTCAAGCGCATCGGTTTTGTAAAGGATGCCAACGGTCGGCGGCGCCTGGCGCGCATCTACAACTTCGAGTTCACCGTGACCGGCGAAACCCGCCATCCGGGGACCATCACCCAGTTCGGTGCCCACAGCGCACAGATCGAACTGGCGCCCTACCCGTTCGAGATCAAGACGCCGTTGCCCAGTGCCGAGGTGATCGAGCTGAGCCAGTGGCGCCAGGACCACGCGTCCAAGAACCGTCACTGACGGCTGGCGGCCAGCGCACGCTGTAACACGTCCACGTCCTGTGGCTCGCTGAAGATCAATTCGATACGCGAATCGCGCCGCCATTCGCTGGGTTGCCAGGTGAGCGGGCCGTTATCCACAGCATTGGAGGACACCCAGCCTTCGGCACTGTGGATAACCAGTTTGACGCGGCGCCAATCAAGGCTTGCAAGCCAGTTATGCAGCCGCTGGGTGTCGAACTGCTGGCCGGGGTGCCAGCGCCAGCCAATGCTCCAGCCGCCCTCTTGAGCCTGGCTCAGGCAAATGGGCTGGTCAGGATCGGTCCAGATGGCCGGCATTTGCGCCAGGCCTTTGGGTACGGCGAAGTTGTCCACAGCCGCAGCAGCCCGCGCGTCAAGGCCAGGTAAATGCGCCAGCGGCAAATACGCCTGACGGGTCCAGTAAAGCGGGCAGTCGGGTAACTGCCGCTCGATCACCTCGCGCTGCGCTGCATCCAGCGCTTCATCCTTGTTCAATACCAGCAAACCGGCATTCGCCAATGCCTCATGTTGTGCTTGGGGCAAGGGCTTGCCCGCCGCCAACGCTTGCGCATCCAGCACCATCACGCACGGCTGGACGGCCAGCACGTTCTGACACGGCGCTTCGCGCAACTGCCCGAGCAACTGCGCCGGATGACCCAGGCCCGAGGGCTCGATAAACAGCCGATCAGGCTTGGCCTTACGCAACAAGCGACCCAGGCCGACCTGGAACGGGGCACCATTCACACAACACAGGCAGCCTCCGGCGACTTCGCCGAGGGCAATGCCGTCGTCATCCTGAGTGAGCAAGGCGGCATCCAGGCCGATCTGCCCGAACTCGTTGATCAGCACGGCCCAGCGCTCGTTGGCCGGGCGCTGGGCAAGCAGGTGCTGGATGAGGCTGGTCTTGCCGGCGCCCAGGGGCCCGGCAATCACGTGGGTAGGAATGTTCTGCAACATGAGGGGCATCGTTCGGACCGTGTAGAGCGTCTGATCCTACGCGGTTATGCGAGCCAATCCAGTGTCAGGATCAAGCGGCGCTCGTCGGCCCTCAGTGCGGGTGAACGGTGAATCAGGCCATGGCCTTCATTGCCATGCCATTTGGTGCCCTTGAGCAAGGCGACTTCGCCGCAGTGGATC
This sequence comes from Pseudomonas extremorientalis, assembly GCF_001870465.1. Lineage (GTDB taxonomy): Bacteria > Pseudomonadota > Gammaproteobacteria > Pseudomonadales > Pseudomonadaceae > Aquipseudomonas > Aquipseudomonas extremorientalis. The sequence continues at coordinate 63,538 of NZ_MDGK01000047.1, forward strand.
TGCTCGATACGCTCGGTGGGTTCGGCATCCGGCTGGCTGAGCTTGCGACGGTCCATCACGCCTTCACGCAACCACTGGCTGCCGACCCCGGCATAGGTGGTGATCAGGCGCACCGGCACGTGGTCGACGTGAAAACGCGGGCACATGGCTTTATCCAACAGACGCAGGCGCACGCCGATACGCTTGGCACCAAGCAGACAGGCGAACGCGCTGACCAGCCACGACACATCGGCGATGAAGCCTTCGTAGCCCTCAAGATCACGACAACTCGACGCCAAACCCTGCAAGTTTGGCTCGGCGTCGTCGTTGTTGAGCTCGATGACCATGGAGTCGGCCAACGGCTCGTTGAGCGCCACCAGCAAGGCGCCGAACTCGGCGATGTGCAGCGGCAGCTGGCGCTGCCACAGCGCCAGGTTGACGCCGTCTTCGAGGATGTCGGACAGCGCCAGCGGGGTGTCACCGCAGGTCTGGCGAATCACGGGACGCAGGGGAATCACCGGGGCCAGCATCAGGCGGCTGCCTCCTCATACCAGGGGCCAAAAGGGTCAGCCAGCAGGCGCCAGCCTTCGACGCCCAGGGCCATTTCTTCATCGGTGAGCAAGCACGCATCCAACTCGGCGCGCATGCGGGTGAAGTCGATGTTCTGGCCGATAAACACCAGCTCCTGGCGGCAGTCGCCAGTGCTCAGTTGCCAGTTGCCCATGATCGCCGCGATGCTCTCTTCGTCCTGAGGCCATTGGCTTTTGGGCACAAAGCGCCACCAGCGGCCGGCAAACCCATGACGCATCAGGCCACCGGCCTGGGACCAACTGCCCGCATCCCGGTGTTTGCTGGCCAGCCAGAAAAAACCCTTGGAACGCAGCAGTTTGCCGTTGACCCACGGGCGGTCGATAAAGTCGAAAAAGCGCTGCGGATGAAACGGGCGGCGAGCTCGATAAGCGGTGGAGGCAATGCCGTACTCTTCGGTTTCCGGCACATGTTCACCGCGCAATTCCTGCAGCCAGCCCGGCGCCTGGGCGGCGCGCTCGAAGTCGAAACGGCCGGTGTTGAGGATCTTGTTCAGCGGCACCTCCCCCATGACCATAGGGATGATTTCTGCCTGGGCGTTGAGGCGTTCGAGGATTGCCATCAACTCTTCACGTTCGCGACTGCTGATCAGGTCGATCTTGCTGATGAGGATCACGTCAGCGAATTCGATCTGCTCGATCAACAGGTCGGTGATGGAGCGCTCGTCTTCTTCACCGAGGGTTTCACCGCGCGAGGCCAGGCTTTCGGCGGCCTGGTAGTCGAGCAGGAAGTTCATGCCATCGACCACGGTGACCATGGTGTCCAGGCGGGCGATATCGGCCAGGCTTTGCTCGTTTTCATCACGAAAGGTGAAGGTCTCGGCCACCGGCAAGGGCTCGGAGATGCCGGTGGATTCGATCAGCAGGTAATCGAAGCGACCTTCCTTGGCGAGTTTTCCGACTTCTTCCAGCAAGTCCTCGCGCAAGGTGCAGCAGATGCAGCCGTTGCTCATCTCCACCAGTTTTTCTTCGGCACGGTTGAGGGTGACGTCGCGCTGGACTTCGCTGCCATCGATATTGATTTCGCTCATATCGTTGACGATCACCGCCACCCGCAGACTTTCGCGGTTGCGCAGGACGTAGTTGAGCAGCGTGCTTTTACCGGCGCCGAGAAAGCCGGACAACACAGTAACGGGGAGGCGATTGGGCATCAGGTATTCCTCATCAGGGTTGGCCGGTCAAATCGCCCGTTTATGGCGTTCGCGCAGCTCTTCACGTTCTTTGGCTTCGATACACAGGGTGGCGGTAGGACGCAGCAACAAGCGCTGCAGGCCGATGGGCTCGCCGGTCTCGCGGCACCAGCCGTACTCGCCGCGTGCCAGCAATTCGAGGGCGTCGTCGATCTTGTCCAACAGCTTCTTTTCCCGCTCCAGCAGGCGCAGTTGCCATTGGCGCTGTTCTTCGGCGCTGCCCACATCGGCAGGGTCGCTGTTGGTTTCCTGCTCGCGCAGCAGCAGGAATTCGGCGTCGATACGCGCTTGCAGCTCATTGCGTTGCGCCAGCAGCAACTCACGGAAGAAGCCTTGCTGGGCTTCATTCATATAGTCGGCGGGCGGTTGGGCCAGCAGGTCTTGTTCGGTCATGGAGAGCGGTTCACGGGTCAGGCTGTGCTTTAATGTTATAGTATAACAATACAAATAAGCCAATCCCCTCTTGCTCACCACGACGAAGGGCGCAATGCTTGAACACTTCCCTGCCACGAGAAACCTGATGAAATACCTGGTGTGCGCCCTGTTTTTGGCTGCGGCCGGACCTGCCTGCGCCCAGGCCCCCAACCTGTTGGCCCACTGCACGCGCAGCGCCAACCTGCTGGCTTGTGTTGACCCGTTGGGCAATGCCTACAGCGTGGCGACGGTCGGCAGTACCACGTATCTGCGCGGGTACGAGGTGATCGGCAAGCGCCACTGGGCACAGACCAACAGCCGCTACGGGCAGCTGACCTTTTTTACCGGGTTGGCGTCGGACGGTGAGGCGTGGGTCGGCTACACGCGGCGCGTGGGCTGGACCACCCTCAACCGGTTTTCCAGTTCGGGTGGTGCCAGCGCAAAATTCACCTGCAGCCGTATAACGGGTTGCTAGACCTGGGCGTTCTTCTGTTCCTGCACCCACGCCATGTAGCTGTTCATCGGTGGGTTCTTCTGGAAATACTTTTTCAAGCCTTCGAACAACCCATCGGCAACCGCTTGTTGATGCCGCGCGGTAACCAGCCGCGCACTGTCACGCGCATTGGAGATAAACCCGGTTTCCACCAGGATAGACGGCACATCGGGTGACTTGAGCACCGCGAATCCCGCCTGTTCCACGCGTTTCTGATGCAGGCTGGTGATGCCTTCCAGGCTGCCCAGGATCGAGTGGCCCAGTTGCAGGCTGGAGGCGATGGTAGCGTTCATCGACATGTCCAGGATTACCCCGGCCAGCATCGGGTCCTTGTCCTTCAGATTCAGCAGGCTGGTGGCGCCGAGCAAGTCGGCACCGTTTTCCCGTTGCGCCATGAACCGCGCCGTGGCGGACGTCGCGCCGCCTTCGGACAGGGCATACACCGACGCGCCCGAGGCGGTGATGCGTGGTGCCGCGTCCGCATGCACGGAGATGAACATGTCGGCATTGTGCTTGTGGGCGATCTCCACCCGTTTGCGCAGCGGTACGAAGAAATCGTCGTTGCGCACCAACTTCACGTCAAAACCTTTCTCGCGCTTCAAGCGTTTGGCCAACAGTTGCGCAATGGACAGCACCACGTCTTTTTCGCGCTGGCCCTTGGAGCCGACTGCACCCGGGTCCTTGCCGCCGTGGCCGGGATCCACCACCACGATGATGTCGCGCTTGGGGTGGGCCTTGTCCACGCGCGGCGCAGGTTCAGCGGCCATCTGGCGAGGCACCTGGGTGGCGCTGGTCAGGTCCAGCACCAGGCGATGACCCTGGCCGTCCTGAGGCGGCAATAGAAAGCTGTTGAGCTGCATCGGTGCGACCAGGTCCAGCACGATGCGCGTATCACCTTTACCAAAATGCCCCGAGCGAATCGAGGTGATGCCGCTGTTCTTCAACGCCAACTGAGAGAAATCACCGCTGAGCCCGGCCCCGCTCAGGTCAATGATCAGGCGCTCCGGCGCGCTCAGGGTGAAGGTCTTGTATTGCACCGGGCCGCTGAGGTCGAACACCAACCGCAGCTTGTCGTCCGAGCGCCACAGGCGGGCATTGCGAATCTGTGTGGCATGGGCGGCAAACGGCAAAGGGAACAGCGGACTGGCCAGAAGCAGGTTAAGAAGCTGACGTCTGTACATGAAAAAACACCGCGAATGAAGGAGCGTCCTTACTCGACATGACTGAAAAAAGGTTGGAGCAGAATATTCATCGTTGATCTAATTGTTATACTATAACATGTCTAATTATCGCTAACGATGGACCTGCTCATGAATGCGCTGACTCTGCCGGATATCGCCGCGCAGGCTTCACGCCAAGCTTTGCCACTCGACTGGGTAGGCATGTGCGGCATCGCCCTGCCGATCCTCATCGACGGCGAGCGTCTTGCCGCTACTGCCGATGCCGGCGTAAGCCTGGATGATGGCGCCGCCCGTGGCATTCATATGTCACGCCTGTACCTGGCGCTGGAGATGCTCGACCAGCAGCCGCTTACACCTGCACGTCTGCGTAATGTACTGCAGCGTTTTCTCGACAGTCATGAAGGTTTATCTAATAACGCCTACCTGCGTATCCATACCGATCTGCTGCTCAAGCGCTCGGCGCTGGTCAGCCCGTTGGCCGGCTGGAAAGGCTACCCGGTGAGCATCCAGGCGCGCCTGGAAAACCAGATGTTCCACGTGGAACTAAAAATTGACGTTACCTATTCCTCAACCTGCCCGTGCTCCGCCGCCCTCGCCAGGCAATTGATTCAGCAGCAATTTCTTGAAGACTTCGGCAACACCCCGCTGCAGCATGAAGACGTATTGACCTGGCTCGGCAGCGCCAATGGCATCGTCGCCACACCTCACAGCCAGCGCAGCAGCGCGCAGTTGCTGATCGAGCTGGACGGCGACCAACCCAGCCTGCCCATCACCGAACTGATCGATAACGTCGAAGCCGCCCTCGGCACCGCCGTACAAACCGCTGTAAAACGCGCGGACGAACAAGCCTTCGCCCTGGCCAATGGGCAGAACCTGATGTTCTGCGAAGACGCCGCCCGCCGCCTGAACCTCGCCTTGAAACGCTCGGATGCGGTCAACGCCTTCCACCTGAAAGTGATCCACGCCGAAAGCCTGCACGCGCACGATGCCGTGGCGGAAAGCCGCTGGACGAGAAACCCTGCATGATCACCTGCACCGCCTTACGCTGGGGCGCCCCGGGCCAACCACTGACGCCCGCCCTCGACCTCACTCTGGAAAAAGGCAGCCTCACCGGCATCATCGGCGCCAATGGCACCGGCAAAAGCAGCCTGCTCAAGGTCATCGCCGGCCTGCAAAAGCCCTTGGCGGGCAAAGTCACGGTGGCGGTTCCACGCCGTGGCGGTCTGTCGTTTCTGCCGCAGCAACAGCACCTGGACCGCCAGTTCCCCATCAGCCTGCAAGAGCTGGTCGCCGCCGGCTTCTGGGGCACCCAGCTCTCCCCGCAACAACGCAGCCAGCGCCTTGAAGCCGTGCTGGAAGACTGGTGCCTCAGCGGCCTGGAACATCGCCCGCTGATGGCTCTCTCCGGCGGCGAGCTGCAACGCGCCCTGCTCGCCCGCATGAGCCTGGCCGAAGCGCCGGTGCTGCTGCTCGATGAACCCCACGCCGCCCTCGATGAAGAAGGCCAGGCGCTGTGCTGGAAACACATCCACGCCTGGCACGATCAAGGCCGTACGCTGATCGTGGTCTGCCATGACCTTGCCTCCGTGCGCCATCACACCCAGCACGTGGTGCAGATCAAGAATACCGGCTGCCTGTTCGGCCCCAGCAAAGAGCTGATCCGCCCACAGCCCCAAATGCAGGTGGCCTGATGCACTTCGCCGCCCACCTGTGGATGCCCTTCCTCGACTTCGTGTTCATGCGTCGTGCGTTGATCGGCGGACTGGTACTTGCCTGCAGCACTGCACCGCTGGGTGTGTTCCTGATCCTGCGACGCATGAGCCTGATCGGTGACGCCGTGGCCCACGGCATCCTGCCCGGCGCCGCACTCGGTTTCTGGTTTGCCGGCCTCAGCCTGCCGGCTCTTACCATCGGCGGCCTCGGCGCCGGCTTGAGCATGGCCGGCCTGTCCGCGTGGATCACCCGTCGCACCGGCCTGCGTGAAGACGCCAGCCTCGCCGCCATCTACCCCATCTCCCTCGCCGCCGGCGTGTTGATCCTCGGCATCGCCGGCAAGCGCCTGGACTTGCTGCATCTGCTGTTCGGCTCGGCCCTGGCGGTGGATGAAACCACCCTCACCGGCATGCTCTGGGTCTCCGGGTTCAGCCTGATCGCCATGGCGGTGATCTACAGACCGTTGCTGCTGGACACTCTCGATCCGCTGTTCCTGCAAACCGTCAGCCGCCTCGGCCCACTGGCCCACGGGTTGTTCCTGACCCTGGTGGTGCTGAACCTAGTGATCGGTTTCCAGGCCATCGGCGCCTTGATGGTGGTGGGCTTGATGATGTTGCCGGCCATCGCTTCACGTTTCTGGAGCCGGCGCCTGCCGGTGTTGATCGCGGTATCGGCGGTGCTGGGAAGCCTGTCGGTGTGGCTGGGTTTGTTGTTGTCGTTCTACTACTCGTTGCCCAGCGGCCCGGCCATCGTGCTGGTGGCGGGTGCCGGGTATCTGCTGTCCGTGGTCTTCGGTCCGGTGCACGGCTTGCTGCGCCGCCCGCCCTCCCTTACATCCCAATGAGGTGTTTCCCGATGCGCGCTTTACTCGTGCTGTTCAGTCTGCTGCTGCCGTTGTCGATGGCCCAGGCCGCCGACAAACTCCAGGTGGTGACCAGTTTCAGTATTCTCGATGACATCACCCACCAGATCGGTGGCGATCACATCCAGATCAGCAACATGGTCGGCCCTGACGCCGACGCCCATACCTACGAACCAACGCCGGACGACGCGAAGGCGCTGCTCAAGGCCAAGCTGATCATCAAGAACGGCCTGGGCTTCGAGCCGTGGCTGGACCGGCTGGTGGCCAGCACTGAAACCAAGGCGACCGTGGTCACCGCCAGCAAAGGCGTGATTTCCCACACCATGGAAGAGGACGGCGAAACGATCCCCGACCCCCACGCCTGGCACAACCTGGCCAACGCCGAAATCTACGTGAACAACATCACCAAGGCGCTGGTCGCCGCCGACCCGGCGAACAAGGCTGACTACCTGCGCAACAGCCAGGCCTACCTGAAAGAAATCTACCGCCTGCTGGCCGAAGCCAAGGCCAAGTTCGGTGCGCTGCCAGCAGGCAACCGCCGCATCGTCACCTCCCATGACGCCTTCGGCTACCTGGGCCAGGCCTACGGCATTGAGTTCCTTGCGCCCCAGGGGCTGTCCACCGAACGTGAACCGTCCGCCGCCGAGGTCGCCGCGCTGATCACCCAGATCCGCAAAGACAAGGTCAAAGCGGTGTTCATGGAAAACATCAAGGACTCGCGCCTGCTCAAGCAGATCGCAGACGAAAGTGGCGCGCAGATCGGCGGCACGCTGTACTCCGACGCCCTCGCCGCGCAAGGTCCGGCCAGCACCTTTACCGGGCTGTTCGAATACAACCTCAACACCTTGTGCGCGGCCCTGGGCAAGCCATGACCCTGAGCATGCTCGATCTGGAAGGGGCTGCCGTGGGCAGCCGCTTTCCACTCGGACAGGTGCTCGACGCCCTGCCCTGGAACAGCGACGGCCTGATCGCCGCCATCGCCCAGCAACACGGCAGCGGTGAAGTGTTGATGTTGGCCTGGATGAACCGCACGGCCCTAAACGAAACCCTGGCCACCGGGCAAGTCTGCTACTGGTCACGCTCGCGTCGGCAGCTATGGCGTAAAGGCGAAAGCTCCGGCCATTGGCAACAACTGATCGAAGCCCGCCTGGATTGCGACGGCGACGCAGTGTTGCTGATCGTCGACCAGCAGGGCCCGGCCTGCCACACCGGTCGACCGACCTGCTTCTACAACGCTATCGATGGCGACTACGTTCACATCCTCACGGAGCCCTCAGCATGATCCGCAAGAACCCATCCGGCGATCTTCCCGTCATTGCCGAATCAGCCTACGTCGACAAGACCGCAATCATCTGCGGCAAGGTCATCATCGGCGAGAACGTCTTCGTCGGCCCCTACGCGGTGATCCGCGCCGATGAAGTCGACGCCAGTGGGGACATGGACCCGATCACCATCGGCGCCAACTCCAACATCCAGGACGGCGTGGTTATCCACTCCAAATCCGGCGCGGCGGTGACCATCGGCGAGTTCACTTCCATCGCCCACCGCTCCATCGTCCACGGCCCCTGCAGCGTCGGCGACCGTGTGTTCATCGGCTTCAACAGTGTGCTGTTCAACTGCGCCGTGGGTGATGGCTGCGTGGTGCGTCACAACTCGGTGGTCGACGGTCGCGATTTGCCCGCCGCCTTCTACGTGCCCTCCACCACCCGCATCGGGCCTGCCACCGACCTGTCGCAATTCCCGCCGGTCAGCGTGAGCGCCTCGGAGTTTTCCGAAGACGTGGCGCGTACCAACGTCGATCTGGTGCGTGGCTACAAAGCCTTGCAAAACGAGTTCTGAGCCATGAGTCGCGTGCTGATTCGCAATGCCCGTCTGGTGAATGAAGGCCAGGAGTTCGACGCCGATGTACTGGTCGCCAATGGCCGTATCGAGAAGATCGCCGCCAGCCTTGACGGCTATAACGAACCGGTGGAAATCGACGCTAAAGGCCAGTGGCTGCTGCCGGGCATGATCGATGACCAGGTGCACTTTCGCGAACCCGGCGCGCCGGACAAAGGCAGCTTCTACAGCGAATCCCGCGCCGCGGTGGCCGGCGGCATCACCAGCTTCATGGACATGCCCAACACCAACCCGGCCACCTTGAACCTGCAAGCGCTGGCCGACAAGAAACGCCGTGCCGCCCTGCACTCGGTGGCCAACTACGGCTTTCACTTTGGTGTCAGCAACGAAAATCTCGACACCGTCGCCGCCCTCGACCCGCGTGAAGTCGCCGGGGTGAAAGTATTCATGGGAGCGTCCACCGGCAATATGCTGGTGGATGACCCGCGGATCCTGGAGCGCCTGTTCGCCGAAGTGCCAACCATCCTGCTGGCCCATTGCGAACACACGCCGAGTATCCAGGCCAACGAACAACGTCTGCGCGAGCGCTTCGGCGACAATATTCCCGCCGTCGCGCACCCACTGATCCGCGATGCCGAGGCGTGCTATCGCTCCTCATCTTTTGCCGTGGAGTTGGCCAGGCGCCATGGCACGCGCCTGCATGTGCTGCACCTGACCAGCGCCCGCGAACTGGCGCTGTTCGACGACAAGCCCCTGGCCGAAAAACGCATCACCGCCGAAGTCTGCCTGCACCACCTGCTGTTCGACGACCGCGACTATCACCGCCTCGGCCACCAGATCAAATGCAATCCGGCGATCAAGAGTCGTACCGACCGCGACGCCTTGCGCCAGGCCTTGCTGAGTGATCGATTGGACGTGATTGGCAGCGACCATGCGCCGCACACCTGGGGGCAAAAACAATTGGGTTACCGAGAGGCGCCGTCCGGACTGCCGCTGGTGCAACACGCGCTGCCGGCGCTGTTGGAACTGGTGGCTGACGGGCATCTGCCGCTGACCACGCTGGTGGCGAAGACCAGTCATCGCGTGGCCGACCTGTTCGCCATCCCGGATCGGGGTTACCTACGCGAAGGCTATTGGGCCGACCTGGTGCTGATCAAACCCGAGCCCCACGGCAAGCCGGTGAGCAGCGAGCCGATCCTGGCCCGCTGCGGTTGGACACCCTTCGCCGAGCGCAGCTTTCGTCATAGCGTCAGCACCACGCTGGTCTCCGGCCACTTGGCCTGGCACAACGGTCAGGTAGTCGACAGTTGCCAGGGCCTGCCATTGCATTTCCTGCGTTAAGCGCGAGGCTTGACCGTACCGCAATCGTTGCCCAGCCACTGGGCGTGACTGTCGAGGCTGCCCTTTTGCTGGATACCAGTGGCATTGAAGGTGCCGTTGACGGTGGTGGTGAATTCCTTCTGACTCTGGAAGGTCGCCACGCCCGTGCCCTGGGCTTTCGGGCAACTGAAGCGGAATTTCCACTGGTTGCCGGTCTTGTCCGTCACTTGCTGTTTGCAGCCCGATTGCGGGTCGGTCAACGGGATAGAATCAGAGGCGACCTGCGCCGGTGTCAGGCACACCTGCACGCCTTTGCCGGCCATGGTGATGCCTTGTTTTTCCAGCATGGCGCGCTGTTCGGGGGTCATTTGTTGCTTGAGTTGACCAAGGATCAGCGACAGGTCCGGCAGGTCCTGGTTATCGACTTTCATATTGCTGGTGGTCAATTCCCACAAGCCCGGCGCCAGCATCTGCGCCTGTGCGGCCACCGGCAGCGACAACCCCATAACCATGGCTAAAGACAGCAGACGTGCATTCATCGGGTAACTCCTGGTTGATGTTGGGCGTTAGACGCCGCCAGGGCGCCAGTGTTGCACGGCAAATAAAATAGCGACATTCGTAAGCAGACATGGTCTGTTAGGCACTTGGATTGCCTGGAGTACCGTCGTCCATGGATTTCTTTGGCCCGCACCTGCTCGCCTACTTCATCGCCACGCTGCACTTTCTCGGGACTCTCGCCGCGATCCACGCGGTGCTGACCGTCAGAACCGCCCAAGGCTCGATCGCCTGGGCCTTGTCGCTGATGTTCATGCCCTACCTCACGTTGATCCCCTACCTGATCTTCGGCCGCAGCACGTTCGACGCCTACATCCAGGCCCGCCGCCAGGCCAACCAGGAAATGCACACCGCGATCACCGCGCTGAACTGGCGCCCCTGGGTCGAGGAAGCCCTCGCGGCGCGCAACTCCAGCGCGTACACCTCTTTGCGCGCCATGCCCAAGCTGGGCCGCATGCCGTGCCTGGCCAATAATGAAGTGCGCTTGTTGATCAATGGCGAGGCCACGTTCAGCGCAATCTTCGAGGCCATTCGCAACGCCAGGACGGCGGTGCTGTTCCAGTTCTTCATCATTCATGACGACGAGCTTGGCCGCCAATTGCACGCGCTGTTGAAGGAAAAAGCGGCTGAAGGCATAGACATCCACGTGCTCTATGACCGCATCGGCAGCCACGCCCTGCCCCACCGATATGTGCAATCGCTGCGGGACGCCGGGGTGAAAGTCAAAGCGTTCGCCACCCGCGGCGGCTGGCTCAATCGCTTCCAGGTCAATTTCCGCAACCACCGCAAGATCGTGGTGGTGGATGGCATCACCGGGTTTGTCGGCGGGCATAACGTCGGCGATGAATACCTGGGCAAGAAACCACCGCTGGCGCCGTGGCGCGATACGCATGTGCAGGTAACCGGCCCGGTGGTGGCGTGTTTGCAAGAGTCGTTTGCCGAAGACTGGTTCTGGGCTGCACGCGAGCTGCCGCCGCTGATCCTGCCGGACGCCTACCCGGAAGACGGCGTGCTCTGCCAATTGCTCGCCAGCGGTCCCGCCGACCCGTATGAAACCTGCTCATTGTTTTTTGTCGAGGCCATTCATGCGGCGACCGAACGCGTATGGATCACCAGCCCGTACTTCATCCCCGACGAAGCGGTGTTCGCCGCCCTGCGCCTGGCAGTGCTGCGCGGGGTCGATGTACGCCTGTTGCTGCCCTCACGGCCCGACCATCGCATCGTCTACGCGGCATCGAGCCTTTACGCGATCGAAGCCGTGCGCGCCGGTGTACGGGTGTTCCGCTACACGCCGGGCTTCCTGCATCAGAAAGTCGTACTGGTGGACAGCGAAATCAGCGCCATCGGCAGTGCGAACATGGACAACCGCTCGTTCCGGCTGAATTTCGAAGTGATGTTGCTGACGGTCGACGAAGCCTTCGCCCGGGAAGTGGAGCTGATGCTGCTGGACGACTTTGCCCTGGCCCATGAGGTCAGCCAGCAAGAGAGCCGCGAGACGCGCCGCCTGCAACAACTGGGCATGCGAGTCGCGCGGCTTATTTCACCGATTCTTTAACACACTGCGGTGAACCCTGTGGGAGGGGCTTGCCCCCTCCCACACTTGGACCTTCATTTTTCGCAGAAACGGGGTTAGCGGTAGATATCTTCCCGCGTCCACGGCAGGTCATGGCTGCCATCGGCATGGGGTTTCACCGCCAGGATCTGGTGCAGGTTGATCCAGCCCCGGGCAAACGCATAGGCGCAACCGGCCAGGTACAGGCGCCAGATGCGTAGCGCCTGCTCCGGCACCATCTTCGCCGCCGCCTCCAGGTTGTCTTCCAGGCGCTCGCTCCAATGGTCCAGGGTACGCGCGTAGTGCAGGCGCAGGCTCTCGACGTCGACCACTTCCAGCCCGACTTCACTGATCTCGGCGGTCATCATCGCCAGGTGCGGCAGCTCACCGTTGGGGAACACATAACGCTCGATGAACTCCCCGGCGCCACGACCGACCGGGCGGCCATCGGTGTGCTTGGCGGTAATGCCGTGGTTCATCACCAGGCCGCCTTCGCGCACGGCGCCGAACAGGGTCTTGCAGTACTGCGCCAGGTTGGCGTGGCCGACGTGTTCGAACATGCCCACGCTCACCACTTTGTCAAAACGGCCGTCTTGCGGCAGATCGCGGTAGTCGAGCAATTGCAGGTCCACCTGGTCTTCGAGGCCCTCGGCCTTCACCCGTTCCCGGGCCAGAGCCAACTGCTCCTTGCTCAGGGTGATACCAAACACCTTGACCCCGAACTCCCGCGCAGCAAACCGCGCCAACCCACCCCAACCACAACCTACGTCGAGCAAATACTCGCCCGGCTGCAGCCGCAGCTTGCGGCACAGATGGCGGAATTTGTCTTGTTGCGCCTGGTCGATGGATTCGCTGCCGGTTTCGAAATAACCGCAGGAGTACGCCATGTCCTGGTCCAGCCACAGCTGGTAGAACTCGTTGGACAGGTCGTAATGGTAGGAAATAGCCGCTGCGTCAGTGGCCTTGTCGTGGATCGAGCGCACCGGACGACTCCCCTCGTCGTCTTCGATCAGGGCGTGACTCAATTCGTCACAAACCCGGATGACCTCGGAGATGGAGCCTTCCAGCTCCAATTTACCCTCGACGAAGGCTTCGCCCAGTGAATCGAGCGTGGGATGGGTCAGTTTGTTAACGACCGTGGGGTCCTTCACCACGATGGTCACACTGGGCTCGGGGCCCAAGTTGAATTCATGGCCATCCCAGAGTCGAAGACGCAGCGGTAGCTGAAGATTCTGTAAGGCCGGTGGAAGTTGCGCGAGCATGAGTAGTCCCCCCTTGTTTCAGACGTCTGCTGTGAGGGTAGACCATCCGAAGACAAAGTAGGAGGCTATCGATTTGATAGCGGTCCTCTATGGGGCTCGGCGCTCGAGCAAACCATCCTGGACCCACTGTTTCAGCCACGTCACGGCTTGCAGTGGAGCACCCTCTGCATAAGTGACTGCCAGTTCCGCGCACAGTTCTGAAAAACGCCAGCCGGTGGTCACCATGCCTGCCAGGGCGCAGATTTCTGCAGGTTCCAGGCTGCGGTAGTGGCACACATTCTGGTGCCGCCATACCAGACAGATCTGCACCGGATCCAGGGCCTGGCTATGGGGGAAGTCTGACTCATCCTTGCTGGCTCGCCAGATCGCCACGGTATTGAAGCGGCAGAAGACCTGTTGCACGGAGGGCGCCAGCGTCACCTGCAGGCCCGGCCAGTCTTCAGGCGCCAGGCTTGCCATGTCGTGAAGGGTCAGCGGTTCGCCCTGCGGCGCATCGAATGCCAGGGTAAACGCCCACTCCAACCGCGCCAGCTCCGCCAGCGGCACACCTTGCTCCGCTACCAGATGCTCAAGGATAAACGTCGGGAAACGCTCGCCCAGCCAGCGCAGGCTGTAATGGGCCGAGGGGTAGCGGCGCACATAGGCTTCGGTCAGCGCGGCAAACTCGTCATCCCCCAGCCAATAGAGAATGGCGCTGAAGTCATGCCGCAAGACGTCCTGCAACCGCGAGATATAGGCGTTGTGATAAATCGCCAGGCCCGTGTCCACATCCAGCGTCGGCCCGCCCAGCAGGGTCGCAGCGAAGCCACTGTTGGCTACAGGTGTTTCGGATAACAGGTGCTGTTCGAAGGCCAACTGCCAATCGGTCAGGCGCATAACGATCTCCTGGCCAACGCCATGGCGCCCAGTTCACGGGCCTTGCTGAGCTCGGTAAGCAACTCTTCGAAGGGTGGGAAATGGTCGTCCCGCTCCAGTAGGGTCGACACCGGCCCCAGGTGCTCCAGCGTCTGTTGATAGAGGTCCCACACCGGGTCACACACCGGATGGTCATGGGTATCGACCACGTAGTCGCCGTAGTCCATGTGCCCGGCCAGGTGCAACTGGCGGATGCTCTGCGGCGGCAGGTTGCGGATAAACGTCCAGGCATCGAAGCCATGATTGCGCGAGCTGACGTACACATTGTTGACGTCCAGCAACAACTGGCACCCCGACAGGTGGGCCAGGGCGTTGAGGAATTCCCACTCGGTGAACTCATCGGCCTTGGAACGTACGTAACTGGAGACGTTTTCCAGCACCAGCGGGCGCTCCAACACGTCCTGCACTTGGCGCACGCGGGCGGCCACGTGGTAGAGGCTTTCTTCGGTGTAAGGCAACGGCAGCAGGTCGTGCAACTGGTGGGCGCTGCCGCGGCTCCAGCACAGATGATCGGACACCCACGCCGGCTGGATACGCTCGGCGAGCTGTCTGATCTGCTTAAGATAGTCGGTGTCGAGGGCATGGGGCCCGCCGATGGACAGGGACACCCCATGCATCACCAGCGGATAACGCTCGGCTATCGCGTCCAGGTAGTACAAGGCTTTACCGCCCTGGACCAGGTAATTCTCGGAGATCACTTCGAACCAATCCACAGCCGGCGATTGTTCAAGGATCTGTTCGTAGTATTCGTTGCGTAAACCCAGGCCGTAACCCAGGAAGGGAAGAGACATGGCCATTGCGGACTCCTGGAAAAGTGTCCGCAGCGGCTTGAAGGCTCGCTGCGGTTGCACTCGGCTTGCGATTACTCGCCGACCTTACCGCCGGCAGCGTCGCAGGCGGCCTTGGTCATGGCCTTGAAACCGTGACCTTTGCAGACAGCCTGGCCTTTACAAGCGTTTTCAGCGGTCTTGCAATCGTTCATGCCTTTGCAGGAGGTGACGCCGTAGCAATGAACAGTAGCGTCGGCGGCCTGTGCCTGGGTAGCGACACCGGCGAACATGGTGGCGGCAGCGATAGCCAGGGCAGCACCGGAAACGGCATTTTTGATGTTCATTTTTTGTATTCCTCAACGATCAGTAGGGGTGTCGGGCTGAACGGATTGTTCAGTCTCGACACACCACTAGAGTGAGGCCCCTCATCCGCGTTACAGGGGTGCGCAAAAATTTCTGAAATTATTCTTCAAGCTTCAAAAGGGGCTCCTGGAAGCGCAGCAAGCGCCCGGCATTACCCAGGACCAGCAAGGTGCTGAGGTTATGCAACACCGCAGCAATCATCGCCCCGGCAGCGCCCAACCAGCCAAACGCGGCGAATATAACGATCGCCAAGGTCCAGCCCAGACCGATAATCACGTTGACCTGCAACGTCTGCCGGCACTGGCGGCTCAAGCGCACGCACGTCCCCAGGCGCCGCAGGTCGCTGCCGATCAACACCACATCCGCCGATGCCAGGGCGATATCCGCCCCGCCCGCGCCCATGGCCACGCCGACCACACCGGCCTTGAGCGCCAGCGAATCATTGATGCCATCCCCCACTACCATCGGCCGGAAACCGCTGCCGATTTCACCCAGCACGCGGTTGAGCTTGTCTTCCGGCAGGGCCTGGGCTTCGACGTCACTGATGCCCACATCCAGCGCGAGGCTGTCGGCGACGTTCTGGCGGTCGCCGGTGAGCAACAGTTGACGACCGAGGCCAAGGTCGCGCAGCTCTTGCAGGGCCTGGCGGGCCTCCGGCTTGACGCTATCGGCCAGCAACAGCCAGGCCAGAAACTGACCGTCCAACGCCAGCCCGGCGATGGGCCCATCGTGGTTCGGCACCGGCGTGGTCGCGATGCCCAACTGCTCGAACAATTCCGGGCGGCCCAGAGCCGCTTCGCCCTGATCGGTCTGCGCCACCACGCCGAGGCCCTGGCGTTCGCGGATGTCCGTCAACGCCAGCATCTGTTCCTGCGTCGCCAACCCCGCCAACGCCCGGCTGACCGGGTGGCTGCTGGCCGAACCCAGGCTCGCCGCCAGGTTCAACAACACCTGCCGGTCCGGCGCCGTGGTGTCGATGGCGTGCAGACGCAGAGTGCCATAGGTCAGGGTGCCGGTCTTGTCGACCACCAGGGAGGTCAGGTCCGCCAGTTCTTCGAGGAACGCCGAGCTGCGAATCAGAATCCCATGCCGTGCCGCCACGGCGATCCCGGCAATCGCCGTGGCCGGCGCCGACAGCACCAACGCACACGGACACGCCGCCACCAGCACGGCAAGCATCGCCTGGGCATCATTGGTCACAAACCAGGTCACCGCCGCCAGCAGCAGCACCAACACCATATAGCTGCCGGCGTACCGCTCCAGCAACCGCGTGATCGGCGGCTTGGAACGCTCGGCGTTCTGCATCAGTGCGATGACTTTGCCCAAGGTGGACTCGTTACCGGTGCGGGTCACCTGCAGGCGCAGCAACCCATCGAGGTTGATCGCCCCGCCAAACACCTGCACACCCACGCTGGCTTCCAACGGCACCGACTCACCGGTAATCGGCGCCGTGTCCAGGCTCGCCTGGCCTGACAGCACCACGCCATCCGCCGGCACTCGGTCGCCAGCACGCACCTCGACGATGTCACCGGTATTCAGCGTGCCATTGTCTACTTCCCGGATGCTGCCATCGGCCTGCACCAAACGCGCATGGCTGCGGGTCAGCTTGCCCAGGGCATGGATCGCCTCCTGGGAGCCGATCACGCTGCGCTCTTCCAGCACATGACCAAAAATCATGATGATCGGCAGCAACGCGGCGGTCAGCAGGTCACCCGTGGCCCAGGCGCCGAGCATGGCCAGGGCGATCAGTTGGTCGGTGATGCCATGCAGGCTGGGGAATCGCAGGCTGTACCACGCCGAACGCATCACCGGCACTGCCACCAACAGCGATGCGACACCCAGCAGCAACTGGCTCACACCGCTCTGGTCCGGCGCCAGCCAGCGCCACACCAGGCCCAGCACCAGCAACCCCAGGGCCAGCATGGCCAGGGTCAATTGCCGGGCAGCGCTGCGCTGTTCTGCAGAGGTCAGCATGGGTGCGCTCATTGTTCGGTTCCCTGGATGATCAAGCGGGCGTCGTCTTTCGGATCGACCGTGGTCACGGAACCAGCCTGGCCGAGAATCTTCGGCAGGCGCTCGCGGTACAGGCGCAGCAGCAAGCCCGGGTCTTTCACCTGGGCCAGGCTGGCGACGGTGGCGGTTTGCGCCTGGGCATTGGCCAGGCGTTCACTGGCCTGGGCATGGGCGACTTGCACCAGGCGGTCGGCCTGCTGGGTCGCGGTCTGGGTGAGTTTCTCGGCGTCGGTGCGCGCATTGGCCACCGCCTTGTCGGCCTGCTGGCTGGCGGTGAGTACCGCATTGAAGGCATTCACCGCCGGGCCCGGCAGGCTCGACTGCACGTCGACGCGAGTCACTTCGATGCCCAACCCCAAGCCTGTGGACGCTAGCTCCACGAGGCGCTTGTTGATGCCTTGCACCAGGTCGCCGCGCAGCCGTTCGCGACGTTCGGCGGCGCCGTTGTCGGTGCCGATCAGTTCGGGGCGAGCCACCAGGATCGTGTCCAGGTCACGTGCGGCGGCCAGGGCCACGGCGCTGCGGGTCACCAGTCGATCCAGGGCCGGCAGCACATGCTCACCCTGCAACACAAAGGCGTAAGGCTCGGTGACTTTGTAGAACACCCGCACATCCAGTTGCACCACGCCGGCATCGCCGGTCAGCAGGTACCCGGAGCCGGCCAGTGCATCACTCAGCGGCGTGGCGAAACTGGCTACGCGGTCGGCCTGGGTCGCCGCATCGGAGCGCAACAGGTTCTCCACCCGACGCTCGATCACCCGGTCAGCCGCCGGCAACAGCACCACCTGCTCGAACGGCTGCGGCCACGCCAGCAACAGCCCGGCATTCTGGATGCGATCGAGGGCGCCGAAGTGCAGCACCACGGCGCGGTTCTGCGGGTCGATCTGGCGCACATTGGAAAACGCCCAGGCCAGTGCCGCCAGCACCGTCACTGCGTACAGCGCCAGGAACGTCAGGCGCCCGGCCTGGATCCATGGGCTGTCCGGGCTCTCACGCTCGGTCATGGCTGGATGTCCTTCGGCCCGTCTACCAAGGCACGGAACGGCGCAGCGTCGGTGCGCAGGATGATCTTGGTGCCCGGCGTGACCACGGTGCCCAGGGTATCCAGCGAGCGCAGCAGGTTATACAGCTGTGGATTGCCGGCGTAGGCACGGCCGTAGATCTGCGCGGCTTCGACCCGGGATTGCGCTTCGATATCGGCGGCTTTCACCGTGGCATCGGCCTGCATGATGCGCGCATCACGCTCGGCGGCAGAGCGGATCTGCGCCGCCTCGCGCTTGCCCACGGCGGTGCGTTCGGTGGCGATGGTTTCACGCTCGGCACGCATGCGGTCGACGGTGGCCGTCAGGGTGACCGACGGCAGCGTCAGCCGTTCGATACCGACCTGTACCACACGCACCCCGTAAGTATTGAGCAATTGTTGATCAATCTGCTGGCGCAGTTGTGCTTCGAAATCAGCGATGCGCACCTGGCTGGCGTCGGTGTTGATCAGGCTCGACAGGTCGAAGCTGGCCGCCGTGGTTTCCAGCGCCGAGCCGACGAAGGTGCGGATCTGCCGCGCCGCTTCATCAGGCTGGTTCTGCACCGCACGCATGAAGCGCTGCACATTGTCCGCATCGCCCTGTACCTGCCACGCCACGTAGGCCTGCACGATGATGCGCAGGCCATCGCGGGTGCCCACATCCTGCAGACCGCTGGAGGTGGTGCGCAGGCGCAAATCCACCGGGATCGCCGCTTCGAACGGAGCCGGCCAACGCCAGCCCAGGCCGGGCTCCAGCAGCACCCGCGCCGGGTTGCCGAACCGGGTAATCACCGTGGCCTCGCCGGACCGCACCTGCACCAGGCTGGCGGCTGCAACTGCAAACAGCACCAGCAACGCCGCCCAGGCCATGCGCCGCCAGGGGAATGGGCCGGCAGCGTGCTCGTCACCGTGATGATGATGGTGGTGATGGCCATGATGATGACCGTGATCGTGGGAATGAGCGCTCAACGGACCGACTCCTTATTGAACGGCTTTACGCGGCAGCGAAGGATCGGCCGGCAAGGTAAAAGAACGCAGATCGATCGTCGGCGCGCCATCGGCGCCCAGGCGGTGATCCAGGATAAGCAGCTTGGCGTGGGCCAGGCCCTGGCTGAGTAGGCCGAGGTACTGTTCCAGCACGAACGCCTGCCCGGCGGTGGCATAGGCCTTTTGTTCAGCGGCAAAACGCAGGTCGGCCGCCTGGGCGCCAGCGTTCACTTCGCGGGCGCTGGCCGTGGCCTGGTCGCGGGCGGTGCTGGCTTGCAACAAGGCCTGGTTGGTTTGCTCGCTGGCCGCGCCGCGCTCGCGGGAGATCAGCGCCTGGGCGCCGATCTGCGCGGCTTGCACGCCGTGGTAGGCGTTGGCGGCACCGGCCGGCGGGTGGATCGCCTCGACCACCGTGGCGAGGATTTCCACGCCACTGTCGAGCTTTTGCAGGTCGGCCTGCACGGCACGGCCGATTTCGTCAGCGAGACTTGTACGTTGCTCGCCGAGCAATTCGTCGAGAGTGCGCGATGCGAAGTCATGTACGAGGATGCGGCTGGCGGTGCTGCGGATCAGGGTCGGCACATTGGCGCTGTTATAGGTGGCGGCGAGCGCGGCCTGGCCGCTGAGGCCGATGCGGTAGACGAAACGCACGTCCATGTTGACGATCTGGAAGCCCTGCTTGTCGCCGCTGCTGCTGGCGATCACCTGGGACTTGTCGTTCACATGGCTGGCGTCCCACAAGCGGTTGGCGATCAGCGGCGCCGGGCCTTCGGCGGGCGTCAACTCCGGCGCGGCGGCGTCGCTGACACTGGTGGCCAGCTCGTGCACCACGCCGTTTTCGACGCTGATCACGCGGCCCAACGGCCAGGGCAGGCCGGCATGCAAACCGGGGCCGAATACCTGGATGGGTTTACCGAAGCGTTCATAAATCCCACGGCCTTGCAGCGGCACTTCATGCACGCCGGTCAGTGCCCAACCTACCGCCAGCACCACCAGCAGCACTGGCAGGAACGCCCGGCGCATGTAGGTGAACGCCCAGATCTGGCGCAGGTCGATGCCGAAGCGGTTGTGCAATTCGTGCTGCAAGGCGAGCAAGGGTTGAGGCGGCCAGCGCAGCAGCCCGGCGATGAAACTGTGCGCCATCAGGCGGGGCTCAAGGCGGGGCTGGCGTGGGCTGAACAGCGACAACACGGCCCTCAGTAGAAACTCCAGCGAGACCAGTGCCGGCAGCAGGCCGATCAACACCGCCAGGCGCAATGGCCAGATGGACTCGGCACCAGCGAACAGCAGGCAAATCGCGCTGACTACCAGGCACACAATCGCCACCCGACTCAACTGCGCGAGCTGCCCGGCTTCCGGCCATTGCGCGGCGGTTTCCTGGGCCAGGCGACGTTCGAACACCAGCAAGCCAAACGCCAGGGCCAACGCCAGCGCGGCGCCGATGCTGGCCGACTGGCCGACCGGTGCAGCGGGCAACCCCAGGTTCCAGAACTCGACAATGCTGATCAACGCCAGCAACGCCCAGCCGCCAAGCCACAACACGGGTGTGCCGATCTGCGTGCCAAAACGCTGCATCAGCCGTGCATAGCGGCCGGGGTCTTCAAGCGGCACTTCAGCCGCGGGTTGCTCCATCGCCTGGGCGCGCCAGTCCGCCACCCACCACGCCGATTGCAATCCGGCCACCAGCAGCAGCAACGCCGACGCACAGTTGATCAACACAACCGGCCAGATCGACAGCGGCGCAAACAGCGCGACAAACAGCGCCAGCACCCAACCGGCAACGGCCAGCACCGTCAGGCTGATACCAGCCTGGCGCAATCGACGGGCATGAAACGACCCTTGTTGAAAACGCGGAAGGCCTTCCACCGAAGCGCCGTCAGCTTCCAGATCCACTTGCATCCACTCAACGCTCACGTGTACATAATTCGTTACGATATAACACGGAGCGTGAAATTTTTGTTCGAAAAACATTGCTTTAAGCGGTACACCGTTCCCGTGTGGGAGGGGGCTTGTCCCCGACAGCGGTGTGTCATCCAACACCGGTATCAACTGGCCCACCGCCATCGGGGGCAAGCCCCCTCCCACATTTGATCTACCGCACCGTCAAGATCGTGATTAACCCCCCATAAACGCGAGCCATCACTAGTGCCGGCAACGAATTATCGTCACACTCCAGAACAGTTTTTCGCGGGCTCACGGACAAGGAAGCGTCACCCCACATGATTTCGATCTATCAGCTCAAGCCGCGTTTTCAAAACCTGCTGCGTCCACTGGTGCAGCGCCTCTACGACAACGGCACCACCGCCAATCAGATCACCGTTTTGGCCGGCGTGATTTCGCTGCTGGTCGGCCTGCTGATCGCCAGCTTCGCCACCCACCTGTGGCTGTTCGCGCTGATCCCGCTGTGGATGATCCTGCGCATGGCGCTCAACGCCATCGACGGCATGCTCGCCCGGGAATTCGGCCAGCAATCGCGCCTGGGCGCCTACCTGAATGAGCTGTGCGATGTAATCGCCGACAGCGCGCTGATCCTGCCATTCGCGCTGATCCCAGGTGTGAGCCTGGTGCCGGTGCTGCTGGTGGCGCTGCTGGCGGTGTTCAGCGAGTACGCCGGTGTGCTCGGTCCGATGGTCGGTGCTTCGCGCCGCTATGACGGGCCGATGGGCAAGAGTGATCGTGCCTTTGTGCTCGGCGTACTGGCCACCGGCGTGGCGCTGGGCTGGCTGGGCGTCGGTTGGGTCGACGCGGTGATGTGGCTGGTGGCCGCCCTGCTCGCCTACACCCTGGTCAACCGGGTGCGCCAGGGCCTTAAAGAACAACAAGAAACCTCACCGATTGCATAAGGATTTTTGCGATGCGCGAACAGCAAGAGCACACCTTCAGTACCCATGATGGCGTCGAGCTTTTTTATCGGCACTGGCCGGCCACGGAAACCACCGGTCAGCGCCAGGCCATCGTGCTGTTCCATCGCGGCCACGAGCATTCCGGGCGTATCGCCCACCTGGTGGATGAGCTGAACCTGCCGCAATTCGACTTCTTCGCCTGGGACGCCCGCGGCCACGGCCAATCCCCCGGCGAGCGCGGCGACAGCCCCAGCTTCGCCACCAGCGCCCGTGATGTGCAGACCTTCTGCGACCACATCGGCGCCACTTACGCCATCGAGGAAGAAAATTTTGCCGTCGTCGCGCAAAGCGTCGGCGCGGTGATTGCCGCGACCTGGGTGCATGATTACGCACCGAAAATCCGCGCGCTGGTGCTTGCCTCCCCGGCGTTCAAGGTCAAGCTCTACGTGCCCTTCGCCCGGCCGGGCCTGGCGTTGATGCGCAAGTTTCGCGGCAACTTTTTCGTCAACAGCTACGTGAAGGCCAGGTTCCTCAGCCATGACCCGGAACGCGTGGCGTCCTACGACAGCGACCCACTGATCACCAAGGCCATTTCGGTCAATGTGCTGCTGGGCCTGTACGAAGCCGCCGACCGGGTCGTAGCCGATGCCCAGGCGATCCAGGTGCCGACCCAGTTGCTGGTCTCCGGCTCCGACTTTGTGGTGCACCGCAAGCCCCAGCAACAGTTCTTCGACCGCCTGGGCAGCCTGAAAAAAGAGCTGCACATTCTCCCCGGTTTCTTCCACGACACCCTCGGCGAACGTGATCGCGCCACCGCTGTGAGCAGCGCCCGGCGCTTCATCCTGCAGAACTTCGAACACCCGCTGGATCGCGCTTCGCTGCTGGACGCCGACAAACTCGGCGCCACCTGCGCCGAATCCGAAGCCCTGGCCGCACCGCTGCCGCGCAACTCCCTGCGCGACCTGTACTGGCGCATGACCCGCGCCAGCATGGGCCTGGGCAAGAACCTGTCGGACGGGGTGAAACTGGGCTTCGATACCGGTTTCGACTCCGGCAGCACCCTGGACTACGTATACCGCAACACGCCTACCGGCAAAGGCGGGCTGGGGCGGATGATCGACACCAATTACCTCAACTCCATCGGCTGGCGTGGTATTCGCCAGCGCAAGCTGAATGTGGAGGAACTGCTGCGCCTGGCCATGGCCAAGTTGCGCGGTGAAGATCGTGAAGTGCGCATCGTGGATATCGCCGCCGGCCACGGTCGCTACATCCTGGAAGCCTTGCAGGGCGTGTCGCCGCTGCCGGAATCGATCCTGCTGCGCGACTACAGCGACATCAACGTGCGCGACGGTGGCGCGTTGATTCGCGAGAAGGGTTTGGGGGATATCGCGCAGTTCGTCAAAGGTGATGCGTTTGATCGCCTGGACCTGGCGGCACTCGACCCCAAGCCGACCCTGGCGGTGGTGTCCGGGCTGTATGAATTGTTTGCCGATAACGGCATGGTCGGCGGTTCGCTGGCCGGGCTGGCCGAAGCGGTGGAGCCCGGCGGTTACCTGGTCTACACCGGCCAACCGTGGCACCCGCAGTTGGAATTGATCGCCCGAGCCCTGACCAGCCACCGCCAGGGCCAGGCTTGGGTGATGCGCCGGCGCAGCCAGGCGGAAATGGATCAACTGGTGGAGGCGGCCGGTTTCCGCAAAATCACCCAGCGTGTGGATGAGTGGGGCATTTTCACCGTGTCCCTGGCACAGAAGATCTGAACATGCGCGAACCCGGTTTATTGAAACCCGCGGTGCTGTGGCTGCTGCTGTTGGCGCCGCTGTTCTTCAGCACCTACGGCTTTGCCACCTGGGTCACCAGCCAGCGCAGCGACGTCGGCACGCTGGTGTTCGGCTGGGAAACCCATATGCCGTTCTGGGCATGGACGATCGTGCCTTACTGGTCCATCGACCTGCTTTATGGTTTTTCGTTGTTGTTGCCCAACACCCGGCATGAGTTGAAGCAACATGCACTGCGCTTGCTGAGTGCCCAGGTGATTGCCGTGAGCTGCTTCCTGCTTTGGCCGTTGCGCTTTACCTTCGAACGGCCGGAACTGGATGGTGTGTTTGGCTGGCTGTTTGCGGTGTTGGCCGGGTTCGACAAACCGTTCAACCAGGCGCCCTCGCTGCACATCGCACTGCTGGTGATCCTATGGGTCATGTACCAGCGCCACACCCAAGGCGTATGGCGTTGGCTGGTGCATGGCTGGTTCGCGTTGATCGGCATTTCGGTGCTGACCACTTATCAACACCACTTTATCGACTTACCCACAGGCGCCCTCGCCGGGTGGATTTGTGTGTGGCTGTGGCCGGTGGAACATCCGAGCCCGTTGTTGAGTGCACGGCTGACGCGAGATCCCAAGCGCTGGCGGTTGGGCGTGCGCTATGGGCTTGGCGCGGTACTGTTGGCGATTCCAGCGTTTGTACTGGGCGGTTGGTGGCTGTGGCTACTGTGGCCGGCGGTTTCCCTCGCCTTGATCAAGGCCAATTACTTGGTGCTGGGGGCCTCGGGCTTCCAGAAACGCACTGACGGCCAACAGACGCCCGCCGCACGCTGGCTATATGCACCCTATCTGGCCGCCGCCTGGATCAACTCGCGCCTGTGGACACGCAAGCATCCACAGCCCGACCTGATTGTGGATAACATCTGGCTGGGGCGTATTCCTGCCACAAGCGAGCAAGTGCCCTTCAAGGCCATCGTCGATCTGTGTGCCGAATTACCGATTAATCCACAGGGGCGGGCCTATCAATCCATCCCGGTACTGGACCTGATCGCGCCCACGCCTGCCGAATGCCTGCAAGCCGCCCAAGCCATCGAGCGTCTGCGCGCCAGCGGCCCCGTGCTGGTGTGCTGCGCCCTCGGCTACTCGCGCAGCGCTACCGCCGTCGCCGCCTGGTTGCTGCATACCCGGCGCGCTGCGACGGTAGAGCAAGCGCTGTCTATCATTCGTACAGCACGGACCGATGTGGTCCTGTGCCCCGCACACCGAGAAGCGTTGGAGGGTTTGCCCCATGCCCGCTGATATGGAACTGCAGGTGGTCGCCAGCCTGCTGCGTCGTGGCCGTTCGCTGGATCAGTTATCCACAGGCCTGACCCTGGCCGGTGTGCTGTTCGGCATGGCGCAGTTGTTGATGGCGAGTATTTCGATCATCTGCCTGCTGCTCAGCCTGTGGATGATTATCCTCGGGCTGCTGCAAAAGTACTGGGCGCTGCGCGTGGCGTTCGACGCCGACCTGTTCGCCCTGCTGGCTCGCGACATCGAGCGCACGCCGGACCTCGACCAGGCCCTGGTGACGCTCGGCCTGCAATCGGCCAAGCGCATTGGCCGGCCCTGGGCCGAACGCCGTCGCGGCGCGCTCAAACTGTTGCGCAAACAAGCCTGGCTGCTCGGCGCGCAAGCGCTGCTGACCCTGGGCGTGATCCTCGCCAGCCCTTGGCTGCCTTTCGCCGGATAAGGAATCCCCATGTTCGAACCCGTGGTCGCCACGCTGATTACCTCCATGGCCCGCACCGTCACCGGCGCCCGCAGCCTGTGGCTTGGGTGCGCGCCGGTGCCGGTGCAACGCATCTACTTCGCCAACCACAGCAGCCACGGCGACTTTGTGTTGCTCTGGGCGTCATTGCCGCAAAACCTGCGCAAATTCACGCGCCCGGTGGCCGGCAGTGATTACTGGAACAAAAGCGCCCTGCGCCGCTACATCATCAACCGGGTGTTCAACGGCGTGTTGATCGACCGCGAACGCAAGGACCCTGTGGATAACCCTCTACAGCCGATGCTCGACGCCCTGGAAGGCGGCGACTCGCTGATCATCTTCCCGGAAGGCACGCGCAACCTCGAAGACGGCCTGCTGCCGTTCAAAAGCGGCCTTTATCACCTGGCGAAAAGTTACCCACAGGCCGAGTTGATCCCCGTGTGGATCGCTAACCTCAACCGCGTCATGCCCAAGGGCCGCGTGCTGCCGCTGCCTTTGTTGTGCACCACCAGCTTCGGCGCCCCGCTGCAATTGGAAGACGGCGAAGACAAAGCCGCCTTCCTGGCCCGTACCCGCGATGCTCTGCTCGCCCTTGCTCCGGAGCACGTCTGACATGGATAGCCAAACCCTGATGTTGTTCGGCGGTATCGGCGCGATTCTGGTGCTGGCCTCGCTGATCGGCCTGATCCTCAAACTGCGCACCCGTGGTACGCCCAACGCGGTGATCGACAACCTCAACGCCCGCATCAACGCCTGGTGGGTGATGGTGGTGGTCATCGGCATCGCCTTCTGGCTCGGCACCGGCGCGGTGATCTTGCTGTTCTACGCCGTCTCGTTCTACGCCCTGCGCGAATTCCTCACGCTCACCCCCACCCGCCGCAGCGACTATCCCGCGCTGGTCGCCGCGTTCTACCTGGCGCTGCCGCTGCAATACCTGCTGATCTATTCGGACTGGTACGGGCTGTTCTCGATTTTCATCCCGGTGTACGTGTTCCTGCTGCTGCCGATCCTCGCCTCCCTGGGTGGCGACAGCACGCACTTCCTCGAACGTGCCTCGAAAGTGCAATGGGGCCTGATGATCGCAGTGTTCTGCGTATCCTTCGTGCCCGCCCTGCTCACCCTCGACATCCCTGGCTACGAAGGCCGCAACCTGTTGCTGATTGCCTACCTGGTGATCGTGGTGCAACTGTCGGACGTGCTGCAGTACGTGTGTGGGAAGTTGTTCGGGAAGCACAAGATCGCACCCAACCTGTCGCCCTCCAAAACCGTTGAAGGCTTCGTCGGCGGGATTCTCCTGTCATCCCTGATCGGCGCAGCCCTGTGGTGGACCACGCCGTTCAACCCGTGGCAGTCGTTCCTGATTGCGCTGCTGATCAACCTGCTCGGCTTTGCCGGCGGCATCGTGATGTCGGCGATCAAGCGCGACCGGGGCGTGAAGGACTGG
Organism: Pseudomonas extremorientalis; assembly: GCF_001870465.1. Lineage (GTDB taxonomy): Bacteria > Pseudomonadota > Gammaproteobacteria > Pseudomonadales > Pseudomonadaceae > Aquipseudomonas > Aquipseudomonas extremorientalis. The sequence continues at coordinate 90,353 of NZ_MDGK01000047.1, forward strand.
GGGCATATGATCGAAGGGCACGGCGGGATGCTGGATCGGTTGGATTCGGTGTGCTTTGCGGCGCCGATCTTCTTTCATCTTGTGCGCTACTGGTGGACCTGAGGTCCGCTCTAAAGCCAGATAACGATCTGGCAGGTGGTGAGTTGGGCTGCGCAGCAGCCCCATGACAAACCGCGCCTCGGCGGCGCGGCGTATCAGTTGTGAGGTGCGCCTCACTTTTGTGCAACACGCCTGGCGGGACGGTGTATCGACGTCATCTTTTGTATCAAAGACGCGTGTAAGATACGCCGCACTTAGCCAGGGATGCTCACCATGTTCGATTCGTTCAAAGCGATCAGCCGCCGTATTCTCGGTGCGTTATTGACTGTGGTGGGGGCCGTCTTTGGCCAGTGGCATCCGCCGGTCTGGCTGCGTGCCGTTGGCCGTGGGCTGGCTAACCTGGGCAGCCAAGCCCGCGCTTATCCACGTCAAACCGGTGCCGGCGTAGTAGGCCTGGCGTTGCTGGCGGCCGCTGGTTTCTATGGCTGGCACTGGTATTCCAACCTGCCGCAACCACATACCGCGAGCTATTCGCTGCACAAACCGAACCTCACCGACTACACCCAGCCCACGCCGGTTGTGGATAACTTGCAGGTGCGCTTCGGCGAATCCGTGGCCCCGCTGGCGGCCATCGGCAAGCCGGTCACTGAGGGTATCACCCTGAAACCTGCGGTCGCAGGCACCTGGCGCTGGGCGGACGACCGCAGCCTGTTGTTCGTCCCGGAAAAAGACTGGCCCATCGACGCCCATTACACCCTCGACCTGGCGAAGAAAAACCTGCTGGCCGACGGCGTGTTGCTGGACCAATACAGCACGCAGTTTTCCACCCAACCGTTCCGCGCCACCCTGGCGCAAAACGAGCTGTATCAGGACCCGTCCAACCCGACGCTGAAACAGCTGGTGGCGACCTTCCATTTTTCCCACCCGGTGGATGAAGACACCCTACGCAAGCGGGTGAGCGTGACCCTCGGCAAAGGCCTGGCCTACCGCGACGCCCAGTTGCCCAACCGCCCGGAAATTACCTTCGACGAGAAGAAACTCAACGCCTACGTACGCTCCGCCGCCCTGGCCACGCCACTGGAAAGCACGCCAGTCAGCGCCCGGCTCGACGAAGGCATCAAGGCCCGCGACGGCGGCAACGCCAGCACTGCGCCGCTGGTGGCGGAAGTCACCGTGCCCGGTCGCTATCGCCTGACCTTCACCGGGGCCGAAGTCAGCTTTGTCGACAACCAACGTGGTGAGCCGGAGCCCGTGCTGATGTTCAGCAGTTCCAGCGCCGTGGCCGATGAGACCATCGCTGGCAAGGTACAGGCCTGGCTCCTGCCGGAAAAAGCCCAGGACGACACGCGCCCCTATAGCAGCAACGACATCGATGACGCCCTGCTCGCCCGCAGCACCAAGGTCAACCTGACCCACGTGCCCAGCGTCGAGCCGCTGAACACCCTGCACGCCTTCAAATTCAAGGCTCCGGCCGGTCGCGCCCTGTATGTGCGAGTGCCCGCCAACCTGGAAGCCATCGGCGGCTACCTGGCAAAAAATCCTACGGCGTCGCTGATCAGCATGCCGACGTATCCGCGTACCTTGCAGTTCCTGTCCGACGGCGCCTTGCTCAGCCTCAACGGCGAAAAACGCCTGGGCTTCATGGCCCGTGGCGTGCCCGGCGCCCATGTGGAAATCGCCCGCCTGCTGCCCAACCAATTGCAACACCTGGTGGACCAGAGCAGCGGCAGCTTTGCCCGGCCGAATTTCGGCAATGAGTATTTCGATCGCATGGTCGAGCGTCAGGCGTTGGATATCCCGCTGTCCTCCAATGACCCGGCGAAAACCGTCTACGACAATGTCGACCTCAGCCACTACCTCACCGCCAACGGCGGTCGGCGCGGCATTTTCGTGCTCAAGCTCAGCCCCCAGGACGACCCCGCCACGCGCACATTCGAGTACGAGCGCAGCAGCACCAGCGACCTGCGTTTCATCGTGGTGACAGACCTGGGCATCATCGCCAAGCGTTCCAGTGATGGCAGCCATGACGTGTACGTGCAATCCATCGGCAATGGTTCACCAGTGTCCGACGCGCAAGTCGACATCATCGGGCGTAACGGTTTGCCGGTGAGCAGTGGCCGCACCGACGCCGAAGGCCACGCGCACTTCGCCAAGCTGGATGAACTGCGTCGTGAGAAAACGCCATTGATGTATGTGGTCACGCGTGGCAATGACCAGTCGTTCCTGCCGATCGCCCGCCAGTCCCAGCAGTTGGATTTGTCGCGTTTCGACGTAGGCGGCCTGGAAGAAGACGGTGCGAGTGATCGTCTCAGCGCCTACCTGTTTACTGACCGCGGCCTGTACCGGCCCGGTGAAACCGCGCACCTGGGCATGATCGTGCGCAGTGGCAACTGGAAGGGCATGCTGCAAGGCCTGCCGGTGGAGCTGCAAATCACCGACCCGCGTGGGCTGGAGGTGATTCGCCAGCCGTTGAAACTGTCCGCCAGCGGCTTTGAAACCTTTGATTTCCCCAGCAGCGAAGTCGCCCCCGCCGGGGAGTACACCGCGACCTTGCAGTTGATCGGCCAGAAGCAGACGCGCACCGACCTGGGCAGCGTGAACTTCAAGGTCCGCGACTTCGAGCCGGACCGCATGAAAGTCAGCCTGAGCCTGCATGACACGCCGGTGCAGGGCTGGATTGCACCGGACCAAGTGGTGGCCAAGGTCACCGCCATGCACCTGTTCGGCGCTCCGGCTGCGGGCCGTCGTGTCACCGCGAAGATGTCCCTGAGCCCGACGCTCGCGGCGTTTGATCGCTACCCGGACTACCGTTTCCGCCTTAACGATTCCCTGGAAGACGCCACGACCGAAGATCTGGCCGAAACCACCGTCGACGACAACGGCCAGGCCGTGCTCGACCTCAACCTGCAACGCTTCGCCAACAGCACCTATCGTTTGCAGGTGATGACCCAGGTGTTCGAGGCCGAAGGCGGTCGCAACGTGGCGGCGCAAAGTGCCTTGCTGGTGTCGTCCGCGCCCTACCTGGTGGGTGTGAAAAGTCAGGATTCGCTGTCTTACGTCGCCAAGGATGCACCGCGCCAGGTGCAATGGCTGGCCGTCGCGCCGGACCTGACACCACTGGCGGTGGACGGCCTGACCAGCGAAGTGGTCGAGCACCGTTACGTGTCGGTGCTGGTGAAACAGTCCAACGGCACCTACAAGTACGAGTCACGCATCAAGAACATCAGCCAGCCCGCGTCACCGTTGGTGATGACGAAAGAAGGCGCCAAGCAGACGCTTAACACGTCGACACCGGGCGATTTCACCCTGCAGCTGAAGGACGCCAACGGCAACCTGCTCAACCAGATCGACTACAGCGTGGCCGGGCGTGGCAACACCTCGCGCTCCCTGGAACGCAATGCCGAGCTGCAACTGCGCCTGGATAAACGCAGCTATGCCACCGGTGATGAAATCGCCATCAGCATCCGTGCCCCGTACACCGGCGCCGGCTTGATCACTATCGAACGGGACAAGGTCTACACCCAGCAGTGGTTCAAGGCCGACAGCACCAACAGCGTGCAACATATCCGTGTTCCCGCAGGGCTTGAGGGCAATGCCTACGTGAACGTGCAGTTTGTGCGCGACATGGGCTCGGCCGAGGTGTACATGAGCCCGCTGTCCTACGGCGTGGTGCCGTTCAGCATCAACCTGGATGCGCGGCGCATGGCCTTGAAGGTGGAGGGTCCGGCGAAGATCGAGCCGGGGCAGACGCTGGATATCAAGGTCAACGCTGATCGCCCGGGCCGCGCCGTGGTATACGCCGTCGATGAAGGCATCCTGCAAGTAGCGCGCTATCAGACACCGGATCCGCTGGGCTTCTTCTTCCAGAAGCGTGCGCTGGAAGTCGGCACCAGCCAGATCCTTGACCTGATCCTGCCGGAATTCAGCCGCCTGCTCAGTGGGGCGGCGCCCGGTGGCGATACGGAGGGCGCCCTGGCCAATCACCTCAACCCGTTCAAGCGTAAACACCAGCCGCCGGTGGCCTGGTGGTCCGGGCTGGTGGACTTGCCGGCCGGCGAAACCGTGCTGCATTACCAGGTGCCGGACAGCTTCAACGGCAAGCTGCACCTGTTTGCGGTGGCCGTGGACAGCGACAGCGTGGGTGTGAGCGAAGCCAGCACCGACGTACGCGGGCCGATCGTGATCACACCGAACGTGCCGGCCTTTGTGGCGCCGGGGGATGTGTTCAACGTCAGCGCCGGGGTGTTCAGCAACCTCGACGCGGCGGCGAACGTGAAGTTTGAAGTGCAGACCAGCGACGGTCTGGTGGTGCAAGGCGATAAGGGCAGCACACTGTCCCTGCAACCGCGCAAGGAAGGCACGGCCGAGTTCAAGATCAAGGTCGGCGACACCCTTGGTTCGGCGGATTTGCGCTTTGTCGCGGTGTTGCCGGATGGCAAGCGCATCCAGGTCGCCGAAACCACCTCGATCCGCCCGCTGAGCGAACATCGCGTCGCCCTGAGCCTGGGTCGCTTCGACAGCGCCAGCAAAGAGCTGAAACCGACCCGCGAACTGTTCAGCCAACTGCGCGATGTGCAACTGGGCGTGGCCACCTCGCCGCTGGTGTGGGCCAACGGCCTCAAGCATTACCTGGACGACTACGGCTACGCCTGCACCGAGCAACTGGTGTCCAAGGCCATGCCGGCATTGATCTGGGGCGGCAACGCCCCGGAAGCCGAGCAAGCGTTCGGCAGTGCAGTACGCATGCTGCGCCAGCGTCAGAACCAGGCCGGTGGCTTTGGCTTGTGGGCGGCCAACCCGGATGTGGCGCCCTACGCCAGCCTCTACGCCACCGACTTTCTGATCGAAGCCAAGGAGCGCGGGCTGCCAGTGCCGGAAGACCTGCTGGTGCGCTCGAATGCGTACCTGACAGATCTGGCCAATGGTCCCAGCGAAGGCCTGTCGGAATTGCGCAACCGCGCCTACGCCAGTTACCTGCTGAGCCGTCAGGGGATTCTGGTGAGTGGTGCACTGAGCGATATCCGCGAGCGCTACGAAAGCTACTTCAAGGACACCTGGCAGAACGACCTGGGCGCCGCTTACCTGGCAGCCAGCTACAAGCTGCTCAAGCAGGATCGCCAGGCCGATACCCTGTTCCGCAAGGTGCCATGGCGCGCCCTTGTGGATAAGTGGGACAGCGACGGCCTGTATTACGACCCGCTGGTGCACGACGCCGAACACCTGCATCTATTGGCACGACACTTCCCGGAGCTGATGGACGATGTGCCTGCAGCGCTGTTGGATAAACTCGGCAAACGTCTCAACGAACAGCGCTATAACTCGCTGTCGGCGGCCCTGTTGCTGCGTGCCCTGGACAACTACGGCCAGCGTGCGCAAAGCGACATGACCCTCAAGGCCACCGCCTGGCTGGGTGACAAGCAACAGCAATTGCTGGAGATGGCCGGCCAGCCGCCGCGCGCCGCCGTGCCGGGCAACACGCAAAAGCTGGTGATGGAAAAATCCGACGGCCCGACCGCGTTCTACATGCTCAGCGAAGCCGGTTTCGACAAGGGCGCCAAGCTCAAGCCGATCAACAATGGCCTGGACATCATCCACGAATACCTCGACCTCAAAGGCGAGCCCGTGAGCAAGGTTGCGGTGGGTGATGAGTTCCTGGTGCGCCTGCGCCTGCGTGCTACCGACCGTGATCAGGTACAGCAAGTGGCCGTGGTCGACCTGCTGCCGGGTGGCGTCGAGCCTGTGTATAACTTGCCGCCGGAGCCAGAAGCCGCCAGCACGGAGGAAAACGAGGGCGAAGAGTCCGAGTACGTGGAAGCAGACAGCCAGGAAGAGCAGAGCTGGCAAGCCCCCATCGGCGAAACCGAGCTGAGCAACTGGCAGCCGGACTACGTGGATGTGCGTGATGATCGCGTGGTGTTGTACGGTACCGCGCTGCGTGATGTCGGCACGTTCGTCTACCGTGTACGCGCCACCAACGCCGGCACCTTCAACACGCCACCGGCCTACGCCGAAGGCATGTACGAGACCACCCTGCAAGGGCGCGGCAAAGTAGGCCAGCTTGAAATTACCAAGCCTTAAGCGCCTGGCGCCGCCGCTGCTCGTAGCGGCGGCGGTGCTGGTGGGCCTGCGGCTCTGGCCCCATGCCCCGCTGGAACACGCGGTCACCTCATCGCGGGTGGTGTTGGCCGACGACGGTTCGCTATTGCGCATGACGCTGGCGGATGACGGTCAATACCGCCTGTGGCTACCTCTGGAGCGGATATCGCCGTCACTGGTCGAAACCTTGCTGCTCAAGGAAGACCGCAATTTCTACTGGCATCCGGGGATCAATCCCCCGGCGTTGCTGCGGGCGGCCATGGCCACCTACAGCGGTGGCCAGCGCCAGGGCGGCTCGACCTTGAGCATGCAACTGGCCCGGCGCCTGTGGGACCTGAACACCCGCCAGGTGCCGGGCAAGTTGCAGCAGATGGCGCTGGCGCTGTGGCTGGAGGCATGCTACAGCAAGCACGATATCCTTGAGGCCTACCTGAACCTGGCGCCCATGGGCGGCAATATCGAAGGGGCTGAAGCCGCAAGCCGTATCTACTTCGGCAAGTCGGCGGCGCAGCTGTCGCTGTCCGAAGCGCTGGCGCTGGCGGTGATTCCGCAACAGCCGGGGCGGCGGGCGCGCTTCGGGCCCTCACTGCAAGATGCGCGACTGCGCTTGATGGCGGACTGGCGCCAGACTTATCCACAGGACCCGCGCAACGACAGCCTGCTCGATTTGCCTTTGGAAGCGCGCAACCGCCAGCAGATCCCGTTCCTCGCCCCGCACCTGAGTGAACAGCTGCTGGCTTCCCAAGCCGGCAATGAATTGAACAGCACCCTCAACCTGCCGTTGCAGCAATTGCTCGAACGCCTGATCACCGGGTTTATCGCCGAGCGGCGCAGCACAGGGGTGGAAAACGCCACGGCGATCCTGATCGACAGCCGCGACCAGAGCGTCAAGGCACTGGTGGGCTCGGCGGATTACTTATCCACAAACCTGCACGGTCAGTTGAATGGCGTGCTGTCGCGACGCTCGCCGGGGTCGACGCTCAAACCCTTTCTATATGGGCTGGCGCTGGACCAGGGGGTTATCCACCCCATGAGCATCCTTAAAGACTTGCCCAGTAACTTCGGCTACTTCCAACCGGAAAACTTCGACGGCAGTTTTGTCGGCCCGCTGACAGCGCGAGATGCGTTGATCCGCAGTCGCAACATCCCGGCGGTGTGGCTCGCCAGCCAAGTGAAGTCCCCGTCTCTATACGGATTGCTGCAACGCGCCGGCATCAAAGGCCTGCGCGACGAGAGCCACTACGGCCTGGCCCTGGCCCTCGGTGGCGGCGAGATGACCCCGGAAGAACTGGCGCGGCTGTATGTGATGCTGGCCGGTGACGGGCACCTGCGCCCGTTGCGCTATTTGCAGGAACAGCCGCAATCCACCGGCGCGCCGTTGCTCACGCCCCAGGCCGCGTTCATGGTGCGCGACATGCTGCGCCGTAACCCACGCCCGGATGGCCTGCCCGGTCGACATTGGCGCACTGCCTGGAAAACCGGCACGTCCTGGGGCTTTCACGATGCCTGGAGCGCGGGGCTGGTCGGCCCTTACGTGCTGGTGGTGTGGGTGGGTAACTTCGATGGCCGCCCGAACCCGGCGTTTATCGGTGCCAAGACCGCTGCGCCGCTGTTCTTCCGCATCGCCGACGCCCTGCCCCTGGCCTTGCCCAACACCGTCATCAAGCCTGACAAACCGCCCGCCGGGCTGGTGCGCATCGACGTCTGCGCCGCGTCCGGCGAACTGCCCAACCGTTGGTGCCCGCAAACCCGCAAGACCTGGTACATCCCCGGCGTCTCGCCGATTCGCGTGTCCAACCTGCACCGCCCGGTGCTGATCGACACCCGCACCGGCAAGGCCGCCTGCCCGCCGTTCGATCCGCAGTACACCCGCGAAGAAGTCTTCGAATTCTGGCCGAGTGACGTGCAACGCCTGTACCGCGCGGCCGGCCTGCCTCGGCGCACGCCGCCCAGTGTGATGAAGAACTGCCAGCCCAACCGCCTGAGTGACCAGAGTGAAGCGCCGCAGATCCGCTCGCCACTGACCCAGGTGAGCTACCAGTTGCGCTTGTCTCAACCCCAGGAAAGCATCCCGCTGAATGCCAATGCGGCCAGCGATGCGGCGACGCTGTATTGGTTTGCTGATCAAACCTTGATCGGCCAGGGTTCGCCGCAGACCACGCTGAACTGGCGGCCGGGCAAGTCGGGGGAGTATCGGTTGCGGGTCAGTGATGATCAGGGGCGCAGTGCGAGCCGGGGGTTGAAGGTGGAGTTTGTACCTTAGGCGGGCTGCCGCACTTAACGTAGTTTGATTCCTCACCTCCCCGAGTTGATGCTGGAGACCCTGTCGGGCCTCCAGGGTGTGGCGGGTTACTCCACCGTCACCGACTTCGCCAGGTTACGCGGCTGGTCCACATCGGTGCCTTTAAGCACGGCCACGTAGTACGACAGCAATTGCAGCGGGATGGTGTAGAGAATCGGCGACAGGGTGTCGTGGATGTGCGGCATGTTGATGACATGGGTGCCTTCACCGTTGGTCATGCCGGCTTTTTCGTCGGCGAACACCACCAGTTGGCCGCCACGGGCGCGGACTTCCTGCAGGTTGGACTTGAGCTTCTCCAGCAGTTCGTTGTTCGGCGCCACGGTAACCACCGGCATGTCGTCATCCACCAGGGCCAATGGGCCGTGTTTGAGTTCTCCGGCCGGGTAGGCTTCGGCGTGGATGTACGAGATTTCCTTGAGCTTGAGCGAGCCTTCCATCGCCACCGGGTATTGCGCGCCACGGCCGAGGAACAGAGTGTGGTTCTTGTCGGCGAACAGCTCGGCGACTTTTTCCACGGTGCTGTCCATGGCCAGGGCTTCACCCAGGCGGGTTGGCAGGCGGCGCAGTTCTTCGACCAGCGTGGATTCGACGCCTTCGGCGAGGGTGCCGCGAACCTGGCCCAGGGACAGGGTCAGCAACAGCAGGCCAACCAGCTGGGTGGTGAAGGCTTTGGTGGACGCCACGCCGATCTCACGACCGGCCTGGGTCAGCAGGGTCAGGTCGGATTCACGCACCAGCGAGCTGATGCTGACGTTGCAGATGGCCAGGCTGGCGAGGAAGCCCAGCTCCTTGGCATTGCGCAGCGCGGCCAGGGTGTCGGCGGTTTCACCGGACTGGGAGATGGTCACGAACAGGGTGTCAGGCTGCACCACCACTTTGCGGTAGCGGAACTCGCTGGCAACTTCCACTTGGCACGGGATGCCGGCCAGTTCTTCGAGCCAGTAACGGGCAACCATGCCGGCGTGGTAGCTGGTGCCGCAGGCGACGATTTGCACGTTGCGCACTTTGGCGAACAGCTCGGCAGCTTGTGGGCCGAAGGCATTGACCAATACCTGGTTCTGGCTCAGGCGACCTTCGAGGGTGCGTTGCACCACTGCGGGTTGCTCGTGGATTTCCTTGAGCATGAAGTGGCGGTACTCGCCCTTGTCGGCCGCTTCGGCACCGTCGCGGTATTGCACGGCTTCGCGCTCGACGGACTGACCGTTGACGTCCCAGATCTGCACGCTTTCACGGCGGATATCAGCAATATCGCCTTCTTCCAGGTACATGAAGCGGTCGGTGACTTGGCGCAGCGCCAGTTGGTCGGAGGCGAGGAAGTTCTCGCCCAGGCCCAGGCCGATCACCAGCGGGCTGCCACTGCGCGCGGCAACCACGCGGTCGGGCTGGCTGGCGCTGACCACGGCCAGGCCGTAGGCACCGTGCAGTTCCTTGACCGTGGCCTTGAGGGCGACAGTCAGGTCGCCCAGGTCCTTGAGTTTGTGGTTGAGCAGGTGGGCGATGACTTCGGTGTCAGTGTCTGAAGTGAACACGTAGCCCAGGCCTTTGAGTTGTTCGCGCAGCACTTCGTGGTTTTCGATGATGCCGTTATGCACCACCGCCAGATCGCCGGAGAAGTGTGGGTGGGCGTTGCGCTCGCACGGCGCACCGTGGGTGGCCCAACGGGTGTGGGCGATACCCAGACGCCCCACCAGCGGCTCGCCGGCCAGGGCCTGTTCCAACTCGCTGACCTTACCCGGGCGGCGCATGCGCTCCAGCTTGCCGGCGTTGGTGAAGACGGCCACACCGGCGCTGTCGTAGCCACGGTATTCCAGGCGCTTGAGGCCTTCGAGCAGGATGGGAGTGATGTTGCGTTCAGCGACTGCGCCTACGATGCCACACATGGTGTTTCTCCTAGATGATTGCCGCGCATATCAACGTAATGCCGCGGGCTTGGATCTGGTCGCGGGCCTCGAGCGGCAGGCGATCATCGGTAATAAGGGTATGGACGCTGCTCCAGGGCAGTTCCAGGTTGGGAATCTTGCGGCCAATCTTGTCGGACTCGACCATCACCACCACTTCACGGGCGACCTCGGCCATGACGCGGCTCAAGCCCAGCAATTCGTTGAAGGTGGTGGTGCCGCGCTCCAGGTCGATGCCATCAGCCCCAATGAAAAGCTGGTCGAAGTCGTAGGAACGCAGCACTTGCTCGGCGACCTGGCCTTGGAACGAGTCCGAATGCGGGTCCCAGGTGCCGCCGGTCATCAGCAGCACCGGCTCGTGTTCCAGTTCGCTCAAGGCGCTGGCTACGTGCAGGGAGTTGGTCATCACCACCAGGCCGGGCTGGTGGCCCAGTTCAGGGATCATCGCGGCGGTAGTGCTGCCGCTGTCGATGATGATGCGGGCGTGTTCGCGCAGGCGCATCACAGCCGCACGGGCGATGGCGCGCTTGTACACCGAGATAGGTTGGGTGGCGTCGCCCACCAGTTCCTGGGGCATGGTGATCGCGCCGCCGTAGCGACGCAGCAGCAGGCCGTTGCTTTCCAGGGCAGCCAGATCTTTACGAATCGTAACTTCCGACGTTTCGAAATGCTTGGCCAACTCGTCCACGCTGACTTCGCCCTGTTCATTGAGCAAGGTCAGGATGTTGTGGCGCCGCTGGGGTGTATTTCGTTTCGACATGGTGATGATAAGTTTCGTTTCGAAAGATAACGAAGGCAATCAAAACCTATTGGCGAAACATCGTCAAGCGGAAAGCAGCAAATTTTCATACGACACAGAGCAAATGTGGGAGGGGGCTTGCCCCCGATTGATGTCTATCAGCTACAAGGATGTTGGCTGAGAGTCTGCAATCGGGGGCAAGCCCCCTCCCACATTGAATACTTGTCGCTGAAGAGCTGTGGATAACTCAGGTCTTTTTGATTTTTACCGGGCGCTTCCAGCCGTCGATGTTGCGTTGGCGGGCGCGGGCTACCGCCAGTTGAGATTTATCCACATCCTGGTTGATGGTTGAGCCGGCGGCTGTGCTGGCGCCATCGTCGAGGGTAACCGGGGCCACCAACGAATTATTGGAACCGATAAACACGTCCGCCCCAATGGTGGTCTGGTGCTTATTGGCGCCGTCATAGTTACACGTGATGGTGCCCGCGCCGATGTTGGTTCGCGCGCCTACGGTGGCGTCACCCAAGTAGGTCAAGTGGCCGACTTTGGCTTCGGCGTCCAACTTGGCGTTCTTCAATTCGACAAAGTTGCCCACATGGGCCTTGGCGCCCAGCACGCTACCTGGACGCAACCGCGCAAACGGGCCAGCGTCACTGCCCTCGCCCATCACGGCACCGTCGATATGAGTGTTGGCCTTGACCACCACGCCCTTGCGCAGGGTGCTGTCCTTGATCACGCAGTTCGGGCCGATCACCACGTCATCTTCGATGACCACACGGCCTTCGAGGATCACGTTGATATCGATCAGCACGTCGCGGCCGACGGTGACCTCACCGCGTACATCGAAGCGTGCCGGGTCGCGCAGGGTCACGCCCTGGGCCATCAGGCGGCGGCCTTCGCGCAGTTGGTAATGACGCTCCAGCTCGGCCAGTTGCTTGCGATCGTTGGCGCCCTGCACTTCCATCGGGTCGTGGGGCTGCTCGGTGGCGACCAGCAGGCCATCGCTCACGGCCATTTCAATGACGTCAGTGAGGTAGTACTCGCCCTGGGCGTTGTTGTTGGACAGGCGGCTCATCCAGTCGGCGAGCTTGTTGGCAGGCACTGCCAGGATCCCTGTATTGCCTTCGGTAATAGCGCGCTGGGCTTCGCTGGCATCCTTGTGTTCAACGATAGCGGCAACCTTGCCATCGGCGTTGCGCACAATGCGTCCGTAGCCAGTGGGGTCTTCCAGTTCAACGGTCAACAGGCCCATCTGGCCTGGGACTACATGCTTGAGCAGGCGTTGCAGCGTTTCGACTTCGATCAGCGGCACATCGCCATACAGGATCAGCACGGTGTCCGCCGTGATGAAGGGCACGGCCTGCGCGGTGGCGTGGCCGGTACCGAGTTGCTTGTCTTGTAGAACGAAATTCAAGTCGTCTGCGGCGAGACGCTCACGCACCACATCGGCACCGTGACCGATCACTACGTGAATGCGCTGGGGGTCCAGTTGCCGGGCGCTGTGGATAACATGGCCCAGCATGGAATTGCCGGCAATCGGGTGCAGCACCTTGGGCAGGGCCGAACGCATGCGGGTGCCCTGGCCTGCGGCGAGAATAACGATTTCAAGAGACATGAGTGGCTACCAATCCTGGGCGGTCCGGCTTCAGACCAGAGAAGTGTTTTGCTGAAAAAGAAAAAGGGTAGCCGAGGCTACCCTTTTTAATCAATCGCGCATGATGTACGACGGCTAGGCCGCTTACTTCTTGCGCAACTGCTGGAGCGTGCGCAGCTGGGCTGCAGCCTCGGCCAGACGTACAGCAGCAGCGCTGTAGTCGAAGTCCGCACCCTTTTCGTTCAGGGCCTTCTCGGCAGCCTTGACGGCTTCCTGAGCGGAGGCTTCATCCAGGTCGCCAGCACGTTGCACGGTGTCGGCAAGTACCTTGACCATGTTCGGCTGAACCTCGAGGAAACCACCAGAGATGTAAAACACCTCCTTTTCCCCGCCCTGCTTGGTCAGCGTGATCGGACCTGGCTTCAAGCTGGTGATCAACGGCGCGTGGCCCATGGCAATGCCAAGGTCACCGAGTTCGCCGTGTGCAATCACCATCTCTACCAGACCGGAGAAGATTTCCCCTTCCGCGCTGACGATATCGCAATGGACTGTCATAGCCATCTGATTGCCTCAACCTGATGAGCGCCCATTTCCGGGCGCCTGGATTACAGTTTCTTGGCTTTCTCGATCGCTTCTTCGATGCCGCCGACCATGTAGAACGCTTGTTCTGGCAGGTGGTCGTAGTCACCGTTGAGGATGCCTTTGAAGCCAGCAATGGTGTCTTTCAGGGAAACGTATTTACCCGATGCACCGGTGAAGACTTCAGCCACGAAGAACGGCTGCGACAAGAAGCGCTGGATCTTACGAGCGCGGGATACCAACTGCTTGTCGGTTTCCGACAGCTCGTCCATACCCAGGATCGCAATGATGTCCTTCAGTTCTTTGTAACGCTGCAGCACGTACTGAACGCCGCGAGCGGTGTCGTAATGCTCCTGGCCGATCACGTTCGGGTCCAGCTGGCGCGAAGTCGAGTCGAGTGGATCGACCGCTGGGTAGATACCCAGGGAAGCGATGTCACGGGACAGTACGACGGTGGCGTCCAAGTGAGCGAAGGTGGTCGCTGGCGACGGGTCGGTCAAGTCATCCGCAGGTACGTATACCGCTTGGATCGAAGTGATCGAACCTTCCTTGGTCGAAGTGATACGTTCTTGCAGAACGCCCATCTCTTCAGCCAGGGTCGGCTGGTAACCTACTGCCGAAGGCATACGGCCCAGCAGTGCGGATACTTCAGTACCGGCCAGGGTGTAACGGTAGATGTTGTCGACGAACAGCAGAACGTCGTTACCTTCGTCACGGAACTTCTCGGCCATGGTCAGGCCAGTCAGTGCTACGCGCAGACGGTTTCCCGGCGGCTCGTTCATCTGACCGTAAACCAGTGCCACTTTGTCCAGAACGTTGGAGTCCTTCATCTCGTGGTAGAAGTCGTTACCCTCACGAGTACGCTCACCCACACCGGCGAACACGGAATAACCGCTGTGCTCGATGGCGATGTTACGGATCAGTTCCATCATGTTTACGGTCTTGCCTACACCGGCACCACCGAACAGACCCACTTTACCGCCCTTGGCGAACGGGCAAACCAGGTCGATAACCTTGATGCCGGTTTCCAGCAGGTCGTTGCCGCCAGCTTGTTCGGCGAACGAAGGTGCTGGACGGTGAATGCCCCAGCGCTCTTCGGTGTCGATCGGGCCAGCTTCGTCAATCGGGTTGCCCAGTACGTCCATGATCCGGCCCAGGGTCGCTTTACCGACCGGTACGGAGATGGCAGCGCCAGTGTCGACAACGTCCAGACCGCGCTTCAAGCCTTCGGTGGAACCCATCGCAATGGTACGAACTACGCCGTCGCCCAGCTGCTGCTGAACTTCCAGAGTAGTTTCCGCGCCTTGTACTTTCAGCGCGTTGTAGATGCTCGGTACGCTGTCGCGTGGAAATTCCACGTCGATAACGGCGCCGATGATTTGAACGATACGTCCGCTACTCATAGCTGGATCCTCTGAATATTTGAACCGTTAAACCGCGGCAGCGCCGCCGACGATTTCCGAGATCTCTTGGGTGATCGCAGCCTGACGCGCCTTGTTGTAGATCAGCTGCAAATCGCTGATCAGATCACCGGCGTTATCGGTAGCGTTTTTCATCGCGATCATCCGCGCCGCTTGTTCAGCTGCGTTGTTCTCGACCACCGCCTGGTACACCTGCGACTCCACGTAGCGCACCATCAAGCCGTCAAGCAGCTCTTTGGCGTCCGGTTCGTAGAGGTAGTCCCAGTGGTGCTTGAGTTCCTGATCCGGAGTCGCCACCAGTGGAATCAATTGCTCCACGGTTGGCTGCTGGGTCATGGTGTTGATGAACTTGTTGGATACCACGGACAGGCGGTCAATCCGGCCTTCCAGGTACGCATCCAGCATCACCTTCACACTGCCGATCAAATCATTGATCGACGGCTCTTCACCCAGGTGGCTGATAGCTGCAACGACGTTACCGCCGAAGTTGCGGAAAAAGGCCGCACCCTTGCTACCAACGACACACAGATCGATCTCGACGCCGTTTTCGCGGTTTACCGCCATGTCCTTGACCAGGGCCTTGAACAGGTTGGTATTCAGACCACCGCACAAACCACGGTCACTGCTCACAACCACATAACCCACACGCTTGACTGCGCGGTCGATCATGAACGGGTGGCGGTATTCCGGGTTGGCGTTGGCCAGATGCCCAATTACCTGGCGGATACGCTCCGCATAAGGACGGCTAGCAGCCATGCGCATTTGTGCCTTGCGCATTTTGCTGACCGCCACTTTTTCCATGGCGCTGGTAATTTTTTGCGTGCTTTTGATGCTCGCAATCTTACTGCGAATCTCTTTTGCGCCTGCCATGTAACACCTATCAGGTTAGCAAGCGGGAGCCTTGCGGCTCCCGCTGCGGCTTACCAGGTTTGGGTGGCCTTGAACTTCTCGATACCGGCTTTCATGCCAGCGTCGATATCGTCATTGAAGTCACCCTTCACGTTGATCTTCGCCATCAATTCGGCGTGATCGCGGTTGAAGTAAGCAATCAGCGCTTGTTCAAAGCTGCCGACCTTGGCGATTTCAACGTCGGTCAGGAACCCACGCTCAGCGGCATACAGCGACAACGCCATGTCAGCGATCGACATAGGGGCGTATTGCTTCTGCTTCATCAGCTCGGTAACGCGCTGACCATGCTCAAGTTGCTTACGGGTCGCTTCGTCCAGGTCAGAAGCGAACTGGGCGAATGCCGCCAGTTCACGGTACTGAGCCAGAGCGGTACGGATACCACCGGACAGCTTCTTGATGATCTTGGTCTGAGCGGCACCACCCACACGGGATACCGAAACACCGGCGTTCACTGCAGGGCGGATGCCCGAGTTGAACATGGCCGATTCCAGGAAGATCTGACCGTCGGTGATGGAAATCACGTTGGTCGGAACGAACGCGGAAACGTCGCCAGCCTGGGTTTCGATGATCGGCAGTGCGGTCAGGGAACCGGTTTTGCCGGTCACTGCGCCGTTGGTGAACTTCTCTACGTACTCTTCCGAAACGCGGGATGCGCGCTCCAGCAGACGGGAGTGGAGATAGAACACGTCGCCTGGGTAGGCTTCACGGCCTGGTGGACGGCGCAGCAGCAGGGAAATCTGGCGGTAAGCCACTGCTTGCTTGGACAGATCGTCATAAACGATCAGCGCGTCTTCACCGCGGTCGCGGAAGAATTCACCCATGGTGCAACCGGAGTACGGTGCCAGGAATTGCAGCGCAGGAGATTCCGAAGCACTGGCAGCCACGATGATCGTGTTGGCCAGGGCGCCGTTTTCTTCCAGCTTGCGAACCACGTTGGCAATGGTCGATTGTTTCTGACCGATAGCTACGTAGACGCAGAAAATGCCGCTGTTCTTCTGGTTGATGATCGCGTCGATCGCCAGAGCGGTCTTACCGATCTGACGGTCACCGATGATCAGCTCACGCTGGCCACGGCCGACTGGGATCATGGCATCGACAGCCTTGTAGCCAGTCTGTACAGGCTGGTCTACCGACTTACGCCAGATCACGCCTGGAGCAACTTTCTCGACCGCGTCGGTCTCGGTGTTGCCCAGTGGACCTTTACCGTCAACAGGGTTACCCAGTGCGTCGACTACGCGACCCAGCAGTTCCTTACCAACCGGAACTTCCAGGATGCGGCCTGTGCACTTGGCGCTCATGCCTTCAGCCAGACTGGTGTAAGCGCCCAATACAACGGCACCTACGGAGTCTTGCTCCAGGTTGAGGGCCATACCGTAGACGCCGCCCGGAAACTCGATCATCTCGCCGTACATGACGTCGGCCAGACCGTGAATCCGCACGATGCCGTCAGATACGCTGACGACAGTGCCTTCGTTACGGGCTTGGGAGGTCACATCGAGCTTGTCGATGCGGCCCTTGATAATTTCACTTATTTCGGAAGGATTGAGTTGCTGCATTGCTCTGCTGCCCCTTCAAACTCAAGATTTCAATGCTTCGGCAAGTTTCGCGATTTTTCCGCGAATCGAGCCATCGATAACCAGGTCGCCGGCACGGATAACAACACCACCAATCAGGGATGCGTCCTCCGAAGCTTGCAGGCGCACTTCCCGATTGAGTCGTGCACTGAGAACCTTGGCGAGTTTGTCTTGCTGTTCTTGGTTCAATGCAAAAGCACTGGTCACTTCAACGTCTACCGACTTCTCTGCTTCGGCCTTGTACAGGTCGAACAGAGCGGCGATCTCCGGCAACAGCGGGAGACGGTCGTTTTCGGCAATGACGTGAATGAAGTTCTGCACTTTCACATCAAACTTGTCGCCGCACACTTCAATAAAAGTGGCGGCCTTGTCTGCGCTCGTCAGGCGCGGGGCCTTGAGCACGCGCTGCATGGTGTCGTCTTGCGACACTGCTGCAGCCAGGCCGAGCATGGCTGACCAAGAGGCCAGCTGCTGGTGGGCCTGGGCGTGCTCGAAGGCTGCCTTAGCGTAAGGTCGGGCCAACGTGGTCAGTTCTGCCATGATCGCCCTCGCTTAAATTTCAGCAGCCAGTTTGTTAACCAGCTCCGCGTGCGCGTTTTGATCGATTGTGGCACCGAGGATCTTCTCAGCACCGCCGACCGCCAGAGCACCCAGTTGGGCACGCAGCGCGTCTTTGACGCCGTTCAGTTCCTGTTCGATCTCGGCATGAGCCGAAGCCTTCACACGGTCAGCTTCGACGCGGGCTTTTTCAACAGCCTCTTCGACGATCTGGTTACCGCGTTTCTTGGCTTGCTCAATGATTTCAGCTGCCTGTGCCTTAGCATCGCGCAGTTGATGACCCGCTTTCTCTTGGGCCAACTCCAGGTCGCGAGCTGCACGGTTGGCAGCGTCCAAGCCATCAGCGATCTTCTTCTGACGTTCGTGCAAAGCCGCGATGACCGGAGGCCACACGAACTTCATGCAAAACACTACAAAAATGAAGAACGCAACGGATTGGCCAATCAGGGTTGCATTAATGTTCACGCCAACACCTCGCTCATTCGTTGTCCATCACTCCAATCAACTCGAAAAATTCGAGTGATTAGCCAGCGAGTTGACCAACGAAGGGGTTCGCGAAGGTGAAGAACAGAGCGATACCAACGCCGATCATGGTCACGGCGTCGAGCAGGCCGGCGACGATGAACATTTTAACTTGCAGCATTGGGACCATTTCTGGCTGACGCGCTGCGCCTTCCAGGAATTTGCCGCCCAGCAGGCCGAAACCAATGGCAGTACCCAGGGCGCCCAGGCCGATCAACAGTGCAACAGCGATAGCGGTTAGACCAACTACAGTTTCCATCTTTCCTCCCGACTTTTACGTCGTATGGTTTAGGTTTTTTAGATTTTAAAGCGGTAAAACAAATCGTTTCATAGCCCGGTAGGGCCTACCTTCCCGTTTCACCGGGAAGGACATCAGACTAGTCGAGACTGGTCTTAATGGTTCTCTTCGTGCGCCATCGACAGGTAGACGATGGTCAGCATCATGAAGATGAAGGCCTGCAGGGTGATGATCAGGATGTGGAACACAGCCCACGCCCACTGCAGAACCACGCCCAGGCCGCTAAGCCAGAGCAGACCACTGCCGAACATCACAGCGATCAGAATGAACACCAGCTCGCCGGCATACATGTTGCCGAACAGTCGCAGGGCCAGGGAGATAGGCTTGGCGACCAGGGTCACGAACTCCAGCAGGAAGTTCACCGGGATCAGCAGGGCTTGAACGAAGATGTTCTTGCTGCCGAACGGGTGCAGGGTCAGTTCGCCGATGAAACCGCCGATGCCCTTGACCTTGATGCTGTAGAAAATGATCAACGCGAACACCGACAGGGCCATGCCCAGGGTGGCGTTAGGGTCCGTGGTGGAAACCGCACGGAATGGAATGTGGTGATCGCCGGAGATCAGGATGGCCAGCTGAGGAATCCAGTCGACCGGGATCAGGTCGACGGCGTTCATCAGGAACACCCAGACGAAGATAGTCAGTGCCAGCGGTGCGATCACCGGGCTGCGACCATGGAAGCTGTCTTTCACGCTGCCATCGACGAATTCGACCAGTACTTCAACGAAGTTCTGCAAAGCACCTGGCTGACCGGAAGTCGCCTTCTTTGCCGCCATGCGGAAAATCAGGACGAAGATCAGACCCAATGCGACCGACCAGCCCAGAGTATCCAGGTGGAAAGCCCAGAAGCCCATTTCTTTGGCCTCTGCTGCGGAGTGGGCAAAGCCCCAGCCGCCATTAGGAAGCTGACCGAAGGTCAGGTTCTGCAAGTGGTGCTGGATATAGCCCGAAGCGGTTGTTTCTGCCATGGTTGCCTCAAACGCCCTAAGGTTTCGAAAGTCTTGTTTTCATTAGCAGGGGAGCGAACCAGCTGACCAGTTGGGTCAACACGAAGACGCCGAATACAGCCAGCGGCGCCAATGGCTTCACACCTGCAAAGGTCAGTGCAAACAGCACTGCCGTCAAAATCAGTTTCCCTGCCTCGCCGGCATAAAATGACCGGACGATAGCCTGGGCTGCTCGGGCGCCGGAAAACCGAAAGGCCCTGTGAGCGAAATACATATTGGGCAGCAAGGCTATCAGGCCTCCGCAGAGTCCTGAATATCCGGCTACGACTCCATGCCAGTACCAAAGCGCCAATGCGGCGATCAGCAAGATGACAAATTGAGCCAATAAAACCGGAAAAACGGCCAAGCGATGGAACGGCAACGTGTTTGGCGTGCGGGTTTCCATCACTCTTGCTCCTCAATGGTCGGCTGCCGGAAATCAATAACTTGGCATAATTTGTGCCGACAAAATGCGCGCAGAGTATAGGGGCGGTTCTGCCCCTATTCAACTGCCGGGTAGTGATTTCCGATCACGCGCTACATAAGCAAATGTTTCAGCGGATGTGGGCAAGGACGCCCTGAAGCTCATCGAGGGAGTTATATCCGATAACCAATTGGCCTTTGCCTTTCTTCCCGTGGCGAATTTGCACCGCAGAGCCCAGGCGCTCGGCCAGGCGCTGCTCGAGGCGGGCGATATCCGGATCAGGTTTGGCCGTTTCGACCGGTGCAGGTTTGCCGCTGAGCCATTGGCGAACCAGGGCCTCGGTCTGACGAACGGTGAGCCCCCGTGCGACAACGTGTCGCGCCCCTTCAACCTGTTGATTTTCCGGCAAACCGAGCAATGCACGGGCGTGACCCATTTCCAGGTCGCCGTGGGACAACATGGTCTTGATGACTTCCGGCAACGCGATCAGACGCAGCAAGTTGGACACGGTCACACGGGATTTACCCACCGCCTCGGCCACTTGTTGCTGGGTCAACTGGAATTCCTGCTGCAAGCGCTGCAGGGCAATGGCTTCTTCGATCGGGTTGAGGTCTTCGCGCTGGATATTCTCGATCAACGCCATGGCGATGGCGGTTTCATCCGGTACATCGCGCACCATCGCCGGGATGGTTTCCTTGCCGGCCTGCTGGCTCGCGCGCCAGCGGCGTTCACCAGCGATGATTTCAAAACGGCCGCCGCCAATCGGACGCACCACGATCGGTTGCATCACACCTTGGGCCTTGATCGAATTGGCCAGTTCTTCCAGCGCCTGGGGGTCCATGTCCCGGCGTGGCTGGTATTTGCCGCGCTGGATCAGGTCCAGCGGCAGGTGTTGCAGCTCGCGCTCGTCGGCCTGCACCGCCTGTTCTTCAAGCGATGTGACGGTCGGACCACTCAACAGTGCATCCAGTCCACGTCCGAGACCTCGTTTCTTGACGGCCATGGGGATTCCTTAAGTTGGCTGGGCTGCAGCGGTGCGTGAATTGCGGCGCTGACGGCGAACCATCTCGCCGGCCAGCGCCAGGTAGGCAATGGCACCACGGGATTGTTTGTCATAGGCCAAAGCCGGCATGCCGTAGCTCGGGGCTTCGGCCAAACGGATGTTGCGCGGGATCACCGTGTCGTACAGCTGGTCACCGAAGTGTTCCTTGAGCTGCGCCGATACATCGTTCATCAGGCTCAGGCGCGGATCGAACATGGTCCGCAGCAAGCCTTCGATCTGCAGGTTCGGGTTGAGCAATTCGGCAATGCGCTTGATGTTATCCACAAGGTCGCTCAACCCTTCCAACGCGTAGTACTCGCACTGCATGGGGATAATCACCCCATCGGCGGCCACCAGCGCGTTCAGTGTCAGCATCGACAGCGACGGCGGGCAGTCGATCAGGATGTAGTCGTAATTCTCGCGGATTGGCGCCAGGGCGCTGCGCAGACGGCTTTCTTTCATCTGCATTTCCAGCAGCACCACTTCCGCCGCAGTCAAATCGCGGTTGGCCGGCAGCAGTTGATAACCACCATGTTCGGAGTAGTGCATGGCCTGGGCCAGGTCGCACTCGCCAATCAGCAAGTCGTAGACCGAGTTTTCCAGGCCGTGTTTATCCACACCGCTCCCCATGGTGGCGTTGCCCTGTGGATCGAGATCGATCAACAGCACCCGGCGCTTGGTTGCGACCAGGGATGCTGCGAGGTTGATGCAGGTGGTGGTTTTGCCCACGCCACCTTTCTGGTTCGCTATCGCGAATACCTTAGCCATTCTTGCTTGTGTTCCCAATCATGCCGTGCGGCGCAGTATCAGCAGATGGCGTTGGCCTTGGCAACCGGGTACGGCCAAGGCGTGTTCGCTATCGAGGTGGAAGTCTGCCGGCAATGCTAACAGCTCATCGCTTGGATGGACGCCCTTCATTGCCAGCCAGCGGGTGTCGCGGTCGCCCAGATGGCGGGTCCAGTTGCTGAAGTTCTCCATGCTGCTGAACGCCCGGGAAACGATTCCGTTGAATGGCTGTTCAGGCGTGAAGGCTTCGACGCGACTGTGGATAACTTGCAGGTTATCCAGCTTGAGTTCGAGTTTGACCTGGGTCAGGAAGCGGGTCTTCTTGCCGTTGCTGTCCAGGCAGGTCACTTGCGACTCGGGAAACAGAATGGCCAGTGGGATGCCTGGCATGCCGCCCCCACTGCCGACGTCGAGCCAGCGACCATTTTCGATGAATGGCATCACGCTCAAGCTGTCGAGCAAGTGACGGGACACCATTTCGTTGGGATCACGCACCGCGGTCAGGTTGTAAGCCTTGTTCCATTTGATCAACAGGGCCAGGTAGCCCAACAGCAATTCGTGCTGGGCCGGGGTCAGGTCGACGCCCAACTGGCGCGCACCTGTGGATAACTCTTCGGCGTGTTGCGAGGTGACCAACGAACTCAAGCGCTTTGCTCCAACTGACGGCCCGCGCCGCGTTTTTTCAAATGAATCATCAGCAGCGAAATCGCTGCCGGGGTGACACCGGGGATACGTGAAGCCTGGCCCAGGGTCTCTGGCCGAGTTATCCCCAGCTTGCTTTGGATTTCTTTCGACAGCCCGGAAATCCCGGTGTAGTCGATATCCACAGGCAGCTTGGTGTCTTCACTGGCGCGCAGGCGGGCGATTTCATCCTGCTGACGGTCAATGTAACCGGCGTATTTGGTCTTGATTTCGACCTGCTCGGCAACCTGCGGGTCTTCTGCACCCTGCCCGGTCACTTCGACCAGACCAGCGTAGTCGATTTCCGGACGCGACAGCAGGTTGAGCAAGTTGTATTCGTGGGTCAACGGCGTGCCGAATTTTTCGGCAATCGCATCGCCCTGTTCGGTGCCCGGGCGGACCCAAGTGCTTTTCAGCCGCTGTTCTTCCAACGCGATGCTTTCGCGTTTTTTGCAGAAGGCAGCCCACCGTGCGTCGTCGACCAGGCCCAGTTCGCGACCTTTTTCGGTCAGACGCAGGTCGGCGTTGTCTTCGCGCAGGATCAAGCGGTATTCCGCCCGGGATGTGAACATCCGGTACGGTTCCTGGGTACCCAGGGTAATCAGGTCGTCGACCAACACACCGATGTACGCCTCATCGCGACGCGGGCACCAGCTGTCTTTGCCCTGCGCGCGCAGTGCAGCATTGGTTCCGGCCAGCAAACCTTGGGCACCTGCTTCTTCGTAACCGGTGGTGCCGTTGATTTGCCCGGCAAAGAACAAACCGCCGATCACTTTGGTTTCCAGGCTGTACTTGAGGTCACGCGGGTCGAAGTAGTCGTACTCGATGGCGTAGCCCGGACGCACGATGTGCGCGTTTTCCATGCCGCGAATCGATTGCACGATCTGGATTTGCACGTCAAACGGCAGGGAAGTGGAGATACCGTTCGGGTACAGCTCATGAGTGGTCAAGCCTTCGGGCTCGATAAAAACCTGGTGGCTTTCCTTGTCGGCAAAGCGGTGGATCTTGTCTTCGATCGACGGGCAATAACGCGGGCCGATGCCTTCGATCACCCCGGAGTACATCGGCGAACGGTCGAGGTTCGCGGCAATGATTTCGTGGGTGCGCGCATTGGTGTGGGTGATCCAGCAGCTCACCTGTTTCGGATGCTGTTCCTTGGAGCCCATGAACGACATGACCGGGATCGGTGTATCGCCTGCTTGCTCGGTCATCACCGAGAAATCTACGGAACGCCCGTCAATACGCGGCGGGGTCCCGGTTTTCAGCCGACCGACACGCAGCGGCAGTTCACGCAGACGCTTTGCCAGGGCAATGGACGGCGGATCACCGGCACGGCCACCGGAATAGTTCTGCATGCCAATGTGGATAAGTCCGCCGAGGAATGTACCGGTGGTCAACACCACGGATTCTGCGAAGAAACGCAGACCCATTTGGGTGACAACTCCGCGCACCTGGTCCTGTTCGACGATCAGGTCATCTGCTGCTTGTTGAAATATCCACAGGTTCGGTTGGTTTTCCAGGGTTTCGCGGACTGCAGCCTTGTACAGGATGCGGTCGGCCTGAGCCCGGGTAGCCCTTACGGCCGGGCCTTTGCGGCTGTTGAGCACGCGAAATTGGATGCCACCTTTATCGGTAGCCATGGCCATCACGCCGCCAAGGGCGTCGATTTCCTTGACCAGATGGCTTTTACCGATCCCACCGATGGCGGGGTTGCAACTCATGGCGCCGAGGGTTTCCACGTTATGCGTCAACAACAGGGTTTTTACGCCCATTCGTGCTGACGCCAGTGCTGCCTCGGTACCGGCATGACCGCCGCCGATGACGATCACTTCAAAACGGGAAGGGAAATCCACCACGCACCTCGTGCCTGCTTATGTAGGTAATCAGGAATTGATTGTTGAAAGAGTTTTAGAGCTTTGGCGGCAAGTATAGGGACTTAGCCCTTCCTAAAGAACCCTTTGCACAAAATTTAACCAGCTGTGGATGAATCACAGACAATAGAAATTAAAAGAGAGAAATTTATTAAATCTTTGTTTTTATGTTTATTTCTACTGAGCACACTTTCTGTGGATAGATCTACACAGGCCTTTATTTACGGCGTGTACAGAGATTCAAAAGTCTGTGGTCATGTGCCAACGAGGCCCTTGGATAAGTCCTTTAAGCCTGTGGATTAAACAGGTGGTTATCCACAGAGGCATTTTTACTCAGGTTTCAGGGCCTGTTATCAACTGGGCACAGGGACGGTTATTCACAGAGCTTAATCCACAGAAATCGGCAAATCTGTCTGTCTTCAGTCCGCCACAACGCCAACCGAAACCTTTCACTCGATGGTGAGCACAGAAAAAAGAGATCTGTTGTGAGAAAACGGCGGGGCAGTTAATAATAGCGATTATCATTAACCTACCTTGTCATGCCCTATGTCCTCTTCTTCACACACGGCTGCGGTCCAGTACATTTATGAGCAGCACCACTCCTGGCTGCGCGGGTGGCTCAAAGGGAAGCTACATAACGCCTGTGATGCGGCCGATGTGGCGCACGATACGTTCGTGCGCATTCTGGGCGGGCGGCATGCGGCACAGATCGTTGAACCACGTGACTACCTGGCGACCATCGCCAGAGGCCTGGTGATTGATCGTTACCGTCGAAACGCCATCGAACAGGCCTACAAACAGACCCTGGCCGAACGGCCTGAAGCCATAACCATCAGTGAAGAAGACAAAGCCATCATCATCGAGACGTTGGTGGCTGTGGATAAAGCCTTGTCTGCACTCGGCGAGCGAGCGCGGCGGATATTCATGCTGTCCCAGGTCGAGGGGCTGACTTATCAACAGATTGCCGATCAGCTTCAGGTTTCACTGACCACGGTGAAGAAGCACATGATCCGTGTATTGACTGAATGCTCACTGATCATGGCCAGCCTGTAATGGCGGCGCCCGATCGCAAAACCTTTGAGGCTGCTGCCAGTTGGTACGTACAGTTTCAATCCCAGACGCCTACCGCCGATGAGCGCCAAGCCTGGCAACAATGGCTCAACGGCGATCCCTCCCATCAGGCCGCATGGAATCAGATGGAACAGTTGCAGCGCAGTCTCGGCGCCCTGCCTCCGGATTTCACCCGCCGCGCATTGTCGGCCACACAGCAACGTCGCCAGGTACTCAAGTGGATGTTGGTGCTGGGCGGCACCGGGTACCTGGGTTGGAATGTTCAGCAACACACGCCCCTGGGTAATCTGTGGGCCGATTACCGCACGGTCGTAGGTGAACGCCGGCGTATCGAATTGGCCGACGGCACGCGGATTGACCTGAATACCGGCACGGCGATTGATGTGCTATTTGATGAGCGCCAGCGTTTGATCCGCTTGCGCGAAGGTGAAGTACTTATTCACACCGGCAAGCTGGGTGTGCAGACGCCCTTTTATGTCGAAACCCGCCAAGGCCGCGTCCAGGCATTGGGTACTCGGTTTACCGTACGCCAGCTGCAGGACTCAACCCGCGTCGGCGTTCTGGAGGATCGGGTGAATGTGTCGCCTGGTGACCAGCCCCTCCAGGCCCGGCTGCTCAGTGCCGGCGAAAGCGCAGACTTCGATCGCCAAAAAGTGCAGCCAAACACCGTTTACCGCACATCCCAGGCCGCCTGGGTCGATGGCCAACTGATCGTATTGGATGCACGCCTCGGTGATGTTATCGAAGAGCTCGCCCGCTATCGTCCAGGTGTCCTGCAATGCGACCTGGCCTCGGCACATCTGCGTGTTTCCGGGACCTTTCGCCTGGATTCCACCGACGCAGTGCTGGCCAATTTGCAGGCCACCCTGCCGATTCAGGTGAAATACTTCACTCGCTATTGGGTTTCGGTGAAGCGAATCGGTTGATCGAAAAAATATCTGCACGCGGGGTTATCTTTTTTTTACCTGACACGGCCCTACAGGTAATCACGATGCCACCTTCAGGGCTTACTCACCTATGCGCGTTCCCACCAAGCTCCGCCAGCGACTTTCCTACCACGGTATGACATGCAGCCTGCTGCTCGGCACGGCCACCACTGTCGGTGTGTTGTTATCCACGGGCGCCCTGGCCGCCAGCGCGGTGCAACACTACGTTATTGCGGCCGGCCCCCTGGATAACGCCTTGAGCCAATTTGCCGCCAAGGCGAATGTGATCCTGTCTTTTTCACCTCAACAAACCACACGTTTAAACACAGCAGGCTTGGAAGGTGACTACTCCGTGGACCAGGGTTTTGCGCTGCTGCTGCAAAACTCCGGTTTACAGGCGGTAGTCCAGGCGCCTGGCAGTTATGTCCTGCAGGCCGCTTCCACCGGCGAACTCACCCTCGCGCCCACCACAGTCAGCACTTATCAACAGGGCGGTTTCAATCAGGAGATTGCTGGGGATGTGGGCTACAAGGCGCAGAACAGCAGGGTCGGTACAAAGACCAGTACGCCGCTGTCGGAAACACCACGTTCGGTATCGGTCGTCACCGGCCAGCGTATCAAGGACCAGAAGTCGCAAACCCTGACCGAAGTGTTGGGTTACGTGCCCGGTATCTTTGCACCGCCCTTTGCCGCAGGTGATGGGCTGGCGGGCGATCTGTTCTTCATTCGAGGTTTCAATGCCACGGATTACGGCTACGGCCTGCTGCGAGATGGCCTGCGCGTACAAGGTAATCGGTACGACACTACCAGTGAGCCCTATGGCCTGGAGCGTGTCGAAATCTTCCGCGGCCCCTCTTCCCTGCTCTACGGTGAAAATGCGCCTGGCGGTCTGGTGAATCTGGTAAGCAAACACCCTACTGCTACGCCACAAGGTGAAGTGCAGTTGGGTTATGGCTCCAATAATCGGCGTCAGTTGGGTGTGGATATCTCTGGGCCGCTCAATGACAGCGGCAATATCCTCGGCCGGGTTGTGATGCTCGGTCGCAAATCCGATACGCAGACCGACCATGTGCCAGACGATCGCCTGTACATTGCGCCATCACTGACCCTGAATTTCGACGACTACAACACCCTCACCCTGTTGGCCAATTACCAGAAAGACCACACTAATTTGGAACTCGGCCTACCGGCTGCCGGCACCTTGCTTGCAAACCCCAATGGCAAGCTCTCCAAGCACACCATGCTCGGCGACCCGGATTGGAATACGTTCGAACGCGAAACCTGGAGTACCGGTTACGAGTTCAGCCACAGCTTCAACGATGACTGGCAGTTCCGTCAGAACTCGCGCTACATGCAGTCTCGCATCAACCGCCATGAAACCTGGCCCAGTGCCCTGAATAACCGCGGCTTTGGCACTCAACTGAACATGACCGCCTATGACCGCTACAACAAGTCGATGGTCTATTCGCTGGATAACCAGTTGGAAGGCAAATTCCAGGTCGGTGGCCTGGAAAACACGGTGCTGTTTGGCGCCAGTTATGACCGCACCTCGTTCAATCAGGATTGGGACGCGGGGTTTGCCGGCACTATCAATGTGTATAACCCGGTGTACCTGCGTGACCCGTTGACGCCGGTGGCGGTGCAAAACACCCTGCTCGAGCAGCAGATGAAAGGCGTTTATGCACAGATCCAGAGCAAATACGATCACTGGCTGTTCCTGCTCGGCGGCCGTCAGGACTGGGTCGACAGCGATTTCCGTGACAAGGTGAACAAGGCTGGCAATACCGGGTCCGAAGACCGCAAGTTCACCTATCAGGGCGGGGTGATGTACCAGTTCGACAACGGCCTGACGCCGTATGTCAGCTACTCCACTGCCTTTGTCCCCGTGCAGCAGATCTCCAACGCCGGCTCGCCCTTGAAACCGATCACCAGCAGCCAGTACGAAGTGGGCGTGAAGTACGAGCCGATCGGCTGGGATACGGCAATGACGGTGTCGGTGTATGACTTGCGCAAGGAAGACGACACTTACCTTGACGCCACCACCAATAGCTATCGCCAGGTAGGCGAAAGCCGGGCCAAGGGCGCTGAGGTAGAGGTCAACAGCAATCTCACGCCTAACCTGAATGTCACCGCAGCCTATACCTACACTGACGCGAGAATTACCAAGGATTCGGCGACGTCGTTGGTCGAGGGCCACCAGATGACCGGGGTTCCGCGTAACCAGGCCTCAGTGTGGGGCAAGTACCGCTTCTTCGATGGCCAACTCAAGGGCTTGTCCCTGGGCGGTGGCGTGCGTTATTTCGACAGTACCTTTTCCTACACCGCACCCACGCTGTATGGAAAGTTGGATGCAGGAAGCGTCACCTTGGTGGACGCAGCCGTTGGCTATCAGATCGACAAACACTGGTCTGTAGATGTGAACGCCAAGAACCTGTTCGACAAGGAATATGTATCTGGTTGCAACGATGCGGGCCGCTGCTATTGGGGTGACAGCCGTACCCTGCTCGGTACGGTGTCTTACAATTGGTAGGGCGCTGTGGATAACTCGGTTATTTACCGATGCAGAAGCTGGAAAAGATCCGCCCCAACAAATCATCGGAGCTGAACGCGCCGGTGATTTCGCCTAACAGCTGCTGCGCCTGACGCAGATCTTCCGCCAGCAGCTCCCCGGCGCCCGCCAGGGTCAACTGCGCCCGACCGTGCTCCAACGCTGCGCTCGCATGGCGCAACGCCTCCAGATGCCGACGGCGCGCACTGAAGCTGCTTTCCGAGGTCTGCTCGTAGCCCATACAGGCTTTGAGGTGCTCGCGCAGCAGTTCCAGGCCTTCACCGGCCGACTTCGCGCTCAGGCTGATCGTGACGTGGCCATCCGCGCTGGTTTCCAGCGCAATGGCCTCTCCCGTCAAGTCAGCCTTGTTGCGAATCAAGGTGACCTTGGCCGGGTCCGGCCGGTGCTCGAGGAATTCCGGCCACAGGGCGAAAGGATCCACAGCCTCGGGCGCCGTTGCGTCCACCACCAACAGCACCCGATCCGCTTCGCCGATGGCTTTGAGCGCGCGTTCCACACCGATCTTTTCCACCTGGTCGTCGGTGTCGCGCAAACCGGCGGTGTCTACAACGTGCAACGGCATGCCGTCGATGTGGATATGTTCGCGCAGGATGTCCCGTGTGGTGCCGGCAATCTCAGTGACGATGGCGGCTTCACGCCCCGCCAGAGCATTGAGCAAGCTGGATTTTCCCGCATTGGGCCGCCCCGCGATCACAACGGTCATGCCGTCTCGCAGCAAGGCCCCCTGCCCGGCTTCACGCAGCACTGTGGATAACTCATCGCGAACTTTATCCAGCATCGCCAGTACGTGGCCATCGGCGAGAAAGTCGATTTCTTCTTCTGGAAAATCAATCGCCGCCTCGACGTAGATACGCAGGCTGATCAACTGCTCGGTCAAGTTATGCACACGCAGGGAGAACGCCCCCTGCAGGGAGCGCAATGCATTACGTGCCGCTTGTGCAGAACTGGCTTCAATCAGGTCGGCAATTGCTTCGGCCTGGGCCAGATCCAGCTTGTCATTCAAAAATGCCCGCTCGCTGAATTCCCCTGGACGTGCCAGGCGGCAGCCCAATTGCAGGCAGCGTTGCAGCAACATATCCAACACAACCGGACCGCCGTGTCCCTGCAACTCCAGGACGTCTTCCCCGGTGAATGAATTCGGCCCAGGGAAATAAAGCGCCAACCCCTCGTCCAGCACGTTGCCGTCAGCATCCAGGAACGGGCCGTAATGCGCATAACGCGCCTTCAACTCACGGCCACTCATGGCTTTGGCTGCCACACTCGCAAGCGGCCCCGAAATTCTAACGATGCCGACACCGCCGCGACCTTGAGCGGTAGCGACAGCAGCGATGGTTTCACGAGGAGCGCTCATCAACAGGTTCCAGACCAAAAGTGACAGAAAGCAAAACGCCCCACTAGGGGGCGTCTTGAGTGGTTATCCACAGAGTAAGTTACGCAGAGGCTTTTGCGGTAGCCGCTTCGATCTTGCGTGTGATGTACCACTGTTGGGAGATAGACAACACGTTGTTGACCACCCAGTACAGCACCAGACCAGCTGGGAACCACAGGAAGAAGAAGGTGAAGATGATCGGCATCATTTTCATCACCTTGGCCTGCATCGGATCCGGCGGAGTCGGGTTCAGGCGCTGCTGGATGAACATGGTCGCGCCCATGATGATCGGCAGGATAAAGAACGGGTCTTTGATCGACAGGTCGGTTATCCACAGGATGAACGGCGCCTGGCGCATCTCCACGCTTTCCAGGAGCACCCAGTACAGCGACAGGAACACCGGCATCTGCACCAGAATCGGCAAGCATCCACCCAGCGGGTTGATCTTCTCTTTCTTGTACAGCTCCATCATGGCCTGCGACATTTTCTGCCGGTCATCGCCATGTTGTTCTTTCAGCGCCGCCAGTTTCGGAGCCACCGCACGCATGCGCGCCATCGACTTGTAGCTGGCTGCCGACAGCGGGAAGAAAATCCCCTTGATCAGCATGGTCAGGAAGATGATCGAGAAGCCCCAGTTACCCACAATGCTGTGGATATGTTGCAGCAACCAGAAAATCGGCTGGGCGATGAACCACAGGAAGCCGTAATCCACAGTCAGCTCAAGACCTGGGGACAACTCTTTCAGCACAGCCTGGCTTTTCGGGCCGGCGTACAGGATAGCGCTGGTTTCAGCCTTGGCGCCGGGTGCGACGGTCAACGCCGGGCCAGTGAAGCCAATGATGTAGTTACCCTGGCTGTCCTTGCGGGTTTGAACGAGGTTGGCCTCACCCTTGTTCGGGATCCAGGCGGTCACGAAGTAGTGCTGCAGCCAGGCAACCCAGCCGCCTTGCACGGTTTCCTTCAGCGAGCCCTTGTCGATATCTTTCATCGACACTTTTTTGTACGGTTCGCTACTTGTCCACAGGGCGGCGCCCAGGTAAGTCGCGGTGCCGGTGGCAGTGCTGGAAGAAGGATCGGAGCTGGCGTCACGCTTGAGCTGGGCAAACAGGTTGCCGCTCCATGGTTTGTCGCTTTCGTTGTCGATCAGGTAAGTGACCTTCAAGTCGTACAAACCACGGGTGAAGCTGAAGCGCTTGATGTAGTTGACGCCGTCGAGGCTGAATTTCAGGTCGACGTTCAACTGGTTCTGGCCATCAGCCAGTTGATAAGTCTTCTGCTCGGTCGAGTAAATCGGACGACCGGTAGCACGTGCATCCGGACCATTGGTGCCGGTCAGGCCGCTTTGCGCCAGATAAGTACGCTCACCACCGTTATCGAACAGTTGGAACGGAACATCCGGATGGTCTTGACGACGTGGATACAGCGGCAGTTTCAACTGCGCGATATCACCACCTTGTGGGTCGATAGCCAGGTCGAGCACATCCGTTTTGACGTGGATGAGATCTTTGTTGGTGACCACTGGCGTTTCTAAAGGGGCGCTTGTCTCGCCATTCGCGCTGGGAACATCGGCACTCGCGGACGCATTGTTACCCAGCGGGGTGTCCGGAATAGCCGGCGCAGCCTGGTTGGTAGCAACATTCTGAGTCGGCAGGGCAGCCTGGCCATAGTCCTGGTTCCACTGAAGAACCATGACGTAGGACACGATTGCCAGGGCGACGATCAGGATCGTGCGTTTAATATCCATGATTACTCGGCCATCGAAGAAGAACGGGAGGTAGGGATAGGTGGAACCGGGTCATAAC
Organism: Pseudomonas extremorientalis; assembly: GCF_001870465.1. Lineage (GTDB taxonomy): Bacteria > Pseudomonadota > Gammaproteobacteria > Pseudomonadales > Pseudomonadaceae > Aquipseudomonas > Aquipseudomonas extremorientalis. Next base: position 122,406 of record NZ_MDGK01000047.1, read on the forward strand.
CACCGGGATTCCACGGATGACAGCGACCTAAACGACGAAAGGTCAGCCAGCCACCGCGCAGAAGACCATGGTTTTCTATGGCCTCTAACGCGTAGCAGGAACAACTGGGGTAGAAACGACAGTGGTTGGCCATCAGAGGACTAATGGCATAGCGATAAAACTGGATCGGAACGAGGGCCAGTTTACGCATCAAGGCTGTCTACCCCTACAGTTTCGGTGCTGACTGCTGGTGCTGGCTTGTGGGTACGCGCCAAACGTTTCCAGAGCTTGCCGAAATGCTGAATCAATTCGGGGTTTTCTACATCCCCCAAGCCTTTGCGCGCGACGATAACAATATCCCAACCAACCAGAGTGTCCTGGTGGAGGCGAAACGATTCGCGCATCAGACGCTTGAGGCGATTGCGCTCAACGGAGAGCTTTACGCTCTTCTTGCCGATCACCAACCCGAGTCGGGGGTGATCCAGATCGTTGTTACGCGCAAGGAGCAGGAGATTTTTCCCCGGAACCTTGCCGGTGGGGGAGTCAAAGACTGCCTTGAAATGCCGGGGGGTTAGCAGACGCTTTTCCCGACTGAAGTCCTGACTCACCACCAGTACCGGATTATCAAACTGCCAGACGCGCACGACCTTTGGCGCGACGACGCGACAGGACAGCACGGCCGTTCTTGGTAGCCATGCGAGCACGGAAGCCGTGGGTGCGGGCGCGTTTGATGGTGCTTGGTTGGAAAGTACGTTTCATGGCGTTGTTACCTGGTTCGTCCACAACGGGCCGGAATGGCCCCCGTTTTAAGAGACCGGCGATTCTAGTGAAAGCAAGCCTCTAGGTCAATTTCCAACCAGCTTTTCCTTTAATTAGATCTCCACAGGCCATTGGCTCTTTTCTGTTCGCTTGGCTTCCAGTGCTCATGGGATAGATATAAAAATAAAGAAGGAAGTTATTTAAAGCTTTTCTGTAAAGCTTATAAAAGCTAGACACGCATTCAGCTGTGGATAACTGCCTTTAGGCCATATTCCACGTGATGTACAGAGAATGACAACACGGGGGAGAAACGGTGCTCTGCCTGTGCTGCGCTGTCGGATAAGCTGTGTGTGGAATGGGCTGTTATCCACAGGCTGGTTACCCACAGACTTTCGCCCCCACTTGTGCAACGATCTCAGGGCCGCTTATCCACAGAGCTTATGCACAGACCATTGGTCGCCTTTATTGCTGTTAAGACGTTGATTTTGGCTGGCCTGTGATCAAGCTACATGTGGATAAGTGGACGGCTCGCCGCTACAATGGCGGCTGTTTTTGCCTCACCGGCTTTCAACTTAGGGGATATCCGTGTCAGTGGAACTTTGGCAGCAGTGCGTGGAGCTTTTGCGCGATGAGCTGCCTGCCCAGCAATTCAACACCTGGATCCGTCCGCTACAGGTCGAAGCCGAAGGCGACGAGTTGCGTGTCTACGCACCCAATCGTTTTGTTCTCGATTGGGTCAACGAGAAGTACCTGAGCCGCGTTCTGGAATTGCTCGATGAACATGGCAACGGCCTCGCGCCCGTGCTCTCCTTATTAATAGGCAGCAAACGCAGCTCTGCACCTCGCGCTGCGCCGAATGCGCCATTGGCCGCTGCGGCGTCGCAAGCCCAGGCAGCCGCCGCACCGGCCGCCAGTGCGCCTGCTCCTGCTCCTGCTCCTGCACCGGCGTCATCCAAATCGTCTGCGAGAAAAAGCGCGCCAGAAAATGAAGAGCCGTCCCGCGACAGCTTTGACCCGATGGCAGGCGCCGCGTCCCAGCAAGCCCCGGTCCGCGCCGAACAGCGCACCGTCCAGGTCGAAGGCGCGCTCAAGCACACCAGCTACCTGAACCGTACGTTCACCTTCGAGAACTTTGTCGAAGGTAAATCCAACCAGTTGGCTCGCGCAGCCGCCTGGCAGGTCGCCGATAACCCCAAGCATGGTTACAACCCGCTCTTCCTTTATGGTGGCGTTGGCTTGGGTAAGACTCACTTGATGCACGCTGTGGGTAACCACCTATTAAAGAAGAACCCGAATGCCAAGGTCGTGTACCTGCACTCGGAGCGTTTCGTGGCAGACATGGTCAAGGCCTTGCAGCTCAACGCGATCAACGAGTTCAAGCGGTTCTACCGCTCGGTTGATGCGTTGCTGATCGATGACATTCAATTCTTTGCCCGTAAAGAGCGTTCCCAGGAAGAGTTTTTCCACACCTTCAACGCCCTGCTCGAAGGTGGCCAGCAGGTCATCTTGACCAGCGACCGTTATCCGAAGGAAATCGAAGGCCTGGAAGAACGCCTGAAGTCGCGCTTCGGCTGGGGCCTGACTGTTGCGGTAGAGCCGCCGGAGCTTGAAACCCGCGTCGCGATCCTGATGAAAAAGGCCGATCAGGCCAAAGTCGATCTGCCACACGATGCCGCCTTCTTTATCGCCCAACGCATCCGCTCCAACGTGCGTGAGCTCGAAGGTGCACTCAAGCGGGTCATCGCGCACTCACACTTCATGGGCCGCGACATCACCATCGAGCTGATTCGCGAATCCCTCAAAGACTTGTTGGCGCTGCAGGACAAACTGGTGAGTGTGGATAACATCCAGCGCACCGTGGCCGAGTACTACAAGATCAAGATTTCCGACCTGTTGTCCAAGCGCCGTTCGCGCTCGGTTGCACGTCCCCGTCAGGTGGCCATGGCGCTCTCCAAGGAGTTGACCAACCACAGCCTGCCGGAAATCGGTGATGTGTTTGGCGGACGCGACCACACCACGGTCTTGCACGCGTGCCGCAAGATCAACGAACTTAAGGAATCCGACGCGGATATTCGCGAGGACTACAAGAACCTGCTGCGTACACTGACTACTTGATGACACCAGCGCAGCTTATTAAGGCAAGGGACTAGACCATGCATTTCACCATTCAACGCGAAGCCCTGTTGAAACCCCTGCAACTGGTCGCAGGCGTCGTCGAGCGCCGACAGACCTTGCCGGTGCTCTCTAACGTATTGCTGGTCGTCGAAGGCCAGCAATTGTCCCTGACCGGTACCGACCTGGAAGTCGAGCTGGTCGGCCGTGTACAGCTGGAAGAACCCGCCGAGCCTGGCGAGATCACCGTGCCGGCGCGCAAGCTGATGGACATCTGCAAAAGCCTGCCGAACGATGCGTTGATCGACATCAAGGTTGATGAAGCCAAGTTGGTCGTCAAGGCCGGCCGCAGCCGCTTCACCTTGTCCACCTTGCCGGCAAATGATTTCCCGACGGTTGAAGAAGGCCCGGGTTCTCTGACGTGCAGCCTGGATCAGAGCAAGCTGCGTCGCTTGATCGAGCGCACCAGCTTCGCCATGGCTCAGCAGGATGTACGCTACTACCTCAACGGCATGCTGTTGGAAGTGTCGGAAGGTATTATCCGCGCGGTGGCCACCGACGGTCACCGTCTGGCGATGTGTTCGATGCGTGCCGATATCGGCCAACCGGATCGTCACCAGGTGATCGTGCCGCGCAAGGGTATCCTTGAGCTGGCGCGTCTGCTTACAGAGCCGGAAGGCAACGTCAGCATCGTGCTGGGGCAGCACCATATCCGCGCGACTACCGGCGAATTCACTTTCACTTCCAAGCTGGTTGACGGCAAGTTCCCGGATTACGAGCGCGTGTTGCCTAAAGGTGGCGACAAGCTGGTGCTGGGCGATCGCCAAGCGCTGCGTGAAGCGTTCAGCCGTACCGCGATCCTGTCCAACGAGAAGTACCGTGGTATCCGTCTGCAACTGGCCAACGGTCAGTTGAAAATCCAGGCGAACAACCCGGAGCAGGAAGAAGCGGAAGAAGAAGTGGGCGTTGACTACAACGGCGGTTCGCTGGAAATCGGCTTCAACGTGAGCTATCTGTTGGACGTACTGGGTGTGATGACCACCGAACAGGTTCGTCTGATTCTGTCGGACTCCAATAGCAGCGCCCTGGTGCAGGAATCCGACAACGATGACTCGGCTTACGTAGTCATGCCGATGCGCCTGTAACCATGCTCAGCAGAAGCTAGATGTCCCTCAGTCGCGTCTCGGTCACCGCGGTGCGCAATCTGCACCCGGTGACCTTCTCCCCCTCTCCCCGCATCAATATCCTCCACGGCGCTAACGGCAGTGGCAAAACCAGCGTGCTGGAAGCCATTCATCTGTTGGGGCTTGCCCGTTCCTTCCGCAGCGCTCGCCTGTTACCCGTCATCCAGTACGAACAATTGGCGTGCACGGTGTTTGGCCAGGTCGAACTGGCGGAAGGTGGGCATAGCAGCCTGGGCATATCCCGAGATCGCGGTGGAGAGTTCCAAATCCGCATTGACGGGCAAAATGCTCGCAGTGCCGCGCAGCTGGCGGAAATTCTGCCGCTGCAATTGATCAACCCCGACAGCTTTCGTTTGTTGGAGGGTGCCCCGAAAATCCGCAGGCAATTCCTCGATTGGGGAGTGTTCCACGTGGAACCACGTTTCATGGCCACGTGGCAGCGCTTGCAGAAGGCCCTGCGGCAGCGGAACTCATGGCTGCGGCATGGTACACTTGACGCCGCTTCGCAAGCGGCCTGGGACCGTGAACTGTGCCTGGCCAGCGACGAAATAGATGAATACCGCCGCGCCTATATCAAAGCCTTGAAACCAGTCTTTGAGCAGACCTTGAGTGAGTTGTTGGACCTCGAAGGGCTGACGCTGAGCTACTACCGTGGTTGGGACAAAGAGCGTGAGCTGAGTGCAGTGCTCGCGACGTCCCTGCAGCGGGATCAGCAAATTGGCCATACCCAGGCCGGGCCACAACGGGCTGATTTGCGCCTTAGATTAGGCGCTCACAATGCTGCGGACATTTTGTCCCGTGGCCAGCAGAAGTTGGTGGTGTGCGCACTGCGTATTGCCCAGGGCCACTTAGTGAGCCAAGCCCGGCGCGGTCAGTGTATTTATCTGGTGGACGACTTGCCGTCGGAACTCGACGAGCAGCACCGCCACGCGCTATGCCGCTTGTTGGAAGAATTACGCTGCCAGGTGTTTATCACTTGTGTAGACCACGAATTATTGAGGGAAGGCTGGCAGACGGAAACGCCAGTCGCTTTGTTCCACGTGGAACAAGGCCGTATCACCCAGACCCACGACCATCGGGAGTGAAGGCATGAGCGAAGAAAACACGTACGACTCGACCAGCATTAAAGTGCTGAAAGGTTTGGATGCCGTACGCAAACGTCCCGGTATGTACATTGGCGACACTGATGACGGTAGCGGTCTGCACCACATGGTGTTCGAGGTGGTCGACAACTCCATCGACGAAGCTTTGGCCGGTCACTGCGACGACATCAGCATCATCATCCACCCGGATGAGTCTATTACCGTGCGTGACAACGGTCGCGGTATTCCAGTAGACGTGCACAAAGAAGAAGGCGTCTCGGCGGCGGAGGTCATCATGACCGTGCTCCACGCCGGCGGTAAGTTCGACGACAACTCCTATAAGGTCTCCGGTGGTTTGCACGGTGTTGGCGTTTCGGTAGTGAACGCACTGTCCGAAGAGCTGATCCTGACCGTGCGCCGTAGCGGCAAGATCTGGGAACAGACGTACGTCCACGGTGTTCCACAAGAACCGATGAAAATCGTCGGCGACAGTGAAACCACCGGTACCCAGATCCACTTCAAGCCATCGGCTGAAACCTTCAAGAATATCCACTTCAGCTGGGACATCCTGGCCAAGCGGATTCGTGAACTGTCGTTCCTTAACTCCGGCGTGGGTATCGTCCTCAAGGACGAGCGCAGCGGCAAGGAAGAGCTGTTCAAGTACGAAGGCGGCTTGCGTGCGTTCGTTGAATACCTGAACACCAACAAGACTGCGGTCAACCAGGTGTTCCACTTCAACATCCAGCGTGAAGACGGCATTGGCGTGGAAATCGCCCTTCAGTGGAACGACAGTTTCAACGAGAACCTGTTGTGCTTCACCAACAACATTCCTCAGCGCGACGGCGGTACTCACCTGGTGGGTTTCCGTTCCGCACTGACGCGTAACCTGAATACCTATATCGAGGCCGAAGGCCTGGCCAAGAAGCACAAAGTCGCCACCACCGGTGATGATGCGCGTGAAGGCCTGACCGCGATTATTTCGGTGAAAGTGCCGGATCCCAAGTTCAGCTCCCAGACCAAAGACAAGCTGGTGTCTTCCGAAGTGAAGACTGCCGTTGAACAGGAAATGGGCAAGTATTTCTCCGACTTCCTGCTGGAGAACCCGAACGAAGCCAAGCTGGTCGTTGGCAAGATGATCGACGCTGCACGTGCCCGTGAAGCGGCGCGTAAAGCACGTGAGATGACCCGTCGTAAAGGTGCGCTGGATATCGCTGGCCTGCCGGGCAAACTGGCTGACTGCCAGGAGAAGGACCCTGCCCTCTCCGAACTGTACCTGGTGGAAGGTGACTCTGCTGGCGGTTCCGCCAAGCAGGGTCGTAACCGTCGCACCCAGGCCATCCTGCCGTTGAAGGGTAAGATCCTCAACGTCGAGAAGGCGCGCTTCGACAAGATGATTTCTTCCCAGGAAGTTGGCACCTTGATCACAGCGTTGGGCTGCGGTATCGGCCGCGACGAGTACAACATCGACAAGCTGCGCTACCACAACATCATCATCATGACCGATGCTGACGTCGACGGTTCGCACATCCGGACCCTGCTGCTGACCTTCTTCTTCCGTCAGTTGCCGGAGCTGATCGAGCGTGGCTACATCTACATCGCCCAGCCGCCGTTGTACAAAGTCAAAAAAGGCAAGCAAGAGCAATACATCAAAGACGACGACGCCATGGAAGAGTACATGACGCAGTCGGCTCTGGAAGATGCCAGCCTGCACTTGAACGATGAGGCTCCGGGTATCTCCGGTGAAGCGTTGGAGCGTCTGGTTAACGACTTCCGCATGGTGATGAAGACCCTCAAGCGTCTGTCGCGCCTGTACCCTCAGGAGTTGACCGAGCACTTCATCTACCTGCCAGCCGTCAGCCTGGAGCAACTGGGCGACCACGCGCACATGCAGGATTGGCTGGCCCAGTACGAAGTGCGTCTGCGCACTGTCGAGAAGTCCGGCCTGGTGTACAAAGCCAGCCTGCGTGAAGACCGTGAACGTAACGTATGGCTGCCAGAGGTCGAACTGATCTCCCACGGCCTGTCGAACTACGTCACCTTCAACCGCGACTTCTTCGGCAGCAATGACTACAAGACCGTAGTAACGCTGGGCGCGCAACTGAGCACCCTGTTGGACGACGGCGCTTATATTCAACGTGGCGAACGCAAGAAGCAGGTCAAGGAATTCAAGGAAGCCCTCGATTGGCTGATGGCCGAAAGCACCAAGCGCCATACCATCCAGCGCTACAAAGGTCTGGGTGAAATGAACCCGGATCAGCTGTGGGAAACCACCATGGACCCTGCTCAGCGTCGCATGCTGCGCGTGACCATCGAGGACGCCATTGGCGCGGACCAGATCTTCAACACCCTGATGGGTGATGCGGTCGAGCCTCGTCGTGACTTCATTGAAAGTAATGCCCTGGCGGTCTCCAACCTGGACTTCTGATTCTGATAGTCTGCTGAACCCAAAAGGCCAACGCTATGCGTTGGCCTTTTTTATTGGGTGAATATCCGCTGTCTGCTGAATGCTCCACGTGGAACATTCTGGTTTTCAGCCCTGTTGCGAGGGCACCGCTACACTTTCCAATCGGTAACCGTACCCATAGATCGTCAACAGCTGCCACCCCCTATCCGCGGTCAGTCCCAACTTATTACGCAGTCGATAGATATGCGTATCGAGCGGCCGCGACGACACCATTTCTTCGTGGGTCCAAAACCGCTCATAGAGATACTCTCGGGAAAGCGGTCGGGCCAGGTTGGCAAACAAGCAACTGGCCAGACGGTACTCGCGTTCGGTGAGGTTGATCGGTTTGCCCGCCCGGGTCACGGTCAACTCCGCATCATCAAAGGTCAGGTCGTTGAAGCTCTGCACTTCATGGTTGGCTGATTTCTGCAGGCCGTGGCGACGTAGAACCGCCGTCACCCTCGCCTTCAGTTCATTGGGACGGAAGGGCTTGCTGACATAATCATCGGCACCACTGTTCAGCGCAGTGACGATATCGCTCTCTGCATCGCGGCTGGTCAGCATGATGACCGCAGGCGGCGACTCCATGTGTTCACGGGTCCAGCGCAACAGAGCAATACCGCTGATATCCGGCAATTGCCAATCGAGTATCAACAGGTCGAAGGTTTCCCGGCGCAATTGGCGTAGCAGGTCTTCACCGCGTTCGAAGCAGTGCAGGGTCCAGGGTTGTTCGGCGGTGCTGGGGATTTGTCGCAGTGTCTGTTCCACCCGTCGCAGTTCCGCGGGTTCGTCATCCAGTATTGCGACACGCATGGGTGGGTCCTTTCTTCTTGAAAAATACGGCAGCCGTCAGCCGGGTTAGTGATGGGCACGTACTGCGCAGATGCCGGTCTCTGAATCTGAAGAATTGTGTTCAGATCCGTCGACCCCTTGGATCTCTCGGTACGCTGGCATCAATGTGCGATTAACCCATTGAAAGTCCTTGATACCGATGTGGGAAAGATACCGGCTCCCGCCCATAAGGAAAAGGATCAGCCGACGCATGCGCTGCCGTACACTCCTGCGTGCTGGTGTCAGATACCTTCTGGAACCCAATCTTGATGAGCACCATGATCCTTTCTTCGAACCGCCTGTGCCGCGCCCTCCCCTCATTGTTGATCATGGCTGTCGGTTCTGCAGGGGCGGTTGGCAAGACGCGCACGCCTTATATCGATGATCACATGCTGTGTCGCCCCCAGCCCCTGCCGGCGGTGGTTCAGCATCTCACCGGGGAAGCCTGGAAAATTGATACCAAGGGCCAGGCGAGCCTTTTGCTGGAAGGCATGACCATTGATGAACAGGAAGGCGTGAAGACCTCGGCGTCGGCGTTTGTCAGCCTGTTGCTCGGTGACGGATCCCGCGTGGTGTTGCCCGCAAGTTCACAGGTTCGATTGCATCTGGAGCGCAAGCTGTCGATTCCCCAGGTTGTACTCGAACAAGGTCAGGCGGAAGCGTATGTGATCAAGCGTACCAGCGACCATGATCGTTTTCAGATCGTGACCCCCGTGGGGGTGTTGGGCGTACGCGGCACGCATTTCCGGGTGCGTAACGACGCAGAGCAATCGCTGCTCGAAGTGTTGGATGGGCAGGTTGCCGTCAGCCGCGAGGCGAAAAACCAGCCGATGGAACAGGAGGTAAAAATCGGTGCCCGGCAAGGTCTGCTGTTCAGGAAGCAGGGAGACCTGAAACCGGTTGAGCTACTTGCTGCACCGAAGCTCGTGGGTCAGGACGGCCAGAAAGGCGATGCGCCGGTCTGGAGCCTGTACCTCCGGCCTTTGCCCGGAGCCCAGCGATACCGGGCACAGGTCGCTACCGACAAAGCCTTCATGGACATCAAGCAGGAAAACTTTTCCAGTGCGCCGAAAATGAGCTTCACTGGGCTCAAAGCCTCGTTCTACCACGTGCGCCTTTCGGCCTACGATGAAAACGGGCTGGAGGGAGAAACCGGGGTCTATGACATCTTTTACTACCCACCCACCACCCAGGCACATTGACCTATGAAGCTCTGGGGCAAGACCGAAAAACGCCAGCCCACCCATGCCCAGCGCCTGTTTCATGGCCTGGTGCGCGAGTGGTTGTGGATCGGGTTGCTGTTGCTGCCTGTTACCGTCTATCTGTCGTTGAGCCCAGGCCTGGCGTTGAATAATCCGCTGTACGACAGCCTTCGGCGCCTTACCCCGCTTCCTGTAGACCCGCGCATCCTGCTGGTGACCATTGATGACGCCAGCCTGAAGAAGCTTGGCCAGTGGCCCTGGCCACGCAGCTTGCACGCCGACCTGATCGACCGCCTCAGCGCCAGTCAACCGGCGGGTATCCTCTTCGATGTGATCTTCAGTGAGCCCGGCGATCCCGCCAATGACATACGCTTGGCCGAAGCGGTATGCAATGCAGGCAACGTCTTGCTGCCTCTGGTACGTGAGGGCACTTCAAGTTATAGCCAGCCCGGTGGTCAGATGCTGGCGTTGCATAAGTGCGCCAAGGGCGTGGGCCACATCAATGTCGAAGCGGACAGCGACGGCGTGGTCCGCAGCCTGTATCTACGTGAAGGCCCTCCCGAGACGACGGCACCGCAACTGGCCTGGCTGGCCTATGAGATGAGCGGCGAGCTATCGGACATGCCGGGCGAGCCGCAGCAGGCGATCGCACAACACTGGCACCGTGAACACGCCATCCGCATCCCGTTTATCGCACCCCATACCCATTTCCCCAGCGTGTCCTACGTCAGCGTATTGCGCGGTGAGGTTCCTCCCGAGCAGCTACGAGGCCGCCTGATCCTGGTGGGTTCAACGGCTTCCGGTATGGGGGATCGGTTCGTCACCCCCCTCTCCTCCACGGTCGGTACAACGGCGGGTGTGGAAATCCAGGCAAATGTGCTCAACGGCTTGCTGCAAGGTCGCAGCATTGTCGACCTGCCGGGCTGGCTCGCGGCGCTGATGGCGACCTCCCTGGTGGCATTGTTGCTGGGCCTGCTGCTCTATCGCCCGCGCTATGCACTGTGGATGACCCTGGGCTGCATGATCGCTGCGTTGCTCGGCGCCTGGGCCTTGTTGCGCCTGGGCCACTGGTGGTCGCCAGCCGCGTGTCTGATTGGTTTGCTGCTCAGCTACCTGATCTGGAACTGGCGTCGCCTGAGCGTGATCCTCGCCTACTTCGGCTGGGAGTTGGCGCGCCTGGATAACGAACCCAAAGTCCTGCCCGAACGCCGCCGTGCGCCCGCCAGCAAAGGCGACGTGCTGCAAGCGCGTATCTTTGCCCTGGAGCAGGCCGTAAGCCGCACGCGGGATACGCGGCGCTTCATGGCCGATGGCCTGGAGTGCCTGCCGGTAGCGACGCTGATTACCGACCCCATGGGTAACATCCTGCTGGCCAACCGCATTGCCCGCGAGGTGTTCGGCAATGACCTGGTCACCGAAAACCTGCTGGAACAATTGGCCGACCTGGGCTACCCGCCGCTGCACAATGGCGTGCGCCCCGCCCTCTCGGCGCTGGAGCTGGTCGAGTTCCGCGACATCCATCAACGCAGCCTGCGCATGGAATTGGCACCCTTGCTGCCGGCCGAAGGTGATGTTGCACTGGGCTGGCTGTTGAGCCTGACGGATTTGAGCAAGGAGCGTGATGCGCAACAGCACCGCGAAACCATGTTGCGTTTCCTCTCTCATGACTTGCGTGCACCGCACTCGGCGATCCTCGCGCTGCTGGATGTGCATAACGGCGAGTCCCCAGTCTTCGCCCAGATAGAACAACAGGTTCGCCGCGCCCTGGGCCTTACCGAATCTTTCGTGCAACTGGCGAAGGCCGAAGCTGACGGTTACCAGTTCCAGCCGACGCTGTTTGCGATGTTGGTGATGGACGCCTTTGATCAGGTGGCGCTGATCGCCCAGCTCAAGGGGATCCACCTGGTTCATGATCTGGATGAGGCCGACGAGGGCATGGTCTCCGCTGACCAGTCGCTGCTCACTCGTGCGTTGTTCAATGTGCTGGAGAACGCGATCAAATACTCCTCTTCCGGTACCACCGTCAGGTTGCGGCACAGCAGTGCGCAGGGCTGGTTGGAATGCCGTATCAGCGACCAGGGGCCGGGGATTGCGGCAGAGGATTTGCCGGAGCTATTCAGCCAATACCGGCGCTTTGAGTCCGCTCAGGGGAGTGAAGGATTGGGGTTGGGGTTGACCATGGTCAAGGCGGTAGTCGAGCGCCACGGTGGACATATCCGTTGCGAAAGCGTGGTAGGCAAAGGCACCACGTTCAGCCTGCAACTACCCCTGCTGGAAGACTGAAAAAACGTACTTTTCTGCTGTGCATAAAAAACCGGTCGCAAGGACCGGTTTTTTTATGCGGAAAAAACTTATGCACCTTTTCCGAGATTTTATGAGCTTGGGAAATATGCAATAAAATCAGGCTGTTATGATTAAAAAAGCGCAATTCGCCAACAAACCGTACACAGGTTATCCACAGATGCTCAGATCACCGGCGTGTCGACCACAACAGGCTCTGGCGGCAGCGAACCCATTGCCCGTTGCTGCGCTTCATTCCACGCCTGAGCGCGGTCATTCAGCGCTGCAATGGCACGTGGGCCTTCACCTTCTGCGTACATCGGTTCGCCAATCACCACGGTGATGATGCCTTCGCGCTTGGCCCATCCGGTCTTTGGCCAGAACTTGCCGGCGTTATGGGCAATCGGCAGCACGGGCAAGTTTGCGTTGACTGCCAAAGCCGTACCCCCGCGTGAGAACTTGCCTACGGTGCCGTAGGGCACGCGAGTCCCTTCCGGGAAGATCAGTACCCACACGTTATCCTTGAGCAGTTCATCGCCCTTCTTGGCCACGTGCTTGAGCGCTGCCTTGGGGTTGTCGCGGTCGATGGCGATAGGACGCAACATGGCCATGGCCCAGCCGAAGAACGGCACATACAGCAACTCACGCTTGAGCACCTGGCTCAACGGCGAGAAGTACGCCGAGAGAAAGAACGTCTCCCAAGTGCTCTGGTGGTTCGACAGAATCACGCACGGCTGGTCCGGGACATTTTCCGCGCCCCTGATCTCGAAGCGGATGTTCAGGAACACCTTGGTCAGCCACAGCGCGCAACGGCACCAGTAAACGTTGATGAAGCGATAGCGCGCCTTGAACGGCAAGAAGGGCGCAATAAAAAAGCTCAGGGTGCACCAGAGAAACGAACTGGTGCCCAACAGCAGGTAAAAGAAAAAGGTTCTGATGGCCTGCAAAATCGACATGGCGGCATTTACCGTTGCGGGACAACGCCCGCCTGTTAAAAGCGCACTCCCGAACAGTCCTTGGTCAGGAAGTCGAGGGCGGCTAGTTGTTGATAAGTTCTGCGGCAACGGCCGCCAGATCGTCAAAAATCAAGGTGCCTACCGGCAGGTTTTTCGCCTGGGTCTTTTCGCCTTTCCCGGTCTTGACCAAAACTGGCTGAGAGTCGACGGCTTTGGCCGCCTCCAGGTCACCGAGGCTGTCCCCGACGAACCATAGCCCAGCCAAGGGCACCTTGTAATGTTCTGCAATGGTTTTCAACATGCCAGGCTTGGGTTTGCGGCAATTGCAGCCCTCATCCGGCCCGTGGGGGCAGTACACCACCAGCCCCACCTCACCGCCCTGCTCGGCCACCAGTGCACGCAGGCGTGCGTGCATGGCGTCCAGGGTGGCGATGTCGTAGTACCCGCGAGCAATTCCGGACTGGTTGGTGGCGATCGCCACCGTCCAGCCGGCTTTGCTCAACTGCGCGATGGCCTCGATGGAGCCGGGCAGTGGAATCCATTCCGCCACCGACTTGATGTAAGCGTCGGAGTCGTAGTTGATCACCCCGTCCCGATCGAGAATCAGCAGTTTCAACATGGTCAGCTCAGCGTCGAAATGTCAGCGATGTTGACGAACAAGCCACGCAGGCGCGCCAGCATGGCGTAGCGGTTTTTCCGCACGCCGGCATCGTCGGCATTGATCATCACCGCTTCGAAGAACGCATCCACCGGCTCACGCAAGGTGGCCAGGCGCGCCAATGCTTCGGCGTAGTTGCGCTCAGCGATCAGCGGCTTCACCGCGTTTTCCGCCTTGGCGATGGCCGAGTTCAGCGAGAACTCCTTGGCATCGGCAAACAGGCCAGGGTCGACGTCAGCGTTGCCCAGGCCTTCGGCCTTGCTCAGCAGGTTCGACACACGCTTGTTCACGGCGGCCAGGGCGTCGGCTTCCGGCAGTTTGCGGAACGCCTGCACGGCTTGTACGCGCTGGTCGAAGTCCAGCGCCGAACCCGGCTGCAGGGCACGTACCGACAGGTACACCGACACGTCCACGCCTTCGTCTTCGTACCGCGCACGCAGGCGGTCGAACACAAACTCCAGTACTTGCTCGGCCAGGCCGGCCTGCTTGACCTTGGCACCGAACTGGCCGACCGCGAACACCACGGCCTGGGTCAGGTCGAGGTCCAGCTTTTTGTCGATCAGGATACGCAGCACGCCCAGGGCCGCACGGCGCAGGGCATACGGGTCTTTGCTGCCGGTTGGCAACATGCCGATACCGAAGATACCTACCAGGGTGTCCAGTTTATCGGCGATGGCCACGGCTGCACCGGTCAGGGTGCTTGGCAATTCAGCGCCGGCACCGCGCGGCATGTACTGCTCGTTCAGGGCCAGTGCCACGTCGTCCGGCTCGCCGTCGTTGAGGGCGTAGTAGTAACCGGCTACGCCTTGCATCTCCGGGAACTCGCCGACCATCTCGGTGGCCAGGTCGCACTTGGACAGCAGGCCAGCGCGGGCAGCCCAGGCGGAGTCACCACCAATGCGCGGCGCAATGTAGGCGGCCAGCTTGGAAACCCGCACAGCTTTGTCGTAGACGCTGCCGAGTTTTTCCTGGAATACCACGTTCTGCAGGCGCAGGTTGAAGTCTTCCAGCTTCTGTTTCTTGTCTTGCTTGAAGAAGAACTCGGCGTCGGTCAGGCGCGGGCGCACGACTTTCTCGTTACCGGCGATGATCTGCTGCGGGTCCTTGCTCTCGATGTTGGCCACGGTGATAAAGCGCGGCAGCAATTTACCGTCCACGTCCAGCAGGCAGAAGTACTTCTGGTTGTCCTGCATGGTGGTGATCAGGGCTTCCTGCGGCACGTCGAGGAAACGCTCCTCGAACGAGCACACCAGCGGCACTGGCCATTCAACCAGCGCGGTCACTTCGTCGAGCAGGCTTGGCGGCACGATGGCGGTGCCCTCCTGCAGGCGGGCCAGTTCTTCGGTGCGCTTGCTGATCAGCTCGCGACGCTCGTTGGCATCAGCCAGCACATAGGCAGCGCGCAGATCGTTGAGGTAGTTGGCCGGCGAAGTGATACGTACCGCTTGCGGATGATGGAAGCGGTGGCCACGGGAGTCACGGCCGGCCTTCTGGGCGAGGATGGTGCAGTCGATGACCTGGTCACCGAGCAGCATCACCAGCCATTGGGTTGGGCGTACGAACTCTTCCTTGCGTGCACCCCAGCGCATACGCTTGGGGATCGGCAGGTCGTTCAACGAATCTTCGACGATGGTTGGCAGCAGGCTGGCGGTCGGCTTGCCCGTGATGACCTGGCTGAACCGCAGTTTCGGGCCGCTCTGGTCGATCTCACTCAGTTCCACGCCACACTTCTTGGCGAAACCCAGGGCAGCCTGGGTCGGGTTGCCTTCGGCGTCGAAAGCGGCCTGGCGCGGTGGGCCGTCGAGGTTGATGCTGCGGTCCGGCTGCTGGGTTTCCAGTGCGGTCAGCAACACGGCCAGGCGGCGCGGCGCGGCGTAGACTTTTTTCGCGGCGAACTTCAGGCCGGCGGTTTGCAGGCCCTTTTCGATACCGGCCAGGAACGCATCGGCCAGGGTGTTCAGTGCCTTGGGTGGCAGCTCTTCGGTGCCCAGTTCAACCAGGAAATCTTGAACACTCATTGTGCAGCCTCCAGCTTAGCCAACACTTCATCACGCAGGTCCGGGGTGGCCATCGGGAAGCCCAGCTTGGCGCGAGCCAGCAGGTAGGCTTGGGCGACGGAACGCGCCAGGGTGCGTACACGCAGGATGTATTGCTGGCGCGCGGTTACCGAGATGGCACGGCGCGCATCCAGCAGGTTGAAGGTATGGGAGGCCTTCAACACCATTTCATAGCTTGGCAACGGCAGCGGCTGGTCGAGCTCGATCAGGCGCTTGGCTTCGCTTTCGTAGAAATCGAACAGTTCGAACAGCTTGTCGACGTTGGCGTGTTCGAAGTTGTAGGTGGACTGCTCCACTTCGTTCTGGTGGAACACGTCGCCGTAGGTGACCTTGCCGAACGGGCCGTCAGCCCACACCAGGTCGTAGACCGAGTCCACGCCCTGCAGGTACATGGCCAGGCGCTCGAGACCGTAGGTGATCTCGCCGGTCACCGGGTAGCACTCGATACCACCGGCCTGCTGGAAGTAAGTGAACTGCGTCACTTCCATGCCGTTGAGCCAGACTTCCCAGCCCAGGCCCCAGGCGCCCAGGGTCGGCGATTCCCAGTTGTCTTCGACGAAACGGATGTCGTGGACCAATGGGTCCAGGCCCACATGCTTGAGCGAGCCCAGGTAGAGTTCCTGGAAGTTGTCCGGGTTCGGCTTCAATACCACCTGGAACTGGTAGTAGTGCTGCAGACGGTTCGGGTTTTCGCCGTAGCGGCCGTCAGTCGGGCGACGACTGGGCTGCACATAAGCGGCGTTCCAGGTTTCCGGGCCGATGGCCCGCAGGAATGTTGCGGTGTGGAAAGTGCCGGCGCCTACTTCCATATCGTAGGGCTGAAGTACCACACAACCTTGCTCGGCCCAGTATTGCTGGAGGGCGAGGATCAAGTCTTGGAAGGTACGCACGGCTGGCGTAGGCTGGCTCACGAAATTCACCTGTTACTTGGGCTGCGATTTAAAGAGCGGGAGTATACCCGATTCGGCCCCGCCACCACTCCCTGGAGCCTTATGCCACGCTGCTTTTGGTGTTCTGAAGATCCGCTGTACATGGCTTATCACGATCAGGAGTGGGGAACGCCGCTGCGCGATGCGCAGGGTTTGTTCGAGTTGCTTTTGCTCGAAGGGTTCCAGGCGGGCCTGTCCTGGATCACCGTTTTACGCAAACGCGAGCATTATCGGAAGGTCTTGTTCGGGTTTGATGCGCAGCGGTTGGCCCAACTGAGCGACGCCGAGATAGACGCGCTGATGCTCGATCCGGGCATCGTGCGCAACCGCCTGAAGCTTAACGCCACTCGGCGCAACGCCGCTGCCTGGCTGGCGCTGGAGGACCCGGTGGGTTTGCTCTGGTCCTTCGTCGGCGGCAAACCCAAGGTCAATCACTTCAAGGACCGCAGCGAAGTCCCGGCGATCACGCCCGAAGCCGAAGCCATGAGCAAGGCCCTGAAAAAAGCCGGTTTCACCTTCGTCGGGCCGACCATTTGCTACGCCTTCATGCAGGCCTCGGGCATGGTCATGGACCACACTCAGGACTGCGACCGTTACGCGGACTTGGCAAACGCCGGTTAGAATGCGCGCTTTGCGCACCACACACGATCAGGAGTGACCTGTGGAAAAGTTTAAAGGCGCCTTGCTGGTAGGCGCTCTGCGGTTGTTTGCCCTGCTGCCCTGGCGCGCTGTCCAGGCGGTTGGCACGGCCATCGGCTGGATCATGTGGAAAACCCCCAACCGCTCCCGTGACACGGTGCGGATCAACCTCTCCAAGTGCTTCCCGGACATGGACCCGGCTGCCCGTGAGCGCCTGGTCGGCCAGAGCCTGATGGACATCGGCAAGTCCCTGACCGAAAGCGCCTGCGCCTGGATCTGGCCGGCCCAGCGCTCCATCGACCTGGTACGTGAAGTCGAAGGCCTGGAAGTGCTGCACGAAGCCCTGGCCTCGGGCAAAGGCGTGGTCGGCATCACCAGCCATCTGGGCAACTGGGAAGTGCTCAACCACTTCTATTGCAGCCAGTGCAAGCCGATCATTTTCTACCGGCCGCCCAAGCTCAAGGCGGTGGATGAGCTGCTGCGCAAGCAGCGCGTGCAACTGGGTAACCGCGTGGCCGCGTCGACCAAGGAAGGCATCCTCAGCGTGATCAAGGAAGTGCGCAAGGGCGGCCAGGTGGGGATTCCCGCCGATCCGGAGCCGGCCGAATCCGCCGGGATCTTCGTGCCGTTCTTCGCCACCCAGGCGCTCACCAGCAAGTTCGTGCCGAACATGCTCGCTGGTCACAAGGCGGTGGGCGTGTTCCTGCATGCACTGCGGCTGCCGGATGGCTCGGGCTACAAGGTGATTCTGGAAGCGGCGCCGGAAGACATGTACAGCACCGATACCGCCACGTCCTGCGCGGCGATGAGCAAGGTGGTGGAACGTTACGTCGGTGCCTACCCGAGCCAGTACATGTGGAGCATGAAGCGCTTCAAGAAACGCCCGCCGGGTGAAGAGCGCTGGTACTGATTCAAGATCAACGCAAAACCAATGTGGGAGGGGGCTTGCCCCCGATAGCGGTTGCTCAGTCAAATATGTATCGACTGACACACTGCCATCGGGGGCAAGCCCCCTCCCACATTTAAGTCCTGCTCAGGCTTGGCGATCGAGTTTTTTCAGGAACACGGTCATCTCTTTCTCTGCCTGCTTGTCGCCGTGAGCAAGCGCCGCTTCTATCCCCTTCTCCCACGCCAGCCGCGCCGCTGCACGATCTTCCAACCCCAACAGCGCCTTGCCCAACAACTTCCACGCCGCCGAATACTTCGGGTCGAACTCGACGCACTTGCTCAAATGCTCCGCTGCCTTGGCGTTGTCCTTCAGATCCAGATAACCCTTGCCCAAGCCAAACCGCAGCAGCGCGTTATCCACACCCTTGGCGAGCATTTTCTCCAGGGATTCGAGCATGCCGTTCACTCCATTCGATCAGAAAAAGCTCAACCCCACGTGGAACAGCTTCTCCACATCGCGGATATGTTTCTTGTCCACCAGGAACAGAATCACATGGTCCCCGGTTTGGATCACCGTATCGTCGTGGGCAATGATCACCTCTTCGTCACGGATGATCGCGCCAATGGTAGTACCCGGCGGCAAGCCGATATCGCGGATGGCCTTGCCGATCACCTTGCTCGACTTGGAGTCGCCATGGGCAATCGCCTCGATGGCTTCCGCCGCACCACGGCGCAGGGAGTGCACGCTGACGATATCGCCCCGGCGTACGTGGGCGAGCAAGGTGCCGATGGTAGCCAGCTGCGGGCTGATGGCGATGTCGATATCACCGCCCTGGATCAGGTCCACGTAGGCCGGGTTGTTGATGATGGTCATCACCTTCTTTGCCCCCAGCCGCTTGGCCAGCAACGACGACATGATGTTGGCTTCGTCATCGTTGGTCAGTGCCAGGAAGATGTCGGCGTCGGCGATGTTTTCTTCCATCAGCAGGTCGCGGTCCGAGGCGCTGCCTTGCAGTACGACGGTGCTGTCCAGGGTGTCGGACAAATGCCGGCAACGTGCCGGGCTCATCTCGATGATCTTGACCTGGTAGCGGCTTTCGATGGCTTCGGCCAGACGCTCGCCGATCTGCCCACCGCCGGCGATGACGATGCGCTTGTAGGTTTCGTCGAGGCGGCGCATTTCGCTCATCACCGCGCGAATATTCGCCTTGGCGGCGATGAAAAACACTTCGTCGTCGGCCTCGATCACCGTATCGCCCTGGGGCAGGATCGGACGGTCACGCCGGAAAATCGCCGCGACGCGGGTTTCCACATTCGGCATATGCTCGCGCAACTGGCGCAGTTGCTGGCCCACCAGCGGACCGCCGTAGTAGGCCTTTACCGCGACCAGTTGCGCCTTGCCGCCGGCAAAGTCGATCACTTGCAGAGCACCCGGGATTTCGATCAGGCGCTTGATGTAGTGGGTTACCACCTGTTCCGGACTGATCAGTACGTCTACCGGAATCGCGTCGTTGTCGAACAGCCCGGCGCGGGTCAGGTAGGCCGCTTCGCGTACGCGGGCGATCTTGGTCGGCGTGTGGAACAGGGTGTGGGCCACCTGGCAGGCGACCATGTTGGTTTCGTCACTGTTGGTCACGGCCACCAGCATGTCGGCGTCATCCGCACCGGCCTGGCGCAGCACGGTCGGGAACGAGGCGCGGCCTTGTACGGTGCGGATGTCGAGGCGGTCGCCGAGGTTGCGCAGGCGCTCGCTGTCGGTGTCGACCACGGTGATGTCGTTGGCTTCGCTGGCCAAATGTTCGGCCAAGGTGCCACCAACCTGCCCTGCCCCAAGGATGATGATTTTCATCCGGTCACTCCCTTTAACCCGTTCAGCCGCGCGCGGCGGCGATCTTGATCAGTTTGGCGTAGTAGAAGCCATCGTGTCCGCCTTCTTGCGCGAGCAACTGGCGACCGTGGGGCTGCTTGATGCCAGCAGCGGTGGCGAGGTCCAGCTCCCGTGCGCCGCTGGTGCGGGCGAGGAAGGCTTCGATCACCTCGGTGTTTTCCGTCGGCAAGGTGGAGCAGGTGGCGTAGAGCAGGATGCCGCCGACTTCCAGGGTCGACCACATCGCGTCGAGCAACTCGCCCTGCAGCACGGCCAGGGCGGCGATGTCATCGGGTTGGCGGGTGAGCTTGATGTCCGGGTGGCGACGGATTACGCCGGTGGCGGAACAGGGTGCATCGAGCAGGATGCGCTGGAAGGGTTTGCCGTCCCACCACGTCGCGGTGTCACGGCCGTCGGCGGCAATCAGCTCGGCGCTGAGGCCCAGGCGCGTCAGGTTTTCACGCACGCGCACCAGGCGCTTGGCTTCCAGGTCGACGGCGACGACACCGGCCAAGTCCTTTTCGACCTCCAGAATGTGACACGTCTTACCGCCTGGCGCGCAGCAGGCGTCGAGGACGCGTTGGCCCGGTGCCAGGTCGAGCAGGTCGGCAGCCAGTTGTGCGGCCTCGTCCTGCACGCTGATCCAGCCTTCGGCAAAGCCCGGCAGGTTGCGCACATCGGTGGCCGCTTCGAGCACGATGCCGTCGACGCTGTACACGCAGGGCGTGGCATTGATGCCGGCGGTCGTGAGCAATTGCAGGTAGGCGTCACGGCTGTGGTGACGGCGGTTGACCCGCAGGATCATCGGCGGATGCGCATTGTTAGCCGCGCAGATGGCTTCCCACTGTTCGGGCCAGAACGCCTTCAGGGATTTTTGCAGCCAGCGCGGGTGAGCGGTACGCACCACCGGGTCATGTTCCAGCTCGGCCAGCAGCGCTTCGCTTTCGCGCTGGGCGCGGCGCAGCACGGCGTTGAGCAGGGCCTTGGCCCAGGGCTTTTTCAGTTTGTCGGCGCAACCGACCGTCTCGCCGATGGCTGCGTGGGCCGGCACACGGGTGTAGAGCAACTGATAGAGGCCCACCAGCAGCAGCGCTTCCACGTCGGCATCGGCGGCCTTGAACGGCTTCTGCAGCAACTTGGCCGCCAGTGCCGACAGGCGTGGCTGCCAGCGCGCGGTGCCGAAGGCCAGGTCCTGGGTGAAACCGCGATCGCGGTCTTCGACCTTGTCCAACTGGGTCGGCAATGAACTGTTCAGCGACGCCTTGCCGTTGAGGACGGCGGCGAGAGCCTTGGCGGCAGCCAGACGTGGGTTCATTGGGCTGTCCCGAGGATGGTGCCCAGGGCAAATTTTTCACGACGGCTGTTGAACAAATCACTGAAATTAAGCGCCTTGCCACCGGGCAATTGCAGACGGGTCAGGCACAGCGCCTGCTCGCCGCATGCGACCAGCAGGCCGTCCTTGCTGGCGCCGATGATTTCACCCGGAACGCCTTTGCCCTCGGCGAGTTTGGCGGCCAACACTTTTACGGCTTCGCCATTGAGGGTGCTGTGGCAGACCGGCCAGGGGTTGAAGGCACGTACCAGGCGTTCCAGCTCCACGGCCGGGCGGCTCCAGTCGATACGCGCTTCGTCTTTGTTCAGTTTGTGGGCGTAGGTGGCCAGGCTGTCGTCCTGGACTTCGCCCTCCAGGGTGCCGGCGGCCAGGCCGGCGATGGCCTGGATCACGGCGGGCGGGCCCAGTTCGGCGAGGCGGTCGTGCAGGCTGCCGCCGGTGTCTTCGCCGGTGATCGGGGTGGTGACCTTGAGCAGCATCGGGCCGGTGTCCAAGCCCGCCTCCATGCGCATCACGGTCACGCCGCTTTCGCTGTCGCCGGCTTCCACGGCACGTTGGATCGGCGCCGCACCGCGCCAGCGTGGCAGCAGCGAGGCATGGCTGTTGATGCAGCCCAGGCGCGGGATATCCAGCACCACTTGCGGCAGGATCAAGCCGTAGGCTACGACCACCAACAGGTCAGGCTTCAGTGCTGCCAGCTCGGCTTGGGCTTCGGTATTACGCAGGGTCGGCGGCTGCAGCACGGGAACATTGTGCTCCAGCGCCAGCTGCTTGACCGGGCTTGGCATCAGTTTTTGCCCGCGACCGGCCGGGCGATCCGGCTGGGTGTACACCGCGACGATGTCATAAGGGCTGGCAAGCAGGGCCTTGAGGTGTTCGGCGGCGAATTCTGGAGTGCCGGCAAAAACAATGCGCAGTGGCTCGGTCATGGGAGGTCTCGGTTAAAAGCAGTCACAAAAGAAAAAGGCTTGCCGCAGCAAGCCTTTGGAAGAAGGGCATCAAGCTTGCTGGCGATGCTTTTTTTCCAGCTTCTTCTTGATCCGGTCGCGCTTGAGCGTGGACAGGTAATCGACAAACAGCTTGCCGTTGAGGTGGTCGCATTCGTGCTGGATGCACACCGCCAGCAGGCCTTCGGCAATCAGCTCGAACGGCTTGCCGTCGCGGTCCAGGGCCTTGATCTTCACGCGCAGCGGGCGCTCGACGTTCTCGTAGAACTCGGGCACCGACAGGCAGCCTTCCTGGTACTCGCCCATCTCGTCGGTCAGCGGTTCGAACTCGGGGTTGATGTACACCATCGGTTCGCTGCGATCTTCCGACAGGTCCATGACCACGACACGCAGGTGTACGTTGACCTGGGTCGCGGCGAGGCCGATGCCTGGGGCTTCATACATTGTTTCAAACATGTCATCGACCAACTGACGAACCTTGTCGTCCACTACGGCCACCGGCTTGGCGATCGTGCGCAAACGCGAGTCGGGAAATTCGAGGATGTTCAAAATAGCCATAAGCGTAATTGCTGCACATGTGAGGTAAAGGCAAATCGGCGTTGGGATGGACCCAGACAGCCGGTGTGAAACGCCCCGAAGCCGCGAAGGCCCTGGCATTTCACGCGAACGCACATAATAAAGGAGATTCACCCCATGAGGAAATCGCTACTCGTCTTGCTGCTGTGGGCCCCGTTTGCCATGGCCCTGCTGCCCCAGCCCGTCCAGCGCCTGGATCAATCGACACAACAGGCCATCCAGCGCTTTTTACTGCACAACCGCATTCTTGATTCGCCACAGGACCTGGACAGCGCGCCGTACATTGTTGCCGCTGATGCGGGTCGAGTGCTGGGGGGCAACGGTGAGCGGGTGCATGCCAGGGGCAACCTGGACCCTTCCCAACCCCATTACGGCATATTCCGACGCGGCAAGGTCTACACCGACCCGCAGACCCAAGAACTACTGGGCATCAACGCCGACGATATCGGCACTGCCCGTTTCGTCACGGCTGGCGACCTCACCACCCTGGCCGTGCAGCGAGTGACCCAGGAGGTGCGCCCGGGTGACCGCCTGCTACGCGCGCAATCTCCTGTCGATCCGGCCTCCCTGGAGGTCATTTCAACGGCGCCCTTCATCGAAGGGCACATCATTGATATCCCCAAGGGTGTCGCCCAGATCGGCGTGCTCGATGCTGTCACCCTGAACAAAGGCCGCCGTGACGGCCTGGTCGAAGGCCAACTGCTCAGCGTGATCAAGGCTGGCGCAACCGTGCGCGACAGCCTCACCGGCACGCCGACCCGACTCCCCGATGAACGTGCCGGCACCCTGCTGGTATTTCGCACCTACGAAAAGCTCAGTTACGGCCTGATCCTCAATGCCTCGCGACCGCTGGCGGTGATGGACCGTTTCGAGACTGCCCATCAAACACAATGAATAGGTTGCTAAATAAGTTACCAACAGAGTTATCCACAGCTTGTTCCGGTCAAGGATGATCAAATGAATCCGATAAACAGTCATGAAATATCCCCGTCAGAACTGGAAGCCCGACTACGCTTGCACAGGCTGCCGGAACTGGGCCCCAAGCGTTTTCGCTTATTGATCGAAGCGTTCGGCTCTGCGTCAAAGGCCATCAGTGCCCCCGCCAGTGCCTGGCGTTCGCTCGGGTTGCCAGCCATCAGCGCCGATGCCCGGCGCAGCCATGAAATCCGCGAGGGCGCCAGCGCGGCATTGGCCTGGCTGGGGTGCCCTACCCAGCATTTGCTGATGTGGGACCAACCGGAGTACCCCGCACTGCTCGCCCAGATTGACGACGCGCCGCCGCTGTTGTTCGTCGCGGGTGACCCTCTGATCCTGGAAAAACCGCAACTGGCGATGGTGGGAAGCCGCCGCGCATCCCGTCCTGGCATGGACACCGCCGCTGCGTTTTCCCGCAGCCTGGCGAGCGCGGGTTTTGTCATCACCAGCGGCCTGGCCTTGGGTATTGACGGCGCCGCCCATCAAGCCGCATTGGACGTGGGCGGCCAGACAATCGGCGTCCTCGGCACCGGGCTCGAAAATTTTTATCCACAGCGCCACCGACGGCTGGCGGCGGCGATGATTGACCAGGGCAGCGCCGTGGTTTCCGAGTTTCCGCTGGACGCTCCGCCTCAGGCGGCCAATTTCCCCAGGCGTAACCGCATCATCAGTGGCCTGTCCCTTGGCGTATTGGTGGTGGAAGCGAGCATGGCCAGTGGTTCGCTGATTACGGCCAAGCTGGCGGCCGAGCAGGGACGCGAGGTGTACGCGATTCCGGGCTCCATCCATCATCCCGGCGCCAAGGGTTGCCATCAGTTGATTCGCGACGGTGCGGTATTGGTGGAAACCATCGAGCACATTCTTGAAGGCTTGCGCGGCTGGCAGGCGCTGTCCCGTCCGGCGCCGATGCCGGTGACCCATCCGCTGGTAGCGCTGCTGCACGCGGCGCCGCACAGCAGTGAAGCGCTGGCGATTGCCAGCGGGCGGCCGTTGTCCCAGGTGTTGGCGACGCTTACGGAGCTGGAGCTTGAAGGCCAGGTCATCTGCGAAAGCGGGCGCTGGCTTGCGCGCTGCTAGGTTTTGTAACGAAGATCGGTAAACTGCGCAGAGCTTTAGTCTGGAGAGTGAACAATGGTCAACCGGTGGCGTGTGCTGGAAACCGCACGAGAAATTCGCGCAGGCGCGGTGATTGCCTACCCAACCGAAGCGGTTTGGGGCCTGGGCTGCGACCCGTGGAACGAAGAAGCAGTGGACCGTTTGCTCGCCATCAAGAATCGCTCGGTGGACAAGGGCCTGATCCTGGTGGCGGACAGCATCCGCCAGTTCGACTTTCTCTTCGAAGACTTCCCGCAAGAGTGGATCGACCGCATGGCCGCCACCTGGCCCGGGCCGAATACCTGGCTGGTGCCCCATCAGGACTTGCTGCCGGAATGGGTGACAGGTGTGCATGACACGGTGGCGCTGCGGGTGACGGACCATCCGCTGGTGCGGGACTTGTGCTCGCTGGTGGGGCCGTTGATTTCCACCTCGGCCAACCCTCAGGGTCGCCCGGCTGCGCGTACGCGGATTCGCGTGGAGCAGTACTTCCGTGGCCAGGTGGACCTGGTGTTGGGCGGCGCCCTGGGGGGGCGCAAGAACCCCAGCCTGATTCGCGACCTGGTGACCGGCGAGGTTGTGCGGCCTTCCTGAGACCGAGGTGCGGCCATCGCGGGCAAGCCCGGCTCCCACCCCTGATCCGCGTCTTTCATGACAACGCGGTCAAATGTGGGAGCCGGGCTTGCCCGCGATGAGGCCCTTATAGACTCCAGATATCGATTGGCTTACGGCAGCAGAATGGTCGACCCCGTCGTGCGCCGTGCCGACAACTCAGTCTGCGCCTTGGCTGCCTCTGCCAGCGAGTACCGCTGGTTGATATCAATGCGCACCTTGCCGCTCTTGATCATCGAGAACAGGTCATCGGCCATCGCCTGCAGGTTCTGCGGGTTGTTGGCATAGGTCGCCAAGGTCGGCCGGGTGACGTACAGCGAGCCCTTGGCCGACAGGATCCCCAGGTTCACCCCATCCACCGCGCCTGACGCATTGCCGAAGCTCACCACCAGCCCACGGGGCGCCACGCTGTCCAGCGAGGTCAGCCAGGTGTCCTTGCCAACACCGTCATACACCACCGGCACCTTTTTGCCGTCGGTCAATTCCAGCACGCGCTGGGCGACGTTTTCCTTGCTGTAGTCGATGGTTTCCCAGGCGCCGAGGGATTTGGCCAGGGCAGCTTTTTCCGGCGAGCTCACCGTTCCGATCAGCTTGACGCCCAGGGCCTTCGCCCACTGGCACGCCAGGGAGCCTACGCCGCCGGCAGCCGCGTGGAACAAGATGGTTTCACCGCCTTTGAGTTCATAGGTCTGTCGCAGCAGATACTGCACGGTCAGGCCCTTGAGCATGGCGCCGGCGGCCTGTTCGAAGCTGATATCGTCCGGCAAGTGCACCAGGTTGGCGGCGGGCAACACATGCAATTGGCTGTAGGCGCCCAACGGGCCACTGCCGTAGGCCACGCGATCGCCGACTTTGAATTGGGTGACTTCACTGCCGACGGCATCGACCACGCCGGCGCCTTCTGCGCCCAGCCCCGATGGCAAGGCCGGCGGCGCGTACAGGCCGCTGCGGAAATAGGTGTCGATGAAGTTCAGGCCGATCGCCTCGTTACGCACGCGAACCTGCTGTGGGCCAGGCTCGGCCGGCGTGTAGTCCACATACTCAAGCACTTCGGGACCGCCATGGGCGCTGAACTGGATACGTTTGGCCATCTGCACTTCTCCTTAAGGTCGAATCGCGTAGCCCCCTATCGGACTCCTAAGCTTGATCTTCGTCAACTGCGACGTACGTGGGTGCGGTGTTATCCTGTGCGCCCATTTGCCGCCGACGCCCAATGGCTTCGCGTAGCTTTGCCCGATTCAAGGTGATGCCATGACTACCCGCACCGAGGCTGTAAAGGCCTACCTGCTTGACCTGCAAGACCGCATTTGCAGCGCCCTGGAAACCTTCGAGACGGACACTCGCTTTATCGAAGACGCCTGGACCCGGCCTGCCGGCGGCGGCGGTCGCACCCGTGTGATCGAGAACGGTACGGTGATCGAAAAAGGCGGCGTTAACTTTTCCCATGTGTTTGGCAGCGGCCTGCCACCGTCTGCCAGTGCGCATCGGCCCGAGCTGGCCGGGCGTGGTTTCGAGGCCCTGGGCGTGTCGCTGGTGATCCACCCGCACAACCCTCATGTGCCGACGTCCCACGCCAACGTGCGCTTTTTCATCGCTGAAAAAGAAGGCGAAGAACCGGTGTGGTGGTTCGGCGGTGGCTTCGACCTCACGCCTTACTACGGCAACGAAGAAGACTGCATCCACTGGCACCGTGTGGCCGAGCAGGCCTGTGCGCCGTTCGGTCCTGAGGTGTATTCGCGCTACAAAGCGTGGTGCGACACCTACTTCCACATCAAGCATCGCAACGAACCGCGTGGTATCGGCGGCCTGTTTTTCGATGACCTGAACGAGTGGGACTTCGACACCTGCTTCGCCTTCATCCGTGCCATCGGTGATGCCTACATTGACGCCTACCTGCCGATCGTGCAGCGCCGCAAGGCCATTGCCTACACCGAGCAACAGCGCGAATTCCAGGAATTTCGCCGGGGCCGCTACGTTGAATTCAACCTGGTCTACGACCGTGGCACCTTGTTCGGGTTGCAGTCGGGCGGGCGTACCGAGTCGATCCTGATGTCGCTGCCGCCGCAAGTGCGCTGGAGCTACGACTGGAAGGCCGAGGCCGGCAGTGAAGAAGCACGCCTCACCGACTACTTCCTGCAAGACCGTGACTGGCTGGGCCTTGACGCGCCCAAGGCAGCTGTCTGATGGACCGTTATGTGGTGTTCGGCAACCCCATCGGCCACAGCAAGTCGCCGCTGATCCACCGCATG
Source organism: Pseudomonas extremorientalis (assembly GCF_001870465.1). Lineage (GTDB taxonomy): Bacteria > Pseudomonadota > Gammaproteobacteria > Pseudomonadales > Pseudomonadaceae > Aquipseudomonas > Aquipseudomonas extremorientalis. Next base: position 150,059 of record NZ_MDGK01000047.1, read on the forward strand.
TTCGCCGAGCAGACCGGCGAGCAACTGGACTACAGCACCCTGCTGGCGCCGTTGGAGGATTTCATCGGCTGTGCCCGTGAGTTCTTTCAGCAGGGCCGTGGCGCCAACGTCACCGTGCCGTTCAAGGAAGACGCCTACCGACTGGCCGACACCCTGACCGAGCGCGCCCAACGTGCCGGCGCGGTGAACACCTTGAGCAAGCTGGCAGACGGCAGCCTGTTGGGCGACAACACCGATGGCGCCGGCCTGGTGCGCGATCTCACCATCAACGCCGGGCTGAGCCTGCAAGGCAAACGCATCCTGCTGCTGGGCGCGGGTGGTGCGGTGCGTGGCGCGCTGGAACCGTTGCTGGCCGAGCAGCCGGGCTCGCTGATCATCGCCAACCGCACCGTGGAAAAGGCCGAATTGCTCGCCGAGCTGTTCGACGACCTGGGCCCGGTATCTGCCAGCGGTTTCGACTGGCTGCGTGAGCCGGTGGACGTGATCATCAACGCCACGTCCGCCAGCCTGTCAGGCGATGTACCGCCGATTGCGGGTAGCCTGATCGAGCCGGGCAAGACCTTTTGCTACGACATGATGTACGCCAAGGAACCGACCGCGTTCTGCCGTTGGGCGACGGAGCACGGTGCAGCGGTGGCGATGGATGGCCTGGGCATGCTGGTGGAACAGGCGGCGGAAGCCTTCTACCTGTGGCGCGGCGTGCGCCCGGATTCGGCGCCTGTATTGGCTGAACTTCGCCGCCAGTTGATCTGACACTGATCCGAATGTGGGAGGGGGCTTGCCCCCGATGAGGGAGTGTCAGTTGATACATCCATGGCTGACACACCGCTATCGGGGGCAAGCCCCCTCCCACATTGTTGATCGTTTTCAGTCTTGGAACTGGATGGGGCAGTTGTCGGCCCCTTCCAGTTTCCTCAACTCTTCCATCACCTGCGGCCGAGCCCGGCGCAAGGTCAAACTACGTCCCAATCCACGTAGTCGCCGCGCTTCCTGGTGCAGCATCTCCACCCCGGAATAGTCGATAAAGTTGATCTGCTGCGCCTCGATCACCACCCGCTCGCCCTGCAGGCTTTGCAGACGCGCTTGCAGGTAATGGCTGGCGCCGAAAAAGATCGAGCCGCCCACCCGCAGCACATCCTCATCGCCATCTCGCCACTGTTGTACCCGTGGCTGGGAGGTGCGCTTGAGGTAGAAAAACAGCGACGCCAGCACGCCTGCATAAATGGCGGTTTGCAGCTCCAGCAACAAGGTGGCCACACACGTCAAGCTCATCACCACAAACTCGGCGCGACTGACGCGGAACAGCGCACGAATGCCGCGACGGTCCACCAGCCCCCAACTGATCAGCAAGATGCTCGCGGCCATGCTCGGGATCGGAATATGGGCGATCAGGGCCGCGCCAAATAACGCGAACAACGCCACCCATAACGCGGAAAACACCCCGGCCAACGGCGAGCAGGCGCCCGCCTCGTAGCTGAGGCCGGAACGTGTGAACGAGCCGGCTGACAGGTAGCCGGAGAAAAATCCGCCCACGATATTGGATAGACCCTGTGCACGGACTTCCTGGTTAGCGTCGAGCAATTGCTGTGAGCGCGCCGACAACGAGCGGGCAATCGACAGGCTGGTCACCAACCCGAGCATGCCCACCGCCACGGCGCTCGGCAGCAGGCGCAGGAGCATGTCCAGGTCCATCGGCAACGGGCTGAACGGCGGCAGTTTGCCCACAAACGAACTGACCAGCGCTACGTGCCCGAACATCGCTGGCCACAGCCACGCCACCAGGCTGCCCAGTGCCAGCGCAATCAACAGCGTTGGCCAGCGAGGCACCAGGTACTTGAGCAGCGCGCCGACCAGCAACGTGCCAAACCCCAGTAAGAGGGACGCGTGGTCCCATTCGCCGCTGTGATGGATCAGTGCCAACAAGCTATTGATGGCGGTGGCCTGGCTTGGCAGATCCAGCCCCATCAGGTTGGGCAACTGGCCGAGGGCGATCACCACGGCGGCACCCAAGGTGAACCCGAGCACCACCGAGTGCGATACAAAATTTACCAACGCGCCGAAGCGCAGCATGCCCAACAGCCACTGGAAAACGCCGGCGAGGAAGGTCAGTAGCAGGATCAGGGTGATGTAGTCCTGTGACCCCGGCACGGCCAATGGACTGACGCTGGCGTACAGCACAATGGAAATCGCCGCCGTGGGCCCGCAGATCAAGTGCCAGGACGAACCCCAGAGGCAAGCGATCAGTACCGGGATGATCGCGGCGTACAGGCCGTACTCGGGTGGGAGACCGGCAATCAGCGCGTAGGCAATCGACTGTGGCAGGGCGAGGACTGCGCCACTGAGGCCGACGATTGCATCCCGGCCGACGCTGGCACGGGTTTGGCGCGGGAGCCAGCTGAGGAAGGGAAAAAGTGTGTGGCGGTTGGGCCGGGGCATCGCGGACTCGGATCGGAAGGTTTGCATCAGAGTATCAGTACACACAGGGCCTATGTGGGAGGGGGCTTGCCCCCGATGAGGGTGTGTCAGTTGATACATCCATGGCTGAGACACCGCTATCGGGGGCAAGCCCCCTCCCACATTTGAATTGCATCAGGCCTCAGAGTCTGGCTTTAACTGCAGGGAGTGCGTCTTGGCCGTCCAGTGTTTTTACACCCTCAAGCCACTTATCCAATACCGCCGGATTGGCCTTGATCCACGCCTTCGCCGCATCGGCGTTGCTGACCTTGTTGTTGGCGACCTCGGCCATGATGCCGTTCTCCATCTCCTGGGTAAAACTCAGGTTGGTCAGCAGTTTTCCTACGTTCGGGCAGGCCTGTGCGTAACCCTTGCGGGTCAAGGTATACACGCTGCCAGTGTCACCAAAGTATTTCTCGCCACCCTTGAGGTAGCGCATTTTCAACTGCACGTTCATCGGATGCGGGGTCCAGCCGAGGAAGGTGACGAATTTCTGTTTCTTCACCGCTCGCGACACTTCGGCCAGCATCGCCTGTTCGCTGGACTCGACCAGCTTCCACTGGCCCAGGTCGAAGTCGTTCTTCTTGATGATTTCCTGCAACGAGATATTTGCCGGCGCGCCGGAGCCGATGCCGTAGATCTTCTTGTCGAACTTGTCGGCAAACTTGTTCAGGTCGGCAAAATCATGCACCCCGGCGTCCCACACATAGTCGGGCACAGCGAGAGTGAACTCGGTGCCGTCGAGGTTTTTCGCCAGTTGCACCACATCGCCATTGGCCACGAACTTGTCGTAGAAGCCCTGCTGCGCCGGCATCCAGTTGCCGAGGAACACGTCCACCTGGCCGTCCTTGAGCCCGCCGAAGGTGATCGGCACCGCCAGGGTGTCCACCTTCGGTTTGTAGCCCATGCCGGTCAGCAGGAAACCGGCGATGGCGTTGGTGGCTGCGATATCGCTCCAGCCCGGATCGGCCATTTTTACCGTTTCACAACTGGCGTCCGCGTACACGTTGGCGCTGGTCAGTACCAACAGGCTCAACATCACAGTCAACTTTTGCATGGCCTTCCCTCTGTATTTATTGGTTTTGGCAGGGTTGTGGATAACGTGCCTTGCGCTCCAGGTCGTCGAGGTCGATATGGTTGCGCATGTATTGCTGACTGGCGTCCACCAGTGGCTGGTGATCCCAGCTCTTCAGCTTGCCCTGGGTGAGTGCCTCGAATACCAGGCGACGACGGCGTTGGCTGGCGAGTACCTGCTGGTGGATCGCCGGGATGTCCCATTTGGCCCGCGCCTCACTCAAAAACGCCTCGAACAGTGGCCGGTGTTCCGGTGACTGGCTGAGGTTCTCCCGCTCGTGCGGGTCGTTGTGCACATCGAACAGTAGACAAGGGTCGTCTTCGCTGTAGATGAATTTGTAGGCGCCTCGGCGAATCATCATCAGCGGGCTGATGGTGCCTTCGGCCATGTATTCGCCGAACACTTCGTCGTGCCCGCCCTGCCCTTGCAAGTGCGGGACCAGCGAGCGGCCGTCCAGCGGCAGGCGCGGGTCCAGTTCGCCGCCGGCCAGTTCCACCAGGGTCGGCAGCAGGTCGGCGGTGGACACGGCTTGCGTCACTCGACCCGCCGCGAATTGCCCCGGCGCACTGACCAGCAGCGGTACGCGCGCGGCCATTTCGAACCAGTGCATTTTGTACCAGAGCCCGCGCTCGCCGAGCATGTCACCGTGGTCGCCGGAGAAGATGATGATGGTGTCATCGGCCAGGCCGGTGTCTTCCAGGGTCTGCAGCAGCTTGCCGACATTGCTGTCGATGTAGCTGCACGCGCCGAAGTAGGCGCGGCGCGCATCGCGGATCTTATCCACGGGCAGCGGTTTGTCCCACAGGTCGTAGACCTTGAGCAGGCGCTGGGAGTGGGGGTCGAGATCAGCCTGGGCAGGCGTTGCAGGCAGGGGGATGTCGGCGTCGTCGTACAGGTCCCAGAACGGCTTGGGAATGGTGTACGGGTCGTGCGGGTGGGTCATCGATACCGTGAGGCAGAACGGTCGTTCGCCGTCTTCGCGGATATGGTCGAACAGGTATTGCCGGGCCTTGAACACCACCTCTTCGTCGAAATCCAGCTGGTTGGTGCGCACGCACGGGCCGGCTTGCAGCACCGACGACATGTTGTGGTACCAGGTGGGGCGCACGTGCGGCTCGTCCCAGTTCACCGCCCAGCCATAGTCGGCGGGGTAGATGTCGCTGGTCAGGCGTTCTTCGTAACCGTGCAGTTGGTCGGGGCCGCAGAAGTGCATCTTGCCCGACAGCGCGGTGCGGTAGCCGAGGCGGCGCAGGTAGTGAGCGTAGGTCGGCACGTCGGCGGGGAAATCGGCGGCGTTGTCGTAGGCGCCGATCTTGCTCGGCAACTGGCCGCTGACCAAGGTAAAGCGCGACGGTGCGCACAGCGGGCTGTTGCAGTACGCGGCATCGAACACCACGCCCTGTGCGGCGAGGCGGCTCAGGTTGGGCAATTTGATGGGGGAAGGTCCGTAGAACGGCAACATCGGCGCGGCCATTTGATCGGCCATGATGAAAAGAATGTTCTTGCGCTTCATGATCTATCGGCATTCCATAGGCGGTGTTTATGCGAATGAGCATGCAGCCCATGGAAAATGGGGTAAAGCCCATGAAAAGCAATGTCTAGGATAAGCACCGCTTATGTATGAAGCCCTTGGCGACCTGTCCCTCGATCTGCTGCGCGCGTTCGAAGCCGCAGCGCGCCACCGCAGTTTTACCGCCGCTGCCATGGAACTGGGCACCACCCAGCCTGCGATCAGCCAGCAGATCAAGCGCCTGGAAGAACAACTGGCGATCCGCCTGTTTGATCGCATCTACCGTGGCATTGAGTTGACCGATGCCGGCGCCCTGTTGTTCGAGCATGTGCAGGGCGGTTTGCAGGGCATCAACCAGGGACTGAGCCTGATCACCCAGCAGGATCAGCATGAAGTGCTGCAAGTGGCGACCGACTTCGCCTTCGCCGCTTATTGGTTGATGCCGCGTTTGCACCGCTTCCACCAGGCCAACCCTCAGGTGGACGTCAGCCTGGTGACCAGCGAACGCAACCACGCGACCTTGCGCAGCGATATTGATGTGGCGGTGCTGTTTGGCGACGGCCGTTTCAAGCAGGGCGATAGCCTGTGGCTGTTCAACGAGGAAGTGTTCCCGGTGTGCAGCCCGCAGTGGCTCAAAGAACAGGCCACGCCACTGACTAAGCAAAATTTGCACGATTTTCCGTTGTTGCACCTGCGCCAGGAAAACAACAGCCAGTGGTTCGACTGGAGTGGCGTGTTTCGCGAACTGGGCATCACCACTGCGCCTACTCCCGGCCAGCTGCGCTTCGATAACTACACCCTGTTGATCCAGGCTGCGATTGCCGGCCAGGGCGTGGCCATCGGCTGGCGCCATCTGGTGGATAACCTGCTGGAGCAGAACTGGCTGTGCCGACCGATCCACGACACGGTGATCTCGCGTTTCGGCTATTACGTGGTGCAACCCCAGCGCAAACGCCGAGGGCAGTTGGTGGAGCGGTTTGTCGACTGGCTGGTGGCCGAGCAAGCCAGCAGCGCGCAGTCGCTGACCGGACTGGCCCTGCCATCGATTGCGGTCTAGCATCTGGCGCATATTGGATCCGGAGTCCGTCATGCAACGTATCAAGGGCTATCACGCCCATATCTACTTCGACGCGAACACTATCGAACAGGCACGCACCTTGTGCGAAGACGCTGCCAAACTGTTCCCGCTGCGCATGGGCCGTGTGCACGAGCGGCCTGTAGGGCCGCACCCGGACTGGAGCTGCCAGTTGGCGTTCGACCCGGAATACATCGGTGTGGTGCTGCCGTGGCTGGTGATCCATCGCAATGGCCTGGTGGTGTTCCTGCACCCCGATACCGGCGATGATCTGAAGGACCACACGGACTATGCCGTCTGGATGGGGGCGATGCGGGAGCTGAACTTGTCAGCTTTTTCTTAAATTAAATCCCTAAATATGGGATTGATATTTATATATTGAGACTTCATCCGCCGTAGGTTTATATTCGCTGCATCCGCTCAGAACGCAGGTGAAGCGATGCAGGCGCAATTGATCGCGCTCGATTGGGGTACCAGTTCCCTTCGTGCTTATAAACTCGGCCCCGCCGGCGCAGTGCTGGAACAGCGCTCGCTGGCGTGGGGCATCATGCATTTGCCCAATGAACCCCGGGACATTGCTGGCGTGCGTTGCAGCGATGGCTTCGAGTTGGCGTTCGATGCGGCGTGTGGTGACTGGCTCGACGCCGAGCCCGGTTTGCCAGTGATTGCCTGCGGCATGGTCGGCAGTGCCCAGGGCTGGAGCGAAGCGGCTTATCGCAACACCCCTGTCGATGTCGCCAGCCTTGGCCAGGCGCTGCATAAGGTGCGCAGCCTGCGTGGCGTGGATGTGCATATCGTGCCGGGCGTGATCGAGCAGATCGGCTTGCCCAACGTGATGCGCGGCGAAGAAACCCAAGTGCTGGGCGTGCTTCAAGGGCTGGGCACCGATGGGTTGATCGGCCTGCCCGGCAGCCATTCCAAGTGGGTCGAGGTGGTCGATGGCTGCATCACTCACTTCGACACCTTCATGACCGGCGAGCTGTTTGCGGTGTTGAGCAAGCACAGCATCCTCGGGCGTACCCAACAACAATCCGCACAATTCCAGGCTGACGCCTTTGACCGCGGCGTGCAGGTGGCGCTGTCCAAAGACGGCGAGCGCGGCGTGCTGTCGACGCTTTTCAGTGCGCGCACCCTGGGCCTCACCGCCGAACTCACTGCCGAGCAGCAGCCCGATTACCTCTCCGGCTTGCTCATCGGCCATGAACTCGCCGGCCTGCCCGGCAGTGCCCGGCACAAGCCGATCATCCTGGTCGGCGCCGCGCCCCTCTGCGCCCGCTATCAACGCGCCCTCGCCCTCTGCGGCTTCGCCCACGTCAGCCTGGCGCAGGAAGCCACCGAGCGCGGGCTGTGGCAATTGGCGGTGGCATCCGGGCTCACTCAACCTGTACTGGAGGCCTGACATGCTCAAGCACGCACTCGCACAAAACGGTTTGATCGCGATTCTGCGCGGCATCCGCCCGGACGAAGCCCAGGCCGTCGGCCAGGTGTTGTACGAGGCCGGGTTTCGTGTGATCGAAGTCCCGCTGAATTCGCCCGATCCTTACACCAGCATCCGCACCCTGCGCGGCAGCCTGCCCGCCGATTGCCTGATCGGCGCCGGCACGGTGTTGCTGCCTGAGCAGGTCGAGCAGGTGAAGGCGGCCGGTGGTCAGGTGATCGTGATGCCCCACAGCGATGCCAAGGTGCTGCGAGCGGCGAAAGCCGCAGGCCTGTTCCTGTCGCCAGGTGTGGCGACACCGACCGAAGCTTTCGCCGCCCTGGCCGAAGGTGCTGACGTGCTGAAGCTGTTCCCCGCCGAGCAGATGGGCCCGGCGGTGATCAAGGCGTGGCTGGCGGTACTGCCGGCAGGCACCTTGCTGCTGCCGGTCGGCGGCATTACCCCGGACAACATGCAGGTGTTTGTCGATGCCGGCGCCAAAGGGTTCGGGCTGGGTTCCGGGTTGTTCAAACCGGGTATGACAGTGGATCAGGTAGCGAGCCGTGCCCAGGCTTATGTCGCCGCCTGGAAAGTCCTGAGCTGACATCAAGTTCCGCGCCCCTGGCGCTGCATCTAATAAGAGAGACAAGAGATGAAAATCACCAAACTGACGACCTTTATCGTCCCGCCGCGCTGGTGCTTCCTCAAGGTCGAGACCGACCAGGGCGTGACCGGCTGGGGTGAGCCCGTGGTCGAAGGCCGCGCCCATACCGTGGCGGCAGCGGTCGAAGAACTGTCCGACTACCTGATCGGCAAAGACCCGCGCAACATCGAAGACATCTGGACCGTGCTCTATCGCGGCGGCTTCTATCGCGGCGGCGCGGTGCACATGAGCGCCCTCGCCGGTATCGACCAGGCGCTGTGGGACATCAAGGGCAAGGCCCTCGGCGTGTCCGTCAGCGACTTGCTCGGCGGCCAGGTGCGCGACAAGATCCGCGTGTACTCGTGGATCGGTGGTGACCGCCCAGCCGACACCGCACGCGCTGCCAAAGAGGCGGTGGCTCGAGGCTTCACCGCGGTGAAGATGAATGGCACCGAAGAACTGCAATTCGTCGACAGCTTCGAAAAGGTCGACCTGGCCCTGGCAAACGTCGCCGCTGTGCGTGATGCGGTCGGCCCCAACGTCGGCATCGGCGTCGACTTCCATGGCCGTGTGCACAAGCCCATGGCCAAGGTGCTGATGAAGGAGCTGGATCCGTACAAGCTGATGTTTATCGAAGAGCCGGTGCTCAGCGAAAACTACGAAGCGCTCAAGGAGCTTGCGCCGCTGACCAGCACCCCGATTGCCCTGGGCGAGCGCCTGTTCTCGCGCTGGGACTTCAAGCGTGTGCTCAGCGAAGGCTATGTCGACATCATCCAGCCCGATGCTTCCCACGCGGGTGGCATCACCGAAACCCGCAAGATCGCCAACATGGCCGAGGCCTATGACGTGGCCCTGGCACTGCACTGCCCGCTGGGGCCGATTGCCCTGGCGGCGTGTTTGCAACTGGATGCGGTCTGCTACAACGCGTTTATCCAGGAGCAAAGCCTGGGCATTCACTACAACGAGAGCAACGACCTGCTCGACTATGTGCGCGACCCCGGTGTGTTCGACTATGACCAGGGCTTCGTGAAGATCCCCAACGGGCCGGGGCTGGGCATCGAGATCAATGAGGAATACGTGATCGAGCGCGCGGCCATCGGCCACCGCTGGCGCAACCCGATCTGGCGGCATGCCGACGGCAGCTTCGCCGAGTGGTAAGCACCCTGTAGGAGCCGGGATGCCGGCTCCTGCAAGCCCTCAATAAACATAAGAAGAGGCAACCCCCATGCACCCTGAATCCTTCACCGGGCAGGCGTCTTTAGTCACGCCTACCAAAAAGCGTTTTTTCATCATGGTGCTGCTGTTCATCACCGTGGTGATCAATTACCTCGACCGCAGCAACCTGTCGATTGCCGCCCCGGCGCTGACCAGCGAACTGGGCATCGACCCGGTTCAGGTCGGGCTGATTTTCTCCGCGTTCGGCTGGACCTACGCAGCCATGCAGATCCCTGGCGGCTGGCTGGTGGACCGCGTGCCGCCGCGCATTCTCTATACCGCCGCGCTGATCTTGTGGTCCATCGCCACCGTGATGCTCGGCTTCGCTGCCAGCTTTATCGCGTTGTTCGTGCTGCGCATGGCGGTGGGTGCCCTGGAAGCCCCGGCGTATCCGATCAACAGCCGCGTGGTCACCACCTGGTTTCCCGAGCGCGAACGCGCCACGGCGATTGGCTTCTACACCTCCGGGCAGTTTGTCGGGCTGGCATTCCTCACGCCGGTACTGGCCTGGCTGCAACACGCCTTCGGCTGGCACATGGTGTTTGTCGTCACCGGTGGCGTTGGCATCCTGTGGGGGATCATCTGGTACGCGGTGTATCGCGAGCCGAAGGATTTCAAAGGCGCCAACGCCGCTGAAATCGAGCTGATCCGCGAAGGCGGCGGCCTGGTGGACATGCAGGAAAAAACCGCCAAGGCCCCGTTCAGTTGGGTCGACCTGGGGATCGTGCTGAGCAAGCGCAAACTCTGGGGCATCTACCTGGGGCAGTTCTGCCTGAATTCCACGCTGTGGTTTTTCCTGACGTGGTTCCCCACCTACCTGGTGAAATATCGCGGGATGGACTTCATCAAGTCCGGCCTGCTGGCATCGTTGCCGTTCCTGGCGGCGTTTGTCGGCGTGCTGTGTTCCGGGATCTTTTCCGACTGGCTTATTCGTCGCGGCGCGTCGGTGGGGGTTGCGCGCAAGTTGCCGATCATTGGCGGGCTGCTGATTTCCACGGCGATCATCGGCGCCAACTATGTGGACTCGACGGCCTGGGTGATTGCGTTCCTGGCGGTGGCGTTCTTTGGCAATGGCCTGGCGTCGATTACCTGGTCGCTGGTGTCGACCCTGGCACCGGCGCGCCTGTTGGGGCTGACCGGTGGGGTGTTCAACTTCATCGGCAACCTGTCGGCGATTGCCACACCGATTGTGATCGGCTTTTTGGCCAGCGGTGATTCGTTTGCGCCGGCGATTACCTACATCGCGGTGCTTGCCCTGCTCGGGGCGCTTTCCTACGTGTTGCTGGTGGGTAAAGTCGAGCGCATCCAGCTGAATGAATAGCCTGCGGTGAAAGCGCTCGCCACAATATTATCGTTGGGGCCTAGTTGAGCACGCCGTCGAGGATCTCGTAGACGATGCCCGTGCCCACCGCAATCAACACCACATCCGGCCCCGAACGGCGCCACTCATAACCCGGGTACACCGGCAGGCGCGCCAGGGCACGGTTGTCGAGGCGTTCGCCGTAGTAACCACGGGGCAACGGCTGGCCACGTACCAGGCGCACGTTGGGGGGTGGCGGTGCGCCTCGGGCGAACTGGCCGTGGTTGTCATGGATGATCTGGCGTACCGGGCCGAAGTCCTGGGGCGGGCCGCCGCGGCGGTTGTCCTGCGGGCCGCGATGGTCGTCGCCATGTTGTTCGTGCTGGCCTTGCGGGCCGCCATGGTCGGGGCCGCCTTGGTCATAAGGCGCGGCTTGCACCAGCGCGCTGGCGCCAAGCACCAGCACGCCTAGGCTTGCGATCACGGATCTGGGCATTTTCATCGGGTCTTCCTCAGGGCACACAAACAAAAAAGGGACCTCGAACGAGGTTCGAAATCCCTTGGTCTTGCTGTTTAGGCCGTGCCCGAGCAGGTTGATTCCTCTGTATCAGGAACTTTACCTACCGCTTACGGGGGCCTTACTTACGGGCGTTACGCACGCCTTCCGACAGCGCCGCACACAGGCTCAACACGCCGTCGATGGCTTGCTGGTCGTTCTTGGCATTGGCGATGTGATCGATCAGCGCCGAACCCACCACCACACCGTCGGCCAGGCGGGCGATGGCCGCCGCTTGTTCCGGTGTGCGGATACCAAAGCCGATGCTGATCGGCAGGTCGGTGTGGCGGCGCAGACGGGTCACGGCTTCTTCGACGTGTTCCAGGGTCGCCGCACCGGCACCGGTCACGCCGGCGACCGAAACGTAATACACGAAGCCGGAGCTGCCGTTGAGCACGGTAGGCAGGCGTACGTCGTCGGTGGTCGGTGTGGTCAGGCGGATAAAGTCGATGCCTGCGGCCTGGGCCGGGTCGCACAGCTCGCCGTTATGCTCGGGCGGCATGTCGACCACGATCAGGCCGTCGACCCCGGCTTCCTTGGCGTCGGCGATGAACTTCGGCACGCCGTATTTGTGGATCGGGTTGAAGTAGCCCATCAACACCAGCGGCGTGTCGTTGTTGTCCTGGCGGAACTCGCTGACCATCTGCAGGGTTTTCACCAGGTTCTGTCTGGCATTCAACGCACGGATGTTGGCCAGCTGAATGGCCGGGCCGTCCGCCATCGGATCGGTGAAGGGCATGCCCAGCTCGATCACATCGGCACCGGCGGCCGGAAGGCCTTTGAGGATCGCCAGGGAGGTGTCATAGCCAGGGTCGCCAGCGGTGACGAAGGTTACCAGGGCGGCACGGTTCTGTTCTTTCAGCTGGGCGAAGCGGGTGTGCAGGCGGCTCATCAGTGTTTCTCCTGCTGCGACTGTTCCATATGGTGCATGACGGTTTGCATATCTTTATCGCCACGACCCGACAGGTTGATCACCATCAGGTGATCCTTCGGCAGGGTCGGGGCGCGCTTGAACACTTCGGCCAGGGCGTGGGCGCTTTCCAGGGCCGGAATGATCCCTTCCAGGCGGCAGCATTTGTGGAAGGCATCGAGGGCTTCGTCATCGGTCACCGAGGTGTACTGGACGCGGCCGATGTCATGCAACCAGGCGTGTTCCGGGCCGATGCCGGGGTAATCCAGGCCGGCAGAGATGGAGTGGGCGTCGATGATCTGGCCATCGTCGTCCTGCAGCAGGAAAGTACGGTTGCCGTGCAGTACGCCAGGTACGCCACCGTTGAGGCTGGCGGCGTGCTTGCCGGTTTCGATGCCGTGGCCGGCGGCTTCAACGCCGATGATCTCCACGCTCGTGTCATCCAGGAACGGGTGGAACAGACCCATGGCGTTGGACCCCCCGCCGATGCACGCCACCAGGCTGTCCGGCAGGCGGCCTTCCTGGGCTTGCAGTTGGTCGCGGGTTTCCTTGCCGATCACGGCCTGGAAGTCGCGCACCATGGCCGGGTACGGGTGCGGGCCGGCCACGGTGCCGATCAGGTAGAAGGTGCTGTCGACGTTGGTTACCCAGTCACGCAGGGCTTCGTTCATCGCGTCCTTGAGGGTGCCGGTGCCGGCGACCACCGGGATCACTTCGGCGCCCAGCAGCTTCATGCGGAACACGTTGGCCTGTTGGCGCTCGATATCAGTGGTGCCCATGTAGATCACGCATTGCAGGCCAAAGCGCGCAGCCACGGTGGCAGTCGCCACGCCGTGCATGCCGGCGCCGGTCTCGGCGATGATGCGTTTCTTGCCCATGCGCCGCGCCAGCAGGATCTGGCCGATGCAGTTGTTGATTTTGTGTGCGCCGGTGTGGTTCAGCTCTTCGCGCTTGAGGTAGATCTTGGCGCCGCCGCAGAACTCGGTCAGGCGCTCGGCAAAATACAACGGGCTTGGACGACCGACGTAGTCACGTTGGAAGTAGGCCAATTCCTCGTTGAACGCCGGATCGATCTTGGCCGCTTCGTATTCGCGGGCCAGGTCGAGGATCAACGGCATCAGGGTTTCAGCGACGTAACGGCCGCCGAACGCGCCGAACAGGCCGTTGACGTCTGGGCCGTTGCGTAGATCGGTCTGGGACTGAGTCATGGGACGCTCCAGGAGAGAATGGGTGTAGGAAGCAATGAGGGCCACTCTACCCCTGACGTCCTGCGCTGAAAACCGATAAGATCGCCGCAACCTGTCAGGAAAACTCACAAATGAGTCGAGACCTTCCACCCCTCAATGCCTTGCGTGCCTTTGAAGCCACCGCCCGTTTGAACAGCGTCAGCCAGGCAGCCGAGCAATTGCATGTGACCCATGGTGCGGTAAGCCGGCAATTGAAAGTGCTGGAAGAGCACTTGGGCGTGAGTTTGTTCGTCAAGGAGGGGCGCGGCCTTAAACTCACAGATGCCGGTACTCGTTTACGTGACGCCAGTGCCGAGGCGTTCGAGCGGCTGAGGGACGTGTGCGCCGAACTGACCCAGAGCAGTGCCGACGCACCGTTCGTGCTGGGTTGCTCGGGCAGCTTGCTGGCGCGCTGGCTGATCCCGCGCCTGGGTCGCTTGAACGCGGACCTGCCGGACCTGCGCCTGCATCTGTCGGCGGGTGACGGTGACCTCGACCCGCGCCGCCCCGGCCTGGATGCCCTGTTGGTGTTCGCCGAGCCACCCTGGCCTGCGGATATGCAGGTGTATGAACTGGCCAGCGAACGCATCGGCCCGGTGATGAGCCCGCGTTTTGCCGGCTACGAGCGGCTGCGCCGGGCACCCGCGTCGGCGTTGTGTGGTGAAGCGCTGTTGCACACCACCTCACGTCCGCAAGCCTGGCCCAGTTGGGCGCGGCAACACGGCATCGAACCCGGCGCGTTGAAACGCGGCCAGGGGTTTGAGCATTTGTATTATTTGCTGGAGGCGGCAGTGGCCGGGCTGGGCGTTGCGATTGCGCCAGAACCGCTGGTGGTCGAAGACTTGCGCGCGGGTCGCCTGGTGGCGCCGTGGGGTTTCAGTGAAACCCCAGCGCACCTGGCGTTGTGGCTACCCAAGCGCGCCGCAGACGGACGCGCCGGGCAACTGGCGCAGTGGCTCAAGGCTGAGCTGTTGCGCCAGCCAGATTAGTCACCGCGCTTGCACAGCAGGTAGGCGGCCAGCAGGCCCAGTGCGCCTACGGCAACACCGGCTGTGGTCCATGGGTGTTCTTGTGCGTAGTCCCGGGTTGCGACACCGGTTTCGCGAATTTTGACTTTGCTTTCTTCGTAGGCATCGCTGATCAGGTGGCGGGAGTGCTTGAGGGCATTCTCGGCATTGCTTTTCAGGGCCTTCAAGGTTTTGCGCGATTCGTCAGACGCATCGTCCTTGAGGCTTTCCAGAGACTTGAGCAGGCTCGAAATCTCGGCTTCCATGCTTTCCAGCGACGCTTTGCGTAAAGAAGTGTTGGCCATGTGGACTCTCCTGAAGTGATTGAGTGGCGTGTGTAGATACCGACTGCGGCCGTTTCAGAAAGTGCAGTTAATCTGAACTTTCAGGTAGGAACGGTCGCCAGAAGCAGTACGAACATTGACTGCTACGCTTGCTTAACGACCCTTAGGAGAACTGCCATGAGTGATCATCACACCTACAAGAAAGTCGAATTGGTTGGCTCGTCGACCACCAGCATCGAAGACGCGATCAACAATGCCATTGCTGAAGCCAACAAGAGCATCAAGCATCTCGAGTGGTTTGAAGTGACTGAAACACGTGGCCATATCGAGAATGGCAAGGTTGCGCACTATCAGGTCACCCTCAAGGTAGGGTTCCGAATTGCCAGTAGTTGATCGCAGCGGTTGAACTTGCTGACTGGCCGATTGCCATAACCTGCGCTACAACCAATGGGTGCCGATGCCGCAAGCGTCGGCACGCTCTTTTTGATCAGCGCAAGGAAAGTAACGGATGAAGAAGTTCCTGTTAGCGGTAGGTTTGTTGAGCATTGCAGGCACAGCCCTGGCGGCGGGCAAGCCTTGTGAAGAGCTGAAAAGCGAGATTGCGGCGAAAATCGACGCCAAGGGCGCTTCGGGTTATTCGTTGGAAGTTGTGGATAAAGGCGCTGCAGCCGATGGCTACACGGTAGTCGGCAGCTGCGAAGCCGGTACCAAGGAAATCGCCTACAAGCGCGGTTAATCCCGTGTTGCAGACGTAAAAAACCGACGCGAGTGCGTCGGTTTTTTTTCGCCTGAGGGTTTTAGCCCTTCATCACTTGCGCCAGCAGTTCGTAGGAATGAATCCGATCGGCGTGCTCGTACAGGTCGCAGGTAAAGATCAGCTCATCGGCGCCGGTTTGTTCGATCAGCACCTCCAGCTTGGCGCGGATCTTTGCCGGGCTACCGACCATGGCCAGGCCGAGGAAGCTGCCGACCGCGTCTTTTTCATGGGGCAGCCACAGGCCGTCCATGGTTTTCACCGGTGGGCGCTGCACCAGGCTTTGCCCGCGCATCAGCGCGAGGATGCGCTGGTAGACCGAGGTGGCGAGGTATTCAGCCTGTTCATCCGTATCTGCAGCGACCAGCGGAATGCCAAGCATCACGTAAGGCTTGT
The DNA here is from genome assembly GCF_001870465.1 of Pseudomonas extremorientalis. Taxonomy (GTDB): domain Bacteria; phylum Pseudomonadota; class Gammaproteobacteria; order Pseudomonadales; family Pseudomonadaceae; genus Aquipseudomonas; species Aquipseudomonas extremorientalis. The sequence goes on from NZ_MDGK01000047.1 coordinate 165,881, forward strand.
CCAGCACGGCCGAAGGCTTGAAGTGATTGCGATACACGCGAATCGCCTCATGCATCAGGCGCGGTGCGAAATGCGAGGCGAAGGCGTAAGGCAGACCGCGCTCACCTGCCAATTGCGCGCTGAACAGGCTGGAGCCCAGCAGCCAGACCGGTACGTTGGTGCCGGTACCGGGGACGGCGATCACCCGTTGGTCGGGGGTGCGTGGGCCGAGGTAGGCCATCAGCTCCGCCACATCTTCGGGGAAATCGTCGGCACTGCCGGAGCGCTCACGGCGCAGGGCGCGGGCGGTCATCTGGTCGGAGCCGGGTGCGCGGCCCAGGCCCAGGTCGATACGGCCGGGGTAGAGGCTTTCCAGGGTGCCGAACTGTTCGGCGATCACCAGCGGCGCATGGTTGGGCAGCATCACGCCGCCAGAGCCGACGCGGATCGTCGAGGTGCCACCGGCCAGGTAACCCAGCAGCACCGAGGTGGCCGAACTGGCGATACCGTCCATATTGTGGTGTTCAGCCACCCAGAAACGGGTGTAGCCGAACTTTTCTACATGCTGGGCCAGGTCTAGGGAATTGCGCAGTGACTGCGCCGGACTGCCGTTGGCGCGCACGGGCACCAGGTCGAGGGTCGAGAACTTTACGTCGGACAGCGATTTCATAAGCCTGCTTCTCCAAAGGGGCCGCAGGCTTTTTAGACGAACCAAAACCTGCCGCTTCATGTGCATGCTCTATGCAATGAGGGCATATACCCGAGATTCAATAGCAGGCCAGGAAATTTCCTACTGAATCGCTAGGTTTTTCTCACAAGATGAACTTTGCCGGGCCGACTATCCTCAGAACCCTTACTGACGCAAAACCACCGTTCGAGGAGACCGCTATGAGTATCGTTAAAAAAGCATCCGCGCATTGGGAAGGTGACCTGAAGACTGGCCTGGGATCCATTTCCACGGAAACCGGCGTACTGCGTGAAGCGCCCTACGGCTTCAAGGCCCGTTTCGAGGGCGGCAAGGGCACCAACCCGGAAGAACTGATCGGTGCGGCCCACGCCGGCTGTTTCTCCATGGCGTTTTCCATGATTCTCGGCGATGCCGGGCTCAAGGCTGACAGCATTGATACCCAGGCCGAAGTGACTCTGGACCAGGTTGACGGTGGTTTTGCGATCACCGCTGTGCACCTGATCCTCAAGGCCAAGATTCCGGGCGCGAGCCAGGCGCAGTTCGATGAACTGAGCAAAAAAGCCAAGGAAGGATGCCCGGTGTCCAAAGTGCTGAACGCAAAAATCAGCCTGGATGCCACCTTGGTCAGCTGACACACCCCGTCCAATGTGGGAGGGGGCAAGCCCTCTTCCACATTTAGCCCTGCGTTAAATCAGAACTCGTGTTTTGTAAGTGTGGTCCTATTACCATGCAGCCTAGGCGCACACCCGTGCGCAATGCATTCAGGGAGCTTCACACATGAAACGTTTTGCCTTGGCGATCATCTGCGGTGTATTGGCCACATCGGCTGTGGCCGCGCCAAAAGACTGCGAAGAGCTCAGGAAGGAGATCGAGGTCAAGATCCAGGCCAACGCGGTTCCGTCCTACACTTTGGAGATTGTCAGCAAGGAAGAAGCCGACAAGCACGACAGTGCCATGGTCGTCGGCAGCTGTGAGAACGGCACCAAGGCCATTGTCTACCAGAAGAACAACGACTGATCAGATGCAGTTGACGCTGCGTTCCTCCGCGAGCAACTGACGCGCCGAATCGTACAACCGGATATTCGGCGTGAAGGCCAGCGAGCGTCCTTCCAGCACATAACGCTGGCCAGCCTGGAAGTGGTCATATTCCAGGGTCATGAAGCAGGTGCGATACATCATCTGGCTGAGCCCACCCAAACCGCCGCCGGCCGGGACTTCAAAGTCGAAGCGCACCATCAGTTCATGATGGCCGGGTGGCATTTGGAAGAAACGTCCGTCATCCAGGTTCTTGCCGTCCAGACGCTGCGCCATGACCAGCTTGGAACCCGGCGTCGGCGTAGTGAAATCGACCCACGCCTGTTGCGGATCCATCGGTGGTACGGGTGTTGTCGTGCAGGCGCTGAGGAACAAAGCGGCGACGGGTAACAAGAGCTGGCGCATGGCAGGCACTCAACGGGAAGATAGAATTGAGCCTGCTGCGACGGCGGCAGACTTCCTATGAGTATAAACACGTCGCGCCATGGAAAAATTCCGCCTGGGCGCGATAGTCTGGCGAGCAAATTACCCAGGAGCGGTCGGGGCATGGTCAGGCGTTTTCTTCCAGGGTTGATGGTTGTGCTGCTCAGCGGCTGTTCCAGTGTCAGCTATTACAGCCAGTTGGCCAGCGGTCAGTGGCAATTGCTGCGGGCCCGGGAGCCGGTGGCGCAGGTGATCGCCGACCCTTCCCGCCCACCGCTGTTGCGCGAACACCTGGCGCAATCGCAAAAGGCGCGTACGTTCGCCAGTGAACACCTGCATCTGCCTGACAACCAGAGTTACAGGTTGTACGCCGACATTGGCCGACCCTATGTGGTCTGGAACGTCTTCGCCACGCAGGAGTTTTCCCTGTCTCCTGAAACCCATTGCTTCCCCATTGCGGGCTGTGTGGCCTATCGCGGCTACTACAACCAGGGTGCGGCGCGTGGTGAGGCGGCGTTGTTGAAGCAGCGAGGCATGGACGTGTCGATCGGCGGTGTCGAGGCCTATTCCACCTTGGGCTGGTTCAATGACCCGATCATGAATTCGATGATGAACTGGGGTGATGAGCGGCTGGCCACGTTGATCTTCCACGAACTGGCGCATCAGCGTTTCTATGTGAAGGACGACACCGAGTTCAATGAGTCGTTTGCCAATTTCGTCGAGCAGGAAGGCACGCGCCAGTGGCGCGCTGCACGTGGCTTGGCGCCGCAGAGCCTGTCGGCGTCGAAGCAGCGTGATGAGTTCATTCAGCTGATCCTCGATACCCGCCAACGATTGGAAAAACTCTATGCCCAACCCTTGGCCGCTGATGTGATGCGCCGGGCGAAGGCGGCCGAGTTCGAGCGTCTGCGTCGCGATTACCGGCAGCTGCGCGACAGCCAGTGGGGCGGGGACAAACGGTATGACGCGTGGATCAACCAACCCATGAACAATGCGCGGTTGTTACCGTTCGGGCTGTATGACCAGTGGGTGCCTGCGTTTGCGGCGTTGTTTGCGCAGGAAGGTGGGGATTGGCTGAGGTTTTATGCGGCGGTGGAGAAGCTGGGCGGATTGCCGATGGAGCAGCGCAAGGCGGCGTTGAGGCAGTTGCAAGGTATTGGCCTTCAGGGCCTCACCGGGGGCAAGCCCCTCCCACATGCTAATTTGTGAACACACTCAACTGTGGGAGGGGGCTTGCCCCCCGATAGCGCCCTCAAGTGCGCTGCAAAAACGCCTGGTGCATCTGCGCCAACGTCTCGAAATGCCAGGTCGGCGCCTCGGCATTCAGCTCCTCGAAACTGCCGAACCCATACCCCACCGCCGCCGAATCCAGCCCATTCTTGTGCGCGCCGATCAGGTCATGCTTGCGATCACCAATCATCAAGGTGGTGGCCGGGTCCAGGCCTTCCTCGCTCATCAGGTGGGCGATCAGTTCGACTTTGTTGGTGCGCGTCCCGTCCAGCTCGCTGCCGTAGATCACCTTGAAGTGCTTGGCAAAGTCGAAATGCCGGGCGATTTCGCGGGCAAACACCCAGGGCTTGGAAGTGGCGACGTAGAGCTGGCGGCCTTGATCGTTCAATGCTTCCAGCAGCGGCATCACGCCGTCGAACACACGGTTTTCGTACAGGCCGGTGACCTTGAAACGCTCGCGATAGAAGTTCACCGCTTCCCAGGCCTTGGCCTCGTCGAAGCCGTAGAACTGCATGAACGCCTGCAGCAAGGGCGGGCCGATGAAGTGTTCGAGTTTGGTCAGGTCCGGCTCGTCGATACCCAACTTGCCGAGGGCATACTGGATCGAGCGGGTAATGCCCTCGCGTGGGTCGGTGAGCGTGCCGTCCAGGTCGAACAGGACGGTTTGGTAAGGCAGGGTCATCGGTCGAATCCTTCAGCCAGGTGCAGGTCTTTGAGCTTCACGTAGTTCGCGGCGCTGTAGGTGAAAAAGGCGCGTTCCTTGTCAGTCAACGGGCGAATCTGTTTGACCGGGCTGCCGACATACAGGAAGCCGCTTTCAAGTTTCTTGCCCGGCGGCACCAGGCTGCCGGCGCCGATGATCACGTCGTCCTCGACCACGGCGCCATCCATCACGATGCTGCCCATGCCGATCAGGATGCGATTGCCGACTGTGCAACCATGCAGCATGACCTTGTGGGCGATGGTCACGTCGTCGCCGATCAGCAGCGGGAAACCGTTCGGGTTGAACGGCCCGGCGTGGGTGATGTGCAGCACACAGCCATCCTGCACGCTGGTGCGCGCACCGATACGGATACGGTGCATGTCGCCGCGGATCACGGTCAGCGGCCAGACCGAGCTGTCGGCGCCGATTTCGACATCGCCGATCACCACCGCCGAAATATCGACAAAAGCCCCGACGCCCAGGGCTGGCGTGTGGTTCTGATAGGTGCGAAGGGTCACGATAGCCTCTCTCTCTTCTGCTGATAGCTGCGGTGGGCGTTGATTGTAATTAAGATGGCCCCATCTTTGTTCTTACATGTTTCTTCAGCCAAGGTGCCAACCGTGAGCGCGAACAACCCTCTTCTGCAGTCCTACGACCTGCCGCCGTTCTCGGCGATCCGTGCCGAGCACGTCCAGCCGGCCATCGAACAGATCCTCGCCGACAACCGCGTTGCCATCGAAGGCATCCTGCAAAGCCAGGGCAAAAATCCGACATGGGCCGGCCTGGTGCTGGCCATGGACGAGCTGAATGATCGTCTGGGCGCCGCGTGGAGCCCGGTCAGCCACCTCAACGCCGTGTGCAACAGCGCCGAACTGCGCGAAGCCTACGAAGGCTGCCTGCCGGCATTGAGCGCCTACTCCACCGAGATGGGCCAGAACCGTGCGCTGTTCCAGGCCTTCGAAGCCCTGGCTAACAGCCCGGAAGCCGCCGGTTTCGACGTGGCGCAGAAAACCATCCTGGAACACTCCCTGCGTGACTTCCGCCTGTCGGGCATCGACCTGCCGCCGGAGCAGCAAAAACGCTACGCCGAAGTGCAGAGCAAGCTGTCGGAGCTGGGCAGCAAGTTCTCCAACCAGTTGCTGGACGCCACCCAGGCCTGGACCAGGCACGTCACCGATGAAGCCACCCTCGCCGGGCTGACCGACTCGGCCAAGGCGCAAATGGCCGCCGCCGCCCAGGCCAAAGGCCTCGACGGCTGGCTGATCACCCTCGAATTCCCTAGCTACTACGCCGTCATGACTTACGCTCAGGACCGTGCCCTGCGTGAAGAAGTCTACGCGGCCTACTGCACCCGCGCGTCGGACCAAGGCCCGAATGCCGGTCAGAACGATAACGGCCCGGTGATGGAACAGATCCTCGACCTGCGCCAGGAACTGGCCCAGTTGCTGGGTTATGCGTCTTTCTCCGAACTGAGCCTGGCCACCAAGATGGCCGAGTCCAGTGACCAGGTGCTGAGCTTCCTGCGTGACCTGGCCAAGCGCAGCAAGCCGTTTGCCGCCCAGGACCTGCAACAGCTCAAGGCCTACGCCGCCGAACAAGGCTGCGCCGACCTGCAAAGCTGGGACAGCGGTTTCTACGGCGAAAAACTCCGCGAGCAGCGCTACAGCGTGTCCCAGGAAGCCCTGCGCGCCTACTTCCCGATCGACAAAGTGCTGGGCGGCCTGTTCGCCATCGTGCAGCGCCTGTACGGCATCGAGATCGCCGAGCAGAAAGGCTTCGACACCTGGCACCCGGATGTCCGCCTGTTCGAAATCAAGGAAAACGGGCAACACGTGGGCCGCTTCTTCTTTGACCTGTATGCCCGCGCCAACAAGCGCGGCGGTGCCTGGATGGACGGTGCCCGCGACCGTCGCCGCACCATCGACGGTGTGCTGCAAAGCCCGGTGGCCAACCTGGTGTGCAACTTCACCCCGGCCGACAGCGGCAAGCCTGCCCTGCTGACCCACGATGAAGTCACCACGTTGTTCCACGAATTCGGCCACGGCTTGCATCACCTGCTGACCCGCGTAGAACACGCAGGCGTGTCCGGCATCAATGGCGTGGCCTGGGATGCGGTGGAACTGCCGAGCCAGTTCATGGAGAACTGGTGCTGGGAGCCGGAAGGCCTGGCGCTGATCTCCGGCCACTATGAAACCGGCGAGCCGTTGCCCCAGGACCTGCTGGAAAAAATGCTCGCGGCGAAGAATTTCCAGTCCGGCCTGATGATGGTGCGCCAACTGGAGTTCTCGCTGTTCGACTTTGAATTGCACGCCACCCACGGCGATGGTCGCAGCGTGGCGCAGGTGCTGGAAGGAGTGCGCGATGAAGTGTCGGTGATGCGTCCGCCGGCCTACAACCGCTTCCCCAACAGCTTTGCGCACATCTTCGCGGGCGGTTATGCGGCGGGTTACTACAGCTACAAGTGGGCCGAAGTGTTGTCGGCGGATGCCTTCTCCAAGTTCGAAGAAGACGGCGTGCTCAACGCCGAGACCGGCCGTGCCTTCCGCGAAGCGATCCTGGCGCGTGGCGGCTCCCAGGAGCCGATGGTGCTGTTCGTCGACTTCCGCGGACGTGCGCCGTCGATTGACGCACTCTTGCGCCACAGCGGCCTGAGTGAGGACGCGGCAGCATGAGTGAAGGGCCTGTGATTACCAAAAAGCAATTTATCGCCGGGGCGGTCTGCCCGGCATGCAGTGAGCCGGACAAGCTGAAGATGTGGACCGAGGACAACGTCCCGCACCGTGAGTGCGTGGCCTGCGGCTATACCGACACGCTGAATGATCAAGGGTTGTCGGTGCCCAAGGAATTGGGTACGCGGGTCAATACCACGGCGTTGAAAGCACCGGCGGATCCGAAGGTGCAGGCGGTGCAGTTCTTTCCTAATCCGAAGTTGAAAAAAGACTGACGGGCGGCCCTCTGTAGGAGTTCGGCCAGCCGGGCTCCTACAGTTATTTCTCGTCTTTTCCCGTCGTCGTGATCCAATCCTTCATCGAGCACAACGCGAACGCGCTGGTGCTGCAATCGCCATTCGCCAAGGCCGTGCGTAACTTGTCGATATCGGCCCTCATCATGTAGCGAACGCCGTCCTTGAAGCCATTGCTGGTGCCAAACCCGCCCAAGGTCATTTCGTTCAGCGCGTCTTCCTTGCTCCATCCCTGAATCACGACTCGATACATCGCCGCCATCAGGCCAGTGCGGTCAGAGCCGTGCTTGCAATGCATCAGCACCGGGCCGTTGGCTTCGGCTTCCCGGATGGCCCTCAGCGCCGCCAACACGTCCGTATCATCTACATGGTTGGTGCGATACGTCAGTTGAACCTGACGGATGCCAGGCGATTTGAGCCAGTCGGCATCCGACTCCGGCAGGAAGTTGATCACGGTGCCGATCTTCAGCTGTTCCAACAGCGGCCCGGCGTTGCGATCCGGTAGTGCGCTGCGGTAGAGGGTGGGCGTCATCTGGTGCAGGTTGTATTGATTACCCACAGGTTGGGCCCACTCCGGTGAACGGATTGAGACGGTGTCGTCGGCTTGAGCGTAAGCGCAGGTGAACATCGCGATGATCGCGAGGCCGAGGCCCGACAACCATTGATTCTTGAGCATGGGTGACATAACCGAGCAAGGAGTGGGTGGTGCTCAGGTTCGTCCAGAGGGGGTCAATGAGGCGTGAGGAGGCCGTCAAAGAATCGTGAATCCTCAGTCTTTAGTCGCTGAAACGGTTCTGTGAATTCATAGCCTGCTATCATTTGTAACTATTGATTGCCTAAAAGGCCAAGCCGCTCACTAGAAGCCGGCCGATATTCCCGTGACCACATGATGAGGTGCCACCATGTCTGATCAAGATCAAGACAACCCCCGGCGTGACTTTTTGCGCAAATCCTTGACCTTGATCCCGGTGGTCACGGTTGCCAGCACTGGCCTTGGCGGCTCGATGTTGATGGCAACGCCTGAACCGGCGCAGGCCGCTCCCGCCAAGCCTGCGGTAAGTGAAAAGGCCTACGAGCCTACTTACTTCACGGCTGAGGAGTGGGCGTTTATCAACGCCGCCGTCGAGCGCCTGATTCCCGCCGATGAGCAAGGCCCGGGCGCCCTGGAAGCCGGTGCGCCGGAATATATCGACCGTCAGATGAACACCCCGTACGCCAGCGGCGCCCTGTGGTTCATGCAAGGGCCGTTCAACGCGGATGCCGCTCCAGAGATGGGCTGGCAGTCCAAACTGGTGCCCAAGGACATCTATCGCCTGGGCATTGCCGCGACGGATGCCTGGTCGAAAGCCTTCAACGGTAAAGCTTTTGCTGCGCAAGACAGCGCTACCCGAGACGATATGTTGCGTCGTCTGGAGGCTGGCGGCAGTGAAGTGACGGCGCATTTTGAAGCGGTGCCGCCCAAGATGTTCTTCAACCTGTTGCTGCAAAACACCAAGGAAGGGTTCTTTTGCGACCCCATCCACGGTGGCAACAAAGGCATGGTCGGCTGGACCATGATCGGCTTCCCCGGCGCTCGCGCCGATTTCATGGACTGGGTTGAACGCAACGAGCAATACCCCTTTCCGGCAGTTTCCATCCGCGGTGAGAGGGCATAAACGTGGCGACCATCATGAAGAAAGTGGATGCAGTGATCGTAGGCTTCGGCTGGACCGGCGCGATCATGGCCAAGGAGCTGACGGAAGCAGGCCTCAACGTGGTTGCGCTGGAGCGTGGCCCGATGCAGGACACCTACCCGGACGGCAACTATCCCCAGGTCATCGACGAACTGACCTACAGCGTGCGTAAAAAACTCTTCCAGGACATTTCCAAAGAGACCGTGACCATTCGCCATAGCGTGAATGACGTCGCCCTGCCCAACCGTCAGTTGGGCGCGTTCCTGCCGGGCAACGGTGTGGGCGGCGCGGGCCTGCATTGGTCGGGGGTGCATTTCCGTGTCGACCCGATCGAGCTGCGCATGCGCAGCCACTATGAGGAGCGCTACGGCAAAAACTTCATCCCCAAGGACATGACCATCCAGGACTTCGGCGTGAGCTATGAAGAGCTGGAGCCGTTTTTCGACTACGCGGAAAAAGTCTTCGGCACCTCCGGCCAGGCCTGGACCGTAAAAGGTCAGCTGGTAGGCGAAGGCCGTGGCGGCAACCCGTATGCACCGGACCGTTCCAATCCGTTCCCGTTGGAAGCGCAGAAGAATACGGTCTCCGCACAGCTGTTTCAGAAAGCGGCTGCCGAGGTGGGTTACAAACCCTACAACCTGCCGTCCGCCAATACCTCGGGGCCCTATACCAACCCCTACGGTGCGCAGATGGGGCCGTGCAACTTCTGCGGTTTCTGCAGCGGCTATGTCTGCTACATGTATTCCAAGGCCTCGCCGAACGTGAACATCCTGCCGGCGTTGCGCCAGGTACCGAACTTTGAGCTGCGGCCCAATTCCCACGTACTCAAGGTCAACCTCGACAGCACCAAGAGCAAGGCCACCGGCGTGACCTACATCGACGCCCAGGGCCGGGAATGCGAACAGCCGGCAGATCTGGTGATTCTCGGCGCCTTCCAGTTCCACAACGTGCGTTTGATGCTGTTGTCGGGCATCGGCAAGCCCTACGACCCGATAACCAATGAGGGCGTGGTGGGCAGGAACTTCGCCTACCAGAACATGGCCACCATCAAGGCCTTCTTCGACAAAGACACTCATACCAACAACTTCATCGGTGCAGGCGGCAATGGCGTGGCCATCGATGACTTCAACGCCGACAACTTCGACCATGGCCCCCATGGCTTCGTGGGGGGCTCGCCGATGTGGGTCAACCAGGCCGGCAGCCGGCCGATTGCCGGTACGTCCAACCCGCCAGGCACACCGGCCTGGGGCAGCGCGTGGAAACGCGCCACCGCCGATTACTACACCCACCAGGTGTCGATGGATGCCCACGGTGCCCATCAATCCTACCGGGGCAACTACCTGGATCTGGACCCTGTTTATCGCGATGCCTACGGCCTGCCGCTGCTGCGGATGACGTTCGACTGGCAGGAAAACGACATCAAGATGAACCGCTTCATGGTCGAGAAAATGAGCAAGGTCGCCGAGGCGATGAACCCCAAGGCGATTGCCCTGCTCGGCAAAAAGGTCGGTGAGCATTTCGACACGGCGTCCTACCAGACCACCCACCTCAATGGCGGCGCGATCATGGGCACCGACCCGAAAACCAGCGCGTTGAACCGCTACCTGCAGTGCTGGGATGTGCACAACGTGTTTGTCCCAGGTGCGTCCGCTTTCCCACAAGGCCTGGGCTACAACCCTACCGGCCTGGTGGCGGCGCTGACCTACTGGTCGGCGCGGGCCATTCGCGAGCAATACCTGAAAAATCCCGGCCCACTGGTTCAGGCATAAGGAGCGACGACCATGAAAGCACTTGTTATCGCCACCTTCGCCCTGTTCAGCAGTTGCTCTGTCAGTGCGGCTGAAACCGATTTGATCAAGCAGGGTGAATACCTGGCCCGCGCCGGTGATTGCGTGGCCTGCCACACCGCCAAAGGCGGCAAGCCCTTCGCCGGCGGCCTGCCGATGGAAACGCCGATAGGCGTGATCTATTCCACCAACATCACCCCGGACAAGACCGGCCTGGGCGACTACAGCTTCGAAGACTTCGACAAGGCCGTGCGCCATGGCGTCGCCAAGAGCGGTAGTACGCTTTACCCGGCGATGCCCTACCCGTCTTATGCGCGTGTCAGCGACAGCGATATGCAGGCGTTGTATGCGTATTTCATGAAGGGTGTCGAACCGGTCGCTCAGCAGAACAAGGACAGCGATATTCCGTGGCCCTTGAGCATGCGCTGGCCGCTGGCGGCGTGGCGTTGGATGTTTGCGCCGGCTGTCGAAGCGCATCAGGCGCAAGCCGCCGCCGACCCGGTGGTCAGCCGTGGCGCCTACCTGGTGGAAGGCCTTGGCCATTGCGGCGCATGTCACACGCCACGGGCCCTGACCATGCAGGAAAAAGCCCTGAGTGCCTCTGACGGCAACGCCTTCCTGTCCGGCAGTGCGCCGCTGGAGGGCTGGATCGCCAAAAGCCTGCGCGGTGACCACAAGGACGGCCTCGGCAGTTGGAGTGAGGAGCAGTTGGTGCAATTCCTCAAGACCGGGCGCAGTGATCGCAGCGCGGTGTTTGGTGGCATGAGCGACGTTGTCGTCCACAGCATGCAGTACATGTCGGAGGATGACCTGACGGCTATCGCCCGTTACCTCAAGAGCTTGCCGGCGGTAGACCCCAAGGACCAAGCGCATCAGTACGACAAGCAGGTGGCCGAGGCGCTGTGGAAAGGCGATGACCGCAAGCCGGGCGCGTCGGTATATATCGACAACTGCGCGGCCTGCCACCGTACCGACGGGCATGGCTACACGCGGGTGTTCCCGGCGCTGGCGGGTAACCCGGTAGTGCAGACGGCGGATGCCACGTCGTTGATCAACATCGTGTTGAATGGCGGCACCTTGCCGGCTACCCACGCGGCGCCCTCGACCTTCACCATGCCGGCGTTCGCCTGGCGTCTGTCGGATCAGGAAGTGGCGGATGTGGTCAGTTTCATTCGGGGCAGTTGGGGCAATAAAGGTGCGCCGGTGAAGGCCAACGAAGTGGCGGACCTGCGCAAGAACGATATGCGCACCACCTCGGGCGATGACCTGGGCCAGGTCACGCAACGGCACTGATCCCTGGCTGACCGCCAAACGGCACTGGTCAGAAGCCCTGCGCCTCGATACTGTATATAAAAACAGTATCGAGGCGTTTTCATGTCTACTCCGTTGCCGCCCCGTGGCCGGGGCACGGCCACCAACCTGCACAACCGCTTCGCACCGACTGTCAGCGTGGTCGAGGATGACGGCTGGTTCCAGGAAGTGCCGCCGACCCAGGGCACTGAAGTGCGCATCGAAACGGCCAAGACCATCATCACCCGCAACAACTCGCCGGACTTGCCGTTCGATCGTTCGATCAACCCCTACCGTGGCTGTGAGCACGGCTGTATCTACTGCTACGCACGGCCGAGCCATGCCTATTGGGACATGTCGCCGGGGCTGGATTTCGAAACCAGACTGATCGCCAAGACCAACGCCGCCGATGTGCTGGAACAGCAGTTGTCGAAACCGGGTTACGTGTGCGCGCCGATCAACCTTGGGTCCAACACCGACCCGTACCAACCGATCGAGCGCGAGTACAAGATCACCCGGCAAACCCTGCAAGTGCTGCTGCGCTATCGCCATCCGGTGACCATCATCACCAAGGGCTCGCTGATATTGCGCGATCTGGACGTGCTCACCGAGTTGGCGCGCCAGCGGCTGGTCGCCGTGATGATCAGCCTCACCAGCCTGGACGACGAACTCAAGCGTATCCTGGAGCCACGCACGGCGGCGCCCAAGGCGCGCCTGCGCGCGATCCGGGTGATGCGTGAGGCTGGGATCCCGGTGGGCGTGCTGTGCTCGCCGATGATTCCGATGATCAATGACAGTGAGCTGGAAAGCCTGCTGACCGAAGCTCACGCTGCGGGCGCGCAAAGTGCGGCGTACATGATGCTGCGCCTGCCGCTGGAGGTGGCGCCGTTGTTTGAGGAGTGGCTGGCGGCGCATTACCCACAGCGTGCGGCCCATGTGATGAGCCTGGTGCGCCAGGTGCGTGGCGGCGAGGTGTATGACAGCCGCTTCGGCGTACGCATGCGTGGCGAAGGGCCGTTTGCCGACTTGCTGGCGCAGCGCTTCAGTAAAGCCATCAAGCGGCTGGGGCTCAACCGGCGGGAAGGGTTTGACCTGGATTGCACGGCGTTCTGTCCTCCGGGCAGACAGATGGCATTGTTGTAGACTGACAGGGCAGAACGCACCGTTCCCGTAGGAGTGGTCGCGTTTTGACATCACTGAAACCCTCGATCTAGAGCGGTTCATTCAGTTTGAGTTAAGTTTCGGCGGTTACCTTGTTCAGCGAGTGACTGATGAGTCGGCACTGTGGCCCCTGGCGTTTTACAACTAATCCACTGGCCAAGCGTCCAACTGACTTGAAAACTCCCCTGCATTAATCAAGAGGATGAACCATGAGTGACAAGGATAAACAGCCGTTGGCTGCGTCGGCTTCTGCCCCTCAGGTGGCTGAAACCGCCGATGCAGCGCTAAAGCATATCGTTGACGGCTTTTTGCATTTCCATCACGACGTCTTCCCCCAGCAGGAAGAACTCTTCAAGAAACTCGCCACGGCCCAGAGCCCACGTGCGATGTTCATTACCTGCGCCGACTCGCGCATCGTGCCTGAGCTGATCACCCAGAGCTCTCCTGGCGATCTGTTCGTGACCCGTAACGTCGGCAACGTCGTACCGCCTTACGGCCAGATGAACGGCGGTGTTTCCACGGCCATCGAGTACGCGGTACTCGCCCTTGGCGTGCAGCACATCATCGTCTGCGGGCACTCCGATTGTGGCGCCATGCGCGCGGTGCTCAACCCTGACAGCCTGGAGAAGATGCCGACGGTCAAGGCCTGGCTGCGGCATGCCGAGGTTGCCAAGACCATGGTGCATGACAACTGCGACTGCGCCAATGAAGGCGAGAGCATGAAAGTGCTCACCGAAGAAAACGTCATCGCCCAACTGCAACATTTGCGCACTCACCCCTCCGTGGCTTCGCGCATGGCCAATGGTCATTTGTTTATCCACGGTTGGATCTACAACATCGAGACCAGCGAAATCCGCGCCTACGATGCCGACCAGTCGACGTTCCGACCGTTGAGCGGCGACGGACCGATCCCTTGCGCGACGCCTAAAGCGCGCTTCTAACACACTTCCCTGCCGGGTAAAGCGGTGGCTGCCATGGACGCAGCCAGGCTTTACCGCGCCCGGCGAATGCCTCGGGAGAGTCATCATGCGTGCTGCTCAATTGAAAGCTGTATTGCCAAGGGAGCTGCTCGCTTCCGTGGTTGTGTTTCTGGTCGCCCTGCCCTTGTGCATGGGGATTGCGATCGCCTCTGGCATGCCGCCGGCCAAAGGCCTGATTACCGGGATTATCGGAGGCTTGGTGGTGGGCTGGTTGGCGGGCTCGCCGTTGCAAGTCAGTGGCCCGGCGGCGGGCCTGGCGGTGCTGGTGTTCGAGTTGGTGCGCCAGCACGGCATGCTGATGCTCGGGCCGATCCTGCTGCTGGCGGGATTCCTGCAACTGGTTGCCGGGCGTTTGCGCCTGGGCTGCTGGTTTCGCGTCACGGCACCGGCGGTGGTGTACGGCATGTTGGCGGGGATTGGCGTGCTGATTGTGCTGTCGCAGATCCACGTGATGCTCGACGGCGCGCCCAAGCCTTCGGGGCTCGACAATCTGGCAGGCTTCCCGGCGGCGCTGGCCGACGCAATCCCGACCCTGGGCGGTGGCCTGGGCTGGCAGGCCGGGTTGCTCGGTTTGTCGACGATGCTGGTGATGTACGCCTGGGACAAATTGCGCCCGCAGCAGCTGCGCTTTGTGCCCGGTGCTTTGCTGGGCGTGGGCCTGGCCACGGTTGTCAGCCTGGTGCTGGCGTTGCAGGTCAAGCGTGTCGAAGTCCCGGAAAACCTTGCTGATGCCATCGACTGGCTACGCCCCAGTGACCTGTTGAACCTTGCCGATCCCCAACTGTTGATCGCCGCATTTGCCGTGGCGTTTATCGCGAGCGCTGAAACGCTGCTGTCTGCGGCGGCGGTCGACCGCATGCACAGCGGTCAGCGTTCGGATTTCGACAAGGAGTTGTCTGCTCAAGGGGTGGGCAACATGCTCTGCGGCCTGGTCGGCGCCTTGCCGATGACCGGCGTGATTGTGCGCAGCTCGGCCAACGTGCAGGCCGGTGCAACCACGCGCTTGTCGGCGATGTTCCATGGCCTGTGGCTGCTGGCGTTCGTGCTGTTGCTGTCGAGTGTGCTGCAAAGCATCCCGGTGGCGAGCCTGGCGGGTGTGCTGGTGTACACCGGTATCAAGCTGGTCGACATCAAGGCCTTCAAGGCACTGGGGCGCTATGGGCGGATGCCGATGTTTACCTACGCGGCCACGGCGCTGGCGATCATCTTTACCGACCTGCTGACCGGCGTATTGGTGGGCTTCGGGCTGACGTTGGTCAAGCTGGCGTTCAAGGCTTCGCGGTTGAAGGTCAGCCTGATCGACCTGCCTCAGGACGGTGAGATGGAACTGCGCCTGACCGGTGCGGCGACCTTTCTGAAAGTGCCCGCGTTGACTCAAGTCTTGTCGACGGTGCCTGCCGGGACGACCGTGCATGTTCCGCTGAGCAACCTGAGTTACATCGACCATTCCTGCCTGGAATTGCTGGAGGAATGGGGGCGGGCCAATGCGGCCAAGGGCTCGACGTTGGTGATCGAGGCGCGCGGGTTGAAGCGTCGGCTGGAAGGCCGGGTGAGGACGACGACGGGGATAGGCTCCGCGCCAGCCTGAACAGCAAAACAACGCCTTGTAGGAGCCGGCAAGCCAGCTCCTACAAGGCGGGATCAGGCCGGCTGATCCAGCGCCAACTCAACCCCCAGCTGTCGCGACAGGCATGGCCAGCGCTTCCACGCGGCTTCCGTGTCGGGGCTCTTGAGCTGTTCGCGATAAGCCTCCACGGACTCCAGCGCAAAGCTTTCTTCGTTGAGCATTTCATCCACTGCGTGGTGTACCGCTTCATCCAGCAGGTTGGCGAAGGTTTCGCCGATCAACTGATGGGCAATGACATTGGCCACCGTGGTATCGGCCGGAATCAACGGCTGGCCAAAGTGCTTGATATACAAATCGTTGACCTCTTCGACCAGGCGATGAGCCAGGTAGGCCTCATCCAGCAGGCCATCGAGACCTTCATGGCCGGCCAGGATGGCAGGTGGTTGCAGGAAGAAGTGCTCGGCGATTTTCAGTACCGGTTTGATCTGGCTTTCGATACCGGCCTCGCGGGCCACGTCGTTGGCGGCGTCCAGCAAGTCCGGGACCAAGTCGATGTAGGCGGTGACAAAGCGGGTCATGACAATGTTGCGATCACCGTCAGCCAGGGAGATGGCCGAATGCAGGTGCGGCAATTGTTTTTCCAGTTGCAGGGCAAGCTGGCCAGTGCTGGCTTCGTGTTGATGGGCACGGGAAATCTGCTCGCGCAATGCGGCGGTGTTCATGAAAGCTCCAGTGATGCAGGCGTAGGAAAAGGGAGAAGATAAGGTAGCTCGTTTATACGAGCGCCTCAGACGCATTTGTCATAATTATTTCATGGTTATGCGCCCGCGTTATATCGAATTGCCATCGTTCGTCGGATAAACGATTCCGTGCCCGGTTTTATTGACTCCAGCCAGTCATTTCTACTCATTTGCCCCTACACATTGCGGGGTTGCAGAGCCTGTCTATACTCGGATTTGTACGCGATTAGCTGATGACGCCAGACTGCATAAGCAGGCAAGGCCAGGCGGTTGTAAGCAGTATGGAAGCCGCTCCCTTCGACGCAGGTGCAAACCGGCGGGATAACAAGAACGATAAGGGGAACCCGCAATGATGCGACATCCACATGTTTGGATGGGCCTCCTGTTGTGGTCGGTATTCGGCCAGGCACATGCCGCCTGGACAACGAATATGGCGCCAGGGGCGACAGAAGTCAGTCACGCTGTGTTCGACCTGCACATGACCATATTCTGGATCTGTGTGGTGATCGGCATCATCGTGTTTGGCGCGATGTTCTGGTCGATGATCGTTCATCGCCGGTCTACGGGCCAGGTCGCGGCCAAGTTCCACGAGAGCACTACCGTGGAGATCCTCTGGACCGTAGTGCCCTTGCTGATCCTGATCGCGATGGCCATTCCGGCCACCAAGACCCTGATCAATATCTACGACAGCAGTGAGTCGGATATCGATATCCAGGTCACCGGCTACCAGTGGAAATGGCATTACAAATACCTGGGCCAGGATGTGGAGTTCTTCAGCAACCTGGCCACGCCCGCCGAACAGATCCACAACCAGGCGACCAAGGGCGAACACTATCTGCTGGAAGTCGACCAGCCGCTGGTGTTGCCGGTGGGGGCCAAGGTGCGCTTCCTGGTGACCGCCGCCGATGTGATCCACTCCTGGTGGGTGCCGGCGTTTGCGGTCAAGCGCGACGCAATTCCCGGCTTCGTCAACGAGGCCTGGACCCGTGTCGAGAAGCCCGGCATCTACCGTGGCCAGTGCGCCGAGCTGTGCGGCAAGGACCACGGCTTCATGCCCATCGTCGTCGAGGTCAAGTCCAAGGCCGACTACGACACCTGGCTTGGCGAGCGCAAGGCAGAGGCCGCCAAGCTCAAGGAGCTGACCTCCAAAGAGTGGACCCTGGACGAGCTGGTGGCCCGTGGCGACAAGGTCTACCACACCACCTGCGTGGCCTGTCACCAGGCCGAAGGCCAGGGCCTGCCACCCATGTTCCCGGCGCTCAAGGGTTCCAAGATCGCCACCGGTCCCGCCGCCGATCACCTGAGCCTCGTGTACCACGGCAAGCCCGGCACCGCGATGGCGGCGTTCGGCAAGCAGCTCTCGGAAGTGGATATCGCCGCCGTGGTGACCTACGAGCGTAATGCCTGGGGTAACAACAAAGGCGACATGGTCACGCCTAAAGACGTGCTGGCCATCAAGCAGGCGGAAAGCAAATGACCTCTCTCATGGCATTGACCGCGACCCGCCCCGCCCACTCGCTTGCAGGAGAACGACCATGAGCGCTGTGATCGACGACCATGGTCACGCCGACCATGCCCACGGCCCCGCCAAGGGCCTGATGCGCTGGGTGCTGACCACCAACCACAAAGACATCGGCACCATGTACCTGTGGTTCGCCTTTGCCATGTTCTTGCTCGGCGGCTCGTTCGCCATGGTGATCCGGGCCGAGCTGTTCCAGCCCGGCCTGCAGATCGTGCAGCCGGCGTTCTTCAACCAGATGACCACCATGCACGGTCTGATCATGGTGTTCGGCGCGGTAATGCCGGCGTTTGTCGGCCTGGCCAACTGGATGATCCCGCTGATGATCGGCGCGCCCGACATGGCCCTGCCGCGCATGAACAACTTCAGTTTCTGGCTGTTGCCGGCCGCCTTCCTGCTGCTGGTCTCGACGCTGTTCACGCCAGGAGGCGGGCCGAACTTCGGCTGGACCTTCTACGCGCCGCTCTCCACCACCTACGCACCGGAAAGCGTGACGTTCTTTATCTTCGCCATTCATCTGATGGGTATCAGCTCGATCATGGGCGCGATCAACGTGGTCGCCACCATCCTCAACCTGCGTGCCCCGGGCATGACCTTGATGAAAATGCCGCTGTTCGTGTGGACCTGGCTGATCACCGCGTTCCTGCTGATCGCGGTCATGCCGGTGCTGGCCGGGTGTGTGACCATGATGCTGATGGACATCCACTTCGGTACCAGCTTCTTCAGCGCGGCCGGCGGCGGTGACCCGGTGCTGTTCCAGCACGTGTTCTGGTTTTTCGGCCACCCCGAGGTGTACATCATGATCCTGCCGGCCTTCGGCGCCGTCAGCTCGATCATCCCGACCTTTTCGCGCAAGCCGTTGTTCGGCTACACCTCGATGGTCTACGCCACGGCGAGCATTGCATTCCTGTCGTTCATCGTGTGGGCGCACCACATGTTCGTGGTGGGCATCCCGCTGGTGGGCGAGTTGTTCTTCATGTACGCCACCCTGCTGATTGCCGTGCCCACCGGGGTGAAGGTGTTCAACTGGGTCAGCACCATGTGGCAGGGCTCGCTGACCTTCGAAACGCCGATGCTGTTCGCCGTGGCCTTCGTGATCCTGTTCACCATTGGCGGTTTCTCCGGGCTGATGCTGGCGATTGCCCCGGCGGACTTCCAGTACCACGACACCTATTTCGTGGTGGCGCACTTCCATTACGTACTGGTGCCCGGTGCGATCTTCGGCATCTTCGCCTCGGCCTACTACTGGCTGCCGAAATGGACCGGCCACATGTACGACGAAACCCTGGGCAAGCTGCACTTCTGGTTGTCTTTCGTGGGCATGAACATGGCGTTTTTCCCGATGCATTTTGTCGGGCTGGCGGGCATGCCGCGCCGGGTGCCGGACTACAACCTGCAGTTCGCTGACTTCAACATGGTTTCGTCGATCGGCGCGTTCATGTTCGGCGCCACGCAGATCTTCTTCCTGTTTATCGTGATCAAGTGCATCCGTGGCGGCCCGCTGGCGCCGGCCAAGCCCTGGGATGGCGCTGAAGGCCTGGAGTGGAGCATCCCTTCGCCGGCGCCATACCACACCTTCACCACGCCGCCGGAGGTCAAATGAACACGCCTTGGCACTGCTTACACGGCCAATGTGGGAGGGGGCTTGCCCCCGATAGCGGTGTGTCAGCCGACATCATGATTGGCTGTAAAACAGCTATCGGGGGCAAGCCCCCTCCCACAATGGCCTCATTCACATTGGGTGGGCGTCATGGCTGAATACTTGCCGATCAAGCGCCTGGTCACACGGCTGCTGATCCTGGTGGTGGCGATGTTCGCCTTCGGCTTTGCGCTGGTGCCGATCTACGACGTGATGTGCAAGGCGTTCGGCATCAACGGCAAGACCGCAGGGCAGTATGAGGGCGAGCAGGTTGTCGACCCGACGCGCCAGGTGCGCGTGCAGTTCCTGTCTACCAATGCCATCGATATGGTCTGGGATTTCTATGCCAAGGCGGACGAAGTGGTGGTCAACCCAGGCGCGGTGACCGAGATGCTGTTCGTGGCCCACAACCCGACCGACAAGCCGATGACTGCCCAGGCCGTACCGAGCATTTCCCCGGCCGAAGCGGCGATGTATTTCCACAAGACCGAATGCTTTTGCTTCACCCAGCAAGTGCTGCAGCCGGGCCAGCGGATCGAGATGCCGGTGCGCTTCATCGTCGACCGCGACATGCCCAAGGATGTGAAGCATCTGACTCTGGCGTACACGCTGTTCGATATCACTGCGCGCCAACCGCCGGTGGCTGTGCATACCGGCGGCTAGCTACTGTTTGCCCCCTCAATCAGGAGAGCGAATACATGTCGACTCATGATACGTACTACGTACCAGCGCAAAGCAAATGGCCGATAATTGCCACGATTGGCATGCTGGTCACCGTGTATGGACTGGCTGTGTGGTTCAACGACCTCAAGGCGGCACGCCCGGAATCCCACGGCCCGTGGATCTTTTTTGTCGGTGGGCTGCTGCTGGCTTACATGCTGTTCGGTTGGTTCGGTGCGGTCATCAAGGAAAGCCGCGCCGGTTTGTACAGTTCGCAGATGGACCGATCGTTCCGTTGGGGCATGACCTGGTTCATCTTTTCCGAAGTGATGTTCTTTATCGCGTTCTTCGGTGCGCTGTTTTATGTGCGGCACATGTCCGGCCCGTGGTTGGGCGGTGAGGGTCACAAGGGCATTGCGCACATGCTGTGGCCGAACTTCGAGTTTGCCTGGCCGTTGCTCAACAACCCTGACCCCAAAATGTATCCCGCGCCTGAAGGCACCATCAGCCCTTGGGGTCTGCCGCTGGTCAATACCATCCTGCTAGTGAGCTCCAGCGTGACCATTACCATTGCCCACCATGCCCTGCGCAAAGGTCATCGCGGTGCGTTGAAGATCTGGTTGGCGATCACGGTGCTGTTGGGGCTGGCGTTCCTGGGGTTCCAGGCCGAGGAGTACATCCACGCCTATAAAGAGCTGGGCCTGACGCTGGGCTCCGGCGTGTATGGCGCGACGTTCTTTATGCTCACCGGCTTCCATGGCGCCCACGTGACCATCGGCACCCTCATTCTGTTCGTGATGCTGATGCGCATCCTCAAGGGGCATTTCAATGCCGAGCACCAGTTCGGCTTCGAGGCGGCCAGTTGGTATTGGCACTTTGTGGACGTGGTGTGGATCGGGCTGTTTTTCTTCGTTTACGTGCTGTGAGGCGACTTACCACGGCGCATGAGAAACCAGTTGGCCGCTGAAAAAGCCCCAGGTGATCAAGGCCAGTGTGATCACGGCCAGCACGACACGCACGGTCAGGGCGTTGACGAGGCGGTTGGAGTTGCCCTCGTCCTTGACCAGGAAGAACAAGCCACTGAACAGGCTCACGACGGTCGCGATCAGCATCAGGGCAATAGCAGCTTTGAGCATGGTCGGGCTCCACGGGGATGGGCGGGCAATGAAAACAAGTATAGCCAGCGCCGCAAAACGCTTTCGTCCAGGGATCGCACCCACCTTAGTGGTGCTGGTACTGCTGCCCCTGATGGTGGGGTTGGGGTTCTGGCAACTGTCGCGCGGCCATGAAAAGCAGCTGCTGGTGGACAGTTATGCCGAGCGGCGCGCAGCGGAGCCGATCAGCAGTGCGCAACTCAATGACATGGCCGACCCGGCCTTTCGCCGCGTGCGCTTGCGCGGGCAGTTGGATGCCGGGCACAGCGTGTTTCTCGATAACCGCATGCGCGACGGCAAGGCCGGCGTAGAGCTGCTGCAACCCTTCCACGATCAGGCCAGCGGCCTGTGGCTGTTGCTGAATCGCGGCTGGCTACCCTGGCCGGACCGGCGCACGCCACCGGTATTCAGTACCCCGGAGCAGCTCTTGAATCTGGATGCCTGGGTCTACGTCGCCCCTGGCGAAACCTTCCAATTGCACGCCGACCCCGCCAGTGCGCAATGGCCACGCCTGCTGACGGCGCTGCACCCTGCCGCGTTGTGGGCGCAATTGGGCCGCAGCGGTTTCGCCTATGAGCTACGTGCCGAGCCCGGCCCCGGCACTTACGAAACCAGCTGGCCCATCGTGGCCATGGGGCCGGAAAAACACCTGGCGTATGCCGTGCAGTGGTTCGCCATGTCGCTGGCGTTGCTGGCGCTTTACCTCTACCTCGGATGGCACAACAAAAAGGAGAAGCCCCATGGGAGCGGCCATGAATCCACCCAACATGTCTGAGGTGCCTGATCGGCGCAAAGGCCGTTGGCAACTGATTCTGATCCTGATGATGGTGATCGGCCCGATGGCGCTGGCCACTTTCATGTACAAGCTGCAGTTCTGGGTGCCGCAAAGCCGCAGCTACCACGGCGAGATGATCGGCAACGGCCAGACCCGCGCCGACATTGGCGTGCAGGCCGATGAGCAGCGCTGGCAACTGCTGGTCACCGCGCCCGCCGCCTGCGCCGCCGATTGCCAGCAACTGGTCTACCTCGCGCGTCAATTGCAGATCGGCCTGGGGCGCGATGCCTCCCGCGCCAGCCATGCCTTGGCCAGTGCGCAGCCGCTGGACAGCGACTATGACGCCAAGCTCAAGGCCGAGTACCCGCAACTGCAACGCTACCCGCTGGACCTGTCGACCTTCAGTAAAAACGCCGCTGCACCGGGGGATGCTCAGCTGTGGATCGTCGACCCCCACGGCAACCTGGTGCTGCGCTATGACACCAAGGTCAAAGGCAAGGACTTGCTCAACGACCTGCGCCACCTGCTGAAACTGTCGAACATCGGATAGGGGCATCGTCATGGCCAAACCTGGATTTCGCCTCGCGTTGTTTGCCACCTTGCTGGCGCTGATCGTTGTGCTGCTCGGCGCTTATACCCGCCTGACCCATGCGGGTCTGGGCTGCCCGGACTGGCCCGGCTGCTATGGCTTCATCGGCGTGCCCAACACCGAAGCCCAACTGGCCCACGCCGAGCTGCACTTCCCCGATACGCCGGTGGAGGCGGACAAGGGCTGGGCCGAGATGACCCATCGCTACTTCGCCGGCACCCTGGGCTTGCTGATTGTGTTGCTGGCGGCGCGCTCGTGGAGCCATCGGCGCGATCCGGGCCAGCCGGTGAAGCTGCCGCTGTTTGTACTGGCGGTGGTGTTCGCCCAAGCGGCATTTGGCATGTGGACGGTGACATTGAAGCTGTGGCCGCAGGTGGTGACGGGGCATCTGTTGGGTGGCTTTGCGACCTTGAGCCTGCTGTTCCTGCTGACCCTGCGTTTGTCCGGCGTATTGCCCGCGCTGATCGTGCCCAAGCGCCTGCAATATTGGGCGACGGCAGGCCTGGTGGTGGTGATCGGCCAGATTGCCCTGGGCGGTTGGGTCAGTTCCAACTACGCGGCGGTGGCCTGTATCGATTTGCCAACGTGCCATGGGCAGTGGTGGCCGGCAGCGGACTTTGCCAACGGCTTCCACCTGACTCAACACATCGGCCCCAATTACCTCGGTGGGCAGTTGGACAGCGAGGCGCGCACCGCCATCCACCTGACCCACCGCATCGGCGCCGTCATCGTCAGCCTGGTGCTGCTGGGCCTGGCCTGGCAGTTGCGCGCAGTCGGCATGACGCGGTTGGCCGGCTTGCTGTTGATCGCCCTGGCGGCGCAAATCTGCCTGGGCCTGAGCAATGTGTATTTCCACCTGCCGCTGCCGGTTGCGGTAGGGCATAACGCGGGCGGTGCGGCGTTATTACTGACGCTGGTACTGGTCAACTATCACGCGCGCACCAGTCTGGTCCGGGTGCGCAACCAGTTGCCGTTCGGCTGGCGCTTTATTCCGCGCAAACACGTATCGGGCCTCGTTACCCTTAAAGGAGAGATGCCATGGCGACCTTGATCGGCGCGCGTCACGGCCAGGCCATCTGGCGTGATTATCTGGAGCTGACCAAGCCGAAGGTGGTGGTGCTGATGCTCATCACCTCGCTGGTGGGGATGTTCCTGGCGACTCGCGCTGGTGTGCCGTGGACCGTGCTGGTGTTTGGCAACCTGGGGATTGCCCTGTGTGCAGGCGGCGCGGCGGCGGTCAACCATGTGGTGGACCGACGCATCGACGCGGTAATGGCGCGCACTCACAAGCGGCCGTTGGCGGAGGGCCGGGTGTCACCGCTGGCGGCGTTGGCCTTTGCTTTGTTTCTGGCTGTTGCCGGCTTGGCCCTGCTGCTGGCATTCACCAATCCGCTCGCAGCCTGGCTGACGCTGGCCTCGCTGCTCGGTTATGCGGTGATCTACACCGGTTTTCTCAAGCGTGCGACGCCACAGAATATTGTTATCGGCGGCTTGGCCGGTGCAGCGCCGCCCTTGCTGGGTTGGGTCGCCGTCACCGGGCATGTCAGCGCCGAGCCCCTGCTGCTTGTGTTGATCATCTTTGCCTGGACTCCGCCACACTTCTGGGCCTTGGCCATCCATCGCAAGGAAGAATACGCCAAGGCCGATATCCCGATGCTGCCGGTAACCCACGGCGAGCACTACACCAAGGTGCATATCCTGCTCTACACCTTTGCCCTGCTGGCGGTGAGCCTGATGCCCTATGTGATCCACATGAGCGGCCTGCTGTACCTCGGCTGCGCCCTGGTATTGGGCGGGCGCTTTCTGCAATGGGCCTGGGTGTTGTACCGTGGCGGTCGGCCGCACGCGGCGATCAACACCTTCAAGTACTCTATCTGGTACTTGCTGCTGCTGTTTATCGCCCTGCTCGTAGACCACTACTTACTGTTGAACCTATGACTCGAACTCAAAAGACTGTCTTCATCCTGGTGGCCCTGGTGGCATTGATCATGGGCCTGACCGTTAACAAAGTGCTCTCGGGCAAGGGCCAGGGCGACCCTACCGCGCTGATCGACGCAGGTATCATCCTGTTGCCGCAAAGCCGTCAGTTGCCGCCGGTGACCATGACCAACCAGGACGGCCAGCCGGTGCTGGTCAACGAATTGAAAGGCAAGTGGAGCCTGTTGTTCTTCGGCTACACCTTCTGCCCGGACATCTGCCCGACTACCCTCGCCCAGCTGCGCCAGATCAAGAGCGAGCTGCCTAAAGAGGCTGTGGATAAGTTGCAGGTGATTTTGGTCAGTGTGGACCCGAACCGCGATACGTCGACCCAGCTCAAACAGTACCTGGGCTACTTCGACCCGCAGTTCCAGGGCCTGACGGGCGCGAATGTGGAGGAGGTGCAGAAGGTCTCGAATGCGGTGAGCATTCCGTTCATTCCGGCGGATACCAGCAAGCCCAACTACACCGTCGACCACAGCGGCAACCTGGCATTGATCGGGCCGGATGGGACTCAGCGCGGGTTCATCCGTGCGCCGTTGAACAACCAGAAGCTGGTGGCGCAGTTGCCGGGGTTGTTGAAGCGTCAGTAACAGGCGACACATAACAAATGTGGGAGGGGGCTTGCCCCCGATAGCAGTGGGTCTGCCACCAGATGCAGTGACTGACACTCAGCAATCGGGGTGTAGCCCCCTCCCACATTTTTTGATCTTCAGCGTGTTGGAGATCGAATCAGATCAGAACGCCGGCTTGATCGCGCCTTTGTACTTCTCTTCGATGAATTGCTTCACTTCAGGCGTGTGCAGGGCTGCAACCAGCTTCTTCACGGCGTCCGAGTCCTTGTTGTCTTCGCGGGTCACCAGGATGTTCACGTAAGGCGAATCGCTGCCCTCGATCACCAGCGCATCCTTGGACGGGTCCAGCTTGGCTTCCAGCGCGTAGTTGGTGTTGATCAGCGCCAGGTCGACCTGGGTCAGTACGCGCGGCAAGGTGGCGGCTTCCAGTTCGCGGAATTTCAGGCTTTTCGGGTTGGCGGTGATGTCCTTGATGGTCGACAGGATGTTGGTCGGGTCCTTCAGGGTGATCAGGCCGTTCTTGGCCAGCAGCAACAGGGCCCGGCCGCCGTTGGTGGCGTCGTTGGGGATCACCACATTGGCGCCGCTTGGCAGTTCGTCCAGCTTCTTGTACTTGCTGGAGTAGGCGCCCAGGGGTTCCAGGTGCACCGCGCCGACGCTCACCAGGTGGGTGCCCTTGGCTTTGTTGAATTCATCCAGGTACGGTTGGTGTTGGAAGAAGTTGGCGTCCAGGCGCTTTTCCGCGACTTGTACGTTCGGCTGCACGTAGTCGGTGAAGACTTTGACCTGCAGGTCCACGCCTTCTTTGGCGAGGGCAGGTTTCACGAATTCGAGGATTTCCGCGTGTGGGACCGGCGAAGCCGCGACCGTGATGGTCTCGGCGTGGGCGGAAAACGCGGCAACGGCGGCGAAAGCAACCAGTAGTTTCTTCATCCAACAAGCTCCTTGTTCGGGCATGTGCCGGCTTATCACCGGCAATGGCCGTTATTTTCGAGAAAAGTGCACCACCAGCTTGTCGCCGACGGTTTGCAGAATTTGCACCAGGATCAGCAGCATCACCACCGTGACCACCATCACGTCAGTCTGGAAACGCTGGTAACCGAAACGGATCGCCAGGTCACCCAGGCCGCCGGCACCCACCACACCGGCCATGGCCGTGTAGGACACCAGTGTAATCGCGGTCACCGTAATCGCCGCGAAAATGCCTGGGCGCGCTTCGGGCAGCAAGGCGTTGGTGATGATCTGGCGCGTGCTGGCGCCCATCGATTGCGTGGCTTCGATAATGCCGCGGTCCACTTCACGCAGCGCGGTTTCCACCAGGCGTGCGAAGAACGGCGTCGCGCCCACCACCAACGGCGGAATCGCACCAGCCACACCCAGCGAAGTGCCGGTGATCAATACAGTGAACGGGATCATCACGATCAGCAGGATGATGAACGGCAGCGAACGCAGGATGTTCACGATCAGCGACAGCAGCGCGTACAGGCCCTTCTGTTCGAACAGTTGGCGCGGGCTGGTGAGGAACAGCAGCACGCCCAGGGGCAGGCCCAGCACCACGGTGAAGAACAGTGAGCCGAACAGCATGGTCATGGTGTCGCCGGTGGCGAGCCAGATTTCGGACCAGTCAATATTGGCGAAGAAACTCAACAGGACGTCCATTAGCGCAGGATCTCCATGTGGACGTCAGCAGCGGTGAAGCGCGCAAACGCAGCGTCCATGTCGCCACCGGTGACGGCGAGGGTCAATTGCCCGTAAGGGATGTCTTTGATGCGGTCGATACGACCGGCGAGGATGCTGTAGTCCACGCCCGTTTCGCGTGCGACGGTGCCCAGCAGCGGCGCGTAGGTCGCTTCGCCCTGGAACGTCAGGCGCACGATGCGGCCGGGTACGTGAGCGAAGTCATCGCGTTGCTCGTTTTCGTCGACCTGCTCGGACTCTTGCACGAAACGCTTCGTGGTTGGGTGCTTGGGGTGCAGGAATACATCGGCCACCGAGCCTTGCTCGACGATCACGCCGGCGTCCATTACGGCCACCTGGTCGCAGACACGGCGGATCACGTCCATTTCATGGGTGATCAGCACGATGGTCAGCTTCAGCTCGCGGTTGATCTCGGCCAACAGTTGCAGCACCGACGCGGTGGTCTGCGGGTCGAGGGCGCTGGTGGCTTCGTCGCACAGCAGGATCTTTGGCTTGGTCGCCAGGGCGCGGGCGATGCCGACGCGTTGTTTCTGGCCGCCGGACAACTGCGCCGGGTACTTTTTGGCGTGGTCCGACAGGCCGACGCGCGCGAGCAGTTCTGCGACGCGCAGGTCGATGTCCTTGCGCGACAGTTCGCCGGCCAGGGTCAGTGGCAGCGCCACGTTGTCGGCGACGGTCTTGGACGCCAGCAGGTTGAAGTGCTGGAAGATCATCCCGACCTGCTGGCGGAAACGGCGCAGGCCGTTGGCGTCCAGGGCGGTGACTTCTTCGCCATCTACCCTGATGATGCCGCTGCTCGGTTCTTCGAGGCGGTTGATCAGGCGCAGCAGGGTGCTTTTACCCGCGCCGGAGTGGCCGATCAGGCCGAACACCTGGCCGTTTTCGACACTCAGACTGGTGGCGTGCAGCGCGGGAATATCCCTACCGGCGACGCGGTAGGTTTTATGGACGTTTTGAAACTCGATCACGTAGCGAACCTTGTGGGGCGCATGGAAAAGGGATCAGCGGTTAGCCGGGCGCGCATTTTAGCCTGTCTGTATAGCGTTTCTTAGCATTTATTTCGTATTCAACCAGCGATTTGGCAATAACGCGATCAAAGGTCATAAAAAAGGAACGGTACAAAACCGCGTCAGTCACTACTTAAGCAACTCGATTTCCCAGGTGCCGTGCCTGGGGTTTTGCTCAAACGAGCCGGGGACCGCTCTGGCCACTTTGAATAAGGAGTTTTGACTGATGAGTAGCAAAAAGCCAAAGAGCGAGCTAGCGGGCACCGACACCCTGGATCGTGGTAACACCAACGCCAAGCTGCAGGCCCTGGAGGCCTTCCGCTCCGATGCGACCGGTCAGGCCCTGCGTACCAATCAGGGCGTCAAGATTTCCGACAACCAGAACACCCTGAAAGTGGGCTCCCGTGGCCCATCGCTGCTGGAAGATTTCATCATGCGTGAAAAAATCACGCACTTTGACCATGAGCGTATCCCGGAGCGCATCGTGCATGCCCGTGGCACCGGTGCCCATGGCTATTTCCAGACCTACGAGAACCATTCGGCGCTGACCAAGGCTGGTTTCCTGCGTGACCCTGGGCATAAAACGCCGGTCTTCACCCGCTTTTCCACTGTGCAGGGCCCGCGTGGTTCGGGTGACACGGTGCGTGATGTGCGCGGTTTTGCCGTGAAGTTTTTCACCGAAGAAGGCAACTTCGACCTGGTGGGCAACAACATGCCGGTGTTTTTCATTCAGGACGCGATCAAGTTTCCTGACTTCGTACACGCCGTGAAGCCCGAGCCGCACAATGAAATTCCTACAGGCGGGTCGGCGCACGATACCTTCTGGGACTTCGTCTCGTTGCAGCCTGAATCGGCGCACATGGTGATCTGGGCGATGTCTGACCGTGCCATTCCAAAGAGCCTGCGCAGCATGCAGGGTTTTGGCGTGCACACCTTCCGCCTGGTGAACGCCGAGGGGAAATCCAACTTCGTCAAATTCCACTGGCGTCCTACGGCGGGTACTTGCTCGCTGGTGTGGGACGAAGCGCAAAAGCTGGCCGGTAAAGATACCGACTACCACCGCCGCGACCTTTGGGAAGCCATTGAGATGGGCGACTACCCTGAGTGGGAATTGGGCGTGCAGGTGATTCCCGAGGACAAGGAGCATGCGTTCGACTTCGATATCCTCGACCCGACCAAGCTGATCCCTGAGGAGCTGGTGCCGATCACGCCGCTGGGCAAGATGGTGCTCAACCGCAACCCGGACAACTTCTTCGCTGAGGTCGAGCAGGTCGCGTTCTGCCCAGGCCATATCGTGCCGGGTATCGACTTCTCCAACGATCCACTGCTGCAAGGTCGGCTGTTTTCCTACACCGACACGCAGATCAGCCGACTCGGCGGGCCGAACTTTCATCAGTTGCCGATCAATCAGCCGGTCACGCCGCTGCATAACAACCAGCGCGATGCCATGCACCGCAGCACCATCGATAAAGGGCGAGCCTCTTATGAGCCGAACTCAATCGATGGCGGCTGGCCGAAAGAAACGCCACCGGCTGCGCAGGATGGTGGTTTTGAGTCCTACCCTGAGCGCATCGACGCCCACAAGATCCGTGAGCGCAGCGAGTCGTTCGGCGATCACTTCTCCCAGGCGCGTCTGTTCTTCCACAGCATGAGCAAGCACGAACAGGAGCACATCATTGCGGCCTACAGCTTTGAGCTGGGCAAGGTCGAGCGCGAGTTTATCCGCGCGCGTCAGGTCAACGAGATCCTGGCCAACATCGACCTGGAACTGGCCAAGCGCGTGGCGCAGAACCTGGGGCTGCCCGCGCCGACCCAAGGCACGGTGCCTGTCCGTAAAACCCAGCCGGAACGTTCGCCGGCATTGAGCCAGGCAAACCTGCTGCCGGGTGATATCAAAACGCGAAAAGTGGCGATTCTTGCCGCGAACGGCGTTGATGGTGCTGCAATTGATGCGTTGAAGAAGGCACTGGAAGCCGAGGGCGCACATGCCAAGCTGCTGGGGCCAACCTCGGCACCGGTAAAAACGGCTGATGGTAAAAGCCTGAAGGTGGATGCCTCGATGGAAGGTATGCCATCGATTGCGTTCGATGCGGTATTTGTCCCTGGCGGGAAAGACTCTGTTAAAGCCTTGAGTGGTGATGGCGTGGCGTTGCACTTCCTGTTGGAAGCGTACAAGCACTTGAAGGCGATTACCGTCGCCAACGACGCTAAGTCATTGCTGGATCTGTTGAAGCTTGAGGCGGATGCGGGACTGATCGTCGGCTCGGATGCCAAGGCGTTCAAGGCATTCTTTGCCGCGATTGCCCAGCACCGGGTCTGGGATCGTGAGCCTAAGGCCAAGGCGATTCCGGCTTAAGTCTTTGGTTGTTTGTTAGATCGTCATCGGGGGCAAGCCTCCTCCCACATTTTGAGCTGTGAATACATTCAAAGTGCGGGAGGGGGCTTGCCGCCGATGGTTTTATTCCGCCTTGCGCGGAATCAGCACAACCTGCGCCGGAATCTTCTTCAGAATCTGCCGGTGAATCTTCAGGTCATACCCCGAATCAATTCGCTTCACCCGTTTGGTCAGCAACGTGGCCAGCCACGGGTAATCCTCTGTGCGCGGCGCCTGGATGCTCACATCGCATTGGTAATTCACCACGTCGGTGGCAATCGCATCCAGCTGATGGCGCAGTTCTTCGATGTTGGTGAGGTTCAACGCCACGGTGGTGCTGGGCGCCGTGGGGTCGATGACCTTGGCGGCGGGCTTGGCCTCGGCGGCTTTCAGGTCGGCTTCGGCTTTGTCCAGTTCGGCCTTGCGCGCATGGCTGATGGCGCTGTTGACGCCACCGGTCAGCGCGGGTGCCTTGGGCATCAGGGCGCGGGCACGGCTCAGGGCGGTCGCGGCGGCGTTTACATCACCCTTTTGCAGCACGATCTGGCTGCGTTGCAAGTAGGCTTCAGCCAACTGCCGCTGGTAGGTTTCCAGCGCCGGGTCGTTGGGCGACTGGGCTTGCAGCGCCGCTAGCTGGTCTTCTGCGGTGGCCAGTTCGCTGCTGGCCAGGTTTTGTTCCAGCTGTGCGATGGCCGCAGCGCGTGCGTCCGGGGCCTCGGGGACGGCGGGCGGTGTGCTTTGACAGGCGCCCAGCAGCAGGGAAAATGCGGCAAGGAGCAGATAACGGGAGGTGAACGGCTTCATTCCTGCGACTCTCTATTTGCGCAAAAAGCGAGCAAGTCTACACCCCTCGACGGGGCAGGACAAAACTCAGCAGAAACAGGGCGGCGGCCGTGACCACAATCGACGGCCCGGCCGGCGTGTCCTTGAACCAGGACAACGCCAGGCCCCCGCACACAGCGAGCATCCCCAGCAGGCTGGCGCCCACCGCCATCTGCTCCGGTGAGCGGGCGTGGCGCTGGGCAGCGGCCGCGGGAATGATCAGCAGCGACGTGATCAACAATACGCCGACAATCTTCATCGCGACAGCGATCACCACGGCGATCAATAACATCAGGGCCATGCGCAGGGCCGGCACGGGCAAGCCTTCTACCGTGGCCAGCTCTTCGTGCACGGTAATCGCCAGCAGCGGGCGCCACAGTGCGACCAGCAGCGCCAGTACGGCCGCGCTGCCGCCGAGGATCCACGCAAGGTCGCCGGGGCTGATCGCCAGCAGGTCGCCGAACAAGTAGGCCATCAAGTCGATGCGCACTTCATGCATGAAGCTCAGCACCACCAGGCCCAGGGACAGGGTGCTGGGTGCCAGGATGCCCAATAGGGTGTCGGAGGCCAGGGGCTGGCGCTGTTGCAGGGTCACCAGCAGTACCGCTAATAGCAGGCACCCAACGGTCACGGCGATGGTCGGGCTCACATCCAACAGAAAGCCCAGGGCCACGCCCAGCAGCGCGGCGTGCGACAAGGTGTCGCCAAAATAGGCCATGCGCCGCCAGACCACGAACGAGCCCAACGGGCCCGCCACCAACGCCAAAGCCAAGCCTGCCAGCAGGGCGTAGAGCAGAAAATCAGCCATGCTTGCAGCTATCTCCATGAACGTGGGTATGGGGGGTGGCGGGGTCATCGACGACGGCGCCATGCAGGTCGTGGGCGTGGTCGTGATGGTGGTGGTAGATCGCCAGGCTCTGGGCGTTCTTGCCGAACAGCTCGACGAACGCCGGGTCGCCGCTGACCTGTTCCGGATGGCCCGAGCAGCACACGTGGCGGTTGAGGCACACCACCTGGTCGGTGGTGCTCATCACCAGGTGCAAATCGTGGGACACCATCAATACGCCGCAGCCATGGCGGTCGCGCAGACGGGTAATCAAGCTGTACAGCTCGGCCTGGCCGGCGACGTCGACGCCCTGCACGGGCTCATCCAGCACCAGCAGTTCCGGCTCGCGCAACAGGGCGCGGGCCAGCAGCACGCGCTGCATTTCGCCGCCGGAAATGCTTTGCACCGGGCTGTCGATCACCTGTTCGGCGCCGACTTCCCTGAGCGCCGCCTGGGCGCGGGCACGGTCTACGCCGGGTACCAGGCGCAGGAAGCGCAGGACTGACAATGGCAAGGTTGGATCGACATGCAGCTTCTGCGGCATGTAGCCGACGCGCAGCTTGGGCTTGCGCCACACACTGCCGGTGTCGGGCTTGAGCAGGCCCAGCACGGCACGCACCAGGGTGGTCTTGCCGGCGCCGTTGGGGCCGATCAGGGTAACGATCTGCCCCGGCTCCACGCTCAGTGCGATGTTATCCAGCACGTTTTGCCCGGCGAACGTGACCCCGACCTGCTCCAGGCGGATTAACGCGTTGCTCATCAAGCCCCCTGGCAGCCCGAGCACAGGCCGACCACTTCGACCGTTTGCCCTTCGACCCGGAAGCCGACCTCGGCAGAACTCTTGATGATGGCGTCGCTGATGCTTTTTTGTTCAAGCTCGATGGCGGCGTGGCACTCGCGGCAGATCAGGAACTGGCCCTGGTGCGCGTGTTCCGGGTGGCTGCAGCCGACGAAGGCGTTCAGCGAGGCGATGCGGTGCACCAGGCCGTTTTCCAGCAGGAAGTCCAGTGCGCGGTACACGGTGGGCGGCGCGGCGCGGCGGCCGTCCTGCTCGCTGAGCACGCCGAGAATGTCGTAGGCGCCCAGCGGCTTGTGGCTCTGCCACACCAATTCCAGCACGCGGCGGCGCAGTGCGGTCAGGCGCAGACCCTTCTGTGTGCACAGGGTGTCGGCTTCCGACAGCGCGGTATGCACGCAGTGAGAGTGGTCGTGGGGACGGCTGGCAAGCGGTGTTTTAGGCATGAGCGGCGACAGATATTTGATAGAGACGTTATTATGTTACCCGTTCCTACGCCATTGAGTGGTCATCGTGTCCCGACTTTTTCCCGTTTTTGTCGTATTTGTCACCAGTTTGTTCATGGCTGGCGCCGCTCAGGCCGACGTCAAGGTGTTAACCAGCATCAAGCCACTGCAGTTGATTGCTGCGGCGGTGCAGGACGGCGTGGCGGTTCCGGAGGTGTTGTTGCCACCGGGCGCGTCGCCGCATAACTATGCGTTGCGACCATCCGACGTACGGCGTGTGCAGTCGGTGGACCTGCTGTACTGGATCGGCCCGGACATGGAGAGTTTCCTGCCGCGCGTGTTGAAAGGTCGTACGGCAACAACGGTAGCAGTGCAGGACCTGCCGGGCATGAAGCTGCGCCGTTTTGCCGAAGATAGCCACTCCCACGCCGATGAAGCCGACGAACATGACCACGATCACCGTCCAGGCAGCCTGGACGCGCACTTGTGGCTGTCCACGATCAACGCACGGGTTATTGCTGCACGCATGGCCACTGATCTGGCTGCTGCCGATCCGGCTAATGCCTCGCGTTACCAGAGCAACGTGAAGGCCTTCGACGAGCGCCTGGATGCCCTGGATGCTCGCCTGAAAGCCCGTCTTGCGCCGATCGATGGCAAGCCCTACTTCGTGTTCCATGAAGCCTTCGATTACTTCGAAGACGCTTATGGGCTCAAGCATGCCGGCGTGTTCAGCGTGGCCGCTGAAGTCCAGCCGGGTGCCCAACATGTGGCGGCGATGCGCACCCGTTTGCAGGAAGTGGGCAAGACGTGCGTGTTCAGTGAACCGCCGTTGCGTCCGCGCCTGGCTGAAACCCTGGTGGCCGGGTTGCCGGTGAAGTTGGCGGAGTTGGATGCGCTGGGTGGTTATACCCCGGCTACCGCTCAAGGCTACGAGCAAGTGCTGGATAAGTTGGGCAACGACTTGGCGGGTTGCCTGGAATCGCTCTGACAGCAAACGACGACCAAATGTGGGAGGGGGCAAGCCCCCTCCCACACTTTTTGATCTCGCAGGTCTTTTAGAGGGCAAATGGCAGTTGCACGGTGACCCGCTGACGCTGCACCAGTCGATGCTCGAACTCCGCCGGGTCGTGGATCAGCACATCCTGTCCCGCAAAGGATTCAGCCGCGATCAGGCGTGACAGCCAGAACCGCACACAGGCCACGCGCAACATCGTCGGCCACAGCTCGGCTTCCTTCGCGGTAAACGGCCGCAGCCCTGCATACGCTCCCAGCAAGGCCCTGGCGCGTTGCCCATCAAGCACGCCATCGGCGTCCGAGCACCAGTCATTCAGGGCGATCGCCACGTCGTACAGCATCGGGCCGGAGCAAGCGTTGTAGAAGTCGATCAGGCCGGTGAGGTGCGTGCCTTCGAACATCGCGTTGTCGCGGAACAGGTCGGCGTGCACGTTGGCGCGTGGCAGGGCGAGGATCTCGGCCTTGTGCGCTGCGATCTCGGTCAGAGCATCCTGCAACAGGCGTTGCTGTGCGGCGTTCAGGTGCGAAATCAGTTGCGCGCCTTCACTGAGCATCCAGTCCAGGCCTCGATCGGTCTTGCGCTCGAGGACTCTCTCGCCCTGCGTCGCCAGGTGCAGATGGCCCAGCAGGTCACCGACCTGGGCGCAGTGCTGGGCGTTGGCGTCCTTGACGTGCTTACCGGCCAGGCGCGGCTGCAGCAGCGCCGGTTTGCCTTTGAGTTCACGCAAGGCCACGCCGTCGGTGGTGCGCAGGGCGTAGGGCACCGGCAGGTCGGCGTCGTGGAGTACGTCGAGCAGTTCGATGAAGAACGGCATTTGCGCAACCGGGCCACGCTCGACCAGGGTCAGGACAAACTCACCCTGCTCCAGGCTGATAAAGAAATTGGTGTTTTCGCTACCGGCGGCAATCCCCTGGAAGTCGATCAGGCGGCCGAGGCCGTAAGGGGCGAGAAAGGTTTCCAGCTCGGGCCGAGCCAGGGGGGTGAACACAGACATGGTTAAAACTGCCAGTACGGGCGCCGCGGTGCGCGGCGCCAATTGAAGTTAAGAAATCATTTCCATTCGAAGATCTTCCATGACGGGATCAGCATATCCGGCTGGTCAGAACGGATGAAGTTCGCATCGGTTCCGTCCGCGCGCACCAGGAAATAAGGAGGTGCGCCCTTCGGGATGACCTTGATTGCGTACAGGAAACCGTTCTGGCGGTACTCCTGAATGGTCTTGTCGCCTTCCGTGCGAATGGTCACTTCCGGATCGCCCCCAGGCGCATCGTCTGCCGCCACGGCAGCCATCGGAGCGAGTGCAATCAAGCCAGTCAACAGCAGGCGATTGAATGTACGCATGATAACCTTGTCCCTTTGTCGTCATTGGTCCGGCTATTCTAGCGCCTGACCCGCCGAAAAGGTTGATTCTGCTCATGAGCCAAGCACCCCTCGTCCTGGTGGACGGTTCTTCGTATCTGTACCGTGCCTTCCACGCATTGCCACCGCTGACCACTTCCAAAGGCCTGCCCACCGGCGCGGTCAAGGGCGTGTTGAACATGCTCAAGAGCCTGCGCAAGCAGTACCCGGACAGCCCGTTCGCGGTGGTGTTCGACGCCAAGGGTGGGACCTTTCGCGATGACATGTACGCCGAATACAAGGCCAACCGCCCGAGCATGCCGGATGACATGCGCGTGCAAATCGAGCCGTTGCACCAGAGCGTGATCGCGCTGGGCTTCCCGTTGCTGTGCGTCGAAGGCGTCGAGGCCGACGATGTGATCGGCACCCTGGCGCGCAGCAGTGCGGCGGCTGCCCGCCCCGTGGTGATCTCCACCGGTGACAAGGACATGGCGCAGTTGGTCGACGGGCACATTACCTTGGTCAACACCATGACCGGTAGCGCGATGGACATCGAGGGCGTGAAGGAGAAATTCGGTGTCGCTCCCGAGCAGATCATCGACTATCTGGCGCTGATGGGCGATTCGTCTGACAACATTCCGGGTGTTCCGGGTATCGGTCCGAAGACCGCTTCCGGCTTGCTGGTCGGCGTGAACGGCGGCATCAAAGAGCTTTATGAGCAGTTGGATATTGTGCCGACCTTGCCTATCCGAGGCGCCAAGACGTTGCCGGCCAAGCTGGAAGAACATCGGGAGAGTGCTTTTCTTTCCTACCGGTTGGCGACGATCAAGTGCGATGTACCGTTGGATATCGGTCTGGATGACTTGCACCTGATCGAGCCGGATCGCGAGAAGCTGCTGGAGTTGTACACGCTGCTGGAGTTCAAGAGCTGGATTGATGAGGTCCAGCGCGATGCCAAACGCGTGGAACTCAAGGCTGCGCCGGTTGCCGAGCAAGTCGTCGAGGCAGTAGCGCCGGCAGAGGCCACCTACACCACCATCCTCGACCAGGCGACGTTCGACCTTTGGCTGAAGAAGCTCAACGATGCGAAGTTGTTTGCCTTCGACACCGAAACCACCGGTATCGATGCCCAGCAGGCGCAGCTGGTCGGCGTCTCCTTCGCCGTGCAGCCCCATGAAGCGGCCTACATCCCGTTGACCCATTCCTACATCGGCGCGCCGGAGCAGTTGGACCGCGACACCGTGCTGCTGGCCCTGAAACCGCTGCTGGAAGACCCGACCAAGCTCAAAGTTGGCCAGCACGCCAAGTTCGATATGAACATCCTGGCCAACTGCGCTATCGGCGGCGACCCGGCGCAGGGCATTACCGTGCGTGGCATTGCGTTCGACACCATGCTTGAGTCCTATGTGCTGAACTCCACGGCAACCCGTCACGACATGGACAGCCTGGCCAAGAAGTACCTGGACTACGACACTGTTGCTTTCCAGGACATCGCCGGCAAGGGCGCCAAGCAGCTGACCTTCGATCAGATCGCCCTGGAGCAGGCCGGCCCTTATGCGGCGGAAGATGCCGATGTGACCCTGCGTCTGCACCAGGCGCTGTTTGCACAATTGTCCGCCATCCCGAGCCTGGCGAGCGTGCTCACGGATATCGAGATTCCATTGGTGCCCGTGCTGGCCCGTATCGAGCGCCAGGGTGCACTGGTGGACAAGGACCTGCTGGGTATCCAGAGCATCGAGCTGGGCAACAAGATGATCGAACTGGAGCGCCAGGCCTTCGAGATCGCCGGCGAGGCGTTCAACCTGGGCTCGCCCAAGCAGCTCGGCGCGATTCTTTATGAAAAACTCGGCCTGCCGGTGCTGAAGAAAACCGGCAAGGGCCAGGCGTCGACGGCCGAAGAAGTGCTGGCCAAGCTGGCTGAGGATGACTATCCGCTGCCCAAGGTGCTGATGCAGTACCGCAGCATGAGCAAGCTGAAAAGCACCTACACCGATCGCCTGCCGGAACAGATCAACCCGCGTACCGGACGTATCCATACCTCCTATCACCAGGCGGTGGCGGCAACCGGGCGCTTGTCTTCCAGTGATCCGAACCTGCAGAACATCCCGGTGCGTACCGCCGAAGGGCGGCGGATTCGCCAGGCGTTTGTTGCACCCAAGGGCTACAAGCTGCTGGCGGCGGACTATTCGCAGATCGAGCTGCGGATCATGGCGCACCTTTCCAAGGACGAAGGCTTGATGAACGCCTTCCGTCACAACCTGGATGTGCACACCGCCACGGCGGCCGAGGTGTTCAAGGTTGAGCTGGGCGAGGTCACCTCCGACCAGCGCCGCAGTGCCAAGGCGATCAACTTTGGTCTGATCTACGGCATGGGCGCGCAGAAGCTGGGCAAGGACATCGGTGTCGATACCAAGACGGCCAAGGCCTACATCGATGTGTATTTCGCCCGTTATCCCGGGGTTCGCGAGTACATGGAGCGCACCCGCGCCCAAGCCGCTGATCAGGGCTACGTGGAAACCTTCTTCGGCCGTCGCCTGTACTTGCCCGACATCAACTCCAACAAGCCCCAGGAGCGCGCGGCCGCTGAACGCACCGCGATCAACGCGCCGATGCAGGGCACGGCGGCCGACATCATCAAGAAAGCCATGGTGCTGGTGGACAACTGGCTGACCGATTCGGGCCTGGATGCCAAGGTGATCCTGCAGGTGCACGATGAATTGGTACTGGAAGTGCGTGAGGATCAGGTGGCGCAGGTCAGCGAAAAGATTCGCGAGCATATGAGTGCTGCCGCGAAGCTGGACGTGCCGCTGCTGGTGGAAGTGGGCGTCGGCAATAACTGGGATGAAGCGCACTGACGCGCGGGCGCTGCCACCGCGTTGTGCGGTGGCAGAGTGCTTTAGTGCGGAAATCGCCGTTGGTTATTTCAAATAGTTTTTCTGACTTGTCGGAACTTAACCCGTGAACTGCTACTCAGAGTTACTGAATGGGTGGTGAAGCCCTTCAATGCTCCTATGTTGTGTTAAGTGTTGGCAGATATCTGGACCCCGCCCTAGCGGTCCGGAACTTGAACCCCGAACTTCCCCTCCCCATACGAAGTCCGGGGTTTTTTTTGCCCGCAGAAAAGTTATTCCGCGAGTTCCGCGCCTTTGTCCGCCAATTCCATCCAACCGGCCAGCACGGTGTAAGCCTCTTCCAGGCCCATGCGCTTTGGTGCCGAGAACAGCTGGATCGTGATCGCGTCGCCCCAGCCCTTACGGATTTCGGACTGCACTTTGAGCAAGGTGTTCTTGGCCGCGCCGTAGGTGAGCTTGTCGGCCTTGGTCAGCAGGATATGCATCGGCATGCCGCTGGCGACTGCCCAATCGAGCATCAACAGGTCGAAATCGGTCATCGGATGGCGGATGTCCATCATCAGAATCAAGCCTTTCAAACTCTCCCGGCCACCCAGGTAAGCCTCCAGGTGACGCTGCCAGTGCAACTTCAGCGGGATAGGTACTTTTGCATAACCGTAACCCGGCAGGTCGACCAGACGCCGATCATCGTCTAGCTTGAAGAAATTGAGGAGTTGCGTACGGCCCGGGGTTTTCGAGGTGCGCGCCAGGCTGGCGTGAGTCAGGGTGTTCAGCGCGCTGGATTTACCGGCGTTGGAACGACCGGCAAAGGCGACTTCAAAGCCTTCGTCATCGGGGCATTGGTCAACTTTGGCGGCGCTGAGCATGAACGTGGACTGTTGGCACAGGCCGAGGATGGGATTCTTGAGTTGCATGAGATTTCCGATGTGGGCGGTGCCGAGAAAGGGTGCGGCAAGCGGTGTCGTTTCCGTTTCAGTAGCGCCAGTATATAATGCCGCAGATTTTGTGTGTGCTTTGTCCCAGCGAAGGATGAAGTTCACGGGAGCGATAGACCTTTATTGCGCATTAGAACGCAAAACGCTCTCAAACCCTGTAATGGTCGACGTATGACCAAGTGGTTGCTCGCTATCGGTGCCCTGGTCCCGCTTTACGGCGCTCAGGCTACACAGGATCCGGAAGCGGTGTACAACCGAGTTTGCGTGGCTTGCCATGCCGGCCAGTTGCCCAGCGCCCCCAGACGGGGTGACCAGGCAGCCTGGGCGCCAAGACTGGCGCAGGGCATGGACACGCTGGTGCTACACGTGACCCAGGGTTTCAAGGCAATGCCGCCGCGTGGTTTGTGCATGGACTGCAGTACTGAGGATTACCAGGCCATCATTGAATTGATGGTGAGTAAACCCGGTAGATAACTCTTAAACCCCTTAGCCGTAGTTGGATTAGCTGATGAACAAACTGATCGTGAGTCTGCTGTTGACCTTGGGCATCACCGGTGTTGCCCATGCTGCAGGCGACGCTACAGCGGGCCAGGCGAAAGCCGCCGTATGTGGTGCTTGCCATGGACCGGATGGTAACAGCCCGGCACCGAACTTCCCCAAACTGGCCGGCCAGGGCGAGCGTTACCTGACCAAGCAGATGCAGGATATCAAGTCCGGCAAGCGCACGGTCCTGGAAATGACCGGCTTGTTGACCAACCTCAGCGATCAGGACCTGGCAGACATCGCGGCGTATTTTGCCAGCCAGAAAGGCAGTGTGGGAGCTGCTGATCCGAAACTGGTGGCCCGCGGCGAGAAACTGTTCCGCGGTGGCGACCTGGATAAAGGCCTGCCGGCCTGCACCGGTTGCCATTCGCCCAATGGCGCGGGCATTGCCGCCGCCGGCTTCCCGCACTTGAGTGGCCAGCACGCCACCTACATTGCCAAACAGCTGACCGATTTCCGTAAGGAAGAGGCCGGGCGCACCAACGATGGCGACGCGGCGATCATGCGCACCATCGCCCGCAAGCTGAGTGACGAGGACATTGCGGCGGTCTCCAGCTACATCCAGGGCCTGCACTGAGGTGCACGCAACGTTAACACTCGATTAATCCCGCGATGCAAGCATAAAAAGGGTGGCCCAGGCCGCCCTTTTTTGTGGCCGGTGCCGTTACACTAACGAACTCATGCCCGCGCAGGCCTGTCACAACAAAGGTCGCGTGAGGCGACTTTATTTGTCCAGGAGTAAAGCATGCGTAATCTGATCCTCAGCGCCGCTCTCGTCACTGCCAGCCTCTTCGGCATGACCGCACAAGCCGCCGACGTGCCGCTTGAAGCCGGTAAGACCTACGTTGAATTGGCCAATCCGGTTCCGGTTTCCGAACCCGGCAAGATCGAAGTGGTGGAGTTGTTCTGGTACGGCTGCCCGCATTGCTACGCTTTTGAACCGACCATCAACCCATGGGTTGAAAAACTGCCCAAGGACGTGAACTTCAAGCGCATTCCAGCCATGTTCGGCGGCCCATGGGATGCCCACGGCCAACTGTTCCTGACCCTGGAAGCCATGGGTGTGGAGCACAAGGTCCACAACGCGGTATTCGACGCGATCCAGAAGCAAGGCAAGCGCCTGACCAAGCCGGACGAAATGGCTGACTTCGTGGCCACCCAAGGTGTCGACAAGGACAAGTTCCTGGCCACCTTCAACTCCTTCGCTATCCAGGGCCAGATCAAGCAGGCCAAGGAGCTGGCGCAGAAGTATGGCGTGCAAGGCGTACCGACCATGATCGTCAACGGCAAATACCGTTTCGACCTGGGCACTTCCGGTGGTCCTGAGCAGACCCTCAATGTTGCCGACCAACTGATCGCCAAAGAGCGCGCAGCCAAGTAAGGGGCCCGTCATGCGCCGCTGGGGTACCGAACGTGTGGTTGGCCTGCATGATCCGCAGGTCAATGAACATCACCTGGAGTCCACGGGCCTGCCGGCAGACAGCCGCCTGCGCCTGCTCAGCTTCAATATCCAGGTAGGCATCAGTACCGAGAAGTACCGGCACTACCTCACCCGTGGCTGGCAGCACCTGCTGCCCCATAACGGACGTGCCGGCAACCTGCAAAAGATCGGCAACCTGCTGAACGACTTCGACCTTGTCGCCCTGCAGGAAGCTGATGGCGGCAGCATGCGCTCCGGCTATATAAACCAGGTGGAACACTTGGCCCAGCTGGGTGCCTTCCCCTATTGGTATCAGCAGCTCAACCGTAACCTCGGGCGCCTGGCGCAGCACAGCAATGGTGTGCTCAGTCGCTTGAAGCCCTCAGTCATCGAAGATCACCCGTTACCCGGACCCAAGGGGCGGGGTGCGATCCTCGTGCGCTTTGGCGAAGGCCCGGAGGCCTTGGTGGTCGTGATGATGCACCTGGCACTGGGCGCCCGCACTCGCACGATGCAACTGGCTTACATCCGCGAGCTGATTGGCAATTACAAGCACCAGGTGCTGATGGGGGACATGAATACCCACGCCAGCGACCTGTTGCAGAATTCTCCGTTGCGCGACCTCGGCCTACTGGCGCCGCAAGCCGAAGCCACGTTCCCCAGTTGGCGCCCGCAACGCTGCCTTGACCATATCCTGCTCAGTCCTACCCTCACACTCGAGAGTGTGCAGGTGCTGGCGCAGCCCATCTCCGATCACCTGCCGGTCGCGGTAGAGATTCGTCTGCCGGGT
Organism: Pseudomonas extremorientalis; assembly: GCF_001870465.1. Classification (GTDB taxonomy): domain Bacteria; phylum Pseudomonadota; class Gammaproteobacteria; order Pseudomonadales; family Pseudomonadaceae; genus Aquipseudomonas; species Aquipseudomonas extremorientalis. The sequence continues at coordinate 207,849 of NZ_MDGK01000047.1, forward strand.
TCGCTCACGGCTGATGCATTACCCGCGTTGAGCCCTGGCCCCCGCGGACCCCTTTCATGAGCGACGACGCCCAGCGCTGGAAAGAGAAATACCTCAAGAGCATCGAGCAACAGGAAAAACTCGAACGCCGCTGGGCCGCTCGCCTCGACCTGCTGCGCCGTGGACTGGTGCGCAGCACGCTGGCGGCTGAGGGCACTGACCGCGCCGTCGACCAATGCATGAAGGAAATGCGCGACGTCGTCCGTACCGATGATATGGACGCCGCCCTCGCCGCCTTGCTGCCGCGCCTGGAAAAAGCCGTGCTGGATTCGGAGCAGCGCCGCGAAACCCGGGTCGACCAGATCAGCACCGCGCTGACGTCCCTGGTCACGCAACTACAGAAACTTCCATTGCCCCGTGAGGTGGCTCGGCCGCTGAAGACGTTCGCCAAGCAGTTGGACGGCCGCGTCGGCCAGGCGCGAGAGATCCCGCTGTTGCTCAGCGAGTTGAGCGGCCTGCAGGGCCAGGCACTGAACAACCTGGAGCCGGACGGCGAAACCGCGCGACCAGGCCCTGGGCTTTTGCAGCGCCTGTTCGGCGCCAAGGACGTTGCGAACGAAACGGTGGCGGACGAATCGACCCTCCGACCGGCCCCGCAGCCTGCGGCGACCAAGCCAGTCGCTGTCGAGCCACAGCCGTCCGAGCAATCCGAGGAACTGACGCAAGCGTTGCGTGCCTTTGCGCCGCAGCCTCAAGAAAACGTCGCTCCGGTCATCGAGCCCGTAGCCCCCGCCCAGGTGGCCGAGCCCTCCAGCGAAACCTTCGTCTATGAAGCCCCGCCTCAAGCCGCCGCTATTGAAACACCCGAAGCACGTGTCGAGCCCAAGCCTCAAGTCGAAGAACCCGCACCGGAGAGCGCCCTCGCCGCCTTTATCGAAACGCCTGAAGTTCAGGTCGAGACCCCGGATGAGACCACCATTGGCAGCTTGTCGCTTCCACCGGTGCTAGAAGAGCCTGATCCTGACGAGTTGCAAGAGGATGGAACCTATGCCCTGCCCGACTCGCCAGAACCGTCCTACAGCTCCGTGGCCAAGCACATCGAAGACACTCTGCTCGGCCTGCTCGAAGAACTCTCGTTGCCCGAACGTCACCGACCCCAGGCCGAGGCCATGCGCGAGCGCCTGGCCCATGGTTTGAACTGGTACGAACTGCTGCCGATCCTCGACGATCTGGCAGTCTTGATGCTGGCGATCACCGACAGCGGCCAGCATGAGTTCGAGGCTTACCTCAAGCAGCTCAACGAACGGCTCGAGGCGTTTCAGGGCCACTTGCAAGTCGCCAGCGAGGGGCATGCCGACAGCCGCTCCGCCGCCCGTGAGCTGGACACACAGATCCGCGAACAGGTCGATGGCCTGCAAAGCAGCGTGCAGGAAGCTGCCGACCTGGACAGCCTCAAGCACGTGCTGGAAAGCCACCTTGAGGGGCTGCTCGGCACCATGGATGAGCATCAGCAGCAGCGCGACCTGCGCGAGCAGGAGACGGCGGCGCGCCTCAAAGGCCTGGCTGAGCGGGTTGCCAACATGGAGCAGGAAGCCCAGGGCTATCGCGAGCACCTGGAGGTGCAGCGCCAGAAGGCGTTGATCGATCCGCTCACGGGCCTGCCCAATCGTGCCGCCTGGAGCGAGCGCCTCGATTATGAGGTGAACACCTGGCACCAGCACGGCAACAACCTGTCGTTGGCGATGCTGGACCTGGATCACTTCAAGCGTATCAACGATGGCTACGGCCACCTCGCCGGCGACAAGGTGCTGAAGATCATCGCCAACGTGCTGCGCAAGCGCCTGCGCCCGACCGACTTTATCGCGCGCTTTGGTGGTGAAGAGTTTGTCTTGCTGATGCCCGACTCATCCCTGGCGGATGCCCTGGCCGTGGGCGAGGTGTTGCGTGCGGCGATTGAAGCGTGCCCGTTTCACTTCAAGGGCGAGCCGGTGACGATCACCGTGTCCATGGGTGTGGCGCAGTTCCAGCCGGGAGAGCGCAGTGATCTTGCGCTCAAGCGTGCCGATGAAGCGTTGTATCGGGCCAAGGCCGCGGGGCGCAACCAGGTGCAGGCTGCCTGAAAGATGTTCCATTTTGTGATTTGACCGCTGGCTTGCGATCGGTACGTTACACTGTTGCATTATTGTCTTCTGCGTACCGTCTACCGCCATGAAATCCTTGTACTTCGCTTTTGTGTTCCTTGTGCTCGCAGGCTGTGCCAGCGGCCCTCGCCTAAACACCAACCACCCCTCGGTGAACCACGACAACCGCGTGCAGTTCGTGATCGTGCATTACACCTCGACCAACCTTGAACGCTCGCTGGCATTGCTCACCCATGGTCAGGTCAGCAGCCATTACCTGATCGGCGACGACGCCTCGGCCACCATCTACAAGCTGGTGGACGAGAGCCAGCGCGCCTGGCACGCGGGGGAAAGCGAGTGGATGGGCCGCACCTGGCTCAACTCCAGCTCCATTGGCATCGAGATCGTGAACCCAGGCTACAAGGACACACCTACGGGCCGCTTGTGGTACCCCTACTCAGAGGCGCAGGTGAAGTCCCTGGTGGTGTTGCTCAAGGACATCAGCAAGCGCAACGGTATCGACCCCAAGAATATTATTGGTCACAGCGATATCGCGCCGTTGCGCAAGCTCGACCCAGGCCCGATGTTCCCCTGGAAGCGGCTGGCCGCCGAAGGGTTGGGCGTTTGGCCGGATGCGCAGGCCGTTGCGCGGTTTCAGGTGCAATACGCCGCCGAGCTGCCAAGCATCACCTGGTTCCAGGAAGAGCTGGCCCGCCTGGGCTACCAGACGCCCCAGACCGGCGAGTTGGATGTCGCCACGCGCCATGTGATCGCGGCGTTCCAGATGCATTTCCGGCCGTCGCTGTTCGATGGCACGCCGGATGCAGAAAGTGCAGCCATTCTGCGTGCGTTGAACCGAAGCTAGAGCGGCAGCGCCATATAGAACTGAGTGCCCTGCCCCGGTCGCGAGTACACGCCCATGCGGCCACCGTGCAATTGCACGATTTCCTTGCACAGCGCCAGCCCCAGGCCGGCGCCGCCTTTCTTGCGGCCCACCTGGACAAAGGGTTCGAAGATCCGCCCCTGCTGCCCGTAGGCGATGCCCTCGCCGTTATCCTCGACGCTGACGATCACCCGCTCGCCATGGCGCCGTGCCTGCAGGCGTATCTGCCCGCCCGCGGGAGTGTGGCGCAGCGCGTTGCCCAGTAGATTGTCGAGCACACGCTCCAGTTGGATCTGGTCTGCATACAGCCGAGGCAGGTCGGATTGGGCTTCCACCAGCAGTTCGATATTTTGCGCGTTGGCGGGCTCGGCGAAGCGTGCTCGGGCGTGCTCGAGCAGATCGGTGACGTCGCACGGCCCCAGCGTGAGTTTTTGCAGGCCGTTCTGGTAGCGTGAGAAGTTGAGCAGGTCGTTGATCAACTGCATCAGGCGCTGCATCTCTTCATTGACGGTATCCAGCAAGTCCGCTTCGCGGGACTCCGCCGGGAACTTCGCACGTTCGCGGAAGAGTCCGAAGGCCATATGCATGCCGGTCACCGGCGTACGCAGTTCATGGGAAGCGCGCAGTACGAACTCGCTGCGCACCCGCTCGAAGGCGCGTTGTTCAGTCACGTCATGCAGCACCATCACTGCGCCGAGAATATGTCCCTGGGTATGGCTGACCGGGGTCAGGCTGTAGGTCAGCAGGCGCAGTTCGCCCTCGACCTCCACTTCCAGATCCTCCGGCGCCCGCTCCAGGTTGCCGCCGCGCAGCACCAGGTGCAGTTGCTCATCCAGCTCCGGACGCGACAAGGCTTCGCCCAGGCCTTGGCCGAGGCGCTCCTCGTCCCAGCCCAGTTGGCGCTGAGCCACGGGGTTGAGATGCTCCAGGCGGCCTTGGCGGTCAATCATCAGCAAGCCATCGTCGATGCTGTCGAGCACAGCCTGCAAGCGCTGTTGGCCGGCCAGCAGTTCATCCACATTGGTCGCCTGATGCTGGCGCAGAGCTTCGGCCATGATGCCGAAGCGGCGGGTCAGCTGGTTCATTTCTGCTGCCGAGGAGATTGGCAGCGTCACCTCGAAATCCCCTTGTCCGATCTTGTCTGCCGCTTTGGCCAGCGCTTCGATCGGTCCGCCAAAACGCCGCGCGATGCCATGGGCTGTCACAAACCCGATGATCAGCACGGCAAGCCCCACCAACCCCAGTAATCCGGCGACCAATAACGCGCGTTCGCGGGACTTGTGCTCGCTGTTGCTGATGTTTTCCAAAGCCTGCTTGTGTTCGGCGATCAGGCCATTGCGCAGCGTGTTGAAAGTGTCGGTGAGTTTGTCCTTGGCGCCGGGCGGCGGCGTCGGTTGCTGGGATTCATCAAAGGCCTCCAGCAGCGCCTGATATTGGCCTCGGGCCTGGCTGAATCCCGTCCCGCGACCGTCGCGCTGTTCATGGGCAATGCCTTGATCCAGCAGGTCGAAGTAGCGCCGTTCCGAGGATTGCAGCGCCTCGGGGTCCGGCCGGTCTTCCAGCATCATGATCAATTGATCGCCCAGGCTCTGGCGTAGCTTGAGGCCCAGGTCCAGAGTGACGAAATTGCTGCGAATCAGGGACTCCTGGGTCTTGGCCATTTGCATGACACTTACCAGGCCCAGGATCAAACCCAGCAGGGCAACGGTAATCAGCGCTGAGATGCTCAGGAATAATCGAGTGCGCAACTTCATCGCTAACTTCATAGAGTACAGCTCACAGGTTGTACTGTTTGCGTTTGCGGTACAGGGTCGACGCGTCGATGCCGAGGGTGCGGGCCGCCTGGTCCAGGGTATCGCTGGTGGCAAGCACTGCGCCGATGTGGGCTTTCTCCAACTGGTCCAGACTGAGTGCCGCGCCAATGCGTGGAGCATTGTTGCTAGGTTGTTCGGCCATGCCCAGGTGGCTGATTTCCACCTTCTCCTGCGGGCAAATGATGCTGGCGCGCTCCACCACGTTACGCAGTTCGCGAATGTTGCCCGGCCAGCGGTAGTTGAGCAGCGCTTCGCGCGCTTCATCGCTGAAACCGCGTGCTGGTCGGGCATATTCCTTGACGAAGCGCGCCAGGAACCGGTCGGCCAGGGTCAGGATGTCTTCACTGCGCTCGCGCAACGGTGGCAGATGCAAGGTGATTACATTGAGGCGGTACAGCAAGTCTTCACGGAAGCGGCCGTCACGCACCATGTCTTCCAGGTTCAGGTTGGTGGCGGCGAGGATGCGCACATCGGCACGGCGGGTGACAGGGTCGCCCACGCGCTCGTACTCCTTGTCCTGGATGAACCTCAGTAACTTGGGTTGCAAGGTGAGGGGAAAGTCGCCGATCTCGTCGAGAAACAGCGTGCCGCCGTCCGCTTGGTTGACGCGGCCCAGGGTGCTTTCACTGGCGCCGGTAAACGCCCCTCGACTATGGCCGAACAGCTCGCTTTCCATCAGTTCTGCCGTCAAAGAGGGGCAGTTGATGGTCACGCAGGATTTCTTCGAACGCTTGCTCCAGCCGTGAATTGCGCGGGCCAGTTCGCCTTTACCCGTGCCGGACTCGCCAAGGATCAGGATGTTCGCATCTGTCCCAGCCACCTGGCGCGCCGTTTCCAGCACCACCATCATTGATGGGCTGTGAGAGTCGAGGCCGTCTTTCGGCTGGCGCACTTCGCCCTCCAGGGCTTCGAGCCGCGCAGACAGTTGGCGCACTTCCAACTGCTTGGCGGTGGCCAGGCGCAGTTGATCGGGGCTGCAGGGTTTTACCAGGTAGTCAGCGGCGCCGGCCTGGATAGCATCGACGGCGGTATCGACTGCCGAATGGGCGGTGACGATCACCACGCGCATCCAGGGCGCCTGGATTCGCATCTGGGCCAGCACATCCAGGCCATTGTCTTCGCCCAGGCGCAAGTCCAGGAAGCACAGGTCGAATACCTGGCGTTGCATCAAGGCGTCGGCCTGGGCCGCGCTGTTCGCAGTGGCGACGGTGTAGCCTTCATCTTCCAGGCAATAACGGAAGGTGCGGAGGATCGCGGACTCATCGTCCACTAAAAGAATGCGGCCTTGAAGTTCCTTGGCTGATTCCATCTGTCCCGCGCTCCTTAAACTATGAATGATGGTGTTTAGTCCCGGAATAATCGGGCAAGTTGCATGGTTTATTCTGATGGATAAATAGCAGTCTCGTGCAGGTAGCTGCATCACTTCCTACAAAGCCCCGTCTGATGGCGTTTTCATGCCGTCTTGCCACTTCGGCAACACCCTCTTCGTTTTCTATCCCTCGACCCGACCGCTGGCCATCGTGCATTTCGCACGGCATACACGGAGGCATCGTGCAGGATGCTGGAGGGTGCATGAGTCTTTAGTTCATAACTATATGATTTTATTGAGTTTTATTTTGTAAAAAAACTGGCACGCGCTCTGCAATAGCTCTTCCAACGAATAATCAAAATGCGGGAGAACAACAGCATGACTCGCCAAAGCCTCAGCCAACTGCGTGTATCGCCACTGCGCTTGCAGCAAGGTCTGTTTGCCAGCTTGGCCCTGATGGTCACGCTGATCGGTGGCCAGCAGTTGCAACATTGGCAGCAGAGTCAGCAGCAGATCCCCCAGTTTGAACGTCCGTCCATGACCCAAACCCATTTCCGTTCCGTTGGCAGTGTTGCTGCCGATGCAACAGCCCCGCAACTGCGGATGGTTGACCAGGAGTCTTCCCTGAGTGAGCTGCCATCCCAGGAGCGTTGGGTGTTCTAGGCACCAAAAGGCCACTTTCGTGGCCGCAAAGCACTACCGCTGTTACCTCTATAAAGAAGCATAAGGAGAATCACCATGTTGAGTTGGGCAATCACATTTCTGATCATCGCCATTGTGGCTGCAGTCCTGGGCTTCGGTGGTATCGCGGGCACTGCCACGGGTATCGCAAAAATTCTGTTTGTGGTGTTTCTGGTGATGTTCATCGCTTCCTTCTTCTTTGGTCGTCGCGGCCGAGGCTGAAAATGACCACTTTGTCCTTCAAAGCCATTACTGCCGCCCTGCTACTGGGCGGCAGCGGCTTGGCGATGGCCGCCAACGACGGCCAGTCCCGAGCCAACGAATTGCTCAGCGCGGACCCGCAATACCGTGAGACCTGGCAAGGCGTGGTGAAGAAAGAAGAGCGCCTGCCGGAATGGGTGATAAACCTGTCCGGCACCGCTGAGCAAATGAATGCCGTGGAAGAAGATGGCGACAAGTACCTGGTCGGGCCGCTCTGCGAAACCGCGGACACCTGCCTGAACAAACGCCTGATCGTTGCCTTCAGCCTCGACAAGGAAGATGCCTACGCCATGTTGGTGGAAGTCCCGGCCGGTCTGCCGAAGGACAAGTCTCCAACACGGCACGCCGATTACCGTTTTATCGGTAAACCGGATGAAGGCATGCAGAAGCTGCTGATGGAGCAGCTGAAGAAAGATCCGAATTGGTACTAGGTTCCGTCTGACACGCGTGTTGTCTGCGGGGCCGGCGTCCATAGAAGGAAGCCCTTGCTTCTTTCTGTTTGCACCGCTTGCCAAGGGCGGTGCATGACCAAGGGGCCGGGTTGCTCTGATCACCTACGATCGGCGCGACCTACGGGTACAGGGAGTGCCTGCGCAAGGGCCGGGTCAGGCGAAAAGCTGCGACGCAGGTTCACAAGCCATCGGCTTGCTGAACTTGCGGCGGGCTTTAACGCTCCTTTTTTCGCTGTTCATGCCGCCCTTAGTCGCCAATCACCTTTCTGCTCATCTCCAAACATTACTTAGTGTGTCGGGTAGACCATCTATCGATAAATTTTGGTGGGTGCCATAGGACATTTCCGACACTAAATGATGGAATTCTCAGGCATTTCCGCCAGGTCCCCGAGGACGTCCCGAATCTCTGAGCGAGCCGGGTTTGGCCGGTTCACGGCATTTTTGTCGGACAAAATGTCACATTTGAACTGACCGTTCGGACAGTTATTATTAAAAAATCTCATGCCGATTCGGCATAGGGTAGGCGTTTACGGCATTAGACGTCGAACCCTTGCATGGGAATAGTTGCGCCTTTTTTCGCCTGCCAGTAAGCCATTTCGGCCATGCTGCGGTGACCTTCCATGGAGGCAGATGCACACACTTTTTCGCTCTCGAGCGTTGCGGCTGGCGCATTTGCCTTAAGTTCACTTGAAGTAAGGGTAATGACATGAAGAAGGCAAAGCTAAGCCTCGCCTGGCAGATCCTCATCGGTTTGGTGCTGGGGATCGCAATCGGTGCAGTGCTTAACCATTTCAGTGCTGAAAAAGCCTGGTGGATCAGCAACGTATTGCAGCCAGCGGGCGATATCTTTATCCGCCTGATCAAGATGATCGTGATCCCGATTGTGATTTCCTCGCTGATCGTCGGCATTGCCGGTGTGGGTGATGCGAAGAAACTCGGGCGCATCGGCGTCAAAACCATCCTTTACTTCGAAATCGTCACCACCATCGCTATCGTGGTCGGCCTGCTGCTGGCCAACCTGTTCCACCCGGGCGCGGGTATCGACATGAGTACCCTGGGTACCGTCGACATCTCCAAGTACACCGCCACTGCTGCCGAAGTGCAGCATGAGCATGCGTTCATCCAGACCATCCTCAACCTGATCCCGTCGAACATCTTTGCCGCCGTCGCCCGTGGCGAGATGCTGCCGATCATCTTCTTCTCGGTGCTGTTCGGCCTTGGCTTGTCGAGCCTCAAGCCTGAGCTGCGTGAGCCGCTGGTCACCATGTTCCAGGGCGTGTCCGAGAGCATGTTCAAAGTCACTCACATGATCATGAAGTACGCCCCTATCGGGGTCTTCGCACTGATCGCGGTGACCGTTGCCAACTTCGGCTTTGCCTCGCTGCTACCGCTGGCCAAGCTGGTGATCCTGGTTTACGTCGCCATCCTGTTCTTCGCGTTCGTGATCCTCGGCCTGATTGCCCGCCTGTTCGGCTTCTCGGTGATCAAGCTGATGCGCATCTTCAAGGATGAGCTGGTACTGGCCTACTCCACCGCCAGTTCCGAGACCGTGCTGCCGCGTGTGATCGAGAAGATGGAAGCCTACGGCGCGCCGAAAGCCATCTGCAGTTTCGTGGTGCCGACCGGTTACTCGTTCAACCTCGACGGTTCGACCCTGTACCAGAGCATCGCGGCGATCTTCATTGCCCAGCTGTATGGCATCGACCTGTCGATCGGCCAGCAACTGATGCTGGTGCTGACCCTGATGGTCACCTCCAAAGGCATCGCTGGCGTGCCGGGTGTGTCCTTCGTGGTGCTGCTGGCCACCCTGGGCAGCGTGGGCATTCCGCTGGAAGGCCTGGCGTTCATCGCCGGTGTCGACCGCATCATGGACATGGCGCGTACTGCCCTGAACGTGATCGGCAATGCCTTGGCCGTGCTGGTGATCTCCCGTTGGGAAGGCATGTACGACGACGCCAAGGGCGAGCGCTACTGGAACTCGCTGCCGCATTGGCGCACCAAGACCGCCGCACCGGTCGCCCAGGCCACCCGCAGCTGATAGCGTGACGGCTTAAAGACAAACCCCGGAAAATTCCGGGGTTTGTCGTTTCTGCCGGCCCCGCTATCATTCGTCCCATTCTTCGGGGGATTCAACTGATGCTCAATGGCCTGTGGCTTGGCTTCTTTGTCGTGGCAATGGTGTCGGCACTGGCGCAATGGCTGGTCGGCGGTAACGCCGGGATATTCGCGGCAATGGTCGAAAGCATTTTCGCCATGGCCAAATTGTCGGTGGAAGTCATGGTGCTGTTGTTCGGCACCCTGACGCTGTGGCTGGGTTTTCTGCGCATCGCAGAGAAAGCCGGGATCGTCGATTGGCTGGCCAAGGCCCTCGGCCCGCTGTTCCGCCGTTTGATGCCGGAAGTGCCCGCCGGCCACCCGGCCATCGGCTTGATCACCCTCAACTTTGCCGCCAACGGCCTGGGCCTGGATAACGCCGCCACCCCCATCGGGCTCAAGGCGATGAAGGCCTTGCAGGAACTCAACCCCATCCCCAACACCGCCAGTAACGCGCAGATCCTGTTCCTGGTGCTCAACGCGTCTTCATTGACGCTGTTGCCGGTAACCATCTTCATGTACCGCGCCCAGCAAGGCGCGGCGGACCCGACGCTGGTGTTCCTGCCGATCCTGCTCGCAACCAGTGCATCCACGCTGGTGGGGCTGCTCTCGGTGGCAATCATGCAGCGCCTGCGGCTGTGGGACCCGGTGGTGCTGGCGTACCTGGTTCCCGGTGCGCTGGTCTTGGGTGGTTTCATGGCGTTGTTGGCGACCCTCTCCGCCACGGCGCTGGCCGGGCTGTCCTCGATCCTTGGCAACCTCACCTTGTTCGGCCTGATCATGCTGTTCCTGGTGATCGGTGCGCTGCGCAAGGTCAAGGTCTACGAGGCGTTTGTCGAAGGCGCCAAGGAAGGCTTCGACGTGGCGAAGAACCTGCTGCCGTACCTGGTGGCGATGCTCTGCGCCGTGGGGGTGTTGCGAGCGTCGGGCGCGTTGGACTTCGGCCTTGAAGGCATACGCCATGTGGTCGCCTGGACGGGCATGGACACGCGCTTTGTCGATGCCTTGCCGACCGCGATGGTCAAGCCGTTTTCCGGCAGCGCCGCGCGGGCGATGTTGATCGAGACCATGCAGACGCAGGGCGTGGACAGCTTCCCGGCGCTGGTCGCGGCGACGATCCAGGGCAGTACCGAGACCACTTTCTATGTGTTGGCGGTGTACTTCGGTTCGGTGGGTATCCAGCGCGCGCGGCACGCCGTGGGCTGTGCGTTGCTGGCGGAGTTGGCCGGCGTCGTTGCGGCGATTGCGGTGTGCTATTGGTTCTTTGGTTAAGGCTCGGATTGCTATCGGGGGCAAGCCCCCTCCCACATTTGAATGTGTTCACAGATCAACCTGTGGGAGGGGGCTTGCCCCCGATGAGGCCCTCAGTGTTTAGCTGCACTATTGCCTTGCTGAACAACCCACCCTACCACCTGCTTATTCAATTGATCCCCCGCCTGCCCAAACCCGGCAACCACTGCCGGCACCTTGGTGTCGCTCACCGGCTGCCTCACCTCAAACCGTCGGCTGGCCACGATCCGTTGATCACTGCCGCGTACCAGCCGCGCATCCAGGCGAATCACCACCTCTACCGCACCGCCGTGATATTCACTCTGGAACGCCTGCAATTGCCCACCCAGTTCGTAGTCGGACTGCAGGTTGGTGTCATCGGTGCTCAGCAGCGTCACCCGGCCATCACGCTGGAAGCCGTCCATGAAGCGGTTGCGCAACAGCACCGGCGCCGGATCGCTCCAGCGCGAGTTCGCATAGCTGCTGATCAGGTCGCCAGTGGGCACCACGGCAATGCGCGGGCTGTCGAGAAACTCGCTGGTCTGCGGCTTGTTCACACGCAGTGACCAGCTGACCGGCGCGCCCTGGCTGGCGGTCTGCGCCGCGGCCAGGCGATACACATCCGAAGGGTCGGCCTTGGGCAGGATCGAACACGCGCTCACCAGTGCCAGGGCCAAAGGGGCGATCATTGTGTAAGCACGCTTCATGGCGTGAACTCCTTGTTCTTGTCGCTGCCCAGCAGGTAACCGCTGGGGTTGGCTTCCAGGCGGCGGGAGATGGCGCGCAGCGAACCCAGGGTTTCGCGCAGCTCGCGCACGGCCGGCGCCAGTTCGTTAAGGCCTTGCATGCCGCTGTTCACCGAGTCCTTGTTGTTGGTCAACAAGGTGTTGATGGTCGCGGTGCTTTGTTCAAGGGATTTCATGGCCTGCTCGGCGCTGCCGAAGGCCTGCTTGCCTTGTTCGTTGAGCAAGCCATTGGCGTTGCGCATGAGCACGGTGGTCTGTTCCAGCGCCGCAGTCGCCTGCTTGCTCACCAGCATCAGTTGCTGCATCACCACCTTGATATCGCCGCGCTGGTCGGCAATCGCGCCGGTGGTTTGCTGCAGGTTCTCCAGGGTGTTGCTCAAGCGCTCGACGTTCTCGCGGGAGAACATGTGATTGGCGTTGTGCAACAGCAGGTTGACGCTGGTCATCAGGTCGTTGCTGTTGTTCAGTAAGCGCGCGATGGGCGATGGCGAGGCTATGATCTGCGGCAGGTTGCCGTCCTTGCCCTTGAGCTCGGGACTCTGCGGGGTGCCGCCACTGAGCTGGATGATCGAGGTGCCGGTGATACCGGTCAGGGCGAGCTTGGCCTGGGTGTCTTCCTTGATCGGCGTCTGCCCGGCCAGGCGGATGCGCGCGAGCACGCGGCGCGGGTCCTTGGGGTCCAGGCTCAGGCTGATCACGTCGCCCACCTTGATCCCGCTGTACTGCACCGAGCTGCCCTGGGACAGGCCGCTGACCGCCTCGTTGAAGATCACTTCGTAGTCCTGGAAGGCGCTGTCGACGCTGGACTTGGCCAGCCACAGGCCGAACAGCATCGCGCCGACCACCACGATCACACTGAACAGACCGATCATCACATGATGGGCTCGGGTTTCCATGTCATACCTCGTTGAGCGATTGAGCGGCATCCAATGCCGCGCGGCCACGGGGGCCGTGGAAATATTCGTGGATCCACGCGTCGTCGGTTTCCGAGACAACATCGATGGCATCGGCCACCAGCACTTTCTTCTGTGCCAGCACCGCCACGCGGTCGGTAATGGTGTACAGCGTGTCCAGGTCGTGGGTGACCAGGAATACGCTCAGGCCCAGCGCATCGCGCAGGGTCAGGATCAGTTGGTCGAATTGCGCCGCACCGATGGGGTCGAGGCCCGCCGTGGGTTCGTCGAGGAACAGAATGTCCGGGTCCAGCGCCAATGCGCGGGCCAGGGCGGCGCGCTTGATCATGCCGCCGGACAGCGAGGCCGGATATTTGTCCGCCGCCGACAATGGCAGCCCGGCCAGGGCCAGCTTGACGGCGGCCAAGTGCTCGGCGTCGCGGCGGCTGAGGCCGGCGTGTTCGATCAAGGGCAGCGCGACGTTTTCGGTAACGGTCAGCGAGGAAAACAACGCGCCCTTCTGGAATAGCACGCCAAAGCGTCGTTCCACCAAAGAGCGTTCGTGCTCCGGCAGGCTTGGCAGGTTCTTGCCGAACACCCGCACCTCACCTTCGCTGGGACGACGCAGGCCGACAATGCTGCGCAACAGCACCGACTTGCCGCTGCCGGAGCCGCCAACCACTGCGAGGATCTCGCCCTTGTACAAATCCAGGTCGAGGTTTTCATGCACGCTCTGGCTGCCAAAGCGATTGCACAGGCCGCGCACTTCAATCACCGCCTCACTGGGCGCTCGGTGTAGACGACTCACCAGCCCATCTCCATGAAAAACAGCGCGGCCACGGCATCCATCACGATCACCACAAAGATCGATTGCACCACGCTGGAGGTGGTGTGGGCACCGACCGATTCGGCGCTGCCGCTGACCTTGAAGCCTTCCAGGCAACCAATCGCAGCGATCAGGAACGCAAAGATCGGCGCTTTCACCATACCCACGAGGAAGTGCTGCACGCCGATGTCCGATTGCAGCAGCGAGAGGAACATCGCCGGCGAAATATCCAGGGCCACCGCGCACACCACGCCGCCGCCGATGATGCCTGAGAGCATTGCCAGGAACGTCAGCATCGGCAGCGCCACCAGCAGCGCCAGCACGCGGGGCAGTACCAGCAGTTCCATCGGGTCCAGGCCCAGGGTGCGGATCGCGTCGATTTCTTCGTTGGCCTTCATCGAGCCGATCTGTGCGGTAAAGGCACTGGCGGTGCGGCCGGCGATCAGGATCGCGGTGAGCAAGACGCCGAATTCCCGTAGGAAAGAGAACGCCACCAGGTCTACCGTGAAGATCGTCGCACCGAAGCTCTTGAGCACCGTGGCGCCGAGGAAGGCCACCACCGCACCCACCAGGAACGTCAGCAAAGCCACGATGGGCGCGGCATCCAGTCCGACCTGTTCGAGGTGCGCAACCATGGGCGTCACGCGCCAGCGCTTGGGGCGCAAGATGCTACGGGCGAAGGTTTCGAGAATCAGGCCGACGAAACCCAGGAGTTTCTTGGTGTCCTGCCAGACCGTGTCCACCGCACGGCCGATACGTGCCAGAACCTGAATGCCCGCCGCTTCTTCCGGGGCTTTTTCCGGCACGCAAAAATCATTCAGGGAACGGTAGACGGTCTTGAGCAGCGCGCGGTCGGCGGCAGACAAGCTGCAATCGGTCTGCTCGGCGGACTGCTCGATGCGGGTCGGTCCCAGCAGTTCCACCAGCAACGAGGCGCCCGCGGTATCCAGGGCGCCGAGGCCGTTGAGGTCGATGCGCGCGCCGGCGTCGTATTGGCCGTCGAGCTTGTCCGACAGCTTTTTCAGACTGGCATAGTGGGCAAGCGTCCAGTCCCCCGTAATCCGCAGTTGTGGCGGGGTGGTGGACGTATCGAGGTGGGCTGCGCCGGCCGTTGTAGGGGGGGTCATAAGCTCCGAGCTTGTTTGGCTATCCACAATTCCTACGTAATAGCACGATACGGCCTACTTTGGGTTGTCCGTTTGTGCTGAGTCCGTCACCTTGAAGCGCAGCACACCGATCACCTGCCCGTCTTCGGTCAGCACCCGTACCTGCCAGCGGCCCACGGCGTCGGCCGGGAAGTTCTGCTTGTGGGTCCACGCGCGGTAACCCTCTTTGCGCCCGCCGTGGATATCCAGGGCGATGCGGTCGACCTCTTGGCCATTGAATTTCCACACGTGGTAAATGCGTTCATCCAGTCCACGCGGCGCATTGATCGCGGTATAGGCGTACAGCCCACCGCTGCGCAGTTGGGCGGCAGTGACTTCCTTGAGGTCGTCGCCTGGCGTGCGGTCCTGCAGTTGGGTGCTGATGGCCACTTCGGTCATCCACAAGGTGGCCGGAGGCACCCAACTGCGCAGGAACCACCCGGCGCAGCCGATGGCGGCGGTCACCCCGAGCAGCATCGCCCAGCCTTTGACGCTACGCAGCGGCAGGCTTACCGCCAGGCTGGGGATCGACAGTGCCATGGCCACGCCGAGGGCCAGTTTGTAACTCTCGGCGGTGGTCAGGTGCAGGATGATCGGCAACGCGGTGAGCAGCGCCGCGAACAGCGTAAAGGTGTGCAGTGCAAGGAACAGCGAGCGCTTGGGCGCCAGCCACTTGTAGTAAAGCGGGTCGGTGATCGAGATCAGCGCCGCGGCGCCAAGCAAGCCCGTGAATACCGATTGGCCACTGTTCCACGCGGTGGTGACGAAAAAGAACGGCAGCACGAAAAACAGACTTTCCTGGTGGATCATCTGGGTCGCGTAGCGCAACAGCGGTTCGGGGATTTCGCGCTTGAAAATCCTGGTGAACAGCTGGGTGAAGCTGTTTTCCAGCATCAGCCACAGCCAGCTCACCAGCATGATCACCGCAATCCAGCTGGCCATGCCCTGCTGGCGATCCACCAGAATGAAGCTGCCCACGCCTGAGATAAAACCGCCGAGTGCAATCACCCCTGGGTAGCGCTTGATCAGCTCGAGGATGCGCTGGATTAAGTGGGTCAGGTTTGGCATTCGGCGGTTCACAGTCTTGTAGGAAAAAATCCCAGACAGAATAACGTCTTAGGCCGTTGTCCGGTGCCTCATTGCGCAATCCGTTTGCGATAAAGCCGCACGCCGATCAGCACAAAGGCGATCAGTCCCAGCACTGCGGCGCCGATCCAGCTCAGCATGTCGTAGCTGAGCAGCGGTTTTTCGATACGCCAGTAACCGGGCTGCTTGAACACTTCACGCATGGCCTGGTTGGTCTGGTCCAGGCTCACGGCCTTGATGCGCTTGGCCGGGTCACTGAAGTGGCCGTTGTTGTAATCGCCGGACGCGCTCCAGTAGTAGTCGGCCAAGGCGCTGTTGCCTTGCACGGCCCACGCCTGGCGCGCAATGGCAGCTTGTTGCAGGCGCGCAAATACCGCTGGGTCGAGGCCGTCCTTGAGCAGTCGGGCCTTGAGGTCCTGGAGTACGTGTTCCGCTTCGGGAAGATTTTCCCGCTCTAAGTCGGCATTCAGGCTGAGGAACCCGACACCGCCGAGTACTTCGCGCTCGCTCCAGGGGCCGTAGGACAAACCGTGCTTGAGACGCAGTTGGCGGTACAGCGCCCAGTCGAGGTAATCCTTGAGCAGGTCGTAGGTTTCATCATGCCCCTCGTCCAGCACCGGTTCGGGAAATAACCAGTGCAATTTGGCGCTGTTGCCGACCCAGCCGTGGATCAACTCGCGATGGCTGGCAGCGGCGTGTTGTATTTCCGGCAGCGCCGGATGCTCAGTGGGGTCGACCGGATCGAGTTGGCCGTAGGTGCGTTCCAGGTAGGCGGGCAGCAGTTTGTCGAGGTCGCCGACGATAATCAGGGTCATGTTGTTGGGGGCGTACCAGCGTGCGCGCAGGTTCTCCAGCTGGTCGCGGGTCAGGTGATCGACTTCGGCGCGCTCGGCGCATTTGAGCCCCAGTTCGACGGCCAATTGGTTGCTGGCGGTGTGGCCCAGGTCTTGGCGGTCCAACAGGCGTTGCAAGTGTGAGTAGTGGCCGCCGTCTTCGCGCTCCACTACCCGCTTGGCGGCGTTGATATTGGCGTCGGTCAGTTCGGTGCGGGTGATGATCGCCAGCAGCAGGTCCAGCACTTTGCGCTGGTTTTGCGCGGGCGCCTCGATCACAAAGGTGGTATCGGCGTTGCTGGTGTAGGCATTCCACTCGCCGCCCAGGGCTTGCATACGGTCTTCCAGCTCGGCTTCGCCACCGCCGTCGATGCCGCTGAACAGCAAGTGTTCGAGCAGGTGCGGCAGCTCTTTGTCTGCGCAGTTGAAGTCATCCAGGCCTACACCGACCACCAGGCGGATCGCTACATGCCCGCGTTCGGTGCCGGGTTTGAGCAACAATTGCAGGCCGTTGGGCAAGGTGTAGCCCTCGACTTGCAGGCGGTCAAAGGCAAAGGCGTGGGCAGATCCCATGAGCAGGCAAGCGAACAACAGGCGACGCATAACAAGCTTCCTGGCGAGTGAGGTCATTTTTTAACTGACTTCACGGGCCACCGTACGTTCAGGGCGAATGTGTGATGTCGGCAATATCTTCGGCGGAGAGCGCGCCGGTGTCAGACGTTTCCAACACTACATAAGCACTGCTGCAAAACAACGAGTTCAGGCGTTTCATATCGGCAATCAGTTCCAGGTGCAGAGAGCTGGTCTCCAGGCTCTGGACGATCTTGCGCTGAAGGCGGCTGACATGGGCGTGGGCCAGGCGCCGTTCCTGGGCGCGGAAGCGGCGCTTCTCGCGCAGCAACTGGCGGGCGCTTTCCGGGTCGGCGCTGAGGAACACCGACAACCCCAGGCGCAGGTTGGCGATCAACTGGCTGTGCAGGCCGGTGAGTTCTTCCAGGCCCACTTCGGAGAACTGACGACGCTGGGAGGTTTTCTGCTGCTGGACTTTGCGCAGCATGCGTTCGATCAGGTCGCCGGCCAGTTTAAGGTTGATCGACAGTTCGATGATCTCGGCCCAGCGCCGATTGTCGTGTTCACTGAGATCTTCCCGGGGCATTTGTGCCAGGTAGAGTTTGATCGCGCTGTACAGCGCTTCGACATCATCGCTGAGGCTGCGCATTTCCTGGGTGATGGCGGTCTGCTTGCCGCGCAGCACTTCGAGCATGGCGGTGAGCATATTGTCGATCAGGTCCCCCAGGCGCAGGGTCTCGCGGGCAGCGTTGGCCAGTGCCAGGCTGGGTGTGGCCAGGGCGGCCAGGTCCAGATGGCGTGGTTTGGCCTTGCCGTTCACCTCTTCGCGCTCAGGCAGCAACCAGGCACACAAGCGGGCCATCGGGCCAATGGTCGGCAACAGGATCAGGCAACGGCTGACGTTGTAGAGCAGGTGGAAGGTGATGACCATGCCTTGCGCGCTGTAGTCCAGGCCATCCATCCAGCGTACGAGCGGGTCGAGCACCGGGATGATCAGCAGCAGGCCGATCAATTTGTACAACAGGCTGCCCAAGGCTACCTGGCGTCCGGCAGCGTTCTGCATGCTGGTGCTGAGGAACGCCAGCACGCCGCTGCCGATGTTGGCGCCGATCACCAGGCCGATGGCCACGTGCAGGCCGATCACACCGGCGCCGGCCAGGGTGGCCGTCAGCAGGACGGCGGCCAGGCTGGAATAGGAAATCATCGCGAACAAGGCGCCGACCAGGGCGTCGAGCAGGATATCGCCGGTCAACGACGCGAAGATGACTTTGACGCCCTGGGCATGGGTAATCGGCCCGGCCGCTTCCACAATCAATTGCAGTGCGAGGATGATCAGCCCGAGACCGATACCCACCCGGCCCAACTGCCCTGCCCGCGTCTGTTTGCGTGACAGGAAGAAGATCACCCCGAGAAAAATCAGCAGCGGCGACAGCCAAGACAAATCAAACGTCAGCACCCGCGCCATCAGCGCGGTACCGACGTCGGCGCCGAGCATGGTCGCCAGGGCGGGCATCAGCCCCATCAGGCCCTGGCCGACAAAGGACGTGACCAGCATTGCCGTGGCGTTGCTGCTCTGCACCATGGCTGTCACCAGGATACCGGCGATAAACGCCAGCCAGCGCTTGGACATGTTCTGCCCGATGACTTGGCGCAAGTTGGAACCGTAGACCCGCAGGATGCCGGTACGGACGATATGCGTGCCCCAGATAAGCAGGGTCACGGCGGAAAGCAGATTGAGCAAGGTCAGCATGCTCGGCCCCCCGTGTGGGTGCGCTCGAAAATGAGCGAAGGAAAGTTGCCGCGTGCCGCTCTACGTCTTGTACTTAAGCTGTAGTTGGCGAATGCGCTCTGCGCCAGCATCGCATAGCTAAAGTGGGGATTGAAATAAAACTGTCATGAAATCAGCTTTTTGCGGATAAAAATAAGGGGCCTGTGCAGGCCCCTTAATTGTCTGGCTCGGGTTTATTGACCCGGAATGTCTTTGCGCAGTTTCACAGGATCCTGCTGTTTCTTCTTTTTCGCGATCGCGGTGCGCATCTTGATGTTCACCGCTTCCACCGCCAGCGAGAACGCCATGGCGAAGTAGACGTAGCCTTTTGGCACGTGCACGTCGAAGGATTCGGCGATCAGCACGGTACCGACTACCAGCAGGAACGACAGCGCGAGCATCTTCAACGACGGGTGCTTGTCGATGAATTCGCTGATGGTGCCGGCTGCCAGCATCATCACCAATACCGCCACGACAATCGCCGCGACCATCACCGGTACATGGGAGACCATGCCGACCGCAGTGATCACCGAGTCCAGGGAGAACACGATGTCGATGATCGCGATCTGGATGATGGTGTAGATGAACTTGCCACCGGCGCCCTTCGGCTCGTCGTGGGTTTCGTCTTCACCTTCCAGCGCGTGGTACATCTCCTGGGAGCTTTTCCAGAGCAGGAACAGGCCACCGAAGAACAGGATCAGGTCGCGACCGGAGATGCCTTGGCCGAAGACCACGAACAGGTCGGCGGTCAGTTGCATCACCCAGGTGATCGACAACAGCAACAGGATGCGCGTGACCATGGCCAGGGCCAGGCCGAAGATCCGGGTGCGTGCCTGCATGTGCTTGGGCATGCGGCTGACCAGGATCGAAATCATGATGATGTTATCGATGCCCAGGACGATCTCGAGGGCCGTCAGGGTGAAGAAGGCAATCCAGATTTCCGGATTGGTCAGCCATTCCATGTGTATTCCTTTAAGCGAGTGTTAAACCGCGCAAGCTGCAGCGCCGCGCGGTTGGGTGTTTGGGATTATAGAGTGCTGAAAAGCGGAATAATCCCCATCAGCAAAGCGGCGACCATTATGCACAGGCATACCAGCACTGCCCACTTGAGGGTGAAGCGCTGGTGATCGCCAAATTCGATACCTGCCAAAGCGACCAACAGGTAGGTCGAGGGTACCAGTGGGCTCAACAGGTGCACGGGTTGTCCGACGATCGACGCACGTCCCATTTCTGCAGCCGTGATGCCGTAGTGGCTGGCGGCTTCGGCGAGTACGGGCAGTACGCCATAGTAGAACGCGTCGTTGGACATGAAGAAGGTGAACGGCATGCTCACCAGTGCAGTGATCACCGCCAGGTAAGGGCCCAATGCATCAGGGATGACCGCCAGCAGGCTCTTGGACATGGCATCGACCATGCCGGTACCCGACAGGATACCAGTGAAGATACCGGCCGCGAAGATCAGCCCAACCACCGCCAGTACGCTGCCGGAGTGGGCGGCGACGCGGTCTTTCTGCATCTGCAGGCACGGGTAGTTGACGATCATCGCGATACTGAACGCCACCATGAACAGCACCGGCAGCGGCAGCAGGCCGGCGATCAGCGCGCACATCAGGGCGAAGGTCAGCGCGCCGTTGAACCAGATCAGTTTCGGGCGACGGGCGTCCGGGTATTGGGAGACGCTGATCTCGCTGTGGTCGATCTCATCGCCTTGCAGGTGCAGTTCGCCCAGACGTGCGCGCTCGCGCTTGCCGTACAGGTAGGCGATCGCCAGGATCGCGACCACACCGGCGGCCATCGCCGGGATCATCGGTACGAAAATGTCCGAAGGGTCCACATGCAATGCACTGGCGGCACGAGCGGTCGGGCCACCCCAAGGGGTCATGTTCATCACGCCACCGGCGAGAATGATCAGGCCGGCCATGATCCGGGGGCTCATGCCGATGCGCTGGTACAGCGGCAACATGGCGGCCACGCAGATCATGTAGGTGGTGGCGCCGTCACCGTCCAGGGACACGACCAGGGCCAGTACAGCGGTGCCGACCGAGACTTTCAGCGGGTCGCCCTTGACCATCTTGAGGATCTTGCGCACGGCCGGGTCGAACAGGCCGGAGTCAATCATCAGGGCGAAGTACAGAATGGCGAACATCAGCATCACGCCGGTGGGCGCAAGCTTGGTGATACCGGCCAGCATCATTGGGCCGATCTCGGGTGCGAAGCCACCGAACAGCGCGAACAGGATCGGCACGATGATCAGGGCGATCAGCGCGGACAGGCGCTTGGTCATGATCAGGAACATGAACGTGATGACCATGGCAAAGCCAAGGAAAGTCAGCATAGGAATACTCCAGGCGTAGCGCGGCTAGGGAATGGCGAACCGGGTGGCGGTCAGCGCAGAACGAAAGGCACGAGGCGTACGGGTGGAGTTGGGGCGAACAGGCGGGTACGGGCGGACATCGGGAATCACCATTGTTGTTGTTAACAGCCGGTCTGTTGCCGGCAGTGGGGGCGATCCTAGACGGGTAAGCTTTCAGCCAGCTTTCGCTGAGTAAACGGGTGACGAAGGGAATGCACGCAGTCTCTGGATTTATGTAGATCAACATGTGGGAGGGGACTTGCCCCCGATAACAGGGTGCCAGTCACTGCATGCGCAGGCTGACACACCGCTATCGGGGGCAAGCCCCCTCCCACATTTGTCTATATTTTGCTTGAGGTTTTTAGGGCAGTTCGAGGCCGCCGGCGGCTTTGTGCAGCTTGCGCAAGTGTTCGCCCACCAGCTTGAGGTTGGCTTCACAGGCGGCTATCTCGGCTGAACGGGAAGGCTCCAGCAGCGCCCTCACCTCCTTGTCCAATTCGCCGGTCAGCGATTGCAGCTGCTTCTGGCGTTCGGCGCTTTCCGATTCCAGGCGTGTGGCTTCCGAAGGTTGCGGCAGGCCATAGCCGCCGCTGCCCAGCAGTTCAGCCGGGCGACTGAGGAAGCCGCTGTTGGCGAGGATTTGTTGCAGCGTGGCGTTGGCTTTCTCCATGCCACCGTTTTTCAGCTCGCGGGCGCCGAGGTAGCGTTGTTTGACTTCGTCCTGGGCCAGCATCAACTGCTTGCGAAAGCTCGCCTGCTCCAGCAGCAGCAACGCGGCGCTGGTGCGCAGATCGGCCTGGTCGAACCACTGGCGACGCTCCTCGGCGCTCAGGGATAGCCAGTCTTCGACCTGGGTCTGTTTGATCGGCAGGTGTTTGCGCAGCACATCGAACATGGCTTGGTAGCGTTCGCGGAAGGAGTCGAAGTGATAACCCAGGCGCAATGCCCTGCGTTTGTCATGCAGCACACTGGTGTCGGCCAGGCCGCGTGCGCTCAGCACCTCGAGCAAGCCATTGGGGGTGATGTTGTCCAGGCCGGTCAATTGCGGGTTGGCGCTGCCGCTGCGTAGCAGTTTCAGGCTTTCCACCGCGCAGTTGTTGGAGATGAAGAAGTAGTTGCCGTCGTAGCTCCAATGCATTTCGGCGGCATGCTCGACGGTATCGTTGATTTCCTGGCGGGTCAGTTTCAACGGCACCGAGGCCAGGCCGCGCAGCTCGGTCTTGGTGTATTCATCGATCACTTGCGCCAGCGGCAGCACGAACAGCCGCGAGGGGTATTTGCCGACCAGGCCATCCCAACTCGACAGCTGTACGTCACCGACGAACGCGCGATAGGAAAGAACCAGATGCTGGTCCAGGTCCAGCCGGCAATCCGGTCCACGCGGGCGGCCCGGTGCGCAGATCACCAGGCGCAGCATGCTGTGGCCCCAGCGGCTGACCAGGTTCTGGTTGGCTTCGGCCAGCAGGTAGTCGATCTCGTAGACGCGCTCCGGGTCCACATGGCCCAGCGGTGTCTTGGCAAAATCGTTACCGGCATTGAGGAACGCGTAGGTGCTGGCGCAGGTGTCTTGTTGCGGCGGGGCCCAGCCGAAGTGTTCCTTGTAATAGCGGAACAGCGCGGGACGGCGGCAGGCGTAGCCAGGGTCGAGGAGGAAATACTCCATGTTGACCGCGACGAACTCCAGCGGGCTGGTGGTTTCGTAAATGTCCGGGCTGCGAGCCACCTGATGGTTGTGCTGCTCACGCTCGCCACGGCGCCCGACGTATTGCGGCCAACCGGCCAGGTCCAGCAGGCGTGGATCATCGCTCAGGGTAAAGCGCCGGCCATTCTGGCCACGGCATTGATCAGGCAGGCCGATCAGGCCGGTGAGGTTGTTCTGGCGGCTGCAGCGATTGATCAGCGTGCGGTCTTCTTTGGACCACAGGCGCGCACGGTCATAGATGTGGGTCAGTTCATGCAGCACCGTGGCGAGCATTTCCCGGCGCACAGTGCCGTGGGGGCGATTGGTTTTCTGGGTGGCGGCGCTACCGTCGGTCAGGCTGGCCAGCAGGTTGCTGTTGAGGTCCAGCTCGGACACGAGCGAGGCTTGCCCGTAGGCGTTCTCGGGCATCTTGTCGGTCCAGCCGACATCAATGCGCCGGTCCAACTGCTCGACAAAGCGTGGCGGCAGGGAGCGCATCGCTTCGTCGAGCAACGCCTGGCTGGCCTGTTGTTCAGCCGGGCTCAGACCTTCGGTCTTGAGTCGCAGCTGCAGGCTGGCCTGGGCTGCGCTGGCGCACAGCAGCACTGCCCCGGCCAGGAGCCAGGCGACGATTCGCCTCACAGTGCGAGGATGGCTTCGGCGAGGGTCTGGTCACTGGCGTCGCGGGCTTCCGGCAGGCGTGTGCGCAGGGCGTCGAAGGCGGCCTCAAGGTGGGCGCCACGGATCTCGCCATTGCTGGCGACGAAACTGGCGGCGTCATCGTGGGCTTCGCGCACGACCTTGGAGTCGCGGATGGAGGTGGTGGTGTCCGAGGTGAAATCAATGGTGCGGCCGGAGGCGCGAACAATGATGTTACTGGTGGCCACCAGCGTATGCGCCTGGGCGATGTCGGCCAACAACAGCAGGCCCAGGGTGGCAGCAATCAGCGGGCTACGCATGGAATGACTCCAAAAAATAAGGATGATTATTGGACGAGAATTGCCTGCGCCAGTTCAAGGTCGCTGGCGTTAAGTTTTGGTTGGCTACGGCGCAGATAATCCAATGCCGACTCCAGCCGCGCGCCCCGCCATTGGCCGTCAGTGGCGATAAACGCAGCGGCGTCATCCTGGGCGGCCATTATCACTTTTCTGTCGAAGGGTGCGGAGGTCACCTTGCTGGTGACATACGCGCTCACGACGGTGTTCTGGGTGGTGAGGTCAAAGGCTGAAGCCATCGGCGACCAAGCGAACGAAAACATCACAGGGACGATTAAAAGGCGGTATGAAAAAACCATGGCACTCGACAACTGAAAACGAGCGCCAAGGCTAGCGCAATGCCCGGGCGAGAGCCAGCGCCCGGGCGTCCGCCTTGTCGTCAGATGGCCAGGATGGCTTGGGCCAGTTGTGCATCAGTGGCAGTGTTCAATTGCGGCGCTTGCTGGCGGATCTGGGCCAGGGCGCTTTCCAGTTTCACGCCACGGATGGCGCCTTCGCTGGCGACAAAGCTGGCGGCGTCGTCACGGGCTGCACGCACGACCTTGTTGTCACGTAGGGAGGACGTGGCATCGGAGGTGGCGTCGGAAGTGGCCTTCAGCGCGCCGACGATGGAGTCGGTAGTCACGATGAAGCTGCTCGCGTTGGCGTTGGCAGCCAGGGCCAACAGGGTGGCAGCACTCAGCAGGCGAAGACGGGACATGGGATGACTCCAGTAGATGAACGGATAAGGTGGCGCAGGGCAGCCATTGGGGATCAGACGCCTGTACTGCGCGGTTTGCCACATTGTGAATGGATATTAAGCCGCCGCTTATCCGTTCGGGAAGCGCCTTGACTGCCTAGTCACGCCAGAACGGCTTGGACAGCTCGGCCATTCGGTCGCCCTGACTGATGCCGACGTCGGAGAGCTCCCGGGTATCAAGCTGCGACAATTGGCGTCGTTCATAAGCGTGGCGTAGCCACTTGGCCAGAATGGAGGCTGCCTGGAGTGACAGTCGCTTATAAAGGGGGGGTGACGTATTCATGGCGAGTACCTTTCATGAGGTCTTGGAACACCATGTTGGGTGGCGGCTTCCGACCGATACAGATACACCAATGTTAAATTGTACCGCTTAACTGTTATATATTTTTAACTGTACCTATTGCTGCGCTAGGCTTCTGTTTTCCGTTAAAAATCCGAATCCTGGAAACAACAAAGCCCGCCTCCGGTTTCCCGGGGCGGGCTTTGTTTTGACAAATCAGGTTGCTGGCAGTGGACCCGTCAGGTCAGGGCCAGCGAGCGCTGAATCAGCGCCAGAACGGCTTGCTCAGCTCTTCGTAGCGTTGAGCTTCGCTGATGCCTGCGTCAGCCAGCAGACGCGAATCCAGACGAGCCAGTTGGTGGCGGCTGGAGATGCGGCGCTGCCACAACATCAGGTTGGCGATAACGCGCAGAGGCAGGGAGGCCTGGGTGTTAACAGCTTTTTCTTCGAAGAACAGTTCGGAACTGAGTGTACGTTCCATGATGACATCCTTCCGCTTGTGGCGGGATTAGGTAGTGGTTTAACTGATGCCAATGATCCTCTTCCGGCGCAACACTCTCTAGATACAGTTCACCTGTATTGTGAGGGGCCAGTTAACTGTTTATAGCTGCTGTACTGTACGTAAATGGGGCAACTGTACCTGTCCGCACTGAAATAGTGCGAAATAGGTATTTTTGGTGAGGTTCGTAGGATATTTCGGTAGGAAATGACCGGTACAGTAGTACAGTTTTATCATTAAGTGGGGGCGAATCCATCGAGCTGATGAAACTGTATTTGCATCAGCTCGGATCTGTATCAATCACGCCTTGAGCATGTGCCCGGTTTCTTCCAGGTTGATGTGCCAGCTCAGTGCTTCGCGCAGGATGTGCGGGGTATGCCCGCCGATGGCGCAGGCGGCATCGAAGTAACTGTTGAGGGCATCTCGGTAGGCCGGGTGCACGCAGTTGTCGATGATTACCCTAGCCCGTTCCCGTGGCGCCAGGCCACGCAGGTCGGCCAGGCCAATCTCGGTCACCAGGATGTCGACGTCATGCTCGGTGTGGTCCACGTGGCTGACCATTGGCACCACGCTGGAAATTGCGCCGCCCTTGGCAATCGACTTGGTGACGAAGATCGCCAAGTGCGCATTGCGCGCGAAGTCCCCGGAGCCACCAATGCCGTTCATCATCCGTGTGCCGCAGACATGGGTGGAATTGACGTTGCCGTAGATATCGAACTCCAGCGCGGTGTTGATGCCGATAATGCCCAGGCGCCGCACCACTTCAGGGTGGTTGGAGATCTCCTGCGGGCGCAGTACCAGCTTGTCCTTATAGTGTTCCAGGTTGCCGAACACGTCGGCGTTGCGTCGCTCCGACAAGGTGATCGAGCTGCCCGAGGCGAAACTGAGCTTGCCGGCGTCGATCAGGTCGAAGGTCGAATCCTGCAACACTTCCGAATACATGGTCAGGTCTTCGAACGGCGACTCGATCAAGCCGCACATCACCGCGTTGGCAATGTTGCCGATACCGGCCTGCAGCGGGCCGAGCTTGTTGGTCATGCGGCCAGCGTCGACTTCCTGCTTGAGGAAGTTGATCAGGTGATTGGCGATGCCTTGGGTGTCGCTGTCGGGCGGCGTCACCGTGGAGGCGGAGTCGGCCTGGTGGGTGATCACGATGGCGACGATCTTTTCCGGTGGAATCGGGATCGCGGTGCTGCCGATACGGTCATCAACTTTGACCAGCGGGATCGGCGTGCGCGTCGGCCGGTAGGTTGGGATATAGATGTCGTGCAACCCTTCCAGGTTCGGATTGTGCGCCAGGTTGATCTCGACGATCACCTGTTTGGCAAAAATCGCGAAGCTGGCCGAGTTGCCCACAGACGTGGTGGGCACGATATGCCCTTGTTCAGTGATCGCCACCGCTTCAATCACCGCGATGTCCGGCAACTTGAGTTGGTTGTTGCGCAGTTGTTCGACGGTTTCCGACAAGTGCTGGTCGATGAACATCACTTCGCCGGCGTTGATTGCCTTACGCAGGGTGCTGTCGACCTGGAAAGGCATGCGTCGTGACAGTACGCCCGCTTCGGTCAGTTGCTTGTCCAGGTCATTGCCCAGGCTGGCGCCGGTCATCAGGGTGATTTTCAGCGGCGACGTCTTGGCGCGTTCGGCCAGGGCGTGAGGGACGGCCTTGGCTTCACCCGCACGGGTGAAGCCACTCATGCCGACGGTCATGCCGTCCTCGATCAGTGCGGCGGCGTCTGCCGCGCTCATGACCTTGTTCAACAACGAAGGCAAGCGGATGCGATCACGGTACATGGATTCTTATC
Organism: Pseudomonas extremorientalis; assembly: GCF_001870465.1. Classification (GTDB taxonomy): domain Bacteria; phylum Pseudomonadota; class Gammaproteobacteria; order Pseudomonadales; family Pseudomonadaceae; genus Aquipseudomonas; species Aquipseudomonas extremorientalis. Next base: position 234,930 of record NZ_MDGK01000047.1, read on the forward strand.
TCAGGCTACGGAAGCAAGGTGCGCAGTTTAGTGATTTCAAAAAATTTCGGCCCGCTACCATGGTCGAATGCCAGGCAGCGATTTAGAGCCTTTGGTCGGGTTTCATGCAGCAATAAAAAACCCCAGCCTATCGCAGGCCGGGGTTTCGAGTATTGCGCTGAGGCAGTGTTACTCGACGGCTTTGACCATGTCTTCGATGACCTTCTTGGCATCACCGAAGACCATCATGGTCTTGTCCAGGTAGAACAGTTCGTTATCCAGCCCAGCATAACCACTGGCCATCGAGCGCTTGTTGACGATGATGGTCTTGGCTTTGAACGCTTCGAGGATCGGCATGCCGGCAATCGGCGAGTTCGGGTCGTTCTTGGCGGCCGGGTTGACCACGTCGTTCGCGCCCAGCACCAGCACCACGTCGGCTTGGCCGAACTCGGAGTTGATGTCTTCCATCTCGAACACCTGGTCGTAAGGCACTTCGGCCTCCGCCAACAGGACGTTCATGTGTCCAGGCATGCGGCCTGCCACTGGGTGGATCGCATATTTAACGGTGACGCCGTGGTGGGTCAGCTTCTCGGTCAGTTCTTTGAGTGCGTGTTGCGCCCGCGCCACCGCCAGGCCATAGCCCGGGACGATGATCACGGTGTCGGCGTTGGTCAGCAGGAAGGTTGCATCGTCCGCAGAGCCGGACTTAACCGGACGTGCTTCTTTTGAGCCCGTTGCTGCACCCGCATCCGGCGCATTGCCGAAACCGCCGAGCAGTACATTAAAGAAGGAACGGTTCATCGCCTTGCACATGATGTAAGACAGGATCGCGCCGCTGGAGCCCACCAGAGAGCCGGCTATGATCAGCATCGAGTTGTTCAGCGAGAAACCGATGCCCGCCGCCGCCCAGCCGGAGTAGCTGTTGAGCATCGAGACAACCACGGGCATGTCCGCGCCGCCAATCGGGATGATGATCAGCACGCCGAGCACGAAGGCCAGGGCCAGCATCAACGCGAAGGCGGTGAGGTTGCCGGTGAACATAAACGCCAGGCCCAAGCCCAGTGTCAGCAGGCCGAGCACCAGGTTCAACTTGTGTTGGCCGCCGAACTGTACCGGTGCACCCTGGAACAGGCGGAACTTGTACTTGCCCGACAGCTTGCCGAACGCAATCACCGAACCGGAGAAGGTGATGGCACCGATGGCTGCGCCAAGAAACAGTTCCAGGCGGTTACCGGCAGGGATCGAATCGCCCAGGTGTTTGACGATGCCCAGTGATTGCGGCTCGACTACGGCGGCAATGGCGATGAACACTGCAGCCAGGCCGATCATGCTGTGCATGAAGGCGACCAGTTCCGGCATCTTGGTCATTTCCACGCGCTTGGCCATGATCGAACCGGCGGTGCCGCCGATCAGCAGGCCGACAATCACGTAGCCGATACCAGCAGTGGCGAGTTCAGCGCCGAGCTTATAGATGAGGCCCACAGTCGTGAGTACCGCCAGCGCCATGCCGAGCATGCCGAACAGGTTGCCGCGTCGCGAAGTGGTCGGGTGTGACAGGCCTTTAAGGGCCTGGATAAAGCAGATCGACGCGATCAAGTAGAGCGTCGTAACCAGATTCATGCTCATTACTTAGGCGCCTCTTCTTTTGCTTTCGGGGCTTTCTTCTTGAACATCTCGAGCATGCGGCGCGTCACCAGGAAACCGCCGAACACGTTCACTGCTGCCAAGGCCACGGCCAGGGTGCCCATGGTCTTGCCCAGGGGCGTCACGGTGAGTGCGGCGGCGAGCATGGCGCCGACGATCACAATCGCCGAAATCGCGTTGGTTACCGCCATCAGCGGCGTGTGCAGTGCGGGTGTGACGTTCCAGACCACGTGGTAACCGACATAAATCGCCAGCACAAAGATGATCAGGTTGTAGATACCGGGGGAGATAAGCTCTTCCATCGTCTGAATCCCTGCCTAGGCGTTTTTACGGATGACTTGGCCGTCGCGGCACATCAGGCACGCGGCGACGATGTCGTCTTCGAGGTTGATTTCAAACTGCCCTTCCTTGGTGAAGACCAGCTTCAGGAAGTCCAGCAGGTTGCGCGCATACAAAGCTGACGCGTCGGCAGCGACGGCACCGGCCAGGTTGGTCGGGCCGCAGATGATCACGCCATTTTCCACTACCACTTGGTCGGCGACGGTCAGCGGGCAGTTGCCGCCTTGGGCTGCCGCGAGATCGATCACCACGGAGCCGGGTTTCATCTGTGCCACGGTTTCAGCGCTGAGCAACGTCGGAGCTTTACGGCCTGGGATGAGGGCGGTGGTGATGACGATGTCAGCTTGCTTGGCGCGTTCGTGCACAGCCATGGCCTGGCGTTGCATCCAACTGGTGGGCATCGGGCGAGCGTAACCGCCGACGCCGACGGCGCATTCGCGTTCTTCGTCGGTTTCGTAAGGCACGTCGACGAACTTGGCACCGAGAGACTCGATCTGCTCTTTTACGGCCGGGCGTACGTCGGACGCTTCGATGACGGCACCCAGGCGTTTCGCTGTGGCGATGGCCTGCAAGCCCGCCACACCGGCGCCGAGGATCAGCACGCGAGCAGCCTTGACGGTGCCCGCGGCGGTCATCAGCATCGGCATGAAGCGCGGATAGTGATGAGCGGCGAGCAGTACCGCCTTATAGCCGGCGATGTTGGCCTGGGAGGACAGCACGTCCAGGCTCTGGGCCCGCGAGGTGCGCGGTGCAGCTTCCAGGGCGAAGGCTGTAATACCGCGCTCGGCCAACTTGGCAATGGTTTCGTTGCTGAACGGATTGAGCATGCCGACCAACACGGTGCCACTTTTGATCAGCGTCAGCTCGCTGTCGCTGGGGGCTACCACCTTGAGAATCAGCTCTGCGCCAAACGCATCGTTGGCACTGCCAATGGTCGCGCCTGCCGTTTCATACGCACTGTCGACGATGCTGGCCTTGATGCCTGCTCCGCTTTGTACAGTGACCTTATGGCCCTGGCCGATCAGCTTCTTGATGGTTTCCGGGGTGGCAGCCACCCGCGTTTCACCGGTCTGGGTTTCGAGAGGAACACCAATGTGCACGTCAAATCTCCTGCATGATCTTTTTGCTTTTGATCTTTTTGTAAAAAGGCCAGTGCACCGCGAGTGGCGCAACTGGGGCGGCCGATCAGCACGATCCCGCTGAAATGACAGCGGGGCGCGGCATTTTGCAGGCGAACTTTACGGCCTTCAAGGGATTATGACGGGTGACGAAAAATTAACTACAAGTCACCCTGTGACTGATTGTCGCAATGCACTGAATTAAGCTGTTCAAATACATAGGCTTAAAGGGTTTTGCACGCTTTTCCAATATTTTTGCATGGTTGGTGTGAATGGTCGGTCATTGGCTTGCAATAGTCGCTCTAAGCCACGTAATTAATGGCTTTCAGCTGTATTTTTACCTTTGAGATACGCTCTGTTTAAATGCGACATATATATACATCTGTAGGACTGTAGGTTGATTGACTACAAAGTCAGTAATGCGGTTTTAGCCTTTAAACATTGGAGCTGTAGCGTTGCGACTGGTCGATGAGCCAGTCTCTGAACGCGTGCAACGAAGCGGATTCGACTTTTCTGTCGGGAATCATCAGGTAATAAGCCTTCGTGCTGCTCAGCGCCTCGGGGCTTGCGATCACCAATTGGCCATCGTTCAGTTCGCGCTGGATAAGGAACGGGGGGATCAGCGCGATCCCCATGTCATGCATGGCCGCTTGGGACAACATCGAGAATAGCTCGTAACGGGGGCCTGTCATGTCGCGTGGGATGTTCAAATGTTGGGCGTTGAACCATTGGCGCCAGGCATAGGGTCGTGTGGTTTGCTGCAGGAGCGGCAGTTCTGCAATCGCCTGGGCGCTGAACTGCGCACGGTCACCCAATAGCCGAGGGCTGCATACGGGTACAGGATTTTCGCCCATCAGCCGGTGGGATTCGGTACCGGACCAGTCGGCGTCGCCGAAGTAGATGGCGGCGTCGAACTCTGTGTCGGCAAACAGGAAAGGTCGCGTTCGATTCGTGAGGTTGACCGTGACCTCGGGGTGCTGGCGTTGGAAATCCTTGAGGCGAGGAATCAACCATTGAGTGCCGAACGTCGGGACTACGGCCAGTTCGATGGTGTTGGCGCCCTGCTGGCCCATGACGGAAAGCGTATCGCGCTCCACCGCATCCAGTTGCGTCGCCACGCGACGGCTATACGACAGACCCGCCTCTGTCAGCTTTACCCCGCGCCGTGAACGGCGAAACAGCTCGACACTTAAAAACTCCTCGAGACTGGCGATCTGTCGACAGATAGCGCCTTGAGTGATCGAAAGCTCCTGCGCAGCCTTGGTGAAGCTCTCGTGGCGGGCTGCCGCTTCAAAACTGACCAAAGCGGTGGTACTGGGGATTTTCCTGCGCATATACCGTGTCCTCACTTGCTAGGGCGCATATACGCCATTTTTGGCTGCTTCGAAGTGAGAAATTAGCACAACCCTATGCGGAAACCTCGTTTGCCCTACGCGCATGGCGGGCCTACGCTGGCTCCACGACTTCCGTTTTCTTCCGCGAGGGCTTATTCATGGCTGGCAAGGCAAGCTTCAACTGGATCGATCCACTGCTGCTGGATCAGCAGCTCACCGAAGAAGAGCGCATGGTGCGCGACAGTGCTGAGCAATTTGCTCAGGACAAGTTGGCGCCGCGTGTGCTCGAGGCCTTCCGCCATGAAAAGACAGACCCTGCGATTTTCCGCGAGATGGGCGAGACGGGCCTGCTCGGCGCGATGATTCCCGAGCAGTACGGTGGCAGTGGCTTGAATTACGTCAGCTATGGGTTGATCGCACGCGAAGTGGAACGTGTTGACTCGGGCTATCGTTCGATGATGAGTGTGCAGTCGTCACTGGTCATGGTGCCGATCAATGAATTCGGCACTGAGGCGCAGAAGCAGAAGTACCTGCCCAAGTTGGCCTCTGGCGAGTGGATCGGTTGTTTTGGTCTGACAGAGCCTAACCACGGTTCCGACCCGGGGGCGATGATTACTCGCGCCCGCAAGGTGGAAGGTGGCTACAGCCTGACGGGCGCAAAGATGTGGATCACCAATAGCCCGATCGCGGATGTGTTTGTTGTGTGGGGCAAGGACGATGCCGGCGATATCCGTGGCTTTGTCCTGGAGAAAGGCTGGAAGGGTTTGAGCGCTCCGGCGATTCACGGCAAGGTCGGGCTGCGCGCCTCCATCACCGGTGAAATCGTGATGGACAACGTGTTCGTGCCGGAAGAGAACATCTTTCCGGATGTGCGTGGCTTGAAGGGGCCTTTCACATGCTTGAACTCTGCACGCTATGGCATCTCCTGGGGGGCGTTGGGGGCTGCCGAGTTTTGCTGGCATACCGCTCGCCAATACACGCTTGATCGCCATCAGTTCGGCCGTCCACTGGCGGCAACTCAGTTGATCCAGAAGAAGCTGGCAGACATGCAAACCGAGATTACTCTGGCTCTGCAGGGTTGCCTGCGTCTGGGGCGCATGAAGGATGAAGGCACGGCGGCGGTTGAGATCACTTCGATCATGAAGCGTAACTCGTGCGGCAAATCCCTGGACATCGCACGCATGGCCCGGGACATGTTGGGTGGCAATGGGATTTCCGACGAGTTCGGAGTGGCGCGTCATCTGGTCAACCTTGAGGTGGTCAATACCTACGAGGGCACTCATGACGTGCATGCCTTGATTCTGGGGCGTGCGCAAACCGGTCTTCAGGCGTTCTATTAATAGGAGCACGGCATGGGCGCGCTTTCGCACCTGCGGGTGCTGGATTTATCTCGAGTACTGGCGGGCCCCTGGGCTGGGCAGATCCTTGCGGACCTTGGGGCTGAGGTGATCAAGGTCGAGCGGCCGGGCAGCGGCGACGATACGCGCGCCTGGGGGCCACCCTTCCTCAAGGATGCCTATGGTGAGAACACCAGTGAGGCGGCGTATTACCTGTCGGCCAATCGCAATAAGGAGTCGGTGACAATTGACTTCACGCGGCCGGAGGGTCAGGCGCTGGTGCGTGAGCTGGCGGCCAAGTCGGACATCCTGATCGAGAACTTCAAGGTGGGTGGTCTCGCGGCTTACGGGCTGGACTATGAATCGCTCAAGGAGATCAACCCGGAGCTGATCTACTGCTCGATTACGGGGTTTGGGCAAACAGGGCCCTATGCGGCGCGTGCTGGTTATGACTTCATGATTCAGGGTTTGGGCGGGCTTATGAGTCTGACTGGCCGTCCAGAGGGAGAAGAGGGGGCTGGGCCGGTGAAGGTTGGCGTAGCGCTGACGGACATTCTCACGGGGCTCTACTCGACCGTGGCGATACTGGCGGCACTGGCTCATCGGGATCATGACGGTGGCGGGCAACATATCGATATGGCATTGCTGGATGTACAGGTGGCATGCCTGGCCAACCAGGCGATGAATTACCTGACGACAGGTGTGCCACCAAAGCGCCTGGGTAACGCCCATCCGAATATCGTGCCTTATCAGGACTTTCCCACGGCCGATGGCGACTTCATCCTGACGGTGGGTAATGACGGGCAGTTCCGCAAGTTTGCTGAAGTGGCTGGGCAGCCACAGTGGGCAGATGATCCACGCTTTTCTACTAATAAGGTGCGCGTGGCCAATCGGGCACAGCTGATTCCTCTGATACGTCAGGCTACGGTGTTCAAGACGACGGCGGAGTGGGTGTCGCAGCTGGAGCGGGTGGGTGTGCCTTGTGGACCTATCAATGACCTGGCGCAGGTGTTTGCCGATCCTCAGGTGAAGGCGCGTGGGCTGGCGATGGCGCTGCCTCATTCGTTGGCAGGGATGGTGCCTCAGGTTGCCAGCCCGATAAGGTTGTCCAAGACGCCGGTGGAGTATCGTAGTGCGCCTCCTCTGCTGGGAGAGCATACGGCCAAGGTGCTTCAGGAAGTATTGGGGCTGGGGGTGGCGAATGTGGTCGCATTGAAGGCTGCGGGCGTCATCTGAATTCTGTCTTCTATATAGAGAGCATTAGCGGCGCTTTATTGGTGGTTTTTTAATCAACTCTAACTAATTGATAGAAAAGCAAAATTAAGGGTTGACGGCAGATTCTGGACGTCTATAATTCGCCCCACTTCCGGCGCAGTCGAAACGGAAAACTCCTTGGTAAACAATGAGT
>NZ_MDGK01000048.1 GCF_001870465.1 Pseudomonas extremorientalis
CCGATGTCGAGGCGGGTGATTTCCCCGTAGGCACGGTAATGCGCCGACCAGACGATTTCGCCATCCGGGGCGGTGAGTTCTTGCGGGGTGCCCAAGTGGTCGAGCTGGTAGTGGTAGGCCTTGGTTTCCTTTGGACCGAAGCCTTCCAGCAGCGCCAGCGGGCGAAAGCTGTCTGGTTCATAGAGATAGCTGCGATGCCGATCCGAGTGGTGTTCGGCGATGAGTTTGTCGCCTTGCCAGAAAAACTCAGTGGTTACATCGTCGACGGTTTTGCTGATACGCCGCCCAAACGGGTCGTAGCGGTAGCTGGCGGTCTGGCCGTTGGGTTTTTTAATACCGATCAGGCGGTGCTGGCAGTCGTAGCGGTATTCGGTGACGAGTGCGTGGCCCTTGCCGCGGCGTTCGCGGATGAGGTTGCCGAAGGCGTCGTAGTCGTAATGATGGTCGCCCTGAATCATCAGGCGGTTGCCGGCGACGATGTCGGGGCCGGGGCGGTTGTGCATGAGCAGGTTGCCGGCGGGGTCGTGGCCGAAGCGTTCCTGATCGGCTTGGGTGTGGTCGGCGCGGGTGAGGCGGTTGAGTGGGTCGTAGTGGTAGCGGTGTTCGCCCTTGCGGGTGTCGAGCAGGCGGGTGAGGTTGCCGGTTTTGTCGTAGTCGTAATGACGGCGATAGACCGGGCCTTCGGCATCGTTGATGCTCTGGTTGAACAAGCGGCCTTGGTGGTCATGTTGGTAGTGGCTGAACAGTTGGCCTTGTTGGCGTTGCTGTTCGCGACCGGCCTTGAACAGGTGTGAGGTGAGTACTG
>NZ_MDGK01000049.1 GCF_001870465.1 Pseudomonas extremorientalis
TGAAGGTGAGGCGGTTGTTGTCCGGCAGGCGCAGGTTTTGCAGGTGACCACAGGCGTCGTAGCCGTAGCGCAGGGTGCCCCAGCCTTGGTGTTCGGCGGTGAGGCGGTTTTGGCTGTCGTACTCGTAGGCCAGTGACCAGTGGCCGTCTTCGACGCCTAAGAGATTGCCCTGGCGGTCGTAGGTGTAATCGACGGTATTGCCATCGGGCAGGGTTTTTCTGATCAGGCGTCCGGCATGATCGCGCTGGTAACGGGTAACCAGCTGACTGCCGTCATCGCCGTGTTCGGTCTTTTCCTGAAGGTTGCCGTTGAGGTCGTATACGTACGCCGTGCGCTGACCGTCAAAGCCGATTTCCTGCTGGATCAGGCCGTTGTTGTGGTACTGGAGCCGGTAGGTCTCGCCCACCTCGTTTTCGATCTCGGTCAGCAGTAACCGCGCGTTGTCGTAGCGGTACTTGACCTGGGTGCCATCGGCATTGATGCGTCGGCTGATCAGGTGCAGGCCGTCGGCGTATTCGTAGCGGGTGACGTGGCCCTGTTCGTCGCGTTCGGCGGTGATTTTTCCGTAAGCGTTGTAGGTATATTTACGCGTGTCGCCGCTCGGCAAGACGACCTGGACTAACCGCCCAACGTCGTTCCACTGGTACTGGGTCAGCGCGCCATGCTCATCCTCACGCGCAATCTGTCGCCCCAGATCGTCATAGCGATAACGCTTGATCCCACCATTGGGCAACTGCTCCTCAAGCAACTGCCCACGCTC
>NZ_MDGK01000050.1 GCF_001870465.1 Pseudomonas extremorientalis
TCCGGGTACCAAACCCCAATCAGCTGTCCGTATTTGTTGTAGGTGTAATCGGTAACGTGACCGTCTGGATCGGTCTTGCGCGTTACATCGCCCTGATCATTGCGCTCATACTTCCAAACCGCCTGACCCCGCCTTACAACNCGTACGAAGCCGTTATCATGCTCGTAGGTCGTCGGCTCATCGTCCCCCGGAAACACCGCCACCAAGCGCCCGGCTTCGTCGTACTGATACGCCGTGATCGCCCCGAGCGGGTCCTGCTCAACCGTCAGCCGGCCTCTGTCATCGTAGGAGTTGAAATGCTCGGCGCCATCCGGATCGACCCGCTGCACCAGCCGCGCCCGCTGGTCATGCACGTAGACTTCCTGGCTGCCATCGGCGTTAAACACCGTGACCTGGCCGTTGTCATCCCAGGCATAACGCGTGTCCATCTGCGAGAAACTGGCCCA
>NZ_MDGK01000051.1 GCF_001870465.1 Pseudomonas extremorientalis
TTGATTTCTAGTCTTTGATTAGATCGTTCTTTAAAAATTTGGGTATGTGATAGAAAGATAGACTGAACGTTACTTTCACTGGTAACGGATCAGGCTAAGGTAAAATTTGTGAGTTCTCTTAATTGAGAAATTCGAATTTTCGGCGAATGTCGTCTTCACAGTATAACCAGATTGCTTGGGGTTATATGGTCAAGTGAAGAAGCGCATACGGTGGATGCCTTGGCAGTCAGAGGCGATGAAAGACGTGGTAGCCTGCGAAAAGCTTCGGGGAGTCGGCAAACAGACTTTGATCCGGAGATGTCTGAATGGGGGAACCCAGCCATCATAAGATGGTTATCTTGTACTGAATACATAGGTGCAAGAGGCGAACCAGGGGAACTGAAACATCTAAGTACCCTGAGGAAAAGAAATCAACCGAGATTCCCTTAGTAGTGGCGAGCGAACGGGGACTAGCCCTTAAGTGGCTTTGAGATTAGCGGAACGCTCTGGAAAGTGCGGCCATAGTGGGTGATAGCCCTGTACGCGAAAATCTCTTAGTCATGAAATCGAGTAGGACGGAGCACGAGAAACTTTGTCTGAATATGGGGGGACCATCCTCCAAGGCTAAATACTACTGACTGACCGATAGTGAACTAGTACCGTGAGGGAAAGGCGAAAAGAACCCCGGAGAGGGGAGTGAAATAGATCCTGAAACCGTATGCGTACAAGCAGTGGGAGCCTACTTTGTTAGGTGACTGCGTACCTTTTGTATAATGGGTCAGCGACTTATTTTCAGTGGCGAGCTTAACCGAATAGGGGAGGCGTAGCGAAAGCGAGTCTTAATAGGGCGTCTAGTCGCTGGGAATAGACCCGAAACCGGGCGATCTATCCATGGGCAGGTTGAAGGTTGGGTAACACTAACTGGAGGACCGAACCGACTACCGTTGAAAAGTTAGCGGATGACCTGTGGATCGGAGTGAAAGGCTAATCAAGCTCGGAGATAGCTGGTTCTCCTCGAAAGCTATTTAGGTAGCGCCTCATGTATCACTGTAGGGGGTAGAGCACTGTTTCGGCTAGGGGGTCATCCCGACTTACCAAACCGATGCAAACTCCGAATACCTACAAGTGCCGAGCATGGGAGACACACGGCGGGTGCTAACGTCCGTCGTGAAAAGGGAAACAACCCAGACCGTCAGCTAAGGTCCCAAAGTTATGGTTAAGTGGGAAACGATGTGGGAAGGCTTAGACAGCTAGGAGGTTGGCTTAGAAGCAGCCACCCTTTAAAGAAAGCGTAATAGCTCACTAGTCGAGTCGGCCTGCGCGGAAGATGTAACGGGGCTCAAACCATACACCGAAGCTACGGGTATCACGTAAGTGATGCGGTAGAGGAGCGTTCTGTAAGCCTGTGAAGGTGAGTTGAGAAGCTTGCTGGAGGTATCAGAAGTGCGAATGCTGACATGAGTAACGACAATGGGTGTGAAAAACACCCACGCCGAAAGACCAAGGTTTCCTGCGCAACGTTAATCGACGCAGGGTTAGTCGGTCCCTAAGGCGAGGCTGAAAAGCGTAGTCGATGGAAAACAGGTTAATATTCCTGTACTTCTGGTTATTGCGATGGAGGGACGGAGAAGGCTAGGCCAGCTTGGCGTTGGTTGTCCAAGTTTAAGGTGGTAGGCTGAGATCTTAGGTAAATCCGGGATCTTAAGGCCGAGAGCTGATGACGAGTTACCTTTTAGGTGACGAAGTGGTTGATGCCATGCTTCCAAGAAAAGCTTCTAAGCTTCAGGTAACCAGGAACCGTACCCCAAACCGACACAGGTGGTTGGGTAGAGAATACCAAGGCGCTTGAGAGAACTCGGGTGAAGGAACTAGGCAAAATGGCACCGTAACTTCGGGAGAAGGTGCGCCGGTGAGGGTGAAGGACTTGCTCCGTAAGCTCATGCCGGTCGAAGATACCAGGCCGCTGCGACTGTTTATTAAAAACACAGCACTCTGCAAACACGAAAGTGGACGTATAGGGTGTGACGCCTGCCCGGTGCCGGAAGGTTAATTGATGGGGTTAGCTAACGCGAAGCTCTTGATCGAAGCCCCGGTAAACGGCGGCCGTAACTATAACGGTCCTAAGGTAGCGAAATTCCTTGTCGGGTAAGTTCCGACCTGCACGAATGGCGTAACGATGGCGGCGCTGTCTCCACCCGAGACTCAGTGAAATTGAAATCGCTGTGAAGATGCAGTGTATCCGCGGCTAGACGGAAAGACCCCGTGAACCTTTACTATAGCTTTGCACTGGACTTTGAATTTGCTTGTGTAGGATAGGTGGGAGGCTTTGAAGCGTGGACGCCAGTTCGCGTGGAGCCATCCTTGAAATACCACCCTGGCAACTTTGAGGTTCTAACTCAGGTCCGTTATCCGGATCGAGGACAGTGTATGGTGGGTAGTTTGACTGGGGCGGTCTCCTCCTAAAGAGTAACGGAGGAGTACGAAGGTGCGCTCAGACCGGTCGGAAATCGGTCGTAGAGTATAAAGGCAAAAGCGCGCTTGACTGCGAGACAGACACGTCGAGCAGGTACGAAAGTAGGTCTTAGTGATCCGGTGGTTCTGTATGGAAGGGCCATCGCTCAACGGATAAAAGGTACTCCGGGGATAACAGGCTGATACCGCCCAAGAGTTCATATCGACGGCGGTGTTTGGCACCTCGATGTCGGCTCATCACATCCTGGGGCTGAAGCCGGTCCCAAGGGTATGGCTGTTCGCCATTTAAAGTGGTACGCGAGCTGGGTTTAGAACGTCGTGAGACAGTTCGGTCCCTATCTGCCGTGGACGTTTGAGATTTGAGAGGGGCTGCTCCTAGTACGAGAGGACCGGAGTGGACGAACCTCTGGTGTTCCGGTTGTCACGCCAGTGGCATTGCCGGGTAGCTATGTTCGGAATAGATAACCGCTGAAAGCATCTAAGCGGGAAACTAGCCTCAAGATGAGATCTCACTGGAACCTTGAGTTCCCTGAAGGGCCGTCGAAGACTACGACGTTGATAGGTTGGGTGTGTAAGCGCTGTGAGGCGTTGAGCTAACCAATACTAATTGCCCGTGAGGCTTGACCATATAACACCCAAGCAATTTGA
>NZ_MDGK01000052.1 GCF_001870465.1 Pseudomonas extremorientalis
CGACTCAGTACCCGAATTTCTTGACGACCATAGAGCATTGGAACCACCTGATCCCATCCCGAACTCAGTAGTGAAACGATGCATCGCCGATGGTAGTGTGGGGTTTCCCCATGTGAGAGTAGGTCATCGTCAAGATTAAATTCCAGAACCCCTGATTGCTAACGCAGTCAGGGGTTTTGTTTTGGGCGGTCGGAAACTCAAGCACTACCTACCCCCCGACAAATTTGCACAGTTATTTCTGAACCAGAGCACTAGAATAGGCACCTAACCATTTTTAGAGCCAGAGCCCTATCTATGCCTGATCCGGCTGATGCCCTAGAGCTATCGGATTTACCACTGGACGACCTGGTGGCATGCCATGAGTGCGACTTGCTGATGCGCAAACCGGTGCTCTCCCTCGGCGAAAAAGCCCAATGCCCGCGTTGCGGTTACGAGCTTTACGCTCACCGCCACAATGTCGTTGAGCGAAGTCTCGCCTTGGTGCTGGCTGCACTGTTGCTGTATATACCCGCGAACTTTCTACCCATCATGCAGCTCAATCTACTTGGGCAGTCCTCCGAGGATACCGTGTGGAGCGGCGTTGTCGGTCTGTTCGATACCGGCATGCAAGGCGTCGCCGCCGTTGTGTTCCTGTGCAGCATGGGCATCCCATTGCTCAAGCTGATTTGCCAGTTGGCAGTACTGCTCAGCATCCGCTGGAATATCGGCCGCAGTTATGGACTGCTGTTGTACCGCATCTACCACCACCTGAAGGATTGGGGGATGTTGGAGGTCTACTTGATGGGGGTGCTGGTGGCGATCGTAAAACTCGCCGATATGGCGTCCATCACCATTGGCCTGGGCTTGGTCTGTTTTATCAGCCTTCTGATGGTTCAAGTACTGCTTGAGGTGGTGATGTCGCCCCACCAGATCTGGCAAGCGTTGTCAGGAGAGGATGATCATGCGGGCGATTGATGCAGGCATTCTGATTTGTACCGAATGTCACGAATTGAACAAACAGGACACTGATAGCGATGAGCAACTGTGCACGCGTTGTGGTGCGCTGGTCCATGCCCGCCGCCCCAACAGCCTCACCCGCACCTGGGCACTGCTGATCACGGCGGCCATCTTGTATATTCCAGCCAACGTGTTGCCCATCATGACCATCAATAGCCTTGGTCAGGGTGATCCCAGCACCATCATGGCGGGCGTGATCCAGCTGGTGCAGCATGGTATGTACCCCATCGCTGCCGTGGTGTTCATCGCCAGCATCCTGGTGCCGACGTTCAAGCTGGTCGGCATAGGTCTGCTACTGTTCTCGGTGCAGCGTCACCAACCGTTGTCCGCACAACAACGCATTGTGATGTACCGCTTTATCGAATTCATTGGCCGCTGGTCCATGCTGGATATCTTCGTGATCGCCATCCTGGTGGCGGTTGTAAATTTTGGGCGACTTGCCAGTGTCGAGGCCAATCTCGGCGCTGCGGCGTTCGCCAGTGTGGTGATCTTGACGATGCTTGCCGCAGTAACTTTTGATCCCCGACTGATTTGGGATAACACGGAGTCGGACGACGACCATGAGTGATTTGCCAAAAGCTAAAACCCGCCCCGCCTCCAATTGGTCGGCCATTTGGGTGTTACCTCTGATTGCCCTGATCATCGGTGGCTGGCTGGGGTGGCGTGCCTATTCTCAACAGGGCATCGATATCCAGGTGCGCTTTGAGAGTGGCGAAGGTATCCAGATCAACAAAACGGAAGTGGTCTACAAAGGCATGCCGGTGGGCAAGGTCAAGGCCCTGGCCCTGGATGACGAGGGTAACAATCGCGGGGTGATTGCTACCATCGAGATGAACAAGGATGTCGAACAATACCTGAAGACCAACACCCGTTTCTGGCTGGTCAAGCCGAGTGTCAGCCTGGCCGGCATCACTGGCCTGGAAACCCTGGTGTCGGGCAACTACATCGCTGCCAGCCCTGGTGACGGTGAGCCCACTCGCAAGTTCAAGGCGCTCTCCGAAGAGCCGCCCTTGTCCGACGCCAAGCCCGGCTTGCACCTGACCATCAAGGCTGACCGTCTGGGTTCGCTGAACCGTGGCAGCCCGGTGTTCTACAAGCAGATCCAGGTGGGCCAGGTCAAAAGCTACCTGCTCTCCGAAGACCAGAGTACCGTCGAGATCAAGGTCTATATCGAACCGACCTACGCCAGCCTTGTGCGTAAACACACACGTTTCTGGAACGCCAGCGGCATCAGCATCGATGCGAACCTCTCCGGCGTGAAAGTGCGCAGCGAATCCCTCTCAAGCATCGTTGCCGGCGGTATCGCCTTCGCCACGCCGGAGAACCGCAAGGACAGTCCGCCTACGGACCCAAGTCTGCCATTCCGCCTGTACGAAGATTTCGACGCCGCTGCGGCCGGAATCAAGGTCAAGGTCACACTCTCCGACTTCGAAGGCCTGCAGGCTGGCCGCACTCCGGTGATGTACAAAGGTATCCAGGTCGGTAGCTTGAAAACGCTGAAGATCAATCCGGACCTTTCCAGTGCTAACGCCGAACTGACCCTCGATCCCCTGGCTGAAGATTACCTGGTACAGGACACTCAGTTCTGGGTGGTCAAACCGTCTATTTCCCTGGCGGGTATCACAGGGCTCGAAGCCTTGGTCAAAGGGAACTACATCGCCATTCGCCCGGGGGACAAAGGGACGCCTCCACAGCGTGAGTACGTCGCACGGGCCAAGGCGCCACCGTTGGACCTGCGTTCCCCTGGCCTGCACATGGTGCTGTTCACCGACAACCTCGGTTCTCTGGATGTCGGCAGTCCGATCCTCTACAAGCAGGTCAAGGTGGGCTCGGTGCAGAGCTACCAGTTCTCGCGCAAGAACAAGCAGTTGGTGATCGGCGTCCACATCGAGAAGGAATACGAAAACCTGGTCAATGGCTCGACGCGCTTCTGGAACGCCAGTGGCGTCACCCTGACCGGTGGTCTCACTGGCGGAATCCAGGTGAAGAGTGAATCCCTGGCCAGCCTGATGGCGGGTGGCATCGCTTTCGAAACACCCGAGCAGAACGTTCCGCTGAAAAAACGCATCCCGCGTTTCCGCCTGTTTGCCGACCGCGATGCTGCCAACCAGCACGGTACCCTGGTGACCATCAAGGTCGACCGCGCCGATGGCATGCGTCCCGGCACTCCTGTGCGTTTCAAAGGCCTGGACGTGGGCAAGATTGAAAGTGTCAACCTCAGTGCCGACATGCAATCGGTACTGCTCAGTGCGCGTATCACCCAAGTGGCTGACCGCATCGCCCGCGCCGGCAGCCAGTTCTGGGTGGTCAAGCCTGAGCTGGGCCTGATGAAAACCGCCAACCTGGAAACCCTGGTCACCGGTCAATACATCGAAGTGCAACCGGCTGCGAAAAACGCCGGCCCGCAAAAGAGTTTTGTCGCGCTCGCCCAGCCCCCTGAAGCCGCCCATCAGGAAGCCGGCCTGAGCCTGACCCTCAGCGCCGCCCGTCGTGGTTCGCTGAAGGAGGGCGTGCCGGTCACCTACCGCGAAGTCACTGTGGGCAAAGTCACCGGCTACGAGCTGGGGCAAACTGCCGACCGTGTATTGATCCACATTCTGATCGAGCCCAAATATGCCCCGCTGGTCCGTGGCGGGAGCCGGTTCTGGAACACCAGTGGCTTTGGCCTCGACTTCGGCCTGTTCAAAGGCGCCACCGTACGCACGGAGTCCCTGGAGACGCTGGTCGCCGGCGGTATCGCCTTCGCCACACCCGATGGCGAGCGCATGGGCAATGCCGCCCGGCCACAGCAAACCTTCCCGCTGTTCGACAAGTTCGAAGATGAGTGGCTGACCTGGGCACCTAAAATCCCGCTCGGCAAATAAGCGCCACAAAAAAGGCCGCGATCCATAAGATCGCGGCCTTTTTGCATTTCAGTGCAGCACGTCAGACTTCATCCAACTCCGGCTCATCCGCCTGTACATTAACCGTTGCCTTCACCACATCATGACGGCGGATGTACTTCCAGTCCGCCTCATCAATGTAGATCCCATTCGGCCCGCTGCCGCCTTCCAGGTCGATCGCCACCTGGGCGGACACCTGCGGCTTCACACTGGCCAGGATTGGCACAAAGCCCAACTGCAGGCTGGTCTCCAGCAATGCGGCCTGGTTCTTCTCGTCGATATCCGCTGCCTCGTCAAGGTAATACGGCAAACGTACACGCCCGGCCTGGTCGCGGTCCATCAAGTGCAGCAACAGGTACATGTTGGTCAGCGCCTTGATGGTCATGGTGGTGCCGTTGGACGCGGCGCCATCGATGTCAGTATGAATCACCGGTTGGCCATGCACCTTGGTAATCTCGAACGCCAGTTCGAACAAATCCTTCAGGCCCAGCTGGTTGTGGTTGGCCGCCACCAGCCGCGCCAGGTACTCCTTGGCTTCTTCGTTCTTGTTGTCCTGCTCGGCGCTCTGGCTCAGGTCGAATACCGAGAGGGTTTCGCCTTCTTCATATTGACCGGCACTGTGGATGATCTGGTCGATATGCTTGAGTGCTTCCTTGTTCGGCGCCAGTACGATGCGGAAGCTTTGCAGGTTGGAGACCTGGCGCTTGTTGATCTCACGGTTGAACAACGCCAATTGATGCTCAAGGCTGTCGTAGTCGCTGCGGATGTTACGCAGGGTCCGTGCGATATCGGTGACCGCCGCACGGCGGGCCTTGCCGAGTGTCAACGCTTCATCCGTGCGGTGCGCATAAGCGTTGATCAGCAATTGCAGGCGACGCTCAACATCATCCTCGCTGTCGAACTTGGCCACGCCCTTGAGGCGAACCTGGGCGTACAGCGCTTCGATCTGGCCATCGGCGCGCAGCAAACCTTGCCAACTGTCCTGATAGTCATTGAGCAGCGGCAACAGGTTGTCCATGGAATCGTCGATCGGGTCCATGAACGGCGTGCCGAACGGCAAATCCGCCGGCAACAACTGACGGCGACGCAACGCGTCGTCCAGCGTACGTTGCTTGGCTTCCATATCGCCGATCTGGCGGCCCACCAGTTGCAGCTTGGCCGACAGCTGCTGAACGCGCTCGGTGAACGCATCGCTGGAGCGCTTCAACTCATCCTGCGCCGCTTCCATCTGCGCCAGGTTTTCCAGCTTCTCGCCTTCTTCGGCGCTCAGGGTTTGTGCACGGCGGAAGTCTTCAAGGGCCTTTTGCGCATCGAGCACCTGCTGGTACAGCGCTTCGGTCTGCGTCTTGCTCGCGGCACGGTCGGAGGCTACAGCCTGCTGGGTTTTCAACTGCTTGAGTTCTTTTTCCAGGCGTTCCTTCTGGTCACGCAACGCCGCGCGATCTGCCAGGGCCTGCAATGCCGGCGGTTCGATATGGGAGATGTCGATGGACAGCCCCGGCACTTCAAAGCGCTCGCCCTTGAAGCCGTCGAGGATCTGCTCCAGGGATTTGACCCACTGGCCGTCTTCGTCAAGCGTGATGCCGTGCTCGCCCAACGGCAGGCTGAACAGCGAACTGTTGAACAGGCGCATCAGACGCTCGACGTCTTGCTGTGAGAATTCTTCCCGCAGTTTGGCGTAGCTGTTGTTGTCCGCATGGTCGAGCTGTTGCTTGACCGACTTCAAGCGCTTTTCAAGGTCGCGCAAACGCTCGTCCAGATCCTCGGCGCTGAACTGCCGCGACTGCGCCAGGGCGCCGGCCAATTCATCGTGGGCATCCTTGGCCGCCAGCAGTTGCTGTTCCAGCATCTTGACGTCATCCACCAGGGCAAATCGATGCTTGAGCACCGACAACTCGCCCAACCAACGCTGGATACCACTGATTTCCCGCTCCAGGCGCATCAGCTCCTGGGTGCCGCCACGCTGGTCGTTCTGCAGCGCGTCCTGCTCGTTGCGGTAGTGCTCGGCCTGGATCGTCAGTTCTTCCTTGCGTGCACTGGCGTAGTCCGACCAGGTGCCCAGCAGCGAATCCAGCAGCGGCGACAGGCGATGCAATTTGCCACGCAGCACGTCGCGCTGGCGAACACCATTGGACAGCGCTTCTACCAGCGGGCCGGCGGCGACCAGGGAGTTGTAGTCCTGCTCCATGCGCCTTACATCGCGGAAGGCTTCTTCGCACGCGGCGATGTAATCGACACTGCCGGAACGCAAGCTGTGTTCGAAGGCATCGAGAAACAATTGCTTGAGCTTGGCCGCAGTGATTTCACGCATGTGCAGCAGGTTGATAAACAGCGCGCGGAAGGTCTTCAGGCTCTGCTCGCTGGTGGAGCGCAGCGGAATCAACGTCAGGTCCAGCGGGATTGACGTATGCCCACCCACCAGCAAGCGACGCAGCTCATCCGGCTTGAGTTCGTAGGCTTTCAGGCCTTCGCGCTCAAGGTTGGTGAACAGCTCCTTCTGACGCAGGCAGGTGTCGTTCTTCTGGTAGTGCGCCAGGTTCAGCTTGCCGGCATAGGCAAAGAACTGGTGACCGAAACCACCGCCCGGGCCGCGCCCGACCACGCCGATCACGTGTGGGCCGTGGGGCAGTGAGACTTCCACGAGGATGTAGCTGGTGTCGGTGGCAAAGTAGAAGCGCCGCGATTGTTCCAGGGTGTACTTGCCGAAACTCATGTCCGACATGCGCGCCAGGATCGGGAACTGCAAGGCGTTGATCGACGCGGATTTACCCAGGTTGTTTGCGCCATATACCGACAGCGGCTCTTCCAGCGGGAACAGACCCAGGCTGTAACCGGCGGTGTTCAATAGGGCGAAGCGGCGGATGCCGTAGCGTTCCTTACTCATGCATCGGTCTCCTGTTCTTCGGCAATGGCGCGGGCCAGGGCGTCTTCATCGCTTTCATCGGCGAAGTCGCTCAAGTCGAGTGGGTCATCGGTTTTCAGCAATTTCTCATCGCTGTCTTCGTCGATGATCACCGGTGCCGGCAGCGGCAACACGCTGTGCACGCTGGCTGCCAGGTCGCGGTCTTGCTGCACCGACAGGCACACATCGAGGAAGCGGTGCATCGGCGGCAGGAAGCGATAGATGCCGTTGTCTTCGCTGGCAAAACCCAGCTGGGTCATACGGCGCATGATTTTTTCTTCGAGTTCTTCCTGGGTCTGCACTTCGGCCTGGATAAACAGGTCGCGGTACTTCTCCAGCAACGACGGCAACTCATCACGGCCCAGGCTGCCACCGTCGAGCACGGCAATCGGGTCGCGGCCCTGGTCGGCCAGGTGCTCGACGATGATGAAGGTGAACAACGCCAGGCGCTGGGCGGTCTTGTTGACCTGCGCGGCCGCCACGGCGGTGTCCGGCACGAAGTAGTAGAAGCCCCGCGTGTCGCATACCAGCTCAAAGCCCAGGGCCTTGAACAGCGTGCGGTACTGGTCCTGGAAGTTCGACAGTTGTGCGTACAGCTCCGGGTCGCGGCGGCTGACGTGGTAACCCTTGAACAGCTCGCGAAAGATCGGCGCCAGCTGGGACAGTTCGGATAGATCAAGATGCATAAGGTGTGCTCGCAGAATTCTCGGCTGCATCAGGGCTGGCCGGGAGCAGGGCGAAGGAGCGCAGGCTGACCTGGTGCTCGTGTGTGTGGTAGTCGCGGCGTTCCAGGCGTTCGCGCTTGAAGCGTTTTTCCCGCGAGAGGCGCGAGAACCAGTACAGCAATTCGTCGGTGGCGCCGTCGGGTTCCTGCTCCAGCAGCCAGGTCATCAGGTCCGGCATCGGCAGCGCGTCTTCGCAGCGCTCGAGCATTTCCTTGACCGTGCGCGGTGCGCGCTGGGCGTCGCCCTTGTGGGACTTGTGCGCCTTGGGAAAGCGCGCCGGTTTCGGCTCGAAATTCGCCAGGGCATACACGTAGGCTTCCACCTGGCTGGCACTGCCGAGGAAGGTGCTCTGCGGCCGGGTGAACATCGGCATCGCCGCCTGCGGGACTGCGTCCAGGCCTTTACGGCGAATGGCCGACAACGCCAGCGCCGCGCCACGGGTCACGGCGTTGTGCCGACGCGCTTCTTCGCGCAGCGGTAGCAGCAGCTCGCGGGCGTGGCGCAGAGTCAGCTGGGCGCTGGTCTGCATCTCCAGGATGCGCGCGTGGGTGCGCAGCAGCATGTCGTCGTCCACCAGATGGCCGAGACGCTGCTGCTCGGTGAGCATGCGCAACAGCACATTTTCCACCTTGCGCACGCCTTGCTCGAAG
This sequence comes from Pseudomonas extremorientalis, assembly GCF_001870465.1. Classification (GTDB taxonomy): domain Bacteria; phylum Pseudomonadota; class Gammaproteobacteria; order Pseudomonadales; family Pseudomonadaceae; genus Aquipseudomonas; species Aquipseudomonas extremorientalis. The sequence goes on from NZ_MDGK01000052.1 coordinate 8,156, forward strand.
GCGCCGTCGGCGTTCACCAGTTGGATCATCGGTTCGACGTATTCGTCCCAGGTCGCGAGGACCTCGGCATAACGCTGGCGCAACGGAATCTGGCGGTCGCTGGTCTTGGCGCGATCGGCCACTGCGGCGAGGGCCTGTTCGTCGTTGGCGAGTTTTTTCAGCACGTCGCGCACGCGCATGTCGAGCAGGCGTAACTGACGGGCCAGGTCGTGGCCATCACGGATATCGAAGGCGTCCTGGATATAACCGGCCAGGCGCTCGAGGTGGCGCAGGTAGGCTTCGATTTCCAGGCACAGGCCAAGCCGGTGCTCCTTGCGAAGATAGGCCAGGAAGTCGTGGATCTGCGCATTGAGCTCGAAACGGTTCGGGCTCTTGGCAACAGGCACCAGGATATCCAGGCGAATCCACACGTCCAGCAGGCTGGTGATGTCCTGTGGCGTGCTGTCCAGTTGTTGGGCGGCCAGTTGTGCGCGCAGTTCGCCCAGGCTCAGGGTGCCTTGGTCGAAGTGTTCGCACAGTGGCTCAAGCAGGGCCCAGTGTTCGGCGAGGGCGCGCAAGACGCGCTTGGGTTCGATCATTGGAATGGCCGGCTGGTTGGCGATTAAAAGTCGCGATTGTACTGCATCGGGCGCGGGATTTATCCACAGCCGGTCAGTACGCAGTGGGCGATTGTTGCCGAACAGCGGTAGAATCCCCGCTCTTTAGTTATCCACAAGTGGCCGAGCTGTGCTTATCGAGTCCCGACGTCGCGCTTACTTGACCGCCATGCAGGTGGTCAACTGGCTGCCCCGCACCGAACTGCCGTTTGCCGCGCCGTCGCGGCCCGAGCTGTTGCAGGCGCTTGAGCCCTATGAGGCGTTCGAGTCTTCGGGCGAGGAAGCGGCTGCGCCGGTGGCGGTGGTCAAGCCCACGCCGGAGACGCGACCGGTGGTCGAGCGCGCCAAGATCGAAGTGCCGCGCCCCGTGCCGGTGACCAAGGCCGCCAAGGTGGTCGAAGAGGCGGCCCCGGTGGTCAAGGCCCCGGTGGTGCCGCCACCGCGCTTTGCCCTGCAATTGCTGCGCGCCGGGCGCTGCCTGCTGCTCGTCGAGTTGCCCACCGGCGAACGTTTCCAGACCCGCGACCCCGCCTACATGCTGCTCAAGGACATGCTGCGCGCCGCCGGCCTGCCCGACAGCCCGCAAATCGTCGGCGACCCGGTGCGCTGGCCGCTGCTGGTGCGTGGCAACATGGATCAAGGCCCCGAGGCCGCACGGGATTTCGTGCAAGGTTTTGTGTCGGCGCGCCTGGAAGACGAACCCTGCGCGTGCCTGTGGCTGATCGGCTTGCCCGCTGTGCGTTTTGCCGGCGAGGCCAATGCCGAAGCCTGGTACCGCGAGCTGCAGGTCGAAAGCCTGGGCTTGGTGTGGGTCCTGCCGGGCCTGGAATTATTAATGGAAGAGCCACAGCGTAAGGCTGATGTCTGGCAAGCCATGCGCCGGCTGATGGCGCGCTGGAAAACAACCGATGAGTGAGGCTTTATCCTTCCGCCCGATGACCGAGGCCGACCTCGACGCCGTGCTGAAAATCGAATACGCGGCGTTCAGCCATCCCTGGACCCGTGGGATCTTTCTCGATGGGCTGGGCAAGTACCAGATCTGGCTGATGTTCGAAGGTGAGCAGCAGGTGGGGCACGGCGTGGTGCAGATCATCCTCGATGAGGCGCATCTGCTGAACATTACCGTCAAACCGGAAAACCAGGGGCGCGGCCTGGGACTGGCGCTGCTGGAGCACTTGATGTCACGTGCCTACGCGGCCAATGCGCGGGAGTGCTTCCTGGAAGTGCGCGACAGCAATACCGGCGCGTTTCGCCTGTATGAGCGCTATGGTTTCAACGAGATCGGCCGTCGCCGGGACTATTACCCGGCTGTCGGTGGCCGCGAAGATGCGGTCGTCATGGCCTGCACCCTGGTTGACTAAATACATAGCCCATTGTGGGAGGGGGCTTGCCCCCGATGGCGGTGTACCAGGCACCTTATCAGTCTGACATGCCGCTATCGTGGGCAGCCCCCTCCCACCTGTAGGACACGTTCTGTCAGCGGTTACCGTCTACTGGATCAATATCTGCCAATTCGGCCTCATCCAGGCCATTGCCCCCACCGATCTCATCCTCATCGACGATACTCAGGTCCCAGTCCGCCGGTTCGCCTTCGCCCGCTTCCTGAGCATCCCTTGCTCCATCTTCATGGATCAGCGTTTCAGGGCTCATGTCATCGTTCGTCGCTTCATGGTCTTCGGTCGAAGCCCCAGTCAGCCCGGCCTCCCGCACCCGTTCGTCGCCGATATGCGTGGTGGGCGCGTCTTCGTCAAAATCCAGCTCGCGCATCGAGCCCATGCGATCTTCATTGTCATCAATCGGTTCGGGCTGTGTAGCGCCGTAGGGGCGTCGTGATTCAGTCATGGCCAATCCTCATACTGTGGGGCTTATAGTGTGTGGACAGGCTGCGCGGCCTAAAGATTCAAGCTAATTCACGCTTGTTATTCGCCGGCAGGGCGTGACCTGGACGTGGGGTTGTCAGTCACAAAACTGCGCATCATTCCTGAGGCTTTCCCTGATGAACGAACTACAAGACCTGCTTGATAACAATGAACGCTGGGCGGACGCGATCAAACAGGAAGATCCCGAATTCTTCGCCAAGCTCGCCCGCCAGCAAACCCCGGAATACCTGTGGATCGGCTGTTCCGATGCCCGCGTACCGGCCAACGAGATCGTCGGCATGCTGCCGGGTGATCTGTTCGTGCACCGTAACGTGGCCAATGTGGTGCTGCACACCGACCTCAATTGCCTGTCGGTGATCCAGTACGCGGTGGACGTGCTCAAGGTCAAACACATCCTGGTCACCGGCCACTATGGCTGTGGCGGCGTGCGCGCCTCGATGCAGGACCGTCAGTTCGGCCTGATCGACGGCTGGCTGCGCACCATTCGCGACCTCTACTACGAGAACCGCGACCTGCTGGCCCAATTGCCCACCGAGGAAGAACGCGTCGACCGTCTCTGCGAGTTGAACGTGATCCAGCAAGTGGCCAATGTCGGGCACACCAGCATTGTGCAAAACGCCTGGCACCGTGGGCAGAGCCTGTCGATCCACGGCTGCATCTACGGCATCAAGGACGGCCGCTGGAAGAGCTTGAACACCACCATCAGTGGTTTCGAGCAGTTGCCACCGCAATACCGCCTGCGTCCGCTGGGCGAAGCCTAAGAGCGTTTACGGTCGCACCACTGGGCCATGAACGCCTGCCCCTCGGCGTTCAATGGTTCATCGCGACCGGTAATCCAGCCCCGGCAGTTCAATTCGCCGCATTGGCAGGCGAACTGCCGGAACAGCACGTCTTCGGTCATGGCGTAATCCACGGTCAGCAGGGTGTCGGCCTGGATTTCGTGCAACGTCCAGACCTCCAGGTAGTGCAAGTCGAGAAACACGTTCGGTTTGCACGAATGCGACAGCAGGCCACTGAACCAGCAGTCGTAGAGGTGGATACGCGACGATAACTGCAACGTGTGCAGGCGTCTTTCGCTCAGGGCGTAGCCTGAGATCTTGGCGATGCACACACGGCTGTCAAAGGCCACGCGCGCCTTGACTCCCACGCCCACCCCTTGAATGTTGTGCACCACCTCGAATTGCCTGTCCGTTGGGTAGCCTTGTCCGAGCGTGGACTTGAAAGGGTAAAGGCTGTCACCCACAGCGGTTTTAGCCTTATCCATGGCCTGAGTTTTCATAACTCTCCTGGTTTAGGCTGCATCGACCTGCGGGTGGTGGCTGACTACCAGTCTTGCAGCGGATGGGCGCGGCTCAAGACTCGCCGAACATGGACCTGATTTCTACTGTCAATGTTGACAGTAGAAATCGGCTGTTTTTTGTGCAATTTACAGCACCGGTGCGCTGATCGTCGGGAGTGGTGCTGCATTGCGCAGCTGTTTCAATTGGGTCTTGATGGTTGGCGTGGCGCATTTTGCATTCGCATCTTCCGGGGATAGATTGCGCACCGAGGTGTAGAACAGTTCGCACGTCTGCTCCTTGCGGGTGACTTGCCAGGTAGTCGTGCACGCCTTGAGCAGTACGTTCGGATCGCTCGCGGGTTTTTGGCCCATCCCGGCCTGCCAGCAGGCGGCGCTGAGATCCTGGCCCATCACCTTCAAACCGGCTTCGTCGGCTTTCTGCTCGTTGCCGTCGTAGGTGTCGGGGCTTGCCGCATACCAGATGTAACTGGGGTGGTTGGCACCCAACACCGAAACGGTTTGGCCAGCGGCGGGGCTGATCTGCGCCAGGCTCAGCACTGCCACGGTCTGCCCGTATTGTTGCTTGATCCAGCTGCGCACCGGTGCGCCGAACGCCACCATGGGCAATGCCCCTTTGGTGGACAGGCTCAACTCCCGGACCATGCGCGTCTGGTAATCGGTGAAGTAGCTGTAGACGGTTTCCAGGTCCTTGCCCGCATTGGAAGGCGCGGCGATGGGGGCGATATCGATGATGGTCTGGTAGGCCGGCGTTTCGGTGGCCGGGATGCCATTCTCCGTGAGCAAGGTGGCCCAGCGGTCGGTGGTGGCCGATTCAAGGTAGTCCTGGGCCTGGGTCAGCGAGTAGTCCGGCGGGAAGTGCAGCAGCTCGATGCTCTTTCGATTGTCCAGGGCCATGCCCAGCGGCAGGAACAGGTACCAGTTGTAGGCCCACTTGCCATCGCTGTTGAGCTTGCTCGCGCCTTGATAGGCCAGGTCGGCGGTATTGAGCAAGGAGGTCAACGGTTGGCCATAATTGTCCGGCACACCGCTGAAGGTCGCCGAAACCTGCCCGTCATGGGTCTTGACGCTGGCTTTCGCCCGGGTGTACCCATCCCGTTGCAGGCTCTGGTTCAGGTAATGCTCGGCAGTCTGTTCCAGCGTCCAGGGTCGAAAGCAGATTACGTTGCAGTTGTTGGGGAAAGCGAACAGCTTGGTCACACGCTGCGTGCTCCCTAGCGGTACATCGACATCGGCCTGTACGACCGCACTCGCCATCAGTGCGGCCATGGTGAAGGACAGCCTGGTTGGTTTGAACATTGTTATTTCCTTGTCAGCGAAAGCCCGTCTGCGCGGGGTGAAAGCCCACCTCCACACAGTAGCGGCTGACCAGGAAAACCGCGTGCTAATTCAGCGGGCATGTCGCTATTGGATAAGAAAACCTACACGCTGAACTGCAAAGCGTTGCTCAAGTCGCCCATGGGTTTCTGGCCGCGGGCGATCATCGCGTCATCGCGTTGCTTGAGGCCGTCCAGAGTCTCGAGCTGGAACACCCGGGTGATCAAGCGCAGGATCGACCCGGTGTCGTATACCGTATGGTCCACCGTGCCTTTGCGGGCGAACGGCGACACCACCAGCGCCGGAATCCGCGTGCCAGGCCCCCAGCGGTCGCCCTTTGGCGGTGCCACGTGGTCCCACCAGCCGCCGTTTTCGTCGACGGTCACCACCACCACCATGTTTTTCCACTGCGGACTCTCTTGCAGCACCTTCAAGGCACGGGCGATATGGCGGTCGCCAGACGCCACGTCGGCATAGCCCGCGTGCATGTTCAGGTTGCCCTGGGGTTTGTAGAAGGTGACAGCGGGCAGCTGGCCGGCCTGGGCGTCGGCGAAGAACTTGTTGGTGCTCGACTCGTCCCCCAAACCAGCATCGCGCAGGCGTTTGTCGCGCTCGACGCGGTTCTCGGGGCCCTGCTGCTTGAAGTAGTTGAACGGCTGGTGGTGATACTGGAAGTTCGGGATTTTTGGAATGCCGCCCGAATCCTTGAACTGGTCCAGCGTCGCTTGCCAGGCGCCGGCGTACCACGCCCAGTCGACGTTCTTCTTCGACAGCTTGTCGCCGATGTGTTCGTGGGTTTGCGGCACCAGCACGTTGGGCAGGTCAGGCTTGGAATAGTCCGGGTTTTCCGGGTCGCGGATCCAGGTCGGCCAGTACGGTGGAGCCAGGGTGTTCACGCCGTAGCCATCCGGGGTCAGCGCGCTGGGGCCGAACTGCGGCGGGCCGGTCATCGCGCTGGCGGGGGACTTGTCCAGGGGCTTGAGGCGCGGGTCGGTGGGGTCATCGCTTTGCAGCGTGGCGATCTGCGCCTTGGCCACCGATTGCGCGGCATTCGGGTAAAACGGCGCGGTGGCGCTGATCAGGTATTGATGGTTGAGGAACGAACCACCAAACGCCCCCTGGAAGAAGTTGTCGCAGAGCACAAACTCCTTGGCCACGTCCCACAGGCGCAGGGAATAACGGCTCTGGGCGTAATGGCCCATCACCAGGCCGCCGGAGTCGGCCCAGGCGACGAAGTTGTCGTTCTTGCCGCCGTTGATCTGCATCTGGTTCTGGTAGAACACGTGCCACAGGTCACGGGTGACCAGGCTCAGCGGCAGGTCTTCGGCGTTCGGGCCCTTGAGGGCGAAGGGCGCGTTGGGCAGGTTCTCCTGGAATTGCACTTCGCTGGGGTAGGTCACCCCGTCCACCGTTTGCGGGCCGACTTGCAGCACACCACCCCAGGTTGGAGGCAGGGTCGTCAGCAGGCTGCCATCGCGGTCACGCTGCTGCGTGTCGGCGGCGGATAGCGCCGACAGCGGTTTCTCAACACCCGGGAAGTCCGCAAACAAGTTGTTGAAACTGCGGTTTTCGGCGTAGATCACCACCACGGTTTTCACCTGCTCACGCAAGGCCTTGTCCAACTCTTGCGGCGTCAGCGGCCGCGCCACCGGTTTACCCGGTGCTTCGCTGGTATTGCCGCAGGCACTCAAGGTTGCGCCAACCCCCAGCACCGCCGCGCCCCCCAGGAAACGACGACGGCTGGTGTCGACTGGCGGTTGGGCTGCGGAATCGGGGGAAGGGCGGTCTTCGTGCTCGTCGCTCATTGCGGGGAGTCCTTGGCGAGGTGTTGCAAGATATTTCGCAGGACGGTAGCAATGCAATGTGACGGAACGAAGACAGTGATTTGAATCAGCGGATCACAGCAGGCGCAGCGCCAACTCGCTGCCGGCGCGCAAGTACTCCACCTGCGCCGTCACCGCGTCCTTGACGATGGCCTCGCCCGTGTCGGTCAGCCTGGCCTTCTTTGCATCGACGACAGTGGTCTGCAACAACTGCATGGCCACGTCGATCGATTTCTGGAAGGCGGTCACGTTGTTGTGCAGGCCGAACTCCTTGATCACCGCGTCCATGCGGCGATCTGCGTCGTCGCGCAAGGTCCTGTATTCAGTGACTGAAACGTTGCCGTCCTGGTAGATATCAGTGATCAACTCTTCCAGTGATTTGGATAGGGGCGTCATCGGAGTTCCTTGTTGCTAGGTGAGTAGGAGTCCGAGTCAGGTTAATCAAAGGTATTGGTGGGTGAAGCCAGAGATTGCCATTCATCCGCGTGAGATAAGCCCACGCGCTCGATCAGACATGAGTCACATCCGCTGAGCTGCCACTGATGCGATCACCTTTGTTGATGGCTTGGGTAAAGAGGGTTTTCTGGAAGACAAGTGTACTCAGCAAGCGGTGATCATGAGCCTGATCATCATTGGTGAAGCTTCGACGAAAATCATGGACTAGTATTCGGATTTTGCGTGAAGTCACCCGCAAATCACATGGCGTAGCATGCGCGGAATGCGCAACCGAATCGCCCACGGTTATTTCGATATCAACCTTGATGTGGTTTGGGACACGATCCAGAGCGCCCTGCCTGATCTATTGGAATGTTTTCCTGTTGCGCCTGAATGAAGCACCTGTTGCAGCAACAGATGCTTCATCCATTGGTCAGGGCATTACCGGCGGCAAATACTTCAACGTTGTCCCCAGCGCCCACAGCAGGAACAAGACCAGCGGCGTGTGCACCAGCAACTGCACGAACGAAAAGCCAATCAGGTCCCGCGCTTTGAGCCCCAACACCCCCAGCAGCGGCAGCATATAGAACGGGTTGATCAGGTTCGGCAGCGCCTCGGCGGCGTTGTAGATCTGCACCGCCCAACCCAGGTGGTATTGCAGGTCATTGGCCACTTGCATCACGTATGGCGCTTCGATGATCCACTTGCCGCCGCCCGACGGGATAAAGAAGCCCAGCACCGCCGAATACACGCCCATCAGCAGCGCGTAGGTGTCATGGGAGGCGATGGAGGTGAAGAAGGTGGAGATATGGTGCGCCAGGGTCTGGCCGTCGCCACCCTTGACCACGGTCATCAGCGCGGCGATCGAGCCGTACAGCGGGAACTGGATCAGCACGCCGGTGGTGGTCGGCACCGCACGCGCCACCGCATCGAGGAAGCTGCGCGGGCGCCAGTGCAGCAGGGCGCCGGTCATGATGAACAGGAAGTTATAGGTGTTCAGCCCTGAAATGGCACTGATCGCCGGTTTGGTCGAGAACTCATGGAACAGCCAGCCAGCCGCCAGCAATGCCAGCAGAATGGTCAGCAAGGGGCTGTGCTCGAGCCACTCACCCGGGCGGGCGGGGGCTTGCAGTTTGGGCAGGTTGAACGCCGGGTCGACCCCACAGGCCTTGGCATCGCGGGCGCTGTTCGGGCCGGGTGCGGTGGCGTAGGCGATGATCAGCGACACCACGATCAATGCCAGCAACAGCACGCCGGATTGCCACAGGAAGATGGTGTCGGTGAACGGGATCACTCCCGTGATCGACAGAATCGACGGCGGCAGGCTGGCCGGGTTGGCCTGCAACTGTGCCGCCGATGACGACAACCCCAACGCCCACACGGCGCCGAGCCCCAGATACGCCGCTGCACCGGCAGCACGATAATCCATGCGCAGATCCGTGCGACGCGCCAGCGCCCGCACCAGCAAACCGCCAAACACCAGGGACAAGCCCCAGTTCAGCAACGAGGCGACCATCGAGATAAGCGCCACCCAGGCCACGGCCGAGCGGCCATTCTTTGGGATACGCGCCAGGCGGTCGATCAGTTGCACGGCGGGCGGCGAGCTGGCGACGACATAACCGCCGATCACCACGAAGGCCATCTGCATGGTGAACGGGATCAGGCTCCAGAACCCATCACCAAAGGCCTTGGCGGCCTCGGTCGGTGCGGCGCCCATACCCAGGGTCGCCACGGCAACGATGATCACCGCAAGGGCGGCGAATACCCAGGAGTCTGGAAACCAGCGCTCGGCGAAATTGGAACAACGCAGGGCAAATCGGGCATAGCGGCTTTCTTCGATAGCATCGGCCATGAGTCTTTCCTCTTATAGTTATTAGGGTGCAGGCGATTTTTCCGGCATGTTCCGCTACGGCCATTGATATGGGAATGCAGTTATCTTCATCGATCCATGAGGAAAACAAATATATCTGCCGCGATTGCCATCATTGGGCTCAGCTCATAACCTGCACGCCATTTCGTTTGTCTGCCGAGCCTCCACATGACTGCCACCTTTCCTACGCAGGCGCAGCGTTTTTCCCGCTCCGACTACAAAACCCTGGGCCTGGCCGCCCTCGGCGGTGCCCTGGAAATCTACGATTTCATCATCTTCGTGTTTTTCGCGCTGACCTTGAGCCAGCTGTTCTTCCCGCCGGAAATGCCTGAGTGGCTGCGCCTGCTGCAAAGCTTCGGCATCTTTGTCACCGGCTACCTGGCGCGCCCGCTGGGCGGCATCCTGATGGCGCACTTCGCCGATCACCTGGGACGCAAGCGCGTGTTCAGCCTGAGCATCCTGATGATGGCCTTGCCCTGTCTGCTGATCGGGATCATGCCGACCTACGCGCAAATCGGTTACTTCGCCCCGCTGATCCTGCTGGTGCTGCGCGTGCTGCAAGGTGCGGCGGTCGGCGGTGAAGTGCCCAGCGCCTGGACCTTCGTCGCCGAACACGCGCCGCCCCACCATCGCGGCTATGCCCTGGGCTTCCTGCAAGCCGGCCTGACCTTCGGCTACCTGCTCGGCGCCCTCACCGCCACGCTGCTGGCGCAGGTCTTCACCCCCGCAGAAATCCTCGACTACGCCTGGCGCTTCCCATTCCTGCTCGGCGGTGTGTTCGGCGTGATCGGCGTGTGGCTGCGCCGCTGGCTCAGCGAAACCCCGGTGTTCCTCGAAATGCAGGCCCGCCGCCAGGCCGCCGCCGAACTCCCGCTGCGTACCGTGCTGCGTGACCATCGCGCGGTGTTGCTGCCCGCGATGATCCTCACCTGCGTACTCACCTCCGCCGTGGTCGTACTGGTAGTGATCACCCCGACCATGATGCAGAAAACCTTCGGCATGAGCCCCAGCCACACCTTCGCCCTGAGCGCGTTGGGCATCGTGTTCCTGAACATCGGCTGCGTCCTGGCCGGCCTGTTGGTGGACCGCATCGGCGCCTGGCGCGCGGTGCTGGTCTACAGCCTGATGCTGCCGGTGGGGATTGCGGTGCTGTACGCCAGCCTGATCAACGGCGGGATCTGGCTGGGCGCGGCATATGCCGTGGCGGGCCTCAGTTGCGGCGTGGTCGGCGCGGTGCCGTCGGTGATGGTCGATCTGTTTCCGGCGCAGGTGCGGGTGTCGGGGATTTCCTTTACCTACAACATTGCCTACGCGCTGTGGGCGAGTACCACGCCGCTGCTGCTGATTGCGTTGATGCCGACCAGCCCGTGGGTTTGCGTGGGGTATTGCGTGGTGATGGGGGCGGTGGGGGTGGGGAGTGTGGCGTTGTTTGGAAAACAGCACGCCGTGGATGCTGTTACAAATGCCACGTAGGGCCATCAATTGACCGGATTTGCCGCCGTTTCTATAGTCCTGGCCACCCCTGAGCAGCATTCAGAACCTTATGAACCAGACGGCTTTTATCAATCCCGCCATCCTTTCCTGGTCTCGCCAGCGGGCGGGTTTGTCTGAGGCAAAAGTTGCCAAAAGTCTCACGATGCATCTGGAGCGTGTCAGGGAGTGGGAAGTAGGTCAGAGCCTTCCTACGTTTAACCAAGCGCAAAAAATGGGCCGTTATTGCAAATATCCCTTTTGGTTTTCTTTTCCTCAAGGTTCCGCCGCAGGATCATCTTTCTATCCCCGATCTGCGTACTGGGGAGGGTGTTTTTCCTGACAAACCCAGCTTGAATCTAATAGACACCGTGAGAGACGTGCTCCGTAAACAAGAATGGTATTTGGAGTACTTGCAGGACCACGAGCGTTCTCCGCTGCCTTTCGTGGGAAGTTTCAGCAGTCGTTCGCCCATCAAGGAAGTGGTTGCAGATATTCGTCGCGTCCTCGGTGTGACGGATGACTTTGCCCGTATGAGCTATGAGGACTATTTCAGGGCCTTGGTAAGTGGCGCCGAGGACGCTGGCATTCTCGTCATGCGCAGCGGGGTTGCCATGGGAGACACCCACCGAAAACTTGATGTGAGTGAGTTTCGAGGATTTTCGATCAGCAACGCGATGGCTCCCGTGGTGTTCATCAACAGTGCGGACGCACCCACGGCGCGGCTTTTTACATTGATGCATGAGCTGGCGCATATCTGGATTGGCAGCCCGGGTGTCTCCGATGGCAACAGTCAGAGTGCTCGCCAGGAAGAAGCTTTTTGCAATGCTGTCGCGGGAGAGTTCTTGGCGCCGGAGCTGGTTTTTCGGGGGCACTGGGATTCGAATATTCACTGGGAAGGAAACCTGGCTCCCTTGGCCGGACGCTTTCACGTCAGCACATTGGTGATTGCCCGTCGTGCCCGTGATCTTGGCTACATCAGCAGTGATGAATATGACGCTTACTACCGTCGTATCTTGCAGGCGTATCGAGATAAGGACGGCAGTGGAGGGGACTACTACCGCACCGCGGCGATCAGAAACAGCACCCGTTTGAGCAAGGCTGTTCTGGCAGAAGCGCAGAGCGGACGCATTCTGCTGCGAGAAGCGGGGAAACTGCTGGGGGTGCAGCCTGCCAAGTTGAAGACTTATGGGATGAAACTATCGGCATGAAGCATCTATAGGATTCGAACACGCTGATCGAGGCCAAGAACCGCTGTTACGCAATGACGGTTTGCCCAGGTTACTGGGCATGGATTCTTCAACAACACCAGGCTTTGGAGATTGCCAGTATCGTGCCGGTCAGGGACGAGCTCGCCAGGGGCAATGACGATTTGACCCAATGTGTGCTCACTGTTGGGTGTGCCTTACATGAATACATTTGAGTTGCTCGGCAAGCTGGATGCTCGTTTTGTTTTGCATCAGTAAAACCATTGAGGGGAAGTGCGCTTCCCCTCAATAACGGCATTTTCAGGTCAGGAAGTGCCAGAGCAGCAACGTACCCACCAAGCCTACGACTGAAACAACCGTCTGCAACACCGACCACACCCAGATCGTTTGCTTCAGTTGCAAGCCGAAGTACTCACGCACCATCCAGAACCCGGCGTCGTTGACGTGGCAGAAGAACACCGAGCCGGCACCGATTGCCAGCGCGACCAGCGAGCTTTGCGTCACCGCCAGCCCGGCCATCATCGGCGCAAGAATGCCCGCCGTCGTGGTGGTGGCGACTGTCGCCGAACCCGTTGCCTGGCGCAACGCAACCGCGATCAGCCATGCCAGCAGCAGGTACGGCATGTGCGCACCTTCGGCGACCTTGCTGATGGTCTGGCTCACACCGGCATCCAGCAGGGTTTGCTTGAGGCCGCCGCCGGCGCCGATGGTGAGCAGCAAGACGGCGATGGGGGCGAGGGCTTTGCGCAGGGTGTTGCCCACGTCGGCTCTTGGCATGCCTGCGGCCCAGCCCAGGCAGATCACGGCGGCGATCACGGCCAGGCCGAGGGCGATCAGCGGTTCACCGAGGAACTTCAAGGTCAGGCCGACGCTGCTGTCGGCCGGTAGCGCGACCTTGGCCAGCGTGCTGCCCAGCATCAGGATCACCGGTAACAGAATGATCAGCAACGACACGGTAAAGCTCGGCTGGCGCGGCGCCTTGGGCGGGGCGCTGAACAGTGCGCCGATGTCCGCCGGTTCATCCACCTGCAGGCGCTTGGACAGCCAGTTGCCATAGATCGGACCAGCCAGGATCACCGCCGGCACCGCCAGGCAGAAACCCAGCAACATGGTCAGGCCGAGGTCGGCGTGCAAGGCGCCTACCGCAATCAGCGGCCCCGGATGCGGCGGCATCAGAGCGTGCAGGGTGGTCATGCCGGCCAGTGCCGGGATGGCGATTTTCAGCAGCGGCTGGTTTGAACGCTTGGCCATCACAAAGATGATCGGCACCATCATCACCAGGCCCACTTCGAAGAACAACGGCAGGCCGATCACCATCGCCACCAGCGCCATCACCCACGGCAATGACTTGCCCTTGCCCAGCCCGAGCAGAGTGGTGGCAATGCGGTCGGCCGCGCCGGATTCGGCCATCAACGCGCCGAGCATCGAGCCCAGCGCAATGATGATCCCGGCTTCACCGAGGATCGCCCCGGCGCCTTTGCTGAAGGCCTTGGCCACTTCTTCCGGCGGCAGGCCGGCGCCGACACCGGCGATAAAGGTGCCGATCAGGATCGACAGAAATGGCGGCAACTTGGTCGCGCTGATCAGCACGATGATGCTGGCGATGGCCAGCAGTACACAAAACATAAGGCGAGTGTCGTGAACCATCCACGCGGCAGTCGATAACTCCAAGGCGGGACTCCTTATCGAACAGGTTGGGAAAATTGTTTCTTTTTGTTTCCTGTCCGAAAAGCATACCCGATACCGCGCTGGCCAAGTGCTTATGTACCGTTTTGGTGCGATCAGCGGCGGGCGGTCGAAATGCCCGCCGCAGAGCCATTGCTGTCGGATTTGTAATCTTTGCTCCACCGCCCTGATAAGTCGCGGCCGCTACATTGCCTGCGCTTGTACTTCATGGGCGTGGAACTCTCGTTATGGCAATTTCCGTTAGAAAACTCATGGGGGCGGGTGTGTTGTGGCTGGTTGCTGGCGCTGCCCAGGCACAGACCCTCACACTCGATTCAGCCCTGCAAACCGCCTTCGCCAATAACCCTGACCTGGCGGCTGCACAATGGGAAATCGACATCGCCCAGGGCGGCCGCCAGCAGGCCGGGTTGATCCCCAACCCGGTGCTCTCCTGGGACGCCGAAGACACCCGTCGCAACTCTCGCACCACCTCCATCAAGCTCAGCCAGGCCCTGGAGTTGGGCGGCAAGCGTGGTGCACGCATTGACGTGGCCAGCCGTGCCCAGGACGCCGCCGCCCTGACCTTGGAACAGCGCCGCAACACACTGCGCGCCGACGTCATCGACAACTACTACGGCGCGCTGCGTGCGCAGGAACGCCTCGAACTGGCGCAGCGTTCCATGGCCGTGGCCGAGCGCGGCCTGGGCGTTGCCAATGGTCGCGTCACGGCGGGCAAAGCGTCGCCGGTAGAGGCAACCCGTGCGCAGGTGCAACTATCGGAAATGCGCCTGGAATTGAACCGCGCACAGGTCGGCCTTACCGACGCCTATCGCCGCCTGGCCGCCAGCACCGGCAGTGCCGGCGCGGATTTCCAGGCCGTCGCTACACCGTCCCAATCCACACCGCCCCTGCCGCCGCTTGCACAGTTGTTGACGCGCCTTGAGCAGACCACTGAACTGCGCCTGGCCGAGCTGAACATCCTGCAAAACGAAGCCAGCGTCGGCCTGGAAAAAGCCCAACGCATTCCCGACCTCGATGTGTCCATCGGTAGCCAGTACGACGCTAGTGTGCGCGAGCGCGTGAACCTGGTGGGCGTGTCGATGCCGATCCCGCTGTTCAACCGCAATCAGGGCAACGTGCTCGCCGCCACCCGCCGCGCCGACCAGGCCCGTGACCTGCGCAACGCCACCGAACTGCGCCTGCGCACTGAAACCCGCCAGGCGCTGGACCTGTGGCAAACCGCTAATACCGAAGTGCGCGCGTTCAACCAGCAGATCCTGCCCGCCGCGCAAAGTGCAGTGGACAGCGCCACCCGTGGTTTCGAGATGGGCAAGTTCAGCTACCTCGACGTGCTCGACGCCCAGCGCACACTGATCGCTGCGCGCACCCAGTACCTCACCGCCACCGCCCAGGCCACTGACGCCTGGGTGCGTATCGAACGGATCTACGGCGACCTCGCCCGGTTTTGATTGTCTTTGGAGTCCTTTATGAACAACCGACACGGTGTGGCACTTGCCATTGCCCTGGGCCTGATGCTGTCCGGCGTTGCCTGGGCCGATGAAGAAGAAGGCACACTCGAACTCACCGAGCAGCAGATCCAGGCCGCTGGCATTCAATTGGCCCAGGCCGAGCCCCGCACTCTTAGCACGATGCTGGTATTGCCGGGCGAGGTGCGTTTCGACGAAGACCGCACCTCCCACATCATCCCGCGTGTGGCGGGTGTGGTGGAGTCGGTCAAGGCCAACCTCGGCCAATCGGTGAAGAAGGGTGAGCTGTTGGCGGTGATTGCCAGCCAGCAGATCTCCGACCAGCGCAGTGAGCTGGCCGCCAGCGAGCGCCGGGTTGAATTGGCGCGCACCACCTTCCAGCGGGAACGCCAGTTGTGGCAGGACAAGATTTCCGCCGAACAGGATTACCTGCTGGCGCGCCAGGCCCTGCAGGAAGCTGAGATTGCCCTGAACAACGCTCGTCAAAAGATGACCGCATTAAGCGGCAGCGCTGTGCTGGTTGGTGGCAATCGCTACGAGTTGCGCGCACCGTTCGCCGGTGTGGTGGTGGAAAAACACCTGGGCGTCGGTGAAGTCGTCAGCGAAACCAGCAACGCTTTCACCCTCTCGGACCTGTCCCAGGTGTGGGTGACCTTCGGTGTGTTTCCCAAGGACTTGAACAAGGTCCGGGTCGGCAAACCGGTCACCGTCAGCTCAACCGAAATGGGCACCCAAGTGCAGGGCACTGTGGCGTACGTCGGCAACCTGCTCGGTGAGCAGACGCGCACGGCCACCGTGCGCATCAGTGTGCCCAACCCCGATGACGCCTGGCGCCCTGGGCTGTTTGTCAGCGTGCAACTGGCGACGGATTCTTACCCGGCGAAGGTCACCGTCCCGCAGGCCGCGATCCAGACCGTCGAGGACAAACCCTCGGTATTCGTACGTACCCCGGAGGGCTTCATCACCCGTCACCTGGAGCTTGGTGCGAGCGAAAACGGCTACGTCGAAGTGCGCCAAGGCCTCGATGCCGGGACGCAGGTGGCCACGGTCGGCAGCTTCATCCTCAAGTCCGAACTGGGCAAAGGCTCGGCCGAGCACGCCCATTGATCCTGCGAGTGATTCCCCATGTTTGAGCGCCTTATCCAATTTGCCATCGAGCAGCGCATCATCGTGCTGCTGGCGGTGCTGTTGATGGCCGGTGTCGGCATCGCCAGCTATCAGAAATTGCCCATCGACGCGGTGCCCGACATCACCAACGTACAGGTGCAGATCAACTCGGCGGCGGCCGGGTATTCACCGCTGGAAACCGAACAGCGCATCACCTTCCCCATTGAGACCGCCATGGCCGGTTTACCCGGGTTGCAGCAAACCCGTTCGTTGTCGCGCTCCGGGTTGTCCCAGGTAACGGTGATCTTCAAGGACGGCACCGACCTGTTCTTCGCCCGCCAACTGGTCAACGAGCGCCTGCAAGTGGCCCGCGAACAATTGCCCAGCGGCATCGAAACGGCCATGGGGCCGATTTCCACCGGCCTCGGGGAAATTTTCCTGTGGACCGTCGAGGCCGAGGACGGCGCACGCAAAGACGATGGCACGCCTTACACGCCCACCGACCTGCGGGTCATCCAGGACTGGATCATCAAGCCACAACTGCGCAACGTGCCGGGCGTGGCCGAGATCAACACCATTGGTGGCTTCGCCAAGGAGTACCAGATTGCCCCCGACCCCAAGCGCCTGGCGGCCTACAACCTTACGCTGAATGACCTGGTCACGGCGCTGGAGCGCAACAATGCCAACGTCGGCGCCGGCTATATCGAGCGCAGTGGCGAGCAACTGTTGATCCGTGCACCGGGCCAGTTGGCGTCCATCGATGACATCGCCAACATCGTTATCACCAGCTCGGACGGCACACCGATTCGCGTGCGCAATGTGGCCCAGGTCGAGATCGGCCGCGAACTGCGCACCGGCGCCGCCACCGAAAACGGCCGTGAAGTCGTGCTCGGCACGGTGTTCATGTTGATCGGCGAAAACAGCCGCAGCGTGTCCCAGGCTGTGGCGGAAAAACTCGAAGAGATCAACCGCTCGCTGCCCGAAGGCGTGGTGGCAGTCACGGTCTACGACCGCACCCACCTGGTCGAAAAAGCCATCGCCACCGTGAAGAAAAACCTCTTCGAAGGTGCGTTGCTGGTGGTCGCGGTGCTGTTCCTGTTCCTCGGTAATATCCGCGCTGCGCTGATCACGGCCATGGTGATTCCCCTGGCGATGCTGTTCACCTTTACCGGAATGTTCACCAACAAGGTCAGTGCCAACTTGATGAGCCTCGGCGCGCTGGACTTCGGCATTATCGTCGACGGCGCGGTGGTGATCGTCGAGAACGCCATCCGCCGCCTGGCCCACGCGCAACAGCGTCATGGTCGCCTGCTGACCCGCAGCGAACGCCTGCATGAGGTGTTCGCGGCGGCGAAGGAAGCGCGGCGGGCGCTGATCTTCGGGCAACTGATCATCATGGTGGTGTACCTGCCGATCTTCGCCCTCACCGGGGTGGCCGGGAAGATGTTCCACCCGATGGCGTTTACCGTGGTGATCGCCCTGTTGGGCGCGATGATCCTGTCGGTGACTTTCGTGCCGGCGGCTATTGCGCTGTTCGTCACTGGCAAGGTCAAGGAAGAAGAGAATGGTGTGATGCGCACCGCGCGCCGGGTCTACGCACCGGTGCTGGACTGGGTGATGGCGCGCCGACCGCTGGTGTTCGGCTTGGCCGTGTTGACCATCGTCGCCTCCGGCGTTGTTGCCAGCCGCATGGGCAGCGAGTTTATCCCCAGCCTCAGTGAGGGCGACTTCGCCCAGCAGGCCTTGCGCGTGCCCGGCACCAGCCTGACGCAATCGGTGCAGATGCAGCAGCAACTGGAAAAAACCTTGATGGCCCAGGTGCCGGAAATCCAGCGGGTGTTTGCACGTACCGGCACCGCGGAAATTGCCTCAGACCCGATGCCGCCAAATATTTCCGACAGCTACGTGATGCTCAAGCCGAAGGACCAATGGCCCGACCCGAAGAAGTCCCGGGAAGCGTTAATCGCTGATATCCAGCGTGCCAGTGCGATTGTGCCAGGCAGTGCATACGAGTTGTCGCAGCCGATCCAACTGCGCTTCAACGAACTGATTTCCGGGGTGCGCAGTGATGTGGCGGTGAAGGTGTTCGGCGATGACATGGGCGTGCTCAACACCACCGCCGGGGAAATCGCCGAGACGTTGCAGAAGCTTGATGGCGCCTCGGAAGTGAAGGTTGAGCAGACGTCCGGCCTGCCGGTGCTGACCATCAATATCGACCGCGACAAGGCTGCGCGCTTTGGCCTGAATGTGGGCGATGTGCAGGACACTATTGCTGTCGCTGTCGGTGGGCGCCAGGCCGGTACGTTGTATGAAGGTGACCGGCGTTTCGACATGGTCGTGCGTTTGTCCGACGCGTTGCGCACCGATATCGACGGGCTGTCTCGGCTGTTGATTCCGGTGCCGGGTAACGCGGCTGGCCAGTTGGGGTTTATCGCCTTGTCCCAGGTCGCCAGCCTGGACCTGGTGCTCGGCCCGAACCAGATCAGCCGCGAGAATGGCAAGCGCCTGGTGATCGTCAGCGCCAACGTGCGGGGGCGGGATATCGGCTCGTTTGTCGAGGAGGCCGAGGCTGCCTTGATCGCCCAGGTGAAAGTACCGGCGGGCTACTGGACCACCTGGGGCGGCCAGTTCGAACAGTTGAAGGAAGCCTCCGAGCGCCTGCGCATCGTGGTGCCGGTGGCATTGCTGCTGGTGTTCGGCCTGTTGTTCATGATGTTCAACAACCTGAAGGACGGCCTGCTGGTGTTCACCGGGATTCCGTTCGCCCTGACCGGTGGGATCATGGCGCTGTGGCTGCGGGATATTCCGCTGTCGATCTCGGCGGGGGTGGGCTTTATCGCGTTGTCCGGCGTGGCGGTGCTGAACGGCCTGGTGATGATCGCCTTTATCCGCAACCTGCGTGAGGAAGGGCGCTCGTTGTCGATGGCGATCAATGAAGGCGCGCTGACCCGGTTGCGCCCGGTGTTGATGACGGCGTTGGTGGCGTCTCTCGGGTTTATCCCCATGGCACTCGCCACCGGCACCGGCGCCGAAGTGCAGCGGCCGCTGGCGACGGTGGTGATCGGCGGGATCATTTCCTCGACGGTGCTGACCCTGCTGGTACTGCCCGCGCTGTATCAGTGGGCCCATCGCAAGGAAGAGGAAACACTAGGCTGAACCGTGTGAACCGGCCCGGCTGGCTGCTGACCTCGGCGTGCCCCTGATGCAGGTGCATGATCGACTGCACAATCGCCAGGCCGAGGCCGGTGCCGCCTTCCGCGCGGGTACGGCTGCTGTCGGCGCGGTAGAAACGTTCGAACAGGTGGGGCAAGTGATGGGCCTCGATACCGCGCCCAGGGTTGCCGACCGACAGCGCCACGCTCCGGTCGTAGCTTTCCACCAGTAGCAACACGCTGGAGTCGCAGGGGGTGTGGCGGATGGCATTGGACAGCAGGTTGGAAATGGCGCGCTGGATCATCAAGCGGTCGCCCGTTACCCAGGCATCGCCGCGCAGGCTCAGGGTCAAGTGCTTGTCTTCGGCGCTGAGCGCGAACAGTGCCATCACCCGTTGCGCTTCCTCGGCCAGCGACACCGGGGCAAACCCGGCCCGTGCTGCCGGGTGGCTGACCTGGGCGAGGAACAACATGTCGGAGACGATGCGCGACAGACGCTCCATTTCCTCGGTACAGGATTCCAGGCCGGCCTTGTACTCCGCCGAAGGCCGCTCGCGGGACAGGGTCACCTGGGCCTTGCCCATCAGGTTGGTCAGCGGGGCGCGCAGTTCGTGGGCCAGGTCGTCGGAGAACTGCGACAGCTGCTGCACCCCGGCGTCCAGTCGATGCAGCATGAAATTGATGCCCTGGGCCAATTCGCCGAGTTCCTTGGGCAGGTTGTCCAGGGCCAGGCGATGGGTCAGGTCCTGGGTGCTGACCTTGGCCGCCACCCGGCTGAACTGCTGCAAGGGCGCAAGCCCGCGTTGCACCAGCCACCAGGCGCCCATGCCGATCAGGATCAGCAGCATCGGCAGGGCGATTACCGTGGAGCGCAGGTAGGCACTGAGCAACGCTTCATCATCGGAACGGTCCAGCGACAACAACACGCGTACGTATTCGCCCCCTTGCAGGGGCATCAGGCGCGTCGCACTGAGTATACGATTGCCCTGGCCATCGACCCAGTTCAAATAGGCCAGGTTCTTGCCGGTGGGCACGTCGAGCAACAGCGGTTGCTGGGGCCTGGCGCCGACGCTGAGGAGTACCGGTGCATCGGGCCGTGCGCCGATGATGGTCAGGTAGATATTGTCGTGGCCCATCACCAGGTCCAGCAGTGAATGGGGGCGGTTGGTGATGCGGTGTTCATCGAGGCCTTGGCCGAGGGTATGGGCCAGTTGCTCCATTTTGTTTTCCAGGCCCTTGCGCGCGAGCTTGTCCAACTCGTGGGTCAGGGCCAGGTACGCCAGGGTTGCCAGCAGCACAACCAGCCCGGCGCCCATCAGGCTGACGGTCAACCCCAGGCGCATCGACAGGCTGCTGGTCTTCATGGCCGCGCCTCCAGCACATACCCCACGCCGCGAATGGTGTGGATCAACTTCACCTCGCTCTGGTCATCGACCTTGGCGCGCAGGCGGCTGATGGAGACCTCCACCACATTGGTGTCGCAGTCAAAGTTCATGTCCCACACCAGCGAGATGATCTGCGTGCGGGTCATCACCTCGCCGGACTGGCGCATCAGCACATGCAGCAGGGCGAACTCCTTGGTGGTCAGGTCGATCCGGCGGTTGCCGCGGTAGGCGCGATGCCGGCGCGGGTCCAGTTCCAGGTCCGAGACGCGCAGCACGTCCGGCACCGGGATGTGCTCGCTGCGCCGTAGCAACGTACGCACGCGAGCGAGCAGTTCGGGAAACTCAAAGGGTTTGACCAGGTAATCATCGGCGCCCATGTCCAGGCCCTTGATCTTGTCGGCCAGCCGACCGCGTGCGGTCAGCATCATCACGCGCTGATTGCCGTCGCGGCGCAGTTGCTCCAGCACTTCCCAACCGTCGGTGTTGGGCAGGTTCACATCAAGGATCACCAATTCGTAGCTGTGCTGCCGGGCCAGGTGCAGGCCATCGATGCCGCTGGCGGCGCAATCGACGACATAACCGCTTTCGGTCAGGCCTTGCTGCAGGTAGTCGGCGGTTTTTTGCTCGTCCTCAACCACAAGGATACGCATGGGGAGTTACCTTCAAAGAAAACGAAAAGGGCATGGCCTCATGGCGAGGCGGGGGAGGCTGTAGGAAAACTCTGGACTGTGAAGTAGCTTTAGGGTCAAGCCATGTCAGACAGGTGCGACGATTCGTCACTGAGCCTGCACACAAAAAAACGCCCCGACCGGGGCGCAAAAATTCATCTCTGTTCCAAAGGAGCTACACGAAAGCCGCAGAGATGAGAGGTGTTCGGTGTGCAGTGTAGAAAGTGCAACTTAACGAGAAGGTGAGACCAATATTACAGTTCTGACAGACTTCAACCTGTGAAGAGATGTAGCGCATCGGCAAGTGAATGTAATTGGCCTACCTTAAAGCACCGCAATGGGGTACTCGATAATCAGCCGAACTTCTTCCAAGTCCGACTCGAATGCACTTGAGCGCACGGTCGCCTGGCGCAGCCGCAGTGATAAATCCTTCAAGTTTCCACTTTGCACCACATATTTGGCCTCGATATCCCGCTCCCAGCGGCGTTGGTCGGTCAGTGGGGCGCCGGCTGCATCGCGACGCATGTACACCGCGTTGGCATTGCTGTAATCGGCGCCAGTGCCTTTGCCGTAGCGGGTCATGAACGACAGGCCGGGGATGCCGAATGCCTGCATGTCCAGGTCATAGCGCACCATCCATGAGCGTTCCTTGGGCGAGTTGAAGTCGCTGTACTGGATCGAGTTGTTGAGGAAGATCGAGTCGGACTGGCGCAGGTAGTCGAAGTCGTCATCGCCGTTGTTGCGCTGGTGGGAGAGGGCCAGGCTGTGGGCGCCGACCTTCACCCCGAGCCGGGCGCTCCAGATGGCGTTATCGAATTCACCGAGCTTTTTCCGGCCCTCGTCCACCGCCTTGTAGTAGTTGACGTCGCCGAACAGCGAGACGTCTTCACCCAGCGGATAGCTGACGGCGCTGCCGACGTAGTACTGGTCCCAGGCATCTTTCAAGCGGCTGCCGTAGAGGCTGACGCTGAGGTGTTGGTTGACGGTGTAATCACCGCCGAAATAACCGACCCAGGGCGAGTCGACCGGGCCTGCGTAAAAGGTCGCGAAGCCTTTGTTCATGCCGCTTTCGCTCGGTTGGCTCATGCCGCTCAAGCGCCCGCCTTGCAGGGTCAGGCCCTCGAGGCTGGTGTTCTGTGCGGTCACGCCACGAAAACTTTCCGGCAACACGCGTGAATCGCCGTAGGCCACGACGGGGGTCAGCGGGAAGACGTCGCCGGCCTTGATGACGGTATCCAGCATGCGCAGTTTCGCGGCGCCGCCGACTTTACTGTAGGTGTCCTCGGGGTGGTTTTCGCTGTCCACCGGCAGCACGCCGAACGAGCCTTTGCCGCCGCTGCGGCCGGTGCCCGAGTCCAGCTTTATGCCGACCATGGCGAACGCATCCACGCCAAAGCCCACGGTGCCTTGGGTAAAACCAGATTCGAAGCGGCCGATCAAACCCTGTGCCCAGGCCTCTGAATAGCCATTGCCGGTGGGGCTGGACTGGCCTTTGCGATCATCGCGGTTGAAGTAAAAATTACGCGCCAGCACATTGAAGCGGCTGCCTTCGATAAAGCCCTCGGGCGGGTCCTCCACGGCCACGGCGGCCAGCGGGAAAGCGGCGCACAGTGAAAGGGGAAGGCTGTAGTGACGGATACGCATGGTTCGCTCCTAGTGCTTGGCAGTTTCAGCTTCTTATGAGAGTGGGCGTTCTTATTGATCTGGCCCGGGCTGATAGTTGCAAACCGCAGATAACGAAGAAGTGGCACAAAGATTACAATTCTGGAAACTCACACTTATCTAACAAATAAGTAATGTTCTGGTGAAGTTTGCGTCAGGGTCAGTTGGTTAGTCTGCGCACTGAATCTTTCAGTCGAGGAACTAATCATGAAGTTTCATAAAGTCGCGCTGGGTGTTTTAACCGCCATCCTGTCGTTCGGTGCGTTGGCCGAAGGTGGGGGGGACCGTACGTTCGCACTGATGATGGAGCGTAATGAAAAAGCCATGGCCGACTACGCCGCCAAAAAGGGCAAGCCGGTGCCCGAGGTGCAGGCCTATCGCTACGGCATGAAGCTGGACATCGCCAAGGTGGTCAACGTCACGCCGCCGATCCGCTCGTGCAACGCGGTGCCGTCGCGCATGACCTATGAAGACTCCAGCGGCAAGCTCAAGACCCTTGAGTATCAAGTGATGGGCGTGTGCCGAAACAACGGCAGCTGATGTGGCCGAAAAAATACTTGGGCGAGGGCCTCAAGCTCGCTTAAGAAAATGCCGGCAGCGCCGATGCAGGTCGGATTCATCTCCCTCATTTGATCCTCGGTGCCCCATGTTCAACACCCGTTTGAAGCAGGAGCTGTCGGCTCTTCGCGAAGAGTTGTCCAGCTTGAATCAGGTCAAGGAGAGCCTGGAAAGTGAAATGCTGTGCCTGACGCTGGACGCCGAAGGCCGGGTGGAATGGGCCAATGCCAACTTCCTGCAGGAGCTGGCCTACCAGAGTGGCCAACTACTGGGGCGTGCGATCGAAGACCTGGAGCCGGTCCACGTGCGCAGGGATGAGTTCCAGCAACGCTTCAAGAACGCCCTGGTGCGCGGCGAGCATTTTGCCGGCACCGTGCGCCTGATGCGGGGCAATGGCCAGGAAGCCTGGCTGCGCTCGATTCTGCAACCGGTGCGCAGCTCCGATGGGCGCATCAAGCATTTTTCGATTTATTCCAGCGACCTCACCCGCACCATCGAGGCTTCCCGCGAGCATGAAAACCTCATGAACGCGCTGGTGCGCTCTACCGCCGTGATCGAGTTCGACCTCGGCGGGCACGTGCTGAGCGCCAATGACCGTTTCCTCGGGGGCATGGGTTACAGCCTGGCGCAGATCCAGGGCAAACATCACCGGATATTCTGCGAGCCGGAGGAATACAACAGCACCGAGTACCAGGACTTCTGGAAGCGCTTGAACGCCGGTGAGTTCGTCGCGGCACGCTTCAAACGGGTCGACAGCCATGGCCGCGTGGTGTGGCTGGAGGCGACCTACAACCCGGTGCTGGACGCCAATGACCGATTGTACAAAGTGGTCAAGTTCGCCACGGTGATCACCGACCAGGTCAACCAGGAACAGGCGGTCGCCGACGCGGCGAACATTGCCTACAGCACCTCGCTGCAAACCGACAACAGCGCCCAGCGCGGCACCACCGTGGTGACCCAGGCGGTGGATGTGATGCGCGACCTGGCCAGGCACATGCAACAGGCCGGTGACGGTATCGAGGCGCTCAACGCCCAATCCCAAGTGATCGGCACCATCGTCAAGACCATCAGCGGCATTGCCGAGCAGACCAACCTGCTGGCGCTCAACGCCGCCATCGAAGCGGCGCGTGCCGGCGAACAAGGTCGTGGTTTTGCGGTGGTCGCCGATGAAGTTCGGCAGTTGGCCTCGCGCACCAGCAAGGCCACTGAGGAGATTGTCGGCGTGGTCCGTCAGAACCAGGACATGGCCCGCGACGCGGTCGCCCTGATGACCGACGGTCGTCTGCAAGCCGAACAGGGCCTGGCGCTGGCTGCCGAAGCGGGCACGGTGATCGTGGAGATCCAGGACGGGGCGCAGAAGGTGGTCAGCGCGGTGGGCCAGTTCGCCAACCAACTGTCGAGTTGAGCGTAGGGCTTCAGGTATCGTAGGGGCTTTCTGGTATCAAGAGTCGACTGTCCATGAGCCCTACCCACCGTCGCCCCGTCCCGCTGTCCAAGGCCTACCGCTTGCTCAACCACGGCCCTACGGTGCTGGTGAGCGCCGCGCACAACGGCCAGCGCAATATCATGGCCGCGGCCTGGGCCATGCCGCTGGATTTCGAACCGCCGAAGGTAGCGGTGGTGCTGGACAAGGCCACCTGGACCCGCCAACTGCTGGAAGGCGCCGGCACCTTTGTGTTGCAGGTGCCTTGCGCGAGCCAGGCCGACCTTGTGCAAACCGTGGGTAACACCACCGGTGCCGACACGGATAAATTTGCCGCCTATGGCTTGCACACGTTCAGCGGTGAACACATCGACGCGCCGCTGCTGGAAGGTTGCGTGGCCTGGCTGGAATGCCGCCTGCTGCCCGAGCCTCATAACCAGCAGGCCTATGATCTGTTTTTGGGTGAAGTGGTCGCGGCCTATGCCGACGAACGCGTATTCAGCGACGGCCGCTGGCACTTCGAAGGGCATGATGAACTGCGCACCTTGCACCATGTGGCGGGCGGGCATTTTCTCACCATCGGCCAGCCGATTGATGGGCACGCGCTCTAAGCCTAGTCAGCGCCCGAGCATCTTCACCCAGCGCGACGGCGGCATGCCGTAGGTGCTGCGAAACTGCCGGGTCATGTGGCTCTGGTCGGTGAAGCCGGCCGTCATCGCCGCGTCCACCAGCGATTGGCCCTGGGCCAGCAGGCTGCGCACCAGGTCCAGGCGGCGCATGGTCAGGTAGCGATAGGGGCTGGTGCCGAACAGCAGGCGAAAATCCCGCGACAAGGCCCAGCGGTCACGGCCGGCGTGGTCGGCCATGTCATCCAGGGTGATGCTGCGGCCCAGGGCACTGTGGATGAACTCCCGGGCGCGCTCGGCGGCCACGTAGTCGAAAGTCTTGCGGCTGATGATCCCGCCCGAGACGTTGTTCAGCGCATGGGCCAGGTCGAACAGGGCGTCCTGTTCCTGCAATGGGTCGATGGGGTTGTCCAGGTTCTGCAGCAGCACTTCGCTGGCGCGCAACAGCCTGGGGTCGGTGGACAGGCCGCCCGGGATAAACGGCAACGGCTTGCCGCCGAGAATCTGCTGGATCAGCGACGGCTCTACGTAAATCATCCGGTATTTGAAGCCCTCTTCACTGCCGGCGTGGCCGTCGTGGGTTTCATCGGGGTGAAGCACCATGGTTGTGCCCGGCACGCTGTGGATCATGTCGCCGCGGTAGTGAAAGCTCTGCACGCCCGTCAACGTACGTCCGATGGCGTAAGTGTCGTGGCGATGCGGGTCGAACGCGAAGCCGGCAAAGTATGCCTCGATACGGTCCAGGCCACTGGCATGGGGCGCGCGGTGCAACCAGTCGAGGGTGGCGGTGGGTTTGCCCATGGTAAGGGGTCACAAAAAAGAGAGGGAAATACGTTAACCCAGTCTGCATCCCTTGTCTGCCGGGGTCTTGTACGATTGTGCAGGGTAGGGCAGAGGCCTATGATCGTCGCTCGTGCCTCGCGCTGATGGAGCTGCCCACCATGGATTTTCTCAACCCGGCCTATGTGACGCCCCTGGTTTCCCTGGCCTTGCTGTGGACCGTCGCGGTGGTCACGCCTGGCCCCAACTTTTTCAACACGGCGCAACTGGCCGCCAGCTGTTCGCGCCGTCATGGTGTGGTGGCATCGGCCGGAGTGGCCACGGGTACGATCATGTGGGGCCTGGCGGGTGGCCTGGGCATCAAGTCGCTGTTTACGGCGGCACCGATGCTGTACCTGGCGTTCAAGATCATCGGCGGCTGCTACCTGATCTACCTCGGGTTGAAACTGTTCAAGCGGTCTTCACCGAGCATGAGCCAGAACGTGCTGCCGGACGACGCCCGGCGCTCGCTGTTTTCCGCGTGGCGCCTGGGGTTGCTGGGTAATCTGTCCAACCCCAAGGCCGCTTTGTTTGTTGCCACCATCTTCGCGTCAACCATGCCGCCTTCGCCGTCGCCGATGCTGCTGACCCTGGCGGTGATCACCATGGCCACCTTATCGTTCAGTTGGTATTCCAGCGTGGCACTGGTGTTTTCCAGCGAACGCATGGCCACGCTCTACAGCCGATCGCGCAAGTGGCTCGACCGCTTTGCTGGTGGCTGCTATGTGTTGTTCGGTGCACATCTGGTAGCGAATCGCTGACGGCCCGTGGTAAGAAGCCTTACGTTCAACAGTGAGGTCGGGTCATGGGCAAGGTGCGGGTAGGAATTATTTTTGGTGGTCGTTCGGCTGAGCACGAAGTGTCGTTGCAATCGGCGCGCAATATCGTCGATGCGCTCGACCGCTCGCGTTTCGAGCCGGTGTTGATCGGTATCGACAAGGCCGGCCATTGGCACCTCAACGACACCTCGAACTTCCTGCTCAACCAGGAAAACCCGGCGTTGATCGCCCTCAACCAGTCCAACCGCGAACTGGCGGTGGTGCCCGGCAAGGCCAGCCAGCAATTGGTGGAGACTTCCGGCAGCGGCCTGCTGGAACATGTCGACGTGATCTTCCCCATTGTCCACGGCACCCTCGGCGAAGATGGTTGCCTGCAAGGTCTGTTACGTATGGCCGACCTGCCTTTCGTGGGTTCCGATGTGCTCGGTTCGGCGGTGTGCATGGACAAGGACATCAGTAAGCGCTTGCTGCGCGATGCCGGGATTGCCGTCACCCCATTCATCACCCTGACCCGCAGCAATGCGGCGCGTACTTCGTTTGAGGCCGCGGTGAACAAGCTCGGCCTGCCGATGTTCGTCAAACCTGCCAACCAAGGCTCATCGGTGGGCGTGAGCAAAGTCGGCGACGAAGCCGAGTACCATGCTGCCGTTGAACTGGCCCTGGGCTTCGATGAAAAAGTGCTGGTCGAATCGGCGGTAAAAGGCCGCGAAATCGAATGCGCCGTGCTGGGCAATGATCACCCCATCGCCAGTGGTTGCGGCGAGATTGTGGTGAGCAGCGGTTTCTATTCCTACGACAGCAAGTACATCGACGACCAGGCCGCCCAGGTGGTGGTGCCGGCCGATATCAGTCATGACGCCAGCGAGCGTATTCGCCGGTTGGCCATTGAGGCTTTCGAGGTGCTGGGCTGTTCCGGCCTGGCACGGGTCGATGTGTTCCTTACCGACGATGGCGAAGTGTTGATCAACGAAATCAACTCATTGCCCGGCTTCACCCGCATCAGCATGTACCCCAAGCTGTGGCAGGCGGCGGGCATGAGCTACAGCGAACTGGTGAGCCGCCTGATCGAGCTGGCGCTGGAGCGGCATGCGGGGCGCAAGGGGTTGAAGATCAGTCGGTGATGCGAGCAATCCACGAATAAATCAGTGTCTTCACTTCCTCCGGGTGATGCGTCCTTCGGCGGTAGCTGGCAAAGGTGGGGGAGGTGCAGTAAGTGCACACCTCACTCACCTCGATTTGTTCACGCCGGATGCCGGCCGCTTGCAGCAACATCACGCCATACCCGCTCAAGTCAAACCACGCGCTTGCTGCTTGCCTGGCGTGGGGCGGTGCAATTTGCGCGGGCAATAACGGTGCGGGTTGCGCTGCGCTCCACGGCGCCCGCCCGGTTGACCACAGGTGCCCCTGGTCAGCCTGGAACTGCGCAACAAACCCCTCGCTCACCTCATAGCAGCACGGTTTGATCGACGGTCCGATCGCCACGCGCAACTGGTCGACTGCAATCCCTTCGTCGGTAAAACGCTTGATTGCATTGGCGATGATCCCGCTTTGCAGCCCCTTCCATCCTCCATGCACCGCAGCGACCTTTTTGCCGTTCTGCGCGGCAATCAGAAGGGGCAGGCAGTCAGCGGTGATCACCGCGATGGGCTTGTGCTCACCTGTGCACACCCCGTCCGCTTCAACGGTATTGGGTACCTGGTCGGCTTGCCACTCGATCACTGAGGCGCTATGCACCTGCTTGCAGATGAACACCTCATCGGGGCGCAGCGGATCATTGATCGAACAAAAACCGTGGTCGACGCCTGGGATGGCGCCGAGATTATCTGCCTGTTGCACGAGCGCTTTCTCCGATGTTTGAAGTGTTCAGTCGCCGACCGCTTTGCCTTCACGCCGAGGGTCGGCGCCGCCACTGAGCGACACTTTGCCCTGGGCATCCCGCATGCGAACGATGGCCTGGATGCCGCTGGTCATATCGATCTCGCTCAGGGCATGGCCTCTGTCCTTGAGGGCCTGTTTCAGTGCAGGACTGAACAGGCCGGCCTCCAGCTCGGTGGCACCATTGCGACTGCCGAAGTTCGGCAGGCTGATGGCCGCTTGCGGGTCAAGTTTCCAGTCAAGCATCGCCACCAGGGACTTGCTGACGTACTCGATGATTTGCGAGCCGCCGGGCGAGCCGACCGTGGCCAGCAACTCGCCGCTGTTGCGGTCGAACACCAGCGTCGGCGCCATGGCCGAGCGTGGACGCTTGCCGGGCTCGACGCGGTTGGCCACCGGCTGGCCATTTTCCTCGGGGATAAACGAGAAGTCGGTCATCTGGTTGTTGAGCAAGAAACCCTGGACCATCAGATGGGAGCCAAATGCCGCCTCAACCGTGGTGGTCATCGACACGGCGCCACCCTGGTCATCCACCGCCACCACTTGTGAGGTGGAGATGCGCAACGGCGAGCGGTCCGGCGCATAGGCCACCTGGATACCCGCCGGTACGCCCGGTTTGGCGATGCCCATGCTGCGCTCGCCGATCAACGCGGCGCGCTTGGCCAGGTACTCCGGTGCGACGAGGCCCGCGACAGGCACGGGTACAAAGTCTGCGTCAGCGACGTAGAGCCCGCGATCAGCGAAGGCCAGGCGCCCGGCTTCGGCCAGCAGGTGCACGGCTTCGGGCGTTGGTTCAAGGCCGGCAGGCGATGCGCTTTTTACCGGAGGCATCGCCGCGATGTCCTGAGCTTTCAGGGCCTGCAAGGTGCCCAGGATTTGCGCGACGGCGATCCCGCCCGACGACGGCGGTGGCATGCCGCAGACTTTCCACTGCTTGTAATCGGTGCACAGTGGGGGGCGCTCCTTGGCTGTATAGCCTTTGAGGTCTGCCTGGGACAGGCTGCCCGCGTTGCGATGGCCTTGCACCTTGCGCGCGATCTCATCGGCAATCGGCCCTTGGTACAGCGCGTCCGGGCCTTCCTTGGCGATGCGTTTGAACACATTGGCCAGCGCCGGGTTTTTCAACACGGTACCGGTGGCTTTTGGTGTGCCATCGGCATTCAGGAAATACGCCGCCATATCCGGTGACTGCGGGATGTTACGGTCAGCCGCGATCAGGCTATGCAGGCGTGGCGAAATCGCAAAGCCCTGTTCCGCCAGGCGGATCGCCGGCTCGAACAGCGTGGCCCAGTGCAACCGGCCGGTCTTCTTGTGCGCCATTTCGAGCGCGCGCAGTACTCCAGGCGTACCGACTGAGCGTCCACCAATTTGCGCTTCTGGAAACGCCATCGGCGTGCCGTCGCCCCTCAGGAACAAACGCTCGGTGGCCCCGGCCGGCGCGGTTTCACGGCCGTCATACGCGTGTACGTTTTTCCCGTCCCACACCATGATGAACGCGCCGCCGCCGATGCCGGAGGACTGCGGCTCCACCAGCGTCAACACGGCCTGCATTGCAATCGCCGCATCTATTGCCGAACCGCCCATGCGCAGCATCTCGCGTCCGGCTTCGGCTGCCAGCGGGTTGGCCGCCGCGGCCATATGGCGCTCGGCGTGTTGAGTAGTGAGGTCGGTGCGATAGCCGGAACCCAGCTCCGGTGCCGGAGGCTGTTCGTTGACCGGGGTATGGCAGGCAGCCAGGGTGAGGGCTGCGGCAATCACCGACAGTTGACGGCGGGAAATCGAAAACACGCGCTGAACTCCGTTCATTTTGAGAATGATCTGTTGTCCTTGGGGTAGTGCTTTTTACAGGTAAATCGTGCCTTGCAGGTAGAGCACCCCGTGGCCGGAAATGATCACGCGATCACCCTTGAGCTCGCAGCGCAGTTGGCCACGGCGCTTGCCGCCCTGTTCGGCGGTCAACCGGTTCTTGCCCAGGCGCTCAGCCCAGAATGGCGCCAATGAAGTGTGGGCCGAACCGGTCACTGGGTCTTCATTCACACCCACATTCGGCCCGAACCAGCGGGAGATAAAATCAAACCTCGCGCTTTTGGCCGTCACGGCGATGCCGCGTTTGGGCAGGCCCTTGAGGCGGGCGAAGTCTGGTGTCAGTGCGGCGACTTGCGCTTCGTCTTCCAGCAGTACGATGTAGTCATCAGTGCTGAATACGTCGGCCTGTTCAATGCCGAGCGCGCTCAACATGCCATCGGGCGGTTCGCAGGGTTGCGGTTGCTTGGCGGGGAAGTCCATCGCCAGTTCATCACCATTGCGCGTCACCCGAAGTTCGCCGCTACGCGTGGCAAAGCGCAATACCTCTGGCGCGTCCGCCAGTTGGTGAATCAACACCCACGCCGCCGCAAGCGTGGCATGGCCACACAGGTCCACTTCTATTTCGGGAGTAAACCAGCGCAATTCGTAGCATTCGCCGAGAGGTACAAAATAGGCCGTTTCGGAGAGGTTGTTTTCGGCGGCGATGGCTTGCAGTTGCTCATCGCTGAGCCATTCGGTGAGCGGGCAGACTGCCGCGGGGTTACCGCCGAAGGGGGACTGGCTGAAAGCGTCGACTTGGTAGATGTCCAGTTTCACCGTGGAGCACTCCGTGCTTAGAGGGGAGGCTGGACACTAACAGCGGGTCAAGGGAGCGTCAAAATACAGATGGTGCCTTTTTTCGGATGCAACTCTGGGCCGTAGGGGGAGGAGCGCTTCGAGTATGCCCCGCACTTTTCTCCAGGCATAAAAAAACGGCCTACCTTTCGGTAAGCCGTTTTTAGTACTTGGTGGTACACAGTCATTTGAACTGGGTCTGTATCGTACTGTTATATATAGGTTTTGTTGGTGTGTTGTGAGTTGGGCATACATGTGGGCATACATGCCCCTCCTTGCTACCTCTCAACCATGCCCTCAGCACTGGTAGCGATCACGAATGTACCGGTTGTAGTAAGAGCCCTTTGAGCTAGCTGACATCAACCCTTGGTGGATCGTCGGGGGAACGTTACAGAAGTCGTAGGAGTGTCCTTGCTGAAAGCGGATTCTCATTCTCTTGGTGGCAGCATCGTAGCCAACAGAGGTCATTGCATCAGATCGAACAGCAACCATATCCATATCACTTTCCCTAGCAGCGACGAGCTCCAGGTTGGTAGCTCGATCACTCGATACTAAGCCAATCCGCCGGGTGTTTGCTTCAGAGGTCTAGAACCCGCTGGGAGACCGTGCTTTCGCTAACCTCAGTAATTGGGTGAAGCGGTAAATCGCGACGTGTATCTCATCTAGCGTATCCCCGTCCCAATCCTCAACCGTCTCTAACTCAGCTCGTAAACTGACGATACGCTGTTCGATTTCTTCGACTTCAGCGGCACCGCATTGCCTAGCGATTGCCTGCCAATCGTCATCAGAGATTTTTTCGTGGAGAGCTAAGCCGGCTCGGGCATTTACGATCAGCTTCTGAAGGTTACTCATCTGAGATCTCGGGTGGGCGGCAGAAAAAGGTGCTGGGGACCCTGTCGATATCCTGAGTATACGGGGCATGAAACCCGCGGGATCGAGTTAGTGGGAGGTGGTGGAAGTTACTGAAATTTCAATCGTTGAAATTGAAAGGATCTTGAAGAAAAAGGACCATCGTTACAGCTTCGGTAAAGGTGGCTTTGTCTGTTGCTGATAGTGAACACCTGCATGGCGTCAACCAGGGTGATGGCTGTCAACCACGTCAACCTGTCAACCGACTTAAAAAATCCAGCCGCTAACACGAACACGCGGGTTCCCTACCCCGTGTCTATCCGAAAATGCCCAGGGTCCCCAGCGGCTTTTCAATTCATAGGGCAAATGCACTGGTGAACAGCTGTTCACCCGGTTCACCTGTTCACTAAGCTGGGCACCTTTCCGCTGACACGATTACGCGGGTTTCACGCCCCGTGTCTAATCAACCCTGCAGGGGCCCCCTGGGAATCTCAAGCGGGAGAGACATGAGCATGACCCACATCGCTGAAGGTTGAGCCACTTACGGGGCTAGGGGGCTGAAAATTGGTGTTACAGGTGTTACAGGTGTCACGATGTATATTATTCTATTGATTTATAAGTATTTTTTTGAGTTACACCTCTGTGCATCGCACCCAGAGGGAAGTGTTACAAGCGGTACGGGTGTTACATCGGTTGGCATTTTGAGCTGGCAGCTTCCAGTGTTTGCTAATGTTTAAATTAGGGCCGCTTCCCGCCAATAGCTTACGCTGGTGAAATGAGGTGTTGACCATTAATTCATTTTGAAAGACCGCGATGCTTCCGGTCATTTTTACTCTCGATTTAGTTACTATCCAGAGCATCTCAAGGATTTTAAAGGTCAGGAAATGGATTTCACCGTCTTTATTACGTAGGTCCGGGATACCTTGGATTGGCTTATGCCTATGATCGCGTTGATCGGCCTGCAAGGACCATGCAGACGAATTCTTGGTGCGTCTGTTCGCTCTTGGTAGCAAGACAATCAGACCCGCCTTTGCCCTCGACGGCGCATTGCATATCGGATTGTGATTTGATTGGATGCTGCTCCTCAAACGTATTGGTTTTTTTGGGCAGGACCTTGCTATAAGAGTTTGTGGATAAAAGACTTGTCCTTGACAGGGGGGGTTATCCTCTGCGATTAGGAAAATTAGCTGAAATGCTTGCGACAGCTCGGAGGTTGCGTGGACGTATATGACATCAATGAGGTCTTGGACAAAGCTCCACTGCACGATGTGGCTCGGTCTCTCGGAATGGTGTTGGAACAGCGGGGCACAACCCTAAAAACTATTTGCCCGTTTCATCAAGACAGCAAGCCATCGCTCAATCTCTTCCCTGCCGATGCTCAAGGACCTGCTCACTTCCATTGCTTTGCATGTGGCGCGCATGGATTTGCAATTGATCTTGTAAAGCAAGTCCAAGGGGTTGAGTTCCTCCCTGCTGTTCAATGGCTAGCGAAAACATTTGGAATCAAAAGCAAGCGGCAGACTACGACTGGCCGTGCCACTGAAAAGAGTTTGAAAGAACGAGCGCTTATATTCGCTCAGAAAACCTTCGATAAGCATCACGATACCGCGCGCTTCCAAGCGTGGTGCGCTGAACGCTCTTTTGATC
Organism: Pseudomonas extremorientalis; assembly: GCF_001870465.1. Taxonomy (GTDB): domain Bacteria; phylum Pseudomonadota; class Gammaproteobacteria; order Pseudomonadales; family Pseudomonadaceae; genus Aquipseudomonas; species Aquipseudomonas extremorientalis. The sequence goes on from NZ_MDGK01000052.1 coordinate 42,394, forward strand.
CTGAATTTCTTTATCGAGAGGGCCTGCGATGTATCACCCACTCTGTATTAGTTTCAGAGTTGGGCGCGATGTCACATGGTGTTCGTCTCGAAATAATTGATGGACTGCTGTCACTTGGCTTTCTGGTACGACTGCGTAAGCAGACTAATTCAAGCCAACTCAAATTGACTATTCCCGATCAATTTCGGGACTACTTCCACGATGGAAGAGTCCTTATTCCGATTCGTAGTGGTCAAGGCGTCACATCGAAGATTGAAGGGTACGCAGGCCGAAGCCTTGATGCAGTGCCAGCTGAGGGGATTGCTAAATACCTCCTCAGCCCGGGTTTGCGCAAAGCAGATCAGTTGTTTAACGCGCATCAAGCACTCCCGGCGGTAGCTAAGGAGCTCAAAGCGAGTCAAGCCACCGCGCTCTATTTGGTTGAAGGTTTCCTCGACGCTTTGCGGTTTCAATCTTTGGGATTGCATGCAGTTGCACTAATGGGGACCTCACTTAGCGACCCTCAGTTTGAGCAGCTCAAACAGCTAGCGGAGGATCTTCCCGCAGGGCAAGAGCAAACAGAGTTTGATGTTGTCATCATGATGGATAACGACCGAGCTGGTCTTACTGGAGCAAACCGGCTGGTGCGCCGTCTATTGGGCTGGCGTGGTGCGAGATTACGTTGGGTGGGTTTTGATCAAAATGCCGTAAATAGCTTAGGTAAGGATCCAGATACCTGCCTTCAAAAAGAAGAATCAGGAACATCTGCCAAAGAACTCTTGGATAAGTACACTTTACCCGCAGTTGCAGTTCTGCTGGTGGCGGAACTCGAACGTACTGATGCGACCGAGCTACAAGTTGAAAGTTGGACAACGATGACTTTTTCCCGGAAGGAACGGGCTTTGTTCCGGGTCGCACGAAGTATTCGTCAATTGGCTGGACGTCAGTCCTTACATCAGTTGGAAGCATGGCTGAATGCTCATTTAAGAGGGCATGCCGGGACATGGTGGCAAGATCTTCATGATCTATTGTTAGATCAAGATATCGCTAGAGAACGTTTTAAGGCATCTGAAGTATTCTTAAACGGTCAGGCCGAACGCCTGCGTCAAGCAAGAGTGCTCGCGTACCACGGTGCGCGGCGTGGCGAGTTGCCCTGCGACGAAGAAGTCTGGCTTACACTGGACGTGAGCGCCAGACTATTTGATCAATTAGCAACTGATCGTTTGTGGCTTCCACGGTGGGAGTCTGCAGGTATCTATGATGCAGTATACTTACCACGCAAGCTCAGCGCGGATGCCAAAGTGTTGGATGACCCCCGTCTAAAAGTCATGCCACATCCCGCCGATCTACATTTGCAGCAGGTCCTACTAAACGAACTGTTAACCCAGCGACATGATCAACTTACATCTGCGGGAAAAATGTTTTCTGAGTACGTCCCAGCTGTGCGCTGGTACTCCTCGCAGCAGAGACTTGAGGTCACCGGAAACGAGGATGAGCTCCTAGCTCTCGACGGTGAGGTGCCTGCACTCAGCTTTGGTTACCAGGTAGACATGGATGTTTTAGAAGGTAGGCGACCACCTTCCGATCAGGGAATGTTTAGGCCTTATGGGCAATGTTGGCGGGCGTTTATGGAGTCGCTGCACAAACAGAGTAGCGCTATTGGCAATCGTGTACATGTCTTACGCTTGGATGCGAAGCGGTACTACGATTCCATCCAGCGCTATGTTGTACGAGATGCATTGCTAAATCCTGTAAAACAGGCGCTTATCGGAAACGGTACAGATTTCTTTTATACGTTGCTTAACAGGCCGCAAACGGAAAGTCCTGAATTAGTTGCTGAGTGCTTTGTGGACAGGTTATGCGATAGCTTATTTGCCTACAGCTACCCGGATCCAGACACTGGCGAAACAAAGTTTAGCCAAGAGTCCATAGGTATTCCGCAGGGCCCTGTTATATCGGCATACATAGGTACGATCGCACTTTTTCCTGTGGACCTGGCCGCGCGTCGTTTCATGCGCAGCCATGTTCGGCAAGGGCCAAATCAGAGCATCATGCCTCGTCTAGGTTATGCCCGTTACGTTGACGACATTGTTTTGCTTTCCGATAGCGAGGAGCTGTTGAGCGAACTGCGCCAAACACTACAGGCATCGGCCTCTAAACTCGACATTACCTTGTTGTTAAAGGGGGACTCTGTTGAATCCGGTACACCAGCAGAGATCATGCAGCAACTTAACGAAGGACGTGGGTTCGCTGCTTCTTTGCCCGCCTGGGAGCCTCCATTTGTTGGAGATGGTGAGTCTGGATGGGGACTCGGCGGGGATTTGCCCCAAATGGATCGCCAATGCGCTTTACGCCTACTTCGCCATCCTGGCTTGATGGATAACCCCTCAAAAATTCACGAAAAGATCAAAGAAGCTATATTCGCTCCAGATCTGAGACCGACTGATCTTGGGCTTTGCGCCCGATGGATTTGGTGGGAGGTAGCAACTGGACTCACAGCTCAAAATGCCACCCCACAGAAGATCTGGGACAGATACTGGGATTTGTGGCTTTACGTTTGCGAAGAACATGATTGGGCGACCGAGTTTAACGTCCGAGGTTATGACTGGCTTTATGCAGTTGAGGGACTCGACAAACTTCTTGCCCCGAACCCATGGATGGAGAACGATCAGTCCCAGAGTCAGGTTCCGGGGAATCGTGCGACGCTAGTTGCATTGGCAAGTGTCGTAGGCTCAACGAGTTTCTTTGATAACCTGCCACCAAGCTTGGTAAATCATATTCACATCCGTCACCGTTCTCGCCTAGTTACAATGAAGGCTCGAAGGCTGGACCGACCGCAAGAAATGCCGCCTGCCTCATCCCCTCAAGGATCCCGTCAACTCACTCGAATCGAATGGCTTTGTTTTGCTGCGGAGCAGCTTCGCGAACCCCACGCGAATGTTCATCCGATTAACCCGTTGGTACAAAGAAGGCCAGTGGGGCATCGTGCGTCGCTCGCCCAAAATATCTGCGATCTATTGCTGCCGGATCAAGGCCAAGATGCATCAGGAGATTTGGACGCGGCCCGAGATCTAGCCCTGGACATGGTTATACGTAACGTACAAAGCATTAGACTTAACGATGTTATAAGGTACTTTGGACACCTTCTGACAATTAACGGCGAAACGGACTCCATTACTATTTTGCCCAGTCTGCCTCTCAGTACTCAGGAAGCGTTTTGGGGTTATTCGGGCATTCCTGAAAAGTATTTGCTATATCGATTCTCAAAAGGCATTCCAAAGGAGCAGGTGGTACTTTTTGGCGTGGAGCTTACTGAGGCAGAAGCACCTGTTTCAATGCCAAAAGTTCTGGAGCTTAAACCCGCTAAACTAAATGAACTACTCACTCGCAGCACTACTAGCGCCCCCGTACCGTGGAAAACATTCGTAGCCACACAGGCAGGCGGTACGTGTAGAACCCACCTTGCAGCGAATCTGTTTAGGTCTCTCCTTGCCTTGCAGAAACAAAGTGAGGACGCAGATGGAAATGTTGCAGTGCCGGTCGTGCAGCACCTCTTTGTGAGCACTGAGCAGGACGGACGAAAAATACTGCACTTGCTAGCAGACCCTGTCCCTCATGTTGAGCTTGGTGTCAGCGCTTGGCATGGCGACGCAGACGGACGTCTGCGAGTAGTCAATATCCCTCATACCGGCGCAGACTTCTGGCGAGTTGGTTGGGTGGTGGCAGACGCGCTTGGGCTTGCCGTAGATATGGCTGGCGAAGGCGGAGAGCGTGATGAAACACTAGGCGAGACTAGAACCTCTGTTGAGCATTACATTTTACGGCAGCAGCTGCGGAAGCTACAGGGGGTCTACCTTTCAGATTCACAGATTTGGTCGACTGATCAAGACGGTATACCGAACACAGTAAAGCGTGCTTTGGACTTGCTCCTCGCATTCGACTCGGAGTCCTCACCCGAACAACAAACTAGACAGTTATTCGAAATGGAGGCCGAAACTCGCGCCATGGCGCTTAGGCTCCAGCAGTTTGGAATGGGGCTTCGCAATCATCTGCACGAAGTGCCATTACGTGTACTAAATCGACTCCCTCTATGGGCCTTGCAAAATCTCTGTCTAAGCGAGCAGGGCCCCGGGCTGCGTCCAGACTTCGCTCTGATGCTAGCTCTTGCGTCTGCCGTCGATTGTAAAGAGTCTGGCACAGTCGAACCCCTCGCGGGAGCATCGCAAGCATTGCGAAACTCGTTAGTTCTGGCTGCGACAGCCGTTGGACTAAGGGGATGTGTGTCCTCATTGTGGGGGGTATCGCGAGAGAAAGGTGCGCGACGTATGCCTGATAGGCTTCCAATTCCTGCGAACTGGAACCCTCCTGATGCTGTGCATAATGACCCCCAACCTGACTACACAGCGATACGCAAATGGTTGATTGAAGGAGAATGGGCAGCCCTCACAACCGCCAGTCCATGGCATTGGATGTTGGCGTTAATCGGGATACTGGAAGGCACCTGTCCACAGGCTTTTGATCTAATGCCTTTGCGAAAAATCTATTCAATGCTTTCCGTATGGCAAAGCGATCCTTCCAGTGTAGGTGAGCATGCTGTATGGCCGTACGATGGTTTACCTGCAATCCCGACAGAAAGGTGGGTAGAGCTGCTTGAGGCTCTTCCTGTTGCTATGAAAGAGTTGGATGAGCTGTTGGGTATCCACGTTGTTAGCGCCACAGCTGCTCAATATCGTCGCAACCCCAATACTGATGAATTCACAGATGCCTTCAGTGAGGAATGGTCACTCAGCAAGCCACAATATACCGGTATAGGCGCAGCGGATCGGGTGGCGCGTGTTCGCAGTGGCGCTCGCAACCTTAGCGTATGGAGCGAGGTGCGCAGGAAAGCAGATAACGAGCTGCTATCGGTTCATACTCTAGATCGAAAGCTCGGCGACTGGGCCGGGATGGCTACTCCTGAAAGGGGTAAGCGTGTGCTGCCCGACGTAACAATCACCGCACCTAAAGCTACGGCTGAAAACGCAACTTTTCCCCGGCCGGCCGCTGAGCGGAAGACAGATCCAACTGGTGATCAATCTCAGCCAACTAGTCGGGTCGATGCAGTCAAAGAACGTTCTGACGTAAATGATTCTAGGAATAGCGAGTCGAGTGAACCTGACTCACAAAATTTTGATATTGAGTTCCGAGCATCCCAAAGGAATTCTTGGAAAAGGCGCGGGGAGGCTAAGTCTGACGCACAAATGCGGGTAGCGCTTTTTCAATGGAAGATCGTGGATACTTACTCGCATCCTCTTGCAGAGGCGGGCTTAGTTGGCTTCGACCTGCCTCTTTGGGTCAACGATGAAATCGAAGATCACTGTATTGATGATTTCAAGGATTTGAGTGAGGCTTCTAAGCAAGGGCAGGAGTACAAATGGAAAGAGCAGCGAAGTATTGAGAGCTGGCCAGAACACCGAAGAAGGGCACTACTAAAGAGAGCTCTTGAAGCTTGTACGGACTTGGGTGTTGAACTCCTCGTTCTCCCAGAAGTATCAGTCCGACCCGATACTATTGAATGGTTAAGAGACAAGGCATTAGCCAATCATAAAAATCTTTGGGTTTTGGCCGGCACTTATAGGCAGTTTGAGCCAAGCAACTCAGATAAACATCTGATGGAGCCGCTCACTCTGTTATGGCACCCACCAGAGGCTTTGGCACGACAACTCGGGGTGGACGAAGCTAAAACTTTCGAGTTTGTCAGGGGGAAAAAATACCGGGCGGTGGCGGCTAAGGAATTCTTCCAACCCCAGTGGGATCCGCTTAAGCCGCTCTTTTCCAAAGAGCGGCTGTTGCACGAGGTACTCGAAACGGTGGGCTGGGCATCCTTCACGGATAAAACGATGGTGGACCTAAAAGCTCTTCTGACTGCCCTTGATGAAAAATCACCGGTAATGCAGTACTGCATGGAGCTAATTTGCTCGGAGCTGTTTTTGATGACCAGCCCCGCCAATATTCGCCCCCTACAGAACGAAATTGCGGCATTACTTCAACGCTTTCCCAATAAGCAAGCCGACAAGGCAAGCGAAATTGTTCTCGAGGACTTCAAGGCGTTAGGAGAGCTCCTCGATGTGGCCCAACTTAAGCGTCCTCGGCGCTCAGTGCTCCTTGTTCCGGCCGCTACGTCTCGGACCAATGACTACTGGCACGCTGGCCAAGCGAGCGTACTGGCGTCTGGTACAGCAACAGTATTCTGCAATGCAGTTTTGGATAGGGCATTTGTGGGAGGGAGCTGCTTCATTGGCATTGATGCCGTGTCGCAAGCGACAAGGCATACGGGGATAGTAAGTGCTTTGACCCCTTATCATGGGTGGCATAAGGGCATTTATTTGGGGCGTGCGTCCGACGCGCTTTCGAAGGCAGACCAAGCATTAGTTGTTGTGGATCTAGACCCTATTCATGTCGTAAGCGGAAAACCACGTCCACAATTGTTGGCCGAACCAATGTCGATGGTGGCTTACCTTCCCGTTGTTGAAATACTGGACCGGGAAAAAAACAGCCACGAATTAGCACGGCTGTTGAGCGAGAAAGTAGATTTAAAATTTCGTGGTCGACTTGGTGAGCTAATGAAGTATGTAAGCCATCGGACCAAAAATTCGAAGAAATTTTACTCTTCCCTCGAACAACTTATTGGGCGGAGGGATAGTCCGAGACTAGAAGGGCAGGAGCTTGAGGATTTCACAAAATTTTTCTCTGACGATTATGCCGTCCGTGAGCGTTTAATTGCGTGGCAAAACGACCGTCATCAGCAGCCATCGTCATTGTCAAACCCCTTGGGCTTAGAGCCTGCTTGGCTTGATTGTTTAGTCGCGGATTTAACGGCTGGGGGGGACTTAGCTACTGTGACCGTGCCGTCCTGGACCGCCGAAGATGCGGGTCATCCGGGAGAAATGATGCCCGAGAAGTAAGGCAATGCTCGTGTAGTACATCCATGCAAAGCCGCTACTCATTATAAACGCTCTGCATTTGCGCTAGGTGATGGGACGTGACGGGGAGAGTAAACAGCCCGCGAGGGCGGGCTGATTCGGGGTTACGCGGCGAGTAGTTCCTCCAGGGAGATGTTGCGGGCGACTGCTGCCAATTCGGCACGATCAAGTCTGGAATGGAAGGGCCCGAAGCGAGGCACATCAAGCCGAGACAATACATCGCCCATCCCGCCTCTTTGGTAGCTGACGGCAACTATGCGCGCGCCCAAATCCATCAGTCGCTCGGTTGCGGCATTCCATTCCTCGTCCAGTGCAAATCCTATTGCACTCAATGCTACTGCCTTGGCTTCATCTCCACGTTGGCGGGCATTCGTAATTTGAGCTTCAAGACTATCAAGCTCGACTTGGAGAGCACCGAGGATCAGGTCTTGCCTTCTGACCTGCTCGTCCGTTGTTGCCAGTTGCTTAGCAGCCTTTTGCATTTCGCCGCTTGCTGATTTTTCTCCTTCGCTGTCGCCACTTGCCAGGCATTTTGCGTAGGACGTCGCCGCGTCACGCTCAGCTTGTTGCGCCTTTTCCAGGGCTTGATCGGCTTCTGATTGAATTGTCTGAAACCGCTCGTTCAGGTGCGACTTTTTCCGTTCCAGCGCTTCGACTTCAGCGGTTGCATCGGTCATCGCTTGAATAGCGTCAGCTTTGATCTGATCAATTTTTTCCAGCTTCTCCAAGTGTTGAAGCTTGCGATCAATTGATGCCAGCTCATCAGGAATCGCATCTATCCGGGCTTTGACGCTTGATAATTTTTCCATAGCCTCGCGGCTTTCAGGGCTTCCAATTACGTTGCCATTCGCACTGAATCCGCTGGGTGCATTGCGCCATTCGGCTTCCAGTTGTGGCAGGCTTTCTTCCAGTGTTTCCAGTTCTTGAATCAAGGCGGCTTGTTGCTGTTTTAGCTGGTTCATGTTGCGTTCCTAAAGGCGAAAGGTTGATTGGTTTTTTTCGTTGGCGGGCCAGGCCAAGGTGAGCCTGCATTCCTCATGGTGCCGCCCTGTTAGGCCGCCTGGGTGCCGTGATCACCTTGTTCTGGCACTGCGACAACCACATAGCAGCGCTGCAAACCCAGTCCGGGTAGTCGCACTGCGGTTGAGGCTTTGCCGTCCTTTCCAGGCTCTAGAACACCCCTTCGCAAAAGCTCTTTGTTGACCGCACTCAGGTTCATGCCTCGGAAGATCTCAGAGCGCCATGCTTCCGGCAGCACGTAGTAGGTGTTGGTGGTGTGAAGGGCGTCGCCCATGCCGTGTTCCATCGTCTTGCGAAAGCCCAGCCGATCAATCGTGCGTGGGCCGTGCTCATCGATCTTGGCGGCGGCAGATTCCCAGCGGGTAAAGCGGCTTTCTCCATAGCGTTCGATGACCTGTCTCAGCCGCGCCAAAATCGCATCACCCTCGAAGTTACCGGCGCCGCCACGCTCGGCTAGCCACGCATGCAGGCACACCCGTGCGGCGGTCGTGGCTGTGCCATCCGGCCAGCCGGTGACGCCGAAGGCGGTGGCCAACTCTCCTGCGGCGGCTGCGAGGCCGAAGCGAAGGGCGGCACGCTGCGCCTGACCACTGGCCAAGGCGGGCAGGTTTTGGGTGATGAACTGCTCCACCGTGCGGCGAACGATCACCGACCACCTGAGCATTTCTCCAGGCGCACACAGTGCGTGCAGGAAGGCGGTGAGGGGCGTGCCGTAGTATTTGGCTACGCGGGCCTTGAGCGCATCGGAGAGGGTGGCAGCGTCCTCAAAACCGTTCAGCACATCGAACATGCCGAGGCCTTTGCTGGCATCCGCTGGCACGGCGAGCATGCGCACCTCCATACCGGCTTTCAGCTCCTTGTTTGCATCCGCCATGTGCTGCGCCAACGTCTTCTCGCCGGTTGAGAGAAACAGCAAGCGCCACTCCTGCACCTGTCGGCCCGCTTGTCCTCGATCATTCGCCCGGGCCTTGCCGGTGCCGTTGCCGAGCATGTACACCGTCTCGCCAATAATGCGCGGGTCGCACATGCCGATTTCATCCAGTACCAGGAGACCGTCTGAGTGTGCGGCGGCGATGGACTCCAGGGCGTTATCCGTGGAGCGCCACGAGCGCACCAGACGGGGCCCACCATAAACCGAGGCTGCCACTTGCAAGTGAGTGGTCTTGCCGCCGGAGCTGTCGCCGTAGAGGTGGAAGCCGCCCGACTCATGTCCGAGCATGTTCAACAGTGGGCCTGCAAAGGCCACAGAGACGACAAACGCTAAGCGGTGGTTGCCAACGCACAGCGCGCCGATTTGTTGCTGCCATTGCTCCAGAGAGCCGGCCTCGCTGATCGGTGGCAGTTGGGCACCGGCTTCATAAAAATGCAGGTGCTCGGAGTGTGAGCCGATCTGTTGTTCGGGTAGAAGGAATGCGTTTTCGTGCCAACCCAGGCGCGTTACCAAACGTGCGCGCTGGGCGCTGTCGAAGCCACCGAGGTAACTCTGCAGATCATTGCGTGCGTTACGTCCAGACCGGCTTCCCGCGAGGCGCAGGCCCATGTCGACCAACGGCCCGAGTACATCCTTGCCGAAGTCGCCGGTCATGGTTCGTGCCGGAATGTTCCAGCGTTTTTTTGCGCCGTCCGGGTCGTCGAACTCGACCAATAACCCCCAGTTATGGCCCTTGTCGTCGCGAGTACGGGCGATGATTTCGAGAGGCGAACACACAGGACGCGCCTCGCCATCATCGCCGGAATAAAACACCCCTTCAGACGTCAGGCGAAAGCCGCCCGGCAATAGGTCATTTTTCGATTTCGCAGGGCGTTTGGCGGGTGCCTTGGCCTTCTGTTCTTGAGGTTCAGTTGGCTCAGCGGCACCGCCGAAAAACTCACCGCTGCGCACCAGCTCGGCTACGTGGCCAGCGGTCCACCCTTTGGCTAACGCATCCGCTGCATCGTCGCCGTCTGCCCATTTTCCACCCTTGATGAGCGTGGGCTTTCCGCCTTTGCTGCTGGGCTTGAGCTTGAACACGTCGAGCGAGATTCGTTGTACCGAAGCGACGCCCAGCTCAATCAACTTGAGCTCGATGGCGCCCATGCAGGTCTTCCCGCTGGCATCGTTATCCGGCCATAGCACCACCGTGCGCCCTTTGAGTGGCGTCAGGTCGGCCTTGTGCCAAGAGTTGGAGCCGTTCGGCCAGCACGTGGCTACATGGTCGGGCATCAGTTCAGCGGCGGCATCAGCAGCCTTTTCGCCTTCACACAGCACCACAGGCGCATCGGCGCGCTGTGCCAGCTCATCCAGGCGCAGCAGTGGCCGAGGCTCCAGCAATCCTTGCCAGCGCCATTGCGTGGTTTGCCCATCGGAGCGCTTGCACCAGGTCAACGGTGCGAAAACCTTTCGCGGCTTGCCGTCTTCATCGGGACCCAGGTCGAAGCGATACAGCGCCATGACCGGCTGGCCCTGAGCATCGCGATAGATCCACACTTTGGACGGAACACCGTGTTGCCGGTGTTTGGTTGGACACTTATTCATGGCCTCGGCCGGGATCGGTTCAATCGCAATCCACTCCGGCGTTGCGCTTTTGACCGGTGCGCTTTTGGCAGTCGCAGAGCCAGCGGAAACACTGAGCAGATCCGCCAGCTTTTTGCAGGCATCAACGTCCGTGCCGCCGTCGATGTAGCGCACCAGATCGATCAGGTCGCCGCCCTTATCACCGGTGGCGAAATCCGCCCAGGTGCCTTTGCTCAAATTGACCTTGAGTGAGCCTGCACGTTTGTCCGTGCGCGTCGGGTTTGGTGCGGTGTATTCCTTGCCACCATCGACGCGTTTGCCGTTCGGTAGCCAATGCGCAAGCACACGGTCGATGTGCTTCAGGGCAACGCTTTTTACGTCGGCAAAGCTGGGGCGTTTTGAGGTGTTGCCGGTGCGTTGAGTCATAGGGCGGTCCTCGACTCAAGCAACGCCTCGTTCACGTCGTCGATCAGTGCCTTGGCCATCTCGCCGAGGTAGAACGCAGGCCAACTAAAACGTTCGCCCGCATCGCTGATGGCGGCGTCGAGGATCAGTTGATTGGAGTGGTGCAGAATCTGGGAGACGGCTTCAAGTGCGTCCTCTAGCGGGATACCGGCATTCACCCGAAACAGGTTTTGGCCATCACCGTTGGCTGGGGAAAACTCAGAGCGCCCAAGCGTGCTGGAGTGGGTCACAGAGCACCGCCTTTCTGGCCCATCGGCACAGAGGAAGCATCGCCATACATGGTGAGTGTTTTGATCAAGCCCAAGGTGCCGCGCACGTCCCAAATAACAGACGACAGGACGCGGTTGGAGAGCAGGGGTTTATCGCCGTCTAAGTGATCTTCCAGCAGCATGAGAACTGAATCGGCGCGGTCGAGCGCACAAGTGATGGCGTCGATAGGCAGACCGGCTTCGGCGTCTTGGCTGACGCAGAGGAGATCCTCGGGCAGTGAAAAGCCTTGGAGCATGCTCATTGAGCACCCCCTGCGGTTTCCAGGGCGCGAGCCTTGGACATATGAGCGTTGTAACGGGAAAGGCGTGTAGCGAGGCTGGAGTTGGCGTGTAAAGCGGCGAGAGCCATTGCTCGATGAGCAGCGGCGCGAATTTTGGACGGATTAAGGGCGTGCATGTGGTGAGCTCCTACTTTCAGACTGGAGCCGCCACCGTCCTTCCTACGGGATTGGGTGGCAGCTGTGCACGGGGTAGGAATACCGGGATAGTAGGCACCCGGCCAGGCCGAAGCCTGCCCGCACACAGCCGCCATAACACGTAACTGCGGACGAAAAAAAACGCCGGCAGTTGTGATCTGGGCGCTGATGCGCCTACTAATTCTCGGGTTCCTACGCCCGGTCGCTGAATTTGCAGCGACGCGAAGAGAGTAGCGTCCGTTTTTTGAAAGTGCAACTGTGCTGAATGCTTGCGGATTTTTTCGATGCAACATAAATTGCTTAGGCATATAGATTTACCTCAACGCCTCCGGTTGCCCCCGGGGGCGTTTTCATTTCAGGCATGGGCTTCCCAGCGCAAGGACAGAAGGGGTAGGAAGTTGGCTTCGAGGCAAGATCGTGCATCTTCGTAAGCATCGATTTGTTGGCCTTCGTCCGCGATCACGGCACGCGGGGCTTCGCTAGGAATGGAGAGCGCGCACCAAGTGCCGTCTGCCCATCGCATGACGACGACAACTCGATTCAGGCGTTTTTGTTGCGTTCTGTGACGCTCAAATCGTTGCATCCAGTGCGATGAGAAACCCACTTTTCTGAGTACAGAAAAGGGCTGCAAGATCGCCTTGTTAGGGATGCGGTTCGTCATGCCGCCACCCTGTCTCGAGCTGCGATTCGTGCACGCGTCCAATCTAAAACTTCAGCCAGTACCCATGCGACGGGAGCGCTACGGGCGCTACTACCGCTTAGTTTTACTGGAAGTGGGAAGCCGCTATCCGCTTGCTGCATAAGTTTGTAAATCGTTGGACGTGCTAACCCGACTATGCCCATTACTTCCGGCATACGGATCAGAATCGCTGAAGGATCTGCAGCAGGATGACTGGTTCGCTTGGCGCTCAGATCGCTCGTTTCGTAAGAGCGGATTTCGGTGGGATTTGCGTACTTGCGGGTATGGTCTTTCATGGATAACCCCTGGTTATGGATACAGGGGTATCTATCTATACATTTATCTAGACGAAGAAAACCACTTTTCCCCTAGACCGATCAATGTGTAGTCAATATGGGGGCAACGCAGGGTGAACGCGGCGGTTTAGTAATTGCGCAGCTAGCACTGGTCGATAAGGTGGCAGGCGTCAGCGACCTGTCCACGGCAGAGATCATAGAGCGGTTGCGCTGAGAGATATTTGAGCAGGCCGCTGCTTCGCGCCGAATGCAATACGGTTTGGCGATCAGTCATTGCCAAGTGTCTCAGGCGCGGTGTAACCGAAAGTCCCACGCCCTGCGATTGAAGGGCGGAGCCAGCGAAGGTCGCTTGGTAGGCTCGGGCGAAAAACGCCTGCCCGCAGCACCTGAGCGCTGACTTTTGCGTTACACGTTGGGGTAGCGTTACATCCGATGTACGCTATGTCGCTCAACTGTGTAACGGGCGTGAAAGCCAATGAATTCAGGCACTTGGCGAGTTGCGTTACACGAGTAACACGCGTTACACCGGATTTAGAGGGGGGGGCAGGATAAGTGCTCTCACACTGCCTTCCCAAATTGACCTTGCACTACATTCCCGGCCTCTAGGGAATCGAGATGATCGGCGTACCACTGCATCATCTGTGTGCGTTGCTCAAGGTACTGAGCCTTGTTGTAAATCCCTCGAACACCTTGTGCCTTGTGGCTGAGTTGGGCCTCGATATGGTCAGCTGGATATCCGTGCTCGTTGAGGATCGTGCTGGCGATGTGGCGGAAGCCATGGCCGGTCTGGCGGCCCTCGTAACCAAGGCGTCTGAGTGCCATTAGGAATACGGTATCGCTGCGGGGTTTAGTGCGGTCGCTCCTACCTGGAAACAGGAGTGGATAAGCGCCGGTTAGTTGCCGAAGCTCTAATAGTGCTTCCACTGCTTGAGTGCATAGTGGCACCAGGTGCTCACGACCTTTCTTGCGACCCTTGCGCTCGACTGGAACGGTCCACAGCTTTTTGTCGAAATCGAACTCTACCCAATGTGCTTCTCGGAGTTCGCTGGGGCGTACAGCCATCAGGGTCAACAGCCTTAGGCCGAGCTGAACATCTTTGGCGTGGGGGTAGGAGCGTATCGCTCGAAGTAACCCCGGAAGTTCATCGGGGGAGACGTGGGCGTAATTCTCTGCCTTTCCCGAGGACAGAAATTTATGCACACCCTCCAATGGGTTGTTGACGGCTCTGCCGGTCACGCGAGCCAGGTCATAGATATCTTTGCAGTAAGCCCTCACACGGCTCATCTGTTCCAGAATCCCCTGACGCTCAAGTCCTCTCAATAGCTCCATCCACTCCATCGACATGATAGAGGTGTAGGGACGTTTACCGACCGAGGGGAATACATGGCGTTCGAGTGCGCCAAGTATCCTCTTGGCCGTACCAGCGTCCCAGCCGCTCAGGCGAGACGTGTGCCACTCCCTTGCCAATGCTTCAAACGTGTCGTTGGCCGCATCGATCTCGGCGGCTTGGCGAGCTTTCTTGGAGGTGATCGGGTTCTTACCTTCCGATGCGTCGGAGCGTAGATCAGCCGCTTTCTGTCTAGCAAAAGCGCCACCCACTTCCGGGTATCCGCCAAGACCAAGCCATGACCATTTGCCGTCCGGCTTCTTGTAGCGTAATTCCCAGGACTTTTGGCCGTTTGGCTTGACCCTGAAATACAGCCCTGGGCTGTCTAGTTCGCGGTATGCCCCGGCCTCAGGCTCCAGGCTGGAAAGTGTCGTGTCAGCGAGAGGGCGTCGCTTGATATCTGTGCGTTTCATCCTTGTATGCCTTCAGTTCAATTATTTATGAAGCATACACGTGGGCATACACGGAGGGGAAGGATAGGGGTAGATAGAGGTGGACAGCCAGAAACAAGAAAGCCCGCACTAGGCGGGCTTCTTGAGGTGATTCATAGACTGCTGTAGACATCTATGGATCGGTACTTGGTGGCTACACAGGGACTTGAACCCCGGACCCCAGCATTATGAATGCTATGCTCTAACCAACTGAGCTATGTAGCCAAGTGGCGCGCATTATTCGCGTAGAACGGCAACGCGTCAAGTATTTATTTTGAATTTTTATCTACGCTTTCAACTGTTTAAGCGAAATTGCCGGATCGGGCGACGAGTGGTTCGCGATTCACCCGTCTGCACAGCAAGAAAAGCCTGATCGCGTTGGGCAGATATCCCTGCCGCCCAACGCGGGGGGCTGATATTAAGGGAACTTCGCGTTGTGAGTGGCGCGTTTAAGCTGTTCACGCGCCCGGGAGAGGCGCGAGCGAACCGTGCCGATCGGAATGTCCAGTGCGTCGGCGGTGTCCTGATAGCTGCCGTCTGTTTCCAGTGAGGCGTACAGCGTCTTTCGCATCTCTATCGGCAGGTGGTCGATGGCGCTCAAGGTTTTCTCCAGGCGCCGATTGATTTCAAATTCCCAGTCCAAGTTATGGTTCTCTTCCTGTCCATGCCATAGCGATTCGTCGAATTCGCAATGCACGGGCTTGGCGTACAGCCGCCTGAAGTGGTTGCGTATGAGGTTTTGCGCGATTCCGCACATCCAGGTGCTCAGCGTGGCGTTCCCGCTGAAACGCTCACGGTTGCGCCAGGCTTCCAGATACGTCAATTGCAGCAGATCGTCTGCATCTTCGGGGTTGAGTACGCGCTTGTGGATGAATCTGCGAAGTTTTTTTTGCTGGTCGTCTGTCAGGTGAAGCATGAATTGAGGCGAGCTGCCAACCAGGTGCGCTAAAGCATCAATAGGGATATTCATGGATTTTTCCTTGGAGTAGACGCAGTCGAAAGGTGTCGACGAAAACCCCATTTGCACTGGCTGTGCCAGGCGGAAAAATTTCATAATCTATTGATTTATATGGATAAATATTTTTTGTTGGCGCGCTTTTGTGCAAGTGCTTGCAGAAAGCGTTGAAGGCTTGTGCAAGTTTTTTCAAATGTGCAGTGGGCCATTTGTTGATGGAACTGCTTTGGCTGCTTTTGCCACACAGGGAAATACTCTTCCTGTTCAGGTCCAGTCATGGTTGATTTCCCTTCCGAACTGCAAAAAATTCGCAACGAGGATCGGCAAAGTGTCAGTCATACCTCCACACCTACTGCAAGCCAGGTAGCCGATGACCTGGCTCTTCTGTTCAACGAGGAAGTGGGAGCCAGCAGCCGGGCACTGAATCGGCGGCAGCTCATCCTGCCTGTGGCTGCGGTTCAGTTGCTTAACCAGCTTTATGATCAATGGGGTCATCCCGCCAAGAAGACGTTGGCAATGGCCACATTGCAATTCAAGCAGCAGCTGCGAATGCTTGTCGGGGTTGAAAAGTTGCTGGGGCTTTGCGAGGGCGACCCCGCTCTCACCTTTATTGTGCTCAAGAATGTGGAAGCCCAGTCGGGCACCGAAGCAACCTTGGCACGCGATGCAATCATCAAGCTTGAGGCGCGTTTCAGAGGGGAGATCCAGGCAGGTCTGAATACTGCGGCTGCACTTCGGGCGGGATGTGCCGACCTGCAAGAGCGTCAGGCGCTGCGAATGCTCTATTACACCAACGTGGTTTCGCGCCAATCCCTGGTGAAGATCCTGCAGGCACTGCTGGATGTATACGGTGACGAACGGTTTTCAAAAGGGCTCAAGGTGATGCAAAAAGCCTTGGCGGACGATATCGCGGCGAAGGTGTCATCATTGCCCTCGGCGCATTTGCGTACCTTGCTCCTGGGCCTGCAAAGCTGTTGGCAGTTGGGTGGAGTATTTGCCCTGTGCCAGGCATTGATCGAGCGTCTGAGGATAGAGCGCGTTACGTCGAAGCTGATGCAGCGCTTGTTGGGCTACACCACTACAGGCATCGACTCCCAGGAATTTCAACGACTGTTGGAAGAACTGGAAGCGGGCAGCCAACTCAGCCGCACCTTGATAGCCCTCAATGCCATTTACGCGGTATTCAACAAGTTCCCTCTGGCGTTGTGGTTTGACAACCGGACACGTGAGGAGCTTCTGCACAACCTGTTGGTAAGAGCGGGGGAACTCACGAAAATGGAGCGTGAGTACCTGCAAGCCACGGCAACGCCGGAGACTCTTGCGTGACTGCGCTGTCGGCCATCAACCGTTTTTTGCTGAAAGTCGCGCAGCGCGCCGAAGTGCTGGGCGCCGTGGTGGTGATGGCCATCGTGTTCATTTTCATCGTGCCGCTGCCCACCTGGCTGGTGGACATTCTGATCGCGCTCAACATCTGCATCTCGTGCCTGTTGATTGTGTTGGCGCTTTATCTGCCGGGCCCGCTGGCTTTTTCCTCTTTCCCGTCGATTCTGCTGTTGACCACCATGTTCCGCCTGGCGCTTTCGATTGCGACTACACGCCTGATCCTGCTGGAGCAGGACGCTGGCGACATCGTTGAGGCGTTTGGCAATTTTGTGGTCGGCGGCAACCTCGCCGTGGGGATGGTGATCTTCCTGATTCTGACGCTGGTGAACTTTCTGGTGATCACAAAGGGGTCCGAGCGTGTGGCCGAGGTGGCAGCGCGCTTCAGCCTGGACGCGATGCCTGGCAAGCAGATGTCCATTGACAGTGACCTGCGTGCCGGCTTGATCGACGGTGGGCAAGCACGGGACAAGCGCGAGCAATTGTCTCGCGAGAGCCAGTTATTCGGCGCTATGGACGGGGCCATGAAGTTCGTCAAGGGCGATGCTGTTGCGGGCCTGATCATTGTTGTGGTCAATCTGCTCGGTGGTTTTTCGACGGGTATGTTTCAGCACGGTTTGAGTGCGGCCGACTCCATGGCGCTGTATTCGGTACTGACCATCGGCGACGGTCTGATTGCTCAGATTCCCGCCCTGCTGATCTCCTTGACGGCCGGCATGATCATCACCCGCGTAGCGCCGGACGGGCGCAAGGGCGTCAGTAATATGGGAGCCGAAATCGCCCGGCAAATGACCAGCGAGCCCAAGAGCTGGGTGATTGCTTCGGTGGGTATGCTCGCGTTCGCGGTGGTGCCGGGCATGCCCACCGGGGTGTTTATTCTTATCTCAATGATGACCGGCTCCTTGGGTTATTACCTTGTGCGCCAGCGTCAGCAGCAGGAGGCCCCATCGGCCGAACCGGGCACCGCGGCTCGCCCGGAAGATAACGGCGATGCAGACCTGCGCGGCTTTGATCCTTCCCGGCCTTACTTGCTTCAATTCAACCCGGCGCTGTATGGCACGCCACAGGTCATTGACATCGTGCAGAGGGTGCGCAAGGCGCGAAATGCGCTAGTAGCCAACATCGGTTTGACATTACCCCCCTTCGAAGCGGAGTTCAGCGATTCACTGGCCCTCGACGAAATGCGTTTTTGCGTCCACGAAGTTCCGGTAATGAAGGCCACCTTCAGTGAACGAGTCGCCGTCGAGAGGGTGACGCTGGCCGAGCCTCCGGAACATGCTGAGCTGGGCATGGTCGAGCGGGATGAACAGGACTGGCTGTGGTTCGCTCCGGATGATCCATTGCTGGACGACCCTGCGGTTGAACACTTCAGCGCCCAAAGCCTGATCATTGAGCGCATGACTAGCGCAATGATGCTCAGTGGGCCCCGATTTCTTGGGATCCAGGAGAGCAAGGCAATCCTTAGTTGGCTTGAACAGAACCAGCCCGAACTGGTGCAGGAGCTGCAGCGAATCATGCCGCTATCGAGGTTTTCATCGGTGTTGCAGCGTCTGGCCAGCGAAGGCGTTCCGCTGCGTGCGGTGCGCTTGATTGTTGAGTCGCTGATCGAGTACGGCCAGCATGAACGTGAGCCGGAAGCGCTGGCCGACTATGCGCGCATCGCCCTTAAGGCGCAGATTTTCCACCAATACAGCGAACCTGACGGTCTGCATGCCTGGCTGCTGTCGCCCCAGACTGAAAACATCCTGCGTGAAGCACTGCGTCAGACTCAGACCGGAGTGTTCTTTGCCCTCGACAACGACAGCAGCGCATCGCTGGTCAACCTGCTCAATCAGGCGTTCAGCCAGCGCTCCAAGACCAAGAGCGTGATGTTGGTGGCGCAGGACCTGCGCAGCCCTTTGCGCACTTTGTTGCTGGACGAATTCAACCACGTGCCGGTGCTGTCCTTTGCTGAGCTTGGAAGTACTTCCAAGGTCAGGGTACTGGGGCGCTTTGATCTTGGTCAGGAAGAGTTGATGCGTGGGGCAGTGGCATGAGTCGGTCGTTGCAGTGCGCACGGGGAGAGGCGCGATAATGTACGAGCTACGAGTTCTGGACGGCTTGCACCAGGGCGCGGCACTGCCACTGTTCGGTGAACAGTGGAGCATCGGTGCACACGCGGATGCGGACCTTGTACTCAGCGATCCGGGAATCGCCGAGCACCATGCGCACCTGCATCTGATCGACGCCTGTTGGTCGGTGCAAGCCAAGGCAGGGCTGTTGTCTGATAGCAATGGGCAGGTGCTGGCGCAAATCGGTCACTTGCCACTCAATGCCTTATTCTCGGTGGGTGGGGTGTGCTTGTGTGTAAGCCTGGCCGAACAGCCCTGGCCTCAACCATCGGTTCCCCGCGCCGTGCCGCCTGCATCCAGCATTGAACCGCCGCGGCCACTGATGCTGTCTTCTATCTCTTCGGTCCAGCAAAAACGTTTGCTTAGCCTGGTGCTGGTGTGTGCGGTCGTCATCATGGTTGTCGGCATGGTCTCTTCCGGGGAACGCACGGCCCAGGCGTCGCTGATGCCGAGCGCGCCGAGCAAGACCGAGCTCGCGTCACCGTTCGAAGTGCGCCAGATACTGCTGAAGATGCTTAACGAGCGTGAGCTGGGCCAGCACATCAGTTTGCAAGTGATCAACGGCCAGATTGCACTCGACGGCTTAGTCACTCAAGACGACGTGGAGCTGGTCGCACGCATGCTCATCCGTTTTGGCGAGCAGTTCGAAACCGCAGTGCCCGTCATGAGCCGTGTACGGGTACGTGACAGCACGATTCCGTTCAAGATTTTGCAGATTGTCAGCGGACCCAATGGTCACGTTGTGCTGGAAACCGGGGATAGATTGTTTGTAGGCGATGAGATTGACGGCTTGCGCCTGGTATTGATCGATAACAGCAAAGTGGTATTCGACGGCGAGCAACGCTACGAGGTGCGCTGGTGAGCGACCTGCTGCGGGAGCGCCTGGAGGCTTGGCAGTCAAGGCAGTCGGAGGCGCTGACGCGTTTCGCGCCTGTTTCGATGCGGGGGCGGGTCCAGCGCGTCAACGGCATGCTGTTGCAGTGTCGTTTGCCCCATGCGCGGATTGGAGATCTGTGCCAGGTCGAGAAAAATCCAGGTGAGAACATGCTTGCCGAGATCATCGGCTTTGACCATCAGGACGCAGTGCTCAGTGCGCTGGGCAACCTTGAAGGTGTGCGTGTGGGGGCCAGTGTGGAGCGGCTCGGCGTACCCCATCGGGTACGGGTCAGCGATGAGCTGCTGGGTCAGGTGCTGGATGGGTTTGGTCGACCCATTGTCGGCGACGGCCCGAGTGCCTTCGCCGGCGTCGATACGCCCGACGCAACAACCGTATTGTGCGAAGCGCCGTTGCCTACGGAGCGGCCCCGGATCAGTCGGGCGCTGGCCACCGGAGTGCGTTCGATTGATGGCTTGATGACCCTGGGCGAGGGCCAGCGTGTGGGATTGTTTGCCGGTGCCGGTTGCGGAAAAACCACGTTGTTGGCCGAGATCGCGCGCAATGTGGAATGCGATGTCATTGTGTTCGGCCTGATCGGGGAACGAGGTCGTGAGCTGCGTGAGTTCCTCGACCATGAGTTGGATGAACAACTGCGTGCCAAGGCGGTGCTGGTGTGCGCTACCTCGGATCGGTCCAGCATGGAGCGTGCCCGTGCCGCTTTTACCGCCACCGCCCTGGCCGAAGGCTTCCGAAGCAAGGGCCAACGGGTTTTGTTGCTGATCGACTCCTTGACCCGGTTTGCCCGGGCCCAGCGCGAAATTGGCTTGGCGGCCGGGGAACCACTGGGGCGCGGTGGTTTGCCTCCGTCGGTGTACAGCCTGTTGCCGCGTTTGGTGGAGCGCGCCGGGCTGACACGCAACGGCGTGATTACCGCGATTTACACGGTGCTTATCGAACAGGACTCCATGAACGATCCGGTGGCGGATGAAGTCCGGTCGCTGTTGGATGGACATATCGTGCTGTCACGTAAATTGGCCGAGCGGGGACACTATCCGGCGGTCGATGTGCTGGCCAGCCTGTCGCGAATCTTGAGCAATGTGGCCGATTCTGCAGATATCCAGGCCGGTACGGCATTACGGCGCCTGTTGTCGGCGTATCAACAGATCGAGCTGATGCTCAAGCTGGGTGAGTATCAAGCCGGCAGCGATGCCCTGACTGATATGGCGGTAGACAGCCGCCAGGCGGTCGACAGCTTTTTGCGCCAGGACCTGCGCGAGCCGTCACCCATCGCGACGACCCTGGAGCAACTGAAGGAGCTGACGGCTTATGTGCCCTTCTGAATCGCTTATCGCTGAAGTCGAGATATTGCGACGCTTGCGCAGGCATCGGGCAGACCGTGCCGAGCGAGCACTGAGTGCCGCCAAGAAAGCCCAGCGTACTGTGCTTCGACAGATCGAACAGGCTGAAGAGGCGCTTGAGCAGAGCCGACGCGAAGAGGCGCGGCAGTGTGCGCAGTTGCTCAAGGAGAATCAGGGCCAAGTCATGACACTGCAGGCACTGAAAGCCTGGAGCACCCAAGAGCACAACCTGTCTGCCAGCACCCGACGAGAGGAGAGCCAATTGCAAGCGTTGCACGTGCAAAAAGACCAGCAGACGCTGGCGGTAGGAGATGCCCAGAAGCACGTCACCCGCTGTTTGCTCGAGGTGGAAAAACTTCAAGAGTTATCCGGTTTATTGGCTCAGGAGCAAGCATGACCCAGGTTTCAATTGGCAAGACTGAGCGCATGCGTGAACTCAGTGATACACGTGAGATGGGAATGAGCGCCGTGGTGCCCTTGGAGCAGGCGCTGCGGTTTGCGTTGCTGGTCACCACCGACGTTGGCAGCTCTGCGGCGAGCACGAAAATGGCGAACGATAGCCCCCTGCTCGAATCGTTGACTGAACAACTGGCCCCCCATTTTCAAGGATCATCGCAGTGGCCACTGCAGGTGGTGCTGTACGTGCCTCGTCTAGGGCGCATCAAAGCCAGTATCCGGCGCGAGCCGGGAGTCTGGAGCGTCGAACTGGACGCTGAGTGCGATCGCACGACGAACTGGCTCTGCGGCATGCGCCAGCGTTGTCAGGAGCGCATCGCCAACACGTTGGGACAGCCGGTCGATCTCACGTTGGTTCATATGGCCTCGGCATGATGATGCCGCTGTTGGCGTTACGTCAGGTCAAGGCTGAGGCCGTCGCGGCCCGGCGCCGGTTGGGCTGTGGCATACGTATGCCGTTTCAGGTCTCAAGCCAGCAGGGTGAACTCTTGCTGGAGCCTGGGCGACCACCAGGAAGTGCTACACCTGTCTGCTTCGAAACGGCCTGCGGCGTGCTGGGTTTCAGTGAGCCCGGTCCGCTGTTGAGCTTGCTGGGAGAGTGCCCTGTGACGCTGGCCCTGGCCGACAACGATCCGGATTCGTGGTTCTGGGATCTGTTCCTGTACCACCTCAGCCCGCAGGTCAGGAAGCTGTTGGGGCACCTGCGATTGCTGGGAGGTAGTCACTCATTGCCATTTGGCTGCCGGCTTACTGTGACCTTGGGGATGTCCCAGGTTTCGGCATACCTGTGGCTGACTCACGAGAGCTTTCTGGCGGTGTGTGATGCCGGCCCATGGCGCTCGATCGCCGCTCCGCTGCCTGAGCGTTTTCAGGTGGCAATCGCCGTAACGCTGGGGCGGCTGCAACTGTCCATTGCTCATTTGCGCACCGCTCGGTCGGGCGATGTCGTGGTAATCGAACAGGCCTTTTTCAACGCGCGGGGTGTCGGGTATCTGCAGGTGGGTGAACGCCGCCTGCATGGGCATATCGACGATGCATCCGGGCATTTGTGTTTGACACTTGCATCTCTTGAGGAAACCTCTGTGGACGAGGACTTTGCAGTACACGACTTCCCGAAATCCGGGGATGAACAACCGGTAGCGGACGTATTTGGCCATGAGCCGTTCGATGAATTGAGCATGGCGCTCAACGTGCGGTGTGGAACCTTGAACCTGACGCTGGGGGAGTTGCGCAACCTGTCCCCCGGAGCCGTGCTGGGTATCTCCGGCTATGCACCCGGCATGGCCGGGCTTTACTACGGTGATCGCCCGATTGGCGTGGGGCAGTTGGTCGAGGTTGACGGGTGCCTCGGCTTGCAACTGTCCCGCATGACGTTTTCCCGATGACTTTCCAGGGAGTGGACCCGCTCGTACTCGCCCTGTTTCTCGGTGGGCTGTCGCTGATGCCGATGTTGCTGGTCGTGTGCACGGCGTTCCTGAAAGTTGTCATTGTGCTGATGATCACCCGCAACGCCATCGGTGTGCAGCAAGTACCGCCGAGCATGGCAATCAACGGCATTGCCCTGGCGGCAACGCTATTCATTATGGCGCCCGTAGGCTACGAGATCTCCGTGACGCTGAAGGCGGCACCTCTGGACCTCAGCAGCGTGCACGCGATGCAAACCACCGGCCTGGTAGCCATACAACCGTTGCGCACGTTCATGAGTCGCAACACCGACCCGGACATTCTGACGCACCTGAAGGAAAACACCGTCCGAATGTGGCCGTCTGAAATGGCCCATGAGGTTCAGCGCGAAGACTTGATCCTGCTGATGCCAGCCTTCGTCCTGTCGCAGTTGCAGGCCGGTTTCGAGATAGGGTTCCTGATCTACATTCCGTTCATCGTCATTGACTTGATCGTCTCCAACCTGCTGTTGGCGCTGGGCATGCAAATGGTCTCGCCGATGACGATTTCGCTGCCGCTCAAAATGTTGTTGTTCGTACTCGTCTCGGGCTGGTCACGCTTGCTCGACAGCCTGTTCCTTTCTTATCTCTGAGTAGCTTATGGAGCCGATCGTGCTGTTCAAGCAAGGCATGTTGCTGGTGGTAGTGCTGTCGGCACCCCCGCTTATCGTGGCCGTGGTTATCGGTGTACTGACTTCCCTCCTGCAGGCATTGATGCAGATACAAGACCAGACCCTGCCCTTTGGTGTGAAGTTGGTAGCTGTGGGCGTCACCTTGATTCTGACCGGGCGCTGGATTGGTGTGGAACTGGTGCAATTGATCAACCTGACGTTCGACATGATTGCCCGTTCGGCGCTGAGCTGAGGTAACCCGCGTGCTGCAACTCATTGATTACCTGCCCAGCCTTCTGGTCGCTATGGCGCGAATCTATCCTTGTGTATTCCTGGTGCCTGCCTTCTGTTTTCAACATCTGCGTGGTATGCCTCGGCACATCATCGTGATGGTGCTGGGGCTGATTCCGGCTCCCGGCATTTACACGGTGCTAAAAGCGCACGACTACTCATTGCTGATGATCGGTGCCCTGATTTTCAAGGAGGTGGCTCTGGGCCTTTTGCTCGGGGTCTTATTGAGCATGCCGTTCTGGATGTTCGAGTCGGTGGGGGCATTACTCGACAACCAGCGCGGCGCGCTCGCCGGTGGCCAACTCAACCCGTCGCTGGGACCGGACGCAACGCCGGTGGGGCATCTGTTCAAACAGTTGGCGATCTACCTGTTGATCGCCACCCTCGGGCTCGGGGCGATGACCCAAGTGATCTGGGACAGTTATGTAATCTGGTCCCCGACCGCTTGGCTACCTTTCGTTGGAGTGAACGGTTTCAGTGTGTTTACCACTCTGCTGGCGGACACGTTCACCCATATGATGCTCTACGCCGCGCCATTTATAGCGGTGTTGCTGCTGCTGGAGTTTGGCGTTGCGTTGCTGGGGCTTTATAGCCCGCAGTTGCAAGTCTCGACTCTGGCACCACCGGTCAAATGCCTGGCTGGCCTGATGATTCTGATTCTGTACCTGCCGTTGTTGCAGGATTTGATCGTCGGGCGCATGAGCCTGTTGGGTGATCTCAAGCAATCCCTGCTTGCAATGTTCCAGGTCTCGGCATCATGAGTGATTCAGGTGAGAAAAAACACGCGGCCACCCCCAAGAAACTGCGTGATCAGCGCCAGAAGGGCCAGGTCGCGCAGAGCCAGGATGTCGGCAAGCTGTTGGTACTGACCGCCTTGAGCGAGATAGCCTTGTTCACGGCCGAGCCCAGCATGCAGCGTTTCCAGCAACTGTTGGTCTTGCCCATGTCCCGCATTGGCCAACCCTTTGCACGGGCGCTGGAAGAAGTGCTGCTGGAAGCGCTGCTGATGTTCTTTGCGTTTGCCCTGATGATGGCCGCCGTGGCGATCACGGTGAAATTGATCAGTGCTTGGATGCAGTTCGGTGTTCTGTTTGCGCCCGAAAGCTTGAAGCTGAACTTCAGCCGTCTCAACCCACTCAGCCAGATCAAACAGATGTTCTCCGCTCAGCAGGTGATGAACCTGCTGATGAGTCTGACCAAGGCCGTGCTTTTGGCATTGGTCCTCTATGTGGTGATCAGCCCTTCACTTGGCGTGTTGATCAACCTGGCCAACAGCGACTTGCAGAGTTATGTCAAAGCCCTGATCATTTTATTTCGCCACCTGCTGCATGCCTGTCTGGGTTTGTTGCTGGTGCTGGCGCTGATCGACTTGGCGTTGCAGAAACACTTTTTTGCCAAGCGCATGCGGATGACGCAAGTCGAGGTGATGAAGGAGTACAAGGACTCGGAGGGCGATCCTCACATCAAAGGGCAACGGCGTTCACTGGCTTATCAACTCGCCCAGGAAGAACCGCAGGTCAAGCTGCCCAAGTTGGAAGAGTCCGACATGTTGGTGGTCAACCCAACACACTTTGCCGTCGCCTTGTATTACCGACCCGGTAAAACGCCTTTGCCGCTGCTGGTGGACAAGGGCACCGATGACCAAGCGCGCGCATTGATCGATCGGGCGAAAGCGGCTGATGTGCCGGTGATCCAGTGCGTATGGCTGGCGCGTACGCTCTATGAAAAGAAACTGGGTGCCGGCATCCCGCGTGAAACCTTGCAAGCTGTGGCGCTGATCTACCGGACTCTGCGTGAATTGGACGATGAAGCCAAGCGCGAAACCCTGGAACTGCCCGAGCTTGCGCAGCGGTAATCGACGTCAGGTGCAACTGGCCAGGACCTGAAGGCTTGGCCAGCCGCATTGGCTCATCGTTCCAGCGAGATCGTCTGATAATCCGAACGTTCTCCTGCGGGGCCAGGCTCGGCACGCATGTGCGACGGCCACCAGACCACCATTTTAGACTCGCTCGATTGTGGACGAGAGCATGAATCACCTTTGCACGTTGCAGTACAGCCGACGCTGAGCAATACCGTAATGATGAGAGTGACGCTGAACAGGGTGCGTTTCATCGCATGTCTTTCCGGGCTGGGGTGAGAAGGGACGGGCGGGGCACGCCGATGTGTTCATCTTTCACTACGGGGCGCATGGCGATAAGAACCTCAGCCTCTTCGCCCGGCTTGAGCCAGGCTCGTGGCCACACGGTTACTGCCAGGGTCTGAGCGTTGCTGCACTCCTTTTCATCAATGCGCACATTGCGTTTGAACTGATTGCGCAACACGATGATTGCTACGTTGAAGTGTGGCCCTGTATACCACTGGCTGCGCTGGGTATTGAGAGCCAGCAGCTCACGTGTCGAGCACAATGTATCCAACCCCAGGGGCATCGCGGCCGCCTTGAACGCCTTGGGCACCTCGCCACTCACGAGATGCGCCAGCGTGCTGGTGATTTCGCTTCGCTGGATCACTGGCGGGTAGGGTGCATTGCGTCGGGCCAAGGGGGCTAGTGCAGCCTGTAATTCGGCCTGATCGGCTTTTGGCAGGTAACGTGAAGGGTCGGCTTGGTCTCCGATCACACGGGGTGTCAGGATGAACAGGCGTTCCCGTCGGTTGTTCTCGCGTTTCGTGGAGGAGAACAACGCCTTGCCTAGCAATGGAATGTCTCCCAACACGGGCACCTTTCTCTGGGTGTCGGTGTTTTCCGTTACGTGAAACCCACCCACCACCAGTGAGCTTTTTTCTGCCATTACGGCCTGGGTACTCACCTTGCCTCGGCGCACATCCAGTCCACCGATTGAGACGTTGGAATCGTTAAAATTGCCATCTTCAATATCCACGACCAAATGGACTTGGTGGCTGCCTTTGCTGGTGATGACCCTGGGGGCTACTTGAAAGCTGGTACCTGCGGTGACGGGCAGAATAGTCGCGTTCTCTGTGCCGGCTACCAGGTATTGGGTCCGGTTGAAATCAATCACCGCCGGTTGGTTTTCCAGCGTCAGCACCGATGGGTTCGACACGATAGTGGCCAGGCCACGGCTTTCCAGGGCGCGGATTTCAGCATAGAAACGGTCGCGATTGCCGATATTGATTTGTGAAGAGCTGCCGGGTGCCATGATCGATTCGCCTCGAAAACGGCTGTTTTGAAACCCCCAGTTGACCCCGAATTCGCGCAATTGACTGCGCTCGATATCCAGGATGATTGCGTCGATTTCCACCAGCTTGCGGGCCACGTCGAGTTGCGTGATCAGCTCTCTGTAAAGGGCCTGGCGCTCGGGCAGGTCATAAATCAGTACCGCGTTATTGCGCACATCCGCCTCGACCCTGATTTTGCTGGCGTTCACCGGCGCGCGGGGAGTGAGCGACGCGCCGGTGTCCAATGAGCCCGCGCCCGCGGGTGTTCCCAGCATTTGCCCAAGCAGCGGGTTGCTCAACCGGGCGCCGGTTGTGGGAGCCAGTGGCGAGGGTTGCGCTGCGGTTGTGGAGCGTGTCGCCATGACGGACGTCGGGCGTGGTTCCAACAACCCGCGCAGCATAGTGGCAACCCCTGGGATGGTGATTTTTTCCCCCCGGTAATCGATCACGCGGTCTGCTGCGTTGGCGAACTTCAGCGGGTAGGTCAACACGCTCTGCTTTTCATCTGCCGACTTTCGCTGGCTGCTGAACTGCTTGATCTTCTCTATGTAACCCCTGGGGCCAGAGACCAGAACGACGCCGTCCTCTGGCAACTCGCCCCAGCCAAAGCGGCTTTCCAACAGGCCGATATCGGTCAGTGCCTGCTTCAAGTCCGAGATGGATTCCGACGATACTTCCAGGCGCGCGGATTGCTGCTGATCCAGCGTGCTGATATAGAGCGTGTTGTTGTACAGGTACCACTGGAAGCGATGCTCCACACCCAGTCTGTCGAGTAGGGACTGAGGGGTGTTGGCGCGGATTTTTCCATTGACCGAACCCTCAAGCAGGCCTTCGATCTGAAGCTGCGTACCGAACGTCTGGGCGAAATCTTCAAGTACCTCCCGCACGGGCTTGTGCTCGGCTTCATAGGCGTAGGCCGTGTTTTTCCATTCGTTGGGGATGGCGGCCAATGTGGTTTGCGAAAGCGTCAGCAGCCATGGCAGCGCGAGCAGGTAGCGCCAGGCAGGGCGTTTTTGCGAAAGTCCGGACGAGACATAACGCAAGCAGCCAGGCTTGTAGGTCTTGTTCTTCATAAGTGGTTCTCTGTTTGGTACGAGAGCGGATGCTGCGAAGTCGGGCGCGTGTCTTGGGCGC
This sequence comes from Pseudomonas extremorientalis, assembly GCF_001870465.1. Taxonomy (GTDB): domain Bacteria; phylum Pseudomonadota; class Gammaproteobacteria; order Pseudomonadales; family Pseudomonadaceae; genus Aquipseudomonas; species Aquipseudomonas extremorientalis. The sequence continues at coordinate 70,578 of NZ_MDGK01000052.1, forward strand.
AGCGTGTGAGACGGGTGATGGTCGGCGGGCAGTGACAGCCCCGAGTCGTCGATTCACGAGTACCTGCATCACCCGGCCTCGCACCATCAGGGGATGCCATCGAAGATGATCTTTCCCTGATCGGCCCTGTAGTTGGTCATGGCCTGTATAGAGGTCAAAAGCTGGTTCGACGTCATTTTCATCTCCAGCGCTTGATCCATCAGTGCTGCGAACGTTTCATTATCGGTCGCCTCGTAGGCGGCCTTACCCATTTGGTCTATGTGTTTTTTGACAGTGTCCAGCTCTCTGTAATGCTGTCGGCTCAGCCGATAATCAAAGGTCATGGGGCATCCTCCAGTGAATTGCCCATGTATGTGGTTCATACCTGGCAACAGTTCCACACACGGCGTCATGAAAGACTGCGTGTGAACATTGTCGGAAATTCCCTACTTGCGGCTCTGTGGCATTTCCAACAGGAACAAGCTGTCAACGGTCGACTTCCAATCAATATGAAAGCTGCCCTCGTCTGTTTCCAGAACCAGCGACTGGACGCTGAGGAGATCATCCACACGCAGACTCCAGGGGGCATTGCTGTTCATTTGCAGCCATTGCACCACCTCCGGCTGATCCTGTGGATGACAGGCCAGCGTGGCGTTAATGGTGGGTATTTCTGCGGCTAGCAGCTTTTTGAGCAGGGCGCTGATTCGCTCCGCGGGAGGCGTCAGCTCCAGCAGACTGCCCACCACCTGATGGGTTACTGACGTAGCGATTTTTTCAAGCTGCTCGCACATGTTCTGCCGCTCGGTCTCCCAGCATTCAAGTTGGCGGTTGGCGCGCTGCCAAAACTCGTCCTGTGCGTGCTTCAGCAACTGCTCACTCTGTTCACGCGCTTGTTGCAGGATCGCTTCAGCCTGTGCCTGGGCGTCGCTCAGCAAATGCTGTGCACGCAGGCTGTCGGCAAGCAGCTCTCTGGGGATCAGAGCGTTTGGCAAGCTTGCAGCGGGGGTCGACAGTTTAATCTTGCAGCGGTACAACATTGGAATGGGTCTCGCCAGCAGTGGGGGCATCGTTGGTCGGGGCGGTAGCGCGCCATATGACGGCCTGCCAGACAGTGTCGAGTTTGCTTCCGGGTGGCGGCGCAGGGATGCCTTCCAGCGCATCAACGCGTTGCGGGGCGAAGCTGAGCCGCAGGCGCTGCCATATCGGCTGATCGACCCAGGCGCGCAGATAGTGCAGAGGGTCGTTGCCGGGTTCATGGGGAACGGCAGGTAATGCCCGGGACAGGCGGGCGCACCACTGGCGTTGGTCGGGGCTCAACGATAGTTCATGCTGAGGATGGTAGATCCCATCGACCAGGGCCAACATCAGTTCACGTTTTGCGGGTGGCGCCAGTACCAGGTGCAGCAGGGCAGGTGATGGCTCAACGGGCAGGCAAGGGGAGATGCCCAGTGCCTGGCTGACCCGCTCATGCTGGCCACGGCAGATCGCAGTGCCGGCGGGTGAGGCGAGGTCGAACGGCGCCCAGCCATGTTGTGCCTGCTCCCATGGGCGGGTCCACCAATTGACCCACCTGAACAGGTCATCCATTGGATTCTAAGCTCGGTGAAGCGTGGGTCGGGTGGCGCTTCCTTCGAAGCCAGACTACGGTCGCCGCGACTGCAAGCACCAAGACTATAAACAGTGATGTCAGGGTTGTTTGCCAGAACATCAGGTCGTTTTCGGGTACCAGAAAAGCTCCGAGATAGACTAGACGCTCCCGTTCAATATAAGCGGCCGCTGGTACAAAGGTAACGGTGAGTTTTTGCGGGTTATCCGCCGTGGTGGTCATACCGGGAATGCTGCTGGCCACCATTCTGCGCACACGTGGCCTGATGTTGTCGGGGTCCAGCCGGGGGTCGTGTTTGATGAATACCGAGGCTGATGCCGGCTGTACGGGTTCGCCGGGCGCCACCCGTTCCGGCAGTACCACGTGGACGCGGGCCACGATGACCCCGTCGATGTTGGATAGGGTTGCTTCCAGTTCCTGGGACAACGCGTAGATGTAACGGGCCCTTTCCTCCAGCGGTGTAGAGATGACGCCTTCCTTGCGGAATATATCCCCCAGGGTCGAGCGCGCGATTTTCGGCAGGCCGGCAGCTTCCAGTGTTCGCACCGCGCGGGCAATATCACGGCTCTTTACCCGAACGACTACGCCATCCTTTTCCAAGGCTTTCTGGGCGCGGATCTGCTTGTCTGCCAGTTCGGCGATGACATCGTTGGCTTCCTGTTCGGACAATTGGCGGTGCAGTTCGATTCGTTCACCGCAGCCGGCCAGGAGCAGTGCCAGTGTGAGTAGCAGGCAGGTGACGAGAGGTTTGCGCATAACTTTCCTACTGCAGGTTGATGGTTTTTTCTACCATCGAAATGCAGTGTTTTATGATTTTCACCGACACGGTCAGGCGCTCTTTGCTCTCGACCAGGGCCATGGGCACTTCCACCGATTTTATCGAGTGCTTGCTTTGCGCCAGATCCTTCAACCCTCTGGAAAACTTCTCGTTCTTGGATTTGAGGAACACCGATTGCTCGGCGAGAAAGTACGTGCCGATGGCCGGCGTCGAAGGGGGGGAGCGGTTCTCCCCGATCAGCGCTGACGCAAAAAAATGACTATCGATGGAGTTATCAACAAGCGTTGTCGCTTCGTTTTTTTGCAGACGCATCTGAGGCTGTGCGCCCCATTCGGTTTTCGAAAGCATTTGAGGCTCCCCAGGCAAAAGCGAGAAAGCGCCCCCTCTGTAAATGAACAGAGGAGGCAAGTGTTTTGATGCTTAGGCCCGGGCAGAGCCGATTTGCTGCATCACTTTGTTGCTGTAGTCGAGCAGCATGCTGTCGACGGTTTGCTTAATGTTTTGCGCGTTCTTTTCTCTCTGCAACTGATCATTAATGATTTTTGCTTCTGCGTTGTCGACGCCGCCATAATTTGCGCCAATGCCCGGATAGTTAGGTTCAATAGGCATAAAAGTACCTTCCTTTCATATTGATAAAGTGTCGAGTGTCAGGCCCGAGTGTTTGCCCTTCTCTAGAGAGCCTTCGCTCGAAACATGGGTGGTGGACGACAGGGGGGTGGTTCCAGCGCGAAAATGATTTGTTATTTCGAGATGTGTCGCAAATGCAGGTGCCGAGCAATCGCGTCATGTAAGTATGTTCAAGTACTTCAAACGGTAGTACAGCGTGCGTTTGGCAACGCCTAACTCAGCGGCGACATGCTCCACACAGTCGGCATGACGTTTGAGCGATTCTTCGATCAATGATTTTTCGAACTGCTGCAACCTAATCTTCAGGGGTATTATCTGTGCATTCGCCTCCGATGAACCAAGAGGTGGCATGCCCAGTACAAACCGCTTGGCGGCAGAGCGCAATTCTCTTACGTTGCCAAGCCAGTGGTGACACAGCAATTGCTGGAGCAGTGTTTCAGACGGCGCGGGGATTGGGCAGTCGAAGAGCTTGGCTTCTTGGGCAACCATGTCCTTAAACAGTGGAATGATGTATTCCAGTCGGCTTCGCAGCGGGGCGAGGTTGATGGTCACGACATTCAGGCGGAAGTACAGGTCACGTCGAAAGGTGCCTTGCTCGACCATGTCATTCAGTGATTGCTGGGCGGATGCTATCACGCGCATGTCGACCGGGATGAAACGGGTCGACCCTAGACGCTCGACGCCACGTGATTCCAGCGCACGCAGAAGTTTGGCTTGCAGGGTGAGTGGCATGCTGTCTATTTCATCCAGATACAGGGTGCCTAGGTGTGCCGCCTCGATAAATCCGGCCCTTGACTGAATAGCACCGGTATAAGCGCCACTGTTGACGCCGAACAGCTGACTCTCCGCCAGGGTCTCCGGGATGGCTGCGCAGTTCACCGCGATAAAGTGACCGCGCCGCCCGGATAAACGATGAATTCGCTGTGCCAGAGTGTCCTTGCCTGTGCCGGTTTCACCCAGTAGAAGAACGTCAATATTCAAGGCTGCCGTAGTCTTGAGCGCGGCGTAAACATCGGGGTTCTCAATGAACGGTATACGTACTTCACTTTCCTGATGGTCAGAGGCAGACATGCTGTTAGTCACTCCACTATTGCTTAGCAGTGCTGCAATGCAGTACTGCTCAGTAGAGCGTAATTTGCCGAGGCCAGATGCAGGAAAAAGCTGTCAGTGGTGAGCGAGAAGTTAAAGCTGAACGAACTTAAAGGCTGCCATGACGTTTATTTGCCGATTTTCTCGTGCACAGAGTAAACACTCAGAGTAAACACATGTGTTTAACCTTGAAAAACGTGCACAAAAAAGCCGATGCAATGCATCGGCTTTTTAGTTGCCGTGTAAATCGCTGCCAGCACTTACACGTTGAAACGGAAGTGCATCACATCGCCATCTTTCACGATGTATTCCTTGCCTTCCAAACGCCACTTACCGGCTTCCTTGGCACCGGCCTCACCCTTGAACTGGATGAAGTCGTTGTAGGCGATCACTTCGGCGCGGATAAACCCTTTTTCGAAGTCCGTGTGGATCACCCCAGCAGCCTGTGGTGCGGTAGCACCGACCTTGACAGTCCACGCGCGGACCTCTTCGACACCGGCGGTGAAGTAGGTCTGCAGGTTGAGCATTTCGTAACCGGCGCGGATCACGCGGTTCAGGCCAGGCTCTTCCAGGCCCAGGGCCTCGAGGAACATGTCTTTTTCTTCGCCGTCATCCAGCTCGGCGATTTCTGCTTCGATCTTGTTGCACACCGGCACCACGATGGCACCTTCTTCGTCAGCGATGGCCTTGACCACGTCGAGCAACGGGTTGTTCTCGAAACCGTCTTCAGCGACGTTGGCGATGTACATCACCGGCTTGGTGGTCAGCAGGTGGAAGCCCTTGATCACGGCCTTCTCGTCAGCGCCCATGTTCTTCATCAGGCTGCGTGCCGGCTTGCCTTCGGTGAAGTGCGCGATCAGTTGCTCCAGCAGACCTTTCTGGACCACTGCGTCCTTGTCGCCGCCCTTGGCGTTGCGCGCGACTTTCTGCAGTTGCTTCTCGCAGCTGTCGAGGTCGGCGAAGATCAGTTCCAGGTCAATGATCTCGATGTCGCGTTTCGGGTCGACGCTGTTGGAGACATGGATCACGTTCTCGTCTTCAAAGCAGCGGACCACGTGGGCGATGGCATCGGTCTCGCGGATGTTGGCGAGGAACTTGTTGCCCAGACCTTCACCTTTCGACGCACCGGCGACCAGGCCGGCGATGTCGACGAATTCCATGGTGGTCGGCAGGATGCGCTTGGGGTTGACGATGGCCGCCAGGGCGTCCAGGCGTGGATCCGGCATCGGCACGATACCGCTGTTGGGCTCGATGGTGCAGAAGGGGAAGTTCTCCGCTGCGATACCGGACTTGGTCAGGGCGTTGAATAGGGTGGATTTGCCGACGTTGGGCAGGCCGACGATGCCGCAATTGAATCCCATGGTGTTTCCCCTCGGTAAGAGTCAGGCCTTCTGGCTGTGCAGGTTTTTCATCGCGCGGTTCCATTCACCGGCGAAGATATCCGGCAGCACGCCGAGGGCAAAGTCGATGCTGGCATCGAGTTTTTCCTGTTCGGCGCGTGGCGCACGACCCAGGACGAAGTTTGAAACCATACTGGCGACGCCTGGGTGGCCAATGCCGAGCCGCAGGCGGTAGAAATTATTCTGATTACCCAGCTGCGCGATGATGTCGCGCAGGCCGTTGTGCCCGCCATGCCCGCCGCCGAGCTTGAGCTTGGCAACGCCGGGTGGCAGGTCCAGTTCGTCATGGGCCACCAGGATTTCTTCGGGTTTGATCCGGAAGAAGCCCGCAAGCGCCGCGACAGCCTGGCCGCTGCGGTTCATGTAGGTGGTGGGAATCAGTAGACGAACATCCTGACCCTGGTGCGAAAAGCGCCCGGTCAGGCCGAAATATTTGCGATCGGCCGCAAGGCTTACACCTTGTGCGTGGGCGATGCGCTCAACAAAAAGGGCCCCCGCGTTATGCCGGGTCTGTTCGTATTCGGCGCCTGGATTTCCCAGGCCAACGATCAGTTTAATGGCAGTCACGACAGGGGCCCTTCCTTTGGAGTTGTGGATAACATCGCCAGACCTGAGTGCGGCGAAAGTGGACGACACTACATCATTTACTCAAGAGTAAACGCCGCGTTATCGCCCGCTTTCTCGCTACGTTTCGGTCCGCGATGTTTCCTCAAGCTCCGGCAATACAGAGTGGATTACTCTGCAGCGCCTTCTTCAGCTTCTGGAGCAACGCGTGGAGCGTGAACGTTGGCAACTGCTTTGTCATCACCGTGAGCCAGTGCGACAAACTCAACGCCTTTAGGTGCCTTGAGGTCGGACAGGTGAACGATAGCGCCGATTTCCAGAGCCGACAGGTCGACTTCGATGAACTCAGGCAGGTCTTTCGGCAGGCAGGTCACTTCGATTTCGTTCAGGACGTGCGAGATCTCGCCGCCTTTCTTGACCGGAGCTTCTTCACCCACAAAGTGCACAGGCACGATGGCGGTCAGTTTCTGGCCAGCTACAACGCGAACGAAGTCAGCGTGCATGATGAATTGCTTGGAAGGGTGACGCTGCATCGCTTTAACGATGACGTTCTGCTTGGCGCCGTCGACGTTCAGCTCGATAACGTGGCTGTAGGCCGCTTCGTTTTCAAACAGCTTGGCGATTTCCTTGGCCAGGATGGTCACGGATTCAGCAGGCTTGTTACCACCGTATACAACGGCTGGGATGTTGGCGGCGTGACGCAGGCGGCGGCTCGCACCTTTCCCCAGGTCAGTACGCGCTTGGGCGTTCAGAGTAAAGTCAGTCATTTTGTATCTCCAAAATAGCCATCATCGAGCGGCGTTTGCGACCAGCGCCGGCCTCGACATGGGCAAAAAAGCCCCGCCCCAACAGAATGTCGGGGCGGGGCGCTTTTCGTCAGTGGGATGTGCCGAAGGTTTGACCCTTAGCGGAACATCGCGCTGATCGATTCTTCATTGCTGATGCGGCGGACCGCTTCGGCAACAACCGGTGCGATATCCAGTTGACGGATACGCGAACAGGCTTGAGCAGCAGCGGACAACGGGATGGTGTTGGTCACCACCAGTTCGTCCAGCATGGAATTCTCGATGTTCTCGATCGCTCGGCCCGACAGCACAGGGTGTGTGCAGTAGGCGAAGACTTTGGCCGCACCGTGCTCTTTCAAGGCTTTCGCCGCGTGGCACAGGGTGCCGGCGGTGTCGACCATGTCATCAACCAGAATACAGGTACGCCCTTCGACATCACCGATGATATGCATCACTTCAGAGTGATTGGCTTTCTCGCGGCGTTTGTCGATGATCCCGAGGTCCACGCCCAGGGATTTGGCAACGGCCCGTGCACGCACGACGCCACCAATGTCCGGGGACACGATCATCAGGTTTTCAAAGCGCTGGTCTTCGATGTCATCCACCAATACGGGGGAGCCGTAGATGTTATCTACCGGAATATCGAAGAACCCCTGGATTTGGTCAGCGTGCAGGTCAACCGTGAGAACACGGTCGATGCCTACCACGGTCAGCATGTCAGCAACGACTTTCGCGCTGATGGCCACACGTGCGGAACGCGGACGGCGATCCTGACGGGCATAACCAAAGTAAGGGATTACAGCTGTGATTCGAGTCGCTGAGGAGCGGCGGAAGGCATCAGCCATCACGACGAGTTCCATCAGGTTATCGTTGGTCGGAGCGCAAGTCGGCTGAATAATGAAGACGTCTTTACCGCGAACGTTTTCATTGATCTCGGCTGTAATTTCGCCGTCGGAGAATTTACCGACAGAGATGTCACCGAGAGGGATATGCAGCTGACGTACGACACGTCGAGCCAGATCGGGGTTGGCGTTCCCCGTAAAGACCATCATCTTGGACACGCGCAGTACCTAGAGGCTGAGGGTAACCTGGATGAGTATAGGAAAATGGCAGGGGCGGCTGGATTCGAACCAACGCATGGCAGGATCAAAACCTGCTGCCTTACCGCTTGGCGACGCCCCTGTATCTGTTGCAACGAGTGCCTGACACTCGATTCCTTTAGAGCAGACTTTGCAGCTTGCGATGCAACATCGAAACGTTGCTTCCCTTTGCTACAAACCCTGTAAGGGTCTCTGTAAGAAGGGCCGAGACTTTATCAGCTTCAGCTTTGCTTGGGAAGCCCCCAAACACACAACTTCCAGTTCCGGTTAATTTTGCTTCGGTAAATTTACCTAACAAATTCAAAGCGTTACGTACCTCTGGATAACGCCTTGCTACAACCGGTAAGCAGTCATTTCGACTGTTTCCCTTGGGAACGGGGCGCACTTTAATGGGAGAAGAGTTACGTGTCAACAACGGATCTGAAAAAATTTCTGCTGTACTTACAGATACTTGCGGAACAAGCACGACATACCACGGCTCCTCGGGGTATTCCGGGCTGAGTTTCTCCCCCACGCCCTCGGCGAAAGCCGCGTGCCCACGCACGAAAACCGGGACGTCGGCACCCAGCGTTAGGCCCAGCGCGGCCAGGCGATCATGGTCCCAACCCAGTTGCCACAAGTAATTCAGACCCAGCAGAGTTGTCGCGGCATTCGAGCTGCCACCACCGATGCCGCCACCCATGGGCAGGATTTTATCGATCCAGATATCGATGCCGAGCGGACAGCCGGATTGCTCCTGAAGTTTTTTTGCGGCCTTCACGATCAGGTTGCTGTCGTGAGGCACGCCTTCGAATTCGGTATGCAGCCTGATCACGCCATCGTCGCGCACGGCGAAGGTCAGCTCGTCGCCATAGTCGAGGAATTGAAACAACGTCTGCAGCTCGTGATAGCCATCTTCACGGCGACCGAGAATGTGCAGCATCAGGTTGAGCTTGGCCGGGGAGGGCAGGGTCAATTTTTGTACGGACACGTTATTGCCCCAGTTTGCGTGGTTGCCAGTCCTTGATCACCAGCGTGACATCAAGGTCGGGACCATGCAGCTTGATGCGCTCGGGCAACCAATAGCCGCTTTGCTCCACGTAGCTCAAATATTCGACCTGCCAGCCATCCTGCTCCAGGCTGGCCAGGCGGCTGTCGCCGTTCAGGCTCAGGCGACTCTTGCTATCAGGCGCTGGCAGGCCACGGACCCACCACACCAGGTGAGACACCGGCAGTTTCCAGCCGATCTGTTCTTCCAGCAACGCTTCCGGCGAGGTTGCCTCATAACGGCCCTGGTTGGCCACTTCAAGGCTGACTTGCCCCGGCCGGCCGGTCAGACGTGCGGCGCCACGGCCCAGTGGACCCGACAGGCGAATATCGTAGTAGTCCTGGCGCTGCAGCCAGAACAAGGTGCCGCTGCCGGAGTCTTTCGGCGCGCGAACCCCCACTTTGCCTTCGATCTGCCAGCCATCGATGCTGCTGAGCTGGTCCTTGTGCTGCTTCCATTGCGCCGAGTTGCCCTGGCCTTCAACGGATTCGCGGCTGCCGATGCCCGCACAACCGGCGAGCAGGGCGATGAAGCTGAAAATAACAACATGGCGCAAAAACATAGGTTTAAAGGGTCTCGGATCCGGTCAGGCGCTTGATGGTGCCGCGCAGGATGGGGCTTTCGGGTTGTTCCTTGAGGAATTTCTCCCAGATTTGCCGTGCTTCACGCTGTTTGCCATTGGCCCACAGCACTTCGCCCAGGTGCGCGGCGACTTCCTGGTCGGGGAAGCGTTCCAGCGCCTGGCGCAACAAGCGTTCGGCCTCATCCAGGTTGCCCAGGCGGTAATTCACCCAGCCCAGGCTGTCGAGCACGGCCGGGTCTTCCGGGTTCAGCTTGTGGGCTTGCTCGATCAACACCTTGGCTTCGTCGTAGCGCGTGGTGCGGTCGGACAAGGTGTAGCCCAGGGCGTTGAGGGCCATGGCGTTGTCCGGATCGCGCTTGATGATCAGGCGCAGGTCTTTTTCCATCTGCGCCAGGTCATTGCGTTTTTCCGCCTGCATGGCGCGGGTGTATAGCAAGTTCAAATCGTCCGGGAATTGCAGCAACGCTTGTTGCAGCAGCTTCCAGGCGCGCTCGCCCTGATTGTTGGCCGACAAGGTTTCGGCCTGGATCAGGTAGAGCTGGATCGCGTAATCCGGTTCGGCATCCCGTGCGGCGGCCAGGCGTTTCTCCGCCTCGTCGGTGCGGCCGTTGCTCATCAGGATATCGGCCTGGCGCAATTGGGCGGGCAGGTAGTCGTTGCCGGGGCCGACCTGGGCGTACTCGAGCAGGGCGGCTTGCGGATCGTTGCGCTCTTCGGCGATGCGCCCGAGGTTCAGGTGTGCCGAATCTACATGGCTTTCACGCTGGATCAGCTCTTCCAGGTAACCCTTGGCCTCGTCCCAAGCCTTGGCTTCCAGGCAGACCAGTGCCAGCGAATAACGCAATTCGTCGTCGTCCGGGTATTGCTGGACCAGGTTGGCGAACTGCACTTTGGCGTCCTCCATGCGGTCCTGTTCGACCAGCATGCGGGCGTAAGTCAGGCGCAGGCGCTTGTCGTCCGGATACTTCTTGAGGCTTTTTTCCAGCAGCGGAATCGCTTCCTTGCCACGGTTGAGGTTCTGAAGCAGGCGTGCACGCAGCAGTATCGGGGCGATTTCGCCTTCTTCCGGCGGATTCTGCTCCAGCAGCTTCAGTGCGGCGTCGGCTTCATCATCCTGTTGCAGCAGCAATGCCTTGCCGAAAATCAGCTGGCTGTTCTTCGGGTGCTTTTGCAGCAGGCGGTCGAAACTCTTCATCAGGCCATTGCGCGTGTCCTGGTCGGTGTCGGCGGCCGACAGCGCGAGGAAGTCGAAATGGGTGTCGCCTTTGCCTTGCAGGACTTTCTCCATATAGACCATGGAGTCGTCATAGCGCCCGGCGCGTGCCAGTTGAATGGCCGCCGCCCGTTGTGCTTCCAGGTCGTCCGGGGCGTTTTTCGCCCAGATCAGCGAGGAGTCCAGCGCAGCCTGATCGGCCCCCAGGTACTCGGCGATGCGGAAGGCCCGCTCGGAAATCCCCGGATCCTGGGTGTTGATGGCCTGGGTCACGTAGTTGTCCAGCGCAATGTCGAAGCGATTGCGTTGGCCGGCCAGTTCCGCAGTCAGCAGGCTGTACACCGTTTCTTCGGTGAACGAAGAATAAACCTTGGGCTTTTCAGGGGCGGGGGCGCTGTCTTCCACCGGTGGCGTACCGTCCGGCGACACGGGGGCCATGGCCTGGCAGCCGCTGAGAAAGACAAAGGCGAGGAGCAACGCGGAAGATCTATTCATATAGGAAGAGGACGACTAACCTGCGGTCGGATCATCATGACACAAGCCTTCGGCCAAACATAACCGAGTCTCAGTTGATGCCTTTATAGACACAAGGCATTAGGACAATAGACGACGGTGGTTGTTCTGAATCTTTCGAAGTAGGACAATTGTCGGCTTCCCGACATCATCAGCGATATTGAATGGCCTTCCTCGCACTCGGTATTAACCACAAGACTGCCTCCGTAGACGTGCGCGAGCGCGTGGCGTTTACGCCGGAGCAGTTGGTTGAGGCCCTGCAGCAGCTCTGCCGGCTCACCGACAGTCGCGAAGCTGCGATCCTTTCGACCTGCAATCGCAGCGAGCTTTATATAGAGCAGGAGCATCTTTCAGCGGATGTCGTACTGCGCTGGCTGGCCGATTACCATCATTTGGACCTCGATGACCTTCGCGCCAGCGCTTATGTGCACGAAGAGGATGCGGCAGTTCGTCACATGATGCGTGTGGCGGCCGGTCTCGATTCGCTGGTGTTGGGCGAGCCGCAGATTCTAGGGCAGATGAAATCCGCCTACGCCGTGGCGCGCGAGGCCGGCACCGTCGGCCCGCTGCTGGGGCGGCTGTTCCAGGCCACCTTCAATTCCGCCAAGCAGGTGCGCACCGACACTGCCATCGGTGAAAACCCGGTGTCCGTGGCGTTTGCCGCCGTCAGCCTGGCCAAACAGATTTTCAGTGACTTGCAACGCAGCCAGGCCCTGCTGATCGGCGCCGGCGAGACCATCACCCTGGTCGCCCGCCACCTGCATGACTTGGGCGTGAAGCGTATCGTGGTCGCCAACCGTACGTTGGAACGCGCGAGCATCCTCGCCGAGCAGTTCGGCGCCCATGCGGTGTTACTGGCGGACATTCCGGCGGAGCTGGTACGCAGCGATATCGTCATCAGCTCCACCGCCAGCCAACTGCCGATCCTGGGCAAAGGCGCGGTCGAGAGCGCGCTGAAGCTGCGCAAGCACAAGCCGATCTTCATGGTGGATATTGCTGTTCCCCGGGATATCGAGCCCGAAGTCGGCGAGTTGGACGACGTTTACCTCTATAGCGTCGACGATCTGCACGAAGTGGTCGCCGAAAACCTCAAGAGCCGCCAGGGTGCTGCCCAGGCCGCCGAGGAAATGGTCAGCACCGGCGCCGAAGACTTCATGGTGCGCCTGCGTGAACTGGCGGCGGTGGACGTGCTCAAGGCCTATCGTCAGCAAGGCGAACGCCTGCGCGACGAGGAATTGATCAAGGCCCAGCGCTTGCTGGCCAATGGCAGCAGCGCCGAAGAAGTGCTGATGCAATTGGCCCGTGGCCTCACCAACAAATTGCTGCATGCACCCAGCGTGCAACTGAAAAAGCTTACCGCCGAAGGCCGCCTCGATGCGCTGGCCATGGCCCAGGAACTCTTTGCCCTCGGTGAGGGCGCGTCAGATAGCTCTTCGGATAAAAAACCGCAATGAAAGCGTCACTGCTCAATAAACTGGACGTGCTCCAGGACCGTTTCGAAGAACTGACCGCCCTGCTCGGCGATGGCGAGGTCATCTCCGATCAGGCCAGGTTCCGTGCCTATTCCAAGGAATACGCCGAAGTTGAGCCCGTGGTCGCCACCTATAAAAACCTGCTGAAAGTGCAGGCGGACCTTGAAGGTGCCCAGGCACTGCTCAAGGACAGCGACCCGGACATGCGCGAAATGGCCGTGGAAGAAGTCCGCGAAGCCAAGGAAAAACTCGCCGAGCTGGAGGGCGACCTGCAACGCATGCTGCTGCCCAAGGATCCGAACGACGGGCGCAACGTGTTCCTCGAAATCCGTGCCGGCACCGGCGGTGACGAGGCGGCGATCTTCTCCGGCGACCTGTTCCGTATGTACTCGCGGTATGCCGAACGTCGCGGGTGGCGGGTAGAGATCCTGTCCGAGAACGAAGGCGAACACGGCGGCTATAAAGAAGTGATCGCGCGGGTCGAGGGCGACAACGTCTACGGCAAGCTCAAATTCGAGTCCGGCGCGCACCGCGTGCAGCGGGTTCCAGCGACTGAATCCCAAGGTCGTATTCACACGTCCGCCTGCACGGTGGCGGTATTGCCCGAGCCGGACGAACAGGAGGCCATCGAGATCAACCCGGCCGACCTGCGCATCGACACCTACCGCTCCTCGGGCGCCGGTGGCCAGCACGTCAACAAGACCGACTCGGCGATCCGCATCACCCACTTGCCGTCGGGCATCGTGGTGGAGTGCCAGGAAGAGCGCTCCCAGCACAAGAACCGTGCGCGGGCCATGTCCTGGCTGTCGGCCAAGCTCAATGACCAGCAGACCAGCGCCGCCGCCAACGCGATTGCCAGCGAGCGCAAGTTGCTGGTGGGTTCGGGCGACCGCTCCGAGCGCATTCGTACCTACAACTTTGCCCAGGGCCGGGTCACCGACCACCGGGTCAACCTCACCCTTTACTCCCTGGACGAAATCCTTGCCGGTGGTGTGGACGCGGTGATCGAACCGTTGCTCGCCGAATACCAGGCCGATCAACTGGCCGCGATAGGTGAATAAATGACCATCATCGCCAGCCTGCTGCGCGCCGCCGACCTGCCCGATTCGCCCACGGCACGCCTGGATGCCGAATTGTTGCTGGCGGCTGCCTTGGGCAAGTCCCGCAGCTACCTGCACACCTGGCCCGAGAAAATCGTCAGCAGCGAGCATGCGCTGATCTTTGCCGGCTACCTGCAGCGCCGTCGTGGTGGTGAGCCGGTGGCCTATATCCTCGGTCAGCAAGGCTTCTGGAAGCTGGACCTGGAGGTCGCGCCTCACACGCTGATCCCGCGGCCAGATACCGAGTTGCTGGTGGAAACCGCCCTGGAATTGTTGCCCGCCACCCTCGCCAAGGTCCTCGACCTGGGCACCGGCAGCGGCGCCATCGCCCTGGCCCTGGCCAGTGAGCGCCCGGCCTGGCAGGTCACCGCCGTCGACCGTGTGCTGGAAGCCGTGGCCCTGGCCGAGCGCAATCGCCAGCGGTTGCACCTCGCTAACGCTACGGTGCTGAACAGCCATTGGTTCAGCGCGCTGCAAGGTCATCGCTATGACCTGATCATCAGTAACCCGCCGTACATTGCCGCCAACGATCCGCACCTGGTGGCCGGCGACGTGCGTTTCGAACCAGCCAGCGCACTGGTGGCCGGTCATGATGGCTTGGACGACCTGCGCCTGATCATCAAGGAGGCCCCGGCCCACCTGAATGCCGGTGGGCGGTTGCTGCTGGAACATGGTTACGACCAGGCCCCGGCGGTGCGCGACCTGCTGTTGAGTGAAGGTTTCGAAGAAGTGCACAGCCGCATCGACCTCGGTGGTCACGAACGCATCACCCTGGGGCGCCGGCCGTGCTGACTGACCAGGAGCTGTTGCGCTATAGCCGACAGATTCTGTTGCAGCATGTCGACATAGACGGCCAATTGCGCCTGAAAAACGGCCGGGCCCTGATCGTAGGTCTTGGTGGCCTGGGCGCGCCCGTCGCGTTGTACCTCGCTGCCGCCGGCGTCGGCGAGTTGCATCTGGCGGACTTCGACGCGGTCGACCTGACCAACCTGCAGCGCCAGATCATCCATGACACCGACAGCGTCGGGCAGACCAAGGTCGACTCGGCCCTGCGTCGCCTGACCGCCCTCAACCCTGAAATCAAACTGATGGCCCATCGCAGTGCGCTGGATGCCGATTCCCTCGCTGCGGCGGTCGAAGCGGTAGACGTTGTGCTCGATTGCAGTGATAACTTCTCCACCCGCGAAGCCGTCAACGCGGCCTGTGTCGGTGCCGGCAAGCCTTTGGTCAGCGGCGCTGCGATCCGTCTTGAAGGGCAACTGTCGGTGTTCGACCCGCGTCGCGCCGAGAGCCCGTGCTATCACTGCCTGTATGGGCACGGCAGCGATACCGAACTGACCTGCAGTGAGGCTGGCGTGGTCGGCCCACTGGTCGGTGTGGTCGGCAGCCTGCAAGCCCTGGAAGCCTTGAAACTGCTGGCCGGTTTCGGTGAGCCGTTGGTGGGGCGCTTGTTGCTGATCGACGCCTTGGCCACACGTTTTCGCGAGCTGCGTGTCAAGCGTGACCCCGGTTGCACTGTGTGCGGGACGCCACATGGTTAAGGGCGCGCCGATCGGTGTGTTCGATTCCGGTATCGGCGGCTTGACCGTGCTGGATGAAATCCAGCAGCTATTGCCCCAGGAATCACTGCTGTACGTGGCCGATTGCGGGCACATCCCCTACGGCGAGAAAAGCCCGGCGTTTATCCTTGAGCGCTCCCGGCAGGTGGCGGCATTTTTCCAGGCGCAGGGCGCCAAAGCCTTCGTGATTGCCTGCAATACCGCTACGGTTGCCGCCGTGGCTGATCTGCGTCGGGATTTTCCCGATTGGCCGCTGGTGGGCATGGAGCCTGCTGTCAAACCGGCGGCGGCAGCCACCCGCAGCGGCGTGGTTGGGGTGCTTGCCACCACCGGCACGCTGCAAAGCGCCAAGTTCGCCGCGTTGCTCGACCGCTTCGCTACCGATGTGAAGGTCATCACCCAGCCATGCCCGGGCCTGGTGGAGCTGATTGAAAGCGGTGACCTGACCAGCCCGGCCTTGCGCCAGTTGTTGCAGGGGTATATCGACCCGCTGCTCAGCGCCGGTTGCGACACCATCATCCTCGGCTGCACCCACTATCCCTTCCTCAGGCCGCTCCTGGCGCAGATGCTGCCCCCCAGCATTATCCTCATCGACACCGGCGCCGCCGTGGCCCGCCAGCTCAAGCGTTTGCTGGGTGAGCGCGACCTGTTGGCCGTCGGCAATCCAGCACCGGCACAGTTCTGGACCAGCGGTGATGTGTATCACCTAAGAAATATCCTACCGACACTATGGAAATATCCGGGCGTTGTGAGAAGCTTCGACTCGTGAAAATTTCGTGAAATGCCTGCGTTATTAGCTGGAACTTCTGGCTACACGCCAGCTTCTATAGCGAGATAGCCTGTACACAACCATATAACTTCGTTCGGAAAGGATGTTTCTTATGAAGCGCTTGTTCTGTTTGGCTGCGATTGCGGCCGCTGTAGTGGGGCACTCTGTTTCGGCACAAGCTGCTGGCCTGGAGTTCGGGGTGGGGAGCACCAGTGATTCGACCATGACCTATCGCTTGGGGCTGACATCGGACTGGGATAAAAGCTGGTGGCAGAGCGATACAGGTCGATTGACCGGCTACTGGAGCGGCGCCTACACCTATTGGGATGGGGACAAGCGAGCCAGCGCCAGCAGCCTGTCGTTCTCGCCGGTGTTTGTGTATGAATTCGCCGGGGAATCGGTGAAGCCTTATATCGAGGCAGGGATCGGGGTGGCGGTGTTTTCCCGCACCAAGCTGGAAGACAACAACATCGGCCAGGCCTTTCAGTTCGAAGACCGTCTGGGTTTCGGCCTGCGCTTCGCGGGTGGGCATGAGGTGGGCATTCGTGCCACGCATTACTCCAACGCGGGTATCAGCAGCAATAACGACGGGGTAGAGAGCTACTCGTTGCACTACACCTTGCCGTTGTAAGCCTTCAGAACACTGCAAAACCCATGTGGGAGTGGGCAAGCCCCTCCCACATTCAGCATCAGCGGTAGGCGGTAGCGATACCCTGTCGCTCTTCCAGGCACTCCGGCGCGCCCATCTCGAATTCCCGGCAAATCAGCGGTCGTCGCTCGTAGATCGTGCACATCATCGTGTCCCGGTCCAGCGCCGCGCACCAGCCGTCATCCAGGCGCAGCATCACTTCACCGCCCCAGTCATCGGTATCGATATAGCGCTCCGGCACGCCGGTGTCGGTGATCAGCATCACTTCCAGCTGGCAGCAGCAGGCCGCACACGTCGAGCAGGTGACGGCGGGTTCGGCGATTTGGGTGTGGGGGATGTTGGTCATAGGCGTGCAGTGTAAGGCAAGCGGGTGACGCACGTGTGAAACGGCTGACGGACGTCAGCGCGCCAGCCGATGCAAACCCACAAACACCATCGCCCACAGCAACGCCAGCGCAACCATTGTCGGCGCGAAGCCGAAACCAAACTGCACCCCGGCCAGTTGGCTACCGGCGTAATAAGACAGCGGGCCGCCCAGCGCGCCCAGCACAGCGGCACGCCACCAGGGACGGGCACTCCAGGCCAGGCAATGGCGCAACGTCGTCGCCAGCAATGCCCATAGCAGGATCAACCAGAAGGGAATCAACGTGCCCGGTTGCGTGAACTCAAACACCCCCAGCATGCGCAACGCGGTGTCCAATAGGGTGCCCAGAACCATCACGGCCAGGATCAACCTGCCGTCTTCAGCCCACGAACTTATCCACAGCAGGTGAACTGCCAGCACGGCAAGCCCCACCATTAACCACGCGCTGTCCCCACCAAGCACACAGGCAAACCAACCGCACTGAAACAGCACGGCATTGGCCAGCGTCTTAAGCATTGAAGCGCCCGAGCAGCGGCGGGTTGATCGCCGATGGCTTAGCCAGCAGCAATTGCGCGGTGCCAATGGTGCGCTCCATGAAGCCGCCTTCGCAGTAGCACAGGTAGAACTCCCACAGGCGCAGGAAATACTGGTCGTAGCCCAGCTCGGCGAGGCGACCGTGGGCGCGGCGAAAGTTCTCATGCCATAGGCGCAGGGTTCGTGCGTAGTGCAGGCCGAAATCCTCCATGTGCAGCAGGTTCATGTCGGTGTCGCGGCTGACGATGTGCAGCATGTTCTGCACACAGGGCAGGGCGCCGCCGGGGAAGATATAACGCTGGATAAAATCCACGCTGCGCTTGGCCTGTTCAAAGCGTTGCTCACGGATGGTGATGGCCTGCAGCAACATCAGCCCATCGTTCTTGAGCAGGTGCGCACACTGTTTGAAGTAGGTCGGCAGGAAGCGATGGCCCACCGCCTCGATCATCTCGATGGACACCAGCTTGTCGTATTGGCCGGTGAGGTCGCGGTAATCCTGCAGCAGCAGCGTGACCTGGCCTTGCAACCCCAGGGCGTCGATGCGCTGTCGGGTGTAGGCGAACTGTTCCTTTGACAAGGTCGTGGTGGTGACCTGGCAGCCGTAATGCTGCGCCGCATAGAGCGCCATGCTGCCCCAACCGGTGCCGATTTCCAGCAGGTGGTCGGTGCGTTTGAGGGCGAGCTTCTGGCAGATGCGCTCCAGCTTGTTCAACTGCGCCTGTTCGAGGGTGTCGTCGGGCGTCAGAAACTGTGCCGCGGAGTACATCATGGTCGGGTCGAGGAATTCTTCGAACAGGTCGTTGCCCAGGTCGTAGTGGGCGGCGATGTTTTTCTGTGAACCCTTGCGCGTGTTGCGGTTGAGCCAGTGCAGGCCCTGGGTGAACGGCCGCGCCAGGCGTGCCAGGCCGCCTTCCATTGCATCGAGCACGTCCAGGTTGCTGACCATCACGCGCACCACGGCGGTCAGGTCCGGGCTGGTCCAGTAACCGTGGATAAACGCTTCGCCGGCGCCGATGGAGCCGTTGGCCGCCACCAGGCCCCACACGGCAGAGTCCAGGATCTGGATTTCCCCCATCAAGTGCGCTTCCCGTGCGCCGAACACTTGGCGCTCGCCGTCCTCGATCACCACCAGTTGACCATGGCGCAGTTGGCTGAGTTGGCGCAACACCGCCTTGCGCAGCAGCGCGGCGGTCATGCCGTTGACGTTCAGGCGGTGAGTCTTGACCGATAAGCTAGGGGATTTCATGGCGGCGATCCTTGGTGTAACCGACTGCGGTGCGAGAGGCGCCATCGGCGGCCCGGTGGGAAAAAATCGGCGTGCGTTTGAGCAACAGGCGCAGGGCCTGCCAGTAAATAGCGAGGCAGGTCTTGGCGGTCATCCAGGGGAAACGCCACAGGTAGCGATGCAGGCTGGCGCGATCCAGCGTTTCTTTCTCCAGGCTCAACGTGGCGTCGAAGATTTTCTGCGTGCCCTGCCAATCGGCCATGTGCACGCCCAGCCTGGCGGCGGGAGGGCTGAAGCTCATGCGGTATTCCAGGTCGCGGGGTAGAAACGGCGACACATGGAAGGCCTTGGCCACGGCGAAATGCTGGTGTTCATCGGCGTCCAGGGCCTGGGCCGGCAACACGTAGTGATAGCGTTCGCGCCATGGGGTGTTGGTCACTTCACACAGGATCGCGGCCAGACGTCCGTCGGCCTCGAAGCAGTAGAAGAAACTCACGGGGTTAAAAGCCAGGCCCCAACTGCGGGCCTGGGTCAGTAGGCAGATAACGCCCCGGGGTGTACGCCCCAGTGCCTTGCCGACTTCCTGGCGCACGGCATCGCTCAAGTTCATGCCGCTGCGCGTCCATTCACGCAGGTAGTCCTGCTGACGAAAACCGAAGGGGGCCAGGCGGCTGCGCCCGGCCAGGGGCGAAAGCCCCAGCACTTGGTGTTCTTCGCTCAAATCCAGGTACAGCAGGCCGATGCGGTAGCGAAAGGCATGGGCCTTGGGCGCAAACCGCCGATGGGCGATCCACCCGCTGTACAGGGCGCTGTTCACAGGGTTTCCCCAAAGGCTTCGGCCACGCGCAGTGCGCTGACCACACCGTCTTCGTGAAAGCCGTTGGCCCAGTAGGCGCCGCAGTAGAAGGTATTGTTCACGCCGGATATTTCTTCGCGACGCGCCTGCGCTGCCACCGCCGCCAGGCTGTATTGCGGGTGGGCGTAGGTGTAGCGGGCCAGGACCTTCAACGGGTTGATCATGGTTGTCTGGTTGAGGCTGACGCAAAACGTGGTGGTGCTGTCGATGCCTTGCAGGATGTTCATGTCATAGGTCACCGCCGCCTGTGCCTGGCGATTGCCGGTCAGCCGGTAGTTCCAACTGGCCCAGGCGAGTTTGCGGTCGGGCAGCAGGCGCGTGTCGGTGTGCAATACCACGTCGTTATCGGCGTAGGGCATGGCGCCGAGGATCTCCTGTTCGGCCTGGCTCGGGTCGGCCAGCAACGCCAGGGCCTGGTCGCTGTGGCAGGCGAATACCACGCGATCAAATGCCTCACTGCCGGCCGGGCTGTGGATAACCACGCCGTCGTCGGTACGTGCCACTTTATGCACAGGGCAATTGAGGCGGATCCGTTCGCGAAAGCTGCGGGTCAACGGCTCGATGTAGCGGCTTGATCCCCCTTCGATCACGCACCATTGCGGACGGTTGTTCACAGAGAGCAACCCATGGTTCTTGAAGAAGCGCACAAAGAACTGCAACGGAAACTTCAACATATCAGCCAGGGACATCGACCAGATCGCCGCGCCCATCGGCACGATGTAGTGCCGGACAAACCGCTCGCCGTAGCCGCCGGCGGTGAGGTAGCTGCCCAGGGTCATGTCGGCGCTGATGCGCTGCTGCTGCAGGTCCAGCGGCGCCTGGCGGTTGAAGCGCAGGATATCGCGCAACATGCCCCAGAACCCCGGCGACAAAATATTGCGACGCTGGGCAAACAAACTGTTGAGGTTGTTGCCGTTGTACTCGAACCGGGTGTGCTCGTCGCACACCGAAAAGCTCATCTCGGTCGGTTTGAACGCCACCCCGATCTGCCCCAGCAAGCGGATGAAGTTGGGGTAGGTCCAGTCGTTGAACACGATGAAGCCGGTGTCGACCGCGTAGTTTTTACCCTCGACAGTGACATTGACGGTGTGGGTATGCCCGCCGATGCGGTCGCCCGCTTCGAACAGGGTGATGTCGTGACGGCGGCTGAGCAGATAGGCGCTGGTCAGGCCGGCGATGCCGCTGCCGATAATGGCGATCTTCACAGGTCGTCCTTTTTCGGCGGCGGGCTGCGCAACATGCGCTTGCCGATGATCAGTTGCGCACGGTTCGGCAGTTTCGACAGGGGCCATAACGTAGCGATGAACAGTGCAGGAAAGGCGATTTCCAGCGGGCGCTTTTCCAGCTTGGCGAAAATGTGCCGTGCGGCTTTATCCGCTGACCAACTAAGCGGCATGGGGAAGTCATTGCGCTCGGTCAGCGGTGTGTCGACAAAGCCCGGGCTGATCACGGTGACGTCGATGTTTTCCGGCGACAGGCTGATACGCAGGGATTCGAACAGGTAGCGCAGACCCGCCTTGGACGCGCCATAGGCTTCGGCGCGCGGCATCGGCAGGTAGGTCACGGCGCTGGCGACGCCTACCAGGTGCGGGGTGCGCCCGGCGCGCAGCAGCGGCAAGGCGGCTTCGATGCAATAACTGCTGGCCAGCAGGTTGGTACGCACCACGTGCTCGATGATCGATGAGTCAAACTGTCGGGCATCCACATATTCACAGGTGCCAGCATTGAGAATGACCGTGTCCAGGGCGCCCCAGGCCTCGCCAATGCGTTCACCAATCTCGCGCACGGTCTGGCTGTTGGTCAGGTCGCCGGCCACCACCAGCACCTGGCCAGGGTAACGGTGGGCGAGCGCTTCCAGCGGGCCTTTCGAGCGTGAGCTCAAGGCGACGTGGGCGCCGCTGTTGAGCAACTCTACGGCCAGCGCGGCACCGATGCCACTGCTGGCGCCGGTCAGCCAATAACGTCGAGGCAATGTACCGCTCATCCCATTCTCCTTTTCAGCCAGCCAACGACGCTGCCCAGCACGGGCACGTGTTCGTACAGCATGGCGCCGGCATCGAAATAATCGCGGTGGCGGTACACCTTGTCACGCCACATCAAGTGCGAACAACCTTCCACCCGGATCACCTTGCCGCTGGCCAGGCGTGGGTGGCAGAAACTCATTTTCCAGCGCAGGTAACCTTCACCTTCGGCCACCTGATCGAAACCGTGGAAGTCGAAGCGTAACTGGCTGACGTTGCTGTACAACTCGGCGAAGTAACGGTGCAGGGCGGGCAGGCCCTGCACTTCATGCAGTGGATCAGCGAAGCGGATGTCCTGGCTGTACAGGCTGTCGAGCAGGTGCAGGTTGTGCTTGTCCAGCGTGGAAAAGGCCTGGGCGAAGCGGCGCAGAAAGTCACTCATACTCGCCCCCAGCGGCTTGTCGCGAGGGCAGGCTGCGGAAGGCGGCCAGGGCGCGTTCACGGGACTTTTTCAGGTCGACAATCGAACGCGGGTAATCGGCCACGCCGAACAAACCACCGGCGGCTTCGGGGTTGTGCACTTCCTTTTTATTCAGCGCGGCCAGTTCCGGCAGCCAGCGCTTGATGAATACGCCTTCGCCGTCGAATTTTTCCGATTGGCTCAAGGGGCTGAAAATCCGGAAGTATGGCGCCGAGTCGGTGCCGGTGGACGAACTCCATTGCCAGCCGCCGTTGTTGGCCGCCAGGTCGCCGTCGATCAGGTGGCGCATGAAGAAACGCTCGCCCTCGCGCCAGTCGATCAGCAGGTTCTTGGTCAGGAACATCGCCACGACCATGCGCAGGCGGTTGTGCATCCAGCCGGTTTCAAGCAGTTGGCGCATGGCGGCGTCGATGATCGGCAGGCCGGTGCGCGCTTGCTGCCAGGCGGCCAGGTCCTTGGGCGCGTTGCGCCAGGCGACGGCTTCGGTTTCGGGACGGAACGCCCGGTGGCGCGACACCCGGGGGTAACCCACCAGGATGTGCTTGTAGAACTCACGCCACAGCAGTTCGTTGATCCAGGTGATGGCGCCCATGTCGCCGCTTTCAAACTCGCCGCCGTTGGTCTGCAGTGCAGCGTGCAGGCACTGGCGCGGCGACACCACGCCGGCGGCGAGGTACGCCGACAGCTGGCTGGTGCCGGGCTTGGCGGGGAAGTCGCGTTCGTCCTTGTAGTAGCTGATCTGTTGGTCGGTGAAAGCGTTGAGGCGGCGCCGGGCTTCGTCTTCACCGGCGGGCCAGAGGGCACGCAGGGTCTCGCTGGGTGGCTCGAAACCGTCGACTGTCTTTGGGATCGGGTCGCTTTTCAGCTTGAGCGCAGCCTGGGCCTTGGGGGCCGGGACTATCCGGGGCAGGGCGCTGTGCAGACGGCTGTAGCAGACCTTGCGGAACTGGCTGAACACCTGGAAGTAAGTGCCGGTCTTGGTCAGCACGCTGCCGGGCTGGAAGAACAGTTGGTCCAGGTAGCTGTGGAAGCTGATGCCCGCCGACTCCAATGCCTTGGACACGGCCGCATCACGACGGCTTTCATGGATGCCGTATTCCTCGTTGACGTGCACCGACTCCGCGGCCAGTTCACGGCACAGCGTGCCCAGCACGTCGGGTGCCTGGTCCCAGGTGGCTGCCGTACGGATCAGCAGGGGAATATTCAGTTCGCCGAGTGTCTTGCTCAGGTCATCCAGGTTGCGCAGCCAGAAATCCACCTTGCACGGTGCATCGTCATGGCCCAGCCATTGTTCGGGCGTGATCAGGTACACGGCGGCGATCGGGCCCCGCTGGCTCGCGGCGGTCAGGGCGGTGTTGTCGTGTAGGCGCAGGTCGGTGCGCAGCCAGATCAAATGCATTTAAACGAGTCCACGCTGGATCAGTAGCTGGTGGGCCGACAACAACTCTTCGGCGACGAACAATTCAGGGATGTCCTGGGCTAATACGGCCAACTCGGCCTGGTGGATGCATACCGTTGGTCCGACGACCAACTTTGGGCAACGGACGCCGCCCAAAAGTTTTTCCAGACCCGACAAATGCAGAGCCTTGCTCGAATACAGCAGCACGGCCCGCGGTTGCAGGTGCTCCACCGCCAGGGCCAGTTCGCCGGCGGGCAACGGCCAGTCGAACACTTCCACCGGGCAATCGGCACTGCTGGCGAGCCAGGCACTGAGCCACAGGTGTGGCTCCAGGGGCAGGTCGGACTGATTGACCAGCAACAACGGTGCGCCGTGCAACTGGCGATTGTTGTGGTAAATGCGTGCGCCGAATTTGCTGCGCAGCCATGAGAGGAAAAACACCCGCTCCATCTGCGCGCCGAACTGGCCTTGCCAACGCTGTTCCAACTCTCGCAGCAGCGGGAGCATCAGTTGCTCGCATAACGTGCGTGGCGGGTACAGCGCCATGGCTTGGTTGAAGGCGTCATCGACCCGGCGTTCGGTCAATTCGCTGATAGCGTGCACCAGGTTCTGGCGCAGGCTGTGCCACTCGTTTTCCACCGCCTCGGGAAGAGACTGGGCCGAGTCGATCAGGCCTTTGACCTGGCTCACCGGCACGCCGCGATTGAGCCAGGTGAGGATGGTATGGATGCGCTGCACATGCTCGGCGCTGAACAGCCGATGGCCCTTGGGCGTGCGCTGGGGCACGATCAGGCCGTAACGGCGTTCCCAGGCGCGCAGGGTCACGGCGTTGACGCCGGTCTGGCGCGCCACTTCGCGGATCGGCAGCCAGCCGTCTTCGAGGGCTTGGGCGATGTCGTCGCCGGGTTCGTCTAGCAGGGCAGCTTTCATGGTCTAGATCGCATTTCGCAGGCTTAGGTTTTCCGGGTGCGGTTGCAGGTAGGCCTGCTGCGCGATGTAGCGGTCCGGGTGTTGGCGAAAGTGGTGTTTGAGCAGGGTCAGCGGCACCACCAGCGGCACGATGCCGTGGCGGTACTGGCCGATGACGGTCTGCATTTCTTGCTTGTCATCAGCGCTTATTACCTGTTTGAGGTAACCGCTGATGTGTTGCAGCACATTGGTGTGGGTGCCACGGGTGGCGCACTTGGTGAGGCCGGACATCAGGTCGCTGAAGTAGCCCGCCGCCAACTCGTCGAGGTTGGCATCCTTGGTCATGCTGCCCAGCAGGTGGCCAAGGCGCTTGTAGTGCGCTGGGCTGTGGGCCATCAGCAGGTACTTGTAGCGCGAATGAAAGGCCAGCAGGCGGTGACGGGTCAGGCCTTCGGCCAACAGTTTCTGCCAGCTGGCGTAGACGAATACCCGGGTCAGGAAGTTTTCCCGCAGCACCGGGTCGTTCAGCCGACCGTCTTCTTCCACCGGCAGGTTGGGATGGCGCGCGCAGAAGGCCTGGGCGTAGATGCCGCGCCCACCGCCGTCCACGGGGGTGCCGTTGTCGCGGTAGACCTTGACCCGCTCCAGGCCGCACGACGGCGATTTCTGCATGAAGATATAGCCGCACAGGTCGGTATGTTCCGCGGCCATCTGCTGGCCGTACTCGTCCAACGGTTGGGTGACATTCAGCTCGCGGTGCACGGTGCCGACGGCCTGCGGGTGGGCGGGATCGCCCACCAGACGGATCGGTTCGCGTGGAATGCCCAGGCCGATGGCGACTTCGGGGCACAGCGGCACGAAGTCGAAATAGTCGGCGAGGGTCTGGCTGCACAACAGGGATTGTTTATGGCCGCCGTTGAAGCGCACGTTCTCGCCCAGCAGGCAGGCGCTGATGGCGATCTTCGGTTTGGTGGTGCTGGACATACACGAACCCTCTGCAAGATTCCTGTACAAGATATAAATCCTGTACAACTAAATCTCATCATAGGTTCGATGCTGTACAAGTCAAATTATTTGTACAAGTTTTGCGAGTGATCTATTTCCAGCCGATTTTCCAGGCTTCCATATCCTGCAGGGTTTGCCAGGGCAGGCGTTCGCTGCGGTGCGTCATCACGGCTTGCAGTTCAATGTCGAGCACCGTGCCTTCTTCATCACGAAACAGCTCGGTGACCAGAAAGTGTTTTTCTTTGTTGCGAGGGTGGGCTGCTGTCCATTTCGACAGCAGCAATTTGGCGGGGTTGATGCGGTTCATTGCAGGTGCTCGATCAAGCGTCGCGCGGCTTCCTGGCCGCTGAGCCAGGCCCCTTCCACGCGGCCCGACAGGCACCAGTCGCCACACACGTACAGGCCCAGGTCGGCATCGGCGAGTACGCCGAATTCGTGGCTGCTGGACGGCCGTGCGTAGAGCCAGCGGTGGGCCAGGCTGAACGACGGCGCCGGCATCGCGCTGTGCAGCAGTTCGGCGAAGGCGCCGTGCAGGTGCTCGATCACCGCCTCTTTGGGCAGGTCCAAGTGGGCCTTGCTCCATGCGCTGGTGGCGTGCAGCACCCAGGTGTCGAGGGTGGTATCGCGCCCAGGTTTGCTGCGGTTGCGGGCAAGCCAATCGAGGGGACTGTCCTGCACGAAGCAGCCCTCCATGGGGGTATCCAGGGGTTTATCGAAGGCCAGGGCGATGGCCCAGGTCGGGTCCATTTTCACCCCGGCGGCGGCACTCGCCAGCTTGGGCGCGGCGGCCAGCAGGGCGGTGGCTTGGGGCGCAGGCGTGGCGATGATCACGTGGCTGAAGGGGCCATGGTTTTCGCTGTCCGCGTCCAGCAGGTTCCAGTGGTGTTTGCCCTGGAACACCTCGGTAATGCGGCAACCGAACTCCACTGGCAGGTCGTCGAGCAGGGCGCGAGTGATCGCGCTCATGCGCGGCGTGCCGACCCAGCGGATCTGTTCATCGGGAGACGGGGTGAGTTGGCCGGACTTGAAGTTGTACAGCTGGGGTTTCCATTGCTCGGCCCAGCCGTTGCTTTGCCAGCGTTGCACTTCGTTGACGAAGCGCCGGTCGCGGGCGGTGAAGTATTGCGCGCCCATGTCCAGGGAGCCGGCATCGCTGCGCTTGCTGGACATGCGGCCACCACTGCCGCGGCTTTTATCGAAGAGTTGTACAGCGTGCCCCGCGTCTCTTAACGCTCGGGCGGCGGAGAGACCGGCGATGCCGGTGCCGATGATCGCGATGGGAACAGTCATGGGAGGCCTCGTTTTACCGTTGTGCACAGACTACGCGGACACCAATAGCTGTACAATATTGTTTTTTGGTATAAGTTTTGGCGTACCAGTTCTAACGGCGTAACCTATGGTTAAAGCTGAGGCTTAAGCCAGCGTTACGCCTGCTAACAAATGATCCCTGTTTATAAAATAGACCAGTGATCGGCGGCGAACGTTACATGAGGAGCGTCCCATGCATATTTTGCTGACCGGCGGTACTGGCTTGATTGGCCGCCAACTCTGCCAACACTGGCTCACCCAGGGCCATCGCCTGACCGTGTGGAGTCGCCACGCGGACCAGGTCGCGAAGGTATGCGGCGCCCAGGTGTCGGGAGTCAGCCGCCTTGAAGAGGTTATCGGCCCGGTCGACGCGGTCATTAACCTGGCGGGCGCGCCTATTGCCGACCGCCCCTGGACCCACAAGCGCAAGGCGTTGTTGTGGAACAGCCGCATCAGCCTTACCGAGACTTTGCTGGCGTGGCTTGAGGGCCTGGAGCAAAAACCAGCGGTGTTGATTTCCGGTTCGGCGGTGGGCTGGTACGGCGACGGCGGCGAGCGCGAATTGACCGAAGCCAGCGGCCCGGTGCAGGACGATTTCCCCAGTCAGTTGTGCATCGCCTGGGAAGAAACCGCCCAGCGCGCCGAAGCCCTGGGGATTCGTGTGGTCCTGGTACGTACCGGCCTGGTGCTGGCGGCGCAGGGCGGCTTTTTGTCGCGGCTGTTGCTGCCGTTCAAACTGGCGCTGGGCGGGCCTATCGGCAGTGGCCGGCAGTGGATGCCGTGGGTGCATATCAGGGATCAAATCGCCCTGATTGATTTTCTTCTGCACCAGCCTGACGCCAGCGGTCCCTATAATGCCTGCGCGCCACACCCGGTGCGCAATCGCGAGTTTGCGAAAACCCTGGGCCAGGTGCTGCACCGCCCGGCATTCATGCCGATGCCGGCCTTTGCATTGCGGGTGGGCCTGGGTGAGTTGTCCGGCCTTTTGCTGGGCGGGCAGAAGGCGCTGCCCGAGCGCTTGCTGGCTGCCGGTTTCACTTTTCAGTTCACTGAGTTGCGTGCGGCTTTGGATGACTTGTCCGGCCGCCTCTAAAGATAGGATGTTGCATGACGGATCACGCGTTGTTACTGGTCAACCTGGGCTCGCCGGCGTCCACTTCGGTGGCGGATGTGCGCAGCTACCTCAATCAGTTCCTGATGGACCCTTATGTGATCGACCTGCCGTGGCCGGTGCGGCGCTTGCTGGTGTCGCTGATCCTGATCAAGCGCCCCGAGCAGTCGGCGCATGCCTACGCCTCCATTTGGTGGGACGAGGGTTCGCCGCTGGTGGTACTCAGTCGTCGCCTGCAACAGCAGATGACCGCGCAGTGGACCCAAGGCCCGGTGGAATTGGCTATGCGTTATGGCGAGCCATCGATTGAAAGCGTGCTGACCCGCCTCGCAGCCCAAGGCATCCGCAAGGTCACCCTGGCGCCGTTGTACCCGCAATTTGCCGACAGTACCGTGACCACGGTGATCGAGGAAGCCAAGCGTGTGGTGCGCGACAAAAAGCTCGACGTGCAATTCTCGATCCTGCAGCCGTTCTACGACCAGCCCGAATATCTCGACGCTCTGGTCGCCAGCGTGCGGCCCTACGTGGAACAGGATTACGACCACCTGCTGCTGAGTTTCCACGGCTTGCCTGAGCGCCACTTGACCAAGCTCGATCCTACCGGCCAGCACTGCTTCAAGGATGCCGACTGCTGCAAGAATGCGTCCGCCGAGGTGCTCAAGACCTGCTATCGCGCGCAGTGCTTCAGCGTCGCCCGCGACTTTGCCACACGCCTGGGCTTGCCCGAAGACAAGTGGTCGGTGGCCTTCCAATCGCGCCTGGGCCGCGCCAAGTGGATCGAACCCTACACCGAGGCTCGCCTTGAAGCATTGGCCCGGCAGGGCGTGAAAAAGCTGCTGGTAATGTGCCCGGCGTTCGTCGCCGATTGCATCGAGACGCTGGAAGAAATCGGCGATCGCGGGCTGGAGCAGTTCCGCGAGGCCGGGGGCGAGGAGCTGGTGCTGGTGCCGTGCCTGAATGATGATCCGCAGTGGGCGAAGGCGCTCAATTCCCTTTGCGAGCGCGCACCGACGGCGCTGTAACCGAACAAAGTGAAGATCAAGGTGTGGGAGGGGGCTTGCCACCTCCCACATTTGGTTTTGTTACAGGTTGAGGGTCAGGCTGACCGTAAGATTGCGCGGTTCGCCCGGGCTGATCCAGTAGTTGCTGTACGACCGCTCGTAATACTTCTCATCAAACAGGTTATTGAGGTTCAAGCCCACGGTAATGTTGTCGGTGGCCTTGTAATGGGCCAGCAGATCAACCGTGTGGTAGGCCGGCAGTTCGAAGCCCGTGCCAGCCTCGCCGGAGCGATCCCCTACATAGGTGAGCGCCGCCCCCAGGTCTGAACCCCGCAACGCGCCATCCTGGAACTCATACACCCCCAACAGGCTGCCGCTGCGCTTGGCCACGCCGAGAATCCGGCTGCCGGCGGGAATGGTCGTGTCGCCCTTGGTGACTTCGGCGTCGATGTACGCAAAGGCACCTATTACGCGTACGGCCTCCGTCACTTGCCCCGTCAGTTGCAGGTCGAAGCCCTGGCTACGTGCCTTGCCCATGGCGCGGTTGGTATTGGTGGACGGGTCCAGCGCGAGCACGTTTTCCTTTTCGATATGGAACGCGGCGAGGGTGGTGCTGAGGCGATCATCGAACAGTTCGCTTTTGATCCCGACTTCGTAACCCACGCCTTCTTCCGGTTTGAAGGTTTTGCCGTTGGCGTCCAGGCCGCTGTTGGGTTTGAACGAGGTGGAGGCATTGGCGAACACCCCGACTTGCGGTGTGAGCTGGTAAAGCAGGCCGGCGCGTTGGGTCAAGGCGTCGTGGGTTTGCCGGCTCTTGATGTGGTTGCGCGTGAAGTCATCGGTGCTCTGCTCGAAATGCTCGAAGCGCGCGCCAACCATGCCGCGCAGGCGATCGGTGAAGACGATCTGGTCTTGCAGGTTCAGCGCGTGGCTCTTGGTCTGTTCGAAGAAGTCGGTGCCGGAGCGCTGGCCGTTGGGCTTGGGTTGGCCGTAGACCGGGTTGTAGATGTCGATGGCGTAGGGGCTGCCGGCGATAGTGGTCACGCGCTCCTTCTTGCGGTAGTCCTCGTATTCGGTGCCGACCAGCAGTTCGTGCTGCCAACTGCCGATGTCGAACAGGCCGCGCAGTTCGAGTTGGGTAATGCTGTCGTGCCAACCGGTTGAGCGTTCGCGGTAGCGGCGGTTAACGGTATGACCGTCGATGTTCAGCGCACGGTTTTCCGAGGCGTCACCCCACAGGCTGCCTTGTTTGTAGTGGCTGGCCAGGCGCAGTTTCCACGCATCGTTGAGGTGATGCTCAAGGGTGGCCTGGAGACGGTTGTTGTGGTTGTCGATATCGCCGTCGTTGGGTTCGCCGAGGAAGGTGGAGCGAGATACGCCGGGGGCGTCGACGATGCCACGGTCGAAGGTAGAGCTGTGGCGGACGAATTCACTCTCGACGAGCAGACTGGTATCCGGGTCCAGTTGCCAACTGAACGACGGCGCGACGAATACCCGCTTGCTCTGCACGTGATCGCGGAAACTGTGGTTGTCTTCCACCGCCAGGTTGACCCGCGACAGCACGTTGCCTTCGCTGTCCAGCGGGGTGTTCACGTCCACGGCGGTGCGATAGCGGTCCCAACTGCCGGCGCTGGTTTGCAAGGTTGTGAAGGCTTCAGGCTGGGGCTTCTTGGTAACGATATTCACCGTGCCACCGGGATCGCCGCGCCCATACAGGCTGGCGGCGGGCCCCTTGAGCACTTCGATGCGCTCGACGTTCGCCGCGTCCGGTGTACTCGGGTAGCCACGGTTGGCGCTGAAGCCGTCCTGATAGAACTCCGACGTGGTGAAGCCACGCACGCTGTACTCGTAGAGGGTCAGGCCGCCGAAGTTGTTCTGCTTGGACACGCCGCCGGCAAATTCCAGGGCCCGCTCCACGCTGGTACTGCCCAGGTCCTTGAGCACAGTGGCGGGAATCACGCTGATGGATTGCGGGATGTCGCGAATGGCGGCGTCGGTTTTTGTCGCGCTGGCGGAGCGGGTGGCACGGTAGCCTTTGACCGGGCCGGTGGTGGACTCATAGGCATCGGTGGTGACGCTGATGGTATCGAGCTCCAAGGTGTTTTCTTCGGCGAAGGCGGGGTCGAGCAACAAACCCAAGGCCAGGCCAGCCAAGGGGGCGATTCTTCGAGACGGCATGATAGAGCGTTCCAATAGCGATATTGAAACAATATAACATGCCTAATGAGAATGAATTGCTTTGAAATATCCGTTTACAGGTGCCCGAGAGCGGGCACCTGTTCAAGGTGGCTTATTGCTCTTCCTTGACCGGCGCAGGCGGCGGACGCAGCCCGATTTCCGCCAGCAGCTTGATCTCTTTGCCGTTGCGCATGACCTGGATCGCCACCTTGTCGGTCGGCTTGATCCGCGCCACTTGGTTCATCGACTTGCGGCCATCACCGGCCGGTTCGCCGTTGATGCTGAGGATCACATCCCCCAGTTGCAGGCCGGCTTTCTGTGCGGGGCCATCGCGGAAGATCCCGGCGACCACGATGCCTGGGCGTCCGGTCAAGCCAAACGACTCGGCCAGTTCCTTGGTCAATGGTTGTACTTCAATCCCCAGCCAGCCGCGAATCACCTGGCCATGCTCGATGATCGACTTCATCACCTCCATCGCCAACTTCACCGGGATCGCAAACCCGATGCCCTGGGAGCCGCCGGACTTGGAAAAGATTGCCGTATTGATGCCCGTCAGGTTGCCATTGGCGTCCACCAATGCGCCGCCGGAGTTACCTGGGTTGATCGCGGCGTCGGTCTGGATGAAGTCTTCGTAGCTGTTGAGGCCCAACTGGTTGCGCCCGGTAGCGCTGATAATGCCCATGGTCACGGTCTGGCCTACGCCGAACGGGTTGCCGATGGCCAGCGCCACGTCACCCACGCGCAAACCGTCGGAACGGCCGAGGGTGATGGACGGCAGGCTCTTCAGGTCGATCTTCAGTACCGCGAGGTCGGTTTCCGGGTCGCTGCCCACTACGCGGGCCAGGGTTTCGCGGCCGTCACGCAGGGCCACCACAATCTGGTCGGCGCCAGTGGTCACGTGGTTATTGGTGAGGATGTAACCTTCGGGGCTCATGATCACCCCGGAACCCAGGCTGGATTCCATGCGACGCTGCTTGGGCCCGTTGTCACCGAAGTAACGGCGGAACTGCGGGTCTTCAAACAGTGGATGGGCCGGTTTGTTGATGACTTTAGTGGTGTACAGGTTGACCACGGCAGGAGCGGCGATCACCACGGCATCGGCGTAGGTCACCGGGCCTTGCACCACCGAGTTGCTTTGCGGCGCCTGTTGCAGGTTCACATCCAGGCTGGGCAGACCCACCAGCCCGGGGTAACGCTGAATAATCAGCATCGCGATCAGCACGCCAGCCAGCAATGGCCATCCAAAAAAACGCAGCGCCTTGAGCATCAAGTAAGTCCTGACAGGTTGCAGGGGGCGGGAGAGCGCCCATAATGTCGCGCATTATACGAGGCTGTGACGCCTGCGAACCGGATATTTAGGAGTCTTTTATGGCCGTCCCCCTTACCACCCTCGTCGAGGAAGCAGACCGCTACCTCGGCAGCGCGAAAATTGCCGACTACTGCCCCAATGGCCTGCAGGTCGAGGGCCGGCCCCAGGTCATGCGCATCGTCAGCGGCGTGACCGCCAGCCAGGCCCTGTTGGACGCGGCCGTCGAAGCCCAGGCTGATCTGGTCCTGGTGCACCACGGTTACTTCTGGAAAGGCGAAAACCCTTGCATCACTGGCATGAAGCAGCGCCGCCTGAAGACGTTGCTCAAGCATGACATCAGCCTGCTGGCCTACCACCTGCCGCTGGACCTGCACCCCGAGGTCGGCAACAACGTGCAGTTGGCCCGTCAACTGGACATTACCGTCGAGGGTCCGCTGGACCCGGACAATCCCAAAATCGTCGGGCTGGTCGGCTCGCTCGCCGAGCCCCTGTCGCCCCGCGACTTTGCACGCCGCGTGCAGGACGTCATGGGCCGCGAGCCGTTGCTGATCGAAGGTAGCGAGATGATCCGCCGCGTCGGCTGGTGCACCGGTGGTGGCCAGGGCTACATCGACGACGCGATTGCGGCCGGTGTCGACCTGTTCCTCAGCGGCGAGGCTTCCGAGCAAACCTTCCACAGCGCCCGCGAAAACGACATCAGCTTCATCGCCGCCGGTCACCATGCCACTGAGCGCTACGGCGTACAGGCGCTGGGCGATTACCTGGCGCGGCGCTTCGCGTTGGAGCATTTGTTCATCGACTGCCCCAACCCAATCTAACAAACACCACCGAACAAATGTGGGAGGGGGCTTGCCCCCGATGGCGGTGGATCAGCTACTCATGCAGTGACTGACACATCGCTATCGGGGGCAAGCCCCCTCCCACACTTGACCGCGATTAACCCCAAACTCCGTGGTATATCCATATACCGTTTCGATCTAGCTGGCTCCCTGAATAGAAGCAGGTGCTGTGCTAGCATGCCCCGCTCGAACACGGCCCGCTGGCCGTCCATAAGATCGTTTTTCCGTGAGTAACCATGGTCGACAAACTGACGCATCTGAAACAGCTGGAGGCGGAAAGCATCCACATCATCCGCGAGGTCGCCGCCGAGTTCGACAACCCGGTGATGCTCTACTCGATCGGTAAAGACTCCGCCGTGATGCTGCACCTGGCGCGCAAAGCCTTCTTCCCGGGCAAGCTGCCGTTCCCGGTGATGCACGTCGACACCCGCTGGAAATTCCAGGAGATGTACAAGTTCCGCGACAAGATGGTCGAAGAACTGGGCCTGGACCTGATCACCCACGTCAACCCGGACGGCGTGGCGCAGGGCATCAATCCGTTCACCCACGGCAGCGCCAAGCACACCGACATCATGAAGACCGAAGGCCTCAAGCAGGCCCTGGACAAGCATGGTTTCGACGCAGCCTTTGGCGGTGCCCGTCGCGATGAAGAGAAATCCCGCGCCAAAGAGCGCGTGTACTCGTTCCGCGACAGCAAACACCGCTGGGACCCGAAGAACCAGCGCCCCGAGCTGTGGAACGTCTACAACGGCAACGTCAACAAGGGCGAGTCGATCCGCGTGTTTCCGCTGTCCAACTGGACCGAGCTGGACATCTGGCAGTACATCTACCTGGAAGGCATTCCAATCGTGCCGCTGTACTTCGCCGCCGAACGTGAAGTGATCGAAAAGAACGGCACGTTGATCATGATTGACGACGACCGCATCCTCGAGCACCTGTCCGACGAAGACAAAGCCCGAATCGTCAAAAAGAAAGTACGTTTCCGTACCCTTGGCTGCTACCCGTTGACGGGCGCGGTGGAGTCCGAAGCCGAAACGCTGACGGACATCATTCAGGAAATGCTCCTGACGCGAACTTCCGAGCGCCAGGGCCGTGTCATCGACCACGATGGCGCAGGCTCGATGGAAGATAAAAAACGTCAAGGCTATTTCTAAGGGGCTGTCATGTCGCATGTATCTGATTTGATCAGCGAGGACATCCTCGCCTACCTGGGCCAGCACGAGCGCAAGGAAATGTTGCGCTTCCTGACCTGTGGCAACGTCGACGACGGCAAGAGCACCTTGATCGGGCGCCTGCTGCACGACTCCAAGATGATCTACGAAGATCACCTGGAAGCCATCACCCGCGATTCGAAGAAATCCGGCACCACCGGTGACGACATCGACCTGGCCTTGCTGGTCGACGGTCTGCAGGCCGAGCGGGAGCAGGGCATCACCATCGATGTCGCCTACCGCTACTTCTCCACCGCCAAGCGCAAATTCATCATCGCCGACACCCCCGGCCATGAGCAGTACACCCGCAACATGGCCACCGGTGCCTCCACCTGTGACCTGGCGATCATCCTGATCGACGCGCGCTATGGCGTGCAGACCCAGACCCGTCGTCACAGCTTCATCGCCTCGTTGCTGGGCATCAAGCACATCGTGGTGGCCGTCAACAAGATGGACATCAATGGCTTCGACCAAGGCGTATTCGAGCAGATCAAGGCCGATTACCTGAAGTTCGCCGACGGTATCGCCTTCAAGCCGAGCACCCTGGCCTTTGTGCCGATGTCGGCGCTCAAGGGCGATAACGTGGTGAACAAGAGCGAGCGTTCGCCCTGGTATACCGGCCAGTCGCTGATGGAGATCCTCGAAACCGTCGAGATCGCCAACGATCGCAACTACACCGACCTGCGTTTCCCGGTGCAGTACGTCAACCGTCCGAACCTGAACTTCCGTGGTTTCGCCGGCACCCTGGCCAGCGGCATCGTGCACAAGGGCGATGAAGTCGTGGTGCTGCCGTCGGGCAAGAGCAGCCGCGTCAAATCCATCGTCACCTTCGAAGGTGAGCTGGAGCACGCCGGCCCTGGTCAAGCGGTGACGCTGACCATGGAAGACGAGATCGACATCTCCCGTGGCGACCTGCTGGTGCATGCCGACAACGTGCCGCAAGTGACCGACGCCTTCGACGCCATGCTGGTGTGGATGGCCGAAGAACCGATGCTGCCGGGCAAGAAATACGACATCAAGCGCGCCACCAGCTACGTGCCGGGTTCCATCACCAGCATCGTGCATCGCGTGGACGTGAACACCCTGGCTGAAGGCCCGGCGAGTTCGTTGCAGTTGAACGAGATCGGCCGGGTCAAGGTCAGCCTTGACGCGGCCATCGCCCTGGACGGCTACGACAGCAACCGCACCACTGGCGCGTTCATTGTTATCGACCGCCTGACCAATGGCACGGTGGCTGCGGGCATGATCATCGCGCCGCCGGTCAATCATGGCGGCTCTGCGCAACACGGCAGCCTCGCGCATGTCGCCACCGAGGAGCGCGCACTGCGCTTCGGCCAGCAACCGGCGACCGTGCTGTTCAGCGGCCTGTCTGGCGCCGGCAAGAGCACCCTGGCCTATGCGGTCGAGCGCAAGCTGTTCGACATGGGCCGTGCGGTATTTGTGCTGGATGGCCAGAACCTGCGCCACGACCTGAACAAGGGCTTGCCGCAGGACCGTGCCGGTCGCACCGAGAACTGGCGTCGTGCCGCGCATGTGGCGCGTCAGTTCAACGAAGCGGGCCTGCTGACCCTGGCTGCGTTCGTTGCGCCGGATGCCGAAGGCCGTGCACAGGCCAAGGCGTTGATCGGCGACGATCGCCTGCTGACTGTCTATGTGCAGGCCTCGCCACTGGTGTGCGCCGAGCGTGATCCGCAGGGGCTGTACGCTGCTGGTGGGGATAACATCCCTGGCGAGTCCTTCCCGTACGACGTGCCGTTGAATGCCGATCTGGTGATCGACACCCAGGCCCTGTCGCTGGAAGAGAGCGTCAAGCAAGTGCTGGAGCTGTTGCGTCAGCGCGGCGCGATCTAACCCTCGCGGCCACAAAAAAGCCCGCCACCGAGTGATCGGTGGCGGGCTTTTTACATATTAACAAATGTGCACACTGCCAATGTGGGAGCTGGCTTGCCTGCGATAGCGGTCTGCCAGTTGATATATTTACAACAGATCCACCGCTTTCGCAGGCAAGCCAGCTCCCACATTTTGATCACTGTTTACCTGGGAAGTCTTTGTGCAGCTTTTCCAGCAGTTGGTCCTTGTCTTCCCACAACCGATTGATCCACCCCTGGAACGCCAACCGATAATCCCCATCCTGCTCATAATTCTTGCCAATGAACTCAGCCGGAATCTGCACTTCCTCAAAGTGCACCACCACGTCCCGCACATTCCCGCACAGCAAATCCCAATAACCTGGGCGCCCAGCCGGGTAGTGAATGGTCACGTTCACCAGTGACTTCAACTGCTCCCCCATGGCATCCAGCACAAACGCGATGCCTCCGGCCTTGGGCTTGAGCAGGTAGCGGAACGGCGATTTCTGCTGGGCATGTTTACCGGCAGTAAACCGCGTGCCCTCGGCAAAGTTGAAAATACCCACCGGGTTGTCGCGAAACTTCGCACAGGTCTTGCGGGTGGTTTCCAGGTCCTTGCCTTTCTTTTCCGGGTGTTTTTCCAGGTAGGCCTTGGTGTAGCGCTTCATGAACGGGAAGCCCAGCGCCCACCACGCCAGGCCAATTACCGGCACCCAGATCAGCTCCTGCTTGAGGAAGAACTTCAGTGGGCGAATCCGCCGGTTCAGCACGTATTGCAGCACCATGATGTCGACCCAGCTCTGATGGTTGCTGGTCACCAGGTACGAGTGCTGGTAGTCCAGCTCTTCCAGCCCGGTGATGTGCCAGCGGGTGCACCGTACCAGGTTCATCCAGCCCTTGTTGTTGGTCACCCAGGCCTCATGGGTGTGGTTCATCAGCCATTCGCTGAAGCGCTTGGCAAACGGCAAGGCCTTGAACAACGCCACGATAAACAGGAACGAACACAACAGGATCGTATTCAGCGCCAACAACAGCGACGCGATCACCCCGCGCACGGCGGCAGGTAGAAAATCCAGCATTTAGATATCCATAGGTCGGTTGGCGGCTTGGATCGCAGTCAGTGCGATGGTGTACACGATGTCGTCCACCTGGGCGCCGCGCGGCAGGTCGTTGACCGGTTTGCGCAGGCCCTGGAGCATCGGCCCCAGGCTCACGCAATCGGCACTGCGCTGCACGGCCTTGTGCGTGGTGTTGCCGGTGTTCAGGTCGGGGAACACAAACACTGTGGCCTTGCCGGCGACCTGGCTGTTGGGGGCCAATTGCCGGGCCACGTTTTCGTTGGCGGCGGCGTCGTATTGCAGCGGGCCGTCGATCAGCAGCGAGCTTTGCTGTTCGTGGGCGAGCAGGGTAGCTTCGCGGACTTTTTCCACTTCCTCGCCGCTGGCCGAATCGCCGCTGGAATAGCTAATCATCGCCACGCGCGGGGTGATGCCGAACGCAGCCGCCGAGTCAGCGCTTTGCAGGGCGATCTCCGCCAGTTCGGCGGCGCTCGGGTGCGGGTTCATCACGCAGTCGCCGTACACCAGCACCTGCTCGGGGAACAGCATGAAGAATACCGATGACACCAGGGTGCAGCCCGGTGCGGTCTTGATCAGCTGCAGGGCAGGGCGGATGGTGTTGGCGGTGGAGTGAATGACGCCAGACACCAGGCCGTCCACCTCATCCAGTGCGAGCATCATGGTGGCGATCACCACGGTGTCTTCCAGCTGTTGCTCAGCCATGGGGGCGTTGAGGCTTTTGCTCTTGCGCAGCGCCACCATCGGCTCGACATAGCGTTGGCGGATCAGGTCCGGGTCGAGAATCTCCAGGCCTTCGGGCAATTCGATGCCCTGGGCGCGGGCAACCGCTTCCACATCAGCCGGCTTGGCCAGCAGCACGCACCGGGCAATGCCCCGTGCCTGGCAGATCGCGGCGGCTTGCACGGTCAGCGGCTCGCTGCCTTCGGGCAACACGATGCGTTTGTTGGCAGCCTGGGCGCGCTGGATCAGCTGGTAGCGGAACACCGCCGGCGACAGGCGCATTTCCCGTGGTGTGCCGCAACGTTGGTGCAGCCAGCGCGCATCGAGGTGGCTGGCGACGAAATCCGTGATGATTTCCGCGCGCTCGCGGTCATCAATCGGGATTTCCTTGTTGAGGCTGTTGAGCTGGTTGGCGGTGTCGTAGGAGCCGGTACTCACCGACAGCACCGGTAGCCCGGCCTGGAACGCGCCACGGCACAGCTCCATGATGCGTGGGTCGGGCAGGGTGTCGCTGGTCAGCAGCAGGCCGGCCAGGGGGACGCCGTTGATCGCGGCCAGGCTGACGGCGAGGATGATGTCGTCGCGGTCGCCGGGGGTCACCACCAGCACGCCGGGCTTGAGCAGCTCCACGGTGTTGCGCATGGTGCGTGCGCAAATGATGATCTTGGTCATGCGCCGGGTTTCGTAGTCGCCAGCGTTGAGGATCTGCGCGCCCATCAGGTCGGCCACGTCGCGGGTACGCGGTGCGTTGAGTTCCGGTTGATAGGGAATGCAGCCCAGCAGGCGGAAATCACCGCTGCGCAACAGCGGCGAATGTTCTTTCAGGCGAGCCGAGAAGGCTTCCATGCTTTCGTCGGTGCGCACTTTGTTGAGGATCACGCCGAGCACTTTCGGGTCTTTCGGGCCGCCGAACAGTTGGGCCTGCAATTCCACGCGACCTGAGAGTTCGGTGAGCACCTCGTTTTCCGGGGCAGACACCAGGATCACTTCCGCATCCAGGCTCTTGGCCAGGTGCAGGTTGACCCGCGCCGCATAGCTGGCGCTGCGGGTGGGCACCATGCCTTCGACGATCAATACGTCCTTGCCCACGGCGGCTTGCTGGTACAGCGTGATGATCTCTTCGAGCAACTCGTCGAGCTGGCCGTCGCCGAGCATGCGCTCTACGTGGGCCAGGCCCAGCGGCTGCGGCGGCTTGAGGCCGTGAGTGCGCGCCATCAGTTCGGTGGAGCGCTCGGGGCCGGTGTCGCCGGGGTGCGGCTGGGCAATCGGCTTGAAAAAACCGACTTTCAGCCCGGCCCGTTCAAGGGTACGCACCAGCCCAAGGCTGATGGAGGTCAGACCCACACCAAAATCGGTGGGCGCGATAAAAAAAGTCTGCATGCGGATTCTCTGGAGGTGCATGGCTTGGGTGGCGCTCTATGGCTGAGCGTCTACCGCGAATCAGGCGCCAAGGTTATCGTTATTCGCGCTCCCGCGCACACCAGCCGCAGGCAAAGGGCTGGCCTATTTTTTCAATACGTTGCACGGGGTCCAGCACCCAGGCGCGTGACTGCCACGGCGGCTGGTGGCGCAGGTGCTGGGTGTGGCCACAGGACAGCTCGGCAACCCAGTGCTGGTCGTCGTCCTGGTGGAACCCGATGATGAAGGATGCCGTTGATCGGCCCCGTCTGTCCGGGTTCTGTTCGCTTTCGGGCAAATCCTTGTTTAGACTTGTCCGTTCTTCATTCTTATGCAAAAGGTCTCGCCCCATGACGATCGCCGCTAACAAGGCTGTCTCCATCGACTATACCCTGACCAACGACGCTGGTGAGGTCATCGACAGCTCAGCCGGCGGCGCGCCGCTGGTCTACCTGCAAGGCGCAGGTAACATCATCCCAGGCCTGGAAAAGGCCCTGGAAGGCAAGAGCGTCGGTGATGAGCTGACCGTTGCCGTAGAACCTGAAGATGCCTACGGCGAGTACTCGGCCGAACTGGTCAGCACCCTGAGCCGCAGCATGTTCGAAGGTGTCGACGAGCTGGAAGTGGGCATGCAGTTCCACGCTTCCGCGCCGGACGGCCAAATGCAGATCGTCACCATCCGTGATCTGGACGGCGACGACGTCACCGTCGACGGCAACCACCCGCTGGCTGGTCAGCGCCTGAACTTCCAAGTGAAGATCGTTGCCATCCGCGACGCTTCCCAGGAAGAAGTGGCTCACGGCCACGTTCACGGTGAAGGCGGTCACCACCATTGATTGTGGTTTGATCAATCGGTAGCAAAAACGCCCCGACTGGTTCGGGGCGTTTTTTTGCGCTTGAAAAAATGTGGGAGGGGGCTTGCCACCTCCCACAACAAAAATGCCCCGGACCTTTCGGTACGGGGCATTTCTTAACTGTTTCGCAACCGGGGCTGCGTGGCAGTTGTTACCACTTAGGCTGCAGCAGCAACGCTCAGAGCCTTGATGTGGCCATTCAGGCGGCTCTTATGGCGAGCGGCCTTGTTCTTGTGGATGATGCCTTTATCGGCCATACGGTCGATAACTGGCACAGCCAGAACGTAAGCAGCTTGGGCTTTTTCAGCGTCTTTGGTGTCGATGGCTTTAACTACATTCTTGATGTAGGTACGAACCATGGAACGCAGGCTGGCGTTGTGGCTGCGACGCTTCTCAGCCTGTTTTGCACGTTTTTTGGCGGAAGGTGTGTTGGCCACCGTCGAGCTCCTCGAAAGACTTTTTAGGAAATAGCAAACAAAATAGGCCGCGAATCATGCCGATGACTTGATGGGTTGTCAAGGGCGGCTGATGCGAACTGCTGAGTGGTCGATCTGAAGAGGCGGGTGATTTATTTCCGGCGCTTGACCTGTAAACTCGCGAGCTTTGGCTCTGTGCTGTTGCAGGCGCGCAGTATCGCATAAGTGGGCGCTTTGTACGCCTGCTCTTTATCTAAAGGCGCAAACTCTTTCAATGAATCTGCTCAAATCGTTGGCCGCCGTCAGCTCTATCACGATGATCTCCCGGGTCCTGGGGTTTGTGCGTGACACCCTGCTGGCGCGCATTTTTGGCGCCAGCATGGCCACGGATGCCTTCTTTATTGCGTTTAAATTGCCCAACCTGCTGCGGCGGATCTTCGCTGAAGGTGCGTTCTCCCAGGCATTCGTGCCGATCCTGGCCGAGTACAAGACCCAGCAAGGCGAAGAAGCCACCCGTACCTTCATCGCGTACGTCTGCGGCCTGTTGACCCTGGTGCTGATGCTGGTGACCATCCTTGGCATGCTCGCCGCCCCCTGGGTGATCTGGGCCACGGCCCCCGGTTTTGCCAATACCCCGGAAAAATTCGCGCTCACCACTGATCTGCTGCGAGTGACCTTTCCTTATATATTGCTGATCTCCCTGTCATCCCTGGCCGGGGCGATCCTCAATACCTGGAACCGCTTCTCGGTGCCAGCCTTCGTGCCGACCCTGCTGAACGTCAGCATGATCATCTTCGCGCTGTTTCTCACGCCGTACTTCG
The DNA here is from genome assembly GCF_001870465.1 of Pseudomonas extremorientalis. GTDB lineage: Bacteria > Pseudomonadota > Gammaproteobacteria > Pseudomonadales > Pseudomonadaceae > Aquipseudomonas > Aquipseudomonas extremorientalis. Next base: position 112,217 of record NZ_MDGK01000052.1, read on the forward strand.
ACCCGCCAGTGATGGCGCTCGGCTGGGCCGTATTGGCCGGTGGCCTGGCGCAACTGCTCTACCAACTGCCACACCTGAAAAAGATCGGCATGCTCGTATTGCCACGCCTGAACCTCAAGGACACTGGCGTATGGCGCGTGATGCGCAATATGCTGCCGGCGATCCTGGGTGTTTCCGTGAGCCAGATTTCCCTGATCATCAACACGGCGTTCGCCTCGCTGCTGGTATCGGGCTCGGTGTCGTGGATGTACTACGCCGACCGCCTGATGGAGCTGCCGTCCGGCGTGCTCGGCGTGGCCCTGGGCACGATTTTGTTGCCGACCCTGTCGCGCACCTACGCCAGCAAGGACCGCCAGGAATACTCGCGCATCCTCGATTGGGGCCTGCGCCTGTGCTTCGTGCTGGTGTTGCCGTGCGCACTGGCCCTGGGGATCCTGGCTGAGCCGCTGACTGTGTCACTGTTTCAATACGGCCAATTCGATGCCCACGACGCACTGATGACGCAACATGCCTTGGTCGCCTATTCCGTTGGCTTGCTCGGCATCATCGTGATCAAAGTGCTCGCCCCAGGCTTCTACGCCCAGCAAAACATCCGTACACCAGTGAAAATCGCGATTTTCACGCTGATCGTCACGCAACTGCTCAACCTGGTGTTTATCGGTCCGCTGGCCCATGCCGGCCTGGCCCTGGCCATCAGTGCGGGCGCGTGCATCAACGCAGGGCTTTTGTTTTACCAGTTGCGCAAGCAGCAGATGTTCCAGCCACAGGCCGGCTGGTGTCTGTTCACCCTCAAGCTGCTGGTGGCGGTCGGGGCGATGTCGGCCGTGTTGCTGGGGTTGATGCACTTCATGCCCGCTTGGGATGAGGGCCATATGCTGGAGCGCTTCCTGCGCCTGGGTGCGCTGGTCGTTGCCGGTGTGGTGGTGTACTTCGGGATGTTGCTGCTGCAAGGCTTCCGCCTGCGGGATTTCAATCGCAAGTCCCTGGGTTAGAGAGTTTGCCGCGATAAAACGGTTGTTTTATCGATTCGACCCATTTGGCCTGTTCAGTTGCCTGTCGTCCGGGGCCGGGTGTGGTTATAATCGACCACTTTATGAGCAAGAAGCGCGTTATGCAGCTGGTTCGAGGTCTCCACAACCTGCGCCCCGAGCATCGGGGCTGCGTCGCCACTATTGGCAACTTTGACGGTGTTCACCGTGGCCACCAGGCTATCCTGGCCCGGCTGCGCGAACGTGCGGTCGAGTTGGGCGTGCCCAGCTGCGTGGTGATTTTCGAGCCGCAGCCGCGCGAATACTTTACGCCCGAGACTGCGCCGGCACGCCTGGCCCGTCTGCGCGACAAGCTGCAGTTGCTGGCTGAAGAGGGCGTGGACCGCGTCCTCTGCCTGGCTTTCAACCAGCGTTTGCAAAGCCTCAGTGCGGCCGAGTTCGTCGACCGCATCCTGGTCGATGGCCTGGGCGTACAGCATTTGGAGGTCGGCGACGACTTCCGTTTCGGTTGCGACCGCGTCGGGGATTTCGATTTCCTGCAACAAGCCGGCGTCAACCAGGGTTTTACCGTCGAAGCCGCGCAAACCGTCGAATTGGACGGCCTGCGCGTGAGCAGTACCCAGGTGCGTAACGCACTGGCCGCTGCCGACTTCGCCTTGGCCGAGCGTTTGCTCGGTCGTCCGTTCCGCATTGCCGGACGGGTCCTGCACGGCCAGAAGCTGGCACGCCAACTGGGCACGCCAACCGCCAACGTGCAACTCAAGCGCCGTCGTGTGCCGCTGACCGGGGTTTACCTGGTGAGCGTCGACATCGAAGGCCAATCGTGGCCGGGAGTCGCCAACATAGGCGTCAGGCCCACGGTTGCAGGTGATGGCAAGGCCCACCTGGAAGTACACCTGCTGGATTTTGCCGGTGATCTGTATGACCGGCGTTTGACGGTGGTTTTCCACCAAAAGCTGCGTGAAGAGCAGCGTTTCGCCTCCCTTGAGGCGTTGAAAACGGCGATCAATGCGGATGTCGCCGCCGCCCGTGCACTAGCCGCACCTAGCGCCCATCGCTAACCGAAGAGCCTTAAATGACCGACTATAAAGCCACGCTAAACCTTCCGGACACCGCCTTCCCAATGAAGGCCGGCCTGCCACAGCGCGAACCGCAGATCCTGCAGCGCTGGGACAGTATTGGCCTGTACGGAAAGTTGCGCGAGATTGGCAAGGATCGTCCGAAATTCGTCCTGCACGACGGCCCTCCTTATGCCAACGGCACGATTCACATCGGTCATGCGCTGAACAAGATTCTCAAGGACATGATCCTGCGTTCGAAAACCCTGTCGGGCTTCGACGCGCCTTATGTCCCGGGTTGGGACTGCCACGGCCTGCCGATCGAACACAAAGTCGAAGTGACCTACGGCAAGAACCTGGGCGCGGATAAAACCCGCGAACTGTGCCGTGCCTACGCCACCGAGCAGATCGAAGGACAGAAGTCCGAGTTCATCCGCCTGGGCGTGCTCGGCGAGTGGGATAACCCCTACAAGACCATGAACTTCAAGAACGAGGCCGGTGAAATCCGCGCCTTGGCCGAAATCGTCAAGGGCGGTTTCGTGTTCAAGGGCCTCAAGCCCGTGAACTGGTGCTTCGACTGTGGTTCGGCCCTGGCTGAAGCGGAAGTCGAGTACGAAGACAAGAAGTCCTCGACCATCGACGTGGCCTTCCCGATCGCCGACGACGCCAAGCTGGCCGAGGCCTTTGGTCTGTCTTCGCTGGCCAAGCCAGCCGCCATCGTGATCTGGACCACCACCCCGTGGACCATCCCGGCCAACCAGGCGCTGAACGTGCACCCGGAATTCACCTACGCCCTGGTGGACGTCGGTGACCGCCTGCTGGTGCTGGCCGAAGAAATGGTCGAAGCCTGCCTGGCCCGCTACGAGCTGCAAGGGTCGGTCATCGCCACCACCACCGGCTCCGCTTTGGAACTGATCAATTTCCGTCACCCGTTCTATGACCGTCTGTCTCCAGTTTACCTGGCGGACTACGTTGAACTGGGCGCCGGCACCGGCATCGTTCACTCCGCGCCCGCTTATGGCGTGGACGACTTCGTGACCTGCAAAGCCTACGGCATGGTCAACGATGACATCCTGAACCCGGTGCAGAGCAACGGCGTGTACGCACCGTCGCTGGAGTTCTTCGGCGGCCAGTTCATTTTCAAGGCAAACGATTCGATCATCGAAAAACTGTCGGAAGTCGGCTCGCTGCTGCACACCGAAACCATCAAGCACAGCTATATGCACTGCTGGCGGCACAAGACCCCGCTGATCTACCGCGCCACCGCGCAGTGGTTCATCGGCATGGACAAAGAGCCGGTCAGTGGCGACACCCTGCGTGTCCGCTCGCTCAAGGCCATCGAAGACACCAAGTTCGTCCCGGCCTGGGGCCAGGCGCGCCTGCACTCGATGATCGCCAACCGCCCTGACTGGTGTATCTCGCGCCAGCGTAACTGGGGCGTGCCGATCCCGTTCTTCCTGAACAAGGAAAGCGGCGAGCTGCACCCACGCACCGTCGAGTTGATGGAACAAGTGGCCCAGCGCGTCGAACAGGAAGGTATCGAAGCCTGGTTCAAGCTGGACGCCGCCGAACTGCTGGGCGATGAAGCGCCGCAGTACGACAAGATCAGCGACACCCTCGACGTGTGGTTCGACTCGGGCACCACTCACTGGCATGTGCTGCGCGGCTCGCACCCGATGGGGCACGAAACCGGCCCGCGTGCCGACCTGTACCTGGAAGGTTCGGACCAACACCGCGGGTGGTTCCACTCGTCGCTGCTGACCGGTTGCGCCATCGACAACCATGCGCCGTACCGCGAACTGCTGACCCACGGCTTCACCGTCGACGAGACGGGCCGCAAGATGTCCAAGTCGCTGAAGAACGTGATCGAGCCGAAAAAGATCAACGACACCCTGGGCGCCGACATCATGCGTCTGTGGGTCGCGTCGACCGACTATTCGGGCGAGATCGCCGTGTCGGACCAGATCCTGGCTCGCAGCGCCGATGCCTACCGTCGTATCCGTAATACCGCGCGCTTCCTGTTGTCGAACCTGACCGGTTTCAACCCGGCCACCGACCGCCTGGCGGCCGAGGATATGCTTGCTCTGGACCGTTGGGCGGTGGACCGTACCCTGTTGCTGCAACGCGAGTTGCAGGAAAACTACGGCGAATACCGTTTCTGGAACGTCTACTCGAAGATCCACAACTTCTGCGTGCAGGAGTTGGGTGGTTTCTACCTCGACATCATCAAGGACCGCCAGTACACCACCGGCGCCAACAGCAAGGCGCGCCGGTCGGCGCAAACCGCGCTGTATCACATCAGCGAAGCGCTGGTGCGCTGGATCGCGCCGATCCTGGCATTCACCGCCGACGAACTGTGGGAATACCTGCCGGGCGAGCGCAATGAGTCGGTGATGCTCAATACCTGGTACGAAGGCCTGACCGAACTGCCAGCCGACTTCGAACTGGGCCGCGAGTACTGGGAAGGCGTGATGGCCGTGAAGGTTGCGGTGAACAAGGAGCTGGAAGTACAGCGTGCGGCCAAGGCCGTCGGTGGCAACCTGCAAGCCGAAGTCACCCTGTTTGCCGAAGACGGTCTCACCGCCGACCTGGCCAAGCTGAGCAACGAACTGCGTTTCGTGCTGATCACTTCAACCGCGAGCCTGGCGCCATTCGCCCAGGCCCCGGCGGACGCGGTTGCCACCGAAGTGCCGGGCCTCAAGCTCAAAGTCGTCAAGTCGTCCTTCCCTAAATGCGCCCGTTGCTGGCACTGCCGTGAGGACGTTGGCGTGAACCCTGAGCATCCGGAAATCTGCGGTCGTTGCGTCGACAATATCTCGGGCGCTGGCGAGGTTCGCCACTATGCCTAACGCCAGTCGTTTCGGACGTCTGGGCTGGCTCGTACTGAGTGTGCTGGTCCTGGTCATCGACCAGGTCAGCAAGGCTCATTTCGAAGGCTCCCTGCAGATGTTCCAGCAAATCGTGGTGATCCCGGATTACTTCAGCTGGACCCTGGCCTACAACACCGGCGCCGCCTTCAGCTTCCTGGCTGACAGCGGTGGCTGGCAGCGCTGGCTGTTTGCCCTGATCGCCGTGGTGGTCAGTGCGGTGCTGGTGGTGTGGCTCAAGCGCCTGGGTCGCGATGACACCTGGCTGGCCATCGCCCTGGCCCTGGTGTTGGGCGGCGCGCTCGGCAACCTGTATGACCGCATTGCCCTGGGCCATGTGATCGACTTCATCTTGGTGCATTGGCAGAACCGCCATTACTTCCCGGCGTTCAACTTCGCCGACAGCGCCATCACCGTCGGTGCAATCATGCTGGCGCTGGATATGTTCAAAAGCAAGAAAACCGGAGAGACCGTCAATGACTGATCAGGTATTGGCTGAGCAACGCATCGGCCAGAACACGGAAGTCACTTTGCATTTCGCACTGCGCCTGGAGAATGGCGACACGGTCGACAGCACGTTCGACAAAGCCCCGGCCACCTTCAAGGTCGGCGACGGCAACCTGCTGCCGGGTTTCGAAGCGGCCCTGTTCGGCTTCAAGGCCGGCGACAAGCGCACCCTGCAGATCCAGCCGGAAAACGCCTTTGGCCAGCCCAATCCGCAAAACGTGCAGATCATCCCGCGTTCGCAGTTCCAGAACATGGACCTGTCGGAAGGCCTGCTGGTGATTTTCAACGATGCGGCCAATACCGAACTGCCGGGTGTGGTGAAAGCTTTTGATGACGCGCAAGTGACCATCGACTTCAACCATCCGTTGGCCGGTAAAACCTTGACCTTTGACGTTGAAATCATCCACGTTAAAGCGCTCTAACTGACGACTCTGGCCTACTGTACGAGCGAGCTTGCTCGCGAAAGACCCGAAGGCGCTGCGTTTATCCAGAATGGACGCGACGCCGTTAACGCTCTTCGCGAGCAAGCTCGCTCCTACAGGGCAAGACACGAGGCACAGCATGCAAATCAAACTCGCCAACCCCCGTGGCTTCTGCGCCGGTGTGGACCGGGCGATCGAAATCGTCAACCGCGCCCTGGAAGTCTTCGGGCCGCCGATTTACGTGCGTCATGAAGTCGTCCACAACAAATTCGTGGTCGAAGACCTGCGTGCACGTGGCGCCATCTTTGTCGAAGAGCTCGACCAGGTGCCAGACGATGTGATCGTCATCTTCAGCGCCCACGGTGTTTCCCAGGCGGTGCGTACCGAAGCGGCAGGCCGCGGCCTGAAAGTCTTCGATGCTACCTGCCCACTGGTCACCAAGGTGCACATCGAAGTCGCGCGCTATAGCCGTGACGGTCGCGAGTGCATCTTGATCGGCCATGCCGGCCACCCGGAAGTCGAAGGCACCATGGGGCAGTACGATGCCAGCAATGGCGGCTCCATTTATCTGGTGGAAGACGAAAAGGATGTCGCCAACCTGCAGGTACAGAACCCCGAGCGCCTGGCATTCGTGACCCAGACCACCCTGTCCATGGACGACACCAGTCGCGTGATCGACGCGCTGCGCAGTCGCTTCCCGGCCATTGGCGGCCCGCGCAAGGACGACATCTGCTACGCCACCCAGAACCGCCAGGACGCGGTCAAGCAACTGGCAGACGAATGTGATGTGGTCCTGGTCGTCGGCAGCCCCAACAGTTCCAACTCCAACCGCCTGCGTGAGTTGGCTGAGCGCATGGCAACACCGGCGTACCTGATCGACGGTGCCGAAGATATGCAGCGCAGTTGGTTCGATGGCGTCGAGCGCATTGGCATCACGGCGGGTGCTTCCGCTCCGGAAGTGCTGGTGCGCGGCGTTATCCAGCAGTTGCACGCCTGGGGCGCCACCGGTGCCGATGAACTGGCTGGCCGCGAAGAAAACATTACGTTCTCCATGCCCAAGGAGCTGCGGGTTCGCTCGCTGCTGTGACGACCCGGTGTGCCGGATCAACTCCGGCACAATGCCTGCTCGGCACGCTCGCTGCGCAGGCTGATACGCCCGCTGGGCGCCAGCACTACCTGGTGCAGGCTCTGCGCCTGGTCCGTGGCACACACATGCACGGTGCCGGCACGGAAGCCTCCTCCTGAAAAGATGGGTTCACCCAGCCCGCTGAAGCGCACCTGGGTCTTGAGCGGCCCATTGCCCACGATCAGCACTTGCCCACTGGCCTGGCGCTCCAGCAGCACCGGGTTGTCATCGTCCTGGGGGCCGCGCCCGCTGATGTCCACGATGACCCGCCACCCCAGGCCCCAATTGTCCTTCAATGCGTAAATAACCACCGCCCGGTTGCGTGCGATGGCTTCGGTGCGTGCATATCGCAGGCCTTGCGCCAAGGCATGTGCCGCGCTCTGCCGCTGCTGTGATTCCAGCAGGCTCTTGAAGCTGGGCAGCGCCATGTTGGCCAGGATGCCGCTCACGATCAGCCCGAGCAGCAGTTCGATCAAGGTGAAACCTCGTTGTTGCATGGGCCATCCCTCCGTGGATTTGGGTGCAGTCCTAGGTATAGCGTCCCGTCTGGGGGGCGGATGATGGCCTTCATGTCCAAAGTATTTCCCTTTGTTCCGGTTGCAGCGCAGGTGAAAAACCGGCGCTAGTCTTGGGCCGCACAGCAGGTTTTAACTGCTCTTTTTTTGGACCTCGACACGGATGACGACGGTAATGCTTGCCTGTACGAACCCCTTTTTGCCCAATGCCTTATCCCGCGACCAAGCCGGTACGACACTGATCGAAGTGCTGGTCGCAGTGTCGATTCTCACCATTGGCCTGCTTGGCGCGGCGGTGATCCAGCTCAATGCGCTCAAGTACACCGACAGTTCCAGGATGATCAGCCAGGCCAGTTTCATTGCCTACGACATGCTCGACCGGATCCGTGCCAATTCCGGTGCCGACTACACGTGGGGGCGCACCGAGCGTGCCTTGGCCAGCAACGTTACCGCCAGTGTGCGCGACCTGGACTTGCATGATTTCGAGGCCAACATTCGCGGTTTTGCCGGGGAGAGCGCCAAAGGATCGGTGTCGATCGGTAGCGACGAGGTGACGGTCAGCATCAGTTGGGATGACAGTCGAGGTACTGGCAGGCCGGGCGCCCGGGAAACCTTCACCCTGACCAGTCGCATCCGCGATGAACCGGGAGTGACGCAATGAGGTGTCTTGTTCGAGGTTTCAGCCTGATGGAGTTGCTGCTGGCCTTGGCGATGGGGTTGGTACTGGTGCTCTGGGCCAGCCAGGTGGCAATCAACACCAGGGCCTCCAACGCCAGCCAGCAGGCCGCTTTGTTGATGCAGGATGATGCGCGGTTTGTGCTGGGCAAGCTGCTCCAGGATATCCGTCAGGCGGGCATGTTCGGCTGTCTGGCGACAGCGTTTATCGACAACGCCCCGCCCGCTTTTGACCGGCCTGTCGCTTGGCGTGTCGGAGGTGGATCAACCTCGCTGACGCTGGTGACCGCGGATGTCGCCGTTGGGGGCGGCACGCCTGACTGGACTGTGTTGTCCGATTGCACTGGCAGCGCCCAGGCCTACGCTGGAAGCGCCCCGGCATCGGCACCCGGGCAAATCCGTTTTGCGTTACGCCAAGTTACCTACACCTTCGAAGCAGGGCAGTTGAAATTCAGTACGCCTGCATCACCCGCCAAGGCGGTATTGGTGGATAACGTGAAGGCGTTCGATATCAGTTTTGGTGTGTCGGCCAAGCCTGCGTCAACGGAGGTGGTGCGCTACGACGCCGGCCCCGCCGACGAATCCTTGATACGCAGCGTGCGCATTGTGATGACGCTGCAAGACCCGACTGCCCGGGTGAAAGACCAGACCTACGCCGTCGTGGCGGCGCTGCGGAACCGGCTGGGGTAGGGCTGCCATGACACTTGCAGAAGGTTTTCGTCTACGACAGGCAGGCATGGTGCTGCTGGTCAGCCTGGTGTTGCTGCTGCTGTTATCGCTGATCGGCTTGTCCTCGATGCAGGCTGCGCTCACTCAGCAAAAGATTGCCGGTAGTTTCTGGCACCGTAATCAGTCGCTGCAAAGTGCCGAGAGTGGCCTGAGACGCGGGGAATCTGCCATACAGCGTTCATTTGCAGCGTTGCCGTTATGTCAATCGATCGTCGACTGTGCACCGCCGGAGGCGGCATTTTCGGTGGTCGGGCCTGGAGTGGACCCTGTTTCAGGCATCAGTTGGGTGGCACTGAAAGGCGGCTTATACGGGGTTCAATCCCTCGGGCCTGCGGTAGGGCTCGCGCATTTGCCAGCGCAAATCCCAGCAGCGGTGTATCGAGTGACGGCAGTCGGGCTGCACGGGCAATTGCGCACCGTGCTGGAGAGTACCTATGCGCGGGTAGAAGAGGAGGGTGGCTCGCGGTTTCGGCGAGTGGCATGGCGACAACTTCAATAAGGAGTAGTGGAATGGGCATGGACAGCCAGGGTTTTACCCTGATCGAGTTACTGATTGCCGTGATGATCATTGCGGTTCTGGCCGGGATTGCTTACCCCGGATACACCGGCTATCTGAAAAAAGTCTATCGCGCTGAAATCGTCGCGCTGTTGACCGAGCAAGCCCAGCACCTGGAGCGTTTTTATGCGAGGAACGGCAGTTTTATTGATGCAGGCGGCGTCAGTGCAGGCAATGATCACTATAGAATCACCGCTGCATTGAACCCTCAGGACTTCCAACTGGTGGCCACACCGGTCACCGACTCGGTGATGGCTGGCGATCCTTGCGGTGACTTCGGCCTGACCGGCACGGGCACGCGAACCAACCCGGGCGCTGCACCGGAGATGTCGCGCAAGCTGTGCTGGGGGCAATGATGAGGGTGCTCGACGATTGGGCGCCGGGTGCGCTTGTTCCTATTTATCGGCTGGATCAAATGATGGCAAAGCAACAGCAGGTAGTGATTGTCGGTGGCGGAGTCATCGGCTTGTTGACGGCGTTCAACCTCGCCACGCAGGGGCAGTCGGTGGTGCTGCTGGAGCGCGCAGGGTTGGGCCAGGAGTCTTCCTGGGCGGGCGGCGGCATCGTCTCGCCCCTGTATCCGTGGCGCTACAGCCCGGCGGTCACGGCCCTGGCCCATTGGTCCCAGGATTTTTATCCACAGCTGGCGCAGCGTCTGTTTGCTGCGACGGGCGTTGACCCGGAGGTTCACACCACTGGGCTGTACTGGCTGGACCTGGACGACGAAGCCGAAGCGCTGGCTTGGGCCGCGCGTGAAGGCCGACCCTTGAGCAAAGTGGACGTGTCGGCCGCTCATGACGCCGTTCCGGTCTTGGGTGGCGGCTACTCCCAGGCGATCTACATGGCCGATGTCGCCAATGTACGCAACCCGCGCCTGGTCAAATCCCTCAAGGCTGCGCTGCTGGCGCTGCCTGGCGTGACCATTCATGAACAGTGCGAAGTGACTGGTTTTGTCCTGGATGCGTGTAATGTCGTGGGCGTGAACACAGCTGATGGGTCGATCTTCGGCGATCAGGTCGTATTGGCCGCTGGCGCCTGGAGCGGTGAGTTGCTCGGCACGTTGGGCCTGTCGCTGCCGGTCGAACCGGTCAAAGGCCAGATGATTCTGTACAAATGCGCCTCGGACTTCCTGTCGTGCATGGTCTTGGCCAAGGGCCGCTATGCGATTCCTCGGCGGGACGGGCACATTCTGATCGGCAGTACCCTGGAACATGAAGGCTTCGACAAGACCCTCACCCTGACCGCGCTGGAAAGCCTCAAAGCGTCAGCGGTGGAGTTGATCCCCGCCCTGGCGGACGCCGAGGTGGCCGGACATTGGGCCGGGCTGCGCCCCGGTTCGCCGGAAGGCATTCCCTATATAGGCCGGGTGCCGGGCTTCAATGGCCTCTGGCTCAACTGCGGGCATTACCGCAACGGCCTGGTGCTTGCGCCGGCGTCCTGCCAATTGTTTGCTGACCTGCTACTGGCACGTGCGCCGATCATCGACCCTGCGCCTTATGCGCCGGAAGGTCGGATCAACGCTGGATAGATTTCGGCCCTTGCTCCAGGTGCGCCTGGGTGCAATACCACTCCTGGCGTGAGCTCAAGGCGCGATCCTGCGGCAAATGCACGCCGCAGTGAGCGCAGCGCACCATCAGGGCCGCGTCGGGCTCGCTGGCCCGCTGCGGCCTGGCGGCCGGGCTTTTGAACTTGCGCCAGAACCATACTGCGGCGGCAATGACGGCAATCCAGAACAGTAGACGAAGCATGATGGGCAGTTTCTCGACAAGGAATGCGCCAGTTTAGCCAAGGACGTGCCAGGCGCACAGCGCAATAATACCACCCACAAAAAAGGAGCCTCGCAAGGCTCCTTCTTGATGACGCCGGGTGCAGTCAGTCGAACACACCAAAGGTCATGTAGCTGAACCACGAGCGGTCCTGGTTATTGCCCAGGGCCTGCGGTTCTTCCTCTTCGATCACGTCGCCGTTCTCGTCGTGGGGCTTGAGCTCCGAAGGAATTGCGTCCTTGGCGTCCTGGTACTGCTTGATCACGTCCTGGTTGGCACGGGTTTCGCCCGGCGGCAGCGGTGGACGGGATTCGATCAGGCCCAGGGTGTACTTGCTCAGCCACGAGCGGTTGTCGGCTTCGGCCACCTGAGGCACGAACTGGCCGTCTTTCAGGCTTGGGTGGTCCGGGTAGTTGAGCTTCAGGGTTTCCAGGCTGGTGCTGGCCAGTTCGTCCAGGTGCAGGCGCTGGTAAGCCTCGGTCATCACGGCAAGGCCGTCACCTACGGAAGGGGTTTCCTGGAAGTTTTCCACAACGTAGCGGCCACGGTTAGCGGCGGCCACGTATGCCTGGCGGGTCAGGTAGTAGTGGGCCACATGGATCTCGTAGGAAGCCAGCAGGTTGCGCAGGTAGATCATGCGTTGCTTGGCGTCCGGCGCGTAGCGGCTGTTGGGGTAGCGGCTGGTCAGCTGGGCGAACTCGTTGTAGGAATCGCGGGCCGCGCCTGGGTCACGCTTGGTCATGTCCAGCGGCAGAAAGCGCGCCAGCAGGCCAACGTCCTGGTCGAACGAGGTCAGGCCCTTCATGTAGTAGGCGTAGTCGACGTTCGGGTGCTGCGGGTGCAGGCGGATAAAACGCTCGGCGGCGGACTTGGCGGCTTCCGGCTCGGCGTTCTTGTAGTTGGCGTAGATCAGCTCGAGCTGGGCCTGGTCGGCATAGCGCCCGAACGGATAGCGCGACTCCAAGGCCTTCAGCTTCGCTGTGGCGCTGGTGTAGCTATTATTGTCCAAGTCTTTCTGAGCCAGTTGGTACAACTCGACTTCGCTCAGGTTTTCGTCGACGACTTCCTTTGTTGACGAGCAAGCAGCAGTCATGGCGAGGATGGCGATCAGCAGCAGGTGTTTCACTTGCATGGCGGCTTGCGTCCCTATGACGGCCGCTGTCTTGGGCGGGGCCGTCCTGTTATGATGAGCGCCCCGTTGAAAGCCTCGGGGCAAAAGACGCCGTATTTAACCACAAGCGCGCAGCCGAAACCAAAGGCTGTGCCACGCCTAGTCTGAGCATGTCCGATAAAATTGAACTTCGCGCAGAGGTGCCGTCCGAATTGGGCGGCCAACGCCTCGATCAAGTCGCCGCACAATTATTCGCTGAGCACTCGCGCTCGCGCCTTTCCGCCTGGATCAAAGACGGCCGCCTGACTGTGGATGGAGCGGTTATCCGCCCGCGAGACATAGTCCATGGCGGTGCGATTCTTGAGCTGACTGCCGAGCAGGAAGCCCAGGGAGAATGGGTCGCCCAGGACATCGAGCTGGATATCGTCTACGAAGACGACGACATTCTGGTCATCAACAAACCCGCAGGCCTGGTGGTTCACCCGGCAGCCGGGCACGCTGATGGCACCCTGCTCAATGCCTTGTTGCACCATGTGCCGGACATCATCAATGTGCCACGCTGCGGCATCGTGCACCGCCTGGACAAGGACACCACCGGTCTGATGGTGGTGGCCAAGACCATTCAGGCGCAGACGCAACTGGTTACACAGTTGCAGAGTCGCAGCGTCAGCCGGATCTACGAATGCATCGTGATTGGTGTGGTGGTAGCCGGCGGCAAGATCAACGCCCCGATCGGTCGTCACGGCCAGCAACGCCAGCGTATGGCGGTGATGGAAGGTGGCAAGCAGGCCGTCAGCCATTACCGAGTACTCGAACGTTTCCGCTCCCACACCCACGTGCGGGTCAAGCTGGAAACCGGCCGTACCCACCAGATTCGCGTGCACATGGCACACATCAACTTCCCGTTGGTCGGTGATCCGGCCTACGGGGGGCGCTTCCGCATTCCACCGGCGGCGAGCCAGACCATGGTTGAATCGCTGAAAAACTTCCCGCGCCAGGCGTTGCATGCACGCTTCCTGGAATTGGATCATCCGACGAGCGGTAAGCGGATGAGCTGGGAATCGCCTCTGCCGGACGATTTGGTCTGGTTGTTGACGCTGCTCAAGCAGGATCGCGAGGCGTTTGTCGGATGAGTGACTGGCTGATACCTGACTGGCCCGCGCCGGCTCAGGTGAAAGCCTGCGTCACCACTCGAGCGGGCGGCGTCAGTCTGGCGCCGTTCGACAGTCTCAACTTGGGCGATCATGTTGAGGATAACCTCGAAGCGGTCCTCGAAAACCGCCGCCGTCTTACCGACGCATTTAATATTCAGCCTGCCTGGTTGCGCCAAGTCCACGGGATAAGCGTGGTCGAGGCTGACCCGTCACGCATTGCCGAAGCCGATGGCAGTTGGACCAGCACCCCTGGCATCGCCTGCACCTCAATGACCGCTGACTGTCTGCCCGCATTGTTCTGCAACCGCGCCGGCACCCGCGTGGCTGCGGCCCATGCTGGCTGGCGTGGCCTGGCGGCAGGGGTATTGGAAGCGGCTTTCGAAAGCCTCGGCGCCGAACCTGAAGACGTACTAGTGTGGCTTGGCCCGGCGATTGGCCCACAAGCCTTCGAAGTCGGCCCGGAAGTCCGCGAAGCCTTCATGGAGCCGTTGCCGATCACTGCCGAAGCGTTCGTGCCCAGCCATAACACAGGCAAGTTCATGGCCGACATCTATAAGCTCGCGCGCCTGCGCCTCGCTGCGCGCGGCGTTACTGCTGTTTATGGTGGCGGGTACTGCACCGTGACCGACCCGCGCTTCTTTTCCTACCGGCGTAGCCCCCGCACCGGACGTTTTGCCTCCCTTGTCTGGCTTGAACGCTAGACTCCTTTGATCTGGGTCAAACCCGGTCCATATCCGCCGTCGCGCGCTTGAATCTTCCAGAATCCACCCCATCTATAAGGGTATCTGGCAGGTTTCTTCATTCAGGATGTTTTATAGCTCCGGCCTGCTCAAAAGGAAGGTGACTAATGCGTATTGATCGTTTAACCAGCAAATTGCAGTTGGCACTGTCTGACTCTCAATCCTTGGCGGTGGGCCTCGACCACCCGGCCATCGAGCCTGCGCACTTGATGCAGGCGCTCCTGGAACAGCAAGGTGGTTCTATCAAGCCCTTGCTGATGCAGGTGGGCTTTGACGTCAACAGCCTGCGCAAGGAGTTGAGCAAAGAGCTCGACCAACTGCCGAAAATCCAAAACCCGACTGGCGACGTGAACATGTCCCAGGACCTGGCGCGCCTGCTCAACCAGGCGGACCGTCTGGCCCAGCAGAAGGGTGACCAGTTCATCTCCAGCGAACTGGTGCTGCTCGCCGCCATGGACGAGAACAGCAAGCTCGGCAAGTTGTTGCTGGGCCAGGGTGTGAGCAAGAAAGCCTTGGAAAACGCTATCAACAACCTGCGTGGCGGTGATGCGGTCAACGATCCCAACCATGAGGAGTCGCGCCAGGCCCTGGATAAATACACCGTCGACCTGACCAAGCGCGCCGAAGAGGGCAAGCTTGATCCGGTGATCGGCCGTGACGATGAAATCCGTCGCACCATCCAGGTCCTGCAGCGTCGCACCAAGAACAACCCGGTGCTCATTGGTGAGCCCGGCGTGGGTAAAACCGCGATTGCCGAAGGTTTGGCCCAGCGTATCATCAATGGTGAAGTGCCGGATGGCCTTAAAGGCAAGCGCCTGCTGTCCCTGGACATGGGGTCTTTGATCGCCGGTGCCAAGTTCCGTGGCGAGTTCGAGGAGCGCCTGAAATCCCTGCTTAATGAGTTGTCGAAGCAGGAAGGGCAGATCATTCTGTTTATCGACGAACTGCACACCATGGTGGGCGCCGGTAAAGGCGAGGGCTCCATGGATGCCGGCAACATGCTCAAGCCGGCCCTGGCGCGGGGTGAGTTGCATTGCGTCGGTGCTACCACGCTCAACGAATATCGCCAGTACATAGAAAAGGACGCGGCCCTTGAGCGTCGTTTCCAGAAAGTACTGGTGGAAGAGCCGAGCGAAGAAGACACCATCGCAATCCTGCGTGGCCTGAAAGAGCGTTATGAGGTCCACCACAAGGTGGCGATCACCGACGGTGCGATTATTGCGGCGGCCAAGTTGAGCCATCGCTATATCACCGACCGTCAGTTGCCCGACAAGGCCATTGACCTGATCGACGAAGCGGCCAGCCGCATCCGCATGGAGATCGACTCCAAGCCGGAAGTGCTCGATCGCCTGGATCGACGCCTGATTCAACTGAAAGTTGAGTCCCAGGCCCTGAAGAAAGAAGAAGACGACGCGGCGAAGAAACGCCTGGAAAAACTCCAGGAAGAAATCGTCCGCCTGGAACGCGAGTATTCGGACCTGGAAGAAATCTGGACCTCGGAAAAAGCCGAAGTGCAGGGCTCTGCGCAGATCCAGCAAAAGATCGAGCAGTCGCGCCAGGAACTGGAAGCGGCACGCCGTAAAGGTGACCTGAACCGCATGGCCGAGTTGCAGTACGGGGTGATCCCGGACCTGGAGCGCAGCCTGCAGATGGTCGACCAGCACGGCAAGCCTGAGAACCAACTGCTGCGCAGCAAGGTGACCGAGGAAGAAATTGCCGAAGTCGTCTCGAAGTGGACCGGGATTCCCGTGTCGAAAATGCTCGAAGGCGAGCGCGACAAGCTGCTGAAGATGGAAAGCCTGTTGCACCAACGCGTGATCGGCCAGGAAGAGGCCGTGGTGGCGGTGTCCAACGCGGTACGGCGTTCGCGGGCCGGGTTGTCCGACCCGAACCGTCCGAGTGGCTCGTTCATGTTCCTCGGCCCGACCGGCGTGGGTAAGACCGAGCTGTGCAAGGCCTTGGCCGAGTTCCTCTTTGATACCGAAGAGGCCATGGTGCGGATCGATATGTCCGAATTCATGGAGAAACACTCGGTGGCTCGCTTGATCGGTGCGCCACCAGGCTACGTGGGCTACGAGGAGGGCGGTTACCTGACCGAAGCCGTGCGGCGTAAGCCTTACTCGGTGATCCTGCTGGATGAGGTCGAGAAGGCGCATCCGGATGTGTTCAACATCCTGCTGCAAGTGCTGGAAGACGGCCGCCTGACCGACAGTCACGGGCGTACCGTGGATTTCCGTAATACGGTGATCGTGATGACCTCCAACCTGGGCTCGGCGCAGATCCAGGAACTGGTGGGTGATCGTGAAGCGCAACGTGCGGCGGTGATGGATGCGCTGACTTCGCACTTCCGCCCGGAATTCATCAACCGGGTCGACGAAGTGGTGATCTTCGAGCCTCTGGCGCGGGATCAGATCGCGGGCATTACCGAGATCCAGCTGGGTCGTCTGCGCGGCCGTCTGGCAGAGCGCGAGCTGTCCCTGGACCTGAGCCAGGAGGCGTTGGACAAGCTGATCGCGGTGGGTTACGACCCGGTGTATGGCGCACGGCCTTTGAAGCGTGCGATCCAGCGCTGGATCGAGAACCCGCTGGCCCAGTTGATCCTATCGGGCAGCTTCATGCCGGGCACCAGCGTCGAGGCGACCGTGGAAAACGACGAGATCGTCTTCCACTAAGCCCAAAGGGCAAAGCAAAAATGGAAGGCCCCGCATTGCGGGGCCTTTTTTTTCGATAGGGCGTTGAACTGTAAGGCAAAGGCTTGTAAAGTGCGCCCCGCAGCAACGTCAGCCCACGGGTTTCTTCTCCCCAAGAAGAAATCAGAAACAAGCGCAAATCATTGTCTTAAAAGCAATTTAAGGGGTTGACAGGGGTTTTTAAGATTGTAGAATAGCGCGCCTCAGAGACATGAACGTAGCGATACGGGCAAGTCGAAGAGAAGGTAGTAAGCAGCAACGTAGTACTTTGAAATATGTAGTTCCGTGATAGCTCAGTCGGTAGAGCAAATGACTGTTAATCATTGGGTCCCAGGTTCGAGTCCTGGTCACGGAGCCAATTTCAATATCGGGGTATAGCGCAGTCCGGTAGCGCGCCTGCTTTGGGAGCAGGATGTCGGGAGTTCGAATCCCCCTACCCCGACCATATTTGGGTCGTTAGCTCAGTTGGTAGAGCAGTTGGCTTTTAACCAATTGGTCGTAGGTTCGAATCCCACACGACCCACCATTTTTGAGACCAGTTAGCGCTGGAATCGAATCTTAAGATCAGAGGCCAAAAGCACTGATCGAAGAAGGCGACTGAGAGGTCGCCTTTTTTTTACCGGGGTATAGCGCAGTCCGGTAGCGCGCCTGCTTTGGGAGCAGGATGTCAGGAGTTCGAATCCCCTTACCCCGACCATATTAAAAATCCTCGTATCGAAAGATACGGGGATTTTTTTTGTGCGTGCAAAACTCAAGTCCGGTGAAAATCAAATGTGAGAGGGGGCTTGCCCCCGATGGCAGTGTGTCAGTCGACAAATCAATGACTGCTTCACCGCAATCGGGGGCAAGCCCCCTCTCACATTTATTGAGTGCCCTCAGGGGCCGAGTTGTCAGTGAAGTTTGAGTCGCGGCTCGGTGCCACGCCCAATCTTGCTCCCCAGCATCAGCATCGCCGTACGGAAGAACCCATACAGCGCCATCTGGTGCATGCGATACAGCGACACATAGAACATCCGCGCCAGCCAGCCTTCCAGCATCACGCTGCCGGTGAGGTTGCCCATCAAGTTACCGACCGCCGAGAACCGCGACAGCGAGATCAACGAGCCGTAGTCGGTATATTTGTAGGAAGGCAGGTCCTTGCCCTCGATACGCAGCTTCAGCGACCTGGCCAGCAACGAGGCCTGCTGGTGAGCCGCCTGGGCCCGTGGCGGCACGTTGCGGTCGGTGCCCGGTTGCGGGCAGGCGGCGCAGTCGCCGAAGGCGAAGATGTTCTCGTCGCGGGTGGTTTGCAGCGTTGGCAAAACCTGCAATTGATTGATGCGGTTGGTTTCCAGGCCATCGATGTCCTTGAGGAAACCCGGCGCGCGAATGCCGGCAGCCCATACCTTGAGGCTGGCCGGGATCACTTGGCCACTGCTGGTGATCAGCGCATCGGCCGTCACTTCGCTGACCGCCGAGTTGGTCAGTACCGTCACCCCAAGCTTTTCCAGGGTTTTATGCACAGGCCCGCCAATACGCTCCGGCAGGGCCGGCAGTACTCGTGGGCCGGCTTCGATCAGGGTGATGTGCATGTTTTCCGGCTTGATACGGTCCAGGCCATAGGCCGCCAGCTCATGGGCGGCGTTATGCAGTTCGGCGGCCAGCTCGACCCCGGTGGCACCGGCGCCGACGATGGCGACGCTGATTTTTTCTACCACGTCAGTCTGCCCGGCATGGGCGCGCAGGTAGTGGTTGAGCAGCTGCTGGTGGAAACGTTCGGCCTGCTTGCGGGTGTCGAGGAACAGGCAGTGCT
The DNA here is from genome assembly GCF_001870465.1 of Pseudomonas extremorientalis. Classification (GTDB taxonomy): domain Bacteria; phylum Pseudomonadota; class Gammaproteobacteria; order Pseudomonadales; family Pseudomonadaceae; genus Aquipseudomonas; species Aquipseudomonas extremorientalis. The sequence goes on from NZ_MDGK01000052.1 coordinate 130,914, forward strand.
GCGCCGCACCTTCGGTGCCGAAGTCGTTGGTGGTGCTGCCGACCGCAATCACCAGGCTGTCATAGCCCAGCACGCGCGCGGGCACCAGTTCACGGCCTTCTTCGTCGAGGGTGGCGGCCAGCTGGATCTTCTTCTGTTCACGATCAAGCCCGCTCATGCGCCCCAGTTGGAACTCGAAGTGGTTCCATTTGGCCTGGGCGACATAATTGAGTTCGTCTTCCGAAGAGTTCAGCGAGCCGGCCGCCACTTCGTGCAGCAGTGGCTTCCAGATATGGGTGAGGTTGGCGTCCACCAGCGTGATGCTGGCGGTGCCGCGCTTGCCCAGGGTCTTACCCAGGCGGGTAGCCAACTCCAGGCCGCCGGCGCCGCCGCCGACGATAATAATACGATGGGTCATGGGGATATCTCGCAAGGCTAAAAGAAATCGGAGCAGTTACCCCCGCGAGCGCCAGGCAGCTCATAGCATCAGGTAACTCAAAAGGCGACTCAGCAAGCCGAGGCCGATTACCACGGCAAGCACCACGCCGAGGAGCAGCCACGGCCGGAAAGGCTTGCGCTCGACTCGGTTCTGGGAGAGTTGCAGGTACTCTTCGACATGCTGTTGGTCATCGGGGTTCAGGCGGCTGGTCATAAAGGCCTCGTCAGGTAGACGTTGCAAAAGGGCGCCACGTTACAGTCCGGGTGGGCTCAGAGGCTGATACCTACGTCGAACACTATGCTGCGGCCCAGGTTGTTGCGCAAGAAATCCGGTGCGTCGGGGTGAGCGAACAGCACCCGTGCAAAGGTAGGCCCCACCAGCGACAGCGAGCGCCAGCCCTGGCGCAGGTATTCCGTGGGCGGCGGAAAATGGCTGTTTAGGTCGAGCACTTCGCGCTTGAGGCTGGTGAAGGCAACGATATCCAGCTCGCCCAGGTCCATTCCGCGCTCTTTATAGTTATGCGCCTTCTTGCGCAGCGTGGGCGCCAGGCGCAGCAGAAACTCGTGGGCCGGGATGCGCCTCGGCTTGGCTTCGCGCCGTACCAGTTGGCTCAGGGAAAACGCACTGCGCCGACGCAGCAGTTCATCGCGCCATTCGTCATTCAGGCGGCGACCCTCGTCCAGCACGAAAAACACCTCGAAGCTGGCGTCGCGAAACAGCACGTCCGGCGGCTCTTGCCCGGCGGCGTGGAATTCTTCGGCACGGTAGGGCACGTTCAAGCCTTGCAGCAGGCGCTGGCAGACCCAACGCTCACGCTCCCATTTGCGGGCATTGGACAAGAACGCGTTGGCTTGTTCGGCCGCTACGGTGAGCAGGCGCAAGTAATCTGAGTCATCCATAGCTAGCAGCTTAGCGCCCAAACGATGACCGCAGGAAGTACCCCTGTGAAACGTCGGTGTAGACTGATCATCCGACTCTATTCGACCCGGGGAGTATCGCCGTGATCAGTGCCGCCATGTTGGCGCCGACAACCATGAGCATCGGCTGGCTCCTGTACGCGCCGGTGGTACTGTGGGCGATCCTGCGTTCGCCGTGGGTCGAGTTGTTCGCCGACCGGCGCCGCCAGCATTTGCTGTTCGGCACGGTGTTCGCGTTGTTCATGCTGTGGCTGGTGCGGCGGGATTTTGATACCGGCGTGTCTTACCACTTCATCGGTATGACGGCCGTGACCTTGTTGCTGGACTGGCCCCTGGCAATCGTCGGCGGTTTTGCCGCCCAGTTGGGCTTGATGCTGTTGGGGCGCCAGGATCTCGCTGCCCTGGGCGTCAATGGCCTGTTGCTTATCGGGTTACCGGTGCTGGTCACTGAAACCTGCGCGCTGCTGGTCGAGCGTGCCCAACCACGCAATCCCTTCGTGTATATCTTCTGTTCCGGTTTTTTCGCGGCAGCCCTGTCGGCGCTCTTGTGCCTGCTGTGTGGGCTGGGGCTGTTGTGGTTCGACGGGCGTTTCGCCATGCCGGAATGGCTGGAGGATTTCGTCGGCTACCTGTGGTTGATCATCTTCCCCGAGGCCTTTATCAACGGCATGGTCATCAGTGCCCTGGTGGTGTTTTGCCCCGAATGGCTGGAGACCTTCAACCGCACGCGCTACCTCTCGGCGCCCTGGAAGGACGACGATTCGCAGCGTTGACCTGGATCAAATCCCGCGCCGCCGAGCAGGCCCATGCTCTGCGAAATTTTTCCAGGAGCGCGGATCATGAGTGTGTACGAATGGGCTCGGCAGGAGTTGCGCAGAAGCCAGGATGCGGCACAGGAAATCGGTTTTGACCCAGGCCTGACCTTGCGCGCCATGCTCAGCGCAGTGGTGCAGCAGAGCAAGGGTGTGCGCAGTTTCGAAGACCTGGCCGACGAGCTGCAATACCTTGCAGAGAACCTCGACGACCAGCAGGAATACGCCTTCATGCGCCCTTAGTGGCGCGGCGGCAGGTCTTCGGAAAACAGCTCGTCTTCGGCATCCGGGGCTACGGGAATCTTGTGTTCTTCAGCGGCCCAGGCGCCCAGGTCGATGAGTTTGCAGCGGTCCGAGCAGAACGGCCGGTTGAGGTTGGTCGCTTTCCATTCCACGGGTGCGCCGCAGGTCGGGCAGTCGACGGTCAAGGGTTGGCTCATGATCGGCCTCCACGCAAAGTAAGGTAAAAGTGGTGCAGTCGCTCGACCTCGCTGTGCAGCCAGGCAAGGTCCTGGTCATTGACCAGTACATCATCGGCATGTTTCAGGCGGTCTTCGCGGCTGGATTGGGCCTTGAGGATCGCCTGCACCTGTTGCTCGTTGATGCCGTCGCGCTGCAGGGTACGCTGAATCTGCAGCGATTGCGGCACGTCGATCACCAGGATGCGCTGGGTCATGCTGTACTGGCCGGATTCGATCAGCAGCGGCGACACCAGTATTGCGTAAGGCGATTTTGCGCGTGCCAGGTGGCTGCGGATTTCCTCGCCAATCAACGGGTGCAGCAAGGCTTCGAGCCAGCGCCGCTCTTCGGGTACTTCAAAGATCAGCTTGCGTAATGCGGCGCGGTCCAGCTGGCCGTCCGGCTGCAGTACGCCAGCACCAAAGTGCTCGGCGATGCGCTCCAATGCCGGCCGACCAGGCTCTACTACCCAGCGGGCGGCGTGATCGGCGTCCACCAAGTCGATACCCAGGTCGATAAAGTGTTGGGCCGCCGCGCTTTTGCCGCTGCCGATGCCGCCGGTAAGGCCAAGAATCCAGGGTGTTGCAACACGAGTGGTCATCTGAAACCGACAGACTGCAAATAGAAGTCGCTTATTTGACCACCCCAGAGCAATGCAATCCAGCCGGCAATCGCCAGATACGGTCCAAATGGCATCGGTGCCGACGCCAGGGTGTTGCGCAGGCGCATCAGGATCAAGCCGACGAATACCCCGACCAGTGACGCCATCAACAGCGTCATCGGCAGGATCTGCCAGCCACCCCAGGCGCCGAGCAGCGCCAGCAACTTGAAGTCGCCGTGGCCCATGCCGTCCTTGCCGGTGGCCAGCTTGAACAACCAGAACACGCTCCACAGGCTCATGTAGCCAATCACGGCGCCCCACAGGGCGTCGGCCAATGTTGTCAGCAGGCCGAAACTGTTGACGATCAGTCCCAGCCACAGCAGCGGCATTACCAGCACATCCGGCAGCAGTTGATGGTCGGCGTCGATCAGGCTCATCGCCAACAACCCCCAACTCAGCACCATCACCATTCCTGCCTGCCAGCCAACTCCGAAATGCCAGGCCACCCAGGCCGAGATCAAGCTGCACACCAGTTCCGTGAGGGGGTAGCGGATGCTGATCGCCCCTTGGCAATGCGCGCAGCGGCCGCGCAGGAACAGGTAGCTGAGCAGCGGGATATTTTCCCATGGGCGTATGGGATGGTTGCAGTGTGGGCAGCAGGAGTTGGGCTGCATCAGGTTGTAGGTCGGCCCGGCTGGTTCTGCTGGCAAGCCCAGCACTTCATTGGCCTGGGCGCGCCACTCCCGCTCGAGCATTTTCGGCAGGCGCCACACCAGCACGTTGAGAAAACTGCCGACGATCAGCCCCAGCACCGACGCTATCGCAACAAACGCCCAGGGATGCTCGCCCAGCAGCAGGCTCAAAATGCGCTCCCCAGTTGGAATACCGGCAGGTACATGGCAATCACCAGCGCGCCGACGATGCCCCCCAGTATCACCATGATCAGAGGCTCCATCAGGCTAGTGAGGTGATCGACCAGGGTGTCCACATCGGCCTCGTACTGGTTGGCGACCTTCTCCAGCATGCGGTCAAGCGTGCCCGACTCTTCGCCGATGGCCGTCATCTGGATGGCCATGCCGGGAAACAGGCCGCTGACGGCCATGGATTGATTCAGTTGCATGCCAGTGGATACGTCGTGTCGCATATGCTCGATTGCCTGTCTGAACGGCCCAGAACCGGCGGCCCCGGCCACCGAGTCCAGGGCCTGCACCAACGGAACACCGGCGGCGAAGGTAGTGGACAGCGTGCGGGCGTAGCGGGCCACGGCCGATTTTCTCAGCAGTTTGCCTGCCACGGGCACTTTCAACAAACCGGCATCCAGCCACAGCTGGAAAGCCGGTAAGGCATGGTAGGCGTGGCGCAACCCAAAACCCGCGGCAAGCAGGCCCAGTGCCACGCCCCACCAGGCTCGCTGCATGAACTCGGACAAAGCGATCACCTGCAAGGTGAAGCCGGGCAGTTTGCCGTCGACTCCGGCGAACAGGCTTTGGAACTGCGGCACTACGTGGACCAGCAGCACGCCGGTGACCAGGCTGGCGACTATCAGCACGGTGATCGGATAGGTCATGGCTTTTTTGATCCTGGCCTTTAACTGCTCGCTCTTTTCCCTATGAATCGCTACGCGCTCCAGCAAGGTTTCAAGGGCACCGGCCTGTTCGCCGGCCGCCACCAGGTTGCAATACAGCTCATCGAAACAGCGCGGATGCTTGCGCAACGCGTCGGCAAGGCTGGTGCCAGCGGCGATTGACTGTTGCAACCCCTGTAGCAGCTCGCGCAGCGTAGCGTTGTCAAAGCCTTCGCTGATGATGTCGAGGGCTTGCAGCAGAGGAATCCCGGCCTTCAGCAAGGTTGCCAGTTGGCGCGTGAGCTGGGTGATATCCGCTGATTTGATAGATGGCTTGAGGCCCGCTAGAACTGGAGAATGCTTGCGTACAAGCCCTGGGCTGATGCCTTGTCGGCGCAGCTGAGCCTTGACCAGGGCAGAGTTGTGCCCGGTGCTGTGCCCGGACACCCTGCGCCCTTTGCGGTTGATGCCTTCCCAAGCGTAGATCGTTGAAGCGTTGTCCATGTCACCGTTCCGCACAGAGGTCGTTGAAGATGTATAGCTTAGTCAGGTGACGGATTCGGACAGGCGGACGGTGGCGGATAAAATGTCAGAATGTGCGTCCTGTGCGCGATTGACGGCCTGCGGATGAGTACACTGGCGCCGCTGCACAACACGGGGCGCAGGAAGCGCCTTGTCATGAGTTCTATCCTGGAGAGTGAATGTGAGACGTCAAAAAGGTTTTACCCTGATCGAGCTGCTGATTGTCGTTGCAATCATCGGCATTTTGGCCACCATTGGCCTGCCCATGTACACCACGCACCAGGCCAAGGCCAAATTCACTGCAGGCCTGGCTGAAATCACCGCGTTGAAGCCCGGGTTTGAAGACACCCTCAACCAGGGCACAGTGCCGACCTTGGCATTGATCGGCGGCACTAGCCCCACGGCCAATTGCACGATCAACGTGACAGGGGATGTGGCTACCGGCGCGGGCACCATCAGTTGCGAAATACTCGACGCCCCTGCGCCTGTGTTGGGCAAAACCATCAGCCTGACGCGCAACGCCACCACCGGTTGGAAATGCAGTACCACCGCTGAAGCGAAATATGTTGCCAAGGGCTGCGGCGCCGACGGGGCATAGTTGCTGAACCATCCACAGGGAAGTTGAGGCGGCCGATGGCTTTATCTATACAGCAGCGTGGCAGTGTTTTCCTGGTGACAGTGGTTTGCCTGCTGGTGGTCGGAATATGTGCACCCTTCAGTGGGCATGATTTGCAGCGGGCTATGCAGATTGCCATAGGGGCGTGTGCGGTGCTGTATGGGTTGTCCATCGTCCCTGTCGGCCAGTTGTTGGACAGGCCAACCGCCCTGGGCCTGATACTGATTATCGTGCTTGGCCTGGTGTCATCCATGCTGGCCCATCAGCCGCTCTGGGCACTTGCCGAAATGGCGCTGTTTGTCAGTTGCGGGTCGATTGCCGTGGCGTTTGCCTTGCTGCGTCGCCAGGGCGGTGAGCCTTTGGATCGCGCCTTGGTCATGGTGGTGGTGCTGCTGTGTTTGATCAAGTCGATTCAATACCTGTATGCAGGCACACTTGTGTTTATCAGTGCTGAACGTGCGCTGGACCCTGACCTGCTGCTGTCCGGCTTTTCCAACAAGCGCTTCTACGGCCAGTTTCAGACGTTCACGCTGCCGCTGTTGGCGCTTCCTTTGTTGATCCCTGTGATCTCGCGTCCGCTCAAGGGGGCGGTGTTCGCGTTGCTGTGCGTGTGGTGGATGATTGCGATCGCCGGTGGTACGCGCGGTACCTGGCTTGGCATGTGTGTGGCCGCAGGTGTGCTGGCGGTACTTGGCGCCTCGGGGCGACGATGGCTGGGTTGGCAACTGGCCGCGATGTTTGGCGGGCTGCTGCTGTACTGGCTGGTGTTTGCGGTAGTGGCGGATTACCTGGGGGTCGAGGTCTCCAAGAGCGCCAGTGACCGCCTCACCACCTCCCTGTCGGGCCGCGGTCCGATCTGGTGGCAGGCTTGGCATATGATCGTGGAATGTCCATGGTTGGGCTTCGGGCCGATGCATTTTGCCGATATCGCCAATGAAATCGCCGCTCATCCACACCAGGCCATCCTGCAATGGGCGAGTGAATGGGGCGTGCCATCGGCCTTGTGCGTGGTGGCTCTGGCGTGGCGAGGCGGCTGGGCGACGTTCAGCGTGTTGCGTGAACGAGCGCTTTCCAACACTCGTGCTGATCTGTTGCGGCTATGCCTGTTTGCGGCCTTGGTAGGGGCGTTGGTGCAGTCCATGGTCGACGGCGTGATGGTGATGCCCAATTCCCAGGTCTGGCTGGCGCTGGTGGTGGGCTGGCTGATGGCGTTGCATGTGTGGAAAAACCCGGGAACCGCCGCGTTGCCACTGGCCTGGGCAGCCTGGAAAGTGCTGAGTGTGCTGGCCGTCGGTCTGCTGGTTTTTATCGCAGCTCGCGATGTGCCTCACATCAAGCAAGCCCAGCAGCAGTACCTGGGCACTCATGTCGACCTGCTGCAACCCCGTTTCTGGGCCCAGGGCGTGATTGCGCGCTGAAGGCCGCAAGTTGCCGGACTCCCAATGCAGTGCTAGCTTTAGCCCACCGCCCGTGTAGCTCAGTCGGTAGAGCAGCGCACTCGTAACGCGAAGGTCGCAGGTTCGATTCCTGTCTCGGGCAAAAAGGCACCATGGCAACACCGTTTTCAGATGATCCCAGAATGGTTCTGAAGGCCAGACGAGCCGGCATTTGAGCCTGCTCTTTTGTATCTGCGCAACCTTGATGACCCAGATGCATCCCCATTCCTCGATCTAAGAGAACAACATGACCACGACTGAAATGACCCAGGAAGTTCGGCATCAAGCAGCCCTCGAAAAATACCTCGAGGAATCGCCGCAGCTTAAAGAAGAGATCAAGGACCTGAGCGCCGATGATCAGCGCGACCAGATCCAGTGGGCATTCGAGGATGAAGCCGAGAGCCAGGGCTATCAGCCTTGGGAGCTGACCCTCAAGTACACCTCGACACCGGAAGAATTCGAAGCGGCACGACTGGCCTTGCACAAAGAGGCGGCCGAAGTGCTGGGTGTCGAATGGGAAGAATACTGCGAGATGAATGACCTTGTAGTCTGAAGTGTGTAGTGAGCGGGCTGCCCCCGCTCACTACCGCTTGCAACGGTCTAGATACTCAGGCGCATCGACAAATCCACCGCCTTCACATCCTTGGTCATCGCGCCAATCGAGATGTAGTCCACCCCTGTCTCCGCGATGGGCAACAGGGTGTCTTCATTGATCCCGCCGCTGGCTTCCAGCTTGGCCTGGCCGCCGTTCAGGCGCACGGCTTCACGCATGTCTTCCAGGCTCAATTCATCCAGCATGATGATGTCCGCACCTGCGGCCAGGGCTTCGCGCAGTTCATCCAGGCTTTCGACTTCGATTTCCACCGGCTTGCCGGGTGCGATCCGGTGTGCGGCCGCAATCGCCTGGGCAATGCCGCCGCTGGCCGCGATATGGTTTTCCTTGATCAAAAAAGCGTCATACAAACCAATGCGGTGGTTGTGGCAGCCGCCGCAGGTCACTGCGTATTTCTGCGCCAGTCGCAGGCCCGGCAGGGTTTTGCGGGTATCCAGCAGCTTGACCTGGGTGCTGGAAACAAAATCCGCCAGAAATTGGGCACGCGTGGCGACGCCGGACAGCAGTTGCAGGAAATTCAGTGCGCAGCGTTCGCCGCTGAGCAGTGAGCGCGCCGGGCCTTCAAGGTGGAACAGCACCTGGTTGGGGCTGACGCGTTCGCCATCGGCCACCTGCCAATGCACGGCTACCCGTGGGTCCAGCTGGCGGAACACCGCATCCACCCAGGCGGTGCCGGCGATCACTGCTGCATCGCGGGTGATGATGGTGGCCGTGGCCAGCCGTTCGGCCGGGATCAACTGCGCAGTGATGTCGCCGCTGCCGATGTCTTCCAGCAGTGCGCGGCGCACGTTGGCTTCGATTTCGGCGGTGAGGTCGGCAAGACGGAGATTCGGCATAACAGGCTCCACAGACAAAGTGCCCCGATTATAGGGGCAGTGCGCGTCTGAACCCAGCGACCTGCTCATTTACCGCCAAATGACAGAGTGTGCTGGCGCAACCCCCCTTGTTTGCAAGATAATCTCGCGCCTTGCAATTGGCGTCATAGCTTTGACGTCTCGCCCAATACCGCCGTTTCAGGAGGCCAGGATGCACAATGACGGAAAGGTGGTGCCAATCAAGAAGGCGCATGCCACGCCATCGCCGCTCGCCCGACTGCCGGTGGTGTTGCTGCAGGTTCGCGACAAAGCGGCGCAACAGTTGCAGCAAGGGTTGCAGGAGCTGTTCGATAACGCCGACGACACACTGTTCGAAATGGCCGACAAGGCGCGCAACAACCTCGATCACCATATTTTCTTTGAAGCCATGCGTGATCTGCGCCTCAAGCGCAAGAATTTCGAACGTGTGTTCATGGAGCGTCTTTTCGACGCCTTTGCCAGTCTGGGCCAGGCAGGGCGGGGCGAGCTGCAACTGGTGCCGGTGGTTTCCTACGACGGCGTGCCGGGTTCGACCAGGGACGACCTGGAAAAAGCCGTGGCGCTTGAAGCCATGTTGGGTCGGGTGCGCCACCGTGACGGCCTGGCTCTTGCGCAACTTACGGCACGCTTGAGCGCTTTACTGGGCAACCGTCTGGATGATCGTGAGAACCCGCTGGGGCCGGCGCTGCTGTGTGAGTTTTTCCTGCGGGCGGGGCGCAGCCTGGGCGTGGAGATCCGCGTCAAACTGGTCATGCTCAAGCTCTTTGAAAAATACGTGCTCAGTGACGCCGACCAGCTATACGGTGAAGCCAATCAACTGCTGGTCGCAACCGGCGTCTTACCTGAACTCAAGGCCGTACCGTCACGGCGCATCGATGGGCGTGCGGCACCCGAGCATCCGCGCGAAGCAACTCCGCCAGTCGCCGACCGGTCCGGTGACGAAAATGGCCAGGAAGCCTTCGCCGCGCTTCAGCCATTGCTGACAGCGGTGCGTGGCAGTGTGGCGCCGACGCTTGAGGCCAGCGCCGAGCCGTTGCCCATTTCCACCCAGGACCTGCTGCGCCTGCTCTCCCATTTGCAGCAGTACGTGCCGGAGCCTGAGTCGGAGGACGATTTCGACCTGCGCAGCCAGCTTGAACAATTGCTCACCCGTATCAGCGTCAAGAGTGGTAAGTCGCGGGTGGTGGAGGACGCGGACGAAGACGTGATCAATCTGGTTGCGCTGCTGTTTGAGTTCATCCTCAATGACCGTACCGTGCCCGATGCCTTCAAGGCCCTGATCGGCCGCTTGCAGATCCCGCTGCTGAAAGTGGCGTTGCTGGACAAGAGTTTTTTCAGTCGCGCCAGCCATCCGGCGCGGCGCCTGCTCAATGAAGTCGCGACCGTCGCCATGGGCTGCAGCCCGTGTGATAGCCAGGCATGCGACCCTCTCTACCTGCGCATCGAGCAAGTGGTGCAGCGCCTGCTCAACGAATTTGTCGAAGATCCGGCGATTTTTTCTCAATTGCTCGCCGAGTTCAGCGCGTTTGCCGCCGATGAACGCCGGCGCAGCGACTTGCTCGAACAGCACACCCGCGATGCCGAAGCCGGGCGTGTGCGCACTGAAGCCGCCCGCCAGCGTGTGGCTGATGTGCTGAATAAACGGCTGTTGGGCAAGGTCCTGCCGCGTCCTGTGGTGCAGTTCCTGCAACAGGCCTGGAGCCAGGTGTTGCTGCTGGCGAGCCTCAAGCACGGCGAGCAGTCAGTGCAATGGCAAGCTGGGCTGCGCACCATGGACGAGTTGATCTGGAGCGTCGGCCTGCAGCAGGACACCGAGGCCGGGCGACGTTTGCTGGAACAACTGCCGGGGTTGCTCAAGGCCTTGCGCGACGGTTTGACCAGCGCGGCGTTTGACCCCTTCAGCACCCGAGAATTCTTTGTGCGCTTGCAGGCGTTGCATATCCAGGCACCTGAAGGCGTTGATGAGCTGATCGAGGTGCGTGAGCCATTTTTGCTGAGTACGGCGTCACCCGACCCGGTCACCGAGCTGCCGGGTAACGATCCTGACCTGTACAAGGCTCTCCAACTCAAGGTGGGCGACTGGGTACTCTTCCAGGAAGGCCAGGCCAGCACGCTGCGCTGCAAGCTGACAGCGATCATGGCGCCGGCCAACACTTATGTGTTCATCAGCCGCACGGGGCTCAAGGTGTTGGAAAAGAGCGCGGGCCAACTGGCAATGGCGTTCAAGCGTGGTGCACTGCACACGCTGGAAGACGGGCCCCTGTTCGAGCGCGCCCTGACTGCTGTGGTGGACAAGTTGCGTCAACTCAATCGCGGCAAGTGATCGCAACCGGAGGGTCTAACGCGGCATACTGGTCACACTTTGTATCGTTCAAGGAACCTGTATGCAGTTGGACCCCACCAGCGGTTGGTGCCAGGGCATCCGTCATTGCCCGTCGCCCAACTTCAACGAGCGCCCCGCCGGCGAAATCTCACTGTTGGTGGTGCATAACATCAGCCTGCCACCGGCGCAGTTCGCCACCGGCAAAGTGCAGGAATTTTTCCAGAACCGCCTGGATGTCACGGAACATCCCTACTTTGAAGGGATTGCCGACCTACGGGTATCAGCGCATTTTCTGATTGAGCGTGATGGCGCCGTGACGCAGTTTGTATCCTGCATCCACCGTGCCTGGCATGCCGGGGTGTCGTATTTCGAGGGGCGGGACACCTGCAATGATTTTTCCCTGGGGATAGAGCTGGAGGGCACGGATGATCTGCCGTTCACCGACGCTCAATATGCCGCACTGATCGACCTGACCCGCCAGTTGCTGGTGGCTTACCCAGGCATCACCCCCGAGCGCATTTGTGGTCACAGCGATATCGCTCCGGGACGCAAGACCGATCCCGGCCCCGCTTTTGATTGGACGCGCTTTCGCAGCGCCCTGCAGGATGGAGGACACGCACGATGAGTTTCCTGGTGTTGGTGCTGGCTGTATGGATCGAGAAGTTTTCGGCCCTGCGCCAGCGGTTGCAGCGAGATGGTGGTTGGTTGCGCGAACTGGCCAATCTGGAATCGAGCCCGCGCATGGGCAAGCAGCCCTGGCTGATTCTGGCGTTGCTGGTGTTGTTGCCGGTGGCCTTGCTGGCGCTGTTGCTGCTGGTGCTGGAGCCGGTGGCGTACGGGCTGGTGGCGCTACCGGTGCACCTGTTGGTGGTGATCTACAGCCTGGGTCGTGGTGACTTGCTCGCCGGGCTTGGTCCGTTCCGCGATGCCTGGCGACGGGGTGACCTGCAGGCCGCCGAGCATGTGGCCGAACGTGACCTGAGCCTGAGCGCCGACAGTGGCGAGCAATTGCTCGAACGCGTCCAGGGTCATCTGTTATGGCAGGCCTACCAGAGTTTTTTCGCGGTGATTTTCTGGTACTTCCTGCTGGGCCCGGTTGCCGCACTGGCTTATCGGCTGCTCGCACTGGCCAGTGAACACAGCAAAAACCCTTTGGTAGCCGAGCGGGCCGGGCAACTGCGCCACGCGTTCGATTGGCTGCCGGTACGCCTGCTGGCCGCCAGCTTTGCCCTGGTCGGAAATTTCGTTGCGGTCAGCCGTGTGATGCTCCATGAACTGCTGAGCTGGGACATCAGCGCCGCCCAACTGGTGGAAAAAGTCGGCCTGGTCGCCGCCGAAATCCCACCCCCTGCGGTCGGTCCCGATGGCATCAACAGCCTGGACCGACTCTGGGAACTGCTGCTACGCGCAGCGGTGCTGTGGTACGCCGGCTTCGCCATCTGGACCGTCCTACCCTGACCCTGTAGAAGCCGGCTCGCCGTAGTGAGCAGTCTCGCCTGTGGCGAGCGGGCTTGCTTGTGGCGAGCGGGCTTGCCCCGCGCTGGGCTGCGAAGCAGCCCCACCAACCATTAACCTTAAGTTACAAAACTCCCTCTCAAATTGAGCTATACAGATGCTGGCTAACTGCCGCCCTGCACCTCAATAAAAATAAAAGAAAGGGAGTTCACCTGTGAAGAGCTTGCTCTATCCCGCCGTCGCCTTGATGAATCGCCTGAGCTTCGGCATGAAGTTCAGCCTGATCAGCGTATTGTTCCTGCTGCCGATGCTGGCAACCAACTATTACTTGGTGCGTGACTCATGGCGTGAATTCCAGGGCACTCGCGTCGAACTGCAAAGCCTCGATTTACTTGGCAGCAGCCTGGCCCTGCGCCGCGACCTGGAAACCCTCAACAACCAGGTACAGATCAACGCCACCCTCGGCCAGTCCGGCAAGGCCGGCGATCTTGACGGCAAGATCAGCGCCCTGGAACAAAGCGTGCTCAACCGCCTGCAAGGCCTCAACGCTATGGCCACCGAGCCCGAGCAGATTGCGGCTTTCAATGCCAAGCGCGACGAGTTGATTTCGGCCTTCAAGACCCAGCAACAGGAAACGTCGCTGCTGAGCAAAAGTGCATTGATCGGCAAGTTGCTCAACAAGGCGCAGATGCTCAGCCAGATCGTCGCCAGCCAATCCGGGCTCAGCCGAGACGCCCAGAGTGACCTGCGCCAACTCAGCGAGCTGATCACCAGCGTCACCCCGCAGGTCACCCAGGCCCTGGGCGAAGGCCGGGCGATGGGCGCGTATTCCCTGGGCCAGGGTTTTCTCAATTCTTCGTCAAGCACACGGTTTGACGAGCTTTTGCAGCAACTGGAAAAACTCCAGGCCGAATATGGCCTGAAGTTGCAGGATGCCCTGGGCTCCAGTACCGCAGCCCACGCGGCACTCGACAACCTCGCCACGGCCAGCAACGCCAGCCTCAAGCATGGCAGCGAGTTGTTTGAAGAGCAGGTGGTGATGGCCGAAACCCTCGACGCACCCTGGCAGGGCTTCTACGACGGCGTCAGCCAGTTGATGGCCCAGACCTATCAGCTGGATGACGCCACCCTGGCGTTCCTCGGACAGCAGTTGGAGCAACGCCTGGCGCAAAACCGCATGCACATGGTGGTGCTCGTGTCGGCCCTGAGCGCCGTGTTCTTGCTGATCTTCTATTTGTACGCCGGTTTCTACGCGTCCACCCGCACCACGCTGCGGCGCCTGGGGGCGATGATGGACAAGGTGGCGGCCGGCGACATGACCGTCACTTTTGTTGCGCATAGTCGCGATGAGTTGGGCGACCTGGGCCAGGTGTTCAACGGCACCGTGGCGAAGATCCACGACCTGATCGAGCGCGTCGGGCACACCGTCAGCCAGGTCGAGCTCCAGGCCGGCCAGGTGGAAACGATCTCGGCTCAAAGCAATCAGGCGGTGTCCGGGCAGCGTAGCCAGATCGAGCAGGTGGCAACGGCCATGAACCAGATGTCGTCCACTGCCCAGGAAGTCGCGCGCAGCGCGGCGGCGGCAGTCAGCAGTGCCCACAGTGTCAACGACGAAACCGTCAGCGGCCGTGGCCTGGTGCAATCCCAGCAGGGCAGCATCGCGCGGCTGGCCTCGGAGATCGATGAGTCGGTACGGGTGATCAACCAGTTGGCCACTGACAGCCAGTCCATCAGCAGCGTACTGGAGGTGATCAAAAGCATTGCCGAGCAAACCAACCTGCTGGCACTCAATGCAGCCATCGAAGCCGCGCGGGCCGGTGAACAGGGACGTGGTTTTGCAGTGGTGGCCGACGAGGTGCGCACCCTGGCCCGGCGCACTCAGCATTCCACCGAAGAAATCGAACAGATGATCAGCCGCCTGCACAGCGGTGTGGCAGCCGCCGTGAAAACCATGGGCACCAGCCATTCCATGGCCAGTGGCACGGTCGGGCAGTCGGAAAAGGTCCAGCAGGCATTGGAAAATATTCTTGGCGCCGTGGGTATGATCGTCGACCAGAACCAGCAGATTGCCGCCGCCGTGGAGCAACAGACCGCCGTCGCCCACGACATTGACCAGAACATCGTCGAAATCAACCGCGCCGGCGAGCATGCGGCCCAGGGCGCACACCAGACCGAAGCGGCGAGCCGGCAGCTATCGATGCAGGTGATTGAGTTGAAGCAATTGATCGGTGCGTTTCGAGTGTAGGAAATGTAGGTAGGGCGTATTGCTTGCCGGTGTAGCGCTTGTCCTGATTTCCGTGGGTGTCTTTTCTGGCTGGGTGAATGGGTGAGAATTTGTTTCAGACAAATTCAAGTTCAGGGAGCACGGCGATGACCATTGCGGTCGGCATCAAAGGGCATTGCGCCCATTGTGATATCAGGTTTGAACTCAAGCCTTGGCAGTTGAATGCCATCGCCATCGAAGAGCCGTTCGATTGCCCGTATTGCCAGCAATTCCTGCAGTTGAGTTGCCCTCGGCAATTGCGGGCGTTCAAGTTGTTGGGGCATTGGGCGCTGGTGCAGCCGAGCATGGCGGTGTTCACCTGCATGGTGCTGATCGTGGCACTGGTCGCCGAATGGGTGGGGTTGATCACAGTAGTCGGGCAGTTCAACGTGTCACTGGTGGTGCTGCTGGTACATTTCCTGGCGCTGCGCTATGCCCGTTACCGGCAGCGGATCACGTTGGATCTGCAAGTGGTCGCGCCAGTCTTACCAATTGAACAGCTGGCACGCATTGCGTGTGCTCGCCTCAGCCAACGATAGCGGGCTGATGCCCATGCGCTCGGCCAGGGCGGTGCAGATGGCCGGCAGGTGTTTGGGGCTGTTGCGTTGGCCCGGGAACATGGCCGGCGCCATATCGGGTGAGTCGGTTTCCAGCACCACCGCGTCCAGCGGCAGTTGCGCCAGCACCTTGTGCATGCGCAAGGCCTGGGGCCAGGTGGGGGCGCCGCCCAACCCCAATTTGAAGTCGAGCTTGATGTACTCGCGAGCCTCTTCGTGGCTGCCGGCAAACGCGTGGATGATGCCGCCGCGGGGCAGGCGGATGCGCTTGAGGGTGGCGATCACGGCGGCGTGGCTGCGACGCACGTGCAGCAGCGCCGGCAGTTGGACGTCCACGGCCAGTTTGAGTTGGGCTTCAAACAGGCTTTGCTGGCGTTCGCGGTCCAGTTGTTCGAGGAAGTAATCCAGGCCTATTTCCCCCACGGCGCACAGTTGCCGATGGCCGTGCAGGCGCATCAACCAATCGCCCAACGCCGTCAGGTCAGCTGGGCGATGATCGTCGAGGTACACCGGGTGCAGGCCAAAGGCGGCGAACAAACCTTCGTCCGCTTGCACCAGGTCCCACACTCTTTGCCAATTCTGCTGATACACCCCCAACACCACCATGCGCCGCACGCCCAATGCTCGGCTGTGGGCGAGGACTTCCCGGCGATCGCTGTCGAAATCCGGGAAGTCCAGGTGCGTATGGGTGTCGATCAGCTCCACGCTCAAGCCTCGTGAATACGCTGCTTGAACGTCCGGCCGATGGCATGCACGCCGGGTTGATACTGTTCTTCTTCGATCGCCGCCAGGGCCAGGCGCAGGGCGGTATCGGCGATCAGTTGGTGCTGCTGGGCCATGGCGTTGACCGGCAGCGGCAGGAAGTCCAGCAACTGGGTATCACCAAAGGTTCCCAGGCGCAGCGGGCGCGACTTGAGCGGGAAGTCATGCAGTGCGTCGAACACGCCTTGCAGCAGCACGTAGGACGTGGTCACCAGCGCGTCAGGCAAATGCCCCAGTCGCTGTAGAAGTTGCTCCATCAGCTGTCGGCCGCAATCGCGACTGAAGGCTTCTGCGTGTTCGACGATCACCTCGCCGGTGAACCCGGCAAGGGCTTCGCGGAAACCAGCGGCGCGTTCCTGGCTGATGCTCAGCTCGGGTCGTGCGCCGATCAGCACGATCTGCTTGGGCAACGGTTGCAGCAGGCTGCTGGTCAATTGCTGGCACGCCTGGCGGTCGTCGCTGACCACCGAACAGAACTGATCCGCACCCATCACCCGGTCGATGGCAATCACCGGCAACCCCTTGGCTTGCAGCTCGCGATAACTGTCATCGCTGGCCGGCAGGCAACTGGCGACGAACAGCGCATCACAACGCCGCGCGCGGAACAGTTGCAGCAACTGGCGTTCGCTGTCGGCGTCATCGTCGGAGCTGGCGATCAGCAACTGATAGCCCCGCGCCCGTGCGCCTTGCTCCAGAAGCTTGGCGATGCGTGCGTAACTGGGGTTTTCCAGATCGGGCAGGATGAAACCCAGGGTGCGCGTGTGCCGACTGCGCAGCCCGGCGGCCTGTGGGTTAGGAGTAAAGCCATGGGCTTCGACGACAGCCCGCACCCGTTCGACGGTGGCGTTGCTGATGCGTTGCTGTTCGGCCTTGCCGTTGATGACGTAGCTGGCGGTGGTCACGGACACACCGGCCAGACGGGCGATATCACTGAGTTTCAAACCGGGATTTCCTTGTTTTCTGGAGCTTGCCCCGACATTTTGTCCAATCGTAACCGATTCCAGCACTCGACTAATGTCTCAGCTCAAGTGCCGAGTGGTTGTTCAAGGATGCGCAATTAACGCGTAATCTGCCATAAATTCTAGATTAAACGTTTCAGCCAGCGTATTTTTACGACGTTCGCGACTGAGTAGCTACTGCCAACTGACTGCTCAGTCAGCTATTGATGCACACCCATTACACTGTTTGTTTAAAACAATACCTAGTGCGGTCACCGCACTAACTAGGAGAACGGCATGCTTGAGCTCACTGTAGAGCAGATTTCCATGGGCCAGGTGGCTGTGGATAAATCTGCTGCCTTGCACCTGCTCGCTGACAAACTGGTGGCTGATGGCCTGGTCGCCGAGGGTTATCTCAGTGGCTTGCAGGCCCGTGAAGCCCAGGGCTCGACCTTTCTCGGCCAAGGTATTGCCATCCCCCACGGCACCCCCGAAACCCGCGACCAGGTGTTCTCTACCGGCGTGCGCCTGCTGCAGCTCCCCGAAGGGGTGGACTGGGGCGACGGCCAGATCGTGTACCTGGCCATTGGCATTGCCGCCAAATCTGACGAACACCTGCGCCTGTTGCAACTGCTCACCCGTGCCCTAGGCGAAACCGACCTGGGCCAGGCATTGCGCCGTGCCGGAAGCGCCGAAGTCCTGCTGAAACTGCTGCAAGGCGCACCGCAGGAACTGGCGCTGGATGCGCAGATGATCAGCCTGGGTGTGTCCGCCGACGACTTCGAAGAGTTGGTCTGGCGCGGCGCACGCCTGTTGCGCCAGGCCGATTGTGTGAGCAATGGTTTCGCCGCCGTGTTGCAGCAGGTTGACGCGCTGCCCCTGGGCGATGGCCTGTGGTGGTTGCACAGTGAACAGACCGTCAAGCGCCCGGGCTTGGCGTTTGTCACCCCGGACAAGCCCATGCGTTACCTCGGCCAGCCACTCCATGGCCTGTTCTGCCTGGCCAGCCTCGGTGAAGCCCACCAAGCGCTGTTGGAGCGCCTGTGCGCCTTGCTCATCGAAGGTCGCGGCCAGGAACTGGGCCGCGCCACCAGCAGCCGGGCCGTGCTCGAAGTGCTTGGCGGCGAACTGCCTCCGGACTGGCCCAGCGCCCGCGTCACCCTGGCCAACGCCCATGGCCTGCATGCACGCCCGGCGAAGATCCTTGCGCAGTTGGCGAAAAGTTTTGACGGCGACATCCGCGTGCGCATCGTTGACGGCCCGGTCGGCGCCGTGTCGGTGAAAAGCCTGAGCAAGCTGTTGAGCCTCGGCGCGCGGCGTGGCCAGGTGCTGGAGTTTGTCGCCGAGCCGACGATTGCCGGCGATGCGCTGCCCGCGTTGCTCGCCGCTGTGGAGGAAGGCCTCGGTGAAGAGGTCGAGCCGCTACCGACGGTCAGCGTCCAACCGGCAGCCCTGGATATCGAGCCGGTTGTCAATGCGCCGACCAGCGGCAGCCAGGTCCAGGCCATTGCCGCCGCACCGGGCATCGCTATTGGCCCCGCGCATATCCAGGTTCAGCAAACGTTCGATTACCCCCTGCGCGGCGAATCCTCCGCTATTGAGCGCCAGCGCCTGCACAGTGCCCTGGGCGAAGTGCGCCGCGACATCCAGGGCCTGATCGAACGCAACCCTTCCAAGGCGATCCGCGAGATTTTCATCACCCACCAGGAAATGCTCGACGACCCGGAACTCACCGACGAAGTCGACACCCGCCTCAAGCAAGGCGAGAGCGCCGAAGCCGCGTGGATGAGTGTGATCGAAGCGGCCGCCAGGCAGCAGGAATCGTTGCAGGACGCCTTGCTCGCCGAGCGCGCCGCCGACCTGCGTGACATCGGCCGCCGTGTATTGGCGCAACTGTGCGGCGTCGAAACCGCCCAGGAGCCGAGCGAGCCCTACATTCTGGTGATGGACGAGGTCGGTCCGTCGGACGTGGCGCGTCTTGATCCCGCGCGCGTCGCCGGCATCCTCACCGCCCGAGGCGGCGCGACGGCCCACAGCGCCATCGTCGCCCGTGCCCTCGGTATCCCGGCGCTGGTCGGCGCCGGCCCGGCGGTGTTGCTGCTGGCCTCCGGCACCCCCTTGCTGCTGGATGGCCAGCGCGGTCGCCTGCATGTCGACCCCGACGCCGCCACCCTGCAACGCGCCACGGTCGAGCGCGACACCCGCGAACAACGCCTGCAAGCCGCTTCGGCGCAACGCCATGAACCGGCGCTGACCCGCGACGGCCATGCCGTGGAAGTGTTCGCCAATATCGGCGAAAGCGCTGGGGTTGCCGGCGCGGTGGAACAGGGCGCCGAAGGCATCGGCCTGCTGCGCACCGAACTGATTTTCATGGCCCACCCGCAGGCCCCGGACGAAGCCACCCAGGAGGCCGAATACCGCCGCGTGCTCGACGGTCTTGGCGGTCGCCCGCTGGTGGTGCGTACTCTCGATGTGGGCGGCGACAAACCGTTGCCGTATTGGCCGATTGCCGAGGAAGAAAACCCCTTCCTTGGCGTGCGCGGCATCCGTCTCACCCTGCAACGCCCGCAGATCATGGAAGCACAATTGCGCGCGCTGTTACGGTCCGCCGATAGCCGCCCGCTGCGCATCATGTTCCCCATGGTCGGCAGCGTCGACGAATGGCGTGCCGCCCGTGATATGACCGAGCGCCTGCGCCTGGAAATCCCGGTGGCGGACCTGCAACTGGGGATCATGATCGAAGTGCCGTCGGCGGCCTTGCTCGCGCCGGTGCTGGCCAAGGAAGTGGATTTCTTCAGCGTCGGCACCAACGACCTGACCCAGTACACCCTGGCCATCGACCGTGGTCACCCCACCTTGTCCGCCCAGGCCGATGGCCTGCACCCGGCGGTGCTGCAACTAATCGACATCACCGTGCGCGCCGCCCATGCCCATGGCAAATGGGTGGGGGTGTGCGGCGAGCTGGCGGCGGACGCGCTGGCGGTGCCGGTGCTGATCGGCCTGGGTGTGGATGAGTTGAGCGTGTCGGCCCGCAGCATTCCGGAAGTGAAGGCGCGGGTGCGTGAATTCAGTCTGAGCGAGGCCCAGGGCCTGGCGCAACAAGCACTGGCGGTGGGTTCGCCCGCCGAAGTGCGTGCCCTAGTGGAGGCCGTGTAGATGGCAAGGATTCTGACCCTGACGCTGAACCCGGCGTTGGACCTGACGGTGCGCCTGGCGCACCTGGAACCGGGTGAAGTGAACCGCAGCGAAACCCTGCTGACCCATGCCGCCGGCAAGGGTGTGAATGTGGCGCAGGTGCTGGCGGATTTGGGCCATCAGGTGAGCGTGGGCGGTTTCCTCGGCGAGGCGAACCCCCAGGCCTTCGAGGCACTCATCGCCCGCCGTGGGTTTGGTGACGCGTTCATTCGCGTGCCGGGCGAAACCCGCAGCAATATCAAGATTGCCGAACAGCAAGGCCGGGTCACCGATATCAATGCGCCGGGGCCGGTGGTCAGTGACGCGGCGCAAGCTGCGCTGCTCAAGCGCATCGCCGATATCGGTGCGCAATTCGATGCGGTGGTGGTGGCCGGCAGCCTGCCGCGTGGCATCAGCCCGCAGTGGTTCCAGGGGCTGTTGGCGCAACTGAAAAACCTCGGGTTGAAAGTCGCCCTGGACACCAGCGGCGAAGCGCTGCGCGCCGGTTTGAAAGCGGGGCCGTGGATGGTCAAGCCCAACACTGAAGAACTGGCCGATGCCCTGGGGCATGCCCCGGATGCAATCGGCCAACTGCATCGGCAAGGCGTGGAACATGTGGTGGTTTCCGATGGCGCTGCCGGCGTCACTTGGTACCGCCCAGGCGCGGCGCTGCAGGCCACGCCGCCAAAGGTGACGGTGGCCAGTACCGTCGGGGCCGGTGACTCGCTGCTGGCCGGCATGCTGCACGGCCTGCTCAGCGGCGATACCCCGGAACAGACCCTGCGCCGCGCCACGGCAATTGCCGCCATGGCCGTGACGCAGATCGGTTTTGGCATCAGCGATGACGCGCAGTTGGCGCGCCTCGAAAGCGGCGTCCACGTGCGCACGCTGACAGAACAATAAGAGGGTTTGTGATGAAGTTAGCCATTGTTACTGCCTGCCCGAACGGCATGGTCACCAGTGTGCTGTGCGCCCGCTTGTTGGACGCCGCCGCGCAGCGCCAGGGCTGGAGTACCAGCGTTGAAGTGGTGGATGTGCAGCGCCCGGAGCGCCAATTGTCCCAGTCGGTCATCGACGACGCCGAATGGGTGTTGCTGGTCAGCAGCACCCCGGTGGATATGCAGCGCTTTGTCGGCAAGCGCGTGTTCCAGAGCACACCGGCCCAGGCGTTGGCGGATGTCGACGCCGTATTGCGTCGTGGCGCCGAAGAGGCGCAGGTGTATGTCGCTGCTGAAGCCCCGGCCAGGAACGCGCCGCGCATCGTTGCGATCACCGCCTGCCCGACCGGCGTCGCCCACACCTTCATGGCTGCCGAAGCCTTGCAGCAGACGGCCAAGCGCCTGGGTTATGACTTGCAGGTCGAAACCCAGGGCTCGGTTGGTGCCCGTACGCCATTGAGCGCCGAAGCAATCGCCAATGCCGATGTGGTGTTGTTGGCCGCCGATATCGAAGTCGCCACCGAGCGCTTCGCCGGCAAGAAGATCTACCGGTGCGGCACCGGTATTGCGCTCAAGCAGTCCGAAGCCACCCTCAACAAGGCCCTTGCCGAAGGTGCGGTGGAAAGCGCGGCCAGCGGCGCGGTGGCCAAGCCGGAAAAAACCGGCGTGTACAAACACCTGCTCACCGGTGTGTCGTTCATGTTGCCGATGGTGGTGGCAGGCGGGTTGTTGATCGCCTTGTCGTTCGTGTTCGGCATTCACGCCTTTGAACAGGAAGGCACCCTGGCGGCTGCGCTGAAAACCGTCGGCGACCGCGCCTTCATGCTGATGGTGCCGCTGCTGGCGGGCTACATCGCCTACTCGATTGCCGACCGTCCGGGCATCGCGCCGGGCATGATTGGCGGCCTGCTGGCCGGCACCCTGGGTGCTGGATTTATCGGTGGCATCTTCGCCGGTTTCCTCGCCGGTTATTGCGTCAAGTTGATCACCCGCGCAGTGAAATTGCCGCAGAGCCTGGAGGCGCTCAAGCCGATCCTGATCATCCCGTTGCTGGCGAGTCTGTTCACCGGCCTGGCGATGATCTACCTGGTGGGGCCGCCGGTCGCGCGCATGCTGGTGGGGCTGACTGATTTTCTCAGCACCATGGGCACGACCAATGCGGTACTGCTGGGCATCCTGCTGGGCGGCATGATGTGTGTCGACCTGGGCGGGCCGATCAACAAGGCGGCCTACGCATTTTCCGTCGGCCTGCTGGCGGCCCACAGCGGCGCGCCGATGGCCGCGACCATGGCGGCCGGCATGGTGCCGCCGATCGGCATGGGCATCGCCACGTTCCTGGCGCGCCGCAAGTTCGCCCAGACCGAACGCGAAGCGGGCAAGGCGGCGATGATCCTCGGCTTGTGCTTCATCTCCGAAGGCGCGATCCCGTTTGCCGCGAAGGACCCGTTGCGCGTGATTCCGGCCAGTATCGCCGGCGGTGCATTGACCGGTGCCCTGTCCATGTACTTCGGCTGCGTACTGGCGGCGCCCCATGGTGGCCTGTTTGTGCTGGTGATCCCGAATGCGATGAACCATGCATTGCCGTATCTGCTGGCGATTGTCGCCGGCAGCCTGCTGACCGGCCTGGTCTATGCGTTGATCAAACGCCCCGAAGCGCAAGAACTGACCGTGACCGTCTGACGCGGCGTAGAAAATGTGGGAGGGGGCTTGCCCCCGATAGCGGTGGGTCAGCCATCGGGGGCAAGCCCCCTCCCACCGTTGATCGCTGTATAGGTGTCATCTCTGCTTCATCGGGGCGTGCTTTAGTGGCCCTTTTGATACTCAAGAGGGCACCTGCATGAGCCACTTCGATCTCGGCCGCCGCCGCGTGATGCAAGCCGTCGGCGCCGGCCTGTTGTTGCCGGGCCTGGCGCCGGCGGTGATCGCTTCGGTCAAGGACCGGCCGCAGCTCACCGATGGCGTGCAGTCCGGCGACCTGCTCGGCGACCGCGCCATGATCTGGAGCCGCAGCGACCGCCCGGCCAAGATGGTGGTGGAGTGGGACACCCGCAGCGTGTTCAGCAACCCTCGTCGTTTTGTTTCGTCGCTGGCCGACCAGCGCAGCGACTTCACTGCCCGCGTCGAGCTCACCGGGTTGCCTGTCGACCAGGCGATCTTCTACCGCGTGCACTTCGAGGACGCCCAGACCGGCATCGCCAGCGAACCCTGGTTCGGCCACCTGCGCAGCGTGCCGCAACAGCGCCGTGACATTCGGTTTGTGTGGAGCGGCGACACCGTCGGCCAAGGCTTCGGTATCAACCCGGACATCGGCGGCATGCGTATCTACGAAGCCATGCGCCTGCGTCTGCCGGACTTTTTTATCCACAGTGGCGACACCATCTACGCCGACGGCCCGGTGCCCGCGCAGCTCACCGTCGAAGACGGGCGCATCTGGCGCAACATCACCACGGAGGCCAAGAGTAAAGTCGCTGAAACCCTGGAGGAGTATCGCGGCAATTACCGCTACAACCTGATGGATGAAAACGTGCGCCGCTTCAACGCCGAGGTGCCGCAGATCTGGCAGTGGGACGACCATGAAGTGGTGAACAACTGGTCCCCGAGCAAGCAGTTGGATGAGCGTTACCGGGTCAAGGACATCAACACCCTGGTCGGCCGTGCGCGCCAGGCGTGGCTGGAATACTCACCGATGCGCCGCCAGGCAGCGGACGGCGGCGGGCGGATTTATCGCAAGCTCAGCTACGGTCCGCTGCTGGATGTATTCGTGCTGGATATGCGCAGTTATCGCGGGCCCAACGATGACAACCTCGGCGGCGAAAAACCCTTCCTCGGGCGTGCGCAATTGGACTGGCTCAAGCGTGAACTCAAGGGCTCCCAGGCGCAGTGGAAAGTCATCGCCGCCGACATGCCCATCGGCCTTGGCGTGCCCGACGGTGAAGTCAACCCCGGCGTGCCGCGCTGGGAAGCCATCGCCAACAACGATCCCGGTGCGCCGCAAGGCCGCGAATGGGAAATCGCCGAGCTGCTGGGCTTTCTACGGGCGCAAAACGTGCGCAACCACCTGTGGCTGACCGCCGATGTGCACTACTGCGCCGCGCATCACTACCACCCGGATCGTGCGGCGTTCCAGGATTTCGAGCCGTTCTGGGAGTTTGTCGCCGGGCCGTTGAACGCCGGGAGTTTCGGGCCTAATCCGCTGGACAAGACCTTTGGCCCCGAAGTGGTGTTCGAGAAGGCACCGCCGGCGCAGAACACCTCGCCGCTGGCGGGGTTTCAGTTTTTTGGCGAGGTGAACATTGATGGGCAGACGGCGGAATTGACTGTGGTGCTGCGGGACCTGGATGGCGTCTCGGTGTTCGAACAAAAACTCCAGCCCACCTGACTTGGAATGCATTAAAAATTGTGGGAGGGGGATAGCCCCCTCCCACAGGTTGAGTGTTGCTCGTTCAGGGGGTCAGTACACGTCGCGGCGATAACGCCCCTGCTCGATCAACCGCGCCACGGCTTCACTGCCGAGGATATCCACCAGCGCCTGGTCCACCCCCGTCGCCATTCCCTGCAGACTTCCGCACACATAAATCGCCGCGCCGTCGGCCAGCCATTTACGCAGCACATCCGCTGACTCGCGCAGGCGGTCCTGCACGTAGATCTTCTCTTGCTGATCGCGGGAAAACGCCAGGTCGAGCAACGCCAGATCGCCGCTGGCCAACCAGCCTTGCAGTTCGTCCTGGCAGAGGAAGTCATGCTTGATATTGCGCTCGCCAAACAGCAGCCAGTTGCGCTGCTGGCCGTCGGCGATGCGGGCCTTGAGCAGACTGCGCAGGCCCGCCAGGCCGGTGCCGTTGCCCAGCAGGATCAGCGGCACCGGCGCCTGTGGCAGGTGGAACGCACTGTTGCGGCGCAGACGCAGGCTGATGCTCGAGCCGAGGGCGGCGTACTCGGTCAGCCAGCCCGAGCCCAGGCCCAGGCTGCCGTCGGGGTGACGTTCCTGGCGCACGATGAGTTCCAGCACGCCATCGCTGGCAATCGAGGCGATGGAGTATTCGCGCATGCCCAGCGGTACCAACGCGTCCACCAGCGCCTGGGCGTGCAGGCCGACCAGGTGCGCGCGATGGGTTGGCAACTGGCGGGTGGCCAGGGCCTGGTCGAGCGTATGCGCCATGCCGTCGATCAATACGCTGTCACTGCCGGCCAGGCCCAGGCCTTCGAGGAAGTGTTCGATGGCCCACGGGCAATTGCGTGGCAGCACTTCCACCAGGTCGCCGGCTTGCCAGCTTTGTGGCGACGGCGAGGTGAGGCCCAGCAGGTAGACGTCCGAGCCGCTGCTGTCGCGGTTGAGCAATGAGCGGTGGCTGAGCGTCCAGTTTTCATATTGGGCCGTCGGCCAGGCGGATGCCGGGGCGTGGCCGGTCAGTTGGCCGAGTTGTTGTTGCCAGTGGAGCAGGGCGGCGGTGTCGCCGCTGTCCACTTCCACGGGCGCAAACAGTGGGTTGCCGCCCTGATGGGTCAGCCAGAAATGCAAGCGGCGGGCAAAGCCGCAGAAATGTTCGTACTGGCGATCACCCAGGGCCAGCACCGAGTAGTTCAGGCCCTTGAGGGACAGGTCCTGGCCGAGCACGCTGCGCTCGAAACCACGGGCATTGTCAGGCGCTTCGCCGTCGCCGAAGGTGCTGACCACAAACAGCGCGTTTTCCGACTGGCGCAGGTCGTCCTGGCTGACGCTGCCCAGGGGCTGCACCTTCACTGGCAGGCCGGCGGCCTGCAATTGCCCGGCCGTTTGCCAGGCAAGCTGTTCGGCGAAACCGCTCTGGCTGGCAAAACCGATCAGCCAGGCCGGGGCGTTACTGGGGTTGGTTGTGAGGCCTTTGCGCGCATCTCGCACCTGGCGTTTTTTGCGCCGGCGGTCCAGGTACAGCAGCCAGCCGGTGATGAAGAACAGCGGCATCAGCACCGAGCTGAGCGTGAGGACAATCCGCCCGATCAAGCCGAAGTAACTGCCGGTGTGCAGCGCATAGACGCTGGTTAGCAGTCTGGAACCGAGGCTTTTGCTGGCGTACTGGTCGTGGGATTTGACCTCGCCGGTGGCCGGGTCGAGGTTGATCTGGTTCAGCGCCCGGTCATGGGGCGAGTTTTTCAACAGGTAGTAGACGATGGCCGGTTGCCCGGCGACCGCTGGCATGCGGATGTTATAGGCGCTCAAGCCCGGGCCGGCGTTGCTGTAGATGCTGCTCCAGATCGCATCGTAGTTGGCCACCGGCGCCGCACCCTCGGGCGCCGGGCCGCGCTTGCGCACCCGTTCGTTTTGCGGGGCGTCGGACAACAGCTTGGTCAGGCCCTGGCTGTACCAGTCATAGGACCAATACAAGCCGGTCAACGCCGACAGCAGGTAAGCCAGCAGGCACCAGGTGCCGAACACCGAGTGCAGGTCCCAGTTGAAGGCACGGCCTTTTTTGCGCCAGTCCAGCGTCAGCCAGGCCCGCCAGCTCGCCACCTGGCGCGGCCAGCGCAGGTACAGGCCGGATAGGCAGAAGAACACCAGTATCAGCGTGCACGCGCCGGTGATGTTGCGCCCGGTATCGCCCATCACCAGGAAACGGTGGAACTGCAGCAGAAAGCCGAAGACATCCTGGCCGAGCACGTCGCCCATGTAGTCGCCGGTGTAGGGATCGAAATAGCGCAGTTGGCCACGGCGCTCGCCGGGCGGCGCGGTGAAGAACACGCGGGCGGCGTTGCCGCTTTCGCTTTCGACGAACAGCATGGCCACGGTCTGGCCTTCGGTGGCCTCCAGCTTGCGCACCAGTTCGGCGGGCGGCAGCACACCGGCTTCGCGTTTTTCCACGGTCAGCACGCTGGGGTTGAGCGCCCGCAGTATTTCATCCTGAAACGAGACCGCAGCCCCGCTGATCCCCATCAAGGCCAGCACCAGCCCGGCAGTGGTGCCGAAGAACCAGTGCAACTGAAACAGGGTTTTCTTCAACACGTCTGACCGCCTCGTCTATCCGGATATGTAGGGCACGGCGCGCATTATGCCGTGGCTTGTCGAGAAACATTCTGTTTTACACGCAAAAGCCCCACGCATCCGATGCGTGGGGCCCTCTGCTGCGCGACGCTGCTGCTTAAAAATGGAAGCTGGTGGTCAACAGGGCCGTACGACCGGCCGCCTGGTTGGCGAAGTGTGTCGAGAAGGCCTTGTCGTAGTAAACCTTGTCGGTCAGGTTTTGTACGTTCAGTTGCAGGTCGACGTTCTTGGTCAGTTTGTAGCTGGCCATGGCATCGTAGCGGGTGTAGGACGGTACATAGACGGTGTTGCCGGCGTCGCCATAAACCTGGTCGACGTAGAACGCACCGCCACCGAGGGTGAGCTTGGAGGTGACGTCGTAAGTGGTCCACAGGCTGAAGGTGTTCTTCGGCGTATTCGGCATCTGGTTGCCTTTGTTCGAACCC
The DNA here is from genome assembly GCF_001870465.1 of Pseudomonas extremorientalis. GTDB lineage: Bacteria > Pseudomonadota > Gammaproteobacteria > Pseudomonadales > Pseudomonadaceae > Aquipseudomonas > Aquipseudomonas extremorientalis. The sequence goes on from NZ_MDGK01000052.1 coordinate 158,577, forward strand.
GCGCTGACGACACCGTTACGCCCGTTGAGGCCGGATTTGACCAGCTCGCTGTCCAGGTAGCTGTAGCCGGCGAACACTTGCCACTGGTCGGTGATCTTGCCGCTGGCGGACAGTTCCAGGCCGTCGACCTGGGATTCGCCGGCGTTCTGATAGGTGAGCGCGTCCACGAGGATGCGCGTGTTTTTCTTTTCGGTGCGGAACACCGCAGCGGTGAGGGACAGGCGATCGTGGAACAGGTCCCACTTGGTGCCCAACTCGTAGTTGACGGTTTCTTCGGGCTGCAGGTCGCTGGTGGCGGCACCGGCTGAGAGTGGGTTGCCGTCCGACCCTTCACCGACCAGGCCACCGGCAGGTGTCGCCGATGTGGCGTAGGACGCATAGATGCTGGCGTTTTCCACTGGCTTCCAGACCAGGCCGGCCTGCCAGTTGAAGAACTGGCTGTCTTCCTTGATTTTGCTGCGGCCGGTGGCCGAGTCGGTGTTGGCCACGGTGTCGAAGGTGTCGTAGCGCAGGCCGACGTTCAGCAACCATTTGGGGTCCAGCTCGATGGTGTCGAACACATAGGCGCCACGGCTGGTGGCCTTGGTGGCGGTGCCGTAGTAGTTGCGGGCGATGCTGCCGGTCCAGGCGTCATCCGGGTTCGGATTGCTCAGGGAGGTGCACTGGCCGCCCAGGCTGCCTTTGGCCACGGTGCACACTGGGTTGGCGTTGGGGCTGATGGTGTAGCTGCTGACGCGGGTTTCTTCACCGGTGAACTCCAGGCCGGTGGAGTAGCTGTGCTTGAAACCCAGGGCCTGGAACGTGCCGAACAGGTCGGTCTGGTTGGTGGTGGTGGTCGTGGTCGAAACCCGGCTATTGGCGCGACGCCACACGGTGCCGTAGCGGTTGACGTTGAACTTGCTGTCGTCCGGCTGGGTAAGAATGTAATCCTGGCCGGTGCTGCCATGGCGCAGGGTGTTTTTCAGCGTCATGGTGTCGTTCAGGTCGTGCTCGATGGAGAACGTACTGATATCGGCGCGGGTCTTGCGGAAGTCGCGGTCCTTCAAACCGTAGAAATTATTGCTGTCGCCGCCATCGTTGGGCTTGTCATGCACATGGGCGGTGGCGGTCGACGAACCATAGCCGTAGGGAATCCCCGAATCCGGCAGGTCGTTGCTTTCCAGGTGGTAGTAGCTGAGGTTGACGCGGGTCGGGGTACCCAGGCCAAAGGTCAGCGACGGTGCCACGCCCCAACGGTCGTAATTGACCGCGTCGCGGCCAGCCACGTTCTGTTCATGGCTCATCAGGTTCAGGCGGAACGCGGCGCTGTCATCGAGGAACTGGCGGTTTACGTCGAGTACGTAGCGGCGGGTCTGGTCGGAACCGTAGGTGAAGCCGCCGTTGGTGAAGTCCCGCGCTTGTGGGGTCTTGCTCACCAGGTTGAGGCTGCCGCCGGCTGAACCGCGACCGCCGAACGAAGAGTTCGGGCCTTTGCTGACTTCAATCGACTCGATGTCGAAGATCTCACGGCTCTGGCCACCGGTGTCGCGCACGCCGTCCAGGTAGGTGTCGCCCTGGGCATCAAAACCGCGGATGAACGGGCGGTCGCCCTGGGGGTTGCCGCCTTCGCCCGCGCCAAAGGTGATGCCCGGCACGGTGCGCAAGGCATCCTGCAACGAGGTGGCGGCGGTGTCCTTGAGGACTTGTTGCGGCACCACGGTGACCGAGCGCGGGGTATCCACCAGCGGTGCGGTGTATTTCTGCGACGAGGCTTTTTCGACCTGGTAGGAGGTGTTGTCCTGCGCTTCCCCGGTGATGCTGGTGGCGCCCAGGGAAATGCTGTTGCGCTGGCCTTTTTGTTCAGTGTCTTCGGCAGCTTGTGCCAGATGGGCGACAGAGCTGGCGCTGAGGGCAACGCCGATGGCTGAAGCCAGCATGCGTGGTGAACCGGCAGGTATTTTTGTAGTGGTGCGCGACATGACGTGTCCTTTCCCCAAGGATGTGAGGTCGCGGAATATAGGGCGAACAAGACTTTCTATCAATTGCGATAAATTGCTAATTGCACTGAATTTACATTCTTTACACTTTTTGCTTACGGTTTTTACGATCTCGTTCGTCCTGGCGTTTTACAGGGCGGATAAGAATCAATACCATTGGCGCCTCTCTGAATTCAGGTACTGCCCCATGCTGCTGCACATCCCCGGCCTGTTCTCTCGTGAGGAGGTGCAGCGCATCCGCCAGGCCCTGGAAAACGCCGAGTGGGCCGACGGTAAAATCACCGCCGGGCACCAGTCCGCCAAGGCCAAGCACAACCTGCAATTGCCCGAGGGCCACCCGCTGGCCAAGGAAATCGGCGCGGCGATGCTTGAACGGCTTTGGCAGAACCCGCTGTTTATGTCAGCGGCGTTACCGCACAAGGTGTTTCCGCCGCTGCTCAATTGCTACACGGCGGGCGGCAGTTTCGACTTTCATATCGACAACGCCGTGCGCCAACCCAAGGGCAGCCACGAGCGGGTCCGCACCGACCTGTCATCGACGCTGTTCTTCAGCGACCCGGACGAATACGACGGCGGCGAACTGGAAATCCAGGACACTTTCGGCCTGCAGCGCGTGAAGCTGCCGGCCGGCGACATGGTGCTGTACCCCGGCTCCAGCCTGCACAAAGTCAACGCCGTGACCCGTGGCGCACGCTACGCCTCGTTCTTCTGGACCCAGAGCCTGGTACGTGAAGACAGCCAGCGCACCCTGCTGTTTGAAATGGACGGTGCGATCCAGCAACTGACCGCCGATGTGCCTGACCACCCCGCGCTGATTCAACTCACCGGTACGTATCACAACCTGTTGCGCCGTTGGGTCGAGGTCTGACATGGGCTTTTTATTGCGTCGGGAAGAGGTGCTCAACGTTGAGCAACTGCAAGCGATGCTCGACGATTCCCCCGTGCGCGCTGCCCAGGCAATCCTGATGGCGGCGAAGGAAGGAGTGGTCGATGCCCAGGCGTTGCTCGGGCAAATCCTGCTCGAAGGGCGCGGCATCGCACGCGATGAGACACTGGCCTTGCGCTGGTTCCAGATCGCCGCGCACAGCGGGCATTTGATGGCCCGCAACATGGTTGGGCGTTGCCGCGAGCATGGCTGGGGATGTGATGTCGATGAGGCGGCGGCGGCGCGGGAATATCGGGCGGCTGCCGACGCAGGGTTGGATTGGGGGCAGTACAACTACGCCAATCTGCTGGCCACGGGGCGCGGTGTCGCCGAGGACCAACGACAAGCATTGGCCTGTTATCGCCGGGCGGCCGAGCAGGGGCATGCCAAGTCGATGAACCTGCTGGGGCGTTACCTGGAAGATGGTCGGTTCTGCCCACAGGACCTGGACGCCGCTGTGGACTGGTATCGACGCTCAGCCGAGGCCGGTGATTTTCGCGGGCAGTTCAGCTATGCGGCGGTGCTGGCCGACAGAGGTCAGATCGACGCGGCGCTGGAATGGTTGCGCAAGGCGTTGGCGGGCGGGAACCTGAAGTTCTTGCGGGTGGCGCACAAGGCCCTGGTAGCGGCGAATGATCCGCGGATCCGGGCGATGGCCGGTGCCTATCAACAACGCGCGGTAAGCCTTTCTTGAGGTGTAAAAAAACCCATGACATGTCATGGGTTTTTTATGTGCGGCCGTTTTACACGTAGAACGATTTCAGTGGCGGAAAGCCATTGAACTCAACCGCGCTGTAGCTGGTGGTGTACGCACCGGTCGACAGCCAGTACAAGCGGTCACCAATCGCCAGGTTCAGCGGCAGGCCGTATTTGTAGTTTTCGTACATGATGTCGGCGCTGTCGCAGGTGGGACCTGCGATGACCACTTCTTCCATCTCGCCTTTCTTCTCGGTCCAGATCGGGAACTTGATGGCTTCGTCCATGGTTTCGATCAGGCCGGAGAACTTGCCCACGTCCGTGTACACCCAACGCTCGACGGCAGTACGGGATTTACGTGCAACCAATACCACTTCACTGACCAGGATACCGGCGTTGGCGATCAACGAACGGCCCGGCTCCAGAATGATTTCCGGCAGGTCGTCGCCGAAATCTTCCTTGAGGAAGCGGATGATTTCTTCGGCGTAGGTTTCCAGGCTGTTGGTGCGGGTGATGTAGTTGGCCGGGAAGCCGCCGCCCATGTTGATCAGCTTGAGGTGGATGCCGTCTTCTTCTTTCAGGCGCTCGAAGATCACTTTGACCTTGGCGATCGCCGCGTCCCATACGCTGATGTCGCGCTGCTGCGAACCGACATGGAACGAGATGCCGTACGGCACCAGGCCCAGGTCGCGGGCGAGGATCAGCAGGTCCATGGCCATGTCCGTCTGGCAGCCGAATTTGCGCGACAGCGGCCAGTCAGCCGTGGTCGAGCCTTCGGTGAGGATACGCACATACACTTTCGAACCCGGCGCGGCCTTGGCGATGTTGCGCAAGTCGGCTTCGGAGTCGGTGGAGAACAGGCGTACGCCCTTATCAAAGAAGTAGCGGATGTCCTTGGACTTCTTGATGGTGTTGCCGTAGCTGATACGGTCAGGGCTGACGCCGCGGCCCAGTACCTTGTCCAGCTCGTAGATCGAAGCGATGTCGAAGCTCGAGCCTTTGTCCTTGAGCAGGTCAATGATCTCGACGGCCGGGTTGGCCTTGACCGCGTAATAGACCTTGGCGAATTCGAAACCGGCGCGCAGGTCATCGTAGGCCTGGCTGATCATCGCGGTGTCGATCACCACGAACGGGGTTTCTTGCTTGTCGGCGAACGCCTTCATTTTGTCAAAAGTGGCGCGCGCGAAATAATCTTCGACGTTGATCGACATGCTGGGAACTCCTAAGGGCAAACTGATTTAGTCAATGGGTGCAAATGAACGTCCTCCGTATCCCCACTTTGGTTCGCCTACTTCCCAAGGCATGTCGCCGAAAGCAAAAAGGCCATGGGATCAACCGCTTCCCTTGGCCTTGCTGTCTCGTCGTCAGTACTTGAGCCGGATGGATCGTTTCCAGCATGGACGTTCGGCGCGAACTTTAGGACGTGAGGGGCTTGAGATCAACTAAAAATGTCGCGTTTTTGCACGCGTTCGTCGCGCGAACCCGTGCAGCTACTTATGTAACCGACCGGTGTGACGGAATGATGTTCCCCGAATGGGGCAAATCAGCGGGATTTCCTTGGCCCACCATAGAGCCAAATGTGGGAGGGGGCCTGCCCCCTCCCACATGTTGACCTGTGTTGTGTCAGGCCAACGCAGTTTCAGCTGGTGACACGATACTGGTCTTGCCCCCACGCGACTTACCAGAGCTCAGGTACTCGGCAATCGACTCCTGGGTCACTTCCCCGAGGAACACCCGTTCCGCATCCATCACCGGCAACCACGAGCGGTTGAACTCGTACATGCGTGACAGCAGGATGCGCAAATGCTCGTCGTACGCCGCCGTGGCGTTGAACTCGCGCAGATACTGGCCGCAGGTGCCGGTCTGACGGTGCAGGTCGCGACGGCGTACATAACCCAGCGCCTTGTTCTCGGCACAAGTGACGACCACATAGCGGCGGTCGGTTTCGTCCATCAGCTCCAGGGCATCGGCCACCGGGGTCTCCGGGCTCACCGACGGCGCGTTGTCCGCAGCATCCTCGGCCTTCACCAGCAGCAGACGCTTGAGGGTGCTGTCCTGGCCCACGAAGTTGCTGACGAACTCGTCGGCAGGGTGCGCCAGCAGCGTGTCCGGATGGTCGATCTGCAGCAATTTGCCGGCACGGAAGATGGCGATCTTGTCACCCAGCTTGATGGCCTCGTCGATGTCGTGGCTGACCATGATCACGGTCTTGTTCAGCGCGCGCTGCATCTCGAAGAATTCGTTCTGAATCATCTCGCGGTTGATCGGGTCGACTGCGCCGAACGGCTCGTCCATCAGCAGCAGCGGCGCATCGGCCGCCAGTGCGCGGATCACGCCGATGCGCTGTTGCTGGCCACCGGACAGCTCACGCGGGTAGCGATGCAGGTACTGTTTGGGTTCCAGCTTGATCATGCTCATCAACTCGCGGGCGCGGTCGTGGCATTTCTGCTTGTCCCAGCCGAGCAGCTTGGGCACCACCACGATGTTTTCTTCGATGGTCATGTTCGGGAACAGGCCGATCTGCTGGATCACATAACCGATGTTGCGGCGCAGGGTCACTTCGTCGAGATCGGTGGTGTCTTCGCCATTGATCAGGATCTTGCCCGAGGTGGGCTTGATCAGGCGGTTGATCATTTTCAGCGTGGTGCTCTTGCCGCAACCCGATGGGCCGAGGAACACACAAATCTCGCCTTCGTTGACGGTCAGGCTTACATCGTTCACGGCCGTTACAGTCTTGCCGTTGCTTTGGAAGGTCTTGGACAGGTTTTGAAGTTCGATCATTTGAGCAGTCCTTTTGGAGTCAGCGAGCGTTGCAGCCATTGCAGAAGCAGGTCGGCGAAGATGGCCAGGAGACTGACCAGCACGGCGCCGACGATCAGCATCGACATGTCGCTGCGGCTGATGGAAGCCAGAATAAGTACACCCAGGCCACCGGCGCCGATGGTGGCGGCGATGGTCATCACACCGATGTTCATCACTACGGCGGTGCGCACACCGGCGAGAATCACCGGCACGGCGATGGGCAACTCGACCATGCGCAGGCGCTGGCCGAAGGTCATGCCGATGCCTTTGGCGGCTTCGCGAATGCCAGGCTCCACGCCAGTGAGGGCGAGGTAGGTGTTACGCATGATCGGCAACAGGGAGTAGAGGAACACGGCGGTGATCGCCGGCATCGGCCCCAGGCCCTGGCCGAATTTGGAGTAGAACGGTAGCAGCAGGCCGAACAGGGCGATGGACGGTACGGTCAGCAATACCGTGGCGCTGGCTTGCAGCGGGCCTGCAAGCGTCGGGAAGCGCGTCATCAGGATGCCCAGGGGCACGCCGATCAGGATCGCGAGGATCACGGCAATGCCGACCAGGGTGATGTGCTGCCCGGTCAGGTGCAGGACTTGGGCCCAATCAAGATGGGAAAAGGCGTTCAGGAATTCCATGTCTTCTCCTCTTATTGATTGATCGGATGCTGGCGCAGGAAATCGGCGGCAACAGTGGAAGGGCTTTCATGGTCGACGTCGACCCGGGCGTTCAGCTGGCGCATGGTTTCGTCGTCGAACAGCGCGGCCAGCGGCTTGAGCTCGGCGGCCAGTTGTGGGTGCGCATCCAGATAAACCTGGCGCACCACCGGCGCGGCGGTGTAGTCGGGGAAGTAATGCTTGTCGTCTTCCAGCAACTTCAATTTGAAGGCATTCAGGCGGCCGTCGGTGGTGTAGACCAAACCGGCGAACACCTGGCCATTACGCAGCGCGGTATAGACCAGGCCGGCGTCCATCTGCCGGGTGTTCTTGCGGGTCAGGTTCATGTCGTACAGCTTGACCATGCCGGCCAGGCCGTCGGAACGGTTGGCGAACTCGGTGTCCAGGGCGACCAGGCGTGTGCCTTTGGTTTTTTCCGCCAGGGCCTGGGTCAGGTCGCTGATGCTGTTGATCTGCGGGAATTCCTTCGCCACGTTCTCCGGCAATGCCAGTGCGTAGGTGTTACTGAAGCGCGATGGAGAAAGCCAGACCAGGCCCTTTTTCGCGTCGAGTTCTTTCACCCGAGCGTAGGATTGTTCACTGTCGAGTTTCTCGTCGACATGGTTGTAGGCCACCAGCGACACGCCGGTGTATTCCCAGATCAGGTCCAGTTGCCCGCTTTCCTGGGCACTGCGCGCCAGGTTGCTGCCCAGCCCGCCGGTCACGCGGGTGTCATAGCCCTTGGTGCGCAGGTACTGGGAGGTGATTTCGGCGAGCAGGGTCTGTTCGGTGAACACCCGGGCGCCGATGCGGATCACCGGTTTTTCGGCGGCTTGTGCAACGCCTGCCAAGAGCAGGACGCAGCTCATTATCAATGTCAGTTTTTTCATATCGGTTCCTTAAGACGCACGCAACCCGCGTTCCAGCCAGAGGCGGCTGGCCAGAGTCACCAGACCGTCGAGCAACAACGCCAGCAGCGCGGTGCACGCAGCGCCGAGCAGCAATTGCGGCTGATTGTTCAGGGCGATGCCGGGGAAGATCAGGCTGCCCAGGCTGTTGGCACCGATCAGGAACGCCAGCGGCGCGGTGCCGACATTGATCGCCAGGGCCACACGCACACCGCCAATGATGATTGGCACGGCGTTGGGCAATTCCACGCGAAACAGCACTTGGCGCGGCGTCATGCCGATGCCGGTGGCGGCTTCTTTCAGGGAGCCCTGGACGTTTTTCAGGCCTTCGTAGGTATTGCGCACGATAGGCAGGAGGGAGGCGAGGAACAGCGCGAAGATGGCCGGGCCGCTGCCGATGCCAAGAACGCCGAGGGCGATGGCCAGTACGGCCAGGGGCGGGACGGTGTTGCCGATGTTGAAGATCTGCATGAAGCGTTCTGCGCGCCCGACCATGTGCGGTCGGCTGAGCAGGATACCGGCGGGGATGCCCACAATCAGGGCGGCCAGCATGGAGACAAGAACGAGGATCAGATGAGCTTGCAGGTAAAACAACAAATCGTCGCGGTACAGTTCGATCGTGTTGATGCCGATCCAGTGGACCAGCAGGGCCAAGAGGGCGACGACAACCGCTCCTCCTATCAGCCCTTTGCCATAGCGAATAGCCACAGGCGGACTCCTTTTTTCTTCTGTCGGCGCCCACATTCTCCGGCGGCAATGCCATTCCTGGCTGCCTCTGAATGTGGTCGCGAAATGCAGCTCGCCGATACCGGCAACGCGGTATGCGATCGAGCCATGAGCGCAGCCTCGTCAGGCTAACTTGCTGATTTATCAGCCCCTGTTCCGAGTGCGGTAGCAGGGGAGTGGACGTCTCTACCTTTTAAAAGGTTCCACACTTGGCAGCATTTAGCCACCCCCAATGGGCTGAACGGTGGTCCGTCCTCCCGGGTTTGCGCTATACTCGCCGCCCTTTTTTGACTCACCTGCCAGGCGATTTCCCATGACCCACCAGGCCGCCGAAGTCGCGAAACGCCGCACTTTCGCCATTATTTCCCACCCCGATGCCGGTAAAACCACCATCACCGAGAAGCTCTTGCTGATGGGCAAGGCAATCGCAGTGGCCGGCACGGTGAAATCCCGCAAATCCGACCGCCATGCCACCTCCGACTGGATGGAAATGGAAAAACAACGGGGTATCTCCATTACCACGTCGGTCATGCAGTTCCCGTATCGCGACCATATGGTCAACCTGCTCGACACCCCGGGCCACGAAGACTTCTCCGAGGATACCTACCGCACCCTCACGGCGGTGGACTCGGCGCTGATGGTCCTCGACGGCGGTAAAGGCGTCGAGCCACGCACCATCGCACTGATGGACGTGTGCCGTCTGCGTGACACGCCGATCGTCAGCTTCATCAACAAACTCGACCGCGATATCCGCGACCCCATCGAGCTGCTGGATGAAATCGAAGCCGTCCTGAAGATCAAGGCTGCGCCGATCACCTGGCCGATCGGTTGCTACCGCGACTTCAAGGGCGTGTACCACTTGGCCGATGACTACATCATTGTCTACACCGCCGGCCACGGTCACGAGCGCACCGAAACCAAGATCATCGAAAAACTCGACTCGGACGAAGCCCGCGCCCACCTGGGTGACGAGTACGATCGTTTTGTCGACCAGCTGGAACTGGTGCAGGGCGCCTGCCACGAGTTCAACCAGCAGGAATTCCTCGACGGCCAGCTGACCCCGGTGTTCTTCGGGACTGCCCTGGGCAACTTCGGTGTCGACCACGTACTTGATGCGGTCGTCGACTGGGCGCCGCGCCCACTGGCACGCGTGGCCAACGAGCGCACCGTAGAGCCAGTAGAAGAGAAGTTCTCGGGCTTCGTGTTCAAGATCCAGGCGAACATGGACCCAAAACACCGCGACCGCATTGCCTTCATGCGCATCTGCTCCGGCAAATACGAAAAAGGCATGAAGATGCGCCACGTGCGCACCGGCAAGGACGTGCGCATCGGCGACGCCCTGACGTTCTTCTCCTCCGAGCGTGAACAGCTCGAAGAAGCCTACGCCGGTGACATCATCGGCCTGCACAACCACGGCACCATCCAGATCGGCGACACCTTCACCGAAGGCGAAGCGCTGGGCTTTACCGGTATCCCGCACTTCGCCCCGGAACTGTTCCGCCGTGTACGCCTGCGCGACCCGCTCAAATCCAAGCAACTGCGCCAGGGCTTGCAGCAACTGGCGGAAGAGGGCGCCACCCAGGTGTTCTTCCCCGAGCGCAGCAACGACATCATCCTCGGCGCCGTCGGTGTGCTGCAGTTCGATGTGGTGGCCAGCCGCTTGAAAGAGGAATACAAGGTGGAGTGCTCGTATGAGCCGATCACCGTGTACTCCGCGCGCTGGATCGAGTGCAGCGATAAGAAGAAGCTGGAAGAGTTCTCCAACAAGGCCGTGGAAAACCTCGCAGTGGACGGCGGTGGGCACCTGACCTACCTGGCGCCGACCCGGGTCAACCTGGCGCTGATGGAAGAACGCTGGCCGGATGTGAAATTCCGCGCGACCCGTGAGCACCATTAAGGTCTGAGCGGTAAAGAACAGGGCGAAGCTGTGATGGCTTCGCCCTTTTTATTGGCCAAACAGAAATTAAAATGTGGGAGGGGGCTTGCCCCCGATATCAATGGATCAATCAATAAATCCGCTGGCTGGTACGCCGCCATCGGGGGCAAGTCGAATCGTCGCACCGCCCCTCCCACATCTTGATCTTCATCGATCAGGGCTATTGGCGAGAAACCCACATCCCGTCTAGCGTTTGAAGTATTTCACTCACCCATCGACGGAATAGGAGGCCACCGTGCGTATAACTCAACGCGTCATTCAACTGGTGCTGCTGGGGGCTTTGGGCTTGTTCGCCTCATTGGCCCTGGCTGGCGCCGGCACGCCCCAATGGAAGGACACAGGCCCTGTCACCAAGAAAAAACAGCAGGAGGTCAACTCTGGCAGTTGGCAGCCCCAGGCCCAGCCTGCGCCCAAGGAGGATGCGGAAAATCCCTATAACGAGGGGGAGGACAGTGCTACCTTCGACGACGGTGAGACCTGAGACCTGGCGTAAACCCGGCATCGGGGCTAGCGTCAATACTGGCGGCGGTAGACGGCTGTCGCGCGGGATTGACCTACTGACTGGACGGAATCAACCATGAGTATTTTTCAACGAGTCGTGCTGTTGATAAAAGTGCTGGTGCTGTTGTCGTTGGGGATGTCGTCGGCCTGGGCGCATAACCCGGTGCAGAGCGGTGTTGTGGCTTCGGGGCACAGCCAGGATCTGCAACTGGCGAAGTCCGAGGCGGAGCCTGGCGACAAGGGCCAGGGTGGCAGTGAGGACGACGATGACTCCACCACCGACGAGCCGGACAGTGATGATCCGGACGCCGAAGGCGACAGCCAGACATAGGCATCGCCCAAAAGAAAGCCCCTCCCACCAGGCTGATGCGCAACCTGACGGGAAGGGCGGTAGAACGCTTTGCGATGCCCTGGGCACCTTCACCCAGGGCATTTTTGTTGCGGGTCACGCCACGAATTGCTCCGCATAATGGCAAGCCACCTGGCGGTTATCCAAGGCCCGCAGTTGCGGCTCCTCGCTGCTGCAGCGCGCGGTCGCATACGGGCAACGCTTGTGGAACGCGCAGCCCGGCGGCGGGTTCAGCGGGTTAGGCAACTCGCCGACGATCTTGATCTTCGGCTTGTTCGGGTCCGGATGGATGGTCGGGGTGGCCGACAGCAGCGCCTGGGTGTACGGGTGCAGCGGGCGTGCGTAGATGTCTTCCTTGGGGCCCACTTCCACCGGGCGGCCGAGGTACATCACCATCACGTCATCGGCGACATGCTGCACCACCGCCAGGTTGTGGGAGATGAACACGTAGGCCGTGTTGAATTCCTGCTGCAGGTCCATGAACAGGTTGAGCACCTGGGCCTGGATCGATACGTCGAGCGCCGAGGTCGGTTCATCCGCCACCAGCACTTTCGGTTGCAGCATCATCGCGCGGGCCAGGGCGATGCGTTGGCGTTGGCCGCCGGAGAACATGTGCGGGTAGCGCTGATAATGCTCGGGGCGCAGGCCCACTTGCTTCATCATCGCCTGCACTTTTTCGCGGCGTTCGGCGGCGGACAGGTTGGTGTTGATCAACAACGGCTCGCCCAGTTGATCGCCAACTTTCTGCCGTGGGTTGAGCGACGCGTACGGGCTCTGGAATACCATCTGCACGTCTTTGCGCAATTGCTTGCGCTGGGCCTTGTCGGCGCCGGCCACTTCCTGGCCGGCGATTTTCAAGGAACCGGAAGACGGCTCTTCGATCAATGTGAGCGCACGGGCCAGGGTAGATTTGCCGCAACCCGACTCGCCTACAACGGCGAGGGTCTTGCCGGCTTCCAACTCAAAGGACACGCCATTGAGGGCGCGCACAGTGGCGTGGCCCTTGAACAGGCCACGGGACACTTCGTAGTGACGGGTCAGGTCGCGGGCGGTAAGAACGACGGCCATTACGCCACCTCCTGGTTCAAGGGGTAGAAGCAGCGCGCAAGGCTGTTGGTTTTCGGATCAAGGCCGGGGCGCTGGCTCCGGCAGTTTTCCTGCACGTACGGGCAGCGCGGCGACAGCAGGCAGCCCTGCGGACGGTCATAGCGGCCGGGTACGATACCGGGCAACGTGGCCAGGCGCGTGGCGCCCAGGCTGTGCTCCGGGATCGCCTTGAGCAGGGCTTCGCTGTACGGGTGCGCCGGGATGTCGAACAGTTGCGGCACCTGGCCGACTTCCACCGCTTGGCCGGCGTACATCACGCACACGCGCTGGGCGGTTTCCGCCACGACCGCGAGGTCGTGGGTGATCAGCACCAGGCCCATGTTCTGTTCTTTCTGCAGGGCCAGCAGCAGGTCCATGATCTGCGCTTGAATGGTGACGTCCAGTGCGGTGGTCGGTTCGTCGGCAATCAGCAGCTTTGGCTCGCCGGCAATCGCCATGGCAATAGCCACACGCTGGCTCATACCGCCGGACAGTTGGTGCGGGTAGGCATCCATACGGCTGGCAGCGCCCGGGATTTCAACCTTTTCCAACAGTTCGATGGCGCGTTTGCGCGCTTGTTTGCCGGACATTTTCAGGTGCAGGCGCAGCACTTCTTCGATCTGGAAGCCCACGGTGTAGCTGGGGTTCAGCGCGGTCATCGGGTCCTGGAACACCATCGCCAGGTCTTTGCCGACGATCTGGCGACGCTGGCGATTGCTCAACTTGAGCATGTCCTTGCCATCGAAGTTCAGGGCGTCGGCGGTAACGATGCCGGGGTGCTCGATCAGGCCCATCAGCGCCATCATGGTCACGGATTTACCCGAGCCCGACTCGCCAACGATGGCCAGTACTTCGCCTTTGTCGACGGAAATGTCGAGGCCATCGACCACCGGCACGGCGGTCTTGTCGCCGAAGCGCACGTTGAGATTCTTGATTTCTAACAGTGACATGGGAATCTCCTCAGGCGGCGTTCTTGAGTTTCGGGTCCAGCGCATCGCGCAGGCCGTCGCCCATCAAGTTGATTGCCAGCACGCTGAGCAAAATGGTCAGACCCGGCAGGCTTACCACCCACCAGGCGCGTTCGATGTAGTCACGGGCCGAAGCCAGCATGGTGCCCCACTCCGGGGTTGGCGGTTGTACGCCAAGGCCGAGGAAGCCGAGGGCCGCAGCATCGAGGATCGCCGAAGAGAAACTCAAGGTGGCCTGGACGATCAGCGGTGCCATGCAGTTGGGCAGCACGGTGATGAACATCAGGCGCGGCAGGCCGGCACCGGCGAGGCGCGCGGCGGTCACGTAGTCGCGGTTCAGTTCGCCCATCACCGCCGCGCGGGTCAGGCGCACGTAGGACGGCAGCGAGACGATGGCGATGGCGATCACGGTGTTGATCAGGCCAGGGCCGAGGATTGCCACAATGGCCACGGCCAGCAGCAGCGACGGCAGGGCCAGCATGATGTCCATCAGACGCATGATGGTCGGGCCGAGCAAGCGCGGGAAGAACCCGGCGAACAGACCCAGCAGAATGCCCGGGATCAGCGACATCACCACCGACGACAAGCCGATCAGCAACGACAGGCGCGAGCCCTGGATCAGGCGCGAGAGCAGGTCACGGCCCAGCTCGTCGGTGCCGAGCAGGAACTGCATCTGCCCACCCTCCAGCCAGGCTGGCGGGGTCAGCAGGAAGTCGCGGTATTGCTCGCTCGGGTTATGCGGTGCCACCCACGGGGCGAAGATCGCGCAGAACACGATCAGCAACATGAACAGCAGGCCGGCAACCGCGCCTTTGTTCTTGGAAAAGGCTTGCCAGAATTCTTTGTACGGGGACGGGTACAGCAGGCTTTGATCGACTGCTGACACTGGAGTAGGTGTGGTCATGGTCATGATCTCAGCGCTGGTGACGGATGCGTGGGTTGGCGAAGCCGTAGAGGATATCCACCACGAAATTCACCAGGATCACCAGGCAGGCGATCAGCAGGATGCCGTTCTGCACCACCGGGTAGTCCCGCGCGCCAATGGCTTCGATCAGCCATTTGCCGATGCCGGGCCACGAGAAGATGGTTTCGGTCAGGACCGCACCGGCCAGCAGCGTGCCGACTTGCAGGCCGACCACGGTCAACACCGGGATCAGTGCGTTACGCAGGCCGTGCACGAACACCACGCGCGTCGGCGACAGGCCTTTGGCCTTGGCGGTGCGGATGTAATCTTCGCGCAGCACTTCGAGCATCGACGAACGGGTCATCCGCGCGATCACCGCCAGCGGGATGGTGCCGAGCACGATGGCTGGCAGGATCAGGTGGTGCAGGGCGTCGAAGAACGCGTCCGGCTCGTCAGCCAGCAGCGTGTCGATGAGCATGAAGCCGGTGCGCGGCTCGATGTCGTAGAGCAGGTCGATCCGCCCGGAAACCGGGGTCCAGCCCAGGCTCACCGAGAAGAACATGATCAGGATCAGGCCCCACCAGAAGATCGGCATCGAATATCCCGCGAGGGAGATGCCCATCACCCCATGGTCGAACAGGGATCCTCGTTTCAGGGCCGCGATCACCCCGGCCAACAGGCCCAGGATACCGGCGAACAACAGGGCGGCCATGGACAGTTCCAGGGTCGCGGGGAACAGGGCGGTGAACTCGGTCCACACGCTGGTGCGGGTACGCAGCGATTCGCCAAGGTCACCCTGGGCCAGTTTGCCGACGTAATCCAGGTATTGCGCATACAGCGGCTTGTTAAGGCCGAGGCGTTCCATTGCCTGTGCGTGCATCTCGGGGTCGACGCGCCGCTCGCCCATCATGACTTCGACGGGGTCGCCAGGGATCATGCGAATCAACGCAAACGTGAGCAACGTGATGCCGAAAAACGTGGGGATCAATAACCCCAGTCGGCGGGCAATAAAACTAAACATCTTGTCGTGTACCTCAATCAGCCGGTTAGGCAGGTCCGGCGCCGTCAATGTCGACGGCGCCGAGCGTTTTTCTTATTTACTTCACCTGGGTGGTGGCGAAGTTATTGTTCGTCAGAGGGCTTTGGGTATAACCCTCGACGTTCTTGCGCATAGCGGTGAACATTTTCGGGTAAGCCATGGGGATCCATGGTTGGTCCTTGTCGAAAACGTCCATGGCTTGTTCATAGAGTGCAGCGCGTTGTGCGGGTTCAGCCACAGCGCGCGCCTTGTCGATCAATTCTTGAAACTCTTTGTTACACCAGCGCGCGTAGTTTTCGCCGTTTTTCGCTGCATCGCAACTCAGGTTCGGCGTGAGGAAGTTATCCGGGTCGCCGTTATCCCCCGCCCATCCGGCGGATACCATGTCGTGTTCACCGTTTTTAGCACGCTTGAGCATTTCGCCCCATTCCATGACTTTGATATTCACCTTCAGGCCAATCTGCGCCAGATCCGCCTGCATGCGCTGGGCGCCGAGCATCGGGTTAGGGTTGGTCGGGCCGCCGCCGTTACGCGTGAACAGGGTGAACTCGGTGCCTTCCGGCACACCCGCTTCCTTGAGCAGGGCACGGGCCTTGTCGAGGTCACGCGGTGGGTTTTTCAGCTTGTCGTTGAAGCCCAGCAGCGTGGGGGGAAACGGGCCGGTGGCATCGACAGCGTTGCCTTTGCCGTACAGCGATTCGTTGTAGCCTTTTTTGTCGAACGCGATGTTGATCGCGTGACGCACCCGCGCGTCGCTCATGTACTTGTGTGTGGTGTTCAGTGCGGTGTAGGCGGTGGTCATCGCCGCCAGTTCATCGACCTTCAGGTTCGGGTCTTTCTTGATGCTTGGCAGGTCATCAGGCTTGGGATATAGCGCGACCTGGCATTCGTTGGCCTTGAGCTTCTGCAGGCGCACGTTGTTGTCGACCGCAATGGCCAGGATCAACGGATCGGCCGGCGGCTTGCCACGGAAGTACTCCGGGTTGGCCTTGAAGCGCACCTGGGCATCTTTCTGGTAGCGGATGAAGATGAACGGGCCGGTACCGATCGGCTTGCTATTGAGCTCATCGGTCTTACCGGCGGCGAGCAGTTTGTCGGCGTATTCAGCGGAGTGGATGGCGGTAAACGGCATCGCGACATCGGCCAGGAACGGTGCTTCAGGGCGCGTCAGGGTGAAGACCACCGTGTGGTCATCAGTCTTCTCGACACTTTTGAGCAGTTCCTTGAAGCCCATGCTTTCGAAATAGGGGAAACCCGTGGTGGATTTGTTATGCCAAGGGTGTTTCGGGTCCAACTGGCGCTGGAAGCTCCAGAGCACGTCATCGGCATTCAAGTTACGCGTGGGTTTGAAATAGTCGGTGGTGTGGAACTTGACGTCATCGCGCAGGTGGAACGTATAGGTCAGGCCGTCGTCACTGATTTCCCAGCTCTTGGCGAGCGCGGGAACAATTTCAGTGGTGCCTGGCTTGAAGTCCACCAAACGGTTGAACATGGTTTCAGCAGCGGCGTCAGCCGTCACGGCCGTGGTGTACAGGACCGGGTCGAAACCTTCCGGGCTGGCTTCGGTGCAGACCACCAGTGGTTTGGCCGAAACGCCGATGGCCACGCTCAACAGCGCGGCAGCCATGGCGGCTTGTAGTGGGAGCAATTTCATTCGGAGCCCTCTGCAATCGATGGGACCAGACAAGCGTAGACGGCGGGCTCGTCCTGAGCCCGCCGCTTACTTGGCGCTGATTAAAGAATGTTGAACGGGATGGTGGTGACCAGGCGGAACTCTTTAATGCTGCCGTCGGACTGGTTCTCGCTGCCACGGTGCTCAACGTAGGTTGCACGAATCGCGGTGGCTTTGAGCGGGCCGCTCTGGATGGCGTAAGAGGCGCCTACACCGTATTCCTGGTGTTTTTCGCCGTCTTGGCTCTGGATGCCGTCGTAGGCGAACTTGGCCCGACCGTTGTTACCGGTGTAGTGGGTACCGTCGATGCCCCAGCCGCGCGCGGAGTAGATATTGAACTTCAGGCCTGGTACGCCGTATTCGGCCATGTTGATGCCGTAGGCGATCTGGAAGGATTTCTCGTTCGGACCGTTGAAGTCGGAGGTCAGGGAGTTGGCCAGGTAGATGCCGTTGGTTTCGTGCAGGTAGTCGAAGTATTCGTTACCGTTCACCGCCTGGTAGGAGAAGGTCAGGCTGTGTGCCTGGTGGGCCAGGCCCAGGGACAGGGAGTAGGTATCGTTGTCGATTTCCCCCATCTCTTTTTTGCCTTCATCGACAGTCTTGTAGTAGTTGAAACCGGTGGTCAGCGCCAGTTGCTGTGCATCACCCAGCTCGTGGGTTGCGCCGAAGTAGTACTGGTTCCAGAAGTCCTTCACGTTGGCGCCGAAGACGCTGACTTTCAGGCTTTTCAGCGGCTGGTAGTTCAGGCCCAGCGTGGAGACCTTGTCGGTTTCCTGCGTGCCATTGCCGTATTCCGAACGGAATTTCGACAGGCTCTGCTCGGTACGTGGCGACACGCGGTCAAACACGCCACCCTGGAACGACAGGTTGCTGAACTCTTCGCTGTTGAAACTTACACCTTCGAAGCTCGAAGGCAGCGCACGGTTGCCGATGGTGTCGACGATGCCACTGCTGAAGTTCTGGCGACCGGCGGTCAAGGTGGTGTTCGACACGCGGAACTGCACGTTGGCCAGACCCAGTTTGCTCCACTGGTCTACGGCATTGCCGTCGGAGTCAGCCAGGGTACGGTTGGAACCACCCTTGATGTCACGCTTGCTGCGATCCAGTACCAGGGCGTTGTATACCGCCACTTCGGTCTTGACACCTACGGTGCCCTGGGTGAAACCCGAGCTGGCGTTGAGGATGGTGCCCTGTACCCAGTTGGTACGGTTACGGTCGGTCTTGGTCACGCCGTGCTCTTTGTAGCTGAAGGTGCCGCCACGGTATTTGCTCTCATGGGAGAACCAGTTACGCGTGGTGCCGCCCAGGCTGAAATCTTCGATGAAGCCTTTCGCCTCGCTTTGCGCGCTGGTGCCGGCCAACGTGGTCGGCACGAAGTCCTGGCTGGCGGGTTCCGCGTAGGCGGTGGCCGTGATGCTGCTGATGGCCAGGGCCAGAAGCGCTTTGCTGCTCAGTTTCATGGGTTGAAGCTCCTTTGGTTCTCTTTTTAATGCCGGTCTTTTTTGGTGATCCGGCTATTGGGTGTGTAACTCGTTCAAGCCATTGCAAACGTTTGGCGTAGGAAAAATCCCAACAAAAGGCCGCGCGTTTGCAGCAAGGCGGGGGCCGCCCTGCGCAATCCGGTTATTTTCTTATGGGGTGATACTGACGCCCGAGAACACGTTGCGGCCGAAGGGGCTGACCTTGAACCCTTCGACTTTGGCGCTTAGCGGCTGGTTGACCGTCGAGTGGGCGACGGGCGTGATCGGCACCTGCGCTTTAAGCAGTTGCTGCGCCTGTTTGTACAGAACAGTCCGTTGTTCGCGGTCGGTCACGACCTTGGCTTGCTTGATCAGCGTGTCGTACGCCGGGTCACACCACATGGAGTAGTTGTTCCCGCCGATGGCGTCACAGCTGTAGAGGGTGCCCAGCCAGTTGTCCGGGTCACCGTTATCGCCGGTCCAGCCGATCAGGCTCACATCGTGCTCACCGTTCTTGGTGCGCTTGATGTATTCGCCCCACTCGTAGCTGACGATCTTGACCTTGAGGCCGATCCTGGCCCAGTCGCTTTGCAGCATCTCGGCCATCAGCTTGGCGTTGGGGTTGTACGGCCGTTGCACCGGCATCGCCCACAGGGTGATTTCGGTGCCTTCCTTCACGCCGGCAGCCTTGAGCAGTTCCTTGGCTTTTTCCGGGTTGTAGGCGGCGTCCTTGATAGTCTCGTCGTAGGACCACTGCGTCGGCGGCATGGCGTTTACGGCCAATTGCCCGGCGCCCTGGTACACGGCGTTCAGGATGCTCTGCTTGTTCACCGCCATGTCCAGCGCCTGGCGCACTTCAAGCTGGTCGAACGGCTTGTGGCGCACGTTGTAGGCGATGTAGCCGAGGTTGAACCCCGGCTTGGTCAGCAGTTTCAGGTTCGGGTCGGCCTTGAGTGCGTCGACGTCAGCCGGGCGCGGATGCAGGGTCACCTGGCATTCGCCGGCCTTGAGTTTTTGCACGCGCACCGAGGCGTCGGTGTTGATGGCGAAAATCAGCTGGTCGAGCTTGACCTTGCTCGGGTCCCAGTACTGTTTGTTGGCCACATAGCGGATCTGCGAATCTTTCTGGTAACGCTGGAACACGAAGGGGCCAGTGCCGATCGGCTTCTGGTTGATGTCGCTGGGCTTGCCGGCCTTGAGCAGTTGCTCGGCGTATTCGGCCGACAGGATCGCGGCGAAGCTCATGGCAATGTTCTGGATAAACGCGGCATCGACCGTGTTCAGGGTGATCACCACGGTGTGCGAGTCGGTTTTCGCGACCTTGGCAATGTTCTTGTTCAGGCTCATCCCGTTGAAGTACGGAAACTCGGTGGGGTAGGCCTTGCGAAACGGATGGTCGGGGTCAAGCATGCGGTTGAAGGTGAACAGCACGTCGTCGGCGTTGAAGTCCCGAGTCGGCTTGAATTCCTTGTTGCTGTGGAATTTCACCCCTTCACGCAAGTGAAAGGTGTAGGTCAGGCCGTCCGGCGAAATATCCCACTTGGTTGCCAACGCAGGTACGACACCCGTCTCGCCTTTTTCAAACTCAACCAGGCGGTTATACAGCGGCTCGGCCGCATCGTTATCGGTGGCGGTGGTGTACTGCGCAGTGTCAAAGCCGGCCGGGCTGCCTTCCGAGCAGAACACCAGGCTGCGCTTGTCGGCGGCGTGGCCCATTGTGGCTGCAGCCAGCAGGCCGGTACCAAAAATTGCGGATAGAACGGTGGTATGGCGCATGACGATCCCGATCCTTGTTTGTAGTTGTCATCAGCGAGCAATCACCCCGGCATTCAGCCAGGGGGACATCACTGATCCCACACGCAGCAAGTGCCTTTCCGAGTTTGGAGCCTCTGCTGTCCTACGACGTTATGGGTCGCGGACTTCGCAGTAAATACGCCAAATCGGATTGACCCTGTAGGCAACGGCGCCGTGCATCGCAGTTCGTTGCTGTAGGAGGCAACGATTGCGAGCGTGGTCTGTTTCCTACGGGCCAGGCGGATGCAATAACGGCGACGTTATGAAACGTCGCCGTCATGGCTTCTTACTTGCCGCTTACGCTCACGCCATAGAAGGAGTTCAAGCCAAACGGGCTGATCTTGAAGTCCTGTACGGTGTTGCGCATGGGTTGATACACCGTCGAGTGCGCGATAGGTGTCATCGGGACTGCATCTTTGAGGATATGTTGCGCCTGCTTGTACAGCTCGGTGCGTTTGGCGACATCCGACGTGGCCTTGGCTTCTTTCACGATGCCATCGAATTTCTTGTCGCACCATTTCGAGAAGTTGTTACCGGACAGCGAGTCGCAGCCGAACAGCACGTTCAGCCAGTTGTCCGGGTCACCATTGTCACCGCTCCAGCCAATGATCATGGCTTGGTTCTCGCCACCTTTGGAGCGCTTGATGTACTCGCCCCACTCGTAGCTGGTGATCTTCACGTTGAGGCCGATCTTCTTCCAGTCGTTTTGCAGCATTTCTGCCATCAGCTTGGCGTTCGGGTTGTACGGACGCTGAACCGGCATGGCCCACAGAACGATTTCAGTACCTTCCTTGACGCCGGCTTCCTTGAGCAGCGACTTGGCTTTCTCAGGGTCGTACTTGGCGTCCTTGATGGTGGTGTCATACGACCATTGGGTCGGCGGCATGGCGTTGACGGCCAGTTGGCCGGCGCCCTGGTACACGGAATCGATGATCTGCTGCTTGTTCACCGACATGTCCAGCGCCTGGCGTACGCGCAGGTCAGCCAATGGGTTTGGCTGGTCGCTGCCCTTGACCTTGTCCATGACGTTGTAGGCGATATAGCCCAGGTTGAAACCGGCCTGGTTCGGCAGTTTCAGGTCCTTGTCCGCTTCCAGCGCCTTGAGGTCGGCCGGACGTGGGAACAGGGTGATCTGGCATTCGTTTTTCTTGAGCTTCTGGATGCGCACCGACGGGTCGGTGGTGATGGCGAAGATCAGGTTGTCGATCTTCACGTCGTCAGGTTTCCAGTAGTCCTTGTTGCCGGTGTAGCGGATGTTCGAGTCTTTCTGGTAGCTCTTGAACACGAACGGGCCAGTGCCGACCGGCTTCTGGTTGATGTCCGCAGCCTTGCCTTCTTTCAACAGTTTGGCGGCGTATTCAGCCGACTGGATCGAGGCAAAGCTCATCGCCAGGTTCTGGATGAAGGCGGCGTCCACGGTGCCAAGGGTGAACTTGACAGTATGGTCATCGACTTTCTCGATGTTCTTGATGTTGGTGTCCATCCCCATGTCCGTGAAGTACGGGAACTCGGTGGGGTAGGCCTTACGGAATGGATCGTCCTTGTTGATCATGCGGTTGAACGTGAACAGCACGTCATCGGCATTGAAGGTACGGGTCGGCTTGAAGTACGGGGTGGTATGGAACTTGACGCCATCACGCAGGTGGAAGGTGTAGGTCAAGCCATCCGGGGACACGTCCCAGCTGGTAGCCAGCCCAGGAATCACAGCGGTGCCGCCGCGTTCGAACTGGGTCAGGCGGTTGAACATGGTTTCGGCCGAGGCATCGAAGTCTGTTCCGGTGGTGTACTGGCCTGGGTCGAAACCGGCCGGGCTCCCTTCGGAGCAGAACACCAGGTTAGTCGCCGCTTGGGCGAAAGGAGCTGCGGCCATAAGGCCAGCGCTAACAATTAACGGAATGACTGCGTGTTTAAGCATGTTGGCCTCATGATTTGTTGTCATTTTTGGTGGTGAGGGCGACCTCGTGAGTCGGCCTGCGGATACTTATGCAGGCGCCATACCCATTGCAAGATGCTGAACCGTTGCGAGGCTGAAACAGTGGTACGAACGTACAGGAATGTCGCAATTATGAAAGTTTCGACATATTTGCGTATATTTCGAGGGTTTTTTCGGTGCATCCGTCGCACCAAAAAGGCCCAGCCGAGGCGTCTGGCGCACTCGGTTGGGGCGCTTCTGTTACTTATCTAGACTCACGCCGTAGAACGGTGTCAGGCCAAAGGGGCTGATCTTGAAGTCCCGCACTTCCTTGCGCAGGGGCTGGAAAACCGTCGAGTTTGCAATAGGCGTTATAGGTACTTGTTCCTTAAGGATTTTTTGTGCCTGTTGATACCACTTGATGCGCTGTTCGCGGTCGTTGCTGACCTTGGCCTGCTGCACCAATTTGTCGTAGGCCGGGTTACACCATTTGGCGTAGTTGCTGCCCTTCACCGCAGCACAACTGTAGAGCACGCCGAGCCAGTTATCCGGGTCGCCATTGTCGCCCGTCCAACCATAAATCATGGCGTCATGCTCGCCATTTTTGGCGCGCTTGATGTATTCGCCCCATTCATAGCTGACGATATTGGCCTTGATGCCGATCTTCTCCCAATCCTGCTGGATCATTTGTGCCGACATGCGCGCGTTCGGGTTTGAAGCGCGCTGCACGGTCATTGCCCACAGGTTGATGGTAGTTCCTGGTGCAACCCCTGCTTCTTTTAGTAGCGCCTTGGCCTTGACCGGGTCATGGGGGGCGTCCTTGAGGGTGGGGTCATAAGACCACTGCGCCGGAGGCAGGGCGTTCTGCGCCAATTGTCCGGCACTCTGGTACACCGCCTTGATAATCGCCGGCTTGTCGATGGCCATGTCCAGGGCCTGGCGCACCTTGAGCTGATCCAGCGGCGGGTGGGTCACGTTGTAGGCCAGGAAGCCCAGGTTGAAACCGGCCTGCTGCAGCACGCGCAAGTTCGGGTCCTGCTTCATCACGTCGATATCGGCGGGGCGCGGGTAGCCGCTGACCTGGCATTCGCCGGCCTTGAGCTTCTGCAGGCGCGACGCAGCATCCGGGGTGATGGCGAACACCAGGTTGTCGAGCTTCACATCCTCGGGTTTCCAGTACTGTTTATTGGCTACGTAGCGGATCTGCGAATCCTTCTGGTAGCGCTTGAACACAAACGGTCCGGTGCCCACCGGTTTCTGATTGATCTCTTCGGCCTTGCCCTGCTTGAGCAGTTGCGCGGCGTACTCGGCGGATTGCACCGAGGCGAAGCTCATGGCCAGGTTTTGCACAAACGACGCATCGACGTTGTTCAGGTTGAAGCGCACGGTATGGTCGTCAAGTTTCTCGACGCTCTTGATCGTGGTGTTCAAGCCCATGTCGGTGAAGTACGGCGACTCGGAGGGGTAGGCCTTACGGAACGGACTGTCGGCATCCAGCAGGCGATTGAAGGTGAACAGCACATCATCCGCGTTGAAATCGCGGGTAGGGGTGAAGAAATCGGTGGTGTGGAACTTGACGCCATCGCGCAGATGGAAGGTGTAGGTCAGGCCGTCTTTGGAAATGTCCCAGCTTGTCGCCAAGCCAGGTTCGACTTCGGTGCCGCCACGCTTGAACTGCGTGAGGCGGTTGAACACGGTCTCGGCCGAAGCATCGAAATCGGTGCCGCTGGTGTACTGGCTGGGGTCGAAGCCGGCGGGGCTGGCTTCGGAGCAATAGACCAGGGTACTGGCCGCGTGGGCCACTGGCATGAAGGCCAGCAATCCGGCGGCGAGGAGGAGCGGTTTTAAGGCAATTCTTTCCATGGAGACCCCTGAAGTGGCAGGTTTATATAAGCTGCCCAAACGAAAACGGCGCCACCGAGGGTAACGCCGTTCAGGTCTATCAGGTAGGGGTCACGGCATCTGCACTTCAATCACGCCATCGGCGCTCATGTTGACTTGGCTGGTGCCAGCTTCCACTTCAGGTGTGGGGGCTGAATCAGCCATCGCGGCTTTCATCATCATCCCGCCACGGGCGTAAGGCATCGGGTAGCCATTGGTGTTGAAGTTCAGGTTGACGATCTTGTAGCCCTTGCCGCCCAGCGCATCGGTGGCCAGTTGAGCGCGAGCCTTGAATGCGGCGACTGCATCTTTGAGCAGCGCATCTTCGCTGGACTTGCGCGTGGTGTCGGCGATGGAGAACTCCATGTTTTCCATTTTCAGGGTGCTCTGCAGTTCACCAGTGAGCTTGGACAGCGCCGGGAAGTCCGCACTTTCCAGGCGCAGCTCGGCGCGCTCGCGCCAGCCAGTGATCTTCTGGTTCTTGTTGTCGTAGATCGGGTAGCTGTTGCGGCTGCCCTGGCGCAGGGTTACGCCCTTGACTTCGCGGGCCTGGCCCAGGGCCTTGTTCATGGTGGTGGTGATTTCGGCGGCGAGCTTGGCCGGGTCGCTGTTCTGGGACTCGGTGTACAGGGTAACGATCATCTTGTCGCGAGCCACTTCCTGGCTGACCTCGGCGCGCAGGGAAATCTGGTTGTAGTTCAGTCCTTCGGCGGCCACGGCCGGAAGGCTGGCCAGGGTGGCGACGCCGAGGGTGATAACAGCTGCACTGCGAGTGAAACGAGACATGAAAGCTCCTTGAGGTGATCGTGTTCGGTATGACTGTAGACGGTGGCACCGGGTTCTTCGGGTTTACACATTACCTACATGTTGTAGCGATGCCGACGAACGGTCAGTTGCCCGGCCTGCGGCAAAGAGCCACACGCGCCGTGCCGGTGGGTCTGCTTCGTTTATACTCCTGCCGATCCGCCTGCAGCGCTCACCGGGAGAGCTCATGCTCGCCGCCGTAAAACTGACTTCCGCCACCCGCCAGAACCTCTGGCGCCTGACGTTCATCCGCACGCTGGTGCTGGCCGCACAGGCCGGCTCCGTCGGGCTCGCCTATTGGTTCGACCTGCTGCCGCTGCCGTGGCTGCAACTGGGCGTGACCCTGGGTTTCTCCATCGTGCTGTGTGTGTTCACCGCTATCCGGTTGCGCACCACCTGGCCGGTGACCGAGTTGGAGTACGCCCTGCAATTGGCTTGCGACCTGTTTATCCATAGTGTGTTGCTGTATTTCTCCGGCGGTTCCACCAATCCGTTCGTTTCTTATTACCTGGTGCCCTTGACCATTGCCGCCGTGACCTTGCCGTGGCGGTATTCGGTAGTGCTGTCGGGCATCGCCCTGACCCTCTACACCCTGTTGCTGGCGCGCTTCTACCCGCTGCAAACCTTCCCCATCGCCCGGGAAAACCTGCAGATCTACGGAATGTGGCTGAGTTTTGCGCTGTCCGCCGCCGTCATCACCTTCTTCGCCGCACGGATGGCCGAAGAACTGCGCCGCCAGGAAGAGCTGCGCGCCATTCGCCGTGAAGAAGGCCTGCGCGATCAGCAACTGCTGGCTGTCGCTACCCAGGCCGCCGGCGCTGCCCATGAATTGGGTACACCGTTGGCCACCATGAGCGTGCTGCTCAACGAAATGACCCAGGACCACCACGATCCGGCGTTGCAGGAAGACCTCGGCGTGCTGCGCGAACAGGTCAAGCAATGCAAGCAGACCTTGCAGCAACTGGTACGCGCCGCCGAGGCCAATCGCCGCCTGGCGGTGGAGATGCAGGACGTGACCCAATGGCTCGATGAAGCCCTGAACCGCTGGCACTTGATGCGCCCCGAAGCCAGTTACCGTTTTCATCTATTAGGGCAGGGCACGGTGCCGCGCATGGCGCCACCACCGGATCTGACCCAGGCGCTGCTCAACCTGTTGAACAATGCCGCCGACGCCTGCCCTGATGGCCTGGGTGTGCAGCTGGACTGGGATGCCGAAGACGTGACCATCAGCATTCGCGACCACGGCGCAGGTGTGCCGCTGGCCATTGCCGAGCAGATCGGCAAGCCCTTCTTTACCACCAAGGGCAAAGGCTTCGGCCTGGGCCTGTTTTTGAGCAAGGCCAGCGTGACCCGCGCGGGCGGCTCAGTGAAGCTCTATAGTCATGAGGAAGGTGGCACGCTCACCGAGCTGCGCCTGCCCCGTGTCGCACGAGGAGATATCGATGAGTGACGAGATCCAAGTCGAAGGCGAAGAACTGCCGCACCTGTTGCTGGTAGATGACGATGCCACCTTTACCCGCGTGATGGCGCGCGCCATGAGCCGTCGCGGTTTCCGCGTCAGCACCGCTGGCTCCGCCGAAGAGGGCCTGACCATCGCCCAGGCCGACCTGCCGGACTACGCCGCGCTCGACCTGAAGATGGACGGCGATTCCGGCCTGGTGCTGCTGCCCAAGCTGCTGGAA
Source organism: Pseudomonas extremorientalis (assembly GCF_001870465.1). Lineage (GTDB taxonomy): Bacteria > Pseudomonadota > Gammaproteobacteria > Pseudomonadales > Pseudomonadaceae > Aquipseudomonas > Aquipseudomonas extremorientalis. Next base: position 185,245 of record NZ_MDGK01000052.1, read on the forward strand.
CTCGACCCGGAAATGCGCGTGGTGATCCTCACCGGTTACTCCAGCATTGCCACCGCCGTCGAGGCGATCAAGCGCGGTGCCTGCAACTACCTGTGCAAGCCGGCGGACGCCGACGATGTGCTGGCCGCCTTGCTCTCCGAACACGCCGACCTCGACACCCTGGTGCCGGAAAACCCGATGTCGGTGGACCGCCTGCAATGGGAGCACATCCAGCGCGTGCTGACCGAGCACGAAGGCAATATCTCCGCCACCGCTCGCGCCCTGGGCATGCACCGCCGTACCTTGCAGCGCAAGTTGCAGAAGCGTCCGGTACGGCGTTGAGCAATGCTGGATCAAAAAAGCCCGGACTTTCCGGGCTTTTTCTTCGCCAGAGTGGTTACTCAGTAGGGAAAGGCAACACGGCCGTCGAACAGGTTATAGCGCTGATCCGGCAACTTGGCCGGGGCTTTGAAGGATACATACAAAATACCGTCTTTTATCTTGGCAGCGCTCACTTGGAGTGAGGCTTGCGGTTCGATCGCAACGTGGTCAGGGAGGATGCTGCTGGAGAGGTTCTTTTTGGCAATCGACTCATCGAAGATATAAATTACCGGTTGGCGGTTTTTTGCGGGCAGCGTGTCTTTTGCCCAGGTTGCCCAGCCCTTGGCGTTGAAGGCCTGGGTTGACGCCGATTGGATGCCGCTGTCCCTGAATACTCTGCCAACACCGTTTTTGAGTTTGTCAGCGCCCTCCGATGTAACAAAGGCGTAGCGAAAGGCCTTGCCGCTGTATTCGGCTTGTTCATCCAGGTCGGACAGGAATTCGCTCACATTCGGTGGGTACTTGCTTGGATCGGCCTCCGTGCGAAGGATTTCATTGATTTCGCCCGAACCGGCTTCGGTGTACTCATTCAGGCTCTCGTAATCTTCAGCCCTGGACGTCTGCGTCAAGCGGGTCAACTCGTCCAGCACCCGCTCGCGCTCTGCGCTACTCAGTGCATTTTCGTCTTTGTCTATCCGGCTGATGTCTTGCGCAAGTTGAGCTTTGGCAGAGGAGTTACTGGCATTCCATGGGAAATTTATACCTGCGCCTTTGTCCAGTTGTACCCAAATGCCCTCCTTGTCGAGATGCACAGTCATGATCGATTGTCTGGAGGTGGGGTCAATAATTTCGGCGTAGTGATCGGTGAGTTTAAAATTGCTTTTGAGTTCATATACCCGTTCTATCTCCGAATGATCGGTGTGTCGAATGAACCACCGGTCCAGGCCGTCGGCGTCACGGAGGTGATAGATGTTGTTGGCGTTCTTCGTTGCGTGCTCTATAAGCCTTTCGCCGTCTTCGACGGCATGGGCGCTGATGTTGTTAGATTCAGAGGGGCGCAGGCGATTGGCGGCTTCGGTGGGTGCCGGCGTTGTCACGTCTTCGGTTGGAGGGCTGTTGGGTGCTTTTATAGCCTCGTCTGCCACCGCCGATTCAATCGACGCCGTCCCGCTGTCGAGCTTGGATGCGCTGCCGGCGATACCGGGCACTGCATTGAGCACGCCAAACACGATCCGGTCGGTCCCGCGAGATTTGCCGTGGGCCAGATCATCGATACCGACGCCCACCTCTGTAATGCCGGCCCCTGTGTAGATCGCATCCAGCGCCAGGCCTACCTCCGGCATGACAAACGCCAACGGGGTCAGCAGCAACGCTGTGGCAGTCGCGGCCTCTGCCAGTTTCAGTGCGGCGTCCTTGATTACATCGCCATCGGTAGTGATGTCGTGATCGGCGTCGGCGTAGGCGCGCTCTTTTTGACGCTGGGTCATGGCCTTGAACGGGTCGCCGTTCAGGGGCTCCAGAGCGATATAGCGCTGAGGATCCCAATCACTGAGTGAGGTAAAGCCCAGCGCATTGGGTTTTTGTGCTTCGGTCCAGCCACCCAGTCCCACGAGGGACTGCTTCACGCCGTCAGAAAAAAACTTGTCGTCCTGGTCGTTCTTGGTGAAGTGGTTAAGCAACGCCGTTCGCTTGATCGGGTCAGCCGCCTGGTCGGCCAGCCAGGTTTTCATGGCTTCGGGGTTATCAAACCTGTGCAGCGGTGATGAGTTGCCCGGAATATGCAGCAGGGTGGTTTTAATCGGTTTGCCGTGGCTGTCCAGGCGGGTCTTTTTGTCGATGATGTACAGCAGGTCGGTAGATACGTCGCCATTGATCGACAGTAGACCAACGTCGACGTCGGGGTCCTTGGCATACGGGGCTTCCAGGTTCTTGACACTGGTTTCAGACCAAGGCTTTCCAGGTTGAAGGCCCGATGCACGTAGGACCAGGCGGGTTTCTTCATTGCTCAGGCTACCGTCCTTTTGCTGTGCAAGGGCAGCTTGAACGAGGGCTATCTTGGTGAGTAGCTCGTAGGGTTTTTCATGGGTTGCCCAGAACGTGTCCAAGTAGGATTTGTAAGGCGTAATCAGCTCGGTTTCCCATACCAGATCCCGAAATTGTTGTGGCGTAAGCGAGACCTTTGACGACAGATTCGGTACTGAGTCCTTTGAGGTGTCTGTGCCTCGAACGACGTACTCGTATGTCGGGTTCATGAGATCGTGGGCCGTCTGGATGGCTGACACGAGAGGAAAGGAATGAAGAATATTCAACAGTCTTGAGGCTGTCGGGTGCGTCCGCGCCAGTCCGGTAGGCGATTCATCGTCATTGTTTTTCCTGCGTACGTTGGTCAGTGCGGCCTCGGTCAGGCTAATTTGGTTGAGTATCTTGCCATCCGGCGGTGCCGGTTTGGTGGTGTCGTAGTTGGTCGTTACGATATAGGTATGGTCGGGGTTCAGCTGCAGGTTGAATTTTTTGCGCAACGCTTGCGCAATTATTTGTGAGGTTTCCTGTGCCGGCGTCAGGATGGTTTGGCTGGCATTTTTTATAAGGCGTTCAACGCTTTGGCTACTGTGGGACGCGTCGACCGTTTCATAGACTTCCGTGATCCGTCCGGGCGATGCGGGCAGTTGTCTGGAGTCATCTATGGTGTGCTCCTGGACGGTAGGCATGGTCTGTGGGGGCAGGCGTACAAATTGTATCGACGTGGGAAGGGTCATATAGGATTTTTCTCTCTGAGCGTGTTCCAAGGTGCCGAGAGTAAGTGGGACGGTTTCGAGTCCTGGTTTCCAGCCGATGTAAGTCAATTAAATACTGAACGCTGACTGAATGAGCGACATCGAATTGCCCGCTGCGCTAAAGCCTACCTTATGATCCATTCACACTACTGCGCCGAGCGAAACAATGAATCAGAACGCTGAGTATTCCGCGGTCAACGACGCGGTGCGTGGGCAATTCCTACGGCGGGTGTGGGGGTTGATTACGCCCTACTGGCGCAGTGAAGAGAAGGGCATCGCCTGGCTGCTGCTGTTGGTGGTGCTGGGGCTTTCGCTGTTCAGCGTCGCCGTATCGGTGTGGTTCAACAGTTGGAACCGCGATTTCTACAACGCGCTGGAGCACAAGGACTACGACGCTTTTACCCACCTGCTGATGTACTTCAGCGTGATTGCGGTGGTGGCGATTGTGACCGGCGTGTTCACGTCCTATCTGCAACAGATGCTCACCATCCGCTGGCGCCGCTGGCTGACGGAACGCTACTTTGCCCAATGGCTGGGCCACAAGAATTACTACCACCTGGAATACGGCGGTTACACCGATAACCCCGACCAGCGTATTTCCGAAGACCTCAATGCATTTACCGCCAGCACCCTGACCCTGGGGCTGGGCTTTATCAGCAACCTGGTGAGCCTGGTGTCGTTCTCGGTGATCCTGTGGGGGGTGTCCGGCAGCATCGAGGTGTGGGGCATCACGATTCCCGGCTACATGTTCTGGGCCGCGCTGGTGTATGCGGTGATCGGTAGCTGGTTGACGCACTTGATTGGTCGAAAACTGATCGGCTTGAGCAACCGTCAACAACGCTTTGAGGCGGATCTGCGTTTCAGCCTGGTGCGGGTGCGGGAGAACGCGGAGAGCATCGCGCTGTTCAACGGTGAGCCCAACGAACACCAGCAATTGAGCGCGCGTTTCGGACGGGTATGGAGCAACTTCTGGAGCATCATGCAGCTCAAGAAGCGTCTGAGTTTCTTTACCAGCGGTTACTCGCAGATCGCGATCATCTTTCCTTTTGTGGTGGCGGCGCCGCGTTACTTCGCCGGCAAGATCGAACTGGGCGTGCTGATGCAGGTGGCCCAGGCGTTCGGCAGCGTGCAGGGCAGCCTCAGTTGGTTTGTCGACGCCTATACGTTGCTGGCCAGTTGGCGCGCCACCTGTGATCGTCTGCTGAGTTTCGGCCAGGCCATGCAAGACAACGAAACCCGCACCATGGGCATTGGCTTGCAGCATCAGGGCGCAGGTTTGCAGGTCAAGGACCTGAACCTGGACCTGGCCGACGGCCGTCACCTGCTGCAAGGCGCCGATCTGACCGTTGCCGAGGGCGAGCGCCTGATGCTCAGCGGTCGCTCCGGCAGCGGCAAGTCGACGTTGCTGCGGGCCATGGGCAACCTGTGGCCCAACGGTCACGGCAATATTCGCCTGCCGGCCGAGCGCTATCTGTTCCTGCCGCAGAAACCCTACTTGCCGATTGGCACGTTGAAGGCGGTGTTGAGTTATCCACAGGACGACAGCGTCTACCCGGCAGAACGTTATGCACAGGTCCTGGAAACCTGTCGCCTGCCCCATCTGATCGACCGACTGGAGGAAGCCAACCACTGGCAGCGCATGCTTTCGCCGGGCGAACAGCAACGCCTGGCCTTTGCCCGCGCGTTGCTGTTCGCGCCGCAATGGCTGTACATGGACGAAGCGACGTCGGCCATGGACGAAGAGGATGAGGCGACCTTGTATCAGGCGTTGATCGATGAGTTGCCGGGGCTGAGCATCGTCAGCGTCGGCCATCGCAGCAGCCTCAAGCGCTTCCATGGACGGCATGTGCGGATCGAGGGGGGGCAGTTGCAGGAACAAGTCCCAGTATGATGTGAGGCCGGGTCAGAAAAGGAACCGTTTTGGGGAGGACACTCACTCAAGGGGTGGGGGGATCCCCTATTTTTCCTACTGATCCAGAGGTTTTTTATGAATTCGGTGAATGCTTTTTCAACCACCCAGCCTTCCTATTACGCGGCTACCGCCCAGAGTGCCACACCTTCAGCCGCTCCCCAGCCTGAGCCTACCCGTGCAATGGCCACCGAAGAGAAAAACAGCGGGTGCATGAGCGGTTGCACCGGGCCGGTTGCGGCCAGTGTCGTGAATTCACTGGCTCGACTGGCAACGTCGGTGATTCATCTGATGAACAAGCAGGACGGTTGCAATCACAGGTCCAGCCACGAGTCGTTGACCAAGCTATGATTTAAGCCCCGTTTTTAGCGGCCGGCAGCGATTCCAGTCGAGCAGGTAGACCCCAAAAAAAGCCCGGCTGATCATTGATCAGCCGGGCTTTTTTGTACTTGAAGACGACTTACTTCTTCAAACCGTAATGCTCATCCAGCATGCCAGGGGCGTTCGGCGTTTTTGGCGCGTAGTCCCGTGGCGGCTCCTGGTTTTCCCGCGGTGGGGTCAGGCGCTCCCGTGGGGTTTGCGGTGCATCGGAATGCAACGCGGCCAGCAGGCGCTGGCGGGTGATGTCGTCGAGGGCGAGGCGGTTGGCGCCATCGGCGAGATGATCCTGTACTTCCTGGTAGCTCTGGGTGAGCTTCTTGACCAGGGTCGCGGTGCTGTTGAAGTGGGTAACAACCTCGTTCTGATAACTGTCAAAACGTTCCTGGATATCATCCAGCTGACGCTGCGTGCGGTTAGGCGCGGCATTCGGCAGCAAGCGAGCAACCAGGAAACCAATGGCGACACCGGCAACCAGGGCAAGAGTCGGCAACAACCAAACTAAGAGCGAGTGTTCCACGAGTCCTTCCTCTATAAACGGCTTTGCTTTACGTTAACGGCTCAAACCTGCGCTGTATACCGCGATTAAGCTCGCAATCATGCCAAGCACAGACTTTTAGCTAGACGAGTCGACCCTTTGAGAGGTCACGGAGTTCATTCCTTGCTCATGCGTGAAACCCCCGTTTTGATCGATGGCCCGGTAGGCCAATTGGAAGCCCTGTACCTGGATCACCCCGAGCCACGTGGCCTGGCGCTGATCTGTCACCCTAACCCGGTGCAGGGCGGGACCATGCTCAATAAAGTTGTATCGACCTTGCAACGCACCGCCCGCGATGCCGGTTTGATCACCTTGCGTTTCAATTACCGTGGCGTCGGCGCGAGTGCCGGCACCCACGACATGAGCACCGGTGAAGTGGACGATGCTGAAGCGGCTGCTACCTGGTTGCGGGAAAAACACCCCGACCTGCCGATCACCTTGCTCGGGTTTTCCTTCGGAGGCTACGTGGCCGCCAGCCTGGGTGGCCGCCTGGAGGCCAAGGGCGAAAAACTCTCGCACCTGTTCATGGTTGCCGCCGCGGTGATGCGCCTGCGTGACAGCGACCAACTGCCCCAGGCCTGCCCACTGACCCTTATCCAGCCGGAAACCGACGAAGTGGTCGACCCGCAGATCGTCTACGACTGGTCCGCCGCCTTGAATCGCCCCCATGAGCTGCTGAAAGTGGCAGAATGCGGACACTTTTTTCACGGCAAGCTCACCGATCTGAAGGATCTGGTGCTGCCGCGCCTCTCGAATTGATAGCAGTCTGATAAGCGATTACCCATGACGACTCGTACCCGTATCCTCACCGGCATCACCACCACCGGCACGCCGCACCTGGGCAACTATGCCGGTGCGATTCGCCCGGCGATCCTCGCCAGCCAGGACGCCAATGCCGACTCTTTCTACTTCCTGGCCGACTACCACGCCCTGATCAAATGCGATGACCCGCAGCGCATCCAGCGCTCGCGCATGGAAATCGCCGCGACCTGGCTGGCCGGTGGCCTGGATGTGAACCGGGTGACGTTCTATCGCCAGTCGGACATCCCGGAAATCCCCGAGCTGACCTGGCTGCTGACCTGCGTGGCCGCCAAGGGCCTGCTCAACCGCGCCCACGCGTACAAGGCCTCGGTGGACAAGAACGTGGAAGCCGGCGAAGACCCGGATGCGGGCATCAGCATGGGCCTGTACAGCTACCCGGTGCTGATGGCAGCGGACATCCTGATGTTCAACGCACACAAAGTGCCGGTGGGGCGCGACCAGATCCAGCACGTGGAAATGGCCCGTGATATCGGCCAGCGCTTCAACCACCTGTTCGGCAACGGTAAAGAATTCTTCACCATGCCCGAGGCGTTGATCGAAGAAAGCGTCGCCACCTTGCCGGGCCTGGATGGCCGCAAGATGTCGAAAAGCTACGACAACACCATCCCATTGTTCACCAGCGCCAAGGACATGAAGGACGCCATCTCGCGGATCGTCACCGACTCCCGCGCCCCGGGCGAAGCCAAGGACCCGGACAATTCGCACCTGTTCACCCTGTACCAGGCGTTTGCGACCAAGGCGCAGGAAGAAGAATTCCGTGCCGAACTGCTGCAAGGGCTGGGTTGGGGCGAGGCGAAGAACCGCCTGTTCCACCTGCTGGACGGCCAGTTGGGTGAAGCCCGCGAGCGCTACCATCAACTGATGTCGCGCCCTTCTGACATGGAAGACCTGCTGCTGATCGGCGCCAAGAAGGCCCGTGCCGTGGCGGCGCCGTTCCTGGCTGAACTGCGTGAAGCGGTGGGCCTGCGTTCGTTTGTCAACCAGGCTGCGGCACCGGTCGCCGCCAAGAAGAAGGCGGCGAAAGCCGCGCGCTTCGTGAGCTTTCGCGAAGACGATGGTAGCTTCCGCTTCCGTCTGCTGGCCGCAGATGGCGAGCAACTGTTGCTGTCGCGCAACTTTGCCGACGGCAAGGCGGCCGGTGCCGTGACCAAGCAACTGCAAAGCGGCGACGCGCTGGACCTGCGCACCGAGGCACTGGGTTTCAGCGTATGGCTGGACGGTGCCGCCGTGGCCGATAGCGCCGAGTTCGCCGACGAGGCATCGCGTGATGCCGCCATCGCCGCCCTGCGCGTTGCGTTGACCCCCCTCGAGGATTAACCCGACCAAGGGTTGATTGCCATTATCCAGGGCCGTCGTTACAGTGACGGCCCGTTTTTGTTGCCTTGCTAACGAAATTATGACGCCCCTAGAACGATATCAAGCTGATCTGAAACGCCCTGAATTCTTCCATGACGCGGCCCAGGAAACGGCGGTGCGTCATCTGCAGCGCCTGTACGATGACCTGCTCGCGGCCTCGCAAAGCAAGCCAGGGATGTTCAGCAAGCTGTTTGGCAAGAAAGACCACACGCCGGTCAAGGGCCTGTACTTCTGGGGTGGCGTGGGCCGGGGCAAGACCTACCTGGTGGACACCTTTTTCGAAGCGCTGCCGTTCAAGGAAAAGGTCCGGACGCACTTTCACCGCTTCATGAAGCGCGTGCACGAAGAGATGAAGACCCTGCCGGGCGAGAAAAACCCGCTGACCATCATCGCCAAGCGTTTCTCCGAAGAAGCGCGGGTGATCTGCTTCGATGAGTTCTTCGTCTCCGACATCACCGACGCCATGATCCTCGGCACCCTGATGGAAGAGCTGTTCAAGAACGGCGTGACCCTGGTCGCCACCTCGAATATCGTGCCCGACGGTTTGTACAAGGACGGCCTGCAACGCGCACGCTTCCTGCCGGCCATTGCGCTGATCAAGCAGCATACCGAGATCGTCAACGTCGACAGCGGCGTCGACTACCGTCTGCGTCACTTGGAACAAGCGGAGCTGTTCCACTTCCCGCTCAATGAGGCGGCCCACGAAAGCCTGAAAAAGAGCTTCCGTGCCCTTACGCCGGAATGCACCCAGGCGGTGGAAAACGACAAGCTGGTGATCGAGAACCGCGAAATCATCGCGCTGCGCACCTGCGACGACGTGGCCTGGTTCGAGTTCCGCCAACTGTGCGACGGCCCGCGCAGCCAGAACGACTACATCGAACTGGGCAAGATCTTCCACGCGGTGATCCTGAGCGGCGTGGAACAGATGAGCGTCACCACCGACGACATCGCGCGACGTTTCATCAACATGGTCGACGAATTCTACGACCGTAACGTCAAGCTGATCATCTCGGCGGAAGTCGAGCTCAAGGACCTGTATACCGGCGGGCGCCTGAACTTCGAGTTCCAGCGCACGTTGAGCCGCTTGCTGGAAATGCAGTCCCACGAGTTCCTCTCGCGCGGACACAAACCCTAAGATCGATGTAGATCAAACTGTGGGAGGGGGCAAGCCCCTTCCCACATTTGCCTTGTGTACGCTCTGACTCAGGCAGCCTGCTGGAATTGCTGGCGATACTGGTTCGGTGATAATTCAGTGTGCTGCCTGAACAACCGCGCAAAGAAACTCGCATCGTCGTAACCCACCTCATAACTGATGGTCTTGATGCTCTTGCGGCTGCCCGAGAGCAGGCCCTTGGCCGTCTCGATCCGCAGGCGTTGCAGGTAATGCAGCGGCTTGTCGCCGGTGGCGGTCTGGAAGCGGCGCATGAAGTTGCGGATGCTCATGCCGTGTTCCCGGGCGACGTCTTCGAAGCGGAACTTGTCGGCGAAATGCTCTTCGAGCCAGTGTTGGATCTGCAGGATGATCACGTCCTGGTGCAGCTTCTGACCGCCAAACCCGATACGTCCTGGCGAATAGCTGCGCTGCACTTCGTAGAGGATATCGCGGGCCACGGCCTGGGCGATGTTGGCGCCACAGAAGCGTTCGATCAGGTAGATGTAGAGGTCGCATGCCGAGGTGGTGCCGCCGGCGCAATACAGGTTGTCGGCGTCAGTGAGGTGCTTGTCCTGGTTGAGCTGGACCTTGGGGAAACGTTCGCCGAACGCATTGAAGAAACGCCAGTAGGTGGTCGCTTCCTTGCCATCGAGCAGGCCGGCTTCGGCCAGCCAGAATACCCCGGTGGCTTCGCCGCACAACACAGCACCGCGTGCATGCTGTTCGCGCAGCCACGGCAGCACTTGCGGGTAGCGGGCGCACAAGGTGTCGAAGTCATCCCAGAAGGCCGGCAGCACGATGATGTCGGCGTCTTCGAGGCCGCCGTCCACCGGCATGATCACATCACTGAAACTGCACACCGATTGCCCATCGGGGCTGACCAGGCGTGTTTCAAACCCTGGCGTCAGCCCCAGGCCTTGTTGCTTGCCGTAACGCAGGCTGGCGAGGTGGAAGAAATCCTTGGCTTGCATGAGGGTGGAAGCGAATACCCGATCAATGGCCAAAATGCTGACGCGCCGCAAGGGCGTGGAGATTTGGTTAGACATAATTTCATTTATTCTTATAGGGGAAAGTGGTCACCAGACGGCTGGATCGTCTTATTTTTTGTCGCATGTGTCCAGTGTCCCGTGCTGCCTTCGCGGCATAGTCTCTGGGGGCTCGCTCTTGTCCGACAATCCATGCAGGTGACCCATGATTCCCAGAACCTTGTTCAGCCCGGAACACGAACTCTTCCGCGAGAGCGTGCGCACCTTCCTCGAAAAGGACGCCGCGCCGTTCCATGGGCAATGGGAGAAACAGGGCTACATCGACCGCAATTTGTGGAGCAAGGCGGGGGAGGCGGGCATGCTCTGCTCTCACCTGCCGGAAGAATATGGCGGGCTGGGCGCGGACTTTTTATACAGTGCGGTGGTGATCGAAGAGATCAGCCGGCTGGGCCTGACCGGCATCGGCTTTTCCCTGCATTCGGACATTGTGGCGCCTTATATCCTGCATTACGGCAGTGAAGCGCTGAAACACAAATACCTGCCCAAGTTGATCTCCGGCGAGCTGGTCACGGCGATTGCCATGACCGAGCCGGGCGCCGGTTCCGACTTGCAAGGCGTGAAGACCACGGCGGTGCTGGACGGCGATGAGTACGTGATCAACGGCTCCAAGACCTTCATTACCAACGGCTACCTGGCCGAGTTGGTCATCGTGGTCGCCAAGACCGATCCCAAGGCTGGCGCCAAGGGCACCAGCCTGTTCCTGGTGGAGGCCGACACGCCGGGCTTCGACAAGGGCAAGCGCCTGGAGAAGGTGGGCATGAAGGCCCAGGACACCTCGGAGCTGTTCTTCCAGGATGTGCGGGTGCCCAAGGAAAACCTGCTCGGCCAGGCCGGCATGGGCTTCGCCTATCTGATGCAGGAGCTGCCTCAGGAACGGTTGACCGTGGCGATTGGCGCTTTGTCGTCAGCCGAGGCGGCGTTGGAGTGGACCCTGGCGTACACCCGTGAACGCCAGGCGTTCGGTAAGGCGATTGCCGATTTCCAGAACACCCGCTTCAAGCTGGCGGAGATGGCGACCGAGATTCAGATTGGCCGTGTGTTTGTCGACAAGTGCATGGCGTTGCACCTGGAAGGCAAGCTGGATGTGCCCACAGCGGCGATGGCCAAGTACTGGGCTACCGACCTGCAATGCAAGGTGCTCGATGAGTGCGTGCAGTTGCACGGAGGCTACGGCTTCATGTGGGAATACCCGATTGCCCGGGCCTGGGCGGATGCGCGGGTGCAGCGGATTTATGCGGGGACCAATGAGATCATGAAGGAGATCATTGCGCGGGCGCTTTGATTGGGCGGTTCTGCTGATGGCCAAATCGGGGGCAAGCCCCCTCCCACACTTGAATGTATTCACAGATCAAAATGTGGGAGGGGGCTTGCCCCCGATAGCGGTCTTAAGATCAATCAAGGCGCTGGGTTCGGGTGATCCTTCTGAATCGCCTCAATCCCTTCCAATACCTCTTTCGACAGTTTCAGATCCGCACTGGCAATGTTGCTGTCCAGTTGCCCCAGGCTTGTCGCGCCAATGATGTTGCTGGTCACGAACGGTTGCTGCGTCACAAACGCCAACGCCATCTGCGCCGGGTCCAGCCCATGCTCCCGCGCCAGTGCAACGTAGCGGCTGCATGCCGCTTCCGACTGCGGGTTGAAGTAACGGCTGAAGCGGCTGTATTCCGTCAGTCGCGCTTTCGCTGGGCGGGCGCCATTCTCATATTTGCCGCTGAGCATGCCGAACGCCAGGGGCGAATACGCCAGCAGGCCGCATTGCTCGCGAATCGCGACTTCCGCCAGGCCCACTTCAAAGCTGCGGTTGAGCAGGTTGTAGGGGTTCTGGATCGACACCGCACGCGGCCAGCCACGGGCTTCGGCCAGGGCGAGGAACTTCATGGTGCCCCACGGCGTTTCGTTGGACAGGCCGATGTGGCGGATCTTGCCGGCCTTCACCTGCTCATCCAGCGCTTCGAGGGTTTCTTCCAGCGGGGTGAGGTTGTCTTCGTCCTTGTGCTTGTAGCTCAGTTGGCCGAAGAAGTTGGTACTGCGTTCCGGCCAGTGCAGTTGGTAGAGGTCGATCCAGTCGGTCTGCAGGCGCTTGAGGCTGGCGTCCAGGGCTTCGACGATGTGCTTGCGGTTGTGGCGCAGGTGACCGTCGCGGATGTAATCGATGGTGTTGCCGGGGCCAGCGATCTTGCTGGCGAGGATCCAGTCGGCACGGTCGCCACGGCTCTTGAAGTAATTACCGATGTAGCGTTCGGTGGTGGCATAGGTGTCGGCCTTGGGCGGCACCGGGTACATTTCAGCGGTGTCGAGGAAGTTGATCCCCGCGCCCTTGGCCCGCTCGATCTGCGCGAAGGCCTCTGCCTCGCTGTTCTGCTCGCCCCAGGTCATGGTCCCCAGGGCTATCGCGCTCACGTTCAGATCCGTACGGCCCAGCTGTCGATAATCCATCGGGTACTCCTTCAGGGAAAACAATCATAAAAGCAGGTTGAATTTTTTTTCGCAATCTGCATAATTGCCCACCTCTTTCTGCAGTGGAAGTGATGCGCCGCCTGCCGAAGAATCTTGCCGTTGAACGGACGCGCCGACCCGAGCCCCCGATAGCGTCTGTATCCGGCTGCCTTTGACTTGTCAAAGTACGCACTATTCAGTAAGATCCGCCGTCTAATTTACAGGGCGGCCCCTGAGGCTATTAAAGAATGACAACTTTTACTGCAAAACCGGAAACAGTTCAGCGCGACTGGTTTGTCGTCGACGCCGCTGGTCAGACCCTGGGTCGTCTGGCCACTGAAGTCGCCAGCCGTCTGCGTGGCAAGCACAAGCCTGAGTACACCCCTCACGTTGACACCGGTGACTACATCGTGATCATCAACGCTGAGCAGGTTCGTGTAACCGGCAACAAAGCAAGCGACAAAATGTACTACCGTCACTCCGGTTTCCCAGGCGGTATCAAGTCTTCCAACTTCGAAGGCCTGATTGCCAAGAAGCCTGAAGCCCCGATCGAAATCGCGGTCAAAGGCATGCTGCCTAAGGGCCCACTGGGTCGCGATATGTTTCGCAAGCTGAAAGTCTATGCGGGCGCTGTACACCCTCATGCTGCTCAGCAGCCCCAAGAACTGAAGTTTTAACGGAATAGTTCATTATGTCGGCGACTCAAAATTACGGCACTGGCCGTCGCAAAACCGCAACCGCTCGCGTTTTCCTGCGTCCGGGTACTGGTAACATCTCGATCAACAACCGCTCCCTGGACAACTTCTTCGGCCGCGAAACTGCCCGCATGGTAGTTCGTCAGCCGCTGGAACTGACCGAGACCGTTGAAAAGTTCGACATCTACGTCACCGTTATCGGTGGCGGTGTAAGTGGTCAAGCTGGCGCAATCCGCCACGGTATCACTCGCGCTCTGATGCAGTACGACGAAACCCTGCGTGGCGCTCTGCGCAAAGCTGGCTTCGTGACTCGCGATGCTCGTGAAGTTGAACGTAAGAAAGTCGGTCTGCGTAAAGCGCGTAAGCGTCCGCAGTACTCGAAGCGTTAATTCGCTTTACGTTCCACAAAAACGCCCAGCCTCCTCACGGAGCTGGGCGTTTTTTATTGCCTGCGATTTATGCAGAAAAATCGCCGTGACAACTTGCCACATCCGTAGACCCCCTATACTACAAGGCCTGGAGGCTGAGCCCCGGGCAATTCCCTTGTCAGACGTGGGGCTTTTCATTACCATTCGGCAAAATTTTTATAAGTAAAGATTCAACACTTAGTAGACGCCTGATTTAACAGGCCAAAAAGCTGATGGGAGAGGACTGAATGAGCAATGACGGCGTGAATGCAGGCCGGCGTCGCTTCTTGGTAGCAGCCACATCCGTGGTGGGTGCTGCAGGAGCGGTGGGGGCTGCGGTCCCGTTCGTGGGGTCATGGTTTCCCAGTGCCAAGGCGAAAGCCGCAGGTGCACCGGTGAAGGTGAATATCAGCAAGATCGAGCCAGGCCAGCAGATGATTGCTGAGTGGCGCGGCCAGCCGGTGTTCATTGTTCGTCGTACCGAGGAAATCCTGGGGAATCTCAAGAAGATCGAAGGCCAGTTGTCTGACCCCAAATCCGAGAAGTCCGACCAGCCCGCCTACGCCAAAAACGAAGTGCGTTCGATCAAGCCAGAGATCCTGCTGCTGGTCGGTCTGTGTACCCACCTGGGTTGTTCGCCAACCTTCCGCCCGGAAGTGGCCCCTGTCGACCTGGGCAAGGATTGGGTCGGCGGTTATTTCTGCCCCTGCCACGGCTCACACTACGACCTCGCTGGCCGCGTCTACAAATCCCAGCCTGCTCCCCTGAACCTGCCGGTTCCTCCGCACACCTACGAAACTGACGACCTCATTGTCATTGGCCTCGATAAGGAGAACGCGTGATGAGCAAGTTCATGGATTGGGTGGATGCGCGCTTCCCCGCCACTAAAATGTGGGAAGACCATCTCAGCAAATATTACGCGCCGAAAAACTTCAACTTCTTCTATTTCTTCGGCTCCCTGGCCCTGCTGGTGCTGGTCAACCAGATCGTCACCGGTGTGTGGCTGACGATGAGCTACACCCCGTCGGCGGAAGAGGCGTTCGCCTCCGTCGAGTACATCATGCGTGACGTCGAGTACGGCTCGATCCTGCGTCTGCTGCACTCCACCGGCGCCTCGGCATTCTTCATCGTCGTCTACCTGCACATGTTCCGTGGCCTGCTCTACGGCTCGTACCAGAAGCCGCGTGAGCTGGTGTGGGTGTTCGGCATGCTGATCTACCTGGCGTTGATGGCCGAAGCCTTCATGGGTTACCTGCTGCCGTGGGGCCAGATGTCGTACTGGGGCGCCCAGGTGATCATCTCGCTGTTCGGTGCGATCCCGGTGATCGGCAACGACCTGACCCAGTGGATCCGGGGTGACTACCTGATCTCCGGCATCACCCTGAACCGCTTCTTCGCCCTGCACGTTGTGGCTCTGCCGATCGTGATCCTGGGCCTGGTGGTGCTGCACATCCTGGCGTTGCACGAGGTCGGCTCCAACAACCCGGATGGCGTGGACATCAAGAAGCACAAGGACGAAAACGGCATCCCGCTGGATGGCATTCCGTTCCACCCTTACTACACCGTGAAAGACATTGTCGGTGTGGTGGTGTTCCTGTTCGTGTTCTGCTCGATCGTGTTCTTTTTCCCGGAGATGGGCGGTTATTTCCTGGAGAAGCCTAACTTCGAACAGGCCAACGCCTTCAAGACGCCCGAGCACATTGCCCCGGTCTGGTACTTCACGCCGTTCTACGCGATCTTGCGCGCGATCCCCGACAAGCTCATGGGCGTGATCGCCATGGGCGCGGCCATCGCGGTGCTGTTCGTGTTGCCTTGGCTCGACCGTAGCCCGGTCAAGTCCATGCGCTACAAGGGCTGGCTGAGCAAGATCTGGCTGTGGGTGTTCTGCATTGCCTTCGTCATCCTGGGCGTCCTCGGTGTATTGGCGCCAACCCCAGAGCGTACGTTGCTGTCGCAGGTCTGCACCTTCCTGTACTTCGCCTACTTCATTCTGATGCCGTTCTACACCCGGCTCGAGAAGACCAAACCGGTTCCGGAAAGGGTGACTGGCTGATGAAAAAGTTATTCGTTGCTTTGATGCTTGCGGCGCTGCCGCTCCTGTCCTTCGCCGCCGAGCACGGTGGCCCGGCGCTGGAAAAAGTCGATATCGACGTGTCTGACAAGGCCGCCATGCAAGACGGCGCGCGTACGTTCGCCAACTACTGCATGGGCTGCCACAGCGCCAAGTTCCAGCGTTACGAGCGGGTGGCCGATGACCTCGGTATCCCCCATGAAATGATGCTGGAGAAACTGGTGTTCACTGGTGCCAAGATCGGCGACCACATGACCATCGGCATGAAGCCCGCCGACGCCAAGACCTGGTTCGGCGCGGCACCGCCCGACCTGACCCTGGTGGCACGTGTACGCGGCACCGACTGGCTCTACGGCTACCTGAAATCCTTCTACGAAGACCCGGCGCGCCCTTATGGCGTGAACAACCGTGTGTTCCCGAACGTCGGCATGCCTAACGTTCTGGTCGGCCTGCAAGGCAAGCAAGTGGTAGGATGCAAGCAGATTCAGGTCGTTGAAGACGGCAAGAAGCAATACGATCCGTTGACCGGCACACCTTTGACTCATGAAGCGTGCGATCAACTGAAGATAGAAACCCCAGGTTCGTTGACAGACGAGCAGTTCGACGAGAAGGTCAAGAACCTTGTGACCTTCCTGGCCTACTCGGCCAACCCGGTCAAACTGCAGCATCAGCGCATCGGTACCTATGTGTTGCTGTACCTGGCGTTCTTCTTCGTATTCGCCTATCTGCTCAAACGCGAATACTGGAAGGATGTGCATTGATCCAACCGTAAGCAATTGCTGTTAATCTTGCGCGCCCAGCGGCATCTCTGAATACGTAGCGGTCTGGTTGTTCCAGGCGTTACAGAGATGCTCTCTGGGCGCGCTCGTTTTTGAGCTTTCGATAATTTCAACAAGCGAGGAGGACCGCCATGGGCGTGACCAACCGGTTGGCCTGTTACTCCGACCCCGCCGACCACTATTCCCACCGAGTACGCATCGTGCTCGCAGAGAAGGGTGTCAGCGCCGAGATCATCAGTGTGGAAGCAGGTCGTCATCCACCCAAACTGATCGAAGTGAACCCCTACGGCAGCTTGCCCACCCTGGTCGATCGTGACCTGGCGTTGTGGGAGTCGACCGTCGTGATGGAATACCTGGATGAGCGTTACCCGCATCCACCCTTGCTGCCGGTGTACCCGGTGGCGCGTGCCAACAGCCGCCTGCTGATCCACCGGATCCAGCGTGACTGGTGCGGGCTGGTGGATTTGATTCTGGATACCCGCAGCAAAGAGGCGGCACGTGTACAGGCGCGTAAGGAATTGCGCGAAAGCCTGACCGGCGTTTCGCCGCTGTTCGCCGATAAGCCTTTTTTCCTCAGTGAGGAACAAAGTTTGGTGGATTGCTGCCTATTACCGATACTCTGGCGTTTGCCGATTCTTGGTATTGAACTGCCGCGGCCAGCCAAGCCGCTGCTTGATTACATGGAGCGCCAGTTTGCGCGTGAGGCTTTCCAGGCGAGTCTGTCTGGTGTCGAACGCGATATGCGCTAAGGCTTAAGGAGCCGCTGATGAACTCCAGTCGACCCTACCTGGTCCGTGCGCTCTATGAGTGGATTGTGGACAACGATTGCACCCCGCACATGCTGGTCAATTCCGAATTTCCTGCGGTTCAGGTACCGCAGGGTTTTGCCAGCGACGGGCAGATTGTGCTGAACGTATCACCCAGTGCCGTGCGCCACCTGCACATGGACAACGAAGCGGTCAGCTTCGAAGGGCGTTTCGGCGGCGTGCCGCATACGCTGTACGTGCCGATTGGCGCCATCCTCGGCATCTATGCCCGGGAGAATGGCCAAGGCATGGTGTTCGATCTGGAGTCGCCTTTCGAGGACGACGAATCGATCGAAAGCGAACAGGGCGATGATCAACCTCCACCGGATTCCGAGCCACCGCGTCCCAGCGGCCGGCCGAGCCTGAAAGTGGTGAAATAAACGGCGTTCCCCTCGGGGTTTGCCGAAAAAATGCCTCGACTTGTGTCGGGGCATTTTTTTGCGTGAAGGATGTGGATGAAAGTCGCGCCCGGACGGTGATCGTACAACCACCATGGGCTATGATGCGTGCTCACGTTCACCGAGAAAGATGATTCATCATGGAAAACGCCCACACCGCCCCTCGTCTTCCCCGCAAGCGCCGCAGCCTTGCCCAGGAATTGGTCACGGTGTTGTCCGAGCAGATCCGCGATGGCCAGCTCAAGCGGGGCGACAAGTTGCCCACCGAGTCGGCGATCATGGAGGCCCATGGGGTCAGCCGCACGGTGGTGCGGGAGGCTATCTCACGTCTGCAGGCGGCGGGACAGGTGGAAACCCGTCATGGTATCGGCACCTTTGTGCTGGACACGCCGAGCCCGAGCGGCTTTCGCATCGACCCGGCCACTGTGGTGACATTGCGTGATGTGCTGGCGATTCTTGAGCTGCGTATCAGCCTGGAAGTGGAGTCCGCCGGTCTTGCAGCTCTACGTCGCAGCGACGAACAACTGGCCGCCATGCGCGCTGCGCTCGATGCCCTGAATGAAAGTGCGGCCCACGCAGGCGACGCGGTGGCCTCCGACTTTGCCTTCCACCTGGAAATTGCCCTGTCCACCGGCAACCGCTACTTCACCGACATCATGACCCACCTCGGTACCAGCATCATTCCGCGCACCCGCCTGAATTCAGCGCGCCTGGCTCATGATGACCAGCAGCACTACATGAGCCGTTTGAGCCGCGAACACGAAGAGATCTATGAGGCGATTGCCCGCCAGGATTCGGATGCGGCGCGGGCGGCGATGCGATTGCATTTGACCAACAGCCGTGAGCGGCTGCGCCATGCCCATGAAGAGGCGGAGGCGCAACGCATCTAGAAGTGCTGCCTGTAGGCGCGGTTGTCAGTTTGTCGGGGTGTTTGGCTTGTAGTCCTTGAGCAGCAGGTAAGTACTCCACCCCCACCAATCATTCGTCCAGCGCTTGTCGTTCAGGTCATTCACATCCTTGCGGCGCAGCACCTTGTCTCCCTCCATCTTGAACAGCGGCGAAAAGTTGTTCGCCGGGTTCTGTGTCGCATTCAGGTCGGGCACATACAGCGGTGCCTTGAAGTTGGCCGGGGAGGGCGCGGCACCACTGATAAACGTATCGAAGATCTCATCGGCTGAGGCTTGCACCGCACGTTTGACCTGCATCCGGTTGTCCGCATCGATATCATCGAAGTAGCGCTTGTCCCCATACGCATGCCATTGATCGCCCATGGCATTGCGTACGTTGAGCCCGAACTTGCTGTCTTCGTCATGCATGAAACGACTGATCAGCGAGCCCAGTTCACCGGGTGTCACCACCGCTGCCAGTTGTTTGCGCGGTACACGCAAGTGGCCTGCGGAGAACAGATCGGTCAAAAAATGATCGGCAAAACTGTTCATGGCATAGGCCAGTTCCAGCGCCTGGTCGGTACCGGTCTGATGGGCCACGACGGCTTGTTGCAACGCCGCCGTATGCCCTGCCAGGTACGCGGACAGCGCCCATTCGCCGAAGTGATCGGCATTGTCCGCCGCCAACTTCAAATAGCGCCCCAGTGGAATCGGCGCCGACACCGCGCTGCCACCGCCGGTGATGCGGTTCCATTCCTCAGACAACGTATCACCCAAGGCGTCGTAGGCTTCATGGGCTTGCTTGCCATCCTTGATCGCCTGTTTGACCGCGTTGATCTCCTTTTGCATCACCGCGAGGATCTTGTGCGCTTCTTCCCGTGAAGCGGGCAGCACGGCGAGCGTGTTGAAAGCAGCGGTAAAACGTTGCACGCGTTCGGCCGGGGAGGTGCCATCGCTGATGGGTTGGCCGGGGATGCCATAGAAGTCGCCGCCCAAGGCAATGACCTGGCCATAGGTCAACGCCAGCCCGTTGGGCAGGTGCAGCTCGACTTGGCGGGCGGGAATTGCCGGGGCGTCCTTGGCGAAGCGCAGCAGGGTGTCGTCGCCGATGGCGGTGTGTTCACCCCCTTCGAAACGCAGAACAGGTGGTTTCTTTTCGGATACTGCGAGATCAAGACCTGACATGTTAGCTCCTTGCTATGTCGTAGGAATCTTCCGTAATAGATGTATGTATATACAGTTGTTGAGAGCATAGAGGAAAAACTTCCTACGTCAAGACGGCGCCCTTTAACCCCTCGTTGAATGAAGTCTGATCAATTGCAGTTGACGAATCTTTTTATAGTTGTACGATGACGTACGACATCACCAAAACCAACAACAACCTTTCGATAGAAAGTCTTCGCCCAGGGTGTTCGAATAATGAATCCACAAGAACTGAAGTCCATCCTCTCCCACGGTCTGCTGTCTTTCCCGGTGACCGATTTCAACGCCCAGGGTGACTTCCACCAGGCGGGCTACATCAAGCGCCTGGAATGGCTCGCCCCTTACGGCGCGACTGCCTTGTTCGCTGCCGGCGGCACCGGTGAGTTTTTCTCCCTCGCCGCCAGCGAATATTCCCAGGTGGTGAAAACCGCCGTAGATACCTGCGCCACCAGCGTGCCGATCCTGGCCGGTGTCGGCGGTTCGACCCGCCAGGCCATCGAATACGCCCAGGAAGCCGAACGCCTCGGTGCCAAGGGCCTGCTGCTGCTGCCGCACTACCTCACCGAAGCCAGCCAGGACGGCGTTGCTGCTCACGTTGAAGCGGTGTGCAAGTCGGTCAAGATCGGCGTGGTGGTCTACAACCGCAACGTATGCCGCCTGACTGCGACGCTGCTGGAACGCCTGGCCGAGCGCTGCCCGAACCTGATCGGCTACAAGGATGGCCTGGGCGATATCGAGTTGATGGTGTCGATCCGCCGTCGCCTGGGTGACCGTTTCAGCTACCTCGGTGGCCTGCCGACGGCAGAGGTTTACGCCGCTGCCTACAAGGCCCTGGGCGTGCCGGTGTACTCCTCGGCGGTGTTCAACTTCATCCCGAAAACCGCGATGGATTTCTACCACGCGATTGCCAAGGACGATCACGCCACCGTCGCCAGGATCATCGACGACTTCTTCCTGCCGTACCTGGATATCCGTAACCGCAAGGCCGGTTACGCGGTAAGCATCGTCAAGGCAGGTGCAAAAATCGCCGGCTACGACGCAGGCCCGGTGCGCACGCCGCTGACCGACTTGCTGCCGGAAGAGTACGAAGCCCTGGCCGCGCTGATCGACAAGCAAGGCGCGCAATAACCTATCTACAAGGCCGCTGAGCAATCAGCGGCCTTTTGCGTCAGGAGAAGATTTGTGTCCCAAGCCCAACGTTTCGATAACTACATCAATGGCCAGTGGGTGGCCGGTGCCGACTATTGCGTCAACCTCAACCCGTCGGAGTTGTCCGATGTCATTGGCGAGTATGCCAAGGCGGATGTCGCTCAGGTCAACACTGCCATTGATGCCGCCCGTGCCGCATTCCCAGCCTGGTCTACGTCCGGGATCCAGGCGCGTCACGATGCCTTGGATAAAGTCGGCAGCGAGATCCTCGCCCGTCGCGAAGAGCTCGGCACCCTGCTGGCCCGTGAAGAGGGCAAGACCCTGCCCGAAGCCATCGGTGAAGTGACCCGTGCCGGTAATATCTTCAAGTTCTTTGCCGGTGAATGCCTGCGCCTGTCCGGTGACTACGTGCCGTCGGTACGCCCAGGCGTCAACGTTGAAGTCACCCGTGAAGCCCTGGGTGTGGTCGGCCTGATCACGCCGTGGAACTTCCCGGTCGCCATCCCCGCGTGGAAGATCGCCCCGGCCCTGGCCTACGGTAACTGCGTGGTGATCAAGCCTGCCGAGTTGGTGCCGGGCTGTGCCTGGGCGTTGGCCGAAATCATTTCCCGTGCCGGTTTCCCCGCCGGTGTATTCAACCTGGTGATGGGCAGCGGTCGCGTGGTTGGCGATGTGCTGGTCAACAGCCCGAAGGTCGATGGCATCAGTTTCACCGGTTCTGTGGGTGTTGGGCGCCAGATCGCCGTCAGCTGCGTCTCGCGCCAGGCCAAAGTGCAGTTGGAGATGGGCGGCAAAAATCCGCAGATCATCCTCGACGACGCCGACCTCAAGCAGGCCGTCGAGCTGTCGGTACAGAGCGCTTTCTACTCCACCGGCCAGCGTTGCACCGCTTCCAGCCGCCTGATCGTGACCGCGGGTATCCACGACCAGTTCGTCGCGGCCATGGCGGAGCGCATGAAGTCGATCAAGGTCGGCCACGCCCTCAAGAGCGGCACGGACATCGGCCCAGTGGTTTCCCAGGCCCAGTTGGACCAGGACCTCAAGTACATCGACATCGGCCAGAGCGAAGGTGCGCGGCTGGTCAGCGGTGGCGGCCTGGTGACCTGCGACACCGAAGGCTACTACCTGGCACCGACGCTGTTTGCCGACAGTGAAGCTGCGATGCGTATCAGCCGTGAAGAGATCTTCGGCCCGGTGGCCAACGTGGTGCGCGTGGCGGACTACGAAGCGGCGCTGGCCATGGCCAACGACACCGAGTTCGGGCTGTCGGCGGGCATTGCCACCACCTCGCTCAAATACGCCAACCACTTCAAGCGCCATTCCCAGGCCGGGATGGTGATGGTCAACCTGCCGACTGCCGGTGTGGATTACCACGTTCCTTTCGGTGGCCGTAAGGGCTCATCCTATGGTTCGCGTGAGCAAGGTCGCTATGCGCAAGAGTTCTACACCGTGGTGAAGACCAGTTACATCGGGTCGTAAGACGCATCACCTTGTGGGAGCCGGATGCCTGCCGGCTCCCACACTAAAAACAGAAAACCATTACCCGCAAAAAAAATAATTAGTGGGAGTACTTCTACATGCAAGCGACCAAGCCGACCCACGTCCGCTATTTGATCCTGCTCATGCTGTTCCTGGTGACCACGATCAACTACGCCGACCGGGCCACCATCGCCATCGCAGGTTCCAGCCTGCAAAAAGACCTCGGCATCGACGCGGTCACCCTCGGTTATATCTTCTCTGCATTCGGTTGGGCCTACGTGGCCGGGCAAATCCCCGGTGGCTGGCTGCTGGACCGGTTCGGCTCGAAAAAAGTCTATGCCCTGAGCATCTTCACCTGGTCCCTGTTCACCGTGCTGCAAGGCTATGTCGGTGAATTCGGGGTCTCCACCGCCGTGGTTGCGCTGTTCATGCTGCGCTTCATGGTGGGCCTGGCCGAAGCGCCATCCTTTCCCGGCAACGCTCGGATTGTGGCCGCCTGGTTCCCTACCGCCGAGCGCGGTACGGCATCGGCGATTTTCAATTCGGCGCAATACTTTGCCACCGTGCTGTTTGCGCCGCTGATGGGCTGGATTGTCTACCGCTTCGGCTGGCAGCACGTGTTTATCGTGATGGGCGTGATCGGCATCATTTTCTCGCTGATCTGGCTGAAAGTGATCCACAGCCCGCGCCAGCACCCGATGATCAACGAAGCCGAGTTCAACCATATCGCGGCCAACGGCGCCATGGTCGATATGGACCAGGACAAAGGCAAGGGCAAGAAAACCGACGGGCCGAAGTGGGATTACATCCGCCAGTTGCTGACCAACCGCATGATGCTCGGCGTCTACCTGGGCCAGTACTGCATCAACGGCATCACCTATTTCTTCCTCACCTGGTTCCCGGTGTACCTGGTGCAGGACCGGGGCATGACCATCCTCAAAGCCGGTTTCATTGCTTCGTTGCCGGCAATCTGCGGGTTTATCGGTGGCGTGCTCGGTGGGGTAATTTCCGATTACCTGCTGCGCAAGGGCCATTCCCTGACCTTCGCGCGCAAGGCGCCAATCATTGGTGGCCTGCTGATCTCCAGCAGCATCGTGGCGTGCAACTACGTGGATATCGAATGGATGGTGGTCGGCTTCATGGCCTTGGCCTTCTTCGGCAAGGGCGTTGGCGCACTGGGTTGGGCGGTGGTGTCCGACACCTCGCCGAAACAAATCGCCGGCCTCAGTGGCGGCTTGTTCAACACCTTCGGTAACCTCGCGTCGATCACCACGCCGATTGTCATCGGCTACATCATCAGCACCACCGGTTCGTTCAAATGGGCCCTGGTGTTCGTCGGCGCCAACGCACTGGTAGCGGTGTTCAGCTATCTGGTCATCGTTGGGCCGATCAAGCGTGTAGTACTCAAAGAGCCGCCCACCAAGGGGCCTGAGTTGACCCACCTAACCGAAGCGCATTCCTGAGGGGCGATGTAATGCAGTTGATTGAACATGCCGACTCGCCGCGCTCGATTCGTTTGCACGAGCGCGACAACGTGGTGATCGTGGTCAATGACCAGGGCGTCCCGGCCGGGACCGAGTTCCCGGACGGCCTGGTGACCGTGGATTTCATCCCCCAGAGCCACAAAGTGACCCTGGAAGATATCCCCGAAGGTGGCCAGATCATTCGCTACGGCCAGATCATCGGTTATGCGCTGGCACCGATTCCACGCGGCAGCTGGGTGCAGGAAGATCAACTGCGCATGCCCACCGCGCCGCCGCTGGACAGCTTGCCGCTGTCCACCGAGGTGCCTGAAACCCAGGCGCCACTGGAGGGCTTTACCTTCGAGGGGTATCGCAACGCCGACGGCACCGTGGGTACGCGCAATATTCTCGGCATCACCACCACGGTGCAGTGCGTCACGGGCGTGCTGGACCATGCGGTCAAGCGCATCAAGGATGAATTGCTGCCCAGGTACCCGCATGTCGATGACGTGGTGGCGCTGACCCACAGCTACGGCTGTGGCGTGGCGATTACCGCCACGGACGCCTACATCCCGATCCGCACCGTGCGCAATCTGGCGCGCAACCCGAACCTGGGGGGCGAGGCCCTGGTGATCAGCCTGGGCTGCGAGAAATTGCAGGCCGGGCAGGTGATGCACGACAACGACAGCTCGGTGGACCTGAGTGAGCCCTGGCTGTATCGCCTGCAGGACTCCAGCCACGGGTTTACCGAGATGATCGAGCAGATCATGGAGCTGGCGGAGGTGCGCTTGAAGAAGCTCGACCAGCGCCGTCGCGAAACAGTGCCGGCGTCCGAGCTGATCCTGGGCATGCAGTGCGGCGGCAGTGATGCGTTCTCTGGCATCACCGCCAACCCGGCGCTGGGCTATGCCTCGGACTTGCTGCTGCGGGCCGGGGCGACGGTGATGTTTTCCGAGGTCACTGAAGTACGGGATGCCATCTACTTGCTGACTTCGCGTGCAGAGACGAAGGACGTTGCCCAGGAGCTGGTCCGGGAAATGGATTGGTACGATCGTTACCTGGCCAAGGGCGAAGCGGATCGCAGTGCCAATACCACGCCGGGCAACAAGAAGGGCGGGTTGTCGAACATTGTCGAGAAGTCCCTGGGTTCCATCGTCAAGTCCGGCAGCAGCGCGATCAACGGTGTGCTTGGTCCGGGTGAGCGTTTCAAGGGCAAGGGCCTGATCTTTTGCGCAACGCCGGCCAGTGACTTTGTGTGCGGCACCTTGCAACTGGCGGCGGGGATGAATCTGCACGTGTTCACCACCGGGCGTGGCACGCCGTACGGCCTGGCGATGGCGCCGGTGGTGAAGGTGTCGACGCGTACTGAGCTGGCGCAGCGCTGGCCGGACCTGATCGATATCGACGCCGGGCGCATTGCCACCGGGCGTGCGACTATCGAGGAGCTGGGCTGGGAGCTGTTTCACTTCTACCTGGATGTGGCCAGCGGCAAGAAGCAGACATGGGCGGAACACCACAAGCTGCATAACGACATCACCTTGTTTAACCCGGCGCCTATTACCTGAGACCGAGTCGCCTGCATCGGGGGCAAGCCCCCTCCCACATTTTGAACGGTGAGCACCGTCAGAGGTGGGAGGGGCTTGCCCCCCGATAGCGGTAGACCAGACGAAGCGGCCTGCACTGGCTTATCATTAGCCACCTAACGACGCTCACCAAGGTTCTCCCCGGCATGCTGGCAATTTTCCTCTCCACCCTCACCATCACCGCGCCGGTGTTTGCCATGCTGTTCCTCGGTGTGTTGCTCAAGCGCATCAACTGGATCAACGACAACTTCATCCATACGGCCTCGTCCCTGGTGTTCAACGTCACCATGCCGGCGTTGCTGTTCCTCGGCATCCTGCATGCCGACCTGCATTCGGCGCTCAAGCCGGGTTTGCTGATCTATTTTGCCGTCGCCACCTTGCTCAGCTTTGCCCTGGCCTGGGGCTGGGCGATCTTTCGTTGCCCGCGTGAAGACCGGGGCATCTACACCCAGGGGGCGTTTCGCGGTAATAACGGCGTGATTGGCCTGGCGCTGGCCGCCAGCATGTACGGTGACTACGGCATCTCCCTCGGCGCGATCCTCGCAGCGCTGGTGATCCTGTTCTACAACACGCTGTCGACCATCGTGCTGGCGGTGTACAGCCCGGTGATCAAGTCCGACCCGTGGAGCATCTGCAAGAGTGTACTGGCCAATCCGTTGATCATCAGCGTGATCGCGGCGGCGCCGTTCGCCTATTTCCAGATCGGCCTGCCCGGTTGGCTGGAAAAATCCATGCAGTACCTGGCGGACACTACCTTGCCGCTGGCATTGATCTGCATCGGCGGCACCTTGTCACTGACGGCTTTGCGCAAGAGCGGCAACATGGCATTGAGCGCAAGCCTGATGAAGATGGTCTGGCTGCCGGTGGTCGCCACCCTGGGCGCCTGGCTGCTGGGCTTTCGCGGGGCGGAGTTGGGGATTCTGTTCCTGTACTTCGGCGCACCGACCGCCGCGGCGAGCTTCGTGATGGCCAGGGCGGCCGAGGGCAACCATGAACTGGCGGCAGCGATTATCGTGATCACCACCTTGATGGCGGCGGTGACCACGAATATCGGGATCTTTGTGTTGCAGGCGGGTGGTTGGATCTGAACGCCCGGGTGCCTGTGAGGGCCAATCGGGGGCAAGCCCCCTCCCACATTGGACGGGCGAGCACATTCAAAGTGGGAGGGGGCTTGCCCCCGATAGCTATCTGACCGTCACTGCTGATCGGTCTGATACGCGTCGATCACTTCCTGCGCGGCACGGAACGCATCAATCGCCGCCGGCACGCCGGCATACACCGCGCAATGCAGCAGTGCTTCGCGGATTTCCTCCACGGTACAACCGTTGTTCAGTGCGCCGCGCACGTGGCCCTTCAATTCCTGCGGGCACTTGAGCGCGGTCAGGGCGGCGAGGGTGATCAGGCTGCGGGTCTTCAGCGGCAACCCTTCGCGGTTCCATACGCTGCCCCAGGCATGTTCGTTGACGAAATCCTGCAACGGCTGGCTGAACTCGGTGGCATTGCCCAGGGCGCGGTCGACGAACGTATCGCCCATGACCTGGCGACGCATTTGTACCCCGGGCTTCTTCTGATCGGTCATTGCGCTTCCCTCTTGTGTTGGCGGCGCCAGGCTTGCAGCGTGCTGAACACCAGGAAAGCCACCAGCACTGGCAGGACGTAATACAGCATCAGTTGTTCAAGCTTGTTGGCCAGGGGCATGCCCGTGGTGAACGCCATCACGTGCAGCCCGTACGCCAGATACAGGCCCAGCAGTACCAGGCCTTCGGCGCGGGTCACGCGGTAACCGGTGTAGAACACCGGCAGGCACAGCACCACCACGCCGAGCATCACCGGCAGGTCGAAATCCAGGGCATTGGGCGACACCGACAGCGGAGACGGGGCGAGCAGGGCGGTCAGGCCCAACACGCCGAGCAGGTTGAACAGGTTGCTGCCGATCACGTTACCCACGGCAATGTCCCGCTCGCCGCGCAAGGCGGCGATCAGTGACGTCGCCAGGCAGGGCAGGGAGGTGCCGACACCGATCAGGGTCAGCCCGATCACACGTTCCGACAGGCCCAGGTCGCTCGCCACATCCACCGCCGCGCCCAACAGCAAATGCCCGGCCAGCACCAGGATCAGAAAACCACCGATCATCAGCACCACGCTGCTCAGCCACGGCGCCCTGGCCACCGTGTCCAGGGTGCGCGGGCGGCGGGAGTGGCGCGTCTGGTAGTGCAATACGCCGAGGTAAGCGAGCAGGGCAACAAGCAGCATCAGGCCGTCGATGGGCGTGAGTTCTTCGTTGGCCGCCAGGGTGAACACCAGCAGCCCGGCCAGGATCATCACGGGGATGTCCAGGCGCACCAACTGGCGTGAGACCCGCAGCGGAATAATCAGCGCCGACAGGCCCAGGGTCACCAGGATGTTGAAGATGCTGCTGCCGATCACGCTGCCCACGGCGATATCAGTATTGCCGGCCAGGGTGGCTTGCAGGCTGACAGTCATTTGCGGTGCGCTGCTGCCGAAGGCGACGATGGTCAGGCCGATGATCAGTGGCCGCACCTTGAGGCTAGCGGCCAGGCGCACGGCGGCACGCACCAGGATTTCGGCACCGAGGATCAGCAGCACCAGGCCGCTGACCAATTCCAGCAGGCTCCAGGGCGAGAGGGCGGTTAATCCGAAAATGGCCAGGGCTCCGTTTTCAATTGCTCAGGGCTTGCACGCGAACTCGCGCCGTACCGCTGCCGATCATACCCAGCTGTTGGGCGGCCTTGCGTGAAAGATCGATCAAGCGCCCACGTGTATGCGGGCCGCGATCATTGATGCGGACAACCACGGATCGGTCGTTGTCGAGATTGGTGACCTTGACCTGCGTGCCGAAGGGCAGGCGCCGGTGGGCGGCGGTCAGGGCGTTCTGGTTGAAGGGTTCACCGCTGGCAGTTTTCTTGCCGTGGTGTTTGGCGCCGTAGTAGGACGCAGTGCCGGTTTCGTCGTAGCCGTTGGGGTCGATGAGGCCGCTGGCGCAGCCGGCCAACAGGGAGAACAGGGCCAGGAGGCCGAGTAGACGCTTCATTTCCAGGTTATCCCCCTATTGAATGTGGGAGGGGGCTTGCCCCGATAGCGGCGCGTCAGTCAATAGAGTTGCTGGCTGATACACCCTCATCGGGGGCATGCCCCCTCCCACAGTAGGCCGAGTTGAGCATGAGGTCTCACTCGGTCTCTTCATCGCTGTCAGCCTTCGAGTTTGCTTTTCAGCAATTCGTTCACCTGTTGCGGGTTGGCCTTGCCTTTGGAGGCTTTCATCGCCTGGCCCACAAAGAAGCCGAACATCTTGCCGCGCTTGGCTTCGTCTGCCGCACGGTATTGTTCGACCTGCTCGGCGTTGGCCGCGAGCATTTCATCCAGCACAGCCGAGATCGCGCCGCTGTCGGTGACTTGCTTGAGGCCGCGCTTCTCGATGATCTCGTCGGCGCTGCCTTCGCCGCCGGCCATGGCTTCGAACACGGTCTTGGCGATTTTGCCGGAGATAGTGTTGTCCTTGATGCGCAGCAGCATGCCGCCCAGTTGCTCGGCGCTGACCGGGGCCTCGTCGATTTCCAGGCCTTGCTTGTTCAACAGGCTGCCCAGCTCAACCATCACCCAGTTGGCCGCCAGCTTGGCGTCACCAGCAATGTTCACGACTTTTTCGAAGTAGTTGGCTTGCTCGCGGCTGGACGCCAGGACGCTCGCATCGTAGACCGACAGACCGAACTGTTCCTGGAAGCGCTCGCGTTTCTGCTGCGGCAGTTCCGGCAGGGTGGCGCGGATCTCGTTGAGGAACGAGTCCTCCAGCACCACCGGCAACAGGTCCGGATCGGGGAAGTAACGGTAGTCGTTGGCTTCCTCTTTGCTGCGCATAGCGCGGGTTTCGTCTTTGTTCGGGTCGTACAGGCGAGTTTGCTGGATGACCTTGCCGCCGTCTTCGATCAGCTCGATCTGGCGACGCACTTCGCTGTTGATCGCTTTCTCGATGAAGCGGAACGAGTTGACGTTCTTGATCTCGCAGCGAGTGCCAAACTCAACCTGGCCCTTTGGACGGATCGACACGTTGCAGTCGCAACGCAGCGAGCCTTCGGCCATGTTGCCGTCGCAGATGCCCAGGTAGCGCACCAACGCGTGGATGGTCTTGACGTAGGCCACGGCTTCCTTGGCGCTGCGCATGTCCGGCTCGGACACGATTTCCAGCAGCGGCGTACCGGCACGGTTCAGGTCGATACCGGTCGCGCCGGGGAATTCTTCGTGCAGGCTCTTGCCGGCGTCTTCTTCCAGGTGCGCACGGGTCACGCCGACGCGCTTGATGGTGCCGTCTTCCAGCGGGATGTCCAGGTGGCCCTTGCCGACGATCGGCAATTCCATCTGGCTGATCTGGTAGCCCTTGGGCAGGTCCGGGTAGAAGTAGTTCTTGCGCGCGAACACGTTGTGCTGGCCGATTTCGGCGTCAATCGCCAGGCCGAACATCACCGCCATGCGCACCGCTTCCTGGTTCAACACCGGCAGTACACCGGGCATGCCCAGGTCGACCAGGCTGGCCTGGGTGTTGGGCTCGGAGCCGAACGTGGTGGCGCTACCGGAGAAAATCTTCGATTGGGTGGCGAGCTGGGTATGAATCTCCAGCCCGATCACGACTTCCCATTGCATAGTGTTCTCCTCAGAAGCCGGTAGGGGTGCGAGTGTGCCAGTCAGTGTTCAACTGGTACTGGTGCGCCACATTGAGCAGGCGGCCTTCCTGGAAATACGGGGCGAGCAATTGCACACCAACCGGCAGGCCGTCGACGAAACCGGCGGGCATGGACAAGCCCGGCAGGCCCGCGAGGTTGGCGGTGATGGTGTACAGGTCTTCGAGGTACGCAGCCACCGGGTCGCCGTTCTTGGCGCCGAGTTTCCAGGCCGGGTTCGGCGTGGTTGGGCCGAGGATCACGTCGACGTGTTCAAAGGCGGCCATGAAGTCGTTCTTCACCAGGCGACGGATTTTCTGCGCCTTCAGGTAGTACGCGTCGTAGTAACCGGCCGACAGGGCGTAGGCGCCGACCATGATGCGGCGCTGCACTTCGGCGCCGAAGCCTTCGCCACGGGAACGTTTGTACAGGTCGGTGAGGTCTTTCGGGTTTTCGCAGCGGTAGCCGAAGCGCACGCCGTCGAAACGCGACAGGTTGGAGGAGGCCTCTGCCGGCGCGATCACGTAGTACGCAGGAATCGCGTGCTGGTTGTTCGGCAGGCTGATCTCCTTGATCACCGCGCCGAGGCCTTCCAGCGTCTTGACGCTGTTGTGCACCAGTTCGGCGATGCGCGGGTCGAGGCCGGCACTGAAGTATTCCTTCGGCACGCCGATGCGCAGGCCCTTGAGCGAGGTGTTCAGGCTGGCGCTGTAGTCCGGCACGGGCTCATCGATGCTGGTGGAGTCCTGTTTATCGAAACCGGCCATGCCTTGTAACAATATCGCGCAGTCTTCGGCGGTGCGGGCCAGGGGGCCGCCCTGATCGAGGCTGGACGCGTAGGCGATCATGCCCCAGCGGGAAACGCGACCGTAGGTCGGTTTCAGGCCGGTGAGGTTGGTGAACGCGGCAGGCTGGCGGATCGAACCACCGGTGTCGGTGGCCGTGGCGGCCGGCAGGAAGCGTGCGGCGACGGCTGCAGCCGAACCACCGGACGAACCGCCGGGCACGTGCTCCAGGTTCCACGGGTTTTTCACCGCGCCGTAGTAGCTCGACTCGTTGGCCGAACCCATGGCGAATTCGTCCATGTTGGTCTTGCCCAGGGTCACGGCCCCGGCGGCAGCCAGCTTGGACACCACGGTGGCGTCGTAGGGGGCTTTAAAGTTGTCGAGCATCTTCGAGCCGCAGCTGGTGCGAATGCCCTGGGTGCAGAACAGGTCTTTGTGGGCAATCGGCGCGCCCAGCAGTGGGCCATTTTCACCGTTGGCGCGACGTGCGTCGGCGGCCTTGGCCTGGCTCAAGGCCAGCTCTTCGGTGAGGCTGATGAAGCTGTTGACCTTCGGGTCGTGCTCGGCGATACGCGCCAGCAGGGTCTTGGTCAGCTCTTCGGAAGAAAACTTTTTGTCGGCGAGACCGCGGGCGATCTCGGCCAGAGTCATGTGATGCATTGCAGGCTCTTTCCCTTTAGTCGATGACTTTCGGAACCAGGTACAGGCCGTTTTCGACCGCTGGCGCGATGGACTGGTAGGCCTCGCGATTATTACTCTCGGTCACGACGTCAGCGCGCAGGCGCTGGCTGGCTTCCAGTGGGTGAGCCAGGGGCTCGATGCCGTCGGTATTCACGGCCTGCATTTGGTCGACCAGCCCGAGAATGCTGTTCAGGGCGGCGGTGGTCTGTGGAAGATCGACTTCATTGAGGCCCAGGCAGGCCAGATGAGCGATTTTTTCCACGTCGGAGCGTTCAAGCGTCATGGGAATCTCCAGTGGAAAACAGAACGGAGGCTGTCCGTGTGTTAGATTGTCGGAACACTACCGCATTTCTACGGTCTTACGGCCGCGATTGTGGGGTTAGGTGCACAGAAAGTCGGCCAATTTAGCACATTGGCGCCTTGCCCAAAATCCCTGTCGTTGTTAGAGTTTGCCGCACTTTTTTACCCACGCGTTGCCTAGGGTCCCTTTCCCATGTTCAAGAAACTGCGTGGCATGTTTTCCAGCGATCTTTCCATTGACCTGGGCACTGCCAACACCCTTATTTACGTGCGCGAGCGCGGTATCGTCCTGAATGAGCCATCGGTTGTGGCCATTCGGACCCATGGTAATCAGAAAAGTGTCGTTGCCGTCGGCACCGAGGCCAAGCGCATGCTCGGCCGTACACCAG
Organism: Pseudomonas extremorientalis; assembly: GCF_001870465.1. Lineage (GTDB taxonomy): Bacteria > Pseudomonadota > Gammaproteobacteria > Pseudomonadales > Pseudomonadaceae > Aquipseudomonas > Aquipseudomonas extremorientalis. The sequence continues at coordinate 217,705 of NZ_MDGK01000052.1, forward strand.
GCAATATTGCTGCCATTCGTCCGATGAAAGACGGCGTGATCGCAGACTTCAGTGTCTGCGAGAAGATGCTGCAGTACTTCATCAACAAGGTTCACGAAAACAGTTTCCTGCAGCCCAGCCCTCGTGTGCTGATCTGTGTTCCATGCAAGTCCACCCAGGTTGAGCGTCGTGCCATCCGTGAATCGGCCCTCGGTGCCGGTGCCCGTGAAGTGTTCCTGATCGAAGAGCCAATGGCTGCTGCGATCGGTGCCGGCCTGCCGGTTGAAGAAGCGCGCGGTTCGATGGTGGTGGATATCGGTGGTGGTACCACTGAAATCGCCCTGATTTCCCTGAACGGTGTGGTGTATGCCGAGTCCGTCCGTGTAGGCGGCGACCGCTTCGACGAAGCGATCATCACTTATGTGCGCCGTAACTACGGCAGCCTGATCGGCGAATCCACCGCAGAGCGCATCAAGCAGGAAATCGGCACCGCCTATCCAGGCGGCGAAGTACGCGAAGTCGATGTTCGCGGTCGCAACCTGGCCGAAGGCGTGCCACGTGCCTTCACCCTGAACTCCAATGAAGTGCTGGAGGCTCTGCAGGAGTCCCTGGCGACCATCGTTCAGGCCGTTAAGAGTGCCCTGGAGCAATCGCCGCCGGAACTGGCTTCCGACATCGCCGAGCGTGGCCTGGTACTGACCGGTGGTGGCGCCTTGCTGCGTGACCTCGACAAATTGCTGGCCCAGGAAACCGGCCTGCCGGTGATCGTCGCCGAAGACCCGCTGACCTGTGTTGCTCGCGGTGGTGGTCGTGCACTGGAAATGATGGATAAACACACCATGGACCTGCTTTCCAGCGAATAAGCCTTTGCTGATGAGCCCATGTTTCGCCCGCAGGCAGCACTTTGCAGTGCTGCCTGTTGGCGTTTATCTTCTTCAATCTGCATCCAGGCCGGTTAGATGCCGTATGAATAAAGAGAACATTTGCCTGGGAGGAGCGGCTTATTAAACCGCTTTTCGCCAAAGGCCCCTCATTGGGCGTGCGCCTGTTGGTGCTGGTCGTGCTTTCGGTCGCGCTGATGGTGGTCGATGCCCGCTTTGCACTGCTCAAGCCCGTGCGCAGCCAGATGTCGCTGGTGTTGATGCAGACCTACTGGATCACCGACCTGCCGCAACGTCTGTTCCAGGGCGTGGCCAGCCAGTTCGGCAGCCGCACCGAGCTCGTCGCCGAGAACGAAAAACTCAAGACCGAAAACCTGCTGTTGCAGGGGCGTATGCAGAAGCTGGCGGCCCTCACCGAGCAGAACGTTCGGCTGCGCGAGTTGCTCAATTCTTCCGCACTGGTCAATGAAAAGGTCGAAGTGGCCGAGTTGATCGGCATGGACCCCAACCCCTTCACCCATCGCATCATCATCAACAAGGGTGAGCGCGACGGTGTGGTCCTCGGCCAGCCGGTGCTCGACGCCCGTGGCCTGATGGGCCAGGTGGTCGAGCTGATGCCTTACACCTCGCGGGTGTTGTTGCTGACGGATACTACCCACAGCATCCCGGTGCAGGTAAACCGCAACGGCCTGCGCGCGATTGCCAGCGGTACCGGCAACCCCGAGCGCCTGGAGTTGCGCCATGTGGCCGACACTGCCGACATCAAGGAAGGCGACTTGTTGGTCAGTTCCGGCCTCGGTCAGCGTTTCCCGGCCGGCTACCCGGTGGCGACGGTCAAGGAAGTGATCCACGATTCCGGCCAGCCATTTGCCATTGTGCGTGCCGTGCCGACTGCAGCCCTGAACCGCAGCCGCTACCTGCTGCTGGTATTCAGCGACAACCGCACCCCGGAAGAGCGCGCCAACGACGCCGCCCAGGCCCAGGAAGCAGAAGATAAGCGAAATGGCATCGCGCCGATCGTTCCTGCGACGGTGCCCAAGCCTGCATTCGTGGGGCCGCCCGCACCCGCCGCTGCCCCGGCCGCGCCTGTGGCCACGCCGGTCAAGCCGGCCGCCCACAACGCTCGCCCGGCCAAGCCGGCGGCGACCAAGCCACCGGCCGCCACGCCTGCAGCCAAGCCTCCAGCGGCCGCTGCGACCACCACGCGGCAGAGGGAAGAATAATGGCCGGTACTCATTCGCGTAACGGTTGGATCGTCTGGCTGACCTTTGCCATCGGTTTGTTGCTCAGCGTTTCGCCGCTGCCACAGTTCATGGAAATCCTGCGCCCGCTCTGGCTGGCGTTGCTGCTGGCGTTCTGGGCGCTGAACCTGCCGCACAAAGTCGGCATGGTCACGGCAATGTTCCTGGGCTTGGCGGAAGATGTGCTCTATGGCACCTTGCTGGGCCAGAACGCGTTGATCCTGACGTTGATCACTTTCCTGGTGCTGTCGTTGCAGCAGCGTTTGCGCATGTTCCCGATGTGGCAACAGTGCCTGGTGATCCTGGTGATCTTCGGCCTGGCACAACTGGTTCAGCTGTGGCTCAGTGCCTTGACCGGTAACCGCCAGCCCACCCTTGCGTTGGTGCTGCCGGCCCTGGTCAGTGCGTTGCTGTGGCCATGGGTCAGCTTCGGTCTGCGTGGGTTGCGTCGTCGCTACAAAATCAATTGAATGGATTGCGAGGCTCTGCCTGGTTATCGAGCCCTACAGGGAGAGTCTGCAATGAATTCGCTTTACCTGGCCTCGGGCTCTCCGAGGCGGCGTGAACTGTTGACCCAGATCGGTGTGCCCTTCACCGTGGTCAGCGCCGCTATTGATGAAACCCCTCTTACAAATGAATCCGCCGTTTCCTACGTCGAGCGCTTGGCGCGCGGTAAGGCTGCGGCGGGTTTTGCTGTGCTCTCAAATACGTCTGGCGCCTGTGTGCTGGGGGCTGATACGGCTGTGATCGTTGATGGTCAGATCCTCGGTAAGCCCGTTGACCAGGCCGATGCCTTGGCGATGTTGATGGCCTTGTCGGGGCGTGAGCACGAGGTGCTCACCGCCATTGCCCTCACCGACGGCCAGCGCTGCGAGTGTATTTGTGTAAGCAGTCGTGTACGTTTTCGCGACATTTCTGTCGAGGAGGCTACAACCTACTGGCACAGTGGCGAACCCCAGGACAAGGCGGGCGGCTATGCTATCCAAGGCCTGGGCTCGGTGTTTGCAGCCGGGCTCAATGGCAGTTATTCGGCGGTCGTCGGCCTGCCGGTGTGCGAAACCGCACAACTGCTCCATCAATTCGGCATACCCTGTTGGCAAAATCTTACCGCGCGCTGATCGCCGTTCCCCAGCGCCCAGCCTTTAGCGATCGGTCACTATTGTGAAAACGCCTGAACGAGACCCAGCCATGAGTGAAGAGATTCTGATCAATATCACGCCGATGGAATCGCGCGTGGCGGTGGTAGAGAACGGTGTTCTGCAAGAAGTCCATGTTGAGCGCACCCAGAAGCGCGGGATCGTCGGCAATATCTACAAAGGCAAGGTGGTGCGTGTACTGCCGGGGATGCAAGCGGCATTCGTCGATATCGGCCTGGACCGTGCCGCATTTATCCATGCCTCGGAAATTTCCCTGCGCGAAGGCCCTGCCGTGGAAAGCATCAGTGCGCTGGTGCACGAAGGGCAGAGCCTGGTGGTGCAAGTCACCAAGGACCCCATCGGTTCCAAGGGCGCGCGCCTGACCACGCAGTTGTCGATCCCGTCGCGTTACCTGGTGTACATGCCGCGTACGGCGCATGTCGGCATTTCATTGAAGATCGAAGACGAAGCCGAGCGTGAGCGCCTGAAGAAAGTGGTCAGCGATTGCGTAGCCGCCGAAGGCATCAAGGAGGCGGGCGGCTTTATTCTGCGCACCGCTGCCGAGGGCGCCGGCGCCGATGAAATCCTCATGGACATCCGCTACCTGCGGCGTCTGTGGGACCAGATCGACGCCCAGATCAAGACCATCGGCGCGCCCAGCGTCATTTATGAAGACCTGGGCCTGGCCCTGCGCACACTGCGCGACCTGGTCAGCCCGAAGATTGAGAAAATTCGCATCGACTCGCGGGAAACCTTCCAGCGCACTACGCAATTCGTCGCCGAACTGATGCCGGAAATTGCCGACCGCCTGGAGCACTACCCCGGCGAGCGACCGATCTTCGACCTGTATGGCGTCGAAGACGAAATCCAGAAAGCCCTGGAACGCAAGGTGCCGCTCAAGTCCGGGGGCTACCTGGTGGTGGACCCGGCGGAAGCCATGACCACCATCGACGTCAACACCGGTGCGTTCGTGGGCCATCGCAACCTCGAAGAAACCATCTTCAAGACCAACCTCGAAGCGGCTACCGCGATTGCTCGCCAACTGCGTCTGCGCAACCTGGGTGGCATCATCATCATCGACTTCATCGACATGGAAGACGAAGAGCACCAGCGCCAGGTGCTGCGGACCCTCGAGAAACAGCTGGAGCGTGATCACGCCAAGACCAACATTATCGGCATTACCGAGTTGGGCCTGGTGCAGATGACCCGCAAACGCACCCGAGAAAGCCTCGAGCAAGTGCTGTGCGAGCCGTGCAGCAGTTGCCAGGGGCGCGGTAAGTTGAAGACCCCGGAAACGGTTTGCTACGAGATTTTTCGCGAGATCCTGCGTGAAGCGCGTGCCTACCAGGCCGAAGGTTATAGAGTGCTTGCCAACCAGAAAGTGGTCGACCGGCTGCTGGACGAAGAGTCCGGCAACGTTGCCGAGCTGGAGGGATTTATCGGGCGCACGATACGCTTCCAGGTTGAAACCATGTATTCCCAGGAACAATACGACGTGGTGCTGCTCTGATCCCCATTCGCTTTCCTTTTATGAGACAGGCAGGCCTTGATCTGCCGTCCGACTACTGCCTTGAGGGTCGCCTGACATGGAGCGTCTGATACGCTTTTTTGCCGCTTTGACCCGTTGGGGGCTGGGCCTCTGCGCGTTGTCGCTGGTATTGGCGGCGGTGTACGTGAGCCTGGGGCGTGAATTGACGCCGCTGGTGGCCGAGTACCGTGCCGAAGTCGAAGCCAAGGCCCAGGCAGCCGTGGACATGCCTTTGCATATCGGCAGCCTCGAAGGCCGCTGGAGCGGCTTCGCGCCGGTATTGCTGGCCCATGATGTGATGCTGGGCGAGGGCAGCAGTGCCTTGCGCCTGGACCAGGTCGAGGTGGTGCCCGATGTCTGGGCCAGCCTGATGGCGCGCGAAGTGCGGATTGCCCACCTGCAAGTCAGTGGCCTGCAACTCAGCGTCAAGGAAGACAAGGACGGCAAGTGGGCCTTGCAAGGCCTGCCGGTTCAGGACGACCAGCCGCTGGACCCTGAGCAGTTGCTCACGAACATGCAGAAGGTCAAGCGCGTGTCACTGCTCGACAGCCAGGTGACACTGCAACCGTTCGACCAGGCGCCGGTGACCCTGACGTATGTCGGTCTGAACCTGCACACCGGCGTCACCCGCCAACGCCTGGATGCACGCCTGACCCTGCCCGATGGCCAGCCCCTCGCCATGAGCCTGCGCACCCGCATCCGCGCCAGCCAGTGGAAGGACGGCGAAGTCCAGGCTTATCTGAGCCTGCCCCAGAGTGACTGGGCCAGGTGGATCCCGGCGAAACTGACTCAACAGTGGAAGCTCACGCAGTTCAAGGCGGGCGGCGAATTCTGGCTGACCTGGGCCAAAGGCACCGTGCAGAGTGCGGTAGTGCGCCTCAACTCGCCACAGGTGAAGGGCCAATACGCCGAGCGCAAGCCTGTGCACATCGAAAACCTCGCGCTTACGGCCTACCTGCAACGCAGTGACACCGGTCTCAGCGTGCTGTTCGACTCGCTGGCGATGAGCCTGGGCGAGACTCGCTGGGAATCCCGCCTGCAATTGCGGCAGACCCTGGCCACCGACAAGGACCTGGAAGTCTGGAAGCTCCAGGCCGACCGCCTGGACCTGACGCCTATCACACCATTGCTCAATGCGCTGGCGCCGCTGCCGGAAGGTTTTGCCAAGACGGTCGAGCACCTCAAGGCCACTGGCCTGCTGCGTAATGTGCTGGTGGACTTCCGTCCCCAGGACACGACCGATAAGAAGGTCAGCTTCGCCGCCAACCTCGAACGCATCGGCTTCGATGCCTACTTCGGCGCACCGGCTGCGCGTAACGTGTCCGGCAGCATCAGCGGCGACTTGGGCCAGGGCGAGTTGCGCATGGACAGCAAGGACTTTTCCCTGCACCTCGACCCGATCTTCGCCAAGCCCTGGCAGTACCTCCAGGCCAATGCACGCCTGACGTGGAAGCTGGACAAAGAAGGCTTCACCCTGATCGCCCCTTACATCAAGGTGCTGGGCGAGGAGGGCAAGATCGCCGCCGACTTCCTGATCCGTCTGCATTTCGACCACAACCAGGAAGACTACATGGACCTGCGGGTCGGTATGGTCGATGGCGACGGGCGCTTCACCCCCAAATACCTGCCGGCGGTGTTGAGCCCCGCCCTGGATGAATGGCTGCGTACCGCGATTCTCAAGGGCGCGGTGGATCAAGGCTTCTTCCAGTATCAGGGTTCGTTGAACCACGATGCGCTGCCGGCTTCACGCAATATCAGCCTGTTCTTCAAGGTGCATGATGCCGAGCTGGCGTTCCAGCCGGGCTGGCCTCATGTGAGCAAGGTCAACGGCGAAGTGTTTGTCGAGGAGAGCGGTGTGCGCATCCTGGCCAGCAAGGGCCAGTTGCTCGATACCAAGGTCAAGGACATCTACGTCAATATTCCCCATGCACCTGCGGGCAAGGACAGTCATCTGCTGCTTACGGGCGGTTTTGCCGGTGGCTTGGGCGACGGCCTGAAAATCCTTCAGGAAGCGCCGATCGGCACTGCGTCGACCTTTTCTGGCTGGAAGGGCGAGGGCGACCTGCAAGGCGGCCTTGACCTGGATATTCCGTTGGCCAAGGGCGCCGAACCGAAAATCGTGGTGGACTTCAAGACCGACAAGGCGCGCCTGCAATTGGCCGAGCCGCCCCTGGACCTGACCCAGCTCAAGGGCGAGTTCCGTTTCGACAGCGCCAAGGGCCTGAGTGGCCAGAACATCACCGCCCAGGCGTTTGATCGGCCGATCACCGCGCAGATCGTTGCCGACGGCAAGCCCGGCAATATCAGCACCCGTGTGAATGCCAAGGGTCAGGTTACGGTCAAGCGGCTGACCGACTGGTTGAAAATCAGCCAGCCGTTACCGGTATCCGGCGATATTCCGTACCAGTTGCAGGTGACCCTGGATGGCGCCGACAGCCAACTGATGGTCAGTTCCAACCTCAAGGGCGTGGCTGTGGACCTGCCGGCGCCGTTCGGCATGCCGGCCAGCCAGGGGCGTGACAGTGTGTTCCGCATGACCTTGCAGGGCGCCGAGCGCCGCTATTGGTTCGATTATGGCGAGCTGGCCAACTTTACCTTTGCTGCACCGCCGGACAAATTCAATGACGGGCGCGGCGAGCTGTTCCTCGGTGATGGCGATGCTGTGCTGCCGGGCGCCAAGGGCTTGCGCATTCGTGGGGTGCTGTCGGAGCTGGATATCGACCCGTGGAAGAAACTGGTGGATCGTTATGCGGGCAATGACCCGGGCGGCAGTGCCAAGCAATTGCTCAGCGGCGCTGACTTCAAGATCGGCAAGCTGACCGGTTTCGGCACGCAGTTCGATCAAGTCAATTTGCAACTGGACCGCAAGCCTGCGGCGTGGGGCGTGCAGCTCGACAGCCAGCAGGCCAAGGGCTCGGTCAACCTGCCGGACGCCAAGGGCGCGCCGATTGCGATCAACCTGCAGTACGTGAGGCTGCCGGCGATGGACCCAACGGTACAGGCGGATGAAAACGCGCCGGACCCCTTGGCGAACATCGACCCCAAGGATATTCCGGCGCTGGATATCGCCATTGACCAATTGTTCCAGGGCCCGGACCTGATCGGCGCCTGGTCGCTGAAAATCCGCCCGACCGCCAAGGGCCTGGCCTTCAACAACCTGGATCTGGGCCTCAAGGGTATGCAGCTCAAGGGTGCGGGTGGCTGGGAGGGCGCGGCGGGAGACAGCAGCAGCTGGTACAAGGGGCGCCTGGACGGCAAGAATATTGGCGATGTACTCAAGGGGTGGGGGTATGCGCCGACCGTCACCAGCCAGGATTTCCATCTGGATGTGGACGGCCGTTGGCCCGGTTCTCCGGCCTATGTAGGGCCCAAGCGTTTCTCCGGCAGCCTGGATGCGGCGTTCCGCAACGGCCAGTTCGTCGAAGTGGAAGGCGGAGCCCAGGCCCTGCGGGTATTCGGCCTGCTGAACTTCAACTCCATCGGGCGGCGGTTGCGCCTTGATTTCTCGGACCTGCTCGGCAAGGGTTTGAGCTATGACCGGGTCAAAGGCCTGCTGGCCGCCAGCAATGGCGTATTCGTGACCCGCGAACCGATCACCATGACGGGGCCGTCGAGCAACCTCGAGCTCAACGGTACCCTGGACCTGGTGGCTGACCGCGTCGATGCCAAGCTGCTGGTAACGCTGCCGGTGACCAACAACCTGCCGATCGCGGCGTTGATCGTGGGTGCGCCGGCCATTGGTGGTGCGTTGTTCCTGATCGACAAGCTGATCGGCGACCGTGTTTCACGCTTCGCCAGTGTCCAGTACAAGGTCGAAGGCCCGTGGAAGGACCCGAAAATCACCTTCGACAAGCCATTTGAAAAGCCAAACTGAGAGGCTGTGGAGTAGCATGGCCCCATGCCCTTTATGGAGTGTCGGCCCATGTCCTTTGCGGTAATTCAAATGGTCAGCCAGAGCGACGTGCTGGCCAACCTGGCCCAGGCCCGTCGCTTGCTGGAAGACGCAGCGGCTGGTGGTGCGAAGCTGGCGGTACTGCCGGAAAACTTCGCCGCCATGGGCCGTCGTGACGTGGCCGATATCGGCCGCGCCGAGGCGCTGGGCGAAGGCCCGATCCTGCCATGGTTGAAACAGACTGCTCGCGACCTCACCTTATGGATAGTGGCCGGTACTTTGCCATTGCCGCCCAAGGACCAACCGCACGCCAAGTCCAACGCCTGCTCGCTGCTGATCGATGATCAGGGCGAAATCGTTGCCCGTTACGACAAGCTGCACCTGTTCGATGTGGACGTTGCCGACGCTCGCGGTCGTTATCGCGAATCGGACGACTATGCTTTCGGGAGCAATGTGGTGGTGGCGGATACGCCGGTCGGCCGATTGGGCCTGACCGTGTGCTACGACCTGCGCTTCCCCGAGCTGTACAGCGAATTGCGCGCGGCGGGGGCTGAATTGATCACGGCGCCGTCGGCGTTTACCGCGGTGACCGGCGCCGCGCACTGGGATGTGCTGATTCGTGCACGGGCCATCGAGACCCAGTGCTATCTGCTGGCGGCCGCCCAGGGGGGTGTGCATCCGGGACCGCGGGAAACCTATGGCCATGCGGCGATTGTCGACCCCTGGGGGCGCGTGCTGACACAACAGGATCAAGGCGAAGCGGTGTTGCTGGCCGAACGCGATAGCAGTGAACAGGCGTCGATAAGGGCGCGCATGCCGGTGGTCAGCCATCGGCGCTTTTTCTCGCAGGGCGCACAGCGACCTGCTTCGGAACGATGAATTTAAGGCCATACCTATGAGCGAGTTGTTGTCCTCAGTCAGTGAACACCTCCTGGCACCCGGTGGCGTGACCATCGAAAGCTTGCAAACCGTGCTGGGCGATCTTGCCGGGCCGGGCATCGACGCGGCCGACCTGTATTTCCAGGGGCAGATTTCCGAGTCCTGGGCGTTGGAAGACGGCATCGTCAAGGAAGGCAGTTTCAACCTTGACCAGGGTGTGGGCGTGCGGGCGCAGTCCGGTGAGAAAACCGGTTTTGCCTACAGCAATGCGATCACCCTGGAGGCTTTGGGCCTGGCCGCACGTGCCGCACGCTCGATCTCCCGTGCCGGGCAAAACGGCACGGTGCAGGCGTTCAGCACCCAGGATGTGACCCAGTTGTACGGGCCGGACAACCCGTTGGAAGTGATGACCCGTGCCGAGAAAGTCGACTTGCTCAAGCGTGTCGATGCCGCGACCCGTGCATTGGACCCGCGTATCCAGCAGGTCACCGTGAGCATGGCCGGCGTGTGGGAGCGCATCCTGGTGGCGTCCACCGATGGCGGCCTGGCGGCGGATGTGCGGCCGCTGGTGCGCTTCAACGTGAGTGTGATCGTCGAGCAGAACGGCCGCCGCGAGCGCGGCGGCCATGGCGGCGGCGGGCGTACCGACTATCGTTATTTCCTCACCGATGACCGTGCCATGGGCTATGCCCGTGAAGCGCTGCGCCAGGCGCTGGTCAACCTGGAAGCCATCCCGGCACCGGCAGGTACATTGCCGGTGGTACTGGGCTCGGGTTGGTCCGGCGTGTTGCTGCACGAAGCAGTCGGCCACGGCCTGGAAGGTGACTTCAACCGCAAGGGCAGTTCGGCCTACAGCGGGCGCATGGGCGAGATGGTTGCGTCCAGGCTCTGTACCATCGTGGATGACGGCACCCTGGCCGGGCGCCGTGGCTCGCTGAGCGTCGACGACGAAGGCACGCCGACCGAGTGCACCACCCTGATCGAAAACGGTGTGCTCAAGGGCTACATGCAAGACAAGCTCAACGCCCGCCTGATGGGCGTGGCGCGTACCGGTAATGGTCGTCGTGAATCCTATGCGCACCTGCCGATGCCGCGCATGACCAACACCTACATGCTGGGTGGCGAAAGCGATCCGGCTGAAATCATCGCCTCGGTGAAGCGCGGCATCTACTGCGCCAACCTCGGGGGCGGCCAGGTGGATATCACCAGCGGCAAGTTCGTGTTCTCCACCAGCGAGGCTTACCTGATCGAAGACGGCAAGATCACCGCGCCGGTCAAAGGCGCAACCTTGATCGGTAACGGTCCGGAAGCCATGAGCAAGGTGTCGATGGTCGGTAACGACCTGTCGCTGGACAGCGGCGTGGGCACATGCGGGAAAGATGGGCAGTCGGTACCGGTGGGTGTCGGCCAGCCAACGCTGAAGATTGATGCGATCACCGTGGGTGGCACGGGGTCTTAAGCGGTGGAGCTTCGGGTGGCGAAGGCCGCCACCCGGGGAAGGGCATCAACGCAGGCCGCGTTGAGTCTCGTCCAGCTCACGGATGTACTTGAAGATTTTACGGCTGGTGGCCGGCGCCTTGTTATGCGCCAGCTCGTGCTGGGCCTGACGGATCAGGGAGCGCAGTTGCTGGCGGTCCGCGTCCGGGTAGTCCAGCACGAATTTCTCCAGCACCGCGTCATCGCCCGAGATCAGGCGGTCACGCCAACGTTCCAGGTTATGGAAGCGTTCGTTGTACTGGCGAGTGGAGGCATCGGTTTGATCGAGCAAAGTCAGAATGGCGTCGATGTCCTGGTCGCGCATCAGCTTGCCGATAAACATGATGTGCCGTTTGCGCGCGATATTCGCGGTGTGCTTGGGCGCATCGGCCAGGGCCCGGCGCATTTCGTCGGTCAGTGGCAGTTTTGCAATCAAATCTTTTTTGAGCGTTGTAAGGCGCTCGCCGAGGTCAACCAGCGCATGCAGCTCGCGTTTGACCTGGGTTTTGCTTTTCTCCCCATCGAGGGAGTCGTCGTAAGAATCAACCATGGTGGCAGTCCGCAAAGAAACGCCGCCATGATAACCAGTCGGGGGCCGCTTGTCCGGCCCGGTCGCTCGATGGCCTTAACCGAAAGCAGAATTTGAGTGGAGAAAACCATGAGTGCAGCCCAAAGCGTCGGTCCGCAAGCGTTACCGGCACTGCAGGAACAAGTCGAGCAGATCCTTGCCGAGGCCAAGCGCCAAGGCGCCAGTGCCTGTGAGGTGGCGGTGTCGCTGGAGCAGGGGCTGTCCACGTCGGTGCGCCAGCGGGAAGTGGAAACTGTCGAGTTCAATCGTGACCAGGGCTTCGGCATCACCTTGTATGTGGGGCAGCGCAAAGGTTCGGCCAGCACCTCGGCCAGTGGCCCGGAAGCGATTCGCGAGACAGTCGCCGCTGCGCTGGCGATTGCCAAGCACACGTCCGAGGATGAAAGCTCGGGCCTGGCCGACAAGGCGCTGATGGCCAAGGAGCTGAAGGACTTCGATCTGTTCCACGCCTGGGATATCACGCCGGAGCAGGCCATCGAGCAGGCGCTGACCTGCGAAGCCGCTGCGTTCGACGCCGATGCCCGCATCAAGAACGCTGATGGCACCACGTTGAGTACTCATCAGGGCTGCCGCGTATATGGCAACAGCCATGGTTTCATCGGTGGTTATGCGTCCACTCGCCATAGCCTGAGCTGCGTGATGATCGCCGAGGCCAACGGCCAGATGCAGCGCGATTACTGGTATGACGTGAACCGCCAGGGCGATTTGCTGGCTGACCCGGTCAGCATTGGCCAGCGCGCTGCGCAGCGTGCGGCGAGCCGTCTGGGCGCGCGCCCGGTGCCAACCTGCGAGGTGCCGGTGTTGTTTTCGGCGGAGTTGGCCGGCGGCTTGTTCGGCAGTTTCCTGGGGGCGATTTCCGGCGGCAACCTGTACCGCAAGTCGTCGTTCCTTGAAGGTGCGATCGGCCAGAAGCTGTTCCCCGAATGGCTGACCATCGATGAGCGTCCGCACCTGATGCGCGCCATGGGCAGTTCGGCGTTCGACGGTGATGGTCTGGCCACGTATGCCAAGCCGTTTGTCGAGAACGGGGAGTTGGTGTCCTACGTATTGGGTACTTACGCCGGTCGTAAATTGGGCCTGCCAAGCACCGCAAACTCCGGTGGCGTGCACAACTTGTTCGTTACCCATGGTGATGAAGACCAGGCGGCGCTGCTGCGGCGCATGGGGCGTGGCCTGCTGGTGACCGAGTTGATGGGCCATGGCCTGAATATGGTTACGGGCGACTACTCCCGTGGTGCAGCGGGTTTCTGGGTGGAAAACGGCGAGATTCAGTTTGCCGTTCAAGAGGTGACGATTGCCGGCAACATGCGCGATATGTTCAAGCAGATCGTCGCTGTCGGAAACGACTTGGAGTTGCGTAGCAATATCCGTACGGGATCGGTGTTGATCGAGCGGATGACCGTCGCCGGCAGCTGATCCTTCAGACGCGCTTCAACAAGAAGGCGCGCCATCTTTATAGATGGCGCGCCTTTTTTTGTGGCTGCGTGTCAGGAGGATTATCCTGCTACTCTTGTTTTGATTCTCAATATCATTTAATAATAAATATCATTACCGAGTGAGCGTGGATCATGAGTTCTGTCCTGCATGAGGATCCTTACCTGGAGAGCTGGCGCTGGATGAGTCGCCAGATTCGTTGCGGCCTCGACCCCAACGAGCCGCGCCTGATCGAACATTACCTCAACGAGGGTCGATACCTGGCGTGCTGCACCGCGACCCATCCGTGGACGATCGCTGAAACCTCATTCCGCCTGTTGCTCGACACTGCCAGCGATATTGCACTGCCGTGGCATTGGCGTTCCCTGTGCTTGGACCAGGCCTGGCGCCCGCTGCGCGACCTGGAAAAACTCTCCCACTGTGCCTGCCGCCTCAAGCGCTGGCAGACCTTTGCCTGGCAATTGGCGACCTGCGAATTGCTGCCTTCCATTTCTGTTTCTGACCTGGTGCAAGGATCTAACGATGAGTAACACCCGTATCGAACGCGACAGCATGGGCGAACTGCAGGTGCCTGCCGAAGCCTTGTATGGCGCACAAACCCAGCGCGCGGTGAACAACTTCCCCATCAGTCATCAACGTATGCCCGCGCAATTCATTCGCGCTCTGATCCTGGCAAAGGCAGCTGCTGCCAAGGTTAACGTTGATCTCAAGCAGATCAGCGAAGGGCAGGGCAAGGCCATCGTCGATGCCGCCCAAGGCTTGCTGGAAGGCGACTTCATGCAGCACTTCCCGGTGGACATCTTCCAGACCGGCTCCGGCACCAGCTCCAACATGAACGCCAACGAAGTGATTGCGACCCTTGCCAGCCGCTTGCTGGGTGAGCCGGTCAACCCAAATGACCACGTGAATTGCGGCCAAAGCAGCAACGACATCATTCCGACCACGATCCACGTCAGCGCCGCGCTGGTGCTGCATGAGCAAACACTGCCCGCACTGTTGCATCTGGTGCAGGTGATCGAGCAGAAGGCACAAGAGGTTCACCCGTTCATCAAGACTGGCCGCACTCACTTGATGGACGCCATGCCGGTGCGCATGAGCCAGGTGCTCAACGGTTGGGCGCAGCAGCTCAAGGCCAATATCGGGCATTTGCAGGACCTTCTGCCGAGTTTGCAAGCGTTGGCTCAGGGCGGTACTGCGGTCGGCACCGGAATCAACGCACACCCGGAATTCGCGGTGCGTTTCAGTCAGCAATTGAGCAGCCTGACCAGTGTGAAATTCACTCCGGGCAAGAACCTCTTCGCCCTGATTGGCTCCCAGGACACCGCCGTCGCTGTGTCCGGGCAGTTGAAAGCCACCGCCGTGTCGCTGATGAAAATCGCCAACGACCTGCGCTGGATGAACTCCGGCCCACTCGCAGGCCTGGGGGAAATCGAGCTGGAAGGCCTGCAGCCTGGTTCGTCGATCATGCCCGGCAAGGTCAACCCGGTGATCCCTGAAGCCACCGCGATGGTGGCCGCACAAGTCATCGGCAACGACACGGTCATCACGGTCGCCGGCCAGTCGGGCAACTTCGAACTGAACGTGATGCTGCCGATCATCGCCAATAACCTGCTCAGCAGCCTCGAGTTGCTGGCCAACTCCAGTCGTTTGCTGGCAGACAAGGCCATTGCCAGCTTCAAGGTCAATGAGGCCAAGCTCAAGGAAGCGCTGTCGCGCAACCCGATCCTGGTCACCGCACTCAACCCGATCATCGGTTACCAAAAGGCCGCTGAAATCGCCAAGAAGGCCTATCAGCAGGGCCGTCCGGTGATTGATGTCGCCCTTGAGCACACCGACTTGCCGCGCAGCCAACTGGAAATCCTGCTGGATCCGGAAAAGCTCACGGCCGGCGGCGTGTAATCACCGACTCTGCTTTGGAGGCTCACCATGGAGCACTGGAAACGCACGATCGAACGGGCCAATCGCTGCTTTATGGCGGGTGAATTGGTTGACGCTCGCGAGGCTTACTTGCAAGCCCTGGCCCTGGCCCAAGTGCTGTTCGAGCGCTGGGCGGATGCCGACGAAGCAGTGGCGGCTTGCGTCATTTCCCATCACAACCTGGCGGACCTGCACCTGCGGCTGAACCAGCCGGAAGAAAGCGCGGAATACCTTTGCGCGATCCACCAGCGTCTGTTGCAGACCATGCAGGACCCGCGCCTGAGCCCGCAGTTGCGGGAAGCGGCGCTGCGCCAGAGCAGCAAAACCTATGTCGAACTGTTGAATTTCATCAGCGATCACGGCGAATACCCTCGCACCCATCGCTTGCTGGGCGGTACTGCGGCGCAGCTCGCCACGCCCCACTACGGAGCACATTGAAATGACTTACACCTTGCCTGCCTTGCCTTACGCGTATGACGCCCTGGAACCGCATATCGATGCGCAAACCATGGAGATTCACTACACCAAGCACCACCAGACTTACATCAATAACCTCAACGCGGCGGTCGAAGGCACCGAGTTCGCGGGCTGGCCGGTCGAGAAACTGGTGTCCAGCGTGCAGCAACTGCCGGAAAAACTGCGCGCAGCGGTGATCAATCAGGGCGGCGGCCATGCCAACCACTCGTTGTTCTGGGCGGTGATGTCGCCCAAAGGCGGTGGCAAGCCCGAAGGTGCGTTGGGCAAAGCCCTCGACGAACAGTTGGGTGGTTTTGAGAGTTTCAAGGAAGCCTTCACCAAAGCCGCTTTGACGCGCTTCGGAAGCGGTTGGGCCTGGTTGAGCGTCACCCCGCAAAAGACTCTGGTGGTGGAGAGCAGTGGTAATCAAGACAGTCCATTGATGAACGGCAATACACCGATCCTCGGTCTGGACGTCTGGGAGCATGCCTACTACCTGCTGTACCAGAACCGCCGCCCCGAATACATCAATGCCTTCTACAGTGTTATCAACTGGCCAGAAGTTGCCGCCCGCTATCAGGCCGCTTTGGCCTGAAAACCACCCTCGACAAGATCTAAGGCCGACTATGGGGACTGACACACTGGCGATCAGTAGCGGACGAATGTTTCGTTATGCGTTTGGCTCGCTGCTGCTATTGGCAGGTACTGCATTGCTGGTGGCCCACGGGCTGGCCTGGCTGAACCTGGAACCGCGCATCCTGCGCGCCCTGCAAGGCGGCTCCATTTGCGCCCTGGGGACGGCGCTGGGCGCGGTCCCGGTACTGGTGATCCGACGCATGCCGGTGGCGCTGAGCGACACATTGCTGGGTTTTGGTGCAGGCGTGATGCTGGCGGCGACGGCGTTTTCGCTGATCGTCCCGGGCATTGCCGCGGCTGAAAGCCTGGGGCTCTCACCGTGGGGTGCCAGTGGTTTGATCAGCTTTGGCATCATGCTGGGGGCATTCGGGTTGTACTTGGTTGACCGTAAGGTCTCCGGGGCGAGTCCGGAAATGCTGGTGGGCACGCCGGACAAGCCGGTAATTCCACCGCGTATCTGGTTATTCGTGTTTGCCATCATCGCCCACAACATCCCCGAAGGCATGGCGGTAGGCGTTTCCGCCGGTGGTGGCATGCCGGATGCCGACAGCCTGGCCATGGGCATCGCGTTGCAGGACGTGCCCGAGGGACTGGTGATTGCGTTGGTGTTGGCCGGGGCGGGAATGTCGCGGGTCAAGGCGTTCCTGATCGGCGCTGCATCAGGTCTGGTGGAGCCCGTATTCGCTGTGCTCTGCGCCTGGCTGGTCAGCCTGGCCGAAGTGTTGTTGCCTTTGGGGTTGGCCCTGGCTGCTGGCGCAATGCTGTTGGTGGTGACCCACGAAGTCATCCCCGAGTCGCGACGCAATGGTCACGAAAAACTCGCCAGCCTGGGCCTGTGCATCGGTTTTTGCTTGATGATGGTGATGGACACCGCTTTGGGGTAGGTAAAGTCTACTGTAGGAGCGAGCAAGCTCGCTTCCACATAGGGTTATTCACCTTCGTCGAAGTAATTGTTGATCAGCGCCACCAGCGCGGCCATTGCTTCGTCTTCCTGCTCGCCTTCCGTCTTCAAGTGAATCCGGGTGCCCTTGCCGGCCGCCAGCATCATCATGGCCATGATGCTCTTGCCGTCGACCATGGATTCCGGTGTACGCCCGGCGCGGATCTGGCAGGGGAACTGCCCTGCTACGCCCACGAACTTGGCCGAGGCGCGGGCGTGCAAGCCCAGCTTGTTGATGATTTCAATTTCCAGAGCGGGCATCGCGGGGGTGTTCCTTTCAGCTAAGGTCGCGGTGGCGGACCTGGACGTTCTTGAGGGTTTGTTGCAGCACCTGGCCCAGGCGCTCGGTCAGGTAGACGGAGCGGTGATGGCCGCCAGTGCAGCCGATGGCAATGGTGACATAGGCGCGGTTGCTTGCAGCAAAGCGTGGCAGCCATTTGAGCAAGTAGGTGGAAATATCCTGGAACATCTCCTCCACATCCGGTTGTGCCGCCAGGTAATCGGCCACGGGCTGATCCAGCCCGGACTGGTCACGCAGCTCCGGTTTCCAGTACGGGTTAGGCAGGCAGCGCACATCGAACACCAGGTCGGCGTCGACCGGCATGCCGCGCTTGAACCCGAACGACTCCACGAGGAACGCCGTGCCCGGCTCCGGCTGGTTCAGCAGGCGCAGCTTGATGGCATCGCGCAACTGGTACAGGTTGAGGCTGGTGGTGTTTATCTTGAGGTCGGCGAGATCAATGATCGGTCCCAGCAGCTTGGTTTCGTCTTCGATGGCTTCGGCCAGAGAGCGATGGGGGCTGCTGAGGGGGTGGCGCCGGCGGGTCTCGGAGAAGCGTTTGAGCAGGGTCTCTTCGTCGGCGTCCAGGTACAGCACGTCGCAATGAATGTGCTTGCCCCGCACTTCCTCGAGCAATTGCGGGAATCGCTCGAGGTGGCTGGGCAGGTTACGGGCATCAATTGAAACGGCGACCAGCGGTTGGGCCAGTTCGGTATGGATCAAGGCACGTTCCGCCAACTCTGGCAGCAGGCCGGCGGGCAGGTTGTCGATGCAATAGAACCCGTTGTCCTCAAGAACGTTGAGGGCGGTGCTTTTACCCGAGCCGGAGCGGCCGCTGACGATGATCAAGCGCATGGTTACTGCCCGTTCTGTTCATCCAGGACAACCTGGTACAGCGCCTCATTGCTGCTGGCGCTACGCAGTTTGTCGCGTACTTCCTTGCGGTCGAGCATGCTGGCGATCTGCCGGAGCAGTTCCAGGTGCGCATCGGTAGCGGCTTGCGGGACCAGCAGGACGAACAGCAGGTCTACCGGCGCACCGTCGATGGCGTCGAAATCGATGGGGGCTTCCAGGTGCAGCAGGGCACTGACAGGTGTTTCGCAGCCTTTGAGGCGACAGTGAGGAATGGCGATGCCGTTGCCAAAACCCGTGGAACCGAGTTTTTCACGGGCAATCAGCGCATCGAAGACATCCTGCATCTCCAGATCCGGCACTTCGCGCGCGATCAGGTTGGCAATTTGTTCGAGGGCTTTCTTTTTACTGCCGCCCGGCACGTTCACGAGGGAACGGCCGGGGGTCAGGATGGTTTCAAGTCGGATCATGGGGGGAGAGTTAACGACCTGTACCTTGCATCAGGTGCAGATTCTTTTCCTTATGCTTTATGAGTTGGCGGTCCAGCTTGTCGTAGAGCGAGTCGATCGCCGCGTACATGTCTTCATGTTCCGCATTGGCGACGAGCTTGGCATTCGGTACGTGCAGGGTGGCCTCGATTTTCTGCTTGAGCTTATCCACCTCCATGATGACCTGCACGTTGGTGATCTTGTCAAAATGCCCTGCAAGCTTGTTCAACTTGCTTTCGGTGTACTCACGCAGGGGCTTGGTCACTTCCAGTTGGTGTCCACTGATGTTGACTTGCATACAGCTTCTCCTTCGTTGCCAGTGCATAAAGCGGCAGGCAAAGGCGCCTGCCACTGGAACGCTGTGGCCCGCCCGTCACATCAAACGCTTACGCTCGCTGGAAGGCGCGATCCCGAGGGACTCGCGGTACTTGGCGACGGTTCGACGGGCGACCTGAATGCCTTGTGCCTCCAGTAAACCAGCGATCTTACTGTCACTCAATGGCTTTTTCTGATTTTCCGCGGCAACCAGTTTTTTGATGATCGCGCGGATCGCCGTGGACGAGCATTCACCGCCTTCGGAGGTGCTGACGTGGCTGGAGAAAAAGTATTTCAGTTCATAAATACCCCGTGGGGTATGCATGAATTTCTGCGTGGTCACGCGTGAAATGGTCGATTCATGCATGCCCACCGCTTCGGCGATGTCATGCAGTACCAGCGGCTTCATCGCTTCGTCGCCGTATTCCAGGAAGCCGCGCTGGTGCTCGACGATCTGGGTGGCGACTTTCATCAGGGTTTCGTTGCGGCTTTGCAGGCTCTTGATGAACCAGCGGGCTTCCTGCAACTGGTTGCGCATGAAGGTGTTATCGGCGCTGGTGTCGGCGCGGCGGACGAAACCGGCATATTGCGGGTTGACCCTCAGGCGTGGCACCGACTCCTGGTTCAGTTCCACCAGCCAACGCTCGTTGTCCTTGCGCACGATCACGTCGGGGACGACATATTCGGCTTCGCTGGACTCGATTTGCGAGCCGGGGCGCGGGTTGAGGCTCTGTACCAGCTCGATGACCTGGCGCAGGTCGTCTTCCTTGAGCTTCATGCGACGCATCAACTGGCTGTAGTCGCGGCTGCCCAGCAGGTCGATATAGTCGGTGACCAGGCGCTGGGCCTCGGCGAGCCATGGGGTCTTGGCCGGCAGCTGGCGCAATTGCAGCAGCAGGCATTCGCTGAGGGTGCGGGCGCCGATACCGGCAGGCTCGAACTGCTGGATGCGGTGCAGGACGGCTTCGATCTCGTCCAGTTCGATATCCAGTTCGGGGTCGAAGGCTTCAAGAATTTCTTCAAGCGTCTCGTCTAGATAACCCTGATTGTTGATGCAGTCGATCAGGGTTACGGCGATCAGGCGATCGGTGTCCGACATCGGTGCCAGGTTCAGTTGCCATAGCAGATGGCTCTGCAGGCTCTCGCCGGCAGAGGTGCGGGTGGTGAAGTCCCACTCGTCATCGTCGTTGCTGGGCAGGCTGCTGGCGCTGGTCTGGTAGACATCTTCCCAGGCGGTGTCCACCGGAAGCTCGTTGGGAATGCGTTCGTTCCATTCGCCTTCCTCAAGGTTGTCCACCGTGGGGGCGGTTTCCTGGTAGGAGGGTTCCTGCACATCGGAATTGGGTTTTTGCTCGATGTTATCGGCCAGCGGGTCTGCATTATCGAAGTCGTCGCCTTCTTCCTGGCGTTCGAGCATCGGATTGGACTCCAGGGCCTCCTGGATTTCCTGTTGCAGGTCCAGGGTCGACAATTGGAGCAGGCGGATGGCCTGTTGCAGCTGCGGTGTCATCGTCAGCTGCTGGCCCATTCTCAGGACTAGCGATGGTTTCATGGCAGGGGCTTAACACCTTATTCGCCGGCGCAATGCGCCATCCACGACAGGGCGCGTGAGCGCCAAACATAAGCAAATTATATGCCTGATGTCGGGTGCTTTGCCTAGAGCGCGGTAACAATAAAAATCCGGAGGTTTTCATTGACTCCCGCGCACCTTGGCGAACGCCGTGACACCACGGTGTTTACAGGCGGAACTCGTGACCCAGATACACTTCCTTGACCAGTTCATTGGCCAGGATTGTGGCGGAATCACCTTCGGCAATCAGCTGGCCGTCATTGACGATATAGGCGGTTTCGCAGATGTCGAGCGTCTCACGGACGTTGTGGTCGGTGATCAGCACGCCGATGCCCTTGGCCTTGAGGTGATGGATGATCTGCTTGATGTCGCCGACCGAGATCGGGTCGACGCCGGCAAACGGCTCGTCCAGCAGGATGAACTTGGGTGCAGTGGCCAGGGCGCGGGCGATTTCCACGCGGCGACGCTCACCACCGGACAGGCTCATGCCGAGGTTGTCGCGGATATGGTTGATGTGGAACTCCTGCAGCAGGCTTTCCAGCTCCTTGCGACGGCCGTCACGGTCGAGTTCCTTGCGGGTCTCGAGGATCGCCATGATGTTGTCCGACACCGACAGTTTGCGGAAGATCGACGCTTCCTGTGGGAGATAGCCGATACCGGCACGGGCGCGGCCGTGCATTGGCTGGTGGCTCACGTCCAGGTCATCGATCAGCACGCGACCCTGGTCCGCCTGGACCAGGCCGACGATCATGTAGAAGCAAGTGGTCTTGCCGGCGCCGTTGGGGCCGAGCAAGCCGACGATCTGGCCGCTGTCGATCGACAGGCTGACGTCGCGCACGACCTGACGGCTTTTATAGGCCTTGGCCAGATGCTGGGCTTTCAGGGTTGCCATTACTCGGCCTTCTTCTTCGGCTGGATAACCATGTCGATGCGTGGACGAGGCGCGGTGACCTTGTTGCCATTGGCACGACCGGCGTTTGCAATCTGTTTAACGGTGTCATAGGTGATCTTCTCACCTTCCGTGGAGTTGCCATCGGGGCTGAGCACCTTGGCCTGGTCGATCAGGACGATGCGGTTCTGCTGGGCATGGTACTGGATGGTCTTGCCGTAGCCCTTCATCGGTCCGGTATCGGTCGCGGACTGCTTCTGTTCGAAGTAAGCCAGGTTGCCGACCGAGGTCACGACATCGATATCGCCGGTCTTGGTGCGCGTAAGCGTCACGGTATTGCCGGTGATTTTCATCGAGCCCTGCGTGATGATCACGCCGCCGGTGTAGGTGGCCACGCCTTGCTTGTCATCCAGTTGCGCATCGTCAGCTGAAATGTGGATCGGCTGCTGGCTATCGTTCGGCAGAGCCCAGGCGCTCACGCTTCCCAGTGCTGCGCCCAGGCCGAGCAAAATAGGGAGAGTTTTAACGAGCCTCATACTGTCCTCTTACGTTCGATAGCAGGTGTATCCTGCTTTCTTTCAAATACGCTTTCATTCCCTTGCCAGTCGATACACCGCCAGCGCCGTCGATTCTAACGTCTTGCTCGGTCTGCGCATATTGCTTCTGCGGGAATACGGTCATGCGACTGCTGGTAATCACGGTCTCACGGCTTTTATCGTCAGTGCGCGCAATGCGCACCGAGTCGATCAGTTCCACCTCGGTACCGTCCGGGTTGACCTCGCCACGCTTGCTGGTGACGTGCCATGGGAACTCGGTACCGCGGTAAATGTTCATGTCCGGGTTGGTCAGCAGGGTGACTTCGGTGGCCTTCACATGCTCGACCTTGTCCGAGGTCATCTCGTATTGCACCTTGCCGTCAGGCAGGAACTGCACGCTTTTGGCATTGATGGCGTAATAGTCGATAGCGCCCTCGTCAACCTGCGCAGCAGGCTGGTCGAGAAAGCGCTCCGGGCTGATATTCCAGTAGCCCACCGCCAGGAACAGCGCGGCGATGACCCCGAATAACAGGAAGTTGCGAATCTTTTTGCTCGGCATAAAACGCTCTATAAGTAGGCGGCGTGGGCCGCTTCAAGGCTGCCCTGGGCACGCAGGATCAGCTCGCAGAACTCGCGGGCGGCACCTTCGCCACCGCGGGCGCTGGTGATGCCATGGGCGTGTTCGCGAACAAACGCCGCCGCATTGGCGACGGCCATGCCCAGGCCTACTCGGCGAATCACCGGCAGGTCTGGCAGGTCATCACCCAAGTAGGCGACCTGCTCATAGCTTAGGTTGAGTTGGCCAAGAAGCTCGTCCAGAACCACCAGTTTATCCTCGCGGCCCTGATACAGGTGAGGAATCCCCAGGTTTTGTGCACGCCGTTCCACAACGGGCGTTTTCCGGCCGCTGATAATTGCCGTTTGCACGCCCGCCGCCATCAACATTTTGATGCCCTGGCCGTCCAGCGTGTTGAATGTCTTGAATTCGCTGCCGTCTTCGAGAAAGTACAGGCGGCCGTCGGTCAGCACACCGTCAACGTCGAAAATCGCGAGTTTGATATTTTTGCCGCGTTGCAACAGGTCGCTGGTCATCTACATCACTCCTGCACGCAGCAAGTCGTGCATGTTCAGGGCGCCAATCGGGCGGTCGTCGCCATCAACCACCACCAGCGCGCCGATCTTGTGGTCTTCCATGATCTTCAAGGCTTCGGCTGCCAGCATCTCGGGGCGCGCGGTCTTGCCGTGGGGTGTCATTACCGCGTCGATGGTGGCGGTGTGGATATCAATCGTGCGGTCCAGGGTACGGCGCAGGTCGCCGTCGGTGAAGACCCCGGCCAGGCGGCCATCGGCCTCGAGGATCACGGTCATGCCCAGGCCCTTGCGGGTCATTTCCATCAGCGCGTCTTTCAGCAGGGTGCCGCGCTGGACGTGAGGCAATTCATCGCCCGAGTGCATGACGTTTTCCACTTTCAGCAGCAGGCGGCGGCCCAGGGCGCCGCCTGGATGGGAAAACGCGAAGTCTTCGGCGGTAAACCCCCGGGCTTCCAGCAGTGCTACGGACAAGGCATCGCCCATGACCAGTGCGGCGGTGGTGGAGGAGGTCGGTGCCAGGTTCAGCGGGCAGGCCTCGTGGTCCACGTGGACGTTCAGGTTCACTTCGGCGGCCTTGGCCAGCGTCGACTCCGGGTTTCCGGTGATGCTGATCATCTTGATGCCCAGGCGTTTGATCAGCGGCAACAGGGTCACGATTTCGTTGGTCGTGCCGGAGTTGGACAAGGCAAGGATGATGTCATCCTTGGTGATCATGCCCATGTCGCCGTGGCTGGCTTCGGCCGGGTGCACGAAAAACGCGGTGGTTCCGGTGCTGGCCAGGGTGGCGGCGATCTTGTTGCCGACGTGGCCGGATTTGCCCATGCCGACCACCACAACGCGGCCCTTGCTGGCCAGAATCATCTCGCAGGCGCGTACGAAATCCGCGTCAATATGCGCCAGCAAGCCTTCTACGGCTTCAAGCTCGAGGCGGATGGTGCGTTGTGCGGATTGAATAAGGTCGCTGGATTGGCTCATGTCTGAAATCGTATAGCCTGACGAAAAGTCGGCGATTATAGCGGTAATGATCAATTCCCTCACGCAAGTTCGTCAGGGTTTGTTCGCAATGTGCTTGAGATTCAACCCCAGCAACGATTTTTCCCTGTCCCCAATCTGAACAAGCACTGTTCCGGCCTTGGGCGCCTAGTACCAGCAGTGATATAGTTCGCCGCCAGTTCGGTCCGCCCAGCCCACGTGGCCAACTATTGCACAACGGTTGCAAACGTTTGTAGCAAGCGTGGTGTCTGAGTGAGAGGCTGCATCCCAAGGAGTTTAGATGAGTGCCGATAACGCCTACGCGGTCGAGCTGAAGGGACTGACCTTCAAGCGCGGGACGCGCAGCATCTTCAATAACGTCGATATCCGCATTCCGCGCGGCAAGGTCACGGGCATCATGGGGCCTTCCGGTTGCGGCAAGACCACGCTGCTGCGCCTGATGGGCATGCAATTGCGCCCCAGTGCGGGAGAGGTGTGGGTCAACGGCCAGAACCTGCCGACGCTGTCGCGCAGCGATCTGTTCGATGCACGCAAGCACATGGGTGTGCTGTTCCAGAGCGGTGCGCTGTTCACCGACCTTGATGTTTTCGAGAACGTGGCCTTTCCGCTGCGGGTGCATACCCAGCTGTCCGATGAAATGATTCGTGACATTGTGTTGCTGAAACTGCAGGCCGTGGGCCTTCGCGGCGCCATCGACCTGATGCCCGATGAATTGTCTGGTGGGATGAAGCGCCGTGTGGCGCTGGCGCGTGCCATCGCCCTCGACCCGCAGATTCTCATGTACGACGAGCCCTTCGTCGGTCAGGACCCCATCGCCATGGGCGTGCTGGTGCGTCTGATCCGTCTGCTCAACGATGCACTGGGCATCACCAGCATCGTGGTCTCCCACGATCTTGCAGAAACCGCGAGCATTGCCGATTACCTCTATGTAGTGGGCGATGGCCAGGTGCTGGGGCAGGGCACGCCCGAAGAGCTGATGAACGCCGACAACCCGCGCATTCGCCAATTCATGACCGGCGATCCTGATGGCCCGGTGCCTTTTCACTTTCCGGCGGCGGATTACCGCTCAGATCTTCTGGGGAAGCGCTGATGCGCAAGACATCTCTTATCGAGAAGGTTCGCCTTTTCGGTCGCTCGGGCATCGACATCGTCGAAGTGCTGGGCCGTTCGACGATTTTCCTGTTCCACGCATTGCTCGGCCGTGGCGGCATTGGCGGCGGCTTTGGGCTGCTGGTCAAGCAGTTGCATTCAGTGGGCGTGATGTCCCTGGTGATCATCGTGGTCTCCGGGGTGTTCATCGGCATGGTGCTGGCGTTGCAGGGCTTCAATATCCTGTCCAGCTATGGTTCGGAGCAGGCGGTGGGGCAGATGGTCGCCCTGACGCTGTTGCGTGAACTGGGGCCGGTGGTGACCGCTCTGCTGTTCGCCGGGCGCGCGGGCTCCGCGCTGACCGCCGAAATCGGCAACATGAAGTCCACCGAACAGCTGTCCAGCCTGGAAATGATTGGCGTGGATCCACTCAAGTACATTGTTGCCCCACGCCTGTGGGCCGGCTTCATTTCCCTGCCACTGCTGGCGATGATCTTCAGCGTGGTCGGGATCTGGGGTGGTTCGTGGGTGGCAGTGGACTGGCTGGGCGTCTACGACGGCTCCTACTGGGCCAACATGCAGAACAGCGTGACGTTCACTGGCGACGTGCTCAACGGCATCATAAAGAGCATCGTGTTCGCCTTTGTTGTCACCTGGATCGCCGTATTCCAAGGCTATGACTGTGAGCCCACCTCAGAAGGGATCAGTCGCGCCACCACCAAGACCGTTGTGTACGCCTCGCTGGCGGTACTGGGCCTTGACTTCATTTTGACCGCCTTGATGTTTGGAGATTTCTGATGCAAAACCGCACTGTGGAAATCGGTGTCGGCCTTTTCTTGCTGGCTGGCATCCTGGCTTTACTCTTGTTGGCCCTGCGCGTCAGCGGCCTGTCGGCCAGCCCCACTGCCGACACTTATAAACTTTACGCATACTTCGACAATATCGCCGGTTTGACTGTCAGAGCTAAAGTGACCATGGCCGGTGTGACCATCGGCAAGGTCACGGCAATCGATCTGGATCGCGACAGCTTCACCGGCCGAGTGACGATGCAACTGGACAAGAAGGTAGATAATCTGCCGACTGACTCCACTGCATCTATTCTCACTGCGGGTCTGCTGGGCGAGAAATACATCGGTATCAGCGTGGGTGGGGAAACAGCCCTGCTCAAGGATGGCTCGACAATCCACGACACACAGTCGTCGCTGGTGCTTGAGGACCTGATCGGTAAATTCCTGCTTAATACGGTCAATAAAGACGCCAAATGAGGAATCTGTTCATGATCTCTACCTTGCGACGCGGCCTGCTGGTGCTGTTGGCAGCGCTGCCGCTGATGGCTAACGCGGCAGGTTCTGCGCACGATCTGGTGCAGGACACGACCAACAAAATGCTGGCTGACCTCACTGCCAATAAAGAGCAGTACAAGCAAGATCCGAGTAAGTTTTACAACGCGCTCAACACCATTGTCGGCCCGGTGGTCGATGCCGAAGGCATTTCCCGCAGCATCATGACGGTCAAGTATTCGCGCAAGGCGACGCCTGCGCAGATGCAGACCTTCCAGGAAAACTTCAAGAAAGGCCTGTTCCAGTTCTACGGCAACGCGCTGCTCGAGTACAACAACCAGGGCATTACCGTTGCGCCTGCCGGGGACGAGTCGGGTAATCGCACCAGCGTCAACATGAGCGTCAAGGGCAACAACGGTGCCGTCTACCCTGTGCAATACACGCTCGAGAAGGTCAACGGCGAGTGGAAGCTGCGCAACGTGATCATCAACGGTATCAACATCGGCAAGCTGTTCCGTGATCAGTTCGCTGACGCGATGCAGCGTAATGGCAACGACCTGGACAAAACCATCAACGGTTGGGCCGGTGAAGTCGCCAAAGCCAAGGAAACATCCGATAAAGAAGCCGGGAAGCCTGTGCAATGACCGAGTCGGCTGTTCGTCTTGGCGACGCCGGTGAGTTGTTCCTCAGCGGCGTGCTGGATTACCGCACCGGGCCTGAGCTGCGCAAGCAGGGTCAGGCGCTGATCAAGACCAGCACTGCGCCCGCGTTGGTGCTGGATTGTTCTGCCGTGACCAAGTCCAGCAGCGTCGGCTTGTCGCTGCTGCTGTGCTTCATGCGTGATGCTGAGGCGGCCAGGAAGCCGGTCAGCATCCGGGCATTGCCCGAAGACATGCGCGAAATCGCCGAAGTTTCCGGTCTGACCGAGCTGCTGGCGCATCCTTAATACACATTATTAAAGAAGCCCCCCGTCAGAGTCCTGCTATGCGGGGTTCGCAGGCGCGGGGCTTTTTTGTATGATGTGCGACCCGCGCGCACTGGGCGCCGATAGAGGTTGAGCATGCAGGCCCTAGAAGTTAAGAGCTTTCTTGAAGGAAAGCTGCCGGAAACGACCGTTGAAGTTGAAGGCGAAGGCTGCAACTTCCAGCTGAACGTGATTAGCGATGAACTGGCGGCACTCAGCCCGGTCAAGCGTCAGCAGCAGATCTATGCCCATTTGAACCCGTGGATCACCGATGGCAGCATCCATGCGGTCACTATGAAATTTTTCAGCCGCGCGGCCTGGGCCGAGCGCACCTGAGCCCCCAAGGCGTCGAGATTCTTATGGATAAATTGATTATTACCGGCGGTGCCCGCCTTGATGGCGAGATTCGCATCTCCGGTGCAAAAAACTCCGCCTTGCCGATCCTGGCAGCGACCCTGCTGTGCGATGGCCCGGTGACCGTGGCCAACCTGCCGCACCTGCACGACATCACCACCATGATCGAGTTGTTCGGTCGCATGGGTATCGAGCCGGTGATCGACGAGAAACTGGCTGTCGAAATCGACCCGCGCACCATCAAGACCCTGATAGCACCGTACGAACTGGTGAAAACCATGCGTGCGTCGATCCTGGTGCTTGGCCCGATGGTTGCCCGTTTCGGCGAAGCCGAAGTCGCCCTGCCTGGCGGTTGCGCCATTGGCTCGCGTCCGGTTGACCTGCACATCCGTGGCCTTGAAGCCATGGGCGCCGTTATCGACGTCGAAGGCGGCTACATCAAGGCCAAGGCGCCGGAAGGCGGCCTGCGTGGCGCCAATTTCTTCTTTGATACTGTCAGTGTGACCGGCACCGAGAACATCATGATGGCCGCTGCCCTGGCCAAAGGCCGCAGCGTCCTGCAAAACGCCGCGCGCGAGCCGGAAGTGGTCGACCTGGCCAACTTCCTGAACGCCATGGGCGCGAAGGTTTCCGGTGCGGGCACCGACACCATCACCATCGATGGCGTAGAGCGTCTGCACACCGCCACCTACAAGGTAATGCCTGACCGCATCGAGACCGGCACCTACCTGGTTGCCGCCGCCGTCACCGGTGGCCGCGTCAAGGTCAAGGACACCGATCCGACCATCCTGGAAGCGGTCCTGGAAAAGCTGCGCGAAGCCGGTGCGGAAATCACGACCGGTGAAGACTGGATCGAGCTGAACATGCACGGCAAGCGTCCCAAGGCCGTCAACGTGCGTACCGCTCCGTACCCGGCGTTCCCGACCGATATGCAAGCGCAGTTCATCTCCCTGAACGCGATTGCCGAAGGCACCGGTGCCGTGATCGAGACCATCTTCGAAAACCGCTTCATGCACGTGTACGAATTGCACCGCATGGGCGCGAAGATCCAGGTCGAAGGCAACACCGCCATCGTCACCGGCACCGAAAAACTCAAGGGCGCGCCAGTCATGGCCACCGACCTGCGTGCATCGGCCAGCCTGGTGATCTCGGCGCTGATCGCCGAAGGCGACACCCTGATCGACCGCATCTACCACATAGACCGTGGTTACGAGTGCATTGAAGAAAAACTGCAGATGCTCGGCGCGAAAATCCGCCGCGTACCGGGCTAGTCCCGGAAGCTGTAACGGTGGGGGGAGGGTAATCTCTCTCTACAGGATTTGTTTCAAGTCGAGGCTGTAATGGCCTCGATCTGTGTCCGGCGCCGTTTGCGACCGGACCGCAATAGCCTGATAAAGGATTGACGTTTCCCATGTTGACCATCGCACTGTCCAAGGGCCGCATCCTTGACGACACGTTGCCGCTTCTGGCTGAAGCGGGCATCGTGCCGACCGAGAATCCGGACAAGAGCCGCAAGCTGATCATCCCCACGACCCAGGCCGACGTGCGCCTGTTGATCGTGCGCGCTACCGACGTGCCGACCTACGTTGAACATGGCGCGGCCGACCTCGGCGTCGCCGGTAAAGACGTGCTGATGGAATACGGTGGCCAGGGCCTGTACGAGCCGTTGGACCTGCGTATCGCCCTGTGCAAGCTGATGACCGCCGGCCGTGTCGGTGATGTGGAGCCGAAGGGCCGCCTGCGCGTGGCGACCAAGTTCGTCAACGTCGCCAAGCGCTACTACGCCGAGCAAGGCCGCCAGGTCGACATCATCAAGCTTTACGGCTCGATGGAGCTGGCGCCGTTGATCGGCCTGGCTGACAAGATCATCGACGTGGTCGACACCGGTAACACCCTGCGCGCCAACGGTCTTGAGCCGCAGGACTTCATTGCCGACATCAGCTCCCGTCTGATCGTCAACAAGGCATCGATGAAGATGCAGCACGCCCGTATCCAGGCGTTGATCGACACGCTGCGCAAGGCAGTGGAGTCGCGACACCGCGGTTGACCTACCCGCGCGGCCCTGGGTCGCGCCCGTCTATCCGCCTCATAGCCAGAATTCTCAGGTGCCCAAGCGGATCGACTGCTAACGTTCGGCGCCTGAGCATTTTTGCCAATCCTATGAGGCCCTCGCTATGACCACGTCCACTGCAATTGCCCGACTCAACGCTGCCGACCCGGATTTCGCCCATCATCTGGATCATCTGCTGAGCTGGGAAAGCGTGTCCGACGATTCGGTCAACCAGCGGGTGCTCGACATCATCAAGGCCGTGCGCGAGCGCGGTGATGCGGCGCTGGTGGACTTCACCCGCCAGTTTGACGGTCTGGACGTCAAGTCCATGGCTGACCTGATCCTGCCCCGCGAACGCCTGGAGCTGGCCCTGACGCGCATCACCGCGCCGCAGCGCGAAGCCCTGGAAGTGGCGGCGGCGCGTGTGCGCAGCTACCACGAAAAACAGAAACAGGACTCCTGGAGCTACACCGAAGCCGACGGTACTGTACTGGGCCAGAAGGTCACGCCGCTGGACCGCGCCGGTTTGTACGTGCCGGGTGGCAAGGCTTCGTACCCTTCATCGGTGCTGATGAACGCGATCCCGGCCAAAGTGGCGGGCGTGACCGAGGTGGTCATGGTGGTGCCGACGCCGCGTGGTGAAATCAACGAGCTGGTGCTGGCAGCGGCTTGCATCGCCGGTGTCGATCGGGTTTTCACCATCGGTGGTGCCCAAGCTGTTGCCGCCCTGGCCTATGGCACTGAAAGCGTACCAAAGGTAGACAAAGTGGTCGGCCCCGGCAACATCTATGTTGCCACTGCCAAGCGCCATGTGTTCGGCCAGGTCGGTATCGACATGATCGCCGGCCCTTCGGAAATCCTCGTGGTGTGCGACGGTCAGACCGATCCGGACTGGATCGCCATGGACCTGTTCTCCCAGGCCGAGCACGACGAAGACGCCCAGGCGATCCTGGTCAGTCCGGACGCCGAGTTCCTCGACAAGGTCGCGGCCAGCATCAATAAGCTGCTGCCGACCATGGAGCGCGCCGAGATCATCGAGAAATCGATCAATGGCCGTGGTGCGCTGATCCTGGTGCGCGACATGGAGCAAGCCATCGACGTGGCCAACCGCATCGCGCCGGAGCACCTGGAGTTGTCCGTCGCCGACCCACAAGCCTGGCTGCCGTCGATTCGCCACGCCGGTGCGATCTTCATGGGCCGCCACACCAGCGAGGCCCTGGGCGACTACTGCGCAGGCCCGAACCACGTGCTGCCGACTTCCGGCACCGCGCGTTTCTCGTCGCCGCTGGGGGTGTATGACTTCCAGAAGCGTTCGTCGATCATTTTCTGCTCGCCGCAGGGCGCTTCCGAGCTGGGCAAGACTGCCTCGGTGCTGGCCCGTGGCGAATCCCTCAGCGCGCACGCCCGCAGCGCCGAATACCGCATCCTTGAAGAGAAGGGGAACTGAGACATGAGCAAATTCTGGAGCCCTTTCGTCAAGGACCTCGTGCCTTACGTGCCCGGTGAACAACCGAAGCTGACCAAACTGGTCAAGCTCAATACCAATGAAAACCCCTACGGTCCGTCGCCCAAAGCGTTGGCGGCAATGCAGGCCGAGTTGAATGACAACCTGCGCCTGTACCCGGACCCCAACAGCGACCTGCTCAAACAGGCGGTGGCCACGCATTACGGGATCGACGCCGCTAAAGTCTTCCTCGGCAACGGTTCCGACGAAGTGCTGGCGCACATCTTCCACGGTTTGTTCCAGCACGACCTGCCGCTGCTGTTCCCGGATATCAGCTACAGCTTCTATCCGGTTTACTGCGGCCTTTATGGCATCAAGTCCGACCCGGTGCCGCTGGATGACCAGTTCCAGATTCGCGTGGCGGATTACGCCAAACCCAACGGCGGGATCATTTTTCCCAACCCGAACGCGCCGACCGGCTGCGTGCTGGCGTTGGACGCGGTGGAGCAAATCCTCAAGGCCAGCCCGGATTCGGTGGTGGTGGTCGATGAAGCCTATATCGACTTCGGCGGTGAAACCGCGATCAGCCTGGTGGATCGCTACCCGAACCTGCTGGTCACCCAGACCCTGTCCAAATCGCGCTCACTGGCCGGTTTGCGTGTGGGCCTGGCCGTGGGCCACCCGGACTTGATCGAGGCGCTGGAGCGGGTCAAGAACAGCTTCAACTCCTATCCACTGGACCGCCTGGCGATTGTTGGCGCGGCGGCGGCGTTCGAGGACCGTGAGTATTTCGAGAAGACGTGCCGGTTGGTGATCGACAGTCGCGACAAGCTGGTCGCGCAACTGGAAGAGAAAGGCTTTGAAGTGCTGCCGTCGGCTGCCAACTTCATCTTTGCCCGTCACCCACGGCACGACGCTGCGGGCCTGGCGGCCAAGTTGCGTGAGCAAGGGGTGATCGTGCGGCACTTCAAGCAGGAGCGGATTGCCCAGTTCCTGCGGATCAGCATCGGTACGCCGGAGCAGAACCAGGCGTTGATCGATGGGCTCGGTGAGCTCTAAGCCACACTGAAGAGCAAAATGTGGGAGGGGGCTTGCCCCGATTGCGGTGTATCAGTCAGCTAATGCATTGACTGACACACTGCTATCGGGGGCAAGCCCCCTCCCACATTGGGTTTCGCGGTGCTGGTTAGAGCAACGGCTCATCCGACTTCTTGTTCTTCCAGCCATCATTGCCCGGCAGCAGCAGGTTCAACCCAATCGCCACCACCGCACACAGGGCGATGCCCTTGAGGCCGAAGTCATCCGGGCCGGTGCCGGTGCCGACCAGCACACCGCCAATCCCGAATACCAGGGTCACCGACACAATCACCAGGTTGCGCGCTTCGCCCAGGTCGATCTTGTGGCGGATCAGCGTGTTCATCCCCACCGCGGCAATCGAGCCGAACAGCAGGCACAGAATCCCGCCCATCACCGGCACCGGAATGCTCTGCAGCAACGCGCCGAACTTGCCGATGAACGCCAGGCTGATGGCAAACACCGCTGCCCAGGTCATGATCTTCGGGTTGTAGTTCTTGGTCAGCATCACCGCGCCGGTCACTTCGGCGTAGGTGGTGTTGGGTGGGCCGCCGAACAGACCGGCAGCCGTGGTGGCAATGCCGTCACCCAGCAGGGTGCGGTGCAGGCCGGGCTTCTTCAAGTAGTCGCGACCGGTCACGCTGCCCACCGCAATCACGCCGCCGATATGTTCGATTGCCGGGGCCAGGGCCACCGGGACGATGAACAGGATCGCCTGCCAGTTGAATTCCGGCGCGGTGAAGTGGGGCAGGGCGAACCAGGGGGCCGCCGCGATCTTCGCCGTGTCGACCACGCCAAAGTAGAACGACATGGCGAAGCCCACCAGCACGCCGGAGATGATCGGCACCAGGCGGAAAATGCCTTTGCCGAACACCGCCACGATCAAGGTGGTCAGCAGCGCAGGCATCGAGATCATCATCGCGGTCTGGTAATGGATCAGCTCAGCGCCATCACCGGTTTTACCCATCGCCATGTTCGCGGCAATCGGCGCCATGGCCAGGCCGATGGAGATAATCACCGGCCCGATCACCACGGGCGGCAGCAACCGGTCGATAAACCCGGTGCCTTTGATCTTCACCGCCAGGCCCAGGAAGGTGTACACGAAACCCGCCGCCATCACCCCGCCCATGGTCGCCGCGAGGCCGAACTGGCCCTTGGCGAGAATGATCGGGGTAATGAAGGCAAAGCTCGACGCCAGGAAGACCGGCACCTGCCGCCCCGTCACCACCTGGAACAGCAGCGTGCCCAGGCCTGCGGTGAACAGCGCGACGTTTGGATCAAGACCTGTGATCAGTGGCATCAACACCAGCGCACCAAATGCTACGAAGAGCATTTGTGCGCCAGACAGGATCTGGCGCCAAAGCGGGTCGTTGAATTCATCCTGCATGCTCACGCGTCCTTCTGCTTGGTGCCGAAGATCTTGTCACCGGCATCGCCCAGGCCTGGGATGATGTAGCCGTGTTCATTCAGGCGCTCGTCGATGGAGGCGGTGTAGATCTGCACATCCGGGTGGGCCTTCTCGACGGCGGCAATGCCTTCGGGCGCGGCCACCAGCACCATGGCGCGGATGTCCTTGCAGCCGGCTTTTTTCAGCAGGTCGATAGTGGCAACCATGGAGCTGCCGGTGGCGAGCATCGGGTCGATGATCATCGCCAGGCGCTCGTTGATTTCCGGGACGAGTTTTTCCAGGTAGGTGTGGGCCTGCAAGGTTTCTTCGTTGCGGGCCACGCCCACGGCGCTGACCTTGGCGCCCGGGATCAGGCTGAGGACGCCTTCGAGCATGCCGATACCGGCGCGCAGGATCGGCACCACGGTGATTTTCTTACCGGCGATTTTCTCGACCTGGACGGGACCGGCCCAACCAGGGATTTCGTAGCTCTCCAAAGGTAAATCCTTGGTCGCTTCGTAGGTGAGCAACGCTCCGACTTCCTGAGCAAGCTCACGGAAGTTCTTCGTGCTAATGTCGGCGCGGCGCATAAGGCCGAGCTTGTGTCGGATCAGCGGGTGGCGGATCTCGCGAGTGGGCATGGGAAAGGCTCCGGCGGCGGGCAAAAAAAACGGCCTAGATTAATCTATCCGAGGGTGTTGTCCTATAGACATCTAGTACGTTAGTCCATTAAGGCTTGCTCGGAGCGCACGAGAAGCGTACCTTCGCCCGCTTTTCTTGCCACAGCACCCCCTTGGAGAGCGCCATGTCCGCTGATCTCGAGCATATCCGTCAAATCATGCGCGAGGCTGACTGCCTGTACACCGAAGCGCAAGTCGAAGAAGCGATCGCCAAGGTCGGCGCACACATCAGCCGCGAAATGGCCGACACCAACCCGGTGGTCTTCTGCGTGATGAATGGCGGCCTGATCTTCGCCGGCAAATTGCTGACCCACCTGCAATTCCCGCTGGAAGCGTCCTACCTGCACGCCACCCGTTATCGCAACGAAACCAGCGGCGGCGACTTGTTCTGGAAGGCCAAGCCGGAAGTTTCCTTCATCGACCGCGACGTGCTGATCATCGACGACATCCTCGACGAAGGTCACACCCTGGGCGCGATCATCGACTTCTGCAAACACGCCGGCGCGCGCAAAGTGCACACCGCCGTGCTGATCGACAAAGACCACGACCGCAAGGCGCGTCCGGACCTGAAAGCCGATTACGTCGGCCTGCCGTGCATCGACCGCTACATCTTCGGTTATGGCATGGACTACAAAGGCTACTGGCGCAACGCCAACGGGATTTTCGCCGTCAAAGGAATGTAAGCCATGGCCCGCTTTCTTGATCAGACGCTGTTTGCCGAACTGGCCGAGAAAGCGGCCACCCACCCCCGTGGCCGGCACCACCATAACTTCCACCAGATGGAAGAACCCTGCCATCGCCTGGCGGTAGGCCTGCAACCTGACACTTATGTACCGCCGCATCGGCACCTGAGCGCGGACAAGGCAGAAACCTTGCTGGTGCTGCAGGGCCGCTTGGGCTTGCTGGTCTTCAACGAAACCGGCGAGGTCATTGCCAGGCGTGTCATGCAGGCTGGCGGTGAATGCGCCGGTGTCGATCTGCCGCCGGGGGTGTTCCATGGCCTGGTGGTGCTGGAGCCCGACACGGTGATGTTCGAGTGCAAGGCCGGGCCTTATCGTCCGGTGGGCGAGGGCGAACAGCCCGACTGGGCGCCCCGCGAAGGCGAGGCCGGTGTGGCCGAGTACCAACGCTGGATGCTTGCCCAGTTCGATTGAGCTACAGTGCTGGGCCCACCTTGCCGGAGCGGCCCATGAGCCTGTTGATACGCACCTGCGCCGCCCTGGCGCTGACCCTCAGTTTGCCGCTGGCTGCCGCGCCAGCGCCGATGCACAGCCAATTCCTGCCTTCGGACGACCTGACCCTGCGCGCTGAAGCGCCGGAGCAGCAGCAACTGTTGCAAGTCACCGACTACGCGGTGGTGGTGGGCAACCAGCGCCAGTCCAGCCAGCAGCCGATCCCGGTGACCTCGCCGCTGATGATCCGCCTCAAGGGCAAGTCCCTGAACAAAGGTGCGACCATCGCCCAGGTGGTGCTCAATTTCGACGCCGAAAGCAAAAGCCTGAAAAAGCCGGTGTATGACGACTCCAGCAAAACCCTGACGCTGTCTTACCCCTTGGCCCAATACCGGGTGATTGTCGACCTGCTGCGCAATGACACGGTGTATGTACAGTTCCTCAGTTATGCCAACGGGCATATCTGGGCGGATTTGCACACGGGTGCGGTTAAAGCCAGGTAGGCCCCGCCTACACAAGCCCGCGCCCCGCAGGTAGACTTCAAACCCCGTGTAAATGTCTGCAGGCTGGAGTCGGTAATGCGTAAAGATAAGAAACAGGTGATTGGTGACGAGATCGGCGACGATCAGATCAAGTTGTTCCTGGACTTCGAGCCGGTCGACGCAACTTCTCCGTCCCTGCACAAGCTGATCAAGGCCTACCGTGGCCTGCGTATCGACGATTTCGAGCGGTTTCTGGGTTTCTTCAAGGAAGCCGGCCTGGACCTCGACGGCAAGGATGCGCATGGCCAGACCTTCGTCGACCTGATCAAGGACCAGCGCAACGCGGACGAGTACATCGAACTGATCGAAAACGCTCGCGGCTGATTATCCGATACACAAAAAAACGCCCCGTTCTCATGCTGAGAACGGGGCGTTTTTTATTGCCTCAAGGCCTCAAGCGTAGCTCTCGGTCTCGGCGGCAGGCTCAACCAGTTCCAGGCTGATGTTGTTCTGCGCGTTGATCTTGCGATACAGCTCGGCATCCGTTTCCAGGACCTTTTCACGGGCCGGGAAGATCTCGTGCAGTTTGGCAGCCCACTCACCGGCGGCTTTTTCCGGGAAGCACTTCTCGATCAACTCCAGCATGATCGAAACGGTCACCGAAGCACCCGGGGACGCGCCGAGCAGTGCTGCGAGCGTGCCGTCTTTCGCCGCGACCAGCTCGGTGCCGAATTGCAGCACGCCGCCTTTTTTCGGGTCTTTCTTGATGATCTGCACCCGTTGGCCGGCCACTTCCAGGCGCCAGTCTTCGGCTTTCGCCTCGGGGTAGAAGCGGCGCAGGGATTCCAGGCGCTGTTCCATGGACTGCATCACTTCGCTGACCAGGTACTTGGTCAGGTCCATGTTGTCGCGGGCCACGGCCAGCATCGGGCCGATGTTGCCGGCGCGAACCGACAGCGGCAGGTCGAGGAACGAGCCGTGCTTGAGGAACTTGGTGGTGAAACCGGCGTAAGGCCCGAACAGCAGGGACTTCTTGCCATCGACCACGCGGGTATCCAGGTGCGGCACGGACATCGGCGGCGAACCCACGGCAGCCTGGCTGTAGACCTTGGCCTGGTGGTGCTTGACCACTTCCGGGTTGTCGCAACGCAGCCACTGGCCGCTGACCGGGAAGCCGCCAAAGCCTTTGCTTTCTTCGATGCCCGAGGCTTGCAGCAGCGGCAGGGCCGCGCCGCCGGCGCCGAGGAACACGAACCTGGCGTCGACTTCGCGGCTGCTGCCGCTGTTGACGTCCTTGATGCTTACGGTCCAGCCCGCGCCGTTGCGCTTGAGGCCGGTGACGCGCTTGCTGTACTTGACCTGGGCGTCTGCCGAGCTGGTCAGGTGGCTGAGCAGCTGGTTGGTCAGCGCGCCGAAATTCACGTCCGTGCCGTTCATCACACGGGTGGCTGCGATTTTTTCGTCGAGCGGACGGCCCGGCATCATCAGCGGCATCCACTCGGCCATCTCGCTACGGTCTTCGGTGTAGTGCATGTCCGAAAACGCGTGGTGCTGGCTGAGGGTTTCAAAGCGCTTCTTGAGGAAGGACACGCCTTTTTCGCCCTGCACGAAGCTCAGGTGCGGCACCGGGCTGATAAAGGACCTGGACGAGCCAAAGGTGCCCTTTTTGGTCAGGTACGCCCAGAACTGCTTCGACACCTCGAATTGGGTGTTGATGTGCACGGCTTTCTTGATGTCGATGGAGCCATCGGCGGCCTGCGGCGTGTAGTTCAGCTCACACAGCCCGGCGTGGCCGGTACCGGCGTTGTTCCACGGGTTGGAACTTTCCGCGGCACCCGAATCCATCAGCTCAACGACTTCCAGCTTCAGGCCGGGGTCGAGCTCTTTGAGCAGTACGGCCAGGGTGGCACTCATGATGCCGGCCCCTACCAGTACTACGTCGACTGCTTCGTTATGCGCCATTTAACGCGTCTCCAAAATCTGCAGCACCAAATTGACGGCATGGCTGCCAGGAGTGATGGGGCGGTTCACGTGTTGCCCCAGGTTACCCATGGCCAGGATCGCCATGTCCGATTCGCAATTCTTTGCATGTTCAGCGCACGCTTCCTGCCGGGCTAATCTGCCTATGAACGCATTCATGGGCGCCTGTGGCAATTCGACTTATGGTCAAAGCGTGCGATTCGTGCAACCAATCCGTAGCGGACAGGCTCAAGCTCCCGTTGTTGAGGAGTACTCGATCCTGTGTGGTTGGGCTGTTCCAGACGCTGATGGTGCTTGTACAAACGCCAAACTATTCATTTGCTCGCCACACTCTTGTGAAGTTGTGAAAACCCGTTTTTTCACGCTCTTTTGAAGACGTGAACCTCAAAAAAGGGCTGCCCCAGCCTGGCACCTGGCCCCTAGCCGACACGCGGCAAAACGGGCAAACAACTCAAGTGGCCGAGCGCAATGGCAGCTCTGGCAGATTCGGTAAAGGCGGGTGGTTTGCAAAGAAAACAGCAAGCGCGCCAGCTTCACTCGATCTGTGTGGGCGGCTCTCTGTGGGCGATTCTTGGAGCTAATGCCGAGGCATTAACGATGCTGCGAGGCCCGATCAGGAGACGTCCTTATAATCGGGGGGAGATTGTAGCGAAGAACGCCAGGGAAATGGGCGTGTTTTATGACTTTTATTAGGCGTTCGGTCAGGCGGCCAACGGTTGGTGACGCGACGGCTGCGCTGCACGTGGGCTGACACGGGCGCTGGCCGGCAGCGGGTGGTGCATCCAGCTCAGCCGGATTTCATCGATTTCCACCCAGCCGTCGCCTACAGGAGGCTGGCAGCACTCTTTGAAGGCCTGGCAACGGCCTTGCACATCGAGCAGGGCGAACTGGCGAAGGGCGGGTTTGCGCGTGAACAGTGACCAGAGAAATTGCATGGCGACAGACCTCTTGGGATTGGGGTCAAGCTTGCCTGTCGGGCATGACGGCTCTGTGTATCAGCCGTGACATATCAGTGACATCGAACCGCTACAGTCTGTGCAGGTCTCAGGTTGTAACTGGCGCTAGTTCCCGGCACTGGCGCACCGCTATACTGCCCGCCTGTCGGTACCCGATTTCTGGAGAGAAGAGCATGTTGCAACGCCTGTTGTTCGGTTTGATCACTGTGACCAGTTTGACCCTGGTTGGCTGCGCCAACAGCCCGCAACAACTGACCCCGGAACCGAAAATCACCACGCAGTTGGCCCCCGTGGGTCACGGCCAGCCGGTGTCGGTGCGTGTGGTGGATGGTCGTCCGTCGCCTACGCTCGGTTCGCGCGGCGGCCTGTATCCGGAAACCGCCCTGGTCTCGGTGAACGCTCAAGACGTACTGCCCAAGCTGCAGGCCCAGGCCGAAGCTGCCGTGCGCCTGCTGGGTTTCACCCCGAGCCCCAACGCGCCGGGTGCTCCGCAGTTGACGATCACCCTGGCCGAATTGAAGTACCAGTCGCCTAAAGACGGCCTGTACGTGACCGAAGCATCCATCGGCGCCACCTTCAAGTCCGACGTCACCGCCGGCACCCGTCGCTACAGCGGCCGCTACGGTGCGTCCCTGAACCAGCGTTTCGGCATGTCGCCGAACCAGGAAACCAACACCAAGTTGGTCAGCGACGTGCTGAGCGATGCCTTGACCCGCCTGTTCAAGGACCCAAGCATCGGTTCGTTGCTCAGCGCGCAATAACCGGTCCTTAAAAAAGCCGGGCTCATCAGTGAGCCCGGTTTTTTTTCGTCTTCAGTTTCATGCAGCCGTGTCGATACAGAAATCCAGCAGGCTCACCCCGGTCAACAGATCGGCCTCCGGCAGGTCGGCATGCTGGTGTCCGCCAAGGGCGCAATACACCAGCCAGTGGCGGTCCTGGACGTTGAAGGCCAGGCCGCCGATCAGCGCTTCCTGCTCATCGCTCGGGGCGATCAGATACAGCCGATCCTGGTTGTGCGCATGCAGCATGACAAGCTCCTGAAACGTCAAAGGGCAACAGAGTGGCTTGTTAAGGTGACGTTCAGGTGACGCCGTAAATTACTGGATACATTAGCCGTCAATGGGGGAGGGAGCATTTCAGGCGCCGGAGGCCACTATCGTTCAGGTTTGTATCTGAACCGATACCAAAACACTGTTTTGCCGAGGTTTGCGATGGCGCTGCCCGCACTTTTGACCAATGTTGTTGCTTTGGCCGTGGCCTGTCCGGGCGCGGCACTGCTGTTCATTACCCGCCTGCGCGAACAGCGCGCCATGGCCGACCTCACCGCGCAGAGCGAAGATCGCGCAATTGATCAGCCGATGTTGTTTCTGGATGTGCGCACCGAACGGGCGCATCGCCTGGCTTACCGCGTCGGGTTTGCCTGCCTGGGCGTGGCGCTGGCCATCTCCTGGCTCAGCACCCGCCTTTAAGAACACCACAAAACAAATGTGGGAGGGGGGCTTGCCCCCGATGACGGAGCTTCAGTCGACAGCTGATTGACTGATACACCGCTATCGGGGGCAAGCCCCCTCCCACATTTTTGAATCGGTGTTTAGAGGGGTATTCCAGCCTTGACCCGATACTGATTGCGCACCGGCGTCGCATATTGCACCACCAGGAACGGCCGGTGCTCAGCCGGGCAGTCGTTCAGACGCCGCTCCCACTCCGCCTTCGCCTTGGCCAGTTCATCAGCCGGGAACACTTCGGCCGCCGTCGGCACCTGCAATTGAGGGTCGGCGTCGCTCCACTGGGCGTAGGCCAGGTAATGCACCGGGAACAACCGGTAGCCCCCCAGAATCTGCCGGTCCATTTCTGCCGCCAGCAACTTGGTGTCTTCGAAACGCTCGGTAATCGGCGGCGCGAAGTTAATGTGCACGCGACCCTTGTAGCCGGTGATGCCCAGGGCAATGCTCACATCATCTTCGCCCTGCGCCTTGACGTAGGTGCCGGTGGTCGCGCGGATGTACAGCTCGCGGGCCTTGGCTGAATCACACGGGTCGTATTCGTAGCTGATGGACACCGGCGTCAGGTTCAGCGACTGGATCACCTCGGCAAACGGCTCGTCCTTGCGGCTGACGTGGAACATCTTGAGGATCGCCGACTCGGTACGGTCATCTCCATCCTTGGCGCGCCCTTCGGCCTGGGCGATCCAGATCGACGCACCGTCGTTGCGGATCGAATGGTTGATGTAGGCCGACAGCAGCTGATACGCCGCCATCTTCTCTTTGCGCCCGGTGATCGAGCGGTGCACGATGAAACTCTTGTTCAGGCGCATCAGGTCGCTGACAAACGGCTTCTGCAGCAGGTTGTCGCCAATGGCGATGCGAGGTGTCGGCAGGCCGGCGTGGTATACCGCATAGTTGACGAAGGCCGGGTCCATCACGATATCGCGGTGGTTGGCCAGGAACAGGTAGGCGGTGCCGGACTTGAGCTGCTCGACCCCGGTGTAGGTCACGCCGTCGGTCGCCCGGTCAATGGTGTGGTCGACGTAGTACTCGACTTTGTCCTGCAGCGTGGCCACGGTGGTGACGCCGGCGAATTCACGGCGCAGTTTGCGGGCGATCATCGGCTTGAGCAGCCAGCCCAGGGCGCCGGCGAAGCGCGGGAAGCGGAAGTGGGTCAGGATGTCCAGAAAGGCCTTGTCACTGAACAGACGTGCCAGCACTGCCGGGACTTCGCTGTCGTTGTAAGGTCGGATGGTATCGAATTCGCCCATCATGCTCTCTTGTTAGAAACGGCTAGGGTAAGTAAAGGAAATACCAGGGTGCGGCCCGAGTAATGGGCTCGGCCAAAAATAGCCCTGTAAATAGACCGGCGATTATACGCACAAGTCACCTTGGAGGCTGCGATGCTGGAAAACGCGACGTACGATTGTCCTTATTGCGGTGAAGTGGTCGAGACAACGGTGGATTTGTCCGGGGGGGATCAGGTTTATATAGAGGACTGCCAGGTGTGCTGCCGACCGATCATTTTCGATCTGCAGGTACATGGCGAAGAATGGATGCTTGAAACCCGTAGTGAAAACGAATAGCGGGGACGCTGATGCAACGAATCTACGAACCGGAAAACCTGATGGAGGGCGAGCTGCTGCAACAGATGCTCGCCAGCGAAGGTATCGAGGCGCACCTGGTGGGTCGTCATTTGCTCGGCGGCACCGGCGAATTGCCCATCTTCGGCCTGCTGGGCCTGGAGGTGGATAATGACCGCGCCCTGTATGCCCGCGAGTTGATTACCGCCTATATCGGCGCACAACCGTTGCCGGGCGACGAACCCGACAGCTTCCCCGACGTGCTGGTCTGTTAGGCTGTCGGTCGGTTTACCCAAGAGTCGTGTTACCCCATGTGTGGACGTTATGCCCTGTTTCGCTGGACCCCCGCTTTTGCTGCCCTGCCGGGCTTTCCGGCCGACCAGCAGGCCCAGTGGAACATTTCCCCGAATGATTCTGTGCTGATCCAGCGCGCCGCCGACGGCCAGCGCACCCTGGCTCGCGCCCGCTGGGGGCTCACCCCGCCCTGGTTGACCGATCTTTCCCGTACCCCCGCCCACGCCCGCGCCGAAACCCTGGCCGAACAGCCGATGTTTCGCGAAGCGTTCCGCCAGCGTCGCTGCCTGCTACCGGCCAATGGGTTCTACGAA
The DNA here is from genome assembly GCF_001870465.1 of Pseudomonas extremorientalis. Classification (GTDB taxonomy): domain Bacteria; phylum Pseudomonadota; class Gammaproteobacteria; order Pseudomonadales; family Pseudomonadaceae; genus Aquipseudomonas; species Aquipseudomonas extremorientalis. The sequence continues at coordinate 260,291 of NZ_MDGK01000052.1, forward strand.
TGGCGTGGCACCCAGCGCAAGCGCCCGTACTGGCTGACACCGGGGGAGGGCTCCACGTTGTTTTTTGCCGCGATCTGGGAGGCCTACCCGGTGCAGGAACAGGTGTGGCTGAGCACCGCGGTGGTGACCCAGGCCGCGCAGGCCCAGCGTCGGCCACTGATTCTGGATGAGGCCGGACAGGCAGCCTGGCTCGACCCCGAGACGCCGTTGCATGTGTTGCAAGGCCTGCTGGCCAGTGAGCCGAGCGCGTTGCGCGAGCGGGTCCTGGCCAACATGGTCAATGATCCCAAGCTTAACGGGCCGGAGTGCCTGACCCCGGCTTAAACCTTGAACTGATTGATCAGCCGGCGCTGCTGCTCGGCCAACTTGGTCAAGTCTGCACTGGCCGCACTGGATTCATCCGCGCCGCCCGCCACTTCATTGGCCACCTGGCCGATATTGATCACGTTGCGATTGATGTCCTCGGCCACCGCGCTCTGCTCCTCGGCGGCACTCGCGATCTGGGTGTTCATGTCGTTGATCACCGACACCGCCTGGGTGATGGTCTCCAGTGCTTCGGCCGCCTTGGCCGCGTGTTGCACGCTTTCATCGGTGCGGTTCTGGCTGTCCTCCATCACCCGCACCACATCCCGCGTGCCTTGTTGCAACTGCTGGATCATAGTCTGGATTTCTTCAGTGGCCTTTTGCGTCTTCTGCGCCAGGTTGCGCACTTCGTCGGCGACCACGGCAAAACCACGACCTTGCTCGCCGGCCCGCGCCGCCTCGATGGCGGCGTTGAGTGCCAGCAGGTTGGTCTGCTCGGCAATCCCGCGAATCGCCGTGAGGATGGCGTTGATGTTTTCGCTGTCCTTGGCCAGGGTTTGCACCACACCGACGGCCTTGCCGATTTCCTCGGCGAGCGCGCCGATGGAGGTGGAGGTGTCACGCACAATACGCATGCCCTGGCTCGCGGCCTGGTCGGCATGGCTGGCGGCCTGTGCGGCTTGGGTGGCGTTGCGTGCAACGTCTTGCGCAGTGGCGGTCATCTCATGCACGGCGGTGGCGACCTGGTCGATCTCCACCATCTGTTTATGCACACCCTGGTTGGTACGGATCGCGATATCAGCGGTGTGCTCCGACGAGTCGCTGACCTTCTGCACCGAACTCACCACCTGGGTGATCATGCCTTGCAGCTTGATCAGGAAGGTGTTGAAACCGTTGGCAATCGCGCCCAGTTCGTCGGCGCGATCACTGGTCAGGCGCCGCGTCAGGTCACCTTCGCCCTGGGCGATGTCATTGAGCATCGCGACCATTTGCTTGAGTGGCCGGGCGATGCCGTGGCCTACCAGCCAGATCACCAGCAGGCCGATACCGGCGATCAGCAGGCCGGCGATGGTCATGCCGAAAATGTCGGTCTTGCGCTGGGTTTCCAGGTCGCTTTGCAGTTTCTGCGAGTCGGCCATTACGGCACTCAAAGGCAGCTGCATCATCAGGGTCCAGCGCGCATCGGTCTGGCCGATGTTGAACGGCAGGAACAACTCGATATGCCCGTGCTCCTTGTCGATGTCGTAGCGCACTTCGCCGATTTTCAGTTGGCCGAGGTTGGCCAGTTCATTGCTGTCGAGCAGGTCGCTGGCCTTTTCGCCGAGTTTGCTGGCGTCCTGGGTGTAGGCCACCAGGCGGCCGTTGCTGGAGATCAGCGCCAGTTCACCGGCGCCGTTGTAGAGTTTCTGGTCGGCACCGGTCAGCATGTCCTGGATGAAGTTCACCGACAGGTCGGCGCCGACGATGCCCTGGAACGTGCCATCGATCATGATTGGCTCGATAAATGAGGCCAGCATCACCATCGCGTTGCCCACCTTGTAGGGCGCGGGGTCGATGACACAGGCCTTTTTGCTTTCCTTGGAGCACAGGTAGTACTCGCTGGCGCGCACGCCTGTGGAGAGGATTTTCTGGTCGGCCACATCGGCCAGTTTATCCATGCCCAGGCTGCCATCTGCGTTGCGGTACCACCACGGCAGGAAACGTCCGTCGGCGCCCATGCCGACAATCGGGCTGTTCACGTAGGCCGCGTCGTTGTGATCGATAGCGTTGGGCTCCCAGCCGATGTAGGCGCCGAGGATTTTGGGGTTGCGTACCACGGTTTCGTGCAGCAGGTTGATCAGTTGCTCGCGGCCAAGCTGCAGGGCGGGTTCACCCTTCGCGTCTTTCATGCCGAGCAGTGCGTTGGTAGTGGCCAGGCTTTTGGCGGTTACCAACGGCGCTTCCAATTCACGCTGGATCAGCGTGGCCTGGGTTTGCGCCAGGGCGGTGAGGCGCTGTTCGATAATCTGTTCGAACTGCACCTGGGTGCGCTTCTGCACCATCTCCTGGGTGCGCGCGCCGGCAAACAAGGCGTAGAGCACCAGCACCGCCACTACGCTCAGGACAATGGCCCCGGCCAGGGCCGCGACAGAAAATTGAATCGACTTGAATTTCATGAAAGCTCCGGGCGCAGGGGAGAGGGCCTGTCCTGTGTATCGGCCGAGGGCGAGGTGGGCATGAGGGGGGCGCCCGGCAAAATAGGGGGATGTGTCGCAAACAGAATGCTCGGCGCCGCCGCTGGCGTGTGAGATGTATCGGAAAGTCAGCGGTTACATGTCAGGTGTATCTGGCGTCGATACAAATGTGCGCCTACGATACGCGCCATGTTTAAGGGCTTGCTATCAGGGAGAGTGTTGATGAAGAAGTCATTGGTGATAAGTGGTTTGGTCGCGGCGATGCTGCTGGCCGGGTGTCAGTCGGTCAATACCACCAGCGGCGGCGCTGTCGGGGTAGAGCGCAAGCAGTACATGTTCAGCATGCTGTCGAGCCAGGAAGTCGACCAGATGTATGCCCAGTCCTACCAGCAGACCCTGGGGGAGGCCAGCAGCAAGGGCCAACTGGACAAGACCAGCGCCAACGCCAAGCGCGTGCAGGCCATCGCCAACCGCTTGATCGCCCAGGCGCCGACGTTCCGTGCGGATGCGGCGCAGTGGAAGTGGGAAGTGAACCTGATCAAGAGCGATGAGATGAACGCCAACTGCGGGCCTGGCGGCAAAATCTTCGTGTACAGCGCGTTGATCGACAACCTCAAGCTCACCGATGACGAACTGGCCGCCGTGATGGGCCATGAAATCGCCCACGCCTTGCGTGAGCATGGCCGCGAAGCCATGTCCAAGGCCTACGGGATCGAGATGGCCAAGCAGGGGGCCGGTGCGTTGTTCGGCCTCGGCCAGGACAGCCTGGCCCTGGCTGATACCGTGGCCAACTACGGCATGACCTTGCCCAACAGCCGCAGCAATGAAAACGAAGCGGACCTGATCGGCCTGGAGCTGGCAGCCCGTGCGGGCTACAACCCGAACGCGGCGATTACGCTGTGGAACAAGATGGCCAAGGCTTCGGAAGGCGCACCACCGGAGTTCATGAGTACCCACCCGGCTTCCGACAGCCGAATCGCCTCGTTGCAGGCGGCGATTCCGAAGGTGATGCCGTTGTACCAGCAGGCCAAGAAATCCTGACCTTTTGAAGATCTAAATGTGGAAGGGGGCAAGCCCCCTCCCACAGGGAACCCTTAGATCCACCCGCTGCTTTGCATGGCTTTGTACACGGCCACAATGGCCAGGATGAAAAACGCTGTAGCGGCCAAGCGACGAATCAACGTCAACGGCAGTTTCTCCGCCGCGAAATTCCCCGCCAAAACCACCGGCACGTTGGCAATCAGCATGCCCAGGGTGGTGCCGATGATCACCAGCCACAGCTCCGGATACTGAGCCGCCAGCATCACCGTGGCGATCTGCGTCTTGTCACCGATTTCCGCCAGGAAGAACGCGATCAGCGTAGTCAGGAACGGCCCGAATTTGCGTGTGGTGCTGGCTTCGTCATCGTCGAGTTTGTCCGGCACCAGGGTCCACAGCGCCGTGGCGCAGAAGCTTGCCGCCAGGATCCAGTGCAACACCGCATCCGAGAAGAAACTTCCGAACCACGCCCCCACGGCACCGGCGGCCGCATGGTTGGCCAGGGTCGCGGCAACGATGCCGGCGATGATCGGCCAGGGTTTGCGAAAGCGTGCGGCAAGGATGAGCGCGAGCAGTTGCGTCTTGTCGCCGATTTCGGCCAAGGCAACGATTGCGGTAGGTACGAGCAATGAATCCAGCATCAGGTAGGTTTCCAGGGGCGGGTCGACACGGCTATGACACGTACAGCCTTCCCGCCCCGGGTAAGGTGTGCGTGTCATAGGTCTTGTCAAACCCCGGTCCGTCTGTGCGGACTCCTGGGTCGCATACGCCATGGTCTGCTGACCAAGTATGTTGACGTATGCCGGACGAGCGTGGCGCTCGTGGGAGACTACTCCCCTAGGACGCTGCGGATTCTGCCTAGGCAAAATCCATTCGGCAAGCCTTCTTTTTCAAACGCCCGTCAGCCGCGCTTGGCGCGGTAGATGCGAAAACCGTTGCCTTCGGCCTTCACTGCACACACACCCAGATGCTCCTCGATCAGCGGCTGGTACTTCAGGAAGCTGTTGGCAACCAGGCGCAGTTCGCCACCTTTTGCCAAGTGTTTCGCCGCTTTTCGCAGCAGATTCTCGGTGGCGAAATAATCGGTGTGCACGCCGACATGGAACGGCGGGTTGCTCAGAATCGCGTTCAAACCCATCGGTGCCGCGTCGATGCCATCGCCGGTCAATACCTCGGCTTCCAGACCATTGGCGGCCAGGGTCAAGCGACTGCTGGCGGCGGCGAAGGCGTCCACGTCGAGCATCGTCACCGTGTTGTGCGGATACCGCCGTTTGACCGCAGCCCCCAGCACCCCAGCGCCGCAACCAAAGTCCAGCAGATGTCCGCTCGGCAGTTTGTCCAGGTGCTCCAGCAGCAGCTCGGTGCCGCGATCCAGACGGCCGTGGCTGAACACACCCGGCAAGCTCACTACCTTCAGCGGGCCTTCGGTCAATGGCACTTCGAAGACCTGCGCCAGGCTCTCCAGCTCGACCGCTTGGGGGGCGTTGACCACGGTGATCTGCCACAGTTGGCAATGCCGCGCGCTGTCGAGTTTGCGCGGTTTGCCGAAGGGGATTAGCTGTTTGGCGGCGCTTTCGATACCGGCCTTTTTCTCGCCGACCAGGAACAGCTCGGCGCCGGGCAAACGGGCGGCCACGGCGTTGAGCAGGTAGTCGGTCAGGTCCTTGGACTTGGGCAGGAAGATCACCGCCGTATCAAACGCCCTGTCAGGCACGTTCACGCCAAACTGGCTGCGCTCAGGGAAACGTGCGTCGAGTGCCGCCTGGTCCCCGGCGTGCCAGCTCCAGCCGTGGGCGTTGGGCAGGCGACCGAGCAGGTCGTCGGCGGGCAAGCCCACCAACAGCAGGTTGCCTTGAAAAAGTTCGGCCTGGCGAAGCAGTACTTCACTGCGCGGATCCATGGTCTGCTCCTTGAAAAGGGGCGCAGTTTATCAACTGACGACGCGCAGCGGGGCCCCACTGAAAAAGCCCCGGGCGTTTTCCGCCAGTTGGCCGACGATGCGCTGCCGCGCTTCGCGACTGCCCCAGGCGTTGTGCGGGGTGACGATCAGGCGCGGAATATCGCCGGCCAGCAGAGGGTTGCCATTTACCGGCGGCTCCACACTCAGTACATCGGTCGCTGCGCCGCCCAAATGACCACTGCGCAACGCATCGGCCAGGGCCTGTTCGTTGATCAAACCACCGCGCGCGGTGTTGACCACAAACGCGCCGGGCTTGAGCAGCGCCAGTTCGCGGGCGCCGATAAAGTCGCGGGTGTGTTCGTTGAGCGGGCAGTGCAGGGTGAGCGCGTCGACCTGCGCCAGCAGTTCATCCAGTGGCACGCGATCGGCGCGGGCAGGGCGCCCCGGAATCGCACCCAGCACCACACGCATGCCGAAGGCTTCGGCGAGGCGCGCCACGGCGCCGCCCAGTTCACCGTGGCCGAGCAGGCCGAGGGTCTTGCCTTCGAGTTCGACAATCGGGTGGTCCAGCAGGCAGAACTGCCTGGCCTGTTGCCATTTGCCGGCGCTCACATCCCGTTGATAATCCTTCAAGCGCGTCGCCAGGTTGAGCAACAGCATGATCGTGTGCTGGGCCACCGACGGCGTGCCGTAGCCCTGGCAGTTGCTCACGGTGATGCCGTGGGCGCGGGCGGCGTCGAGGTCGACGTTGTTGGTGCCGGTGGCTGAAACCAGGATCAGCTTGAGCTCCGGGCAGGCCGCCAGGGTCTCGGTATTGAGGGCGATTTTGTTACTGATCACCACGTGGGCGCCTTGCACGCGTTCAACCACGTTCTGTGGTGTGGTGTCGGTAAACAACTGCAACTCGCTGAAGCTGTTGCGCAATTCGCTGAGGTCAAGGTCCCCCAGGTCCAGGGACGGGTGATCAAGGAAGACGGCGCGGCGATTGTTCGTCATCAACTGTACCTTTTGCGACAGGGTTCGAAGGCGTAATCTGCCGAGCCTATCAGATGAAATAATCCGTTACTTAATGGAGTGAGTATGTACGCCGCCGAGTTCTTGACCGTAGCTCTGATTCACTTGTTGGCGGTGGCCAGCCCCGGCCCGGATTTCGCGGTGGTGGTGCGTGAAAGCGTGACCCACGGCCGCCGCGCCGGTACCTGGACCGCACTGGGCGTGGGCTCGGCGATTTTCCTGCACGTGGGCTACTCGTTGCTCGGCATCGGCTTGATCGTGTCCCAGTCCATCGTGCTGTTCAACGCACTCAAGTGGGCGGCGGCGGCCTACCTGCTGTACATCGGCTTCAAGGCCCTGCGCGCGCAGCCGGCCAAGCCACCTGTTGAAGGCGAGTTGCACCGCGAGGCGGGCGAACGCACCCCGCGTGGGGCGTTCACTGCTGGTTTTGTGACCAACGGTTTGAATCCCAAGGCCACCTTGTTCTTCCTGTCGTTGTTCACCGTGGTGATCAACCCGCACACCCCGCTGGCGATCCAGGCCGGTTATGGTGTGTACTTGGCGGTGGCAACGGCGCTGTGGTTCTGCCTGGTGGCGATGTTGTTCAGCCAGCAGCGCGTGCGTGCGGGGTTTGCGCGGATGGGGCATTGGTTCGATCGGACCATGGGCGCGGTGTTGATTGCGATCGGAGTCAAGCTGGCCTTCACCAGCATGAAATAAGCCGGATGCTGGCGCAAAGCTAGCATTCGCTGGGGTCTGCAAATCATTCCTTTGGCTGATTTGGCTGAAACATAAGGTCTCTAAAGTGCAGGTCTTCAAGCCAAGACCGTGCAGTCAGAAAAGGGATTCGTATGTTGCAGACCCGTGTTATCCCGCCCGCCGAAGGTGCGTACCAATACCCGCTGTTGATCAAACGCCTGCTGATGTCCGGCACCCGCTATGAAAAGACCCGGGAGATCATCTACCGCGACAGACTGCGTTACACCTACCCGACCCTGATCGAGCGCGTTGCGCGCCTGGCCAACGTGCTGACTGAAGCCGGGGTCAAGGCCGGTGATACCGTGGCGGTGATGGACTGGGACAGCCACCGATACCTGGAATGCATGTTCGCCATCCCGATGATCGGCGCGGTGATCCACACCATCAACGTGCGCCTGTCGCCGGAACAGATCCTCTACACCATGAACCACGCCGAGGACCGCTTCGTGCTGGTCAACAGCGAGTTCGTGGGGCTTTACCAGGCGATTGCCGGGCAGCTCACCACCGTCGACAAGACCCTGCTGCTCACCGATGGCGAGGCCAAGACTGCCGAGCTTCCCAACCTGGTGGGCGAGTACGAAACCCTGCTGGCCGCCGCCAGCCCGAAGTACGACTTCCAGGACTTCGACGAAAATTCTGTCGCCACCACCTTCTACACCACCGGCACCACCGGCAACCCCAAGGGCGTGTATTTCACCCATCGCCAACTGGTGCTGCACACCATGGGCGTGGCGACCATCATGGGCAGCGTCGACAGTGTGCGCCTGCTGGGCACCAACGATGTGTACATGCCAATCACGCCGATGTTCCACGTGCACGCCTGGGGCCTGCCGTATGTGGCGACCATGCTCGGCCTGAAACAGGTCTACCCCGGTCGATACGACCCGGAATACCTGGTGGAGCTGTGGCGCAAGGAAAAGGTCACCTTCTCCCACTGCGTGCCGACCATCCTGCAGATGGTGCTCAACGCCAAGGCCGCCCAGGACGTGGATTTCGGTGGCTGGAAAATCGTCATCGGCGGCAGTGCGCTCAACCGTTCGCTGTACGAAGCGTCCAAGGCCCGTGGCATTCAGTTGACTGCGGCCTATGGGATGTCCGAGACCGGGCCGCTGGTGTCCTGCGCCCACCTCAACGAAGAATTGATGGCCGGCAACGAGGATGAGCGCACCACGTACCGCATCAAGGCCGGCGTGCCCGGGCCGTTGGTAGAAGCGGCGATCATCGACGGCGACGGCAACTTCCTGCCCGCCGATGGAGAGTCCCAGGGCGAGCTGGTATTGCGTGCACCGTGGCTCAGCGAGGGTTATTTCAACGAGCCGCAAAAGGGCGCCGAGCTGTGGGCCGGCGGTTGGATGCACACCGGCGACGTGGCGACGCTGGATGCCTTTGGGGTGATTGATATCCGCGACCGCATCAAGGACGTGATCAAGACCGGCGGCGAATGGATCTCGTCCCTGGCGCTCGAAGACCTGGTCAGCCGTCACCCGGCGGTACGCGAAGTAGCGGTGGTGGGCATTGCCGACCCGCAGTGGGGCGAACGCCCATTTGCCTTGCTGGTGGTGCGTGATGGCCATGTGATAGGCGCTCGTGAGCTCAAGGAACACCTCAAGCCGTTCGTGGAACTGGGCCACTTGAGCAAGTGGGCGATTCCGAGCCAGATTGCCGTTGTTACTGAAATTCCCAAGACGAGCGTAGGAAAACTCGACAAAAAACGTATCCGTATCGACATCATCGAATGGCAGGCCAACAACAGCACGTTCCTGTCCACCCTGTGAGCTGATTCGCCGCGCCCTCGTGGCACGGCAATGCTCTATCTCGCGCCTTGACTTGTGATTTGCCGATTTTCAGCCATCCTTGCCGCGTCGGCCTTCGCCGACGTGGCGAAAGGGTCGTGGCAGACGGGTCGGTGATGCAAATCACACTTTAGAGGGATCAAGCACTACCCCCTGCTGGCTATAGTCCCTTCCAGAGTTTTTCACGGATGTTCCGCTTCGGGCCATGGGGGCTCGGCTGCCGAGCGGCATTGGAATCGTTGTATTCCGGCCGTTACACGCATCACAGAAAGAACTCACTGCCATAACAATAAAATGCACATGGAGTAGCGTCGATGACCTCAGTAAACCAGTTCTGGCGCCGGGCAAGACTGCCCCTGGCCGTCAGTCTCGCTTCTACGCTCGCCGGGCCCGCATTCGGCGTCAGTTTCAACATTGGTGAAATCGAAGGGAGCTTTGACTCGTCGCTTTCCGTGGGGGCGAGCTGGTCGACGGCCAAGCCCAACAAAGATCTCATTGGTGCGAACAACGGTGGTCGTGGCCTGTCCCAGACTTCCGATGACGGTCACCTTAACTTCAAGCGCGGTGAGACCTTCTCGAAGATCTTCAAGGGCATCCATGATTTGGAACTGAAGTACGGAGACACCGGTGTTTTTGTACGAGGCAAGTACTGGTATGACTTTGAGCTAAAGGACGAAAGTCGCCCCTTCAAGGACATCAGTGACAACAACCGTAAAGAAGGCGCCAAGTCCTCTGGCGGGCAGATTCTCGATGCGTTCATCTACCACAACTACAACATTGCCGATTTGCCGGGTAACGTGCGCTTCGGCAAGCAGGTGGTGAGCTGGGGGGAAAGTACCTTCATCGGCGGCGGCATCAACTCCATCAACCCGATCGATGTGTCTGCGTTCCGGCGTCCGGGGGCTGAGATCAAGGAAGGCTTGATTCCGGTCAACATGTTCTACGTGTCGCAAACCCTGACCGATAACCTGTCGGCGGAAGCGTTCTATCAGTTGGAGTGGGACCAGACCGTTACCGATAACTGCGGTACGTTCTTCTCGCAGCCTGATGTGATATCCGACGGTTGCAGCGATAATCTGCGAGTGCTCAACAAGCGCTCGACCATTCCGGGTGCCGCTTTACCGACCTTGAATGCCCTGGGTGTAGACGTCAATAACGAAGGTGTACTGGTACGTCGTGGTCCCGACCGCGATGCGCGGGACAGTGGCCAATTTGGCGTGGCCATGCATTACAACTTCGAGCCGCTGGATACCGAGTTCGGCGCGTACTTCATGAACTATCACAGCCGTGCACCGATCTTCAGTGCTCAAGGTGCACCGTCGTCCGCTTATACCCGCCCGCTGGGGCCGCTGGCTGCGCTGCGTCCGCTGATCGTAGCCGGTAGCTCGAACTACTTCGTCGAGTACCCGGAAGATATCCGCCTCTACGGCCTGAGCTTCTCCACCACGCTACCTACGGGCACGGCCTGGAGCGGTGAGTTGAGCTACCGGCCGAATGCGCCTGTGCAACTGAGCACGACCGATATCCTGTATGCCGGTGTCACGCCCATTCCTGGCTTTGGCAATGCGTCCGTGCTGAAAGGGACGCCTGGCCAGGATTTGCATGGCTATAACCGCAAGGAAGTGACTCAGTTCCAGACGACTTTCACGCATTTCTTCGATCAGGTGATGGGCGCCAGCCGCTTGACAACCGTCGGTGAGATTGGTGTGACCCATGTGGGCGGCCTGGAAAGCAAATCCGAGGCCCGTTACGGTCGTGATCCGGTGTTTGGCCCAGGTACTCTGCCAGGTGGGTTTTGCAACGCCCTCAACAACTCGACGGCCACCGGCGCCGGTCTTCCCAATGCGGCAGGTTTGAACACCAACTGCAACAACGACGGTTACACCACCGCCACCTCCTGGGGCTACCGCGCCCGCGCCATCTGGGAATACCCGGACGTGTTCGCCGGCGTCAACCTCAAGCCAAACGTGGCGTGGTCCCACGACGTCAAAGGTTACTCGCCAGGCCCTGGCGGTAACTTCGAAGAAGGTCGCAAGGCGGTCAGCCTGGGCCTGGATGCCGAGTATCAGAACACCTACACCGCCAGCCTGGCCTACACCAACTTCTTTGGTGGCAAGTTCAGTACGGTGGATGACCGCGACTTCGTCGCTTTGAGCTTCGGCGCCAACTTCTAAGCACACGCATTTCAGGAAGACCAGAACATGAAAATAACCAAAAGTCTGTTGCACGTGGGTGTGCTTGGGCTGTCGATCCTGGCGAGCAACGTCATGGCGGCAGTCTCGGCGGATGAAGCCGCCAAGCTGGGCACGACCCTGACCCCGATGGGCGCCGAAATGGCCGGCAACGCTGCCGGCACCATTCCAAAGTGGTCGCCACTGCCCACCAACGCCGGCGCCGTCGACGCCCGTGGGTTCCTGGCTAACCCGTACGCCAGTGAGCAACCGCAATTCACCATCACCGCAGCGAACGTCGAGCAGTACAAGGACAAGCTGGCGCCGGGGCAGTACGCGATGTTCAAGCGCTACCCGGAAACCTTCAAGATGCCGGTCTACCCGACCCATCGCGGCGCCACAGTGCCGGCGGATGTGTTTGCGGCCATCAAGAAGAACGCCACCACCACCAACCTGGTGTCCGGCGGCAACGGCCTGGAAAACTTTGAAACCGCCGTGCCGTTTCCGATTCCCAAAAGCGGCGTCGAGGTGATCTGGAACCACATCACCCGCTATCGCGGTGGCAGCGTGACCCGCCTGGTGACCCAGGCCACGCCGCAAACCAACGGTTCCTACAGCCTGGTGTACTTCCGCGACCAATTTGTGTTCCGCGACAAGATGAAAGACTTCGACCCGAAAAACCCGGGCAACGTGCTGTTCTACTTCAAGCAACAAGTGACCGCGCCAGCGCGTCTGGCCGGTGGTGTGCTGCTGGTGCACGAAACCCTGGACCAGGTGAAGGAACCGCGTTCGGCGTGGGTCTACAACGCCGGCCAGCGCCGTGTGCGCCGGGCGCCGCAAGTGTCCTATGACGGCCCGGGTACTGCGGCCGACGGCTTGCGTACCTCCGACAACCTCGACATGTACAACGGTGCGCCGGATCGCTACGACTGGAAGCTGGAAGGCAAGAAAGAGATCTACATCGCCTCCAACAGCTACAAGATCGACGATCCCAAGCTCAAGTACGCCGACATCATCAAGGCCGGCCACATCAACCAGGACCTGGCTCGCTACGAGCTGCGCCGTGTCTGGCACGTGGTCGCGACCTTGAAGGAAGGCCAGCGCCACATTTACGCCAAGCGTGACTTCTTCATCGACGAAGACACCTGGCAAGCAGCGGTCATTGACCACTACGACGGCCGTGGCCAACTGTGGCGTGTCGCCGAAGCCCATGCCGAGAACTACTACGACAAGCAAGTGCCGTGGTACGCCCTGGAAACCCTCTACGATCTGCAGTCCGGCCGCTACCTGGCACTGGGCATGAAGAACGAAGAGAAGCAGGCGTATGACTTCGGCTTCACTGCGACCACCAGCGACTTCACCCCGGCGGCCCTGCGCCAGGATGGTGTTCGCTAAGCTGCACGCGTAACTCAATGTGGGAGGGGCGGTGCGACGATTCGACTTGCCCCCGATAGCGGTGTGACAGTCAAACAGTGCATTGACTGATCCGCCGCCATCGGGGGCAAGCTTCCTCCCACATTTTTTGTCGCAGTTCTTTTTCAGTCATTTGTAGCAAAGATCTACAAACCCGCCGCTTTTACCGCTAGTCTGCGGACATCTGCAATGCCGACCACAGCCTTCTACAAGAGCCCGGCGATGACTGATCTGTCCCGAATCCAAGGGCCTGCCAGTGCGGTAATCCCGACCCTGGAAGGTCGCTTCTACAGGCCACCCCTGCCTGACGGCTACGTGCTGCGACCGCGCTTGTGCGAACGCCTGAGCGCCGGGCTGGACGGGCGCCTGTTGCTGGTCAGCGCGCCGGCCGGGTTCGGCAAGAGTTCGTTGGCGGTGGAGTTCTGCCAGAGCTTGCCGGCCCATTGGCAAAGCCTGTGGCTGGGCCTGAGTCCGCGGGACAACGACCCCGGTCGTTTCCTCGAGCGTCTGCTCGATGGTTTGCAGCAATTCTTCACGCAACTCGGCGCCCAGTCCCTGGGCTTGCTGAAAATGCGCCAGCGTCACCAACCCTTTGCCTTTGAAGAATGGTTGGACGGCCTGCTCGACGAGCTGGCCGCGCACCTGTCCACCCGTGCGCCGCTGTTGCTGGTACTGGATGACTATCACCTGGCCCAGGGGCCGGTGCTTGACCGCTGCCTGCAGTTTTTCCTCAATCATCTGCCCGATGGCCTGGTGGTGATGGTCACCAGTCGCCAACGTCCGGACTGGCATCTGGCGCGCCTGCGTCTATCGCGCCACCTGCTGGAACTGAATGAACAGGACCTGCGCCTGACGCACGACGAATCCCTGGCGGTGCTGGATCGCCACAGCAACTCCCTGCGCGGCGAAGCCCTCGACAACCTGATTCGCCGCAGCGAAGGCTGGGTCGCCGGCCTGCGCTTCTGGTTGCTGGCCGCCTCCGAGGCCGGTAGCGACGGCACCTTGCCGCAAAGCCTGAATGGCGGGGAAGGGCTGATCCGCGACTATCTGCTTGAAGAAGTGATCGACTGTCTGCCGGCCGAAGTACAGGCGTTTTTGTACGATACAGCCCCGCAGGATCGTTTTTGCAGCGAACTCTGTGATGCTGTGCGTGAAGCCCACGACAGCGCCGAAATCCTGCGTTACCTGCAAGCCCACCAAGTCTTTCTGGTGCCGCTGGACGAGCAGGGCCACTGGTACCGTTATCACCATCTGTTTTCCGACCTGCTGCGCACACGGCGCGCCAGCAGCCATGTACTGCCGGCCGCCAGCCTGCACCTGCGTGCGTGCCGCTGGTTCAACGCCCAGGGCTTGATCGATGAGGCGGTGGAACAGGCGTTGCGCGCCGGCCACCTGGATGTGGCGGCCAACCTGGTACAGAACCTGTCCGAAGAACAACTGCTGGCCGAGCAAAACGTGGGCATGTTGCTGCGCTGGAAAATGGACCTGCCCGACAGTCTGCTGATCAGCACGCCACGTTTGATCGTGCTGTACAGCTGGGCGTTGGGCCTGGCTTGCCAGTTGGACGCGGCGGAAGAATTGTCCAGTTACCTCAGTCGCTTCCTGCCGGCACCGTCGGCCACCGCGCAAAAGTCGATGCTGGCCCAGTGGCTGGCGCTCAGCGGGATCATCGCCCGAGGCAGGGGGGATCGTGAGTTGACCCAACGCTATTGCAGCGAAGCGTTGGAAAGCCTGCCGCAACGGCGTTACGGCCAGCGCCTGATGTGCCTGTCGACGCTCTCCAACTTGGCCATCGTCGATGCCGACCTATGGCGCGCCCGTGGTTTGAATCGCGAATCCCTGGAACTGGCGCAGCGGGTCGGCAACCCGTTGTTCGAGGCCCTGGCCCATTATGACCGTGCGCGGGTGTTGCAGGCGCGCGGTGAAATCCTGCGTTCCCTGGATGAAGTGCGCCAGGGCTTGCAGCGCCTGCATGGCCTGGCGCCGCAGCGCTTGTACGCGGTGCGTGCGCGGTTGTCGCTCTACGAAGGTTTTTTGCTGTTGGTGCGCCTCCAGCCTGAAGCCGGTCTCGCTCGCTTGCGCGCCGGTCTCGCCGAAGCCCGGGCTTGCCGCGATATCAGCGTGTTGATCGGTCATTGCGTGATCGCCAGTTTCGAAGGGCGTCGGGGTCAATTCGCCACGGCATTCGCCGAGCTTGCCGAGGCGGAGCGCCTGATGCATATCTGGGACGTGCCACCGATCTACTACCTGGCGATGATTACCCTGATCAAGTGCGAGCTGTGGTTGGCCCAGGGCCGCACCGACCTGGCTGACGCCTGGCTGACCCGCCTGGGGCAGACCTATAACGGCGAACACGCCGCCGCCGCGCCAGAATTCCATCCGCACCTGCCCCAGCATATCGGGTTGCAACAGGCTGCGTTGGACGCCACGCGCCACCAGCCCGCTGCGGCGCTGCAACGCCTTGATGAACTGGCGCAGCAGGCGCATAACAGCGGGCGTCAGATGATCGCCCTCATGGCACTGACCCAGCAGGCGCATTTACTGTTGGAGAGCGGCCAGGAGGCCAAGGCGCGTCCGCTGTTGGCACAGGCGCTGGAGGCGGGGGCCGGTGGCGCGTTGCAACCCTTCCAGCGTCTGCTGGAAAACCACCCGGACTGGATGCGCGAGCAACTCGCCAGAGATCCCCACGGCCTCTTGAACGAGAGCCTGCTGGCGCTGTTGCCCGTCGCCTCGGTGGTGGAGACAGTATCGACCCATGAAGCCTTGAGCACACGGGAGCTGGCGGTGCTGCAACTGATCGCTCAGGGCTGTTCCAATCAGGAGATCAGTAATCGGCTGTTTATCTCCCTGCACACGGTCAAGACCCACGCCAGCCACATCAACAGCAAGCTGGGCGTTGAGCGGCGCACTCAGGCGGTGGCACGGGCGCAGGAGCTGAGGTTGATCGGCTAGGCCTGGGCTTTTGCGAAAGCCGCAGCCATGTAGTCTTGTTCTCGCAGTGAAAGACCAACCGCCTGAGCCACGGTCCTCCAATGGCTGACTGAGTTGATGCAGTCAGCGATGATTTCATCCGCCTTCCCGAGGTTCACACGGAAGAAACCGGCGACTTCTCTCGCCAGTTCCAGATCCAGCGCATTGTCGTATTCGGTAATATTGAGTTTCAGGCCATCTCCCAGTGGCGTGGGATTCAAGTCATACGCATCCGAAAGGCGCCATCCGTTGCCTGGCTCCAGGATAAAGCCATGATTACGCAAGTGGTCGTCGGTGTTTGAAACCAGGATATTGAACACGATGCGCGTCCACAGCTCTTGCAGATCCTGGTTGGTATTCGAGCCGCTGCGCATCAGCACTTCAGCCAGCTCCAGGTAGCTAGCGCCCGAGCTGGCGTCGTCACCATCGACTCGGCCAGTGAGCGTCATGGCGGATGCAAAGTGCAGACGGCCGCCTGCAGCCGTCCGGTCGAAACGTTTGACCATGAAGCAATGAAACTCGCTGGCATAGCGCTTGCCGATCGCAGAGGCGACCTTCAGGCCGCAGGCCTTGGCCAGGGCGTTGACGACCAGCTCCCAGCCGCCCACATCGTAGGTGTCGCGGGTTGAGGGAAATTTGGCGATCCATAGATGGTTGTCGTGGTCGGCGACGCTGGCTTTCGGGCGTGCACCGCCGAGGGAGCCGCCGGGTGCAATCAACATGCGTAGCCATTGCCGGCCTTCTGGGGCCCGATTATCCGGGTCGTTTTCCAGCTCGCGACTGGCTCTTTCCAGCGTATGCAGCTCGACAAAAGGCGGCGCGGCAATGGTGTCCTGATCATCGAGAAAACTGCCGGTATCGTTCAGCCGGTAGCGTAGGGCGCCGGCGCGAAAGAGATCGTGTACGCCAAGCAGATAGTCCGACTCGCCGAGCCGAGTATTCGCGTCGTATAGTCCGTCGCGGATGTCGCGTTCCAGGCGTCGTTTCATCAGCAATCGCCCCCAGCGATCCGGGCAGGAGTCGCTGAAGACACCAAACATGTTTCGCCCCTCAACAGGGAACTGAGCGCCTGCATAGGGGCCGATGCCCGGGTCGATCCGAACGGCGTTCAGCGCCCGGTCTTGCAATGCCAGAGGGTCGCTTTCGTACTCGAACTTTTCGGTCATCCGGGTTTTTCTTGCGTGCAGCCAACCAAGGCGCCGGGGGCCGTCGATACCTTCCCAGTCGGCATAAACCCCAATCATGGTCATTACGTGTCTGTCCTTTGCCGTGGTGGGATCAGTGCGGCCAGTGCGTCGCTGCTGATCGTGCCCTTGTCGGGAGGGGGCGTAGGCTTTGACGGTAGTGGCTTCTTGCGGGCGATGGCTTTGTTTCTTGTAACTTTCTCTGACTCCATCGGCTTATTCCTGCGCGACGCTGATGCCTTGCCCGTTAGCAGTGTTGCATCCTGCAGATGTCGACCCAGTTCATCGTCCGCTGCGACGGCGTTCAGGTCTTTTTCGAGGCCCAGCACCTGCAATATCGCCAGGTAAGCACCCATCGTGCTTCCTGAAGAGCCGCGCTCCAAGGCTCGAAGTGTCATCTGGGACATGCCGGCGCGCTCAGCTGCTTGCTTGGCAGTGATTTTTCGGCGCAGGCGCGCAAGTTTGATCCGCTCGCCGAAATCCGAAAGCAGGTGCTCGGTAGTGGGTAGCAATGGGGCGATTTTTTTTGCCATGCTATTATTCCTGCACTTTTTGATGCGAAGTGCAAAAATAATAGCACTTATATTTCTTTGTAAAGTGCAATTATTCTGGCGATACAGGGCTCGGAACTATAGTTTAATTGCATTGATCACGATTCAGAGGCTCACCCATGACGCTCACGGCTCCCACGCTGATTCGCGAAACCTTCCCCGTAGGCCCCTTGCAGTGCAACTGCACCATCATCGGCGACCCCATCAGCAAAAAGGCCATCGTGGTCGACCCGGGCGGCAACCATGAGCTGATCCTGGCGCGGCTCGATGCCCTGGGCCTCAAGGTGGTCAGTATCATCCATACCCATGCCCATCTGGATCACTTCCTGGCGTCCGGCCAGTTGAAGGAGAAGACCGGTGCCACCTTGCACTTGCACAAAGAGGATCAATTCCTTTGGGATAATCTGGAAATGCAATGCCAGATGTTTCGCGTGCCCTACACCCCGGTGCCTTCGCCAGACCGCTGGCTGGAACATGATGAAGAGTTGGCCTGCGGGTGTGGCGTGGCACTGCACACCCCGGGGCATACGCCGGGCTCGATGAGCTTCTGGTTTGCCGATGCCAAGCTGCTGATTGCTGGCGACACCCTGTTCCGACGTGGTATCGGGCGTACGGATTTGTGGGGCGGCGACCAGGCGACTATAGTGCGTTCGATCAAGCAGCGGCTATACACGCTGGATGAGGGGGCGACCGTGGTGACCGGGCACGGCCCGGATACTCGACTGGGTGATGAAATGCGTGAGAACCCTTTTGTACGGGCGTGACAGATTAATTGCCGGGTAGGGCTGTTCTGTCAGAGGCAAACGTTGCAGCAAAAACTCAGGTCGTGTTCAGCGTGCGTCTGCTACGGTTGCTGTAGCGACGGAATTTTTGCCGTTTGTCGTGTTCCAAACTCGGCACAGGTCCATTGCCAATGTCCTTTGCACCATAGAATGCAAAAGTAGGAGCTTCCTTCATGTTCACTTCGCGTCGTCTGCTTGTTGTTGCTACCGCCGTAGCCCTGTTGTCCGGCTGCGCATCACCTAATCCTTATGACGGCAGCAGCCAGGGACAGGCGAGTAATGAATCCGGCGGTATGAGCAAGACCGCCAAGTACGGCGGCCTGGGTGCCCTGGCCGGTGCACTGGCGGGTGCGGCCATCGACCACAACAACCGTGGCAAGGGCGCGCTGATCGGTGCCGTGGTTGCAGGTGCCGGCGCAGCAGGTTACGGCTACTACGCCGATCAGCAGGAAAAGAAACTGCGCGAGAGCATGGCCAATACCGGGGTTGAAGTTCAGCGCCAGGGCGACCAGATCAAGCTGATCATGCCGGGCAACATCACCTTCGCCACCAACTCGGACGCGATCTCCAGCAGCTTCTACCAGCCGTTGAACAACCTGGCCAACTCGCTCAAGCAGTTCAACCAGAACACGATCCAGATCGTCGGTTACACCGACAGTACGGGCAGCCGTCAGTTGAACATGGACCTGTCCCAGCGTCGTGCGCAGAGCGTGGCCAACTACCTGACGTCCCAGGGCGTCAACGGTGCCAACCTGAGCGCACGCGGTGCCGGCCCGGATAACCCGATTGCCAGCAACGCCGACGTCAACGGCCGCGCCCAGAACCGTCGGGTGGAAGTCAACCTCGGTCCGATCCCGGGCCAGCAGTACGGCCAGCCAGGTGCTCAGCAACAGGCGCCACAGCAGAACAACCAGTTCCAGGGCAACCCGTACTCGCAGTACCAGTAAACATTCGCTAATAAAAAGGGCGCCTGTGAAAGGCGCCCTTTTTTGTGGCTGCGTGATTACATCAATCGATGTATTCGAACACCTTCACGATTTTCTGCACGCCGGACACACCTTGCACCAGGTTGGCTGCGCGAGTGGCTTCGGCCTGGGTCAGCAGGCCCATCAGGTAGACGATACCATTGTCGGTCACGACCTTGATTCGCGAACCAGGGATCGCGTTATCGGTGAGCATCTGCGCCTTGATCTTGGTGGTCAGCAGGGCGTCGTTGCTGATGGCCAGCAGGGTGATCGGGTCCATCACCTGCAATTCGTTATGCACTTTCTTTACGCGCTGCACGGCAGCGGCGGCTTGCTCGGCCTGGGCCTTGAGGTCGGCGCGTGGCGTCTGGCCAGCGAGCAGTACGACGCCGTTGAAGCTGGTCACGACGATGCGCGAAGCGCCATTGCCCAGGTCTGGCGCGGCCTTGGCAACGTTGACCTCGACCTTGGTTTCGATCAGCGAGTCATCGATCTTGCTGCCGAAAGTGCGGGTGCCCTTGTCATCCTGAATAGGGGTGTCACGTGTCGCGGTGATGGCCGTGCTGCAGCCGCTGATAGCGAGGCACAGGGTGATGGCCAAAAGGCTGAGGCGGTTAACGGTCATTCTTCACTCCCAAACAGTTGGCTGTCGATCAGATCGCACAGGCAATGGATCGCCAGCAGGTGGACTTCCTGGATACGTGCGGTGACATTGGCCGGGACACGAATTTCCACGTCTTCAGGCAACAGCAGTGAGGCCATGCCGCCGCCATCGCGCCCGGTCAATGCTACGACAATCATTTCGCGATCATGTGCGGCCTGGATCGCTTGAATAATATTCGCCGAGTTGCCGCTGGTGGAAATCGCCAGCAGCACGTCACCCGGTTGACCCAGGGCGCGAATCTGCTTGGAGAAGATTTCGTTGTAGCTGTAGTCGTTGGCAATCGAGGTGATCGTCGACGAGTCGGTGGTCAAGGCAATGGCTGGCAGGCTTGGGCGCTCACGCTCGAAGCGGTTGAGCAGCTCGGACGAAAAATGCTGGGCATCGCCGGCCGAACCGCCGTTGCCGCACGAAAGCATTTTGCCCTCGTTGAGCAAGGCGTTGACCATGACCTGACTGGCTTGCTCGATGTGCGGTGCAAGTACGTCCATCGCCTGTTGCTTGGTGTCGATACTGGCCTGGAAAAGCTGGCGAATTCGGGATTGCATGTCCATCTGTGTGACCTTAAGTAGCGCGGCTGTTTGGCACAGGAATGTGCAGCCCGCAAAGCAAAGAGCAAAAGTGTGTGGTGAAGATGTCCGGCGAATCAGCTGTCGAAGGCATTCTTGAGCCAGTTCAGATCAGCCTGACCAGACGGTGTGCTTTCTATGGCAACCACATCGAAACGGCAGGGGGCGTCGGCCCAGCGATGCTCTTTTTGCAGGAAAAACTGCGCGGCGAGTATCAGCTTCTGACGCTTGCGCCCGTCGATACTGGCGAGCGCGCCACCCCATTGTGCGTGTTTTCTGTAGCGGACTTCGACGAATACTACTGTATCGCCGTCAAGCATGACCAGATCAAGCTCACCGCGTTTACATAACCAGTTCTGCGCCAGCAGGCGCAGACCTTGTTGTTGCAAATACTTCAGGGCTTGCAGTTCGGCGTCCTTGCCGCTTTGTGCAGTGGACCGCTCGGGCATCAGCGCGGAGTGTCCGGCAGGCGCTGGATCTCGCCGCCGACAAACTTGGCCCAAGGCATCTGGCGATCAACGCGCTGGTTGGCGCTGATACCCAGGTTGCCCGACAGGCCGTCGACACGGGTGTCTGGCAGCGCCTTGAGTTGCCCCAGGCGCGGCGCCAGGCGGTAGGCGTCGACGCCCATCGCGTACAGGCGGCCGAGGCTGCCATTGGCTTGTGGCCATTGTGCGGCTACCTGGTTGCGCAGTGGGTCGGTAGTGTTGAGCAACCACGGTGTTTCGCAAAACATCACGTTGGTCATGTCCAGGTACTGGTTCTTGTCGCCGCTGGCGCTGAACACGTGGGACGTGGCGTATACCGGCACGTCGCCGGCATATTGGAAGTTCAGGGTCGGCTTGATCTGCTGGGCCAGTTGCGGTGTCACGGCCAGGAAGATGAACTCGATGTCCTGGCGACGCGACGGCTGCGCGGCGACATCGGTGCCGACGGTGCTTTGCAGGCTCTTGGCGCGGCCTTCGCTTTTGCGCAGCTGGAACAGATCGGCAATTTGCTGGGCGAGGGCGACGGGCTGATCGACATACTCAACCCCCATGACCTGGCCGCCATTGGCTTCCCAGTCCTGGCGGAAGGCTTTGTAGACACGCTCACCCCATTCGCCACGCGGAACCATGGCTGCGGCGCGATGCAGGCCGTCGGCACGGGCGCGGCGCGACACTTCGCGGGCTTCGTCTTCAGCGGCCAGGCCGAACTGGAACAGTTGCGCCGGGCTGCGATCAGTCTCGCTGTAGTTCAACGCCAGGGTGGTGATCGGCAATTGCGGGCGGGCACTGAGCTGTTTGACCAGGGGCTTCTCCAGCGGGCCGACCACCAATTGCACGCCGGCGGCCTGGGCCTTGGCGTAGAAGTCGTCGAGGGAGGTCAGGCGTGAGCTGTCATAGAACTCGATGACCGGCGGCTTCTGCCCCGCTTGTTCGGCCTGGTAGTGCGCCGCCATGAAACCTTCACGCAGCGCTTTGCCGACGGAGGCCAGCGGGCCGTCCTGTGGCAGCAGCAGGGCGATCTTGTTCAGAGGCTGGCTGGCCAGTTCCTTGAGCTTGGTCAGCGGCGTTGGCAATTGCACGGCAGCCGGGTGGCCCGGATTCTGTGCGCGCCAGGTGTCGATGGCCGCCTGTTGCTGCTCCAGCGTACCGGCGCCCTTGACCGACTGCGCCAGGGTGATCCAACCATCCAGCACCGGATTGCCGCTGGCTTGCAGCTGTTCGGCCGGCACGGCGGCAATCAACGCCCAGATGGCTTCGTGGTTGTTGTTGGCGGCATCACCCGTGAGCAGTGGGGCCATGGCGACACGTTCCCGGGCGGCAGCCAGGGTCTGGCCGTCGGCTTCATAAGCGCGGGCGTGCACGCTGGCGGTGCGGATCTGCTGTTCAGGCGGCAGGTCCTTCAGGTTTTGCAGGCTCGGGTGGCTCAAGGCAGTCAGCGCCGCCTTGGGCTGGTTGCGCGTCATGGCCAGTTCGGCAGCCAGGGTGCTGGCAAATACTTGCGCGGCGGGCTTGAGGACATCCAGGGGCACTTGCGCAAGAATCTGCGACGAACGCCCAGGGTTGTTCTGCTTGTAGGCCATGTCTGCCGCACTCAGGCGCAGCAACGCGGCCTTTTCTGGCGTCTTGGCGGTAGTGGCCTGTTCGAGCAGTTGCTCGATACTGGCGTCCGGGGTCCGTGGAAGGTCGCCAAGGCTGGACGAGGGCGAGCTGGCGCACGCGGCCAATAAGGCAGCGAGGCAGAGGGCGGAGAGCAGCCGCAGGCAAGCGATCATGTAAGTGTTCCTGATACCGATCAAATTAGCGTGGAATTGTACCCAAGCACTGGCCCAGGCGCGATGTTACTGGCGTGAAACCGTCGAATTAGGTCGTGCAAATGTTGCAACTGGCGTTAAACGGCTGAAAAGGCATCGGCGGTGATGGCATATTTTCAAGGCGCCTACGCGCTACAATGTCGCTTTTGCCAATCATCGAGGTGTGCGTTTTGACTGCTCCAGGTCCTTTGAATTCCACTGCAGGCTCGCTTTTTGTCGTGGCGACGCCCATTGGCAACCTGGACGACATCAGTGCGCGGGCACTGAAAGTGTTGCGCGAGGTTAAATTGATCGCGGCGGAGGACACACGGCACTCCCAGCGTTTGATGCAGCATTTTGGTATCAGCACGCCATTAGCCGCGTGCCACGAACACAACGAGCGCGAAGAAGGCAGCCGTTTTATCGTGCGGCTGCTGGCCGGCGATGATGTGGCGCTGATCTCCGACGCGGGTACACCCCTGATCTCCGACCCAGGCTACCATCTGGTGCGCCAGGCGCGGGCCGCTGGTATCAATGTAGTGCCTGTTCCGGGAGCGTGCGCGCTGATTGCGGCGTTGTCGGCGGCGGGTCTGCCGTCCGACCGTTTTATTTTCGAGGGTTTCCTGCCGGCCAAGGCCGTTGGGCGACGTGCGCGGCTGCAAGC
Organism: Pseudomonas extremorientalis; assembly: GCF_001870465.1. Classification (GTDB taxonomy): domain Bacteria; phylum Pseudomonadota; class Gammaproteobacteria; order Pseudomonadales; family Pseudomonadaceae; genus Aquipseudomonas; species Aquipseudomonas extremorientalis. The sequence goes on from NZ_MDGK01000052.1 coordinate 283,459, forward strand.
GTTAAAGGAAGAGCCGCGCACCTTGATCTTCTATGAAGCCCCCCATCGCATCCTCGAATGCCTGCAGGACATGGAGCTGGTATTTGGCGGCGCGCGCCTGGCACTGCTGGGGCGTGAGCTGACCAAGACCTTCGAAACCCTCAAGGGTCTGCCGCTGGAAGAGTTGCGTGCGTTTGTCGAAGGCGACAGCAATCAGCAGCGCGGCGAGTGTGTGGTGCTGGTCGCAGGCTGGGCCGCGCCTGAGGACGAAGATGCGGTGGGCAGCGAGGCCATGCGCATCCTGGACCTGCTGCTCAAGGAGATGCCCCTCAAGCGTGCGGCCGCCCTGGCGGCGGAAATCACAGGGGTGCGCAAGAACCTCTTGTATCAAGCGGCGCTGGATAAACAAAAAGGCGAATAGTTCCAGGGTTAAAGCGGTATTCCGTCTGAACGTGATGGCAATTCTGAACTTTTATTACTTGTCCTAAGTCCGTCGTGCCGTTAACCTGCGCGGCGGAGAGTCGATTGGACAGTCGCTGCCCTCTATGAAAATTAGGGGGGGGAGGAAAGTCCGGGCTCCATAGGGCGAAGTGCCAGGTAATGCCTGGGAGGCGTGAGCCTACGGAAAGTGCCACAGAAAATAACCGCCTAAGCACTTCGGTGCCGGTAAGGGTGAAAAGGTGCGGTAAGAGCGCACCGCACGACTGGCAACAGTTCGTGGCTAGGTAAACCCCACTTGGAGCAAGACCAAATAGGGTCCCAAGGCGTGGCCCGCGCTGGGACCGGGTAGGTTGCTAAAGATGTCCAGTGATGGCCATCGTAGACGAATGACTGTTCAAGACAGAACCCGGCTTATAGATCGACTCTCCACCTTTTTCCTTCTGTCCGAATCTCGAGCAGAAACCCGGTAGTAACGCAAGAATCCCTCCCTGCCGAATCATTGGCAGATGCGTCTTCGTAATACCAAAAAAATCTTACTCTTAATAAATTACTTTAACTTTAGCCTATAGCTCTTTGAGCTATTTGCGCTTGTTGGGCCAAAAACATCCCCGAACTCTGTTTTCTCCTCCCTTTACGCTCCTAAATCTCCGTTCTGTAAGGCTTTTCCTTGAATCCGCGCCTTGACGGTGTGGTGGGCGCATTCCTATAGTGTGCGCAAGTGGCGGAAAGTGGCACAAAGTGGGTTTTTTGAACGTAAAACGCTAAAATTTGGAGAAACGCATCTGTGTTTCGCGGAGCTAACGCTATCAGTCTCGATGCAAAAGGCCGTCTCGCCATGCCGAGCCGGTATCGTGACGAGCTCATTTCGCGAAGTTCCGGGCAGTTGATCATCACTATCGATGCCGTTGACCCTTGTTTGTGTGTTTACCCGCTCGATGAGTGGGAGTTGATTGAAACCAAATTGCGCGCCCTGCCTTCATTGCGTGAAGAGAACCGTCGCCTGCAGCGTTTGCTGATTGGTAACGCAGTCGACCTCGAGCTCGATGGCAGCGGTCGTTTCCTGGTGCCGCCGCGCTTGCGTGAGTACGCCAGGCTCGACAAGCGCGCAATGCTGGTCGGCCAACTGAACAAGTTCCAATTGTGGGACGAAGATGCCTGGGATGCTGTTTCTGCAGCTGACCTGGCTGCTATTCAACAACCGGGCGCCATGCCTGATGAACTGCGTGATTTGATCCTGTGACTATTGATAGCGGCTTTAACCACATCACCGTACTGCTTGACGAAGCCGTTGAGGCTCTCGCCGTACGCGCGGATGGCTGCTATCTGGACGGCACGTTCGGCAGGGGCGGGCATAGCCGGTTGATACTCAGCCAGCTCGGGCCCGACGGCAAACTCCTCGGGTTCGACAAGGACCCCCAAGCGATTGCCACCGGGCAAGCGCTAGCGGCCGAAGACGGCCGCTTTGTCGTTGTGCAGCGCAGCTTTGCCGAGCTGGGTGCCGAAGTGGCCGAGCGCGGCATGGCGGGCAAGGTAGCCGGGGTTTTGCTCGACCTGGGCGTGTCCTCGCCGCAGCTCGACGACCCGGAGCGCGGCTTCAGCTTCATGAACGACGGTCCGCTCGACATGCGCATGGACCCGACCCGTGGCGTCAGCGCTGCGCAGTTCATCGCCACCGCGCCAGTGGAAGAAATCGCCCGTGTGTTCAAGGAATACGGTGAGGAGCGCTTCGCTGGTCGTATGGCTCGCGCCGTGGTCGAGCGTCGTGAAATCCAGCCGTTCGAGCGCACTGCCGACCTGGCCGAAGTACTGAAAGTCGCCAACCCCGCGTGGGAAAAGGGCAAGAACCCGGCGACCCGTGCGTTCCAGGGCCTGCGTATTCACGTCAACAACGAGTTGGGCGACCTGGAGGCCGGCCTCGAGGCTGCTCTCGAGGCGCTGGAAGTGGGCGGTCGCCTGGTGGTGATCAGCTTCCACTCTCTGGAAGACCGCATCGTCAAGTTGTTCATGCGTCGCCTGGTCAAGGGTGAGTCCGACAACCTGCCGCGCAACCTGCCGGTACGTTTCGAAGCCTTTGTGCCGAAAATCAAAATCCATGGCAAGGCGCAGTTCGCGTCCGAAGCCGAGCTCAAGGCTAACCCACGTTCCCGTAGCGCTGTCATGCGTGTCGCGGAGAAGTTGCGGTGAGCAAGCTTTTCGCCAAGCCCCTCCCGGGCGGCAGCTTCTTTATGTTGCTGCTGTTTGTCGGCGTGCTGATTTCCGCGATTGCGGTGTCCTACAGCGCCCACTACAACCGCCAGTTGCTCAATACCCTGTACGGGGAATTGAGTGTGCGCGACAAAGCCCAGGCGGAATGGGGCCGGTTGATCCTGGAGCAAAGCACCTGGACAGCCCACAGCCGTATTGAAGTGCTGGCGACTGAACAACTGAAAATGCACATCCCGGGCGCGGCCGAAGTCCGCATGGTGGCGCCATGATGAAACTCGAAGGCGCACTCTATCCATGGCGCTTCCGCCTGATGCTCGGCTTGCTGGCATTGATGGTGGGTGCGATCGCCTGGCGGATCATCGACCTGCAAGTGGTCGACCGTGACTTCCTGATCGGCCAGGGCGATGCCCGTAGCCTGCGTCACATCCCGATTCCTGCACACCGCGGCCTGATCACCGACCGTAACGGCGAACCGCTGGCCGTCAGTACGCCGGTCACCACCCTGTGGGCCAACGCCAAGGAGTTGCAGGTCGCCAAGGATCGCTGGCCGGCGCTTGCCGCCGCGCTGGGGCAAGACCCGAAAGCCTTGGCTGAACGCCTGGAAGCCCAGGCCAATAAAGAATTCATCTACCTGGTTCGCGGCCTTACCCCCGAACAAGGCCAGCAGGTGCTCGACCTTAAAGTCCCCGGTGTCTACGGCATCGAGGAGTTCCGTCGTTTCTACCCGGCCGGTGAAACCACCGCGCATATGGTCGGCTTTACCGACATCGACGACCACGGCCGTGAGGGTGTGGAACTCGCCTACGATGAATGGCTCGCCGGGGTTCCCGGCAAACGACAAGTCATCAAGGATCGGCGCGGCAGACTGATCAAGGATGTCCAAGTCACCAAAAACGCCAAGGCCGGTAAGCCCTTGGCGTTGTCGATTGACCTGCGCCTGCAATACCTGGCCAACCGCGAGTTGCGTAACGCGATCATCGAGAACGGCGCCAAGGCCGGCAGCCTGGTGATCATGGACGTCAAGACCGGCGAGATCCTCGCCATGGTCAACCAGCCGACCTACAACCCCAACAACCGTCGCAACCTGCAGCCGGCGATGATGCGCAACCGCGCCATGATCGACGTGTTCGAGCCGGGTTCGACCATGAAAGCCATCTCCATGAGTGCCGCCCTCGAAACCGGACGCTGGAAACCCAGCGACAAGGTCGAGGTGTATCCGGGTACGTTGCAGCTGGGCAAGTACACCATTCGTGACGTATCCCGTACCGAAGGCCCGGTGCTGGATCTGACAGGTATCCTGATCAACTCCAGTAACGTAGGCATGAGCAAGGTCGCCTTCGATATCGGCGGCGAGACCATTTATCACCTGGCGCAGAAGATCGGTCTGGGCCAGCCCACCGGCCTGGATTTCCCCGGTGAGCGCGTTGGCAACCTGCCGAACTACCGCGACTGGAAAAAGGCCGAGACCGCCACGCTTTCCTACGGCTACGGCTTGTCGGTGACGGCGATCCAACTGGCCCATGCTTTCTCTGTATTGGCAAATAATGGGCGCATGGTTCCGCTGAGCCTGATCCATGTCGACGAAGCGCCGAAAGCCACCCAGGTGATTCCGGAAAACGTCGCCAAGACCATGCAAGGCATGCTGCAACAAGTGATCGAAGCGCCACGCGGCGTATTCCGTGCCCAGGTGCCGGCGTATCACGTAGCCGGCAAGTCGGGTACTGCGCGTAAAACGTCGGTGGGTACCAAGGGCTACGCGGAAAATTCGTACCGTTCGTTGTTCGCCGGTTTCGGCCCGATGAGCGATCCACGCTACGCCATCGTGGTGGTGATCGATGAGCCGAGCAAAGCCGGTTACTTCGGTGGCCTGGTCTCGGCGCCGGTGTTCAGCAAAGTGATGTCCGGCACCCTGCGCCTGATGAACATCACACCGGACAACCTGCCGCCGACCCAACAAGCGAACGCCGGTCCACCGGCCGCTGCTGTAAAAGCCAATGGAGGGCGCGGCTGATGTCTCTTAGCCTGAACAAGATTTTTGCCCACGCCGGCCGCGATCTGCTGATCCGTGAATTGAGCCTGGACAGTCGCAATGTGCGCGCCGGTGACCTGTTCCTGGCGGTGCCGGGGGGCAAGTTCGATGGCCGTGCACATATTGCGGACGCCCTGCAACGTGGCGCGGCTGCCGTGGCCTACGAAGTGGAAGGCGCAACCGTGTTGCCGATCACCGATGTCCCGCTGATTCCGGTCAAGGGGCTGGCCAAACAGCTCTCGGACATTGCCGGGCGTTTCTATGGCGAGCCAAGTCGACATCTCAACCTGGTTGGCGTTACCGGCACCAACGGCAAGACCAGTGTGACCCAATTGATTGCCCAGGCCCTTGACCTGCTGGGGCAACACTGCGGCATCGTCGGCACCCTGGGCACTGGTTTCTACGGCGCGCTGCAAAGCGGCCTGCACACCACGCCGAACCCGATTGCCGTGCAAGCGACCCTGGCCGACCTGAAAAAGGCCGGCGCCAAGGCGGTTGCCATGGAAGTGTCGTCCCACGGTTTGCACCAGGGCCGGGTTGCTGCCCTGGCGTTTGATGTGGCGGTGATGACCAACCTGTCCCGCGATCACCTCGACTACCACGGCACCATGGAAGCCTACGCGGCCGAGAAGGCCAAGCTGTTCGCCTGGAACGACTTGAAGTGCCGCGTGGTGAACCTGGACGACGAGTTCGGTCGCCAACTGGCCGCCGAAGAGCGTGAGTCGCGCCTGATCAGCTACAGCCTGGAAGATTCCAGCGCGTACCTGTACTGCCGCGACGCGCAATTCAATGACGAAGGCGTGCGCGCGACGCTGGTGACGCCCCAGGGCGAACATCATTTGCGCAGCACCTTGCTCGGTCGTTTCAACCTGAGCAACACCCTGGCGGCCGTCGGCGCATTGCTCGGCCTGGATTACGCCCTCGACGAAATCCTGCGTGTGCTGCCGAAGCTGGAAGGCCCGGTCGGTCGCATGCAGCGCCTGGGTGGCGGCAAACAGCCGTTGGTGGTGGTCGATTACGCCCACACGCCGGATGCCCTGGAAAAAGTCCTGGTGGCCCTGCGTCCCCACGCCAAGGGCAAGTTGTTGTGCCTGTTTGGTTGCGGCGGTGATCGTGATCGCGGCAAGCGCCCGTTGATGGCCGAGATTGTCGAGCGCTTGGCCGATGGCGTGCTCGTCACCGACGACAACCCACGCAGTGAAGACCCGAGCCAGATTTTCGACGACATCCGCGTCGGCTTCAAAGACGTGTCCAAGGCGACGTTCGTTGCCGGTCGCGGCGCAGCCATTGCCCAATTGATCGCCGGCGCCAGTGCTGACGACGTGGTGGTGCTGGCCGGTAAAGGTCACGAGGACTATCAGGAAATCAACGGCGAGCGCCATGCCTTCTCCGATCTGGTCGAGGCCGATCACGCCTTGACCGCCTGGGAGGTTGCCCATGCTTAAACCGATGACATTCAGCGAACTGGTCCAGGCCTTGTCGGCCCGTATGCTGTCGAGCGATTGCCGCTTCGACGGCGTGAGTATCGACAGCCGCAACATCAAGCCGGGGCAACTTTTTGTCGCCCTGGCGGGCCCGCGTTTCGATGGTCACGACTACCTGAATGAAGTTGCCGCCAAAGGCGCCGTGGGTGCCTTGGTGCAGCGCGAAGTCGCGGATTCCACACTGCCGCAACTGCTGGTCGCCGACACCCGTCTGGCCCTTGGCCAATTGGGTGCGTTGAACCGTGCCGGGTTCACCAACCCCGTTGCGGCCATCACGGGATCCAGCGGCAAGACCACGGTCAAGGAGTTGCTTGCCGGGGTACTGCGCACGCGCGGCCCGGTGCTTGCCACCCGTGGCAACCTGAACAATGATTTCGGCGCACCGTTGACCCTGCTCGAACTGGCCCCTGAACATACGGCGGCGGTGATCGAGCTGGGCGCATCGCGCATCGGCGAAATCGCCTACACCGTGGCGCTGACCAAGCCCCACGTGGCGATCATCAACAATGCCGGAACCGCCCACGTCGGCGAGTTCGGCGGCCCGGAAAAGATCGTCGAAGCCAAGGGTGAAATCCTCGAAGGCCTCGATGCATCCGGCACCGCTGTCTTGAATCTCGATGACAAGGCCTTCGAGACCTGGCGTGTACGCGCCGCCGGTCGCAAGGTCCTGACGTTTGCCGTGCTCAATGCTGCGGCTGATTTCCACGCATCCAACATCACCGTTGATGCCCGTGGCTGCCCGTCTTTTACCTTGCACACCCTGCAAGGCAATGAGCACGTGCAGTTGAACCTGCTGGGCAACCATAACGTCGCCAATGCCCTGGCCGCTGCCGCTGCCGCCTACGCCCTGGGCGTGTCGCTGTTCGGTATCGCCACCGGGCTTGGCGCGGTGCAGCCGGTCAAGGGCCGTACCGTGGCGCAGCTGGCAACCAATGGCATGCGCGTGATCGATGACACTTACAACGCCAACCAGTCCTCGGTCTGCGCCGCCATCGACCTGCTCAAAGGCTTCGACGGCCGCAAGGTACTGGTGCTGGGCGACATCGCCGAGCTGGGCGACTGGGCCGAACAGTCCCACCGTGAAGTCGGTGCCTACGCGGCCGGCAAAGTCGACGCGCTGTACGCCGTCGGCCCGAACATGGCTCACGCTGTCAAAGCGTTCGGCCCCGGCGCGCTGCATTTCGCGACCCAGGCCGAGCTGATCCAGGCGCTGGCGGCGGCTGAACACGACAAACACACAACCATTTTGATCAAGGGATCGCGCAGCGCGGTGATGGAAAACGTCGTCGCGGCCTTGTGTGGCTCAAGTACGGAGAAACATTAATGCTGCTGCTGCTGGCTGAGTATCTGCAACAGTTCCACAAAGGCTTCGCGGTCTTCCAGTACCTGACCCTGCGCGGGATCCTGGGTGTGCTGACCGCGTTGTGTTTGTCGCTGTTCCTGGGGCCGTGGATGATCCGCACCCTGCAGAACCTGCAAATTGGTCAATCGGTTCGTAATGACGGCCCGCAGTCGCACCTGTCCAAGTCCGGCACACCGACCATGGGCGGTGCGCTGATCCTGTCGTCCATCGGCATCAGCACCTTGCTGTGGGCTGACCTGCACAACCGCTATGTGTGGGTGGTGCTCTTGGTGACCCTGTTGTTCGGCGCCATCGGTTGGGTGGACGACTACCGCAAGGTGATCGAGAAAAACTCCAAGGGGCTGCCAAGCCGCTGGAAGTATTTCTGGCAGTCGGTGTTTGGCCTCGCTGCGGCGATCTTCCTCTACACCACTGCGCCAAGCGCGGTGGAGACGACCCTGATCATCCCGATGCTCAAGGACGCCAGCATTCCCCTGGGCATCGGCTTCGTGGTGCTGACCTACTTCGTGATTGTCGGCTCCAGCAACGCAGTGAACCTCACCGACGGCCTCGACGGCCTGGCGATCATGCCGACGGTGATGGTGGGCGGCGCGCTCGGCATCTTCTGCTACCTGTCGGGTAACGTGAAATTCGCTGAATACCTGCTGATTCCTTATGTACCGGGCGCGGGTGAACTGATTGTGTTCTGCGGCGCGCTGATCGGTGCCGGCTTGGGCTTCCTGTGGTTCAACACCTACCCGGCGCAAGTGTTCATGGGCGACGTCGGCGCCCTGGCGCTGGGCGCGGCCCTCGGCACCATCGCGGTGATCGTGCGCCAGGAAATCGTGCTGTTCATCATGGGCGGTGTGTTCGTGATGGAAACCCTGTCGGTGGTCATCCAGGTGGCGTCCTTCAAATTGACCGGGCGTCGTGTGTTCCGCATGGCGCCGATTCACCACCACTTTGAACTCAAGGGCTGGCCCGAGCCACGCGTGATCGTCCGCTTCTGGATCATCACGGTGATCCTGGTGCTGATCGGCCTTGCCACCCTGAAACTGAGGTAGAAACGAGTGTCCCTGATCGCTTCAGACCACTTCCGCATCGTTGTCGGCCTCGGCAAGAGCGGCATGTCCCTGGTTCGCTTCCTGGCGAACCGCGGCACGTCGTTTGCCGTGGCCGATACGCGGGAAAATCCACCGGAGCTGGTCACGCTGCGCCGTGACTACCCGCACGTGGAAGTGCGTTGTGGCGAGCTGGATGTCGAGTTTCTGTGCCGTGCCGATGAGCTCTACGTGAGCCCCGGCCTGGCCCTGGCGACCCCGGCCCTGCAAGCCGCCGCTGCCCGTGGCGTGAAGCTGTCCGGCGATATCGACCTGTTCGCCCGTAATGCGAAGGCGCCGATCGTGGCCATCAGCGGCTCCAACGCGAAAAGCACCGTGACCACCCTGGTCGGCGAGATGGCGGCTGCGGCCGGCAAGCGCGTGGCCGTGGGCGGCAACCTCGGTACACCCGCGCTGGACCTGCTCAGTGACGACATCGAGTTGTACGTGATGGAGCTGTCGAGCTTCCAGCTGGAAACCACCCACGACCTCGGCGCCGAAGTGGCGACCGTGTTGAACGTGAGCGAGGACCACATGGACCGCTACAGCGGCCTGCCGGCGTACCACCTGGCCAAGCACCGGATCTTCCGGGGTGCGCGGCAAGTCGTGGTCAACCGCCAGGATGCCCTGAGCCGTCCGCTGATGGGCGAGGGCCTGCCCTGCTGGACCTTCGGCCTCGGCAAACCCGATTTCAAAGCCTTCGGCATCCGCGAAGAGAACGGCGAGAAATACCTGGCCTTCGAATTCCAGAACCTGATGCCGGTGCGCGAGCTGAAAATCCGTGGCGCCCATAACCAGTCCAATGCCCTGGCGGCGTTGGCGCTGGGGCATGCCGTCGGCCTGCCGTTTGACGCCATGCTCTCGGCGCTGCGCAGCTTTGGCGGCCTTGAGCATCGCTGCCAGTGGGTGCGCGACCTTGATGGCGTCAGCTATTACAACGATTCCAAGGCCACCAACGTGGGTGCAGCCCTGGCAGCCATCGAAGGCCTTGGCGCCGATATCGACGGCAAGCTGGTGTTGATCGCCGGTGGCGACGGCAAGGGTGCCGACTTCAAGGACCTTAAAGGCCCGGTGGCTGAGCATTGCCGCGCCGTGGTGCTGATGGGCCGCGATTCCGATCTGATCGCCGCCGCCCTCGGTGACGCGGTGCCGCAAGTGCGCGCCACGTCCCTGGACGACGCCATCGCCCGTTGCAAGGCCCTGGCCCAGTCCGGCGATGCGGTGCTGCTGTCGCCAGCCTGCGCCAGTTTCGACATGTTCAAGAACTACGAAGAGCGCGGCCAGCTGTTCGCCCGCGCCGTGGAGGCCTTGGCATGAATTTCCGGAATATCATCAAGCCGTACCCATCGCCGATCATTACCGGGCGCGGTATCGACCTCGATTTCCCGATGCTCGCCGGTTGCCTCGCCTTGTTGGGCCTGGGCCTGGTGATGATTACCTCGGCGTCGTCCGAAGTGGCTGCCGTGCAGTCGGGCAATACCCTGTACATGATGATCCGTCACCTGGTGTACCTGGTGATCGGCCTCGGCGCCTGCATCGTCACCATGATGATCCCCATCGCCACCTGGCAACGCCTGGGCTGGTTGATGCTGATCGGGGCGTTCGGCTTGCTGGTCATGGTGATCCTGCCCGGCATCGGCCGCGAGGTGAATGGTTCGATGCGCTGGATCGGTTTCGGCGCGTTCAACGTGCAGCCGTCGGAAATCGCCAAGGTGTTCGTGGTGATCTACCTAGCCGGCTACCTGGTACGTCGCCAGAAAGAAGTGCGCGAAAGCTGGATGGGGTTCTTCAAGCCGTTCATCGTGCTGCTGCCCATGGCTGGCCTGCTGCTGATGGAGCCCGACTTCGGCGCCACCGTCGTGATGATGGGCGCTGCTGCGGCGATGCTGTTCCTCGGCGGCGTGGGGCTGTTCCGCTTCACCCTGATGGTGGTGCTGGCCGTGGCTGCCGTGACGGTCCTGGTGCAGGCACAACCCTACCGGATGGCGCGTCTGATCACCTTCACCGACCCCTGGTCCGACCAGTTCGGCTCCGGCTACCAGTTGACCCAGGCGCTGATCGCCTTCGGTCGCGGCGAGTGGCTGGGCGTGGGCCTGGGCAACAGTGTGCAGAAGCAGTTCTACCTGCCGGAAGCGCACACCGACTTCGTGTTCTCGGTACTGGCCGAAGAGCTCGGTGTGGTGGGTTCGCTATGCACCGTCGCGCTGTTCGTGTTCGTGTGTGTACGCGGCATGTACATCGGCCTGTGGGCCGAGAAGGCCAAACAGTATTTCGCCGCCTATGTGGCGTACGGCTTGTCGTTCCTGTGGATCGGCCAGTTCCTGATCAATATCGGTGTGAACGTCGGCCTGTTGCCGACCAAGGGCCTGACCTTGCCGTTCCTCAGTTATGGCGGCAGTTCGTTGGTGATCTGCTGCGCGTGCCTGGGCTTGTTGCTGCGCATCGAGTGGGAGAGTCGAACCCACCTGGGCAGCGAAGAGATGGAATTCAGCGAAAGCGATTTCGCCGAGGAGCCCACCCATGGGCGCTAACGTGCTGATCATGGCGGGCGGCACCGGGGGCCACGTGTTCCCGGCCCTGGCCTGCGCGCGGGAATTCCAGAACCGTGGCTACACCGTACACTGGTTGGGCACGCCGCGCGGTATCGAAAACGAATTGGTGCCGAATGCCGGCTTGCCGCTGCACCTGATCAACGTCACCGGCCTGCGCGGCAAGGGCAAGTTGTCCCTGCTCAAGGCGCCGTTCGTGTTGCTCAAGGCGGTGTGGCAGGCGCGCAAGATCATTCGTGAACTGAAGCCGGTGTGTGTGCTCGGTTTTGGTGGCTATGTGACCGGCCCTGGTGGCGTCGCGGCCAGGCTCGCCGGTGTGCCGGTGATTGTGCACGAACAGAACGCCGTCGCCGGCACCGCCAACCGCCTGCTGGTGCCCTTGGCGGCGCGGGTGTGCGAGGCCTTTCCGAAGACCTTTGGTGCATCGGACAAGCTGCGCACTACTGGCAACCCGGTGCGCACCGAACTGTTCATGGGCATCGCCCGTGAAGCCTTGGCCGGGCGCAAGGCGCACCTGCTGGTCATGGGCGGCAGCCTGGGCTCCGAGCCTTTGAACAAATTGCTGCCGCAAGCCCTGGCGCAACTTCCTGTGGAGTTGCGCCCTGAGGTCTTCCACCAGGCGGGCAAAGATCATGGTGAAGTCACCGCCACGCGCTATCGCGAGGCCGGTGTGGAGGCGAATGTACAGCCCTTCATCAAAGACATGGCCCATGCCTATGGCTGGGCCGACCTGGTGGTCTGCCGCTCCGGTGCGCTGACCGTCAGTGAACTGGCCGCCGCCGGTCTGCCGTCGTTGCTGGTGCCTTTGCCCCACGCGATCGACGATCACCAGACCCGCAACGCTGAATATTTGGCCGGGGAGGGCGCTGCCTTCCTGCTGCCGCAAAGAACGACTGGCGCCGCCGACTTGGCCGCACGCCTGACCGAGGTATTGATGCAACCGGAACGACTCAACAGCATGGCGAGCACCGCAAGCCGCCTGGCCAAACCTGACGCAACCCGCACCGTGGTCGATATCTGCCTGGAGGTGGCCCATGGTTGAGAATCAGAAAGCCATGCCGCAACCGGAAATGCGCCGCATCCGTCGCATCCACTTCGTCGGTATCGGCGGCGTGGGCATGTGCGGCATTGCCGAAGTACTGCTGAACCTGGGCTACCAGGTGTCCGGCTCCGACTTGAAAGAGTCGCCGGTCACCGACCGCCTGAAGTCGTTCGGCGCGCAGATCTTTATCGGCCACCGTGCCGAGAACGCCGCCGAGGCCGATGTGCTGGTGGTGTCCAGCGCCGTGAACACCTCCAACCCGGAAGTGGCCACCGCCCTTGAGCGCCGCATTCCCGTGGTGCCTCGCGCCGAGATGCTGGCCGAGCTGATGCGCTATCGCCACGGCATCGCCGTCGCCGGCACCCATGGCAAAACCACTACTACCAGCCTGATTGCCTCGGTGTTCGCCGCCGGAGGCCTGGACCCGACGTTTGTCATTGGTGGCCGCCTGAATGCCGCTGGCACCAATGCCCAGCTCGGCACCAGTCGTTACCTGATCGCCGAAGCCGATGAAAGCGATGCGAGCTTCCTGCATTTGCAACCGCTGGTGGCTGTGGTCACCAACATCGACGCCGACCATATGGCGACCTACGACGGTGACTTCAACAAGCTGAAGAAAACCTTCGTCGAGTTCCTGCACAACCTGCCGTTCTACGGTCTGGCGGTGGTGTGCCTGGACGATCCGGTGGTGCGCGAAATCCTGCCGCTGGTCAAGCGTCCGACCGTGACCTACGGCTTCAGCGAAGACGCCGACGTGCGCGCCATCAATGTGCGCCAGGAAGGCATGCAAACCTTCTTCACCGTGCTGCGTCCGGACCGTGAGCCATTGGATGTCTCGGTGAACATGCCGGGCAACCACAACGTACTCAATTCCCTGGCGACCATCTGCATCGCCACCGACGAGGGCGTCAGCGATGAAGCCATCGTCGAAGGCCTGTCGCGCTTTGCCGGCGTGGGCCGTCGCTTCCAGGTCTACGGCCAGTTGCCGGTAGAGGGCGGTGACGTGATGCTGGTGGACGACTACGGTCACCACCCGACCGAAGTCGCCGCGGTGATCAAGGCTGTGCGTGGTGGCTGGCCGGAGCGTCGCCTGGTGATGGTGTACCAGCCGCATCGCTACAGCCGTACTCGCGACCTGTACGACGATTTCGTCAATGTACTGGCCGATGCCAACGTGCTGCTGTTGATGGAAGTCTACCCGGCGGGCGAAGAGCCGATCCCGGGCGCCGACAGCCGCAAGCTGTGCAACAGCATCCGTCAGCGCGGCCAGTTGGACCCGATCTACATCGAACGTGGCGTAGACCTGGCGCCAATCGTCAAGCCGCTGCTGCGTGCCGGCGACATCCTGCTGTGCCAGGGCGCCGGTGACATTGGTGGCCTTGCGCCGAAATTGCTGGCGAGCCCGCTGTTTGCGGCAAAAAAGGGAGCGGCGAAATGATCACTGACTACGCCTCCCTGTTTTCCACGATCACGCCTGCCGACTTCGGTCGCGTAGCCGTATTGTTCGGCGGCAAGAGCGCCGAGCGCGAAGTGTCGCTCAAGTCCGGCAACGCCGTGCTCGAAGCCTTGCAAAGTGCCGGCGTGAACGCCTTCGGTATCGACGTGGGCGATGACTTCCTCGCCCGCCTGCAGGCCGAGAAGATCGACCGCGCCTTCATCATCCTGCATGGCCGTGGCGGTGAAGACGGCAGCATGCAAGGCCTGCTGGAGTGTGCCGGCATCCCTTACACGGGCAGCGGCATCCTCGCGTCCGCGCTGGCGATGGACAAGTTGCGCACCAAGCAGGTGTGGCACAGCCTGGGCATTCCGACCCCGCGTCACAGTGTGCTGTGCAGCGAAGACGATTGTATTTCTGCAGCCAAGGAACTGGGCCTGCCTTTGATCGTCAAACCTGCCCATGAAGGCTCCAGTATCGGCATGGCCAAAGTGAACTCGGCCGCCGAATTGATCGACGCATGGAAAGCGGCAAGTACCTACGATTCGCAAGTGTTGGTGGAACAGTGGATCCAGGGTCCCGAGTACACCATCGCCACCCTGCGTGGCCAGGTATTGCCGCCCATCGCATTGGGCACGCCCCACACCTTTTACGACTACGACGCCAAGTACCTGGCTTCCGATACCCAGTACCGGATCCCGTGCGGCCTTGACGCAGCCAAGGAACAGGAATTGATGGACCTCACGGCGAAAGCCTGTGAGGCGTTGGGTATCGCCGGTTGGGCGCGGGCAGACGTGATGCAGGATGACCAAGGGAATTTCTGGTTCCTGGAAGTCAACACCGCACCGGGCATGACCGACCACAGCCTGGTACCTATGGCCGCTCGCGCTGCGGGCCTGGATTTCCAGCAACTGGTGCTGGCGATCCTGGCCGCAAGCATTGAGCCACGAGGCTAAGGACATGAAAGGCGCATCGCTTCGTCATCAGCCCCCTCAAGCACCGAGCCGCAAGCCGGTGCCACGGGGTGCCAGCCGAATGGTGGCTAAAGAGCCGATGTCGGCGCGCCTGCCGAAAGCCAACTTTGGTTTCCTCAAGGCGTTGTACTGGCCGGTATTGCTGGTGGTGCTGGGCTTCGGAACCTACGAAGGCGCGCAGCGTCTGTTGCCGTATGCCGACCGGCCGATCACCAGGATCAGCGTGCAGGGCGACTTGAGCTACATCAGCCAGCAAGCGGTACAGCAGCGCATCGGCCCGTACCTGGCGGCGAGCTTCTTTACCATCGACCTGGCCGGCATGCGCTCGGAGCTGGAACAGATGCCGTGGATCGCCCACGCCGAAGTCCGCCGCGTATGGCCGGACCAGGTGACGATCCGCCTGGAAGAACAACTGCCCGTGGCCCGTTGGGGTGACGAAGCGCTGTTGAACAACCAGGGCCAGGCGTTCACCCCGCGTGAGCTGGCCAACTACGAGCACCTGCCGCAGCTGTTCGGGCCGCAGCGGGCTCAGCAGCAAGTGATGCAGCAGTACCAGGCCTTGAGCCAGATGCTGCGGCCACTGGGCTTCTCCATTGCACGCCTGGAACTGCGTGAACGGGGCAGCTGGTTTTTGACGACCGGGGCAGGCAGTTCCGGCCCGGGCATCCAGTTGTTGCTGGGACGCGACCGCTTGGTGGAAAAGATGCGCCGCTTCATTGCCATCTACGACAAGACCTTGAAAGAACAGATTACGAACATTGCGAGCGTCGACCTGCGTTACGCCAACGGCCTTGCCGTCGGCTGGCGTGAACCGGCAGCGCCCACGGCAGCGCAACCCGCTGTCGCGAAGAATTAAGAAGAGGCAGGACCCATGGCAAACGTGCAAAGCGGCAAAATGATCGTCGGTCTCGATATCGGCACCTCCAAGGTGGTGGCGCTGGTGGGCGAGGTCGGGGAAGACGGTGTCATCGAAATCGTCGGTATTGGCACGCATCCGTCCCGGGGCCTGAAGAAGGGCGTGGTGGTGAACATCGAGTCCACCGTGCAATCGATCCAGCGCGCCATCGAAGAAGCGCAGCTGATGGCCGGTTGCCGGATCCACTCGGCGTTCGTCGGCGTGGCGGGCAACCATATCCGCAGCCTGAACTCCCACGGCATCGTGGCGATCCGTGACCGCGAAGTCAGCTCGGCCGACCTCGAGCGCGTGCTCGACGCTGCCCAGGCCGTGGCAATCCCGGCTGACCAGCGGGTGTTGCACACCCTGCCGCAGGACTACGTGATCGACAACCAGGAAGGCGTACGTGAGCCCCTGGGCATGTCGGGCGTACGCCTGGAAGCCAAGGTCCACGTGGTGACCTGTGCCGTCAACGCCGCACAGAATATTGAAAAATGCGTGCGTCGCTGCGGCCTGGAAATCGACGACATCATTCTCGAGCAGTTGGCTTCGGCCTACTCGGTTCTGACCGACGACGAAAAAGAACTGGGTGTGTGCCTGGTCGACATCGGCGGCGGCACCACCGACATCGCGATCTTCACCGAGGGTGCGATCCGTCACACCGCCGTGATCCCGATTGCCGGTGACCAGGTGACCAACGACATCGCCATGGCGCTGCGTACACCGACCCAGTACGCCGAAGAAATCAAGATCCGCTACGCCTGCGCCCTGGCCAAGCTGGCCGGTGCCGGCGAGACTATCAAGGTGCCGAGCGTGGGTGATCGTCCACCGCGCGAACTGTCGCGCCAGGCCCTGGCCGAAGTGGTCGAGCCACGCTACGACGAGCTGTTCACCCTGATCCAGGCTGAACTGCGCCGCAGCGGCTACGAAGATTTGATCCCGGCCGGCATCGTGCTGACCGGTGGTACCTCGAAGATGGAAGGCGCGGTCGAGCTGGCCGAGGAAATCTTCCACATGCCGGTCCGCCTGGGCGTGCCCCATGGCGTGAAGGGGCTGGGCGACGTGGTACGCAACCCGATTTATTCCACCGGCGTGGGCTTGCTGTTGTACGGGCTGCAAAAGCAGACCGACGGCATTTCCCTGTCGGGCCCGAGTAACCGTGACAGCTACCGCAGCGACGACGAGGCCAAGGCGCCGTTGTTCGAGCGGTTGCAGGCATGGGTCAAGGGCAACTTCTAACGATTTACCGCGACACCGCAACACCGTTGTAAGCAGTAGGCGAAAAAACTAGAGAAATGAAAGGAGAGGGAACATGTTCGAACTCGTAGACAACATCCCCGCAAGCCCGGTCATCAAAGTGATCGGTGTCGGCGGTGGCGGCGGCAACGCTGTCAACCATATGGTCAAGAGCAACATTGAAGGCGTTGAATTCATTTGCGCCAACACTGATGCCCAGGCGCTGAAAAGCATCGGCGCGCGGACCATCCTGCAATTGGGCACTGCGGTGACCAAGGGCCTCGGCGCTGGCGCCAACCCGGAAGTCGGCCGTCAAGCCGCGCTGGAAGACCGCGAGCGTATCGCTGAAGTGCTGCAAGGCACCAACATGGTGTTCATCACCACCGGCATGGGCGGCGGTACCGGTACCGGTGCTGCGCCGATCATTGCCGAAGTGGCCAAGGAAATGGGCATTCTGACGGTCGCTGTGGTGACCCGTCCGTTCCCGTTCGAAGGTCGCAAGCGCATGCAGATCGCCGACGAAGGCATCCGTCTGCTGTCTGAAAGCGTCGACTCGTTGATCACCATCCCCAACGAGAAGCTGCTGACCATCCTGGGCAAGGACGCGAGCCTGCTGTCCGCATTCGCCAAGGCTGACGATGTACTGGCCGGTGCCGTTCGCGGTATCTCCGACATCATCAAGCGCCCAGGCATGATCAACGTCGACTTTGCCGACGTCCGTACCGTGATGAGCGAAATGGGCATGGCGATGATGGGCACTGGCTGCGCCAGCGGTCCGAACCGTGCACGTGAAGCCACTGAAGCGGCCATCCGCAACCCGCTGCTGGAAGACGTGAACCTGCAAGGTGCACGCGGCATCCTGGTGAACATCACCGCCGGTCCTGACCTGTCCCTGGGTGAGTACTCCGACGTGGGTAGCATCATCGAAGCCTTCGCTTCCGAGCACGCCATGGTCAAGGTCGGTACCGTTATCGATCCGGACATGCGCGACGAGCTGCACGTGACCGTGGTTGCGACCGGCCTGGGCGCGAAAATCGAGAAGCCTGTGAAGGTCATCGACAACACCCTGCACAACAGCCAGGCCAGCCACGCCAGCCAGGCGGCTGCTGCTCCAGCGCCTTCGCGCCAGGAACTGCCGTCGGTGAACTACCGTGACCTGGATCGTCCGACCGTGATGCGCAACCAGGCTCAGGCCGGTGCTGCGGCGTCCCGTAGCCCGAATCCGCAAGATGATCTGGACTACCTGGACATCCCGGCATTCCTGCGTCGTCAGGCCGATTGATGGAATGTATCAGGGCTATGAAGGTGATTGGTGTTCAGCAAAGGTCTGGTCTGCTATTATCGCCAGCCTTTGTTGATACCAGTTCGCAATTTGCGCTGAAGCGGTCCAAGCCATGATTAAACAACGCACCCTGAAGAATATTATTCGTGCCACAGGTGTAGGTCTGCACTCCGGGGAGAAGGTATACCTGACCCTCAAGCCTGCACCTGTCGACACCGGCATCGTGTTTGTGCGTGCCGACCTGGACCCTGTGGTGCAGATTCCTGCTCGCGCGGAAAACGTTGGCGAAACCACGATGTCGACCACATTGGTCAACGGTGACGTCAAGGTGGACACGGTGGAGCACTTGCTCTCGGCCATGGCCGGTTTGGGCATCGATAACGCCTACGTCGAGCTCTCCGCGTCCGAAGTCCCGATCATGGATGGCAGCGCTGGACCCTTCGTATTCTTGATTCAATCTGCCGGCCTGGAAGAACAGGACGCAGCCAAGAAGTTCATTCGCATTCTGCGGGAAGTGACAGTAGAAGACGGCGACAAGCGCGCCACCTTCGTCCCGTTCGAAGGCTTTAAAGTGAGCTTTGAGATCGATTTCGATCACCCGGTATTCCGTGACCGCACCCAAAGTGCAAGCGTGGATTTTTCCAGCACTTCGTTCGTAAAAGAAGTCAGCCGCGCCCGTACCTTTGGTTTCATGAGTGACATCGAGTACCTGCGCAAGCACAACCTCGCACTCGGCGGCAGCGTTGAAAACGCCATTGTGGTCGACGCGGATGGTGTACTGAACGAAGACGGCCTTCGCTACGAAGACGAATTCGTGAAGCACAAGATCCTCGATGCAATCGGTGACCTCTACCTGCTGGGCAATAGCCTGATAGGCGAGTTCAAAGGCTTCAAGTCGGGCCACGCCCTTAACAACCAGCTGCTGCGCAAATTGATTGAGCAGACAGACGCTTGGGAAGTCGTGACCTTCGAAGATGCCAGCACCGCACCGATCTCTTACATGCGTCCCGTTGCGGCGGTGTAAGTAACAACTCTCTTTCTTTAGTTTTGAAAGGCTGCCTTTGGGTGGCCTTTTTTTATACCCACTTTTTCTGACTCTGCCACTGTTCAAGTGTGGGAGGGGGCAAGCCACCTCCCACATTAGATCCGATTCACTATTCAGAGGGTTGCTGAATCGGCAATGCGGTTTCTTCCGCTGTGCTTGGCCTCATACAACGCCTGGTCCGCACTCAACAGCAATGCCTCCAGCGACTGGCGACTGCGCTTGTCCCACGTACTCATGCCAATACTCACCGTAATCGGCTGTTCGTCCCCGGCCACCCGCGGCAAGTGCTCGACGCCGCTGCGGATATGCTCGGCGATCACCCAGGCACCCTTGGCATCGGTCAACGGCAACACCACCGCAAACTCTTCACCGCCATAGCGTGCCGCCAAGTCGGCCGGGCGGCGGATGTTGGTACCGATCACTTGGGCCACGTTACGTAGTGCCTCATCGCCGCCATGATGACCATGACGATCGTTGAACGCCTTGAAGTGGTCCACATCGATCATCAGCACCGTGAGCGGCTCGGTCGAGCGTTGGGCGCGGTCCCACTCCAGGCGCAGGCGTTCGTCCAGCACGCGGCGGTTGGCCAGGCCCGTCAACGCATCGGTGGCTGCCAGTTCTGACAGTACCCGTTCAGCGCGCCGCCGCCGTCGCAGTTCCCGGCGTAGCATCCAGGTCAGCCACAACAAACCGGCACAGAGCACTCCGGTTGCACTACTGGTCAGCAGTGCCACGCGACTCCAGGGCGCGAATACGTCCTCGCTGGACAGCGCCACGACCACGATCAGCGGCAGTTCACCGACATTGGTAAAGGTATACAGGCGCTCTTTGCCACTGATGGCAGAGATCGCCTGAAAGCTGCCGCTTCCGTCACGCAGTATTCGCTTGAAGTTGGGCCGGTCACTGAGGTCCTTGTCGATCATGTCGCGTTCGAGCAGCGGCTGCTGGGCCAGGAGAATGCCATTCCTGCTCAGCAGGTTGACGCTGCTGCCGTTGCCGATGGTCAGGGTGTTGAAGAGCTGATCGAAATACGCCAGGCGCATGGTCGCAACCGCCACCCCGGCAAACTCTCCCTTGGGGCCCGACACACGTCGACTGAATGCCATGCGCCAGACCTGGTCGCAGTCGCAACGGACCTTGAACGGCCGACTGATAAACAAGCCGGCGTTGGCGTCCTTGGCATGCACCTGGAAATAATCGCGGCTGGCAAAATTACGCGGCGTGGGCCGCAGCGTGGAGGAGTCGGCGATAACCGTACCGGTGGTGTCCAGCAGCAGGACCTCGCCTTTGAAAGGCGCCGCCGTGGACAAATCAAACTGCACCAGGTGCTGGATATTGGCGGCAACCTGGGACAGGTCTTCGCGTTGCGTGGCCGCAATCAGACCGTTGAGCGCCATGTCATACAGTTCGACGTTACGCAGCACGTCGGCATTGATCAATTGGGCGATGTTGGTGGTAGACCGCTTGGCCGCTTCGAGCGTGCTGGCGTGTTCGCGCATCAACAGCACCGCGACAATGATCACAATCAGGGCGACGCTGAGCCCGCTGCCCAGGATCAGTAACAACTCAGGGTGTGCGGGTGAGGTACGAACAGGGCGTGGACTCATCGGGCAGACTTCAGCGGTGAGGATGCTGGCAGTTTAGTTCTACCCGATGAAAATTAAATACTTGGTTAAAAAGAAAAAATCACCCCTCAGAACACGTTGATCGGATAGTCGACGATCACGCGGTACTCGTCCACATCCCGATCCACCGCCGCGTAGCCATTGCCACCGCGGTTGGTCGCCCATTGCAGGCGCACCGCCAAGTCCTTGGCCTTGCCGCCCTGCACCACGTATTTCACGTCGATGTCGCGTTCCCAGTGCTTGGCATCTTTGCCATCGGCGCTGTACCAGGCGCTGTAGCCACGGCTTTGCGGATCAACCTTGGTCAGGTCGGTCTTGCCGCTGATGTAGGACACCGCCGAGGTCAGGCCCGGCATGCCGAGGCCGACGAAGTCATAGGCGTACTTGAGCTTCCATGAGCGTTCGTTGGGGCCGTTGAAGTCGGAGTACTGCTGGGAGTTGTCCAGGTAGATGCTGTCGCCCTGGGCGATGTAGTCGAATGGCGTGTTGCCGTTGACCCGCTGGTAGGTGGCGGTGACGCTGTGGTTGCCCACGCCCACGGTGAAATGCAGGCTGTAGGTGTTGTTGTCGATGGCGCCGAGCAGCGACTGGCCGGTGTCCTGGGTGTGGTAGTAGTGCAGGCCAGGGTTGAGGCTGACCAGGTCATTCAGTGCGTAGGTGTAGTCCAGGTCGTAGTAGTACTGGTTCCACACGTCCTTGAGTTCCGACGCGTAGAGGTTGCTGGTCAGCCCGGCGATGCCGCTGAACGATACGCCGGCCCAGTTCAGGTGCTGGCTGTCCGCCGTGTTGGGCAGCGCGCCGTAGCTGGTGCCGATGCGGCGATGGCCGCTCTGGTTGTAGAGCTTGGTGAAACTGGCCTGGCCGCCTTCGAACATCCAGCCGTCGAGACTGTGGTTGGTCAGGCTCACGCCACGGAAGGTCTGCGGCAGCATGCGTGTCGCGCCGCCGGCGATCACCGGGTTATTGAGGAACAGGTCGCCGGCCTTCAGCTCGGTATCGAATGCGCGCATTTTCAAGGTGCCACCCGCGGTGGAGAACGAGCCGGGTGCCTTGCCGTTGCCACCACCATACGGAAGGATGCTGGAACCATCGGTGCCGCCACCGCCGTCGAGCTTGAGGCCGAGCATGGCATGGGCGTCCAGGCCGAAGCCGACGGTGCCCTGGGTGTAGCCGGATTCGAAGATACCGATGAAACCCTGGCCCCACTCCTTGCTGTCATCGGTGTGAATATCGCGCCGGTCGCGGTTCATGTAGTAGTTGCGGGTGTTGATAGTGAGGTGGGCGCCTTTGACGAAACCGTCGGCGGGGGTAGTGTCTGCCGCGTGGGCAAGGGGGGAAATCGTTGCGGCTATTGCGAGGAATAACGGGGTGAACGTCAGCGAGTTCTTCACCGGTGGAGCTCCTTTGGTCAATCGGAAACGGCCAGTGTCGTTGGGGGTGCCTGGCCTTTTTTGACGGCAAAAAAAAGCCGCTGAACGTCAGCGGCTTTAAGACAGATTCCCAGTGTAGAGCCCTGGAAATAAGTCGAGGGAAATGCGGGTAAGCGGGAAAGCTGTCTTTGCCGTCGCGCTCATCGATGCGTCAAATTAACGCAGGTGAGCGGTGCGATACAGAGTGTAACAAGATAATGACTGTTGCCCAAATCGCAACAGTCATGGTGCTAGACCGGCAGGCTAATACCAAAGGTATTCCCACCGCCGTCACTGCGCACGAACACATCGCCGCCATGCATCAACGCAATCGCCTTGACGATAGCCAGGCCCAACCCGTGATTGGCCCCGCTGTTGCTGCGCGACGCGTCCACCCGATAAAAGCGTTCGAACAGACGCGGCAGGTGCTCGCTGGCAATCACTTCGCCGGGGTTGGTCACACCAATCGAGACCTGATGCTCCTGCATCTCTATGTTCACTGCGATGACCTGCCCGGGCGCGGTGTGTTGCACCGCATTGCTCAGCAGGTTGATCAGTGCGCGGCGCAGGTGGGCTTTCTCGATCTGCACCACGGCATCCCCGTGGACCTGCACCTGGACCTGGGCGTCTTCGAGGATGAAGTCCAGGTAGTCGAGAGTGGTGGCCACCTCGTCAGCCAGGGAGCTTTCGATCAGCTTGGTAGCCTTGCTGCCCTGGTCGGCGCTGGCGAGGAACAGCATGTCGTTGATGATCGAGCGCAGGCGCTCCAGCTCTTCGAGGTTCGATTGCAGCACTTCGAAATAATGCTCGGCCGAGCGCCCACGGGTCAGCGCCACCTGGGTCTGGCCGATCAGGTTGGTCAGCGGCGAACGCAGTTCATGGGCCACATCGGCGTTGAACGACTCCAGGCGCGAATAGGCTTGCTCGACGCGGTCCAGGGTGGAGTTGAACGAGTTGACGAACTGACTCAACTCCGGCGGCAACGGCGACAGTTGCAGGCGCCCGGAGAGCTTCGGTGGCGCGAGTTTCTGCGCCTCGTCCGAGAGTTTGCCCAGCGGTTTGAGGCCGATGCGCGCCACCCAGAACCCCAGCAACGACGCCAGCACCACGCCTACAAGGGCCAGGCTGATCAATGCCACCAGCAAATGATGCTGGGTGGCGCGGAAGTTCTCGGTGTCGATGGCGATCATGAAGCGCAGCGGCGGGCGCTGGTCCTTGGCCGGGAACTGACTCACCAACACCTTGAACGGGTGCTTGTAGCCCGCCAGGTGCAAGTCGCGCTTGCCTGTGCGCCCTTCGGCGAAGGCGCGGATCTGCGCATCGGGGTTGCCATACTCGTAGTTCGGGTCGCTGCTCACCACCCAAAAGCGGATGCGTTTGTCTTCCTCACCCAGCAGCTTGAGCTTGGCCTTGATCTTCACCCAATGGTCCGGCGTACCAAAGCGATTCACTGACGATTCGAGCACGCTGTAGCGCGCATCCAGCTCGGCGCCCGGCAGCAGCCCAAGGCTGCGGTCCACCTGTTGATAGAGCGCGCCGCCAATCAACAGGAAGATCAGCAACGCCACCAGGCTGAACATGCCGCTCAGGCGCAAGGCAATGGAGTTAGCCGACATTGCGACTCTCCAGCACATACCCCATGCCCCGGATGGTGTGCAGCAGCTTGGTGTCGAACGGCCCGTCGAGCTTGGCGCGCAGGCGCTTGATCGCGACTTCCACTACATTGGCGTCGCTGTCGAAATTGATGTCCCAGACCATTTCCGCAATCGCCGTCTTGGAAAGGATTTCGCCCTGGCGTCGCGCCAATACGCTGAGCAGCGAGAACTCCTTGGCGGTCAGGTCCAGGCGCACGCCGTTGCGGCTGGCCTTGCGGCTGATCAGATCGATCCATAGGTCGGCGACGGTGACTTGCACCGGTTCGTGCCCGCCGCTGCGGCGGGTCAGGGCTTGCAGGCGTGCCACCAGTTCCAGGAAGGAAAACGGCTTGCCCAGGTAATCGTCGGCGCCTTCGCGCAGGCCGCGAATGCGGTCTTCCACGCGCTCACGAGCGGTCAGCATGATCACCGGCGTCTGTTTGCGTGCACGCAAGGCGCGCAACACGCCGAAGCCATCGAGGCCGGGCAGCATCACGTCGAGCACGATCACCGCATAGTCGTTCTCCAGCGCCAGGTGCAGACCCTCGACACCTTCGCGGGCGACATCGACCGTATAGCCTTGCTCGGTCAGACCGCGATGCAGGTAGTCCGCGGTTTTCTCTTCATCTTCAATAATCAGGACGCGCATGAGTCTTTTGCTCCAGGGCCGGGCCTCAATCTGTGGTCGCCAACGCAGGGGTTGGTATGGGCCGGTGGAAAAACTTCTCGAGGTACAAGTATATGACCGGCGTGGTGAACAGCGTCAGCGCTTGGCTCACCAGCAAGCCGCCGACCACCGCGATCCCCAGCGGCTGGCGCATTTCCGCACCGGGGCCGGCGCCGAGCATCAGCGGCACCGCGCCGAGCAGGGCGGCGAGGGTGGTCATGATGATCGGCCGGAACCGCGTGACGCAGGCTTCGTAGATCGCTTCTTCAGGCGCCAGCCCGCGCACGCGCTGGGCGTCAAGGGCGAAGTCGATCATCAGGATGCCGTTCTTCTTCACGATACCGATCAATAGCACCAGGCCGATCAAGGCCATGATCGAAAAGTCCTGGCCCATCAGCGACAGCATGATCAGTGCGCCCAACCCGGCGGATGGCAAGGTCGAGATAATCGTCAGCGGGTGCACGAAACTCTCGTACAACACGCCGAGGATGATGTAGACCGCCACCAGCGCCGCCAGGATCAGCCACGGTTGGCTGGCCAGGGAGCTCTGGAACGCCTGGGCCGCGCCCTGGAAGTTGCCGATGATGGTAGTTGGCATGCCGATTTCATTCTTGGCCTGGTTGAGCATGATCACCGCATCGCCCAGCGCCACGCCCGGCGCCAGGTTGAACGACAGGTTGGCGGCCGGGAACATGCCGTCATGGCTGATGGAAAGCGGCCCCACCGTCGGTGGATCGACTTTGGCCAGCGCCGACAGCGGCACCATCTCGTTGGTCAGCGGCGAGCGCAGGTAGAAATAGTTCAGGCTTTCGGCCTTGCCGCGTTGTTGCGTGTCCAGTTCCAGCACCACCTGGTACTGGTTGATTTCGGTCTGGAACTCGTTGATCTGGCGTTGGCCGAAGGCGTCGTACAGCGCCTGGTCCACATCGGTGGCGGTCAGGCCAAAGCGTGCGGCGGCCTGACGGTCGATGCTGATGTGGGTGATGCTGCCGCCCAGTTGCAGGTCGTTGGACAGGTCGCGAAAGGCCGGGTTGGCGCGCAGTTTTTCGGTGAGGCGCTGGGTCCAGGTATTCAGCGTCGCGCCGTCATTACTCTTGAGCACGTATTGGTACTGGGCGCGGCTGGGGCCGGAACTCAAGTTGATGTCCTGACCGGCACGCAGGTACAGCACGATGCCGGGCACCTTGGCCAGTTTCGGGCGGATGCGATCAATGAACTGGCTGGCGGACACATCGCGATCACCGCGATCCTTCAAGGCGATCCAGAAACGCCCGTTGGCAATGGTCTGGTTGCTGCCGGTCACCCCCACTGAATGCGAGAACGCTTGCACCGCCGGGTCGGCCTTGACGATCTCGGCCAGGGCCTTGTGCTTGGCGACCATGTCCGGGTACGACACGTCGGCCGCCGCTTCACTGGTGCCGAGTACAAAGCCGGTGTCCTGCACCGGGAAGAAACCCTTGGGGATAAACACATAGCCGACCACGGCCAGGGCCAGGGTTATCACAAAGATCGCTGCCATGGTGCGTTGATGGGCCAGGGCGCGGCGCAGGTTGCGCGCATAGCCGGCCAACAGGCGCTCGCTGAAACCTGGTTTGTCGTGGGCGTGATGGGTGGGCGCGCGCATGAACAGCGCGGCGAGGGTCGGCGCCAGGGTCAGTGATACCACCACCGAAATCAGGATGGTCGAGGTGGCTGTCAGCGCGAATTCCTTGAACAGCCGTCCGACCACGCCGCCCATGAACAGCAGCGGAATGAATGCCGCCACCAGCGAGAAGCTGATGGACACCACAGTAAAGCCGATTTCACCGGCGCCCTTGATCGCCGCTTCGCGCTTGTCGAGGCCCGCCTCCAGATGACGGTGAATGTTCTCCACCACCACGATGGCATCGTCCACCACAAAGCCCACGGCGATCACGATCGCCACCAGCGTGAGGTTGTTCAGGCTGAAGCCCATCAGGTACATCAGCGCAAAACTGGCGACCAGCGACACGCCCAGCACACTGGACACAATCAGCGTCGCCGACAATTGGCGCAGGAACAGCGCCATCACCGCCACCACCAGCAGGATGGCGATCAGCAAGGTGACTTCCACTTCGTGCAAGGAGGCGCGGATGGTCTTGGTGCGGTCGGTCAACACGCTGACCTGCACCGACGCCGGCAGCATGGCTTGCAGACGCGGCAGCTCGGCCTGGATACGGTCGACGGTCTCGACGATGTTTGCGCCCGGCTGGCGCGAAATCACCAGGTTGACCCCAGGCGTGTCGCCGGACCAGGCCTGCACGTAGGCGTTTTCCGAGCCATTGATGACTTTGGCGATATCGCGCAGTTGAACCGGTGCGCCGTCCTTGTAGGACACGATCAACTGCGCGTAGTCCTCCGGGTGGAACAACTGGTCGTTGGTCGACAGGGTCGACACGCTGTTCTCGCCGTAGATCGCGCCCTTGGCCAGGTTGAGGCTCGATTGCTGGATGGCCAGGCGGATATCGGCGAGGGTCAGGCCGATGGCGGCGAGTTTATCCGGGGACGCCTGCACGCGGATCGCCGGGCGTTGCTGGCCGGTGATGTTGATCTGGCCAACGCCGTCGATCTGGCTGATCTGTCGGGCCAACAGGGTTTCCACGTAGTCGCTCAGCTCGGTGCTGGGCATGCTGTTGGAACTGACGCTGAGGATCAGTACCGGGCTGTCCGCCGGGTTGACCTTTTTCCAGGTCGGCAGGCTCGGCATATCGCTGGGCAGCTTGCCGGACGCGGTGTTGATCGCCGCCTGCACTTCCTGGGCGGCGGTGTCGATGCTCTTGTCCAGGGTGAATTGCAGGGTCAGCAGGCTGGAGCCCAATGCACTGCTGGAGGTCATTTGGGTCATGCCGGGGATAGCGCTGAATTGCACCTCCAATGGCGTGGCGACGGACGAGGCCATGGTGTCCGGGCTGGCGCCGGGCAGGGTGGCGGTCACCTGGATGGTCGGAAACTCCGCTTCAGGCAGTGGGGCGATGGCCAGGCGCGGGAAGGCAATCAGCCCGAGCAGCACCAGGGCGAAGGTCAGCAGCAGGGTGGCGACCGGGTGGTCGACACACCAGGCTGACGGCGAACGGCTCATGGCTGCACCTTGGCATCGACGGTCTGGATGACCTGCGGCGGGTCCTTGAGTACCTCAACCTGCGCGCCGGCCTTGAGCCGCGACTGGCCGTCACTGACCAGCACATCCCCGGCCTGCACGCCCTTGATGATATTGAGGTCGCTGTCCTGGTACGTCACCTGCACCGGCACCACCTCGACCTTGTCGCCGTTGACCCGGTACACGAAGTGCGAATCCAGGCCGCGCTGCACCACGGTCGGTGGAACGACCAAGGCGTTTTTGTCGAGGGCGGTCTGGATCTTGATGGTCACCAGTTGCCCCGGCCACAGGCGCTGTGAAGCGTTGTTGAACTCGGCCTTGGCGCGCAGGGTGCCGGTGGTGGAGCTGATCTGGTTGTCGATCAGGCTCAAATGGCCTTCGCCGAGCAAATCGCCGGTCTGGCCGTCGGTATCAGCGCCCAGGTAGGCGTCGACGCTGGCCGGGGTGGGCGCCGCGATCAGGCCTTGCAGGGTGGGCAACATCTGTTGCGGCAGGGAGAACTCGACGGCAATCGGGTCGATCTGGGTCACGGAAAACAGGCCCTGGGTATCGGCTGTGCGCAGGAAGTTGCCTTCATCCACGGTGCGAATACCCACGCGGCCGCTGACCGGTGAGCGAATCTGGGTGTAGGAAAGTTGCACCTGGGCCGAATCGATGGCGGCCTGGTTGCCCTGGGCGGTGGCCTTGAGCTGGTTGACCAATGCTTGTTGCTGGTCATAGGTCTGCTTGGACACGCCGTCATCGACGCTCAATGCCTTGTAGCGCTTGAGGTTGACCAGCGCCACCTGCAACTGCGCCTGGCTTTCGCCCAGTTGCGCCTTGGCCTGGTCGAGGTTGGCGCGGATCGAGCGGTCATCGATGGTCGCCAGCAGGTCGCCGGCCTTGACCCGTTGGCCTTCCTTGACCAGCAATTTAGTGAGGATGCCGTCCACCTGCGGGCGAATCACCACGCTGTGCAGTGACAGCACCGAACCGATCCCGCTGACAAAACGCGGAACATCCTGTTGCGCCACGCTCACCACCCGCACCGGAATCGCCGTGGGCGCCGCCAGTCTGGCTTTGGCTGGACGGGTCAAGGTCCAGGCTGCAACAGCCAACACTACGAGGACAGCCACGATCAGGGCGGTTTTGCGTTGAATGTGCATGGGGTGAGGCGCCAGGGCAAAGGATTGGAAGTGTGTGAGGCCTTTATAGCCTGCCAACCCGGTCAGCAAGGTGACTGCTAACTGACGGCGCTGTCAGTAAAGGCAGACCATTCGTACAGGTGGTGGTTAAAGATCCGAGGCGGGCAGGTATACTGCGCGCCAGCGTGGCCCGCAAGCCGGCCCCGCGTCATTTCTTGCACGCTCCGGAGCTTCCATGACTTCCCCGACACAACCCCCTGTTGAAGCGGCCGACCTCGTCGATCCGGCCAGCGCCGAAGGCGTTGAAAAAGCCGAGATCCCGGCGTTCAAATTCCCCTTCAAGCCGGGTGAGCTGGTCGGGGCCAAGAATGCCGCCCAGCCCTGGTACAAGAACGGTGCCAAGAATGGCCACACCAAGACCCCGGGCATGGCGCCACCGGGCACCCGCCGTTCCATGGGTAAACGTTAAGATTAATCCACTGTAATATTTGCGGGATGTTGCCTACAGCTCCAGTCGCTATTTCTTCTTGTAGGCCCGCGACCGTTTCTTGAAAGCTTGCACAGCTTCCGCTGCACCCCTGGTTTTTCCACAGGGAGCAGCGGAGGGCGCTCTTTCCGGAAAAGGACGTTTCCTGTGGCCCTGATACACCTCTGTGTAGCGTTTGTCCTGTTGCTTGCGGTGGATGCCGTTGCAGGCCTTGATCAACCTCGACGCGAAATCCGCTTCGCCGTTGCCGCGCAATTTCCTCCCTTCCAGAGCCGCAACCCGCAAGGGCAGTTGGTCGGCTTGAATATCGAGTTGGGCAACGCCCTTTGCCAGCAGTTGAATGTTCGCTGTACCTGGGTCGACCAGGTGCTGGTCGAAAACTTCGGACGTCTTGAAGCGCGGCAATTCGATGCAATCATGGGCATTGCCCCTACACCCCTGCGCCGGCGTTGGGTCAGTTTCACCGACAACCTCTACCCCTTTACCACGCGCCTTGTCGCCCGTCGAAGCTCGGGCCTGATGCCGACACCAAGGTCGCTCAAGGGCAAGCGAGTGGGCGTATTGCTGGGCAGTAATCGCGAAGCCTTTGTTCGTTCGCAATGGGCGCGCGAAGGCGTGATTATCAAGAGTTTCTGGCTCAACGACGAGCTGGTCCGCAGCCTGGTGACAGGCGATATCGATGCGACCCTGCAGGGCACTGTGGAAATTCGCGAGGCCCTGCTCGACACGGCTGCCGGCCAGGATTTCGACTTTCTGGGGCCCGCCGTTTGTGCTGAGCTGTTAGGCAATGGTGTTGCGATTGCGCTGCGCAATACCGACACGGCGCTGCGTGTCGAGCTGAATCGTGCGCTTGAACAGCTCAAGCACAATGGCGAATACCAGCGGATCGTCGCGCCTTATCATCTGGACCGGCCGTGATGGCTAATTAATTGCGCGGAACATGAGCTGGATCAGTATTTGCCCCCTCGGTGCGCTTAGAGTCGACGCCCTGCCGACTCCCCCAACAATCACGAGCGCACTTCTCCATGAAGATCAATCTGCCGGTCACCGGTCGGAATGTGGACTTTGCCCCCGACGCCAACATCCTTTCGACCACCGACCTGACCAGCGCGATTACCTACGCCAACCAGGACTTCATCGATATCAGCGGCTACAGCCGTGACGAACTGTTGGGTGCGCCGCACAACGTCCTGCGGCATCCGGACATGCCGGCCGAGGCATTCGCCCATATGTGGCAAACCCTCAAGAGTGGCCGGTCGTGGATGGGCATGGTGAAAAACCGCTGCAAAAACGGTGACCACTATTGGGTCAGCGCGTATGCCACGCCGGTGACCCGAGAGGGCGCGACCGTGGAGTATCAATCGGTGCGTATCAAGCCGGATGCGCGCATGATCGCGGTGGCGGAGCGGATGTATGCGCGCTTGCGAGCGGGCAAGCGGCTGTCCTGGCCGGTCGTTGGCATGGGCGTGAAACTGTCGGCATGGGGCATCGCCACTTGCGCGGTGACCTGGGCCTTGGGCTTGGGCCTGACGGACTCCGCGCCGGTCTGGCAGTTACTGGCGTTGGTGTCGGGCTGTGCGGTGGGGGCGGCTGGCGTGCGGCTGATGTTGCGGCCCTTGGCTGAACTGCAAAAGCGCGCGCGCCGGGTGGCCGACAACCCGCTGAGCCAGGCGATCTACACCGGGCGCCGCGACGAGTGCGGGCAGATCGAGTTCGCCCTGCACATGCTCGAAGCCCAGGTCGGCGCAGTGGTAGGGCGTATAGACGATGCCTCCCAGCGCCTCTCCGGCCACGCTGCACGGTTGGTGCAGCACCTCGACAACAGTCACGCCAGCAGCCTTGGCCAGCAGACCCGGACTGACCAGGTGGCGGCAGCCATTCACCAGATGGCCGCCAGCGTGGCCGAAATGGCCAACCATGCCCAGCAGGCGTCCAAGGCGGCCGACCAGGCCGGCAACGAAACCCGTGAAGGTCACCTGCGTGTGGATGAAAGTCGTGATGCGGTGTTGCGCTTGTCCCAGGAGCTGGCGCGGGCCACGGAGGTTATCCACCAGTTGGAAAACCACAGCGGTGAAATCAGCAGCGTGCTGGAAGTGATCCGCACGATTGCCGAGCAGACCAACCTGCTGGCCCTGAACGCGGCTATCGAAGCGGCGCGGGCCGGTGAGCAGGGGCGCGGGTTTGCGGTGGTGGCCGATGAAGTGCGCGGCCTGGCCCAGCGCACCCAGCAATCGACCGATGAAATCCAGCGCATGATCAGCACCCTGCAAGGCGGCGCACGGGACGCGGTGCAGGCCATGGCGCACAGTGGCGAGCATGTCGACGCCAGCGTCAAACAGGCGCAGCGGGCCGCCGCCGCACTGGATGGCATCAGCCAGCGCGTCACGCAAATCACCGCCATGAGCCAGCAGATTGCGACCGCCGTGGAGGAGCAGAGCACGGTGAGCGAGGACATCAATCGCAACATCGTCGGCATCCGTGATGCCGGGGAGGCCACCGTCAGTGCTGGGCAGCAGAGCCAGCTCAGTTCAAGCGATGTGGCCGCACTGGCGGAGGATCTACGGCAGTTGGCGCGGGAGTTCTGGTCTAGGCCGCGCGTAACGAGATAAACGCATAGTTGGCCGGCACTTCGGTGGCAATCTGCGCCCCGGCATCCAGCACTTGCTCGGCGATGTCCATCCCCGACACATGGAACACCCATTCATTGGCCACGGACGGCTGACCCACCGCCAACTCGATCGCTTGGGCAAACGCGCCCATGTCCGGCAGGTAAGCGGTAAACCCATCCCCCTTGAGCGCTGTAGTGCGAATGCCGAGCAAGGCGCACACCGCTTCTTTGGTCTGCACATCATCACGGTCGGCCTGACGTGAGCGCTGGATCAACTGCGCCAGTTCAGGGTCCATCAGCTGGCCGCCCACGATCAGTTCCGGCCCCTGTTCCCAGGACTCCGGTGGGCAATCCTTGGCGGCGGGGTTCAACGGGATATGCGGATTGATCTCCATCGGGTAGATGCGGCACACCAGCGGGCGACGCTCATAGATACGGCAGCGGTTGTCCTCGTCAAGATTCCGGCAGGGGCCGGCGTTGTAGGCGGCAAAGGTGATTGCTACAAACGCCTCGGTGTTGCCGCTGGGCACGACCACCGAACGGCGTTCGGCATGTTCGCGTTGTTGCAGGGGCAGGCCCAGGCCATTACCGAGGAAACCTTCCACCAGGACGATGACGCTGCCGCCGTCGGCCGCCCACTGGCGGGCTTCTTCGAGGGTCAGGGGGACGTGATGATCGGAGCAGCATTTGCCGCAACCTACGCAGGAAAATTGAGTGTTCATGGCAGATCTGTCACCAGGCTAGGTCAGAGGGCACGCAAGAACGGTGACGGGTTTTTACCTCTGTTCACCGTTTTGTCTCTGTGGAAGCAAGTTGCACGCCAGTGCCTGTCAGTCCTCTGTCACTACATCGCGTAGGACAAATCTCATGCCTGCGCTCTCATACAACTGCCGAGCGCGCAGGTTGCTTTCCAATACCTTGAGGTCCACATAGGGCTCGCCGCGCTGCTTGAACACCTGGAAGCTGTGCAGCAACAAGGCGCGGCCCAGCCCCTGGCCCTGGGCGCAAGGGTGAACGGAGAGGTTCTTGATGAATGCGCTGGTCCAGCATTGCGCGACGGCGAGAATGCCTTCGTGGTTGCTCGCCACCAGGCACAGCGTGGGGTCGAACTCGGCGTCGGTGGTGAATTGGCGCTGCCAGGTTTCCAGGTGGGGAACGCGGCCGCCGCCCTGGTCCTGGGTCATGCGCAATACCGCATGAATCGCTGGTGCAAGCTCGTCACGATAATGATCCAACTGTGTATCCGCGGGCCACAGCGGGGCAGGCAGGCTGCCGGTGAGGTCGCGGCGCAGCAGTTGGAAGTATTCGCTCACAGGCCTTTTTGCGCCACGGTTTGAGCGGCCACTACCAGGCACTTGGTCAACTCGGGCGAAGAGAACTTGGTGAGCACCGCATCGGCGCCGGCCAGCCGGGCTTTTTCGCTGTTCATCGCGCTGTCCAGGGAGGTGTGCAGCAAGATATAGAGGTGCTGGAAGTCCGGGGTTTCGCGCAGGGTGCGGGTGAGGGCGTAGCCGTCCATTTCCGACATCTCGATGTCCGACACCACCACATTGATCTGCTCGGCTGTGCCTTGCAGCTCCAGCAGCACATCGATGGCTTCCTTGGCGCTGCGTGCGGTATGGCAAGTGAGGCCGAGGTTGCGCAGGGTGTGTACCGATTGCTGCAGCGCGACCTGGCTGTCGTCCACCACCAGGATGCGCGCATTGCCCAGCACTTCGGCCTCTTCCATGGTCAAGTCGGTGGGCGCCGCTTCGATTGGCGCCGGTGCGATGCCATGGATGACTTTTTCGATATCCAGCACCTGCACCAGGCCGCCTTCCACCTGGGTCACCCCGGTGATAAACGCACGGTTACCGCCGGAGCCGTAGGGCGGCGGACGGATGTCGGTGGTCAGGCAATGCACGATCTTGCTCACCGCCTGCACATGCAACCCCTGTTTGGAGCGGCTCACGTCGGTGACGATCAGGCAGCCACCGTCCGGGTCTGCCAGGGGCATTTCGCCGAGGGCGCGGCTCAGGTCGATCACCGCCAGCGAGTTGCCGCGCAGAGTGGCGATGCCTTTCACATGCGGGTGGGACTCCGGCAGCTTGGTCAGCGGCGGGCACGGGATGATTTCGCTGACTTTCAGCAGGTTGATCGCCATCAGCTTGCCGCTGCGCAAGGTAAAGAGCAGAAGCGAGAGTGAGTCTGCGCGGGCTTTGGTGGTGGGCATAAAAACCTTCTGTGGATCAGGGATGACGATCTATGGAAGGTTATCGACTTGAGCGGCCCATGCTTTAGGGGCATGGGCCGCTAAAATCATTCCTTCCACACCTGCGGGTTCACCAGGTCCTGCGGACGCTGGCCCAGCAGGGCGCTGCGCAGGTTGTCCAGGGCACGGTTGGCCATGGCTTCGCGGGTTTCATGGGTGGCCGAGCCGATGTGCGGCAGCGTCACGGCATTGCTCAGTTGGAACAGCGGCGATTCGGCCAGTGGCTCTTGCTCATACACATCCAGGCCGGCGCCACGGATACGCTGGCTTTGCAGGGCTTCGATCAGCGCCGGTTCGTCTACCACCGGGCCGCGGGAAATATTGATCAGGATCGCGCTGGACTTCATCAGCCCCAACTCGCGGGTGCTGATCAGGTGCCGGGTCTTGTCGCTCAACGGCACCACCAGGCACACGAAATCCGCCTCGGCCAGCAGCGCGTCCAGGCTGCGCAACTGTGCGCCCAACTCCTGCTCCAGCACCGGCTTGCGGCTGTTGCCGCTGTACAGGATCGGCATGTTGAAGCCCAGGCGTCCACGCCGGGCCACGGCCGCGCCGATATTGCCCATGCCGACGATGCCCAGGGTCTTGCCGTGCACATCGCAACCGAACAACGGCGCACCGACACTGGCTTTCCACTGGCCGGCCTTGGTCCAGGCGTCCAGCTCGGCCACCCGGCGAGCGCTGCTCATCAGCAGGGCGAAGGCCAGGTCGGCGGTGCTTTCGGTGAGTACATCCGGGGTGTTGGTGAGCATGATTCCGCGCTCGTTGAAGTACGCCACGTCGTAGTTGTCGTAACCCACCGACACGCTGGACACCACTTCCAGCTTGCTTGCGCCTTGCAACTGCTCGCGCCCCAGCTTGCGGCCCACACCGATCAGGCCGTGGGCGTGGGGCAGGGCTTCATTGAATTGAGCGTTGATGTCACCCAGCTTGGGGTTGGGCGCGATCACCTCGAAATCCTGTTGCAGGCGTTCGATCATTGCCGGGGTGACGCGGCTGAAGGCGAGGACAGTCTTTTTCATTGCAGGCGGGCTCATCGACTACGGGAGAATGCCAAGCACGCTAACATTCCTGCCGACAGTTGTCAGGACGTCACTTTATCCATGTGAGCACCGGACCAAGTGTGGGAGGGGGCTTGCCCCCGATGGCAGTGGACCGGTCAACACATCTGGTGACTGACGCACCGCTATCGGGAGCAAGCTCCCTCCCACATTTGATCTATATCACCTGGGAGAGATCAGTTCGCCAGGCGCGCACCGCTGAGGCTGCCACTCAGTTCATACGCCACCAGTTCCGCCTGGTGCGCCGCCAGAATCTCCGGCAGCGAGCCGCGCAGGTATTCCACCCAGGTCTTGATTTTCGCATCCAGGTATTGGCGCGAAGGATAGATGGCGTACAGGTTCAACTCCTGGGAACGGTAGTTGGGCATGACCCGCACCAGGGTGCCGTTGCGCAGGCCCTCGATGGCCGCGTACACCGGCAACAGACCAATGCCCATGCCGCTAGTGATCGCGGTTTTCATCGCGTCGGCCGAGTTCACCAGGAACGGCGAGGTATTGATTGCCACGCTTTCCTGGCCTTCGGGGCCGTTGAAGGTCCACTTGTCGAGCTGGATCACCGGGCTGACCAGG
>NZ_MDGK01000053.1 GCF_001870465.1 Pseudomonas extremorientalis
ACCCTGCTCACCATGAGTTCGCAGATCGTCGGCGTACTGGCGGCTGCGGCACAAAGCGACACGGACGCCGCCAAGCTGGAGACCGGCAGCTGGGTGGCGAAGAACGCCACACAGTACAACTACCTGTCACACAACCAACTGGAACGGGCCGCCAAACAGATAGCCCGATGCACCGACGCCTCCTGTATCCAGGACGCCACGCGCAAATTCCAGGAACTGAGCCTCCAGCAGGACATTGACGCCATCGTCAGCTGCCAGGCCGACCCCAGTTCCTGCGCGGCAAGCTCCAAAGAAGTCGCCAACACCCTGGCGAACCTGAATGCCATCCGCGACATCGCCGACTACGCCTCGCCAGACGCACGGGAGGCGGTACAGAGCCTGATCAACGGCAATTACGAATTTCAGGAAATGCTGGCGACCGCCACGACCGAGCACTCGGTGGGCGCGATGGTCGAGTCGCTCAAGTCGAAGTGGGCACTGAGCGATGCTCAGGCGCAGGACATTGCGGACAACCTGAAGATCGCACTGGCGGTTGGGGTGGGGACTGCGGCGGGGGGGCCAAAAGATCTCAAAACGAATCTTTCAGAGATTTGGACTCTTAAACCGACTCAACGAGGGGTAGACATTGAGTCATACCTTGCTAAAACTGAGTATTCACCGCAGAGCGGCTGGTATAACGTAGGAGCCGAAAGAAATGGATATTTCCCGCTTGTTGATTTTCAGAATGGTAATACGCTCGTTAGTCTGAAATCTGTAGATACGGCAGGAAGTACGTGGTTAGGCCGAATGCAAGATCATATTATCGACTTAGGAAAAAATGGCGCGAAAGTCGATGGTGTACCAGCAAATATGGTGCTTGATCTGCGAGTTCAGCCTGGCGGTTCGGCTGCTGCTAAATCGCTTATCGAATTCGGACGTGAATATAATGTCAAAGTGGTTGTTAAAGAGTTCAAGTGAGACCTGAAAAAATGAAGCGATTTAAGTTTGTTTTTGATATCGAGTCGATCAGTGGTTTGCAGATGCTGGCCTTGGTTGAGAAGCTTCTAAATAAGTTTTCCTCCCCCACGGTGTTTTTTCTGCATGGGGTTAAGATTGATATTAAAACGCTTGAAAAGAAAATATTGAAAAAAAAATCTTGGCCGAGTGGTTTGATGTCTAGCGGGTTTGAGCTCCGATTCGGGTTGCTTCCAGCACTGGGTTATTGCTTTTTGGTACTAGAAGAATCAGAGGGTTATAGTAATACTAAGTTGAAAGAGGAAATAGGGCCTTTTCTCAGCGTTGAAGGTTTTATTCAGGCATGGGTTTCTGATGTCGAATATGATTTTTGGCAGAACGCTACAGACCCTCTAGAGTATGAATGCGTGGGGCGCCCTCTTTCAGGTCTTCCAATGAAGTCAAATGGTTTACCTCCCCCCTTGGATCAAATGGAAATTGATACCTCAGGGAATCCTGGCCGTAACGTGCCCAGGCAAGGATATATTGAAGCGATTGGAAGCACTATGTGGCTAGGAAACCTCTTCTGGGAGAGAGCTGGTGTGGATAGATTTGCCAGCATTTCGTTGTTGGAAAGCCAGGGATTTAAAGTTTATGAGTGTGGTAGGTTTTTAAAAGTTGTAACGTCTGATAAGGTTTTTTCTGATGGTTCAACCCTAGAAAAACAACGTGCTCTCAGGCGGATTTTATTTGGATTAAATTGACATTTTAGTTGGTGCTAAAGGAGTACTTTTTTTAACTAGAGAGGCAGTTCCAGGTCCAACGAAATTTATGAGTGACGCCGATCAGTTTTTTAAAAAAGGTAAACGGGGTCAGACCCTGAGGGACTGAACAAAGCCCTGAGGCAGGGCGGCAGTGTCAGTGACGCGCTGAAAAATGCCTTGTTCAACACCTTGGCGGCGGCCAGTTTCAACCTGGTAGGGGACTACACGAAAAACGTCCTGGCGGACGGCTCGTTACCCAAGGTGGCGATCCACGCCATGGTCGGTGGCTTGCTGGCCGAAGCCACCGGCGGCGACTTCAAGACCGGCGCATTGGCGGCGGCGGCAAGCGAAGCACTGGTTGGCCACCTGGATACGTTGGTCAAAGGCAACGACACCCTGCTCACCATGAGTTCGCAGATCGTCGGCGTACTGGCGGCTGCGGCACAAAGCGACACCGACGCCGCCAAGCTGGAGACCGGCAGCTGGGTGGCGAAGAACGCTACGCAATACAACTACCTGTCACACAACCAACTGGAACGTGCCGCCAAACAGATAGCCCGATGCACCGACGCCTCCTGCATCCAGGATGCCACGTGCAAATTCCAGGAACTGAGCCTCCAGCAGGACATTGACGCCATCGTCAGTTGCCAGACCGACCCCAG
Organism: Pseudomonas extremorientalis; assembly: GCF_001870465.1. Lineage (GTDB taxonomy): Bacteria > Pseudomonadota > Gammaproteobacteria > Pseudomonadales > Pseudomonadaceae > Aquipseudomonas > Aquipseudomonas extremorientalis. The sequence continues at coordinate 2,360 of NZ_MDGK01000053.1, forward strand.
TTCCTGCGCGGCAAGTCTATTAAGGAGAGAAAATAGATGATCATCGGAGGGTATACCCTTAGTCCTGAGCATGGCAGATCGCAAATCCCTCTAATTGATAAGCCGACCATGGAACAGGTAAGGTCCATTATATTTGAATATAGTAAAGTCGACGGCGTCGTTTCGTTGTCTATTTCCCCAGCACCTGAAGCCGGACCTTACGAAATCAATCTTTATGCTGAATCCGGAAATTATATTCTGATGCTGAACCAATACCTTGATGATGGTGAGCATGTTGTGCGTACTCTTAATAATACGTCGGCTGGAGCAAAATTGGTTGATGTTTTGGACGATTACTATCCGGCGAGTGTTGTCACAAGAAATATAGATATCGTTATTTCTTGTTTTCAAGAATTTTTGAGGTCCGGTGATGTAAGCTTTGCAGTGTTGAATGCTTAAAAAATTTTGCTGCTAGCCTAGGACCTGAAAAGATAGGGGGGAGGCCACGGCTTTGCGATTTTTAGAGTTCAGCAGAATTGCTCTTTTAAAATATGATTTATTTTTTTTTTTTTGTACTTATTCGATTTTGTTGGCCTAGTGATGGGCGGCTAAGCTGTAAGCTCTTATTTGTTTGGGGATTTATTTGGTTCGCCGTCCTAGGGTTATACTGCCGTATATCCCGTTGCACATTATTGGGGAATAGGGGGCGGACCACGATTAGTGTGCCCGATTAGTGCGCCAATGTATATTGGTGGTCTGACCCCGATTTCTTCGAAAAGGATGGCCTAGTCTATAGCTTAGATAATCGGCGAGTTCTAGCTGCATCTGCTGCCGGCGTGCCCATCAAAATCGTTCCCGCCACCGAGGCCGAAATAGCCAAGGAAATTGGAAGGAAGATGACTACACCAAACAACGGTTCTATAATTTGTGTTCGTGGGGTTTGTAAATAGGTGACTTATGGATTTAGATAAGATGATTGAGAGTGTTAAAACAAGAGAGGAGTTTGCAGATTTTATTTGTGGGCTTAGGGAGGATTTGGAGTTGAATTCAGGTGAATGGGAAAACCCTACGCTGGAAAGGTTTTTGGATGCAATGGAAGCTTGGGTACGAGCAATGAATTTCTATGCACTGAACTCTGGGGATGATGAAGCTCTCATCCCTAGTTGGCAAACATTTGCAAAAATATTGTTTGCATCTAAAATTTACGAATAGTAATAGCGGTTTAATTATTTTTTTTGGGCTAAAGGAGTACTTGTTTCAACTGGAGAGGCAGTTCCAGGTTCTACTAAACTGGCTCCCCGGCCTACCAATTCGGATGAGATTCCATAATGAAAGTAAATACGCTTGGGCAATTTAGCGGTTTGAGTCGATACGAGCTATGGGCGTCAAGCTGGGCTGAGAGAGATAATATAGATATATTTTCCTATATGAGTGCTATTTGTAAGCCTGAAGACTGTCTGCTATTTTGCAGGCTGTTGTTTCCTGATTTTTTTATCAGTCAAGGTGCGATTTTTTTAAATGCTAAATATGATCATGAAGTTTTTTTGGTATGGTTAAAGAAACTTGATGGGGATATTTCTGCAGTTGAAAAAATAATGAACCACACTCACATGTACGATGTTTTTTCAGGCTGTACGGATGAAGTTGATGATGTCGTTTTTGAGCAGCTAGCTGACACTATTGCTTTTTCATGGCGGCTAGTTTTAAAGGACAAATTTCCAGGATGTAATTTTTCTGTAGAGGTTTCGAATTCAGATCAGGATTACGGGCCTACTGTTACTTTTTATCAATCTATCGGCTATGGCGAGAAAAGGGATAGGTAAACGTAGGTAAACGGGGTCAGACCCTGAGGGACTGAACAAAGCCCTGGGGCAGGGCGGCAGTGTCAGTGACGCGGCGAAAAATGCTTTGTTCAACACCTTGGCGGCGGCCAGTTTCAACCTGGTAGGGGATTACATGAAAAACGTCCTGGCGGACGGCTCGTTACCCAAGGTGGCGATCCACGCCATAAGAGAAGGGGACAGATTTATTTGGTGCTTGCCGAGCAGCGCCAAGCCTAAATAAATTCGTTCCCTTTTTTCGGAACTCAATACATCTTGCCTGATGGTTCGCGAGTTCGGGTGATGCAGGCGGATGGTCGAAGCCCCCAGCGCGCCTCATTCGAGAACGCTAATGGTGGACCTGTCGATCCTACTACTGGAAAGCCGTCGCAGCCCCGCAGGGTTTATCGAAGGCTGAACGGAAGCAGTGGATTAGAGAGCGTACGCATATTGAGCAGGTGGACTAAATGACGAATACATTCTTGCAAGCTGTGGCCCTTTTGTTGCCTATGAAAATTGAAAGAGTATTTTGGGATGGCGATATTTTGATGCTTTTTTCTGCGGGTTGGAGCTTTCAGACCGAGAGTGCGTGGCGTGTGTCTAAGGGGGGGGAGTTGCTGTTCGCTTGTTGGGATGACGATGTGCTTGACCATGTTTCTGAGCTGTTAGGCTTATCCATTGTTGAGGTAGGTTGGCTTATCGATGCTCAGCCAATCGATCCATTTTTTAAATTATCTGACGGCCGCGTCTTGAATGCATTTTGTTCGTCATCAACTGAGCCTTGGCTTATGGAGTTCTCGGATGGGGTCGTTTATCTAGGGAATACTTAATTTTATAAGGGTAAACGGGGTCTGACCCTGAGGGATCCTAATTGGACTCAAAAATGAATGCAGAAGCCGAATTGAAAGCTTGGAATTTCCAAGTCTTAATGCTTGTTCAAGCGATGTTGGGGGCAGTTACTCCAAACTTCAGGATGGTAGTTTTGTATTGTGAGGATGATGTTTGGGTAATAAGATTTTATCTTGAAGAAAATATAGAGGATGATGTTGGTGAGGTAGAAGATATCATATGTCAATATACTGCTTACCAGGGGGCGGATTTAAAATGCAGGTCGGAAGTTTTTGTAGGCAACGAAGATATACCTAGTTTGTCGGAAGCTGCGAGGGTCGTTTATCGTCGAAAAGAGTGATTTTTGACTTTGGAAAACGGGGTCAGACCCTGAGGGATCCAGCTCGTTGGTTATCAAGGCTCTGGAGCTGGGCGCCCAATTTATGAGTTAACTGTTAATGGGCAGCCGCATCGAATTGCTGTGACTGTTGGCGACAACGGCTTTGTCGTCGGTGCAAATCCAAGGGGCCGCGTTATATGAAAAATATAAAGTTGATGGCGGATTATCAGTGTCATCCGCTTTGGAATATGTCCCCCGATGAGTATGGGGACATAGCTCCCTGCGAGCTTCCTATCTCTGAAGAGCTTCAGCTGCGTCTATCAAAGTGGGCCGCTATATACGATGAAACCCTGAATGCTGATTACCCGCCAAACTCTGGGTTCGAGAGTGAGGAGTTAGAGCGCGAATTCAAGCGAGAGGGAGAGCGATTAGCTGAACACTTGAGAAATGAGCTCGGTCCGGATTTTTCTATTCTCTTTAAACTTTAGTTGGGGCAAAAGGTATAAGAAGGTAAAAGAGGTTGTTTGCCGGATCGCTACACAGCGGAAAGCGGGTGGCAGCGATTATGACTTTGATCCAGTCTGCGCGCATGAACGGACATAATCCGTATGCTTGCATGAAGGACGTTTTGACTCGTCTGCCCACGCAGCGGGCAGGGGACGCTACCAACCTGTTAACACATCGTTGGTCGCACGCTTAATCACAAACTACTCAAGGAGAAAGCTGTGGACTTACGGATTGAGATAAATGAGACGCCTCAAGAAGTCGATTACCAAGCGATTTTGGCACCGCTGCGCGAATACAACCAAGCACAAACGGGGCTCATCGGAACTGAAAAATTTGCGTTCTTGATCAAGGATGACGCAGGGGCGACGCAAGGTGGGCTATACGCAAAAATTTCTGGGCAGTGGTTATTTGTTGAGTTGCTGGTAGTCCCTGAAGTAGCCCGAGGGCAAGGGTTGGGCGCAAAGTTGATGAACAAGGTGGAAGCGCTGGCGCGTGAGAAAGGCTGCCAAGGTATCTGGCTGGACACATTCTCTTTTCAGGCTCCGGACTTTTACCGCCGGCTCGGCTTCAGCATATTTGGAGAACTCAAAGATTACCCGGTCGCTGGATACAATCGGTTTTTTATGCAGAAAAGATTTGATCTCGACGAGCATAACGCTAGTCATACTCAGCCTTGAGGCAATGACAGCAAAAATCTAAGCAAGGTGTGTTACCCGCGATCGATCGTCGCCATTCCTTTCCAGAAGAACACGCAGGACGTGGTGCATGCCTTGACCCGCAGTACCCTGGAAGAAGCGGTGCAACGCCGATTGTTGTAATGCGTGGTCAAGTCAGTTCAACCCGAACGTCGATCAGCCGTGACCGGCGTTCAGCTTCCTATCGAGTCGTAGGAATTGTTCACTGTAATATGTAGGTCATTTCGTTTTATGCTTTTCCAGCCCTCCCAGACACCTGCTGTTTCATGCCTGCGCTGTTTTATAGTTCACGGAGCAATCCACCACGGCAGGGAGCCGCCCACCTCATGCATACCCGAAAAAAATCCCCCCGGCGCCACACCCCACCACAACCCCCGACCCTTCATTCCGGCCAGCGCCTGCGTCTGGTGCTCAACACCTACGGCATCCCGCCCACGGCCTTTGCCGAATGGATGCACGTCAGCCCGCAGTGCCTCAACAATTGGTTTTCACGCGGGCTGCCGGTGGATCGTGTGGAGAAACTGGCGACAACCTTGAGCGTCAGCAAAGTGTGGCTCGAGACCGGCGAGCGCGGACGATGACAGTGGTGGGGCGGTCAAAGGGCCGCCTCTATTTCAAGGGTCCCACCACCTGCCGGTATTTTTCCACTCCCTGTGGCGTCTGCCGCACCAGGCTGATCTCCAGCCCCAGCGGGTCTTCGCGGTGATTGCCGCTCAGTTGCCGCCAGCCTTTGTCCGCTTCCCATACGCGTACCTGCAGGTCGCTGACGCCGGTCAGCACCACCACGCCGTCCTTTGCCGCCGGCAGCGGGTAGCGGTCCCGTGCGGGGGCGGCGGCGCGGTAGAGTGCGTCGCCCTTGAGCCACCAACGTACCCGTTGCAGGCCATCGCCGGCTGCTGGGGCGCTGCGGATCACGTCGAGGCGAAAGCCCTTGCTGTCGGAGCTGCGCACGGTCACGGCGGCCAATCCCTCCGTTTGTGTGGCTTCAGGGGGCGTCAGTTCGACGCTGGCACGCAGGCTGATATCCCGTTGCATCTGGTTCAGCGCGCGCAGCAACACTTCGGTCTGTTCGGTGCTTGCCTGCAAATGCTGATCGGCGCGGGTGACGCTGTCCAGCCCGCGCCAGGCGATCAGGCTGACCACCGCCATGAGCATGATCGCCACCATCACTTCGATCAGGGTGAAGCCTTGCTGTGCCGGCTTCATGGTTGGCTGACCACGCGCATCAAACCGGCGGCGTCGCGTTGCAGGCTCAGGCTGTGTTGGCCGTCGGACAGCACCATGCGCAGCGGTGGGTTGATCCATTCAGCGTTGAGCACCAGGGTTTGCCGGGGCTCGAGACTGATCTGCATCGGCGTGCTTTCCCACAGGCGTGGGCGCAACGGGTCGTCGTCTTCAAAGGTATCGAGGCCCTGGCCGTCGTCCCGCTGGCGGTTGAAGCGAAACCCCTTGGCATCCGCGCGCCAGGTGATGGGTCGGCCGTCGGCGTGGGCTTCGGCCTGGGCGACTTGCAGCAGTTGGCTCAGGCGCTCGGCATCTTTGCGCAGCAGGTGCAGCGGGTCGGGCTTGATGGTGAGGCTGATGGCGGCGCTGGCGATGCCGATGATCACCAGCACCACCATCAGCTCGATCAGGGTGAAGCCTTGCTGTTTCATCGCGGGCTACCTGGAGAACTGGGGAGTGTGTGAAATAAAAGCGTGCGAATTGACCTGTAGGCTGGTGCGACGGACAAACAGGAGGTCCTCCCCATGACATTTGCCCCTCGTTTCACCCTGGCCCACGGCGTGCAGGCGCTGGGTGTGCTGGGTGCCCTGGCGGGCGTGGCGGTATGGACGCCGCTGCTGCTCACCAGCGCCGAATCCCACACGCCGCAAGCCACGCCCCAGGCACTGGCGGCGCGCAGCGATAACCCGGCGCTGCAATGGTTTTCCAATGCGCCGACGGCGTTGCAGGTCAAAGTCACCGGCGTACTTGCGGGGGCACGGGGGGCGGTGGCGATCCTCAGTCTGAATGACGGCCCGCCACGCAGCTTTCTGTTGGGTGAACGCCTCAGCCCCGGTGTGCGGCTGACGGCCATTGAAGGCGACGGGGTGGAGATCGAGCGCGGCGGCGAGAAGCAGCGCGTCAACCTCGACAAGTTGCCGCCGGGGCCTGCGTTGCCGCTGCTCACTCGGCCATGACCTGGGTGTCCAGCCGCGCCAGGGGCGGCGCTTCGCGGCTGGCGTCGAGCACTTGCAGGTTGACCTGGAACAGACGGCCGTCGGCGTTGATGGTTTGTTCGCAGCGCAGTTTCAGGCGGCCTTGATCGCAGGTGAAGGTCTTCTTGCCGCTGCGCAGGTGGCCTTCCAGGCGCAGTTCGGCGAGGCGACTCTGCGCCGCCAGCAACGCGATGGATTTGTCTCGCAGCAGGCCGTTGCTCTGGGTCATCAACCCGGCCACGCGCACGGCGGCGGCCATGGCCACGGCGATGATCGCCAGCGCCACCAGCACTTCGATCAGGGTGAAACCTTGCTCCTTGCGACGGCCGTACATGGCGCTCTCAAAGCCGGGAAACAGGCCCGCAGACTAGCGCCGGGAGTTGACCGATTGGCGACTGAAACTCCCGAGGAATTTCAATACGACTGACATGTGTTCTTGCAACACTGCGCCACGAATTGCACTCAAGCCAAGGAATGTCGAGATGGATATCGCGCGCCTAACGTCCCCATTGCCAGGCCCTCACAGGCAGTGTGGCTTCACCTTGATCGAGATTATGGTGGTGGTGGTCATCCTCGGTATCCTCGCCGCAATGGTGGTGCCCAAGGTGCTTGACCGGCCGGACCAGGCGCGGGCCACGGCGGCCAGGCAGGACATCGGCGGGTTGATGCAGGCGCTGAAACTCTATCGCCTCGACCACGGCACTTACCCGAGCATGAACCAGGGCCTCAAGGTGTTGGTGGAACGCCCGGCCGACGCCAAGAACAGCAACTGGCGCGCCTACCTGGATCGCCTGCCCAACGACCCCTGGGGCCACCCGTATCACTACCTCAACCCGGGCGCCAATGGTGAGGTGGATGTGTTCTCCCTCGGCGCCGACGGCCAACCGGATGGCGATGGCGTGAATGCCGATATCGGCTCCTGGCAACTCTAGGGCCCGCCATGAAACGGTATTCGCCCCCAGTGGCGAAGCAGCGCGGCATGGCGATTATCAGCGCCTTGCTGATCGCAGCAGTGGTGGCGGTATTGGCCGGCGCCATGCTCACGCGCCAGACCGTATTCACCCGCAGCCTTGAAGCCGAGCAGCTGCGCATCCAGGGCCAATGGCTGTTGCAGGGCGGCCTGGAGCGCAGCCGGCAGCTGCTCTGGGACGCCCGCCAGAAGGACGTGCTGACCCGTCTCGATCAACCCTGGGCGCGGGCCCAGGGTGGTGCCTTCGAGGGGCGTATCGAGGATGAGCAGGGCAAGTTCAACCTGCGCAATCTGGTCAACCGCGAGCAGGTGGACACCGAGCAATTGCAGAGTTTTGAACGGCTGTGCCGCCTGATCGGTGTCGACCCGGCGGTGAGTCGGCGCATCAGTCAGCGGGTGATTGCCTCTTATGAACCGCCCGCCAAATACCCGATGCTGCGCAGCCTGGATGAGCTGAGCGGGATCGAAGGCCTTGATCCCCTGGTGTTGCAGCGCATGCAGGCCTATATCAGCGTGCTGCCCGGCCCGACCTGGGTCAACGGCAACACCGCCAGCGCCGAAGTGCTCAGTGCGGTTGTGCCCCAGCTCAGCCTGTCCCAGGCCCATGGATTGGTGGCTGAGCGTGACAGCGGGCAGTGGTTTATCAACCGGGGTGATTTCGTCAACCGCCTGCACTTGCCGCAAGTGGCGGTGGATTCGGTGCAGGTGGGCATCACCAGCGAGTGGTTCCGCGTGCGGGGCCAGGCGCGGCGCGAGCAGCGGCGGGTCAGCCTCGACGCCTTGTTGCACCGCCCCGAAGACCGGCAGCCCCGGGTGATCTGGGCGCGGGTGGGCGTATGAAACGCTTGCGCATTGGCCTGCCGCCGCTGGATCAATTGAGTGCGCAGAGCCAGGTCCGGTTTGCCTGGGTGGAGCGTGGCGTGGTCATTGAAGAGGGCGACGCCAGCCTGGCGCAGTTGGGCCAGTCACGCCAGGCAGCGGACTGTTTCCTGCATCCGCGGGACAGCCTGCTGACCAGCCTGGAACTGCCGCCATTGCCGGCGGCGAAGACCGCCGCCGCCGTGGCCTGTGCCGCACAAGCGTTGATCCTCGGCCCGGTTGAACAGATGCAGGTGGCCCACGGCCCGCGTGAAAGCGATGGGCGCGTGCAGGTGGCCTGGGTGCCCAAGGCCGGGCTGGAGCGGTTGGCGCAGTTGCCGCTCAAGCTGCGCGGCCTGTACCCGGCACCCTATGCGTTACCGGTGGGCGCCGCTGCGTTGGATGACGGCTACCTGCTGACCCGTGACAGCCTGCAACAAGGCACGGTGCACCCGTTGGGTTTGCAGGCGCTGGACCTGCCATTGGTGGCAGCGGCGCAGCGTTGGAGTGGGCCGCTGCCCATGTGGGGGTTGCACGGTCGCCTCACACAGCCCTCGACCGGCGGGTGGGGCAGGGCATTGGCCTGTGTGGTGCTGGCCACGGCCATCTGGACCCTGGGCCTCAACCTGTACGCCGCGCGCCAGGTGGAGCAAGGCCAGCGACTCAAGGCGCTGATGAGCCAGCAGGTGCGCCAGGCGTTTCCGGCGTTGCCGGTGGTGCTCAACCCCTTGCAACAGGCCCGCCAGCAATTGGCCGCACGCCAGACCGGCGCGGCCGCCGACCCGGGCCAACGCTTCCCCGGCCTGCTGCAATTGGTGGGCAGCAACCTGCCGTTCATGGTCGGCAGTGTCGACAACCTGACGTTTGAACAGGGGCGCTTGCGTGTCGAGCTGCTCGCCGACAGTCGTCACCCGACCGCCGAAGGTGAATGGCAGGCGGCGTTGGCCCAGGCCGGTTTCACCGCCAGCCGCGAGGGCCAGGCCTGGACCATTGCTCCCGTGCCACCCGCAGAAAAAGCCGGAGCCGGCGATGAATAAAGTGCAGCGACTGCGCAGCCAGGCCCGGGTGTTCTGGAGCGGCCTGGCCCTGCGCGAAAAGCGCATGCTCGGTGGCGCCGGGCTGGTCCTGGCCAGCCTGTTGACCTGGCTGGTGCTGGTGCAGCCCGCGTTGAAGAAGATCGATTACTGGCAGGCCGAAACCCCCAAGCTGCGCGCCCAGGCCGAGGCCTTGCAGGTGTTGTTGCAGGACGTCGCCGCGCCCAGGCCGGGCGACGAAGCCGCGTTGCGCCAGGCCCTGGACAGTGCCGGTCTGCAGGGGCATTACCAGTTGCAGGCGCTCGAACCCGCTGGGTGGCGCCTGACCTTGGACAACGCCCCGGCCGATGCGGTGGTGGGCTGGCTGCTGGGCAATGCCCGTTCGTTTTCCCTGGAGGTGTCCGAGGCGCATTTGCAGCGCGTGCTCGATACCGTCGACAACTCGGCCGGCACTGTGTCCGGGACCGTTCGCATGGATCAGGCGCTTGGCGCTAAGGAAGCTTCATGAAGTGGTCAGTCCCCCCTTTCCGTATGGTCGCGCCGTTGCTGGTGCTGGCCCTGAGTGCGTGCAGCAACCAGGACGCGTCCAAGCCGCTGCTGGTGGACAGCGAACTCGGCCAGCCCCTGGCGGACACCCGTCGCAGTGGCGAGACCGTTCTCGACCGCCAGAGCCAACCCGCCCCCAAAGCGCCGGTACAGCACCGCGTCACCAACAGTGCTCGCGGCCATGCCCCGGCAACCGTCAAGGCCCGCAACCCGCTGGGTGACCAACCGGTGCAGCTCAACTTTGTCGACGCCGACATCCAGGCCGTGGTGCGCGCACTCTCCCGCGCCACCGGCCAACAATTCCTGGTCGACCCGCGTGTGAAGGGCAACCTCACCCTGGTCAGCGAAGGCCAGGTGCCGGCGCATCAGGCCTACGACATGCTGTTGGCGGCGCTGCGCATGCAGGGCTTCAGCGTGGTCGATGTGGGCGGCGTCGCCCAGGTGGTGCCCGAGGCCGATGCCAAGCTGCTCGGCGGGCCGATCTACAGCGCCGGCAGCAGTGGCATGCAGACCCGCACCTTCCGTCTGCAATACGAAAACGCCGTCAACCTGATCCCGGTGCTGCGCCCCATCGTGTCGCCGAACAACCCGATCAATGCCTACCCCGGCAACAACAGCATCGTGATCACCGACTACGCGGAAAACCTGGCGCGGGTGGCGCAGATCATCAACGGTATCGACACCCCCAGTGCCATCGACACCGACGTGGTGATGGTGCAGAACGGCATCGCCGTGGACATCGCCGCCATGGTCTCCGAGCTGCTGGACACCCAGGGCGCCGACCAGACCCAGAAGATCAACGTGGTCGGCGACCCGCGCTCCAACTCGATCATCATCCGCTCCGGCAGCCCGGAGCGGACGGAACTGGCGCGCAACCTCATCTATAAACTCGACAACGCCCAGAGCAACCCCAGCAATATGCACGTGGTGTACCTGCGCAACGCCCAGGCGGGCAAGTTGGCCCAGTCACTGCGCGGCTTGCTCACCGGCGAGAGCGATTCCGGCGTGAGCGACGATGCCCGGGGCAAGCTCAGCGCCATGGGCGGCAATGGCAAGAACACCGCCCAAGGCGCGAGCAATGCGCAAAACAGCAGCGGCACGCCCACCGGCAGCGGCGTGCAGTCGGGTTATGGCCAGGTCACCGGCTCGACCACCGGCACCAACGGCACCCCCAAGGACCAGGACACCGCGTTCAGTGCCGGCGGCGTGACGATCCAGGCCGACGCCACCACCAACACCCTGCTGATCTCCGCGCCGGACCCGTTGTACCGCAACCTGCGCGAAGTCATCGACATGCTCGACCAGCGCCGTGCCCAGGTGGTGATCGAAAGCTTGATCGTGGAAGTCGGCGAGGACGATGCCACCGAGTTTGGCGTGCAGTGGCAGGCCGGCAACCTGGGGGGCAAGGGCGGGTTTGGTGGCGTGAACCTCGGCGGTAGCGGCGTGAATGGTAAGCCCAATAGCCCCACCAGTATTGATGTGCTGCCCAAGGGGCTGAATGTGGGGGTGGTCAACGGCACGGTTGATATTCCCGGCATCGGCAAGGTACTCGACCTCAAGGTGTTGGCCCGTGCGCTGAAGAGCAAGGGCGGCACCAACATATTGTCCACGCCCAACCTGCTGACCCTGGATAACGAAGCGGCGAGTATTTTCGTGGGCCAGACCATTCCGTTTGTCACCGGCAGTTATGTGACCGGCGGCGGGGGCACCAGCAACAACCCGTTCCAGACCGTGCAGCGTGAAGAGGTGGGGCTCAAGTTGAACGTGCGGCCGCAGATTTCCGAAGGCGGCACCGTGAAGCTGGATATCTATCAGGAGGTCAGCACCGTGGATGCGCGGGCGTCGGTGGAGGCGGGTACGGTGACCAACAAGCGCGCTATCGATACCAGTATTTTGCTGGATGACGGGCAGATCATGGTGCTCGGCGGGTTGCTGCAGGATGGGTATAGCCAGAGCAATGACGCGGTGCCGTGGTTGTCGGATATTCCGGGGTTGGGGGCGTTGTTTCGCAATGAGAAGCGCAGTGTGAACAAGACCAACCTGATGGTGTTCTTGCGGCCGTACATTATTCGGGACAGTGGGGCGGGGCGCAGTATTACGTTGAATCGGTATGAGTTTATGCGCAGGGCGCAAGGGGGGTTGCAGCCGGAGCACAGTTGGGCGATGCCGGATGTGCAGGCGCCGCAGTTGCCTTCTGTGGACAAGGCGATTCCTGGGGGCCGGCCTTGAACGTTTTGACCGTGTACATATCCATTCCTTCGGTAACGGCGGCTTATGGTTCCGCTCTTACAGCGGGTCACTTTTGGAAGGACCCAAAAGTAACCAAAAGGTCCTCGCCCCACCACTCGGCACCTCGCTCAGGCTCGGTGTGCCGTAACGAAGGCTTGAATCCGTGGGCCGCCGCAATGGGCCATCCATGGCCCAGTGTGGCTAACCCGGTGTCCTGCCGGGTTACCCACGGATTCAAGCCTGCGTTCGGCCAGCGTGGTTTTACGGGGCGCCGAAGATCAAGAGCAAGAGCGACTCGCTGCGCATCGTGGATACGTTTTTTGTTCTGTGTCGCCGCCTTACTGTGGCGAGCGGGCTTGCCCCGCGTTGGGCTGCGAAGCAGCCCTAATACCAGTGAGCGCGCCGTGTGCATTCTGGTTTCCCACGTCATCGTTAACAACCATCGCGGGCAAGCCCGGCTCAGGGGGAACGCGCACGCCTCAACGATCCGGTCGGCTACCAGGCCGCCGCGCTTTGCTTTTGATTTTGATCTTAGGCGCCCCGTCAAACACGCTGGCCGGAATTCGGCAGGGATTTGGGGGGTAAACCGGCAGGGATGCCGGTTTAGCCGCCCCGCGCCATGGATGGCGCGTGGCGGCGGCCCCCCAAATCATTGTCGAATTACGGGCACACCGAGCCTGAGCGAGGTGCCGAGTGTTGGGGCAAGAGCGTTTTGCTTACTTTTGCGCTCTTCAAAAGTGAGCCGCCGTAAGGGCGGAACCATAAGCCGCCGTTACCCAAAAAACGGATATGTACACCTAAAAACAGGTCCAACCCAATGAGCCTATTGCCCTACGCCTGGGCCAAATCCCAACGCATCATCCTGCGCCCCAGCGACCAAGGCATGCTGCTGACGGTCTGCCCCTCAACCCCCGGCTGGTCCATCAGCGAAGTCCACCGCCAATTCGGCCAAACCCACCTCGAACAGGTACGCGACGACGAACTCGACGGCCTGCTCACCGCCGCCTACGCCGACACCGGCAGCGCCGCCGCCGTCGTCGGCGCCGCCGAAAACGAAGTCGACCTCGACCGCCTGATGCAAGACATGCCCGAAGTCACTGACCTGCTGGACACCCAGGACGGCGCCCCGGTGATCCGCATGATCAACGCCTTGCTGACCCAGGCCGCCCGCGACGAAGCCAGCGACATCCATATCGAACCCTACGAAACCCATTCCGTGGTGCGCTACCGTGTCGACGGCACCCTGCGTGACGTGGTCTCGCCACGCAAGGCATTGCATGGCGCGCTGGTCTCGCGGATCAAGATCATGGCCCAACTCGATATCGCCGAAAAACGCCTGCCCCAGGACGGCCGTATCGCCCTGCGCGTGGCCGGGCGGCCCATCGATATTCGCGTGTCCACGGTGCCCACCGGCCATGGCGAAAGGGTGGTCATGCGCCTGCTGGACAAACAAGCCGGGCGCCTGCAGCTGGAAACCCTGGGCATGGAGCCGCAGCTGCTGGCACGCCTGGATACGCTGATCCGCCAGCCCCACGGCATCGTGCTGGTCACCGGACCCACCGGCAGTGGCAAGACCACCAGCCTGTACGCCGCCCTGGCGCGGCTGGATGCGAGCACCAGCAATATCCTCACCGTGGAGGACCCGGTGGAATACGACCTGCCGGGTATCAGCCAGATCCAGGTCAACGCCAAGATCGACATGACCTTCGGCCTGGCCCTGCGTGCGATCCTGCGCCAGGACCCGGACATCATCATGATCGGCGAAATCCGTGACCTGGAGACCGCACAAATCGCCGTGCAGGCTTCGCTCACCGGTCACCTGGTGCTGGCGACCCTGCACACCAACGATGCGGTGTCGGCGGTCAACCGCCTGATCGATATGGGGGTGGAGCCGTTCCTGCTGGCGTCGTCCCTGCTGGGGGTGTTGGCCCAGCGCCTGGTACGGCGCCTGTGCCCGCACTGCAAGCAGGAAGACCCCGCCGCGCCCGGCACCTGGCGCCCGGTCGGCTGCGCGCAGTGCAACCAGGTCGGCTACAGCGGACGTACCGGGATCCATGAGTTGTTCTGTGTCGACGATGCGGTACGCAGCCTGATTCATGAGGGCGCCAACGAGCAGGACCTGCGCCTGGCCGCGCGCCGCGCCGGGATGTTGAGCATGCGTGAAGACGGTGAACGCTGGGTGCGCAGCGGTGCCACCGCCCCCGAAGAAATCCTGCGTGTGACACGGGACGCCTGATGAATCGCTATCGCTATGAAGCCGCCGATAGCAGCGGCAAAGTCGAGGCCGGGCATGTGGAGGCCGACAGCCAGAGCGCAGCCTTTGCCAACCTGCGCAGTCGCGGTTTGACCGCGTTGCTGGTGCAGATCGAAGGCAATCAGCCGGCCGCGACGGGCAGCAGCCTGTTCAGCGCCAAACTGTCGGACAACGACCTGGCCTGGGCCACGCGGCAACTGGCGAGCCTGCTGGGCGCGAGCCTGCCGTTGGAAGCTGCGCTGAGTGCTACGGTGGAGCAGGCCGAGAAAAAGCATATCGCCCAGACCCTGGCCGCCGTGCGCGCCGATGTGCGGGGCGGCATGCGCCTGGCGGATGCGTTGGCGGCGCGACCTCGGGATTTTCCGTCGATCTACCGCGCGCTGATTGCGGCGGGGGAGGAGTCCGGTGACCTGGCCCAGGTGATGGAGCGTTTGGCCGACTACATCGAGGAGCGCAACAACCTGCGTGGCAAGATTCTCACCGCGTTTATCTACCCCGGTGTGGTGGGGCTGGTGTCCATCGGCATTGTGATTTTCTTGCTGAGCTACGTGGTGCCCCAGGTGGTCAGTGCGTTCTCCCAGGCCCGCCAGGACCTGCCGGGGCTGACCCTGGCGATGCTCAACGCAAGTGACTTCATCCGCGCCTGGGGCTGGCTGTGTCTTGCCGGGATCGTCGGCGGTTTCTGGAGCTGGCGCCTGTACCTGCGCAATTCCGTGGCGCGCTTGAATTGGCACAGTCGCGTACTGCGTTTGCCGCTGATCGGGCGCTTCGTGCTGGGCCTGAACACGGCACGATTCGCCTCGACCCTGGCGATTCTCGGCGGTGCCGGGGTGCCGTTGCTGCGTGCCCTGGAGGCCGCGCGGCAAACCTTGTCCAACGACCGGCTCGACCAGTGCGTCAGCGATGCCACCGCCAAGGTGCGCGAGGGCGTCAACCTGGCCCCGGCGCTGGCGGTGGAAAAGGTCTTCCCGCCGGTGCTGATCCACCTGATCGCCAGCGGCGAGAAAACCGGCTCGCTGCCACCGATGCTGGAGCGCGCGGCGCAGACACTGTCGCGGGATATCGAACGGCGTGCCATGGGCATGACCGCCTTGCTGGAGCCGCTGATGATCGTGGTGATGGGGGCCGTGGTGCTGGTGATCGTCATGGCGGTGTTGTTGCCGATCATCGAGATCAACCAACTGGTCACCTGACCGCACCTGCTCCCGTCCAACCTCGGGTTCCTCGTTCCGTCACATTCCGACAGCTCATGTCGCCTCCAGCCATACGCGCTGAAACCTGACTGTCACCTGCGCCCAAAGCGCTCGGAATCATGACCGGAACACCCGAGAATCTTTTTAAAAATCAAGGTGTTCCTCCCGAGGTTTTTTCCTACAAACGTCATCGGAAACTGCGAATTTCTGTCCCATGGTTTTAACCCCTGGCCACCCCCCTGAACACGGCTCGGGACCGAAGCCATGGCGTCATGCAAGAGCCCTCTACCCCAAACGTACAAACACGACGAAAGGAGATTCTTCATGTTTAAGCGCAACGTTCTCGCGGTATCCATGACCCTCGCTGCACTGTGCTCGGCCCAGGCTGCAATGGCTGACATCAACGGCGGCGGCGCAACCCTGCCACAAGCGCTGTACCAGACGTCTGGCGTGTTGACCGCAGGTTTTGCCCCGTACATCGGTGTGGGCAGCGGCAATGGCAAGGCAGCTTTCCTGACCAACGACTACACCAAGTTGAAGGCTGGCGTTTCCAACCTGAACGTGCACTGGGCGGGCAGCGATTCCAAGCTGAGCGCTACTGAACTGTCGACGTATGCGTCGGCCAAGCAACCTGCCTGGGGCAAGCTGATCCAAGTGCCATCGGTGGGTACTTCGGTTGCCATCCCGTTCAACAAAAGCGGGACTGCGGCCGTTGACTTGAGCATCAACGAGCTGTGCGGTGTGTTCTCCGGCCGTATCGCCGACTGGAGCGGTATCACAGGTTCGGGTCGCAGTGGCGCCATCAAAGTGGTTTACCGCAGCGAAAGCAGTGGCACCACCGAACTGTTCACGCGCTTTCTGAATGCCAAGTGCGCTGAAACCGGCACCTTCAATGTCACCACCACCTTCGGCACCAGCTACACCGGTGGCTTGCCTGCCGGCGCGGTTTCCGCAACTGGCAGCCAAGGCGTGATGACCACCCTGGCCGGTACCGACGGCGGTATCACCTACATGAGCCCTGACTTCGCCGCCCCGACCCTGGCCGGTCTGGATGACGCAACTAAAGTCGCTCGCGTGGGCAAGGACGTGGTCAACGGTGTGGCGGTCCAGGGTGTATCGCCGAAAGCGAGCAACGTATCCGCCGCCATCAATGCCGTGCCGTTGCCTGCTGTCGCTGACCGTGGCAACCCTGACGCTTGGGTGCCCGTGTTCGGCAAAGCCAACACCGCGGGTGTGGTGCCTTACCCAACGTCGGGCTACCCGATCCTGGGCTTCACCAACGTGATCTTCAGCCAGTGCTACGCCGATGCCACCCAGACCACCCAAGTGCGTGACTTCTTCACCAAGCACTACGGTTCGTCTGCCAACAACGACGCAGCGATCGAAGCCAACGCGTTCGTGCCACTGCCAAACAACTGGAAAATCGCTATTCGCGGTAGCTTCCTGACCGCCACCAATGCCCTGAGCATCGGCAACACCAACGTCTGCAACGGCATCGGTCGTCCGCTGTAACCCACGCTTTCAAAGACCCGCAACACCTGATCAGCAACGGCCTGCGCCGTTGCTGATTTTTGCGTTTGTGCTGTTCACCGCCGCGCCGACAGCGTCATGTGAACTTTGCATGACAGAAGTTCAGTCGTGTCCCTCGCCAACCGCCTAATCCTCATACGTGAGCCTGTCCTGCTCCCTGCGTAATAACAAAGAAGGAAGATTCCCGATGGTCCGCTGCAAATCACCGGTCAACCTGAAAGCCCCCGAGACCGTCCTGCGTCTCAAGCCTTTGGCCCATGCCATTGCCTTATTGATGGTGGCGGGTAACGCCCAGGCAGCCACGGCGTTCAGTTCCGGCTGGTTTGCCGACAAGGGCGCGTCCCAGGCGGCCACGGCAGCGCGTACCGGTGCCGGCCAGGTGCCGGGGATTCCTTCATTGAACCAGCAGGCGCGGGTCAAGCAGCAGTTGGCGCGCTCCATCAGTACCTTGAACACCAGTGTCGCGGCCATTGCGGCCCAGCAGGCTGCGCAAGCGGCAGGGCGACAGGCGGCGTTCGGTCAGGTCTCGGCGATTCCCGATGGCCTGGGCAAGGGCGGCCTGCAGGTCGACAACAGCCTGACCCAGGGTTGGACCCACGCCAAGAACCCGACCCAGATCCAGTCCGGCGGCAAGACCACGGTGACCATCGAGCAGACCGCCGACAAGGCGATCCTCAACTGGGAGACGTTCAACGTCGGGCGCAACACCACCGTGGACTTCCAGCAGCAGGCCAGTTGGGCGGTGCTCAACCGCGTCAACGATCCCAATGCGCGCCCCAGTGAGATCCAGGGCCAGATCAACGGCGCCGGTACGGTGATGATCATGAACCGCAACGGCGTGGTGTTCGGCGGCACCAGCCAGGTCAACGTGCGCAACCTGGTGGCGGCCGCCGCGAACATCACCGACGAGCAGTTCACCCAACGCGGCCTCTACGTCGATGCCAACGGCACCCAGCCGACCTTCACCGATGCGGCGGGCAAGGTCCAGGTGCAGCGCGGTGCGTTGATCCAGACCCACAATCCGGCCACCTCCACCGACGCCGGCGGCTATGCCTTGCTGCTCGGTACCGAAGTGGAAAACGCCGGCACCGTCATCACCGCCAAGGGCCAGACCACCCTGGCCGCCGGCGACAGTTTCTACATCCGCAAGGGTGTCGGCACCACGGGCAACGACCGCTCCACCACGCGTGGCAATGAGGTGGCGACCAGCCTCAACCCTGGCAGCAGCGCAGGCAAAGTCACCAACAGCGGCCTGATCATGGCCTCCACCGGCGATATCACCCTCACCGGCCACCAGGTGCAGCAAAACGGCGTGGCGCTGGCCAGCACCTCGGTGGACACTCGCGGCACGATTCATCTGCTCAACGCTGCCAGCGACAGCACCGGTAGCGTGACCCTGGGCGAGGGCAGCACCACCGCGATCTTGCTGGACGCTAGTGGCAGCACCGCCCTCAACAGCCAGAAAGACAACGGGCTGATCAAACTCGACGGAACACCCGCCAACCTGATCACCGGCCGGTTCAACCACCTCAGTGCCGTGGCTGACCGTACCGACCAATCACGCGTCGAGATCGTCAGCGGTGGCTCCGTGGACTTCCAGAAGGGTTCGATCACCCTGGCCACCGGCGGCCAGGTGGCGGTCAGCGCTACCGGGCGCAGCCTGGTGCGCGATGGCGCGATGATCGACGTCTCAGGCGCGGTCGGCGTCAAGGTGTCGATGGCATCCAACACGATCAAGATCAACGTGCAGGGTAACGAGCAGCGTGATGCTCCGGTGAACCGTGACGGCGGGCAACTGATCAACAACGATGTGTGGGTCGACCTGCGCGAGCTGGTGTTTGTACCGGCAGGCACCAACGGTTACGCGACGGATCGCTGGTACACCGCCGGCGGCTTGCTGGAAGTGGGCGGTTACCTCGGTACTCAAGGACATTCGGTCGGCGAATGGATGGCCCAGGGCGGCACGGTGACCTTTACCGGCAAGGATGTGGTCACTCAGACGGGCGCGCAGATCAACCTGTCCGGCGGCACCGTGGACGTGCAGGCCGGTTACATCCAGCAGACCTGGCTCAAGGGGCCCAATGGCCGCTTGTATGAATTGTCCAAGGCGCCCGGCGACATCCTCTATTCGGGGTTCTACAAGGGCTATGAAGACACCAGCGCGCGCTGGGGCCAGACCGAGTATTACTACAACCCGCTGATCGCGCCGCAACGCCGCTACGAGGCCGGCTACACCGTAGGCCGCGACGCCGGCAAACTGGTGGTCGGCACCACCAGTGCGGTGTTGGAAGGTCAGTTGATCAGTGATGTGTTCCAGGGCGATCGGCAGACCCAGGCGCCCAACATCAACCTAGATGGCTACCAGCAATCCAAGAAGGCCATGGCCCAGCGGGCGCAGTTGATCATCGGCCAGTACATTCCGATCTACAACAAGACCACCGGCACGCTGCGCTATGCCCTGAGCGGCACCACCGACCAGGTGCTGATCGATGGCAATACCCGGAAAATCGCCGATGGCCTGGACCTCACCACGGCGCTGCCAGCGGATCGCCAGGGCCAGATGGTGCTCGACAGCGACCCGCTCAACGGTTACCAACTGGGCGCGATCAAGGTGGGCGCCAAGCAGCAGATCACGGTGAATGGTGCGCTCAAGGTGGCAGACGGCGGCGACATCACCTTGTTCGGGCCGGGGGTCGGTATCAACGCCAATCTCACCGCCCGGGGGGGCAGTATCAACGCGGGCAACATCCTCACTCAGGTCAACCTCAACGCGGGCAACACCGTCGGCGATGTGATCCTCGCGGGCAGCGGACGGGTCGATGTGGCGACAGGCGTCAAGCTGGACGCCGCCGGGCGCTGGAACAACCTGGCGCTGGACCCGAGCCTTGGTGAAGGCGTGGCCTATGTGAACGGCGGCAGGGTGTCGCTGCGCAGCACCGGCAACCTGAACCTGGCGTCAGGCAGCGTGGTGGAGGCGTCTTCCGGCGCCACGCTCGGCGTGGATGGCAAGCTCATCGGCGGCAAGGGCGGTGACGTGACCTTGGGTGCACTGGGCAGCCTGGGGCTGGAGGGCGAGATTCGCGGTTATGGTGTCAATGGCGGCGGCACCCTGGCGTTGCAGGCCCGCAAGGTACAGATCGGCAACAGCACCGGGGCGCCTGACGCCGGCACCGTGCAACTGGCGCAAGACTTCTTCAACAAGGGCTTCTCGGCCTATGACATCACCGGCAACGAGGGCCTGCTGGTCACTGACGGCACCCAGGTGGATGTCACCACGCCGGTGTATCGCCTTGGCGAGCAGACGTCCGCTGCGCCAACGGGAGGCGACCCTGCCACGGTATTGGAGCGCTGGACCCCTGCGCTGTATCAGCAAGACGCTGCCAAAGGCGTGCTGACCCAGCGCCGTGGCGCCAGCCTGAGCCTGACTGCCGGTCGGCAGGAATCCACGGCGGCCGAACTGGCTACCACGGCCCTGACAGTGGGCCGGGGCGCGGTGATCAACGTCGACCCGGGCCAGAGCATCAACCTGCGCAGCGTCGGCCAGTTGACGGT
The DNA here is from genome assembly GCF_001870465.1 of Pseudomonas extremorientalis. Classification (GTDB taxonomy): domain Bacteria; phylum Pseudomonadota; class Gammaproteobacteria; order Pseudomonadales; family Pseudomonadaceae; genus Aquipseudomonas; species Aquipseudomonas extremorientalis. The sequence goes on from NZ_MDGK01000053.1 coordinate 22,893, forward strand.
CAACGGCACGCTCAATGCCTGGGGCGGCAGCGTCAATCTGGGAGGCCTGACCGCTGTCGGTTCCGAGGTGGCCAATGCCGCCGGGCATAACCGCTCGATCTGGGTCGGCGACCACGCGGTGATCGATGTAGCAGCCCGTGCGATCAGTGCCGCGGACAATCGCGGGCGCCTCTACGGCCAGGTCGGCCAGGGTGGCAGGATCAGCCTCGGCGGCGAAATTGACCTGGCCACCGGCATTGCCAAGGCCAGCGACCTGTTTGTGGTGGTGCGCGACGGCGCGCGCCTGGACGCTTCCGGTGCCCAGGCGATGCTCGACATTCCGGGCCAGGGCCGGGTGCAGGTGGCCAGCAATGGCGGCAGCATCAGCGTTGCGTCCAACAATGGCCTGTATCTGGATGGCAGCTTGGTCGCCCGGGCCGGCGGTGCCGCGGCGGCGGGCGGCAGTTTATCGCTGGCACTGGAAACGCCTTACTACCTCAAGGCGGCGGTCACCGACCCGATGCTCAAGGTGCGTGAACTGGTGCTCAGCCAGTCCCATCAAGCCAGCCCCCTCCCGGACACCCTCGAGTACGGCCATGGCCGCCTCGGTGTGGACCAGGTCACCACCGGCGGCTTTGATAACCTGGCCTTGCTCAGCAACGGCGTGTTGAGCTTCGACGGTGATGTGTCGCTGAACATGGGGCAAAGCCTGCGCCTGTACAGCGGCGCCATGGGCCTTGCCGAAAACGCCGCCGCCAACGCTCGCATCAACCTGTCTGCGCCTTATCTGCTGCTGGCCGGCATCCTTGCGCCGCTGGACCCCAGCAAGGACCAGTACCTGCATCCGGTGCTGGCGTCCAACCTGTCGCAACGTGCCAGCCAGGCGCTGTTCCAGGCCAGTGGCAATCTGATCGACGTGCGCGGCAATGTGCTGTTCGGCAACCAGAGTGACCTGACGCTGAGCGATGCCAGCAAGCAGAGCATCGATCGCCGTGGCTTCGATGATGTGCAGTTGAGCAGCCAGGGTGACCTGCGCTTCCTGGCCGGTGCCGGGGCGGACGTGATCGCGCATGGCATCAGTACTCAGTTGATGACCAAAGGCGATATGACGCTGCGCGCCGCGCAGTTGTACCCGGCGACGGACGTTGGCGCACGGGTGCTGGCCGGCTTTATCGATGCCTTCTCTGGCTTCAAGTACGACCCGACCCGTACCTTGACGATCGCGCGCACGGGGACTGCTGATGCCGCCATGCCGTACTCGGCGTTTGGCCGCCTGCAACTGGGCGGCCCGACGATCAAGCAGGGCGGGGTGGTGCGTGCGCCCCTGGGCCTGATCGAAATCGGCAACCTCGGGGCCAGCCGCGTCGAGCTGCTGCCCGGCAGCCTGACCTCGGTGAGTGGCAAGGGACTGGTGTTGCCCTACGGCGGCACGGTAGACGGCCAGGTCTACAAATACAACGGCAAGACTGTGACGTTCCTTGGGCAGGGGGCGTTGCCTAACGCGAACGGCAGCCTGAATGTCGGGATGGTCCTGGGTGGCGAATCGGTGGTGGTGCAGCCTGACGCTACCGTGGACCTTTCCGGTGGCGGCGAGCTGCTTGGGGCCGGGTTTATTTCCGGGCGCGGCGGATCTACCGATGCGCGCTACAACCCCCTGGTGCAATTCGGGGCAACCGGCGGTTTTGTGTTGCCGGGGCTGGGCACCAACCCGGTCTACGCGATTGTGCCGGGCGCGCAACCGGGCTATGCCCCGGTGGGGCCGGAGGGCGGGGCGACCGACCCGTTGATTGGCCAGCAAATCACGATCGGTGCCGGTGTGCCGGGGCTGACAGCGGGCACCTACACCTTGATGCCGTCCACTTATGCCCTGATGCCGGGGGCCTTCCGCCTGGAAATCAACGGCTTGGCGGGGCTCGGCAGCGAAGGCACGACCCAGTTGCTGCGCAACGGCTCATGGTCCACTGCGGGGCGCTTGTCCATCGCCAATACCGGCATCGGCAACAGTACGGCGAGCCAGGTGATCCTCACCGCCGCCGACACCCTGCGCCGCTATTCCCAATACAACGAGACTCGTTATGCGCAATTCGCCGTGGCCGACGCGGCCCGCCTCGGGGTGCCGCGTGCGCTGTTGCCGGTGGATGCCAAGACCCTGCAACTGAACCTCAGCCCGGGGGCGGGTGCCAATGCCTTTTCGTTCAAGGGTATCGGTCGCTTCGAGGCCGCCGACGGCGGTTACGGTGGCACCGTGGCGTTGACCAATGGCAACAGGAGCACGGGCAAGGACATTGAGATCGTCGCGGCAGGCAAGGGCGCAACCTCGGGTTTCAGCGGCATCAGCGTCGAGGCCGAGAGCCTCAACGCGCTCGGCGCGGCGCGTCTGTTGATCGGTGGCCTGACCGTGGTGACCTACGGTCAGGGCGGCAACTACATCAACCTGGCCAACGGAGCCTTGAGCAACATCAACCTGCGCGAAGGCGCGAACCTGGCGGCGCCGGAAGTGTTGCTGGTGTCCTCTACCGGCAAGGTAACCGTCGAACAGGGGGCCTCGATCAACACCATCGGTCGCGGCAAGGCCAGTTATGACGCACGTGACGGCTTTGTGTACAACATGCCCAATATGCTGGCGGTGTCCAACGGCCTGCTCAACGTGGTCGCAGCAACGCCGATGGCAGGTGTGACCAGCGGCGGGATCGAGCTGGGGGCTTGCACTGGCACGCTGTGCAGCGGCCAGACCGCTTTGTATTCCGAAGGCACACTCGTTGCCTTGACCGACAGCACCCTGCAGATGGGGGCGGACGTGCGTTATGGCACCCGTCACCTGAACCTGGGCGTATCCAGCATCAACGTCGGCAGCCCCGAAGCCTTGGCCGCCGCCGCTGCCGGCAATCGCCTGCCGGCGGGCATGACCCTCACCCAGCAAGTCCTGGAGCGCCTGCTGCGGGGGGACACTCAATTTGGCGCGCCGGCCCTGGAAACCCTGCAACTGTCGGCACGCGACAGCTTCAACTTCTATGGCACCACGACCCTGGACACTTATGACTCGGCGACCGGCAAGTCGATGCTGAGCAACCTGATGCTGTCCACGCCGGCTATTTATGGTGCGGGCGGCGCCAACGATGTAGCCACCATCCATACCGCCAACCTGATCTGGCAGGGGGCCGCGACACCGCCCGTGGCGGCAGTGACTGACGGTGCCGGCAGCGGCAGCGGGCGCCTGGATATCCATGCCGAGCGCATCGAGTTCGGCTATGGGGATTTTGCCCAGCCAAGCACCACCCAGTCCTTTGACCGCCTGGCCCTGGGCTTTGCCAACGTCAACCTGAACGCCAGCCAGCGCATCACCGCCAACCATAAGGGCAGCCTCTCGGTGTATCAGCGTCAGGGCGCCTATGACGCGATCAAGGGCTTTGCCTACAACGGCGGCAACCTGAATATCCTCACACCGTTGATGAGCGGTGAAGCCGGCTCAGTCAACCGGATCACAGCCGGTGGCGCGATTGATGTGCGCGCCTCGGCGGGGCCGGTGGGCGAAGCGAAGGGCATTGGCGGCGAGTTGTCCTTGCAGGGTGACAGCATCCGCCTGGCCAGCGCGGTGGTATTGCCCAGCGGCAAGCTCACCCTGGGCGCCCGTGGCGATGTGGTGTTGACTGATGCGGCCTTGATCGATGTGGCCGGCCGGGCCATTGCTTTCAACGACCTGACTAAATACAGCGCTGGCGGCGAGGTCCTGCTGGAAAGCCGTGCGGGCAACGTGCTGCAGGCGGTCGGTTCGACCATCGACCTGTCGGCGCAGCACAACCAGGCGGGTCGGCTGCGGGCGGTGGCCGTAGAGGGCGCGGCGGGCACCGTCGACCTGGCGGGCAGGATCGTCGCTGGCAGCAGCGGCGACTACGATGCCGGCGGTACGCGGGTGCCTTACCTGGCGGGCGCGGTGGAGATCCAGGCCCAGCGGCTGGGCACAAGCGGCACATTGAATGAACAGTTCGCCGCCCTCAATCAACGCCTCAATCAAGGCCAGGTGTATGGCTCGCGCAGCTTTCAGCTCAAGCAAGGCGATCTGATCATCGGCAGCGATGTGAAGGCCAACAGCGTCAACGTTTCGCTAGACAATGGCAGCCTGCGCGTTACCGGCCTGGTAGACGCCAGCGGCGAGCGCGTCGGCAGCATCAACCTGGCCGCCAGGAACGGCCTGGTCCTGGACGGTACGGCGGTGCTCGATGCCCATGGCACGCAAGTGCGCGTGGACAGTTATGGCAAGGTCATCGACGCGCCGAACCGCGCCACCGTTGTGCTCGGCTCAGGCCAGGGCCAGTTGACCCTGGCCGATGGCGTGCGCATCGACCTGCGCCATGGCACGGGGGCAGGGGCCGGTAATGACGGACGCAGTCTCGGCACCCTGGAGCTCAACGCGCCCCGTCTGGGCGGCGATGACATTGCCATCGATGCCAGTGGGCGCCTGACCATCACCGGCGCACGCTCCATCGCGCTCAATGGCATGGTCACCTACGACGATGCCCCGACCAGGACCGATGCCACCCCGAACGGACGTCCGTACCAGGCGATCGACCAAGCCTACCTCGACGGCAAGCACGCACTGAGCACGGCGTTCATCAATGCTGCGCTCGGCAATACCAACCTGCTGCAGAACAAACTGGCAGGCCTGAATAACGCCACCTACGGCGATGTTTTCCACCTGCGGCCTGGTGTGGAGATTATCAGCAAGACGCCCGACGGCGACCTGGTGGTACAGGGCGACCTGGATTTGTCCGGCTATCGCTACGCCAGCCTCAAGTCGACCCAACCTACCGAGGCCGGCAGCCTGACCCTGCGCGCCGGTGGCGACCTGAATATCTACGGCAGCATCAACGACGGCTTTGCGCCGCCGCCGCAAACCGATGATGACAATGGCTGGGTCCTGCGTGCAGGTATCGACTACACCGGCGGCACGGTGGTGGTGCCGGGCAGTGGTGTGACCCTGGCGGATGGCACCCTGTTCCCAGGCGGCGTGACGCTCAATTTCGATGTGCCGACGCAGCCGCTGTTCCTGCCTGCTGGCACGCGGTTGCCCGTCGCGGCAACGCTCAGCCAGTCCTTGGTGCTGCCTGCCGGGACGGTGTTGGCCGCCGCCGTGCGGGACGCATCGGGCAATGTGCTGTTCGCCGCGGGCACGCTGCTGGTTCAGAGCCAGACCCTCGCCGCCGGCAGCACGCTGGACGCCGGCACCTTGTTGGGCAGTGCGGCCAATGTCAACGGGCTGATCTGGCCCAAGGGAGTGCCTTTGGCTACCAGCCTCAAGCTGGCAGGCAGTAAAGTCTTGCCCCGTGGCGCGCTGTTGCCGTCGGGTACCGATGTCAAGTTGCCGGACGGTGCGGCGTCGGTACAGCTGCGTGTCGCCGATGCCGGGCGCCAGGGCAAGAACTGGGCGATTGCGCCGATGCTGGAGGAAGGCTCGCAAGCGTGGTCGATTCGGCTGGTGGCCGGCGCGGATACCGGCGCGGCGGACAGTCGCCTGCTGCAACCGCACCCGGTCACCGGCAACCTTCGGTTGGCCGACAGTCACTATGGGATGTACGGGCAGGGTGCGCTGGTCTGGACCGAGCAGGGCTCTTTGGATGTCTATGGCGACAACAGCATGGTGGGCAAGCCCATCGATGTGAATGATGGCTACGCCTACCCCGGGATTTGTGACGATATGCCGGAATACTGCTCGTCCGAGGGCGATGCCTACACCTTGCTGGCGGGCGGCAGTACGCGTTTCAGTGTCATCCGCACCGGCGCTGCGGACTTGGATTTGCTGGCAGGCGGCAACCTGAGCATGGAGTCGTTGTACGGTGTCTACACCGCCGGCAGCTCCTCCACGGGCACCTCGGCTGGCGACCCGTATAACCTCAAGCGTGCCCTTGGCGGCAATGGCAAGGTCCTGGGTAACGTCGGCGGTAACGAAAAGTGGGTCAACGGTGGCCCCGACAGCCTGTACCGCGCCTGGTACCCAGACACGGGCGGCAATGTGCTGGTCAAAGTGGGGGGCGACCTGACAGGCAATATCACCAGCCCTGCGCAGAATGGCGTTGCGCGTCCTGTGCCTGTCGACCTGGGGCTGGATTCAGCCAATGTCGGCAATTGGCTGTGGCGACAGGGTAATAACCTGGAGGGCAGCCAGGCACAAGCGACCGCCTGGTGGATCAATTTCGGTTCTTACGTCGCTAACGTGCGTTCGGACCAGATGGTCGGTTTTACCGGGTTCGGCACCCTGGGTGGCGGCAACCTCACGGTTGATGTGGGGGGCAATGCGGGAATCATCAGTGCGCTGTCGTCAACCGCCCAGAACGTCAGCCCACGCAGCCAAGGCCTCGTTCTGGCGGTCGGCGGTACAGGGCGGGTCGCGGCCGATGGCAGTGTGCAACTGAGCGGTGGTGGCGACTTGAACCTGCGGGTGGGCGATGCGCTGAACCCCGCCAGTCAGGTCACCGTCGATCACCTCAATGGCTCGTTGGTGAACCTGCGCGGCCACGTACAAGTGACGGGCGGCAGCCTGGGCAGCCTGACCTTGCGTTACGGCAACCAGTCCAGGGACCAGAGCCCCAGCGAAGTGCGCGCCTACGACCCGCTGCGCTCCACCTCGGCCATGGCGGCCGGCGGCTTGAGCCTGCTGCCAGGGGATTCGACCTTCAGCCTGGCTACCCGGGGCGACCTGGTCCTCCAGGATGTCGCCGATCCAGGCCGCGTACCGCAGATGAATGCCTTGGCCTACGCAAAGGAAGGCGTCAACGGGGTAGGACAGAGCTGGTTCAGCCTGTGGACCGACCGTACGGCAGTCGATCTGTTCTCCTCCGGCGGTAACCTCACACCACTGACCCAGACGCTGGAAACCGATATGGCGGCGGTCTACCCCGCCACATTGCGTGCGGTCGCCGCCAGCGGCAGCCTGTACTACGGCCGTGCGTCGACGAGTAACCCGAATGTGCCGCAGCCATTGCAGGCGCTGGTGCTGGCACCGTCGGCCAACGGTCAACTGGAATTGCTGGCGGGCGATTCGATCTACGGCGGCGACTTGACCATCAGCCGTTCCAGCGCAAGTCCGCAAAGCCTGGCGACGATCCAGCGTCCGGCGTTCCTGGGCTTCATCAACAGCTTGCCGGTCGCAGGCAGCGGCAATCTTTCCAGTGATGGCAACATCGCACGCCTGGGGCTTCACCCGCTGTTCGCGTTTGGCCCTGACACCGCGAGCATGGCATGGGGCGGCGCCTTGGAACCGGCGCGTTTCTATGCGCTCAGCGGTGACCTGCTGGGGGTCAACAGTGGACGGGCGCTCAGTCTCTATGGGGCAAACGATCCACGCTTCGGTCAGACCTACTACGAAGGTGCAGGCCCGGTCTGGATGCTCGCCGGGCGCGATATCGTCAGCAGCGGCACCCGCTTGAATGGTGCCCTTGGCGGGGACGTGAGCACCGGTGAATACACGTTCATCGGTAACCTGTTCGTGCACACGGGGGCGACTGATATCTCCATTGCCAGCGCCGGGCGCGACATCCTCTACAGCAGTTTTAATGTCGCGGGCCCCGGGACCCTTGAGCTGACGGCCGGGCGCACTATCCAGATGGACGATCAGGTGGGCGTGAACAGTCTGGGCGCCGTGGCGGCCGGCGACAACCGAGCGGGTGCCAGCATCGTCCTGCAAGCCGGTGTCGGGCCCAAGGGGCCGGACTACCGTCGGTTTGTCGAGGCTTACTTGAACCCCGCCAACCTGGCGCTGCCGGGTGAGTCGATCCAGGGCAGCAAGGTCGCCAAGACCTACGAGAGGGAATTGCTCGCCTGGCTGGTCGAGCGCTTCGGGTTTACCGGAGACGCCGAACAGGCCCGCACTTACTACGCGGCGCTCCCCGCCGAGCAACAACGGGTGTTCGCCCGCGACGTGTACTTCGCCGAGCTCAAGGCCGCCGGCCGTGAGTACAACACCGCTGGCAGCGTGCGCCAGGGCAGCTACCTGCGTGGCCGCGCGGCGATTGCGGCGCTGTTCCCGGACAAGGACGTGGCCGGCAACCCGATCACCTACAAAGGCGACATCACGATGTTCGGTGGCGCGGGTGTGCACACCAACTTCGGGGGTTCCATCCAGATGCTCACGCCGGGCGGCAGCCAGACCTTCGGTATCGAAGGCGCGGCGCCACCGTCGACGGCGGGGGTGATCACCCAGGGCGCGGGGGATATCCAGCTGTATTCCCTGGGCAGCATCCTGCTGGGCCAGAGCCGCATCATGACCACCTTCGGCGGCTCGATCATGGGCTGGACCAGCGAAGGCGACATCAACGCCGGGCGCGGTTCCAAGACCACCGTGGTGTACACGCCGCCCAAGCGTGTGTATGACAACTGGGGCAACGTCGGCCTGTCGCCGTCGGTGCCGAGTACCGGTGCGGGGATCGCCACGCTCAACCCGATCCCGGAAGTGCCGGCGGGGGACATCGACCTGATCGCACCGCTGGGCACCATCGATGCCGGCGAGGCGGGCATTCGTGTGTCCGGCAACGTCAACATTGCCGCCTTGCGCGTGGTGAACGCGGCGAATATCCAGAGCCAGGGCAAGTCGTCCGGGGTGCCGGTGTCTGCTGCGGTCAACACCAACGCCATGACGTCGGCCAGCGCGGCCGGAGCGGCGGCGTCCCAGGCCGCGGAAGACGCGGCGCGCAGCCAGCAGGCGGCCGCCAAACAGGGCAGGCCGTCGATCATGACCGTGGAAGTGTTGAGCCTGGGCACCGAACCGTTGCCGCAGGAGCCTGCGCCGGCGCAGAAAACCTCCGGCTACAACCCCAACAGCCCGGTGCAGGTGCTGGGCGCCGGGCCGCTGAGCGAACAGGCGCGAGCGCGGCTGACGGATGAGGAGCGCAAGCAGATCAGTTTGTAAGGCTTTGGAAGGGACCTCTCGATGTACCGTTCGGGGCGATCAATGATCGCCCCTTTTTTTGCGCCGGTTACGGGTTGTCCTTGAGGGTCTTGAACGACTCGATGCGTTTGATCAGCCGCGTATTTTTCGCCGAGTCGGCATTGCCGAACAGGAACGAGAAGTCCGACGCCAGCCCGGATTTGCCGGCAATCGCCGCGTACTGGTGGCAGTCATTGCAGTTGTCTGTCTGCACGTAGGTTTCCATCGTGGTGTTGGCGACCACGACACTCTGGTCGCTGACAAACGGCCCATAGGACAGCGGCACCTTCACGTTCGGCCCAGGGCCTGGATCGTTGGGGGCGTTGGGCGTCTTGGACCACAGCACGTTCACCAGTTTGTAGTACTGGAACACCGACTGGCCCTGGGTCTGCTGGGCGAAGGTCTGCTGCACCGCCGTGTTCAGCGCCTGCATGTCCTGGGGCGTGGCGTTGAGCCGGGTGGCCTGCACCGGCTGGTCCAGGGGCGTGCAGTCGGGCGGCGTGTGGGTGGCGTCGCACTGCACGCGGGCGACGTTTGGCGCGCAGGCATCGCCGGTGCACTCGGGGTTGTTGAAGCTGTAGCCCTGGGGTGGGGCGGCGCCGCCATCGGGCACGTTGTCGATCTGCTCAAAGGTGGTCCAGATGAAGTTCGGCTGGGTCTGGGTCTTGTTGATGATATGCAGCCCTACCAGGCCTATCACTTCCTGGGTGCATTGCAGCGTGTCCGGGCGTTGCAGCCAGGCCACGGTGGTCAGGTAGCGCCCGTACAAGTCGGGCTTGTTGGTGAGCACGCGCCAGGCCGCCTTGAGTTCCAGGGCACCCAGCTCCTCCTGGGGCAGCGCCTTGGCCGGCAGCTCGCGCACCGGCTTGCCGGCCGGCAGTGACAGGCCGGCGGGGTGTCGGTTGTCGCTGTTTTGCGCCACGATCAGCTGGTTGGCGGCGTCGTACAAACCGTTGTCGACGATGTAGTCGAACTCGGCCTTGCCCACCTTGCGCTCGAAAAACACCAGGTTGCCCGACTGGTCCGTGAGCCAGCCGCCGGACGCTTCCATGATCGAATCCGGCAGGGTCACCTGGGTGCCGCTGGACAGGTGGAAGCGGTGCTTGCGGTTGATCGCGCTTTCCGAGGTGGCGGTGATGAATTTACGCGCCCCCGTGGCAAACGCCTTGAGGTTGCCGGTGGCGGTGCAATTGGACGGCACCAGGGTTTCCACGCCCCAGCCGGACGGCTTGGCCGCGCCGGGCAGGAAGATTTCGCTGGCATCCTTGTAGCTGGCCCACACCGGGGCATTGCTCATCGGTTGGCCGGGGGTTGGCGGCACGCCGAACTGGGCCGCGCTGCTTTGGGTGTCCGGCTCACCGGCCAGGCTTGGGTTGGCCGGCCAGCCGGGATTGACCGGCCAGTTCATGGCGATGAACAACTGCCAGCCGAAACAATTGAGAAAAGCCTGCTCGGTGCCGAAATTGTTCACCGGCAGGAAGCCGCCGCTGGTGGGATCGAACACCAGCTGGCTGACGCAGCTCTGGGCGTCCGAGGCGGCATTGGCCGGTGTGGCGGCCAGCAGTGGGAGAAGGGTGCAGGTGATTGCGCAGGCAATACGCAAGCGTGCCCGGCGCAGCGGGCGAAGCCATCCGTTCATGATCGCATTCCTTGCTCAAGACTCAAGGGGCGGCCGCCCAGGCCAGGCATGGGCGGCCGGGAGGCACTCAGGCGCTGGGCACCAGGGCCAGGCCGCTTTCCCAGGGGTGCTCGGAGGCACTCGGGTTGGCCGCTTCGCTGGGGTTCAGCGCACGCACGCTGACCAGCCCCGGCGCCGCGTTGCTGCTGACGGTGATGGTCATGATGTAGCCCTGGGTGCCGCCGCCGTCGGTCTGGCCGGGAATCGCCGAGGCATCCGGCAGGAACTGCGTGACCTGGGCCGTGATGCCCGGGTTGGAGAACTGCACCCGTGCATCCGCCGCCGTGGTGTTCGGGTCGGCGCCTTGTACCACCAATACGAACTGGCCTGAGCTGCCGGGGGCAAAGCTGGCCGGCAAGTCGCTGGGGGATTGGCCGTAGAACAGGTCAATCGGCAGCAACTGCACGGGCCAGGGTTGCGCATCGGTGGTGTTGGCCGCCACGCAGGCACACTCCTTGGGCTGGGCCGTGAGCGGCGCAGGGGTCACGCTGAGGGCCACGTTCAGTTCGTTGGCGATCACCCACACGTAGTCGATCGGCGCGCCGTTGATGGTGATCTCATTGATCGAGAACCCCGCGCTGGCCGGCACCTCAAAGACCGCCTGGAGAATCTGGTCGGAGTTGTTCGGGCCGGTGCCGGCGGTGCCACGGGTAACGCGCCAGTAGCTGCTGACATCCTGGCCTTGCGGGCCTTTCCAGGTGCTGAAGGACTTGGGTTGCTGCAGGTACAGGCCGATAGGGTTGGTCAACGAGATCAGGTTGTTGACCGCCGCCTGGTTCGCGGAGAACCCGATATGCGGGTCGGAGTTGCGGTAGTTCTGCCCGTATTGCGCGCAGCAGATCAGGCTCTGCTGGTTCTGGCTGCTGGTGAGTGGCCGCAGGATGGTGGCCGCCGCCGCCAGGTAGATCTCGGCGCTCAGGGTATTGGGGCCGGAAGTCAGGTGCATCGCGCCGCCCGACACGCCCGGTATGCGCACGGTGCCGCTGTTCCATTTGTTCACGGTGTCGTAGGCGGGCTGGCCGGTGGTGGGGTCGAGTACCGGTTCGCCGGCTTTGCCGGTCGGGCCGTCGGCGGTGTAGCGCAGGTACAGGTCTTCGAGTTTCACCTGCGGGTCGACATACGCCTGGTACAGGCCCAGCACGGCACCCGGGTCGATGTTCCACATGGTCAGGAAATACGCCGGGTTCTCGCTTGTGAACATGATGCTGCGCATTTTGCCGTCGGGGTCGCGGGTGATCGACCACTCGCAGTATTCGTCCAGCCAGCCCCGTGGACCCGAGGGCGAAAAGTCGGCGTAGGGGCCGTTCCAGTTGATGGATTTGCACAGCACGCTGGGGATCTGCAGTTGGGTGGCCTTGGGGTCCGGGTACAGCGAATAGAGGGTGTCGTTGAGGGTGATCTGGCCGTGGTCGGTCAGTTGCATCACCTGGTCCAGGGTCATGGCCTTGCCGCCCAGTTGCGGGACCACGGCAGCGCCCTCGTTATAGAAAAACGTCCACAGCCGATTGGGGAAGGGCTGCCAGGTGATGGTCTTTGGCTTCAGCGTGCCGTAGCCGCTCTCCAGCGGGTTGTAATAGCCCGAGCGCGGTGCATCGTTGAGGTTGGACCAGGGGTTGCCGATGATCGACATCTGGGTCCAGCCGGTGACGTTGTTGTTCCAGTCGGTTTCGAACGCCGGCAACTGGTCCTCCAGGCCCAACTTGTTGTAGTCCTTGGGCGCTTGTTCGGCAGGGGAGGTGAATTGGGTGAAGGGTGTGCTCATGTCGGTTCTCCAGCATCGGTGTTGGTGGAGCAGCAACCGGCGCCCGGAGCGGGGCCGGCAGAGGTTTGGCGCGGGTCGTCCCACACCAGTTCGGCGATAAAGCCAGGCAGCGGCGCGTATGCATCGGCCGTCAATACCTGGCCACTATCGGAGTGGGTCACGACCAGCGATAACTGCGCTGTGTCGGTCGGTTTGAGCTTGAGTACCCGGGCATTGCGCGCAGCGTTCAGCGCCCGCGACACGCCCAGGGTGACGCAGCGGCCCTTGTCGTCGACCAGGCCCATGCCGATGCGGCTGAAGCGCCCGACGTAATGCGGGTTATCGGCGCGGGCGTGTTGCGCGGTGGCGTCGGGCTGGTTGAGGAAGACGTCGATCAGGTAGGTGTCGTGGGTGCAGCGCACATGGTCGAACACCACCCACGGACCGGTGCCTGCCGCCTGGGACTGACGGCAGCACGCAGCCTTGGCCGCGCCGAACTGCGGGGCGACTGGCGTGCCATAGTCGTAGCCGATGTGCCGGCTGTCCTGGGCCATGTCGCCGAGGGTGGTGTAGCGCCAGGCGTCGGCGCTAGTGAAGGTCACGTCATCGGCCTGATGCCCGGCGAAGGGTTGCAACAGGCATTGGGTAGTGTACTGCGCCGCCGGGTTGGCGCGGATCCAGACCTCCAGCATGCGGTCGATGTTGGCGTGATAGGAGCAGAATACCGGGTCGAAGGCGGTGTAGGCGTTGTCGGCCATGTCGCCGCCGATCCAGCCGTGATAGTTGTCGTGGGGCTGCTCGTAGAGTCCGTCGAAATTCAGCGCACGGTTGGGGTACAGGTTGTCCGGTTGCGGCGGGTCGAAGGCCGTGATGTTGGCCCACGGATAGCCTGGCACACCCTGGGGCTGGCTGAAGGTGGTGAACGCCAGCGCATCGACCACCTGCTGCTGGAAGATCCGGCTCATGCCATACAGCTGGGTGCGCTCGAACCGAAAGGCCTCGCCCTGGGTGTAGAACAGCGGGTTGCGCTGCACGTACAGGCAGTCGACACCCTCGACCGGCGCGGTGGCGCAGACCTTGGAGCAGCCATCCTTGGCCGCCGCATAACGCAACGGGTTACGCCGCACCACACCGGTGCGGGGGTGCACGTAGGTTTCATCGAGGAACGCCTGGGGCAAGCCGGCCTGGGGGCTGCCGTCGACACTGGCGTCTGCGGCCATCCAGTCCCAGTAGGGGATCGCGCAGTCGATCAGTGCTTCCAGGTACAGCAGGTAAGCGCGGTGCCACAGGGCGAAGGCTTCCTGGTAATGCAGGCACCAGTTGGTGTGGATGTAGGCATAGCGCTGCCAGGGCGAGCCACTGTCGGGGTCGCCGATGTGCATTACGTCATCCAGCTTGGCGCGGTACAGGTTCAGTGCTTCGGGGCTCAGGGAGCGGATGTCCTGGCGCACACGCTTGACCGGGTGTGGCAATGCCGGTGGCGGAATGCGCTCGGCCAGGTCAAACGGCGAGATGCTGTCCAGCCGCCAACCCTGGTTGACCCAAAGGCGGAAGGTTTCCAGGGCATCCATCGGCCAGAACTGTTGCTGATCGGTGGTCAGCGGCATGTTGCGCGAGGCCAGGTGCTGGTAGATGGTTTGCGACCAGGTCTGGACCGAGGCCGGGTCTTCCAGGAACACCTCATAGGCGTTCATGCAACCGACCCAGGTGGCGGCGACGGCGGCGCGCTGGGCGGCGGGTATCCAGTAGGGGGCGCTGAACAGCGCCTTGATATCACCGGTCCATGTCGGTTTCGCGACTATCATCAGATCCCTCTCATGCCGCCTTCAGGCCAGGTGTTGGCCGGGCTGCTAAGCTGGAACGATGTTAACTAGCCACTGCGCAGGATTTGTGCAAATTGGCCCGTCTTTGCGACGTATTCATTGCATTTTTTCAAGGACGATTCGGAACCGATGACAGACGCCATGGATTTGAAGATCCTGGGCAAGTTGCAGAAGGATTGCGACCAGAGCCTGGAGTTGTTGAGCGACAGCGTGGGGCTGTCTTCCACCAGTTGTTATCGGCGGATTCGTCGCATGGAGAGCGTGGGGATCATCAAGGCCAAGGTCGCGGTGCTGGATGAACGCAAATTGGGCATTCAGGTGACGGCGTTTTTCCTGATCAAGCTGGACAGGGATAGCCAGGATATTGACCGCAAGATGCAGCACATCCTTTCGACTCATCCGGAGATTCAGGATTGTTACCTGATGACGGGGGAGTTTGATTTTGTGATGGTGGCGAAGTTTCGGGATGCTGCGGAGTACACCGAGTATATCTATCGGTTTCTGGAGACTTATCGGGATATTCCGATTCGGACCTATTCGTCGACGTTGGTGGTTAGGACGGTTAAGAAGTCTTATGAGTTGCCGTTGCAGGGGGTTGGGTTTTGTTCTCGAAGTTGAGTACATATCCGTTTCTTCGGTAACGGCTACTTAGGGTTCCGCTCTTACAGCGGCTCACTTTTGGAAAGGCCGGAATGCCGGCCCAGCCCAAAGTAAGCAAAAGGCCTTCGCCCCAACACTCGGCACCTCGCCTAGGTTCGGCCAGCGTGTTTGACGGGGCGATCCCAGATCAAAAGCAAGAGCGCGGCGGCCTTGGAGCCGACCGGATTGTATGGCCGGTACTCGGTCAAAGTGTGGGAGGGGCTTGCCCCCGATGGCAGTGGGTCAGTCACTGATGAGTTGGCTGACACACCGCCATCGGGGGCAAGCCCCCTCCCACAGTTTGATCTTCATGTATCAGTTGAAGGGTGGTTTGCTCTGGCTCTGGCTCTGGCTTTTGATCTGCTTTTGATTTTGATGTTAGGCGGCCCCCCAAATCCCTGTCGGATTACGGGTACACCGAGCCTAAGCGAGGTGCCGAGTGTTGGGGCAAGAGCGTTTTGCTTACTTTTGACTGGGCCGGCATTCCGGCTTTTCAAAAGTGAGCCGCCGTAAGGGCGGAACCAATAGCCGCCGTTACCCAAATAACGGATATACACACCACCAAGAATTGCCCCCCACCCAATCCCAAATGAAGCTTTCATGACAAAAGTTCGGTAGCCCATGGCCACTCCCGTCTCCTCTGTGTAACGCGCTTGAGCCCACCAGAAAGGTGAGCTTTTCAGCCGCAAGCAGGATGCCAGGAGTGGGGCGATGGGAACTATGGAACGTTACTCGAAAGTGGGCATGCAGGAGCTCGACCAGCGCCTGTCGAAGATCGTCGAAGCGGCGCGCAAGAAGCCGGTGTCGGTCTATCGCTACGGCGCACCCTGGGTATGGATTGTCTCCCAGGAGGACTGGCAGGGCGCCCGCAAGGAAGTGGCCAGCTATATCCCGGCAGGCCATTCCCTGGTGTTGCTGCGCCCGCAGATCGACGAAGTGCTCGACCAGCACCGTGACTGGCTCACCGCCGAACCCGTGATGTCGATCCCTGCGCCGACCGTGCTGCAGATCCTGCTGCTGCAACTGCTGTATTCGGTGCCCAGCGAGCAGCAACTGCATGAACAGCTGAACTACAACCTGCTGTTCCGCTGGTTCGTCGGCCTGGACCTCAACCAGAAGGTCTGGAGTGTTCATGTCCTGACTCGCGACATCGCCACGCTGCTGAACAACCCGCGTGCGGTGCAACTCATCCAGAAAATCATCGGTGACGTGTTTTGTGGCGCCTTGCTGCACATGCCGGAGTTCTCGTTGAACTTCGCCTTGTTGCACACCTGGCTGGCACGCCACGGCAACACCGCGATCACCAGCAATTGAGCAGGCCGTACGCCGGGCATTCGGCGACGGTGCAAACAATCAGACAGTCAGGGGGCGGTGTGGAGCATCTGTTCAAATTAACGCTGGCGCTGTGTTGCGTAACGCTGGGGAGCCTGGCGCAACCGGTGTTGGCCGAGGAAGAGGCGGCGGCGCGCAGGGTCGACGTCAATGAGTACTTCGTGCGCGGCAATACCGTGCTCGATGCGGCGACGATCGAGGAGGCGGTGTACCCGTTCCTGGGACCGCAAAAGACCCTGGACGATATCGAAGGTGCCCGCGATGCATTGCAGAAGATCTACCAGGCGCGTGGCTACCAGTCGGTGTTTGTCGAGCTGCCGGAGCAGAAGGTCGATGACGGCATCGTCTACCTGCAAGTGAGCGAAACCAAGGTTGGCCGCGTACGGGTGGTCGGCGCCAAGCATTATTCACCGGTGGAAATCCGCGAGCAGGTGCCGGCCCTGGAGGAGGGCGCGGTGCCGGACTTTGCCACGGTGCAAACCCAGTTGGCCGGCCTCAATCGCAGTGCCGGGCGCCAGGTCACGCCGCTGGTGCGCGAAGGCCAGCGCCCGGGCACGATGGATGTGGACCTGCAGGTGGAAGACCAGAACCCCTGGCACGCCACCCTCGGCCTGAACAACGACTACAGCGCCGACACCGAGAAGCTGCGTTCGGTCGCCACGCTGGGTTACGACAACCTCTGGCAGCTGGGCCACAGCATTTCCCTGACCTACTTCACCGCGCCCCAGGACACCGACAACGCCAAGGTCTGGTCCGGTTCCTACAGTGCGCCGTTGAACGAGCGCTGGACCTTGCAGTTCTCGGGTTACCAGTCCGACAGCAACATCGCCACCATCGGCGGCAGTAACGTGTTGGGCAAGGGCCATTCCTACGGCGTGTCGGCCATCTACAACCTGCCGGCGGCGGGTAATTGGGCCAATTCGTTCTCGTTCGGCGTGGACTTCAAGGACTTCGACGAGCAGATGAAATTCGGCTCCAGCAGCGACCAGGTGCCGCTCAAGTACGCACCGTTCACCTTGGGTTACAACGGCTTTCGCTACACCGAACAATCCCAGTTGGGCCTGGGCCTGAACCTGGTGGTGGGTACCCGCGCGTTCTTCGGCTACGGCAGCGATGCCGAAGAGTTCGACTACAAGCGCTACAAGGCCAGCGCCAGTTTCGCCGTGCTCAAGGGCGACCTGAATTACACCTACACCTTTGCCAACGATTGGCAGTCGGCAACCAAGGGCGGCTTCCAGCTCGCGTCGGGGCCGCTGGTTTCCAACGAGCAGTATTCCGCCGGCGGCGCCACTTCGGTGCGCGGTTACCTGGCGGCGGAGCGCACCGGGGATGAGGGTTACTTGCTCTCCCAGGAGCTGCGCACGCCGTCCCTGGCCAAGTTCCTCGGCAGTTATGTGCAGGAGTGGCGCTTTTATGCGTTCGCCGAAGGCGCGCGCATGCGCCTGCACGACCCGCTGCCCGAGCAAGAAGACGAATACAGCCTGGCCAGTGTCGGCCTGGGCACCCGCGCCAGTTTGAGCAAATGGTTGTCCGGCAGCCTGGATTGGGGCTACCCGCTGCTCGATGGACCGAACACCCAGAAACAGGACTCGCGATTGCACTTCAGTGTGCAGGCGACTTTCTGACTTTTTCTTCCGGAGACTTCACCCATGCAACGCCTATTCCTGAGCCTGTTGATCTGCCTGGGCTTCGCGCTCCCGGCCACCGCCCATGCCTGGTGGCAGGACGACTGGCACTACCGCAAACAGATTTCGGTAGACACCACCGCCCAAGGCGCCGCGATCAGCCAGGCCCTGGGTCGCACTGCACTGCTGGTGCGCCTGCACACCGGCAACTTCACTTTTGACGGGGTCAAGGACGACGGTTCTGACCTGCGTTTTGTGAGTGCCGACGACAAGACCGTGTTCAACCACCAGATCGAAAGCTTCGACCCACTGATGGGCATGGCGCTGATCTGGGTCGATGTGCCCAAGGTCGAAGGCGGCCAGCGCCAGGATCTGTGGATGTACTACGGCAACCAGAAGGCACCGGCCACGGCCAATGGGCAACTGACCTTCGACCCGAGCTACACCGCGCTCTACCACTTTGACGGGGTCAATGGCACCCCGGCCCGGGACACCACGGCCTACGCCAACACCGCGTTGAACGCCACCGGCGCGAGCATCGACGGCGTGATCGGCCGCGCCTTGCAGTTGAGCGGCCAAGCGTTGATGTTGCCGGCCAGCCCCTCGTTACAGCACGCTGCGGGCGGCGCGTTCACGTTCAGCGCCTGGTTGCGCCTGGACCAGGCCAGCGGCGAGCAAGCGGTGCTGGCCCGTCGCGACGGCGGCCATAGTCTGTTACTGGGCCTGAACCAGGGCATGCCGTTCGTGGACGTCGACGGCCAGCGCGCCGTCTCCACTCAACCGCTGAACCCTGGTCAGTGGCAGCACCTGGCGTTCACCGCCGAGGGCGATAAGGTCACGCTGTACGTGAATGGTCGCGAAACCGCGACTCTGGCAGTGGCTCTGCCGGCGTTCAATTCTCAGACCGCCATTGGCGCCGACCTGCCGGAAGCCGGCAGCACCCACCTGCCATTCGCCGGTGCCATCGATGAGCTGCGCCTGTCCAAGGTGGCACGCCCGGCTGCGCTGTTGCTGGCCGATGCCAGCGCCCAGGGCGCCGAGTCGAAGCTGGTGGCCTACGGGGTGGATGAAGAACAATCCGGCTTCGGTTTCGGCAGCCTGGGCTTTTTGCTCAACGCCGTACCGGTGGATGCCTGGGTGATCATCCTGGTGCTGGTGGCGATGATGTTCCAGTCGTGGGTCATCATGCTGCGCAAGAACCGCCAGGTCAGCCGTGTAAGCAGTGCCAACGAGGTCTTTCGCGAGCACTTCGCGCAGATCGGCACCCGCCTGGAGATGTATGCCGACGACGCCCTGTTGGGTGAGCGCCTGACCCATTCTTCGCTGTGGCGCCTGTACCTGGTGGCGGTCAAGGAGATCCGCACCCGCCGTGCCCAGGGCGCGGACACTTCGTCGGTGTCGGCCGCCACCATCGAAGCCATTCGTTGCTCCATGGACGGCGTGCGCACTCGCGAGAACCAGGCCCTGAGTTCCAAGTTGTCGACCCTGTCCAACGCCATCGCCGGCGGCCCGTACATCGGCCTGCTCGGCACGGTGCTGGGGATCATGGTGGTGTTCCTCGGCACGGCGATGGCCGGTGACGTGAACATCAACGCGATCGCCCCTGGCATGGCGGCGGCGTTGCTGGCGACAGCCATGGGCCTGTTCGTGGCGATCCCCGCGCTGTTTGGCTACAACCGCCTGATCACGCGCAACAAGGAAGTCAGTGCGGACATGCGCGTGTTCGTCGACGAGTTCATCACTCGCCTGGCGGAGATGCACGGCGAGAGCCAGCACAGTGAAGCCGCGCACCGCCGCGAACATCACGCATCGGTTCCGGCCTGAGGAGAATCGCCATGGCTTCCGTAAATGCCTCCCTCGACGATGACGATGACGCGGCCGTCGACAGCATCAACATCACGCCCCTGGTGGACGTGCTCATGGTGGTGCTGGTGATGTTTATCCTCACTGCGACCGCCCAGGTGTCGGGCATCCAGATTCACCTGCCCAAGGCCAGCGCCTCGGTGTCGTTGTCGCAGGCCAAGACCAAGGCCATCTCCGTGAATGACGGCGGCCAGGTGTTCCTCGACGCCTATCCGGTGACTCTCGGCGAGCTGGAAGAACGCCTGCGCATCGAGAAAGCGCTGAACCCGGACTTCCCGGTGATCGTGCGCGGCGATGCGATGGTGCAGTACCAGAAAGTCATCGAAGTGCTCGACCTGCTGCGCCGGCTGGAGCTGTCCCAGGTCGGGCTGGTCACCGGCAAACCGAGCCAGGGCTAAGTCATGACTGTACAGATCCCGATCGCGCCACCGCCTGTGAAAAACACGCCGCCGTTGCGCCCGTTGAAGTGGGGCGCCGGCCTGTTGCTGGGCGCCGTCGCCGCCTGGTTCTTGTGGCAGTGGGCCAACGACATGAGCGGCGTGCGCCGTGAAGCGCCGAAGGTGCCGACGATTATCCCGTTGCCGCCGCCACCTCCACCGCCGCCGGAAAAACCCAAGGAGCCCGAGCCCCAGGTCGAAGAAAAAGTCCCGGAACCGGTGCCGAGCCCCGAGCCCGAAGAGGTCAAGCCGGTCGAGGAAGCGCCGCCTTCGCCTAACGAGGATTTGGCCAACCCGATGCAGATCGATGGCGACGCCCAGTCCGGCAATGACGGTTTCAACATCGGTGCCGGCAAGGGCGGCGGTATGGCCGGCAGCGGTGGCGGCGGGCTGGGGACCGGCACCTACAAGCAGTACCTGGCCGGCACTTATCAACGGCTGATGCGCGAGGATCCTGAGCTGCGCAAGAAGGCCTTCTCGATACAGATAGACCTGTGGCTGGGCGCCGATGGCCAGGTCACCAAGGCGCTGGTGGCCAAGTCCAGCGGGGATGCCGAGACCGATGCGCAGATGCTCGCCTTGATCCAGGCGCCGCGTGCCACACAGAAACCACCGGCGTCGCTGACGCTGCCCATGCGCCTGTCCCTCAAGGGCCGGCGCCCGGATTGATTGAATCCTTTTTTCAACGGTTTTTACAGGAGTTGCGTACACATGATTTCCCCCGTGAATCGACTGACCCTGGCGGTCGGCATGGTCATCGCGACCCTGGTCGGCCAGGCGGCTGCGGCCCCGGTTGCGCCCTCGGAAAACGTCACCATCAACCTGATCCGTCTGCTGGTGCAGCAGGGCGTGCTGAGCCAGGACACCGCCAACGGGCTGATCGCCCAGGCCGAAAAAGAAGCCCGGCAGGCGCGCCAGGCGAATGCCGCGCCGCTGGTGGCCGCAGGCCCGACCGCAGCCCCCGGCGATGTGCGGGTGCAATACGTGCCGCAGGCGGTGAAGGATCAGATTCGTGACCAGGTCAAGGCCGAGGTCATGGCCACTGCCAAACAGGAAAACTGGGCGCAGCCCAATACTTTCCCGGACTGGGTCTCGCGCATCAGCTTTGACGGGGATATCCGCCTGCGGGATGAGTCGCGCTACTTCTCGGGCAACAACAGCAACGAGATCGTCGACTACGCCAAGCTCAATGAAAGTGGCCCGTACGACACCAACAAAGACACCAACACCAAGCTGCCACCGCTGCTCAACACCACCAAGGACCGCGAAAACCTGTTCCGCCTGCGCGCTCGCCTGGGCATGAAAGCGGTACTGTCGCCGGACTGGACCGCTGGCATTCGGGTGGGCACCGGCTCCGACAACAACCCGGTGTCCACCACCCAGACCCTGGGCGGTGGCTTTGGCAAGAAGGACATCTGGCTCGACCAGGGTTACCTGAGCTGGAAGGCCAGCCCGGACGTGACCCTTACCGCCGGGCGCTTCGCCAACCCGTTCTATTCCACCGACATGATGTATTCGGGCGACCTGAACTTCGACGGTATCGCTGCCAACTTCAACCACGCGCTGAACAGTGAGTGGGGCCTGTTCGGCACCCTGGGCGCGTTCCCGGTGGAGTACACCTCCGACTCGGCCAGCAGCAACGGTTTCGACAAGGAAGACAGCGATACCAAATGGCTGTTTGGCGGGCAGATCGGCGCCAACTGGAAAATCAACCGCGAAAACAGCCTCAAGGGCGCGTTGGCGTACTACCACTTCGACGATATCGAAGGGAAGCGCTCCGGCGCTTGCCAGCCCTGGTCCGGCCAGCCGGCCTGTGACAGCGACGGTTCACGCCTGGCCTTCATGCAAAAGGGCAACAGCGTGTTCCTGCTACGCGACATCACCCCCAACCCGGCGACGCCCGGCCTGACCCCGCAGCCGCAGTTCGTGGGCCTGGCGTCCAAGTTCGACGTGCTCGACCTCAACCTGGCCTGGGATGCCGAGCTGCCAAGCGACTTCAAACTGCGCACCCAGGGCAATTACATCCACAACCTGGCCTACGACAAGGGCGAAATGCTCAAGCGCAGCGAAGGCCAGATCGTCAACAACATCAACAGCAACGGTCAGTTTGAAAGTGGCGGCAATGCGTTGATGGTTTCGTTCACCCTCGGCAGCGCGCTGGAAATGCGCAAGCGTGGCGACTGGAACGTACTGGCCGGCTACAAGTACATCCAGCCTGACGCCTTGCCCGACGGCTTCAACGATTCGTCGTTCCACCTGGGCGGCACCAACGCCAAGGGCTACTTCATTGGCGCCAACTACGGCATCGAAAAGAACATCTACGCCAGTGCGCGTTGGTTGAGTGCGTCCGAAGTGTATGGCGCGCCGTTCGAGGTGGATGTGATGCAACTGGAACTCAACACGCGCTTTTGATGCGCAGGGAGACGCCACATGAACACGCGAATCTGCGGGCTGTTACTGCTGCTGGTCGCCAGCGGCGCGTCGGCTGAAGGCATGGAGGAGCGCCTGCGCACGCAACTGCGCAGCACCACCCAGCAATTGCAGGCCCTGCAAAGCGAGCAGGCTCAGGCCAGCGCCGCACGCCTTGCTGCGGAAAACCAGGCCAGGCAGGCCCAGGCGCAAATCAAGCAACTGACGGCCGAGCTGGACAAGGCCCGCGCCGTGGCCGAGCAAATGGCCGGCCAGCAACAGAGCCTGCACAGCCAGGCGCAGGCCCAGGTGGCGGCCAGCAATGAGCAGATCGGCAAGTTCAAGAAGGCCTATGACGAACTGCTGGTGCTGGCCAAGGGTAAAGAGGCCGAGCGAGCGCGCTTGCAGGCACAACTGAGTGAACGTGACACACAAGTGCAGCAATGTTCAGTCAAGAATCAACAGATGTACGGCGTGGCCCGGCAGTTGCTCACCGCCTACGAAAAAATCGACGTGGCCGAGGTGATGAGTATCCGCCAGCCGTTCGCCAGCAGCGTCCGGGTCAAGTTCGAGGAACTGGCCCAGGGCTTCGGCGACGATTTGTACAAGAGCCGTTTCGATGCGCCCCAGGCAACTGCCAATCATTGATAGACAGGGAAGAGATCTCCATGAGCGAATTGATCACCAGCGTCACCCCCCAGAGCCTCACCGAGTTGCTGCAGGAAGCCGGCTACCGGGTCAACCAGACTGAGCAAAACGGCATCGTGCAATTGCTCAGCGCCAGCCAGGGCATCGGCTTTGCGGTTCGCTTCGGCAACCCGGCGGCGGAGCAGGGCGGTTATGTGGATTTCACCTACAGCTGCGCACTGCGTATCCAGGGCGAGCTGCCCGAAGGCCTGGCCCAGGTGTGGAACGCTTCGCGGCGCTTTGCGCGGTTGTCGGTGCAGAGCGAATTCCTGCTGATGGAAATGGACGTGGTGGTGGCCGGTGTCGGCGCTACGCACCTGCGCAGCCAGCTGGAATTGTGGGACCGTCTATTGCAGGAATTTATTGTTTACCTGCGTGAATACAGCCAGCAGGCGGCGCAGTTGCAGGCTGAAGCCGAGGCGCCGGTATTGTGAAAAAGCCAACCCTGATGGTCGGCGCGGGTGCGCTGGCCTTGCTGGTGGTGGCGGTTGGCTTGAGCCTGCGGCCGGGCAGCGACCCGGTGGCGGCGCAGCAACCGGCGCCGGTGAGCAACCCGGCAGCGAGCGGGCCGGCAGTGGCGCGCCTGGGCAATCAGCAGATTGACCTCATGGAACTGAAAACCGTGCTGGCCAGCCTGCCTGTCGAGTCCCGCGAGCAATTGCGCGGCAATCGTGGCGCGTTGGAAACCTGGATCCGTTCACGCCTGGCGCAAAAGGCGGTGCTCGAACAGGCTGACGCCCAGGGCTGGCGCCAGCGCCAGGACGTGGAGCAGCAAACCCGCGCCGCCGCCGAGCAGATTGTGTTTCGCGACTACATGTTGTCGGTCAGCCAGGTGCCGGCCGATTACCCCAGCGCCGCCGAATTGCAGCAGGCCTACGACAGCGGTAAATCGCAGTGGGTGACGCCGGCGTTGTATCGCGTGAGCCAGATTTTCCTCGCGGTGAATGACCCGCAAGCCGTTGACAGTGTGCGCCGCCAGGCCCAGGAACTGAGCCGTCGCGCCCAGGCGGCGCCGAATGAGTTCGCCGCCCTGGCCACGCAGTTTTCCCAGGACACCGACTCTGCTGCACGCGCTGGCGACTCGGGCATGCAGCCGTTGCAGCAACTGGTGCCGGAAGTGCGCAGTGCGGTGTCGCGCCTCAAGGTCGGTGCCGTGTCGGACGTGGTGCAGAGCGCGGCGGGGTTCCATGTGCTCAAGCTCACCGGCCAGCAACCGGCACGCACCGCGACCCTCGACGAACTGCGTGAACGCCTGACCCAGGCCCTGCGTGCCCAGCGCCAGGAGCAGATCGCCAAGGCTTACCTCGAAGGCATGCTCAATACCGCCACCCTGAGTATCGACGGCGCCGAGTTGAACAAAGTGCTGGAGTAATACACGTCAACCCGCATTGGATGCACAGACTGACAAGACAGGGAGTCTCCCATGGCATTTCTAGAACCGTCTGCCCCTCAGGGGCCGTCCGCTTATCGTGCGCCAGCCGAGGGCCGCAACAGTTGGCTGGCCCTGGCCCATGAGATCGACCCGGAAGTGGCGCGCTACTTTTTGGTGAGTGCACGCTGCGGCTGTTTCATGCAGGCGGCGCGCAGTTTGAATATCAAGGCCACGCTGTTGCGCAAGCGTCTGGCGCAGTTGGAGGAACACCTGCGGCATTCGCTGTTCAGCTACCAGGGCAATGGTTTGGTGCTCAGTCGAGATGGCCAGCAGCTGCAGGCGCAGCTGATTGCCCTGGCCCATGAACGACGCCTGCCGGTGACGGAGCAGCCGTTGATTCGGCTGGCCGTGGCCGAGCCGATCCTGCATGACATCCTTGGGCGCGATCTGATCGCGTTGCTGCGCCGCAATGCCAGCGTGCGCCTGGAGATCATCTCCATCGACAGTCACGTGTCGTTGCAGGCGATGGATGTGGACGTGGTGCTGTGGCTGTCAGACGCCGACGGGCCGGTGCCGGGTCCGAGCTTTGCCACTGAGCCACCCCGAGCCTTGGCGCGCTTGCAGTATCTGCCGCATATCGCCAAGCGTTATTCGCGGTTGACCACGCGGCCGGACAGTGTGGAGGACCTCGACGATTACATGCTGGTGCAATGGCAGCCGGATGCGCAGGTGGGGGCTTTGCAGGCGTGGAACCAGGTTGTACAGGAGCGCCTGGCGGCAGTGGTGCAGGTGCAGGCGTATTCGCTGATGCTGGAGATGATCCGTTGTGGCGCGTGCATTGGGTTGCTGCCGCATTACATGAGCAGCTTTGACCGGGGGCTGGTGGCGTTGCCGGGGTTATTGACCGAGAGCATGCAGCGCCAGGTGTGGTTGGCGGTGAATGCGCAGGTGCGGGATGAGGAGGCGGTGCGGATGATTGTTGAACTGATCGTTGGCACCTTTGAAGGTCGGCGGGAGTGGTTTGACTGACAGATTTCTCTTAGATCACCGAATTCCCCTGTGGTGAGCGGGGCATGCCCGCTCGCCACAAAAAACAGTTATTTCAGTGTTGCAGCACGCCGCGAAAGGTCGCGCTCAGGGCACGCAGTGTCTCCCGTGAGCGCACATCGGTGATGCGGCTGTAAAGCACCACTTCACTCACCGGCAAGGGTGGCAGGCCGTATTGCTCGCTCACATCTACCGCGCCAGACGGCGCCACGCGGCGGGCGAGGGCGGCGACGCCCAATCCGGCGCTGACGGCAGCACCGACGGCCAGGACGCCGCCGCCCACGAAGACTTCGGTCCAGTCGATGCGCGCCGTGTCCAGTGCGCGGGTCGCCAGGTGACGAACACCGCAGGGTGCGGCCATGGTCGCCATGCGCAGGGGCGTGCCTGGGGTGTGTTGCCAGGTGGGGGCGGCGAACCAGCCGAAGCGTTCCACTGCCAGCACTTCACCGTCCCGGCGGTCGCCTTCGTTGCGCACGATCACGGCGTCCAACTCATTGCGATCAAAAGCGGCAACCAGGTCGCGGGAGGAGGCGATGCGCACTTCGAGGATCACCAGCGGGTCGTAGGCGGCCAGGCGGCTGAGCCAGGCCGGCAGGTCGGGGCCGGCCACGTGGTCGCTGATGCCGATGACCAGGCGCCGGGGCGTGTGAGTCGCCATGTCGCCCAAGGCGCGTTCATGGGCATTGAGCAGGGCGCGGGCGGCGATGATGAACTGTTCGCCTTGGGGCGACAGCCGTACATGGCGAGGCGTGCGCTCGAGCAGACGGTAGCCGAGGCGCTCTTCCAGGCGTTTGAGCTTGAGGCTGATGGCCGCCTGGGAGGTGTCGAGGGCTTCGGCGGCACGGGTGAAACTGGCGAAATCCGCCACCAGCACAAAGGCCTGGACGGTATCGATATCCAGCGGTCTGAGGGCGTCAGTCATATTCAATCCTTATCGCATATATATCGACGGATATCTTGTTGAAATCAACGACGCTGCGCAAGCTGAACGCTCATCTTGCACAGGAGTTCTCGCATGTTTGCCAAACAGTATTCACACCGCTTGCCAGCCGACTATGACATGGGCGTGATTCACCGGCGCGCCGCGCAATTGGGGCCGTTGTGGGATGACGCCGAGGGGTTGCTGTTCAAGGCGTTTATCGCCCGCGAGCAGGGGGGCAAAGTGTATTCGTCGGTGTACCTGTGGGCCGACCCGTTGCAGGCCGCTGACTTTTTATTGGGCGAGCGCTTCCAGAAGGTGCTCGACAGCTTTGGTCGCCCGCATATCGAGAGCTGGTTGCCGCTGGATGTACAACGTGGCCCGGCGCAGGGCGCAGTGAGTTTGTACCGCGAGGAATGGCCGCTGGAGGCGGGCGCGGACAGGGCGGTGGCCTTGGCCGAGGGAAAACGGCGCAATCAACAGGTGGCCGACAGCGCAGAGACCTTTGCGGTGTTCCTGGCGCTGGATGTGCAAGCATGGCGCCTGGTGCGGGTCACCTTGTCGGCCAAGGCGCTGGACGCGCAGCACCCAGGGACGGGTTACCAGGTGCTCTATCTGGCACAAGGCGTTGCGCGACTGGGATAACTGCGCCAGTCTTGGTGGCCTCATTCCCTGGGTCCAAGCACGCTGCGATGCAAGCCACACGTCTGACACTCATTTGCCATGCCCTCACGCCCCTGCAAAAACAGGGGCGTTTCTGCGATGACGAGCCGGTGGCGATGGATTGGCAGGGGGCGGCCGGATCTCTCGCTGGGCGTTATAGGAAAAAGCCGCGTTTACTCTGCGCTCCCGAGCTGCGTACTCGGCAGACGGCGGGCTTGTTCGGCAATGACGCTGTGATCGAAGACGCCCTGCGCGATGCTGATTTCGGCCAGTGGAAAGGCCAGGCCATCAACCAGCTCAATCGTGATGAGTTGAATACCTGGCTCACCGACAGCACCTTCGCGGCCCAGGGTGGGGAGTCAGTCGATGACCTATGCGCACGTGTAGCGCAGTGGCTGAAAACCCTCGAAACCCAACCCGGCCATATCGTCGCAATCACCCACCCCTTTGTGATCCGCGCCGCGTTGTTGCAGGTGATGCAGTTCCCGCTGTCGATGTTCTACCGTATCGACGTCGAACCGTTGTCCGCCACCGAGCTACGCTTCAACAACGTCTGGCGCCTGCGCCTGGAAACTCACGCCTGAGCGCCTGAACATGGCAAAATCCACGCCCCGCAATGAGAGCAACCCATGAAACGCATCCTGATCATCGGCATTGGCGCCGGCAACCCTGACTACATCACGATGCAGGCCGTGAAGGCGCTCAACCGCACCGACGTGTTTTTCCTGATGGACAAGGGCCAGAGCAAAGACAAGTTGATCGACCTGCGTCGCGAGATCTGCGAGACCTACATCACCGAGCCGGGTTATCGCTTCGTTGAGGCCGAGTGCCCGGAGCGCGTGCGCGGCGATATCGACTACACCACCGCCGTGCAGGACCTGAACCGCGACAAGCAGCAGACCTTCGAACGCATGATCAACGAAGAAATGGCTGACGGTGAAGTAGGTGCTTTCCTGGCGTGGGGCGACCCGGCGTTATACGACAGCACCATCCGCATTTTGCAGGCGATTCTGGCCAGTGGCCGTTGCGCCTTTGAGTTCGAGGTGATCCCCGGTATCACCAGCGTGCAGGCGCTGGCCGCACAGCATAAAGTGGCGCTGAACCGTATCGGCAAGTCGGTCGAGATCACCACCGGGCGCCGTCTGGCGGCGGGGCAGGCGAGTGATGCGGACACCCTGGTGGTGATGCTCGACGCGGAAGACTCTTACCGCACCGTGGCCGATCAAGGCCTGGACATCTACTGGGGCGCCTACCTGGGCACGCCGGATGAAATCCTTATCAGCGGCAAGGTCAGTGAAGTGGCAGAAGAAATCGAACGGGTGCGCAAGGCGGCGCGCCTGGAAAATGGCTGGATCATGGACACTTATCTGCTGCGCAAACCCTGAGGTCACGTCCCATGCTCAAACTGTTTGCCCTGGCGCTGACCCTGGTGGTCGGCGTCGCTCATGCCGACGATACGCTGCACACCGACTTGCCGTTGTCGTACCTGGAACAGACCCAGGGCGATGCGCGCAACCAGCCGCTGGTGATTTTCCTGCACGGTTTCGGCAGTGACGAAGAGGATTTGTTCGGCATCAAGGACGCGCTGCCGTCCACCTGGACTTACCTGTCGGCCCGCGCGCCGATGCCGGTGGACCCCCACGGCTATCGCTGGTTTACCAAGACGCCCGGTGACGGCGAATACGATGGCGAGACCGCCGACCTGCAACGTAGCGCCCGGCTGATCGAAGACTTTGTCGGCAAAGCCACCGCCAAATACCACACCCAGCCGGATCGGGTGTTCCTGGTGGGCTTCAGTCAGGGCGCGATCATGTCTTACGAGGTGGGGTTGCGTCGGCCGGAACTGCTGCGTGGGATTGCAGCGTTGAGTGGCAGCGTGTTGCCGGTGCTCAAGGCTGAGCTGAAGCCGGATGCGTCACTGGGCAAGCTGGCGATTTTCATTGGCCACGGCACTTTGGACCAGGCGCTGCCTTATGCGTCGGCCACTCGGGCGAATGAGGTGTTGACGGGGTTGGGATTGAAGCCGGAGTTCCACGGGTATCCGGGCATGCCGCATACCATCAGTGAAACGGAAGTGCAGGACCTGAAAGCCTGGCTGGAAAAGAGCCTGAATTAAACGTGGTCGAGCACTGTGAGAGGGGCTTGCTCCCTCCCACATGTGGATCGGGTTGTCTGGAAGATTGTTATTTCCCGCCGGTAATCTGCTTCACCAACGCGGCATGCCCCTTCGCATCATCCGCCCGCGAAATCGCCTGGATCACCAGCAGGTGATTGCCCGAACCGCCCAGGAACGTCGAATTCAGGGTCTTGCCGCCGCCCTGGGTGGCGGTACTGTCCACCTGGCGCAGGCCCAGACCCTTGAAGGTCAGCTTCTTCTCGCTCTGTTTCTTGAAGTCCGGCAGGGCGGCGCTCTGGTCCTTGACGAAGCCGGCCACGGCGCCGTCCAGGAATTTCGCGTCGTTATCCCCAATGGTTACCCCATCGTTGCGCACGGTTTCGGCGACGATCACCACGCTTTTCGTGGTCTGGTTGGCGTACATCGTGCCTTGGGTATCGGCAGTGCCGTCCTCCGCCTTGCCAGCCGGCAGGGTGTCGGCGGCGTAGGCTTTGGGCAGGTTGAAGGTGAACTTGCCGCCCAAGGTGGAGATAGTTTGGGTGGTCGGCTTGGACGCGGCGAATACGCTGCCGGCGGTCAGCGCGAGGGCCAGCAGGACGGTGGTCTTGGTGAAAGTGGCCATGAAGCGCTCCAGGGGATGAACAAGATTGCGGCGTATTCTGTCAGAAAAGTCGCAATCTCGTTCACCGGCAGCCTCACAGCTTGTCGGACTCTTCCTCCAGTCGATCCATCTCAAACAGCCGCGCCAGTTCTGCCCGTGCTTCCTGGGCGGTTTGCATCACCTTGGCCGCGTCGTCGTACACTGCGTGTTGCGCGGCCAGCACTTGCAGGTCGTGGTTCTTGAAGCGGGTGATGCGTGCATCGGCCTGGGCCTGGCTCAAGCCGAGGCCCACCAGGGTGCGGCGGCTCATTTCCAGGCTGGAATAGAACGTTTCACGAACCGGCGAGGCGTCCAGGTCGACCAGGCGGTGCACGTGCTGGCGGTTACGTGCACGGGCGATGATCTGCATGTGCGGGTAGAGGTTGCGCACCAACTCGGCGGTCTTGATGTTGATCTCAGGGTCGTCCATGGCGATAACGAAGAACTCCGCTTGGTCGACCTTGGCCGCGTGCAGGATCTCGGGGCGTTGCGGGTCGCCGTAGAACACCGGCATGCCGCCGAAGCTGCGGGTCAGCTCGATGGTTTCCACCGAGGTGTCCAGGGCGATGAACGAGATGTTCTGCGCGCGCAGGATCCGCGCCACGATCTGGCCCATACGGCCCATGCCGGCGATCACCACGCGCGGCGCATCGCTTTCGATGGTGCGATATTCCTCGGGCACTTCCACCGGCTTGGCCTTGGGCTTGAACAGCTTCGGGCACACCAGCAGCAACAGCGGCGTCACCGCCATGGACAGGGTGATGGTCAATACCAGCACGTCGTAGAGGTGCGGTTCGAACAGGCCCTGGTCGCGGCCGATCTTGAACACCACGAAGGCAAATTCACCCCCGGCCGCCAGCACCACGCCCAGACGCAGGGCGCTTTCGCGATTGAGGTCACCCACCATGCGGCCCACGGCATACAGCAGCGGCAATTTCAGGCCTATCAACAGCAGCGTCAGGCCAATCACCACCAGCGGCGAGCTGAGCAACAGGCTGAGGTTGGCGCCCATGCCCACGCTGATGAAGAACAGCCCCAGCAGCAGGCCCTTGAATGGCTCGATCTGCGATTCCAGTTCGTGGCGGTACTCCGAGTCCGCCAGCAGCAGGCCGGCGAGGAAGGCGCCGAGGGCCATGGACACGCCCACCAATTCCATCAACCACGCCGTACCAATCACCACCAGCAGCGCGGTGGCGGTGGATACTTCACGCAGGCCGGTCTTGGCCACGATGCGAAACACCGGTCGCAACAGGTAGCGTCCGCCGATGATCACCACGGCGATGCTGCCGAGGATCTGCAGTACGTGTTGCAGGCCCTGGGCCTCGGTGGTCGGGTGATCGCTGCCGGCCAGCAGCGGCACCATGGCGATCAGCGGGATCGCGGCGATGTCCTGGAACAGCAGGATGGCAAAGGCCAGGCGACCGTGGGGCTGGTTCAGCTCCTTGCGCTCGGCCAGGCTTTGCAGGCCGAAGGCAGTAGACGACAGCGCCAGGCCCAGGCCCAGCACGATAGCGCTGTTCCACGACTGGCCAAACAGCCACAACGCCACCACGCCCATTACCAGGCCGGTAAGCAGCACCTGCGCCAGGCCGACGCCGAACACCGCCTTGCGCATCACCCACAGACGCTTGGGTGACAGCTCCAGGCCGATGATGAAGAGCAGCAACACCACACCCAGCTCGGAGAACTGCGCGACGCTTTGCGGGTTGCCGATCAGGCCGAGCACCGAGGGGCCGATGATCACACCGGCGAACAGATAGCCCAGCACCGCGCCCAGTTGCAGGCGTTTGGCCAGGGGCACGGTCAGCACGG
Organism: Pseudomonas extremorientalis; assembly: GCF_001870465.1. Taxonomy (GTDB): domain Bacteria; phylum Pseudomonadota; class Gammaproteobacteria; order Pseudomonadales; family Pseudomonadaceae; genus Aquipseudomonas; species Aquipseudomonas extremorientalis. The sequence goes on from NZ_MDGK01000053.1 coordinate 54,592, forward strand.
CGGCGAGCAGGAACACCACGGCTGCTTGTAACAGGTTGCCTTCATGGGGCATTGGGAACTCCAGGATCTTCAAAACCAATCAACAGACAGGTATTAGAGCGCTTTTTACATTTGGATAATTGTGTTTTTGCGGCGCAGGAGGGGGAACACGCAGTATTTTTCAAGGTTCCGAGCGCTTCGCGTGTTGTATGCCTTTGATCCACGCCGATGTGCGTTGTTGCTGATCGGTGGAGACAAGACAGGGCGACACCAATGGTATGAGGAACACGTCCCGATGGCAGAAAAGCTATATGACGTGCATTTGGAAACATTGCAAAAGCCCGGCACGTGCAGGGTTTTGTTTTATCCGGTTATCAATCGCCTTGCATGACCGCAACTTGCCCGACCGGTGCGAGATTCACTGGCCGGCGATACAACCCTACTGCCAACCGGGCGCCTTTTCCCCCAGCGGTACGGCGATGAGCCTCGTCCTTTGTTACTATCGCCGTCCCTTGTCGCCAGGAGTCACTGCCCCATGCAGCACCAGTGGGATGAAATGCACCGCACCCGCAAGCCCACCTTCGTACTGTGCGGCGAGCCTCAGGGCGACGTGCTCAATCTCTATGTTCACGGTTATTCGGCGTTCTTCAATCGGCAACAATTGGGTGGCTTCAAGGAGCAGTTGGCGAGTATCGAAGGTTCGACCAACCTGATGCTGTTCTGGCCGGCCGGGCATTTCCTGGAAAATCTGTTTGCACCCTTCAAGGAGGTGATCGGCGCAGTGCTGGGCGGCGGCAGCCTGGGCGCGGCGACCGTCGGGGTGGGCAGGGCGATTGCCTATTTTCTCGATCACTACAAAAGCGTCGAGGCGCGGGTGGACGAAGTCGCTAAAAGCCTGTTGCCGGAACTGGCCAACTACCTGCACGGTGAATCCCTTGATGTGCGGCGTATCAACCTGATCGGTCATTCCCTGGGGGCGCGCATCCTGGTCAAGAGCTTGCTCGCCAGCCCCGAAACCGCCCGTGAGCTGCCGTTGGACAACCTGTTGTTGATGGGCGGGGCGATCTGCACGTCGAGCCCGTGGGACGTGGTGTCGGCGCCGCTCAAGGGGCGAGTGATCAACTGCCACTCCAGCAAGGACTGGGCCTTGGCCATAAAGCCGGACACCGAACGCTGTATCGGCCGTTATGCAATCCCGGTGACACCGGCGCTCAAGGCCAAGGTCACCAACGTGCACCTGGCGACTTTCGATCACGCCGCCTATTGGCCGCAGTTGCAGACGGTGGTGCAGTACACCGACCTGCTGCACGAGCGGCGCGGCATGATCCGCTCTGACCAGCGCAGTGCTGAAGTACGTTTTGCCGAGGAGGACATCGATTTGTTCCCGGCGCTGGTGCAGGCCCGGCCGGAAGAGTTGAAGTTCCTCGCCGAATTGATGGCGCAAAAGCGCAGTGCATCGATAGACGCCACGGTGCGCGAGCCGCTCAAGTTGGCTGTTGAGCTGCAACGCATGGGCGGCGACAGCTTCATGAACCTGGCCCGTGGGCATGGTGTGGGTTACCGCCAGATCGCCGAAGATGTGGTGCGGCGGCTGGGGATCAAGTTCGACGAGGCGCTGGATACTGTCGCTCTGGCCGATCTCGAAGCCAGGGTCGCCGAGAAACTCATCGAACAGTACAAGGATAAACTCAGCAACGCGGACCGACAGGTGTTCGACGCAGAACTCAAGGCTGCCGCGCAAAAGGAGCAGGGCTTGTTCAGCCGTTTTGACGTAGGCCGTTCGGCTGCCACTGCGTTGAGCGGCACGGCGCTGGCCGGGCTCACCGGTTTTATCCTGCGCCGTGGCGCGGCCACGGCAGTCCCGGTGGTGGGCCAGGCGTTGGCGGCGGCGATGCTGGTGGTGAGCGGCGTGCGAGCATTTTCCGGCCCGGCGTATTCGATCACCACGTTGGCCGTGCTGGTGATCGGCGTGATTCGCCAGCGCATGGAGCGTGAAGCGCTGAACCAGGAGATGGACCTGGTGGTGCAGGTAGTGGAGGCATTCGACCTGCCAAGGGACACGGTGATGCGCACGGTCGTGTCCGACTGATAAGCTGCATCCTTGTCTTGTATGTTTGCCTGGGATACCGCGTGAAATTCAGCCTGCCGAAAATTGCTACCGCCCCGTTCTGCCCGCCGGAAGTGGCCGGCTCCGTCGCCGTTGACCCCAAGGCCTCGTTCTTCAAGCGCATGTTGATGTTCGCCGGCCCTGGCTTGCTGGTCTCCATCGGCTATATGGACCCGGGCAATTGGGCCACGGCCATCGAGGCCGGTTCGCGCTACGGCTACAGTCTGTTGTTCGTGGTGTTGCTGGCCAGCCTGGCCGGGATGGCGGTGCAGTGCCTGTGCTCGCGGCTGGGCATCGCCACCGGCAAAGACCTGGCGCAGCTGTGCCGTGAGCGCTACAGCAAGGGTTCCGCTCGCACCCAATGGGTGCTGGCGGAAATCTCCATCATCGCCACCGACCTTGCCGAAGTGTTGGGCTGTGCCCTGGCATTCCACTTGCTGCTGGGGGTATCGCTGACCACCGGCATTGTGATCACCTCCTTTGACACGCTGTTGGTCCTGGCCCTGCAAAACCGTGGCTTCCGGCGCCTGGAAGCGATCATGCTGGCGCTGGTGGCGACCATCGGCGTGTGTTTCTTTATCGAACTGGTGCTGATCAAACCGTACTGGCCGGACGTGTTCGGTGGTTTCGCCCCGTCACTCTCGGCCATCAGCGACGCGGCGCCGCTGTACCTGGCCATCGGTATCCTCGGGGCCACCGTGATGCCCCATAACCTCTACCTGCACAGCTCCATCGTGCAAACCCGCTTGATCGGAAAGGACCTCGCCAGCAAAGTGGATGCGGTCAAGCTGGCGCGTATCGACACCATCGGTTCATTGGCCCTGGCGCTGCTGGTCAACGCCGCGATCCTGATTCTCGCCGCCGCCGCTTTCCACAAGACCGGCCACACCGAGGTGGTCGAGATCCAGGACGCCTACCACCTGCTTGACCCGCTGGTGGGCGGTGCCTTTGCCAGCATCTTGTTCGGTATTGCGCTGTTGGCGTCCGGGCAAAGCTCTACCTTTACCGGCACCATCGCTGGGCAGGTGATCATGGAGGGCTACCTCAACCTGCGCATCCCCTGCTGGCAACGTCGTCTTATCACCCGTGGGTTGGCGCTGATTCCGGCGTTTGTGGGGGTATGGCTGATGGGCGACGATGCCATCGGCAAGCTACTGATCCTCAGCCAGGTGGTGCTCAGCCTGCAGTTGCCATTCGCGCTGTATCCGTTGATCCGCATGACCGGCGATAAACAGCTGATGGGGCCATTCGTGAATCGGCTGCCGACGCGGTTGCTGGCGTGGTTTCTGTTTGCGCTGATCAGTGGGGCGAATGCCTGGTTGATTGGGCAGTGGGTGTTTGGTTGAGGCTGTGCAGCCATCAAGATGAGTTAGACCAGAATCGCCAAGGATGTGTATTGGGCGATGTGGGGATCGGCGGTCAACAGCCTTATGGGTTCGCTCATGGCTGTCGCAACGATGAGCCGATCAAAAGGGTCGTTGTGATGGTGTTCGAGATCCTTGACCGCGATGGCATGTTCCGAGGTGACGGGCAGCTCGACAAATCCGCTTTCCAGGCAGTACTCACGGATTTCATCCAGATCGACAGCGAGTTTCCCCAGGCCGACCTTGATTGCCATCTCCCAGAATGTCGCAGCGCTGATGTAGATCTCTGCGGCATTCTCAATCAGCTTCCTGGCTTTGCCGGATAGCCTGGGGTCTTCCGTCAGGGTCCAAAGCAGAATGTGGGTGTCCAACAGCACTCTCATGCACGCTTGCCTTCGAAGGCATCCAGCAGATCGTCAGGCAAAGGTGCGTCAAAGTCTTCGGGAATGATGAACCTGCCTTTCATGGCACCGATTCTGCGACCCTTGGATTTCCCCATGGGCACAAGCTGTGCCATCGCACGTCCATGTTTGGCTATGGTGATGACCTTGCCCGCAGCGGCCTCATCCACCAGTTTTGACAGATTGTTTTTCGCTTCGCCCAAAGGAACCGTGATCATGTGGTTATCCCCATATTTTGGCCAAATATAGCCAAAACTGGGTGCGCTATCAAAGACGGCCAGACCACTGGCGGACGCGGCACGCTCAGATCGCGATGGTTTGTGATACGTGACTTTCATGGCAGTTCTCTAAAGGAAGATGTGGCGAAAGTCTGCCGTAACAGGCTTGGCCAGAAGAATACTGGCCCGAAAAAACAGAATGGAACTACTTCCTCCTGTAAGAAAATTCCTGATGTGGCGATGTTTCTCCCGAGCCTCTTTGCTCACCGATCCCAATACGGCACCCCCCCGAAACACTCCACAAAATAATCAATCACCGTCCGCACCTTCAGCGACAAGCGCCGGCTGCCCGGCCACAGTGCCGCAATCTGCTGCGGTTCCAGGGTTGTCGCCACTTCATAGTCGGTCAGCACCGCCTGCAACGTGCCTGCGCGCAAGCCTTCGCCGATCAACCAGGAGGGAAACACCACCAGCCCCAGCCCTTGCTCGGCGGCGTGGGTCAAGGTGTCAGCATGGTTGCCGGTGATCGGGCCCTTGACGCTGTAGGGCGTCCAGTCGCCCTGGCCCTTGCGAAAGAACCAGCGCTGCTGGCCGGTGACGCCTTTGTAGGCCAGGCATTGATGGTTGCTCAGCTCGTCGGGGTGCTGCGGGGTGCCATGTCGGGCCAGGTAGGCGGGGCTGGCGGCGATGCGAAAGCGTTGGGGCGCGAAGATGCGGGCCTGCATGCTGGAATCGTTGAGCACGCCGATGCGGAACAGCAGGTCGGTACCGTCCTGCAGTGGGTCGACGTAAGTGTCGGTCTGCTGGATGTCCAGTTGCAGCTTCGGATAGCGTCGGCACAATTCGCCCAGCCACGGTGACAGGTGACGCTGGCCGAATACCATGGGTGCATTGATGCGCACCAGGCCGCTGGGCTCGCTTTCCTGTTCCTGTAACGCCTGGCCGGCGGCTTCCAGTTGTTCCAGCATCAACCGCGCATGCCGCCCCAGCAGCCGACCGGCTTCGGTGGGGCTGACCGCGCGGGTGTGACGGTACAGCAACTGTTGGCCAAGAGCCTGTTCCATCAGCTGTATCTGCCGGGAGATAGAGGAGGGTGCCAGGCCTTCGCGGCGAGCCACTTCGGAGAAGCTGCCCAGGTCCAGCACGGCCACGAACAGGCGCAGCGCCTTGAAACTCAATTCATTCAAACCTTGCATCATGTCTCCAGGCTGTGCGTTTTGCGCAAAGGTGTTGTCGACATGCTCCCATTTATCGCACAGCTCGGCCACCGGATAATGCGCGCCATGTTTCCTTTCTTGAGCGCGGGTGATGTATGCAAGCAAGTTCCATCGAGGGTGTGGCGCAAGCCAGGCCGAAAAAAAACGTCTTGAGGGTGCTGTTGCTGCCGCTGGTGATCCTGGCCGGCATGGGCCTGTCGGTAGAAGCCGGGTTGCTCGGCCCGCTGGGTGTGCAGGTCGGCCACTTGTGGGCGACCCTGAGCATTTTCGGGGTGGGCTCGGCGATCCTGTATCTGCTGCTGTTGTTCAGTGGCCCGCAAAAGGGCCCGGCGCTCTCCGAACTGCCGCGCTGGCAGCTGATCGGCGGTTTCCTGGGACCGATCTACGTGGTCGTGCTGACCCTGGCCACGCCGCACATCGGTATTGCGATGACCATGATCGCGATTTTGTCCGGGCAGGTCGGCAAGAGTGTGCTGATCGACCATTTCGGCTGGTTCGGCTCGGCGCGCAAGCGGGTCAATGGCGAACGCTGGATTGCCTTGGCACTGATTGTGGTGGCACTTGTTCTGATTGCACGAGGTTAAGGCGATGAATCTGATTCTGTTACTGGTAGTGGTGGTCGCCGCAGGTGCGGTGTTGAGCGTGCAAGCGGCGATCAACGGTCGCCTGGGCCAGGCGGTGGGGGTGTTGCGTGGCAGCCTGGTGACCTTCTCGGTGGGGGCGATTGTCACCGCGTTAATGATTTTCTTCTTTGAACCCGTCCAGGCGGTGAGCCTGCTGGACGTGCCGAAATGGCAACTGACCGGTGCGTTGTTCGGTGTGGTGTACATGATGGTGATGGTCGGCGCGGTGCCGGTGGTCGGCACGGCCGTTGCCACCGTCGCGGTGATCGTCGGCCAATTGGGCATGGGCATGCTGATCGACAACTTCGGCTGGCTGGGCAACCCGGCCATCGAGCTGTCGAGCAGCCGCATCGTGGCGATGGTCTGCCTGGCGTTGGCGCTGGTGTTCATGTATCGCAGTAATACCCGCACCGACTGATGGCTTGAACCAACGAAGGCGGGCCGCAGTCACTGCTTAAGGTGTCGGCGCCCGCCGCACCGGGACGACCATGAAGAAGGAGTCTGACCATGCCAGATAAAACCTGTGCCTGCCCACACTGCAAATGCGTGCTGGGACCTGATGCGGTCATGAAGGACGGCAAGGGCTATTGCTGCCAGGGCTGTGCCGAGCACCATGCCCATGGTGAGCCGTGTGCGGCTGCGACGGGGTGTGAATGTGCCAAGTCTGCCAAAGGCTAGCGGTGTTTGAACCGGTGGGGGCATGCGTGCTCCCACACGGTTTGCGGGCCGCAAAAATCGCTCGGATTGTCGTGCGGCGGTGATTACCATAGCGACTCTCCTTCGAATGATGTGCACCCCATGGCCCTGGCCGCGCCGCCTGACCTCAGTGATCCTGCCGTTCCCGTGCAACCTTTGGCGCGCACCTATCCGCGTGGGCTCTACATTGAACCCCACAGCCACGACTGGGGCCAGTTGCTTTATGCCATGAGCGGCGTGATGTGGGTCGACACCCCGCAGGAAGCGCTGGTGGTGCCGCCACAGCGTGCCGTATGGCTGCCGCCCGGCGTGGAGCATGGTATCCGCGTGGTCTCGGACTTGCAGATGCGCAATATCTACCTGCGCTCGGCCCTGGCGGCAACGCTGGACAGCCAGGTGCAGGTGATCGAAGTCGGTGGGTTGTTGCGCGAGCTGATCGTCACGTTGGTGGACGAGGGCGACAACGGTGAGGTGGCTTACTACGACGCGCTGGTCAGCCTGGCTTTGCTGGAGCTGCAACGGGCGCGTCGCTCGCCGATTCGCATCGCCATGCCGGTGGAGGCCGACCGCCGGCTGATCAATGCCTGTCAGGCGGTCATGGCTGCGCCGTCCCTGGAGATCCCTTTCGAGCAGCATGCCGAAGCCGCCGGCGCCAGCGTGCGCACCCTGGCGCGGCTGTTCCAGACCCACCTGGGCATGGGCTTTGCCGAATGGCGCCGCCAGGTGCAACTGGCCACGGCGGTGGCAGAGTTGATCCAGGGCCAGTCGGTCAGCGCCATCGCGCGTTCCCTGGGGTATTCGCCCAGCAGTTTCAGCGACATGTTCCGGCGTGAACTCGGTGTGGCGCCCTCGCAATACGTGGGCTGAGGGGTTGGCCGAAATCCTGAAGCACTTGGCCGATGCTTCAGGCTGGTGCTCTCTACACTGAGCGCATCCACCCACAAGGCGCTGCCCCATGAACTACCTCATTTCCCTGGCCATCGGCTTGTTTGTCGGCGTGATCTACGGCGCCCTCGACTTCCGCTCGCCCGCACCGCCGGCCATCGCCCTGATCGGCCTGATGGGCATGTTGCTGGGTGAAAAGCTCTGGCCCATGGGGCGGCAGCTGGTGGGCACCTGGTTCTCCTGATCTCTTTTTTCTCTTCGATGGATATTGGCCATGAAAGCACTGCAATTTACTGCCACCGGCGACCTCAACAACCTGCGCTTTGTCGACGTCGTCACCCCGGTGCCGGCCGTGGGTGAAGTGCTGGTCCAGATCAAGGCTGCGGGCCTCAACCCCAGCGACGTCAAAAACGTGCTCGGTCGTTTTCCCTATACCACCTTGCCGCGCATCCCCGGCCGTGATTTCGCCGGGGTTGTGGTTGAAGGTCCGCAGGCGCTGGTCGGCCAGGAAGTGTGGGGCACCGGCCGTGACCTGGGCTTTTTTGCCGACGGCTCCCATGCCCAGTACCTCACCGTGTCGGCCAAGGGCGTGGCACATAAGCCTACCCACCTGAGTTTCGCCCAGGCCGCGAGCCTCGGTGTGCCGTACACCACCGCCTGGGATGCACTGGAGCGCAGTGGCGTGACCCAGGGCACACGCCTGCTGGTGATCGGCGCCAATGGCGCGGTGGGCAGTGCGACCCTGGCCTTGGCGAAGATCCGTGGCGCCCAGGTGCTGGCCGCCGTACGTCGCCCGGAACAGGTTGAAGTCTTGCAGAGCCAGGGCTTCGCCGCGATTGTCCTGGGCAAGCCGGAAGACCTGGGCGCGCACGTCAACGCCGTGTTCAAGGGCGGTGCGGATGTGATCTTCGATACCACCGGCTTCTGGCTGCCCGCCGCCGTGGCAGGCCTGGCACCGTTCGGCCGCATCGCCATTATCGCCGCACCGGTGGACGGCCATGTACAACTGCCGGCCCTGGCGTTGTACCGCAAGGGCGGTTCGGTGGTGGGGATCAATTCGTTGCTCTACAACTGCGAGCAGTGTGCGGTGATGCTGGAGCAGTTCGGGCGGCTCTTCGATGAAGGCTTGTTGCCGCTGCCCACCGGCCTGCGTGAAGTCGCGCTGGCCGATGGGGTGCAGTGCTTCGAAGAGGTGAACCAGGGCAGCGCAGACAAGCTCATCTTCCTGCCCTGATCCTGGCGGTCATGCCTCGGGAACACCTTTTTCCCAGGCCGACCAGTTGTTGAGGATCGCCTGTACCAGCGGGTTGCCCGTGCGGTACAGGTTCTCCAGCGCCGGGACAAAACCGCCCTGGTCCGCGTACTTCAACAGGTTATCCACTTCGCTGTAGCCCGGGTACGGCCGGTCGAAATCCGAACCGGCCCGCACCACCGCCAGGCGCTGGATGTCCACCAAACCTTCGCGGCTGGCGCGCAGCAGGGCCTCATAGGTGGAGTTGTCTTCCTGCTGCGTGGTGCAGTATTCGCCTTTGTTGTCGGTCAGCAGCTTGGTCCACACCTCGGCGCGCTCGCTCAAACGCGTGCCGGAGAACCAGGTGTTGCCCGCCAGGGTGTCGCAGCGCGTAACTTGCGGCGGCTGGTTGGCCGGTGCGGCCGGGTAGTGTTTGCGCCAGGCGCTGGATTCCTTGCTTTCCGTCAGCTCGACCTTCTGTGACAGGGCAAACGCCTTGGCCTGCAATTTGGGGTTCAGCTCAAACACTTCGGTCTTGTAGTCCAGCGGTGGTTTTTCGTTGGGGCCCTTTGTGTTGATGCCGAGATAGCCGGTCGGCCAATCCTTCGGCGCATCCCGTGAATCCAGCTCCCATTGGGTGCCGAATTCCACCAGGTAATGCGCCCACGCGGCGGTGCCGATCGTGCCGTGCTTGGGGCTGATACCGGCGATCCCGGCGGTCAGGAAATAGCTTTGGCGCAGGTCGAATTTGGGCGAAAGGGCCAATGCCAGGGTGGAGGCCGCGGCGTTGGTCTGGCCCATGCCGGTGACCAGCAGGCACACATCCCGGGTATTGCAGCGGATCACCGGATACTCGGCGGACAGGCCCGGCACGCGCACTTCCTGCTTGAGTTCCAGGCGGTCGATCCAGGTTTGCGCCTCGGGGGCGAACATGGTGATCAGCATCACCTTGGGCTTGATCGGCGCGGGTGCATCGGCCAGCACCACCTGGGGCAGAAAGGTCAGGCCAACGGCCATTGAGAGACGGGTCAATGCGTTCATCTAAAGCTCCTTGATCAGAATTGATAGCCCACGCCGGCGTAGTAACCCCAACCGTCCGAGCGGGCGCGGAAATTGCCTTCGCCGAAATTCAACTCGCTGCCGTCTTCCCAGTTGCCGCCGTTATGAAAGTAACGGCCGACCAGGGTGAAGCGCAGATGGGTAAACGAATACAGCAGCACGTTGGTGGCCACCAGCGAGTTGGCGGTGCGTGCAGGGTTGTCCTTGTGCAGGTCCGAGCCAAAATCGTAGTTGGTAAAGCCGATGTAGGTCAGCGAGGCGCCGTTATCGAATTTGCCGATGGGCACGATGTACTTCATTTGCGCACGGTAGCCGTCCCAGGAATATTCGTTGCTGGCGCCATAGTTTTCCCACTGGTAACGCCCGTAGAAGTTGGCCGACAGGTTGACCCGCGAGTGGGTGTCGATATCGGTGCCCAGGCCGCTGTACAGCGTATTGGCGCGGTTGGCCTTGTTGCTGCCGTGGTCGTAGATCCAGTCGAAGGCCACGTACCATTCCTTGAACGGCCCGATGGCCAGGCTGCGGCCCGCCAGGTAGTCGATGGAAATCCGCGGCTCATGCTCCATGAACACCGGCGAGCCATGGTCCCACACGCCCTTGTCATTACTGTTACCGATGGTGAGGATCTTCGGCACGTCGATATAGCCGTACAACTCGAAAGGCCCCTTGCGACCGAAGTATTCGTACTCCAGATAGACGTCATCCTGCGGCTTGGGGCCGAAGCTGATGTCTTTGCTGCCGATCAGCGTCAGGTCCTGGTTGAACCAATCCGACAGGTACACGCCTTTTTTCGCCGGGTTGGCTTCCGGGCTGAGGGTTTCGCCCTGTGCTGAGTCATCGACGGGTTTTTCCTGCGCCAAAACGGGCGCGCTGAGTAGTCCCGTAACGGCGGTCAGTAGCAAGGAAACACCAAAGCAGGTAGGACGCCTTGAGGTGGAATGCATTGAAAATCCCTATTCGTACGCGGTTTGAACCCGATTCTTCGGGTAGAGGTGAACTTGGTCGCCAAGTTCGTACCGCAAACGTTTGCACAGGCTGTACCAACTTTGTTCAATCGATTGATCAGCTTGGAAAAAAATAGGATTAGTCGACCTTTTGGTCAGAATTGACCGGGTGTCATTTTTCGATGCGGTGGAACAGGTGCGTCGCGGTTTCCCGTCGATAGTCACTCGGCGTCTGATTCATCTCGATGCGAAAGTGCCGGTTGAAATTCGACAGGTTGGCGTAGCCCACTTCAAAGCAGATGTCCGCCACCGACATATCGCTTTGCAGCAACAGCCGGCAGGCGCGTTGTACCCGGAACTTGCGCATCAGCTCGATAAAGCCGTGGCCGGTGTTGCGCTTGAAGAAGCGCGAAAAGCCCGGTTCGCTCATCTCCAACTGTTGCGCGATCACCGACAGGCGCACGTCGCCGGTCAGCTCGCGCATCAAATAGTCGAATGCCTTGTTGATGCGTTCGGCGCTGCGTGCATCCAGGGTCGGCGCGTAGCAGGGGCTGGCCAGGGCCTTGGCCTGCTGGGGCGGGGCGTTTTTCAGGGTGTCGAGCAATTGCAGGAACAGGATCAAGCGTTGCAGGCCCTGGGCGTTGCCGATGGCTTCCATCAGGTGGGCCGCCTGCAGCGCCGTGTCTCCGGTGAACTCCAGGCCACGGCGAGCCTGTTCGAACAACGGCTGCAGGTCGCCCAGCTCCGGCAGGGTGTTGCGCAGGGCGAGGAGGGCGGCGCCGTCGAATTGCAGCACCACGTCGCGGCCGCTCAGGTATTCGCCGGGGGCCAGTTCGCCGATCCAGTCGTGGGGCAGGTCGGGGCCTATCAGTGCGACATGCCCGGCGCTGAATGCACCGATGTAGTCGCCCGCTACGAGTTTGCCGCTGCCTTGGCGGATCAGGTGGATTTCGAATTCGGGGTGGTGGTTCCAACGCGCCAGGTCGTAGGGGTAGTCGTGTTCGAACCAGCGGAAACAGTGGTCCGGCTCGGGCAGGATCACTTCCAGTTCGGCGGGGCGGTGCTCGAACAGCGTGGCACGGCTGATGGGCATGAGCGGACTTCTTGGGGTTCTTGTAATCGCTTCAAAATACGCGCCTCGGGCGTTCAGGCGCTACCCCCGCTTGCGTCCGGCACTGATACTTTTTTAACTCGCACGCCCGGGTTAAAAAAGTACCAGTCGAGCATCCGCCACGGGTTTGTGAGGGCCTGGCCAAGCTGCTGTAATCGGCGCTCAACAACAAAAACAACAGGTGGAAACCGCCATGCTCAAGCTCCCGCAAGTGATGTTCCTGCTGTCCGGCCTGGCGCTGGCCATGCCCAGCCACGCCGCCGACACCGTCACCATCGCCACGGTCAACAACAGCGACATGATCCGCATGCAGCGCCTGTCCAAAGTGTTCGAAGCCCAGCACCCGGACATCACGCTCAACTGGGTGGTGCTGGAAGAAAACGTGCTGCGCCAGCGCCTCACCACCGACATCGCCACCCAGGGTGGGCAATTCGATGTGCTGACCATCGGCACCTACGAAACCCCGCTCTGGGGCGCCAAGCACTGGCTGGAACCCTTGGCCCAACTGCCGGCCGATTACGATGTCGACGATATCTTCCCCTCGGTACGCCAGGGCCTGTCAGTCGACAACACCCTCTATGCCTTGCCGTTCTACGGCGAAAGCACTGTCACCTACTACCGCACCGACCTGTTCCAGCAGGCGGGCCTGAGCATGCCGGCGCACCCCACCTGGACCCAGCTCGGTGAGTTCGCGTCCAAGCTCACCGCCAAGGACAAGGGCCAATACGGCATGTGCCTGCGCGGCAAGGCCGGCTGGGGCGAGAACATCGCCTTGCTCAGCACCATGGCCAACGCCTTTGGCGCGCGCTGGTTCGACGAGCAGTGGAAGCCCGAGCTGACCAGCCCCGAGTGGACCGCGGCCGCCAACTTCTATGTCAACACCCTCAAGCAGTACGGCCCGCCGGGCGTGTCCAGCAATGGCTTCAACGAAACCCTGGCGCTGTTCAACAGCGGCAAATGTGCAATCTGGGTCGATGCCAGCGTCGCCGGCTCCTTCACCACCGATAAAAGCCAGAGCAAAGTGGCCGACAGCGTAGGCTTTGCTGCCGCGCCCACCGAGGTCACCGATAAAGGTTCGTCCTGGCTCTACGCCTGGTCCCTGGCGATCCCGGCCACTTCCAAACACAAGGACGCCGCCAAGGCCTTTATCAGTTGGGCGACGTCCAAGGACTACATCCAACTGGTGGCCGACAAAGAAGGCATCACCAACGTGCCGCCAGGCACCCGCCAGTCCACCTACAACGAGGCGTATCTGCAGGCGGCCCCGTTTGCCCGGGTGACCCTGGAGATGATGAAACACGCCGACCCCGCGCATCCGTCCGTCAAGCCGGTGCCGTACGTGGGTATCCAGTACGTGACCATCCCCGAGTTCCAGGCCATCGGCACCTCGGTCGGCAAGCTGTTCTCGGCGGCGCTGACCGGTGGCATGTCGGTTGACCAGGCCTTGCTGCAAGCGCAGTCCACCACCGAGCGCGAGATGAAACGCGCCGGCTATCCGAAGTAACTTTTGACGGGACCTACTGATGAAACGACTGGAAGGTAAAAGCGCGCTGATCACCGGATCGGCGCGCGGTATCGGCCGCGCCTTCGCCCAGGCCTACATCGAAGAGGGCGCCACAGTCGCCATCGCCGATATCAACCTGCAACGGGCCCAGGCCACGGCTGCCGAGCTGGGCCCGCAGGCCTACGCCGTGGCCATGGACGTCACCGACCAGGCCTCTATCGACGGCGCGATTGCCGCCGTGGTGGCCCAGGCCGGCAAGCTGGATATCCTGGTCAACAACGCTGCGCTGTTCGACTTGGCACCCATCGTCGACATCACCCGCGACAGCTACGAGCGGCTGTTCTCGATCAACGTCGCCGGTACGCTGTTCACCCTGCAAGCCGCGGCGCGACAGATGATCCGCCAGGGCCATGGCGGCAAGATCATCAACATGGCCAGCCAGGCCGGACGACGCGGCGAGCCACTGGTGGCGATCTACTGCGCGACCAAGGCGGCGGTGATCAGTCTGACGCAATCGGCGGGGTTGAACCTGATCAGGCAGGGCATCAACGTCAATGCCATTGCGCCCGGGGTAGTGGACGGGGAGCATTGGGATGGTGTGGATGCGCTGTTTGCCAGGCATGAAGGGCTGGCTCCGGGAGAGAAGAAGAAGCGGGTAGGGGCCGAGGTACCATTTGGACGGATGGGCACGGCGCAGGACCTGAGCGGAATGGCGATCTTCCTGGCGTCAAAAGAGGCCGACTACGTGGTGGCGCAGACCTACAATGTCGATGGCGGCAACTGGATGAACTAGGGCCCAATGTGTGAGGGGGAAAGCCCCCTCCCACAGTTGAGCCTCTTTGTTCGTTGACTCGGGGCTAGTCCGCAAAACTGCGGTCGAAGAAGTAAATCTCTCCAGGCTTCAGGTTCTCCACCGTCGCCTGGGGCCTGCCGCCTTCACCCTGTTTCTTGCGCCCGGTCTCGCGCAGATACCCTGCCTCCGTCAGCTTCAACAACCGCTGGCGAATACTGGTCTTCAACACCGGCCGCGCCAGCACCAGGGAGAAAATCGTGGTCGCGTCCGGTGCGCTGAATTCATTGCCCAGAAACATCAGCGGCAAGTTGCTGTACAACGACTTGGAAAACAAACGGTCCTGCACCGCTGCCACAATGCTGTTGTGATCGAACGGCAACTTGATGCCGCCGCTCGCCACCGCTGTCAGCGAATACCAGCGCTGGTGGTCACCCAGCGTCACGTCCTCGTTCACGATCGCCAGGTAATAGGTGGACGATGACCAGCAGCGCGGATCGCGAAACGCATCCCCCACCGTCCCCACCTGTTCGCTCCAGGCCAGGTCCAGCCCGACCTTGTCACTCGCCCGCAAGCGCTCCACCGCAGCCTGGAGGCTCAGGTCCTGCACGCCGCCATTCACCACCACGCCCGGCAGCGCCCAGTGCCCGGCGAAGGGCTCGGCGTCGCGCTGGTTCAGCAGCAGTTTCAGTTCGCCAGAGATGCGGCAGTAAGACAGCACGCACAGGTCGACGGTATGGAGGTAGGCGCTACGGGGCATGTGATGTCCTTCTAAACAGCAGTGCGGCACAGTCTAACGGATCGAACAGATATGTCATGTACTGAGTCCAGGATAGATACGCAAATGTTTGTTGCAATGAAAGTACATGACGTGTACTTTTGTTTCCAGGCCACAGGAGAACCACCATGACCCTCGCGACAACCGCCATTGCCTCATTCGACGTCGACGCCCAGAAGAGTTTCACGCCGCTGTGCCCCAACGAGTTGCCGGTGGCCGGCGGTGACCGGATCGGCGCCGAGCTCAACTACATGGCCAGCCTTGCCGGCCATCGTGTCGGCAGTAAGGACGCCCACACCCCGCACGCGCCCTGGGTGGTGGCGCAGCACAGCGACATGTTGCAACCCACCGGCCTGGCCCATGCCGATGTCACTTGGGTCAGCCACTGTGTACCCGGCACCGAGGGCTTCACCCTGCTGGATGAGTTGCCCACGCCTTATGACTACGACTATTTCATCTGGAAAGGCGTCGAACCCGACCTGCATCCCTACGGCGCCTGCTACCACGACCTGCACGACAAGCTGTCCACCGGCGTCATCGAGTATTTGAAAGCCCAAGGCGTGGTTCGCGTGATCGTCGGCGGCCTGGCCCTGGATTACTGCGTCAAGACCACCGCGTTGCAGTTGCTCAAGGCCGGCCTGGAAGTGGTGCTGCACTTGCCGGCGTGCCGAGGCATCAGCGAGGAGGGCGGTGTACAGGCGGTCAATGAGTTGCTCAAGGCCGGTGCCGCTATCAGCCGCACCCGCGAAGAACTGGCCGCAATGGCCACGCGTTAAGGAGAGACACCATGGAAAGTGCATACGACTACGAATCCCCGGTGATCCAGGGGTTGCTCGACACCGATTACTACACCTTCACCATGATGCAGGCGGTGTTGCACCAGTACCCCAACGTTGATGTGGAGTACAACTTCATCGTCCGCTCCAGGGAAAAGCTCGGCCACCTGATTCCTGAAATCCGTGCCGAACTGGAGAAACTCGCCAGCCTGCGGATGCGCGAAGGCGAGTTGCGCTTCCTGTTCAACCCGCGTTTTCGCGAATACCTCACCCCGGATTACGAGCGCTTCCTTGGCCTGTTCCGTTTCAACCTGCGCTACATCCACGTCAGTGAAGTCGACGGCCAACTCAATATCCGCGTGGTCGGCCCGATGCTGCACTGCATCATGTTCGAGCAACCGGTACTGGCGTTGGTCAGCGAGCTGCGCAACCGCGACAAATACCCCGATGTGACCCTGGAAGACGTCACCCGCAAGCTCTACCAGAAGTTCGACTGGCTGGAGAAAAACCTCAGCCGCGACGAACTGGCCGACCTGCGTGTATCGGACTTCTCCACTCGTCGGCGCCTGTCGTTCAAGGCCCAGCGCGAAGTGGTCGACATCATGCGCCGCGACTTCCCCGGCCAGTTCGTCGGCACCAGTAACGCGCACCTGGCCTACGAGTTCGACCTGCCGCTGATCGGCACCATGGCCCACCAATGGCTGATGGTGCACCAGCAACTGGGCCGGCTGCGCGAGAGCCAGAACGCCGCCCTGGAAAACTGGGTGCGCGAGTACCGTGGTCGCCTGGGGATCGCCCTGACCGACTGCATCAGCACCGACTTTTTCCTCAAGGACTTCGACCTGTACTTCGCCAAGCTCTACGACGGCCTGCGCCAGGACTCCGGCGACCCCATCGCCTGGGCCGACAAGGTGTTGGCCCGCTACAAGCAACTGGGCATCGACCCGATGACCAAGGACCTGATGTTCTCCGATGGCCTGAACTTCGAAAAATGCCTGCCGATCCTGCGTCACGTGCGCGGCAAGGCCAGGTTCGGGTTCGGCATGGGCACCAGCCTGGCCTGCGATGTGGACGGCGTCGAGCCGCTGAGCATCGTGATGAAACTGGTGCGGGTGCACGGCGAGCCAGTGGTGAAGTTCTCCGATGACCCGATCAAGAACGTCTGCGAAGACGCCTCGTTTTTGCAGTACGCAGCACAAGTGTTCAACGTTGGCAGTGTGGAGGTGTGACATGCAAGAACGTATCGCACGGGAACTGAACATCAATCGGGCGTTGACCCAAGGCGGCGAGCCCGAGGAAATCCAACGGCGCATCGACTTCATCAAGACCACCTTGCGCCACTCGGGCTGCAAGGCCCTGGTATTGGGCATCAGTGGCGGCGTCGACTCCCTCACCGCCGGCCGCCTGTGCCAAATGGCGGCAGAGCAATTGCGCAGCGAGGGTTACGCCGCACGCTTCATCGCCATGCGCCTGCCCTACAAGACCCAGGCCGATGAACGCGACGCCCAGGCCTCCCTGGACTTCATCACTGCGGACCACATCGACACCCTCAACATCGCCGCCAGCGTCGACGGCCTGATGGCCAGCCTGACCGCCGCCGAAGCCAGCGCCGAGCATGTCGATTTCATCAAGGGCAACGTCAAGGCCCGCACGCGCATGATCGCGCAATACGCCGTGGCCAACCTGCACAATGGCCTGGTGGTGGGCACCGACCACGGCGCCGAAGCGTTGATGGGTTTTTTCACCAAGTTCGGCGACGGCGCCTGCGACCTGGCCCCGCTGTCCGGCCTGACCAAAACCCAAGTGCGCCTGCTCGCCACGGCCCTCGGCGCACCGGACAACCTGGTGCACAAACACCCGACGGCCGACCTGGAAGAGCTGGTACCGGGCAAGCTGGACGAGCACGCCTACGGTTGCACGTATGCAGAGATCGACGCCTACCTGATGGGCGAACCGGTGAGCGAGCGGGTGAGGACGATTGTCGAGGGCGCGTACAGCAAGACAGCACACAAACGCGCGCTGCCGATTGCGCCCCTTTGATTAACGCTCGATCGACCGACTCCACCGCGCATTCCACTCCGGCCGCGCCTGGTTCACCTGGTCCCAATCGATCGAAATTGCCGTCTGCAAGTAACCCTGCATCGCTTCCACCCGCGCACGGGTCTTGTCGGTGGTCGGTGTGGTCGGGTTCGACGGAATCTGGTCGCCTTCTTCCAGCGCCGGTGCCTGGGCTTCGGCGGTCAGCAGGAAGGCCGCGAGTTTCTGCGCCAGTTCTGGCTGGTCATTGCGGGCGATCACGCATTCGGCCACGTTCAGCACCACGGCGCCTTCCTTGGGCTGCGCGTATTCCATGGGCACGCCGAGCAGCTTCTGGGTGGCGACCTGAGTTGGGGTCAAAGGAAAGATCGCGGCTTCGTCGGTCTGCACCATCTCGGAGATTTTTGCCGAGCTGGCGATGTATTCCAGCACATTGGGCCCGACGGTTTTTGGCCAGGCCTTGAAGCCGGGCTCGACGTTGGTTTCATCGCCACCCTGGATACGGTTGAACATCAGGAACCCGTGCAGGCCGAAGGTGGACGATGCCAGGGACTGGAACACCACTTTCTCCTTGAAGCGCGGGTCGGCCAGGTCCATCCACGAGGTGGGCGCGGCCCAGCCTTTTTCCTTGAACATCCTGGCGTTGTAGCCCAGGCCGGTCACGCCGAGGGTCACGGCCACGGCTTCGTCCTTGATCTTCGCCTTGGCCGGGATCTGTTCCAGGGTCGGGCTCGGCGCCAGTTTGTCGCACAGGCCCATGGAGATCGCGCGGTACATGATGCCGTCGTCGAGGAACATCACGTGCATCTGCGGGTTGTCTTTGTTGGCCTGGACCTTGGCGAGGATGTCCGACGAGGTGCCGGGCACAATCACCACCTTGACGTTATTGGCCTTTTCGAACGCGGGCAGCACCTTGTCGGCGTACACCCGTTCCATGGTGCCGCCGTTCATGCCCAGGTACAGCGTGGGCGCGGCGTGCGCCGTTGAGGCGAGCAGGGCGAGGGACAAGCAGGACAGCGCAATGCGTGGGTTCATGGATGTTTTTCCTCTCAGGCTTGGAAACGACGGATGGAAAACGCTTCGATGGGGTGGCGGCTGGCCCCGGTGCAGACGATCTCTGCCAGGGCTTCACCGACCGCGGGACCGAGCTGGAACCCGGCGCCGGCAAAGCCGAAACCGTGGAGCAAGCCCGGTTGGGTACTGCTGGGGCCGATCACCGGTTCGTGATCGGGGAGGTAACCTTCGGTGCCGCTCCAGGTGCGGATGGCCTGGGCGCCTTTGAGAAAGGGGTAGAGTTCGCCGGCATTGCGCAGGATCTCCAGCACCGCCGCCTGCCCTGGGCGCGCGGTCAACGGGCCCAGGGCAAAGCCGCGACCGCCGCCCAGGATGCAGTTGCCCCGGGCGACCTGGCGCGCATAAATCCCGCCGCCTTCAACGCCGGTACTCACGTTCATCACCACCGGCAACGGCTCGGTGACCAGCATCGCCGGGTGCGCGCAGGTGATCGGCACCGCTTCGCCAAACTGCGCGGCGACGCTTCCGGCCCAGGCGCCGGCGCAGTTGAGCAGCCACGCTGCCTGCAGGTGCAGGCCGTTGGCGCAATGCACCTGGAACCGGCGGCTGTCATGCTCGATGCGCATCACCTCGGCCTGCTCGTACACGGCGGCGCCACAACGCTGCGCGGCACGGGCGAAGGCAGGAGATACCAGACGCGGATTGGCATGCCCGTCTTCCGGACACAGCGAGGCGCCCACGGCAATATCGCCGACCCAGGGGAAGCGTGCGCGCAACTCGGCGTAGTCCAGCAACTGCAGGCCCAGGCCAAAGCCACGGGTCTGCTCGGCATACGCCTGCAACGCCGCGAAGTCGGCATGACTGCGCGCCAGCTTCAAATGCCCGGAGCGCATGTATTCGCCGTCGATGCCGATCAACCCCGGCAAGTCGGCCCACAGTTGATGGGCGCGCTGTGACAAGGGCAGTTGGTGCAGGGGCCGACCCTGGCGTCGCACGCCGCCATAGTTGACGCCACTGGAATGGGAACCGCAGAAATCCCGCTCCACCAGGGCCACGCGCTGGCCTTTCTGCGCGAGCATCAAGGCTGCCGAGGCGCCGACGATGCCGCCGCCGAGGACGATCACATCGATCATGGCTGCACCTCCACGCCAAACGGCAGCGGCTTGATCGGTGCCTGGCCGCGCAGGCGGCCCACCTGTTCAATCCCGCGACCGCTGCGCTCGGCGACGATTTCCGCCGCCGCCAGCCCACACATCCGGCCCTGGCAACGACCCATGCCAACGCGACAGTGAGCCTTGACCCGGTTGAGCTCCCAGTGGCCTTCATCCACCACCGCGCGTATCTCGCCGGCGCTGACTTCTTCGCAGCGGCACACCATCAATGCGTCCGGCGCTTGGGCCGCCCACTGCTCGGGGAAGGGGAACGCGGTTTCCAGCCCATGACGAAAACGCTGGATGCCCGCCAGTTGCTGCTCCAGTACGGCGGGGCGGCGCTGATCAATCGCCACGCCCGAATCTTCCAGCACCGCCAGTGCCGCACGCTCACCGGCCATCTTCGCGGCGTCCGCGCCCATGATCCCTGCGCCGTCGCCGGCCAGGTACACAACGTTGACGCTGCTGCGCCCGGCGTTGTCCCGTTGCGGCAACCAGGCACGGTTCAAGGTGTTCCAGGCGAACTCACAGCCGAGCAAGTCCGCCAGTTGGGTTTCACTGCGCAGGGCATGAGCGAAAGCGACGGCATCGCACGCCAAAACATGGTCATCCCAACGAATACCGCTGACTCGCTGTTCTCCGTCGATTTTCTGCAGCGTGGCACCCTGATGCACGGGAATCCCATGGGCCGTCAGCCAGGCGCGGTAATACATGCCCTTGGCCAGGGTCAGTGGCTGCCCAAGCAACGCCGGCAACGCACGGCACTGCGCACTGAACGGCGCGCTGTCGAGTACCGCCACCACCTTGGCCCCGGCCTTGGCGTATTGGTAGGCGACCAGATACAGCAACGGCCCGCTGCCGCAGAACGCCACGCGCTCACCGATGGCGCAGCCCTGGTATTTCAAGGCGATCTGCGCCGCGCCCAGGCTGTACACGCCGGGCAGGGTCCAGCCCGGCACCGGCAGGATACGGTCGGTGGCACCGGTCGCGACAATGATCCTGGCGTAGTCGACGCTCTCGGCACGGCCGTTGTCGAGCAGGTCCAGGCGACCGTCCTCGGCATTCCACACCAGGGTTTGCGGTCGATAGTCGATCAGCGGCGCCAGCTCATCCATCGTGCGGTGCGCGGCTTGCGCCTTGCTCGCTTCAAAGCCATAGATCTGCCTGGCACTGCGCTGAAAGCCCAAGGGTTGTCGCCGATAGATCTGCCCGCCGCCGCGCAGGTTTTCATCGATCAGGCACGGTGTGACGCCATGGTCGAGCAGGGTGCGCGCCGCGCTGATCCCGGCCGGGCCTGCGCCCACAATCACCACCGGCTTCATGGCTGGCGCCCCGGGTCGCGGCTGATCGCCTGGCCTTCTTCCAGCAGCGTCGAGCAGGCGCGCACGCGGCGACCGTCTTCAAGGCGCACCCAGCAATCCTGGCAGGCGCCCATCAGGCAGAAACCGGCGCGGTGCTCGGCGCTGAAGTCACTGCCGCGCAGGTGCTCGGCGCAGGTCAGCATGGCGGTGAGCAAGGTATCGCCGAGCAAGCCGCTGGCGGGTTGGCCGTCCAGGGTGAAGGACAGGGCAGGGCGCGCGGTCTCGGCCAAGCGTTTGAACAGGGCCATCAATGTTTCCCCACCAGCACGCGGTCCAGGCCGTAGACCCGGTCCAGCAGAATCATGGTGGCCGCCGTCAGCGCAATCACCAGCGCCGACACCGCCGCCATCATCGGGTCGATGGACTCGGTGGCGTACACGTACATGCGCACCGGCAGGGTTTGCGTGGCCGGCGAGCTGACGAAGATCGACAGTGTCACCTCATCGAAACTGTTGATGAACGCCAGCAACCAGCCGCCAGCGACACCGGGCAGAATCATCGGCAGGGTGATCTGGCGAAACAGCGTAAAGCGGCTGGCGCCGAGGGATTCGGCCGCCTGTTCGGCACTGCGATCAATACCGATGGCGGCCGCCAGCACCAGGCGCAGCACATACGGCGTGACGATCACCACGTGGGCCAGCATCAGCCAGGTAAAGCTGCCGTTGACCCCCATCAGCGCGAACAACCGCAGCATCGCCACCCCCAGCACCAGGTGCGGGATGATGATCGGCGACAAAAACAACGCACTGAAAAAATTACGCCCGGGAAACGAATACCGGCTGATCGCCAACGCTGCCGGCACCGCAATCAACGTGGCCAGGCTTGCCGCAGTGAAGGCCAGCACCAGGCTGTTATAGAACGCCTGGATAAAATCCGCACGCTCGAACACCGCACGAAACCAGCGCAGGGAGAAGCCCGAGGTGGGCAGGCTCAAGGTGTTTTCCGGGGTGAACGCCACCAGGCACACCACCACCAGCGGCGCCATCATGAACAGCACCACCAAGCCGTGGAAACCGAGGGCCAAAGGACCGTTTCTGGACATGCGCTCAAACCCCCAGGGACTTTTTATAGCGGCCTTCGACCATGCGGTTCCAGCTCAGCATGATCAGCAGATTGACCAACAGCAGCACCACCGCGATGGTCGCGCCCATGGGCCAGTTGAGTTCCGAGAGATATTGGTCGTACACCACGGTGGCGACCATTTTCAGGCGGCGCCCGCCAAGCAGGCCGGGGATCGCAAAGGAGCTGGCGGCCAGGCCGAACACGATCAGCGTGCCGGACAGCACGCCGGGCATGACCTGTGGCAGCACGATCCTGCGCATCACCGTGGCCTGGCTGGCCCCCAGCGACAATGCGGCCTGCTCAGCCGACGGGTCGAGTTTCTGCAGGGACGTCCACACCGGGATGATCATGAACGGCAACATCACGTGCACCAGCGCGATGATCACCGCGAAGGGCGTGTACAGCAGCTTCACCGAGCGCTCGCCGAGCAGTTGGATCAGTTGATTCACCAAACCATCGGCGCCCAATAGCAGGCTCCAGCCGAAGGCGCGCACCACCACCGAAATCAGCAATGGCGTGAGGATCAGGATCAGGAAGATCGAGCGCCACGGCGTACCCATGCGGCTGAGGATGTAGGCCTCGGGCACACCGATCACCACGCACAGCAGGGTCACCAGCGCGCTGATCCAGAAGGTGCGCCAGAAGATCTCGTAGAAGTACGAGTCGCTGAACAATGACAGGTAATGGGCCAAGGTCCATTCATCGGCCTTCACGCCCACCTGGTAGTCGAACACGTTGAACGACAGGACCAGGGTCAGGCCCAGCGGCAAAACCAGCAGCCCGGCAAACAGCACCAGCGCCGGCAGCGACAGCAGGTAACCACGACTCATGCGTGCACCTCATCGGCTGCCAGCACGCGCAGCAGGTCCGAATGCCAGTCCAGGCCCACCGCTGCGCCACAATCCAGCGGCGCGCTACCGTCGTTGCTGCGCACCACGGTGATTTCGCCGAGGTCGGTGTGGACGCGGTACAGCCATTGGCTGCCGAAGAAATAGCGGTCGAGCACCTTGCCTTGCAGGCGACCGGCCCCCGCGTCCACCAGGGTGATTTTTTCCGGGCGCAGGCTCAGGACCAGCTCGCCGTCGCCGCTTTCATGTCGCACTTGCGCAGTGCCCAACTGATCGTAATCGCCGGCCAGCAGGTTGGCCTTGCCGACGAAGTCCGAGATAAAGCGCGTGCGCGGGTGTTCGTAGAGCGTGTACGGCGCGTCGATCTGGGTCACGCGCCCGGCCTGCATCACCACCACGCGGTCGCTGATGGACAGCGCTTCGGCCTGGTCATGGGTGACCATCAAGGTGGTGATGCCGACGGCGCACTGGATGCGGCGGATCTCGAACTGCATCTCTTCGCGCAGGTTGGCGTCGAGATTGGACAGCGGCTCGTCGAGCAGCAACACCGGCGGCTCGATTACCAACGCACGGGCCAGGGCCACGCGCTGGCGCTGGCCGCCGGACAGTTCCCGCGGGTAGCGGTCGGCGTGGGGGGCGAGGCGCACCAGTTCCAGCACAGTTTTCACCTTGCTGGCGATCTCGGCGGCCGGCACCTTGCGCATCTTCAGGCCAAAGGCGACGTTGTCGCGCACGCTCATGTGGGGGAACAGCGCGTAGCTCTGGAACACCACGCCCAGGCCACGGCTGGCGGGCTTGGCGTGGGTGATGTCGCGGCCGTCGAGCAGGATCTGCCCGCCGCTCACGTCGACGAAGCCGGCGATCATTTGCAGGGTGGTGGTCTTGCCGCAGCCCGAAGGGCCGAGCAGGGAAACGAACTCGCCTTTTTCCACCGCAAGGTCGGTGGCGACCACCGCGTCGACGGCGCCGTAGCGTTTGCTCAAGGCGTTGAGTTGGAGAAATGCCATGTCTGCGTTCCACCTTTTTTGAGTCGCGTCGAAACGCGCTTTTTTGTTTTGGGCAGATGCGAATGAGGTGTTGCCGGTGCGTTGGCGCTCGATCTTGAGTCGGCTGCCGGTTGTTGTTCATTTCGCCCCTGTGGACGCAGATTAGGGCGAAGACTAGGATGGGCGGAAGATGGAATTTCACTGAACGGACTATTATTTTCTTATTTATTCATTCACCGGAATTTGCAAAGAGATTGAAAGTCATGGATTCCACTGATCGAAATGAAAATAACAAAGAGGTCGGTGCCGGTGCGGTATCCCGGCTGTTCGCGCTGCTGCGCACCTTGGGTGACGTGCCGGAGGGCGGCGAACGCGTCACCCAACTTGCGCAACAGGTCGGCCTCTCGCAGCCCACTACCCACCGCCTGCTGCGTAGCCTGATGGACGAAGGCATGGTCGAACAGGACGCACGCAGCAAGCGCTATCGCCTGAGCCTGGAGTTCTTTGCCCTGGCGGCGAACGCGGGCAAGACCGGCAACCTGCGCGACCTGGTGCGCCCGAGCATGCTGCGCCTGAGTGCGTCATTGGGCGACTCGCTGTTCCTGCTGGCGCGCAGCGGTTTCGATGCGATCTGTCTGGACCGCAGCGAAGGCCCGTACCCGATCCGCACCTTCACCGGCGATATCGGCGGGCGCGTGGCGTTGGGGGTGGGGCAGGGCAGCCTGGCGATCCTGGCCTTTCTGCCGGAGGAAGAGCGCGAAACCGTGATCCGCTACAACCTGCCACGGCTCAAGGACTTCCACCTGTATGACGAAGTGCTGTTGCGCTCGGAAGTGGAGAACGTGCGCAACCTGGGGTATGCGGCGCGCAATACCGGGGTGCTGGAAGGCATGGCCGGGTTGGCCGTGCCCATCCTCGATCGGGACGGGCACGCGGTGGCGGCGCTCAGTGTGGCCACTATCAGCGATCGCCTGGGGCCGAGCCGGTTGCCGATGGTGGTGGAGTTGCTCAAGCGCGAAGCGGCGGCGATCGGGCCGCGGATCAATCCGTTTGATCCGACGTTACGCAGGCCCTCACAAACCTTTGGTAGGTAGTTCAGATGGCGGCCAACACTACCGACCTGGCCGTAGTACTGCACATATACAGGGGTGCGAATTAGTTATCCAGCAGGTAAGTTTTTTTGTTCATGTTTAATGGAACTGTCCTTTTACACGTTGCCACAGATGGATGTTGACTTAATGCTAACTGGCGCGTTGGTCGGCTTATTTGCATCAACTATCTGAGGTATTGCAATGACATCTACTCTTTTCGGTCCGTTCATACAAACTCACTACCCTTACTCTAATCCGTTGGACGGTGGCGCCAGGTTTGGTAATCAGCCCGCAATGAGTAACTTACTGGGGACCTCTCAGCTGCCTCCCCCTTCCACAGTTGCACGGGCCTTTGTCGACGCCTTCCCTTATTTCCAGGGAGAATCTGGTTTTGTCACGAGGGCAACGCTTGAGCATGCTGCCAATCGTCTACCGAGCGGTGATCCGTATCACGATCAAATGACACAGCTGGCAAGGGACGTTCTTAGCCGTCCAGGAATGGTTGAGTTACTCGATGGTATCAACCATGGCGGCCATGAAGATGGTCTGATCAGCCTGGGTGATGCGCAGGCGGTGGTCTTTGAGTACGAAGACCAGGAGGGAGCGTACATGCTGGGTGGACCGGATGCGTATAACGGTGGCACGCGAGGTGGGCCAGGAGGGAATTATGGTGGTATGCAAGGAGCGCCGGGGAATTATTACGGCAATATGCAGAACCAGCAAGAGGGGTATTACGGTGGCATGCAGCGCAGTCGTTTTGAAAATGGATATGGCGCCAATGGGGCACGCAATTATTATCCGGCAGAGAGCGGCGTGAGCCCGCAGAATGCTGAGGTCGCAAATAATTTCAAACATGCCAAAGACTCAGATTTAACGACGGAGTTGGGTAATAATTTTGATTACTTCAAGCCAAACCAGGATGGCAAGATCACTCAGCAATCGCTTCGTGAAGTTGCAAATCGTCCTTTGACTGGTAACCCTGTGGATGACCGAATGACCCTGTTGGCCAAGGAAATCATCAGTCGGCCGGGGCTCAATAGAAAACTGGATTCCGACCATGATGCTGACACGTCTGACGGGATTATCGGGCGCGACACTATTGAAAGGGTAGCCACGCAGAATGCAGCGCCAAGCTATCAAAAAATGAGCGATGTTGAACTGCTTCAGGCCCTTGACGAAAAGTTCAAACAGTACTGGAGTGCGGATAACTACATCAGCTTCGATAGTTTAAAAAGTGCCGCTGCAGAGTCCCCGCCGACAGATCGGTCTCGGCTCGCAGCTGAACTTCTCCGGCGCCCAGGCCTGATGAAGGAGGTCGATATTGGCACTGATGGCAAAGGCGGTAGGGGCGCAGAAGATGAAAGGTTTAACTGGGTCAACGTCGACCACGTAATAAGAGAAAAACAAGCGCAATCGTCGCGTGGTTGATTGTGGGCCGCCACATTCCGTGACCAGTCGGGGCTGATCATTCTTTCGGGCCGTACCTGTCGCTCATACTCTTCGGCGGTGATCAGTCCCAACTGCACCGCCGCCTTTCGGGTAACCTGCGCCACACGGTCATAACCCAGCAGGGGATTCAGCACCGTCGCTATCAATATCATCCGCCAGTATCGTGATGAAGATGGCGGGCTGATTACGGTGTCGGAAACGGTCTATCCAGCATGGCGTTTCACCTGACCCTGCAGATGAAGCGCGACAAGCTCTGACCCATACGACAATAACCTTGCATCTGGTAAAACTTTGGTTAATATGATCCGGGTAAAACACATATCACCCGGGTAATAACCATGCCTACGCACCCCCTTCCTGCTTGCACCGCCTTTGTTCGCCACCAACGTGTGGCGGCAGGTTCCTATGCCGACGTCGCCACGACGCTCGCCGAGCTTGACCAGCCCACGGGCAGCTTCCTGGTCTTCGACGATGCCACCGGCAACCAGGTCGATTTTCCCTGGCCTGCGGGCTATGCGCCCGAACCACCTGCCCAGGTCGACGTGACTGACGAGCCTCCCGCTCCCCCCTCGGTCGGGCGCCCGAAGCTGGGGGTGGTCGCGCGGGAAGTCACGCTGTTGCCGCGTCATTGGGAATGGCTGGGCCAGCAGCGCGGTGGGGCTTCGGCGGCGTTGCGGCGGCTGGTGGATGAAGCGCGCGCTGCCCACGCTTCCCGTGATCGGATACGCCAGGCCAAGGAAGCCGGCTATCGGTTCATGAGTGCCATCGGCGGTGACCTGCCCGGCTTCGAAGACGCCTCTCGCGCGTTATTTGCCTTTGATGCGGCGGATTTTTCCCGCAAGATCGCGCACTGGCCGGTAGACGTGCAGGCCTACCTGGCCTGGCTGTCGCGCGACGCCTTCCCTGTTTAACAACAACTCCTGGATCCGAACCCTCATGGAAGTCACCCAGCAACGGCCGCTGTGGCAGATCTACCTGATCTTTCTGGCACCGATGGTGCTGTCCAACTTCCTGCAAAGCTTTTCCGGCACCCTCAACGGTATCTATGTCGGGCAGATGCTCGGCACCCAGGCGCTGGCGGCGGTGTCTGGGATGTTTCCCATCGTGTTCTTTTTTATCGCCCTGGTGATCGGCCTGGGGGCGGGCGCCTCGGTACTGATCGGCCAGGCCTGGGGCGCGCAGGAAACCGCGCTGGTCAAGGTGATCACCGGCGCCACACTGACTCTGGGGGCGTTGGTGGGGGTGATCGCTGCGGTGCTCGGCAGCCTGTTTGCGCGCCCGGCCTTGCAGGCACTCGGCACGCCGGTCGATGTGCTCGACGACGCCGTGGGTTATGCACAGATGATGATGTTGATCATGCCGCTGCTGCTGGTCTTTATCCTCTACACCCAATTGCTGCGTGGTGTCAGCGACACGGTATCGCCGTTGCTCGCGCTGATGGTTTCGACCCTGGTCGGCCTGGTGCTGACACCGGCGCTGATCCGTGGCTGGATCGGCCTGCCGCCCTTGGGTATCCAGAGCGCGGTGTACGCCGGGTTGGTGGGTAACGCGGCAGCGATGCTGTTTCTGATAATGCGGCTGCGCCACAAGAACCATGTGATGGCGCCGGACCGTGAATTGTTGGCGGCCCTGCGCCTGGATCGGACCATTCTCGGCAAGGTCCTGCGCATCGGCTTGCCCACGGGCTTGCAGATGGTGGTGTTGTCGCTGTCGGAGCTGGTCATCCTCGCCCTGGTCAACGGTCACGGTTCCCAGGCCACGGCGGCCTATGGCGCGGTGACGCAGATCGTCAACTACGTGCAGTTCCCGGCGCTGTCGATTGCCATCACCGCATCGATCCTCGGGGCCCAGGCGATTGGCGCCGGGCGTCTGGAGCGCATCGGCCCGATCCTGCGCACCGGCCTGCTGATCAACACCTGCCTGACCGGTGGCCTGATTGTGCTGGGTTATGTCCTGTCCCACTGGCTGCTCGGCCTGTTCATCACCGATGACGCGGCACGGGTCAAAGCCGAACACCTGTTGCACATCATGTTGTGGAGCATTTTGGTATTCGGCTTCCAGGCCGTGATCGGCGGGATCATGCGCGCAAGCGGCGTGGTGTTGATGCCGGTGGCGATCTCGATCTTCTGCGTGCTCTGCGTGGAACTGCCGATGGCGTACCTGCTCAACGCCCACTTCGGCCTGGAAGGGGTGTGGATGGCGTTTCCGTTGACCTACCTGGCCATGCTGGCGTTGCAGACTGCGTATTATCGGCTGGTGTGGCGACACAAGCAGATCAAGCGGTTGGTGTGATAAAAGGTTGCGCACCTTAAGGACAGAAGGTTTCTGAGCCATGGCAAACCCTTACGCCGAATTGTTCCAGGTCCCTGGCGCCCGGGCTTTTGTACTGGCGGGGATGCTGGCGCGCATGCCGGTGTCGATGACGGGGATCGGCTTGATCACCATGCTCTCGCAGGTGCACGGCGGTTACGGACTGGCGGGCTCGGTGGCGGCGGTATTTGCCCTGGCCACGGCGTTTTGCGCGCCGCAGGTATCCAGGCTGGTGGATCGCTACAGCCAAGGGCGGGTGTTGCCGATTGCCGCGTTGATCGGTGGCGGGGCGTTGCTGATGTTGCTGCTGTGCACTCGCTTGCAGGCACCGAACTGGGCGTTGTTCCTGTTCGCCGCCCTGGCCGGTTGCATGCCCAACATGTCGGCCATGGTACGGGCGCGCTGGACCGAGTTGTACCGGGGCCAACCCAAGCTGCAGACTGCGTTTGCCCTGGAGTCGGTGCTGGATGAGGTGTGCTTCATCATCGGCCCGCCGATCTCGGTAGGTTTGTGCGTGGTGCTGTTCCCGGAAGCCGGGCCTCTGGTGGCCGCGTTGTTGCTGGCGGTGGGCGTCACCACCTTTGTGTTGCAGCGCGAGACCGAGCCACCGGTGCACGCGCATCAAGGCCATCACGGCCGCTGGCTGGTCGCGTCGCCTTCGGTGCTGATCCTGATGATCCTGCTGTTGGCCATGGGCGTGATCGTCGGCGTGGTGGATGTGGTCAGCGTCGCCTTTGCCCAGCATCAGGGCCAGCCGGCTGCTGCGAGCATCGTACTGTCGGTCTACGCCATCGGTTCGTGCCTGGCGGGACTGGCGTTCGGCACCCTCAAGCTGAAGGCGCCGCTGCCCCGGCAGTTTCTGTTGTGCGGCATCGCCACGGCGTTGACCACCTTGCCTTTACTGCTGGTGACCAACATTGCGGGGCTGGCGGTGGCGGTCTTTGTCTCCGGGCTGTTCTTTGCCCCCACCCTCATTGTGTCCATGGCCCTGGTGGAACAGGTCGTGCCCGCCAGTCGATTGACCGAGGGCATGACCTGGCTGATCACCGGCCTCAGCATCGGCGTGGCCATCGGCGCGGCCAGCTCCGGGTGGATGATCGACCACTTTGGCGCCACCAGCGGGTTCCGGGTGGCGCTGGCGGCGGGAGTAGTGGTGTTGGGGGCTGCGGTGTTGGGGTATCGGCGCCTGGGATGATCAGCCGATCGCGGGGCAGGCGTCTGTGCTGTGATGCTGCAGAAACTCGTTCAACGCCTGGCGGGTCAGGTCATTGAGTGTCACCTTTTTACGGGTCGCCGCCAGGTGCAGGTCATGGCCGGCTCGGACATTGAAGGAACCTTTGCAAGGTTTCTCTGGTGCATGCCCCAGGGTCTGGCAGGTGGTTTTCCCTTCGTAGCTCACTAGCGCCTTGATGAACAAGACCTTGCCGAACAGGCAGTTGTCTTCGAGGCTGGCTTCGATGGAGCCGATGTAGCCTTTGTGTTTCAGTTGGTTGTTCACTGATGTAACCCCTGATGACACCGTGCCCCGCGCCTGCCATCCCCCCGCTAATTTTTCCCTCTCCGGTTCGTTTTATAGGGACGACGTGCCTTTGTGCTTCCTGCCTATTGCTCCGGACTCCAAGAAATGAATGCTGAAGACTCCTTGAAACTTGCTCGCCGGTTTATCGGGTTGCCCCTGGAAAAGCGCCAATTGTTCCTGCAGGCCTTGCAGAAAGAAGGCGTGGATTTTTCCCGGTTTCCGATTCCGGCAGGGGTGGAGGCGCAGGATCGTCAGGCACTGTCCTACGCGCAGCAGCGCATGTGGTTTCTCTGGCAATTGGACCCGGCCAGCGGCGCCTACAACCTGCCGGGTGCAGTGCGACTCAAAGGGGCGTTGAGCCTCTGCGCGCTGGAGCAGGCGTTCGCCAGCCTGGTCGCGCGCCACGAAACCCTGCGCACAGGGTTCCAGCGCCAGGCAGACGAGCGCCTGTTGCAAGTGCCGGCGGACACGCCGTTGACCGTCGAGCAACTCGACTTTAGCCACTTGGACGCCCCCGCGCGCGAACAGGCCGTCAACGAGGCCGCGACCCGCCAATCGCTGTTGCCCTTCGACCTGGAAAACGGTCCGCTGCTGCGCGTGCAATTGCTCAAGCTCGACGCGCAGGAACACGTGCTGCTGCTGACCCTGCACCACATCGTCTCCGATGGCTGGTCGATGAATGTGCTGATCGACGAGTTCATCCGCTGCTACGACGCCCACGAGCGCAACGAACCCCCGCAACTGCCGGCCTTGCCGATCCAGTACAGCGATTACGCCCTGTGGCAGCGCCGCTGGCTGGAAGCGGGGGAGCAGGCGCGCCAACTGGATTACTGGCAAGCGCGCCTGGGCGATGAGCACCCGGTGCTGGAGCTGCCCACCGACCGCCCGCGTCCGGCGATGCCGAGCTACCAGGGCACACGCCACAATTTCGCGATTGAGCCTGCGCTGGCCATGCAACTGCGCGGCTGCGCGCAAAAACACAACGTCACCCTGTTCATGCTGTTGCTCGGTGCTTTCAACGTGTTGCTGCATCGCTACACCGGGCAGCACGATATCCGCGTCGGCGTGCCGATCGCCAACCGCAACCGCACTGAAGTCGAAGGGTTGATCGGTTTCTTCGTCAACACCCAGGTGCTGCGCACCGAGCTGACCGGGCAAACCCGCATCACCGAGTTGCTGCAAAGCATCAAGGAGCACGCCCTGGGCGCCCAGGCCCATCAGGAGTTGCCGTTCGAGCGCCTGGTGGAAGCCCTCAAGGTCGAGCGCAGCCTGAGCCACACGCCGCTGTTTCAGGTGATGTACAACCACCAGCCGGTGGTGGCCGACATTACCAGTGTCAGCACCGCCTCCGGCCTGGAACTGGCATTGGTGGAGTGGCAAGGCCGCACCACCCAGTTCGACCTGACCCTCGACACCTATGAAAAATCCGGCACCCTGCATGCCGCGTTGACCTACGCCAACGACCTGTTCGACGCGCCAACCATCGAGCGCATGGCCGGGCATTGGCTCAGCCTGTTGCAGGCCATGGTGGCCGACGGTGAGCAGCGCATCGGCGAACTGCCGATGTTGGTCGCGGATGAGCAGCAGGTGCTGGTCCACGCATGGAACCAGACTGCCGAGGCGTACCCGACCGAGCGCGGCATTCATCACCTGATCGAGGACCAGGTCCGCGTCACGCCCGATGCACCGGCGCTGGTGTTCGGTGCAACCACGCTGACCTACGCCCAGCTCGACACCCGCGCCAACCAGCTGGCCCACGCCTTGCGCGAGCAAGGCGTCGGCCCTGACACGCTGGTGGGGATCTGCGTCGAGCGCTCCATCGAAATGGTGGTCGGCTTGCTCGCCATTCTCAAGGCCGGCGGCGCCTATGTCCCGCTGGACCCTGAATACCCCCGGGAACGCCTGGCCTACATGATCGACGACAGCGGCATCCAGTTGCTGCTCAGCCAGCGCGACCTGTTGCCATTGCTGCCGACCGAGGGCATCCAGGTGATTGCCCTGGACCAGCCCGCGAGCTGGCTCGACGGTTACAACCGCCAGTCGCCAAGCGTCGACCTGCAGGCGCTGAACCTGGCCTATGTGATCTACACCTCCGGCTCCACCGGCAAGCCCAAGGGCGCCGGCAACAGCCATCGTGCGCTGGTCAACCGCCTGTGCTGGATGCAACAGGCCTATGGCCTGGACGCCAGCGATGCGGTGCTGCAGAAAACCCCGTTCAGTTTCGACGTGTCGGTGTGGGAGTTCTTCTGGCCGCTGATGACCGGCGCGCGCCTGGTTGTCGCCGCGCCCGGCGAACACCGCGAACCGGCGCGCTTGATCGAGACCATCGGGCAGCACTGCATCACCACCTTGCACTTCGTGCCATCGATGCTCCAGGCATTTATTCATGAGCCGGGGGTGCACGCCTGCAACAGCCTGCGACGCATCGTGTGCAGCGGTGAAGCCTTGCCGCTGGATGCGCAGTTGCAAGTGTTCGCCAAATTGCCACAGGCCAGCCTGTTCAACCTCTACGGCCCGACCGAAGCTGCCATCGACGTGACCCACTGGACCTGCGTCGACGAAGGCGCCGACAGCGTGCCCATCGGTCGACCCATCGCCAACCTCGCTACGTACGTGCTCGATGCCCAGCTCAACCCGGTGCCTGCGGGCGTCAGCGGTGAGCTGTACCTGGGCGGCGCCGGCCTGGCGCGCAGTTACCACCGGCGCCCGGCACTGACTGCCGAGCGTTTTGTGCCGAGCCCGTTCGGTGACGGTGTGCGCCTGTATCGCACCGGCGACCGCGTGCGCCAGCGCGCCGATGGGGTGATCGAATACCTCGGCCGCCTTGATCATCAGGTCAAGCTGCGCGGCCTGCGTATCGAGCTGGGCGAAATCGAGACACGCCTGATGCAACACCCCTCGGTGCGCGAAGCCGTGGTGCTGGTGCAGGGTGGCAAGCAACTGGTGGCCTACCTGGTGCTGGCCGACGAAACGCCGGTCGACCTCAAGGCCTGGCTGCTCGAAAGCCTCCCGGAATACATGGTGCCGACCCATCTGGTGCCCCTGGCCAAGCTGCCGGTGACCGCCAACGGCAAGCTCGACCGCAAGGCCTTGCCATTGCCGGATGCTGCGCCCCAGCAGGCTTATGTCGCCCCGGAAAGCGAGGTGCAAAAAGCCCTCGCGGCAATCTGGAGCGATGTGCTCGGCGTGGAGCATGTCGGCCTGGAAGACAACTTCTTCGAACTGGGTGGCGATTCGATCATCTCCATCCAGGTGGTCAGCCGTGCGCGCCAGGCGGGCATTCGCCTGAGCCCGCGGGACCTGTTCCAGTACCAGAGCGTGCGCAGCCTGGCGCGGGTGGCGACCTTCGAACAGGCGACGCTCGTCGACCAGGGGCCGGTCACCGGGGATGTGCTCCTCACACCGGTGCAACACAGCTTTTTCGAACAGGCGATCCCGGCACGCCAGCACTGGAACCAGTCGTTGCTGCTGACTCCGCGTGAGGCGCTGGAGCCCATGCGCCTTGAGGCCGCCTTGACTCGCTTGATCAACCATCACGACGCCTTGCGCCTGCGTTTTGTGCAACAAGCGGACGGTTGGCGCCAGGCCCACGCCGAGCCGGTTGCATCGGCTTCGTTATGGCAGTCCCAGGTCGCCGGCGAGGCTGAGTTGGCCGCACTGTGCGACGAGGCTCAACGCAGCCTTGATCTTGAACAGGGCCCGCTGCTGCGTGCGGTCCTGGCAATGATGGCCGACGGCACCCAACGCCTGTTGCTGGTGGTGCATCACCTGGCAGTGGACGGCGTATCGTGGCGTATCCTGCTCGAAGACCTGCAACAGGCCTATCGCAACGCCGCGCTGCCGGCCAAGACCAGCGCCTACCAGCAGTGGGCGCAGCAGTTACAGGCCCACGCGCAGACGCTGGACGAGCAACTGCCGTACTGGCAGGCCCAAACCGCGAGCGCCGATCTGCCTTGCGATAACCCCCTGGGCGGCCTGCAAAACCGCCTGGGCACCACACTCGAAATCCGCCTCAGCGCCGAACACACCCGCCAACTGCTGCAAGACGCCCCGGCGGCCTATCGCACCCAGGTTAACGAACTGCTGCTGACCGCCTTGGCGCGCGTCATCAGCCGCTGGAGCGAGCAGCCCGCCGCGCTGATCCAAATGGAAGGCCATGGTCGCGAAGACCTGTTCGACACGCTCGACCTGAGCCGCACCGTGGGCTGGTTCACCAGCCTGTTCCCGGTGCGCCTGCAGGCCGGCGGCGAGCTGTCGGCGGCGATCAAGTCGGTGAAGGAGCAACTGCGTGCGGTGCCGCATAAAGGTATCGGCTATGGCCTGCTGCGTTACCTCGGCGCAGCTGGTGCGCGTGAAGCCTTGTCAAAACAGGCTGTGCCGCGCATCACCTTCAACTACCTGGGGCAGTTCGATCGCCAGTTCAACGAGGCAGCGCTGTTCGTTCCGGCTGACCAGGGCAGTGGTCAGGCCCAGGACCCCGAGGCACCGCTGGCCAACTGGCTGACGGTGGAAGGGCAGGTGTACGGTGGTGAATTGGCCCTGCGGTGGGGGTTCAGTCGTGAGATGTACAAGGCCGAGACCATTCAGGGGCTGGTGGACGATTACCGGCGTGAGCTGCTGGCGCTGATCGCACATTGCGTGGACCCGCAACACGGTGCGTTCACCCCGGCCGATGTGACCCTGGCGCAGCTGAACCAAGAACAGCTGGATGGTCTGGCACTCCCATCGCGAGAGGTACAGGACCTGTATCCGCTGTCGCCGATGCAACAGGGCATGCTGTTCCACAGCCTTTACCAGCAGGGCCGGGACGATATCTACGTCAGTCAGTTGCGCGCTGACATCCACGGCCTCGACGTACCTCGGTTCCAGCTCGCCTGGAAGCAGGTGCTGGCGCGACATGACATGCTGCGCACCGGGTTTGTCTGGCAACAGGACCTGGCGCAGCCGTTACAAGCGGTGTATCGCGCAGCGTGCTTGCCGTTCGCTGAATACGACTGGCAGGCACGGCCGGATAAGGAGGCCGCGCTGGACGCGTTGAGCGAGTCGACGCGGGCGCAAGGTTTTGTACTGGAGCAGCCACCGCTGCTGAGTCTGAAACTGGTGCGCACCGATACCGATCGCTTTCATCTGATCTACACCAATCATCATATTCTTCTGGATGGCTGGAGCCGTGCGCAATTATTCGGCGAGGTCTTGCAGTGCTACGCCGGCCGACCACTTCCGACGCTGCAAGGGCATTACCGTGACTATATCGGTTGGTTGCAGGCTCAGGACCCGGCTGCCAGCGAAGCCTTCTGGAAGGACCAGTTGACTGCGTTGCAGCAGCCAACGCGCCTGGCGCGGGGCGCTGCGTCTGATCCGTCGTCCGCCAAAGGCAGGCACACACTGGCCCTGAGCATCGCACAAACTACCCAACTCAAGGCTTTTGCCCAGACCCAAAAAGTCACCCTGAACACCCTTGTGCAGGCCGCCTGGTTGTTGTTGCTGCAACGCCAGACCGGCCAGGACACCGTAGTGTTTGGCGCCACGGTGTCCGGTCGGCCAGCAGGGTTAACGGGGGTGGAGCAGCAGGTAGGCCTGTTTATCAACACCTTGCCGGTTATCGCCAACCCGAGTCCGATGTTGTGGGTAGGGGAATGGTTGCAGCAACTGCAGACACTGAATCTCAGCCTGCGTGAACACGAACATACGCCGTTGTTCGATATCCAGCGCTGGGCGGGTACGAGCGGCGCGGCGTTGTTCGACACGCTGCTGGTGTTTGAAAACTATCCGGTGTCCGCAGCGTTGGCCGAAGGCGCCTCGGCTGGACTGACCTTCAGCGGTGTGCAGAACGTCGAGCAGACCCACTATCCGCTGACGGTGCTGCTAGGCGCCGGGGCAGCTCTGGAGTTCGAGTTCAGCTTTGATGTGCAGGCGTTCGGCGACGCCGAGATTCAGCAGTTGGCCGAGTCTTTCCAGCACCTGCTCAACAGCTTGGCCAGTTCCACGCCTCGGCGTGTGGGCGAGTTGCCGTCGCTGACGGGCGCTGTGCGCCGACAGGTGGTGGAGGAGTGGAACACCACTGCACGTGACTACCCACGGCAGCGTTGCGTGCATCAATTGATCGAGGAACAGGTTGCACGCACGCCCGA
>NZ_MDGK01000054.1 GCF_001870465.1 Pseudomonas extremorientalis
TGTGGGAGGGGGCTTGAACTGGTCAAGTAATCTTGGACACCGATTAAGGTTCATGCCGCCAACCTTTCCTTCGCGACCGGCGACCGGTAGTCGTTGTAGCTGTGAGGCCTGCTGATGTTGTAGCGCGAGACATAGCGCTGCACATCTGCCCGGGCCTCATGCTCCAGTTTGTAGCCCGTTTCAGGAACCCACTCGGATTTCAAACTACCAAAGAAACGCTCCATCGGGGCGTTGTCCCAGCACTCGCCTTTACGGCTCATACTTTGCCTAAACCCATGCTTCACAAGCGCGTTTCGGAATTTATGGCTGGTGTACTGGCAACCTTGGTCAGAGTGAAACAACACATCCTCGGGATGGCCGCGTAGCTCAACTGCCATGCGTAGTGCCTCGCAGGTCAGGTTGGCATCCGAAATCATCGAGAACGACCAGCCTACGATCCTGCGAGCGTACAGATCCAGAACGGCGGCGAAGTACATCCAACGCTTGCCGACCTTGATGTACGTTACGTCGCCACACCACACCTGATTAACCGCCGTCACATCAAATTTCCGCTTGAGCACATGCGGCGCCACCAAGGCCTCCACGCCCGGCGACTTGTACTTATGGCGCCTGCGCTGACGACTAGCGATGCCAGCCTCGCGCATCAAATTGCGAGCCATGTAACGTCCGACACGATGTCCTTTGGCTTGCAGCTCCTTGGACAAGGTACGTGCGCCCGCCGACTCTCTCGACGCCTTGTGGTGCCTGACCAGCGCGGCTTTGAGCTTTTCCCGCTCAGGATTTGCTCTGCCCTGGCGCTGGCGCCAGGCATAGAAGCTGCTGCGGTTAACCCCGAACGCCCGGCAACACCTTTTAACGCCGTACTGCTCGTCCAGCTCATCGATCAGCGTGAATGATCTTTGGCGTCCAAAAGCAGGAGAGCACTGGCCTTTTTTAAGATTTCAATGTCCAGGTCTTTCTCCCTGAGCAGGGCTTTGAGTCTCTGGATCTCTCGTTGATCAGCGGTAATTGCCTTGGCTCCCACCGGAGTCGAGCCCAAGCGTTCTTTTTGCACTTGATCGACCCAACGGCGCAGAGCAGTAGGACCAATATCCAGGCTGGCACAGACCTCGGTAACCGGCTGACCTTCATCCAGCACCATGCTGGCAGCCTTGAGCTTGAACTCACTCGAATAAGATTTACGCATATCCAAACACCTCAGATTTGGGCGCTATCATAGCGCCCGATTGAAGTGTCCAAAATCATTAGGCCAGTTCAGCTTGCCCCCGATAGCGGTGTATCAGTCACCCATGTTTCAGCTGACACACCCTCATCGGGGGCAAGCCCCCTCCCATATTTCGTCCGGATCAGGCGTAGTAGTCGACCGCACTGGAGCCGATTACGGTTGAGGTGACCGGCGTCACGGCTTCAGCCACATCAAGGTGGTTGCCGCTGTCGCCATTGTCACCCCCGCGCCCGCCGCTACCGCTCACACCACGGGTCTGGGCCTGCTGCTGTTGTTGCTCCTGCCCACGGGACTGGTCCGACACGTTCACGTCCACCTGGCCCATGCCCTGCTGGGCAAACATCTCCCGCAAGCGCCCGGACTGGCTTTCCAACGCTTCACGTACCACCGGGTGGGCGCTCATGAAGTTGACCTGGGCCTGTTGGTCGGCGGTCATGTTGACCTTGATATCCAGGCGGCCAAGCTCAGCGGGTTGCAACTGGATCTCCGCCGACTTGAGGTTGGCGCTGGACAGGTACATCACCCGGTTGACGATTTCATCGGTCCAGCCGCTCTGGTGCATGGCCAATGGCGCATTGGTCACCGGTGGCAAGGCGTTGGCGGTTTTCGGCGTGGCCGCCTGGGTCAACGCGGCGAGGCGGTTGGCGAAGTCATCGACACGGGTGTCGCTGCTGGCGTTCTTCAGGTCCTTGAGACCGTCTTCGATCAACCCGCTGAAGGCCTTGTCGCCGCCCTGGTCGGTGCTGTCCTTGGTGGCTTGCTGGTCGACCATATTGGCCAGGCCGGCGGCGAAATTCTGTGCGGCAGTGGGTTGATCCTGAGTCGGTGCCGGAGCGGTTTTCGCCTGCGCCTGGCTGCTGGCCGATACGTGACCGCCCTGCTCCATCGCCAGGCGCACGGCGGGCATGGCATCCAGGGGATCTGCTTCAGGATCGAAAGCCGGCTTGGCTTCCTCAGTCGCTGCGACCGGCGCAGCAACCACCGGCTGAGCCTTGTCATCCTTGGTCGTGGTGGCGGGCGCGGGTGTTTCAACCGGCACCGGCACGGCTACCGGGGTGACGGTGGCAGTTAGTGCCGGGTCGACCACCGGGTCAGCCGGAGGTTGCTGCACCAGGGCAGGGTCGGCTGGCGCGTCGTCATCCTTGCTCGCGCTGTCGTCGGTTTTGGCCGGCGGCGTGGCAGGCAAGGTATTGCCGCTATCGGCAACGGCTGGCGTGCTGGCGGCAGGCTTGTCATTGCCCGCTGCAGGCTTGGCGCTGGCATCGGACGACTTGGTTGCGGTGGGTTTGGCCGAGCTGTCGTCGGTCTTGACCGTGGGCTTGGACGCCTGGCTGGCAAACACTTGAGCGAAGCCAGGGCCCTTGTCCCGTGGGTCCGCAGCCACTGCCGATGGGTTGGCAGAGGGCGCTTGAGGCTTGGCCGCGGGGGCAGCCTGAAGGAGCGAATTCGGGGCGACTGGCATAGGTAAAGGTCTCCACTGCATGGGGGTCGGGGATGCAGTATTGAGAGGTAGAGCAAGAGTTGGGCCAGGTTTGGGGGCGGTTGGTTTTATTGAGTACATATCCGTTTTTTAGGTAACGGCCACTTAGGGTTCCGCCCTTACGGCGGCTCACTTTGGAAAAGCCCCAAAGTAAGCAAAGGGCTCTTGCCCCAACACTCGGCACCTCGCCTAGGCTCGGTGTGCCC
>NZ_MDGK01000055.1 GCF_001870465.1 Pseudomonas extremorientalis
ATTCCGGCCAGCGTGTTTGACGGGGCGCCTAAGATCAAAATCAAAAGCAAAGCGCGGCGGCCGAATAGCCGACCGAATCGTTGAAGCGTACGCGCTCCCCTGTAGGAGCAGGGCTTGCCCGCGAAGGTCGTTAACCATAACGCGGGAAGCCAGGATAAACGCGGCGCGCTCACTGGTTCTAGGGCTGCTTCGCAGCCCAACGCGGGGCAAGCCCGCTCGCCACAGTAAGTCGGTTACACAGAACAAAAAACGTATCTACGATGCGCAGCGAGTCGCTCTTGCTTTTGATCTTCGGCGCCCCGTCAAACACGCTGGCCGAACGCAGGCTTGAGGGAACACCGAGCCTAGGCGAGGTGCCGAGTGTTGGGGCGAAGGCCTTTTGGTTACTTTTGGGCCTTTCCAAAAGTGACCCGCCGTAAGGGCGGAACCCTAAGCCGCCGTTACATAAAAAACGGATATGTACTCAATCACATCTGAAACCGCTGCCGCTCCGACTCATACAACGGCTTCACCAACGCAAACTCCCGATCAATCTGATCCACCAACTCCCCCAGATCCCCAACCACAGGCCCAACGGACTCAACCTCCAACCGCTGACACAACTGCGCCAACCTCACCGCCCCAAGGTTCCCACTGCTGCCCTTGAAACTATGCGCAATCCGCCCCAACGCCTTCGCATCATCCCTGGCCTTGCGCAGCGCTTCGACGCGCTTCTGGGAATCATCAAGAAAGGTATCAAGCAACTTGGGATACTCGCCTTCCATGACTTCCTGCAAACCCGACAGCACCTCCGGGTCCAGATGTAGATCAACCACTTGCTCGCTCCTTGATCAAGAATCGGCGGATTATGCCAGAGCCTCCCAGGAAAACTCCACGCAGACACTGCGCCCGCCATCCGACCAGCGTACATCGCTGCTCAATTGGCGCACCAGGCTCAAGCCCCGGCCGGACAGACGGTCGATATCCAACGGCCGCGCCAGCACCTGTTCCACATCGAAACCGGGGCCGCTGTCCTCGACGCGCAGGGTCATCCTGCCACCCGCCTCCGTCGGTACCACCTGCACATGCACCCGTATATAGCCGCTGTTGAGTTGTGCCAGGCGGTCATTACGCAGACGGTAATACTCGGCAAACCCCTGGGCGTCACGCTTGAGCCGTGAATCCAGGCCCAGCACGCCATGCTCCAGCGCATTGGAATACAGCTCCGCCATCACGCTGTACAGCGCCCCGCTCTGCTCGCGCAGGCCGTGGATCTCCAGCAGCAGTTGCAGCAGGTACGGCAATGGGTTGTAACGCTTCAAGGTCTCTGCACGGAATTCGAAACTCACCGACCAATCCAGCGGACAAGACTGCCCACTGTCGGCATACAACGGTCCGCTCGCACGCAGTTGCTGGTCGACTTGCAGGGTGATCTCCACCATGCTCACGTCATCCCGCGCTTTGCCTCGGAAGGCCGCCAGCGCCTGTTCGATATCTTCAAACAGCCGATCAGGCTCGCGGTTGGCGGCGAACACCTGCTGCAAACGTTCAGCGCCAAACAGCTGCTCATTGGCGTCAGCGGTATCCAGCACGCCATCGGACAACAGGAACACCCGGTCACCCAGGGCCATGGGCCAGACCTCGGTGCGATCATCAAAGGCTTGCGCCGACAGCACACCCAACGGCAAATGCCGCGACTCCAGTGGCGTGCGTTTACCCGTGGCGATTTCATGCACATAGCCTTCGGGCATGCCGCCGTTCCACACCTCCACCACCCGCCGCTGCGTGCTCAGGCACAACAGGGTGGCGCAGCAGAACATGTCCACCGGCAGGATGCGCTTGAGCTTGGCGTTCATCTCCCGCAGGGTCTGTGCCAGGCCGTAGCCCTTGGCGGTCATGCCGTAGAACACTTCTGCCAGGGGCATGGCGCCCACCGCCGCCGGCAGGCCATGGCCGGTGAAGTCACCGAGCAGCACGTGCATGTCGCCGGACGGGGTGTAGGCAGCCAACAGCAAATCACCGTTGAACAACGCGTAGGGCGATTGCAGGTAGCGAATATTCGGCGCGGCGTTGATACAACCGGAATGGGCAACCTTGTCGAACACCGCCTTGGCCACCCGCTGCTCATGCAGGAGGTAATCATGGTGTTTGGCGATCAGGTCGCGTTGCTGCAAGACCGTGGCCTGCAACCGACGCAGGCGGTCCATGGCATTGATCTTCGCCGCGAGAATCAGCTGGTTGTAGGGCTTGGGCAGGAAGTCATCACCACCGGCATCCAGGCACTGGGCCAGCGCTTCGCTCTCGCGCAGGGAGGTGAGGAAAATCAGCGGCACCAGCTCTTCACCCGCCAATTGCTTGATCCGACGCGCCGCCTCAAAACCGTCCATCACCGGCATCAGCGCATCCATCAACACCAACTGCGGTCTCTCACGGGTAAACACCGCGACCGCTTCAGCACCGTTGGTGGCCGTGAGCACCTGGTGGCCCTGGCGTCGGATGATGGTCGACAGCAACAGCAGGTCGGCGGCGCTGTCTTCGGCGATCAGGATCGTCAGCGGCTCAAGGACCGGGGCCAGGACGCTCAACTGATGTCGAACAGTTTGTCGAAGTTGGAGATACCGAGGATCTTGCGCACATCCGAATTGCTGTTGATCACCCGGATATCGGCGTCATCGCCGGCATGATCGCGCAGCAGCAACAGCATGCCGAGGGCGGAGCTGTCGAGGTAGGTCGTCTCTTTCAAGTCCACGACGTAGGTAGTGGGCACCTTGTAGAAACGCTCGTAAGCGTCACGAAACGCTTGATGGCTGCCGAAATCAAACCGGCCCTTGACCGCGATCGTCAACTTATTCCCATCCAGGGATACTTCTGACTCGACTGACATGTGACTGCTTCCTTGTCATTGGCAATGACACAAGGTTTAGCAGGTGCAGGGGATGTGGGCAACCTTCAATAGACGTCTTTGCGCGGCAAGCGCTGGGACAGCTCATCGAGCAGCTTCTGCTCGCGCTTGTCTTCAAGCGCCCGCGCTTCGTCGATATAGCGCTGCACCAGCTTGCGCAGACCTTCGACCCGGGCAAACGCGGCCTGCCAGCTCTCACGCGCCTTGTCGAGGTTGTTCTGGTGCCACGCCAGGCTTTGGCGCTGCTGGCCGACGGCGGTTTCCAACTGGTTGAGAAAGCCCTGGTAACCCATCAGCCATTGGCCGGACACGCCCTTGCTGCCGCGCTCGATCCATTGCTGCTGGTACTCGCCGCGAAAACGCTCCAGGTCGCCCAGCTTGCTTTCCGCCAGGCGGACTTGCCCCTGGAAGTAACCCAGGCGCTGCACGGCGGTTTTCTCGGCCTTTTCGGCCATGTCCACCACCGGAGCCAGGCGCGCGGCGCGGCTGTTGGCCATGGCTTAGCCGCCCGGCGCCGGGGCGAAGATCGACTGCAGGTGCGCTTCGCTTTCGCCCATGCTGATCTTGTCGTTGAGGCCCTGGCGCAGGTACGTCACCAACTGCGGTTGCAGGGCGATGGCCAGGTCGGTGTCGCGATCACCGCCCGCCACGTAGGCACCGACGCTGATCAAGTCGCGGCTCTGCTGGTAGCGCGACCACAGCTGCTTGAACTGTTGCGCCCGGGCCATGTGTTCCGGCGTAACCACCGCTGGCATCACCCGGCTGATGGACGCTTCGATGTCGATGGCCGGGTAGTGCCCTTCTTCCGCCAGGCGCCGTGACAGCACAATGTGGCCGTCGAGCACGCCCCGCGCCGAGTCGGCAATCGGGTCCTGCTGGTCATCGCCTTCGGACAATACCGTGTAGAACGCGGTGATCGAGCCACCACCGGCCTCGGCGTTACCGGCGCGCTCCACCAGCTTGGGCAGTTTGGCGAACACCGACGGCGGGTAACCCTTGGTCGCCGGCGGTTCGCCGATGGCCAGGGCGATTTCCCGCTGGGCCTGGGCGAAACGCGTGAGCGAATCCATCAGCAACAGGACGTTCTTGCCCTTGTCGCGGAAATATTCGGCGATGCGCGTGCAGTACATGGCGGCGCGCAACCGCATCAGCGGCGCATCGTCGGCTGGGGAGGCAACCACCACCGAGCGCTTGAGACCTTCTTCGCCGAGACTGTGCTCGATGAATTCCTTCACCTCGCGGCCCCGTTCGCCGATCAGCCCGACCACGATGATGTCGGCCTCGGTAAAGCGCGTCATCATGCCCAGCAACACCGATTTACCCACGCCGGTACCGGCGAACAGGCCCAGACGCTGGCCACGACCGACCGTCAATAATCCGTTGATGCTGCGAATGCCAACGTCCAGCGGCACGCTGATGGGGTTGCGGTTGAGCGGGTTGATAGTGGGACCGTCCATCGGCACCCAGTCCTCGGCCTTCATGCCGCCCTTGCCGTCCAGCGCACGACCGGCGCCGTCGAGTACGCGACCGAGCATGCTCATGCCCATCGGCA
This sequence comes from Pseudomonas extremorientalis, assembly GCF_001870465.1. Classification (GTDB taxonomy): domain Bacteria; phylum Pseudomonadota; class Gammaproteobacteria; order Pseudomonadales; family Pseudomonadaceae; genus Aquipseudomonas; species Aquipseudomonas extremorientalis. The sequence goes on from NZ_MDGK01000055.1 coordinate 4,434, forward strand.
GGCGGCCGGTGTCGGCCAACGGCACCACGCGGGCACCAGGGGCAATGCCCGCCAGGCTGCCCACGGGCATCAGGAAAATCTTGCTACCGGAAAAGCCCATCACTTCGGCTTCGACCTGCACCGGGTGGTAGCTGTCGTCGTTGATCACCATGCAGCGGCTGCCCATGGCGGCGCGCAGGCCTTCGGCCTCAAGGGTCAGGCCGACCATGCGCAGCAGGCGTCCTTCGAGGATCGGCTGGCCGGGCAACTCCGTGGCCTCGGCGTAACCGGCCAGGCGCTTGGCGAAGCTGGTGCGGTCAAGGCGCATCGACGGCGTCCAGGTCCACGCTCAGATCAGGCTCGGCCGGGTGCAGGGCCTGTTCGTGGAGCTGATCAAACAGCTTGGCCATGATCTGGCTGATGCGGGTCTCCACCGTGGCATCGATGCGACTGTGTTCGGTTTCGACGCGGCAACCACCGGGCTGCAACGATGCGTCTTCGACGATGCGCCAGGTTTCTTCATGACGCTCGCGCAGGGCCTTGACCTGTTCGAAATCCTGCGGGTTGATGTACAGCCGCACGTTGCCGACGCCCAGGGGCAGCAGCTTGAGGGCTTCGCGCATCACGCTTTCGATATGACTGGAATCCAGCGCCAATTCGCGCTGGATCACCTGGCGGGCGATGTGCTGTACCAGGTCGACCATGGCCTTTTCGATCTGCGAATCCTGCTCGGCGATGGGGTCGAACAGCGTGCCCATCAAGCGTTCCAGGCTGGCCAGCTTGACGCTCAGGGCCTCTTCGGCCTCCTGGCGCACCTTGAGGGTGGTGCTGCGAAAACCGTCTTTTTCACCCGCCGCGAAGCCTTCGTTGTAGGCCTCCTGGCGGATGGCTTCCAGTTCTTCCAGGGTCAGTGGCTGGACTTCATCCAGCGGCACTTCTTCCATTTCCACCGGAGGTTCTTCGACCGGTTCCGGCTCGGGTTCGGGCACATGCGGGTCGAAGCTGGGCAACGACCAGATGTCGAACCCACCGACGTCCCGTGCGCGAATCAGATCGCTGGGCGCCTCATCTTTGTTCGACATGGGAAGCGCCTTAGATCATTTCTTCGCCGCCCTTCCCGCCGAGAACGATTTCTCCGGCTTCGGCCATACGGCGGGCAATGGTGAGGATTTCTTTCTGCGCGGTTTCCACGTCGCTGACGCGTACCGGGCCCTTGGCTTCCAGGTCGTCGCGCAACAGTTCCGAGGCACGCTTGGACATGTTCTTGAAGATCTTCTCTTTGACGTTTTCGTCCGAACCCTTGAGGGCCAGCACCAGCACGTCCGAGGACACTTCGCGCAGCAACGCCTGGATGCCGCGGTCGTCGACATCGGAGAGGTTGTTGAACACGAACATGAGGTCTTCGATCTGGCCGGACAGGGTGTCGTCGATCTCGCGGATCGAGTCCATCAACTGGCCTTCGACCGAGCTGTCGAGGAAGTTCATGATGTCTGCCGCACGCTTGATACCACCCAGGGTGGTGCGCGAGGCGTTCGAGTTGCCGGAGAACTGCTTCTCCAGAATCGTGTTGAGTTCTTTCAGCGCCGCCGGCTGCACGGTGTTCAGCGACGACACGCGCAGGATGATGTCCAGGCGCACTTTATGGTCGAAGTGGCCGAGCACTTCACCGGCCTGGTCGGGGTCGAGATACGCCACCACGATCGCCTGGATCTGCGGGTGTTCGTAGCGGATCACGTCGGCGACGGCACGCGGCTCCATCCATTTCAGGCTGTCGAGGCCGCTGGTGTTACCACCGAGCAGGATGCGGTCGATCAGGCCGTTGGCCTTGTCTTCGCCCAGGGCCGAGGTGAGCATCTTGCGGATGTAGCTGTCGGAGCCGACGCCCAGGCTGGTCTGGTCGCCGACGATCTCGACGAACTCGCTCATCACCTGCTCGACCTGCTCGCGGTGCACATTGCGCATCTGCGCCATGGCCACGCCCACCCGTTGAACCTCTTTGGGCCCCATGTGGCGCAGCACTTGGGCGGCGTCGGTTTCACCCAGGGACAGCAGCAGGACTGCGGCTTTGTCGACCTTGGTGAGCTTGGCAACAGCGGCTCGATTATCACTCATCTGCGTTGATCCACTCTTTCACGACCTGGGCCACACGGCCCGGGTCTTCTGCCACCAGACTCTTGATTGCGTTCAGCTGAGCGTCGTAACCCTCGCTCGGGCTTGGCAACAGGATGCTTTGCGGGCCGCCGAGGCTGACGCGGTCGTTGGCCAGTTCGCCGTCCAGGCCGCCCATGCCACCCAACTCGACGTCGCTGCCACCATAGGCCGCCAGTTGTTTCTTGCCGTTGCCGGTGATGTTGTTGAGCACCGGGCGCAGCACGCCGAACACCAGCACCAGGATGAACAACACACCCAGCACCTGCTTGACGATGTCCCAGAACCACGGCTGCGAGTAGAACGCCGGCTCGGCGATCACTTCGCCACGCTCGGCAGAGAACGGCATGTTGATCACGCTGACGCTGTCACCCCGGCTGGCGTCAAAACCGACGGCGTCCTGCACCAGGCGCGTGAAGCGCGCCAATTCGTCGGCGCTCCATGGGGCACGGGTAACGGCGCCATCGGCGGCATTGACCTTGACCTGGTCATCCACTACCACCGATACCGACAGGCGATTGACGCGGCCTTGTTGCTGCTTGGTATGGCTGATGGAACGGTCGAGTTCGAAGTTCTTGGTCGACTGGTTACGCTTGTCCGCCGGGTACGGCGCGAGCATCGGCTGCCCAGTGGCCGGGTCCATGATCTGTTGGCCATTGGCGTCCAGCAGCGGCTGGCCTGGCTGGATGGCGCCAGCGCTGGCCGTAGCGCCACCGGTGGTTTGCGGAGCCGAGGCCGGGGCCGGCGGCTGGTTGCTCAGGGCGCCCGGTACGCCTTGTGGCGGGCCGTTGGCAGCGGTGCGTTGTTCGCTGGTGGACTGCTCGCTGCGCAACGCCGGCTGGTCCGGGTTGAACTGCTCGGAGGTCGATTCGACGGCGCTGAAGTCCACATCGGCGGACACTTCCGCCTTGTAGCGGTCGTTGCCCAGCACCGGCTGCAGGATGTTGTGCACACGCTGGGTCAGCATGCTTTCCACACGGCGGCTGTAGTCGAACTGCTTGCCGGCCTGGGTCAGCACGGAGTTTTCCGCCTGGTCGGACAGCAGGTTGCCCTTCTGGTCGACCACGGTGATTTGCGACTTGCTCAGCTCAGGCACGCTGGTGGCGACCAGGTTGACGATCGCGAGCACCTGGCCTGGCTCCAGGGAGCGGCCGGCGAACAGTTCCACCAATACCGAGGCACTGGGCTTGCGTTCATCGCGCACAAACACCGAGCTTTTCGGAATGGCCAGGTGCACGCGGGCACCCTTGACGTTGTTCAGGCTGGAGATGGTGCGCGCCAGTTCGCCTTCCAGACCGCGACGGTAGCGGGTGGCTTCCATGAACTGGCTGGTGCCCAGGCCCTGGTCCTTGTCGAGGATTTCGAAACCGATATTGGCGTCGGACGGGGTAACGCCGGCCGCCGCGAGTTTCATGCGTGCACGGGCCACATCGTCGGCCTTGACCAGCAGCGCCCCGGAGTTGGGCTCCACGGTGTAGGCGATGTCGGCGGCGGCCAGGGTTTCCATGATCTGCTTGGAATCCATGCCCGCAAGGCTGCCGTACAGCGGCCGGTAATCCGGTTGCTGCGACCACAGCACCACGGCAAAACCAATCGCCACGCTCGCTGCCAGGCCGACCATCAGGCCCACCTGACGCAACATGGTCATTTCGGAGAGGTTTTCCAGGAACGACAGGCCAAACAGCGGCGGCTTGCCGTCTGCCTTGGCGGGTGCGTTGTCCACGACTGCTTCTGCCATGACTTAAATCTCGTCCTTAAACCGGCATCTGCATGATGTCTTGGTAAGCCTGAACCAGCTTGTTACGCACCTGGGTCAACGCCTGGAACGACACACTGGCCTTTTGCGAGGCGACCATCACATCGGTGAGGTCCACGCCGCTTTTGCCGATCTCGAACGCGTTGGCCAATTGGCTGGAGGCTTGCTGGGTATCACTGACTTTGTTGATGGCCTGGCCGAGCATGTCGGCGAAGCTGCTTTGGCCCAATTCCGGCGCAGGCGCGACGGATTTCGGTTGAGCCATGGCATCCATTTGCATGGAGCGCATATCCAACATCAACCGATTGAACTCAATACCCTGGCTCATGAACTTCTCTCTCCGACAACCCGCATGTTTTTTGACGCTACGCCGCAATTACTAGGTGAAGTAGCAACAAGGGTGCCAGCTCTGGTTCAACTCGTAAGAAAAGGCGACAAACCTTGTCCGCCTTGTTACCGATTATGTGGCGAACAGATACGCCTCGACGTCCATGCCGGCGTCACGCATCTGCGCCAGCTTGTAGCGCAAGGTCCGCGGGCTGATCCCCAGGCGCTCGGCGGCCTCTTTGCGGCGGCCGCGCTCGGCGCGCAGGGTGTCGATGATCATCTGGAATTCGCGACGACGCAGGTCGTCGCCCAACGCACCGGCGGTTTCGGTTTCGACCATCACGGGCGCAGGCGCCAGGGTCGGCAGCGGCGCAACCCCGCTGCCCATGGCCAGGCAGAAATCCTGGGGCTGGATCAGGCCGCCCTGCTGCAGGATCAACGCACGCTGGATGGCGTTGTCCAGTTCCCGGACGTTTCCCGGCCACGGATAGGCGACCAGGCAAGCCTGGGCCTCGGCCGACAGGCGTGCCTGGGCATGCTTCATTTTTTTGACGTGGTTGCCCAGCAGGCGCTCGGCCAGTGGAATGATGTCCGCCGGGCGCTCGCGCAACGGGCGCCAGGCCAGGGGAAAGACCGAGAGACGGTAGAACAAGTCTTCACGGAAGCGCCCCGCCGCCACTTCGCCCGCCAGGTCACGGTTGGTGGTGGCGACCACGCGGATATCCAGCTGGATCGGCTTGCGTGCGCCGACGCGCTCTACTTCGCGCTCTTGCAGCACCCGCAGCAACTTGGCTTGCAGGCCCAGGGGCATCTCGGAAATTTCATCGAGCAAAATCGTGCCGCCATCCGCCTGCTCGAACTTGCCCGCCTGAGCCGCAATAGCGCCGGTGAACGAGCCTTTTTCGTGGCCGAACAGCGTGGCTTCGAGCATGTTGTCGGGGATCGCCGCGCAGTTGATTGCGATAAACGGCTGCTTGGCGCGGGTCGATTGCTGGTGGATGTAGCGGGCCAGCACCTCCTTGCCGGTGCCGGACTCGCCGGAAATCAGCACGGTGGAATCACTGCGCGCCACGCGGGCAGCCAGCTCCAGCAATTGTGCGCTGGCCGGTTCGAAGGCAATCGGACCTTCGCCGTCGGTGGCCGGGACCACGCCCAGGGCATGCCGTGCGACCAGTTCGATCAAGGCTTTGGGTTCGAACGGTTTGACCAGGTAATCCGCCGCACCCTGGCGCATCGCGTCGACTGCACGTTCCACAGCGCCGTGGGCGGTCATCAGCAACACCGGCAACTGTGGCTGACGCGCACGCAGCACACCGAGCAACTGGTGGCCGTCCATGCCCGGCATGTTCACGTCGCTCACCACCAGGCTGAAGGACTCTTGCTCCACCGCCTCCAAGGCGTCCTCGGCAGAACCGACCGCCCGGTAGTCATGGCCCGCCAACAGCAGCGTGTCAGCCAATGCTTCACGCAGCGCGCGATCGTCTTCCACCAACAGAACCTTGATAGCCATAACCTCTTACTCCGTGCTTGCCGCGCATGAAAACAGCGGCAAGGTCATCAATGCACAGGTGCCACGCCCGACACGGGAATGCAGCTGCAATTCTCCCTGATGGGCACGCGCCACTGCCTTGACCACGGTCAGGCCCAGCCCGGTACCGTTGGTCTTGGTGGTGAAAAAAGGTTCGCCCAGGCGCTGCAATACGGCAGGCTCGATACCGCTGCCGCTGTCGCTGATGCATAGGCGCAGGGTTTGCTCGCGGTTGTACAGGTGCACCTTGAGCCGCGCACCAGGGCCGCTGGCCTGGGTGGCGTTTTCGATCAGGTTGAGCAGCGAACCGACGAGGGTGTCGCGGTTGCACAGCAGCTCGCCGAGATGGCTGTCGCACTGCCAACGCACTTGTACGTCTTGAATGTGGGTGGCGGCCGCCGCTTGCAGCGCCTGCATCAACTCGGCAGGCGTGATGCGATCGGTCAGCGGCAATTCACCACGGGCAAACACCAGCATGTCGCGCACCTGGTGCTCCAACTCATGCAGGCGCTCCTTGAGGCGCCCGGCAAAACGCTGGTGAGTGGCCGCGGGCAATTGTTCGTCAGTCAAATGACTGGCGTAGATCAACGCCGCCGACAGTGGCGTGCGGATCTGATGCGCCAGGGAAGCGACCATGCGCCCCAGCGAGGACAAACGTTCGTGGCGCGCCAACTGGTCTTGCAGGTGACGGGTTTCAGTCAGGTCGTTGAGCAGCACCAACTGGCCCGGCTCCGCGTCCAGGGCGCGCGTGGCGATGGACAAGCGGCGACCGTCCTTGAGCGAAATTTCATGGCCATCGTCTTCACGCGGCGCAAAGCAGCGGGTGATTACGTGACGCCACAGCTCGCCTTCCAGAGGCAGGCCAAGCATGTCACAGGCCGCCGGGTTGGCTTCACGCACGCGACCTTCTTCGTCGATGACGATCACGCCACCGGGCAACAGCGACAGCAGGTTTTGCAGGCGGTTGGCCAGGCGCTCCTTCTCGGCCAACTCTTCCATGCGCTGGGCACTGACCACCGCCAACTCGCCCTTGAGCTCCGAAACACGGGCTTCGAGCAGGCTGTAGGAATCGGTCAATTGGCTGGACATCTGGTTGAACAGCGAAAACGCCTGCTCCAGGCCCTGGCGGCTTTGCTGTTCTACAGAGGGAACCAGGCCTGCAATGGCAGGACTGGAAGAATGTTGGGCGGCGTGGGGCATCATGCTCTCTCGCTTGGCTGACCGTCAGTTAAACGGAACGTTGCGAGGGCTGTAGCAATACCCGTGCCGAAAAAAAACCACTGAAGTTTCAGTGGTTTAAAAAACAGGCGTCAATCATCCGCCTGTTCGTCACCTTCTTTGCGGCTCATGCCGTACTTGCGCATCTTCTCCACCAGGGTAGTGCGACGGATGCGCAGGCGCTCGGCGGCACGGGCGACGATGCCGTTGGCGTCGTCCAGAGCCTGCTGGATCAGGCCTTGTTCCAGGTTGCCGAGGTAGTCCTTCAGGTCCAGGCCTTCGGGCGGCAGCATGGCGGTAGAGCCGAAGTCCGGGGTATGACCGTTGATGGCCACCCGTTCTTCCAGGTCGCTGCGCAGGCTATCGACCAGTTGCTCGTCTTCGTCGTCGACGTAGCGGAATTTCTTCGGCAGCTCGACCACGCCGATCACACCGTAGGGGTGCATGATCGCCATGCGCTCCACCAGGTTGGCCAGCTCGCGCACGTTGCCCGGCCAGCCGTGGCGGCACAGGGACATGATTGCGGCGGAATTGAAACGGATCGAACCGCGCTTTTCGTGCTCCATGCGCGAGATCAGTTCGTTCATCAGCAACGGGATGTCCTCCACGCGCTCGCGCAGCGGGGCCATCTCGATCGGGAATACGTTGAGGCGGTAGTACAGGTCTTCGCGGAAGCTGCCGACCTCGATCATGCTTTCGAGGTTCTTGTGGGTGGCCGCGATGATGCGCACGTCGACGCTCTGGGTCTTGTTGCTGCCCACGCGCTCGAAGGTACGCTCCTGCAACACGCGCAGCAGCTTGACCTGCATCGGCAGCGGCATGTCGCCGATCTCGTCGAGGAACAGGGTGCCGCCGTTGGCCAGCTCGAAACGCCCGGCACGGCTGGTGATCGCCCCGGTAAAGGCGCCCTTCTCGTGGCCGAACAATTCGCTTTCAAGCAGCTCTGCCGGAATCGCCCCGCAGTTGACCGGCACAAAGGGCCCGTCGCGGCGCTTGGAGTGATAGTGCAGGTTGCGCGCAACCACTTCCTTGCCGGTGCCCGACTCGCCGAGGATCAACACGCTGGCGTCGGTATCGGCCACTTGCTGCATCATCTGGCGCACGTGCTGGATGGCGCGGCTGGTGCCGACCAGGCTGCGGAACAGGTTGGGTTCGCGATGGCGACCGCGCTCGCGGGCCTGGTCGTACATCTCGCGATAGACCTGGGCACGGTGCAGGGAGTCGAGCAATTTGCTGTAGCTGGGCGGCATTTCAAGGGTGGAAAGCACCCGGCGGCGCTGGTCTTCTGGCAGTTCGACAGAAGAAATATCGCCCATCAGCAACACGGGAAGGAACTCATCCCAGGTTGACAGTGTCTTTAACAAGCCCAAAACAGCGCCAGGAGCGTTTACCGTCCCGATCAGCACACAAATGACTTCACGGCTCGATGACAATGAGCTGACCGCCTGCTGCCAGTCATGGCTGCCGCAGGGCAAATTTTCTTCGCCAAGAAAATTCAAAATCACCGCTAAATCGCGGCGGCGGACGCTATCGTCATCAATCAGCAGAATTTTGGTTTCACGCCACATGCAATAGCAACTTCCCTAGTAAAACTTCCTGCCCCGAAGTGAGGGCAATCGAGACGCCTGTACGACTTTGTACCTTACTAGACGTCTGAAATCTGAAAACAGCACTAGTTAAGTCAAAAATGCTGGCACAGTCAAATATATGACGCGCCCATCGGACCAACTGCGGCTCTTCAGCCGAACAGATGGTAAACCTTTGACGCATTTTTCGCTTGGTTGATCTGCGACATCTCCTCGAAAATCGCCTGCCGCTCGCCCGTCGTCACTTCGAGCAATTGCTGGTAAACCGCTAGCAGCCCCTCAAGCTTTTCGCGCAACGCATCCTCGTCTACCGGCGCTTCGCTGAGCACCTCGTCGATGACATGACGACAGCCCAGGTCCAGTTCGCCGATGGCGTCCCAGTTGCGGTCCGCCAGCGCGCCCATCAGCGCCTCACGGGTTTCATCAATGCGTTGCAATGCTTGGCTCATGACGTGTTCCTCAAGGCCGCTTGGCCTTATTGTGCAGCGCCTTGTGGCGCGCCGATGGCATCCCAGCCTTCTTTCACGGTAATCAGCAAACGGGCGACTTCGTCGATCATGTCGGCATCGTTGTGCAGATTGGCCTCCATCAAACGGTTGGTCATGTACACGTACAGACCTTCCAGTTGCTGAACGTATTCCTTGTTGTCGCTTTTTTCCGCGCTCAGGCCATCACGAAGCCCGATGAGGATGTCGGCGGCCTTGCCCAGCATCAGGCCCTTCGCGGCGATATCACCACGCGCCAACGCACCTTTGGCCTGCGCCATACGGTCGAGCCCACCCTCCATCAGCATTTGCACCAGGCGGTGCGGGCTGGCTTCGGAGATCTGGGCATGGGAATTGACCTTCTGGTATTGGCGAAGGGCTCTCATGGGATTCATTTTTCTACCTCGTGACAGGCAACAGCGAGATGGGTTGCAGTAACCATTATGTCGACTGGATCGCAAAAAACTTTAACCCGTCGACCTTATGAAGAACAAAGCCCAGGTCAATGGACCCGGGCTTTTTCAATCCGCATTCAATCAGCTATCACTGCTTTGTGATTTGCTGATGGCATTTAGCGTACCGAGGATACTGTTGCTCTGCTGGCGCAGTTGCGCCACCAGCGTATCCATGGCGGTGTACTTGCGGGTCAAGGCGTCTTGCATGGTGGTGAGGCGATCATCCAGGGCGACCTGCTGTTTGTTCAGGTCTTTGAGGCTGTCCGACAAGGATGCCGAACGCGTCGCCAGAATCCCCGTACTGGCCTTGGCATAACCATCGGTCGCCGCTGTCAGGCGCGCAAGCAAACCGTTCTTGCCACTGAAAATACTGTTGATGTCGGCGGCGTTGGTCAGTACGGCCTTGTCCCACTGCTTGGCATCGATGCTCAGCGCGCCGGTGTCCTGGTCGGTGGTAACACCGAACTGGGCCAGGGATTTCAAGGTGCCGTTGCCGGACAATGCGTTGAACTCGTTGCGGATCGCCGCCTGCAAGGTGCGCATGGTCGAGTCGCCGGTCAAGGTGGCGGCGACGGAGTTACCGGCGGCATCCTTGGTCACCTTGGTCTCGGCGTTCATCGCCTTGAGCAGGGCGTTGTAGGTGTCGACGAAGCCCTTGACCCCGGACTTGAGGGCGGTGGTGCTGGTGCTGACGGAAATGGTCAAAGCATTGCGAGCCGTAGACGCGGTATCCGAAGGCGTGGTCAAGGGCGACACAGAGAGCAACTTGATACTTACACCACTCACTGCATCCGTGATGCTGTTGGTCTTGGACTCTGCAGCAATACCGTCAATGGTGTACTTGGCGTTCTTCGGCTCGCTGACCACTGTGTAACCGGTATCAATCCCCGAGTTGCCCGACATCGTCAGATCGGAACCAACACCGGAGTTGGTGGAGGTCAGGATAAGACGCGAACCGTTGGAGTCGGTAAGGATGTTGGCACTCAGGCCTGCGGTGCCGAACTGCGAGTTGATCGAGTCACGCACCTGTTGCAGGGTCGCGCCGGCCGGCACCTTCAGGTCGAAGTTCTTGCCCGACTGGCTGATCGTCAGCGTCGTTGGGGTGGTGCCACTGTTCACGACCGTCGACTGGCCACCGGCGAAGCTCTTGGTCGACAGCTTCGACGGCGTCGCCAACTGGTTGACGACCAGCGAGAAGCTACCGCTCGCCGCACCCTGGTTGGCCGTCATGGTGGCGACCTTCTCGTCCGAAGACGTACCGGTCAAGCCACTGAAGCTGTTATCGGTGCCCATGTTGGCCAGCGCACCCCGGAAGGCATCCAGGGCTGCCTGGATCTTGCCGATCGACGACAGCTGGGTGGTTGCCTTTTGCGACTGGATGTTGATCTGAGCCTGCTTAGGCGCTCGCTCGGCATCCACCAGGGATTTCACAATCGCCTGAGTGTCGAAACCCGACCCCACGCCGGTAATCGTTGTACCCGCCATCATCTTTCTCCTGTTCCGGTGGCTGCCGTTATCTTGACGACTAGCGCTTCAAGGGGTGACAGCAACAAGTTTCATGCCAGTTCACGCCTTGTCGTCAAACAACACATGACTGGCGCTGGCCAGACTCTGTGCCAGTTTCAAGGCCGTTTCCGAAGGAATCTGTCGGATCACTTCACCGGTGTCGGTGGCAATGACCTTGACCACAACCCTATGGGTGGAATCGTCAATGGAAAAGTCCAGGTTGCGCTGGGCCGCTTGTACGAATTCTTTAATATCGGTGACCGCTTTTTCCAGGCTGTCCTTTTGGGACTTGCCTGCGGTTGGCGCGGCCGCTTCAACCTTAGTCTTGTCTTTATCCGCAACCACAGGTGCCGGCGAGCCTTGAGGGGCCAGCGGCGGATAAGACAAGTTCAGTTTTACACTCATGTCCATGCCCAATCTCCTCTGATTGGAAAAGACGAAAGGGCACGTAAACGCGCCCTTCCGTCATTCACCACGTGCCGCTATTACTGAAGCAGCTTCAGTACAGCGGATGGCAGTTGGTTAGCCTGCGACAGGATCGCAGTGGAAGCCGACTGCAGGGTTTGCTGCTTGGTCAGTTCAGCGGCTTCGGAAGCGAAGTCGACGTCCTGAACGGTGGAGCGGGCAGCGGTGCTGTTTTTCTGGATGTTGGACAGGTTGTCTACAGTGCTGGTCAGACGGTTCTGTACCGCACCCAGGCCCGAACGGGAGCTGGAGATGGTAGCGATAGCCTGGTCGATCACGGACACAGCGTTCTGGGCCTTGGTGGCGTCAGTCACGTCGGTTTGCGAAACGGCGGTCTTGGTCGAAGCAGCCGAAGTAGCGGCACCGAAGATACCGGTCACACCAGCGCCTTCCAGCGAGTAACCCTTGGCGGAGTCCATGTTCACAGCACCGGTAGCGATGATGCCGTCAGCCAGGGCAGTAGCAGTGCCGTAGGTGCCCGAACCGTCTTTGGTGGCAACAGTGATGGTGCCGGCAGCGGTCGAAGCGCTGAAGGCCAGGTTTTCACCGGTGTCGGATTTAACCGACAGAGTGCCTTTGGATTGGTCGTAGTTAACGCTGATGCCCAGTTTGGCGGAGTTGGACTTCAACTGATCAGCCAGGCTGGCAGTGTCGGTGACGCCGACGAAGGTGGTGGCTTGGCCGCCAACGGTCATGGTGAACGAAGCTGGAGCGGTAGCAGCACCGGCGCCAACTACAAACTGAGCTTCAGTGCTGGCGGTAGCGTTCAGGCCACCGATGGCGCCGTTCAGTTGTGCGGCGATGGTTTTAGCGGAAGCAGCAGCTGCTACAGTGACGTTGGCAGTCTGGCCGTTACCGGTTACTGCGATTGCGCCGCCAGCTACACCAGCACCTGGAGCGATACCGATGCTCTTGATTTGCTGCGAACCGATGTTGTTGGCAGCAACGTTGTCCAGGGACAGGTTGATGGTTTCGTTAGCGTTGGCGCCAACCTGGATCGACTTGGTACCGTACGAACCGTCCAGCAGCTTCTGGCCACCGAAAGTAGTGGTCTGGGCGATACGGGTCAGTTCCGAAGTCAGGGCCTGGTATTCGTCGTTGTTCGACTTACGGTCGTCGGTGCTCAGGGAGCCGGTCGCCGAGGACAGAGCCAGGGTACGCATTTTTTGCAGAATGTCGGTCGAAGCCTGCATTGCGCCTTCAGCGGTCTGCGCGATGGAGATACCATCGTTGGCGTTCTTTACAGCTTGACCCAGGCCGTTGATCTGGCTGGTCATACGGGTGGCGATACCCAGGCCGGCGGCGTCGTCTTTAGCGCTGTTGATACGCAGGCCGGAAGACAGGCGCTGCATGGAAGTGGCCAGGGCGCCGCCAGCTTTGTTCAGGTTGCCCTGAGTAGTGATCGAAGCAATGTTGGTGTTTACTGTTAAAGCCATGACGAAATCCTCGTTGGATGGATACTGCGGCTTCCGGCCCTGGCAACCGCCGGGTGTGGCCTGAGAACCTACGTAATAGTTATCGTCGTGGTAGCCGGTTGCTTGAGGATTTTTTTCGATTTTTTTGCTGGCGTCGTGCCACTCCTTGCAATTCAAGGGCTTACGCAGGCAAAAAAGCCCGATTTCATTGGGTTTTCTGGCGCCAAATAAAAAACGCCGATGCTCTTTCAAGCATCGGCGTTTTTTTGTGCTACCGGTTCAAGGTCTCACGGGCGATAGAGAATCGCCGAGCCCCACGACAGGCCCACACCAAAACCGCTGATGGCCACGCGTTTCCAGGTGGCGTCCATCACATGCTTTTCCAGCAGCAGCGGAATGCTCGACGACACCGTGTTGCCGGTCTCGACCATGTCCTTGATGAACTTGTCCACCGGCGCATCTTCAAAACGACGCGCTACGGCGTCGACAATCGCCGCACTGCCCTGGTGAATGCAGAAGGCATCGATGTCGTCGGCCTTTAGGTCCGACTCATCGAGCAGCTCATGCAAATGCGCCGGCACCTTGAGCAAGGCGAAGTTGAACACTTGGCGGCCGTTCATGAAGAACACACCGTCGCTGACCTTCAGGTGCGGGGCGCCGGAACCGTCGGTGCCGAACTTGGACTTGCCGAGCAACCACGGCGCATCTTCGCCCATCCAGGTGGCGGTGGCGGCATCGCCGAACAGCATGGTGGTGTTGCGGTCTTCCGGGTCGACGATCTTCGAATACGGGTCGGCAGTGACCAGCAGGCCATTCTTCAGGCCAGCGGCTTCCATGAAGCCCTTCATCGCGTAGATGCCGTAGACGTAGCCGGAACAGCCCAGGGAAATATCGAAGGCTGCAACGTGGGTCGGCAGGCCGAGCTTGTCCTGGACGATGGCAGCCGTGTGCGGCAGGCCCTCTTCATCGCCGTTCTGGGTGACGACGATCAGCGCGTCGATGGACTCGCGTTTCAGATCCGGGTTGTTGGCAAACAAAGCGTTGACCGCCTCGACACACAGATCGGAGGTTTCCTGCGCGGCTTCCTTGCGCGGCAGGAACGCCGACCCGATCTTGCCAATGATGAATTCTTCATCCTTGGCGAATTTGGCACCCTGGGCGTAGTTATCGATCCCGTCTGCCGGCACGTAACTGGCGATGCTTTTTATGCCAATCATTGTGGCTTCCCAATACTAAATAGCTGGAGAACACCCCAGGGACTACGCCCGGAGTGCTGACAATAAAGGGGATAACCCCATAAAAATCCCGCTGAAAGCCGCCACGCAAGGACCCTGTGACGACTTATCCTTTTCACACGATACAGTGAAGATGCGCTTTATGACTCACAGGTCACTCAATTTTGTGTGCTTTATGCAAAACCTTCAAACAATTAAGTCCCAAAAACGACAACGGCCCGCCCTGTTTCCAGGGCGGGCCGCTTGACGTGAAGCCACTTACATCTTGTTGAACAGGCTCAACTGCGAGATTTTCACGAACGCCAGCTGGGAGGCTTGCAGCATGGTCTGTTGCAGAGCCAGGTTGATGGCCGCTTCACCCATGTCGATGTTAGCCAGATCGCTCATCGTGCTGGTCGTAGCAATGCTGATGCTCGAATTCTCAGTGGCCTGGATCTCCAAGGCATTCTGCCGCGCCCCGACGGACCCCCGCACATTGACGATCTGGGACATCGAATTGGCCAGGTTGGCGATGCTCGAATCAATGGCATCCTTGAGCTTGACCGTCGCTGCCGGATTGCCGTCGGCCGGTGCCTCCAGCGCCTTGCGCAATTGGCCAAGCGTATCCAGCGCATTCTGGGTCTTCTGGGTGTTGGCACCCACCGAGAACTGATCGCCTGGCTGCGGCGGGCCGCTGCTCACGTCAAACGTCACGCCGGCCGCCGTCACCGTGGTACCGCCACCGGTATCGCCAGTGGCGATCGCCTTGCTGGCGCTCGAATAGGGTTGGGCATACACCTCATAGGCCGTTGCGCTGGTGAACTTGATGATCGCCCCGCTGTTGGACGGGAACGTGCTGGCATAGTCCGCCTGGTTGGTGACCTGCGCGCCGGTCAGCTGTGCGCTCGACGTATTGCTCGGCGTGCGCGACACGCTGAACGTGTCCGGCTTGGCCTCCAGGCTGAAGGTACGGTCCTTGACCAACGCATCGGAGTTGGCGCCCGGCGCCACGTCCCCGAGGTTCATGGTGATGTCGAATTTCACCCCCCGCAGTGCAACGCTGGTGCTGCCTTCCTTGGTGGCGTCGAACGTGCCATTGCCCGGTATCTCGGAAGTCACGTCATTGCCGTTCTTGTCAGACACCTTGTATTGCGTGCTGCTGGTAAACGTCAGCTTGTAAGGCTGGCCGTCGGCGAATTTGTTGGCGTAGTCGCCGCTCGATGTCACCAGCCCGGCCGAAAGCGCCACCTTGTGGTCATTGACCGTAGGCGGCACGGTCTGCGGGTTCGGCGCAACCCAGGGGGCCTGGGTGCGACCGGCGTTGGCCGCGCCTTCAAGGATGGTCTTGCCGGTATCACCCGCGCTGACATTCAGCGTATTGGAAATCTGCAGGCTCAGCGGGGTTTCATCCCCCTGGTAGCTGTAGGTGCCATCGTTGTTGCGCGCATACGGCGGCGTCTGGGTCTTGGAGCCGGAAAACAAGTAGTTGCCGGCCGAGTCCTTGCTGTTGAGCAGGCCCAGGACCTGATCTTCAATCGCACCGACCTCACTGGCAATCGAGCGACGATCAGCATCACTGCCGACACCACCGGCCTTGAGTGCCAGCTCCGTGGCACGCTGCATGGCTTCACTGATCGCACCTAAAACACTCTCTTCGTTAGTCAGCGAGTTTTTCAAGCTGGTGATGTTGCCAGTGGACTGGGCCACCATGTCTTTCTGCTGCTGCAGCATCAACAACCGCGCCGCCGCCACAGGATCATCCGCGGCGGTCTGTACGCGCACACCGGAACTGGCCTGGTCCTGGGCCTTCACCACACCCGAATAGTTATCCGAATACTTGGCGGAACTGGTCTCGAAATACTGCTGTGTAGAAATACGCATCGTCCCAGGCTCCCTTAAAGACTATTGATCAATGTGCTGAAGGTTTCTTGCGCAGCCTTGATGATCTGCGACGATGCCGTGTAGTACTGCTGGAACTTGATCATGTCGCCCGCCTCTTCGTCCAGGTTGACCTGGGACACCGAGTTGCGCGCATTCTTGTTGGCGGTCAGCAATGCGTTCGTCGCCGTGCTGTCCGTACCGGCAGCCGCCGCTTTCGCGCCGACGGTAGATACCAACTTGCTGTTGGCCCCTACGAGGCTGGTGCCGCCGGTGCCATCGGCGGCCGTGCCGATGGTCGCCTTGGTTTGCAGGCCGAGCAGCTCAAGGGCGTTGCGGTTATCGGACTTGCCGGAGGCATTGAACGAGAACGTCGTGCTGTCGCCGTTGGCCGGCGAACCGCCCACCGTGGTGTCGAAACTGAAGCTCTTGGCCGGCACCACCAGGGCACCGTTGGCATCGCGCATCGGCACGTTGATCGTGACCTTGTTGCCCTGCCCCGGAACAATGCTGCCGGTGCCGATCGGGTTGCCCTGGGCATCATTGAGTGTGTACGGCTGGGTGCCGTCGGCTGCCGGCTTGCCGAATACCATCTTCACCGGCATCGAATGCTCAATCCCCGTGCGCAACTGGGCAGTGGCGGCGCCGCCCTGGATATCCAAAGGCACCGTCAGGGTCGGCGGGGTAAACGTGCCGGTACCTTCGTTGGTCTTACTGGCCTGCCCGGATAGTGGCGCGGCAAAAGCGATCTTGTTCGGATCCGTCATCACGGTGCCAATGTCCTTGGCACCATTGGCGGTCGGGCTGACCTTGAAGCTGTCCCCGGTAGCCATCGGCCCCTTGCCGTCGAGCGCCAACGTGAAACCATCGATCACGGCCGGTGGCGTGGCCGTGACGTCAAAGGTCCCCATGGCCTTGCCATCGGAACGCACCACGGTGACGTTGTTCGGGTTGGCGCTGTCGTTGAAGGTGACCTTGTAATCGAAATTGGTCAGCTTGCTGCTGTCCTTGATCGACACGTTCAGGTTGCCGGAACCCGCGCTGTTGCCACCCGAAGCCTGGCTGCGCTGGGCAATGGCCGCGGCGCTGTTGATGTCCTTGAACAGCGAGCTGCCGAACTGGCCGTTGAGGTCCAGGCCCTGGCCCAACTGGTTGTTGATGGTATCTGCGGTGGCGATGGCGATGCGCCCCAAGTCATTGATGGCAGGCATCAGGACATCGCTGCGATAACGCAACAGACCGCCGATGCTACCGCCGCTGAGCACGTTGCCCAGATCGAGCGACTCACCGCCGCCCACGTTGAGCTGGATGGTGAACTGGCTGGTGTCGTTCTTGCTCGGTACGGCGGAGATGGTGTTGAACTGGTCACCCAATACCAGCGACTGGCCGGAACCGGTGCTGACGCTGAAGATGCCATTCTTCTCGGTGGCGGTCACGCCGACCAATTCGTTCAGCGAACGCACGGCTTCGGCACGCGCGTCCAGCAGGTTGGCCGGGGCCGTGTTCGACGAACCCTGCACCTGGGCGATCTGCTTGTTGAGCGAGGCAATGGACGAGGTCAGCTTGTTGACCTGGTCACTCATCGACGACAGCTGGCTGTTGATGGTTTCTTTCTGCTGGCCCAACTGTGTAGAGATCGAGTTGAAGCGATTGCTCAGCGTCTGCGCCTTGGTGATCAATACCTGGCGGGCCGAGACATCGCTCGGGTTGGCCGAGGCCGTCTGCACGGCCGAGAAGAACTCACTGAGCACAGCCGACATACCGGTTGTCTTGTCCGACAGGGTCTTGTCGACAGCGCTGACCTGGTCGAGGTAAGCCTTGGCATCGCTGTTGAGCGAGGTGCTGTTCTGGTACGCCGCGTCGAGAAACTCGTTATACACCCGGCGCACATCGGCCAGGGTGGTACCGCTGCCGATGTACACACCACCGTACTGGTTGGCCGCACTGGCGTTCTGGGTGGTCTGCTGACGCGAATAACCCGGAGTATTGGCGTTGGCAATGTTGTTACTCAAGACCGACAGCGATCCTTGAGAGGCATTGAGCCCTGACATCCCGATACTGAGCAAACTCATGGTTCAGACCTTATAAATGTGTGGTTGCGCCAGCGGCAGCGTAATTCTGGTAACTGTCCATCGTTTTGGCGATCTGCGAAATCTTGCTGGCATAGGCCGGGTCGGTGGCGTAACCGGCTTTTTGCAACTCGCGGACAAACTGTTCCGGGTTGTCGGCCGATTTGATGACTTCTTTATAGCGATCATTGCTTTGCAGCAAGGTCACCAGGTCATGGAAGCTGTCCTGGTAGGAGTTGTAGGAACGGAACTGCGCCGTTTCCTTGACCATCGCCCCATCGCGGAACTCGCTGGTGATCGCACGGGCCTGGCCGCCCTGCCAACTCTGGCCGGCCTTGATGCCGAACAGGTTGTGGCTGCTGCTGCCGTCTTCGGCGCGCATCACCGATTTACCCCAACCGGTTTCCAGCGCAGCCTGGGCCACCAGGTACTTCGGATCGACACCGATGCGCGCAGCGGCCGCCTTGGCCATCGGCAACATGGTGGCGACAAATTCATCCTGCGAACTGAAGGCTTTCTTCGCCGGTGCCAAGGGTGGCTGGGCCACGGCGCGACCGTAGACCTGCATGCGCCCGCTCGGCACGGCGAAGGTGCGCGCGCTGCTGTTGATCACGTTGTCGTCGGCCACGCTGTTACGCAGCGGCGCGCTTTTGGCATCGATAGCAACGGGCGCGTTGGGCACGATGCCGGCCAGCAGGCGATCGGTCAGCTTGCTCGGCAAGGCGATGCGACGCTGGTTCATCAGCTCCATGTCATTGCTGTGGGACGCCGCAGCGCCGACCTGCGGCTCAGCCACGCGGTACGCCCACAACGGACGCTGGCCATTGGAGCGGCCCAGCGGCCCTTCGGCCTGGGTGCCTGCCGCGATTTCCGTCGGCACGTCGACCTTCTTCGCAGGCTCGGCAGCCGCCGGACCTTGCAAGGTGGCGGCCTGGGCCTCCACCGGCTTGTTCTTCTGCATCTGGCGCATCAGCACGTCGGCCAGGCCGATACCACCGCCCTCGCGGGACATCGAGACGGCCAGCTGCTGGTCGTACATTTCCTGGTATTGCTTGGCGGCCGGCGTGTTCATCGGGTTGTCTTTACCCAGCGCCTCGGTAGCCGAACGCATGGACTTGAGCATCTCGCTCAAGAACAGCGATTCGAACTCCTGCGCGACCTTGCGCATGTTGCCTTCGCTGTTCTTGTCGGCACCGACCTTGAGCTGGTTAAGCCGGTTCAGGTCGGAGTAAGACCCCGAATCCGCCGTGCTGCTGATCCCGCTCTTGCGCATATCCATGACCATGGCCTCAGATCACGATCAGGTCGGCTTGCAAGGCGCCGGCCTGTTTCAATGCTTCGAGGATCGCCATCAAGTCGCCGGGCGCTGCGCCCACCTGGTTCACCGCGCGGACAATCTCGTCCAGGGTGGTGCCAGGGCCGAACTTGAACATCGGCTTGGCTTCTTGCTGGGCATTCACCCGCGAACGCGGCACCACCGCCGTCTGGCCGTTGGACAACGGGCCAGGCTGGCTGACGATCGGGTCTTCGGTGATGGTCACGGTCAGGCTGCCGTGGGTCACGGCCGCAGGCGAGACCTTGACGTTCTGGCCGATCACGATGGTGCCGGTGCGCGAGTTGATGATGACTTTGGCCACGGCCTGGCCGGGGTCGACTTCAAGGTTTTCCAGGATCGACAGGTAGTCGACGCGCTGGCTCGGGTCCAGCGGCGCCGTCACGCGGATCGAGCCGCCGTCGATGGCCTGGGCCACGCCTGGGCCGAGCATGTCGTTGATCTTGTCGACCACACGCTTGGCGGTGGTGAAGTCGGAACGGTTGAGGTTCAGGGTCAGGCTGTTGCCCTGGTTGAAACCACTTGGCACGGTACGTTCAACCGTGGCGCCGCCCGGGATACGCCCGGCCGACGGCACGTTGACGGTGATCTTCGAACCGTCGCGACCTTCGGCGTCAAACCCGCCTACCACCAGGTTGCCCTGGGCGATGGCGTAGACGTTGCCGTCGATACCCTTGAGCGGCGTCATCAGCAAGGTGCCGCCGCGCAGGCTTTTCGAGTTACCAATGGACGACACGGTGATGTCCACCACCTGGCCCGGTTTGGAGAACGCCGGCAGGTCGGCGCTAATCGACACTGCCGCGACGTTTTTCAGCTGCACGTTGCCCGACCCCGCCGGCACCTTGATGCCGAACTGCGAGAGCATGTTGTTGAAGGTCTGCAGGGTGAACGGGGTCTGGGTGGTCTGGTCACCCGTACCGTTGAGCCCCACCACCAGGCCGTAGCCGATCAACTGGTTGGAACGCACGCCGGAGATGCTGGCGATGTCCTTCAGGCGCTCGGCCTGGGCGACAGCGCTCAAGGAAAGCAGGAGTGCGGCCGCCATCAGCTGTTTGAAGTTCAAAGTGGCCACCTAGAAAGGGAACAGCGGGCTAAGGAAGAAACGGTCGAACCAGCCCGGCTGGCTTGCATCAGCAAACGAACCCGTACCCGAGTAGGTAATGCGTGCATCGGCAATCCGTGTGGACGGCACAGTGTTGTCGGTGGAGATGTCATCGGCACGGACCATACCGGCAATGCGCACCAGCTCGTCACCGGTGTTGAGGGTCATCCACTTTTCACCGCGCACGGCGATGATGCCGTTGGGCAGCACATCGGCCACGGTAACGGTGATCGAACCGGTCAGGCTGTTGCCCTGCCCCGCCGAACTCTTACCGTTGGTGGCGCGATCACCGCTGTAGCCGGCGCTCAGACTCAGGTCGCCATCGCCCAGCGGGTTGTTGGTGTTCGGCACGGCACCGAACAACGAGGTCAGGCCGATACCGGTCTTGCTGGTCTTGCCCACCTGGGAGTTGGCGTTCTTGCTGGCCTGGGTCTTCTCGTTCAGGGTGATGGTGATGATGTCACCGACCCGGAACGCCTTGCGGTCGCTGTACAGGTTCTGTTCGAAACCGGCCTGGTAGATCGAGCCATTGTTGGCGGCCGCCGGCAACGGCGTGCGTGGCAACACCGGCGCGTAGTACGGGTCATTGGGTTTTGGCGTCGGGGCGACACAGCCCGCGAGCACGGCAATCCCACTCAATGCCAGAACAGAAACATAGCGATTCATGACCCTTACCTCACGGTGTTGCAGGCGCCCTCAAGAGCGCCCCATAGACTTGATTACAGATTCTGCGTTACGAACGAAAGCATCTGGTCGGCGGTGGAGATCACCTTGGAGTTCATCTCGTAGGCGCGTTGGGTGGTGATCATGTTGACCATCTCCTCAACGGTGCTCACGTTGGAGGTTTCCAGGGTGCTTTGCAGCGTGGTGCCGAAGCCGTTCAAGCCAGGGGTGCCGATTTGCGGCGCGCCGCTGGAGGCGGTTTCCAGGAACAGGTTGTTACCCATGGCCTGCAGGCCGGCCGGGTTGATGAAGTCGGCGGTCTGCAGGTTGCCGATCACTTGCGACGCGGGGTTGCCGGCCACGGTGATCGACACGGTACCGTCGTTACCGACGGTGAAGGTCTTGGCGTCGGCTGGAACGATCACGGCCGGCTCCAGGGCGAAACCGTTGGCGGTCACGATCTGGCCGTTGGAATCCAGGTGGAAAGTACCGTCACGGGTGTAGGAAGTAGTGCCGTCCGGTTGCAGGATCTGGAAGAAACCACGGCCGTTGATGGCCATGTCCAGCGGCTGGCCGGTCTGCTGCAGGTTACCGGCGCTGAAGTTCTTCTGGGTGCCGACGATCTGCACACCGGTACCCAATTGCAGGCCGGACGGCAGTTCGCTGTCCTGGGTCGACTGGGCGCCTGGCTGCTTCTTGATCTGATAGAGCAAGTCCTGGAACTCGGCACGGTCACGTTTGAAACCCGTGGTCGACACGTTGGCCAGGTTGTTGGAAATGGTGGTCAGGTTGGTGTCCTGGGCGGACAGGCCTGTTTTGGCAACCCATAGAGCCGGAAGCATGCTGTTCTCCTTCGTGCGCCTGTTTGTTGGCGCTGCGCCGCAAAATTAGTGTGTTGGATCAGCTCATCTGCATGACGCGTGTCATGGCCTGATCGTCTTCTTTAGCGCTGTTCATCATCTTGATGTGCAGCTCGAACTGCTTGGAAAGCGCCAGCACCGCAGTCATCTCTTCCACGGCATTGACGTTGCTCGCCTGCAGGAAGCCCGAGGTCAGCTTGACGTTCGCGTCGGCCTGGGCCGGCTGGCCATCCTTGGTGTGGATGGTGCCGTCGAGGCCTTTATTCATGTTCTTCAGGTCCGGCTGGACCAGCTTGATGCGGTCCACTTCGGCCATCACCCGCGGGCCTTCGCCCATGGCGCGGATGCTGATGGTGCCGTCGGCACCCACTTCGATTTTCTGCTGGGGCGGCACGGCAATCGGGCCACCGTTGCCCATGATCGGCATGCCGTTGCCAGCGCGCAGCACGCCCAACGCATCGACGTTCATGCTGGCGCTGCGCACGTAGGCCTCGCTGCCGTCAGGGGTCTGCACGGCCAACCAACCGTCACCGTTGACGGCCACGTCCAGGTCACGGCCGGTCTCGATCATGGCGCCAGGGGTGAAGTCGGTGGCCGGACGCTCGGTCATGGCAAACGCCCGCGCCGGAAAGCTGTCACCGAACACCGGCATCGAACGCGCCTGCTCCAGGTCACGTTGGAAACCATTGGTGGAAATGTTCGCCAGGTTGTTGGCATGGGCCTTCTGCGCCAGAGCATTCTGGCTGGCGCCGGTCATTGCCACATAAAGGTACTTGTCCACGCTTCTTCCTCTTTCTGACGGACGCTTGCCGCCCACCGCTGTACTGATGAGGCTTAAGCAATTTGCGAACCAACTTTTGAAAATAGCGAGAAGTGCAGGCGGGGCGGGGCTTTGCCGTGAGGTGGGGTGAAGTCCGCATTGAGCGCGAGTCGAAAAAACGGCGGACTACTGCCGCCTGCGGCAAGCCCCGTCCTTGAAAACGACAAAGATCAAATGTGGGAGGGGGCTTGCCGCCTCCCACATTGGGTTATTTATCGGTCTTGAGGATTTCGTAGTCGCGCAGCTTATTGGCGATGGTGGTGTGCGACACCCCCAGGCGCTTGCCCATCTGCCGACTGCTGGGATGCTCGGCGTACAAGGCTTCCAGCACCGCCTTCTCGAACCGCCCGACAATTTCTTCCAGGCCACCCTCCAGCGAAAAATCGCCAAGCGGCTGACGCACGCCATAGTCCGGCAACCGGATGTGCTCGACCTTGACCGTCCCGCCGTCGCACAACGACACCGCCTGGAACAGCACGTTTTCCAACTGCCGCACATTGCCTGGCCAGTGGTAATGACTGAGGCGCTCCATTGCGGCGGGCGCCAACCTGGGCAGCGGGCAACCGATCTGTCGGCTGGCCTGGTCGAGAAAGTGCTCGACCAGCGGCGCCAGGCCGTCCAGGCATTCGCGCAACGGCGGGATATGCAAGGACAGCACATTGAGGCGGTGATAGAGGTCCTGGCGAAATTCGCCACGGGCGCACAGCTCGGACAAATCCACTTGGGTGGCGCAGATCACCCGCACATCGAGGTACACCTCTTCATCGCTGCCGACGCGACGGAAGCAACCGTCCTGCAAAAAGCGCAGCAGTTTCACCTGCAAGCGCGCGCTCATTTCCCCTACACCGTCGAGAAACAACGTACCGCCCGCCGTCAGCTCCAGCAGGCCGAGCTTGCCTTCGGCGCGCGCGCCCTCAAACGCGCCAGGGCCGTAGCCGAACAGCTCGGTTTCAGCCATCGACTCAGGCAGGCCGGCGCAGTTGAGCGCCATCAACGGCGATTGCCCACGCGGGCTGGCCAGGTGACAGGCCCGCGCCAGCAGTTCCTTGCCGGTGCCGGTTTCGCCTTCTATTAATAGCGGCGCGTCCAGCGGCGCCATGCGCCGGGCTTCGCGCACCACCGCGGCCATGACTTTGGAGCTCTGGAAGATGCTGTCGAAGCCACGCAGTTCCTGCTTGCGCACGTTGTAGATGCGCTCACCGACGCGATCGGCGCGGTGCAGGGTCAATACAGCACCGGCCATGGCCTCGCTGTCGTCATGCTCGGAGGATTGCAGCGGCGCGATGTCCGCCAGGAACACGTCGCCCTTGACCTTGACCCGCAGGCCGTTGATCCGCGACTTGCTCGCGCGCACCAGCTCCGGCAAGTCGAAGTCCTCGGCATAGCGCGACAACGGAATGCCCGGCACTTCATCCACCCGCACCCCGAGCAACTGCGCCGCCGCGCGGTTGGCGGCGACGATGGAGCCGCCCATGTCGATGGACAACACCGGAAACTCCAGGGCGCCCAGCAGTGCATTGAGTTCCATATGCCGGCGCTCGCTGGGCATCAGCCCGACTCTTTTGACGCCAAACACCCCGGCAATCGCCTCGAATTGCGGGCGCAGGGCCTGAAACTGCATGTTCACCAGGTTCGGGCAGTACAGGTAAATGGCGTTGCCATGCTCCCCACCGACCTCGCCCTTGGCGACGTTGACACCGTATTCCACCAGCAGGTTGAGGATGTCCCGCAGGATGCCGATACGGTTCTGGCAATGCACTTTGATACGCATGAGGAGGCCCGAAAAATGGGGAAGCGCCGCGTCTTTTTGTCGCTGGGCGCAGATAGTCGTCAAGATTATGTGACAGGCGGAGTGACTTTCCCAGCCCAATGCAACGGCCAGCCCCACAAGCGTAACGAATACTTTACGGAAAATGGTAAGTTTTCCTACGCCAAGGCGTTTTAAACAGATGGAATCCGGCCTCGCCCGGGTTATCAATAGGCTCATCGCAGGACATAACAAGAACGAATGCCTAGCAGGAGAGCCGTATGAAGCAGACGCAGTACGTGGCCCGCGAGCCCGACGCGCAAGGTTTTATCCATTACCCGCCGGAAGAACACGCGGTGTGGAACACCCTGATCACTCGCCAGTTGAAGGTGATCGAGGGTCGCGCCTGCCAGGAATACCTGGACGGCATTGACAAGCTCGGCCTGCCACACGATCGCATCCCGCAACTGGGTGAAATCAACAAGGTGCTGGCCGAGACTACCGGCTGGCAGGTCGCCCGTGTGCCGGCGCTGATTCCCTTCCAGACCTTCTTCGAATTGCTCGCCAGCAAGCAGTTTCCAGTGGCGACCTTTATTCGTACTCGCGAAGAACTGGACTACCTGCAAGAGCCGGATATTTTCCACGAGATTTTCGGCCACTGCCCGCTGCTGACCAACCCCTGGTTCGCCGAATTCACCCACACCTACGGCAAGCTGGGCCTGGCGGCTACCAAGGAGCAACGGGTGTATCTGGCGCGCCTGTACTGGATGACCATCGAATTCGGCCTGGTGGACACGCCCGCAGGCCGGCGCATCTACGGCGGCGGCATTCTGTCATCGCCCAAGGAGACCGTGTACAGCCTGTCGTCCGAGCCCGAACACCAGGTGTTCGACCCGCTGGAAGCCATGCGCACGCCTTACCGCATCGACATCCTGCAACCGTTGTATTTCGTGTTGCCCGATCTGAAGCGCCTGTTCGAAGTGGCGCAGGAAGACATCATGGGCATGGTCGAGCGCGGTATGCAGTTGGGTCTGCACGCGCCGAAGTTTCCACCGAAACCCAAAGCGGCTTGAACCTTACATCTTCAGGCCAGGTGAGTCTGTTCCCTGGCCGCGCGTTGCTTTAGGGTGACGCTACTGATCTTCAAACACTCGAATTCAGGACACCATCATGACCACCTTGAACCAAGCCCATTGCGAAGCCTGCCGCGCCGATGCCCCGCAAGTCAGCGATGAAGAACTGCCGGTACTGCTCAAGCAGATCCCTGACTGGAACATCGAAGTCCGCGACGGCGTGATGCAACTGGAAAAGGTTTTCCTGTTCAAGAACTTCAAATTTGCCCTGGCGTTCACCAACGCCATGGGTGAAATCTCCGAAGCCGAAGGCCATCACCCTGGCCTGCTCACCGAGTGGGGCAAAGTCACCGTGACCTGGTGGAGCCACTCCATCAAGGGCCTGCATCGCAACGACTTCATCATGGCCGCCCGCACCGACGAAGTGGCCAAGGACGCCGAGGGCCGCAAGTAATGCACTTCGATGCCATTGGCCGCGTACCCGGCGACCCGATCCTCGGGCTGATGGACCTGTACGCCCAGGACGCCAACCCGAACAAGTTCGACCTGGGCGTGGGCGTCTACAAGGACGACCAAGGCCTGACGCCGATTCCGCACTCGGTGAAACTGGCCGAGCAGCGCCTGGTTGACACGCAAACCACCAAGACCTACATCGGCGGCCACGGCAATGCCGCATTTGGCAAGCTGATCAGCGAACTGGTGCTCGGCGCCGACTCCCCGCTGCTGCGCGACCGTCGTGCCGGCGCCACCCAGACCCCAGGCGGCACCGGTGCCCTGCGTTTGAGCGCCGACTTTATTGCGCACAACCTACCGGGCCGTGGCGTGTGGCTGAGCAACCCGACCTGGCCGATCCACGAAACCATCTTCGCCAAGGCCGGCCTCCAGGTCAGTCATTACCCCTACGTGGGTGCCGACAATCGCCTGGACGTGGCGGCGATGCTCGCCACTTTGTCCCGCGTGCCCCAGGGCGATGTCGTGCTGCTGCACGCCTGCTGCCACAACCCGACCGGTTTTGACCTGTCCCAGGATGACTGGCGCCAGGTGCTGCAGATCGTGCGCGAGCGCCAACTGCTGCCGCTGATCGACTTCGCCTACCAGGGCTTTGGCGATGGCCTGGAGCAGGATGCCTGGGCGGTGCGACTGTTCGCGGCCGAGTTGCCGGAAGTGCTGGTCACCAGCTCCTGCTCGAAAAACTTCGGCTTGTACAGCGACCGTGTCGGCGCGCTGATCGTGTGCGCAGCGGATGCCGAGAAGCTGACGGATGTGCGCAGCCAACTGGCGAACACGGCGCGCAACCTGTGGTCGACGCCGCCAGACCATGGTGCGGCGGTGGTGGCGACGATCCTGGGTGATGCCGAGCTGAAAAAGCAGTGGAGCGACGAGGTCGAGGCCATGCGCTCGCGGATCGCACACCTGCGTTCCGGGCTGGTGGAGGCGTTGGCCCCCCATGGTCTGTCGGAGCGGTTTGCGCACATTGGCGCACAGCGTGGGATGTTTTCCTATACCGGCCTGAGTGCCGAGCAGGTTAAACAACTGCGGGAGAAACACAGCGTATATATGGTGAGTTCTGGCCGGGCGAATGTGGCAGGGATTGATGCCACGCGGTTGACGCTGCTGGCCGAAGCCATCGCCGACGTTTCCCGCTGACGAAACCCGGAATGAATATGGGAGAGGGCTTGCCCCTCCCACATCTGGCTTGTGTGCAACTTCAGCCCGCGACCATTTCGGCCTTGAGCTGCGCTTCCCTGGCCTGCGCATCCGCCAACCGATACAACTCGATACTCCCATCCCAGTGCTCGATCAATGCCGTGCACGACTCCACCCAATCCCCACAGTTGAGATAGTCCACCTCGCCCACCTTGCGGATCTCCGCATGATGAATATGCCCGCAGACCACCCCGTGCAGCTCGCGCTTGGTCACTTCGTGGGCGATGGCTTCTTCGAAATCGCTGATGAAATTCACCGCCGTCTTGACCTTGTGCTTGAGGTACGCCGACAGCGACCAGTAGCCATAGCCATAGCGCGCCCGCCAATGGTTCAGCCAGCGGTTGAGCGTGAGGGTGAATTCGTAGGCCGAATCGCCGAGGAATGCCAGCCAGCGGTGATAGCGGGTGATCACGTCGAACTGGTCGCCGTGGATCACCAACAGATGGCGGCCATCGGCAGTCACATGAATGGCTTCGTCTACCAGTTGGATATTGCCCAGGATCAGCTTGGAATAACGGCGCAGGAATTCGTCGTGGTTACCGGTGACGTAGATCACCTCGGTGCCGCGCTTGGCCATGGTCAGCAGGCGACGGATCACGTTGGTGTGAGCCTGGGGCCAATACATGCCGCCACGCAGTTTCCAACCGTCGATGATATCGCCCACCAGGTAGACCTTGTCGGCGTGATAGCCCTTGAGGAACTGCGACAGATGCTCAGCCTGGCAATCCCGCGTGCCCAGGTGCACATCGGAAATCCACAGGGTACGCACCCGTTGCTTGCGGCTGGGCTTGGTGAACTCGGCACTGGTCATGGGCATCCCTCGACGGTGTTTTCGCGAGCTTGCGCCCTGGCGATTAATAGCCCATGACAACTGTGCGTCAGTCTGATGACAGCGCCTGCCGGCCGCAAAGCGTTGTAGACTGCCGGCTTGCCAGCATGGAGACCACTATGGGACCCGCCCTCACCCTGCGCCATTACCTCGAAGCGCCCCTCGCCCACAGCCATGACCATGCGCAGTTGGTGTTCGGCCTGTCCGGGCACCTGGACCTGGAAGTCGATGGGCGTGGCAGCCAGGTCCGCGAAAGCAGCGTGATGGTGCTGCCCTTCTCCGCCCACCATGCGTGCGGCAGCCGTGATGGCAGCCGCTGCCTGGTGCTGGATGTGCCCACCGAGCATTGGTTGCTGCAATCGCTGGGCGAACATGCCGACGCCAGCCGCCGCTTGCTCGACCAACCGGCGCGGCTGGCCCTGGATACGCGGCAGAACCAGTTGGTGCAATGGCTGGCGCACAGCCCGGTGGATGACCCGCTGATCGTCCAGCAAGGCGCCGTGCTGTTATTGGCCAGTCTCAATCATCCCCAGGCCCAACCCCTTTCGGCACGGCGTCTGCCGTACGCGGCGTTCAATGCGCACATCGAGCGCCACCTTGCGCACCCGCTGCAGGTGGCGGACCTGGCGCGCATCGCTGACCTGTCGGTGGCACGCTTGCATGCCCGCTTCATCGCCGAATGCGGACAAACGCCTATGGACTACATCCGCAGTCGGCGCCTGCACATGGCATTGGACCTGCTGCGCCAAACGCCGTTGCCCATCGGCGACATCGCCGATCGCGTCGGCTACACCTCGCAAAGCGCCTTTGCTGCCGCGATGCTGCGTGAGTTTGGCGCGTCGCCGGGGGCTTTGCGACGCAACGCGTAGGAAGAGTCCTGCGATAAAAAACGCGAGCCGCACGACAGACATCCGCACCGGCGACCCACTAGACTGCGCACTTGCCACCCGCTTGTCTCAAGGATCGCAATGACTCCCCGCTCAGCCCTCGGCGCCCTGCATATCGGCGCATTGATGTTTGGCCTAACCGGCGTATTCGGCAAACTCGCGGCCGCTTCGCCAGCCATCATCGTGTTTGGTCGCGCGGCGTTTGCCGTGGTGGCCCTGGCGGTGTTTGCCCGGTTCGCCAGCAGCACGGCGTGGAAGATACTGGAGCTGCGCGACTGGCGCCGGCTGCTGGTGAGCGGTGTGTTGCTGGCGGCGCACTGGGTGACCTTCTTTATTGCCGTCAAGGTAGCCGGTGTGGCCGTCGCAACCTTGGGCTTCACCGCGTTCCCGGCGTTTACCGTAATCCTCGAAGGGCTGATTTTCCGCGAGCGGATCCGCACCAACGAAATTGTACTGGTGGCGCTGGTCAGCGTCGGGCTGGTGCTGGTCACCCCGGACTTCAACCTTGCCAGTGAAGCCACGGGCGGCTTGCTCTGGGGGATCGCCTCGGGGCTGTTGTTTTCACTGTTATCGCTGAACAACCGCGCCAGCTCCGGCCGCATCCCCGCAGTGCAGGCGGCCTTGTGCCAGAACGTGGTGGTCGCGGTTTGCCTGTTGCCGGTGGCGGCACCGGGGTTAACCGAGGTACGGGCAATCGACTGGCTATGGATCGGTTTGCTCGGCGTGTTCTGCACGGGCCTGGCCCACAGCCTGTTTGTCGCCAGCCTCGCGGTGATCAAGGCGCGCACGGCTTCGGTGGTATTTGCCATGGAGCCGGTCTATGGCATCACCGCTGCCTGGTTGCTGTTTGCCGAAACGCCGACGCTGCGCATGCTGCTGGGCGGCGCACTGATCATCGTCGCCATTGTGCTGTCGGGGTTGATGGGCAGCGCCAGCCAGGCCAAGCAGCCCACTGCAACGGCCTGATCTATACTTTAAACATCCGCAACAGTCAGCAGTCGTTCAACGGATATCCGACAGCTCGATGACAGCCTGGGTGTGTTCTGAAGTTGCTGCAAGCGAGTGGTCACAACCTCAACGCGATGCGGGAGCTTTACCATGGAAATGCTCATCAGCTTATTGGTACAGATCATCAGCGGGGCAGTCGGCGGCAACGTCGCCGGCATGACCAAACAGAGCCTCGGGACCGGGCTCAATACACTGATCGGGGGTGTCGGCGGACTGGTGTTGGGCCAGGTCTTCGCGGCATTCACGGGAACCTCGGGCGGTGAAGCGCTGGATGTGGCGGCAGTTGGCAGCAACATTGTGGGGGGTGGTATAGGCGGCCTCATACTGACGTGGCTGATTGGCTTCATCAAACAAAAGATGGCCGCCAAATAGGGCCGCACGAGAGGGTCACCGCCCTTGATAGGGCGGTGACGTTCACTGCGTACGGTCGTTGTGCCCCAGGTCACGCTGCGGGTCGATCCGGTCGCGTACGCGCTGCTTGAGCACCTTGGCTTCGGGAAAGCCCCCGTCCGCCTTGCGCTCCCAGATCTGTACGCCATCACAGGTGATGCGAAACGCGCCGCCGGTGGCCGGCTCCAGTGAGACCTTGCCCAGGTCATCGGCAAACGTACTCAACAGTTCCTGCGCCAGCCACGCGGCACGCAGCAGCCACTGGCACTGGGTGCAATAGGTGATCACGATCTCGGGTTTGCTTGTGGACATAATTTGAAAGGCTCCTGGCATGACGGGCTCGACGGATCGAATGGCTATAATACCGGCCTTTATCGCCCAGCCCCGAGATTCCTGATGCGCCGCCTGCTGTCCTGCCTGTTGCTGTGCCTGTTCCCTCTGCTTGCCGACGCCGTTGAACCGCCCCGTCCGAAAATCGGCCTGGTGCTGTCTGGCGGCGCCGCCCGAGGCCTGGCCCATATCGGCGTGCTCAAGGCGCTGGAAGAACAAGGCATCCAGATCGACGCGATTGCCGGCACCAGCATGGGCGCGGTGATCGGTGGGTTGTATGCCTCTGGCTACAAGATCGATGAACTGGAAAAGCTGGCGCTGAGTATCGACTGGCAACAGGCCCTGTCCGACGCACCGCCGCGGGAAGACGTGCCGTTCCGGCGCAAACAGGATGACCGGGACTTCCTGGTCAAGCAGAAACTCAGCTTTCGCGACGACGGCAGCCTGGGCCTGCCACTGGGTGTGATCCAGGGCCAGAACCTGGCGCTGCTGCTGGAAAGCATGTTCGCCCACACCAGCAACACGCGTAACTTCGACAAGTTGCCCATCCCCTTCCGGGCAGTGGCGACCGACATCACCACCGGCGAGAAGGTGGTGTTCCGCAAGGGCCACCTGCCCCAGGTGATCCGCGCCAGCATGTCGATCCCGGCGGTGTTCGCACCGGTGGAACTGGACGGTCGGCTGCTGGTGGACGGCGGCATGACCGACAATATCCCGCTGGATGTGGCGCGAGAGATGGGCGTAGACATCGCCATAGTCGTGGACATCGGCACCCCGCTGCGTTCGCGCAAGCAACTGGCCACGGTGGTGGATGTGCTCAACCAGTCCATCACCTTGATGACCCGGCGCAATTCCGAGGAACAACTCAAGGACCTGCACCCCAAGGACGTGCTGATCCAGCCGCCTCTCGCCGCCTATGGCGTGACCGACTTCGGCCGCGCCAAGGACATGATCGACGCCGGTTACCGCGCCACCCGTGCCCTTGACATGCGCCTGGCCCACCTGCGCCCCGCCGAGCCGGTCGACCCGCAATTGGTGGCCGCGCGCACGCCGGGCGAACGCACCCCGGTGATCACCGCGATCAGCGTGGAGAACGATTCGAAAGTCAGCGACGACGTGATCCGCTACTACATTCGCCAACCCCTGGGCGAGCCGCTCAACCTGGGACGCCTGCAAACGGACATGGGCACCCTGTACGGCCTGGATTATTTCGAGCAAGTGCAATACCGCGTGGTCAAGAAGGGCCAGGACAACACGCTGGTGATCAGCGCGCGGGGCAAGCGCAGCGGCACCGACTACCTGCGCCTGGGCCTGAACCTGTCGGATGACATGCGCGGCGACAGCGCCTTCAACCTCGGCGCCAGCTACCGCATGAATGGCATCAACCGGCTCGGTGCGGAATGGCTCACGCGGGTGCAGATCGGGGATCGCCAGGAGCTCTACAGCGAGTTCTACCAGCCGATGGACACCGGCTCGCGTTACTTTGTCGCACCGTACATCAGGGCCCAGGCGCAGAACGTCGAGCTGATCCTGGACAACGACCCCATCTCCGAATACCGCTTGGAACGCTACGGTTTTGGCTTGAACGTCGGCCGCCAGATCGGCAACAGCGGCGAGATCCGCTTCGGCGTCGGCGAAGCCTGGGGCAAGGCGGACGTGCGCATCGGCGACCGCGACCTGCCCAGCGTGAGTTTCAGCGAAGGCTTCTATGAACTGAAGTACTCCTTCGATTCCCTGGACAACGTGTACTTCCCCCACACCGGCGAAGACATCGGCCTGGCCTACCGCGAGTTCGAACCCGGCCTGGGCTCGGACCAGCGCTACCGCCAGTGGGAGTTCAAGCTCGACAAAGCCATGAGCCACGGCCCGGACACCCTGGTGCTGGGTGGACGCTACGGGCGCACCCTGGATGATTCGGATGTGGTGATTTCCAGCTTCCTGCTGGGCGGGGCGCGACAGCTATCGGGCTTTCGCCAGGATGCGATCTCGGGGCAGAACATCAGCCTGATGCGGGCGGTGTACTACCGCAGGCTTACGCCCCGTTCGTACCTGCCACTGGATTTCCCGTTGTACCTGGGCGCTTCACTCGAACGCGGCCGGGCGTGGAACAACGACAACGAATTCGACAGCGGCTATATCAACGCGGCGAGTATTTTCCTGGGGTTCGATACGCCGTTGGGGCCGCTGAATTTCAGCTATGGATTCAACGATGACAACCAGAAGGCGGTGTATCTGAACCTGGGGCAGACGTTTTAGCGTCTTGCACAGAACCCGTGTGGAGAGCGGCGCTATTGTGGCGAGCGGGC
The DNA here is from genome assembly GCF_001870465.1 of Pseudomonas extremorientalis. GTDB lineage: Bacteria > Pseudomonadota > Gammaproteobacteria > Pseudomonadales > Pseudomonadaceae > Aquipseudomonas > Aquipseudomonas extremorientalis. The sequence goes on from NZ_MDGK01000055.1 coordinate 37,518, forward strand.
TTGTCCCGCGTTGGGCTGCGAAGCGGCCCCAAAAACAGACGACTGATTTCTAGCTGAAAAAACGCGGTGACTTTAGTGGGGCTGCTTCGCAGCCCAACGCGGGACAAGCCCGCTCGCCACAACAAATCTGCTCACCACCACAGCACCGCTGGCCACAGCAAGCCCGCCCGGTGGTTTCTTCAGGACTTTTCCAGATTCGCCAGGATGTGCCCATGCACGCGCATGCACACGCTCAGGTCGGCTTCGTCCACCCCCACAAACAGCTCGTGGCGCAGGGCGGTGGCAATGGTTTCGATTTGTTCGATCAGGGGGCGTGCGGTATCACACAGCACGATGCGCTTGGCACGACGGTCTTCCACCACCGCCTGGCGTTGCACCAGGCCTTGGCCTTCAAGGCTGTCCAGCAGGCGAGCCAGTGTAGGCCCTTCGACGCCGACGCTTTGCGCCAGCTCACGCTGGGTGGGTGCTTCTTCAAAACGAGCCAAGTGCAGCAGAACCAGCCAGCGCGCCTGGGATAAACCAAGCCCCGCCAGACGGCGGTCCAGCTCGGCGCGCCACCCACGGGACATTTGCGCCAGCTGCATGCCAAAACGATGTTGATCGGTTAAAGACATAAAAAACTCATTGTTTAGACTGAAAATAAAGTGTGGCTAATTATTAGTCAGCTAAGCATGAGCTTTGCCCATAGGCAAGAGTTGCTATGTACTGATTCGTTACATTGTCGTAATTGCCACACTAAATTTCGAACTCAGACTGCAAAGCCGCGCGCACGCAGTACAAAACCCCCTCTGGAACACGCCCGGTAAACAGCGGCGCAATCTCCGCAACAGGTGGTAATTCGCCCTCGCCGTCGAGGAACGCATCCTGGATCTCACCGAGCAGATCCTCTGGCAAATCAAGGGCCTGCTCCAACGACAACTGCTGCTTGCCGATGGATTCGGCAAGCAAGGTGTAGACGTTTTTTTCCGAACATTGCAACTGACCGGCGATCTGGATCGGGGTCATGCCGGCGCGTGCCAGGCTGATCAGTTCGTGGCGGATATCGGCGACCTCCTTTGGCGCTTCGGCCTGGCCGCCGAGCACTTCGAGGAACGCCTGGCCGTAACGCTCCAGCTTTCGCGCACCCACGCCGCTGACGCGCGCCATCTCGGCCATGGTGGTGGGCTGTTCGCGCAACATTTCCAACAACGTCGAGTCGGGGAAAATGACGTACGGCGGCACGCTGTGTTCCTGGGCCAGTTTGCGGCGCAGGGTGCGCAGGGCTTCCCACTGTTCGCGTTCCTCGCCACGCACCAGTTGGCTGGCCTGACTGGTGCTGGTCTTGGCGGTGGTCTGCGGCTTGAGGTCGCGGCGTAATTCCAGGCTGACCTCGCCTTTCAGCAAGGGCCGGCAACTGTCATTCAGACGCAAGCCGCCGAATCCTTCGATGTCGATGTCTACCAATCCACGCGCGACCATCTGCCGGAACAGAGAACGCCATTCGCCTTCGGCGCGGGCCTTGCCAACGCCAAAGACCGAGAGTTTCTCATGACCAAAGCTGCGCACTTTCTCGTTGTCCTTACCCAGCAAAACATCCACCAAGTGGCCCACGCCATAACGCTGGCCGGTGCGGTAGATAGCGGACAAGCCCTGACGCGCCGGCTCGGTGGCATCCCAGGTCTGCACGCCATCGACGCAGTTATCGCAATGACCACAGGGTTCAGGCATGTCTTCATCGAAATATGCCAGCAGGGTCTGGCGCCGGCAGCGGGTTTCCTCACACAGCGAGAGCATCGCGTCGAGCTTGTGCTGCTCCAGGCGCTTGTGTCGCTCGTCGCCTTCGGAGTTCTGCAACATCTGCTTGAGCATCACCACGTCTTGCAGGCCGTAGACCATCCACGCATCCGCCGGCAAACCGTCACGGCCGGCACGCCCGGTTTCCTGGTAGTACGCCTCGAGGGATTTGGGCAAATCCATGTGCGCCACGAAGCGCACGTTGGATTTGTCGATGCCCATGCCGAACGCGATGGTGGCCACCATGATCAGGCCTTCCTCGTTGAGAAAGCGCTTCTGGTGCGCCGAACGCGTTTCGTTGGGCAGGCCGGCGTGGTACGGCAGCGCCGGGTAGCCCTGCTCGCAGAGAAACGCAGCCACTTCATCGACCTTCTTGCGCGACAGGCAATAGACGATGCCCGCGTCGCTGCGCCGCTCGGAGAGGAACGCCAGCAACTGCTTGCGCGGCTGCTCCTTGGGCACGATGCGATAGAAAATATTCGGTCGGTCGAAGCTTGAGAGGAAGCGTTCGGCGTTCTGCAAATGCAGGCGCTCGACGATTTCTTCCCGGGTGCGCTTGTCGGCGGTCGCGGTCAGCGCAATGCGCGGCACATCGGGAAACAGCTCCGCCAATTGGCCGAGCTGCAAATACTCGCGGCGGAAGTCATGACCCCATTGCGATACGCAGTGGGCTTCATCGATGGCGAACAGGGCGATTTCCAGGCTCTGCAAAAACGCCAGCATGCGCGGCTGTACCAGGCGCTCGGGCGCCAGATAGAGCATCTTCACTTCACCGCGCTTGATGCGAGCGGCCAGGTCACGCTGCTGTTCGGCACTGAGGGTGGAATTCAACGATGCGGCGGCGACACCCAGCTCTTCCAGGGTTGCCACCTGGTCGTCCATCAATGCAATCAAAGGCGATACCACCACCGCCAAGCCATTGCGCAACAGCGCCGGCACCTGGAAGCACAATGACTTGCCGCCACCGGTAGGCATCAGGACCAGTGCATCACCGCCACTGGCCACGCGCTCAATGATCGCACCCTGGCGGCCACGAAAACTGTCGTAGCCGAAGATGTCCTTGAGGACGCGTTGAGCCTGCTCGAGCATGTAAAACTCCAAAATGGTGCCGAAATCCCTCTGTACAGGCTGGCCGAAAAAACACGCTTTCACGGGAAATAATCCGTAAGCGAAGTTTTCGCGGGCTGGCGCTTGGCCTGCAAGGGCATCACAAAACGCGGCAGTATACCCGAGCGATCTGCGGCAAAGGGCATCACTGACGAATAGCCGCCACGATCTAAAATGCCGTGCGGCTGGCCTGGGCGCTCAAGAAAGCCTAGAATTCAGCATCGTTTATTCCCAAGGTAACTCTTCAATGTCCTTCGCTGAGCAACTAACCCGCCTGCAAGCCTTCCTCGACGCCGATGAGCTGCATGACGAGGCGCTGGACTACGTGGCCGCCCACGGCTACCTGACCGCCTTGTCGATCTGCTCCGAGGTCGTGCCTGACCGTGAATGGATCGACGCGCTGTTCGCCGAAGAGCCGCACTACACCGACGCCGCCCAACGCGAAGAAATCGAAGCCACCCTGCTGGCCCTCAAGGCCCACATCGGTCGCCAACTGGCCTCCGACGAAGAGTTCGAGCTGCCGTGCGAACTGGACCTGGGCGAAGAGCCGGATGACTCCGACCTGCGCGGCTGGTGCATCGGCTTCATGGAAGGCGTGTTCCTGCGCGAAGCCGCCTGGTTCGAAACCGCCGAGGAAGAAGTCAGCGAAATGCTGCTGCCGATCATGGTCGGTTCGGGTCTGTTCGACGACCAGCCGGAGTTCTCCGACATCGCCGCCGACGCCAACCTGATGGACGACATGATCGTGCAGATCCCGGAAGCCCTCACCGCGCTGTACCTGCTGTGCAACGCCCCTGACGAAAAACCGGCGATCCTCAAGCCACGTCACCACTGAGTCGTTTGCCCGTGACACCCATGGGCAACCGTCCGCTGCTCCTGCGCTACCTGCTGCTGGCCATTGGTTGGCTGAGCGTAGCGCTGGGGGTCATCGGCATTTTCCTACCGGTATTGCCGACCACGCCCTTCCTGCTGCTCGCCGCCGCCTGCTTCGCCCGAAGCTCCCCGCGTTTCTACCACTGGCTGGTGCAACACCCGCGCCTTGGCCCGTGGATCCGTGATTACCTGGACGGCAACGGCATCCCGCTCAAGGGCAAGGTCTACGCCATCGGCTTGATGTGGCTGAGCATCGGCGTGTCCTGCTATTTAGTGCCCCTACCGTGGGCGCGCGGCTTCATGCTGACCAGCGCCGTGCTGGTGACAATCTACATCCTGCGCCAGAAAACCCTGCCACCGCGCTGAATGACCTGCGACATTCGATCCCACACGACCTTGGTCGACACTGACTAACCCCAGGCATCATGCGAGACTGTCCAACCGGGCCTGGAATGCCCGGGCGTTCCTATGCTCGGAGTTACCATGACGCTGTCCAGCGGGCTGATCGCCGCCGTTGCCCTGGCCTATATGGCCATTATGTTTGCCATCGCCTTCTACGGTGACCGTCGCCGTGCGCCACTGCCGCCGCGCATGCGTGCCTGGGTGTACAGCCTGTCGCTGGCAGTTTATTGCACCAGTTGGACCTTCTTCGGCGCCGTAGGCCAGGCCGCCGAACAGCTGTGGGCGTTTTTACCGATTTACCTGGGGCCGGTGCTGCTGCTGGTGCTGGCACCCTGGGTGCTGCAGAAGATGATTCTGATCAGCAAGCAGGAAAACATCACCTCCATTGCCGACTTTATTGCCGCACGCTACGGCAAATCCCAATCGCTGGCGGTGGTGGTCGCACTCATCTGCCTGGTCGGCGTATTGCCTTACATCGCCCTGCAACTCAAAGGCATCGTGCTGGGGGTGAACCTGTTGATCGGCGCGGGCGCGGACACCACCGGCACCCGCGCCCAGGACACCGCGTTGATTGTGTCGCTGGTGCTGGCGCTGTTCACCATCGTGTTTGGTACGCGCAACCTCGACGCGACGGAGCACCACCGGGGCATGGTGCTGGCGATCGCGTTTGAATCCCTGGTCAAGCTGTTCGCCTTTCTGGCGGTCGGCGCGTTTGTGACCTACGGCCTGTACGACGGTTTCGGCGACCTGTTCAGCCAGGCCATGTTGGCGCCACGGCTGGAGGAATACTGGAAAGAGACCGTCAACTGGCCGTCGATGGTGGTGCAGACCGGCGTGGCAATGATGGCGATCATCTGCCTGCCGCGGCAGTTTCATGTCACGGTGGTGGAAAATATCGACCCTCAGGACCTGCGTCTGGCCAAATGGGTGTTCCCCGCCTACCTGATCCTGGCCGCTCTGTTTGTAGTACCGATCGCCCTGGGCGGCAAGATGATGCTGCCGGGCTCGGTGCTGCCGGACTCCTACGTGATCAGCCTGCCCATGGCCGAAGCCCACCCGGCGCTGGCGGTGCTGGCCTTTATCGGCGGCGCCTCGGCGGCCACCGGCATGGTGATTGTGGCGAGCATCGCCCTGTCGACCATGGTCTCCAACGACATGCTACTGCCGTGGCTGCTGCGCCGCTCCAGTGCCGAGCGCCCGTTCGAAGTGTTCCGCCACTGGATGCTGTCGGTACGCCGAGTCAGCATCGTCATCATCCTGTTGCTGGCCTACGTCAGCTACCGCCTGCTGGGCTCCACCGCGAGCCTGGCGACCATCGGCCAGATCGCCTTTGCCGCCGTGACTCAACTGGCACCGGCGATGCTCGGTGCGCTGTATTGGAAACAGGCCAACCGACGCGGCGTGTTTGCCGGGCTGGCAGCGGGCACTTTCCTATGGTTCTACACCTTGGTCCTACCGGTTACGGCGAAAAGCCTGGGCTGGTCCCTCAGCCTTTTCCCAGGACTGACGTGGATGCATTCCCATCCACTGGGTCTGTCCGTCACGTCGTTGACCCTGGGCACCGTGTTCTCGCTGGCGGGCAACTTCACGCTGTTCGTGTGGGTGTCGATGCTGTCGCGCACACGGGTTTCCGAACACTGGCAAGCCGGGCGTTTTATTGGCCAGGAAATCAGCCAACGCGCCAGCGCCCGCTCGATGCTGTCGGTGCAGATCAGTGATTTGCTCAGCCTGGCCGCGCGCTTTGTGGGTGAAGAACGCGCCCAGCAGAGTTTTATCCGCTTCGCCTATCGCCAGGGCAAAGGCTTCAACCCCAACCAGAATGCCGACAACGACTGGATCGCGCACACAGAGCGGTTGCTGGCCGGTGTACTCGGTGCCTCCTCGACCCGCGCCGTGGTGAAAGCCGCCATTGAAGGGCGGGAAATGCAGTTGGAGGACGTAGTACGCATCGCCGACGAAGCCTCGGAAGTGCTGCAGTTCAACCGCGCCTTGCTGCAAGGCGCTATCGAGAACATCACCCAGGGTATCAGCGTGGTCGACCAGTCCCTCAAGCTGGTGGCCTGGAACCGGCGCTACCTGGAGCTGTTCAACTACCCGGATGGACTGATCAGCGTCGGTCGGCCGATTGCCGACATCATCCGCTACAACGCCGAACGTGGCTTGTGCGGGCCAGGTGAGGCCGAAGTGCATGTGGCGCGACGCCTGCACTGGATGCGCCAGGGCCGTGCGCACACGTCTGAACGCTTGTTTCCCAATGGTCGCGTGATCGAGCTGATCGGCAACCCGATGCCCGGCGGTGGCTTCGTGATGAGTTTCACCGACATCACTGCGTTCCGTGAAGCCGAGCAAGCTCTTACAGAGGCCAACGAAGGCCTGGAACAACGGGTCACCGAGCGCACCCACGAACTGTCGCAGTTGAACGTGGCGCTCACCGACGCCAAGGGCGTGGCCGAGTCCGCCAGCCAGTCGAAGACGCGTTTCCTGGCGGCGGTCAGCCATGACCTGATGCAACCCCTGAATGCCGCACGCCTGTTCTCCGCCGCCCTCTCCCACCAGCAGGACGGCCTCTCCAGCGAAGCCCGGCAATTGGTGCAGCATCTGGACAGCTCACTGCGTTCCGCCGAAGACCTGATCAGCGACCTGCTGGATATTTCGCGCCTGGAAAACGGCAAGATCAATCCGCAGCGCCAGCCTTTTGTGCTTAACGAACTGTTCGACACCTTGGGCGCCGAGTTCAAGGCGCTGGCCCAGGAGCAAGGTCTGCGCTTCCGCCTGCGCGGCAGTCGTTTGCGCGTGGACAGCGACATCAAGTTGCTCCGCCGGATTTTGCAGAACTTTCTTACCAACGCATTCCGTTATGCCGACGGCCCGGTGCTACTCGGCGTACGCCGACGTAAAGACGAGCTGTGCCTGGAAGTGTGGGACCGTGGCCCGGGAATCCCACCGGATAAACAAAAGGTGATCTTCGAGGAATTCAAGCGCCTGGACAGCCACCAGACCCGCGCCGAGAAAGGCCTGGGGTTGGGCCTGGCGATCGCCGACGGCCTGTGCCGCGTGCTGGGCCACCGCCTGAGTGTGCGTTCATGGCCCGGCAAAGGCAGCGTATTCAGCGTGCGCGTGCCGCTGGCCCGTAACCAGACCAGCGCGCAGGTCAGGACGCCGCAGGAAACCGGCCTGCCGCTGAGCGGTGCGCAGGTGCTGTGCGTGGATAACGAAGAGAGCATCCTGCTCGGCATGCGCAGCCTGCTGACGCGCTGGGGCTGCGAAGTCTGGACCGCCACCGACCAGGCGCAATGCGCGGCATTGCTGGCCGATGGCGTGCGTCCGCAACTGGCGCTGGTGGACTACCATCTGGACCATGGCGAAACCGGGACTGAACTGATGGGTTGGCTGCGCGCACAATTGGCGGAGCCGATTCCCGGCGTGGTGATCAGCGCCGACGGCCGTCCGGAGATGGTGGCCGAGGTGCATGCGGCGGGGTTGGATTACCTGGCCAAGCCGGTGAAACCGGCAGCGTTGCGAGCATTGTTGAGTCGGCATCTGCCTTTGTAGGAGACGGCAGGCCGACGCCTACCGTTACTCGGGCAGATGGGCCACGCCATCTGAGTCGGTCATCGCCCGTTCCAGCAAATCAGCAGGAAGACTCTTGCTGGCCCGCGCACCGAGCAACCTCAATTGCTCAGTCCGGCTGACCAGATTTCCGCGCCCATCTGTCAGCTTGTTACGTGCTGCGCTGTAAGCCTTATCCAACTGCTGCAAACGGTTACCCACTTCATCCAGGTCCTGGATAAACAACACGAACTTGTCGTACAGCCAACCGGCGCGCTCGGCGATCTCCCGGGCATTCTGGCTCTGGCGTTCCTGCTTCCACAGGCTGTCGATCACGCGCAGGGTGGCCAGCAACGTGGTCGGGCTGACGATCACGATATGGCGGTCGAAGGCTTCCTGGAACAGGCTCGGCTCGGCCTGCAACGCAGCGGAAAACGCTGCTTCAATAGGTACGAACAGCAACACGAAATCCAGGCTGTGCAGGCCCTCCAGGCGCTTGTAATCCTTGCTCGCCAGCCCCTTGACGTGATTACGCAGCGACAGTACGTGCTGTTTCAGGGCCGCCTGGCCGATGACCTCATCATCCGCCGCCACGTATTGTTGATACGCGGTGAGGCTGACCTTGGAATCCACCACCACCTGCTTGTCACCAGGCAACATGATCAGCACGTCCGGCTGGAAGCGCTCGCCATCCGGGCCCTTGAGGCTGACCTGGGTCTGGTACTCACGGCCTTTTTCCAGGCCCGCGTGCTCCAATACCCGTTCGAGGATCAGTTCACCCCAGTTGCCTTGGGTTTTCTGGCCCTTCAACGCACGGGTCAGGTTGGTGGCTTCATCCGACAGACGCAGGTTCAGTTGCTGTAGGCGCTCCAGCTCTTTAGCCAGGGAAAAACGCTCGCGCGCCTCGTTCTGATAGCTTTCTTCCACGCGCTTTTCGAAAGACTGAATGCGCTCCTTCAGCGGGTCGAGCAATTGGCCCAGGCGCTCCTGGCTGGTTTCGGCAAAGCGCTGTTCGCGCTCATCGAAGATCTTGCCGGCCAGCTCGGCAAACTGCGCGCGCAGCTCATCCCGCGAGCCTTGCAGGTCGGTCAGGCGTTGTTGATGGCTGTCCTGTTGTTCGCGCAATTCGGCGCGCAAGGCAGCTGAAAGAGCGTCGAGGCGGCGCAGCTCAGTCTCCTTGGCGCTGCGGTCGAGGTTCCAGGCGTGGGCGGCGTCGCGGGCATTGTCGCGGTCGATCTGCAGCAGCTCGACTTCGCGGCGTAAGGCAGCCAGGTCGGCCTGCTTGGCGGCGTTGGCCTGGCTCAGATCGCTGATCTCGTCGCGGCTGGCATCCAACTGCGCGGCGAGGCCCTCCTGGGCCAGTTGTGCGGTGGCCAGGCGCTCTTCGAGCAGTTCCCAGCCGGTCATGCGTGCGGTCAGACGCCGCTGAAGCTGCCAGCACACCGCCAATAAAGGCACGGCAGCGCCTGCGAGGCCCAGGGCGATACTGGTCCAGTCAAAAACCATAGACATGTCTGCCATCACCGAAAAAAAGCAAGGTTAGCGGAGCCCAGGGCCTGAGGACAGCTCAGTCTTCGACCTGGCCCAGTTCACGCTGGGCGCGACGGTCGCCGGCACGGGCCGCCAGGCGCAACAGGTCGTGGCCGATGCGGCGGTCGCGGGCATTCCCACATTCACGGCACATCAGTTGGCCCAGGCGACTTTGGGCAGCGACCACGCCTTCACGGGCGGGCTGCTTGAGCAAGCGCCCGGCGAAGTGTTTGACGTTGGTGTTATGACCCAGGCGCGGACTGTCGAGCAGCCACAAGGCAACTTTCAAGGAGAAGCGCTTGGGGGCGGTAACAGTTTGAGGGGTATCGGTAACAGAAGGTGATACTGAGCGAAACTTCATAAAGCACTGTGGGACAGATCGGAAGGCGCGCCACTCTACTCTTTTTTTCGTACAGGTAAAGCTGAAAAAACTCTGCACGCCCGTTCTAGAGCAAGCGCTTGGGACAATCCACAGAAGCTGTGGATAACTCAGTGGACAACCCCCCTTTAACTCGCGCAAAGCCCCATGGAATGGGGGTCGCAGTCAAACTGACGATTTTTTCACCAATAAAAAAAAGCCAGATTTTTCATTGACTTAAATTTCCATTGCAGGCAAATGGCAGCCCCTCAGAGCAGTTGACAACGCAGTTACACACCCCGCAACTAATGTGCACAAGTACCCATCCGACGGTTATATCACCGGCGTTTTTTGAAGCAACTTGCTGCAAAGATGTTACCGCCAAGGCCAACCAGGGACTTTTCAAATCTTGCCGGGCTCGCCACACTCCCCGACCTACAGCGCATGGGTGGAGGGGTCGATGAAGGGAATTCTGTTGTTCGCGGTGCTGCTCCTGGCCATCTGTGCCATTTCCTTGGGAATCAATGCGGCGCTGCCCTCTCCGGACGGGGCACTGTTCGCCATCGCCATTTTGCTGTCGGCGGCGTTCACGGCCGTGAGCTTGTGCATTGAGCTCGGCGAAGGCCGGATCAACGATATGGGTGACGTGATGAAAGTGGTCGAGACCGGCCAATCCCTGCGCTTGACCCTTGCCGCCTACGGCCTGGGTTGCTCGCTGGCAGCGGCAGCCACGGTACTGGTTTATCGGGGCCTGCTGGGCGGCTGATTGAAGTTTTTTCGCTAACACACTTCCCTTACCCGTTTCAATCCGTTACTATCCGCGGCGTTAGTACCAAGCTGAAAGTCAATTCTGGTCGAACAACTCCCTTGTATAACACGGGATCGACCACCTCGATGGTTTCCAGGTATTACTTGCGACGACACTGCCTTTGAACAAGCAAAGGGTGCCGCGAAGTTTCCATACTCTGACCGAACCAACCTGCAAATTGATCAGGATCTTCACCCTGGGCCCAGAACCTTTGCCCCTGTTGTGTCGCCTGCCCTCCTAAGTACCTACCTGCCAGCCCAAGCGCGCCTAACTTAATAGCGCTTCAAACTGGCTGCTTTGTTCCAGTCGGGTTCTTCGTTCGATCAATGGTGATCAACGTCACTGGAACGTTTTAATACGGCACAGTTCTTATCTGTGTCATTTGTAGGAACACCAATAATTATGAACGCTCAAATCCATACTCAGGATGCCATTCGCACCCTCACCAACGCTTTTGCTCCAATGAACTGCCTGATCATGGCCGCTCGCAAAGGCTGCTTCAGCTTCACCCTGGTCAACGAACACGGCATCGCTCGTCACAGCGAACGCCTGTACCCCGATCAATACTCCAGCGCAGAACCGCTGCAGGCCGTGATCGAGCGTACCCGTCAGGCACTGACTGCCTGATCGACCTGAGTCGCTGAAACACAAAAACCCTGTTTAAAAAGCAGGGTTTTTTATTGCCCGGAATTTGCCCACCGAGCTTTTGCACTAAGTTCAAATAGATATAAACGTTATAACTAAATGAATAAGATGTTTTAAAAACAGTCCTTTACATCGCAAATATGACACTACACTTCAACTCAAGCGGCATGATCCGCTTCCGGCGAGCCTGAGATCCGATCCACTGCTGCCAAGCCCCCACCTTCTCAGGCCTCGTCGTCCACTTTCACGGATTGAGGCTTGTATGGGTATCGCTGCCAGCGAATTATGTCGTTATGTGATCAGGCCGACGTTGATGTACCTCGGCCGACATAACCCGACGGCCGAGTCACTGCTGCTGGGCATTGCCGCCAGCCAGTCGGAACTCGGTTCCGCCTTGCACGACCGGCGTGGACACGGCCTGTACAGCATCACCGAACCGCGCCACCGCGCGTTGTGGGACGACTACCTGGCGCTGGACCCCGAGCGCGCCAGCCTGGTACGCGGCCTTGCCAGCCAGCACGCGTTCCTCAGCGCACCGCAACTTGAGCTGACGGTCAACCTGCGTTATGCCACGGCCATCGCCTGGCTTTTGGTGGAACAACACACCCCTGCACTGCCCCCGCCCGGTGATGTGCTGGCCATGGCACGTATCTGGAAAGAAATTTTTCATCCACAAGGAAGGCTGCGTGATTTCACTCAAGCGTGGCAAACCTGTGTTTCACCCATGAATCAGGTGGTTTGCTGACCGGGCAATTTGCAAGATTCGCCAAAAAACCTGAAATTTGGTCGGATTGTCCTACAAAACCGCTCTATCTCCTGCATTACAGCCTATAGCGCGATGTTAAATTTATTGTTACTTTCCGCAGCGGTGATCACCACGGAGTTCTAATAATGAAAAAAGTAATGCTCAAGACCACACTTAGCCTCGCCGTTGCCATGGCATCCTCCCATCTGTTCGCAAGCGGTTTCGCACTGAACGAACAGAGCGTCAGCGGGATGGGTACGGGTTTCGCAGGTCGCTCTTCTTCTGCCGATGATGCAAGCACGGTTTACGGTAACCCTGCCGGTATGTCCCGCTTGAATGGCCAGCAAATCACGGGCGGTGTTGCTGCCATTGATGCGTCGACCGATATCAGCAACACAGGTGGTAATTCTCGCGGCTCCAACAAAGGTGACATGGTTCCGTTCACCGCAGTGCCATTTGGTTTCTATACCAACAAACTCAATGATCAGTGGGCCGTTGGCTTCGGTGTATACGCACCGTTCGGCCTGGTGACTGACTACGAAAGCGGCTTTCAGGGCCGTGGTTTCGGCAGCAAGAGCGAAGTGAAGGTCATCACCTTCCAGCCAACTGTCAGCTATGCATTCAACGACCGCGTATCGGTCGGCTTTGGCCCGACCATCAACCGGATCTCCGGTGTGCTGGAATCGGACAAGACCCTTAACCCTGCCGTCAGCGATACCAACGTCAAAATCAAGGGCGATGATACGGCACTGGGCTTCAATGTCGGTGTATTGGTCCAAGCGACTGATACCACACGTGTTGGCCTGACCTACCACTCCAAGGTCAAGTACAAGCTGGACGGCCACACCACCGTGAGTGGTCCCGCCGCCACTCAACCGTTCCTGCGTAACAACCGTTATGACGCGTCGCTGAAAATCGATACCCCAGAGTCCTACGACCTGTCGGTTACACAAGACCTGACTGACGCCTGGAAACTGTATGGCGGTGCTACCTGGACGCGCTGGAGTCGCCTGAAAGAGATCACCGTCAACAACAAAGGTGTAACGGGGGCAGGTGGTTTATTGGCACCGAGCCAACTTAGCGCGATCACCGAAGAACAGAACTGGCACGATACCTGAGCCTACGCAGTGGGTACTTCTTACCAGTTGACCAACCAAGTGGTGTTGCGCACCGGTTTGACCTTCGACCAGTCACCCACCAACAACACCAATCGTTCTCCGCGGATTCCTACAGGCGACCGCACGATCTTCAGTGTGGGCCTTGGTTACAAAGTCATGGATAACATGACGATCGACCTGGCTTACTCGTACCTGAAGGAAGAGGACGTCAAGGTCAACCAGACCGCTGCCGCTCCTTCAACCGCCAGCTACCGCGCCAAGTATGAAAACAGCGCCAACGGTTTCGGCCTGGGCATGACCTACACCTTCTGATCCAGACGGGTGTAAAAAAGCCCCGCTCTCCTGCAAAGGAAGCGGGGCTTTTTAATGGCTGACGATCAAGGCTTGGACGCTATCGCCTCCTCCACTGCCTTGATCATGTCCGGACTATCCGGCTTGGTGAGGCTGGAAAAGTTGGCAATCACCTTGCCCTGCCGATCCACCACGTACTTGTAGAAATTCCACTTCGGCGGCGTGTCGGTCTGCTGCGCCAGCACCTTGAACAGGTGCACCGCATCCGGTCCCTTGACCTTCTGTGGCTCGGTCATGGTGAAGGTCACGCCGTAATTCACGTAGCAGACCTTGGCAGTCTCTTCGCCAGTCTTGGCTTCCTGCTTGAAGTCATCGGACGGCACGCCGATCACTTCCAGCCCTTGGCCCTTGTAGCGTTGGTACAACGCCTCAAGGCCTTTGAACTGCGGGGCGAACCCGCAGAAGCTGGCAGTGTTGACGATAACCAGCGGCTTGCCAGCAAAACGCTGGCACAGGTCGATGGATTCCTTGGCGCGCAGCTTGGGCAACTGGCCCTCCAGCAGCGGCGTGCAACTGGCGGCCAGGGCGGCACTGCCAATGGCCATCAGGACGGGTACAGCGAGCCAACGCATCTGCATGTCGTGTGTCCTTAAAAGTATTCAGACCACGAACTTAACAGATCGCCATACCCAGTTGCATCAACGCCAGCCCGCCATGCTGCCAGCCCCACCAGGCCAGCAGCACCAGGATCAGTCCCGCGACGAGGATCAGACCGCGTAACGCTACACTCATGCCGCCTCCATCTGCGCCTGCAAGCGCGCCACCGGCCGCTCACGCACCGGCCAGTTCAGGGCGGCGGCGAGCAGGCTCAACAGAATCGCCACCTGCCAGATCAAATCGTAGTTGCCGGTTCGATCATAGACCACCCCGCCCAACCAGCCACCCAGGAACGAACCCAACTGGTGGAACAGGAATACGATCCCACCCAGCATGGAAAGGTTTCGCACACCAAACAGCGTTGCCACGGTGCCGTTGGTCAACGGTACCGTGGATAGCCACAGGAAGCCCATCGCCATGCCAAACAGGTAGGCCGTGATCTCGGTGACCGGCGCCCACAGAAACAGCACGATCACCACCGCACGCAGCAGGTACAAGCCCGTCAGCAAGCGCGGTTTGGACATGCGCCCGCCGAGCCAGCCGGCGGTGTAGGTCCCGAAGATATTGAACAGGCCAATCAGGGCCAGCACCGTGGTGCCAACCGTGGCCGGCAAGTGCTGGTCTACGAGGTAAGCCGGCAGGTGCACGCCGATAAACACTACTTGAAAACCGCAGACAAAAAAGCCGAACGCCAGCAGCCAGAAGCCGGAATGGGAGCAGGCTTCCTTCAAGGCTTCACGCAGGGTCTGCTGGCCGGCCAGCGCTGGTAGAGGCCGGTCCTTGAGCATGGCGACCAGCGGCAGGATCAGCGCCACCATCAAGCCCAGTGCGAGCAATGCCGTCGACCAGCCCAGCCAACTGATCAAACCCAGCGTGCCCGGTACCATCGCAAACTGGCCGAACGAACCGGCCGCACTGGCGATCCCCATCGCCATGCTGCGTTTTTCCGGCGCCACCGCGCGGCCGACCACACCCAGAATCACTGAGAACGAGGTGCCGGACAGGCCGATACCAATCAACAAGCCCGCACTGAGGGACAACGACCACGCCGAATCGGACATGCCCATCAACACCAGGCCAACGGCGTACAGAACACCGCCGACAAATACCGCTTTGGTGGCACCAAAACGGTCGGCCAGGGCGCCGGTGAACGGCTGCGCCAGACCCCAGATCAGGTTCTGCAGGGCGATGGCGAAGGCGAAGGTCTCGCGGCCCCAGCCAAACTCGCTGCTCATCGGCGCCAGGAACAGGCCGAAACCGTGGCGCACGCCCAACGACAACGCCAGGATCAGCGCACTCCCCACAAGAATCCAGCCACTGGTGCGCCACATCGAGGTCATTTCTTATTCTCCGCTCGCGGGTATATACCCGCTTGTATTCGAACAAACTCCCATTCAGGCGAGTTCGTCCAGCAAGGCCAACAAGGTTTCGCGTTTTTCCGCGCCGAGTTGATCGATCAATTTCTGCTGCGCCGCTTCCCAGGCGGGTAATGCGGCGGCGAGTCGCGCCTCACCCTCCCGGGTCAAGATCACCAGGCGATTGCGCAGGTCGTCGCCTTCCACCAGTTGCACCAGGCCCTCGCCTTCCAGCACCCGCAGGTTGCGGCCCAAGGTGCTGCGATCCAGGCCCATGGCGTCCGCCAGGCTGGAAATGCTCGGCTGGTCGAGTCGTTGCAGGTTGCACAGCAAAGAATACTGGGCGACGTTGATCCCGAAGCCGTCGAGAGCGCCGTCGTAATGCCTGCTGACGCCACGGGCGGCACGTCGCAGGTTGGTACATAAACATTGGGAGGCAAGCATGGAACGTGTATATACCCGCGATTAAGGAAATGCAAGAAAGTGTTACAGCGCCAGGCCGACCAACACCACGACTTCCAGCAGCTCCAGCAAGGCCCCTGCGGTGTCACCGGTGGTGCCGCCCAGGCGATTGACCATCAGTTGGCGCAGCCCCAGAAAGCAGATCGCCGCGAGCAATACCGCAACCCCGCCGCTGAAGCCGCCAATCAGGATGCAGGCAAGACCACTGAGGATCAGTACCTGTTGACCGACAATCCTCGGTAAATGATCCGACAGAGCCTGGCCCAGTCCCCCTGCACGCACATAGCGCGTGGTGAGAAACAGCGCCAGCATCGATGCGCGGCCGATCAGCGGCGCCAGGATCAGCGCGGCGCCATTGTGTTGCTCGATCAAAGCCACCAGCGCAGTGAACTTGAGCAACAGCACCAACCCCAGCGTCACCACGGCAATCGGCCCGCTGCGCGGGTCCTTCATGATCGTGAGCGTGCGCTCGCGGTCACCGAAGCCGCCCAGCCAGGCATCGGCGCTGTCCGCCAGGCCATCCAGGTGCAAGCCGCCGCTGAGCAATACCCAGGCAGTCAGTAACAGTGCGGCATGCAGCAGCAATGGCGCGCCCATCAATACGCTGTTCAGCGCCCACAACAGCACGCCGAACAACAGGCCTACCACCGGATAAAACAGCAGCGAACGCCCCAGTTCCTGAGGCTGCGGCATGCCCGGCAGGCGAATCGGCAGGCTGCTGAGAAATTGCAGGGCGATCCAGAATGGCAGCACGTCTACTCCCCTTCCTTCAGAGTTCCGTCAGCCGCAACCTGCAGGCTGAACAGCCCACCATGACCGACCTCGACGTTCAACAACTGCTCCCGGGGCAAGCCACGCGCCTGCGCCAGTAACAGGCGCATCACGCCGCCGTGACTGATCAACAACACTCGTTCACCGGCATATGCCTGATGCAAACGTGAGACAGCCCCCAGAACCCGTTCGGAAAAGGCGCTGACCGGCTCCCCGTCCGGCGGTGTAAAGCTATAAGGATCGGCCCAGAACAGCCCCAGCCCTTCGGCGTCGGTCTCCATCAAGGTCGCCGCACTCTGCCCTTCCCACGCACCGAAGTGCAGCTCTTGCAGGTCCTTCTCCAGCGTCACCGGCAGCTTGAGCCGGGCGCCCAATTCTTCGGCAAATCGCGCACAGCGTTGCAGCGGCGAACTGATCAGGCGGTCCCACGGCCCCCGCGCCACCACAGCCTCGCGCATCTGCACCCAGCCATTGGCGGTGAGTGCATCGTCCAGGCTGCCGCGCAGGCCGCCACCCAGCTCGGTTTCGCCGTGGCGCAGCAGGTCGAGGTGCAAGATCATGCCGGGCGGTCCGCCACGGCGGCTTCGGCGAAGGTCGCCATTTGCCCGTGCAATGCACAGGCAAGGCGCAACAACGGCACTGCCAGCGCCGCACCACTGCCTTCGCCCAGGCGCAGGCCCAGTTCCAGCAACGGCTGCGCGTCGAGGTGTTGCAGCACATGACGATGGCCAGGCTCGGCGCCACGATGGCCGAACACCAGCCACTCGCGGCATGCCGGGTTCAGGCGCGTGGCGACCAGTGCCGCGACGGTGCAGATGAACCCATCCACCAACACCACGATGCCTTCCTGGGCACACGCCAGGTATGCACCGACCAGCGCGGCGATCTCGAAGCCGCCGAGATTGAACAGGGTCTGCAAGACATCGCCGCGTTGGGCGGCATGCACCGCCAGTGCGCGCTCGATCACGGCCACCTTGTGGCTCACGCCCTGGGCATTCAAGCCGGTGCCCGGCCCCGTCAGGTCACTGACCTGGCAGTCGAGCAAGGCACACGCCAGGGCACTGGCGGCGGTGGTGTTGCCAATGCCCATCTCGCCGCCGATAAACAGCTGTGCACCGCTAGCCAGCGCACGCCGCGCACTGTCGCGACCGGCTTGCAGGGCACGTTGCCCCTGGGCCTCGGTCATGGCCGGGCCGTTGACAAAATTGGCGGTGCCCGCGCCGATGTTCAGGTGACGCACACCGGGCAGGTCCAGGGACGGGGTCACCGTGCCCAGGTCGACCACTTCCAACTGTGCTTCCAGCTGCCGCGCCAAGACGCTGATAGCCGCCCCCCCGCTGACGAAGTTGTGCAGCATCTGCCCGGTGACCTCCTGGGGAAACGCCGACACACCTTCCGCGACCACGCCATGGTCACCGGCGAAGATGGCGATCCACAGCGCGTCCACCGACGGTTTGACCTGGCCCTGCAAGCCGGCCAATTGCACCGCCAGCGCTTCCAACTGGCCGAGGGAGCCGGCCGGTTTGGTCAGTTGCTGTTGGCGTGCCAGAGCGTGTTCGTAGGCTTGAGTGTCAATCGCCTTACACGGGTTGAGCCACCAGGTGTCAGTCATAACGCAGTACCTTTCAAAGTCAGGGGCAGGCCGGCGACGGTCAGGACAACACGCTGACATCGCTCGGCCAAGGCTTGATGCAGCCAACCGGCTTCATCCACATAGCGGCGAGTCAATTCGCCCAGCGGCACGACACCCAGACCGGTCTCGTTGCTGACAAAAATGATTTCACCCGGCAGCGCGGCCAGGGTTTCCAGCAGTTGATCGCGCTCGGCGGCCAGACGATGCGAATCCTCAAGCATCAGCAGATTGGTGAGCCACAGGGTCAGGCAATCCACCAGCAGGCAGCGCTCGGTTGCCGCGTTGTCGCGCAGTACCCGCGCCAGTTCAACGGGTTCTTCGATCAGCCCCCAATGGTCGGGGCGACGCTGGCGATGCAGGGCGACACGCGCGCTCATCTCGCCATCCAGCGGTTGGCTGGTGGCGATGTACGTGACGGGCAAGCCACTGTCGCTGGCAAGCTTTTCGGCGAGGCGGCTTTTGCCGGACCGGGCACCACCGAGGATCAGCTGGAGCATGGGGTGACTCCACACAAACTGCGCAACAAATCGGTATCCAGGTGGTTCTCTACCAAGTCTGCCAGGCGCTCGATATCGCGCTCGCGCAGGGCGTGGTAATCCACTTCCTGCACGTCCTGCAAACCGGCCCAGCGCAACAAGGCGCTGCACGCGGCCGGGCTTTCGAACAAGCCATGCAAGTAGGTGCCAAGGATCTGCCCATCGGCACTTTGTGCGCCATCGCTGCGGCCATCCTCCAGCAACACGGCGGCATTCGACAAAGCATCACCGCAGGTCACGCCCGCATGGATCTCATAACCGCTGACCTCGGCATTCTCCAACAACAAACGCCCACGCACGTTGCGCAACTGCTTCTCTTCTTCCAGCGTGGTACTGAACGCCAGCAGCCCCAGGCCATCGCTGGAACCGGCAGGCCCTTCCAGGCCCAACGGGTCGTGCACTTGCTCGCCGAGCATCTGCAAGCCGCCGCAAATGCCGAGCACCTTGCCGCCATAACGCAAGTGACGCGCCACGGCGGCGTCCCAACCGTTGGCACGCAGATAGGCCAGGTCGCTGCGCACACTTTTCGAGCCGGGCAGGATGATCAGGTCGGCGGCCGGGATCGGCTGGCCTGGCCCGATGAATTGCAAATCCACCTGGGGGTGCAGGCGCAGCGGGTCGAAATCCGTATGGTTGCTGATGCGCGGCAACACCGGGACCACCACCTTGAGCACCTGGGCCGCCTTGTCGATCTGGCGTTTGTCGATGCCGTCCTCGGCTTCCAGGTGCAGGTCCATCACGTAAGGCAGAACGCCCACCACCGGTTTGCCGGTGCGTGCTTCCAGCCAGTCCAGGCCGGGTTGCAACAGCGCGATGTCACCGCGAAAACGGTTGATGATGAAGCCTTTGACCCGCGCCTGTTCCGTGGGTGACAGCAGCTCCAGGGTGCCGACCAGGTGGGCGAATACCCCGCCGCGATTGATATCGGCAATCAGCAACACCGGGCAATCCACCGCCTCGGCGAAGCCCATGTTGGCGATGTCGTTGGCGCGCAGGTTGATTTCCGCCGGGGAGCCAGCGCCTTCCACCATGACCACGGGATAGGCCTGGTTCAACCGGGCGTGGGAGGCCAGCACCGCCTGCATCGCAATGGCTTTGTAGTCGTGATAGGCCACGGCGTTCATGGTGGTCACGGCACGGCCGTGGATGATCACTTGGGAGCCGGTGTCGCTGTTGGGTTTGAGCAGCACCGGGTTCATGTCGGTATGAGGCGCCAGGTTGGCGGCCTGGGCCTGCACCGCCTGGGCGCGGCCGATTTCACCACCTTCGGCGGTCACGGCGCTGTTGAGCGCCATGTTCTGCGGCTTGAACGGCGCCACGGCCACACCCTGGCGCACCAGCCAGCGGCACAACGCGGTCACTAACGTACTTTTGCCGGCATCGGAGGTGGTGCCCTGCACCATCAGCGTACTCATGTTGCGTCCTTATAGGCGGCCAGGGCGTCGTCGAGGCGCTGCCAGTCGGCCTCAGTGTCGGGCAGGCCGAAACGCAGGCTGCTGTCGTGGACGAACAGGCGCAGCAGAATGCCGCGCTGGGCCATGAATTCGTGCACACGTTCGGCATGGGGCGTGATCAGCCATTGGAACAAGGCACAGCCGCCCTGAGGTGGAAAGCCGTGGCGCTCCAGCAACGCGAACAAGCGCTGGCCCGCCTCTATGCAACGCGTGCGTTGCCGCGCATGCCCGGCGGTGTCGCGCAGGCACCCTTGGCCCAGCACCCGCGTCGGTCCGCTGACCGCCCAGGGGCCGACCTGCTCGGCGAGCAACTTGAGCAACTTGCGCTCGGCCAACACAAAGCCCAGCCGCACGCCGGCCAGGCCGAAGAACTTGCCGAACGAACGCAGCACGATCAAACCGACCTGATGCGCCTGGCCGGCCAGGCTCAGTTGCGGGGTGACGTCCATGAAGGCCTCATCCACCACCAGCCAGCCGCCGCGCTGGGCCAGCCGCGAGTGCCAATCCAGCAGGCGTTGCGGGCTCAGGCTCAGGCCGGTGGGGTTATTGGGGTTGACCACCACCAGCACGTCGAGGCCATCAAGAAAGAAGTCGACTTCCTGCTCCTGCACTTCGCGCACCACGTAACCGGCGCGGCGCCACGCTTCGGCGTGTTCGGCATAGCACGGCGACAACACGCCGACCTTGCCGGCGCGACGCAGGCGCGGCAATAACTGGATCGCCGCCTGGGAACCCGGCACCGGCAATAGATGCGCAGCGCCGTAGTATTCGCTGGCGGCCTGCTCCAGGCCGTCGTCGGTTTCCGGCAGGCGCGCCCAGGCACGCAGGGGAATCCCGGGGATCGGCCAGGGCCAGGGCGCGAGCCCGCTGGACAGGTCCAGCCAGTCGGCTTCGGCTATCCCGTACTGAATCGCTGCCTTGCGCAGCCGGCCACCATGCTCAAGCATAGAATTGCGCCCCCGCGCACAGGATCAACAGCCACAACCATACGCCGCGCTGCACCAGTTGCCAGCCCCGATCGATGGAATCGGCATCCGCCGCCGGGCCTTCGCCCAGTTGCGGACGATGGTGCACTTCGCCGTGATAGATCGCGGCACCGCCCAGCTCCACGCCCAGGGCGCCCGCACCAGCGGCCATGACCGGGCCGGCGTTGGGGCTGTCCCAGGTCGGGCCCTGGGTGCGCCAGCATTTGAGCGCCAGCCGGGTCTTGCCCAGCAACGCGTAGGTCAACGCCACCAGGCGTGCGGGAATGTAGTTCAGCACATCGTCGATTTTTGCCGCCGCCCAACCGAAGCGCTCAAAACGCTCGTTGCGATAACCCCACATGGCGTCGAGGGTGTTGCTCAGGCGGTAAAGCACCACGCCCGGCACACCGGCCACCACAAACCAGAAAATCGCAGCGAACACCGCATCGCTGCCGTTCTCCAGCACCGATTCGGTGGCGGCACGGGCGACTTCGGTGCGGTCCAGCTCGCTGGTCTGGCGGCTGACCAGGTAGCTCACGCGTTTGCGCGCCGCCTCCAAGTCATCACTGCGCAGGGCCTGGGCCACCGGGATCACATGCTCGCCAAGGCTGCGCATGCCAAGGGCGCAGTACAACGCCAGGATCTCCAGTACCCAGCCAATGTAAGGCGCCCACGACAAGGCCGTAGCCAGCAGCGTCAGCGGCACCACGGCGATAAACCACGCGGTCACGCCATGGCTGCGCCAGCCACGGCCACCGGTATTGAAACGTTGCTCGATGCGCCCGGCAAAATCGCCGAACGCCACCAGCGGATGCCAGCGCCTGGGTTCGCCCAGCAGCGCATCCAGCGCGACTGCAGCGACACACAGCAAGGCCACACTCATTGACTCACTCCCCACGCATTTTCATACAACATGTCACTCAAGGGCCGAGGCTCGGTCCAGCCTTCGAGCTGCAACATCGGTGCCGGGTAGAACTCGGCTACCGGCCCCAGGCACAACACGGCCAGGGGTTTCGCACCGGGCGGCAAACCCAGCAGATCGGCCAGCGCCTGGGGTTCGAACAACGAGACCCAGCCCATGCCCAGGCCTTCGACCCGCGCCGCCAGCCACAAATTCTGGATAGCACAGGACAATGACGCCATGTCCATTTCCGGCAGGGTGCGACGCCCGAAGATGTGCCGCTCGCGATCATCCATCAACGCCGCTACCAGCACTTCGGCACAGTCGTGAATGCCTTCGACCTTGAGCTTCATGAACTCATCGGAACGCTCGCCCAGGGCTTCGGCGGTGCGTACGCGTTCTTCTTCCACCACCTGTTGAATCTGCCCACGCAACTGGCGATCGCTGATGCGAATAAAGCGCCAGGGCTGCATCAGGCCGACGCTGGGCGCCTGGTGTGCGGCCTGGAGCAAGCGGTGGAGCAGCTCGGGGGCGACAGTGCCGCCGCTGAAGTGGCGCATGTCGCGGCGTTCGGCGATGGCGCGGTAGACGGCGTCGCGGTCGGCCTGGGGAAAAGCGTTGTCGCTCATAGTGCTGGATCGGGCGCGAACAATGCGGCCACCGCCTGGGGATTGGATGGGAAATAGAAGTGTACGTAGGACGCCGTCATCCGCCCCTGTCGATACACCGCCTCGGCACCGCGCCCGCCATTGGGGCTCAGGCCACGGGCAATCGGTTGCCATTCAGTGGTGGTCAGGGAATGGTGATAGGTATGGCCACGCAGGGTGCCTTCCGGCAATTCGACGCTTTGCAGGGCCAGGGCCGCCAGTTTCTTTTGCATCACCGCGTCGCCCTGCAACAGGCCGAGCAGTTCAGCGCGGATGCCGTCGACATCGGTCAGCGAGTCCAGCAGGTAGAGCATGCCGCCGCATTCGGCAAGCAAGGGTTTGCCGGCCGCGTGGTGAGCGCGAATGGCGTCGAGCATCGGGATGTTTTCCGACAGCGCCTGGTGGTGCAATTCGGGGTAACCACCGGGCAGGTAGAGGCTGTCGGCATCGGGCAATTGGCGATCGTGAATCGGCGAAAAAAACTTCAGCTCAGCGCCCATTGCGCGCAGCAGGTCGAGACTCGCGCCGTAGGTAAAGGCGAAGGCCTCATCGCGGGCCACGGCAATGCGCACGCCCTTGAGCAACGGCTCAGCCTCGATCACTTGGGGCGCAGCGAACGTCACCGGCGGCGGCAAGGCGACTTCGCAACTGCTGCCCAACGCTTGGGCGGCGGCGTCCAGGCGTACATCGAGGTCATTCAGTTCGCTCGCTTGCACCAGGCCGAGGTGGCGACTGGGCAGTTCGATACCGGTCTCGCGTGACAATGCGCCATACCAGCGCAGGCCCTCGGTGAGGCTGCCTTCGAGCAGTTGCGCATGACGCAGGGTGCCGACACGGTTGGCCAATACGCCGGCGAATGGCAGATCCGGCTGATAGCGCGCCAGGCCCAATGCCAACGCGCCGAAGGTCTGCGCCATGGCCGTGCCGTCGATCACCCCCAGCACCGGCACGCCGAAGTGTCGCGCCAGGTCGGCGCTGGAGGGTGTGCCGTCGAACAGGCCCATCACGCCTTCGATCAGGATCAGGTCTGCCTCCCCCGCCGCTTCCCACAGCAAACGACGACTTTCCTGCTCGCCCACCATCCACATATCCAACTGATACACCGGCGCACCGCTGGCGCGTTCGTGGATCATCGGGTCGAGAAAGTCCGGGCCGCATTTGAACACGCGCACCTTGCGCCCCAGGTTGCGGTGCAAACGGGCGAGCGCGGCGGTGACGGTGGTTTTGCCCTGGCCGGACGCCGGAGCGGCGATCAAAACGGCAGGGCAATGACGGGGCTGATTCAAAGTTCGACGCCCTTCTGTGCCTTGATACCCGCCTGGAACGCGTGCTTGAGCATGCCCATTTCGGTGACGGTGTCGCCCATTTCGATCAACTCGGGCTTGGCGCCGCGGCCGGTGACCACCACGTGTTGCATCGGTGGACGGGCTTGCAGGTCGCTGAGGACCTGGTCCAGGTCGAGGTAGCCGTGCTTGAGCGCGATGTTCAGCTCGTCCAGCACCACCAGGCCGATGGAGGGGTCTTGCAGCAATTCGCGGGAGACCGCCCAGGCGGCCTCGGCGGCGGCGATGTCGCGCTGGCGGTCCTGGGTTTCCCAGGTGAAGCCTTCGCCCATTACATGGAAGCGCACTTGCTCGGGGAAGCGACGGAAGAACAATTCTTCTCCAGTGCTGTTGCGCCCCTTGATGAACTGCACCACACCGCACTGCATGCCGTGGCCCATGGCACGGGCCAACATGCCGAACGCGGAGCTGCTTTTACCTTTGCCGTTGCCGGTCAGCACCAGCAGCAGACCGCATTCGTTGGGGGAGTTGGCGATGCGCTCGTCGATCACGGCTTTTTTGCGCAGCATGCGCGCCAGGTGGCGTTCGTCGCGGTCGGGGGAATCGGTCATGGCAGCTCTCCGTTGGGGCTGGACAAAAACGGCGGGCAGGAAAAAAGAAAAGCAGACAGCCAAGCATCGCCCACCGTGATGCTGTTGGATGTTGCAGGCCGGTCTCCGGGCTCATGAGTGGCGTGCTGGCTGAAGGCAGGCCAACGCTGCGCCTTCCCATATCGCAGGCGATACAGTGGCAAAAGGCAGCGTCTTGACTCATTTACCGTTGCGGGGGCAGCGCCGGAATCGCGGCGGCACTGTGTAGAAGTGCGCTCACTCACCGGCTTCCCTGTTTCACTCTGTCGACCCGTGGGTCACAGAGCACCTGAAACAAGCAGCGAAGGGTAGTAGGTTGGGGGTGGAGCGTCAATTAAAGCAACTTGAAGTCGACACAAAACAACTGTGGGAGGGGGCTTGCCCCCGATGGCGGTGGATCAGCCCAGTTATCTTTAGCTGACACACCGCTATCGGGGGCAAGCCCCCTCCCACATTTCGATTCGAGTCTGGCGCTAAGGATTGCGTGCCAGGTTGCCCGGCAACACGCGCTTGGCGCTCAAATAGGCATTCTGCCAATAGGCCTTGGACAACGTGTCCAGCTTCACCGTACCGCCGGTTTGTGGCGCATGCACAAAGCGCCCTTCACCCACGTAGATTCCGGCGTGGCTGACCTGGGAACCGCCACCGGTGGCGAAGAACAGCAGGTCGCCGGTCTGCAGGTTCTGCTCGCTGACGTCCTGCGCGCGCATTACGATCAACTCGCGGGTGGTACGCGGCAGGGAAATCCCGGCGGCATCGCGGAAGACAAACCCGATCAGGCCGCTGCAATCAAACCCGGAGTCCGGCGTGTTGCCGCCCCAACGGTAAGGCGTGCCGACAAGGCCCAGCGCGCGGAAGAGTACGTCTTCAGCTGCGGGCGAGAAATTCTGGGTGGAATAGTTGAACACCGGCTTGGGCTTCACCGCTACGGGAGCGGGCGGCGGTGTGCGGCTTGCGCAGGCGCTGAGCAGCGCGGCGCAAACAATGAGAATCAGGCGGGCCGAGGTCGACATGTGCAGAACAATCCTGGTCTGGATGCGGCTTTCGCTGCCGAACGCTGAAAACCAGAACGCGCAAGCAAAGCTCGCGCGAACGGATTACAACAATGTCCAGGGATTCTAGCGCTTACACGTCAAACTTCAAGTATCACTTTAAGTTTACTTGCTAGCGGTAACCGTCGTCGGGGCCATGGCGAGTGCGCGCTTGGCTTCGATGAAGGTTTTGCTCCAGTAGCTGTCACCCAGGTTATCGACCCGGACACCGCCACTGCGACGGCTGCTGGAGTGGATAAACTGGTTATCGCCCAGGTAGATACCGGCGTGGCTCACACGACCACGGCCTGCCGTACTGAAGAAAAGCAGATCACCAGGCTTGAGGTTGTTGCGTGCGACCAACGGTGCATTCACGTTGATCATTTCGCGGGTGGAGCGCGGCAGATTCATGCCGGCCTCTTCACGAAACAGGTAGCCGATGAAACCGCTGCAGTCGAAACCGGCTTCAGAGGTACCACCGAAACGGTAACGGGTACCGATCAGGGACATGCCGCGTTCGAGGATGCTGTCGGCCAGGACTGGAAGCTGATAAGGCTTGTTGCCGGCGAAGTCGGCCAGTTCCTTTTCCGTTGCGACTTCTTCCTCATAAACAGAGGCAGATTGTGCAGCAACGAATTTTGCCTGATTTTGAACCTGTGGTTTCTGCTGATCTGCCACCTGCTGAGGGTGGGAGGCGCAACCAAACAACAGGGTAACGAGTGCGAGGGGCACGAGGGGTGCGAAGCGATTTAGCATGGGCACGACCGTGGCTGATATGTAAAGAAGTCGAGACTATGCCTTCTATCACATCGATTTGCAAATTCAATCGTGCTCTATGTGACTTCCCGATTGGACTATGACATCTAAGCCGTAATTCCATTTATCGGTTCGAATGCGAAGCCCAGCCGGCAGAAACGCAGGTTTTCTGGCGCCCGTAAAATGGCGAACCACGCAAATTCAATGAGTTACCAGCCCAACGTTTCCTTGAGAAAAGGGATCGTCAATTTTCTTTGCGCCTGCAAGGACGCCTGATCGAGCTGCTCGAGCAAATCGAACAGCGCACTCATGCTGCGGGTGCCTCGAGTAAGGATAAAGTGCCCGACTTCGTCGGTGAGGTGCAGGCCGCGACGGGAGGCCCGCAATTGCAGGGCACGCAATTTGTCTTCGTCGGACAGCGGGCGCATCTGGAAGATCAGCGCCAGGGTCATGCGCGACTTGAGGTCGGCCAGCTTGATCGGCAACTCGCGTGGCGAAGTCGACGCGGCAATCAGCAGGCGCCGACCGCTGTCACGCAAGCGATTGAACAGGTGAAACAGCGCTTCTTCCCAATCCGCCTTGCCGGCGATCGCCTGCAAGTCATCCAGGCACACCAGTTCGTATTGCTCAAGGTGATCGAAGATGCCGATACCGCGATCCATCAACTCGGCCAACGGCAGGTACACCGCCGGTTCGCCCATCTGCTCGAACCGCAGGCACGCAGCCTGCAACAGGTGGGTACGCCCTACGCCGTGCTTGCCCCACAGATAGATCAGGCTTTCAGTCCACCCGGCGTCGGCTTCGCAGAGCCGCTCGACATAGCCGAGTGCAGCGGCATTGGCGCCTGGGTAGTAGTTGATGAAGGTGGCGTCGTCACGCAGACGCACACCCAAGGGCAGCTGAATCGGTTTCATGCTGACTGAACGGCTCCGAACGAACCGTTAGTGGCCTCTGTGTAAAGTTTGCAAAGTTTATACCCGTGACGCCGGGCGCACAATGCAACAGACCCCAAGCAAAATCAAAGGTTTGCGTTAACTTGTTGGATTTATGCAGATTGTTTGACGGACCGCCCCCAGAAAAGACAAACCCGGCCTTGGCCGGGTTTGTGAAGATAGAGTTACAGGTCGGGATCTTCAACCCCCGTATAAGCATCCGAATCCTTGTACAGATCGTGCACATGGCGCACCAGCACCATGATCACTGCAGCCACCGGCAACGCCAGCAGGATGCCCGTGAAGCCAAACAACTCACCACCCGCCAGAATCGCAAAGATCACCGCCACCGGATGCAGACCAATCCGATCCCCGACCAACAACGGCGTGAGCACCATGCCTTCCAACGCCTGGCCGACCATGAAGACGGCCACGATCCCCAGCATCGGGTACAAGTCCCCGCCAAACTGGAACAAGCCCGCGACCAGCGCCGCGCCGATCCCAATCACAAACCCCATATAAGGCACGATTGCGGCAAGGCCGGCGATCAGGCCGATCAACAGACCCAGCTCCAGGCCGATAGCCATCAAGCCGGCCGCGTAGATGATCCCCAGGGCCAGCATCACCAGCAACTGCCCGCGCACGAAGGCGCCGAGCACCTCATGGCATTCCTCAGCCAGCGAAACAATGCGCTCCTCACGGTTGCGCGGCAGCAGGCTGCGGATCTTGGCCATCATGATGTCCCAGTCGCGCAGCAGGTAGAACGCCACCACCGGGATCAGCACCAGGTTGGTCAGCCAGCCGATCAACGCCAGGCTGGACGCCGTCGCCTGGCTGAGGATGACCCCGACAATATCGGTGGTCTGGCCCATATGTTCGCTGATGGCCGCCTTGACCTTGTCGAACTTCCAGAAACCATCCGCCAACCCCAACTTGGCCTGGGCCCACGGCATCGCCGTGTGCTGCAGCCAATCGAGCATCTGCGGCGCCAGCTCATACAAGCGGAACAACTGCTTGGCCAGCATCGGCACCAGCACCAGCACCAACGCCGTGATGATCAAGGTAAACAGGGCGAACACCGTCACCACGCCCCAGGTCCGCGACAACCCGGCTTTTTCCAGGCGATCCACCACCGGATCGAACAGGTAAGCCAGCAGCAACGCGACCAGGAATGGCGTCAGGATCGAATGCAGCAGGAACACAAAAACGCACAGCAGGACAAACCCGCCAAGCCACACCCAACGACGCGTATCCGCCATAAACCACTCCATCTATATAAAGAAGAAAACTGCTACCAGCGAAAACGCAGCTGCGCCTGAGGTTCTGGTGCAGCAGCCGGCTGCGCACCCTCCGCCACCGGTTGCGGGACCGGTGCCTCACCCGCAGGAATCTCCTGCAACTTGGCCAGGCTCAACTGGGTACGCAACTGATCGGCACTGCCATTGACGCGGTATACGATGCGATTGCCATCCACTAACTGCGGCTGGCCACCGAAAGGCTCCAGCAGGTGACCCAGCGCGGCATAACGCTCAAGGGTCATGCCCTGCACTTCCAGCAATTGTTCGGTGCTCACGCCGGGTTTGACCGCAAAGCGTGGCGCGAGCTTTTGGCTGACCGCCAGCATCACCGCGTCGGCTACAGCGCCGGTGTCGGCCCCTTGCGCGGTGCCCTGCTCGCTCTTGTCGCCCAGCCACAGGCGCCATTTGGCTTGCCATTGGTTGCCTTCCTGACGCGCATGCACGGCCAGCAAAGCGTCGGCGCCGTAACGTTCGGAAGCGGCGCGCAACGGTGTGGCGTCAGCACTTTCCAGGTTCGGTGCGGTGGCGACCACCTGCTCATCCAGGTCGCCCAGCGGCAGGCGCAGCGGCAAGCCACGGTGTTGCGCGGCACGGCGCAGCGCCTGGGCGACGGTCTGGCCATCACCCACCAGGCTGCTGCCTTCGGTGGAGTCGTTCAGCCACCAGCCAAGGATCGACGGCCGATTGCTGCCCCAGATCGACAGACCCGCTTCACGCAGCACGCGATCGGTGCTCACCGGGTCGAAATCCACTTGCAGGCTTTCCGGCGGGCCGGCGTCGTAGCCGTACTGGCTGATGATTTGTTGCGGATCCTTGCGAACGGCCGCCAGACCGGGCCCCTCGGCGGCCTTGGCGTCGCCGGTCAGGCGGATCACCAGGGTCTGCACGGCGCGCTGGGTCGCCTGTTCACGCTCTTGCGGCGACTGACTGCTGACGGGTTCGAGTACTTGATAAAGGCCATTGAGGGTTTCGGCATGACTCGCCAGGCTGACCAACGACAAGCAGCCCACAAAGAAGAATTTACACAGACGCATGGAAGATTCCCGAACGACAAATTTAGCGGCTGGAACAGACCGCGTGAACTCGGTTTGCCAAGGCTGTGACCACGGCGACCGATAAAACATTCACAGGGTCTTGGTAAGTTTTCGTACTGTCACAACGCTAGCGCAGTAAAGGCTATACCTTAATACGCACCAAAGCAGACCCGATTAGCATTTTTTTAACGCCATATGCCCCTGCCCGTCGGCCCGAGGATGGCCGCTGCCCCTCAAGCCTGATAAAATCGCGCGCCTTCGCAGACCGTCAACGGCGTGGCCTTTATAAAAGCCCCCGCCCGCTCGGTCGTTACCCAGAAATCCCCCCTAAAGGCCTGGATCATGAGCAAGCAACCCTCCCTGAGCTACAAGGACGCCGGTGTAGACATCGACGCCGGTGAAGCATTGGTCGAACGCATCAAGAGCGTCGCCAAGCGCACTGCGCGCCCTGAAGTCATGGGCGGCCTGGGCGGTTTTGGCGCCCTCTGCGAGATCCCGGCCGGCTACAAGCAGCCTGTACTGGTGTCCGGCACCGACGGCGTGGGCACCAAGCTGCGCCTGGCGCTGAACCTGAACAAGCACGACACCATCGGCATCGACCTGGTCGCCATGTGCGTCAATGACCTGGTGGTGTGCGGCGCCGAGCCGTTGTTCTTCCTCGACTACTACGCCACCGGCAAGCTGAACGTGGACACCGCGGCCCAAGTGGTCACCGGCATCGGCGCCGGCTGCGAACTGTCGGGTTGCTCCCTGGTCGGCGGCGAAACCGCTGAAATGCCAGGCATGTACGAAGGTGAAGACTACGACCTGGCCGGCTTCTGCGTCGGCGTCGTGGAAAAAGCCGAGATCATCGACGGCTCCAAGGTTGCCGCCGGCGATGCCCTGCTCGCCCTTCCATCCTCCGGCCCGCACTCCAACGGTTACTCGCTGATCCGCAAGATCATCGAAGTGTCCGGCGCCGAGATCGAGAACACCCAGCTCGACGGCAAGCCGCTGACGGACCTGCTGATGGCCCCGACCCGCATCTACGTCAAGCCGTTGCTCAAGCTGATCAAGGACACTGGCGCCGTCAAGGCCATGGCCCACATCACCGGCGGTGGCCTGCTGGACAACATCCCGCGCGTGCTGCCAAAAGGCGCCCAGGCCATCGTTGACGTGGCCAGCTGGCAGCGTCCGGCAGTATTCGACTGGCTGCAAGAGAAAGGCAACGTCGACGAAACCGAGATGCACCGCGTGCTGAACTGCGGCGTCGGCATGGTCATCTGCGTGGCTCAGGAGCACGTTGAAACCGCACTGAACGTACTGCGCGAAGCCGGCGAGCAGCCTTGGGTCATCGGCCAGATCGCCACCGCTGCCGAAGGCGCGGCTCAGGTTGAGCTGAAGAACCTCAAGGCTCATTAATGTCTCAGACCTGTGATGTCGTGGTGCTGCTCTCCGGCACCGGCAGTAACTTGCAGGCCCTGATCGACAGCACGCGCACCGGCGACAACCCGGTGCGCATTGCTGCGGTGATCTCCAACCGCAGCGACGCCTACGGCCTGCAACGCGCCAGGGACGCGGGTATCGACACCCGCTCGCTGGATCACAAGGCGTTCGACGGTCGCGAGGCCTTCGACCGCGCCTTGATCGAACTGATCGACGCCTTCAACCCCAAGCTCGTAGTACTCGCCGGCTTCATGCGCATCCTCAGCGCTGACTTCGTGCGGCATTACGCCGGGCGCCTATTGAATATCCACCCTTCCCTGCTGCCCAAGTACAAAGGCATGCACACACACCAGCGTGCGCTCGAGGCCGGCGACAGCGAGCATGGCTGCAGCGTGCACTTTGTCACCGAGGAACTCGATGGCGGGCCTCTGGTCGTACAGGCAGTGGTTCCGGTAGAGTCTGACGACTCGGCGCAGACGCTTGCGCAACGGGTTCACGCCCAGGAACACAGGATTTACCCGCTGGCCGTTCGCTGGTTTGCCGAGGGGCGGTTGATTCTTGGTGACCAGGGTGCATTATTGGACGGTCAGTTACTCGCGGCCAGCGGCCACTTGATTCGAACCTAGGAGATTTTATGCGTCGCGCCTTGCTCTTCGCTTTTGCGCTGTTCGCCTTGCCAGCCGTGCAAGCAGCAGACCTTCACCCCTTCTCCGTCAGCTACACCGCCGACTGGAAACAGTTGCCCATGAGTGGTTCGGCCGAACGCAGCCTGGCCAAGAACGGCGACGGCTCCTGGACCTTGAATTTCAAGGCTTCCATGATGATCGCCAGCCTCACCGAAACCAGCGTGATCCTGTTTGACAAGGACACCCTGCAACCGAAGAGCTACACCTTCGAACGCGGCGGCCTGGGCAAGGCGAAGAAAATCAATCTGGACTTCGACCAGACCGCCAAGAAAGTCACCGGTTTTGAAAACAAAGACCCGGTCAACGTGCCCCTGCAAAGCGGCATGCTCGACAAGTCGACTTACCAGTTGGCCTTGCAACGCGATGTGGCCGCCGGCAAGAAAAGCATGAGCTACAACGTGGTCGAAGGCACCGACGTCGACACCTACGACTTCCGCGTGATCGGCCCGGAAAAAGTCCAGACCAAGGTCGGCTCCATCGACGCCATCAAGGTCGAGCGCGTGCGTGACCCGACGCAAAGCAAGCGCATCACCCAGATGTGGTTCGCCAAGGACCAGGGCGGTATTCTGGTTGCCCTGCGCCAGGTAGAAACCGATGGCAAGGAATACAACATCATGCTGCAGGACGGCACTGTTGACGGTAAGGCTGTCAAAGGTAGCTGATCGGTAGCTGGAACAACGAGCCTCGCGAATGCGGGGCTTTTTTTCGCCTATGGATTTGGTGTTCAAACCTCTACCGCTATCGGGGGCAAGCCCCCTCCCACACTTGGTTGTGTTCACCGATCAAAATGTGGGAGGGGGCTTGCCCCCGATAGCGATAGCCGGGCCAACAAAGGGTTCAATGCCTGACTTGAACATGAAACTTTCGTCATAAAACTCAGCACCCTGCGGCGTAATGTCGCGGTTTACGCGGCCTGCAGCACTGTTGCGTTTGCTGCAATGATTTGTTGCGCGAAAAGTCGGTTTACTTAGCAAGCTAACAAAACATATAACAAAGGCCTGCGACGACTTGCCGCAGATCCACCAGAGATTGGAGCAAGCAGATGACTGTAAAAGTAACTGAACGCGACGACGAACATATGTCCCACGAAGCACTGGGCCATGGGATTCACATCTGGGATGTACACCAGCAAGACCTGTTGGTCGGCATGTTTCACAACGAGAGCGACGCTCATAATTATAAGAACGAGCTCGAAGCCCTTGAGATGAGACGCCAGACACAAAGCTCCTGAACACCTGAAATCTCGTAGGCCCCAGCCCCACGCAGCTGGAGGGCCTACCCCCGACGACCCCGCCTTCGAGCGGGGTTTTTCGTTTTGGCAAACTGCACGGCGGGCATAAACGATTCAGTAAAATTGTATCAGCAAATAGACAATTGGAAATGATTCTCGATAATATCCACCACCTTTCAGCACGCCCATGAAAACGGAATTCATCATGACGAACGGATGCAGCAATACGCCAGACCAACAATTGCTCAAACGCTGGGGTGAAGCACTGGTTACGCCCCAGTTCCAGACTCACAACGTCACCCTCGAAGCCCTGATCGACACCCTCGCACCCGCCGCCGAACGCAGCTTTCAACGCCTGATCCAGGCCCTGTTCCGTGAAGGCCTGCTGGCACCCGATACACTCACCCAAGACGAACAAGGCCGCCACCACCTACCGCTGTCCGATCACGCCTGCCTGCGTTTCGACCACCTGCGTGCCGGGCGCATGGCCAGCTGGGACCTGCGTGGCGCGGTGACGCTTGTGCAAACTGGACAGGCCGCACGGAAGATCCAATTCCCATCGCAGTTGCTGACGCTGCTCAACGACACCCTCGAAACACCTGCCGCCCCGCAGGTATTGAGCCGCCTGAACAGCGAGATCGACGACAGTTTTGTCAACGATACGCTCTGCCTGGCCTTCCACGAGCAATGGAGCCTGAGGCTGCACGCCTCGATGGGCCCGTCCCATCAGGACAACCTGCTGAGTCACCTCAAGGATGAGCCAAGCGTTACCAACCCGACTTCCGTGCTTGAGCAGTGGGGCACGCTGGGCCACCCCTGGCACCCCAACTACAAAACCAAACTGGGTTTGGACACCCACCAGGTCATCGACTTCTCACCGGAGTTCGAAGCGCGCTTCCCGGTGTTGCTGTGCGCGCTGCACCACCAGTACGCCCACGTGGAAACGCTGGCCGATACCGCTGATTACTGGCAATGGTGGCAAGCCCACTTTCCACGTGCTGCACAGCAATTGACCGCAGCGCTGACGGCCCAGGGCCTGGAAGCCAGTGAGTATCTGCCGCTGCCTGCGCACCCTTGGCAAGCCCAACGGGAACTGCCTCAATTGTTCGCCAACGAAATCGGCGACCGACTGCTGGTGCTGACCGACATCGTCGCGTTTACCGCCCACCCCACCATGTCCTTCCGGACCGTATTGCCTGATGGCCAGGGCGGTGCGCCCATGGTCAAGCTCCCGGTCTCACTGCGCCTGACCAGCGTACAGCGCACGGTATCGCCACGCTCGGCGCGCATGGGGCCGCGGATCAGTCACTTGCTGCAAACGATCCTGGCGCGCGAACCCGCGATCCAGAACATCCTGAACATCGTTCCCGAGCGGATCGGCGTGCATTTCAACCCCCAACCGGTGAATGACGAACACGCCCGCCACCTGGCCGTGCTCTACCGCGACAACCCCCAGAGCCTGCTACAACCGGGGGAAATGGCCGTTCCGGTAGGTAGCCTGTTTGCCATCGACCAACACGGGCAGCCTTTGCTGAGACAGTGGGTACGTTTGAGTAAAGGCCAGGACAATGCACCGGCCATGCTCGCGTTCTTTCGAGACTATGCAGCGATCACTGTGCCGGCCCTGCTGGGGATGTACCTGCGCTACGGTGTGGCGTTCGAGGCCCATCAGCAGAACGCCTTCATGGTCATGGCCGCAGACGGGCAGTTGAGCCGCCTGCTGTTGCGTGATTTTGGCGATATTCGCATCGACCGCCAGACCTTGCATGCCCACGGGCTGGACATCGAACTGCATGACCCCAAGATGACCCTTTACGACGATGCCGGTTTTGTCCGTGACAAGCTGCTGCACACGGTATTCATGTGCCACCTGGGCGAACTGGTGCTGCTCAGTGCCCGCTACTTCGATATTCCCCAGGCGCAACTGTGGAACGAACTCGCGACCCAAGTCAGCCAGTGCTTTGATCGCATGCGCAACGAGGTCGCTCCCCAACGCTGGGAAACCGAACGTGCAGCGCTGCTGGAGCAGCCGTGGCCAGCCAAGTCGTTCATGCGGATGCGGCTGCTGGACAGTCACGCCGATATCGTCGGGCGCCTGCCGAACCCGCTGAGCGGCGCCGCACATGCCGGCTAACAGCACTGCACTGCGTTTGTTGGTGGTCATCCAGTTGGTGTCGATGGGTGCCATGGAAATGAGCGGCCCCTTCTGGCCTTTGCAGATCCAGAGGCTGCTTGGCGATGCCGGCGCCCATTACACCGGCCTGCTGTCGTCGCTGGTATACGCCGGACCGATGATGGCAGCGATGATCCTGACGCCCCTGTGGGGTCGCCTGGGCGACCGAACCGGGCACAAGCCGATGATCATTCGGGCGCTGCTGGCGCTGGCGGCCTGTCAGGCGCTGGCCGCCCTGACCTTCGATCCCTGGCTGCTGGTCGCGATCCGCGTGGCACAAGGTGCACTGGCGGGTTTTATCGCGGCCGCCCAAGCCTATGCGCTGGCGTGCTGCGGCGACAGTGGGCGCGGACACATAATGGCCCGCCTGCAATCCGCCACCGCCGTGGGTTCGCTGGCCGGTCCGGTGTTGGGTGGCTGGCTGATGGATATCTCCGGATTCGCCCTGCTGTGCTACAGCGCTACCGCCGTCTGCCTGGTATGCGCGCTGGTCAGCCTGTTCTTGCCCAGCGACACCCAGCGCCTGCGAAAGACTCATGCCACCACGCCCACCGCCCTGCCCAAAGGCTGGCTCGGCGCAATGTTGGGGATCATCGTACTGATCCAGGCTGCCAAAATGATGCCCCAGCCGTTTTACGCCCTATACGTCGCGGACGTCCTGCATGCGCCAGGCTGGTTGATCGGTGCCAGCTATGCCGCCAGCGCACTGACCCTGGCCCTGTCCGCACCGCTCTGGGGTCGCCTGTTCGACCGACACTCGCCCGCACACACGCTGCGCATCATCGAATGGGTCACCTGGGCCTGCGCCTTGACCCTGGCCTGCACAGCACTGGCCAACGAATGGCTGGGCTTCATCGCCAGCCGGCTGCTGTGGGGCATGTGGCAAGGCGCCTTGCTGCCGGTCGCCTATACGTTGATCGCCAATACCGTTGCGCCCGCCCAACAGGGGTTTGCCCTGGGCATCGGCAACAGCGCCGCCAAGGCGGGAGCGCTAGGCGGTGCCTTG
The DNA here is from genome assembly GCF_001870465.1 of Pseudomonas extremorientalis. Lineage (GTDB taxonomy): Bacteria > Pseudomonadota > Gammaproteobacteria > Pseudomonadales > Pseudomonadaceae > Aquipseudomonas > Aquipseudomonas extremorientalis. The sequence goes on from NZ_MDGK01000055.1 coordinate 73,582, forward strand.
TTGGGTGGTATCGGCATGGGGATGGTAGGCCTGGCACACAGCTTCTGGCTGGTTGCACTCACGTACGCCTTGGCCGCCCTGGGTATCCGCATCATCCGCTCGTTCACCCGAACACCCGCTATGCCTGTTTTTTCTGTCAATACGTCTAATAATTGAAAGGCAAGATCATGAGAAAGTCGCAATGGGCAGCGCTGCTGCCACTGATGGGATCGATAAGCGCACCGACCTGGGCCGATCAGTCCGAGGCCGAGCCCACCAACCTGCAATTGCAGGCCACCGTCGTCTCGGCCACGCGCAGTGAAACCAGCATTGCCGCGATTCCAGGCTCCGTACAGGTCATCGACGAAACCCAGATCCGCCAGCAAACAGCCGCGGGGCGCCGGGTCGCGGATATTCTCGGGCAATTGGTGCCAGGCATTGCCCCTTCCAGCGGTGGCATGAGCAACTTCGGCCAGACCCTGCGCGGACGCAATACGCTGATCCTGATCGACGGCGTGTCCCAGAACGCCACACGCGACAACTTCCGCCAGCTCAACAGCGTTGCGCCGGAAAGCATCGAGCGCATCGAAGTGATCTCCGGAGCGAGCAGCGTTTATGGCGCGGGCGCCTCAGGCGGCATCATCAATATCATCACCAAGCGTAACCAAGGTGAAGACCTCGCCTTTAGCAGCAAGATCGGCATGACCAGCGGCAATAACTTCAGTCACAAGGGCTTTGCCTACGAGGCGTTCCAAAGCGCTACTGGGCGCAAGGGCCCGGTGGACTGGTACGTATCGGCGAACGGCGTGCAGCGCAACGACCAGTTCGACGGCAACGGCAAGCGCATTCCCCAGGACACGTCCCAGGGCAGCAACATGGATACCCAGACCTACGACCTGCAAGGTCGCTTCGGCTACACGCTGGATGACGACAAGAAGATCAGCCTGTCCCTGCAAGATTACAAAGACGAACAGGACACCCGTTACACCAAGAACCCACGCATCACCACCACCGCCGTTGCGGTCAAAGGCCTGGACCTGGACGATCAACCGTTCACACACAACCAGGCGGTCAACCTCAACTACTCCGACAAAGCGTTCTTCGGACAGGGCTTGCAGGTCGAAAGCTACTGGCGCCGGGCCGACGCGCTGTTTTTCCCGGACCTGTCCCGCGGTCGCGCAGGGGTTTCCGACAACAACAGCGTGCAGGACGTCTATGGCGTGCGCGCAGCCATCGACACGCAAATGCCGGATATCGGCCCGGCGACCGGCAACCTGGTCTGGGGCGCTGACTATGATCACGAAACCTCACGCCAGCGCGGCGACCAGTACCGGGTCAATGGCCTGACCTACACCAAGACCGGCACCACGTTCGAGATGGGGCCGGACATCACCACTACCACCAAGGCGATTTTTGGCCAACTGTCCTACGACATAGACGACTGGACCTTGCGTGGCGGTGTGCGCCGCGAGTGGATCGAGAGCCGGATCGACGACAGCATTGCCTATGGCGAAATCGTTCAGACCGGTAACCGCGCTACCCTGCCGGGCGGCACCCTCAAATATGACGACACCCTCTATAACCTCGGGGCGGTGTATCACCTGAGCGAAAACCAGGATGTATTCGTCAACTACAGCCAGGGCTTTTCCCTGCCGGACATCCAACGTTTCCTGCGGGACGTCAACAGCCAGTACGACATTCAGAAGCTCAATGCCCAAGCCCTCAAGGTCGACAGCTATGAGCTGGGCTGGCGTGGCAACTGGGACAAATGGCTGGCCAACGTCACGGCGTATGAAAACACTTCGGATGTCACCCAGTTCTATGACGCCAATGATCGCGTGCTGCGCCTGATCAACCAGAAAGAACGCGTGCGCGGCATTGAAACCAGCCTGACGTACAACGTCACTGACCAGTGGTCGGTCGGCGGTACTTACGCGTATGCCAAAGGCGAGACCCGCCAAAACGGCAAATGGATCGACTTGCCGGCCACGCGCATCTCCCCCGCCAAGACCACCGCCTTTGTCGGCTATGACCACGACGACTACAGCCTGCGCCTGCAAGCCATGCGCCTGGCCGACTATGACGCCGCGTTCAAGGACAACAACGGCCGCGATATCCAGGGCTACACCCTGGTCGACCTGCTGGGTTCGGTACGCTTGCCTGTGGGTCGCCTGGAGGGGGCGATCTACAACCTCAGCAACCGCAATTACCAGAACATGTTTGCCCAGGCCAACGCGCGAGCACCGTACCCGAATGCCGAAGGTCGGACCTTCAGCGTGAGTTATGCCGTGGACTGGTAACACGCGGCGCTGAAAGCACAAACCCCGCCTTTTGAGCGGGGTTTGTGTTTTGGGGCCGCTTCGCGGCCCAACGCGGGGCAAGCCCGCTCACCACAGGCAAGCCTGCTCACCACAATTGAGGCTTGCAGCCTTACCACATCAGATCATCCGGGATCTGGTAGGCGGCGTAGGGATCATCTTCATCCGGCACCTGGCTTTCGGTAAGGATATTGAGCTGCACGATACGCTCCGGTGCGCGCTCCTGGATCTTCAGCGCCGCTTCACGCGGGATCACCTCATAACCGCCACCGTGGTGCACGATCGCCAGGGAGCCGTTGCTCAGCTTGTTGCGCATCAGCGTGTTGACCGACAGGCGCTTGACCTTCTTGTCGTCCACGAAGTTGTAGTAGTCCTCGGTGGTCAGCTTGGGCAGGCGCGAAGTCTCGATCAGTTGCTTGACCTGGGCCGTGCGGGCCTTGGCCTCGGCTTTTTCCTGCTGCTGGCGGTTCAGCTCCTGGTCGCGCTTGACCTTCTCGGCGTGCGCCTCGGCCGCCAGGCGGGCCTGGGTGTCGTCGGCCTCGATCTGGCCTTTATGGACCAGGCGCTGCTGTTTCTGTTTCTCTTTGCCGACCTGCTTGGCCTGCTTTTGATTGACCAGACCTGCTTTGAGCAACTGGTCGCGAAGGGAAAGGCTCATGGTGCTTACTCACTTAGGCAACTGCTCAACCGCAGCTGGACACATTCTTTTCCTGACGTTTGGCTTCGCCCCACAGGGCGTCCAACTCTTCGAGGGTGCAATCTTCTATGGGACGGCGGGTATCGCGCAATGCCTGTTCGATAAATCGGAAGCGTCGTTCGAACTTGGCATTGGCGCCCCGTAGCGCGGTTTCCGGGTCGACCTTGAGGTGACGGGCCAGGTTGACCGCCGCAAACAGCAGGTCGCCGACCTCATCGGCAATCGCCGCCGGGTCGTTATCGGCCATGGCTTCGAGCACTTCATCCAGCTCTTCGCGCACGTTATCCACCACCGGCAAGGCGCAGGGCCAGTCGAACCCGACCTGGCTGGCGCGCTTCTGCAATTTGGCGGCACGGGAAAGGGACGGCAACGCGGTGGGTACATCGTCCAGCAGGGAAAGCTGCTCCGGCGCGTCGGACTTCTGCGCGCGCTCCTCGGCCTTGATCTGCTCCCAGCGTTCCTTGACCTGTTCTTCGCTCAACTGCGGGATATCCAGCGGCGCATACAGGTCGCCGGTGGGGAACACATGGGGATGGCGACGGATCAGCTTGCGCGTGATGCTGTCGATCACCCCGGCAAATTCGAAGCGCCCTTCTTCCCGCGCCAACTGGCTGTAGTACACCACCTGGAACAGCAGGTCGCCCAACTCACCTTGCAGATGATCGAAGTCGCCGCGCTCGATGGCGTCGGCGACTTCGTAGGCCTCTTCCAACGTGTGCGGGACGATGGTGGCGTAGGTTTGCCTGATGTCCCACGGGCACCCATATTGCGGGTCCCGCAGGCGACTCATCAGGTGCAGCAGGTCTTCGAGCGTATACATCATGGGGTACGGTTACGCCGCGTCTCGATGATATTCGGCAACTGGGAAATCCTCCCCAGCAACCGTCCCAGTGCGTCCAGCCCCGGAATCTCGATGGTCAGGGACATCAGCGCGGTGTTGTCCTCTTTGTTCGAGCGGGTGTTGACCGCCAGTACGTTGATCCGCTCATTGAGCAGCACCTGCGACACATCACGCAGCAACCCGGAACGGTCGTAGGCACGGATGACGATGTCCACCGGGTAAGTGAGCACCGGCACCGGCCCCCAGCTGACCTGGATGATCCGCTCCGGCTCACGCCCGCCCAGTTGCAGCACCGAGGCGCAATCCTGGCGGTGAATGCTTACACCGCGGCCCTGGGTGATATAGCCGACGATGGCATCCCCCGGCAGCGGCTGGCAACAGCCGGCGATTTGAGTCATCAGGTTGCCCACGCCCTGGATCTGGATATCGCCACGCTTGCCAGGCTTGTAGCCGGTGGCCTTGCGCGGGATCAGTTCCAGCTGTTCGCTGCCGCGTTCCGGCTCGACCAGTTGCTGGGCCAGGTTGACCAGTTGGGCCAGGCGCAGGTCGCCTGCACCGAGGGCGGCGAACATGTCTTCGGCGATCTTCATGTTGGCCTTTTCGGCCAGCTTGTCGAAGTCCACCTGAGGCAGGCCCAGGCGTGCCAGTTCGCGCTCGAGCAAGGTTTTACCGGCAGCGACGTTCTGGTCGCGCGCCTGCAGTTTGAACCAGTGGACGATCTTCGCCCGCGCCCGCGACGTGGTGATGTAGCCCAGGTTCGGGTTCAGCCAGTCGCGGCTCGGCGTACCGTGCTTGCTGGTGATGATCTCGACCTGTTCACCGGTCTGCAGGCTGTAGTTGAGCGGCACAATGCGCCCGTTGATCTTGGCGCCCCGGCAGTTGTGGCCGATCTCGGTGTGCACGCGGTAGGCGAAGTCCAGCGGCGTGGCACCCTTGGGCAGGTCGATGGCGTGGCCGTCTGGGGTGAAGATGTAGACCCGGTCCGGCTCGATATCCACGCGCAGCTGTTCGGCCAGGCCGCCGATGTCGCCGAGTTCTTCGTGCCATTCCAACACCTGGCGCAGCCAGGAGATTTTCTCTTCGTACTGGTTGGACCCGGCCTTGACGTCGGTGCCCTTGTAGCGCCAGTGCGCGCATACCCCAAGTTCCGCCTCTTCGTGCATGGCGTGGGTGCGGATCTGCACTTCCAGCACCTTGCCCTCGGGGCCGATCACCGCCGTGTGCAACGAGCGATAGCCGTTTTCCTTGGGGTTGGCGATGTAGTCGTCGAACTCCTTGGGAATGTGCCGCCACAGGGTGTGGACGATCCCCAGCGCGGTGTAGCAGTCGCGCATTTCCGGCACCAGCACGCGCACCGCACGCACGTCGTAGATCTGGCTGAAGGCCAGGCCCTTGCGCTGCATTTTGCGCCAGATGGAATAGATGTGTTTGGCGCGGCCGCTGATGTCGGCTTCGACGCCAGTGGCCTGCAACTCGGAGCGCAGCTGGTTCATCACATCGGTAATGAAGCGCTCACGGTCCAGCCGCCGCTCATGCAGCAACGTGGCAATCTGTTTGTATTGATCGGGTTCGAGGTAGCGGAAGGACAAGTCCTCCAGCTCCCACTTGATATGGCCGATGCCCAGGCGATGCGCCAACGGCGCATAGATGTCGAAGACTTCGCGGGCAACACGGTTGCGTTTTTCGTCGTCGGCGGTCTTCACCGCACGGATCGCGCAGGTACGTTCGGCCAGCTTGATCAGGGCGACGCGCACGTCATCGACCATCGCCACCAGCATCTTGCGCAGGTTCTCGACCTGGCCCTGGGTGCCCAGCACCATGGACTGGCGCGGGCTCAGGCTGGCACTGATCGCCGCCATGCGCAGCACGCCGTCGATCAGCTTGGCCACCACGGTGCCGAAACGCTGGCTGACGGTGGGCAACGGGATATGCCCTTCACGCACGCCGCGATAGAGCACGGCGGCAATCAACGAATCCTGGTCCAGCTTGAGATCGGCGAGGATCTCAGCGATTTCCAACCCGGTGCGAAAGCTGGAAGTGCCTTCGGCCCATAGGTTCTTGGCCGCATTGTCTTGCTGCTCAGACTCACGAGCGAACTCGCAGGCTGCTTTCAAGGCTTCACGGTCCAGTGCCGGATCGACACTGATGGCATGGTCCAGCCATGCCTCGAGATTGATACTGCCGTCGGTGTTGATCGGCTGGTGTGCTCTCACCTGTACCATCTTGCTTACCTTCCCTACGACGCACCTTCGATGCGCCAAAATCATCGCCGACGTTTACTGCGGACTCCCTGGCAGATCAGAGGCCCTGGAGAACGCAGGCCAGTCGGATTAAACAGGCATCCTAGCCCGCTTCAAATAACGCCATGGCCTCGACATGCGCGGTTTGCGGAAACATGTCGAGGATCCCGGCACGTTTTAGCCGGTAGCCTTGCCTGACCAACTCAACCGTGTCCCGCGCCAGCGTGGCCGGGTTGCAGGACACATACACCAGACGCTTGGCACCCAAGGTCGCAAGCTTGCGCACAACCTCCAGGGCACCGTCACGGGGTGGGTCCAAGAGTACCGCAGAAAAGCCCTGTTTGGCCCATTCTGCGTCAATCAAAGGCTGGGACAAATCGGCTTGAAAAAACTGCGCATTGTGCAAATCGTTGCTGACGGCATTCACGGCCGCCCGGTCCACCATGGTCTGCACACCTTCCACCGCCACCACTTCGCGTACCTGGCGTGCCAGTGGCAAGGCAAAATTGCCCAGGCCACAAAACAGGTCCAACACCCGTTCGTCGGGTTGTGGCGCCAGCCATTCCAGGGCCTGGGCAACCATCGCGGCATTGACGCCGGCGTTGACCTGCACAAAGTCGCCTGGCCGGTAAGCCAGTTCCAGATTCCACTGTTCCAGTGGAAAGCCCAACACAGCATCGGTGTCGACCGGCGCCGGCTGGCCCTCGCCCTGCAGCCACAACTGGGCCTCGTGGAAAGCGCAGAATTCGTTCAATACCTGCAGGTCCGCTTCGGACAGCGGCGCCATATGCCGCAGCAACACCGCAATGGACGTACCGCTGAACAATTCCACATGCCCCAGGGCCTGCGGTTTGCTCAGGCGGCGCAGCATGTTCGGCAGGCGCTGCATGATCGGTTGCAAGGCCTGTACCAGCACCGGGCAATCATCGATGGCGACGATGTCCTGGCTGGCCACGGCGCGAAAACCGACGTCCAGGTGTTTCGCCTTGGCATCCCAACGCACGGCCACGCGGGCGCGGCGACGGTAGCCGAATTCCGGCCCGCTCAACGGTGCGGCCCACTCTTGCGGTTCCACGCCCGCCACGCGGGACAGTTGCTCGGCGAGCATGCGCTGTTTCAGGGCAAGCTGTTCGGCATGGGGCAAATGCTGCACGCTGCAACCGCCGCAACGACCGACGTGCGCACAAGGCGCCGGGCGGCGCAGCTCGCTGGCCTTGAAGACGCGCTCGGTGCGCGCCTCGACGATTTTGCCGTGGGCACCCAGCACCCGCGCTTCGACTTCTTCGCCGGCCAGCGCGCCGTTCACAAACCAGGTGCGCCCTTCGAAGAACACGATGCCACGGCCGTCATTGGCCAGGCGCTCGATGGTCAGGCGTTGTTTCTTGCCCACCGGAATCTGCGGGGCGCGGCTGCCGCCCGTCGGTTGGAAGCGCAGGCCTCTCTCGTGCCTGGCCATCAGTTGGGTTCGTCGAAGATGCCGGTCGACAGGTAGCGGTCGCCTCGGTCACAGATGATCGCGACGATCACCGCGTTTTCCACCTCCTTGGACAGGCGCAACATACCGGCCACGGCGCCGCCGGAGGATACGCCGCAGAAGATGCCTTCTTCACGGGCCAGGCGGCGGGTGGTGTCTTCGGCCTCGCGCTGGGCCATGTCGATGATGCGGTCCACGCGCGTGGCGTTGTAGATCTTCGGCAGATACTCTTCGGGCCAACGGCGGATACCCGGGATGGCCGCGCCTTCCATCGGTTGCAGGCCAACGATCTGGATCGCCGGGTTCTGCTCCTTGAGGTAGCGCGAGTTGCCCATGATGGTGCCGGTGGTGCCCATGGAGCTGACGAAATGGGTGATGGTGCCCTGGGTCTGGCGCCAGATTTCCGGGCCGGTGCTGGTGTAGTGCGCCTCGGGGTTGTCACCATTGGCGAACTGGTCAAGCACCAGGCCACGGCCTTCGGCGGCCATGCGCTCGGCGAGGTCGCGCGCGCCCTCCATGCCTTCTTCCTGGGTAACCAGCACCAACTGCGCGCCATAGGCAGTCATCGCCGCCTTGCGCTCGGCACTGCCGTTGTCGGGCATGATCAGGATCATCTTGTAGCCCTTGATCGCGGCGGCCATGGCCAGGGCGATACCGGTGTTACCCGAGGTGGCTTCGATCAGAGTGTCGCCGGGCTTGATCTGCCCGCGCAACTCGGCGCGGGTGATCATCGACAGCGCCGGACGGTCCTTCACGGAACCGGCCGGATTATTCCCTTCGAGCTTGAGCAGCAGGGTATTGCTGGTTTCACCCGCCATGCGTTGCAAGCGGACCAGGGGCGTGTTGCCGACGCAATCGGCGATTGTAGGGTACTGCAAGGTCATGGCGTATTCGCAATCCAGACTGCGGGGCGCACATCATACCGGGAAAGGCCGGCGGGCCATATCACGCAAAGTGTGGTGCTTATTGCGTTAGGATATAAGCACGAAAAATCATCCGATCACGAACGCCGTCCACTCCTGGCGGGTAAGTTCCCGAATCCGCTTGTTTTCGGCTGATGCCCTTGCGTCCCGCACGCCATTGAGACGATTCACGTACTGCCCTTCACTGATCAAGCCGCTCGCCAGTTGTTGATCAGCAACCTCCAATAGCCTCTGGAAACGGCGGAGTTTGAATTCGAGATCTGCGGCATATTTATGTTGAATAAAATGCACCCAGAAAGGCTCATTCTGTAACAACTCAGGCCAGTTCGTTCCCGTCTCATTATTCAGTACAGCCGTGCGCACGGTATTGACTGAATGGGCATCCGGCACAGCCGCCTCAAAACGCTGGGGAAGTACTTGCGGCAAATTCAGGCTCGATGCCAGGGCGATGCGATAACTCAGGACCCGCGTGCAAGCGAATGCCATGCCCTGGGGCTCAAAGTGCCTGGAAAGATACTGATCTATGTATTCAAGGCGACGCCGTGCCCGGTAGTAATGCAACAGATTTGGCCCTGCCGTTTGGACGCCGGCATCGAGTATCCGTAAAGGAACTATTTGCAACTCAAGTTGATGCAAGCACAACAGGCAACCATCAATCCCTCCGCGAAGGGTGCGATAACACGGTAAGTAAGCAATCCGCTCCATGCCCTCATGGGACATCGCATCGTCAATCACCCCCCAGACTCGGTGTGAAATGATCTCTCTCATTACACGGTGGTGAGGGTCAATGAACTGCGGGTATTCGGCAATGCTTGCCAGCAACTCAAAGAAATAATCCGCCATTGGCTGGTTTTGCAAGTACGCCCAATCGAGTTGGCGCGCTTGTACTTCTCCAGGAGGGAGCAGCGCCAACCAGCGGTCGGGACGCTGATCAAGAGGAACCGTCGGTTCCCATAGTCCGAAATCAATACCGGGTGGTCCCCGACGCTCGCCCACTCGGCGTAACAACTGCCGTGCCTCGGCGGAAAGCGGATTACCTCTCAGGTTCATCCCTCGATGGACATCGGGATAAATGAACAAGTCCGTCTCGGCCAATTCCTGTAGTTGATTGTCACGCAGGTCAAGGCTGCTCAAGGTAGGGAGGCTCACGGCACCGCGCGGCAATTGCTTCAACTCGCAATTGCGCAGGTTCAGCTCCCGCAGGCTCTTCAACTTATAGACATTCAAGCGTCGGCCCTGCCCAAGCGGGTTTCCCGACAAATCGAGGCTTCTGAGTCGGGTAAGCTCAGCCAACCGTTCCTCGTCTATGTAGTTGAACCGCAAGTGGTTGTTCGACAAATTGAGCACTGCCAGGTGAGCGTGGACATCCAGATTGGGAAGATGAGTGAGTTGGTTACCATTGAGATAAAGAATGCGCAGGGCCGGAAAGTTGAACAGAAAGCGCTCCGGCAACGCCGTCAATCGGTTGTTTCTCACGCTCAACATCGTCACATGACCAAAGTACGCGCCCAGGGTGGGTAAACTTGCCAAATCCAAATCGTCCAGGTTGAGTTCCTCGGCCACTCCCGGAGTGAACCCTTCCTTGGCCCAGCAACGCTGAATCCGCTCGGCCGCCAAGGCCCGCGAACGGGCCGATACGCTGTCCGGCTGGACTGTCGACGCCTGATCCCGCCACGCCTGCAAATCCCTGTACAGCCGATCACGCTCCCTGACCTGATAGTTGATCAAGTCTTCGCGCTCTCTGACCGTGTCACCCGCCTCCGCCAGCATCGCCCAAACCTCGGCATCCGTTTTAGAGGGGTACAGCTCGCGCATGCGTGAGATCTGATCACGCTCTGTCGGCCCAAACTCAGTTCCACCACTGAATGGATAGCCTTTGCGACCATTGATCAGCCGGAATGGCCCAAGCCTCAATGGCATTTGACGCATGTTGAGTGTCGCTTGGATTCCCGACCAATCCTGCCCCAGGCGGGCGCCCATGTCGGCGCGCAATTCCTCCAATGCGCCGGCGTGGGTATAGCCCAACGACTGGCGCTCGGCCGGGGGCAATGCGCCGAACAAAGCCTCCAGGAACGGCGCGCGCGCGCCCACCGCCTGCAAGGTGCCATCTGCCCGTTGGACGTAAGCCAGGTACTGCCCGACGCTTGGTTTCAAGACCCGCCGAAGATCCGCATCATCAGGACCGACACTGTCGATCACGCGATGGGCGTCCCAGAGTTCAACCCGCAGCGATGTCGGCCAACCCTCGAGACCGGCCAGCTCATGGAGCATCAGCCGTGAACTGTCGTCATTCGCCAACGGGGACAGGTAGACGCCTTCCAGGGCGCCACAGACCCGTAACCAACGGATCCACCAACGCGCCTCTTGCGCCAGAGAGTTCGGTACACGCCCCGCCCTGAGGCGCTCCAACTCCGATGCAGAGGCGTGTTGCACCCAGTCTTGCGCGATACCCAGTGTCAAGCCGGGATACTGGCGCAATATCACCTGTACCAAAGGGTCGTCGGAACGCTGGTTCTTACGACGCAGCACATCGAAAAACCGTGCATGCATCTGCAGTTTGTCCATATTCACCTTGGCTTCCAACACCGTAACCTGGTCTTCACGGGCAGCTCCAGGCAGGCCTACCAACACATCAGCGTTGTCGGGCGTTATTTCATCGAGCACCTGGACGATAAATTCCGACCCAGCCTCCAGCCCTTGCTTGACCCGTTCAAAAATATTCAGCCGCTCGAACGTCTCCACCAGCAGCACCGGCGGCGGTTCGCCGCGCACATGCACCTTGCGCAGCATGTCCGGCGTCACGCCGCTGATCTGCTGAACCTTGTCGATGGCATCAGGGGTCAATGCGCGAAACCTGGGCCCTAGGCGGTAAAAGGGTTTCTGCCCATCCCACGTCAGCGGGTTCTCCCATTCATGGCGCCAGGCGCCCGCACCGTTATGGCTCAATACCGGCGCATACGCGTCGTCCAGGGAAGGATGGCGGATACGCCAGGGTTGGGTCTGATCCGCTTGGGTCACTTTGAAATATTGGCTGTCGATAAACAAATAGCGGTCCGACTCCAAACGGTACACACCCATCGCATCAGGCTCGGAGGCCATACGCGTGGCGTCGACGTGGCTCGCATACTGGGTGATCTCGCGCAGCACGGGGTAAAACGTGCCTTGCGGTGCACGATTGCGCAGCATGGCCTGCGCCACCTGATGACGAAACCCGGTGATGGCTGCCGGAATATCGGCGCCGAACCTGGCGCGATCATGCTCGGAGAGTTGGCTCAGCATCACCCGGAAAAACGCATCCGCGCCACCCTGCTGCACACCGGCACTCTGGCTATCCGGATCGTAGGGCGAAAATTCTCCCTCGCCGTGGTCGAGGACCAACACGGCATGTCTGTCACGGTCCAGGGGCACATAGGTTGGAGGGCCGACAATCAGGCGTTTGCCGAGAGCGCCCAAGGCACTGCGGGCGAACGCCTGGACCCACGCCTGGGTTTGCGGGTCAAACCTGCGGCGGTGGTAGATCCGGTCAATGAGGGCCTCGGCGCGCGCCATCTGCGCGGCGGCCTTGAGCCCATCGTACAGTCCCTCGGGTTGTTGTCGGACCTCAAGCAGACGGGCTTGCTGATCAGCCGACAGCGGATGCTGATCCAGCACCTCCAACAATCTCGGCAGGCTGACGTCGGGATGCAAAGCGCGCAGCACCTCGATCACCTCGGGTACCGGGTAGTCATGCCCAACGCTGTCGGGCAACCACTTGCGCACGGACACCGACGCGCGGATAGCGGCCGACCGATGGATATCGGCAAACCGGGTCAGGGCTTCGAACAGATCGAACCGCGACGCCTGGGCCTGGGCTGACAGTTGCCGACGAACCGCGTGCTCGTCGGCAAAACGATTGGGTAATAGCCGCATGACCGCCTGGGTCAGGTCCATCGTGATGCGCTGAGGGATTGCGTAGCCAAACTGATAGTTTTCCAGCGCTGTCACCGTGACCACCGCGGTCGTCGGATGGTCGGCATCCTTGCTGTAGCGCCGCAGCTCCAGGCCCTGCGCATTCACGATACGCAGCGTGGTGTCCACCGGCCATGCGGGCAACTGCACGAGCAGCGGGCCCGCCACGGCAAAACTATCGACAGGCGCCGGCCCGCCTGCGCCGGCGGGATCGGCGACCCAGTCAATCAGGCGGTCGGCATTGAACCGTACGGTAGCCTCGACCAGCGAAGCCGACGGTTTCTCACCCGCCCACACACGCTCAAGGTCAGCCCGTGAGGTACCGCTGGTGTCGAGCAGCGCCTGTATTTCACGCGCCGGTGCCTGAGCGGGCAGCAGCATGCGCTCCACCCACTGGGAGTCGCTCAGGTCTTTGGTTTCCTGGGCGCGGGTGGCTTCAGGCAGTTGCGACAGGCGTCTATACAACGCGTGATGACGCCGCCGTACACTGATTGCCAGTCGGGAGTGCAGCCGCCCGCTGATAAGCAAGTCGGCCAAGTCGGCAAAGGCCAGGACCAATTCGCCGGCGTGCCCCTCCAACATCCTGGAAACACCATTGAGCAGCCCTTCACCGAGTGCCGCAAACAATGCAACAACCCGTATGCGCGCCAGCCCTTTTAGCGCACCAGGCACCGGCAGCAGCAATATTTCCAGCACCTCACTCAACACCACCCGAGCAACACCGGTAATAGTCTGCAGAAGCCCGGGAGTCTCATTAGCCAGGCATTTCAGGTTGGTGCGGATACGCGTCAGGTGGAGGTCTCCCAGACTGACGGGGGGCGCTTGGGTCACAGTCTTGCGGTCATACCCGGTCCTGTCCTCCAACCGAGACTCGAACGTGCGATGGACAAAGTCCTGTAGTATTCTGGCATATTCATAAAGGCCTTCTTCACGAGCGTAACCTCGCCTGAGTCTCGTCAAGCGCTCTTGGTCAGGGTATGCCATGACCGTGTAAAGCCACGCCACCTTACCCTGCCTGTAGAAAGCGCTGAACACGACATAGAACTCCTGGCAGGCTTCCCGGTGACTGTCGTAATGACGCAAATCGCCTCCGCCTGGCCTTCCGGGGAAGTAACTGAAAGCGCCTTTGCAACCGTTAACGGCAAATACCAGGTGAGAAATCTCCAGGGTGTCACCGGGTGGCCTGCTAAGGATCTGCCCGATATACCCGACAAACTGAGGCACCCAACCGATGACGTCTTTATCTTTGCCATCGGGGATGAACAGTTGCATTTCTTCGCAGTGCCCCCAGCGTCCCTCTTGCTCCAACGCTTGCTTGATATACCGATATTTTTCCCGATCAACCCGGGTGGTTTTCGAGTCTCTCAGGGCCTCGATCAGGGCGAACTCAAATTCCAGGCGCCCCAGGCTCGCAATCGCGACACCCAACGGCTTATCCTTGCCCAGGCGGTCGTCGAGCAGAGTGCGGAGTTGACCGCCGAGGTTGAGTTTACGCACCAACGCAATGAAATCCTCAGGGCTGATATCAACACTCAGCCTGCTGGATTTCGCCACCCCGGGCTCGCCTGGGCGCTCCCAACTGGTCAGGCCGTCGTAATTCATGCACGCGGCCACCCAGAGTGTCAGGTGAAGTTGTCCGTGAGAGGGAGGCCCCGAAGGCGCGCGACGATAACGACCAGACCGCAAGGAATACACCGTGGTGATATGCTCGGCCTTCGGGTCGATATCCTTGCCGACCAGGTCTTTGAGGCCTTTGCGCAAACGCTCCAGGCCTTGGCGTTCAAACTGCGCCACCAGTTGACTTACATCTCGCGACACCGTCGTCTGAATCTCGATCAAGGCCCGCTGCGCGCGCACATACTCACGCCGCTCACCTTCTTCGAGCCCACCGAGGAAGGCCGCGAACTTCTCACGCAAGGCGTCCACGGTTTGCAGGGTCGCCCACTCGTCGCCTGAGACCAGGGGCAGCCTCGCTCGCTGCTCCGTCATGAACGTGGCCAACGGGTCTGCCTGCTGGTGTGTCGCTAACGGCTCGATCATTTCACACTCCTTGAAATGATCAGCCTATCCACTACTTGTCGACGGCTCCGGTAACTATGTAGCGCGTTGATTCAGCCATGGTTCTTCTCGAAGACCGCTGCGCCCATCGCTGCAATCTGCCGCTCGATCAGTGCGTCGAACGGGCGCAGCAATGGCTCGAAGGAGGCAGGCGCTTCCAATACTTGCAGGGCCTGCGCAATCGCTTCGACGGTGGACAACGCACCGGGCCCGGGCGCCTTGCGCAATCGATAGCGTGATACGGCGTCGCCCATCAAGGTCACTCGCGGCAACGCCGCCAGCAAAGGGTTGAGGTGCAGCAATTTGCGCGCCTTGCGCCAGGTGCCGTCGGGAACCACGAGCAACATCGGCTGTTCGTCCGGCGCATAGCGTTGCAAGGGTTGCGCATCGTCCGACGGAAACAACAGCCGCGCCTGATAACCGGGTGGGTTCAACAATGTCGCCAGATCGTCGAACACCTCCCCCACCACCAACTGCGCGTTGTTCAAACCCAGCGCGGCCAGCCTTGCGGTATTCAGCGCGTGGTTGACCTCACTCGGGTGCTGCAACAGCAAGACGCGGGTGCGGCTTTCCAGGCTGGGGATCAACGGGCACAGGCAGTGGGTGGCAGGCCTGAGACAACGGGAGCATTGGGGTCTGGACATGATTTTCAGGCCTGGTTGAGCTGGGCTTTGAGGAGGTCGCGAAAGGTCTGGATCAGCGGTTCACGGCTGCGACCACGGCGCATGATCATCGAAAACGGCGCCTGGTAGCCGAAGGTCGCCGGCAGCAACACACGCAAATCGCCCTTGTCGGCCCAGGCCTGGGCATAGTGTTCGGGCAAGTACCCGATATAGGCACCGGACAACACCAGGATCAGTTGCGCCTCCATACTTTCCACTGTCGCCGCGCTGTGCTTGAAGCCATGGCGCGCCAGTTCGGCCTGGCTCCAGTAGCCGCGTCCGACCATGCGTTGCTGGGTAATCACTTGTTCCGGGATACGTCGTTCATTGAATAAAGGATGCCGGGTGCTGCAATACAGCCAGTGCTGTTCGCGGTACAGCGGCATGTAGATCAGCCCGCTCATGCGGTTGGAGAAGGCGCCGATGGCCAGGTCCAGGCGGTTGTCCTGCACGCCCAGTTGCAGCTCGTAGGGGCTCATCACCGATAAGTGCAAATGCACCGCCGGGTGCTCCAGGCTGTAGGCGCCGATCACCTCGGCGAACGGCAGCGCCTTGTCGCTGACGGTGGAATCGAGCACGCCGAGCTTGAGGGTGCCGCGCAACTCGCCCTTCAACGCGGCAGCATATTGCTCGAAGCCTTCCAGCTCACCGAGCAGGCGCAGGGTTTCCTGATGGAACAGCTCGCCCTTGCTGGTGAGGCTGAACCCGCCGCGGCCGCGATGGCACAGCACCAGGCCCAACGCCGATTCCAGCTGGCTCATGTAGGTGCTGATGGCCGAGGTGGACAGGTTGAGTTCGTGCTGGGCATTGGCGAACCCCTGGTGACGCACGACGCTGACGAAGATGCGCAGGAGTTTCAGGTCGGGCAAGGCGTTGGCCATGGGCGGCTCCAGAGGCACACACAAAATCCTGTGGGAGGGGGCTTGCCCCCGATGAGGGCGTGTCAGTCGGCACAACATTGACTGACCCACCGCCATCGGGGGCAAGCCCCTTCCCACATTTAAACGCAGTTTACCCCAGGCATTAGTTTAGAAAAATCTGAACTAAGTATTTGCCCCTGCCGATTCTTTCGTTTCCCTGTATTTCGCAGAATCGACCCCTAATAAACAAAACAACGATGAGGCACTCCCGTGGACAAGATTTTCCACCAACCACTGGGCGGCAACGAAATGCCGCGCTTTGCCGGCATCGCCACCATGATGCGACTTCCCCACCTGCAAACCGCCAAAGGCCTGGACGCTGCCTTCATCGGCGTGCCCCTGGACATCGGCACCTCGCTGCGCGCCGGCACCCGCTTCGGGCCGCGTGAAATCCGCGCCGAATCGGTGATGATCCGCCCGTACAACATGGCCACCGGCGCCGCACCGTTCGACTCGCTGTCGGTGGCGGACATCGGCGACGTGGCGATCAACACCTTCAACCTGCTCGACGCCGTGCGCATCATCGAAGAAGCCTACGACGAGATCCTCGAACACGACGTGATCCCGATGACCCTGGGTGGCGACCACACCATCACCCTGCCGATCCTGCGGGCGATCCACAAGAAACACGGCAAGGTCGGGCTGGTGCATATCGATGCCCACGCCGATGTGAACGACCATATGTTCGGCGAGAAAATCGCCCACGGCACCACCTTCCGCCGCGCCGTGGAAGAAGGCTTGCTGGACTGCGACCGTGTGGTGCAGATCGGCCTGCGTGCCCAGGGCTACACCGCCGAAGACTTCAACTGGAGCCGCAAGCAAGGCTTCCGCGTGGTCCAGGCTGAAGAATGCTGGCACCACTCCCTCGCACCGCTGATGGCCGAAGTGCGTGAAAAGGTCGGCGGCGGCCCGGTGTACCTGAGCTTCGACATCGACGGCATCGACCCAGCCTGGGCACCGGGCACCGGCACCCCGGAAATCGGCGGGCTGACCACCATCCAGGCCATCGAGATCATCCGTGGCTGCCAGGGCCTCGACCTGATTGGTTGTGATCTGGTAGAAGTTTCGCCGCCCTATGACACCACCGGCAACACCTCGTTGCTGGGCGCCAACCTGCTGTACGAAATGCTCTGCGTATTGCCGGGCGTGGCGCACCGCTGATGAGCACGCACGAGGTGCTGCAAGCCGCCGCCGAGTTGGTGGCGGCCTTCGCCCGCAATGACCGCGCCGCCTACTTCGGCGCGTTCACGGCCGATGCCAGCTTTGTGTTCTACACCCTCCCCCAGCCGCTGCTCAGCCGCGATGCCTACCAGGCGTTGTGGGACAGCTGGCGTCGGGACGAGGGGTTCGAGGTGCTGTCGTGCACCTCGAGCAACGCCGTGGTCAGCCTGCAGGGCGACGTGGCGATATTTATCCATGACGTGGCCACCGAGCTGCGCATGAACGGGGAGCAATTCAAAAGCCAGGAACGCGAGACCATTGTCTTCACACGGCAAGGATCTGGCGCACAACAAAAACAAGGCCGGTGGCTGGCCTGTCACGAACATTTGTCCGCTATGCCGGAAGGGCTGCCGCCCCCTTAGCCAATGTGATCGGAGCTGATCATGAATAATAAAAACAACGATAAAAGTATTCGAAAAATAGAAACCAACGGGGTCGAGCAGATCCCGGACCACGAACGTACCGCCGGCCCCAAGGATCTGTTCCGACTGATCTTCGGCGGTGCCAATACCTTTGCCACCGCCGTGCTGGGCTCCTTCCCCGTGCTGTTTGGCCTGTCATTCCAGGCCGGCGTCTGGGCGATTGTGCTGGGCGTGCTGGTGGGTGCGCTGATCCTGGCGCCCATGGGCCTGTTCGGGCCGATCAATGGCACCAACAACGCTGTGTCTTCCGGTGCGCACTTTGGTGTGCACGGGCGGATCGTCGGCTCGTTTCTGTCGCTGCTGACGGCGATTGCCTTCTTCTCACTGTCGGTGTGGAGTTCGGGTGATGCGCTGGTGGGCGGTGCGAAACGTCTGATCGGCCTGCCGGAAACCGACCTGACCCTGGGGCTGGCCTACGGGGTGTTCGCCATTCTGGTGCTGACGGTGTGCATCTACGGCTTTCGCTTCATGCTGTGGGTCAACCGCATTGCGGTGTGGGCGGCGAGCCTGTTGTTCCTGCTGGGTATCTTCGCCTTCGCGCCGGCTTTCGACAGCCACTTCGCAGGCACCGTCGCGCTGGGGCAGACCGGCTTCTGGGCCGCCTTCATCGGCGCCGCGCTGGTCGCCATGAGCAACCCGATTTCCTTCGGCGCGTTCCTCGGCGACTGGTCGCGCTACATCCCGCGTGAAACGCCGAAAATGCGCATCATGCTGGCAGTGGTCCTGGCACAAATCGCGACGTTGATCCCGTTCCTGTTTGGCCTGGCCACCGCGACCATCGTGGCGATCAAGGCACCGGACTACATCGCGGCGAATAACTACGTCGGCGGTTTGCTTGCAGTGGCACCGACCTGGTTTTTCCTGCCGGTGTGCCTGATCGCGGTGATCGGCGGCATGTCCACCGGCACCACCTCGCTGTATGGCACCGGGTTGGACATGTCCAGTGTGTTCCCGCGCCTGCTGTCACGGGTCAAGGCCACCTTGCTGATTGGGGTGATGTCGATTGCCTTCATCTTTATCGGACGTTTCGCCGCCAACCTGGTGCAGAGCGTGTCGACCTTCGCCGTGCTGATCATCACCTGCACCACGCCGTGGATGGTGATGATGATCATCGGACTGATCGTGCGTCGCGGCTTTTACTGCCCGGATGACTTGCAGGTGTTTACCCGTGGAGAAACCGGCGGTCGCTACTGGTTCAGCCATGGCTGGAACTGGCGCGGGCTGGGGGCGTGGATTCCGAGTGCGCTGGTGGGTCTGTGCTTTGTCAACCTGCCGGGGCAGTTTGTCGGGCCGCTGGGCAACCTGGCCGACGGCATCGATATCAGCCTGCCGGTGACGCTGGGACTGGCCTCGGTGGTGTACCTGACCTTGCTGCGTGTGTTCCCGGAACCGGCGGCCGTCTACGGGCCCGCCGACCCTCGCAGCAAGCGCACGGATGCGCGCGTTAAACCGGCGCTGCAACCCGCCGCCTGATCGCCCATAAAAAAGATAATCGGAGAACCGCCGTCATGGCTTTGGATTTATTCGTCGTACTCATCTACGCCGCCGGCATGCTCGTGCTCGGCTACTACGGCATGCGCCGCGCCAAGACCCACGAAGACTACCTGGTGGCCGGGCGCAACCTGGGCCCGTCGCTGTACATGGGCACCATGGCCGCCACGGTATTGGGCGGTGCATCCACCGTCGGCACCGTGCGCCTGGGTTATGTGCATGGCATTTCCGGCTTCTGGCTGTGTGCCGCGCTGGGCATGGGCATCATTGCGCTGAACCTGTTCCTGGCCAAGCCGCTGTTGAAGCTGAAGATCTTCACCGTGACCCAGGTCCTGGAAAAACGCTACAACCCCATGGCCCGCCAGGCCAGCGCTGTGATTATGCTGGCTTATGCACTGATGATCGGCGTGACGTCGATCCTGGCCATCGGCACTGTGTTGCAGGTGTTGTTCGGCTTGCCGTTCTGGATCTCGGTGCTGCTCGGCGGTGGCGTGGTGGTGGTGTACTCGACCATCGGCGGCATGTGGTCGCTGACCCTGACCGACATCGTGCAGTTCGTGATCAAGACCGTCGGCCTGATGTTTATCCTGCTACCGATCTGCCTGTACCGCGTCGGCGGCTGGGATGAGTTGGTCGCGAAGCTGCCGGCGTCGAGCTTCAGCTTCACCGCCATCGGCTGGGACACGATCATCACCTACTTCATGATCTACTTCTTCGGCATCCTGATCGGCCAGGACATCTGGCAGCGGGTGTTCACCGCCCGTGATGAAAAGGTCGCCCAGTACGCCGGCACCTTCGCCGGTTTCTACTGCATCCTCTACGGCCTGGCCTGTGCGCTGATCGGTATGGCCGCGCACGTGCTGATCCCGGACCTGGACAACGTCAACAATGCGTTTGCCGCTATCGTGAAAGCCTCGCTGCCAGATGGCATCCGTGGCCTGGTGATTGCCGCAGCACTGGCGGCGATGATGTCCACCGCCAGCGCCGGCCTGCTCGCTGCCTCCACCGTACTGACCGAAGACCTGCTGCCGCGCCTGCGTGGCGGCAAACAGTCGAGCCTGGCCGTCAACCGCCTGTTCACGATGCTGACCGGTGTTGCCGTGCTCGGCATCGCACTGGTAGTCAGCGATGTGATCAGCGCCCTGACCCTGGCCTATAACCTGCTGGTGGGCGGCATGTTGATCCCGCTGATCGGCGCGATCTTCTGGAAGCGCGCCACCACCTCCGGGG
This sequence comes from Pseudomonas extremorientalis, assembly GCF_001870465.1. Lineage (GTDB taxonomy): Bacteria > Pseudomonadota > Gammaproteobacteria > Pseudomonadales > Pseudomonadaceae > Aquipseudomonas > Aquipseudomonas extremorientalis. The sequence goes on from NZ_MDGK01000055.1 coordinate 94,006, forward strand.
CAATTACTTCCATGACGCTGGGCTTTGTGACCGCGCTGGTATTCATGATCAAGGATGGGCTGGATTCGAACACGCCGATCTATTACAGCCTGGCGGTGGGGCTGGTGAGCTTTGTGGTGGTGAGTTTGTTGTCGCGTCGACCAGAGGGCGTGGCGGCCAGCGCGGTTTGAGAGACAGCGGGGTTTAGAGGGGTTTCTTCAGCGGGCGCGACGTCGGATGTCGCGCCCGTTTTTTTCATTCAACCGCCAGGTTCTGGTTTGCCTGGATGATCTCCTGGACCAGGGAGGCCCATAACAGTCCTTGCGTTGTGCCGGCGGCGTAGGCTCCTCCGGCTGCGATGTGGTGGTGGGCCGACCAATGCACTATCGAAAGCCCATCCGAGGTGCCGGGCCTGGCACATTCGATAACTTGTAAATCACCACGTTCGATTGCCCTTCGGTAGGACTGTGGAAAGTGCCGAGAAACAGCCGCCAAGCATGCCCCCAATATCTGCTCTTTGCGTTCTGGCGCCGAATCAGGAGGAACCTGCCCGCCGGAAACAAGCATGCAGTCTCCGTCCAATCGGCAATTCATAACCCCGATTGGTAAATCGTACTGCAGTTTGAGCCCGCGTATCCCGGCGCCTTCATGACCCACTGCGCGCAGCTTGAAAAACCAACCAGTGATGGCGATTATCTCTGACTCCTCGACCCCCATAGCAGTAACAACGAAGTGTTCTCTGCTTAGCTCACCAATTTGCATCGGAGTCAGGTGCCCAGGCATGAACTGAACTCCAGAGTTCAGCAACAGCACCTCTATTTCATGCTTTAAATCGATAAAATCCAAATCGTAGCCCGACACCTCAATAGCGCGACCGACCCCGGGAACGCCAAAAGTCTCCAAGAACGTCTGCTGACTGATTTCTGTGAGCTCACCTCCTGGCTTGCCACTCGGCCAAGGTCTGTTTTCTATATCGCGTTGCTCGCGTATCGCAGTCTCTACCCCGCTGGCGTCGTCCATATAAGCGCGTACTACCCGAGCCCGCGCGAATGGTGCCAGCGTTGGGTTGTCAGCCAGAAACTTTTCAAACAGCTCGATACCTGCACGGTTGCACTCAACAGCCAAATATTGATTGGCGGGAAGTAGATAGTCGTTATGCAGTGGCTTTGCAGTCGTCTCCGTTGCCGACATATGGCGCATGTTTACAGGCTTATGACTGGCGCCATCGCTCTTCTGATTTCCCCCATACACCGTGACCTGATAATTCGCCAACCGGAGCATCACGGCCTGGAACAGGCCATTAATGCCTCTGCCGATGATTGAAACACGCGGCGCACTGGCCGCTGCGGGCAGAGAAGGGAGCGTCAATGACTGTGCAAGTTTACGCCTCACCAGACCGCGCAAGGCCATCAAACTCAGTTGTATTGAAACGGCATAGTCAAGGTCGCGGTGGCAGGCCTCGGTAGTTGACGCCTGGGTGGTCAGCGTCGCAGGCCTGTACCAAGTGGAGACCTCACAGCCGAGCCTCTGTGTGCGTTGTCGGAACTCATCCAGTGTCGCAGGCCCATAGTCCAATACCAGCTGAATATGTTCAGCCTCGGCCAGGGCGTGCAACGCACCGTCGCTGAAGACGTCCGGCTTGGCGACACAGATCAGGCGGGCTTGTCGGTGCAGGCACTGAATGAGGACCCGATCGAGGCGATGAACGGACTCGTCATTGAGGGATACGCATACAGCGACAGCGGCGGCGCCCTCCAAGGCCTCGAACCAGTCCACGACAAATGACACTCGACTGTCGGAGGCGGCATTACCGAGAGTATCCGACGCTCGACCTGGCCGGACCAGCACTCTGATCCGAACATCGGGATCTCGATCAAGCAACAGGTTGACCAGTTCTTTCCCCACATTGCCGTATCCCAGTACACGCACGTCACGGGGAATGGAACCATCAGCCAGTCTCAGCCAACGCAGGATATAGGCGGCCACATGCGGCGCATTCACCCCTGGGGTGTTGAGTACTTGAATGGCGTGGGATTCACACAGGTCCTGTCGTATCTTGTCCAAACTCGTCCCCCTGCGGATCAAACAGAGGTTTCCAAAGGGGTGGGAGGTACGCCATTGCTCCAGGACATCTGCATCGATGGGTTGGTCTCCAACAATGATGGTTGTTGGACGCAGGAGCGCGATCTGTATCAGCAGCGCCTGCCTGGTCAATGCCGGCGAAAGAAACACGACGTTTCTGGGCGCGTCGGCCCTCCAGCTTTTCGACACAGGCGCAGCCTGTAAAACACAATCGGTTGTGGTGATGAGTGACGCGGCGACCGGAGGAACTGAAGAGAGCAACATAGCTTTGTCTCCAACAACTCTGACTGACACCTCGAAAAGAGGCACTCAACAACGTTGGGGCGCTATGAAGAGGCGCTTGAATTTCAAGCTATGGGTATTTCTAGAATTAGATAAGCCAGCTGATTCCGACTGACAGGTAGTCCGATTCTGACCATTAGTCAAAACGCTTGAAGAGAGGCGGATGCTCACCCTAAAACGGGGCGACGTTAGCTGTCGCACATTTCTTTGGCCTGGTACAAAACGACTGTGGGAGCGGGCTTGCTCGCGAAGGCGGTGTGTCAGTACATAAAATGTTGACTGACACACCGCCTTCGCGAGCAAGCCCGCTCCCACATGGATTCTGAGGCGATTTACAGGTCGCGTTTTATCGCCGACGTGGACGACGCTGCTCGTCATCTGTGCGAATCGGCACCGGCTGCAGCGGAGGCTCGATCAAGCCCAGTGCAACACCCAGGTCATGGAGCCAGTTTTGAATTTTCTCTTTCATGGTTGCCCCCTTTGAGGGTAATGCGAGTAGGCGCAAGTTCTGTCGCCCTTTCCTACAGTGATAGTAGCCCTAAGTCCTACGTATTGCTTGAACGAAACCACAACGAACTATTACTGAATTCATCAAAATCCTGACGGATCGCTCAAGCAATGGCGCGCGTGTCTTGCACCACCGCAGCCTTGCCGGCTTGCTGCAGGTCGATCCATGCGTTGAGGTTAGCGCCGAGCATACCCTTTCGCCACATCAGCCAGGTGGTCGCAGTGGCAAAAGGCCCTGTCAGCGGATGAACGGACACGCTGTCCTTGCCAGGCAGGCTGTCGAGCATCGATTCGGACATTAGCGCCACGCCCGACCCGGCGATCACACAGGCGAGCATGCCTTGGTAGGACTCGATCTCAATCGCCCGGCCCATGGCCACGCGCTCATGGGAGAACCAGGTCTCCAGGCGGGTGCGGTAGGCGCAACTGCGACGGAAGGTGAACACCGAGCGCCCCGCTACATCCTGAGGCCCACGCACGGGGGGATGATCGGCTTCGCAAATCAGCACCAGACGTTCTTCGCACAGGGCGATGCCGTCCAGGGAGGCGATGGTGATGGGGCCGTCCACAAAGGCCGCATCCAGGCGACCGGTGATCAACCCTTCGAGCAACTCCCCGCTGGGCGCCGATTGCACCTGAAGGTTCACCATCGGATAAGCCTTGTGATAGCCCGCCAACAGCTTCGGCAAATGCACCGCGGCCGTGCTGTACATGCTGCCCAATACGAAATCGCCAGCCGGTTGCCCACCTTGCACGGCGCCATGGGCTTCATCATGCAGGGCCAGTAGACGGGTGCTGTAGTCCAGCAGCACCTTGCCCGCAGGAGAAAGCTGCAAGCGCTGGCGTTCACGCACGAACAGCTCTACACCGAGCTGCTCCTCCATTTGCTTGAGGCGCGTCGACAGGTTCGACGGCACCCGGTGCAAGCGGTCAGCCGCACGGGTAATGGAGCCCTCTTCCGCCACGGCCTGGAAAATGCGCAATTGACTGAACTCCATGACTTTCTCCAAAACTGAACAAGTTGCTCACTATTATTCAATTCTACAGAAAGTCAATCCACCTTAGCCTGAAGGTATTCGCTTAGCCGCAGGAAATGTGACCATGTCTCCCTTGATTCGCTTAACTGCCAGCTTTGTCGCCTTGATGATGGCGATGGGGATTGGCCGCTTCGCCCTCACCCCGCAAATGCCGCACCTGCTCAGCGAGGGGCAGATCGACTTGACCGGTGCGGGCCTGATCGCCGCCGCCAATTACCTGGGCTACTTCGTCGGCGCGGTAGATTCGATCTTCGCGCGCAGCCATCACCACGTCCGTGGCCGGTTGTATGGCGGCTTATGGCTGTGCGTGCTGCTGACCCTGGCGTCGTACTGGGCCCATGGCTTTTGGCCACACCTGTTGCTGCGCTTTGGCACCGGCGTCGCCAGTGCCTGGGCATTGGTGATGATCACCAGCCTGAGCCAGCCACTGGCGATTGCCGCCGGACGTCCGCGCCTGGGTGCCTTGGTGTTTGCCGGTCCGGGACTGGGGATTTTGCTGACGGGCTTGCTGGCGCTGGGCTCCAATCTGCTGGGGCAAAGCTCCGCAACGTTGTGGCTGGTGTATGGCGCAGTGGCGCTGGTGATGTTGCTGGCGATTCTGCCGTTCCTGCCCAAGCCGTCTGCCGCCGCCCCCCTTAGCGGCCACTCCGACGCAGGCATTAATGGCAGCATCGCGCATTTGTGCTGGATCTACGTACTGTTCGGCCTGGGCTACATCATCCCGGCGACGTTCCTGTCACAGATGGCCAACGCGCAGTTCAAAGGCGCCTGGCAGGCCGACCTGTTCTGGCCGTGCTTCGGCCTGGCCGCCGCGATCGGTGTGGTGGTGGCGACCCTGCGCCGCAAGGACCCGAACACCACACGCCGCTGGCTGATGACCACGCTATGGCTGCAAGCGGCCGGGGTGTTTGCCTGCTTGCTGGGCAATGGCTGGGGCCTGGCACTGGGGGTCTTGCTGTGTGGCGGGCCGTTCCTGGCCTGCATGCAGTTGGTGATGGCCCGGTTGCGGGACGTCGCGCCCCATGGCTACCAGCGCAGCACCGGGCTGTTGACCGCCAGCTTTGCCATCGGCCAATTGAGCGGGCCGTTGCTGGCGTCGGTCAGCAGCCACCTGAGCGGTGGCCTGCAACCGGCGTTGGTGGTCGCCGGGGCAGGCTTGTTGGTGGCGGGCTCGGTGTTGATCAGCCGACAACCAGCGGCGCAGGCACACGCACCTGTTCACGCCGCGCCAGTACCAGGAAAAACAGCCCACCCAGGAAGCACCCGGTAAACCAGGCAAAATTGGCCATGCCCTGCAAGGCCGGGGTGAAGGTGATCGCGACGCCCACCAGCGTCGCGGGCACCAATGCCTTGACCGCCGTCCAGTTCACGCCACCGTCGAAGTAGTAGCGCCCGCTGGGGCTGTCATCGAACAGTGCATCCACGTCGATCTGCTGTTTTTTGATCAAATAGAAATCCACCAGCAGGATCCCGAACAGCGGCCCGATAAACGCCGCGAGGATGTCCAGGGTGTAGTGGATCATCAGCGGGTTATTGAACAGGTTCCACGGGGTGATGAAGATCGACGCCACGGCAGCGATCATCCCGCCGGCGCGCCAGCTGATCTTGCTCGGTGCGACGTTGGCGAAGTCAAACGCCGGGGACACGAAGTTGGCGACGATATTGATGCCGATGGTCGCGGTGACGAAGGCAAAGGCCCCGAGCAATACGGCCATGCTGTTGTCGATGCGCGACACGGTCGCGATCGGGTCATGCAGCATTTCACCAAACACCGGCAAGGTGCCCGAGACAATCACCACGGTCACCAGGGAAAACGCCAGGAAATTCACCGGCAGCCCCCAGAAGTTGCCGCGTCGTACGTCCTGCATGCTGCGGCAGTAACGGCTGAAGTCACCGAAGTTCAATGTTGGCCCGGAGAAGTACGACACCACCAGCGCCGTCGCCACAACGACCTGGCCAAACGCCTGCCAGCCCGACAGGGATTTTTCCGCCAGGGTAAAACTGATGTTCGACCAACCGGCCTTCCACACGATCCAACCGGCCAGGGCAAACATCACCGCGTACACCACCGGCCCTGCCCAATCGATAAAACGGCGGATGGACTCCATGCCCGCCCAGAACACCGCCGCTTGCAACACCCACAGGCTGAGGAAACCAAACCAGCCAAGGTAGGACAGGCCTGCAAAATGCGGCTCTGCATACACCGCCATCTGTGGGAAGAAGCGCAGCACCACGATGATCAAGGCACTCGACGCCAGGTACGTCTGAATCCCGTACCAGGCCACGGCGATCAGGCCGCGAATCACCGCCGGAATATTCGCGCCAAACACACCAAACGCCAGCCGGCAGATCACCGGATAAGGCACCGCAGCCTGCTGGCTTGGCTTGGCCACCAGGTTGGCGATCAACTGCACAATGCAGATCCCCACGAGCAAGGCGATCAACACCTGCCAACTGGCCAGCCCCAGGGCGAACAAGCTGGCGGCGAACACGTAGCCGCCGACGCTGTGCACGTCGCTCATCCAGAAGGCGAAGATGTTGTACCAGTTCCACTTTTGCGGCAGCGGGCCCAAGTCCTGGTTGTACAGGCGTGGGCTGTAGCCTTTGGGCAATTGTTCGGTCATCGCTGGGCTCCTCGAAATACCGGCCTGCGCTTCCGTCACGGGGTGCATACGGGAGGCGGCATGGTTTGTATACGAGATAGTCAGCAGAATGCGTGCCAATTGAACGCAATCCCTCTGGCACGGTGCTCCAAAGGGACTGATAACGGGCTATAGGGCGGCGCCACGCTCAGCAACGGTGCACAGATATCCTGTACACAATCAGCGTTGCACTCGTTGTGCACACAGGTAGCCCACCGTACAGCATGCGGCGGTCAGGAACGTCCCCCAGGCCATGTCCATGATCGCCAATCGAGCGGACCAACCTTGCAGCGTGGCCCAGTTGCTCAGGTCATAGGTGCCGTAGGCGACCAGGCCGAGCAAGGCGCCCAGGCGGCCGGCGCGTTGCCAGCTTGCGCTGGGCAAGACCACGAACACGACGCAACCGAGCACATAAAGGAGATAGAACAGCGTTGCCGGCAACAGCCGAGGTTGATCCAGCATCAGTGGACCCAACAGGGACTTATAGGTGGGCCCCATGATGACGCCGAGCCAGAGGCCGTCCAGGATCAGGAAGGCGAGCAACGTGCCGAGGTAGGCGAACAGCGTTTTCTTATTCATTGAGGCGGCCTCTGTAGACGCCAATGGGCGCCTACAGAAGAGCAGAACGCACTCAGCTTAGTTCAATGCGATCGGCATGAATCACAATCTGGCCCTGCTTATACAGCGCACCGATGGCCTTCTTGAAGTTGCCCTTGCTCACGCCGAACAAGTTGCTGATCACCGCCGGGTCGCTCTTGTCGCTGACCGGCAACGTGCCGTTGTTTTCACGCAACTTGGCAAGGATCTTCGAGTTCAGGCTGGAGGCCGCTTCCTGGCCAACCGGTTGCAGGCTCAGGCTGATGTTACCGTCGGCACGGATCTCTTTGATAAAGCCTTTTTCTTCCTTGCCCGGGCGCAGGAACTTGAACACTTCGTTCTTGTGGATCAGGCCCCAGTGCTTGTTGTTGATGATCGCCTTGAAACCCATGTCCGTGGCTTCGGCCACCAGCAGGTCGACTTCCTGGCCCACCTGGTAGTTGGCCGGAGTCTTGTCCAGGTAGCGATCCAGGCGCGCGGTGGCGGTGATGCGCTTGGTGTGCTTGTCGAGATAGACATGCACCACGCAGTATTCACCGGCCGTCAGCTGGCGCTTTTCTTCCGAATACGGCAGCAGCAGATCCTTGGGCAACCCCCAGTCGAGGAACACGCCAATACTGTTGACTTCCACCACTTTCAAACTGGCGAATTCACCGACTTGAACTTTGGGTTTTTCAGTCGTGGCGATAAGTTTGTCATCGCTGTCCAGATAAATGAAAACGTTGAGCCAGTCTTCATCTTCACTGGGAATATCTTTGGGGATATACCGATTGGGCAAGAGGATTTCGCCATCTTGCGCACCGTCCAGGTACAAACCGAAGTTAGTATGTTTAACCACTTGCAAGCTGTTGTAGCGCCCGACTAAAGCCATGTCCAAACCCCTCATTACGTGGGCGGCATTCTACCCGAGTTGCACTCGCCACGCGCGCGCGCCTGAAAAATCGCGGGCTGGCGTGGCCTTCCAATGGCACAGCCCCGCTCGTCCGATCACTGGACTGAATTTTCCCGCGCTGCCGAACGCCCTCCATCCCCGTGGTTTCGAGTTAAAACAGTAAGTTAGAGGCTTATCTCAAAGATAAACTTTGGCTATTTCCACACCCGACACTTATTCCCGGGGGATATTTACCAAGCAATTGTCAAGTATTTCATGTACGATGCCTGGCCAAGTTAATTTTCTACAGGTTAGTGGCCGCCATGCGCGTAAAAGCATCCAACAGCAAAGCAAAGCCAGCTCCCGCCGTTGAAACCAGCGAGTCGATCAACAGCCAGATTGCGGCGTTCCTCAAGTCCGGCGGCGAAATCCAGCAAATTGCCAAAGGCGTAAGCGGCCAGACTTTCGGCCCGTCCAAGCAGATCAGCCTGGGTAAAAAGTAATACCGCGCAATACCCCTGGTCCCTAAGCGTCTTGACTCTCAAGGCGCTAGGACTAGAGCCCCAAGTCCCCCCGCTATACCTCTAATCGACGAACGGGCCTCACCGCCTGCCATTCGCCGGTATGCTTGCACACGTCTAGCACGGGCATCTGCCCGATTTCATCCGTCACTGCTCCTCGCTTTTCATGGAGTGAAGCATGTTCAAATCCTGCATCTTCCTGGTCTTTGCCCTGGTTGCCAGCCCCCTCGCCGAAGCGCAGGTCTTCCAGCGTGAATTGGGCGATTTCGACCTGAAATTGGGCACCACGCCCAGCCGAAGCATGGCCCAGGGCCTGGTCAAGCCCACCTCCCCCGGCAGCGACTCGTTCCATGGCGGGCTGGACCTGAGCCACGACAGTGGCCTGTATTTCGGTCAGTTTTCACCCAACATGGGCTTGTCTTCGTCCAGCAACCTCGAAGTCGATTCCTACATGGGTTTCAAACACCCCTTCGACCAGACCCTGGGTTACGAAGTGGGCCTGATCCACTACAGCTACCCCAAGCTCAGCCCCCTCGACAGCCAGGAGTTCTACGGCGGCCTGAACCTGTTGGGCAACCGCTTCGGGGCGTCCTTCAGCAACGACCCGGACCGCCAGGACAGCACCCTGTTCGCCGACCTCGGTGGCACGCAGCCGTTTGGCATCGGCGTCAGTATGAAATACACCACCCATCAGTTGGGCACTCCGGTTTCGGTGGACGGCGGCTCCATTCGCAGCTTCAGCGACTGGTCGGTGCAATTCTCCCGGGAGTGGATGGGCGTTGACTTGAACCTGATCTACAGCGACTCCAGCCTCAGCGGCGGGGATTGCTCGGCCTACTCCGGACACAATTCGCAATGCGATGGCCTGTTGACGCTGAAGGCTGCGCGGTCGTTTTATTGATGGGCTGAACTGTTGCAACCGCCGCGGGTTCACATGTGATAACCCACTCTGCGAAGGACCCGCCCATGCTGCGTCGGCTCAAACTACTGGTGCTATTACTGAGCCTGAGCCTGGTGCTCGCCGGCTGCAATCGCGTGGGCCTGGCCTACCGCAACCTGGACGTGATCATCCCCTGGACCCTCAACGACTACCTGGACATGAACGCCGGGCAGAAGAGCTGGTTCAACGACACCCTCAAGCAGCACCTGGCCTGGCACTGCACCACGCAATTGCCGGGTTACCTGGATTGGCTGGACCGCCTGCAGCGGATGGCCGATGACAATCAGGTCACCGACGCTGCCTTGCAGGCCCGTACCGTCGAGGCCAAGCAGGCCATCAACGAAATCGCCCACGAGATCACCCCCTCCGCCATCCAACTGCTACAGGGCCTGGATGATCAGCAGGTCAAGGACATGAACGACGCGCTGGCCAAGGACCTGCGCAAACGCCAGGACGAATACCTCAAGCCGCCCCTGGCACAGCAGATCAAGGAGCGCGCCGAACGCATGAATAAACACCTGGACGCCTGGATAGGCCCGCTCAGCGCCAGCCAGCAGAACCGCGTAACCGCGTGGTCCATCGCCCTGGGCGAGCAGAACCGGGAATGGATCGGCAACCGCGCCCGCTGGCAGGCGCAATTTATCGACGCCGTGCAACAACGCCGCAGTGCCGATTTCCCGCAGAAGATCCAGCAGTTGCTGGTTGACCGCGAAAGCCTGTGGACCCCGGAGTACAGAGCGGCCTATGCCCGGACGGAAGCGGCGGCGCGCAGCCTGATTGTCGATGTGATGGCCGAAAGTACGCTGCAACAACGGCAGAAACTCACGCAGAAAATCGACAAGGTCCGCAGTGATTTCCAGGCACTTAAATGCTTGAAGAGCGCGCAGTCCTAACCGGGCGCCAACGTCCCCAGCCAGGCCACCAGCGCCAGGATCAACACCACTGCGGCAGACTCCAGCGCAATGCTGCGACGCAGTGCTTTGACTGCCACGGTAGTGGCGCCCGCCGCCAGGGCGCGTTGCAGCAACGGCGTGAAGTGCGAGCGATTGAGCGCCGCCAGCCCCAGCATCACACCGAACACGCCCAACTTGACGCACAACAGGAGCGCGTAGGTGCCCCCGGTGATGCCATCGAGGTTCGGCCCGACCACAAACAGATAATTCGCCACGCCCGTGCCGATCAGCACCGCTACGAACAGCATGCCCATCCGCTCGAACGCCGCCAGCGCGTGGGCCAGCCTGTGGAGCGCCGGTAACGAGGTACTCCTCAGCGCCAACCCGAATGCAGCCAGCGCGCCGACCCAACCCGCCGCCGCCAGCAGGTGCGCACTGTCGCTGAGGACGTGCCACAACCCCTGCGTACCCTCATGCATCACGCCGTGTCCAGCCCACGCCAGCGTCACCAGCGCAATCGCGCCGAACAGCGGCGCCAGTCCGGTATTGAGCGCAACCAGCACCAACGCCACCATTCGCAAGCTCCAGGTCCAGCCCAGCTCGGTCTGCCAGAGCATCATCTGCAGGTGCGGCCACAGCGTTTGCCAATCTTCAGCGCCGCTCATGGCCTGGGTCATGACCAGCAGCGACGCCACCGACAGCAGTACGCCCAGGCACGCCGCCAGTCGCAACAGCGGCTGCAGATTCAATAGGCCGCGGTCGCCATAGAGGCCAAACAACCCCAGGCCGAACAGCAGCATCAAATCCAGATAAAGCGCAAAACGCAGGAATATCGAGACCGCCTCACTCATGGCTGGACGCTGAACATCACATTCCCCAGGATCGGATGCGTATCGGACGACACCGCGCGCCAATCCACCCGATAAGTACCCGCCGTCAGCGCGGACGCCGGCTTGATCAGCATCACCTTGGGATCGGTACTGGCCGCGACGCTGGCTTTCACCGGCATCGGCGATTGAGACATGCCGGGCATATCGGTCATGGTCAGTTTGGCGCCAGAAAACTGCGTCAGCAGGTTTTCCGAGAAACGCAGTTCAATCACGGCGGGTGGCGCCCCCTTGGCCCCATCCGATGGTGTGGACGACAGCAGCTTCGGATGAGCTGATACCGCCAGGCTGGTGATCAGTCCGGCGCACAGCACAGTAGTTTTCAACAATGACATGCAAGGCTCCAGGCCGCTCATGGCGGCGAGTGAGTTATAGGATGGGTAAACCGTCAGAACCACAGACGCACACCGACCACCCAGCGCCATTGGCTGATGTCTTCGCCTTCATCCCGGGCGTATTGCGCGGTCTGGCCGTAGCTGCGGTTCCAGCTGACGCCCACATAGGGCGCGAACTCACGGCGTACTTCGTAACGCAACCTCAAACCCAGCTCACTGTCCGACAGGCCCGAACCGACGCCGCGCGGCGGATCGTTGCGTCCATAGAAGTTGAGTTCAGCGGTGGGCTGCAGGATCAGCCGGTTGGTCAGCAGGATGTCGTAGTCGCCTTCCAGGCGAGCAGCGGTACGACCCGCCTCACCGACAAACAACGTGGCTTCGGCTTCGAAGTTGTACAGCGCCATGCCCTGGGCGCCGAACGCCGCCCAGGTCTGGCCGTCGCCCGGTTTGAAGTCATGGCGCACGCCGCCCATCAGGTCCCACCACGGGCTGATGGCGTGCCCCCACAAGGCCTGGACCTCGGCACTTTCAGTGCGGCCGGCACTGCGCTCGCCTTCACTGCGCAGCCACAGACGGTCGATATCGCCGCCAACCCAGCCTTTGATGTCCCAGTTCAGCGCGCCTGCACCGTCACCGCCCTGCCATTCCAACTGGTTGATCAGCAGCAGCGAATTGACGCCACTGTCATGAACCCTGTGCCCACCGGGGGCGTTGTACACCGCCGCGCGATCAGCATCGGTCAGCGCCGGGATCGGTGTCCGGCTCTCGGTGAGCGCCGGTGTCGCCGGGCTCATGCCCTGGAACTCGTCGGCCTGCACCAACGGAGCGAACGCCAGCCCGATAAAGGCGAATAAAACACGATGGCTCATGCTTGCGTCCTTACTCATGCACGCGCACCTCTCGGAACATGCCCATTTCCATGTGGTACAGCAGGTGGCAGTGATAGGCCCAGCGCCCCAGCGCATCGGCGGTTACCCGGTAGCTGCGCCGCGAGCCCGGCGGCATGTCGATGGTGTGCTTGCGCACCTGGAACTGGCCGTTTTCATCCTCCAGATCACTCCACAAGCCATGCAGATGAATGGGATGGCTCATCATGGTGTCGTTGACCAGCACCAGCCGGACCCGCTCGCCATAGGTCAATTGCAAGGGTTCGGCGTCGGAGAACTTCACGCCATTGAACGACCAGGCGAACTTCTCCATGTGCCCGGTGAGGTGCAGCTCAAGGGTGCGGCTGGGGTCGCGGCCGTCAGGGTCTTCAAAGGTGCTGCGCAAGTCGGCGTAAGTCAGGACACGCCGGCCGTTGTTGCGCAGGCCGATGCCGGGGTCGTCGAGTTTGGGCACCGGGTTCATGGCCTGCATGTCCACCAGCGGGTTGCCTTGCTCGCTGGCCGGATGGGCCTGCATCGACATGGCGCGGTGATCCATGCCCGCCATGTCCGGCATATCCGCCATGGCGCCGTGGTCCATGCCGCCCATGCCCATGTCGTCCATGGTGATCCAGGGGCGCGGGTCCAGCGCCGGCACCGACGCGATTGCTCCCGCTTGAAGGGCCAGCGTGCCGCGGGCGTAACCACTGCGGTCCATCGACTGCGCAAACAGGGTGTAGGCGGCCGCGGTAGGTTCGACCAGCACATCAAAGGTCTCCGCCACGGCAATGCGGAACTCATCGACACTCACTGGCTGCACCGGCTGGCCATCGGCGGCGATCACCGTCATTTTCAGCCCCGGGATGCGCACATCGAAATAGCTCATCGCCGAGCCGTTGATGAAGCGCAGGCGCAGGGTCTCGCCCGCCCGGAACAGGCCAGTCCAGTTGCGTTCCGGTGGCTGGCCGTTGAGCAGGTAGGTGTAGGTCTCGCCGCTGACGTCGGCCAGGTCGGTGGGGTTCATCTTCATCTGCGCCCACATCAGGCGATCGGCGGCGGTGGCCGACCAGCCCTGCTTGCCCACATCCCGCACGAAATCGCCCACGGTGGGTTTGTGCAGGTTGTAGTAGTCGGACTGTTTCTTGAGGGTTTTCATCAGCGCAACCGGGTCTTCATCGGTCCAGTCCGACAGCATCACCACGTAGTCACGTTGGTAAGTGAAGGGCTCGGGCTCCCTGGGATCGATCACCAACGGGCCATACACGCCCTGCTGCTCCTGAAACCCCGAGTGGCTGTGGTACCAGTAGGTGCCGTGCTGCTTGAGCGTGAACTGGTAGACAAACATCCCACCCGGCTCGATGCCCTTGAAGCTCAAGCCCGGCACACCGTCCATGGACGACGGCAGGAGAATGCCGTGCCAGTGGATCGACGTCGGCTCGGCCAGGCGGTTCTTCACGCGCACGGTGACCGTGTCGCCTTCGCGCCAGCGCAGCAAGGGGCCAGGCAGGCTGCCGTTGATAGTCAGCGCGGTACGGTTGCGACCGGTGAGGTTGATTGGCATCTGGTCGATGAACAAATCAAATTCGGTACCCGCCAGCACGGTGGGCTGGCCGGGACTGGTGAGCGCCCAGACCGGGCTGCGCCAGAGCCCTAGCCCGCTGAGCAAGCCGCCGGCGGCCAAGCCTTTGACGAAGGTTCGTCGGGTAGTGGTGGAGTGCATGCCGATTCAATTCCATGGGTTGAATGGCAGCAGATTAGGCAGGGCCGGCTGTCAGCCAGCTTAGCGGCAGATTACCGATCTGACAGTTTCGCCCGGCACCGTACTCGGTGCCGGAGCGTAGGGGGTCAGGCGATCTGCGCCTTGGAGGCCACTTCGGCAAAGGTCGTTGGGTCCAGCGCATCCGCCTGTTCGTCCAGCACCTGGCGCGGGTGATCATTGCCCGGGATCGAACTGTCGATCAGCGCCAACAGCTGCGCGCCGAGCGGAGTCAGGATGAAATTCTCACCATTGCCGCCCTCCTCTTCAGGGCGCGACTCGATGAAGCCGCGCTTGAACAACAGCGCTTCATAATCTGCCGCGGTCTTCTTGAGCGCGTCCAGGTTACCGGTGGGCTCGCCCGCGGTGGCCTTCTCGGCCGCTTCCTGCTCGGCGTATTTGCGTGGGGCGAAGCTGCCCTCGCCGTTCTGCACTTCATGCAGCAGACGTTCGATCAGATCCCAGTTGTAAGTCGTCATCCTGATTCCTCCTGCAGGCGGGTGGAAAATAGCCTGTCTAAAGGTGTGACACGCCCTGTCGGTCACCGTTCAGCCGAATAGACGGACGTTATTTCTCTGAACTTTCCAGACGTTCGCGGCCTCAACAGCTCATATCCGCCAAGGAGGTGTGCCCATGAAAACCCTGATGAACCTGGCCGTCGCGGCCGCGCTGTTGAGCGCCCTGCCCGCCTGGGCCTGTACGCCCGACGAAGCCACGAGCAAGCGCGAGCAATTGGCTCAGGAAGTGACCAGGCTGACCGAGCAGAATCCGACCAAGGCCAAGGAGATCAACGACGAACTGCAGAAGATGGACCTGGATACGCAAAGCGCGGAGTTCCCCGACAAATGCCAGTTGATCGACGCCCGGCTCAAGGAACTCAAGGAAGCCGCCGCCAAAGCCAAAGACTGAGGGCATAAAAAAACCGGACAATCGTCCGGTTTTTCACATCACCCGCGCCTTTATTCGGCAGCCGGGGCTTGCGGCTTGCGGCGCTTGAGCGGTGCCATGCCGTCCTTGCTGACGAGCGACAGGTTGTCGGTCTTAGGCCGGTTGGCGATCTTGCGCTTGGTGGGCGACTTGGCGCCGGTTTTCTTCTTGTCGCCCTTGGCGTCGGTCTTTTTCTTCTTCACGCCAACGGCCTTGCCCGAGGCCTTGACCTTCTTCGGCCCGGTGTAGGTGCCTTTGACTTCCTTGATGGTACGGCGCTCGAACGACTGCTTGAGGTAGCGCTCGATGCTCGACATCAGGTTCCAGTCGCCGTGGCAGATCAGCGAGATGGCCAGGCCATCGTTGCCGGCACGCCCGGTACGCCCGATACGGTGCACGTATTCGTCGCCGCTGCGGGGCATGTCGAAGTTGATCACCAGGTCCAGGCCGTCCACGTCCAGGCCGCGTGCGGCAACGTCGGTGGCCACCAGGATCTTCACGCCGCCGGCCTTGAGGCGGTCGATGGCCAGCTTGCGGTCCTTCTGGTCTTTCTCGCCGTGCAGCACGAACGCCTTGTATTCCTGGGCCACCAGGCGGCCGTAGATGCGGTCGGCGGCGGCGCGGGTGTTGGTGAACACAATGGCTTTCTGATAGGTCTCGTTGGCCAGCAGCCAATTGAGGATCTGCTCTTTATGCACGTTGTGGTCGGCGGTGACGATCTGCTGGCGCGTGGTCGCGTTCAGGTCGCTGACGTTGTTGACCTGCAGGTGCTCAGGATTGTTCAGCACCTTGGCGACCATCTCGCGCAGGGTGGAACCGCCGGTGGTGGCGGAGAACAGCATGGTCTGCTGGCGGTTGACGCACTCGCCCACCAGGCGCTGTACATCGTCGGCAAAGCCCATGTCGAGCATGCGGTCGGCTTCGTCCAGCACCAGCACTTCGACTTCCTTGAGGTCGAGGTTGCCGGCGTTGAGCTGCTCGATCATGCGCCCCGGGGTGCCGATCAGGATGTCCGGCACCTTGCGCAGCATGGCGGCCTGGACCTTGAAGTCTTCACCGCCGGTGATGATGCCGGACTTGATGAAGGTGAACTGGGAGAAGCGCTCGACTTCCTTCAAGGTCTGCTGGGCCAGCTCGCGGGTCGGCAGCAGGATCAGGGTCTTGATGCTGACGCGCACTTTGGCCGGACCGATCAGGCGGTTCAGCACAGGCAGGACAAAAGCGGCGGTCTTGCCACTCCCGGTTTGAGCTGTCACCCGCAGGTCACGCCCTTCGAGCGCGAGCGGGATGGCCGCTGCCTGCACAGGCGTAGGCTCGACAAATTTAAGCTCGGCCACGGCTTTGAGCAGGCGTTCGTGCAGGGCGAATTGGGAAAACACGGGTGCTACCTCGAAGAAATACAAAAAATCAGCTGCATAGGTTACCGGTTTCGGGCGCCCAAACCGAGTTTCTTTACGTGAACGGTGTGAATCGGCCGCTTTTTTGTCAGGACATTTGTCCATGGCGTCAACTTTGTTGCACTTAAATGCTCTAATCGCCCCGTCTTGTCCCACAGAAGAATCGGTTTCACCCATGGATATCAAACAGCTCTGGCTCAACGCCCAGGACCTCTGGGGCGCCCTCGACGAACACCCGCTGCTGCACGCCAGCCTCGGCTTGCTGGTGTTGCTGGTGGTGGCCCTGGTGCTCGGACGGGTGGCACGCTACCTCATCCTCCACGCCGTCAAACTGCTTGGCCGGCAACCGTCCCTGCACTGGCTCAACGACCTGCGGCACAACAAGGTCTTCCATCGCCTGGCGCAGATGACGCCGTCACTGGTGATCCAGTTCGGCCTATACCTGGTGCCGGACCTGAGCAAGACCGCCATCCTGTTCATCGGCAACGTGGCCCTGGCGCTGACCATCCTGTTCCTGGTGCTGGCCATCAGCGCCCTGCTCAACGCCCTGCTGGACATCTACGCCCGCACCGAACACGCGCGCACCCGCTCGATCAAGGGCTATGTGCAGTTGGCGAAGATGGTGCTGTTCGTGTTTGGCGCGATCATCATCGTCGCCACCCTGATCGACCGCTCGCCGCTGTTGCTGCTGTCGGGGCTGGGTGCGATGTCGGCGGTGATCCTGTTGGTGTACAAGGACACGTTGCTGTCGTTCGTCGCCAGCGTGCAGTTGACCAGCAACGACATGCTGCGGGTCGGCGACTGGATCGAAATGCCCCAAGTCGGCGCTGATGGTGATGTGGTGGACATCACGTTGCACACGGTCAAGGTGCAGAACTTCGACAAGACCATCGTTTCCATCCCCACCTGGCGCCTGATGTCCGAGTCGTTCAAGAACTGGCGCGGCATGCAGGCCTCCGGCGGGCGCCGCATCAAGCGCAGCCTGTTCATCGACGCCAGCGGCGTGCGCTTCCTGCGCGACGACGAAGAACTGCGCATGACCCAGGTGCACCTGCTCACCGACTACATCGGGCGAAAACAGGCCGAACTCAAGGCCTGGAACGAAGCCCAGGGCCACAGCGCGCAACTGTCGGCCAACCGCCGCCGCATGACCAACCTCGGCACCTTCCGCGCCTATGCCCTGGCCTACCTGAAAAGCCACCCGGACATCCAGCCGAACATGACCTGCATGGTGCGCCAGATGCAGACCACTGCCCAGGGCGTGCCGCTGGAAATCTACTGCTTCACCCGCACCACGGCATGGGCCGATTACGAGCGGATCCAGGGGGATATCTTTGATTACCTGCTGGCGGTGTTGCCGGAATTTGGCTTGAGTCTGTATCAGCAGCCGAGTGGCAATGACTTGCGCGCCGGGGTGTTGCCGGCGGTATTGGGGGCCAGTCATTTGCCGGCCCCTGAAAGTCACGCTGGCTAAACCAGGGAGCGGTTGGGCGCCTTCACGCCCAACCGACTGATCCACACCGCCCCCAGAATCACCACCCCACCCAACGCCAACCGTCCCAGCGGCTCATGCTGGTTCCAGATCAGCAAATTCAGCAGCAACCCCACCGGCACATGCAGGTTATTCATCACCGCCAGGGTGCCACCCTGCACCAGGCAGGCGCCCTTGTTCCACCAGTACATGCCCAGCGCCGTACTGACCAGGCCAAGGAACACCAGCACGCCCCATTGCAGCGGCGCCTCCGGCAGGAAGTCAGCCTTGCCGAACAGCAGGAACGCCGGCAATACCACCAGCAACGCGCCGAGGTAGAAGTAGCCGAAGCGCCGGTAGTGCGGCAGAGTGCTCGGGTAGCGCGCCACCAGGTGCTTGTACATCACCTGGCCGGCGGCGTAGGTGAAGTTGGCCAATTGCAGCAGCAGGAAACCGCCAAGGAAATGCGGGGTGATCTGGTCGAAGCGAATCACCGCTGCGCCTGCTACCGCCACGAGTGCGGCGACCAGTGCCCAGGGGTTGAAGCGACGGTTGAGGGCGTCCTCGATGAGGGTCACGTGCAACGGCGTGAGAATGGTGAACAGCAGCACTTCCGGCACGGTGAGCACACGAAAGCTCAAGTACAGACACACGTAGGTCACGCCGAACTGCAGCGCGCCGATCACCAGCATGCCGCGCATGAAGGCCGGCTCCACCGAGCGCCAGCGGGTCAGCGGGATGAACACCAGCCCGGCCAGCAGCACACGCACCAGCACGGCGAAGTAGCTGTCGACGTGACCGGCGAGGTATTCGCCGATCAAGCTGAAGGAAAATGCCTGAATCAGGGTAACAACCAGTAAGTAGCCCATGCGCGCCTCGTTTCGAATGGGCGGGACATTAAAGGTTTTCGACGGTTGAAGAAACTCGGGGCAAAAAAAACCCGACCTCGCTAAAGCGTCAGTCGGGCGGTAGCACTCAGGAGCAAAAGTGCAAAGGGAGGTTCGTTACGCGTACTTGAAGGGTTGGCGTGGAGCGATATAAACACTGCGCGATTATGTGACGATTAAAGGATCAAGCCACCTGGGCCAACAGCGCCTTGGCGTGGTTGATGCCCTTTTCCTGGAAGTCACCGCTCAGGTTCACCCCTTCGGCATGAATGAACGTAACGTCATGAATCCCGATGAAGGCCATGACCTGACGCAGGTACGGTTCCTGGTGATCGGAGCTGGCGCCGGTGTGGATGCCGCCGCGAGCGGTGAGCACGATGGCGCGCTTGCCGGTCAGCAGACCCTGAGGGCCGGTGGCGGTGTACTTGAAGGTCACACCCGCACGCAACACGTGGTCCAGCCAGGCTTTGAGGGTGCTGGGGATTGCGAAGTTGTACATCGGCGCAGCCATCACCAGGACGTCGGCGGCGAGCAATTCGTCGGTCAATGCGTTGGAGCGATCCAGGGACGCCTGTTCGTCGGCGTTGCGCTGATCGGCCGGCTTCATCCAGCCGCCGAGCAGGTTGGCATCCAGGTGTGGAACCGGGTTGAGCGCCACGTCACGCACGGTGATCTGATCTGTCGGGTGAGCGGCCTGCCATTGGCTGATGAATTGCTGGGTCAGTTGGCGGGAAATCGAATCCTGCTGGCGAGCGCTGCTTTCGATGATCAGAACGTTGGACATGGCGTTGTAGGCTCCATCTGTAATTGCTGTGAGTCGATGGAGTGAAGATTAAACAGAGCCAATTCGATTAAAAAGCGCAAAAAACTGCTATAACCCATCTATAAATTTGTTCAAAGGCGGAGCATGCTCCGCTCTCGGCTTATTTCGGCGTGCAGGCCAGGGCAATACGCATCTTGATAATGGCGCGGTTGAACTTGACCGTGGTGTTGGTACTTTTGCCCGCCGGCACCGTGACCGTGCGGCGACGCGGCGATTCCGGGCCGTTGGTGAAGGTTACCGAGCACACGGCATCGTGGGTGCCGTAGTTATTGAGTTGGATCGAGCTGATGTCGCCGTCCACGTCAGAGGCGGTGTAATCGATGCTCACGCCGTCGATCTTCTTGGTCACGTCAATGGGGTAGGCAAACGCACTCATCGGCAGCAGCGCCAGCAACACACAACAGAATTTTCTCATTCGGCAGTCTCCAATAAGGACAGCCAGCTTAGGACAAGAGGAGCCCATCTTGAAAGCGCCCCGCGTTACCCTCGATCAATGGCGCACGCTGCAGGCCGTGGTCGACCATGGCGGCTTCGCCCAGGCGGCCGAAGCGCTGCACCGTTCGCAGTCCTCGGTGAGCTACACCGTGGCCCGCATGCAGGACCAGCTTGGCGTACCGCTGTTGCGCATTGACGGGCGCAAGGCGGTACTCACCGACGCTGGTGAAGTGCTGTTGCGCCGCTCCCGGCAACTGGTGAAAAACGCCAGCCAGTTGGAGGACCTTGCCCACCATATGGAGCAGGGCTGGGAAGCCGAAGTGCGCCTGGTGGTGGACGCGGCCTATCCGAATGCGCGCCTGGTGCGCGCTCTTTCCGCCTTCATGCCCCAGAGCCGTGGCTGCCGCGTGCGCCTGCGGGAAGAAGTGTTGTCTGGCGTTGAAGAGTTGCTGATGGAAGGCGTCGCCGACCTGGCGATCTGCGGGTTCAGTATCCCCGGCTACCTGGGCACGGAAATGAGCGATGTGGAGTTTGTCGCAGTGGCCCATCCCGAGCACACGCTGCACCGCATGAACCGCGAACTGAGCTTCCAGGACCTGGAAAGCCAGATGCAGGTGGTGATCCGCGACTCCGGCCGCCAGCAACCGCGCGATGTGGGTTGGCTCGGCGCCGAACAGCGCTGGACCGTCGGCAGTCTTGCCACCGCCGCCGCCTTTGTCGGCAGCGGCCTGGGCTTTGCCTGGTTGCCCCGGCACATGATCGAGCGCGAACTCGCCGAAGGCGTTCTCAAGCAACTGCCGCTGGAACAGGGCGGTAGCCGCCACCCCACGTTCTACCTGTATTCAAACAAGGACAAACCCCTGGGGCCTGCCACGCAGATCCTCGTGGAACTGCTGCGCACCTTTGACACCGCACCGCTGGACGCGCCTTTCGCCGCCCCCCGGCAAGCCTGAAACGGAGTTCGCCCATGGCCTGGTTCGACCATGAAGGATGCAGCCTGCACTACGAGGAATATGGCCACGGCACGCCGCTGGTGCTGATCCACGGCCTGGGCTCCAGCAGCCAGGATTGGGAACTGCAGATTCCAGTACTGGCCCGGCATTACCGCCTGATCGTGGTGGACGTGCGCGGTCACGGCCGCTCGGACAAACCGCGCGAACGCTACAGCATCCCGGGTTTCACCTACGACCTGATCGCCTTGTTCGAACACCTGGACCTGCCACCGGCCCACGTGGTGGGCTTGTCCATGGGTGGCATGATCGCTTTCCAACTGGCCGTGGACGAACCGGCGCGGATCAAGAGCCTGTGCATCGTCAACAGCGCCCCCGAGGTCAAGGTGCGCAGTGCCGATGATTACTGGCAGTGGGCCAAGCGCTGGAGCCTGGCACGCTTGCTGAGCCTGTCCACGATCGGCAAGGCGTTGGGCGAGCGGCTCTTCCCAAAACCGCACCAGGCCGACCTGCGCCGCAAAATGGCCGAACGCTGGGCAAAGAACGACAAACGTGCTTATCTCGCAAGCTTCGATGCGATTGTGGGATGGGGGGTGCAGGAACATCTTTCGCGCATTACTTGTCCTACGCTGGTCATCAGCGCCGACCACGACTACACCCCTGTGGCGCAGAAACAAAACTATGTAAAACTGCTGCCCGATGCGCGACTGGTGGTGATAGAAGATTCCCGCCATGCCACGCCCTTGGATCAACCCGAAGTCTTTAACGCAACCTTGCTCGAATTTCTAAAGACAGTCGAAACCACTACCCAGGATCACTGACCCATGCTGAAAAAAATCGCCTTCTTTGCCGGTTCTGTTCTGTTCGCCGCCAACCTGATGGCCGCCGAGCCCGCCAAGGCGCCCCACGTATTGATCACCACCACCAACGGCGATATCGAGATCGAACTGGACCCGGTCAAGGCGCCAATCAGCACCAAGAACTTCCTGGCCTATGTCGACAAGGGCTTCTACACCAACACGATTTTCCACCGTGTGATCCCGGGTTTCATGGTCCAGGGCGGCGGGTTCACCGCGCAGATGGCGCAGAAGCCGACCGACGCGCCAATCAAGAACGAAGCCAGCAACGGCCTGCATAACGTACGTGGCACCTTGTCGATGGCGCGCACCAATGATCCGAATTCGGCCACCAGCCAATTCTTCATCAACGTCGCCGACAATGCGTTCCTCGACCCAGGCCGCGATGCCGGTTACGCCGTGTTCGCCAAAGTGGTCAAGGGCATGGATGTGGTCGACATCATCGTCAACTCCCAGACCACTACCAAGCAAGGCATGCAGAACGTGCCAATCGATCCTGTCGTGATCAAGTCGGCCAAGCGCCTCGACTGAGCCTGGCAGGCAGTTCCGCGCGCAGCCCACAAGGCTGCGTGCGCATTTGAAAGGAGAGCCCGCACGGCGGGCGTCATACCTAATGCTCTATCGTCGCTTTGAACAACTGATCGACATCTTCCGCGACGCCCCCAGCGCCGCCCCGCCTGATAAAGTCCTGCCCTTCTACCTCTACTACCTGCGCCAGGTGTGGCCGCATTTCGCCGCCTTGCTGGTGGTGGGCCTGATCGGCGCGCTGATCGAAGTGGCGCTGTTCAGCTACTTGAGCCGCATCATCGACCTCGCCCAAGGCACGCCGCCCGCCGACTTCTTTCAGGTGCACAGCACCGAGCTGATCTGGATGGCCGTGGTCGCCCTGTTGCTGCGCCCGATCTTCGGCGCCCTGCATGACCTGCTGGTGCACCAGACCATCAGCCCCGGCATGACCAGCCTGATCCGCTGGCAGAACCACAGCTACGTGCTCAAGCAGAGCCTGAATTTCTTCCAGAACGACTTCGCCGGGCGTATTGCCCAGCGCATCATGCAAACCGGCAACTCCCTGCGCGACTCCGCCGTGGCGGCGGTGGATGCGATCTGGCACGTGGCGATCTACGCCATCAGCTCCCTGGTGCTGTTTGCCGAGGCCGACTGGCGCCTGATGATCCCGCTGGTGACCTGGATCCTCTGCTACAGCCTGGCGCTGCGCTACTTTGTGCCAAGGGTGAAGGAGCGCTCGGTGATTTCCTCCGAGGCGCGCTCCAAATTGATGGGCCGCATCGTCGATGGCTACACCAACATCACCACCTTGAAGCTGTTCGCCCATACCCGCTATGAGCAGGAATATGCCAAGGAAGCGATCATCGAGCAGACCGAAAAAACCCAGCTGGCCAGCCGCGTGGTCACCAGCATGGACATCGTGATCACCACCATGAACGGCCTGCTGATCGTGACCACCACCGGCCTGGCGCTGTGGCTGTGGACGCAGTCGCTGATTTCCGTTGGCGCGATCGCCCTGGCCACCGGCCTGGTGATCCGTATCGTCAACATGTCCGGCTGGATCATGTGGGTGGTCAACGGCATTTTCGAAAACATCGGCCAGGTGCAGGATGGCCTGAAGACCATTGCCCAGCCGCTGGCCGTGATCGACCGCGACAAAGCCCCGCGCCTGAGCGTGCCCCATGGCGAAGTGCGTTTCGAGCAGGTGGATTTCCACTATGGCAAGAAGAGCGGGATCATTGGCGGCCTCAACCTTGAGATCAAGGCCGGTGAAAAGATCGGCCTGATCGGCCCGTCCGGTGCGGGCAAGTCGACCCTGGTCAACCTGCTGCTGCGCCTGTACGACCTGCAAGGCGGGCGTATCCTGATCGACGGCCAGAACATCGCCGACGTCGCCCAGGAAAGCTTGCGCGAACAGATCGGCATGATCACCCAGGACACGTCGTTGCTGCACCGCTCGATCCGCGACAACCTGCTGTACGGCAAGCCCGATGCCACCGACGAAGAACTCTGGGCCGCCGTGCACAAGGCGCGCGCGGATGAGTTCATCCCATTGCTGTCGGACTCCGAAGGCCGCACCGGGCTGGATGCGCATGTCGGTGAGCGCGGCGTGAAACTCTCCGGCGGGCAGCGTCAACGTATCGCCATCGCCCGCGTACTGCTCAAGGACGCGCCGATCCTGATCATGGACGAAGCCACCTCAGCGCTGGACTCGGAAGTGGAAGCCGCGATCCAGGAAAGCCTGGAAACCCTGATGCAGGGCAAGACCGTGATCGCGATTGCCCACCGCTTGTCGACCATTGCGCGGATGGACCGCCTGGTGGTGCTGGAGAAAGGCCAGATTGCCGAAAGCGGCAGCCATGCCGAACTGCTGGCCCATGGTGGGTTGTATGCACGGTTGTGGCAGCACCAGACCGGCGGCTTCGTCGGCATCGACTGATCCCACATTAGAGCCCTGGATTTGTGCCATAGCCGTGCTGTACTCAGTGCAGTGCCCAGACGGGCGCTGAAGTAAATCTGCAGGGAGCATCACTGATTTACTGATTGGGTAGAGCGATCTATCAAGGACGGGTTGCATGTCTTTGTTCAAGCGTTCAGTCACAGAGGGGTTGGGTACGTTTTGGCTGGTGTTGGGCGGGTGCGGGAGTGCGGTGCTGGCCGCGGCGTTTCCCGCAGTCGGGATCGGGTTGTTGGGCGTGTCCCTGGCCTTCGGGCTCACGGTGCTGACCATGGCGGTGGCCATCGGGCATATCAGCGGTTGTCACCTCAACCCGGCAGTATCGGTGGGGCTGGTAGTGAGCGGAAGGTTTCCGGCCAGGGAGTTACCGGCGTACATCGTCGCGCAGGTAGTCGGTGGCACGGTCGCCGCTGCGTTGCTGTACTTCATTGCCAGCGGCAAGCCGGGGTTCGAACTGGCATCGGGCCTGGCGTCCAACGGCTATGGCGAGCATTCGCCCGGCGGGTATTCACTGGCGGCGGGGTTTGTGTGTGAGCTGGTGATGACGGCCATGTTTGTGGTGATCATTCTGGGCGCCACCGACCGCCGCGTTCCCAAGGGCGTGGCACCCTGCGCCATCGGCCTGGCCCTGACCCTGATCCACTTGATCTCCATTCCCGTGACCAATACCTCGGTCAACCCGGCCCGCAGTACCGGCCCGGCACTGATCGTCGGCGGGTGGGCGATCCAGCAATTGTGGATGTTCTGGCTCGCGCCGATCCTGGGTGCGGTGATCGGTGGGTTCACTTATCGATGGCTGGGCAAGGAGGCGCCGGGCTGAGGCAAACGGGTTCAGCCCTGCCGATAAGGCAGGGCTGCTCTTATCGGACAGCCATTCACCCTTGATGGGCCTGCATGTACTGACGCAATAGCTGGTTAATACGCGTCTGGTAACCAGATCCTTGATCTTTGAACCACTCCAGTACATCAGCGTCCAGCCTGATAGTGACCGCCTGCTTCACTGGAACACGTAACTCGGCATGCCGGAAAAAATCGGCATCCAGCTCAGGAATATCGCTGGTATCGATCTCGTTATCATTCATTTTGGCCAAGCGCTCCCAGTCAGTTTTCGATGTTTGCGTCATAGTATTTGGCCTCCTTCTTGGTTGCTTTTCGGGCAGAAATGATGCGAATCACACCACCATGCCGCTCGGTATATACGACCACACCCACTAACAATTTGATCCAGCCAATACTGATCCACGCTCTTCGCCATAATCCGCTCGATCATCGCGTAAGGCCAGCATCGGGTGCCTGAAGATATCTGGAACGTCATTGAAATCGATGCCGTGTTTAACAATATTGGCTTTATTTTTGGATTCATCCCACTCAAATAGCATGGCACGACCTGTATGTACTTTTGTACATACAAAATAGCAATTTCAGCCTTGCCTGGAAGCGCCACAAGACCAGCGGCTCAGCCCTGCCGATAAGGCAGGGCTGCCCTTGCCTCCTGTGCATACGCCACGATCCCCACCCGTTCACGCTCGAGAAAATCCTCCACGGCATTCTTCAATCCCGGATGGCGCAGGTAGTGCCACGACCGCGTGATCACCGGCTCGAACCCACGGATCAACTTGTGCTCGCCCTGCGCCCCCGCGTCGAAGCGTTGCAGGCCGTGGGCGATGGCGTAGTCCATGCCCTGGTAGAAGCAGGTTTCGAAGTGCAGGCGATCAAACTCTGCCAGGCAACCCCAGTAGCGGCCGTAGAAACTGTCGCCGCCGAGCAGGCTGAAGGCCATGGCTACCGGACGCGAGCCTTGCTTGGCCAGTACCACGCGGATCGCTTCGGGCATGCGCTCGGCCAGCAGGCTGAAGAAAGCGCGGGTCAGGTAGGGAGATTGGCGGCGCACGGCATAGGTGTTGGCGTAGCAGGCGTAGACAAAATCCCACTGCGCCTCGCTCAGTTCATGGCCTTGCAGCCACTCGAAATCGATCCCCTGCCCCGCCACTTGCTCGCGCTCCTTGCGCATCTGTTTGCGCTTGCGCGAGCTCAAGGCGTCGAGGAAGTCCTGGAAGTCGCGGTAGCCCCGGTTCTGCCAGTGATACTGACAGCCCAGGCGCTGCAACCAGCCCGCTTGCCGGGCCAGTGCAGCATCGGCCAGATCATCCGTGAAGTTGATATGGGCGCTTGAAAGCCCCTCGATCTCGAGGTAACCCGGCAGGCTCTTGAGCAGCTCAAAACCGTCATCGGCACTCGCGGCCAATAAGCGCGGACCGCTGACCGGGCTGAAGGGCACCGCCGTGAGCAACTTGGGGTAATAGTCGATACCGGCGCGCTCGCAGGCATCAGCCCAGCCGTGATCGAACACGTACTCGCCATAGGAATGCCATTTGCGATAGCTGGGCAACGCCGCCACCAGCCGCTCACCCTCCCAGTGCAGCAAATGCTCCGGCTGCCAGCCAGATTGCGGGCCCAGGCTGGCGCTGTCTTCCAAGGCACTCAGGAACGCATGCCGCACGAACGGCTGCCCCTGCGGCACCAGCGCATCCCAGGCTTGCGGGGCGATTTCGGACAGGCTGTCCAGGCGTTGCAGCGGCATCGGCATCCTCACTGGTTCGGGGCGTGAAAGCCTGGCGAGTATCGCCGATTGCCAGCCCTGGCACATCCCCGATTCGCACGACAAGGCTCTAAACCAATAGTTCCGAATATAAATAATTTGTCATCTAGATGACATCACTTCGCCACTGCGTCGTCATAAACGGTCGCGATACTGACGCCTGTTTTTAGAGCGCCTGGTTCTACCCGGCGGCTATTTTCCGTCCGTCATCGGTCGGTTGTGTCCTGGATGGTTTGCCATCCCTCCTCACTTTCGGAGATTGATATGCGTCTTGCTTCCACTAAAACTGCGGCGGTCCTGTGCGGCGGCCTGTTACTGGCCCTGAGCGTTCCGGCCAGCGCTGCAGTCGACGCTAAATTGCTCGACATGCTCAAGGCCAACGGCCAGATCACCGCAGCGCAGTACACCGAACTGCAAAGCGAATTGGCCAAAGACCAGAAAGAACAGCAGATCGCACGGCAAGCTCAACAAGAGACCAACGAACAGATCGCGGCCACCGCGAAGAAAACCAATGAGCTGAGCAGCTTTGACCAGAAGCTGGCCTGGGCCGCCAAGACTCAGTTCAAGGGTGACGTACGTTTCCGTCAGGAAACCGTGAAAATCCAGGGCGAATCCAACAACGGCGGCCGCGACAAGGACCGTCAGCGTATCCGTGCCCGCCTGGGTGCCTACACCGAGATCAACTCGCAGGTCGACACCGGTATCCGTATTGCCACCGGCAGCAGCGACGATGCGCGCTCGACCAACCAGGACCAGGACAACTATTTCGACAAGAAGTCGATCTGGCTGGACCTTGGCTACATCGACTACCACCCGGACCAGATCAAGAACCTGCACGTGATCGGCGGCAAGATGCTGCAACCGTGGGTGAACATGGGCGACGTCATCTGGGATAGCGACATCAACCCTGAAGGTCTGGCCCTGACCTACAAATACCCATTGGGCAGCAGCGCCGAACTGTTCGGCAGCCTCGGCAACTACAACCTCAAGGACAACGTCGACGGCGACGGCGTGCAGTTCCGTCACGACCTGCGCCTGACCTCTGGCCAGTTGGGCACACGCTTCTCGGTCACCGACAACCTGAAAATGACCCTGGGCGGCAGCGTCTACGCCTACCAGAATGACAAGGACAGCCGTTGCACAACCACCACCACGCCTTGCGCACTGGCGGTCAACGGTAACTCGGCCGACAACCAGTTCCGCCTGTATGAAGGCTTTGCCCAAGCCGACATCGGCGGCCTGGCTGTACCGCTGGCGTTCTACGGCCAGTACGTGAAAAACAACGACGCCGTGACCGACCAGGACACAGCCTGGCTGATCGGCGCCAAGTCGAAAGTGTTCGGTTTCAACCTGGACTACAACTACCGCGACATTCAGCGTAATGCCGTGGTAGGTGCCTTCACCGATTCGGACTTCGCCAACGGCACCACCGGTTCGCGCGGTCACAAGATGAAGGTCAGCTACGACATCGACAAGAACTTCGCCCTCGGTGCCACGTACTTCCTGACCAAGGCCGACTACGCCAGCCGCACCCAGCGTGATGCCAACACCAACACCCTGCAGCTGGATGCAGAAGCCAAGTTCTAACAGTAAGTGTTGAAAGCCTTGGGCCAGGACGGCCCGAGGTGGCTGTACCAGTCTTGCGTAGGTGGATCGGTCCCCATCATCCGTTCGCTCCACCCACGCGAGCCTGTTTATTCCCCGCCTTTATGATCCTTGAGCCGCTCGTCAGCCAGACGCTGCGCCAAGGCCTCCACACCGTCTACCGGTTCGTCCGGCATTATCCTCAGCGTCGCCTGCATCAAGCGCATCTGGCGGATAAACCGGCGGCAGTTCGGGCAGAACATCAAGTGATGACGCACCAGCAGACGCTCGCGAAAGGTCAACTGCCCATCGAGATAGTCACTGGAACGTGCCACTTGTTCTTTACAGGTCAACATTCGCCCGTTTCCTCAAAATGCTCCACCGTGGCGAAGACTTTAAGCCGTGCCCGATGCAACAGCACACGGACATTGGAGAGCGACAACGTCAGAAGATTACAGATCTCTTCCAACTCCAGGCCCTGGCGCTCACGCAGTACCAGCACACTGCTCTGCAACTCCGACAGGCTCAGGATTGTATGCTCCAGGCATTTGCGCAGTTCATCCTCGGTGAGCAAGGCTTCCGGGGTGTCCTGGTGCCAGGCATACGGGGCGACGGCCCAGTGACCATCGTCGGGGGTGAAGCGATCGTCACCGATAGTGCCGTGGGGCGAGGGCAGATCGTCGAGCAACACTTCGCGACGGTTCTGCTTGTAGCGCCCCTTGGCAGCGTTGGCGGTAATGGTCAGCAGCCAGGTCTTGAGGCTGGAACGGCCTTCGAACCTGGCCAGGTTGCGCACCACTGATAGCCAGGCGTCCTGCACGACTTCGTCGGCGTGACGCTGGCCGACGATGGCATAGGCCACCGCCCGCATGGCGCTCTGGTAGGTGGTGACCAATTCCTTGTAGGCCCGCTGCTCACCCTGGAGCAGGCGTTCAAGCAGGTGCGCGTCGTCCGCTGCTGCCATTCAAGACCTCGACTGTCTTAGCGTTTGCGCAGGATCACGCTGCCGATCGAATAGCCCGCGCCAAACGAGCTGAGCACCGCCACGGAGCCCTTGGGCAGATCATCCTGATTCTTGTGGAACGCAATCACCGAACCCGCCGAGCTGGTATTGGCGTAGGTATCGAGGATCACCGGGGCTTCTTCCACGGTGGCTTCGCGGCCCAGCAGTTTCTTGACGATCAGGTGGTTCATGCTCAGGTTGGCCTGGTGCAACCAGAAGCGCTTCACGTCGGTCACGTTCAACTGGTTCTCTTCCAGGTGCACGCCGATCAGCTCGGCGACCATCGGGCATACGTCGCGGAACACCTTGCGGCCTTCCTGTACGAACAGTTTGTCCGGCGCGCCGATGCCCTCTTCCGCGGTGCGGTTGAGGAAGCCGAAGTTGTTGCGGATGTTATTGGAGAACTTGGTCAGCAACTTGGTGCTCACCACGTCGAACTGGTGTTCGGAGGTTGCCAGGTCGGCGCGCTCCAGGACCACGGCGGTGGCCGCATCGCCAAAGATGAAGTGGCTGTCGCGGTCGCGGAAGTTCAGGTGGCCGGTGCACACCTCCGGGTTGACCATCAGGATCGCCCGCGCCTGGCCCAGCTGAATGCTGTTGGCGGCGTTCTGGATGCCGAAGGTGGCCGAGGAACAGGCCACGTTCATGTCAAAACCAAACCCTTCGATGCCCAAGGCTTCCTGGACTTCGATGGCGATGGCCGGGTAGGCACGCTGCAGGTTGGAACAGGCGACGATCACGCCGTCGATGTCGGCAGCGGTTTTGCCCGCGCGCTGTAGAGCTTGTTCAGCGGCGCCGACGGCCATCTGGCAGAGCACCGACCATTCGTCGTTGCTGCGCTCGGGCAGGCGTGGGGCCATGCGCTGCGGATCGAGAATGCCGTCCTTGTCCATCACGAAGCGGCTCTTGATGCCGGAGGCCTTTTCGATGAAGGCGGCGCTGGATTCGGTCAGCGGCTGCACGTCACCGCGCTCGATGGCGGCGGCGTTGTCGCTGTTGAACTGTTGCACGTAAGCATTGAAAGACTGCACCAGCTCTTCGTTGGAGATGCTGTTGGCCGGGGTATACAGGCCAGTGCCGCTGATGACGACGTTATGCACGGTCGTTCCTCTAAATCTGTCAGGCAGAAGATATTGGTACCGTCGTACCAAACTGTAAGTAGTCCGATTCCGCTCCGCGGACACCAAACTGGCATCGCTTTATTCCATCGCGCCGCAGCCTTTCGCGACGATCCCGGCATTTATAACCGCGAAGTTTGCCACAACCCTCGGAATTTGGCGCTATCTGTGGGAGGGGGCTTGCCCCGATAGCGGTGGGCCAGTCAACACATCCTTTACTGACAGACCGCAATCGGGGGCAAGCCCCCTCCCACACTGGACCTGTATTGCCCTGGAAACCGTGCAAATATCAGGCTTCTACCAGGCTCCACTGCTTGCTCAGGCGCTTGTCGGAAATCGGCACTTTGGTACCCAGTTGCTGGGCAAACAACGACACCCGGTATTCCTCCAGCCACCAGCGATACAGCTCCAGCTGGGGATCGCGCTTGCCTTCCTGGGCATGTTTTTTCAGGCGGTTTTCGTACTGCGTCCACAGGCCGCCCAGCTCGCCGCTCCACACCCGATCCTTCTGCACCTGGCTCGGTAGTTTTTCCAGGCGCAACTCGATGGCCTTGAGGTAACGCGGCAATTCCTTGAACCACTGCACCGGGGTTTCCCGTACAAAACCGGGGTACACCAGGTGGCTCAGTTGCTGCTTGATGTCGTTCAAGGCCACGGCCTGGGCCAGGTCGATCTTGCCTTTGAAGCGCTTTTGCAGGCCATGCCAGAGTTTCAGCACCTCCAGGGTCAGGCGCGCCAGGCGCTCGGCATGTTCGGTCCAACTGCCGCGCTTGCGCTCGGCCAGGGCCGCCAAACCTGCGCCATCACGCGGCAGGCTGGCTTCGCCTTCGAGCACGCAGGTGTCGAGGCTGGCCAGCAGGATGTCTTCCACCAGCGCATCGATCCGGCCCAACTCACGGTACATCAGGCCCAGTTCGGTCAGGCCCGGCAGTTTGCCGCGCAGGAATTTCGCCGGTTCCGCCAGTTGTTGCATCAGCAGGCGTTGCAAGGCACGGCGATGCTGGAACTCAGCCTCGGCCGCCGTGGAGAAACGCCCTTCCTTGACCGTGCCGTTTTCCTCCACCAGCGCCGGATACACCGTCATCGACAACCCGGCGATCTTCTGTTGCGTCTTCTCGGCTACCGCCGCGAACACCTTGGCCTCCACCGGCTGCTGGCTTTTTGCAGTTTGCGGTATGGCCAGCGCGGCCTGGCTGGCCTCGGCAAAGCGCGCCGTCAGTTCGGCGAGATCCCGGCCTTCACCGAGGAACTTGCCCTGGCCGTCCACCACTTCCAGGTTCATCTTCAGGTGGCTTTCTACCTGCTGCGCGGCTTCGGCCCAGGCTTCATCGCTGACCCGCGCCCCGGTCATGCGTAACAATTCGCGGCCAAGGGCCTGGGGCAACGAGCCCTGGCCGAACTCGATGCGTTGCAGGGCCGCCTTGACGAAGTCTGGCACCGGCACGAAGTTCTTGCGCAGCGCCTTGGGCAAGTTGCGCACCAGGGCGATGCACTTGGCCTCGATCACCCCCGGCACCAACCACTCCAGGCGCTCCGCCGGCAAGGCGGGCAACAGCGGCGCCGGCACGCGCAAGGTCACACCGTCACGCGGGTGGTTAGGTTCGAAGTGGTAACTCAAGGCCAGTTCCAGGTCACCCAAATGCAGGGTGTCCGGGTAATGCGCGGCGGTGACTTCGCTGGCCTCGCGGGCCAGTACGTCTTCTTCGCGCATGATCAGCAGTTGCGGGTCTTTCTGGCTGTTGACCTTGTACCAACTGTCGAAGGTCGCGGTCTGGTGGATCTCCGCCGGCAGGCGCGCATCGTAGAAGGCGAACAGCGTTTCCTCGTCGGCCAGGATGTCGCGCCGGCGCGCCTTGGCCTCCAGCTCGTCGAGCTGCTCCAGCAATTGCTGGTTGGCTGCCAGGCACTTGGCCCGCGACTGGATCTCGCCACGCACCAGGCCTTCACGGATAAACAGTTCGCGAGACACCACCGGGTCGACCGGCCCGTAATGCACCGGACGGCGCCCGACCACAATCAGCCCGAACAGGGTGATCTGCTCGAAGGCCACGACCTGGCCGCGTTTTTTCTCCCAGTGCGGCTCGAAGTGGTTTTTCTTGATCAGGTGCCCGGCCAGCGGTTCGATCCAGTCGGCGTCAATCTTGGCGACCATGCGCGCATACAGCTTGGTGGTTTCCACCAGTTCGGCGGTCATCAGCCATTGCGGGCGCTTCTTGCCGATGCCCGACGAGGGGTGGATCCAGAAACGCCGCTGACGCGCGCCCAGGTAATCGCCGTCCTCGGTTTTCTGGCCGATCTGGCTGAGCAAACCGGACAGCACCGCCTTGTGCAGTTTCGGGAAATCCGCCGGCTCTTTATTGACGCTCAACTGCATGTCGCGGCAGATCAGGCTCAACTGGCGATGGGAATCACGCCACTCGCGCAGGCGCAGGTAATTGAGGAAGTTCTTGCGGCACCAGTTACGCAGCGGGCTGGCAGTGAGCTCCTGGCGCTGCTCTTCAAAACCGCGCCACAAATTGACCAGGCCGGCGAAGTCCGAATCCGGGTCCTTCCACTGTGCGTGGGCCTGGTCGGCGGCCTGCTGACGCTCCGGCGGGCGCTCACGCGGGTCCTGGATCGACATGGCGCTGGCGACGATCAGTACTTCCTGCAAGCTGCCGAGCTTGGCGGCTTCCAGCAACATGCGGCCCATGCGCGGATCCACCGGCAGGCGCGCCAACTGGCGGCCCAGCGGGGTGAGCTGGCTGTTGCGGTCGACCGCCGAGAGCTCTTGCAGCAGGTTGAAACCGTCGCTGATCGCCTTGCCGTCCGGCGGTTCGATAAACGGGAAGTCGGTGATTTCGCCGAGACGCAAATGCAGCATCTGCAGGATCACGGCGGCGAGGTTGGTGCGCAGAATTTCCGGGTCGGTAAATTCCGGGCGGCCGATAAAATCTTCTTCGCTGTACAAGCGAATGCAGATGCCCGGCTCGACCCGGCCGCAACGGCCTTTACGCTGGTTGGCGCTGGCCTGGGAAATCGCCTCGATCGGCAGGCGTTGCACCTTGGCGCGGTAGCTGTAGCGGCTGATGCGCGCGGTGCCGCTGTCGATCACATAACGAATGCCCGGCACAGTCAGCGAGGTTTCCGCGACGTTGGTTGCCAGCACCACACGTCGGCCCGGATGGGACTGGAAGATGCGCTGCTGCTCGGCTGGCGACAGGCGCGCGTATAGCGGCAGGATCTCGGTGTGCTTGAGCTGGGCCTTGCGCAGCATGTCGGCAGCGTCACGAATCTCGCGCTCGCCCGGCAGGAACACCAGCACGTCGCCCGGGCTGCGCCGCTCGCTGCGCTCATAGGCGGCAATTTCATCCAGGGTGGCGAGGATCGCCTGGTCGACGGTGAGGTCGTCCTCGACGCGGTTGCCCTCCTCGTCCTGCTCCAGGGTCAGTGGGCGATACCAGGTGTCCACAGGGAAGGTGCGGCCCGACACCTCGACAATCGGCGCATCGTCGAAATGCTTGGAGAAACGCTCCAGGTCGATGGTCGCCGAGGTGATGATGACTTTCAGGTCCGGGCGACGTGGCAACAGGGTTTTCAGGTAGCCCAGCAGGAAGTCGATGTTCAGGCTGCGTTCGTGGGCTTCGTCGACGATGATGGTGTCGTAGCGTTCCAGGTAGCGGTCGTTCTGGGTTTCTGCCAGCAGGATGCCGTCGGTCATCAGCTTGATCAGGGTGTTGGAATCGCTCTGGTCTTCAAAGCGCACCTGATAACCGACCAGCGCGCCCAATGGCGTGGCCAACTCTTCGGCGACCCGGCTGGCCACGCTGCGTGCGGCGATCCGGCGGGGCTGGGTATGACCAATGAGACCGAACTGGCCGCGACCGATTTCCAGGCAGATCTTCGGCAACTGGGTGGTCTTGCCCGAGCCGGTTTCGCCGGCAATGATCAGCACCTGATGCTTGTTCAGCGCTTCTTTGATTTCATCGCGCTTGGCCGCAATCGGCAGGCTGTCGTCATAACGAATCACCGGCAGGCTGGCGCGCCGCGCCGTGACCTGGGCGCAGGACGCCTGCATGCGCGCGACCCACTGCACCAACTTGTCCTCGTCGGGCTTTTTGCGCAACTCAAGCAACTGCCGACGCAAACGGTGGCGGTCGGCGAGCATGGCGTGATCAAGGGTTTTGAGCAGTTGGTCGATGGTGGGCGCTTGGTCGGTCATCAGGGCGGCAAAGGTCTTCTGAGTGAGGCAGGACACGCCTGCATAGCTACGGACGAAAAAACGAGGGGCGATTGTCGCAGATTTCGGCATTTCTGGAGACGCTCAGTCAGTGACTGACGGCGTAGCGCCTCCGAATGAACATATTTCATACACGAGCAAGTCGCTCATCCGACCCTTTCACAGTAGAAATCCGATGGTTTAAGTGAAGTACGCAGGATCAAATCAACCCGCCAGAAATCTCTGGCAGATCACTGTATCGCTTATGAAACCGGAGCTTTTATGCCTATCGAATCGACAAACAGCCAACCTAACCTACCCAGCTACGCGCAATCCATGCGAGCCCAACCGCGCTCGGCAGCGTCGGAACCACCACCCCCCTATGAGTTCCCGCCCGCGTACACCGAGAAGCCACCGCACAACGCATCCTCCCGGACCTACTCGACACCGCCCACTAATTTGACGGCAAATCGAATCTCGAGCTTTCACACGACCAGTCAGGCATTACGAGGAATGGGTTTCATGAGCGGCCTGTGACGCAAAGGTCCTGGATCCACTCGACCTATTAGAAACGACAGATTCCCTCCAAGCTCATCGCACGAGGTGTATATGCCCATCAACTCCAACAACCACGCGTACAGCGGCAATACCCACAGCTATGCCGAGGCTACCGAGCCGCCAACCTATTACGAAGCCGCGAAGCCGCCCCCAGCCTATACAGAAAAAACCAGCGTCCACTTCAAACAGCCAAGCCACATGGCAGCCGACGATCAACCTTACGGCGCTGAGACTGGGATACCAACCCGAAGAAAACAGCCTGGCAATGATCGGAACGCCTCGCTGATCGGCACCCACTCAGCAAGGCCCTCCAGCACAAATCGTGTGCTTACCCAGCCCGCAGCGGTATGACCCAATACAGGAGTTTCCATGCCAATTGATTCCAGCCGTTCCACCGCCCAACTGCCCACTTATGCGCAAGCATTGAGCCTGCAGCTACGCAGCGCCGATACGTTGCCGCCACCCCCGTATGAGTATCCGCCGGCCTATTCGACGCTGACCAATACCGATTCGATAAACCGGATCGGTTCAGGCCGGTCTTCGAACACGACGTCCCCTCAAATCGATCAACAACTACCCGCGGATCGATCATCAACGCTTGGCGTAAGAATGTTGATGGGCTTTCTCAGCCGTATATAAGCCGCACGGCGCGATCACCTGTAGACAGTCGCTGCTACAGTTGATCGCGCTCCTTGCGCCGATACGGAAAGACATCGATCACCTTCCCGGCCCGAATCGCCTCCTGCAGCCCCTTCCAGTAATCCGCGTTGTACAGCTCCCCGTGCAGCTCATCGAACAACTTGCGCTGACCAGCATCCGCAAACAGGAACGGGGGGAATTCCTCGGGGAACACATCCAGTGGGCCGATGGAGTACCAGGGTTCTGAGGCCATCTCATCTTCCGGGGTGCGCGGTGCGGGGATGTGACGGAAGTTGGCTTCGGTGAGAAAACAGATTTCGTCGTAGTCGTAGAACACCACGCGACCGTGGCGGGTAACGCCGAAGTTCTTCAGCAGCATATCGCCAGGGAAGATATTGGCGGCCGCCAGCTGTTTGATCGCCAGGCCGTAGTCTTCCAAAGCTTCGCGCACCTGGGCGGGGTTGGCGTTGTCGAGGTAGAGGTTGAGCGGGGTCATGCGCCGTTCGGTCCAGCAGTGACGGATCAGCACGGTATCGCCTTCGACTTCGACGGTGCCCGCAGCCACTTCCAATAGCTCGGCCAGGCACTCAGGTTCGAATTTGCTCAGGGGGAAACGGAAGTCGGCGAACTCTTGGGTATCGGCCATGCGTCCGACCCGGTCGACGCTTTTGACCAGGCGGTACTTCTCGATCACCGTGGCGCGGTTGACGTTTTTCGACGGTGAAAAACGGTCCTTGATGATCTTGAACACGGTGTTGAAGCCCGGCAGGGTGAACACGCTCATGACCATGCCGCGCACGCCGGGGGCCATGATGAACTGATCGTCGGTGGTCGCCAGGTGGTTGATCAGCGCGCGGTAGAACTCCGACTTGCCGTGCTTGTAGAACCCGATGGAGGTGTACAGCTCGGCGATGTGCTTGCCCGGCAGGATGCGTTTGAGAAAGCCGATGAATTCCGCCGGCACCGGTACATCGACCATGAAGTAGGAGCGGGTGAACGAGAAGATGATCGACACATCGGCTTCGTCGGTGATCAGCGCATCGATCTGGATGCCCTGCCCTTCACGGTGCAGCAGCGGGATCACCAGCGGCCATTGTTCGTCGCGCGTGTAGATGCGCCCGACGAGGTAGGCGCCTTTATTACGGTAGAGCACCGAGGAAAACAGCTCGACCTTGAGGTCCGGGTCCTTGCACACCCAGTCCGGCAGGTTTTCGCGCAGCTGGGTTTCGAGGCGATGAAGGTCGGCTGCGAGGTCGGCGTAGGGTTCGCTGAAGCGGTAGTCGGCAAAGATCTGCGCGAGCATTTGCGGGATTTGCCCGGCGGGCGTGTAGGTGCGCGTCTGCGCGGCCCGTGCCCGGCGCAGGCTGGGCCGGGTGGTGTGGATGAACATGCAGCCGTCGCTGATCAGGTCGTGGCTGAACAGGCCGCAGAAGATCGAGTTGTACCAGGTCTCGGAGAGTTCATCGTCGAAGCGCAGGTCGATCAGGCCGATGTAGGCACTTTTGACCACGGGCCACACATCGATGTCGAGCAGCGCGGCGTCATTGAAGTGCTCACGCAACCGCTGAGTCACCTCGGAGACCTTTTCCTCATAGAGATTGATGCGCGCCGCCGACGCCGCCTGGCCCTGTTGCCACTGGGCCTTTTCGAAACGCTCGCGGGCGCCGTCGGTGATCTGGCGGAAGTGCTCTCGGTAGTCGTCGAAGCCATCGAGGATCATCTGGGCAATGGCGAGGGCGGATTGCGACATGCGGGAAACCTCGAGCGGGCATCGGGAAGCCCTGAGCTTAGCCAGTGTACGAACACAGGAGAAGAGTCATTTTTTGTGCAGCCTTGTACAACTCCGTTCATTTCGTACATTTATTTTCAATTTATTTAATTCGACCAATTGGTCAATAAACGCACTGAAAAGTCGCACATTGTTTTCCCCATACGCCCACAACGACGCGGCCTTGCCGCTTAGCGCCGGAATCCCGCGTACTCCCCCCGGGGCTCTGCTCCAAATACACCGTTGAATCCAGCTAAGGGAAACCCTGATTACCACCTTGAGGGCACTTTGATATATAGCGCGCCCTCTCCCACCCTAACAAGGTCCGAAGACCGATCCGGGAACAGGTTCTAATCGCCCAAGGAGCATTGAGATGTCATTGAGGAACATGAGGATCGGTCTGCGTGCCAGTCTGAGTTTTGGGGTTTTGGCCAGCTTGCTGGTGATCGTGGGCATGTTCGGCCTGGGCCAGATGGCCAAGCTGCGCCAGAGCGCGCTGGTCATCGAGCAATCGTGGATGCCGAGCATCGAGAACATCCACGACAGCGCAGCCTTTGTCGCCAGCATCCGCCTGGAAGCCTTGCGCCTGGCGACCACCGACGAATCGCGGATCCGCGACAACAGCAAAGCCCTGATCACACGCCAGCGCAGCGAGCTGCAAACCCTGCTCGACCATCACAAAACCCTGCTCAGCAGCGACGAAGAGCGCCAGATGCTCAAACAGCTCGAAGGTAACGTGGACGCTTACCTGGCCCTCGTCGAACAGATCGTCACCCTGGTGGACAAGGATCAGCAGCAAGACGCCATTGACCTGCTCAACACCCGCCTCGCTCCCCAGGGCGTGATCCTCAGCAAGAGCCTGGAGGACCTGATCGTCTTCAACCAGAACGGCGTGGAAACCGCCGTGGATTCCGCCGCGCAGACCTATTCCAGTGCACAGTGGATCGTCGGCCTGATCATCGTATTCGCCTTGATCGCCACCTTGTTGCTCGCCTGGCTGCTGACCCACAGCATCACCGCCCCGCTCGGCCAGGCACTGAGCGTGGCGCGCACCATTGCCGGCGGCGACCTGAGCCAGCCGATCGCCGTCAGCGGCAAGGACGAACCGGCCCAATTGCTCAACGCCCTGGCCACCATGCAGGCGCAATTGCAAGGCACCATCCGTGGCATCAGCGAATCGGCGCAACAGTTGGCCTCCGCCGCCGAGGAGATGAGCTCGGTGATGGAACAAAGCACCCGTGGCCTGCAGGCGCAGAACGACGAGATCGAACAGGCGGCCACCGCCGTCACCGAAATGAGCGCGGCCGTGGACGAAGTGGCGGGCAATGCGGTGTCCAGCGCCGAGGCGTCCCAGGCCTCCGACGAGGACAGCAAGCACGGCCACTACCAGATCAGCGAAACCATCAGCTCGATCCAGAACCTGGTCGACGAGGTGCTCGGCGCCTCGAACAAGGCCGAAGGCCTGGCCGTGCAAGCCCAGGACATCAGCAAGGTGCTGGAAGTGATCCGCGGCATCGCCGGGCAAACCAACCTGCTGGCGCTCAACGCCGCCATCGAAGCAGCCCGCGCAGGCGAGGCCGGGCGTGGTTTTGCGGTGGTAGCCGATGAAGTGCGCTCCCTGGCGCAACGCACCCAGGACTCCACCGAAGAAATCGAGCAGATGATCACCGGCATCCAGCGCGGCACCCAGGATACGGTCGAAGCGCTGAACAGCAGCGCCGAGCACGCCGGCCAGACGCTGCAACGGGCCAACAGCGCCGGTAGCGCCCTGGAAAAAATCACCGCGGCCATCTCGCAGATCAGCCAGCGCAACCTGGTGATCGCCAGCGCCGCCGAGCAGCAGGCGCTGGTGGCACGTGACGTGGACCGCAGCCTGGTGAACATCCGCGACCTGTCCACCCAGACCGCCGCCGGTGCCACTCAGACCTCGGCCGCCAGCCAGGAACTGTCACGCCTGGCGGTGGACCTGAATGGGCTGGTGACGCGGTTTGTCCTGTAATCATTAGACATGTCATGCAACACTCGCGGCCTTATTGAGGTAGGAGTGTTCCGTGAGACCTGTCGACACCTTGTACTTGCTGGGGCTCGCCGCCATCTGGGGCGCGAGCTTCCTGTTCATGCGCATTATCGCGCCGGAGATCGGCACGCTGCCAACGGCGTTTTTCCGCGTGTCGATCGCCGCCGCCGGGTTGCTGGTGATCCTGGCGGCGATGCGGGTGAGCTGGGATTTCCAGGGCAAGTTCAAGACTGTACTGCTGCTCGGCGTGATCAACTCAGGCATTCCCGCGACCATGTATTCAGTCGCTGCCCAAGTACTGCCGGCGGGTTACTCGGCGATCTTCAACGCCACCACGCCGTTGATGGGCGTGTTGATTGGCGGGCTGTTCTTCAGCGAACGCCTGACCCCATCGAAAGTCGCCGGGGTGTGCCTGGGCCTGCTGGGCGTGGGGGTACTGACCCGCGCAGGGCCGGTGGCGTTTGACCTGGAATTATTGATGGGCGCGCTGGCCTGCTTGCTGGCGACCACCTGTTACGGCTTTGCCGGGTTCCTGGCAAGGCGCTGGCTGGATCAGCGTGGTGGCTTGGACAGCCGCCTGTCGGCCCTGGGCAGCATGCTCGGCGCGACGTTGTTCCTGTTGCCGTTCTTTGCCTACAGCGCCATCAGCCAACCGCCGGCGAGTTGGGGTGGATGGCAGGTGTGGGGATCGTTGCTGGGGTTGGGGCTGGTGTGTACGGCGTTTGCCTACATTCTTTACTTCCGGTTGCTGACGTCCATCGGGCCGGTTAAGTCGATGACCGTTACCTTCATGATTCCGCCGTTTGGGGTGTTGTGGGGCGCGTTGCTGCTGGATGAGCCATTGTCCATGGCGCATCTGTATGGCGGGGTGTTGATTGCGGGGGCGTTGTGGTTGGTGTTGCGCCCGCGAAAATTGTAGGAGCCCGGCTTGCCGGGCTCCTACAGTACAGTGTCAACGCTTACGGAAGACAAACACTAAACCGATGATGATCAACCCCATCCCCAACAGGCTCAACATCGCAAACCGGTTGCCAAAGATCAGATAGTCCATCACCGCCGTCACCGCCGGCACCAGATAGAACAGACTGGTGACATTCACCAGGTTGCCCCGGGCGATCAGGCGGTACAGCAACAGCGTGGCCAGCAACGACACCACCAGGCCCATCCACAGCACCGGCAGGTAAAAGCTGCTGCTGTGTTCAAAATGGAACGGCTGGAACGGCACAAACACCGAACACAGCAGCAACCCCGCCAGGTACTGCACCGGCAGCGTGCCCAGGGGCTCGTCGGTGATGCGTTTCTGCATGATCGAGCCGAAGGTCATGCTGGCCAGGGCCAGCAACCCGAACAGCATGCCTGCCAGGGACATGCCAGAAAGGCCGATGCCTTGATACACCACCATGATCAGCCCCGCCAACCCGAGGCCCAGGCCGAACACACGGCTGAAAGAACGCTGGCGCTCTATCAGCACCACGGTGAGGATCGGCTGTACGCCCATGATGGTTGCCATCACGCCGGGGGTGACGTTGAGGTCCAGGGCCAACAGATAGAAAATCTGATAGGCGCCCAACAACACCAACCCCGTCGCCGCTGCGTATAACAGTGGCTTGCCGGGGCGCGGCAGTTTCAACTTGAGGATCGGTATCAGCACCACCAGGCCCCCGAGGGCAATGGCAAAGCGGATCAGCAGAAACGCAAAGGGTGACGCGTGGGCCAGGCCCCATTTGGAGAAGATCGCCCCACTGCTCCACAGCAGAACAAACAGGCTCGTCGAGGCCGCCGCGGCCACGGATTGTTTCGAAAAAACAGACATGGTTACCACCTGTCATCAGGCAAAAAAAGCCGATTCAGCAGACGCTGAAATGCATTAGGTTTTTTTCAGGCGGGCAGACGGGAACAGCGATCAGCTGATCAACCCGCAATACCAACACCCGGCGGTGATACGACTGCGTACACCGACGTGCTGCTGACAGGTGGAGGGTAGTGACTGATCTGCGCAGGCTGCTTGTCCCCGCAC
This sequence comes from Pseudomonas extremorientalis, assembly GCF_001870465.1. Lineage (GTDB taxonomy): Bacteria > Pseudomonadota > Gammaproteobacteria > Pseudomonadales > Pseudomonadaceae > Aquipseudomonas > Aquipseudomonas extremorientalis. The sequence continues at coordinate 135,913 of NZ_MDGK01000055.1, forward strand.
GGCACGACCGCAGCGTTGACCGCTGAATCGACTACCGCTGTGCGCTGGGAAGCAGGCATGGGCTGATCTTGTGTGAAGGGATGGAGAGGCTCGGACTATAACCAGCCGGTGATAGGTTTTGCAATCACTCTGAATGGAGGAGTTTCATGTAAGCCCCGTAGGACAGATCGCTATAATGCCGCCCAGTTTTTCCCAAGGATTTCCCATGATCGCATTGCCCTGGCTGTACCTGGCGCTTCTTTCCATTGGCTATCTACTGGCCTTGATCTACGGGCAATTGGGCGTGCTGGCGGGCGTGTCCGTCGCCCTGCTGCTGATTGCCGGCTACGCCGTACGCCAGCAACGCACGCCGTGGGCGCGTTACCTGGGCCACGGGCTGTTTGTGGTGCTGGCCCTGAGCCTGGCGATGCACTGGTTGCCGGGTTTCTACAACGGGCGCGGCATTGCCTCGCAGCGTTTCACCGAGGATGCCGTGCCCTTCTCGATGTACCTGAACCAGGACAAACCGCTGATTGGCTTCTGGCTGTTGCTGGCCTGCCCGTGGATTGTGGCGCGGCGCTCGTTGCGTTTGTCGATCTGCGTGGCCGCCCTGGCGTTGACCCTCACCGCCATCGCCGCCCTCGGCGGAGCGGCCTTGCTGGGCATGATCAGTTGGGCGCCGAAGTGGCCGGAACAGGCCTGGCTGTGGGTACTCAATAACCTGCTGCTGGTGACGCTGGTGGAAGAAGCCCTGTTCCGCGGTTATGTGCAGGGCGGTTTGAGCCGTCGCTTCAAACACCTGCCCTATGGCGAAAACCTCGCCCTGCTGCTGGCCTCGCTGTTGTTCGGCCTGGTGCACATCGGCGCAGGCTGGCATTGGGTATTGCTGGCAAGCATCGCCGGGGTGGGTTATGGCCTGGCCTATCGATTTGGCGGCCTGGGCGCAGCGGTGGCCACGCACTTTGGCTTGAATCTGCTTCACTTCGGGTTGTTTACCTACCCGATGCTGGCCGGTTGATCTCGTGCTGGGGAACGTGCATCCCGTCGATTGTTGCAAAAATAAGTTAAATAAACCGCCGTTCTTGCCGATACCCCCTGAAAGCCTTGCGGATTGAACAATCATGCGTAATAACCAACCCGTTACCCAGCGCGAACGTACCTTCCCCGCTCAGCAACGGTTGATCTCCACCACAGATGCCAAAGGCGTGATCACCTACTGCAACGACGCCTTCGTCGAAATCAGTGGGTTCTCTCGCGACGAACTGGTGCGTGCCCCGCACAACCTGGTGCGTCACCCGGACGTTCCGGCGGCGGTGTTCGCGCACATGTGGTCAACGCTCAAACAAGGCTTGCCATGGATGGGCATTGTCAAGAATCGCTGCAAGACCGGTGACCACTACTGGGTTAACGCCTATGTGACGCCGGTTTTCGAAGGCAACCAGGTGGTCGGCTACGAATCGGTGCGCATCAAGCCCACCGCCGAGCAGATCCGCCGGGCCGAAGCGCTCTACCAACGCATCAACCAGGGCAAGTCGGCGATCCCTCAGCGGGACAAGTGGTTGCCGGTGTTGCAGGACTGGCTGCCGTTTATCCTGGTGAGCCAGTTGAGCTTCATGATCGGCGCTTCGCTCAACTCCCACTGGGGCTTTGCCCTGGCGGCGGGGTTGTCGGTGCCGCTGGGCCTGCTCGGCCTGAGCTGGCAGCAGCGCGGCCTCAAGCGTTTGCTGCGCCTGGCCGAACAGACCACCTCCGACCCGCTGATCGCGCAGATGTACACCGACAGCCGTGGCGCCCAGGCGCGCCTGGAAATGTCGATCCTCAGCCAGGAGGCGCGTCTGAAGACCTGCCTTACGCGTTTGCAGGACACTGCCGAGCACCTCAACGACCAGGCCGCGCAGTCCAACACCCTGGCGCACAACAGCTCCAGCGGCCTGGAACGCCAGCGCGTCGAGACCGAGCAGGTGGCCACGGCGGTCAACCAGATGGCGGCGACTACCCAGGAAGTCGCCAGCCATGTGCAGCGCACGGCCGATGCGACCCAAGAGGCCAACCGCCTCACCGGCCGTGGCCGCGATATCGCCGGGGAAACCCGCGAGGCGATCCAGCGTCTGTCCGTGGCTGTGGGTGAGACCGGTGTGACCGTGACCCAGTTGGCCAAGGACAGCGATGAAATCGGCGGTGTGGTCGACGTGATCAAGGGCATTGCCGACCAGACCAACCTGCTGGCGCTCAACGCCGCCATCGAAGCGGCGCGTGCCGGGGAGATGGGCCGTGGTTTTGCGGTGGTGGCTGATGAAGTCCGCCAACTGGCCCAGCGTACCGCCGAGTCAACCGGGCAGATCCATGCATTGATCGCCAAGCTGCAGCAGACCGCCGCTGCCGCCGTGCAAACCATGGACGCCGGGCATCGCCAGGCCGAAGAAGGTGTAGCGCGGGTGATGGAAGCGGACCAGGCGTTGGTGGGCATCAGTGAAGCGGTGGCGCATATCACCGATATGACTACCCAGATCGCGGCTGCCACCGAAGAGCAAAGCTCGGTGGCCGAAGAGATCAGCCGTAACATCAGCACCATTGCGCTGTTGGCGGACCAGACCTCGGAGCAGGCGCTGAACTCGGCGCAGTTGAGTGAAGAGCTGACGCATACCGCCAATACTCAGTACTCGCTGGTGGAGCGGTTTAACCGGTAGGTCGCTATCGGGGGCAAGCCCCCTCCACATTTGACTGTGTTCACAATTTGGAATGTGAGAACACGGTCAAGTGTGGGGGGCTTGTCGAAGCGTCGCACCGCCCCGATGAGGCCCTATAGGCCAGCCAAAAACCCAGCCACCCCCACTGCCGCGGCTTCCAGATGCTGCTCATGACTGAATCCCGACGCCTTCAACGGCTTCAAGTCATGATCCCCCGCCACCAGCCACATCACCTCGATGCTCGGCGACAGCTCATACCCTTCCACCGCCGCCCGATTGCCCAGTGCATCGCGCTCGCCCTGCACAATCAAGGTTGGCGTCTTCAGCCCGGCCAGATGTTCGACCCGTGGCTTTTCCGGCTTGCCCACCGCATAGAACGGATACCCCAGGCACACCAACCCACCAACACCCAATTCATCGGCCAATAAACTGGCCATGCGCCCGCCCATGGACTTGCCGCCAATGGCCAGTTTTCCAGCGACATGACGTCGCACCTCGGCATACACCTCACGCCAGGATTCGAGTAGCTTCGGGGCCGGGTTGGGCGGGCGTTTACCGCCGTCAACCCGGCGCTGGGCCATGTAGGGAAACTCGAAGCGCAACACGTTGACGCCCTGCCCGGCAAGGCGTGCAGCCATATCGTTCATGAAGGATGAGTCCATCGGTGCACCGGCGCCGTGGGCCAGGATCAGCGTCACGGGTGCAGCCTCAGCCGCCCCCGCCGCGACATCCCACAACCACCCATGTTCCCGCACACACTGCGCCCATTGATCCCCGTCAATACTGGCCTTGTGCTCTTTGCCCATGCTTGCCTCGCTTTTTAGTCTGCCTATAACTCCAGCCCAAGTGCCGCATCTGCTTGGGTTGAACCGTGGATGGGGAACCATGAACACTACTTTAAGTACCGCCTATAACTACAAGGTGGTCCGCCAATTCGCCATTATGACGGTGGTGTGGGGCATCGTCGGCATGGGGCTCGGGGTTTTTCTCGCGGCCCAATTGGTGTGGCCTGCACTCAACTTCGACTTGCCCTGGACCAGCTTCGGCCGCCTGCGCCCGCTGCACACCAACGCGGTGATCTTCGCCTTCGGTGGCTGCGCGCTGTTCGCCAGCTCCTTCTACTCGGTGCAGCGTACCTGCCAGACGCAGCTGTTCGCGCCTAAAATCGCCGCGTTCTGCTTCTGGGGCTGGCAGTTGGTCATCCTGCTGGCAGCGATCTCCCTGCCGCTGGGCTACACCAGCTCCAAGGAATACGCCGAGCTGGAATGGCCGATCGACATCCTGATCACCATTGTCTGGGTGGCCTATGCCATCGTGTTCTTTGGCACCGTGGCCAAGCGCAACACCAAGCACATCTACGTCGGCAACTGGTTCTTCGGTGCGTTCATCATCACCGTGGCCATCCTGCATATCGTCAACAACCTGGAAATCCCGGTCAGCCTGACCAAGTCCTACTCCCTCTATGGCGGTGCGACGGATGCCATGGTGCAGTGGTGGTATGGGCATAACGCGGTAGGCTTTTTCCTCACCGCCGGTTTCCTCGGCATGATGTATTACTTCGTGCCCAAGCAGGCCGAGCGTCCGGTGTATTCCTATCGCTTGTCCATCGTGCACTTCTGGGCGCTGATCACCCTGTACATCTGGGCCGGCCCGCACCACTTGCACTACACCGCGCTGCCGGACTGGGCACAGTCCCTGGGCATGGTGATGTCCCTGGTGCTGCTGGCACCGAGCTGGGGCGGCATGATCAACGGCATGATGACCCTGTCGGGCGCCTGGCATAAGTTGCGCAGCGACCCGATCCTGCGCTTCCTCGTGGTGTCCCTGGCGTTCTACGGCATGTCGACGTTCGAAGGCCCGATGATGGCAATCAAGACCGTCAACGCCCTCTCCCACTACACCGACTGGACCATCGGCCACGTACACGCCGGCGCCCTCGGCTGGGTGGCGATGATCTCCATCGGCGCGTTGTACCACATGATCCCGAAAGTCTTCGGCCGCGAGCAGATGTACAGCCTTGGCCTGATCAACGCGCACTTCTGGCTGGCCACCATCGGCACCGTGCTCTATATCGCTTCGATGTGGGTCAACGGTATCGCCCAGGGCCTGATGTGGCGGGCGGTCAACGAAGACGGCACTTTGACCTACTCCTTCGTCGAAACCCTGGTGGCCAGCCACCCTGGCTTCATCGTGCGGCTGGTGGGCGGTGCGATCTTCCTCAGCGGCATGTTCCTGATGGCTTACAACACCTGGCGCACCGTGCGTTCGGCGCAGCCTGTCGAAGCCGCCACCACTGCGCAGTTGGCCTGAGGAGTCTGTGATGAAACACGAAACGATTGAAAAGAACGTCGGCCTGCTGATGCTGCTCATGGTGCTTGCCGTGAGCATCGGTGGCCTGACCCAGATCGTCCCGCTGTTCTTCCAGGACGTGACCAACAAGCCGGTGGAGGGCATGAAACCCTACACCGCGCTGCAACTGGAAGGCCGCGACATCTACATCCGCGAAGGCTGCGTACAGTGCCACTCGCAGATGATCCGCCCCTTCCGTGCCGAAACCGAACGCTACGGCCATTACTCGGTCGCCGGTGAAAGTGTGTGGGACCACCCGTTCCTGTGGGGCTCCAAGCGCACCGGTCCGGACCTGGCGCGCGTCGGCGCACGCTACTCGGACGACTGGCACCGCGCGCACCTGTATAACCCGCGCAACGTGGTGCCCGAGTCGAAAATGCCGGCCTATCCATGGCTGGTCACCGCCGCCGTCGACAGCAGCCACACCGAGACCAAGTTGAAAGTGATGCGCACCCTCGGCGTGCCGTACACCGACGACGACATCAGTGGCGCCGTGGCCAGCCTCAAGGGCAAGACCGAGATGGACGCGCTGGTCTCGTACCTGCAAGTGCTCGGCACCGCCATCAAGAGCAAGAGGTGAGCCATGGGATTTGAATTCGATGCAGGCACCATCCGCGGCCTCGGCACGCTGGTGGTTGCCATCGCCTTTATCGGCCTGTCGCTGTGGGTGTTCAACAACCGGCGCAATGCGGAATTCGAGCAGGCGCGCCTGCTGCCCTTCGCCGATGAACCCTCTCCATCCGACGCTCAAGAAGAGCCTGCAATAAGGAGCACCCGGCCATGACCCTATTCTGGAGTACATGGATCTGCGTACTGACCCTCGGCAGCCTGATCGGCTTGACCTGGCTGCTGGTCGGCACCCGCAAGGGCGAGACCAAGGGCAGCGTCGACCAGACCATGGGCCACGCCTTCGACGGTATCGAGGAATACGACAACCCGCTGCCCCAGTGGTGGTTCATGCTGTTCGCCGGCACCCTGGTGTTCGCGGTCGGCTACCTGATCCTCTACCCGGGCCTGGGCAACTGGAAAGGCGTGTTGCCGGGCTATGAAGACGGCTGGACCCAGGCCAAGGAATGGGACAAGGAAATGGCCAAGGCCGACGCCAAGTTCGGGCCGATCTTCGCCAAATTCTCGGCCATGCCCGTGGAAGAAGTGGCCAAAGACCCGCAAGCGCTGAAAATGGGCGGTCGCCTGTTCGCCTCCAACTGCGCGGTGTGCCACGGCTCGGACGCCAAGGGCGCGTTTGGCTTCCCGAACCTGGCGGACAACATCTGGCGCTGGGGCGGTTCGGCCGAGGCGATCAAGACCACCATCCTCAACGGTCGCCACGCGGCGATGCCGGCCTGGGGTGACATGCTCGGCGATGAGGGTGTGAAAAACGTTGCGGCCTTTGTTCGCCACGACCTGGCCAAGTTGCCCCTGCCCGCCGACAGCAGCGCCGATGTGGCTGCCGGCCAGGCAGCCTTCAACACCACCTGTGTCGCCTGCCACGGGCCGGAAGGCCACGGCATGGAAGCCATGGGCGCGCCCGACCTGACCAAACCGGCCGGCTACATCTACGGCACCAGCCTCGCGCAGTTGCAGCAGACCATCCGCCACGGCCGCCAGGGCCAGATGCCGGCGCAGGAAGTGCTGCAAGGCAATGACAAGGTGCATCTGCTGGCCGCCTACGTTTATAGCCTGTCCCACAACGCTGATGGCGCAACGCCAGAAAGCCAGGCGCAATAACCTCTGATCGCCGCCCCATTTTGGGGCGGCAACCCTGGCGCTGTACGCGACCAAGTGTCACACCCCTCCAAAGCACAACTTTCCCCTCCTCACTTTCGGGTCTACGCTTGTTCCCACAGCGGACCGATCCTGGCGTACGCAACGACATTCGTTGCGACCCTCGAATTTTCCTGTCCACTCGATCAGCTTTCGATTTCCGATTTTGTCCTTACACCAAACATGGAAAGGGCGCAGAATCTGGCGTGGAACGCATTGATACAGGTCAGTCATTGCGTTGCAATGACCCCTCGCTTTCTACATACTTGCGGCCGATTTTACCTATAAAAAAACCTAAACCGTGGAACCTTAGAATGAGCACAGCAATCAGTCCGACTGCTTATAACTATAAGGTAGTCCGCCAGTTCGCCATCATGACGGTGGTCTGGGGGATCCTTGGCATGGGGCTCGGGGTGTTCATCGCCTCGCAACTGGTCTGGCCGGAATTGAATTTCGGTTTGCCATGGACGACCTTTGGCCGCCTGCGCCCGCTGCACACCAACCTGGTGATCTTCGCCTTCGGCGGATGTGCATTGTTTGCCACCTCCTACTATGTCGTGCAGCGAACCTGCCAGACGCGACTGATCTCCGACAGCCTTGCGGCCTTCACCTTCTGGGGTTGGCAAGCAGTCATCGTTGGCGCCATCGTCACCCTGCCACTGGGCTACACCACTACCAAGGAATACGCCGAGCTGGAATGGCCCATCGCCATTTTGCTCGCCATCGTGTGGGTGACCTACGCCGTGGTGTTCTTCGGCACCATCGTCAAGCGCAAGACCAAGCACATCTACGTGGGCAACTGGTTCTACGGCGCGTTCATCCTGGTAACGGCGATGCTGCACATCGTCAACCACGCCTCGTTGCCGGTGAGCCTGTTCAAGTCCTACTCGGCCTACGCCGGGGCCACGGACGCGATGATCCAGTGGTGGTACGGCCACAACGCCGTGGGTTTCTTCCTGACCACCGGTTTCCTGGGGATGATGTACTACTTCGTGCCGAAACAGGCCGAACGTCCCATTTACTCGTACCGCCTGTCCATCGTGCATTTCTGGGCGCTGATCACCCTGTACATCTGGGCCGGCCCGCACCACTTGCACTACACCGCGTTGCCGGACTGGGCACAGTCCCTGGGCATGGCGATGTCGATCATCCTGCTGGCCCCGAGCTGGGGCGGCATGATCAACGGCATGATGACCCTGTCCGGCGCCTGGCATAAATTGCGCACCGACCCGATCCTGCGCTTCCTGGTGGTGTCGCTGGCGTTCTACGGCATGTCGACCTTCGAAGGGCCGATGATGGCGATCAAGACCGTCAACTCGCTGTCCCACTACACCGACTGGACCATCGGCCACGTACACGCCGGCGCCCTCGGTTGGGTGGCGATGATCTCCATCGGCGCGCTGTACCACATGATCCCCAAACTGTTCGGCCGTCCGCAGATGCACAGCGTTGGCCTGATCAACGCGCACTTCTGGCTGGCCACCATCGGCACCGTGCTCTACATCGCCTCGATGTGGGTCAACGGCATCACCCAGGGCCTGATGTGGCGAGCCATCAACGATGACGGCACCCTCACCTACTCCTTCGTCGAAGCGCTGCAAGCCAGCCATCCGGGTTACATCGTGCGCGCCCTGGGCGGTGCATTCTTTGCCTCCGGCATGTTCCTGATGGCCTACAACGTCTGGCGCACCGTGCGTGCCGCCGACCCGGCAGAAGCCGAAGCCGCCGCCAAGATCGCCGTTGTGGGAGCTCACTGATGAAGCATGAAGTAGTCGAGAAGAATATCGGCCTGCTGGCCTTCTTCATGGTCATCGCCGTGAGTATCGGCGGCCTGACCCAGATCGTTCCGCTGTTTTTCCAGGACGTGACCAACAAGCCGGTGGAAGGTATGAAGCCGCGCACCGCCCTTGAACTGGAAGGCCGCGACGTCTACATCGCCAACGGCTGTGTCGGCTGCCACTCGCAGATGATCCGCCCGTTCCGTGCCGAAACCGAACGCTACGGCCACTACTCGGTCGCCGGTGAAAGCGTGTGGGACCACCCGTTCCTGTGGGGTTCCAAGCGTACCGGCCCGGACCTGGCCCGTGTCGGCGGGCGTTACTCCGATGACTGGCAGCGTGCGCACCTGTACAACCCGCGCAACGTGGTGCCTGAGTCGAAAATGCCGGCGTACCCGTTCCTCGTGGAAAACAAGCTCGACGGCAAGGACACCGCGAAGAAGATGGAGGTCTTGCGCACCCTGGGCGTGCCCTACACCGACGAAGACATCGCCGGTGCAGCGGCCGCCGTGAAAGGCAAGACCGAAATGGACGCACTGGTGGCCTACCTGCAGGGCCTGGGCACCATCATCAAAAGCAAACGGTGATCTATGGATATCGGGATGATTCGTGGCCTGGGCACCGTTGTGGTGATGGTGGCCTTTATCGGCCTGGCGTTGTGGGTGTTCAGCCCCAAGCGCAAGTCGGAGTTTGAAGACGCGACCTTGCTGCCCTTTGCGGATGATCCCGAAGCCATCAAGCACGTCGAGCAAGCTTCTAGGAGTAACAAAGAATGACTACGTTCTGGAGTCTGTACGTCACAGTCCTCAGTCTGGGTACCATCTTCGCCCTGACCTGGCTGCTGCTGTCGACCCGCAAGGGCCAGCGCGCCGAGCAAACCGACGAGACCGTCGGCCATTCGTTCGACGGCATCGAGGAATACGACAACCCGCTGCCCAAGTGGTGGTTCATGCTGTTCGTCGGCACCATCGTCTTCGCCCTCGGCTACCTGGCGCTGTACCCCGGCCTGGGCAACTGGAAGGGCCTGCTGCCGGGCTACAACTACCTCGACACCGACAAGCAAACCCCCTTCGCCAATGGCCAGACCGGCTGGACCGGCGTGCACGAATGGGAAAAGGAAATGGCCAGGTCGGACGCCAAGTTCGGGCCGATCTTCGCCAAATTCGCGTCGATGCCGATTGAAGAAGTGGCCAAGGACCCGCAAGCGTTGAAGATGGGGGGTCGCCTGTTCGCCTCCAACTGCTCGGTGTGCCACGGTTCCGATGCCAAGGGCGCCTATGGCTTCCCCAACCTGACCGATGCCGACTGGCGCTGGGGCGGCGAGCCTGCCACCATCAAGGAAACCATCATGAAGGGCCGTCATGCGGTGATGCCGGCCTGGTTGGATATCCTCAAGGAGCAAGGCGTCAGCGATGTGGCTGCGTTCGTGCTCACCAACCTCGACGGGCGCAAACTGCCCGAAGGCGTGAAAGCCGATGTGGCCAACGGCGAGAAACTCTTCGCCGCCAACTGCGTGGCCTGCCACGGCCCGGCCGGTAAAGGCACTCCTGCCATGGGCGCGCCCGACCTGACCCACCCGGGCGCCTTCATCTACGGCTCGAGCTTCGCCCAACTGCAACAGACCATCCGTTGGGGCCGCCAGGGCCAGATGCCGGCGCAGGAACAGCTGCAAGGCAATGACAAGGTGCACTTGCTGGCGGCGTATGTGTACAGCTTGTCCCATGGGGATAAGAAGGCTGAAGAGCAATAAAAGCCGCTGCAATACCAATGTGGGAGGGGGCTTGCCCCCGATAGCGGTGGATCAGTGACAGATGCACTGATTGACACACTGCAATCGGGGGCAAGCCCCCCCTACATTGGATCCGCGGTGTTTCATAGAACCGGGCCAGCCAAAACCGGCCATACTTGCCAGATCAATTGATCCAGATCACTTAGGTCGCCCCCTTTCAGCACCACCGGGGGCGTATCATTACACCACTGCAACACCCCTAATTTGACCCCGGCTGGCACGTACTGGCCAAGGCAAATCTCCACCGCCGTGGGATGCAATGATGAGTAACCAGATACCGGTACATGACGTTACCCCGCCTGCCAAAACCGTCGACCTCTACGCCTCGCGAGAGAAAATCTACACGCGCGCCTTCACCGGCCTGTTCCGCAACTTGCGCATGCTCGGCGGGGCCGGTCTGTTCCTGCTGTACTTCGGCACGGTGTGGCTGAACTGGGGTGGCCACCAGGCCGTGTGGTGGAACCTGCCCGAGCGCAAGTTCTTCATTTTCGGGGCAACTTTCTGGCCCCAGGACTTCATCCTGCTCTCGGGCATTCTCATCGTTGCCGCGTTTGGCCTGTTCTTCATCACGGTGTACGCCGGTCGCGTGTGGTGCGGCTACACCTGCCCGCAGAGCGTATGGACGTGGATCTTCATGTGGTGTGAGAAGGTCACCGAAGGCGACCGCAACCAGCGCATCAAGCTCGACAAGGCACCGATGGGCGCCAACAAATTCCTGCGCAAATTCAGCAAGCACACCCTGTGGCTGTTGATCGGCTTTGTCACCGGCATGACCTTTGTCGGCTACTTCTCGCCGATCCGCGAACTGGTGTTCGACTTTTTCACCGGCCAGGCGGATGGCTGGTCGTATTTCTGGGTGGGTTTCTTCACCCTTGCCACCTACGGCAACGCCGGCTGGCTGCGCGAACAGGTGTGCATCTACATGTGCCCGTACGCGCGCTTCCAGAGCGTGATGTTCGACAAGGACACCCTGATCGTTTCCTACGACCCACGCCGCGGCGAACTGCGTGGCCCGCGTAAAAAAGGTACCGACTACAAGGCACAGGGCCTGGGCGATTGCATCGATTGCACGATGTGCGTGCAGGTGTGCCCCACCGGTATCGACATCCGCGACGGCCTGCAGATCGAGTGCATCGGCTGCGCCGCCTGTATCGATGCCTGCGACAACATCATGGACAAGATGGAGTACCCGCGCGGCCTGATCAGCTACACCACCGAGCACAACCTGTCAGGGCAGAAAACCCACAAGCTGCGCCCGCGCCTGATCGGCTACGCCCTGGTGTTGCTGGCGATGATCAGCCTGCTGGTGGCGGCATTCTTCATGCGCTCGCTGGTGGGTTTCGACGTGAGCAAGGACCGCGTGCTGTACCGCGAGAACGCCGAAGGCCGCATCGAAAACGTCTACAGCCTGAAGATCATGAACAAGGACCAACGCGACCACACCTACGTGCTCGATGCCGCCGGCCTGCCCGACCTCAAGCTGCAAGGCCGCCGGGAGATCAAGGTGGCGGCCGGCGATATCGTCAGCATGCCGGTGGAGCTGTCGAGTGCGCCGGAACAATTGCCGTCGAGCACCAACGAGGTGAAATTCATCCTCACCGATGCCGATGACGCCAGCGTCCATATTGAAGCCAAGAGCCGATTCATCGGCCCTCAAGTCCGCTAACAGGGAACCGAACAATGTCCGTAGCAACCGCCGCAAGCCCTTGGTACAAGCACCTCTGGCCGTGGATCATCATCGGCATCCTGGCCTGTTCGGTGACCTTGACCCTGTCCATGGTGACCATCGCGGTGAACAACCCGGACAACCTGGTCAACGACAACTACTACGAGGCCGGCAAAGGCATCAACCGCTCCCTGGACCGCGAGCTGCTGGCCCAGACCTTGCAACTGCGCGCCAAGGTGCACTTGGATGAGCTGACCGGTGAAGTCGAGGTCAACCTCACCGGCTACAGCAACCCGAAAACCCTGGAATTGAACCTGATTTCCCCGACCCAGCCGGAGAAAGACCGCAAGATCAACCTGGCCCGCAGCGACAGCGAGCCCGGCCGCTACATCGGCCAGGTCACCGACAAGGTGGAAGGCCGGCGGTTCGTCGAGTTGCTCGGCGTGGAAGGCGACCGGACCTGGCGCATGTTCGAGGAAGAACAAGTCAGCCACGACAAGGACTTGCTGCTGGGTGATGAACCGTTGCAGGGTGCCGAAGACCTGAAAAAGTAAAAAGCCTGCGCTTCGCGCATCGGGGGCAAGCCCCCTCCCACACTGGATTGGGTTTACACATATCTATTGGTGAAATCAGTCAAATGTGGGAGGGGGCTTGCCCCCGATGAGGCCCTACCAGCCACCATAGATTCCCAAGCCATGACCACCCCCTGCTACCACTGCGCCCTCCCCGTCCCCTCCGGTAGCCGTTTCACCACGGTCATCCTCGGTGAGCGCCGCGAACTCTGCTGCCCCGGCTGCCAGGCCGTGGCCGAAGCCATCGTGGCCGGCGGCCTGGAAAGTTATTACCAGCACCGCAGCGAAGCCTCGGCCAACCCTGAGGCGTTGCCGGTGCAACTGCTGGACGAATTGGCGCTGTATGACCGCGCCGACGTGCAGAAACCCTTCGTGCGCCACGAGGGCGAGCTGGCCGAAACCACCCTGCTGATGGAGGGCATCAGCTGCGCCGCCTGCGGCTGGCTGATCGAGAAACACCTGCGCAGCCTGCCCGCCGTGGCCGAGGCGCGGTTGAACCTGTCCAACCATCGCCTGCACGTTCGTTGGACCGATGGGCAACTGGCATTGAGCCAACTGCTCAGTGAACTGCGCCATATCGGCTACGCCGCTCACCCCTATCAGGCCGATCGCGCTGCCGAGCAGCTGGCCGGCGAAAATCGCCTGGCCCTGCGCCAATTGGGCGTGGCTGGCTTGCTGTGGTTCCAGGCAATGATGGCAACCATGGCTACCTGGCCGGAATTCAACATCGACCTGAGCCCCGAGCTGCATGTGATCCTGCGCTGGGTGGCGATGTTTCTTACAACACCCATCGTGTTCTACAGCTGCGCACCGTTTTTCAAGGGCGCCTTGCGCGACTTGCGCACGCGCCACCTGACCATGGATGTCTCGGTTTCCCTGGCCATCGGCGGGGCTTACCTGGCGGGCATCTGGACGGCAATCACCGGCGTGGGCGAGTTGTACTTCGATGCGGTGGGCATGTTTGCGTTGTTCCTGCTGGCCGGCCGTTACCTGGAGCGCCGCGCCAGGGAGCGCACGGCCGCCGCGACGGCGCAATTGGTGAACCTGCTGCCCGCCTCGTGCCTGCGACTCAAGGCCGACGGCCAGAGCGAGCGCATCCTGCTCCCCGAACTGACCCTGGGCGACCGCGTGCTGGTGCACCCCGGCGCCGTGCTGCCGGCGGACGGCGTGATCCTCGACGGGCAATCGAGCATCGATGAATCCCTGCTCACCGGTGAGTACCTGCCGCAACCGCGCCAAAGCGGCGATGCGGTCACGGCGGGCACGCTGAATGTCGAGGGGGCATTGACCGTCGAAGTACGTGCCCTGGGCCATGACACGCGCCTGTCCGCCATCGTGCGCCTGCTGGAGCGCGCCCAGGCCGATAAACCACGCCTGGCGCAGATCGCCGACCGCGCCGCACAGTGGTTCCTGTTGTGCTCGCTGATCGCCGCCGCGCTGATCGGCCTGCTGTGGTGGGAGCTGGATGCGTCGCGGGCGTTCTGGATTGTGCTGGCGATGCTGGTAGCAACCTGCCCCTGTGCGCTGTCCCTGGCCACTCCCACCGCCCTCACCGCCGCCACCGGCACCTTGCACAAACTCGGGCTGCTGTTGACGCGCGGCCATGTGCTGGAAGGGCTCAACCAGATCGACGCGGTGATCTTCGACAAGACCGGCACCCTCACCGAAGGACGCCTGGCGTTGAGAGCCATACGCCCGCTGGGCACCTTGAGTACCGACCTGTGCCTGAGCCTCGCCGCCGCCCTGGAAAACCGCTCCGAACACCCGATTGCCCGCGCCTTTGGGCGTGCGCCAGTGGCCGCCGATGAGGTCGTCAGTTCGCCAGGACTGGGCCTTGAAGGTCGCGTCGGCGAGCGCGTATTGCGCATTGGCCAGCCGGGTTTTGTCTGCGAACTCAGTGGTTGCCCGATCCCGGCAGCGCCGGAGGTTTGCGGCCAATGGCTGCTGCTCGGCGACCGCGACGGCGCCCTGGCCTGGTTCGTGCTCGACGATCGCCTGCGCAGTGATGCGCCTGCATTGCTGGCCGCGTGCAAGGCGCGGGGTTGGCGCACGCTATTGCTGTCCGGGGACAGTTCGCCAATGGTCGCCAGCGTCGCCGCCGAGCTGGGTATCGACGAGGCCCACGGCGGCCTGCGCCCGGATGACAAGCTGCAAGTCCTTCAGCAACTGCACAAGCAAGGCCGCAAAGTGCTGATGCTTGGCGACGGTGTCAACGATGTGCCGGTACTCGCCGCCGCGGACATCAGCGTGGCGATGGGCACGGCCACCGACCTGGCCAAGACCAGCGCCGATGCGGTGTTGCTGTCCAACCGCCTGGACGCCCTGGTGCAAGCCTTTACTCTGGCGCGGCGCACCCGCCGGGTAATCATTGAAAACCTGCTGTGGGCCGGGTTGTACAATGGCCTTATGCTGCCGTTTGCCGCCCTGGGCTGGATCACTCCTATCTGGGCGGCGATCGGCATGTCCCTCAGTTCGTTGACCGTGGTGCTCAATGCCCTGCGCCTGACTCGCCTGCCGAGCGCGCCGGCCGCCCGAGCCCCCTCAGTAACCCGCCCGCTGCCAGTGTGAGCCGCGCGGGCATGGAGTGCAGATGCCAGCTTTATACGTAATGATCCCGGCGGCGCTGCTGTTAGTGGGCGTGGCCATCTACATCTTCTTCTGGGCGGTGGACAGCGGCCAGTACGACGACCTCGACGGCCCGGCCCATAGCGTGCTGTTCGACGACCAGGACCCGAACCACCTGGCCGGCGTCGAAGAGGCCAACCACCCCGAACAACCACCAAAAGACCCGCCTCATGCTTGAGCTGGCGCCGCTGCTGGTCTCTGCACTGATCCTCGGCCTGCTCGGTGGAGGCCATTGTCTGGGCATGTGCGGCGGGTTGATGGGCGCGCTGACCCTGGCGATCCCCAAGGAGCAACGCGGTCGCCGGTTTCAACTGCTGCTGGCCTACAACCTGGGACGCATCCTCAGCTATGCCGCGGCCGGCGTGTTGATCGGCCTCGCCGGCTGGGCGGTGGCGAACAGCCCCGCGGCGATGTTCATGCGCGTGCTCGCCGGCCTGCTTTTGATCAGCATGGGCCTGTACCTGGCGGGCTGGTGGAGCGGTCTCACCCGTATCGAAAGCCTCGGACGCGGCCTATGGCGCTATATACAGCCGGTCGCCAACCGTTTGCTGCCCGTGTCCAACGTACCGCGTGCATTGCTGCTGGGCGCGTTGTGGGGATGGTTGCCGTGCGGATTGGTCTACAGCACGTTGCTGTGGGCGGCGAGCCAGGGCAATGCGCTGGACAGCGGGTTGCTGATGCTGGCATTCGGCTTGGGGACTTGGCCAGTGCTGTTGGCCACTGGACTGGCGGCGGAACGGGTGACGGCACTGTTGCGCAAGCGCAGCGTGAGGATGGCCGGTGGCTTGCTGGTAATTCTATTCGGCATTTGGACGTTGCCCGGTCCGCATCAGCACTGGCTAATGGGCCATTGAAAGGCCATGTGGCATAGCGCCGCTCCCTGTTGATGCAAATCAAGGTGGCCTCCCCGGCCAGCCCCTAGACTCGGCCCACTAGCCTATCCGGGGGAACGCCCGCATGCTCGACGCCATTCGTTGGGATACCGATCTGATTCACCGCTACGACCTGGCGGGACCGCGCTACACGTCCTACCCCACCGCCGTACAATTCGACAGCCAGGTCGGCACCTTCGACCTGCTCCACGCCCTGCGCGACAGCCGCAAGGCGGTGCGGCCGCTGTCGTTGTATGTGCATGTGCCGTTCTGCGCGAACATCTGCTACTACTGCGCCTGCAACAAGGTCATCACCAAGGACCGTGGCCGCGCCCAGGCCTACCTGCAACGCCTGGAGCAGGAAATCCAGCTGGTGGCGTGCCACCTCGACCCCAGACAGCCGGTGGAACAGCTGCACTTCGGCGGCGGCACCCCGACCTTTCTCAGCCACGACGAATTGCGCCAGGTGATGAGCTGCCTGCGCCAGCACTTCAATTTGCTGGATGACGATTCGGGCGACTACGGCATCGAGATCGACCCACGCGAAGCGGATTGGGCCACCATGGGCCTGCTGCGCGAACTGGGTTTCAACCGCGTGAGTATCGGCCTGCAAGACCTCGACCCCGAGGTACAACGGGCAGTCAACCGCCTGCAAAGCCTGGAAGAAACCCGCGCGGTGATCGATGCCGCACGCACCCTGCAATTTCGCTCGATCAATGTCGACCTGATCTACGGCCTGCCCAAGCAAACGCCGATCAATTTTGCGCGCACCGTGGAGGAGGTGATCAGGCTGCAACCCGACCGCTTGTCGGTGTTCAACTACGCTCACCTGCCCGAACGTTTCATGCCCCAGCGGCGCATCAACACCGATGAACTGCCGTCCCCGGCGTCAAAGCTGCTGATGCTGCAAACCACCATCGAGCAACTGACCCAGGCCGGCTACCGTTACATCGGCATGGACCACTTCGCCCTGCCCGACGACGAGTTGGCCATCGCCCAGGAAGAAGGCACCCTGCAGCGCAATTTCCAGGGCTATACCACCCACGGTCATTGCGACTTGATCGGGCTCGGGGTGTCAGCGATCAGCCAGATCGGCGACCTGTACTGCCAGAACAGCAGTGACCTCAACGCCTACCAGAACACCCTGGCCGGCGCGCAACTGGCCACCAGCCGGGGTCTGGTCTGCACCACGGACGATCGCTTGCGCCGGGAGGTGATTCAGCAGTTGATCTGCAATTTCAGCCTGGCCTTCGACGAGATCGAGCAGGCGTTCACTATTGATTTTCGCGGGTATTTCGACGACATCTGGCCGCAACTGACGGCGATGGCCGAGGATGGCCTGATCGAACTCGACGCCCAAGGCATTCGCGTTTTGCCAGCTGGGCGCCTGCTGGTGCGTTCGGTGTGCATGGTGTTCGATGCCTACCTGGAGCACCAGAACAGGCAGCGGTTTTCGCGGGTGATCTGAAACACCCTACGCCATAGCGAGGGAGCCGGCCTTCAACGCGTCTTCCCCGCTGAGGCCTTTCATGGCCTTGGCCAGGGAGGTTTGTGCAGTCATCAGGCTCGCTTGCAACTGGGCAAGCGCCCCTTGCAGATTGCTGACCTTGATCCGTGCCTCGTCGGGGCTGAGGCTCTTGTCCGCCATCACGGCTTGCAGTTCGGCCTGCTTCTCGGCGATCTGCTCCTTGAGCTTGCGAATCATCTTGAGAACCTGCTGGACGTTATCCGGCAGACCGCTGTCTTCGATGTCGTTGCTGGGTTTCTTGGCCTCCGTCAGGGCTTTCAAGGCAGCTCCGGAAAAGGTCACCTTCACCCCCTCCTCGTCCTTTTTTTCCCGCAGCGGCGCCTCAGTAGCGTCCTTGAACGCTTTGGCAGCCTTGGTGAGCTTGGCTTCTGCCACCAAGTCTTTCGGCTCCGCAAAGGACTGCACCTGAGTGCGTGCAGCGTTCGTTGCACCGATGGAAATCATGATATCGAGCCTCCAAGCTCAAGGGTTCGTGACTTTGTATCGGCGGCGACACAAAACTCTTTATACCGTTGCTGGTTTTTTGTACACGCTGGCCTCACCAGCCCACAGTGCGTTACCCTTACGTCTTATGTGTGTTTTCCCACAAGGATTTAAGAAATGTCCGAGCCAGTTAAACTGCGCGCTCACAGCCAGGCTCATTGCAAGGATTGCAGCCTGGCGCCCCTCTGCTTGCCACTTTCGTTGAATCTGGAAGACATGGATGCGCTGGACGAGATCGTTAAACGCGGTCGCCCGCTGAAAAAAGGCGAGTTCCTGTTTCGCCAGGGCGATAAGTTCGATTCCGTTTATGCAGTACGCTCGGGTGCGTTGAAGACATTCAGCCTGAGCGACAGCGGCGAAGAACAGCTCACCGGTTTCCACCTGCCCAGCGAACTGGTGGGCTTGTCGGGCATGGACACCGAGATCCACCCGGTGTCGGCCCAGGCGCTGGAGACAACCTCGGTGTGCGAAATCCCCTTCGAGCGCCTTGACGAGCTGGCCCTGCAATTGCCGCAACTGCGCCGCCAGTTGATGCGCGTAATGAGCCGCGAGATTCGTGACGACCAGCAAATGATGCTGCTGTTGTCGAAGAAAACCGCCGACGAGCGCATCGCGACTTTCCTGGTCAACCTGTCGGCGCGGTTCCGTGCCCGGGGTTTCTCGGCCAACCAGTTCCGCCTGAGCATGTCACGCAACGAAATCGGCAACTACCTGGGCCTGGCGGTGGAAACCGTGTCCCGCGTATTTACCCGTTTCCAGCAGAACGAGCTGATCGCCGCCGAAGGCAAGGAAGTGCATATCCTCGACCCGATCCAGTTGTGCGCGCTGGCCGGTGGTTCGTTAGACGGTTGACGCAGACACTTGCGGCCGCGCCAACCGGCGAGGCCGCAGGTATACTTCGAGTCCGTTTCCAGCCCCAGGACTCTTCGACGATGACCTTCGATTCGTTCGACATCAAATCCCTGATCCGTCCCGTCATCGACTTCCCCAAGCCAGGGGTGATCTTTCGTGACATCACGCCGCTGTTCCAATCGCCCCGAGCCCTGCGCCTGGTGGCCGACACCTTTGCCCACCGCTACGTCGAGACCGATTTCACCCATATCGGCGCCATGGATGCGCGGGGTTTCCTGATCGGTTCGATCATCGCCTACCAACTGAACAAACCGCTGATCCTGTTCCGCAAGCAGGGCAAGCTGCCCGCTGACGTGCTGGCCGAGGGTTACCAGACCGAGTACGGCGAGGCCTTCCTCGAAGTGCACGCCGACAGCTTGTGCGAAGGGGATTCGGTGTTGATGTTCGATGACCTGATCGCCACCGGCGGCACCCTGATCGCGGCGGCGAACCTGGTACGCCGCATGGGCGCGAAGATCTTCGAGGCCGCGGCAATCATTGATTTGCCGGAGCTGGGGGGGTCGCAACGTTTGGAGGACATGGGGATTGCGACGTTCTGCCTGACGCAGTTTGCGCTGACTGAACAATAACGGTTGCCTGGGCTGACGCCATCGGGGGCAAGCCCCCCCACATTTTGATCTGTGAACCGGTCAAGTGTGGGAGGGGGCTTGCCCCCGATGAGGCGCTGAAAGGCACTAAAGATCAGAAGCCCATCTGCTTACTGATGATTTCATTCATCACCTCGCGGGTACCGCCACCGATGGAGAGGATGCGGTTGTCGCGATACAGCCGCTCCACCAGGCTGCCACGCATATAACCCTGGCCCCCGAGGATCTGCACCGCGTCGTAGGTGACGCGGTCGGCGGTGTCGGTGGCAAGGTTCTTGGCCATGGATATCTCCTTGACCACGCTGATACCGGCGGCCATCTTTGCTGCCTGCCGATAAGTGAACTCCCGAGAGACCTCCACGGCGGTGGCCATTTCCGCCAGGCGATGCTTGATCACCTGGAATTTGCCGATGGGTCTGCCGAAGGCTTCGCGCTCGGCGGCCCATTTGAGGCTTTCCTCCAGGGCCAGTTGCGCGGTCATGTTGGCCATGAGCGCCAGGGCCAGGCGCTCGCTCTGGAAGTTGCCCATGATGCAGGCAAAGCCCATGTTTTCGGCGCCGATCAGGTTGCCTACGGGCACCCGACAATCGTCGAAGAACAATTCAGCCGTGTCCGACGCCCACCAGCCCATTTTCTTCAGGGGCTGGCCGACGGTAAAACCGGGGGTGTCTTTTTCGATCAGCAGCAGGCTGATCCCGGCAAAGCCCGGCCCGCCAGTGCGGACGGCGACGGTGTAGAAATCGGCGCGGATGCCGCTGGTAATGAAGGTCTTGCTGCCGCTGACGCGGTAATGGTCGCCGTCACGAATGGCCCGGGTTTGCAGGCTGGCCACATCAGAACCGCCACCCGGTTCGGTGACTGCCAGGGCGATGATCTTTTCGCCGGCCAGCACCTGGGGCACCACCCGTTCGCGGACCTCGGGCCTGGCCCATTTGACCACCGGCGGCAAACCGATATCGAGCGACCCCAAGCCTGCCACCACGCCACCGGAGCCACAGCGCATCAGCTCCTCGCTGGCCGCGACCTTGGCAAACAGATCACCTTCGTGGCTGCCGCCGAAAGCTTCGGGATAACCGATACCGAGGATGCCCGCCGCTCCGGCCTTGAAGTACAACTCCCGGGGAAAGCTTTCCGTCTCCTCCCATTGCTCGATACCCGGCAGCATCTCGCGCTCGACAAAGCGACGCACGCTGTCGCGGACCAATTGGTGGCTGGGGTCGAAGTAGTCCTGATAGGCAGACATCGGCAAGCTCCACGGTAAGGTGGAGCGAAATTACCAAGCGCTTGCTTGGTTATCAAGCCATGGAGTCAGAGCGCGATAGGTTTGCGGCCGGCGAATGAATGCGCCAGCGTGCCGCCATCGACCAATTCCAACTCGCCACCCAGTGGCACGCCATGGGCAATGCGCGAGGTGATCAGGCCTTTGTTGGTGAGCAGTTGGGCAATGTAATGCGCGGTTGCCTCGCCTTCCACCGTCGGGTTGGTGGCCAGGATCACTTCGGTAAAGGTGCCCTGCTCTTCGATGCGCGCCACCAGTTGCGGAATGCCGATGGCTTCCGGGCCAAGGCCGTCCAGGGGCGACAGGTGGCCCTTGAGCACGAAGTAGCGCCCGCGATAGCCGGTCTGCTCCACCGCGTATACATCCATCGGCCCTTCCACCACGCACAGCAGCGTGTCGTCGCGGCGCGGGTCAGCGCATTGCGGGCAGAGTTCTTCTTCGGTGAGGGTGCGACACTGGCGACAGTGACCCACGCCGGTCATGGCCTGGCTCAAGGCCTGAGCCAATCGGGTGCCGCCGCTGCGATCACGCTCCAGCAGTTGCAGCGCCATACGCTGGGCGGTTTTCTGGCCGACACCCGGCAATGTGCGCAGGGCGTCGATCAGTTGGCGAATCAGGGGGCTGAAGCTCATGGGCATGGGTCCGACAAAACAACGAGACGCGGTTTATACCCGCGCCCCGGATTAGCGTCAAATACTCAATCCTGCGCGACGCGTACCACCAACTTGCCGAAATTGCGCCCTTCCAGCAAACCGATAAAGGCTTCGGGCGCCCGCTCCAGACCGTCGACCACATCCTCGCGGAACTTGATCTTGCCGTCGCGCACCCACGGCGCCATGGCGCTGAGGAATTCAGGCTGGCGGTCGCCGTAGTCATCGAACACGATAAAGCCCTGGATGCGCACGCGCTTGGTCAGCAAGGTACGTTGCAGCGCCGGCAAACGATCAGGCCCGCTGGGGGCTTCATGGGCGTTGTAGCCGGCGATCAGCCCGCACAGCGGGATGCGAGCCTTCGGATTCAACAACGGCACCACCGCATCGAACACCTTGCCGCCGACGTTTTCAAAATAGATGTCGACGCCCTTGAAGCACGTCTGCGCCAGGTCATCGGCAAAGGTCGCGCTCTTGTGATCGACGCAGGCATCAAAGCCCAGCTCGTCCACTACATAGCGGCACTTTTCTGCGCCCCCCGCGATCCCGACCACACGCAAGCCCTTGAGCTTGGCTACCTGCCCCACCACCGATCCCACCGCGCCGGACGCGGCCGCCACCACCAGGGTTTCCCCGGCCTTGGGCTGACCGATGTCCATCAGGCCCATGTAGGCCGTCATGCCCGGCATACCCAGCACGCCCAGTGCCATCGACGGGCTGGCCAGGCCCTTGGGCACCGGCATCAGGTTGCGACCATCGGAAATGCTGTGACTCTGCCAACCGGTAGCACCCACCACCAGGTCGCCCACTTCGAATTTCGGATTACGCGACTGCTCGATACGACTGACAGCGCCACCGGTCATCACTTCGTCGATTTCTACCGGCGCCGCGTAGGACGGTGCATCGCTCATGCGGCCGCGCATGTAGGGGTCGAGGGACAGGTACAGGGTTTTCAGCAGGACCTGGCCGTCTGCCAGCTCCGGCAGGCTCACCCGTTCCAGGCGGAAATTTTCCGGGGTGGGTGCGCCCTGGGGGCGTGAGACCAGGACGATGCGCTGGTTCAGGGTCGGTTCTTGAGGCATGAAGGGGCTCCTTTATCGAATCCATCGGTATAGGGTGCAGACCATGCGTGGCGTGCCCGGGTTCGATCCAATTGGCACAAACAAAAATGCCAGGCACAAGGCCTGGCATTGGAGTCTAGCTAAAGCACGCCGATCAGAACGGCAGCTTCATGCCCGGAGGCAGTTGCATGCCCGCGGTCACGCCGGACATTTTGTCCTGGCTGTTGGCTTCGATCTTGCGCACAGCGTCGTTGACGGCCGCGGCGAACAAGTCTTCCAGCACTTCGCGGTCATCATCGCTGACGCCTTCGAGCAGGCTCGGGTCGATGCTCACGCGCTTGATGTCGTGACGACCAGTCATCACCACGCTGACCATATCGCCACCGGCTTTACCGGTGACTTCGGCGTTGGCCAGTTCTTCCTGCATCTTGGCCATCTTTTCCTGCATCTGCTGCGCCTGCTTCATCAGGCCGGCCATGCCACCTTTCATCATGGGAATCACCTCAAAAGTACGTGGATCAATAAGTAGCCCGGTTTTATGACGCTTGGGGCACCGGGGCTTCGACAGGTTCAATAGTATCGTGACGCACGACCGCACCGAACTGTTGCATCATTTGCTGGATGAGCGGATCGGCATGGATCGAATCCTCGGCCTCACGCTGGCGGTTGATGCGCCGACGAGTCGCGGCCTGGGCCGGGGTTTCCTGCTCGGGCTTGATCAGCTCTATGGCGATGGTCAGCGTGCGCCCATGGTACTGGTTCAGCGCATCGTTGAGACGGCGCTGCTGGGTCGCGTTGAACAGGGCGCTGTGGGCCGGGTCCAGATGCAACAGCCAGTGGTCGCCTTCGATGGAGATCAATGTGCAGTTGGCGGCGATGCTCCCGGTCATGCCGGAGATCGGCAGTTTCGGGAACAGCTCCAGCCATTGCAGGGCCAGGCCGGTGGCGGGGGCCGCAGCGGGTTCCGCTTCGGGCTCGGGGGCCGGTTCGGCGGTGTGCTCGCTGGCCAGGTCGTCCAGGTAGCTGTAGGCCGAATCCATGTCCGGCTCGATGTAGTCTTCGTCCAGCGGCGGTTCGTCGTCGAGGTCGATACCCGGCGTGGCGGCTTCCACCTGGGCCACGGTCGGCTCGGGGACGGGGGCAGACACCCATTCGGGGGCATCCGGCACCACGCTATCCGGAGTCGGCGTGGGCATCGGTGTCAGTTCGGGCTGCTCGCCGCTGGTTTCCAGCACGGGCTCCACGGCGGGCGCTTGCTCGGCCTCGGCGTCTGCTTCGACCGGATCATTCCAGGGCAGGTCGACGACCGGCTCGGGCTGGACAACGGGTGCCGGCTCGACCACTGGCGCAGCTGCCACAGGTTCAGGCACCGGTGCAGGTGCAGGTGCAGGTGCAGCAACCACTGGTGCGACCTGCGCCGCGCCAGCCACTGGTTTGGCGGAATCAACTGTGGCCTGGCTGATCCCCACTGGCTTTAGCGGCTGTCTCGGCGCGTCTGCCGAATCAGCGGGCCGGAACGCCAGCATTCGCAGCAACACCATTTCAAAGCCGCCGCGCGGGTCGGGCGCCAGGGGCAAGTCGCGGCGGCCGATCAGGCCCATCTGGTAGTAGAACTGCACATCTTCAGCCGGCAGCGCCTGGGCCAGGGCCAGCACACGGTCGCGATCGCCATGGCCGTTGTCGACGCCTTCAGGCAGCGCCTGAGCGATGGCGACACGGTGCAGCACATTGAGAATTTCCGAGAGCACGCCGTTCCAGTCCGGGCCTTGCTCCGACAGGTGGCGCACGGCTTCGAGCAGCGCCTTGGCGTCGCCTTCGATCAGCGCGTGCAGCACGTCGAAGACCTGGCCGTGATCGAGGGTGCCGAGCATGGCGCGCACGTCGGCGGCCATGACCTTGCCTTCACCAAAGGCGATGGCCTGGTCGGTGAGGCTCATGGCATCGCGCATCGAACCATCGGCGGCGCGACCGAGCAACCACAGCGCGTCGTCTTCGAACGGTACGTTCTCGACGCCCAGCACATGGGTCAAATGCTCGACCACCCGCTCGGGGGTCATGTTTTTCAGGGAGAACTGCAGGCACCGCGACAGAATCGTTGCAGGAAGTTTCTGCGGATCGGTGGTGGCCAGGATGAATTTGACGTAGGGCGGCGGCTCTTCCAGGGTTTTCAACAGGGCGTTGAAGGAATGGCTGGACAGCATGTGCACTTCGTCGATCAGGTAGACCTTGAAGCGGCCACGGCTGGGCGCGTACTGCACGTTGTCGAGCAACTCGCGGGTGTCTTCGACCTTGGTGCGGCTCGCGGCGTCGATCTCGATCAGGTCGACGAAACGCCCTTCGTCGATTTCCTTGCACACCGAGCAGGTGCCGCAGGGCGTCGAAGTGATACCGGTTTCACAGTTCAGGCATTTGGCGATGATGCGCGCAATGGTGGTCTTGCCCACCCCACGGGTACCGGTGAACAGGTAGGCGTGGTGCAGCCGTTGGCTGTCCAAGGCATTGATCAGAGCCTTGAGCACATGGGTCTGGCCGACCATTTCGCGGAACGAGCGCGGACGCCATTTACGTGCAAGAACCTGATAACTCATCGAAAACCGTCGCAACTGGGAAGCGGAAGCCGGTAATGCTAGCGGAGCAAGGGGGAAATTGCATCCGGCACGCTCGCCTAATCTGACTAAGCTTGCCTGGTTGGCCCCAAAAAGGCCTGAACCCGGAGTGTGTATGCGCGTAGTCCTGGGCGCTTTATGGATGATCACCATGGCTTGCCTGGCAGCGCCCGCACCGTTGCGTTTCTCGGTTTCCGACAGCTGGGCGATGCCCATGGTGCAACTGGACAACGACCGGCCCACCCAGGGCATTTTGTATGACCTGATGTTGAGCCTGGCTACCCAGGTCGGACGGCCGGCCGAATTCCATGTGTTGGCACGGGCGCGTATCTCAAGTGCCATGGAGCATGGCGATATCGATGTGCGCTGTTATGTCACCCAGGCCTGGGTCGACGAAGCGTCCGGCGATTACGTCTGGAGCGTGCCGCTGATGGTGCAGCGCAACCTGTTGGTGAGCACCCACATCCCCCCGAAGCCGATACAGCTGGACACACTCGCACCGCAGGCCATCGGCACTGTGCTCAACTACCGCTACGCGTCCCTCGACCCTCTGTTCGCCAACGGCCAGCTCAGCCGCGACGACGCGCGCAGCGAAGAGCAGGTGCTGCACAAACTGGTGGCCGGGCGCTTCAAGTTTGCGGTGAGCAACGAATGGATACTCGAGCGGTTCAACCAACGCATGCCGGTCGGCAAGCGGCTGCACAAGGTTGCGGTGATTGATGAGCAGCGCCTGGGCTGCATCGTGCGCAACGACCCGAATGTGCCGGTGCAGCTGATCCTGCGCACCTTGCTGCGCATGCAGCAGTCGGGCGAGATCGAGCAGATCATCCGGCTCTACACCGGTGAGACTCCTGACAGAAACTGACAATGCCGCCTTATAGACTTGGCTCCATCGAATCGAACACGCATTCCCAAGGAGCCTGCATGAACACCCTCGCCCATTACTTCCTGCTGTACGTCGACAGCCCGGCCACCAGCGCCAACTTCTATAGCCGCCTGCTGGACAAGCCGCCCGTGGAACTCAACCCGACCTTCGCGCTGTTCATTCTCGACAATGGCGTAAAGCTGGGGCTGTGGTCGCGTCATACCGTGGAACCGGCGGCCCGGCTCACCGGGGGTGGCGGCGAAGTGGGCCTGTCCCTGGCTGACCAGGCCGCGGTGGACGCGCTGCATGATCAATGGGTAGAGCGCGGCGCAACCATCATCCAGTCACCGACCACCCTGGATTTCGGCTACACCTTCGTCGCCCAGGACCTCGATGGCCACCGGCTGCGCGCGTTTTGCCTGAGCGACTGACCGCCAGCGCCCCTCCAGGCTGATGGCGGCCACGCTGGCCAGCACGATCACGCCGCCCAGCACCACTTGCAGGGCGATGTGCTCACCGAGCAGCGTGGCCGCCATCGTCATCGCCACCGGGGGGATCAGGTACATCGCTACCGAGGCGCGGCTGACCTCGACATGTTTCAACACATAGCCCCAGGCCAGGTACGCCAGGGCGCTGGGGAAAACCCCGAGCACCAGCACCGCGAGGTTCTCGGGCAACGGCGCCTGTACCACCGCAGCCGGCAGGCCCGGCAGGTTCACGCAGAGCATCAAGGTGCCGGCCCAGACCATGTAGCACGCCATCGTCAGCGGGCTGTAGCGATGGGCGTAATGTTTCTGGATGGCGAAGTACAGGCTCCATGAGACTGCCGCCAGCAGAATCAGCAAGCCGCGCGGGTCAATATCACCCACGCCGTGATCGCCCCAGATCACCACCAGCACGCCGAGCAACCCCAGCAGCACGCAGCTCCAGCGCCAGAGGCTGACCCGCTCCTTCAAGCAGAAGAACGCGATCAACACGCTGAACAGCGGCGCCGATTGTGCCAGCACACTGGACGCCGCCGCCGTCACGAATTGCTGCCCATAATTGAGGCTGGTGTGGTGCAGGAACACGCCGAAAAAACTCAACACCAACAGCCACGGCAGATCCCGCAGGCGTGGCCGACCGATGCCGAGCACCAGCGCCACGCCGGCCATGAACAGCGAGGCGATCAGAAACCGCAACAGCGCAAGCTGGCCAGGGCTGTAGCTGTGCAGGCCCATGTGCACGCCAATCGGCGAATAGGCCCAACAGAGGATGACGCTGGCGATGACTAGCGTAAGCTTCAGGGGTGACGGGGTGTTCATCGACGGCATCCGAAAACGGGGAAGGAATGCCGTCAGTCTTCGCCCGAGCAACGCGCAGGACAATTAACCGTTTCTGACTTCTGAAATCACTGGAACTGAGCAATGGAACTGGCCCAACTGAAAATGGTGCGCGCCGTGGCACAAACCGGCAGCGTGGCCCAGGCCGCCGTGCAATTGCATTGTGTGCCGTCCAACATCACCACGCGCATCAAGCAGCTGGAAAGCGAGTTGGGCACACCGCTGTTTATCCGTGCCGGACGCGGGCTGGCGATCAGTGCGGCCGGTGAGATCTTCCTGGAATATTGCGAACGGATCCTGGCCCTTGTGGACGAATCCAAACGCGCCGTCGATGCCAATGCCATCCCCCGTGGCACCCTGCGTATCGGTGCGGTGGAGTCCAGCGCCAGCGGACGCCTGCCGCCGTTGCTCGCCGAATACCATCGGCGCTACCCGGATGTCAGCCTGGAGCTGGTGACCGGCGCCTGGGGCGAACTGCTCGATGACCTGCAACACCACCGCCTGGACGTGGCGCTGGTGGCCGCGGGCAACAAACGCGCAAAGCTCGAACACAGCGTGGTCTACAGTGAACGCCTGGTGCTGATCGCCAGCGCCTCCAGCGCACCGATCCACAGCGCCGAAGACCTGGCCGGCCGCACCCTGCTGGTATGGCCGCCCGGCTGCCCTTATCGGGCGGCGCTGGAGAACTGGGTCAAGCCCCACGCGTTCAAGCCGGCCATTGCCAGCTATGCCAGCTGGGGCACGATCATCGGTTGTGTCAGTGCGGGAATTGGCGTGGCACTGGCGCCGGAGGGCATCCTGGCCCGCTATGAACAGGCCAACCAATTGGCGTCGTACCGATTCGAGGAACTGCAGGCGGTGGACAACCTGCTGTTCTGGCACAAGGACACCCAGCGGCACCTGGCACGGGATGCGTTTGCCGGGTTGTTGCGCGAAACCTTCGGCTGATCAGCTTTTGGGTGCCGCCAGGCGGCTGTACTGATCCTGACTGATCCACCCGGTAAACGAACGGTCATCGGCATTGATGAACTCGACCTGGGCCCAGCCATCCTTGAAGGCCAGCACCCCCACTACGTCATTCTTGACGATGTACGGACGCTTGGCGGCCTTGGCGCTTGGGTTTTTCAGCAGGTAAGCCTTGTCGGCGGACACCTTCACCAAGCCGATCCATTTCGTGTTGGCGGTCTGGCTCAGGTCCAGGCCGGTGGCAATTTCCGGCATCAGCACATTGAGGCAACCCGGATGCTGACGGCCTTCTGCCACGGTGAGGGTCACGCCATCGGACGAGGGTGCCACGCTGCCGGGGTAGGTGGCGTCGGCCCAGGTGGTCAACGCCGCGGGTTTGCCCTGCAGGTAGAACGCGCAACTGCGGGTCACGCCTTCGCCCATCTCCTCCGAGTAGTAACCTTCCACCTGATGCTCAGGCGTCACCGCCAGCATTAGCCCTTCGTACTTGCCCGAATGCAACGCGGGCGAACCGGCAAACGCAGGGGCTACGGCGCACAACGACAACACACCCATCGCTAGAAAACGGATCATCTTATTTCTTCCCTTCAAGTTTCTCGTAGGCTTTCTGCATAAGGACGTCATAGTTGCCGTAGTCCTCACCGTTATAGTTACGCGCCATGCCGGTAAAATCCTTGGCTTTCATGGCCTTCATCAACGCCGGGCTCTTGCTGCAAAAACCGAGGAAGGCCTTTAGTTGGTTACCGGCATTCACTTTCAATGCCGCAGAGAATTCAAACACCGTCTTGTAGCCGCAGGACGCGTAGTTGAAGCCCATGATCTGAAACATGCCCCAGGACGCCGACATCAACGCCGCTTCCTGATCCAGCGCAAACGCGGTGGCCATGGTTTCCCAGGCCTTGGTCTGGTCCTTGTTATTGGTCTGCCACTGCGGCCCGGCTTTTTTCTTGTAGGGGTAGGACAGCAGCGGATGCGCCTGGTCGTAGATGTGCTTGGTGTACTTGCGAAACAGGTGCCCTTCGAACGCGATTACCGGCAACTTGGCCGGGCCGAAACCCGAACGGCCGCCGGATTCTACCGTGGCGAAGGCCTTGATGATGTTCACCGAAATACCGCCACCCAACTGCGTAGCGGCATTCTGGAAATCCGTCTCGCTGAGGGTCATTCCCCCGTCGCACGTGGCCTGCAGCATCAATTGGCGGTTGCGCTTCTCGGCCTCGATCATCGCGCGCATGCGGTCCAGGTACACATTCACCGTGGCCTGCACTGCGTCGCCCTGATTGTTGCCGAACACATTCAGAAAGCTCGGGATACGCATACTCGGGAACGCCTTCACCGGCACTTTCACCGCTTCTTCGATCAGGCTGTTGAAGGTTTTACCAGTCGGGTCGATCACGCCATCAGGGTGGGCATATTTGAGATGACGGAATTGGTACTGGCTGATGCATTGCACCAATTGGCCATCGCACTTGCCGTTTTCGGCCAGCGGGAAACCCATTTTCGGAATGATCAGATTGAATAAATACTGGACGCACTGCACATCGGCGGGCAAGTTGCGGGCTTTGCCGGGCGCGCCTACCGAAGCACTGATAAGACGGGGCAACCCTTGCAGGCTTTTCATCACAGACATCCTTGTTAGTTAAAGAAGTGATGGCACTTCAATATCAACCTCGCGTACTTGTCACACTCTGAAACAAGTAGCTGGCGGAAACTAGCAAGGTGGTTTTGGGTTGTCCAGAGCGACCTGCAAAAGTTGTGAAACAGCCGAATTAAATCAATCAGTAACCGTGGAACTCCCGGGTTTTCTGATACGTGTGGAAATCAATCCACTCGACCACGTCGTAAGGCAGGTAAAGCTGCATCCGCGCGCGGGAAATGGCGATATACACCTCGCACAGCCGCTGGTCGAACGCGTAGGCGTCCTTGAACTTCACGTTGGTCAGCAACTCGGGCGTCAGTAGCACCCGGTCAAACTCCATGCCGCCCGCCTCTGCCGCCAGCATCAGCAGGCAACGTTTGCCGGGCACGCCGCCCAGCCGGTTCAAGCGCGTGATGTCGGCGACATTGAAGCCTTTTTCCAGCTCGCTCTCGACCCACTGAAACGCCTCGTCGAACTGGCTGGCGTCGCGCACCTGTTGCCAGTCTTGCATATCACTGAAATAGGCGTGAGGGCCGTTGTCGTTGTGCTCGTTGCTGTAGAACTCCGGCTTGAACAAGGCAATGACGCTGATCATGAAACGCTGCAGATCCTGCTGCGCCGCAGTGTCGAAGAACCCGAACGGGCAGTTGGCCTGCTGCAACTGGATGGCCCATTTCATGGTGTCCCAATGGGAGGCGGTCAACACCACGCAGCCTTCCGGCGGTACGAAGCCCTGGGGGTAATGTTCGATGCCGACGTCCGCATCCCGTGCGCCTTCGAAGGGGGTCTTGCACTTTTGTGAGTGCACACTGATCAATGGGTTGACCAGGCGCTCGACGTTGCGACCCGAGCGCACCGAATAATTGATGTCGGTGTGTCGGACTTCGCGCTTTCTTCGCACCATCACACCGCTGGCCAATTGGTATTCATCGCCGAGGGTGATCAAGACTTGGCGGCCACGCTCGATGATCTGCAGCAACGAAGGCGGGATGTCCTGGCTTTCATCGATCAACACATGGGTATAGCGAGGCGGCACCACACAGCCTTCGAGACTCGCACGCTTGATCAGCCATAGCGCCGCGAAAGCAGTCTGGCCGGCCCACTGTGGGTTGGCCTCCAGGTACGTCCACAACCGGCTGGAATACTCCAGCAACGCCTGGGTATCCACGCTGGACAACGGGTGCTTGAAATGCGGCAGGTGCCTGGCCGACAGGCTGTGATGGCTGGAGTGGCAATAGCTTTCGAGCACCTTCAGACAGATATCCAGCGTCGCCACGCCCTCGTGCCCTCGCCAGCCGTGGATATTCAGGGCCTCAGACACTTCATGTTTGCCGGGCAACCTGCCCGGCGTGCCCTGCACGGAAGGGCGTGGCCCCTGCAGCAGCGCCTTGGCGAACGCAGCGAAGGTCGAACCCGCCTTGCTGTCCTTCCCCAGCCCCATGCGCTCACGCAGGGTCGCCAGTTTTGCCCCCGTGCGGGCCAGCACCAGGGTCTGAGCGGGGCGCAGGCACTCCATCAAGGCGCCGAGCAAGTGGCTCTTGCCGATGCCGGCGTAGCCTTGGACGTGCAAATCTTCGTTGAGGTTGGCGCGGAAGGTACGCACCAGTTTGTCCTGGGCCGGGCTGAGCCAGCGCTCACGCTGGCGGGGCGTGATCATCTGCTGGCTGAAGGGGTCATTGCTGCGCAGGTGGCGGACCTTGTAGCCGATATCCCATTTTCCCGTAGGCAGCAGGTAATCCCGCGCGGCGACCTCTTCCGCCGACAACAGGCGCAGGTTGACACTTTTCAGCGCGTTGAAACCGAAGTAGAGCTTGCGCGGGTCGAACAGTCGCTGGGCTTCGGACAGCAGCGTCGCGGCGCCCCCTGCCTGCGTGTCCACCGACCAGTCGAGCAATTTGGACAGGATGCGCTCGGCGCCCGCGCAGGTCAGGTCTTTTTCCGCGGCCTGGGCCAGGTTCTGGATGACCAGCACGGCGGCCAGCTCCGGATTCGTCAGGCCGACCAGGGCCTGGGCGCCGTCCGAGCCTAGCAGGGCCGTGCAGGTTTGCTCCGTGACAGGCAGGAAGACCGGGCTGGATAAATCGAAGTGTTCAGGTTGCATAGTGCCTCGCCGCCAGGGAGTCAGGCATTGCCCTGACCGCCCAGTTCAAACCGATACTCGCCCAGCGAGCCCGACATACCGCCGCAATGAGGGCCTGCGCCAGCCGCAGACGCCATCGCATTGATCTGTTGCTGGAGTTCGAACACAGCCATATCGAGCAAGCGACGCAAGTCTTCGGCGCTCTGCGCGACCACGTTCAATTGCAGCGTGCAAGCGCCCGCCAGCGGTGGCTGCGCGGGCTCATCAGCCACTTGCGCAGAGCGGATCATTTCCGCCTGGCTGAGAATTTCCGCATGTTCGTCGTCCATGAGGTCCAGCACCCTCGACAATTCCAGGGTCTGCTCAGGGTGGGATTGAATGCGGTCCTTGATCTCCAGGCGGCGCATCTGCCATTCCCGCAGTTTTTCGCGAGTGAGGTCGTCGACTTTTTCCACGTGTGCTGTCTCCGGATGCCAGGCACTGGAGTATGCCGCCATGGACTGCCCGATGGCAGATGGCGTGAAAGCATTTTTGATTTGAATTTGAACAGGTACTGCAAGGAAGAGCGTTATGGAGGCAACCCCACCAGCCACACCCCGGCACACAATGTTCCCGCTGTGGCTGCTGCCTTCCGGCTCTGACCAGGTTCACGGGTAATCGTTGCGGGGGGACCGATGGGGTCACCATAACGACGCCTGCCTCTCGGCAAGCGGGGCCATTGTACCGATCTCATCGGAAGTTACAACCGTTGGGGACGGATTAAAAATATGAAGGGGTTCAAGTACTTGTCACCGCCAACAGCATCTGTGGCAGGGGGCTTGCCCCCGATGACGGTACATCAGCCAATAAACAGGTGACTGACCCAGCGCCATCGGGGGCAAGCCCCCTCCCACAGTGCTCATCATTGTGCCAGTACCACCTCATCTGCCCGGCCGCCTTCTTCCTGGATCACCAGGTGAATGAAATGCAGCTTGGCGATCACCGCCGGTGGCAGCACGAAGGGGTAGAAATCCGGCTGGCCCATGCTGCGCGACAGTTCGTTGAGCATGCCGGCCAGTTCGATCCAGGCGTTGACGAATGACAGGAATGCCGCGCCGCCAGGGTGTTCGGGATCATAGAGCGTGCTGAGGGGAAATGGCTGGTAATCCAGGTCCATCTCGCGGGCGCTCATGCCAAAGCCGAGGGCGGTGTCGACGGCGTCCATCATATGCAGGTAGTGCGCCCAGGTTTCTGCCCAGTCTTCCCAGGGGTGCATGGTGGCGTAGGCGCTGACGCAGGTTTGCTGCCAGTCGGCACGTGGACCGTGCTGGTAGTGCTGGTCGAGGGCGTCGGCATAACTGGCACGTTCGTCGCCGAACAGGTTGCGAAACGGTTCTAGCCAATGGGTATTGGCGATCAGGCGATCCCAGTAGTAATGGCCGACCTCATGGCGAAAGTGACCGAGCAGCGTGCGGTAGGGTTCGCGCATCTGGACGCGGACCTTTTCACGGTGGGCGTCGTCGGCCTCCTTGATGTCGAGGGTGATCAGGCCGTTCGCGTGGCCGGTCATGGGCGCGTTGCCTTCCAGGTCGATACCGACAAAATCGAAGGCTAGGCCGGTGTCTTCGTCGACGCTTTTGGGCACCACTTGCAAACCCAGGCTGATCAATTGCGCGACCAACCGGCGCTTGGCGGTTTCGACTTTTCGCCAGCGTTCATGGTTTTCCGGGATCGACAGGTCAGGAATGGTGCGGTTCAGGCTACAGGCCACGCACAGCGGCGTTGTGCTGTGGGCCGGGATCAGCCAGTTGCAGGCGGCCGGAGTGTCGAGGTTGGCGCAGCGACGGAAGGCGCCGGCGTCGAGGTTGCCGTCCTGCAGCCAGGTGCCTTCGACCGGGCCGGGCTGCAGGGAGTCCAGCCGGGCTTGCTGGGGTTGGTAGCCCAGCAGCGCCTGGCAGGCCAGGCACTGGCTGTTGCGAAAGAACAGGGATTGGCCGCAGCGGCACTGCCACACCTTGCTGTCGCGAGATGTGCCGGCTACAAAGGGGGCAGCGATGCGAGAACTGAGTTGCTCGAAGTAGCGGAACATGGTGATCTCTCCCTGGGTGACTGAGACTAGATCACTTTCTGTTCAGGATCGTTCCACTTTGGTGATGGTTGGGAGAGGGCTGCTGCGCAGCCCGACGCGGGGCAAGCCCGCTCGCCACAAAGCCCGGATCAGACCGTGATGTTGTGCTTGGCCAGGAAGGCGACGAAGGCTTCTTCATCCAGTACCTTCAGGCCCAACTCGCTCGCCTTCGCCAGCTTGGAACCGGCGCCCGGCCCCGCCACCACGCAGTGGGTTTTCGCCGAGACGGAACCCGCTACCTTGGCGCCGAGGCTTTCGAGTTTTTCCTTGGCCACGTCGCGGCTCATCAGTTCCAGGGAACCGGTGAGCACCCAGGTGTGCCCCGCTTCGGGCAAACCTTCGACGACCTTCTTCTCGCTCAACCAGTGCATGCCGAAGTCCTTGAGCTGCTGCTCGATGGCCAGGGCATGGTTGGCGTTGTCTGCGTTATCGAAGAACTCACGCACAGCCTTGGCCTGCTTTTCGGGCAGCGCCTGGCGCATATCCAGCCAGTCGGCCTTGATCACGCCTTCCAAGGTGCCGAATTTGTCCGCAAGTTTCTGCGCGGCGCCGGGGCCGACGCTTGGCACATGCAACTTGTCGAGCAAGCCGCCCAGCGTGGTACTGGCGGCGAATTCGGCACTCAGGTCGCCCTGGTCCTGCAATTGCAGGCCGCATTCGTCTGGCGACAGCAGCGCACCGATCACGTCCTGGTTATGGCTGTCTTCAAAGAAGCTGTGGATCTCGTGCGCCACTTCCAGGCCCACGTCCGGCAGGTACGTCAGCACTGCCGGCAAGGCTTTCTGCACGCGCTCCAGGGATGCCAGCGAACGCGCCAACACCTTGGCGGTCTCCTCGCCCACGTCGGGAATGCCCAGGGCATAGATAAACCGCGCCAGGGTCGGGGTCTTGCTGTTTTCGATAGCGGTGATCAGCTTCTTGCTGGAAATATCGGCAAAGCCTTCGAGGTCGATGATCTGCTCGTACTTGAGCTTGTAGAGGTCGGCCGGTGAGCCAATCAGTTTTTCATCCACCAGTTGCTCGATGGTCTTGTCACCCAGGCCATCGATGTCCATGGCGCGGCGCGAGACGAAATGAATGATCGCCTGCTTGAGCTGCGCGCCACAGGCCAGGCGCCCGACGCAACGGTACACCGCGCCTTCGCTGACGGTTTCCTTGCCCTTGCTGCGCTTGACCAGTTGCGTGCGCTCCACATGGGAGCCGCACACCGGGCAGCTTTCGGGGATCTGCACGGCGCGTGCATTTTCCGGGCGGCGCTCGGTGACCACCGAAACCACTTGCGGGATCACATCCCCGGCGCGGCGGATGATCACGGTATCGCCGATCATCAGGCCCAGGCGCGCGACTTCATCCATGTTGTGCAGGGTGGCGTTGGACACGGTCACACCCGCAACCTTGACCGGCTTCAAGCGCGCCACAGGCGTCACGGCGCCGGTGCGGCCAACCTGGAATTCCACGTCGAGCAGTTCGGTCAGCTCTTCCATGGCCGGGAATTTATGCGCGATGGCCCAGCGCGGTTCGCGGGCGCGGAAGCCCAGTTCACGCTGGGAGGCGATGCTATTGACCTTGAACACCACGCCGTCGATTTCATAGGGCAGGCTGTTACGCCGCTCACCGATGTCGCGATAGTACTCCAGGCAATCCTGAATGCCTTTGGCCAGCTTCAGCTCATGACTGATGGGCATGCCCCACTTCTTCAACTGTTGCAGGTTGCCGATGTGGGTATCACTGATGTCGGTGGTCACGCCGTAGCAGCAGAACTCCAGCGGGCGGCTGGCGGTGATCTTCGAGTCCAACTGACGCAGGCTGCCGGCGGCGGCGTTGCGCGGGTTGGCGAAGGTCTTGCCGCCGACTTCCAGTTGCGCGGCGTTGAGTCGCTCGAAACCGGCCTTGGACATGAACACTTCACCGCGCACTTCCAGGGTTGCCGGCCAGCCGCTGCCGTGCAGTTTCAGCGGGATATTGCGCACGGTGCGCACGTTGACGCTGATGTCCTCGCCGGTGGTGCCGTCGCCCCGGGTGGCGCCGCGAACCAGCTCGCCATCCTGGTACAGCAGGCTGACCGCCAAGCCGTCCAGCTTCGGTTCGCAGCTGTATTCCACCGCTGCGCCACTGCCGAGCAGGTCGCCCACCGGCAGGTCGAGGCCTTCGGTGACCCGGCGATCAAACTCGAGCATGGTGGTTTCATCGAACGCGTTGCCCAGGCTGAGCATCGGGATCTCATGCTTGACCTGGGTGAACGCCGACAGCGCCGCACTGCCGACTCGCTGCGTCGGTGAATCCCGCGTGACCAGTTCCGGGTGCTCGGCCTCCAGGGCCTTGAGCTCGTGGAACAAGCGGTCGTACTCGGCGTCCGGAATGCTCGGCT
The DNA here is from genome assembly GCF_001870465.1 of Pseudomonas extremorientalis. Lineage (GTDB taxonomy): Bacteria > Pseudomonadota > Gammaproteobacteria > Pseudomonadales > Pseudomonadaceae > Aquipseudomonas > Aquipseudomonas extremorientalis. Next base: position 172,447 of record NZ_MDGK01000055.1, read on the forward strand.
CGTCGAGGACATGGTAGCGGTAGTTGTGCTGATCCAGTTCAGCGCGCAGTTCGAGGATGCGGGTGTGGGCGGCGGTCATGGGTGTTCTCTCATAAAGCAAAAGAGCAGCCGAAGCTGCTCAATATGTTAGTGCACGGATTCTACAGGCAACGCTTAAGATCGGACCTCAGCGCTTCTGTGTCAGGGCGCGACGCTCGAACTCGACGATGCGCTGGCGGTAGTGCTCGATGGTCTGGGCGGTCAGCACGCTGCGCTGGTCGTCCTTGAGCTCGCCATTGAGTTCCTGGGACAGCTTGCGGGCCGCGGCCACCATCACGTCGAACGCCTGTTTCGGGTGACGCGGGCCTGGCAGGCCGAGGAAGAAGCTCACGGCCGGGGTGCTGAACAGGTCGATATCGTCCAGGTCGAAGGTGCCCGGCTTGACCGCATTGGCCATGGAGAACAGCACTTCGCCGTTGCCGGCCATGCTTTCGTGACGGTGGAAGATATCCATCTCGCCAAACCGCAGGCCGCTTTCGAGGATGTTCTGCAACAGGGCCGGGCCTTTGAAGCCAGCAGCGTCGCGGCAGATCACGCTGATCACCAGCACTTCTTCGGCGGCCGGCTGGTCGTTCACGGATTGGCGCGGCGCGTTCTTGCCGGCGTTCTCGTCTGGGAAATCATCATCGCGGCTGCTGAAGCTCGGGCCGTCATTGACGTCCAGGTCCAGGTCGGCCTGGCGCGGTTCCGCGACCACCGGAGCGGTGCGCTTGCCACGCTTGGGCGACGGCTCGCGGGCTTCACGCACCGGCGCGCTCATCGACGGCAAGTCGTGCTCGTCCAATTGCGGTTCTTTATGGGTGTCCAGCACACGGGGCGGCCCCAGCAGCTCGGCGCTGCCGTCGTCGTCAGGCAAGTTGGACAGGTTGCGGTCCAGACGGAATTTGAGCTTGCCCTTGCCACCGCGCATCCGGCGCCAGCCATCAAAAAGAATACCGGCAATGACAATAATGCCGATGACGATCAGCCACTCGCGCAGACCGATTTCCATGTAATCCCGTGCCTCTAATAAAAAATGCTGAAAAATAAGGGGTTTAGCAACGTGCAAACCGCTTTAAAACGTGGCGCCAACTCTATGTTCTGACTGACGTTTTGCCCACGCATACGAAAATTTGACATTAAACTAGCACGACCAAAGATAACTTTACACCGTCTGTCAAAATGCCTTGAACAAATATGTCCATTTGCCACTTTCGCCAGGCCGTTAAAGCCTCTTACCGCACGCTACAAAAATTCTTTGCCGGCATGGGTCAAGACTCCACCATTGCCATCGCTTCTTCGACATCCACCGCCACCAAACGCGAACAGCCCGGTTCGTGCATCGTGACCCCCATCAACTGATCCGCCATTTCCATGGCGATCTTGTTGTGGGTGATATAGATGAACTGCACGGTCTGGGACATCTCTTTCACCAACCGCGCGTAGCGTCCAACGTTAGCGTCATCCAGCGGCGCGTCAACTTCGTCGAGCATGCAGAACGGCGCCGGGTTCAACTTGAAGATGGCAAATACCAGGGCCAATGCGGTCAGGGCTTTCTCGCCGCCGGACAACAAATGGATGGTGCTGTTCTTCTTGCCCGGAGGCCGCGCCATGATCGTCACCCCTGTATCGAGTAGATCTTCGCCCGTCAGTTCCAAGTAAGCGCTGCCACCGCCGAAAACTTTTGGGAATAACGCCTGTAAACCGCCATTAATCTGATCAAAGGTATCCTTGAAACGGTTACGGGTTTCCTTGTCGATCTTGCGAATCACGTTTTCCAGGGTGTCCAGGGCTTCCACCAGATCGGCGTCCTGGGCATCCAGATAACGTTTACGTTCGGATTGCTGCTGGTACTCGTCGATGGCCGCCAGGTTGATCGCGCCCAGGCGCTGGATACGTGCGGCAATGCGCTCCAGTTCTTCTTCGGCTTCTTTCTCGTTGGCCTGGGCGGTCAGGGTGTTGAGTACGCCGTGCAGGTCGTAGCCGTCCTCCAGCAATTGGTCTTGCAGGGTCTTGCGGCGCACGGTCAGGGCTTGCCACTCCATGCGCTGCTGTTCGAGCTGGCCACGGATCAGTTGGGATTGCTGCTCGGCCTGGGTCCGGCGCTTTTCGGCGTCGCGCAGTTCGCGGTCGGCGTCTTCGAGGGCGATCTGCGCGGTCTTGAGCTCTTCGTCGACGGTCATGCGCTTGTCGAGCAACTCTTCGAGCTTCAGGCGCAGCTCTTCCAGTGGGGCTTCGCCCTCCTCCAGGTTGAGGCTCAGTTGCTCGCGCTTTTCCGTCAGGCGTTCGGACTGCATCTCCAGGCGCTCAAGGGCCTGGGCGGTGGACGCGTGCTGGGCCTTGAGCGACCCCAGGCGCACGGCCAACTGGTGGGCGTGGTCCTTGTGCTGGCGCGCCTCCTGGCGCACACGGTCGAGGCGTTCGCGCAGGCTGTCGCGCTGGGCCAGCAACAGTTCGCGCTGCTCGGTGTCGAGGGCCATGCTGTCGAGGGCTTCCTGCAACTGCAGGCGCGCTTCGCCGATCTGTTCGTGTTCCAGGGCGCGCTGCTCGCCCATTTCCGCGACTTCTTCGTCGAGGCGGGTGCGGCGCAGGGTCAGTTGCTCGACCTTGGCCTTGCTCGCGGAGAGCTGGGCCTTGAGTTCGCCTTGCTGGCGCGCTTCGTCCTGCAACAGGCGGCGCAGGTGCTCGCGGCCGGTCTCCTGCTGGCGCTGGGTGGCACGCAGGGTTTGCAGTTCGGTTTCCAGGCTTTCCAGGGTGGCTTCGCGCTCTTCGCGCTCGGCGATCAGGTTGACGATTTCCTGGCCACGGGCCAACACGCCGCTTTCCGCTTCACTGGCGCGGCGCACGCGCAGGAAGTGGCGGCCGACCCAATAGCCGTCACGGCTGATCAGGCTTTCGCCGGCGCCCAACTGACCGCGCTGGGCCAGGGCCTGCTCCAGGGAATCCACCGGCTTGACCTGGCCCAGCCACGGCGACAGATCAATCGCCGCTTCAACTTTATCCAGCAAACTGCCCGGCACCCGCGTGCCATCGGCGGCAGGGCTGAGCAAACGCAGGTCGCCCTGGGCAAAACCGGCCAGGTCGAAGCCGCCAAAGTCATCCACCAACACCGCTTGCAGGTCGGCACCCAGGACGGTTTCCACCGCCAGTTCCCAACCGGCTTCTACCTTCAAACCTTCGGCCAAGCGCGGGCGTTCGGCCAGATGTTGATCACGCAGCCACTCGGCGGTGCCGGTGCCCGGGTCCAATGCAGCCTGCTGCAACGCTTCAAGGGAGGCGAGCCGGCCATTGAGCCGCTGCAAATCACCCTGGGCCTGTTGCTGTGCCTGGGTCGCCTGCTGCAACTGCTGACGCAATTGCTCCAGGCGCTCCACTTGTTGTTCTTCGCTGGCTTCCAGCTCTTCCAGCGTCATTTCGCTTTCGGCCAGTTGCTCGCTCAGTTCCATGATCGCCGCGTCTTCCGGGTCGGCGGACAGCAACGCGCGCTCTTCCTGCATGCGGCGCTGGCGCTCGGCCAGGCGCTCCATGCTGGTTTCCAGTTGCTGGATGCGTGACTGCTGCACTTCGGCCTGACGCCGGGGTTCGGCAGACTTCAGGTTGAAGGTGTCCCACTGCTCCTGCCAGCCGTGCATGGTGGCTTCGGCTTCTTCCAGGGCGGCGGCGGCTTCTTCGGCGGCGGCGCTGGTGACTTCCTGCTCGGGGGTGAGCATGTCCAGCTCTTCGCCCAGGGTCAGCAGCAAGGTACGGTCGTGGCCCAGGTGGGATTCGGTCTCCAGGCGCGCGCGCTCGGCTTCCTTGAGGTCATCCTGCAACTGGCGCAGGCGCTGCTGGCCGTGCTGGATGCTCTGCTCGACGCGGGCGATATCGCCACCGACCGAATAGAAGCGGCCCTGCACCAGATTGAAGCGCTCGGACAGGTCATGGTGACCGTCACGCAGGCGTTCGATACTGGCGTCGGCATTGCGCTGCTCGGCCACCAGGGCTTCAAAGCTGATTTCCTGGGTGCCGATGATCGCTTCGCGCTGGCCCACCTGGTCGTTCAGCGCCTGCCAGCGCAGGGCCGACAGTTGTGCCTTGAGCTGGCGCTCCTCGCCCTTGTATTCCTGATACTTCTCGGCGGCCTGGGCCTGGCGGTGCAGGCGCTCCAACTGGCGCTCCAGCTCTTCGCGCAGGTCGGTCAGGCGGGCGAGGTTCTCGTGGGTGCGGCGGATACGGTTTTCGGTCTCGCGGCGGCGCTCTTTGTACTTGGAAATGCCAGCCGCTTCTTCGATGAAGTTACGCAGGTCTTCGGGCTTGGCTTCGATCAGCTTGGAGATCATGCCCTGCTCGATGATCGAGTAGCTGCGTGGGCCCAGGCCGGTGCCGAGGAAAATATCGGTGATGTCGCGACGGCGACACTTGGTACCGTTGAGGAAGTAGCTGTTCTGGCTGTCGCGGGTCACTTTGCGGCGAATGGAGATCTCCGCGTAGGCTGCGTACTCGCCGATCAGGGTGCCGTCGGAGTTGTCGAACACCAGTTCGATGCTGGCCTGACTCACCGGCTTGCGGCTGGTGGAGCCGTTGAAGATGACGTCGGTCATCGACTCGCCGCGCAGATTCTTGGCCGAGCTCTCGCCCATCACCCAGCGGACGGCGTCGATGATGTTCGACTTGCCGCAACCATTGGGCCCGACCACCGCCGCCATGTTACTGGGGAAGTTCACCGTGGTCGGGTCGACGAAGGATTTGAACCCCGCCAGTTTGATGCACTTGAGCCGCACGTTTAGGCGTCCACCAACGCAGCAATGACCAGCGAGCAACTGCGCTCGCCGTAGGCCGAGAGCACTTGGCGGATCTGCGGCAAGTCACGGGCAAGTACGGCGGCGAGCAGTTGCTCGAACAACGCCAGGTATTCGCTCATGGACGCCTTGCGCTGATCCAGGGCCAGGTAATAGGCGCGGTTCATCGCCGGCTGCAGGTTCTCGACGGTTTCCTGCAAGTACGGGTTATTGGCGAAGGGGTACGCGGCGCGCATCACGTTGAAGCTTTCTTCAACGAAAGCGCGGATGTCCTCGCGCTCGTAACTGGTCACCAGGCGCTGCTGGATCTGCAGGAACGGCGCCATGTCGGCCTGCACCTGCCAGCCCTGGGCGACCGCATTGCCGAGCAGGATGTACAGCTCGCCCATCAAGGTGCACAGGCTCTGCACCTTGTGCGCGGTCAACTCGGTGACATGGGCGCCACGGCGCGGCAGGATCGCGATCAGGTGGCGGCGTTCGAGGATCAGCAAGGCTTCGCGCACGGAACCACGGCTGACATTGAGCGCCAGCGTGACCTTCTGTTCCTGGATCCGCTCCCCAGGCTTGAGATCGCCGCGAATGATGCGTTCGGCGAGGTGGTGAGCAATTTGCTCGGCGAGACTGTCCGGCGCCTTGAACGTCATGTTTTCCCTTCAAAATCTTCTATCGGTACAAGCGCGGCAGTGTAGCGCATTGGCTGGCTGATGGCGCTACGCCCACCGTGGCGAATTTGGCACGGAATAAGCAACGATGAATAGCCATAAGCCCCCAAAAACGCCGGTTTCAGAAGACTGAACCATAATTGAAAGTGTTGCGATCGCAATTTCTTGACCTTCTGGTCAGAAAATCGTTGACCGAAAAGTCAGAGATGACTAGATTCGGCGCAAAGCGGTTAACAACAATAATGAGTCTGCGAGGCCTTCCGTGATCCAGTTTTTACTTAACCAGGAACTCCGTAGCGAGCACGCCCTGGACCCCAACCTGACCGTGCTCAACTATTTACGCGAGCATTTGGGCAAATCCGGTACCAAGGAAGGCTGCGCCAGCGGCGATTGCGGCGCGTGCACGGTGGTGGTCGGCGAGTTGCACACCGACGATCAAGGCGCCGAGCGGATCCGTTATCGCAGCCTCAACTCCTGCCTGACCTTTGTCTCGTCGCTGCACGGCAAGCAACTGATCAGCGTCGAAGACCTCAAGCACCAGGGCCAACTGCACAGCGTGCAACAGGCGATGGTCGAGTGCCACGGTTCGCAATGCGGCTTTTGCACCCCCGGTTTCGTGATGTCGCTGTTCGCCCTGCAAAAGAACAGTGATGCGCCCGACAGCCAGAAAGCCCATGAAGCCCTGGCCGGCAACCTGTGCCGCTGCACCGGCTACCGCCCGATCCTCGCCGCAGCCGAACAGGCCTGCTGCAACAAGCCCCAGGATCAGTTCGACAGCCGTGAGGCGCAGACCATCGCCCGCCTCAAAGCCATTGCGCCGACCCAGACCGGTGAACTCAACAGCGGCGACAAACGCTGCCTGGTGCCGCTCACCGTCGCCGACCTGGCCGACCTCTACGACGCCTACCCGCAGGCCCGCCTGCTGGCCGGTGGCACCGACCTGGCGCTGGAAGTGACCCAGTTCCATCGCACCTTGCCGGTGATGATCTACGTCGGCAACATTGAAGAAATGAAGCGCATCGACGACTTCGACGACCGTCTGGAAATCGGCGCTGCCACCGCCCTCTCCGACTGCTACACCGCGCTGCACCACGAATACCCGGACTTCGGCGACCTGCTGCACCGCTTCGCCTCCCTGCAGATCCGCAACCAGGGCACCCTCGGCGGCAATATCGGCAATGCGTCGCCGATCGGTGATTCGCCGCCACTGCTGATCGCCCTCGGCGCGCAGATTGTGCTGTGCAAAGGCGCGACACGCCGCACCCTGGCACTCGAGGACTACTTCATCGATTACCGCGTCACTGCCCGCCAGGACAGCGAGTTCATCGAGAAGATCATCGTGCCCAAGGGCCACACGCTGTTCCGCGCCTACAAGGTCTCCAAGCGCCTGGACGACGATATTTCCGCCGTCTGCGCCGCGTTCAACCTCAAGCTCGACAACGGCGTGATCCGCGAGGCCCGCGTGGCGTTCGGCGGCATGGCCGCCACGCCCAAGCGCGCCAAAAGCTGCGAGGCCGTATTGGTCGGCGCCACCTGGAACGGCGCTACCGTGGAGAAAGCCTGCGCCGCCCTGGCCCAGGACTTCACCCCGCTGTCGGACTTCCGCGCCAGCAAGGAATACCGCCTGCTCAGCGCACAGAACCTGCTGCGCAAGTACTTCATTGAGCTGCAAACACCGCACATCGAGACTCGGGTGACCGCTTATGTCTAACCATCACGCCGTCGTTAAAACCCAGGCCGAACTCGCCGAACTGTTTGCCCAGGACCTTACTTCCGGGGTCGGCCGCAGCGTCAAGCATGACAGCGCCGCCAAGCACGTATCCGGCGAAGCGCAGTACATCGATGACCGCCTGGAATTCCCCAACCAGTTGCACCTGTATGCGCGCATGTCCGACCGCGCCCACGCCCGCATCATCAGCATCGATACGGCCCCCTGTTACGCCATTGACGGCGTGCGCATTGTCATCACCCATGAGGACGTGCCGGGCCTTAAAGACATCGGCCCATTGATGCCCGGCGACCCCTTGCTGGCGATCGATACGGTGCAGTTCGTCGGCCAAGTGGTGCTGGCCGTTGCTGCACGTGACCTGGAAACCGCACGCAAGGCCGCCATGGCGGCGGTAATCGAGTACGAAGACCTTGAACCGGTGCTGGATGTGGTCGAGGCGTTCCGTAAAAAACATTTCGTACTCGACAGTCACACCCACCAGCGCGGCGATTCGACCGGCGCACTGGCCACTGCGAAAAACCGCATCCAGGGCACCCTGCACATCGGCGGCCAGGAACACTTTTACCTGGAAACCCAGATCTCTTCGGTGATGCCCACCGAAGACGGCGGCATGATCGTCTACTGCTCCACGCAGAACCCCACCGAAGTGCAGAAACTGGTGGCCGAAGTGCTGGACGTGTCGATGAACAAGATCGTGGTGGACATGCGCCGCATGGGCGGTGGTTTCGGCGGCAAGGAAACCCAGGCGGCGAGCCCGGCGTGCCTGTGCGCGGTGGTCGCACGCCTGACCGGCCAGCCGACCAAGATGCGCCTGCCGCGTGTCGAAGACATGCTGATGACCGGCAAGCGCCACCCCTTCTATATCGAATACGACGTCGGCTTCGACGACAGCGGTCGCCTGCACGGGATCAACCTGGAACTGGCGGGCAACTGCGGCTGTTCGCCGGACCTGTCCAACTCGATTGTCGACCGCGCCATGTTCCACGCCGACAACGCGTATTACCTGGGCGACGCCACCGTCAACGGGCACCGCTGCAAGACCAATACCGCGTCCAACACCGCGTATCGCGGCTTCGGCGGCCCGCAAGGCATGGTGGCCATCGAGGAAGTGATGGACGCCATCGCTCGCCACCTGGCGCTGGACCCTCTGGCGGTGCGCAAGGCCAATTACTACGGCAAGACCGAGCGCAACGTCACCCACTACTACCAGACCGTCGAGCACAACATGCTCGACGAGATGACCGCCGAACTGGAAGCCAGCAGCCAATACGCCGAGCGCCGCGAAGCGATTCGCCTGTACAACGCCCACAGCCCGATCCTGAAAAAAGGCCTGGCGCTGACCCCGGTGAAATTCGGTATCTCGTTTACCGCGAGTTTCCTCAACCAGGCCGGTGCGCTGATCCATATCTACACCGACGGCAGCATCCACCTGAACCACGGCGGCACCGAAATGGGCCAGGGCTTGAACACCAAGGTCGCACAGGTGGTGGCCGAGGTGTTCCAGGTGGACATCGACCGCGTACAGATCACCGCCACCAACACCGACAAGGTGCCCAACACCTCACCGACCGCCGCCTCCAGTGGTGCCGACCTGAATGGCAAGGCCGCACAGAACGCCGCCGAAACCATCAAGCAGCGCTTGGTGGAATTCGCCGCACGCAAGTACGACGTGAGCGAAGCGGACGTGGAGTTCCACAACGGCCATGTGCGCGTGCGCGAGCAGATCCTGACGTTTGAGGCGTTGATCCAGCAGGCGTATTTCGCCCAGGTGTCGCTGTCGAGCACGGGCTTCTACAAGACCCCGAAAATCTTCTACGACCGCAGCCAGTCACGGGGTCGGCCGTTCTACTACTACGCGTTCGGCGCCGCGTGCTGCGAAGTGATCGTCGACACCCTGACCGGCGAATACAAGATGCTACGCACCGACATCCTCCATGACGTGGGCGCCTCGCTGAACCCGGCCATCGACATCGGTCAGGTCGAGGGCGGCTTCATCCAAGGCATGGGCTGGCTGACCATGGAAGAGCTGGTGTGGAACGACAAGGGCAAGCTGATGACCAATGGCCCGGCCAGCTACAAGATCCCGGCCGTGGCCGACATGCCGCTGGACCTGCGGGTGAAGCTGGTGGAAAACCGCAAGAACCCCGAAGACACGGTGTTCCACTCCAAGGCCGTGGGCGAGCCGCCGTTCATGCTCGGGATTGCTTCGTGGTGCGCGATCAAGGATGCCGTGGCGAGCCTGGCTGACTATCGCCATCAGCCCAGGATCGATGCACCGGCCACGCCGGAGCGGGTGTTGTGGGGGTGTGAGCAGATGCGGCAGTTGACTGCGGCGAAGGTGGTTGAGGCGGATACCGAGATGGCTTCGCTTTAGACCGAGGCGCTGCCATCGGGGGCAAGCCCCCTCCCACACTTTGATCTGTGAATACCTTCAAATGTGGGAGGGGGCTTGCCCCCGATAGCGGCCTGACAGACACCACAAGAGGTGACCATGAATAACTGGATCAGCGCCCTCGCCGACCTGCAAAACCAAGGTGAACCCTGCGTGCTGGTGACCATCATCGAAGAGCTCGGCTCCACGCCGCGCAATGCCGGTTCGAAGATGGTCATCAGCGCCGCCCAGACCTTCGACACCATCGGTGGCGGGCACTTGGAATTCAAGGCGATGCAGATCGCCCGCGACATGCTCGTGCGCGGCCAGCAGAACACCCATCTGGAACGCTTCAGCCTCGGCGCGAGCCTGGGCCAGTGCTGCGGCGGCGTGACCGTATTGCTGTTTGAGCCCATGGGCCAGGTGCAGGCGCAGATTGCGGTGTTTGGCGCCGGCCATGTCGGCCGGGCGCTGGTGCCGTTGCTGGCCAGCCTGCCGTGTCGGGTGCGCTGGATCGATTCCCGTGACCAGGAGTTTCCAGCACATATCCCCCAGGGCGTGCGTAAAATCGTCAGCGAAGAGCCGGTCGACGAAATTGCCGATCTGCCGGTGGGCAGTTATTGCATCGTCATGACCCACAACCACGCGCTGGACCTGGAACTCACCGCCGCCCTGCTCAAGCGCAACGACTTTGCCTACTTCGGCCTGATCGGCTCGAAGACCAAGCGCGTCAAGTTCGAACATCGCCTGCGGGATCGCGGCTTCGACGCCGCGCAACTGCAACGCATGCGCTGCCCCATGGGCCTCACCGAGGTGAAGGGCAAGTTGCCGGTGGAGATCGCCATCTCCATCGCCGGCGAAATCATCGCCACCTATAACGCCAATTTCGGCCAGCACACCGCCAGCGCCGAACCCATTGCCAAACTGCTGCCGGCCTCGCGTCGCAGCCAAGCCATTTGAAATGAGATCACCATGCCTTTGACTCGCAAAGCCTACCGTGCCGCCCTGCTGCACAGCCTCGCCGACCCCGCTGAAGTGGGCATCGACGCCTCCTACGAGTACTTCGAAGACGGCCTGCTGGTGATCGAAAACGGTCAAATCAGCGCCATCGGCCATGCCAGCGATTTACTGCCGACCTTGCCCGCCGACATCGACATCACCCATTACCAGGACGCGTTGATCACCCCGGGCCTGATCGACACCCACATCCACCTGCCGCAGACCGGCATGGTCGGCGCCTATGGCGAGCAGTTGCTCGACTGGCTCAACACCTACACTTTCCCGTGCGAAAGCCAGTTCGCCGATAAGGCTCACGCCGAGGAAGTCGCGGACATCTTCATCAAGGAACTGCTGCGCAACGGCACCACCACCGCGCTGGTGTTCGGCAGTGTGCATCCGCAATCGGTGAATGCATTCTTTGAAGCGGCAGAAAAACTCGACCTGCGCATGATCGCCGGCAAGGTGATGATGGACCGCAACGCGCCGGACTACCTGACCGACACCGCCGAATCCGGCTACCAGGAAAGCAAGGCGCTGATCGAGCGCTGGCACGGCAAGGGCCGCCTGCATTATGCGGTGACGCCACGCTTTGCCCCGACCAGTACGCCGGAGCAACTGGCACTGGCCGGGCAACTGCTGGGGGAATACCCGGACCTGTACATGCAGACCCACATCAGCGAGAACAAGCAGGAAGTCGAGTGGGTGAAGGAGCTGTTCCCGGAGCGCAGTGGCTATCTGGATGTCTACGACCACTACAAGTTGCTGGGCGAGCGCTCGGTGTTTGCCCATGGCGTGCACCTGTGTGATGACGAGTGCGCGCGGCTGGCAGAGGCCGGTTCAGCAGTCGCATTTTGCCCGACCTCGAACTTCTTCCTCGGCAGCGGTTTGTTCAACCTGCCGATGGCCGAGAAGCACAAGCTGAATGTGGGCCTGGGCACCGATGTGGGGGGCGGCACCAGTTTCTCGCTGCTGCAAACCCTGAACGAAGCCTACAAAGTCATGCAGTTGCAGGGCGCACGCTTGAGCCCGTTCAAGTCGCTGTACCTGGCGACCCTGGGCGGTGCGCGGGCGCTGCGGCTGGAAGACAAGATCGGCACGCTGCAACCGGGCACCGATGCGGACTTCCTGGTGCTGGACTACAACGCCACGCCACTGCTGAGCTATCGCCTGAAGCAGGCGAAGAACATTGCCGAGACGTTGTTTGTATTGATGACACTGGGGGATGATCGGACGGTGTTGCAGACTTATGCGGCGGGGCAATTGGTGCACCAGCGCTAATCCCATAAACACCCCAAAACAAATGTGGGAGGGGGCTTGCCCACTCCCACATTGTTGGTCGTATTTACAACTTTATGGACGAACGCCCCGGCTTCTTGGTCTGCAATAAATGCGAAAACACCGCATGCAGATCATCCGACGCGCTCTCTTCATCGAGGTTGAGCTTGCTGTCGATGTGATCCATGTGATGCATCATCAAGTTCACTGCCAACGCCGCATCCCGTGCCTCGATTGCGTCGATCAGCTGGGTGTGTTCATCGTAGGAACAGTGCGAGCGGTTGCCGCTTTCGTACTGCGCGATGATCAATGAAGTCTGGGACACCAGGCTGCGCTGGAAGCTGATCAGCGGCGCGTTCTTCGCCGCTTCGGCCAGCTTGAGGTGGAACTCGCCGGAGAGACGGATACCGGCGCCGCGATCGCCACGGGAGAAGCTGTCGCGTTCGTCATTGACCATCTGGCGCAGTTCGGCCAGTTGCTCGGCCGTGGCGTGTTGCACCGCCAACTCAGTGATCGCCCGCTCCACCAGACGCCGCGCGAGGAACACCTGGCGTGCCTCCTCGACGCTTGGGCTGGCCACTACCGCACCGCGATTGGGCCGCAGCAGCACCACGCCTTCATGGGCCAGGCGCGACAACGCGCGGCGAATGATGGTGCGGCTGACGCCGAAGATTTCGCCCAGTGCCTCTTCGCTCAACTTGGTACCGGGTGCCAGGCGTTGTTCGAGGATCGCCTCGAAGATATGCGCGTAGACGATATCGTCCTGGGTTCCGCTGCGACCGGCCTTGCCGGCACGCGGTTGTTTCTTGAGAGGTTGCAACTGTTCGTTCATGGGCACTCGGGTTTGGAGAACGGCGGCGAATTAACGGTAATACGGCAACAGCGTGTCGCTGGCAAGTATCACCTAAAAACAGGGCACATTGTACACAACCCAATGCGCCAACACACTGTACGGCTGTTTGCGGCGTCGGCTGTATTGCAATGGGTCGCTGCGTTTGAGTTTAGGCTTGAATCCGCAACTTCCCTGGTAAAAGGAACACCTGTCCATGACCGATGCCGCCCAAGCGCCTCTGCGCCCGCTGGCCGACACTTCACCCTCGGCCGTCGTCGCCGGCTTCATCGCCATGATGACCGGCTACACCAGCTCCCTGGTCCTGATGTTCCAGGCCGGGCAAGCCGCCGGTTTGACCACGGCGCAGATTTCTTCATGGATCTGGGCGATCTCCATCGGCATGGCAGTGTGCAGCATCGGCCTGTCCCTGCGCTATCGCACCCCCATCACCATTGCCTGGTCGACGCCAGGTGCCGCGCTGCTGATCACCAGCCTGGGCGGTGTGAGCTACGGCGAAGCCATCGGCGCGTACATCACCTGCGCGGTGCTGGTGACGATCTGCGGCTTGACCGGCAGCTTTGAAAAACTGGTCAAGCGTATCCCGGCGTCATTGGCGGCGGCCCTGCTGGCGGGCATCCTGTTCAAGATCGGCAGCGAGATCTTCGTCGCCGCGCAGCATCGCACCGGGCTGGTGCTGGGAATGTTCTTCACCTACCTGGTGATCAAGCGCCTGTCGCCGCGTTATGCGGTGCTGGCCGCGCTGCTGATCGGCACCGCGCTGTCGGGGTTGATGGGGCTGCTGGACTTCAGCGGTTTCCACCTGGAAGTGGCGACGCCGGTATGGACCACGCCGCACTTTTCGCTGGCGGCGACCATCAGCATCGGCATCCCATTGTTCGTGGTGGCGATGACCTCGCAGAACATGCCCGGCATCGCCGTGCTGCGGGCCGACGGCTACAACGTGCCGGCCTCGCCGCTGATCACCGCCACCGGGCTGGCATCTCTGGTGTTGTCGCCGTTCGGCTCCCACGGCATCAACCTGGCCGCCATCAGCGCAGCGATCTGCACCGGGCCCCATGCCCATGAAGACCGCAACAAGCGCTATACCGCAGCCGTGTGGTGCGGGGTGTTCTACGGGATTGCCGGGGTATTCGGCGCGACCTTGGCGGCGCTGTTCGCAGCCTTGCCCAAGGAACTGGTGCTGTCGATCGCGGCGCTGGCGCTGTTTGGCTCGATCATCAATGGCCTGAGCATCGCCATGAATGAGCCGAAGGAACGTGAAGCGGCGCTGATCACCTTCATGGTCACGGCGTCTGGCCTGACGCTGTTTTCCATCGGGTCGGCGTTCTGGGGGATTGTGGCGGGGGTGTTGACGCTGCTGATTCTGAATTGGCGCAAGGCATAAAAAAACGGCGACCCTGGGGTCGCCGTTTTTTCAGTATCACTTAGCCGCGTTGATCGGCTTTTCCGGATACCACACGTCCAGCAGCGGGCTGACTTCAGCCTTGGTCAGCTCGGAACGGGTTTTCAGCCAGGCTTCAACGGCAGCACGTTGCTCTTCGGAGACCGAGCCACGCTTCTGCAGGCAAACCAGACCGTAGTCGTCGCCGCCGACGTAGCCCAGACCATTGGCTTCCATGGCTTCTTTGATGAATGCTTCGAGGAAAGCGTCGATAGCTTCTTCACTCAGGCCTTCTTTGAAGTCCAGGTTCAGTTCGAAACCCAGCTCTTGAAATTCATCAACGCACAGTTTTTTGCGCAGACGCTGGGAACGGTTAGTCGCCATTGGAACAATCCTCATAAGTAATAACGGGCGGCACTTTAGCAGTTTAAGGCGGCGATTGCCCGACTCTCTGGGACAGGCGGCACAATGCCTGTAAAAAAAACGCCTAATACCAGCTATGGTTCAGCTACAAGTGGCTCCACCTTGGGGCATAATGCCGACACTTTCATGACCATTGAGGGATTTTTCTTACTTACCCCTCGCCTTTTTCACCCTCCTCAGCAGTAGGGTTTTACTTCTTATGATCAAATCGTTGCGTTCCGTTCTGTTTGCCGGTTTTATTCTGCCACTGGCCTTTTCCGTCTCCGCTGCCCCCGTCAACAATACCCTGCCGCCCAATGTTCAACAGGCGTTGGCCAAAGCCAAACTGCAAAACACTGCGCTGTCGTTGGTGATGATCCCACTGAACGGCCCGGGCACGCCCACCGTGTTCAACGCCGACGTGTCGGTGAACCCGGCCTCCACCATGAAGCTGGTCACCACTTACGCGGCCCTGGAAATGCTCGGCCCCAACCACCAGTGGAAAACCGAGTTCTACACCGATGGCACCCTCAGCGGTGGCGTGTTGCACGGCAACCTGTACCTCAAGGGCGGCGGCGACCCCAAGCTGAACATGGAAAAACTCTGGCTGCTGATGCGCGACCTGCGCGCCAACGGCGTGCAGCAAGTCACTGGGGACCTGGTGCTGGACCGCAGCTTCTTCAACCAGCCGCTGTTGCCGGAATTCAACGACGACGGCAACGACGAGAACAAGCCCTTCCTGGTCAAGCCGGACGCGCTGCTGGTCAACCTCAAGGCCCTGCGCTTCGTGACCCGCAATGATTCGGGCCGGGTACTGGTATCGGTCGAGCCGCCGATTGCCAGCATCCGTATCGACAACCAGGTCAAGGTGTCCAACGCCAAGCAGTGCACCGGCGACGTACGCTATAACCCGGTCACCGCCGCCGACGGCAGCGTGACGGTAACGGTCAGCGGCCAATTGGCCGATGGCTGCAGCTCGCAGACCTACCTGTCGCTGCTGGACCACGCCACCTACACCGCCGGCGCCGTCCGGGCGATCTGGAAGGAACTGGGCGGCACCATCCAGGGCCGTGACATCCAGGCGCCGGTGCCCAAGGATGCCAAGGTATTGGCCCGGGCCTTTTCGCCGGACCTGGCGGAAATCATCCGCGACATCAACAAATACAGTAACAACACCATGGCCCAGCAGTTGTTCCTGAGCCTGGGCGCGCAGTTCCGCAACGACGCCGATGGCGACGATGCCAAGGCTGCGCAACGCGTGGTGCGCCAGTGGCTGGCGAAGAAAGGCATCACCGCGCCGCACCTGGTGATGGAGAACGGCTCAGGCCTGTCCCGCGCCGAACGGGTCAGCGCCCGCGAGATGGCGGCCATGCTGCAAGCCGCGTGGAAAAGCCCCTACGCTGCCGAGTACATCAGTTCGATGCCGATTGCCGGCACCGACGGCACCATGCGCAAACGCCTGAAGACCACCGCCATGCGCGGCGAAGCCCACGTCAAGACCGGCACCCTGAACACCGTGCGCGCCATCGCCGGGTTCAGCCGCGACAACAACGGCAATACCTGGGCTGTGGTGGCTATCCTCAACGACCCGAAGCCATGGGGTGCTTCGTCGGTGTTGGATCAGGTGTTGCTCGACCTGTACCGTCAGCCGAAGGTGGCTGCGGCAGCACCGGCCCTCTGAAACATACTGGGGTGAACAGGCTTGTCCGCTCACCCCAGAAGCCCGCTCACCACGACAGGGCCAGTCAGCAAACCGACTGCGCTTCCACCCGATCCCTGCCTGCCTGCTTGGCCACGTACACGGCCGAGTCAGCGCGCAGCAGCAGCCCATCGATACCTTCGTCCACCCGCCAACTGGCCACGCCGAAGCTCGCGGTGACAATACCGACCGGCTCCATCGGCACGCTGCGCAACGACGCCCACAACTCCATCGCCAGGCTGTAGGCCTGAGCACCATCGGTGTGCGGGCACAGCACCATGAACTCCTCGCCACCCAGGCGGCAGAACACATCGGTGCGGCGCAGGCGCTGGCTGATGCGTTTGCACAACTCCTGCAATACCCCATCGCCGACGGCATGCCCATGCTGGTCGTTGATGCGCTTGAAGTGATCGATATCGAGCATGATCACCGACAAGGCCCCCGAGGTGCGGTTGAGCCTGACCATCTCGGCCTTGAGGCGGTCCTGGAAATAGCGGCGGTTGTGGATCCCGGTCAGGGAGTCGGTGATGGAGAGTGCACGCAGCTCTTCTTCCACCCGCTTCAGATCGGAAATATCCGACACGTAGCCATGCCACAGCGTCCCTCCTCCGGGTAACTCTTCCGGCGTCGCTTCGCCGCGAATCCAGCGCAGTCCGCGTTGCGGCAACAGCACCCGGTACTCCTCCCGCCAATGGCTCAACTGCAACGCCGACAAGCGGATCGATGCGCGTACCCGCTCCGCATCCAGCGGGTGGATGCGCTCGAAGACCTTCTTCGCATCCTGCTGCAGCACGCCGGTCTCGATTTCATAGATATCGCGCATGCCGTCGCTGGCGTAGATGAATTTCCAGTTGTCTTGAGGCTCCAGGGTGAACTGGAAGATGCCGCCGGGCACATGGGCGCTGAGTTTCTTGAGCAGCCGATCCCTGGCCGCCAATGCCTCGTAGGCGCGCTTTTGTTCGGTAATGTCCAGGTAAATCGCCAGGTGACCGATCCACAAACCATGGTCGTCCAGCAACACGGTGGCCAGCATGTTCACCGTCAGTTGGCTGCGATCCTCACGAACCAGGGTCCACTCGCGGGCTTGGTGCAGGTTGTCGGGACTTTCCACCAGCATCGCCTGGCTTGCCGGGATGCGTTTGCCCAAGGCTACACTGAGGCTGGCGGAACGCGCTTCCAGTTCCGACGCCAGGTGCAGGCTTTCCAGGGTGTGCGTGCCCACCACCTGCTCGGCCTTGAACCCCAGCATCTGCTCGGCACCGGCATTGAAGGTATTGATGACACCGCGCAGGTCGGTGGCAATGATCGCGACCTGCGTCGCAGCATTCAGCACACTGCGCAATTGGCCGTGGGCGCCGCGTAATTCCTGCTCGCGCAGACGCAACTGCGCCGTGCGCTGCTCCACCAGTTTCAACGCGCGCTGGCGTTGGCTGACCAGCACATAGAGCAACGCGCTGAGCAACAGGCTGAGCAGGCCGCCCATGGTCAGGATCGTGCTCAGCGAGGAGTGGTTGGCCTGGTCGAACACCTGGCTCGGACGCAGTGTGAGGGCATACACATGGTCACCCAGCGTGAGGCGGCGCGCCCCGACCAGATCACTGCTGGCCACGGCATTGCCGGACTCGAAAAGCACGCGCTTTTGCACGTCGGAGGTGTCGACGATCTGCATCACCAGGTTGTCGCGGTCCGGCTTGGGCAAACCGTCGGCCACCAGTTGGCGCATGCTGATCACCGCCATGACATAGCCGTAGGGCTCATTCTGGGATTGGTCGGAGGTGGGCAAATGACTGACCGGCGCGACCAATAAAACCCCGGTGGCATAGTCCGGTTCCACACCCACCAGTTGCATGGGCTGGGACACCGCCAGCTTGCCGGTGTTTTGCGCACGCTCAAGCACCGAACGCCTCAGGGGCTGGGCCAGCAGGTCAAAGCCGAGGGGTGCCCCCAACAGGCTTTGAGTCTGGCTGTACAGTACCGGTACGTATTCATCGCGCTCGGGCGCAGGGGCCAACTCACCCGTGGAATTCAACTCACAGATCACGAAAGGTGTGCCGCGCTGCGCGGACACGGCTTTTTCAAACTGACCGCGCTGTTCGCGATACACCCGGGGCGCCCAGGAGTAAGCGCGCGCGCGCAGCAACAAGGGCTGGGCAAAACCGTCAAACTCTTCGCGGGACACGTCATCGGAGTTGACGAAGAAACGCCGCAAGCTGTTCAGGCGTTGTTCCTGGTCGTCGAAGCGTTCCTGCAGGCGGCTGTAGCGTTCGTTGACCAACAACTGAAAGCGTTGGCGCACCTGCTGCTGATAGAGGTCGGCGGCCGCCCAGGCCACAACAGCCGTCAAGGCAAACCCTGCCAGCAACACCACCAATGCCACCAGCCAAGCCGACGCCTGCTCACTGATAAAGCCTAGGATTTTCGGGCGTACGGCTTGCAACGGCATAGGCAACACTCACAGCGCCAGCGTGCGGGGGGTGTCACTTTGGCTTGGCCTTAAGTTATAGCCACCGGCCTTGAATTTGACCAGCGTAAAAAAGCCGCAAACCCGGAATAATCCAGGCTTACGGCCTGATTGACAGCCGTGTTCAGCGCGCGGTGATTTTCCACGCCCGGTGGATCTTCGCATTGCGTGCGAAATCCGGGTCGATGGTCTTGTCGCTGATTTCCTCGACCGCGTAGCGTTCGCTCAGGTTGTCCTCCAGTGCGAACTTGCGGAAGTTGTTCGAGAAGTACAGCACGCCGCCCGGCGCCAGGCGCGCCATGGCCAGGTCGAGCAACTGCACGTGGTCGCGCTGCACGTCGAAGATACCTTCCATGCGCTTGGAGTTGGAGAAGGTCGGCGGGTCAATGAAGATCAGGTCGAACTCATCGCGGCTGGCCTCCAGCCAGGCCATCACGTCACCCTGCTCCAGACGGTTCTTGTCGGAGAAGCCGTTGAGGGACAAGTTGCGGCGTGCCCAGTCCAGGTAGGTCTTGGACAGGTCGACGCTGGTGGTGCTGCGCGCGCCGCCCTTGGCCGCATGCACACTGGCGGTGGCGGTGTAGCAATACAGATTGAGGAAACGCTTGCCGGCCGCCTCTTTCTGGATGCGCAGGCGCATCGGGCGGTGGTCGAGGAACAGGCCGGTGTCCAGGTAGTCGGTGAGGTTGACCAGCAGCTTTACGCCGCCTTCGCTGACTTCGGTGAACTTGCCCTGGGCGCTCTGGCGCTCGTACTGCTTGGTACCGCTCTGACGCTCACGGCGCTTGACCACCACGCGGCTCTTGTCGATGTTCAGCGCCTGGGGAATGGCCGCCAGCGCATCGAACATACGCGCGGAGGCTTTTTCCGGGTCAATGGACTTGGGCGCCGCGTATTCCTGTACATGCACCCAATCGTGATACAGGTCGATGGCCATGGAGTATTCCGGCATGTCGGCATCGTACACGCGGTAGCAATCCACGCCTTCGCGTTTGGCCCACTTGCCTAGCAGCTTGAGGTTCTTTTGCAGGCGGTTGGCAAACATCTGCCCGCCTTCGCTCAGGCGCGCCTGCTCGACCACCGGGGCCGGAGCAGGTTTGATCGGGTTGCCGTTCTTGTTGTACTGGCGCTCTTGCGGCTCGGCCGGGGCCTGATCGTAGGCAGCTTGCTCACGCTCGGCCTGGCGCTGTTCCGGGGTACGACGCTCGCCGGTGACGAACTGGTCCGGGTTGACCTTGATCAGCAGCAACTTGCACGGCAACGCGCCGTTCCAGAACGAATACTGCTTGTGGCTACGGATGCCCATGCGCTTGCCCAGGTCCGGCGCGCCGGTGAACACTGCGGCTTCCCAGCCCATGCACGCCTGGCGCAGACGCTCGCCGAGGTTCTGGTAGAGGTACAACAGGCTGGCTTCGTCACCCAGGCGCTCGCCGTACGGCGGGTTGCAGATGACCAGGCCTTTCTGGTTCTGGTCCGGGCGCGGTTCGAAGGTGCCGACTTCGCCCTGGTACACCTTGATCCAGTGGCTCAGGCCGGCCCGCTCGATGTTATTGCGCGCAGGCTGGATCAAGCGCGGATCGGCTTCGTAGCCACGGATCCACAGCGGCGGCTTGTTCATGCCGATGGCGGCGCGTTCAGCGGCTTCGGCGTGCAGCTTCTTCCACAGCGCCGGGACATGACCGAGCCAGGTGGTGAAACCCCACAGCTCGCGGTTCAGGTTGGGGGCCATGTCGGCAGCGATCATTGCGCCTTCCACCAGGAAGGTGCCCACGCCGCACATCGGGTCACTCAGCGCGCCGCCTTCAGCGGCGATGCGCGGCCAGCCGGCACGGATCAGGATCGCGGCCGCCAGGTTTTCCTTCAACGGTGCCGCCCCCTGCTGCAAGCGATAACCGCGCTGGTGCAGGCTGTGGCCGGACAGGTCGAGGGACAGGATCGCTTCGCCACGGTCCAGGCGCAGGTGGATGCGCAGGTCCGGGTTGATCTTGTCGATGGACGGGCGCTCGCCAGTCGGGGTGCGCAGCTTGTCGACAATCGCATCCTTGACCTTCAGCGCGCCGAAGTGGGTGTTGTCGATGCCCGAACCGTGGCCGCTGAATTCAACCGCCAGGCTGCCATCCGGCACCATGTGGTCGGCCCACTCGATATCCAGCACGCCGTGGTAGAGGTCTTCGGCGTCCTTCATCGGGAAGCGCTTGAGCACCAGCAGCACGCGGTTGGCCAGGCGCGACCAGAGGCACAGGCGGTAGGCGGTTTCCATATCGGCCATGCCGCGCACAGCCGAGGTGTGCTCGCGGGCGTCCTCAAGGCCAAGCCCGACGGCTTCCTCGATCAGCAGGCCTTCGAGGCCCTTGGGGCAGGTGAGGAAGAGTTCAAAACGGTCCGACATGGGGCATTCCAGGCTTTTCAGCAATAAATGAACGGGCGACGCATCGCCGGTTCGGTTTTCAATCAAGCACTTTTCTTGAAGAGTGCTCGCGTGGCACGAATGTGCCGTCCCACCCCGGCTGCCGGGCCTTTGGGCCTGTAATGACGGGGCAGAGAAACAATTGGCTGTAACAAAAAGAAATATTCCGACCCTTCGTCGAATAATAACTGACTGCAACGGGCGGACATTCTCACTAAAGGATTAAACCCATCCTCTATGCAGGGTGCATCATAGCTGGCTTTGCCCGATAAAAGGGGCGAAAAACCATCCCAGCTTATCGCTATAGCATCGTTATCGTTACGTGCTTATGACAAAACGATCATTGAATCCATGTGACCTATTGGTTAGAACTCAACACAGGTTGGCGCCGTAACGACGCCGACACATCGGCTCGCCACGCCGGCAGCGAGCCCACCAACGGCAGAAAAACTCTGCCCGGTCTCGGACGAGGCCGAAGGATATCAAGACAGTCAACAAGTGAGGGAAACACCCTATGAGAAGACTTAAGCGTGATCCGTTGGAAAGAGCATTTTTACGCGGATATCAATACGGCGTTCATGGCAAATCCCGTGAGCTTTGCCCATTTACTCTACCGTCGGTACGCCAAGCCTGGATCAACGGCTGGCGAGAAGGACGCGGCGACAACTGGGACGGTATGACTGGCACTGCGGGAATCCACAGACTCAACGAACTTCACGCCGTCGGCTAATCAAGGGCAATTAATTCCGACACCACCTCTGGATTTATAACGACTTACCATGCACGCCCCATCCGGGCGGCGGGCTTCGGCCCAGGGGGCTCCTTTTCAGGAGCCCTTTTTAATGGATGGCTTTCAGGCTTTTGGCAATGCCGCGATGGCATCTACCGACTGGCGAATCAGCGCCGGGCCTTTGTAGATGAAGCCGGAATACAACTGCACCAGGCTTGCGCCCGCGGCAATCTTCTCGGCCGCATGCTTGCCTTCGGTAATACCGCCGACGGCGATGATCGGCAAGCGCCCGGCCAACTCCGCAGCCAGCACCTTGACGATATGGGTGCTCTTGTCACGCACCGGCGCCCCCGACAGGCCGCCCGCTTCGTCGCCATGTGCCAGGCCTTCGACGCCTACGCGGCTGAGGGTGGTGTTGGTCGCGATGACTGCGTCCATCCCCGAGTCCACCAGGGCCTGGGCCACCAGCACGGTTTCTTCGTCGCTCATGTCCGGCGCGATCTTGATCGCCAGCGGCACGCGCTTGCCATGACGCACGGCCAGGTCTTCCTGGCGCTGGCGCAAGGCTTCGAGCAGTTGCTTGAGGGAGTCGCCGAACTGCAGGCTGCGCAGGCCCGGGGTATTGGGCGAGCTGACGTTGACCGTGACATAGCTGGCGTGGGCGTAGACCTTGTCCAGGCAGATCAGGTAATCATCCACCGCACGCTCGACCGGCGTATCGAAGTTCTTGCCGATATTGATGCCCAGGATGCCCTTGTACTTCGCCGCCTGAACCCGCGACAGCAGGTGATCAACGCCCAGGTTGTTGAAACCCATGCGATTGATGATCGCCTCGGCTTCCGGCAGGCGGAAGATACGTGGCTTGGGGTTACCCGGCTGTGGACGTGGCGTCACGGTGCCGATTTCAACGAAACCGAAACCCAGCTGTGCAAAACCATCGATGGCCGCACCGTTCTTATCCAGGCCAGCCGCCAGGCCGACCGGGTTGGGGAAGTCGAGCCCCATCACCGAGACCGGCATTTTTGCCGGTGCCTTGCATACCAGGCCATTGAGCCCCAGGCGGCCACCGGCACCGATCAGGTCCAGGGACAGATCGTGGGAGGTTTCCGGGGAGAGTTTGAACAACAGCTGGCGGGCCAGGGTATACATGGGCGGGCTAGACTCGGATGGCGGCGAAAGGTGGCGGCGATTATAGCCGGGGTCACGGGTTGCGCGCGAGGCGCGAACCTCAATCGTCAGTAGCGGTGCGCTACCAACTGCTCGTAATACGCCCAGATTTTCTGGGCATATTGCATGCGCAACGCCTCACGCGCAGGCCCGGAACCCGGGCCTGCGTTGTAGGAGCCTACCGCCGTCCAGTTGTAGCCAAAGCGCTGGATGAACTCGGCGAGAATCGAAGCCCCTACCTCCACCGACAGGCAAGGCTCATTGAGCAACCGCTCCTCGGTAATACCTCGCTCGAGCAGGCGCGGCAAATGGCTGCTGTTGATCTGCATCAGGCCGATGTCCCGAGTGCCATTACGGTTCGTATCGTTTATCGCGTGCGCACGAAAGCCCGACTCCACCGCAGCGATCGCCTGCAGCAATTCGGGCTCGATGTCGTAGCGGCTGGCCGCCTCCTCCCAGCAATAGGCCAGCGCCTGATTGCCGGTCATCATGACACCCAACACCAAGCCCTTGCTCCAGAACCTAGCCACGGCCTGCCACTCCATTGCGGGTATGGCCGCATGCCGAGCACACATGGTCCATACGGCCAGACGCGGGGCCCTTGATCGTCACCGGGCAAATGAAACGGTACCCCCGACCGTAAATCGTCTTGATAAACCCCTTGTCGGTGCCAAGGTACTTGCGCAGTGAATAAATGCAGCGTGTCAGCGACTCTTCGGCAACTTCCCCCTGCGGCCAGGCCAGCTCCAGCAAGCGATCCTTGGTCATCAACACGCCACCGGACATCAGCAACAACCGCAACACCAGCCCTTCCTTGGGCGGCAACTGAAGATCTGCGTCCTCACCGGTCAGGCGACCATCTTCGTGCAGGGTCCAACGCGCAAAAACCAGGGAAGTCGTCGTCCCTCCATCATCCATGACAGCCATGATTACCTCGGCATCCGACTACTGACATTGAAGTCCTCATTTGCATTACGGGTTCAAGTGCCCCTGCCACGACTATAAAAACCTGCCTCAAGGCTCACGTTAGGAAAAAGCGCAGACATCGCGCATTATTTTGGAACCACGCTGTAAGACGTTTCGCTACCCATCACCTTCAGGTAGCCACGCGTGGTAAACCTCGTGCAACTCAACCCCCAACCGGTCTTCCAACTGCACCAACTCACCCAAGGCCAGTAATTGCCCGTTAACCCGAACCTCCACGCAATGGATTATCTCTGGCATCAAAGGCAACACCTTCCCGGGCGCAAACTTTGCCAGGCGCCGGCGGCTGATCAGTTGTTCCTGAAGAAGAATTTCCAGATGCATCGGGCTGACACCTTGCTCACGGTGAGACATCGCGCTCAGGCCGTACAAACGCACGTTGAACACGCTCGTATTGCGCTGCCGTCAAAGGCGGCGGCCCTGCCCCCCCACCCGACCCCAGCGTCTCAAGGCCCACGGCCCTGGCCTGAATCACAAACAGACGCACTTGATCCGGGCGAGTAGTCGCCCGCCGCTCTGCCTCTCGTTGAAACGCGCCCAGCCACAGACGCCTGCCCTGGGGCACACGCACCACACTGTTGACCCCCACCTGCCCCACCGCGGTATTTTTTTCACGCCGCCCCTTCTCACTTATCTGGCGCCCCTCCTCAATCTCAAGGCGCATTTCGATCTGGTTAGCTTCTGAAAAACGCGGCAGTACGCTGACCTGAGTGCCATAGCGCACAGGTTTCCAGTCAGTTCGGTCGTTTCCGGAGGGCGGTAGATAAAACGTATGGCTATCCTGAAACACCGCCGGGACGTTCTCCTGAGTGAGAATCACGGGCAGTGCCACCACCTTCGCCCGTCGACGACGCTCCAATGCACCGATCCTGGCCATCACGCGATTGTCATCCTGAGGCGCAAGGATTCGCGTGGTCGACATCCGGGCGTCTTCATCCCTGCCCAGGCCCAGTTTTTCCAGCTCGTCACGCTCAACATCCACCAGCCATAACGACACTTCGATCGATCGCTTGGGTATGTCGAGTTCCGCCACCAGTTTCTGGATGAAGGTCACCTGGGCCGGCTTGCCCTTGATCAGCAGGCTGTTGCTGTCCGGGTAGGCGATCACACCAAGGCTCTTGTCGGCCAGCAACCCCTTGTGCCCGCTGGCCAGCAGGGTCTCGATCATCGACGCCATTCCCGGCACGGTAACCGGGTTGTCGCGCGCGCCGTACTGACGGTCCGCCACATCGGTGTTAAGCACCTGAACCACACCAAAGGCCTGCGCGCCCACACGCAAGTCGGCTCTTTGCCGATCCATCAATTGGGCCAGGCGCATCACCTGGTCGACGTAGTTAGGTGGGCCGGACACATAAAATGTGCGTGCCCCACTTTCACGCAGGGGATGGCGTGACTCATCAAGGCCCGAGCGGCGCATGAGGCCACGCAACTTGTCGACCGTAATATGCCGCAAGGTCACCGCAGAGCTCTTTGCCTCGTCAGCATCGTAGATATGCAGCGCTTGCCCGTCGCTGTACCAGATCAACCCCTGCTCTTGCGCAAGCGCCTCCAACGCCTGTTGCGGCGCATCGAAATCCAGTGCGGTGCTGAGACGTTTGCGCGCCACCGCCTGGCTGACAACGATGGGCACCCCCAGCGGCTCAGACAGCGCAGTGAACACGGTATACAGGCTTTCATCCCGAACCTGGTGAAGCTCGGCCCAAGCCAGCGCACTTCCCAACCACAGGCCGGCAAACCACAGCCAACGGTAAAACCGGAGACGGAGCATCGTTACAAGGGATTCGGCGTGCACCGTGAGGGTTCCTGGGCAGTCTGGCGGTGAGAGAGCGGCCATACTGAAAGCCCGTCCGGTTTCAATCTTGATGGAAAGCTGACGGCCAGCCGCGCCTCACTGCCCGTGGCATGTGCCTTGCTATGAACTCTGCATGAGAGCACGCGCCAACGGCGGAGCGCGCTACGGACAAAGGCGTCGTTACCCGCATTGGCTTACATCGCCATCTGAGGGAACGACGCTTTTTTTTGAAAGAAAAGGTAGGTGTTGATGAACGATTCGGTCGGCAACAGCCCGATGAACGACCCGCTGGCCTGGGTCAACGGCAGTGATGCCCCGGAAAAGAGCAGCCTTGACCTGGGTTTCATGGCCCTGAGCGACTGCGCCTCGATGGTCGTAGCGGCCACCCAGGGCTTCGCTCAACCCTACGGCCTGACCCTGAACCTCAAGCGCCAATCGTCCTGGGCCAACCTGCGCGACAAACTGGTCAGCGGCGAACTGGACGCCGCTCACAGCCTGTACGGGCTGATCTATGCCGTGCACCTGGGCATCGGCGGAGTCGCGCCCACCGACATGGCCGTGCTGATGGGGCTCAACCAGAACGGCCAGAGCATCAACCTGTCCCACGGCTTGCAGCAACAAGGGGTGATCACTCCTGAGGCGCTTGACCGCCACGTGCACCAAAGCCGAACAAAACTGACCTTCGCGCAGACCTTTCCCACAGGTACTCACGCCATGTGGCTGTATTACTGGCTGGCGAGCCAAGGTATTCACCCCTTGCAGGATGTGGACAGCGTGTTGGTCCCGCCACCGCAAATGGTTGCCCACCTGCAAGCCGGACGCATCGACGGGTTTTGTGTCGGCGAGCCCTGGTGCGCCAGCGCAGTCAAGCAAAACCAGGGGTTTACCTTGGCGACAAGCCAAGCGATCTGGCCGGATCACCCGGAAAAGGTCCTCGGTTGCACCCGGACGTTCGTCGACCAGTACCCCAATACTGCGCGCGTGCTGGTGATGGCGATCCTGGAGGCCAGCCGGTTTATCGAAGAAAGCACCGAAAACCGCCGTTCCACCGCGCAATTGCTCAGTGGTCGCGAGTACCTCGACACCCCGCTCGACTGCATCGAACCGCGCCTGCTGGGCGCCTATGACGATGGCCTGGGCAACCAGTGGCAGGATCCCCACGCCCTGCGTTTCTTCGCCGGTGGCGAGGTGAACCTGCCTTACCTCTCCGACGGCATGTGGTTCATGACCCAGTTCCGGCGTTGGGGCCTGTTGCGCGAGGACCCCGACTACCTGGGCGTTGCCCGCCAGGTGCAGCAACTGGCGTTGTATCGCCAGGCGGCAGGTGCGCTGGGGATCCCGGTAAAGGCCCAGGACATGCGCAGCAGCCAACTGATCGACGGCAAAATCTGGGACGGTTCCAACCCAACCGAATACGCCCGCAGCTTCCGCCTGCATGCCCTGGCCAATGATTCCAACCGCCAGGCCTGGCGCTGACAGGAGAATCTCCATGCTGCGAATCCTGTTGATCAATGACACCCCGCGTAAGGTCGGCCGCCTCAGGTCGGCGCTGATCGAGGCCGGTTTTGATGTCATCGATGAGTCCGGCCTGACCATCGACCTGCCCGCACGCGTCGAAACGGTGCGCCCGGACGTGATCCTGATCGATACCGAGTCACCGGGTCGTGATGTGATGGAGCAGGTGGTATTGGTCAGCCGAGACCAACCCCGGCCCATCGTGATGTTTACCGACGAACATGACCCGAACGTAATGCGCCAGGCGATCAAGTCCGGCGTCAGCGCCTACATCGTCGAAGGCATCCAGGCCCAGCGCCTGCAGCCGATCCTCGATGTGGCCATGGCGCGCTTCGAAAGCGACCAGGCCTTGCGCGCCCAGCTCCAGGCGCGCGACCAGCAATTGGCCGAGCGCAAGCGCATCGAGCTGGCCAAGGGCATGCTGATGAAAATGAAGGCCTGCAACGAAGAAGAGGCCTACACCCTGATGCGTCGCCAGGCCATGAGCCGCCAGCAGAAACTGATCCAGGTGGCGGAGCAGATTATCGCCATGAGCGAGCTGCTCGGCTGATTTGGCTCAGCTCTTGCTAAGTATTCCGCACAGGTAGCCAACGGCGGTTGCCCCTCCACGACAAAGACGTCGCACACCCGGTTTGCCCTCGCGAACCCGGTGGCGGCGTTTTTTCGTTTTGGCCTTCTTACAAGACTCCCAACCGTTGAGGTGCGTGATGAAATCAAGCTTCTGGAAATCCGGGCACACCCCGACCCTGTTTGCCGCGTTCCTGTATTTCGACCTGAGCTTCATGGTCTGGTACCTGCTAGGCCCACTGGCGGTACAGATTGCCGCCGACCTGCACCTGACCACCCAACAACGCGGGCTGGTGGTGGCGACACCGATCCTGGCGGGCGCGGTGCTGCGCTTCCTGATGGGCATGCTGGCGGACAAGCTGTCGCCCAAGACCGCCGGGCTGATCGGCCAGGTGATTGTGATCTGTGCCCTGTTCGGCGCCTGGAAACTGGGCATCCATAGCTACGAACAAGCGCTGCTGCTGGGACTGTTCCTCGGTATGGCCGGTGCATCCTTTGCTGTCGCGTTGCCGCTGGCCTCCCAATGGTACCCGGCCGAACACCAGGGCAAGGCCATGGGCATCGCCGGTGCGGGCAATTCAGGCACGGTGTTCGCCGCGTTGCTGGCGCCTGTGTTGGCGGCCGCGTTTGGCTGGAGCAACGTGTTCGGCTTCGCTCTGATTCCGCTGGTGCTGACGCTGATCGTGTTTGCCTGGCTGGCGCGCAATGCCCCTGAACGGCCAAAAGCCAAATCCATGGCCGACTACTTAAAGGCCCTGGGCGACCGTGACAGCTGGTGGTTCATGTTTTTCTACAGCGTGACCTTCGGCGGCTTTATCGGCCTGGCGAGCGCCCTGCCCGGTTACTTCAACGACCAGTACGGCCTGAGCCCGGTGACCGCGGGGTACTACACCGCCGCCTGCGTGTTCGGCGGCAGCCTGATGCGCCCACTGGGCGGTGCGCTGGCGGACCGCTTCGGCGGGATTCGTACGTTGCTGGGCATGTACAGCGTGGCAGCAATCTGCATCGCGGCGGTGGGTTTCAACCTGCCAAGCTCTTATGCGGCGCTGGCCCTGTTCGTCTGCACCATGCTTGGCCTGGGCGCCGGTAACGGTGCGGTGTTCCAACTGGTGCCGCAGCGTTTCCGCCGTGAGATCGGCGTGATGACCGGCCTGATCGGCATGGCCGGCGGCATTGGCGGTTTCGCCCTGGCAGCTGGCATGGGCGCGATCAAGCAAAGCACCGGCAGCTATCAGATGGCGCTGTGGCTGTTCGCGAGCCTGGGCGTATTGGCCTGGTTCGGCCTGCATGGCGTTAAACGTCGCTGGAGAACCACCTGGGGCTCGGCCGCCGTGACGGCTGCACGGGTCTGATGAGCCTGCAACTGAGCATCGCTCAGGCCAGTACCATCGGCCCTCGGGCGCAAAACCAGGACGCACTGCGGGTGGTGACACCCGTGGCCGAACTGGCGGCGAGCAAAGGCTACTTGTGCGCCATCGCCGATGGAGTGAGTCAGTGCGCCGACGGCGGCCTGGCCGCGCGCTCGACCTTGCAGGCGCTGGCCCTGGATTACTACGCCACGCCGCAGACCTGGAGCGTGGCCCAGGCCCTGGAACGCTTGCTGTCGGCCCAGAATCGCTGGCTGCAGGCCAATGGCGGTGGCCAGCCGTTGCTGACCACCCTGAGCGCCCTGGTGTTTCGCGGCCAGCGCTTCACCCTCGCGCATGTCGGCGATTGCCGGGCGTATCGCTGGTTGGATGGCGAATTGCAGCGCCTCAGTGAGGATCACGTATGGGAGCAGCCGGGCATGCAGCATGTGCTCAAGCGTGCCCTCGGCCTGGATCAACACCTGGTAGTGGATTTTCTCGACGGCCAGTTGCGCGAAGGCGAATGTTTCCTGCTGCTCAGTGACGGCGTGTGGGCAACCCTGGGTGATCACAGCATCCGTTCGATTCTGCGCGAGCAAACCGACCTGGATCTGGCGGTCAACACCCTGGTGAACGCCGCGCACCTGGCGGGTAGCCAGGACAATGCCAGCGCCCTGCTCGTGCGTATCGACACCCTCGGCGCGGCGACCCTCGGCGACGCCCTGGTGCAGTTGCAGCAATGGCCGCTGCCACCGCCGTTGAAAGCCGGGCAACACTTTGAAGGCTGGCAGGTGCAAAGCGTATTGGCGCAGAGCCGACAGTCGTTACTGTACCGGGTGCGGGATGCCCAGCAGCAACCCTGGCTTCTGAAAACCCTGCCGCTGAGCCGCGATGATGACAGCGATGCCGGCCAGGCCTTGCTCGCGGAAGAATGGTTTCTACGACGCGTCGCCGGCCGGGCGTTTCCTGAAGTCCATGCCGCCAGCGGACGCCAGCATCTGTACTACGTGATGCGGGACTACCCCGGCCAGACCCTGGCCGAACTGTTCCAGCAGCACGGCCCATTGCCCCTGGCGCAATGGCAGTCGATCGCCGAGCGCTTGCTGCGGGCGGTGGGCATGTTGCACCGGCGGCAGATCCTGCACCGCGATATCAAGCCGGAAAACCTGCTGCTGGGGGATGACGGCGAACTGCGTGTATTGGATTTCGGCCTGGCGTACTGCCCGGGCCTGTCGGAAGACCGCGTCCATGCATTGCCTGGCACACCAAGCTTTATCGCGCCCGAGGCGTTCAACGGCGACCGGCCTACGGCCCAACAGGATTTATACAGTGTCGGTGTCAGCCTGTATTACCTGCTGACCGGGCACTACCCCTACGGTGAAATCGAAGCCTTCCAACGGCCCCGGTTCAACCAGCCCTTCAGCGCCAGCCGCTACCGCCCCGATCTGCCGGATTGGCTACCCCTCAGCCTGGACCGGGCAGTGGCGGCCCAACCTGCGCATCGTTACGAAACCGCCGAAGAATGGTTGCGTGTGCTGGAACAGGCGGACCGGCAGGAACTGAGCATTCGCCCCAAGCCTTTGCTGGAGCGTGAACCCTTGAAGGTCTGGCGCACTCTGGGACTGCTGTCGATGTTGATCAATCTAGTGCTGTTGTACTCACTCTTTCACCGCTGACGTCATCCCTGGACGAGGAAAAATCCATGAACGCAAAAGTCTGGTTGGTGGGCGCGGGTCCCGGTGACCCGGAACTGTTGACCCTCAAGGCCGTACGCGCCCTGCGTGAGGCGCATGTGGTGCTGATCGATGACCTGGTCAACCCGGCGGTACTGGAACACTGCGTTGAAGCACGGGTGATCACCGTGGGTAAACGCGGTGGCTGTCGCTCGACACCGCAGGACTTTATCCATCGCCTGATGCTGCGCTATGCGCGCCAGGGCAAATGCGTGGTGCGGCTCAAGGGCGGCGACCCGTGCATTTTCGGGCGTGGCGGTGAGGAAGCCATGTGGCTGCGTGAACGGGGCGTCGAGGTGGAGTTGGTCAACGGGATCACGGCGGGCCTGGCGGGCGCGACAAATTGCGCGGTTCCGCTGACGCTGCGCGGGGTGAGCCGTGGCGTGACCCTGGTGACGGCGCATACCCAGGACGACAGCCGCCTGAATTGGCGGGCCCTGGCCGAGGGCGGGACGACCTTGGTGGTGTACATGGGCGTGGCAAAGCTTGAGGAGATTCGCCAGCAATTGCTGGACGGCGGGATGGCGGCGGATATGCCGGTGGCGATGATCGAAAACGCATCGCTGCCCCAGCAACGGGAATGCCGCAGTGAGTTGTCACGCATGTATGCAGATGCGCAGGCATTTGCCTTGAAGAGCCCGGCCATCCTGGTGATTGGCCATGTGGCAGCCCCTGGGCAAGTCGCTTGCCTTACACAAGCCGCCAGCGCCTGAAGCAAATTCCAGGCGAAAAAAAGCCCGGCCTGAGCCGGGCTTTTTTCTACCACTCAGTAATTACTGAGCTGTAGCTTCTACCGACGCTTCTACACGACGGTTGATGGCACGACCAGCTTCAGTTGCGTTGTCAGCAACTGGGCGGGATTCACCGTAACCTACTGCGGTGATACGGCTAGGAGCAACGCCGTCTTTAACCAGGACTTGCTTAACAGCGTCAGCACGACGCTGGGACAGCTTCTGGTTGTAAGCGTCTGGACCTACGGAGTCAGTGTGACCAGCAACTTCTACGTTGGTAGCTGGGTACTGAGCCATGAAGTCGGCCAGGTTTTTCACGTCGCCGTAGCTGTTAGGCTTAACAACCGACTTGTCGAAGTCGAACTTGACGTCCAGCTCAACACGAACAACCTGAGCAACTGGAGCTTCTGGCTCTGGAGTTGGCTCTGGAGCTGGTGCTGGGGTAGGAGCTGGAGCAACTGCGCCAGCGTTACCGCCGAAGTTTACGCCCAGGCCGACCAGTGCGGAGTAGTCCCACTTGCCGTTGTCCAGACCGTAGTCAGCTTCAACACCGGCACGTGCGTACAGGTTGTTGGTGAAGTAGTACTTCACGCCAGTACCAACGGTAGCGAAAGTAGTCTGGTCGCGACCGCTGTGGCCGTCAGCCTGAACGTTGGTACGGCTCTGGTGACCGAAACCGCCTTCTACGTATGGACGCAGGCTGTCTACGCCAGCTTGACCGAAGTGATACTGGGCAACCAGGCTGCCGGTATCGCCTTTGATCTTCTGGTTACCAGTACCGTCGTTCGAACGGGTGTGGTTGGTCTTGTCGTAGGACAGGTTCAAGGACAGGTCGTCGGTCAGGAAGTAACCGATGCGAGCGCCAGGATTGAAGCCGTCTTCGATGTGCTTGACGCTATCGTTGTACTGCTTCTTGTAGAACAGCTCGCCTTCAACTGCGCCTTGGCCTTGTGCCAGAACGCCGAAAGAAGTAGCGGCAATAAGAGAACCAATGGCCAAGCCCAAGGTGTTTTTCAGTTTCATCCGTTAAATCCCCATCTGGTGATTGTAAAGCAGTCCCACAAACCGGGGGACAACTCGGCGACAAGTCTAACAGAACTTGCCTACACGTAAGAGATATTTGCCACGCACTAAGTTTCAGTCTCGCCCGCAAATTTCTCACGTAATTTATCAAGAGCACGCTTGTAACGCATTTTTGTAGCACTCAAACCCATGTGCATGATGTCAGCGATTTCCTGAAACTCCAGCTCTGCGACAAATCGTAGCACCAGAATTTCCCGGTCAATCGGGTTCACATACACCAACCAGCGATCAAGTCCGCCCTTCTCCTCGGGTGCCGGCGCCTTCTCTTCAGACGCCTCCTCAAGGGGGTCAAGACTCAAGGCGTCCATCAAGCGACGCTTTCGCCGTTCCTTCCGATACTGCGTGATGCACTCGTTGTACGTGATGCTGTACAGCCATGTCTTGAACTTCGATTTGCCTTCGAAGTTCTTCAGGCCGTACAACACCTTGAGCATCACTTCCTGACAGACATCATCCGCATCTCTATCGTTCCCCAAATACCTTGAACAAACGTTGAACAAAGTGCGTTGATATCTGCGCATCAATTCTTCGTACGCGCGAGTGACGTGAAACAGCTCCGTGTGCGAACGCGCGACCAGCTCCTCATCAGAGAGCTCACGGGGGTCATAGCGCGTGGACAGCGTTTGGGCTTTATTCAAAACAAGTCGTGCCGACAGTCAGGTCAATGTCCGCCACAGCCCGATCACCCAGGCTCGCGGCGGCGTACATTAGCAGGGTTTGCCGGGTTAGCGGCTATTGACCTGCTGCTCCAGGAGAATCCGGTTGGACAGCGACACCAGGTCGCCGTCATCGGTCAGCACCGTCGTCTTGACCGTGCCGATCTCCTCGATTTGCCCTTCAACCTCGCCCACACGCACCTGTTGGCCCACCTGGTACAACTCACGCACATAGATTCCCGCAAGAATCTGACCGGCAATTTCCCGGCTTCCCAAGCCCATGGCCAGCGCAACGGCCAGACCAACGGTAATCAAAACGATCACAATCACGTGGTTGAGCAGGTCAGTCTTGACCTCCAACTGGCTGATCGCGACCGAAATACTGATGATAATCACCAAGCCCTGGGCAATCCGCCCCAGGCCAGCAGCATAGTCCAAACCCACGCCTTCGGCGGCGCCGCGCACCAGCCCATTGGCCAGTTGCGCCAGCAAAACACCTACCAGCAGCACCAGCGCGCCGCCGAAAACCTTCGGCAAGTACAGCGCCAGCATGTCGAGCGTAGCTGAAACTCGCTCAAGTCCAAGGGATTGAGCCGCAGAAACCAGGAAAATCAGCAAAACAAACCAATAAACGATCTTGCCGATCAATGTCGAGATCGGTACCTGCAGCCCGGCACGCCCCAACAGTTTGGTCAGACCGGTGCCTGCCATCAGGCGGTCGAGGCCCAGTTTCGCGAGCAGTTTGGACAGCAGGGTGTCGAGCAGCTTGGCCACGACAAAGCCCAGCAACACCAGCACCAGGGCACCAAACAGGTTGGGAATGAAATTCGCCACCTTGGTCCACAATGCGGTCATCGCGGTGACTAGGCTCTGGGTCCAGAGATCAAGTTCCATATTCAATCAGCCTTATCAGCAGTGCGAGCAAGAGGTTTACCACGGGAAACCGGTGAGACATGGGCCGAACCGTTGTTCAGGGCCATCATCAACGCCGGCACCCAGCGCCCGAGCAGACCGAACAGATCACCCGCGCCCACCTGACGGTTGGCGGTTTTCAGCACGCGGCCCAGGCAGGCATCGTCGTCGCGGTTGGACGGCGAGGCATTGAGCATGTCACGCAAAGACTGTTCGAACGGATCGTGCATAAGGACCTCTCGCAAGTGATTTAAAAGACGAGGGTAAATTTCTTGGGGTCACATAGGACCCTTCCTACGTTCAGGTCATATTCAGGTCAAACCCAGCGCAATCGTCGAAAAAGCCACCATTGTCCAAGCGCCACCGAGACCATCAACAGGCACGCAATCATGAATCCATAGGGGCTGGCAGAGAACGGAATCCCACCCACATTGATACCCAGCAGGCCGGTGAGAAAACTCATCGGCAGGAAGATTCCGGTGATGATCCCGAAGCGGTACATGGTGCGGTTCATGCGCACGCTCAAACGCCGGTCTTCGGCCTCCAGCACAAGCCCCACGCGCTCTCGGGTCAATTCAAGCTCTTCCAGATAACGGGTGAGGCTGTTGTTCAATTCGTTCCAATAGTCGGCATCGTCGTCACAGAACCACGGCAGTTTGATGCGCGTGAGCTGGGCGAAAATATCCCGCTGCGGCGCGAGGAATCGCTTCAGCCCGGCTGCCCGTCGACGGATCTGCAGGACGCTGCCATGTTCCGGGGTATACCGTTCGTCGGTATCGAGTTTTTCTTCCTCTACGTCGACGATTTCAGACAGGTCACTGACCAGATCCTGCACTTTATTAGTCAGGTACTGAGCCATATAAAGGATGAGTTCAGAGGCCGTCTTCGGTCCCTTGCCATCCGCCAGCTGCACCAGCAACTCATCCGTGGCGCGCAACGGACGCAACCGCAGGGAAATCACACGGTTGGCCGCGGCGAAAATCCGCACCGAAACCATGTCCTCCGGTTCGGCACCGGGGTTGAGGTTGACCCCACGCAAGAACAGCAGCAATTGCGAGTCCGGCAACGGCAACAGGCGCGGGCGGGTGTTCTCCTCCAGCAAGAGGTCACAGGCGAACTCGCTCAAGCCACTGGATTTGCGCAGCCAGGTCTGGGTCTGTGGATGACTGCGATCCCAATGCAGCCACAGGCTTTCCTGGGACTGCAGTTGCAAGTCGTCGAGCTCTGTCCGGGCAATCGAACGCGCACCGCCTTTACCGTCCAGCACCAGGGCATGCACCAGCCCCCATTGCGCGTTTTCTTCCTCGAACATCCTCACCCCGTCGCTTACAGCAGTTTATTCAGGCATTTTCAGTGGGCTGGGCGACACAATCACGCCGTTATTGTCGGCGTAGATGTACTCACCCGGGCGGAACGTCACGCCTGCAAAGGTGACCACCACGTTCAGATCGCCAATACCACGCTTGTCGGTCTTCATCGGGTGACTGGCCAGGGCCTGCACGCCAAGGTCGGTCTGGGCGATGACATCCACATCACGAATGCAGCCGTAGATCACCAGCCCTTCCCAGCCGTTTTTGGCAGCCTTTTCGGCGATCATGTCGCCCAGCAGCGCACGGCGCAGGGATCCTCCACCGTCGACCACCAGCACCTTGCCAGCACCAGGCTGGTCGGCTTGTTCCTTGACCAGGGAGTTATCTTCGAAGCATTTGATGGTGACAATCTCACCGCCGAAGGAGTCTCGGCCGCCGAAGTTGCTGAACATCGGTTCGAGCACCTGCACCAGCTCCGGGTAGGCGTCGCACAGGTCAGGGGTCACATAATGGTTCATTGAACAATTCCTTTCCGTCAAAGAGGTGTCTTTCGAAAGAAGCGCCAGCCCAAGCAGGTGCGAAACATCCCATCCACTTCGTCGCAACGCAATAGCCACTGCGCGACTGAATATGACCAGAAGCGTTTAATGCGTCATATCTTAGCCGCAACCACACACGAGTGAAACGCCCTTGGCAGAGCCCTGCCCTCAAACAGTGGCCAACACCTCGGGCTGCACGCCGAACAATGGGGCGAGCGGGTCCTTCAGCCATTGCGCCACCAGTGGCCACACTTCAGCCTGTGCGGCTTTGCTGACGAGCATTTCAACGTGCCCGAAATCCTCGGTAAACCCTTGCTGACGGCCGAGGCACAAGTATTGACGGTGCTCGGAACCGACCTGCTCGAACAGCTTGCGACAGGCCCAGTCGGGGTCCTGACGATCGCCGGCAGCACTGACCGACAGTAACGGCACATCGACCTCCGCCAGGCCTTTCCACCAGTCGTTCTTGCCTTCGCCAAAGCGGCCAAACAGGCCATTCCAGCGCATGGCTTCGATCATCACGCCTGCCGGCTCGTCCTCCGGGCCACGCTTGAGGCGCGAGCCGGAGACTTCGCCGAAGCGTTTCAAGAGCAAGCGCCCCGTCCATTCCACCGGTGGCAGCTTCAACGGCCAGTGGGTGCGGCTGACCTGGCAGCCAAACAATGCCACCGAAGCCACGGCTGGCGCGCCAAGGTGCCGCCCGCCAAGCGCCGCCGCCAGACTGGTGCCACCCAGGGAATGACCGATCCAGTGAGGAACCTGCCCGCTTTGCTCGCGCACGAACGCGCCAATGGCCGGCAAGTCGTAGCGCGCATAGTCAGCGACGCGGTTGCGTGCGTAGTCATGATTGCGCTTGGACAAACCATGACCACGCATTTCCGGGATCCACACATCAAATCCCTGGCGTGCCAGGTAAGCGCCCAGGCCGATGCCTTTGGGCGAATACCAGAAGCGGCGATTGGAAAAACTGCCATGCAATAAAATAACCGCAATGCCCCGGTTTTCCGGGACATCGGCCAGGCCCAAACGGGTAACTGCCAGCTCGACGGTGCCGTCGGGGCTGTTACCGGGCTTGAGGCGGTATACGTCTTCACTCAGGTCGCCACGACGCTCAGCGCTGATCAGGGCGACGGGAAACAGGTTGCTGCTGCTTTGCATAATGCTCTTGCACAAAAAAGGGCGGCGTCCGGAAGGAGTTCCGCCCTGCACAGATAAGAATGCCGGTCACCCTCATCGGGTGACCGGCACTTTTGACATGACGATCTTAGGCGGACGCCTGGCCTTCCGCCAGGAAGAACCAGGTTTCCAACACGGAATCGGGGTTCAACGAGACGCTTTCGATGCCCTGTTCCATCAGCCATTTGGCCAGGTCAGGGTGGTCGGAAGGACCTTGGCCGCAGATGCCGATGTACTTGCCAGCCTTGTTACAGGCCTGGATGGCGTTGGCCAGCAGCTTCTTGACCGCAGGATTTCGCTCGTCGAACAGATGGGCGATGATTCCGGAGTCGCGGTCCAGGCCCAGGGTCAGCTGGGTCAGGTCGTTGGAACCGATGGAGAAACCGTCGAAGAACTCGAGGAACTCTTCGGCCAGGATGGCGTTGGACGGCAATTCGCACATCATGATCACGCGCAGGCCGTTTTCGCCACGGGACAGGCCGTTTTCTGCCAGCAGGTCGACCACTTGGCTCGCTTCGCCCAAGGTGCGCACGAACGGCACCATGATCTCGACGTTGGTCAGGCCCATTTCGTTGCGCACGCGCTTGAGGGCGCGGCATTCGAGCTCGAAGCAGTCACGGAACGCTTCGCTGATATAACGCGAGGCGCCACGGAAGCCCAGCATCGGGTTTTCTTCTTCCGGTTCGTAGAGCTTGCCGCCGATCAGGTTGGCGTATTCGTTGGACTTGAAGTCCGACAGGCGCACGATGACCTTTTTCGGGTAGAACGCCGCCGCCAGGGTGCTGATGCCTTCCACCAGCT
Source organism: Pseudomonas extremorientalis (assembly GCF_001870465.1). GTDB lineage: Bacteria > Pseudomonadota > Gammaproteobacteria > Pseudomonadales > Pseudomonadaceae > Aquipseudomonas > Aquipseudomonas extremorientalis. The sequence continues at coordinate 210,524 of NZ_MDGK01000055.1, forward strand.
TCTCGACGTAGAAGCCCACAGGGTCGTTGTAGCCGGCGATGCGCTTGTCGACGCTTTCCTTGATCTCCAGCGGCAGGCCGTCGTAGTTCAACAGGGCCTTGGGGTGCACGCCGATCATACGGTTGATGATGAACTCCAGGCGGGCCAGGCCCACACCGGCGTTCGGCAACTGTGCGAAGTCGAAGGCACGGTCCGGGTTGCCGACGTTCATCATGATCTTGAACGGCAGGTCGGGCATGGCGTCGATGGAGTTCTGCTTGATGTCGAAGCCCAGTTCACCTTCGAAGATGAAGCCGGTATCGCCTTCGGCGCAGGACACGGTCACGCCCTGGCCGTCTTTGAGCAGCTGGGTGGCGTTGCCACAACCGACTACCGCAGGAATCCCCAGCTCACGGGCGATGATCGCCGCGTGGCAGGTACGCCCGCCACGGTTGGTGACGATGGCGCTGGCGCGCTTCATTACCGGTTCCCAGTCCGGGTCGGTCATGTCGGAGACCAGTACATCGCCTGGCTGGACTTTGTCCATTTCGGACACGTCCTTGATGATCCGCACCTTGCCGGCGCCGATGCGTTGGCCGATGGCACGGCCTTCCACCAGCACGGTGCCGGTTTCTTTGAGCAGGTAGCGTTCCATGACATTGGCCGAGGTGCGGCTTTTCACGGTTTCCGGACGGGCCTGCACGATGTACAGCTTGCCGTCGTCACCGTCCTTGGCCCACTCGATGTCCATCGGGCACTTGTAGTGCTTTTCGATGATCATCGCTTGTTTGGCCAGCTCGCTGACTTCAGCGTCGGTCAGGCAGAAACGCGCCCGTTCGGCCTTGTCGACTTCAACGGTTTTCACGGAACGACCGGCCTTGGCCTCGTCGCCGTAGATCATCTTGATGGCCTTGCTGCCCAGGTTACGGCGCAGGATGGCCGGGCGACCCGCTTCGAGGGTGCCCTTGTGTACGTAGAATTCGTCGGGGTTGACCGCGCCCTGTACGACGGTTTCACCCAGGCCGTAGGCGCCGGTGATGAACACCACATCACGGAAGCCCGATTCGGTATCGAGGGTGAACATTACGCCGGCGGTGCCGGTTTCCGAACGCACCATGCGCTGTACACCGGCAGACAAGGCCACCAGCTTGTGGTCGAAACCCTGGTGAACACGGTAGGAAATGGCGCGATCGTTGAACAGCGAGGCGAACACTTCCTTGGCGGCGCGGATGACGTTTTCCACGCCGCGGATGTTCAGGAAGGTCTCTTGCTGGCCGGCGAAGGAAGCGTCTGGCAAGTCTTCGGCGGTAGCCGAGGAACGCACGGCGACAGCCATGTCCGGGTTGCCGGCTGAGAGGGTGGCGAAGGCGGTACGGATCTCTTCGTTGAGCTTCTCGGGGAACTCGGCTTCCATGATCCATTGGCGGATCTGGGCACCGGTCTTGGCCAGGGCGTTGACGTCATCGACATCCAGGGCGTCCAGCGCGGCGTGGATCTGAGCGTTGAGGCCGCTCAGTTCGAGGAAATCGCGGTAAGCCTGGGCCGTGGTGGCGAAACCACCGGGCACCGACACGCCAGCGCCTGCAAGATTACTGATCATCTCGCCGAGGGATGCGTTCTTGCCCCCTACGTGCTCTACATCATGGACGCCGAGCTTATCGAGGGAAACTACGTACTCTACCAAGGTGATCTCTCCACTTTCTGTGTTGGAAAAGCTCAGGACGCCGGCTGCTCAATAGGAGCTGTCGCCCGCGCTTGTGGCCTGGACCTGGAAAATAAGTGAGAATGCGGCCCACCGCGGGACGGCAAAATCGCGCCTATCATATCCAAGATTCGCCATCAGCTTAAGGCCCAGGGCTCAAATGAAACGATCTGCTTTCTTTATCTCCGACGGCACCGGCATCACAGCCGAAACACTGGGCCAGAGCCTGCTCGCGCAGTTCGAAAACATTACCTTCGCCAAATTCACGCGGCCGTACATCGACAGCGTGGATAAAGCGCGGGCCATGGTACAACAAATCAATCTGGCGGCTGAAAAAGACGGTTTTCGGCCGATCATTTTCGACACCATCGTCAATCAAGACATCCGTGAGATTCTCGCAACGTCGAATGGTTTCATGATCGATATTTTCTCGACCTTCCTGGCGCCATTGGAGCAGGAGTTGAGCGAACACTCCTCGTATTCGGTCGGAAAGTCCCATTCCATTGGGCATAACTCCAACTACATGGAGCGTATCGAGGCGGTGAACTTCGCCCTCGACAACGACGACGGCGCCCGTACCCATTACTACGACAAGGCTGACCTGATCCTGGTGGGCGTGTCGCGCTGCGGCAAAACGCCCACCTGTCTGTACATGGCCATGCAATTCGGCATCCGTGCGGCCAACTACCCGCTGACTGAAGACGACATGGAGCACCTGACGCTCCCGGCGGCCCTGCGCGCGCATTCGCACAAGCTGTTCGGGCTGACCATCGACCCGGACCGGCTGACGGCGATCCGCAATGAGCGCAAGCCCAACAGTCGCTATTCGAGCTATGCCCAGTGTGAGTTCGAAGTGCGCGAGGTAGAAAATCTGTTCCGTCGCGAGAATATTGCGCACATCAATTCCACGCATTTCTCGGTGGAAGAGATTTCGGCGAAGATTCTGGTGGAGAAAGGCGTGGAGCGGCGCTTCAAATAACGCCTTGAGACGCTGTTGCACCGTGGCGAGCGGGCTCGCCACAACAAACCCTGCTACAACTGGAAGCGTCCCCCGCCCTGCCCCAGCGCCGTGGCCAGCGCATCAAACCCCGCCCGCAATAACTGATCATCCCCAGACGTATTGCAGATACTCGCCCGGATAAACTGCGGCACCGCCGTCTGCCCTACGGCAAACGCCTCGGCGGTGGCGATCAGGTAATTGTTCTGCTTGAGCTCGGCCTCGATCTCCGACGCCCGCCACGGCTCCGGCACTTCTATCCAGAAGTGCGGACTGTTGAGGTGAGTGCGGTACTCCAGGCCCGTCAGCAGGTCGCGGACCAGGGCCTTGCGGCGGCTGATCTCGTTGATCTGCTGGCGCAGCAGGTATTCCGCCGTGCCGTTCTCGATCCACTGGGTCGCCAGCTCGAGGGTGACGGGGGTAGCCATCCAGCAGGTCGAACGCAGGGCCGCCGAAATACGGCTGACCAGCGCGGGCGGCGCATGCACATAGCCCACACGCAGCCCGGCGGATACCGCCTTGCTCAGGCTGCTGATCAGAATCGTACGCTCAGGGGCGAAATGGCTGAGGGGCGGCGGCCGATCCTCCACCAGTACGCCGTGGGCTTCGTCCTCAAGAATCAGCAGATTGTGTTCGCGACAGACTTTGACCAACGCTTCGCGACGCGCCACCGAGAGCACAGCGGTGGTGGGGTTCTGGATGGTCGGCGTGCAGTACAGCGCTGAAATCCGGTGATTACGACAGACTTCGTCCAGCGCGCTCGGCAGCACACCTTCCTCGTCCATCTCCAGCCCGATCAAGCGAATACCGAGCATGCGGGCGGCAGTGATCAGGCCGGGGTATGTGAGTTGCTCAGTCACGACGGTATCGCCGGCCCGTAACAGCGCCATCATCGAGCAGAGCAAGCCATGCTGGCCGCCGTTGACGCAGATCACCTGCTCGGGGATCGGATGAAAATCGCGCTGCACCAGCCATTGCGCCCCCGCTTCACGGTAGCGCGGCAAGCCGGCATCCGGTGTGTAGGCACTGATGTCCTGGAGGAACTTGGCGTTGGTCGACAGGGTTTGGAAGCTCTGGGCCAGGAAGACTGTCTCCTGCCCCGGGATATGCATATTCCGGCTCATGTCGAAGTATTGGCGCGGTTCTTCACTGAAGTTGCGAAAGCCTTCATCGCGCTGGCGCTCCATCCCACGCTTGCGCACGAACGTGCCGTCACCGACCCGCGCCACCACCAGCCCCAGGCGTTCCAGTTCGCCATAGGCGCGGCTGATGGTGCCGATCGTGACGCCAAGATTGTCGGAAAGCACCCGGTGGGGCGGCAGTTTTCTTCCTGGCTCAATCAAGCCTTCAAGGATGCCCCGTTCCATGACATCGGACAGGCGCTTGTACTTCACGCCCTGACCGTTGGACAACCCCTCACGCATAATTGACACCATGTCAATATTTGTTTTGACAGCCATCTTTCGCCCTAATAGTGTGCTTTTACGGGTTCAATCGCCGAATTTTACAACTCATTACAAGCTCAATATAGAGTTCAATTCCGGCTCAGGGAAGCAATAAACGATGCCAATGTCCGCCGTTCTCGAAAACACCGCCAAGACCAAAACCCAAAAACAGTGGCTGGCCGGGCTGATCACCAGTGTGATGTTCCTGATCGTATGCCTGAGCTGGGGCACCACCTGGCTGGGCATCAAGATTGCCGTGGAGAGCGTGCCGCCGCTCACCTCCGCCGGCCTGCGCTTCCTCATCGCCTTCCCGCTGTTCCTGTGCTTTGCCATGGTGCGCCGCGAGCCGGTCCTGTTTCCCCGCGAGAGCCGCTGGTTCTTCGTGTTCGTGACCCTGTCCTACTTCAGCGTGCCCTACTACCTGCTCAACTACGGCGAGATGCATGTTTCGTCCGGCCTTACCGCACTGCTGTTCAGTTGCATGCCGGTGTTCATCCTGATTTTCTCCGCGCTGTTCCTGCGCGAACGCATCTACTTTTCCCAGGTGGTCGGCATCGGTATCGGCTTCGGCAGCCTCTACATGATCATCAAGAGCCAGGGCCTGCACCTGGACCACGCCGAGTTCTTCGGGGTGCTGGCGATTCTGACCGCCGCGATCATGCATGCCTTGTGCTACGTCATCACCAAGCAGAAAGGCAGCGCCATCAGCGTAATCACCTACAACACGCTGCCCATCGGTATTGCCGGGCTGATGCTGTTCGTCGCCGGGCTGTGGTTTGAAGCGCCGACCTTCGAAGCCATCACCCTGCGGTCATGGGGTGCGCTGTTCTACCTGGGACTGGTGGCCTCGGTGGGTGGGTTCATCGTGTACTTCATGCTGCTCAAGCGCTTGAGCCCGATCATCCTGTCGTTCGTGTTCATCATCTTCCCGGTGTTCGCGGTGATCATCGGCGCCTGGTACGAAGGCGTGTCGATTTCCCGCGACCTGATGCTGTACTCGGCCATCCTGCTGGCCGGCTTTGCGATCACCAAGCTGCCGGTTGAAAAACTCCTGGCCAAGAAAAATTGACCCTCCTACCACCATGCGAGAGAAACATGGACGTCCTCCGCCCCGAAGCCCTGGAACAGATCTACGCCCACGCCAGCCGCAGCTACCCCGAGGAGTGCTGTGGTTTTGTCTTCGCCGACGGCAGCGTGTACCTGGGCAGCAATATCCAGAACGAGTTGCACAGCAAGAACCCCGAGATGTACCCGCGCAGCGCCGCCAATGGCTACACCTTCTCGGTGGCCGACACCCTGCTGCTGAGCAAGGCGTTTCGCAGCAACAACCCAGTGGTGGTGATCTACCACTCCCACCCGGATGTCGGCGCCTATTTCAGCGACGAAGACGAGGACAAGGCGCTGTTCATGGGCGAACCGATCTACCCCGTCAGCTACCTGGTGGTGGACGTTCGCCAGGGCCAGTCCCTGGGTTCCAAGCTGTTTGCCTGGGATGGCAAACATTTCGCCCTTCAACCTTTCAACGACCTGCACACGGAGTTGTCCATGAACGCTGTCTCTTTCCCCGACATTCTGGTTCGCGTGGCCAAGCTGCCGGAATCGACCCTCGAGGGCGCCGGAACGACATTGCGCGAAGTCATTGAAAACCTCTGCACCAGCCACCCGCAGTTGCGTGCGCACCTGTTCCACGAGAAGAACAACCAGCTCAAGGAACACTTTCTGTTTACCGCCGAGGAAGAACTGGTCGGCGCCGACGATCCGCTTCCGGAAAAAGCCCGGATCGAAGTACTGCTCGCCACCTCGGGTGGTATGGATGTCGATGCCCTTAGCAATGAAGAAGTGCAACGCTACGTGCGCCATATCACCCTGCCCGGCGTCGGCCGCGAAGGCCAGTTGAACCTCAAGAAAGCCAAGGTGCTGATCATCGGCACCGGTGGCCTTGGCTCACCGATCAGCCTGTACCTGGCAGCAGCCGGCGTCGGCACCCTGGGGCTGGTGGACTTCGATGTGGTGGAAAGCAGCAACCTGCAACGCCAGATCGTGCATGGCAACAGCACCCTCGGCATGCCCAAGGTCGAGTCCGCCAAGCAACGTCTGCAAGACCTCAACCGCCATATCCAGATCAACGCCCACGACACCGCCCTGAACGCCGATAACGCCCTGGAACTGGTGGGCGCCTATGACCTGGTGATCGACGGCACCGACAATTTCGACACCCGCTACCTGGTCAACGACGCCTGCGTGCAGTTGGGCAAGCCTTTGGTATACGGCGCCATCTACCGTTTCGACGGGCAGATCAGCGTACTCAACTATAAAGGTGGCCCCTGCTACCGCTGCCTGTTCCCCAGCGCGCCGCCCGCCGAACTGGCGCCCAATTGCAGCGCCGGTGGCGTGATCGGCGTGTTGCCCGGTGTGGTCGGGATGATCCAGGCCACCGAGGCCATCAAGCTGTTGATCGGCATCGGTGAACCGCTGTCCGGCCGCTTGCTGCGCTTCGATGCGCTGGCAATGAAGTTCAGCGAGATCCGCTTCAAGCGGCGGGCCGACTGCCCGTGCTGCTCCGAACTGCGCCATAGCGAAAGCGTGGCGCCGGCTGTCTGTGCGGACGCTGTGCCCAGCCAGCCGTCCCTGGCCGAAGAGCGCTACATAAAGCCCCGTGTACTCAAGCAATTGCTCGAACACCCGCGCAGCGTCGATGTGTTGCTGGACGTGCGTGATGCCAGCGAACTGGAGGTGTGCAAATTGCCAGGTGTGGTGCATATCCCCCTGGCCGAACTGGACAATCAGCTCGACCGCCTCAGTCGGGACAATACCCACTACCTGATCTGCTACGCCGGCACCCGCGCCGAGCAAGCCGCCAGCACCTTGCTGGCGGCGGGTTTCGCCAATACCAAAGTCCTTCAGGGCGGCATGAAGCATTGGGTTCGCGACGTCGAACCTGACATGCCCTTGTATTGAGCCGAGGACTGAATGATGTTGCACAACTCCATTCTCGAGGTCATCGGCCAAACGCCGATCGTGCGCCTGGCGCAGTTCTCTGAAGACCTCGGCATCGAGGTCTATGCCAAGCTCGAATCCCTCAACCCGGGCGGCAGCCACAAGGCGCGCATCGCCCTGGGCATGATCCTCGACGCCGAACGCCGGGGCGTGCTGATCCGTGACTCCGGGCAAACCATCATCGAGCCCAGCGGCGGCAATACCGGTATCGGCCTGGTCATGGCCGGCAATGTGCTGGGCTACAAGGTCGTGCTGGTGATCCCCGACAACTACAGCCCCGAAAAACAGAAGCTGCTGCGCCTGTACGGGGCCAAGGTGGTGCTGTCGGACAGCCGCCTGGGCAACAACTCCCATGGCGAAAAGTGCATGGAGCTGCAGTTGGAAAACCCCAGCTACGTGATGCTCAATCAGCAGCGCAACGGCGCCAACCCGCAGACCCATCGCGACACCACCGCACCGGAAATCCTGCGTGCGTTCGGCGAGCGTCGCGCTGACTACTTTGTCAGCGGGATCGGCACAGGCGGGCATATCACAGGCATCGGCGAAACCCTCAAAGCCGCCTGGCCGGGGCTGCGTGTCATGGGGGTGGAACCGGAAGAATGCGACCTGCTGAAAAACCAGCATGCGCCGCACCATATCCAGGGCCTGTCGATCGGCCTGATCCCGAGCATCCTCAACCTGGACGTGATCGACGGCATGCTCAAGGTCTCGCGCCAGGACTGCATCGACATGATGAAACGCATCATGCGCACCGACGCCATCAGCCTGGGCTTGTCCTCGGCCGCCAACATGGTGGCTGTCGCCCAACTCGCCCCGGAACTGCCACCCGAAACGGTGGTGCTGACCATGGTCTACGACAATGCCGACAGCTACCTGCCCAGTTTCGAATAAGCGCTCTTCCAACCAATCAGACTAAGGGGGTGCCTCAATGGGTGGCTTTATCGACATGCAACAGTTGCACGATGAGTTGCTGACTCACCTCATCAAGACCCTCACGCCGGCGCAGATGAAACAGCTGGAGCCGCATCTGGCGCCGCTGGTCCAGAATGCCGCCCAGGCGGTGGCCGAGGATTTGATCGCCTACGCCTACCGCGACCCGGCATCACGCGGGCGCGGTGAGCTGATCCTGGAGTCCTACGCGTCGTTCAAGGCGGTGCTGTATTACCGACTGGCGCACCTGGTGTGGCATTTCCCCGACCAGACCAACGGCGTCTTCTCCCGTATCGCCCTCAAGCTGAGCAACCAGGGCAAGGTGCTTTCCGGCGCCGAGATCCACCCGGCGGCGCGTATCGGTCGGCGCTTCGTACTGGACCACGGCTACGGCACCGTGATCGGTGAAACCTGCGAGATCGGCAACGACTGCTACATCCTCTGCGGCGTGACCCTGGGCGCCCGCGGCATCGCCAACAACCCCGACGGCAAGCGCCATCCACGCCTGGGTAATAACGTCGAGGTCGGTTCCGGCGCCCGCGTGCTCGGCTATGTGTTGATCGGCGACAACGTGTTTATCAGCCCCTCCTGCGTGATCACCCAGGACGTGCCCGCCGGCACCAAGGTGAAGGTGGTGAACCAGATCCAACTGCAAAAAAACGACGAGTCGGACCACAGTAATTACCTCGGCGCCTTCGCCCTGGATGAGCGTCTGCACGTGGTCGGCGAGATCAATACCAGCCACAAGGTCACAGTGCTGGACGCCGACTTCCATCCCTTGCCCGGGCTGATGCTGGAGCCTACGGTGAAGGAACGTCACCACCTGCAATTTCGCCTGCATCGCATCGAATCGGGCAACCACCTGCCACGCCTGCCGCTGAACCTGAAGGTCTGCGGCCCGGAATTTGAAATCACCCTGCTTTCCCCGCCTGGCTTGAGTGCGATGGTGCGCTCCCTGTTGCAAGCCAGCCCATTGATCGTCGGAGGTTGAACATGTCCGTGCACACCATGGAAACCCTGGCGCTGTTCGACAGCGCACCCTACCAGAACGCCTTCAGCGCCCGAGTGATTGCCGTCAGCGAACACGGCGTCGCCCTGGAGCACACGTTGTTCTACCCCACCGGGGGCGGGCAGCCAGGCGACACGGGGCACCTCACCCTGGCGGACGGTACGCGGGTCGAAGTGACCGGCACAGTGCGCGACCCGGTGCAGCGCTCGATCATCTGGCACCAGGTGGAACACTGCCCCGAACAATTGACCGCCGGGGTGCAGGTGGACGCTGGCCTCGACTGGGACCGGCGCTACCAGCACATGAAGATGCACACCTGCCTGCACCTGTTGTGCTCGATCATCGACGCGCCGGTCACAGGATGCAGCATCAGTGCAGACAAAGGCCGCCTGGACTTCGACCTGCCGGAAATGACCCTCGACAAAGACAGCATCACCCGCGACCTCAACGCGCTGATCGAGCAGGCCCACCCGGTGAAAACCCTGTCGATGCCAGCCACCGAGTACGCCACCCTGCTGCAGATCACCCGCACCCAGGCGGTGGCGCCACCGGTGGTCCAGGGGGCGGTGCGGGTGATTGAAATCGCCGGTATCGATATCCAACCGTGCGGCGGCACCCATGTGCTCAACACCGAAGAAATCGGCCGGGTGTTCTGCGAGAAGATCGAGAAAAAGAGCAAACACAACCGCAGAGTCATACTGCGATTCGAGTGAACACGGTCAACTGTGGGAGGCCCCCTCCCACATTCATTGGATTTGCACCGGTGAATACGCGGTGTCTGCTAGATCACGAACAGATCCACAAACCGGTTTACCGGTGTCGCCTCTAGCCGCGCCTGATCCTTGCACAGCGCAAAAATCTCGGCACTGCGCTGCGCGGTAAACCGTGTGGCAAGGTTGGCCTTGAATTTGTCCTCCAGCAACGGGATGCCCTCCACCCGGCGCCGGCGATGGCCGATCGGGTACTCCACCGCCACCTGCTCGGTGCTGCTGCCGTCCTTGAAGAACACCTGCACCGCGTTGGCGATGGAACGCTTGTCCGCCTCCAGGTATTCGCGGCTATAGCGCGGATCCTCGACGATGACCATTTTATCCCGCAGCTCATCGATGATCGGATGGGCGGCGTGGAATTCGTCTTCGTACTGCTCAGCCAGCAGATTGCCGAACGCCAGCGGCACGGCGGTCATGTATTGCAGGCAGTGGTCACGGTCAGCGGCGTTGGCCAGTTGCCCGACCTTGGAGATGATGCGAATCGCCGACTCATGGGTGGTGATCACGATACGCTCGATTTCCTGCAGGCGATCCTTGACCAACGGATGCAAGGTCACCGCCGCTTCGCAGGCCGTTTGCGCATGGAACTCGGCGGGGAAGCTGATCTTGAACAGCACGTTTTCCATCACATAGGTGCCGTAGGGCTGGGACAGGCTGAACCCGCGCTTGTCCTGCGGCTTGAGCGCCAGGTCCTTGTTGGTGTGGCTGAACAGTACGTCATAGAACCCCCACTGCGGCGCGCTCAACACGCCAGGGATGCCCATCTCGCCGCGCATCGCGATATCCGCCAGACGCACGCCCCGGCTGGAGGCATCTCCCGCCGCCCAGGATTTGCGCGAACCGGCATTCGGTGCATGCCGATACGTGCGCAATGCCTGCCCATCGACAAACGCGTGGGACAGGGCCGCCAGCAGCTGTTCACGGTTGGCCCCCATCAGTTTGGCCGTCACCGCCGTTGAAGCGACTTTCACCAACAGCACATGGTCGAGGCCGACGCGGTTGAACGAGTTTTCCAGGGCAATCACGCCCTGGATTTCGTGGGCCATGATCATTGCTTCCAGCACCGCGCGCAGGGTCAGCGGTGCCTCACCGTTGGCGATGCGCTTTTGCGACAAGTGGTCGGCCACAGCGAGGATGCCGCCGAGGTTATCCGAGGGGTGCCCCCACTCGGCGGCGAGCCAGGTGTCGTTGTAGTCGAGCCAACGTACGATGCAGCCGATGTCCCACGCCGCCTTGACCGGATCCAGCCGGAACGAAGTGCCCGGTACACGAGCGCCAAACGGCACCACCGTGCCCTCGACCATCGGCCCCAGGTGCTTGGTGCACTCCGGGAAACGCAGGGCCAGCAGGCCGCAACCCAAGGTGTCCATCAGGCAGTTGCGGGCGGTGTCCAATGCATCCTGAGAGTCGATCCGGTAAGTGAGGACATAATCGGCGATGTCCTGCAGGACCTGGTCGTAGTCGGGACGGTTGTTCTGGTCGACGTTGGCGCTCATGGCAGTACTCCTAAAAGGTTGGGTTAGTCCTCAGGATCACGGTTGATCGCTCCATCGCAGGTCTGGCCGCCTGCTTGGGGGTATGAAGATCCAATGTGGGAGGGGGCTTGCCCCCTCCCACATTGGGGACAGTGTGGGTTGTTAGAAAGCGTCGCCGGGCACGCGTACGAAACCTTCCATCAGCACTCGGGCGCTGCGGCTCATGATGGCTTTCTTCACCACCCACTCGCCGTTCACCTGGGTGGCCTCTGCGCCGACGCGCAAGGTGCCGGACGGGTGCCCGAAGCGCACGGCATTGCGCTCCACACCACCGGCCGCGAGGTTGACCAGGGTGCCAGAAATCGCCGCCGCCGTGCCGATCGCCACCGCCGCCGTGCCCATCATCGCGTGGTGCAATTTGCCCATGGACAGCGCACGCACCAGCAGGTCCACATCACCCGCCTTGATCGCCTTGCCACTGGACGCCACGTAGTCGGCCGGCTTGGCCACAAACGCCACCTTCGGCGTGTGTTGGCGTTGGGCGGCTTCGTCCAGGTGCTGGATCAGGCCCATGCGCAACGCGCCATAAGCCCGCACGGTCTCGAACATTGCCAGGGCTTTCGGGTCGCTGTTGATCGCGCCTTGCAGCTCGGTGCCGGTGTAGCCGAGGTCTTGGGCGTTGATGAAGATGGTCGGGATACCGGCGTTGATCAGCGTCGCCTTGAAGGTGCCGACGCCAGGCACTTCCAGGTCGTCCACCAGGTTGCCGGTGGGGAACATCGAACCACCGCCGCCCTCTTCTTCCGCCGCCGGGTCCATGAACTCCAACTGCACTTCGGCGGCCGGAAAGGTCACGCCATCCAGTTCGAAGTCACCAGTTTCCTGCACCGCGCCGTCAGTGATCGGCACGTGGGCAATGATGGTCTTGCCGATGTTGGCTTGCCAGATACGCACCACAGCCACGCCGTTGTGGGGCAGGCGTGCCGGATCGACCAGGCCGGCGCTGATGGCAAAGGAACCGACCGCCGCCGACAGGTTGCCGCAGTTGCCGCTCCAATCAACGAAGGGTTTGTCGATGGAGACCTGGCCGAACAGGTAATCCACGTCGTGATCGGCGCGGGTGCTTTTGGCCAGGATCACGGTCTTGCTGGTGCTCGAGGTGGCGCCGCCCATGCCGTCGATTTGCTTGTCGTAGGGGTCGGGGCTGCCGATCACCCGCAATAGCAAGGCATCGCGTGCGGCGCCCGGCACCTGCGCCGATTCGGGCAGGTCTGTGAGGCTGAAAAACACGCCCTTGCTGGTGCCGCCACGCATGTAGGTGGCGGGGATCTTGATTTGCGCTACGTGTGCCATGGTGTCCCCTCAGGCCGTCGCCGCCGATTCCAGGAAGTCCTGGGCAAAGCGTTGCAACACGCCGCCCGCCTCGTAGATCGACACTTCTTCGGCGGTGTCGAGGCGGCAGGTCACCGGCACCTCGACACGTTCGCCATTCTTGCGGTTGATCACCAGGGTCAACTGCGCCCGCGGAGTACGCGCGCCGACCACATCATAGGTCTCGCTGCCATCGATCTTCAGGGTGTGGCGGTCGGTGCCCGGCAGGAACTCCAGCGGCAACACGCCCATGCCCACCAGGTTGGTGCGGTGGATGCGCTCGAAACCTTCGGCGGCAATCGCCTCCACACCGGCCAGCCGCACGCCCTTGGCCGCCCAGTCGCGAGACGAGCCCTGGCCGTAGTCCGCGCCGGCAATGATGATCAGCGGTTGCTTGCGCTCCATGTACGTTTCGATGGCCTCCCACATCCGCGTGACCTGGCCTTCCGGCTCGATGCGCGCCAGGGAACCCTGCTTGACCTTGCCGTTTTCCACCACCATTTCGTTGAACAGTTTCGGGTTGGCGAAGGTGGCGCGCTGCGCGGTCAAGTGATCGCCCCGGTGCGTCGCGTAGGAGTTGAAGTCGACTTCCGGCAGGCCCATTTTCGCCAGGTATTCGCCGGCGGCGCTGTCGAGCATGATCGCGTTGGAGGGCGACAAGTGGTCGGTGGTGATGTTGTCCGGCAGCACCGCCAGCGGGCGCATGCCCTTGAGCGGACGGGCACCGGCCAGCGCGCCTTCCCAGTAAGGTGGGCGGCGGATATAGGTGCTTTGCGGACGCCATTCGTACAGCGGCGCGACTTTCGGGCCAGTGTCCTCGTGGATGGCGAACATCGGGATGTAGACCTGGCGGAACTGCTCCGGCTTGACCGAGGCCTTGACCACTGCGTCGATCTCTTCGTCGCTCGGCCAAATATCTTGCAGGCGGATTTCCTTGCCATTCGCGTCGAGGCCAAGCACGTCTTTCTCGATGTCGAAGCGGATGGTGCCGGCAATCGCATACGCGACCACCAGCGGCGGCGACGCGAGAAACGCTTGCTTGGCGTAGGGGTGAATACGCCCGTCGAAGTTACGGTTGCCCGAGAGCACGGCGGTGGCGTACAGGTCGCGGTCGATGATTTCCTGCTGGATCACCGGATCGAGTGCGCCGGACATGCCGTTGCAGGTGGTGCAGGCAAACGCCACCACACCGAAGCCGAGTTTTTCCAGCTCATGGCCCAGGCCGGCTTCTTCCAGGTACATCGCCACGGTTTTCGAGCCGGGTGCCAGGGACGATTTGACCCACGGCTTGCGGGTCAGCCCAAGCTTGTTGGCGTTGCGCGCCAGCAGGCCGGCGGCGATCACGTTGCGCGGGTTGCTGGTGTTGGTGCAACTGGTGATGGCGGCGATGATCACTGCGCCGTCAGGCATTTGGCCTGGCACTTCGTCCCACTGGCCGGAAATACCCTTGGACGCCAGATCGCTGGTGGCAACGCGAGCATGGGGGTTGCTCGGGCCGGCCATGTTGCGCACGACGCTGGACAGATCGAAGGTCAGCCCTCGCTCGTACTGCGCGCCCTTGAGGTCATCGGCCCACAGGCCGGTGTGGCGAGCGTACTGCTCCACCAGCGTGACTTGTTCGTCTTCGCGGCCGGTGAGCTTCAGGTAGGCGATGGTCTGTTGGTCGATGTAGAACATCGCCGCAGTCGCGCCGTATTCCGGGGCCATGTTGGAGATGGTTGCACGGTCGCCAAGCGTGAGTGCCGAAGCACCTTCGCCGAAGAACTCCAGCCAGGCGCCAACCACTTTCTGTTTACGCAGGAACTCGGTCAGCGCCAGCACCATGTCGGTGGCGGTGATGCCCGGTTGCAGCTTGCCGGTCAATTCGACGCCGACGCTTTCCGGCAGGCGCATCCACGAGGCGCGACCGAGCATCACGCTCTCGGCTTCCAGGCCGCCGACACCGATGGCGATCACGCCCAGGGCATCCACGTGCGGGGTGTGGCTGTCGGTGCCGACGCAGGTATCGGGGAAGGCCACGCCGTCGCGCACCTGGATCACCGGGGACATTTTCTCCAGGTTGATCTGGTGCATGATGCCGTTGCCGGGCGGGATTACATCGACGTTCTTGAAGGCCTTCTTGGTCCACTCGATGAAGTGGAAACGGTCTTCGTTGCGACGGTCTTCGATGGCGCGGTTTTTTTCGAACGCGTCCGGGTCAAAACCACCGGCTTCGACGGCCAGGGAGTGGTCGACGATCAGTTGGGTCGGCACTACCGGGTTGACCTGGGCCGGGTCACCGCCTTGCAGGGCGATGGCGTCACGCAGGCCGGCGAGGTCGACCAGAGCGGTCTGGCCGAGGATGTCGTGGCACACCACGCGCGCCGGGAACCATGGGAAGTCGAGGTCGCGCTTGCGTTCGATCAGTTGGCTCAAGGAAGCATTGAGGGTGGCTGGGTCGCAGCGGCGCACCAGGTTTTCCGCAAGGACGCGGGAGGTGTAAGGCAAGGTGGCGTAGGCGCCAGGGGTGATTGCCTCGACAGCCGCACGGGCGTCGAAGAAATCCAGGCGGCTGCCGGGAAGCGGTTTGCGGAATTCAGTGTTCATCGTCAGGACTCGGTCACGGTGATAACAAAGGGAGGACCTGCACCGATCCAGAATTGAAATGCGGTCACAATGTGGGAGGGGGCTTGCCCCGATAGCGGTGGGTCAGTGCCCGCTGCATCAACTGACAGACAGCAATCGGGGGCAAGCCCCCTCCCACATTTGATCCGCTTAACAATTCGGGATCGTCGGCATTCCCATTCAGCGACGTTCGATTGGCACGAACTTGCGCTGCTCGACGCCGGTGTATTCGGCGCTTGGACGGATGATGCGGTTGTTGGCGCGCTGTTCGAACACATGCGCCGCCCAGCCCGTCAGGCGCGAGCACACGAAGATCGGGGTGAACAGCTTGGTCGGGATGCCCATGAAGTGGTACGCCGAGGCATGGTAGAAGTCAGCGTTGGGGAACAGCTTCTTCTGTTCCCACATGGTCTTGTCGATGGCTTCGGAGACCGGGAACAGCACCTTGTCGCCCACCTCGTCCGCAAGTTTTTTCGACCAGCCCTTGATCACTTCATTACGCGGGTCGCTGTCTTTGTAGATCGCGTGGCCAAAGCCCATGATCTTGTCCTTGCGCGCCAGCATGCAGAGGGTGCCTTCGACCGCCTCTTCAGCGGACGAGAAACGCTCGATCATTTCCATCGCCGCTTCGTTGGCGCCGCCGTGCAGCGGGCCGCGCAGCGAGCCGATGGCGGCGGTGACGCAGGAATACAGGTCGGACAGGGTCGAGGCACACACCCGGGCGGTGAACGTCGAGGCGTTGAATTCGTGTTCCGCGTAGAGGATCAGCGACACGTTCATCACCTTGACGTACAACTCGCTGGGCTTCTTGCCGTGCAGCAGGTGCAGGAAGTGGCCGCCGATGCTCGGCTCGTCGGTCACGCAGTCGATGCGCTTGCCGTCGTGGCTGAAGCGATACCAGTAGCACATGATTGCCGGGAACGCGGCGAGCAGGCGGTCGGTAACGTCGCGCTGCACGCTGAAGTCTTTTTCCGGCTCGATATTGCCCAGGAACGAGCAACCGGTGCGCATCACGTCCATCGGGTGTGCGTCGGCGGGGATACGCTCCAACACTTCCTTCAGCGCTTGCGGCAGGTCGCGCAGCTTGCCCAGCCTGGCGCTGTAGGCGGCCAGCTCGGTCTTGGTCGGCAACTCGCCGTACAGCAGCAGGTAGGCGACTTCTTCAAATTGCGCATCGGCGGCCAGTTCGCGCACGTCGTAGCCGCGATAGGTCAGGCCGGCACCCGCCTGGCCCACGGTGGACAGTGCGGTCTGCCCAGCCACCTGGCCACGCAGGCCGGCACCACTCAATACTTTTGCTTCAGCCATGTCTGTTCT
Source organism: Pseudomonas extremorientalis (assembly GCF_001870465.1). GTDB lineage: Bacteria > Pseudomonadota > Gammaproteobacteria > Pseudomonadales > Pseudomonadaceae > Aquipseudomonas > Aquipseudomonas extremorientalis. Next base: position 227,120 of record NZ_MDGK01000055.1, read on the forward strand.
CCAATCTTGAATTTATTTGGGAGTGCGCCGGGTTATTTTTTCGCGGCAAACAGCGCGTCGAGCTTCTGCTCGAAGGTGTGGTAGTCGATGCGATCGTAAAGCTCCATGCGGGTCTGCATGGTGTCGATCACGTTCTGTTGGGTACCGTCGCGACGGATCGCGGTGTAGACATTCTCGGCGGCCTTGTTCATGGCGCGGAAGGCCGAGAGCGGGTACAGCACGATGGAAACATCGGCAGATTTCAACTGTTCGGTGGTGTACAGCGGCGTGGCGCCGAACTCGGTGATGTTGGCCAGGATCGGCGCTTTCACGCGGGAGGCGAACAGTTTGTACATCTCCAGCTCGGTGATGGCTTCCGGGAACACCATGTCGGCGCCGGCCTCGATGCAGGCGGCGGCACGTTCCAGCGCGGACTCCAGGCCTTCGACCGCCAGCGCATCGGTACGCGCCATGATCACGAAGCTGTCATCGGTGCGCGCATCCACGGCGGCCTTGATACGGTCGACCATTTCCTGCTGGGACACGATTTCCTTGTTCGGGCGATGACCGCAACGCTTGGCGCCGACCTGATCTTCGATATGGATGGCGGCCGCGCCGAACTTGATCATCGACTTGACGGTGCGCGCCACATTGAATGCCGAGGAGCCGAAGCCGGTGTCCACGTCCACCAGCAGCGGCAGGTCGCACACGTCGGTGATGCGGCGTACGTCGGTCAGCACATCATCCAGGCCGGTGATGCCCAGGTCCGGCACACCGAGGGAGCCAGCCGCCACCCCGCCACCCGACAGGTAGATCGCCTTGAACCCGGCGCGCTTGGCCAGCAGTGCGTGGTTGGCGTTGATCGCACCGACCACCTGCAGCGGGTGTTCACTGGCGACCGCGTCACGGAAACGCTGGCCGGGAGTCGTCTTGTTATTGGAACTCATCATTCACCTCGTGATGGGGGAGTGCCGTCCGGGAAGTGACGGGCAATGTTGCGTTTGGATGCGCCGATATGCCGGCGCATCAACAGTTCGGCCAGTTCACCGTCGCGATCGGCAATCGCGTCGAGAATGCGGTGGTGCTCGGCAAAGGCCTGGCGCGGACGATTGGGGGTGGCGGAAAACTGGATGCGGTACATACGCACCAATTGGTACAGCTCGCCGCAGAGCATCTGGGTCAGGGTGCGGTTGCCGGCGCCCTGGATGATCCGGTAATGGAAGTCGAAGTCGCCCTCCTGCTGGTAATAGCCCAGGCCGGCCTGGAAGGCTTCGTCGCGCTCGTGGGTGTGCAGCACTTGGCGCAATTCTTCGATTTCCGCGTCGGTCATGCGCTCGGCGGCCAGGCGACAAGCCATGCCTTCGAGGGATTCGCGGATTTCATAGAGTTCGATCAGTTCGTCGTGGCTCAACGACACCACCCGCGCGCCGACGTGAGGCACGCGCACCAGCAGGCGCTGGCCTTCCAGACGGTGGATCGCCTCACGCAGCGGGCCACGGCTGATGCCGTAGGTGCGCGCCAGCTCCGGCTCGGAGATCTTGCTGCCCGGGGCGATCTCGCCCTTGACGATGGCGGCCTGGATACGCCGGAAGACGTTCTCGGACATGGTCTGTGAATCGTCTTGCGCCACCACTGGGGATTCCAGCTGATCCAGCATATTGTCGACACCTTTTAAAGCTATGCCGCAAAAACTAGCCAATCAGCCCAGGATAGTCAAAGAATAAATACACATTGTCGACAATCGTCTAATAACCAGGGTTGCACCCTATCAGGGCATGGCCGCCTGCCAGCGCTGGCGCCAAAAAAGCATCATGTTAGAATGCCCGGCACTTTTGCCTGACATCATTGGATGAAACGGCGTACGAGGGAGTTTGCGCAGCAATGCCAGTCGCCTTGAATTGAACATCGCACTGCCGCCTCGGGATCTATGAGACTCAAACCCTTCCTTCTATTGATGTGCCTGTTGACCGCACCCAGCCTCGGCGCTGCCGCCGAGAAGACCGTGTATGGCCTCAACGAATACGCCCAGTTGGCCGGTATCGACCTGGAAGTCGCCGCCAAACTGGATACCGGTGCCAAGACCGCCTCGCTCAGTGCCCGTGATATCAAGCGCTTCAAGCGCAACGGCGAATCCTGGGTGCGCTTCTACCTGGCCATCGACACCGCCCATTCCCATCCCATCGAGCGTCCCCTGGCCCGCGTCAGCAAGATCAAGCGCCGCGCCGGTGACTACGACCCCGATGAGGACAAGAACTACACCGCCCGTCCGGTGATTGCCCTGGATATCTGCATGGGCACTGCTTTACGCAGCATCGAAGTGAACTTGACTGACCGCAGCGCATTCCAATACCCGCTGCTGATCGGCTCCGAAGCGCTGAAACGCTTTGATGCGCTGGTCGACCCCAGTCTTAAATACGCAGCAGGCAAACCCGCCTGCGCCGCCGACGCTCATACCGCCGAGTAAACCGAATGCGCTCTCTGACCCTGCACCTGAAGATCCTGATCACCATCCTGGTGGTTTTGGGTATTTCGGTCACCGCTTATCAGATCTTCGTGCTGGGGATCCCCGTCACCGAGGACGCCACCGACGACTTGTGGAACATCGACGCCAAGGTCGAGTTCGTCGCCAACCCGAAAGACCCGGTGAAGATCCAGATGTTCGTGCCGCCCCTGAGCCGCGACTTCGTCAGCCTCAACGAAAGCTTCATCTCGAATAACTACGGGGTGAGCGTCAACCGCATCGACGGCAACCGCAAGGTCACCTGGTCGGCGCGCCGCGCCAAGGGTAACCAGACCCTGTACTACCGCCTGGTGCTGACCAAGCGCTACAGCGGCGAGAAGGTCAAGGTCAAAGGCCCCACCTTCCGCGACAGCATCGCCGTGGAAGGCCCGGAAAAGATTGCCGCCGAAGCCCTGCTGGCGCCTATCCGCCAGCACTCGGCCGACGTCGAGACGTTTATCACCGAAGCGATCAAACGCACCAACAACCTCAACGACGACAATGTGAAACTGCTGCTGGCGGGCGACCCTTCGACGCCACACAAGGCCAAGATCGTCGAGCTGCTGCTGTCCATCGCCCACGTGCCGGTGGAAAAGGTCCACACCATCCGCCTGGTCGCCGACCAGCCGCAAACCCCGGAACTGTGGTTGCGCAGCTTCAACGGCAATGACTGGTTGTACTTCAACCCGGAAACCGGCGAACAGGGCCTGCCCGCCGACCGCCTGCTGTGGTGGACCGGTGATGAAAACCTGATCACCGTCGAGGGCGGCAAGAAGGCCATGGTGACCTTCAGTCTGAACAACAGCGAGATGAACGCGATTCGCCTGGCCAAGCTGACCGACGAGAACACCGACGCCAACTTCCTCGAATACTCGCTGTACGGCCTGCCGCTGCAAACCCAGCAGACCTTCATGATCATGGTGATGATCCCGATTGGCGTGCTGGTGATCCTTATCCTGCGCAACCTGATCGGCCTGCAGACACTCGGCACGTTCACCCCGGTGCTGATCGCCCTGGCGTTCCGCGAGACGCAGCTGGGCTTCGGGATTGTGCTGTTTACGATTATCACGGCGCTGGGGCTGTCCCTCAGGTCGTACCTGGAACACCTGAAATTGCAGATGCTGCCAAGGTTGTCGGTGGTGCTGACCTTCGTAGTAGTGCTGATTGCGGCCATCAGCCTGTTCAGCCATAAGCTGGGGCTGGAGCGCGGGTTGTCGGTGGCGCTGTTCCCCATGGTGATCCTGACCATGACCATCGAACGCCTGTCCATCACCTGGGAGGAACGCGGCGCCAACCATGCGCTGAAAGTGGCGATTGGTACGCTGTTCGCGGCGTCCCTGGCGCACCTGATCATGAGCGTGCCGGAGCTGATCTACTTCGTGTTCACCTTCCCGGCGATCCTGCTGATCCTGGTGGGGTTCATGCTGGCTATGGGGCGTTATCGCGGTTACCGCCTGACCGAGCTGGTGCGTTTCAAGGCGTTCTTGAAGGCTGACCGGTAATGTTCGGTTTCTGGAAGACCTGGAAAGCCCTGGAAGCGCGCGGGATCATGGGCATCAACCGGCGTAACGCCGACTACGTGCTCAAGTACAACAAGCGCAGCCTGTACCCGATCGTGGATGACAAGATCATCACCAAGGAGCGCGCGCTGGCGGCCGGCATCCATGTACCGGAAATGTACGGGGTGATCAGCACCGAGAAAGAAATCGACAAGCTCGACGAGATCATCGGCGGGCGCAGCGACTTCGTGATCAAGCCGGCCCAGGGCGCCGGCGGGGACGGCATCCTGGTGGTCGCCGACCGCTTTGAAGGGCGCTATCGCACGGTGTCGGGCAAGATCATCAGCCATGAAGAGATCGAGCATCAGATTTCCAGCATCCTCACTGGCCTGTATTCCCTGGGCGGCCACCGTGATCGTGCGTTGATCGAATACCGTGTGGTGCCCGACCAGATCTTCAAGAGCATCAGCTATGAAGGCGTGCCGGACATTCGCATCATCGTGCTGATGGGCTACCCGGTGATGGCGATGCTGCGCTTGCCGACCCGCCAGTCGGGCGGCAAGGCCAACCTGCACCAGGGTGCAATTGGCGTCGGCGTGGACCTCGCCACCGGCCTGACCCTGCGCGGCACCTGGCTGAACAACATCATTACCAAACACCCCGACACCACCAATGCGGTGGATGGCGTGCAGCTGCCCAACTGGGACGGTTTCATGAAGCTCGCCGCCGGCTGCTATGAGCTGTGCGGGCTGGGCTATATCGGCGTGGACATGGTGCTGGACCAGGAAAAAGGCCCGTTGATCCTGGAACTGAATGCGCGGCCTGGGCTGAATATCCAGATTGCCAATGACTGCGGCCTGACCCTGCGCACCCATGCGGTGGAAGCACGGTTGGAAGCGCTGAACGCCGCTGGCGTGACAGAAACCCCGGAAGAACGGGTGAAGTTCGTGCAGGAAATGTTTGGACATATTCCCCCCGTCGAAGGCTGATCAGGTCTTCAATCTGTCTATCCCCGACATCCCCCCTAGGAGCAAATCCTACGGGGGACTACAATCCCCTCCCCCGCGCCAATGGCTGATCCACCCCGCATGTTGACCTGCTCCGTACACCCGCTGCCCTACCGGGCCAACCCCGCCGAGTATTTCGCGGCGATTCGCCATGCGCCTGGCGCAGTGCTGCTGGACAGCGGCCGACCGGCAGCCGAGCGCGGACGGTATGACCTGTTGAGCGCGTGGCCACAAACGACATTGACGGTATCGCACGACGAAAGCGGCAGTGATTTCCTGCAACGCTTGCGTGCAAATCTTACGCAGTTGGGCGAGGCGGATCTGCCTGCTGGTTATGAGCTGCCGTTTGCCGGTGGGTTGATCGGTTACCTGAGCTATGACTTTGGCCGACACCTGGAGCACATGCCGCACCTCGCCGTGGATGACCTGCACCTGCCGGATGCGCGCTTCGGGCTGTATGCCTGGGCATTGATCAGTGATCATCAGGCGCAGACCAGCCAGCTCGTGTTTCATCCGACACTGGCCGATAGCGAGCAGCAACGCTTGATCGCTCTGTTCGGCCAGCCGGTCGCCGACAGCGCGGCAATCTTCAAGTTGAACGGTCCCATGGCGCCGGACCTCACCGCCGAGGCCTACCGCCAGGCTATCGTGCGCATCCAAGATTACATCCAGGCCGGCGACTGCTACCAAGTGAACTTTGCCCAGCGTTTCCGGGCCCCGTGCATCGGCGATCCATGGGTCGCTTACTGCGCCCTGCGCGAAGCCTGCCCGACGCCGTTCTCCGGGTTCCAGAGCCTGCCGGACGACGGCGCGGTGCTGAGCCTGTCGCCAGAGCGTTTCGTGCACATCAGCAAACGCCAGGTCGAAACCCGCCCCATCAAAGGCACCCGCCCACGCGGCCTGACGCCTGAGGAAGACGCCGCCAACGCCGCCGAACTGCTGGCCAGCCCCAAGGACCGCGCCGAAAACCTGATGATTGTCGACCTGCTGCGCAACGACCTGGGGCGCACCTGCCGCACCGGCTCGGTCAGCGTGCCGGAGCTGTTCAGCCTGGAAAGCTACCCCAACGTGCACCACCTGGTGAGCAGCGTCATCGGCGAGCTGGCCGACGGCAAGGACGCGCTCGACCTGATCGCCGGCAGCTTCCCCGGCGGCTCCATCACCGGCGCGCCGAAGATCCGTGCGATGCAGATCATCGACGAGCTGGAGCCGACTCGCCGTGGGTTGTACTGCGGCTCGCTGGTGTACCTGGATGTGCGCGGCGAGATGGACAGTTCCATCGCCATTCGCAGTTTGCTGGTGAAGGATGGCCAGGTTTGTTGCTGGGGCGGCGGCGGGATTGTCGCGGACTCGGAATGGGAGGCGGAGTACCAGGAGTCGCTGACGAAGGTGCGGGTGTTGTTGGAGACACTGGACGGTTTGTAGTGACTGGGCTGGCCTCTTCGCGGGCAAGCCCGCTCCCACATTTGACTGCATTCTCATGATGGAACTCGGTCAAGTGTGGGAGCTGGCTTGCCTGCGAAGAGGCCATCAGCCGCGCTGAAAGCCTTACAGGCTCAACGACCGATTCGAGGCCTTGATGAATTCCTTCTTCAAATCCTCAAAGGTATGCACCGCCGAGAATTGCGGGAATTCGCGAATCACGTTTTCCGGCGCGTGAAACAGAATCCCACGGTCGGCTTCGCCCAGCATGGTGGTGTCGTTGTAGGAGTCGCCGGCGGCGATCACGCGGTAGTAGAGGGTCTTGAAGGCCAATACCGACTGGCGCTTCGGATCTTTCTGGCGCAGTTGGTAACCGACCACGCGATCGCTCTCGTCGGTGATCAGGCGGTGGCACAGCAGGGTCGGGAAACCCAGCTGACGCATCAGCGGCTGGGAGAATTCGTAGAAGGTGTCGGACAGGATCACCACCTGGAAGCGCTCGCGCAGCCAGTTGACGAACTCGACGGCGCCATCCAGCGGTTTGAGGGTGGCGATCACTGCCTGGATGTCGGCGAGCTTGAGCCCGTGCTCGTCGAGGATGCGCAGGCGCTGCTTCATCAGAACGTCGTAGTCGGGAATGTCCCGGGTGGTGGCGCGCAGGGATTCAATACCGGTTTTTTCGGCGAAGGCGATCCAGATTTCCGGAACCAGTACCCCTTCCAGGTCGAGACAGGCAATTTCCACAAGACACTCCCTTATAGATGTTGTTGGTTGAGCGAGCAAAAGGACTGCCGAACTCTAGCGATTCATGCTCGCCGCCGCAACGCAGGGCGGATTTTGATACCATCGCTCCCCTATAGAGCGCTCAGCGCCACTGACCTGTAGGAACCGTCCTGATGAACCAAGCCTTCGACGTCGCTGAACTCGCCGCGACTTATGCCAACAAATCCGCCCAGGACATTCTCAAGCTGGCCTTCAACCAGTTCGGTGATGACCTGTGGATTTCCTTCAGCGGCGCCGAGGACGTGGTGCTGGTAGACATGGCCTGGAAGCTGAACAAGAACGTCAAGGTGTTCAGCCTCGACACCGGGCGCTTGCACCCGGAGACCTATCGGTTCATTGAGCAGGTGCGCGAGTTCTACAAGATCGATATCGAGTTGATCTCGCCGGACCAGAGCAAGCTGGAACCCTTCGTCAAAGAGAAAGGCCTGTTCAGCTTCTATAAGGACGGCCACGGCGAATGCTGCGGCGTACGCAAGATCGAACCGCTGCGCCGTAAACTCGCCGGCGTCACTGCCTGGGCCACCGGCCAGCGCCGCGACCAGAGCCCCGGCACCCGCAGCCAGGTAGCGGCGCTGGAAATCGACACGGCCTTCTCTACCCCGGAACGCACCCTGTACAAGTTCAACCCGCTGGCGCAGATGACCAGTGAGGAAGTCTGGGGTTACATCCGCATGCTGGAGCTGCCTTACAACAGCCTGCATGAGCGCGGCTTTATCAGCATCGGCTGCGAGCCCTGCACCCGCCCGGTGTTGCCGAACCAGCATGAGCGCGAAGGTCGCTGGTGGTGGGAGGAAGCCACGCAGAAGGAATGCGGGTTGCATGCGGGCAATATCATCAGCAAGGCCTGAAGTTGCGCTGTAAAAAATGTGGAAGGGGGCTTGCCCCCGATAGCGGTGGGTCAGCCAGGTCAATAGTGACTGACACTCCGCAATCGGGGGCAAGCCCCCTCCCACATTTGAGTTATGTTAGCCACTGAACGTGTACACACATATGTAACCATCGGTGCCATTTATGTGTGCAATCCATCTTGTTTCGCACCATTACGTAACACCTCTCCCCTCCTGCCTTTTGTCTTTACAAATAGCCCGGTTCCTACCAAAAAATAAATAACTGTTCAAACGGTCAATTTATATCGCTTTAAATTCAGCTAGTTATTCAATAAACCTATAAAAACGAAATTACCCCAGGTTTTCATAGATCAAAAACTGGCACGCAAGTGGCTTAAGGCAAAACAAGCTTTGTATACAATAAATACAAAACCTACATACACTTTGCCATCTGCGGCCTGGCTGCCGATGTGCTGGAGCCTGCCGGAATGCGTACAAGCCTCTCGAATAATATCGCACTGGATCTGCCCTCCTCCCTGAAGCCCGAAGCCATCGAGCCCGGCCCTCTGGTGCTGAGCCCACGCCTGCACAACAAGGACCTGGCGCCCACCAAGGTTGAAGGCCGGCGCTGGGGTCGCTATAGCATCTTTGCGCTGTGGACCAATGACGTACACAACATCGCCAACTACTCGTTTGCCATTGGCTTGTATGCACTGGGCCTGGGCGGCTGGCAGATTCTGTTGTCTCTCGGCATCGGTGCCGCGCTGGTGTACTTCTTCATGAACTTGTCGGGCTATATGGGGCAAAAGACCGGTGTGCCGTTTCCAGTGATCAGCCGTATCAGCTTCGGCATTCATGGCGCGCAGATTCCGGCGTTGATCCGCGCGGTGATTGCGATTGCCTGGTTCGGTATCCAGACCTACCTGGCCTCGGTGGTTTTCCGCGTGTTGCTGACGGCGATTCATCCAGGCTTTGCCGAATACGACCACAATTCGATCCTGGGCCTGTCGTCCCTCGGCTGGGTGTGTTTCGTGGCAATCTGGCTGGTGCAATTGGTGATCCTGGCCTACGGCATGGAAATGGTACGCCGCTACGAAGGCTTCGCCGGGCCGGTGATTTTACTCACCGTGGCGTCGTTGGCCGGTTGGATGTATTTCCAGACCGGCGGGATCATCGCCTGGTCGATCCGCGAGCCGCTGAGCGGCGGCGAGATGTGGCGCAATATCTTTGCCGGCGGCGCGCTGTGGCTGGCTATCTACGGCACGCTGATCCTCAATTTCTGTGACTTCGCCCGCTCCTCGCCGTGCCGCAAGACCATTCAGGTGGGTAATTTCTGGGGCCTGCCAGTGAATATCCTGGTGTTTGCCGCGATCACCGTGCTGCTGTGCGGCGGGCAATTCCAGCTCAATGGCCGAGTGATCGAAAGCCCGACCGAGATCATCGCGGCCATCCCGAATACCTTCTTCCTGGTGCTGGGCTGCCTGGCGTTCCTGATCGTCACCGTGGCGGTGAACATCATGGCCAACTTTGTCGCGCCGGCCTTTGTGCTGAGCAACCTGGCGCCCAAGTACCTGAACTTCCGCCGCGCCGGGTTGATCAGCGCCACCGTGGCGGTGCTGATCCTGCCGTGGAACCTCTACAACAGCCCCCTGGTGATCGTGTACTTCCTGTCCGGCCTGGGCGCGCTGTTGGGGCCACTGTATGGGGTGATCATGGTCGATTACTGGTTGATCCGTAAAAGCCAGGTGGACGTGCCGCAGTTGTACAGCGAAGACCCGCGCGGCGTTTATTACTACAGCCGTGGAGTCAATTTGCGTGCGGTGGCAGCGTTTATTCCTGCGGCGGTGATCGCCATTCTCCTGGCCTTGTTACCGGGTTTTGCCAACGTGTCACCGTTTTCCTGGATGTTTGGCGCCGGTATTGCAGGGCTGTTGTACTTGCTGATCGCCAAGCGCCAGCCGTTCTACGCCGATGTCAGCGGCGAAAGCATTGCCGTCGATAACGTCAGTCATTAATCAAGGACCTTCCATGCGTATCCTCGTGGTCAACGTCAACACCACCGAATCCATCACTGAAACCATCGCCCAGCAGGCGCGCGCCGTGGCTGCGCCGGGCACCGAGATTGTCGGGCTCACGCCGTACTTCGGCGCCGAATCGGTGGAGGGCAACTTTGAAAGCTATCTGGCGGCCATCGCGGTGATGGACCGGGTGATGGCCTATGACCAGCCGTTTGATGCAGTGATCCAGGCCGGGTACGGCGAGCATGGTCGTGAAGGTTTGCAGGAATTGCTCAACGTGCCGGTGGTGGACATCACCGAAGCCGCCGCCAGCACGGCGATGTTCCTGGGTCACGCCTACTCGGTAGTGACGACCCTGGACCGCACGGTGCCGCTGATCGAAGACCGCCTGAAACTGGCCGGCCTGTACCAGCGCTGCGCCTCGGTGCGCGCCAGTGGCATGGCGGTGCTGGAGTTGGAAGAAAACCCGCTGGCAGCGATGGAGGCCATCGTGCGCCAGGCGGAACTGGCCATCAGCGAAGACAAGGCCGAGGTGATCTGCCTGGGCTGTGGCGGCATGGCCGGGCTGGATGAGCAGATTCGCCAGCGCACCGGTGTGCCGGTGGTGGATGGGGTGACAGCGGCGGTGACCATTGCCGAGTCGCTGGTGCGGCTGGGGTTGTCGACGTCGAAGATCAGGACTTACGCAACGCCAAGGGCGAAAAAAGTCATCGGTTGGCCGCGCTGAAGCGTTGGTTCAACTGCTGCTCGGCGAATTGCTCGATGATGAAATCCACAAACGCGCGGGTCTTGCCGGGCAGCAGTTTGTGTTCGGCGTAGTAGATGGAGATGTTGCCGTCGTCGACGTACCAGTCGGGCAGCACCCGCACCACCGCACCGCTGTCCAGGAATGGCACGGCCATAGGCATGCTCACCAAGGCGACGCCCAGGCCTTGGGCGCTGGCGCAGCAGGCGGCTTCGGAATCGCTCATGGTCATGCTCGGTCTAAGCACCAGCGGGCGGTGTTCACGCTCGGTACTGGTCAATTGCCAGGAGCGCACGCGTCCGGTCTGCGGTGAACGGATGAGAATCCCGTGGCAATGCGCCAGGTCTTCGGGCGCCCGCACCGGGGGACGCTGCGCCAGGTAGTCCGGTGACGCCACCAGCACGCGATGGGCCGGGGTCAACTTGCGCGCCACCACCCCCTGGGGCAGCTCGAAGCCACCACCGATGGCAGCATCGAAACCCTGGCCGATCAAGTCGACCTGGCGGTTATCGAAATGCCAGTCCGGGCTGATGTCCGGGAAGCGGCGCATGAACACGCCCAATAGCGGCACCACGTAGCGATTGCCAAACACCGTACCCATGCTCACTTTCAACGTGCCCACCGGCCGCCCTTCAGCGCTGGCCAGGTTGGCCACGGCGTTCTGGATGGTGGTAAGGCTGCCGCTGACCTCTTCGAGGAACAGCTTGCCGGCTTCAGTGAGGGTGAGGCGCCGAGTGCTGCGCTGGAACAGGCGTACGCCCAAACGCGCTTCGAGCTTGGCGACACTTTTGCCCACCGCCGCCGGTGTCAGGCTCAGGTGCCGCGCCGCTTCGGCAAAGCTGCCACCTTCGGCGCTGCGCACGAAACATTCGATACTGCCAAAGCTTTCCATATCGACCACTCTAAACTTTTTGTTTACACAGACTATAGCAATCCTGGTCTACCGGGAGGGGCTGGCGAGGTCGATACTCGGTTCCAACAACAAGGCATCCCGCCTTGAACAGCTTGGAGATCGACATGACCACACAAAACCTCAGCGGCAAAGTCGCCTTGATTCAAGGCGGTTCTCGCGGCATCGGCGCCGCCATCGTCAAACGTCTTGCCGCACAGGGCGCAGCCGTTGCCTTTACCTACGTCAGCTCGGCCGCCAAGGCCGAAGAACTGCAGAACAGCGTGATCAGCGAAGGCGGCAAAGCCCTGGCGATCCATGCCGACAGCGCCAGTGCCGATGCGATACGCAATGCGGTCAACGCCACCGTCGAAGCCTTTGGGCGCCTGGATATCCTGGTGAACAACGCCGGCGTACTGGCCATCGCGCCGCTGGAGGATTTCAAGCTGGAAGACTTTGACCAGACCCTGGCGATCAACGTGCGCAGCGTGTTTATCGCAACCCAGGAAGCGGCCAGGCATATGGGTGAAGGCGGCCGCGTGATCAATATCGGCAGTACCAACGCCGAACGCATGCCGTTTGGTGGCGGTGGCCCATATGCGATGAGCAAGGCAGCGCTGGTGGGCTTGACCAAGGGCCTGGCGCGGGATCTGGGGCCACGGGGGATCACCATCAACAACGTACAACCTGGGCCGGTGGACACCGATATGAACCCGGCTAACAGTGATTTTGCCGAGAGTTTGATTGGGTTGATGGCGGTGGGGCGGTATGGGCATGTGGAGGAGATTGCCAGTTTTGTGGCTTACCTCGCAGGACCGGAAGCGGGCTATATCACCGGTGCAAGCTTGACCATCGATGGAGGCTTCAGCGCCTAGGGCTTCCTGAACACTGCCAATCAAATGTGGGAGGGGGCAAGTCGAATCGTCGCACCGCCCCTCCCACATTTTCAACCGCGATCAATCAGGTTCGAGGTGGCAGGCCGTAGGCCGCCAGGTCAAAGTCCGCGAGCTTGCGGATGATCTGGTCGGCGTGGTGGTACTTGCTGTCGGCCATGGCTTCATCCGGCACAGCGATGGCGGTCATATGGGCAGCTTTGGCAGCAGTGACGCCGAAGGGTGAGTCTTCGAACACCAGGCAATCCTCGGGCGCAACGCCCAGGCGGCGGGCGGCGGTGAGGAAGATGTCTGGCGCGGGTTTGGCGGCGCCCACTTCCGGGTCGTCAGCGGTGACGATGGTGTCGAACAGGCCAAACCATTCGCGGTGCAGGGTGGTCTTGTGACCAAACGAATTGCGCGACGAACTGGTGCCCACGGCAATCGGGATATTGTGCGCCTTCAAGTGCCGCACCAAGGCTTCGGCGCCGGGCATGCCCAAGGCCTTGGGGAAACGCTCGCTCATCAGCGGTTCGCGGATCTCCAGGAATTGAGCCGGTGTGATCGGCAGGTCCAGCGCCTTCACCACGTAGTCCGCCAGGTCCTGGGCACCACGCCCGATGATGTGCTGCTTGATGCCCCAATCGTAGATGCGACCGTAGCGTTCGGCGATGATTTGCGTGACTTCTGTGTAGATGCCTTCCGTGTCCAGCAACAACCCGTCCATATCGAAAATCACGGCCTTGATCGGACCGACTGCGGTACGCGGTGCATTCATCACGACAACCCAAGGGAAAGACTAAAAGGATTCAGCACAATAGCGGTGCGGGTCCCATGCAGGCAACCGCCATGACTTTGTATCGATTCGATTCCCGAGTTGATGGCCCTTCATATCAGTGCCTCATAACTGGCAACAGCTATACCGGTCGGTGTGTGCGGCGACCGTCTACGGTTTGTGAGGGCAGCGCGAACCGCCACTGGCCGGCGTCTGAAAATATCGCTTGATAACCTTATAAAAGACTTATTAATCTTCCAATGAACTCCATCCACTGGACTAGAAAATCCGTAAAGCAACTGCTTCGGTTGCATACGTATCATCAGCAACAGGTACGCGATGCGGTGTCAGCGCTTGAGCGCATGCCCGAGGCAGCCAACGTCAAGGCATTGGTCAATTACCCCCATGGTTATCGCTTGCGCGTGGGTAATTACCGAGTCCTTTTCGATTGGGATCGCGATATCCATGTGGTCAGCATTGAAGAGGTCAAGAAGCGTGACGAGCGAACCTACTGCCGTACAGATCATCCACAATACGGAGGGCAAGCCAGCCTTTGTGGTGATTCCCTATGAACATTATCTGGCCCGGCAGAACGATCCAAATCTGATTCCCCATGCGGTGGTAAGCCGCCTGGTGGATGGGGCAACCCCTATCCGTGCATGGCGCGAACACCTGAACCTGACCCAGGAAGAGGTTGCCAAACGCCTGGGCATTTCCCAATCCGCATTTGCCCAACAAGAGTCGGTGAACAAACCTCGCCGTGCAACGCGGGAAAAAATTGCCAAGGCCTTCGGCATCAACGCCAGTCAACTGGAGCTATAAAGCGTAACTCTGGAAAATCCGCGCCCTCAGCCCACCCATTGCAGCCCTTGCTCAAGGCTTCCACCTGGATCCGCGCATGGGCCAGTGCCGTAGAGGGCGTGCCACAGGCCACTTTGAGCCAAACTTCACACTGCCCGACGCAGGCAACCCATGCCGGCCAGGGTCGTCTCCACCGCTTCATCCAGCGGCGTGCAAGGTTCAGCGCCCAGTACCGCAACCAGCTGCGTGTTATCGAGCAGTACAGGGGTTTGCCACAGGTAACGCATCTCCAGCATTTCACGGAAGGTGGCGACAAAGGGCGAAGCTATTTTCAGCAGCCACCAGGGGAACATCCTGACGACCGGCTGTTGCCCCGTCCTACGCAGCACCACGCGCTGGATCGCCCGGCTCAGCTGTGTGCCATCCGTGTCCACCTGCCCCGCCATATGAAAACGCGCGAACGCCTGCAGGGTTTCACGGCGCTCCAGCAGTTCAACCATCGTACGCGCCACATCGGGCAGGTACGCCCATTGATGGGCAACACCTGGCGCCCCCGGATAATTGATGCTGCGCACAATGTTGCCAGGTTTGACCAAGCCCTGGGAAAACCAGCTGTTGGCCGCCTGCGCGCCGAAAAAGTCACCGGCGCGCACGATCAGCACCCTCGCCCCGTTGCCTGAAGCTTCGTATAAACGCTGCTCCAGTTGCACACGGATCGCGCCCTTGCGGGTTTGCGGGTGTTGAGGGGAGTCTTCGTGCAGTACGGGAAACGCGTCCGGCCCAAAGTTGTAGACGGTACCGGGCAACACAATGGTGGCGCCTTCCGCAACGGCCGCCGCGATGGTGTTGTCGATCATCGGCAGCACCCGCTCGGCCCAGTGCCGATAGCCCGGCGGGTTGACCGCGTGCACGATCACTTCACAGCCTCGGGCTGCAGCAA
This sequence comes from Pseudomonas extremorientalis, assembly GCF_001870465.1. Classification (GTDB taxonomy): domain Bacteria; phylum Pseudomonadota; class Gammaproteobacteria; order Pseudomonadales; family Pseudomonadaceae; genus Aquipseudomonas; species Aquipseudomonas extremorientalis. The sequence goes on from NZ_MDGK01000055.1 coordinate 242,177, forward strand.
GTACGTCATCGCGGTTGAGTGCATCACCCTCAAGCCAGTCAAATGCGGCGTTCTGGCCACGGGCCTTGTCGGCATCACGGGTCAACGCGCGCACCTGCCAACCCGCCGCCAGCAGCTGCCGTGCAACTTCGCCACCAATGCCACCGGTTGCACCCAACACCAATACTTTGTTCATCACACTCTCCCACAGGGGTTGATGGGGACATTTTCTGCGTGCCGGCGCTATAGAGGAATTGTCGAAGATCGCCAAGGCGCTATACATTTATGCATGGCAACGAATATTGGTTGGGAGCTTTACCGGTCGTTCCTCGGCGTATTCCGAGAAGGATCGTTGTCGGGAGCCGCACGGCAACTCGGCATTACACAGCCCACGGTCGGCCGGCACATTGCCGCGCTGGAAACGGCGCTGGGCGTGGTGCTGTTTACCCGTTCACCGAGCGGCTTGTTGCCCACGGCGGTAGCCCGGACCCTGCGCGCCCACGCCGAAACCATGGAACGCACAGCGGCGGCACTTGAGCGTGCAGCGTCTGCCCAGGGTGATGAAGTGCGCGGCGTGGTGCGCGTGTCCGCCAGCGAAGTGATCGGCGTGGAAGTGCTGCCGCCGATCCTCACGCAAGTGCGCCAGGCACACCCGCACCTCAAGGTCGAACTGGTGCTGACCAACCGCCTGAGCGACCTGTTGCAACTGGAAGCCGACATCGCCGTGCGCATGGTCCGCCCCAGCCAGGAGCAACTGCTGGCGCGACGCATCGGCTTGATCGAAGTCGGCCTGCATGCCCGCGACGATTACCTGCAGCAACACGGCACGCCCCTGTTGATGCAGGACCTGGCCGGCCACTCAGTGATCGGTTTCGACCAGGAAAACGCATTTATCCGCAGCCTGGCCATCAAGGGCTTCGAGCGTAGCGCCTTCGCCCTCAGCAGCGACAGCGACCTGGCACAGTTGGCACTGATCCGCGCCGGTGCCGGTATCGGCGGCTGCCAGGTCCAACTGGCCAAGCGCGATCCCTGCCTGCGCCGGGTCCTGCCAGAAGGCTTTGCACTCAAGCTGGACACCTGGGTGACCATGCACGAAGACCTGCGCAACAGCCCGCGCTGCCGCGTGATGTTCGACGCCCTGGTGGAAGGTTTGCAGCGTTACGTACAGGATTGAGACAGCTTCACTGGTGAAGAATCAGACTCCCTCAGTCCCTTCACAGACGCCCCCATGTCCGAAGCCTTCGAAGTCCCCAGCCCCCACGAAAAACACATCGAACACACCACCGAACATGCCCACGGCCGTGGTGACACCTTCGCCAGCCGCATCGCCGTGATGACCGCCCTCATGGCCACCCTCGGCGCCATGCTCAGCTACCAGGCCGGCTCCACCGAAAGCGAAGCGGCAATGGACAAGAACAACGCCGCCATCTTCAAGACCGAAGCCGCCAACCAGTGGAACTACTACCAGGCCAAATCCAGCCGGCAAAACCTGGCAGAACTGGCCACCCACATTCCCGGCGTGGACGCGGTGCATTACAAGGAAGAGATAGAGCGCTACAGAAGCCAGAAGGAAGACGTGCGCAAACAGGCCGAAAAGCTTGAGGCCACGTCAAAGCAATGGGATGAAAAGTCGGAACAGGCGCTGCACCAGCACCATCGCTGGGCCCAGGCGATGACCGCGATTCAGATCGCGATTTCATTGGCGGCGATCACCTTGCTGACCAGGCGGGAATGGTTGAAGCGCCTGTCGTATACAGCGGCGGGTGTCGCGGTGGTGCTGGGCAGCCTGGCGTGGCTGCATATCTGAGACGATGCAGTCAAAAGGTGGTGACGCCATGATCACTGGGATCAGCACCTTCTCTCAAGGGCTCACGCAATAGTCCTGTATGGCGTTTGCCATGGCCTGATTGGGTAGTTTCAGCCAATCAATGACTTCCTTGTCGGGCCCCCTTATGTCACGTACTCACAGCGCTTGCGTTTTCCTGTATCTCCTGTTGCTCAGCATCGTCTGGCCCAGCCACGCCAGAGACCTGGCCGAAGGACTTACCGAACAGTCACCGTCCATGGCACTTGAGAATAAACACCACCGTTACCCGCAATGGACCGGCATCGGTTCACTGAAAAACGCCTTAGGCCAGACCTGCAATGCCGTTCTGCTTGACACTCATGATCGCCGGGGCAAGGCCACCGGCCCGGCTTATGTGCTGACCAGCGGGCACTGCGTGTTCTTCAGCTACGGTACGGCGCTCCTGCGCCGGGCGTTCACCGCCGATGTCACCTTCAATTACTTTCATGACACACCTGAACGGCATGTCACCTACGCCGTCAAAACAGCACATTGGAGCAGCATGGCGGGCACCGATTTAGCCGTGCTCGAACTGGATACGTCACTGGCCGCGCTGGTGGCCAGCGGGATCATGCCACTCAGGCTGGCATCTCAACGTCACACGTCGGATCGAGAAGTGATCAATGTGGGTGCGCCGACCGGGTTCCTGAAAAAGGGACTACGCATGAGCGCCTGCGTGGAGTCGACGATCAACAGTTTTGCCGAACAACCCGGTGTGTTCCCCAACGCCTTGCGCAACCGCTGCAACGGTCTGCGCCCAGGCAGCTCCGGCAGTCCGATGCTGGACCGGAATACCAATGAAATCACCAGTATCATCAGCAAGGTCGCGTCCGCCATTCAGAAGGACATTCTCAATAGCTGTCAGAACAACTCGGTGTGTGAAGCCGCCAAATTCAACTACAGCTATCCTGCCAACCACTTGTACTACTGCTTTGTAGACGGTGTGTTCCGTAATGACACCCCGACCTGCCAGCTCAAGGCCGTTGAAATCACGCTGGACGAACCATGGAACCTGAAGCCGTATGTGCATTTACAACGTGATGCCGCCGGCCAAATAATCCGTCCAACCTGGAACCTGAGATTCTCGATGCAGGAACCGTTCTACCGATTCAAGGCCGTAAATGACATCAACGATTGCGCACGCACCCACGGCTACCAAGTCGCCGCCGCCTCTGACGAGGCGTACATCAACCAGTCCATCGGCCCAGTGCTGGGGCCGCATGTGCTGTGCATACTCGGTGTGCAAAAGGCCGAGCAACCGCTGACCGAAGCACTCCTGCGCAATGTATTCACCCATTCGGTCTTCCTGACCAACCCCGCACCGGCACCGCAGATCAAGCACCGCTATCACATCGCCTGGGAAAACCAGCACAGCGGTTTTAGCCAGCATTACTACTACAGCGTGCATTCGGCGAGCAGGACCACCTGTGGCGATATTGACGATGAACGCTACACCCTGGCCATGGATGGCATTTTCCTGGAAATAGCAGAGCTGCCGGTCACCTTATGCAGCTATGCACGCAACAGTGTTGGGCAACCGTCAGCCATTCGCACAGACGTGATCGAAAGCGCAACGGTTCGTTCGCAGCGTCATGCCAGGTGAGGCAGCAAGCCCTTTTCAGCAACTTTTGATGAAATTCGGGTATGAGAATAGGCAATGCCCAAAAGGCACCACTCGACCGGGGCACAGATGGGGGTAGGCTGCGAAATCGCGGGCAAAAAAAATCCCGCTGAGCGTCTAACTCGCGGGATTTCTTCAAGAATGTGGCGGTGAAGGAGAGATTCGAACTCTCGATACAATTTCTTGTATACACACTTTCCAGGCGTGCTCCTTAAGCCACTCGGACACTTCACCGTATCTCGTCAAACCAGTTCAGTCTGTCGAGGCGCGCTAATGTAGTCGAAAGCCTTTCTGATGGCAAAGGTTTTTTTCAGAATATTCATGCGCTTAGCCGGTTATGCCGCTCACCGCCCGGCAAGGGGCGTTGATTGTGCCATTCTCAGGCATTGGCGGTAGGTGTCTGGGGTGGCGATTGTGCCCTGCCCCAGGCATTCCAATGCGCTGTGCAGGGGAAAACCCTGACTGGCCAGTCAGTCACAGCGCTTTACCGGGGCGGGCGTGGTGGGTAACGTCTGCTGCATTCTTCTATAACAAGTCCTACAAGGAACCGCGTCATGAGTGAGTTGATTGCCTACCACCTCGAAGACGGTATCGCGACCCTGACCTTGAGCAACGGCAAGGTGAATGCCATTTCTCCGGCGGTGGTCAGTGCGTTTAATGAAGCGCTGGACCAGGCGGAGAAGGACCGGGCGGTGGTGGTGATCACCGGTACGCCGGGGATTTTGTCGGGTGGTTATGATTTGAAGGTGATGACCGCCGGCCCTAAAGAGGCGATCAGCCTGGTGACGTCCGGTTCGACGTTGGCGCGTCGCCTGTTGTCGCACCCGTTCCCGGTGATTGTGGCGTGCCCTGGCCATGCGGTGGCCAAGGGTGCCTTCCTGCTGTTGTCGGCGGATTATCGGATTGGCGTGGAAGGCCCGTTCAGCATTGGCCTGAACGAGGTGGCGATTGGCATGACCATGCACCACGCCGGTATCGAGTTGGCGCGGGATCGCCTGCGCAAGTCGGCGTTCCATCGTTCGGTGATCAATGCCGAGATGTTTGACCCGCAGGGCGCGTTGCAAGCGGGCTTCCTCGACAAGGTGGTGGCACCGGAAGAGCTGCACGCGGCGGCGCTGGAAGCGGCGCGTCAGTTGAAGAAGCTCAACATGAACGCCCACAAGCACACCAAGTTGAAAGTCCGTAAAGAACTGTTGGAAGCCTTGGACGACGCCATCATCCAGGACCAGGGGCATATCCTGAGTTAATCCCTACGCCTGATACACCGAAGCCCGACCTTGCGTCGGGCTTTTTCTTACAACCAATTCCGAATCATCTTCAGCCGCTCTAGCTTGCCTGTATCGACAGATGTTGAAACATGCGCTTAAACATCGGCTATCTCCTACCTCTACCGGGATAATTGCCGAATACAGTGCACAACCGTACACTGCGCCAACTTTTGTCCCGGTAGGCCGTGTCGATGCTTTTCCTGTTGCGTATGTTGTTGATGAGCCTGCACTTTATGCTTGCCGGCGTGCTCGGCGTGCTGGTTGGTGTGTGCCGGCCGTTCAACCCGGACAACAGTCGCCTGTGCGCACGCCTGTACGCGGTGCCGGCCATGTGGATCCTGCGGCTCAACGTGAAGGCCGATGTGGACTCACTGCGCAACAAGCCCGGCACCTGCGTGATCATCGCCAACCACCAGTCCAACTATGACCTGTTTGTGTTCGGCACCGTGGTGCCCCACCGCACGGTGTGCATCGCCAAGAAAAGCTTGAAGTGGGTGCCGCTGTTCGGCCAGTTGTTCTGGCTGGCGGGCAATGTGTTGATTGACCGGGGCAATGCGCACAAGGCACGCCGCGCGATGCTCACCACCACCCACACGTTGCAGCATGAAGACACCTCGATCTGGGTGTTCCCGGAAGGCACGCGCAACCTGGGCAAAGGATTGCTGCCGTTCAAGAAAGGTGCGTTCCATATGGCGATTGCGGCGGGTGTGCCGATTGTGCAGGTGTGTGTCAGCAATTACGTCACGCAGATGCAGCTCAATCGCTGGAACAGTGGGGATGTGCTCATACGGTCGCTGCCGCCAATTCCTACCGTTGGCCTGACCTCGGATGACATCCCGGCGTTGATGCAGGCGTGTCATGCGCAGATGCAAGCCTGTATTGACGAGATGGACCGCGAGTTGCGGGCAGCCTGAACACCGCTTGGAGGCGCTTCGCCCCCCAGCGCGAGCAAGCTCGCACACTACAAAAAGCTCGACGCAACGACGGAACGCCATTCAGGCTAAGCTGCCCAACACTTGTCCTCCCAATAAGAAGCGATCAGCACCATGGGTAGAGTTGTTGCGGCCGCCGTCTACAGCGCCGGTAAGAAAGTCACGGATATCACTCTCGATGAAGGCGCGGCCTGGGCCGCCAAACCCGATCACTTTGTATGGATAGGCCTGGAAGAACCCGACGCCCAGGAGTTGGCCAACCTGCAACGCCAGTTCAACCTGCATGAACTGGCCATCGAAGACGCCCTGGAAAAACACAGCCGCCCCAAGCTGGAAACCTTTGGCGATGCGCTGTTTATCGTCACCTACTCGCCGGTGCGCGAGAACGGCAAGCTGGAGTTTATCGAGACGCATATCTTTGCCGGCAACGGCTACATCATCACCGCGCGCAATGGGCACTCGGCGTCCTACGGCTTTGTGCGCCAGCGTTGTGAGGCGCGGCCGCTTTTGCTGGAGCATGGGGAAGATTTCGTACTGTATGCGCTGCTGGATTTCGTCACCGAAAACTACCAGCCGGTGAGCGAAGCGATCCATGCCGAGATCGATGAGCTGGAGCGCAACGTGTTGTGCAGTTCGCTGAGCGAGCGGGATATCCAGAAGATCCACGGCCTGCGCCGCGACGTGTTGCGACTCAAGCGTTATGTGGCGCCGATGGTGGAGATCAGCCAGGAGCTGCAGAAGCTCAGCTTCCCGTTCATCGACAAGAACATGCGCCCGTATTTCCGTGACGTGCAGATTCACGTGACGCGGCAGATGGAAGACCTGACCACCCTGCGCGATATCGCCAGCCAGACAATCGAAATCGGTGTGTTATTGGAGGCTTCGCGCCAGAGCGTGGTGCAGCGCAAGTTTGCCGCATGGGCGGCGATCCTGGCGTTCCCCACCGCAGTGGCGGGGATTTACGGGATGAACTTCCAGAACATGCCCGAGCTGCAATGGCACTACGGCTACTTTGCGGTACTCGGGTTTATTGCGACGGGTTGCACGGCATTGTGGGCCAGTTTCAAACGGTCGGGTTGGCTTTAGGATTTGTGCGCCACAAACCGCATCATCCATTCCGCCACGGTTGCACCGTGGTGGTCGCGCTCGAGGCTGGCCACGCCGTTCGTATAGACTTTTTCGCCCAGGGTTGTCTGGAGAATCTCCAGCAACTCGCGAGAATAATCATGGACAAATTCCGGGTGGCCCTGGAAACACAGCACCTGGTCACCGATGTGGTACGCCGCGAACGGGCAAAAAGCGCTGGAGGCGATGACCGTGGCATTCTCCGGCAACGTGGTGACCTGGTCCTGATGGCTGATCAATAGGGTCAATTCCGGTACTTCAGGGCTCATCCACGGGGCCTTGGCATCCAGTTGGTAGTCGTGAATGCCCATGCCCCAGCCCTGGCCGGCGCGCTCGGTCTTGCCGCCCAGCAACAGTGCCAGCAACTGATGACCGAAGCAGATGCCGAGCAGCTTGTCGCCACGCTCGTAACGGTCGAGCAGGTAGGTCTTGAGGGTCTGGATCCATGGGTCAGTGCCGAAGGAGTCGGCCTTGCTGCCGGTGACCAGGTACGCGTCGAAGACTTCGTCGTCCGAGGGGTATTCACCGTTCACCACGTTGTACACCACGAACTCGGCGGGAATCGGCTGCTTGGCGAACAGGCGCTTGAACATCTGCCCGTACCCTTGGTATTGATCGATCAAGCCTGGACGCAGGATATCGGTTTCCAGGATACAGACGCGTAGCGACATAAAAAATACCTGACACGGTGATGGGAATATTGCACACCCCCAGAGCCTGCCTTGAAATACCCCTTCAAGGCAAGCCCCCCAGCTTCACCGGAACACTTCACCCTGCGCCGCTTTCTCCAGCAACAGCGCCGGCGGCGTGAAACGTTCGCCATACTGCTGCGCCAGATAGCGGGCGCGGGCAACAAAGTCGTTCAAGCCGTATTGGTTGATGAACTGCAGCGCGCCACCGCTCCAGGCCGCGAAACCAATGCCGAAAACAGACCCCACGTTCGCGTCCGCCGTGGACATCAACACCCCCTCCTCCACACAGCGCACCGTCTCGATGGCCTGGATAAACAGCAGGCGGTCGCGTACATCCTGCGCAGAGATGCGTTGGTCGGGTCGCTCAAAGCGGCTTTTCAACTCTGGCCACAGGTACTTTTGCCCGCCGCTGGGGTACTCATAGAAACCGCCTCCCGCCGCCTTGCCCAGCCGCTTGTATTCATTGACCAACAGATCGATCACCGCCGTCGCCGGGTGCGCAGGCAGCGCCTTGCCCTCCGCCTGCAAGTCCTTGGCCGTCTGCTGCCGGATATGGCTCATCAGGCTGAGGGACACTTCGTCAGACACCGCCAACGGCCCCACCGGCATGCCGGCCTTGCGCGCTTCGGTCTCGATCATCGGCGCGGCCACGCCCTCACCGAGCATGGCAATGCCTTCGTTAGTAAAGGTGCCGAACACCCGTGAAGTGAAGAAGCCACGGCTGTCATTGACCACGATCGGGGTTTTCTTGATTTGCAGGACGAAATCGAAACCCCGGGCCAGGGTTTCGTCGCTGGTGCGTGCGCCCTTGATGATTTCCACCAGCGGCATCTTGTCCACCGGGCTGAAGAAGTGCAGGCCAATGAACCTGGCCTGATCCGGCACCGCCGTGGCCAGGCCGCTGATGGGCAAGGTGGAGGTGTTGGAGGCGATTACGGCCTCGGCGCCGACCACGCTTTGCGCAGCGGCCGAGACCCTGGCCTTGAGTTCGCGGTCTTCGAACACCGCCTCGATGATCAGGTCACAGCCTGCCAGGTCAGTATCAGAGGCCGTAGGAAGAATCCGCGCCAAAATGGTTTCCCGCTGCTCGGCGGTCAATTGCCCACGGCTGACCTTCTTGTCCAGCAGCACCGCCGAATGCACCTTGCCCTTCTCGGCGGCCGCCAGGTTGATGTCCTTGAGCACCACCTCGATGCCTGCACTGGCGCTGACATAGGCAATACCCGCCCCCATCATCCCCGCACCGAGCACGCCGACTTTACGCGTGATATACGCCGCAAACCCTTGCGGCCTCGAGCTGCCGGCGTTGATCTCGTTAAGCTGGAACCAGAAGGTGCCGATCATGTTTTTTGCCACCTGCCCCGTCACCAACTCGGTGAAGTAACGGGTTTCGATCAGGTGCGCGGTGTCGAAGTCTACCTGGGCGCCCTCGACGGCCGCACAGAGAATTTTCTCCGGGGCGGGGAAACAGCCGTTGGTTTTACTGCGCAAAATCGACGGCGCTATTGCCAGCATCTGTGCAACTTTTGGGTTCGAAGGGGTGCCGCCTGGAATCTGGTAGGCCTTGTTGTCCCACGGTTGCCTGGCGTCCGGATTGGCCAGAATCCAGGCGCGGGACTTGGCCAGCAACTCATCGCCATCCGCCGCCAGTTCGTTGATCAAGCCGGCTTGCAGCGCCTGTTGCGGCCGCACTTTCTTGCCTTCGAGCAAATACGGCAAGGCCTTTTCCAGCCCCAGCGTACGCACCATGCGCACCACCCCGCCGCCCCCCGGCAGCAGGCCCAGGGTGACTTCCGGCAAGCCCAACTGCACCGACTTGTCGTCCAGCGCGACGCGGTAATGGCATGCCAGGCAAATCTCCCAGCCGCCCCCGAGTGCCGCACCGTTGATGGCGGCCACCACGGGCTTACCGAGGGTTTCCAGGCGCCGCAGTTGCGCTTTCAACACCCGCACACCGTCATAGAAATCCTTGGCGTGGGCCTTGTCGACCTTGATCAGTTCATTGAGATCGCCACCGGCAAAAAACGTTTTCTTCGCCGAGGTGATGACGACGCCGGCGATGCTGTCCCTTTCCGTCTCCAGGCGTTCGACCGTGGCCGCCATGGCCGCGCGGTATACGCCGTTCATGGTGTTGGCGCTTTGGCCGGGCATGTCGAGGGTCAGCACCACGATGCCGTCCTGGCCTTTTTCGTAACGAATGGCTTGGGTCATGACAAATTCCTTGGCTCAGAGGCGTTCGATAATGGTGGCGATGCCCATGCCACCGCCAACACACAGGGTGGCCAGGCCATAGCGCTGCTGGCGTACTTCGAGTTCGTCGAGCAGGGTGCCGAGGATCGCGCAGCCGGTCGCTCCCAACGGGTGCCCCATGGCAATCGAGCCGCCGTTGACGTTCACACGTGCGGCGTCGATGCCCATGTCCTTGATGAACTTGAGCACCACCGAGGCAAACGCTTCGTTGACCTCGAACAGGTCGATGTCTTCGACGCGCAGGCCGGCCTTGGCCAGGGCCTTGCGCGTGGCGGGCGCAGGACCGGTGAGCATGATGGTCGGATCGGTACTGGTGACCGCCGTGGCAACGATACGTGCCCTGGGTTGCAGGCCCAGTTCACGCCCCTTGGCTTCGGAGCCGATCAACATCAGCGCCGCCCCGTCGACGATGCCGGAACTGTTGCCGGGGGTGTGTACGTGATGGATGCGCTCTACATGGCTGTAGACCCGCAACGCGGTGGCATCGAAGCCCATCTGCCCCATCATTTCGAAACTCGGCTTGAGCTTGCCGAGGCCTTCAAGGGTGGAGTCGCCGCGAATGAATTCGTCATGGTCCAGCAGCACGATGCCGTTCTGGTCCTGAACCGCGATCAGCGACTTGTTGAAGGCACCGTCTGCACGCGCCCTCGCCGCTTTCTGCTGCGAATGCAGGGCAAAGGCGTCGACGTCCTCGCGGGTGAAACCTTCCAGGGTGGCGATCAGGTCCGCGCCAATGCCCTGTGGGGTGAAGTGACTGTGCATATTGGTCTGCGGGTCGAGCACCCAGGCGCCGCCGTCACTGCCCATGGGCACGCGGGACATGGACTCGACACCGCCGACCACCACCAGGTCCTCGAAGCCGGAGCGGACTTTCATCGCCCCCAGGTTCACCGCCTCCAGGCCCGACGCGCAGAAGCGGTTGACCTGCACGCCGGCGACGCTGATGTCCCAGTCCGCCACCAGCGCCGCGGTCTTGGCGATGTCGGCGCCCTGGTCGCCTACCGGGGTCACGCAGCCGAGCACGATGTCGTCCACTTGATGAGTGTCGAGGTCACTGCGTCGGGCCAGCGCGGTGAGCAGGCCGGCCACCAGGTTCACCGGCTTGACGCTGTGCAAGGCACCGTCCGGCTTGCCTTTGCCACGTGGGGTGCGTATTGCATCAAAGATCAACGCTTGGGTCATGACGTCCTCGAACCAGTGTGCATGTGTGCCCTACCTTAGGCCCGATTGACACGGTTTCAATGACGGATGCGCTCATTGCTTTTGACCCCCTCGCTCGGACGAACGGTAGGTACCTAAGGTAATCCCCTGATTAATCGTTTTAGCTGTCTAGCCAAGGCATTGGCGCCAAGATGGCGATATGCCTCATGCCTTTTTAAGCAGAAATGCTGATTAGCTGATACGAAATGAGTCTAAGCCGCGAAGAACAAGGCCTCTAAGGTTGAATCAGTAGGAAGTTGCTGCCGGGTTTTGCTGGAGCAACTGTAAGAAAAGCGACACGTCATCTCGCCATACTGAAATAAAACCGGCACGCATTTGACGCTCAGGAATAACAACAAAAGGCAGTCAGCCATGTTCAAACATTCGAAAGTACGTCAGGCGGGACTCATTCTGTTCGCCACCACACTGATTCTGATCTTGCCCAATTTAACCAAGGTTATTGGGTGACACCTCCACGCCCACATGCCGTGCATTCACAGCACCGGGTCTGCAGTTTTTGGCAGCGCCTGCAAGGACATTGCGCATAGCGGTCCTGCAGGGGCTGTCTTTTTGCGTGCAGATTTGCGGTATCGTGAGCAGCATCGCCACTCGACACCGGGCCCTTTCTTGAAAGCCATCCTTGCCCTCCTCGCCTTGCTCATCAGCCTCCCCACTGCGGCGGCCCAATTGACCATCGAACTCGACCACTCCCGCAAGACCTGGCAGACCGCCGACTTGCTCAAGCACCCGCAAGCGCAGACGGTGCAGATCGCCGATGACGTCTCCTACAAGCGCAGCATGAGTTATCGCGCAGTGCCGCTGGCCGTACTCCTACCTGGCTTGAAACCCGAGAGCCACGTGCAAGCGGTGGCCCTGGATGGGTTCGCCGCCGAACTCACCGCCGCGCCGTTGCTGGAACACCAGGGTGCACGCGCCTGGCTGGCGGTGGAGGATCCTGCTCAACCATGGCCGGCGCTGGCAGATGGCAAACCCGGTGCAGGGCCGTTCTACTTGGTGTGGACCAACCCGCAAGCCGGGGCTATCAGCCCTGAGCAGTGGCCATTCCAGATTTCCGCGATCAAGCAGTTGACGACAGTGGCGGAGCGTTTTCCGGCGTTGTTGCCGGATCCGAAGCTGGCGGCCTACGACCCGATCAACCAGGGTTTTGCCCTGTTCCAGAAAAATTGCCTGGCATGCCACCGCCTCAATGGCGCCGGAGACGCCCAGGTGGGACCGGACCTGAATATCCCCTACAACCCCACCGAGTATTTTGGCGGTGATTTCCTCAAGCGCTATATCCGCGACCCACAGAGTTTGCGGCATTGGCCGCAGGCGAAGATGCCGGCGTTCGCGGCCAGCGTGTTGCCGGACGGTGAGCTGGATCTGTTGGTGGGGTATTTGAAGCATATGGCCGGACGTAAACAGCAACCTTAAACATCCGGTTGTGAACGCCACGACACCCCGCTCGCCGCGACCCTATCATTGCTGCTGGACGGAAATCACCGGCGTCGGCGCCACGAACACCTTGGCATGCATCTGCTCATGCCCACCGCCCCGGCGCATGCCGCGCACCGGGCAAGCATCGAGGTAATCCAGCCCCACCGCCAGCTTCAAATGCCGCTCCGGGCGGGCCAGTTGGTTGGTCACGTCAAAACTGTACCAGGCGTCATCCAGCCAGGCTTCGGCCCAGGCGTGGCTGGCCAGGTGCGTGCTGTCCTCGGTGTATAAATACCCCGACACATACCGCGCAGGAATGCCCAGGCTACGCGCACAGGCCAGGAACGCGTGGGTGTGGTCCTGGCACACGCCCGCCCGGCTGGCGAAGGCCTGGGCGGCGCAGGTGTCGACTTCGGTCGCGCCAGGTGTGTAGGCCATCGCCTGGTTCAGCGCGTGCATCAAGTCGATCAACGCCGTGCGGTCGCGCCGTTGATGGCAGTGCTGTTCGGCAAAACCACGCAAGGCGTCATCAGGTTCGGTCAGGCGGGTGCACCGCAGGAACGGGAACGCCGATTGGCTCTCGTGCTCGGCCTCACGCAGCTCGTCAATATCCACCTGGCCACGCGCGCCAATGATGATGGCGTCGTGGGGCTCATCCAGGGTCAACACATGCAGGATGTTGCCGAACGGGTCCACCTGGGCACGCACCGGGCGCGGCAGGTCGAGTTGCCAACTGAGCACGTGCTGGCGCTCGCTGTCATGGGGCGTGAGGCGAAGGTACTGGATGCTGGCGCGCACCTGGTCTTCATAATGGTAGGTGGTTTCGTGGCTGATGGAGAGTCTCATGCCGCCTCCAGGTAGGAACTGTAGATGGCGTCGCCCAACTGGCGGACCAAAGGGATAAAGTCGGTCAGCCAGGCGTGCAGGCCTTCCTCAAGGATTTCATCGATGGCGGTAAAGCGCAGGCGCGCATCCATCTCGGCAGCCAGGCGCTGGGCCGGGCGGCCGTTGATGCCGGGCAGGCTGGCGAGGATCTGGTCGATCTCTTCACTGCAGGCACGCAACGAGCGTGGCACATCGGCGCGCAACAGCAGCAACTCGGCGACTTGCCGCGCGCCAGGCGCATCGCGATAAATCTCGGTGTAGGCCTCGAACGACGACAAGGCGCGCAGCAAGGCACTCCATTGATAGTAGGCGTGGGCCGTGCCATCGGTGACAGGCTCGGCGCGGTCACCGGCCATTTCATAGCGGGCGTCCAACAGGCGCAGCGTGTTGTCGGCGCGCTCGATAAAAGTGCCCAGGCGGATAAACCGGAAGGCGTCGTTGCGCATGATGGTGCCGTAGGTGGCGCCACGGAACAGATGGGAGCGTTCCTTGACCCACTCACAGAACCGGCTCATGCCATAACGGCTGAGGCCCTGCTGGGCGATATCGCGAATATCCAGCCAGGTGGCGTTGATGTTTTCCCACATATCCGCGGTAATTCGCCCACGCACGGCATGGGCGCTGGCCCGCGCTGCACCGAGACAACTGTAGATGCTGGCCGGGTTGGCCGCGTCCAGCGCAAAAAAGTGCAACAGGCGTTCGGCGTGCAACTGGCCGTGACGCTCGTGGTAATCCTCCAGGGTGCCGGTAATCAACAACGGCATGGCCAGTTCATGCAGGCCATCGCCGCGCCCATCCTGGGGCATGAGTGACAGCGAGTAGCTGACGTCGAGCATGCGTGCGAGGTTTTCGGCACGCTCCAGGTAGCGCGACATCCAGTACAGATCCGAGGCAGTTCTACTCAACATGGCATCATTCCTCGACCACCCAAGTGTCTTTAGTGCCGCCGCCCTGGGACGAGTTGACCACCAGCGAGCCTTCGCGCAAGGCCACGCGGGTCAGGCCACCGGGGACTACACGGGTCTCCTTGCCGGACAACACAAATGGGCGCAGGTCGATATGGCGCGGCGCAATGCCGTTTTCGACAAAGGTCGGGCAGGTGGATAAACACAGGGTCGGCTGGGCGATATAGGCGTGGGGCTTGGCCTTGATACGCGCACGGAAGGCTTCGATTTCCGCTGCCGTGGACGCCGGGCCTACCAGCATGCCGTAGCCGCCGGAGCCCTGGGTTTCCTTCACCACCAGGTCCGGCAGGTTGGCGAGCACGTGGGACAGTTCGTCGGGCTTACGGCACTGGAAGGTCGGAACATTCTTCAGGATCGGTTCTTCATCCAGGTAAAAACGGATCATCTCGGTGACGAAGGGGTACACCGACTTGTCATCCGCCACCCCGGTGCCGATGGCATTGGCCAGCACCACATTCCCGCAGCGATAAGCCGCGAGCAGGCCGGGCACGCCGAGCATGGAGTCCGGGTTGAAGGCCAGGGGGTCGAGAAACGCATCGTCGAGGCGACGGTAGATCACATCCACGGCCTTTGGCCCATCGGTCGTGCGCATGAAGACGCGATCATCACGCACGAACAGGTCGGCGCCTTCCACCAGTTCCACCCCCATCTCACGGGCGAGAAAGGCATGCTCAAAGAACGCGCTGTTAAAGCGACCCGGCGTCAATACCACCACGCTGGGGTTATCCAGGGGGCTTGAGCTTTTCAGGGTGTCGAGCAACAGGTTGGGGTAGTGATCGATAGGCGCGATGCGCTGGGCAGCGAACAGTTCGGGGAACAGGCGCATCATCATCTTGCGGTCTTCGAGCATATAGCTGACGCCGCTGGGCGTACGCAGGTTGTCTTCGAGCACGTAGTACGTACCGTCTCCATCGCGTACGAGGTCGACGCCGGAAATGTGGGAATACAGGTCGCGGTGCAGGTCCAGGCCCTGCATTGCCAGCTGGTATTGCTCGTTGGCCAGCACCTGTTCGGCAGGAATGATCCCGGCCTTGATGATGCGTTGCTCGTGATACAGGTCGGCGAGAAACATGTTCAGCGCCTTGACCCGCTGGATGCAGCCGCGCTCTACAATCCGCCATTCGCTGGCGGGAATGCTGCGCGGGATGGTGTCGAAGGGAATCAGGCGCTCGGTGCCCTGCTCGTCCCCGTAGAGGGTGAAGGTGATCCCGGCGCGGTGAAACAGCAAATCGGCTTCGCGCCGGCGCTGGGCCAGCAGTTCAGGCGGGGTTTCGGCCAGCCAGCGGGCGAACTCGCGGTAATGCGGTCGGACCTGGCCTGCCCCATCGTACATTTCATCGTAATAAGTGCGGATCATGCCGAACTCCTTGTCACCCGGGCGAAAGAACCGTCGCAAGGCCCGTGCCAGCGGCATAAACACTTAGAAATCAGTGAGTTGAATTAACCACGCAATCTGCTCGCACCGTCCTGGTGCGCAGAATGCCCGGTGCACTGCCCGACGCTTCATCGCAATGCGGGCTTTGACTATCAACAGCATAGTCAGAGTTGATTTCACTGCCCGGCGCAGGCTGCGGATAATCGGCCCCATCTGCTGAACTGCCTTCAGCGCTCCGCTCTTCCCTTTAAGCCACCCTCATGGGTGGCCTTTTTTTTGGTGCATAAAAATAGCGCGCAAGTTCCGAGTAATTTTCCCACCTCACAAACAAAATCGGCCGACCCAAAGGTCAGCCGATACGCTGCGTTTCTCATACTTCAAGCCGCTACATGGGTAACCCACGCACCTCCTGCTTCACGCCCCATCCTTCGATGATCCCACCCAGCGGCTCGACCACCGCCCCGAAGTCTTGCTCGAAGTCTCCTATGCCGTCGTAGGTCGCAAACATGACTTTGCTCAGTTCCAGGTACCAGGCGCCATCGTCGCGCGCACTCACCTGGGCATTCAGGGATTCCCCGCGAAACTCACCCGCAGCCCTGCGCGCCCGTTCCTCATCCGGGAAAATGGCGTAGAACTCGATGGGGTGAAAACGCGAAAAGTCGAAGCCGCCTTCTTTCATGCGGCGCAGAACGTTGGTGCTGATGTCTTCTTGATAGGCTGTGCTCATGAAAAGTGCTCCTCGAATTGATGGATAGACTTTCCGTGCTTCCCGAAGCCCACGCCGCAATGGCGTGGGGACTACGGCAACAACATCACCGCTGGAAAACAAGCATGTAGCTGACAAGACCAGAACTAGCGATTCATTCGCTGATCTCGTTTGCAGAGTAGCGCGAAGCTATCACCTCCACCAGAGGCGCTTGGATGGCTTACAGGGAATGTTCAGGCGGCGGGAGAGATGTCGAGGATCTGGATACTGTTCTGGTCTTTGAGGATCTTGACCGTCGGCTCGGGCTTGCGGCCCTCCAGGTCATTGAGGTCCAGTTCGGCGGCGACGGGCACCAGCTTGTTGCGAATCATGCGCGCAGCGTCTTCGAGGCTGGGCTTGTGTTCGCAGGTGAACTGCTCCACGGACTGCACGCCGTGATCATCAACGAAGGTAATTTGCCACGTTTGCATCGGTGCCTCCTCGATAAAACCCATGTGTGGGCTTACACGTATCTGGACCTTGAGCGCTGGACAAACGTTCCACTCAAGGCCGGAGGCACCGGATCAACTGCAGTTATTTTTCTGCGTGTTGTTTCAAGGCTTTCAAGGTGTTGAACGGGGCGTCCACCACAAACTTGTTGGCCAACCACGAGGGCACGCTGCCGCCAGGCTCGGTGTGCACCTGGTAGGTGACTTCGGTCAGGTTGTCGCCTTTGGGCACCAGTTTCCAGAAGCCGTCGACCTGGGCGACGCGCACGTAGCCTTTTTCTTCAGGCTTGTAGGTGGGGACACCTTCAAGTTTACGAGTCAACGTGCCATCGGCGGCCTTGGTCGTGGTGATATGCAGGTAAGAGTCACGATCCGTCACAGGGAACGGCGCTTTGAATTGGGTGTAGGTCCAGCTCTCGTCGCCCTTCTTGTCGACCAGTTTCTGGGACTTGCATTCGTGGATCCAGGCGCACGCACCGGCAACGTCTTCCTGCAGCGCGACAATCTTGGCCACCGGCGCCTTGATCGTGGTGACCCCGCGATACGCCTTGTACTTGGAGCCGGCAATTTCGCTCAGGGACACCTTGATACCGTCTTCGTCCTTGGCGACTTGCCAATCCTCAGCCTGGGCAGTGGCAGCAAACAACACTGTAAAACCGCACAACACAGCCATTCGTTTCAGCGAACCCATTGTTGTATTCCTTATTGTTGAAGTTCCGATAGTAAAGCCCATCAAGCCGCCGTCATCTGCTCCCACCAGCCGATCAAGCGGATCGCATCAGCCTGGTCGGTGCCGCAGACCTCGAGATCTGCCTTGAAATCACTGCACACCGCCGGTCGCTCCGGCTGGCCGAACAGCAGGCATAGTTGTTCGACCGACAGGTGCAAGCAGCGTTCGCCGGCGGGCTTGCCTTGTGGCATGCCCGGTAATGGCGAACTGATGGAGGGGGCGATGCAGCAAGCGCCACAGCCTTCACGGCAATTCATGACCAGCAAGTCCTCGACGACTCAATGTGGATGGCGGGGCTAGAGTACGCCCTAAAACAGCCGTTTTAAAATGGGTTAACAGGGGTTTTTCGCAGAAAACAAAAGTGACTGACCAGTCTGCGACAGATGGTCGAGGGCACGCGTCACGTTTGCGGGAAAAGTTTACTGCTTGAACTCGAACTCCAGCGCGGCGCCTTCCACTTCGCGTCGTTCTTCGTTGCGCAGTTGCAGCTTCATTTCGTTGCTGAGCAGACGGCCGTTGATCTGGAAGGCGCTGTTGTCGGCGGGCTTCTCACCGAACATCGGCGGCAGCAAGGGCACACTTTTGGGTTTGGGCATGGTGCCGATAGGCTGCAAGTGCCTGACCATATCCGACGGCAAGGACAGGTCCAACTGTGCCGGTGGCAATTGTGTCTGCGTCACCTCGCGAGATGCCTTGGACTTGCTGGCTGCACGTTTTTTGGCGGCGGCGGTGGGTTTCTTCACCGCTGGCGCTTTTTTTACGGGAGCCGGTTTTTTCGCGGGGGTCTTCTGCTCGTTACTGGCGGCTGGCTTGGTTTCGCTCACAGGGGCTGCCGCCAGCACTGTGCCGACGTTGCACAGGCTTAACAGGCCAATTACCAGAACAGCGCGAAAAATACAGGTCATATCGCCTACAGCATTAACGGCAGAGGGCCATATGCTCGCTTGTTGTGCGCGGCATGACAAGCACGGTGATCAGCGCGCTATAGGATTTGTCCCCTTTCCGAGCGTCACAGTCCTGCTGCCGTTTCCTGGCATAACTGGCTGGCCAGCATCCCCAACGTCATCAGCGCCCGCTCTGCCTCGCGGTTCCACGGGGTGCCGCAGTTGAGGCGAATGCAGTGATTGAACTGCTCCGTATTACTGAAGATCAGCCCAGGCGCAATACTGATGCCCTGTTGCAGTGCGCGCACGTGCAGTTCCTGGGTATTGACCCTTCCAGGCAAACTGACCCACAGGATGAAGCCGCCCGTCGGACGGGTCATCTGAGTGCCTTCCGGGAAATACTGCTGCACGGCCAGTTGAAAGGCGCTGAGGTTCTTGCGGTACTCCTGGCGGATGTAACGCAGATGCCGGTCGTAGCCGCCATTTTCCAGGTAAGCCGCAACGCCCATCTGCGTGACACTGCACGCGGAGTGGGTGCTGAACATCTGCAGGCGCTGGATCTCCTGCTGATACTTGCCGGCGATCATCCAGCCAATGCGCACACCGGGGGACAGCGTCTTGGAAAAGCTCGAGCAATAGATGACCCGATCCAGGCGGTCATAGGCTTTCAGCGCCTTGGTGCGGCCCAGTTCGAACATCAGCTCGCCGTAGATATCGTCCTCGACAATCTGGATGTTGAAGTCCGAGGCCAGGCGCAGTAACTGTTTCTGCCGTTCCTCGGGCATCGTGCCGCCCAGCGGGTTGCTCAGGCGCGTGGTCAGCACCAGGGCCTTGATCGACCATTGGTTGGCCGCCAGCTGCAGGGCCTCCAGGCTCATGCCGGTGGACGGGTCGCTGGGAATCTCGATGACCTTGAGGCCCAACAGATCGGCCAGTTGCAGCAACCCGTAATAGGTCGGCGATTCAGCGGCTATCAGGTCGCCTGGCCGCGTCAGCACCCGCAGGGACATCTGCAACGCGTCGACACAACCGTGGGTGATCACCACTTCGGACGGGTCCACCACCACACCCGCATCGCGCATGCGGATCGCCACTTGGCGGCGCAGCGGTTCGAAACCGGGGCTGAACATGTAGCTGAACGCCCGTGGGCTCTGGAAGCGCGTGACCTTGGCCAGTTGCTGGTGCAGGGCGCGTACAGGCAGGTAGTCCACGCTCGGCACCGCGGCGCCCAACGGAAACACTCCCTCGCGACGCGACTCGCCCAATACCTGTTGAATGATGCTGCTGCGGGTGACCAACCCAGGGCGCTCGACCCGTGCAATATCCGGCGTCGGCGCCGTGAGTGCTGGCGTCTGGTGCACGTAATAGCCGGACTGTGGCCGCGCCCGGATCAGCCCCTGGTCTTCCAGGTTGGCATAGGCCTGCAACACCGTCGCGTGGCTGACGTTCAACTGCGAACTCATCTTGCGCACCGACGGCACGCGCTCGCCCGGTTGATAGACACCGCGCCGGATATCCTCAGCCAGCTGCTGGGCGATACGTTGGTAAAGCAACAGATTGGTCATGACGCAGCACTCGATTTCACGGGTATTTTATTTTTGTGTGAAACATACCGGCACAGTTTAGAAGTGTACGGGGACAGTTGCCACAATAGTCGAGCGCGCGTTGTAGTGACAGTAAAACTGTGAAGGTGCACACCAAAAAAATGTGGGAGGGGGCAAGCCCCTCCCACACTTTTGATTTGTGCCTGGCGCCTAACGGGCGGCGCCGAGTTGGCCTTTTTCGTCGGAGAAAACGATTTCAACGCGACGGTTCTGTGCCCTGCCCCGCTCGGAGGCATTGGCCTCCACCGGGTACTGGTCGCCATACCCTTCCACCTGGATGCGTTTTTCGTCGATGCCCAGGTCGACCAGCACATCAGCCACCGACTGCGCGCGGTCGCGGGACAGCTTGAGGTTTTCCTGCTCGCCGCCGGTGTTATCGGCGTAGCCCTCGATACGCACCACACGCTTGGGGTTCAGTTGCAAGAACTGCACGATCTTGAGCACTGTACGGTTGGCCGAGTTCTTCAGCTCGGCGTCACCGGTGTCGAACAGCACATCGCCCAGGGTCATCACCAGGCCACGATCGGTCTGGGTGGTGGTCAGGCTGGCGATCTGTTCTTCAAGCCATTTGCCCTGCTGCTGTACGCTGCTCAGCTTGCTTTCGCGCAAGGCCAGTTGCAGGCGCTGGCGCTCCAGTTCGAGCTTGGCGCCGCGCTCCTGGTTGAGCGCCTGTTCGGTGTGTTCGCGGGCAATGGCGCTATAGCGCTGGCTCAAATAGGCGTAATGCACCACGTCGGCACCGCTGCCCCAGTAGCTGGACAAGCGGTCGGCACGGGCCAGGGACTCACCGGCGCGGATCACGTCCTTGGGCGCAAAGCGCAACACATTGGCGTCTTCCTTGACCTTCTGGAAATCATTCCCGGCCTGTTGCAGGGCCTGTTCGCTGTCGGGATGGCTGGCACAACCGCCCAATACAGCAGTGCCCAACAGCAGCGCACAGCTCAAACCACGGATCATCGGACTCATTGGGCTTCCCCCAACTGCAGTTGCTTGCGCAGGCGAGTGATGCGGGTGTTGAGCACGTTCAACTGCTCCTGGCTCTTGCGGGTCAACACTTTGGCTTCTGCCAGCCGCGCGTCCAACTCGGCTTGCTCAAAGCGCATGCGTGCATTTTTGTAGGACTGGTCAGCCATGCTCGACTTGGCCCGGGCGAATTTCTCTTCGGCCAGTTTCAGTTCGGGCGATTCATCGGGGTTGGCGCCAACGGCGCTGGCTTGCTCCAGGGCTTGCTGGGTGAGGCGAATTTGTTCATTCGGCGCAGGATCAGCTGCACATCCCGCCAGAGCGACAACGGCGAGGGCCGCGAAAAGAGGTCGAAGAGTCACTGAAAATCCCTACTTTGTTGGGGTGCCGACGGGTTGTTGCAATTGCGCTTTCCAACGTTCCAGATTGCGCTGCAACGCGGCTTCCGTCACACCAGACCCGGGCAATTCTGTCATCTTTTTGGCGAGCTGTCCGCGCAACCACGGATCGTTGCAGGCCGAGTTGTGGGAAATCGCCAGGTACAGGCCCGGCTGATCGACGGGCACGTCGCGGGCGATCAGGTCGTTGCTCATGCCCAGGGTCTGCGCCATCGCCATGCCGGAATAGCGTCCCGCGAGGACATAGTCGACCTCTCCCAGCAGCAGCTTCTGGAACGCCGGTGTCAGGGACGCCAGGCGTTGCAGGCTCAATTGCTGGCCGGCGAAGGTCTCGAAGGCGGCACTCAAGCGCGCACGTTCCGACACCGCGCCTTTGTGCCCGTGCAGGTCGGCCGCCGTGGTGTAGACCAGCGCTGAATCCTTGCGTGTCCACACCAGATAGTCGAGCTGCACCAGGGCCGGGTGGATGTAGTCGAGGGTTTCCAGCTCGCCCAGGTTCAGCGGCGCATCGGCGAGGATATCCATGCGCCCGCTGCGCACCTCATCCAGGGCCAGCGAGCGTTTGCCGCCATAGAGCAGGTCGATTTTCAACCCGAGGTCCTTGCCCACCTGTTGCAGCACGTCGGCGGTGGCGCCGATCAGGTGCGTGGGGTCTTGCGGGTCACGCCAGAGCAAGGGCGGCGCGTCCGGGCTGCCGGTGATCACCAGGCGGTCGCATTTGCCGGCGGCCAGCGCCAGGCTCGGCAGCAGTGTGAGGCCCAGCAGTACAGCCCAGGGGCGCAATTCCATGGCGTGTGTCTCCAGCAAGTCAAAAAAAAGCCCGGTCACTAGGACCGGGCTCTTTATAAGTGAAGCGACTGGATTAGACCAGCTTCTCCAACTCAGGGACGGCTTCGAACAAGTCCGCCACCAGGCCGTAATCAGCCACTTGGAAGATCGGTGCTTCTTCGTCCTTGTTGATCGCAACGATCACTTTGGAGTCCTTCATACCGGCCAAGTGCTGGATCGCGCCAGAGATACCGACGGCGATGTACAGCTGTGGCGCAACGATCTTGCCGGTCTGGCCGACCTGCATGTCGTTGGGTACGAAACCTGCGTCGACGGCCGCCCGGGAAGCGCCGACCGAAGCGCCCAGCTTGTCGGCCAGGGCGTACAGGTGCTTGAAGTTGTCACCGTTCTGCATGCCACGGCCGCCGGAAACGACGATCTTGGCAGCGGTCAGCTCAGGACGGTCCGACTTGGCCAGCTCTTCGCCTACAAAGCTGGAGGTGCCAGCGTCGTGGGCAGCGGCGACGGCTTCAACGGCAGCCGAACCACCTTCAGCGGCAACCGGGTCGAAACCGGTGGCACGCACGGTGATGACTTTGACCGAAGCGTTGGACTGTACGGTAGCGATAGCGTTACCGGCATAGATCGGGCGCTTGAAGGTGTCTGCGCTTTCGACCGAGATGATCTCGGAGATCTGGTCAACGTCCAGTTGCGCGGCAACGCGTGGCAGGATGTTTTTGCCGTTGGAGGTGGCGGCAGCCAGGATGTGGCTGTAGCCAGCGCCAAGCTCTGCAACCAGAGGTGCAACGTTTTCCGGCAGTTGGTGAGCGTAGGCCGCGTTGTCGGCGACCAGTACTTTGCTCACGCCAGCGACTTTCGCAGCGGCTTCAGCCACCGCGCCAGCGCCCTGGCCTGCAACCAATACGTGGATGTCACCACCGATTTTCGCAGCGGCAGCCACGGTGTTCAGGGTGGCCGGGGCCAGCACTTTGTTGTCGTGTTCTGCGATTACCAAGATAGTCATGGTTAGATTACCTTCGCTTCGTTTTTCAGTTTCTCGACCAGTTCAGCCACCGACTTGACCTTGATGCCCGCGCTGCGTGCAGCCGGTGCTTCAACTTTGACGGTCTTGTTGGTGGAGGCGGTGGAAACGCCCAAAGCTTCCGGAGTCAGCGACTCAAGCGGCTTCTTCTTGGCTTTCATGATGTTTGGCAGGGACGCGTAGCGCGGCTCGTTCAAACGCAGGTCGGTGGTGACGATGGCCGGCAGTTTCAAAGAAACGGTCTGCGCGCCGCCGTCGATTTCACGGGTGACAGCCACGCTGTCGCCGCTTACTTCGACTTTGGAGGCGAAGGTGCCCTGGCCGTAACCGGTCAGCGCAGCCAGCATCTGGCCAGTCTGGTTGTTGTCGCTGTCGATGGCCTGTTTGCCGAGGATAACCAGCTGAGGCTGTTCCTTGTCGACAACGGCTTTGAGCAGCTTGGCCACGGCGAGGGAGGTCAGCTCTTCAGCGGACTCGACCAGGATGGCGCGGTCGGCGCCCAGCGCCAGGGCGGTACGCAGCTGCTCTTGAGCAGTGGCAGGACCGATGGAAACCACGACGATTTCAGTCGCCACGCCTTTCTCTTTCAGGCGTACGGCTTCTTCCACGGCGATTTCGCAGAACGGGTTCATCGACATCTTGACGTTAGCGAGGTCGACGCCGGAATTGTCCGCCTTGACGCGAACTTTCACGTTGTAATCGACAACGCGTTTGACAGCTACAAGAACCTTCATGGATTCCTCGTTACTCTCCGGTGAAAAGAAAGTCGCCTAGGCGAACCTGGCGGTTGATGCTCATCGGCACACAAGGGCACCTCCAAAAACGCAGGCGGCGACCTTGCTCACGGGAAATGATGACCGTTCGTCGGGGGTGACTGAGAGGTCATTCTTTATCGCAGCGTGTAAACTGCGCGCCAATGGTTGGCACGCGTCACCTGTCTTGCTTTTGGACGTGCTCTTGAAACCTGCTGTCTGCCTACGGTAAGCGCAAAACCGACCGTATATTGACCGGAACGCCTATTCTGGTCAATACGGCAAAATAGCCAGTCATAAGCCGCACCACTGTGATTTATCTGGCCTGCGGGCAATTCAAACAAACGTTTGTATTGGACGCTGCCAGTGGTGTAGATATAATGCGCCACCTAGAGAGAAAGGTGGGTCTTGCCGTTGCCGCAAGACAACACCGAACCTCGACCCATTAGAAAAAAAAGCCTGTTGAGCCTTGAGTAGGAGATAGCCTGTGGAACGCGAATACATGGAATTCGACGTGGTCATCGTCGGCGCTGGCCCGGCGGGACTGTCTGCCGCCTGCCGACTGAAGCAGAAGGCCGCCGAAGCCGGTAAGGAAATCAGCGTCTGCGTGGTCGAGAAAGGCTCCGAAGTCGGCGCGCATATCCTCTCCGGTGCCGTGTTCGAACCCCGCGCCCTGAACGAACTGTTCCCGGACTGGAAAGCACTCGGTGCGCCGCTCAACACTCCGGTGGTGCGCGATGACATCTATGTACTGCGCAGCCCCGAAGCCTCCACCAAGGTCCCTGACTTCTTTGTGCCCAAGACCATGCACAACGAAGGCAACTACATCATTTCCCTGGGCAACCTGTGCCGCTGGCTGGCCCAGCAGGCCGAGAACCTGGGCGTGGAAGTCTACCCAGGCTTCGCCGCCCAGGAAGCGCTGTTCGACGAAAACGGCGTGGTGCGCGGCATCATCACCGGTGACCTCGGCGTCGACCGCGAGGGCAACCCAAAGGAAGGCGTCTACACCCCAGGCATGGAGCTGCGTGGCAAGTACACGCTGTTCGCCGAAGGTTGCCGTGGCCACATCGGCAAACAACTGATCCAGCGCTTCAACCTGGACAGCGACGCCGACGCGCAGCACTACGGCATCGGCCTCAAGGAAATCTGGGAAATCGACCCGGCCAGGCACCAGCCTGGCCTGGTGGTGCACACCGCCGGCTGGCCGCTGGACATCATGAGCGCCGAGAACACCGGCGGCTCGTTCCTCTACCACCTGGAAAACAACCAGGTGGTGGTCGGCCTGATCGTCGACCTGTCCTACAGCAACACCTTCCTGTCGCCGTTCGATGAGTTTCAGCGCCTCAAGCACCACCCGGTGCTGGCCCAGTACCTCGAAGGCGGCAAGCGCATCAGCTACGGCGCCCGTGCCATCTGCAAAGGCGGCCTGAACTCGCTGCCGAAGATGGTCTTCAAGGGCGGCGCGCTGATCGGTTGCGACCTCGGCACCCTGAACTTCGCCAAGATCAAGGGCAGCCACACCGCGATGAAGTCCGGCATGCTTGCCGCCGACGCCGTGGCCGACCGCCTGTTTGCCGAATCCGAAGGCGGTGATGAATTGACCGCTTACGTCGACAGCTTCAAGTCCAGCTGGCTCTACGAAGAACTGTTCGCCAGCCGCAACTTCGGCCCGGCGATGCACAAGTTCGGCCCGATCATCGGTGCCGGTTTCAACTGGTTCGACCAGAACATCCTGGGCGGCAAGATGCCGTTCACCCTGCACGACACCAAGCCGGACTACGCCTGCCTCAAGCTGGCCAAGGACAGCAAGAAGATCGACTACCCGAAACCCGACGGCAAGCTGAGCTTCGACAAGCTGAGCTCGGTGTTCATCTCCGGTACCAACCATGAAGAAGAACAGCCGTGCCACTTGAAGCTGAAAGACGCGAGCATCCCGATCGGCACCAACCTGCCGCTCTACGATGAACCGGCGCAGCGCTACTGCCCGGCCGGCGTGTATGAAGTGATCACCCAGGAAGACGGCGAGAAGCGCTTCCAGATCAACGCCCAGAACTGCGTGCACTGCAAGACCTGTGACATCAAGGACCCTTCGCAGAACATCACCTGGGTTACGCCGGAAGGCGCGGGTGGGCCGACTTACCCGAATATGTAAGCTCGCGGCTCGAACAAAAAGGCTCCCAAATGGGAGCCTTTTTTATGCTGCGCGCTCTTCGCCGGGATTACGCAGGAAATAGCGTTTATATTCCCGACTGAACTGCGACGTACTCTGATACCCCACGCTATGCGCCGCCTGCGCCACGCCCATGCCGTCCACCAGCAGCAACTGCTGGGCCTTGAGCAGACGCAAACGCTTCAGGTACTGCACCGGCGACAACAACGTGCAGCGCTTGAAGTGCTCATGAAAGGTCGACGCACTCATGTGCGCATACCCCGCCAGCGTCTCGATATTCAGCGGCTCGGCGTAATGGGCATGCAGGTGATTCAACGACGTGGCGATGCGCGAAAACTGCCCCTGCTGTTCCACCAGCGCCCGCAACACATCCGCCTGCGGACCTCGTAAAGCGGTGAACAACACTTCCCGGACCCGCGCCGGCCCCATGATCCGGCTTTCCAGCGGATCGTGCAGACACTCCAATAGCCGTTCGACGGCACCGCGCATCGCATCATCGAGCATCACCGAACTCATCGACTCCAGCGTCTGCGCCGTGGGCGGCGGCCCGGCCTGAATGCCCATGGCCATCACCAATTCGCCCAAGACCACGCGGTCAATGCCCACCGTGACGCCATACAACGGCGCATCGGAACCCATGGCAAACGTCTCGCACTCAAAGGGCACCGGCATGGCCTGGATCAGGTAGTGCCCGGCGCCATACTCCAGCGTGCGCGGCCCCAGGTAGGCGACTTTGCTGCCTTGGGCCACGAACATCAGGCTTGGCTCATAAATCTGCGGCCCGCGTGCCACGTCACAACTGGCGCGCAGCACTTGCACACCGGGCAGGTGGGTCGGGGAGAAACCGTCGCAGGGCGTAAGCCCCTCAATCAAGGCAACCAAGGTGGCGTTGGCATCGAGATGGCGGGTCAACAACATGGCAAAAAACTTCGCGAATAAGGGATGAGAACATCATCGCAGGTCTGGCGGCCAACGGATCCAAACCAGGGGCACTCCCGGACGAATAGGCATGAGACTCGGAGCATTTGCCATGTTCGCTCCCAGGGTCGGCGCGCAGAATGCGCCACCTCTACAGTCCAGGCTTTTGCGAGGTTTCCCCATGTACACCGCCATCGGTTATGCCGCCCAGTCGGCCACCACTCCCCTCGCCCCCATGTCCTTCCAGCGCCGCAGCCCGCGCGCCGATGACGTGGCCATCGAGATCCTCTACTGCGGCGTCTGCCACTCCGACATCCACCAGGCTCGCAACGAATGGGGCATCGCCGTATACCCGCTGATGCCGGGCCACGAGATTGTCGGCAAGGTCACTGCCGTTGGTGCCAATGTCACCGCGCACCAAGTCGGCGACCTGGTCGGCGTCGGCTGCATGGTCGACTCGTGCCGTCACTGCGACGCCTGCAAATCGGACCTTGAGCAATACTGCCTCGAAGGCCCGACCATGACCTACGCCACCCCGGACCGCGTAGACGGCAGCAACACCATGGGTGGTTACTCGGACAGCATCGTGGTCAGCGAACACTTCGTGGTGAAGATCCCGGCCAAGCTCGACCTGGCCAGCGCGGCACCGATCCTGTGCGCCGGCATCACCACTTACTCGCCGCTCAAGCACTACGGCGTGAAGGCCGGCGATAAGGTCGGCGTGCTGGGCATGGGTGGCCTGGGCCATATGGGCATCAAATTCGCCAAGGCGATGGGCGCGGAAGTGACGTTGTTCACCCGCTCGGCAAGCAAGGCTGAGGAAGGTCGTCGCCAGGGTGCCGACCATGTGATCGTGTCCACCGATACCGAGCAGATGAACGCCGCCGCCGGCAGTTTCGACTTCCTGCTGGACACCATCCCGGTGCAGCACGACCTGAACCCCTACCTCGACGTGCTGCGCTTTGACGGCGTGCATATCCTGGTGGGCCTGATCGAACCGGTCGACCCGCCCGTCAACGCCGCCAAGCTGGTGCTGGGCCGTAAAGTGCTGGCCGGTTCCTTGATCGGTGGCATTGCCGAAACCCAGGAAGTCCTGGATTTCTGCGCCGAGCACAACATCACCTGTGATATCGAAATGCTCGACATCCGCCATATCAACGAAGCCTACGGCCGCATGATCGCCGGCGATGTGAAGTACCGCTTTGTCATCGACATGGCGACCTTGAAGGCCTGATCAGGCCTTCGCGCCCAACTCCGCCGACAGCCGGGCTGCGACCTGTTTGACCACGGGGATCAGCTCGGCCATCTTCTCCAGCGGCATGTAGGGCACGGTACTGGCGATGCTGATGCCGGCGACGATGCGCCGGCTGGCATCGCGCACCGGTGCTGCTACGCAGCGGATCGACGGTTCGTTGTCTTCCAGGTCGAACGCATACCCACCCACCACGTATTCACGCATGCGCTGCTCGAACTGCGCCCAGGATTGTTCCGGGTGCTGCGGCCATTGCAGGCTTTTCCCACCCGCCGGCAGGCTGACGTCGTACAGGCGCTGCCACTCCTCCACCGTGTCATCCAGCAGCAATGCCTTGCCGATCCCGGTCCGCGCCAGCGGCATGCGGTGGCCGACCCGCGAGCGCATTTCCGGGCCATTGCGGCCGGGGTTTTTGTGCAGATAGAGCACATCGTCGTATTCACGGATGGCCAGGTGGATGGTGTCACCGGTCAGCGCCGACAGCTCATCCAGATACGGAATGGCCAGGGTCACCAGTGGCAGCTCTTCGCGCGCCTGGAACCCCAGTTCGATCAACTTCGGCCCCAACAGGTAACCCACTTGCGGCACCACGCGCAGGTAACGCTCCTCCACCAGGCAACTGGCCAGGCGGTGGGTGGTGCTGCGAGTGGTGCCGATGCGCTTGGCGATCTCTTTCAGATCCCGCGCACCCGCCGCCACGGCCTGCACCACGCCCAGGCCGCGCAGCAGGGTCTGGGTGCCAGTGGGGGCGGTATCTTTGACGGGGATGTGGGCGTTTTCCTGCATATCGGGCCTATTAGTGTGAAAGCGGGGGCATTATGGCAAATACCGACCCTCAATACAGTGGCGATCCAAATGTGGGAGGGGGCTTGCCCCCGATGGCGGCACATCAGAAAAACAGGTATCCACTGACCCACCGCTATCGGGGGCAAGCCCCCTCCCACATTCGAATCTTCATAGGGCTAGGGATCAGCGTTGCTTCATGCGGTCGATGATGACCGCCAGCAACAGGATCGAACCACGGATGACGTACTGGTAGAAGGTATCGATGTTCTTCAGGTTCATCGCATTCTCGATGATCGCCAAAATCAACACCCCGGCAATCACATGACGGATCATGCCGATGCCGCCACTCAACGACACCCCGCCCAATACACACGCCGAGATCACGGTCAGCTCGAACCCCTGCCCAATCATCGGCTGGCCCGAGGTCATGCGCGAGGCGAGAATCACCCCGGCCAGGGCGCCGATCAAGCCATGCACGGCAAAGATGATGATCTTGGTGCGATCGACGTTCACCCCGGCCAGCAACGCCGCTTCCTGGTTACCACCGATGGCCATGGTGTTGCGCCCGTAGGTGGTGTAGTTGAGCAGCCAGCCGAAAAACACAAAGCACAGCACGGTGATGATGATCGGCACCGGCACGCCCATCAACTGGCCGTTGCCGAACACGAAGAAACCCTCATCCATCACCCCCACCGCTTTGCCGTTGGAGAAGATATAGGCCAGGCCGCGTACGATCTGCATGGTCGCCAACGTCGCGATCAATGCATTGATGCGCAGCTTGGCGATGACGATGCCGTTGATCAGCCCCACCACCAGGCCCATGGCCAACGCTGCCGACACACCGAGCACCACGCTGTCAGTGTCGCGGATCACGATGCCCGCGACCACGCCGGCACACGCAATCACCGAGCCCACCGACAAGTCGAAATGCCCGGAGGCCAGGCAGAACAACATGGTGCACGCGGCAATGCCCACGGTGGAAATCGCCAGGCCCAGCCCGCGCATGTTCAGCGGTGAAAGGAAGTTATCGATAAACAACGCGCTGAGCACAAAGATGCTCAACGCGGCGAGTAGCATCACCCAGTCATCGAGGAATTTGCGCTGGTTGAAACCCGGCCAGAAGCCCTTTGCAGTTTTTACCTCGGACATCATTCACCTCGAATTCTTCAAGCCCGCGAACGCGGGAGAGCCAGTTGCAACAGCCGTGCTTCATCCGCCTGGTCGCGGGTGAGTTCGCCGGTCAGGGCGCCTTCGCTCATCACAAGGATACGGTCGGAAATCCCCATCACTTCCATCAGGTCGCTGGACACCACAATCACCGCAATGCCGCTGGCCGCCAGGTTATGGATAATCTGGTAGATCTCCGACTTGGCGCCGATATCGATGCCTCGCGTTGGCTCATCCAGCAGCAGCACTTTCATCGGCATCGACAGCCATCGGCCAAGAATGGCCTTCTGCTGATTGCCACCGGACAGGTACATGATTTTCTGTTCGGCGTTCGGCGTCTTGACCTTCATGCTTTTGATTTGCCGGTCGGCGTTGGCCTTTTCCCAACCGTCGCGCAGCAGCCAGCCGAACGCAGAGTGGGCGCCACGCGCACTGATATTGATGTTCTCGGCAACGCTGGACAGCGGGATGATGCCTTCCTTCTTGCGGTCCTCCGGGCACAGCAGCACGCCGGCGGCGATGGCATCGCGG
This sequence comes from Pseudomonas extremorientalis, assembly GCF_001870465.1. Taxonomy (GTDB): domain Bacteria; phylum Pseudomonadota; class Gammaproteobacteria; order Pseudomonadales; family Pseudomonadaceae; genus Aquipseudomonas; species Aquipseudomonas extremorientalis. The sequence continues at coordinate 272,911 of NZ_MDGK01000055.1, forward strand.
GGTGAATGCAGCTGCAGTGGTTGCCCGCAGAGCTCCAGGCGTCCTGCGGCGCTGCGGGTCAAACCACTCAGCAGCCGAAACAGCTCCGTGCGCCCTGCCCCGACCAAGCCGAACAGGCCGAGAATCTCGCCCTTGTGTACCTGAAGGCTGACCGGCTCACGCAGGCCCGGGCCAAGCAAGCCCTCGACCTTCAGCGCCACCTCGCCCTGTTCACGCGGGCGGTAGTCGTAAATGTCCTGGATATCGCGACCCACCATGCACGTCACCAGTTGGTCGTGGGTCAGCGCGCTCATGTCCTCGAAGGTGCGCACGTAGCGGCCGTCCTTGAACACCGTGACGGCGTTGCAGATGCGGAACACTTCTTCCATGCGGTGGGACACATAGAGCACCACTTTGCCCTCATCGCGCAGGCGCGTGATGATCGCCATCAGGCGGTCGATCTCCCGCGCCGACAGGCTGCTGGTCGGTTCGTCAAAGGCAATCACATGGGCGCCACGGGACAGCGCCTTGGCGATTTCCACCAGTTGACGCTGGCCAAGGGACAAGCGCCCGAGTTTCTCGGCCGGGTCGATTTCATCCGCCAGCCCCTTGAGGCACGCGAGGGCCTGCTTGCGCAGGAGCCCCCGGTTGACCACGCCGAAACGCGACGGCAAGTGGCCAAGGAACAGGTTCTCGGCCACCGTCATTTCCGGCACCAGATGCAGTTCCTGGTGGATCACCGCCACGCCGCTGGCAATGCTGTCGGCGGCGCATTTGAAGGCCATGGTCTGCGCGCCGATGTGCAGCGAGCCGCTGTTGGGAATGTAGGCGCCGCCGAGGATCTTCAACAGCGTCGACTTGCCCGCACCGTTCTCGCCCATCAGGGCGTGCACCTGCCCGGGGTGGGCGGTAAAGCTGATGCCATCCAGCGCCTTGACCCCGGGAAAGGTCTTGCCGATGCCGTCAAAGCGCAGGGCCGCAGCGGTCATTGCCACAACCCGATCTTGGTCAGCTCTTCCTTGAAGTTGGCGCGGGTGATCAGCGTCACTTCGTCCATCGCCGTGTATTTCGCAGGCTCGGTGCCTTTAGTGACCCAATCGAACATCATCTTCGCAGTGTTGTAGCCCTCGATATGCGGGCTGGGCAGCATGGAGCCAAAGAAGCCGCTTTCAGGCTTTTTCAGTTCGCCAATGGCGTCGGTGCCATTGATGCCGATACCGATCACATTGGCGGCCTTGAAGCCGGCGCTTTCGGTGGCGCGTACGCCGCCCAGCACGGTGTTGTCGTTCATGCCGCCGATGATCAGGTTTTTCGCGCCGCTGGGCAGCTTGACCAGCGCCGAGTTGGTGGCGTCCATGCTGCCGGGTACGTCGAGAGTCTTGGCGGCGGTGAACAGGATGTGGTCCTTGGGCATGCCGGCTTCTTCCAGGGATTTGACCGAGCCGTCGGTGCGTTTCTTGCCGGTGTCGAGTTCGTTGAAGGTGTTGATCACCGCGTAGGTGTCCTTCCAGTCCCAGCCGCGTTTTTTCGCTTCGGCCGCCATCGCGGCGCCCTGCTTCTGGCCCACTTCAAAGGCCGCCATGCCCAGGTAAGGCACGTCCTCCATGAAGTTGCCCTTGGCGTCGACAAAGCGGTCATCCACGGCAATGACTTTCAAACCGTTGGCCTTGGCCTTGGCCACGATGGCCGGGCCGAGGGACACGTCCGGCGGGCAGATCACAAAGCCCTTGGCACCATTGGCGGCCAGGCTGTCGATGGCCGACAGGGTCTTCTCGCCATCGGGCACGGCGATCTTGATCACGGTGAAGCCATGCTCCTTGCCGGCTTTCTCGGCGAAGGCCCATTCGGTCTGGAACCACGGCTCCTCGGCCTGCTTGACCAGGAAGCCGATCTTCACTTCTTCAGCGGCCAGCAACAGCCCGCTCAAGCTCATGGCCGAGACCGCCACAGCGGCGCAGCACAGGGAACGCAAACCACGACGATTCATACGGGTGACTCCTTGTTGTTGTTTTTAAAGGGGGACTTATCCGGCAAAGCGATGACAGGGTTTTCCAGGCACATCGACCTCGATGGCCAATACCGCGCCATCCAAGGGGTGTTCCAACGGGCTGGCCGCGCTGGTGATGTACAGGGTGGTGAGGTTCGGGCCACCGAACACGCAACTGGTGGGGCGGCTGACGGGCAGCTCGATGATGCGGTCGACGGTGCCGTCGGGCGTGAGGCGCAGCAGGCAACTGCCATCCCAGCGGGCGTTCCAGATGTAGCCTTGTACATCCATGGCCGAACCGTCCGGCCCGCCACGTTCGTGGGGACCGAACCACGCCTGCGCGGATTCGAGTTGGCCGTCTGGCTGGATAGCGTGGCAGTACAGCGTGCCGTCCAGGCTGTCGCCGAAATGCACCTGCCGACCGTCATCACTCCACAGCAAGGTGTTGGGAATGCCCAGGCCGCTGAGCAACGGTGTGACCTGCGCATCGGCATCGATACGAAACAGGCCGCCGGAGCGTCGCGTGATGGGCAGGTCTTCACCCTGCTCGCCAATATTGTTCTGCATGGTGCCCAGCCACAGCCGGCCCTGGGCATCGCAGCGTGCTTCATTGCCACGGTTGCCGGGTTGCGGGTCGGCCACGCACAGCAGGGTCAGGGCCTCGGTGGCCAGGTCGAGGCGGTACACGCCGCTGCTCAGGGTCACCAGGGCATCGCCGCCCTCACACGGGATGAACGCCGAGACATGCTCGGGCAACTGCCACACCCGCAACTGCCCGCCCATCAGGCGCAGTGCCTGTTTGCCGGCAATATTCACCCAGTACAGTGCCTGGGTGGGCGCGTCCCAGAACGGTCCCTCGCCCAATTGCGCACGGTGCGGGGTAACGGCGATACACGACATGATGCCTCCTGGATTGTTGTTGTTCTCAGGTGTGCGTTACAGCGGTTCGCGAGATGGTGTGCCATCCACCAGCCGCTGGATGCGCAACGGATTGGCGTTTTTCAACGCGTCGGGCAGCAGGCTATCAGGGTAATTCTGGAAGCACACGGGGCGCAGGAAACGCTCGATGGCCAAGGTGCCGACCGAGGTGCCACGGGCATCCGAGGTGGCCGGGTACGGTCCGCCATGCACCATCGAATCGCAGACTTCCACGCCGGTCGGGTAGCCGTTGAGCAGGATGCGCCCGACTTTCTGCTCCAGCAGCGGCGTGAGTTCGGCGAACTGTTGCAGGTCGGCGGGCTCGCCAATGATCGTCGCCGTAAGTTGACCGTGCAGACCGTGCAAGGCGGCGTTGAGTTGGGCCTGGTCGGCGACTTCGACGAACACGGTGGTGGGGCCGAAGACTTCTTCCTGCAGCACTTCATCGCCGTCGACCAACAGGCTCGCATCGGCCTTGAACAGCTGTGGTTGCGCCTGATTGCCGGCCTGCTGGTTGCCCGCCAGGTGCTGGATGCCCGGGTGCGCCAGGAGTTTTTCCAGGCCTTTGCCGTAGCTGCCCAGGGTGCCGGCGTTGAGCATGGTCTGGGCCGGTTGCTCGCCGATCAGTTGCGCGACTTGCTGGGTGAACGCGGTGAATGCAGGCGACGCGACACCGATGACCAGGCCAGGGTTGGTACAGAACTGGCCGCAGCCTTGTACCACCGAGGCGGTCAGGTCACGCGCGACGCTGTCGGCGCGCACGGTCAGGGCCTGGGGCAATACGATCACCGGGTTGATGCTCGACATCTCGGCAAACACCGGGATCGGCTGCGGGCGCGCCGCCGCCATGTCGCACAAGGCACGCCCGCCCTTGAGCGAGCCGGTAAAGCCCACCGCCTGGATCGCCGGGTGCTTGACCAGCGCCTCACCCACGCCACCGCCGAAGATCATGTTGAACACACCGGCCGGCATCTCGGTGGCCTCGGCCGCGCGGATGATCGCATCGGCCACGCGTTCGGCGGTCGCCATATGCCCGCTGTGGGCCTTGAACACTACTGGGCAGCCTGCCGCCAAAGCAGCCGCTGTATCACCGCCCGCCGTAGAAAATGCGAGGGGGAAGTTGCTCGCGCCAAACACCGCGACCGGCCCCAGGCCGATGCGGTATTGACGCAGGTCCGGGCGTGGCAGCGGTTGGCGGTCGGGCAGTGCCTTGTCGATGCGCGCACCGTAGAAATCGCCGCGACGCAGCACCGTGGCGAACAGGCGCATCTGGCCGCTGGTACGCCCGCGCTCGCCCTTGATGCGTGCAGCCGGCAGCGCGGTTTCGCGACAGACCAGTTCGACAAAATCATCCCCCAACGCGTCCAGCTCATCGGCCACCGCATCCAGGAACTGTGCACGGCGCGATGCGCTCAAGGCGCGGTACGCAGGGTAGGCCTGCGCGGCAGCCTTGGCGGCGGCGTCGACTTCCTGCGGCGTGGCCTGGAAAAAGGCCTGGGGCAAGGCTTCGCCGGTGGTGGCATCGACGCTGTGCAAGGTCACGCTGCCGTTGGCGCTGCGCTGGCCGCCGATGTAGTTGTGGCCGAGAAACTGAGTCATGGGGTTCTCCATTAAAGGGTGATGACATTGCCGGGTTCGAACGCCGCAGCGCTGCTGCCGACACGGTTGACCAGCGGCGCACCGAACTCGGCCTGGCTGATCTCGAATACATCGCCGACCTGGGTCCGTATACCGTCGGCGAATGACAGCGTGGCGGTGCCGAAGAAGTGGATGTGCACATCGCCGGGCTTGAGGAACTGTTGGTATTTGAAGTGGTGGTACTCAAGGTTCTCCAGGCTGTGGCACATATTGGCCTCGCCGCTGAGGAACTCGTTCTGCCAGATCACTTCGCCGTTGCGCAGAATGCGGCTGGTGCCCGCCAGGTGCTGGGGCAACTCGCCCACGCGCAACTCCGGGCCGTAGCTGCAACTGCGCAGTTTGGAATGGGCCAGGTACAGGTAGTTCTTGCGCTCCATGATGTGGTCGGAGAATTCGTTGCCCACCGCAAAACCGACGCGATAGGGCTTGCTGTCCGGGCCGATCACATACAGACCACCGATCTCCGGCTCTTCACCGGCATCCTCGGCAAACGGTGGCACCGGGAAGGCTGCGCCGGGGCGCACCACGATGCTGCCGTCGCCCTTGTAGAACCACTCGGGTTGCACACCCGCCTGGCCAGCCGGTGGACGGCCGCCCTCCACGCCCCATTTGAAGATGCGCATGGTGTCGGTCAATGCGCTGTCGTCGCCGGCCTGGTGCATCTTGTCCCGCGCCGAGGCACTGCCCAGGTGAGTCAGGCCGGTGCCGCTGATCAGCATATGGGCCGGGTCCGGGTGGTCCAGCGGCGGCAGAATTTTCAAGTCGGCCAGCAGCGCGGCGTAGTCATAGCTGTCGCCCAGGCCCAGGCTGTCCACGTGTTGCGCCAGGCCTACGCCGGCGTCGATGGCAGCCAGGGCCAATTCGCGCACGCTGCGGGCTGTCTGTACTTCGCGCACCTTGGTGGCGTCGACCACGCCGACACGGCGGTCTCCGTTACGCAACTCGAACTGAACTAAACGCATGACTGTTCTCCTGGATTAAGGTCGGGTGGCGCCACGGGCACTGGCGGCAAATTGGTCGGCAGGCAGGACGTGCCTGCGCTCGAGCAGGCGGTAGACCACAACGGTCAGGACCAGCCCGAACAGCATCACCCCGGACAAGAAGTACAGGCCCGAAGCGAGGTTGCCGGTGTATTCCTTGAGCGCGCCGATCACGAACGGGCCGATATAGCCGCCGAGGTTGCCCACCGAGTTGATCAACGCAATGCCCGCCGCCGCACTGGCGCCCGCGAAGAAGCGCCCGGGCAAGGTCCAGAACACTGCCGTGCAGGAGAACATCGCGAATGCCGCCAGGCACAGCGCCGCCATTTGCAGCACCGGCACACTGAGCGCGGCACTGAAGAACAGGCCAATGGCGCCCAGCACGTAGAGCACCGCAAGGTGGCCGTAGCGGTCGTTCAAACGGTCGGAACTGCGCGGGATGATCAGCAGGCCGATGATGCCGAAGAGATACGGCACCGCAGAGATAAAGCCGGTGACCAGATCAGTGCCGCCGAACTGCTTGATCAGGGTCGGCAGCCACAGGCCCAGGCCGTAGATGCTCAGGGTCACCGGCAGGTAGAACAGCGCCAGCAGCAACACGCGTTGGTCTTTCAAGGCATGCAGCGGGTTGCCGTGACGGGTCTGGCCGTAGGTTTGCAGGTCTTTGGCGAGTTCGCCGGTGAGCCAGGCCTTTTCGTCGTCGCTCATCCAACTGACCTGTTCAGGGCCATCTGGCAGGAAGCGCAGCACCGGCCAGGTCAGCAGGATCGCCGGGGTGCCAATCACGATGAACAGCCATTGCCAGCCGTGCAGGCCAAGGATGCCGTCCATGCCCAGCAAACCGCCGGACACCGGACCGGTGATCATCATCGCGATGGGTTGCGACAGGATGAACAGCCCGAGGATCTTGCCGCGATGGCGCACCGGGAACCACTGGGTAATGTAGTAGAGAACGCCGGGAAAGAACCCCGCCTCCGCCGCGCCGAGCAGAAAGCGCATCACATAGAAGCTGTGCGGGCCCTGCACAAAGGCCATGCCGATGGTGATGGCGCCCCAGGTGATCATGATCCGCGCAAACCAGCGGCGTGCGCCAAAGCGGTCGAGCATCAGGTTGCTGGGGATCTCGAACAGGAAGTAGCCAATGAAGAACAACCCCGCACCCAGGCCATAGGCAGCATCGCCAATGCCGACGTCGGCGCCCATGTGCAACTTGGCGAAGCCCACGGCGGAACGGTCCACGTAGGCGATCAGGTACAGCAGGATCAGGAAGGGAATCAGTTTCAGCGTGATGCGCCGAATAAGCCGCAGTTCCTGGCTCATGGGGGTCGATCTCCGATTGTTGTTTTTATAGAAGCTCGGGGGACGCCTCTCGCGAAAATCCGCCAGGGTCATACCTCAGTTGAGATCGACTATATAGTAGGACTATTTACAAAACAACTCTTCCAAAGCAGCGTTTTTGCGCTTATGTTTAAGCACGCATAGAACATATAGTCATACAATAAGAGAATCGATCATGCCTGATAAAAAGCCCGGCCTCCGCTCCGCCCAGTGGTTCGGTACCGCCGACAAGAACGGCTTCATGTACCGCAGCTGGATGAAGAACCAGGGCATTGCCGACCATCAGTTCCATGGCAAGCCGATCATCGGCATCTGCAACACCTGGTCGGAGCTGACCCCGTGCAATGCACATTTCCGTCAGATCGCCGAGCACGTCAAACGCGGCGTGATCGAGGCCGGTGGCTTCCCGGTGGAGTTCCCGGTGTTCTCCAATGGCGAGTCGAACCTGCGTCCCACCGCCATGCTCACCCGCAACCTGGCGAGCATGGACGTGGAAGAGGCGATTCGCGGCAACCCGATTGACGGCGTGGTGTTGCTGACCGGCTGCGACAAGACCACCCCGGCCCTGCTGATGGGCGCCGCCAGTTGCGACGTGCCGGCCATCGTGGTCACCGGCGGGCCGATGCTCAACGGTAAGCACAAAGGCCAGGACATTGGCTCGGGCACCGTGGTGTGGCAGCTCAGCGAACAAGTGAAAGCCGGCACCATCACCCTGGATGATTTCCTTGCAGCCGAAGGCGGCATGTCGCGCTCGGCGGGCACCTGCAACACCATGGGCACCGCGTCGACCATGGCCTGCATGGCCGAGGCACTCGGCACTTCCCTGCCCCATAACGCGGCGATTCCGGCGGTGGATGCGCGGCGTTATGTGCTGGCGCATATGTCGGGCATGCGTGCCGTGGAGATGGTGCGCGAAGACTTGAAGCTGTCGAAGATCCTCACCAAAGAGGCGTTTGAAAACGCGATCCGTGTGAACGCGGCCATCGGCGGCTCGACCAATGCGGTGATCCACCTCAAGGCCATCGCCGGGCGCATCGGCGTAGAACTCGACCTGGACGACTGGACCCGCATGGGCCGTGGCATGCCGACCATCGTCGACCTGCAACCTTCGGGGCGCTTCCTGATGGAAGAGTTCTACTACGCCGGCGGCCTGCCCGCCGTGCTGCGCCGCCTGGGTGAAGCCAACCTGATCCCGCACCCGAATGCCCTGACCGTCAACGGCAAGTCCCTGGGCGAGAACACCAAGGACTCGCCGATCTACGGCCAGGACGAGGTGATCCGCACCCTCGACAACCCGATCCGCGCCGACGGCGGCATCTGCGTGCTGCGCGGCAACCTGGCGCCGCTGGGCGCGGTGCTCAAGCCCTCCGCCGCCAGCCCGGAACTGATGCAGCACCGTGGCCGTGCGGTGGTGTTCGAAAACTTCGACATGTACAAGGCGCGCATCAATGACCCGGAGCTGGACGTGGACGCCAACTCGATCCTGGTCATGAAAAACTGCGGCCCCAAGGGCTACCCGGGCATGGCCGAGGTCGGCAACATGGGCCTGCCGGCCAAGCTGCTGGCCCAGGGCGTGACCGATATGGTGCGAATTTCCGATGCACGCATGAGCGGCACGGCGTACGGCACAGTGGTGTTGCACGTGGCGCCGGAAGCCGCTGCCGGCGGACCATTGGCCACGGTCAAGGAAGGCGACTGGATCGAACTGGACTGCGCCAACGGCCGCCTGCACCTGGACATCCCCGACGCAGAGCTGGCGGCACGCATGGCAGACCTGGCGCCTCCGCAGAACCTCATCGTCGGCGGCTACCGCCAGCTGTACATCGACCATGTGCTGCAGGCCGACCAGGGCTGCGACTTTGACTTCCTGGTGGGTTGCCGTGGGGCGGAAGTCCCACGGCATTCCCACTAATTGGGATGCTATGATGCCGCGTCTTTAAGCCAGAGCCTCCCCGTCGTCATGGATCACCAGCCGCCCAAGCCGCGCAAGAGCCAGCATGCCCAGATCGTTCAGGACTTGGGCATGCACATCGTTTCCGGCCGCTTCAAGCCCGAAGAACGGCTGCCCATGGAGGCCACGCTCTGCGAGGAGTACCAGGTCAGCCGCTCGGTGTTGCGCGAAGCCACGCGGGTGCTCAGCGCCAAGGGCCTGGTGTATTCCAAGCCACGGGTGGGCGCGGTGGTGCGGCCGCGATTGAAGTGGCACCTGCTCGACCCGGACGTGTTGTCCTGGTTGATGCAGTCCACGCCCCACAGTGAGTTCTTCAACACCCTGGCCGGTGTGCGACGCATCCTCGAGCCGGAGATCGCCGCCATGGCCGCGACCACGGCTACCGATGAAGACATCGCCACCATCGAAAAAGCCTACCTGGGCATGGAAACCGCGCAGACCCACGAACAGCTATTGCAGGCCGACCTGGACTTCCACCGCGCCATCGCCGATGCCACCCGCAACGACCTGCTCGCCTACATGTGCAACATGCTGTCGCTGCCGTTGCGCGAGTCGATCAACATCACCAACCGCCGCCCGGACATCCAGGGCCTGAGCCTGCCCCGGCACAAGGCGATCCTCACCGCGATCCAGAACCGCGACGCCCTTGGCGCCCGGCATGCATCGCTGGTGCAGCTGGATGACACGCGGGTGGCTTTGGATACGGTGATGAACCTGCTTACGCCGCTCTGACTTCAAGGGGTACACAGAACCAAATGTGGGAGGGGGCTTGCCCTCTCCCACATTGAAACTGTGCTAGGCATTAGAGGGTGTAGGCGATGCCCACCTGCACCGTGCGTGGCGCGCCTGGGTAGGCGTAGAAGTTGCCGAACGCGCCCTCCTCGAAATCACGGTTGAACAGGTTCTTCACATCCAGGTTCAGGCGCACCTTGTCGTTGACCTTGTAGTAGCCCAGCAGGTCGACCACGGTGTAGGCGTCCATCGAGAAGGCGGTGTTGGAGGTCTGGCCGGCACGTTCATCGACGTATTTGGCGCCCGCGCCCAGCCCGAGCCCCTTGAGGCGGCCGTCCTGGAACTCGTAGACATTGAGCAGGCTGAAGCTGTTGCGCGGGATGTTGGCCAGGGGTGAGCCGACGCGGATGGTGTTGTCTTTGGTGACTTCGGCGTCGACGTAGGCGTAGCCGCCGATCACGCGCCATTCAGGGGTGAGGTTGCCGGCGACGTTGAGGTCGAAGCCGCGGCTGCGCACCTGGCCAGCGGCGACCTTGTAGTTGGCGTCTTCAGGGTCGGTGGTCAACACGTTCTTCTTGTCGATCTGGTAGATCGCTGCGTCCACACTCAACTGACGGTCCAGCCCTTCCCACTTGATCCCCATTTCATAGGACTTGCCCTTTTCCGGCTCGAAACCGGCACCGTCACGACTGGCGCCGGTGTTCGGCTTGAAGGACCGCGCGGCGTCGGCGTAGACCGCCAGGGTGTCGGTCAGGTCATAGGTCACACCGACACGGGGCGTGACCGCGTTGTCGCTGGCCTCCCAGCTTTGCCCGCCCTTCACATAGGTCTCGTACTGGTGCTCGAAGCGTTCGAAGCGCGCACCCGCCAGCACCTTCAAGCGTTCGGTGAGGGCCACCTGGTCCTGAACGAACGCGGCATAGGTCTTGAGGTTTTCCTTGTCATGGGTCGGCGTGCTGGTGAGCGCAGGGCGCGGCTTGCCGTAGACCGGGTTGAAGATATCGCTGGTGTAGGCGGCGGACGAACGCTGGATGATCGACTTGTAGTCGTAATCCTCAAACTCGACGCCGGTCAGCAACGTGTGATCAAAACCACCCGTGGAAAAATGCCCGGTGAGGTTGAGCTGGGTGTCTTTGTCGGTCCATTCCAGCTTGCGGTAGTTGAAGTTGCGGTTGAGCGTGTGGCCATCGGCAGCCAGGCTGTTGGCCTCGATGGCGTTGCCCTGCAAGGTGCCGTCCAACCATTGGAAACCACCGCCCAGGGTCCAGTTGTCATTGAGCAGGTGCTCGAAACGCAACTGGGCCATGCTGTTGTCGTTGTGCAACTTGCCGACGTCTTTATCGCCCCAGAAGGTGTCGCGCGAAGGCGTGCCTTTCTGATTGGCAAAGCGTGTCAGCCCGCGGTCCAGCGGGTGGTTGTTGCGCATGAAGTCGCCTTCGAAGATCACCTTGGTGTCGTCGCTGGCCTGCCAGGTGAGCACCGGGGTGACGCCGTAGCGCTCGGTCTCCACATGGTCGCGGAAGGTGTCGCCGCCCTCGCCCACCACGTTCAGGCGATAGGCCAGGCGGCCCTCCTCGTCCAACGGGCCGGAGGCATCCAGGGTGCCGCGCTTCATGCCCTGGTCATTCAATTGGCTGCCGAGAGTGACCGTGCGTTCGGCCAACGGTTGCTTGGTCACCACGTTGAAGGTGCCGCCGGGATCGCCACGGCCATAGAGCATGGTCGCCGGGCCGCGCAGCACTTCCAGGCGTTCGATGGTATTGGCGTCCGGCATGTTCGGGTAGCCACGGTTGATCGGGAAACCGTTGCGGTAGAACTCGCCGGTGGTAAAGCCGCGCACGGTGAAGGTGGTGAGGCCCTGCCCGCCGAAGTTGTTGGCGCGGCCGACACCGCCAGCGTAATCCAGGGCGTCTTGCAGGCGGGTGGCGCCGATGTCTTCGACCACCGCCCTGGACACCACGCTGATGGACTGCGGGGTTTCATGGATCGAGGTGTCGGTGCGCGTCGCACTGGCTGAACGTGTGGCGTGGTAGCCCTGCACCGGCCCTTGGGCGGTCTCGTAGTCCGCCTCGCCGGTGACATTGGTCGCTTGCAACTCAAGGCTGGCTTTCTCGGTAGCAGCAACCTCTGCCCAGGTGAACGGGGAAAACGCCTGAAGCACGCAGAGGGAAATCAGGGTACGACGCATGGGTGTGGAACCTAGTGAATGAGCCAGATGGGACGGCAAACCTGCCAAGAATTCGCGAGGGATGGTATATCAAGTCATTCGCGTTTGACATCTATTCTCATTCGCTATTTTTTGCGCATCGACTGTGTATCAGCGCTGACACAGGCGAAAAAAAGCCACTCAATCGAGTGGCTCATCGTTGACGCGTGACCTCAGCGATAACGTTCCAACCAATGCGCGTAAGGCGCAGGCAAGGTCCACGAGGACTTCTCGACCCCCAGTTCCTTGGCCGCGAAGTACGCCCAATGCGGGTCGGCCAGATGCGCACGCCCTACCGACACCAGGTCCAGGTGCCCGGCCTGCAACGCGCCTTCGGCCAGTTGCGGGGTGCCGAAGCCCCAGGCCGAAGTCACCGGGATACCGGCTTCGCGACGCACGCGCTCGGCGATCGGCCCCATGAACGCAGGCCCCCACGGGATGTGGGTGTCGGGGATGGTGAAACCGACGCTGACGCTCAGCAGGTCCAGGCCACCGGCCTTGAAACGGCGGGCCAGTTCGATGGACTCGGTGAGGGTCTGCTCGTCGCGACCGTCGTACTCGATCACACCGAAACGTGCGGTGAGCGGCAGGTTTTCCGGCCAGACTTCGCGCACGGCAGCCAGGGTTTCCAGGAGGAAACGGCTGCGGTTGTCGAAGCTGCCGCCGTAGGCGTCGGTGCGCTGGTTGGAGTGCTCGGAGAAGAAGCTCTGGCCCAGGTAGCCGTGGGCGAAATGCAGCTCGATCCATTCAAAACCGGCGTCGCGGGCACGGCGGGCGGCGTCGACGAAGTCCTGGCGCACCCGGGCGATGTCGTCCAGGGTCATGGCGCGAGGCACCTGTGGCAGGTTGGCACCGAAGGCGATGGCCGAGGGTGCGATGGTTTCCCAACGGCGGGCGTCGGAGGCGGCGATATGGTCGTCCCCTTCCCACGGACGGTTGGCGCTGGCCTTGCGGCCGGCGTGGCCAATCTGGATGCCCGGCACGGAACCGGCGGCCTTGATCGCCTGGACCATCGGCACGAACGCCTCGGCATGCGCATCACTCCAAAGCCCCGCGCAGCCTGGGGTGATACGACCTTCCGGCGCGACGGCAGTGGCTTCGACCACCACCAGGCCGGCACCGCCACGGGCCATGCTGGCCAGGTGCACGAGGTGCCAATCGTTGACGATGCCATCATCGGCCATGTACTGGCACATCGGCGGGATAGCGATGCGATTGCGCAGGGTGACATCTTTTAGTTGGAACGGTTCGAACAATGCGGCCATGGGGCAACTCCAGTGAGCAGGTGGTTGATTCGATAGTTCGATGGTAATCGAACTATGGTATTCAACGATAGCCCCCTGTTATGATTCATTTCATGCGAGCCTTCAAACACCCTCCCCTGCAAGACCTCACCCTTGAGCGCGTGCTATACGCCCTGAGTGATCCGGTGCGCCTGGAAATCGTGCGCTGCCTGGCCGGCGTGCCAGAGGCTACCTGCGGCGAACTGGACGGTGGGCGACCGAAGTCGAGCATGTCCCATCACTTTCGGGTGTTGCGCGATGCCGGGTTGGTGCAGACCCGCAGCGTGGGCACCACTCATCTGAATGCGTTGCGTGCGGACGATCTTGAAGGCCGCTTTCCCGGCTTGCTTGCGAGCATTCTGGCCCAGCACTAAGGCCCATCTGTCCGTTTCATCTGGAAGCGGTCACTGGCTCGCCATCCAGATACACGCAGTCCTTGCCATTGTGCTTGGCGGCATACAGGTTGCGGTCGGCGCATTTGAGTACCACTGACATATCGGCACCCACCGAGAAATGCGTCATACCCGCGCTGCACGTGTAGTGATGGGGCGGCGGGACACTGCCACGGATCGCTTGCAGCAGCCGCACGGCAAAATCAGTGGCCGCCCCAGGGTCATCTCCCACCAGCAACACGCCGAACTCCTCTCCCCCGATCCTGCCGAAGCTGTCGCTGCCCGGCGTGGCTTTCAGGCAGTGCGCCATCGCACAGAGAATCTTGTCACCGACATCATGGCCAAACTGGTCATTTTTCAACTTGAAGCTATCAATATCCAACATCATGAAATAGCCGCACTGCCCCTCGGCGATCACCTTGGCGAAACGTTCGATAAAGGCCCTGCGGTTAAGGATGGAGGTCAAGTAATCCGTTTCTGCCAGCTCCCGGAACTCACTCTCGACCAGCAACACAGAGCGCAGGTTCTTCACGTAGGAATAATTCAGGATAAAGCCGATCGACACCGACGCCAGGCAGAACATCACCAGGTAAACCTCAACCCCGACGTAGATCGACATATGAACAGCTGGCCACAGCATCGACCAGATCAATGCAGCGCCTATCAAGAAATCCTGGACTGCGATAAAGAGCAAGGCACTGCTCAGCACCAGAATCACCGCCAGCGGTAGAGCAAATACCTGCAACGCCTGATCGGTCTGCATCACCAACGCAAAGCCGCCGGCCAACACCGCCATATAGACCACACCGAACGCCCGCCAGGCCAGGAAATTGGTCAACCGCCGGTGAAATCGACACAAAGCTGTCAAACACACGGTAATGAGCACGGTGTACCACCCGAACTCCAGCACCGGATCCACCAAGAGCACCCACCACCAGGCAATCAGGCCTATCCATTCCGCCTGGGCAACAGCGGGCGACAATAACCTCTGCATCCTTGGCCTGAGCTTTAAGTCAGCCGGCATCTCAACACTCCCTGCGCATAAGTTGCCTATATTTTGCTGGCTTGGCCCAATTCGATACTTTGCAGGGTGATTGCAAATGAATACGCCATGAAACGGCGCACCAACTTTACAAAGGGCGGCAATACTTCCAACTGCGTCTTGGAATGCACTTTAAAGCAACCTTTTTCAACACCCTCCTGAACCAGACGAATCACATGGGTCTTGGACACTGAAAGTCGCGTCGCCAGTGAAAGATAAGAAGACGTCCTGAAACTTGCGCCCTGACAGTCCAAGGAACAGGCATCGTTATAAATCGCCAACATCAGCATATGTCCGGCATCGCGGTTAACCAGCCAGTCACATTCCGGCAGCAATACATCGATGGTCAGCTTATTTGAAAGAAGGGTGGCAAAACCTTTGAAATAAAGTGCCAGGAAGGCTCGGTCGTCCAACTCACTCATCCGCTGGACCTGCGCTTCACTGGGGCACATTGGTCCCAGCGGCTGCACCACGGAATTGAGCATCGACCTGACTTCATGGCAGGCCTGGGCCGATGGGCTGAACACTCGGAAACGGCTGTCGTCAGGGTGGCCGGCGACCTTCATGAACCCCAGTGCCCGGAACAGCAGGAAGATCGACTCCAGGCTGTTCCTGGAACAGAAGCCGCGAGCCACGCAGAACGCTTTCACGTCGGACAACAATGGCGCGGGCTTGGAGAAATATTCACTCAGCAGCGTGAAAGACACCATCAAACGGTTGAACTTCAGCGCTGTCTTGTAGAAAAACGGTCGTTTTGAATAGGGACCCAGCAGAATGGCGTAGTGCGCGCGAATACTGCATTCAAATTCCCCGTGACGTTCCAACACCTGCGCGGAATGATCCAACGCCCACTTCAACGAACTGACGCACATGAGAAAGAGCCCTGATCAACCTACTGGAATTCACTGATCGATGGCGCAGCACTTCTGCAACCAGGTCTCACAACAACTCACGTCGTAAACACCACCAGTGATGGCGTTTTGCCTCGAGCGCAATGTATCGCGATTAACCCGACAGACATCATCGCTACCAAAATTGTTCCAAAACGTATTGGCGTCCCTAAAACAACCCACTCATACACACCCATGACAGCTGCGGTGCTTCGCTGCCTTTAAATATATCCAAGCGTTGTGATGAAACTGTTCAATCGACCTGTTCGCCGATGCCATTGAATCCTGGCGGCACTGGAAGAACTGCGACGACTCTCACGGGAACCGGTGAGCGCCACTTAAACGATTCAGGCCCTGGGGCGAACCTTTCACCGCGACCCGCGTCCGAGCTAAGGCACCGTTGCCTGCCACTCACCGCGAGGTCCCCCGTTTGAAAGCCGCCATCCTCAAAAAGTACCGCCTGATCATCAAGACCATGGGCTACGTTGGCTGGGCGCTGTTCTGGCTGCTGCTGTGGGACGTCGCCGTCACCGTGGACTTCATGTTGTTTCTCACCTACAAGATCAATCTGCCGCTGATGCCCCTGACCCTGCTGGGTTCGGCGCTGGTGGTGCTGATCAGTTTCCGTAACAGCAGCGCCTACAACCGCTGGTGGGAAGCCCGCACACTGTGGGGCGCGATGGTCAACAACTCGCGCAGTTTTGCGCGCCAGGTGCTGACCCTGCTGGACGACCCCGACGACGAAGTGAACCCGGTCAAGGCCACCCTGCTGCGTCGTCATGTGGCCTATGTGAATTGCCTGGCCGCGCACCTCAAGGGCCAGCCTTGCCCCGAAGAAGTCCGCGCGTTTATCCCTGGTGACGAGTTTGCGCGCAACGGCGCCACCAACAACTTTGCCAACGATATCCTCACCGGCTCGGCGGCGTTGCTGGCCCGCGAGTACAAGGCCGGTCACCTCGACAGCATCCGTCTGGCGCGGCTGGAGTCGACCCTGGTGGACCTGTCCAACGCCCAGGGCGGCATGGAGCGGATCGCCAACACCCCGCTGCCCTACCCTTACGTGTATTTCCCGCGGCTGTTTATCTCGCTGTTCTGCCTGATCGTGCCGGTGGGCCTGGTGGAGTCCCTGGGTTGGTTCACCCCGCTGGCCTCGACGGTGGTGGGGTTCATGCTGCTGGCCATCGAGCGCATCGGCACCGACCTGCAAAGCCCGTTCAACTCCAGCGAACACCAGATCCAGATGGACACCATCTGCGAAACCATCGAAAAAAACCTGCAGTCGATGCAGCGTGATGCGCTGGGTGGCGAGCGCATCGGTTAAACCCTCCCTCAGCCCTCAAGTGCGTGCCCGCGCAGTCGATATACAGAGGGTACGCATGGGCCACACCCCTTAAAAACAACACATGCGACGCTCGACGCTACTGTTTTCTCCTTGCCAAAATTATAAATACCCGCGGGTGAAGTCATGAATATCAAGCAAAAGCTGACCTGGGCGTTTGCCGCCATCGCGTGCGTCCCGGTTATTTTGGTCGCTGTATTGGTTGTACTGAATCTGCGCGAGGGGGCCCAGGCCAATTTCCTCGACAGCAGCGGCCGCGAGATCCGCCAGATCGACAATGGCATGAAGCAGTTCTTCGACGGCATCAGCCAGAACGTCGAGTATGTGGCCAAGGACCCGCGCGTTGTCGCGGCCAAGGACCTCAAGAGCTACGCCGGCGCCGATGCCGCGCAAATCCCCCTCACTCCCACCAACACAGCGCTGCTGGAGATTTTCGACCAGTTCGCCAAGAGCCATCCGAGCACCGCCTACCTGTCCCTGGGCCTCGCCGACGGCGGTTACGCCAGCTGGCCCGACGACACCAAGCTGAACAACTACGACCCGCGCGTACGCCCCTGGTACCAGGCCGCCATCGCCGCGCCGGGTAAAACCGTGCGCACCGGGGCCTACTATTGGGCGCCGGACGACGTGACGCTGATCGGCACCGTGCACACCGTCACCGACGCCGCCGGTAAGATCCTCGGCGTGGTTGGCCTGGACGTGTCGCTCAAGCAGCTCACCGAGTTGGTGCGCAACATCAAGCTCGGCGACAGCGGCTACCTGATGCTAGTGGAAGGCAACGGCAACGTGCTGGTAGACCCCAGCGACGCCAAGCACAATTTCAAGCCCCTGGCCGATCTGGGCCCCAACTACGCCGAGCTGGCCAAGCGCGGCGACGGTGTGAGCCAGATCGATATCGATGGCGTGGCCTACATGGCCAACATGGTCAGCTCCAAAGACCTGGGCTGGCGCTTTATCGGCCTGATCAAACGCGACGAAGTAATGGCCGGCGCGACCCGCCTCACCTGGTTGATCGCGGCGATTGCCGCCGCGCTGGCCGTGGTCTTCGCGATTGTCGGCGCCAGTTTCGCCAGCGTGATCGTACGTCCGATTCGCGGCGTGGCCGACGGCCTGCAAGAGATCGCCGAAGGTGAAGGCGACCTGACCCGCCAGCTCAAGGTGCAGGGCAAGGACGAAACCGCCAGCCTGGCTGGCTGGTTCAACCAGTTCCTGAGCATGATCGCCCAGTTGGTACAGCGCATCGGCAACGCCTCGTCCGACCTGCAAACCGCCGCCGCCGACACCAGCGAAGTCGCGCACAACATGAACCAGGCCGCCGGTCGCCAGCGTGAAGCGGTGGAACTGGTCAGCACCGCGTTCAACGAGATGGTGGCCACCGCCAACGAAGTCGCGCGCTCCTGCAGTGCCGCCGCCACCAGTGCCGACGAAGGCTACCGCGATGTGCACGACGGCCAGCAGCACATCGGCGAAGCCACCGGCAGCGTGCTTCAGCTCAGCGAAGACCTGCAACGCTCGACCCAGACCATGCAGCAGTTGGAGCAGGACAGCAAAAACATCAACACCATCCTCGACACCATCCGCTCGATTGCCGAACAGACCAACCTGCTGGCGCTCAACGCGGCCATCGAGGCCGCCCGTGCCGGTGACCAGGGCCGTGGCTTTGCGGTGGTCGCCGACGAAGTCCGCGCCCTCGCCCGTCGCACCGCCGACTCCACCGGCGAGATCGACAGCCTGCTCGGCAACCTCGCCCGTCGCACCCAGGAAGTGACCCAGCAGATGCAAGGCAGCCTGCTGGTGTCCCACACCAGCGTGGAGCGCATCCAGCAGGCCCGCGACAGCTTCGACAAGATCCGTGGCTCGGTGGACTCGATCCGCGACCAGAACACCCAGATCGCCACCGCCGCCGAAGAACAGCACCAGGTGGCCGAAGAGATCAACCGGCACATCGCGCAGATCCATGCCGATGCGCAACTGGTCGAGGGGTTTGCCCATTCGGCGCAGACCGGGTCGGGTCGGCTGACGGATATTTCGGGGCAGCTCAAAGGGTTGGTGGGACGCTTCAAGTTCTGATTTATCCTCCGCAGGGGCCGGCTTGCCGGCTCCACAGGATCGGTCACCCCACCTGAAGCTCCGTGGAGCGCCCGGTGGCCTTGAAGAACACCAACACGACAATCCCCAGCGCAAGCCAGCACGTGCCGCCGACCTTGGCATAGATATCAGAATTGACCAGCACATAGCTGATGATCACAAAGCCGATCAATGGCACCAGCCCATGCACCAACCGACGACCGGCGCCGCGGTAGTGCCAGGCCACGGCGACATGAAGCAGCAGGAACGCACTCAGCGCACCAAAGTTGCACATCGACGCCAGCAGGTTGATCTGCCCCACGAAGAACAAGCCCAGCACCAGGCTCAAGCCCGCGACCAACAAGGTGGCGCGCTGCGGCACGCCGGTGACCGGGTGCACCTGGCTGAGAAACTGCGGCAGTTGGCGATCGCGGGCCATGGCAAACAGCAGGCGCGAGGTGGCGGCCTGGGCCACCAGGGAATTGGCGATGGCGGCGCCGATGGCCACGGCCAGGGCGATCACCACTTGCAACCACGGGCCTGCCACCAGGCGGCCGATTTCGTAGAACGCGTTGTTCGACGCATCGGCATCCGGGTACTGCACCAGGTTGGGCTGCAACAGCGCGGCCAACCAGGTTTGCACCATGAACAATGCCGCTACCAGGGTCAGTGCCCACAAGGTCGCACGCCCCACCGCCCGGCTACCGCCACGGGTCTCCTCCGACAGCGTGGAGATCGCATCGAAGCCCAGGAACGACAGGACCGCCACCGACAATGCGCTGAAGATCAGCGGCAGGGAAAACTCAGCCGGGTTGTACAGTGGCTTCAGGGTCCAACTGGCACCATTCACGCCGTTGCTGATCGCGATACTGGCCAGCACCACAAACACCACCAGCACCACCAGCTGCCCATAAAGGAACAAGCGATTGGCGCGCGCAGTGGTCTGGATACCGCGCAGGTTCACCAGAGTGTTCAGTACCACGAAAAACACGATCCACAATGGCTGAGGCACCGAGGGGATCACATTGGCCATGGCATTGGCACCGATCACATACAGCAACGTCGGCACCAGCAGATAATCGAGCAGGATCGCCCAGCCCGCAAGAAACCCCAGCTGGCTGTTCAGCCCACGCCCCACATAGGCATACACCGAACCGGCGACCGGAAACGCATGGGACATCTGCTGGTAGCTGATCGCGGTGAACAGCATGGCGACGAAGCCGATCAGGTATGTCAGCGGCACCATGCCGTGGCTGGCGTCGAACACCCCGCCAAAGATGGAGAATGGCGCCAGCGGCACCATGAACACCATGCCGTAGATCAGCAGGTCGCCCAGGCTCAGCTGGCGCTTGAGTTGTTGGGTATATCCGAAACGCGCAAGCTCCGCGCTGTCACCGGGGGTGGAAGGATCGATCATGATGACGCTCCGCAAGGGTTGGACAGAAGCTTCACTCTAGGGCGTTACAGGCCGGCAGCTGTATCCTGAAAAATACTAGGTTTTGGCCTTGGCAGATTGTTTGCTTGGAAAACCGCGCAACCCAACGCCCGGAGGCGCCATGCACACCGACCTGATGCGATTCAGCGAGCAACTCGCCCACACCACGACGCTGGACGCGTGCCTGGCCGAGGTTCAGGCCGCCACCGACCAACTGGGTTTCAAGACGCTGATCTACGATTACGCCCCCGTGCCGGTGAGCCACGAGGGGGCGCTGATCACACCGTCGGTGTTCAAGACCCTGAATGCCCCGACCGACATGCACACGTTGTGGTGTGAGCGCGGCTATTACCAGATCGACCCGGTGCAGCAATGCGCAGCCCGCCGGACCACGCCATTTGTCTGGTCATTCAGCGCGGACACGCACTGGAACGGCGCCCTCACCGACGCCCATCGCCCGGTGGCTCACTACATTCGCGACTATGGCTTGAGCACCGGACTGACCGTGCCGCTGCACTTGCCCGATGGCGGCTTTGCCACACTGACCGCCATTGTCGACGGCACGCCCGACGGCGCCGAACGACAAGCCCAGCACAACCTGGGCGAGATGCTGGTACTGGCCCATGCCTTCCAGTCCAGAGCCAGCGAGTTGCTGGCGCCGGCCGAACGCTGCTGCACCCACATCCACCTCACCCGCCGCGAACGCGAGTGCCTGCAACATTCGGCCAAGGGGCTTACGGCCAAGGGCATCGCCGCCACCCTCAACCGGTCCCAGGCCACGGTCAACCTGCACCTGGTGGGTGCCGCGCGCAAACTGGGCGCGCGCAACCGCGTGGAAGCGGTGGTCCGTGGCCTGCATTACCGGCTGGTGGAGATCTGAGAACCTATAACTTTTGCCAGTGCCCCTGACGGCACGCTTTGACTAGCCTGTACCTCATTGATCCCCAGGAGGTACACAGCATGCAGGTTCGCGAAGGTTATGCCGAGTTCCGTGGGCACCGGACATGGTTCCGGGTCACGGGCGATCCGGACTCGGGGCGCCTGCCCCTGATCGTTGCCCACGGCGGCCCCGGTTGCACCCACGACTACGTCGACAGTTTCAAGGACCTGGCCGCCACCGGTCGGGCGGTGGTGCACTACGACCAGATCGGCAATGGCCGCTCGACCCATCTGCCGGATGCGCCCCGCGAATACTGGGTGGTGGACCTGTTTCTCGCCGAACTGAACAACCTGATCGCTCATCTGGGTATCCGTGATTACGCGCTGCTCGGCCAATCCTGGGGCGGCATTCTGGGGGCCGAGCATGCGGTACGCCAGCCGGTCGGCCTCAAGGCACTGATCATCGCCAACTCGCCGGCGTCCATGGCGCTGTGGTCCGAGGCCGCGAATGAGCTACGCCAGGCACTCCCTGCGGATGTGCAGGCAACGCTGCAACGCCACGAAGCAGCAGGCACCACCTCCAGCGCCGAGTACCGCGCAGCATCGGACGTGTTCTATGCGCGCCATGTATGCCGCATCCAGCCGATGCCCGCCGAAGTGGCGCGCACCTTCGCTGCCATCGATGCGGACCCCACGGTCTACCACGCCATGAACGGCCCCACCGAATTCCACGTGATCGGCAGCATGCGCGATTGGACGATCATTGATCGCTTGCCTCGCATCCAGGTGCCGACGCTGTTGATTTCCGGTCGCTACGATGAAGCCACCCCCGCAACGGTGCAGCCATTCGCCGACGGAATCGCCAACGTGCAGTGGCAGATATTCGAGGCGTCCAGTCATATGCCCCACGTGGAAGAACGAGAAGCGTGCATGGCCTGTGTGGCGGCATTTCTGGAACGGCAACCGAGCTAGCATGCCGGGTCAAGCCGTGGGCCGTGTGGGGGTGTTCTCACCCGCGCGCGCGGCTGATCCGCCAACTCGCCAACTGATAAAGCCCCAGTAAACCGCCCGCCAGCAGCAGTGTCCATTGCACACTCAGCGCCGCCGCCAACAAGCCTGCAAGTAACCCGCCGATGGCTTCAAAGCCGAAGCGCATGGCGATATAGAACGCGATCACCCTGCCCCGCAACGCTTCGGGCGCGGCGCTTTGTAGAGTCATGTTGCTGCTGACATTGCTCGCCGTGATGCCAAAGCCCAACCCCGCCAGCGCAACCAGCGTGAGCCACAGCGGTGGGTCGGCCGCCACCGCGCATAACGAAACCGCACAGACCACCGCGCCCATGGCGATGATGCGGCCCAATCGCGAGGTGCTGCCAGCGAAAGCGAGAAAGATCGTGGCCACAAAAGCCCCCGCGCCCGCAGCGCCCCATAGCCAGCCCAGAGTCTGCGCGTCGCCGCTGAACGTGTGCTTGGCCAGAATCGGCAGCAGCACCGTGTAGCAGGAGGCGAGCAGATTCACCATCACCACACTGATCAGCAAGCGCCGGATGGACAGTGTGCCCCACAGGTAGCGCAGGCCTTCGCGGAAAATCTCCCCGGTCGACCCCTTTGCCCGCACGGGCGCACGACTCTGCACCTTGCCCAGCCCGATCAGCAACATACCGAAGGCGATAGCGGTGAGAAGGAAGCAACCGGCCTCACCGCTCCAGTTGATCAGCAAACCGGCCAGCGGTGGGCCGATAAAGCGCGCGGCGTTGATCAGCATTGCATTGAGCACGAGGGCATTGGGCAGGTCGTTGGGGTCATCGACGAAGCTGGCGATCAAGGCCTGGCGCAGAGGCGTTTCCAGGGCGTTGAGCAAACCCAGCAGAAGCGCCATGGCGATGATCACCTCACGGCCCATCCACTGCTGCCAGGTCAGCACGGCCAGGGCCAGCGATTGCAGGGCCAGGGCGGCCTGCACCGCCATCAACAGGCGACGCTTGTCGTGGCGGTCGGACCAGGCGCCCGCCAGCGGCCCGACCAACAGCTGCGGCAACAGCGTCAAAAACGCAATGGCCCCCAGCAGTACGGCCGAGCCCGTCAGGTGGTAGGCCAGCCATGACAGCGCGACCTGTTGCACCCACTTGCCCAGGGTCGAGAGACCCTGACCGACAAAGTAGATCTGGAAATTGCGATGGCGCAGCGCGCGGATGGGCGTGGGCCATCGGGAGGTAGACGCAGGATTCAAATAAACTCACAGCCCTTTTGTTTCAGGGATTCAAGGACCCAGGAGCGGTCGTTTTCGCCCAGTGCAATCTGTTCCAACTGCTTCTGTTCGGCGGCATGTTTGGCACTGGCGCGATCATACACCTCACCGACCTGCTCAAACGGCACGCAGAGCAATCCATCTTCATCACCGATCACCAGATCGCCGGGTTCGATCACCATACCGGCCAGGGCAATCGGCACATTCACCTCGCCAGGTCCGTCCTTGTAAGGGCCGCGATGGGTGATACCGGCGGCGAACACCGGGAAATCCCCGGTGCCGATGCTGGCTGCGTCGCGAATCGCGCCGTTGATCACAATACCCGCCACACCTTTCTTGATCGCGTACGCCACCATCATCTCGCCAATCAGCGCATTACTCAGGTCACCGCCGGCATCCACCACGATCACGTCGCCGGGCTCGGCGATGTCCAGCGCGTGATGCAGCATCAGGTTATCCCCCGGCCGCGCCTTTACGGTGAGCGCCGGCCCGACCAATACGCCCGTGCGATGCATCGGTTGCAGGCTTGCGCCGCCGGCGGTAAGGCGGTGCATGGAGTCGCTGATATTGGCGACAGGCACGCTCCGGTAACGCTCGACCCACTCAACGGCGACCTTGCGTTGCTGCTTGAGCACTCTGAATCCGATGGACATGGGGTATTCCTCTGATGATTTTTGTTTATTTTGAAACACCATTTCGAAATTAACACCACAAATTCAAATCAACAAGACTCAAGCCCAATCCAGGCATCAAATGACCAGCGGTACAACTCCTGAAAAACCAGCACAAAACCCTATCTGGCAAGGTTGGGTACTGTATTTGGCCGACTTTGAAGCGACGATAAAAAAATTATTTATTGCAACGCCGTTTCATTATGATAATTTCCAGTCACTACCGCACACCGACAAAAACACCAAGGTGCACAGAAATGACCCGAACCCTCCTGCTGACCGGCCCGGAATTGACCGCCGACGCCATGACCCACGCCGCCTCCCACGGCGTGCGCGTCATCCCTACCACCCCCTACGCACCGGCCGATGAACTCATCGCGATCATTGCCCGCGAACAACCGGACGCAATCATCGTGCGCCAGGGCCAACTGACCCGGGAGATGATCAACGCATCGGCCGCACTGAAGATCATCGCCAAGCACGGCGTCGGCTACGACAGCATCGACATCGCCGCCGCCGCCGAACGCCAGATCCCGGTAACTATCGCCCTGGGCGCCAACGCGCAATCGGTGGCCGAACACGCCTTGGCATTGATGTTCAGCGTGGCGCGCCAGACCGCCCTGCTCGACGCACGGATGCGTGACGGGCATTGGGACAAAGCCACTTCAGTGGGCATCGAACTGTCCGGCAAGACCCTGGGCCTGGTGGGCCTGGGAAGCATCGGACGAATCCTGATGGAACTGGTGGCGCCGCTGCGCATGACCATCAAGGTGTTCGACCCGTACTTGCCGGAACTGCCGAATGTGGAGCGCGTCGACGACATTGATGACCTGCTGACAAGCTGCGATATCATCAGCCTGCATTGCCCACTGACCGAACATAACCGCAACCTGTTTGGCGCGGCGCAGTTCAAGCGCATGCGCCCCGGCAGCCTCCTGATCAATACGGCGCGCGGTGAACTGATCGACACCGAAGCCTTGGTCCACGCCCTGAGCACCGGGCAGATTGCCGGCGCCGGACTCGACACGTTCAACCCCGAACCCCCTCCCGCCGATTCGGCGCTATGGGGCCTGCCTACCCTGGTAGCCACACCGCATGTGGGGGCCAATACCGCCGAAGCGCGGGACCGAGTGGGCCTGCTGGCCCTGCAACAAATCATCGATTTCTGGGACGGCATCGCGCCGCCGCCGCGTGCTGTGGTCAACCGCCACCTCTACGCACACTGACATCTCCCGCCGGTTACATGCGGGCTCATCACGCATCTCCAAAAAAAACAATACGGGAGAGAGTCATGCCTATCAGTTCTACCGACATCAGCGCCATCGAGCGCTCAACCATGCGCAAGGTGGCGTGGCGACTGCTGCCGTTCCTGATCCTTTGCTACCTGCTGGCGATCATCGACCGCGGCAACATCGGCATGGCCTCGCTGCAAATGAACCAGGACCTGGGGCTGACCCCGGCGATCTTCGGCTTTGCCAGCAGCCTGTTCTTTGTCTCGTACTTCCTGATGGAAGTGCCGAGCAACCTGGCCTTGCAGCGCTTCGGCGCACGGGTGTGGATTGCGCGGATCATGGTTACCTGGGGCCTGATTTCCGCCGGCACAGCGTTTGTTACCGGCGCCAACTCGCTGTATGTGATGCGCTTCCTGCTGGGCGCGGCCGAGGCAGGATTCTTCCCGGGCGTGCTGCTGTACCTCACTTACTGGCTGCCAGCGGCATACCGTGGGCGCATGGTCGCGATTTTCATGGTGGCGATTCCCGGCGCCAACTTCATCGGCTCACCACTGTCCGGCTTGTTGTTGAGCCTGGACGGCTGGTTCGGCATGCGTGGCTGGCACTGGCTGTTCATCATCGAAGGCATTCCCGCTGTACTGCTGGGCATCGCCTGCCTGTTCGTGCTGACTGATCGCCCGGAACAAGCCAAATGGCTGAACCACGAGCAGCGCCACTGGCTCACTGGCCGCCTCGACGAAGAGCGCAACCGCAAGACCGCCATCGGGCATATCTCCCTGTGGAAACTGCTGCGCCACAAGCACATCTGGGTGCTGGCACTGATCTATTCCGGCGCATCGGCGGCCGGCAGCACAATGAGTGTATGGGCGCCGCAACTGCTCAAGACGTTTGGCCTGGACAACCTGGAAATCGGCATGGTCAACGCCATCCCCTACGGGCTCGCGTCCATTCTGATGATTGTGTGGGGCCGCAGCTCCGACAAGACCGGTGAACGCCGCTGGCATACCGCACTCACCCTGTTGCTGATCACCGGCGGGTTGCTGCTGGCGCTGGTGACCTCTTCGCTGGTCGCCACGGTGTTCATGCTGTCAATGGTGCTGATCGGTGCGTACTCCATGAAAGGACCGTTCTGGGCGCTGGTCTCGACCTGGCTTTCATCCTCCACCGCAGCCGCTGGCTTGGCCGCCGTAGGCGCGATGGCCAACCTGATAGGCGGCGGCATCATGGTCAACGTGTATGGAACCATTCATCACGCTACAGGCAGCTACGCCCTTGCATTGCTGCCGCTGGCGGCGCTGTGTGCCGCTGGTGCGATCATGGTGTTGCTGATGGGGCGCAAGCAGATGAGCGAAACGGCGCAACTCAATAAACCTGCCAACGCGACCTGAAAAAGCGGGAGGGGCAGCACGATGATTCGACTGCCCTTCTCCCCACCGCTTTGACCGCGCCGACCAATGGCAGTATTTTGCAGCCTACCCGCCCACCCCCTCACAAGGAGCAACCCATGGTAAAAACCCGCCCACGCCCCGCAGTCACTGGGGTGGCCTCGGCTGATCGGGTGCTCACCGTGCTGACTGCCTTCCGCATGGGGGATACCGCCCTGGAACTGGCCGAACTCGCCGCACGCACCGGACTGATCAAAAGCACCATCATGCGTTTGATGGTTTCGCTTGAGAATCACGGCCTGATCACCCGCCTGGCCGATGGTCGCTATCAGCTGGCCACCGAAATCATGCGCTTGAACACAGTGTACCAGGACGGCCTCGATCTTGAACGCCACATCACTCCGCTGCTGCACCGCCTGACTCAGGAAACCGGCGAAACCGCTTCCTTCTACGTACGCCACGGCGCTTATCGGATGTGCCTGTACCGCGTGAACTCCCCTCACCATCTGCGCCTGCACCTGCAACCCGGGGACACTCGCCCCATGGACGGCGCCGCCGGAGCCGAGGCGTTGCGTACACCCTATGCGCTGGCCGCGAAAATGATCAAACCGATTTTCTCCCATGGCGCCACCGACCCCCATGCCTCGTCCATGGCCCTGCCCATCTTCGGTCCAGGGGAAAACCTGATCGGCGCACTGGTACTGTCCGGCCCCGCCAGCCGCCTGACCGCCGAACAGGCGCAGACGCTGCACCCGCTGTTCCAGCAAGCGGCGGTCGAACTGACCCGCAGCCTGGGCGGCGACGCACTTGCCAGCACCGAGGCCCCGCAAAAAAAGCTGCGCGGCAAGAAATCCGACTAAAACGCCGGCCTGCCAGGTGCGAGCCGCATCGCACCTCAAGCGACATTCGACCACATGCCATCATCGCAGCACCTGTAATAGTCTATTGCAGGACTCTAATGTACTAACCAGTTACTTATCTTGCTAAAATCGCGTCTTTGCCCTCTCACATTCGAGTCCTGTCGACATGAAACGAGCATCGCGCGCCACTGGCGTCTCTAGAATCCTACTGCTGGGCCTGGGCGTTATCATCGCCCTGCTCGGCCTCGCGCTGGCCATCGGCGGCGGCAAACTGGTGAGCCTGGGAGGCTCCTGGTACTTCTTGATCGGCGGTGCGGCCATGGCCGTGTCCGGCTTGCTGATTGCCCGACGCAAGCCGGCGGGCGCGTGGCTGTTCGCGGCCTTCCTGGTCGGCACGGCTCTCTGGGCGGTGGCGGATGTGGGGCTGGTGTTCTGGCCGTTGTTCTCCCGCCTGTTCATGTTTACGGTGATCGGCCTGGTGGTAGCGCTGGTGTACCCGCTGCTGGTCAACCGGCCTGCACGTGGCGCCTATGGCGTGGCGGCGGTATTGGCGGTGGGCGTGGCCGTGGCGGCGGGCAACATGTTTGTCGCCCACCCGAGCGTGGCACCCACCGGCACTGGCCCAGGCATCACGCCGGTGGCCGCAGCCGACGCACAGAAAGACTGGGCGCACTACGGCAACACCGAAGGCGGCAGCCGCTTCGCCGCGCTGGACCAAATCAATCGCGACAATATCAATAAGCTCAAAGTGGCCTGGACCTACCACACCGGTGACGTCGCTCTCAGCGACGGCAACGGTGCCGAAGACCAGCTCACCCCGCTGCAGATCGGCAACAAAGTGTTCATCTGCACGCCGCACAACAACCTGATCGCCCTCGACGCCGACACCGGCAAAGAGCTGTGGAAGAACGAGATCAACGCCAAATCGGCGGTGTGGCAGCGTTGCCGTGGCATGGCCTACTTCGACGCCACTGCGCCGATTACCCAGCCGACCCAACCGAACAGCTCACCGATCATCGCCGCCAGCGTGCCCGCCGGTGCGCAGTGCCAGCGCCGCTTGCTGACCAACACCATCGATGCACGCCTGATCGCCGTGGACGCCGACACCGGCCAGTTCTGCGAAGACTTCGGCACCCACGGCCAGGTGGATTTGAAAGCCGGCCTGGGCAACGTGCCGGACAGCTACTACCAACTGTCCTCGGCACCGCTGATCGCCGGCACTACCGTGGTGGTCGGCGGCCGCGTGGCCGACAACGTGCAGACCGACATGCCCGGCGGCGTGATCCGTGGCTTCGACGTAATCACCGGCCAGATGCGCTGGGCGTTCGACCCGGGCAACCCGGAAGACAAAAAAGCCCCGGCCGACGGTAGCACCTACGTGCGCAGCACGCCGAACAGCTGGGCGCCAATGTCCTATGACCCGCTGATGAACACCGTATTCTTGCCGATGGGCAGCTCGTCCACCGACATCTACGGTGTGGAACGCACCCAGCTCAACCACAAATACGGCGCGTCGGTACTGGCACTGGACGCCTCCACCGGCGCGGAAAAATGGGTGTACCAGACCGTCCACAATGACCTGTGGGACTTCGACCTGCCGATGCAGCCGAGCCTGATCGACTTCACCCCGCCGGGCAGCGACAAGGCTGTGCCTGCGCTGGTGATCGGCACCAAGGCCGGGCAGATCTACGTGCTCGACCGTGCCACCGGCAAGCCGCTGACCGAGGTGAAGGAAGTGCCGGTCAAGGCCGCAAACATCCCTGACGAACCCTACTCGCCCACCCAGCCAAAATCGGTCGGCATGCCACAGATCGGCGCGCAGACCCTGACCGAATCGGACATGTGGGGCGCCACACCGTTTGACCAGTTGCTGTGCCGCATCGACTTCAAGGGCATGCGCTACGACGGCCTGTACACCGCGCCGGGCACCGATAAATCCCTGAGTTTCCCGGGCTCGCTGGGTGGCATGAACTGGGGCAGCATCTCCACCGACCCGGTGCACGGTTTTATCTTCGTCAACGACATGCGCCTGGGCCTGTGGATCCAGATGATACCCTCGCAGAACAAGGCCCAGGCCGCGTCGGGTGGCGAAGCGCTGAATACCGGCATGGGCGCCGTGCCACTCAAGGGCACGCCGTATGCGGTGAACAAAAACCGCTTCCTGTCGGTGGCCGGTATTCCGTGCCAGGCGCCGCCGTTCGGCACCCTGACTGCGATCAACATGAAGACCCAGAAAGTCGCCTGGCAAGTACCGGTCGGCACCGTCGAGGACACCGGCCCCCTGGGCATCCGCATGCACCTGCCGATCAAGATCGGCCTGCCGACCCTCGGCGGCACCCTGTCGACCCAGGGCGGCCTGATCTTTATCGCCGGCACCCAGGACTTCTACCTGCGCGCCTTCAACAGCGGCAATGGCGAGGAAATCTGGAAGGCCCGCCTGCCCGTCGGCAGCCAGGGCGGCCCGATGACCTACGTATCGCCGAAAACCGGCAAACAGTACATCGTCATCACCGCCGGTGGCGCACGCCAGTCCACTGACCGTGGCGACTACGTGATCGCCTACGCCCTGCCTTAACCCCCCTGTTCGCGCGGCGCCTCCCCGGCGCCGCGCCTTGTGCCTGGAAAAACCCGCATGACCCCCACTTCTCATATTGCCCTTGGGCGCCTGTTGCTGGGCCTCGCCCTGGGTGCCGCCCTGCCCGTACAAGCCGATGACACCACCCTGACCGGCGACTGGGGCGGCCTGCGCCGTGAACTCGACGCACAGGGCATCCGCTTCACCGGCGACTACAGCGGCGAGACCGCCTACAACGCCCACGGCGGCCAGCACCGCTCGGCGCGCTACTCGCAGAACCTCAAGCTCGGCGTGCAGTTCGACCTGGGCAAGCTCTACGGCTTGAACAATGGCGACCGCATCCAGCTCACGATCAATGACCGGCGCGGCAACAGTGCGTCCGAGGACCTGGTGGGCAACCGCCTGCCGATCCAGGAAAACTATGGCGGTCTCTACACCCGCCTCACCGAGTTGAGCTACGAACGCACGCTGTTCACCCCGGCGCTGAACGTCAAGCTCGGCTACATGGCCATGGGCAATGACCTCGGCGGCCTCGACAGCGGGATCTTGTGCAACTTCATGAACGCCGGGTTCTGCGGGCACCCGCTGAACATGTCCGGCGGCAGCGGCTGGACCAACTACCCGAATGCACGACTGGGTGCGCGGGTGAAATATGACTTCTCGCCGGCCTGGCAATTGCGCGTTGCCGCCTTCAACGTCGACCCGCAAAGCAACGGCAACTCCAGCCGCGCCTGGCGCCTGGACCCCAAGCACACCACTGGCACCGTGGTGCCCATCGAATTGATCTACAAACACGCCGGCAGCCTGCCGGGCGAATACAAGCTGGGCTATTACTACGACAGCTCCGACGTGAAACGCATCGGCAGCACCAGGGAGGTCAGCGGCCGCGGTGGTCACTACCTGCTGATCGACCAGGCAGTGTGGGCCTCGGACTCATCCGCCGGCCGTGTGCTGCACGCCTTCGGCCAGTATTCCGCCGCCAGCGAAGCGGCCTCGCCGTTCAGCAAGTGGTACGGCGCAGGCGTGGTGCTGTACAAGCCGTTCGAAGGCCGGCCGCGTGACACCCTGGCCCTGGGTTATGGTCGCGCCGTGCCGAACCCGCGCAGCCGCGAGGTACAGGAACTGGCCGCCTTCAAAGCCGGGACCGACTATCCCGACCTGAACAATGCCGAACAACTGATCGAACTCAGCTACGGCTACCAGGCCACCCCCTGGCTGACCCTGCGCCCGGATGTGCAATACATCATCGAGCCGGGTGCGTTTTCCGGTGACAACATCGATAACGCCCTGGTGCTGGGCCTGCAGGTCAAGGCGGTGTTCTGAGGCGACTCAGTCGTCTGATGGCAACGCCCTGTTCGCCCGTTCGAGCGCAGTGATGCGCTCGACTTTCCTCCCGGAGCGCTCTGCTTCGAACTCCGATTCCAGGAACACTTTGACGATGCTCTTGGCCAGCTCGGGCCCGATCACCCGCGCACCGATGGACAGGATCTGCGCATCGTTGCTCTTGCGTGCGCGCTCGGCCGAATAGGTATCGTGGGCCTGGGCGGCCCGCACACCCTTGATCTTGTTGGCGGAAATCGCCATGCCGATGCCGGTGCCGCAGATCAACACACCCAGGCGCTGCTCACCCGCGCCCACCGCCGTGGCTACGGCTGCTGCGATGTCCGGGTACAGCACCGGGCTGGACGAATGGCAGCCAAAGTCCTCGACCTCATACCCCAGGCTTTCGATAAAACGCTTGAGCATTTCCTTGAGCTCAAAGCCTGCCTCGTCGCATCCGATGGCCACCGAAAACATCGTTTGTGCACCCATTACTGCCTCTCTATCAGACCGATCAAATGATCACTAACTGAAATTATGCACAATCATTAGCGGACGATCAGCCCACCGCTGTCAAGGCTTATTTCAAGGCGAAGTGCCGCTAAAACGATAAAAGCATGTGCGAACACTGCGCCAAACCATTGACAAAGCCGGCCCGAGCAGTTTAAACATATGATCACTATCCGATCATATGATCAGGCTGTTGGCTAAGCCTACCTAATAAGAAAATCAGCAAGAGGACACACCGATGGCCCCGCCATTACTGCTTCACGCTGAACAAGTTTCCAAGGCCTACGCCGGGGTCCCTGCCCTGCGCGACGGGCGCCTCTCCCTGCGGGCCGGCAGCGTGCACGCACTGTGCGGCGGCAATGGCGCCGGCAAATCCACCTTCCTCAGCATCTTGATGGGCATCACCCAGCGTGACGCCGGCAGCATCCTGCTCAACGGCCAGCCGGTGCAGTTCGACCGCCCCAGCGCAGCCCTCGCCGCCGGGGTGGCGATGATCACCCAGGAGCTGGAACCCATCCCCTACATGACCGTCGCCGAAAATATCTGGCTGGGCCGCGAGCCACGCCGCGCCGGCTGTATCGTCGACAGCAAGGAACTGAACCGACGCACCCGCGAACTGCTGCAAAGCCTGGAGTTCGACGTGGACGCCACCAGCCCCATGCATCGCCTGAGCGTGGCGCAGATCCAACTGGTGGAGATCGCCAAGGCGTTCAGCCATGACTGCCAGGTGATGATCATGGACGAACCCACCTCGGCCATCGGCGAACACGAAGCGCAAACCCTGTTCAAGGCGATCCGCCGCCTGACCGCCCGTGGCGCCGGGATCATCTATGTGTCGCACCGCCTGAGTGAACTGGCGCAGATTGCCGATGACTACAGCATCTTCCGCGACGGCGCCTTTGTGGAAAGCGGGCGCATGGCCGATATCGACCGCGCCCACCTGGTGCGCGGCATCGTCGGCCAGGAGTTGCAGCGCATCGACCATAAAGTCGGCCGCGAATGCGCCGCCGCCACGTGCCTGGATGTCAATGGCCTGAGCCGTGACGGCGAGTTCCAGGACATCAGCCTGCAACTGCGCCAGGGTGAAATCCTCGGCATCTATGGGCTGATGGGTTCGGGCCGCAGCGAATTCCTCAACTGCCTGTATGGCCTGACCCTGCCGGACGCCGGCAGCGCCACCCTGCAAGGCCAGCCCCTGCCCACCGGCACCCCGGCGGCGACCATCCGCGCCGGCATGTCCCTGGTCACCGAAGACCGCAAGGACAGCGGCCTGGTGCTCAGCGCCAGCATCCTCGCCAACATCGCGCTGTCGGCCTACAAGCAATTGTCGAGCTGGTCGGTGATCAATGCGCGCAAGGAACAGGCCCTGGCGCAGAGCATGGTCAAGCGCCTGCAGATCAAGATCTCCTCCCTGGACCTGCCGGTGGAATCCATGAGCGGCGGCAACCAGCAGAAAGTGGTGCTCGCCAAATGCCTGTCGACCCAGCCGATCTGCCTGCTGTGCGACGAACCCACGCGCGGCATCGACGAAGGCGCCAAGCAGGAGATCTATCACCTGCTCGACGAATTCGTGCGCGCCGGCGGTGCTGCCATCGTGGTCTCGTCCGAGGCGCCGGAACTGCTGCACCTGAGTGACCGCATCGCAGTGTTCAAGGGCGGCCGCCTGGTGACCGTCAGCAGCGACACCGCCCTTTCCCAGGAAGCCTTGTTGAGTCTTGCCTCATGAACAGTAAAGTCCTCGCCGCACCCGTCACTGCCGCGCCGCGCAACCGCCTGCGCTTGTCCCTCGACCGCTTCGGCCTGCCGCTGGTGTTTATCCTGCTGTGCCTGGTGATGGCGTTTTCCAGCGAATACTTCATGACCTGGCGCAACTGGATGGACATCCTGCGCCAGACCTCCATTAACGGCATCCTGGCCGTGGGCATGACCTACGTGATCCTCACCAAGGGCATCGACCTGTCGGTGGGCTCGATCCTGGCCTTCGCCGGCTTGTGCAGCGCGCTGGTCGCCACCCAGGGTTATGGCCTGCTGGCGGCGGTGAGTGCGGGGATGTTTGCCGGGGCCATGCTCGGCATGGTCAACGGTTTCATGGTAGCCAACCTGAGCATCCCGCCCTTTGTCGCCACCCTCGGCATGCTCAGCGTGGCGCGGGGCATGACCTTTATTCTCAACGACGGCAGCCCGGTCACCGACCTGCCGGACAGCTTCCTCGCCATGGGCATCGGCAAGCTAGGCCCTATTGGCGTGCCGATCATTATCTTTGCGGTGGTCGCGCTGATCTTCTGGATGGTGCTGCGCTACACCACCTACGGGCGCTACGTGTACGCCGTGGGCGGCAACGAAAAAAGCGCGCGCACCTCCGGCATCGGCGTGCGCAAGGTCACGTTCTCGGTGTATGTGATTTCCGGCCTGCTGGCGGGGTTGGCCGGGGTGGTGCTGGCGGCGCGCACCACCTCGGCCCTGCCCCAGGCGGGCGTGTCTTATGAGCTGGATGCGATTGCGGCGGTGGTGATCGGCGGCACCAGCCTGTCGGGTGGCACCGGCAGCATTGTCGGCACGTTGTTTGGCGCGCTGCTGATCGGTGTGATCAACAACGGTTTGAACCTGCTCGGGGTGTCGTCGTATTACCAACAAGTGGCCAAGGGATTGATCATCGTGCTTGCGGTGTTGATTGATGTCTGGCGCAAGAAAAAACGCTAAGTGGAGTGTGTGCAATGTCCAATTTCTGGAACCAGGCGTTCGACCTCACCGGCCGTTGCGCCGTGATCACCGGGGGCGCCGCCGGTATCGGCCTGGCCTGTGCCCAGTTGCTGGTGGAGCGCGGCGCCCGGGTGGCGTTGCTGGACCGTGACCCCGCGGTGGTCGAAGTGGCTGCCAGCCTCGGCGCGGGTCATGTGGGGCTGGTGGCTGACCTGCGCCAGCTCGATTCGCTGCAGGCCGCCGTCGACCAGGCCGCTGCCGGGCTCGGGCGCATCGATTACCTGGTCAACAGCGCGGGGGTCGCGCTGCTCGACAAAGCCCTGGACGTGAATGAAAACGCCTGGGACACCACCCTGGACATCAACCTCAAGGCCAGTTTCTTCGTGGCGCAGGCCTGTGCCCGCTACATGATCGAACAAGGCGGCGGGCGTATCGTCAACCTTGCCTCCCAGGCCGCCGTCATCGGCCTGGACCGTCATGTGGCCTACTGCGCGAGCAAGGCCGCCGTGGTCGGCATGACCAAGGTGCTGGCGATGGAATGGGCGCCCCACGGCATCAACGTCAACGCCGTGTCTCCGACCATCGTCGAGACCGCCCTGGGCAAGAAAGCCTGGGCGGGCGAACTGGGCGAACGGGCCAAATTGCAGATCCCGGTGGGGCGCTTCGCCCAGCCGGAAGAAATCGCCGGCCTCGTGCTCTACCTGGTCAGCGACGCGGCCAGGATGATCACCGGGGAAAACGTAGTGATCGACGGTGGCTACAGCATTCAGTAAGCCGATTCCAGACGAATAAGAACAAGGAAACACCCTATGAATCGAGTCATCAATGATGCGGACCTGGTGGTCGAGGACATGCTCGCGGGCATCCTCCTGGCGCACCCGGAACTGGTGCAGTACGAGAGCAACCCACGGGTCATCCGCAAACGCACGTCCTCACCGGCCGGCCAGGTAGGTATTGTCACCGGCGGCGGTTCGGGGCACGAGCCGGCGTTTCTCGGCTATGTCGGCCCAGGGCTGGTGGATGCGGTGGCGGTGGGCGAGATTTTCTCTTCGCCCACCGCCAAGAGCTTCTTCGACGCGTTCCGTGCCGCCGACCAGGGCGCGGGCGTGGCGTGCCTGTATGGCAACTATGCCGGCGACAACATGAACGTGAAGCTGGCGATGAAAATGGCCGCCAGCAAAGCCATGAACATCCGCACCGTGGTGGCCAACGACGACGTGGCCTCCGCCCCGCCCGCCGAAATCGCCAAGCGGCGTGGCGTGGCCGGCGAGATCTTCATGTGGAAGATCGGCGGTGCCGCCGCCGCCCAGGGCTACGACCTTGACGGCGTGATCCGCGTGGCGCAGAAGGC
Organism: Pseudomonas extremorientalis; assembly: GCF_001870465.1. Taxonomy (GTDB): domain Bacteria; phylum Pseudomonadota; class Gammaproteobacteria; order Pseudomonadales; family Pseudomonadaceae; genus Aquipseudomonas; species Aquipseudomonas extremorientalis. The sequence goes on from NZ_MDGK01000055.1 coordinate 308,819, forward strand.
CGTGGACCATTGCCGCTCCATCGGCGTGGGGCTCACGCCCTGCACCATTCCGGCGGTAGGCAAACCCAACTTCCAGATTGCCGACGGCCTGATGGAACTGGGCATCGGCCACCATGGCGAACCCGGTATCGAAGTGGTGCCAGTGGAGTCCGCCGCCGCCATGGCCGAGCGCATGCTTGCGCCGATCCTGGCCGACCGCGACTTCACCCAGGACCAGAGCGTGGTGGTGCTGGTCTCGGGCCTGGGCGCCACGCCGGTGATGGAGCTGTATATTTTCTACGCCGAGGTCGAGCGCCAACTGCGCGCCAAGGGCCTGCGCACACACCGCTGTTACGTGGGCAACTACTTCACGTCCCTGGAAATGATGGGCGTGACCCTGACCCTGCTTGGCCTCGACGCCGAGCTGAGCCGTTTGATCGACCAACCTTGCCGCTCCATCGGCATGACCCAGTCGGAGTGAAGCATGAGCGAACATTTCCCGAGCAACACCGGCAGCGCCATCGTCACCAACCTGGTGTCGATCATCGTCGCCAACCGCGAATACCTCAGTGAAGTGGACGGCGCCATCGGCGACGGCGACCACGGCATCAACATGGCCAAGGGATTCTCGCGCTGCGGCAAGACCCTGGAGGGCCGCGAACTGTCCCTGGCCGAGGCGCTGGACGAACTGACCCTGGCGTTGATGGAAGGCATCGGCGGCTCCATGGGCCCGCTGTATGGCAGCCTGTTTATCGGCATGGCCGACGAAGTGCGCGGCCGCGATAGCATCGATGGGGCGACCTTCGCCAGGCTGCTGCGTGGCGGCCTGACCTCACTGCAAGACATCAGCGACGCCGGCGTGGGTGACAAGTGCCTGATGGATACGTTGATTCCAGCGGTCGAGGCGTTCGAACAGGCCCAGGCCAGCGGCGCGACGTTCCGCGAAGCGTTGCACCGGATGAAAAGCGCCGCGTCCCAGGGCCGTGATTCCACCCGCGACCTGGTGGCCAAGATCGGCCGTGCCAGCCGCCTGGGGGAGCGCTCCCTGGGAGTACTGGATGCGGGCGCAGTGTCGTGCTGCCTGATCCTGACCAACCTTGCCGAATCGGTTGAGGCGCGGTTGGTGGCCTAGGTGTGGGAGCGGGTTTGCCCTACACAGCCTCTTTGGTGGACGGGGCTTTCTGTGGCGAGCGGGCTCGCCACAACAAGCCCGCTCACCACAACAAGCGGGCTCACCACATACAAGATGTCACCTAGCGGCGCGTTGCATCATCCAGGGCAAGGATCGTGTAGGCATTCGACACGGTCGTCGCCAGGGTGTTGATCACCCCGGAGCGCAACGCACCGAGGGTGGCCGCCGCCTTGGTGTTTTCGCTGGCAATCGCTACCACGTCGGGAATGCGCACCAGCTCCTGTACCGACAGGCCGATCACCCGGCCCTGCATGGCGTTGACCGCTGGCTGGCCGTGGATGTCGATGAAGTCGTAGCCCATCATGTCACCGACCGTACCGGACACCCGGGCCTGGGCGATTTCCTGGGGCGAGAACCAGCCCATGCGCACCATGTTGCTGTTCTCGCTCATGTCGCCGATGCCGATCAAGGCGATATCGGCGCGGCGCGCACGGTCGAGGGTGGAGCGCACGGTGTCGTTGTTGATCAGCACGCTGCGCAGTTCCGGGTTGGCCACCAGGGCCGGGGCGTACAGGGTTTCGCTCTCGGCGCCGAAACGCAGGGCCAGGCGCCGGCAGATATGGTCGGGGTTCATGTATTCGCCGGCCTTGAGCGAGCCGCCGATGGCACAAACGAAGGTGCAGTTGCGCGTCACCGGCAGGAACACGTTCTCGGCCACGGCGCCCACGTTGCGGCCCATGCCGACGGCGACGATCATGCCGTCGCTGAGGGTCTTGTTCAGGTAGTTGGCCACCAGGCTGGCCACGGCCGAGCGCTGGGTGTCGGGGTCGCCGTGGTCAACCGCGATCAAGGCGCGGTCCAACTGGAAACGCTCGACCAGCGCCTGCTCCAACTCCGTGTTCAGGGCCGGATGCTGCAACACCCGCACCTCCACCACCCCTTCATCACGGGCGCGCTTGAGCAAGCGGCTGACCTTGACCCGCGACAGGTCGAAGCGCTTGGCAATGGCTTCCTGGGTGATGTTGTCGAGGTAATAAAGCATGGCCACTTCGGTCATCAGGTCGATGTCGCTGGCGGCACGCTGGGCACTGTCGGTCATGGGAGCTTCCATTTACGCCACAAAAAACCATTCTCCCTAGTCTGTACGGTGCAAGTCCAGCAGCGAATGGGCGATGCCTGCAAAGTTTCTAATGGCTGTGCTGGTATTCCCGTGGCGTGCAGCCGAACTCGCGGCGGAACACGGTGTGCAGGTACTGCGCCGACTTGAAGCCGCACTGCTGGGCGATGTCGGCAATCGCCAGGTGGTTGCCCTGCAAGCCCTTGGCGGCGCTGGCGAGTTTGAAGCGCAGGATCTCGTCGTGCACGCTGCACCCGCGCGCCTTGCGAAAGTGCGATTCCAGCGATGAACGCGACACGCCGACATAGGCCGCCACCTGCGCCGTCTTGATGCCCTGGCAGGCGTATTGGCGGATAAACAGCAACGCCTGCATCACATAAGAGTTGCCCAAGGGTTGGTGCAGGCTCGACGCCTGCACGTTGATCGCATCCGGCGGCACCAGCACCTGCGTGCCGGTGCAGGGCTTGCCATGCAGCATCTGGTGCAACAGCGCGGCGGCGGTGCGGCCCATGGTTTCGGTGCCCTGGATCACCGAACTCAACGGCACGCGCGTGAGGGTGCGGGTCAGTGGGTCGTTGTCGATACCGATCAGCGCCACTTCTTCCGGCACCGCGATGCCGGCGGTGAGACAGGCTTGCAGCAGTTGCCGGGCGCGGGCGTCGGTGACCGCAATGATCCCGATGGGCTTGGGCAGGCTTTGCAGCCAGGCGATCTGCTGCTCCACCGCGCTGTCCCACAGCGGCGCACTGGTGCCCAGGCCGCGATAGATCTGCACTGGCAAGCCATCGCGTTGCAGCAAGCGCTTGAAGGCCTTTTCGCGCTCCTGGGCCCAGCGATTGGCCTGGGCTTCGGGCAGGCTGAAACAGGCGAACCGCGTCACACCGGCCTCGATCAAATGTTCATAGGCCAGCTTCATCAAGGCCGCATTGTCGGTGGCCACATAGGGAATGCCCTTGGGGTAGGCGCGCGCATCCTCATAAGAACCGCCCACTGCCACCACCGGCACCTTGCTGCCGGCCAGCGCCTCGCCGATCAGCGGGTCGTCGAAGTCGGCGATGATGCCGTCGCCCTGCCAGCGCTCTATGCCTTTGAGGCGGCACAGGAAGTCCTCTTCAAGGAACAAGTCCCAGGACGCGCGGGTACTGCTCAGGTAATTGCCGATGCCGGCGATGATGCCACGGTCGTAGATTTTGCTGCCGTTGAACAGCAAGGCGATGCGGTGCACGGGCGGTAGGGTTTTCATTGTTGTTGTCCTGGGGCCGGTCGCAACAGCCTAGACCCTGCCACTCAAAATCGCACCCTCCCTTGGTGATTTTCATAATCGGCAGCCCATTGGCCGTTGCTAGTATCGGGGCACCGCCAAGAACAATAAGGAAAACGCCATGCCGTACTTCCCCGGTGTCGAGAAGGTTCGCTTCGAAGGCCCCAGCAGCGACTCTGCCCTCGCCTTTCGCCATTACGACGCCAATAAAATCATCCTCGGCAAACCCATGCGCGAACACCTGCGCATGGCCGCCTGTTATTGGCACACCTTCGTCTGGCCAGGGGCGGATATGTTTGGCGTGGGCACCTTCAAACGGCCATGGCAACGCAGTGGCGAGCCGATGGATCTGGCCATCGGCAAGGCGGATGCGGCCTTCGAGTTTTTCACCAAGCTGGGCATCGACTACTACAGCTTTCACGACACGGACGTCGCCCCCGAAGGCAGCTCGCTCAAGGAATACCGCAATCACTTTGCGCAGATGGTCGACCACCTGGAACGCCATCAGGAACAAACCGGCATCAAACTGCTGTGGGGCACCGCCAACTGCTTCAGCAACCCACGCTTTGCCGCCGGCGCCGCGAGCAACCCGGACCCGGAGGTGTTTGCCTACGCCGCCGCCCAGGTGTTCAGCGCGATGAACGCGACGCTGCGGCTCAAAGGCGCCAACTATGTACTGTGGGGCGGCCGTGAAGGCTATGAAACCCTGCTCAACACCGACCTCAAGCGCGAACGCGAACAGCTCGGGCGCTTTATGCGCATGGTGGTAGAGCACAAGCACAAGATCGGCTTCAAGGGCGACCTGCTGATCGAGCCCAAGCCCCAGGAGCCGACCAAGCACCAATACGATTACGACAGCGCCACGGTGTTCGGCTTCCTGCATGAGTTCGGCCTGGAGCATGAGATCAAGGTCAACATTGAGGCCAACCACGCGACCCTGGCCGGGCACAGCTTTCATCATGAGATCGCCACCGCCGTGTCCCTCGGGATTTTCGGCAGCATCGACGCCAACCGTGGCGACCCGCAGAACGGCTGGGACACCGACCAGTTCCCCAACAGCGTCGAGGAAATGACCCTGGCCACTTATGAAATCCTCAAGGCCGGGGGTTTCAAGAATGGCGGCTACAATTTCGATTCCAAGGTACGCCGCCAGAGCCTCGATGAGGTAGACCTGTTCCACGGGCATGTGGCGGCCATGGATGTGTTGGCGCTGGCGCTGGAGCGGGCGGCGGCCATGGTCGAGAACGACCGGTTGCAGCAGTTCAAGGACCAGCGTTACGCCGGCTGGCAGCAGCCGCTGGGCCAGGCGGTGCTGGCGGGGGAATTCAGCCTGGAATCCCTGGCCGAGCATGCCTTTGCCCATGAGCTGAACCCGCAGGCGGTGAGTGGTCGGCAAGAGATGCTGGAAGGTATTGTGAATCGCTTTATCTACCGCTGACTGTGTGACATGCGGGCTTTTTTTGTGGCGAGCTGGCTTGTTGTGGCGAGCGGGCTTGCCCCGCGTTGGGCTGCGAAGCAGCCCCAGAACCAGGCGCCTAGGTGTGTCAGGTGAAAACATGTCGCNGGGGCCGCTTCGCGCCCCAACGCGGGGCAAGCCCGCTCGCCACAACAGCTCACTTGCCACAACACGCTTCATCGCCACAAGTACGGTGTTTGCCTAGAGTCTTTCCAACAACAATAAAAGGACGCATAACCATGAAACGCACCCTCATCGCCACTGCCCTGGCCCTGTTCGCCCTGCCGGTGCTGGCCGACTCGGCCCACCCGAAGATCGGCTTCTCCATCGATGACTTGCGCCTGGAACGCTGGTCCCGCGACCGCGACTACTTCGTCGCCGCCGCAGAGAAACTCGACGCCAAAGTCTTCGTGCAATCCGCCGATGCCAACGAGCAAAAACAGATCTCCCAGATCGAAAACCTGATTTCCCGCGGCGTCGATGTGATCGTCATCGTACCGTTCAACGCCACCGTGCTCACCAACGCCGTCGCCGAAGCCAAGAAAGCCGGGATCAAGGTGGTGTCCTATGACCGCCTGATCCTGAATGCGGACATCGACGCCTACATCTCCTTCGATAACGAAAAGGTCGGCGAAATGCAGGCCAGCGGCGTGCTGCAAGCGGCGCCCAAGGGCAACTACTTCCTGCTCGGCGGCGCGCCCACCGACAACAACGCCAAGGTGCTGCGCGAAGGCCAGATGAAAGTGCTGCAACCGGCCATCGACAAGGGCGATATCAAGGTGGTCGGCCAGCAGTGGGTCAAGGAATGGAACCCCACCGAAGCCCTGAGCATCGTCGAAAACGCCCTGACCCGGAACAACAACAAGATCGACGCCATCGTCGCCTCCAACGACGCCACCGCCGGCGGTGCGATCCAGGCCCTGGCCGCGCAGAAACTGGCGGGCAAGGTGCCGATCTCCGGCCAGGATGCCGACCTGGCGGCGGTCAAGCGCGTGATCGACGGCACCCAGACCATGACCGTGTACAAGCCGCTCAAGCTGATCGCCAGCGAAGCCGCCAAACTTTCGGTGCAACTGGCGCGCAATGAGCAACCCACCTACAGCTCGCAGTACGACAACGGCAGCAAAAAGGTCGACACCATCCTGCTCACCCCGACCCCGCTGACCAAGGCGAACATCGACCTGCTGGAGAAAGACGGGTTCTACACCAAAGAGCAGATGGCCGGGCAGTAAGCGCCATGGTCGACTACCTGCTGCAAATGAACGGCATCGTCAAACGCTTTGGCGGGGTCAACGCGCTGAACGGCATCGATATCAAGGTGCGGCCGGGGGAATGCGTCGGCCTGTGCGGCGAGAACGGCGCCGGTAAATCCACCTTGATGAAGGTGCTGTCGGCGGTGTATCCCCACGGCACCTGGGACGGCGAAATTCTCTGGGACGGGCAGCCGCTCAAGGCCCAGTCGATCAGCGAAACCGAAGCGGCCGGTATCGTGATCATCCACCAGGAACTGACCCTGGTGCCCGACCTGTCGGTGGCCGAAAACATCTTCATGGGTCATGAACTGACCCTGCCGGGCGGGCGCATGAACTACCCGGCGATGTTCCACCGCGCCGAAGCCTTGATGCGCGAGCTCAAGGTGCCGGACATGAACGTGGCGCTGCCGGTGTCGCAGTACGGCGGCGGCCACCAGCAACTGGTGGAAATCGCCAAGGCCCTGAACAAACAGGCGCGGCTGCTGATTCTCGACGAGCCCTCCTCGGCCCTGACCCGCTCGGAAATCGAGGTGCTGCTGGACATCATCCGCGGCCTCAAGGCCAAGGGCGTGGCCTGCGTGTACATCTCCCACAAGCTCGATGAGGTGGCGGCGGTGTGCGACACCGTTGCGGTGATCCGCGACGGCAAGCACATCGCGACCACCGCCATGGCCGACATGGACATCGCACAAATCATCACCCAGATGGTCGGCCGCGAGATGAGCAACCTCTACCCCACCGCACCCCATGCGGTGGGCGAGGTGATTTTCGAGGCACGCAACGTCACCTGCCATGACGTCGACAACCCCAGGCGCAAGCGCGTGGACGATGTGTCCTTTGTGCTCAAGCGCGGGGAAATCCTCGGCATTGCCGGGCTGGTCGGTGCCGGGCGCACGGAGCTGGTGTCGGCACTGTTCGGTGCCTACCCCGGTCGCTACAGCGCCGAGGTGTGGCTGGACGGCCAGGTGATCGACACGCGCACGCCGCTCAAATCGATCCGCGCCGGGCTGTGCATGGTGCCCGAGGACCGCAAGCGTCAGGGCATCATTCCCGACTTCGGCGTGGGCCAGAACATCACCCTGGCGGTACTCGACACCTACGCGCACCTGACGCGCATCGACGCCGAAGCCGAACTGGGCAGCATCGACCAGCAGATTGCACGCCTGCACCTCAAGACCGCCAGCCCGTTCCTGCCGATCACCAGCCTGTCCGGTGGCAACCAGCAAAAGGCCGTGCTGGCGAAAATGCTGATGGCCAAGCCTCGCGTGCTGATCCTCGATGAGCCCACACGCGGGGTGGACGTGGGCGCCAAGTATGAGATCTACAAATTGATGGGTGCGCTGGCGGCCGAGGGAGTGTCGATCATCATGGTCTCCTCGGAGCTGGCCGAAGTACTCGGCGTATCCGACCGCGTGTTGGTGATCGGCGACGGCCAGTTGCGCGGCGACTTCATCAACGACGGGCTCACCCAGGAACAGGTGCTCGCCGCGGCGCTCAGCCAACACAATAATAATGATCGGAAGACCGCGTAGATGAATCAGCTCAAACAGCTGTTTACCCGCTACAAAATGCTTGCCCTAGCGATCGCCGTGGCGGTGATCTGGCTGTTTTTCAGTTGGCAGACCGAGGGGGGCTTCCTTACACCGCGCAACCTGTCCAACCTGCTGCGGCAGATGTCGATCACCGGGATCCTGGCGTGCGGCATGGTGCTGGTGATCATCAGCGGCGAGATCGATTTGTCGGTGGGCTCGTTGCTCGGCTTGCTGGGCGGGTTGGCGGCGATCCTGGACGTGGTGTATCACGTGCCGCTGTTGGCGAACCTGAGCCTGGTTGCCCTGTGCGGCTTGATGATCGGGTTGGCCAACGGCTACATGACCGCCTACCTGCGTATCCCGTCGTTTATCGTTGGCCTGGGGGGGATGTTGGCGTTTCGCGGGATTCTCCTGGGGATCACGGGCGGTACCACCATTGCGCCGGTGTCGCCTTCCTTGGTGTATGTGGGCCAAGGGTATTTGCCCCATTCGGTCGGGATCGGCCTCGGTGTCTTACTGTTTGCCCTGACCCTGTTCCTCACCTGGAAACAACGGCGCAACCGCGCACTGCATGGCCTGGCTGCACATTCATTGGTGCGTGATGTGCTGCGCGTGGTGGTGATCGGCGCGGTGCTGGCCGGGTTCGTCACCACCCTCAACAGCTACGACGGCATCCCCGTGCCGGTGCTGCTGTTGCTGGTACTGCTCGGTGTATTCAGCTACGTCACCAGCCAGACCGTGTTCGGCCGCCGGGTGTATGCGGTGGGCAGCAATATGGAAGCCACGCGCCTGTCGGGCATCAACGTGCAGGCAGTGAAACTGTGGATCTTCGGCATCATGGGCGTGATGTGCGCGCTCGCCGGGTTGGTCAACACCGCTCGCCTGGCTGCCGGCTCGCCGTCGGCGGGTAACATGGGTGAGCTGGATGCCATCGCCGCGTGTTTTATCGGCGGCACATCGATGCGCGGCGGCTCGGGCACGGTGTATGGCGCGTTGCTCGGGGCGTTGGTGATTACCAGCCTGGATAACGGCATGTCGATGCTGGATGTGGACAGTTACTGGCAGATGATCGTGAAGGGCAGCATTCTGGTGCTGGCGGTTTGGGTGGATGTGAGTACCCGCACAGGTCGGCGCTAGGAACGCAGGATTAATGTGGGAGGTGGCTCGCCCCGATGGCGGTGGATGAGTCAGCTTACCTCTAGCTGACTCATCCACCGCCATCGGGGGCAAGCCTATAGCGATAGAGCACAAGCCATCTGCCAGCCCGCAAATCCAATCAGACACACCCCGCTCGCTCGATTGAGCACACCAAAACCTGAACGTTCAGCAAACAGCTTCTTCATCCCCCCACCCCCTGCTGCATACAACATTTGCCCGAGAAACGAGCCCACTAGAACACCCAGCAAATTCCAGTAGATTCCCTGCCCCTGAAGCTGGGCGCCGCTGGCGATGGCATAGGAAGAAATCGCCGCAATGGTGAACGGGCTAGTCAACGTCAGTAAAAAGACCGGTACAAATCCTGCGGTGCACGTTATCTGCATCGTGCCAGCAGCGTTCTTGAATGTGGTAACACCAAGATAAAGGAGGTAGGCAATCGCTCCCCACGTCAATAGCTGATGATTGGCGACCCAAAATGCTTCGACCACCTTCAAGCCTGTAAACGCGACAGCTGCAAATACCGCGTCGGCAACTGCCGCCCCCAGGGCTGCGGGCAATGCACTGCGAAAGCCAAAGACGATGGACTGCCTTAGAATGATCAAGGCTATCGGTCCAACGCTTATTGAAAGCAGTGTCGAAAATAGCATTGCACTCAGAAAGTCGTGCATTTACCTCACAATCTCTCTGAACATTTTTTTCTTTGCCCGACAGTGCGGACACTGAAAATTGTCGTCTAGCTCGCCCCACCTTGTTCCTGCCTCAACGTCGACTAGAAGCTCACCCAATGCCTCGGAATAAACGTAGTGACAGATCTGACACTCATAAGACTTATACATGTAGACAATCTCCAGAATTCAAAGACTCTGCGGGTCGGCAAGGCGACGATTAAGTGCCGAAAACATATGTTCAAAACCGTCCATGAATGCCATCGCACCGCGCATGGCTTGTGGAGCGATACCTGGGTTTTTCTCCAAGTATGAAATTACGATCTCCCGCCCGGTCGCTACGTGCATGGGTTCGACTTCGCAGTGGATAGCGAAGAACGCCAAGACCGGGTCTTCCTCATCCACCAAGCCATACTCACGGGCGTATTTTTTAAACCCTTCAAGAAAGTACTGAAACTCTCTGGACGAGGTCATTTCCGAAGCCAAATGAAAACCCAACGCTTCGCCCAAAAACTCGGAGCGGTACATCCTATGCGTGTTATTCCCCATCGCAGTACCCTCTGGGAGTACGTTAGACGGATTAAACAGATCAGCATCGGAAAGCCCCAGATGAATCGTCAGTTGTTTAAACATCTGATGATGGGTAGGCAGCATATGTTTACTATGCTGGTGCAGACCATACTCATCAACCGAAGCATAAAGAATATGCGCAGCCTTGGCTGTGCCATTCCACATATCCTCCTTGATCCATTCATCCGTAACACGTGCAGCCAACGCAACGATTCCCGCAGGCACGTCTTTAAAAAAAGCCCAAAGGGTGCCAAAAAACAAGGCCATACCCTGATGCGTCAGAGGACGAGCAGAGATAATCTCGCCGAATTTTTCAAGTTCCCTAAGCGCGGCATGCCGGACAATTGCATTAGCCACCTCGTTGTAACCGGCCTCGCACACTCTATAAATCTCATTCTTAGAGAGCCTTTCATTTCATTTGATCTGTTTTTTACTGAATTTTGAGCATCCATCATTTTCATCCTTGTTTTTATAAAAAAATGATTTCACACCTTTTAAAGCAAGCGATTAAATTATTTATCCGCACATAAATTTGTCAAGCCAAAACACCTCATGATTTTGTATCACACATCTTAAACGCTCACTGTAGAGCGTTCCTGCACGATAAAAAAAACCGCCAGCAAACCAGCAACTAAGTCCTACCGATAATACTGTAGGCTGCGTTTGTAAGACGAATACCATCCGAAGGAAATTCCCATCACCAATTAAACCATCCATTAGTTTATTTATTCATCAATTAAACATGCTCGCACTGACACACCCTGCTCTACACCGCCAGCTTGCTCGACAGTGCTTCGGCCACCGAACTGGATTGCGGTTAAAAAAGTGGGAGGAGGCAAGCCCCCTCCCACTTTTGCATCGGTTTACACCAGATGAATCAGGCTGACGATTGCACGGCAGTCACTGGCTCAACACCACATCGCGCATCGCCGGGATGTAGCCATAGTCATACGCTTCCTGCACAAACGAACGATCGCCCTTCAACACAATCCTGACCGTCGGCGCTTCGGTGCCGCCGATACGGTAGTCATCGCCGGTGGTGGGCACACTGTCGATAAACGATGTCACCAGGCCGTTGGGCATTACACAGTGGGAGTATGTCTGGAAGGGCTGCGAAGGCGGATTGCCGAGCACCAGGCCGGAGGCGTTCATCGGTGTGTAAGGGCCGAACAGCCGGTCGCTGACGAAACCATACACGCCATCCGGGCCCGTCACGCCGTCCGCGTAGGTGAACTTGTGACTGATGGTGAACAGGTAGTACTTGTTGTCCTGGAACACATAGTGCGGCCGTTCGGTCTGGTCGTTCACACCAACGGCGGTCACCAGCGGTGGCAAAATCTCCCACTCGTCACCGTTGAGGTCTTTGGCCACCGCAATGCCGATGCAGCCGACCTGATAACGCGCACCGCCGACATCTTCATGCCCGGGCGGCACCAGGCCTATTTCATTCGGGCCTACTTCGTGTGTCCCGCGCTCGCCGGCAACATTGCCTTCGAACACCATGTACAACCTGCCATCTTTTGGATCGATAAAGGGGCTGGGATCGCGAAAGTTCCAAGTCGAATTTTGCGCTTCGGTTTGGTAATAGATACCGTCGGCATCAAACAACGATTTGACCTGATCAAAGCCCCGCAGGGTCACGCCGGTATCCGAGGTGACCACCTGGCCCCTGACTTTGGCAATGGTGGCGCCCGGTGTGACGCAGGTGTAATACAGGTCGATATCGCCGTTGTTATTCAGCAGGATCGGTGTACCTGCCCATTCCCGCGTGGTCGGCGAAACCCCTTCGGCCATGACACGACCGCCGAAGATCCAGTCCTTGCCGGTGCGCGAATACCAGTAGCAGATACGCGCATGGCCATGGCGGTCTTCCCAGTCGCGCTTGATGTCGTAACGGCCATCGGCGTTGATGAATTGTGGATCATGGGGGCGACGATCAGCCGTCAGGGTGAAGATCACTGACCAGCCATTGACCGATACCACCGTACCATCCAGTTCACGCAAGGGCATGGTGTCCCAGATAAAGACCGTGTCACTCATGACAGGAAAGTCAGGACTCACTAACGGCTGTGTCGTCGTCGGGTCATTCTCATTAACTTTCAGCGCATCGGCCCGTGTCCAGCGAGTGGGTGTGTGATTCGCATGTTTCATGATGATGTCCTTTTGCTGACGCTTAAGTGACAAGCGAAGATTAAATAGCACATGACAGCCAACAACTTGATAGTGGCTGAAAGAGCAAGGGATAGTTGGCTCTGCAAGTGCGAAACAAGGTTTAACATGGAAGCCTGCCTGTCGCAACATGAAGAATTATTTAGATTATAAAGGCCATCACTGTATTTATATCCTTGATATAAATACAGTGGCACTCGCGTTAATTGATCACTAAGTAGAAAGCTAGCTAATCAACTACCAAAGACCAGTGCAACCGACTGGGCGCCGGCATTCTTCTGGGTAAAATCCTTGGCTTGTGCGGCGGTCTTCAAGGTATAGCCATAGTTGGATGACGCCGTCCACTGCGCCTTGGGCGACTTCTGATTAGTGATTGGCGGCACGCTGTTGATGTCGGTGAAGGTCCCGTTGCCCTTGTCATCCAACATGCCTTTATTTTGGCTGCCTTCGCCAAAGTAGTTACTTTCAAAAAGGATGTTGGCATTTTGTGCCAGGGTAAAACCGAGGTGGAAGTTATTGATGTAGTTGTTGTACACATGAAAATAACCGTAACGCATCAAGCCAGGCGCACGCACTTCCATGTTATCGAAGCGGTTATGGCACAGTGTCAGGCGTGGGTAACCATTGAACGCGGCATTATTATCATCCGCCGGGTGACCGAAGATCAGACCATACTTATGACTGCCAAAGAAGCAGTGACTGATGGTGGCATAATCGGCCTTTTCCCCGATATACAGCAGTTTATCTTCGCTGCCGTCAGTGGTGGACCAGCTGTGCCCGACGAAAGAGCAATGGTCGATCCAATACTTGCTGCCGTAGTTCAAGTAGACCTGGATATCGTCATTGGCCTTGATACTTGCCGAGTGCTTGAAGATAAGATTCTGCAGAATGATGTTCTGCGACTGCGCCGTTGCACGCAGGTGAATATTCTCCAGGGTGCGGTCCTGGAACGAGCCAATCAGGGTCTTGTTGGCACCCATGTTGACTTTGGTCAGGCTCGACGCCGAGATATTACTGTTGATCACCAGTACCCGTGGGGTGGTGTCGCCGATATTGGCCTTGAGTTGATCGAGCGTGGTGATACTGACCACAGGGCCGGACCAGCCACCTGTCACTTTTGCCGCTTGGGCGAAACCGATCAGACCGGTGAGTCTGCTTTCTGGGTAGGACATGAGTTCCCTCTCTATCAATAAAAATGGCTCGGTAAGACGAGCCTGTGCATCAAGTTAATCCGTTAACTTGCACACAGTGTCTGGCAGGACTGAGGTTGCCGGTGTTGGTCGATCAGCGCTTAAACACTGTGTTTATATACAGTATTGTGCATTCGCCCGACCGTCAACCCTGAAGTGGAAAACAATCGAAAGTGGGAGGGGGCAAGCCCCTCCCACATTTGCCCTGCTGTGTTCTTTTGGCCGTTATTTGGACACCGGCATCGCAAACTCCGCGCCCTGCTCGATGCTTTCCGACCAGCGCTGCATGATCGACTTTTGCTTGGTATAGAAGCGCACGCCCTCGGTGCCATAGGCGTGCATGTCGCCGAACAAACTCTTTTTCCAACCACCAAAGCCATGCCAGGCCATCGGCACCGGGATCGGCACATTGATGCCGACCATGCCCACTTCAATGCGCCGTGCAAATTCGCGGGCGATGTTGCCGTCGCGGGTAAAGCAGCTGACGCCGTTGCCGAATTCGTGGTCGTTGACCAGCTTGATCGCCTCGGCAAAGTCATTCACGCGCACGCACGCCAGTACCGGGCCGAAGATTTCTTCGCGGTAGATGCTCATTTCCTGGGTGACGTGGTCGAACAGGGTCGCGCCGAGCCAGAAGCCATTTTCCAGGCCGGCTTCGGTCGGCACATAGTCGCGCCCATCGAGCAGCAACTGCGCGCCCGCCTGCACGCCTTGTTCGATGTAGCCGCTGATGCGCTCCAGGGCGGCGCGGGACACAATCGGGCCCATCTCGGCCTTGAGGTCGCGGCCGTCGGTGATGCGCAGGTGCCTGGCGCGCTCGGTCAGCGCCGCGATGACTTTGTCGCCCACATCGCCCACCAGCACCGCCACGGAGATGGCCATGCAGCGCTCGCCGGCACTGCCGTAGGCGGCGCCCATCAAGGCGTCGACGGTTTTGTCGAGATCGGCGTCGGGCATTACCACCATGTGGTTTTTTGCGCCGCCCAGGCCTTGCACGCGCTTGCCGTTGCGCGCACCGGTCTCGTAGATGTACTGGGCAATCGGCGTGGAGCCGACAAAGCTCACGGCCTTGACGTCCGGGTGCTCGATCAGCGCATCCACCGATTCCTTGTCGCCCTGCACCACGTTGAACACGCCTTTGGGCAGGCCGGCTTCGCGCAGCAGTTCGGCCATGAACAACGAGGCGCTCGGGTCGGTGGGGCTTGGCTTGAGGATGAAGGTGTTGCCCGCCGCGATGGCGATCGGGTACATCCACATCGGCACCATCACCGGGAAGTTGAACGGCGTCACACCCGCCACCACGCCCAGCGGTTGGCGCATCGTCCAGTTGTCCATGCCGCGGGAAACCTGGTCGGAATGCTCGCCCTTGAGCAGGTTGGGGATGCCGCAGGCAAACTCCAGGATATCGATGCCACGATCCACTTCGCCCTGGGCGTCGGTGAAGACCTTGCCGTGTTCGGCGACGATGATGCGCGCCAGGTCGTCCTTGCGCTCACGCAGCAGGTGCAGGTATTCGAACAGCACGCGGGCACGGCGGATCGGCGGGGTGTCGGCCCAACCGGCGAACGCGGCCTGGGCGGCGGCGACGGCTTCGGACACGGTCTGGCGGCTGGCCAGGGCGACGCGGCCGGTCTTTTCGCCGGTGGCCGGGTTGTAGACGTCCTGATAGCGATCGTCGCGGGACACGCGCTGGTCGTTGATGTAGTGCTCGATGGTGGTGGTCATGGCAGTAGATCCCAGGTGGATAGCGTTGGGGACCACGATAGGCTTTCGATTTGTTCCAAACCAGAGCAGAATCCAGAACTTATTGTCCAGCACAGCGAACAATCCACCCATGGAAAAATCCGAGATCGAAGGGCTGTGGACCCATATCCACTGGCTGTCGGTGCTGGAGGAACAAGGCACCTACACCGCCGCTGCCGCACGCCTGGGCGTGAGCAAGTCGGCGGTGAGCCAGCGTATTTCCGACCTGGAAAAAGCCACCGGCACGCGGCTGGTCACCCGCACCACGCGCAGCGTCAGGCTGACCGATGCGGGGCTGTCGTTGACCCGTGAAGTGCGCAGCGCCTATGAGCAGATCGCCCGCAGCTTTTCCTCGGTACGCGACTCGGTTGGCGAGATTCGCGGGCTGGTACGGCTGACCGCGCCGGTGGCGTTCGCCCGTCAGCAATTGGTGCCGTACTTGTCGGAATTCCTGCAACAGTACCCGCAGGTGCGCATTCAACTGGACGTGTCCGACGCCCTGAGTTCACTGGCCGCCGAAGGCTACGACCTGGCCGTGCGCCACGGCTTCCAGGTGCCGGAAACCCATGTGGCCTGGAAGCTGTGCGACACCGGCTCGGTGCTGGTCGCCACCCGGGAATACCTGCAGCGCCACGGCGAACCGCGTGAACCCGGTGATCTGTGCGCACATAACTGCCTGTTCTACCCTCGCGGCGCCGACCAGCCGGCCTGGACCTTCGAGCGTGGCACTAAAAACGTCGAACGCCTCACCGTGCCCATCGCCGGCAGCTTCGCCACCAACAACAGCGAAGCCCTGCGCGATGCGGCCCTCAATCACCTGGGCATCGCCCTGCTCCCCGACTTCAGCGCCCACGCCGCCCTGGCCGGCGGCAAGCTGGTGCAGGTGCTCAAGGGCTGGACGCTCAAGGGCGCGTTTGCCGACGAGATCTATTTGATACGACCGTATTCGCCCCATGTGCCTAAGGCGGTGAGTGCGTTGGTGGGGTTTCTGAAAACTGAATTGTCGGGTGGGTTTCGCTTTACGAGGTGATCTTTTACGCTTGCCCAACGAAACTAAAAGTCCATAATAGACAAATTAGTTTACTTGCGGAGAACCCCATGTCCAGCACACCCCATGTGATCCACCAGGCCCAGGCCCGCGAATTGCTCGGAAAAGTCGATGTGCCGCAGATCCTGCGCAAGCTGTTCCAGGACCTGGCGGCCGGGCAAGCCGTGCAGCCAGCGCAGCAACTGGTGGAGTTCCCGCACGCCGCCGGCGACTTTATCAACTACCTGGGTGTGCTGGCCGAGGATGGGGTGTACGGGGTCAAGACCTCGCCCTATATTGTGGGTGAGCAAGGGCCACTGGTGACCGCGTGGACCTTGTTGATGTCGATGCAGACCGGCCAACCCCTGCTGCTGTGCGATGCGGCCGAACTGACCACGGCCCGCACTGCGGCCACCACAGCGCTGGCGGTGGAAGCATTGGCGCCTTTACCAGCAAGGCGCCTGGCGATCATTGGCAGCGGCAAGGTGGCGCAGGCGCATTTGCACTACGTCAAGCAACTGCGTGACTGGCAGCACATCAGCCTGTTTTCCCCCAGTCTGGGCAACGCCAGCGCCGAGGCTATCGCCCACCTCAAAAACCTGGACCCACGGGTGGTCATCGCCGACAGCTGCGAGGCGGCCGTGGACGACGCCGATGTGATCCTGCTGTGCACCTCGTCGGCCGGGCCGGTACTCGACCCTGCCCGCTTGAGCAAACCGGCGCTGATTACCTCGATCAGCACCAATGCGCCCCGCGCCCACGAAGTGCCGCCCCACAGCCTGAACGCGATGCAGGTGTTCTGCGACTATCGCCAGACCACCCCGGGCGCGGCGGGTGACATGCTGATCGCCGCCGAGCAACACGGGTGGGACCCGCGTGCCATCGTGGGGGACTTGCCCGAACTGCTCAGCGAATGGGTGCAACCTCCGACCTACGACCGTCATGTATTCTTCCGCTCCATCGGCCTGGGCCTGGAAGACATCGCCCTGGCCAATGCCCTCTGGAGACAGCTATGAACCACGCAGATTTCATCATCATCGGCGGCGGTATTGCCGGCGCTTCCACGGGGTTCTGGTTGTCGCAGCACGGCAAGGTGCGGGTGCTTGAGCGCGAAAGCCACCCGGCCTATCACTCCACCGGACGTTCGGCGGCACTGTTTACCGCCGCCTACGGCACCCCGCAGGTGCGGGCGCTGACCCTGGCCAGCCGGGCGTTTTTCGACAACCCGCCGCCCGGTTTCTGCGAACACCCGTTGCTCACGCCCCGGGGCGAAATGACCGTGGACTTCATCGGCGATGCGGCCGAGTTGAACACCCAGTATCAGAGCGCCAAGGCCACCGTGGCCGAGGTCGAACTGCTCAGCGCCGACGAGGCCTGTGCGAAGTTGCCGATCCTGCGCCGGGAAAAAGTCCACGGCGCGCTGTATGACCCCACCGCCAGCGACATCGACACCGACGCCCTGCACCAGGGCTACCTGCGCGGTATCCGCCGCAACGGTGGCCAGGTGCATACCGATAGCCAAGTACTCGGCTTGAGCCGCGACAGCGACGGCGTCTGGCAGGTGCAAACCCAGGACACAAACTACACCGCGCCGGTCATCATCAACGCCGCCGGCGCCTGGGCCGACCACATCGGCGGTCTCGCCGGGGCCGCGTCCATCGGTTTGCAGCCCAAGCGGCGTTCGGCGTTCATCTTCGCCGGCCCCGACGGCGTCGACAGCCACCGCTGGCCGATGCTGGTGGCGCTGGACGAATCCTTCTACATGAAACCCGACGCCGGCATGTTCCTCGGTTCCCCGGCCAACGCCGACCCGGTGGCGCCTCAGGATATTCAGCCCGAAGAGCTGGACATCGCCATGGGCATCTACCAGATCGAAGAAGCCACCACCCTGACCATCCGCCGCCCGACCCGCACCTGGGCCGGCCTGCGCAGCTTCGTGCACGACGGTGATCTGCTCGCGGGTTTTGATCCGGTGGTACCGGGGCTGTTCTGGGTCGCGGCACAGGGCGGTTATGGCATCCAGACCTCACCGGCCATGGGCCAGGCCAGTGCCGCACTGGTGCGCGGCGCAGCGCTGCCGGAGGCGCTGACACGCTTCGGCCTCGACGCTGGTATGCTTTCCCTTGCCCGCCTGGAGCCCCATTGATGAACACCGCTGAACAAGACACCGTCATGCAGAACTTCCGCGCGATGGCCGACGCCATCGCCACGCTGTTCTTCCCCCACGCCGAAGCGGTGCTGCATGACCTGCGCTCGCAAAAAGTCGATTACATCGCCAATAACCTGTCCAAGCGCAGCATCGGCGATGACTCGGCGCTGGAGGACATGCTCGACGCCGACGTCAGCGAGGTCAATATCGGCCCGTACGAAAAGCTCAACTGGGATGGCCAGAAAATCCGCAGCCTGAGCACCGTGCTGCACGACCACAAGGGCCGACGCCTGGCGGTGCTGTGCATCAACCTGAATATTTCACTGTTTGAAAACGCCAAGGCGGCACTGGACCTGTTCCTGTCGCCGAGCAAGCTGATCCCGCAGCCGGACTCGTTGTTTCGCGATGACTGGCAGGAGCGCATCAACACGTTTTTGCATGCCTGGATGCGCGAGCGGCAGTTGAGCCTGAATGTGCTGACCCGCGATCACAAGCGTGAGCTGGTGCTGGCCCTGCACGCCGAGGGGGCGTTCAAGGGCAAGAGCGCGTCGAACTATGTGGCCAATGTGCTGGGCATGGGGCGGGCGACGGTCTACAAGCATCTGAAGGAACTGAAGGGCTGAGGTGCGCACGACGCATTTTGTGGCGAGCGGGCTTGCCACAGCAAGCCCGCTCGCCACAACAAGTCCGTTGGCCTCAGGGGTTCTAATTGGCCGCGCGACAGCGCGCGTGTACCTCTCAATCGCCGTAGATATCGGCCTTGAAGTACTGCTGCGAAATCTTCTGGTACTCGCCACTGGCGCGAATGCCGTCAATGGCCGCATTCAACTGGCTGACCAATTCAGTATTGCCCTTGCGTACCGCGATGCCCGCGCCCTCGCCCACGTATTTCGGGTCCTTGAGTTCCGGGCCGACAAAGGCATAGCCCTTGCCACGGGGCATCTGCAGGAAATCATTCAAGGGGATGGTGTCGGCAAAGATCGCATCCAGTCGCCCGGCAGCCAGGTCCATGTAGATCTCTTCGTTATTGCCATAGCGCTTGACGTTGATGCCCTTGGGCTCGAACACCTCGGTGGCGTAGCGATCCGTGGTGGTCGCACGCTGCACCCCCACCGTCTTGCCCTTGAGGCTGGCGTACTGGTCATCCACCACCGCCCCCTCCTTCATCACCAGGCGCGATGAAGTGAAGTAGTACTTGTGGGTGAAATCCACCGACTTCTTGCGGTCTTCGTTGATGGTCATGGACGACAGCGCCATGTCGATTTTCTTGACCTTGAGGGACGGAATCAGACCGTCGAACTCACCTTCGACCCACACGCACTTGACCTTCATCTGCGTGCACAGCGCATTGCCGATGTCGTAGTCGAACCCGACGATCTTGCCTTCCTGGGTCTTGGAGGCGAACGGTGGGTAAGCCGCCTCGATACCGATGCGCAGGGTTTTCTCGGCGGCGGCCAAGGGGCCGGATGCAAGCAGGCTCAAGGCCAGGGCGGTAATGAGGGAGCGTTTCTGCATGATCGTGGTCTCGCAAGTTGTTGTTGGTTTGGCAAGAGTGAGAAAGAGATGAATCGCGCACTTTTGTACTTATAATTCCATCTTGGACTTTTACGTCTCAATCGTCAATCTCACTGCTGCCTGGCGCGACACCCATGACTTTTTTGCACAACGCACCGGTGTTTTTGGGCGTTCTGCTCTGATTTATGCGTGCCTATACTCGGTCCAGCCTCTCGGCTAAACCGAGGGTCAGTCCCCACAACAATAATTAAGGACAGCCACCATGACCCAGCCCTTCCTGGCCGCTCGGGATTTTCTGCTCGCTCACCGCACCGACTACGCCACTGCCGTCCGGGACTTCCGTTGGCCGCAACTGGATGCATTCAACTGGGCCTTGGACTATTTCGACACGATGGCCGAGGGCAATGCGGCGCATGCGCTGTGGATCGTCGAGGAAGACGGCAGTGAGCAACGCTACAGCTTCCAGCAACTGGCCACGCGCTCCAACCAGGTGGCCAATCACTTGCGCGCGCTCGGTGTACGTCGCGGTGACCGGGTGCTGTTGATGCTCGGCAACGATGTGGCGCTGTGGGACACCATGCTCGCCGCGTTCAAGCTCGGTGCCGTGGTCATTCCTGCCACCGCCCTGCTGAACCCCGACGACCTGCGCGACCGCATCGAGCGCGGGCAGGTGCGCCATCTGGTGGTCGGCGAGGCTCACGTGCCTAAATTCGACGGGCTGGCAGACGGTTGCAACCGCATCTGCGTGGGCGCGGCACCGCAGGGTTGGGTCACCCACAACGCCGCCTTTGAATACCCCGAACAGTTCGAGGCCGAAGGCCGCACCCTGGCCACCGACCCGATGCTGCTCTATTTCACCTC
This sequence comes from Pseudomonas extremorientalis, assembly GCF_001870465.1. Classification (GTDB taxonomy): domain Bacteria; phylum Pseudomonadota; class Gammaproteobacteria; order Pseudomonadales; family Pseudomonadaceae; genus Aquipseudomonas; species Aquipseudomonas extremorientalis. The sequence continues at coordinate 329,596 of NZ_MDGK01000055.1, forward strand.
CGGCACCACGTCCAAACCGAAGATGGTGCTGCACAGCCACCAGAGTTACCCGGTGGGCCACCTGTCGACCATGTACTGGATCGGCCTGCAGCCGGGCGATCTGCACCTGAATATCTCCTCGCCCGGTTGGGCCAAGCATGCCTGGAGTTGCCTGTTCGCCCCCTGGAATGCCGGTGCGTGCATCTTTATCCATAACGTCGCGCGGTTCAGCGCGCCGGCCCTGCTCAGTGCCTTGGAACGCTACGGCGTGACTAGCCTGTGTGCGCCGCCCACGGTATGGCGCATGCTGATCCAGGAGGATCTTGCCAGCTATAAATCGCGCCTGAGCCTGCGCGAATTGGTAGGCGCCGGTGAGCCGCTGAACCCGGAAATCATCGAGCAGATCCAGCACGCCTGGGGCCTGCCGTTGCGCGACGGTTTCGGCCAATCGGAAACCACCGCGCTGGTGGGCAATACCCCAGGCCAGGTGCTCAAGCCCGGTTCCATGGGCCGCCCGCTGCCGGGCTACCAGGTGGCCTTGCTCGACCCGGATGGAATTCCCGGCAGCGAAGGCGAAGTCGCCCTGCCCCTTGACGTGCGCCCTCTCGGCCTGATGCTCTGCTACGAAGACAGCCCGGAGAAAACCGCCGAGGTCATGCGTGACGGCTACTACCGCACCGGCGACACCGCGCAGGTCGACGCCGACGGCTACATCACCTTCGTCGGTCGCGCCGACGATGTGTTCAAGGCCTCCGACTACCGCATCAGCCCGTTCGAGCTGGAAAGCGCCTTGATCGAACACCCGGCGGTCATGGAAGTGGCCGTGGTGCCGAGCCCAGACCCGCTGCGCCTGGCGGTGCCCAAGGCGTTCCTGATCCTGGCCCACGATGCTGCGGGCGACGCCGAACTGGCCCGGCACATCCTGGCTTTTGCCCGCGAGCACCTGGCGCCGTACAAACGGGTGCGGCGTATCGAGTTCGTCAGCGAGCTGCCCAAGACCATCTCCGGCAAGATCCGCCGCGTGGAGCTGCGGCAGATGGAGGTGGTGCGGCGCCAAAGTGACACACGGGGTGAACAGGAGTATTTCGAAGAAGACTTTGTGGTGAATACGCCCACGGTTTAAATGACTGTTACGGTAAAAATGTGGGAGGGGGCTTGCCCCCGATGATGGCTTGTCAGCCACAAATGTGCTGACTGATACACCGCCATCGGGGTAAGCCCCCTCCCACATTGTAAGTGCCTCTGAGTTATCGGGTCAGAAGTCCACTGTCGCCGACAGCTGCAAGGTACGCGGATAACCCGGCGAAAATGCACCGTACGACGCCACGCCCGACCAGTACTCACGGTCAAACACGTTCTGCACCGTAGCCCGGAAGGTAGTGGGCCGGCCTTCGATCTTGGTCGCATACCGCGCCCCCGCATCGATGCGCGTCCATGAATCCAGTGCCTGGGTGTTGGCCTGGTTGACGTATTGGCTGTCGGTGTAGATCGCACCTCCCGTGAGGGTAAAGCCTTCCAGCCACGGCGTGTCCCACTCGGCCCAGAGGTTGGCCTGGATATCCGGCACGCCCACGGGTTTGTTGCCCCGGTTGGCGGCAGTGGCGGACTTGGTCAGTTCGCCATCGAGGAACGTCACGCCGCCCATCAAGCGGGTGCCGGGCGCCACTTCGCCGAACATGCTCAGTTCGAGGCCGCGGTTACGCTGTTCGGCCTGCACCGAATACACGCCGTTGGCGCCCAGTTCGCCGCTGGGCTTTTCGATCTGGAACAGTGCAACGGTGGTCATGAAGGTGCCGTGTTCATACTTCACGCCCACTTCGTGTTGCTTGGATTCATACGGGGCGAAGGTTTCGCCGGCATTGCTCGCCGTGCCCGGTGCCGCATCACCTTTGCTGAGGCCCTCGACGTAGTTGTAGTAGAGCGACACGTCTTCCCACGGTTTGATGACCACCCCCAGCAGCGGCGTATTGGCGCTGGCGTCATAGCGCGAGCTGACCCCGCCGGTGCTGTTGTAGTTGCGCGATTCGATCGACTGGTGGCGCATGCCCAGGGTCAATTGCAGGCGATCATCCAGAAAGCCCAAGGTGTCACTGAGCGCAACGCCGGACAATTCGGTCTCGGAAATACGCAGTACCTTCGGCGCATTGATGTATTGCTTGGGCGTGTCCACCGGGTGGTAGATGTTCGAACGGATCTCCTTGCCGTTGGTGATGCCCCGCGACAGTTCATCCTGGTAACGGGTCGCCATCAGCGTGGTGATGTGGGTCACCGGGCCGGTGGCGAACAGCCCGCGCAGGCCCACATCGGCGGTCGAGCGGTCGACGTTGAATTTGTAGTAGCCGGGAATATTGCTGGTGTCGCCGGCGTCATTGAGGATGCGTGGCACCTGGTCGGACATGCGTTTCACATCCGACCTGCCGCCACCGGCGTGGACGAACACGCTCAGGTTGTCGTTGAGGTCGTATTCACCGCCGAGCAACAGCGACTGTTCCTTGGTATCGGACCAACCCCATTTCTGCGGCAGGCTGGTGCGACCATTGGGCGCCGACGGCACCTCGACGCCCGGCGCAATCGTGAACGGCCGCGAGGCGCCCTCCCAGCTTTCCTTCTGGCTGATGTAATCGAGGTTCAGGCGCAGCCGCTCGCCATGGTAATCCAGGGCAATCGCGCCGATGCCGACATCGCGGTTCTGATTGTCCACGACGGTGTCGCCGCCCTGCAGGCTGCCGTTGAAGCGCACGCCAAACTGGTTTTCATCGCCGAAGCGGCGGCTGATGTCCAGGTGGCCGCCCACCTGCGTGTCCGCCGCATAGCTGCCGGTGAAGCGGGTCAGGTCCTGGTCCAGCGGGCGCTTGGGCACGATATTGATCACTCCGCCCACACCGCTGTTGGGGGAGATCCCGTACATCAGCGCCCCAGGCCCCTTGAGTACTTCGACACGTTCGGCGTACTCGGTGAACGCCCGGTAGTTGGGTGCCACGCCGTACACACCGTCGTAGGCCAGTTCACCCAGGTTGCCCTCGCCAATCGCAAACCCTCGGATGAAGAACGAGTCGACGATGCCACCGGCCTGCCCGGTGGAGCGCACCGAAGGGTCGCGCTCCAGGGCATCGGCCACGGTCACGGTTTGCAGGTCGGCCAGGGTCTTGGCGGTGTAGCTGGTGACGCTGAACGGTGTGTCCATCACGTCCTTGTTGCCCATCATGCCCAAGCGCGCGCCACGAGCGACCTGGCCACCGGCGAGCACCCCCGGCAGATCGGTGGGGCCGCTGTAGCGGGCGTTGACGTTCGTCGCATCAAGCGTCAGGCTCTGCGCGCTGTCGTCGCTCGCGTCCACAGTGGCGGCCCAGGCGGGCGTGCTGGCGGCGACCAGGATCAGGGCGGAACGAACAGCAAGGGTTAACCGGCTGGCAACGGGCATGACATCAGGGTCCTTTCATCGTGAGAAAATGAGAATTACTCCTGATGCCAGCCGACGCGGGAAAAAGTATCAGCGTCCCGCGCGTTTTTTTCATACCGAGGCCGTTTCATGCCACCGACCCGTGTCCTGATTTACCTGCTGTTCACGATCCAGCTTGTGTCGATGGGCGCCATGGAGATGAGCGGGCCGTTCTGGCCCATTCATCTGCGCGGCTTGACCGACTCCGACACGCTGTTCAGCTTCGCCAGCATCGCGGTGTACGTGGGGCCGATGCTCGGCATCCTGCTGACCAGCGCGTTCTGGGGCCGCATCGGTGACCGTTACGGCCACAAGTGGATGATGATCCGCGCACTGGTCGGGCTGACGTTGACCCAACTGGGCCTGGCGCTGTTCAGCGACCTGTGGGCGATCCTGGTCCTGCGGTTCCTGCAGGGCGCCTGCGCCGGTTACATCGCCCCGGCCCAGGCCTATGGGGTGAGCATCGAGGCGCCTTCACGGCGGGCACGGCTGTTTGCGCTGCTGCAGATTTCCACCAATGTCGGCTCGTTGCTCGGAGCGGTGCTGGGCGGCCTGATCCTCGACCATGCCACGTTTTTCTGGATCAACCTCAGCGCCGCCGCACTCTGCGCGGTGTGCACGCTGGTGGCGGCGGTGACCCTGCCGGATGTTGCGCCGGTCAAGAAAACCGCATCCACTACCAAGGGCGGTGTGTGGCAAGGGTCTGCACTGCTGCCGCTGCTCAGTGTGATGGGCCTCCTGCTGCTGGCGCGGATGCTGCCGCAGACTTCGTTCTCGCTGTATGTGAGCACCACGTTCAACGTCAGCAATGCGCTGGTGGGCCTGTGCTACGGTTTGCTGGCGCTGGGGTTCATCCTGTCGGCCACCGCGTGGTCGCGGCATTTCGAGGGGCGCACACAAGCCGACACACTGCGGCGCATCGGCTACGTGGTGGTCGGCTGCATCGCCCTCACCGGGCTGGCCGGGGTCACCCACAACCCTGGGGTGTTTGTCGGCAGCTACTTCGTGTGGGGCGTGCTGCTGGGCGCGACCACGCCGGTGCTGATGGCGCTGATTTCGAAAACCGCCGACAGCGCCCGGCAAGGCCATGTGCTGGGCATTGCCCAGGGCACCGCGCAGTTCGCCTCGATTGCCGGTATCGCCCTCGGCGGGTTGCTCAGCCAGGTGTATGGCCTGGCGTATACCTACCTGTTCGTATGTCTCGCGTATGCGGTGACGTTCCTTGCGATTCTCGCATTGCGCTACCGCAGGGTTGTCCCTTAGCATTGGGAATACTTCTCAATTGCACGGATCCGCGCCATGAGCGAAATCCTCACCGCCGACAAGCACCAGCACCTGCGCGCGATCGAGGCCCTGTACTGCGGCCATCACGGCTGGCTGTACGCCACGCTCAAGCGCAAGCTCGGCAACGCCATGGATGCGGCCGACCTGGCCCAGGACACTTTCACGCGTATCCTCGCCTCCCAGGTCACGGTGATCGACCAGCCAAGGGCTTACCTGAGCTGCGTGGCCAAGGGCATCCTGGTCAACTGGTATCAGCGCAAGGCGTTGGAACGCGCTTACCTGGAAGCGCTCGCCAGCGTGCCAATCCAGGAAGTGCCTTCGCCGGAAGCGCATTTCGTGGTGCTGGAAACCCTGCACGAGATCGACGCGATGCTCGACGCCCTCCCCTCGCTGGTCAAGCGCACGTTCCTGCTGTCGCAGATCAACGGCCTCAAGTACCAGGACATCGCCGAGCAATTGGGCGTGTCGCTGATCACCGTCAAACGCTACATGAAACAGGCCTTTGTGCAGTGCCTGATGCTGGTGGAATAAGTGCTCAGCCTGCGCAAGGAACCCCCGTTGGCCCCTGAAGTCCTCGAAGAAGCCGCCGAATGGCTGATGCGCCTGAGCGAAAACGACCTCAGCGACCACGAGCGCGCCGAATGGGAGCGCTGGAAAATCAGCAGCCCCGAACGTGATCGCGCCTGGGCCCGTGCGCAATTGCTGCAAAGCAAGCTGGGCGGCCTGCCGCCGTCCCTGGCGATGTCGGCCCTCGACCGCCCGAGCCACCCGGAACGCCGCGCCGCCCTGGGCAAGCTGGCCCTGCTGCTGGCGGTGATGCCGGTGGGCTGGGGCAGTTGGAAACTGGCGCAGACCCAGCAGTGGACCGCCGACTACCGCACTCGCGTCGGCGAGCGCCGCGAACTGACCCTGGCCGATGGCTCGCGCATCACCCTCAACACCGACTCCGCCATCGACGTGCGCTACGACCGCCAGCAACGCCTGGTGCACCTGCGCGAAGGTGAAATCCTGGTGCAGACCGCGCAGGATCCGTCCCGCCCGTTCCTGGTCAGTACGCGCCAGGGCCGCATGCAAGCCTTGGGCACGCGCTTTACCGTGCGCGAACTGAGCGGGCGCACCCACCTGGCCGTGCTCGAAGGCGCCGTCAAAGTGATGCTGGCCGAGAACACTCAGACCGCGCCGCTGATCGTCAACGCCGGGCAACGCACGGACTTTTCCGCACAGACCTTTGGCACGCTCACCGCCACCGACCGCAACGTCGGCGCCTGGACCCGGGGTATGCTGATGGCCGACAAGATGCGCCTGGCGGATTTCGTCGCCGAACTGACCCGCTATCGCCGCGGCTTCGTGCGCTATGACCCGGCGATTGCCGACCTGCGCATTTCCGGCGCCTTCCCCATCAGCGACCCGCAGCGCACCCTGAACATGCTGGTGCAGACCTACCCGGTGCTCGTCAGCGGCCACCTGAACGGCTACTGGGTCACCCTGTCCCCCGCCTGAGTGGGCGTGAAAATAAAACGCCGGGCGGCTGATACTTTTTCCGATCTCGGCTGGCAAACACACGAATACCCTTTTTCCTCTCGTCCACAGGGCTCCCGTTCATGCTTGTGATTCGCAGCGCGCTGCTCAGCCTGGCCCTGGCTGGTGCCGCCATGGCCGCGCAGTTGGATGCGGTCGCGGTCCGTGCCTACCAGATCGCGCCAGGGCCGCTCGGCGCAACGCTGTCGAGCTTTGCCGTGGATGCGGGCATTGCCCTGTCGTTCGTCCCGGCCCTCACCGAAGGCCTGACCAGCCCCGGCCTGTCCGGCACTTACTCGACCCAGGAGGCGGTCACCCGCCTGCTGGCCGGCAGCGGCCTGGAGGTGCTGCTGCGCAGCGACGGCACCTACACCCTGGTGCAACGCCAAATCACCCTGTCGGACACCACGGTCAGTGGCGCCGAACAGCGCGCCGACAGTTTGCCGCCGGTGTATTCGGGCGGCCAGGTGGCCGTCGGCGGACGCCTGGGCATGCTGGGCAACAAGGACGTGATGGACGCGCCGTTCAGCGTCAGCACCTACACCGCCTCGTTGATCAAGGACCAGCAAGCCACCACCGTCGGTGATCTGCTGGAACGCGATTCTTCGGTGCGCTCCACCGGGCAGACCGGCGGCATCGTCGACTCGTTTTTCATTCGCGGGTTTCCGGTGGGCGAAGGCAACCTCGGCGAGTTGGCCTTCGACGGCGTGTATGGCGTGGCGTCCAATTACCGGGTGTTCACTGAATACGCCGAACGCGTCGAAGTGGTCAAAGGCCCCGGTGCCCTGCTCTACGGCATGTCGCCCAACAGCGCGGTGGGCGGGGTGATTAACGTGGTGCCCAAGCGCTCGCTGGACGAGGACCTGACCCGCTACACCGCCAGTTATACCCAGGCTGCACACCTCGGCAATCGCATCGATATCAGCCGGCGCTTTGGTGAAGAGCGCCGCTTCGGCATGCGCTTCAACGGCGGCGTGCAGCAGGGTGACACCGTGATCGACAAGCAATCGCGCGAAGTCGGCATCGGTGCGCTGTCCCTGGACTATCAGGGCGAGCGCCTGCGCACCAGCCTGGACCTGATTTCCCAGGAAGAGACCTTCGACGCCGCCTCCCGACCGTTCCTGATCGCCTCAGGCGTAAAGATTCCCGACGCCGCCAATGGCCGCACCAGCGTAAGCCAGGACTGGGGCTGGTCGCGCACACGGGATAAGTCCGCCCTGCTCGGCGGCGACTATGACCTCACTGACAACCTGAGCCTGTTCGCCCATGCCGGTGGCGGCAAGTCGGCAGTGGCGCGCCTGTCGGACCAGACGCCGACCATTGTCAACACGGCCGGCGACACCTCGTCGATCCCCGGCTACTACCGCTTCGAAGTGCAGCGCTATACGGTCGACGCCGGTGCACGCCTGCGCTTCGACACCGGCCCGATCAGCCACAGCAGCACCGTGCAGGTCACGCGCTACCGCGATGAACTGTCACGCGGGATTATCTCCGGCGCGCCCGTGCTGTCGAACATCTACCACCCGGTCGAGCGCCCCAAACCGTCGATCGCCAAGCCCGACGCGCCGAAAGTCTCCGCCACCGAATTATCCGGCGTGGCCATTGCCGACACCTTGTCGATACTTGATCAGCGCGTGCAGGTCACCGTCGGCCTGCGCAAACAGAACATCCAATCCCACAACTACAACACCGACGGTGCAGTGACCACGACCTATAACGAGGGCAAGACCACGCCGCTGTTTGGCGCGGTGCTCAAGCCCTGGGAGCACGTAGCGCTCTATTACAACTACCTCGAAGGCTTGAGCAAGGGCGAAGTGGCGCCGTCCAACGCCTCGAATGCCGGGGAGATCTTTGCGCCTTACGTTTCCAGGCAGCATGAAGTCGGGGTCAAGCTCGACTACGGCACGTTCATGTCCACCCTGGCGCTGTTCCAGATCCAGAAACCCAGCGGCGAGCTGGCTGCCGGCCGCTTCTCGGTGCAAGGCGAACAGCGCAATCGCGGCGTGGAAGTGAGCGTGTTTGGCGAAGTCGCCCCAGGCACGCGCCTGCTGGGTGGCGTGACCCTGCTGGATGCGCAGCTGACCAAAACCGGCGTCGCCGCCAACCAGGGCAATACCCCAGTGGGCGTGCCCAAGGTACAAGCCAACCTCTGGGCCGAATGGGACGCGCCGTGGGTCGAAGGGCTGACGTTGACCAGCGGCGCGATCTACACCGCCAGCCAGTACGTCAACCAGGCCAACACCCAACAGCTCGATGCCTGGACCCGCTTCGATATCGGCGCGCGCTACAGCACGCGGATCGCCGAGCGGCCGACCACCTTCCGCGCCACGGTGCAGAACCTGTTCGACCGCGAATACTGGTCCGGCGTGGCCTCCTACGGCGCGTTTTCCCAGGGTTCGCCACGCACCCTCCTCCTGTCGGCCACGGTCGACTTCTGATACCTGCAAGGGCTTACTTGATGCTTTCGATTGTTCGTTGCGGCCACCGCCTGGCGGCACTGGTGTTGACCGGGTTACTCGCGCTGCCTGCGTTGGCGGCGCCCACCACCGTCACCGATCTGCTCGGGCGCCAGGTCAAGGTCAACCTGCCGGTGCAGCGAGTGATCCTCGGCGAAGGCCGCCAGCTGTACCTGGTGGCCGCGCTGGATACGCAGAATCCCATCGAGCGCATCGTCGGCTGGCGCAAGGACCTGATCCAGTCCGACCCGGACACCTACAACGCGTACCTGCGCATATTCCCAGGCATTGCCAACATCCCCACCTTCGGCGGGTTTGAAGACGGCACCTTCGATATCGAGCAAGCGATTTCCCTGCGGCCCGATGTGATCATCCTCAATATCGAAGCGCAACACGCGACCGAAGACGCACGCTACATCGAGAAACTCGACGCCCTGGGCATTCCGGTGGTGTACGTGGATTTTCGCAACCAACCCATGGCCAATACCGAACCGACCATGCGCCTGTTCGGCCAGTTGTTCGGCAAGGAAGACCGGGCCGAGGCGTTCATCGCGTTTCGCAAGCAGCAGATCAGGCGGGTGACCGATGTGATCGCAGCTCAAAAACCGAAGCGCCCGGCGGTGTTCATCGAGCGTATCGGCGGCTACTCCGACGATTGCTGCCTGAGCTTCGGCAACGAAAACTTCGGGCTTTTCGTCGAAATGGCCGGCGGTAACAACATCGCCAAGACCATCATTCCCAGCACCTTCGGCCAGTTGAACCCCGAGCAGGTGATCGTGGCCAACCCGGACCAGGTAGTGGTCACCAGTGCCAACTGGGAGGCGTTCGCGCCGGGCGGTCATTGGGTCGGCGTCGGCCCCGGTGCCGACATGGGCCAGGCCCGGCACAAACTCGCGTGGTACACCCAGCGCCCGGCCTACGCCGGGATCAAGGCCCAGCAAAACCAGGCCTTTCATGCCATCTGGCATCAGTTCTACAACAGCCCCTATCAGTTCGTGGCGATCCAGCAATTGGCCAAGTGGTTCCACCCGTCGCTGTTTGCCGACCTCGACCCCGAAGCGACGCTACGTGAACTGCACGCACAGTTCCTGCCCGTGCCCTACGCACCCGGCTACTCAGTGAGCCTCAAGCCATGAGCGCTTACCGCCGACTGGTGCTGCGCAAGCGCCTGATCCTTTGCGTGCTGGCCCTGCTGTTGTTGTGCAGTGTGCTGCTCGACCTGGCCCTCGGCCCGGCACGCTACAGCCTCAGTGAAGTGCTCGGCGCACTGCTGTCGCCGGACAGCGCGGCGCCGCAGGTGCGCGTGGTGATGTGGGATATCCGCCTGCCCGTCGCCCTGATGGCCGTGGCGGTGGGCGCCGCGCTGTCCCTGGCCGGCGCGCAGATGCAGACCATCCTCAACAACCCGCTGGCCAGTCCGTTCACCCTGGGGCTTTCCGCCGCCGCCAGCTTTGGCGCGGCCATGGGCCTGGCGTTCGGCGTGGCGCTGTTTCCGTTGGCGGCGCAGTACATGGTGCCGGTCAACGCGTTCATCATGGCGATGCTCTGCGCGCTGCTGATCCACTTCCTGAGCCTGCGCCGTGGCGTCACCGCCGAAACCATCGTGCTGCTGGGTATTGCCCTGGTGTTCACCTTCAACGCGCTGTTGGCGCTGGTGCAGTTTTTCGCCACCGAGCAAGCCGTGGCGGCCGTGGTGTTCTGGACCATGGGCAGCCTGACCAAGGCCACCTGGCCCAAGCTCGGCGTGATCTGCCTGGTGATCCTGATCACGCTGCCGATCTTCGCCAGGCGCGCCTGGGCCCTGACCGCCCTGCGCCTGGGCGACGACAAGGCCGCCAGCTTCGGCATCAACGTGCGCAGCCTGCGCTTCCAGACGCTGATCATGGTCAGCCTGCTCGCCTCGTTCCCGGTGGCGTTTGTCGGCACCATCGGCTTTATCGGTTTGGTCGGCCCGCACATCGCCCGCATGCTTATTGGTGAGGACCAGCGCTTCTTCCTGCCCGCCTCGCTGCTCACCGGCGCGCTGATCCTGTCGGCCAGTTCGGTGGTCAGCAAAACCCTGATTCCGGGCGCAATTTTCCCGATCGGCGTGGTCACCTCGCTGATCGGCGTGCCGTTCTTTATCTCCCTGATCCTGAGCGGGAAAAAACACCCATGGTAAGCATTCAGTTGCAGGACCTCGGCGCCAGCTACGGCCAACGCAGCATCATCAGCGGCGTGTCCACGGCGCACTTTGTCGGCGGCCAGGTGGTGGCGGTAATCGGCCCCAACGCAGCGGGCAAGTCCACCTTGTTCAAGCGCATGGCCGGGCTGATCGAAGGGCCGGGCCAGGTGATCCTCCAAGGTTCGACAAAGGGCACCCAAGCCATCAGCTACATGCCCCAGGGCCTGAATGCGAGTGCGCGGTTGACCGTGTACGAATCGGTGTTGCTGGCACGCAAGCAGCTGTCCCCCGCCTGGGCCGTGCAGGACGACGAACTGGCACTGGTCGATGAAATGCTCGCCGCGCTGGGCATCACCGAATTGTCCTTTCGCAACCTCGGCGAACTCAGTGGCGGCCAGCAACAGCTGGTGTCCATCGCCCAGACCCTGGTGCGCGAACCCGACGTGCTGCTGATGGACGAGCCCACCAGTGCCCTCGACATGCATCGCCAGGTGCAGGTGCTGAACTTCATGCAGGCCCTGGCACGCAAGCGCCAGGTGATCGTGTTCATCGCCCTGCATGACCTGAACCAGGCGTTGCGCTTTGCCGACCAGGTGCTGGTCATCGCCGACGGCACCGCCCAGGGCAGCGGGCCGAGCCATGAGGTGATCAATGAGGTGATGCTGCGCGAGGTGTACAAGGTCGAGGCGCGGATCGAGCGCTGCAGTCGCGGGCAGCCCCATATTTTGATCGACGATATTGTGTGTGCACGAGCGAAGGCTTGAATCGGTGGCAAGCCCAAATGCCAGTCAGTTAAGGGCGAACACTGTACCTGTGGCGAGGGAGCTTGCTCCCGTTGGGTCGCGAAGCGGTCCCAAAATGGGACTACTGCGACGATTCGACAAGCCCGCTCACTACAAGTGGCTGCGTAGGCGAGGTTCATAGCACTGGAACACGAACCATCTGCCAAGCGGCAAAGTCGCCAATAGCCCAAGCACCTCGACGCCTGATGCAATACCGCCGTATAGCCTTGTCTACAGCGCTTTCACCCGATCCTGTTGAATGCTTGCCCGATCCTCCGATTTGTCGACCATTGGGTATCTCCCCCCTTGCACTCTGGTCTAGAGTTCGACAATAAGCGGCCACTGCGTTCACACCTAAAACAGGCCGCACCTACCGATGATCAGCAGGTGAGCCATGGAATTACGAATCAACCAAAAGGCCTATCAGGTCGATGCCGACGCGGACACGCCATTGCTGTGGGTGATCCGCGATGACCTGGGCCTGACCGGCACAAAGTACGGCTGCGGCCTGGCCCAGTGCGGCGCCTGTTCGGTGCTGGTGGACGGCAATGTGGTGCGCTCCTGCGTCACACCGGTGGCCGGGGTGGTCGGGCGTGAAATCACCACCATCGAGGCGATTGAAGAGGACGAGGTCGGCAAGCGTGTGGTCGCGACCTGGGTCGAGCAACAGGTGGCGCAATGCGGCTACTGCCAGTCCGGGCAGGTGATGGCGGCCACGGCGCTGCTCAAACACACCCGCGCACCGAGCAAGGCGCAGATCGACGCCGCCATGGTCAACCTGTGCCGCTGCGGCACGTACAACGCCATCCATGCGGCCGTCGACGCCCTGGCCAAGCAGGAGGGCGCGTGATGAACATCCTCGACGAACTGCTCGACGCACCGGTCAACCTGTCACGCCGCCGCTTTCTGGCGAGTACCGCCGTAGGTGCGCTGGTCATCGGTTTCGGCCTGCCATTGGGCTCGGGCCGGGTACAAGCCGCCACTACCGCTGAACGCGGCACCCAGGTGCCGGCGTTTCTGGAGATTCGCCCGGACGGCACGGTGCGCCTGCTCAGCCCGTTCATGGAAGGCGGGCAAGGCACCCATACCGCCATGGCGCAGATCGTCGGCGAAGAGCTGGATGCCGACCCCGCCACCTTCATCGTCGAGGCCGCCCCGCCTGGCGAAGCCTATGTGGTGATGGAAAACGGTATGCGCATCACCGGCGGCAGCATGTCGGTACGCATGAGCTACCCGACCATGCGCCGCCTCGGCGCCCTCGCCCGCGCCATGTTGCTGCAGGCCGGCGCCAAACAATTGGGCGTGCCGGTGGGCGAACTGACCACCCAACCTGGCCGAGTCGTGCACGCGGCATCCGGCCGTTCGCTGGGGTATGGCGAACTGGCCAGCAGCGCCCTCAACATGCCAGTGCCCGATCCTGCCAGCATCACCCTGCGCGACCCGAGCCAGTTCCGCTGGATCGGCAAGCCGGTCAAGCGCCTGGACGCCTACGACAAATCCACCGGCAAGGCGCTCTACAGCATCGACCTGAAAGTCGACAACATGCTCCACGCCGCCGTCCAGCATGCGCCACGCCTGGGCATGACCGTGGGCAGCCTGCGCAACCAGGCGCAGGTCGAAGGCATGAAGGGCGTGCATTCGGTACACGTGCTGCCGGGCGCGGTGGCGGTGGTGGCTGAACGCTGGTGGCACGCCAAGCGTGCGGTGGAAGCGGTCCAGGTCGACTGGCAGGAAGCGGCGGCCGACTCGACGCTACGCGTGATGCCGGCGGACTTCTCCAGCGACAAGCATTTCGAGTTCCTCGCCGCCCAGCAGGGCCCGGCCCGTGATGACGAAAACGAAGGCGACGTGGCCGCCGCGCTGAAAGGCGCCAAGACTCAGGTCGAAGCGACGTATCACAACCAGTACCTCAACCACGGCCAGTTGGAGCCGCCCTCCGCGCTGGCCCGCTTCAACCCGGATGGCACCCTGGATATCTGGCTGCCCAACCAGGCGCCGGACATGTTCCGCGCCGATGTCGCCAAGCGCACCGGCCTGGACCCTGCGCAGATCAACCTGCATTCACCGTTGCTCGGCGGTTTTTTCGGCCGGCATTTCCTGTATGACTCAGCCAACCCCTACCCGCAGGCCATCGCGCTCGCCAAGGCGGTGGGTCGTCCGGTCAAGCTGATCTGGAGCCGAGAAGAAGAGTTCCTGCGCGATGTATTGCGCCCGGTGGCCGTGGTCAAGTTCCGCGCCGCACTGGATGACAAAGGCCTGCCGGTGGCCATCGAAGCGGTAAGCGCCACCGAAGGCCCGACCGAAGCCCTCGCCGGCAAACAGGGCGACAAGATCGACCCTACGGCGCTGGAAGGATTGTCGGGCAAGTCCTACGCCATCCCTAACAAACGCATCGCGCAGATCTACGTCAAAGGCGCGCCCATGCTCGGTTACTGGCGTTCGGTGGGCAATTCGCTGAATGACTTTTTCTACGAGTCGTTCCTCGACGAACTGGCGGACAAGGGCAAACAGGACCCCTATGAACTGCGCCTGCACCTGCTGCGCGACAACCCACGGCTGACCACCTTGCTGCAAGCGGCGGTTGAACTGTCCGGCGGCTGGAAGCGCGGCCCCTTCACCGCCGAAGACGGCAGCCGGCGTGCACGCGGCGTGGCCATGGCCTCGCCGTTCGGTTCCCACACGGCGGCGATTGCCGAGGTGTCCATCGAGAATGGCAAGGTCAGGGTGCACGATATCTGGCAGGCCATCGACCCTGGCAGCATCGTCAACCCGGCGATTGTCGAGGCACAGGTGAATGGCGCGGTGGCGCTGGGCTTGTCCCAGACCTTGCTGGAAGAAGCAGTGTACGTGGATGGCAAGCCACGGGCGCGCAACTACGACCTGTACCCGATCCTGGCACCGGCGCAGATGGCGCGGGTGCATGTGCGGGTCGTCGAGAGTGGCGAAAAGATGGGTGGTATCGGCGAGCCGCCGTTGCCTGCCGTGGCACCGGCCGTGGCGAATGCGGTGGCGCAATTGACCGGCCAGCGTGTTCGCAGCCTGCCCTTGAGCCGACACACCTTCAGCTGACTTTCAGGAAATGCCCATGAACAACCGTCGATTCGCAAGAACCGCAGGCTGGCTGGCGCTGCCCTGCCTGGTCGCGGCAGGCCTGCTGGCCTGGTACGTCACCCGTGAGCCCGCCACACCGTTTGCACAAGCACCGGCCACCGCCACCTTCGAGCCGGCCCTGGTCAGCCGCGGTGAATATGTCGCGCGTCTCAGCGACTGCGTGGCCTGCCACAGTCTGCCGGGCAAGGCGCCGTTCGCCGGTGGCCTGGAAATGGCCACGCCGTTGGGGGCAATCCATGCCACCAACATCACGCCGGACAAAACCACCGGGATCGGCAGCTACAGCCTGGCCGACTTCGACCGTGCGGTACGCCACGGCGTGGCACCGGGGGGTCGACGGCTGTACCCGGCGATGCCCTACCCGTCCTACGTCAAGCTCAGCGACGATGACGTGAAAGCGCTGTACGCGTTCTTCATGCAGGGCGTGCAACCGGCCAACCAGGCGAATATCCCCAGTGATATTCCCTGGCCGCTGAATATGCGCTGGCCCATCGCGCTGTGGAACGGCGTGTTCGCGCCCACTGCAACTTATGCAGCCAAACCCAACCAGGACGCGCTGTGGAACCGCGGCGCCTACATCGTCCAAGGCCCCGGCCACTGCGGCAGTTGCCACACGCCACGCGGGCTGGCCTTCAACGAGAAGGCGCTGGACGAATCCGGTGCGCCGTTCCTCGCCGGTGCCCTGCTCGACGGCTGGTATGCACCGAGCCTGCGCCAGGACCCCAACACCGGGCTGGGCCGCTGGGATGAGGCGCAGATCGTGCAGTTCCTCAAGACCGGGCGCAATGCCCATGCGGTGGTCTACGGCTCGATGACCGAAGCGTTCAACAACTCTACGCAGTTCATGCAGGACGACGACCTGGCCGCCATCGCCCGCTACCTCAAGTCACTGCCCGGCGACCCGCAGCGCGACGGCACTCCCTGGCAGTATCAGGCGGCCGCCACCAACCCGGACGCCCCCGGCGCCCACACCTACGCCACCCGCTGCGCCTCCTGCCATGGCCTCGACGGCAAGGGCCAGCCCGACTGGATGCCGCCCCTGGCCGGCGCCACCTCGGCCCTGGCCAAGGAAAGCGCCTCGGCGATCAACATCACCCTCAACGGTTCGCAACGCGTGGTAGCCGCCGGCGTGCCGGACGCCTATCGCATGCCGGCGTTCCGCGAGCAACTGACCGACCAGCAAATCGCCGAGGTGCTCAGCTACGTGCGCGGCACCTGGGGTAACAACGGCGGTGCGGTGGATGTGAAGGCCGTGGGCAAGTTGCGCGGGCATACCGACCCGGCGAGCAGCAGTCCGATCATCTTGCATATGCGCTGAGTTCAGGACTTCAGGTTTTTCACACTGGCAAACGTTGCCTCGCCCCGCGCCTGCTCCAATACATTCATTGGCGCGGGCGCCGGCAATGTGTGCAACGCCGGCTTGAGCACGATGGACCGCTCGCTGTCCGTGACGGAACGCTCGTCACTGGGGGGCACGCCGAAGTACTCGCGATAGCACTTGGAGAAATGCGGCGTGGACACAAAGCCGCAGAGCACGGCCAACTCGACGATTGAAATGGGTGTCTGCTTGAGCAACTGCCGCGCGCGGATCAGCCGCAGCCGCAGGTAGTAGCGCGAGGGCGAACAGTGCAGGTACTTCTGGAACATGCGCTCAAGCTGGCGACGCGACAGCGCGACATACGCCGCCAGTTCATCCAGGTTGATCGGCTCTTCCAGGTTGGCCTCCATCAATGCCACGACTTCCTGCAGCGTGGGCTGCTGGGTGCCGAGCATGTGCTTGAGCGGTACGCGCTGGTGGTCCTGCTCGTTGCGGATGCGCTCGTAGACAAACATGTCCGAGATGGCCGCCGACAATTCGTGCCCGTGCTCACGGCCGATCAGGTGCAGCATCATGTCCAGGGGCGCCGTGCCGCCTGAACTGGTGAGCCGGTCGCGGTCGAGGGTGAACAGGCTGGAACTGACGGTCACCCGTGGAAACGCCTCCTGCATCGCCGCCAACCATTCCCAATGCACGCTGCATTCATACCCGTCGAGCAAGCCGGCCCGCGCCAACACAACGCTGCCGGTGCAAATCCCACCCAGTCGCTTGGCATAACGCGCCTGGCTGCGCAGCCACTTGACCAGTTCGCCGGTCACGGTGCCCTGGATGCCGATGCCGCCGCACACCATCACAATGTCGGCGGGCGGCACGCTGAGGATCGAACCGTCGGGCGTGATCGGCACACCGTCGCTGGCCCACACCGGGTTGCCGTCCGGGCTTGCCGTGTGCCACTTGTAAAGCTCCTGGCCCGACAACTGGTTGGCCATGCGCAACGGCTCCACCGCTGCCGCCAGCGACATCAGGGTGAACTGGTCCAGCAGCAGGAAAACAATACTGCCGACCGGGCGGCCACTCATGATTGCGAAACTGCGGCCACCGGTTTTTGCGTGGGTTCCGGGTGCCGGGCGGTGAGCAAGCCGATCAAGGAAATCATCAGGGCCAGGACGAGGGTCGAAGAGACTTCGAAACGGTGTTCGGGCGTGACCAGCATCACCGTCAAGGCCGCGCAGATGAACGCGATGACCAGCCAGGTCAACCACGGAAACAGCCACATCTGGAAGTTCAGTGTGACCTTGCGCTGGCGCAGGGTCTTGCGCATGCGCAACTGCGAAACCGCGATCACCAGGTACACCAGCAAGGCGATGGCCCCCGAACTGGCCAGCAGGAACTGGAACAGCCCGGCCGGCATGAAGTAGCTGAGCAGGGTCACGCCCGCGCCCAGGATGGTGCTGGCGATCACCGCCGCCCTCGGCACACTCGCCGCCGAGGTCTTTTTCATCAGCGCGGGTGCATCTCCTCGCTTGCCGAGGGAAAACAGCATGCGCGAGGCAATGTAGATCGAAGAGTTCATGCAACTGGCCACGGCGATCAGTACCACCCCATCCACCAGCAGCTTGGCGTGGGGAATGTTCATCAATTCCAGTGCACGCTGATAAGAGCCGACCGAGGCCAGCAACGGGTCATCCCATGGCACCACGGAGATCACCACGAAGATCGACAGCAGGTAGAACACCCCGATGCGCCACATCACCGAGCGCGTGGCCCGGGCGATGTTCTGCGCCGGGTTGCTGGACTCGGCCGCCGCAATGGTGACGGCCTCAGTGCCGATAAAACTGAACATGATGGTGATAAAGGCGCCGACCACCGCCGACAGCCCGTTGGGCGCAAACCCGCCATGGTCCTGCATCAACTGGCCAAGCCCACTGGCCTCGCGTTCCGGCACCCAGCCCATCAGCACCGCAAAGCCCACGCCGATAAAACCGATGATCGCGATCACCTTGGCCATGGCGAACCAGAACTCGAACTCGCCGTACTTGGACACGCTGAACAGGTTGGTGACCACCAACAAAAAGATCGACAACAAGGCAAACAGCCAAGCGTCGATCTGCGGGAACCACTGGTTGAGGATATGCCCGGCGGCCAGGGCCTCGATGGGGATCACCAGCACCCAGAACCACCAGTACAGCCAGCCGATGGTAAAGCCGGCCCAGCGGCCGATGGCTTGGTCGGCGTAGGTCGAGAATGAGCCGGTGTCCGGGTTGGCCACCGCCATCTCCCCCAGCATGCGCATCACCAGCACCACCAGCAGGCCGGAAAACAGATAGGCCAGCAGCACCGCCGGCCCCGCCGCCGCAATCGCATGCCCGGACCCGACAAACAACCCCGCGCCGATAATCCCCGCAATGGAAAGCATGGTGACATGGCGCGGCTTGAAGCCTTGCGCCAACTGGCCGTTCGAGTCGTTGGAATTGAGGCTATTCATTGTTTTTGTTGTTCTCGGTGACCGGCGTGAGGACTGACTGGAGGGTCAGGCGATCGTCATTTTTGAATGATGGGTCACCTTACGCGGGCTGACTGGCGCGAAAATAGCCTGAAAACGGCGGAGGTTGGTCTGATATCGACATAGTGTTTCGGAAATAGGTTATCCGGTACGTCAGGCCTTGCCGCTCTGCCGCTCGATCACGGGCGAATGATCTCTGCGGCAAGGGCACTTACCCTCCCAAATTCATCGTATCTGACGATAGAATCAGGCTACCCGATGGATCACTTGTTACATACAGAAATACCTTCTCAGTCTCAGCAGAATCATCCCTGGCTGATTAGTAGGGTTGTATCTATGACAGCAGGTTTGAACCATGAACGACGAATACGACTTCAGCTCCGGCAAGCGCGGTGCAGTCGCCAGCAACAAAGGCTAAACCCACTCCGCTGAGGTAATCACTTGCCTACACGCTCGATAAACATCCGCCAGGCCACGCCCGACGACGTGCACGCCCTGATCGAACTGGATGCTTACGCCACGGCCCATACCCACCGCCGCGTATTCATCCATGATGCGGTGGTTCGCCAACACTGCCTCGTCGCCGTCGATAGCGCTGGCCGGTGTGTGGGATACCTGGTGCTGACCCATGATTTTTTCGATCATGGCTTCGTGGCACTGGTGGTTGTGTCGCCGGTTTATCAGCACCAAGGTGTTGCGCTGCGGTTGCTGACGGCGGCACAAGCAGCGTGCAAGACGCCCAAGCTGTTTACTTCAACCAATGCGTCGAACACCGCCGCCCAGGCGCTGTTTGCAAAGGCCGGGTTCGTGCCTAGCGGGCACATCGAAAACCTTGACGATCACGACCCTGAGCGGGTGTATGTGAAATTCATCCAACCCCTGTGAGTGCTGGCCTCATCAGCTCCACGCCGCCTCCATCGAACCTCCCGCAAACATCCACCCCCCTCGCGCACACTGGCACCTCCTGAAACCGCAAAAACGCTTCAGAGGTGCCCATGTTCCGAACCCTTGCGGCGAGTGTCCTGCTGATGTCCGCGCCCCTGGCGATATCCACCCCGCTCACGGACGAACAACGCTCGGCCATCGACCGCTATGTCAACGCAGAAATAACCCGTCAGCAGTTGCCGGGCCTGGCCCTCGGGATCTTCCGAAACGGCCAGGCCGTGCTCGCCGAGGGCTATGGCCTGGCGAATGTGGAACTCAACGTGCCCATGAGCGCCGACAGCGTGTTGCAGTCTGGCTCGGTGGGTAAATCCTTTACCGCAACGGCCGTCATGATGCTGGTGGAGCAAGGCAAGGTCGGCCTGGACGACAGCATCCGCCAGTACTTCCCCGAGGCGCCGGCAAGTTGGGCGCCGATCACGGTCGCCCATCTGTTGTCCCACACGTCCGGCTTGTCGGCCTACGACACGCCAGCGCTGCAAAAGCCTGGTGGCCCATTGGATATACGCCGCGACTTCACCGAAGCGCAGCTGGCCAAGGCGATTGCCAAGCTGCCGCTGGACTTCAAGGCCGGGCAGAACTGGGCCTACGAAAACACCAATTTCGTGCTGCTCGGCATCCTGATCCAGCGTGTCAGCGGGATACCTTATGGCGAGTTTCTCCAGCAGCGTATCTTCACACCGCTGGGCATGCGCTCGACACGGGTCATCTCGGACCTCGCGATTGTGCCCAACCGGGCGTCGGGCTACGAAAGGGTCGACGGTGAGCTGAGGAACCAGGAATGGGTGTCGCCGACCTTCAATGCCACGGCCGACGGCACGCTCTATTTCAGCGTCCGCGACCTGGAGCGCTGGGACCGCGCCCTCTACGATGAAACCCTGCTGACACAAGCCTCGCTGCAACGGATGTGGACGCCCTACCCCTACGCCGGCAAACAGCGGGCGCAAGGCTACGGGTTCGGCTGGGAAATCCGCACAGTCAACGGCCACCCCGTGATCGAGCACGGCGGCTCCTGGCAAGGCTTTACCTCGTCCATCTCGCGCTACCTCGACGACCGGTTGACGGTGGTGGTGCTGACCAACCTGGATGCCGAACACAGCTACCCGGAAGTCATCGGACGTGGCGTAGCCGGCCTGATCGAACCCGGATTGAAGTGATCAGGGCCAACAAAAAATGCCGCTCTCCATCATTCCTCCACAAAACCTCCCCTGAATGCGCACGTTCGTTGCGCACAATGGCTTTCATCAGAGTGCCCGGTCGACCGGGTTCACACGGAGAACGGCATGATTCCAGCCCTGTACGTCGCAAAAACCGGCTTGTCGGCCCAGGACACGCAGCTGACGACAATTTCCAACAACCTGGCGAACGTCTCGACCACCGGTTTCAAACGTGATCGCGCCGAGTTCCAGGACTTGCTCTACCAGATCAAGCGCCAGCCGGGCGCGCAGTCGACACAGGACAGTGCGTTGCCGTCGGGGTTGCAACTGGGCACCGGCGTACAGATCGTCGGCACCCAGAAAAACTTCAGCGCCGGCAGCCTGCAAACCACCGGGCAACCGCTGGACCTGGCGGTGAACGGGCGCGGTTTTTTCCAGGTGTTGCAGCCGGACGGCACCACCGGCTATACCCGCGACGGCACCTTTCACCTGAACGCCAATGGCCAGGTGGTGACGGCCAGCGGCTTTGCACTGGAACCGGCCATCGTGGTGCCGGATAACGCCAAGACCTTTACCGTGGGCCAGGATGGCGTGGTGTCGATCACCGTGGCCGGCAACCCCGCTGCGCAAGTGATCGGCAACCTGCAAACCGCCGACTTCATCAACCCCGCCGGCTTGCAGGCAATCGGCAACAACCTGTTCCTGGAGACCGCCTCCAGCGGCGCGCCCCAGGTCGGCACGCCGGGGCTCAACGGGTTTGGCACCACCCTGCAACGGTCTCTGGAGACCTCCAACGTGAGCACCGTTGAAGAGATGGTCAATATGATCACCACACAACGGGCCTATGAAATGAACTCCAAAGTGATTTCCACCGCCAACCAGATGTTGGGCGCCCTCACCCAGAAGCTATGATCAACACTTGCAAGCGTGGCCAGGGAGCGGCAAACACGACAAGGCTTATTCACCGAGCAGACTATGAACGATTTTCCCGTTGCATCCTCGCCCCTTCCGAACAGCGTCCGAGACACCCAGGCGCTGATCCTGATCGCCGAAGACGAGCCCGAGATCGCCGACATCCTGATTGCCTATCTCAAGCGCAGCGGCTTTCGTACCGCTCACGCCCTCGACGGCCGGCGCGCCCTGGAATTGCACCAGGCCCTCAAGCCCGATCTGATGCTGCTGGATGTACTGATGCCCCAGGTCGATGGCTGGAAGGTCCTGGCCGAGGTGCGTCATCGCGGCAATACGCCGGTGATCATGCTGACCGCCCAGGACCAGGACATGGACAAGCTGATGGGCCTGCGCATCGGTGCCGACGACTACATCGTCAAGCCATTCAACCCGGCCGAGGTGGTGGCGCGTACCCAGGCCGTGCTGCGACGCTCCATCGCCTACACATATGCCGCCGGCGCCAATGTGTTGCGGGTCGATGGTTTTGAAATCGACATCGAAAGCCATCAGGTCACGGTGAATATCGAAGGCAAGGTCCTGCCGCTGCTACTGACCGTCACCGAATTCAAACTGCTCGCGCAATTGGCCCGGGCACCGAAACGCGTGTTCAGCCGCGCGGAATTGCTGGCGCTGTGCTCACCGGAAAGCGACAGCCTGGAACGCACGGTCGACAGCCATATCAGCAAGTTGCGCCGCAAGATCGAAGACCTGGGGCTGCAAGGCGTGCCGGCGAGCATTCGCGGCGTGGGCTATCGGTTCGGGAGTGGCGTGTGAAGAAGCTCAATGGCTTGAGCCGCCAGATCATTGCCGCCATGTCGGCGGTGGTGCTCTGCGTGATCGCCCTGGCCGTGATCGGCTCCTACGTGTTTTATGCGCTGTTATGGACCTATTGGCCGCTCTCGGACGAGCAGGCCGATGCCTGGCTGCCGGCCAATGTCGAGTGGGCGTGGATGGCCTTGACCACCTGCGTCAGCCTGGCGGTGGGTGCCTTCGTGGCCACGCGGCTGTCGCGGCGGATCCTGATGCCGCTGAACTCGGTGGCCGAGAACCTGCGCAAACTGGCGGATGGCGACCTCGATGTGCAAGCCGTCGCCGGTGACCAGTCCATCGGCGAAGCGGCGATCCTGGTGGATGATTTCAACAGCATGGCCCAGCGCTTGAAGCGCATGGCACAGGAGCAGGCATTCTGGAATGCGGCGATTGCCCATGAACTGCGCACGCCGCTGACCATCCTGCGCGGCCGCCTGCAAGGCTTGGCCGAGGGTGTATTCGAACCGGACACGGCGCAGTTCTACAGCCTGCTCGGTCAGGTCGAAGGGCTGGCGCGGATGATCGAGGACCTGCGGGTAGTCGGCCTGGGCGACAGCGGCTACCTCGAACTCAATGTGCAGGACGCCGACCTGGCCGCCGGCATTGAAGAGGATGTGCGGCTGTTCGAACCGAGCCTGGTCGCCGCCGGTTTTACCCTGCAACTGGACCTGCAACGCCGGACCCTGCGCTGCGACCCCGCCCGGATACGCCAGGCCCTGCTGGCCCTGCTCGACAACGTGCGTCGGCACGCCACGCCCGGCAACGTCAACGTGCACCTGAGCACCCGCGATGGCATGCATTACCTGAGGGTACGCGACGACGGCCCCGGCATCGATGAGAACCTGGCCACGCACCTGTTCGATGCCTTCCAGCGCGGCGAAAACTCACGTTCCCGCGCCCAGGGCGGCAGCGGCCTGGGCCTGGCGGTGGTGCGCGCGATTGCCCTCGCCCACGGCGGTGCGGTGACGTGCCGGAAAATGGAAAACGGCGGAACGCTGTTTGAACTCAGTTGGAATCTTTGAGTAACCCAGGCCCCACCATGCGCATCTTTTCCATGATGTTCAGAACAACCCGGCGCTATCGATGCTTTGTCTTATTGGACGCCGAGGGTACGTGCGTTGCATTCAAAAGCTGTGCAGCACTGCCCGGAAACGGGCACTGGATCGAAGTTGAATGCATCAACTTGTCGTGGCTGGGCAACCCCTTTCCCAGTCACGCCCGGATAGCTCAGCGAGCGTGAGAAATGAATTCGTCCTTATCACCCCTTGAAGAGTCGTTGAAACTGCACACTGCCCGGCTGAAACGGCTGCAGCGTTACTGGGTGCCGTTGCAACAGCGCGCGCCCAAATGGGTATTGGCGCTGTGGATCATCGGCGTAGCCGTGTCGCTGGCGACTCAATGCTGGTGCCATTGGTTCGTGACCGCGCCGCTGATCTGCGCGCTGATCATCGCGGAAATCGTGATCGACGAGGCGCAGATGACCCTGCTGTTGCGCACCGATGCCGTGCGCGATTTATTGAATACAGCCCGTGGTCGCTGCTTCTGAGCCTGCTCACGACAGCACGTCCACTCAGCACCACAAGCCCGCTCACTACAACCTGAACATTCCCTCAAACCGCGTGTTGTCCACCGTGCTCCCGCGCGCCTGCATCATTTGGAGAGCATCGGCAGGTCGAAATTAAAATGTACATGCGTGTCGAGATTTATTGACGCACATGTACATTTATCCTAATTTCAAATCGCCAAGCCTGATGATGGCCACGACGGAGCACACTCTGATGTCCAACGATCCCCTGCTGCAGCCCTATAAGATCAAGCACCTGACCCTGCGCAATCGGATCATGACCACGGCCCACGAACCGGCCTACCCGGTGGACGGCATGCCGCAGGCGCTGTACCGCGCCTACCACGTCGAACGCGCCAAGGCTGGTGTGGCCTTGACCATGACCGCAGGCTCCGCCGCGGTGTCGCGGGACAGCCCGCCGGTGTTCAACAATGTGCTGGCGTACAAGGATGAAGTGGTCGGCTGGCTGAAGGATTTGACCGACGAGTGCCACGAACATGGCGCGGCGGTGATGATCCAGTTGACGCACCTGGGCCGTCGCACACGCTGGGACAAGGCCGACTGGCTGCCGGTGGTGTCGCCTTCGCACCGGCGCGAGGCCTCGCACCGCTCCTTCCCGAAGAAGCTGGAAGACTGGGACATCGAGCGAATCATCAAAGACTACGTCGACGCGGCCGAGCGCATGCAGGCCGCCGGGCTGGATGGCCTGGAGCTGCAAGCCTACGGGCATTTGATGGACCAGTTCTGGTCGCCGCTCACCAACGAGCTGGATGGCCCGTACGGCGGCCCGCTGGAAAACCGCATGCGCTTTACCTTCGATGTCCTGCGCGGCATTCGCCAGCGGGTCGGTGAAGACTTCCTGCTGGGCGTGCGCTACACCGGCGACGAGGCGCTGCCGGGCGGGTTCAATGCCAGCGAAGGTTTGCAGGTGTCGCACCTGCTCAAGGACAGCGGCCTGGTGGACTTCCTCAACGTGGTGCGCGGGCATATCGATACGGATGCGGGCCTCACCGATGTGATCCCGATCCAGGGCATGCGCAACTCGCCGCACCTGGAGTTTGCCGGTGAGATCCGTGCGTCTACCGGGTTCCCCACCTTCCATGCGGCAAAAATCCCCGATGTCGCCACGGCGCGCTACGCCATCGCATCAGGCAAGGTGGACATGGTCGGCATGACCCGCGCCCACATGACCGACCCGCATATCGTGCGCAAGATCATCGAGCGGCGTGAAGAAGACATTCGGCCCTGCGTCGGCGCCAATTACTGCCTGGACCGCATCTACCAGGGCGGTGCGGCGTACTGCATCCACAACCCCGCCACCGGTCGCGAAACCAGCATGCCCCATGACATTCCCAAGGCAGCGGTGCCGCGCAAAGTGCTGATTGTCGGCACGGGACCTGCCGGGCTGGAAGCGGCGCGGGTCGCCGGTGAGCGCGGGCATGATGTAACGGTGCTGGAAGCGGCGGACCGGCCCGGTGGGCAGATCCGCCTGACCGCCCTGAGCGAGCGGCGCCGCGAAATGATCGGCATCATCGACTGGCGCATGAGCCAGTGCGAACGCCTGGGTGTCAAGTTCCACTTCAACACCTGGGCCGAGGCCGAGGCCGTGCTGGCGCTGGAGCCGGATGTGGTGATCGTGGCGACCGGCGGCCTGCCGCATACCGAGGTGCTGGCCCAAGGCAATGAGTTGGTGGTGTCGACCTGGGACATCATTTCCGGCGACGTCAAGCCGGGGCGCCATGTGCTGATCTTCGACGACGCCGGAGACCACGCCGCCCTGCAAGCGGCCGAGGTGATTGCACAAAGTGGTGCCAGAGTGGAAATCGTCACGCCGGACCGCTCGTTCGCGCCGGAAGTCATGGCCATGAACCTGGTGCCCTACATGCGCAGCCTGCAGGACCTGGACGTGACCTTTACCGTGACCTATCGGGTCGAAACGGTGGAGAAACGCGACGGTCGGCTGCTGGTCACTTTCGGCAGTGACTACGGCGCGGTGCACAAGCAGCGGGTGGTGGACCAGGTGGTGGTCAACCACGGCACCCTGCCCCTGGATGACCTGTACTTCGACCTGCGAGGGCATTCCAGCAACGGCGGCGCGGTCGAGCAGCACGACTTGATCGCCGGCAACGCGCAGCACCTGGTGAGCAACCCCGAGGGCCGCTTCCAACTGTTCCGCATCGGCGATGCAGTGGCCGCACGCAATACCCATGCGGCGATCTACGACGCGCTGCGGTTGGTCAAGGATCTCTAAAGCGGCTCAAACACCCCCGGTGCGGTCTCGGCGTAGCCAAACGCCCCAAAGAAGCGGTCCAGTTCGCGCCGCTTCAAGGCCTTACCGGTGAACACGCTGACGTACTGGGGAATGCGCCGGAAGCGCACCACCACGTCCTCGCTGGTGTTCATCGAGATGTAGCCGATCTGCGTCAGGTAGATGGTCCGCGCGCGCACATCGGCGGCCTCGTCATCGTAGCCAAAGCGCCGGAACATGCCGGTCAGGGCGTTGATACGGGTGTCATCGGCCAGGGCGATTTCCGCGCTGACTTCTGCCGACTGCATGGCCCAACTGCGCACGGCAAATTCGAACTGCGAGTCGAACAGTTCCGGGTTCAGCCAGCATTCAAAGACGTTGAGAATCGCCTCGGAAATGCTTTCGGCGTAACGCTCGCACTGGAACACCAGGTTGCCGGTGTTCTTGTCGCGCCAGCGCGCCAGCAAGGCGGCGAGCAGTTGCTCGCGGTCCTCGAAAAACCAATAGAAACTGGTACGCGACAAGCCCAGCTGCTTGGCCAGCGGCAGCACGCGCACGGCGTCGATGCCGGACTCTTTCAACGCCGCGTAGGCGGCGTCCAGCCACACATCGACCGAGCCTCGCCAGCCCGTGTCCTGGTTCTTGCCTCGCGGTTTTGCCGATGGAGCCATCCGGGGGTCACCTTTGCCTGGGAAATGCCGGTCACTTTACACGCCCCCTTCCCTGCGTGCAGTTCGTCGGTAAAACCGCACAAAGAAAAAATCCAGACTACTGTACATGCATACAGCAACGTAGTTGAGGATGAGCATCATGAATGACGATTTGAAGCAGGCAGGTTCTACCACCACCGCACAGCCGACCACCTCATTCGAGCAGGCTAAGACCGGTCGAGCACTGGATTTCACCTGGGCGCCTGACGCCAACACGACGAACACCATCGTCTCGGCGGATTGTGTCGACTATCGGGTCGATACCTCCCGGGGCAGCCCCACCGGTGACAGCCACTCCATTGCACGGCTGACCTACGTCCAGGGGAATGGGGGTGGCCAGATCGGCACGCTGTTTCTCGAAGAGGTGCGTGCCGGCGTAGGCGCCAATACCCAGATAGGGCTGATGGTAGGACGCAAATGGGCAATGGACGCCGACACAGCGAATACCGGCAGCATCGGCACCTACGTCGTGGAACAGTTCGATGACATGCGTGCCAGCGTCAACTACGTCGGGGCCTTCGCCCGTGTCTTCGCCGACCCCAGGATGGTCAGTTATCACGCCGGGGGCCATGTACACACCAATATCTCGATCACCGGCAGCAGGGCCCTGAGCATGGCGGATTCAGGCAAGTCGATTCTGGTCCTGAGCAACACGGACGTGACCCTGACGCTGGGTGATGATGTGACGGAAGGGTTCAGGGCCACGTTGATCCAGGCGGCGGCAGGCAAGATCAACATCGTCGCATCGGGCAACCACACGCTCTACAGTAATGCGGGAAGCCGTACACGCACGCTGAGCCCCCTGGATGAGCTGGAACTCAGCACGTTTCCAGGCGGCCCGGTGTTCCTGGCCTTCCGGGTGAGGCCGGCAGCCTGAGGTAGCAGGCCAGGCCCCGGGGATTCGGCAGCAAGCAGCCTTGAAGATCAACGCGGCCAACGAGTTCCCTAGAAACACTCAGGCGCAAGTTCCCTGAGGAATGCCCAAACCAATGCGTTGAACACCTCGCCCTGGTCGTCATGCACATAGTGACTCGCGTCGGCCACCTCCACGGTCCGAATATGCGGGTTGCTCGCGGTCATTGCTTCCAACGTTGCTGCCGGCAGGAAGTCCGAGCGACCGCCGCGAATAAACAGGGTCGGGCAATCCAATGCACGCACCGCCGGCCACAAATCCGTCGGCTCGATGCTCAGGCGCGCCTGGGCAATCCCCTGCTGATCATGGCGCCAGGTGATCCCTGCGTCGTTTTCCTTCATCGAATGCGCCAGCCTGGAGTTCAGGCCCTGCTCCGACAGACCGGGGCGTGACGCCTGCCAGAAGGCACGGGCCAGCTCCCAGTTCTCGAACTGCAACGGTGTCTGGCTCATCTCGCGACGGATACGCGCAGCGCCATCGCCCTGGCTTGAAGAACCGGGGCCGATGTCTTCAATCATCAGCCCCATCAGCCGACCAGGGTGCTGCCGCGCATATTCAAGGGCGTTGGCGCCGCCCAATGAATGCCCCAGCAAGACAAACCGCTGCAAGCCCACATGGGCGACGAAGTCAGCGAGGTCTTCGACATACGACTGCGTGTGGTAGGTGTCGGGCGCGGCCCAATCACTCAGGCCCCGCCCGCGTTGGTCCAGGGCATAGATGCAATAGCCTGCGCCCAGGGACTGCACCAGCGAATCCCAGGTTTGCGCATAAGCGCGCAAACCATGCAGCAGCACCAGCGGCACGCCACCCGGCTTGCCCCAGCGCAAAAAATGCAGGCGCAGGCCGCAACGGTTGGTGAAGAAACAACTGTCAGCAAGCATCGGTGTGTTCCTCTAGAAACGATCGAAGCGATAAGGGCTTGGGTCGATGATCGGTGTATGCCCGCTGACCAGGTCTGCCGCGAGATGACCCGCTGCAGGGGACGTACCAAAGCCATGCCCGGAGAAACCCGTGGCCACGGTCAGCCCGGGGATCTGCGCAACCGGCCCGATCACCGGGTTCGAATCCGGCGTGACATCAATCGTACCGGCCCAAGCCTGGGCGATGCGCGCCTGCTCGAACACCGGCCAGGCGGCGATGAGGTTGTTCATCGCATCGCCGTTCAGCCGTGGGTTGGCCGGAGGGTCCTGCACCCGGACGCGCTCGAACGGGCTCACACTGCTGGAGTGCCAACGCCGTGCAAGCTTCAGGTCGTGCAGGAACGGCTTGCCCAGCGATACATCGAGCACATGGCGCTGCGCCCGGAACTGCGGCATGTACTGCTTGGCGAGCAACAGGTGATCAAGGGTCAGGAAGGCGTCCAGCTTGCCGCGCTGGGTGATGATGAAACCGCCGTCCTTGTGCTTGCGGAACGAAAAGTCCGGCGCGCCGACGGCAATCTGCGTCGGCCCTTCCATGGGGTGGGTGCGCAGTACCGAGCAGGTCAACGGCAGGGTCGGCAACGACACCCCCAGGTTACCCAGGAAGCGCCGCGACCACATGCCACCCGCCAGCAATACGTGGTCGCAGCGGATTTCACCTCGCTCGGTGACCACGCCACTCACGGCCCCGGCAGACATTTGCAACGTACGCACCGCACACTGCTCGACAATCACCACGCCCAGCGCCATGGCCGCCTTGGCGATGGCGCTGCTGGCCAGGGTCGGTTCGGCACGTGCGTCAGACGGCGTGAAGATGCCACCCGCCCAATCGCCCACGCCGCCGGGCACCAACCCATCGATCTCACGCTTGCTGAGCAGCCGTGAATCCAGGGACAGATGCTCCACGGACTTGAGCCAGCCTTCATGCATCGCCATCTGCGCCGGGGTGCGGCCGACAAACATAATGCCTTCCTGGCGATAGCCGACATCCGCGCCAACCCGCTCGGGCATCTTGGCCCATAACCGGTCGGCCGCGAGGGCCAGGGGAATATCGGCGGCGTGGCGGCTGGTCTTGCGTACCCAGCCCAGGTTGCGCGACGACTGCTCGGCGGCGATGCGGCCTTTTTCCAGCACCACCACCGCGATGTTGCGTTCGGCCAGGGTCAATGCCGCCGTCAAGCCAATAATCCCGCCACCAATGATGACAACGCTGGTGGCGGCAGGAAACGCGGCGGATGTGTTCACGGGCGCAATAGTCGGTGCCATGATCAAGACTCGCTGATGGGCAAATAGGAGCAACCGCTGGCGGTCACTGCGACAGACGAATGACTTCGACCTGCGCCTTGGATGCGTTGCGATAGGCCGTCACTTCCAGCTCCACCTTGTAGACCGTCGACCCCAGTGGCGGGCACGTGACGGTGCTGGCCGGGTCGACGCCGCGAAACTTCTCGCCGATCAGGCCCATCACCGCCGGCACGTCCTTGGGGTCCTGGATGAACACCCGCGAACACACCACATCGGCCAGGCTTGCATCCACCGCCGCCAGGGCGGTTTCGATGTTGGCGAAGACCTGGCGGGCCTGCTCCAGGACGTCTTCCGGGATCAGTTTGGTCTGTGGGTTGCGACCTGCGGTGTTGGACACGTAGATCCAGTTGTCGACGACCACCAGGCGCGAATAGCTGGCCTGGTCTTCGAACGGCGAGCCGGTCTTGAGCTTGATGATGTTTGTCATGTCGAATGCCTCGTCAGAATAGGGGTTGAGTGACTTAACGCAGTACCGGGGTTTCCCACAGGTTCAGGCTGACGCCGATGCCTCGCCTGATCGCATTGCGGTACACCACCGTGCCCCAGGCCACGTCCTCCACGGGCATGCCGCCGACCGACATGATGATGATTTCCTCATCGGTCCTGCGGCCAGGGGCGGCGCCGGCGATGATCTTGCCGATGTCCTCGACGTCTTCCAGGCGCAAGGTGCCTTCGGCAATCATGTCCATGAAGCGCACGCCAATCACCGGCACGCAGTGATGCGCAGGCTTGGGCAACTCTTCAAACCAGGCCTGGTAAAGACCGGTGTTATCCAGCACCTTGCGCACGTCCGCCTGCTCCATGCCTTCATCGAGCGAGCAGGCCGCCGGCATCGCCAGAAATGCGCCCGGTTTGACCCATTCACGCCGCACAATTGGGTAGTTCGAGGGGTCGCCCGTTTCGCCGGAGCTACAATAAGTAACAAGGTCCGAATCGCGGACCACCTCTTCCAGGGTGTCCACCACCTTTATCGTGGTGATTTGCGGATAGGTCGCTTCAACCCACGCAATAAAATCGGTCAGGCTCTTCTGGCCACGGCCTTTGATTTTCAGCGTATCGATGTGCGGACAGACCGCGATGAACGCCGCCAAGGTGGTCTTGCCCATCACGCCCGGCCCCAGCAGGCCCACGACTTTCGAGCCCTTGCGCGCCAGGTGGCGTGCGCCCACACCGGGAATGGCCCCGGTGCGATACGCCGACAGCAGGTTGGCCGACATGTGTGCCAACGGCGCACCGGTGTCGGGATCATTCAGGGTGAACATCAGGATCGAGCGCGGCAGACCCTTTTCGCGGTTGGCGATATTGGAGCCGTACCACTTCACGCCAGCGGTGCAGAAGCTGCCGCCCAGGTAGGCCGGCATGGCCATCATGCGCCGGTCGGCCGTGGGCTTGGGCATGTTCGGGAACGGCGAATCCTTGGGGAAAATCACCATCGCACCATGGGAATCATTGTTCGGCCCGGCCATGCGGTAGTCGCCGGCGTACAGCAGGCTGAACATCTCTTCCATGGTATTCACGCACGCCAGCATGTCGGTCACGCCCGCGCGGATCATGTCCGGCTCGGAGAGGTAGATAAAGTCGATTTTTGTAGTCGTAGACATAGTTATTCTCGGGTCGAAGGTGATACCGCTGCGGTAGGCGCAGCGCCACGCTGTCGAGGTCGAGTATCGAGGGCACGGGGCCGGGTCGTATTGTAGTTTTCGGACACGCCAGGCCTTGTGTTACCGCCAGAGTTGGCGCGAATCCTGCGTGAAAAATCGCGCCTCTGAGCCTCTCGACAGTGCACCTATGATCTCGACTCCACGGCACCACACGGCAAACGAACAACCCTGGTTCGTTCTCAATTCTTCACGGTATTCGGTCATGCCCTCCGACCACCCGGCGATCTCGCATTTCTATGCGTTCGATGCGGCTCAATCGACTCAGGTACTGGCCGTTCCGGATGGGTGCGTGGACATCGTCTTCGACTGTGATGCCGTGCGTCCGAGCGCCAAGATCTGCGGGACGCCGCTCGCCGCCAAGGCGGTCGAATTGAACCCGAACCACCATTACTTCGGCGTGCGTTTTTCACCCGGCGTCATTCCCGGTTTCATCAATGTGCTGGCGGAGGAATTGACCGAGCGGGAGCTCGACTTGCTGGAGGTTTCGACGTTTGCCCGGCGCATCTTCGACAACATCGTGCAGGCGCCGCAGTTGAGCGAGCAAATGCGCCTGTTCAATGACTATCTTGCACCCCGCCTGATGGGCAAGGCATCACCGCTGACCGCCCTGGTCATTCAACAAGCCATGCGGCATCGCGGGTCTATTCGCATCCACCAGCTTGAAGACCTCAGCGGTTACACCAGCCGCACGCTGCACCGCCAGTTCAGCCAGGACACCGGCATGTCGCCCAAGGCCTTTTGCCGGATCATCCGCTGCCAGGCCGCCCTGGACACCCTCAATACCTGCCGGGACGTGTCGTTCTCGGCGTTGGCGCTCGACCTGGGTTTTGCCGACCAGTCGCACTTCCTGCGCGACTTCAAGCAACTGGTCAGCACCACGCCCTGCGACTACCAGCGCAAAATGCTGCAGAACGCCTACGCCGAGCGGATCAGCTACGCCTGAGAATGGGCGCCCTAGCGGGTCGCCCTGAGGGTTTCGGAGGGTGACTCGCCAAACAGTTCCCGGTAATGCCCGGCAAAATGGCTCAGATGAAAAAAGCCCATCGCCACGGCAATTTCGCCAACGTTCTGGGAGCAGGCAGAGGTGCTGTTCAAGCGGCGGCGCACGGCATTCAGGCGCAGGTTGCGCAAGTATTCGACCGGGCGCATACCGGTCACGGCCTGGAAACTGTTCTGCAGGGTGCGCCGGCTGACCCGCAGGTGTTCGCACAGATCAAGAATGCTCAGGGGCGTGTCGCCACTGGCGTCGATCAACTCCTGGCAACGCTTGACCAGGTAAGCACTGACAGTGACATTGCCACGCCGGCAACGCACCTCATCGGTGGCGTTGCTGAACAGATCGAGGAAGGCGTTGAGCAATTCGTCTTCAAGCATTTTTTCAGCCGCTGGGCTGACCGCCTCGGACTGTTCCACCAGGTGACAGAACAGGGGATGGATACGCTGGCGAATGCGCAAGAGTAACGCATCGTCCACGCTCAACTGAGAAGTGGTCTTCAGCCGCTTGAGCTGCTCGTTGGACAATTCGAAGGCCGCCAGTTTGGCGAAGCGCACCGCGTCGATATTGAACGCAAAAAAGTGCGTGCCCTCGGGCGCATGCAACACAAACTCCTCGCCATCGCGCAACAGCACCACGCTGTGGGTGCCCACCTGTTGGCCTTGCACCACCGGCGCGGGGCCCAGCGACATGGCTGCGCACAGCCGCCCTTTCGGGGCGTAACCGCGCTGGACCACGCGTTTGTCCAACACCTCCTGGAACACCTGGAAGCGATCGGCGGACAATTGCCGCAGCTCACTCGTCAGGCAACCACGGCCAAGCTGGTCATACACTTGGCGCCAGCCGTGGATAGACCCGGCGTGTTGTTGAGGGTCATTGAAGGTTCGCGCTTCAGCGAGCATGGTTGTCGTTCCTCGGTGGCCTGGTGTCTTCATCGACCTGAAAGGGACGCTGTCATCCTTGACCGCACGTGGGTTTACACCGGCACGGTGTCAGCGGTGAAAACCAAAGCCAGTTCCGTGCCAAACATCTGCAGGCGATAGGTGGTCGGCTGGATGCTCAGGGGCGCCAGCAACGCCCCGGACAGCACGACCTGTCCCGCCTCCACCGGTTGACCGTCGGCCAGCAGGCGCCGGATCAGCCAGCACAGGTTGGCCAGCGGTGTGTCTTCGCGCTCCAGGGTATTGCCGTCGCCGTACAGCGCACCAGCGCACTCCAGGCGGTAGGTTGCATTGAGGTGCAGGGCTGGATCAAACGGCGTCCGTGGCCCGATGCAATAAAGCCCCGCCGCGGCGTTGTCGGCCAGGAACGCGCCGGCGCCGAAGGTCCAGGCTTGCCAGCGGCAGTCGGCGACTTCGAAGGCGGGCGCGACGTCACGGATGGCCGCCAGGATGTCCTCGTCGCTGTAGTCACCGGGCGCCAGGGTGCGCCCGATGACCACCGCCACTTCAATCTCCAGCTTGGGCTGGATCAACCGTGACAGGGCCACCGCCGTGCCCGGCTTGACGCTCATGTTCTCGGTCAACGCGCCGTACACCGGCTGATCGAGGCCAAAACGCTGTTGCGCGGCGCTGCCGGCGAAGGCGATCTTCCACCCGCTCAGGCGCTCGCCGGCCGCCAGGCGGGCGTCCAGCCCCAGGCGTTGCAGCGCGTACCCGGAATATGGGTCCAGCGTCTCGGCGGGCAGCGGCGGCAGGGCCTGCCGGGTCAGGGTGGCCTGGTGCAAGCGGTTGAGCAGTTCGTTGTTGTGGCTCATGACAGTTGCTCCGCCAGTTTGCGCAGTACCCCATCCAGTCGCTCGGGCGTGGTGATCGCGGCGACAAAACGGTCCGGCCGCACCACTACGATGCAATCGCGCACCTTGGAGAACCACTCGCCCAGGCGGTTATCCACGTCTTCCACGCTGATGGCGTCCGTGGCGGTCAAGGGCTGCCCACGGCCGACACCACTGCGCGAACGATTGACCTGGATGAAACGCGCATCCCAGCGTGCCCAATAGCCGGCCATTTCCTCGCTGAGGTGCCCGCGCGGGTTCACGCGATACCCCAGCACCGCGTAGCCGTTGCCCAATACATCGTCCAGGCGGCGGCGCTGGCCCTGGGCATCTTCGATATAGGGTTGCACGAACAATTGCCCGACCAGGTCATCCTCGCGCAACTCGGCCCGCTCATGATGGACCAGGCCTTTGGTGATGGTCGCCTTGGGTTTGAACTTGAACTCCAACAGGTGCGAGCGCAGGTTGTCGACGCTGTTCACCGCCTGGAACAACCAGTCGCGTACGCCGGCCATCAAGGGGTTGGTCAAGCCCAATACCGCGCCCATGTTGTCGGCCAGCGCCACCAGCTCGGTGGCGTGCCCGCGACGCTCCTGGTCGTAGCTCACAAGAATCCCATGGGCGGCACGCCCCTGGATGATCGCCGCGAGTTTCCAGGCCACGTTGGCCACGTCGCGCAGTCCGGAGTTGAGCCCTTGCCCGGCCCAGGGCGGCGAGATGTGCGCCGCGTCGCCCACCAGCGCCACGCGGCCCTGGACAAAGCGCGCCGCTACCCGTGAATGGTGGGTGTAGGCGCGGATACGGATGATGTCCAACTGGTCGACCGCATCGCCGATATGCCCACGGATCAGGTCGCGGATGGTGCTTTCGTCGCACATCTTCGCCTCGTCCTCGCCCTCCATCAGCATGAACTCCCAACGCCGCTGCTGGTAAGGCAAATAGATGCACACGAACGGTCGCTGCGGGTCGGCATGCAAGGCAGTGTAAGGCGCGTCCAGCGTGTCATTGGCGGTGTCGACCACCACCCACTTGCGCGCATGGGTCAGCCCCAGCAACTCGACCCCGAGTTTTTTACGCACGGTGGAGCGGCCGCCGTCGGCACCGATCACATAATCGGCGCGCAATTCATAGACCTCGCCCCGGGCATCGCGCACCTGCAAGGTCACGCCCTCGCCGTCCTGCTCCAATTCGAGCATTTCGTGGCCTTGGCGCAACTCGACACCGGCATGCCGGCCGAGGGTTTCGCGCAGCGTGCCTTCGAGCAACTGCTGCATGAAGATGTTGCGCATCGGCCAGCCGTAGTGGGCGGTGCTCGGCTTGACCTCGGCGAAACACACGCCACGTGCGTTGTAATAGCGCAACGGCACGTCGCAGATCATGTCCCGCGCGGCCAGTTCGGCAATACCGATGCCCTGCAACACCCGCAGCGCTTCATCGTCCATGCCCACCGCACGCGGGTAAGGCAGGATGCAATCAGCCAGTTCAAGGACGACGCAGTCGACACCGTACATCCCCATATAGTGTGCGGCCGTGATCCCGTTGGGACCGCCGCCGACAATGACAACTTGGGTCTTCTCCTGCTTCATCGCTCATCACCGCTTTCTTGTTGTGGTTGTAATCCGGTACAGCTCAAGGCGCACGCCTGCTGTCAGTGCAGCCCATCCAGGCCTTTGACGTCTTTAGCCTGCAGGCCGCCCAGGCGCGCATGCAAGCGTCCACGCGTAGCGAAGGCCCAGATGATCACGACCTCGTCGGGCGCCGGCCCGTCGCCAAACATCAGCGATATGCTGTCGTAGTGGGAACGGACGTACAGGGCATCCTTGTGCGCCAGCGGTACGTCGATGGTCGACCCCGGCCCGCCACGCTTGCCGGTGGACGGTACCCAGGATTTGCCGCCGCCCAGCGCGACGCGGATCGGGTCGGCTGCTGGGTTGGTCAGGAATGCATTACCGTGCTCGTACTCGCCCTCGCTGCCCACCAGGATCGCCTTGCCATAGCTGACAATCTCACGGGCGCCGGCCAGTGCCTGGATGCGCCGGCCAAACTCTTCGCCCAGCAGCGGCGAAGGGTCGACCAGTTCGGCGAGCGACTCGCTGTAGCGACCGGCATAAGGGTTGGCGATCACGGCGGCAATCGCATATTTGAACAGTGGCTCGCCATCGGCCAGTTGGCCGGTTTCGTTGGCCAGGGTTTCTTCGACAAAGCTGTACCATTTGCGGATGTGATAGCTAGCAAAATTCGCGGTTTTCATCGGGGTTGCCTCAAAGTGGGTCCAGTGGGTCCAGGTTGAAATGTCGGCTCGGTGCGCCAGCGGCCTTGAACCGGGCCTTGCCGCGCGCATCGTCATGCTCGGTCTCGAGGAAGAATTCCATGCGGTTGCCGTCGGGGTCGTTGAAGTACACGCCATGGCCGATTTCGTGGTCGGTGATCTTGACCACCTCGACACCCTTGCCCAGCAACATGCCGTAGAGCTGGCGCAGGGTGGTCATGTCTCCGTCGATTTCCAGGCCGTAGTGTTGCAACCCCAGCCCACCCTGATGGGCGCCAGGGTCGGCGCGGATCAAGGCGATGTCGTGGTGCTTGCCGCCAAACGCCATCATGACCCAGCTCTCGCCCCGGGCACTTTCGTGCATGCCCAGGATGTCGGCGTACCAGCGCGCCGACACGTCCGGGTCACTGACCCAGAGCGATAAGTGAGTACGCAGGATCTCGACTTTCATGGCGATATACCTCAGTGCTTCTTGACGATGGATTGATGCCCGGCCTTGATCTGCGCCACGGCCGGCGTCCACAGCACATCGGCGATCTCGCTGAAGTCGCGCCACTGTTTCTGCCAGCCGTCACCGCCGTTGTCGGAGGTGAACAGATGCCCGTACTTGGTGCCCGCCACGATCTGCCGGGGGTTGGCCGGGTTGAAGGCAATCGCCCACACGCAGGAATTGGGCTGCTGGGAAAGCGGCAGCACTTCCCAGCTGAGCGCCGCATCGCGGGACACCAGGATCTTGCTGGTGGTGCCCGGCGTGCCATCGGAAATGCTCAGGTACAGGTCGCTTTGCGAACCCAACGGCGCGTTCATGGCGCGGATGTAATACAGGCCGAAGGCTTCGCGGCCGATGATGCCAGTCCAGGTCAGCCCTTCGTCCAGGCTGCGGTAGACCGCGTTGACGCAGACCACCACGATGACTTTCTGGCCATGGTTGGGCAGTACCAGGATGTTGTGCACGTCCGAGTTGAACTCCCACAACAGGCGGTCATCGACGCGGGTCCAACTGTCGCCGCCGTCGCGGGAGTGGAACAACCCACCCTCTTCAAGGCCGAACCACAGCTGGTCGGGGTCGGTCGGGTCGTAGGCAAACGCCAGCAGGCGTGGGCGACTGACGCCGTCGCAAAACTCCGGAATTTCCACCGGTGCCCGATCCCAGCTCAGCCCACCGTCCAGGGTGCGCCACAACACAGCGCGGGAAGGTGCACCGGTGCCGACGAAAATCCGTTGTGCGTTCCGTGGGTCCACCGCGACTTTCCACACCGTCTGCCCGTTGAACGGCGAATCGACGCGCTGCCAATGGCCGCCGGTGTCACGGCTGACGCACAAGCCCACGTCGGTGCCGGCATAAATCACCTCGGGCGCGTCGGGGTGCAGGCTCAGTGAGCGAGTGATCGCATCGAATTCCAGGTCCTGCCCCAGGCCCAGGCGATGCCAGGTACGGCCATCGTCGGCACTGCGGATCACCGCTTGCCCGACGGTGGCCACCAAAAGGGTTCCGTTACTCATCACAGATGCTCCTCAGATATAGATACCACGGGTCAAACCGCCGTCGATGCCGATGGACTCGCCGGTCACCGCGCCAGCCTTGGGCGACGCCAGGAAACCAATCAGCCAGCCCATTTCAATCGGTGCGAGGGTGCGGCGAATCGGCGTCGCGTCGATATAAGCCTGCTCGACCTGCTCCGCGGTCTTGCCTTGCTTGACCGCTTCGCGGTCATACAGCTCCTGGATATGCGGGGTATCCACAACGCCTGGGTGAATCAGGTTGACCGTGATGCCCGAGGGGCCAAGCTGGTCGGACAGAGTCTTGGTCATGTGGGCGATGGCCAGGTTGCGCATGCCCGACAGCACCTTGCTGCTGCGTCCGGTGAGGCCACCGATGTTGATGATGCGACCGAAGCCAGCGGCCTTCATGTGCGGGGTCACGGCCTTGGCGCAACGGAAGTAGCCGATCACTTTGGTGTTGAGGTCCGACAGCAGTTCATCGTCGCCGGCGTGTTCGATGTCATTGCGCACTACGCCAGACGGCGCAGCGGCACCGTTGACCAGGATGTCGATGCGGCCGAAGTGCTTGTAGGCGGCTTCGACCATTTCCGACACGGCGGACATCTCATTGGTGTCGCAGAACAGCGGCAGCACTTCGTTGCCGGTCTGGGCGCTGATCTCTTCGGCGGCCAGTTGCAGGAACGCCATGCGGCGCGCGCAGATCACCACCTTGCAGCCTTCTTCGGAGAGAAAACGTGCGACTTCCTTGCCGATGCCCATGCCGCCACCGGTAACGATGGCCACGCGGCCTTTCAATTCCAGATCCATAACAATTACCTCGTGTGATTATTCAGTTCAGGCCAGATCGACAAACACGCTTTTGGTCTCGGTGTAGGCATCGATCACGTTCTTACCCATTTCCCGGCCCCAGCCGGATTGCTTGTAGCCGCCGAATGGCGAGGCCGCATCGACCACGTTCCAGCAGTTGACCCACACCGAGCCCGCCTTGAGTTGCGCCGCCACGCGGTGCGCCGAGCGCAGGTCGCGGGTCCACAGGCCGGCCGCAAGGCCATAGGGCGAATCGTTGGCGCGCAGCACCAGGTCATCGATTTCGGTCCAGCTCATTACCGTCAGCACCGGGCCGAAGATTTCTTCGCGGGCGACGCAGGCCGCCTCGGCGCGATCCAGGAACACACTGGGCGCAATGAAGTGGCCACGCTCCAGGTGGGCCGGACGCCCGCCACCGCAGATCAGTTCGGCGCCCTCTTCCTGGCCGCGTTGCAGGTAGCCCTTGACCGTCGCCAGCTGGCGCCCGGAAACCAGCGGGCCCATGCTGCTGGCCGGGTCCAGGCCATTGCCGAGGACATGGGCGGCGGCGTGCCGTTCGAGTTCTTCGAGGACCCGGTCCAGCACACTGGCGTGCACGTACAACCGCGAAGCGGCGGTGCACACCTGGCCCTGGTTATAGAAAATGCCATCGGCAGCGCCTTTGGCGGCGCGCACGATATCGGCGTCGGGCAGGATGATGTTCGGCGACTTGCCGCCCAGTTCCAGCGAGACCTTTTTCATGTTGCGCGTGGCCGCTTGCGCGATCAGCCGGCCGACCTGGGTCGAGCCGGTAAAGGCGATCTTGTCCACATCGGGATGCTCCGCCAGCGGCGCACCGGTTTCGGCGCCAAGGCCGGTGACCAGGTTGACCACGCCGGCCGGGAACCCCGCCGCCTCGATCAACTGCACCAGGCGGATCGCAACCAGCGGCGTTTGTTCGGCAGGCTTGAGCACCGCGACGCAACCGGTGGCCAGCGCCGGGCCGAGCTTCCACACGCACATGTTCAGCGGGAAGTTCCACGGCACGATCAGGGCGCAGACCCCCACCGGTTCACGCAGGGTGTAGTTGAGCATCGGCGCGCCGCTGGCCGGTGAAACGGGCAAGGTGCTGCCTTCGATTTTGGTCGGCCAGCCGGCGAAGTAGCGCAGGATGGTGGCGGCGCTGGCCGCTTCACCGCGCGCTGCAGCAATCGGCTTGCCGTTTTCCAGGGTGATCAGCTGCGCCAGTTCTTCGCGGTGCTGGTCCAACAGGTCCGCCAGGCGGAACAGCAGCAGGCCGCGCTGGGCCGGTGACTGCAACGACCAGGCGCCGTTGAACGCCGAACGCGCGGCGGCAACGGCGGCGTCCACGTCCCGTGCACCGCCCTGGGCCACTTCGGTCAGGGTGTCTTCGGTGGCCGGGTTTTCCACCGCAAAACGGCGGCCATCGGCAGCATCCTGCCAAGTGCCACCGATAAACAGGCGACCCGGCTGGGACAGAAAAGCCTGGACGGCGGGTAGTACTTCAAACAGCTTCATGGTCGACTCCTTCACAGCGCCATTTCGATCAGGCAAGGCCCGCCGTCGGCATTTGCATTGGCCAGCGCCCGTTGCAGTTCGGCATTGGTGTGCACCGTGCTGGCTGGCACGCCGTAGCCTTTGGCCAGGGCTTTCCAGTCAATGCGCGGGCTGTCGAGCACCGTCAGCTTCAGGGCTTCAGGTCCCAGTTCGGTCATGCCGAAACGACGCAACTCGTTCTGCAGAATCGCGTAGCGGTGGTTGGCGGCAATCAGGATCACCACTGGCAGTTGCTCGCGGGCAATGCTCCACAGGGTTTGAATGGTGTACTGGGCACTGCCGTCCGATTGCAGGCAGTACACGCGGTTGCCGCGCTCGGCCAGGGCGG
This sequence comes from Pseudomonas extremorientalis, assembly GCF_001870465.1. Classification (GTDB taxonomy): domain Bacteria; phylum Pseudomonadota; class Gammaproteobacteria; order Pseudomonadales; family Pseudomonadaceae; genus Aquipseudomonas; species Aquipseudomonas extremorientalis. The sequence continues at coordinate 370,563 of NZ_MDGK01000055.1, forward strand.
CGCCGAAGCCCACCGGGATACCCTGGCCGATCGCGCCACCGGTGTTGGTCAGTACCCGGTGCCGAGCGGCGCGGGCCGAAGCGGTGAAGAACGGATAGCCGCAGGTGCCGCCTTCCACGGAGACAATGCTGTCGTCCGGCAGGGCGGCAGCCAGCAACTGGCCCACCGACTGTGGGGTCAGCTCGGCGTGACCGGGCGGCAGTTCGATGCCCTGGGGCGTTGGCACATACGCGGGTGCATCCAGGGCGTCGGCCAATGCCGTCAGCGCGCCGGCCACATCGTCACCGACATCGGCCAACGCCAGCAGGCGCTCACGTTCGGCCAGGCGCGACGGGATGCCTTCGTAGCCGAAGTAGCTGATGGGCTCCGGCACGCCGGCGCACACCACCCGGTCGTATTGTTCGAGGATTTCAATCGCCACTTCCGGGAAGTACGGCAGGCGGTCCAGGTCCGGCAGGCCACCGCCACGGTAGCTCAGGCGTGGAAAGGTCTCGGCGAACAGACGCACGCCCGGCAGTTGCGCCAGGCGCCCCGCCGCTTCCAGGCCGGCAACCGACAAGCCTTCGTCGCCGACGATAAACACCAGGCGCAGGCCGTCACGCAGGGCCTTGGCCACGCTCTCGATGCGGTCGCCGGCAAAGCGCCGGACCGGCGGGCGGATCGGGGCGAATACACCGCTGTGGGTCACGGCATGGGCTTGCAGGTCCATGGGCAGGATCAAACTGGCGATCTGCCCCTTGGCCTGCCAGGCCGCGCGCATGGCTTCCTGCAGATCCTCGCCCACCCCCGACGCCGTGCGCGAGGTGCGCACCCAGCCGGAGACCGCGCCTGCCAGGGCCTGGATGTCACTGGCCAGCGGCGGGTCGTAGTTGACGTGCCACGAGGCGTGATCGCCGATCACGTTGACGATGGGAGTGTTGGCGCGACGTGCGTTGTGCAGGTTGGCGATGCCGTTGGCGAACCCGGGCCCCAGATGGGTCAGAGTCATGGCCGGTTTGCCGGCAATCCGGCCATAGCCGTCCGCCGCGCCGGTGCAGACCCCTTCAAACAACGACAACACCGGCTTGAGTGCAGGTGCGCTGGCCATCGCCGCCACCAATGGAATTTCGGTGGTTCCGGGATTGGCGAAGCAGTACTCGATACCGCTTGCCGCAGCCGCATTCACTATCAGTTGCGCACCATTCATTTTCAGCCCTCTTGCTTGAGCGTTTGCAGTGATGAGATTTATCACACACAAAAATTCAATCAACAAGCACTTTATTTTGATTTGTCTCACTTAGTGAGATTTATGTGATTTTTTGACGACCTAAAAAGCACAAAAGATTGCGTTTTTCTTTTACTGCGGTAGTGTTGCGCCAGCGGAACGCAGCACGTGCCCCTCCCCTTTTTAGGAACGAAATGAGCAGCCTGAGCAAATTGCTGAGCGTCCTGGACCTGTTCGGCCCACAGACATTGAAGATCGACCCCGACACCATCGCCGAGCGCATGGGCCTGTCACGGGCCACCGTGTACCGCTACGTCAAGGACTTGTGCGATGCCGGCCTGCTGACCCGCGTGGATGCCGGCAGCTATGGCCTGGGCCCACGGGTGATCGAGCTGGACTGGAAGATGCGTCAGTACGACCCGATCCTGCTCGCCGGGCGCGAGCTGATGCACGAGTTGTCCGCGCAAACGGGCCTGGCGGTGTTTGCCAGCGTGTTTTATGACGGGCGCATCATCAACACCTACATCGCCGAGCCCACCGACACCTATCACTTTGCGTTCGGGCGTGGGCAACCGTTGCCGTTCTTTCGCGGCGCGCAGTCGAAGGTGTTGATCGCCTACCAGAAAGGCCGTCGCCTGCAACGCCTGTTCGACGAGCACCTGGCCAACGACCCCGCCAGCCCCTACGACTGGGCGGGGTTCAACAAGGCCGCGAAAAAGATCCGCAAGGACGGCTACTGCCTGACCCACGATGAGCTCAACCTGGGCCTGACCGGTATCGCCGCGCCCATCATCCAGACCGACCTGGACGAAGTGGTCGGCAGCCTGTCGGCCGTCGGCAGCACGCAAAGCTTCAAGCTGCTGCGCCAGGAAACCGTGATCGAGATGGTCATGGACACCACGCGACGGATCGCCGACAACATGCGCAACCCGCCTACCACCAGAACGGCATAGGTATCCCAACGCCGTACCCAGCCATGCTCAGAACGGTACGGCCACGGTCACCTGGCTGTACACATTGGTGCCATTGCCCCCCACCTGATTACCGCCCGTGGTCGCGTCCTTCTCGGGCTTGTACAGGCCGACCAGCGGGGTGACGATCAGGTGCGGGTTGACCGCCCATTCGGCATACAGGTCCAGTTCCCGGGCATTGAGGTTGATTGCATCGCGCTTGCGCACGGTGTCGAAATCGAAGAACAGCGCACCCAGGGTCAGGGTTTCCAGCGGGGTCGCCTTCAACCCGACATGCTGGACCCGTGTATTGCTGTTGAACGGCCCCGAGTAGTTGCTGGCGACTTCGCCTTGCAGCCAGGTGCCGTACCCCAGGCTCTGGCCGGTGAACAACGAGTCCCACTTCTGTGAGTAGCGCGCATAACGGTACGTGAGTTTGGGCGACCAGGCGCTATCGGCAAAGGTATAGCCTGCCTCGCCGTACCAGGCGTTTTGCGGGCCGGCGTCCTTGTCCTGCCAGGCGTACTCGAATGCCAGGCTGACGTTCTTGACGCCCGCATCGCCCTCACCGCGCACGCTGTAGACATTCATGCCCTTGCGCTGGCGCTGGAAGTCACTGGCCCATTGATCGTTCACGTTGATGCCGTGGATCCAGGTCAGCCCGATCGTCCCCGGCTGGGCGGTGTAGTCCAGCGTACCGGCGGCCAGTTCGGTTTCAGCCTGGGCACGGTTGTCGGACTTCAACCACAGCAGGCTGCCATGCAGGCCGTCCTGCCCACCCAGGCGCACATACGCGGTCTGGTCGAACGCATGCCGCGCCGCCAGGTAGAACGCCCCCCCGCGGTTCAGCTTACCATCGGCGGGGCCCTTGCCCAGGTTCGGCCCGTCATCGTTGATCAGGAACCCACGACCCAGCTTGACCACCTGGCGCCCAGCGGAAATATCCACGCCGTTCTTGCCCAGCGCCGGGAACAGATCGTCGGACCGCCAGCCGAGGTACGCGTCTTCAATCTTGGTGGTGCGCTCGGTGCCCAGGGTGTTGCCTGCCGGGTCGCCATCGCCCCAGGTAGCGGAACTGAGCAGTGCAAAGGCACCGTACGCGGTGCCGTTGCCGGCGAGGGCCTGGTCGCCACTCAAGCCATACTTGATAAAACCCTCGCGCCAGGTAGAACCGCCGGGCGTGCCGTCGTAGTTCTTGCGGCTGTTGAATTGCCCGAACACCGCGGTCATGTCGGCGTTGAGGTGACGACTGTCATCGCTGTACAGCTCATAGGCATGCGCGGACGGGAAGGCGCAAAGCACCAGGGTGCACGCCAGCGCGGAGCCGATAAGTGGAGGGTGCATGGCTCAGGCTCCTTGTGGTGGCTTGCGAACAAACAGCAATTGCTGACCGGTGAACTCCAGCAGGCCTTCCAGGCCGAACTCGACGCCAAAGCCGGACATCTTGCTGCCGCCAAACGGCGTGTTCGGCTGGATCTGCGCATGGCAGTTGACCCACGCCACCCCACTCTCCAGGCGGCTGGCCAGGAGCTGGGCCTGTTCGACATCCGGCCCCCACACCGAGCCACCCAGGCCCATGTCACCGGCATTGGCGCGCCGCAGCACGTCTTCCACGTCGCGGTAGGCGATCAGCGGTAGCACGGGGCCGAACTGTTCTTCATCGACCAGGCGCTGACCGTCGGTGACGTCGGCCACCAGAGTGGGCGGGTAGAAAAAACCGGGGTGATCCAGGCGTGCGCCGCCGCACAGCACCCGCCCGCCGTTGGCCCGTGCGTCGTCGACCAGGGCTTCCACCAGCGCCAGCTGTTCCAGGTTCTGCACCGGACCGAAGGTTACCCCCGCCTCCAGGCCATCCCCCACCACCTGGCGCGCCGCGATCTGCGTCAGCGCCTCGGCGAAGGCCTGGTATTGCGACTCGTGGATATACAGGCGCTTGAGGGCGGCGCAGGTCTGCCCCATGTTGAGAAACGCCGCCTGGAAGATCGCCTCGGCCACCTCTTGCACCGGCGTGCCCGGCAGGATGATGGCCGCGTCGTTGCCGCCCAGCTCCAGGGTCAGGCGCTTGAGGTTACTGGCAGCGCCGCGCATCACGCTTTGCCCGGTGGCGGTGGAGCCGGTGAAGACAATCTTCTGGATGCCTGGATGCGCCGTGATCGCACTGCCGAAGCCTTGCTCGCCCGTCACGCAATTGATCACGCCGTGGGGCACATGGCGGGCGATGATATCGACCAGGCCCAGGGTGCTCAGCGGCGTCAGGCTCGACGGTTTGCTGATCACGCAATTACCGGCCCGCAATGCCGGCATGATGTGCCACACGGCGATCATGAACGGCCAGTTCCACGGCGTGATCGAGGCCACTACGCCCAAGGGTTTGCGGTGCAACTCGATGCGTTGGGTGGGGGTGTCTTCCACCAGCTCCACGGCAATGTCTTGCCCCGCCGCGTAGCGGGTCCAGGCGGCCGCTCCCATGACTTCGGAAAACGCCAGTTCCAGCGGTTTGCCTTGTTCCTGCACGATCAGCCGGGCCAGTGCATCGGCCTCCCGTTCGATATCCGCCGCAATCGCCAGCAGGCGTGCGCTGCGGTCGGCGTGGCTGCTGTGGCGCCAGCTTTTGAACGCCGCCTGCGCGGCCTCCACCGCCTGGTCGAGTTGCCCCAAAGAACCTGCCGGGCAGTGGGCGAACACCGCCCCGGTGGCCGGGTTGACCACTTCGAACCGCCCCTGCTCACCGGCCACCAGGGCCCCGTTGATAAGCATCTTGTAGTTGTGCATTTGCAACCTTCCTTTCACACGCTGGCGGGCCTGGCCGAAGGACGGCAGGCCGGTTTTATCTGGATGATCGGGTGTGGCTCAGAGCTTGTGGCTGCCCAACGCGTGGAAGCGCTGCGGCGAGAGTTTGCGCAAGCGTGCGGCGAGGTAAACCCCGATGATCAGGGCTACGGGGATGATCGCGCACAGGCCATAGGACAGGAGCTTGCTGGCCCCGGTCAGCACGTCGAAGTGCACCACCGCCAGCACCAGCACCGACACCAGGGCCAGGCTGGAGAAAACGGGGAGGATACGCCCACGCCAGAGCCCGACGTCCAGTTCGGGATGACGCTGGAAGTACACGCACACCGCCACCGACGTCAGCGCCATCAGCAGGATGACGCACAGGGTCGCCAGGTTGGACAGCCAGGCGAACAGTTGCAGGATCGGATCGGCATCCATGGCGGCGAAAATCAGCACCACCACTGCCGCGATCAGGCTCTGCAAGGCCGAGCCCATGTGCGGGCTCTGGTGCACGCGATGGGTGGTGCCCAGCAGGCTGTGCAGCAACCCATCGCGGCCAATCGCATAGAAGTAACG
>NZ_MDGK01000056.1 GCF_001870465.1 Pseudomonas extremorientalis
GCGGGAGGCGAATTCTACAGCGTTACACGCTGCTGTCAACACCTCTTTTTCTCCGCTTTCGACCGAGAGGATCGAATCGTTAATAGAGCCAGACAACACTGCCCTACCAACTCCTCCTGGACTTCGATGAACTGAAGCAAGTCGCTGTCGAATTCCGCGTAACTCTTTGTTTACCAAGGAGTTTTCCGTTTCGACTGCGCCGGAAGTGGGGCGAATTATAGACTTCCAGAATCTGCCGTCAACACCTTTTTTAATATTTATGTCACACAGGTCAAAAAACGCCCAGAAACGCAAAAGCCGGCCCCGAGGGGCCGGCTTTCTGCACTACTTACAAACTAGGGAAAGCAAATTGCGAGGCTTCATGACTGGCCCGCTGCGGCCAACGCTGGGTAATCGCCTTGCGACGAGTATAGAAACGCACCCCATCCGGCCCGTAGGCATGCAGATCGCCAAACAGCGAACGCTTCCAGCCACCAAAACTGTGATACGCCACCGGCACAGGCAATGGAACATTCACCCCCACCATACCCACTTCAATCTCGTCACAGAACAGACGCGCCGCTTCACCGTCACGGGTGAAAATACACGTACCGTTACCGTATTCATGGTCGTTGATCAGTTGCATGGCCGCTTCCAGGCTATCCACCCGCACAACACACAACACCGGCCCAAAGATCTCTTCTTTGTAGATACGCATTTCAGGCGTCACATGATCAAACAGACTACCGCCCAGGAAGAAACCTTCTTCATGGCCCGCAACACTCAGTCCGCGCCCATCAACCACCAACCTGGCACCCGAAGAAACACCGTCTTCTATATAGCCACTGACCTTATCCCGCGCCTGACCAGTCACCAACGGCCCCATATCCAGGCCACAAGACGTCCCCGCCCCGATCTTCAGTGCCTTGACCTGCGGCACCAGCTTGGCGATCAACGCATCCGCCACTTGGTCGCCCACGCACACCGCCACCGATATCGCCATGCAACGCTCACCGCAGGAACCGTATGCTGCACCCATCAGAGCGCTGACGGCGTTATCCAGATCCGCATCCGGCATCAGCACCGCGTGGTTCTTCGCCCCACCCAATGCCTGTACGCGCTTGCCACGCTTGGTTGCCTCGGAATAGATGTATTCGGCAATCGGCGTCGAGCCCACGAAGCTAAGCGCCTTCACTTCCGGCGCCTCGATCAGCGCGTCCACCGCGCCCTTGTCACCGTGCACCACGCTGAGCACGCCTTTGGGCAGCCCGGCTTCCTGCAACAGTTGTGCAATCAGCAATGTCGAGCTCGGATCACGCTCCGATGGTTTCAGGATGAAACAGTTACCGCAGACGATCGCCAGCGGATACATCCACAGCGGCACCATCGCCGGGAAGTTGAACGGCGTAATACCGGCCACTACGCCCAGCGGCTGGAAATCCGACCATGCATCAATATTTGGTCCTACATTACGGCTGTACTCGCCCTTCAGAATCTCTGGTGCCGAACACGCGTACTCAACGTTCTCGATGCCACGCTTCAACTCACCGGCAGCATCTTCCAGCGTCTTGCCATGCTCTTCGCTGATCAGTTGCGAAATGCGCGCTTCGTTCTGTTCCAGCAATTGCTTGAAACGAAACATCACCTGGGCACGCTTCGCCGGCGGTGTATTACGCCACGCCGGGAACGCCGCCTTGGCTGCGTCGATCGCCTGTTGGATGGTTTCACGGCTGGCCAACGGCACCTGATGAATCACTTGGCCGGTCGACGGGTTGTACACGTCGGCACTACGGCCGGAATCATTGACCAACTCACCGTTGATCAAATGCTGGATAAGGCTCATGCGGGGCTCCTGAAAAGTTGTTCTATATAGAAGGAGAAATCAGTCGATCTTGTTCAGCACTTCGCCGACCGCATCGAACAGGCGATCCAGGTCCTGCGGCTTGCTGTTGAAGGTTGGCCCGAACTGCAGGGTGTCACCGCCAAAGCGCACGTAGAAACCCGCTTTCCACAAAGCCATGCCGGCCTCGAATGGACGCACGATGGCATCACCATCACGCGGGGCAATCTGGATCGCGCCGGCCAGGCCGTAGTTGCGAATGTCGATCACGTTCTTGCTGCCCTTCAAGCCATGCAGCGCATTCTCAAAGTGCGGGGCGACTTGAGCGACGCTCTGCACCAGGTTTTCCTTCTGCAACAGGTCCAATGCCGCCAAGCCCGCCGCGCAGGCCACCGGGTGCGCCGAGTAGGTGTAGCCGTGGGGGAATTCCACCGCGTACTCCGGCGTCGCCTGGTTCATGAAGGTCTGGTAGATCTCGCTGCTGGCAATCACTGCGCCCATCGGGATCGCGCCGTTGGTGACTTGCTTGGCGATGCACATCAGGTCCGGGGTCACGCCGAAGCTGTCGGCACCGAACATCGAGCCGGTACGGCCGAAACCGGTGATCACTTCATCGAACACCAGCAGGATATTGTGCTGGTCACAGATCTCACGCAGACGCTTGAGATAACCCTGTGGCGGCACCAGCACGCCAGCGGAGCCGGCCATAGGTTCGACAAACACTGCAGCGATGTTCGACGCATCGTGCAATTCGATCAGCTTGAGCAGTTCATCTGCCAGCGCAATACCGCCCTGCTCCGGCATGCCACGGGAGAAGGCATTGCTTGCCAGCAAGGTATGCGGCAAATGGTCAACGTCCATCAAGCCCTGGCCAAACAGCTTACGGTTGCCGTTGACGCCCCCCAGGCTGGTACCGGCAATGTTCACACCGTGATAACCACGGGCGCGACCGATCATCTTGGTCTTGGTGGCCTGGCCCTTCAGGCGCCAGTACGCACGCACCATCTTCACCGCCGTATCGGCACACTCGGAGCCAGAGTCGGTGAAGAACACATGGTTCAGGTTGCCTGGGGTCAGGTCGGTAATCTTTTCCGCCAACCGGAAGGACAATGGATGACCGTACTGGAAGCCCGGCGAGTAGTCCAACGTGCCCAGCTGCTTGGCGACCGCGTCCTGGATTTCCTTGCGCGTATGCCCGGCACCACAGGTCCACAGGCCCGACAACGAGTCATACACCTTGCGGCCCTTGTCATCGGTCAACCAGCTCCCTTCGGCGGCCACGATCAGGCGCGGGTCACGCTGGAAGTTTCGGTTGGCGGTGTATGGCATCCAGTGCGCGTCCAGCTTCAATTGGCTGGCCAGGGACGATGGGGCATTTTCGGGCATGTTCATCAGCAAAACCTCGCAGGGCAAAAGGCAGCGTCGGGATTGAAAAAGCGTTGTTGCAGCTAAATTGCCACGACGATAAAGTCGGTGAAATCCAACTCTTCTAACCTTCAGTCAGGCCTTCACTAAACTATGAGCAGCCGTCGACCCGACCCCCTGGCCCAAGTCAGCGACTTCGATATCCGCCTGCTGCGCATCTTTCGCAGCGTGGTGGAGTGCGGCGGCTTCTCCGCGGCGGAAACCGTGCTGGGCATCGGGCGCTCGGCGATCAGCCAGCAAATGAGCGACCTGGAGCAACGCCTCGGATTGAGACTGTGCCAACGCGGCCGCGCCGGCTTCTCCCTGACCGAAGAGGGCCGCGAGGTCTACCAGTCGGCCCTGCAACTGCTGAGTGCCCTGGAAAGCTTTCGCACCGAGGTCAACGGCCTGCACCAGCACTTGCGTGGCGAGTTGATCATCGGCCTCACCGACAACCTCGTCACCCTGCCCCACATGCGCATCACCCACGCGCTCGCACAACTGAAGGAGCGCGGGCCGGACGTACAGATCCAGATCCGTATGATCGCCCCCAACGAAGTCGAACAAGGCGTGCTCGATGGCCGCTTGCATGTGGGCGTGGTGCCCCAGGCCAGCGCCTTGTCGGGGTTGGAATACCAACCGCTGTACAGTGAACGTTCATTGCTCTACTGCGCGGTCGGCCACCCGTTGTTCTATGCCGACAACAAGCAACTGGAAGATGCACGCATTGACGCCCAGGACGCCATTGCCCCGACCTTCCGCCTGCCCGCCGAAATCCAGGCCCATTACCAGGCGCTCAACTGCACGGCCAGCGCCTCCGACCGCGAAGGCATGGCGTTCCTGATCCTCACCGGCCGTTACATCGGCTACCTGCCCGACCACTACGCGAGCCTTTGGGTACAACAAGGCCGACTGCGTGCGCTGAAACCGGCTACGCGTTTTTACGATTTAAGCCTCGCATCGGTCACGCGCAAAGGCCGGCGCCCCCATTTGGTGCTGGAAAGCTTCCTGGAAAGTCTCGCGGCAACCCGCTAACTCGGCCTCGCAGCTAAAAGCTGAGCAGTTGGACAGCTTTTTGCAACAGCCCAAGGACATAGACCTTGAGTTTGCCAGCCATGTCACCAGAAACGTCCAACAGCAGCGATCTTATCTACGGGCTCAACGACCGCCCGAAACCCGGACCTGCCTTACTCGCCGCCCTGCAACATGTACTTGCTGCATTTGTCGGCATCATCACCCCGCCGCTGATCATCGGCTCCGCCCTGGGCCTCACCGCCCATTTGCCCTACCTGATCAGCATGGCGCTGATGGTCTCCGGTGTCGGCACCTTCATCCAGGCGCGCAGGCCCTTCGGCATAGGCGCCGGGATGATCTGCCTGCAAGGCACCAGCTTCGCCTTTCTCGGCGCGGTGCTGTCGGCAGGTTTCCTGGTGAAACAACGCGGCGGCAGCCCGGAAGACATCATGGCGATGATCTTCGGCGTGTGCTTTTTCGGCGCCGTGGTGCAGATCGTGTTAAGCCGCTTCATCGGGCAACTGCGCCGAGTCATCACGCCTCTGGTCACCGGAATCGTCATCACCCTGATCGGCATCAGCTTGATCAAAGTCGGTATCACCGACCTCGGCGGCGGCTTCAATGCCGCCGACTTCGGCGCGCCGACCAACCTGGCGCTGGGCCTGTTCGTGGTGTTGACGATCATTCTGCTCAACCGCTCGAATACACCTTGGGTGCGCCTCTCGGCCATCATCATCGGCCTCGCCCTCGGCAGCCTGGCCGCCTGGTTCAGTGGCAAACTGGTGCCTCAAGCCCTGCCAGATCTGCCGCTGGTCAGCCTGCCGATCCCGTTCCGCTTTGGTTTCAACTTCGACTGGAGCGCTTTCCTACCGATCGCGCTTATTTATCTGATCAGCAGCATCGAAACCGTTGGTGACCTCACCGCCAACTGCATGATTGCCCGCCAACCCATCAGCGGCCCTTCTTATATAGGCAGACTCAAGGGCGGCGTACTCGGTGATGGCGTGAGCTGCATGATCGCCGCCACCTTCAGCGCCTTCCCCAACACCACCTTCGCGCAGAACAATGGTGTAATCCAACTCACCGGCGTGGCCAGCCGCTACGTTGGCCTCTACATCGGCGCGGTGCTGTTTTGTCTCGGTCTGTTTCCAATGATTGGCGCCGTGCTGCAGCAAATCCCCAAGCCGGTGTTGGGCGGCGCCACCCTGGTGATGTTCGGCAGTGTGGCCGCTGCTGGCGTGCGCATCCTCGCCCAGGCACCGCTGGACCGGCGCAGCATGCTGATCATCGCCACTTCGTTTGGCGTCGGCCTGGGCATCGCCGCCCAACCGAACCTGCTGCATCTGATGCCGACGCTGGTGCAGAACCTGTTTGACTCCGCCATCACCAGCGGCGGGCTGACGGCCATCGTGTTGTGCCTGTTGCTGCCCGAAAGCAAGGCCCCCAGCGCTGCCGCAAACAAAGCACCGGAAAGCGACAGCCTGGAACCGCTTTGACGGTTTTATTGCATCAGGACTTGTCTGAGGCTTGAGGGTGGGTTATCTGTGCACACGTCGTCTCAATCGATCAGCACGGAAACCTCCATGAGCCTCGAAGTTCCTGCCCACAGCACCCACGCCGGTAAGCCCGCCAGCCGCATTCGGCAAAAGAACGAACAAGCGATTCTGCAGGCGGCTGAAGACGAGTTCGCGCGCCATGGCTACAAAGGCACCAGCATGAACACCATCGCGGCCAGTGCCGGGCTGCCCAAGGCCAACTTGCATTACTACTTCACCAACAAGCTGGGCCTGTATATCGCGGTGCTCAGCAATATCCTCGAGCTGTGGGACAGCACCTTCAACACGCTGACCGCCGAAGATGACCCGGCCGTAGCGCTCACCCGCTACATCCGCACTAAGATGGAGTTCTCGCGTCGCCAGCCCCAGGCTTCGCGAATCTTCGCGATGGAGATCATCAGCGGCGGCGAATGCCTCACCGAATATTTCAGCCAGGACTACCGCGCCTGGTTCAGCGGCCGGGCAGCCGTGTTCCAGGCCTGGATCGACGCTGGCAAGATGGACCCGATAGACCCCGTGCACCTGATCTTCCTGCTGTGGGGCAGCACCCAGCACTACGCCGACTTCGCCACCCAGATCTGCCGCGTCACCGGTCGCACCAAGCTGACCAAGCAGGACATGGAAGACGCCGGCACTAACCTGATCCATATCATCCTCAAGGGCTGCGGCATCAAGCCCGCCTATTAAACGAAGCGACTTATGCCTTTCACGCTCACCGGCCTTTGCGAGTTTCGCGAAGAAATACGCAAAAGCCGCTTTATCACCCTCGCCGCACCGATCACCAGCCCGCAGGACGCCCAGGCGTTTTTCGAGCAACACAGCGACTTGAACGCCACGCACAACTGCTGGGCCTGGAAACTGGCCGATCAATACCGCAGCAACGACGATGGCGAACCCGGCGGCACCGCCGGGCGGCCGATCCTGGCGGCCATCGAGGCCCAGGGCTTCGATCAGGTGGCGGTGCTGGTGATTCGCTGGTACGGCGGCATCCAGCTGGGCACCGGCGGTCTGGCCCGGGCCTATGGCGGTGGAGCGAACAAATGCCTGCAAACCGCCGATCGCATCGAACTGATCAGCCGTGTCCCCTTGAGTTGCGCTTGTGGCTTCGCCGAGTTGAACCTGGTGAAACTGCGCGTCGCCGAACTGGGTGGGCTGGTGGTCGAAGAAACCTTCACCGCCAATGGCGTCGAGCTGCAACTGGCCTTGGGCGAAGCGCATATCGACACCCTGCAAATTCAACTCGCCGACCTCAGCCGTGGGCGTATCCTGCTACAACGCTGAACTCCGTGAACCGCGACGCTAAAGGAAGCTTTTCATGTCTACGCCAAAAACCGCACTGATCATCGGCGCCTCCCGCGGCCTGGGCCTCGGCCTGGTCAAGCAACTGCTTCAGGACGGCTGGGACGTGACTGCCACCGTGCGTGACCCGAACAAGGCCGATGCGCTGAAAGCCGTTGGGCCGGTACAGATCGAAAAACTCGACATGGACGATCAGCAAGCCGTGATCGCCCTGAGCCAACGCCTCAAGGCACGCACCTTCGACCTGCTGTTCGTCAATGCGGGCGTCAAGGGCCCCGCCAACCAGGAGCCGGGCCACGCCACCCTGGCCGAAGTCGGCCGACTGTTTTTCACCAATGCCGTAGCGCCGATCAACCTGGCCCAGCGTTTCGTCGGGCAGATCCGCAAGGACACTGGCGTGCTGGCGTTCATGAGTTCGGTGCTGGGCAGCGTGACCATCCCGGACGGCTCGGACCTGGCGCTGTACAAAGCCAGCAAGGCGGCACTCAACTCCATGACCAACAGCTTCATCACTCAGTTGGGTGATCACAAGCTGACCATACTGTCGCTGCATCCGGGCTGGGTGAAGACTGACATGGGCGGCGAAAACGCCCATATCGATGTCGACACCAGCGTGCGCGGCCTGGTTGACCAGGTGAACGCCTACACCGGCAAAGGCGGCCATCACTTCATCGACTACAAAGGCGACACCATCGCCTGGTAAGCGGTGCGGGATTGTTATCGACCGATTGCCGTCGATAACAATCCGCGCGTAGACTGCCCACCTCGCCCTCACGGGCGACCCTGGATCAGCAGACAGGGCAACACTGAGCTGGCAAACCTGAACCCATCATTCAGAGGAGCCGGCCAATGCCTGCGACCCGTATCTCGTTAAAAAACCCCCTTGCGATTTTCACGGCCAACGGCCTCGACGCCCGTGGCGGCCTGGTGCTGCAGGACGGTGTGATCACCGAAGTGCTGGCCCAGGGCCAAGAACCCACGCAACCCTGCGCACAGGTGTTCGATGCCCGTGAACATGTGGTCCTGCCCGGGCTGATCAACACCCACCATCACTTCTATCAAACCCTGACCCGCGCCTGGGCGCCGGTGGTCAATCAGCCGTTGTTTCCCTGGTTGAAGACCCTGTACCCGGTCTGGGCACGGCTCACCCCGGAAAAACTCGCACTGGCCAGTAAAGTTGCGTTGGCCGAACTGCTGCTCTCGGGCTGCACCACGGCGGCAGACCACCACTACCTGTTCCCCGAGGGCCTGGAAAACGCTATCGACGTGCAAGTGCAAAGCGTGCGCGAATTGGGCATGCGCGCCATGCTCACCCGCGGTTCCATGAGCCTGGGCGAGGCCGACGGTGGCCTGCCGCCGCAACAGACGGTGCAACAGGGCCAGGTCATCCTCGAAGACAGCCAGCGCCTGATCCGTGAATACCATCAGCGTGGCGACGGCGCGCAGATCCAGATTGCCCTGGCGCCCTGCTCGCCGTTTTCCGTCACCCCGGAAATCATGGAAGCCAGCGCTGAACTGGCCAATCGCCTGGATGTGCGCCTGCACACCCACCTGGCGGAAACCCTCGACGAGGAGGATTTCTGCCTGCAACGTTTCGGCCTGCGTACCGTGGATTACCTGGACAGCGTCGGCTGGCTCGGTCCGCGCACCTGGCTGGCCCATGGCATCCACTTCAACCCGGATGAAATCGCGCGCCTGGGCGCTGCCGGCACCGGCATCTGCCATTGCCCAAGCTCGAACATGCGCCTGGCGTCCGGCATCTGCCCGACCCTGGACCTGCTCGCGGCCGGCGCGCCTATCGGCCTGGGTGTGGACGGTTCCGCGTCCAACGACGCGTCGAATATGATCCTTGAAGCGCGCCAGGCTTTGTACATCCAGCGCCTGCGTTACGGCGCGGAAAAGATCACCCCGGAAGGTGTGCTGGGTTGGGCGACCAAGGGTTCGGCGCAGTTGCTGGGGCGTACGGATATCGGTGAATTGGCCGTAGGCAAGCAGGCCGATCTGGCGCTGTTCAAGCTGGATGAGCTGCGCTTTTCCGGCAGCCACGATCCGATTTCGGCGTTGCTGTTGTGCGGCGCCGACCGTGCGGACCGGGTAATGATCGGCGGCAAATGGCGCGTGATCGACGGCCAGGTCGAAGGCCTGGACCTCAAGGGCCTGATCGCCGATCACACCCAGGCTGCGCACCAGTTGATCGCTGGCTGATTACAACCCCAACAGCGACAGCATGATAAAGGTCGCAAACAGCACGAAATGGGTCATCCCTTCGATGGCGTTGGTTTCGCCATCGTTGAGGTTGATCGCGCTGACGATCAGCGTGATAAACACCATCACGGTCTGCACCGGCGTCATCGCCATCTGGAACGGCTGCCCGGTGTAGAGCGCCATCGCCTCCATCACCGGCACCGTCAGGATCACCGTCGACAGCGAAGCACCCAGCGCGATATTCACCACCGACTGCATGCGGTTCGCCAACGCCGCCCGCAACGCGGTCAGAATCTCCGGTGCCGCCGAAATGGCCGCGACCACGATCGCCGTGATCACCGGCGGCGCGCCTGTGCCTTCCAGGCCCAGGTCCAAGGTCTTGGACATCACCTCGGCCAGTGCACCGATCACAATCACCCCAAACACCAGCGTGCCAATGGAAAACGCCAGGTTGACTGGCGGCGCTTCCTGTTCTTCCGGCAGTTTCTTGCGGCGCTTTTCCGGGTAGCTGTAGCTGAAGAAGTAACTGTGCGGCCCAACCTGCATGCGCAGGAACAGGGTGTACAACACCACCATCGCGCCAATGGTGAAGGCCGAATAGATTTTCCAGTCGGCTTCGGGGATAAATTCCGGCACCACCATCGACACACCCATGGCGGTGAGGATCATCACGCTGTAGGTGCGTGCCGAGTCATCGTTGTAGGACTGTTCACCATGCTTGATGCCGCCCATCAGCGCGGCCAGGCCGAGGATCCCGTTGATGTCGAGCATCACCGCCGAATAGATGGTGTCGCGCACCAGGGTGGGCGATGGCTCATTGCTCATCATGATCGCCAGGATCACCACTTCCACCAGTACGGCGGCGAGGGTGAGGATCATGGTGCCGTAGGGGTCGCCGACTTTTTCCGCGAGCTGCTCGGCGTGATGGGCCACGCGCATCGACGCCACCACGATAAAGCCGATCAGCACCACACCGGCCAGCAGCGCCGTGATTTGGCCACTATGGAGCATCCAGTGCTCCAGCGGATAGGCAGCGATGGCGGCAATCAGCGCCAGCAGCATGAATTTTTCTTGCTTGAGGGATGTGAGCATTCCGGGCCTTTTAGTACGGCAAATCAGTCATTGATGGGGTACAGACTGCGCCAAGCCGCTAACGTTTCGTTACACCTTAGTTCACAAGGCCCTTGCGTGAATGCAACGAAAGCAATCCTGCTGGTCAGGTTTTGCCGATTATTTCAGCCATGGCCTGTAGAATGCCTTCATTGCACCTGATGAGAATTTAGAAAATGTACGATTGGCTCAACGCCCTGCCCAAGGCTGAACTGCACCTGCACCTGGAAGGCTCGCTGGAGCCGGAGTTGCTGTTCGCGCTGGCCGAGCGCAACAAGATTGCGCTGCCGTGGAACGACGTCGAAACCCTGCGCAAGGCCTACGCCTTCAACAACCTGCAGGAATTCCTCGACCTGTATTACAAGGGCGCCGACGTGCTGCGCACTTCCCAGGATTTCTACGACCTGACCTGGGCCTATCTGCTGCGCTGCAAAGCGCAGAACGTGATCCACACCGAACCCTTCTTCGACCCGCAAACCCACACCGACCGTGGCATACCGTTCGAAGTGGTACTCAACGGCATCGCTGCGGCGCTGAAAGATGGCGAGCAGCAACTGGGGATCACCAGCGGCTTGATCCTCAGCTTCCTGCGCCACTTGAGCGAAGCCGAAGCCGAAAAAACCCTCGACCAAGCCCTGCCGTTCCGCGACGCGTTCGTGGCCGTGGGCCTGGACAGCTCGGAAATGGGTCACCCGCCAAGCAAATTCCAGCGTGTGTTCGACCGTGCCCGCCACGAAGGCTTCCTCACCGTCGCCCACGCCGGTGAAGAAGGCCCGCCGGAGTACATCTGGGAAGCCATCGACCTGCTGAAAATCCAGCGTATCGACCATGGCGTACGCGCCATCGAAGACGAGCGCCTGATGCAGCGCATCATCGACGAGCAGATCCCGCTGACCGTGTGCCCGCTGTCCAACACCAAGCTGTGCGTGTTCGACGACATGGCCCAGCACAACATCCTCGACATGCTCGAGCGTGGCGTGAAGGTGACCGTGAACTCGGATGACCCGGCGTACTTCGGCGGTTATGTCACCGAGAACTTCCACGCGTTGTACACCTCACTGGGCATGACCCAGGACCAGGCCAGACGCCTGGCGCAAAACAGCCTGGATGCGCGACTGGTCAAACCGTAATACCCGTGGGAGCCGGCTTGCCGGCTCCTGCACAGTCAATGCCTGGACCATCACTCAGGCACGGCCAACCGGCTGATCGCCCTGCGCCCGATGGCACTGACCTGCAAGGCCTGGGACTCATTGCTCACGCAGATCCAGCTCGACTGCAAAAACAGTTGCAACAACCCCGCCCCCAACGCACCGCCCAGGTGCGGCTGCTGCTGGCTCCAGTCAAAGCAGTTACACACCAGCGGCGACGCCAATGCCTGGGTAAAAATCCCCAGTTTTGCCAAGTGCTGGGCGCCCTTCACCGTGACATCGGGACGCTGTTCGTAGCGCTCGATCCAGCCTGCGTCCAGCAGATGTTGATACAACTGCGCCCCCAACTCGCCACCAAGGTGCCCATGGCACAAACGGGCATGACGTAACGACGGCGGAGCAATCAGGGTCGGCGGCAAAGCATCCGGCGCGCTGCGCGCAGCGCAGGCCATGGTGGTCCTGGCCAGGGCATCGATGGCTGCACTGACATCCGGCGCCGCCACGCGAAACAGGCGCTTGCCACGCCTGGCTTCCACACGCAGCAAACCGCCTGCGGTCAGTCGCGCCAGGTGCGCATGGGCGGAGGTCGTGGACAAACCGGCGAACGTCGCCAACTCTATCGGTGACTTGGCTGAACCGTCCATCAAGGCCCACAGGATGGCGGTGCGCTTGGGCTCGGCGAGCAAGCTGGCGATCTGACTGATGCATGGTGCTGCTTCCATCTTTTCACTCCCTGTTGGCTTATTTTTCTACTGATGTGGGAGCCAGAGTATAGGGGCGCAAACCACCGGTTCCACGGCGTCTGACAGCGCGGATAGGGACAGGACCTGAGTGAAATTTCCTGCTCTGATGGAAGGCGCTACGTCGCGCTCAATCGCTCCGGCCATTGAGCGGTCAACGTCGCACAGCGAGATACGAGCATTTCCCGCAACAGGTTGATGGGCTTGCTCAGTTGCGCCCGATGGGCACACAGCAGATTGAGCGGCGTGCGCTCACCACGCAGCTCCGGCAGGATCAGGCGCAAGCGGCCCGCGAGCACATCGGTGCTGACATCCAGCCAGGATTTGTAGGCAATCCCCACACCCGCCACCGCCCAACGACGGACCACGTCGGCATCGTCACTGAAGCGGTCCCCCGTGACGGTCAAGCTCACTTCACGTTTGCCGTCGTGGAACGTCCAGTGGTCATGAACCCGGCTTCCGAGCATATAGAGCAGGCAATTGTGCTGGGCCAATTGCTCCAGGTGCCGAGGCTGACCATAACGGGCGAGGTAGCTGGGGGAGGCACACAGCACGCGAACATTCTCCGGCGCAACGGGCAGCGCGATAAGGCTCGAATCCTCGGGCTCACCGTAGCGCAGGGCAATATCCACCGGCTGGCGAAACAGGTCGGCAATCCGATCACCCAACAGCAGACGCACGGTAAGTTGCGGATACTCACGCTGAAATTCATCCAGCCACGGCAGCAACTGGTTACGCCCGAAATCCGACGGGGCGGACAGCTGCAGCACGCCGCTGACATGGTCCTGGCCGCTCGCCAATAAACGGCGCCCCTCGTCCAGTGAACTCAACGCAGCACGGGCATACTCCAGGAAGCCCTCGCCTTCGGCGGTCAGGCGCAAGCTGCGGGTGGAACGCGCCAGCAAGCGCGCGTCCAGTTGCTGTTCGATACGCTTGAGCGCGGCGCTGGCCACGGCAGGCGACAGGTCCATCACCCGTGCCGCTGCGGACAGGCTCCCGAGGTCCGCCGCCCGTACAAACAACTGCAAATCATCAAAGCGCAGCATACGTTCCCGCCCATTATCAAAATTTCATTGAAACAGACTGCTGTTTTAGCCGCTTTTATCTGCGCTGGAAATAGCCAATCATCTGTGCATCCCGTTCATCACGTGTCTGGAGTTGACTATGTCCACCGCCTTTAACGTCATTGCCACGCTGATCGCCAAACCCGGCCAACAAGCCACCCTGGAACTCTTGCTGCGCGGCCTGCTGGAACCCACGCGCCTGGAAGCCGGTTGCGAACAATACGACCTGCACCAAGACCTGCAACACCCCGAGACCTTCTACATGCTCGAGCGCTGGAGCGACGAAGCGGCGCTCGCCGACCACGACCAGAGCGCGCATATCCAGAGCTTTCGCACCCAGGCCGCTGATGTGATCGAACACTTCGAACTCAAGCGCCTGAAATTTCTCGCCTGATCATCGCCCTTTTTCCGGAGCCATCATGAAAGCCATTGCCTACTACGCCTCACTGCCGATCAACGATCCAAACGCCTTGCAAGACATCGAGCTGCCAGCACCCGTCGCCGGCCCGCGTGACCTGCTGGTGGAAGTCAAAGCCATCTCGGTCAACCCGGTGGACACCAAGGTGCGCCAGAACGTCGCCCCGGAAAACGGCGCCGCCAAGGTCCTGGGCTGGGACGTCGCCGGTGTGGTCAAGGCCGTCGGCAGCGACGTGACGCTGTTCAAGACCGGTGACAAGGTGTTCTACGCTGGTTCCCTGGTGCGCCCAGGCGGCAACAGCGAACTGCACACCGTGGACGAGCGCATCGTCGGCCATATGCCGAAAAGCCTGGGCTTTGCCGAAGCCGCCGCGCTGCCACTGACGGCGATCACCGCCTGGGAGCTGCTGTTCGAACGCCTGCAAGTGCGTGAGGGTAAACAGGATGAAGGCCAGAGCCTGCTGATCGTCGGTGCCGCCGGAGGTGTGGGCTCGATCCTGACCCAATTGGCCAGCCAGCTCACCGCCTTGAAAGTGATCGGCACCGCTTCGCGCCCGGAAACCCAGGCGTGGGCCAGGGACCTGGGCGCCGACCTGGTGATCGACCACAGCCAACCCTTGAGCGAAGCGCTGAAAAGCGCCGGCCACCCGCACGTGACCCACGTCGCCAGCCTGACCCAGACCGATCATCACCTGGACCAACTAGTCGAGGCTCTGCAACCCCAGGGCAAGCTGGCGCTGATCGACGATCCCAAGGCGCTGGACGTCAGCAAGCTCAAGCGCAAAAGCCTGTCGTTGCACTGGGAGTTCATGTACACCCGCTCGATGTTCGAGACACCGGACATGATCGAGCAGCACAACCTGCTCAACCGCGTGGCCGAACTGATCGACGCCGGCACCCTGAAAACCACGGTGGGCGAACACTTCGGCGTGATCAATGCGGCCAACCTGCGCCGCGCCCATGCGCTGCTGGAAAGCGGCAAGGCCAAGGGCAAGATCGTGCTGGAAGGGTTCTGAAAAAACGGCTGTCAGCGTCGTCCATTATTCATGTGAGTAATGGACGACACCGCTAGTCAGAGAGTTGATCTTTGTCATATTTGTGAGCGTATTCGGGTTTATATTGGCCGCCTTTGCCACGATTCTTTTACGTGAGGAAGTCAGCAATGAAGATCCTGATAAAAGCGTTAGCAAAATCCGCAGGCAATAAATGGCAGGTGCGTCTCGACCAGGACGCCTTCACCTTCCGCACCGAGGCCGAGGCCCGCGCCTTTGCCGACACCCTGCAAGCCCGTATCCAGGCCCCCCACCGTTTCCCCATCAGCCAGCAACGTTCTGCCGCTGGCTGACCCGCTCTTCAGACCTGCGCCTGCAAGGCCCGTTTGCGTTGCAGGCGCTGGGTCGACATCGCAATCGTCACCGCCAGTACACCGCACAAGCTGATGACCATGGCCATCGGCATCGCCGTGCCGTCGTGCAACACGCCGACCAACGAAGCAGCGCCGGCGGCCACGCCAAACTGAATGCAGCCGAGCAACGCCGAAGCGCTACCGGCCCGTGCACCCTGCCCGCTCATGGCGCAGGCCGAAGTGTTAGGCAGAATGCAGCCCAGGCTGGCAATGCAGATAAACAGCGGCACCAGCAATGGCCACAATGCATCGGTGCGCAATGCCGCGATGCCCAGCAACGTCAACGCCGCCAACAAGTAGACCCACACACTGCGCGACAGCAGGAACGCCGGGCCGCGCTTGGACAGCAGCCGCGCATTGACCTGCGCCACGAGGATAAAACCCGCCGCGTTGGAGCCGAACAGCCAGCCGTAATGCTCGGCCGGCACGCCATAGAGTTGGATAAACACGAACGGTGAACCGGCGATGTAGGCAAACATCCCGGCAATCGAAATGCCACCGGTGAGGGCATACCCGAGGTAGACGCGGTCCGACAACAAGGCCGCATAGCGACGCAACGAGCCGGACAACGGCTGGCGCGGCTGATGGGCCGGAAAGGTTTCCGGCAACCCGACGGCGACCGCGATGGCCGCCATTACGCTGAATATCGACAGCGCCAGGAAAATCGACTGCCAGCCCCACAGCCCCACCATCAACCCACCGGCCAGCGGCGCGAGGATCGGCGCCAGGCCAGTGACCAGCATCAGTTGGGAAAAGACTTTGGCCGACCCCACCGCGTCGCATTTGTCGCTGACCACGGCACGGGAAATCACCATGCCCGCGCAACCGCCCAGGGCCTGCACGAAACGCGCGCCAATCAACCATTCCAGTGAAGGCGCAAAGGCGCAGGCGAAGGAGGCCAAGGTGAACAAGGTGACGCCGCTGAGCAGCGGACCGCGCCGACCAAAGCGGTCAGCCAATGGGCCGTAGATCAACTGGCCGATGGCCAGGCCGCCGAAATACACCGCCAGGGTCAGCTGGATGTGTTTTTCATCGGTGGCAAAGGCCTTGGCCATGGCCGGGAAGCCCGGCAGGTAAAAATCGATCGCCAGCGGCGCGAAGGCGCTCAAGGCACCCAGGATCAGAATTATGCGGAGGTTCATCGGGCACCCAAGTGAGTCGGCAGCCCGATAGTCTAGCCGCGCTTGGGTGCGTTGAACACGATAGCTCGCTAACTATTTGTCCGCGTCAGGCGAGCTTGGCGCTATAGCCCTCGGCGTTGATCGCCTCGATCACTTGCTCGGCAGACAAGCGGCTCTCGACGCCCACCTCTTTTGCCGCCAGGTCGACCTTCACGTTGGCCGCCGGGTCCTGGTTCTGCACCGCCTGGGTCACCGCTCGAACGCAATGGCCGCAGGTCATTCCTTCAACGCTGAATACTTGCATGACATGACTCCTTTGATGAGGTTGGACCCAGTCTCGACCTTGCCACGATGGCAAGGTCAAGTTCCGGAAGTTTCTGCCGGGCTGGTATTTGGCCGCTTCAAAGGCCAAGCTTCACTCATCTTCGATTCACACCACGGAGCATTCGCCATGCGCTGGTCGTTTTTTGCCCTTGCCGGCCTGATGAGCCTGTCGGCCGCCGCGCCCCAAGCCTTCGCCGCAGAAGACTATGCGGTGCTGATCATTTCCCGGGAACGCCTGGAGGTGCCGACCAACTGCGAAATCGGTCTGTACCTGAATGACCAGTTGGCGGGTCGGCTGTTCCAGGAGCAGGCCACCTCGTTCAACCTGCCGGCGGGCAACCTGTCACTGCGCCTGAAGTTGCTGCCGGGCCAGTCCCCGGGTTGCCTGCCGGGCCTGCTGGCACCGCCTGCGCAAAACATTACGCTCAAGGTCGGTGATGTGCGCAAGTTGCGCATTGCCCAGGGCCCGGACGGCATGTACCTCAAGCCCGCCGCCTTGGAATACTGAAGGCGCTTGACCTTCCCCACAGGTCAAGGTTGATG
This sequence comes from Pseudomonas extremorientalis, assembly GCF_001870465.1. Classification (GTDB taxonomy): domain Bacteria; phylum Pseudomonadota; class Gammaproteobacteria; order Pseudomonadales; family Pseudomonadaceae; genus Aquipseudomonas; species Aquipseudomonas extremorientalis. The sequence continues at coordinate 17,170 of NZ_MDGK01000056.1, forward strand.
CTAGGGGCAACTTCTCTTGGAGGACTGCCCCATGAATGGATCCACCACCTTTGACCTGCCCATCGGCGGCATGACCTGCGCCAGCTGTGCCGGCCGGGTCGAGCGCGCGCTGGGCAAGGTGCCGGGGGTGCAAAGCGTCAGCGTCAACCTGGCCAATGAACGCGCCCATGTCGAAGTGCTCGGCCTGATGGACCCCGGCGTGCTGATTGCCGCCGTCGACAAAGCCGGCTACACCGCCAGCCTGCCCCAAAGCGAAACCTCCACCGATGCCGATCAGGCCCGGCGCCTGCACCGCGAGCGTTGGTCGTTGCTGCTGGCAATCCTGCTGGCACTGCCGTTGGTATTGCCGATGCTGGTGGAGCCCTTCGGCCTGCACTGGATGCTGCCGGCCTGGGCGCAGTTCGCCCTGGCCACGCCGGTCCAATTCATCTTCGGCGCACGCTTTTATATTGCTGCCTGGAAAGCCGTGCGGGCGGGTGCCGGCAATATGGACCTGCTGGTCGCCATCGGCACCAGCGCCGGTTACGGCCTGAGTCTCTACGAGTGGCTCACCGCTCACCCAGGCATGACGCCGCACCTGTACTTCGAAGCGTCGGCGGTGGTGATCGCCCTGGTGCTACTGGGTAAATACCTGGAGAGCCGCGCCAAACGCCAGACCGCCAGCGCCATCCGCGCCCTGGAAGCCCTGCGCCCCGAGCGAGCGATTCGGGTACTGGATGGCCGCGAAGAAGACGTCGCCATCAGCGCCCTGAAGCTCAATGACCTGGTGCTGGTGAAACCCGGCGAACGCTTCCCGGTGGACGGTGAAGTGGTCGAGGGTCAGAGCCACGCCGACGAAGCGTTGATCAGCGGCGAAAGCCTGCCGGTGCCAAAGCAACCTGGCGACAAAGTCACCGGTGGCGCCATCAACGGCGAAGGCCGCCTGCTGGTACGCACCCTGGCCCTCGGCGCCGAAAGCGTGCTGGCGCGGATCATCCGTCTGGTGGAAGACGCCCAGGCCGCCAAGGCACCGATCCAGAAGCTGGTGGATAAAGTCAGCCAAGTGTTTGTCCCGGCCGTGCTGGTGCTGGCGTTGATCACCCTGGTGGGCTGGTGGCTGTACGGTGCTTCGCTGGAGACCGCGATCATCAATGCCGTGGCTGTGCTGGTGATCGCCTGCCCCTGTGCCTTGGGCCTGGCCACACCCACTGCAATCATGGCCGGCACCGGCGTTGCCGCCCGCCACGGCATCCTGATCAAGGACGCCGAGGCCCTGGAACGCGCCCATGAAGTGAGCGCCGTGGTCTTCGACAAGACCGGCACCCTCACCTCCGGCGCCCCGAAAATCGCCCACCTGGCCGCCGTGGATGGCAACGAAGCGCGGCTGCTGCAACACGCCGGCGCGCTGCAACGCGGCAGTGAACACCCGTTGGCCAAAGCCGTAGTGGATGCGTGCAAGGAACAAGGGTTGGCAGTTGCCGATGTGACGGCCAGCCAATCCCTGACCGGACGCGGCATCGCCGGAACCCTGGACGGCCAGTCGCTGGCCCTGGGCAATCGCCGCCTGCTCGAAGAAAACGGCTTGAACGCGGGGGGCCTGGCGGACTCGGCCAAGGCCTGGGAAGCCGAAGGCCGCACCTTGTCCTGGCTGATCGAGCAAGGCGCCCAACCGCGAGTGCTGGGGCTGTTCGCTTTTGGCGATACGCTCAAGCCCGGCGCGCTGGAAGCGGTACGGCAACTCAAGGCCCGGCACATCAGCAGCCATTTGCTCACCGGTGATAATCACGGCAGCGCCCGCGTGGTCGCCGAGGCTTTGGGTATCGACGATGTACACGCCGAAGTGCTGCCCGCCGATAAAGCCGCAACTGTCACTGAGTTGAAGAAAACCGGCGTGGTGGCCATGGTCGGCGACGGCATCAACGACGCCCCGGCCCTGGCCGCCGCCGATATCGGCATCGCCATGGGCGGTGGCACCGACGTGGCCATGCACGCGGCCGGTATCACCCTGATGCGCGGTGACCCGCGCCTGGTGCCAGCAGCCCTGGAGATCAGCCGCAAGACCTACGCCAAGATCCGTCAGAACCTGTTCTGGGCCTTTGTATATAACCTGATCGGCATTCCGTTGGCCGCATTCGGCCTGCTCAACCCGGTATTGGCCGGCGCGGCAATGGCCTTGTCGAGTGTCAGCGTGGTCAGCAATGCCTTACTGTTGAAGACTTGGAAACCCAAGGACCTGGAGGAACGACGCCCATGAACATCGGCCAAGCCGCGCGCCAGACCGGGCTCAGCGCCAAGATGATTCGCTACTACGAATCCATCGGCCTGCTGAAGCCAGCCCACCGCACCGACAGTGGCTATCGCGTGTACGGCGCGGATGACTTGCACACCCTGGCGTTTATCAAACGCTCGCGCGACCTGGGATTTTCTCTGGATGAAGTCGGCAGGCTACTGACCCTGTGGCAGGACCGGCAACGGGCCAGCGCCGATGTAAAAGCCTTGGCGCGCCAGCATATCGAGGCGTTGAACCAGAAGATTCTTGAGCTGGGGCAACTGCGCGATACGTTGCAGGACCTGGTGGAGCACTGCCAGGGCGATCATCGGCCGGATTGTCCGATTCTCAAGGAGTTGGCGTCCGGAAGCTGCTGCGCCTGACCGAATGTGCACAAGTCCAATGTGGGAGGGGGCTTGCCCCCGATTGCAGTGGGTCAGCTACAGATAAGCCGGCTGATCCACCGCTATCGGGGGCAAGCCCCCTCCCACATTGTGATTTCCAGTTATCTGGCAATCACTGCATCCAAGGCGGCGGCGGAGGTTCGTCCGGCACCTTGCTCGGCGGCGCATCGTCCGCCGCGCGAATCGCCTGGCGGCGCTCTTCATCCAACCGCGCCGCTTCGATCTCGCGGATCACACCGCCGACGTCTGCCAGTTCTTCCGGCTCGTCGAACTCACCGGTCAACACGCTGGCAGGGTGCAACGTGCCGGCTTCGTACAGCGCCCACATTTCCTTGGCGTACTTGGTCTTCTTCAACTCCGGGGCAAAGCGCCCGAAATAGGAAGCCATGTTGCCCACGTCCCGCTCCAGCATGCTGAACGCGTGGTTATTGCCCGCCGCATCCACCGCCTGGGGCAGGTCGATGATCACAGGGCCGGTGGGCGTGAGCAGTACGTTGAACTCGGACAGGTCACCGTGCACCAGGCCGGTACACAGCATCAGCACGATCTGGGAAATCAGGAAGGCGTGGTATTCGCGCGCCTGGTCCGGTTCCAGCACCACGTCGTTCAGACGCGGCGCCGCATCGCCGTACTCGTCGGCCACCAGTTCCATCAGCAGCACGCCTTCAAGGAAGTCGAACGGCTGGGGCACGCGGACGCCCGCACCGGCCAGGCGGAACAATGCAGCCACTTCGGCGTTCTGCCAGGCATCCTCGGTTTCTTTCTTGCCGAACTTGGAGCCCTTGGCCATGGCCCGGGCCTGCCGGCTGTTACGGACCTTACGGCCTTCCTGGTATTCGGACGCTTGACGAAAACTTCGTTTGTTCGCCTCCTTGTAAACCTTGGCGCAACGCAATTCGTTGCCGCAGCGCACCACATAAACAGCTGCTTCTTTACCACTCATGAGTGGGCGCAGCACTTCGTCGACCAGACCGTCTTCGATCAGGGGTTCAATGCGTTTAGGAGTCTTCATCAGCTTTTATTGTGGGTCCTGTATTACCAAACACGCGTATGGCACTCGTTATACGGCAATCAGCTCGCCGGTGGGAGAGGCTAGCGACCGTTGATCACTTAAGAATGCATCCAATATGCCAGTTTCAGCGCTCGATGATCGCCGTAACACCCTGACCGCCCGCAGCGCAGATCGAAATCAGCCCACGCCCCTTGCCCGCCGCGTCCAGCAACTTGGCCAGATTGGCAACGATACGCCCACCGGTGGCGGCAAACGGATGGCCGGCGGCCAGGGAACTGCCTTTAACGTTCAAGCGGCTACGGTCGATGGAACCCAAGGGGGCGTCAAGTCCCAGGCGCGTCTTGCAGTAGTCCGCATCCTCCCAAGCCTTGAGCGTGCACAACACTTGGGCAGCGAAGGCTTCGTGGATCTCGTAGTAATCGAAGTCCTGCAGCGTCAGACCGTTCCTCGCCAGCAAGCGCGGTACCGCATACACCGGCGCCATCAGCAGGCCTTCTTCACCGTTGACGAAGTCCACCGCCGCCGCTTCGCCATCGCGCAGGTACGCGAGGATCGGCAGGCCGCGCTCCCTGGCCCACGCTTCACTGCCCAAGAGCACCAGCGATGCGCCATCGGTGAGCGGCGTGGAGTTGCCGGCAGTGAGCGTGCCCTTTGCGCTGCGTTCGAAGGCGGGTTTAAGGGCGGCGAGTTTTTCCAGGGTCAGGTCGGGACGCAGGTTGTTGTCGCGGGTCAGGCCCAGGAACGGCGTGAGCAGATCGTTGTGCCAGCCCTCGGCATAGGCGGCGGCCATTTTCTGGTGGCTTTCCAGGGCCAACTGGTCCTGCTCGGCGCGGGGGATCTGCCAGGTCTGCGCCATCAATTCGCAGTGCTGGCCCATGGACAAACCGGTACGCGGTTCGCCGTTGCGCGGCAGTTCCGGCTTGAGGTGATGGGGACGAAGTTGTAACAGGACTTTTAATTTATCCACCATGGACTTACTGCGGTTGGCTTGCAGCAAAAGCCTGCGCAGCCCTTCGTTCACCCCGATCGGTGCGTCGGAGGTGGTGTCGACCCCACCGGCAATCCCGCATTCGATCTGGCCCAGGGCGATCTTGTTGGCTACCAGCAACGCCGCTTCCAGGCCGGTGCCGCAGGCCTGTTGAATGTCATAGGCCGGGGTTTGCGGGGACAGGCGCGAGCCAAGCACACATTCGCGGGTCAAGTTGAAATCCCTCGAGTGCTTGAGCACCGCGCCGGCAGCCACTTCACCCAGGCGCAGGCCGTGCAGGTTGTAGCGTTCGATCAGGCCTTCGAGGGCCGCGGTCAGCATTGCCTGGTTGCTCGCCGTGGCATAGGGGCCATTGGAGCGGGCGAAGGGAATGCGGTTACCGCCAATGATCGCTACACGGCGCAATTGAGTCATGGAAAGCTCCCTCTGTCTGTTATGGGCTGGATTACTGAGCCTAGTCGAACGACTGCTACCCTGGGATGGTCAACCCTTTGAACCCCAGCCTTCGGAGAGCGTTCCATGTCTGACCGTTATATCGACTTCGCCAACTCAAGCCTCGGCCATCGTCTGGTCGCCGCCATTGGCCTGCCGTCGCCGGTACGCCTGGAACGCTGGCAGGCCGGGCGCCTGCGCCCGGTGGAAGGCGCATTGCTGCTGGGCGGCGGTGCACTGGTCAGCAAGGTGCAGGCGTTTGCCAACAGACTCACCGATGCCATTTACACCTACGGGACTGAAACGTCGACGTGGATTCCCGGGCACGGTCCCAAACTCAAGGCCGTGGTGTTCGACGCCAGCGACTTGCAACACACCGACCAGCTCAAGCAACTGCGCGAGTTCTTCCAGCCGCTGCTGAAAAACCTGGATAACAGTGCGCACCTGGTGATCCTCGGCCGTGCGCCGGAAAACCTCAGCGATCCGTTCGCCGCCAGTGCCCAACGCGCCCTGGAAGGCTTCAGCCGCTCGCTGGCCAAGGAGTTGCGCAACGGTGGCGTGTTGCAATTGCTGTATGTCGGCGACGGTGCCGAAGACCAGTTGGAAGGCGCCCTGCGCTTCTTCCTCTCGCCGAAAAGCGCCTATATCTCCGGCCAGGTGATCCGCCTGGAGGCTTGCACTACACCGGTGGAAGATTGGACACGGCCGCTGGCCGGGCGCAAGGCGCTGGTCACCGGCGCCGCCCGGGGCATCGGGGCATCCATCGCCGAGACCCTGGCCCGCGATGGTGCCGAGGTGATCCTGCTCGACGTGCCCCAGGCCAAGGCCGACCTCGACGCCCTGGCCGCACGCCTGGGTGCACGCACCGTAGCGCTGGATATCTGCGCCGAAGACGCCGGCAACCAATTGATCGAACACTTGCCCGAAGGCCTCGACATCCTGGTGCATAACGCGGGTATCACCCGTGACAAAACCCTGGCAAACATGACCCCGGAATACTGGGACGCGGTGCTGGCGGTCAACCTCAATGCACCGCAGGTACTGACCCAGGCGCTGCTCGACAGCGGCACCCTGCACGACAACGCCCGTGTAGTGCTGCTGGCTTCGATCAGCGGCATCGCCGGCAACCGTGGGCAAACCAACTATGCGGCGAGCAAGGCCGGCTTGATCGGCCTCGCACAGGCCTGGGCGCCGCTGCTCAAGGAGCGCGGCATCAGTATCAACGCCGTGGCGCCGGGGTTTATCGAAACCCAGATGACCGCGCATATCCCGTTCGCCTTGCGTGAGGCCGGGCGACGCATGAGTTCGCTGGGCCAGGGCGGCCTGCCGCAGGACGTCGCCGAAGCGGTGGCCTGGCTGGGCCAACCGGGTTCCGGTGCGGTCAGCGGGCAAGCGCTGCGGGTGTGTGGGCAAAGTCTGCTGGGGGCGTAACCATGCAATGGAAGACGTTAGACAGTGCACCGTCTCTGCCGCCGCTGTATTGGCGTGCGGCCCTCAAGCGCAAGATCACCGGCCGCACGCTGCCCGAGCACGGGTTGCGCTGCCGGGTCAGCATCGACCCCAAGCGGGTAGCGGCCTATCGCAAGGTCTGCGGCTTTGCCGACAGTCCGATCCTGCCGGCGACGTATCCGCATATCCTTGCGTTCGGTTTGCAGATGCAGTTGCTCACCGATAAGAGTTTTCCGTTCCCGCTGCTGGGGCTGATTCACCTGAGTAACCGCATCCGCATTCATCGCCCCCTGGGGGGTGTGAGCGACCTGTCTGTGGCTGTACATGCGCAGAACCTCAAGCCCCACGCCAAGGGCGCAACCTTCGACCTGATCACCACGGTTGAAGACTCCCTCGGCCTGCTGTGGGAAGCTGAAAGCCGCATGTTGTGCCGGGGCGTGAAGCTGGAAGGCGCGGCAGAAGATATCGCCCAATCGCCCCCCGACCAGGTCAGCGAGCTGACCCGCTGGAAAGCCCCCGTCGATATCGGCCGTCGTTATGCGCGAGTCTCCGGTGATTACAACCCGATCCACCTCAGCGCCCTGACCGCCAAGCTGTTCGGCTTCCCCCAGGCCATCGCCCATGGATTGTGGAACAAGGCACACACCGTTGCCGCGCTCGGCGAACACTTGCCCTCCGCCAATATCGAGATCGACGTCGAGTTCAGGAAACCCGTGCGCCTGCCCGGTGAAGTGACGTTATTGTCCAGCGCCGCCGGTTCCAGCGGAGAGTTGCGGTTGAAAGGCGCGGGCGATATTGAACATATGGTAGGTAAGTGGCGACCGATCGCCTGAAACAAACAGATTAATTGTATATATACACCCTAAGTAATAGCGGACTTTATGAAGTCCGCTTTTTTATTTAACCAATTGATTTATAACCTATATATATCTTGATACATCCACCCTTTACACCCTTGGTATTAGTTGCTTAACCGGTACATCGCTGCTGTATATAAATCGTTAATACCAAGTAGAGCATTGAGAGAACGCACCGCCGGGGCTGTTATAGCCGCACGGACAAACGCATCGCTATCCCCAGAAGTAGCGAGCGCTTGAAGACAACCAAGGTTGTACAGGTGCAAGGAACTCAATCATGAAAACTCAAGTCGTGTTTTGGAAAGCAAGTACCGCGCTGGCCCTGGCAGTAGCACTGGCACTCGGCGGCTGCAGCAGCGGTGGTGGTGGGCACAAATCCAGCGTTGCAGCATCCTCCCCGGATGCAGGTGCAGGAACCGGGGGTGGCACGGGTGGCGGTGATGGCAGTGGCACAGGCGGCACGGGTGGAGGCACAGGTGGTGGCACAGGTGGTGGCACAGGCGGCGGCACGGGTGGCGGCACAGGCGGTGGTACGGGTGGTGGCACAGGCTCGACCAGCACACCTCTGGTCACCGGCCAGATTGCCGGTACCCTGGGCAGCACCGTGGGTAACGTAGGCGCTGCCGTCGGCGATCTGGGCGACACTTTGACCAGCGTCCCCATCGTCGGCACCACCGCAGGAGGCCTGGTCACAGCAACCGGCAATGCGGTCACCAGTATCGGAACCGGCGTCACTGCAGGCCTGGGCTCCCTGGGCACAAACAGCAACTCCTTAGGCATCACCGTGGCGGGTGTAGGTAATGGCGTCGCCGACTTGGGCGACGGCCTTTCGACCACCGGCAAATCCTTGTCCACTACGCTGGGCGGCGTTCCAGTCGTCGGCGGACTGACCGGCGGTGTAGGGGGCGCAGCAGGAGGCCTGGTCGACCAGGTTGGCCAGGCCGTCACCATGCTCGGCGATACCTTGAGTACCGCCAGCACCACCGGCCCGCTGGGCTCGATCACCGGCCGTGTCGGCGCAAGAGTGCTGGTACCCGTGGTGTCGTTGGTGGAAAACACCACCGGCAACCTCGGCAACGCAACCGGTCTGGGGAACCCGGTAAACGGCCTGGTGGATAAGGTCGGTGCCGCAGTCACCGGCCTGGGTGGCCAGGTGGCCAGCGCAGGCGGTACCGGTAACCCCGTCACTGACATCGTGGGTGGCGCATTGACCGGCGTCGGTGGCGTGCTCGACAAATCAGGGGGTTATGTCGCTCCAGCGGGTGGCGCTTCCGCACCTGGCTTGCCTGAGTTGGTGGGTGGCCTGGTGGCAAATGTCGGTAACGGGCTGAATGCTGGCAACACCAACGGCGCGGTCAGCGCAGCAGGTGTCACCGGTGGCGCGCTGGGCGGCACCGTCGCCTCCCTCGGCACGGTCATCGGTGGTACCGGCGTGGCCAACACGGGGGCAACGGCACCCGTCGCAGGCCTGGCAACCAATGTCGGTGCAGCCCTCAATCCTGTGACCTCAGGCGTGGCCAGCCTCACGCAAAACATCGGCACAACCACAGGCGTCGGTGCTCCGGTCAACGGCCTGGTGACCAACGTGGGCGCCGCAGTCACCAACGTCGGGACCACGCTGACCGGTGCAAATGCCAACCCGATCACTCACGCGCTGGGCAATACCGTCAGTGCCGTAGGCGGCACGGTAGGCTCGGTCGGGGGCCTGGTCACTGGAGGTACCGGCAGCAGTGGCGGCCTGCTCGGTGGCTTGAGCGTCGGCGCCTCCGCCAATGGCAGTGCAGGCGCTACCACCAACACCGGTGTAGGCGGTTTGCTCACAGGCCTCACCGGTCAATAGAAATGCACCTGGCCGATTAGACGGCCTCACCTACAGCGCCTACGCTTGGTTGAGACGAGAGCCCCCCAATAAGTCTCTCGTCTTTTTTATGGGGCTTGGCACCATGTTCCTCCCGAGCCGAGTCCCAGAACCCGGTGGGCCCGAAACGCTGCTGCAGTTGACCATGGAGTGTCCTATGCGCGTGTTGACGCCGTTGTTATTGCTTTCTCTCAGTGCCTACGCCCAGGCCGAGACCCTTCCCAGCTTCCTCAACAGCAACGACACCATCCGCAACTTGCCAGTGCCCAACCTCCCTGCCGATGCTTATCGACCGGTCACGCCGCAAACCCAGGTGCCTGAAGCACCGCCTACCCAGGGCCAGCCGCTGATGATGGACACCAAGGTGACGATTCGCAAACTGCAGATCGAGGGTGGCACGGTCTACCCTCTCGCCGAGAGCGCCAAAGCCTACGAACCGTTGATCGGCCATGAGACCAACCTGGCGCAGTTGATCGAAGCTACCCGCGGTATCACACGTCGCTACCAACAGGACGGCTATCTGCTGTCCTATGCGTTCCTGCCCCAGCAGAACTTTGAAAACGGCCTGGTGCGCGTGGTGCTGGTGGAGGGCTATATCAAGGATTACCAGCAAAGTGGCGACATCGGCTCGGTCTCGACCTACGTCGACAAGTTGGCCGACAAGCTTTTGGTCGAACGCCCCCTGACCCGCAAGACCTTCGAGCGCTACACCACGCTCATGGGCCGCATCCCGGGCGTCACGTTGCAAGCCCAAGTGCCACCACCCGGTACCACTGACGGTGGCACGAGCATGCACATCACCGCAAGCCGCAAACCCTTCACCAGCAGCATGAGCATGACCGACGACAGCCGTGGTGGCCTGCAGGCCTTGCTTACCGGTACCAGCAACGCCCAGACCAGCATGGGCGAGCAGCTCAACATCAGCGGTCTGCTCCCACCTGGCAAGGATAAAGAGCATTACTACCGCGTGGGCTACAGCCAGTTCGTGAATGCCGAGGGGACCCAACTGGCGCTCGGCGCTGAGCGCTATCGCGCCGATCCCAACACTAGCCTGCAACTGGGCGGCGGCTTCGCGCTCAAGCCGCACCAGGCCATCGATCGCTATTCCGTCGGCCTCAGCCATCCGTTGATTGCCTCACCCAATGAGTCGCTGACCCTGGGCACGCGCCTGTACGCAGTCGACCAGACCACGCGCTACCAACTGGTGGGCTACCCCCAGCGCTTCGACATCGAAACCAACCTGCGCGCCCTGGCCTTTGAAGGTGACTGGCGCAAGGCCGACACGCGCCAGTTACGCATTCTCAGTGCAGGCCTGTACCAGGGGATAGACGGCATGGGTGCCAAGACCCGTAGTGATTTCGAAGGACTCAAGCCAGACCTGGATTTCTTCCGCCTGCGCCTGTCCGGCGTCCAGAGCGACACGTTCTTCGATAACTGGCAGGGCGTGCTGTCGGGAGCGTTTTACTGGAGTGATGACACCCTGCCCGACAGCGAACGTGCCACCTTCGGCGGGCAGAACTTCGGGCGTGGCTACCCCGATGACCAAGGTTCCGGCGACAAGGGCTGGGGGTTGGCGTATGAGGTCAACTACAGCTACAACCGCGCCGGTGAGTGGGTGCGGATCCTGCAGCCCTATATCGTGTTCGACCGTGCCAAGTCCTGGTTCAACAACCTGCCGGTCAGGGCCAGCGATATGTCATCTGCGGCGATGGGCCTGCGCTTTGGTGACAACAAGTACTACAACATTGCATTGGAAGCCGCCAAACCCATGTCAGATATTGCGCTGGACAGCTTCAACCGCAGGCCGCGCTACTCACTGAGCTTCAGCTACCAACTGTAATCCCCTATATAGAGGCCAGGCTCTAAGGTTTCGCTTTGGGCAGGGGGAAGAGGTTGTTCAACGTATCGATCAACCGCACCAGGTAGATCGGCTTGCGAAACAGGTCCAGCACCTGCAGGCGCAGCATGTCGCTCACATCATCCATTTCGGCATGACCCGACATCACAATCACCGGCAAGTGCGAGCGTGAGGTGTGTTCGCGCAGGCGCTTGATCAAGGAAATGCCACTTTCCTCAGGCATGCGCAGGTCGGTGATGACCAGGGCGATGTCGGGGTGAAGTGTCAATTCTTGCAGGGCGAAGGTGACGGAATTGGCGGTAAAACACACAAACCCTTCGTTTTCGAGGGATTCGGCGAGTTCGATCAGGGCGTCCTCTTCGTCATCCACCAAAAGAATTTGTTGGCGGGAAGTCGAAGAGGCGCTCATGGCTGTACCTGGACAGGAAGAACGTTAATGAGGCGTTTCCACATGGAAAAAGACGCTATCAAGTGGTCATCTTAGTGGCGACGCTGTCGAAGATCGATTTGATCTTAGTTCCCAGCCCAGAACCGGCACCGACGATCACCAATGCAACCATGGCCACAATGATCGCGTACTCAATCCCGGACGCACCGTCTTTGCGTTGAAAAAAAAGTTGGGTTTGGACATACAGCTTCAACATCATGTCAAGGAACATTGGACTTCTCCCTAAAACGCCACTGAAAGCCGGAAAGGCTCTACCACCAGATGATCGCGGCGTGCCATTAGAGCATTGTCAACAAACCCTGGCCTCACAACTGTAAGAACGGATTAATCACAAAGTATTAGTCGCAACGTTGACGCCACAACACCGCAGTTTAAAAGGCCAACTTTCTGCTTCAGATAATTTTTCCCCGCGGTAATGGCATTTCGTCCTAGCTGAGCTACCTTCAAATAGCCAAATCGTTAGATGTTCATCACAGCCAGGTTGCGGATTAACCCGTTTGGATTAACAGGGTGTGCAGTGCAACGGGAAAGGGAGAGCCGTCATGAACAGTCGCATCAGCATGGTCCTGGCCGGCTTGTTGCTGATCGGGGCATTGATTGCCGGGTACTGGGGGCTGGTGTTGAGTCGCGCACCTGAGCCCGTCGCAGCGCCTGCCGCACCTGTCGTTTCCGTTGAAAAAACCCTCGCCGCCGCTGAAGACCAAACCCGCCAGCCGGTGGTCGTCCTGCGGCATGAAGTGCCTGCCTTTACGCCACTGACCGCCGCGGACCTGTCCGTCGAGAAACTGCGCACCGCGCCCGCCGGCAGCCTGACCCAACTCGACCAGGCCATCGGGCGCATACCCCTGAGAACCCTCGGCGCCGGTACCTGGCTCAACGAGGACAGTTTCAACGCCGGCGGCCCCCTCTCGCGCATGATCCGCCCCAACGAGCGCGCGCTGGCCGTGGCCGTGGACGAGGTGGTCGGCGCCGCAGGCCAATTGAGCCCTGGCGATTACGTGGATGTGCTGCTGTTCCTGCGCCAGGATGCCGGCAACGCCGAACAGTCGGCCCAGATCGTCCTTCCGGCGATGCGCCTGCTCAGCGTCGGCGATCAATTGGGCCTGGCCAACGATGGCCAACCGGCAGTGCCACCCCCGGCTACCGCCGAAGAACGCGCCCAGGCCCTACAACGTCGACTCACCGCACGCACCGTGGTGCTGGCCGTGCCGGAGCCTTTATTAAGCCGCATGATGCTCGCGGCACAAGCCGGGACCTTGCGCCTGGCCGTGCGCAGTGCCGAGGAACAACTGCTCAGCCGCTATTGGGCCGGTGAAGAGGACACCGCGCAGAAGCTGGAAAGCGCTAACCGCGACCTTTACCAGTTCACTCAACTGGCGTTGACCGGCCCGCCCAAACCCGTCGTGCCGGCTGGCGGTGGGCCTGGTGTACGGCGTGGCATTGAAGTGATTCGCGGTGCCCAGGCGGCACCACAAACCCCGTGATCGAGCAAGGATGCCTTGAATGAGCCATCGCTACGCACCCCTGTTCACGCAACTGGCCTGCGCCCTGATGCTGGCGAGCCTGCCGATCGACATGGCCCTGGCAGCGCCGGGCAACTGCAGTGCCCTGGGCCAGCTACCCGCCGTGGTCGAGGTGGGAGAAGGCCTGCAACAGGAACTGCAATCGCCCGTGGCAATTACGCGCCTGGCCATCGGCGATCCGAAAATCGCCGACGTGCGGGTCAACGGTGACCGTAACTTCCTGCTCACCGGTGTCAGCAGCGGCGCCACCAGCCTGCTGGTGTGGACCGCCTGCGCCAGCGCGCCGCGCCAGAGCATGGTGTTCGTCAAGGGCAAGGCCACCTCGGCGCTGACCAGCGTGTCGCTGTCGCCCTCGCAAGACCCGTTGCTGCCCAGCCAGGTGCAGACCGACATCCGCTTTGTGGAAGTCAGCCGTACCAAGCTCAAGGAAGCCAGTACGAAGTTTCTCGGCGTGGGTACCAACTTTTTCCTCGGTAGCCCCAGCCTTCTTTCGCCCTCTGAGGGGGTATTCAAGCTGCCGGTGAGCACGGACAGTTTCAACGTCGGATTTGGCGGCGGCCGGGTCAAGGCCATGATCAACGCCCTGGAGCGCAGCGGCTTTGCCTACACCCTGGCCCGCCCAAGCCTGGTGGCCATGAGCGGGCAGAGCGCATCCTTCCTCGCCGGCGGTGAAGTGCCCGTCCCGGTACCCAGCTCTGGTAGCGATACCATCTCCATCGAATACAAAGAGTTCGGTATTCGCCTGACCCTGACCCCCACCGTGATCGACCGCAACCGCATCACTCTCAAGGTGGCACCGGAAGTCAGCGAACTGGACTACAGCAACGCCGTGCAGATTCAAGGCATCCAGGTGCCGGCCCTGACTGTACGCCGTACCGACACCAGCGTGTCCCTGGCCGATGGCGAAAGCTTCGTGATCAGCGGCCTGATCAGCACCAACAACCGCTCGACCATCGATAAATTTCCAGGGCTGGGCGATATCCCCATCCTTGGCGCATTTTTCCGCGATTCCACGATCAGCCGCGAAGAAAAAGAGCTGCTGATGATCGTCACGCCGCACCTGGTGCAGCCGTTGGCCGCCAACGCCCAACTGCCCTCCTTGCCCGGCGAAAAACTGCGCAACTACGACCCGAACTGGTACCGGCTGTTCTTTCTGGAAAACGGCAACTTCGACCGTCGCAGTGGACTTTCCCAATGAGCGATAGCCTGAGCCAGACCTTCCTCGCCATCACCCGCAACACCACTGACCTTGAGTGGCTGCAGGGGGCCCTCGCACCGCTTGGCCAAGTGGTGAGTGCCGGCACCGGCAGCCTCGACGAACTGTTGGCGCTGGTCGATGTGACCTTCGCCAACCTGGTGTTCATCGGCCTTGACCGCGAAAACCTGGTGGCCCAGAGCGCACTGATCGAAGGGGCGCTGGAAGCCAAGCCCATGCTCGCCGTGGTTGCCCTCGGCGATGGCATGGACAACCAGCTTGTGCTGAATGCCATGCGTGCCGGCGCCCGCGATTTCGTGGCCTACGGCTCACGCTCCAGCGAAGTGGCCGGCCTGGTGCGGCGCCTGAGCAAGCGCCTGCCGACCGTGACCCCCAACGCACAACTGGGCGGCCTGACCGTGCTGTTCGGCACCCAGAGCAACGCCGACGGCGCGATGCTGGCCACCCACCTGGCGCTGGTGGTGCAAAAGAGCGGGCAGCAGACCCTGCTGCTCGACCTCGGCCTGCCACGCAGCGACAGCCTGGCGTTGCTGGGCCTGGAGAGCACGTTCAATTTCGGCGATGCGCTGCGGCATTTGCGCCGCCTCGACACCACCTTGATCAACAGCGCCTTCACCACCGCCCTGGATGGCCTGCGCATCCTGGCGTACGCCACCGGTGACGAACCGCTCAAACTCACCAGCGCCGCCGAGCTGTACATGTTGCTCAGCGCCTTGCGCCAACACTTCCAGCACATCGTCGTGAACATTACCGGACAGCCGGACAGCGAAGCCCTGCGCACCTTTGTCAGCCATTGCGACAAACTGCTGTGGTGCACCGACCAGAACGTACTGGACTGCCGTCGCAACCTGGCGGTGATCAATCGCTGGCGTGAAAAAGGCATGAAGCTTGAGCATGCCAAACTGGTAGTGGACCGCTACATCAAGGCCTGCGCACCGGACACCGAAGCCCTGGAAAAGAGCTTCGGCCTCGAATGCGTCGCCGTGCTGCCCCTGAGTGCCGAACTGCGCCTGAATGTGAAAAACCAGGGCCAGACGCTGTTCGCCCTGGCGCCGCGCGAACCCTTGACCCAGGCCGTGCGCGCCTTGGGCGAGCGCCTGGCAAAACGCTCCGAGGGTTTGGCAAAGCCTTCGATGCGCTGGTTTGAACGCATCCTGGGGTCAGGACGATGAACGGAGAAAAGCTGTTTGGCGGCCCGGCCCGCGCTGCCGGTGGCAACACCGATCACGATGGCCTGAAACTGGTGCTGCATCGCTACATCATCGACGCCATCGAAGAGTCGGGCAAGAACCTGCTCGAAGGCACGCGCCAGTCCCTGGCGCAATTCGTCACCGACAAAGTCTCCGAGTACATCACGCGCATGCGCCTGGCGATTTCGCGCTACGAGACGGAGCGCCTGGCCGAAGAGATCGTTGACGAACTCACCGGTTTCGGCCCGCTGGAGGTGTTGTTGCGCGATCCGTCGGTGACCGAAATCCTGGTCAACGGGCCACATCGAGTATTTATCGAACGTGATGGTTTGCTGCACCAGAGCGACCTGCGCTTCATCGACGACCACCACGTGGAGCGCGTTATGCAACGCATCCTCGCACCGCTGGGCCGGCGCCTGGATGAGTCTTCGCCCATGGTGGATGCGCGCCTGCCCGATGGCAGCCGGGTCAATGCGATCATCCCGCCGATCGCCCTGGACGGACCGTGCCTGTCGATTCGCAAATTCCGCAAGGACATGCTCAAGAGCAGCGACCTGGTCGCCATGCAGACCATCGACCAGAGCATTTTCGAGTTCTTCCAGGAGGCCGTGGGCAAGCGCTGCAATATCCTGATCAGCGGCGGCACAGGCACCGGCAAGACTACGCTGCTGAATATCCTCAGTCAGTTGATCAACCCCCACGAACGCCTGGTGACCATCGAGGACGTCGCCGAATTGCAATTGGGCCACCCCCACGTGGTACGCCTGGAAACCCGTCCACCCAACGCCGAGGGCCACGGCGAAGTCAAGTCCAGCGACCTGATCCGCAACGCCCTGCGGATGCGCCCGGACCGCATCATCCTTGGCGAGATCCGTGGTGTCGAAGTGCTCGACGTGATGACGGCGATGAACACCGGCCACGACGGCTCCATGAGCACCGTGCACGCCAACAACGCCCAGGATGCATTGCTGCGCCTGGAAACCCTGGTGGGCCTGACCGGGCGGGCAATCGCCGAAAAAACCCTGCGCCAGATGATCTGCGCCGCACTGGACGTGATCATCCAACTGTCGCGCATGCCCGATGGGCGTCGCTGCGTGAGCGAAGTGGTGGAAGTGGTCGGTGTGCGTGATGACGTGTACGTCACCAATACCCTGTTCCGCCTGGACCGGCGTACCGGCTTTGGCTTCCTGCGCGAAGCCCTCAACCCGGCCGGCGACAAACTGCGCCGCGAATCGGCGTTGCAGTCCTAGGGAGCGCGTGATGACAGGACCGGTGTTGTTGCTTGTCTGCCTGCTGTTGATCGGCCTGTCGTTCTGGCAGTTTCAGCATGGCCTGCGCAAAGCCCAGACGGACCGCGTGCTGGAGCGCCTGGGTGACGGCCAGCCGCAGACACAGGAACCGAACAACAAGTGGACCGCTCTTGAGCGCATGTTCCAGCGTGCCGGGCTGGGCAAACCCACTGACCGCCTGGGCCTTTGGCTGAGCGCCTGGGTGATCGGCGCGCTGTTCGGCTGGCTGCTGGCCGACGGTCTGGGGCTGATCGCGATGGTCGTGACGCCGCCCCTGGTACTGCGCTTGTACATCAGTTGGCGTTATCAACGGCGCGTGCAGCGCATGGTCGAGCAACTGCCGCAGTTGCTCGACCACAGTGTACGCAGCCTCAAGTCCGGCAGAACCCTGGCAGATGCAGTACTGGGCGGCGTCGAAGGCGTTGAAGACCCGCTCAAGGACGCCATGGCCCGCGTGCAACGCAATGTGCGCATGGGGGTCAGCCTGCCGGACTCGGTGAGCGACTTTGCCGAGTTCTACGAGCAGGACGAATTCCGCCTGTTCGCCCTCGGCCTGAAGGTCAACCACCGCTACGGCGGCAACGCCAGCGAACTGCTGGAAAACCTCATCAAGATGATTCGCGAGCGCGAACAAGGTGCCCGGCAACTCAAGGCCATGACCGGTGAAACGCGCATGACCGCCTATGTGCTGGGCGGACTGCCCATCCTGATCGTCGGCTACTTCATGATCGTCAACCCTGGCTACTTGATGACCATGTGGAACGACGACACCGGGCGCATCATGCTGTTCGCCGCGCTGGGGATGGACCTGACGGGTACCTTCGTCATGTGGCGCATGTTGAGGAGTGTCTGAGATGGTGCTGCTGGCCTGCGCCCTGTTGTTGCTATCCGCCGCGGTACTGGTGGGAGGCCAGGTGCTTGAACATCGCCGGCGTGATCGACGGGTCGCCGAGCGCTTGCAAGGGCGGAGGGCAAGCGACCACAAACTCGGTAGCTTCATGCGTCAACTGGGGGGAAGCGCCCTGGCCCAGCGCTCGGTCAGCCTGGACAACGAGACTCAGGTTCTCCTCAACCGGATCGGTTGGCGCAAGGCCAGCCAGCGCTCGCTGTTCGCCGCCTTCCAGGTCGGTACGCCAATTGTGCTGCTGGGCCTCACCCTGCTCGGCCAGCAGCTATTGTTTCCGCACGCGGCCCCCGCATGGATTGCGCCGATGTTTGCCGTGGGCATCGGCTACCTGCTGCCCAAACGCGTACTCGCCGCTGCGGCCAAGTATCGCCAGCAGACCATCGCCAAGGAAATTTCAACCTTCATTCCACTGCTGCGCATCCTGTTCGAATCCGGCATGGCGATTGAACAGTCGCTGCGGGTGGTGGGCAACGAAGCTCAACGCCTGCTCCCCGCGTTGACGCATGAACTGCGCCTGATCCTGGCACGGGTCGATTCGGGGCTGGAGCTGGGCGAGGAACTGGGCAAGACCGCACGCGTGCTGGAGGTGGATGAGTTCACCGACACCTGCATCATCCTCCAGCAATTGATCCAGCAGGGCGGCGGCGCGATGAAGTCCCTGCTGGCCCTCAAGCAACTGCTCGACGACCGACGCCTGACCCGTTTGCAGGAATACATCTCGAAGATGTCGGCAAAAATGTCGGTGGTGATGATGGTGTTTCTGTTCCCCGCTTTGTTGATCGTGCTCGGCGGCCCCGCCTTTATCGGCATCGCCCGCGCGTTGAGCCACTTTTGAGGAGACCTTGATGAAAGCACTGATTGCCGGCCTGACGCTGTTGATGCTCGGCGGCTGCGCCACCAACGGCCAATCGCCCTGGGCGGCGCTGGCCTCACCGGGCAGTTGCACCAAGCCGAGCGCGGACCAGGAGCTGGCGCTGAACCTGTCCGACGACCTGGCCAACGAAGGCAAGCTGCACGCCAGCCTGGCCAACCTGCAAAACCTGCCCGAGTCCCTGCCCCAGGTGCGCCAGCGCAAGGCCCGCACTTATCGCCTGCTCGGGCGCAGCGAAGCCGAGCCGCTATACCGCAGCCTGCTCGGCACCTGCATGACGGCCGAAGGCGAGCACGGCCTCGGGCAGTTGGCGGCCGCCAGAGGCGACAACGGCCTGGCCATGACCCACTTGCAACGGGCTGCGCAGCTGGCCCCCACTGACGAAAAGATCCGCAATGACTTGGGCGTGGTCTACCTCAACCAATTACGGGTGGAAGACGCCCGCTTTGAATTCATGACCGCCATCGAACTCAAGCAAGGCGACCCGCTGGCCGCCGTCAACCTGGTCACACTGTTGATTTACCAGAACGACTGGGGGCAAGCGGCCAAGGTCGTCAGCCAGTTGGGCCTGAGCCGCGAGCAGTTCACCGAGGCCCAGGCCCGCGCGGAGAAACTCAAGGCCGCTGGCGTGGCGGCACGCAAAGTCGCGGCAGTCAGCCAGGCCCTGCCGGTGACCCTGAAGTAAGGAGAGCGAGATGACAGCACATTACTTCATTGCACTGGCGCTGCTACCGCTGAGCGCACTGGCCATCGAGCCGGGCCCGTCGTCCCCCTACCAGGCGGAGACGGAAAACTGGATGGCCTTGCAGGTCGATGGGCGCGCGGCTTCCGCCACGCCGCAACGGACCACGCCCGCAGAACGGGAACAGGCCATGCAGCGTTGGCTGGACAGCAACAAGCATCCGATTCCGGAGTTCTTCGAGTCGCAATCCGGCGGGTCTTCCAAGGGTGGGAAGAGTCAGTAACCGTCAGTGCGCCGTCACCCGTTGCCGCAGCACCGAGGTAGCCGGCGACAGGGCCAGTGCCAGCTGGGTACGGTTATGCATATGGGTGAGGCGCAGCACCTGGGACACGTACAGCTTGACGGTGTTCTCGGTGATCCCCAGTTCACAGGCGATCTGGTAGTTGGTCTGGCCCTTGCCCACCAGGCGCGCAACATCGAGCTGGCGCGGCGACAGCTGGTTGAAGATGGTCGGGATTTCGATCGGCCCGGCATCATCGACGACCGGCTCGCCCTCATCCGCCAAGCCGGCGCCAGGGCTGCGCCGCACTTTGTCGAGGTCCTGGTACAAATCGTTGATGGATTCGGAAAGGTATTGCAGCTTCTGGTTCAGGTGCCCCAGGTGCAGCTCCTTTTGCCGCTCCTCCAGCGCCGCTTCCTGGCGTTGCAGGCCTTCGAGCAACTCATCGAGGTTGATCGGCTTCTGGTAGTAATCCGAGATCCCCGCACGCAGGGCCTTGATCACGTCCTGTTTGTCGGCACGCCCGGTGAGCATGATGGCCTCGAACGCGCGCTGCTTGCCCGCGACCTTCTGCATGGCCTGCACCAGCTCGATGCCATCCATGTCCGGCATATGCAGGTCGCACAGCACCAGGCCGATCTCGGGGTCTTCACTGAAGCGCTGCAAGGCGTGTCGACTGGACTCACATGGGACGCAGCGGTAGCCGCTGCCTTCAAGAAATTCGCAGAGTTCTTCCACGATCAACGGCTGATCGTCGACCACGAGCACTTTTACTGCCGAGGTAAGCTTGTTCACGCGCTACTCCATGCCTGGCAAGCAAATGGGCGACCCATCCATTTGGACAAAAAATAACTTACGGATACTTCATAAACGTAGACGTACTTTTCGACTATGTACATAGCGGTAGAGCGGTTGTTCGACTAATGGATCCAAAGCCAGTACAGCACAAATCCTGTCAGGACAAAGGGGGCAAATGGCTGTTTGGTCGACACCTGCGCATCTGCCCTCCCCCGACGCGCCCCAAGCCTTTGACTCACAAGCACCCAGCACGCCTGAAAGAGCGCCGCACCGATCAACGACCACAGCAAACAGTCCAGCGTACTGGCCAGGGCCAGGGCAGCCAGCAGCTTCACATCCCCCGCACCAAAGCGGCCCAGCGCATAGCCGGGCAAGGTCAACAAGAGGGCCAGGGCAAAGGCCCAACCGCCCTCGCTGGCGGGCGCTCCTAGCCAGGTCGTGCCCGTCCACAGCAAGAAGATCAGCGCCAGCAGCGCTGCCCCCAGGGTCAAGCCATTGGCGATCTGCCGCTGACGGATATCCTGCCACGCACAGAGCCCCAGCCAGAGCAGTATCACCACGCCGTGGATCACGTAAAAAACATCCCTTTTCGCTGATTGATTCTATGCTGATATCAAGTAGTAGCCGTCAGGGTAGACGCAGTCATGAAAACAGGCCTGCCTGGAAAGCAAAAAGGTGCGGCGGCGATTGAGTTCGCCCTGGTCTTCACGATCTTTTTTGCCGTGTTCTACGGGTTGATCAGCTATAGCCTGCCGTTGCTGTTGATGCAATCGTTCAACCAGGCCGCGGCGGAGGCCGTACGCCAGGCCCTGTCGGTGGACCCGATAGCCGCTGGCACCGCTTACGGCACGCAGGTGACCGACCGTGCCAAAACCACTGTGATAGAGCAGTTGAAATGGATCCCGAGCAGTTTCCAGTTCTCCCCCAGTTACATCAGCAGCTCCTATAACGGCACCACGCTGACCGTGGCAATCAACTACCCGACTACCAACCTCTATTCCGTGTTCCCGGCGCTGGTGCTGCCGGGGATCGGCACCGTCCCGAGCCTGCCGGCCAACCTGTCCGCCAGTTCGAGTCTGCAGTTTTGACGTCGGGGGACAAACTCTTCGGCCGCCTGCTTGGCCGCGCCAGCGCCCCGCCCCTCGACATGCCGGGTGTGCCCCTGCCAGGCCTGCACGTGCAACTGGATGCTCGAGGCCATGTGCTGGGTATCCGCGGCACCCTGCGCTCACAGCTGGCGACCCACGCCATCGGCGAACGTCGGCCGCCACTGCGTGAGCTGCTGTGCGCCGACAGTGCCCTGGATATCGAAGGCAGCCCTGCCGACTGGCAACACCAGAACCTGGACCTGGACTTCCTGGGCGCAACCGGCCAGGTGCTGCACACCCGCGGCTGGATCGAACCCGACGGTGATGAATGGAGCCTGCGCCTGCAGGACGTGGGTGATTTACTGGCCGGCCGGCAACTGGCCCAGCACCGCGAACAGAACCATCAACTCGCCTGCCAGATGAGCGAGCAGTTGCGGGTGTGCAGCCTGACCCGCCTGCCCGAGGTGTTCAACGAGCACCTGCGCAGCCTGGCCCAGCGCTGGCACATCCCCTGCGTTGCCCTGGCCTTGCTCGATGACGAAGACCGGGGTTGGCGGATCTACAGCCAGTACGCCGCCCACGACGCCCCTGCCTTGTGGCAGGCCGGCCAATACCTGGGCATCAGCCTGGACAGCGTCAATGGCAACGTACCGTTGAGCCTGGCCCGGGAGCGCAGCGATAACCCGCGTCTGCACAGTATTTTCGGCGATGCCGACGGTTTCCTGGTGCCTTACCGTGACAGTCAGGGCGTCGCCGCCTGGTTGCTCTGTGGCCCATACAACGGCCAGCAGCACACCAACGACCGCGACTGGCTGAATCTCACCGCCGCCGTCGCCGCGCCCCTGCTGAGCCGGCTGCGCGAGCAGCGCTATCACCAGCAGCTCGACCGCATGGAGGCGTTGCAGGGCCTGCTCGGCACCGGCTGGTGGGAGCTGCTGCCGGCCACCCACGAAATCCAGTTGGCCCCGCAGTTGCTGCACAGCCTCAGCCTGGAAGACGGTCCGACCCTACAACCTTTGAGCCAATGGCTGGAATTGATTCACCCCGCCGATCGCCAGGCACTCGACAGCCGTCTGCACGACCTGCAGGCCCTGGGCAAACCCTTGCTGACCAGCGTGCGCCTGCAACGCACCGACGCCGAGCACCACCCGCTCTGGTATCGCGTGCAGGGCCAGGTGCTTGGCGTGGGTGACAGCCGCCGCTGGATCGGTTTCATGCTCGACATCAGCGACATCAAGAACCAGCAATTGCAAGCCGCCGCCGCCCATGCACGCCTGGACAACCTGATCGCCAGCTCACCGGCCGTGATCTATGTGCAGCGCTATGTCGACGGCGCCCTGCATCCGGCTTTTTTCAGCGACAGCCTGCTACCGCTGCTGGGCTGGACCTTGGCCGAGTGCAACCACGACAGCCTGGCATCCTTGATCCACCCCGAAGACCGCGACCGGTACTTCGAGCGCAGCCGCCAGTTGCTGCGCGAAGGCAGCGTACGCAGTCGCTACCGCCTGCGCGACAAACAGGGCCACTACCACTGGCTGCTGGACGAGGCCAAGCTGCTGCGCGATGACTTGGGCCTGCCGGTGGAAGCCGTCGGCCTGTGGCTGGATGTCACCGAGGCGACCCTGGCCGCCGAACAGATCAAGCAAAGCGAAGAACGCTATCGCATCCTGGTCGAAGACTCCCCGGCGATGATCTGCCGCTATCGCCCCGACCTGACCCTGACCTTCGGCAACACACCGCTGGCCAATTACCTGGAATGCCCGCCCGCAGAGCTGCCAGGGCTGAACCTGGGCCACTGGATGTCGCAGGAACAGCGCCAGGCGTTTGTGCAGCGTATCGGCCAATTGAGCGCAGAATTCCCGGTCAGCACCGCCGAAATCAGCCTTGAACTGCCGGGGCGCGAGCACGCCTGGTGGGTCTGGTCGGACCGTGGCGTGTTCGATGAACAGGGCACGCTGGTGGAGGTGCAGGCGGTGGGCCGTGACAACACCGAAGTGCGTCGCTCCCAGAACCAACTGACGCAAAGCGCCAAGATGGCCACCCTGGGTGAAATGGCCACCGGTCTGGCCCATGAAATCAACCAGCCGCTGAACGTGATGCGCATGGCCATCGTCAATGTGCTCAAGCGCCTGGGCAACGGCGATGCGCAGATCGACTACCTCACCGAAAAACTCCAACGCATCGACACCCAGGTGCAGCGCGCCACGCGGGTGGTGGACCATATGCGGGTGTTCGGCCGCCGCTCGGAAATCGAACAGCAACCCTTCGACCCGTCACAGGCCGTGGAAGGCACGCTGTCACTGCTCGGCGAGGGCCTGCGCGGCAAGGGCGTTGAGCTGCGGATCACCCCGGCGGACGTCCAGGTCCAGATCAAAGGCTATGTCGATCAGCTTGAACAGGTGTTGATCAATCTGATGGTCAATGCCCGTGACGCGCTGTTGAGCAAACGGGAAAAACACCCCGAATTTCGTCCCTGGATCGCAGTGCATTGCGAACAGGACAGCCGCCATGTGCGGATCTGGGTGGAAGACAACGGCGGCGGGATTGACCCACGGTTGCTGGAGCGGATTTTCGAGCCGTTCTTTACCACCAAGCCGATCGGCGTGGGCACGGGGCTCGGGTTGTCGGTGAGCTACGGCATTGTGGAAAACATGGGCGGACGCTTGAGCGTCGCCAATGGCGAGCATGGCGCGAAGTTTTGTGTGGAGCTGCCGATCAGCTAGATCACCAGATAGGCGCGGCCCATGTGGCAACTGAGGTTGGCGCCGACTTCGGCGTTGCCGAGGTTGACGCCCAGCGCTGCGAGCAACGTATTGACGATAGGGTCGAGGATCGGCGCCAGGACGTTCTGGACCAGGCTGACCACCGAGCTGACGATGGTCGCCAGTGCACCGGTGACTGTACTGTTCGGCGTAGCGGGCGTGCTCCCCGTAGGTGGGACATAGGTGACCTGCAGGCCGTTCAAGGTAGCCCCCAGGCTGTTAACGATATTGGCGGTGCCGGGTGGGCTTTTGTAGATCGTCGCCGCATTGACGTCATTCAGCGGCGAAAACAACACCGTATTGGTTTGCGCCCCCACGGTGGACAACGCCCTCAGGTTCAAGCCACCGCCAACGCCGGCCGTGCGAGGCCCACACACCAGGGTCAGCAGGCAAAAGCGTTGGCCAAAGTCGATCAGCCGCACCGGCTGCACATTGACAGGCGCCGACGATGAAAACGCCGACACCGGGTCAACATAGCCGACGCCCAGGGTAGCGAGTGACGTGGTGGCCTGCACCGTCAACGACTTGGTGGCCGGTGTGGCGCAACTGAAGTCTGTCACGTGGCTCTCCGCGCTGGCCGCCTCGATGTAGATGGATAAGGTCGTGGTGATATCCACATCAGCCACATTGCACCCGACTATGCACACGACACCGGCCACCACATCGAGCAGGTTCAGGTTCAGCAAACCGCCGACCACCTTCGACACAGGCGTCGCCAGCCCGGTCAGTATCGATGAAACCCCCGAGACTACCTTGATGATCGGCGCATCGATGGTGACCAACGTGCGTACCTGGGCAGTTCGTACAAAAATCTGGTCCGTCGGCGGATTATTCAAAAGCCCAGCCTTGGCCTTGGCCGGATTGCCAAACGCAGACAGTTGCGGCGGCTCGATGACTTTGGTCTGGACCGAGACGGTGCCAACCAGAGGAATATTCACCTGCGCTGCCGCACCGACCGCACTTTTGCTACTGGATAGCTGCGCCACGGTCTCCAGCAACTGAAACAGCTGCACACTGGTATTCAAGGCAGCCGCTGGTGTACCGGTAGCGACCTTCAACAGATCGCCCACCTTCAAAAGCTGGGTATTCGGGGCAATCGCTTTCACTGAAATGACATCGTTGATCACCGCCGTGGCGACCGCGCCGTTTTTTTGCAGGACCTTCACCGCTGCGTCGAGCAACTGGCTGGCGGATACGGCGGTGCTCAGCAACGCGTCGTAGTCCCCCGCCTTGACGTTCAATTGAACCGCCAACTGGTCCAGGTAACCGAGCAGGTTCACGTTCGTCGTCAGCAAGCCATTCCAGCCCGCAGCGGTCAGGGACAGGCTGCCGCCCAGCAGATTGCCGATGACCATGTTCAATAGCGGGGAGTTGCCGGAGTTCACAGAGGACAGGCTGCTGCGAATCGTCAGTTGCGCCACCGGCGGTGCATAGGCGGCCACGGCGGTGGCACTCAGCGTCATCTGGGTGGAGACCGGCGCACCACTGAACATGCCCCACAGCCCACTGGCGATGCTGGTGATTACGCTTCGCGTGGCGACCACGCGCACGGCATCGCTTTTGGTGGCGTCGGCAGTGAATACACGGACATTGCCGGCATTGGTGGTCAAGGTGCCGCAGGTGACGGCCAGGCCACGGCTGCTGTCGCCAGCGACCACGGTGAAACCGTTGCGTGTGGCGTTCTGCACGGCGTAGTCATTGGCGGTGGTGGCGGGTGTGCACAGGCCGCCACGGCTGGCGGCTTCCAGCGCGGCGCTGTCGGCGACGGACTGCAGCTTGCGCTTTTCCAGATAGAGACGGCCGCTGTCTACCGCCAGCAGCAGGAACACCATGGCCATCGCCAGGGTAGCCGCCGCCATCAGGCCAATCGCACCACGCTGCCTGTAACCAAGTCGGGGAGACATCAGGCACTCCTTAGCGCTTACTCTCCGTAGATGGTTTTGAGTGTAGACAAGGGCTGGCCCGTTGCCATAAATCGGTTTGGGGGTTTTAGGGTTTTAGGGGGCTGCTTCGCAGCCCAACGCAGGGCAAGCCTGCTCGCCACAGCAAGCCTGCTCGCCACGGCAAGCCTGCTCTCCACAGCAAGCCCGCCTGCCACAGCGAGCCTGCGCCTGCAGAGGTTAGTGAGGGGGGTAGCTGGAGAGGACGCGGGTGACGGTGGTACGGATGGCTTTGTCACGGTCCTGAGGGTTGGGCGAGCTGGCCATCATCTGTTCGTCGCTGCCACGCCAGACCAGTTTGCCGTCCTTGCCATCGAGCAGGTCGATCTGGATGGTCGCCACTTTGTAGGTGATGTTCCGCGTTTCGTTGTACATCGGCGCGCCCCAATAGCCATTCCACGGGCCGCCCCAGGCGCCGCCGTAGTTGGTGGTGACCTGCTGCTGGCGGTCTTCGACGATCAGGTAGGCCTGCACGTTCAGGTCAGCCCTGGTGCCCGGCGCCGCAGGGCGCAGGCCGCGCTGGTCGAGTTGTTCACCGACGGCCTGGCGGATGCGTTGTTCAGTGAGGTCGCTCTTGATGCGCGGGTCATCCGGGCGGTATTGCAGGGCCGGGTCTTTCCAGGCCCAACTTCGGTAGGCACCGAAGTCCCGGCTGGCGTCAAAATCGTGGTTGACTTGGCTGGTCTGGCAACCGCCTAGCAGCACAACAAAAGCGAGCGTAGCGATACGACGAAACATGGTTGTTCTCCAAAGAGCGACCCGCGCCAAAGATGAGAATAGCGGTTAACTGGGAGGATACGCCGTCATTGCCTTCTGCACCGCCTGGCGCAAAGCATCCGCCCGTTCACTGAGGCTTCCCTGGCTGCCAGTCTCTGCGCTGGCGCTCCACACCGGCTGACCGGTGCGGGCATCGAACAGGTTGACGCGCACCACCACGACCTGGACTTCATAAGTGCGCACGATCGGCACCGAGTTGTACATGCCATAACCGTTGCCGTAGCGGTTATAGCCGCCATAACCGTAGCCGTAGTCATCCTGAACTTGCTTGAGACGCTTCTCCAGGCGCACGTCGGCGCTGACGAAAAGGTCCGCCGGGCGGTTGTCATGCAAGGGGCGCAGGCCGCGCTGGTCGAGGGCGCCGCTAACCGCCTCGGCGATCTGCGCCGAATCGGCCCAGGCCGTGCCCGTCGGAAGCTGGCCGTTGCGCCAGGCCCAATTGCGGTAGGCACCGTAATCGCGCACCGGCGCCGGGTAGGCACTGGCATCAAAGGTGTGGGCGGCCTGGGGCGGCGCCGGAGGGATCGGCGCCGACGCGGCAACATAAGGATTGGGGCTTGAACAGGCGCCCAACCCCAGGGACAACAGGATCAAACAGAGACGACGCATTTCGACCTCCGCAGACTGGGCCGCTTAAACCGGACGGCAGATCCAGTGCAAATAACGCCCAAGTCCGGCAAAGCTTGGGTGACGACGGTGAGCGAGTTCCATCTCTACAAGGTCCTGCAAATCCGCACGGGCCTGGAATTCCACCGGCATATAGTCGTGGAACACCCGCACGCCACTTTGGCTTTCGACCTGCCAAAGGCCTTCGAGTTGCGCCGCCAATTCTCGTGGGTCCAGCGGTTGTTGCGGCGTGAGGCTCTGCTTTTCGCCGGCCATGTCATTCTTGCGCATTTTGCGGAAGTGGCCTTTGAGCAGGTTGCGATAGATCAGCGCATCACGGTTGTAGAACGCCAGGGATAGCCACCCACCCGGCGCCGCGAGTTGGTGCAGTACCGGCAGGATTGCATGGGGTTCGGCCAGCCATTCCAGCACGGCATGGCACAGCACCAGGTCGTAGGGTTCGGTGAGCTGGCCGAGCAGGTCTTGCCAGGGCGCATGGATAAACGTCGCGGTCTGCCCCGCCTCGGCGAAACGTTGACGGGCGCCTTCGAGCATCGGTTCGGCGGGTTCGGCCAGGGTCACCTGATGCCCTTGCTCAGCCAGCCACAACGACATATGGCCCAGGCCCGCGCCAATATCCAGCACACGCAGCGGGCGCCTTGGCAGGGCTTCGGTGAGGTCGGCCTGGAGCACCGCCAGGCGGATCGCGCCTTTGGCACCGCCGTAGATTTTCTCGGCGAAGCGCGTGGCCAACTGGTCGAAATGACGGTCACTCATGGGCAAACCGCCGTTCGCTGTCGGCCAATTTGGCGCGCACCACTTCGTTCATGTCCAGGCCCAGCTCACTGCACAGCAACAGCAGGTACAGCACGATATCGCCGACTTCCTGCCCGGCATGGGCGAGTGTGTCGGCCGGCAGCTGGCGCGACTGGTCTTCGGTCAGCCATTGGAAGATCTCCACCAGCTCGGCCATTTCCACGCTGGCGGCCATGGCCAGGTTTTTGGGGCTGTGGAACTGCTTCCAGTCGTTGGTATCGCGGATGCGGTGCAGGCGTTCGGTGAGGTGTTCGAGGTTCATGTGGCAGGCTCCTGAAGGTGGATAGCTTCGGGGGGAATGGCCTTCAAGGCAAGTGAACCTTTGGGCCGTCACCGGAGCAAGCCCCCTCCCACCTTTGATAGGCCAACACATCCCAGTGTGGCAGGGGGCTTGCCCTCGATAGCGATCTAATCAACGACGCTGAACTCGACGCGCGCGGTCTGCCCGGCTTCGTCGAGGACACTGAGTTGATAG
The DNA here is from genome assembly GCF_001870465.1 of Pseudomonas extremorientalis. Lineage (GTDB taxonomy): Bacteria > Pseudomonadota > Gammaproteobacteria > Pseudomonadales > Pseudomonadaceae > Aquipseudomonas > Aquipseudomonas extremorientalis. The sequence goes on from NZ_MDGK01000056.1 coordinate 45,944, forward strand.
CGCCCCAGTTGCTCGAAACTGGCATTGATAAAGTCCTGGTTGGCACTGTCGCCCAGGGGCGCGCCGTTAAGGAACCACCAACGCCGGCCGCTGCCGCCCAACGCAGAGAGTTTGAGGCGCAGCGCCTGTTGGCTGGCGGCGGGCAGGCGCAGTTGGTCACCTTCACGCACGCCAACGATGGATAAAGGTGAAGAGGCGGCCAGCGCCGGTGGCGGGCAATCGGGGTCGGCCGCGGGAATGCGCGCTTCGCGGCGTTCGGCCCTGGGCAGCCAAGGCTCCAGGGGCGCGGGCCACAGGGCGATGCTCCTGGGCTCGGCACCGGGGCAACGGGCGTCCACCCGCAAGCCCTTGGCATTGACCCACACACTTTCCATCAAACCCACACTCAACGGTTGGTCCAACGCCTGCAAAGTGGGTGGCGTGGTGTTGTCCAGGGTCCAGGCAAAGCGCTGGCGGCGGCAGTTGGGATCGCTGCGGTTCATCGGCTGGCCCAGCGGCCAACAGATCGCGGCCACACCGACATTCGCCGGCACCGGCTTGACCGGTGCAGTGATACCGCGCTGGCTGTCGCGGTTGGTCAGCACATCGTGCACCTGCAACATCAGCGGTGCGGCCGAAGCCAGGCCGAACTGGCCCGGCACCGGCGTACCATCCGGGCGGCCGATCCACACGCCGATCAGGTAACGCGGCCCCACACCGATCGCCCAGGCATCGCGAAAGCCGTAGCTGGTGCCGGTCTTCCAGGCCAGCACCGGGCGCTGCACCAACTCGGCACGCGGGTCGCGGTCGGGTCGCGCCTGGCCGCTGAGGATGCGCCGCACAATCCAGGCGGACCCTGGCGACAATAATGGCCGTTCCCTGAGCGTATCGTCCGGCTGCAAGCGAAGGGTGGCGCTTTTGCCGTCCCGGGCGAAGACGCTGTAACCACTCACCAGGTCTTCCAGGCGGCTGCCCGCCCCCCCCAGGATCAGCGCCAGGTTCGGCTCGGCCAATGCCGGTAATGCCAGCGGCACGCCGCCGATGCGCATTTCGGCGGCGAACCGCTTCGGCCCATAGGCTTCCAGCAACTGTACCGCCGGGAGGTTGAGCGAGCTGGACAGCGCCGTACTCGCTGGCACTGCGCCGGTGAAGCCCATGGAGAAGTTGCCCGGTCGGTAATCGCCATATCGTCGGGGCACGTCCTGCAGCAGTGATTCGGAGTGGATCAGCCCATCGTCCAACGCCATGCCGTACAAAAACGGCTTTAACGTGGAGCCCGGCGAACGCAGGGCACTGATCATGTCCACATGGCCGAAGCGCTTGGCGTCGTTGATATCCACCGAACCGAGGTAGGCCCGCACGGCCATGGTTTCCTCCTCCACCACCAGGATCGCGGCGGAGGTGTGCTCCGGCAAACGCGCGCGCCAGCCCAACAGCAGGTCTTCGAGGCGACGTTGCAGGGTGGCGTCCAGGGTGGTGCGGATCAGCGACGGGCTGTCGGGGCGGTTCAGGCGCCGTGCGAGCAAGGGCGCCAGGCTCGGTTCCAGGCGCGGCGCGAGCAACAGCGGTTCTTCCAGGGCCTCATCGACGGCGGCTTGCGGCCACACCTGGAATTCGGCGAGGCGGCGCAGCACTTTGTCGCGGGCGTCCTGGGCGCGTTGGGGGTGGCGGTCCGGACGCAAGCGGCTGGGCGCCTGGGGCAGCACGGCGAGCAAGGCGGCTTCGGCGCGGGTCAGCTGTGACGGCGACTTGCCCAAGTACGCCCAACTGGCGGCGGCCACGCCCTGCAACGTACCGCCAAACGGGGCGCGATTCAGGTAGAGGTTGAGGATTTCTTCCTTGGACAGGTGCCATTCCAGCTGTGCCGTGCGCCACAACTGACGCAATTTGCCGTGAAAAGTGCGCGAATGCGGATCCAGCAAGCGCGCCACCTGCATCGACAAGGTGCTGCCGCCAGACACCACCCGCGCGCCGGTCAGGTTCTGCCAGGTCGCCCGCACCAGCGCCAGCGGATTCACGCCGGGGTGCTGGTAGAACCAACGGTCCTCATAGGTGAGCAGCGCATCCAGGTAATACGGCGACACCTCGCGGGTCTGTACGGGGTAGCGCCACACACCGTTGGCATCGGCAAACCGCCACAACGGCGTGCCATCCTCGGCCAGCACCACCCGCGCCAGGTCATCCTTGGGCAAGGGCAACGGCCAGATGCGGTCGGCCATCCAGAGCAGGGCGATCACCAACAAAAGGCTGGCCAGGGTCCAGCGGGCAACTAAACGCAAACTCAAACGGGCAAACCTCTATGCTGGTAGGGAACTAGCCTGTTGCAATAACAACCAAAGGCACAGATACGCCCACCTTCTCATCAGGACACACACATGCAGGTAGAAAGCTTTTTCGAATGGTTGGGCCAGGCGCTCGGTTCGGTCATCCGTTTTATCGTCGACGGGCTCAGCGGCCTGTTTGGTGCGCTGACCCATGCCGGTGGCAACTTCATCGATGGCCTGTCCCGCACCTTGGGCATGGATACCTCGATCATCAGCATCCTCACCCTGATCATCGGCCTGATGCTGCTGTACTCGGCGGTGCGCGCCTTCATGCGGGCGTCGATCATCATGGGGATTATCTGGTTGCTGCTGGGCCTGTGGCTCTTGAGCTGGGTGGTCCACTAACCCCAGAACAGCGCAAATCCCCGGTGGGAGGGGGCTTGCCCCCTCCCAAATTGAGGCCATCTTTCACAATTGCGGTCTCAGCGCCCCTTGATCACCAGATCGGCCGGCGTCTCCCCCACCGCCTGCCAGTTCGGCCGGTACATCGACTCCACCTGCGGCGGCGGCACACGATAAGTCCCGGGCGTCACCGCCCGCGCCAGGTACAGCAGGTGCGTGGTGCCGGAACCGTCCAGGTTGATCGCTGCCACATAGCGGTCGTCACGGAACTCCTGGTGCTTGAGCGAGGCGTTCTGCATCGACTCACGCCATTCCTTCACCTGGCTGCTGGCGTTTTCCAGGCTGGCGGCGCTTTGCGCCAGGTTCTGGTTTTCCAGTTCCAGGCCGGCCGGCAGCAAATCTACCACCAGGGCATCCGGCACACGCTGCTTGGCGCTGACCGCCAGGTGCACCAGGACCAGCTCACCGCTGTTGAGGTTGCGCAGGTTCAGCGGCTGGCCGTTCATGCCCAGGTATTCGCGGCGGATGCTCAGGTTGTCGCCGCCGGCAGCCGGGGGCACCTGTGGATAACCCGAGATCGTCAATTGCTGGTACACCGGCGTCTCGCCCTGATTGCTCAAGGTCAGATCGCTGGACAGCAGCTTGCCTTCCAGCTCCAGCGTCGATTGCTGATTGTTCAACTCCTGCACGCCGCCACTGCCAGTGAGCGACACCTGCCAGTTCGCATCCGGCCTGGCAAACCCGAGGCGCCCCGCCAGGAACAGCGAGTTGCGCTCCTGGGTCGACAGATACGGACTGGCCGCCAGTTGATCCGACAGCGTAAACAAACGCTCCTCACGCTTGCCCTTGGCCAGGTCGTTCTCTTCAAGCAGGGCCAGGATCATTGCCTGGTCGCGCAGCGGGCTGCCGTAGTCGGCCAGCCACTCATTGGCGTTACGCTGCGCCGCCAGCCCAGCGAGCAAGGCCTGGTCCGCACGCGGCTGGTCGCCCATCTTCTGCAGCGCGATAGCCAACTGCACCAGCGGCAAACCGGAGCGCGCATCGCTGCGTCGATCGAAAATACTGCGCAGCGCCCCCAATGGCGCCTGCTGACTACGCGCCAGCACCATGCCAGCGTAGGCCTGTACGGCAAAGCGCGTATGGTCGGCGTTATCGCTGTAGTCGACGTCGATCAGGTTGCGTTCCTGCACGTAGCGCAGCAGGCGCTCGCTGGCTTTCTTCAACGCTTCAGGCGGCACGGCAAAACCCTGGTCGCGGGCACGCAGCAGGAAGTCGGTGACGTAGGCCGTCAGCCAGTATTCTTCTTCGCCATCGGCGCCCCACAACCCGAAGCTGCCGTTGTAGCGCTGCATGCCCAGCAGGCGCTCGATGCCCAACTCGATCTTGCGTTTACGCTCACTGTCCGACTCACCCTTGATCGACAGGCGCTTGAGCAGCGCATCGTCGGCATACAGCGACGGGTACAGGCCGCTCGCGGTCTGTTCCAGGCAACCATAGGGGTAGGCCTTGAGTGCGCTGATCTGAGCACCGAGATTCAGCGGCGGCCGGCTCGACAGGCTCAACAGCGCCTGGCGCCCCGATGAATCGAACTGATCGAGCGTGCCCGCCGGCAGGCTCCACGGCTGATCCTTGAGCACCGCGCGGTAATGCTTGAGCAGTGCCGGGTACGCCGGGCGCACGCCCAATGTCCATTCGCGAGTGAACGGCGGCAGGTTTTCACCCGGCAAGTCCAGCCCGTTCACGGTGACCTTGACCTTGCCCTGCCCCAAACCACCCCAGGCCTTCACCGGGATGCGCAGGGTGGTGCGCTGGCCTTGTTTCAACTCGACGGTCTGCGCGCCGGCGTTGACCAACTCCAACTGCCCTTCGGCGCTCAGTTGCACATCCAGCTTCTGGGCCTTGCCCGACAGGTTGGACAGGTCCAGCGCCAAAGTGGTCTGGTCACCACCGGCCAGGAAACGCGGCGCCGACAGCTCCGCAATCAAAGGCGCGGCGATCACCGTCTTGGCTTCGGCCATGCCGTAGCGGTCGTCTGTCCAGGCCTGGGCCATCAGGCGCAGTTCGCCGTTGAAGTCCGGGATATTGACGCTGACTTCGCCCTCGCCCTGCTCGTTCAGGGTCACCGGCGCACTTTGCAGGGCGACGATGGTCACGCTGGTGTCCGGGCGCTTGCCGCCCTTGGCCAGCGCGGCGTCACCGCCGAATGCCAGGCTGGCCAAGCGCCCCTGCCCGGCTTCGATCAACTGGCCGTAGATGTCGAACTGGTCCACGCCATAAGCCTTGCGACCGAACAGGCTGGAGTAAGGGTCCGGCGTCGGGTATTCGGTAATGTTCAAGATGCCCACGTCCACCGCTGCCACCAGCACGTGCACCTGTTTCGGCACGCTGCCATCGGCGTTTTTCGCAGCGACTTTCACCGTCAGCGGCTGTTTGGGACGCATTTTTTCCGGCGCGGCCAGGGTCACGCCGAGTTTGCGCTGGGTGCGATCCAACGGCAGGTGCAGCAGGCCCACGGCACGTTTGGGCGTGATGTTGGCTTTGCGCTCGCCAGGGCGAATCACCAGGGCACTGACGTACAGGTCATGGCGCGACCACTTCGGGTCGAGCTTCACGGCGAAGCTTTTACCCTCGGCCGGTACATCGATTTCCTGCCACCACAGCGGCCCTTCGGCGGACTCCACCAGCAGGTAGCCTTTGCCGGCAGCGGGCGGGGTGACGGTGACGTTGGCGGTATCGCCGTCGCCATAGGCCGGTTTGTCCAGCGCCAGCTTGACCTGGTCGGGGCGTACGGCGCCGCCTTCGGTGTTGTCCTGGGCCTGGTAGCCGGCCCAGAAGCGCAAGCTGCTGACCAGGCCGGTCTGCGGGTCTTCCACTTCGACGCGGTACGGGCCCCACTCCACCTGGAAGCTGACCTTGGCCGTATCGCCGGCCTTGATGTTCAGGGTCTGCTCGTCGAGGTTGAGGAATTTCTCGTTGAAGTGGTAGCTCCAGCCGTCGTTCTCGGAGTAGTTCCAGTAGTAGTCACGGCGCTCGCGTACCAGGCGCACCTTGAGGTTCTGCGCGGCGAGCTTCTGCCCGTCCTGGTTGGCCAGCAGCACTTCGAATTCCGCCGGGCCATCGCCATTGGTTTCCTTGCCGTCAAACAAGCCGCGCAGGCCCGGCAGTTGCTCGGCCGGCCAGATCGGCTGTACCAGGCGCCGAGTGATCGGCCGCCCGCCCGACTCGTGCAGGCTGGCTTGCACGATCAGTTGCAGCGGCGACTTGGCCTCGGCCCACTTGCTTTCCAGGGTCAACGCTTCCTGGCCCTTGGCATCGAGCACGCTTTCGTCCAGTTCGAAATCCTGGCTCAGCTCTTCTTCGGTGACAGAGCCGAACTGATAGCCCGGCAGCGACTTGACCGCTTCGCGCAACGGCCGCACATAAACCTGCCCGCTGACCCGGTTGCCCGATGCCGGCGCACCGTAGAGATAGCGCCCGGTGACTTGAATCACCGGGTTATCCGCCGGGCTCAATGCGGTATCGCTGCCCTTGAGTTCCAGCGCCAGGCGCTCGGGCAGGAAGTCTTCGACGAGAAATTCATACAGCTGCGGCTTGCCGTCGCCCAGGTCGAACACCAGCTGCCAGCGCCCGGTTGGCGCTTCGCCAGCCAATTGCAGTTGATATTGATAGAGACCGGAGGCGTCGGCATCCCACACGAATTTGCGGCTCACCTGCTCATCCGGGCGACGCACTTCGACGCTCACCGGTTGCGGTTTGACGGCATTGCCATCCTTGTCGCGCAGCAGGGCGTTGAGCAGCACGGTTTCGCCGGGGCGATACAGGTCACGCGGGCCAAAGACGAAAAACTGCAAGGGGTGGGACGGTTGCCCGCCGATATCGAACTCGGCCAGGTCCAATGCGGCACTGTCCAGGCGCAGCATGCTGGTCTGCTCGCCCTGCTTGGCCAGCAACACCTGGGCCTTTTTCGGCAACGGCAACTCGGCGTGGCCGCCCTTCTCGGTCTTGCCCTGACCGACCACACGACCCTCGGCGTCGAGCACCTCGAGGTCGACACCGTCCAGCGCCTTGCCGCCATCCAACGCCTGGGTGAACACATCCAGGCGATTGGCATAGCGGTGCACCGACAGGCCGATATCGCTCAAGGTGAACAACGTGGCCGGTTGGGAATAGTTGTAGGTGCCGGAGGCACGCATTACCGCCAGGTACACGCCCGGCTGCTGCAGTTGCTTGAGGCCGGCGATCGGCAGCAACAGGGTTTCGCGGGTGTTGCGCGCCGGGTTCAGGTCGAAACGGCCGCCGTAGACCAGGTCGGCCAGTGGCAGCAGTTCGCGGGACTCATAGCTCTGCAGGCTGGTGTTGCGCCCCCACTGCGCGAGAAAAGTCGGCAGGGATTCGGGCTTGATGCGGAAGAATTCGACGTCGATCTTGTCGACGTTCAGCGCGATCACCGGCAACCCTTCAGCCAGACGCGTCGGCAGCAAGGTGCCACGGCTGGCGAAGCCGACGGTGGCTTGCAGGTCGCGGGTTTCCAGGCGGGCGCTGTACTCGGCGGCGAGTGTATTGCCGTTGACCGCCTTCACCCCGGCATCCACCGTGAGCACCAGTTTGCGCTGTGGCTCCAGGTGACGCAGGCGCAATTCCATGAGGTTGTCGGAGATTTCCCAGGCGCCATCGACCTTGCCGGACTTGCTGTCCACCAGGTGGAGTTTGTCGGCGAACTTCTGATCGGGATCCAGCGGAATGGAAAAGCTCACGGACAGGGTGCTGGCCCCATCGAGCTGCACTTCGGACACATCCACCACACTCAACTCACGGCCGGCATAACGCTGCTTCAGCGCCGCCACGTCCACCGCCGCCTTGGCCGGTTTGGGTGCAACCGTCGCCGCTGCTGGAGCGGTCGGGGCAGCCGGTTTATCGGAGGAATCGCAGGCGCTCAGCAGGGCCAGCGCACAAGCAAGGAACAGTCCTTTGTTAAGCATGGGGCACTCGTTGTGAGAGGGGTCCGAGGGGTGAACTATATATCAGCCCGCAGCGGGCCGATGTGGTGCTGGTCACATTGACCGACGGAGGGTGGTTTGGTTCTTGAAGGAACGCGAACGGAGCCAAATCCCACAAACGCTGGAGATCCAAATGTGAGAGGGGGCTTGCCCCCGATGGCAGTATGTCAGCCGATACATTTCCAGCTGACAGACCGCTATCGGGGGCAAGCCCCCTCCCACATTGGTTCTGCAGTGAGATTAAGGGCCCGTTACAATGCCGCTCCCCCAAGGAGCCCCCATGCCCACCCTACTCACCGACTGGCGCCACCGCCCCACCCACCGCCGCGTCTGGGCCCTGGCCGCGCCGATGATTCTGTCGAATATCTCGGTGCCTCTCGTGGCCCTGGTCGACAGCATGGTCATCGGCCACCTGCCCCACGCCCATCAACTGGGGGCCGTGGCGGTCGGCGCCAGTCTGTATACCTTTCTGGCCTGGGCCATGGGTTTCCTGCGCATGGGCTCAACCGGTTTTGCCGCACAGGCTGCCGGGCGCAATGATGGGGCCGCGCTGCGACAAATCCTCCTGCAGGGCCTGCTACTGGCGTTGGGGCTGGCCATGCTGCTGGGCACCGTGGGCATTCCGTTCAGCCATCTGGCATTGGAATGGATGCAACCCTCCCCCGAACTCAATCAACTGACCCAGGACTTTTTCCACACGCGCCTGTTCGGCCTGCCTGCCGCCCTTGCCAGCTACGCACTGGTCGGCTGGTTCCTCGGCGCGCAGAACGCACGCGCGCCCTTGGCGATCCTGCTGACCACCAACCTGGTCAACATCGCGCTGAACCTGTGGTTTGTGCTGGGCCTGGATTGGGGGGTGGTCGGTTCGGCGCGGGCGTCCGTGATTGCCGAATGGACCGGCGCCTTGCTGGGCCTGGCGATGACGCAAAAAGCCCTGCGCGCCTACCCCGGCCATATCGCCTGGGCGGCGCTGAAACAGTGGGAAAGCTGGCGCCCGCTGCTGGCGGTGAACCGCGACATCTTCATCCGCAGCATTGCGCTGCAATCGGTGTTTTTCATGATCACGGTGCAAGGTGCACGCCTGGGCGATGCCACCGTGGCGGCCAATGCACTGCTGCTCAACGGCCTGTTGTTGACAGCCCATGCGCTGGACGGCTTGGCCCATGCGGTGGAAGCCTTGTGCGGCCACGCCATCGGCGCCCACGACCGCCAGGCCATGCGACGTTCACTGGTCGTCGCTGGCGGTTGGTCGCTGATTGCCAGCGTCGGCTTTGCCCTGCTGTTCACGGTCTGCGGCCACCTGTTTATCGCCATGCAAACCGATATCCCCAGCGTGCGCGAAACGGCAGATATCTACCTGCCCTACCTGGCCGTATTGCCCTTGATTGCGGTGTGGAGCTATTTGCTCGACGGCTTGTTTATTGGTGCGACACGGGCGCGGGAAATGCGCAATGGGATGCTGTTGACCGTGGTTTCAGTGCTACCGGTTGCCTGGGCATTGCAGGGCCTGGGCAACCACGGGCTGTGGATTACCTTCTTGGTGTTCATGTCGGTGCGCAGTCTGTTGCTTTGGGTGATCGCCAGGCGAATCAATCGGGCGAATGGATGGTTCGGCCCTCGTTTGGCACCGCGGTCATATTGGCCGTAACGCAAGGAACTCAGATACGCAATCTGGCGCCGGGACAAGCTATTGATCTGGATATAACCCAGGCAACTGTGTGTACGCTCAATGCGTCAGGGTAGATTGACCTGCCCCATCCGGCGAGGTGACATAGCTCAAATGAAGACCCGTACTCGGCGCTCAGGCCCCACAGCAGGGTAGGAGCGAATGGGCTCGCTCCTACCCTCTCATAGCTTACGACGAAAGATACGACGACCGCGTCAGCCCTAACCGAAGTGCATCCAGGAACTGCGTGCGCTCACTGGCGCTGATCTTCGCGCTCGCACACTTGTCACGGTAGTGCGTCATCAACTCCTCCGGCGACAAGTGCACATAGCGCAGCATGTCTTCGATGGTGTCGTGGGTCTCGATACCGGCGCTGTACACCGAACCGTCTTCACGCTGGTAGATGTTCACCGAATCGGTGTCACCGAACAGGTTGTGCATGTCGCCGAGAATTTCCTGGTAAGCGCCTACCAGGAAGATCCCCAGCAAGTAGTCCTCACCTTCGTTCAAGCCATGAACCGGCAGGCTGGTCTCGATGCTCTGCTCATCGACGTACTGCTTGATCTTGCCGTCGGAGTCGCAGGTCAGGTCTTGCAGTACGGCGCGACGCAGCGGCTCTTCGTCAAGGCGGTGCAGCGGCAGGATCGGCAATACCTGGCCGATGGCCCAGGTGTCCGGCAGGCTCTGGAACACCGAGAAGTTGCAGATGTACTTGTCGGCCAACTTGTCGTTGAGCTCATCCAGCACCTGGCGGTGCGAGCGCTGGCGGGCCTTGAGCGAGTTGTGCAGGCGGCGGCACACGGCGAAGTAGCACTGCTCGGCCAGGGCTTTTTCGGCCAGGGTCAGCTTGCCGTCGGCGTACTGCGTGGCCACGTCGCTCATGTAGTGGGTGGCGCGCCAGTAGGTTTCGGTGACCATCTCGATGTCGGTCGGGCCGAGCAGGTCCACCAGCCATTGCACGGTTTCCGGCAGGGCTTCCTTGTTTTCGATGGTCGGGATTTCGTCGTTGTGTTTCTCGACGTCAGTGACCTGCACCACCAGCATGGCGTGGTGGGCGGTCAGGGAACGGCCGCTTTCGGAGAAGATATTCGGGTGCGGCAGGCTCTGCGCGTCGCAGAATTCCTTGAGCATGCCCACGACCACGCCGGCATAGTCATCCATGTCGTAGTTGATCGAACTGGCGTTACGCGAGTGCGTGCCGTCGTAGTCCACGCCCAGGCCGCCGCCCACGTCGATGTGGTCCACCGGCAGGCCGAGGTTGCGCAGCTCGCCGTAGTAACGGATGGCTTCCTTGAAACCGTGCTGGTAGTCGGCCAGGTTGGCGATCTGCGAGCCCATGTGGAAGTGCAGCAGGCGGATGCCCTGGTCCAGGCCGGCCGCACGGAAGCGCTCGACCACGGACAGCAGTTGCGCCGCCGACAGACCGAACTTGGACTTCTCGCCACCGGTGTCCGCCCACTTGCTCGACGCCAGGGAAGACAAACGCACACGCAGGCCAACCTGTGGCTTGACCTTGAGGCTGGCGGCTTCTTCGATCACCAGCTCAACTTCGGATTCTTTCTCGATCACGATGAACACGTTGTGGCCGAGCTTCTGGCCCATCAGCGCGAGGCGGATGAATTCGCGGTCCTTGTAACCGTTGCAGACGATGGTGCCGCCCTTCGGCGCCAGGGCTAGCACGGCCAGCAGCTCGGGCTTGGAGCCGGCTTCCAGGCCGATGGACACGTTCTGGGTGGCGATGATGTTCTCGATCACCGCCTCCTGCTGGTTCACCTTGATCGGGTACAGCGCGGTGTACTTGCTCTGGTATTCCAGGCGTTCGATGTTCGAATCGAAAGCGCCGGTCAGCTGGCGTACACGGTCTTGCAGGATGTCGGGGAAGCGCACCAGCAACGGCAACGACAGGCCGCTCTTGCGCAGCTCGTCGACTTGCTCGTACAGGTCGACGGGCGTGCTGTTCGGGCCGTTCGGACGAACTTCAACGCGACCGGCTTCATTGATCGCGAAATACCCGGCCCCCCAATGGCGGATCCCGTAAACACTGCGGCTGTCCGCAACTGTCCATTGGCTGCCATCGTCTTTGCGTGTGCGTCGTACGGACATCGAAGTCCCCTATAAATGAAGGCGAAAGCGCCGCCTCTGGTTGAGGCTGGCGCAGTCTAAAGAATGAAAATGACGATTTGCCTGCGTGCAAGGTAGGACCCCGCGCGCAGGACAGAGTTTAGACACAGGTTGGGAAGAGGCTTTCAGCCGCCGGACTTCTTGGCCTTGTACCCGAGCTTGATCAGCTCGGCCAACAGCAACTCGACGTGATCGCCCTGGATCTCGATAACGCCGTCTTTCAACGCGCCACCGGTGCCACAGCGCTTTTTCAGCGTGGTGGCGAGCTCCTTCAGCGCGTCTTCGGCCAGCGGCACGCCGGTGATGGTGGTCACCGTCTTGCCGCCACGGCCTTTGCTCTCGCGTCGCACGCGGGCAATACCGTCGCCTTCGGGAATCAGGGTCTGTTTGCAGGTGCAAGCGTCCACGGGCTGACGACAGTCCGGGCAGTGTCGACCTGCGTCGGTGGAAAATACCAGGCCACCAAGGGCGGCGAAGGATGCGGCTTTTTTGGCCACCGGCAATCCTCTTGGGAGGATGAAGACTGATCGATCAGACTGACCGACCGCGAAGCCCCACTCAGGCAGGGGCAGCGCTACCGAACCGCCAAGGCGGTTCGGGTGAAAAGTCGCGCAGTGTAACCACAAAAAGCCGACTTGCTAAGAGCCAAATGGCGCCAATTTATGCAACTTTAGCGACGTGAGGCCAGATAGCGGCGCAAGCCTTCCTGGGCGTCCGGGCAGTACGGCTTTTGCTCAGCCTCCTGCAGGACGGTGTCGATAGGTAAAAAGCGCGCTTCCATGACCTCTTCCGGCTGCAGGCGCAGCGGCCCGTCCCACACGGCTGAGTAGGATTTGCACCAGAGCCGGCTATCGCCATCTTCGAAGTAGAAGTGGTCATGTTCGACCAACACCACCCCACTGACCCCAAGCTCTTCTTCCAGCTCACGGGCTGCCGACACGGCATAGGACTCACCCGCCGCCACCATCCCGCCTGCCGCCGTGTCCCAGTAACCGGGATACAGGGCTTTGCTCAAGGTGCGCCGATGCACACACAACTCACCGGCGCTATTGAAAAGAAAGATAAAGGTGCAACGGCCGATCAGGCCGCGCTGGCGCAGGTCGGACCTGACAAGGTCGCCGAGCAGGTTGTCATGCTCATCGACCCAGCAGATCAGTTCAGCGTCGGAAGCCGCACGGTGGGCGGCCTCCTTTTGAGTAGCGTCCATCATCAACCCTGGTTGAGGAGCTGACGCAAGTCGATCACTGCAGCGTTTGCCCGGGAAATGTAATTGGCCATCACCAGCGAATGGTTCGCCAGCACGCCGAAGCCACTGCCATTAAGAATCATAGGACTCCACACCGGTTCCTGCGAGGCTTCCAGCTCACGAATGATCTGGCGCACGCTGACGGTGGCGTTTTTCTTGGCCAGTACGTCGGCAAAGTCCACTTCGATGGCGCGCAACAGGTGGGACAAGGCCCAGGCCTGGCCACGGGCTTCGTAGAACACGTTGTCGATCTGCATCCATGGAGTTTCCACCACTTCTTCATCGACCTGCGGCACTTCACCCGGCGCCAGCGCTTCGGTTTTCAGCGCAGTGTTCAGCTTCACGCGGCCCACACTGGCCGACAGGCGTTGCGACAGCGAGCCCAGGCGGGTGGCGACATCGCCCAGCCAGTTGTTCAGGTTGTCGGCCCGCGCATAGAACAACGCGCCTTTCTGGTTCGGGTCGGACAGGCGCGCTTCATAGCGGCTCAGGGAGTTGATGCCTTCCTGGTATTCGGACTCGCTGGATGGCAGCACCCAGCTCTTGTTATCGAAGTTGAAGCGCGGCTCGGCCTTGGCCAAGTCGGCGTCTTCGGCCGACTGCGACTGCGAGCGGGCGAAATCCTTACGCAGGGCGCGGGTCAGGTCGCGCACCTGCACCAGCACGCCGTATTCCCAGCTCGGCATGTTGTCCATCCACAGGCCTGGCGGGAAGCGGTCGTTGGAAATGTAGCCACCCGGCTTGTTCAGCAAGGTGCCAACCACCGTCTTGAGGGTTTCGACGGTGGTAAAGCCCACCACCATCTGCTTGCCGTCTTTTTCGGCGGCAATCTGCGCGTTCTGCTGGACCGGGAACAGCGCCGGCTCTTCGCTCCAGTACCAGCCCAAGGCGCCTGTGACCAACAGGTACAGGCCGAGCACACTGAGCACGGCACGGCTCATCAGCAGGGTACGAAAATAGCTGCGGTTGGCCGACTTGGGCTCAGGGGCGGGGCCTTTGGCGCTGCCTGCACGGTTTTTCCAGTCCAGCATGGCGATATCCTTTCAATCACTTGAGTTCATGCACTTGAATTGATGGCGTGCGTTCAAACACTCCGACCACAACCCTAACCCATCGTGCCCGCCCGTGCGGGGCTTTTCGCCAAACTGGCGCACAGAGGGCGTTCGACTATAAAGAATGCACGCTTTTTCCGCCGCGCGACCAGCGGGTCAGCAACTGAATACTCCGCACGCACAGTTTATTGACGTATGACACTCATCCCATGGGAAAGAGGTGCTAGCATAGAGCCATCAGTCGACCTCAGCATGCACCCTCACTAGTAGTCAGGATATGACCGAGCCAGAAGACCCCAGCCGTGAGCGCCTCAAGCAGCATTTTGCCCAGCGGGTAATTCATCAGGCACGTCAAATTCTTGAGATCTGGCAGCGCCTGCAACGCAGCGAGTGGTCCGGCACTGACCTTTCCGAACTCAGCGAGGCCAATCTGCGCCTGCTGCGCTTTGCCGAGCGTTTCGAACAGCCGGAACACAGCCAGTTGGCGCAGCACATCGGCGAATCCCTCAAGGCCGTGGACGAAAACCGCGGGCGCCTGAGCAGCCAACTGATCACCGAACTCAACCGCCTGATGCAACGCCTGTCCCGCACCGGGCTGCGCCAGGGCGACCAGCTTGAGCAAACCTTCCTGCCGCCGATGCGCAAGCCGATCTACGTGATGCTGGCTGATCACGACCGTGCCGAGCGCCTGGCCAAGCAGTTGGAGTTCTTTGGCATGAGCGCCCAGTCCCTGGACAGTGTCGCGGCGTTTCGCGCGTCGATGGCCGAGCGCCTGCCGTCGGCGATTGTGATGGACGTGGACTTCTGCGGTGCCGGCCTGGGCCTCAAGCTCGCCGCCGAGGCCCAGGAAGGCCTGGAGCAGAAGCTGCCACTGCTGTTTTTCAGCCTGCACGAAACCGACACCCCGACCCGCCTGGCCGCCGTGCGCGCCGGAGGCCAGGAATTCCTGACCGGTACGCTGGAAGCCTCCAGCTTGCTGGAAAAGATCGAAGTGCTGACCTGCGTCGCCCAGTACGAGCCGTATAAAGTGCTGATCATCGACGACTCGCGGGCCCAGGCGCTGCACACCGAACGGCTGCTCAACAGCGCCGGTATCGTCACCCGCACCTTGATCGAGCCGATCCAGGCAATGGCCGAGCTGGCGGACTTCCAGCCCGACCTGATCATCCTCGACATGTATATGCCCGCCTGTACCGGCACCGAACTGGCCAAGGTCATCCGCCATAACGACCGTTACGTCAGCGTGCCGATCATTTACCTGTCGGCCGAAGACGACCTGGACAAGCAACTGGACGCCATGAGCGAAGGCGGCGATGACTTCCTCACCAAGCCGATCAAGCCGCGCCACCTGATCACCACCGTGCGCAACCGTGCGGCGCGGGCGCGCAACCTCAAGGCGCGGATGGTGCGCGACAGCCTGACCGGCCTGTACAACCACACCCATATCCTGCAACTGCTCGAAGACTGCAGCTTCCGCGCACGCCGCGAGAACAAGCCGCTGAGCTTCGCCATGCTCGACATCGACCACTTCAAGCGGGTCAACGACAGCCACGGCCACCCCATGGGCGACCGCGTGATCAAGAGCCTGGCGCTGTTTCTCAAGCAGCGCCTGCGCAAGACCGACTACATCGGGCGCTACGGCGGTGAAGAATTCGCCATTGTGATGCCTGACACCGATTTGGAAGCCGCCTGCAAAGTATTGGATGAAATCCGTGGGCGCTTTGCCGAAATCCATTACCCGGCCCAACCCCAGGATTTGTGGTGCACCTTCAGCGCCGGGGTGGTGGAGCTGTGCGACGGCTCCGACAGCCTGATGATGGCCGCCCAGGCCGACGAGGCGCTGTACCGCGCCAAAGACGCCGGACGCAATCGCGTACAACCCGCACGCGCATCAAAGCAAAATGCCATCTTTTCACCGGAATCCACTGAATCCGTCATAACGCTGTAATGGAAACGCAATAACTTCAGGCACTTATCTTTTGCTGTCGGTTGAAACCCCGCATGCGCCTGAAGCTGCTGACCAATCTCAATACCCTTCTTCTGGTGGCCGTGTGCCTGGCGCTGGGGGCGACGTTGTGGTGGTCGCAACGGGCGCTGGAGCGACCCTATTTGCTGATGGAACGCTACCTGGGCCTGTCGCAGACGTTCCAGAATGAAGCCGCACGCAATATCGACGATTACCTGGCCAGCGGCGACGCCCTGCGCTTGAGCAGCGCGGGCCAGAGCCTGGAAAGCCTGTTGCAGCATCTGGACGAGTTGCCTGCGGACCTTGCGCAGAACCTGCGCCCGAGCCTGGTGGACCTGGATGCGTTCAGCAAGACTGAGTTGCTGGCGGCCGGTAAGCTGGCAGGCGACCCGCAAGCCTTGCTGCTACAGGCCGAACGTGAATTGGGCGCGAACCTGGAGCAACTGAGCCAGTACGCCATCGGCGTAAACTCTCCCGAAGCCGCGCGCTATCTGCCGCCGTTGCTGGCCGCCTCCCAGCACCTGGGCAAGTTATCCCTGGCCCGCGACAAACTGGTGAGCAGCGGGCGTGCGGAACTGGCCGACGATGTGGAACGCGAAGTCGGCGCTATCCGCAGCCAGGCCGACCTGTTGGAGCAACTGCCGTTGCTCGGCGTCAAGGCCAGCGCCGAATCCAGCGCCGATGACTTTTCCGCGCTGATGGGGCTGCAGAACAGCGAAAAAACCGAAGCCCAGGACACCGGCGTCGACCTCAAGCGTGAACTCAATAGCCTGCTGACCCGCTACCCCGCCGAACTCAAGCGCACCCGCGACCAGATCCAGCAACGCACCGAACTGGCCGCCAAGACCCACCAGAAAATCAACTCCGTTCAGCAAGCCATCGCCGCACTGGAACCGGTGGTGCGCGCGCAACATGGCCAAATCCAGGGTGAAGTGCGCCTGATGCAAGGGCTGATGATTGGCCTGATCCTGTTGATCGCGCTGCTGATCGACACCTTGCAACGCAAGCTGGCGCGGGTGCTGACCAATCTGGCGCCGGCCCTGTCGACTTGGGCCGAGGGTGACTTCAGCCAGCCGATTGCCCTGGGCAAGACCAACCGCGAACTGCACGATATCGAAGCGTCTCTGAACCGCCTGCGCACCTACCTGGTGGACTTGGTCGGCACCATTCGCGGCAACGCCGAAGAAGTTGCCAGCAGCAGCCGTACCCTCGCCGAACTGAGCAGCGGCCTGCACGACGGCGCCGAACGCCAGGCCGGGGATACTGCGCAAATCCGAGATTCATTGGGTGAACTGGAGGCGACGATCCAGCAAGTCGCCGGTGATGCCAGCCAGGCTGCCGGTGCCAGTCGCAGTGCCGGCCAGGCCGTGGAACAAGGCCAGCGCGTGATCGGCCTGAGCCTCACCGGGCTGCGTGCCCTGGTGGGCGAAGTGCAGCAAAACGCGCAGATGATCGAAAAACTGGCTGAGGAATCCGCCACCATCGGCGGCGTGCTCACGGTGATCCGCTCGATTGCCGACCAGACCAACCTGCTGGCCCTCAACGCTGCCATCGAGGCCGCCCGTGCCGGTGAAGCCGGACGCGGTTTTGCCGTGGTGGCCGACGAGGTGCGCTCGCTGGCCCAACGCACCGCTGGCGCCACCGCAGAAATCCAGACCTTGATCGCCGGGCTGCAGAGCGCCGCCCACCAATCGGTGCAAGGCATGCGGGCCCAGGTCGAACACGCCGAAGCCACCGCCCAGCAAGCCCAGGCGGCGGACGGTGCGCTGGATGAGATTGTCGGCGCGATCCAGACCATATCCGACACCGCCGTGCGCATCGCCGATGTGACCGCGCAGCAGAGTGGTGCCGTCAGCGAGATTCGCGACAACAGTGAGCGGATTCATCAGTTGGGTGAGGACAACTTGCTGCGAATCGGCCAGGGCCGCAGCCAGGGTGAGCACTTGCTGGTGCTAGGTGGGCAGCTCAACACTGCCGTTCAAGCCTTCCGCGTCTGACACGATCTTCAACCTTATAGAGATCAAATGTGGGAGGGGGCTTGCCCCCGATTGCAGTGTGTCAGCCTCAGTGTCTGTAACTGACCCAGCGCTATCGGGGGCAAGCCCCCTCCCACATTTGACCTTCATGGCATTCAGGAGCGTATTACCCATGACCGGATCACCGGCCACAGTCACAAATTTCGCGCTATCCTCGCTAATCGTGCCGCCTACTGCATAGAACTGGACAGTCACAAAGGCTTTGCGGCATAGTCGCCGGGTTCTGCCGTACCCACATCAATAACAAGGAACAGCCGATGGCGACCTTACTGGTTCTTCACGGACCCAACCTGAACCTGCTCGGCACCCGTGAACCGGGCGTCTACGGGGCAGTCACCCTGGACCAGATCAACCTTGATCTCGAACGCAGGGCGCGTGAAGCCGGCCACCATCTGCTCTACCTGCAAAGCAATGCCGAGTACGAATTGATTGATCGCATCCATGCCGCGCGCGGCGAAGGCGTGGATTTTATCCTGATCAATCCCGCCGCTTTTACGCATACAAGTGTTGCATTACGTGACGCGCTGCTGGCGGTGAGCATCCCATTCATCGAAGTGCATTTGTCGAACGTGCACAAACGCGAAGCTTTCCGCCATCACTCCTACTTCTCCGATGTAGCGGTAGGTGTGATCTGCGGCCTTGGCGCCAGCGGTTACCGACTGGCCCTGGAGGCCGCCCTGGAACAACTTGAACAACCGGCCAAGCGCCCCTGACCGACCCTTGGGAGTTGATGATTCATGGATATCCGTAAAGTTAAGAAACTGATCGAACTGCTGGAAGAATCCGGTATCGACGAGCTGGAAATCAAGGAAGGCGAAGAGTCCGTACGGATCAGCCGTCACAGCAAGACCCCGGCCCAGCAGTTCTATGCGCCACAGATGCAAGCGCCGGCTCCGGCCGCTGCTGCTCCGGCCGCCGCGCCTGCTGCCGCCGCTGCACCTGCCGCCCCAGCCGCTCCGGCGCTGAACGGCTTCGTGGTCAAGTCGCCAATGGTCGGTACGTTCTACCGCACCCCGGCACCGACTTCGCCAGCCTTCGTTGAAGTCGGCGCTACCGTGAAAGTGGGCGACACCATCTGCATCGTTGAAGCGATGAAGATGATGAACCACATCACCGCTGAAAAAGCCGGCGTCATCGAATCCATCCTGGTAGAAAACGGTCAGCCGGTTGAGTACGACCAGCCGCTGTTCACCATCGTTTGAACCGCGGAGCGCCTTCGATGTTGAAACCTGCGAAGAAACTGCAAAAAGTCCTGATCGCCAACCGCGGCGAGATCGCGCTGCGTATCCTGCGCGCCTGTAAGGAAGAGGGCATCAAGACCGTCGCTGTTTACTCGACGGCCGATACCGAATTGATGCACGTGAAACTGGCGGACGAAAGCATCTGCATCGGCCCGCCACTGGCCACGAACTCGTACTTGAAAGTCTCGAACATCATCGCGGCCGCGGAAGTGACCGGCGCTGATGGCATCCACCCTGGCTACGGCTTCCTCGCGGAAAACGCCGATTTCGCCGAACAGGTGGAAAAATCCGGGTTTGCCTTCATCGGCCCGAAAGCCGAAACCATTCGCCTGATGGGTGACAAGGTGTCGGCCAAGGACGCCATGATCGCGGCCGGCGTGCCAACCGTTCCAGGCTCCGACGGCCCGCTGCCGGAAGACGAGGAAACCGCGCTGCGCATTGGTCGCGAAGTCGGCTACCCGGTGATCATCAAGGCCGCCGGTGGCGGTGGTGGTCGCGGCATGCGCGTGGTGCACAAGGAAGAAGACCTGATCGAAGCTGCCAAGCAGACTCGCTCCGAAGCGGGCGCCTGGTTCGGCAACCCGATGGTCTACCTGGAGAAGTACCTGACCAACCCACGTCACGTGGAGGTGCAAGTACTGTCCGACGGCCAAGGCCACGCCATCCACCTGGGCGACCGCGACTGCTCGCTGCAACGTCGTCACCAGAAGGTCCTGGAAGAAGCGCCAGCACCAGGCCTGGATGAAAAAGCGCGCCAGGAAGTACTGGCTCGTTGCGTCAAGGCGTGCATCGACATCAACTACCGTGGCGCGGGTACTTTCGAGTTCCTGTACGAGAACGGTCGTTTCTACTTCATCGAGATGAACACTCGTGTGCAGGTAGAGCACCCGGTGTCGGAGATGGTCACCGGTATCGACATCGTCAAGGAGATGCTCAGCATCGCCGCCGGCAACCCGCTGTCCTTCACCCAGGACGACGTGAAGATGCACGGCCACTCCCTGGAGTGCCGCATCAACGCCGAAGACCCGAAAACCTTTATCCCAAGCCCTGGCCTGGTCAAGCATTTCCACGCGCCCGGCGGCAACGGCGTGCGTGTGGATTCGCACCTGTACAGCGGCTACAAGGTGCCGTCCAACTACGACTCGCTGATCGGCAAGCTGATCACCTGGGGCGCTACCCGCGACGAGGCCATGGCCCGTATGCGCAACGCCCTGGACGAAATCGTGGTCGACGGCATCAAGACCAACATCCCGCTGCATCGGGAACTGGTCCGTGATGAAGGCTTCTGCGAAGGTGGTGTGAACATCCACTACCTGGAACACAAGCTGGCCAACCAGTAAGTGCGCCAAACGACACAGCCGCCTCCGGGCGGCTTTGTTGTTTCCGGGCTCCGGATTTCCTGGATGTACAGGGTCCAATGTGGGAGAGGGCTTGCCCCCTCACACAGTTGTCCTGTGTATATTTTGAATACTGCAAATCGCCAGCACAGTCGTCTTCTGACCGCCGCTCGCGTAAACTTGCGCCCTTTCGCAGCCCCACCGCGCTGCACACTCATTTTTTCAAAGGTGCCCGCCATGCCTTGGCTGCAAGTCCGTCTCGCCATCAGCCCAGAACAAGCCGAAACCTATGAAGACGCTTTCCTCGAAGTAGGCGCTGTCTCCGTAACGTTCATGGACGCCGAAGACCAGCCGATCTTCGAACCCGAACTCAACACCACGCCGCTGTGGTCCCACACCCATTTGCTGGCCCTGTTCGAAGACGGCACCGATGCCGCCAGCGTCCTGGCCCATATGGAGCTGCTCACCGGCGGCCCGCTGCCAGAGCACCACAGCGAAGTCATCGAAGACCAGGACTGGGAACGCAGCTGGATGGACAACTTCCAGCCGATGCGTTTTGGCCAGCGCCTGTGGATTGTACCGAGCTGGCATGCCGCGCCCGAGCCCGACGCCGTCAACCTGCTGCTGGATCCGGGCCTGGCGTTCGGCACCGGCACCCACCCGACCACCGCGCTGTGCCTGGAATGGCTGGACGGCCAGGACCTGACCGACAGCCACGTGCTGGACTTCGGCTGCGGCTCGGGGATCCTGGCGATTGCCGCCCTGCTGCTCGGCGCCAAGGAAGCCGTGGGCACCGACATCGACGTGCAAGCCCTGGAAGCCTCTCGCGATAACGCCGGGCGCAACAACATTCCTGAAGGCAAATTCCCACTCTACCTGCCGGAGCAATTGCCCCAGGTACAGGCCGACGTGCTGGTGGCCAACATCCTCGCCGGCCCGCTGGTGTCGTTGGCGCCGCAGTTGTCGAGCCTGGTCAAGCCGGGCGGCCGCCTGGCGCTGTCAGGCATCCTGGCCGAGCAGGGCGAAGACGTCGCCGCTGCCTACGCCAAGGATTTCGAGCTGGACCCGATCGCCAACCGCGATGGCTGGGTACGCATCAGCGGTCGTCGGCGCTAGAATGAGCGCTTGCCTGAATCGGATGGCCGCATGACCGACAGTTTCGTCACCCAGTGCCCGCATTGCCAATCGCGCTTTCGCGTCAACCACGCTCAATTGAGCGTGGCCCGTGGCGTGGTGCGCTGCGGCTCGTGCCTGCAAGTGTTCAATGCGGCTCGCCAGCTGCTGGAGCAACGCGCCCAGGCGCCGGCACCGCAGCCCGAGGCGACTCCCGAGGCGCCGCGCGCCATCAGCCAGAAACAGTGGAGCGCCGAAGAGCTGGACCTGGACAACCTGGACCTGGATGAAGAACTGGCCAAGCTGGAACGCCGCGAGATTCAGCACACGCAGCCTGTTGGCGCGGATCGTCGCCAGCCCGGCACCGACCGCCGCCAAAAGGATGAATCCTTCAGCGCCAGCCGCGACACGGTCAAGGCCGAAGAAGAAAAATGGGCGGCAAGCCTGTTCAGCGAGCCGCCTGAAGAGCGCCTCCACGTCACCGAAGACCAGCCAGAACCTGCGACCAGGCAGCGCACCGAACCGTCCATGTCGTTCCACACCGACGATCGCGACGATGAGCCCCCCCTGCGTTCAACACCAGACGATGACGACATCGACCCACCGTTTACACCGCTGACCAAAGCGGCCGAACCCGACGATCGCCTGCCCCCCCGCCGCAAGCGCCCACGCGCTGAAACCAGCGCCCATGACGACCTGCTGCAGGACCTGGAAGACGATCCGCTGCACCTCTACGCACAAAAACGCCCGACAGGCCTGGGCCGTCGCCTGGTCTGGCTGCTGCTGGTGCTGATCGCCGCCGCCGGCCTCGCAGGCCAATACATCGCCTACCAATTCGACGACCTGGCCCGCCAGGACGCCTATCGCCCGTGGTTCCAGCAACTGTGCCCCACCCTGGGTTGCACCGTGCCATCGCGGGTCGATATTGCCCATATCAAGAGCAGTAACCTGGTAGTGCGCAGCCACCCGGATTTCGCCGGGGCGCTGGTGGTGGATGCGATCATCTACAACCGCGCCACCTTCTCCCAGCCCTTCCCGCTGCTGGAGCTGCGTTTTGCCGACCTGAACGGCAACCTGATTGCCAGCCGTCGCTTCAAACCCGCCGAATACCTCAGCGGTGAGCTGGCCGGCGTTAGCGAAATGCCATCGCAAACCCCGATCCATATCTCCCTGGATATCCTCGATCCGGGCAACAAAGCCGTGAATTACAGCCTGAGCTTCCATTCGCCCGAGTGAATCGGTTCACGCGTTGAAGTTTGACGGCAGGTTATTGACTTTCCCCTGCGTAACCAAACCGCTGGCGATAAAGAAATAACTGTTCAGATTTTATCCAATTCAGCCTTTATCCAGTCATCGAGAGCGGGTATCATGCCAACCCTTTTTCGAACTCTAATGATCCGGCCCCACAACAGGGAAGTCCTATGTCGGCGGTACGCATCGGCCCATACACATTGCAGAACGGCTTGATCCTCGCCCCGATGGCGGGCGTCACCGACCAGCCCTTTCGTCAGCTGTGCAAGCGTTTGGGCGCGGGTCTAGTAGTCTCGGAAATGGTCACCAGCGACATGAGCTTGTGGAACACCCGCAAATCGCGGATGCGCATGATCCACGAAGGTGATCCCGAGCCCCGCTCGGTACAGATCGCCGGTGGAGATGCACAGATGCTGGCGGATGCGGCCCGGGCCAACGTGGAGTTGGGGGCGCAGATCATCGACATCAACATGGGCTGCCCGGCCAGGAAGGTCTGTAACAAGGCCGCCGGTTCGGCCCTGTTGAAAGATGAGCAGTTGGTGGCCGAGATCCTGCAGGCCGTTGTCGCCGCAGTGGATGTGCCGGTTACCCTGAAGATCCGTACCGGTTGGGACCGGGACAACAAGAACGGCCTGACAGTGGCGAAGATCGCTGAACAGGCAGGCATTACAGCGCTGGCGGTGCATGGCCGTACCCGCGCCGACCTTTACACCGGTGAAGCCGAGTACGACACCATCGCTGCGATCAAGCAGGCGGTATCGATGCCGGTATTCGCCAAT
Source organism: Pseudomonas extremorientalis (assembly GCF_001870465.1). Classification (GTDB taxonomy): domain Bacteria; phylum Pseudomonadota; class Gammaproteobacteria; order Pseudomonadales; family Pseudomonadaceae; genus Aquipseudomonas; species Aquipseudomonas extremorientalis. The sequence goes on from NZ_MDGK01000056.1 coordinate 69,394, forward strand.
GGCGACATCGACTCCGCCGAGAAGGCAAGGCGCGTGCTGCACGCCACCGGTGCCGATGGCTTGTTGATTGGCCGGGCCGCCCAGGGGCGTCCGTGGATTTTTCGTGAGATCGATCATTTTCTGCGTACCGGCGAAGTGTTGCCGGCACCGGGGCTGATCGAGGTGGAACGTATTCTGCTAGAGCATCTGGCCGCCCTGCACGCCTTCTATGGGGACGTGATGGGAGTACGCATTGCTCGCAAGCATGTCGGCTGGTATCTCGCAACCCTGCCGGGCGCCAGGGAGTTTCGCGCCCACTTCAATCGTTTGGATGATACGCAAGCACAGGTCGCCACCGTTCGAGAGTACTTCAGCGAGCGTGAAAAGAGCCTGGGGACAGGGGACGGAGAGGGGGTGGCCGCATGACGATGATGACCGAGACTTTAGTGAGTGGAACAACACCCGTGAGCGACAACGTCAATTTGAAACAGCACCTCAACACGCCGAGCGAAGAAGGCCAGACCCTTCGCGGGAGTGTCGAGAAGGCGCTGCACAATTATTTCGCCCACCTTGAGGGCGCTTCCGTCACGGACGTGTACAACCTGGTGCTCTCCGAAGTCGAGGCGCCCTTGCTCGAAAGCGTGATGAACTACGTCAAGGGCAACCAGACCAAAGCCAGTGAGCTGCTGGGCCTCAACCGTGGCACCTTGCGCAAAAAGCTCAAGCAATACGATTTGCTGTAAGCATTCAATCAAACCAGAAAGGCGCCCGCGTAAAACCGGTCGCCTTTTTTGCTGACTCCTTTGCTTTTGATGGAAATTGAAATGACCGACCAGACTACCCGCCTGCCGATCCGCCGCGCCTTGATCAGTGTCTCCGACAAGACCGGGATCCTCGAATTTGCCCGGGAGCTGGAAGCCCTGGGCGTGGAAATCCTCTCCACGGGCGGGACCTTCAAACTGCTGCAGGACAACGGCGTGGCCGCAGTGGAAGTGGCGGACTACACCGGCTTCGCAGAAATGATGGACGGTCGGGTCAAGACCCTGCACCCGAAAATCCACGGCGGTATCCTCGGCCGTCGTGGCACCGACGACGCGATCATGGCCGAGCACGGCATCAAGCCGATCGACCTGGTGGCCGTCAACCTCTACCCATTCGAAGCCACCATCAACAAGCCAGGCTGCGACCTGCCGACCGCCATCGAAAACATCGATATCGGCGGCCCGACCATGGTGCGTTCAGCGGCCAAGAACCACAAAGACGTGGCCATCGTGGTCAACGCCAGTGATTACGCCAACGTATTGGAAAGCCTGAAAGCCGGTGGCCTGACCTACGCCCAGCGTTTCGACCTGATGCTCAAGGCGTTCGAACACACCGCCGCCTACGACGGCATGATCGCCAACTACATGGGCACCGTGAACCAGGCCGCTGAAACCCTCAGCACCGAAGGCCGCAGCCAGTTCCCGCGCACCTTCAACAGCCAGTTCATCAAGGCCCAGGAAATGCGCTACGGCGAGAACCCGCACCAGAGCGCGGCGTTCTACGTGGAAGCCAAGCCTGCCGAAGTGGGCATCGCCACGGCGACCCAGTTGCAAGGCAAGGAGCTGTCCTACAACAACGTGGCCGACACCGACGCCGCGCTGGAATGCGTGAAGAGCTTCGTCAAGCCGGCCTGTGTGATCGTCAAGCACGCCAACCCATGCGGCGTGGCCGTGAGCCCGGACGCTGAAGGCGGTATCCGCCAGGCGTACGAACTGGCCTACGCCACCGATACCGAATCGGCCTTCGGCGGCATCATTGCGTTCAACCGCGAACTGGATGCCGAGACCGCTAAAGCGATCGTCGAGCGTCAGTTCGTTGAAGTGATCATCGCCCCAAGCGTCAGCGAAGAAGCCCGCGCCATCGTGGCAGCCAAAGCCAACGTGCGCCTGCTGGCCTGCGGCGAGTGGTCGGCCGAGCGTGCAGCGGCCTGGGACTACAAGCGCGTCAACGGTGGCTTGCTGGTACAGAGCCGCGACATCGGCATGATCGGCAGCGAAGACCTGAAAGTGGTGACCAAGCGCGCCCCGACCGAGCAGGAGATCAACGACCTGATCTTCGCCTGGAAGGTGGCCAAATACGTTAAATCCAACGCCATCGTCTACGCCAAGAACCGCCAGACCATCGGTGTCGGCGCCGGCCAGATGAGCCGTGTGAACTCGGCGCGTATCGCCGCGATCAAGGCCGAGCACGCCGGTTTGCAGGTGGTGGGTTCGGTGATGGCTTCCGATGCGTTCTTCCCGTTCCGTGACGGCCTGGACAACGCCGCGAAAGCCGGTGTAACCGCCGTGATCCAACCGGGTGGTTCGATGCGTGATGCCGAAGTGATCGCCGCCGCGGATGAAGCTGGCATCGCCATGGTCTTCACCGGCATGCGTCACTTCCGTCACTGATTCAACTCGATCGAAATGTGGGAGCGGACTTGTGTGGCGATCGGGCTTGCCACATGAGTTCGGCTCCACATTGAAGCGCACCCTGAGCGCCTACAGAATTTGAGGTTTTTGACATGAATGTTTTGATCATTGGCAGCGGTGGCCGTGAACACGCCCTGGCCTGGAAAGTTGCCCAGGACCCGCGTGTCCAGAAAGTCTTCGTCGCGCCCGGCAACGCTGGCACCGCCATTGAAGCCAAGTGCGAAAACGTTGCCATCGACGTGCTGGCACTTGAGCAACTGGCGGACTTTGCCGAGAAAAATGTGTCCCTGACCATCGTCGGCCCGGAAGTGCCGCTGGTGGCCGGCGTCGTGGACCTGTTCCGCAGCCGTGGCCTGGACTGCTTCGGCCCCACCGCCGGTGCGGCCCAGTTGGAAGGTTCCAAAGCCTTCACCAAGGATTTCCTGGCCCGCCACAAGATCCCGACTGCCGACTACCAGAACTTCACCGAGATCGAGCCGGCCCTGGCTTACCTGCGCGAAAAAGGTGCGCCAATCGTGATCAAGGCCGATGGCCTCGCTGCTGGTAAAGGCGTGATCGTCGCCATGACCCTGCAGGAAGCCGAAGACGCCGTGCGCGATATGCTCGCTGGCAACGCTTTCGGTGACGCAGGTTCCCGCGTGGTCATCGAGGAGTTCCTCGACGGCGAAGAAGCCAGCTTCATCGTGATGGTCGACGGCAAGAACGTCTTGCCGATGGCCACCAGCCAGGACCACAAACGCGTCGGCGACGGCGACACCGGCCCGAACACCGGTGGCATGGGGGCCTACTCCCCTGCCCCGGTGGTCACGGCCGACGTGCACCAGCGTGTCATGGACCTGGTGATCTGGCCGACCGTGCGCGGCATGGCCGACGAAGGCAATGTGTACACCGGTTTCCTGTATGCCGGCCTGATGATCGACAAAGCCGGTAACCCCAAAGTCATCGAGTTCAACTGCCGCTTCGGCGACCCGGAAACCCAACCGGTGATGCTGCGCCTGCAATCGAGCCTGGTGCTGTTGGTCGAGGCGGCATTGGCCCAGGCCCTGGACAAGGTTGAAGCGCAGTGGGATCCACGTCCGAGCGTCGGCATCGTGCTGGCGGCTGGTGGCTACCCTGCCGACTACGCCAAGGGCGATGTGATTGAAGGCCTGGACGCGGCTGCTACGCTGGAAGGCAAAGTGTTCCATGCGGGCACCGCGCTCAAGGATGGCCAGGTCGTGACGGCCGGTGGCCGTGTGCTATGCGCCACCGCCATGGGCGCCAGCGTCGACGTCGCGCAGCAACAGGCGTACAAGCTGGCCGCGAAGATCGACTGGAAAGGCTGCTTCTACCGCAAGGACATCGGCTATCGCGCCATTGCGCGGGAACGTGGCGAGAACCAGTAAGCAGCTATCCGTTCGGCTAGGCAGGGGCCTCTGGCCCTTGCCGTATGCAGGCCTACCCGCGCATAGTTAACCGTGCATCAACCTACGAAGGGATTTCGCCGTGCGCTGGCTCAGGATCGCCATAGGTTTCACTGTCAGTCTGCTGACACTGCTCTGCTTGTTCCCGGCCCAGGCCGCCGCGCAAGGCAGTGGCTGGGCAGTATTGCTTGATGAACAGGCCGACCTGCAACTGAGCGACATCCGTTCCTCGCGCTACACCAACCAATTCAGCCCCATCGAACTGGACCGCATTACCGCCGCGGAACCGGACGGTGCGTTGTGGGTACGTTTCAAGCTGCAACCCGGCAAGCACGAACAAGTGCTGCGGGTATTCGCCCCGGACCTGTCGCACCTGAGCCTCTACGTGCTGGACGGCGACACCCTGGTGGAACAACAGAGCACCGGCACACGCCAGCCCCAGGCTGAACGGCCGTTGCCCAGCAGTGACTTCATGCTGCCGATGCCCCAGAGCCAGAACCCCCTCGAGGTCTACCTGCGCCTGGTCTCGGAACACGAACTGCGCCCCTACATCACCTTGGAACCGGCCGTGCTCGCCGCCGCCGACCAGACCCAGACGCTGATCTACGGCCTGCTGTTCGGCTGCCTGTTGATGCTGATCCTGCACAACCTCACGCGCTTCGCCTACCACCGCTCGCGCAGCAGCCTGTGGCTGGCGGCCTGCGAAGTGCTGCTGATGCTCAGCCTGGCGCTGCTACTCAACCTGGTGGGCCCATGGCTGCCGAACTGGCATGCGATCCAGACGCCCGGCGCCTACCTGGCGCTATTGCTCACCGCGCCGTGCGGGCTGATGTTTGCCTACCGGTTCTTCATGCCCCTGGGCCCGCACCCGCTGAACAAGCTGTTGATGGCGGACATCCTGTTCATCGTGCTGTGCGGCCTGCTGTTGTTGTTCGTCAACACCCTGCCGCTGAACATCATCACCTACGCCCTGGTGGCCCTGGCCGGCTTGAGCATGTTGTTTGTCTCGGCCTATCACTGGCAGAAAGGCTACCGTCCGGCACGCCTGTTCGTGGTGGCGATGGTGGTGTTCAACATCGGTACGCTGATCATCCTGCCAGCGTTGCTGGGCCTGACGATGGTCTCGCCCCAGGGCCTGATCGTCACGCTGCTGGCGTTTATCTGCCTGAGCGGCCTGCTGATGAGCCTGGCGTTGGGCGAACGCCAGCGTGCGATTGTCGAGGCGCGTTTCAGCCTCAGCCGCGACCTGGCGGCGAGCAATGCCGAAATCGCGGCCAAGGCCGAGTTCCTCGCCAAGATCAGCCACGAAATCCGCACCCCCATGAACGGTGTGCTGGGCATGACCGAACTGCTGTTGGGTACGCCGCTGTCGGTGAAACAGCGCGACTACGTGCAGACCATCCACAGCGCCGGCAACGAACTGCTTACGCTGATCAATGAAATCCTCGATATCTCCAAGCTCGAATCCGGCCAGATCGAACTGGACGATGTGCAATTCGACCTCAATGCGCTGATCGAAGACTGCCTGAGTATCTTCCGCGCCAAGGCCGAGCAGCAGAATGTCGAACTGATCAGCTTTATCCAGCCCCAGGTGCCCCGCGTGATCAGCGGCGACCCGACGCGCCTGCGCCAGGCCATGTTGAGCCTGCTGGAAAACGCCCTGCAAAAGACCGACGAAGGCGAAGTGTTGATCGTGGTGGCCCTGGACGACCGCAGCACCAAGCCACGCCTGCGCATTGCCGTGCAGGACAGCGGCCTGCCCATGGAAGCCTCAGAGCGCGACGCCCTGCTGCACAGTGAGCTGCACAGCAAGAATTTCTTCTCGGCCACCCGGCTGAATGGCCACCTGGGCCTGGTCATCGCCCGCCAGTTGATCCTGTTGATGAACGGCGAGTTCGGCATCAAGAGCGGCAGCCACCAGGGCAGCACCCTGTGGCTGACCCTGCCGCTGGACCCGGAGCGCCTGGAACACCCGACCTCCGACCTCGACGGCCCGCTCAAAGGCGCGCGCGTGCTAGTGGTGGACGACAACGACACCTGCCGCAAAGTGCTGGTGCAACAATGTTCCGCCTGGGGCCTCAACGTCAGCGCCGTGCCCTCGGGCAAGGAAGCCCTGGCGTTGCTGCGCACCAAGGCGCACCTGCGCGACTACTTCGACGTGGTGCTGCTGGACCAGAACATGCCCGGCATGACCGGCATGCAACTGGCGGCGAAGATCAAGGAAGACCCGAGCCTGAACCACGACATCCTGCTGATCATGCTTACCGGCATCAGCAACGCGCCGAGCAAGATCATTGCGCGCAATTGCGGGATCAAGCGCATCCTCGCCAAACCGGTGGCCGGCTATACGCTCAAGACCACCCTGGCCGACGAACTGACCCAGCGCAGCAAAGGCAACGTGCCGCCACGTCCGGTCCTCAGCACTCCGGCCGCCATCACCGTGCCGGCGGATTTCCGCATCCTGGTAGCCGAAGACAACAGCATCTCCACCAAGGTGATCCGCGGCATGCTCGGCAAGCTCAACCTCGACCCGGACACCGCCAGCAACGGCGAGGAAGCGCTGGAGGCGATGAAGGCCCAGCGTTATGACCTGGTGTTGATGGACTGTGAAATGCCGATCCTCGATGGTTTCTCGGCGACCCAGCAACTGCGCGCGTGGGAAGTCAGCCACCAGCGCATCCGCACGCCGGTGGTGGCGTTGACCGCGCACATTCTGTCGGAGCACAAGGAACGTGCGCGCCAGGCCGGGATGGATGGGCATATGGCCAAGCCGGTGGAGTTGTCACAGTTGCGCGAGCTGGTGGAATTCTGGGTCGCCCAGCGGCAACAGCGCCCAGAACACGCACCTTCCTGAACTTGAAATGCAGTCAAATGCGGGAGGGGCGGTGCGACGATTCGACTTGCCCCCTCCCGCATTTGACCTCTTTCGCCTGATAGACTCTCCACACTTTCCTCCTGCGAGCCGCCCCCCATGCTCCACGTGTTATTCAGCGTCTACCTGAAAATGCTGGTGCTCTACAGCCCGTTCTTCGTGCTGTCCTGCTTTATCAGCCTGACTCGTGGTTATTCCAGCAAAGAGCGGCGGCGCCTGGCGTGGAAGGTGGCGCTGGCGACCCTGGTCTCGAGCGTGTTGCTCTACCTGTTCGGCCGGGTGATTTTCAGTGTGTTCGGCATCACCGTCGACGCCTTCCGCATCGGCGCCGGCAGTGTGCTGTTCATTTCCGCCCTGGGCATGGCCCAGGGCAAGTCGGCCGTACAGACCGACAACGTGCAGCAGGATGTGACCATCGTGCCGCTGACCATCCCCCTCACGGTCGGCCCCGGCACCATCGGTGCGCTGCTGGTGATGGGCGTCAGCCAACCGCACTGGGATGACAAGCTCACCGCCATCCTCAGCATCGCCCTGGCCAGCCTCACGGTGGGCGTGGTGCTGTACCTGTCCAACCGTATCGAACGCATCCTCGGTGACCAGGGCTTGCAGATTGTCAGTCGGTTGATGGGATTGTTCGTGTGTGCCCTGGCCGCACAAATCATCTTTACCGGCGTGCGCGGCTACCTGGTGCCCTAGATCCGGTATTTGGCAATTGCCAGTTGTACCTTGTCCCCCGCGCTCTCGCGCATCAGTTGGATCGTCTTTTCATTGATCACCGAGGTATTGAGCACCAGGCACGTCTGCCCGCTGAAGGCCTCGAACGAGGAGCTGTCCCACTCCAGGAAGGGCAAGCCTGTCTGTTTGCTCACGCCGTGAGTGCTGTAGGTCACCAGCACCATCGTCAATTCGCCATCGATTTCGGCACAAGAGGCCAGGCCGAAATCACCGCCCTGGTGCACCGAGCTGTTGCGTTTGAACAATTCAAAAGACGCCGGCGTCTGCTTCAACGCCGCCAATGCATCGGCCGCCAGTTTCGGCAGCATGCCCAGCAGCGGTGCGGACAAGGACGTGGAAGCCAACAGCGTGGCAATAAGATTCAGCGCCGCCAGCTGCACGGTCAGCCCCTTGCCCGAACGTGAGACCCGCTCGAAGCTGCTGCGCACCGGGAGCCATCCCAGGCTGACCATCACCTTGATGAATTCGTCGTACCAGTCCTCGGTACCGCGGTGTATTTTCAATACATCGCTGACGTAACTGCTGGCCAGTAAATAACTCTTACGGACATATTCTCGCTTCAGACCCGACAGGCCTTCGGCAAACGAAATCACGCCGTTGTTGACCACGGCTGCGTTGAAGTCATCTTCGGTGTCCAGCGGTACAGCTGCGTGCTTGCCTGACGCGCCCGGTAATGTGTAGGCGGCAATCAACTTGCGCCTTTTTATAGTGTTGATCCGTCTGTGATGTCGCTCCATTTTGATTCTCCACAAGCACCCCAACGTGGGGCTTGTGTCCACCCTAGTTCACCGGCCGATGGGCTTTCCAGGCGATAAACATCCCTTGGCGCAACGCGTTAAACCGTAACGCCCAGCAATAATGCGGCATGACCGGCTTGCCTCCATATTTCGTTGTAAAAAAAAGAAAAAACGCCGAATAACGCCAGAAAAATCCCTGGGCTATTCGGCGCTTTCAGGCAACCGACAGACCGTTTTCAGGAAGCGGGTTTTTCACCGTACCAGCGAGGTGTGTAGACCCATTCGCCACCACCGGCACGGGGAAATGTGCAGGTGGTAGACGAGCCGATCAACACCATGGTGCGCATGTCCACTTGATCCGGCGTCAGTTGCCCCAGCGTGGTGACACGCAGGGTCTGCCCCGGGCGACCGATATCGCGGCCCAGCACCACCGGCGTTTGCGGCGTGCGATGCAGGGCGATGATTTCCAGGGCACGCCCCAGTTGCCACGGCCGCGCACGCGAGATCGGGTTGTAGAACGCCAAGGCCAGGTCGGCCTGGGACGCGAGGTCCAGGCGTTTTTCGATGATCGACCAGGGTTTGAGGTTATCCGACAGCGACATCACGCAGAAGTCATGGCCCAGCGGTGCGCCCGCCTGGGCGGCAGTGGCCAGGCTGGCCGAGACCCCGGGCAGGATTTCCAGGTCGACCTGATGCCAGGCCGGATCGCTGGATTCGTGCAGCGCCTCGATCACCGCAGCCGCCATAGCGAACACACCCGGGTCACCGGAGGACACCACCACCACCGAGCGACCTTGGGCCGCCAGCTCGAAGGCGTGGCGGGCCCGCTGCATTTCTTCGCGGTTATCGGTGCAGTGTTGCACTTGATCATCGCGGAACGGGCCGGCCATGCGCACATAGGTTTCGTAACCCAGCACATCGGTGCAACGCGCCAACTCAGCCTTCACCGCAGGCACCATCAACTCGGCGGCACCGGGGCCGAGGCCGATCACGGCAAGGCGGCCACGAACACGACCGATCTGCGACAACTCCAGCGGCTGTTCAGCCACGCTGACCACGATATCGGCATCCTGGCAAACGCTGGTAAAACGCAACGGCACACCCAGCGCCAACGCCGCCTCATGCAGCGACGCTTCGGCCATCTGCGTTTCGCTGGCCAGCAGGCACGCCAGGGATTGCACGGCCAGACCCGCTTCATGCAACGCCGTGCGTACACGCTCTGCCAATTGCGCGCCGGGTTTGCAGGTCACACTGACGGTCTTCGGGTAGATCAGCAATTCATTGGCGGTGGGTTGGCGCTCGGCACTGCCGACATGAATCGCCAGGCGCGCTTGTGGGTCCTGCGGCAAGTTGGCTTGGTCCAGCCAAGGCGCTGCGCCTTCGATGCGCACGTTTTCACCGGCCAGCAAGTCGGACACGAAACGCTTGCCCAACTCCAGGTCGGCCAGTTCATAGCCCTGCGGCGGGTTGAGCAGGCAGGTGCCAAAACGCAGTTCGCCACTGGTGGTGATCGCAGCGGCCACATTCAACGCGGCAGCAATTTCGCGCGCCATGACGTTTACACCGCCAAGGCCCCCCAGCAACGGCACTACGGCGCTGCCGTCTTCAGCCACGGCCAGCACGGCCGGCTCTTCGCCTTTTTCCAGCAGCAGCGGCGCCAGGGTGCGGATCACGATACCGGCCGCGCACAGCGCAATCAGCGGCGTGCCTTGCTGGTACAACTGGCGCAGGGTCGTGCCGAACTCGCTATAGGCCTGGTCAGCACCTTCAACGCGTCCGGCAAGACCGTGGATCAGCGCCTCGGGATAAACCTGTTGGATCCTGCGCGCAGTGGCCAGGCTGCCCTGGCCCAGAATGACAATCGCCGGGTTCATCAACCTTGCCACCTTTCACCCGGCACGATGATCAGCGAGAAATAGGGCGAAGACGCCGGGTCGACCTGATCCAGCGGCACGATCTTCTGGTTGGCCATGGTGGCGCGCTCCACATAGAGGGCACGCTCGGCCAGGCCGAGTTCTTCGAGCACCAGGCGCACTTTCGGGAAGTTGCGCCCCAGCTTCATGATCACCGCCGCGTCGGCGTCGGCCAGGCGGCGCTTCAGGTCCTCATGGGGCAACACGCCCGAAAGCACCGACAGGCTCTGGTTGCGATACACCAGCGGCGCCCCCAACACCGAGGCGCCGCCGAGCATCGAGCACACGCCGGGGATGACTTGCGCTTCGTAGCGTTCGGCAAGTCGGTCATGCAGATACATGTAGGAACCGTAAAAGAACGGGTCGCCTTCGCAGATCACCGCCACATCGCGACCGGCATCCAGGTGCGCGGCAACGTCGACACTGGCAGCGTCGTAGAAATCGCTGATCACCTGCTCATAGGACATCGGCGCCGGCAGTACCTCGGTGGTCACCGGGTACACCAGCGGCATCAAGGTCTGTTGCGGCACCAGGTGATCTTCGATGATGCCGAAGGCATTGCCCTTCTTGCCCTTGGCCACGAAGTACGCCACCACCGGCGATTCGCGCAGCAGGCGCAGGGCCTTGAGGGTGATCAGTTCCGGGTCGCCGGGGCCTACGCCCAGGCCGATCAAACGTCCGCGTGCCGGCATTATTCGACCTCCGTGGCCAGGGCATTCACCGCAGCGGCGGCCATCGCACTGCCGCCCAGGCGGCCCTGCATGATCACGAACGGCACGCCACGGCTGTCCGCCGCCAGCATCGCCTTGGATTCGGCGGCGCCGACAAACCCGACCGGGAAGCCAAGGATCAAGGCAGGTTTAGGCGCACCGGCATCGAGCATTTCCAGCAGGTAGAACAACGCGGTCGGCGCATTGCCGATCACTACTACGCTGCCTTCCAGATGCGGGCGCCACAGCTCCAGCGCGGCGGCGGAACGGGTGTTGCCCAGTTCACGCGCCAGCTCCGGCACGCTGTCGTCGCGCAGGGTGCAGATCACCGGGTTATTGGCCGGCAGGCGCGCACGGGTCACACCCTCGGAGACCATCCGCGCATCACACAGGATCGGCGCGCCAGCGGCCAACGCATCGCGCCCGGCCTTGCCCGCGCCTTCGGAAAACTGCAGGCCGTCGATGGCCTCGACCATGCCGCACGCATGAATCACCCGCACCGCGAGTTTCTCCAGGTCGGCCGGAATGCGCTCCAACCTGGCTTCCGCGCGAATAATGGCGAAGGAGTTGCGATAGATCTCCTGACCGTCGCGGATGTAATCAATCATCGGTGTTGCTCCGTGGACGAGCGCGCAAGAGGGCGCCCGCCGCTTCAATGGAAAGGGTGCGCGCGTGCAGCCGGCCGAAACCGGGCTGGGCTGCCTCGCGGAAATAGAGGTCGTAGTGGCCGGGGCTCACCGCCAGCAAGGTGACCGGCGCGACATGCGCGGCGGCACAGGAACGGGGGCAGCCGGACAGGTGCACGTCATGGCCGGGGTTCAGCGCAGCCAGTTGCACGGCGTCAGCCTTGGTGTCGGCCAGGGCCTTGCCGCAACCGCTGGAACCCGTGCAGGCGGTCATGCGCGCCAGGGGTTGGTCGATGGAGCAAAGGAAGCCCAGTTGCGCCAGGCGCTCGGTCACGGCGTGCGGTTTTTCGATGTTGGGCAACAGCACGCCTTGCCAAGGGGTGAAGCGCAAGGTGCCGTCGCCGTACTCACTGGCCAGGTGTGCGGCGCCTTTGAGCATCGTCGCGTCCAGGCGCCCCAAGGGTGCGATGACGGCGACGTAGAACTGATTCCTTTGAACCTGTGGATAAGTGCCGAGGTGCAGCAAAGCCGCGCTGGGCGGGCGTTTGAAGCCTTCAGCCGACAGCAATGGCAGGCGCAGATGCCCCAGCAAGTTATCCACAGCCAAATGCCGCATGCGGGTTTGTTCCGGGCCGGCCAGTTCGAGGAACGCCTCCAGCACGGCCACCACCAGCGCATGACCCTGCTCGAGCGGCACGGCGGCCAGCGGCGCATCCAGCCCCGGGCAACCGGCCAGGCCAAAGGCGAGGAGCGTCTGGCCATTGCGGATAAAGGCCGACAGCCACAGGTCGTGGTGATGTTCGAGCATCGCCAGGGCTTCGCCGCCATCCAGTTGTACGGCGAACTTGGCCGACAGTTCATGGAAACGGGGATGGTTTTGCAGGGTGGCGAGCATCTGCTCAGCCAACGGGCGGGTGTCGAACAGCATCTGCGGGTCGATCCCGGCGCTGGGGCTGAGCATCAGGTTGCGTACATCGTCGCCGGCGGCGTTGTCGGGACCCAGGCCTGCGGCCAGTAGCAGGGCGATCAATGCCTGCTCTTGGGCACCGATCCCGCGAATCTGCAGGTTGGCCCGGTTGGTCGCCTCAATCACCCCGCCCGCATGGGCCTGGGCCGCGTCCGCCACGGCATGGGCTTGTGTAGCGCTGATCGAACCACCGGCCAACTTGATCCGGCAAATGCCGCCGTCCAACGCCTGGACAATGCGCAGCAACCCCGGACAAGCCGAGGGGCGCAAGGTATTCACAGCGGGCGTTGGGTTCACGGGGCTACCGGTTGGTGGGTAAAGGCGCGGTATTATGCCTGCTTTGTCCGGCGGCATGAAAAGCCTGCCCGTCGGATGTCGTTCAAGGAATTCATATGTCGCCCTGGCTGACGGTTGTAGGCATCGGAGAAGACGGCTTCAAGGGACTGGGCAGGAACGCCCGGCATGCCCTGTTGCACGCCACGCGGATTATAGGCGGCCAGCGCCAGTTGGACCTGTTGCCGGTGTGTATCCGAGGCGAGCGCCAGGTGTGGCCGAGCCCGTTTTCCCTGGAACCGGTGCTGGCGCGGCGCGGCGAGCCGGTGTGCGTGCTCGCCAGCGGCGATCCGATGTTCTATGGCGTGGGGGCCAGCCTGGCACGGCAAGTGCCCGCTGAAGAGTTGCTGATTTTACCGGCGCCCTCGTCGGTGTCCCTGGCGGCGGCGCGGTTGGGCTGGCCGTTGCAGGACGTGGTGACGTTGTCCGTGGTGGCCCGACCGTTGGCCGCGATCAACGCGCACCTGGCCAGTGGCGTGCGCTTGTTGGTGCTGAGCAATGACGGTCGCAGTCCTGGCTTGATTGCCTCGTTATTGGCGCAGTCCGGTTTCGGCCAGAGCCGGTTGAGCGTGTTTGAGCACTTGGGCGGCCCGGATGAGCGGCGTGTGGAAGGTATGGCGGATGAGTGGCAGCACGCCTGCGTCGCCGATTTGAATCTGCTCGCCATCGACTGCGTCGCCTCTGGGGCAACACCGCGCCTGTCGCGCCTGGCAGGCCTGCCCGACTCAGCCTTCAAGCACGACGGCCAACTGACCAAGCGCGATGTGCGCGCCATGACCCTCGCCCGCCTGGCCCCCATGCCCGGTGAGTTGCTGTGGGACGTGGGCGCGGGCAGCGGTTCCATCGGTATCGAGTGGATGCGTGCGCACCCGAGCTGCCGCGCGTTGGCGATTGAAGCCGATGAAGGTCGCCAAGGCCTGATCGAACACAACCGCGACGCCCTTGGCGTGCCCGGGCTGCAACTGGTTCGCGGCAAGGCGCCCGAGGCGTTGAGCGGCCTGGAAGCCCCGGACGCCATCTTCATCGGCGGCGGCGTCACCCGCAACGGCGTGCTCGATACCTGCTGGCAACACCTGCGCCCCGGTGGTCGGCTGGTGGCCAATGCCGTGACCCTGCAAAGCGAAATGACCCTGATGAACTGGCGTGCCCAGCATGGCGGCGAACTGACGCGCATCCACGTGGCGCAGGCGCAGCCGTTGGGGGAACTCGATACGTGGCGCCAGGCGTTGCCGATTACCTTGCTGGAAGTGGTCAAGCCGCTATGAAACGCATCCTGCTGTTGGGTGGCGTGACTGAAGCGCTGGCCATTGCTCGTACGCTGGGCCCGGAACCTATCTACAGCCTGGCCGGGGTTGGGCGCGTTCCCACCGACCTGACCTGCCAGGTGCGGGTCGGTGGTTATGGTGGTGCCGAGGGCTTGGCGCGATTTGTTCGGGATGAAGGGATTGGGCTGATTGTCGACGCGACCCATCCATATGCCGCGCAGATCAGCCGCAATGCCGCCGAAGCCGCGCGCGCGTGCGGCGTGCCTTGCTGGGCATTGCGCCGACCGGCGTGGCAGCCGCAAACGGGGGATGACTGGCGTGAGGTCAGTGATTGGGCTTCGTTGATTGAAGCGTTGAAGCCCTTCAAACGCCCGCTGTTTACCTTGGGCCGCGAGCCGTTGCAGCATCTGGATGAAATCCCGCCGGAGCAGTTCTGGACGCTGCGCGCGCTGGATGTGTATCCGGGGAATGCGCGGTGTGAAGTGATTGGCGCGCGCGGGCCGTTTTTGATTGCGGATGAGCGTGCGTTGTTCGAGCGGCGCGGCATTGATGTACTGATCAGCAAGAACAGCGGGAGCACGGCAACGGAGCCGAAGTTGGAGGTGGCACGGGAGCGTGGGGTGCCGGTGCTGGTGTTGAAGCGGCCGGTGTTGGCGATGGTAGATCGAGAATTCACTACTGTGCCTGCGGTACTACAGGCAATCGCCACTCTCTAAACACCATCGATTCAGTGTGGAAGGGGGCTTGCCCCGATTACGGTGTATCAGTCTAAACATCTGTGACGGGTCCATCGCCATCGGGGGCAAGCCCCCTCCCACATTTAGAACGGCATCATCATGCAGCGCTTTTCGTTTGCCCGGCAGCATCGTGTACACGCTCCGCAAGCAACTGCGCCAGCTCAATCAACTGCGCGACGCCGAGCAATGCTTCGCGTGGCGCGCCTTCCGGGTTGAAGGCAATGTCACAACTCAGCGCATTGGCTGAGGCCAGGGTTTCGCTGAGGTTGACCAAAAGGTCTTCACTGCTGATTCCATCGGACACGGTGAAAAGCCGGACGGGCCCATCCCTGAGGGCTCGCCATTACTGACAAGATCTGTAAGCCACCCTCAACTCGACCTGCCGAACAGACGATTAGCGAACACATGATCGCAAATTCCGAGTTTGCGGACGCACTCAGCGTTGAAGCCGAAGCCCTGAAATCGGATGAACCTGAAGTAGCAGCGCGATTAAACCAATGGCTGGAAAAGGCCCAATACCTCCCTGACAGAAAGACAGGATTCACTCGTTTCGACGCCGCTGACTATCTCCTAACGCAAGAAGATATGGATGCTTTCCTCGAAGCCTGCATCGAAGAGGACCCAGGCGATGGTTCTTTGATCAAAATAGGGAGAGACGACATTGCTCGCGCAACCCGCAGGCTCAACACCAAGCGATAGCCGAACACTGGCAAAATGTGGGAGGGGGCTTGCCCCCGATGGCGGTGTGTCAGCCACTGGTTTGTTGGCTGGGCTGGCGCTAGCGGTGGCAAGTGAATCGTTGCACCAGCCCTCCCACATTTGAACTGTGCAGCTTTGAAGATCGGCATCCACTCGATTACCCGTCTATCCTCAAACCCGTCACTGCGACACCAAACCACACCGCCCCTTTTTACTTATCCCTACCGATCAGGCTAAATACCCGCCTGATCGTTTAACCCTACGGATTGTCCGCCATGGCCCGTCAACGCTTTGCAATTGCCTGGATCGCCTGCCTTGCAGTGCTGTTCAACGCCTTTGCCATGCCGATGGCCAGCGCAATGCAACAGTCCAGCGACCCGGTCCGGCAATTGTTGTGGGGCAGTTTCTGCTCGTCCAACGGTGCAAGCCTCAAGACCATCGCCCTGGGCAAGCTGGAGATCCCGGCGCCGCAGCAGGACGATCATTCCACCATGCAGCATTGCTGGTGTTGCTCGGGCTCGGCACCGTTGGTGGCGTTGCCGGGGCATGTGCCGCAGTTGTATCTCACCCAATTCAATACTTCACAGCGCTTGCCGCCGCCCCGGCTGCACAGCCCGCCCCCGCGTCAGCAATGGCCAAGCCTCAACCCCCGCGCCTCTCCAACGGCTTGATCTTCTTCGCAAGTGAACTGCGTTTAGAACCGTTCTGGAGAACTGCCATGCTCAAATCTTCCCTGCTTCTGGCTGCGTTGTTGCTGCCGGTGTTCAGTGCTGCCAATGCCGATGACTACAAGGCCGGCGACCTGCTGGTCAGCGATCCCTGGTCCCAGGAATTGCCACCGAATGCGCCAACCGTCGCGGCGTACTTTGTGATTCACAACACCGGAGAAAGCCCGGACCGCCTGCTCAGTGTCGACACCCCCGTGGCGGACAAGGCCGAGTTGCATGAGCATGTAATGCAGGGCGACCTGATGAAGATGCAGCAGGTGCCCAGCGTCGCCGTACCGGCCAAGGGCGAGCTGACCTTCGCGCCCATGGCGTATCACGTGATGCTGCTGGGCCTCAAGGACCGCAGCCTGCTGGCCGACGGCAAGCAATTCCCGCTGACCCTCACCTTCGAAAAAGCCGGCAAGGTCGAGGTAGAAGTGTCGGTGCAGAAAGTGCCGCCGATGACCACCCACGAGCACAAGCACACCCAATAGGCTGACACTCGATGGGCGCCCCTCGCGCCAGGTTGTCTCCACATTCGCGTATGAAGCGCGGCAGTTGGATCAGCCTGTTCGCCATGCTGATGATCTTTATCGGTCCGCTGATTTCCCAAGCGATGCCGATGGACCATCACGCCGGTATGTCGATGGACATGCCAATGGACCACGGCGCCTCCCATCACCCCAAGGCGCCTGACGAACACCACGCCCTCTGGTCCAAGTGCGGCTATTGCGACCTGCTCTATAGCTGCCCCGCCCTGCCCGGCGGCGTTTCAATCTTCACCCTGAGCAGCCCGCCGCCCGCCAGCGCCCTCACCCCCGCCACACGCCTGGGCCATGCCCGGCAGAGCATCTTCCCCGGCGCCCGCAGCCGCGCGCCGCCCATCGCTTCGTAAGCACTTAACACCGTTACTTCACACCGGCCGACTTTAGACAGACAGCCGCAGGCTGCTGGCCGTGTTGTTTACGATTGCTAGATGGAATGTGTCATGTCCAGGTTTCCTGCTGACTCCCGTATGGGATATACCCCTGTGCTCGCTGCCCTGTGCGGCGCGCTGCTTGCCCCTCACGCTCAGGCCGATGACCACGCCGAACATGAGCTGACGCCCACCGTGATCACGGCGATCGCCCCCAGCTCACCGCTGACCGTTATCACCAACCCCAAAGACCCACGCCAACCGGTGCCCGCCAGCGATGGCGGCGACTACCTCAAGACCATCCCCGGCTTCGCCCTGGTGCGCAATGGCGGCACCAATGGCGACCCGGTGCTGCGCGGGATGTTCGGCTCACGCCTGAACATCCTCACCAACGGCAGCATGATGCTCGGCGCCTGCCCCGGCCGCATGGACGCCCCCACCTCGTACATCTCGCCCGAGACCTACGACAAGCTCACCGTGATCAAAGGCCCGCAAACCGTGCTCTGGGGCCCGGGCGCATCGGCCGGCACCATTCTGTTCGAGCGCGAGCCGGAGCAGTTCGGCGAACTCGGCACACGTCTCAACGCCAGTGTGCTGGCCGGTTCCAACGGGCGCTTCGACAAGGTCATCGACGCTGCTGCCGGCGGGCCGCTGGGCTACGTGCGGGTGATCGGCAACCAGGCCCACGCCGATGACTACAAGGACGGCAACAACGACACCGTCGCCTCGCGCTATGACAAATGGAATGGCGATGTGGCGGTCGGCTTCACCCCCGACGCCGACACCCTGCTGGAACTCACCGCCGGCCGTGGCGATGGCGAGGCGCGTTATGCCGGGCGCGGTATGGACGGTTCGCAGTTCCTGCGCGAGAGCCTGGGGCTGCGCTTTGAAAAGTCCAATATCGGCGAGGTGCTGGATAAGGTCGAGGCCCAGGTCTATTACAACTACGCCGACCACGTGATGGACAACTACAGCCTGCGCACGCCATCCGGCACCGGCATGATGGCGGGGCCCATGGCGTCCAACGTCGACCGGCGCACCCTCGGCGCACGTATCAAGGCCACCTGGCGCTGGGCCGATGTGCAACTGATCGGCGGCCTGGACGCGCAGACCAACGAACACCGCCAGCGCAGCAGCATGGGCATCGACACCTACAAGGACTTGCCCCGGGTCAAGGACGCCAACTTCCACAACTACGGCGTATTCGGCGAACTGACCTGGTACGCCGCCGACCGCGATCGCCTGATCACCGGTGCGCGGCTGGACCGCGCTTCGGCCAAGGATTTGCGCCAGACCAGCGGCTCGGGGATGATGACCCGCCCCAACCCGACCGCCGACGACACCCGCGCCGACACCCTGCCCTCGGGCTTCGTGCGTTATGAACACGACCTGGCCGACAGCCCCACCACCCTCTACGCCGGCCTGGGCCACTCGGAGCGCTTCCCGGATTACTGGGAGCTGTTTTCCCCCAACACCGGCGCGGTCGGTTCGGTGAATGCCTTCGACGGCGTGAAGCCGGAGAAAACCACCCAGCTCGACTTCGGCGCGCAGTACAAAGCCGACGATCTGGAAGCCTGGGCCTCGGGGTACATCGGCCGGGTGCAGGACTTCATCCTGTTCGACTACAGGCCCGGGATGATGGGCACCACCTCCCAGGCGCGCAACGTCGACGCCCGCATCATGGGCGGCGAACTGGGCGCGGCCTACAATCTGACGCGCAACTGGAAAGCCGACGCCACCCTCGCCTACGCCTGGGGCAAGAACAGCAGCGACGGCAAGGCGCTGCCGCAAATGCCACCGCTGGATGCACGCCTGGGCCTGACCTACAGCGAAGACGACTGGAGCGCCGGTGCGTTGTGGCGTGTGGTCGCGGCGCAGAACCGCATCGACCAGAACAAAGGCAATGTGGTCGGCAAGGACTACGACAAGAGCGGCGGCTTTGGCGTGTTCTCGCTGAACGCGGCGTACCGCATCAACAAGCACTTCAAGGTCAGCACCGGCGTCGACAACCTGTTCGGCAAGGCCTATGCCGAACACCTGAACCTGGCCGGCAACGCCGGGTTCGGCTACCCGGCGAGTGACCCGCAAGCCATCAAGGAGCCAGGCCGAACACTCTGGACCAAAGTCGACATGAGCTTCTAAGAGCATCGCGGGCAAGCGCCCTCCCACTTTTGATGTTGTGAACACCATCAAATGTGGGAGGGGGCTTGCCCCCGATGACGGCCGACCAGACACAAAAAACTCAAAGCCTTGCGGAGCCCAATGATGAGCACTCAAAAAATATCCTTCTACAACCTGGCCTGGCGCTGGCACTTCTACGCCGGGCTCTTCGTCGCCCCTTTCATGGTGCTGCTGGCCCTGACCGGCATCATCTACCTGTTCAAACCCCAGCTCGACCCGCTGATGTACGGCGACCTGCTCAAGGTGCAGAGCGCCGCGCACGCCCTGAGCGCCGACGAGCAACTGCAACGCGCCCAGGCGGCCTACCCCAAGGCCGCGATCAGCAAATACCTGCCCCCCGCCGACGCCACCAGCAGCGCGCAATTCGTGACGCATCAGGACGGCCGCGAAGTGACGGTCTTTGTCGACCCCTATCGCGGCACGGTCCTCGGCGAGCAGAATGCCAAATACAACCTGCAAGCCATCGCCCGCGCCCTGCACGGCGAGCTGATGATCGGCACGGTCGGCGACCGTCTTGTAGAACTCGCCGCCGGTTGGGGCGTTATGCTGGTGGTGTCGGGCCTGTACCTGTGGTGGCCGCGCGGCAAGTCATCAGCCGGTGTTCTATGGCCACGCTTCACCACCCGTGGCCGGGTGTTCTGGCGCGACCTGCATGCGGTCACCGGTTTCTGGGGCGCCTCGCTGTTGCTGGTGATGCTGCTCAGCGGCATGACCTGGACCGGCTTCTGGGGCAAGCAGTACGCCGAGCTGTGGAATCGCTTTCCAGCGGCGATGTGGAACAACGTGCCGCAGTCCGACCAGCAGGCGCGCAGCCTCAATACCGCCAGCCAACAGACCGTGCCCTGGGCCATGGAGAACACGCCGATACCGATGTCCGGCGACCACGCCGAGCACATGAACCACGGCGCCATGCACGCCGCTCCCGCAGCACCCAAAGTGCGCCTGCAACAGGTGGTCGACCTGGCCAACGCACGCCACGTCGAGCCCGGCTACAGCATCACCTTCCCCACCACCGCCGAAGGTGTGTTCACCGTCGCAGTGTTCGCCAACGACCCACGCAACGACGCTACCCTGCACGTCGACCAGTACACCGGCAAGGTTCTCGCCGATGTGCGCTGGGAGCATTACAACCTGGTGGCGCGCGCCACCGAGACCGGCGTGATGCTGCACGAAGGCAAGATGTTCGGCTGGGTCAATCAGCTGATCGTGCTGCTGATCTGCCTGATGATCCTGCTGAGCGCGGTCAGCGGCGTGGTGATCTGGTGGAAACGTCGTCCGGTGGGCGGGCTGGGCGTGCCGCCGCTGCGCCACGACCTGCCGAAATGGAAAACCGCGATGGTGATCATGTTCGGGCTGGCGATCATTTTCCCGCTGGTGGGTGCGTCGTTGATCGTGGTGTGGGTGCTGGACCGCCTGGTGTTGGCGCGGCTGTTCGCACAACGTGAATCTGCCTCAGGTTCGACATGAAGTCGGCGAGATGCCCTACATAGAGGCGTTATGTAGTCTTACGCGGGCTTTCGCCCACGCCGCAGAAAGTGTTAACTTATAACACTTTCTGCTTACTCCAGCTCGCCGCGCCCAGCGGCGAGCACTGCCTTCAAGAAGACTTTTTCGTCCGATGAACAAGTACCTCGCGTCCGGCCTGTGCCTGCTCGCCCTGCATACCAGCGCCCAGGCCCTGACTCTGCCCGCCAGCCCCGTCACTGCACCTGCCGTGGACGATGACCACGTCGACCTCAAGACCCCGACCACCGCCGGCTCGCGCCTGAACCTCAGCGCCCTGCAAACCCCCGGCAGCGTCGAGAGCCAGACCGGCGTGCAGATCCGCGAACGCGGCGACGCCAGTGTGCAGGACGCGATTTCCCGCGCCACCGGCATCAGCCGCACCGGCACGCCGGGCGACGGCGGCACCTCGTTGTCGGCCCGGGGTTTTACCGGCCAGGGCTCGGTGATGCAGTTGTATGACGGCAACCGCATGTACATGGGCATGGGCACCTCGACCTTCCCGGTGGACACCTGGTCGGTGGAGCGCGTCGACGTACTGCGCGGCCCGGCCTCGGTGCTGTACGGCGAAGGCGCCACCGGTGCGGTGATCAACACCGTGCCGAAAAAGCCTTTCGAGGGCGAGATCGAAAACCACATCCGCCTCGGCTACGGCTCGTATGATCGCCAGCAACAAGCCGTGGACAGCGGCGGCTCGCTGACCGACACCCTGAGCTACCGTCTGAACCTCAATCGCCTGCGCAGCAACGGCTTTATCGACCGCGGCGACTCCAGCAGCGACTTCGTCAGCGGTGCCCTGCGCTGGCAGGCGGCAGACAACCTGAGCTTCACTTTCGCCAGCGACTACGGCGACCAGCGCCCGCAGAACTACTTCGGCACGCCGCTGATCAACGGCCAGTTGCACAAGGGCCTGCGCGACAAGAACTACAACGTCAGCAACGACACCCAGCACTACAACGACCAGTGGACGCGCCTGACCAGCGAGTGGCAGATCAACGACAGCGTCAGCTCCACCAACGAGCTGTATTACCTGAAAAACCAGCGTCGCTGGCAGAACGCGGAGAACTACAACTTCATCGGCGGCCAACTGACCCGCAGCGGCAACTATGGCATCAAGCACAACCAGGAACAGGTGGGCGACCGCCAGACCTTCACCTTCAAGCACAGCCTGTTCGGCCTCGACAGCCAGACCGTGACCGGCGTGGAATACAACCGTATCCGCTTCCGCCTGGCCAGTAACTCGCCGTTTACCGACACGTTTACCAGCGGCCAACCCATCGACGTGAACCACCCCGCGCCGGGCCAGTTCGCCAGCAACGACCCGTTCAAGCCGCTGTTCGCCAGCACCACCAAAACCGTCGCCGGCTTCGCGGAAAACCGCCTGCAACTCACCGACCAACTATCGCTGATCACCGGCATCCGCCGCGACTACGCGCACATCGACCGTGATGACCTGCGCACCGGCAGCCAGTCCGACAAGACCCTTACCGGCAATAACTGGAAGGCGGGCCTGGTCTACGCGATCACGCCCGACACCTCGGTCTATGGCCAGTACGCCACCAGCACCGACGGCGTCGGTGGCCTGATTTCCCTGAGCCCGGGCCAGCAGCAGTTCGACCTGTCCACGGCCAAGCAGACCGAGATCGGCATCAAACAGGCCTTCTGGGATCAGCGCGGCGAATGGACATTGGCGGCGTATCACATCGTCAAAAAGAAACTGCTCACCGACGTGCCGGGCAATCCGAGCCTGCAGCAGCAAGTCGGCCAACAATCCTCCCGTGGCCTGGAAGCCAGCCTCGACCTGCAACTGCCCCACGCCTGGCAACTGCAAGCCAACGCGGCCATCGTGCATGCGCAGTACGACGACTTCAAACAGGACGTCAACGGCGTGCAAGTGTCCCGCGACGGCAACCGCCCGGTGGACGTACCACGTCGCACCGCCAACCTGTGGCTGAGCAAGGCGGTGACCGACGATATCCGTGCCGGTACCGGTGTGCGTTATGTGGATGCACGTTATGCCGACATGGCCAACCAGAATGAGTTGCCCAGCTACACCGTGGTCGATGCCACCGTATCGTGGAAAGCCCTGCGCAACACCACCCTGGGCCTGCAGTTGAACAACCTGTTCGACCGCACCTACGCCGTCAGCCAATACAACGACGGCCAGCAGTGGATCCTCGGCGAACCACGCTCGTTCTTTGTCACGGCGGACTACACCTTCTGATAACCGCACTCACCCTCAGCGACCTGGCCTGGACCCCGCCGGGGCATGACCATTGTCATCACCAGTTCCACCTGCGTGACGCCAGCCTGCAAGTCGGTGCGGGAGAGTTCGTCGGCCTGATCGGGCCTAACGGCAGCGGCAAGACCAGCCTGTTGCGCTGCGCCTACCGGTTCAGCAAACCGGCGTGCGGCGACGTGTTGCTCGACCATCAGAACGTGTGGAAACAGAGTTCGAAATGGTGCGCGCAACGCATTGCCGTGGTGCTGCAGGAGTTCCCGGATGCGTTCGGCCTGCGCGTCGATGAAGTGGTCGCCATGGGCCGTACGCCGCACAAGGGCCTGTTCGACGGCGACACGCTGCACGACCGGCAGTTGATCCACCAGGTACTGGCGTCAGTCGGCATGCACGGCTTCGAGGATCACGCTTTCGCCACCCTGTCCGGGGGTGAAAAGCAACGTGTGATCCTGGCCCGCGCCCTGGCCCAGCAACCGCAATTGCTGATCCTCGACGAGCCGACCAACCACCTCGACCCGCGCTACCAACTGGAGCTGCTGCGGCTGGTCAAGCGCCTGCACATCGGCACCCTGGCGAGCATTCACGACCTCAACCTGGCCGCCGCCTTCTGCGATCGCCTGTATGTGATCAACCACGGGCGCATCGTCGCCAGCGGCACGCCCCATGAGGTGCTGACCCGCGAACTGCTGCGCGATGTGTTTGGCGTCGAAGCGTTGATCGATCCCCACCCGCTGTCCGGCTACCCCCGAATCACCTGGATAACCCAACCATGATCCTGCGTTCGCTGCTTGCCACTACCTTGTTGTTCAATGCCACCGGGGCACTCGCCGAAGCGACCCACTACCCGGTGACCATCAAGAGCTGCAACCGCGACGTGACCTTCCAGGAAGCGCCGAAACACGCGGTCAGCCACGACATCAACATGACCCAGATGATGCTCGCCCTCGGCCTCAAGCCGAGCATGGCCGGTTACAGCGGCGTTACCGGCTGGAAGTCGGTCACGCCGGAAATGGCCGAGCTGCTCGACGGCCTGCCGGAGCTGGCGAGCAAGTATCCCTCGGTGGAAACCCTGCTCAACGCCAATGTGGATTTCTTCTTCGCCGGCTGGGACTACGGCATGCGCGTGGGCGGCGACCTCACGCCAAACACGCTGCAACCCTTGGGCATCAACGTGTATGAGCTGACCGAATCCTGCGCCTTCGTGATGAAGCGCCCGGCCGCGACCCTGGAAGACACCTATAACGACCTGCGCAACCTGGGCAGGATTTTCGATGTGCAGGAACGCGCCAATGCCTTGATCGCGCAGATGCAGGCGCAGGTCGCCGAGGTGCAACAGGACCTGCCCGCCGACAAGCCCCGGGTGTTCCTCTACGACAGCGGTGAAGACCGCGCCATGACCTCCGGCCGCCTGGGCATGCCCCAGGCGCTGATCGACGCGGCGGGCGGGCGCAACATTCTCGATGACATCGACGCCAGTTGGACCCGCGTCAACTGGGAGACCGTGGTGGAGCGCAACCCGCAGGTGATCGTGATCGTCGACTACAGCGAAGTCACTGCCGAACAGAAAGAGCAATTCCTGCTCAACAACCCGGCGCTGCAAGCGGTGGATGCGATCCGCAACCAGCGCTTTATCGTGATCCCTTACGTGCAGGCCACGCCGGGTATCGACAACGTGCTGGCGGTGGAAACCCTGGCCAAGGGGTTCCACGGCGAATGATCACCCGTCGCTATGGGCTGCTGCTCGCCGCGCTTGGCGCGGTGCTGCTGGTCTCCTGCGTGCTCTCGCTGGGCTTCGGCCCGGCACGGGTGCCAGTGGACGTCGTGTGGCGCATCCTGCTGTACAAAGCGCTCGGCATCGGTGAAGTGAATTGGCCGGCCGGGCAGGAACATATCGTGTGGCTGATCCGTGTACCGCGCATGCTGCTCGGCGCGCTGGTGGGCGCCGGGCTGGCGTTGATCGGCGCAGTGTTGCAGGCGGTCACGCGCAACCCGCTGGCCGATCCGCACCTGCTTGGTGTCACGTCCGGCGCCACCCTGGGCGCGGTGATCGTGGTGCTGCATGTGGGCGAAGTCATAGGCCTGCTGACCTTGCCCATCGCCGCGTTTGTCGGGGCATTGGCGAGCATGCTGGTGGTGTTGGCCGTGGCCAGTCGCAACGGTCGCCTGGAAAGCGATCGTCTGTTGCTGTGCGGTGTGGCGGTGTCCTTTGTGATGATGGCGGCGGCCAATCTGCTGCTGTTCATGGGCGACCATCGCGCCGCCTCGGCGGTGATGTTCTGGATGCTCGGCGGCCTCGGCCTGGCGCGCTGGGAGCTGCTAGCGATTCCGGCGCTGACGGTACTGCTGGGACTTCTGGTGCTGCTGGGCATGGCACGCCCGTTGAACGCGCTGATGGCCGGCGAACAGACCGCCGTGACCCTCGGCCTGAACGCCCGCACCGTGCGGCTGAAGGTGTTCCTGGTGGCCTCATTGATGACCGGTGTGCTGGTCTCCATCAGCGGCTCCATCGGTTTTGTAGGGCTGATGGTGCCGCACATCGCCCGGCGTCTCGTCGGTGCCGAGCATCGCCGCCTGCTGCCGATCTGCGTGCTGCTGGGCAGTCTGTTCCTGGTCTGGGTCGACGTGGCCGCCCGCACGCTGATCGCCCCTGAAGACCTGCCCATTGGTGTCGCCACGGCGGCCATCGGCGGGTTGTTTTTCATCGGCCTGATGCGTCGGCACTGAGGGACTCACAGTTCATTCCGCAATGGACGCTGGGTGGGCCCGCCAGGTAGTTTCAGGTCGCCACGCAGCACACCGCGCTGGGTCCAGAACTCACCGCGGTGCAACACCCGCACCCGCCCCCTGCGCGCCAGCTCACCAATCACTTGGGAGGGTACGGGCGCGGACGCCGTGTAGCCACCCTCAGCGGTCCACTTGCCGGTGGTCGTCAGCAGGCTGTATTCCGCCTGGTCGAAGTGCGGCGTATAGCTGAGTAAGGCACCGTCCCGAGCCGTCAGGTAAAAGCCGTTGATAGCCAGCCCTTGCTGCTTGAGCGTGTGAATGTAGAACGCCAATTCACGAAAACTGACGAAGTATTCGCCATACGAGCGCTCGCCCCCAAGCAGCGGCTGATCCAACCCGGCGTGGAACAGCAGGTGCGCCGCCCAGACTTGCCAGCCCTCGGGCCAAGGCTGCTTCACGAACAACACGGGAGCTACTGCCGATGGAAAACCGCTGTCCGGCGACGCCAGCACCGCTGCGTGCTTGCCCATTGCCCCATTGCTTTCCAGCAACGCGCTGATCGCTTGCTGGCCGGTAAAACGCCCCGCGTGTTGATGCACGAATCCCGCCGCGTCGTCCCCGTGCGCATGAATCGGCCCCAGCGCCCAGCGGCTGCCGAAAGGTTCGGCGCCACGGGAACGCCCCGGTTGCCACAGCGCATCCACTTTACCGGCGCCCGGCCAATTTTCGCTGGGCACCAGGATATGCAAATCGCCCGCTGCCGCCATGCGCCGGATGAAGTCGCGCGGGCTGAGCAGCCGCAGGCGCAACTTGAGGTCATCGCCGTACGCGGTAAAGCGCGGGTCGCGCACCACAAACCGCAGCAGCGCACCGTCCGCGCAAGACAGGTACAGAGGCAGCGCGTCACGGCCTTGCACCGCGTGCACTTGGTACATCGCTTCGATCAGCCGGGACGGCGAGAACAAACCCTGATAGACACTGTCGCCCGCCCGCGACGGACTGCCGGGAGCAACATCGGACGATGACTGCGCACACAGGTAAAGGCCGGCCAATTTGTAGCGATACGGATAACCGGCATCACTGAATACTCGACGGTGGGCCAGGCTGGAGCCCCCGTCCTCGACCGGCAACGTCGCGATGAAATGCCCGTTGCTGGTTGACTCCAGCACATAACCGAACTGGAATTCGGTGCGCGCACCGACAAGCTCGTGGGCGTAGCGTGCGGCGTCATCGGCCTGGGCATGCACCGGGCTGCACGCAGGGTCGTGACGCGCCCTCACATAGGCGTCATCGGTCGACGTCGCCGCTGCATGGGGGCGCCAACTGCGCACCGCGCCTTCGTCGCCCCACAGCGTACTGCCTTGCACGACCTGTAAGTCGAAGGTCATGGCGACACGGTTGACGTATTCGGTGGGGGTCAACCTGCCTTCTCGTACCAGGCGTTCAAGCTTGCCGTTGAACCAGTCATGGAGATTGCGCGGGCGCGTGACCAGGTCGGCCTGAGTCACCAACGGGGCTTTTTCGTCAGGACGGCTTTTCAAGCGCAGCAATGCACCATCGGCGGCCAGCCAGTAGTGAGCCATGCGCGCCCGCTCGGTCAAGAAGGTTTGCGCCAGCGCACGGGTGGAAAACATGTTGCCGTACACCTGTGACTGCTCAGGCGACAGCACGAACGGCCACTGCTCCACCGGCCTCGCGTAGTAACTGGCCACCGGCGACGTACGCAAGGGATGTTCCCCACGGGTGGTCAGCTCATCGGGAAAGATCCATTTCAGATCAAAGCTGTCGTCAGGCACCCCTAACGGTTCGGTGGCGAAGAACCAGCCATCATCGCGCCGCAGGATAAGCCCGCCATAGGGCTGGTCGATGCTGGTCGGCACGCGACGGCGTATATAACGTGCCGCGTCGTCCATCGACAGGAAGGCCGGGCTCAGGCGGCGGCGCACCAAATGTTCGTAGGGTGTCCACAGCCCCGTCACCTGGCCATAGCTGTCCCAGCACGCGCTTGTGCGGATCACGTCCAGACGCCCCGAAGTGGCGACATCACGGGCAAATTGCAGGGGTTCCAGGGTGCCGATAGTGAGCTTGGCCCGCACAGTCGCAGCATCGTCGCCGCTACTGTTGGCCTCGAACAAGCCTTGGTTGGAGGGGGACTGATAACGCAGCAGGGCACCCTCCGGCACTGCGATGTACACCGGCGCGCCGAGGGGCGGGCGCAGCGCATTGACCCGGGCCTGGAAAAGCGCCTCGCTCAAGTCTTCCGGTTCGATGAAAAAGCGTTGCAGCCAGCCGGCGTTGCCGTTGCCAATCCACGGTTTGCTGTAATAGAGGCTATGGCAGTCGAAATCGTCAGGCAGCTCGTCGCCATACAGCTTATTAAGGGCAAACAGCGCCGATTGCCGGGTCACAGGGAATAGCTCACTGCCGACATACTCTTCCCTGAGCCGGTGCTTGAGGATGAATGCAAAATACCGGCTGACATGATCTTCCCCCTGGTAATGGGGCCGGTGTTGATACAGGTAGTCGGCGGCCGCGTCGGCGCTGGCGAAGATCGGCCCATGGCTGACCCTCTGCGGACGCTGGAAGGTCAGCAAGCGCACCCACGGCCCCCAATCCAGTTCGACGGGATCGGCGGGCCCCCAGAGCGCATTGCCGAGCACTATCCGCAGCGTCCCGGACTCGGCCAGTGCGCGGACCACGTCGGCCGGCTTGAGCTTGCCCTGCTCCAGTTTTTGGTTGATCGCGCTTTGCTTGCCCGCCGCCTCGGCGGACCATTGTTGGCGCCATGCCGGGGTGGTGATTGAAGGAGCCAGGGCCAGCAGGCAGTCTTCGGTGCCAGACAAGTAACCCACCTGCCCCGTTGCCAACAGGTCGGCCACATCGTCGGGAAGGAACATCTGGGCGTTCAGCTCGGTTTCCTGGCGGGTCCACTGGCGCTGGGTCGCAATGGCCGGGTCTGTCAGCGACAGGGCGGTCCGCGACCCGTAGCGGCCATGCAACTGGTGGCCGGGATGCAGGATAATCGGCATTTTCTGGCGGTCCAGCGGATAGAGCCCGGTGAAAGCGAACGGACGTGGCCCGGACGGCACCGGCTCGGTCACCACGAAACGGCCATCGGCCCGCTTGAGGATCATCCCGCCATGGACATGCTCACGCTGGCACCCTATCTGCACATGGGCATAGCGCGCAGCGTCGTCCGCGGTCAGGAATGCCGAGCTCAATTCCGGCAACGGGAACCGCGAGTAAGGCGTCCAGGTATCGTCCACCACGCCGCTGCGATCCCATAACACGCTGGTCTTTTCCACCGTCAGCTCACCGGCCCTGGCCACTTGCCGGACAACGTCACGGGTCAGCAGCGTGCCTTCGTGTAACTTGTCCTGGATGCCGTTGTCCGTCACTGTGCCGTCGGCCGCCTGGGTGAACAATTGGGACTCGGCGGCCGAACCCGAGAAGCGATAACGCAGGATCGCTTCGTCGCGCATACGAATGTACAGCGAGCCCCCCAGCGTGGGCTGCGGCCCCCGCCTGTACTGGCGGAATTGCGCGATATGTTGCGCCAACTCCAGGGGGCTGACGAAGTTCTTGTACAGCCAGGCTTCCTGGTCTGGGTACTGCCCCGGCAAAGGCCGGGAGTGGAAGTAGATACCATGCAGGTGACAGCCGGCGGGCAATACGGGCAATGCATCGCCAACCGTGGCCATCAGCTCGGGCTCGCCAGCCAGGTAGCCCTCGTTGCCGTCGCGTTGCAGGATCAACACACGCTGCTTGACCGTCGGCTTGCGCTGGATGCGCGACCAGGCGTGCGCCAGAGCCTGGTCCTTGTCGGCAAACACCGGTCCGCAAGGCAACGGCAGCGGCGGCGCCTTGAATGGCTTGTAGGGTTCCCAGCCCGTGGGAACCTCCCCTACCGAATCCCCCCAGACAGGAATGGACGCCAAAAAGCTCAGGCGCCCAAGCGATGCCAACTTCTTGTAGTAGCCGATCATGTCTCCGGCGTGGGCATGGGGTGAATCAAATCCGCCTTCTCGGTAGCGCAACCAGCGCCCGTACTCGGCACCCGCCGTAGAGTCATCAGGCTCGAACTTGATCAAGGTCCCGTCGGGCCCCGACAGGTAGGCGCTTTTGAACTTATGGCGATCCTGAAAGAGGAAGATGATGTCCGGCTCGGAAAAAAAACCCTGGAAGGCTTTCACTTCGCTCGCCGACCACTTGGGGTTCTGCTGCATTACCCACTCGGTCATGTTCGGGTGGGTATGCCAGCTGCCGACGATGCGCAAACCTTCTGGATCGATGAAGTCCTCGGTGACCGGGTCGCGATCCAGCAACAGGTTGAAATTGAAGACCGTGGGCCGATCGGAGATGGGCTCACTGGCCAGGTAAAGACCGTCGGATAAGCGCTGCAGAATGACGCTGGCGTGCTCCAGCTTCAAGGGTTGGGCGATGCGCCCGTGGATATAACGGACCACATCGTCCGCACTGATAAAGGCCGGCGTCAACGTGCCCAGCTTGGCATGCCCCTGTGGGATAGCTGCACGCTCCGCGCGCGGTGGTTTGTCGTCCATGAGGACACCTCGTAACAGAATCGAAGGATCTACCATCCTCCCTGCGCGCGTTTTGCAGGTGCTAAATAGTTAGCCGGCACCTCGCACCAAAATAACGCCCCGCCTGCACCGCCGGCCCCGTCGAGCGCCGTTTCAGTGCGCATCACTGCACCGGCCCACCGGGATACCGCCCTGGCGCCTGCCCCCTGAGCGACCGGGCACAGCCTTTGCAATCGTCCCTGCATCTGTCCAACAACAACACTTGGGTTCACGGAGATCGCACCATGAAACGTCGCAGCTTGATCAAGGCTTTCACACTGTCGGCATCCATCGCCGCCATGGGCATGAGCTGGACCCTCCAGGCCGCCGAGACCATCAAGGTCGGCATCCTGCATTCGTTGTCCGGCACCATGGCGATTTCCGAGACGTCCCTGAAAGACATGGCGTTGATGACCATCGACGAGATCAACGCCAAGGGCGGCGTGAACGGCAAGATGCTCGAACCGGTGGTGGTCGACCCGGCGTCCAACTGGCCGCTGTTCGCCGAGAAGGGCCGCCAGTTGCTGACCCAGGACAAGGTCGCCGTGGTGTTCGGCTGCTGGACTTCGGTGTCGCGCAAATCGGTGTTGCCGGTGTTCGAAGAACTCAACGGCCTGCTGTTCTACCCGGTGCAATACGAAGGCGAAGAGATGTCGCCGAACGTGTTCTATACCGGCGCGGCGCCCAACCAGCAGGCGATCCCGGCGGTGGAGTACCTGATGAGCGAAGAAGGCGGTGCGGCCAAGCGCTTCTTCCTGCTGGGCACCGACTACGTGTACCCGCGCACCACCAACAAGATCCTGCGCTCGTTCCTGCACTCCAAGGGCGTCGCGGATAAGGACATCGAAGAGGTGTACACCCCGTTCGGGCACAGCGACTACCAGACCATCGTCGCCAACATCAAGAAGTTCTCCGCCGGCGGCAAGACCGCGGTGATCTCTACCGTGAACGGCGACTCCAACGTGCCGTTCTACAAAGAGCTGGCCAACCAGGGCCTGAAAGCCACCGATGTACCGGTGGTGGCGTTCTCGGTGGGCGAAGAAGAATTGCGTGGTATCGACACCAAGCCCCTGGTGGGCAACCTGGCGGCCTGGAACTACTTCCAGTCGGTGGAGAACCCGGTGAACAAGAAGTTCGTGGCCGACTGGAAAGCCTACGCCAAGAAACACAACCTGCCGGGCGCGGATAAAGCCGTGACCAACGACCCGATGGAAGCCACCTACGTGGGCATCCACATGTGGGCGCAGGCTGCCGAGAAAGCCAAGTCCACCGATGTCGACAAAGTGCGCGAAGCCCTGGCCGGCCAGACCTTCGCCGCGCCATCGGGCTTTACCCTGACCATGGACAAGACCAACCACCATCTGCACAAGCCGGTGATGATCGGCGAGATCCAGGCCGATGGGCAGTTCTCGGTGGTGTGGCAGACCCAGGAGCCGATCCGCGCACAACCGTGGAGCCCTTACATCCCCGGCAATGACAAGAAGCCGGACTATGCGGTGAAAAGTAACTAAGCCCCAAGCGCAGATAAAAATGTGGGAGGGGGCTTGCCCCCGATAGCTGAGTGTCAGGCTCTGCATGTGCTGACTGACCCACCGCCATCGGGGGCAAGCCCCCTCCCACATCAAGCTTGCGCGTGATCAGGACATTTTGTTATGCCTACTGCCCTGTACCGCTTCATCCTCACGGCCCTGCTGTTGCTGCCTTTGGCCGCACACGCCAGCGACGCCGAAGACTTCCTGGCCGCCAACCCCACCCAACAAGCCAAACTGCTCCAGGACTGGGCCGCCCAGCCTGACCCGGCGCGCATCGAGCTGGTGGACGCCCTGCAACAAGGTCAGCTCACCGTCAACGGTGAGACCAGGACCGTACGCCTGAACAACCGCCTGCGCGGCCTGATCGATAACGTGCAGGCCAGCCAGCAACTGCTCGCCGCCGACCCCAAGGTGCGTCTGGCCGCCGCGAAGACCTTGCAGAAAAGCGCGCAACCCGCGCAGTTGAAATTCCTCGACCAGCAAGTCGCCACGGAAACCGATGAGCAGGTGCACAGCGCCCTCAGCCTGGCACTGGCCAACCTGCAACTGGTCGACACCGACCCGGCCATTCGCCTGAATGCCGTGCGTTTGCTCGGCAGTACCGGCGATCCGCTGGCCCGCACGCGCCTGGAAGCCCTGCTTGCGCCGGGCGTTGAAAGCGATGCTGCCGTACATACCGCCGCCGAAACCAGCCTGGCCCAGGTCAAGCGCAAATTGATGATCGGCGAACTGCTCGGGCAAGCCTTCAGCGGCATGTCCCTGGGTTCGATCCTGCTGCTCGCGGCCCTGGGCCTGGCGATCACCTTCGGCCTGCTTGGCGTGATCAATATGGCCCACGGCGAGATGCTGATGCTGGGTGCCTACTCCACCTACGTGGTGCAACTGCTGATGCAACGCTACGTACCGGCGGCCATCGAGCTCTACCCATTGGTCGCGCTGCCGGTGGCGTTCTTCGTCACCGCCGCCATCGGCATGGCCCTGGAGCGCACGGTGATCCGTCACCTCTACGGGCGGCCCCTGGAAACCCTGCTGGCGACCTGGGGCATCAGCCTGATGCTGATCCAACTGGTGCGCCTGGTGTTCGGCGCGCAGAACGTCGAGGTGTCCAACCCGGCGTGGTTGTCCGGTGGTATCCAGGTGCTGCCCAACCTGGTGCTGCCGTACAACCGCATCGTGATCATCGCCTTTGCGCTGTGCGTGGTACTGCTGACCTGGCTGCTGCTGAACAAGACCCGCCTGGGCCTCAACGTGCGTGCGGTCACCCAGAACCGCAACATGGCCGCCTGCTGCGGCGTGCCCACCGGGCGCGTGGACATGCTCGCGTTTGGCCTGGGTTCGGGTATTGCAGGTCTGGGCGGGGTCGCTCTGAGCCAGATCGGCAACGTCGGCCCGGACCTGGGCCAGAGCTACATCATCGACTCGTTCCTGGTGGTGGTGCTTGGCGGCGTCGGTCAGTTGGCCGGCAGCGTCACGGCGGCGTTCGGCCTGGGCATCGCCAACAAAATCCTGGAACCGCAGATCGGTGCCGTGCTCGGCAAGATCCTGATCCTCGCGCTGATCATTCTGTTTATCCAGAAACGCCCGCAGGGACTCTTCGCACTGAAAGGACGGGTGATCGACTGATGAACCAGCCATTGATGCTCACGGCCACACAAAAGGCCGGCCCCAAGCTGACGATCGCCCTCGGCGCGGTGATCCTCGCGGCGCTGCTCGCGCTGCCGCTGCTGTCGCTGTTGCCGCCGGACAATCTCTTTCATGTCTCGGCCTATACCTTGACCCTGGTGGGCAAGATCCTCTGCTACGCCATTGTCGCCCTCGCCCTCGACCTGGTGTGGGGCTACGCGGGCATGCTGTCCCTCGGACACGGCCTGTTCTTTGCGCTGGGCGGTTATGCCATGGGCATGTACCTGATGCGCCAGGCCGCCGGCGATGAGTTACCGGCGTTCATGACCTTCCTGTCGTGGACCGAACTGCCGTGGTACTGGGTGGGCACCGAGCACTTCCTCTGGGCCTTGTGCCTGGTGGTGCTCGCGCCAGGGTTGCTGGCGCTGGTGTTCGGCTTCTTCGCCTTCCGTTCGCGGATCAAGGGCGTGTACTTCTCGATCATGACCCAGGCCCTGACCTTCGCCGGCATGCTGCTGTTTTTCCGCAACGAGACCGGCTTTGGCGGCAACAACGGCTTCACCAATTTCCGCAGCATCCTCGGGTTTGGCATTACCGAGCCGGGCACGCGGGCGGTGCTGTTTGTCGCCACCGTCGCCTTGCTGGTGGCCAGCCTGTACATCGGCTGGCGCCTGGCGCAGAGCAAGTTCGGCCGGGTGCTGACCGCGCTGCGCGATGCCGAGAACCGCCTGATGTTCTGCGGCTACGACCCGCGTGGTTTCAAGCTGTTCGTGTGGGTGTTGAGCGCGGTGTTGTGTGGTTTGGCCGGGGCGCTGTATGTGCCGCAGGTGGGCATTATCAACCCCAGCGAAATGTCGCCGACCAACTCCATCGAAGCCGCCGTGTGGGTGGCCCTGGGCGGGCGCGGCACGCTGATCGGCCCATTGCTCGGCGCTGGCGTGGTCAATGGCATGAAGAGCTGGTTCACCGTGGCCTTCCCGGAGTACTGGCTGTTCTTCCTCGGGGCGCTGTTCATCCTCGTCACCCTGTACCTGCCCAAGGGCATTATCGGCCTGTTGAAGAAATGAGGAACGTCATGCTGGAACCCATTTTCGATGCGGGCAGCGGCCGCGACGCCATCGGCCTTGGCCAGGCGGCCGGCAAGGGCCTGAACACCCGCCACGGCACCATCCTGACCCTGGAAGACATCAGCGTGAGCTTTGATGGCTTCAAGGCACTCAACGCCTTGAACCTGTACATCCGCGTCGGCGAACTGCGCTGCATCATCGGCCCCAACGGCGCGGGCAAGACCACGCTGATGGACGTGATCACCGGCAAGACCCGGCCCAGCCACGGCACCGCCTGGTTTGGCGAAAACCTCGACCTGACCGGCATGAGCGAAGTGCAGATCGCCCAGGCCGGCATCGGTCGCAAGTTCCAGAAACCCACGGTGTTCGAGGCCCTGAGCGTGTTCGAGAACCTGGAACTGGCGCAGAAGACCGACAAATCGGTGTGGGCCAGCCTGCGCGCACGCCTGAGTGGCGAGCAGAAAGATCGCATCGATGAAGTACTCGACACCATCCGCCTGACCGCCTGCGCACCGCGCCAGGCCGGGTTGCTGTCCCACGGCCAGAAGCAGTTCCTGGAAATCGGCATGCTGCTGATGCAGGACCCGCAACTGTTGCTGCTGGACGAACCCGTGGCGGGCATGACCGACGCCGAGACCGAATTCACCGCCGAACTGTTCAAGCGCCTGGCGGGCAAGCATTCGCTGATGGTGGTGGAGCACGACATGGGCTTTGTCGGCTCGATTGCCGACCATGTGACGGTGTTGCACCAGGGCAGTGTGCTGGCCGAAGGGTCGCTGGAGCAGGTGCAAGAGAATGAGCGGGTGATCGAGGTTTATCTCGGCCGATAAGGCTGCCACAGACTGGTTTATGTAGGAGCTGGCTTGCCTGCGATGACGACGGATCAGCCAAACAGTTGTCACTGATAGTCCGCTATCGCAGGCAAGCCAGCTCCCACATTTGAATCGGTTCCCACAGGGGGATCGAGGAGGTTTTGGATATGTTGCAAGTCGACAAGCTGCACCAGTACTACGGCGGTAGCCACATTCTGCGCGGGCTGTCCTTTGACGTGAAGGTCGGCGAAGTCACCTGCCTGCTCGGGCGCAACGGCGTGGGCAAGACCACCTTGCTCAAGTGCCTGATGGGCCTGTTGCCGGCCAAGGAAGGCGCGGTGACCTGGGAAGGCCGGGCCATCACGGCGTTCAAGCCGCACCAGCGGGTGCACGCCGGTATCGCCTACGTACCCCAGGGCCGGGAAATCTTTGGCCGGCTGACGGTGGAAGAAAACCTGCTGATGGGGCTGTCGCGTTTTGGCGCGAAGGAGGCCAGGGAGGTGCCGGCCTTTATCTACGAATTGTTCCCGGTGTTGCTGCAAATGAAACACCGGCGCGGCGGCGACCTGTCCGGTGGCCAGCAACAACAATTGGCCATCGGCCGCGCTCTGGCCAGCCGGCCGCGCCTGTTGATCCTCGATGAGCCCACCGAAGGCATCCAGCCTTCGGTGATCAAGGAAATCGGCGCGGTGATCCAGAAGCTCGCCGCACGCGGTGACATGGCGATCCTGCTGGTGGAGCAGTTCTACGATTTCGCCGCCGAGCTGGCCGACCAGTACCTGGTGATGTCCCGGGGCGAGATCGTGCAGCAGGGGCGCGGAGACCAGATGGAAAGCGAGGGTGTGCGTGGCCTCGTCACGATCTGAGTTGAGCCTGCTGCGCTTTACGCAACGCCATCAAAAACCGTGAGGCGACATGCCCCTTGGGCTGCCAGAAACGGTCGGGCTCCAACACATGCAACCGGCCGGAATTGAACAGGACCGTGAGGACTTCGCTGGTCTTGAGCCGGGGTTTGTCCGATACGGGGTCGATCCAGCCAGACAGCAACAGGTCGTGCTCGACGCGCTCGAAACTGGGCGCGTAGACCAACAGGGCGCCATTTCTGGGAGTGAAGTAGTAGCGGGCGCCAGCCACTTTATCCTGCCTTAACATGTCGACCACAAACCGAAACTCCCTCTGTGAGATAAAGTTTTCGGCGATGGCTTGTTCATGTCGGTCACTCAGGCGCTCCAGGCTGACGTCCCATTTATGCAGTTGCTGCACCCCCATGACGTGATAGCCCTCGGGGTATCTGGGGCGCGGTTGAGAGCCTTCAATCAGGTTCATCACCCCGCCAAACAAGTGCCGATAGGCACTCGTATTCATGCGCAGTCCCACATAAACACTGGGACCACTGTCGTCCACCGGCTCACTGGCAAGATAACTGTTGCCCGCAGCATTTTTCAGGATAGCCCCCATGCTGGCCTTGCCTGGAACGGCCGGTGAGCGGCGCCACATATAACGCGCGGCATCGTCCGGGTGAGAAAACAGCGGCCCGAGCACCACCCGCGCATCCGGATCTTCGGCGACCGTAGTGGGTGCACCGTCACTCCAGGACTGTGACACCGGCCCTTGGCCTGCCCAGATTGCCCCCGTCACCAGCACCTCGAGCTGACCGGCCCGGGCGACCTGGCGTATGTAGTCTTGAGGGTTGAAGTTCCCATTCAACATGCGGATGTAGGCCTGCAACTGCGGTTCGGTGTCCCAGTCACTGTCCAGGCGTGAGGCACGGTATTTGAGCAGGGCGCTGTCGGCGCAGGACAGGTACAACGGCAGATAAGGCGCAGCCCCGGCATTTTTTTTCGTACGCACCACCGCTAACGCGGCACGCAGCAGGCTCGGCGGGATGAAGGCGTGATAGACCGGTGATGCCAATAATTCTTCCGGCTGCCGGGCCGGGGCGCACAGGTAGAGTGCCGCCACCGTACAGCCCACCGGCAAATGCCCGCCCAGCAACACCCTGTCATAGGGAAAACGCCGGTTCTCCCCGTCCACCGGTAGGCTGGCCATCCAGTGCCCATTGGCCAATTTGAAGATAAAACCGTAGGTCAGGCGATCTCGCTCTCCAGCACGTTCATGGGCGTTGCGCGCAGCATCATCGATATGGCTGAACACCGGCCCCAAGGCACGATCGGCTGTGGCATGGATGAACCGATCAGGCGTGATAAAACCACGTGCAGGCAGCCATCCGCGGCCCAGCACCTGAGCGTTGCCCCATAGCGCGCTGCCTTGCACTACGGTCATCGAGGCGACCTCGAGCACCCGATTGACAAACTCGACAGGCGTCAGGCTACCGTCGCGCAGCTGTTTCTCGAGGGCATTGCTCAGCGGGTCGTGAGGCGTTTGCTCAGCCGGTGCCAATGCCCGCCGGAGTACATCAAGGTCATTGGCAAGCGGATCTTGCTGCGTCGCGTCCATTGCGCTTTTACAACTGAAACCGATCACCGAGCCATCCACCCCAAACAGGTACTCATGGCTCCACAGGTGCTGGCACGTAAGCGCCGTGCCCAGCACATCGGTGGAAAACATCGCTCGATAGACCGCCTCGCCATCCTCGTCCAGCACAAAGGAGGGCAGTACGTCTTGCCGCGAACGATAGCGCGCCACCAGGGTCATGCCTGGGGCCAACCAGTCCGTACGCACATCTTCATCGGGAAGGATCCATTTGGGATCGAAGTTTTCGGTCGCGACAGGCAGCGGCTCGGTGGCGACAAACAGGCCGTCGACGCGCTTGAGCAACAAGCCGCCGTACACCCTGTCTCGGCGATTGCCCAGGCGCTGGTGGGCGTAGCGCAGCGCATCTGCCTGGTGAAAGAACGCCGGGCTCAATGCCCTGCGACTGAAGTCGGCATAAGGGCCCCAATCGTTCCCTAGCCTGGCGATGTCCTCATCCCAGCATTCGCTGGGCACAAGCACGCTGAGCCAGCTCATGCCGATGACTTTTTTGACAAATTCCTGAGCCGACAACTGGCCACCACTTAGAAGGGTATGCACGTCTTCAAAGAGGCCGGAAGGTTGTTTTTCCGGATCAAACAACCGTGTCGAAACGGCCGTCTGGTATTGGAGTAGTGCAGTGTCCAGGGTTGAAATAAATACAGGCAAGGTCACGCTGCTGCCCTTGTCGCGCCAACGCCTGGCGGCCTGAAAGGCGCTGTACAAGTCCGCAGAAGACAAGAAATACCTGGCCAACCATCGCTGTGGATTTTGCAAATTATCGGGCATCCATCGGCGCACGTAGAACAGACCGTGAAGAGCAAACGCCGACGGGTAAATGAACGTTCCGTCATCCTGGCTACCAAACAAGCTTGCCAGGGTAAACAGCGGGTTGGTGGCATCTGCGGGAACAGCCTCACTCACCACATATTCATCTTTGTGGATGTGCTTGAGGAGAAAGGCAAAAGCCGTCTGCGCCGATTGATAGCTACGTCGCAACCGCATGTGAGCATCTATGACAGCAGATTTGGCAGTGGAAAACACCGCACCGAAGGCCGCCTGTTGCGGTTTTTCAAACGTCGCCGCTGGCGCGTAAGCGCGCCAGGTTGATGAAGCACCGCCAGGTAATCCCCACAAAGGGCTGCCGAGCACAATGCGCAAGCCGATGGCCGACAAGTGCCGCACTCTGGCCTGCGGCTCGCGGGGCGCCGAGGAGGTGTCTGGGTTCAATTCATCCAATTGCTCCTTGGCGCCCGTGAGGTCAAAGGCAATCAGGGCGTCCTCGTCGCAGGAGAGGTAGCCGGTGGAGACCCAATGCCGGTTGCCGATGAGGTTGCGCAGATCAGCATCGCTGAACAGTTGCCAATCGACACTGGCCTGCTCACGTGACCAGCCGTTGCGCTGCATGCGGGCCTTGTCCAGCCGAGCAACCGACCGACATGACGCGTACTGCCCGTAAATCACATAGGGCTCAGGGACCAACAGCACACCGCTGTGGTCAGCAGGAAACACCGTGCCGATCGCAAACCGCTGCTCCTCCATGCACGCCACCGGCAGCGTGGCGACGAAACGCTGGTCGGGTGTCTTGAGGATGCAACCGCAGTATTCACCATAACGATCGGAACCCACCTGTTCATGGGCAAACCGTGCAGCATCATCGGCCTGCAGAAACGGTGGACTGAACTCCGGCATGCGGTAGCGCGCAAAGGGCC
Organism: Pseudomonas extremorientalis; assembly: GCF_001870465.1. Classification (GTDB taxonomy): domain Bacteria; phylum Pseudomonadota; class Gammaproteobacteria; order Pseudomonadales; family Pseudomonadaceae; genus Aquipseudomonas; species Aquipseudomonas extremorientalis. The sequence continues at coordinate 108,891 of NZ_MDGK01000056.1, forward strand.
GCCAGTTTTGTTCCACGCGGCCTTGGACATCCCACAGCTTGCCAGCCACCAACACCGACAGCTCGCCCGCCGCCGCAACCCGAAGTACATATTCCGTGGGGGTCACGGCCCCAGAGCGCAAGCTCGCCTGATGGCCATTATCGTTGACCTCTCCGGTGGGCGTGACGCTATACAGCTGGCTCTCCAACCCCGTCCCGCTGAAACGGTATTGCAGCTGCGCGCCGTCCCGCGTGCTCAAGTAGAGCGTGCGCAGCGCCCGTTTCGATTCTCGGGCCTGGGCGATTGCAGCCGCCAGGTCCTGCGGCGCGACAAAGCTTTCGTACAACCAGTGTTGAAGCGTTTTCATCCCAAGGTCAGGCAGCGCCTGGTAGCACATCCCATGGACCTCATACCCCTCGGGTATCGCTGGATCGCCCTTGGCATCCTGGGTAAAAACCGACGACGGCGAAAACATCCGGTTACCGACGGGCGCAGGCTGCGTCGAGAAGTACGCTTGGGCCTCGGTAGCTTTCAAAATAAAGGCGACTTGTCGCAGCTGCGGCGTGAGGCCGAACTGCCCGTGTGCCACTTCTGCGGCCTGTTCCGGGAAAGGCACTACCCAGTTGTACGGCGGATCGACAGGAGACATGGAGACAAATGGCTCAAAGGCATTCCATGTCACAGGCAGCCTGCCACGGGAGTCGCCGAAGACAGCATTGGTCTCGATAACATGAAATTCACCCAGGCTTGCCATCTTGCTGACGACTTGCAAGGGCGTACCGCGGAAACCATCTACGCGAGGTTTGAAGACACCGGTGTCGATGATCGCTTTCAGCGCCGTATGAAACTCGCGCTCTTGTGGGCTGCCACTGCGTACATATTTGACCAGCGAACCCGCCGTGCCCGAATAGTAAAGGCAAGGAATGGGCTGACCATCCGCCGTCAGGCTGGCGACGTAGTTCCGATAGGGAATCGTCAGCGTCAACAGCAAACGCTCATCCAGCGAGCGCCCTCCTTCAACATCCGGCTGGGTAGCCAGCATCCGCTTCAATTCTTCAGGGTTGCTGCCCACGGCAACAAAAAAACCGTAATAGCGATAATCCGCAGGCAATGTCAGGACATCAAGAACGCGCCCTTTTGACAGGCCCATACTCACCAGCCGGTTGATGTCAGTAATCAGCCCGGTTGCCACAAACCTGCCGTCATTACGCTGCAGGATGTAGCCAAAATGGGAGATGTCACGCCGCAACACTTGCTGACTGAGGTATCGGGCAGCGTCATCGGGCCGGAGAAAATCCGGGCTGAAATGGGGTCTTAACTCTTCAAACCACGGATGAATCTTTCCTGCATGCGGCCAAATTACTCCGGCCTTCAGAACGACCATCTCGCCCATGCTCGCCAAACGGTCAAAGTAACGGAACACCGTGAGCGCGCCGCTCTCGATCTGCCGCTGTGCGACCGCCCCGCCCTTGCCCAACAACAACGACTCGGCATCCGTTCCCGAGAACCTGTAACTGTTCAAGCCTCCATCGGGGAGCCTTTGCAACAGGGTCGGCGGACGCAGAGGGTCAAGTAGCGCGGGAGCGTCCGCCAGCAACTCGACGAGAGGTGCCAGGTGCGAAGGTAAAAAAGGTGGCTTGGTTTTATCGACCAGACGCATCAAGACGCCCTCGATCAGAAAGCCAGGCGGCAATTGCGTCTGACCGTCGGCACCACGCGGGAATAGTGTGTGCGGCTGGCCCCATTCATCCAAGGTGCCCTCGCCAGGCACATAGACGTATTCATCGAGGTCTGCTGCCTTGAGCAGATACCCCCAGAACGGCTGGTCAAACGCCTGGTCCGTGAAAGCAATCAGCTCTGACAGCTGGGAACGTGCGAAGACAGCGGAAAAGAGCGGTTGCATCCGCTCACGGCCCTTCAAGGGCTTGTTCTTCACCCACTCCTTGAGCACCCAGTCTTTGCTGACCTGCCCGCGCACACCGCCCCAGGCAGCGTTGGGCACCAGCACCCACAGTGCGCCGGCCTCGGCCACCTGCGGTACATAGTCCTTGAAAAAGTCGATCTCCGGGTTGCGGGCGGGGTCAAGCAAGGTAACGAACGCCTGCAATTTTGCCTGGGTCCGCACGACGAATTTCAACAAGGTGCCATCTGGCCCAGACAGATAATGCGCCGGGACGTGGCCGCTCAAGCGCAAGATGACCTGCATGTCGGGGTACGAAAACAAGCCTCGCAGAATTGAACGCTGCCTGGCCGGAAACGTCCTTGAGGGAAAATCATCATCGGTATCAGGGTGGGAATGGTAAAACCCGGAGCAGGTGTAATCCGCCGGTAGAACCGGCTTGCCATCTCTGATCGGGATCACACTGTCGAGCGCTATCTGCTTGGTGGCACCCTGCTTTGGCACTGTCGCGAAGTACTGGCCGGCGTGCTTGAGAATCGCACCGCCGTACTCGCGATCGCGCTTGCTGCCTATCTGGGTGTGGGCCCAATACGCCGCATCATCGGCGCTGATAAAGGGTGGGCTGAGGGCGGGCATGTGCCGATCTGTTATGGGGGTTTGCCGAACACTATCGGGTTGTGGCAGGTCATGGATGTCCATCATGCAGCACCTTCGAGAAGGGTCGAGGAAGAAGCGCCCATCTAACGCTCCCGCCATTCCCGAAGGGGACTAACTATGTCTGGTCACGCACGCCGCTCGCGATGACCCGACTCAGAACTCATCCTTCGCCGGGCGCTGCGGTTGCATGGAAACGGACGGTTGCTCTTCACCGTCGTGCTTTGGCCAATCCACATGCAGTACACCTCTGCGTGTCCAGTAACCGTCCGGCTCCAGCACCTGCAAACGTCCATCGGTGGCCAGTCGCGACAGCCATTCGCCAGGCAGGAAGTCGACCGGGCCAAAAAATAATTGCCCGGTAAACAGATCCTCTTCCGGCGGGGTAAACCTGGGCTGGTACTTGAGCAGCGCACCGTGGCGTGTGCTCAGGTAACAGAACGCCCCCTTGACCCCGCCGACCCTCAACAGGTTGCGGTAGAAACCCAGTTCATCACGCCCGACAAAATGCTCGCGCAGTTTGTCATTGCCGGCCGCCTCACCCATGGTCTTGAAAAACAGGTGGCAGGCTTGCAGTTGGTAACCTGCGGGGTAGGCGGGAACCGGCGGATCGGGAAACAGCAGGGTGCTTTCATACAGAAACAAGCGTTGCGGCACTGAGGACTCGATACCACGGTCATTAAGGGGTTGCGCTGCGATGAACGCGCCTTTTGCCGTGTCGACCAGAATCGCCCCAAGCCACTCTCGCCCCTCAAACCTGCCGAGGCGTTGTGCGCAAGCGCGTGCCGCATCGTCGGGATGGGAAAACATCGGCCCGAACAACAACCCGCGATCGGGCTGGGAGCCGCCAGCCCCTGCGTTGGCAACCCAGCCGGAGCTGACTTTGCCCGGCTGGCTCCAGACGCTGCTGGTGTGTTCCACCTGTATATCCAAGGCACTCGCTAGCTGGCGAATGTACTCCAACGCGGTCAGACGGCCCGCCTTCAACTGTGCCCAGGTCTTTGCCGCAGGCAAGCCAGGAGCGAACGGTGTCGCGCTGACGGGGGTCAGTCTGAGCCAGGCGCCGTCCACGCAGGAGACGTGCACAGGCAGGTAGGCGTGATGGGTCGGCGTACTGGCTCCCCAGGCCCGCTCCAGGTCTTGTGGCGCAACAAAATTGCGGTACAGCGGATCGTCCACGAGGATATCCGGCTTCGCCGGCGGGCACAGGTACCACCCCAACAACTCATAGTCCTGCGGTGGCTTGCCCTCGAGCATCACCCGGTCCAGGCCCAAGGCGCCTGTGGTACCGGCAAGCGGTACACTGGCCACATAACGCTCAAGTTTTTTCGCCTTGAACAGCAGGCCGAACTGCAAGCGCGTGCGGGAATCGGCCAAGTGATGCAGATAAAACTGCAGGTCGGCCCGTTGCACAAACACCGGTGTCAGCCCTGTATCGGCGGCCACAGGCAGGGCCTCGGGCACAGAGGCATTCGGCAGCCACTGCGAAAGCACACGCGCCGGCCCCCACAGCGCACTGCCCTCGACTACCCGCAACTGCCCGGTCCGTGCGACCCGGTTGACGAACTCACTGGGGGTCACGGAACCCTCACGAAACCGGCGTTCGACTTCACTGCGCTCCGGGTGCGCCTTGTCGCGGCCACGCACCGTTACCAGGCCTTGCAGGCTCTGTTCGAGGGCGCTATGGCTGGCGGTGTAGCACAACAAGGCGCCGTCGGCACACAACAGGTATTCGCGGCCGGGAGAGTACCGGGCCGGCACGGTGGACGGGCTGAGCATCGCCGCCAGAAACGCGGTGGAAAACATGTTCTGGTAAACCGCACGCTCTTGCTCGGTGAGGGCAAAGGGCACCTCCCCCGCTACCCGCGAGTGGTAACGCGCCACGCACGTGCTGGCGCTGAGGAACATCGCTTGCGTCACCAGTTCATCCAGGCGAATCCAGCTCGGGGCGAAGTCTTCGACCTGTACCGGCAAAGGTTCGGTTGCGGTAAACAAGCCATCGGCTCGTCGCAGGATCAGCCCGCCGTACACCTGGTCACGCCGTGTGCCCAGGCGCTGCAAGGCATAGCGGGCGGCATCATCGGCGCAACTGAACACCGGGCCCAATTGCCGGCGGCTGATGTGCGCGAATCCGATCCAGTCAGCCCCAACCGGCCCCGGCACGTCCCAGCACTCACTGGTGACCCGCACCAGCAATTGGCCGCTGGCCGCCACCTGGCGAACATAGCTGCGCGGCGTCAAGGTGAGCGCCAGTTTGGCGGGCAGTACGTGCGGGTCGACTTCACCGGACTCGTCGCGAAACAAGGCAAACGGATCTTGCCGGGTGTGGTACTCCAGCAGCGCGCCGTCAAGCGTGGAACAGTACAGCGGCAATGGCGACAAAAACCCACCGCGCCTGACCCGCTGCTCATCGTAGAGGGCGTGATAGAACGACTGCGCGTCGATGAAATGGCGGGCCAGCCAGGCGTCCTGCCCTGTCAGGCCCGGTGCGATGCGCTGGCAGGCGTAGTACACGGCGTGCACCCGGAAATCGTCGACCAGTGCAGGCGCACCGAATTCGCTGGCATGGTAGAGACGATCCAGCAAGTGCCCTGGCAGCAGTTGTGTTGCACAAAATTCGTCGCGTACCGTGTGTTTGATCACCAACCCCAGGCCACTGGCACTGATGGCGTAGCGCGTGCGCCCACGGGCACAGGCCTCCGCCACGGCATCGCGGGCCGTGGCGAACACCGGTCCAAACTGTGGTTGCGACGCCACCCGGGGCTCATCCATCTCGAACGGCCCCGACCAGTCGCTCTGCACCTGGCCCTCAGGCCCCCAGACCGGATTGCCCACCACCACGCGCAAACGCCCGCCCAAGAGCATTTCGCGTACAAGGTCGCCGGGCTGCAGTATGCCGTCGCGCAATTCATGCTGAATCTGGCTGCCACCGGCGCCAGGGGCGACGCGGGCGCGCAGGTCATGGGCCATGCCCGGCGCAAATGGCTCATAGCACAGCAGGCTGTCCGCCGAGCCCGACAGGTAGGCCAGCGGGATGTCCGGTTGTAGTCCGAAAATCCCATGCAGGTCCGTGTCCATGAACATCTGTGCCGCAATCGCGGCCTCTTCGTCCGGCCACGTCAAACCGTTGCCATCACCGCGCCGGCGGGAGCTGCAGATACCCTGCACGCGGTGCCCCGCCGGCAACACGATGGGTCGGCCCTGTCGATCCACCGGGCAGACGTGACTCAGGTCGAAACGCCCGGCTGGGTTTGCCTGGGGGGCGGTGGCGACGAAACGTTGGTCGTCACGCTGCAGGATCAGGCCGGTGTAACCGCTGTCGCGGCGACTGCCGATCTGCTCGTGGGCGTAGCGCGCCGCATCGTCTGCAAGCACGAAGGCCGGACCGAGGTTCAGCGTATGCCGCGCATAGGGCGCCCAGTCCGTGCCGACGCGTCCTGGCACATCCCACAGCGCACTGGTGCGCAACACCGTCAACTCACCGGCCGCGGCGACTTTGCGCACAAACTGCAGGGGCGTCAACGTGCCCGCTATCAGCGCAGCCTCAACGTTATGGTCGATTTTGTGCGCCGAGGTTGGCTTGGGGTTATAGAACTCTAATGACGCCTGAACGCTGGGGAACACCAGTCGCAACTGCGCACCGTCGAAGGTGCTGAAATAGAGTACAAAGGCGACGCCGTCGAGTTGCGCTCTGGATTCGCCGATGGCATGGGCCAGCGCTTGCGGTTTGATAAAGCGCTCGTACAGCCAGGGTTGCTTGACCTGTGGCGGCGCAGGCGAATCGGTGCACAACGTGAAGGCACCGAATAAGGCCCACGAGCGTGGCACGCTGAACGTGTCAGCACGCTCCGACGCAAATACAACGGCGGGCTTGAAGTCCATCCGGGCCACCGTCACCGGTTCGGTTGCCATGAACACTTGCCGCTTTTCATGCTTGAGCACAAAGCCCAACTGCTGCTCGGCAGGGCGACGTAGCAGTTGTTCATGAACACCCGCCATCACCTCAGTCGCATCCCCTTGGATTGGCCCCAGGTAGGGTTCGGGCGTGCGGGGAGCCGGGTTCACCAAGTAAGGGCGCCAGCCAGGCAAGAGGTCCCCGCGCCAACCGGCCCAGACCGGCGAGGTGACGATAACCGACACTCGACCGGCCGCCATCAGCTCCTGGATATATTCCCCGACTGGCTCATCGGCCAACGGTAACGCCGGCGTCGCCTGCCCTTGCATCCTGGCTTGCATGCGCTCGACAAAGCTTTTCTGCATGGCGCGAGTATCCGGCGCGAAACGCACCAGAGAACCTTGCGGTCCCACGCTGAAAAACGCGTTGAAGTGGTAGTAGGTTGCAAACACCGCCTCAGCGCATGGGACGCTCTGCGTCAAGGCAATACGCTGGGCGGACCAGCCGGGGCGCTGACGTTTGATTTCGGCGTGACGGTCGATATCACAGAAGTAATAGGCCTCGTAGAGATAGCCGTGGGGCAGTAACCGGTCGGCAGCCGACTCCATGCTCACCTCGTCGGGGAACAGAAAGTCGTGCAAAGCACCTTCCTGGGGGTAGCTGGCGTGGTAGTCGCCCTCGGCATCGGTAAAAATGTAGCCCCCATAGGACCGCCCCGTGGCCCTGTTGATCTGCGTTGCCGCGTAGCGTGCGGCAGCGTTCAACGTAGCGAACGGCGGGCTCTGCCGATGCAGCAACGCCTCGACAGTCAACGCCTGGGCAGAATTCGTCATGTGCTGATCACTCCTTTGAGAAGGGTGGACGGCCACCCTCACGGTTACACCATCCTGAAGAAGGCACATGCCCTGAGGCGTTAGATAATTAAGACATGCGCACCACAACAGCGCATGGATTGACGCCCCCATACCGAGACAGCACCAAGACAGCGCACAGCAGCGCATAGACTGACCGTTAGACGGTGCTCCTCCCCGGCACGTCCTTTGCTACACCAGAGGAAAAGCTGTCTAAAAACGACGTCAAGCACTCACCATGAACCTGCCCGCCTCCACCGCCCTGTTCACCCCCAGCTGGCATGCCGAGCTGGAACTCGGCTACGCCCGTGTCGGCGACACCACCCGCCCGGTGATGCGTCGCCACCATGGCCCGCTGCGGGTGCAAAAACACCTGTACGCCGAAGGCCCCGAAGTGTGCCAGCACATCATCGTGCACCCGCCCGGCGGGATTGCCGGCGGTGACCGCCTGGACATCCGCGCGCATGTCGCCGAAGGCGCCTGGGCGCAATTGACCAGCCCCGGCGCGGCCAAGTGGTATCGCGCCAGCGGCCCTGCCTATCAGCAACTGGAACTCACCGTGCAAGCCGGCGCCACCCTGGAGTGGCTGCCCCAGGAAACCATTGTGTTCAGCGCGGCCCAGGCCGAGCTCACCACGCGCATCGACCTGCAGGGCGATGCTCGTCTGTTTTACTGGGACGTGGTCGCCCTGGGTCGCCCGGCCAGTGGCGAGCGCTTCGATCTGGGGCATTTCCAGTCTCATCTGGATATCCGCCGCGACGGCCGGTTGCTCTGGCATGAACGCCAGCGCATTGTGGGCGCCGACGGCTTGCTGGAGTCGCCCATCGGGCTGGACGGCCAGCCGGTGTTGGCGACGCTGCTGCTTACCGGTGAAATCGACACAGACTTACTGGAACACTGCCGCACCCTGCCCCATGCAGTACGCGGCGACCTGACTCAATTGCCCGGCTTGCTGGTCGCCCGTTGCCTGGCCAGTGAAGCACTGCTGGCGCGGGCATGGCTGATCGATTTATGGCGCTTGTTGCGCCCGGCGGTGCTCGGCCGGGAAGCCGTTTCACCACGAATCTGGAGTACCTGAACCATGGACCTGACCCCACGGGAAAAAGACAAACTGCTGATCTTCACCGCAGGCCTGGTGGCCGAGCGCCGGCTGGCGCGCGGAGTGAAGCTCAACTACCCGGAAACCATCGCCTACATCTCCGCCGCGCTGATGGAAGGCGCCCGCGACGGCCGCACCGTGGCCGACCTGATGCACTACGGCACCACCTTGCTCAGCCGCGAACAGGTGATGGAAGGCATCCCGGAAATGATTCCGGACATCCAGGTGGAAGCCACCTTTCCCGACGGCACCAAACTGGTCACCGTCCACCAACCCATCGCGTGAGGCCTGGTCATGATTCGTGATGCGACCCAAGACGACTTGCCGGCGATCCGCGATATCTACAACGATGCGGTACTCAACACCACAGCGATCTGGAACGAACAGCCGGTGGACCTGGGTAATCGCCAGGCCTGGTTCAGTGCGCGGCATGCCCAGGGATATCCGATCCTGGTCTCGGTGGAAAACGGTGAGGTCACCGGTTATGCCTCGTTCGGCGACTGGCGCCCTTTCGAAGGCTTCCGCTACAGCGTCGAGCACTCGGTGTATGTGCGTCACGACCAGCGCGGCAAAGGCCTCGGCCCACGCCTGATGCAAGCGCTTATCGAACGTGCGCGGGAAGGCGGCAAATACGTGATGGTCGCCGCCATCGAAAGCGGCAACCTGGCTTCCGTGCGCCTGCATGAACGATTGGGCTTCGTGTCCACCGGGAAAATGCCGCAGGTGGGCATCAAGTTCGGCCGCTGGCTGGACCTGACCTTCATGCAACTGGCCTTGAACCCGGGCGCCGAACCGCCCCAGGAGTGAAAACGATGAACGCCACGCACCTGCGTCGAGTCAATGCAGAAAGTTTTGCCCATTACCGCCCGGGCTTGATCGAGCTATTGCTGGATGCCGTCAGACACGGCGCATCGGTCGGCTTCATGGCGGACTTCGATGAGGCCCAGGCGCGTGCTTACCTGAGCACTGTGCAGGCGAGTATTGAAGACGCCAGCCTGTTGCTCTGGGTCGTGGTACGCGACGAACAGGTGATCGCCAGTGTGCAATTGGCCTTGTGCCAAAAAGCCAACGGCCTCAACCGCGCCGAAGTGCAAAAGTTGCTGGTACACAGCAGCGCGCGGCGTCATGGCCTGGGCCAGCAACTGATGCACACCCTGGAGCTCGCCGCACGCCAGCACCAGCGCGGCCTGCTGTACCTGGACACCGAAGCCGGTTCACCGGCCGAAGCTTTCTACCAGTCGCTGCGCTACACCAGGCTCGGTGAACTGCCCGACTACTGCCAAAGCCCGGACGGGCGCTACAGCCCGACCGCCATTTACTTCAAGAAACTGGGGCAACCTGCATGATTCCTGGCGAATACCGGATCCAGCCTGGCGACATCGAACTCAACGTGGGCCGGCGTACCGTCACCCTAAGCGTGGCCAACAGTGGCGACCGGCCGATTCAGGTGGGCTCGCACTACCATTTCTTCGAGACCAATGACGCACTGACGTTTGACCGGGCGGCGAGTCGTGGCATGCGCCTGAATATTCCGGCAGGCACGGCGGTGCGGTTCGAGCCGGGACAGAGTCGCGAGGTCGAGTTGGTGGATTTGAGTGGTGGCAGGCGGGTATTCGGCTTTGCAGGTCGGATCATGGGTGATCTTTAGGGCCTTATCGGGGGCAAGCCCCCTCCCACATTTTGACCGTGTTCACACATCAAGGTGGGAGGGGGCTTGCCCCCGATAGCGATCTCACATTCAACACATATCTTCAGGGCAACCACATGAAAATCAGCCGCCAAGCCTACGCCGACATGTACGGCCCCACCGTCGGTGACAAGGTCCGCCTGGCCGACACCGAGCTGTTCGTCGAGGTCGAACAGGACTTCACCGTCTACGGCGAAGAAGTGAAATTCGGTGGCGGTAAAGTGATCCGCGATGGCCAGGGCCAAAGCCAGTTGCTCGCCCATGAAGTGGTCGACACCCTGATCACCAATGCGTTGATCATCGATCACTGGGGCATCGTCAAGGCTGACGTCGGCTTGAAAAATGGCCGCATCCACGCCATCGGCAAGGCCGGCAACCCGGATATCCAGCCCGGCGTGACCATGGCCATCGGCGCCAGTACCGAAGTGATCGCCGGTGAAGGCATGATCCTCACCGCCGGCGGCATCGACAGCCATGTGCATTTCATCTGCCCGCAGCAGATCGAAGAGGCCCTGAACAGCGGCGTCACCACCCTGATCGGCGGCGGCACAGGCCCCGCCACCGGTACCAATGCCACTACCTGCACCTCTGGCCCGTGGCACCTGGCGCGCATGCTCCAGGCCAGCGACTCATTCCCGATGAATATCGGCTTCACCGGCAAAGGCAACGCCAGCCTGCCCGAGCCATTGATCGAGCAGGTCAAGGCCGGCGCTATCGGCTTGAAGCTGCACGAAGACTGGGGCACCACCCCCGCCAGCATCGACAACTGCCTGAGCGTGGCCGACGAGTACGACGTACAAGTGGCGATCCACAGCGACACCCTCAACGAGTCCGGCTTTGTCGAAACCACCCTCGCCGCGCTCAAGGGCCGCACCATCCACACCTACCACACCGAAGGCGCCGGCGGCGGCCACGCGCCGGACATCATCAAGGCCTGTGGCTTTGCGAATGTGCTGCCCAGCTCCACCAACCCGACGCGGCCCTTCACCCGCAACACCATCGACGAACACCTGGACATGCTGATGGTCTGCCATCACCTCGACCCGAGCATCGCGGAAGACGTCGCCTTCGCCGAAAGCCGTATCCGCCGCGAGACCATCGCCGCCGAAGATATCCTGCATGACCTTGGCGCATTTTCCATGATCAGCTCCGACAGCCAGGCCATGGGCCGCGTCGGCGAAGTCATCACACGCACCTGGCAGACCGCCGACAAAATGAAAAGACAGCGCGGCCCGCTGCCGGGCGACGGTGCAGGCAACGACAACTTCCGGATCAAGCGCTACATCGCCAAGTACACCATCAACCCGGCGATTACCCACGGCGTCAGCCATATCGTCGGCTCCATCGAAGTGGGCAAGTGGGCCGACCTGGTGCTGTGGCGCCCGGCGTTCTTCGGGGTCAAGCCGACGCTGATCCTCAAGGGCGGCGCGATTGCCGCCAGCCTCATGGGCGACGCCAACGCCTCGATCCCCACGCCGCAACCGGTGCACTACCGGCCGATGTTCGCCAGCTTTGGCAGCGCCCTGCACGCCACCAGCCTGACCTTCATCAGCCAGGCGGCCCGGGACGCCGGGCTGCCCGAGGCCCTGGGCCTGAAAAAGCAGATCGCCGTGGTCAAGGGTTGTCGCGACGTGCAGAAAACCGACTTGATCCACAACGATTACCTGCCCGACATCGACGTCGATCCCCAGACCTACCAGGTCAAGGCCGACGGCGTGTTGTTATGGTGCGAACCGGCGGATGTGCTGCCGATGGCCCAGCGTTACTTCCTGTTCTGAGGTGTACGGCCTGCGTCCGGTTACAAGTCCTGGTACAAGTCTTCGATGCTGTCCAGCTTGGCGCGCTGTAACGCTTCGTCGGTGAGCTTTTCCACCTGGGCCCGGTCTTGCGCCGCCAGTTTCTCCATTTCGGCGTCGAGCTGCGCCTGGGTCATCACTGCCCCCGGCGGCACCTCGGCGGCCGGCTTGCCCAGGTGTTCCGCCAGCCGCAGTACCTCGCTGCGCCAACGGTCCTTTTGCACCGGATCAGCGGCGTCGAGCCAGGCTTGCTGGGCATCGCGCAGATCCAGCCAGGCCTCTGCCTTGCCTTGCAGCGTCTTGAAGGGCTCTGTGTGTGCCTGCCGGAGATAATCCAGCCAGAACGGCTGCTCACTGATCGATTGCCGCAACAGGTTGCCTTCCTCAAGGGCGAGCACTCGCTTGCGGGCCTGTTCGATCATGTCCGCGGTCACGTCCGGTTCCGAGAACATCATCCGAGCGGATTGCCAGGGCAAGTGCAATTTGTCCGGGGGCGCCAATTCGGTCGCGTAGATCAGGTAGACCTCTACCTCGTCGATGTCGCGCATCGCATTGCCCTGCGCATCGCGATGGGTGATGCGTTCGCCATCGGCGTCGCGCTCGGGGTATTTGCGCCCTTCGGCCACCAGCGCATCGACCCGGGCACGCGCAATCCGACCCAGTTCATCCAGGCGTGACTTGCCGCGCGCCACAGCCAGCAAGTCGCGCTCCACCGTGTCCGGGAGAAGCGAGTCGTACGCCCGCGCCACCAGCACTTCAACGCCCATGGCATTGAACAGTTGGGCACCGGCATCCACGCAGGTGGTGGGCGCCGCGGCCATGGCAAACAGTTTTTCACGCAAGGCTGTGTTGGCCGCCGCCGACTCGACCATTTTCCACACTTTGCGTGTGAGATCGATCTTGGCCGCACTCTCTTGTTCGAGTGCATCTGCAGATTCGGACAGTTTGCGCAACTCATTGAAAAACGGTTCGGAGCCGTGCTCATTTTCCAGGGCGTCCCAGGTGTCCTGTTTGGCCCGCCACTGCTCATCGCTCAGGCCACTGCGCCAATGGATGCTGTCCATCACCCCTCGCAGCGGATAGGTACGGTCCGGCTCCAGCCCGACGGACAGCCGGTAGCCCCTGACGATCTCCAGATTCTGCGCGGAAATGAACGCCGGTTCCACGCTGATACGGGTGCGTGCCACGGTGTTTGCGTGGCTTGACCCAGGTTCGACCTGGGGAACGCTGTCCAACCGATTGGCGCTCAGGTCCAGCACGAACGAACGCGCCCGTGGTTGCTCAAACAAGCCGGTAGGCCACGTGGTCTGCCCGCTGTCGCCGAGCAGCAGCATGCTCAATTCCGGCATGCGGCCGATGTCGGGCGCGCGGCCAAGCGGATTGCTTTCCAGCCCCAGGTAGTTCAGCTTCGTAAGCCCACTCAGGTGGTTGAAGGCGTTCGTGTCCAGGACAATCTGATTATCGGACAGCTCCAGCTCGGTCAATCGCTGCATTTGACCTATCGGCTCGGGCAGCACGCTCAGTTCGTTGTTACTCAGGTCCAACCGCCGCAGCCGCTTGAAATAGCGCAGGAAGGGGCTGGGGTCTGTCGAGATTCCCGCATCCGATAGGTCAAGGGCCGAAACATGGTCGAAGTTGGCGGTCAACGGCGGCAGTTGCTCAAGCTGGTCATGCAGGTCCTCGTCGGACAGGTCGAGGACTTGCCCATGGGAGTACCCGCTGACATCCGCATCCTCGGGCCCAGCGCGGCGCCAGGCGTCGCGCAAGGCCTTGACGATTCGCAGGCGGGCAAACCGTTGTTGCTGGAATGCCCCTGAGCGGCGCTGCTCCTCGGTGACCTGGTTATAGTGTTCGCGTTGCCAGTTCTGCAACGTGTTGTCGAATGTCTTGTATTCCATCTCCAGGGCCTTGAGCCGGGATTGATACTCCAACCCCATGTCGTCGATGAACGTGTTCACTTGCTCGAAGGTAAACCCAGGGAAAAGGGTGCGCACGCGCTCCTCGATGATATGCCCCCAGGCCGTATGCTGACCGTGGTTGCTGGCCAGGTACCCCAACTTCCCGCTCGCCAGGCGCGGTGACGGTCGGTGTGAAAAGAGGTACCGGCGCTGCTGGAGTTTAAGCACCGTGCGCAACTGGTCACGGGGCAGCGCCGCGGCAATGATCCTGGCCTTCAGTTCCTGCCCTTGCTTGATGTTCGGCAAGCCGATGGCCTGGCGGTGCTCGTCGGGCAAGGCGTGCTGGATAGCTGAGTAGAGGTCGTCGGGCTCATGCAGGGTTTCATCGCGGACATTGCGTGCCTGGTAAAGGCCCTCTCCAACCCGCACCAACACCTTGCGTTCAGTCGCCTGCTGCGGGCCGAAACTGGCCCGTAGCTCACCGTCCAGCTCTGCCTCACGCACTTCCAGGCGCAGGTTGTCCTTCCATCCCGCCAACCTCGGCACTGAATTGACGACCAGGGCTTCGGTGTCCTTATCCGCCAGCGCCTCCAGGTACAGGCCCTCGTAGGCGTGGGTCAGGCGCATGTTCTGCTGCAGGTCGCGCGCCTGCTCGGCCAATCGCAGCGGCACACGCTGCCGGGTGTTGAGCGTTTTTCTCTCCTCGGCAGTAGCGCTCCCCAGCAACTCCTGGACCATGAGCGTCGGGACCCGAGCAAACTGGCGCTTGATCAATTGGGTGGCGGCGTCCGTGGGCGGCTGCTGTCCGGCGTAGAGGCTGCGCATCAAGCGCGCGCGCTGGGTGACCGCGAAGGTTTGCAGACGTGCCTTCAGGGCAGCGACGCGCAGTTCCGGCGTTCTGGGGGTGTAGCCAGGCAACAGGGCATGGATCTGGGCTTCGTCGAGAAAACCGATCACCCGCGCGGGCAACTGGCCCTTCATCAATTCTGTAAGGCTGATCCGCAGGGTGTCGCGGGTGGAGGCGCCGGGGTCGCCGTACTTCACTGACCGGCCGCTTGGCTCGATGTCCCAAAACGCTTCGATCGCCAACTGTTGCGGCCAACCCTTGAGGTACACAACCAGGGACGCTGGATAGCCGCACAAATTGATGGAATGCTTGCCCGCGCCGATCTCCTCGGCCACCGTCCCGGCGTCGCGATAGGCACGGAACCTGCGCACGGTATCCAGCAGGATCGCCGGCACCGGTTCACCTTCGACATGCACCCGACGCAATCGGTCTTGCGTCACGCCACTGGTGTGGCGGATCTGCTCCAGCTCGGTGTCACTGAAACCGTCCATCACCGGCCCCAGGCGGCGCATCAGGGTTGCGCCTTGCCACTTCAAGGGTTGCTCAAGTTCATGGTTCCAGGCGCCCTCGCCATTGGCGGTCAGGCGCGGCAAATAGGCATCGTCCCGTGACGGGTGCTCGATATGAAAACGCTCGGTCTGCGGGTCTTGCCGTACCGCATAGCGCTTGCCCTCCAATTCCAGCAGCTGTTTGCCGTCGACCTGATGCAGTCCCTGTGCGTCGGCGACGGAATCGGCGGGCAACGGCGAAGGATGCTCGTAGATGGACAGATCGGGCTTCCACAGCCGGGTCTTGCCGCTGGGCAACTGCACCGCCTTGAGCTGCTCGATGAAGGGCGACAGGGTCAAGTGAGCCACGCCCGCACCGGCCGCCAGCAGGGCCAGGTTTTCCAGCACATCGGTGATATGCGCCCAACCGGCTTCGCGGTCCCCCTGTGCCCACTCGATAACACCGTCCAGCACTTCGTATAGCAACTGCCCCGCCGTGACCAGGGACATCGCCACCCCCAGCGGCGGAACCACCATGCCCAACAGGTTCACGGCAAACAGGCCGGTATTCAGATAATGCTCAAGACGCCGCGAACGTTCAGCATCGTCCGCGTCGGCAGTGCTCACGGCCTGGGCCCGCGCATCGGCATACAGGCGCTTGCGCAAGCTTTCGTAGCGATGGGGCCACAGGTCCACTTCCTCCCACAGCCCCTTGATCGCATTCGCGCCGATATTGAATTCCGGCGCGCTGATCGGCACCCGTGTCTGCGGCCGAGGCTCACCGAAAATCGATGGAATACTCTGCAGGTACGACGGCGTCACCAGTGACGTGAGGTACTGGCCCCATTCGGACTGCAACCAATCCTCGATGAACGATCCTGGCGGTGCATCCACCACCAGCTCGGTGAGCCGGCGAAAGTAGTAGGGGCGATGCCGGTAATCAATGAACCGGCTGTAGAACCGCTGGTATTCGGTAACCGGTAACTCTACGGAGCGGTCGCCATGGGCCTGCGTGCCGGCAGTAAGACGGGCTGTCACGGCGTTGCTGAAGTCGGCGAATGACGCGTACCGCTTGATCGGATGCTCGGGGTCGTCCGGGACGTAGATGATCACCCATTGGGAATAGCGATATTTGACGCAGGGGTCGATGACCAGGCAATCGCGCAGGCGCAGGTTCATCATGCACGGCACGCGGTACCACACCTGCTTGTCGCCCAGCATGATCGGTTGTTCACCGGCCAGCACGCGCATCAGCAAGGCATGATCGCTCGCGTCGATATCACCCTTGACCAGGGCCAGGTAGGCCGCCGCCTTGAACGCGGCTTTCTGGTGGGTCAGGTAGCGCTCGCGCAGCAAGCCCTCGGCGACCGCATCCTGGGGTTCCAGGAAGGTCTTGAGGTAGGCCTGGTACTGCGCGCCCAGGTCCAGGTCACGGCACAACTGCACAAAGGTTTCGATCTGCAACGAGGTGGCATGGCGTTCGAACTGGCCGCGCGCATCGGGTGGGGTGATAAAGCCTGAGGATTGGTTGAAAAATCCCTTCTCGGCCTCCCGCGCTTCGAAGTTGTTCAACGCCGCCTGCAACAACGAAAAGGACTTGCTCTTGAACCCGCCCGTTGGCCGGCCGAAGGCATCTTCCACCGGTGAATAAAGCCGCAGCCAGGTTTGATGGACGTCCAGTTCGAAGCCCGCCTTTTTCAAGGCAGCCTCCAGTAACGGCTGGGCGAATGCGGTCACTGACTGCAATTTTCCCATGGACTTTTCCAACTGGTTGAGCGCGTCGCAGCGTGCATCCATCAGGGTTTTGAGCTGATCTTTCTGGTGCTGGGCGGCGGCGGCGTACCAGTCGGGAATCTGTGGAGCAGTCTCTTTGAGGGCCTGGCGACGCTCGGGCGAGGCCCGGACAAGGCATGGCGCGATGGCCTGTTTGATCAGCGTGTAATGCTGGCCTTGATCGATGGGTACGGGCAATGCTGAGTGTTCGACTGCAACGGACTTGGACATGGGATGGCTACTGTGTGATCTGAAGACCACGGGATCCTAGGTCCCCCGCAGAAGGGTGCGGGCCTAACTATTTATCCGACGTTCGCTGTGATCAGGTAAACGTCAATCGAGCCCACGCTTGGGCTGTTCGGACACCGCGAACCGCCCGTTCCTGCGTACGCTTGCAAGGTAGCCTAAGCGTACTTATCTACCGCGTCACTTCCCTGCGCGAGTGATGTGCTGTCACCTCCTAAACCCAAGGAGTGACTCATGTCAGTTCTACGCCCAACAGACGAGACTCGACCGACCGTTTCAGAGAGCGTGCACAGCACTTTCCTCGAAAGCGCCATCCCCGACTGGTTGATTCAAGCCACACCACAACAACGCAAAACCCTCAAGGCCGCCGGCACGGTGCTGCCGGACTGGTACGTGCAGGCCTCGGCGACGCAACGCAACGCGCTGCAAGCCAGCATCGCCACCCATTTCGCCGCACAGACCCGGTTGGACAACACCATGTCCAGTCTGGAAGACATCGACACCTTCGCCCGCCCCCTGCTGGTCAACGCCTTGAAAGAGCGGTTCAACGTCACGCTGGATGTCGACAAGACCTTCATCCGGCTGAGAAAAACCGTGTCCCTCACCGAGTTCTATATTCCTGTCGGTTGGTTCGAAGCGCTCAAGTTGCCGCTGCTGCAAGCGGCACTGCACAACTTCGAGGCCTCGGAATGCGAAGCCGGCGCGTTTCATTCCTCCTCGGGGTTCGTGGTCCAGTCGGCGAACGCAGACGGCTCCACCGCCGTCACCACCCCCTTGACGGTGGAGCAGTTCACCAGCCTGTGCCGTTCGCTGGATATCGGCGCGAAATACCAGGCTTACCTCAAGGATTTCCTGGAGCCCAATAACGCGGTGGCGCAGGCCGTCCTGCAGGAGCGATTCACCGTCGCGCATAAATCAGCGTTGCGCTCGGCGGCTGAACAGGCCTTGTTGAAAAATGACATCACCGACGCCGATTACCGCATGGTGTTGTCGGTAATCGACGGCGAAAAAAAGCCGGTGCTGAACGGCAAGCGCATCTGGTTGCGCGACCTGAGCCTGACGCAACACCGACTCACCGGTGTGGTGGTGTTCGTGGTCAGCGGCGAACTTCACAACGGGAGCGAGTTGCTGCTGTACATTCCCGACGATCCCCAGGCACCGCTCAAGCGCTACACCCTGGGTCAGCTCAAGCCGCTGTTCAAGCAACGACTCACTGCCGCTGATGCCACGCCGGCTCCGCAGGAAGGTCCCACGACCTACCAGCGGTTCTTCAGCCAGTTCATCCATTATGGAGAGCGGGCGGAGTATTTCAGCCAGTTCACCCAAGACACCTCGGACACCTCCCTCGCCCAGAAGCTCTTGCCCTATAAACCGCTGATTGATCAAATACGACAGGGGATCGACCCGTTCTATTTCTTCAGCACCACCCACCCCTCGCCACCACCTGCTCCACCCAAACAAGTGCCCAATCCTGATCCGCGCCTGGAGCCGGTCATCACGCCGCCGGCCCACGGGGGATGGTTCTGGGGCGAGGACCTCGACCTGTGGACCTATCTCTACGCACAGCATCGCGCCAAACTCTACGCCGACGCACGCGCTCATGCGGTGCCCACGGCAGATGTGGATGCCAGCGTACGCTCACGCAAACTGGCGCAGTTGCTCAACATCGGCATGCTGGTGTTCACGGGTATCTCGATGTTCATACCGGCGTTGGGTGAGGCCATGATGGCGGTGATGGGCACCCAACTTCTGCTGGAAACCTTTGACGGCGTGAAGGAGTGGTCGGAGGGCGATCGCAAGGCGGCCAAGGCCCACCTGATCGACGTCGCGCAAAACCTGGTGCAGTTGGCGGCGATGGCCGCCGTGGGGAGAGGTTTTGCCAAACTGACAGCGGTGCCGGCTGAACCGGTCGTCGAGGCGACTCAGCCAATAACGTCGAGCGATGGCAAGAGCCGCCTGTGGAAACCCGACCTGAGCCCCTATCGTACCTCGATCCAGCTGGCGCCCGATGCCCAGCCTGATGCGCAAGGGCTGTACAGCCATGAGGGGCAGACGATCTTGCCGCTTGAAGGCTACACCTACCGCGTCACGCAAGATCCGAACACCGCCGAATACCGCATTCAGCATCCTACCCGTCCCGAGGCCTACTCACCGAAACTGGCCCAAAACAACCAAGGGGCCTGGCGCCACGAAGGCGAAACCCCACTGGACTGGGACGACACCACTGCACTCAGGCGCCTGGGCCATACCACCGAGCCGCTGGACACTGACCAGTTGCTCAAGGCCCAGGAGGCCAGCGGTGTCACAGCCGACGCCCTGCGCGAAGCGCATGTGAATGGCGAAGTCACACCGCTGTTGCTGGCCGATTCGCTGCAACGCTTCAAACTCCACCAGCAGGTCAACGAATTCATCCAGCGGCTCAAGAGCTCCGACCCTTTCGTCTTTCCCAAGGCCGACCTGGGCACGCAACTGGACCTGATGAAGCGCCGTGGACTGTTGTCCAGCTCCCCGCCATTGCGGGTGATGGACAGCCAGAGGCGCGTACTCTGGGATGACGTACCCTCCCTGTCACCCCAGCCCAGGCGCACGGTAGTACTCAACGAACAGCATCTGGCTCGAGGCGAGGGACTGCATCAGGTGCTGTACACCCTGCAAGGCGCCGACCCTGACCTGGTCGACATTCCCGGTTCGCCCCTGGACACGCTGCCCATGCGGGCCGCCAAACTGCGTCGGCAACTGGGCGAGTTTGTCGAGTCGATCAAGCCTTCGTATGTCGAGGAACGTTATCAGCAACTGACCGCCAGCAACGACCCCGATGTACAACGTGTACAGGACGCGTACCCTAAACTGCCGACACGCATCGCCGAGCCGTTGCTTAAAGAACTCAGCGCTGCAGAATTGGCAGCCTTTCGCCGCAGCGGGCGCCTGCCGGACGCGCTCGCCGAACGGGCGCAATGGGCCGAGCAGGAAACCCGGGTGTCGCGCGCCTATGAAAACCTGCACTTGAACACACCGTCCGACCTCGACAGCCAGCGCCTGGCCCTGCGTACCCTGGAGACCTTGCCCGGCTGGCCTAGGGGAACGCGCGTGGAATTGCGCCAGCGTATGCCCAACGATGCTCAGGACGTCTTACTCGATGCCATCGGCGAGGCGGGCGGAACACCGAGTAAAATCCTTGTACAGCTCGACGATGGGCGGTTCGAAGGCAACCACACCACGGATTTGTACGATGCCATTCTGAATACGTTGTCACCGGGTGAACGTATCGACATGCGGGTGACCGACACCGACCACCTGCGGGCTGCCATCCAGTCCACTCCCTTGCCCCGCGAACAACTGCGTGCTGTGTTGCTCGAAAACCCAGTGCGAAAACCTGCCTACGACGCCACGATGCGGTTGCTCGGTGGCGGGCGTGGCTACGAGAAACTCAAAGCGCAGCTCAGCACTGCGCAACAACGGGTGCGCAAGCTTTACCCCTCATTCAGCGATGAGCAAGTCAGGGACTTTATCGAATCGCTTGGCAGCGAAGTGCGTTCATCCTTGACACGACGGGAAGCCGAGTACCGAAAGCTTGAGGACGATTTGAACGTGTGGGTCGAGGCCAACAACCCGCGAGTCGGCGCGTACGCCAGTACGGTCGCTAATGACATCAAGCGCTGCTGGCGTCGTGAATCGGGCAGTACGCTCAAACTCATCAGCTATGTACCGCTGGACCTGCCCGCGCTCACGGCAGACTTCAGCCATGTCACCGAATTGGAACTGCGTACCCGCCTGTGGGGTGGCAACACGCAGACGTTCCTGGATAATTTCAACCAGCTTAAAAAGCTGAGCCTGGCCAACTGCGAACTCACCGCCGTCCCTGAAGGGCTCGACAGAATGCCTCAGCTGACTCAGTTGAGGCTGAACCAGAACAAGATCGTGCTCACCCCACAAAGCGCCGCACGGCTCAGCGCACTGCACAAGCTGGAAACCCTGGAGCTTTCGGGCAATCGCTTGGGCCTCACCCCGGACTTCAGCGCCATGCGGGAGTTGAAGAGGCTGGACCTGTCGGGTTCCGGAATCGAACACTGGCCCACCGGCCTGCTGGACAAAACCAACCTGGAGTTTCTGAACCTGCGCGATAACCGCCTGAGTGAGGTTCCCGAGGCAAATCTCGACCCGCAGCCCGAACAGCTGGAAACCATCGCCAGGATCAACGATGTCACGTTCCTGAAAGGCAACCCGTTTCCTGAAGCCTATCGGCAACGCTTCGACACTTACTGGCAACGCTTGGCCGCGGAACGTCCGGACCTGATCAAAACCCATGACGCGTTCGACATGAACAACCCGCACCTTGAACGCGCACGCGCGCTGTACCCCAATCGCAACACGCTGGAGATCCGGCAATTCATCTGGGATTTGGGGGAGGGTCTGGAAGCGGAGTTGTCGCGCCTGGAACAAGAATTCCAAGTGCTCAATACACAGCTCAACACGTGGGCCTCTGCCGGTGGCAACATCAACAGCCGGACCGGGACCGGCTACGTGCGCACCCGCCAGCGCATGCTCAATTTCGCGGGGCGGGATGATCGCTACCTGGCAAGGGACCGGATAATCAGTTGCTGGCGCAAGGAAGGGCCTCAACAAAAGGCTTTCGACCTTACCCCCATAGGTTGGGAATTGGACCTCAGCAATCTCACCCTGCCAAGCCTGCCGGAGCTGGACGCAGATTTCAGCCACGTCGGCTCGCTCAAACTCAATAACATGAGTCTGAGCACCAGCCCCGAGCAATTCCTGCTACGCCATCGCGGTGTCCGTTGGCTGGATATGTCGAACAACCAGTTACGCGAGTTGCCCCAGGCCCTCAATCAAATGAACGGGCTGACCCGCTTGCTTTTGCATGGCAACCAGATCCAGCTCACTCCCGTAACCGCGCAAGTGCTGGCCCAGCGTACAACGCTCAGGGCGTTGAGCATGGCGATCAACCCCTTGCGCATCGCTCCGGATTTCAGCGCTATTACCGACTTACGTACGCTGAGCCTGCAGAACTGCGAGCTTGAAACCTACCCGACCGGAATCGGCGCGCAACCGCTTCTGGAGTACGTTGCCTTGCTGAACAACCGCATCACCGAGCTTCCCGACTCACTCATCAATCCGCCTGCCGAGCAACTGGCGCAGTCGGCCCGCATCACTAACACCATCAGGCTCCAAGGCAACCCGCTGACCGAGGCGACGCGACAACAGCTGCGCCAATACCAGGCGCGCCTCGAGCAGGTAGGCCTGAGTTCGGCCGACCACCCTAACCAACTGGTTTCCTCGGCACTGCAGGTTACGTCGACGCCAAGAGTACACGCCATTGGTCAACAGCAGACCCGCTGGATGCGAGGCGTGCCCGACGCGCAAATCGCGCCCCGTACGGCCCAATGGCAGCAATTGCGAACACAACCGGGCAGTGACGGGTTCTTCGCCATGCTCGAAGGCATGAGAGAGGCGCCCGCCGGCCATGCAGACCTGCAGAACCGGGTCTGGACAGTGATCGACGCTATTACCCAGAACACTGCGGAATCCGCGGCACTGCGCGAACAAATATTCGAGTGGGCCGGCCGCGCAACCTGCTGTGACCGCGCCGGATTGTCGTTCAGCAACGTGGAGATCATGGTCATGGCGCACAACGCCAAGGCACTGGCCAGCGATGTGAACCAGGGCGCTACGCTGATCAAGCTGGCCAGGGGGTTGTTCCGCCTCGACGAGGTGGAAAAAGCCGCGTTGAACGATATCGCCCGGCGTACCCAGGCGATCAATGACAATCCCAGGTACTCGCCTACGGAAAAACTCCAGCAGATCGCACTGTTGGATGAGGTCGAGATCAGGCTGGCCTATCGCTTCGGACTCAAGGGCCCGGACCAACTGGACTTGCCTGGACAACCGCAGACGGCGGCCTACACCGCAGGCAGGGTGAGCGAAGACGTGCTGAAAAAAACCCGCCAGGAGATCCTCAAGCTGAACGATTCACCGGCCGAATTGCAGGCGCTGGTCGCCAGGGAGTTCTGGCAGGAATACCTGGCCCAGAAGTACAAGGGGCAATTCGAGGAGCAGGGCCAGCCCTTCCATGAACAACTGGCGGCCTTGCATGACGAACACGCCGAGGGTCGGTTGTCCGACAAGCTTTATGATCAGCAGGCCAAGAACTTGCAAGCCGGGCTTGCCATCCAGGAAGCCACGCTGATGGAGGCACTGACCCGCACAGAGCTGAAGACCCATCCGCTCAGCTGACCCCACGGCGCCAGGGGCGTCGCTCCCTGGCGCTGTTTTATCTACCCCGGCCTGCGCCTACTTACGTGATTTGCTGTCTGCTCCCAATACCCAAGGAAAGACCGCATGACTATTTCAACTTCGCCAAAAAGCGAAGCGACTCCCTCCGCGTCAAATAGCCTGCACGACGCGTTCTTCAAAAGCACCCTACCTGAGTGGCTGACAAAAGCCACGCCACAGCAACGCGAGGCGCTCAAGGCCGCTCCCGTAACATTGCCCGACGGCTACCTACGGGCCTCGGCGGCGCAACGCAAGCCCGTGCATGACAGCATTACGGCCAGCGCGACCGCTCAAGCCCGCCTGGCTGAGGCAATATCCACCTTCAAGGAAATCGATGCATTCGCCAAACCCTTGCTGGTCACGGCGCTCAAGGACCAGTTCAACGTAGAGCTTGAGGTCGACAGCACTTACATCCGTCTGCTTCAACCGCTGGAAATCGGCATCTTCGGTATCGATGTGAGTAGCTTCGAGGTGCTGAAGCTGCCGCTGCTCGACGCCGCCCTGCACAACTTCGAAGCGTCGGAATGCGAGGTCGGCGCCTTTCATGCCGCATCCGGCTTCATGGTCGAGCATGCAGGTGAACTCGTACCGCTTGCGACATCGCTGACCGTACCGCAATTTACCGGGCTGTGTCGCTCTTTGGATATCGGCGCGCAGTACCAGACGTACCTCAAAAACTTTTTCAAGCCCGCCGATGCCGTCGCCCTGGCGGCATTGCGCGAGCCCTTTATCGACGCACACAAAACGGCCCTGCGCGCCGCCGCCGAAATGGCCTTGCTGAACAAGGACATCCTGCCCCAGGATCATCGGATGATTCTCTCGGTCATCAATGGCGAGCTGACACCCTCTGTGGATGGCCGGCCTGTGTGGTTCCGCGACCTGACGCTAATGGGCCACCGCATGATCGGCTGCATAGTGTTCGTGATCAGCGACAAGTACCGCTACACCGATGACTCCATCATCTATATCCCCAACGACCCATACCATCCGCTCAAACGCTACACGGACGCCGAACGCATCGCATTGTTCAAGAAGCGCCTGGTCACACCCGATCCGACACCGTCCGCAGGCGACCTGCCCACCCAGGACCAACGCTTTTTCAGCCAGTTCGTGACCTACACCGAACGCCCGAATTACTTTGGGCGGTTCACAAAAGACGCGCCATCGGGCAGCTTCAGTGAGGCGCTCAAACCCTACGGGTCGATAATCAACGACCTGGTGCGCGGTGCATTCACCTTCGCAGGGTTCAAAAAATTGCCGCCCGCGGCACCCCGCCCCCAGGTGCCGTTGCGTGATATCGACCCCGCCCCAGGCGGCGTGGCGCGCAAAGGCCATGGAATGTGGGCGGCCAACGTCGACCTGTGGGCCTACCTGTTCGACCAGCACCGCGACAAGCTCCTCGACGATGCCCGCGCCCATGCCGTGCCCACCGCGCAGGTGGATGCCCAGGTACGCTCACGCAAATTCTCGGCATTGCTCAATATCGGCCTACTGCTGCTGACCGGCGTCTCGATGCTGGTGCCGGGGCTGGGCGAGGCCATGCTCGTATTGATGGGCGCCCAACTGTTATACACGGCGTTCGAAGGGGCCATAGAGTGGAGCGAGGGCGACCGCAAGGCGGCCAAGGCCCATCTGGTGGACGTGGCCGAAAACCTGGTGCTGATCGGCGTGATGGCCGGTGCCGGCAAAGGCTTCGGCAAACTGCTGGCCGTGCCGGCTGAACCGGTGGTCGAGTGCTTGCACCCGGTCGTGCTGCCCAACGGAGAAACCCGCCTGTGGAAACCCGACCTCAAAGGCTATGAAAGCGATGTCAGCCTGGCCGCCGATGCCCGCCCTGATCCTCTGGGGCGCTATGAAGTCGACGGCAAGACCTATATCCGTCAGGACGGCAAGGTTTATCAAATAAGCCAGGATACCGCGAGCAACGCCTGGCGCATCCAACACCCCAGCAATCCCGAGGCCTATCAACCGCTGCTGCGGCATAACGGACAAGGCGCATGGCGCCATACCCTGGAACGTCCCCTGACGTGGGACCGCCTGACCCTGCTGCGACGCCTGGGGCATGCCACCGAGCCGTATTCCGACGAGCAACTGCTCAAGATCGCGGATATCAGCGGTATCAGCGACAACACCCTGCGCAAAGTTCACTTGGATAACCAACCGCTCCCCGCCGACCTGGCGAATGCCATTCGCCTGTTCGATGCCGACCAGGGTGTCGACGCAGTAATCGTCCAGGTACAGAGCGGCCAAGCCATCGACTCGCGATACCTTTACTGCCTGCCGTTGATCACCGAGCTGCCACGCTGGCCAAGGGGTCGGGTGCTGGACGTGTTCGACGCACCGGACCTGACGGGAACCCCTGTACGCTACGGCGCCGAGCGGCTGGCGGCAGGCGATCCTGTCAAGGAGCCCATCCGCGTGAACCGCGAGGAGGTTCTGGCCGATGGCTTGCCGGCACGTATCCTTGATGCGCTGGATGAGGCCGAGGTTAACCGCCTGCTTGGCGGTGAAGGCGCTCGCGTCCGAGAGGCCCGGCCCGATGAATTCAGGAAACAGCTCAGCGACTTCGCCCAGACCCGCCGGTCGGCTATTTTTGAACGTCTCTATGAAGGCGCCCAAGCCCAGGACCCGCGTGTCGCGCAATTGCGCAAGGCCTCGCCGGGGCTGAGCCAGGCTGCGGCCAATGAGATCCTGGCCCATACGCCTGAGGAAACCCTCGCCCGCCTTGAAAGCACGGGCACCGTGCCCTTGGCCATGCGCGAAGAAGCCCACTGGTATGCGCGGCAGGAACGCCAGACCCGTGCCTTTGCCGGGCTGTACAGTGAACACGTTGCAACCACCGACACCAAGCGCCTGGCCTTGCACGCGTTGCAGCAATTACCCGGTTGGTCGGACACTGTGCGCCTGGAAATACGCAGGGACAGTATCGACGGGGCACTGATCGATGCCATCGGCGATGAAAGCAGCACTGTGCGTAAATACCTGGTCAAGGACGGCCCGACCTACCAGGCGTTCAATGAACGCGGTGAGCCCCTCAACAGTCGACCTCGGTATGGCGACAACTTCTATGCCTCAGTGCTTCACGCCTTGCCTGACGAATCCCGGCAGGCCCTGGGGATCCCTCACGTAGGCCAGCAGGCTCAATTGCGCGAGGCGATCATCCGCAGCGCCAAAGAACATGCGCGCCTGGCCCCCCAGTGGATCGAGCAGGCCCCACTGCGCCCCATGCCGCCTTCGCGCGCGAGAACCCACCAGATAGGGTACGCCTTCAGTGGGCGCGGGCGAGGCCTGGCGCCGTCCCTGGAATCCAGGGCGCGGGATGTGTACCACAGGCTGACCCCGAAAAAGGCCAAGGCGTTTATCCGGCGCTTGAAAGCCGCCGGAAAAACCGACAACCAGATTTACGACCTGTTGCAGCAACGCCGACGCGAGTGGGAAGACCTGGAAGCCACACTGGAGCGCTGGGTCAATGAAGGGTCAGTCGGCAGAAGAGCAACCGCCGATGCATTGAAGCGCTGCTGGCAAAACGGCCCCCTGGCCGAGAATAACAAGGCCTTTACCTACTTCTACCTCCCGGCCGACGGACCTCTGCCCTCCATCGCGATAGATTTCCCCCACGTGCGTAAGCTGAGTGCCTGGCATCTTACGGTCGAACAACTGTCCAACCTCTTCCCCAACCTGGAAAACCTCAAGATCTCGGTACGAGAGGAGCATGCCGGAGACCTGCTGCTGAAACTCAAACAAACGCCGAAGATCAACCACTTGGAGCTCAGCGTAAAACTCACGCCCCAGGTGTTGAACGGCTTGGGTGAGCTCACTCACTTGGTTGAGTTGAAAGTGAACGATGATGGGTACGGCTCACAAATGCAGCCAACCCTGGACGTCAGCCCCCTGAGCCAACTGCGCCGCCTGGAAATAAACTCGCCGCGGATGCTCTTCTGGCCGACAGGGGTATTCCAACTTCCGCGCCTGACCCGTCTGAACCTATACCGAACCGGCATCAGAACGGCGCCTTCGGAGTTGCTGACCAGCAGCAACCGGTTCGTGAAGGCACTGTCGCTGGACTGGAGGAAGTACCCGCTCGACCAATTCAGGCTGGCCTACAACAACTTCATAAGCCGACCGCACATCGTCGACCTGGAAAGCATGGTCCAGGACTTCTGCACCGGGGAATTGGATCGAATGTCCCACGAGACGGGTTATCACAACAGTAACGAAATCAGCAGAAACTTCGCCACGCAATGGTCAACGCATCAGGCACGCTTCCAAGCGATTGAGGCCCTCAGCGAACAGTACAACACACTCAGCACGTATCTGGAGGCGTGGTCCCAGGCCGACGCTGGCACCCCCGTCAGCATGAAGACACAAACAATGAACTCCCTGAAGGGCTTATGGGGCGCAGGGGCGCTTGAACGCTACTCACAAAATCAACTGCAGAGTACGCCCCGCGTGCGCCATTTGACGTTGAGAGACCTGCCGGCCACGGCGCTACCAGACTTGCCGGCCAACAACTTCAATCATGTGACCGATGTGCGCTTGAGTGGCCTGAATAACCTGCGCGCGCCCATAGAACAAGTCCGCGGTTTTATCGCCGCGTTCCCGCAGTTGAATATCTTGCAGCTGGACAATTGCAACCTTGCCGAAATGCCGTTTTCTGCCCAGCAGCAACGCGGGCTTCAGCATCTTTCGCTGAAAAACAATCCGCTGACAACCGCAGACGTTACAGGCCTGTCGGACCTGCGCAGCCTGAACCTGGGAGGCACCCATTTGGAACAGGTACCTACCGGCGTCGAGACACTGGAGCAGCTCCACTCATTGGACCTGCGCAACACCCGGATCACCACGTTGCCGCAAGCCTTGCTGGACCGCGAGGCATTACTCTTTGATATCAAGGTTGAAGGTGCACCATTGAGCTCGACCAGCGAAGCCGCTCTGGACGCTGCCAGGGCGCAGGTTGAACAGAACCGGAGTTTGCCTGCCAACAGTCTCAAGCGCCTGGCCGATGGCGTGCAAGACCACTTTCCTCCCTCCGAAAGCATCGCTTCAGTGGTCGGCCGGTCGCTATTGAAGCTGCCAATCCCCGAGACGGCCCCGGGCTCTGCGCCCCTGACTCAACGCCTGCAACGCCTGCTGCCGCCGCTGGAGACACCGTCAGTGGATCAGTGGCTGGAGCGAATGCGCGGCGAAGGCCTCAGTGATCTGCAGATCCATGCCCGCATCGATGGCTGGAACCTCACGCAGGAAACGCTGATCCATCAGCTCAATGCTTGGTTCATGGCACGCCTCCCCTCGGCAGATATCGATCTTCTCCCCGCAGCCTTCAATCACAGTCGCGTCATTGAGAATATTCTGCAGTGCTGGCGCCGCGGATTGATGGCGGACAGCGCAGGCCAGACCCTCACCTTAACTGGCCTGCGCGTAGGAGACCTGCCGACCCTGACCGGGGATTTCTCGCATGTGCGCAACCTCGACCTGTCCGGAGTTATGATCACCGCGTCAGGAGCCAACGGGTTCCTGGACAGTTTCAGTGGACTGCATTCGCTGTTGCTGGTCGACAATGGGCTTCAACGCTTGCCCATGGCACTGGAACGCATGCGCGACCTGCGCGACCTGGACTTGGCGTACAACCTGTTCCACGACGAGCAGACACTGCACAGCACCCTCAGCGAGCTCCGGCATCTACAACAGTTGAACCTGAACAATAACGCCCTGACCAGCTACGGCATCGACAGTACCTCGCCACTTCGGATTTTGAACCTACGCAGCAATCGCCTGACCGATTGGCCCCAGGGCACTCTGGAGTCGAGCCGCCTGCGCCAACTCGACATCGGCTCGAACCTCATCACATCGATCCCGCTCGAGGCGCTGGACGGTAGCCACGATAACCTGATGGCGGGGACCGATATCTCAAACACCCCCACTCTGTCCGAACAAAGCTTGAGCGCACTGCTCGCTTACGGCGACCGCACGGGAAGCGCCCGCGCCCTTGGCATGACCCGTCACGAAATCGCCGTGGCGCTGCGCCTTGAATTGCCGCACATCGCAGGCGTCGATCAAGTCGCACCAGTGCCCTCGACGGACAGTCGCCTACTTGCCCCCTGGATCAGTGAGCTGGGAGCGCTCCAACAGGATCGCTTCCGGGAGATGTGGGCTCAATTATTGGCTGAACCCGACAACGCAGAATTCTTCGACTTGCTCAAGAGCCTGCAAAACACCGATGAGTTCAGGTACGCACGCGTCGATCTGGCGCAGCAAGTACGCACGGTGCTGGAAGCCGCCGCCGGTAACACGGAATTGCGTCAGACCCTGTTCGGCCTGTCTGCCAGCCATGGCACCTGTGGGGATGGAAGGTTGCTCACGTTCAGCGGGCTGAGGGTCAAGGTCTACGAGCAACAGACACTGATGAGCATCGACCCCACCCGCCTGGATTTGAAAGGCGACGCCCTGTTGAAGCTATCCCGCCAGTTGTACCGCCTGGATAAAACCGAAGAGCTGGCGATGGCGTTCATCAAGCAAGCCAGTGGCATGGTGGACCAGGCCGAAGTCCGGTTGCGCTACCGCATCGGCCTGCGCGCTGGCTGGAAAGACAAACTGCTGCTACCTGGGCAACCCACACGCATGATGTACGACCGTCCGATCAGTGGCGAGACACTGGTCAAGGCGCGCCAGTGGATTCTGGAACAGGAACATAGCGATGTCTTTTATGAAAACCTGATCACCCGGGATTACTGGCTGGACTACCTAGGGCAAAAATACCCCGTAGAACTCGAAACCCTGGAGAGTGAGGCCGACCGCAAACACCAGGCCCTGGAAGACGCCCATGAAACAATGGACGAGGACTACCAAAAGGCCGTGAATATGCTGGAGATTGATCGCCAGACGGAACGCAACCTCAAACTGCTGGAACTGTCACGTCGGGAGGTCGCCGAGTTGACGCCGCCTGGCGACGACAGCCCGCAACCCGGCCCCTCCAGAAACATGACAGGCGACCGTGCGCCATAACGGTCGCCCTGGCGTTCAACCCCTTAGAAGTTCTCGCGGGGGTTGAACGCCGCTTTTTGCGCCAGCTCCTGCCACAAAGCCTTGACCGCCTCATCGTCCGACTTGGGCATCACGGCCTTGAGCTGCACGAACAGATAGCCACGTTGCCCGGCCTTGTTCAGCAGGCCGTGGCCCTTGGCACGCATGCGCTGGCCGTTCTGGCTGTTGGCGGGGACCTTGAGGTTGATCTTGCCGGTCAGCGTCGGCACCGCCACTTCCGTGCCCAGCGCCAATTCCCACGGCGCCAGCGGCAGGTTGATGATCAGGTTTTCGCCATCCACTTCAAACCTGGGGTGTGGCGCGAACTTGATGATCAGGTACAGGTCGCCATTGGCCCCGCCGCCAATGCCCGGCGCGCCCTGGCCCTTGAGCCGGATGCGCTCGCCGTCGGTCACGCCGGCGGGAATCTTCACGTTCAGGCTCTTGGTGGTGTTGCTGACATGCCGGCCCGAGGCGTCGTACTGCGGCACCTGGAAGCTGATCTGCTTGGATTCGGTGGACAGCGTCTCCTCGAGGAACACCGACAGCTGCATCTCCACGTCCTGGCCTTTACGCCCGGCAGGACGGCGTTGGCCGCCACCAAAGGCGTCGCCACGGGAGCCGAAGATCGAGCTGAAGAAGTCCGAGAAATCCTCGCCGCCACCACCACCGCCAAAGCCGCCACGGCTCTGCCAGCCCGGTGGTCCCTGGAACGGTTGGCCATGCTGGCCGTATTTGCGCAGCTCGTCGTATTCGGCGCGCTTGTCGGCACTCTTGAGCGCCTCATAGGCTTCGGACGCGTCCTTGAACTTGGCTTCGGCGTCTTTTTCCTTGCTCACGTCGGGGTGATATTTGCGTGCGAGCTTGCGATAGGCCGCCTTGATTTCCTTATCGTCGGCCGTCGGCTCTACGCCCAATATCTTGTAATAGTCTTTGAAATCCATCGGCGGTTCACCATCCTTAATCGAGATCGCACAGCCCGGGGCACAACGTGCGCTGCATTGCACTTGTTGAGTGATGTGGCCTGGGGATGCGTCAAAGTGTTATCGGCACTTGCCGTATGCAGCAGATGTGGGGGCGAATACCCAACTTTCAAGCACGATTTAGCGGATAGTCGGCCTACGCATCCGCCTTCGACTGGCATACACTGCGCGGCCGTTTTTCAACCGGAACCCGATAGACATGAAAAACCCATCCCCAGCCCGTGCCTGCGGCATCGACTTTGGCACGTCCAACTCCACCGTCGGCTGGATCCGCCCCGGCGAGGAGACGCTCATCGCGCTGGAGGACGACAAGATCACGTTGCCGTCGGTGGTGTTCTTCAACTTCGAGGAGCGCCGCCCCGTGTACGGTCGCCTGGCCCTGCACGAATACCTGGAAAACTACGAAGGCCGGCTGATGCGCTCGCTCAAGAGCCTGCTGGGTTCCAAGCTGATCAAGCACGATACCAGCGTGCTCGGCACCGCAATGCCGTTCACCGACCTGCTGGCGCTGTTTATCGGCCAACTCAAGAGCCGTGCCGAAGCCAACGCCGGGCGCGAGTTCGAAGAAGTGGTGCTGGGTCGCCCGGTGTTTTTCGTCGATGACGACCCGATGGCCGACCAGGAAGCCGAGAACACCCTGGTCGACGTGGCGCGCAAGATCGGCTTCAAGGACATCTCGTTCCAGTACGAGCCGATTGCGGCGGCGTTTGACTACGAGTCCACCATCGAGAAAGAAGAATTGGTGCTGATCGTCGACATCGGCGGCGGTACGTCCGACTTCTCCCTGGTGCGCCTGTCGCCGGACCGCCGCCACAACGACAACCGCCAGAGCGACATCCTCGCCACCGGCGGTGTACACATCGGCGGCACCGACTTCGACAAACAGCTCTCGCTGAACGGCATGATGCCGTTGTTCGGCTACGGCAGCCGCATGAAAAGCGGCGCCTACATGCCCACCAGCCACCACATGAACCTGGCCACCTGGCACACCATCAACTCGGTGTACTCGCAAAAATCCCAGCTGGCCCTGGGCAGCATGCGCTACGACATCGAAGACACCGGTGGCATCGACCGCCTGTTCAAGCTGATCGAACAGCGCGCCGGGCACTGGCTGGCCATGGAAGTGGAAGAAACCAAGATCCAGTTGACCCACGAAGACAGCCGTCATGTGGCGCTGGACCGCATCGAAGCCGGTCTGAGTGTGGACCTGAGCCGGGCACTGTTCGAGTCGTCCATCGACACGTTACTTGAGCGCGTGCGCAACAGCGTCACGCAGTTGCTCAACGATGCATCGGTCAGCGTGGCCCAGGTGGACACCGTGTTCTTTACCGGTGGTTCCAGCGGGATTCCGGCACTGCGCCACAGCATTTCGGCGATGCTGCCGAATGCGCGGCATGTGGAAGGCAATATCTTCGGCAGTATTGGCAGTGGCCTGGCGATTGAGGCCAGCAAGCGCTACGGCAGCTGAGTTTTATCTGAAACGCTGCGTCGCGCCCATCGGGGGCAAGCCCCCTCCCACCTTTGAATGTGTTCACAGATCAAAATGTGGGAGGGGGCTTGCCCCCGATGGGCCAGACCGGCCAATACAAGGCCTAAACCATCCCACCGAGCTTCAGCTCACTCTTCAAATACGCGTAGTAAATCGGCCCTGCGACCACCCCCGGCAAGCCAAACGCGGCCTCAAACACCAGCATCGCCAACAGCAACTCCCACGACTTGGCACTGATCTGCCCGCCCACGATCCGCGCGTTGAGGAAGTACTCGACCTTGTGGATCACGATCAGGTAACCCAACGCCGCCACCGCCACCCAGATCGACAGCGACAGCGCGACGATGGTGATCAGGGTGTTGGACATCAGGTTGCCGATCACCGGCAGCAGGCCGAGCAGGAAGGTCAGCACGATCAGGGTCTTGGTCAGCGGCAGGTGGATACCACACAGCGGCAGTACCACGGCGAGGAACACGGCGGTGAAGGCGGTGTTGAGCGCGGCGATCTTGATCTGGGCGAAGACAATGTTGCGAAACGCCTGGACCAGCAAGTGCAGGCGGTCGAACAGCGCGGCGGCCAGGGGTTTGCGTTTGGTCAGGTCGGGCACGCGCTGCAGGGCGATGATCGCGCCGAGCACCATGCCGATCAGCAAGGTGACGAACATGTGGGCGGCGTCTTTGCCCACCAGTTGCAGTTCACTGAGGTGCTTGCTCAGCCAGTCACCGATGGCCACGCGGAACTCGGCAGCGCTGGCGGGCAGGTAGGCGTCGAGGAACGGCGGCAACTGGCCGCGCGCGCGGTCGACCACACCCATGAATTTATCGAGGGACGCCCCGGGGTTTTCCGCTTCGTGGAGCAGGAAGCTGATGGCGCCGGCAAAGATCAGCGCCAGCACGCTGACGATCAGGGTGCCCAGCAACGCCACCGCCAGCCAGCGCGCACGCCGGCCTTCGATCAGCCGTTGCAGTTGAGGGGTGAGCATGTTGACCAGTTCATAGACCAACAGGCCGGCCAGCAGGCTGGGCAGCAATTTGAGCGGCAGCACCAGCAGCAACCCGCCAAAAATGATGATGTAGCTGGCCAGCAATAGCACGTGACGCTGAGAAAACGTTGGCATACAGCCTCAAAACGAACGGCGTTAAAGGATGGGCAGTCTGCCAGCCTTGAGGGAATCAAGCGAGTGGGTCGGTTATGAATGCGATCAAGTGTGGGAGCCGGGCTTGCCCGCGATGGCCTCGCCGCGGTGTAGCAGACAGAGCAAGGCGCCTGTATCGCGGGCAAGCCCGGCTCCCACCGTTGATCTGCGGCGTTCGCGAAAGAGTGATCAGCCTTTGAGACAGGTGCTCATAAAGGTTTTACGCGCATCGCCGGCCAGCGCCTTGGTTTTCGCCGACGCATTGCAATCCTTCATCTTCTGCTGCTGCGGTGTCAGGGTCTTGGCATCATTGGCCGCCGGGGCGGACAGGCAGGTCTTCATGAACGCCTTGCGCTCGTCGCCCTTGAGCGTCTTGGTGGTGGCTTCGGCGTTGCAGGTGGTCATTTTGTTTTGCTGGGCGGTGGCGGCAAAGCCTTGGGAACACAACAGCAAGCCCATCATCAACAGCGGAATACGCAGCATCTTCATGGAGTTTTCTCCCTGTTACCGCGCCGACGGGCACGGCCTACCGAGCAGTGTAGTCAAAGCCTGTTACATCTTCACCGACTACGAATATGGGCACGCCGGTACTGCTCGGGGGTACATCCCGCCTGGCGCTGGAACATGGCGATAAACGCCGAGGCGGTGCTGTAGCCCAGGTCAAACGCCACATGTTGCACGCTGCGCTCGCTGTCGAGAGCCTCGATGGCGGCCAGGTAACGCAGGCGCTGGCGCCATTCGCCGAAGCTCATGCCCAGCTCCCGTATGAACTGACGTGCCAGGGTGCGCTCGCTCACGTGCACCTGTTCGGCCCAGTGCGCCAGCGGCCGGTTGTCGCCGGGATCAGCCTGCATGCCTTCCAGTACGCCGAGCAGCCCTGGGTGACGGGCGTAGGGCAGGAAGCACTCGTGGATCGGCGCCTGCTTGAGTTGGTCCACCAGCACCTGGGCCAGGCGGACGTCGGACTCGGTCTGCGGCATGTTCACGTCGCGCTGGGCGAAGTCATTGAGGATGGCCTTGAGGATATCGCTGATGGCCAGGGTGCACGGCTGCCGGGGCAATTGCTCGCAGAGTTCCGGGGCCAGCCCCACCGAGTGGTAGACAATTGCCTCGGCGTTATAGGAACTGTGCTCGGTATGCGGCGGCACCCACACGGCGTACTGCGGCGGTGACATGAAGCGGCTGCCGGCCACTTCCATGCGCATCACGCCACTGGCGGAGTAATCCAGCGAACCCCAGAAATGCTGGTGCGGCGTGCACTCGGTGTCGGGGGCGAAATCCGAATAGCGGAAATACACCGGACTCGGCAGTTGGGGGAAATCCTGGAGGCGTACGTTGTGCTTGGCCATGTTGTCTGGATACAGCGGTGGGTTGTCTGGATCGCAGTATAGGCTTCGATCCAGACAATGGATAATCCTGCCTCACCTATACACCGAGCTCCTTTCGATGCAATACGCTTATCCCTTGCTGGCCATTTTTATCTGGGCCGGCAACACCGTCGTCAACAAACTGGCCGTGGGTTCGATCTTCCCGGCGGAGATTGGCTTCTATCGCTGGCTGCTGGCGGCACTGCTGTTTACGCCATTCATGCTCAAGCCGGTGATTGCCCACTGGGCGCAGATCCGCCCGAACCTGGGCAAAGTGTTCATCCTTGGTGTGCTGGGCATGGCGGTGTACCAGAGCCTGGCCTACTACGCCGCGTCGCTCACCACGGCGACCAACATGGGCATCATCCTGTCCCTGATGCCGTTGATGGCGCTGGCGGCGGCGATCATCAGCCTCGGCCAACGCCTGACCTACGGCGCGCTGACCGGTGCGGTGCTGTCATTCGCCGGCGTGGTCGTGGTGGTCTCCGCCGGCAGCCTCGGCGCACTGCTGCAACATGGGGTCAACCTGGGTGACGGCATGATGCTGGTCGCCACCCTGGCCTATGCGGTCTACAGCACCCTGCTGAAGAAATGGCAACTGCGCCTGCCCCCGCTGGTGCTGCTGTATCTTCAGGTGCTGGTGGCGGTGGTGGTGCTGTTTCCGCTGTTCCTGTTCTCGGCCAAGGCCGGCCTGGGCTGGGCCAACATTCCGCTGGTGTTGTATGCATGCCTGTTGGCTTCGATGCTGGCACCGCTGGCCTGGATGCACTCGGTGAAAACCCTGGGCCCGAGCCGCACCACGTTGTTTTTCAACCTGCTGCCGTTGATCACCGCGCTGATCGCCGCCGTGGTGTTGAAAGAAGAACTGGCGCCGTACCACCTGGTGGGCGGCCTGCTGACCTTGGGCGGGGTGATCTTGTCGGAGCGCTGGACCACCCCAGTGCGTTAAACCCCGGCCGCCTTCAAGCGCCGGGCATGCTCGACAAATAGCCGGATCGGCTCCGCGCCCTTGCCCACCAGGCCCAGGGACTGGTTGACGATATCGAAGTGGTCCAGAGCGTAGTCATCACCGATCACCAACCCCAGGTGTGAGCTATAGCGCCCGACCATGCCGTCGCACTGGCCTTTTTCCCGCACGAAGCTGCGGGCGAACAAACGGCAACTGCGGTTCGTGCCGTCGAACAGGTTGCGGCCACGGTCAGTGATGCCCGGCTGCAAGGTGCCGGACCACGAGTAATAGCGCACGCCGTTGACCTCTTCGGCACCCTGCCCGCCCCAGGTCTGCGGCAACCCCTGCGGGTATTGCTGGTTGAACAACGCCACGCCGGCACTGGTCAGTGAGTGATGGGACGCCTGCAAATCTGCCTTGAAGCGTGGCCCGCGATAGCCGGTTTCCAGCACGCCCATCACCCAGGCGGCCAGGTGAAACAGCGCGCTCATGATTCGGCCCTTCACGCCGTCAGCGGGGTAATGCAGGTGGATATGGTCCGCCAGCTCCGAGCCATGATTGGGGCCTGCCACGGAGGTCACCGAGGCGACCCACTCAGGGCGCTTGGCCGCCGCATACCGCGCAGTGAGCGAGCCCTGGCTGTGGCCGATCAGGTTGACCTTGTCGGCACCGGTTTCGCGGCGAATGCGTTCGATCTGCAGCAACAGTTGCTCGCCACGCACCTCACTGGAATCCAGCGGCGCCACCTGCACGGGAAACACCTGCGCCCCGCCCGCCCGCAATGCCGGGACGATGCCGTACCAGTAAGGGAACCAGCCCAGGCGCACGAAACCGAGCATGCCGGGTACCAACACCAGGGGGTAACGCGTGGCCAACGACTGCGGCATGAACCGGGCATCCTCTCAATCCGATCCATCCAGCCTAGCCCAGCCTCAAGTCGGGCTTGTGACGTTGCCGGTAAATCCAATAAAACTTTTTGCTCCTCCCAGGACTCACAACTTGGAGCGATCACGCCGGCAGAGCGTGGCGCAAAACCGGATTAGCCCCAGGAGATAGAGATGACCGAAGCAAACTTGACTGACGTTGCGACCCTGCGCAGCCGCGCCCGCCAGAACGTCGAAAACGGTGCCGTGACCGAGGGCTATGACGCCGACCGCGAAGAAATCATCCGCCTGCTCAACGCGTCGCTGGCCACCGAGCTGGTCTGCGTGTTGCGCTACAAGCGTCATTACTTCATGGCCAGCGGCATCAAGGCCGCCGTCGCTGCGCAGGAATTCCTCGAACACGCCACCCAGGAAGCCGAACACGCCGACAAACTCGCCGAACGCATCGTGCAGTTGGGCGGCGAGCCGGAGTTCAACCCGGACCTGCTGTCGAAGAACTCCCATGCGCAATACGTGGCCGGCAAGGACCTCAAGGAGATGGTCTACGAAGACCTGGTCGCCGAACGGATTGCCGTGGACAGCTACCGCGAAATCATCCAGTACATCGGTGATAAGGACCCAACCACCCGCCGCCTGTTCGAAGAGATCCTCGCGCAGGAAGAAGAGCATGCCGACGACATGGCGGATATTCTCGAAAGCCTGTAACCCGGCAGAACGCAATACCCATGTGGGAGGGGGCTTGCCCCCGATAGCGGTGGATCAGTCAATTGAGATATCGACTGATATGCCGCCATCGGGGGCAAGCCCCCTCCCACATTTGCAGTTAGCCTTTCACGGTTTTTGGCGCCTTGCCTTCTTTCATCTGTTGCAGCAGCGGCGCGCACTCGTTCGGTTCCCCGCCACTCGGGGCAACCAGCGCCAGCAACCCGGCAGCCGGTCCGGCGATGACCCCCAGCGCCACCATGCCTGCGCCACGCAGTGCCAACGGAATGGCCTTCACACCCGCATTCGGCTTGATGAACGGCCCATTCACATACAGCGGTGAACGCAGGGAGAACAGGCGGAAGCCTTTCGATTCCGGCGTAATGGTGAGATCCAATTGCTCCGTGGCCATGTTCGCCGTGCCATCGATGTAGACGATAGCGTTCTCGGTATCGAACACGAACAGACGTGTGGTCGCCAGGCCGGTCTTGATGCCGAAGTCCGCCGCGGCACAGTTGATCTTCACTTCTTTATCGCCGAACAGGCGGCCGACCACGTAGTTGCCCACATTGAGCCCGGCGATTTCCATCAGGCCACGGCTGATCGCGCCGTCGTTGATGAGCATCTTCAGGTCACCGTTGGAAGTGCCCAGCAATGCCGCCACCGAGTTGCCGCGCCCGGAAATATCGGCATCGCCATTGAGTTCACCGAAGCTGGTCTTCATCGGTTCGAAGGTCGGGAACAGTTGTTTGAGCTTGAAGTTGCGCGCAGTGAGTTTGGCGCGGCCTTCCATCGGCGTGGTGCGGCCATTCAGGCGAATCTGCGCATCCAGCTTGCCGCCGGCCACGCCGAAACGCAGGGGTTCGAGGCTCAGTTCGCCGTCATTCAGCACTAGGTGGGTGTAGAGATCGGTGAACGGCAGATCGGCACTGTGCACGATGCGTTTGCCGGTGAATTCCACATCGGCATCCATCACGCGCCAGCGCTCGGTGCGGAATTCTTCCACCGGCAACACTTTGGTCGCCGGTTGCTTGCTGTCGCCACCACGGGCTTTTTGCTTGGCGTTGGAGTCGGCGCCGATCAGGGGCGCGAGGTCGGTCATCAGCAGTTGGTTGGACACCAGCGTGCCACTGAGCTTGGGCCGTGGCTGGCTGGCGAAGTAGGCGAGGCTGCCGTGGATGTCGCTGTTGCCGATCTTGCCGTTGAAGTTTTCATAGCTGAACGAGGCACCGGTGGGCTCGTGCAGCTTGGCGATCAGGTGGCCATCGGTGGAATAGGCCGGTGAATCCGGCAGGGTCACGCCGGTCAGCGGGTACAGGTTGCCCAGGCTGGAACCGGCGAGTTTCAGGCGCAGGTCGAGGGCGCCCAGATTCAGTGGGTCCGTGAGGGTGCCGGCCAGGGCGATGCTGGTGTCGGCAATCTTGACCTGGGCTTGCAGAGGGAACGGCTTGGCCGCGTCCTGCAAGGCCAGCAGGCCGCCGATCTTGCCGCTGCCGTCGAGTTTCTGGCCGTGGTACTGGCCTTTGACCTTGAGGCCGAATGCATAGTCCTGAGGGGCCGAGCCTTTTTCCAGGGCTTTCTTGGCATCCGCGTCGCCGACGATTTCGCCGAAGGGAATGGGTTTGCCCAACGGATCGATGATCACATCCAGTTGAGACTTGAGGGTCTGGTCGTCGAGGGTCACGTGGCCTTTGTCGAAGCCGATGGCGCCGATATCCACCACCCAGTTGGAGGGCTCGGCGTTGGGGTCCTTGGGGTCGAACGTGAAGGTCCAGTTGGCGCGACCGTCGGCCAGGCGCTGCAATTGCGCGCTGGGCTCAGTGAGGTCGATGCGCGGGATCACTACACGCTGCACCAGCAACGCCAGGGGCGAAATGCGCAGTTCCACCTTCTTGAGGGTGACCATCTGCGGGTTTTTCGACCAGTCAGGGTTGCCCAGGGTCAGGTCTTCGGCAATCACATGGGGCCACGGCACCCAGGCGCGCCAGCCGCCTTCATCGGGCTCGCGCGCCCACACCACCGCCAGGTTGCCATTGATGGCAAACGGTCGATGCAATTCTTCGGAGACCTTGGCATTGAGGGGGGGCTTGATGCGGTTCCAATCAAAGAACACCAGGACCAATACCACTATGGCGATTAACAGAACGAAGCTGGCGCAGCTCCAAGCGGCGATTTTACGCGTGCGCGTCATTGCACAGGACTCCTGAATACGACTGGCCGGATGACAGCCTTTAAGGACAGCTTATAGGACTACGACTGGCAAACCGCAGCGGGGTTTAACCCAATCGCCGATTTGCCAGGAAAAAGCTCATTTCCTGACCGACTCGACAGATTCCACCTGCGCCGCCGCACCATTGTTACCCATGCGCGTGTCGAAAATACCCACACCGGTGCAAAACCGCGTGCTTGAGAGGCCCGTCCTAGAGCCTCCGACCAGAACAATCAATTCTGTTGATTATTACCATTGTGTTTATGAACTTTTATATCGACTTATCGAGAGTAGCATTAGCCCTGTACCCACTTTATCGCCCTCCCAAGGAGCAACCCATCATGAAACGTCAAGTACTCGCTACCGTCCTGTTATCCATCCTGGCTTCCAGTGCTTTTGCCCTGCCAGCCGCCGAACAGGCCACCCCACAAGTCAAAGCCGACGCCGCTCATTTCAGCCAGACCGTCGCTCGCAGCGGTTCGCAAGAAGAAGAGAACCGTGACTACGCCAAAGGCGCCGTTGCTGAGAATGGCTCGGAACAAGCCAACAAACGCGCCTACACCGAAGGCCTGACCGAAAACGGTCGCAACCGCCTGGAACAGAAAGGTCTGGTTGAAGGTGGCGCCGATCGTCTGCTGGAACGCAATGCTGTTGCCGAAGGTGGCCGTGATCGCCTTGAACAGAAAGGCCTGGTTGAAGGTGGTGCTGAACAAGCCAATGAACGTGCCTACACCCAGGGTATTGCCGAAGGCGGTGCTGACCGTCTGCAAGAACTGCATCAAGCACAGAGCTAACCCCGTGGTGGCCGAAAAAAAAGCCCGATCTGTCGATCGGGCTTTTGCTTTCCTGTAGATCGCGGCACGCCCTTCCCCTGCCAAGTTCGACGCCAACAGAACTGTTTTGCTAGAGTGCGTCGCTGTACTTGCCGACAAAGCCCGCTCGCCAATGCTGCCCCGCGCCGAACAGAAGCAACAGACACGCCTCGCCCTGATGGACGCAGCCCGCCATCTGATGGAGTGTGGCCGTGGGTTTGGCAGCCTGAGCCTGCGCGAAGTGGCGAAGACGGCCGGCATCGTGCCCACCGGTTTCTACCGTCATTTTGCCGATATGGACCAGCTTGGGCTCGTCCTGGTCAGCGAGGTGGGCCAGACCTTCCGCGCCACGATCCGCCTGGTGCGCCACAACGAGTTCGTGATGGGCGGCATTATCGATGCCTCCGTGCGGATCTTCCTGGATGTGGTCTCAGCCAACCGTTCGCAATTCCTGTTCCTGGCCCGTGAACAATACGGTGGCTGCCTGGCGGTGCGCCAAGCGATCGGCGCCTTGCGCGAAGACATCACCCGCGACCTGGCAGCCGACCTGACGCTGATGCCCAAGCTGCAGCATCTGGATGCCGAAGGTTTGCACGTGATGGCCGACCTGATCGTTAAAAGTGTATTCGCTACGCTGCCCGATATCATCGACCCGCCGGCCCAGGCCCTGCCTGACCACCTCACGCCCCAGGCAAAAATCACCCAGCAATTGCGCTTTATCTTTATCGGTTTGAAACACTGGCAAGGCCTGGGCAGCACCGAGTAACGCCGTCATCCCGCTGAGTGGAAGCGCTTGGCCGTGGTGTAGTTCCTGTTCCAGTAGTTGTTGCTCAATGAATCGATGCGGATGCTCTTGCCGGTACGCGGCGAATGAATAAATTTGCCCTCGCCGATATACAGGCCCACATGGCTGACCTGGCCGCGCCCGTTGCCCTTGAAAAACACCGCATCGCCGGGCTTGAGCGCATTGCGCTTGATGGTCGGGGCCGTGGAGCGGTGCATCGCGACCGTCGTACGGGGTAGCTGGATATTGGCTTGGGTCTTGAACAGATAGACCAGGAAACTGCTGCAATCGAAGCCCTGGTCCGCCGAGGTGCCGCCCCATTTGTACGGCGTGCCCAGCAGTTCGTGGGCGCGGTCGATCACGTCATCGATGGATGCTTCTTTCAGTGAAGCGGAGAAAGAGGCGTTAGGCTGCAGGTTGGCGGAGGCCGAGGACAGCATAAAAGTCAGGCTGACTATAAACAGGTAACAAAGTGACTTGAACATGATGAACGTCGCAGTGGATTAAACACGGCGCACAGACTAAAGATCTCGCAGGTAACTTGATGAACGCCAATTCCTTTGACCCTGTAGGGAAAATCTGAAAACACCCATCACAGTGCAACAGGCAACACTTCGCACCATTTTGGCGCAATTCAGCCGAGTCTTTTCGCCCTATTTAGTGGCGCCACCCACACACCTACAGGCATTTCCTACACCCCAGTGAGGTTGGCAAGCCCCTTGCTCTAGCTGTTGCATCGCTCATAGCTGGAAGCTTCCTGATGCTGGTGATCCACCGCCGAATCGCCCCCCAAGCCCTCTGGGCCGCCGAGTTGCTGCTGAACTTCGAAGCTCGCAGCAAAAGCCGCCTGCGCTGTTTCAGTGCCGACGGTGAAGACGTAGGCCTTTTTCTGGAGCGCGGCCAGCCTCCGTTGCACGATGGCGAATTCCTGCAGGCTGAAGACGGACGCGTCGTACGTGTGCGCGCCCGGCCTGAACACCTCTTACACGTGACCTGCAGCAGTGCATTCGAACTGACCCGTGCGGCCTATCACCTGGGCAATCGCCACGTCGCGTTACAAGTAGGTGACGGCTGGTTGCGCCTGCTCGACGACTACGTGCTCAAGGCCATGCTCGAACAGTTGGGTGCGCAAACGCAAACCATCGAAGCGCCGTTTCAACCGGAGCATGGTGCCTATGGCGGCGGCCATCATCATTCGCGCCATGGCGATGAAGACTTCAATTACCCGCCCAAGCTGCATCAGTTCGGCGTGCGTCTATGAACCCAGCCTGGGCGCTGCTGCGTCTGGCCAGTCCGCAATTGCCGATTGGCGGATACAGCTATTCACAGGGCCTGGAAATGGCTGTCGAGAACGGTCGCGTCAACGATGCGGCCAGTGCACGCCGCTGGATCAGCGACCAGTTGCTGCTCAACCTCGCGCGTTTCGAGGCGCCGTTGCTGCTCGCCCATTGCCAGGCCGCCCAGGCGGCGGATTGGTCGCGCCTGGCACAGTTGTGTGAGGAACACCGCGCCAGCCGTGAGACACGCGAGCTGTATCAGGAAAGCCGGCAGATGGGCTACTCCCTGCAACAACTGCTCAATGGCCTGCCCGAGTTGGACGACGCGGCCCGCACCTTTCTTCAACAGTGCACCGAACCTCACCTCGCCCTGGGCTGGGCCCTGGCCGCCCGCGCCTGGCACATCAGCCCCGCCGATGCCCTCGCCGCGTGGCTGTGGAGCTGGCTGGAAAACCAATTGGCGGTGCTGATGAAAACCCTGCCACTGGGCCAGCAAGCCGCCCAACGCCTGACCAGCGAACTGCTGCCGCTGTTGCAACAAGCCCAGCAGGACGCCAACCACATCGACCCTGATCATCTCGGCAGCGCCGCGTTTGGCCTGTCCCTGGCGTGCATGGCCCACGAGCGCCAGTACAGCCGCCTGTTCCGTTCCTAGGAGACAACACACATGAACGCACAACCTCTACGCGTCGGCATCGGCGGCCCGGTGGGCTCCGGCAAGACCGCCCTGACCCTGGCCCTGTGCCTGGCGCTGCGCGATCGCTACAACCTGGCGGTGGTCACCAACGACATCTACACCCGCGAAGACGCCGACTTCCTGGTGCGCAACCAGGCCCTGGCGCCGGAACGCATCATCGGCGTGGAAACCGGCGGCTGCCCGCATACGGCGATCCGCGAAGACGCCTCGATCAACCTGGAAGCCGTGGACCAGCTCAATCGCCGCTTCCCCGGCCTGGACCTGATCCTGGTGGAATCCGGCGGCGACAACCTGTCGGCTACGTTCAGCCCGGAACTGTCGGACCTGACCATCTACGTGATCGACGTGTCCGCCGGCGACAAGCTGCCACGCAAGGGTGGGCCGGGCATCTGCAAGTCCGACCTGCTGGTGATCAACAAGATCGACCTGGCCCCGCTGGTCGGTGCCTCGCTGGAGCTGATGAACAGCGACACCACCCGCATGCGCAACGGTAAACCCTTTGTGTTCAGCAACCAGAAAACCGGCGTCGGCCTGGATGACATCGTCGCCTTCATCGAACGCCAAGGCCTGCTGACCGCCGCCTGATCAACCCATAAGGAACCTGTCCATGAACCTCAAGAAACTGCTGACCGCCGCCGCCCTGCTGCTGGCCCCTGCGCTGGCCTTCGCCCACCCGGGCCACGGCGACAACGGCCTGGTGGCCGGCATCAGCCATCCCCTGAGCGGCATCGATCACTTATTGGCCATGGTCGCCGTCGGCTTGTGGGCCGCCCAACAAAAAGGCGCCGCGCGCTGGGCACTGCCGTGCACTTTCGTGGGCACCATGCTGATTGGCGGCGTGCTGGGTTTTGAAGGCCTGGAGTTGCCGGCGCTGGAAAGCGGGATTGCCGCGTCGGTGCTGGCCCTGGGTCTGGCGGTCGCGCTGGCGGTGCGTCCGCCGCTGTTCGTGGCGGTCGGCGCGACGGCGTTGTTCGCGCTGTTCCATGGCGTGGCCCATGGCTTGGAGCTGCCGGACATGTCCAGCCCTTGGGCGTATGCGGCTGGTTTTGTCGGTGCAACGGCGGTGCTGCATGCTGCCGGTTACGCGGTGGTGCGCTTGCTGCCGGCTGCGGCGGCGCCGCTGGTACGGGTTGCAGGGGCGGCTTCGGCGGCGACCGGGGTCTGGCTGTTGGCAGGCTGATTTGCGGCGTATTTGACGGCCTCAT
Source organism: Pseudomonas extremorientalis (assembly GCF_001870465.1). Classification (GTDB taxonomy): domain Bacteria; phylum Pseudomonadota; class Gammaproteobacteria; order Pseudomonadales; family Pseudomonadaceae; genus Aquipseudomonas; species Aquipseudomonas extremorientalis. Next base: position 153,805 of record NZ_MDGK01000056.1, read on the forward strand.
AGGGGCAAGCCCCCTCCCACCTTTGGGGAGGGGGCCTGCCCCGATAGCGCTAGACCAGACACCACAGAACCCAAGCCTGCTACCATGCGCGCCTACACCCCTGCCGTGACGACGCCAGCCAATGCCCAGCGCTTTCCAACCCTCCTTGAACACCGTGCTCACGCACTTCCACAGCCTGATCGTGCCGCTCTGGCAAGGCCCGGGCTGGAATGCCGAACTGGCATTGCCGTATGAGGCACTGGACGCCGACCACCGGCCATTACCCCCGCAACGCTACCGCGCCATGGCCTGCGCCCGGCAGTTGTACCTGTTCGCCAGCCTGATCGGCGAGCCCGGCGCGGCCTTTGCCGAAGAACGTGCGGCGGCGTTGTTCCGCTCGCTGCAACGGCACTTCCACGACGCCGAACACGGCGGCTGGTTCTACAGCATCGACCCCGCCGGCCGACCGCTGGACAAGCGCAAAGACCTGTACACCCACGCCTTCATCATCTTCGCCTGCGCCCATTACTGGGCCAAGGTGCGCGAGCCGCTGGTGGAATCGGTGCTCAATGCCGCCCTGGCCGTGGTCGCCGAACGGTTTTCCACAGGCGACGGCCTGTACGAAGCGGTGCTGGAGCGCAATTGGGCGTCCCTCAAGTCCGGCCCCCTGCAAAACCCGCTGATGCACCTCGCCGAAGGCTTCCTCGCCACGCTGGCCGTGCGCGAAGACGCCATCACCCAAGACGCGCTGCTGGACCTGGCCAACGCCCTGCAGCAGCGCTTCATCGACCGCCACCACGGCGTAATGATGGAAAAACCGCTGGGTGCTGTGGATAACTGGTTTGAGCCGGGGCACCAGTTCGAATGGTTTTTCTTGCTGGAGTCATCTGAGTTACTGCGCGGTACGCCGTTGCACGCCTCCCTGACACGGGCGTTTGCCTACGCCGAAGAAAAGGGTGTGGATAACGCGAGCGGCGCCGTCAGTGGCATGTTGGCGTTGGATGGCACGGTGCGCGACGGCACCCAACGCATCTGGGCCCAGGCCGAGTACCTGCGGGCACTGACCTTGCGACCGGACAGCGAAGCGCGGTTGCAGCGCCAGTTGCTGGCGCTGCAACAACACTTCCTGCATGCAAAAGGCTGGCATGAATGCCTGGATGCCCAGGGCGCGGTGAGCCGACGGGATATGCCGTCGACCACGCCGTACCACCTGGCCACCTGTTACCAGGGCCTCATGCAATCCACTTGCGATCTCCGGTAAAGCTGATCGTCAGCCAGCGCGCCGCATCCGGCGTGCCAAGCCCTGTGGATATCTCTTCGCGCAGCCCATCCAGGGTCGCGACGTTATCCACCGGGTAATCCGCCGGCAACACCACATGAATCTCGATAAACCGTGCGCGCCCATGCTTTTGCACGTAGGACACGTAGTCATCGAAACCATGTTTGGCCCGGGCCGCGTCCATGACCTCGCGCACCTTGTCGTCCAGGTGGTCCGGCGCAATCCCCAGCACCTCGCGCAACGCCGGGCGCAAAATCTTGAACGCCGGCGCCAGCATGCTCAGGGCCAGCAGGATCAGGATCAACGGGTCGACATACACCGCCCACTCGCCATAGCCCTGGGACTTGAGCAACAGGGCCGCCAGAAAGCTGATCAGCAGGCCCACCGAGAGCATCGCGTCCACCAGCCAACTGATGTTGTCGAACTGGATCAGCGATGATTTCAGCGTTCGATTGCGGTAGCGCACGTAGAAAAAATAGGCGAACTCGACGACGGTAAACACCGCCGCATAGATGATCACCAGCCCCAGCTCGATCTCACGCCCGCCATTGATAATGCCGAACACACCGTTGAGGAACGCGTAGATGGCGATCAGCAACAGGAAGCTGCCTTCGATCAGCAGCACCATGGGCTCCAGGTGCCAATAGCCGAACTGGAAACGCTCGTTGCTTTTCTTGGCGATCAGCTTGGCCGTGATCAGCATCAACACCTTGATGGCGGTGGCGATCAGCGAGAAAAAGCCGTCGAACAGAATGGACTGGGCGCCGGATACCACACCCGTGACAATCCCGGCGATCGCTACAGCGAACATCAGGATGGTCGATTGTTTGAGCAGTGCCTGCTCACCTCGGTTACTCACATTTCCTCCCGTCAAAACCTTGAATCCGCAGAGTGCGGAGGGGTTTTCAGGAGGTGAGTGTACCTTATGGCCTGTTTTGGCCGATCTGACGCTATCGGGGGCAAGTCGAATCGTTTTTAAGCCTTACTTGGCCCCACGCTCAATCGCAAACCCCGCCCAGGTCTGGCTCACCGGCATCAGCTCCAGGCGGTTGATGTTCACATGCGCCGGTGTGTTCATCACCCAGAAAATCGTGTCAGCAATGTCCTGCGGCTGGATCGGCTCGGCGCCCGCGTAGGTCGCGTCATACCGCGCCTGGTCGCCGCCAAAGCGCACCAGCGAGAACTCGCTCTCACATAGGCCCGGCTCGATGTTGGTCACGCGCACGCCGGTACCTTGCAGGTCGCAACGCAGGTTCAGCGAGAACTGCTTAACGAACGCCTTGGAGCCGCCGTACACATGGCTGCCCGGGTACGGGTAGCTGCCGGCGATGGAGCCGAGGTTGATGATGCCCGCACCACGGCCATGGGCGATCAGGCGCGGCAGCAGCAGGCTGGTGGTGGTGAGCAGGCCCTTGATGTTGGTGTCGACCATGGTTTCCCAATCGTCGAGATTGCACTTGGGCGCAGGGTCGGTGCCCACGGCCAGGCCAGCGTTGTTGATCAGCCCGCGCAGCGTGGCAAACGACGGCGGCAGGTTGGCGATGGCGTCTTCCATGCCCTTGCGGTCACGCACGTCCACGACCAGGCCATGCACTTCGGTCTGCTTGGAAAGCTCTTCGACCAACGCATTCAGGCGGTCGGCGCGACGGCCGGTGAGCACCAGTTTCCAGCCGGCTTCGGCAAAACGACGAGCACAGGCTTCGCCGAAACCTGAGGTTGCGCCAGTAATAAACAGCGTGTCGGACATGGTGTTCTCCTTGCGGGCATCGGGAAAAAAACAGCCAGCAGAATGCCCGTACGCCGCGATGGCGGCAACTACTGGGCACACAAGTTGACACATGCCTGATCACTTTTTAACCACTGAACGCAAAGCCTTACAGGCCGTGGCTTACAGCCATATGCGCGCAGGTTATCCACAACTGCGCCCACAGTCTTTGGGGGCAAGTGCAAAATGCCTCAGGCCTCTATACACAAGGGTTGCAGGCGGTTTTAGAAAGTTTTTTGCTTGACCTTCGCCGGTGCGTATGTAGGCCCTTTCACGAACGGCAAACCAGAACGATGGCTCCAGGCCAGTCATTCCGGCCTCTGCGGCGGTCTTTCCAGAGTTTAGTCACAGACTTATCCACAGGCTGCCGGGACATATTCCAGTCATATACCTGTGTCTTTAAACAGGTTGACAACGGGCTCGGGCGGTTCCTAAAAACCCGCTGATCAAAAAACAATCACCGCGCTACAAGCCGCGTGTTTGTTGGCTTTCAGCCAGCTACTCCCACGTTACCCACAGCCGGTTCCACAGCGGATGGGGACAAGTCAAAACTGTGACAAACCAGAGATTTGCGGCGGCTATATGTCGCGCTTTGGAGGGGGGCTGGATTTGTTTTCCACAATTTGGCTGCAACCCTGTTCATACCACAAAAACAAATGTGGGTCGGCTTGATGTGGGAGGGGCTTGCCCCCTCCCACAAGGGGCCTGCGTTATCCGTTGGATCAGTGACCGCCGAGGTAGGCGTTGCGCACTTCCTCGTTCACCAGCAATTCCTTGCCAGTGCCGGTCAGGCGGATCTCGCCGTTGACCATCACATACGCCCGGTCCGACAAGCGCAGTGCATGGTTGGCGTTCTGCTCCACCAGGAAGATGGTCATCCCGGTGGCCGCCAGCTCGCGCAGGGTCGAGAAGATCTGCTTTACCACGATCGGCGCCAGGCCCAGGCTCGGCTCGTCCAGCAGCAACAACTTCGGACGGCTCATCAGTGCCCGGGCAATGGCGAGCATCTGCTGCTCGCCACCGGACATGGTCATGGCACGCTGGGTACGCCGTTCCTTGAGCCGTGGGAACAGCTCGAACATGCGCTGCATGTCATCAAAGGCATACTTGTCGCCAATCGGGATGGTGCCCATCAGCAGGTTTTCCTCGACGGTCATGTCGGGGAACACCCGCCGCCCTTCCGGCGACTGCGCAATGCCGTTGGAGGCGATGTAGTGGGACGACTTGTGGGTAATGTCGACGCCGTTGTAGAGGATCTGTCCCGACTCGGCCCGTGGCTGGCCGAAGATCGACATCAGCAGCGTGGACTTGCCCGCACCGTTGGAGCCGATCAGGCTGACGGTTTCGCCTTCGTTGATGTGCAGCGAGACTTTCTTCAGGGCCTGGATCGGGCCGTAATACACGTCCAGGTCCTTCATTTCGAGGATAGGTGCACTCATACCAGCTCCTCTTCGTCAGCGCCCAGGTAGGCGGCAATCACTTTCGGGTCGTTGCGGATCGCGTCCGGCCCGCCCTCGGCGATCACGTTGCCGTGGTCCAGTACCACGATGTGGTCGGAAATACTCATCACCATGCCCATGTCGTGTTCGATCAGCACCACCGTGAGGTCGTGTTCGTCGCGCAACAGGCGAATCATCGCGCTGAGGGCTTCGGTTTCCTGGGGGTTGAGGCCCGCAGCGGGTTCGTCCAGGCAGATGATCTGCGGGCGGGTGCACATGGCGCGGGCGATTTCCAGGCGGCGCTGCTGGCCGTAGGAGAGTTCACCGGCCAGGCGGTTGGCGCAGTCCACCAGGTCCACCACTTCCAGCCAATAGAAGGCGTGGTCGAGGGCGTCGCTTTCAGCCTTGCGGTAGCCCTTGGTGTTGAGGATACCTGCCAGCATATTGCGGTTGACCCACATGTGCTGGGCCACCAGCAGGTTTTCCAGTACCGACATTTCCTTGAACAGGCGGATGTTCTGGAACGTCCGCGCCAGACCCGCACGGTTCACCAGATGCGTTCCGCCGAACATCTTGTAGTACAGGCGACTGAGGAAGCTTTTCGGTGACACGAAGTCGGTCGGCTGAAACCGCTCGCCGAGCAACTGGATCACATTGGTCTGCTTGCCACGTATGTTCAGTTCGATCTTGCCGCCGCTGGCCTTGTAGAAACCGGTGAGGCAGTTGAACACCGTGGTCTTGCCGGCGCCGTTGGGCCCGATCAGGGCGAAGATCGAGTTGCGTTCGACCTTGAGGCTCACATCGCTCAAGGCCTTGATGCCACCGAAGTGCATCATCAAATGCTCCACGCAGAGCACGACTTCCTTGCTCATGGCGCTACCCCCTTGCGTGGTGTCACACCGGTACGGCTGATGCGGATCAGGCCTCGCGGTCGCCAGATCATCATCACCACCATCAACACGCCAAACAGCAGCACGCGGTATTCGGAGAAGCTGCGCAGCAACTCAGGTGCAACGGTCAATACAAAGGCCGCGATCACCACGCCCACCGTCGACCCCATGCCGCCCAACACCACGATGGCCAGGATCAGCGCCGATTCGAAGAAGGTGAAAGACGACGGGTTGACGAAGCCCTGATAGCTGGCAAAGAACACCCCGGCCAAACCGGCCGTCGATGCACCGATAGTGAATGCCGAGAGCTTGACCAGCACATGGTTCAGGCCCATGGAACGGCAGGCGATTTCATCTTCGCGCAGGGCTTCCCAGGCGCGGCCGACCGGCATGCGGGTCAGGCGGTGCTTGATGTACAGCACGGCCAGCACTACCAGGAACAGCACGATGTAGATGAACAGGAATTTGATGTTGGGGTTGTAGTCGATGCCAAAGAACTCATGGAAGGGAACCCCGCCATCCTTCGCGCGCTTGCCGAACTCGAGGCCGAGGAAGGTCGGCGAAGGCACCGGCATGCCATTCGGGCCGCCGGTAAACGACAGCCAGTTATTGAGCACCAACCGGATGATTTCACCGAAGCCCAGGGTCACGATGGCCAAATAGTCACCGTGCATTCGCAACACCGGGAACCCGAGTATGCACCCCGCCAGCGCCGCGGCGATGGCCGCCAATGGCAGCACGGTCCAGAAGCCCAGGCCGAGGTATTGATAACCCAATGCCAGGCCATAGGCGCCGATGGCGTAGAACGCCACGTAACCCAGGTCGAGCAGGCCGGCCAGGCCCACCACGATATTGAGGCCGAGGCCCAGCAATACGTAGATCAGCCCGAGGATCACCACGGTCAACAGGTACTTGTTGGCGAAGATCGGGAACACGATGGCGATCACGATCAGCACCGGGATGATCCAGCGCAGCCGCGACTTGTAGTCCGGTGGCAGCACGTGCACCCCGGAACCACTGCTCTCGAAGCCCTGCAGGATCTTCAGGCCCTTGGGGGTTTGCAGGAACAGGCTCATGGCAAAGCGGCCGACCATCACGATGGCCACCAGCAGGCCCACGCGGGCCGGTTCCAGGTTGAAGCTGTAGCCGTCGAGTACGACGCCGACGATCGGACCGAACACGATCAGCGAAATCAGCCCGGCAAGGATCGTATCGACCACACTTTTCTTGATATCGATTGATTTGGCAGCAGACATGTTTACACCTTCGCCACGAGTGGGCGACCAAGCAGGCCCTGGGGACGGAAAATCAGAATCACCACCAGCAGGGAGAAACTGAACACGTCTTTGTAGTCAGAGTTGATCAACCCCGAGAACAGCGACTCGGAGATACCAAGGATGATCCCGCCCAGCATCGCCCCAGGCAGGGAGCCGATGCCGCCGAGTACCGCCGCGGTGAACGCCTTGATGCCGATGATGAAGCCGGCATAGAAGTCGAAGGTGCCGTAGTTGAGGGTGATGAGCACGCCGGCCAATGCCGCCATGGCGGCGCCGATGACGAACACGTAGGAGATCACCCGGTCGGTGTTGATGCCGAGGATCGACGCCATCTTGCGGTCTTGCTGGGTGGCGCGGCACATGCGGCCGAGCTTGGTGTACTTGATCACGTAGGTGAGCAACGCCATGCCGGCGAACGCCGCCACGAGGATGAAGACCTTGGTGTAGGTGAGCTGGACGAACCCTGTGCCGAAATCGACGCGCCAGGCGCCTGCCAGCAGGGTGGGAATGCCTTGTTGCTTGGCGCCCTGAGCGATCTGCGCATAGTTCTGCAGGATCAGGGAGATGCCGATGGCGCTGATCAGCGGTGCCAGTCGGGTGGAGTTGCGCAGCGGTTTGTAGGCGACACGCTCGATGACCCAACCGTACACGCCAGTGACGACCACGGTGAAGATCAAGGTGCCGAGAATGAGCAGCGGGAAGGATTCGATGCCGAAGTAAGCCAGCAGTGCCAGACTGATCGCCGCGAGGTAAGCGGAAATCATATAAACCTCGCCGTGGGCGAAGTTGATCATGCCAATGATGCCATAGACCATTGTGTAGCCGATGGCGATCAGGCCATAGACCGACCCGAGGGTCAGGCCGTTGACCAGTTGCTGCAGGAAAATACCATCCATAACGCAATCTCACGCGGTGAGCACCTGCACACCGGGAGGTGCGCGGCGCTTCTGGAGGAAAAGACAGATATTGATAACAACACGATCTCCTGTGGGAGGGGGCAAGCCCCCTCCCACATTGGAGCTGTGGTGTTCTGGATTACTTCTGTTTTTCCAGCTGGTGGTATTTGCCGTCTTTATCCCACTGGTAAACCACGTAGTCGGAGATTTTCAGGTCGCCCTTGGAGTCCCAGGCTTTTTCGCCCATGACGGTTTTCACCGGGTGAGCCTTGAGCCACTTGGCGGCGTCTTCGCCCTTGTTGGACTTGGCGCCGTTGAAGCCGGCGGCCAGGGCCTGGACCGACGCGTAGGCGTACAGGGTGTAGCCTTCGGGCTCGGTGCCGTTTTTGCGGAACTCTTCCACTACGGCCTTGCTGTCCGGCAGCAGGCGCGGGTCGGCGCCGAAGGTCATGTACACGCCGTCGACATATTGCTTACCGCCCGCGGTAGCAACCAGTTCGTCGGTGACCACGCCGTCATCGGACATGAACTTCACGTCTTTCAGACCCGCTTCACGGATCTGGCGAACCAGTGGGCCGGCTTCCGGGTGCAGGCCGCCGAAGTACACGACGTCGGCACCGGTGGAGCGGATCTTGGTGACCAGGGCGCTGAAGTCTTTCTCGCCACGGGTCAGGCCTTCTTCCAGCACCGGCTTGACGCCGCGCTTGGTCAACTGGGCAGCGGTGGCGTCGGCCAGGCCTTTGCCGTAGGTGTCCTTGTCGTTGATGACCGCGACCTTCTTGCCCTTGAGCACATCAACGATGTAGTCGCCGGCCACGATGCCTTGCTGGTCGTCACGCCCGCACATACGGAACATGGCGCCCAGGCCGCGTTCAGTCACCTGTGGGTTGGTGGAGCCAGGGGTGATTGCGATGATGCCCGCTTCGTCGTACACCTCGGACGCCGGGATGGTGTTGGAGGAACAGAAGTGGCCGACCACGCCGATCACTTTGTCCTGGTCCGCCAGGCGGTTGGCCACGGCCACGGCTTGCTTGGGTTCGCAAGCGTCGTCGCCAGCCACCAGCACGATTTTCTCGCCGTTGATGCCACCGGCCTTGTTGATCACATCGGCTGCCGCCTGGGCCCCCTTCATGTACTGCTCACCAAAAGCCGCGTTGGCACCCGTCATCGGGCCCGCCACGCCAATCTTCACATCAGCTTGAACAAACGTAGAAACACCCAGCGCCGCTGCAACGGCGAGGGCCAGAAAACCTTTCTTGTAAAACGTCTGGGACATGAGTGGTGCTCCGATATTTTTGATTTTTGGCACGACAACTTGCGTTCAAACTTTTCACTGAAAGCCCAGAGCAAAGCGCGTGCCATTAGGTTTTTATTCTTCAAAAAGACACGGTGTCATTGTTATTGCAGGCGTTTCGGCTCCGTTCGCCAGGACGTGCAACCCTCTAGCGCCCAGAGGTGCAACCGACAGGCCGAAAAAGTACAACCTCGACGGGTCGCACCTGCAACCAGAGCTATAAACGACAGTTCCTACAGCTGTAACAACCTGCGTAACGGAACTGCACATTTACAGTGCGTGATTGCTACGACTTGCACCAATACAGATTAGTAGCCTGCTAAGAAAATGCAGGCTTTTGAGCGGTATTTCGCTGATCAGATCACGATCCTGAGGCATTGGCCGGCGTGATACAGCGAAAATCCTGCTTCATACAGACAACTACGCAGCCCTACCCCGGACAGCGGTTGCATGGGCGCGAAGGGAATCGGTAAAGCCTGGGGATTCTGGTGACACAAGTAGTCGGCAAACGCCTTGCCGACCACGCTGCCGGTGGTCACGCCACGACCGTTATAGCCCGTTACGGCCACAAGGCCCGGAGCGGGCTCGAACAGGCGCATCAAGTGGTCCGGGGTGAAGGCGATGCAGCCGGTCCAGGTGTACTCCCACTGCACCGATTTGAGGTACGGGAAGTAATGCTGCTGCACCCGATCAGCCCACGCCTTGAGGAACCAGGTAGGTTTCTGGTTGCCGTTGCCCAGGCTGCCGAGTAGCAAGCGACCGTCAGCATCGCGGCGGATGCTGCTCAGCACCTGGCGCGTATCCCAGGAGCCTTGGCCGCCGGGCAAAATCTGCTGGGCGGCTTCGTCTGTCAGCGGGGCCGACGCGACCTGGTAGTAGTAACCGGGGAAAAAGTTGCGCCGCAGCTCGGTCCATTCGCCTTCTGTATAGGCGTTGGAGGCGATGACCACCTGTGCAGCCTGCACTGAGCCCTGGGCGGTCTGCACCGACCAGTGCGCACCTTGGCGCTCAAGTTGAGTAACCGGTGAATGATCGAAAAACTGCCCGCCCAGCCCGGCGGCAGCATTGGCGAGGCCGCTGGTGTAAGCCATCGGGTTCAGGGTGCCGGCACGCCGGTCCAGCAAGGCGGCGGCAATCTTTTTGGTACCGGTAGCCTGCTCGCAGGCCTGGCCGGTGAGCAGTTCCACCGGTGCGCCACGACGCTTCCATTGTTCTTCACGACTGCGCAGATCCGCCTCGCCACGGGCGTTGTGCGCCATGTGCAAGGTGCCTTCACGGCGCAATTGGCAATCGATGTTGTATTTGTCGATCAGGCTGAACACCAGCGAGGGGGCCGCGCCCAGCATGCGGTTGAGCTGGCTGCCCACCGCCTCGCCGAAACCGGCTTCGATCTCGTCCGGCGGGATCCACATCCCGGCGTTGACCAGCCCCACGTTGCGCCCCGAACCGCCATGGCCAGTGCGATGCGCCTCCAGCACGGCCACGCTTTTACCCTGTTCCAGCAAATGAATGGCCGCCGACAGACCGGTAATGCCGGCGCCGATCACGCACACATCCACCTTGACCTCGCCGTTGAGCCCAGCGCGATCCGGCCGGCTGGGGGTGAGGTGTTCCCACAAACATGTTTCGCGTAATGGCATTGCCAGACTCCGTGATGAAACCTAACAAACAGCTCGGTCAATGTGGGAGGGGGCTTGCCCCCTCCCACATGTTGATCCCATTCCGGCCAGCAGGATCAGTCAAACGTGATGCCCTGTGCCAGCGGCAACTCCAGCGAGTAGTTCACGGTATTGGTCTGGCGACGCATGTACCCGCGCCACGCGTCCGACCCCGACTCGCGCCCGCCGCCGGTCTCTTTCTCGCCACCGAACGCGCCGCCGATTTCCGCGCCGCTCGGGCCGATATTGACGTTGGCGATGCCGCAGTCGCTGCCCACCGCCGACATGAACTGCTCGGCTTCACGCACGTTAGTGGTGAAGATGCACGACGACAAGCCTTGCGGCACGGCGTTGTTCAGGCGCAGGGCCTCGGCGAAGTCGGTGTAGCCGACCACGTAAAGAATCGGCGCGAAGGTCTCGGTGCACACCACATCGCTTTGCTCGGGCATTTCCACAATCGCCGGTGACACGTAGTAGGCATTCGGGAACTTGTCTTCCAACTGGCGCTTGCCGCCAAACACCTTGCCGCCTTCGCTCAGGGCCTGCTCCAGCGCGTCCTGCATAGCGTCGAAGCCATGCTTGTCGATCAGCGGGCCGATCAGGTTGCCTTCCAGTGGGTGGCCGATGCGCACCTTGGAATAAGCCGCCTTGAGGCGAGTGACGATTTCTTCCTTGACCGATTCATGGGCGATCAGGCGGCGCAGTGTGGTGCAACGCTGACCGGCGGTACCAACGGCGCTGAACAGGATGGCGCGCACGGCCATGTCCAGGTCGGCGCTTGGGCCGAGGATCATCGCGTTGTTGCCGCCAAGTTCCAGGATGCTGCGGGCGAAGCGCGCGGCGACTTTCGGTGCCACTTCGCGGCCCATGCGCGTGCTGCCGGTGGCGCTGATCAGGGCGACACGCGGGTCGTCCACCAGCGCGGCACCGGCGTCACGGCCACCGATGATTACTTGGCTCAGGTACTGCGGGGCACCATCGAATTTTTTCAGCACGCGCTCGAACAGTGCCTGGCAGGCCAGGGCGGTGAGCGGGGTCTTTTCCGAGGGTTTCCAGATCACCGCGTTGCCGCACACCAGCGCCAGGGCGGTGTTCCACGCCCACACCGCCACCGGGAAGTTGAAGGCACTGATCACGCCGACCACACCCAGCGGGTGCCAGGTTTCACGCATGTGGTGGCCCGGACGCTCGGAGGCGATGGTCAAGCCGTACAACTGGCGCGACAGGCCGACGGCGAAGTCGCAAATGTCGATCATTTCCTGCACTTCGCCCAGCCCTTCCTGGGTGATCTTGCCGGCTTCCCAGGACACCAGCTCGCCCAGGTCGGCCTTGTATTCGCGCAACACATCACCGAACTGGCGCACCAATTCGCCACGGCGCGGTGCCGGCACTTTGCGCCAGGCCTCGAATGCATGCTCGGCGCGACTGACCTGCTGCTCCACCTCGGCGGCGCCCTCCCAGTGCACACTGCCGATACGGCTGCCATCGATCGGCGAATGCACAGGTTGTTTACCCGACTGGTACAACGCCGGGTTTACCCCGAGACGATCAAGCAATGCGGCAACCATGGGTCACTCCTTCAATTTCAAACAGAAAATTCGCACCGTCACACACACGGCGATCCAGGCCTTATTTGTAGCTGGCCCAAGACTTGCCAACAAACGACGATTAGGCGAGATATCATTCCGTTTATTCATGCAAAGAATAAAAAGAGGCGTGCCGTGCTGAACAAAAGACATTTGCCCTCGATCACTGCCCTGCAGTGCTTCGAAGCCGCCACCCGCCACCTGAGCTTTACCCGCGCCGCCGAGGAGCTGAACCTCACCCAGAGCGCCGTGAGCAAACAGGTGGCGCAGTTGGAAGAACTGTTGCAACACCTGCTGTTTCGCCGGGTGCGCCGCCGTTTGCAGATGACTCCGGCAGGCGACCTGTACCTGGTGGAAGTGCGCAAGATCCTCACCCAGGTGGAGATGTCCACCCACTACCTGCGGTCCTACGGCGGCGAGACCGAAGTATTGCGCGTGTCCACGCCCTACACCTTCGGCGCGCGCTGGCTGGTGCCGCGCCTCAAGGGCTGGCGCCTGCGTCACCCGCAGATCCACCTGGACCTGTGCAACGAGCAGGAGCCGGACGAACTGCTGCAAGGCAAGGCCGACATGGCCTTCTACTTCGGCCAGGGCTCACGCCCCGGTACCGAGAGCCTGAAATTGTTCAGCGAAGAGCTGGTACCGGTGTGTGCGCCGGAAAGCCTGCCGGCGCAGCCTTTGAGTGACCCCACGCAACTGAGCGGCCTGGTCCTGCTGCAAAACGCCTCGCGGCCCCAGGGCTGGCATGACTGGTTCGCCAGCCAGGGTTACCAGACCGAACACAGCTACCATGGGCCGCGCTTTGACACCTTCTATATGTGCATTCGGGCGGCGCAGGTGGGCTGCGGCGTGGCCTTGCTGCCGCGCTTCCTGGTGGAAGAGGAACTGGCCGACGGCAAGCTGGTGATCCCCTGGCAGCATGCGATGCCGAGCCAGGACGCGTATTACCTGGCCTACCCGGAGCATTCAGCGGAGGTGCCCAAGGTGCGTGATTTTGTGAAGTGGATGATGGAACAGGTCATTTAGTGCCTGGAATACCGCCATCGGGGGCAAGCCCCCGATGAGGTCAGTGGTCCCACTGAAAAAATCACTGGCAAAACCCCACAGGTCTATGCGCCACTAGCCCCCTTCCTTAATGTGCGTAAAGGTCGGCGCCCATCGCCGTCCCGTCTGGAGATTCCCGTTATGAGCGAGAGTGTGTTTGCCGATCGCATCGTGCAGAACTTGCTCGACACCGACTTCTACAAGCTGACCATGATGCAGGCGGTGCTGCACAACTACCCCAACGTGGAAGTTGAATGGGAGTTCCGTTGCCGTAACAGCGAAGACCTGCGCCCGTACCTGGCCGAGATCCGCTACCAGATCGAACGTCTTGCCGAGCTGAGCCTGAGCCCCGACCAACTGGGTTTCCTGGAGCGCATCAGCTTCATGAAGCCGGATTTTTTGCGCTTTCTCGGGCTGTTCCGCTTCAACCTGCGCTACGTGCAGACCGGCATCGAGAACGGTGAGCTGTTCATCCGTCTGCGCGGGCCGTGGCTGCATGTGATTCTGTTTGAAGTGCCGATGCTGGCCATCGTCAGCGAAGTGCGTAACCGCTACCGCTACCAGACGGTGATCCTCGAACAGGCCCGCGAGCAGTTGTACCGCAAGTTCGACTGGCTGACCGCCAACGCCAGCAGCGACGAGCTGTCCGAGCTGCAGGTGGCCGACTTCGGCACGCGCCGGCGCTTCTCGTACCGGGTGCAGGAAGAAGTGGTCAGTGTGCTCAAGCATGACTTCCCCGGGCGCTTTGTCGGCACCAGCAACGTGCACCTGGCCCGCGAATTCGATATGAAGCCGCTGGGCACCATGGCCCACGAATGGATCATGGCCCACCAGCAACTCGGCCCACGCCTGATCGACAGCCAGATCGCCGCGCTGGACTGCTGGGTCCGCGAATACCGTGGCCTGCTGGGCATCGCCCTGACCGACTGCATCACCACCGACGCGTTCCTCGGCGACTTCGACTTGTACTTCGCCAAGCTGTTCGACGGCCTGCGCCACGACTCCGGCGACCCGGTGCAGTGGGCGGAAAAAGCCATCGCCCACTACCACAAGCTCGGCATCGAGCCGATGAGCAAGACCCTGGTGTTCTCCGACAGTCTGTCGCTGCCCAAGGCTCTGGAAATATTCCGCGCACTGCGTGGTCGGATCAATGTGAGCTTTGGCATCGGCACCAACCTGACCTGTGACATTCCAGGTGTCGAGCCGATGAGCATCGTGCTTAAAATGACCGCCTGCAATGGCCAGCCCGTCGCGAAGATCTCCGATGAAGCGGGCAAGACCCACTGCACCGACCCGAATTTCGTCGCCTATTTGCGTCACGTTTTCAAAGTACCTGCCCTATCCAGCAAGGAGTGAATCATGCAAGCCGTACAGCGTGAGATTGCGCAGCAGCTCAAGGTCCAAGCGCCGTTCAACGACCAGGCCGCACTTGAGGCCGAGGTTGCCCGTCGCGTGGGGTTTATCCAGGATTGCCTGCGCAATGCCGGGCTCAAGGCGCTGGTGCTGGGCATCAGCGGTGGTGTCGACTCCCTGACCGCCGGCCTGTTGGCCCAACGCGCGGTGAAAGAGCTGCGTGAAAATACCGGTGATGAGGCCTACCGCTTTATCGCGGTGCGCCTGCCCTACGAAACCCAGTTCGACGAAATCGACGCCACGGCCTCGGTGGACTTTATCGAGCCGGACGAGCGCCACACTGTGAACATCGGCCCGGCGGTCAAAGCCCTGGCCAATGAAGTGGCGGCGTTCGAAGGCAAGGCGGCGGTGTCCCGCGATTTCGTGCTGGGCAACACCAAGGCGCGCATGCGCATGGTGGCGCAGTACACCATCGCGGGCGCGACCGGTGGCTTGGTGATCGGCACCGACCATGCGGCGGAAGCGGTGATGGGCTTTTTCACCAAGTTCGGTGATGGGGCCTGCGATTTGGCACCGTTGAGCGGGCTGGTGAAGAACCAGGTGCGTGCGATTGCGCGGTACTTCGGGGCGCCGGAGTCGTTGGTGGAAAAAGTACCGACTGCGGACCTGGAAGACCTGTCGCCGGGCAAGCCGGATGAAGCGTCACATGGCGTGACCTACGCGGAGATCGATGCGTTCCTGCACGGCGAGCCGGTGCGTGAGGAAGCGTTCAGGATTATCTGCGAGACGTATCGCAAGACGGAGCACAAGCGGGTCATGCCGTTTGCGCCGTGAGGTAGGACGCCATCGGGGGCAAGCCCCCTCCCACACTTTGATTTGTGAACACATCCAAATGTGGGAGGGGGCTTGCCCCCGATGAACGGTGATGCGGTGTTACTTGACGGTCACAGTGCCTTTCATCATCGAGATGTGGCCTGGGAACGAGCAGAAGAACGCGTAGTCAGTCCCGGCGGCCAGCTTCGACACATCGAAGGTCACCGAGTCTTTCTCGCCAGCACCGATGATCTTGGTGTGGGCGATGATGCGCGTGTCGCCGTCTTTCAGGTAGTTCTTGTCGATACCGGCGGCCATGCCGTCAGTGGCAACCGGCTGCATGTCGGCGGCGCTGGTCAGCACCCAGTTGTGGCCCATGACGTTTTTCGGCAGGTTGCCGGAGTGCGTCAGCTCGACGGTGAATGTCTTGCAGCTCTTATCGATTTCGATGGCTTTGGTGTTGAAGGACATTTGGTCGGTGGAGTCGACAGTGACCTTGCACTCTGCAGCAAGCAACTGGCCACTTGCCAGAGTCAGCAGGGAAACAGCAACGAGTTTGGCAAACATGTGAATCTCCAAGGCAGGGTTTAAAAAACGCGTAATGCGACAAGGGTGCCTGAAGCAGGCAGAAATTCTTATGACCTGAATCAACAGATTGTATACAACTTTAGGCTATCAGACTTATCGACACAATCAACCAGCCAAAGTGCCGCACGCTGATTATGATCGGCCCATCACCCACTGGAGTCCGAGCCATGCACCTCAATCAACTGTTCAACGGCCTGCTGGCCGCCTACGCCTGCGGTAAGTGAAGGCCAAGCGCACCTTGAAGCTGCTACCATGTCGTCCCAAGGCAGCTGCGCGCCGCCACCCTCACCTTCGACCTTAGAGGATCGCCCATGGCCAAACCTAATTACTCCTTCGCCAAACGTCAGAGAGACTTGGCCAAGGAACAGAAGAAAGAGGAAAAACTGCAACGCAAGAAAGCCGCTGCAGACGAAGAAGCTGGCGCACTGAACCCGGACGCCGATGCTGAAGTAACGAGCGACGAGAGCGAAACACCAAAAGATCCGGCTGAATAATTTTCTTTGTGCTGAGCCGGCTGTTCCGGCTCGGCACAATCAACCATCATTCCAGCGGCATCACCGTCACCCGCACCTCCGGGTCATGGCTCCCTCCCCCCAGAATCACCCCCCGCAACGGCGACACATCGGAAAAGTCCCGGCCCCAGGCCAGGGTGATGTGCTCCAGTGCCGGCTGCACATTGTTCGTCGGATCAAAATCCACCCAGCCTGAAACCGGGCAATACACCGAGACCCACGCATGGGACCCATCGGCGCCGATCAGCCGTGGCTGGCCGGGCGGTGGCTGGGTGAGCAGATAGCCACTGATGTAACGCGCCGCCAGGCCTCGGGAGCGCAGGCAGGCGAGCATCAGGTGGGCGAAGTCCTGGCACACGCCGCGGCGGCGCTCCAGCACTTCCACCAGCGGCGTGGCCACCTGGGTGGCTTCGGCATCGAAGGTGAATTCGCTGAAGATCTTCTCCATCAATGCCCGCACGCCCAGCAGCAACGGCTTGCCAGGCGGGAAACAGCTTTCGGAGAACTCGACGAAGGTTTTCTTCAAGTGCACGTAGGGCGATTCGAAACGATAGCGGCAGGCTTCGATCAGCTCACCGGACATCGGCTGGCTGCTGTAGGTCAGGCGGTCGCGGGTCTGGTCCCAGGCCGGCGATTGCTGGAAATCCAGCACCGGCCGCGCCAGCACTTCCACGGTCAGCCCGGCATTCACCAGCAGTTCGTCATGGGGCCGCTCGAACGCCAGGCGGGTGATGGGGTTGCCGAACACGTCCAGCTCATCGCGGCGCGACGACGGCTGCGGGCTGATATCCAGTTGCTGCGAGCTGCAACGCTGCCAGGCGCACGTTCGTGGCCACAGGTGCGCCAGCTGCTGGGCCAGGGACACCGGGCTGTCGTAGTGGTAATGGGTATCGTGGAATATCTGGTAGCGCGCACTCATCACACCGACACCGTTTGCTGGCTGACATCATCCACATGGGCAAAATGGCGCAAGGCCAGACGATCCGACACTTGCCCACTCTCATCGGCCACTGCTTGCAGCAGGTCGGCCAGGCCGTCCAGTGCGGCACGCACGCTGGACTCGCCGAACAATGGGTTCTCCAGGCAGCCCAGGTCGAAGCGCGCCAGGCGCTCCACCAACGGGCCGAGGCCGGTTTCACGCGGCACGCCAAAGTCGTCGTTGAGACGGCGCAGGGTGCGGCTCACCAGTTTGAGCTGGAACAGCACCGCATGGGGGTTCTGTTCATCCAGCAGCAACAGATCGAGCACCGGGATCAACTGCGGCACCGCCAGGTAGCGCGAGCGATAGGTGATGCTGCTGTTGCCCAACTCCAACAACCACTCCAAGCCAGCCTGGTCAAACACTGCCACACCGCGCAGGAATGCCGCCAGGCTGCTGCTCAGGAATTGCAGGCGCTCGATGCGCCGGCCCATCATCAAAAAGCGCCAGCCTTCGTCGCGGGTCATGTCGTCCAGGGCGAACCCGGACAGCGCCGCCAGGGACATCACCAGGCGGTTGAGAAAGTCCAGCAATTCGCCAAAATCCGGGGTCTCGCTTTCCAGCTCCAGGGCTTCGCGTTGCAGCTCCACCAGGGCCTGCCAGTTCTCCCGGGACAGCTTGCCGCGCACCTGGGACGCCGCCCACTGCAAGCGTTGCAGGTTGGCGCGCAGGCTCGATCGCCAGTCATCGCCCAAGAGTGCGGCCTGCAAGCGCTCCGGTAACTCGCCCTCTTCCGGCAACAGGCGCAGATTTTCGCCCAGCTCGACGGCGGCCTGCAAGGCCAGTGGATCGTCGCCGTCCACATAACGCGCCAGTACGATGCGCAGCCAGCGCGCACTGTCGTCACAGCGTTCGCAGTAACGGCCGAACCAGAACAGGTTTTCCACTACGCGGGACGGCAGATAAGGGTCGCGGCGTACCAGGTCATGGGCGCCGATTGCGCGTTGCGCGCGCCAATGTTCACCACCGGATGCGCGCTCACCGAGCACCCAGGTGTCCTTGCTGGCGCCGCCACGTTGCATCGACACCACTTCGGCATCGGCTTCAGCGGCGACCCGTGTCAGACCGCCGGGCAACACGCGATAACCGTCATCGCTGGCCACGGCGTACACGCGCATGCCGATGGCGCGGTGTTGCAAATGATCATCCTCGGTGTGCCACACCGGCGCCTGGGACAG
The DNA here is from genome assembly GCF_001870465.1 of Pseudomonas extremorientalis. Lineage (GTDB taxonomy): Bacteria > Pseudomonadota > Gammaproteobacteria > Pseudomonadales > Pseudomonadaceae > Aquipseudomonas > Aquipseudomonas extremorientalis. The sequence goes on from NZ_MDGK01000056.1 coordinate 172,335, forward strand.
CTGCGCCAACTCCTGGGCGACGTACGCGTAGGGCCGCGCACGCATGCGCTCGGCCAGGGCTTCGCGCTGTTCTTCATTCAGGTCACGGCCAAATACCGGGGTGAAACTCTGCGACGGAAACGCAGGCTTGATCAGCAGCTCCGGCAGTTTTTCCAGAGCCTCGGCCAGTACCGGCGCTTCACCGCACCACCAGGTGGCGATGGACGGCAGGATCAGTTCTTCGCCAAACAGGAATTCGTTGATCTTCGGCAGGAAACCCAGCAAACCGGGGGACTCCAGCACACCGCTGCCCAAGGCATTGGCCACCAGCACGTTGCCTTGGCGCACCGCATCAAGCAGGCCGGGTACGCCGAGGGCGGAGTCGGTGCGCAGTTCCAGCGGGTCGCAGAAGTCATCATCCAGGCGACGCATGATCGCGTGCACCCGGCGCAGGCCGCTGAGGGTTTTCAGGAACACCGTGCTGTCACGCACGGTGAGATCGCCGCCTTCCACCAGCGGGTAGCCGAGCTGGCGGGCGAGGTAAAGGTGCTCGAAGTAGCTTTCGTTGAACCGGCCCGGCGTGAGCAGCACGATCAACGGCGGCTGGTCATCGCCGGGCGCCTGGCGGGCCAGGGTTTCCTGCAAAGTGCGGAAGAAACCGGTGAGGTGCTGCACCTGCAAGTCGCGGTAAAGATCCGGAAAGGCGCGGGACACGATGGTGCGGTTTTCCAACGCGTAACCGGCGCCAGACGGCGCCTGGGTCCGGTCGGCGGTGACCCACCAGCGGCCATCCGGCGTGCGCGCAAGGTCCACGGCGTACAGGTGCAAAAAGGCACCGTCCGGCGGCTGAATACCCTGGCACGGCCACAGGAAGTTGTTATGCCCGAACACCAGCTCGGCCGGCAGCAAGCCTTGCTTGATCAAGCGTTGCGGACCATACAGGTCGGCAAGCACGGCATTGAGCAAGCGTGCACGCTGGGCGATACCGGCGCACAGGTGCTGCCATTCATCGGCGGCAAGCACATGGGGCAGCAGGTCCAATTCCCAGGGGCGGTCGGCGCCCTTGGGGTCGGCGTAGACATTGTAGGTCACGCCGTTTTCCTGGATCTGCCGGGTCAGCAGCGCCTGGCGCTGGGCCAATTGCGCAGGCGTGCTGCGTTGCAGGTGGTCGAGCAGGCGCTGCCAATGGGCACGCACTGCGCCGCTGTCGTCCAGCAGTTCGTGATAAGTGCCCGCGGTCAGCGGGTAACGGTCGAGCAAGTCGGACATGGAACGCTCGGCAGGGACAAGGGGGCTCAGATTAACTCAAATTCACTGCAATCCACTGTGGGAGGGGGCTTGCCCTCTCCCACACTTAAACAGTGTTCAGTCATTTTTATTGGGGAAACGCCGCATATCCAGGGTCATCGGTAATTCATCGTTGACGGTTACCGTCGGTACGGGAAGCTTGCCGGGGCTATGCCCAAGCCGGAAAAACCGCGCCATCCGCCGGCTCTCCGCCTCATTGGCATTTACCGGCAAGCTGTCGTAATTGCGTCCACCCGGATGGGCAACGTGGTACTGGCAGCCGCCCAACGAGCGCTGCATCCAGGTATCCAGCAGATCGAACACCAAGGGCGCATGCACCGGGATGGTCGGTTGCAGGCAGTTGGCCGGTTGCCAGGCGCGATAACGCACGCCGGCGACAAACTCACCGACGCGCCCGGTCGCCTGCAGCGGCACCGGGATGCCGTTGCAGGTCAGCAGGTAGCGTTGCGGTGGCAGCCCGGTCAACTTGACTTGCAGGCGCTCCAGCGACGAATCCACATAGCGCACCGTACCGCCCACCGCGCCCTCTTCGCCCAGTACATGCCAGGGCTCCAGGGCCTGGCGCAGTTCCAGCTCGATACCGCTGACGGCGTAGTCGCCCACCTTGGGAAAACGGAACTCCAAGTGCGCGGCAAACCACTCGGCGCGCAGCGGGTAGCCGGCTGCGTTGAGCTCGACGATCACATCGGCAAAATCCTGCTCGATAAAGTGCGGCAACAGGAAACGGTCGTGCAACTCGGTGCCCCAGCGCGCCAGCTTCGACGGTGCATAGGGCTCGCGCCAGAAGCGCGCGACCAACGCACGCAGCAGCAGTTGTTGGGTCAGGCTCATGCGTGCATGGGGCGGCATCTCGAATGCACGCAGTTCCAGCAGGCCCAGGCGGCCGGTAGCGCCATCCGGTGAGTAGAGTTTGTCGATGCAGAATTCGGCGCGGTGAGTGTTGCCGGTCACGTCGATCAGCAGGTTGCGCAGCAGGCGGTCGACCAGCCAGGGCGGGCATTCTTCGCCGGGAGCAGGCATTTGCGCGAAGGCGATTTCCAGCTCATACAGCGCATCGTTGCGCGCCTCGTCCACCCGAGGCGCCTGGGAGGTCGGGCCGATGAACAGGCCGGAAAACAGGTAGGACAACGAAGGATGGTTGTGCCAGTAGCTGATCAAGCTGCGCAGCAGATCGGGGCGACGCAGGAACGGCGAATCCTTGGGCGTGGCACCACCGAGCACGAAATGGTTACCGCCACCGGTGCCGGTGTGGCGCCCGTCGATCATGAATTTCTCGGTGGTCAGGCGCGTTTGCCGCGCCTCTTCGTAGAGGAACTCGGTGCGCTCCACCAACTCGTCCCAGGAGGCGGATGGCTGCACGTTGACCTCGATCACACCCGGGTCCGGCGTGACGCGAAAGTTGCTCAGGCGCGAATCGGCCGGTGGCTCGTAGCCTTCGAGCAAGACCGGGCAGTGCAGTTCTTCAGCGGTGGCTTCGATGGCCGCCACAAGTTCCAGATAGTCCTCGACGCGCTCCAGCGGCGGCATGAACAGATAGAGCCGCCCTTCCCGCGCTTCGGCGCACAGTGCGGTGCGGGTCAGCCAGTTGGCGGACTCGTCCACCTTGGGCACGCGCTCATCACTCGGCGCAGGTTCGCCATGGCTTTGCAGTTGGGCGGTGGACGGCAGCTCGGGCTGATCCTGGTTAGGGTCCGTCGGGTGCACAAACGGATACTCCGCCGCCGTCACCCACGGCTGCGAAGCCAACGGCAGGCGATAGCCCAGGGGAGAATCTCCCGGCACCAAACGGCAGTGGTTATCGCGCAGGTACCAGCGGCCACTCTGCCAACGATCATTGGCAGGCGTACGCGCCAGCGGCAGTACTTGCCCGATGATTTTATCCAGGCCCTGGGCAAACACCTTGCGCAGGCGTTCGCGCTCCAGCTCATCGCCCAGGCGCGGGTCCTGGGCAGTGACGTTCTGCGGCAGCGCACCTTCGCGCCACAGGTAGTAGAAATTGTCTTCGAAGGCCGGGAACACAAAGCGTGCCGGCAGCTTAAGGCGCTCGGCGACGCTGGCCAGGAAACGCCCGGCCATCACGCCGTCCGCACCGTAATCCTCTTGCTCATCGGCGATCAACGCGCTGTTGTGCCAGATCGGCACGCCGTCACGGCGCCAGTAGCAGTTGAGCGACCAGCGCGGCAGTTGCTCGCCGGGGTACCACTTGCCCTGGCCGAAGTGCACCAGCCCTTTGGGCGCGTAGTGCTTGCGCATGCGCTGGAACAGCTCGGCGGACAGGCGGCGTTTGTCCGGGCCGAGGGCGGCGGTGTTCCATTCGGCACCGTCGGGATCGTCGATGGAGACAAAGGTCGGCTCGCCGCCCATGGTCAGGCGGACATCGTCCTTGAGCAGGTCGCCATCGATCTGCCGTCCCAGTGCCTGGATCGCCAGCCACTGTTCCTCGGTGTAGGGCTTGGTGACCCGTGGGGCCTCCCAAATCCTCTCTACAGACATTTCGTGGGTGAATTCACACTCGCAGGGTTCCACCAGCCCACTGATCGGCGCGGCAGACGAGGGATCGGGACTACAGGCCAACGGGATATGCCCTTCACCGGCGAACAGCCCGGAGGTGGCATCCAGGCCGATCCAACCGGCGCCGGGCAAATACACTTCGCACCAGGCGTGCAGGTCGGTGAAGTCCACTTCGGTGCCGGACGGGCCGTCGAGGGCTTTGACGTCGGCGGTCAACTGGATCAGATAGCCAGACACAAACCGCGCCGCCAAGCCCAGGTTGCGCAGCAATTGCACCAGCAGCCAGGCCGAATCACGGCAGGAGCCGGAGGCGTTTTCCAGGGTGAATTCCGGTGTCTGCACGCCCGGTTCCATGCGGATCAGGTAGCCGATGTCGGCCGCCAGGCGCTGGTTGAGGCCCACCAGGAAATCCACGGCCGGCAACGGCGTACGGTCGATGCCCGCAAGGTACGCGGCGAACTTCGGCGTCAGCGGCAGGGTTTCCAGGTACGGCGCCAGCTCGCGTTGTTCATCGGCGGCATAGCTAAAGGGGATTTTTTCGGCGTAGGGTTCAAGGAAAAAGTCGAACGGGTTGAACACCGCCATCTCGGCAACCAGATCGACCTCGATGCGCAGCTCATCGGTCTTTTCCGGGAACACCAACCGCGCCAGGTAATTGCCCTGGGGGTCTTGCTGCCAATTGATGAAATGCTGCTCGGGCAGCACTTTCAGCGCGTAGGACAGAATCCGCGTGCGGCTATGGGCGGCCGGACGCAACCGTACAATCTGCGGGCCGAGTTCGACAGCACGGTCGTAGCGGTAATGCGTAACGTGGTGCAACGCGACATGAATCGACACGGCGGCCTCCTGCGAGCCAGGGCATGGACACAAAGCGCGCAAGACTTATGCCAGAGCGGCGGTCATTGCGCTTTATCGTGGGACCCGGTGCAGTACAGCACCAAAACGGCGCCAACGGCGATGCTCTGGTGCAAGTGACGCACATATTTGTGGCGCAGGTGTGAAGGTGGGTGGGGAATCTACCCAATCAGCCGGTTTTGCGCTTGGCGATCACGGCTTGGCGCAGGTGGCGTATTTCAAGCAGCTTCTGGCGCATCTCTCGTTGAACCTTGCTGTTAAGTGTCAATAATCCGAGCAATGGGAATAACAGCGCCAACCCATAAAGAATTTTGTGAGGCTGGAATTGAATCATCGGAACTACAAACAGTAGACAGGCGACGTAGATGCCGACCATCACCCACACCCAGGAGGGGCGGCCCCGCAAAATCATAAAGTTGCTATGGACCGTCAACAGAATGAGCAGCGCCCCGGCAGACATGATCTTGAGCCCCACTTGAGCAATGGGCGCATCACGAAAATAGGTGATGAACGCCAACGCCACAGCCAACGCCAAAGAAAAACACGCAGCAAATACGCCGCCCATAAACGTCAGAAAGTATTGCCTGAAAAAGTCGCGTAGCGTCATTAACTCGTTCATTCGTTTATTTCCTCGTACAACCCAATCGCGATGGTATTGACGTTTCCGGAGTACGCACTCCCGCCAAATCCTACGGTTGCGCCGAGGACATCTTTGATCTGGGTCGTGGTGCTGTGCTTGAGCTGCGTAGGGGTGAAGCGCTTGGTGAGTTCGCCCGACGCCTGCCGCAATTTGAGCATCTTGGCGGTCAAGCTGGGATGGTTGATGCTCAGCAGCTCTTTCGTCAGCTTGGCTCTTTCCTGGCGATTCAAACCGCGAAGCACATCACGCAGGCTCTTGCCCGTCGATGCTTTGGCAGCCCTGACCAGCTTGACCGTCGTCAGGGCCGAACCGCCTACGCCAGCCAGTGAAACGGCGTCCAGCACAACGGATGCATTCTGGTACCAGCCCTCACTGTCGAGCCAATCGTTTACCTCCGGTTTGGCGACCTCAAGCGCTGTTCGAGCAATGCCGTTAAAGCACTGAAGCGTACTCGCGCCGGCAGCCGCATACCCCACTACAACGATGACGGAACTGGCGCCAGCGCTGAAAGGCACCAGAATGGTTCCACTGGCGATCGCAGCCCAACTGATGACCGCCCCCAAGCAGGAGATTCCGGTATTCACGGCTTCGCCAATCAGTCGCGACTCTCGAGGATTGCTCACGACATGTTGAGCAAACTGTGTTGGCGCAATGTACTTCTGCGCTTCACGCAAAATGATGCGCTTGGGCTTGATGCTGCAGATGGGCTTGAATTCGCGCAGGGTAATGACGTTGAAGTCGGCGTCGATGTATACGACGCCTGCGCCAACGATACCTGGATCGGCGTCGATGGCCGCAAACAGGCGCGGAAGGTTGATCTGGCTTTCGATGCGCTGGCGCGCCATGAACTGCGAGCGGTTGGAGTCCATGCCGATGGAGGCCAGGGGGTTAGCCATAAGTGTTCTTCCTTGAGAATGATGGTGACCAGGCGGGCCCCATCGCGGGCAAGCCCACTCCCACATTTGGAATGCATTCGCCTGTGGGAGTCGGGCTTTCCCGCGATGGCTTTCTAATGGGCGCCACCTTAGCAAACAGGTTACCCAACAGCTAGAAAGCAAAACGCCAGCACGAGGCTGGCGTCTGGCATGTTCAGGCTGCGATCAACGCGGCACGACCGGCTTGCGCGCAGGCTTGCCGCCCTTGCCCTTGGCCGCATCGGCACGCTCCTTGGCGGCCTGCTTGTTGCGCGCCTGGGCCGCGGCCTTGGCTTGTTCACGCTTGTCCCACGGGTTGCTGCCGTCACTGCCACGGGGCGGCAGGCCGGTATGCTGGGTGAGGATCCTGGTGGTGGTTTCCTTGGCGACCTTGTGGCTACCGGCCGGCGTCGAGTTCTTGCGACGGGCGCTCTGGTAGCTGTCGGTGCTCGGCTGGTGCAACGGGATCAACTGGTCCTTGCCCGGCCCGATCAGGTCGGCGCGGCCCATGCGGGTCAGTGCCTCACGCAGCATCGGCCAGCCTTTCGGGTCGTGGTAGCGCAGGAACGCCTTGTGCAGGCGGCGCTGCTCTTCGCTCTTGACGATGGTTACCGCGTCGCTCTTGTAGGTGACCTTGCGCAGCGGGTTCTTGCCCGAGTGATACATGGCCGTGGCGGTGGCCATCGGCGACGGGTAGAACGCCTGTACCTGGTCGGCGCGGAAGCCGTTGCCCTTGAGCCACAGGGCCAGGTTCATCATGTCTTCATCGGTGGTACCCGGGTGGGCGGCGATGAAGTAAGGAATCAGGTACTGCTCCTTGCCCGCTTCCTTGGTGTACTTCTCGAACATGCGCTTGAACTTGTCATAGCTGCCAATGCCCGGCTTCATCATCTGGTTGAGCGGACCTTCCTCGGTGTGTTCCGGGGCGATCTTGAGGTAGCCGCCGACGTGGTGGGTGACCAGCTCTTTCACGTATTCCGGCGACTCGACGGCCAGGTCATAGCGCAGGCCGGAGGCGATCAGGATCTTCTTCACACCCGGCAACGCACGGGCGCTGCGGTACAGCTGGATCAACGACGAGTGGTCAGTGTTCAGATTCGGGCAGATACCGGGGAACACGCACGACGGCTTGCGGCACGCGGATTCGATTTCCGGGCTCTTGCAGGCGATGCGGTACATGTTCGCGGTCGGACCGCCGAGGTCGGAGATCACGCCGGTAAAGCCGGGGACCTTGTCGCGGATCTCTTCGATCTCGCGAATGATCGACTCTTCGGAACGGTTCTGGATGATGCGGCCTTCGTGCTCGGTGATGGAGCAGAAAGTGCAGCCGCCGAAGCAGCCACGCATGATGTTCACCGAGAAGCGGATCATGTCGTAGGCCGGGATTTTTTCCTTGCCGTACGCGGGGTGCGGGACGCGGGCGTACGGCATGCCGAACACGTAGTCCATTTCTTCGGTGGTCATCGGAATGGGTGGCGGGTTGAACCACACGTCCACTTCGCCGTGCTTCTGCACCAGGGCGCGAGCGTTGCCTGGGTTGGTTTCCAGGTGCAGCACGCGGTTGGCGTGGGCGTAGAGCACCGCATCGCCACGGACTTTCTCCACCGATGGCAGGCGGATCACGGTCTTGTCGCGGGTCATCTTGGGGCTGGCCAGGATCTGCACGACCTTGGCTTCTTCCGGATCATCCTGCGGCCCTTTTTCCTGCTCGATGGCGCAGGCCTGGGTGTCCTGGGTGTTGACGTACGGGTTGATGATCTTGTCGATCTTGCCCGGACGGTCGATACGCGTGGAGTCCACTTCGTACCAGCCGGCCGGCGTGTCGCGACGGATGAACGCGGTACCGCGCACATCGGTGATGTCTTCGATCTTGTGGCCCCACGACAGGCGCTGGGCGACTTCGACGATGGCGCGCTCGGCGTTGCCGTACAGCAGGATATCGGCGGTGGCGTCGATCAGGATCGAATTGCGCACCCGGTCCTGCCAGTAGTCGTAGTGGGCGATGCGACGCAGGGAGGCTTCGATGCCGCCGAGTACGATCGGCACGTTCTTGTAGGCTTCCTTGCACCGCTGGCTGTACACCAGGCTGGCGCGATCCGGGCGTTTGCCCGCCATGCCGCCTGGGGTGTAGGCGTCGTCGGAGCGGATTTTCTTGTCGGCGGTATAGCGGTTGATCATGGAGTCCATGTTGCCGGCCGCGACGCCGAAGAACAGGTTCGGCTCGCCGAGCTTCATGAAGTCGTCTTTGGACTGCCAGTTCGGCTGGGCAATGATCCCGACGCGGAAGCCCTGGGACTCCAGCAGCCGGCCGATGATCGCCATGCCGAACGACGGATGGTCAACGTAGGCATCACCGGTGACGATGATGATGTCGCAGGAATCCCAGCCAAGTTGATCCATCTCCTCCCTGCTCATCGGCAGGAATGGCGCTGGACCGAAACATTCGGCCCAGTACTTGGGATAGTCAAATAACGGCTTGGCTGTTTGCATGACGGTGACCGGTGTTGAGATGGAAAATCGCGGGCGCGGAATATAGCACAAATTTTGACCAATTCCGACGGCAATGGTCGGCTTTTACCCTGGCATCACTTTTCCCCGGTACTCATAGCCGGATTTGCAGGGGGCAAGGGCCTAATCCGCTAGCCCCATCCCCGGAAACACCCTGGATAGGCTGTCAGGATTCAACTAGCCTTTTCATGGAAACCCAGATGAGCAGTAATCCCGCGCCTCCACTGGTAACACCCGACGCCCACGCCGCCTTCATCCAGACCCAACTCCCCACTTGGCTCACCGACTCCCCCGCAGACACCCGCGCAGCCCTGCGCGCCAACCTGCTCAAGAGCAATCAATCCAGGCACAAGATCCAAGAACTCCTCAGGCAACTGCAAAGCCCCGAGGCGTTCGCTTTTCCGCTGTTTGAGCAGGCGCTGCGCCGCGAATACCTGACGCTGCTGAATGCGAAGACTTCGGTCCTGGTGCGCGAATGGAAAAACCATCACCTGTTCGGGCTGCTACGCACCCACGCACGCACCACTGAACAATCCCTTTTGGAGGCGGCCCTGCAGAACTTCGAGGCTTCGGAAGCAGAGGACGGCGGCATGGAGACCGGGACCGAGCTTTTCAACATCACCCAGGACTCACGATTTCCTTCGTTGATTTCCGCGACGCTCTTCGCCGGTTTTTGCCGCAAACTGGACCTGGGCGGGCAATACCTCAAGCATATTCGCACGGTCATCAGCACCAATCTGTCGGTACGCCGGTTCTTTCGCGAGCACGAACAGCAGCGTTTCAACGTTGCCTTGCACCTGGCCTACCTCAAGAAGAAGATGCCGGAAACCCTTTACGAAGAATTGGTCGAGCTCTCCGAGCGCGGACACCACGTGGCCTTCGACTGCTTTCACCTGACGCTTGGTGGAGTGGTGTTGCCTGACGTCCTGGTCATCGTTGACGTCCGGGCAGAAACCGGACCGCTTCTCTACACACCTGAAGACCCGATCGAGGCACTTCGCCAGCACCCCTCGATGGACGACCTGGAAACTCAACTCGTTAAACGCCTGATGCGACCGGACTACCTGGCCTTCTTCAAGCGGCTGGCCCCAGTGCATCAGCGAGAATCGCTGCTGCATGTAAAGCCCATGTGGATTGATTGGCTGCCCATCGGCTCACCCGGGAAAATCAAGCCAGCGCAGCTGGACAAACCGCTGACCCTGACCAAAATCACCGGCAATCTGTTCCACGCCATCATCCTGCGACGGTTTTCCCAGATAGAAAGCGACGCTTGCGAAGTCGCGGTCCCGACGGCACAGGTTGATGCCATCAGCCGACAAAAACGCCTGCAGTTCTATGCCGACCTGGGTAAATCCCTGCTGTTCTTTGCCGCATCCTTCGTGCCAATCGTCGGGGAGGTTCTGCTGGTCGTTACCGCCGCCCAATTGATCGGCACGGTCTATAACGGCTTTGCCGCCTGGAGCCGGGGCGATAGCCAACAGGCGCTCGACGACCTGCTGGACGTGGTGGATAACGTTGCCATGGCCGTAGCGACCGCCGGCGTGATCAAGGCAGGACGCTTTACGGCGGGCCTCGTGAAAGTTCAGGTACGCAATCAGGGCTGGCGCCTCTGGCACTCTGACTTGGAACCCTACCAACACCCCGCGACATTGCCTGAACACGTGGTTGCCGATAAACAAGGTATCTATCAATACCAACAGCAGTCGTATCTAAAACTGGATGATCACCCCCATGCCATTCAGCGCTCACCCGATGGCACACGATGGGAGTTGTCACACCCCAGCGATCCGCACGCTTATTCACCTCCCCTGTTGAACAACGAAGCCGGCGGCTGGCGCCATGTGCACGAAACGCCAGAGGATTGGGACACGCTCAAACTGATCAAGCGCCTGGGCCCAGATGCGGCCAACATAACCCAACCGTCCGTAGAGCCCATCCTGCTGATCAGCGGGCTGGACAGCACCACATTGCGCCAAGCCCATCAAGAGATGGTGCGCCCTGCCCCCTTGCTATGCGATACGGTTACACACTTCAACCTGGACCAGGAAATCAATGATTTCAACCTGAGCCGTGCCGAGGGCACCTCCGTGACGGCTCACTCGCCGCTGATTCAAGCCCACCTGCTCACCTCGCTGCCCGAATGGCCCGCCACTTACGGGCTGAAGGTGGTCGACCAGCAGCAACAGACCGTGATGCAGTTCGGTCAGGGCAACGTCGAAATCAAGGTCAGCGAAGACCGTTTCAGAAAGGGCGAGTTATTGCATGCCATAGAGGCGCAAATGCCTCAGACCGCGTTCAATAATCTGCTGCCCTCCTCGCCTATCGACTACTTCAGTAAAACCGAAAACCTTGCCCTGAGATTGAGCAAGCAGGCCGCACAGAAAAAACAATGGCTGTTTTCTCAACTCAACGCGGCCAATGAAGCCGCGGTCACACCCACCGAAAAAAGTCTGCGCACACTGATGCCGCAACTGTCCAAACGACATCTTGAAGAGATAGAGCGCACACTCCCAGCAAGCAAACGCCAACGCTTGCAAGCGGGAGACAGCCTGGACCCCGTATCGCTCGAAGAAGCAGACCACTACACAAAGATGGCAAAGGTCGCCCAGCTGCAAGAGAGCATTTTCCTCAATACCTTGCGCAACCGGGAAAGCGTGCAATTGATGCTTTACACACTGGAGCAGATACCCGGTTGGCCTGGGTCGCGCCGGATTGATGTGTATGACGACAGTACCGAGGGGCCGCTTCTGGGGAGTATCGGTAACGCGGATGCCCCTTCGAGCCATACGCTGATCCGCAAAGGCGAGCTATACGCGCTTCACGCCTCACCAGATACCCTCCCCCCCCCACTGACCGATCTGCCTCACGCAATCGAGCAAACACTTTCCCCCTTGGAGCACCGTGCACTGCTGCGCCAATCGGGTGCGGATTCGTTTGAGCAGGCCCTGCACAAATCCGGCAAGTCACTGATGGCCAGCAGCCTTCCGCGTCTGCGCGGCAAGCCCCTTACCCTCGAAACCCGGCCCTCGGCAGGGTTGCCACTCGACCCCTTGTTCGCCGAACCAACCCCTCCGGCCGAACTGACAAGGCTGGCTGACCAGACCTTTCAAGCGCCGCCACTGCCTGACGGAAGTTTTCGCTATTACGTCCAGGACGAGCAGAACTACTACCAGATCAAAAAAGACCCGCAGGGATGGCGACTGGTCGATGCGCGTAGCCGTTTCCGGGCCTATTCGCCCTATCTGCGCAAAAACGCCAACGGGGGTTGGGAAATCGACCCCGCCAAAGGTGGGTTACCGGGCGGAGGGGGCTCGCCTGCGCCATCACTCGAAAGCGTCGACTCCATTGACGGGTATGGGTCGGCACACTCGTCCAATTCTTACGGATCAGCCGAGGAAGGCACTGTAGACGCGCTCTACACTCCTCAGGAATTGGCCTACATGCGCACCGAGCGCAGCTACCAGCACAGCCAGAACTATCGGCGTATTTATGACCGCGCCAACTGTGGCCGCTACCCACTGCGCGATGAAAATGGTCAGCCCATGCGGATCCGACTCATGCAAGTCCAAGGGAAGTCGTTAACGTCCGGCACGGTATTCAGCAAAGACCAGCTGCTGCCCTACATCCGCTGGGAAGGTTATGAAAACGTCGCGCGCCTGTATGAAGACAAGCTTGAGGTTTTACCCTTCACCGCCGCTCATCAAAAATTCCCCCAGGAGGCCGCAATGATCGGCGAAGCCACGGTCATCACGCGGCGCCCGCTGAGCAAGGGCGAAGCGCTGGGCGTGTATGGAGGGGACATCCTGCCGTTTTTCGTGGCGAAGGCGCGCCGAGATCCTTATCTGATGGCCGTCAAGGATGTGAGGCCTGTGTCGCCCCACGCGCTCAACACTCAGCCGGTACTGTCCGGCGACAACGCGTTGTCGAGGATCAATACCATTTTTGAATATGAGGCCGATGTTCCGGTGCGACAGGCCGCCTCGGGCTACAACGTTGAGGCGGCACAATTCAGGGTCCAGGCCCAGGTCGGCAACCGACAGGATCAAATGATACTCACCGGATTATTTGCCAGCGAATCTATTCCCGCCGGCACTGAGTTGCGCTGGAACTACCAATACGACGAAGCCACCATCCGTGCGCTGTTTGCCCGGCCGTAAGGCGCGTTATTCGTCGTCGTCGAAGTTGTAGCTGCCCGGGGCGAGGTTTTCGAAGCGTGTGTACTTGCCGATGAACGCCAGGCGGATAAAGCCGATGGGGCCGTTCCGCTGTTTGCCGATGATGATTTCGGCAATGCCTTTGTGCTCGGTCTCGGGGTGATACACCTCGTCGCGATACACGAACATGATCACGTCGGCGTCCTGCTCGATCGCGCCGGATTCACGCAAGTCGGAGTTCACCGGGCGCTTGTTGGGGCGTTGTTCCAGGGAACGGTTGAGCTGGGACAGCGCCACCACCGGGCAGTTGAATTCCTTGGCCAGGGCCTTGAGGGATCGGGAGATTTCGGAAATCTCGTTGGTCCGGCTGTCACCGCTGGAACCGGGGATCTGCATCAACTGCAGGTAGTCGATCATGATCAGGGCGATATCGCCGTGCTCGCGCGCCAGGCGGCGGGTACGCGCACGCATTTCCGAGGGGCTGATACCGGCGGTGTCATCGATGAACAGCTTGCGGTCGTTAAGCAGGTTGACCGCCGAGGTCAGGCGCGGCCAATCGTCGTCTTCCAGTTGGCCGGAACGCACCTTGGTCTGGTCGATACGCCCGAGCGACGAGAGCATCCGCATGATCAGCGATTCGCCTGGCATCTCCAGTGAGTACACCAGCACGGTCTTGTCGCTGCGCAACACCGCGTTTTCCACCAGGTTCATCGCGAAGGTGGTCTTACCCATGGAAGGACGGCCGGCGACGATGATCAAGTCGGAGGGCTGCAGGCCGCTGGTTTTCTCGTCGAGGTCGGTGTAGCCGGTGGAAATACCGGTGATGGCGGCGTCGGTGTTGAACAGGGTGTCGATGCGGTCGATGGCCTTGGTCAACAGCTCGTTGACGCCCACCGGGCCGCCGGTTTTCGGGCGGGCCTCGGCGATCTGGAAGATCTGGCGCTCGGCTTCGTCGAGGATCTCTTCGGCGGTGCGCCCTTCTGGGTTGAAGGCGCTGTCGGCGATCTCGGTGCTGATGCCGATCAGTTGGCGCAACGTGGCGCGCTGGCGAACGATCTGGGCATAGGCCTTGATGTTGGCGACGGACGGCGTGTTCTTCGCCAGTTCGCCCAGGTAGCCGAGGCCGCCGACCTGGGAGGTCTGGCCTTCCTTGTCCAGTTGTTCGGCCAGGGTCACCACGTCGATCGGCGAGTTCTGGTCGGCCAGCTTGGCGATGGCGCGGAAGATCAGGCGGTGGTCATGGCGATAGAAATCACCGTCCGAGACTTGATCCAGCACGCGTTCCCAGGCGTTGTTGTCCAGCATCAAACCACCGAGCACAGCCTGTTCGGCCTCGATGGAATGCGGCGGCACCTTCAGGGCAGCGGTTTGCAGATCGTATTGCTCAGGAGCTGAAATATCGTTCATGGCCACTTGGAATTTGGGGTGTGTAGAAAAACAAAAGGCACGACCTGTAAACAGGATCGTGCCCGATGTTAACCGCCTGGCACGCGAGGTGCCAGCCAGTTAGGTGCGGCTTAAGCTGCTACCACGACAACGCGTACGGTGGCTTCAACTTCGGCGTGCAGGTGCACGGCTACGTCGAATTCGCCTACGTTGCGGATGGTGCCGTTCGGCAGACGAACTTCGCTCTTCTGCACTTCAACGCCGGAGGCGGTCAGTGCATCAGCGATGTCGTGGGTGCCGATCGAACCGAACAGCTTGCCTTCGTCACCGGCGGTGGCAGTGATAGTCACTTCCAGCTCAGCCAGTTGGGCAGCGCGAGTTTCGGCCGAAGCTTTTTTGTCTGCTGCGGCTTTTTCCAGCTCGGCACGACGCTCTTCAAACGCAGCCAGGTTGGCAGCGGTTGCAGCGGTGGCTTTGCCGTATGGCAGCAGGTAGTTACGACCGTAGCCGGCCTTAACGTTCACTTTGTCGCCCAGGTTGCCCAGGTTGGCGACTTTTTCCAGAAGGATCAGTTGCATGTGAAAATCCTCTAACTTTTAACCTTCACCGTTCGCGTTATCGGCGTCTTTCGGCGCCAGACGACCGCGAAAATCAATCAGGCCGTCGACAATGGCCAGAACCACGAGTAACGGATAGATCAGCTGCATGAACAGCACCATTGTTACGTACATCCCCACCAGCCAGAACTTGGCCAGGCGCTTCTGCGCGACCAGCCCGTGAATCAGGGCCAGTCCGGCGAACACCAGCGGTACGCTGCAAAACAGCACCAGCAAGGTGGCTTGTGAACCGAAGTACGGTCCGACCACCATGAGTGCCAGCAGCAACATCGCCGGGCCCACGGGGATTCTGATACTGCGAAATTCGCGACCAAAACCACCCGGGTTGTACAACAACGCCTGCCAATATCGCCCAAGCATCAGGCTCAGCACGCTGACGATCTGCATCATTACCGCCATCAGGCCGATCAGGGCCGGTGCAATCAGTGTCGCAAGACGCGCTCGCTCATCTACCGAAAGCTGCTGGTAGAGTTCCCCGAGGGCCATCGGCAGGACCTTGACGATCTCTTGCGACAGCACCTCGATCTGCGGGCGGAAAGCCGCGTCGATCAACACCGAAAACACCAACCCCACTGCCACGCTGACCAGCAGCGTGCGGGCCCAGGACTCACTTGCGCGCAAAACCAACGCAAGGCTCGACGATCCCAGCAGTACCAGAAGTACCTTGGGTTCGCCCAGTTGCAGCCACCAGATCAAGGCGGCCAGCACTCCCAGGGCCAGGACGCCAAGGGCATCCTGCAAACCGCGCCGCAGCAGCACAAGGCAACCTGCGGCAGCACCCAACCAATACAACAACGGCAATGCTGCACATCCAGCCACTACGAGAGTGGCCTGCACGCGACCGCGCATGATGAACTCAGCTAAGGCGCGCATGCATTCAATCCCTTACTACTTGTCGACTGCCCGGTCTCAGCGGCCGTGGCTGTCGGTGTAGGCCAGCAGGGCCAGGAAGCGGGCGCGCTTGATAGCGGTGGCCAGCTGACGCTGATAACGTGCTTTGGTACCGGTGATACGGCTTGGAACGATTTTGCCGGTCTCGGATACGTAGGCTTTCAGAGTGTTGAGATCTTTGTAATCGATCTCTTTCACGTCTTCAGCGGTGAAGCGGCAGAATTTACGACGACGGAAGAAACGTGCCATTTGATAGGCTCCTTAAAAGGTCCGTGGATTACTCGTCAGCGTTATCGCTGTTGTCGCTGTCATCACTATCAGCGCTATCAGCGCCTTCGTGCTCAGGACGGTCGCGACGCTCACGGCGCTCACTGCGGTTTTCTTCAGCCTTGAGCATCTCGGATTGGCCGGTAACGGCTTCTTCGCGACGGATGACCAGGTTACGGATCACAGCATCGTTGTAGCGGAAGTTGTCTTCCAGCTCGGCCAGGGCCTTGCCAGTGCACTCAACGTTCAGCATCACGTAGTGAGCCTTGTGAACATTGTTGATTGCGTAGGCCAGTTGACGACGGCCCCAATCTTCCAGACGGTGGATTTTGCCGCCGTCTTCTTCGATCAGCTTGGTGTAACGCTCAACCATGCCGCCGACTTGCTCGCTTTGATCCGGGTGGACCAAAAAGATGATTTCGTAATGACGCATGAATGCTCCTTACGGGTTGTAGCCTGCCGCTCAAAAACGGTCAGACAAGGAGTGAATGACACTTATGGATCTTGCCGCAGGGAGGCACCTCGGTGCCCGCCAGGAAGGCAAGGGGCGCAATTGTAGAGAAGGGGGAGGATGCGTGCAAGGTGATTGGTGATTATTTGAACAATCTTCCAGACACCCCAAAAACACTGTGGGAGGGGGCTTGCCCCCGATTACGAAGGATCAGCCACATCATCTGCAACTGACACACCGCTATCGAGGGCAAGACCCCTCCCACATTTTGATCACTTCTTCGTTTTGGCCTTGGCCTTTGCGCCACGCTGGCGCTGGGCTTCGAACAGGCAGACGCCGGTGGCGACCGACACGTTGAGGCTACTGACACTACCGGCCATCGGCAGGTGCACCAGGTAATCACAATGCTCGCGGGTCAGGCGGCGCATACCTTTGCCTTCGGCGCCCATGATCAGGATGGTCGGGCCGGTGAGGTCCTGGTCATAAATGCTGACCTCGGCCTCTCCCGCCGTACCCACGACCCACAGGCCGCGCTGCTGGAGCTTCTCCAGGGTGCGCGCCAGGTTGGTCACGGCCACCAGCGGAATCACTTCGGCTGCGCCACACGCGACTTTACGCACCACCGGCGTCAGCGTCGCCGATTTGTCTTTAGGCACGATTACCGCCAGCGCACCGGCAGCGTCCGCCGAGCGCAGGCAGGCGCCGAGGTTGTGCGGGTCGGTCACGCCGTCCAGCACCAGCAACAACGGCGCACCTTCGGTGCGGTCGAGCAGCTCGTCGAGCATCGCCTCGCCCCAGACCTGACTCGGGCTGACATCCGCCACCACGCCCTGGTGAACGCCCTCTACCCACACGTCCATTTCACGACGCTCGGCCTGGCCGATGGCAACCTTGTTTTGCGTGGCCAATTCAACCAGCGCTTGTACGCGCGGCTCGCTGCGCCCTTCCGCCAGCCAGACTTGCTTGACGCGCCTGGGGTGGTGACGCAGCAGTGCTTCTACGGCGTGGACGCCGTAGATTTTTTCCAGACTCATGACTTGGCCTTAGGTTTGCGCGACCCGCCGCTTTTCGCGGGAGCCGAGCCCGCTTTTGGCGGGCCTTTACGGTGTTTACTGGGCTTGCTCGACGGTTTTTCCGCCCCGTGGGACTTTCCCCCAGACGCCGCTTTACCACCGCTTTTGGCTTCATTGAGCAACTGCTGCTTCAACTCACGGCTCTTGCGCAGTTCAGCGTTTTTCGCCGCTGCATCGCTTGGGCGGTAGGCTTCGGGGGCCTTTTCCTTGGTCGATGAACGACGACCGGCCTTGGCTGGCGCAGGTTCGACGGTCGCTGCTTTGGCAGGCGCGGCCTTGCCTTTGCTGGTCGGTTCGCTACCACGCTTTTTACGGCTGCCCGGCGATTCGGCTGGCTTATCGGACATGCCGAAGTCGATCTTGCGCTCGTCGAGATCGACGCGCATGACCTGCACTTCAACGGTATCGCCAAGGCGGAAGCTGCGACCGGTGCGCTCGCCCGCCAGGCGGTGATGCACAGGGTCGAAGTGGTAGTAGTCGCCCGGCAAGGCGGTGACGTGCACCAGGCCTTCGACATAGATATCGGTCAGCTCCACAAACAGACCGAAGCCGGTCACGGCGGTGATCACACCCGGGAACGATTCGCCTACGCGATCCTTCATGAACTCACACTTGAGCCAGTTCACCACGTCGCGGGTGGCTTCGTCGGCGCGGCGTTCGCTCATGGAGCACTGCTCGCCCAGCTGTTCCAGGGCCGCTTCGTCGTACGGATAGATCCGCGCCTTCGGAATGGTCATGGCACCGGCGCGCTTGACGTGCGGGGTGTTCATCTTGGAATGGATCACGCTGCGGATCGCACGGTGCGTGAGCAGGTCCGGGTAACGGCGGATCGGCGAAGTGAAGTGGGTGTACGCCTCGTAGTTCAGGCCGAAGTGGCCCTGGTTATCCGCGCTGTACACCGCCTGGCTCAGGGAGCGCAGCATGACGGTCTGGATCACGTGGTAATCCGGGCGGTCCTTGATGCTGGCCAGCAGAGCCTGGTAATCCTTCGGCGTCGGGCCGTCCTTGCCTTTGTGCAGGGACAGGCCGAGTTCGCCGAGGAACGCGCGCAGCTTTTCCAGACGCTCCGGCGGCGGGCCGTCGTGCACCCGGTACAACGCAGGGATCTCGTGCTTTTTCAGGAACTCAGCGGTGGCCACGTTGGCCGCCAGCATGCATTCCTCGATCAGCTTGTGCGCATCGTTACGGGTGGTCGGGGTGATCGCGGCGATCTTGCGCTCGGAACCGAAGACAATCCGGGTTTCCTGGGTTTCAAAATCGATCGCGCCTCGGGTGTGACGTGCGCCCAGCAACACCTTGTACAGCGCATAGAGCTGCTTGAGATGCGGCACGACATGGCCGTACTCACCACGCAATGCTTTGGCTTCGCTGGTTTTCGGCTGTTCCAGGATGGTGCTGACCTTGTTGTAGGTCAGGCGCGCCTGGGAATGAATCACCGCTTCATAGAACTGGTAATCGGTCATTTCGCCGGTTTTCGAGATAGTCATCTCGCACACCATGGCCAAACGGTCGACTTTCGGGTTCAGCGAGCACAGCCCGTTGGACAACTCTTCCGGCAGCATCGGAATCACGCGCTCGGGGAAGTACACCGAGTTGCCACGCACCTGGGCCTCGTTATCCAGGGCCGAACCGATCTTCACGTAGCTGGAGACGTCGGCAATCGCCACGTACAACTTCCAGCCGCCGGAGAACAGACGCAGCTTGCCCGGCTTGGCTTCGCAGTAGACCGCATCGTCGAAGTCGCGGGCGTCTTCGCCGTCGATGGTGACGAACGGCAGATGGCGCAGGTCGATGCGCTTCTCTTTGTCCTTCTCTTCGACTTCCGGCTTGAGCTTGCGCGCTTCTTTCACGACGGCTTCAGGCCAGACGTGAGGAATATCGTAGGTACGCAGCGCGACATCGATTTCCATGCCCGGCGCCATGTAGTTGCCGACCACTTCAATCACATCACCCTGCGGCTGGAAGCGAGGGGTCGGCCAGTGGGTGATCTTCACCTCGACAAACTGGCCAACCTTGGCATTCGCATTGCGGCCCGGGGTGATCAGCACTTCCTGCTGCACCTTCGGGTTATCCGGCACCACAAAACCAATGCCGCCTTCTTCGAAGTAGCGACCGACGATGGTCTCGTGACCACGGGACACCACTTCGACGATCACGCCTTCACGGCGACCGCGACGGTCCAGGCCGGAAACACGCGCCAGGGCACGGTCGCCATCGAACACCAGGCGCATTTGCGCCGGGCTCATGAACAGGTCATCGCTGCCGTCGTCCGGGATCAGGAAGCCAAAGCCGTCACGATGGCCGGCGATGCGGCCGAGGATCAGGTCGAGCTTGTCCACTGGCGCGTAAGTGCCACGGCGGGTGTAGATCAATTGTGCGTCGCGCTCCATGGCGCGCAGGCGGCGGCGCAGGGCTTCGAGCTGGTCTTCGGTGGTCAGACCGAATTCTTCAACCAACTGCTCGCGGCTAGCAGGCGAGCCCCGATCGGCGAGGTGCGCCAGGATCAGTTCGCGGCTAGGAATAGGGTTTTCATATTTTTCCGCTTCACGAGCGGCCTCGGGATCGAGGGACTGCCAATCGGCCATTAGAGAGTTTTCACCTTGTCTATATGCGGGTTAGTTTGGCATACGCGTATTGAAACGGGAAATTTCAGACGTCAACAAGCCTTTTAAAGCCCTTTGCAGCCCGCAACAGGCACCTTGCACGACCACTGGCGAAATTTTCCAGGCTTTTTTCGTGGCGGGGGTTTACAGCTTAAAATCCCCTCCGTATAGTGCGCGCCATCGACGACGGCAACGTTGTTTGATAATGCCCAGGTGGTGAAATTGGTAGACACGCCAGCTTCAGGTGCTGGTGACCTTACGGTCGTGGAAGTTCGAGTCTTCTCCTGGGCACCAAATTCAGATAAAACCCGCGAAAGCGGGTTTTTTCGTTTCAAGGCTCTGATTTTTAACGGAAAACTTGATTTATTTTTTTGAATCAGGGGTTTACAGATCAAAAAGCCCTCCGTATAGTTCGCTCCATCAACAGCGCAAGCGTTGTTGATAATGCCCAGGTGGTGAAATTGGTAGACACGCCAGCTTCAGGTGCTGGTGACCTTACG
>NZ_MDGK01000057.1 GCF_001870465.1 Pseudomonas extremorientalis
CAGGTGCTGGTGACCTTACGGTCGTGGAAGTTCGAGTCTTCTCCTGGGCACCAAATTCAGATCAAACCCGCGAAAGCGGGTTTTTTCGTTTCCGGGGTTTGAAAACTTCCCAGTCGATTTCCGTCTGCGTCCGCACCTGAGAAACTTTATCGTTTATCCTTGCAATGATTTGTTGCACACAAGCGAGGAAAACTTCGGATGACCATCCGCGATACCCGTCTCAAGACATCCCTTCTGCGTGGCCTGACCCTCACCCTGCTCGGCCTGACCTTGCTCTCGCCCACCGCCTATTCCGCCGACAAGGTCTCCCTGACCCTGTACAACGGCCAGCACAAAGAAGTCGGCGATGAACTCGCCAAGGCCTTCGAAGCCAAGACCGGCATCCACGTCAACGTGCGCAAAGGCAGCAGCAACCAGTTGGCCAGCCAAGTCGTCGAAGAAGGCGACCGCTCGCCCGCCGATGTGATCTACACCGAAGAATCGCCTCCGCTGAACAAACTCGGCGAGCAAGGCCTGCTGGCCAGGATCGACGCCAGCACCCTCGACGTATTGCCCAAGGATTATGTTGGCGCCAATGGCGACTGGATGGGCGTGACCGCGCGCACCCGCGTTGTGGCTTTCAACCCGAAGCTGATTGCTGAAAAAGACCTTCCCGAATCGGTACTCGACTTTGCCGGCCCCGAGTGGCAAGGCAAAGTCGGCTTCGTGCCAACCAGCGGCGCGTTCCAGGAACAAGCCGTTGCGATCATCAAGCTGCACGGTCGCGAAGCGGCTGAAGAATGGCTGACCGGCCTGCGCGCCTTCGGCAAGGTGTACAGCAACAACATGGTTGCGCTGAAAGCCGTCGAAAACGGCGAAGTGGCCACCGTGCTGGTGAACAACTACTACTGGTTCGCCCTGAAGAAAGAAAAGACCAATCTGGATTCCCAACTGCACTACTTCACCAATGGCGACGCCGGCGGCTTGATCACCGTGTCTTCCGCTGCCGCGCTGAAATCCAGCAAGCACCCCAAGGAAGCCCAGCAACTGTTGGCGTTCATGGCCAGTGAAGAAGGCCAGCGCGTGATCACCAACACCTCGGCCGAATACCCGCTGCGCAAGGGTATGGAATCCAATCGCGGTCTCAAGCCTTTCAGCGAACTGCAACCGCCGAAAGTCACCCCGGCCGACCTGGGCAACGCCGAAGAAGCCCTCGACCTGGAACGTGACGTTGGCTTGAACTGATGAACCCATCGCTACCCGCCCTGCGCACAGGGCTCAGCCCAAGGCGCAAACGTCCGTCGATCTGGCTGTTGCTACCGGTGCTGTTTCTGGTTGGCTTGAGCCTGTTGCCGCTGGCGTACGTTGGTACCAAGGCCTGGCAAGCGGGCTGGGCGGAAGCGGTGCATCTGCTGTGGCGACCTTATGTGTTTGGGTTGCTGCGCAACACGCTGGCGCTGATGGTGGGCGTTACGGCGGGCTGCGCAGTGATCGGCCTGTCCCTCGCCTGGCTGCTGGAGCGCAGCAACCTGCCGGGGCGACGTATCTGGGGCGTGATCCTGTGCCTGCCGTTTGCGGTACCGGCGTTTGTCAGCAGCTTTACCTGGGTGTCGCTGAGCGCCAGTTTCGAAGGGCTCGGTGGCGCCATCCTGGTGATGAGCCTGTCCAAATATCCGCTGGTGTTCTTGCCGGTGGCGGCAACGCTGCGCAATCTTGATCCCGCACTGGAAGAGTCGGCCCGCACCCTGGGACTGAATCGCTGGGGCATCTTTTTTCGCGTCACCTTGCCGCTGTTGTGGCCCTCGCTGCTGGCGGGGGCATTGCTGATCGCGCTGCATATGCTGGTGGAGTTCGGCGCGCTATCGATCATTGGGTTGCAGACCTTCACCACCGCGATCTACCAGCAGTTCGAGCTGGAATTCAGCAATGCGAATGCTGCAATGCTGTCCGCCGTGCTGCTGGTGATGTGCCTGACGCTGCTGTGGCTGGAGCTGCGCGTGCGTGGCAAGGGCCGGCACGTGCGCATTGGCCAGGGCGCAGCGCGACATGCGGAGCAGGTGCGATTGGGTAAGTGGGCGCCATTGGGCCAGGTGTATTGCCTGGCGTTGGCGATCATCGGTAGCGGCATTCCCCTGGGAATGCTCGGTTATTGGCTAGCGGTGGGTTCGTCGGCTGCATTTCCGCTGGCCGAGATCAGTGAGGCGTTGCTGTCCTCCCTCGCACTGTCTCTCGGCGGCGCCGCGCTTTGCCTGGTACTGGCGGTGCCGGTGGGGCTTCTGGTAGTGCGCTACAAAGGTCAGCTGGCGATCTGGGCCGAGCGCCTGCCCTACCTGCTGCACGCCTTGCCCGGCCTGGTGATCGCACTGAGCCTGGTGTATTTCGCCCTGCATTACGTGCCGGCGCTGTACCAGACCTCGGCACTGTTGCTGATTGCCTATGCGCTACTGTTTCTGCCACTGGCCCAGGCACCGATTCGCACCGCACTGAACAAGGCGGCGCCACAGCTTGAAGAGGCTGCACGCACGCTGGGCGCTTCGTCGTTCAGTGCATTTTGTCGGGTGACGCTGCCGATTATCTTCCCGGCCCTTGGCGCAGCATTTGCGCTGGTGTTCCTGGATGCGATGAAGGAATTGACGGCGACGCTGCTGCTCAGCCCGACCGGCCTGAATACTTTGGCGACGGCGGTGTGGGCGCATACTTCGAATGTGGAATTTGCGGCGGCGGCGCCTTATGCGGCGTTGTTGATAGTAGTGTCGGGGTTGCCGGTTTATCTGCTCACGACGCGGATGTATCTGAGCCGTTGAGACCGCTATCGGGGGCAAGCCCCCTCCCACAGTTGACCGAGTTCCAGCTATGGAATGCTGACAAATGTGGGAGGGGGCTTGCCCCCGATGAGGCCGGCACAGGCAACACTACGCCCTGAACTGCCCCAGGCTCGCCTTCAACTGCGCCGCCAACCCATCCAGCACCTTGCCACTGGCGGTGGTCTCCACCACCGCCTGCGCGGCACGCTCGGCCTGGGCATGGATCACCTCCACCCGACCACGCACCGCATGGGCACCCTGGGCCTGATGCTCGGCTGCACGTGTTGCCAAACCAATCGCGGCATGTACCTGCTCCACCGAGGCCTGCACCGTCTGCTGCAAACGCACGCTGTCACGCAGCACCAACAAGCCTTCGTTGGCCTGGCGCCCAGCCTTGCCGATGGTTTCCACCGCCTCCCGCGCGCCTTGCTGCAACGCCACGATATGCGCCTGGATATCGCCGGTGGAGCTTTGGGTCTTGCTCGCCAGTGCGCGCACCTCATCCGCCACCACCGCGAAGCCGCGCCCGGTTTCACCCGCACGTGCCGCCTCAATCGCCGCGTTGAGTGCCAGCAGGTTGGTTTGCTCGGCAATACCGTGAATCACGGTCAGCACCACCTCGATCTGCTCGCTTTGCTGGGCCAGGCGCTCGATAACCGTGGAACCGGCCTGCACCTGCCCCGCCAGCGCCTCGATCAAACTGCCGACTTCAGCCGAGGTGCGCGAGTTCTCGTCCGTGGCCTGACGAATATCCACCACCTGTTGCAACGCCGCCTGCATGGCGTGGCTTTCAGCCTGAGCTTCATCTGCCATCTGCGACAGCGCACGCAGACTTTCAGCCACTTCATCACGCTGCAAGCCCGCGGCCGCATCGGCACCGGCGTTGCGCAAGGTCATGGCGCCGATTTCCACACCCGTTCGCTGGGCTACATCCCCCGCCTCACGCACGATGGGCTGCAACTTATCCACAAAGCGATTGACCGCCGAGGCCATGTCGCCGATTTCGTCCTTGCTGCTGATTTGTACGCGCTTGGTGAGGTCGCCCTCGCCCGCCGCCAGATCATCCATGGCCGCGATCAACAGCTTCAAGCGGTTGACCACGCGACGACCCAGCACAACAGCGATCAGCAGCAATACGCCAAGACCGACCAGCGCGAGCCCCATGCCAATGCGCCAGCGCAGGGTGCCGGCAGCGTCCTGGACGGCACTGGTGGTGTTGGCCGTCATTTGGGTGGCTGTGGCTTGCGCAGATTGCAGACGGGCGCCCATGGCCGCAGCACTGTCGGCCGCTGCACCCTTGAGGCTGTCGCCGACCAGTTGATCACCACTGGCGATCAGCGCCGCGAAACGCTTGTCGAGCGCTTGCAAGTCAGCTTCAACCGCAGCTGTCGAAACCCCCATGCGCACCTTGCCGATCTCTACACCATTCGGGCTGATGGACGCTTCCACGTAGAACACAGAAGGATCATCCTTGGCCGCATCCAGCACTTTATCCAGGGCACGATCACCCTTGCCCTTTTCCAACAACGCCTGGTTGATCGGGTTTTCACGGTTCAGGTAGCGAGTCAGGTGCTCACCTGCCGCGTCGTCATACACCACAAACAGCACGTTGGGATTGCGCTGGGCGCGTCGGGCGAACTCCGACAACGTCGGCACGTCACTGTCCCACATGGCGCGGGGCGCCACTGAGGCGAGCAGCTGTGCCATGTCATTGGCGGAGTCTTTCAGGTCTTTTTCCAGGGTCGCACGCAGTTGCTTCTGCTCTTCCTGCAGGCGAGCCGAGAGCCCAGCGGTCAGACGTTGGCGAGTACTTGTCGACAAGCTATCGAGACTGGACGTGACTTCCTTGCCAGCCTGGGCCAATTCGCCGGACAGCTTCTGGCTGTCGACACCCAGGCGATTGCCCAGATCAGCCTCCAGTGCTGTGACCGTGCTTCGCGTCAGGGCGACCGCCACCAGTACTTGCACCAAAAGAGCGATACCTAGGGTAACGAACACCGGCCGCAACAGACGGCTTTGTAACAATGAGAGAACGGCAGACATCGGGAATCCCTCCATCACGGGTGCCATTAATTTGATAGCACCGCGAAAGAAAGAACCAAAGCAAGGGTCGTGCCGCTCGGGCGACAGAAACGACAAAGGGCTCCCGAAGGAACCCTTTGCTTTTTACATCAACAGCTTATTAAGCGAACGGATGACGCAGAACGATGGTTTCGTTGCGGTCCGGCCCCGTCGAAATAATGTCGATCGGCGCGCCAATCAGCGCTTCAACACGCTTGATGTACGCACGGGCATTCGCCGGCAGCTCTTCCAGGGTCTTGGCGCCCACGGTCGATTCGGTCCAGCCCGGCACTTCTTCGTACACAGGCTGCAGACCTACGTAGCTGTCAGCGTCAGTCGGGGCGACATCTTTACCTTCCGCATCTTTATAACCAGTGCAGATATTGATGGTTTCCAGGCCGTCGAGCACATCCAGCTTGGTCAGGCAGATGCCCGAAATGCTGTTCACGTCGATAGCGCGACGCAGGATAACGGCGTCAAACCAGCCGCAACGACGGGCACGGCCGGTGGTCGCACCAAACTCGTGACCTTGCTTGGCCAGGTGCGCGCCGACTTCGTCGAACAGCTCAGTCGGGAACGGACCCGAACCGACACGGGTGGTGTAGGCCTTGGTGATGCCCAGAATGTAGTCCAGGAACATCGGGCCAACGCCGGAACCCGTCGCCACGCCACCTGCGGTGGTGTTGGAGCTGGTCACGTACGGGTAGGTGCCGTGGTCGATGTCCAGCAGGGAGCCTTGGGCGCCTTCGAACATGATGTCCTTGCCGGCGCGACGCAGGTCGTGCAGCTCGGCGGTCACGTCCAGCATCAGCGGCTTGAGCAGCTCAGCGTATTCCTTGCACTCGGCCAGGGTCTTTTCGAACTCGATGGCCGGCTCTTTGTAGTAACCGACCAGCATGAAGTTGTGGTAATCCACCAGTTCACGCAGCTTGTCTTCGAAGCGTGGCATGTTGAGCAGGTCGCCCACACGCAGGCCACGACGTGCGACCTTGTCTTCGTAGGCCGGGCCGATGCCGCGACCGGTGGTGCCGATCTTCAGCTCGCCACGGGCTTTTTCACGGGCCTGGTCCAGCGCGACGTGGAAGGACAGGATCAGCGGGCAGGACGGGCTGATACGCAGGCGCTCGCGCACCGGTACGCCTTTTTCTTCCAGCTTGGTGATCTCACGCAGCAGGGCATCCGGTGCAACTACTACACCGTTGCCGATCAGGCACTGCACGCCTTCGCGCAATACGCCCGACGGGATCAGGTGCAAGACAGTTTTTTCGCCATCGATGACCAGGGTGTGGCCAGCGTTGTGGCCACCTTGGTAGCGCACTACGGCGGCAGCATGTTCGGTCAGCAGATCAACGATCTTGCCTTTGCCCTCATCACCCCATTGGGTGCCCAGGACTACGACATTCTTACCCATAACACTTGTCCTCATTCGCGCAAACTTGGTGCCGGCGATGGCCGGCAGGAAAACTCAAGAAGCCAGTGGCGATACTTGCCAAAGCCCGTTCTGCAGAATCAATTGCCGGTCGCAGTCCGCTTCACGGGCGGCGGCCAATGGCTGACCAGGCAAGGCCTGGACAACACGCTGACCCTCACTGCGCAACTGGCAAACCTGCTGCCAGAGTGCTGCGTCCGTACTGTCGGGCATCCAGATGCCACCAGACGGCAGCTCGACCTCAGCACGCCCCAGGGTCACCAGGGTTTTCAAATCAGTGGAAAAACCAGTGGCCGGACGCGCACGACCGAAGTCAGCGCCGATATCGTCATAACGACCGCCTTGGGCGATGGCCTGGCCAACACCCGGTACAAATACGGCGAACACCACACCGGTGTGGTAGTGGTAACCGCGCAACTCACCCAGATCAAAGTACAGCGGCAGCTCCGGGAAACGCGCCGATAGCTGCTCGGCAATTGCCAGCACGTCATCCAGTGCCGCCAGTACCGGCGCCGGCGCATTGGCCAGGCGCTCACGGGCTGCCACCAGCACTTCACGGCCGCCACACAGATTCACCAGTGCGCGCAGCATGTCGGCCAGATCGGCAGGCACGCCAGCCGTGAGGGCGATCACTTCATCGATGGCCTTGCGTTGCAGGGCATCGAACAGCTGTTGTTCAACTTCACCAGACAAACCGGCCGCACGGGCCAGGCCACGGTAGATACCTACGTGACCCAGGTCCATGTGGACATCCGGTACGTCGGCCAATTGCAGCATGGCCAGCATCAAGCTGATCACTTCAACGTCGCTGCTTGGGCTGGCATCGCCGTACAACTCGGCGCCCAACTGGATCGGGCTGCGGGACGACGACAACGCACGTGGCTGAGCATGCAGCACGCTACCGGCGTAACACAGGCGGCTCGGGCCTTCTCGGCGCAGGGTGTGCGCATCGATGCGCGCCACTTGCGGCGTGATATCGGCACGGAAGCCCATCTGACGGCCCGACTGCGGGTCGATGACCTTGAAGGTGCGCAGATCCAAGTCCTGGCCCGCGCCGGTCAGCAGGGATTCCAGGTACTCGATATGGGGAGTCACGACAAACTCGTAACCCCAGCTCTGGAACAGATCCAACACCTGGCGGCGCGCTACTTCAATGCGCGCAGCTTCTGGTGGCAGTACTTCTTCGATGCCATCTGGCAGCAGCCAGCGGTCTACCGTTGCCATTACGCCATTCCCCTTTGATCCGGGCGGCCAGCCCTCGGCCGAGCCTTGAGTGAAGCAGAAAACACCCGCCCCCTGCATAAACCACGCGCAAGAGCGACGTGACGAACGGCCTGCAATCGGCCTCGTCGGGCACTTTCCTCGAAAAACCTGTCACGCCTGCCGAATCAAACATGCAGACGCAAAAAAGCCGGGAATTTCCCGGCTGCCGCATCATACACCCGTTTTCTGAAAGGATCACCCCGCCTGGCGTTTTAGCCGCCCGACGGAGTGCTTCCTACACAGTGACGAGCTGATTACTTGGCTTTTTCCAGGTAGCGGAAGAAATCGCTACTTGGGTCCAGCACCATGACGTCGGTTTTGTTCGCGAAGCTTTCACGGTAAGCACGCAGGCTACGGTAGAACGCGTAGAACTCCTGGTCCTGACCGTAGGCCTTGGCGTAGATCGCTGCGGCTTGAGCGTCGCCATCACCACGGGCCTCTTCAGACTCGCGATAGGCTTCAGCCAGCAGTACACGACGCTGACGGTCGGCATCCGCACGGATACCCTCGGCCAACTCGTTACCCTTGGCGCGG
The DNA here is from genome assembly GCF_001870465.1 of Pseudomonas extremorientalis. Taxonomy (GTDB): domain Bacteria; phylum Pseudomonadota; class Gammaproteobacteria; order Pseudomonadales; family Pseudomonadaceae; genus Aquipseudomonas; species Aquipseudomonas extremorientalis. Next base: position 8,071 of record NZ_MDGK01000057.1, read on the forward strand.
TGCTCACGGGCTTCACGTTCACGCTCGGTGCTCATGCGCTCGAACACGCTGCGGTTCACTTCCTTCGGCAGGTCGATAGCCTTGACCCGGACATCGACCACTTCGATGCCCAGCTCTTTTTCCGCCATGGTGTTCAGCGAACGGGTGATGTCAGCCATCAGCGCGTCACGCTCACCGGATACCACCTCGTGCAGGGTGCGCTTACCAAACTGGTCACGCAGGCCCGATTCCAGACGACGCGACAAACGCTCGTCGGCAATCTGCTTGAGGCCGGAGGTCGCGGTGTAGAAGCGCTCGGCATCCTTGACGCGCCACTTGGCGTAGGCGTCAACCATCACGGCTTTCTTTTCCAGGGTCAGGAAGCGCTGTGTCGGTGCATCCAGGGTCATCAGGCGGGCGTCGAACTTGCGCACCTGGTTGACGTAGGGGACTTTCACATGCAGGCCCGGCTGGACATCCGCCTGGACCACGCGACCGAATTGCAGCAGCACCGCACGCTCGGTCTGAGCCACGATGTAGAAGCAGTTCCAGGCAGCGATGACCACGACGACGCCCACAATCAGGGCGGTCAGCGATTTATTGCTCATCAACGACTCTCCCTGGTACGTGTTTGCTGTTGCAGCAAGTCGGCGGCCGCACGGGCGCTCGCTTCGTTGGCAGCGGCATTGGAACCGGTGGACGGTGCGCTGGTGCTGCTACGACCACCTTCGATCATCTTGTCCAGCGGCAGGTACAGCAGGTTGTTCTGCCCACCCTTGCTGCCGGTCACGAGAACCTTGCTGGTGTTGCTGAAGACTTCCTGCATGGTGTCCAGGTACAGACGCTCACGCGTGACTTCCGGCGCCTTGCGGTACTCGGCAACCAGCTTGGTAAAGCGATCCGCCTCACCCTTGGCGCGGGAGACCACTTCGTCGCGGTAACCGTTGGCATCCTCGAGGATGCGCTGGGCCTGACCACGGGCTTCCGGCACGACGCCGTTGGCGTAGGTTTCAGCCTGGTTGCGCGAACGCTGCTCGTCTTCACGGGCGCGGATCACATCGTCGAAGGCTTCTTGTACTTCACGCGGTGCGGCTGCGCTCTGTACGTTCACCTGGGTGACGGTGATACCGGTGCGGTAGGTGTCGAGGAACCGTTGCAAGCGCTCCTTGATCTCGCTGGCCATCAATTCACGACCTTCGGTCAGCACCTGGTCCATCGCGGTCGAACCCACGACGTGGCGCAGTGCACTTTCGGTGGCGTGTTGCAAGCTGATTTCCGGCTGGTCAACGTTCAGCACGAAGTCCTGCAGGTTGCTGATCTTGTACTGCACGGTCAGCGGCACTTCGACGATGTTCTCGTCTTCGGTCAGCATCTGGCCCTGCTTGGTGTAGGCACGCTCACGCGTGACGTTCTCCATGTACTTCTTGTCGATCGGCGGGAAATAGATGTTCAGGCCCGGTCCGACGGTTTCGTAGTACTTGCCGAAGCGCAGCACCACGGCCTGCTCCTGCTCGTCCACCACGTAAACGGCGCTGTACAGCCAAACGGCCGCCAGCACGACAAGACCCAGGCCCAGCAGGCCATAGCCACCGCCCTTGCTTGTGCGACCGCCGTCGTCACCACCACGTTTTTTCCCACCACCGAACAACCCATTCAGGCTTTCCTGCAGCTTTCGGAAGGCCTCGTCGAGATCTGGTGGCCCCTTGCGGTCGCCATTATTGCGGCGTTTACCACCCCAGGGATCCTGATTATTCGAGTTGCCACCCGGCTCATTCCAAGCCATAGCGCTCTCCATCTGATAAAGCAAAGACGCACCCACGGCGCGCCGACCAATGCTACAGAATGCCTGCCACTGCGGCACAACCGCTTTAGGAGGCTTTTATTGCAAAGTGTGTTGTTCGATGAACTCTGTCGGTACCACGCCTTCACGGCTGACCAGCCGATTCAGCTCCGAGCGCGGCAATCGAACGGCCAGCAAGCTGACACCCTCTTCGTCGTGTTCTTCTTTCTGTACCGCGCCCAACTCGAAAAACTGTGCACGCAGTCGAGCAAAACGCTGGGGCAAGCGCAAGGTGCCAACGAACAAATCGCTGCCGAGCAACTCGGCAATGGCTTGTTCAAGCAACTCAAGACCGCTGCCATCACGCGCCGACAGCCAGACCCGCTGGGGCTTGCCGTTCTCATCGCGCTGGATTTGTGGCTCAACGCCCTCAAGCAAATCGAGTTTGTTATAGACCTCGAGGATCGGCAAGTCCTGGGCGCCAATCTCGCCCAGCACCAGCATCACCTGTTCAATCTGCAACATGCGATCCGGTTCCGCCGCATCGATCACGTGCAACAGCAAGTCGGAATTGCTCGACTCTTCGAGCGTAGACCGAAATGCCTCGACCAGCTTGTGCGGCAAGTGACGAATGAAACCCACGGTATCGGCCAGGACAATCGGCCCCAGGTCGTCAAGGTCCAGACGGCGCAGGGTCGGGTCGAGGGTGGCGAACAGTTGGTCGGCCGCGTACACGTCCGACTTCGTCACGTTGTTGAACAGTGTGGATTTGCCGGCGTTGGTATAACCCACCAGGGACACGGTCGGGATATCCGCACGGGAACGGCCACGCCGCGATTGCTCGCGCTGGCTGCGCACCTTCTCGAGGCGGCCCTTGATCTGGCGCAGGCGAACCCGCAGCAGGCGTCGGTCGGTTTCGAGCTGGGTTTCACCCGGACCGCGCATACCGATACCGCCACCCTGGCGCTCGAGGTGAGTCCAGCCGCGGACCAGCCGGGTGCTCATGTGGTCAAGCTGGGCCAGTTCGACCTGGAGCTTGCCTTCATGGGTACGGGCGCGCTGGGCGAAAATATCGAGAATCAGACCGGTACGGTCGATCACGCGACACTCGAAGACACGTTCGAGGTTACGTTCCTGACTGGGCGTGAGGATGTGGTTGAAGATCACCAGATCGGCTTCTTCGGCGTGGACCAGGTCGCGCAGTTCCTCGACCTTGCCGCTGCCAATCAGGAATTTGGCGGTTGGCCGATGACGCGGCACGTTAAAAAACGCAACGGTCTCGGCGCCGGCCGAATTTGCCAACTCCTGAAACTCCTGCGGATCTTCGCGCGCCTCAGGGTCCTGTCCATCCAAGTGAACGAGGATCACTCGCTCACCACCACCGTGGCGCTCAAAGAACAAAGGAGACTCCTATCAGGCGTTACCTGCCTCAACATCACCCTGTTCATCACCCGCTGCGCTAGGCAGACGGATTGGACGAACTGGAACGACTGTCGAGATAGCGTGCTTGTAGACCATCTGGCTGACGGTGTTTTTCAGCAGGATCACGAACTGGTCGAACGACTCGATCGTACCTTGCAGCTTGATACCGTTGACCAGATAAATGGAAACCCCCACTTTCTCTTTACGTAAAGTATTCAAGTAAGGGTCTTGTAGCGAATGCCCTTTTGACATGTGCCGCACTCCTTTAAGGATCAATAATAAAAATCGGAAAATAGATAGCTTATGGCCGTCACACCCCCAAGGATAGACGGCAATTGCAAGGACTCAGCTCAATATGGAGACCGTTCCCAAGTATTTCAAGGCGCGTGACAGATTGTCGCTGTCCAGGCTGTCCAGCCAGTGCAAATCGCTCCAGCTGCGCAACCAGGTGAACTGGCGTTTCGCCAATTGGCGCGTGGCAATGATGCCGCGCTCCTGCATTTCGGCTGACGTCAGCTTGCCATCCAGATGATCCCAGACTTGGCGGTAGCCTACGGCACGTATCGAAGGTAACCCTGGATGCAGGTCACCTCTGGAACGCAGAGCTACGACCTCGTCCACAAACCCCTGTTCCAACATAATTGTGAATCTTTGTGCAATTCGTTCATGCAGCACCTGGCGATTTGCCGGAGCGATGGCCAGATTCGCCACAGTATAGGGCAATTGTGACTGTCCCGAAGCGCCTGCGTCAGCACTTTGCGCACTTTGTTTGCGCCGGTGTTCAGTCATGGTCTGCCCGCTCACACGCCAGACTTCCAGGGCGCGGGTGAGGCGCTGGGGATCATTGGGGTGAATGCGTGCGGCGGAGACCGGGTCGACTGCCGCCAACTGGTCGTGCAGGGCTTGCCAGCCAAGGCGTGCCGCTTCTTCTTCGAGCTCGGCGCGCACCTGGGCGTCGGCCGGGGGCATATCCGCCAGACCTTCCTGCAAAGCCTTGTAGTAGAGCATCGTCCCCCCCACCAGCAGCGGAATATTGCCCCGAGCGGTGATGTCGGCCATGGCGGCGAGTGCATCGGTGCGAAAATCTGCAGCCGAATAGCTCTCGGACGGGTCGATGATGTCGATCAACCGGTGCGGATACTGGGCCAGAAGCTCTTTCGAAGGCTTGGCGGTGCCGATGTCCATGTCCCGGTAAACCAGGGCAGAGTCGACACTGATCAGCTCGCACGGCAACACCTTGGTCAGCTCGATGGCCAGGTCGGTCTTGCCGGCGGCCGTGGGGCCCATCAGGAAGATCGCGGGGGGCAAGGCGCTCATCAACGGCCGCGCAGGAATAGTTTGTCCAGATCGTCCAGGCCCATCTGGGTCCAGGTCGGTCGGCCATGGTTGCATTGCCCGCTGCGCTCGGTGTTTTCCATGTCGCGCAGCAAGCCGTTCATTTCCGGCAGGGCCAGGCGGCGGTTGGCGCGGATGGCGCCGTGGCAGGCCATGGTGCCGAGCAGCTCGTTGATGTGCGCCTGGATGCGGTCACTGGTGCCGTACTCCATCAGGTCAGCCAGCACGTCAGCCACCAGCCGGTTAGCCTCGGCCTGCTTGAGCAGCGCGGGAATCTGGCGGATGGCCAGGGTTTCCGGGCCAAGGCGTTGCAATTCAAAGCCCAGTTTCTGGAACACGCTGTGGTGCTCTTCGGCGCAGTCGGCCTCACGCTGGCTGACTGCCAGGGATTCCGGCACCAGCAGCGGCTGCCCACTGAGGCCTTCGCTGGCCATGGCAATCTTGAGGCGTTCGTACATGATCCGCTCGTGGGCGGCGTGCATGTCAACCAGCACCAGGCCGTGGGCGTTCTCCGCCAGGATGTAGATGCCCTTGAGCTGCGCCAACGCGTAACCCAGCGGCGGAATATCACCACCGCCTTCCGGCAAGGCGACCGGCGCCCCCGGCTCAGCCCCCGGCAGCGGTGCAAAAAACTCGCGATACGCAGCCTGGGCTTCGGCCACCGGCACCGCCGATTGCGGGCGCGGGGTGTATTGGTACTGATAACCCGAGCCGGAGCCGGCATTCGGCGCGGTATACGAAGGTTGCGGCTGTGGCGATTGCAGCAGGTTTGCCGCCAGGCTCATTTCGCCTTGAGGGCCGAACTCACCGGCTTGCGGGCCACTCGGCCGGACCACTGCCGTCACAATCGGTGCGGACAACTGATCATCCGGGCGCACATCCCCAAGGGTGCGGTGCAAGGTGCCATAGAGGAAGTCATGCACCATGCGTCCATCACGGAAGCGCACTTCGTGCTTGGTGGGGTGCACGTTGACGTCCACCACCGACGGGTCGACCTCAAAGAACAGCACAAACGTCGGGTGACGCCCGTTGAACAGCACGTCGCGATACGCCTGGCGCACCGCATGGGCCACCAGCTTGTCGCGCACCGCGCGGCCGTTCACGAAGAAATACTGCAAGTCCGCCTGGCTGCGAGAGAACGTCGGCAACCCGACCCAGCCCCACAACCGCAAGCCATTGCGCTCGATTTCAATCGGCAGCGCCTGCTCCAGGAAGCCCGCGCCGCAAATAGCCGACACCCGGCGCGCTCGCGCAGCGTCATCGTTGGCTTCATGCAGGCTAAGGATGGTCTTGCCGTTGTGGCGCAGGTGGAAGGCCACGTCGAAGCGGGCCAGGGCCAAGCGCTTGATGACTTCCTGCAGGTGATCGAATTCGGTTTTCTCGGCCTTGAGAAATTTGCGTCGCGCCGGGGTGTTGAAGAACAGGTCGCGCACTTCCACCGACGTCCCGACAGGGTGCGCCGCCGGCTGGACCCGAGGCGCCATGTCGCGGCCTTCGGTTTCCACTTGCCAGGCCTGCTCGGCGCTGCGGGTGCGGGACGTCAGCGTCAGGCGCGCCACAGAGCTGATGGACGCCAGGGCCTCGCCGCGAAAGCCCAGGCTCATCACCCGCTCAAGGTCTTCCAGGTCGCGAATCTTGCTGGTGGCGTGACGCGCCAGAGCCAGCGGCAGGTCATCGGCGGAAATGCCGCTGCCATCGTCGCGCACGCGCAACAGCTTGACGCCGCCCTGCTCCACATCGACGTCGATGCGCTTGGCGCCGGAGTCGATGCTGTTTTCCAGCAGCTCCTTGATCACCGATGCGGGGCGCTCGACCACCTCGCCTGCCGCAATCTGGTTGGCGAGGCGCGGGCTCAGCAGTTCAATGCGCGACCCGCTGTTCAGGAGTGATTCACTCATTACTGCGCCGCCAATTCAGTGCCAGGGATGGTCAGCACCTGGCCGACCTTCAGTTCATCGGTTTTCAGGTTGTTGGCGCTGCGCAAGGTAGCGGCCGATACCTGGAAACGCACCGCCAGCATGGCCAGGGTGTCGCCCGGCTGCACGCGATGGTCACGCGGGCCCTGGGCGATTTTCCCCGAGTCACGCAGCCAGGCGATGTAGGTGCCCGGCGGCGGGTTCTGCTGGAAGAACTGGCGGATACCTGCACTGATCGAACGCGCCAGTGCCTGCTGGTGACTGGCGCTTGCCAGCTTCGAGGCTTCGTTGGAGTTGGAGATAAACCCGGTTTCCACCAGGATCGAGGGGATATCCGGCGATTTCAGCACCATGAACCCGGCCTGTTCCACACGCTGCTTGTGCAGCGAGGTGACCCGGCCGATGTTGCTCAGGACCTTCTGGCCCACGTTCAAGCTGGACGTCAGCGAAGCGGTCATCGACAGGTCCAGCAGCACGCCGGCGAGCATTTTGTCCTTGTCATCGAGGGACACGTTGCCGGCCCCGCCGATCAGGTCGGAACGGTTTTCACTGTCGGCCAGCCAACGGGCGGTCTCGGACGTAGCACCTCGATCCGACAGGGCAAACACCGAGGCGCCAAACGCGGCGGCCGAAGGCGCGGCGTCGGCGTGGATCGACACAAACAGGTCGGCGCCTTTCTTGCGGGCGATTTCGGTACGGCCGCGCAGCGGAATGAAGTAGTCGCCGGTACGCGTCAGCTCGGCGCGGTAGCCCTTCATGCCATTGACCTGGCGCTGCAGTTCGCGGGCGATGGCGAGTACCACGTCTTTCTCATGCTGGCCGCGTGAGCCGGAAGCACCCGGGTCTTCCCCCCCGTGACCGGCGTCAATCACCACGATAATGTCACGCTTGCCGGCCGGGGCCGGTGGTGGCGGTGGCAGCTTGACCTGCGGTTGCGACGGGTTCACCGGCACCGCCGGCACCGTTGCTACGCTCGGGGTCGGCGCAGGCGGCGGCGCGGCATCGGCGGCGTTGTCGAACAGATCGACCACCAGCCGGTTGCCGTACTGGGCGTTGGGCGCCAGGGAGAAGCTTTTCGGGGTCACGACCTTTTTCAGGTCGATGACCACGCGCAAATCGGTCGGCGTACGCTGGGCCGAGCGCATGGCGGTAATCGGGGTGTTGGCGGTGGAGACTTTCAACGGCGCGGCCAGGGTCGCCCCGTTGATGTCGATCACCAGACGATCAGGCGCCGTCAGGGTAAAGACGCTGTGCTGGACCGGGCCAGACAGGTCGAACACCAGTCGCGTGTTATCCGGCGCTCGCCACAGGCGAACACTCTTCACCTGTGAAGCAGCCAGAGCATTGACAGTCATTGCCGCAAGCAACACCCCCACGACAGCAACCAACGCGCGAAAGCGCATACCTAACCCCACCAATTATTTGAATTCCAATGCCAAAGCCGCGCACCACGACTGGCCGCGCACGCTTTGGGGCAACAACTTCAACTGACGTCCATGCTCATGCGGCGTAATGGTAATGGTCAGGTCAGGCTTTGGCAAAAAGCCTGTGCCTTTATCTGGCCACTCGATCAGGCACAGCGCATCTTCGTCGAAGTAATCCCGGATACCCATGTATTCCAGTTCTTCGGGATCGACCAGGCGATAGAGGTCGAAATGGAACGCTCGCACGTCGCCGATTTCGTAGGGCTCTACCAGGGTGAACGTCGGGCTTTTTACCGCCCCCGTGTGGCCCAACCCGCGAATGATCCCCCGGGACAGCGTGGTCTTGCCCGCCCCCAGGTCGCCTTCCAGAAAGATCAGCCCCGCTCCCGCCGTGACCTGGGCGATGCGCTGGCCGAAGGCAACCATGGCCTCTTCATCGACCAGGAAAAGAATTACTTCAGACACGGTGACTGCTCCTCCAGCAATTGACGAATGGCAGGGATCAAGTCACTGGCGGCCAACCCGCGACCGAACGTGCCCTGGCGATCTCCCGCCGTTGCGTGCAACCACACGGCCAGGCAGCTTGCCTCATAGGCTGGCATGCCCTGGGCCAGCAGTGCACCCACCAGGCCGGCCAACACGTCACCCAGCCCTGCCGTGGCCATCGCCGGGTGGCCTTGGTCACAGCGTGAAACACGCCCGTCCGGGCTGGCAATCAAACTGCCTGCGCCCTTGAGAATAGCCACTGCGTTGAATTTCTGGCTCAACGCGCGCGCCACCTTAAGACGATCGGCCTGAACCTCGGCTGTCGACAGACCCAACAACCGAGCCGCCTCCCCGGGATGCGGTGTGATCACGCAGTTGGCCGGCAAGCTGACGCTGCCGGTGGCGAGTTGATTCAAGGCGTCGGCGTCCCACACCTGCGGCTGGCTGGCGTTGGCGGCGACCGAAAGCAGGCTTTTGCCCCAAGACGCGTCACCGAGCCCAGGCCCGATCACAATGACCGAGATCTTTTCCAGCAGGCCCATCAGTTGGTTGGCCGAGGCGACGCCGACGGTCATGACTTCCGGCAGTCGCGCCAGGGCCGCGGGCACATGCTCCAGGCGCGTCGCCAGGGACACCATGCCCGCGCCGCTGCGCAAGGCGCTTTCGGCACTCAGCAGCGCTGCGCCGCCAAAGCCGCGGTCACCACCGATGACCAGCAAATGGCCGAACCGGCCTTTATGGGCGTCCGGGGAACGCGCAGCAAGTTGCGGCAAATGGCCGTGCAGCAGCGGTTGTACGTCGGTTATTGCGTGTTTTGTCTGCGGCATGCGTCTTCAAGCTCCGATGTCTGGCAGAATTATACCTATCTAACCTGCGGTTTCCCTTGTCTCATGCCTGCCATCACCACCGATCTGCCTGCCCTCGCCCAATCGATCAAAGACTGGGGCCGCGAGCTGGGCTTTCAGCAAGTCGGCATCAGCGGCCTGGACCTGGCCGAGCATGAACAGCACCTGCAACGCTGGCTCGACGCGGGTTACCACGGCGAGATGGACTACATGGGCGCCCATGGCAGCAAACGCTCCCATCCGGATGAGCTGGTGCCCGGCACCTTGCGCGTGGTGTCGCTGCGCATGGATTACCTGCCCGGCGACACACAGATGGCGCAACTGCTGGCCAAGCCGGAAAAAGCCTATATCTCGCGCTACGCCCTGGGCCGCGACTACCACAAGCTGATCCGCAAGCGCGTGCAGCAACTGGCCGACCGTATCCAGGCGCAAATCGGCCCCTTCGGCTTCCGTGCCTTCGTCGACAGCGCACCCGTGCTGGAAAAAGCCATCGCCGAAAAAGCCGGGCTGGGCTGGATCGGCAAGAACACCCTGGTGCTCAATCGCAAGGCCGGCAGCTACTTCTTCCTCAGCGAGCTGTTTGTCGACCTGCCGCTGCCGATCGACGCACCTCATAGCACTGAACATTGCGGGCGCTGCACCGCCTGCCTGGACATCTGCCCCACCAATGCCTTTGTCGGCCCCTACGTGCTGGACGCCCGTCGCTGCATTTCCTACCTGACCATCGAGCTCAAGACCGCAATCCCCGAAGACCTGCGCCCGTTGATCGGCAACCGCGTGTTCGGTTGTGATGACTGTCAGATCGTTTGCCCGTGGAATCGTTTCGCCCGCGCCACGGCCGAAGTCGACTTCAAGCCACGCCACAACCTGGATAACGCCGAACTGGCCGAGTTGTTTATGTGGGATGAGGATAAATTCCTCAGCAGCACCGAAGGTTCACCCCTGCGTCGCGCCGGCTATGAGCGTTGGTTGCGCAACCTGGCGGTAGGCCTGGGCAACGCACCGTCGAGCATTCCGGTGCTGGAAGCCTTGAAGGCGCGGCGCGAATATCCCTCCGAACTGGTGCGCGAACATGTGGAATGGGCGCTGAACCAGCACGCCAACCGCTAATGCACGTCGTCGTTGTAGACGAACTTGGGCATTTCCCAATGGAAACGGATCGCCAGCAAGCGCAGTAGAAAGCCGCTGAACAGCGTCAGCAGGATCGACTGCTCACTGGGCAGTTCCAGATACAGGCACAGCATGTAGAACCAGGCGGCCAGGAACGACACGCTGGCGTACAGCTCACGGCGGAAGATCAGCGGGATATCGTTGCAGAAGATATCCCGCAGGATGCCACCGAAAACGCCGGTGATCACGCCGCTGACCGAGGCCACCAGCATGCCGTGGCCCATCTCCAGGGCGGTCATGCAACCGATCAGGGTGAAGGCCACCAGGCCCAGGGCGTCCAATGCCAGGAACAACGAACGCAGGCGGCGCATCAGCGGGGCGATAAAGATCGTCACCAGCGCGGCGACGGAGGTCAGCACCAGGTATTCCGGGTGCTTGACCCAAGTCAGCGGGTAATGCCCCAGCAACACATCGCGCACCGAACCACCACCCAGTGCCGTCACGCAGGCGATCAGCACGACGCCAAACCAGTCCATGCCCCGCCGCCCAGCCGACAGCGCACCGGTCATGGCTTCGGCAGTGATGGCGATGAGGTAGAGCATCAGCAGCATGAGGGCGATCCTTGCAAAACTGTGGCGAGCGGGCTAGCCCCGCGTTGGGCTGCGCAGCAGCCCCAAAGCCGGCAATGATATCTGTTTGGAGAGATGTGTTGGCAGTATTAGGGCTGCTTCGCAGCCCAACGCGGGGCTAGCCCGCTCGCCACAAAAAACCGGCTCACCCTTGAAGGAATTCAAGCCTTGATGAAATGCTTGCGGTAATGCTGCAACTCGGCAATCGACTCGCGAATATCATCCAGCGCCAGGTGCGTGCTGCCTTTGTGGAAGCTGTCCTTCACTTCCGGCGCCCAGCGCGCCGCCAGCTCTTTAAGCGTGGACACATCCAGGTTGCGGTAGTGGAAGTAGCTTTCCAGCGCTTTCATATGCGTATAAAGGAAGCGGCGATCCTGGCAGATGCTGTTGCCGCAGATCGGCGACTTGCCCCTGGGCACCCATTTTTCCAGGAAGGCGATGGTTTCGGCTTCGGCTTCGGCCATGCTGATGCGGCTGTCACGCACGCGCTGGGTCAGGCCGGAGTTACCGTGGGTGCGGGTGTTCCACTCGTCCATGGTGGCGAGTACGGCATCGCTGTGGTGGATGGCGATCACCGGACCTTCGGCCAAGGTGTTGAGGTTGCTGTCGGTGACAATGGTCGCCATCTCGATGATGACGTCGGTGTCGGGGTTCAGACCGGTCATTTCCAGATCGATCCAAATCAGGTTCTGTGGGTTTTGCATGGGTTGATTCTCTTGGCACCTTGGCGTAGCTGCGCAGTTTAGCAGGCGGGGCCGTGCTAGACTCGCGACCGTTTTACCCAACCTTTGCATTATCGACACGGAACACCAATGGCCAAACGCCAGCTCAACCGTCGCCAAAACTGGCGCATCGAAAAGATTCAGGGCGAACGCGCCGCGCGCGCCGCCAAACGTGAATCCTCCGCCGTGGAAGCGCTCGAGGGAGGCGACCTCGGCCCTGAACAAACAGGCCTGGTGATCGCGCACTTCGGCGTGCAGGTCGAAGTCGAGGCGCTCGAAGGCGAACTCGCCGGCCAGGTGTTCCGCTGCCACTTGCGCGCCAACCTGCCGGCGCTGGTCACTGGTGACCGGGTTGTGTGGCGTGCTGGCAACCAGGGTATCGGCGTAATCGTCGCCCAACTGCCGCGCACCACCGAACTGCGCCGCCCCGATAGCCGCGGCCAGCTCAAGCCGGTCGCGGCCAACGTCGACATGATCGTGATCGTGTTCGCGCCGCTGCCCGAGCCCCATGCCAACCTGATCGACCGCTACCTGGTGGCGGCCGAACACGCCGGCATCCGCCCGCTGTTGCTGCTGAACAAATTCGACCTGATCGACGAGCAGAATGCCCCGGCACTCAACGCCCTGCTGGCGGTCTATCGTACCCTGGGTTACCCGGTGCTGGAGGTTTCGGCGCATCACGGTAATGGCATGGAACAGCTGCAACAGCAGCTGGACGGGCGCATCAGCGTGTTTGTGGGCCAGTCCGGCGTGGGTAAGTCCTCGCTGGTCAACAGCCTGCTGCCGGAAGTCGACACCCGCGTAGGTCCGCTGTCGGAACTGTCCGGCCAGGGCACCCACACCACCACCACCGCGCGGTTATTCCACTTCCCCGGCGGCGGCGAACTGATCGACTCCCCCGGCATCCGCGAATTCGGCCTCGGCCACGTCAGCCGCAGTGATGTGGAAGCGGGCTTCATCGAGTTCAACGACCTGATCGGCACCTGCCGCTTCCGCGACTGCAAACACGACCGCGAACCGGGCTGTGCGTTGCTCAAGGCGCTTGAGGATGGGCGCGTGCAGCAGCAGCGGATGAACAGCTATCGATCGATTATTGCGAGCTTGCCGGAGAGCAGTTACTAAAACCGCCCTGCCTTGATACACATAAAGCACGGCACAGCATGGCCTGGTCCATTGATTTAACGGGGTCTGGCATTAAGAATTCAGGACAACTGGGCGGCCCACCGACACGAGCCAGCCTGAATTCGGAATTCCTGCTGCGCATAATTGCTCCGTCACCAGCGCAAGCTGGCAGGAGTCTGGATCCTCTTCGGGGCTGATCCAGCGGCGCAGATGGGGCGAAGCAAGCTCCATAGAAAGACGCGAGCCACAGGGCGGGAGTACTTCGTACCGCGCCTGTGCACCGATGACATGCGAGGCGTGATCAAAGGCGTCAAAGCCTACCTCCCGCTATGACTGCAAAAGAAAACGCCCCGATCAGTATCGGGGCGTTTTCATGAGTGAAGCAGCTTCGGCAGCTTAAGAACCCGTCTTGGGCACCGTAGGATCCTTCACCCCACCGTCATCAAACAGGTTCAGCTTCTGGCGCAACTCATGCGCCGGCAACGGCTCCTGCCCTGGCGGAATCGCGTTCGGGTCGGCCGGTACTTCACCCGGTGCGCCGGCCCCCGGAGTAGGTTGCGGCGCTGGCGGCTGGTCACCTTCAATCGCACGCTGGGCCTTTTTGGTCAGCACCACGATGTCGATCCGGCGGTTGACCGGGTTGAACGGGTCTTGATGATCAAACAGCTGCGACGAAGCAAAACCCACCACCCGCGCCACCTGCGCATCCGGATAGCTGCCGGCCACCAGCGCACGGCGTGCGGCGTTGGCGCGGTTGGCCGAGAGTTCCCAGTTGCCGAAATCCCCCTGGCCCGCGTAAGGCTTGGCGTCGGTGTGGCCGCTGATGCTGATTTTGTTGGGTACCGCTTTGATGGTATCGGCCATGGCCAGCAGGATGTCTTCGAAGTACGGCTTCAAGCGTGCGCTGCCGGAGTCGAACATCGGCCGGTTGGCGGCGTCGGTGATCTGGATGCGCAGGCCTTCAGGCGTGATTTCGAAGGAGATCTGGTCCTTGAACTTCAGCAGTTGCGGGTTTTCCTCGACCTTGTTCTGCAGCTCCTGCAGCAACAGCTCAAGGCGCTCCTGCTCGACCTGTTCAGCCATCGACTCGACAGTATCGCGCTCGATCGGGATTTTTTCCTGAGGCGCTTCAGTCTTGACTTCGGGGTTGATGGTGCGCTCAGGCGCCAACTGCGGCGAACCGCCCAGGTCGATCACAAAGGGCGTGCCGCTTTCCGAAAAGCCAATCGGGTCCTTGAAGTAACCGGCAATGGCGATCTTCTGTTCAGGCGTGGCGGTGGACATCAGCCACAGCACCAGGAAGAACGCCATCATCGCCGTCGCAAAGTCGGCGAAGGCGATTTTCCAGGCGCCACCATGGTGCCCCGCAGCGAAGCGCTTGACGCGCTTGATGATTATCGGCTGGTTGTTTTCCATGGCTTAGCGACCGCGAACCGCTTGTTCCAGCTCGGCGAAGCTTGGGCGATGCTTGGGGTAAAGCACTTTGCGACCGAACTCCACCGCCAGCGACGGTGGCATGCCGGAAGCGGAAGCAACCAGGCTGGCCTTGATCGATTCGTACAGGTTCACTTCTTCCTTGGCGTCATGGGCCAGGGAAGTCGCCAGCGGGCCGAAGAAACCATAGGCCGCCAGAATACCGAAGAAGGTACCGACCAGCGCTGCACCCACGTGCATGCCAATAGCGGCCTGGTCGCCCTCACCCAGGGACGCCATGGTCACCACGATACCGAGTACCGCCGCGACGATACCGAAACCCGGCATACCATCGGCGATGCCGGTCACAGCGTGGGAGGGGTGCTCCAGCTCTTCTTTAAGGCTGAACAATTCCATGTCGAACAGGCCTTCCAGCTCATGGGGGGCCATGTTGCCGGAGGACATGATGCGCAGGTAGTCACAGATGTAGGCGGTCATGCGCTCGTCTTTGAGCACGGCCGGGTACTTGGCGAAAATCGGGCTGGCGGCAGCGTCTTCGATATCGGCTTCGATGGCCATCATGCCTTCACGGCGGCTCTTGTTGAGGATCTCGTAGACCAGGCCCAACACCTCCAGGTAGAAGGTATGGGTAAAGCGTGAACCGAACATGCCCAGCGACTTCTTGATCACGTGCATGGTCATGTAGCCGGGGTTGGCCTGCAGGAATGCACCCAGCGCCGCACCGCCGATGATCATCACCTCGAAAGGCTGGATCAGCGCAGCGATTTTACCGTGGGACAGGACGTACCCGCCGAGCACGCTTGCGAAGACGACGATGATGCCGATAATTTTAGCCATAGGAGATGAGTACTTGCGCCGTCGGGTTCATGGACATATTGGGTGTAGCAGAAAACTCTTGTTCTACTTATCGGCAAAACTGCGCCAGACTATAGCCCGTTAAGGCGAAAAGCCAGTTCGGCCCGCTCCGGGCGTGTAGACCGCAAGTGATGATCGCGCCCCAATCATGGCTAATGAAACGACAGTCCCAACTGCAAAACCCAACTCTCTCGCCGCTTGGATCAAGCGCCTGGACGAAGTGCTGCTGCCCGTTCCCCAGGCCAGTCACGACCGTGTGTGCAAAGGCATCCGCGATAACCGCAGTTCATTGCGGGATATTGCCGAACTGATGCAAAGCAGCCCGGCCCTGGTGCTCAGCGTGATGCGCGAGGCCAACAGCCACACCCATGGCAGCCTGGCGGAACCGGCGGAAAACCTGGAAGTGGCGCTCAACCGCCTGGGCCTCAAGCGCGCCGAAGAACTGCTGGCACGCCTGCCCTCGGTGCCGGCCAACGAGATCCCCGTGGCGTTGCGCCAACTGTTGCTGGTCAGCCAGCACGCGTCGCAGCAGGCCAACGGTCTGTTCGGCAGCCGCCTGGCGCGGCTGTGGCAAGACATCCACTGGGGCAGCCTGTTGTTCCTGTCGCCACTGTGGCCGATGGCGGTGGCCTACCCCAAGCTTCTGGAGGAGTGGGAGCTGCGGGTTATCCACAAGGGCCAATCAGCCCGCACGGTCGAGCAGGAACTGTTCGGCGTACGCCTGCTGGACCTTTGCGTCGGCCTGACCGAAGCCTGGCACCTGCCGATCTGGGTGTCCCAGGGCTATAAGTTGCTGATGAGCGAGCAGCGCCTGCTGGTCAAGGCCCTGCATATCGCTCGTGAAGACGACCCGCTGCGCCATCAGCAATTGCTCGACGCTGAACCCAATCTGCGGCGCTGGCTGAACCAGCCGGCCAATACCGTGTTGCTGGCCAACGGCCTGGCGATGTCGGCCCAGGAATCCTGGACCTGCCCGCACACCGAACGCTGGCAGTTGCTCACAGCGCTGTACCTGCAACAACCGTTGGATGAGGTGCAGCAACTGGTCCACCAACAAGCCGTCACCAGTGCCCGTACCACCCTGATGCCCGACCTCTGGCACCCGGCGCTATCGCTGATCTGGCCGTGGCATGTGGCGAAGATCCATCGCGGCCTGCTGCCGGCGCCACCGCCCACCGCCGAGGCCCTGGCCGTGTGGCGCAAGCGCTGCACTGAACTGTTGGTGGAACCGAGCCGCTTTGCCAACGCGATGCACCTGACCACCTGCGCCAAGGAGGCCTTGGTCGCCAGCGGCATGCAACGGGTCATGCTGTTGATGGCCGATCGCGCCATGAGCACCTTGCGCGTGCACCAGGTCGATGGCCTGCCCAAGGACGCCGCCAACTTGAGCCTGGACGTGGTCAACAGCACCTTGCTGCAACGTCTGCTGGAAAAGTCCGCCCAGGTGCGCCTCAACCCCGAAAACCATGCCCAGTTCTCAGCCTTGCTGCCGCCGATCCTGCGCCGCCTGTTCACCGGCGAACACCTGCTGCTGCGTTCCCTGAGCTGCAATGGCAAGGTGGTGATGCTGATGGTGGCCGACCAGGGTGGGGGGCCGTTCTCGGAAACCACCGTGCAGGCCTTCGGCAAAACCGCCCAATGCATCGAAAAAGCCCTGCACTGCTTTACCAACCGCAGCGCCTGATGCTTGCGCTACAATCGCCCTCTTTTATCGCCAACATTTGTGCCCAGGAGACCTCACATGCCTGACTTCTCTGGCTTGCCGCTGGTGATCGAGTCCAGCGACCTGATTGGTCGCCTCGGTGCCGAACACCTGATTCTGGTGGACCTCACCAGCGCTGCCCGCTACGCCGAAGGGCATATCCCCGGCGCGCATTTCGTTGACCCCAAGCGCACCCAACTGGGCCAGCCGCCGGCGCCCGGCCTGCTGCCCAGCAAGGCGGACCTGGAAAAACTGTTCGGCGAACTGGGCCACACCCCGGATGCAACCTACGTGGTCTATGACGACGAAGGCGGCGGCTGGGCCGGGCGCTTTATCTGGATGCTCGACGTGATCGGCCACCAGAAATACCACTACCTGGATGGCGGCCTGCTGGCCTGGCTGGAAGAACACCACCCGGTCTCCACCGACGTGCCCGCGCCTGTCGGTGGCCCGGTCAGCCTCACGCTGCACGAAGGCCCCACCGCCACGCGTGAATACCTGCAAAGCCGCCTGGGTGCTGCCGACCTGGGCATCTGGGATGCTCGCGGGCCGCTGGAATACTCAGGCGAGAAGGTCCTCGCTGCCAAAGGCGGGCATATCCCCGGCGCGGTCAACTTCGAATGGACCGCGGGCATGGACAAGGCACGCAACCTGCGTATCCGCCGTGACATGCCGCAGATTCTCGAAGACCTCGGATTGACCAAAGATAAAGAAATCATCACTCACTGCCAGACTCACCACCGCTCTGGCTTCACCTACCTGGTGGCCAAGGCGCTCGGTTATCCGCGAGTCAAAGGTTATGCCGGTTCCTGGGGCGAATGGGGCAACCACCCCGACACCCCCGTCGAGATTTAAGGTTTAAGGACAGTTATGAAAAAGCAGTTGTTTATCCTCAGCCAATACTTGCTGCCGCACCACTTGCTGTCGCGCCTGGCAGGTTGTGTCGCCGAGTGCCGCGTGCGCTGGTTCAAGAATGCCTTCACCGCCTGGTTTGCCAAGCGCTATCAAGTGGACATGTCCCAGGCCCTGGTTGAAGACCTGAGCGCCTACGAGCACTTCAACGCCTTCTTCACCCGCGCCCTGAAAGACGGCGCCCGCCCGCTGGATCAAACCCCAGGCGCGGTGCTGAGCCCTGCCGATGGCGCGGTCAGCCAACTGGGCCCGATCGAACATGGCCGCGTATTCCAGGCCAAGGGCCACAGCTTCAGCGTGCTGGAACTGCTGGGTGGCGATGCGGCCGTAGCTGCACCGTTCATGGGCGGCGACTTCGCCACCATCTACCTCTCGCCGAAGGACTACCACCGCGTGCACATGCCGTTGGCCGGCACGCTGCGCGAGATGGTCTACATTCCTGGACGCATCTTTTCGGTCAACCAGACCACCGCTGAAAACGTACCCGAGTTGTTCGCACGTAACGAGCGCGTTGCCTGCATCTTCGACACCGAACGCGGCCCGATGGCCGTGGTATTGGTGGGCGCGATGATTGTGGCGTCGATTGAAACCGTATGGGCCGGCTTGGTGACACCGCCAAAGCGCGAGCTGAAAACCTTCCGCTACGACGAAGCTGCACGTGCGCCGATCCACCTGGAAAAAGGTGCCGAGCTGGGGCGCTTCAAGCTGGGATCGACGGCGATTGTGCTGTTCGGGCCGGATCAGGTGAAGTGGGCTGAAGAATTGGCGGCGGGTACGCCAGTGCAGATGGGCCAGGGTATTGCACTGCCAAAAGCCTGATTTGAATTCAGTACAGAGCAAATGTGGGAGGGGGCTTGCCCCCGATTGCGGTGTATCAGCTGAAACATGTGCTTGCTGACACTCTGCTATCGGGGGCAAGCCCCCTCCCACATTTTTAACTGTATTCCTACTGTGAGATCGAGTTACAGCTGACCGTCCCGATCGCGAAAGCCCAGCAGATACAACACACCGTCCAGCCCCAGCGTCGAAATCGCCTGCTTGGCCGATTGCTTTACCAACGGCTTGGCCCGGAACGCCACACCCAACCCGGCAA
The DNA here is from genome assembly GCF_001870465.1 of Pseudomonas extremorientalis. Lineage (GTDB taxonomy): Bacteria > Pseudomonadota > Gammaproteobacteria > Pseudomonadales > Pseudomonadaceae > Aquipseudomonas > Aquipseudomonas extremorientalis. The sequence goes on from NZ_MDGK01000057.1 coordinate 26,837, forward strand.
TCGCCAGCATCGGCAAGTCATTCGCCCCGTCGCCGACTGCAATGGTCTGCTCCAGACGCAACCCTTCCTTGTGAGCCAATTCCTTGAGCAGATCCGCTTTGCGCTGTGCGTCGACAATCGGCTCCACCGCCACGCCGGTCACCTTGCCATCCACCACTTCCAGCTCGTTGGCGAACACATAGTCGATACCCAGCCTGGCCTGCAATTGCTTGGCGAAGTAGGTGAAGCCGCCGGACAGAATGGCGGTCTTGTAGCCCAGGCGCTTGAGTTCGGCGAACAGGGTTTCGGCGCCCTCGGTCAGGCGCAGGGAAGCGCCGATGGAGTCCAGCACGCTCACGTCCAGGCCCTTGAGCAGCGCCAGGCGTTCCTTGAAGCTGGCGCGGAAGTCGAGTTCACCGGCCATGGCGCGCTCGGTGATTTGCGACACCTGCTCGCCAACACCCGCGGCCTTGGCCAGCTCGTCGATGACCTCAGCCTCGATGAGAGTCGAGTCCATGTCGAACACTGCCAGGCGGCGGTTGCGGCGGAACAGCGAGTCCTCCTGGAAGGCGATATCGACGTTCAGCTCCTGGGCCACGCTGAGGAACTCGGCACGCAGGGCTTGCGGGTCGGCCGGTTCACCGCGCACGGAGAACTCGATGCAGCCCTTGCCCTTGTCGGCCGGCGTGTCCAATGGCATACGACCCGACAAACGGTCGATATGGTCGATATTCAGGCCATATTGCGCGGTGATGGAGCTGACGCGCTGCAGTTGCTCGGCGGTGACCTTGCGGGTCAGCAGCGTCACGATGTGGCGTTTCTTGCCCTGGCCGGCAACCCATTGCCGGTAATCCTCTTCGGACACCGGAGTGAAACGCACCTGTTGGTCCAGCTTGTAGGCCGTAAACAGGATGTCCTTGAGCACCGAAGACGCCTGCTCGGTGCTCGGAATCTCGACCAGGATGCCGAACGACAGGGTGTCGTGGATCACCGCCTGGCCGATGTCGAGAATGTTCACACCACCCTGGGCCAGAACGCCGGTAATGGCTGCAGTCAGACCCGGGCGGTCTTCCCCAGTGATGTTAATCAGGACAATTTCGCGCAAGGCGCACCCCCAGGCTGGAAAAAAACCGCATTCTACCCACTTTCAGTGACCATCGGGCACAGCCAGCGCTTTGCCGGTCATGGGGCTGTCGCTATACTGCGCGTCAACTTCACGGACCAAGAGCCGAGCGCAAGTGAACCGGCCCACGCCAGTAAAAACCGATAACTTCTTCCTGCTGATCTTCCGGGCACTGCGCCACCGCCGTGTACCGATCGCATTACGCATCGCCAGCCATAACGTGATCCTGGTCGCCCTGGCCCTGGTGATCTACGCCTGCGTGATGGGATTGCAGTTCAAGCAGGCCATGCACGAACAAGCCGACGCCCTGGGCGAGAGCCTGACGACCCAGACCGCCACCTCGGCGACTGAGTTGCTGGTGTCCAACGACATCCTCAGCCTCAACGTACTGCTCAACAACCTGACCAAGAACCCGCTGGTGGCCCACGCCGCCATCTACAGCGTGGACAACCGGATCATGGCCGAAGCCGGGCAACGCCCGAAAAACGGCCTGCTGGGTGAAGCCGAAGGCCTGTATTCGAGCAATATTACGTTTCAGGATGTGAAGGCCGGCCAACTGCGCATCAGCCTCGACATGCAGCAATTCCAGCAGCCGATGACCATCAGCCTGCAAAGCATGGGCATTCTCAGCGCGATCCTGCTGGCCCTGGCCCTGGCTCTGAGCCTGCGCCTGGGACGGCATATCTCTACGCCCTTGATGCAACTGCGCATCTGGCTGCGGGACATCGACGAACATACTCCGGCCACTGATCGCCAGGACGAAATAGGCGACCTCGCTCGCCAGCTGCACGCCAGCTTCGCCCCGGAACCGGTGGTGCGCGAGATTGAGCCCGAGCCTGAGTTCGACGATGAGCCTGAGTTTGAAGTGGAAGACGCCCCGGTCGCAGGCCTCAAACCTGCCACTCGCCAGGCGTTCAAAGCCGAAGAGGACGAGCTGGACGACGAAGACCCGTTCGCCGATCTGCGCGACACCTCGGCCAGCGCCCCGGCCGTCGCCGCCAAACCAGCTCCGGTAAAGAGTGCAGAACCCCAGTACAGCGCCGTTCTGGCGGTGCAACTGGGAGCACAGGATCAACTCCGTCGCCTGCCACGCGCACGCCTGACCGAGTTGCTGGAACGCTACCGTGACTGCCTCGACCAGGCCGCTTCGCTGTACCAGAGCGAATTGCACACCCTGAACGATGGCAGCACGCTGATGCTGTTCCACAGTGAAGACAGCGGTGAAGACTACCTGACCAACGCCATCTGCTGCGGCGAGTTGCTGCGCGCCCTGGGTCATGAATTGCAGATCGAAGTGGCGGACAGCGGCATTACCCTGCAACTGCAGCTTGGCCTGACAGTGGGCGACGATCTGTTCGGCATAAGCCAGATCGACCTGCTGCTCACCGAAATCGCCCAGGACGCCCTGGCCCTGTCCCAACACAGCCGCAACCTGCTGCTGGTGGAGCGCAAGATCAGTGAAGACACGCTGATCCGCCAACGCGCGCGTATCCGCCCGATTGCCAGCCCTGAAGGGGCCAGTTGTGTGGAGCGATTGATGGAGCCGTATCCGTCGATGCTGGAGCGGCAGTTGGCGCGGATGCATGAAACCCGCGCCAAATAAAACGGTAGGACTCATGTGGGAGGGGGCTTGCCCCCGATAGCCGAGTATCTGTTAACACATCATTAACTGAACTACCGCTATCGGGGGCAAGCCCCCTCCCACATTGGGTCCGCAGCCTGGCTCAAATTGCGCACAAACAAAAAGGCCCGCTGAATCAGCGGGCCTTTTTGTTTGTCTGCGATTCAGGTCAGAACCTGAACACTTCCATATCCGTACGGATCGGCGTAGCCATCGGCATCTTCGGCTTCTGCGGCTCTGCCGGCCTGGCCTGCGCCGGCGCGCTTTGCTTGCGCGGCGCTTCGGCAATCGGCGGTTGGTTGGCCAATGGCTTGAGCGCCACCGACAACTGCTGCGCCAAATGCTGCAACAACACGCCCTGGGCCTGGACCTGGGACGCAGTGGAACCGGTGTGCTGTTCCTGCAAGTGCACGATACGGTTATCACGCACCTGCCCACGACGGTCGATCAAGCGCCATTGCGCATCGAGGATGGCCGGTTGCGACGTGCCGGAGTCAAGCCGGGTAATGGTCAGCAACACCTGTACATCAGGCGTGAACCCGGAGGGCCCTGGTGCCAGGACCACCCGCTGGCTGTCCAACTGACCCGCCACCTGGCGCAACATCAACTGATTGATATCAGAGGACAAACTCCCCGCCCAACGGCCATCGGTGGAACCTTGCAGGCTTCCATCGTTCTGACGTTGCAGGAGGGTTTCGCGTTGCAGGTAGTCGGCTACGACCACCGGGCCGAGCAGGACGGCCATGCCGGCGGACTGTGCAGGTTGAGCCGGACTTCCGCTGTCCAGCTGATACAGCGACACCGGTTGGTGTGTGCTGCAACCCGCCAGCCCCAAAAGGCCAGCGAGCATGAAAATAAAAGGAAGGCGTGGAGCAGTCATCATCCCATCCAGGTGGCTGCCACAAGGCGAACCACAATGTAATACTAAAAATAACCTAAATACGCTCGGCCACGCCGGCGCTGGAAAGGCCATATCATCCGTGAATATGCGCCATGACTCCAGCGCCAAAGCATCGATCTACGCGTTAAATCGTAGATCGAGAGCTCTAAAACGCGTTAAACCGGCGCTTCTACCAGCAAGGCATCCACTCGCTGGAAGCCTCGAGGCAGTTTGTTACCACGCCGACCACGTTCGCCCTTGTAATGTTCAAGGTCGTCAGGGCGTAGCGACAGCGTACGCTTGCCGGCCTGGAGCACCAGGGTCGCGCCTTCCGGGATCACCGCGATGTCGGTCACGTACTCTTCGCGACTGGCCACCCGCTCGCCGGGAATACCGATGATCTTGTTGCCTTTACCTTTGCCCAACTGCGGCAGGTCGCTGATCTTGAACACCAGCAAACGCCCTTCGGTGGTCACCGACGCCAGCCAGTTGCTCTCACGATCATCCACCGGCCGCGGCAGGATCACCTTGGCGTTGTTGGGCAAGCTCAGCAACGCCTTGCCCGCCTTGTTCTTGGCCTGCAGGTCTTCACCCTTGACCACGAAACCGTAACCCGCGTCGGACGCGATCACATACAGCGCATCGTCGTCCGGCAGCAGCACACATTCGAAATTCGCCCCTGGCGGCGGCGTCAGACGCCCGGTCAACGGCTCGCCCTGTCCCCGTGCGGATGGCAAGGTGTGAGCCGGCACCGAATAACTGCGCCCGGTGGAATCGATAAACACCGCAAACTGGTTGGAACGCCCGGCCGCAGCGGTCTTGAACCCGTCACCGGCCTTGTACGACAGACCAGTGGCGTCAATATCATGCCCCTTGGCGGATCGAACCCAACCCTTTTCCGACAGAACGACAGTAATTTTCTCGTTTGGCAGCAGCTCGGTTTCTGTCAGGGCTTTCGCCTCGGCACGCTGCACAATTGGCGAACGACGGTCGTCACCGTAGGTTTCGGCGTCTTTGATCAGCTCGCTGCGCACCAGTTTCTTCAGCTTGGCCTCACTGCCCAGCAGGGCTTGCAGCTTGGCTTGCTCCTTGAGCAGCGCGTCCTGTTCGTCGCGCAGCTTCATCTCTTCCAGTCGCGCCAATTGACGCAAGCGGGTGTCGAGGATGTAGTCAGCCTGGATCTCGCTCAGCTCGAAACGCGCGATCAACTCGGCTTTCGGGTGCTCGGCGGTACGGATGATGTGGATCACTTCATCCAGGTTGAGGTAGGCAATCAGCAAGCCGTCCAACAGGTGCAGGCGGCGCTCGACCTTGTCGAGGCGGAACTGCAGGCGGCGACGCACGGTCTGCACCCGGAATTCCAGCCACTCCACCAGCAGGTTGCGCAGGTTCTTCAACTGCGGCTTGCCGTCCAGGCCGATGATGTTGACGTTGACCCGGTAACTGGACTCCAGGTCCGTGCTGGCGAACAGATGCTGCATCAACACTTCGTGGTCGACCCGGCTGTTGGTCGGGATGATCACGATGCGGCATGGGTTCTCGTGGTCGGACTCGTCACGCAGGTCGGCCACCTGCGGCAGTTTCGACGGTTTGGCCTGCATCAGCGCGGCGATCTGCTCCAGCACCTTGGCGCCCGACACCTGGTGCGGCAGTGCGGTGACGATAATGTCGCCATCCTCGATGTGGTAAACGGCGCGCATGCGCACCGAGCCCTTGCCGGTTTCGTACATTTTCAGCAGGTCGGCGCGCGGTGTGATGATTTCCGCTTCGGTCGGATAGTCCGGGCCCTGGATGTGCTCGCAGAGCTGTTCAACCGTGGCTTTGGGCTCATCCAGCAAACGCACGCAGGCCGTGGCGACCTCACGCAGGTTGTGCGGCGGTACGTCAGTGGCCATCCCCACCGCAATGCCGGTGGTGCCATTGAGCAGGATATTCGGCAAACGTGCCGGTAACACCAGTGGCTCGTCGAGCGTGCCGTCGAAGTTGGGGCCCCAGTCGGCGGTGCCCTGCCCCAGTTCGCTCAGCAAGACTTCCGAGTAACGCGACAGGCGCGCTTCGGTGTATCGCATGGCAGCGAAGGACTTGGGATCATCCGGCGCACCCCAGTTACCCTGGCCGTCCACCAGCGTGTAGCGATAGCTGAACGGTTGGGCCATCAGCACCATGGCTTCGTAGCACGCCGAGTCGCCGTGGGGATGGAACTTACCGAGTACGTCACCGACGGTACGCGCCGATTTCTTGTGCTTGGAATCAGCGTCCAGGCCCAACTCACTCATGGCGTAGATGATGCGCCGTTGTACGGGCTTCAGGCCGTCGCCGATATGCGGCAAGGCACGGTCCATGATCACGTACATGGAGTAGTTGAGGTAGGCATTTTCGGTGAAGTCAGCCAGCGACCGGCGTTCTACGCCGTCTAAGCTGTCTGCGAGGATGTCACTCATGCGGGCCTCATCATGCTTGGGTATGGCGCAGCGGAAATGCCACGGCACCGGGTCAATTCAAAAAAGTGTTGGCTCATGGCTTGGCGCTCCAGCCACCGACAGGGGCGGCAAAACGATAGACCATGGGGCGTTTTTCACCATCGGCACGTGGGCCGAAATTGTTGTCCAGACCGATCCAGGCGCCATCGGCGTCCACCACCAACGCTTCGGCCAGGCCGTAGGGCTGATCGTATCGGCGTTGCGGCGTGAGCATCTCGGAAGCAAATGACCAGCATTGCTCGACAGCCCCCGTGACGGCATCGCGGCGGCACAGCTGGTATTGGCTGCTTTCGAGCGTGAACAATTTGCCCTGAAACAGCGCCACATCCGAAAAATTCCTGGCGACCGCCTTGGCCTTGGGCACTTGGGCAGGCTGCATCTCGGTGCCCGCCTCACTCAATAACACGCACGGGCCATCGCAGTCCCACAGGCTTTGCGGACGCTTGATTGAAATCAGGCCACGCCGTTCACGCTCAGCCGCCAGCCAGATCTGATTGCCTTCAGGGTTGATCGCCAGGCCTTCAAACAATGCATTGAAGTGCAGCAACAGGCCGCTGGCCCGGGCCTCACGCACCATGCCCGGCGCGATCCTCAACCAGTCCGGCGCCCCCGTTACCGGCACTTGCAGCACCGCCGCATGGGCTTCGCTGACAATGTAGCGGTTACCGGCGGCATCGCAGGTGATACCTTCAAAATCCAGGTCACCACCGCGAATGAGCGAGGCTGCCTTGGTGCGCGAACGCAACCCCCAGGGCAAGCCGGACTCGGGCACCGGCGGCACGTCGATATTCACGGTTTCGGCCTTCCAAGTCGTCTCGCTTGTATCCAGGCGGTAGATCTGGTCGTCATCACGATCGGAAACCGTCCACAACTCGTTACCGCACAACGCCAGGCCCGACAGGTTGCCGCCGCGCATGCCGTCTACCGGGTGTTCGGACACCAGCTTTAGCTCGGCCGCAGGCGCGGCAGCCACCTGGGCGGCCGCCAAACTGCTCAACATCAGGATCGCCAGGGCGAAACCTGTGCGCATCAGCCCAGAACCTCGGCCAGGTTGCCTTTGGATTCCAGCCAGGACTTGCGGTCCGGCGCGCGTTTCTTCGCCAGCAGCATGTCCATCATTTCCGAGGTGGCGGCGAAATCGTCGCCCAGCGTCAACTGCACCAGGCGCCGGGTGTTCGGGTCCATGGTGGTTTCGCGCAGTTGCGGCGGGTTCATTTCACCCAGGCCTTTGAATCGCGTGACCTGTGGCTTGCCGCGCTTCTTCTCGGCCACCAGGCGGTCGAGGATGCCATCGCGCTCGGCTTCATCCAGGGCATAGTAAATCTCTTTGCCCAGGTCGATGCGGTACAGCGGCGGCATGGCGACGTAGACGTGGCCGGCATCCACCAGCGGGCGGAAGTGCTGGACGAACAGCGCGCACAACAGCGTGGCGATGTGCAGGCCGTCGGAGTCGGCGTCGGCGAGGATGCAGATCTTGCCGTAGCGCAACTGGCTCATGTCCGCCGCGCCCGGGTCTACCCCAATGGCCACGGCGATGTTGTGCACTTCCTGGCTGGCCAGGACTTCGCTGCCATCGACTTCCCAGGTGTTGAGGATCTTGCCGCGCAACGGCAGGATCGCCTGGAACTCCTTGTCCCGCGCTTGCTTGGCGGAACCGCCGGCGGAGTCACCTTCCACCAGGAACAGCTCGGAGCGCATCGGGTCCTGCCCGGCGCAATCGGCCAGTTTGCCGGGCAATGCCGGGCCCTGGGTGATGCGTTTGCGCTCGACCTTCTTGCTGGCCTTCAAGCGACGGCCGGCGTTGTTGATTGCCAGCTCAGCCAGGGCCAGGCCCAGTTCAGGGTGCTCATTGAGCCACAGGCTGAACGCATCCTTGACCACCCCAGAGACAAACGCCGCCGCTTCACGGGACGACAGGCGCTCTTTGGTCTGGCCGGAGAATTGCGGCTCCTGCATCTTCATCGACAGCACGAACGCAATGCGCTCCCACACGTCTTCCGGCGCCAGCTTCACCCCGCGTGGCAGCAGGCTGCGGTATTCGCAGAATTCGCGCATGGCATCGAGCAGGCCCTGGCGCAAGCCGTTGACGTGAGTGCCGCCCTGGGCCGTGGGGATCAGGTTGACGTAGCTTTCCTGCACGCTATCGCCGCCCTCGGGCAACCACAACAGCGCCCAGTCCACGGCTTCTTTATTACCGGCCAGGCTGCCGCAGAACGGCTCGTTGGGCAGGCGCTCGAAGTCGCTGACGGAGTCTTCCAGGTACGAACGCAGGCCGTCTTCGTAATGCCACTCGACCTTCTCGCCGGTGCCTTTGTCTTCAAAGGTCACCAGCAGGCCCGGGCACAGCACGGCCTTGGCCTTGAGCACATGCTTGAGGCGGCTGATGGAGAATTTCGGCGAATCGAAGTATTTCGGGTCCGGCGCGAAGTACACGCTGGTGCCGGTGTTGCGCTTGCCAACGGTGCCGATCACTTCCAGGTCGGTGGCTTTGTAGCCATCGGCAAAGGTCATCTGGTACTCGTTGCCGTCGCGCTTGACCTTGACCCGCACCAGCGTGGACAGGGCGTTGACCACGGAAATACCCACACCGTGCAGGCCACCGGAGAACTGGTAGTTCTTGTTGGAGAACTTGCCACCCGCGTGGAGCTTGGTGAGGATCAGCTCGACGCCCGGCACTCCCTCTTCCGGGTGGATGTCCACCGGCATGCCGCGACCATCGTCGGACACTTCCAGGGAGTGGTCAGCGTGGAGAATGACATGCACCGACTTGGCGTGCCCGGCCAAGGCTTCGTCGACGCTGTTGTCGATGACTTCCTGGGCAAGGTGGTTCGGCCGACTGGTGTCGGTGTACATGCCGGGGCGTTTGCGCACCGGGTCGAGGCCCGAGAGGACTTCGATGGCGTCGGCGTTATAAGAGCTAGCGCTGGGAGTGGCCATGGGGTCTCGTCGTGAGTCGTTCGATTAAAAAATGACCTGCGACTTTACAGTGCAGCAAAGTCGAAGGATTGATACTGATCTGCGCCAATACCGGCAAAGCTCAAGATCGCCGGTAATTGCCGGGCGAAACCCTGGTAACCATGGTCGCCGCCGGCCTGGATGCGCAAGGCACAGGCCCGGTAATACTGCTGGGCGAGGCGATAATCCAGGGTTTCATCCCCGGTCTGCAACCACACCTGATACCGCGCGGCGTCCTGGGGCGCCGGCACTTCCAGTTCGGCCAGGGCCGTCACGTGGTCGTGGGTCAGCTCCCAGGTTTCATCGGTGTAGAGGTTCTTCTGGGTGCCCAGGTAACCGTCGAACATCCGATGGGGGCTGACCGCCGGGTTCACCAGCAATGCCTTGAGGCCATGGCGTTCGGCAAGATGGGTTGCATAGTAGCCGCCGAGTGAGCTGCCGACCAGCAGTGGCCGACCCAGTTCGGCAATCGCGGCTTCCAGTTGAGGAATCGCCTGACGGGGATGGTGATGCAGGGCCGGTACACGCAGTTGCCCGGCCAGGCCAAGGTTGTCCATCACGGTGATCAGCTGGCTGGCCTTGTTGGACGCCGGCGCGCTGTTGAAACCGTGGATATACAGGATCGAAGCGGACATGCCGGGCTCTCCATGACTCAGCCAAAGAGGCGCAGTTTACAGGGATCGAAGCCGTGTGTGATGACCTCAGCCCTCAATACACCGAAGATACAATGTGGGAGGGGGCTTGCCCCCGATAGCGGAGTGTCAGGCACTGTTAGATGTGACTGATCCACCGCCATCGGGGGCAAGCGCCCTCCCACAGTCAATAGCCGTTGCTGCCGTAGTCCACGGTAAATTCGAAGCCCTGGACACGCTCCACCCCGGTCTCCAACCGTCCGTCGGCGTGCAGGCGCAGCCAGCGGTAGCCCGGTGCCTGTTCACTGACCTTGAAATCCTCGCTATCCGGCGCGAACTGGATGCAGGTGGACGGCGACGCCAGCAGGCGCACGCCGTTGCGCTCGTGGTCGATTTCCTGGTGCACATGCCCCCACAGTACCGCCCTCACCTGCGGGAAACGGTCGAGCACCGCAAACAGGGCCTCCGGGTTGCGCAGGCCAATGGGTTCCATCCAGGCACAACCGATGGACACCGGATGATGGTGGAAGCACACCAGATGGTGACGGTTCGGCGCTTCGCTCAGGGCCTGGGCGAGCAGTTGCAATTGGCTGTCCTGCAAGTAACCGGGCACAGAGCCGGGTACGGCGGAGTCCAGCAGGGTGACACGCCAATGGCCGATATCGACCACCGGTTCCAGCAAGTCGCTGTGCACGGCGGCGTGGGCCATGATCTGCGGCTCGTCGTGATTGCCAGGAATCCAGCGCGTCGGGGCGCCAATGAGCGCAGTCATATCGCGAAACTGCTGATACGACTCCAATGTGCCGTCCTGGGAAATATCCCCCGTAGCCAATAACAGGTCGATCCGGGGCTGCTGCGCACGCACCAGCTCGATCACCCTTTGCAGGCTGTCACGGGTGTTCATGCCCAACAGCGTGCCATCGGCCTCGGCAAACAGGTGGCTGTCGGACAGTTGCACCAGCAAGGCCGGTGCATCGGGGCTCACGGTGGATACGCTCGGCAAGGCGCTCTCCCAAGGCAATCACAGGAATGGACGTTTGGCGTGATTATGCTGGGGCAGGACACAAAGAGGAAACCCAGGAAGCGGACGCAGTTCACATCTACCGAACGGCTTCGAACTCATGGCCCAGGGCCAGGCAGTGACTCAACCATTCACCGAGGAACACATTCAGTTGTGCTTTCTCGTCGGGCTGGTGCATGAACACGTTGGGGTAAGGATAGATGCTGCGAAAGCGCCGCGCATGTTCGGCGCTGATCACTTCGGCCATGCGTGCGTCGTGGTACACCTGCACTTCCAGCTGCGGCACCGGCAGCCAAGGCAGGCTGTGTTCCTGGCGCACGCGCAGGGTGGTGGTGTACGGGCAGTTGACGATCACTTCCAAGGCCAGCACGCCGAGCATCTGGTCGCCATGGGTCACGCCGATACGCCGCGCCTCGGGGGCGTGGCGCATGTCGGGGAGCAGGCGCATCAGCCGCGCATAGTTGGCCTCGCAGGCGGCTTGCAGCCCGATCAGGTCGACTCGATAACGTTCCCGTGCCTTTACTGCCATAACCCCCTCACTTCCGCGCGATTAAGCGCAAGCCACTGCAGGGCGATAATGCTGGCTGCGTTGGAAATTTTGCCGTCGCGCACCGCTTGCAGGGCATCTTCGAAGGCCCACACGGTGACGCGGATATCTTCAGCTTCTTCTTCCAATCCATGGACGCCCCCCGCACCCGAGCTGTCGCAACGGCCCAGGTACAAGTGGACAAATTCGGTACTGCCACCGGGCGACGGGAAATATTTGGTGATCGGCCACAGCGCGGAGAATGTCAGCCCAGCTTCCTCCTCGGCTTCGCGGTGTGCAACCTCCTCCGGCTCTTCATCCTTGTCGATCAGGCCGGCGACCATCTCTACCAGCCACGGGTTGTCGGTACGCCCCATGGCGCCGACGCGGAACTGCTCGATCAGCACCACTTCATCACGCTGCGGGTCGTAGGGCAGCACGCACACGGCATCATGACGAACAAAGACTTCGCGGTTGATCACCCGGCTCATGCCGCCATCGAACTTCTCGTGGCGCAGTTGCACGCGATCAAGCTTGTAGAAGCCCTGGTAGGCATTGTCGCGCTGAACAATCTCGATTGTGCTCGGCGTCGATTTTGCAAAATCCGTCATATCCCTTCCTCGTTGAGCCTGCGCAATTGGCGCCATCCTAACGCGCTCATGCCTCTGGATGCAGCCCCTTTCCAGTTGCTGGGATAGACGGCGGGCGTCAAACACACTCTAATCAGCTTAGTGGCGAACTGACTGCCGTGCTGGCAGTCGAAGCTCCACAAATTTCGCTCTTATCGATAGACGAAGGACTTACATGTCGCTTTTAAAAATCGCCTCCGTGGCCTGCATCGCAATGACCCTCGGCGCGTGCCAGAGCCTGTTCCAGCCGAGTTACAAAGCCCCGGTGGAAGCCACCCGCGACGCCACCGAGCAAAGCAAGCCGGGCTGCGCCAGCGCCGATTGCCCGCTGGTGAATATCGACACCGTGCACTTTGCCAAGGAACCCAAGCTGGACGCATTGATTGAACAGCGCCTGCTGGAAATGACCCAAAGCGATCCCCTGCCGACGAGCCTGGAGACCTATCGCGAGCAATTCCTGAAAACCGCCGCTCCACGCAACAGCATGTACTTGCAGGCCAAGGTACGTGAACAGCATGACGGCTTGGTGATCATCGAATTGTCCAGCTACCTGGACCAGGGCGCCACCCACGGCGAGCCCGGCCGCGCGTTCATCAACTATTCGCGCCAGCGGCAAAAGGCCCTGACCCTGACCGACATGCTGCTGCCCGGCAAGGAAGATGCGTTCTGGAAAGCCGCCCAGGTGGCCCACAACAGCTGGCTGATCAGCACCCGCCTGAGCCTGGAGCCGGAGTATGTGAAGACCTACCCCTTCCAGAAAACCCCGAACGTGGCACTGACCTATGGGGGCGTGATCCTCAAGTACCCTACCAACACCATCGCGCCGTACGCCCTGGGCCACGTCGAATTGCAGATTCCCTACTCACGCCTGGACGGCATCATCCAGCCTGAGCTGGTGCCTGCACGCCGCTGAAGGCTTTAGCCAGAATTAACTGCAACAGCCCTGCCAGCACCAGCGCCGGCAGGGTCGCGCCGATGTCCGGATACAGATTGGCCAACAGGTGATACGTCGCGACGCCGCCCAGCCAAGCCAGCAGCGCCGGCCAACGCAGGTTGGCGACAGCGCCCTGGCCACGACGACGCAGGATAAAGTGATCCACCAGCACCACGCCGAACAGCGGCGCGAACACCGAGCCGATCAGCAACAGGAAGTTCTGGTATTGCGCCAACGGTGCAAAGCAGGCGATAAGCGTGCAGATCATGCCGATGGCCAACGCCAGGTGCTCCACCTTCAAACGCAACAGCATGCCGCTGGAAACCGCCGCCGAGTGAATATCGGCAAAGGCATTTTCCGACTCATCCAGCAGGATCAGCAGCAGCGGAATCCCCAGGCCAGCCCCGGCCAGCGCCAGCAACAGCGCATTCACCTCACCGCTCGGCGCAAACGCCAGGGTGTAGGCCACGCCCAGGCTCATCAGCCAGAAATTACCGATAAAGAAACCCAGCGCCGTGCCGCCGAACACGTTTTTGGCGCGCTTGCCGAAGCGTGAGTAATCGGCAATCAGCGGCAGCCATGACAGCGGCATGGCAATCGCGATATCAACGCCCACCGCGAACGGCATCGAACTGTCACCGGCGTTGGCCCAGAGTGCGGTGAGGTCGGCTTTGGCGAACAGGTTCCAGGTCAGCCACAGGCAGGCGGCGAGCAGCAGCCAGATGCCCCATTTGCGCAGGATCTGACGCACAAACGTCAGTGGACCGCTGACCGCCAGCAAGGTCGCCAGACCGCCGAAGAACAGCGTCCACAGCAATGGGCTGGCCAACAGGCTGCCGTCGCTGAATGCCCGCGCGCCCAACAGGCTCGCGGCGTCACGCATCACGATGATTTCGAACGAGCCCCAGCCGATCAGTTGCAGCAGGTTGAGCAACGCCGGCAGGCTGGCGCCCTTGGCACCCAGGCTGAGCTTGAGCGCGGCCATGGCGGACAGGCCGGTATCGCTGCCGATGACGCCGACGGCGGCCAGCAGCAGGACGCCGACCAGGGTGCCGAGGAAAATCGCCAGCAACGAACCGGACAAGCCCAGGCCCGGCGCCAGCAAGGCGCCGGTCTGCAGAACCATCAGGCCGATGCCGAGGGAGAACCACAGGGAGAACAGGTCGCGGGCGCCGAAGACTCTTTTGTCGCTCGGCACTGCGATATCGGGGGAGTAAGTACTCGGTTGAATGCTCAAGGGGGTTATCTCTGAGGGGCATTTGTTGTTTGCTGGATCGCTATCGGGGGCAAGCTGAACTGGCCTAATGATTTTGGACACTTCAATCGGGCGCTATGATAGCGCCCAAATCTGAGGTGTTTGGATATGCGTAAATCTTATTCGAGTGAGTTCAAGCTCAAGGCTGCCAGCATGGTGCTGGATGAAGGTCAGCCGGTTACCGAGGTCTGTGCCAGCCTGGATATTGGTCCTACTGCTCTGCGCCGTTGGGTCGATCAAGTGCAAAAAGAACGCTTGGGCTCGACTCCGGTGGGAGCCAAGGCAATTACCGCTGATCAACGAGAGATCCAGAGACTCAAAGCCCTGCTCAGGGAGAAAGACCTGGACATTGAAATCTTAAAAAAGGCCAGTGCTCTCCTGCTTTTGGACGCCAAAGATCATTCACGCTGATCGATGAGCTGGACGAGCAGTACGGCGTTAAAAGGTGTTGCCGGGCGTTCGGGGTTAACCGCAGCAGCTTCTATGCCTGGCGCCAGCGCCAGGGCAGAGCAAATCCTGAGCGGGAAAAGCTCAAAGCCGCGCTGGTCAGGCACCACAAGGCGTCGAGAGAGTCGGCGGGCGCACGTACCTTGTCCAAGGAGCTGCAAGCCAAAGGACATCGTGTCGGACGTTACATGGCTCGCAATTTGATGCGCGAGGCTGGCATCGCTAGTCGTCAGCGCAGGCGCCATAAGTACAAGTCGCCGGGCGTGGAGGCCTTGGTGGCGCCGCATGTGCTCAAGCGGAAATTTGATGTGACGGCGGTTAATCAGGTGTGGTGTGGCGACGTAACGTACATCAAGGTCGGCAAGCGTTGGATGTACTTCGCCGCCGTTCTGGATCTGTACGCTCGCAGGATCGTAGGCTGGTCGTTCTCGATGATTTCGGATGCCAACCTGACCTGCGAGGCACTACGCATGGCAGTTGAGCTACGCGGCCATCCCGAGGATGTGTTGTTTCACTCTGACCAAGGTTGCCAGTACACCAGCCATAAATTCCGAAACGCGCTTGTGAAGCATGGGTTTAGGCAAAGTATGAGCCGTAAAGGCGAGTGCTGGGACAACGCCCCGATGGAGCGTTTCTTTGGTAGTTTGAAATCCGAGTGGGTTCCTGAAACGGGCTACAAACTGGAGCATGAGGCCCGGGCAGATGTGCAGCGCTATGTCTCGCGCTACAACATCAGCAGGCCTCACAGCTACAACGACTACCGGTCGCCGGTCGCGAAGGAAAGGTTGGCGGCATGAACCTTAATCGGTGTCCAAGATTACTTGACCAGTTCAAGCCCCCTCCCACA
>NZ_MDGK01000058.1 GCF_001870465.1 Pseudomonas extremorientalis
GCTACGACTGCCAGCACCGCCTGATCGGTATTAAAACGCCCAACGGCCAGACCGCCAGTTACCGCTACGACCCGTTTGGGCGGCGTATCAGTAAAACCGTCGACGGCATCACTACCGAGTTCTTCTGGCAAGGCGACAACCTCATCGCCGAACACCACGCCAATCGGCACCGCAGCTATCTCTATGAACCGGACAGCTTCCGTCCGCTGGCCTTGCTGGAAGGCTTCGGCCCGAAGGACACCCAGGCCTACCACTACCAACTAGACCACCTCGGCACCCCGCAGGAACTCACTGCCCAAGACGGCGAAATCGTCTGGTCCGCGCATTACCGCGCCTACGGGGAAATCACCCGCCTCGACATCGGAAAAGTCGACAACCCGCTGCGCTTCCAGGGTCAGTATTTCGATCGGGAAAGCGGACTGCACTACAACCGCAATCGCTACTACAATCCGGATGTTGGTCGGTACTTGACGCCGGATCCGGTAAAGCTGGCGGGTGGGATCAATGCGTACCAGTACGTACCTAGTCCTACGGGGTGGGTTGATCCGTTAGGCTTAAGCACGTGTCCGGGTGACAGATGCAAACCTAATGCTCCTCCTGCCATTCCGATGCCTAGCGTTGATGAAGGCACACCCACTCTTCCTCAACTCACACGGACTGACCGACAGGCGAGAATAGATAAACTGGCAGAGGCCAATGCAAAACGGAAAGTGCTGGGCTGGGAGCAGGAGTACGATATGCATACGGTTGAAAAGCATGGTCCAGAGATACCAGACAGCGCGTTAAAGCAACGATCTATTGATGGAACACATCCTACGACTGGGGAGAGAGGAGCGGTCAACTCCAGCTCCCAATTTAAATCCTGGAGAATGCAGCTCCACGCTATAAATAAGGCTTTGGGCAGGATGCAGGACAATTCGCCATCTCCCACAGCTTTTGATAGAAGCGGCAACCCCGTGGTTGTGGTCGAGCTACCTGGAGCCGGACGAGGCTACAAACCTAACCCCAGGGACGTAAACAACCCTAGATACATTGAGAACATGGATAGAGTGGAAGTCAGATTTGATAGAAACAATCCAACTCGACCATTCACCGCATTCCCGAAGTGAACAGACGATGCTGAAATGCCCATTTATGAACACTCCATACAGCCCTAATATATCTCATATACTAGGAGCCTTATCCATATACGATCTTGAGGAAACAGCTGGAAAAGAACTACGGAAACATGATCCTAACAATCAGAAAGACAGGGAAGAGATCATAGTTTCTTTTATCCTCAAAGACCTTATGTACCTATCATACAGACATCGTTTCGTATTGATGTCAGCTCTCAGGGATGCACTGGACAACCACGACTTTGACTTCTCAAAAGAATTCAAAAGCGACTACGACGAATACATAACGATGGCCTGGGACGAAACAGAAATCGCCGATCCGCGGGGCTTTTTCGCCGACATCTATCGACTAGCCAATGAGGTTTGGCGAGATGACCTCCAAAAAGCCAGCCTCGAAGACCAGTCGACCTGGTAACCCAAACACCGCCCTCCAAGGCAACACCGCCCCTCTGTGGCGAGCAGGCTTGCCCTGCGTTGGGCCGCAAAGCGGCCCCAATCCAGACGATGGGTGTTTTCAGGTAAATCGGCATTGCCTGTTTTTGGGGCTGCTGCGCAGCCCAACGCAGGGCAAGCCTGCTCACCACAGGAAGGCTGCGAACCACAACAAGCGGGATCACCCAAACAAAGGGAGTTCACCAACCCTCTTTAAGCATCCGCAACTCCAAATGCTGCAACAACATGATGGTCTTGCCATCCACAATCTCGCCGTTTTGCACCCTTGCCAAAGCCTCCTCAAAGCCCAGCTCCAGCACTTCGATATCTTCGCCCTCCTCTTCCAAGCCACCGCCAGTCCCAACCCGATCACCCGGCTGGTACTCCCCCATGAAAAAGTGAATCCGCTCGGTCACCGACCCCGGGCTCATGAACGCTGCGTAGATTTTCTCGACATGGCCAACGCGATAGCCGGTCTCTTCCTCGGCCTCCAGGCGGATGCGCTCTTCTGGACTGGCGTTATCCAGCAACCCGGCCGCCGCTTCGATCAGGTAACCATGGTAGTCATTGACGAACGTCGGCATGCGGAACTGGCGAATCAGCAACACCGTGCGCTGGGCGCGGTTGTACAGCAGGATGGTCGCGCCGTTGCCGCGGTCGTACACCTCGCGGGTCTGGGTTTGCCAGCTGCCGTCGCGGCGGCGCAGGTCGAAGCTGTACTTTTTCAGCAGGTACCAGTTCTTCGAAAGGGTCTCTTCGGCGGTGATGCGAACGGGGCTGGTGTCCATGGTCGTACTCTCAAGAAAGGGCGAGTGTTTGTTTCATGCGATCCCAGGCAAATGGATCATTGCTGGCGCGCAGGATGTAACCCACATGCGTCGCCGGTGACGATCACCCACCCTAACAATCTCTGCACGTATTGTTCAATGCAGTAACACTTTGTAAGAAACACCCGTGGGCGGCCGTCGAATTAATACCTGCCTGGGCAAGCCATCTGGTAAAACCCCTGCTTGACCTTTTACCTGGAACCTTCATGTCCTCACGTTTTTTCTCGCGCCTGAGCCTGCGCTGGTTTCCCCTGCTGTGCATGGCGCTGCTGATCGTCGGCCTGCCGGTGGGCTGCGCCGTGCTGCAACACAAGGAACGCGAACTGGTGTTTCGCATCGAGCCAGGCACCGCCAGTTGGTACAGCGGCTTGCCCAAGGCGGTGCAGGAATTCGAACTCAAGCCGGCCAGCTTCAAATCGGGGCAGAACATCCATGGCTGGTGGTACCCGGCGGACAAGAAAGATGCTCCCTCGATCCTCTACCTGCACGGCGTGCGCTGGAACCTCACCGGGCAGCTGTTTCGCATCGAGCAACTGCACGCCCTGGGTTATTCGGTGCTGGCCATCGACTATCGCGGCTTCGGCCAGAGCCACGGCGAGCTGCCGTCGGAAACTACCGTGTACGAAGACGCACGCATCGCCTGGGAACGCTTCCAGGTGCTGCAACCCGACCCACAGAAACGCCTGATCTACGGGCACTCGCTGGGGGGCGCGGTAGCCATCGACCTGGCTGCCGAATTAGGCAAACAGACACCGTTGCCGGTACGTGGCCTCGTCATCGAATCCACCTTTACGTCGCTGGCGGATGTAGCCACCGCCGTGGCGAATACCTCACTGCCGGTGCGTTGGTTGCTGTCGCAGAAGTTCGATTCCATCGACAAAATCGCCGACATCCATATGCCGCTGCTGGTGGTGCATGGCCTTGACGACCGCTATGTACCACCGCGTTTCAGCCAGCAGTTGTTTGAAGCCGCCCGGGAGCCCAAGCGGCTGTTACTGGTGCCCGGTGCCAGCCACAACAACAGCATGAGCCTGGCCGGTCGCAGTTATGGCCAGGCGCTGGACAAACTGATGCAAGCGAAGATGCCGACGCAGGTTGTCACCCACTCCACAGGCCGCAACGGCGACTCGTAAAAATGTTTTTCGGCACTGGGTTCGTGCTTGCCTGTCAAGCGCAAACCCAGGCCATGCTGGGCCGAATCCGAAGTTGATCAAATATTGATCTTGGCTTAAATCGCCAACCCTGCCGGGGCTTCGCAAAGTTATCCACAGAGATACCCACGGTTTTCGTGGACAACTCTTTTTATTTTTTTACGCTTTTTTTGCTCAGTAAACGTTTTCCGGGAATGTCCCCGGCAACAAAATTTCGCGATTCACATCGCGTATATCGTTATACCCACACAGCGCCATCGTCACGTCCAACTCGCGGGCAATGATCTCGAGCGCCTTGGTCACACCCGCCTCGCCCATCGCCCCCAGGCCATACAAATGCGGCCGGCCGATCATCGTGCCTTTGGCACCCAACGCCACCGCCTTGAGCACGTCCTGGCCGGAGCGAATGCCGCCGTCGAGCCACACCTCGATGCGCTCCCCCACCGCCGCCACAATCGCAGGCAACTGGCTGATGCTCGACGGCGCGCCATCCAATTGCCGTCCTCCGTGGTTGCTCACCACCAGCGCATCGGCACCGGCATTTGCGGCCAAGCGTGCATCCTCCACATCAAGAATGCCCTTAATGATCAACTTGCCGCCCCAGCACTGCTTGATCCACTCCACATCGTCCCAACTCAGGCGCGAGTCGAACTGCTGGGCGGTCCAGGACGACAGCGAACTCATGTCGGCCACGCCTTTCACATGCCCGACGATATTGCCGAAGCCGCGCCGTTTAGTGCCAAGCATGCCCATCACCCAACGTGGCTTGGTGGCCATGTCGAGGATATTCGGCAGGGTCAGTTTGGGCGGCGCGGACAGGCCATTGATCAAGTCTTTGTGGCGTTGCCCGAGGATCTGCAAGTCGAGGGTCAGCACCAATGCATCCACGCCGGCGGCCTTGGCGCGCTCGATCAATTGCTCGATAAAGGCGCGGTCGCGCATCACGTACAACTGGAACCAGAACGGCTGGCCGACGTGCTCGGCGATGTCTTCCAGCGAACAGATGCTCATGGTCGACAAGGTGTAGCGCAGCCCAAAGGCAGCGGCAGCGCGGGCGGTGAGAATCTCGCCATCGGCATGCTGCATGCCGGCCAAACCGGTCGGCGCCAGCGCGACGGGCATGGCCATGTCCTGGCCGATCATGCTGGCGCGGATCGAGCGCTCGTCGATATTGCGCGCCACCCGCTGGCGGAACTTGATGCGGGCAAAGTCGCTTTCGTTGGCGCGGTAGGTGCTCTCAGTCCAGGAGCCGGAATCGGCATAGTCGTAGAACATCCGTGGCACACGTTTTTGCGCGAGCTTGCGTAAATCTTCGATGGTTGTGATCAACGACATCTAGGTCACCTCTCCCTGGACTGAATGCTGAGAGTAACCGCCCATCGCCCGCACAACCAGCCATTGCGTTTACGGAATGAGACGACTAATCTCGCACAAACCCGCAAAAAGACGCAAAACCATGCACAACACACATCAAGCCATCGACCTGCCTTCTTTGCGCAAACAGAAGATTTTGTTGCTGCTGGAACGCGACGGCAAAGTCACCGCCTCGGAGCTGGTGGAGCACTTCGCCGTGTCCCAGGACACTATCCGCCGCGACCTGGGCGAGCTCGCCGCTGCCGGCCTGCTGCAACGCGTGCACGGCGGCGCCCTGCCCCGCCCCAAAGACACCGGCAAGGATTTTTTCACCCGAGTGGGCGAAACCAACGACGCCAAGCGCCACCTCGCCCGCCTGGCCGCCGAACGGGTCGAGGATGGCCAGATCGTGCTGTTCGATTCCGGCTCCACCACCCTGCAGATCGCCCAGTCCTTGCCGCACTCGATCCGCCTGACGGTGGTCACCACCTCGCCGATGATCGCCATCGCCCTGGCCGACCATCCCGATGTAAAAGTGATCCTCACCGGCGGCCAACTCAACCCGGCGACGCTGTCCACCGGCGGCCATGAAACCGTGCGGTTGATCCAGAGCATCAAGGCCGACCTGCTGTTTACCGGCGTGTGCGCACTGCATCCGCAAGTCGGTATCAGTTCGCTGCATTTTGACGAGGTCGCGGTCAAGCAAGCCTTGCTCGACAGTGCGTCCCATGTGGTGGCGGTGACCATGGCCGACAAGATCGGCGCCGTGGAGCCGTTTGTGGTGGCACCGTGCAGCCGCATACACACGTTGATTACCGAATGGCACGTGCCGAATGTGCAAGCGTATGAACAGCTAGGTGTGGAAGTGCTGCGGGTAGAGGTCGAGTAGGCACAGCGCATCGGAGGTTGCCAGGCCGCTGGCCGTGTTGTCGAAGATGCACCAGGTGGGCACGCCATCCTCCATGGACGCGCTGACCAAACGGGCATAGGCCTGGACCCGTTCAGGTCCATAGGCGCTATGATAAATGCGCGGCGTCCCGTGCAGGCGCCAATAACGCACGCCCTGCCAACCGGCCGGTGTGTCTCCCGACGCAATAAGCGGCGGGTCGGCCGCCACTCGCCCGACCTGCAGGTGGCGCAACATCTCCTCAGCCGCAAGCCAACTCCCATGACGTGGCTCAAGCACTACGTGGCCCGTGAAACGTCGGCGCAACGCCGTGAAGAATGCGCTGGCAACGAGCGGTTCGTAATGCAACGAAGGCGGTAATTGCACCAACAGGCAACCCAGCTTTTCGCCCAGTTGCAGGCATTGCCCAAGAAACTCATCCAGTGCAGCCTCACAGCCTTGCAGGCGCAGCTCATGAGTGAGGCGCTTAGGCACTTTGACCGAGAAACGGAAGCCTGAGGGCGCCGAGTCCGCCCAGCGTGCATACGTCTTCGCCAGGTGCGGACGATAGAAGGAGCTGTTGATTTCCACCGCATTGAAGCGCGAAGCGTAGCGCTGCAAATGCGTGCCTTCACCAGTAAACCTCGGCCAGTATTCACGCGGCAAACTCCAGCCAGCACAGCCCACATAGGGAGCTGCAGTCAAAACAGCACCTTGGCAGCATCGCGCATGAAAATCTCGATGGTCTTAGGGCCCACCCCGTCGAATTCCCCGAGGCGTTTTTCGAAGGCCTCACGGCTTTCGCTGACACTGCGCATATGGGTGATCTTGCCGGCGTATTCGGCGTTCAACCTGGCGCTGAGGTCGAGCAAGCGTTGCGCGGTGGTTTCGTCATAGCGCACGTAATGCGCGCGTCCCAGCATGGCCACCAATTCACGCGATGTGCAGTGCTGCAGCTTGCGCGCAGTGTCACGGCCTTCTTCCTCGACAATCACCTTATAGGCCTGCGCGGCAATCGGTGCCTGGATACGCTTGCCCATCAGGAAGCTGGCGATAAACCACTTGAACAGACTGTGGTCGTCGCCGGGCTTGAGTTCAATGCCCAACTCCGACGCGCTGATGGCGCGGGCCATGTTCAGTGGCCCAGTTTGCGCTCGGCCTTGGCGGCCTGTTCATTGATGGCATCGGTCTGACGCTCGATGTCTTTGATCTCGGTGGGCGTCACTACTTTATCGACGGTTTCGGTCTTGGGATTCGGGCGTTCCAGAGTCTGGCCCTTGTCAGCCTTTTCGGTGCCCCGCTGGGCTTCTTCAGAGCTGATGGGCGCTGGGGTTTTATCGGCATTCATGGTGAGTCTCCAGTCAATTGAAGGCCCGTGAAAATGACGGGCGCTTAAGCAGCAGAGGCCTGCCGATGTGGATAGTTCAAGGAAATTGCCCGCGCCAACCGCCCGGAAAATAAGCGCAAATTAATTTAAACCTTTGTCGCCCGCGCTGGATCAACTCTCTCAGAATCCCATTCCCCAACTGGAGACACTCGATCATGAGTTCACACCTAAACGGCAAGAATATTCTGGTTATCACCTCCAATACCGGCATTGAGCGCGATGAACTGCTCAAACCGCTGGAAGCACTGCGCGGGCATGGCGCGACGGTGACCCACGCCTCCAGCAAGGGCGGCACCACACAGACCTTCGTCGGCGACACCGAGAAAGACCAGACGGTGGAATCCGCTGCAAAACTGTCCGAGCTCTCCGGTGCTGATTTCGATGCACTGGTCATTCCCGGCGGCACCGTCAATGCGGACACGCTTCGCCAGGATGCAGCCGCACTGAAGCTGATCAACGAATTCGTGCAGGCGGGTAAAACCGTAGCGGCGATTTGTCACGGACCCTGGGCACTGATTGACGCAGGCGTGATCAAGGGCAAGACCCTGACCTCCTACAAGAGCGTGCGTATTGACCTGGAAAACGCCGGTGCCGCCGGCTGGGTCGATGCCGAGGTCAAGGAATGCAAGGCCAACGGCTGGACCCTGATTACTTCGCGTACGCCGGACGATCTGCCGGCATTCAATGAGGCAATTGCAAGGGCTGTGGCAAGCTGATGCCCGAGTTCTGAACGAAAACAGGCGCCGTCGAGGCGCCTGTTTTTTATGGGCTGATGCCTCAGCTTTTACGATGCTCCGGCATCTCCCGTTTCGGCCCGAACATTGCCCAGGCGATCAGCCCCAACAGCGGCACAAAAATCAGCACCACCAGCCATAATCCTTTGGACTCCCAGCCCCCCGTGCTGCGCAAAACGATATTGATCGCCCACAACTCCAGCAGCAACAGAATCACCGCCAGCCCAATCCAGATATATTGAATTTCCATGCTTCACCTCCTAGGTCGTATGAGTTAGGTCAAGCATCGGCCGTGAGGGTTCATTTAAATTTGCGCGAACCTTGCGCCGTGGTGGAATGCAATGCGCCACAGGGCCAACCATGCAACCTGCACGAACGGCACCGTCACGCACTCGCTGTAGGCCATTGAATTTGTAGAGGTATTTCAAAAAGCTCAGGTTGGTACACCTGATGCACTCCTGCACTGGACGAGGCGTGCATTTCGACACGCCCTGAGTTTCCCGTGAGGTGTCACCCATGAATGCGATTGACCTGCTCAAAGCCGACCACGAACGCGTCAAAGCCCTGTTGACTCAACTGAGTGAATCCACCGAACGCGGGGTCAAGAAACGCACTGAACTGCTGGCCAAGCTGGAAGCGGAAATCAGCCTGCACACCAAGCTGGAAGAAGAAATCCTGTACCCGGCGTTCAGAAAAGCCGGGGGCAAGGAACAAGACATCATGTACCACGAGGCCAAGGAAGAGCACCGTACCGTCGACGCCCTGGTACTGCCCGACCTGAAGCAGACCGAACCTTCGACAACAGAGTTTTCCGGCCGCGTCAAAGTGGTCAAGGAGCTGTTGGAACACCATATCGAAGAGGAGGAAAGCGAGATGTTTCCCCAAGCGAGAAAATTACTCGGGAAAGCACAACTTGAAGAACTGGGCGCCGAGATGGAAGCGATGAAAACAGCGCATAAAAAGCAGCAGACGACCAAGACCCTGGCAGCCTGAAGCATGTTTCACCGAGGCCTCACGGGTGGTAGCGGGGCTTCGGTGCCGGGTGCTGGCGAAGGTTCGGGCGCCAATCCCCAATCGCCCTGTCCGTAACAGTCATCACCGAGCATTTCGGCCGGATGCATGGTGCGGTCGGCACCGTTGCCCCAGGCCAGGTCAGAGGCGCCGCAATAGCGGTCACACCCCCAGCAGATGCGATCAGGGGGCCAAGCGCGTGCGCTGCCACCCTGCGTCATGCAGGCGGTAGTCGAGGCGGTCGTGCAAGCGGTCTGGCCGGCCTTGCCAGAACTCGATGCGCCGGGGTTGCAGGCAGTAGCCGCCCCAGTGCTCGGGCCGGGGCGGCTGGCGCCCGGCAAAACGCTCGATGACCTCGCGCAGGCGCCCTTCCAACTCGCTGCGATGGGCCAGGGGCTGGCTCTGGGGCGAGGCCCAGCTGCCCAACTGGCTGGCGGCCGGGCGGGCATCGAAGTAGTCGTCCGACAGCTCGGCATCGGCCTTCACCACCGAGCCTTCGATACGCACCTGGCGCTCCAGGCCCGGCCAGAAGAACGTCATGGCGGCATGAGGGTTGTCCGCCAGTTCATGGCCCTTGGCGCTCTGGTAATTACCAAAAAAGAAAAACCCGTCGGTGCTGAAGCCCTTGAGCAGCAGGATGCGGCAGTGGGCATGCGCCTGGCCGTCCACCGTGGCCAGGGCCATGCTGTTGGCCTCGGCGGGCGGCACTTCGGTCTTGCGGGCCTGGTCCAGCCACTGGCCGAACAGCTCCAGCGGGTCGGCCTGCGGGCAGTCATCGCGAAGGCCGTAGAGGGTGTAGTTGCGGCGCAATTGCGCAAGGGACAGGGGCATGGCGCGGTCCTCCAGAAAGTTCGCCACAGTGTGGGAACTGGCGCACCGCTGTCCCTTGACCACGATCAACAATCGCCCGCGGCATGACGCCGCATGCCGCTTACCACAACGACTTGACGATGATCTTGCGCGCCTTGATGCCGGTCAAACCCGCTACAGCAACGGGATGCTGTAGCTGACAATCAGCCGCGTCTCGTCCTTGTCCGCCGTGTCATTGCCGCGCAATACCGCACTGCGCCAGGTAAAGCCCAGCCCTTTCAAGGCGCCGGTGGGGATCACGTAGTCCAGGCGCAGGTCGCGCTCCCATTCGCTGTTGTCGCTGCCGGCGGTGCGGATATGGCTGCCGTGAATGTAAGTCACACTGGAGCGCAACCCCGGTACGCCCAGGCTGGCAAAGTCATAGGCATAACTGCCCACCATGGCCTGTTCGCCGGCATTCACAAACTTGAGCGACTGGGAGTTGGTGATCAGGTAAAGCGAACGGCCCTGCCCCTGGTTGATGTGCGGGAAGTCACTTTGCCCGGTGGTTTTCTGGTAGCCCAGGCTCAGCGAATGCCCGCTCAAGCCATAGGTGAACAGTGCGCTCCACAAGCGGTTGTCGACCTTGCCTGTGTTGACGCCGGGCGCGTAGTAGCCCGAGCCGACATAACCTTCGCCACGGCCCGAAGCACTGCCGTTCTTACCGTCGGCGGTGCTGTAGAAATACCGCAGGTCGCTCTTGAGCTGCCCCACCGGCAGTTGCCAGTTGTGCACCAGGCCCAGGAAGTGCTGTTGGTAGAAGTTCTCCAGGCTGGCGTAGTAGTACTGCATCTGCAGTTGCTTGCTGACGGTGTAATCCACGCCGCCGTAGTAGAACTGGTGACTGGACTTGCCCTTGACCGGGTCATTGGCGCCGGCAATCGACAGGCCTTGGCCGTTGCTGGAATTGCGGTCCACGACCTGCTCGATCTTGCCCGCGATCAGGTTGATGTCCTTGAAGTCCCTGGACTCCACCTGATAGCCGCGGAAAGTCTGGGGCAACAGGCGCCCGTCTTCGGTGGTCAGCACCGGCAGCCTGGGCGTCAGGCTGCCGGCCTTGAGTTGGGTCTGGGCAATGCGCAGTTTGCCGGTGACGCCGGTCTTGCTGAAGTCATGGGCGGCCTTGCCATCGTCCAGCGGGAAGACGCTGCCGGGGGTGTTATCGGCACCGGACTTGCCGGCCCGGCCGGAGGCGTCCAGGCGCAGGCCGTACCACTCTTGCAGGTCCAGGCCCAGGCCGACCGTGCCTTCGGTGAAACCGGACTGGTAGTTGAACATAAAGGCCTGGCCCCATTCCTTGTCCGAGGCGGCCTTGGCGTTGCGGGTGTCCTGGTTGTAGTAGAAGTTGCGCAGGTCGAGGCTGGCTTTGCTGTCATCGATAAAACCCGACGCAGCCGCCTGCTGCGCAGCGCCGATGGAGACGGCGAGCGCCAGGCAAGTCTTGTGGTTCATGAAGGCTCCGAGCAGTAAGTGAGGCGATCCGTCGCAGCCCCGGCCTGTTCTTGTCGCAGGCCTGTAGAGCGGCACTCGACGGGAGCGCGCACGGTATAGGCTTGATCCCTGGGGAAAAAGCCACGAACTGCACGATTCACTTTTTCAGTTTGCGTAACAATCCACCGAGCGGCGAGCGCGTGTCCAGCAGTGAGGTGCAGTGCAGGCACGGCCGTGGTACGAGCCCGAATACCCCCAGGATGATGTAGATCACGGGCCGACCTCGATCACGACTTTACCGAAGGCGCCGCGCTGCAAATGGGCGAAGGCCCGGGGCGCTTCGGCAAAGCGGTAGGTGTGGTCGATCACCGGTTCGAGGCTTTGTCGCTCCACCATGCGAACCAGGTCTTCAAGGGCACGCCGTGGCCCCACCGCTACACCGACGATGGCGGCGCGCTTGGCCAGCAGGCTCATCAGCGGCGCGCTCAACTGGTCGCTCTCCAGCAGGCCGATCACTGAGACACGCCCACCGTTGCTCACCGCTTGCAGTGAGCGCGCCAGGTTGTCGCCACCGGCCATTTCCAGCACGTGCTCGGCGCCGCGTCCGCCGGTCAGTTCCAGCACGGCGTGGTGCCAGTCCGGCACCCGGCCACGGTGGATGCCATGGGTGGCGCCCAGTTCGACGGCACGGGCGATTTTTTCATCGCTGCTGCTGGTGATGATCACACGGGCACCATGGGCCGCCGCCAATTGCACGGCAAACAGCGAGACGCCGCCGGTGCCCTGCACCACCACGGTCTGGCCGGCGTGCAAGTGGCCGAGTTCGATCAGCGCCATCCAGGCCGTCAATGCCGCCACCGGCAAAGTGCTGGCCTGGGTGGCGTTCAACGAGCGCGGCGCGAGCACGCACCATTCGGCAGGGGTGGCCACGTACTCGGCAAGCATGCCGGGGATCGGGCCGCCTTGCGGTGGCGCGTCGGCCCAGGACAACGGCCTGCCGTCGACCCAGCCGGCGAAGAAACTCGACAGTACCTTGTCGCCCACCTTGAACCGGCTCACACCCTCCCCCACGGCGATCACCGTGCCCGCCATGTCGGACGCCGGGGTGAAAGGGAATTGCAGGCTGGCGCCCATGCCGTTTTCCGCTACCTCGGCGTCACGGTAGTTGAGCGACACCGCCGCGACGCGCACCAGCACCTCCCCGGCCTTGGCCACCGGTCGCGGCACACGGGCCAGGCGCAGGGTATGCAGGCCAAAGGTCGGGATTTCCCAGCGTTGCATCAAGTCGGTCATGTTCAGGTCTCTCGTAAGGGTTTTGCGCAAGGATAAGAACCTCGCTCCACGGGATTAAGTAGGGGGCGATTCCTGGGTCTGCGGAGCTTTCATTCCGCAATGCTGGCAATTGCGCTAGGGTATCGGGCAATTCCCGTCGGCAATCGGTGCATCAGATGGACAACCTCACGACCCTGAATGCCTTTGTGCAGGTCGCACACACTCACAGCTTTGTCGCCGCCGGGCGGGTGTTGGGGGTGACGGCGTCGGCGGTCGGCAAGAGCGTTGCGCGCCTGGAGGAGCGCCTGGGTGTGCGGCTGTTCCACCGCAGTACGCGCAGCGTGACGCTGACTGCCGAGGGCGAGCTGTTTTTGCAGCGCAGCCGGCGCATCCTGCGGGAAATCGAGGAAGCCGAGGCGGAGTTGTCCCAGGTCAGCCAGGCGCCCCGTGGTCGCCTCAAGGTCAGCCTGCCGTTGGTGGGCCATCCGTTTTTGCCGGTGCTGGCCGACTTCAAGCAGGCCTACCCCGACGTCGAGCTGGACCTGAGCTTCACCGACCGCCGCGTGGATGTGGTTGAGGAAGGCTACGACGCGGTGTTGCGCAGCGGCGAGGCGCCGGACTCGCGCTTGAGTTCACGGCTGGTGGGGGATTATCGGATGATCGTCGTGGCGGCCCCCGCCTACCTCGAGCGTCACGGCACACCGCAGCGCTCCAGCGACCTGGCCCAGCACAGTTGCATCCTGTTCCGCTTCCCGAATACCGGCAAGTTGCAGCGTTGGCCGTTGCACACCCAGGGCATCGAACTCGACCAGCACCTGCCGGCGGCGATGATCTGCAACAACCTCGAAGCCCGGGTATGTTTTGCACTGCACGGCATTGGTATCGCCTACCTGCCGGACTTCGCCATTCGCGAGGCCCTCGACAGCGGGCAATTGCTGCAGGTGCTGCCTGACTGCGCCGAGCATGGCAGCTTTCGCATGATGTGGCCGTCGAGCCGGCACCCGTCGCCCAAGTTGCGGGTGTTTATCGACTTTCTCAAGGAACGCCTGTTTCCCTGATCAAGTACTGTCGAAGTGCTGCCGCGCCTGAGGATGACGGACGTTGTCACGTGGATCCGCCAACACCTCAGGGCACCGGCAACCATCGGCTGAATTCACCCCGGCTGTCCAACGGGCACCAGGCGAAGTCCGTTTGCGCAGGGGGCAATGCCTGGCGTTCAACCATCGCGCACGGCGAACCCTTCCAATCGAACAGCGTTGCGCCCTGCCAGGCCAGCACCACACCCCTGGCCTGGCTTTTATCCGTCTGCACCCAACATGCGGCAGCGGCCGCCATGAATGCCTCGATGGGTTCGTCATCGATCTGCGCCCGATACACCGAGCCCAGCAGCCAGCGGCAGACGTTCACGTGGTAGGTCCAATCCTGCGGTGGCCGGTGGCGATAGGCCCAGGTCATAAAGCTGCGAAACAGGTTCAGGCCCTCGGGCGGGTCCAGCTTGAGCAGCGCCGGGCAGATGTCGAACAAGGTGTGCCAATACGGCAGCAGGCGAGCATCCAGGTGCACGAAACTGCGGGAATTGCTGGGGTATTCAGGCGGCGCCGGCTCCGCGTGCAGGCGGCGAGACGCCTTGCTGACCAGGCGGTTGGCGCCTGTGGGCAACAGGTGGTTCATGAAACGCACTCACAGTCATGACGATGGAATGCCTCCTGGTTTCAGGAGGCCCAAGGCAAACGTCAGAATGCAGGGGAAGCGCGGGGGTTGGCCGAGGGCCAGGAGTAACGCGGCGGCGCCTTGTTGCGCCGCTCATGGGTCGGGCGCGGGGGGTGTCCCAGGCCCAATAGCCAGGCCAGGCCGACCAGGAACACCAGGGCAACGGTCAATGCGTTGCAGACCGGGCAGGCAAAGTAGTTCGAGATGTTGCTGGAAGATGGGCTGCCTAACCCTTTGTCGGAAAGTGGCGCCTGGTTGCCGCTCACCGAACAGAACGCTCCACCGATGCCATTGAGCGCCTGCCCCGTCATCTGCCCATGCCCCAAACCGCAGACGAACAGGTTCATCAGCACGCAGAAGTACAGGGCCCAGGCGATCAGCGAACGGTCGGGGTGGCTCGATTTCATGGCGGCGACTCTACCACCCGCGCCGCAAAAGGATGAAGCGCGACATGCCCCTGTGGCAGAACGTCGCAGATTACGTGCGCTTCCCAGGGTTGGTAGACTGGGCGCCCTCAAAGCCTGACGTATTGATCCAGAGCAATGCAGGCGCTTCACAGGATGCACAGTTGATGAGTACGTTATTCACCCGCCGCAAGGTGCTGACCGGTATGGGCCTGTTGGGCCTGGGCAGCCTGCTGGGCGGCTGTGACTACAGCCCCAGGCTGAACTTCAAGTACGGCAAGGACCTGAGCGACAAGATCATGGGCCGCACCTTCAAGCTCAAGAACACCGACGGCGAAACCGTCACCCTGAGCTCGTTCCGTGGCCTGATGCCGGTGGTGTTCTTCGGTTTCACCCAGTGCCCGGCGGTGTGCCCGACCACCCTGGCGCGCGCCGCCCAGGCCAAGAAGCTGATGGGCCGCGACGGCGAAATCATGCAGGTGGTGTTCATCACCCTGGACCCGGAACGCGACACGCCCGAGATTCTCGACAAGTACGTCAAGGCCTTCGACCCCAGTTTCGAAGCGCTGTACGGCACCCCGGAAGAAATCGCCGTGGCCGCCAAGGAGTTCGGGATCTTCTATGAAAAGATCCCCGCCGGCGACACCTACACCCTGTCCCACACCGCTACCAGTTTCGTGTTCGACACCCGTGGCAACCTGCGCCTGGGCCTGCAGGCATCCCTTACCGCTAAAGAGTGCGCAGAAGACCTGCTCACCGTCATGGAGGTCTGCTAATGACTGCCGTTCAACACCTCAAGCGCACCCTTATCGGCATGACCCTGCTGGGCCTCGCCGCGCACGCCAGCGCCCAGGTGCAAGTCACCGACGCCTGGGTACGCGCCACTGTGCCGGGCCAGCCGTCCAGCGGCGCGTTCATGACCGTCACCGCCGACAGCGACAGCAAGTTGCTGAGCGTGGCCTCGCCGGTGGCCAAGGACGTGCAGATCCATGAAATGAGCATGAAGGACGACGTGATGCGCATGGGCCCGGTGGACTCGGTAGCCCTGCCGGCCGGCAAGGCCGTGACCCTCGACCCTGATGGTTATCACGTGATGCTGATGGGCCTGACCGGCCAGATCAAGGAAGGCGACCAGGTGCCGCTGACCCTGACGGTGCAGAACGCCAAGGGCGAAAAGCAGGCGATTGAAGTGAAGGCGCCGGTGCGTGGCCTGGATGGGATGGACCATAGCAAGATGGACCATGGCAAGATGCACTGAGACGTCCGCACCCGCCTCAATCCACGATAAATAGCCTTGCCCCGGCACTCGTCGAAGATCGATGCCCTTCCATGTCAGTGCCCACCTGGTAACTCATCCCGGCCGTCAGCGTAAACTGACGGCCGTCTTCCAGTTCTGTGTGCAACTCGCCTTCCAGGCATAACAGCACATGCCCCCGCCAGCACCAATGGTCCGCCAGGTAGCCAGGCGTGTATTCGACCATGCGCACACGTGTTGTGCCGAAATGGCAGGTGCGCCACAGGGCATTGCCAGTGATACCTGGGTGAATCACCGGTTCGATCGTGGACCAGTCGGTGGTGCCAAAAGGAACAGCAGTGAGATCCATGGCGAGCTCTCGCGTTGATTGATGTGTCTTGAGGCTATTCACAAGACACGGTGGACGGTAGACACAGATCGACCCGTTTTATGAGATACGGGTATCCTGCCCGCACAGAGCTCACGGACACGCTTATGCAGATCGACCCTGCCTACATCCTTCACGAAACCGAACACTGGCGGCTCAACCATCATCTGGCATCTGCGTTGCCCGGCTACCTGATGCTGGGGGCCAAGGCGCCGATCCACTCCCTGGCTGACATGCCGGAACCGGCGCTGGCCGAGTTGGGCGGGTTGCTCGCGAAGGTCCAGCGGGTAATGGAGGCGCAGCTGGAGCCGAAATGGCTGTACATCAGCCGGTATGGGCACATGCCGGGCTTCCCGCTGCACTTTCATTTCATCCCCGTGTATGACTGGGTAGAGGCGGCGTTTTGGCGTGATGAGCGTTATCGGGTGCTGCAAGGTTTTGGAACACAGGAACTGGCGCAGACATCGACCGATGGGGCTGAGTTGACGCTGTTTGTATGGCGTGAGTTTGGAGAACGCCTCACGCCACCGCAGGTCCAGGGAGACACGGTGCATCAAGTCATTGAGAGGCTGCGCGTAGCGTTTGCGCGTCAATGACGAGTGGTGTCAGGGGATCAGTTGTTTTGTCATCGGGATACACGCCAACGTCAGGCCCGACGGCGAGTAATAAACCGCCTGTTCATCCCCCGCATAGCCACACGCCCGGTAAAAGCTCGCCGCATTCAACGTCGCATCCAGCACCACGGTCTTAACCGCCATCTCCCGCGCAACCGTCTCAAGGTGATCGAGCATCGCCTTGCCATATCCGCGCCCGGTGCACTCGGGCAATACGAACAGCGCGCCGACTTCATTGTTGTCCAGATCAAGCATTCCAGTGACGACCGCCCTACCGTTCAGCCACCCCAGGTAAAACGGTTTATCCATCAGCGCGCTGTAACCATCCTCGGCCTTGCCCCGCGTCCACAGCAGCATTTGCTCGCGCGTGTAAGCGCCGATGCATTGGCCGCGAATGGCCTGCAAGCGGATGTCGAACGCCACCTGGGCGTGTTCTGGGGTAGCCCGTTTTATCTCCAGCATTTCACGCTCCCTCCATGAAATCATCGTGCCATTAGCACACTTGTGCTAATCGACCCCTCCCCCCTGCGGCGCTATATTCCCCGGCACTTCCAGCGCTCCTCCGGCACCGTGCATTTCTTGCGCGTGGGCGCGTTGTGCGCTGGAAAAACCATAACAACCCCAAGGAAGAAGCACCATGAAACTGCAATCCTCCGTTACCCGCCTCACCCTGTTGGGCGCCCTGATCATCGGCGTCGCCGGCTGCAGCAACATCAAACCTACCGAAGATCACCTCAAGACGCTGTCGGAGACCAACCTGGGCGAACCGGTCAAGCGTATTTCCAATGTGCGCAGCGACTCGATGACCACCTACTACGTCGCCAGTGCCGCCTCCGGCGAGTACAACTGCTCGGTGCCCAGCGGTGCCAGCGGCGGCATGTTCGCCGTGGCCAGCTTTGGCATGATGAAGCCTGCGGCCTACTGCCAACCCAAAGGTGCACGCGGCAACCCACTGCAGGGCTTCACCCAGTAACCGTCTGCTGGCTCAGGTCGCGCAAGGTCCCGCGCAGTTCGGCGGGACGCACCGGCTTGGAGAGAATGGCGATCCGGCGGTCGTGCAAGGCGGCCTGGATTCTCTCCACGTCATGCCCGGTAAGGATCAGCGCAGGAACGGCCCAGCCGCGTTGCTCGCGCAGGGCATCGATGCATTCGATACCCGTAGCGTGGTTGCCCAGGTCGTAGTCGGCGACGATGATGTCGCAGTCACTGACCAGAGCACGCCCCGAAGACTCCGCCTGCACCTCGCAACCCCAGCGCTCCAGCAGGGCCTGGGTGGCGAGCAGCACGTTGTGGTCATCTTCTACCAGGCACACCTTCAACCCGGTCAGCAACCCGGCCTGGCGCGTGTCGTCGCGCGGTGCCGTGGCACGTGGCGCAGAGGCCAGGGTCAAGCCATACAGGCTTACAGAAGTACCATGGCCCACCCGTGAGCGCAGGCCTACCTGCACTCCCATCAACTGCCCCAGGCGCTTGACGATGGACAGTCCAAGGCCGACGCCTTCGACGTCCTTGTCACGCAGGTGGCGCACTCGATAAAACTCCTCGAAGACCTTTGATAGATGCTCCTCGGCAATCCCCCGGCCCCGGTCATGAATCTCCACCGCCAAGCCGCCGTCGCGAACGCGCACGCCGATCAGCACAGGCCGTTGCGCGCCGTATTTGAAGCAGTTGGACAGCACGTTCTGCACCATGGTCGCCAGCAGCGCAGGGTCGACCAGCACCCAATGCGTGCAGGGCCGCAGGCGCAGCTCCACCCCGGCCCAACGCGCGGCTTCGGCGTTCTGGCGCACCAGGTCGGCAAGGAACTCGCCCAGGTGCACCGCCTGGTACTTGGGCAACACGCGGCCGTTGTCGAGCGTGTAGAGATCGAGAATCGAGCGGAACAATTGCGATACGTTGAGCAGCGAACGGTCGATGTTGTCGACCAGGCGCCGCTCTTCATCACCCAGCCGGGCTTCGCGCAGGCAAGCGGTGAACAGGCCGATGGAATGGATGGGTTGACGCAGGTCATGGCTGGCCTGGGCAAGGAAACGGGATTTTTCCAGGTTGGCGGCAATGGCCTGCTCGGAGGCCTTGCGCGTGCGCTCCAGCAGGATATGCGCGTACACCGGGATCACCGTGCTGGTGATCATCAACATCAGCACCATGAAGGGTTGCGCCTGCCACACCGGCGTCAGCCGATACACAATCAGCAGCGCCAGCAAGGCCAGCGCCGTGGCGATCGCCAGGTAGCGCGAGCCGTAGCGCATGCCGTTGCCCAGGTTGACCCATACCATCACCGCATACAACGGCAACGCCGCTTCACCGCCCACCACCATGCCGAACGAGGTGCCAGTGTAGTCGTGGATCATGCCGAAGATGCGCCGCGCCGGGTAATGCCCCGGCCAGCGCACGATGACTTGGCGCAAGGCAATGGAGGCCAGCAGGAACAGGAAGATATACAGGATCACCGGCAGGTAGGTGTCCACCGACTGTCCCGGCAGGAAGCCCAATGCGCCGATGTAGACGATTGCAATGCTGGCGACCACGATGCGCAGGTTGGCCTGGTCGAGTTCGGAGTTAGTCTCAAGACTCATGGGTTTACGTCCTTGTGCGGCAGTCATCAATTCCTTCACGCACCGCAGGCAGGCCTTGGGCGCGGTGGTAAGGTAGCATGCAACGGCACAACCTTGCCCCAGGGAGGAGCACCCCATGACCGGCCGTATCATCATCGCCGATGACCACCCGATGTTCCGCGAAGGCATGCTGCGCACCGTGCAGCGCCTGCTGCCGGACGCCCTGGTGCAGGAAGCCGGCGACCTCGACGGTGTGCTCGCGCTGATCAGCGACGGCGGCGAGATCGACACGTTGATCCTCGACCTGCGCTTTCCCGGCCTGACCTGCATGAGCCAACTGGTCGAACTGCGCCAGCAATTGCGGCGCACCACGCTGATCGTGGTATCGATGGTGGACGACCCGGCACTGATCGACCAAGTCATGGCCCTGGGCGCGGACGGGTTCATCGGCAAGAACATTGCCCCCGAAGAGATCGGCCAGGCGCTGCTGGCGATCCGCGAAGGCGAAGTACTGGTCAAGTTCGCTCCCTCTGGCCTGCTGCCACTGGACACCCATACCCTCACCGCCCGCCAGCAAGACGTGCTGCGTCTGATCGCCCAGGGCAAGACCAACAAGGAAATCGCCAGGGCCCTGGATATCTCGCCGTTTACCGTGCGTATCCATGTGTCGTCGCTGCTGCGTACGCTGGGTGTGCCCTCGCGGGCGGCGGCCGCCGTGAAGTATGCCGGGGAGTTCCAGTGACCAGCCGTGCGTAAGCCCCGCTGCATCCGATATTTATGCTCACTTCCCAGCTTAATAATATTTTATTAATAACCGCCCTCCCCCTAGCCTTGAAGTCATGCCAACGCTGAATCCAACGGCATTACGCAAGGACAGAGGACATGACTGAAGCAATAACAAAAACAGACACGCTGGTGGTGGGCGCCGGCCAGGCTGGCGTGGCCATGAGCGAGCATCTGAGCAAGCAAGGCGTGCCCCACCTGGTGCTGGAGCGCAGCCGCATCGCCGAGCGCTGGCGCACCGGGCGCTGGGATTCACTGGTGGCCAACGGGCCGGCGTGGCATGACCGCTTTCCCGGCCTCGCATTCGACACCGTCGCCCCGGACGGCTTTGCACCGAAGGAACGCGTGGCCGATTACTTTGAAGCCTACGCCCGCAAGTTCAACGCGCCGATTCGCACCGGCGTCGAGGTGCTGTCCGTGGTACGCAATGTCGGCCGCCCCGGCTTCACCGTGCACACCAGTGAAGGTGTGATCGAAGCCAACCGGGTGGTGGCCGCGACCGGACCATTCCAGAAACCGGTGATCCCGGCGATTGCGCCGAAAGATACGGCCCTGCACCAGATCCACTCCGCCGAGTATCGCAACCCCGCGCAACTGCCGACCGGCGCCGTGCTGGTGGTGGGCGCCGGCTCATCCGGCGTGCAGATTGCCGATGAATTACAGCGTTCCGGGCGCCAGGTGTACCTCTCCGTCGGCGCCCACGACCGCCCGCCCCGCGCCTATCGCAACCGCGATTTCTGCTGGTGGCTGGGGGTGCTGGGTGAGTGGGACCAGGCGGCGATGAAGCCCGGCCGCGAGCACGTGACCATTGCGGTCAGCGGCGCGCACGGCGGCAAGACCATCGACTTCCGCGAGCTGGCCCAGCAAGGCATGACCCTGGTGGGCCTGACCCAGGCGTTCAAGGGCAGCGTCGCCACGTTCCAGCCGAACCTGGTGGAAAACCTGGCACGCGGCGACGAAAACTACCTGGCCCTGCTGGATGCCGCCGATGCCTACATCGAACGCAACGGCCTGGACTTGCCCCTGGAGCCCGAAGCCCGTCGCGTCTTCCCAGATGCGGACTGCATCAAGAACCCGATTCTGGAACTGGACCTGGCCAAGGCCGGTGTTACCTCGATCATCTGGGCCACCGGTTTTGCCGTGGACTACAGCTGGCTGAAAGTCGCAGCCTTCGACGAGGCCGGCAAGCCCCGGCACCAACGCGGCGTGTCCAGCGAGGCCGGAGTCTACTTCCTCGGGTTGCCGTGGCAGTCGCGCCGGGGGTCGTCGTTCATCTGGGGCGTGTGGCACGACGCCAAATACGTCGCCGACCACATCGCCATCCAGCGTCAATACCTTGAATACCGCGAAGCCGCCCCGCTGGCTCGCCCATCCCCTGTCAACGCCTGAGCCGTCATTGTCGGAGTTTTCTTGATGCCCACTCACACCCGAATCCGCATGTTCAACACTAAAGAAACCTACCCCAACCAGAGCCTGGACAACGACCTGTGCCAGGCCGTGCGCGCCGGCAATACCGTGTATGTGCGCGGCCAGGTTGGTACCGATTTCGAGGGTAACCTGATCGGCCTTGGCGACCCACGCGCCCAGGCCGAGCAAGCGATGAAAAACGTCAAGCAACTGCTGGAAGAGGCCGGTTCCGACCTGTCGCATATCGTCAAGACCACCACCTACCTGATCGACCCGCGCTACCGCGAGCCGGTGTACCAGGAGGTTGGCAAGTGGCTCAAGGGCGTGTTCCCGATCTCCACCGGGCTGGTGGTGTCGGCCCTCGGCCAGCCACAGTGGCTGATGGAAATCGATGTGATCGCCGTTATTCCCGAGTGAGGAGCCGCACATGACCTTTTCAATCGTCGGTCGGTGCGCCGAAACCGGCCAACTGGGCATTGCCATCAGCTCCTCGAGCATTGCCGTGGGCGCCCGCTGCCCTTGGTTGCGGCCCGGAGTGGGAGCGGTGTCGACCCAGAACATTACCTTGCCGGCGTTGGGCCCGGACGTGCTGGACCTGCTGGAGCAAGGCCTGGCCCCTGCCGACGCCCTCGACAAAGCGCTGACTCGCAACGGCTACAGCCAGTACCGGCAACTGACGGCGATTGATCACCTGGGACGCAGCGTGCATTTCAGCGGCAGTGAAACCCTCGGCACGCACAACGCGGTATCGGGCGAGCAGTGCGTGGCGGCGGGCAACATGCTGGCCGACCGCGCGGTGATCGAGGCAATGGTCAGCGCTTTCGAGCAGGGCGAAGGCCAATTGGCCGACCGACTGCTGGCGGCCATGCACGCCGCGATTGCCGCCGGTGGCGAAGCCGGCCCGGTGCACTCTGCCGCACTGGTGGTGGTGGGCGAACTGACCTGGCCGATCATCAACCTGCGGGTGGATTGGGCCGATGAACAGCCGATCCTTGCACTGCAAACACTCTGGGACGCCTACCGTCCGCAGGTGCAGGACTACATTGACCGCGCCCTCGCCCCGGACCGCTCCCCCGGTTACGGCGTGGCCGGAGATGACCGATGAATACCAGCCGCGAACTGCTGCAGACGCTGGTTGCGTTCGACACCACCAGCCGTGAATCCAACCTGAAACTGATCGAGTTCGTGCGGGACTACCTGGCGGGCTTCGGAGTGGCCTGCGAGTTGGTCTACAACCCGGAACGCAGCAAGGCCAACCTGTTTGCCAGCGTTGGCCCGGTGGAGTTGCCCGGCATTGTGCTGTCGGGGCATACCGATGTAGTGCCGGTGGACGGCCAACCCTGGACCGTGCCGCCGTTCGAGCTGACCGAGCGCGACGGCAAGCTGTTTGGCCGTGGCACCGCCGACATGAAGGGCTATATCGCCTGCGTACTGGCGCTGGTGCCGGCACTGGTTGCAGCGCCGCTGCGGGTGCCGGTGCACATCGCCCTGTCCTATGACGAAGAAGTCGGTTGCCTGGGCGTGCGTTCGTTACTCGCGGTGCTGGAGCAACGCCCGGTCAAACCCATGCTGTGCATCATCGGCGAACCCACCGAACTCAAGCCGGTGCTCGGGCACAAGGGCAAGTTGGCGATGCGTTGCGATGTACATGGCGAGGCGTGTCACTCCGCCTATGCGCCGTATGGAGTGAATGCGATTGAACATGCCGCCGAGTTGATCGGTGAGTTGGGGCGAATTGGCCAGCGCCTGCGCGATACCCAGGACGCACGGTTTGACCCGCCGTTCAGCACGGTGCAGACCGGGGTGATCAGTGGCGGCAAGGCCCTCAACATCGTGCCGGCGGACTGCAGGTTTGATTTCGAAGTGCGCGCGTTGCCGTCGCAAGACCCGTCCGAGGTGGCGGACGAGTTGAAGGCTTACGCTGAGCAGCAGGTGTTGCCACGCATGCAGGCGGTGAGCGCGCAAAGTGCGATCCGGTTTACCGAGTTATCGGCGTATCCCGGGTTGGTCACCGACGAGCGCAGCCAGGCGGCGCAGTTGATTGCCGCGTTTTCCGGTTCACGGGAATTCGGCACGGTGGCGTTTGGCACCGAGGGTGGTCTGTTTGATGCGGTGGGCATTCCCACGGTGGTGTGCGGGCCCGGCAGCATGGACCAGGGGCATAAGCCGGATGAGTTCGTGGGTGTGGAACAGCTCGACGGCTGTGATCGGATGTTGCAGCGGATGCTGGCAACATTGCTGTAGCACGTCCGAGCTGAAGTATCCCGCCTCTGAATAAGGGTGAAACACTTGAAACGGGGCTTTATCCAATGATCAGGAACCGAGCCTGTTGAGTCGCCACCTATTGTCGCCATCAACTCATAGGTCCGATTATGCCAAGTATCCATTCATCTTCCACTCCTTCGTCACTTCAAGGAGCACATCAGGCGTTGCACGTGCGCACTCTTGACAACGTGCTGCACAAAACCGGGATGCGCTTCACGATACAACTGCATGACTACCAAGGCGCGCAAAAGATCTTCGATGAACTCGCCAGGTCAAAAGACATCGGTGTCAAACAACAATCTGACGTCTATGATCTCAATGATTTTGGTGGCGGGTTTGGTATGTACAACACACTTCATTTCAGTTTCAAACCTGACGCACGTGACGGTACCTTCAGCCTTGCCTTACAGATGAGAATCAGTGATTTCCATCGAGAGTTCCAACAAAAGCTTGATGAGGCCGGCATCAGGAATTACGCCCCATCAGAATAAAGATTGATTGTTCCCTGGTGTCGCAAAGAAACGCATCCTCAGGACGAATTTGATCCATCTGTGAGTAGCAGTCCGGCCAGGAGACACCCAGTACCCTGCGAGAATTCACGATGTAAAACATTCAACCCTCTTTCCCACGTTCTGCGTGAGAACGATCATGTCAGCCGAGCAAGCGGGCGAGTTCTTCGCGGCAGTAGTCGACAAATAGCTGCACCGGCTTGGTCAGCGGTGCGCGGCGCAGCCATACCGCTGACAGGCCGGAACCGGTGACGGTCTCGGCCAACGGCACACACACCACCTTCTGCCCATCGTAGGTGTACTCGGTGAACGGCTTGGTCACCAGAATCGAAAACCCGAACCCCCGCCCCACCATGCCCCGCACCATCTCGATCGACGGCGAGCTGAACACGATATTCGGCGTCAGCCCGCGCTCTTCGAAAATGCTCACGAAGTAGGTGCGGCTGGGCAGCACGTCCAGCAGGATCATCGGTTCCAGCACCAGGTCTGCCAGCGACACCCTGGCCTGTTGCGCAAAGCGATGATCGGCCGGCAAGAGCGCATAGGGCTGCTGCGGCGGCATCAACGGGGTGGTTTCGATCGTCGCGCCCAGGTCGTGCTCGAACAGCATGGCCACGTCGATACTGCCCGCCGTCAGCGCCTGCACCAGCTCCTGTTGTTCGCCATCGCGGATACGGATTTCCACCCCCGGCCAGCGCGCCTTGAAACCGGCGATCAGACGCGGCAGGTACAGCGGCGCCACGGTTTCAAAGCAGCCGATATCGATCTGCCCCGCCACCACGTCATTGTCCGCCAGGGCGTTCTGCTCGAACTCGTGGGCCACCCGCAACAGCTCCAGCGCCTTGCGATAGAAGCGTGCGCCGCTGGGCGTCAGCGACACGCCCTGGGCGTGATGACGGATAAACAATTGCACGCCAAAGCTGTCTTCCAGCTGCTTGATCGCCGTGGACACCGACGGCTGCGCGATATACAGCTTGCGCGACGCCTCGGCGACGCTGCCGCACTCGGCCGTGGTGACGAAATATCTGAGCTGGCGCAGGTTATAGGCAGCCATCGGGACCTCCAGAAACGTGGGGCTTCGCCCGTCAATCAGGTGTAGGCAACATACCGGAGCGCGACAAGACGCGAGCTATATTTTTTAAGGTCTATAGCAACAAACTTACTAATTTACCTCCCCGCGCCCATTGCAGATGATCACGCCAACAACAAAGCGCCGCGCAGGTGGCGCACAGCGAAGTACGTCAACGTACTCACCTTGCCTTGGAGCTCGTCATGGTTACCACTGCAACATCCTCCGCCCCGCTTATCGAAAAACACACGATTGGATACGTGCCCCCGGAAGACCGCCATGGGAAGGTCAGAGACCTGTTCACCCTGTGGTTCGGCGGCAACATCGCGCCGTTGCCGATCGTCACGGGGGCGCTGGGGGTGCAACTGTTCCACCTCAACCTGCTCTGGGGCATCGTCGCGATCCTCGTCGGCCACCTGGTCGGCGGGGTGTTGATGGCGTTGCACTCGGCCCAGGGCCCGCAGATGGGCATCCCGCAAATGATCCAGAGCCGTGCCCAGTTCGGCTCACTCGGTGCCCTGCTGGTGGTGGTGATTGCCGGCGTCATGTACATCGGCTTTTTCGCCTCCAACATCGTACTGGCTGGCAAGTCCCTGCACGGCGTGGTCGACGCCGTGCCCGTGCCGGTGGGCATCGTGATCGGCGCCATCGGCTCCGGCATCATCGGCATCATCGGTTATCGCTTCATCCACGTGCTCAACCGCATCGGCACCTGGGTGCTCGGCGCCGGGATTGTGCTGGGGTTCGGCTACATCTTCACCCATGTACAGACCACCGACTTCCTGACCCGCGGTGAATTCAACATCTCCGGTTGGCTGGCAACGGTGTCCCTGGCGGCGCTGTGGCAAATCGCATTCGCGCCCTACGTCTCCGACTACTCGCGCTACCTGCCGGCCGACGTGCCAGTCGCCTCCACCTTCTGGACCACCTACCTCGGCTCGGCCCTGGGCTCCAGCCTGTCGTTCATCTTCGGCGCCGTCGCCGTACTCGCCACCCCGGTCGGCATGGACACCATGGACGCCGTCAAACTCGCCACCGGCGCCATCGGTCCATTGATGCTGGTGCTGTTTCTGCTCAGCGTGATCAGCCACAACGCGCTCAACTTGTATGGTGCGGTGCTGTCGATCATCACCCTGGTGCAGACCTTTGCGTACCGCTGGATTCCCACCGCCAAAAGCCGTGCGGTGATCTCGATCCTGGTGTTGGCGGCCTGTGCGATTGCGGCGGTGTTTGCCTCCAAGGATTTCATCGGCCATTTCGTCGACATGGTGCTGGTGCTGCTGGTGGTGTTGGTGCCGTGGACAGCGATCAACCTGATCGACTTCTACGCGATCCACAAAGGCCAGTACGACATTGCCTCGATCTTCCGCGTGGATGGCGGGATCTATGGGCGATACAACCCACAGGCATTGCTGGCCTATGCGGTGGGGATCGTGGTGCAGATTCCGTTCATGAACACACCGCTGTATGTGGGGCCGATTTCGGCGCACATCAACGGGGCGGACCTGTCCTGGGTGGTGGGCTTGGTGGTGACGTCGCCGTTGTACTTCTGGCTGGCGAGTCGGGACAGCGCGTATAAGCGCCGGATGGACGGGGGGAAGTTGGTGGGTGGGGTTTGATGTACCCGCTGTGAGTTGAGTGATGAGGTCACTGTGGCGAGCGGGNGCGGTGTGCCAGGCAGGTCTCCTGTGCTGAATTTGGGGCTGCTTCGCAGCCCAACGCGGGGCAAGCCCG
The DNA here is from genome assembly GCF_001870465.1 of Pseudomonas extremorientalis. Lineage (GTDB taxonomy): Bacteria > Pseudomonadota > Gammaproteobacteria > Pseudomonadales > Pseudomonadaceae > Aquipseudomonas > Aquipseudomonas extremorientalis. The sequence continues at coordinate 27,124 of NZ_MDGK01000058.1, forward strand.
CTCGCCACAGGGGATCTGTGTCGCTCGGGTCGATGTTTGTCTATCATGTGGCCTCTCGCTCAATGCCTCAGGAAACGCCCATGCCCGCCCTCACTTTGCGCAACGCCCTCCCCGCCGACGCCACCCGTTGCTTTGAAATCGAGATCGGCGCGTACGAAGGCGACGAAGCCGCCACCCTGGAAAAGATCGGCACGCGTATTGCGCAATACCCGCAAGGCTTTCTGATCCTGGAAGCGGCTGGCGAAGTGGTGGGTTTCATCAACTGCGGCTGCGCCCACCACGTGGTGATGTCGGACGAGACGTTCAAGGAGTTGGTCGGCCATTCGGCCGACGCGCCGAATGTGGTGATCATGTCGGTGGTGGTCGACCCGGTGCACCAGGGCAAGGGCTATTCGAAAATACTGATGACCGAGTTTGTGCAGCGCATGCGCGGCATGGGCAAGCAGACGATTCATCTGATGTGCAAGGAGCAACACGTGCCGCTGTATGAGCGCATGGGCTACCAGTATGTGCAGCCGTCGCCATCGGATCACGGTGGCATGGCGTGGCATGAAATGGTGATGGTGTTCTAGACCCCAGGGTTAATGCAGCACTTGTGTGTCCGGACGTAAGCCAGTCACGGGCAGTAAAAGACGCCAATGTATTTCAGCATGCAAATACCTGATCTAGATGCACCCACTCTGATACTCCACCTGCATCGGCAAACAAAAAACCGGACATGTCGTACAGCCACGCAAGCCATTGCATGAGTGCACCCGGTAGCGGTTTCACCTCGTTACATCCGCCGAAAACCGCCTGATTGAACAGCCTTTGCACGCTCTGTAGCCTCTGATGCAACCCGCCAGACAGGTGCTGACGGGTTGGTTTTTTTCACTATCAGAGAGGTATTGCCATGTCTTCAATCAACGGCTTCAACCCTTACACCGCTGCCTATCAAGCGCTTGCAACACACATCGACAACGACCAGGCACGCCACAACCCCTTGGATGACACCGCCGGGGATGATGCCGAAGTGTTCGACCCCAATACGCAAAGCTGGCAACCCACCCAGGCGGCGGGCAAAGGGCAACATACGCCGCTGGGCAATCCGTACCGCGAACCAATGGATTTTGAGATCAAGGCCGATAACATGGGAGGATGGCAGCGCGCATAAGCCAGACGAGAACCCGTGATGACAGCCCACTACATTGAAGTCAGCGACCAGCCCAACCCCGACGCGGAGCGTATCCTCGGCGCCGGCTTGGCGACGTTCAATGAGGCCATCACGGGCTATAACGACCGGCGCTTGCTGGCGGTGCTGATCAAGGATCCCGACACCCGGAAAATCCTTGGCGGTATCACCGGCAAAACCACGCTGGGCACGGCGTTTCTCGATCTGTTCCACCTGCCCGACACGTTGCGCGGCTCAGGCCTGGGTAGTCAGTTGCTGCATGCCTTTGAAGAAGAGGCCCGGCGCCGTGGCTGTCGCAATGCGGTGCTGTACACCCTGAGTTTCCAGGCGCCGGCGTTTTACGAGAAGCATGGCTGGGTGCGCTTTGGCGAGATTCCATGCGAACCGGACGGCAGCAGCCGGGTGTTCCTGTCTAAATCGCTGTGATGTTTTACCAGCTCCCTGACGCCCCGCCGCCGCCACTGGAACCACCGCCGCCGGATGAACTGCTGCTGGAACTGGACCGGGAGCTGCCGGAGCTGGAACCGGAACCACCGCCCGACCCCGAGCCGCCCTCGGAAATACTCTGGATAAACACAATAAACGCCACGATGGTCGCAGCCGGTATCGCCACTATCCAGCCCTGGTAACCCTGCCCCAGCAACATCCCCACGGCCACATAGACCGCCAGCACCACCAACACACGCAGGATGAAAAAGCGTGGGCGTTTTTTCCAGGATTCACGGATGACGAAAAACAGCCCCACGTACAATCCCAGCACCATGGCGCTGCCAAACGGCCACACCAGCCAATGGACGAAGTTGACCTCGACGAAGTGGTTCGCCACCAGCACCGCGACGATGTACGCCAGCAGTCCCAACACGCTGTAAAACACCCCACGCGCCAACCACAGTGCGCCGAATGTGGCGCCGCCGATCAGCAACGTCAGCGGCACTACAAACAGGTACATCGGCCAATCGCGCCCGCCGCCATAGATCGCCAGAAGCGCAGTCACTACCGCGGTGGCAATCAACGCGCGGCGCCAATGCAGCTTGCCGGCGGCGATGAGCACACCGCCGATGGCTCCGGTGGCAAACGCCAGCAGTATCGCAATGAACTGCGGATTGAGCCCCGGCGCCGCAATCGCAGGCAAGTCACCGCCGTCGACCAGCACCACCAGATCGTTCACGCCCTGGGAGACACCGCCCGCGAAATCGCCCTGGCGAAACGCCGGCGTGATGTGTTCTTCGATGATGCGATGGGCCAGCAGGTCGGTCACCGTGCCCTCCAGGCCGTAGCCCACTTCGATACGCACCTTGCGATCGTCCTTGGCCACCACCAGCAGGATGCCGTCGTTGATGTCCTTGCGCCCCAGCTTCCAGGCACGGAACAGCTGGTTGGCGTAGTCCTCGATACTCGCGCCGCCAGTGGTGGGCACCAGCAGCACCGCAATTTGCGCGCCTTTGCGCTGTTCAAGGTCGGCGAGCTGGTTTTTCAGACCGGTGGCGGTGGCGGCATCCAGGGTGTTGGTGAGGTCGATCACCCGTTGGTCGAGGGCCACGCCGATGGGCGAATCCTCTGCATGGGCGGTGCTCAACAGGCCGATGAGCACCAGCCCCACCAGGCCCAGGATCGATTGCCGAAAAATCGCCATCATGCTTTGTTACCTGAAGTTTCTTCCTGAAGGCGCCGACTTTACCTTATCAACGCTATAACGCGTGACCCCACGGCGTTGACTATCTAAACTGCGCACATACATAGCAATACGCCATAACCGAGAAGCCGATGGATCTACGTCAGCGCAACAACGTCAATATAATGGGCACCGGCGCGTCGACCCTGGTGTTCTCCCATGGTTTTGGCTGCAACCAGGCCATGTGGAACTACCTGGCACCGCATTTCCTCGAGCGTTTTCGTGTGGTCCTGTACGACCTCGTCGGCGCAGGCCTGTCGGACCTGAGCGCGTACGACAAAGACAAATACAGCACGCTGGACGGCTATGCCCGGGACCTCAATCAGATCATCGACGCCCATGCCGCAGGTCCGGTGATTCTGGTGGGTCACTCGGTCAGCGCGATGATCGGCACCCTCGCCGACCGCCAGGCACCGGGACGGATCGCCGCCCACGTGATGATCGGCCCGTCGCCGCGCTATATCGATGAAGACGGCTATATCGGCGGTTTCAAGCGTAGCGATATCGAAGACCTGCTCGACACCCTCGACAGCAACTACCTCGGCTGGTCCAGCGCCATGGCCCCGGTGATCATGGGCGCGCCTGATCAGCCCGCGCTGGGCGAAGAGTTGACCAAGAGTTTCTGCCGCACCGAGCCGGATATCGCCAAGCAATTCGCACGGGTGACGTTCATGTCGGACAACCGCCAGGATGTGATCGGCCTGGCCACCCCGGTGCTGATCCTGCAATCGACCGACGACCTGATCGCCCCGGTGGCTGTCGGCGAATACCTGCACAGCGTGTTGCCCAACAGCACCTATCACCTGGTGGACAACGTCGGCCACTGCCCGCACATGAGCGCGCCCCAGGCTTGCGCGGCGGCCATGGACAGCTTCCTTGCGCCGTGGGCAGCTGCACGTGCCAGCTGATCTATTCGATAGCGCCGCTTGCGCACTGGCCGTCACCTCGGAAGATGGCACCCTGGTGCAAACCAACGCACGCTTCAGCGAATGGCTGGGGTTCAGTGCCGCCGAGCAGTGCGGCAAGCGCTTCCAGGACCTGCTGACCATGGGCGGCCGGATTTTCCACCAGACCCACCTGGCGCCCATGTTGCGCATGCATGGCAGCGTCACCGAAGTGAAGCTGGACATGCTGCACCGTGACGGCCACAAGATCACCGTGCTGCTCAACGGCAACAAGCGCGAGCAGGCCGACGCTACGGTGTACGACCTGGCCCTGTTCGGCACCACCGACCGCGACAAGTACGAACGCGAGCTGCTCAACGCACGCAACCTGGCCGAAGCCCTGCTGCAGGAAAAAACCGCCACCGAACTGGCCTTGCAGCAAGCCCAGGCCGAACTGCGCGAGGCCTATGCCATCGCCCAGCGCCGCGCACTGTTCGCCGAGCAGATGGTGGCGATTGTCAGCCACGACCTGAAAAACCCGCTCACCGCCATCCGCATGGCCTCCGACTTTCTCAGCCGCAGCGAACGCACGGCCAAGGAGCGCCAGTTGCTGGGGCACATCGGCCAGTCGTCCGAACGCGCCCAACGCATGATCGCCGACCTGCTTGACTTCACCCAGGCCCGGGTCGGCCAGGGCATCTCCATCAAGGCCCTGCCGTTGGACTTGCATGGCGTGATTCATCGCACCGTGGACGAACTGCGCGTGGCGTTTCCCAAGGCGACGTTGGAACATCACGCAGAAGGCCATGGCGACGCCTGCCTGGATGCCGACCGCGTGCAGCAGATCATCGGCAACCTGGTGGCCAACAGCGTGGCCTATGGCGACCTGCAACGACCGATCCGGATTACCTCACGCCTGGGCGTTGGCGGCTGCGAAGTGGCGGTACACAACCACGGCGCGGCCATTCCCGAAGCGTTGCTGGCCGGGCTGTTCGAACCCATGACCCGAGGTACCGACCAGGGCAGTGATGTGCGAAGCGTGGGCCTGGGCCTGTATATCGTGCGCGAGTTGGCCAAGGTGCACGGCGGGGATGTGGCGGTGAGTTCCTGCGCCACCGGCGGCACCACCTTCACCGTGACGTTTCAGAACACGTAGGCGCTGCCTTGCATCACCGGCTCGACACTGCCGGTCAGCACCACACCGCCCTCACCCGCCCAGTGCACGGTCACGATGCCGCCGTCGCACTCCACCTGCACCGTGGCATCCAGCAACCCTCGCCGGATCCCATTGACCACCGCGCCGCAGCAGCACGAGCCGGAGCCCAGCGGCACGCCGCCGCCACGCTCCCAGATGCGCAGGCGGATACGGCCACGGTCCAGCACCTGCACGAAATGCACATTGGTCTTGTCCGGGAACAACCGATGTTTTTCCAGCGCAGGGCCCACGGCGGCGACGTCGATTGTGGTGAGGTTATCCACGAAAAACGTACAGTGCGGGTTGCCCATGCTGCACGCGGCCGGGTCGCCCTCGATAGGCAGAACAAGCGTATCCATGGCCTCGGCCAACGGCACTGCATGCCAGTCCAGCGACGGCTCGCCCATGTTCACCGAGACTTGCCGCCCGGTGGCACGCACGCAGGTCAGCAGGCCCCGGTCGGTACGCAACAGCACCGAATCCGTAGCGGCCTCATGCATCAAGCGATCAGCCACGCCACGGGTCGCGCTGCCGCAGGTGGCCAGCGGCGTACCGTTGGGGTTCCAGAACTTGATGCGCGCGGCGGCATCATCGCAGTCGAGTACCACGGCAAGCTGGTTGAAACCGATACCGGTGTGACGGTCGCCCAGGCGGCGGGCGATCTGCGCGGTGATGGGATCGTGCAAGCCACGGCGGTCGATGATGATGAAGTCATCGCCATGGGCGTGCATTTTCACGAACGGCAAAAGCATCGGTTGTCCTGTGGTCGACCTGTGGGGGAACTGAAGGATACTCTGAACCGGCCCACTCTTTTGAGACCCACCTATGCTAATTGTCTTCAGCGGCCTGCCCGGCACCGGCAAAACCACGATTGCCCGCGAACTCGCACGCCAGACCGCGGCGGTTTACCTGCGTATCGACGTGATTGAACAGGCTATACGCGAGGCCGGTGTGCTGGCGGGGGACGTGGGTGCCAGCGGTTATGGCGTGGCGAATGCACTGGCGCTGAGCAGTCTGCAACTGGGCCATACCGTGGTGGCGGACTGCGTAAATCCAGTCAGGGAAAGCCGGCAAGCGTGGAAGGCCGTCGCTGTAGCAGCAAAGGCGGCATTACTGAATGTTCGGGTGATCTGCTCAGACCAGCAGGAACATCAACGACGGGTGGAAACCCGCACGGGGGATATTCCCGGACTGGTTCCGCCCTCCTGGGCGTCTGTGTTGGCGCATGAGTATGAGGTTTGGGATGAAGTGCCCTTGACGCTCGATACCGCCTGCATGACACCGGAGCAAGCCGTGACAACAACGATGGCGAACCTCACCTCTGTGGCGAGCGGGCTTGCCCCGCGTTGGGGCGCGAAGCGGCCCTGAAACCAGGCAATGCGTTCTGACAGGGGAAATGCAGGGGCTTACCGGGGCTGCTGCGCAGCCCAACGCGGGGCAAGCCCGCTCGCCACAACAGGCCCGCTCGCCACGAGGTTGAGCCGCCTACAACACGCTGCCCATCGCCTTCATCAACACCAGGTCCCGGCGGTAGATATCCGGCGCGTACACCAACCCGCCCTCACGGTTGACCTCAACCGTCCAGTAACTCAACAACACCGGCACCGGCGTGGCCAGCCTGAATTCGTGGGTCACGCCGGTGGCCAGCAGTTCATCGGTGCGCGCGCGTTCGGCCGGGCTCACCAGCAGATCGCGCAGGAGCAGCGGTTGCTCGACCCGCACACACCCCGAACTGAACGCCCGTGGCCCTTTGGTGAACAGCGGCTGGCTCGGCGTGTCGTGCAGGTACACCGAGTACGGGTTAGGAAAGCGCATCACGATCTTGCCCAGCGGGTTGCGCGGGCCAGCTTCCTGGCGCAGCAGGATGTTGCCCGGGCGCGCCCAGTCGATCTGTTCCGGCGCCAGCGGGTGGCCTTCGGCATCGAGCACTTGCAGGTTCTGTTGGCGCAGGTATTCAGGGTTGAGGCGGATGGCCGGGAGTTTGTCCTCGCGCATGATGGTGGGCGGGATGGTCCAGGTGGGGTTGAGGGTCAGCCGGGTAATACGCGATTTGAGCAATGGCGTCTGGCGCTCGGCGCGGCCCACTTGCAGGCGGGTCTGCCACACCGGGATGCCGCTCTGGTACACGCTCAATTGCGCCGCCGCGACGTTGACCAGCACGCCCTCGGGCTCCAGGTCCTGGGCCAGCCAGCGGAAGCGTTCGAGGTTGATGCGCAGTTGCTCGCGACGGATCGCCGGGCTGATATTGAGCTCGGCCACCGTACCGGCGCCGATCACGCCGTCGGCCTGCAACGAATGACTCAGCTGGAAGGCCTTGACCGCCTTGACCAACTCGTCACCGTACTGCCTGCCGCCGGGGGCCTTGGCCAGGTAACCCCCGCCGATCAGGCGCCGCGCCAGTTCCGGTACGCGCGGGTCGTCCATCCCGGGGCGCAACAGCGGGCCGTTGGCGACCGGGTCCCAATGCGGCAATGGTTGCTGGCGCACAGTGGCATAGGCATTGCGCAGGCTACGGTAGAGGTCCGCGCTGGGGCGAGCCTGATCGAATGCCTGGGCCATGTCTTGCAGGCCGGTGGCGGCAAACGCCAGCACTTCAATATTGGGGTCGCGGGTCGGCGGCTGGGAATGCCACAACGGCTCGAAGCGCGATTGCTGCAGGCGCCCGTAGTGCAGATCCTGCAGGGCTTGCAGGTAGTGCTGGCTGCTGGCGATGTCGCTGCACAGCACGTTGGCCGTGGCATCTGGCGCAGGCAGGCTATAGTGGGTGGGGTCCAGGCCGTCATCGGCAAGCATCAGCAACTGAGATTGCAGGGCTTGCCGGCGCTCGTCGGCGGACCACAGTGGCCCATTACCCTGCTGCTGGTAGAACGCTTGCAGACGCAGTTGGGCAGCCGCGTCAATCTGCGGCACCAGGCTGGGGCAGACGCTCGGCAGTTGCGCCAAGGCCTGCTGCACGGGTGCCAGGTCGACCGGTGCGGGCGTGGTCACCGACAACGGCTCGACCGGCAGCGCATCGGCTGTCGCGACCAATGGTGCAACGAGCAGGCAAATGCTCAAGTAACATGCGTGTTTTTTGAACAATTGACCTGGCTCCAATCCACAGCGGGGGGATACTTTGTAGATGCTGACTTTTATGCGCCGCCTCGGCTTGATGACCGTGACGTTGGCTACGCTGAGCAATTTTGCGCTCGCCGCCAATCAGACCTCTCCTAACTTGTATAGCAGCCTGGCGCGCTCGGCTCCAGAACTCAATCCCACTGTCCTCAAAAGCGCCCTGAACGCGGTGCAGTGCGCAGTCAATAACGGCGAAGAGCGTTCCGAACGCCTGGCGGTCATTGACTACTCCCAGCCTTCCACCGCCCGTCGGCTGTGGATCTTCGATTTGCGCAAGAAGACCCTGGTACTGCGCGACCTGGTGGCCCACGGCGCCAAGTCCGGGGAAAACTTCGCCACCCAGTTTTCCAACCTGGAAGGCAGCCACCAGTCCAGCCTGGGTCTGTTCCGCACCCAGGAAAGCTACCTGGGCACCCACGGTTACTCGTTGCGCATGGACGGCCTGGAGCCGGGTTTCAACGATCAGGCCCGCGACCGCGCCATTGTGATCCACGCCGCCGACTACGTAAGCCCCCTGTGGAGCAAGCGTGAAGGTCGTATCGGTCGCAGCCAGGGTTGCCCGGCCGTGCGCCCGCAGGTAGCCCGCCAGGTAGTGGACAAGCTCAAGGATGGGCAGTTCATGTTTTCGTGGTACCCCGACCAGCGTTGGTTGAAGTCTTCGACCTACCTCAATTGCAAACCCCAACAGGTGGCGAGTAGTCGTACAATCCGTGGCGGATAGCCTGTCCCCATAGATAAGAGAGCGCCGCATGCTTCTACATAAGTCCACCTGGATCGAGATCAGGCAGTTTCTGGAACGCAGCCGCACGGTGGTGATTCCCATCGGCTCCAATGAGCAGCACGGCCCCACCGGCCTGCTTGGCACCGACTGGATGTGCCCGGAAATCATCGCCCATGAGGCGCAAAAGAGCGCCGACATCCTGATCGGCCCGACCTTCAATATCGGCATGGCTCAGCATCACCTGGGGTTTCCCGGCACCATTTCCCTGCGCCCTTCCACCTTTATCGCCGCGATTGGCGACTGGGTGCGTTCGCTGGCCGGGCATGGTTTCGAGAAAATTCTGTTTCTGAACGGCCATGGCGGCAATATCGCCACGATTGAAGCGGCGTTTTCCGAGCTGTACGCCGAAGCGAGCTTCGCCCGTCGCCCCGCCGGGTTTGCGTTGAAGCTGGTGAACTGGTGGGACCTGGAAGGCGTGACCGACCTGGCCCAGCGCCAGTTCCCGGTGGGCCACGGCAGCCATGCCACGCCGTCGGAGATTGCGGTGACCCAATGGGCCTACCCGGACACGATCAAGACCGCCGACTACTCGCCGCAAATCGCCAACACCGGGCCGATCCGCGAAGCCCTGGACTTCCGCGCGCGCTTCCCGGATGGGCGCATGGGCTCGGACCCGGCGCTGGCGACGGTGGAAAAAGGTGGGGAATTGGTGGCGCTGGCCGCGCAGGGGTTGGTCAAGACAGTGAACAGCTTCAGCAACGAAGCCAAGCCCTGAGCCATACGTAGATCTAGATGTGGGAGGGGTCTTGCCCCCTCCCACATTTGGTTTTATGCATGCCTGGGATTATTGGCAGTCCTTTGCCGCCAGCTCCAGCCGCGACGGCGTAATCGTCGACGCCAACGGCTTGCGCTCATACAAGAACACCTTGGCGCCCTCTCCGGCCTTGTAGGCTTCCAGCACATCATCGGCGGCTATCTTGCTGGTCAGCACTACTTTGGCATGGCGCGAGTTCTGGGTGACGGTCGAGGTGATCCCGTGTTTTTCCAGCTTGGGCAGCACGCACTGCACATAGGCTTCCGGGCTCTTGCCGGTTTGCAGGGTCAGGCTCGGGGCGTTGGGGGCGGTTACACAACCAGCCAACAACAGGGAAGCAATGGCCAAGGCCGGGGCGAAAAAAGCGCGCATGAAAAATTCCTGACTATAAAAATAAAGGTTCACATCAACCGGCACGGACCAACGCTTTGAGCGACGCATCGAACTGCTTCAAGGCATCGAGTTGCACATCACGCTGCTGCTCGATCTGCGCGGCAATCTCCGGCGCGGCCTTGTCATGTACCCACACTGATGGCACCTGCTTGCGCACCGAGCCTTCGGCCTTGGCGATGTACTGCAGGTTCGCGTCGTAGAACCGCGCGATAAAACGCGCCTCCACCACATCGTTACGCTGGGTCAGCAGTTGGTTATGGGTATCGAGCATCACCACCACATCGGGGTGCGCCTGCACCAGGGCGTCCAGGTTGTCGTAGACCGTTACCGACAAAAAGGTGCCTTGCAGCGAGCTCATCAACCAATCGATGGCCAGTTCCGGGTCGGAACTGTTGACGAACGCCTGGCGGATACGTCCGTCGAGGGCATCCTTGGCGCCATTCAAGGCCATATCGTGGTAGCGTTCGAGGTAGCTGAGGTTGTCGCGGGTGTTGTCGCTCAACAACACACCCACTGACTGCGCGTGCTGCAGGGAGTCTACGCTACCGATGATAGGTAGCAAATGGCTGGTATGCAGATCATCGGCGATTGCCGCGTTCTTGATGACCACCGTGCCAAGCATCAGAGCCATCAAAGCCACCTGAATAAACGTCCTCATCGCGCATTTCCTTGAACAGCGTCTCGATGGGGCGATTTTCCGCTTTTCCTGCAAAAACAGAACTTGCGATGCTTGATGGTGACTATTATCTGAACCGATAGTGCTGACATAAAACCTATAAGGACCACGCCATGAAGCCCTACCAGAAAACCTTCGACCGCATCCGCGAAGCCGTACTACCGGAGTTCCGCGAGCGGGTCGCCGATTACCTGGTCGACTATGAACACGTGCTGCAGGACGAGGCGGCGGACGCGGATCGGATCAGCGCCAGTGCCCAGCAACTGCGCGGCTACCTGCGCGGCCTGAACACCACGCGGGTACTGGGCATGGCCGACTGGGAGGAGCTGGACCGCCGTGTGAAAGAGGATTGGCTACGGGTGGTGGAAGCCGAATAACGCGCGAGGCGTATCGATCAGCAAGGCCTGCGCCACCGGTGTCGACCAGCCCAGGGCCTGGCGTTGCTCGATCACTGCGGGGTAGTCGACTGACGTTTCATGCTGGGTGTGTGGCCAGTCACTGCCCCACACCAAGCGGTGCAGACCGAAACTCTGCTGCAGCAACGGCATGGCCTGGCGGGCGAACTCAAGGTTCTGCGCCGGGCTGCCACCCAGGCGATAGATCCCCGAGACTTTCAACCACAACTGACCGCTGAGGCCCAAGTCCAGCAACTCGGCAAAATTGCGCTGGGCGACGCCGAGTCGTGCATCCGGCCGGCCAAAATGGTCGACCACCAGCTTGATCCCGAACGGCAGCAACTGGCGCACCAATTGCGGCAGGTCGGCTACCTCGCGGTGCAATTCCACGTGCCAGCCCAGGGCGACGAGGTGCTCGAAAAAAACCTTCCAGCCGGGCTCGGCAAAGTCTGGCAGCGCCCGGCCCACCAGGTTCAAGCGCACGCCAACCACGCCTGCGCGGGCCATCGCCTGTAAAGCGTCGTGCGGGATATCCCGCTCCAGCACTACCACGCCGCGCAACTGATCCGGGGCTTGCTGCAAAGCGGCCAACAGATAGCCGTTGTCGGTGCCCAGGAAACTGGGCTGTACCAGCACACCGTGGCTCAGGCCATTGGCGTGCAAGTGGCCGAGGTAGTCCGCCAGCGTGGCGTCGTAGCCTGGGGTGTAGCGACGCTCACCGGCCAGGGTCAGCGCCTGGCTGAATACATGGGCGTGGGCGTCGATGCCGGAGATGGAACGGTTATCAAGCATGGGGTCGTCTTTCAAAAGTAAAAAGGATCAGGCCTGGGCGCGCTGGCCGCTCACGACGCGCTCGGCGGGTGCCGCTTCGAGCACGCGGCCACGGGTTTCCGGCAGGCACAGGGCGGCGATCACCGCGACGCCGTAGGCGATCCCGGCATCGATGCCGATGGCCGAGCCGAGGGACATCGAGTCGCTCATATGCCCCACCAGAAAGGGAAACACCGCCGACAGCACGCGCCCGAAGTTGTAGCAAAAGCCCACGCCGGCGCCGCGTACATCCGCCGGGTACAACTCGTTGAACAACGCCCCCAGGCTGGCCGGGATACCGGCGGCGAAGAAGCCCAGCGGGAAGCCAAGGAACAGCATCTGCGTATTGCTCAGCGGCAGGAACACATAGGCCTGCACAGTGATCACGCAGCACAGCGCAAACAGCACGATGTTCTTGCGGCGACCAATGCGGTCGATCAGCCAGCCACTGGCGATGCAGCCACACCAGAAGGCAAAGATGATCACCGCCAGGTAGCCGCCCGAGTTGAGTACCGACAGGTTGCGCTCGGTCTTGAGAAAGGTCGGCAGCCAGGTCATCACCGCATGGTAACCACCGTGGGCACCCAGGCCCAGCAGGCCGCCGAACAGCGTGACGCGGATCAGCTCAGGGCGAAAGATGCCCGCCAGCGACTTGAAGAAACTCTGGGGAATCGCCTGTTCCTTTTGCAGGCGCTGAAAGCTGTCGGGTTCTTCAACGTTACGCCGCACCCAGATAATCAGGAACGACGGCAGCAGGCCCACCACGAACATCACCCGCCAGGCCATGTCCTGGGGCACAAACGAATAGATCAGCGCAAACACCCCGACCGCCACGCCCCAGCCCACGGCCCAGGCGCTCTGCACGGTGCCCATCACTTTGCCGCGATACTTCGGGTTGATGGTCTCGGCCATCAACACCGCGCCCGCCGCCCATTCACCGCCGATGCCGAAGCCTTGCAGCGCCTTGACGATCAGCAGTTGGTGGAAGCCGGTGACGAACGCCGACAAAAACGTGAAGAACGAGAACCACAGGATCATCCACTGCAACGTGCGCACCCGGCCGTAGCGGTCGGATAAGGTACCGCCGACCCAACCGCCGATGGCCGAGGTCACCAGCGTGACGCCACTGATCAGCCCCGCATCGCCCTTGCTCAAGGCGAATGCCGCGATGAGTGCCGGGATCGCCAGGCCGAACATCTGCACTTCCAATGCATCCAGGGACCAGCCGCCGAAGCAGGCCCAGAACGTTTTGCGCTCCCGAGGAGTGACTTGGCGATACCAACTGAACATGATTTTTATCCTTATAGGTCAAACGCGAGGCAGCCGGGCGCGAACCGCGCCACAGCCGGGCCAGTGTTGGGCAAACAGTTAACGGTGCGGGTGTGCGGTCAGCGAATGTCCACGCGGTAGCGGAAGTGTTCGGCATGCCCACGGGAGCGTCGCCACTCCAGGGGCTGGCCAGCGTAGTCGCGGGCCAAGCGCTCGATCACCACCACCGGGCTGTTGACCGGTACTTGCAGCAAGCGCGCGTACACCTCATTGACCGATTCGGCGGTCAGGGTTTCCTCGGCCGAGGCCACCACTTGCCCGCAGACGTCTTCATACACCGGATACAGCAACGGGCCTTGCGCGGCCAGGTCGATGTCGAGCAGCGCCTGGAAGCGTGCGCGCGGTAGCCAGATTTCTTCGGCGAGCAGCGGCTGCACGTCAAACAGACGGGTCCGGACGATGCGGATCACTTGGGCTTCGGGGGCCAGGCCCAGCGCCTCGCTGACCGCCGACGGCGCAGGCACGGACTCGACCGTGAGGATGCGGCTTTGCGGCACCTGACGCTCGCCCGACGGGCCTTGAAAACGGAAAAAGCGAAACAGCGACGACTGGAATTGCGGGCGGCGCACAAAGGTGCCACGGCCCTGCTGACGCTCCAGAATGCCCTCGCTGACCAGTGCATCCACGGCCTTGCGCACGGTACCGGTCGACAGCGCGTACTCGGCGGACAACACCGCTTCGGTGGGAATCGCTTCGCCGGGGCGCCAGCGATTGTTGGCGATCTGCTCGATCAGCTGGTCGCGCAAGCGTTGGTAAAGCGGCAGGCGGGCATCACTGGACAGCGTATTCATGGGGTCACATTCACTTTGTTATGTAGTCATATATATGAATATGACCAGAGTATTCTTCCGCCGGGTGGTGCCTGTCAAGCGCCTCACCGCAGACGGAAGATGAATGGTGGTTACTGCGCCGGGCGTTGTTGCTGCACCCACGCCTGCACGGAGGGCCGCTGCCACTGGCGTTGGGCGTATGCCACCAACTCGGCAGGCACGCTGTCACCGTTGAGGATCAGGCGATTGAGCATCACCGCCAGGTCCACATCAGCGATGGACCACTCACCGAACAAGTACGCCGGATTACCCGCCAACAGCGCCTGGGCCGCACTGATCAACTTCGTTGCCGCCACTTGAGCCACAGGCGACAGTGCGGGCATCTTCTGCCCATAGAACACCACCATCGTCGAGCGCTCCTGACGGATCGGCAGCAAATCGCTGCGCAGCCATGCCTGGACCTGCCGCGCCCTCGCCCGCTGTTTTGGATCGGCCGGATACACCGGCACTTCAGGGTAGGCCTGCTCCAGGTACTCGGTGATCGCCGACGACTCCGACAAGGCGAAGTCGCCCTCCAGCAAGGTCGGTACGCGTTGGGTCAGGGACAGTTGGGCAAAGTCGGCCGCGTGCTGCTGCGCGGCATCCAGGTCCAGGGTAACCGTGTCGAACGCCAGGCCTTTTTCGCGCAGGGTCACGAACACCGACATGGCGTAGGGGCTGGTGTACAGATGATCCACATACAGGCGCATAACGATTCTCCTTGAGGGGGAACACCACGCTACGAGATGCGCCACAAGAAAGACAATGCGCTGTTTTTATGGGGGCATTCCTGGGTGGAATACCGGGTTAACCGGCAAATCCGCCCTCGTCCAGAAAGGCACGTTCCTCATCCGTGGTCTCACGCGCCAACACCTCGTTTCGATGGGGAAAACGCCCGAATTGCTCGATGATGCGCGCATGTTCCTTGGCCCAATGGTAGGTGTTGGTATCCAGTTGCCGGTTCAGGTCCAGGGAGCGCTGTTGATCGGCCGGGTCTTCCGAATGCTCGAACGGCAGGTAGCAGAACGCACGCAATGCCGGTTCGACCTGCCGGTCCAGCCCGGCGTCCACCATGCGCCGCGCATACAGCCGTGCGAGCGGGTCGGTGGCGAACATATGGGCGGTGCCCCGGTAGGCATTGCGCGGGTACTGGTCGAGCAGGATCAGCAACGCCAGGGCACCGTGCGCCGAGTCCAGCCAGCTTTCCAGCTCACGCCGGGCGGCTTGCAGATGCGCGCTGTGGAAAGTGTCGCGGAAGCTGGCGTCGAAAGCAGCGTCCTTGGCAAACCAGCGCTTGGGGCCGGCGTGTTGCCAGAAGTCGATGACATCCTGCGGCGTCGTCATGGTGAGTACCTGGAAAAATGATTTAGCTGACGGTATCAGAATCCAATGTTATAGGATAACACTCCCTTACCACCCTGCCCTGTGATCACGCCCATGACCGACGCTGTTCCCCTGCGCCAACGCCTGCTTTCCATCGACGCCCTGCGCGGCCTGGTGATCCTGTTCATGCTCCTCGACCATGTGCGCGAAACCTTCCTGCTGCACCGCCAGGTCAGCGACCCGATGGCCATCGACAGCACCGAGCCCGCACTGTTTGCCAGCCGCACCCTCGCCCACCTGTGCGCGCCGGTGTTTGTGTTGCTCACCGGGCTGTCGGCCTGGCTCTACGGCCAGAAGTACCAGGGCCGTCGCGATGTGTCGGCGTTCCTGTTCAAGCGTGGGCTGTTCCTGGTGGTGCTGGAGTTCACCCTGGTCAACTTCGCCTGGACCTTCCAACTGCCGCCCAGCGTGATCTATATGCAAGTCATCTGGGCGATTGGCGTGAGCATGATCGCCCTTGCGGCGCTGGTGTGGTTGCCGCGCCCGCTGCTGGTCGTGTTGGCGGTGGTGATCATTGCCGGGCACAACCTGCTGGATGGACTGCACTTCGAGGCCGGTTCGGCACTGCATATTCCGTGGACAATCCTGCATGAGCGCAGTTGGATCGAAGTGGGCGCGTCGCTGCGCCTGCGCGTCACTTATCCGGTGCTACCGTGGATCGGCGTGATCGCCCTGGGCTACAGCCTCGGCCCCTGGTTTGCCAAAGACATGCAGCCGGCGCAGCGCCAGCGTTATCTGTGGCTGGGCGGTGCAAGTGCATTGATAGGGTTCGTGGTAGTGCGAGCGGTCAATGGGTATGGCGAAAAACCATGGCAAGCCTATGACAACGGCGTGCAAACCCTGATGAGCTTTTTCAACATCACCAAGTACCCGCCTTCGTTGTTGTTTCTGGCACTGACGCTGGGGATTGGGCTACTGCTGTTGCTGGCGTTCGAGAAGGCGGGAAGCAAGCGCTGGATCAGCATGCTCGCCACCTTCGGTGCAGCGCCTATGTTCTTCTATCTGCTGCACCTGTACGTGCTGAAAATCCTCTACGTCACGTGTGTGGCACTGTTTGGCCTGACTCACGGCAACTACTTCGGCTTCGACGGCATGGGCGCCATTTGGCTGGTGGCGTTGCTGCTGCCGCTGGCGCTGTACGCGCCGGTACATTGGTTCGCCGGGCTCAAGGCCCGGCGCCGCGACCTGGTCTGGCTCAAGTACCTGTAGAAACTCGATCTATGCGTGAGTCGAGGTGACAAGATCCATTCATGTTGCGACCAGATGCGCATAAAACGCGTGAAACATGAAATACGCACACACCGCCAGCGCCAGGCCCATGCAACGGTTGAACACGGTAAACGCCGACGCCCCGTTGATCCGCCGTCCCAGCATTGCGCCAAGCAACGCATAGAGCCACGGCGCGCCAAACGCGCCAAAAGCCAGCAACGCCGACACCAGTGCAATCGACACCCCGGTGATATGCGCGGCCGGCAGCATGACGCTGGTGATCGGCAACACCGCCATGATGCCCTTGGGGTTGAGCAACTGGATCACCAAGCCGTTCCAGAACGTGAGGGTCTTGGCCGGTGCGGTAGAGACTTTTTCATCGACCACCGTGCGCGCGGTGAACACTTGATAAGCCAGGTACAAGGTGTACACGCCGCCAACCAACGAAACATAGGGCAACGCCACCTGGGAAATGATCGCCTCGCCGGTGTAGCCGAACAGCACGAACAACACCAGCATCGCGCAGCCCACGCCGATGAAAAACCCGGTGGAGCGCCGGAACTGACCGGTGAGCCCGGCGTTGAGGCCCATGAAATTCACGGGGCCGGGGCTGTACATGACGCTGAAGGCGTAGAGGAAGATGTCCATGGAAGACCTGCAGTAGAAAGAGTGTGGCGAGTCTACTGAGGGGAGATGGGGGGATTCTTGTATGTTTGTGGTTGGGCTGGATGGGGAGGCTGCGCATCGGAGCGGGAGCAAGCTCACTCGCCACAGGTATAGTGTTTGCCGGATCCTTCAGGACAAAACCAGACATGGATGTATTCACCCAAGGCAGTTGCCTCTGCGGCGCAATCACTTATCACGTTTCGACACCGCTCAAGGCCGTCACCCACTGCCACTGCAAAAAATGCCAGAAAGGGCATGGCGCTGCGTTCGCGACGTATGCCAGCGCGCGCCGATCAGAAGTGACGATCCGGGCTGTGCGTGACACGCTGAAAAGCTATGAATCTTCGCCAGGTATCACCCGTCAATTCTGCTCGGAATGTGGTTCATCGCTGTTCTGGAGCGACGCTGAAGGAAAGTATCCAGAGTGGATTTCGATTGCGCTGGGCACGCTCGATACCCCCTTCAAGGTAAAGAACCAGGCGCACAGTTGCATTGAGTCCAAGGCACCCTGGCTTGGTGGACAGTTCCTTTGAGTCCGCTCAACGCAAACGTCTCGATACGCAAACTGGAGCAACTCCCGGCGCAGATCCGAGCCCTCGAAGCGCAGGCAGTCGCCGAAGGCTTCCGGTTCCTGACACGATTGATCACGGAGTGGGAAGACGGCTCCAATCGATTTGATCGGCCGGGTGAATGCTTTCTGGGAATGTTTTGTGACGGGCGGTTGATCGCCGTCGGTGGTCTTTCTTGTGATCTCGTCGCGGGATCAGGGGTTGGACGGCTTCGCCGGGTATACGTAGAACGTACTTACCGTGGGCGACAGGCTGGTAAGGCCTTGGTGGTGCAACTGCTGGAAAATGCTGCCGTGCATTTTCACAAAGTACGTCTGTCCACCGACACATCGGAGGCCGCAGCTTTTTATGTTCGATGCGGTTTTGATCAGGTGGCTGATGACACCGCCACCCACGTAAAAAGCTTGAAAAACGGCTGAAACGGATGCTGCCGGCTGCGCAACACACAATAAAAATGGGGATCGTCGAGCTTCAGCGAGGCTACGATGGAGGTGTGTCAGCGGCATCTCTATCGGCAGTGCCGCCGTCATCGCGGCCTCGCTGGGGCTCGACGGCTCCCACAGTGGGTTTTGCAGTGCTTGAAAGGTCGTTACATCAACGGAATCGAATAACTCACGAACACCCGATTCTGATCCTGGTCCCGCGCCACTTCACTGCGCGACACACCGTTGCGCCAGCCGAACCCGACGTTCTTGAACGTGCCGCTCTGCACCACGTAATCCAGCGAGATATCGCGCTCCCACTCGCTGGCATCGTTGCCGCTGGCAGTGAGAATGTGCTCGCCCTTCAAGTACATCACCGACGCCTTCAGGCCCGGCACGCCAAGCGAGGCAAAGTCATAGGCGTATTGGGCAAAGGCCGTGCGTTCGCCGGCCTGGATGAAGGTCTGCACGGTACGGTCGGTGTAGAGGTACAGGCTGGAACCGCCCTCCCCTTTGTTGACCAGGCCGCCCTGGTTGAGTTGGGCGAAGTTGCTGTCATCCGAGACTTGCTGGTAACCGGCGGTGATCGCGTGCGGGCCCAGAGAGTAGATGAACGCTGCGCTCCAGGTGTTGTTGTCGATTTCACCCGTGCCGTTCTTGGTATAGCCGCCGAGCTTGTAGCCTTCGGCACGGCCGGCGACGCTGCTGTTCTTGCCGTCGGAGGTGGTCTTGAAGTAGCGCAGGTCAGTTTTCAATAAGCCGTAGTCGCCCAGGGGCAATACATGGATCAAACCGGCGAAGTGCTGTTGGTAATAGTCTTCGAGATTGGCGTAGTAGTACTGGACCAACAGGTCCTTGGTCACCTGGTAATCGGCACCGGCGTAGTTGAATTTATTGCTTTCCTGGGTGCCACCGGCCGCCGCCAGGCCGCTGCGGTCGCTGGAACCACGGCCGGTGGTGTGCTGCAGTTGGCCGCCGATCAAGGTCAGGTTATCGATGTCCTTGCTGGTGATCTGCCCGCCTTCGAACGACTGCGGCAACAGGCGCCCGTCGTTGCTCACCAGGATCGGCAGGTTCGGGCGCAGGTAGCCGTAGCGCAGTTCGCTCTTGGCGAAACGCGCCTTGGCCGTCGCGCCGCCACGGGCCCAGGTGTCGGCGGCCTTGCCGTCGTCGGTGGGGATCATCGAACTGCCCACATGACGGCCGGCGCCACTGTCGAGGGTGACGCCGAGCATGCCCACGGCATCCAGGCCGAAGCCGACAGTGCCGTCGGTAAAGCCCGACTGGTAGTTGAGGATAAATGCCTGGCCCCACTCTTCGGTCTTCGACGGTGCGGCGGCGCCGTCACGGTTGTCGTTGTTGAAGTAGAAGTTGCGCAGGCTCAAGTTGGCTTTGCTGTCACTCAGAAAATCAGCCGAGGCCAGGGGGCTCAGGGCAATGCCCAGGCCGCCGGTCAACACGCTTAACACATGCAAAGTGGCTTTCATCACAACCTCAGTCAATTAATCCATGGGCGTCATAGAACGGATACGGCCCCGGGTACTCCCCGAACACGCCGTTGTGGCTGATCAAACCCTGCTGCACGTCCCAGCGATGCAACAGATAGCCCGCCGGCTCCAGGTTGAAATGCGCGGGCGCCGCTTCTTGCAAATCCAGCACGATCTGGTGGGAGGTGCCGGGGCACACACAACTCAGGCTGCCACCGAAACGCCGCTGCATCGGCCGGTGCAGATGGCCGCACAGCAAGCGCTCCACTTGCGGATGGCGGGCAACGACTTGCTCCAGGGCGCTGGCATTGATGAAGGGTTCGCGGTCCATGTGGCCGATGCCACTGATGAACGGCGGGTGATGCAGGATCAGCAGCGTCGGTGCATCCGGGCGCAACGCCAGTTGCTCGTCCAGCCAGTGCAATTGGCTATCGAGCAACTGGCCGCCGTGGCCGCCAGGAATGGTCGAGTCAAGGCCGATCAGGCGCAGTGGATGGTCGTCGACCACCCAGTCCAGCGGGCCCTCGGCCGACAACGGCAGATACGCGTGATCACGAAATGCTTCCAGTAACGGCCCACGGCTGTCGTGATTGCCCGGCACCAGGTAGCACGGCATGTGCAGGCGCGCGAGTTCGGGGTGCAGCACGGCGTATTCATCGGCGCGGCCGAAGTCCACCAGGTCACCGCTGATGACCACGATATCGGGCCGTGGGTGGCTGGCGTTCAAGTGGTCGACGGCGCGGCGCAGTGCGCCTAACGTATCGACAACCCCGTAAGTGAGACGCTGGCCGGCTTTAAGGTGCAGGTCGCTGATCTGCGCGACGAGAAACGGACGATTCACGATAGAGTCTCAAGCATTCAGGGTGAACAACATGTGCGGCGCGATCGCCAGGGCAATCGGTGCGCCGACGGCGTACAGCTGGTTGTCGCTGCTGTCGACCAGCAGCGGTTGCGGGCCGCCCACATCCACCAGCAGGCGGCTTTGCGCGCCTTGGAAGAACTGCGCCAGCAGGTGGCCGTGCAAGTGCCCTTCGCTCTCCATCACCCTCAGGTGTTCGGGGCGGCAATAGACGGTGCTGGGCAGGTTGACGTCCTGCCACGGCAACTCGCCGCCACAGACTTTCAAACCATGGGCCGATGGCTCGAGCACGGCAAAGGCATTGAGGTTGCCGACAAAGCCCGCGACGAAGGCATTGGCCGGTTTCTGGTAGATGTCACGCGGACTGGCCAATTGCGCGACACGTCCGTGCTCCATCACCAGGATGCGGTCGCCCAGGGCCATGGCTTCGCCCTGGTCGTGGGTGACGAACACCGAGGTGATGCCCAGGCCGCGCAGCAACTCATTCAGCTCGCTGCGCAGGCGTTCGCGCAGTTGCGCATCCAGGGCGGCCAGCGGTTCGTCCAGCAGCAACACTTTCGGGCGCGGCGCCAACGCACGCGCCAAGGCCACGCGCTGGCGCTGGCCGCCGGAGAGCTCATGGATGCTGCGTTTGCCGTGGTGCTGCAAGCCCACCAGTTCCAGCAACTCGTCGCAGCGCTGGTTACGCTCCACCACCGACATACCGCGAATCTTCAAGCCATAAACGATATTCCCGGCCACATCCAGGTTGGGAAACAGCGCGTAATTCTGGAACACCATGCCCACATCGCGGCGTTCGATGGGCAGGCGCGTCACGTCCTGGTCGCCGAACCACACCTGGCCCACATCCGGGCGTTCGAGGCCGGCGATCAGGCGCAAGGTGGTGGTTTTGCCACAGCCGGACGGACCGAGAATGGCCAGGGTTTCGCCGCCTTCGACGGTCAGGTTCAAGTCATGCACGGCCACGGTGCCGTCGGCGAACGCCTTGCGACAGCCTTGCAGGCGGATAGTGATAGCGGTCATCGACGCTCTCCACGGGACAAACGGGCACTGATGGCCTGCAGCGCAATCAACAGCGGCACGATCATCAGCAAAAAGATAAGGGTGTAGGCGCTGGCGATTTCCAGGCGCGCCGAGGCGTAGCTGTCGGCCAGGCCCACGGGCAAGGTCTTGGTCATCGGCGTGTGGAGCATCCAGGTCAGGTTGAATTCACCCAGGGACAAGGTGACGACCATCAGCACACCGGCCAGGATCCCGGCCCGGCAGTTGGGCACCACCACGCTGAAAAAGCGCTTGATCGGACCGGCCCCCAGGCTGGCCGCCGCTTCCTCCAGCACCGGCAGTTGCTGGCGCTGCATCACCGCCATCACCGGGCGTACCAGGAACGGCAGGGTGAACAGCACATGGCCGACCAGGATGAACAGCCAACTGCTGCGAAAACTGCCGAATTGGCCGTAGGTCAACAGCAACGCCAACGCACTGGCCAACCCCGGCATGGCCACCGGCAGCACCATCAACTCTTCAAAGGCGCGGCTGAAGCGGTTGTTCATGCGCACCAAGGCGTAGGCCGCCGGCACGCCAATCACGCAGACGCACACCGCGCAGGCCAGCGCCAGTTGCAGCGACAACCACACGGTGGGCGAATATGCCTGCCACACCTGCACCAGCCAATCGAAGGTCAAGCCACTGGACAGGCCGACGAAGAAATTGCGGGTCAGCCCGGCCAGCAGCGACATCAGCACCGGCACCAGCATGAAGGCGCACACCACCAGGGTGAACAGCAGTTGCAACACAAACAGTGATGAGCGCTTCACAGCACAGTCCCCGAATTTTTCACCAGCCGTCGCGTGAGCAGCAGCACGGCCCAGGTCACCGCGCCAAGCACCACCGACAGTGCGGCCGCCACGGCGAAGTTGGCGTAGTTGGTGAACACGTTGTAGATGGCCACCGGGGTGACGTTCAGACGCGTGCCCAAGGTAAAGGCGGTGCCGAAGGCGCCCATGGAGGTGGCGAAACAGATCGCCCCGCAGGAGGCCAGCGCCGGCGCCAGGCCTGGCACGATCACATCGCACACCACTCGCCAATGCCCGGCGCCCAGGGAATGGGCGGCTTCTTCCAGGCTGCGGTCGAGGCTCTCGCATGCCGCCATTACCGTGAGGATCACCCGTGGGATCGAGAAATACAGGTAGCCCACGAACAGCCCCGCCAGCGAGTAGGCGAAGATCCAGCGCTCACCGGCCAATTGCAGGCCCAGTGAGGCGAGCAGGCCTTGACGGCCAGCCAGCAGAATCACCAGGAAACCCACCACCACGCCGGGAAACGCCAGGGGAAACGTGAGCAATGCCACCAGCGCCGAACGCCCGAAAAACTGCTGCCGGGCGAGGAACACCCCGCTGATGCCGCCGATCAGCAGCGCCACCAGTGTCACCACCACCGCCAGCAGCAGGGTTTGCCCAAGGCTGCCCAGGTACTGCGCACTGCTGAGCACCTGCCAGTAGCCGCTGCCATGGCTGTCGCGGCTCTCGGCACCGAGCACCATCAGGTGCGCCAGCGGCAGCAGCCAGAACGCGAGCAGCACCGCAAAGGCCGGGGCCAGCGCCCAGGCTGCGTGTCTTGCCGATGCGGCCACTTACTTGACCTCGTTCAGGTAACGGGCGGCGAAGGCTTCCTGCACAGCGGCCATTTTTTCGTAGTCCACCACGCCGGCGCGGGCGTAGTCGCTGTCGGGCAGGAACTGTGCGGCCACCTCCGCCGGCATCTTCATCGGCCGTACCGGACGCAGGTAGGCTTTGGCCCAGAGCGCCTGGCCTTCGTCCGACAGCACGAAGTCGAGGACCTTTTCTGCGTTGGCGCGGTGCGGCGCGTTGGCCACCAGGCTCATCACGTAGGGCACGCTGATGCTGCCTTCCTGGGGAATCACGAAGGCGACGTTGGCCTTGTCTTTGTAGCGCGCGCGATAGGCGTTGAAGTCGTAGTCCACCAGGATCGGCAACTCGCCGGACAGCACCCGCGCATAGGCGGTCTGCTTGGGCACGATGGGCGCGTTTTTCGCCAGTTTCTGGAAGTAGTCGATGGCCGGCGCGAAGTTGTCCAGGTCGCCGCCCATGGCGCGGTTGATCGCCACCGCCGACACGTAGCCAACGAAGGCACTGGACGGGTCGAGGTAACCGACCATGCCTTTGTATTCAGGCTTGAGCAGGTCGGCCCAGCTTTGCGGCACCGGCAGACCACCGAGCGCATCGACGTTGACCATGATGCCCAAGGTGCCGGAGTGGATCGCGAACCAATGGCCGGCCGGGTCTTTCAGCCCGGCGGGAATCTGGTCCCAGGCCTTGGGTTTGTAGGTGCCGACCACCTCGGCCTTTTGCGCCTGCAGGCCGAAGGTCACGCCGTAGTAAACGACGTCGGCCACCGGTGCGGCTTTCTCTGCCACCAACTGCGCCAGGGATTGGCCGGAGTTCTTGTTGTCCAAGGGCACTTGCACGCCGGTGCTGGCGGCGATGGCCTTGAGCTGGGTGGCCCAGTCGGCCCAGTCCGGCGGGCAGTTGTAGCAGATCGCGGTTTCGGCGGCCTGGGCCAGGCTGGCCACACCGCACAGCAGCACGGCTGCCAGGGTTTTACGGAATGCGCGCATCAGGGGTTTCCTCGTGGGGTTGAGTGCTTTCGCCCGGCCGGATATGGCAAGGCAGGCAATGAGACGTCGGGGCATGGCCGGCGATCTGCGCCAGCAGTTGGTCAATCACGGTGCTGGCCAGCAGCGCAATCGGCTGCACCACACTGCACAGGGTGGGGTGCATCTGGGTGCCGAGGCTGATGCCATCGAAGCCCATCACCGAGAGTTGTTCGGGCACGTTCCAGGCGTTGCGGCGCAGTTCGGCGATCAGGCTGATGGCCAGGAAGTCGTTGGAACACACCAGTGCGGTGGGTGCATCCTCGCCTTGGAGGAATGGCGCGATGGCGGCGAATTCCGCCTGGGTGTGTGCCGGCATTTCGATGACCGGACGCGCTGGCAAGCCGCATTCGCGCATCGCCTCGCAATACCCGGCGTACCGCAGGCGCGCACGGTCCGACTGCAAGGCGGGACCGGCGACCATGCTGATGCGGCGGTGCCCCGCTTCCAGCAAATAACGCGTGGCCAAGGCCATGCCCGCGCGGTTGTCCACCGACACAGCGCTGTAGCTGGGGTTGCTGGGTTGGTGGTAGGCCAGCACAAACGGGGTTTTCTCTGTATTCAGGCTGCTGAGCACGACGTTGCTTTCAGCATCCGTGACCGTCAGCACCAGGCCGTCCACGCGCTGGCGCAACAACTCTTCCACCACAATGCTTTCGCGCTCGCTGTTGTAGTCGGTAGTCGCCAACAGCAGGCTGTAGCCGCGTGCACGTGCCGCGCGCTCCATGGCCTGGAACTGTTCGGCGAACACCGGGTTGAGCAGGTTGGGCACCACCACGCCGATCAACCGGGTGGTTTGCAGGCGCAATTGGCGGCCCAGCAGATTGGGCCGGAACCCCAACTCACGGGCGGCGGCGAACACCTGCTCACGGGTGGTCGGGCGCACCTGGTCGGGGGAGGCAAAAGTGCGGGCGGCGGTGGCGCGGGATACGCCGGCCAGCCGCGCGACGTCTTTCAAGTCAGTCATTGTCACTCGCTTGAGATCGATCTCATTGGCGAGGACAGTAGCGGCGGAATGTGGCAATTCGGCGGTAGGGTGATGACAGTTTGATGTCGGTGGACCCGATATACAGGGGCCAAACTGTGGGAGGGGGCTTGCCCCCGATGGCAGTGGGTCAGTACTGGATTGGGTGGCTGATACACTGCCATCGGGGGCAAGCCCCCTCCCACATTGGATCGGTGCCCATCCATAGATGGTCATACTCGCAGGGTAGGGTCACAAACCGGACGCAGCAAAATCCGCCCACTAACCTTTCGATTCGATCCAAGTGCGGGCACAATGCGTGTCCTTTTTTGGCAGGCACCGCCGCAGGCTCTCAAAAATGATCAAAACGCCGTACTACCTCATCGATAAACAGAAGCTTCTGGTCAACATGCAGAAGATTGCTTACGTGCGCGAACAGTCCGGCGCCAAGGCCCTGCTGGCGCTCAAGTGCTTTGCCACCTGGTCGGTGTTCGACCTGATGCAGCAATACATGGACGGCACCACCTCGTCGTCGCTGTACGAGTTGAAGCTCGGCCGCCAGAAGTTCGAAGGTGAAGCCCACGCCTACAGCGTGGCCTGGGCCGACGATGAAATCGAAGAGATGCTGGATAACTGCGACAAAATCATCTTCAACTCCATCAGCCAGCTGCAGCGCTTTGCCGAACGCAGCGAAGGCAAGACCCGCGGCCTGCGCGTCAACCCGCAGGTGAGCAGCTCCGACTACCTGCTGGCCGACCCGGCGCGTCCGTTCAGCCGCCTGGGCGAATGGGACCCGGTGAAGATCGAAGGTGTGATCGAGCAGATCTCTGGCTTCATGTTCCACAACAACTGCGAGAACGGCGACTTCAGCCTGTTCGACAAGATGCTCGGCGTCATCGAAGAACGCTTCGGCGCGCTGCTGCACAAGGTCGAGTGGGTCAGCCTCGGCGGCGGCATCCACTTCACCGGTGAAGACTATGCCGTGGACGCGTTCTGCGCCCGCCTGAAGGCATTCTCCGAGAAGTACGGCGTGCAGGTGTACCTGGAACCCGGCGAAGCGGCGATCACCAACAGCGCCTCGTTGGAAGTGACCGTGCTCGACACCCTCTACAACGGCAAGCACCTCGCCGTGGTCGACAGCTCCATCGAAGCCCACCTGCTGGACCTGCTGATCTACCGCCTCAACGCCAAGCTGGCACCAAGCGACGGTGAACACACCTACATGGTGTGCGGCAAATCCTGCCTGGCCGGAGACATCTTCGGCGAGTATCAATTTGATCGTCCGCTGGCCATCGGCGATCGGCTGTCGTTCATCGACACCGCAGGCTACACCATGGTCAAGAAAAACTGGTTCAACGGCCTGAAAATGCCGTCCATCGTAGTGAAACAACTCGACGGTACAGTCGAGATGGTTCGTGAATTTGGTTACGACGACTACCTGTCCAGCCTTTCGTAAGCTGGCGGATAAAGGAGAGATAAAGCAATTGAAAAAGAACGTTCTTATCATTGGTGCAGGAGGTGTCGCCAAGGTGGTGGCCCACAAGTGCGCGCAGCACAACGACGAACTCGGTCGTATTGCTATCGCGTCGCGCAACATCTCCAAATGCCAGGCCATCATCGACAGCGTCAAGGCCAAGGGTAGCCTCAAGGTACCCGCCGATATCCAAGCCTTCGCGCTGAACGCCCTGGACGTGGAAGCGACCAAGGCCCTGATCCGCGAGACCGACTCGCAGATCGTCATCAACGTCGGTTCCGCGTTCCTCAACATGTCGGTTTTGCGGGCCTGCATCGACACCGGCGTTGCGTACCTCGACACCGCCATCCACGAAGAGCCGGGCAAGGTCTGCGAGACCCCGCCGTGGTACGGCAACTACGAATGGAACCACCTGGAAGAGTGCAAACAGAAGAACATCACCGCCATCCTTGGCGTGGGCTTCGACCCGGGTGTCGTCAACGCGTATGCCGCGCTGGCGCAGCAACAGCATTTCGACCGCATTGATTCGATCGACATCCTCGACGTCAATGCCGGCTCCCATGGCAAATACTTCGCCACCAATTTCGACCCGGAAATCAACTTCCGCGAGTTCACCGGACAGGTGTGGAGCTGGCAGAACAGCCAGTGGACCAGCAACACCATGTTCGAAGTCAAACGCACCGATGACCTGCCGGTTGTCGGTCCGCAGAACCTCTACCTCACCGGCCACGATGAAGTGCACTCGCTGTCGAAAAACCTCGACGTGCCCAACGTGCGTTTCTGGATGAGCTTCGGCGAACACTACATCAACGTGTTCACCGTGCTGAAAAACCTCGGCCTGCTCTCCGAAAAACCGGTCACCACCGCCGAAGGCCTGGAAGTCGTGCCGCTCAAACTGGTCAAGGCCGTGCTGCCCGACCCGTCCTCGCTGGCCCCCGGCTACACCGGCAAGACCTGCATCGGCGACCTGGTCAAGGGCACCAAGAACGGCCAGCCCCACGAGATGTTCATCTACAACGTGGCGTGCCATGAAGAAGCCTTTGCCGAGACCGACAGCCAGGGCATCTCCTACACCGCAGGCGTGCCACCAGTGGCCGCTGCACTGCTGGTGGCCCGTGGCGAGTGGGATGTGAAGCACATGGCCAACGTCGAGGAACTGCCGGCCAAGCCGTTCCTGAAGGCGCTGGATGTGATGGGGTTGCCGACTCGGATCAAAGACGAGAACGGTGATCGGGCTTGGGATGCGATTGCCTGAATAGGCAGCTGCAAGTGGGAGGGGGCTTGCTCCCGATAGCGGTAGACCAGTCACACCTGTGTTGACTGAGACACTGCAATCGGGGGCAAGCCCCCTCCTACATTGGGTTTCAGGGTGCCTGTCATTCCAGGTTACGGGCCGAGTTGCTCAGTGCCCTTGAGCATTGCAGAAGCGCCGGCGCCAACTGTTTCTCCGCATCCGCCCGAGTCCAGCGGCTGGTCGGCGCCACCACATGCACCGCCGCCACCGGTCGACCATTGGCACCCAGTACCGGCGCGCCGATGGTCATGTCGCCCAGGAACAGTTCCTGGCCATTGACCGCATAGCCCTGCTCGCGCACCTGCTGCAACGACGCCATGATTTTGTCGACTTCCGTCAGCGTCTGGCTGGTATGCGCAATGCGCTGGCTGTTCTCGATCAACACCAACGCTTCCTCCTGCGGCAACGCGCTCAAATACGCCCGCCCCGACGCCGTGCAGTACATCGGCACCCGCGAGCCGATCGGCATGTGCACCGGCACAAAGCCCGCGCTGACGAAACGTGCGATGTAGGTCATGTCGTAGCCCGCAGGCTCGGTGAGGCACGAGGTCTCGCCGGTCAGCCGGGTCAACTCCGACAGAAACGGATTCGCCACCTCGATCAACGAATGCGCATCCAGGTAACTGAAGCCCAACTCCAGCACCCGGGGTGTGAGTTGGTAATGCCGGGTGCGGGAGTGTTTCCGAAGGTAACCCAGGCTTTCGAGGGTAAACACCATGCGCTGGGCCGAGCTTTTGGTCATGCCGGCGGCCTCGGCCACCTCTGCAAGGCTCATGCTGCGGCGCTGTGCACTGAATGCCTTGAGCACCGACAGGCCTTTTTCCAGGGATTGGTTGTGCAGACTGTTGCGTTCTTCGGACATGGCGGACTCGCGGTCAGGTCGATCAGGCGTGGTGATATTTCTACCTCAAATCACAGAAATAGACCACTTAATATCGCATATCGATACGAACAGTTCATTTTGTCGATTTTCTATAGCAATATTCGATTCCAATCAATCGAAATGGCACAGAGCTTGCGATTTCATCGGCAGCCGCTTGCGGTACTGACTATCCGTTTTCCTTCTGGAGTAACCCGATGAACAGTCTTTCGCCCTTGTTTCGCCGCCTCGCCTTCGGTCTTTGCGCCACGCTGTGCGTCAGCGCGGTGCACGCAGAAAGTGCGTCCTCGTACAAAGTCGGTGCAACGGCCAGTGGTTCGCCGTTTACCTTCCTCGACATCAAGAGCAACAGCATCCAGGGCGTGATGGTCGATGTGGCCGAGGCCGTGGGCAAGGCTGGCGGCTTTACCAGCCAGATCGAGCAGACCAACTTCGCTGCGCTGATCCCCTCTCTCACCTCCAGCAAGTTGGATTTTATTTCCGCCGGCATGCTCAAGACCGAAGAGCGCACCAAGGTCGTCGACTTCAGCGCCCCAGTGTATGCCTACGGTGAAGGCCTGATCATCAACGCCGACGACAACACCGCCTACCCTGACCTGATGCCGCTGAAGGATCAGGTGGTCGGCGTACAGGCCGGCACCGTCTTCTATGACCAGTTGAACAAGCTCGGCATCTTCAAGGAAATCCGCACCTACGACTCCATCGGCGAGATGGTCCGCGACCTGTCCCTGGGCCGCATCAAGGCCGCCGTGGGTGACCAGCCGGTGGTCGCCTACCAGATCCGCCAGAAGCTGTTCAAAGGCGTGAAACTGGCGCCGGACTACAAGCCCACCAACGTCGGCCAGGTGTGCCTGGTGGTGCGCAAGGGTGACGCGCAAACCCTGGAGCGCCTGAACACCGCCATTGCCAGGATCAAGGCAGACGGCACCCTCGACAGCATTCTCAAGAAGTGGGGCCTCGATACCCAGGTGCGCCCATGAACCCGGCGGAGTTCCTGCAAAACGCCCAGGACTTTTTGCCGATTCTGCTGCAAGGCGCGTGGGTGACGATCCAGATCACCGTGCTGTCGTTCCTGCTCAGCAGTGCCATCGGCCTGGTGCTGGCGTTGCTCAAGCTGTCGCCGATCCGTGCACTGTCGTGGGCGGCGAGCACCATCATCAATGTGATCCGTGGGCTGCCGATCATCGTGCAGTTGTTCTACATCTACTTCGTGCTACCGGACATGGGCGTGCACCTCACCGCGTTCTACGCGGGCGTGATCGGCATGGGCATCGCCTACTCGGCGTACCAGGCCGAGAACTTCCGCACGGGCATCATTGCCGTCGAACAGGGCCAGCGTGAAGCCGCCGAAGCACTGGGCATGCGCTCGGCGCTGATGATGCGCCGGGTGATCCTGCCGCAAGCGTTTCGCATCGCCCTGCCGCCGTACGGCAACACGTTGGTAATGATGCTCAAGGACTCGTCGCTGGTGTCCACCATCACCGTCGCGGAGATGACCCGCCAGGGCCAACTGATCGCCTCGTCGACCTTCCAGAACATGACCGTCTACACCCTGGTCGCCCTGCTCTACCTGCTGATGAGCCTGCCGCTGGTGTACGGCCTGCGCCGCATGGAACAACACCTGGGCCGGAGGAAAAAAGCATGATCGAGATTCGCCAACTGCAAAAACATTACGGCAGCCACCGCGTGCTGCACGGCGTAGACCTCGACGTGGCCAAGGGCGAAGTGGTGTGCCTGATCGGGCCGTCGGGCTCGGGCAAATCCACTTTGCTGCGCTGCATCAACGCGCTGGAAGCCTATGACGGCGGGCACATCAACGTGTTTGGCGAAACCGTGCAGCGCGGCAGCAAGAGCGTGCACGCCCTGCGCAGCCGCATGGGCATGGTGTTCCAGCGCTTCAACCTGTTCCCCCATCGCACCGTGCTGGAGAACGTGATGGAAGGCCCGGTGTACGTCAAAGGCGAGCCGCCCAGGCAGGCTCGCGAAGAAGCCCTGGTGCTGCTGGAAAAAGTCGGCCTGAGCGCCAAGGCCGAGGCCTACCCGGAGCAGCTCTCCGGCGGCCAGCAACAACGCGTGGCCATCGCCCGTGCCCTGGCGATGAAACCCGAAGCCATGCTGTTCGATGAACCCACCTCGGCCCTCGACCCTGAACTGGTCGGTGATGTGCTGGCGGTGATGCGCACCCTCGCCGATGAGGGCATGACCATGATCGTGGTCACTCACGAAATGGGCTTTGCCCGCGAAGTGGCCGACCGCGTGTGCTTCCTGCATGGCGGCTACATCGTCGAAAGCGGGCCGGCCGAACAGGTGCTGGGCAACCCGCAGCATGCGCGGACCCAGGACTTCCTGCGGCGCGTGCTGCACCCTACCGGTAACACGCGGAGCCTGTCATGAAGTCATTGTGGTCAGCGACTGCGCCCTCAGTGGTGCCGACGCCTGCCTTGAGCGAGTCGGTGAAGGTGGACGTGGCGATTGTCGGCGCGGGGTATACCGGCTTGTCGACGGCGCTGCATTTGGCCGAGCGCGGCGTCAGCGTGTGCGTACTGGAGGCCAACGAGCCGGGCTGGGGCGCATCCGGACGCAACGGCGGGCAGGTCAACCCGACGCTCAAATACGATCCGCAGCAACTGGTGCAGATGTACGGAGCGGAGCGTGCAGAACCGTTGATCTCGACTGTATCGAACTCGGCCGACCTGGTGTTCAAGCTGATCGAAAAACACGGCATCGATTGCGCGCCGGTACGCAAAGGCTGGATGCAGGTGTCGTACAGCGAAAAAGGCGTGGCCGGGTTGCACGCACGGGCAGATCAATGGGCCAGGCGCGGTGTACCGGTGCAGCGGCTGGATGCCGCAGCGGTGGCTTCGCGCATAGGCAGTGAGGCGTTTGCCGGTGGCTGGCTGGACGGTCGCGCCGGGGCGATTCAGCCGTTGGCGTATGCCCGTGGCTTGGTGGGTGCGGCGTTGGTGGCGGGTGTGCGGATCCATGGGCAAAGCGCGGTGACCGGGTTGCAGCGCCAGGGTTGCGGCTGGCAATTGCAGACGGCTGGCGGTGCGCAGGTCACGGCCGATCAAGTGGTGTTGGCCACCAACGGCTACAGCGGCAACCTGTGGCCGGGCATGGCGCAGAGCATCCTGGCGGCGAACAGTTTTATCGTCGCCACCAAACCCTTGAGCGGGCGAGCGGCGGACAGCATCTTGCCGGGGCAGGAAACCGTCTCCACCGCACAACGGCTGCTGCTGTACTTTCGCAAAGACAGCCATGGCCGCTTGCTGATGGGCGGACGCGGGCTGTTCAACGACCCCACGTCACCCACGGATTTCGCCCACCTGGAACGCTCGCTGGCGCTGCTGTTTCCGCAATTGGGGCCACTGGAATTCGAGTATCGCTGGGCGGGCCGTATTGCGATCACGCGGGACTTCATGCCCCATGTGCACCAGCCCGCACCGGGGCTTACATTGGCGCTGGGCTGCAATGGCCGTGGCATCGCACTGTGTACCAGCCTGGGGCAGCAATTGGCGGGGCGGTTGTGCGACAGCACCGCGGAGTTCGCCTATCCGGTAACACCGTTGCAGCGCTTGCCGATGCATGGGTTGCAGCGGTTTTACATTGGGGCGGGGGTGGCGTGGTATAGCTTGCTGGATCGGCTCAATTGGAGCTGAACAGAGCCCTTACTCACACCACTCCCCATGTGGGAGTGGGCTTGCCCGCGATGGCGATGTGTCAGCCACTGGATGTGCTGGCTGATGTACCGCCATCGCAGGCAAGCCAGCTCCCACACTGGTTCTCCTTTTCCGGGAGACCCTATTACACCCGTAAAGCGATCAATACTCTCAATCGCCAACGGCGATCGCTCCCATGAACGGGGCGCGCCCTCAAAACACCGACCACCCAATCCGCTCACTCAACAATTCCAACGCCTTCATCCCCGCCAGCGAGTTACCCGCCGTATTCAACTCCGGCGACCACACGCACACCGTAAACTGCCCCGGCACCACCGCGACAATCCCGCCCCCTACCCCGCTCTTGCCCGGCAAGCCCACGCGATAGGCAAAATTGCCTGCCTCGTCGTACAGCCCGCTGGTGGCCATGATCGAGTTGACCTGCTTGGTCTGGCGCGCCGTTAAAATCTGTTCGCCGCTGTGGGCACTCGTGCCTTCGTTGGCCAGGAAGCTGAATGCCTTGGCCAAATCCAGGCAGCTCATCTGCAAGGCGCAGTAGTTGAAATAGCTGTGCAGCACCGCGTCCACGTCGTTGTGGAAGTTGCCAAAGGATTTCATCAGGTAGGCCATGGCGGCGTTGCGGGCACCGTGCTGGGCCTCGGATTCGGCGACGACGCTGTTGACCAGGATCTGCGGGTTGCCCGACAGGCGCCGGACGAAATCGCGCATCGACAAGATCGGCACGGCGAAGCGCGATTGGTTGATGTCGCAGATCACCAGCGCACCGGCGTTGATGAACGGATTACGCGGGCGGCCACGTTCGAACTCCAGCTGCACCATGGAGTTGAACGGCTGCCCGGAA
Organism: Pseudomonas extremorientalis; assembly: GCF_001870465.1. Taxonomy (GTDB): domain Bacteria; phylum Pseudomonadota; class Gammaproteobacteria; order Pseudomonadales; family Pseudomonadaceae; genus Aquipseudomonas; species Aquipseudomonas extremorientalis. The sequence continues at coordinate 60,505 of NZ_MDGK01000058.1, forward strand.
GGCTCATGGCCCAGGCGTTCCCAGATGGTTTCGCCACCATGGTCGATGGCCTGCACCAGGCTGAACACCTTGGAAATGCTCTGCACCGAGAACAGCGTGTCGGCGTCACCGGCGCAATAGGCCGAGCCGTCGTTGCCGTACACGGCGATGCCCAATTGGTTGGCAGGCACATCGGCCAATGCCGGGATGTAATCGGCGACTTTGCCGAGGCCGATCAGGGGGCGCACTTCGTCGAGGATCGACTCCAGCAGCGCCTGCATGTCTTGTCCAGTCATCTGTCTTTGAATCGGTGGTAAGCGGGGCGCGGAGGATACCTGAAACACGCAGGTCAAGCTTCATCAGGGGCGCTTCGCACCCCAACGCGGGACAAGCCCGCTCGCCACAGAGGGAGTGGGGACTCCCTCGCCGCAGCTCAATGTTGCGTGCGCTCAAAAGTGCGCCACATCCGACACCCGCTCATCCAGCACATCCCGCGCCAGTGCCCAGGCCCGGTCACGGGATTCCACCACCAGCAACGGATAACCCCAGGCCTTGCCGAACATCGCGGCAAACGGCTTGAGCGCCAGGCGCTGCGCGGCACTGGGCTCGACCTGGATCATGCCTTTGACGTAGGTATGCAGCGCCTGTTTGTTTTTCTTCATCCAGATCGACGCTTGCTTGCGCTCCTCATGGGAGTGTTCGTGATTGTTCTCGTCCACGGATTTTTCGTGCAGCAGCAGGAAGGGTTGCTGGCGGGCCAGCAGGCTTTCGAACACGGCGAAGGCATCCTCCGGCCCGCCTTCATTGGGCGCATCAAAGACGATTTTCACCACCGGGAATGTTGAACTGTCGAGTCGCATGGCCGAGCTCCTTGTTGAGAATTGATCTCACTATAGGTCTCAAGCCGCTGGACGGCATTGCACAGAATAGCCAGACTGTTTCGCAATTCAGCCAACCTGCGATCCCTTGTCATGAAACACCATCGCCTGGAAATGCACGATCCGTCACTGTCCAGAGACGCCGACGTATTCCCCCGCGCCGTAGTGGCCGTAGGGGCCACCGCCACGTCGGATACCTGGGAACATACCCAGCATGCCCATCGCAAGGGCCAACTGATGTACACCTTGCGCGGGGTCATCCATTGCGAGATTGAGGCCGGTATCTGGATCGTGCCGCCGCAATGCGCGCTGTGGATTCCCGGCGGAACGCCTCACGCGGCACGGGGGGCTGGCGCTGCGGAAGTCTATTGCCTGCTGATCGACCCCGATGCCGCCTGCGCCCTGCCCCGGCAATGCTGCACGCTGGCGGTGTCGGCCCTGCTGCATGAGCTGATCAGCAAGGCGGTGAGTTTCCCGCAACTGTATGACGAGCAAGGCGCCCAGGGGCGTTTGATCAGTACCTTGCTGGATGAATTGGCCGTCGCGCCTGTTGAAGCCCTGCACCTGCCCATGCCACAAGATCCGCGCCTGCGTCGCCTGGCCGACAGCCTGCTGGCTGAACCGGCGGACAAGTCCACCCTCGGTCAATGGGCGGTGCGCATCGGCATGAGCGAACGCAGCATGACGCGTCTGCTGCTGGAGGAACTGGGCCTGAGTTTTGGCCGTTGGCGCCGGCAGTTGCATGTAATCCTGTCGCTGCAACGCCTGGCCAGGGGTGAGAGTGTGCAGCGCGTGGCCCTGGACCTGGGCTATGAGAACGCCAGTGGTTTTATCACCATGTTCCGCAAGACCGTGGGCCAGCCGCCGGCGCGTTACCTGGCGGACCGCGCCGGGGCCTTGAGCTCATTGGCGCCGGCGACGATTGCGCTGAACTGAAGGGGCGGCTACCCGGATCTGCAGGCCTGCTCGCCACACAGTCAACTGTCCAGATCAGCCAAGCCCAAATGCTCACGCAACGTCGCCCCTTCATACGCGGTGCGGAACAGCCCCTTGCGCTGCAAATGCGGAATCACGCTCTCGACAAACTCCGTGAACGAGCCCGGCAAATACCCCGGAGAGATCACAAACCCGTCGCAACCGCCCTGCTCGAACAACTCGGCCAGTTGATCGGCAATCTGCGCGCCGGTACCCACCAATTGCGGCACGCGCACGCTGCTGGCGAAGATGCGCCCGAGTTGTTCCAGGGTGGTTTGCGGGCCCTGCATCAACAGCTTTTCAGCCGCCGCCGGGTGGATCAGCGGCGACTGGGCGATCTCGGCCAGTGTCGCCGAAAGCGGGAATGGCGACAGGTCCACATTCAACTGCGAGGCCAGTGTCACCAGCCCCAGTTCCGGACGGGCCAGCGCATTGTGCCGATCGCGCTTGGCGCGGGCCTCCGCCTCGCTGCCCCCCATGAACGGCATCACCGCCGTCAGCACTTTGCAGCTGTCGGCGTCGCGCCCCTGCTGCACCACCTGGGCACGCACGTCATCGCGGAATGCACGCATGGCCGCCAAGTGCGGATGGATAGTGAAGATCGCCTCGGCCCAACGCGCACCGAAGCGCCGACCACGCCCGGAAGAACCAGCCTGGATCAGTACCGGTCGGCCCTGGGGCGTGCGCGGGATATTCAGCGGGCCTTCGACCCTGAACCACTCGCCCTGGTGCTGCACCGAACGGATCAATCCAGGGTCTGCCAGCACGCCGCTTTCGCGGTTCAGTTTAAGCGCGTCCTTGCCCCAGCTGTTCCACAGTTTCAGCGCAACTTCAACAAACTCATCGGCGCGGTCGTAGCGCAGGTCGTGCTCCAGGTGCTTGTCCTTGCCGAACAGGCGACCCTCGCTGTCGTTCATCGAGGTGACGATGTTCCACGCCGCGCGGCCCCTGGACAGGTGGTCGAGGGTGGCGAATTCACGGGCGATGTGCGCCGGTTCGTAATAGGTGGTGGACCGCGTTGCGCCCAGGCCCAGCCTGCTGGTCTTGCCGACCAGGTAAGACAGGATCGGCAACGGGTCCAGACGCGTGGCGTCCTGGGCGCCGTAGCGCAAGGCCAACTCGCGCGAGCCGCCCATCTGGTCGCCCACGGCCAGGCGGTCGGCGAAGAACAGGAAGTCGAACAGCCCCTCTTCCACCACCTTGGCGACCCGCGCGTAGTACTCCGGGTCGAGGTAATTGCCGACGGTTTCAGGATGGCGCCACACCGCGTGGCTGTGCACCACCGGCCCACTCAACAGGAACGCGGATAAATGGATCTGGCGGCTCATGGCTTGGGCGTCCACACGGTAATGGCGCTGACCTGCAACGGCTTGGGAATCAGCTTGGCGGCGTAATAGGTGTCGGCGATGCGCTGTTGCTCGGCGAGGTTGTCCAGCTTGACCGGGATGATGTCGTAGCTGCGGCGGCTATTGGCGCGCTCGACCGTGGCCGGGGCGATATTGCCCCACAGCGGGCCAAGGATGGCGGCGGCTTCCTTGGGATGGGCCTTCACCCATTGGCCGGTCTCGCGCAGGGTGTCGAAGGTCACCTGCAACACGTCCGGGTGGGCCTTGGCGAACGTCGTCGTCGCCAGATAGAAACGGTTGTAGTCGGCCAGGCCGTCCTTGCCGTCGGCGATTACACGCACATGGTGATCCAACTGTTGGGTGGCGAAGAACGGGTCCCAGATCACCCACGCGTCGACACTGCCATTAGCGAAGGCCGCGCCGCCATCCGGGGCTTCCAGGTAACGCGGAGTGATATCGGCCAGGGTCAGCCCGGCCTTTTTCAACGCCGAGATCAGCAGGTAGTTGCTGCCCGAGCCCTTGGACACGGCAACGGTCTTGCCCTTGAGGTCGGCGATGCTGTGGATCGGCGACGTGTCCTGAACGATGATTGCCTGGGCGCCCGGCGATGCGTTTTCCTGGGCGTAATAGGTCAGCGGTGCATCGGCGGCCTGGGTAAACAGCGCGAAAGCGTCAGCCACATCGGCGTGCAGGTCGACGCTGCCGGCATTCAGCGAGCTGAGCAGGCCGGTGCTGAATTCATGCCAGTTCACCGTGAATCCCAGGGGCTTGAGGCGCTGTTCCAACTGGCCATTTTGCTTGAGCAGGATCCACAGGGTGGATGAGCGCTGGTAGCTGATGTCCAGGGTTTGCTCGGCCTGGGCCGCCGTGGCGGCGAACAGCAGGCTGGCGGCGACGATTAGTTTTTTGAACGTCATGGGAGGCCTTGGCGAGGAAGAAATGAAGGGCGCTGCTTATGCCAAAAAACCGCGTCAGGCCTGGCAATAAAGCTTGTTCGATTATATTAACGATGAGCAATGATGAAAGAATCTTATAATTCTATGGTTATGCCCAATTCATAGGCGGCAGGGAAAAGCGTCCTAAGCTCAGATCGAAAGAGTATTTAACGAATAGTTTTTAGAACTTTAAGCTCAGGCCTATTTCGTCACAGATCGAGCTCGCCATGTCCCTACGTCACCCCTTCGCCGCACTCCTCGGCTTGCTGGCTCTGTCCGTCGCCATCAGCGCGCAGGCCCAGGAAACCGTACGCATCGGTTACCAGAAGTCCTCGACCCTGATCACCTTGCTGAAAACCCAGGGCACCCTGGAAAAAGCCCTCAAGGCCGACAACATCGACGTGAGCTGGCACGAGTTCCCCAGCGGCCTGCCGCTGCTCGAAGCACTGAACGTGGGCAATGTGGATATCAGCGCCGACGTGGCCGACACCGTGCCGATCTTCGCCCAGGCGGCCCAGGCCAAACTCACCTATTTCGCCCAGGAAGCGCCCTCGCCCGCGGCCCAGGCCATCGTGGTACGCAAGGACTCGCCGATCCAGAACCTGGCGGACCTCAAGGGCAAGAAGATCGCCGTGACCAAGGCCGCTGGCACCCACTACTTGCTGATCGCCGCACTGGCCAAGGCGGGGCTGGCCTTTTCAGATATCGAACCGGCCTACCTGTCACCCGCCGACGGTCGCGCGGCGTTCGAGAACAACAAGGTGGACGCCTGGGTTACCTGGGAACCCTTCCTGACCAGCGTGCAGCGCCAATTGCCCACACGCACCCTGGCGGACGGCGCAGGGCTGGCCAGCTACAAGCGTTACTACCTGACCGGTACACCGTACGCCAAGGCGCACCCGGAAGTATTGAGGGTGGTGTACGAGCAGTTGGAAAAAGCCGGGCAGTGGGTGAAAACCCACCCCCAGGATGCGGCCAAGGTGCTGGGGCCGTTGTGGGGCAACCTGGATGTAGCGACGGTTGAAGCAGCCAATGCGCACCGCAGCTACCTGGTGCAACCGGTGACGCTCGATCAGTTGGGCGAACAGCAAAAAATCGCCGATGCGTTCTTCAAGGCGGGGTTATTGCCCAAGGCGGTGGATGCCAAGGATGTACAGACCTGGAAGCCTTGAGGGCGTAACAGGGAGTACTGCAACTGTGGCGAGCGGGCTTGCCCCGCGTTGGGTTGCGAAGCGACCCTGGAAGGAGGAATGCGGTGAGTCAGGCACTCTTCGGCCGCTGGTGTGGGGGCTGCTTCGCAGCCCGACGCGGGGCAAGCCCGCTCGCCACAGATTTGGATCACGATGGTCACAACAGGGTGCGGGCCAGGGCCTTTTTCCATTCGCTGTAACGCCCCTCCATCGCGGGATCATCCTGCGGCTCAAACCGCTCCCGCTGCCGCTCCAGCGCCTCCAGCGCTGCATCACTCGCCCACACCCCCGACGCCCTCCCCGCCAGGTGCGCCGCGCCCAGTGCCGAGACTTCGGGTGACAGGCTGCGCACCACCGGGCGTTGCAGCAGGTTGGCCAGGAACTGCATCAGCCAACGGTTGCGCGTGGCGCCGCCGTCCACCCACAGCTCTTTCAACGGGCTGCCGATGTCCTGCTGCATGGCCTCGAACACATCGCGGATCTGATAACCGATGGACTCCAGCGACGCCCGCAGGATATGCGCACCAGAGGTGGCCTCGGTCAGCCCACAGATCAGGCCCCGTGCATCGGCCTTCCAGTGGGGCGCGCCCAGCCCGGACAACGCCGGCACGAAATACACGCCGCCGTTATCCGACAGTTGCGCCGCCTGTTCGGTGAGGGCATCGAGGGATTCCCCCGCCACCAGGCGCGAGGCCCACTGCACGGCGGCGCCGGTATGGACGACGTTGCCTTCCATGCCGAACGTCGGTTGACCACCGTCGTGCCAGGCCAGGGTGGTGGACAAGCCATGAGTCGAGGCAATCGGGCCGCCCATGGGCGTCATCAACGACGACCCGGTGCCCAATGTCGCTTTCACCAGCCCCGGTGCAAAGCCGCCCTGCCCGTACAGCGCGGCATGGGAGTCGCCAATCATCGACATTACCGGGATGCCGGCGGGCAACCCGCCCGCCGCAACGGTTTCGGCAAAAAAGCCTGCACTGGGCTGGATGGGGGCCAATGCGGCCAATGGAATCTTGAACAGCGCCAGCAGCGCCGGGTCCCAGGCACAGGTGTGCAGGTTGAACAGTTGCGTGCGGGCGGCATTCGAGTAGTCGGTGGCGAACGCCTGGCCGCCGCTGAGCTTCCACAGCAACCAGCTGTCCACCGTGCCCAGGCAGATATCACCGGCAGCGGCGCGTGCGTGGCCATCCTCAAGGTGGTCGAGAATCCAGCGGAACTTGCCGGCCGAGAACATCGGGTCCAAGGCCAACCCGGTTTTTTCCAGGATCAGCGCTTCGTGCCCCTGCTCATGCAACTGGGCACACAACGCGGTGGAGCGCCGGCATTGCCAACTGATGCACGGTGACAGCGCTTCGCCGGTATGCCGGTCCCAGGCCACCACCGATTCTCGCTGGTTGCTGATGGCCAGCGCGGTGATCGGCCGGTCCACCTGGGCCAGGCACTCCTCAATGGCGGCCAGGGTGCTGTGCCAGATCAGCAGCGGGTCCTGCTCGGAAAACCCCGGCTGCGGATGGGTAATGCTCAGCGGCCGCGAGCCCCGCGCAATCACCTGTCCGCGCTCGTTGACCAGCACCGCCTTGGCGTTGCTGGTGCCTTCATCTATCGCCAGGATCAGCGGCGTATTGTCTGTCATCGCATTCACCGCAACCGAGTGGCAGCCGCCACAATCCCAGCCGCGTCGATGTTATGCAAGGCGCGGGTCGGTTCGCGAGCGCCGGCGGCGGCATATTCACCATCGCCGATGCCCAGGCGCACCAGGGCAATCCCCAGCCCGGCTTCGGCCAGCACTTCGGCCACCAGGCTGCCCACGCCACCGTTGATGTTGTGCTCTTCAACCGTGATGACCGCCCGCGTGCCACGCAGGGCGCTGAGCAACACGTCACGCTGCAATGGCCGGATCGACGACAGGTTGATCACCTGCGCCTGGATACCGTGCTCCGCCAGCACCCGTGCCGCATCCAGCGCTTCATGCACCACCGAGCCCAGGGCGACGATGCTCACGTCCGCGCCCTGGCGCAGGATATCCACCTGCCCTGGGGCAAATTGATAGTCGCCCGTGTGCAGGTCCGGCAACGCTTTGCCGTCGAGCCGGATATACACCGGGCCGTGGTAGCGCAGCGCGTAGTCGACGATCTGCCGGCATTCAAGCGCGTCGGCCGGAGCAAAGATCTGCACGTTGCCAAAGCCGCGCATTACCGAAATATCGTCGAGGCTGTGGTGCGTGCTGGCCAACGGGCCGTAACTGGCACCGGCATTCAGGCCGAACATCTTCACGTTGGCCTGGTTGTAGCAGACGTCGACTTTGATCTGCTCATTGGCCCGCGAAATCAGGAATGGCGCTGCGTTGCAGGTGGCGGCGATCTTGCCGCCCAGGGCCAGGCCCGCCGCGACGCTGACCAGCGACTGCTCGGCAATCCCCACATTGATCAGACGCTCGGGAAAGCGCTGCACAAACGGCCCGATCTTGGCCGTGGAGGTGGAATCGCTGACCACCGGCACCACGTCCAGCCCGGCATCGACGGCGGCAATAAAGGCTTCCACCATGACGCTCGCCAGATGTTCACTCGCCATGATTCAACTCCTCCAGTGCCGCGTTGATTTCATCACCCTTGGGCACGCGGTGGTGCCATTCGGGACGGGCTTCGATAAACGACACGCCCTTGCCTTTGATGGTGTGGGCGATCAGCACCTGGGGCGCGCCGGTCTTGGCCTGCATGCTTTCCAGGGCTTCGATCAACTGGTCCGCATCGTTGCCGTCGCACTCGCTGACACGAAAACCGAAGGCCGCCCATTTCACGTCCAGCGGGTCCAGCGGCATGATGTCCGCCGTCAGGCCCGCCAGTTGCAGCTTGTTCTTGTCGACGATCACGAACAGGTTATCCAGGCCGTATTTGGCCGCCGCCATCGCCGCTTCCCAGTTGGAGCCTTCAGCCAATTCACCGTCGCCGGTCAGCACATAGATGCGTTTTTTGCTGCCGGACATCTTCGCCGCCAGCGCCAGCCCCACCGCCACCGGCAGGCCGTGGCCGAGGGCGCCGGTGTTCAGTTCGATGCCAGGGGTTTTCTGCCGCACCGGGTGACCCGGCAGGTGGGAGTTGAAGTGCTGGTAGGTGGGCAGCCAGTCGACGGGGATGTAGCCCGCCTGCGCCAGGCAGCAATACAAACCACCGACACCGTGGCCCTTGCTCTGGATATAGATATCGCGCTCAGGGTCTTCAGTGCGTTCCGGCCCGGTATTGAGAATGCGGAAATACAGGGTGGCAAGAATATCGGTTTCCGAGAGATCGGCCCCGGTGTGGCCGCCGGCCGGTGAGTCGGCATTCAGGCGGATCACATGGCGCCGGATCAGGCGGGCCTGTTCTTTGATCTGGTGGGCGTCGTACTGGAAGGCATTCATGCAGCGGCTCCTTTGAGGCTGACCACGCGGGGTAAAAGTGTGCAAAGCTGTATTTGAATATTTATTCAGCAGTGACAATATATTTATATTTAGACGCCGAACGCTCGACAGGTCAAGTGAATGACCGGTGGAAAAATGAAATAAAACCTGGAAATGTCCCTCGGACAAACGGCCGAAATCCCACACGCGCGTATCTATCCCGTGGCTTTGCGCCGGATGAAAGTCGCGATCCAGAGGCCTGTTGGAAAAATTAAGCGCTTGACATTGCCACGGTGGCACTGGAATCTGAATTAACAGTCAAGCACGCATAAATATTCAGCGCACTTGAAAGCACTCCAAAAAAAATAAATCAGGAGAACACTGTGGACGCCAAAGCTACTGTCCAGCACCCGGCCGAACTCAAGCCGCCCCACCGCCCCCGGTTGGTGAAACTGCTTCCCAGCAATATCGGCGGCCCGCTGATCGGCCTGGTGTTGCTGGTGCTGGTCTTCTCCTTCAGTTCCGAATTCTTCTTCTCGCTGCGCAATGGCCTGAACATTCTTGATCAGGTCACGGTGCTGGGCATCCTCGCAATTGGCATGACCGCCGTGATCGTGATCGGCGGCATCGACCTGTCGGTGGGGTCGGTGCTGGCCTTCTCGATGATGATGCTCGGCTGGCTGTACCAGGACCAGGCGGTGCCGCTGGGGTTTGCGATCCCGATCTCGATAGCCAGCGGCATGCTCGCCGGGCTGGTGTCCGGCGCCTTGATCACCTATGCCAAGCTGCCGCCGTTCATTGCCACGCTGACCATGATGTCGGTGGCCCGTGGCCTGGCGAACATCCTCACCGAAGGCCGGCAGATCGTCGGTTACCCGGACTGGTTCACCAGTCTGGCCACGGTGCGTCACTTCGGCTTTCTCTCGGCAACCGTAGGGCTGTTCCTGGTGATGCTGGTGGTGGCCTGGGTGTTCCTGCGCTTTCGCGCCGGCGGCCGTAACCTGTACGCCATGGGCGGCAGCCCGGAAGTGGCGCGCCTGTCCGGCATCAAGGTGCGGGCGATCACCCTGTGGGTATACGCCATCAGCGGTGCGCTGGCCGGCATCGCCGCCGTGACCCTGGCCGCGCGCCTGGACTCGTCCCAACCCAGCGCCGGCCTGAGCCTGGAACTGGACGCCATCGCCGCCGTAGTAATTGGCGGCGCCAGCCTCAGCGGTGGCGTCGGCAGCATCGGCGGCACCCTGGTCGGTGTGCTGATCATTGGCGTGCTGCGCAATGGTCTCAACCTGCTGGGCGTTTCGCCCTTCATTCAACAAGTGGTGATCGGCGTGGTCATCGCCCTCGCCGTGACCATCGACACCCTGCGACGCCGCTCCAGCACTGCCCGTTAAACCTGTTCGACAGTTGACACCCTCCAACAATAAAACCAGGAGTCACCGACATGTTCAGCCCCAAGAAACTGCTGTTGGCCACCGCCCTCGCGGCTGCCACCCTCACCGCTGCCGGCACCACCTTGGCCAAGGACCTGACCATCGGCCTGGCCGTGGCCAACCTGCAGGCCGACTTCTTCAACCAGATCAAGCAATCGGTGGAAGCCGAGGGCAAGGCCAAGGGCATCAAGGTGATCACCGTGGATGCCCAGGGCAACTCCTCCACCCAGGTCAGCCAGATTGAAGACCTGATCACCCGCCAGATCGATGTGCTGATCTATATCCCTGCTGGTGCCACTGCCGCCGGCGTCCCGGTAAAAGCCGCCAAGGCCGCCGGCATCCCGGTGATCGCCGTGGACCGCAACGCACCCGATGCACCGGGTGACACCTTTATCGCCAGCGACAGCGTGGCCGGGGCCAAGACCCTGGCCGAATACGTCGGCAAGATCACCGATGGCAAGGGCCGCATCGCGATCCTGCAAGGCCAGCTCGGCACCACCCCCGAGAACGATCGCGCCAAGGGCTTCGAAGAAGGCTTGAAAGCTTTCCCGGACCTCAAGGTCGTCGCCCAGCAACCCGCCGAGTGGGCCCAGGACAAAGGCTTCGCCGTGGCCCAGGACCTGCTCCAGCGTGACCCGAACATCACCGTGTTCTTCGGCCGTGCCGATGCCATGGCCTTGGGCGCTGCCCAGGCGGTGAAGGTCGGCAACCTCGACCACAAGGTCGTGGTGGTCGGTTTCGACGGTGACGTCGCCGGGCTCAAGGCCGTGGAAAGTGGCGTGCTGAATGCAACCATGACCCAGCAGACCCAGAAGATGGGCCGCCTGGCCGTGGCATCGGCCATCGACCTGAAAGCCGGCAAGGCCGTGCCCAAGGAGCAACTGTTGCCCACTGTGCTGACCACCAAAGAAAACGTCGCGCCGTTCCTGCAACAGCACCCGTAAGCCTTGGAGGTCGTCATGCAAGCAGCAGCCCTGGACACCGCCCACGCCGACGCGGTGCTGTGCCTGCGCAATATCAGCAAGGCCTATGGGCCGGTGCAGGTACTGTCGCAGGTCAATGTGGACATCCGCCCCGGCGAAGTGCTGGCCCTGCTCGGCGAGAACGGTGCGGGCAAGTCGACCTTGTCGTCGATCATCGCCGGGCTGGTACAGCCTGAAGCCGGGGGCAGCATGACCTGGCGCGGCGCGCCTTACGCACCCGCGTCGCCCGGTGCGGCGCTGGGCGCCGGGATCGGTCTGATCCACCAGGAAATCCGCCTGCTGCCGCAATTGTCGATCGCCGAGAATATCTTCGTCGGTCGCCTGCCCATGCGTCATGGGCGGGTGGACCGCGCGTACATGGAGGCCCAGGCGCAGATCCAGCTGGAGCGCCTGGGGCTCAAAGTGCCGGCATCGCGCAAGGTCGAAGGCCTGAGCGTGGCGGCCCAGCAATTGGTGGAAATCGCCAAGGCGCTGACCCTGAAGGCCAGCCTGTTGATTCTGGATGAACCCACTGCGGCATTGGGCGGCGAAGAAACCGAGTTGCTGTTCAAACAGGTGGAACGGCTCAAGGCCGAGGGCGTGTCGTTTATCTATATCAGCCACCGCCTGGAAGAAATCGCACGCATCGCCGACCGTGTGCTGGTACTGCGCGACGGGCGCCAGATCGCCTTGCACGCCACCGCCCAGGTGCCGGTACGCGAGCTGGTGGAACAGATGGTCGGGCGCAGCCTGGAGCGGATTTTCCCCGCCCTTCAAGCGCCACAGGATCGCGTGATGTTGCAGGTCAAGGACCTCAGCTGCCGCGAATTTGCCTTGCACGGCATCGATTTCAGCGTGCGCGCCGGCGAAGTGTTCGGCATTGCCGGCGTGGTCGGCGCCGGGCGGACCGAACTGGTGCGCACTATTGCCGGCGCAGCACAGGATGTCCAAGGCCACCTGATACTCGACGGTGAAGTACGCCAGCTTCGCTCGCCCTTCGAGGCGATCCAGGCCGGCGTGGTGCTGGTGCCCGAGGACCGCAAGCAGCAAGGCGTGGTGGTGGAACACCGCATCGAAGATAACCTGATCTACGGCAACACCGACCTGCTGGACAAGCGCGGCTGGGTATTCCCTGCCCCGCTGCGCGAATTCGCCCGCACGGCGGTGGCCAGGCTGGGGGTCAAAGGTGCGCCGCAGTCGCGCATCTCCAGTTTGTCCGGCGGTAACCAGCAGAAGGTGATCATCGCCAAATGGCTGGCGCGCAACCCCAAGGTCTTCATCCTGGATGAACCGACCCGCGGCATCGACGTGGGTGCGCGGGCGGCCATCTATGAAGTGATCGCGGACCTGGCGGCCAAAGGCATGGCGGTGATGGTGGTGAGCTCGGATCTGGATGAGGTGCTTGGTTTGTCGCACCGCGTCCTGGTCATGAGCCGGGGCCGGCAGATGGGGATTCTGGAACGTGGCGAGGCCACCCCCGTTTCGGTGATGGAAATGGCGACTGCCTGACCCACAAACAATGAAGATCCAATGTGGGAGGGGGCTTGCCCCCGATAGCAGTGGTTCAATTGAAAAATTTATAACTGATACACCGCCATCGGGGGCAAGCCCTTCCCACAGGGGTCGGCTGTGATTTCAAATAACGGAGTTATCCATGCAGCTTTTTAGTCTTCAAGGCCAAGTGGCCTTTGTCACCGGCGCCGGCAGCGGCATTGGCCAGGCGATTGCCGTGGGGCTGGCCGAGGCCGGCGCGGATGTGGCCTGCTTCGATCTGCCGGGCAGCCCCGGCATCGCCAGCACCGTCGAACGCATCCAGGCCCTGGGCCGTCGTGCCCTGGCCTTGAGCGGTACGGTCACCGAGCGCGCCGCACTGGACGCGGCGGTGGCACGCACCGAAGCCGAACTGGGCCAACTGAGCGTCGCGATCAACTGCGCCGGCATCGCCAATGCCCAGGCCGCCGAAGACCTGGACCTGCAACGCTGGCAGACCACCCTGGACATCAACCTCACCGGAATTTTCCTCAGTTGCCAGGCCCAGGCCGCCGTGATGTTGCCCCGTGGCAAGGGCGCCATCGTCAATATCGCCTCGATGTCCGGCAGTATCGTCAACCGTGGCTTGCTGCAAGCGCACTACAACACCTCCAAGGCCGGCGTGATTCACCTGAGCAAGAGCCTGGCGATGGAATGGGCCGACAAGGGCTTGCGGGTCAACTGCATCAGCCCCGGCTACACCGCCACGCCGATGAACTCGCGCCCGGAAGTCGCCGACCAGGTGAAGATCTTTGAACAGACCACGCCCATGGGCCGCATGGCCAGCGTGGAAGAAATGGTCGGCCCGGCGATTTTCCTCGTCAGCCAGGCCTCGTCTTTCTGCACCGGTGTCGACCTGTTGGTCGATGGCGGCTTTGTGTGCTGGTAGGAGTTCGTCATGTCCCAACGATTTAGCGGTAAAACTGTGGTCATCACCGGTGCCTGCCGGGGCATCGGCGCCGGCATTGCCGAGCGTTTCGCCCAGGAAGGCGCCAACCTGGTACTGGCTTCCAACGACCTGGAACGCGTGACCTTCACCGCCGACCAACTGGCCCGGGAATACCAGGTCGACACCCTGGCCCTGGCCATCGACGTCACCCGTGAAGACGATATCGAAAAGCTCTACCGCGAAGGCCACGCCCGTTTTGGCAGCATCGACGTGTCGGTGCAGAACGCCGGCATCATCACCATCGACCACTACGACAAGATGCCCCGTGCCGATTTCGACAAGGTGCTGCAGGTGAATACCACCGGCGTGTGGCTCGGCTGCCGGGAGGCCGCCAAGTACATGGTCAAGCAAGGCAGCGGCCGGCTGATCAATACCTCCTCCGGCCAGGGCCGCCAGGGGTTCATCTACACGCCCCACTATGCCGCGAGCAAAATGGGCGTGATCGGCATCACCCAGAGCCTGGCGCTGGAACTGGCGCGGCATGACATCACGGTGAATGCGTTCTGCCCCGGCATCATCGAAAGCGAGATGTGGGACTACAACGACCGGGTGTGGGGCGAGATCCTCAGCACCGACGAGAAGCGCTACGGCAAGGGTGAATTGATGGCCGAATGGGTCAAGAACATCCCCCTGCGCCGCGCCGGCAAACCCTCGGATGTGGCGGGCCTGGTGGCGTTTCTCGCCTCGGACGATGCCGCCTACCTGACCGGCCAGGCGATCAATATCGACGGCGGCCTGATCATGTCGTAAGGGTTTGGTATCCTCACGGCCATTGAGTCATGCCTTTTACTATAAAGAGCCCTGAGGCCTTCATGAGCCAGATCGAAGAACAGCGCCTGATCACCAAGATCGCGAGCCTCTATTACGAAGAAGGGCTCAAGCAGTCCGAGATTTCCGCGCAACTGGACCTGTCCCAATCGTTTATCAGCCGTGCCCTGCGCCGGGCGCTGCAGGAAGGCGTGGTGAAGATCACGGTGATGCGCTTGCAAGGCCTGCACCTGGAACTGGAAACCCAGTTGCAGCGCCGCTACGGCGTGCGCCGGGTGATCGTGGTGGAAGCCACCGAGCCCGGCAATGACGAGAGCATCAAGCAGGCCATCGGTTCGGCCGCCGCCCACTACCTGGAAACCAGCCTGTCGCCTCAGGACCGTATCGGTATCTCGTCGTGGAGCAGCACCATTCGCGCCATGGTCGGCCACTTGCACGCGCAGCCGGGCAAACAGGCCGCCCAGGAAGTGGTGCAACTGTTGGGCGGCGTCGGCCACAAGGGCGCGTTTGAAGCCACTTTGCTGACCCAGCGCCTGGCGACCCTGCTCAACTGCCCGGCGTTTTTGCTGCCCTCGCAAAGCATCGAGCAATCGGTGGAGAGCAAGCAGCGCATCGTGCAGATGGAAGAGGTCAAGGAAGTGCTGCAGCGCTTTGACAGCATCACCCTGGCGATTGTCGGCATCGGCGACCTGGAGCCCTCGCAACTGCTGCGCAACAGCGGCAACTACTACACCGAAGACATGCTGCGCCTGCTCGCCGAACGCGGCGCGGTGGGCGATATCTGCCTGCGTTACTTCGATGCTCAGGGCAAGCCGGTGCTGGAGGAAGATGAAGAATTCGTGGTCTCGGTGGCGCTGCCCAAGCTGCGCGCCATCCACCGGGTGCTCGGCCTGGCCGGTGGGTTGAACAAGGTCCAGGCCATTCGCGGCGCGCTCCAGGGCGGCTACCTGGACATCCTGATCACCGACCTGGACACCGCACAGGCCCTCAACCAATAACCGTTTCTGGAGACTGCCGCTCATGACGTCCAAGCTCGAACAACTCAAGCAATTCACCACCGTGGTGTGCGACACCGGTGACCTGGAAGCCATCAGCCGCTTGCGCCCGGTGGACGCCACCACCAACCCGTCGCTGCTGCTCAAGGCCGCTGCCATCCCGGAATATGCCGAGTTGCTGCACAGCGCGGTGGGCCAGTCCAAGGGCGATGTGGACCTGGCGTGTGACCGCTTCGCGGTGGCGGTGGGCTGCGGCATTCTCAAGGTGATTCCGGGGCGCATCTCCACCGAAGTCGATGCGCGCCTGTCCTTCGACCAAGACGCGCTGTGGGCCAAGGCCAACCAGTTGATCGCGCTGTACGACCAGGCCGGCGTCGGCCGCGACCGCGTGCTGATCAAACTGGCCTCCACCTGGGAAGGCATCCGCACCGCCGAGCGCCTGGAAAAGGCCGGGATCCAGACCAACCTGACCCTGCTGTTTTCGTTCGTCCAGGCCGCCGCCTGCGCCGACGCCGGGGTGTTCCTGATTTCACCATTCGTAGGCCGCATCTATGACTGGTACCGCAAGAACACCGGCCTGGACTACACCGGCACCGGCACCGAGGACCCAGGCGTGCAGTCCGTGACGCGGATCTACAACTACTACAAGGCCAACGCCATCAACACCGTGGTCATGGGCGCCAGCTTCCGCACCCTCAGCCAGATCGAGCAACTGGCGGGCTGCGACCGCCTGACCATCAGTCCCGAGCTGCTGCAAAAGCTTGATGAAGACCAGGGCCTGCTGGAGCGTCGATTGAATCCGGGGGCAGTTGGGGAGCCGCGCCAGACCCTCAACGAAGCGCAGTTCCGCTGGGGCTCCAACGAGGACGCGATGGCCACCGAGAAACTCGCCGAAGGCATTCGCCAGTTTGCCCGCGACCAGGAAAAACTCGAAGCGGTGCTCGCAACGCGCTGAGCCCTGGACCGTTATGCCGTGCACAACGTCGCCGCCGAGATGATCGGCATGGCGACGCTGGGGTTCAGGCGGGCACTTTTTTACGGCACTCATCCATTGCTCGAGCCGCCACCGCGCCCATCACGCCGCCCACGATCGGCGCCAGCCAGAACAGCCAGAGCTGTGCCAGGTAATCAACTCCGGCAAACAATGCCGGCCCGGTGCTGCGCGCAGGATTGACCGAGGTGTTGGTGACGGGGATCAGGACCAGGTGAATCAAGGTCAGCGCCAAGCCAATGGCAATCGGGGCAAAGCCAGGCACCGCGCCGGGTGCGGTCACACGCAGGATGATGAAGACGAAGAAAAACGTGGCGATCAGTTCGGCCAGCAATGCAGCCTTCATGTCGAAATGACCGGGACTGAGCGGGCCATAGCCGTTGGCAGCAAAACCGCCCACCGAGAAATCCGCCTGCCCGTTGGCAATCAGGAACAACGCGGCAGCAGCAGTAATCGCCCCTGCAACCTGCGCCAGGATGTACGGCAGCACATCAGCGCCCTCGATACGGCGCCCCACCCACAGGCCGATGGTCACCGCCGGGTTGAAATGACCGCCGGAAATACCGCCCAGCGCATAGGCCATGGTCAACACCGTCAGCCCGAACGCCAGGGAAACCCCCACAAAACCTATACCCAACCCGGGGAACGCAGCCGCCAGGATGGCGCTGCCACAGCCGCCGAAGGTCAGCCAGAAAGTACCCATGAACTCTGCAGTCAAACGTTTTTGCACAATCAACTCCCATTGCCGCTCAAGTGCCGTCGCCACGGGAGGTGGGCGGCCCGAGGCGACGGTAGCAATGGGTATCAATATATCGTGTAGGACTTGTCTGGTCTTAGCGGCTTACAACGCCCTGCCCAAATTTCCTGATCGCCAGGCAATACCCGATCAGGGCTACCGCCGCCAGCAACCCACCGGCCGCGCCGATCCAGGCGAAGCCGAACTGGCTGCCGACCCAACTGCCCATCAGCGCGCCGCCGCCAATGCCGATGTTGTAGATGCCGGAGAACATCGCCATGGCCACGTCAGTGGCGTCGGGCGCCAACACCAGCACCTTGGATTGCATGGCCAGGCCGAAGCCCATGATCGCCATGCCCCAGAAAATGCTCAGCATCACCAGGTAAGATTCGGCTCCGCTCAAGGGCAGCAGCAACGCCAGGCAGGCGCTCAGGATAAACACCGCGCCCACCACGAACAGGTGCGGGTTGAAACGGTGTACCAGGCTGAACAGCAGCGAGCCGATGATGCCCGCGCCGCCGAACACCAGCAGGATCAGGGTCACCGCGCTGCCGCTCATGCCGGCCACGCCTTCGACAAAGGGCTCGATGTAGCTGTAGGCGGTGAACTGCGCAGTCACCGTCATCGCGGTGAGCACATACAGCGCCACCAGCGCCGGGCGCTTGAACAGCAGTGGCAGGCTGCGCAGCGAGCCGGAGTTCTGGCTCGGTAACAACGGCAACGTACGCGCCAGCCAGAACACCAGCGCAGCGGCGAACGCGCCGATCACCAGGAACGTGGTGCGCCAGCCCATGGCCTCGCCCAGCAGACGGCCCAACGGAATACCCAGCACCATCGCCAGGGAAGTGCCAGTAGCCAGCAGGCCGAGGGCTTGCACCTGCTTGCCTTCCGGCGCCAGGCGCACCGCCAGCGAGGCGGTGATCGACCAGAACAGTGCATGGGACAAAGCAATGCCGACTCGGCTGAGCATCAGGATGCCAAAGCTGGTGGCCACACTGGACAGGACATGGCTGGCGATGAACAGGCCGAACAGCACGATCAGCAGCTTGCGCCGCTCCACGTTGCGGGTCAGCAGCATCACCGGCAGCGACGTCAGGGAGACGATCCAGGCGTAGATGGTGAGCATCAGCCCGACGCTGGACACTGGCATGTCGAAGCTGGCGCCGATGGCACTGAGCAGCCCGACGGGCACGAATTCGGTGGTGTTGAACACAAACGCGGCCAACGCGAGGGCGAAGACCGGTTGCCAATTGGCTTGGGGCGTTGCGGCTGAAATGCTCATTGAAGGGCGCGGTACTCGGACGATGATCAGACGGCCACCCAGGACAAGCGCCGCCGCCGAGCATTCTATAGGTTTCCGGCCCGGCTGTTGACGCTCATCCCGCTCAAAATCACCTCAACCGGGTCAGGGTGCGGTCATGATGAGCACGTAGACCCCGATTGAATGGGCTTGCCGAGGGCATCCGCTCGTATATACCGCTGGTCGTAACAGCGACAAGGCCTTCGGCGTAGATCAAGGGTCAACCTGCCCCATCAATTCCGGAATCGACTCCGGCCGATTCGCATAACGCTGTGCCAACGCCGCGCACACCATCAACTGGATCTGGTGGAACAGCATCAGCGGCAGGATCAGCACGCCCATGCTCGCCCCGGCGAACAGTACCTGGGCCATCGGCACACCGGTGGCCAGGCTCTTTTTCGAACCGCAGAACAGGATGGTGATACGGTCTTCCTGGTTGAAACCGAACGCCTTGCCCAGCACCGTGGAGGCCACCAGCACCAGGCCCAGCAACACGCAGCACGCGACCACCAGGCCGCCCAGTTCCCACAGTGGGATCTGGTGCCAGATGCCTTCATTCACCGCTTCGCTGAACGCGCCGTAGACCACCAGCAGGATCGAGCCCTGGTCGACGAATTTCAGCCAGGACTTGTTGCGGCCGACCCACGCGCCGATCCAGCGGCGGGCGATCTGCCCGGCGATAAACGGCAGCAGCAATTGCACGCTGATTTTCAGGATCGCGTCGACCGTCGAGCCGCCCTCGCCGTGCACATTGAGCAGCAGCGTCACCAGCAACGGTGTCAGGAAGATGCCGAACAGGCTGGACGCCGCCGCGCTGCAGATCGCCGCCGGGATATTGCCCCGCGCCAGCGATGTGAAGGCAATCGCTGATTGCACCGTGGCCGGCAAGGCGCACAGGTAGAGCATGCCCATGTACAGGTCTTTACCGATCAGCGGCGACAGCACCGGCTTGAGCGCCAGGCCCAGCAACGGGAACAGCACGAAGGTCAGGCTGAACACCAACAGATGCAGGCGCCAGTGCCCGGCACCGGCGACGATAGCCTGGCGCGACAGCTTGGCGCCGTGCAGGAAGAACAGCAACGCGATGGCCAGGTTGGTGACCCAGCCGAAGGCCACGGCGGTCTGGCCGCTGGCGGGCAGCAGGGAAGCGAGAATCACCGTGGCGATCAGGGTCAGGGTGAAGTTGTCAGGCAGGAAACGGGGGCGAGTCATAAGCAGGATCTTCCGGGGGTTGCCAAGAGCGTCATCGCGACTCTAACGTAACGGCTTGTTACCGACTAACGCCAATGAGCCAACAAATGCCGCCTAAAGGACATACCAACACGGTGCGCCGTAGCGTGCCAGGCCTTTCCAGCCTGCCACGGCCGGTGTATGGGCGCACCGAATCGCTGCCCAACCGCGCCCTGACCCGCCGGCACAGTCACCCGTGGGTGCAATTGTCCTACGCGATTTCCGGGGTGCTGGAGATCCAGACCAGCGTCGGCCGCTTCGTCGCACCGCCCCAGCGCGCGGTGTGGATTCCAGCCGGTGTACCGCACCGCGTGTTCAGCTCGCCCCACACCGAAATGCGCAGCCTGTACCTGGATTGCAGCGTCACCACCTGGGCGGCGGAGCGCTGTCATGTGCTGGCGGTGAGCAGCCTGCTGCGCGAGCTGATCCGCAGCTTCAGCGAACTGCCGGTGGAGTATGCCGAGGATGGGCCGGACGGGCGCCTGGCCCAGGTGGTGCTGGATCAGTTGGCGGCGGCGCCGCACGTCGATCTGATGCTGCCATTGCCATCGGATCCGCGCTTGCGGTCGATCTATCGCAGCCTGAGTGCGCACCCGGAACAGCAAACAACCTTGGGCCAGTGGAGCCAGAAACTGGGGGTGAGCGAGAAGACACTCAGTCGGTTGTTCTTGAGCGACACCGGGCTGACGTTCCGCGCCTGGCGCCAGCGCCTGCGGTTATTGAGCGCCCTGCCCGCCCTGGAGCAAGGCGAGCGGGTCACGGATGTGGCGCTGGGGTGTGGCTATGAGTCGACGTCGGCGTTTATCAATGCGTTTCGGCAGCAATTCGAGGCCACGCCCGGTGAGTTTTTCCGCTGATCATTCCCTTACAGGGCGTTGGCTGCGGTCACCGCATTGGATATCAAAAACGCTGGCCAAACGCCTGCGCCCTTTGGCAGTCACCGTCAGCGCGCGCGAATCAAGCGTTCGCGCCAGCCACCCGCCTAGCAGCATATGATCCAGCAGTAACGCCCCCAGCGCTCCTCCTACATGGGCACAGCGTTGGCTCCAGTCCAGGCATGGGTAGGCGAAGCGCCGGCGCGCCTGGACTCGAGCGGTAAGATCCAGGCCCAGTTCTGCCATGCCTTCCATGCCCGTTGGCGTCAATTGGTACATCCCCTGCTGCAGCGCCATCCATTCGCGCTCCAACAAGGCGTCATGCACCTTTACCCCCAACTCACCGGCCAAATGATCGTAGCAACTACGGGCATGGCGCAGATGGCACGGAGTGGACGGCTTGAACGCCGGCAGTTCAAATGAACTGATCGCCAGCAGCGCCTCCAGCGCATGGGCGACATCGCTGTTTGCCAATTGAAAATAGCGATGCTTGCCTTGGCTGATCATCGTCACCAGCCCTTGCTCCAGCAGTTTTTGAAAATGGCTGGACGCCGTCGACGAGCTCTTCTGCGCGACCACTGCCAGTTCTGTGGCCGTGCGCGCACGCCCATCGAGCAGGCAACAGAGCATGCGCGCCCTGGCCGGGTCGGCAATCGCAGCCGCTACATGGGCCAGGCGCAATTCGGAAGGTTCAACATCCATAGTTCGACGCTCCTCGAAGTGAAAGCCATATCGGCAGAGTACTTTACAAGCCAATCCAGGAGAGATGCCGATGAATCACACGCGTTTTTTTGGCCAGACCGTACTCAGGTGTACGTTCGTTATGGCAATCATTGGCTGGGGAGTCGGGTTCTACGGCCCGCCGATTTATATGCAGGCCGTCATGGATCGCACCGGGTGGCCGATTGACGAGGTGTCTGCGGCGGTGACCCTGCACTTTCTCAGCGGCACCCTGGTCATCGCCAATCTGCCGCGACTGTACAAACGCTGGGGTATACCCGCAGTAACTTGGGTGGGCAGCCTGATCCTGGGCATCGGGGTTAATATCTGGGCTCAAGCGGACGCGCTTTGGGTGCTATATTTCGGCGCAATGTGCTCGGGTATCGGCTGGGTCACATTGGGCGCCGCGGCCGTCAACACGCTGATTGCGCCCTGGTACATCAAAGGGAGGCCAACCGCACTGGGCAAGGCCTATAACGGTGCAAGCCTGGGTGGGGTGATCTTCTCGCCGCTGTGGGTACTCTTGATCGAGCGATTCGGCTTTGCCATCGCGGCCTTGGCAATAACCCTGGGCACCATTACGCTGAATGCCGGGTTTGCTGTGTGGGTGTTCGGCAAAACACCGCAGAGCGTGGGCCAGCAACCTGACAATCTCGCCACGCCGTCCGCATCACCGCTCCATGCCCCTGTCATCCCCTGGACGACCGTGCAGACATTCCGATCGGCACAATTTCGCACGCTGGCCGCCGGCATGTCCCTTGGTCTGTTTGCACAGATTGGGTTGATCGCCCATCTGTATTCGATCCTGGTCGTACACCTGGGCTCCCGCCCTGCCTCATTCGCCATGGGCTTGGCCACCGCCAGCGCCATGGGCGGGCGATACATCGCCGCGCACTGGATGAGCCAAGGCATTAATCGTCGCCATTTGGCTTGCCTGGCTTATGGGGTTCAACTGCTGGGCACCTTGATGTTGCTTTGCCTGCAATTGGACCCTGCGGTCGCCTGGATAGCAGTCGTGCTGATCGGCTCCGGGATCGGCAACGCCACATCGCTGCCACCGTTGATCGCGCAAACCGAGTTCAGCCACGAGAATACCGCGAAGGTCATCGCTCTGATGGTTGCCCTCAGCCAGGCCATCTACGCTTTCGCACCCGCCGGCTTCGGCCTTATACGCGCGGCATTTGTCGATCCGCAAGAGGCGATTGTTGCCGTGGTGGTGGTGGCCGTCACCGTTCAACTGCTGGCAATTCTGTCCTTCTATCGCGGCGCAGCCCTGCCCACCTGCAGAACGACCGCTTACTGAGCTCGCCCTTGAACTTGGGCCTCTCAACTGCCATTGCCGCCATGGGCCTCTTCGAAGAAGTAGTCCTTCCAACTGGCGGCCTTGTTTTTCAGCACGCCCAGTGCCTGCAATTTCTCGGCGTAGATGTAGGTACGCTGCGGCACGATGGTGAAGTCGATTTCCGGGTCCTGGACGATTTTTTCCACCAGGTCCAACGGCAACTTCGACTGCTCTACGCGGATATACGCCTTGGCTGCCGCTGGCTTGTCAGCCTTGATGATCGTCTCGGCTTCGGCCAATGCGTCATAGAACGCCTTGTAGGTCTTGGGGTTTTCGTCGTGGAATTTCTGCGTGGTGTAGAGCACGTTGAACGTGGCCGGCCCACCGAGGATGTCGTAGGAACTGAGCACCTTGTGCACGTTAGGGTTCAGCAGTTCCTGATACTGGAACGGCGGGCTGGAAAAGTGCGCGTTGATCTCCGATCCCCCGGCAATCAACGCGGCGGTCGCATCGGGATGGGCCAGGCTGATGGAGATGTCGTCGAACTTCTTGAAGTTGGCATCGCCGAACTGCTTGGCGGTTTCGATCTGCAAGGTGCGCGACTGGAAACCCACACCGGCGGCGGGCACGGCGATGCGGTCTTTTTCGCTGAAGTCCTTGAGGGTCTTCACGTTGGGGTTGTTGGTCAACAGGTAGTTGGGCATCGAGCCCAGGGAGGCGATGGCCTTGACGTTCTGCTTGCCCTTGGTGCGGTCCCACAGGGTCAGCATCGGCGGCACGCCAGCGGAAACCACGTCGAGCGCACCGGCCAGCAGCGATTCGTTCATCGCGGTGGCGCCGGAAATGCTGTTCCAGTCCACCTGGATATCCAGGCCCTGTTCCTTGCCGTGTTTTTCGATCAGATGCTGGTCGCGCACCACGTCGAGGATCAGGTAGCCGATGCCGAATTGCTGGGCGATGCTGATCTTGCCTTCGGCCTGGGCGCCGATACTGATCAGGGCTGTCGCAGCCGCCAAGAGGGTCAGGGAGGAGCGCTTGAAAGTCATGGGAGTCTGCCGCATTTTTAAGAAGGTGATGGAGCCTAGCGACGATTTTTAAGAGTGGAAAAGAATATCGGGATCTATTGTTATGCAAATGGCCCACAAACCAGCCCCCGGCTGCTATTGTGCGGCGCTTTGAAAAACTGCCGAACCAGCGAGGAAATGGACGTTGAACACTGACGAAAAAATGACCGGGGACCTGTTCGAGGTGGATAAGCGCCTGTCACTCAAACCCGTGGTGGACTTCAACGCCTACCTGCGCAGCGCGTTCGGCGACGGCCCGTGCAGCTGCATCCGCTGCACCGATGGTAACGGCGATGAAAACGGCTATGCGTTCCAGCACAGCTTCACCTTCGACAGCAAACCCACCCAGCGCCGCTTCGCCACCACGGCGGGCAGCGATGTGTTGCAGGTGTTGAAGAAAGCCTGGTTGTCGTACACCAAGGCCGAATTGCCCCTGAGTGGTGTGCTGGCGCTGGATACGGTGAAGGAGTTTGTCGAGCCGCAGTTGCACAAGCGGTTGGTACCGCTGTTTTTGGCCAGTGGGTTGGTCAAGGATGTCGACGGTGCACTGCATCTGCAGCCACAAGCGGCCTGATTGCTCGCGCAGTAGGTCAATGGGCAGCGCGACTCTGGGCCAGCAGGCGGTCGACCACTTGCTGCAGACACACGTGCTCATCGGCGCCCGAGGCCCGGGCGTCGGCATGGCAGCGCAATTGATCGACGGCGCTGTTGCCTGACGCCAGCAACCTATGCAGGTCATCAAACAACTGAGGCTCGCCCATGGCCCCGGCGGTGGCCGCGAAGATGCGTTGCGCCTCTAGCAGCCACTGTTCAGCAGTGCCCATCGTCCCCTGGTCATCCAGCGCAAAGCTGCCCGCAGCACCGTAGCGCTTGGCCTGCCAGCGATTCTCCTTGAGCAGCCAGAGCGCCTCGGCGGTGAACCCGGCGCCGGGATGTTCCAGGGCACAGGCATGAGTAACCATTACCCGAAACAAGGTGGCGAGCACCAACGCATCCGCCAGCCTGGGGCAGGCATCGGTCATGCGCAGTTCCAGGGTGGGATAACGCGCCGCAGGCCGAATGCCCCACCACCCGTTGCCATCGGCCTTGATCGCACCGACGCGCTGCAGCAATGCCAAATAGCGCAAGTACGCCGACCAATCGGTGAAGTGCTCGGGAACGCCCATGCGTGGCCACTCATCGCACGCGGCCTGGCGATAGCTCATGAACCCTGTGGGTGCGCCCTCCCAGAACGGTGACGAGCAACTGAGGAGCAGCAATAACGGCAACCAGGGCGAGACCTGATTCATCACCGCGATGCGGTCGATTCCGGCCGGCACCTCGACATGCACGTGCAACCCACAGAGCACACTGCGACGCGCGACGTACTGGATGTCTTCGAACAATTGCTGGAAATGCACGCGGTCGGTGGCCGTTTGCTCGCGCCATGCCGCCAAGGGATGGCTGCCGGCACAGACCACACCGAGACCGAATGCGCCCAAGGAGCGGGCGAGGTTGTGGCGCACGGTGGCCAGGTAATCCGCCGCCTCACTGCTGGCCTTGAACACCGGGGATGCCACCTCAATCTGGCCCTGGAACATTTCGAGGGCGAAGCCCGGGCCAATCGCCTGCCGGCAGGCCGCCAGCACCGCCGCAGACGGTTCGCCGACCATGTGCCGCGTGTGCAGATCGGTGATGAAATATTCTTCTTCGATACCGAAAGTGAGCATGACCTTCAGCGCAGACGGGTGACGGTGAGCGCGACCACCGCAATCCGCTCTACCCGCTCGTAGCCCGGCTTATCCAACTCTTCGCCAAATACGTCAGGGTCCAATTCACGGTAGGTCCAGCCGAACGCATCGCTGCCGAGCAATGGCTTGACCGCCGCCAGGAACGGGTCCTCGCCCGCGACTATCGCCACACCGGTATACAGCACCAGGCTGCCACCAAGGGCCAGGCGCCCCAGGGATTCGCCGGCGATGCGCACCGACAACTGCTCACCCAATGCACCGCCACCGTGGCGATAGGCGCGTTGACGGTCATCATTCATGTACGGCGGGTTGGCCACGATCAAATCGAACTCGCCCTCCACGCTTGCCAGCACATCGCTGTGGTAGGCGCTGACATTGCTCAGCCCGGCCAGCTCGGCATTCACGGCGGTCATGCGCAGGGCGCGCGGGTTGATATCAACCGCCAACACCTGCGCGTCATGTCGAGCGCGGCCGATCACCAGTGCCCCCACACCCGCGCCGCAGCCGATATCCACGGCGCGCTTGAGCGGTTCGAAGCGCTGTTGCAGATGGGCTTCGATCACCTGGGCGAAGCGGTAGCTGTCGGGGCCGAAGAACACGGCATCCGGTTCAGTGGTGGGGTATGCGGAATGCGCAAACAGAAGATCGTCCAGGCTGGACCAACGCACCGCGCTGCGCCACAGCGCGCCATGCGGTTCGACGACATCGGCTTGTTGCAGGTCCTCGCGGAAGGTGTCGGGCACCAGGTCGCGGTCAAACGGCATCGACCAGCCGAATACGTCGCGAAGGTCCGATGCCTGGGAGGCACCCCGACGTTGATAGACGCGTTCGTGGGTCAAGGGCGTCGGGGTGATGAAACGGTAGCCGAGCTGCTTCAACCCACAGCCCAGGTTCAACAGGGCGCGGTCGGCCAGATGTTGTGCAAACATGGGAAGTTCCTTAGCGCAATCGCGCGCGCAATTGAATAAAACGGCGGGTCGCGTACAACCCGGCGGGCGTGCAATGGCGTCGCGCCGACATCCACGGGATCAGTGCGTTGAGCTGCTGTTGATCGGACAGGTTGCACAATGAATCAACCAGCGCCTGGGTGTCCGGGTCCGTCGGGCGTTGCTGCTCGCGGGAAAACCGGCTGCCGCGCCCGGGCCGCACGGGCGGCACACGTTTGTCACTGATCCAGTCGCCGGCGATCCAATCGTGCAGCACCTGTTTTTCATAGCCGCTGAACACGCCGAACATCGCCGCGCCCGCGCCCTCGATCAGTTGCCAGAATCGACTTTCGGCCGGGTCCTGGTTGCGCTTGATCCAGCCCTTGTCTTCCAGTGCCTGGAGAAAGGCGCCGATCTGCCCCGGCTGACCCAGCCACTGGTTGACGGTCTTGCCTTCGAAGCGGCAATAGTCCGAGTGCATGTGTTGGCCGAAGCTGCGCTTGCGCTCGAGCATCGCGACCACTTCGTCCTGCAGGTTGAAACCGCTGATAATCGCGGTGGTCCCCGGGCCCAGGTCGTTGAGGCGGTACCCCTCGGCCACCCGGCGGTAGAAATCCGCCCTGCCCTCGCCCAGCGGCAGCAGGCTCAGTACCGACTGCGCTGCCTTGCAGGCGTGGCCGCTGCTGGCGTTGTCGATGGTCACGTGCAGGGTGAAGTAATACGGATCGATGCCCAGTTCGCTCAACTCGTAGGCGGTGATCAACAGGTGCAGGGGCAACTGTTCGTAGCCCAGGTTGAAGCCGATGATCTCCGGCAGGAAGTCCTCGGCACACAATCCCAGTGCCAGTTGCAGGGCACCTTGCAGGTAGTGCACATCTTCGAGACCGGCGTCGCTGTCGGCATCGTGTTCGTTGAGCAATTTGCGGTAGATCACCACATGGTTCTGTGCGGCTTCACCATCACCCAACTCTTCAAGGTAGGTGGTGAGCAGGCCGTCGAAACTCGGGGCGTGCCAATAGCGCAGCAGGCCGTTCAGCCAAGCGCCGTCGACCTGTTTGGTGGGGGCGACGTGCTGCAGGAAATACAGCGCATGGGCCTTGTTCTGAAAATAGCGACGTGGTCGACCTTGTTGGCGTTGTTCAAGGTAATCGGCATAGGCTTGGGCCACCTGCGCGCAGCGCTGCTCGACCCAGGCAGGCAGTTGCTCGGCCATCTCGGGCAGATCGCTGGCGGCGTCTCGCATTTGCGTCAACTGCGCCAGCAGGAAATCCCGCGCGATCTCTTCGGCCCCCTGGGCTTCACCGTAAAGCTGTTGGTACAGCCGCTGGTATTGGCCGGGCGCCGAGTGGGTGATAGAGGCCGGTTGGCCTGACAGCGCTGTAAGAAGCGTCATGATGGCAGTTTCCGCAAAGTCCGATACAACCAGGCCTCCCCGACAAGGAGGCCCCGCAAGAGCGCTCAGTACCACACGCTTCTAAAGTGAAGAGCATCGGGGTGTGCGGAAAATTCAATTGGGGTTTGAAAGCTGCGGATCGGCGGTCCGCGCTCGGTTTTTCGCCGGCGCGGATATGTTGAGAGAACACATGTGGCGAGCGGGCTTGCCCCGCTCACCACACTTAGCAGTTACAGGGGTGTTTACTTGCGCGCCGCCTCCCACTGTTTGAGCAGATCGTTGTAGCCCACGGTCTCGCCTTTCGGCTTTTCGTCGGCCAGTTTCGGTTTCGGCGCGCCCGGCTGGTCGAACCAGTATTGCGCGTCACGCTCAGGGTTCATTTTCGGGCCACACACCGGTTGCACCTTGGAGCGTTCCAGGCGCGTCATGATCGCGTCCTGTTCCTTGGCCAGGTTGTCCAGCGCCTGTTGCGGAGTTTTCTCGCCGCTGGCGGCGGCGGCGATGTTGCTCCACCACAGTTGCGCCAGGCGTGGGTAGTCCGGCACGTTGGTGCCGGTCGGAGTCCACTCGACGCGGGCCGGGCTGCGGTAGAACTCCACCAGGCCACCGAGTTTCGGCGCCATGTCGGTCATGGCCTGGGAGTTGATGTCGGACTCACGGATCGGCGTCAGGCCGACGATGGTTTTCTTCAGCGAAACGGTTTTCGAGGTCACGAACTGCGCGTAAAGCCAGGCCGCGAGTTTCTGTTTCTCAGGCGTCGACTTGAGGAAGGTCCAGGAGCCTACGTCCTGATAGCCCTTCTTCATGCCCTTTTCCCAGTAAGGTCCCACCGGCGACGGCGCCATACGCCATTTCGGCGTGCCGTCGGCATTCACCACTGGCAAGCCCGGTTTGGTCATGTCGGCGGTAAACGCGGTGTACCAGAAGATCTGCTGGGCGATGTTGCCCTGGGACGGCACCGGGCCGGATTCGGAGAACGTCATGCCCGCCGCTTCCGGCGGCGCGTAGGCTTTCATCCAGTCCACGTATTTCTGCGTGGCAAACACTGCGGCCGGGCCGTTGGTGTCGCCGCCACGGGTGACGCTGGAGCCTACCGGGTGGCAGTCCTCCACGCGAATGCCCCACTCGTCCACCGGCAGGCCGTTGGGCAGGCCCTTGTCGCCGCCACCGGCCATGGAGAACCAGGCATCGGTGAAGCGCCAGCCCAGGGACGGATCTTTCTTGCCGTAGTCCATGTGCCCATACACACGCTTGCCGTCGATTTCCTTGACGTCTTCGCTGAAGAACTTGGCGATGTCTTCATAGGCCGACCAGTTCACCGGTACGCCGAGGTCGTAGCCGTATTTTTCCTTGAACTTGGCTTTCAGCTCCGGACGCTCGAACCAGTCGGCGCGGAACCAGTAGAGGTTGGCAAACTGCTGGTCGGGCAACTGATAGATCTTGCCGTCCGGCGCGGTGGTGAAGGAGATGCCGATAAAGTCCTTGATATCCAGGGTCGGCGAGGTGAAATCCTTGCCTTCGTTGGCCATCAGGTCGGTGATGGATTCGGTCTTGCCGTAGCGAAAGTGCGTACCGATCAGGTCCGAGTCGTTGACCCAGCCGTCGTAGATGTTCTTGTCGGACTGCATCTGGGTCTGCAGCTTCTCCACCACGTCGCCTTCCTGCAACAGGTCGTGGGTCAGCTTGATCCCGGTGATTTCAGTGAAGGCCTTGGCCAGCACCTTGGACTCGTACTCGTGGGTGGTGAGGGTTTCCGACACCACGTTGATCTTCATCCCACGGAACGGTTCGGCGGCCTTGATAAACCACTTCAATTCCGCCAACTGCTGGTCGGCCGTGAGGGTGGACGGTTTGAACTCGCTGCCGATCCATTTTTTCGCGGCATCTTCGTACGCATCGGCCCAGGCCGAAGCGCTCAAACCGCTCATAGCCAGTACGGCGGCCAATGAAATGCTATGTCGCAGCTTATTGTTCTTATTCAACATAGAGACCTCCTGGTTGTTTATTCATAAGGGCATCAGCCCCAACGCATCACACTCAACAGCCATACCAGGGAGAGCGCGGACGCTACCCAGATGCTCCAGTCGGTAACGCCGATCACCAGCAAATGCAGGTAGGCGCTGCCGAGAAGACCGATAAACAAACGATCACCACGGGTGGTGCTGATCGGCAAAAAGCCCCGCCGGGGGATACTCGGCGAACGCAGCTCCCAGGTGGTCATGCCCGCGAGGATCAGGGCTATGCCGCCAAAGAACAGCGCGGTGGGGGTGGTCCAGGCCATCCATTCCATCATCGACTCCTCAGACCCGGCCCAGGGCAAAGCCCTTGGCCACGTGGTTGCGAACAAACCAGATCACCAGCATGCCGGGCAGGATAGTCAACACCCCCGCCGCTGCCAGCACGCCCCAATCGATACCCGATGCCGACACCGTGCGCGTCATCACTGCCGCAATCGGCTTGGCGTTGACCGAGGTCAGGGTGCGCGCCAGCAGCAGTTCGACCCAGGAAAACATGAAGCAGAAAAATGCCGTCACACCGATGCCGGAGCCAATCAACGGGATAAAAATCTTCACGAAAAACTTGGGAAACGAGTAGCCGTCGATGTAGGCGGTTTCGTCGATTTCCTTGGGCACGCCGGACATGAAACCCTCCAGGATCCACACCGCCAACGGCACGTTGAACAGGCAGTGCGCCAGGGCCACGGCGATGTGCGTGTCGAACAGGCCGATAGACGAATACAGCTGGAAAAACGGCAGCAGAAACACCGCCGGTGGCGCCATGCGGTTGGTCAGCAGCCAGAAAAACAGGTGCTTGTCACCGAGGAAGCGGTAGCGCGAAAACGCGTAGGCCGCCGGCAGTGCCACACTCAGGGAGATCACCGTGTTCAGGCTCACGTAGTACAGCGAGTTGAGGTAACCGGTGTACCAGCTCGGGTCAGTGAAGATCACCTTGTAGTTGGCCAGGGTGAAGTCCTGCGGAAACAGCGTCAGCCCGCCGAGGATTTCGGTGTTGCTCTTGAAGGACATGTTCAGCAGCCAGTAGATCGGCACCAGCAGGAACAGGATGTAGATCAGTAGCGGTATCAGCTTTCTCTTGTTCATGTTGGCGGCCTCAGCGGTTGGCGTCGGAGTGGGTCATGGCGGTGTAGAACAGCCAGGACACCAACAGGATGATCAGGAAGTACACCAGCGAAAACGCCGCCGCCGGGCCCAGGTCGAATTGGCCTACGGCCATCTGGGTCAGGGTCTGACTCAAGAACGTGGTGGCGTTACCCGGCCCGCCGCCCGTGAGGACGAAAGGTTCGGTGTAGATCATGAAGCTGTCCATGAACCGCAGCATCACCGCGATCAGCAGCACGCTCTTCATCTTCGGCAACTGGATATGTCGGAACACCGCCCAGGGCGATGCACGATCAATCCGTGCTGCCTGGTAGTACACGTCCGGAATCGCCCGCAACCCCGAATAGCAGAGCAGCGCCACCAGTGAGGTCCAGTGCCATACGTCCATGACCAACACCGTGACCCAGGCGTCCATGGTGTTGGCGGCGTAGTTGTAACTAATGCCCAGGGCATTGAGGCTGTAACCCAACAGGCCGATGTCGGCGCGACCGAAAATCTGCCAGATGGTGCCCACCACGTTCCACGGAATCAGCAGCGGAATGGCCAGAATGATCAGTACCAGCGACGACCAGCGCCCCTTGGTCGGCATGGTCAGGGCGATGGCGATGCCCAGCGGGATTTCGATCAGCAGCACACAGGCCGAGTAGATGAACTGACGCAGCAACGAGTCATGCAGGCGCGGGTCGAGCAGCACCTGCTTGTACCAGTCGGCACCGACGAAGTAGCGGCTGGACTGGTCGAAGATGTCCTGCACCGAGTAATTGACCACGGTCATCATCGGGATCACCGCACTGAACGCCACCAGCAGGAACACCGGTAACACCAGCCACCAGGCCTTGTTGTTCTGCACCTTGTTCATGGCTGCACCTCCAGCAGGTAGTCGTCGGCATACACCATCAGCCATTGCGCCGGAAAACTGATGGACGCCTTGCCTTCCGGCACGGGCTTGTCTTCGGCCAGGCGCACCTTGAGCAGCGCGCCGTCGAGGTTGAGGGTGACGATCTTGTAGGTGCCAAGGTCTTCAAGATGAGTGACATCGGCCTGCAGGGCGTCAGGGTTGTACTCGTCCCATACGTGGATGAATTCCGGGCGGATGCCGACCTGCAGCTTCTTGTAGTCGGTGTTGGCAATACGTTGCTGCAACGCCTCGGACAAGGGCAAATGAGTCTCGGCAAAGCGCACCCCGCCCGCCTGGGCCTGCACCTCGATCAGATTCATCCCTGGGCTGCCGATGAAATAGCCGACAAAGGTGTGGCTCGGCCGTTCGAACAGGTCACGCGGCGTGCCGAACTGCACGATCTGCCCGCCGTACATCACTGCGATCTTGTCGGCGAAGGTCGAGGCCTCCAATTGATCGTGGGTCACATAGACCATGGTGATGTTGAATTGCTCGTGGATCTGCTTGAGCTTGCGCCGCAGTTTCCACTTGAGGTGCGGGTCGATCACCGTCAGCGGTTCATCGAACAGGATCGCCGATACGTCGTCGCGCACCAGGCCACGGCCCATGGAGACTTTCTGTTTTTCGTCGGCGGTGAGGTTGCGCGCCTTTTTGGTCAGCAGGTTTTGCAGGTCGAGGACTTCGGCAATTTCCTGCACCTTGCTGTGAATTTTCGCCTCGGCCATGCCCTGGTTACGCAGCGGGAATGCCAGGTTGTCGAACACCGTCATGGTGTCGTACACCACCGGGAACTGGAACACCTGGGCGATGTTGCGTTTTTCCGGGGTGAGGTCGTTGACCACTTGAGTGTCGAACAGCACCTGGCCTTCGGACGGGCTGAGCAGGCCGGAGATGATGTTGAGCAAGGTCGACTTGCCGCAGCCCGACGGCCCGAGCAAGGCGTAGGCCCCGCCCTGCTCCCACACGTGGTTCATTGCTCGGATAGCGTAGTCTTCAGGCCCTTTCGGCGCAGGGCTGTAGCTGTGCGCCAGGTTCTGCAAATGGATCTCGGCCATCAGGCAACCCTCGCGACACGGCGTCCGGGAGCCTGGACCAAACGGCCCTGGCCATCGAACACAAACAGTTTATGGGTGGGGATATACACGCGGATCGGCGCATCGACGTCGTACTCGTGCACCCCCGGCAGGTGCAGCACCAGCAGGAAATGTTCGCTGCGCACATGCAGGAAAGTTTCCGAACCGCTGATCTCGGCGACTTCCACGGTGACCGCCAGCTCCAGGTCGTCATCGTTGCTCGGCACCAGGCTGATGTGGCTGGGGCGTACGCCGAACCGGAACTCGCCTTCGCCGATGGGACGCAGGTCGACGTTGAGTGGGAAGTGCACGAAATTGGCGAAGCTCACTTCATTGCCACTGATGCGCCCCGGCATCAGGTTGATCGGCGGCTCGGAAAACAACTCCGCGGCCAGCACAGTCTGCGGCTGGTGATACACCTCGGCCGCCTTGCCGCTCTGGATCACCCGGCCTTCGTGGAGGATGGTCGTGGTGCCGCCCAGGGCCAGGGCTTCGTTGGGCTCGGTGGTGGCGTAGATCGCGATGGTGTGGCGTGCGGCGAACAGTTCGCGCATTTCCTGACGCAGCTCTTCGCGAAGTTTGTAGTCCAGGTTCACCAGCGGCTCATCGAACAGGATCAGTTCGGCATCCTTGACCAGTGCGCGGGCCATGGCCGTGCGCTGCTGCTGGCCGCCGGAGAGTTCCAGGGGGTGACGCTGGAGGAATTTTTCGATGCGCAGCATCCTGGCGGTTTCCAGCACCTTGCTCTGGATCAGCTCGCTGGACACACCGGCCTGGCGCAACGGCGAGGCGATGTTTTCGAACACGGTCATGGTCGGGTAATTGATGAACTGCTGATACACCATCGACACGTTGCGCAAGCGCACCGGTTTTTGCGTGACGTCCACGCCGTTCATCAGGATGCGGCCGCTGTCGGGTTTGTCCAGACCGGCCATCAGGCGCATCAGGCTGGTCTTGCCGGACAGCGTGCGACCGAGCAAGACGTTGAAGGAGCCGGCTTCGAAACGCAGGTTGGCGTCGTCGATCCAGGTCTGGCCTTCGACAACGCGGGAGACATGTTCCAGGGTCAATGACATGACACGACCTTTTTATTATTGGAATGAATCTGGCCAGGTGACACAGCGAGTTTCGTGCCAAAACGACAAGTGGTTGATGTGCAAGGAAATCAGCTGAAAGCGATGTTCAGGAGTGAACAATTTGGCTGAACAACTGAACAGTCAGGGCCTTGACAATGAACAGTTCTGAACAACACTCTGACGACCAATACAGTGGAATGATTTCCAGCAGTCCGTTGCGCAAGACCCCATAACAATAAAAACGAAGGTCACCCCATGGCCGAACCACTGGCTCACGACACCCTTATCCAGGAATCCTGGCGCCGTTGCCGCGCCTTTGGCCTGGACCACCAGAGCACGCCCAGCTTCGACCAGCTCCCCGCCGAGGGCATCAACCAATTGCTGGAGAGCCAGCATTCGCTGGTGCAGACCACCCACCAGGAAGTGCTGCCCTACTACGAGAACATCCTGAGCAACTCCAACTGCCTGATCATGCTGGCCGACAACCAGGGCCAGGTGCTGACCAGTTGGGGCACCCAGCGCTTTATCGAGCCCAAGCTGGCCCGTGGTTTCAACCCCGGCGCCAGCTGGATGGAGCGTTCCAGCGGCACCAATGCCATCGGCACCGCGTTGGCCTGCGCCCAGGCGGTGCATATCGAACACGATGAACACTTTCTCAAGGCCAACCGCTTCATGACCGGCTCGGCGGCGCCGATCTTCGACGCCCAGCGCGAGATCATCGCGGTGCTGGATGTGTCCAGCGACAGCTACCTGCCGCCCTCCCACACCCTGGGCATGGTCAAGATGATGAGCCAGACCGTGGAGAACCGGCTGATCCTCAACCTGTTTCGCGGCGAACATTTCCAGCTGACCTTCAACACCGGGCTGAGCAACCTCGACAGCCAGTGGGCCGGCCTGCTGATCTTTGATGAAAGCGGCCAGGTGCTGTCGGCCAATCGACGTGCCGACAACCTGCTGGGCATCAGCCTGTCGCGGGTGATGATCGACAGCCTGTTCAAGGTATCGTTGCTGGAACTGTTGAACCAACCGGAAGGCCTGCCCTTCTCCCTGCAAGCGGCGGGACGCAATCGCTTCCAGTGCTTGTTGAAGCGCCCCAGGCAGATGCCGGTGCAGGCGCGCGTGTTCACCGAGCCGGCGCCATCGAAGCCTGCGCCGATTGGCCTCAAGACTTTGCATTTCGGCGACGCGCGCGTGGAGAAAGCCGTGCGCCAGGCCGAGCGCCTGCTGGAGAAAGACATCCCGCTGCTGATTCACGGCGAAACCGGCGTGGGCAAGGAGGTGTTCGTCAAAGCCCTGCACCACGCCAGCTCGCGCAGCCAGAAGGCATTTATCGCGGTGAACTGCGCGGCGATTCCCGCCGAATTGGTGGAATCGGAGCTGTTCGGCTATGAAAAGGGCGCGTTCACCGGCGCCAACCAGAAAGGCAGCATCGGCCTGATCCGCAAGGCCGACAAGGGCACGCTGTTTCTCGACGAGATCGGTGATATGCCGCTGCCCACCCAGGCCCGCTTGCTACGGGTGTTGCAGGAGCGTTGCGTGCAACCGGTAGGCAGCAGCGAGTTGTTCCCGGTGGATTTGCGCATCATCTCGGCCACCAACCGTGCACTGCGGGATCTGGTACAGGCTGGGCGTTTCCGTGAGGATTTGTACTACCGCATCGGTGGCCTGACCCTGGAACTGCCGCCGTTACGCGAGCGCACCGACAAACAGGCGCTGTTCCAGCAACTGTGGCAGCAACACCGCGAGCCGACTCAATGGGCGGGCCTGAGCGCCGAAGTATTGGCGCTGTTCGAGCGGCACCCGTGGCCGGGGAATTTGCGCCAGGTGAGCAGTGTGTTGCAGGTGGCGCTGGCCATGGCCGAGGAACAGCCGATCCGTGCAGAGCACCTGCCGGACGATTTCTTCGTGGATTTGAACGTCGCGGCGCCGCCGCCCGCCAGTGAGTACCTGGATGACAGCATCGACCTGAACCAGCGCTTGAAAGCCGCCGGCGGCAATATTTCCCATCTGGCGCGAGAGCTGGGGGTGAGCCGCAATACCCTGTACAAACGCCTGCGCCAGAACGAAGGCTAGCGTGGCTTGACCACCACCAGCAGGTCGGTGAAGTACTCCACCTGGATCGGCAGGTTATCGGCCAGTGACGACAACGCCGCCGCCGTGTCGTCCAGCTTGAACACCCCGGACACCCGCAGGTTTTGCAAGGCCTGGGGGTCGAAACGCAACAAGCCGTGGCGGTAGCTGGCGAGGGTTTGCAAGACCTCGCTCAAGGGTTGGTCGTTGACCTTGAGCAGCCCGCGGGTCCAGGCGTCGGGATCGCTGTCACCGATGGCTTGCGGTGGCTGGGCGCGGCCGTGGTCGAGCACCGAACGCTGGCCGGCCGTGACCTTGACCCCATCGCCGGCATCGCCTTTGATCGCGACCGTGGACTCGATCACCGTGACCACCGTGGTGCCGTCTGCCGCGCGCTTGACCAGATAACGCGTGCCCAGCGCAGTGGCCGTGCCCTGGTCGGTGCGAACCACGAACGGCCGTTGCGCATCCTTCGCCACCTCGACCCAGAGCTCGCCTTGCAGCAGTTCGATCACCCGTTGATGACCATCGAACTGCACATCCACCGCCGAGTTACTGTTGAGCTGCAACTGGCTGCCATCTTCGAGGGCGATCTGCCGACGCTCACCGACACCGGTACGTTGGTCGGCCATCCACACCGGCAAGTGTTGCAGGCCCAGCCAGCCGCACAGAACCAGGCCGAGCACACCCACCACCTGCGCGCCACGTGGGCGTCGCGGGGTGAAGGCGCGGTTCAGGGCAATGCGCGCTGGCTTGGCGGGCAAGGCATCGAGGCTGCCCCATAACGCACTCATGCGCTCGATGGCCACGGCGTGGCGCGGGTCGGCCTGGCGCCAGCTGTTGAACGCCTGGCGGTCGGCGTCGGTCACGCCTTCGTCGTGCAGGCGAGTCAGCCACTGTGCGGCTTGCTGGATGATCTGCTCGGAACTCATGCCAGCGGGTCTGCCGGGTGCAGGCTGTGGTAGCAATGCACCAGGGCGCTGGAAATGTAGTTTTTGACGGTGCTGGAGGAAACGTCCAGGCGCAGGGCGATTTCGCTGTAGGTCAGCCCGTCGAGGCGGCTCAACAGGAATGCTTCGCGGGCTTTGAAAGGCAAGCCGGCGAGCATCTCTGCGATACGCTCCAGGGCTTGCAAGGCCACATGAATCGCAGCCGGGTCGGGCATGTCGGCGTCTTCGCACTGGATCACCAGGGCTTCCATGTAGGCTTTTTCGATACGACGGCGACGGGCACTGTCGATCAACAACCGACCAGCCGTGGTGGCCAGGAAAGCGCGAGGCTCCTTGATACTCTGCGGCTCGGCCAGCATCAGGACGCGGATAAACGCGTCATGGGCCAGGTCGGCGGCCTGCTGGGAACACCCGAGTTTCTTGCGCAGCCAGCCGTGCAACCAGCCGTGGTGCTCGCTGTACATCGCCGTGAGGGTCTGCTGGCGCACGGAGTCGCCCAGCGCGGCCGGAATGTCATGCATGCGCAAAAAGATCTCAAATGGGAAGAGTTACCAATTGCGCGAACAATGCCAGTAAAACCCGCTTGGGGCAAGGGCCTGTCTTTAACGCCAACTCCAGGACACGCCGGTGTAGATGCCACGGCCATCCGCCGGCGTAGAACGCGCTACATCCAACCCCTTGTCGTCATAACCCGGCGTCACGGTATTGGCGTAACGACGGTTGGTCAGGTTGCGCAGGTCGACCCAGGCTTGCCAGTCCTGCTTGGGCGCGTCGTAGCCGAGCGTGGCGCCGAGCAGGGTGTAGGACGCGGCGTAGTAGGAATTGGCGTAGTCCACCGCCACCCGTGAGGAATACTCGGTGTTGAGGCTGGTGTAGAAACCCGTCGGATGGCTGTAGCGCACTTGCGCCTGGTAGTAGTGCCTGGGGATGCCGGGCAAGGTGTTGTCGCCGAAGCGGTCATCGTCGCGGTAATGGAAGTCGCTGAAGGTGTAGGCCTGGCGCAGCGCAAGCCGGCCGTTGCGGCCGCCGTCCCATAACGGGCTGAGCAGGCTCAGTTCCACACCCTGGTGTACGGTGGGGCTGGCGTTGGACTCGGCGACGATGGCATTGCTGGTAGAGGTTTGCGCCTGGGTTTCCACGCTGAGCAATTCGTGGCGCACTTCGGAGCGGTACAGGGCCAGGTCCCACTGGCCGAGCCAGGCCTCACCGCGCCCGCCGATCTCCAGGGTGGTGGCGGTCTGGTTTTTCAGGCTCACGCCCTCCCGTGCCAGGCCTTTGGCCGGACCACCGGTAAAGTATTTGTTGGAACCCCAGATCATCGACCACGCATGCGGCGGCTCGACCGAGCGGCTCAGGTTGCCGTACACCTGCAATTGTGGGGTGAAGTCGTAGCGCAGGCCGATGCGTGGTGCGTAGTCCCAGTCGTGCTGGCTGAGCGGCGCCTGGCCTTCAGGGTAGGTGACCTGGGTTTCGCGGCGGGTATAGATCGCCGCCAGGCCAGTGGTCAGCCACAGGTCAGGCACCAGTTCCAGGTCGTTGCCGATATGCAACACGGTGTCGGAGCCCAGGTAGCTGTAGTCGCGGGTCTTGGTGCCGGGGGCGTAGGTTGCGGTATTGCCGGCGGGTGTGCGCACGTATTCCGAAGCGCCGTTATTGGGCATCGCCTGGGTGGTGCGCAGGCCGACAGTGGTTTTACTGTCATGGCCGAACAGCGTGTCCTGGCGGATGTAATTGAGGGTGCTGCTGATATCGGTGTAGGCGACTTTCAGGCGGTTGGTGCCTTCGCGCAAGTCCATCGGGTAGTCGTGGTAGGCCAGCCCGACTTCGACCCGCGCGTTGTCGTCCAATTGCAGGGAGGTCTTGTTGGCGATCCAGGTGGAGCCCGGTTGCAGGCGCTTGGAATCCCGGGCGGCGTTGAGGCTGTTGGCCGCACGCGGGTCGTGGCTGATCTGGCTGCGCGTGAGTTTGCCTGGGGTGTCGTTGGTGGTTTCGCGGTAACGGAAGTAGAAGCGGGTTTCCAGGTCCGGGTTGAAGCGGTAGCCGAAGTTGGCGGCCACGCCTTTGCCGGTGGCAGCGCTCTGGTGCTGGTAGCCGTCGGATTCGGAATCGGTGAGGCTGATGTAGTAGTCGGCATCCCCCAGTACCTGGCCCGAGCTGATCTCGCGCTGGGCGTAGCCTTTGCTGCCCGCTTCGTAACGTAGTTGCAGCTTGGGTGCATCGTAGCCCGTGCGGGTCACATAGTTGACCGCGCCGCCCAAGGCCAGCGCGCCCTGATCAAAACCGTTGGCGCCGCGCAGCACTTCGACCCGGCTTTGCCACAAGGGATCTTTCAGCTCATAAGGCGTGCCGCCGGGGCCGGTGAGTGGCAGGCCATCGAACATTTCATACAAGCCGGAGGCATGGGCACCGGGGCTGCGGTTCAGGCCCGAACCACGAATCGAGAGTTTCACCCCTTCGTTGTTGGCCGCCTTGGCATACACTCCGGCCTGGTACTTGAACACGTCTTCGTTGGTGCTCACCCTTCCCTGCTGCACGCTGTTCATGTCGATATAGTTGGTGCCGCCGGGCACGCTCTTGAGCTGCGCCTGGGCCACTTCACCGTCGCTGGCTTGGCTGCCGGTGACTTCGACCGGGGCCAATTGCAGGTCTTCGGCGTGCACCAGTGAGCTTAAGGTCAGGGCGGCAAACAAGAGCGGAGGTTGGCGCAGCAGCATCGGGCAGGTCCTTGGAATTCGGGGGGCACCTGGTGGGAAGACAGGGGCACCCGCCAGGTCACTCCTTATTAACGGACCAGACCCTTCCCACACCAACGTCGGACCAAGACTATTCGCTGCACGAGGGTGGCAGAGCAGCAGGAAGTGGCGAGCGAGCTTGTCCCGCTCGCCACAGTTGCAGTGTCAATCCTCAATGGGGGGTATCAGCCAGCTTTGCATCAGTTCATCTGCTTCTGATCCCGGAGCAAACCGGAATCCATACATTTCATCCGCACTGAGGATTTTGTCGAGCGCTTCCAATAATTGCGCCTCGGTCGGCGAGTCCCGCAATAACTTGTGCGCTGGCAGCAACACCTCGGCAGAAACGCCTTGGACACTCGCCGCATCGATCACGGCAAAAAGGATAAAACGCAAACGTATTTCGCGATCAGTGGGCCAAACCGTCTTTTGCTTACCCATGGTAGAGGCCTCAAGCTTTCGGAAAAATCCGAGGCTATTGATGAGTACTGGGTGTTTCAACCATCGAGATGCAAGATAGGCCTCTTCCTACAAGGGAAAACGAAACACCGTACCAATCACCAGAGGATGCCGAGCTTTATTGCACCGGCAGAAAATTCATCAGCAACAAGCTCTGCGCGTAATTGAGACCGATGCGCCGGTAGCGCTCGTCGAGCATCTGGGTCAGCAGGTCGAGGCGCGCAACGATCTTGCCGAACTCCACCGCGAAGCTGAGGTTGCTGCCCTCCTCCGATATTTCGTTGGAGAACAACAGCAGCACGCCATTGGCATCCTGGCGCTTGCTCAGCAGCCAGGTGGCCTTCTCGATATTGCGCGCGGCGTTGCTGACAAACTGCGGGTTGATCGAATCGGTGATGTAGAACTCAGTACGCCCACCGTGGGCCGTCACGATCATGCTGCCGATGGCGTAGATAAACGCGCCGACACGATCGCCTTTGAACTCCGGACTCAGGGAATAACTCAGCGCCGCCAAGTCGCGGCGATCATCCAGGGCCGGCAGCGATCGACGTTGCTCGATGGCCTGGCGGATCTCTCGCGCAGCGCTGACCGCATCCGGATAACCCGACTGACGCCACTGGCTGGGGTTGCGCAAATAGAGCTTGTTCATCAGCAGATACAGGCTTTGCAGGTTGTCGCGCATGCCCAGCGTGGCCATGCGGTCGACACTGGTCTGGAAGAACTCATCGGGTTTGCCGTTGCTGAACTGCTTGGCGATATCCCGCCCCTGTTGCTGGCTGCAACCGCTGGCGCAGAGCATCAACACAGCGGCCAGCAGCAAGGGCTGGCAACCGCGTTGAAGGTTGAAACGAGGAAATGTGCGATCCATCG
The DNA here is from genome assembly GCF_001870465.1 of Pseudomonas extremorientalis. Lineage (GTDB taxonomy): Bacteria > Pseudomonadota > Gammaproteobacteria > Pseudomonadales > Pseudomonadaceae > Aquipseudomonas > Aquipseudomonas extremorientalis. The sequence goes on from NZ_MDGK01000058.1 coordinate 101,312, forward strand.
GCACCCGATCTGATTCATCTGCCCACGCGGGAAATCGGCAGGGCTGGGACAAGGATAGAGCGGAGAAATCCAAAAAAGTGCAGTGGATCCAGGCAGATAGTTGTAAGCAGAGACCACCGGGCAGGTGAATCGGCGCAATCGTGAAGGATTCGTTTCAGGGCCTATACTGAGAGCAACAGCTGCGTGTATTTTTTGCGCATTTGCTCATAAGCAGCTGTATAGGAGGTGACGGCAATGAAACATCCAATTCGGGCGCAAATGGTTGTTCAGATGATTTGCCTGCTTTCGGTAGCTCAGCTTTTTTGCTGAACAACGTGTCACCGGCTTCAAATTCAGCCGCGGCTGCGGCGCAGGAAGGTATTGCCTGCAACTCCCTCAGCATCTGGCCCGACACCCATTGGCCGGGCCAGAATGTGCAACTACAGCAAGACCGTGGCCAGCATGCCCAGAGCCCCCAGGCAAAACCCGATCAGCGCACCCCGCCCGGGCATTTCCTGGAACAGCGCCCAGATCACCACAGGCTCCAGCAGCAATAACGAGGTGATGGAAACGACTGTCACCACCCAGATATCACCGACCGCCCGGTACCCCAGCCAGTAAGCTCCCAGCAGGCAAAGCCCGGCAAAACACATCAACACCACCGGCATGACGAACGCCTGCCATGAACCGTCGCCCGCCTGAGCCAGCCGGGCGGTGATTACCTCGCTGTAGATTGCACAAAACTCACCAAGGACCATCAACCCTAGAGCAGAAACTCCGAGTAGTTCTTTGGACATATCAAAAACTCCTTCGTATTCAACGCACTGTTGTTCAACTCCCAGCGGGCGATGCCGTTGCCGAGGGTTTTGTTGCAACGATACGAAGCAGCCTTGAACAGGCCTGAATTACCGAAGTGCTTTTGCATGCTCGTGTCCTTGAAAAGGGGGTGAGTCCCAGCGACCGTAGAGGACGCCCGGCCTGATCATACGTTTGGGCAGGCGCCTTGGACAACCGACTGCAGTATCGTCGTGGTCTTTTTTCCGGGGAGGATGAGCTGGATGCCGATGCCCTGTTGAGTCATGCGGGTGGGGAGATGTACCGGGTGAGAAGGCAGCGGTTTGCGACTGATCAACACCGCGCGCGCCGATTAAAAGCCAATGCCCCGACGTGTCGGGGCATTGGCTTTTGTAGTCCTGGGCAAATCAACCAGAAATGAACATCTTTTTCAGCGTTTCAACTGGCAAAAGACTCACCCTGACGTGGAACGATTATTTGGCTTGGCGAAGCACAAGCTCCGTCAAACGGGTCTTGACCCGGAAGCAGAACTCACGAATTTGAAATTGATAGGCCGGCATCACCATGTAGTTCAAATCAGGACCCAACGAGTCTTTGACTTCCATGTACTTGGCCGTCTTGGCAGCAATGGCCTGGTATTGCGCCTCGTATTTATCGTAAGACGCCCTGTTGTACACCCTTAGAACATCGAGCTCTTTACGGCATTGCTCGGCGCGATTCTGGTTCAAGTTTGTTTCAGATTCTTCCTGAGCAGCCTCATGGGAGACATTGATTGGGGCTACAGGACGTGGGTTCGCAGGTGCAGCCTCATATCGCACAGTGAAATTTTCTGGTGGTGTCGAAGGCGCGGCTTCAGCGGGTGCTTCATGGACGACGGCTGGAGGGGGAGTCTCTTTAGGTTTTTCTGGGGTTTTCGTAGCGCATCCCGAGAGAGCAAGACCTACCACTACAACGATGCCACACATTTTATTCATCGGTTTCACCAAGAGGTATTTGGGGTTGGCTGAGTCGTTAGGTTCTGGGTAAAAGTCATCACTCAATCCATGATCGAGCGTACATTTTCTACCAGACTCAAGGCGCTCAGCCGCTCTTCCTTGAGTGCGCAGGTGAACAATAGTAGTAAAAAATCAAAGAGATGACGAGGAAAAGCTTGGCAGGAATGGCACAAATCCAATGGGCTAATGACTGTGGGATCAAGGTGCGCAGTCGAGATCCCCATGAGGATGGGTCGCCTTCAAAAAGGCTGCATCGGAGTGTGAACTGGATACCACCACCCAGCGCGAGAGCAAAGCCGGGCAAACGTCGCGCAGTTCACCCCCAATGCGATTCATACATCAATCAGCGCTGTAGAAAATTTGAATTAGTCAGTTGTCCGTCCGGTCAGGAATTATGAACGCAGTAAATCTGATGAGGTGACAGCAATGACTATCCAAGCAGAGACACTCGTACAACTGACCCAAGCGCTTCAGGGACGCGGGATGAAGATGGTTTCAGACGTCCATTTCATCCGTGCGCCATATCGGCACAATCATCGCTGGATCTGTTCTGTAGAGGAGTAGTCATTGAAAGCCAGCCGGAAACGACTGGCTCGAATGGATATAGCCAAAAGGACCTTAGGTTGAGCGACCCTCGCTACGATTTTGTTGTTTTTTAACGCCCTTCCCATTTTTACGTTCGTATTGATGATGAATAAACCAAGCGACGAGCAGTACGCCAGCCAGACCAAAAACGAACAATAACAGCTCTATTGCGGGACCCTCGTGTGAAAACATGTTTCGTTCCTCGTCCTGAAGTATCGCGCCTCAAAAACTGGCGCCTCCGAAATTATTCGTAACAATCCATACATTTTCAGGGTAGACGCCGAAGCTCGAGGTGACAACCCCAATACTCACGGAACCATTGATCTAGACACGTCACTCGTCGAAAAAACGTTCGCGAGCGCGCTAGCGTCAGCGATACGAGCACAAGAAGGAGGTCGTGACTACTGCACCTGCCCCAATCGCAAACCGCTTGAAATGATGCGGAAACGATCAGGCTTGAAGCGGGGTAGCCGCCCCAAACCCCAGAAACACAAAAGCCCCGCATTCGCGGGGCTTTCGTATGAATCTTGGCGGGAAACCAGGGATTCGAACCCTGGAGACGCTATTAACGTCCGCCGGTTTTCAAGACCGCTATGCAAACTCAGGCGGGCCGACGTTCTGAAAGCCTTAGGCGTTCCTTTACTCGTGGTAAGCGATCAAGCTACAGGCCGCATTCTGCTGGGGGTGTGTTTTGAGTTTGGGAACTGTTTTTGACCTCCTGGCGTCATGCCGAATGAACGCAAACCACATAAATGCCAGAGATTTACGAAATACATCGTGACCGCTTTCGACCCAATAACGGCCAGTCGACTGTCTACAAAATCCGAGCTGACTCCGTATGCCGAAAAAGTCTTCCAGAAATTTGCCCTGAGGTAGCCCTGTCGGAGGGCCAGCAGATCACCGCCGATATTGTTCGATCAGGCAAAATAACTAATCTTGGCCGGCGCATTGGGTCGCCTACTCAGATTCGAAGGGAGGTAGTCAAAATAATGATCATCCAATGCGCAGAGTGTCGACAATATGTTGAGGCAGAAGAGGCCGGCGGATACTGGCGTGGATTTGAGGGCAAAGAGCCCTCCTGCCGCTACACGCTGCTGTCATGCACGGCTTGCAGGTCTCCCATACTGGTGCGACAGACAAATATCGGAAACATGGCAGAAGGCGATAAATGGGATACCCCATTCGTTGTCTTCCCTCAAACCGATGTCCGAGTCAACCCAAATGCCCCGAGGGAGATCCGCGCTGCCTTCGAGGAAGCTTGCGCATGTTATCGGTCTCAGGCCTATACAGCATCCGCAATTATGTGCCGCAAGACCATTGAAGGAGTATGCGCAGAGCATGGCGTTGCGGAACGAAACCTCAGCCTTTCCTTAAAGAAAATGAAGGAGGTTGGGCTCATTGACGAGCGTCTATTTGAGTGGTCTGATGCACTGCGGATTGTTGGCAATGAAGCTGCCCATGGAGTGGGTATTTCAATCGCCCAGCCAGACGCGAGAGACACGATTGAATTCACAAACGCAATTCTCGACTACCTATTCTCGTACCGGGATCGTTTTGAACAATTCAAAAAGCGGCGGGCCGGCGACACCTAACTCTGCTAAGTAAGTTAATCGACGCAATAGTTGAAAAGTCGCATGCTTCCGGGCATCCCGCCCGGTTGCCACCCACCACCAGGACTGCTTTGGTTCAAGTGCGGCAGTAGGGAAACCAACTGAAAGATAGGGATTCGAACCCCCTCTTGCGCCACACTAGGCCGCTTCGAGACATAAATACGGTGTCTCGCCAATACCACTGGAGCGTAGCGGCCAACAGCGGCCCACACACTGCCCTAATTTTTCCCAAAATCCTGCGAGCCTTCAGTAGCCCAGCTACATCCACTCATGATGACCGACATCGAAGCACCAGAGCGCGGTACTTACTTCGGCATCCGGGACAGGCCGATCAGGAGGTCACGCAATTCGATCCAAGGGAAATTGTCCAAATCGCTGGTAGCGCAACCATCGACGTGCAAGAAAGCTCTATCGGCATCCCGCGCAAACTGAACTGCGCTGCATGCGGCGCAAAGTATCATATTGGCATCCAATACCCAGTTCAGAGACCAGGCATTCAGGCCTTCATCGCGCTGACATCTGGTGTTATTACTGTAAAGCGCCGTCATGGGATGCTGTGTATTTTCATCAGCCCAGCGGGCAACGTTCCATAAATAAACTTGCGCAACCGATCGGCTGATAATTCGCTGATATCTTCGTACCTAAGCAACGTCAGCAGTACACCTTCCAACTGGTACAGATAGCGCACGGCTACGCTTTCATCATCGGCCCGCTTTATCTGCAGCAGTTGCTGCTCGATCAGCTCATACGCTCCAGGGCGAAGGGACACACCGGCCATCTCATAGTGGCCGCCCTCGCCGCCAGGGTTGAAGATAAAGTGTTGCGACCCTGCCAAGCCGTGATCTGTCATAGAATCAATTCCCTTTCGATTGAGAGTGTCAGTGCGTTAAACCACTTTAGGCGGTACCGATTCGCCAGTCCAGGCGGGTGTTGTTGCCACCAGAACCAAAAAAGCCCCCACACCTAGTTAAAAGCGGGGGGCCTCTTTTACGCAAACGGCGTTATGGTTAATGTTTACAATCCTGAATCGCGCAAGATTTCTGAGCTTGTTTTCTTCGTTGCTCGCCGACCAATGGTGTACACCAGGCCATCATTAGACGGTGTGATGGCCAACAACTCCCAACCTTGCGTCAATTGCTGGTTGACCTCGGCTGTGGTGTCTTTGTTTTCAATCTGCACTATGCCTTCAAAGCTCATGGGTGACGCTCCTTGTGAATGACTGCCTATTGCAAGTATAGCTGCCTAGGGTCGTGAGGGCTTTTGATAGCGCACGATACCGGAAGGCAAGGACAGCTCCGGTAGTGGATAATACATCGGCTTAGCCACTGGCCCATTGGCAATAGGTTTGAACGGCGGAATATGTGACCAACATGGTCGCTCAATTGGCACCGGATGTACATGCGGCGTGGGTGGCTGAGACCTAGCTCAACGACCCGACTAGTTTCAAACCCGCCTCGTTCACTCAGAGAACTGCCAGACGCCAAACGCCTAATTCGCGTATTTGCTTTAGACCTCAACGACGCCAGTCTGACTCCAAAATGCCCTAAAGAGTGCCAGCAATTCTCTACCTAACCCAATTAAGCCGGAAGGATATCGTTCATCTAAGCGTTGCTCCGTTCGAGAAAAACACACGTATAAAAGTTTCATTTGCGAATGAACCACGCTATATCTTTAATGCTTCAACCCCTATCTCTTTAGAAGACGCGTGCGCCTTCAGCATCATGCCAATCGCTTCTGAAACGAGCGGGGGTACCGCATTACCAATCTGAGTATATCTCGGACACTCTAATTTTCTAGAGGAACCACCTGTTGTATATTTCCCAAGAAATTCAAACCAGTCCGGAAAAGATTGAATCCGAGCGGTTTCTCTCGCGGTAAGAATCCGAGGCTCACTATAGTGAATCACATCATCTGGCAAAGTAGTAATTGTAGGAGATGGTTGGTTCTTTGAAAGAACCGTTATCGCATGCTTTTTCAAACCTAACCGATCTCTAGTTTCCTTGGACAAAGACTTACCGGGCTCCGAGGCCTGACGAATCTTAATAAACTGAATTACTGTGCTAGTTTTGTGATTTGGCAACCTCAAACTATTTGGTGAGCCGACATGACCATCGTGCATAAGTTTTAAGTAAGGCGAAACTATATCAGGCAACTGGTAGACGATTTCTCTGAATCCTTTAACAGGTGAATCATTACTTTCGCGCAAACTCTTTCCTGCGGTTTCTAAATCTGCGATTGCGTCACACACAGAAACGTGCTTTCCTCGCGCGAGTTTTTTAATAGATTTAAATTCTTCACCGTAACCTACAAGCCGTTCAAAAAGATTAACACCATCATCCAGCAGCGAGCATATAATAAAATACCTGTATCTATTTTGAGGAACGCCAAACATTGCACAATTTAACTTACCACGCGAAACAGAATAACCAATACCGGATAGCTCATTACTAATATATTCCGCATACGACTGATTATAGTACTTATCAGCGTCACCCTGTACAACTTCGTTAAATTTACTATTAAATCCAGTGACATTTTCTATTATTAAAAACCTTGGCTTTACCAGCTTAACTAACTCTAAGTATTGTTCAGCCATTTTATTACGAGGATCAGCCGAGTTTCTTTTACCAGCTAACGAAAAGCCTTGGCATGGAGGTCCTCCGACCATCACATCTATGGTGCCAGCTAGAGAAATCAAATATGGGCTGAAATCAGTAAGCAGTTGCTCGCAACTCATCGCTTTTTTGGGCAACCAATCAGGCCAATCAAACTTATACCTCAGACCGTCAATTAGGTTATGACGCAAGGTCTCAAAAGCCATTGGATTTTTCTCAATAGCAGCGACGCCCTGAAATCCTGCCTTCAGTAAGCCAAGCGATAGGCCACCGCAGCCCGCAAAAACGTCGATAAATCTCATATTTTCCTGATTCCCCAACGCTCATAAACCGTACTGCAGCCTGTGTCCTGACAACAGAGCAAGGCGTGCCCGCAACGGGATGATCCAAAAGTTCCTCAGAGTAGCAAAATGGGCACCTAGGGCCTACCCTTTCAGAACGTTTTTTGGGTGCTCGTTACGTAATTTCAAAGCTTTAAGACGGTTAAAGCTTCAGATTTTTGGCTGATCCCCAAAGCCGTAGCTGTCTACACGCAAGCCACACGGCCCCTACCGTTTTGACCAAACAGAGTAAAAATCCAACCCTCACCTATAGACAGTTTCTGGGCGAGCCATCACCATGATGGCGGATAGCTCTGGGTGTAAAGGAGGTACGGCATGAAACAGGGAAGGTGTTAACGATGCTCACAGTGTGCACAGCTGGCCTAGCTTTTCGAAGCGAAGCGTTAAGCCCGATTATAGGCCTGTTATCTAAACCTTATATCTTTGGGATACCAAGATGACAGCTATAGAAAAATTCCGAATCAGTTCTCACCTGAAAGATATTATTGGACGAGATCTGGTCACAAATGAGTTTGTTGCAATATTTGAACTTGTTAAAAACTCTTTTGACGCCGGCGCAACTCGAGTAGATATAGAGTTCAACCCAGAAGACTCCAGCTTTACTATTGTAGATGATGGTCAAGGCATGACACTGGATGATATACGCGACAAATGGTTATTTGTTGCGTACTCAGAGAAAGCTATTGTCAACGCCGAAAACTACCGCGACAAAATAAAACCAGCTGGTCAATTTGCAGGAAGCAAGGGGATTGGCCGATTTGCTTGCGATACCTTAGGGGAACAGCTAGAGCTTTATAGCATAACTGCCAACTCTTCGAAAATATCAAAACTATATATCGACTGGACAAAATTCGAAAAAGATAGTAGCGAAGAATTTCAAAGTGTAAACGTAGATCTTGAAACAACCAAAAAATTCCCTTCCGTATACAACCCAAAAGCTCCCAGCACTCAAGGAACGATGCTGGTTATTAAGAATACAAGACACGAGTGGGATGAGGACCGTATAAAGCGCTTACGCCGCGATTTAGCAAAACTTATAGATCCATTTGGAACAAGTACAGATGTAACTGTCTATACTTGGCTGCTCGACGGATCAACTGAAAGAATTGATGGTGTAGATGGCGCTGTTGGAAATGAAATAGCTGAATTACTTCAAGAAAAAACAAGCCGAATCGAAGTCAAAATAGAAAACAACGATATAACCTCGACTTTATACGATCGCGGAAGGAAAATTTACTCTATACGCGAGACTTCTCCATACCCCGAACTCGATGACGATACAGTTGAAGGACAGATATATTTTCTAAATCGGTCCGCTAAGAAAACTTTTACTACTCGTATGGGTGTCCGCTCAGTAGAATTCGGAAGTGTTTTTTTATTTTTAAACAAATTCCGAATATTTCCGATTGGCGAAGAGAATGACGATACACTGGGACTAAACCGACGCAAACAACAAGGTCAATCTCGCTATTTAGGTACACGGGACATAATTGGTCGTGTAGATGTATCAGCATTACCTAAACGATTTCGAGAAGTATCCAGTAGGGATGCAGGTTTAGTAGAAGACGCTCGTAGTAGATCGCTATATGAAGCGATAAGACGACATATGATTTTCCGTCTGGAGCGTTACGTAGTAGGTGTAAACTGGAAAGACAAGCAAGATACTGATCGTGACACATCTGACGGATTGGAAACAGATAAAGCTCGTGAAAGAGTACTGGCTATTGTTGGCGGACTTGCCCGTTCAAAAGATATAGAAATTCTATATTACGATCAGGATTTGGTCAGGGTTTCCGATGACCCTGACCAAGTTACGGATGAAGCGCTCAAAGCGATGTCAATCGTTGCAGAGAGTAGTGGCAATACAACTCTGGCAGAGCAAATCGAAGATGCTAAACGTCGCATCGAAGAACTCAGAGTTTCACGAGAAGAGGCTCGACAGGTTGCTCAGCAAGCTGTGGCAGACCGGAATCGTGCGGATGCTCATATTGCACTGCTAGAACGTCAGGCAGCATTCTTAGGTAGCAGTCAAGATGTGGACGTAGAGCGCGTCCAACTGTTAATGCATCAGGCAACCATTCACTTGGGTCATATACGATCTGCTATCACAAATGCCGCTCATGATGTCCGAAGTATCCTTCGCCACGCCGACACCTCTAATTCGGATGCTTTAGATCTTGACGACGTCGAAGACATGTTCGCATCTATTAGGCAATCGGCAGTAAAACTATCAACATCTATTGCTGGAGCAACGCTATCAGGAGATAGATTAGGAACCGTGCTGTCTTTTGCACCAAATATTAGAATCGAATTGCAAACGGACAAGGTACACGGCGACCTATTACAGTTTCTGAATGAATACTTCGAAGTTCGTTTACTGGGTGTGCCTGGCATTCCAAAAGCTTCGTTTGATGATGGCAATCTTACGCTGGTCAGAGATTTTTCCCCCGTAGATATAGCTGTTCTAGTTGACAACCTCCTTGATAACGCACGTAAAGCGAAAGCTAGCAAAGTAGATTTTAAGGCGTTTCAAAAAGGAAAAAATGCGGTAATTATCAAAGTGGTTGATGACGGGCTAGGTATAGACGAAAGGAAAGTCGACTCTTCTAAAATATTCGAGCGTGGCTATACCGGTTCCATGAGTGGTACCGGGTTAGGTCTGTATAGCGTGTCTACAATCATAAATGAAATGCATGGTTCTATAGTACTTGCCGGAGATGGCTCGCGGGCGGATTTTGAAATTTTCATACCAGGAGAGAAATAATGAATCTAGATTTTGGCATATTATGGATCGAAGATTCATTCAGCCAGGAGGAGGAAGCTAATCTGACACGCCGAGTCGGTGAAGCTGGTTTCATCGCTCGAATTGAAACCATTCCAAACAGTAAAGGCATCGAGGAGTTAGCTCGCACTCACAGCCTCTATCATTGCTACGACATCATACTCCTAGATTATCGCCTTCAAGATGCAGAGAACGGGGATGCCATCGCACCTAGGATTAGAGAACTCTTCCCATCTACCACTATCCTTTTTTATTCCGGTAGCGTAGATGAAAACGTACTGCGCCGCATGATGGCGGACAGAGAGGTTGAGGGAGTTTATTGTAGCGCTCGCAGCAGATTCATTGAACGTACAGGGTCACTGATAGAACAGACTGCACGATCTCTTGATAGGCTTTCAGGAATGAGGGGGTTAGCTATGAGAGTAGTAGCAGAGTGTGACCAAATCATGAAGGGCGCAGTACTTCATATTTCCAAAACTGACCCGCAGAGCAAAACAAGACTTGGAGAGCTTGACAAAGACGTTATTGACTTCATGACAGGAATGAAGGAAAAGTACGAGGCTTCCATGCACCACGGTTTAGAAGAGCGATTAAGTACTCGCGCTGTTGACAGCGCAAAGCTATTCAGTCATTTCCGGCGCTTAACAAAAGCTGCCACAAGCAATCCGGCTGCATTCAACTTAAATAAAGATCAAACGGAAAAACTAAAGGCTTTAAGGGCGGAAAGCGCAAAGTACGATATAGACGTACTACAAAAAAGAAATATTCTAGGCCATGTTATAGAGATTCGCAGCAGCGAGGGATGGGTATTACAAGGCAATAAAGAGATAAACGTAGGCGACTTTCCTGATATTCGTCAGGTATTCGCCAAATACATCGGCGCCCTGCGTGATATGAGCGAGATCTTATTGCCGCTAGAGCAGCCGGCGGAGTAAGTCAACGCTCACACATACATATATATTATAGATACATCAGCTTTCAAATATCAACACAAAACAAGGAAGTAACATGAATAAAGAACCTGATAAAATCCAGCTTGAGCGCGAAGTTCTTTTAGGAGCCGACTCTCTTCTACGCAAACTATATGGCGAATACAGCGTCGATGAGGAGCAAACTGACAAGCCCGATGCTGCTATCTTAATAATGAAGCCGCACAAACGCTTGAGTAGCGGTCGTGAGCCGATCAAAGTAGGGATTGAAATCACAATTGTGGACTCGCGCGAATATCTCGCATATTTCGGAGACGTAAAATTTGGACGTGATCGTGTTGACGCTCAATTTGAAAACACATTAAATCATGGTATCGACCCAGAAAATCTAAACAAACAACTCAAGGTAAAGATACCCGAGACTTATATATTCGACGGTATCAAATCAAAAGCTAAAAACTATGAAACCTACTCTGAAAAGGAGAAGTTTGGCGAAGTCATATTGCTTTGTTTTAGCAATATTCTTGAGTCAGATAGCGCCTTCCTAAAAGAAGGGCTTGTCGAATGGACAAACTACTATTTGAGTCAATTAAAGTTCCCTTACGCCAAAGTTTTATTCTTACCCTTCAGAAGCACAACAGCTATAAAAATATACGACAAAAGAACCCCCTTAAATCGACAACCCTCCCCTTATGATTTTGAAGATCCTTGGATTATTGCGTCCGATTGGCCGATGCTTCTAACCGGAAAAAAATATAACCTTCTTGACTTTTACAATTCGCCCCCATTAGTCCCTCCAAAGAAAAAGAAATAAGACAATTGACACCATAGTCATGCGTAAAAGCTCATTAATTTTCTGCGGATAGGATATTTAATTTAACAACCTAGCTATCTTTAAACATGTATCAGTGGCCTGGTGTCCCCGCCTACTACGGCAATGAGTAACGTGGGCATCAATTCACGCCGAGAGTGGACACTCTCGGCGTGATGCTGCCCCGCAAATTCCTTCTATCCTTCAGCGAAGGTTCGGACCGCGACGTTCAGATTCAAGAACTATCCAATCTAAAGATCCAGCATCCGGCTTAACGCCTCTATTCACCGCTAACTCTAAGACTCAATGCATTATCATCGCCTGATAGCCCTGAGGTATGCCTGACATGCTCGCAGAGCGATCAATCCTTGGTCGCCGGTATCGGTGATCCCGATAATTCGTTGAGCATGCGCTGGGTCAAGTTGGGCTCGAAGGGCTCCATGAACCACATCGACGGTGCCGGAGGCGGCAGGCACGTTGCAACCACTGGTTGAGTCCGTGGCGTCGAGAAGGACTGACAGCCGCACATCAGCAGTGGCAAGGCGATCACGCAGAGCAGCCTGGTTACGGTGGGCATCGGATAACTCTCGAATGTGCTGTTGATCGGAGACGGCGAGTTGTTGTTCAGTGGCCAGACGCTTGTCCTGCTCAGCCTGCTGCTGACGTAGTGCGGCCTGGGTCAAATTGTTCAGATCGTCGGCCTGGAGCGATGCCTGGCGTGCAAGCTTCCCATCGTAACGCCAGGCTTGTACCTGCCAAGCTAGCGCAGCAGATCCAGCGGCCAGAGCCACCAGCAATAAGACGACGATAGCGATTCGGAACTGTGCAGGAATCAAGTCGAAGAAACGCATAACGCCGCCCTAGCTCTAGCCCAAAGCCGCAGCCGATCTTCCAGGCCATTGAGGCCACCATTGATTCGGCGAGTGATGGTAGTGAATTGCTCTTTATCAGCAAGGGAGTTCAGCCCATTTACTGACCAGTACCACGCTGCACACTCTGCCGCCCATTGCGGCTGCTCAAGCAACTCTGGGGTATACAGCAATCGGTCGTCAGCAAACAACGCCAAGCTGCAACGTAAATAGTTGTCATGACCGGTGACCTGGATCAGCCCACGGCCGCGATAGCGTTGGCCGTCACCATCGGCTGCCGGGGTGTTCCCCAGCTTGGCGGCCAGCGAGCCGGTATCGTACTTACTGAGGTATTGATCACTCCCCAGCTCACGCACGTACTGTAGCTGGCCAGACTCTTGGCCGATCTGGGCTAGGAATGCCGCCTGACGCTTCGGCGTGTTAATTTTCCATCTGGTCATGGACATGTTCAGTACAGGAACGAAAACGCCGGCTTGGCGGCCGGCGTTTGGGAAGATCTGCAGCAACTGCTGCTCAGTGATAGGCATGCTTTTCTCCATGCGTTAGAACGTTCGTTTAAGCCATTTAGACCGGCGAACCGTGGCTGTTTATGAACCTCGCCATTAAGGTACCGAGGTTGTCTGCTCCAAGCTGGTTTGGGTGGAGGTTGTCCGTGGTGTAAAGCGAGAGGTTGTAACTATTGATACCGCATTGACCACCGACATCGAAGCACGGCACGCCCATCTCCCGGCATACATCTATCATGGCCTTGCCAATACTTTGGATGCTCAAGCCATAACTGTTCAATGCCGGCGGCGCCGGCTCAGAGCCAAATTGACCCCGGTTCGTCGGCGTGAAAAAAAACAGCTGAACAGTAGGCTTGATGGTCAGGATGTTATCGATCAAATACCGAACGTTGCCGTGAATGGAGATCGTTTCCTTCGGATCGGCCAGAGTGCCCAGGGGACAGTTGCCGTGGCCGTAGTCATTCGTACCTCCCCAGATGGTCACCACATCAATTCCGTCCAAATCACCGGTCGCCAAGTTATCCGCCATCGTACGCAACAGCTGACCGCTGACTCCCAGATTTTTAGTTTGCTGCAGCCCGGTAACCTCACACAACTTCGCCGCGTACAAATTCAGTTGAGTGAACGAGTCCCCTAATGCGCACCATTTCTTCCCCCAAAATGGTGGGAGCATATTGGTCACACGTGTTAGCGATAACGAAGAATGATAGGGCTCATACCTGATAGGCAAGTCGGCGCCCTTGGTAAACATGATCTTCTCCGGTGAAGCACTGTTGGAGGAGATACGTATGTAAGCGGCATCTGCAGGCGCGGTCATGCTGTTCAAGTTCACTATTCCGGCCAAGAAACGCTTGTCGGCGTCATACCATGCGCCTGTCACACCTTGTGTACTGAACTGCGGCTGGGGCATGACGTTGATGGTTGATGACTTTGTTGTTGATCGGTAAGTCGCACCGTCATTAGCAACGGGAATAAACCGGTCGCCCACCAGCCTTCAACGTTAACCTCTAAGCCATTTGTCGAACTAATATTTTTCCCGATTATCCGTGCTCTGTAATCAAACAAATTAGAGGGTGTGTCGATAAAAGAGGCATGTCGCTCAGTCACATAATCCAATTGAGGTGACAACCCGGCGACTATGGCAGACCCCGTCTCAACAAGCGTTTTCGATAACAGGTCTTTACCGATGTACAGCCCCGCCTCGCTGCTATTACCGTTCATCTCCAGCCGGTATGGAACGTACTGACCAGGAAGCGCATCTGCAGCAACGATTGCCGTGATGGGACCTGCCCAGTTAAAGCTTACCCGCAGATATGCAGCTCCAGCCGGAGCACTCACGCTGTTGGCACCTCCAGCGCCAGAAATAAACGCTTTAGCGGCGGTATAAAAAGCATAAGCCATATTCGCTGCTGCAGGGACAGCAGCAAGAGAGAACTTATACGTTGCGCCAGCTGCCACCGGAATGTACTCGCTACGATACCAAGACCCACCCGGCGCCGTATCTCCCCCAGTTGTCGTATTAAAGGATCCACCTGCAACCTGCGTCGCGTTGTTGTAAAGGTTTTTGCCGACTTGGATACTGAGTGACTTAACCGGAGGCTCGATACTTGCCACCCGGGATGTCACACCACTCACGGCCGCTGCGCTTGGGTAGCGCTTGACCTCAATCGCAACCCCGGAACTGTTCTGGTACAGAATCAAATATTCATTGTTATCGGCGGTTGGCACACTGAAGTATTTCCCCGACACCGTACCTGCTAAACCGAGCGCCGTAGTCGCAAAGATTCCTGCAGATAGCTGAGCTTGACTACTCGCAATTTCAGCCCGATCTGCAGCCTCAACCACCACATTTAAAATGTCCTCGGGATCAGTCGTTACGATGTCCTTCAGCAAAGGCGCAACATACCCTCCGTAACCAATCGATACGTCAATCCTTCGTTCTTTTGCATAAAAAAACACCCGTGCGCTCGCATCCGCATGAGTCGGATTGGCAAGTGGGACAGTCGCCTCTGCGTCGCTAAACAACGCCGTAAGGATTGAGGTACCACTGCTGTAGACGTGAACGGTGGCTCCAGGCAGCAATACGCCGTCCTCAGCCCTTGCGGCAAAGAATTGAATAGGTTGCATGATGAGTCTCTGTCAGGTGATGAAGGTGATCGCCGGAGCGAAGTTGAGTTGACTGCGCACACTGCTCCAGGTGTCGTACGCTGCAGCGCATAGGTAATACGTGGTGTCTGGCGTCAGTCCCGTGATCTGCACGGTGCGTGATACGCCTTGATAGCCGATCGCTCCTGCAGTTGCCGGATCAAAGTCCTCCTCTGTCGAATACACAAACACATAGCCGGCCGCGTCTGGCTCAACACTGGCTGCGCAACTGACATCCGCTGTGGTGGTTCCAGTGACCGTGACGGTGGTTCCCGTAACGGGCACAGGCGCCGTATTGGTGACCAACAGCGACACCAGTGGTGCCTGGCCTGCAGCGTTTCGCTCGATGATTTCTACCCGATAGCTGCGAATGAGCGCACCATCCACCAACGCATCTTCACGTTGGTAGGTGAATGCCGTACTGGTGGTCGCCACCTCTCGCAGGAGAGCATTGCTGCCCGCGTGACGAACACGTACCAAGCGATCCTCTGCACGAGCTCCGGCCACCCAGCTCACGGTGAAGTACGGCGCCTCGAAGGCACCGACCAGGGCGAGGTTTTGCGCAGTATCAGGCGCTACCCGGGCGGGTGATAACGTGACGCTGTAGGCCGTGACATCCGCCAGATCCTCAAGCGCTCGGCCGTACACGTTAAATGAGCGGAACTTGACCCAGACAGTCTTGCCGACCTGGTCGGACGTGTAGCTGTATTTCCAGACCGCATCATCCAACCGCACAAACGGTGAGCCGATCGAGTGACTGGAGATGGCCGTGCTCAGACGCCCGCGTCTCAGATAGCTCAGCTCATACCCTCCGACTCCGGTGAGCACCGCGTCACGGTAACTCAGCAATTCAATAGCCACCCAACACAGCGTGGCGCCACTATCTGCCTCAGCGGTAGTGGCGGCTGCCAACTCGGTCGCCGCTGCCAACTGAATGGACAAGGTGTTGACCGTATCGGGGTCGCTTCCGGACGCGAGCGCTGCGGTCAACTGCCCCATGCGCGCCCTGCCGTAAATCGTCTCCGCTAACCGATAGCTGTCACCATCAGCGCTGATCCAGATCTCGCAACCGCCCCAGGCTTCACCCACTCCGGCAACACCTCCCCAGATCTGCAATGTGCCGGCGGGCAGCAAGCTTTCGGGTGGGTTGAACATGATGGGCGGAAGGACGGGGCCTGACGCGACGTTTTGATTGCCTTGATAACCGCTCTTGTTCTGTACGGGATAATTGGGCGCACTGCCGACGCCCAGCAACGCATCCTCGGCCACGATCGCCAACTTACCCATTTCGTCCTCCTCGACCGAAATCAACCGGACCAGGCGCTGATGCAGGTTCAAGCCAGGATCAGTGATCGTCACCAGGTCCATGGGCTCTAGGAGCACATGCTGCCAGCCGAGGGAGAATTCATATTCGTTGCGCACGTACAGCTTGCGCTGCACCAACAACTGCGCCGCATGGGCGCCGATGGCGATATTGCAGATCTCGTACGCTTTGATGGTGTCCATCGGTTTGGAGCCAAACTGCTCAATAGCAGCCTGGTCAGGCGCACGCACCACGTCCGTGTTGTACTCGTGATCGCGATCAAGGATCTCCAGCGACACCTCGTTGTAGCTGTCGGCCTGGCTCTTGATCTTGAGCGAGACCGGAGGCCCACCCTCCTCTGAGAGAAAATCGTCATCGGTCAGATCCGCCACTGGCGTGATGTTCGGAAACCACGTCACACCGTTGCCGGTGACAGCCTGGTCGCCGTAGGGGATCACCTTGAGTTGACCGGCAGACCATACCAGCTCGCTGTTGGTCAGCTGCAACCAGCGCGCGATGGCCTCATTCGCTGGCGCCTGCTCGTCGAGCACTGGACTCAAGAGTAAGTTCTCCGCCAAGCAATAGTTGCGGTAGTTCGACATATCCGCGACCCATGCCGGGGTAAAACCGATTCCGTCCAAAGGATCGAGCAAAAGCCCAGGCAGGAAATCGCCCGGGTTGGCATCCGGCAGGCCCGGCACTTGATAACGACCGTCCACCTCAAAAGTATGATTCTGTACGCCTGCGTTATCGTTGAGCAGGTACCTGCTGGAAAACACGTAGGCCGTGTCGGCGTAGGCGATCGCTTCAGCTGGGTGGCGAGTCTGAAGAAAGCCCCACACGGCCTGGTCATGAGTACCATTGGCGTAGTTCAAGCCAATCTGCGCCAGTGAGGAAAACACTTCCTTGTCGCGAAAAACTCGGTGTATCGCCCCCAGCGGCCCTCGCCCGATGACGGCATTAGAAACTCTCGCCTTGATCAGCTTCGTAATTGCACTCGCCATCCTGTATTGGGTCGGGTACCGAGGCGGCTTAAAGGACGGCTGGAGCGAAGGCTACGACGACGGCCACGCTAAGGGCTACATCCAGGGCATTGAGGAGGGCGAGTCGTCGTCCGCAACTGCTCTCGAAAACGCCACACGGCGATGTGAGCGCCTGGAACTGATTTTGATCAGGGAACCCCAGGACCGTCAGATCCTTCTGGCCATCGCGGGGAAACTCAAACTAGCCGCCGACTTCTTCCACGCCATCAAATCGAAAGGCCACGCGACTCAAGCACTCATGTTGCGCGACCACGCTTCGAGCATGGCCGACGAGTTGAATGCCTTCCGCCAGGAGGATGTGACATGAGCCGCGCCATCCCGATGCTGCGGCTGACGCCTCAAGCCGCTGGAACGCTGCAACAGCAATACACAAAGGCGATCAAGGAACTGTACGACATAACTCGCCGTAACCGAGAGTTCGACCGCCAGTTGAGAGCGCTCATCGGCTACAACAGGCTGCGCGATCTGCACAAAGCAACAGACGACGCCCTGCTGCTGGCCGACCTCGTGAAGGAGGCAGCATGAACTGGATCCTCACCCACACCGGCAAGCGTTTTGACCTGTTCGAACCTGACGCCGACATGATTGATCCACGGGATATTTCCCATTCACTGGCGCATCTCTGCCGCTTCAACGGGCATACCCGCGAGTTCTACAGCGTGGCGCAACACAGCTGCATCGTCGCCGAGCTGGTGCCGGAAGAACACAAGCTCGCGGCCTTGCTCCACGACGCGCCAGAAGCGTACCTGGGCGACATGACCAAGCCGCTGAAGCAGTGGATGCATGCATATCAGGACTTTGAAGACTGGGTATGGCAGCGCGTACGCCAGCGCTTCGACATCGCTGCAGAACTTCCTGCATGCGTTCACCATGCCGACTTGATTGCACTAGCCACCGAACGCCGCGACCTCATGCCAACCGATACGGCTATTTGGGATTGCTTGGTCGGCATACAACCCATGACTGAAACAATCCGGCCCTGGCCTGCCGCAGAAGCCCGACTCACCTACCACCAGCGCCTGATGGACCAACTTGCCATCGAACACCGGAGAAAAGCGGCATGAAGAACAAACAGGAAAACACCAGCGCCGAGGCCGCTTTGCTCCGTACCAGCAGTGGTGTCGACACGCCAGAAACAAACAGTCTCTGTTGCGTAGCAGCAGGCATTATTGCTCCTTCCAGCGCCCCAAACGAGGCGCTTATACCCCTCGAAAAGCTGTGCGGGGCAGCGGTCGCTGATGCAATGCTGAACGCTCAGGAACGCCCACCCGCGCAGCCTGTCATGGGGTATACGCCCCGTTCACCCGCCAAATCCATAGAGGCTGAAATTCTTTCGGACGAAGAGCTAGCCGACCTTACGGGCTATAAGCAGCGTGCCCATCAGCGAAAATGGCTTAGCGACCGTAATTGGGTTTTCATAGAAAGCCGTGGGGGCCGCCCTTTAGTTGGGCGTATGTACGCTCGCATGAAGCTCGGCATGACCAATCCAGCGCTTGTTGAGCAGAGCGCGCCGCCGATGCGACCAGTTTGGACGCCTGACTTCTCCAGAGTGAACTGAGATGCGGCCTCGGAACGCGGAAAATAGGGACCTGCCGCCTGGAATGGTGCGACGTAAACGTCCTCGCAAGAACGGCAAAGTGTGGGTCGGTTACTACTACAAAGACTCAACGGGAAAAGAAATCCCGCTTGGCGGAGATCTGAGCAAAGCTCGATTGAAATGGGCAGAGCTCGAGGCCAAGGAGAAGCCAGCAGATCTGACGATGATGAAGGGTATCTTTGATCGGTACGTCCGCGACGTCATTCCGAAAAAAGGAGAGCGTACTCAAAAAGACAACCTGGCCGAACTTAAACAGCTCCGCCCTACATTCGACAGCGCTCCCATCGACTCAATCACCCCGGCGAGTATCGCCGGATACCGCGACGCGCGCACAGCCAAGGTTAGGGCAAACCGAGAAATTGCCCTTCTATCTCACATATTCAACATGGCGCGCGAATGGGGGCTTACTGAGCGAGAGAATCCGTGCCAGGGGGTAAGGAAGAACAAGGAAGTACCGCGCGACTACTATGCCAATGCGGTGGTTTGGGATGCGGTTTATGGAATGGCTGGGCCCGAGCTTAGGGAAGCAATGGATCTGGCCTATCTGACCGGCCAGCGCCCCGCCGATGTGATCATCATGCGTAGTGACGATACCGAAGGCGATTATTTCCTGGTGACCCAGGGCAAAACCGGGCAGAAACTCAGAATTCTGATGCGAACAGAAGCTGGAGAAAACAGCCTCGGGAAATTGGTTAGAGAGATAACAGAAAGGAACGTGCGTCACCCTTCCAAATACTTACTGATCAACAAGTACGGGAAACGGATGACTAAGGGCATGTTGCGCTTGCGCTGGGACAAAGCACGGGAGAAAGCGCAAAAAAATGCTTTGGATCAGGGCGACCCTATGCTCGCGGCGAAGATCGGCGGGTTTCAGTTTCGTGATATTCGGCCCAAGGCGGCATCGGAAATCGTCGATATTGGCGACGCAAGTCTGCTGCTGGGGCACACT
The DNA here is from genome assembly GCF_001870465.1 of Pseudomonas extremorientalis. GTDB lineage: Bacteria > Pseudomonadota > Gammaproteobacteria > Pseudomonadales > Pseudomonadaceae > Aquipseudomonas > Aquipseudomonas extremorientalis. Next base: position 121,166 of record NZ_MDGK01000058.1, read on the forward strand.
AAACAAGATATTACCAAGCGGGTCTACAGGCGGATCGGTGCGACCGCCAAACCCACCAAATAGGCAAAGTTTCGGAACGCCTAACCGAAAGTTTCGGAACGCCTCTCAAAAACCGTCGTGTTCCACCCAAACCCCAGAAACACGAAAGCCCCGCATTGCGGGGCTTTCGTTTGAATCTTGGCGGGAAACCAGGGATTCGAACCCTGGAGACGCTATTAACGTCCGCCGGTTTTCAAGACTGGAGATTTTACTATACATAACAATACGTTAACCCCTCATCGTTTCCACATCATGACATTTCTGAGAGCTCTGAAACCCGCGCAGATCAAGGGGAGCATATGGAGTTGCGGAAATGAAATACCATTCCTCCGGCGTCCTGCCGATCTAAATCAAACACCTCAATTGCATCGACTGCTACGCTGTTCACTCCAAGGAGGAACAGCCATGCCCAACTCAGACCTACTCCCTTCCCTGCTCTCAAAACTCTACGAAAACCAGCTCGCCCTAGAAGCTTCGATCATGGAGCTATCGAACTGGGTTGAACAACGGGGATCTGCCGAGGTGGCTGAAAACATACGTGGCGCCCTGCACACCATCGACGAGAACGAAGAGTTCATTAAGCTGACCTTGGGAGTTCTCATGGCGCCGGAGTAATCGCTACTTGCATGCCACCGACCAGAGCTGGTCCAGCTTGGTGGTGTAGCTCTGGCTCATCATTTCCCGGCGCATACCCCAGTCGGGGTTCGTTGGCACGCTGGCCGAACGGAGCGTTCCCTTTCCCCATCGATCGTTGATTTGGTCCAGCACTGACATTACTCGCGTCGCTTCTGCCGGCTGCGAGACTGCGAACAGATCATCGGTATACTCGCCAGGCTGGCAGAGGTTTATCAGCATCACCTCGGCCTTGCTGTACTTGAATCCTGGCCGGAAAATATGGTCCAGCGCATCAACGGCAGCTTTGGTGAGCAGCCGAACGTCATCGGTTGGATACGGCATGTCCACCACCACCCCGTTCGCATACTTCGCCTCGTCCGGGTTGAACATGCCGGTGCGTATGCACACTCGGACCTTCTTGCAGAGCGAGTTCTGGGCGCGGAGCTTTTCAGAGGCTCGCATCATATAGGTGGCCACCGCCTCTTTGATGGGTGCCAGCTCTGTCAGCCGCTTGCCGAACATCCGACTGCAGCAAATTTCTTGCTTTGGCGGATCGGGCTCATCCAGTTCCAGACATGAGGTACCGGCCAGCTCGCGCGCCGTCTTCTCGATGACAACGCTGAATTTCTTACGAAGCGTCCAAGGATCGGCTTTTGCAAGGTCCATTGCGGACTTAATGCCCAGGGCGTCGAGGTGAAGCTTCATTTTACGACCCACGCCCCACACCTCAGATACATCCGTGTTGCGCAAAACCCAATCACGCTTTACCGGGTCGGTGATGTTTACCACTCCTCCAGTCTGAGCCTGCAAGCGTTTCGCCGTATGGTTCGCCAGCTTGGCCAGGGTCTTCGTATTGGCAATGCCGACACCAACGGGAATGCCGGTGCAACGAAGTACTTGGGCACGGATCTGCCTGCCGAGCGCGTCAAGTTCACCGATCCCAGTGAAGTCGGCGAAGGCTTCGTCGATGCTGTATATCTCGACGGCGGGCACCATGCTCTCGATCAGCGTCATGACCCGCTCACTCATGTCCCCGTACAGGGCGTAATTTGAGGAAAACGGGACAATGCCGTGTTGCTTGAGCTTGTGTTTGATCTGGAAATACGGTTCGCCCATTTTGATGAAAGGCTTCGCGTCGTAACTTCGGGCAATGACACAGCCGTCGTTGTTGCTAAGCACCACGATAGGCGTCTTGGCTAGATCGGGCCTGAACACTCGCTCGCAACTGGCATAGAAGCTGTTGCAGTCGATCAGCGCAAATACCGGCGTATTAGACATGACTGCGTACTGTGCTGGTGATCACGCCCCAGATAGAAAGCTCGTCGCCTTCCAGCACGTAGCGTGCGGGGTACTTGGGATTTTCGGATAGCAAGATCACTTCCTTGCCACGCTTGCACAGTCGCTTGCACATAGGATCATTGTTGAGCAACGCCACCACGATATGGCCGTGGGCTGGCTCAATGGATCGATCCACCACCGCCAGGTCACCCTCAAATATTCCGGCGCCCTGCATGCTTTCGCCGGTGATCATCACCAGGTAGACGTGCGGAGCCCTGATGTTGAGTACTTCATCCAAGGAGATATGCTGCTCGATGTGATCGGCCGCAGGGGACGGAAAACCGGCAGGTACGTGAAACGAGCAGAGAGGCAGTTTTGCGCCGCCGCTGGCAATTGGACCCAGGATGTCGAAGCTCATGGTGCTGCCTTATACAAACACTGTACGGACGTACAGTTAATATCGTAGGAGGGTTTGCGGTCAATTTCGTGTAAGAGATATCTGACAAGCGGGCGCTTCAAGCTACCTCTTCGGTGTAGGCGGTACTAGCTTCCTCCACCAGCGCTCGCCACTCGCCAGTGTCGATAATTCCGCGACTTTTGAGGTCGTCAGTCATAGCCAGGCGGGTCTCGTACCTGTACTCGGGCGTCCCGCTAACAAAAGCCGGGTCATCATCAAGAGCAAGCCAGGCTCTAAGCTCGCTTATCTGTCGTATATCGAAGGTCATGACGAATTGCACACGTAAAGGTCTACCGTGTAGAGATGGTCGGTAGTGAACGGTTCCAGACACCCGACGTGTGGAGAAGTCTATGTGTGGCCGATTCGTGCAATACGAGGGAATGGCGATCTATATCGAGGAGCTAAGCCCTCAGATCGAGTTGTTCAGTGGCTATGACGCAGAGCCTATAGGTCGGTTCAACGTCGCGCCGTCGACGCGTGTGCAACTGCTGCACAGCAAAGTGGATGGCTTGCATATTGATGCTGTGCACTGGGGATGGGCGCCTTTTTGGGCGAAAGGAAAACGGCCTGATCCGATAAATGCTCGGGTTGAGACCGTGACTACGGGGAAGTTCTTCAAACAGCTTTGGCCCAGTGGTCGGGCGATCGTGCCCAGCGAGGGCTGGTATGAGTGGGTCAAAGACCCAGACGACCCGAAAAAGAAGCAGCCCTACTTCATCAGGTTAAAAAGCAGAAAGCCGATGTTCTTCGGCGCCTTGGCCCAGGTTCATCCAGGCCTCGACCCGCACGAAGGTGACGGCTTCGTCATCATCACCGCTGCCAGCGATCAGGGCATGGTCGACATACATGACCGCCGGCCATTGGTGCTTACCCCTGAACTCGCCAATGAATGGCTTGAACCTGATCTCTCGCCGGCGCGCGCGGAGGAAATCGCAAAAGAGCTATGCCAGCCGACCGAGGAGTTCGAGTGGTTTCCTGTTGGTAGAGCCGTCGGCAACGTCAGGAACCAAGGTCCAGAGCTTATAGAGCCGGACTTATCGGCTAAAAAACCACATGACGAACCCGACGGCAGTGACCCATCCTAGGGTAAGCAGAAATGAAAGACCTGCAAGCCGCTTATCCATATCGTCCTTGATCAACTGAAGATCGAATGTACTAACGGGAGTCTAGTGCAAGATCTGTCATGCTAAATAAATCCAAGACGTCGCCGATAGCATTGATAAGTGCCCCGCGTCGGGGAAGCACGCTGCTACGGATCCACGTTATGAAAGATATCTATTTGCTTGTGGAACATGGGAGAGATCAAGGCGAGGTCTATATTTTGGGTTGGTTTGATGACAAAGAAAGCGCTCGAGACATGGCGGAAGCGAAGGAATGGCAGGCCTACCGCGCCGCTTTAAACGGGGACGCCTCGTGGTCTATGCAAAATCCAATACCACCCGACCAAACTAAATATCGCCGGTTTTGGGTTCAGGAGATTACCAAATTCACTGCTGCCCAGACTCATGCGGCATCGGCGGTTCACTAGCCGAATCCCCCCTCAACCGATTGCCTGATAAAACCCGTACATATGCCTGGCAAGCTCGTAGCGCGATCAATCCTCGGTCGCCGGAGTCGGTGATGCCGATAATTCTTTGAGCATGCGCTGGGTCAAGTTGGGCTCTACGGGCTGCATGAACCACGCTGACGGCGCCGGCGGTTGCAGGCACGTTGCAGCTACTGGCTGGATCCTCGGTAAGGAGGACTGACAGCCGGACATCAGCAGTAGCAAGCTGGTCACGCAGGCGAGCTTGGTTGCGCTGGGCATCAGATAATTCCTTGATGTGTAGTTGGTCCTGGATGGCGAGCTTCTGCTCGGTGACCAAGCGCTTTTCTTGCAAGGTGCGTACCTGGGCGGTGGCGGCATTGCTGATAGCCGCCAAGTCATCCCGGTGCAGACCGGCCTGCACGGCCAGCCTCTCGCCCATGCGCCAGTACTGCACCTGCCAGGCGGCGCCAAAGCCAATGGAAACCGCCAGCAGGATTGCCGCCAGGATCTGGCCGGGCGTCATGCCAACACCTTCAGCGCCTTGTCGTACAACGCCTGCCGGTCGTCCTGCCCGGTGAGTCCACCATTGATGCGCCGAGTGATCTTCACGAACTGCCCCTGATCCGCCAAAGTGTTCAACCCACGGGTTGACCAGAACCACGCCGCCGACATCGTGGCGTGCTGTGGCAGCTCCAATAGTTCGGGGCGTGCTACCAGGTCTAGACCCAGTGCTTCGCCGCACGCGGTGTAGTTCGCCCGGCCAGTGACTTGGATCAGGCCGCGCCCACGGTACTTGGGCCCATCCCCCTTCTCGGTATTGCCCAGGTCGGAACGGCCCTCATAGCCAGCTTGCTGCGTCGTGGGGCCCCAAATTTCACGAACATGGCGCAACTGGGCCGACTCATGCCCGACCTGGGCGAGAAATGCAGCTGCGCGTCTTGCGCCGACGATGCCGTAACGGTTCATGGCCGTGTTCAGGACAGAAACAAAAACGCCGGCTTGGCGGCCGGCGTTCGGGAGGATCTGCAGCAACTGCTGCTGAGTAATTGGCATACAAGCTCCTAACGTGAATAACCCGCATGCGGCGGGTATGGATGGTGCACTGCCTCGCTACGCCAGGCTGACAACCTTGACGGGAATCGCGGCTTTCTTCGTTTTCTTGCCCTTCGCTTTGGCCTTGCCCTTTTTGCCGCCGTTGCACTCGACGGTGGTGGACCAGCCGGCTTGGGTGAATGTCTGCTCCACCGAATCCACCAAGTACTCGCCATCGACCCCCAATTTGAAACCCTGGGCATTGACCGAGCGCTCAGCAAACAAATCCGTACACCCGGGCATCTCGAGGCGCACGCCGGCAGTCGAGCGATTGAATGCTGCCAAACGCGCCTTAGCCGCGGATTCGGCGGCGGTCTTGTTCGGGTGAATATGGCGGTCGGTGTGCACCGCCGGCAGGCCGTCCGGCACGTCGTCGTTCTCCAGGGAAACCACCGATAACGTGCCCGTCTTTTTGTCCTGATGCTTGGCCGCCACGGTCTTGTGCGCGTTACGGTCGCCAAGGCGGAATTGCCAGCGGCTTACGTCGCTGCGCGTGATGGTGATCGCGCCAATCACCTTGCCGCTGGCACTCAGGCCCGCTTGGCGCTGCATCACCATCAACTTACCGTCGCCCACCTTGGCGGTGCAGTCGTACTGTTTAGCCAGGCGCGTGACAAAGCTGAAGTCAGACTCGTGGAGCTGGTCAGCCCGGGCGACCTTCGTGGCAATGGTGCAGGCGGGCGTCCAGCCATTGCGCGCCGCGATGTCAGAAACGATTTTCGACAGTGGCACGCCTTCCCAGCTACCGCTGCGGATCGATTTACCGGTACCGCGCATGTCGCTCGCCTTGCCCCGGATAACGATGGTGTCCGGCGGGCCGGATACCTCGATTTCATCGACCACATAGCGACCTATGCGCACCAGGGACGTTTCGGCATAGCCCAGGTAGACCTCGATCCCGGCGCCGCGCTTGGGGAGCGTTACCAGGCCGTCGCGGTCATCAATGCGCAACTCAAACTCGTCCGACTCCATGCCGGGCTTATCCGTGGTGCGCAACAGCAAAAGCCGATCATTAATCAGCGACGTAATGTCGGAACCATTCGCGACGATTCTAAATTGCGGAGTCATAGGACATTGGCCAATAAAAACCCGCACTGGGCGGGCTCTAGGGAAAGGGGAGTTACGTGTAACGAACGCCAGGCCTGTCTGGAAGCGGCGAGCTGAATCAATCCCACAGCGCCACTTGCTCATCCACAGGGCCAGGCAGATCCGGCAGAACAATCAGCACGCCGGTACGGTAAGGCTGATCCTCATCGGCCAGGCCCTGATTGGCCGTCAACACTGCCTCGACACTGCCCACCAGATGGCCATAGAAGTTATGGCAAATGGTGTCCAGAAGATCCCCGTCAGATGTTCTGCATATCGTCGCCATAGCGCACAAACTCCAAGGTAAACGCCTGTTTGCGGGGGATACCACCCTGCATCAGCGCGCTTTGGTCTTCGTCAATGGTCTTGAGGCACCAGGTACCCAACACAAACCCATAGCCCGTGGTCAGGGTCACCGGCTTGAGCTGGGAGCCTATCGAGCGCAATGTATTGAGCTGTTCAAGCCCACCACGGTAACCCGGGAAAATATCGCCCTTGAGCGTGATTTTCTCGTCCCCCATACCAACCGCCTGCTGGGCCGCACGGCGCGTCAGGCGCTCCTGGGAGGCCCAGCGGTACTCTGTCGAGCGGCGCAGCGAATCAAAGGCCGCCGTATCAAGGTTGAAGTAATACGGCTGCGCCTTCGGGTCCAGCGGCTGAATGATCAGCAGATGGGGGAAAGGCTTCACCGCCTCTTTCGCCGGCGTGCCGTCCGTGGCAAAGGCACCGGTCGGCAGGATATTGGCCAACGACGGGTCAATCTTGCCGGCGATCTTGTTGATCGCCGTAGCTGCCCGACCGGCCTGCTCTTTCAAGGTATCCAGACGCTCATCAATCTGCGACAGGGCGCGCGTGGCCCGGTTATAGGTAGCAACCACCTGGCCAACCTTGGCCTGGGCAGTGGCAATTCCGCGCATGACACGCTGAAGCTTTTCCCCCACGGCAGGACCAATAAACGGCAGGTCCTCCAGCTCGTTGGCCGCGCCGGTGATTTCGCTGATCGCACCGTTTACCGGCCCAATCACCCCGTCGATACTGCGCCGGCCCGCTTCTCCGGCAGAGGCCAGGTATTTCAGGCCGGACTGTAGCTGTGCCAGTGATTCCATATTCCCCCCGTTAGATATTGGGCGCGTCGTAGAGCTTGCGGCTTTCCAATTGCTGGGCGATCTCCCGTTGCTGCTGTTCCATCAGCGGCCGCAGCTGGGCCAGGATCTCGTTCGGGTCTTTCACATCGCCTTGCACCGTGAGCGTGATAGGAGCGTGAATATCTACCTTGGGCTCGATCTTCGCCGGCTGCACCTTCGCCACCACAGCCGCAGCAAGTGGCGCTGCAACCGCGTCGGCACTAGCCTGCGGCAACATCATGGAACGCGCGGCATCACCCGGATTAACCGTGCCAGGTGTTGCCGGTAAAGCGCCCTGGCCTGGATTGGTCAACATGAGAGGCCCTGTGCGCGAAGGCGTAAACGACTTGGCGATATCCCCCAATACCGGCGGGATGTCCTTGCCGGCATCCTTCATCATCAATGGCCCGGCCACGGGCATGGCCTTCTTGCTTTCGTCAGAGCCAAACATTGACTTGCCGATGGCACCGCCCAGGGCGTCACCGCCCAAGCTCCCTAGATACCCACCAATCAAACCGCCCAAGATGGTTCCGATTACCGGTACCGCCGACCCGATGGCCGCACCGGCCGCAGCGCCGGCAAGAGTGCCAGCAAGCCCGCCGGCCGCAGCGCCATAGCCTTCGGCTTTTTCGTCCTGGGTTTCAGCGTTGTCGTAAGTGTCTTTGACCTTAAAGCCGGCCTCAATTACGGCCAACACTGCCGGCCCCTTCAGGCCCGCGCCAACGCCACGGCCCGGACTTCTGCCACGGCCGCCGCCCCTGCCCTTGCCCTTCCCATCCTTACCGCCCGCGTCATCGACGCCGCCCAAATCCATGCCACCAGGCCCACCCATCGGCATGTTGGTAACAATGACTTTTTGCGGAATATTGGGATTACCCATCAACGAGCCGCGCCCAAGGTTGAGCAGGCCCTTGGCGATCTTGAATCCGCTCATAGCAGTCTGAAACGCGATCACGGCCGCCACGGCGGCGCCGATCCCAGTCACAACCCGGGGCGACTCGTCCGACAGCTTGGCGAGGCCCTGGGTGACGTAGGCCAACCCATCCGCCACCTTGTCAGTGACCGGTCGGAAGGCGTCACCAATGGCGCGCATGGCGTCGTCCATGCCCTGTGCCATTTCCGCCCATTTCTGCGCCGATGCCTGCCGGCGCTCCTCAAGGTTCTTATCAAGGATGCCAGTGGCCGAAGCCGAGTCTTTCTTGAGCTGGGCGTACAACTCTTTGTTCTGCATATAGGCCGTTAAAGCGCCTTTAACCTGCATATCCGCGAACAGATCCCCGGTACGCAAAGCCTGCTCCAGGGACGCAATCATGGCCTTGGCCTTAGCGGGATCAGTCTCCTTGCTGATCTTTGCCGTAGCGGCCGCCATCGCGGCGGCCTTCTTCGGATCCGTTGCCGCAATGTACTTCTGCGCCAACTCAAAGCTGGACTCCAGAGTTGATTTACCGTTCTGCAGGCCGGTATTCATCGACCCTTGGTAGTCAATTCCCGCGTCCTTGTAAGCCTTGAGCGTATCGCCAGAACCGATTTTCTCCATCCAGTTTTTGAGGTTGTTGGCCGCCTCATCAGCGCCGCCGGCGGTCTTCATCTGCACCTGAAGCATTGAGCCCAGTTGCGTCACCGCATCCATGCCGGTGATACCGATCTTGCCCATACCCGCCAGCAGCTCGGGGAACCAACGAGCCATGTCGGCCGCTTCAAAACTGCCCGCCTGGCCCTGATAGGCGATGGCCTCCAGCGCCTTTTGCATCACGGCCGGGTCGGAGATTTTGGCGTTCTGCCCCAGGGCGTTGATCATGCGGGCCGTTTCGCCGCCGTCCGACCCCTGGCCAATTGCAAACTTAGCCGCCACCGGTGCGTAAGACATGGCCTTATCAAGCTCCATGCCCGCCCCCACCAGGGCGTTGACCACCTCGGCCACCTGATTACGGGCCATCCCGGTATCGCGCGACGTGCCGATGATCGTTTTCGACATCTGCGCTTCTTCGGGCGTGTTGGCAATATTCGCTTTGATCGCAATGTCACGAATGATCGCGCCATAGTCCGCGCTAACCTTCGTAGGAACGGCCATCGCGGCCGTGGCCGCCGCCGCCTGGCCTATGCTGCTTTTCAACTGCTGTTTACCAGCATCGAGCTGCATATGGCCCTTGGCTTTAAGCTCAGCCTTGGTCGCGGCCTGCCCCATAGCTGCGTAAGCCTTGGTAAGGTTGCGCACCTCAACGCCCTGCTTGCGCAGGCCGTCCAGATTATTCTCCAGCTTCCGCCGTAGCGCATCAGCGCCCTTTTCGCCGGCCATGTGCGCTTTGAGCCATTCCTCGCGCAAACGCATGGTTTCGCCGATGGTCTTTTGCAGCACCCGCGCCCGGGAACCTTGTTCCTCCAGCTTCTTTATTTTGTTGCTGACGTCCTTGAACGCCGCCCCTACCGTCGAGCTGACGGCCCCGCCAATCACCAGGCCGAGAGCAAGTTTGTTCGCCATGTGCGCGCCCTATACGTCGTGTAGATCAACAGCGGCTCAATCCGTGAGCCACCACACCATCACGTTAAAGGGCATGGCCAGGATCTCGGCAGAAGAGAAACCCGTCTCTTTTGCCAAGCGCTTGGCCAGCGCCTTAAGCGTGCCCTCGTTACACGTCGTCTTCTTCAACCAGGCGAAAATAGCCCGCCTGGAGGCGCATGTAGTCCTTGTATTTGAGGGCTGTGAGTTCGGCCTCAGTAGCCATAAGCAGACTGGAAAACAAGTTCAGCTCCACCTTTTCATGGTCACCATTGCCGGCGATCTTGGCGGCTATAACATCCTTGACGCTGGGCGCGCGCATCATCAGCTTGTCGGTCACAACCCCATTGAGATTGGCCTTGTGCTTGAGCGTTACGGTAACGCCTTCGTCACTCAGGACCAGCCAGGACGGCAGCGGTGCAGTAAGAGAATCGGTCATTTCATCAATCCTTAGAGGCCCAGGGCCGAGCGTTCAGCGGCCAGCTGATCAACACCGTTGATCACCTGCACCATGTTGGCAAAGTCGATTTCGAACATCACACGCCCGTCGATCTCGAGCTTGTAGTAGGTGACGGCTACGGCGTGCTTGATTTCAGCCTTGTCGCCCGGTTTCCAATCGCCCATATCGACTTCTTTGAGCGAGCCGCGCAGGGTCACAGTTACAGACTTGACGGTGCCTTTTTGGCCCTTGAACGATCCACGGAAAACGAGGTTGCACGCGGTCTGATCCGCCAGGCCGAAGAACTTCAGCGCCTCTTTACGCACGCCGTTGGTGGTGAATGCCGCTTCCAGCTTTTCCAAACCGGTGGGCAGGTCGACCGGGCCGCTCATGCCGCCGCCCCGGTATTCCTCGGTTTTGATCGAGAGTTTGGGCAGCGTCATGGACGGCACGTCACCGGAAAAGCTCACGCCATCAGCAAACATGACGCAGTTGGTCAACATTTCAGGAATCATTGCTCGGCCCCCTTAGGCTGCTTCAAGAACTTCGGTCAGCCACTCATTGGTGACTTCGATCAGGAAATTCGGGTTCTCGGCCGGCGGCACGTCGGTGAAGCGAATGCGCCAGTAGATTTTGCCCTGCTCGATTTGGCTGGCCGTGTTGCGCTCGGTGTCCGCGTAGACCTCGAAGTTGATCACTGCGCCGGCGTTCTTCTGATCACGCATGAAGGCCTGAAGCCCCTCGGTGACGTCAGACACATAGGTTTTAGTGATCGAGCGGTCTACAGCCCACTTATGACCCGCCTGGATCGCATCCATGAGGATGTCGCAGGTGCGCACACGGGTGACGAAGGACCACTTGGCATCGGCCGAACAGGTACGGTTGCCCCACAAGCGGTAACCGCCATCGCGAATAATCGTGGTGATGTTCGCGTTATTGAGCAGGTTGGCCCGGCACGTCTCGTCGCCGTCCAAGTACTCCACCGGCCGAGTGGTACCGGTGATGCCAACAAACTCTTTGTTCGATGGTGACGCCCAGTAGCCGTACTCGGCATCGGTCCAGGCAAACAAGCCTGCCACCCAGGCCGAAGCCGGTGCGTTAACCGTCGCGCTTTCGACGGTGCTCCAGAACTGCACGCCCGGATCTACCAAGTAGATGCGCTTACTGCCGAAGTTCAGGGCGTAGGCCATGGCGGCCTCATCAGTGGTATTCGGACCATCAACAATGGCAATTGCGCGCAGCTTGCCGGCCAGGGCATCCATGGCGGTGGCAACCGCCTGCGTGGCCGAGTGCCCCGGGGCAATCAGCAATTTGGGCTGGGCGTTGTGTCGGCTCTTGCCGTCCAGCAGCGCCTGAAGGCCCGTGCGCTGCCCGTCCGTCAGAACGCCGCCGATGATGGCGGATGTTTGCAGCGCGGCGTCAGCGAGCTTAGGGACGCCAATGGCGACGATTACAGCCTTTGCCCGCACATAGATCGCCTGACAAGCCCGGGTAATTGCCGAATCGGCACCGAACGCGGCAATGGCTTCGCGCTCGGACGTGATCAGCTTCAGCTCGCCAGCCTTGGCACTACCGCCACCGAGTACCCCTGGGGTGAAGGTGTCGCAAAGGCCGATGATCGAGGACGATGGGAGCGAGATAGTGCGCGGCCCCGTGTCGATCAGCGAAGTGGTGATACCGTGAAAGAAACTCATAGGGCTCAATCTCCAGATACGAAAAAACCCCGCATAGGCGAGGCCGTAGGTTGTTCGTGTTACGCGTAACGGAAAAGAAAACGCCCCGTCGATGCGGGGCGTTACTCGGTGCTGCCAGCCAGCCAGACCGGCTGCGTCGGGCGATCAGAAGCGCCCGGGAATAACTCGGAATCAGGCCAGTCGCGCAGATCCAGGCGATAGCGCTGCAATTGCTGATACTGCTCAGCGCGCAAGGTTGTGGGGCGATCAGCCTCAAGCTCGTCGCGGTGGCGCGTAACCAGGCTATCAGTGGCTTTCAACTGACGATCACGCCAAGCGCGCTCCTGCCCCCGCGCATCATCCGGCGAAACCTCGGGAGTGACCCAGGCCGGGCGACCATCAGCATCACTACCACGACGCATGCCAGGAGGCGGCGACTTCTGGCCAAAGTTCTGCCAATCGTCCTCTGTCACCTCCACAACATCTGGCGGCCAAGTACCCGCAGCGTCATAAGCTGATCGCTCAGACAAGAACAAAAAGCCGCAATCTTGCGCGCTGTAATAAATGACTTCGGACCTGACTAGCTCCGGCACTTCTTCTTCATTGGCCATACTCAATTCCCGATAGCAAATATCAGAGGTTTAACAAGCGACTGATTGCCAGTGCCAAACCATTGCGGAAAAACCTTAACGCCCAGGCGATCCCAATATTCCATCTGGAACATCTGATCCGACAGCGTATTGCTACTTGTGGATCTCGTAAAAACACCAGCAAAAAGGCACTCAGTCGGGAATGGGACAGGATGACTTACTGCGGGATAAGCAACTGTTTCAGCTCCAGCGAGCGGCCCCTCGTACCACTGAAGGTAAAGCGGCGTTCCGTCCTTAGTTGGAATCAGAACGCGGCCATTTGGCTGCATAGCGACAGTAGCCAGCACATCAGTGATATTGCCTTCGGTGAAGACCTTTTTATCACCCCAGACCAGATCGCCCACAGGCGACATCTTCAGGTAGCGCGCAAACTTGCTCGACCAATTGAAAAGCAGCGATGGCGCGTACTTCATATCAGATTGCGTGTTGCCAACTTCTTGAACTTCCCTGATCTCGGCTGCGCCACCCGCACCATCTCCGCCATTGTCTGCGCCGGCCGGGATTGGGCCTGACAGAATCGGCCGCTGACGACTGACCGAACCAATCCGAAGAGAAGTTGCCAGATCGGCTTTCAGGTTAAGCGAGGCCGTGACAGTCGTTGCATAGGCGTTTACCGCCGACCAAACAAAGGCCGTGTTGGCCAACTGCGTGGTATTGGTGCCAGCGGTAGCCGTTGGAGCTGTAGGGGTGCCCGTGAATGCGGGGCTTGCCAGGTTGGCCTTGGACGCAGGACTGAAGTTTCCGCCGTGGTACACCAAGTTACTGCCCCAAAGCAGGTCCCCCAGGTTCGACATCGCCAAATCGCGAGCTTTCAAACCTTGCCAGTGGAACAAAATACGGGGGGCGTAATCCAGTGTCGTTTGAGCGGCGCCGACTTCCTGAGCCTCTCGGATTTGCAGCGCACCACCGGTACCAGTGTTGTCTACCCCACCAGGGGCCGGGGCGGCCAGAATCGGATACTGCTGACTCACTGCGCCGACACGAAGCCCGTCAGTGATTCCATGCCCCGCCAACGTAGTGGGATTGGTACCAGCAATAACACGACCGTACTTATCGACGGTGACATTGGCGTAAGAGCCAGCGCTCACGCCGGTGCGGCCAACAGCCATTTCAAAGGCCAGGGCAGTAGTGCCCAATACAATCGGCGCATCCGTCACCAGCTGCCAAACGCTGTCGCCGTTGGCAGTGCCCTTCTCGACACTGACAAACAGCCCCGGCGTCACCTCGGCGCTGCTGTCTGCGTCCTGGGTGCGCTTCCACACGCCGGTCGAAGAAACCACGTACAAGCCGTTTTCCTTGGCGTCCCCCTGATTCTTCACCAGCACGCGCGCATCCGCCGGCAACAACACGCCGTCGATGGTCTGCACGCCGCTCAAGGCAATGCTGGCCGTGGTCGCCACCAACACCGAATGTTTAAAGTCCATTTTTGCCATGGCTTCAACAATCTGGGTGTCAACGTATTCACGGGTCGCCAGGACAATCGCCGGGTCAATCTTCAGGACGACGCTCGCGGTACTCGCGACGATGAAATTCATCCGGATAATTTGGGTCTTGCCGGTCCCCTGCACAAGCAAAGGCTTGAAGCTCGGCGCGCAGTTGGCTACCGCCACCAGATCGCCGGCGGCGTCATACAGACCGATTTCCCGGATCCACTTACCGCCCACGTCGGCCGGAATCACCTGCTCAGTGATGATGATATTCGGGTTGGCCGGATCGGTTCGCACCTGATTGACCGCCGCGCGGCGCCATTCGTTGATCAGGCGGGTTTGCGTGCGATTGGGGATTGGGTCCGTGCCGTTGGCATCACCCACGCCCATTTGGGCGAAGGTCCAAGACTGGCCCAAGGCGGTAGCGTTTGCCTGTTTCGCCTCCCCAACTTCCGTGAGGATGGCGAAAAACTGACTGTTCTGATCAATCATGGATACACGTCCTGGGTGTCAACTTCATCGATACACATGACCAGGCCATAAGTGCCGGTCACCTCGATATCGCGGGGGGTTGGTGGGTAAACGTCGATCACTTCACCCTCGCTTACACAGGCGCCGATGCCGATGTAACCGGTGGTTTCCAGGCTGATCGCCAGACCGGTCATGTGCCGACTGACGGGCTTGGCGTCATCAATGAGCCGGGTCAACTCTTCGTACATTTCTTCGGTAATGCCGGCGTCCAAAACGCCGACTTTCAGCGCGAACGTGCCCGGCACCCCCTCGGGCACCGTCTGCCACCACTCCATGACCTCGATCAGATAGCCCAGCGGCTCCACCACGCGACGCAATGCGCCAATCGTGCCTTTGTGCTTGTGGATGTAGTACGAGGCCCTGATGGCGGCCCGCTTAGTCGACTCGCTCCACCGGTAATCCCAGCGGTCGACCGACCAGGCCCAAGCCAGATGTAGCAACAAGTGGGCTGGGCACGTATCGGCGTTGTAGAGCGTGCGCAACGGAACAATGGTTTTTTCGTAGAACGCGGCTTCAATGGCTCGCTCTAGCTGGGTGCTATTACTGGGTAGCAGGCTTTTCATCCGCCAACCTCACGTCGTAACCGGTGCAGTAAGCGGCCTGGGCCTTTGTGGGTGACAGGTCGACCCACCCAGTCAGCTCAACACGAGAAACGCCTGCAACATGCACCTGGGCGTCTACCGCAGACCGGGCCACCTCAACGCCGAGACGCTTACGGGGATTGATCCAGCTCGATAGGCGGCTTTTGGCTTCGGCCAAGGCTGCGTCACGCTCAGGCCCCGCGCTGTTCATATGCAGGATGGCGTCAACTCGGTACTTCAGGATTTGGGCCCCCTGAACCTTGACCCGGTCACCCAATGGCCGCACATCCTCATCATTCAGCGCGGTAGCCACCGTGGCCAACAGTTCCGGCGTGGCCGTACCATCCCCCTCCGCACTCAGCACCGTTACGGTAACGTTTGCCGGCGACGGACTTTCCGCCGTGGCATCCCGCACAAGTCCAGACGCGTTACGGGCATGCAGGATGTAGCTGTTACGCGGGCCGGCCGTGGTCAATCCCTCGTAAGCCAACTGGATGCGCTCACGAAACGAGTCATGATCCTCAAGTACTTGCGGCACCGGCGGAACCGCCAGCAGATCCTCGGGCTGAATAACTAGGCGTTTCAGATTGACGTTTGCGCCCAACTGATCGAGGTCGCTACCAGTGGCGTGAGCCAACAGCAGCGCCTTGCATGCATCGTTAACCCGGGCGCGGTTACCAACCTTGTTATAAGCCCCAACCTCCAGCAATTTGGAAACCGGATCACTTTCGAGCGCGGCATTCCAGTTGTCGCCCATATAGGCGCGAAACGCCGATAGCCCTTCGTCGTAGACCTCTTCAAAGTCCAGCGGCTCAAGCACCTCCGGCGCCGGCAAGGCCGACAAGTCCACGATGCTCATACGCTTACCTCCAAGACAAAGCTGTCGCCCAGGTACTCGCCGGCAACGCTCATATTGATTTTCCCGTCCAGCAGCGACAGCGCCGTCACGCGCTCAAGCTTTAGGCGTGGTTCACTACGGCCGAGTGCATGGGCCGCCTCGGCCTGCACCGCACTTTTCCAGCCAGCATTGATTGGCAAGTCAACGAACAGGCGTAGCTTGCTGCCGTACTCCGGCCGGTGCCGGCGACTGCCCAGGGGCGTACTTAAGATGTCCGCGATGGACTGTCGCAAATGCTCGATGCCGGATATGGGTTGCCCGGTGTGGCGATCCATTCCGATCATCTGGCTTAACCCTCCTGGGCGTATTCGCTATGAGCCTTCAGGAAGGCCACGGCCTCTTTGTCAGATTCCGGCACCACAACCAGGCTCTTGACCACCGGGTAGGTACGATCGGTATCAGGCACAACCAGCGTGCGCGACGTGTAGACCAGATCGCGGAACGTCAAAGACGCAGGCGCAGCGGAGGCTTGTTCTTCGGTTGCGGGCTTCTCGATGGGCTTGGCCATGATTTCTCCGGGCATGAAAAAACCCGCACGCGGCGGGCTGTAGGTGAATTGGGTTAGTGCTTGTGGTGGTTATCGCTATTACCGGCCGCCAGAATATCGGCGTCGCCGGTGATGCTTTGCGTTACGTGTAACGGGCCGTCGATTTCTACCGCGCCGATCAACGCTATCTGCGGCGATTTGATCGCGGCCCAACCGGGCGCCAGATCGAACTCGGTACCGCCCACCGTGGCATTCACCGCGTTATCCGTAACGGTAACCACTGTGCTGCCCACTTTGATGGTGACCGTACCCGTGGGCAGCGTGATGGTGTACGTCTTGGCCTCCCAGTCGTAAACCAGGGAGCCGCCATCGTCAAAACGCCAGACTTCTACATGGTCCCGGTTATCCGGCGGTCCGCCGGCATTGCCGTACAGCCCGGGAATAAACGTCCCCATGCCCGCCTGGCCGCTGGGATTGAACAAAACCCCCTGCTCGCCCAGGCTTGGCGCGCGCCAATGTCGCGCCTTACCGGCCGCCAGGCTGTGCCAGCGCACCCAGGCGCTCGTCCATTCGCCATTGCTGACACGTACCGCCGGTGCCGCCAGATCCACGCCGACCACCACACACGGCATTAGCATGGCCGCGATCATGCGGTCATGTTCCGCACTGGCGTAACTCACTGAATGTCCTCGGGACTTACCGGCCCGTCACCTGGTTCTATGTCGATAACCAGCGAGCCAGGCGGTTCGTCAGGCCATGGCCAAGTGAACTCTCCCAACTCGAAAGGCTGGATCCATTGAACTGACCACATGACGAACTGTTCAAGCTCAGGCGTGGGAGCTTCAGGCTGGGCGTGGACCTGCGACGGCGGGCCGGTGACAAAATCCAAATCCCAAAACTGATCCTTTAGCACCGTCATCATTTGGCCAGCCAAGATAGCGGCCTGGAGCGATGCCTTAGACCGGTCTGCCTCCACCAGAATGCAGGATTGGAAACGACCAAGGACCGCCGTTTTGCCCTCCCCTCGATCCAGGCCCGGTGCCATGTCAGTAATCCCGTACAACAGCGCCGGCGTCATCACCTCGGCGCCCAGCTCCGGGAACTGCTCAACATGCACCACCTTGGGCATGCACTTGCTAATGATGCGAGTGATCGCATCATGTAATGTCGTCAGTTCGCTCATTGGACACACTCAATACTAAGTCGACCATGCCGGAACCATCGGGCTTCTGGCGAACAACCTTGTAACGGCCACCACCCAACAGGGGCGGCAGCTCAATGGTTAAATGGTCGCCCTTTTTGACGCCTTGCACGTCGACCACTCGCGCGGTCAGGGTGGGCTCTAACACCTCGTCGGCGTTGATTGCGCCACCCAAACGTGCCGCGCCGCTCTTGCTGCCGCCGATTTCAGCGCCGATAAAGGGGGAGGCAAACGCACCGAAGACTCTACGACCATCTGCCAGCGTCGCTGGATCGCCCAGGCGCTCTACCGCCAAGGCGTCCATGCGATCTGCCAGAGCCCGAAAGCCGCCGGCCATTACTGGATCAACAGGGCTTCAGCGAAGCCGCCAGACGCGTCAGTCAGCAGCTTGCCGAAGGGCACAGCATCCGCAGTGCCATCAGCGACCAACGTACCGGCCAAAACACTGACCTTGACGCCTGCCTTCAGCGCACCGGTGACAGGCAGCACCCAGGCATCACCCAGCACGCCGGTAAAGGCCTGGCCTTTTACCGTGTCTTCCAGCGGGATCACCACCATGGCGTTGATCGCCACAGGTACGCCGGCTTTGGTGCCGCCAGTAGGGGACACAAACGTGCAAGACCGGCCGGTACCCGAATAATTCTTAGACATCGCTCAATTCTCCAGAACGCAAAAACAACAAACCCCGCACTAGGCCGGGTTATCAGGGACAGCGGGGTTTACTTACCAGCGGCGCTGTACAGGCCACGGAAGTCGGCAGGCGCAACGCCTGCGTCGATACGCACCTTGCTGGCCACGCCGTCGACGCTGAAGCCGTTTTGCTGCTCCACATACGGCGTATCAATGCCGTTGAGGTAAGCAACTTCAATGGTGTCGCTGCCTTGCTTGGCAGCCATATACCAGGCCGTTGCCGACGCATCATCAAGACGCGGCTCACCAATCACTTTGGCAAAGCCGCGGATCGGGTTGATGATGCCAGAGTTAGCATCAGCGCCCGGCACAGAGGCCGAGTTGATGATTTGGTTGGCCTTGTCTTCCAGGGCCACCGGGGTCAGCACGTAAGCAGGGCGAATGTTCAAGGTGCGAGGCTTGCCACCATCAACCTGGGTTTTTTGCGAGGCCATTGCAGTCTTACCAGCGATCAAGCTGGCAATGGACAGCTCAGACGCCGGACCGGCCGCGTTGTTTTTGCGCGAAGCATCAAACAACGACTTACCGTCGCGCATCTTCGGCGGACTGGTCAGTACCGCATAGACCAAATCACCGATGGTCGCGCGCGCTGCCTGGCCCATCTTGTAAGGCACGTCACTCAACAACGACAGGTCGTCGTTGATGATCGCCTGACGGGTGATCGAAAACAGCTCGCCGTAGGTCGCCAGCGTGATCGGCTCGCCGCGATCACTTAGGGTGATGTGTTTGTACTCGGCGCCCGGGCGCACTTCGCGCAAGCTCGGGAACTCGCCCAGGCCCACACGCGAAGAGGTTTTGAAGTCGCTCAACTGCCCTTTTTTGGTCCAGAGCTGGAACGTCTCGGGGGCTTCTTCCCACCCGGTCAAAACCGACTTACCGGCGATATCCAGCAGGATCTGCCCGAAGTCGCTAGAACCGTGGGTAAATGCCATGCCGACCATCTGCATCGGGTTGAGCGTCGCCACCAAAATGCCGCGCTCGGTCAGAGATGCACGGGCCAGCTCGCGCATACTCATGTGGTTCAAGCCGTTGCTGGCCTCGATTGCGGCGATGCCGATCCGCGCCTCCAGGGATGCACGCACCGAATCGCCAACCAGATTACCGTTGGAAATATGACCGTGCAGACCCGGGATATTCGATGGCGTGGACTGCTCGCCCAACTTGGCCAACAGCTGCGCCCGGGCACTTTCAACAGTGCAGGCCATGTCAGCTACGCAAGCTTGCAACAGCTCGGAATGGTCAGTTGCAAAACTGCCGAAAGCGGCAGTGATACCGGTACGGCGCACGCCTTCCTCGGCAATGACCTGGGCGCGAATCTGATCAGCCGACAAGGAATTTGCCGGAGCCGGGGCAGGCGCTGGTGTTGGAGCTGGAGCCGGGGCAGGCACTTGGTTACGCGGGTTCATCAGGCTGTTAAAAGCTTCTGGCGGCATGTGTTCAAACTCCTGCATGCGTTTCGATTTGAGTTGTGCGGCAGCTACCAGCGGATCAATCAACTGATCAGCGAAGCCGGCTGCCACCGCCTCGCTGCCATCCATCCATGTTTCATCCTTCAACAGCGCGTGGATTTCTTCCGCGCTCTTGCCGGTCTTGCTGACGTAGGCCTGCACCAACGTTCCTTCAACCTTGTCGAGCAGATCGGCATAGCGGCGCATATCGTCCGCATCACCGCCCTGCGCGCCCCAGGGCTTGTGGATCATCATCATGGCGTTAGTCGGCATATACACCTTGTCGCCCGCCATCGCGATCACGCTGGCCATAGAAGCGGCCAGACCGTCGATGTACACATCTACGCGGGCCGGGTGGGCCTTGAGCGTGTTGTAAATCGCCATGCCGGCGAACACATCGCCACCGGGCGAGTGAATGCGCAGATTGATTTGTGACACGTCACCACAGGCGGCCAGATCCTGGGCGAACTGCTTGGCGGTGATACCCCATCCGCCGATCTCGTCATACAGCAGGATCTCGACACTACCGCGCGCCATGGCGCGCATTGAGTACCAACTCTCCACTGGCTGGTTTGCCGCCGTAATCACGGACGAAACCGACGACTGAACCGACGCCCTGGGCATCGTCAGCGGCGGCGCTTCACGCTTTCTCTTTTTCGCTTGATAGGTCTGCATTGACGGTCACTTTCCCGTAGAACTTGTGATAGGCGTCGGAGCTGAACACCAGCCCTTTCGCCCGGTTGCTTTCGATTTCCGCCTGACGCGAGCGCTTAAGTTCTTGCGGGTTTCGCCCACGCGCTCGGATCACTTCGGCCTCATCGGCAAAACCGCCCTGCACCAGCGCATCCCAGGCGGTCGCCTCATGCACCGGGTTAATCCAGGGCATCACCGGCCCCTGATAAACCGCGCCGTACACCGAATCCATGTTTACGTCGCCTGGCGGCACAAGCACGCCGCTGACCAACGCCATTTCGATAAAGGCCCGGTAAACCTTGCGCGACCAGTAGTCGATGAATTCGTGTTGCAGCAGGTCGTAACCCAGTTGCGACTCCACCAGTTCCTGACGCTGGGCCGAGTAAGTGCCCGTGTAACTGCGCGTCGCCGTGGAGTAACCAATGCGCGTACCCGCCGCAACCGCGCGCAACTGACCGTTGCGGAAACTCTCCACAAACTGGCTGGGCCGGTTGCTTTCAATCATCCCCACGTCTTCGCCGGGCAGCAGCCCGTCAAACACCATGCCCGGGGCAATCGGAATACTTCGGGCACCAGTGGCCTGACCGTCTTTGCCGGCAGTCGTAGGCGCAACCACGTAGTCGTCGGTCGAGCCCTTTTTGATGAACATCGCCAGGGCTGCGCTGATACGGGCAGCAACGCGCTCGCTTTCTTCGTAGTCCTTGATGTCCGCCAAGCGCGTCAACACGGCGTGCAACAGAGGCTGGCCCCTGTTCTGCCCAATTCGCTTGCGGTACGCGATGTGCAACATCCGATCAGCCGGCACGAACTTGGTATCCACCGACATGCTGAAACCCAAGGCACTGCCGGGGTGACGCTTAAGCAGGTTGTATCCGACGACCCGGCGCCAGGCGTCGCGTGTGATGCCCTGGCAAATCCCTTTCGATTCGTCGTTATAGCTCCAGGGCAGGTAATCCGGCTCCAGCAACTCCAGGGTAAAAGGCACTTTATGCAAGTGCTTGAAGTTGGCCACCTTGCCAAACAACTGCTGGGCTAGCGCCTCGCCATCACGTAGCCAGGTGCGGCACACCAGCCGCTCCATTTGCGCCCGGGTTAGCTCTCCCGAGGTTTCCGGCCGCAAGGACCACTCGGCCCACAGGTCTTTGATTTGCGCCGCGAACTCCAGGTGAATGTTGCCAGCGTGATCCAGGGGCAGCGGCTCCACCGCGATCCCGGCACCACCCACTACCCGCTCTTCCAACCGGTCGAAAATACCCGTCACCAGGTCGTGGTCTTCGTCCAACTTTCGAGCCTGGCCGCGCAACGATTCAGCGTCGCGCTGCAACGAGTTGTCAGCGCTTCGCGTTTGTCGCTTCGCCTTGTGTGTGCGCGTGACCTCGGCAGCCTCAAAGGCTTGGATTCCGCTACGTGCCGCCAGGCGCCGTAACCCCGCACCCGGGCTAACCGCTGCAATGCAGCGGTCGAGGAAGTTCAACGAAACTCAGCCAGGGCATAACCCGGACTGCCCTGCGCGGCGGCGCGCTGGGCACTAACGCGGCGCTCCCATTCGCGTCGACCTGCTTGGATTTGCGGCAGTTCGGCCATGGTGTGGGTGCGGCCATTAAAAATGGTCGTTTTACCCAGCAGAATGGCGGCCTCTGCCTCCAGATACTTGTCCAGCATCTCCTGCGCGTTTATAGCCATCCGTTACTTTCCACGTTATGCCAGTCGCCAGGGGCGTCGGCTTGAGTTGATGGGTGCTCAGGCCGCGCCGACTCAATCGGCGGCTCTGATTCTTCTGGCTCATTCAGGTCTGGCACTTCCGGCACCTCCCACGCGCCCGTGGCCGGAACGAACTGAGCCTCTAAGGCCAGTTGCTCCAGATCCAGGCCAAAACGCTCCTGACTGATCCGCAGAGCGGCCAGTGCATACACAAAACAGTCAAGGGCTTCATTGCGGCGGCGGCCGTTGGTCCAGCGCTGAACCCGGCGGCCTTTGGAAACCACCCATTCTTTACGCTCGCTGGTCAGCTGCTTCATTTCGTCTTCGTCACACACCAGCTCGTTAAGCGGCAAGTGGATGCACTCAGGCACTGGGCGGTCGCCGTCCGGTTCGATTTTCAAGCGGCTGTAGATCAGCTCCTTGGCGTTGTCCGTACCTACCTCAGTGAGGTAAACCCGGTCGCCCTTGGTCTTTTTCTTTGGGAAGGTGGCAATCTTCTTGCCGTAGGTCGCAGCGCCGAACACCGGGATAACCCAGGTGACGCCGTGCTTTTTGCTTTCCTTGCGAACTTCGTCCGAGTAGTGACCACCGGAGTCCCAGCACCAGCGCTCTACACGCATTAGCGTGCCGTCTTCGCGGGTGAACTGGCGTCGTATTTCCTGGCCCACTTTCTTGCGCAGCTCAACGCTTGCAGGGTCACCGGTCAGCACCCAACGGTGGACCAGCCACGCTTCCTCACCGGCGCCGAAAGCCCAAACACGGCCCTCATAACGGTCATCCTGCGTGTCAATCCCGCCGAACAGCGCGACACCCCGGGCGGGCACTTTCAGGTAGTTGCTACGCCGCTTGGCCAGCACTTCCCATTCCAGTTTCTCGCCTTGGTCTTCTTCCCAGGCTTCGCCCAATGTGGTGTTGATAAAGGTCTTGAGCTTTCCCCGGTCCTTGCCGACTTTCAGCCATTCACTGACCACCGAAGCCCAGGTAACGAACTCGGAGTACACGGTCCAGATGTGGAACGTGACAGATCGCGGCGTGGTGATTGGCTGATCATCGGCGGAAAACCACTCCATGCCGTCGCGGGTCCAAATACCTTGGCGCTCGCAGATGTAGCGGCCAGTAACTGAGGCCTGAATCATTTCGTGGTATTCGAACGTGCAACCGTTGCCGGACTCGCACAAGTACCAGGCTTTCTCAACCTGGCCGTATCCATCGAGCCGCCAGCGCATGCCGTAAGGCTTGTCGAAGGCTCCCCATTTCAAATGCTGCTCTGTGCCGCAGCACGGACATTTGATGTTGAACCGAAGGAAGTGCGGCGACTCATCAGCCGCCCGGCTGATTTGGCAGCCCTCGCCCACTGACTCGTCATCCTCACCGCTGGCAACGATCACCCCAGGAGTAGACCCACGTATTGATTTAGGAAACGTCGCGCCTTCAAGGCGCTTATCCCCCAGCATCGTCGGGGAGCCCTCACCCTCGATATCGGCGTCGAACTTTGACAGTTCGTCGTAGATCACTTCATCAGGGCTTTTCTCCCGGTAGTTGCGCGCCGCCTTACCACCCAGGCACCAAAGCATTTTCGAGTTATCAAAACGCTTTTCGTCCAGGGTGTTATCCCGGTGCTTCACGCCGTACCAGGGCGCCAAAGCGCGCACCAGGGGAACGTCGCGGATCATCGTTTCGATATGGCGCTTCATCATGGTGTCGGCGTCCGGATCGGTCGGGCACCAGGACAACACGTTGCGTTTCTTGTGCTGGATCTTGTAGCCCTTATTGGCTACCAGCATCTTGGTATAGCCAACCCGCGCGGACTTCAGCACGTTGACTACAGCGATCAGGTCATTGCCCATCGCATTAAGAATGGCGACCTGAAACGGCGCCGTGGTCCAGCGCCCCTCCTGATAGGACGACTCGGAGGACAGGTAAAAATGCTTATCGGCCCACTCAACCGCCGTCAGTGGCGGTTCCTTGTAGAGACCGGTTAGGCCCTTACGGACGCTATCAATCAGCGCCCTCATCCAGGGCTTCGACGAACTCATCTAGAAGCTCCGGCAAGGTGTCGGCCAGGTTGACCGCTTCGTTCCGCGTAACGGCTATTTCACGTTGGATAGCCTCGATGTGACGCACCTCGATATCCGGGTGCTTGCGTTTCACTTTGATGTGAATGGTGTCCAGCGTTGAGCCGAGCATCGCGCTCAACTTGCCCAGAGCGAACAGGCAGAAATCCACCGGCACCAGCTTTTTGGCTTTCACCCGATTACGCATTTCTTGGGCGTCGGCTTGCTCAGTGGTCAACCGCAGTTTCTGCTGCGCTTGCTTGTACTCAATCAGCGGATCGATGGGTTGGCCGTCGTCATCCAGCGGTTGTTGTTTCTCGCCCTTGTGAACCAGCCGGTTATCCAGCACAGAACGCACGTCATAAAACGACTCCCGGCCAATCTTGGCGATGGGCGTCACCCCCCATTTATCGAAGGCTTGCGTGGTAATCCCGAGGCTGTCCGCCATGCGTGATTTGTTCAGCCACTCGGGTTTACGGGTGATCGATTGATTAGCCATAACTACACAACAACCAACCTTTGAAAATGGGTCATATATAGCGAAGACGCGGGGCCCGAATTACCCCCATGAGAGGTGGGGGTCCGGGAGTACCTTTGATTTTTCGAACCGGCCGCCCTGTCAAGCTAAAAAGGTGAGAAAATTGAAGAAAAGGCCACTTTTTTCACCCTTTTTCTGAATTCACGGCGATTATGGCCATTACCGGGCCGAAGCCATCGCCTCAGCCCAGGCGGTCGCTGCGTCAGCTTGATAGTTCGCGTTTACGATGTTTTGCCCGATCTTGAAGAACGGGAAAATGGTTCGATACCTGGGCGCTGAATCCGCGAAGATGAACACCGGCCGAACTGCATCGCCCATGCCCATCGACTTGCGCTCCCACACACCCTGCGTGCCGTCAACATCACCTGAGAAGAAGCGATGGGCGTTACCCTTACGTCGACTTTTAGCACTGCCATTGGCGTTTGCTTGATAGCCTCGCGTCGATTCAGCAGCCCCCAGGCCCGACAGGATCTTCAACATCGTGCCGCGTGACACGTTGCCGTACTGATTCATAAAAGCCGTGGTGGGCACGGCGTATTGGCCGCCGCGCATAATGCCGCGTGCTATCAACGATTTCTCGAAACGCTTGTGAGGCCGCAGACCACCGCTCACCGACTGCTGAAGGTAAGTGTCGGCAGGAATACCCGACGCCCATGAGTCTTTGAAGTAGACCTCAGCGGCTCGCGCCTTGGTGGCCATTTTTACGAACAGGCTGTTCAGCGTGGTCGGGGTGGGCCGGTCTAGGCGTTTCTGCATCACCGTTATGGTGCCCTTCTTGACCCGCTGGGCCAGTAAGGTCGCGGTGCGAGCCATCACAAATGGAATGTGCTTTTTCTCTAGCTCCCGCATGCCCGCAGAAACAGGGAACGCGTCCAGCGACATGTCGACCTTGAACATCGTCCCTCCCCGATTCTGTCGATCTACTGACCGTTAGTGGTACGGCCTGGAGCCGGGTCGCTAACGCCCGCCTTACGTGCCAAGAATTGCGTGTACAGGCCACCGGCAACATCTGCACCTATCACGGCGATTACGATGCCCAAGCCGGCCGCCAGGTAGAGGTTGTTCCACAGGGCCATTGCGAGCAGCAACGTGGCCATACCCAGCAGGCCAGAAGCGAGAAAGCGCAGTGCTACTCGCTGAAGGATTTGGCGAAGGCCAAGATCGCTGCCTGATGCGCGAAGCATTTCTCCAGACAAACCGGCGAGGCTCAGCAGAACCAACAACCACAAAGGTACATCGGTCAGCGCCTGATGCTCGGAGTTCATCTTGAGTCCTCAAATAGGTCGGCATCCACGTCGTTGGCATCCGCTTTAGGCAAGGAGACAGGCGTGGGGCCGAAAACAAAAAAGCCCCGCTCAGTGGCAAGGCTTGAAAATAGGAACAAAAAACCCGACTCAGTAGCCGGGTTTTGAAGGCGTCTCGCTGCGTTCACAGCAATACACGCTGCTATGAAAACAGATGTATTCCGCGCGGAAAAGTGTTTTTTACCTCGTAGAGAAAAGGTAGATTACCAATGGGAAGCTATGTATCCACCTAAAGAGCAAGGATGTTATCAACGTGAACGACGAAAACCTACACGGACTCAATGAAACACACGAAACCTCACACCTAAAAGAGTATTTAGATTACTACAAAACCCTATCAAGCCCAGGATATGGAGTATTAGTAACTGGCGACTGGGGATCCGGCAAGACACACCAAGTAACACAAATATTAAAAAAGGACGAAATTTATTATATTAGTTTATTCGGCACACAAACTACAGAAGAAATTTATTCAACCGTATATGCAAAAATGCATCCAACACTTGCCATTACAAAGGGACTGGCGAATTCTACGGATGGCGCTGGAGCGGGTCCAGTTAACGTAGGTGGTCTAGTTGCCGGCTTGGCAAACGCGTTGATAAGAGAGCACGTGAAAAACGACAGAATCCTAGTCTTTGACGATCTTGAACGGAGCAAGATCGCCACGAATGACTTACTTGGAATATTCAACAAATATCTAGAGCATCATCAATGCAGAGTAGTTGTCCTGGCACATGACAAAAAAATAGCAGATAGCTTTATAGGATCCAAAGAGAAAGTATTTGGCCAAACCATAGTTATCACTCCCAAAACCTCGGAAGCATTTGACAGCTTTGTAAAAAATATTAAATCGACAGACACCGCAGCAATTATAAATAAACTCAAATCCGTAATCTTAGACATCTTTCACGAATCAGAGACTTATTCTCTTCGAATACTAAAACACTCCATAGAGGACTTGACCAGGCTACTCAACCTTCTTGCACCAAAGCATAAAGCTCATGAAGTAGCATTGGCAGAACTCAGCAGTCTTTTCGTTGCACTTAGCCTAGAAATCAGGGCAGGCCGCTTAGTTGGTACAGACCTTGTGGACCGAGCCAATACTATATTTAGACATAAAATGGCATCAACTAGAGATTTCACAACTCCGCGACCCTCGATTTACAATGCAGCTGAGAGATATAACAGTATCGACTTAGGCAATCGCATATTAAATGATGACATACTCATAAGAATGCTTACCAAAGGCATCTATTCCGAGCCACTACTCCACGCATCATTAAACGAGAGCCTTTACTTCACAAAGGCTGCCGACTTGCCTGCGTGGAAAGTTTTCATGAAGTTTGACGAACTGAGCGAGTCCGAATCTCGCGACGCAGCAGAAAAACTTATTAGTCAATTCGATGAGAGAGAGATAACCACCCCTGGTGAAATGTTTCATCTATTTGCATTCAGATTTCTCCTATCAGAAATGACTATAATAAATAGAAGTCTCGACGAAGTCGAAGACGAATGCAAAAAGTACATTGACGACCTTCTTACCCAGAACAAAGTTAAACCGCTAAGAGGAGACATTCATCATAGCGGAACCTCATACTCTAACATTTATGACAACTACGCTAGCTGGGTCGAAGATAGCTACAAACCTCACTTCTTCAGAATAAATGACTATTTCAGAGATATTGAACGCCAGGCCACGATAAAAAGTTATCCTGAGTTCTCAAAAATACTCACAAACCTAATATCAACAGACGGAGCAAAATTCGCTGAAAAAGTCAGCCATACAAATAGCGGAAACAATGATTATGCAACCATTGATATTATGCCATGCATTAACGCTAGCGATTTTGTCCAAGAATGGATGGGATCACCAGCAAAACACTGGAGACATATTAGCAGAGGAATAGAGCAAAGATATTCTTCAGGGCAACTTTCCGGCACCCTCAAAACTGAAAAACCTTGGTTAGTTGAGGTCATGCGCCTAATTGACCGAGAACATGAAAAAGCCACACAGTTCAGAAAAAAACGAATTAGTCGAATTTGGTCAACTGACTTTAGAGATTTAGTTAATCAATCTTAGCCGTAATAGATTTTTTGGAGGGCCCCAGATAATTGAGGCCCTTGCTTTTCAAAGAAAATTTAAGCTACTTCTCGTAGACCACTGACAGCGCAATCGATCCATGCGGCCCCAGCCCTAGCTAACTCTCTAGCTTTGCCTTCACTGATACCATAATACTTACCCACCCGTACCATGGGCCATTTCGCACCATAGTATAGCCAAATAACATCGCCCATCTGTTGATCCCTGTGGCTAAGTCTTGCCACCGCACTATCGACGGCAATGGCCCAGTCATCTGTTATGCAGTAATTCTTACTAGCTGAAGTCTGTGCGCCCGCCTGCCTCATAAGCGCAAAAGTCGGAGACGTGTAACCAGGCACACCCATATCGCCCATTCTCCACCAACCCCACTGTTCCAGCAGGTATTCGGTGTCCCCCAATGGCCGGCCAGCCGGCTTACGAATCATCATGCTCTCAATCCCCTGTGTAATTTGTTCCGCCTGCTCCCAGGCGGTTTGGTTGCTCGTATTAGCTATGCGGCCATGTCGGTTTTGGAGGAGTCTTTAACGCCAAGACTTCGCGCTCTACCTGCTGCAATTTGAAACTCAATTGGGTGACCAACTCATCGACAGAAAGCACCAGCTTGGTATCCTGAACAACCCAACCTGAGCCGTTGCAATCCGTGCAAACCAGCTCATAAAACACCCCCGCCACTACCGCCTTACCCTTGCAGATCGAGCAGGGTTCAAGCTCGATCCGCTCCCGCTTAAAGCCAGGCCCCTGTCGTTTCTGCACTTTTTAAAACCTCGCCCTTAACAAATTGTGGTTCTTGCTCGCAGGCCCCGCCATTCAAGGCGTCTACGAGGTTTTGCGAATCTTCATATCTAACGCCTGTCTGCGCGTGAATCGCCTTGAAGCCGCGCGCATCTAACCAGTCGTGCCACTTCACCAACGCCAAGCGGCGCTGCTCTTTGGCCTGAGTGTTGATGTACGTTGAGGCGATCTTGCCGAGCGAGTGGTTGAGCAGCATCTCGCCAATGTGGCCGTCGACGCCAAGGTCAGTCCAGGCAGTTCGGGTTACCTTGCGCAGGTCGTGACTGGTCCAGGCGCCCTGCCCTAGCCGGGTGAATACAGCGCTGGCTTGGTTGTCGCTCAGCGGCTTGCCACGGCGCGAAGGGAACAGAAAGGCCCCGTCGTAGCCCTGGGCAGCCTGGCGGTCACGGTAGCGGCACAGCAGCCCGACAACTTGGTCGGTCAAAGGCACCCGAAGCTCGGTCTTCGTCTTGGTGTGTTCGGCAGGCAGGAACCACTCGCGCTCCGGCAGTGCAATGTCAGCCCACCGTGCTTGGCGGGTTTCGCCAATCCGGGTGCCGTGACAAAGCATCATCAAGGCCAGCATGGCGTCACCCGGCGCGCTCTCGAAGCGCTCAGCCAGCAGTGCCACCAGTTCGGGTAACTGCACGTCGCGAAGGCGCGCAGGCTTGGGCAGGATTCGGGCCGTGGTGAAGTTGCTGAACTTGAGCTCGGCCATCGGGTTGAAGGGGATCAGGTCGAGCTTGCGCGCCTGGCGGAAGGCCATGGCGACGAGGCGGAACAATTGCTGAACGTAGGACAGCGACAGCTCTTCCTGCGCCGGCCACATCAGCTGCCTGTCCAGAGTTTGGGCGTTGAGGTCGCTCAGCAGCAAATCGTCCAGGCGCGGCTTGAGCTGGCAGCTGATTGCAGACTTGATAGCCGCCCGACGCTTGTCCGAGAGCGCTCGCGATTTAGCCATGCGATCGCCAAACCAGTCCAGCAGCTCGCCCACGGCCACCCAGCCCGAAACGCTCGCAGCGCCGTCAGCCGCCACACGCAGCCGTACCGCCGGGAGCGCCGCGACCACCTGTTTGCTGCTGAGGTCGGGAAAATGCCCGATCAGGTGCCATTGACGCTTGTGGAGCAAGTACCAGGAGCCGCGCGTTCGGTTCTTCAAGTACCGAAAGTGAAGCGCTGGATGGCTTGCATCCCGCAGGTCACGCACGTGCTCAAGCTTGGCGTTGCGCGCGATCTCGGCATCCGACAATTTCACCGTCAGGGTTTTTATTTGGGTGTTCACGAAGTGACCTCCTTGGGGGCTCGGAGATCAACGACCTCGAAAGTGTTGGGCCACATCCAGGCGCCGTAGCGCCTGGCCATAGCCGCGTCGGCAAACAGCGCAAGCGCGTGGTCCGGAGGCGAGCTCAAGTCGACCTTGAACGAGCAGCAGAACACTGCCCAGCGGTAGGTATCGATCTCAGGAAGAGCCAGGCGGCGATCAGGCATGACGGGCGACTCCTGATCGCATGGCACGCATCTCGGCAAGCGCTCTGTTGCCGATCTCCGGCGTGCGGCGCCCTTCAGCTCTCTCAGGCAGCGCCAAAGGCATCCTCTGCAATGGCAGGCCCTCGATAAGGCGCCGAACTGTGATAGTGTAATTGCGCTCGAACAGTTTGAGGCTGAGCGATTCCTCAAGCTTGTTCAGGCTTTCAAAACCACACTCTTTCGCGGTGTGCCAAACCGCGTCGTGGCTCCATCGCGCACGTCCGGCCATGCAGGGATGGGCATTGCGGCACGCTTCGCGATGCGCCGCAGAAAGCGTTGGCAGGCCAAGCATCTCGGCAGTCGGCGTGCACCAAGCGATAAACACACCAGGCGCAGGCACGAAGTCCCGACCTGACTGACGAGCGCCCATCAGACCGAACTGCAACTGATCCAGGCTGCGCAGTCCGGCCTCAAGAAACGCTTGAAGCCATTCTTTTTTGGCAGCCTTGTAGGCCGCCACATCCGGCCAAGCCTGCTTCCAGGCAGGAAAAATCGCGCGCAACTGGCGGAACAGGCCGTTGATCACGGCGGCAGTTTCGCGGTTAAGTTCTACCTGAACCTCCTGTGGCAGAGTTTGTTCCTTTTCGATGTACTGGCCCGACTGCACCTTCGCCCAGAGCCCAGTCGTTACGACCGCGACGCTTTTCATTGGGATACCCCCTGCTCATTCCAGCCAGTGTCGTCATCATCAAAGTCTTGAGACGCTGGACGGGGTGCGAACGGCTTGACGTTGGAGTTTCTGTTGAGGTCGTTGCGCACCCACTTGACCAACATGCTGACCCACTCGGCCTCGGTATTGATCTGCCCCTTCGGCTCGTAGTAACCGGTGAACGCTTTCAAGGCATCATCGGTGAACAGATCCAACGCTACCCCCTGGTGCAGCGCATAGGTCTTCAGGATTTTCGAGTCTGGCTTCCAGTCGAGCGCCATTTCGCTGGGCATGCGAGGATCAATCGGCATACGCGCACAGAGAGGTTCTTTATTCTTCTCTACATCTTCTTTAGGTAACGCACCGCTAACGGTGGCAGCGTTACCTTTACCGTTATTTGCCTTGTGATTCGCAACCCGCTTTGCCGTGAGAAGCCGATTCTTAGCGGTCTTCCCGTTGTGCCGGTCGAAATGTGGAAGGCTAATAACGCCGTCGATCTCGATCATCCAGGCAACCGATTTCATGTGTTCGCAGAAACCGATAACGTCAACCAGGCGATCAAGTAACTTTTTGCTCACGCTCGGGGCGTTACCGTTTTCGGTTTGTTGGTCGAACCAGCCCCACACGCGCATTAACTTGCCGACGACCGCGTCTGGGTCGATGTCCGCAAAGTCAGCGATCTGGCAAACCTCTGGCTTGTCCAGGGTAGTGAGTTCGAATTTGATCCAGTCACCGGCCATTACGCAGCCTCCTGCAGCAGTTCAGCGAGGCGTGTAAGCCCCTTTAGAGTGATCATTGGGTCGAAGGCCGCGCGCTCGATTCCGGTCTCTGGGTCAGGCTTCAACGCAGTGACTTTGTGGGTCATGTGTCCGGAGGTTATGCGCGGCTGGAATGCAACCCAGCGCTTGCAGCCGTGCCGGCGAAATATCCAGCGATGCTGTTCGAGCCAGGCAAAGAGTCGAGAGGGAGCCACTCCAAGCTGCTTGGCGGCGTCAGTGATGCAGATAGCCCCACCAGCTGCCGCAAGCCGTCTGATGGCGGCCACCTTTGGAGCCTGGTCTGAAACGAGGCGTTGGAGCTCGCTGTTCTTATCGGCGAGATCGGTGGCCAGTCGCAGTGCGTCAGGCAGGGACTGAGGAATTGCGACGTGTCGTGACACGCTTACTAGTTCTTGCAAACGTGTCACGACACGATGGCGAAGCGGGACGCTGTAGCCGGTCAACAGCGTCATTACGATGTCCGGCGGAAGCAGATACTCGGTTTGCTTGCGATTGGAAGCGTCCGTATAGATGCATCCAAATCTGGATGCATCTATGTTCAGCTCGGCGAGATTGCGTTTGATGTCGCGCACGACATGGTGATGATGCTTGCCGGTCAGATCGGCGATCTCCCGACTCGACATCGTCACGGTATTGCTTGGAGCGACGAGTGTGTTCATAATGGCCCCACAAGTTTTATTGCTGTTGAAAGGACCGCCCTGCCAGGCGGTTTTTTTATGCCTGTGATTTGAGTGCTGGATGAATCAACAGCTAATCCAAATCACTTTTGCCGATTTCTGAATCAGGGGAAAATTCACCCAACCAAAGCGCTGCTTTGCGATGGAAAGGGTCGTATCTCCTCAGCGGTGAATGTTCCGTCCGAGTGCTCTTGAACCTGGATATCTCGTTCGGCGCGGAGTGCTTTTGAGATGGCAGGAGAGCTGACGCCGAGTGCCCTGGCGACAGCGGTCTGCCCGATCCTCTCTACCAGCTCTGGCAATGGCGTCTTCTTCATTTCTTGGCCCAACAAGGATGAGGTGTGCTTGCGATATTAACCGGCGGTTAGCATTGAGGCAACACCGGCGGTTAGCGCAAATAACTTAACCAACGGTTAAATTTCGCAAATGACCAAAAAGAAAGAGCTGTCCCCAGAACTCAAGGCTGAGTGTGAAGCGGCAAAATCCCTCTTCGTCTCGAAGAAGAATGCGCTGGGCCTAACTCAGGCCAGCTTGGCAGAGGCGGCTGATATATCGGCCGCAGCGGTAGCTATGTATTTGAACGGAACGAACCCGCTCAACTCTAAGTTCGCAGCCGTCCTATCCAGGCTCCTCGGGGTGCCAGTAGAGAGTTTCAGTAAGCGCCTAGCAGTTGAGATTGCTGGGTTGACGAGTATCAATCATCAAGATGCCGGCCTGTCAGCATCAGAAATGGTTCGTCAGATGCTCGCAGCAAAAGGAAAAGGTCTTTCAGAGGCCGCTCGCGCAAACCTCCTTGCGGCTGCCGAGCACAGCGATTTGGGGGGCATGGTCCCCGTTGAATCCTCTCGCCCTGGCCAAGTTGGTGACGAGGTTTGGATTGCGCACTATGACGTGCGTGCGGCGATGGGCGGCGGGCAGATCCCTCACGAATACCCAGAAATGCTCCAGGACATAAGGGTCAGCCCCAAGCATCTGCGCGACCTTGGCGTCACCTTCAAAGAGCACTTCCACCTCAAGATGATCACCGGCTGGGGGCAGTCAATGGCGCCGACGATCAAGGATCGCGACCCACTGCTGGTAGACATAACTGTCCGGGAGTTCACCGGGGATGGCATATACCTCTTCTCCCACGACGACATGCTTTACGTGAAAAGGCTGCAGAAGAAAGGCAAGGGCCACTTCAAGATGATCTCGGACAACAAGCATCATGATCCCGAGGATATTCGGGTGGATGACACCTATATCCTGGCACGCGTGCTACTGGTGTGGAATGCCAATTTAGTATAGCTATCATGCTATAGGGGTGCTTTGGCACCCTAAAATCGCCGAAAAGGAATTGCAATGACGAGCGATCAAACGATTAAAAAACCTGAGAGATCAAAGCTGTCGGTAACATCGGATGATTTTGTCCGGTTTCTAGAAGCAAAGAATCCCGAAAGCGACTGTCCAGTATGCGGCGAGGAGACATGGACCATTATTTGCCCCTTCGATCATGAGGATGCTCCGGATACTTATCGCCTCGTAACCCGGCTGAAGGACGGAGCTAGACCGATGACGGTATCAAGTTTCGGTCTGTTTTGTGACAGCTGTGGCTACTTAAGGCAGCACGTAGCCAAAGTCGTAAGGAAGTGGGCTGACGACAATCCTATCGAACCAGAGCTCGAATTTGGGCCATCTCCTACAGATGAGGACTAAAATGCAAATTAAGTTCTCAACGTGCGGGGAGATCAAGGCTGGCTTTGAGAAAGCCTCACCAGCGTTCAAAGCACCCTCTCAGCACTCCGGAGTGGAGGGAGCGAGTGACAACGTGAAAGGCGTGGGACATACTAAATCCATGACTGAAATTACGCGCGAAGAATTCAACGCAAAGCTTGAGACCATCGAAGTCAAGATGGACGCTCGGGTTGAGTCCGTATCTGCAAAAATAGATGCCTTTGTAGCTATCCAAGCGGAACGTGACAAGAGAATGGAGGCAACTCTCAATCAAATTTCCAGCAATCATGGAGAAATAAAGTCGAGTATTGGCTCGATGAAAACGACCATGATAGTAACTGCAGTATCCACAGTTCTCGCCATTGTGATCGGTATCGCAGGGTTTAACGCCATGCTCACCTCCAACATGGTTGCATCCTTCCAAATGGGTAGGAGTGAGAAAGCTCTTGATACGCCGCCAGCTCAGAAGTCGGAGCAGGCACCAGCATCGGCTCCGCAGAAGTAAAACGAAGCCCGCCATTGAGCGGGCTTTTTGTTGTCCGTTAGAAAGGCGCCGCCTCTTCTTCCTGCTCAAACTCAACCTCGCCCCTCCCCGATACCTCGACCTCCTGCTGCTCCCACCTCACCGTCACGCTGCCGTCGTCATTGAGCGTCAACTCAAGCTCGTCGGTTTCGGCTATTACTCCTAGAACCTCTTCCCACTCCCGATCTCCGTCCGTGTCCAGACGATGAATCGTCACCCAGCGCTGCACCTGCGCCACCGGGTGATTGATCATCGATGATACCCGCAGCGCCAGGCGCTCTATGCCGCTCATTTCTGTTTTTTGCTCTTGCTTCTTCTGTGCGCTGCCCATCTTAACCCTCCATACAATACTGTATGCATATACAGCCAAAGGAGAGATTACACCAACCGCACACAAAATAAATTAACCGGCGGTATTGACTAAAATATAAACCGCCGGTTAACT
The DNA here is from genome assembly GCF_001870465.1 of Pseudomonas extremorientalis. Lineage (GTDB taxonomy): Bacteria > Pseudomonadota > Gammaproteobacteria > Pseudomonadales > Pseudomonadaceae > Aquipseudomonas > Aquipseudomonas extremorientalis. The sequence goes on from NZ_MDGK01000058.1 coordinate 156,382, forward strand.
TGAGCCATCGCCGGATAACAACCGGCCAGATGGAAGGCAGCGATGAACCGGCCTCAACGGTTCAGAGGGTTGGCAACTGACCCGGGCGTGCAGCGTAAAGCGCCAAATGCAGTTATCCAGCGGGAGAACAAGCCGAAAGGCCCGCGGCTGGACGAACAACTTGAATTGATCTGTACCGCGCCAGTAGCGCCGAAAGATCAGCGGGAATTTTCACTGATGCACCTGGTTGGCCGGGTGCATTGGGAAACCAACCGGGAGTCACATTGATGGAAGCAACAATCGTCAGCGGCGCATGGAAGGGTCATCTCGGACGTGGCCTTGCGCCGAAAGAATTGCATTACCTGCTAGGAACCGCCCAGGGCATGACGGCCAAGGAGATTGCCCGTCAGTTTGACGTGGCGGCTTGCACAGTGGCCAAGCGGCTGTCCTGCGCGATGTTCAAGCTCGGTGTTACCCGTCAGACCGCCGCGGTTGCCGAGGCAATGCGCCGCCAGATCATCTCGCCGATGTGCTTCGCCCTGGCTGCGCTGATCGCCATGCACGCAGTGATCGGCGATGACGCCATGCGCCGTGACCGCCGGGCGCCTGAACGCCGCACCGCCCAAGTGCGAGTGCTGCGTCAGGCGGAACGTCCAAGCCTGATTGCTTAACCGAACAACCAGCGCCACGACAGCCTGTCGTTAACTGCCCGAGGCCCTGGTAATCCCCAGCACCAGGCTGCATCGGAGATCGCTCGGCTGACTGCCCCGAGATAGCAAGGTGGCCACCTTTACCCGAGCCAGAGCGACGAACAACGCGGCGAAGACGGTTTACTCGCCAGCCAGATTCGAGCGATCTCCGATGCGGACGAAAACGCGGCCTATAACCGCCCACCTGCATGCAACAACCCTTGAGAACGGTGGCCACTGCCAACCCAGTGAGTGAACAGCGGAGGATTTGCAGCCATGTGAACTTCAAACCCAGGCGCTCGACCGCCCCCCCCTGCGTGACATAGGGAGGTCTATGTAACGCAACGAAAAGCCCGGTCCCTACCGGGCTTTTTTACGGCTCGCCGTTATTCGTCAGCACCCTCCCCTGGGCCCACCGGCACTCACCAGGCGGTCAGGCTGCTGACGAATAAACGCAACCACAACCAAGGAGTCGGCATGAACCCAGCCATCCAACAAAGCCAAGCCGTTCTGCAGGCCCTGCGGGAACGTGTTTCGCTTTCCACTTCGGAGATGTACATGAAGATCGGTCGCGAAGAACCGGTGAGGGTGCCCCGCTTCAACGTGGTGCCGCTCGGCAAGAACCTGTTCGATGTGGTGGAGCGATCCACTGGCGTTTCACGCGGCGCACGCACCGGCCACGACGGCGCCTGCCAGTACGCCGATCAGCTCGAGCGCAAAGCTGACTTCTTCAGCGCTGCTAAAGCAACTTCGCGCCGCTTCGGTTTCCGCATGCTGCGCTGGACGCTCGGCTTTGCCGCGATGATGGTGCTGTTCGCCTACTACGGTGCGCAGCCATGATCGGCGTGCCTATGCCCAACCCGCGCGACTCGATCATCGACAACCTGAACCAGCAGTTGGAAGCGTTCTTCGGCGCCGGCAACAAGGCCCAGGAGATCGCGCCGGGCGTCAGCGGCGAGGTAGGCGGCCCCATCAAAAGCACGCGTAGCAACAAACTCCGCGTCGAGCGCGACAAGATCGCCCCCAAGCTGAAGGAGGCTGTCGAGTCGGGCGCATCACTCCACCAGGCATGCCTTGCCGCAGGCATCGACTACAAGCGAGCCCGCCTCATTGCTTGCGAGAACGGCTTCAAGCTCCCAAGCAATCCATGAAGCGCATCAGCAAACAGGTGCGGCAGCGCCGGCGGCAGGCATGGCTTGATTTGCCAGCACATGAAATCGAAGAGGTAGGCCATGGCCGAGGAAGAGCAGCAGCCGACGGCGGAAGCCCTGAAGCAGCGCCGCAAGCGCGAGAAGGCGAACGAGAAGAACGCTTCATTGGGCGTCGAGAAGTTTACGGTTGAGGTCGCCGACGTGTTCAAGGCCGACCTCAAGCGCCTGATGAAACAGCACGGCTTCAACAACCAGCAGGAGGTGTTCCAGAACCTTCTGAGAAACGTGATCGCCGCCGACTTCGAAACGGCGGCGCAGATGCTCAAGTGTGTCACGACACCTTTTTTTGTTACCGAAAAGGTGTCGCAGATCATCAGGGCAGCAGGCATGAAGTCACTCGAAGACGAACCACCAGAGCCTGACGACGAAATCGAACAGCCCTCCTGATTCACGCCAACCTATGCGCCGGTGACCAATTTACACTTTTGGCTGCCAGCTAGGAGCGCCAGACGAAATAAGCTCTTCCTCACACCTCGCCCAGTATTCAAGAAGACTTTTCTTCGCCTCATCTTTGGTGGCAAACGGGCCGGCTGGCAGAGTGACCTTTCTGACTTGGTCGTCAACCTGAACTGAAAATCCGGCGTCGTTCAAGTCCTGAACAACTCTTCCTTTCGTTCTGCGACCCGTGTTAGTGAACCCTTCGGCAGTTAGCTCAAGCACGACTTCGGCAATTTTAACCATTTGCTTTCTCCCTGATCCGGCTCCATGCCGGTCACCCGTAATACCCCATATCAAGGAACTGTGCCAGTTAGCTCGACATTTGATAGGCCAGATCGGCGATCAGCTTTAGCCCCAGGCTCACCTCGGCTTCAAGTCTTCCAGCACGAAGGCCGAGCAGCCCGAAAACCTCATCGCCTAGTTCATTATTTCGCCGTCACTTAATATCTGCATTAATCGAGGTGCGAATTTATCTCGAACCTCGCTAACATCAGAAAACTCAGCAACTGAAAGATCGAGTGCGAGAAGCTTCAAGGCTGCAACTACCTCTCTAGATTTATCACAGCGATGTCTATATTTTGACTCAGCATTGATACCTTCAAGAATGCTTAGTTGCCCCGATGAAGCTTTTTCAGCGGCAGCAAACATTTCATTTGCATCAAGTCTAAACTCGTTACTGTAGCTCTCTATCAAATTAAGGATAGAAGTCTGGTAGGCCAAAACTTTTGCCCTGTTAGCTTCAGACTTGGCGAGCGCTAGCTGTTCGTCTTGCTTCAAGGAATCAAGACGTTGAAATTTTAGTAGTTGATTAAATTCATGCTTCTGAACATCCAGAAGCTCTCTTTGCATATATACAGTCTTCAACACCGCCAAAAGCGTTACAAAAGAAACGAGCGGGCCAAAAACCCCACCAATGTACCCACCGAAGTTAGCCCACTCTACGGATGTAACTGCCAACGTTCCGCTAAACCTATATCTGTACAAGACAACCGCCACAATGATCGAAACTACAACAAAAACTACAGCAAATAATAAGAGCGCCAAAGATCGATCCATGACGCGCTGCTGATTTTGAGTCATGCCTTTCTTCCTCTGAATGATCCCGACGACGTAATCATCCAACACTTCAACATTTCACGCCAGCCGGCGAGGATCCCCTATGTCCGCACAACAGAAATTTCCTCAGTTCATCCATGGCCAGCCGAGCATGGGCCTGCCGTTCGAAAAGGAATTGGTGGTAGACCTGTTCGCAGGCGGTGGAGGCGCCAGTACTGGCATCGCCCGGGCGTATCGGGAGCCGGACGTGGCCGTGAACCACAACCCAATAGCCCTGGCTGTGCACCGCGCCAACCACCCAAACACAGCTCATTACGTCGCCGACGTGTACGAGGTTGACCCACGGAAAGCCACTGGCGGGCAGCCCGTCGCGATCATCTGGGCGTCGCCTGATTGCCGCCATCACAGCAAGGCCAAAGGCGGGGCGCCGCGTGATCGTGGCGTGCGCGGTCTGGCATGGGTGGTGATCCGCTGGTTGTTCGTTACGCGGTCCCGATTGCTCTTTCTGGAAAACGTCGAAGAGTTTTGTGGCTGGGGCCCAATCGATGATCATGGCCAACCGATCAAAGCCGAGCGCGGACGGACCTTTAAAGCGTTTATCGCGGCGATCAGCACCGGCCTGCCAGCGGAACATCCGGATATGCCGGAGATCATGCAGGCCATTGGCGAGTTCGTCCCGATGGAAGCGCTTGTGAAAGGTCTCGGCTATAACGCCGAGTGGCGCGAACGTATCGCGGCAAACGCCGGCGCCCCAACCATCCGCAAGCGCCTGTACTTGGTGGCTCGCAGCGACGGTCTGCCGATAGTTTGGCCAGAGCCGGTACGACACAAGAAGCCAACAGCGAAACAGCAGCCCTGGCGCACGGCCGCCGAGTGCATTGACTGGAGCAACCTGGGCAAAACGATATTCCGGGACAAACCCATGGCATTGAATACGCGCCGCCGGGTGGCCAAGGGCATGTGGCGCCACGTCATCACCAGTGAGAAGCCATTCATTGTGCCGATGCGCGGGACGTCCCAAGCGCACACCAGCACACACAGCGTGGATGAATCGATTTCAACCGTCAGCGCCGGCGGCACCCATCACGGCCTGGTGCAGCCCGCGGCGGCGCCGTTCCTCACCGAGTGTGCCAATGGGTCATCGCAGCGTAACTTCGACGTACAGGAAGCACTGCGCACTCAGGTTGCCCAGGTGAAAGGTGGTCATTTCGCGATGGCAGCCTGTCACCTGACCCACCTCACGCACCACGGTGAGCGCAGCGGCTACTCGCCGGACGAATCGGCCCGCACGGTCACCGGAGCTAATCGCGGTGAGCAGGCGCTCGTCGCTGCTTCGCTGGTGACACTCCGCAAAGGATCGGTAGGGGCTGACGTTGACGGCCCGCTTGAAGTGGTCGCCACCAGCACCGGGCACCACGCGGTGACGGCAGCTTTTTTCGAGCAGGCCAACGGCGGTTTCTACAAAGGCGACGGCCGATCGGCATACCAGCCCACGTCGACGATCTGCCAGGCAGGGGCCAACCAGCGACTGGCCACTGCGTACCTGGTGAAATACTACGGGTGCGACAAGGGCGGCGTTTCGCTGACAGAGCCGATGCACACGCTGCCGACAAAAGACCGGGTTGCCTTGGTGGAGGTGGTACAGGTGCCGGATACGTTGACGCCAGATCAAATGGAAGGTGCCCGCCGCTGCGCCGCCTTCATGCATGAGCATCTGCCAGAGCATTTCAAAGAGCCGGCCGAGATCGTCATGATCGGCGGATATGTGCTGGTGGACATCACCTTGCGCATGCTGCAGCCGCCAGAGCTGAAAGCCGCACAAGGCTTCGACAAGGACTACATCATTGACCGAGGCCTGTTCGTTGACCCAGTGACCGGCACCGAGCAGTGGCTGCCGATCAACAAAACAAATCAGGTCAGGCTCATCGGCAACAGCGTTTGTCCAGATGAAGCCGAAGCCTTGGTCAGGGCGAATGCCGCCGACATCATCGAACTTTACCAACGCCTCGCCGCATAAAGTGAATACCCCCCTTCAGGCTAATGAGCTGCCTAGATTAATAGGTGGCCCAAAAAGTTAGTTGGTGAACCGCGAGCAAAAATCAAAATGGTTTAACTTCTGTTAATTCAAAGAGATAATTCTCTACATAAGACTCAGTCCTATCAACGAGTTGAGCAATATGAACCAAAAAATTTTGTGGAACAAGCTTTGGTATTGGGTGCTCGTCTCGGATACGATGGGCGATATTCCCCCTAATAGTTATATACTCATCTAATTTTGATTCAGCATTAACGGCGGACATTTTCTGCCAATACCAGCATTCGCTCAACTTAGGTATACCTAATAGCTGCGAATACAGTGCATTCACCTGAGGAGTTTTTGGAGTGTTTAGCGTCCCCACCCAATCGTCATAGACGCTTTGCTTGTGAGCTCTCAAAATATCCCGCCAACCGCCATCTGCCAATTCCCAAAGCCTAGAAGGGTCCTTAACATCAACCAATTTCCGAGCAGCATAATTCCTGACTTTAGCAGGTATTACTTCGTGCTTTTTAGCATTGTCAAGCAAAAAGTCAAAGGACTGAGTAGCCAAATCCTCAATAAATGACTCCCAGCACGCAGTAATAAAAACAATAGCAGAACGATTAAGAACTTCGACGCCGTACTTTCTTCCGGCGCCATGACCTGCAACCGTTCGATGTATCTCCCAAAGCCTTTCAATATCGATTTTGTTAGCTTCGAATGCTGTCTTTGCTAGTGAGGTCATATTGAAATCCATTTCCATGTTAAGAGCAAAGCATGTTCCGCAAATGCAACGGAAGAAGCAACATATTTTATAACCGAGATATCAATCTCGCCTACCTACTTTAACATCGCCACCGTCTACCGCCACGCGCGGCAAGGAAGCTCCATGTTCGCAATCAAACTCACCCTGATCCTGCTGGGCGCTTTGCTGTACCTGGTAGGAACAATCGGCTGGTTCTTCTGGGCCGGGCCTGACCTTGTTGGCACCGGCACTACCGAGGCACTGCTCTACGCATTCGCCGGCACATGCGCCTGGCTGCTGATCACACTTGGCCTGGCCATCCACATCATCAAGACGGCACGCCCCGCGAGCCCTCTCGACAAACCAGAGGCATAGAGGTGCACACCATGGAAATGCAAAGCGAAACCCTCTCCGAAGAAGAGATTGCGGCAATCACTGGCTATATGATCCCGTCGCGACAGATCGCATGGCTCAACCTGAATGGATGGAAGTACGTGCTTACCCGGGCGCGCAGGCCAGTTGTGGGCCGGGTATACGCCCGGATGAAGCTGGCAGGAGTAAAACCGTCAGCAGAACACGTTGCGGCCGAAGCCTGGTCATTGGACTTGTCACGAGTAGGATAAAACGATGCGAGCGAAAAAGGCGGCAAACAGGGACCTGCCGCCGCGAATGATTCGGCGCGTACGCACGCTGAAAGGCGGTAAAGAATGGGTGGGCTACTACTACGACGGGAGGAATGAAGACGGGAAGCGGGTGGAAATCCCGCTCGGGGGTGATTTGGATATCGCCAAGGCTGAATGGGCAAAGCTCGATTGCAAGCCGGTACCGAAGAAGAACGCCCTGCTGACCCAGGTGTTTGATCGTTACGAGCGGGAGATCATCCCAGGTAAGAAGCCCAAGACGCAGAGCGACAACCTGCTGAGCCTCAAACAGCTTCGCAAGGCTTTCAACGACGCCCCCATTGATGCAGTTTCGCCACAGATCATCGCGCAGTACCGGGACAGCCGGACTGCCAAGGTTCGGGCCAATAGGGAGATATCCCTGCTGTCCCACATCTACAACATAGCGCGGGAGTGGGGGCTAACCGAGAACAACCCTGCCGCCGGCGTACGCAAGAACAAAGAGGTGCCTCGAGACTTCTACGCCACAGAGGAAATCTGGGGGGCCGTGTACGCAGTCGCGGCTTCAGAGCTACGTGACGCGATGGACCTGGCCTACCTGACCGCCCAGCGCCCGGCGGACACGCTGTCGATGCGGGAGGCTGACGCCGTTAACGAATTCCTGCAGGTGTCCCAGGGCAAGACATCTAAGAAGTTGCGAATTCGCCTAACCGCTGCTGGTGCACTCAATGATTTGGGCGCCCTGGTTGCAAGACTGATAGAGCAAAGGCGCTCGCGTAGCGTACGAAACCCCTACCTGATAATCACCGAAGACGGCAGGCAGGTGACCAAGCACATGCTCCGCCTACGCTTTGACGACGCTCGCGACAAAGCAATAGCCATCGCCAGAGAGGCAGGCGACGGCGTTCTTGCGACGAGTATTCGACAGTTTCAGTTCCGTGACATACGGCCAAAAGCTGCCAGTGAGATCCTTGACTTAGGCGACGCCAGCCGCCTCTTGGGGCATACGGACAAGCGGATAACCGAGACGGTTTACCGACGTGTAGGGGAGATCGTGAAGCCGACCCGCTGACGGAGATACGCCACAAGTTGCGGAAACTGCCTGAAATGATGCGGAAACGATGAGGCTTTAGGTTTTCTGCCGAACCAAACCCCAGAAACACAAAAGCCCCGCACTCGCGGGGCTTTCGTTTGAATCTTGGCGGGAAACCAGGGATTCGAACCCTGGAGACGCTATTAACGTCCGCCGGTTTTCAAGACCGGTGCATTCAACCACTCTGCCAATTTCCCTTGTGCATCACAGGATTATAGTAGCCTATCCCGTCTCAGCGGGCGCCATAATACCCGAATGAAACACACTGTCAAACTCTCGCCATAGCTTGTTACAGAGCGTCTGTTATGATCTTTGCGACTGAACGTTTCAAAACTGAAGGAGTGTCGCCATGCGCGAACAGAATTACGCAGTGAATGGTAACGCGCAGGCTGAGCAGCTTGAAGTCAGCCGCGTGTTGCGCAACACCTATGGCTTGCTCGCCCTGACCCTCGCATTCAGCGGCGTGATGGCGTTCGTGGCCCAGCAGATGCGCGTTGGCTACCCGAATATCTTTGTGGTGCTGATCGGCTTCTATGGCCTGTTCTTCCTCACCAACAAACTGCGCGACTCTGCGTGGGGCCTGGTGTCGGCATTTGCCCTGACCGGCTTCATGGGCTTTATCCTCGGCCCGATCCTCAACCGTTACCTCGGCATGGCCGGCGGCGCGGAAGTGGTCAGCTCGGCGTTTGCCATGACGGCGCTCGTGTTTGGTGGTCTGTCGGCCTATGTGCTGATCACCCGCAAGGACATGAGCTTCCTGGGTGGTTTCATCACCGTTGGTTTCTTCGTGCTGCTGGCGGCAGTGGTTGCGGGCATGTTCTTCCAGATCAGCGGGCTGCAACTGGCGATCAGCGCAGGTTTCGTGCTGTTCTCCTCGGTGTGCATCCTGTTCCAGACCAGCGCGATCATCCACGGTGGTGAACGTAACTACATCATGGCGACCATCAGCCTATATGTATCGATCTACAACCTGTTCATCAGCCTGTTGCAGATCTTCGGCATCATGAGCCGCGATGACTGATTACTTGCCTCAATAAAAATGCCCCGCATCGAAAGATGCGGGGCATTTTTGTTTTCAGAAGATCAGTACTGGTTGGGTTCCATTTCCAGATCGACCTTGAAGCGCTCCAGAATGTCTCGCTGAATGCGGCGGGCCAGGTTGGCAATGTCATGCCCCGAGGCGCCGCCATAGTTGACCAGCACCAGCGCCTGCAGCTTATGCACGCCGGCGTCTCCCTCACGGAAGCCCTTCCAGCCGGCCTTGTCGATCAGCCAGCCGGCGGCGAGCTTCATCTGCCCGTCAGGTTGCGGGTAGGCCACCAGGTCCGGATACAGCGCCTGCAGCTCAGCCGCCAGCACCTGAGAGACCAACGGGTTCTTGAAGAAGCTGCCGGCATTGCCAAGCTCCGCCGGATCCGGCAGTTTTTCACGGCGAATGCTGCAGATGGCACGGCTGACGTCGCTCGGCGTCGCCTCGGTGATCCCCTGCGCCGCCAGGCGCTGCTGCACCGGGCCGTAGTCGAGTTTCAGGTGGCTGGCGCGGCTGAGGGCGAAGCGCACGCGCAGGATCAGCCAGCGCCCGGTCTCGTGCTTGAACAGGCTGTCACGGTAGGCAAAGTTGCACTCCTCAAGGCTGAACTCGCGCAGTTCGCCGGTGCGGCGGTCCAGGGCGGTCAGGCCAGCGAATACATCCTTGATCTCGACACCGTAGGCACCGATGTTCTGCATGGGCGCGGCGCCGACGGTGCCGGGGATCAGGCTGAGGTTTTCCAGGCCACAGAAACCTTGATCCAGGGTCCACAGCACGAAGGGGTGCCAGGCTTCGCCCGCCTCGGCCTCGACCACCACGTGCAGGCCGTCGTCGTGCAGCACACGAATGCCCTGGGTGGCCATGCGCAGCACCAGCGCCGGAATGTCCTGGGTCAGCAACAGGTTGCTACCGCCGCCGATCACCAGCAACGGCACATTGTGTGCGGTGGAATAGGTGAGGGCCTCACGCACATCGCTGTCGCTGTGGGCCTCGGCGAACAGCTGGGCATGCACATCAATGCCAAAACTGTTGAATGGCTTGAGCGATACCTGCGCAAGCACCTGCAAGGTCATAACCGCCCCTTCAATTCGATCACCAATAAATCACAGGCCTGTTCGATCAGGTCCAGGACCCGTTCGAAGCCTTGTTCACCTTCGTAGTACGGATCTGGCACTTCGTCCACTTCGGCATCGTAACGGCGCAGGAACAGGTCCAGCTCCGCCTTGCCCTGCCCCGGCTGCATCGCCTTGAGGTTGCGCAGGTTGCTGTGATCCATGGCCAGGATCAGGTCATAGCGCGCAAAATCGGCGCGGGAGACCTGCCGGGCACGCTGGGCCGACAGATCGTAGCCGCGGGCCAACGCCGCACGCTGGCTGCGCTGGTCCGGCGGGTTGCCGACATGCCACTCACCGGTGCCGGCGGACGCGACATCGACCTGCCCAGTCAGCCCCGCTTCGCGCAGTTTGTGGCGCAGCACGCCTTCTGCGGTGGGCGAGCGGCAGATATTGCCCAGGCAGACAAACAAAACCTCCATCAGGCCCCCAGCAGGCGACGGACGCGCTCAAGGTCTTCGGGCGTGTCGACACCAGCCGGCGGCGCTTCCAGTGCATCGCCCACGTGGATGCGCACGCCGTGCCACAGCGCCCGCAGTTGCTCCAGGGATTCGGTGTTTTCCAGCCAGCACGGGCCCCAACTGACGAAGTCATGCAGGAAACCGGCGCGGTAGGCATAAATGCCGATGTGACGGCGATACGGCACGCCTTCCGGCAGTACATCCGGTTGCTTGGCAAACGCATCGCGTGCCCACGGCAGGGTAGAACGGCTGAACGTCAGCGCCAGGCCGTTGATGTCGCTGACCACCTTGACCACATTCGGATTGAACAGGGTCTCGATGTCTTCGATCGGCTCAGCCAGGGTGGCCATGCGCGCTTCGCCATGGGCGGCCAGGTTGGCGGCCACCTGGTCGATAACGCCGGGCGGGATCAACGGTTCGTCACCTTGCACGTTGACCACGATGGCGTCGGGCGCCAGGCCGAGCTTTGTGGCCACTTCAGCCAGGCGGTCGGTGCCGGAGTTGTGGTCTTCACGCGTCAGCACCGCCTCGGCGCCGAAGCCTTCGCAGGCCTCGATGATGCGTGGGTCATCGGTGGCCACCACTACGCGCTCGGCGCTGCTTTTGCAGGCCTGTTCCCACACCAGCTGGATCATCGGCTTGTTGCCGATCAGTTGCAGCGGTTTGCCCGGCAGGCGGGTCGACGCATAGCGGGAGGGAATGACAACGGTAAAGGCGGTGGTCATTTATCCAGGCGCTCATCGGTGGTCAGGGTACGGGCTTCGCTTTCCAGCATCACCGGGATGCCATCACGGATCGGGTACGCCAGGCCGGCGCCTTTGCTGATCAGCTCGGTTTTGTCGGCGCTGAGCTTGAGCGGGCCTTTGCAGATCGGGCAAGCGAGGATGTCGAGCAGTTTGGTGTCCATGAGTGTTTCCTGGAAAAAAGCGGTTTAAGGCAAAAGACGGGCAGGCAACAGACGCATCAACTGCGTGTCGAACCAGGCGACGAACGCCGGCGACGGCAGCGCATCCACCGCGAGGTACCACCAGTCGGGCTGGGCGAAGGCGCGGCACTTCACCGCGTCCTTCTCGGTCATGACCAGCGGCAATGACGGCGTAAAATTCAGGACCTCGGCACTGTAAGTCGCGTGGTCGGCAAACCCATGGGGTATCGGCTGCCAGTGTAGCGTTTCAAGGGTGTTGAAGAAACGTTGCGGGTTGCCAATGCCGGCGACCGCATGCACCTGCTGGCCCGCCGCAAAATGATCCACTGGCCGGCGCTCGCCGGTTTGCAGGTTGACCAGTGCAGTAGGCTGCAAACGAAAGGCAAAGCCGTCCTCGCGGTCGTCGGCGGCGCCGTTGTACAGCAACGCATCCACACTCTGCAAACGCTCCACCGGTTCGCGCAGCGGCCCCGCCGGCAGGCAGCGACGGTTGCCCAGGCCACGGGCGGCATCGATCAGCACCAGTTCAAGGTCGCGGGCCAGGCGGTAATGCTGCAGGCCGTCGTCGGAGAGAATCAGGTCCAGAGTGTCGCTGGCCAGCAGCGCCTTGACCGCACGGCTGCGATCAGGATCGATCATCAAAGGTACGCCGCAGCGCTGCACGATCAATAACGGTTCGTCACCCGCCACCTCGGCGCTGTGGCTGGCTTCGACCCGCCACGGCAACTGTGGTGGCTTGGCGCCATAACCGCGACTGACCACACCCACACGCAAGCCGCTGCGCCGACAGTGTTCGATCAACCACAGGATCAACGGCGTCTTGCCGGTGCCGCCCACGGTAATATTACCGACCACCACCACCGGCACCGGCGCTTGGTAAATATCACCCTCACCCGCCAGGAACCGTGCGCGCTTGCGCTGCACCACCCGGCGATACAGGGACTCCAACGGCCGCAGTAGCGAAAGTGCCGGATGGCCCTCGTACCAGGCCTTGAGCAAACGATCGGACATGGCCATCAGGGTTGGCTCGCCGCCTCGACGGTGCTCATGCGCAAATGGCTGAAACCGAGCTTGCCGGCAGCGTCCATCGCGGTGATCACAGCCTGGTGCTGGGTCTTGCCATCAGCGCTGATGGACAGCGGCAACTGCGTGTCGCCGCCGGACTCTTTCTGCAAGGCTTCCATCAAGCTGGCAAGGTCGTTTTTCTCCAGCAATTGGTTATTCACCGAAAACACCCCGTCGGCGCTGATGGCGATGTCCAGTTGCTTGACTTGCTGGTCTTCGGCCGGCGAACCGCTCACGGCTTCCGGCAGGTCGACGCGCAGTTCGGTTTGCCGGGTGAAAGTCGTGGTGACGACAAAAAACAGCAGCAGGATAAACACCACGTCGATCAGCGACGCGAGGTTGATATCGACATTTTCCCGTTGCTTGCGGCGAAATTTCACGCTTTGCCCCCAACCAGGTCCACGTCGCGGTCGCCCTGCACCACTTCCACCAGCTTGATGGCCTCCTGCTCCATGCCCACCACCAGCTCATCGATGCGGCGTTGCAGGAAACGGTGGAAGAACACCGAAGGAATACCCACCATCAGGCCGGCCGCCGTAGTGATCAGCGCCTTGGAGATACCACCGGCCAGCACGGCCGCGTTGGTGGTCATGCCGGAGCCCATGAACGAACTGAAAATGTCGATCATGCCCAACACCGTGCCGAGCAAGCCGAGCAATGGCGCCATGGCGGCGATGGTGCCGAGGGCGTTGATGTAGCGCTCCAGTTCATGAATGACGCGGGCGGCGGCCTCTTCGATGCACTCCTTCATGATCTCGCGACCATGCTTGGAATTGGCCAGGCCTGCGGCAAGGATCTCACCCAACGGGGAGTTGGCGCGCAGTTCCTTGAGCTTTTCCTTGTCCAGTTGCTTGTTCTTGATCCAGCCCCAGACCTGCCCCAGCAGATGCTCGGGGGTCACGCGGCTGGCGCGCAGGGTCCACAGGCGTTCGGCGACGATGCCGAGTGCGGCGATGGAGCTCATGATGATCGGCAACATCATCCAGCCGCCGGATTTGACCAATTCCCACACAGTGAATGTCCCCTCGAAAAAGTGCGCCACTTTACCATATAGGTGCGTCGGCCACAGACCCCATCCGCCGAGGCCTTGAACCCCTAGGGTAAGCGCTCGCGCCAGAACCTGCGTTGACTGCGCGCAACGACCGGTGGCGCGAATGCTCCCAGTTGCACACGCACGGCGCCCTGTTCGGCGCTGTCATACACTTGGCTGCCCAGCCGCTGGTAACGTTCCAGCACCTGCGGATGGGGATGGCCGAACGCATTGCCGCGCCCCCGCGAGATCAGCACATTACGGGGGGAGAGCCGCTCGACAAACGCCCAGGACGAAGAGCTGCGACTGCCATGGTGGGGCGCCTGCAGCCACTCGGTGGGCACCGCCAGAGGCGACGCGAGCATGGCCTGTTCGGCTTCGCGGTCGATGTCGCCGGTCAGCAACAGGCGCTCGCCATTGGCCTGCACCTGCAACACGCAGGACTTTGCGTTACCACTGATAGCACCTGGCCACTGCCAGAGTTCGAACGTTACCCCGTCCCAGGTCCATCGCTCGCCGCTGACGCAAGGTTGCGTACCGATAAATGCCGGCAACCCATCGGTTTCCCCGCCCACCACGCGCTTGATCGGTATGCTCTTGGCAATCGCCGCCGCGCCGCCGGCATGATCCGCATCGGCGTGACTGAGCAGCATCAGATCCAATGCCCTCACCCCGAGTTTTCGCAACGACGGCAGCACCACCCGCGCGCCCAGATCAAAGGTTCCGGTGCGCGGTCCGGCGTCGTAAAGCAATGCATGGTGGCGCGTGCGCAGAATCAGCGACTGCCCCTGCCCCACGTCCAACTGCACCACCTCCATCTGCCCGTGGGGCACCAGTTCTCGCGCAGGGAACACTGCCAACAACAGCATCGGCCAGCCTAATACGCGAAACGGCACGCCGTTGGGCAGCAGTAGCAACACGGCACCCAGCAGACTCACCAGCCAGTAAACCAATGGTACTTGCGCCGGGATCCACGCCGGCATGTGTCCGGCGAGCCACGCCAGCCCCCTGAACAAACCATCCAGAGCGCCGCCTGCCAGCCACAGAAGACCTTCGCCAATAAATGGCAATGGCAGCAATGCGGTCCCCGATAGCGCCAGCGGCAACACCACCAGGCTGATCCACGGCACAGCCACCAGGTTGGCCAGCGGTGCGCTCAGGCTGATGGGCAGTCCCAACACCAACAACACCGGAAACAGCCCAATGGCAATCAGCCACTGCGGTAGGGTCCATGCCTGCCACAGGCTCCACGGCCCCAACCGCCCACCAAACGCCAGAATCAGCACCGCCACCGCCGCAAACGACAACCAGAACCCGGGCTGCAAGCTGGCCAACGGCTCCAGCACCAGCACCCCATTGAGCGCCAGCAGCAACGGCCACCACAGCCCCAGATGCCGGAAGCGCAGCCGCCACACCAACACCAACCCGACCATCACACAAGCCCGTTGCACCGGCACGCCAAACCCTGCGAGCCAGCCGTAGCCCAACGCAGCGCTGAACGCCAGGCCACACGCCCAGGGCAACCACGGCCAGGTTCGCGGCCAGCAACCGTAGCGGGCCAACCCGGCGATCAGCCCATAGATCAAACCCGCCAGCAAACCGATGTGCTGGCCGGAAATGACCAGCAGATGCACGGTGCCCGTGTCCTGCAACACGTGCCAGTCGGCAGCGGCCAACCCTGAGCCGTCGCCCAGTACCAGGGCAACCAGGCCTGCTTCCCGGCCTTGGGCATCCACCGCCAGCAGGCGCTGACGCACGCTGTCGCGCCAGGCATTGCGGGCCGGCGCCAGGCGCTCGCCATCCTTGACCGAGCCCGTGGCGCCGATGCGTTGGGCCAACAGCCAGGCTTCCTGATCAAACCCGTGGAAATTCAGCAACCCGGCCGGACGCTTGAGGGTAACCGCCAGGCGCCAACGTTCACCGCTGCGCACCGGCGGCCCGCCACGCCAGGACACGCGGATGCGTTTGGGTAAGCGGGCATTGCGCGACCGGCTATCGGCCAGTTCGAAGCGCACACCTTCGCCCGTCTGTCGCGGCAACCCGATCACCCGGCCCTCCAGCCAGCGCGTCTGGCCATCCAGGGCAGGCATCAGACGATCATCCAGCGCCCACTGTGCGCTGAGGCATGCCCAACTCAGCCCCAGCAGGAAAAACGCCAGTGGGTAGGTACGAAACGGCAACAACATCAACGCCAGCACCGGCCAGGCAACCAGCCAGCCCATAGGCGGCAACGCCGGCAAAAAACGCAGGGCCAGCAACCCCAGCGCAAACGCGCACATCCCTGTCTTCATGAATCATCCTTTTCAAGTGATCCACTCAGTCTTAGCCGGATGCCCAGGGCGGCCTATGATGTTTTGTCACAAAGTCTGAATTTTCTGTTTATAGAATGCGGGCATACTTGCCCCTCGAACTGACCTGGATCCCTTATGCCCCGGCGCTTATTCAAACGGTACATGCCCGATCCCACGAGTATCAGGGAACATAAGTCATTACAGTTTCTCGGCACGTTGCTGCATGACCCGAACCTCTGGCACCTGAACCGACACTCGGTCGCACGCGCAATGGCCGTGGGTTTGTTCGCCGCGTTTATCCCAATCCCCTTGCAGATGCTGTTAGCCGCGGTCCTGGCGATCACCGTGCGCGGCAACATGCCCATCGCCGTCAGCCTGGTGTGGCTGACCAACCCGATCACCATGCCGGTGGTCTTTATCTGCACCTACATGACCGGCGCCTGGCTGATGAACGTGCCACCGCGCAGCCTGCCCGACGATCTGACCTGGGAATGGATCAGTGGCCAACTGAGCACCTTGTGGCAGCCGTTTCTGCTGGGTTCAGTGGTGTTGGGGCTGGTGCTGGGCGCCCTCGCCTATTGCCTGACCATGGGCTACTGGCGCTGGTGGGTGGCCCACCAGTGGAAAAAGCGCAAACAGCGTCGCGCTTAGCAGGCCCGCAAGCGCAGGTGCACGCGCAGGCCTTGCCCGGTATTTTCCGCCCACAGGCTGCCGTCCTGGCGCTGCACGGCGTTGCGGGCGATGCTCAGGCCCAGCCCGAAGCCGCCATCGCCGGGGCGTGAACCGTCCAGGCGAGTAAAAGGCGCGAAGATCCGTTCCAGATCCCCTTCATCGATCCCGCCGCCCTGATCCTCCAGCCACACATGCCAACAATCACCTTCGCGACGCCCGTCCAGGCTGACCACACCGCCCGACGGTGAGTGGCGGATAGCGTTGCGCAAGATGTTTTCCAGAGCCTGGGCCAACGCATTCAGGTTACCTCGCACCCAGCAGTCCACCCCCAGCAGGCATGGCAGCCGCGACGCTGGCCAGTCGCTCTCATAGCAAGCGTTTTCGCGCAACATGTCCCACAGCGCTTGAAGCTGGATAGCTTCCTGGGGCAGCGGCGCCCGTTCGGTGTCGAGCCAGGCCAGTTGCAGGCTGTCTTCAACCAGACGTTGCATCGCGTCGATTTCACGGCCAAGCCGCTCGCGCAGCTGCGTCAGGTCTTGCTCACTGTCACAGGCCACTCGCAGTCGACTCAGCGGGGTGCGCAGCTCATGGGACATGTCTCGCAGCAACTGTTGCTGCAACACCACGGTGCCCTGCAAACGCTCGGACATATGGTCGAACGCTCGCCCCAGTTCGCCCAACTCGTCCTGGCGACTGGTCGCGTCGTGGGACAACCGCGTATTCAACTGATCGGCGCGCCAGGCATTGGCCTGCTCGCGCAGTTGATTGAGGGGCATGATCAGCAGCCGATACAGGCCGATGCACAGCAACAGGGTAAACAGTCCGGGAATCACCCCGTTGGTCACCACTCGCCAGAACAGTTGGTAGCGCCCCGGCATAAAGCGCTGGGGTAACTCGATCACCAGCGACCCCGCATGGGGGTCGGTCGGAAACGGGATCTTCAGCCATGGCAGGCCTTTGACATGCCGGCTCACCGGCCAATCCAACCCACGCAGAAAGGTCAGTCGCTGGCTTTCGTTGTCGCTCAGCGGGATGCTGCTCAACGATTGCAGGTCATTGCCGATCACGCCTATCCAGGTACTTTCACGCTTGCCCATCGCCTGCAGCCAAGCGTCGACGCCGGCACTGCCATCGCGACTCCACGCCTGCTCAGCCGCGACCGCATAACCACTCAAGGTGCCTCGCGCCTCATCGGACAGGTAGGCGTTCTTCTGTTCCATGTAGCGGCCCCAGGACCAACTGAGCCAGATCATCAGCAAGCAAAAGGCGATCAGCAGGCAGGCCAGCTTCCAGAATAACGAGTGCCGGCCCGGCAGCCGTTTCAAGGGGCGTTCAAAGCCCGTCATCGTGACCGCTCAGCACATAGCCCTTGCCCCACACCGTGCGCACTTCGCGCTCGGTGTAGTTGATCGCCTTGAGCTTGCGGCGGATCTGGCTGATATGCATGTCGAGGCTGCGGTCATGGGGCGCATAACCGCGTTGCAGCACATGCTGGTACAGGAAAGGTTTGCTGAGGACTTCTTCGCTGTTGCGATGCAGGGTTTCCAGCAGGCGGTATTCGCTGCGGGTCAAGCCGGCCCAGTGGTCAAGATGGAAGACATCACACCGTTCATCATCGAAATGCAGGGTGCGGGCATCGTCGTGCACCGGCGCAGAGATCGGCAGCGGACGGCGGTCGAGGGCCACCCGGCGCAGGATGGCTTCGATGCGTACGCGCAGCTCGATCATGCTGAACGGCTTGGGCAGGTAGTCGTCGGCCCCCAGGCGAAAACCACTGATGCGATCGGCTTCGGCGCCCAGTGCAGACATCAGGATCACCGGGATCGAATGGCTCTGGCGCAGATGAGTGAGGATCGACAGGCCGTCCATCCCCGGCAACAGGATATCCATCAGCACCACGTCAAAGGCCTGCTCGCGCGCCATCTGCAGGCCCTGCTGGCCATTCTGGCACCAGGTCACGTGGAAACCACAGCGGCCCAGGTGCTCATGGACATAAGCGCCCAGCACAGGGTCATCTTCAATAGTCAGGATACTGGGTAGGCCAATTGCTGCGGGATTCATTAGTATCTGCAAGTCATTCTCAATGGCTGATTATTCAAGATTACCCCGCTACAGGCAATCGCCACCGGGCGCCGAATGGCGCGAAGATTGCCATATGTCATTAATTTGCAAGATTCCGCGCTGCGCAAATGGCTACACTGCGCAGGTGGCGCGGGCCGGATGCCCGTGTGAATCATCGATATCAATGTGGTAGCAGGAGAGTGGCGTGCTGACAAGAATGGGGATAAAAGGCCGCGTACTGTTGCTGACCTTATTACCGACCAGCCTGATGGCTTCGTTGCTGGGCGGCTATTTCACCTGGATGCAGTTGTCGGAACTGCAGACCCAGTTGCTGCAACGTGGCGAAATGATCGCCGAGCAGTTGGCGCCACTGGTGGCGCCCGCCTTGAGTGCACGCAACACCGACCTGCTGGAGCGCATCGCCACCCAGTCCCTGGAGCAGCCGGACGTGCGCACCGTGTCGTTCCTCAGCCCGGACCGTGCGACCCTCGCCCACGCCGGCCCGACCATGCTCAACCAGGCCCCCATCGGCAACAGCTCACACCTGTTGCAACGCACCGGCAATGACGCCACGCGCTACCTGCTGCCGGTGTTTGGCCGCCATCGCAACCTCGCCGGCGACCTGATCCCGGATGAAGCCGACCGCCTGCTGGGCTGGGTCGAGGTGGAACTGTCCCACAATGGCATGTTGCTGCGTGGCTACCGCAGCCTGTTCGCCAGCCTGCTGCTGATCGCCATCGGCCTGATCTGCACCGCGGCACTGGCCCTGCGCATCAGCCGCACCATCAACGCGCCGATCGGCCAGATCAAGCAAGCCGTGGCCCAGCTCAAGGACGGCAACCTGGAAACCCGCCTGCCGCCCCTGGGCAGCCAGGAACTGGACCAGCTCGCCTCTGGCATCAACCGCATGGCCGAGACCCTGCAGAACGCCCAGGAAGAACTGCAACACAGCATCGATCAGGCCACCGAAGACGTACGCCAGAACCTGGAAACCATCGAGATCCAGAACATCGAGCTGGACCTGGCGCGCAAGGAGGCGCTGGAGGCCAGTCGCATCAAGTCGGAGTTCCTGGCCAACATGAGCCATGAGATCCGCACGCCGCTCAACGGCATCCTGGGGTTTACCCACTTGCTGCAAAAGAGCGAGCTGACCCCGCGTCAACTCGACTACCTGGGCACCATCGAAAAATCCGCCGACAACCTGCTGGGGATCATCAACGAGATCCTCGACTTCTCGAAAATCGAAGCCGGCAAGCTGGTCCTCGACAGCATTCCGTTCAACCTGCGGGACTTGCTGCAAGGCACCCTGACCATCCTCGCCCCCGCCGCCCATGCCAAACAGCTCGAACTGGTCAGCCTGGTCTACCGCGACACGCCGCTGGCATTGGTCGGCGACCCGCTGCGCCTCAAGCAGATCCTCACCAACCTGATCAGCAACGCGATCAAGTTCACCCGCGAAGGCACCATCGTGGCGCGAGCGATGATCGAGGACGAGCAGGAAGACAGCGTGCAATTGCGCATCAGCGTGCAGGACACCGGCATCGGCCTGTCCAACCAGGACGTGCGTGCCCTGTTCCAGGCCTTCAGCCAGGCTGACAACTCACTCTCGCGCCAACCCGGCGGTACGGGCTTGGGCCTGGTGATTTCCAAGCGCCTGATCGAACAGATGGGCGGCGAAATCGGCGTCGACAGCACGCCGGGCGAAGGCTCGGAGTTCTGGATCAGCCTCAACCTGCCCAAGACCCGCGACGACGTGGAGGACCTGCCGTCGGCGCCCCTGCTAGGCCATCGTGTCGCCTTGCTGGAAAACCACGAACTGGCACGCCAGGCGCTGCAACACCAATTGGAAGACTGCGGCCTGGAAGTCACGCCGTTCACCAGCCTGGAAAGCCTGACCAACGGCATTACCAGTGCCCACCAGACCGAGCAAGCCATTGACCTTGCCGTCCTTGGTGTTACTGCCAACGACATCCCGCCCGAGCGCCTCAACCAGCACCTGTGGGACCTCGAACACCTGGGCTGCAAAGTGCTGGTGCTGTGCCCCACCACCGAACAGATGCTGTTCAATCAGTCGGTGCCCAACCCCAACAGTCAATTGCAGGCCAAGCCGGCCTGTACACGCAAATTGCGGCGTGCCTTGTCCGACCTGATCAGCCCGCGCCCCACGCGCAGCGAACCCGGCGAACCCTTGTCCAGTAGGGCACCGCGTGTACTGTGTGTGGATGACAACCCGGCGAACCTGTTGCTGGTCCAGACCCTGCTGGAAGACATGGGCGCCCGGGTACGCGCCGTGGAAAGCGGTTATGCGGCCATCGACGCGGTGAAGCAGGACACCTTCGACCTGGTGCTGATGGATGTGCAAATGCCGGGCATGGACGGCCGCCAAAGCACCGAGGCGATCCGCCAGTGGGAAAGCGAACGCAGCGGCACGCCATTGCCGGTAGTCGCCCTCACCGCCCACGCCATGGCCAACGAAAAACGCGCCTTGCTGCAAAGCGGCATGGACGACTACCTGACCAAACCCATCAGCGAACGCCAACTGGCCCAGGTGGTGTTGAAATGGACCGGCCTGGCCCTGCGCAATCAGGGGCCGGAGCGCGCGACCGACAACCTCGGCCCTGGCGTGCAATTTCCGGTGCTCGATCACGAGGAAGGCCTGCGCCTGGCGGCCGGCAAGTCTGATTTGGCAGCAGACATGCTCGCCATGTTGCTTGCCTCCCTGGAAGCCGACCGACTCGCCATCACCATCGCCCGTGACGCCAACGACAACAACGCCCTGATTGAACGGGTGCATCGTCTGCACGGCGCCACCCGTTACTGTGGCGTACCGCAACTGCGCGCCGCCTGCCACCGTGCCGAAACCCTGCTCAAGCAGGATGACGCCAAGGCCATGCATGCGCTGGACGAACTCGACATGGCGATTGCACGGCTGGCCAGTGAGGCGCGGGTCAGCGCCTGAAGAGACTTTGACGCCGATCAGCTGTGGGAGGGGGCTTGCCCCCGATAGCGTCGTATCAGTCGAAGCATCTGTAGCTGACACACCCTAATCGGGGGCAAGCCCCCTCCCACAGTTGTCCAGCGTTTCCAACTGATTAATTGCGGGGAGCCTTTTGATGCGCGTGATTCTTTTCAGCAGCCAAACCTACGACCGCGACAGCTTTCTCGGCGAACCGTTGCCCGTAGGCCTGGAGCTGCAATTCCAGCCCGCCCGGCTCAACCTCGACACCGTGGCCCTGGCCGAACATCACGAAGTAGTCTGCGCCTTTATCAACGATGACCTCAGCGCCCCGGTGCTGGAGCAGTTGGCCAAGGGCGGCACGCGGTTGATCGCCCTGCGCTCGGCGGGCTACAACCATGTGGACCTGGCCGCCGCCAAGCGCCTGGGCCTGACCATCGTGCGCGTACCGGCCTACTCGCCCCATGCGGTGGCCGAACACGCCGTCGCGCTGATCCTCGCCCTCAACCGCCGCCTGCCCCGCGCCTGCAACCGTACCCGCGACGGCGATTTCAGCCTGCATGGCCTCACCGGTTTCGACCTGGTGGGCAAGACCGTCGGCGTGGTCGGCACCGGACAGATCGGCGTCACCTTCGCCAACATCATGGCCGGCTTTGGCTGCCGGTTGCTGGCCTACGACCCCTTCCCCAACCCGCAGGTCCAGGCCCTGGGCACGCAGTACGTGAGCCTGCCCGAACTGCTGGCCCAGGCGCAGATCATCAGCCTGCACTGCCCGCTCACCGCCGACAGCAAACACCTGATCAACGCCCGGTCCCTGGCGCAGATGCAACCGGGTGCGATGCTGATCAACACCGGTCGCGGTGGGCTGGTCGACACCCCGGCGCTGATCAAGGCGCTCAAGGACGGCCAGCTCGGCTACCTCGGTCTGGATGTCTATGAGGAAGAAGCGCAGTTGTTTTTCGAGGACCGCTCTGATCTGCCCTTGCAGGACGACGTGCTCGCACGCCTGCTGACCTTCCCTAACGTGATCATCACTGCCCACCAGGCGTTTCTGACCCGCGAGGCCCTGGCCGCCATCGCCGGCACGACTTTGGCCAACATTGCCGCCTGGGCCGATGGCCGGGCACAGAACCTCGTCGAAGGATGATCAGCGGTTACATACCAGGCTCATGATGAGCCAGCACCCGTGATAGGATGCCGCGCCTATTTGGAGGATCCATGGCCGAACACGATTTCCGCTTCAGTTTGCTGAGCCCGCAACACACCCTGATCGAATGCCGCGCCCTGGTGCCGGGCCGTTACCAGGTCACCGGCAACGGTGGCTCGATCAAGCATGGCGACGTTCTGATCGTCTCCCTGCGCGGCAGTAAAACCCTGTCGATGCGCCTCACCGTCGAAGGTGACGCGCGCTACTCCATCCGCCCGGCGGGCCAGTGGGTCGCCATGGCCCAGGGGCCGAAGTTCGGGGAGTTGGAGATTCACACCTGGAAGGTCAACTGCGACAGCTGCGACGCCGTGTTGGACTTCGAGTTTGCGGTGGAAACCAAGCTGACCAAAGAACCGCTGCAACCGGCCGCCAATGCGCGGATCGCCGAGTTGGGCTGGACCAGCGAGGGCGACAAGCACCGCTGCCCGAAATGCCAGAAGGCTGCGCAATGAGAGGCCTGTTTCTGCTCGCCGCCCTCGGGGCGGGCCTGACCGGCTGTGCCGGCGACGCGGTCAAGCTCAAACAGGATCACAGCTACGTGGTGGAATGGATTGGCGAGCGGCCGCTGATGGATTACGCGCACCTGACCGTCACCCTCGGCGCCGATGGTCGCGCCTATGGCAACGGCGGCTGCAACCATTGGTTCGCGCCCTACACCGTCGACGGTGAGAAGCTCAGCTTCGGCCAGATCGGCAGCACCCGCAAACTCTGCGCCGAAGCGTTGATGGAACAGGAACACCGCTTCTTCCAGGCCCTGCAAGGCGTGCAGCGCTGGGATATCTCGCCGATCGAGCAGACCCGGTTCTGGCCGGCCGAGGGCAAACCGATCCGCCTGTGGCTTGAGGAAGGCTGATTTTCCCAATCCATGGATTGATGGAAGCTAAATGTGGGAGGGGGCAAGCCCCCTCCCACATTTGATTCCGGGTAGCCCCTAGCCGCGCAAGGCCTTGAGCCTGGCCAGCACGCCTTCCGCCGTCTGCTCGCCCATCAACGTCTCGCGCACCTTGCCCTTGTCATCGATGATGTAGGTCACCGGCAACGCTTCGCTGCGTGGAATATCGAAAATCTCTTCCGGGTTCTGCGCCAGTACCGTGAACTTGATGCCCAGCTTGTCGCTGGCGGCTTTCAGCTCTTCGCCCTGGACATTGTCGAAGTTGACCCCGAACACGCCCACGTTCTGCGCCTTCAACTGTTCGGCCAAGGCATTGAGCTCGGGGATTTCCGTGCGGCACGGACCACACCATTCGGCCCAGTAATTGACCACCAGCCACTGCTTGTCCAAGCGTTCGGACGCCACCTTCTTGCCAAATTGGTCAACGCCGTAATCGTTACCGCAGCCGCTGAGCAGCAGGGTTGTGATGATCGCCAATGCACCGATCAGTCGCCTTGTCATGGGGTAATCCTTCGCAAAAATGAACGTTGGCTGCGGCCTATCGCCTCTTACGGTTTAAGGACAGGTCGCTGCACGGGTAGAATACCCGCCACCTTACGCAAGATGCGACCCGCACATGACCGATCTGACGCTTTATCACAACCCGCGCTGCTCGAAATCCCGCGGTGCGCTGGAACTGCTGGAGGCCCGTGGCCTCACCCCCACCGTCGTACGCTACCTGGAAACCCCGCTGGACGCCGCGCAACTCAAGGCGCTGCTCGGCAAGCTGGGTATCAGCGCACGCCAACTGCTGCGCACCGGCGAAGATGAATACAAAACCCTGAACCTGGCCGACGCCAGCCTCAGCGAAGTCCAGTTGATCGCCGCCATTGCCGATCACCCGAAATTGATGGAGCGCCCGATCCTGGAAACCGCCGACAAAGCCGTCATCGGCCGGCCGCCGGAAAACGTACTGGAGATCCTGCCGTGACGTCGCCGTATGTGCTGGTGCTGTATTACAGCCGCAATGGCTCGGTGAGCGAAATGGCCCGGCAGATTGCCCGGGGTATCGAGCAAGGCGGGATGGAGGCACGCTTGCGCACCGTGCCGGCGATCTCAACCGAGTGCGAAGCCGTGGCACCGAGCATTCCGGAGGAAGGCGCGCTGTATGCCAGCCTCGACGACCTGAAACACTGCTCCGGCCTGGCCCTGGGCAGCCCGACCCGCTTCGGCAACATGGCCGCGCCGCTCAAGTACTTCATCGACGGTACCAGCAACCTGTGGCTCACCGGCGCCCTCGTCGGCAAGCCGGCCGGGGTGTTTACCTCCACGGCCAGCCTGCACGGCGGCCAGGAAACCACGCTGATGTCGATGCTGCTGCCGTTGCTGCACCACGGCATGCTGATCACCGGCCTGCCCTATAGCGAACAGGCCTTGCTCGATACCCAGGGCGGCGGCACGCCCTATGGTGCCAGCCATCACGCCGGGCCGGACGGCAAGCGCATGCTCGACCAGCATGAGATCGCCCTGTGCCGCGCCCTGGGGCTACGCCTGGCGAACACCGCCACCCTGCTGGAGGGCGGTCGTGGCCAGGAAGCCTAAGGTCCTGCCGCCCCAGGCGTGGTTGGAGCCACGGGTCAGAATTGCTCGCGCGCTGAGCCTGCTGGCGTTTTTTGGCCTGGTGGGGTTGCTGTGCGTGTACTACCTGTTCGTTGCTGATCTGCACGGCGCACGGCCGTGGGTGATCCTGCTGATCGAACTGGTGCCCTTGCTGGTGCTGGCGCCAGGCATGCTGCTGGGCAGCGCGCGCGGGCACTCATGGATGTGCTTTGTGGTGAACCTGTATTTCATCAAGGGCGCGCTGGCGGCGTATGACCCGAACCGGCAGTGGTTCGGGGTGCTGGAGATGCTGGCGAGCCTGGCGGTGTTTTGCACGGCACTGTTGTATGTGCGCTGGCGGCATCAGTTGAACCGGCGGTTGGCAGCGGCCTGAAATACGTCATCGGGGGCAAGCCCCCTCCCACACTGTTACCGCGCCGCCTATCCAATGTGGGAGGGGGCTTGCCCCCGATGGCATCACCCCGGCCTCAATGGTTGACGGTGTACGCCAACATCATCGACAACTGGCACATCGGCCGTCCACTCTCGGCGTGCCACTGGTTGAACGCGCCCTGCACCGTCGCCAGGTCGCGCAGGCTGGTCGGCGCCTTGTCGACGATCTTCTGCGCGTTCAACGCCGCCACCACGTCATAACTCGGCACAAAGGTATCCTTGCCGACCATGCGTAAAAAGCGCGGCGCGGACAACCCGCCGAGCTGGTGGCCGTGTTTGCTCAGGTACTTCCACAGGCCGACAATGTCGGTCACCGGCCAATCGGCGATAAACGCGCCGAAGCTGCCCTTCTCCTGCTCGATATCCAGGATCATCTGCGCATTGCGCGGCACGCTCTTGAGCTTGCCCAGATGGCGGATGATGCTGGTGTCCTGCATCAGCCGCTCCAGGTGCTCGGCGCCCATCAGTACGACTTTTTCCGGGTCGAAGCCGAAAAACACCTTTTCGAACGCCGGCCACTTGGCGTCCACCACGCTGTGCTTCAAGCCTGCACGAAACACGCGCAACGCCAGGGTCGACAGGTAGCGATCATCACTGATCTTGCGTAATTGCGCCGCAGTCTTGGGCACAGGCAGGTGGGCTTCCAGCTCGGCCGCCGAACCGAAGCGGTTCAGACAATATTCGTGCAGCCACTTGTAATCGCGCATGCCCTCTCCTGGCAATTGAATGGAAAACGGCGCCCGCGAGCGCCGTGTGTCAGAGCCTTGAATGGGCTCAGAGGTTCACAACATTGACGAAGCGCGACGCGGCGGTCTCATCGATTTTCAGGCTGGTGAAGTCGAACAGGTTGCGGTCGGCCAACTGTGAGGGAATCACGTTCTGCAGGCTGCGGAAGATGCTTTCGGTGCGGCCCGGGGTCTTGCGCTCCCAGTCCAGCAGCATTTCCTTGACCACCTGGCGCTGCAGGTTCTCCTGGGAGCCACACAGGTTGCACGGGATGATCGGGAATTGCTTGAAGTCGGAGTAAGCCTGGATGTCTTTCTCGTTGCAATACGCCAGCGGGCGGATCACCACGTTGCGCCCGTCATCGGCACGCAGCTTGGGCGGCATGGCCTTGAGCGAGCCATTGAAGAACATATTGAGGAAGAAGGTCTCGACGATATCGTCGCGATGGTGCCCCAGGGCCATCTTGGTCGCGCCAATCTCATCGGCGAAGGTGTACAGCGTGCCACGGCGCAGGCGCGAACACAGCGAGCAGGTGGTCTTGCCTTCCGGAATCAGTTCCTTGACCACCGAGTAGGTGTCTTTCTCGACGATGTGGTACTCGATGCCCAGTTCCTTGAGGTAGGCCGGCAGCACATGCTCAGGGAAGCCCGGTTGTTTCTGGTCCATGTTGACGGCCACGATCTCGAACTTGATCGGCGCGACCTTTTGCAGGTGCAACAGCACGTCGAGCATGGTGTAGCTGTCTTTGCCGCCGGAGAGGCAGACCATGACCTTGTCGCCGTCCTCGATCATATTGAAATCGGCGACCGCTTCACCGGCCAGGCGACGCAGGCGTTTTTGCAGTTTGTTCTGGTTGACCGTAAGAGTGCCCATGGCGCTTGGATCCGCTGGAGGTGTGTGACGAAAAGCCCAGCATTTTACCGGTAAGAATCACCGAGTTCCAATGTGGGAGGGGGCTGCATTCCAATCTGCGATTAACCCCAACGTTTACAGCGCAATTCGCTCTAAAGGCCCTACAGTTATTCCGGTCATCCCTTCCTATACTGCGACAAGAGGTCGCACAGCTATCCAGGACCTTTGAGGCCATTTGGCCCGTGGGCGCTCCGATGGGGGGCGATGGCAATAACGACAGGAGTGACTGGCATGATCCATCACGTCGTGGGGCTTTTTACCCATCCCGACCAGGAATGGCGGGAAATCCGTGGCGATAAAGAAGAAAGCATCGGCCACATGTACCTCACTCACACCCTGATTCTCGCGGCGATTCCCGCCGTTTCCGCGTTTATCGGTACCACCCAGGTCGGCTGGGTCATCGGCAACCGCGCGCCGGTGATGCTGACCCAGGAAAGCGCACTGTGGATGACCATCATGTCCTACGCCGCGATGCTCGCCGGCGTGGCGGTGATGGGTGCATTCATTCACTGGATGGCGCGTACCTATGACGCCAACCCGAGCATGGCCCGCTGCGTGGCGTTTGCCACCTACACCGCCACGCCACTGTTCATCGGCGGGCTGGCGGCGCTCTATCCACATATGTGGCTGGGCATGGTGGTAGGCACGGCGGCCATCTGCTACACGGTGTACCTGCTTTATGTAGGTGTGCCGACCTTTATGAACATTGATCCGGATGAAGGCTTCCTGTTTTCCAGTTCCATACTGGCCGTAGGGCTGGTGGTGCTGGTGGCGATCATGGCCTTTACCGTGATTGTCTGGGGCTTGGGCGTAGGCCCGATCTATACCAACTGAGCAGATGAACCGTGGGCAAAGCCACCGCAAGGTGGCTTTGTGCATCATGCATGACCATTCGGCGCCTGACAGATTCGGAAACACCCGGCTTTGCGGCATACTGGGCGTCTCTGGAGATATGTACAGCATGCCCGAGCAACTCAATACCCGCGTCGAAGATTGTTTCCTGCTAGCCGAATCCTTTTTCAAACGAAGCTTCAAACGTCCCCAGGTCAGCCTCAAGCTGCGGGGCCAGAAGGCCGGTGTCGCGCATTTGCACGAGAACCTGCTGCGCTTCAACCCACAGTTGTACCGAGAAAACAGCCAACATTTCCTCAAGCAGACCGTAGCCCATGAAGTGGCGCACCTGATTGCCCACCAATTGTTTGGTGAACGCATCCAGCCCCATGGCGAGGAATGGCAATTGATCATGCGCGGGGTCTACGAACTGCCGCCGGACCGTTGCCACACCTATGCCGTGAAGCGCCGCCAGGTGACCCGCTATATCTACAAGTGCCCGTGCGCGGACAGTGACTTTCCGTTCTCGCCCCAGCGCCATGGCATGGTGGCTCAGGGCCGAAGGTATTTGTGCAGGCGGTGCCGGCAGACGCTGGTGTTTACCGGTGAAACCCGGGTGGAATGAGGGCCTCATCGGGGCAAGCCCCCTCCCACCTGTTGACCGCGCCGCCTATCGAGTGTGGGAGGGAGCTTGCTCCCGATGGCGTCGATCCAGTCACCCTACTACCTTGGTCCGCCGCAGATCCTGTATGCGCTGAACACTGAACCCCAACTCCGCCAGCACCTCATCACTGTGCGCCCCCACAGCAGCGCCTATATGCCTGGGCGCTGGCAACCCCTCCGAGAACTTCAACGGGCAGGCAATCTGCGCCTGGCTCGAGCCATCCCCCCTGGGCACCTGACTGACCAACGCCCGAGCCCTTAACTGCGGATGTTGCACCGCTTCACTCAGGCTCAACACCGGCTCCACACACGCATCCACCCCGGCAAACAACTCACACAACTCATCAAAGCTACGTTTCTCGAATTCAACCTGCAGCGCCTGCTTGAGTGTGGGCGACAGGCCCAGCGCCGCCAACTCCGGCCGTCCCAGCGCGTCACAGAGTTGCTGCATAAACCCAGGCTCCAGACTGCCGACCGACATCCAACGCCCATCCCGCGAGCGGTAATAATCGTAAAAACTGCCACCGTTCAGCACATGGCTTTCGCGTTCAGGCTCGACATCGCACGCCAGGAAGCCCGCACCCGCCATGGCGTTCAGGCTGAACGAGCAGTCGGTCATGCTCACATCCAGATACTGGCCTACCCCGCTCTGCTGCCGGGCGATGACCGCCGCGAGCAGCCCCACTACCGCATGCAGCGACCCGCCGCCCACATCCGCCAGTTGTACGCCCAGTGGCAACGGGCCGCTGTCCCGGCGCCCGGTGTAGCTGGCCACCCCGGCCAACGCCAGGTAATTGATGTCGTGCCCGGCGCGGTCCCTATACGGGCCAGTCTGGCCATAACCGGTGATCGATACATATATCAGCCGGGGGTTGATCGCCTTCAATGCCTCATACCCCAACCCCAGTCGCTCCATCACCCCAGGGCGGAATTGTTCAAGCAGGATGTCGTATTCCTTGACCAGCGCCCGTACGATCTCCAGCGCCTCGGCCTGCTTGAGGTCCAGCGCCAGGCTGCGCTTGTTGCGGTTGAGGTAGGCGTGGCTGGCCGACGTGCCCTGGTCGTGGGGTGGCAGTACGCGCAACAGGTCCATGCGCGTGGGTGACTCGATACGCAGCACCTCGGCGCCCATGTCTGCCAGCATCAGCGACGCAAACGGGCCAGGCAGCAAGGTGGAAAAATCCAGCACTTTGAGGGACGCCAAGGGACCTGACATGGGCACTCCATTTCGGTTTTGAATGCCCACAGACTAGGCAGCCTTGCGCCGGTCGGCAATCGCCGGAACGGTCACCGACAGTGACCGTTTTGATCACGGCGGGCTTTTTCGCGGCGGCGGCTTTATCATTGGCCCACGTTTGCTTGCAGAGTGTTCCATGAAGTTTGCGATTGCAGTGTTTTGTGCCGCCCACGCGCCCTCCTCGCGCCGCGCCCTGCTGTTTGCCCGGGCGGCACTGGCCGGCGGGCATGAGATTGTGCGGCTGTTTTTCTACCAGGACGGCGTGTACAGCGCGTCCAATTCGGTTGTTGTGCCCCAGGATGAGCAGGACATCGCTCGCCAATGGCGTGAGTTTGTCAGCGCGCACCAACTCGACAGCGTGGTGTGCATCGCCGCCGCCTTGCGTCGTGGCGTGCTCAACGAGGAGGAAGCCATGCGTTATCAACGCAGTGCAGTCAACCTCGATGCGCCGTGGGAGCTGTCGGGCCTGGGGCAATTGCACGACGCCGCCCAGGCCGCCGATCGCCTGATCTGTTTTGGAGGGCCGTGACATGTCCAAATCCCTATTGGTGATCAGCCGCCAGGCACCTTGGTCTGGCCCGGGCGCACGCGAAGCACTGGACATCGTGCTGGCTGGCGGTGCCTTCGATCTGCCCATCGGCCTGCTGTTCCTCGACGACGGCGTGTTCCAACTGGCACCACATCAGGACGCCAAGGCCGTGCAGCAGAAGGACCTCGGCGCCAACCTGCAGGCGCTGGGCCTGTTCGGTATCGACGAGGTATTCGCCTGCCACCATAGCCTGGCCGAACGCGGCCTCACGACACCCGCCAGCGCACAGCCGCTGGACAGCGCTGCGATCTCCCAGTTGATTGACCGTTACGACCAGGTGATAACCCTCTGATGTCGACTCTACATGTGGTTTCCCACTCCCCGTTTACCGATAGCCGCCTGGACAGCTGCCTGCGTATCTGTGGCGTTAATGACGCCATCCTGCTCTGCGGCGACGGCGCCTATGGGCTGCACAACGCGGCGCTGCAAACCAAAGGTGTGAAGGTGTTTGTGCTGGCCGAAGACATGCAGGCGCGCAACCTGCCCTTGCCGGACTGGGCCGACAGCGTCGATTACCCAGGTTTCGTGCAGTTGTCGCTCGACTACGACAAGGTCAACAGCTGGCTATGAACACCCTGACCGTAGGCACACGCACCCTGGAACTGGACAAGGACGGCTACCTGGTCGACCTGAACGCCTGGTCCGAGGAAGTCGCCAGCGCCCTGGCCGCCGCCGAACCCCTGGCGTTGACCGCGGACCATTGGGAAATCCTCACGCTCTTGCGCCAGTTCTACAGCGAATTCCAGCTGTCCCCGGCCACGCGCCCGCTGATCAAGTACACCGCCTTGAAGCTGGGCCCGGAAAAAGGCAACAGCCTGCACCTCAACAAACTGTTCAACGGCACTCCCGCCAAACTCGCCGCCAAGCTGGCGGGCCTGCCCAGGCCGACGAATTGCTTATGACCGACTTTGCCCCGCTGACTCTTCAAACCCCTGCCGAGCACCCGTTTGCACCATTCGTGCGCATCCTGGGCAAAGGCAAGCGCGGTGCGCGCAACCTCACCCGTGAGGAGGCCCGCGAAGCCATGGGCATGCTGCTCGACGAAAAAGTCGAGGACACCCAGCTCGGCGCCTTCCTGATGCTGCTGCGCCACAAGGAAGAAAGCCCGGAAGAACTGGCCGGTTTCACCGAAGCCGTGCGCGAACGCCTGGATGCCCCGGCACTGAACGTGGATGTCGACTGGCCGACCTACGCCGGCAAGAAACGCCACCTGCCGTGGTACCTGCTGGCGGCCAAGTGCCTGGCGCAAAACGGCGTGCGCATCCTCATGCACGGCGGCGGCGCCCACACGGCGGGACGGCTGTACACCGAGCAATTGCTGGAGGGTTTGCAGATTCCCTTGTGCCGCAACTGGCAGCAGGTCGAGGCTGCCTATGCAAAAGGCAACCTGGCCTTTATCCCGCTGGGTGACTGGGCGCCGCAGTTGCAACGCATGATCGACCTGCGCAACACCCTAGGCTTGCGCTCGCCCATCCATTCCCTGGCGCGCCTGCTCAACCCGCTGAATGCGCGACTGGGGCTGCAAAGCATTTTCCATCCCGGTTACCAAGGCGTGCACCGCGATGCCAGCGGCCTGCTCGGCGACAATGTGATTGTGGTCAAGGGCGATGGCGGCGAGGTCGAGATCAACCCCGACACCCTCAGCCATCTGTACGGCACCACCGGCGGCGAAAGCTGGGACGAAGAATGGCCCGCCCTCTCCGCCCAACGCCACGTCAAGCCGGCCACCCTCGACCCCGAACACTTGAAAGCCGTGTGGCGCGGCGACATTGAGGACAGCTACCCGCAATTGGCACTGATCGCCACCATGGCCCTGGCCTTGCGTGGCCTGGGTCACCCACGGGAGCAGGCCTTTGAACTGGCCCGGCAATACTGGATCGCACGGGACAAATCGATTTAATCGATGATTAACCCCCGGTCTTTGCGCTTTTAGTTCGAACTCATCCCTTTAGACTGGGCTCCAACGCTTATTAGCCAAGGAGCCAGTCATGGGTTTGCTGATCGAAGGACACTGGAAAGACCAGTGGTACGAAAGTAGCACGGACGGTGCGTTCCAGCGCGAACAGGCGCAACGCCGCCACTGGGTCACCGCCGACGGCGCGCCAGGCCCGAGTGGCGAAGGCGGCTTCACAGCCGAGGCCGGCCGCTACCACCTCTATGTCTCCCTGGCCTGCCCTTGGGCTCACCGCACGCTGATCCTGCGCAAGCTCAAGGGCCTGGAAAGCCTGATCGACGTGTCCGTGGTCAGTTGGTTGATGCTGGAAAATGGCTGGACCTTCGACAAGGCCCATGGCTCGACCGGCGACAAACTCGACGACTTAGCCTTCATGCACCAGCGTTATACCGCCGACACCGCCGATTACACCGGGCGCGTCACTGTGCCGGTGCTGTGGGACAAAAAGCTGCAGCGCATCGTGAGCAATGAGTCGGCGGAGATCATCCGCATGTTCAACAGCGCCTTCAATGAATTGACCGGCAACACCCTGGATTTCTACCCCGAGCCGCTGCGCGCAACCATCGACGCCTTGAACGAGCGCATTTACCCGGCGGTGAACAACGGCGTGTACCGCGCAGGCTTCGCCACCTCACAGCAGGCGTATGAACGTGCGTTTGATGATGTATTTGCCGAGCTGGATCATCTGGAACAGCACTTGGGCGACCATCGTTACCTGGCCGGCGATTACCTGACGGAGGCGGATGTACGGCTCTTCACCACGCTGATTCGCTTTGATGCGGTGTATTACAGCCACTTCAAATGCAATTTGCGCAGGATTGCGGATTACCCGAGCCTGTCGAATTGGTTGAGGGAGATGTATCAGTGGCCGGGGGTGGCCGAGACGGTCGATTTCGAACACATCAAGGGGCATTACTATGCCAGCCATCGCACGATCAACCCCACGGGGATTGTGCCGAAGGGGCCGTCGCAGGGGTTTGATGAACCGCACGATCGGAAGCAATTGATTGGCAAAGGCGTGTGGAACTGATCCGACGTATTGGCTGGCTTTTAGGGCCTCATCGGGGGCAAGCCCCCTCCCACACTGGAATGCAGTCCAATGTGGGAGGGGGCTTGCCCCCGATGCTTTCAAGGTTCAGACCTGCGACTGTGCGCCTTCAAACCACTTCAGCTTCTCGCGCAACAGCACCACTTCGCCGACGATCACCAGTGTCGGCGCATGCACTTCATGCTCCGCCACCATGCGTGGCAAGTCGGCCAGGGTGCCGGTGAACACGCGCTGGTTGGACGTGGTGCCCTGCTGGATCAAGGCCGCCGGGGTATCCGCCGCACGCCCGTGCTTGATCAACTGATCACAGATGATCGGCAAGCCGATCAAGCCCATGTAGAACACCAGGGTCTGTGAGGGGCCCACCAGGTCATGCCAGGGCAGGTCCGAGGTCCCGTCCTTCAAATGCCCGGTGATAAAGCGTACCGACTGCGCATAGTCGCGATGGGTCAGCGGAATCCCGGCATATGCCGCGCAACCGCTGGCTGCCGTGATTCCCGGCACCACCTGGAACGGAATGCCATGGGCGGCCAGTTCCTCGATCTCTTCGCCACCACGACCAAAGATGAACGGATCGCCCCCCTTGAGGCGCAACACCCGCTTGCCCTGCTTGGCCAGGTCCACCAGTTGCTGGTTGATCTGGTCTTGTGGCACGGCGTGGTCGGCGCGACGCTTGCCGACGTAGATACGCTCGGCATCCCGGCGGCACAGTTCGAGGATCGCGGGCGCGACCAGACGGTCGTACAACACCACATCGGCTTGCTGCATCAGGCGCAGGGCACGGAAGGTCAGCAGGTCGGGATCACCCGGACCCGCACCCACCAGATAAACCTCGCCCGGCGCATAAGGCGGCGCGCCGTTGACCTTCTCGATCAGCAAGCGCTCGGCCTCATCGCCCTGCCCGGCCAACTGGCGGTCGGCAATCGGGCCCTGGAACACTTCTTCCCAGAACGCACGCCGCTGCTGCACATCCGGATACAAGCCTTTGACCTGGGCACGAAAACGCGCCGCCAGCCCGGCCAGCTGCCCGTAAGTGGATGGAATCCAGGTTTCCAGCTTGGCGCGGATCAAGCGCGCCAGCACCGGCGCGTCGCCACCGCTGGACACGGCGATCACCAAGGGCGAACGGTCGACGATCGCCGGGAAGATCACGCTGCACAAGGCCGGCGCATCGACCACGTTGACCGGTACGCAACGGCGCTTGGCATCGCTGGACACTTGCGCGTTCAGCGGCTCGTCGTCGGTTGCCGCAATGATCAGGATGCAACCGTCGAGGTCAGCCTCCTGATAACCGCGCAGAATCAGTTCCCCGCCACTGCCCAGTACCAGTTCACGCAACTGGTCTTCGATCTGGGGAGCAACCACCCGCAGCACCGCCCCGGCGTCGGCCAGCAGCCGGGATTTGCGCAAGGCAATCTCCCCGCCACCGACGACCAGCACACGACTGCCGCGCAGGTTATGAAACAGCGGCAGAAATTCCATTTAGCGAATGACCTCAACGCCCGCCATGTACGGCTTGAGCACTTCCGGTACGCGGATCGAACCGTCAGCCTGCTGGTAGTTTTCCAGCACCGCCACCAGGGTACGGCCTACGGCCAGGCCGGAACCGTTGAGGGTGTGCACCAGCTCCGGCTTGCCGGTTTCCGGGTTGCGGAAACGCGCCTGCATGCGACGGGCCTGGAAATCACCGCAGTTGGAGCACGACGAAATCTCGCGGTACTTGTCCTGGCTCGGCACCCACACTTCGAGGTCGTAGGTCTTCACGGCGCTGAAACCCATGTCACCGGTGCACAGGGCCAGCACGCGGTACGGCAGTTCCAGCAGTTGCAGGACGCGCTCAGCGTTGGCGGTCAGGCCTTCCAGGGCGTCCATCGAGGTCGACGGCTCGACGATCTGCACCATCTCGACCTTGTCGAACTGGTGCTGGCGGATCATGCCGCGAGTGTCGCGGCCCGATGCGCCGGCTTCACTGCGAAAGCACGGGCTGTGGGCGACGAACTTGATCGGCAGTTGCCTGGCGTCGAGGATCTCGCCGGAGACGATATTGGTCAGCGACACTTCGGCGGTCGGAATCAGGTACAGGTCGGCTTCGCCGTCGCGGCTGATCTTGAACAGGTCTTCTTCGAATTTCGGCAGCTGGCTGGTGCCCATCAGCGCCGGCGCCTGCACCAGGTACGGGGTGTAGGCCTCTTCGTAACCGTGTTCGCCGGTGTGCAGGTTGATCATGAACTGCGCCAGGGCGCGGTGCAGGCGTGCAACCGAGCCGCGCAACAGAGAGAAGCGCGCGCCGGACATCTTGGCGGCAGTTTCGAAATCCAGGCCACCACTCAGTTCGCCCAGGGCGACGTGGTCCTTGATCTCGAAATCAAAGGCCTTCGGCGTGCCCCAGCGACGCACTTCGACGTTGCCGTCTTCGTCTGCGCCGATCGGCACCGATTCGTGGGGGATGTTGGGGATGCCCAGCAGGATCGAATCCAGCTCGGACTGGATTTTTTCCAGCTCGACTTTACCCTCGGACAGCTCGGTGCCCATGCGCTCGACATCCGCCATCAACGGTGCGATGTCTTCGCCGCGCTGCTTGGCCTGACCGATGGATTTGGAACGCGCATTACGCTCAGCCTGCAGTGCTTCGGTGCGGGTCTGGACGGTCTTGCGCTGTTCTTCCAGCGCTTCGATGCGCGCAACATCCAAGGCAAAGCCACGGGATGCCAGGCGGTCCGCTACGTCCTGAAGGTTGCTACGTAACAGTTTGGAATCGAGCATGTCGGTCTCTCGTTTATCAAAGTTTGGTCAAGGACAGGCCGGCCCAGGTAGCGAGCAGCCCGCCGAATACGCTGATGCCCAGGTACCCGAAGGCTATCAGGGCCTGCCCGCTTTCCAGCAGGCGCAGCGTATCCAGTGAAAAGGATGAAAAGGTCGTCAGACCGCCTACAAAGCCGACAATCAAGCCGGCGCGAATTTCAATCGGTACTTCCGGGCGCAACAGGAACCAGCCGTACAACAGCCCGATGATCAGGCAGCCCACCAGGTTGACCGCCAGGGTCGCCGCGTAAAAATGCCTGGGCCAGTTGGCGCTGACCCAGGTGCCGGTGGCGAAACGCAATAATGTACCAGCGATGCCGGCTGCGGACACGGCAAGAATCGTCTTGAACACTACTTTCTCCGCTGTCTGGGGCTGAGTCGATCGAGTTGCGCGAGGTGATTGAGCTTTTCGCCGATCTTCAGCTCCAGGCCACGGGGCACCGGCTGATAGAGCGGCAACGGTTCAAGCTCATCGGGAAAATAGTCTTCACCGGCCGCGTAAGCATCCGGCTCATCGTGGGCGTAACGGTATTCATCGCCATAACCCAGCTGCTTCATCAGCTTGGTCGGCGCGTTGCGCAGGTGCATCGGCACTTCGAGCGAGCCATATTCGGCGGCGGCGCGCAATGCGGACTTGAAGCCCATGTACACCGCGTTGCTTTTTGGCGCGCAGGCCAGGTAGGTGATGGCCTGGGCCACCGCCAACTCGCCTTCCGGGCTGCCGAGGCGTTCCTGTACGTCCCATGCCGCCAGGCACAGGCTCAGTGCACGCGGGTCGGCGTTGCCGATGTCTTCGCTGGCCATGCGCACCACGCGGCGGGCGAGGTACAGCGGGTCGCAACCGCCATCGATCATGCGTGCAAACCAGTACAGCGCACCGTCGGGGTTGGAGCCGCGCACGGATTTGTGCAGTGCCGAGATCTGGTCGTAGAAGGCCTCGCCGCCCTTGTCGAAGCGGCGGCGCGTGTCGCCGAGCAGGCTTTGCAAGAGGTCGACGCCAATCTCACCGCCGTCTTCGGCCAGGTCGGAGGCGTTTTCCAACAGGTTGAGGAAACGACGACCATCGCCATCGGCAGCCGTCAGCAGGATCTTGAAGCCCTCTTCGCTCACGCTCAGTTGGCGCTTGCCCAAGCCCTTGTCTTCGTTCAAGGCGCGCTGCAGCAGCTTCTGCATCGCCGCCTCGTCCAGGCTTTTGAGCACATAGACCCGCGCCCGCGACAGCAAGGCGTTGTTGAGCTCGAACGAAGGGTTTTCGGTGGTGGCGCCGATGAAGATCAGCGTGCCGTCTTCCACATAGGGCAGGAACGCATCCTGCTGCGACTTGTTGAAACGGTGCACTTCGTCGACGAACAGGATGGTGCGCTTGCCGTACTGCCCCGCCTGCTGCTTGGCGACTTCCACCGCCTGGCGGATCTCCTTGACCCCGGCGAGTACCGCCGAGACCGTTTCGAAGTGCGCATCCGAGACCTTCGCCAAGAGCCGCGCCAACGTGGTCTTGCCCACCCCCGGCGGCCCCCAGAAAATCATCGAGTGCAGCGCACCCTGCTCCAGGGCTTCACGCAGGGGCTTGCCGCGAGCGAGCAGGTGTTCCTGACCGACGTACTCATCCAGGTTGGTCGAACGCAGGCGTGCGGCCAGTGGCTGGGCAATCGGGTCACTTCGAAACAGGTCCATGGGCAGCGTTTGAAACCTCTGGGGAATTTATTCCTGGATCACGTCGGCACCCTTGGGGATGTCGAACTTGAACTTGGACGCCGGTACCGGCTGGTTGGCCTTGACCCCTGAGAACAGGATATCGGTGCGCTGGCCGACGCTGTCGATCAGGCGCATGTTGTTGATCACGCCGTTACCGAACGACAAGGACAGGGTGTCAAACAGCGTGTCCTTGGATTTCGGCTTGAGGGTGAATTCGATCACGTTGCTGGTCTGCTTGGACGTGATGTCGAAGCTGTCGTTGATCTTCGACACGTCACCTGAGAGCAACAGCGCCGGGGTCTGGTTCAGGCGCGGGTCGAGCTTCTTGATGGTCGCCTGTTCCAGGTCAGGGTCCCACAGGGTGACCTTTTGGCCATCGGACACGATGGTCTGCTCGGCCTTGCCCTCGGTGTGCCAGTAGAACAGGCCAGGACGCTGCACGGCCATTTCGCCGGCGGTTTCCTGCAACTGGGTACCGCCGGCATCCAGGGTCAACTGGGAGAAGCGCGCGGTCAGGGTCTGGGATTTGTCGAGCAGATTCTTCAGGCTGGCGACGGAGGCCGGGTCAGCGTGCGCCGAAACAGCGGTCAGGGCCAGTGCCGGCAACAACAGCATGCGGATAAAGCGCATGGGAGTCCTCATTGAGTAGTCAGGACGCGCCGCGTGCTGTCACGCGGCGCGGGATCAGTCGCGCATCTGCCCGGGGGCAATGACTTCACGCGAGCCGTTGGTGTTCATTGCGGTCACGACGCCAGCGTTTTCCATGGCTTCGATCATACGAGCGGCACGGTTGTAGCCGATTTTCAGCTTGCGTTGCACCGCGGAAATCGAGGCTCGACGGCTTTCGAGCACGAACGCCACGGCTTCATCGTACAGCGCATCGGTCTCGGCATCATCGTCGCCACCGCCGCTGCCGCCATCGAAGCCGCTGCCGGCTTCTTCCACACCGGCGAGGATGTCATCGTTGTACTCCGGTGCGCCGCGCAGTTTCCAGGCTTCCACCACACGATGCACTTCATCGTCGGAAACAAAGGCGCCGTGCACCCGGATCGGCAGGCTGGTGCCCGGCGGCATGTAGAGCATGTCGCCGTGGCCGAGCAGTTGTTCGGCGCCGCCCTGGTCGATGATGGTCCGCGAGTCGATCTTGCTCGACACCTGGAACGCCATGCGCGTCGGGATGTTGGCCTTGATCAGGCCGGTGATCACGTCCACCGACGGCCGCTGGGTGGCAAGGATCAAGTGAATACCGGCGGCACGGGCCTTCTGGGCGATACGCGCGATCAGCTCTTCAACCTTCTTGCCGACAATCATCATCATGTCGGCGAATTCGTCGACCACCACCACAATGGTCGGCAGCTTGGTCAGCTTTGGCGCTTCGTCGTGAATGCTTTCGCGCCGGTACAACGGATCGTCGATGGTCTCGCCGCGTTCCTGGGCTTCCTTGATCTTGGCGTTGAAGCCCGACAGGTTACGCACGCCCATCTTCGCCATTAGCTTGTAGCGGCGCTCCATCTCGGCAACGCTCCAACGCAGGGCGTTGGCGGCGTCCTTCATGTCGGTGACCACCGGGCACAGCAGGTGTGGAATGCCTTCGTAGATCGACAGTTCCAACATCTTCGGGTCGATCATGATCAGTTTGGCGTCTTCCGGGCCGGACTTGAACAGGATCGACAGGATCATCGCGTTCACCCCTACCGACTTACCGGAACCGGTGGTACCGGCGACCAGCAGGTGGGGCATCTTCGCCAGGTCGGTGATGACCGGCTTGCCACCGATGTCATGGCCCAGGGCCAGGGTGACCGGCGACTTGAAGTTGTCGTACTCGGGCGTCGACAGCACTTCGGAGAAGCGCACGATCTGGCGGTCTTCGTTGGGAATCTCGATACCCACGGTGGTCTTGCCGGGAATGACTTCCACCACGCGCACGCTGGTCACGGCCAGGGAGCGGGCCAGGTCTTTCGCCAGGTTGGCGATGCGGCTGACCTTCACACCGGCGGCCGGCTGGATTTCGTAACGGGTGATCACCGGGCCGGGATGGATGGAGTCCACCGAGACTTCGACGCCGAATTCCTTGAGCTTGATTTCCAGCAGGTGGCCGACGGCCGCCAGGGACTCCGGCGAATAGTTGAGTTGTTTCTTTTCGGCCGGGTCGAGGATCGAGATCGGCGGCAAGGTGCCTTCGACGGCGCTGTCGATGAACAACGGCGCCTGTTTCTCTTTCTGTACGCGATGGCTTGGTTCGGCCGGCTTGGGCGGCGCGGGAGCAATCACTGGCGGCACTTGCTTCTCGCGGTCCGACATGTGCTTGCTCAAGGCCTGTTCGCGTTCGATCAGGCGTTCCTTGACCTTGGCCTGCTCACGCCGGTCCGGTGTACTCGGGGCCACCACTTCGTTGACACGGGTGTCGACCTCACGCAGTTGGGCGACCATGCGCTTGCGGTCGACACGGGCCGCCCACCAGCGATTGGCGGCGCCCTGGAACAGCTCCAGCAGGTCGAGGGTGATCTTGCCGGTCACGTCCATCACCTTGAACCAGGACAGGTCGGTGAACACGGTGAGGCCAAAGAGGAACAGTGCGATGAACATCAGGGTGCTGCCCTGGATATTCAGGGTCCTGCGCGCCAGGTCGCCAAGGCTCTCGCCCAGCGCACCGCCCGCACCGGCAGGCAGGCCGGTGGGTGCATGGAAATGGATATGCGCCAGCGCCGCGCCGGACAACACCAGGAACACCAGGCCGATCAGGCGCCAGGAGAACAGCCAGCCGCTCCACTGCCACGGCTCATGGCGCTGGCGGAAGATCTGCCAGGTCTTGATCGCCAGCAGCAACGGGAAGATATAGGCGAAGTAACCCAGCACCATGAACAGGATATCGGCGCTGTAGGAACCGGCAGGGCCACCGAAGTTCTGCACGTCTTCGATCTTGCTGTTGTGGCTCCAGCCCGGATCGTCCTTGCCATAGGTCAGCAAGGCCATCATCAGGAACAGGCACAGCGCGCCGATCGCGATCAGCGCACCTTCCTTGAGGCGATAATGCAGGTGCTGGCGCCAGGCCGGCACGACTGCTGCTTTAGGTGTTGCGGCGGATTTCTTCAAAACGGGTCTTTTCCTGCGCCTTTAGCGCGTCCATCTGTTGAATGACTGCCAATACTGCCCAATCCGAGCAGCTGAAAAATGAACGAGCGTCGTTGAATCTACTGTTTAACACCGGACTATTGCTGGATGAAATGACGATAACGCCACAATGGCCGCATTGTACGGGTTTGTGTCCCTGATGCCACGCCGCTTGGCGCTCTTCCAGCAGCATAGCCAATTGTGTGTCACAAGATGTTCAATTTGAGCATGCATTGTCTTTGCTGACAAAGGCTTATGAGCTGTTTTTACCAATCAAGGCAAGCTTGGCAAATGGCCTGCATGGAACAGACCCGATTACGACCACGCCCCCGGCATAGAGTTGCAGAAACACCTGCTCACGCTAATCCACCTTAATGCCCGATTCGGGCTGGTCCGATGGCGCCAGGTCGACAATAATCAGCACTGCCGCCGCAGGTGTCATTCCTGCCACTCCCCTCCCCTTCCGTAAAGCCTGGATGCCATGCTGACCTGGTTACAACGCGATTCACTGACTTTCCCCCCACTGGCCAAGGCCATGCGCGAACCCAATGGCTTGCTCGCCGCCGGCGGTGATCTCAGCGCCGAACGGCTGATCCAAGCCTACCGTCACGGCTGCTTCCCCTGGTTTTCAGAGGGCCAACCGATCCTCTGGTGGTCGCCCGACCCACGCACCGTGATATTCCCCGACGAACTGCATGTATCGCGCAGCCTGGGCAAACTGTTGCGCCAACAGCGCTACAGCGT
Organism: Pseudomonas extremorientalis; assembly: GCF_001870465.1. Lineage (GTDB taxonomy): Bacteria > Pseudomonadota > Gammaproteobacteria > Pseudomonadales > Pseudomonadaceae > Aquipseudomonas > Aquipseudomonas extremorientalis. Next base: position 198,275 of record NZ_MDGK01000058.1, read on the forward strand.
GACCTTCGACCAGGACTTCGCCGCCGTTATCCAGGCCTGCGCGGCGCCACGCGCCTATGCCGATGGCACCTGGATCACCGAAGGCATCCAGAGCGCCTACCTGGAACTGCACCAGCGCGGCTACGCGCATTCGGTGGAGGTCTGGGACAAGGGTGAACTGGTAGGCGGCCTCTACGGCCTCGCAATGGGCCAGCTGTTTTTTGGTGAGTCCATGTTCAGCCGCGCCGACAACGCTTCGAAATTCGGCTTTGCCACGCTGACCCATCAATTGCAGGCCTGGGGCTTTGTGCTGATCGACTGCCAGATGCCCAACGATCACCTGCACAGCCTGGGTGCCCGCGCCATATCCCGCAGCGACTTCGCAGGGTTCCTGCACGACCATCTGGACCAGCCCAACGCCGGACCGTGGGTTTCCTAGGCGACATCCGCGCTCCTGGCTTACACTTATTTCAAAGCTTATCCGAGGGTTGATCATGACCGAGTTGGCGCGTTTGAAGTTTTATGCCACTCAACCCCACTCTTGCAGCTATCTGCCCGACGAGCAGGCCACCACGCTGTTCCTCGACCCCAGCCAGCCTATGGACGTGCATGTGTATGCCGACCTGTCGGAGATGGGGTTTCGGCGCAGTGGCGATCATCTGTACCGGCCGCATTGCCAGAACTGTAATGCCTGCGTGCCCGCACGCATCCCCGTTGCGCAGTTTCTACCGGACCGCAACCAGAAACGCATCCTCAAACGCAACGCCGACCTGACGGTGACGTCGGCCAAGCCGCGCTTCACCGAAGAATATTTCGACCTTTACCAGCGCTACATCGAGCAACGCCACGCTGACGGCGATATGTTCCCGCCCAGCCGCGATCAGTTTTCCACGTTCCTGGTCCGCGACCTGCCCTTCTCGCGCTTCTACGAATTTCGTGCGGACGGTCGGCTGGTGGCTGTCGCGGTGACCGATCTGTTGCCTAACGGCCTGTCGGCGGTCTACACCTTCTATGAACCCGCCGAAGAACGCCGCAGCCTGGGACGCTTTGCGATCCTCTGGCAGATTGGCGAAGCCTTGCGCCAGGAACTGGAGGCGGTGTACCTCGGCTACTGGATCAAGAACTGCAAAAAGATGAACTACAAGACCCAATATCGGCCCATTGAACTGCTGATTAATCAAAGATGGGTCGTGCTTAACTAGAACCCCTTGGCTTGAACACCCTTTTTCGGGCACAATGCACGCCGCTTTTGCCTGGCGCAGTTGCACCGGGCCATTCACTGGATACCGAGGGCTTTACTGCATGTCGAAAGAAGACAGCTTCGAAATGGAAGGCACTGTCGTCGACACCCTGCCCAACACCATGTTTCGTGTGGAGTTGGAAAATGGGCACGTCGTAACCGCGCATATCTCCGGCAAGATGCGCAAGAACTACATTCGTATTCTTACCGGTGACAAAGTGCGCGTCGAGCTGACGCCCTATGACTTGAGCAAAGGGCGCATCACTTACCGCGCTCGCTAAGCAAGTCAATACAAAACGCCCGGTTATGCCGGGCGTTTTTGTGTGTGCGCTATTTACCAAGTGCCACAAACCAATGTGGGAGGGGGCTTGCTCCCGATAGCGGTAGATCAGTCACTCATGTAGCGACTGAAACACTGCTATCGGGGGCAAGCCCCCTCCCACATTGACGCCCGTAGCTATCGATCAGGCCATTTCAGCCGTGGTTTCGAACTCGAAGGTCAGCTCGCCATCCTTCAGGTCGATGTGTACCACGCCACCATGGTCGGAAAGCTCGCCAAACAGGATCTCTTCGGCCAGCGGCCGCTTGATCTTGTCCTGGATCAGACGCGCCATTGGGCGTGCGCCCATTGCCGCATCGTAGCCGCCTTCGGCCAGCCAGCTGCGCGCCGCGTCCGTGACCTCCAGCTGCACGCGCTTGTCTTCCAACTGCGCCTGGAGCTCGGTGAGGAACTTGTCCACCACGCTCTTGATGACCTCATGGCTGAGGCGACCAAACTGGATAATGGTGTCCAGGCGGTTGCGGAACTCAGGCGTGAAGCTCTTCTTGATGACTTCCATCGCATCGGACGAGTGATCCTGGTGCGCGAAGCCAATGGAAGCCCGCGCGGCCGTTTCGGCACCGGCGTTGGTGGTCATGATCACGATCACGTTGCGGAAATCCGCCTTGCGCCCGTTGTTGTCGGTCAGGGTCCCGTGATCCATCACCTGCAGCAGCAGGTTGAAGACTTCAGGGTGGGCCTTCTCGATTTCATCGAGCAGCAGCACGCAATGCGGTTGCTTGGTGATCGCCTCGGTCAACAGGCCGCCCTGGTCGAAACCGACATAACCCGGAGGCGCGCCGATCAGGCGCGACACGGTGTGACGCTCCATGTATTCGGACATGTCGAACCGCACCAGCTCGATACCCATGGCCTTGGCCAGTTGCCGGGCCGCTTCGGTCTTGCCGACACCGGTCGGGCCGGCAAACAGGAACGAACCAACCGGCTTGTCCGGCGACTTGAGGCCTGCACGCGACAGCTTGATCGCGGTGGACAGCGAGTCGATGGCCGCATCCTGACCGAACACGGTCAGCTTGAGGTCGCGCTCCAGGTTACGCAGCAGCTCCTTGTCGGAACTGGTGACGTGTTTTGGCGGAATCCGCGCGATCTTCGCCACAATATCCTCGACCTGCGGCACGTCGATGCGTTTTACACGCTTCTCGACCGGCTGCAGACGCTGGTAGGCACCGGCCTCGTCGATTACGTCGATGGCCTTGTCCGGCATGTGCCGGTCATTGATGTAGCGCGACGCCAGCTCAGCGGCTGAACGCAGGGCTTCATCGGTGTACTCGATGCCATGGTGCGCCTCGAAGCGCCCCTTGAGCCCGCGCAGGATACCGATGGTGTCTTCTACCGAAGGCTCGGACACGTCGACCTTCTGGAAGCGACGTGCCAGGGCACGGTCTTTCTCGAAGATGCCACGGAATTCCTGGAACGTGGTCGAGCCGATGCAGCGTATATCACCCGACGACAGCAGCGGCTTGAGCAGGTTGGAGGCATCCATCACCCCACCGGAGGCCGCACCGGCACCAATGATGGTGTGGATTTCGTCGATGAACAGGATCGCCTGCGGGCGTTTTTTCAGCTCACCGAGCAGCGCCTTGAAGCGCTTCTCGAAGTCGCCACGGTACTTGGTCCCGGCGAGCAAGGCGCCCAGGTCAAGGGAGTAGACGACGCTGTTGGCCAGCAGGTCCGGCACCTGGTTATCCACGATGCGCTTGGCCAGGCCTTCGGCAATCGCGGTTTTACCCACGCCTGCCTCGCCCACCAGCAACGGGTTGTTCTTGCGACGACGCGCGAGGATTTGCGCGACACGCTCAACCTCGAGCTCACGCCCCACCAGCGGATCGATCCGCCCCTGGCGCGCCAGTTCGTTGAGGTTACTGGCATAGGCATCCAGTGGATTGCCCGAAGAAGAAGACTCACCGCCCTCGTCGTCCTGCATATCCTGCTCACCCTCGGAATGATCGCCGTGCCCGGGCACCTTGGAGATACCGTGGGCGATGTAGTTGACGACATCGATACGGGCAACGCTCTGCTGTTTGAGCAGGAACACTGCCTGGCTTTCCTGTTCGCTGAAAATCGCCACCAGCACATTGGCGCCCGTGACTTCACGCTTACCGGAGCTCTGAACATGGAACACGGCACGCTGAAGCACCCGCTGGAAGCCCAGGGTTGGCTGGGTCTCACGGTCTTCATCGTGGACTGGAATAAGTGGCGTTGTGGAGTCGATAAACTCCTGCAGGTCATGCTTGAGTTTGTCGAGGTTGGCGCCGCACGCACGTAGAACGGTGGCGGCAGCTTCGTTATCCAAAAGTGCCAGCAGCAGGTGTTCGACGGTCATGAACTCATGACGCTTCGAACGAGCCTCCTTGAAGGCAAGATTGAGGGTGACTTCGAGCTCGCGGTTTAACATAGCTTCACCTCATACCCAAGTGGTCGGCGTTAACCGTCCTTCTCGATTTCACAGAGTAGCGGATGCTGGCTTTCCCTGGCGTACTGGTTGACCTGCATGGCCTTTGTCTCGGCGATGTCGCGGGTAAACACTCCACATACTGCCCGTCCTTCTGTGTGAACGGCCAGCATTACCTTGGTCGCCAACTCGCGGTTCAGGTTAAAAAACACCTCGAGCACTTCGACCACGAAATCCATCGGTGTGTAGTCATCATTGAACAAAACCACCTTGTACATCGGCGGCGCCTGTAGAGCAGGCTTGGCCTCCTGAACAGCAATGCCTGCAGAACCGTCGTCATCATGTTGCTGATCCGGTCGATCCTGATTGAATGTTAGTCGAATCTGGCTGTTTGCATGCATGGAAAGAAAGGTTCGTCAGTGGTTCAAATACAGTGGTGGGGGCGACCTGTCAGAATTTCAACTCTGACCGACTGGTCGCCTTGACTATCGGCGAAACGGTGTTACAACCAATAGAACCCACAGTGGGTAAAAAAGGTCCGCGCAGTCAACCTTATTTATTCGGGTTAGGACGGATAAACTGGATGATACTCCAGTGATGGAGTCTGGTGCAGAGGGATATGGGCATGGCAAGCGGTAAGGTCAAGTGGTTCAACAATGCCAAAGGGTACGGCTTCATTAATGAAGACGGCAAGGATGAAGACCTTTTTGCGCATTACTCAGCGATCAAAATGGAAGGTTATAAAACGCTGAAGGCGGGGCAGCCGGTCTCCTTTGACATTGTTCAGGGGCCCAAAGGCAAGCACGCAGTCGAAATCAGTGCGCCAGTCACCATCGGCACAGCCAGAGAGGGCGTCGCTCAAAAATCAAAAGAGCAATTAGCCTGATCAGCCACCGAGCAGGCGCCCAATAAAAAACCGGCCATCCCGTTTACGGTGTGGCCGGTTTTCTTACCCCTGTCGCTTACATGTGCGAGATCAGCGCATCACCGAAGCCAGACGAAGACACCAGCGTGGCGCCGTCCATCAGACGCTCGAAGTCATAAGTCACAGTCTTGGCAGAAATCGCGCCATTAGTGCCCTTGATGATCAAATCCGCCGCCTCGGTCCAGCCCATATGGCGCAGCATCATCTCTGCCGACAGAATCAGCGAACCCGGATTGACCTGATCCTTGCCCGCATACTTCGGCGCAGTACCGTGGGTCGCCTCGAACATCGCCACGGTATCCGAAAGGTTGGCACCCGGCGCAATACCGATCCCCCCCACTTCCGCCGCCAGGGCATCAGACAGGTAGTCGCCGTTCAGGTTGAGGGTGGCGATCACATCATACTCAGCCGGACGCAACAGGATCTGCTGGAGCATGGCGTCGGCGATAGCATCCTTGACCACCACATTCTTGCCAGTCTTGGGGTTCTTGAACTGCATCCATGGACCGCCATCCAGCAGCGTCGCACCAAATTCTTCAGCCGCTACCTCATAGGCCCATTCCTTGAAGGCACCTTCGGTGAACTTCATGATGTTGCCTTTGTGCACGATGGTCAGCGAGTCGCGGTCGTTATCCACTACATATTGCAGGGCTTTGCGCGCCAGGCGCTTGGTACCCTCCTTCGAGACCGGCTTCACGCCAATCCCGCAATCCTGGTCGAAACGGATCTTGGTCACGCCCATTTCTTCCTTGAGGAACTTGATCACCTTGATCGCTTCAGGCGAACCTGCCTTCCACTCGATACCGGCGTAAATATCTTCGGAGTTTTCCCGGAAGATCGTCATGTCCACGTCGCCAGGCTTCTTGACCGGGCTGGGCACGCCTTCGAACCAGCGCACTGGGCGCAGGCACACATACAGGTCGAGTTGCTGGCGCAGGGCCACGTTCAGCGAACGGATGCCGCCACCCACCGGGGTGGTCAGCGGGCCCTTGATGGAGACCACGTAATCCTTGACCGCATCCAGGGTTTCCTGGGGCAGCCAGGTGTCCTGGTCGTAGACTTGAGTTGCTTTCTCGCCAGCATAAACCTCCATCCAGGAGATCTTGCGCTTGCCGCCGTAGGCCTTTTCAACAGCGGCGTCGACTACCTTGATCATCACCGGGCTGATGTCGACACCGATACCGTCACCTTCAATGTAAGGGATGATCGGTTGGTCAGGAACATTGAGAGAATGGTCTGCATTGACGGTGATTTTGTCGCCGACTGCCGGAACCTGAATCTTCTTGTATCCCATGCTGAACTCCATCTATGGATTGAACATCTGGCTGCGTTCGAGCCTACTCCAGATAAATGGCGACTGAAACCTCGCGCCATGCTCATTTGCATCGAAAACAGCATAATTTGTCGCCTACAAGCCTGAAAGCAAAGGCAAAATCGCCAATCTTGAGCACATCGTGCGACTTTCGTCGCAATCAGGTACCTGCGACCTTTAGACCAATGGACGACACACCTTTTGTATGAAGGCTCGGCGTAAGCATAGCGACCTATGTATAATGCCGCCGCTGACCAAAGAGTCACGACGGCGGACCGCTCTAGAACACAGCCTTCCGCTACAAAGCAGGACTATTACAATAGTCCACCCGCTTGACGCTCGACTGATGCAACCCAACATCACCGCGAAGAAACCTCGACATTTCGCTCATGGATGACTTTGAACGAACGCGCTCCACCCGGCGCATCTCGAGTTTCTGCGCACGCTTTCAGCAAAGAAGAGAGTTAATCCGAATATGCCCACCCGCTCGAAGATCATCTACACCTTCACCGACGAAGCCCCGGCCCTCGCCACCTATTCACTGCTGCCTATCGTAGAGGCCTTCACCGCTTCCGCTGATATTGCCGTGGAAACCCGCGACATCTCCCTCGCCGCGCGCATCCTCGCAAGCTTCCCCGAGCAACTGGGTGCCAAGGCTATCCCGGACCACCTCGCCGAACTGGGCGACCTGGCCGTTACGCCTGAAGCCAACATCATCAAACTGCCTAACATCAGCGCCTCGACCCCGCAGCTGCAAGCCGCGATCAAGGAACTGCAGGCCCAGGGCTACGCCCTGCCGGACTACCCGGAAACCGTAACCACCGACGCGGAAAAAGAAACCCGCGCACGTTACGACAAGGTCAAGGGCAGCGCCGTGAACCCGGTACTGCGCGAAGGCAACTCCGACCGCCGCGCACCGCTGTCGGTCAAGAACTACGCACGCAAGCACCCGCACAAAATGGGCGCCTGGGCTGCCGACTCCAAGTCGCACGTCGCCCACATGAGCAATGGCGACTTCTACGGCAGCGAAAAAGCCGTACAGATCGAAGGCCCTGATGCTGTCAAAATCGAGCTGATCGCCCAGGACGGCACCGCCACCGTCCTGAAGGAAAAGACCTCGGTACAGGCCGGCGAAATCATCGACACCGCCGTGCTGAGCAAGAAAGCCCTGCGTGCGTTCATCGCCACTGAAATCGAAGACGCCAAGAAACAAGGCGTGCTGCTGTCGGTTCACCTGAAAGCCACCATGATGAAGGTCTCCGACCCGATCATGTTCGGCCAGATCGTTGCCGAGTTCTATAAAGACGCCCTGGCCAAGCACGCCACCGTGCTGGAGCAGATCGGTTTCAACCTGAACAACGGCATCGGCGACCTGTACGCGCGCATCAAGGCCCTGCCGGCCGAGCAGCAAGCGCAGATCGAAGCTGACATCCAGGCCGTCTACGCGGCTCGCCCTGCCCTGGCGATGGTCAACTCCGACAAAGGCATCACCAACCTGCACGTGCCGAGCGACGTGATCGTCGACGCCTCGATGCCGGCCATGATCCGTGACTCCGGCAAGATGTGGGGCACCGACGGCCAACTGCACGACACCAAGGCGGTGATCCCGGATCGCTGCTACGCCACCATCTACCAGGCGGTCATCGAAGACTGCAAGGCCAATGGCGCCTTCGACCCAACCACCATGGGCAGCGTGCCGAACGTCGGCCTGATGGCGAAGAAAGCCGAAGAGTATGGCTCCCACGACAAGACTTTCCAGATCAAGGCTGACGGCGTAGTCCGCGTCACCGACAGCAAGGGCAACCTGCTGATGGAACAGAAAGTCGAAGCCGGCGACATCTTCCGCATGTGCCAGACCAAAGACGCGCCGATCCAGGATTGGGTCAAACTGGCCGTCAACCGTGCCCGCGCCAGCAACACCCCGGCCATCTTCTGGCTGGACCCTCAGCGTGCACACGACGGCGTCGTGGTCGAGAAGGTTCAGGCTTACCTGAAAGACCACAACACCGAAGGCCTGGACATCCGCATCATGTCGCCGGTCGACGCGATGAAGTTCACCCTGGAGCGCACCCGCAAGGGCCTGGACACCATCTCGGTGACCGGCAACGTTCTGCGCGACTACCTGACCGACCTGTTCCCGATCATGGAACTGGGCACCAGCGCCAAGATGCTGTCCATCGTGCCGCTGATGAACGGCGGTGGCCTGTTCGAAACCGGTGCCGGCGGTTCGGCGCCGAAGCACGTACAACAACTGGTGGAAGAGAACTTCCTGCGCTGGGATTCCCTGGGTGAGTTCCTGGCCCTGGCTGCGTCCCTCGAGCATTTGGGTGTGACGTACAACAACCCGAAAGCCCTGGTCCTGTCCAAGACCCTGGACCAGGCCACCGGCCAGTTCCTCGACAACAACAAGTCGCCATCGCGTAAAGTCGGCAACATCGACAACCGCGGCAGCCACTTCTACCTGGCGCTGTACTGGGCTCAAGCCCTGGCCGCCCAGACCGAAGACACTGCACTGCAAGCGCAGTTCGGCGAACTGGCCAAGACCCTGACCGAGAACGAGGCAACCATCGTTGCCGAGCTCAACGCCGTCCAGGGCAAGCCAGTGGACATCGGCGGCTACTACGCGCCGAACCCGGAGCTGACCAGCAAGGCCATGCGCCCAAGCAACACCCTCAATGCGGCGATTGCCAAGTTGAAGTAAGGTTGTAAGGATGCAAACAAGCCCCGGCCCTGTGCCGGGGTTTCTGTTTATGTGCTTTTTTGCTGAGAAAACCCAATCAAAATGTGGGAGGGGGCCTGCCCCCCGATAGCGGTGGGTCAGGCACAGATAGATCAACTGACACGCCCTCATCGGGGGCAAGCCCCCTCCCACACTGACTGTTATCCTGTTCCAGGACAGCACCGCATCTTAAATCCAGAGGCAACCATGACCTGGCAACCCCATATCACCGTCGCCACCCTCGTCGAAGACAACGGCCGCTTCCTGATGGTCGAAGAGCTCAAGGGCGGCCGCGCCGTGCTCAACCAGCCCGCCGGCCACCTCGACCCGCATGAAACCCTCACCGAAGCCGCCGTACGCGAGACCCTCGAAGAAACCGGCTGGGACGTCGAGGCCACCGGTATCGTCGGCATCTACCTGTACACCGCCCCGAGCAACGGCGTGACCTACCAACGGGTGTGCTTCATCGCCAAGGCCCTGAAACACCACCCCGACTATCAACTCGACGAAGGTATCCTGCGTGCCCGCTGGCTGACCCGCGACGAACTGATGGACCTGCGCGACGACTGGCGCAGCGAGCTGATCATCCGCTGTATCGATGATTATCTGGCCGGCCACTGCCACAGTCTCGAATTGATCCGCCCTTCTCTTTAGCCTTGAAGGCCTGAGCCTGATAGAATCGCGTCCTTTTTCAAGACACCCGTTGAAACCCTATGCGTGATCCAGCCCCTTCTGACACACAAAAGAAGCGCGTCATCGTCGGCATGTCCGGCGGCGTGGACTCTTCCGTTTCCGCCGTTCTGCTCATGGAGCAGGGTTATGAGGTGGAAGGCCTGTTCATGAAGAACTGGGAAGAAGACGATGGAACGGAATATTGCACCGCCATGGACGACCTGGCGGACGCCCAGGCCGTGTGCGACAAGATTGGCATCAAGCTGCACACCGCCAATTTCGCCGCCGAGTACTGGGACAACGTGTTCGAGCACTTCCTGGCCGAGTACAAGGCCGGCCGCACGCCCAACCCAGACATCCTGTGCAACCGCGAGATCAAGTTCAAGGCGTTCCTCGACTACGCCATGATGCTTGGCGCCGACCTGATCGCCACTGGCCATTACGTGCGCCGCCGCGACATCGATGGCCGCACCGAACTGCTCAAGGGCCTGGACCCGAACAAGGACCAGAGCTACTTCCTGCACGCCGTCGGCGGCGAACAGATCGCCAAGACCCTGTTCCCGGTAGGCGAGCTGGAAAAACCCGAAGTGCGCAGGATCGCCGAGAAACACGGCCTGGCTACCGCCAAGAAGAAGGATTCCACCGGCATCTGCTTTATCGGCGAGCGCCGCTTCAGCGACTTCCTCAAGCAATACCTGCCGGCGCAACCGGGCGAGATCCACACCACCGAAGGCGACGTCATCGGCCGTCACCATGGCCTGATGTACCACACCATCGGCCAGCGCCAGGGCCTGGGCATCGGCGGCTTGAAAGACGCCGGTGAAGAGCCGTGGTACGTGCTGGTCAAGGACCTGGAAAACAACGTGCTGATCGTCGGCCAGGGCAACGAGCACCCGCTGTTGTTCTCCGGCGCTCTGCTCGCTTCGGAAATCTATTGGGTCAACCCGATCGACCTGAGCACGCCACGTCGCCTGACCGCCAAAGTGCGCTATCGCCAGAGTGACCAGCCGTGCACCCTGGAAAAAACCGCCACCGGCTACCGCGCCACCTTCGATGACCCGCAACGCGCGGTCACCCCTGGCCAGTCCGTGGTGTTCTACGACGGCGAAATCTGCCTGGGCGGCGGCGTGATTGAAATCGCCGAAGCCTGGAGCCAGAAGGCATGAGCCCGACCCAGGAGCAATTGACGGCACTGGGCGGGGTGTTCCTCGCCGCGGTATTGGTGGACAAGATTGCCAAGACCGGCCAGGTCACCGAGGCCGGCCTGACCTGCATGCTCGGCAGCCTGCTGATCCGCGACCCCAAGGACACCCTGGAGGTCTACGGCGGCGACGACCTGGCGCTGCGCGAAGGTTATCGCGCACTGATCGGCGCATTGGAGCGCGACCCCAGCACCCTGCAACGCGAGCCGTTGCGCTACGCCCTGTCGATGCTCGGCCTGGAGCGTCAACTGGCCAAGCGCGAAGACATGCTGGAAACCATCGGCAAACGCCTGCCGCAGATCCAGTCCCAGGTGGAACACTTCGGCCCGGCCCACGAAAACGTGATCGCGGCCTGTGGCGCGCTGTACCAGGACACCTTGAGCACCTTGCGCCAGCGGATCCAGGTCCACGGCGACATGCGCAACCTGCAGCAACCGAACAACGCTTCGAAAATCCGCGCCCTGCTGCTGGCCGGTATTCGCTCGGCGCGGTTGTGGCGCCAGTTGGGTGGTCATCGTTGGCAGCTGGTGATCAGCCGTCGCAAATTGCTCAAAGAGCTTTACCCGTTGATGCGCAACGAATAAGTCGCAGCAGCAGGCCATTTTCAAGCCGTTACGCGTAATACGCCGGTCAGTTGGCAACGGACCGGCGGATTTTTTCATGTATGATACGCGCCCCATTTCGTTGCCCGACTGTCCGAGAACACCCCATGCAGCTCTCTTCGCTCACTGCGGTTTCCCCTGTAGACGGCCGCTACGCCGGCAAAACCCAGGCCCTGCGCCCTATTTTCAGCGAATACGGCCTGATCCGTGCTCGCGTACTGGTTGAAGTGCGCTGGCTTCAGCGCCTGGCCGCTCACCCCGCCATCAGCGAAGTGCCGGCGTTTTCCGCGCAAGCCAACGCTGTGCTCGACGCTCTGGCGGAAAACTTCTCCCTGGAGCACGCCGAGCGTGTGAAGGAGATCGAGCGCACCACCAACCACGACGTAAAAGCCATCGAATACCTGCTCAAAGAGCAAGCGGCCAAGCTGCCGGAACTGGCCCAGGTCAGCGAATTCATCCACTTTGCCTGCACCAGCGAGGACATCAACAACCTGTCCCACGCCCTGATGCTGCGCGAAGGCCGTGATGACGTGATGCTGCCGCTGATGCGCCAGACCGCCAATGCCATCCGCGAACTGGCCATCCGTTTTGCCGACGTGCCGATGCTGTCGCGCACCCACGGCCAGCCGGCGTCGCCGACCACCCTGGGCAAAGAACTGGCCAACGTGGTGTACCGCCTGGAGCGCCAGATCGCTCAAGTCGCCGCCGTACCGCTGCTGGGCAAGATCAACGGCGCCGTAGGCAACTACAACGCCCACCTGTCGGCCTACCCGGAGATCGACTGGGAAGCCAACGCCCGCGCCTTCATCGAAGACGAGCTGGGCCTGGGCTTCAACCCCTACACCACGCAGATCGAACCGCACGACTACATTGCCGAACTGTTCGACGCCATTGCGCGCTTCAACACCATCCTGATCGACTTCGATCGCGATATCTGGGGCTACATCTCCCTGGGCTACTTCAAGCAGCGCACCATTGCCGGTGAAATCGGTTCGTCGACCATGCCGCACAAGGTCAACCCGATCGACTTCGAAAACTCCGAAGGCAACCTCGGCATCGCCAACGCCCTGTTCCAGCACCTGGCCAGCAAGTTGCCGATCTCCCGCTGGCAGCGCGACCTGACCGACTCCACCGTGCTGCGCAACCTCGGCGTGGGCTTCGCTCACAGCGTGATCGCATACGAAGCCAGTCTGAAGGGCATCAGCAAGCTTGAGCTCAATGAGCAGAAGATCGCCGCTGACCTGGACGCGTGCTGGGAAGTCCTGGCCGAACCAATCCAGACCGTGATGCGCCGCTACAACATCGAAAACCCGTACGAGAAGCTCAAAGAGTTGACGCGCGGCAAGGGCATCAGCCCTGAAGCACTGCAAACTTTCATCGACGGCCTGGACATGCCAGCCGCCGCCAAGGCCGAGCTGAAACTGCTCACCCCGGCCAACTACATTGGCAACGCTGTAGAGCAAGCCAAGCGCATCTGATCATCGCAAGACCCTTTGAGACGCCCGGCCGCGCCGGGCGTTTTTATTCCAGTCTGAAAAGTGCTTTTTTTCAATAGGTTACACATGAATCCTGATATCCCTCTTCAACTTCTGGGCGGCATCACGGCACGGGAATTCCTGCGCGACTACTGGCAGAAAAAACCGCTGCTGATCCGCCAGGCCATCCCTGATTTCGAAAGCCCGATCGACGCCGACGAACTGGCCGGCCTGGCGCTGGAAGAAGAAGTCGAGTCGCGCTTGGTGATCGAGCATGGCGAGCGCCCGTGGGAGCTGCGTCGCGGCCCGTTCGCCGAAGATGCCTTCAGCACCCTGCCCGAGCGCGAGTGGACCCTGCTGGTACAGGCGGTCGACCAGTTCGTGCCGGAAGTGGCCGAGTTGCTGGAGCAGTTCCGCTTCCTGCCGAGCTGGCGCATCGACGATGTGATGATCAGCTTCGCCGCACCGGGCGGCAGCGTTGGCCCGCACTTCGACAACTACGACGTGTTCCTGCTGCAGGCCCAGGGCAAGCGCAACTGGAAGATCGGCCAGATGTGCAGCTCCGAAAGCCCGCTGCTGCAGCACGCCGACCTGCGTATCCTCGCCGAATTCGAAGAAAGCGCCGAGTGGGTCCTGGAACCGGGCGACATGCTTTACTTGCCGCCGCGCCTGGCGCACTTCGGCATTGCCGAAGACGACTGCATGACCTATTCCGTGGGCTTCCGTGCACCGAGCGCGGCCGAAGTGCTGACCCACTTCACCGACTTCCTCAGCCAGTACCTGACCGACGAAGAGCGCTATACCGACGCTGACGCCCAGCCGGTCAGCGACCCGCACCAGATCCAGAGCGACGCCCTGGACCGCCTCAAGAGCCTGCTGGCCGAGCACATGAGCGACGAGCGCATGCTGCTGACCTGGTTCGGCCAATTCATGACCGAACCGCGCTATCCTGAACTGGTGGCCGGCGAAGAGTTGGGCGAAGACGACTTCCTCAACAGCCTGCAGGACGGTGCGATCCTGGTGCGCAACCCGAGTGCGCGCCTGGCCTGGTCCGAAGTGGACGACGATGTATTGCTGTTTGCCAGTGGCCAGAGCCGTTACCTGCCGGGCAAGCTGCGTGAACTGCTGAAGCTGGTGTGTTCGGCCGATGCGCTGCATAGCGAGAACCTGGGCGAATGGCTGGCAGACGAAGACGGTCGCGACCTGCTGTGTGAATTGGTCAAGCAAGGAAGCCTGGGATTTGCCGATGAATAGGATTCACGTAAGTGTCGCGGACTGGCAAAAGGATATCGCCGAGATTCGGCGCATTCGTGAAGCGGTGTTTATCGCTGAACAATCGGTTCCACCGGAGCTGGAGTGGGACGCGGACGACGCCGGCGCAGTGCATTTCCTTGCATTCGAAGGTGATTTTCCGATCGGTACCGCCCGCCTGCTACCCAGCGGCGAAATTGGCCGCGTGTCGGTCCTCAAGGACTGGCGCGGGCTGAAGGTCGGCGACAAGCTGATGGAAACGGTGATTGGCGTGGCCGAACAGCGTGGCCAGACCAGGCAGTTCCTGAGTGCGCAGGTGTATGCAGCACCGTTTTATGAGCGGCTGGGCTTCAAGATCGTCAGTGACGAATTTCTTGAGGTCGGGATTCCGCATGTGGATATGGTGCGCGGGGACTGATCCGACACCGCGTCGCCTGCATCGCAGGCAAGCCAGCTCCCACACTTGACCGAGTACACTCCTTGGAATGCGGTCAAATGTGGGAGCTGGCTTGCCTGCGAAAGCGATATCAGCAGCACCATAAATGCCCTGCACTGCCAGGGCATTTTGCCGTCTACGATTCAATTTGCGACCTGCCAGGCCGACAAACTGGCACTATCCAGCCTTTGACTCGCAGAGATAACGGACATGTCCCTACGCACCCTGCTCACCGCCCTCCTCCTGACCGCCAGCGCCGCGGCCATGGCCGACACCGAAGTCGTCAACCTGAGCAACCGTACCAGCGCCGACCTGCTGCCGGTGGCACAGAACTTCATCGGCAAGGACGGCACCGTCAGCGCCTACGGCAACCAACTTATCGTCAAGGCCGACCCCGGCAAGATCCAGGACCTGCGCGCCCTGCTTTCCCAGCTGGATACGCCGGCCAAACGCCTGCTGATCACCGTCGACACCAACGAAAACAACCAGCAGAACACCGGTGACAGCCAGACCCGCATCATCAGCTACGGCACCACCAGCCGCGACGGCGGCGTCCAGCAGATCCAGGCCAGTGAAGGCGTGCCCGCGCTGATCCAGGTCGGCCAGAGCGTGCCGCTGACCACCACCCAGCAGGACAGCTATGGCCGCCTGCAGAACCAGACCCAGTATCGCAACGTGACCCAGGGCTTCTACGTGACCGCCAGCGTCACCGGCGAGACCGTACACCTGGCGATCAGTACCAACCGTGACCGCATGAGCCAGGAGCGTCCCGATGTAGTGAACGTACAGAGTACCGACACAACCGTCAGCGGGCGCCTGGGTGAATGGATCACCCTGGCCGGCATCAATCGCGAGACCCAGGCCGACAAATCCTCTGCAACCCGCAGCTACTCTACTCAGGGCCGCGATGACCTGACAGTACGGGTCAAGGTCGACACCCTGAACTGAAGCACCAAAAACTGACTGACGAGTCGTATTAGACTAAAGATGTAGTGCCTGAAAAAAAGCACTACAAAACATTTGACGATCCAAAAAAGCATGGGCATGATGGCCTCGCTCCCGCTAATCAGGGGCCCTGGCAAGGGCCTTCGGATCGTCGCTCCAAGCTACCCACCCGAGCCGATTCGTGTCTGTACCGCCCACAAGGCGTGTTTGACGAGGTTGCGACTGGAACGAAGTTGTCCCGAGGGACGGAAGCTAACCAGGTAACCCGGCTACACGCTGTTGAGCACCCGAGGGCCCACGACGCCCGGAGACTGTTCTCGGTCCGCCTGTACCTACTCCACCCTCCCGCCACTCGTTCATCCCGTCGCATTCCCCGCCAGACCCGACATGACCGCCTAAGCTTCTGGTCAGCGAGCAGCCCTGCCCACGCATTTGAATGCAGGGCTGGCAAATGGATTTTTTCCACCACAAGAACACGCGACGAGGTTTACTTCCATGGCACTGACACGCGAACAGCAAATTGCAGCCCTTGAGAAAGACTGGGCTGAAAACCCACGCTGGAAAGGCGTGACCCGCGCTTATTCCGCTGCTGACGTCGTCCGCCTGCGTGGCTCGGTTCAACCTGAGCACACCTTTGCAAAACTCGGCGCCGAGAAGCTGTGGAACCTGGTGACACAAGGTGCCAAGCCGTCCTTCCGTCCCGACAAAGATTTCGTCAACTGCATGGGCGCCCTCACTGGCGGCCAGGCAGTCCAGCAGGTGAAAGCCGGTATCCAGGCGATCTATCTGTCCGGCTGGCAAGTGGCGGCGGACAACAACTCCGCTGAATCCATGTACCCCGACCAATCGCTGTACCCGGTGGACTCGGTGCCGACCGTGGTCAAGCGCATCAACAACTCGTTCCGTCGTGCCGACCAGATCCAGTGGAAAGCCGGCAAGAACCCGGGCGATGAAGGCTACATCGACTACTTCGCGCCGATCGTGGCCGACGCCGAAGCCGGTTTCGGCGGCGTACTCAACGCCTACGAACTGATGAAGAGCATGATCGAGGCTGGCGCTGCCGGCGTGCACTTCGAAGACCAGCTGGCGTCCGTGAAGAAATGCGGCCACATGGGCGGCAAGGTACTGGTTCCGACCCAGGAAGCCGTACAGAAACTGACCGCTGCCCGCCTGGCCGCTGACGTTGCCGGCACGCCGACCATCATCCTGGCGCGTACCGATGCCAACGCGGCTGACCTGCTGACATCGGACTGCGACCCGTACGACCAGCCATTCGTGACTGGCGAGCGCACCCAGGAAGGTTTCTATAAGGTACGTGCCGGTCTCGACCAGGCCATCGCCCGCGGGCTGGCCTACGCGCCGTACGCCGACCTGATCTGGTGCGAAACCGCCAAGCCGGACCTGGACGAAGCCCGTCGCTTCGCCGAAGCGATCAAGAAGGAATACCCGGACCAACTGCTGTCCTACAACTGCTCGCCTTCCTTCAACTGGAAGAAGAACCTGGACGACGCGACCATCGCCAAGTTTCAGCGCGAACTGTCCGCCATGGGCTACAAGCACCAGTTCATCACCCTGGCCGGCATTCACAACATGTGGCACAGCATGTTCAACCTGGCGCACGACTACGCCCGCAACGACATGACCGCCTACGTGAAGCTGCAGGAGCAGGAGTTCGCTGACGCCGCCAAGGGCTACACCTTCGTGGCCCACCAGCAGGAAGTGGGCACCGGCTACTTCGACGACATGACCACCGTGATCCAGGGCGGCACCTCGTCCGTGACCGCGCTGACCGGTTCGACCGAAGAAGAGCAGTTCCACTGATTGACTGAGTACACGGCCACTGCGGCCCCAGGGAAGACCTAACCGCAGTGCCGCACAAAGATCACGCCCCGACCTGTTCGGGGCGTTTTTTTGCCCCGTGAAAAACCTCCCTGTCAAAATGAAGATCAACCTGTGGGAGGGGGCTTGCCCCCGATGGCGGCGGGTCAATCACAGACGTATCAACTGACATCCCGTCATCGGGGCAAGCCCCCTCCCACACTGGAAATGCCGACGCGGCTCTGGATTTTGTGCAAAACATTGATCCAGAGCGGTATTGGCAGGGATCAAATCGGTTAAAAGATCCCCGTCGGCAACTAAGCGGTATTCAACCAAGTAACAGCAACTTCCCCCGCCCCACCACACACACCCGCTTAAAACCCGCGCAAACAATATTCATTATCATTTAGCTCGTGAAAACTTCGTTACCGGTTAAACAAAACACATTTGATTAAATGCCCGCTAAAGCCCGCCACACAAGGGCTGCAGCCCCAAGAAGGTGCACTATGTGCTTATTCCATCGAATAATTTCGCTATCGGAATTTTACTTGCCCGGTGTTTAGCCATAAAATCACCGCGATTGATTGCAGTGCGACATATCGTCACTGCATCGTTACTTTTTCGAGCTCAGAGACCTTTGCTCTCTGTTAAGGATTTCCAGCATGACCGAAGCGACAGGACTCATGGCCCACAACTGGGGCTTTGCCATTTTCCTCCTCGGTGTTGTCGGCCTCTGCGCCTTCATGCTCGGTGTTTCCAGCCTCCTCGGGTCAAAAGCCTGGGGCCGCAGCAAAAATGAACCGTTCGAGTCCGGCATGCTGCCTACAGGTGGCGCCCGCTTGCGGCTCTCAGCCAAATTCTATCTGGTCGCGATGCTGTTCGTGATCTTCGATATCGAAGCCCTCTTTCTCTTTGCCTGGTCTGTGTCCGTCCGCGAAAGCGGCTGGACCGGATTCGTCGAAGCCCTCGTTTTCATAGCAATTCTGTTGGCAGGTCTTGTCTACCTATTCCGAGTGGGCGCCCTTGACTGGGCTCCGGAAGCTCGTCGTAAGCGGCAAGCGAAGCTGAAACAATGAGGCTTTGGCGATGCAATACAATCTCACCAGGATCGACCCGGATGCTCCTAACGAGCAGTACCCCATCGGCGAGCGGGAAACCGTTTCCGACCCGTTAGAAGACCAAGTCCACAAAAACATCTACATGGGCAAGCTGGAAGACGTGCTGAGTGGCGCGGTCAACTGGGGGCGTAAAAACTCCCTGTGGCCGTACAACTTCGGTCTTTCGTGCTGCTACGTGGAAATGACCACCGCCTTCACGGCGCCCCACGACATCGCGCGCTTTGGCGCCGAAGTTATCCGGGCCTCGCCGCGCCAGGCGGATTTCATGGTTATCGCCGGCACCTGCTTCATCAAGATGGCGCCGATCATCCAGCGTCTCTACGAGCAAATGCTCGAACCGAAGTGGGTTATCTCCATGGGTTCGTGCGCCAACTCCGGTGGCATGTACGACATCTATTCCGTCGTTCAAGGGGTGGACAAGTTCCTGCCCGTGGACGTCTACGTGCCTGGCTGCCCGCCTCGCCCTGAAGCGTTCCTGCAAGGCTTGATGCTGTTGCAGGAATCGATTGGCAAGGAGCGTCGCCCGCTTTCCTGGGTCGTCGGCGATCAAGGCGTGTACCGCGCCGAGATGCCCTCGCAAAAGGAACAGCGCCGCGAACAGCGTATCGCAGTCACCAACCTGCGCAGCCCCGACGAAGTCTGATCCAGCGCCGCTTCTTTAATAGAACGAACACCTGGTTTCATTCTTTACGTTGACCGAAAGCGATAAAAAACCATGACTACAGGCAGTGCTCTGTACATCCCGCCTTATAAGGCAGACGACCAGGATGTGGTCGTCGAACTCAATAACCGTTTTGGCCCTGACGCCTTCACCGCCCAGGCCACACGCACCGGCATGCCGGTGCTGTGGGTGGCGCGTGCCAAGCTTGTCGAAGTCCTGACCTTCCTGCGCAACCTGCCCAAGCCGTACGTCATGCTCTATGACCTGCACGGTGTGGATGAGCGTCTGCGCACCAAGCGCCAGGGGCTGCCGAGCGGCGCCGATTTCACCGTGTTCTACCACCTGCTGTCGATCGAACGTAACAGCGACGTGATGATCAAGGTCGCCCTGTCCGAGAGCGACCTGAGCGTGCCGACCGTGACCGGTATCTGGCCGAACGCCAGTTGGTACGAACGCGAAGTCTGGGACATGTTCGGCATCGACTTCCCGGGCCACCCGCACCTGACGCGCATCATGATGCCGCCGACCTGGGAAGGTCACCCGCTACGCAAGGACTTCCCTGCGCGCGCCACCGAATTCGACCCGTTCAGCCTCAACCTCGCCAAGCAACAGCTTGAAGAAGAGGCTGCACGCTTCCGTCCGGAAGACTGGGGCATGAAGCGCTCCGGCACCAACGAGGACTACATGTTCCTCAACCTGGGCCCGAACCACCCTTCGGCCCACGGCGCCTTCCGTATCATCCTGCAACTGGACGGCGAAGAAATCGTCGACTGCGTGCCGGACATCGGCTACCACCACCGTGGTGCCGAGAAAATGGCCGAGCGCCAGTCGTGGCACAGCTTCATCCCGTACACCGACCGTATCGACTACCTCGGCGGCGTGATGAACAACCTGCCGTACGTGCTCTCGGTCGAGAAACTGGCCGGTATCAAGGTACCGGACCGCGTCGACACCATCCGCATCATGATGGCCGAGTTCTTCCGGATCACCAGCCACCTGCTGTTCCTGGGGACCTATATCCAGGACGTCGGCGCCATGACCCCGGTGTTCTTCACCTTCACCGACCGTCAGCGCGCCTATAAGGTCATCGAAGCCATCACCGGTTTCCGCCTGCACCCGGCCTGGTACCGCATCGGCGGCGTGGCCCACGACCTGCCGAACGGCTGGGAACGCCTGGTCAAGGAATTCATCGACTGGATGCCCAAGCGCCTGGACGAGTACCAAAAGGCCGCGCTGGATAACAGCATCCTCAAGGGTCGTACCATCGGCGTCGCGCAGTACAACACCAAGGAAGCCCTGGAATGGGGCGTCACCGGTGCCGGCCTGCGTTCCACCGGCTGCGATTTCGACCTGCGTAAAGCACGTCCGTACTCCGGGTATGAGAATTTCGAATTCGAAGTCCCGCTGGCGGCCAATGGCGATGCCTACGACCGTTGCATCGTGCGCGTCGAAGAAATGCGCCAGAGCCTGAAGATCATCGAGCAGTGCATGCGCAACATGCCGGCCGGCCCGTACAAGGCGGATCACCCGCTGACCACGCCGCCGCCGAAAGAGCGCACGCTGCAGCACATCGAAACCCTGATCACGCACTTCCTGCAGGTTTCGTGGGGCCCGGTCATGCCGGCCAACGAGTCCTTCCAGATGATCGAAGCGACCAAGGGTATCAACAGTTATTACCTGACGAGCGATGGCGGCACCATGAGCTACCGCACCCGGATCCGTACCCCGAGCTTCGCCCACTTGCAGCAGATCCCTTCGGTGATCAAAGGCGAGATGGTCGCGGACTTGATTGCGTACCTGGGTAGTATCGATTTCGTTATGGCCGACGTGGACCGCTAAGCATGAACAGCACGCTTATCCAGACAGACCGTTTCACCTTGAGTGAAACCGAGCGCTCGGCCATCGAGCACGAGCTGCATCACTACGAAGACCCGCGCGCGGCGTCGATCGAAGCCTTGAAGATCGTCCAGAAGGAACGAGGCTGGGTGCCGGACGGCGCCCTCTACGCCATCGGCGAAATCCTCGGCATCCCTGCCAGCGACGTCGAAGGGGTGGCCACGTTCTACAGCCAGATCTTCCGTCAGCCGGTGGGCCGCCACATCATTCGCGTGTGCGACAGCATGGTCTGCTACATCGGCGGCCACGAATCGGTGGTCAGCGAGATCCAGAACAAGCTGGGCATCGGCCTCGGCCAGACCACCCCGGACGGCCGCTTCACGCTGCTGCCGGTGTGCTGCCTGGGCAACTGCGACAAGGCGCCGGCGTTGATGATCGACGACGACACATTCGGTGACGTGCAGCCCGCTGGCGTGACCCAATTGCTCGAGGGCTACCCATGACCCTGACTTCTTTCGGCCCGGCCAACCTGATCAAGCGTTCGCCCGAGACCCACCCGCTGACCTGGCGCCTGCGTGACGATGCCGAACCGGTATGGTTCGACGAGTACCAGGCCAAGAACGGCTACGCGGCTGCGCGCAAAGCCTTCGCGGACATGGCCCAGGACGATATCGTCCAGACCGTGAAAGACGCTGGCCTCAAAGGCCGCGGCGGTGCAGGCTTCCCCACGGGCGTGAAGTGGGGCCTGATGCCCAAGGACGAATCCATCAACATCCGCTACCTGCTGTGCAACGCGGATGAAATGGAGCCGAACACCTGGAAAGACCGCATGCTGATGGAGCAACTGCCCCATCTGCTCATCGAAGGCATGCTGATCAGCGCCCGCGCGCTGAAAACCTACCGGGGCTACATCTTCCTGCGTGGCGAGTACACCACCGCCGCCAAGCACCTCAACCGTGCCGTGGAAGAAGCCAAGGCCGCCGGCCTGTTGGGCAAGAACATCTTGGGTTCGGGTTTTGACTTCGAACTGTTCGTGCACACCGGCGCCGGGCGCTACATCTGCGGTGAAGAAACCGCACTGATCAACTCCCTCGAAGGTCGCCGCGCCAACCCGCGCTCCAAGCCGCCCTTCCCTGCCGCCGTGGGCGTGTGGGGCAAGCCGACCTGCGTGAACAACGTCGAGACCCTGTGCAACGTGCCGGCGATCATCGCCGACGGCGTGGACTGGTACAAATCGTTGGCCCGCGAAGGCAGCGAGGACATGGGCACCAAGCTCATGGGCTTCTCCGGCAAGGTCAAGAACCCTGGCCTGTGGGAGCTGCCGTTCGGCGTGACCGCACGCGAGCTGTTCGAGGACTACGCTGGCGGCATGCGCGACGGCTACACCTTGAAAGCTTGGCAGCCAGGCGGCGCCGGTACCGGTTTCCTGTTGCCCGAGCACCTCGACGCACAAATGTATGCCGGCGGCATCGGCAAGGTGGGCACCCGGATGGGTACCGGCCTGGCGATGGCGGTCGACAACACCGTGAACATGGTGTCCTTGCTGCGCAACATGGAGCAGTTCTTTGCCCGCGAGTCCTGCGGCTTCTGCACCCCATGCCGCGACGGTCTGCCATGGAGCGTGAAGCTGCTGATGGCGCTGGAAAACGGCGAAGGCCGCGAGGGTGATATCGAGACCCTGCTGGGCCTGGTCGGTTTCCTCGGCCCGGGCAAGACCTTCTGTGCTCACGCACCGGGCGCCGTGGAGCCATTGGGCAGCGCAATCAAATACTTCCGCTCGGAGTTCGAAGCCGGCATCGCGCCTACCAGCGCTGCCGTCCCACCTCTGGCAAGGCCGATCGTAGTCGGCGCGTAACGCTTTAAAAGGCGAAGGGTCCGTGCCCTTCGCTTTCTCATGGGCTGACGCCGTAGAGGCTGTGTTGAGGCCCATGAATAACAAGATTCCATTAGCCACGCCCGCTGACAACGGGCCAACGAAGAACTTTGAACCATGGCCACTATCCACGTAGACGGCAAAGCGCTCGAAGTCGATGGGGCAGACAACCTGTTACAGGCCTGTCTGTCGCTCGGTCTCGATATCCCGTATTTCTGCTGGCACCCCGCGCTTGGTAGCGTCGGGGCCTGCCGCCAGTGTGCGGTCAAGCAGTACACCGACGAGAACGACACCCGTGGTCGTATCGTCATGTCCTGCATGACCCCAGCCACCGACAACACCTGGATCTCCATCGACGATGAAGAATCCAAGGCGTTCCGCGCCAGCGTCGTCGAATGGCTGATGACCAACCACCCCCACGACTGCCCGGTCTGTGAGGAAGGCGGTCACTGCCACCTGCAAGACATGACCGTGATGACCGGCCACAACGAGCGCCGTTATCGCTTCACCAAGCGTACCCACCAGAACCAGGACCTCGGCCCGTTCATTTCCCACGAAATGAACCGTTGCATCGCCTGCTATCGCTGCGTGCGCTTCTATAAGGACTACGCCGGCGGCACCGACCTCGGCGTATTCGGCGCCCACGACAACGTGTACTTCGGTCGTGTTGAAGACGGCGTGCTCGAAAGCGAGTTCTCCGGCAACCTCACCGAGGTCTGCCCGACCGGTGTGTTCACCGACAAGACGCACTCCGAGCGCTACAACCGCAAGTGGGACATGCAGTTCGCCCCGAGCATCTGCCATGGCTGCTCCAGCGGTTGCAACATTTCCCCGGGCGAGCGCTACGGCGAATTGCGTCGCATCGAAAACCGCTTCAACGGTTCGGTCAACCAGTACTTCCTGTGCGACCGTGGCCGTTTCGGCTATGGCTACGTCAACCGCGAAGACCGCCCTCGCCAACCACTGCTGGCCGACGGCGCCAAGCTGAGCCTGGACGACGCGCTGGATAAAGCTGCCGACCTGCTGCGCGGCCGCAACATCGTCGGTATCGGTTCGCCCCGCGCCAGCCTCGAAAGCAACTTCGCCTTGCGCGAGCTGGTCGGCGCCGAGCACTTCTACAGCGGTATCGAAGCCGGTGAACTGGAGCGCATCCGCCTGGTCCTGCAGGTGCTGAACGACAGCCCGCTGCCCGTACCGAACATGCGCGACATCGAAGACCACGACGCGATCTTCGTGCTCGGTGAAGACCTGACCCAGACCGCCGCCCGCATCGCCCTGTCGCTGCGCCAGTCGGTCAAGGGCAAGGCCGAAGACATGGCCGACGCCATGCGCGTACAGCCGTGGCTCGACGCCGCAGTGAAGAACATCGGCCAGCACGCGCTGAACCCGCTGTTTATTGCGAGCATTGCTGAAACCAAGCTCGACGACATCGCTGAAGAATGTGTGCACGCAGCACCGGACGACCTGGCCCGCCTCGGTTTCGCCGTGGCCCACGCCCTGGACGCCAGCGCGCCTGCCGTCGAAGGCCTGGACACCGAAGCCGTCGAGCTGGCCCAGCGCATCGCCGACGCCCTGCTGGCGGCCAAGCGCCCATTGATCATTGCTGGCACCTCGTTGGGTTCCAAGGCGCTGATCGAAGCCGCTGCCAACATCGCCAAGGCCCTGAAGCTACGCGACAAGAACGGTTCCATCAGCCTGGTGGTGCCGGAAGCCAACAGCCTCGGCCTGGCCATGCTCGGTGGCGAGTCCCTGGACGCTGCCCTGCAAGCGGTGACCGACGGCAACGCCGACGCCATCGTGGTACTGGAAAACGACTTGTACACCCGCACCGATGCGGCCAAGGTCGACGCGGCACTGAACGCGGCCAAAGTGCTGATCGTTGCCGATCACCAGAAGACCGCCACCAGCGACCGCGCCCACCTGGTACTGCCGGCCGCCACCTTCGCCGAAGGCGACGGCACCCTGGTCAGCCAGGAAGGCCGTGCCCAGCGCTTCTTCCAGGTGTTCGATCCGAAGTACATGGACGCCAGCATCCTGGTTCACGAAGGCTGGCGCTGGCTGCATGCCTTGCGCGCCACCCTGCTGAACCAGCCGATCGACTGGACCCAGCTCGACCACGTCACCGCAGCCACCGCTGCCAGCGCCCCGCAACTGGCGCGGATTGTCGATGCGGCACCGTCCGCTTCGTTTCGCATCAAGGGCTTGAAACTGGCCCGTGAACCGCTGCGTTATTCCGGTCGTACCGCGATGCGCGCCGACATCAGCGTGCACGAACCACGTACCCCGCAAGACAACGACACCGCGTTCGCCTTCTCCATGGAAGGCTACTCGGGTTCGGTCGAGCCGCGTCAGCAGGTGCCATTCGCCTGGTCGCCGGGCTGGAACTCGCCGCAGGCCTGGAACAAGTTCCAGGACGAAGTCGGTGGTCACATCCGCGCTGGCGACCCGGGCACCCGCCTGATCGAAAGCACCGGTGACGCACTGAACTGGTTCGCCGCCGTACCGCGTCCGTTCAACCCAGCCCAGGGCACCTGGCAGGTTGTGCCGTTCTTCCACCTGTTCGGCAGCGAAGAGAACTCTTCCAAGGCCGCGCCGGTGCAAAGCCGCATCCCTGAAGCCTACGTATCCCTGGCCAAGTCCGAAGCCGACCGCCTGGGCGTCAACGACGGTGCCCTGCTCAGCCTGAACGTGGCCGGCCAGACCCTGCGTCTGCCTCTGCGCATCAACGATGAGTTGGGTGCAGGCCTGGTTGCACTGCCAAAAGGCCTCGCCGGTATTCCGCCTGCGATCTTTGGCAAAACCGTTGACGGTCTGCAGGAGGCAGCGCAATGACCTGGTTCACCCCTGAAGTGATCGACGTGATCATCTCGGTCGTCAAGGCCATCGTGATCCTGTTGGCCGTGGTCGTCGCGGGCGCCCTGCTCAGCTTCGTCGAACGTCGCCTGCTGGGCTGGTGGCAGGACCGCTACGGTCCGAACCGCGTTGGCCCGTTCGGCATGTTCCAGATCGCCGCCGACATGTTGAAAATGTTCTTCAAGGAAGACTGGACCCCGCCGTTTGCCGACAAGGTGATCTTCACCCTGGCACCGGTCGTGGCCATGAGCGCCTTGCTGATCGCCTTCGCGATCATCCCGATCACCCCGACCTGGGGCGTGGCGGACCTGAACATCGGCTTGCTGTTCTTCTTCGCCATGGCCGGCCTGTCGGTCTACGCGGTGCTGTTCGCCGGCTGGTCGAGCAACAACAAGTTCGCCCTGCTGGGCAGCTTGCGGGCCTCGGCCCAGACCGT
Organism: Pseudomonas extremorientalis; assembly: GCF_001870465.1. Lineage (GTDB taxonomy): Bacteria > Pseudomonadota > Gammaproteobacteria > Pseudomonadales > Pseudomonadaceae > Aquipseudomonas > Aquipseudomonas extremorientalis. The sequence continues at coordinate 224,360 of NZ_MDGK01000058.1, forward strand.
GTCCTACGAAGTGTTCATGGGCCTGGCGCTGATGGGCATCGTGGTGCAGGTCGGCTCGTTCAACATGCGCGACATCGTCGAGTACCAGGCACAGAACCTGTGGTTCATCATTCCGCAGTTCTTCGGCTTCTGTACCTTCTTCATCGCTGGTGTCGCCGTGACTCACCGTCACCCGTTCGACCAGCCGGAAGCGGAACAGGAACTGGCCGACGGTTACCACATCGAATACGCCGGCATGAAGTGGGGCATGTTCTTCGTCGGTGAATACATCGGCATCATCCTGATCTCGGCCCTGCTGGTCACGCTGTTCTTCGGCGGCTGGCACGGACCGTTCGGCATCCTGCCGCAGTTGGCGTTCTTCTGGTTCTTCCTGAAGACCGCGTTCTTCATCATGTTGTTTATCCTGCTGCGCGCTTCCATTCCGCGTCCACGATATGACCAGGTGATGGATTTCAGCTGGCGCTTCTGCCTGCCGCTGACCCTGATCAATTTGCTGGTGACTGCTGCCGTGGTGCTGATGCACACGCCAGCGGCTGCGGTTCAGTGAGGATTTGACCCATGTTCAAATATATTGGCGACATCGTTAAGGGTACCGGTACCCAGTTGCGAAGCCTGGTGATGGTGTTCGGTCACGGCTTTCGCAAACGCGACACCCTGCAATACCCGGAAGAAGCGGTATACCTGCCGCCGCGCTACCGCGGCCGCATCGTACTGACCCGCGACCCCGATGGCGAAGAGCGTTGCGTAGCCTGCAACCTGTGCGCCGTGGCGTGCCCGGTGGGTTGCATCTCCCTGCAGAAAGCTGAAACCGAAGACGGTCGCTGGTACCCGGACTTCTTCCGCATCAACTTCTCGCGCTGCATTTTCTGCGGCCTCTGCGAGGAAGCTTGCCCGACCACCGCGATCCAGCTCACACCGGATTTCGAGATGGCCGAGTTCAAACGTCAGGACCTGGTGTACGAGAAAGAAGATCTGTTGATCTCTGGTCCCGGTAAAAACCCTGATTACAACTTCTATCGTGTTGCAGGTATGGCCGTTGCCGGTAAGCCGAAAGGCGCCGCACAAAACGAAGCCGAGCCGATCAACGTGAAGAGCTTGCTGCCTTAAGGAAGAAAGATGGAATTCGCTTTCTATTTCGCATCGGGTATCGCGGTTGTGTCCACGCTTCGCGTGATCACCAACACCAACCCCGTGCACGCCCTGCTCTACCTGATCATTTCGCTGATCGCCGTGGCCATGACCTTCTTCAGCCTCGGCGCGCCGTTCGCCGGTGTGCTGGAAGTGATCGCCTATGCCGGCGCCATCATGGTGCTGTTCGTGTTTGTGGTGATGATGCTTAACCTGGGGCCGGCTTCGGTCGCCCAGGAACGCGTCTGGCTCAAGCCCGGCATCTGGCTCGGTCCGGTTGTCCTGGCAGCGCTGCTGCTGGGTGAACTGCTGTATGTGCTGTTCGCTCACCAGAGCGGCCAGGCCATCGGCCACACCACCGTGGATGCAAAAGCCGTGGGCATCAGCCTGTTCGGCCCGTACCTGCTGGTGGTCGAACTGGCGTCGATGCTGCTGCTCGCTGCAGCCGTCACCGCCTTCCACTTGGGCCGCAACGAAGCCAAGGAGCAATGACGATGCCTGCTATCCCTTTGGAGCATGGTCTGGCGGTCGCCGGCATCCTGTTCTGCCTTGGCCTGGTCGGCCTGATGGTCCGCCGTAACATTCTGTTCGTGTTGATGAGCCTGGAAATCATGATGAACGCCGCGGCACTGGCGTTCATCGTTGCGGGTGCACGTTGGGGCCAGCCGGATGGACAAGTCATGTTCATCCTGGTGATCAGCCTGGCAGCCGCCGAGGCCAGCATTGGCCTGGCGATCCTGCTGCAACTGTATCGTCGCTTCCACACGCTTGATATCGACGCTGCCAGTGAGATGCGCGGATGAACATGATCTTTCTGACTTTCGTATTTCCCCTGATCGGTTTCCTGCTGCTGTCGTTCTCCCGTGGACGCTGGTCGGAAAATCTGTCTGCCCTGGTGGGCGTGGGTTCCATTGGCCTGTCGGCGATCGTTGCCGCCTACGTCATCTGGCAATTCAACGTGGCACCGCCGGAAGGCGGTCACTACACCCTGGTGCTGTGGCAGTGGATGTCGGTGGAGGGCTTCAAGCCCAACTTCGCCCTCTACGTCGACGGCCTGTCGATCACCATGCTCGGCGTGGTGGTCGGCGTGGGCTTCCTGATCCACCTGTTCGCGTCCTGGTACATGCGCGGTGAAGCCGGTTACTCGCGCTTCTTCTCGTACACCAACCTGTTTATCGCCAGCATGCTGTTCCTGGTGCTCGGCGATAACCTGTTGTTCCTGTACTTCGGCTGGGAAGGCGTGGGCCTGTGCTCGTACCTGTTGATCGGTTTCTACTACAGCAACCGCAACAACGGTAACGCAGCACTCAAGGCCTTTATCGTCACCCGCATCGGCGACGTGTTCATGGCCATCGGCCTGTTCATCCTGTTCCAGCAAGTGGGCACGCTGAACATCCAGGAACTGCTGGTGCTGGCACCGCAGAAATTCCAGGTTGGCGACTTCTGGATCACCCTGGCCACCCTGATGCTGCTCGGCGGCGCCGTGGGTAAATCCGCGCAACTGCCACTGCAAACCTGGCTGGCGGACGCGATGGCCGGCCCTACCCCGGTTTCCGCACTGATCCACGCTGCCACCATGGTAACCGCCGGTGTCTACCTGATCGCCCGTACCCACGGCCTGTTCACCCTGGCGCCGGACATCCTGCACCTGGTCGGCATCGTTGGTGGCGTGACCCTGGTCCTGGCTGGCTTTGCTGCCCTGGTACAGACCGACATCAAGCGCATCCTTGCCTACTCGACCATGAGCCAGATCGGCTACATGTTCCTGGCCCTGGGCGTTGGCGCCTGGGACGCGGCGATCTTCCACCTGATGACCCACGCCTTCTTCAAGGCCTTGCTGTTCCTCGCTTCCGGTGCGGTGATCGTGGCCTGCCACCATGAGCAGAACATCTTCAAGATGGGCGGCCTGTGGAAGAAACTGCCACTGGCCTATGCCAGCTTCATCGTCGGTGGTGCCGCCCTGGCCGCCCTGCCGCTGGTGACCGCCGGTTTCTACTCGAAGGATGAAATCCTCTGGGAAGCCTTCGCCAGCGGCAACCAGAACCTGCTGTACGCAGGCCTGGTGGGTGCGTTCATGACCTCGCTGTACACCTTCCGCCTGATCTTCATCACCTTCCACGGTGAAGCCAAGACCGAAGCTCACGCAGGCCACGGCATCTCGCACTGGTTGCCGTTGTCGGTACTGATCATCCTGTCGACCTTCGTCGGCGCCATGATCACCCCGCCTCTGCACGGTGTACTGCCGCAAAGCGTCGGCCATGCCGGTGGCGAAGCCCAGCACAGCCTGGAAATCGCCTCGGGCGCCATCGCCATTGCCGGTATCCTGCTGGCGGCCCTGCTGTTCCTCGGCAAGCGTCGCTTCGTGACGGCCGTCGCCAACAGTGGCATCGGCCGCTTCCTGTCGGCCTGGTGGTTCGCCGCCTGGGGCTTCGACTGGATCTACGACAAACTGTTCGTCAAGCCTTACCTCGCCATCAGCCACATTCTGCGCAAGGACCCGCTCGACCAGACCATCGGTCTGATCCCGCGTGCCGCCAAGGCCGGTCACACCGCCCTGAGCCGCAGCGAGACTGGCCAACTGCGCTGGTATGCAGCCTCCATGGCGGCCGGTGCCGTGCTGGTAATCGGCGCCATCGTCGTGGTAGCGATATGACTATGAACATTGCGATCTTTGCGAACTTGCGAAAGGAAACGAGCCTGTCATGATTCTGCCCTGGCTAATCCTGATCCCCTTCATCGGCGGCCTGCTCTGCTGGATGGGTGAACGCTTCGGCGCCACCCTCCCCCGCTGGATTGCGTTGCTGACCATGTCCCTGGAACTCGCGCTCGGCCTCTGGCTGTGGGCCCATGGCGACTATTCATTTGCTCCGGCACCGGGTGTCGATCCGACCTTCGCGCTTGAATTCAAGCACGTGTGGATCCAGCGCTTCGGCATCAACGTGCACCTGGCCCTCGACGGCCTGTCGCTGTTGATGATCCTGCTGACCGGCCTGCTGGGTATCCTCTCGGTACTCTGCTCCTGGAAAGAGATCCAGCGTCACGTGGGTTTCTTCCACCTGAACCTGATGTGGATCCTGGGCGGTGTGGTCGGCGTGTTCCTCGCCCTCGACCTGTTCATGTTCTTCTTCTTCTGGGAAATGATGCTGGTGCCGATGTACTTCCTCATCGCGCTCTGGGGTCACAGTTCTTCGGACGGCAAGAAAACCCGGATCTACGCGGCGACCAAGTTCTTCATCTTCACCCAGGCTTCCGGCCTGATCATGTTGGTGGCGATCCTGGGCCTGGTACTGGTCAACTTCAATAACACCGGCGTGATTACCTTCAACTACGCCGACCTGTTGAAGACCAAGATGTCCCTGACCACCGAGTACATCCTGATGCTGGGCTTCTTCATCGCCTTCGCGGTGAAGCTGCCGGTGGTGCCGTTCCACTCCTGGCTGCCTGATGCGCACGCCCAGGCGCCGACTGCCGGTTCCGTGGACCTGGCCGGTATCCTGCTGAAGACTGCGGCCTACGGCCTGCTACGTTTCGCCCTGCCGCTGTTCCCGAATGCCTCGGCCGAGTTCGCGCCGATCGCCATGACCCTGGGTCTGATCGGGATCTTCTACGGTGCGTTCCTGGCGTTCGCGCAAACCGACATCAAGCGTCTGATTGCCTTCTCGTCCGTTTCCCACATGGGCTTCGTACTGATCGGTATCTACTCCGGCAGCCAACTGGCGCTGCAGGGCGCGGTAATCCAGATGCTGGCCCACGGTGTCTCGGCCGCTGCCCTGTTTATCCTGAGTGGCCAGCTGTACGAGCGCCTGCACACCCGTGACATGCGTGAAATGGGTGGCGTGTGGTCGCGCATTGCCTACCTGCCTGCGATCAGCCTGTTCTTCGCCGCCGCGTCCCTGGGCTTGCCGGGCACCGGTAACTTCATCGGCGAGTTCCTGATCCTGATGGGTGCCTTCGTGCAAACGCCGTGGATCAGTGCGATTGCTACCTCCGGCCTGGTGTTCGGTTCGGTCTACTCGCTGATCATGATCCACCGCGCCTACTTCGGCCCGGCCAAGTCCGACACCGTCCTGCAAGGGATGGATGCTCGCGAACTGATCATGGTGCTCGGCCTTGCGGTACTGCTGATCTATATCGGCGTGTATCCGCAACCGTTCCTGGACACTTCTGCCGCAACGATGCATGGCGTGCAGCAGTGGTTCGGCACCGCCTTCTCTCAACTCGCTTCGGCCCGGTAAGAGCGCTATGGAATTCACGATCCAACACTTTATCGCGCTTGCGCCGCTGCTGATCACCAGCCTCACCATCGTGGTGGTGATGCTGGCAATCGCCTGGCGCCGCAATCACTCGCAAACGTTCCTGCTGTCCTGTGCCGGTCTGAACCTGGCCCTGCTGTCGATCATCCCGGCCCTCAAGGTCGCGCCATTGGCGGTCACGCCTTTGATGATGGTGGATGACTTCGCCCTGCTGTATATCGCGCTGATCCTGGTCGCGACCCTGGCCTGCGTCACCCTCGCCCACGCCTACATGGGCGAAGGCGGCACCGGTTACCCAGGCAACAAGGAAGAGCTGTACCTGCTGATCCTGCTGGCCGCGGCCGGTGGCATCGTGCTGGTCAGCGCACAGCACCTGGCCGGCCTGTTCATCGGCCTGGAACTGCTGTCGATCCCGACCTACGGCCTGGTGGCCTACGCGTTCTTCAACAAGCGCTCCCTGGAAGCCGGCATCAAGTACATGGTGCTGTCCGCCGCCGGTTCCGCGTTCCTGTTGTTCGGCATGGCCCTGCTCTACGCCGAAGCCGGCAGCCTGAGCTTCACCGGTATCGGCCACGCCCTGGCCACCACCAGCCTGCCTGCGCCGATTGCCCAACTGGGCCTGGCCATGATGCTGATCGGCCTGGCGTTCAAGCTGTCGCTGGTGCCGTTCCACCTGTGGACCCCGGACGTGTACGAAGGCGCCCCGGCGCCGGTGGCCGCTTTCCTGGCGACCGCGTCGAAGGTTGCGGTGTTTGCGGTGATGGTGCGTCTGTTCCAGATCTCGCCTGCTGCCAACACTGGCGTGCTGAGCAACGTGCTGACCGTGATCGCCATCGCGTCGATCCTGTTCGGTAACCTGCTGGCCCTGACCCAGAACAACCTCAAGCGTCTGCTGGGTTACTCGTCCATCGCTCACTTCGGCTACCTGCTGATCGCCCTGGTGGCGAGCAAAGGCCTGGCCGTGGAAGCCATGGGTGTGTACCTGGTCACCTACGTGATCACCAGCCTCGGCGCGTTCGGCGTAATCACCCTGATGTCCTCGCCGTTCAAAGGCCGTGACGCCGACGCCCTGTACGAGTACCGCGGCCTGTTCTGGCGCCGTCCGTACCTGACCGCCGTACTGACCGTGATGATGCTGTCCCTGGCCGGTATTCCGCTCACGGCGGGCTTCATCGGCAAGTTCTACATCGTCGCCACCGGCGTCGAAGCGCACGAGTGGTGGTTGGTTGCCTCCCTGGTACTGGGCAGCGCCATCGGCGTGTTCTACTACCTGCGCGTGATGGTCACCCTGTACCTGATCGAGCCAAACCTGCGCCGTGTGGATGCCGAACTGCACTGGGAACAGAAGGCAGGCGGTGTAATGCTGCTGGCCATTGCCCTGCTCGCGTTCTTCCTGGGTGTGTACCCACAACCGCTGCTCACCCTGGTGCAGCACGCGGTGTTGGGCGTTTGATCGCTTAGCGGTATGCAGTCAACAAAACGGCGCCTTCGGGCGCCGTTTTGCATTCTGGGCAATGGGGTTCAAACACCCTCTTCAACTCACGGAAATTTCCTCTTCCACTCGCCTACTCATCTGGTATATGCACGCCGAAGCCCGCCGTATGGTGTTTGAGTTTTAGGAAAGTTCCCACAGCCAGGTCACTTGACCATAAGCAGGTGGGCCACCAAACTATACGTAGTCTACGTACAGAACATGGATGCTCTATTTATCGAACTGCCGCCCTTCGAGCGGCATCGCAAGGACTATCTGAGTGACGAGCTTTTCCAGGGTTTTCAACAAGAGTTGATGAAGAACCCGGAAGCAGGAGATGTGATCGAGGGAACAGGCGGACTGCGCAAGGTTCGCTTCATCGACGAGCGACGCAACAAAGGCAAGCGCGGTGGCCTGCGGGTCATTTACTACTGGTGGTCGGGCGGCACGCAATTCTGGCTGTTCACCCTGTACGGCAAGCACGAACAGGATGACCTGACACCACAGCAAAAAAAAGCCCTAAAACACATGCTGGACAGGGAAATCAAAGCGAGAACACATCATGAAACGTGAAATCTTTTCCGAACTGGTCGAAGGCTTCGACGCCCTGGCAAACGAACGCCAGGGCAAAGTCACCCTGCGAACCCATAAGGTTCATCTCAATCAACTGGAGCCGCTTACCGCCGAGGAGGTGGTGGCCGTGCGTCAACAACTCAACCTCTCCCGGTCGGTGTTCGCCATGTACCTGCGCACCAACACCCGCACCCTGGAAAACTGGGAACAAGGTCGGGCCAAGCCAAATGCCCAGGCCGCCACCCTGATTCGCCTGGTGGCACGTTTCCCGGAAACCGTAGCGCAACTCGCTGCATTGGGTTGATCAACAAAGCCCCGACAGGTTCGGGGCTTTTTCATTCAGCACTATGGGCCGCCGAGCATGTTATGCGCAGCCACCCCCAGTCCTGGCGGTCCACTAGCGTTCGCGCAGGTGATACAGGGTGCGGTTCTGCGAGCGGATGCGAGTGGCCACGCCCAACGCGCCGAGGTGAAAATTGCCCAGGCCAGGGTCTGGTAGGCGATGCGGGGCATGGCCACCCTCTCTTCTCAGGATATGGAAAGCAGGTTCCACACTAAGGCAGCGACGCGACTGCGTTGAGGGTTTTGGCGGACACAAAGGGGGGCTGGCGGGGACAGTTGAACGTGGGCGTTGGCCGCCCACGTCCGGGCGATGCACTTAGAACGCGATACCGACCTTGAACCCGTACTCATCTCGCTTGAGTTTGGTGTTGTCAGCCACTTCGGAGTTACCGTCGAGTTTGTACTCAGTGCGGGTGTAGTACAAGCCCGCGACCACCGGCAGGTTACCCTTCTGATTCATCAACAGGCTGACTTCGGCGTAAGGGTTGGTGCGGTCCTTGAGGTCCACGGTGTCGCTGCCGAAATCTTCCACCTTGAGCTTGGTACGACCGTCGATGGTGCGACGGGCGCCAGCTTCAAGACGCAGGGTCATGTCATCGAACTGGTGGTTATAGCCCAGGGCCGCCTTGGCGAACGGCGATTTGTTGGTGAGCTTCACGTCGAGGTCGTTGATCTCTGGCTCGTAGCGGGTCCAGCTGTAGCCACCGCCAACGATCACGTCGACAAAGTTGCGCGCATCCAGCGCGGCGCGCCAGCCGAGATCCAGGTCTGCCTGGCCTTCCTTGAGTTTGTTATCGCTCTTTTCGCCGTATTTGGCTTCGATACCGGCCTGGTAGATAAAGCCGGATTCGGCGGTGAGCTTGTTGCCGAAGTTGTAGAACAGGCCCGCCTCAGGCATGTGGCTCTTGTCGCTCTGGCTGCCGCCTTCGAATTTGAAGTCGTTGTAGCTGCCCAGGATCCCGAAGGTGGAGATCGGGTCGGTGGACGGTGCGGCGAACACCACGGCAGGCGCAGCGACCAGCGCCAGCAGCGAGGAACCCTTGAAGAGTTTTCCGAATAGCTTGGACATCGTTTTACATCTCCTTGTCTGGTGAGCAAATTATTCAGGAAACGGTTCGAACCCCGGCATGCGCCAAAGGTTCGAATTAATTTGCGTGGATTTGGAGGTAAAACGGTTCAGCGAGGCTCTAGCTCACTATTCCCGGGAGGCAGCCAGGACCAGGCCATCCAGGGTTTGCCGAAGTGTTGCCGTGTCCGGCACGCGAATCCTGAAGGTTTCAGTCAGCATCTGCACCACCTCATCGGCACTGCCAAGCGTGCGTTTTTCGCTCGGCCGGTCCAGGGAGTGGATCGCATAGTGGGTGTTGTTCAGGGTATGGCGCTTGCCCGGTGCCAGGCGTGCGACTTTCAGTTGGCCCACAAATACCGAATCCGGGTGGGTAGAGACGTACCAGTTGCCGATTTCGTAATCGATATCCGCCTGTACTTGCAGGTCGAACACATACAGCCCACGCCACTCCTCGGCCACTTGTGCCCACAAGGTGTAACTGCCCTGCCCGTCGAAAGTCAGGCGATACGGTTCATGGGCCGTGGCCTGCACCGCTTCGGTGTCCAGTTGCAACGGGCTGCTGGGCACCATGCCGCCAAAGCCGACATCGGTGATGTAGCGCACGCCGTCCAGGGTCACCAGGCTCAAACGATGGGTACGCGCCGTGCGTGCATCCGGCGCCCCGCCCATCACCACCCGGCCGGTGATGCCACGCGCCTCGAAGCCGAGTTCCTGCAGCAAGGCCAGGAACATCTGGTTCAGCTCATAGCAATAGCCGCCCCGCCCGTCCAACAGCACTTTTTGTTCGACACTGGGCAGGTCGATCGGCACCGGCAGGCGTATCAGGCTCGACAGGTTCTCGAAGGCAAAGCTGCACACGTGGCGCAGTTGCAGGGCCTGCAAGGTGTGCAGGGTGGGCGCCGGCGGCGTGTCATAACCCAGGCGTTGCAGGTAGAGACGGCTATGGGTCAGCAGAGACATGGCGCGATCCTTGGGCGCAGGAAGAAGGCATCACTATGCCGCGCCAACCTGCAGATTGTCATTTTGAATGAACCTTTTTGAACGCTGCCCTATCCATCTATAACAACACAGGGAGGCAACATGAGTACCGCAAAAATCTACACGATCAATTATCAGCTGCACGGTCAACCGAAAACCTTTGTGGTGCGTGCTGAAGTGATGAACAACGCCGAGGCCTGGCACTGGGCGGCGGTGGATGCCGATATTGCCCATGTGAGTCGCGTGGGGCGCGTGGGGCATGAGCAGGTCAAGAAAACCACCCGGCCCTGGGCGGAGAAGTTTGGGATTACCGATGTCACGTGGATCGCACCCAAGTAAGTGCATAGCCCCATCGTACAAGGTGGGGCTTTTAACACCCTCTGCAGTTGACCATTTGCCCATCATGAACAGGGCTAACGCTTCAGTGAAATCAATTCAATTTCACTCGACCCATGCGCTGCCTAAACTACATCCTAATTATTGATTCTAGAAATCAATCTGGCACCTGAACAACCCATCAGGTGTATTCCGGAAATCAGGATGTCAGGCCACAATGAACAGCGAGTTTGCCTTTACCCTCAAAACCCTGCGTTTCGACGAACATTATCAGCCCTCGAAAAACACGCGCATCACCACAAACTTTGCCAACTTGGCCAGGGGTAAAAGTCGCCAGGAGAATCTGCGCAACACATTGAGGATGATCAACAATCGTTTCAATGCATTGGCGCAGTGGGATAACCCCAAGGGTGATCGCTACAGAGTGGAACTTGATATCGTCTCGGTTGAAATGGACATTGCCCCTGAACAGCGTGGCAATGCCATCCCGCTGATTGAAATATTGAAAACGACGATAGTCGATCAACACACCCATGAACGCAGTGAGGGTATTGTCGGCAACAACTTTTCCTCCTACGTTCGCGATTACGATTTCAGCGTTGCCTTGTCAGCGCACAACAAGAATCAGACCGAGTTCAGCACACCCGAGAACTTTGGCGACTTGCATGGAAAACTGTTCAAGCACTTCGTCAACTCAAACACGTACAAAGAAAACTTCAAGAAGCCGCCGGTGATCTGCCTGAGCGTTTCGAACACCAGGACCTATCATCGGACAGAAAACCAGCATCCTGTACTGGGCTTTGAATACCAACAGGACGCCTACTCCTTGACGGATGAGTACTTCAGTAAAATGGGCTTGAAGGTTCGCTACTTCATGCCTTCACACAGTGTTGCGCCGCTGGCCTTTTATTTTTCCGGTGACTTGCTGGCGGATTACAGCAATCTTGAACTCATCAGCACCATCAGCACCATGGACACTTTCCAGAAGATTTACCGGCCCGAGATTTACAATGCCAATTCTGCCGCCGGCAAATTCTACCGACCCAGCTTGAAGCACCAGGATTACTCACTGACGTTGATTGTCTACGATCGAGAAGAACGCAGCCGCCTGGCGATTGAACAGGGAAAATTTGTTGAAGAGCACTTTATCAAACCCTACCAGGCTGTTCTTCAACAGTGGTCCGCCCACTGCGCGCTTTGACGCATTAATACTACAAGGTCATCCCTGATGAAAAAGTTGTTACCTACTTCGACCGCCGGCAGTTTGCCTAAACCTTCCTGGCTGGCTCAACCTGAAACACTGTGGTCGCCCTGGAAACTGCAGGATGAGGCATTGACCGAGGGCAAACACGACGCCTTGCGCCTGTCCCTGCAGGAACAACAGCACGCGGGCATTGATATCGTCAGTGATGGTGAACAGACGCGCCAACACTTTGTGACGACGTTTATTGAACACCTCAGCGGTGTTGATTTCGAGAAACGCGAGACCGTGCGAATCCGTGATCGTTATGACGCAAGCGTGCCAACGGTCGTAGGGGCTGTTTCCCGCCAGAAACCCGTGTTTGTCGAAGACGCCAAGTTCTTGCGCCAGCAAACCAGTCAACCCATCAAGTGGGCGCTGCCTGGCCCCATGACGATGATCGACACGCTGTATGACAACCATTACAAGAGTCGTGAAAAGCTCGCCTGGGAATTCGCCAAAATCCTCAACCAGGAAGCCCTTGAATTAGAAGCCGCCGGGGTGGATATCATCCAATTCGACGAGCCCGCCTTCAACGTGTTCTTTGATGAGGTGAACGACTGGGGCGTGGCCACCCTGGAAAGGGCCATTGAAGGCCTCAAATGCGAAACCGCCGTGCATATTTGCTACGGCTACGGCATCAAAGCCAATACTGACTGGAAAAAGACGCTGGGATCAGAGTGGCGTCAATATGAAGAAGCCTTCCCCAAGCTGCAGCAATCCAGTATCGATATCGTCTCGCTGGAGTGTCACAACTCCCATGTGCCCATGGAGCTGATTGAACTTATCCGCGGCAAAAAAGTGATGGTCGGCGCCATCGACGTGGCCAGCCACACCATTGAAACACCCGAGGAAGTCGCCAACACCTTGAGAAAAGCACTGCAGTTTGTCGATGCCGACAAGCTCTACCCTTGCACGAACTGTGGCATGGCGCCGCTGCCTCGTCACATCGCCAGGGGCAAGCTGAATGCGTTGAGTGCCGGCGCAGCGATTGTCCGAAGCGAACTCTCGAACCCGTACTGAGAATGCGCAAGGCCTGACGATGTCAGGCCTTGCCTGGCGCATTCGCACGTCACCCCATTCAGGACCGCCCATGTCACCTCCCATCGAGCCCTCGCGCTTTCGAGAAGCCCTCGGGCACTACGCGTCCGGTATAACAGTGATTACCTCCCACGTTGACGGCGAGCCGATCGGCTTCACTTGCCAGTCGTTCTACAGCGTGTCGATGAGCCCGCCACTGGTGTCATTCAGCGTCATGTCCAATTCAGCCAGCTATCCGAGGATGCGCCAGGCCGGCCGGTTTGCCGTCAATATTCTGTCCGGCGAGCAGGTCGGGATTTCCAACCAGTTCGCTCGGCGAGGCACAGACAAGTGGCACGGCGTGGAGTGGCAGGGATCACCACTGGGCAATCCGCTCATTGCCGGCAGCCTGTACTGGCTGGATTGCGAAATTCACGCCGAACACGCCGCGGGTGATCACCTGATCGTGATCGGCGAAGTGAAAGCCATGAACCTGCCTGAAGCGACTGCTTCGCAGCCATTGCTTTACTTCAAAGGACAGTATCGCGACCTCGCCACGCACGATGCGTGTCGGCAAGAATGAGCCGCAAGGACCGTGGCCGGATCAAGTCTTCAAATCTCCCAGCGGATCGTAGGGTGGTTTCCGCTCGTCCTTGTCGGTGTTTTTCTTATCCAACGGCGCGATAGCCGGACCAATGGGGTCTACCTGCGGATCCGATACATCCGGTGAATCCGGATCAAACCCCAGTTCATCCTGAACACTGGAATGCTCGCCCGAAGCCGGGCCTTTCGATGTGTCACTCACGGCGTTCTCCTCATTTAAAGTGGGCGAGCCTTGTCATGGAGGCTTTCAAGGTCTTCCTCGACGCGCTCCACGTCGTCGTCCTGGCGCTCCGCCGGGTCGTTGGGGCGCAACGCATCATTGTCGCGTTCTTCCTCTCCGGGTGTGCGGTCAGGGTTCGGGGTACCGGGCGGTGGTTGCTTGTATTCGGGCATGATGGCTCACCTCAAAGGGTCTACACCAATTTAGAGAAACCGCCGTGCAGCATCGTTCAACTTGTTTGCCCAAGCGTGAGATGATGCCGGCCCCTTCTGGAGAAATGCCCCGGATGTTCGAGCTCAAACCCTGCGACCCTGTCACCTTCCGTCAACAGACCCGGCGCAGCACGCTGATCGTGGCCGTGTTGTTCGTCGCCCTGGCGATGCTGCTGTCGAGCCTGGCGGTGATGCTGTTTGGTGAGCCCGGCGGTGACAATTTCCGCTTCAATGTCGGCGGTGTGTTCGCCGGGGTGCTGATCACCATGGCCCTGGTCCGTGGCCCGTTCTGGACCCAGGGGTGGCTCGCGCCGGCGGTGTATGGCTGGCAGCTCAAGCGCAGCCTGATGAGCGTGACCAATGTGATGCACAAGGTCATCGAGCGGGTGCAGGCCAATGACCCGGCGGCGATCAAGGTACTGCGCTTCTACCACTTGGGCTTGACGCAGATGCATGAGCTGGAGGCCAACTCCAGCGCCCAGGTGCAGTTGGTGGCTGAGGTCGAGGCGCACAAGGCCAGGATGCAGGCACTGGGGATCGACACCGAACAAACCCGTCTCGACCCCGCCTGGCTGGCAGCCTTGAAAACCGCTTAAGCCAACTCGCCGATGCGCTGCTCGTCAGGCCAGAACAGCGCCGCCTGGCCGCACGGCTGGCCGGCGTCATCGAGCAAGGTCCATACCACCCCGGCATGAATCATGAACGGCTGGTTGTGCGCATCCACCCGCCAACCGCTGTAGCCCTCGGCGATGCCGTTGGCGGTGACTTGCTCCAGCAGCAGCTGGCGCGCATCGCGGTCGAGGGCCGAAGCGCTGAAGCGTGAGGGCATGCCGATAAAGCTCTCGCGCGGGTATTTGAAGCACTGCAGGGCGCATTCATTCACATACGTAAATCGCGGATCTGCGCCGCCGTCATGGGCCAGCAGGCTGTAGGGTGCGTCGCGGTGCAGCCAGGCCAGGCGCTGTTGTGCGTCCAGGTGTGCCGGGGCCGGCAGTCCCTGGCCGGTCCAGTGTCGATAGGCCTTGTCCAGCACGTCTACGAAGCTTTCTTGAGAGGACACGTACAACCTCACATCATCAGTTGGAATTTTTTGCCCGCCAGCAGAACACCGCGCTGACGGCGATGGCTGCACCGGCCAGGCCAAACACCCACGGCGCCGAGGCGATCGGCAGCAGCAGGCCGGCGAGCAAGGGGCCGAGGCCGGCGCCGATATCGCGCCACACGGCATTCGAGGCCAGGGCTGACACGCGCATCGACCCGGGATTGCGCTCCGCCACCAGGGTAGTCACCAGCGGCAGTTGCAGTGCGCGCAACACCAGTACCGCCGCCGCGCCGACAATCACCCAGTAACTGCCGAACGCCGTCAGGGCCAGGGCACTCAGGAACGAAAACAGCAACAGCATCGAGGTGGCGCCAAAACGCTGGGCCGCTCGACCGCCCAAAGGGCTCAGGAGCATTTCCGAGACATAACGCAACGCCATCAGGCCGCCGGCGATCAGCACCGCATCCCCGCCCAGCAGCTTCTGCGCCTGGAGCGACAGGCCGAAGATAAACAGCCCGTCCAGCGCCACGCCCTCGATAAACGACCACACTGCCACACTGTCCGGCCATTTGAAGCGTCGGCCCGGGGTGCTGTGCAAATCATGCCCGACCGTAGGCAAACCGCGCGCCATCCACAAGCCCACCAGGCAACACCCGGCCAGAATCAGAAAGATCGGACGCGGCCCGGCCCACAGCGTCAGCCAGCCGCCCAGGGGCAGCGCCAGCATCGGCCCCAGGGCGATCAACGCCCGTGAGCGCCCGGCGCGGCGTGCGGCGCCGGCAGGTTCCGACGTGGCCAGCACTTGGGTCGACAGGTTCAACGCTGCAAAGCACAAGCCCCACACCAGGCGCAGGCAGAGCAATGCGGCAAACCCGGACAACATTGAGTTGCCCACCGCACACAACGCTGCGGCGCCGGCGGCGATCATGCAGGTCAGGCGGTCGCCGTTGCGTGCGTAGAAATTGAGCACATGCCGGTAGCCGAAAATCCGCACCAGACGGTTGGCGGCCAGCAACACCCCGGCCTGGGCCAGGGTGATGCCGAACGCCTGGGATTCCATGGGCAGCAACAGGTAGAGCAACACGTCACTGGGCAGGCATAAAGCCAGGGTCAAAGCGGCGCGGCGGGAGTGGGTATCAGCGGTGCGGAGGGCCAGGCTGGACATAAATCTGAAACATCCCGAAATATTCAGGTCGCCACGGTAGCGTTAATCAGCCCTTTTTCCCATAGGGCAACAAACGCAGACCACTGGCCACCGCGCCCACCAGTGCAAACCCGCAGCCCAGCCACAGCGCATGATGCGGGCCGATGCCCACGGACAGGTGGAAACACAACGCTACCAGCGATGCGCCCAGCGTCTGGCCCAACAGGCGTGAAATCGCCACGATGCCGCTCGCCCCGCCACTGCGCGCCAGCGGTGCGCTGGTCATCAACGCCTTGAGGTTGGGTGACTGAAAAAAGCCGAACCCGGCCCCGCACAGCGCCATGCGCCAGCCGATATCAAATGCCGAGGCGCCGCTGCCCAGGGTGGCCAACGCAGCCATCCCCACGCTGAGCATCAACAAGCCGATGCCGCACAGCACGCCCAGGGACACACGGTCCGCCAGACGCCCCGCAACCAGCGCCATCACCGCCACCACCGCCGGCCATGGCGTCATCAGGAAACCGGTTTCCACCTGGCTATGGCCGAGCACCGCCTGCAACAAAAACGGCAGGGACACAAAGGCCAGGCCCTGGGCGCTGAAGGCACACACGGCCGTCAAGGAAGACAAGGCAAACACCGGGCGCTTGAACAGGTCGAGCGCCAGCATCGGTGCCGGGTGCCCGGCCTGGCGCCGCAACAGCAGCACGCCGCAGACCAGTGCCACAGCAATCACACCCAGCGTCAGCGCACCCTGGGCACCGTGCACCGCCGCGCCCAGGCCCAGCACCAGCAGGGCGAACAGCCCGGCGCACAGTACGGCGGCAAGACGGTCGAAGGCATGCCCGGTCATCGGCAGGGTCGGCAACGAGCGCACGCCCAACCCCAAGGCCAATAACCCCAGCGGCACGTTGATCAGATACAACCAATGCCAGGTCGCCACCGACAGAATCGCCGACGCAGCCGTCGGCCCAAGGGTAAAGGCCAACCCCACCACCAACGAGTTATAGCCCAGCCCGCGCCCGAGCATTTTTGACGGGTAGATATGCCGCAGCAACGCCGTGTTCACGCTCATGATCGCCGCCGCCCCAAGCCCTTGCGCCACTCGCGCGGCAGTCAGGGTGAGCAGCGAGCCGGCCAACCCGCAAAACAGCGACGACACAATAAACAGCAACAACCCGCCGAGGTACACCCGGCGATGCCCCAGCACATCGCTGAGCGAAGCAAACGGCAGCACCGTGGCGATGATCGCCAACTGGTAGGCATTGACCACCCAGATCACCGAAGCGGAATCGGTGCCGATCCCTTCAGCCAGGGTCGGCAACGCCGTGTTGACGATGGCCGTGTCCAGGGTCGCCATGCCGATCCCCAGGGAGATCGCGATCACGGCCGGCAGGCGTTTATCGAGGGGCAACCCATCGGCAACAGAAGACATGAACAATCCGCGCAGGTGACTAAGGCGGTTAGATTAATGGCAGCCGCGAATTTATTCAGTGGCCGATTGGCTAACTGTCCGTATTTTCATGTTCGCCAGTGCCCGGTTTTAGCCATCACCCCTACCGCCTCGGCAAAACCCGCCTGGGGCACCGTGTTGAGCGTGACCAGCCCCACGCAGCGTGTCGGTTTCAGGGTCGCCGTGTGCGTCGCCACGCGTGCGGCCTGTTCCACACCGGCCAGCACCGCCTCGGGGATATGCAGCGCGTTCATCAGTTCCAGCACATCCTGGCCGAGCGCCACGTCATCGGCCTCGCGCAGGTACGGTACGATCACCCGGAAACCCTGCGCCGCCAGCGGCCCGCTGACCGCCGCAAACACCTGCACATCCGCCGCCAGCAAGATGATCGCGCGGCCGTCCTCCGGCCCGAACTGCTCATAACGCACCTCCCCCTCATCCGTGCTCACCTGTTGCAGCGCAAACGCCGGGGCGGTGATCACCACCGTCGCCAGCAATAAAAAACCCCGACGGTCAAACATCTCTCACCCCCACGATCAATTCACTGCCCAGCCAAGCGGCCAGGTATTCACCTGCCTGCATCACGCCCGCGTCCTCCCCCAGGCGTTGCACCAGGAACTCACACAGCCCGGCGAAACTGCCGTCAGCCTGTACCTGCTGCACCGCCTGAAGTTCCAGCGCATCCACCTGACGCAGCCGCGAGGTGAATTGCCGCCGCCACACCAGCAAACCGCCCGCCTGTTCCAGCATCACCGCTTCCGGCGCGCACGTTTCCTGCCACAGCGCCGACCAGATGGCCTCGGCATTGGTGGTCAAGTCGTGGCAACGCAACGACGGTGTGAGCTGCAATACCGCCGTGTCCCAGTCCAGCTCGGCCAACGCTTCCAGGGCCAGCGGTTGCGCGTCAGCGGCGACAAAGGCCTCATTCAGGGCCGACTCGATCCAGGCCAGCTCATGCACATCCGGATTCTGTGGAAACACATCCTTCAAGGTGGCGTGGAACCCCTCGGGGTAAGCATCCAGGGTCCAGGCATGGGGCGGATGGTTGTCGATATGGGTAATGCTCGCGGCCAGAAACGCTTGCTCTCCAAGCCAACGGCGCAGGTTGGGGAACGCCTGTTCGAGGCAGCCCACCAACTGGGCGCGGTAGTTGTTCTGGTACACCGCCAAACCGACGTGATTGCTGCCCAGCAACTGCGCGGATTCATCTGACGCGTTCACCAGCCAGCGGCGAAAAGCCTGCTGAAGTTGCGCCAGGTTCATAGCGCCGCCCCCAACGTCCGGGCCATCGACAGTTCCTGAAGCAGCTCGGCGAGCGGCGGGATCTCATCATCACGCTCGATCATGGTCGCCACCGGCCCCAGCCGTTGCATGGCCCGTGCGTACAGTTCCCAGACGCCGGTGCACACCGGGCTGTCATGGCTGTCGATCAAGATGTCACGGCCCTGGCTGTGGCCGGCCAGGTGCACCTGGCGTACTCGCTCGGCGGGGATGCCATCGAGAAACGCCAGGGCGTCGAAACCGTGATTGCTCGCACTGACAAACACATTGTTGACGTCCAGCAGCAGTTCACAGCCGGTGCGCCGGGCCATGGCCGTGATGAACTCCCACTCGGTCATGCAGGCCCCCTCGAACGCCAGGTAACTCGAGGGATTCTCGAACAGCATCGTACGGCCCAGCACGTCCTGGGCCTGGTGGATATTGGCGCAGACCCGGTCCAGCGCTTCGTCGGTATAGGGCACCGGCAACAAGTCATGGGCATTGAAACCGCCACTGCGCGACCAGCTCAGGTGGTCGGAGACAAACAGCGGTTCAATTTCATCCACCAGCGACTTGAGGCGCCGCAGGTAGTCGGTGTCCAGCCCTTCGGCGGTGCCGATGGACATGGACACACCATGCAGTGCCACCGGGTAACGCTCGCGCACCTGGCGCAGGATGTGCCGGGGCTGGCCGCCCGCGACCATGAAGTTTTCGGAGATCACTTCGACAAAATCCACGGGCACCGAAGTCTCCAGGAAGTCGCAGTAATGCTCCTTGCGCAGCCCCAGGCCGTAGCCTGAAAAGTGAGGGTTGGATGTCGACATGACGGATCTCCGCAACGAATAAGTGGCGAGCCCACACAGGGCCCGCCGGGTGGATTACTTCGGTTCGGTCAAGGTGCCACCGGCCTTGAGGCACTCGGACGGGGTCTTGACGATCACGCCTTCGCCCTTGCAGCTGTTGAGACCCTTGCAGTCGTTCTTGGCGGTGGCACACAGGCTGGTGCCTTTACAGGTGTTGACGCCGTAGCAGCGGCCGGGTTTTTCCTGTTGGTCGGCGGCGCTGGCGGCGGTGGCGAATGAGGCCGAGGCCATGGCGATAAGGGCGGCAGCGGCAGCGAGGCTCAGGCGGGATTTGAGTGCAGTGTTCATGGGTGTTTCTCCAGGGTTGGGGTGAATTACTTGATAACGGAAGCAGCGTCTTCGATGACCTTCGCCACAGCCTCGGGCTGGGAGATGTACACCGAGTGGCTGGCCTTGATTTCGGTGACCTTGGAACCGGCACGCTTGTACATCCAGCGCTGCAGGTCGGGGCTCAGGGCTCGGTCTTCGGTGGAGACCACCGCGTAGGTCGGCTTTTTGTGCCAGGCCGCGGCCCACACGGTGCCGCCGAACAGGGCAGTGGTCGCGGGCACCTGGGACGCGGCCATGAAGTCGGTGCGGTTGGTGGTCAGGTCGGCGGCAAAGTCGGCGTTGAACCTGGCACGGTCGAAGAACAGGTGACCGTCGCGGCTCTGCTTGATGTCATCGCTGGGCGCCGGCATGGAGCCGATCAACTGGGCCATGTTCTCGCCCACTTCCGGTTGCAGCGCCGACACGTAGACCAGCGACTTGACCTTGTCGCGGTCGCCGGCAATCGAGATCACCCCGCCACCGGAACTGTGACCCACCAGCACCACCGGGCCGACTTGCTGCTCCAGCACTTCGCGCGCCTCGGCCACGTCGGCGGCCAGGTTCTCGTGGCCCTGGTGCACCACCGTGACCTTGTAGCCCTTGTGAATCAGGATGTCGTGCACCACACGCCAGCCGGAGCCGTCGACAAACGAACCGGGCACGATCACCACGCTTTTACCGGTGCCGGGCTGCGGGGCATCCGCGGCCTGGGCCAGCATCGGAACGGTCAAGGCCATGGCAATGGCCAGGGAAGAAAGCATACGCATGGGAAATCTCCATCAAAGTTAAGAACGTTTGCCCAGCATCAGGCGGTCCAGCGACCAGGCCCCACCGCCATAAGCCAGCAGCGGCAACAACAGCCCCGCCCAGGTCAGGTGCACCGGCCAGGCATCGAGGTACACAAACACCTCGATCACCAGGGTCATGCCCAGTAGCGCGGCGGCGGCCGGACGGGTCAGCAGGCCCAGCACCAGCAACAGCGGGAACAGGTGCTCGGCGTAGGTCGCCAGGTGCGCCGCCCACTCCGGCGGAATCAGCGGCAAGGCGTACTCCGAGCGGAACAGCGTGTAGGTCGACGGCTTGAGTTCAATCAACCCGGTGACCTTGGTGCGTCCCGACAGAAAGAACACCGCCGCGATCGCCACCCGCGCCACCAGCAACAGCAGGGCTTCGGGCAGCAGGCGCTGGATCACGGTTGCTCCGTGAGGCTGCCGAAGCCTTTAGGGGTCTTGATCTGGGTGCAGGTGCCTTTGTCCACCAGCACCCAGGCGTTGCCCTGATAGTCGGTGGTGGCGGTGCCGGCACACGAGGTGCCTTTGCCGGCGGCGCAATCGTTGGCACCGGCGAGGGACACGCCAAAGCATTTTTCCTGGGGCTTGGGCTCGTCGGCGTGAGCCACGGCCGCGAAGGCGCTGAGGGACAGCGCAAGGGTTGCCGCGAGGGCTGCGTAAGGACGCTTCATAAGATGAGTCTCCTGGCTTGACTGAGGGTGGCCAGGGCGCTTGGGGTCGGTGACCGCCTGCGCCAGCTGGTGAGCAGAGTTAAAGCCAGGCGTGTATCCGCTCTGTGTCGCGAACGCGACAGAACGTCATGCAGGTGTATCAGGATGGTGCAGGGATACAGTTCGATACACAGTCAATAAAACAGTGCCAAAACCCCGGCGCTTTATTCGGCATCCCGAACGACACAATTAGAAATATTCGCCTTTCCGAACGAAGGCCCTCCCCTGTCGTCGACGACCGCAAAAATCACCATGAATTTCATGCGGTTGTTGTCATGTTTGATACATGCCAACTGGCATACATTCTGCTTTATCAGTATTTCTAGTAATAAAATGTTTCAGCTCTGAGACAGTCTCATCCCCTGAAACAGGCTCCGTGACGTCACCATAAAAACGACCACGCCCCAAAGGAGGGCAGCCTTTAACACGGTTGATCGACATCATTTTTCCAAGACTGCTGCTGCACATCTGTACCCCAAAAAGGGCGAATGGCCTGATCGCCAATAACAAGCCTGACTATAAAAAGGACGATTTGATGAGCTCGAGCAAGAACCACGCAGTGTCCTTTCTGGACGCAGACCATCCCGCGCCGGCCGCCCCTGACAGCACCCTGGGCTTTGGCCCCTATCTATTACTGGCCAAGCAGCATGTGTTGTTGCGCAACGGCGTGCCGGTCACCCTGGGCAGTCGCGCGCTCTACCTGTTGATTGCCCTGGTGACCCGTGCGGGAGAATTGCTGGAGAAGGCCGAACTGATCGCCTTCGCCTGGCCCAAGGTGGTGGTGGAAGAATGCAACCTGCGCGCACAGATCGTCGCGCTGCGCCGCGCGCTGGGTGACGATGGCAACTGCAGTTATATCGTCACCGTGCCGGGCCGCGGCTATCGCTTTGTCGCCCCCGTCACCGTACAGGCGGCCAGTGAAGAGCACCTGCCCGCGCCCTATGTGCGTGTGGATGAGCCCAACCTGCCGACGCCGACGGCTGAGGTGATCGGCCGCGACGCCTTGATCGCCAGCCTGGCCGACCAGGTCATGAGCCAGCGCTTCGTGACCCTCACCGGCCCCGGCGGAATCGGCAAGACCACCGTGGCCATGGCGGTGGCGCAGCGCCTGGCCGGTGAACTCAATCTGGGCACGTGCTTCGTCGACCTGGCCCCCGCCACTGGCGGGCAATGGGTGGCCGGCATGCTCGCCAGTGCATTGGGTATCCAGACCGTCAGCGCAGACCCGCTGCACTGTGTGGTCGCCAGCCTGGCCAACCGCCGCTTGCTGCTGGTGCTCGACAATTGCGAACACGTACTGCCTGCCACCGCCGACGTGGTCGAAATCCTGCTGCGCAGCGCCCCGCAATGCTGTGTGCTTACCACCAGCCGCGAACCGCTGCGTGCACACGGCGAACGGGTGCATGACCTGGCGCCGCTGGAGGTGCCCGACGCACACGCCCACCTCAGCGCCCAGCAAGCCCTGGCATGGTCCGGCGTGCGTCTGTTTGTGGAACGCGTACGCGCCCTCGACCCGGGTTTTGTGTTCACCGACGCCGACGTCGCGGCCGTCAGTGCGATCTGCCGCAAACTCGACAGCAACGCGCTGGCGATCGAGATCGCCGCCGCCCGCGTGCGCACCTTTGGCATCCAGGACCTGGTGGGCCTGCTCGACGGCAGCTTCCGCCTGCAAATGACTGGCCGGCGTACCGCCCTCGCCCGGCACCGTTCCCTGAGCGCGACCCTGGACTGGACCTACGCCATGCTCAGCGACGACGAACAGGCCATGCTGCGCCAGCTCGCGGTGTTCACTGGTTCCTTCACCCTGGAGGCGGTCAAGACGATGACAGCCTCCAGCCGCCTGGCCCCACGCAACGCCCTGCCCTTGCTCGAAAGCCTGATGGACAAGTCGCTGCTGATCGCCAGCGAATCCACCGTGCCCAAGCACTACCGCCTGCTGGAAACCACCCGCGCCTACGCCCTGGAAAAACTCGACGAACAGGGCGAAACCCGTACCACTTGCCAGCGTCATGCGCGCTATGCGCTCGGCGTGCTGCAGGAAGCCGGGCGAACCCTGGATGGCTTGTCGCCAGGCACCTGGCTGGCCCTCTACGCTGCGCAGATCAATACCATCCGGGCAGCCCTCGACTGGGCCTACTCGCCCACCGGCGACCTGTCCCTGGGCATCGAATTGACCCTGGGCGGCGTGCCGTTGTGGCTGCGGGTGTCCTTGATCAGCGAGTGCCGCAGTTGGGTCGACAAAGGCCTGGCCAGCGACGCCCTCATCCCGCTGCCCTTGCGCCAGCGCATGTTGTTGCATACGGCCCTGGCCAGCGTGCTGATGCTCACCTACGGCACCGGCGGCCCGATGCGCGACGCCTGGCGCCAGGTATGCGAAGACGCCCGCGACCTCGGCGATGCCGAGCACAAGTTGCGTGCCCTGTGGGGTCTGTGGACCGACCGCTGCGGCTGCAACCAGTACACCGAAGCCCTGGAACTGGCCGAGCGCTACATCGCGCTGAACAGCAGCGGCAGCCAACAATTGCTCGGCAAGCGCATGCGTGCCGTGGCGCTGTTCCATATGGGTGACCTGATGGGGGCACGGCAGAACATCGATGAAGCCCTGGGCTCGCCGTCGGCACCGCGTTCGCACATCATCGACCTGCAATTCGACCAACGCATCGCCGCCCGCTGCCTCAAGGCCAAGGTGCAGTTGCTTGAAGGCGATGTCGACCCGGCGCTGCGCCTGATCGGCAGTTGCGTCGACGAAGCCATCTCCCTCGAACACCCCGCGACCCTCTGGTACACCCTGTGCCTGGGTGCCATACCCCTGGCACTGTTGGCATCCAACCTGCCGAAAGTGCGCTATTACCTGGGCCTGCTGCAAGACAGCACCACCGGCCAGGACCTGCATATCTGGCGGCAATTTCGCCTGTGTTTCGAAAACATCCTGCTGATCCGCGAAGGCGCCCCGGAAACCGGCGTGCCGCAACTGGGCGAAGCCTTGCACCACTTGCAAGGCCAGGGCGACAGCCAGCTCTACAGCCTGCTGCGCTGTGAGTACGCCCTGGGCCTGGCGCGCCTGGGCCTGGAAAAACTCGCCCTGGAAGTGCTCGAAGACACCCTGCAATTGGCCCTCGGCCGCCATGAACGTTGGTTCGTGCCGCAAATACTGCGGATCAAGGCGCAACTGATCCTGCGCCAGGCGCACTACGGCTCGGTGGACAAGGCCACCGTGCTGCTGCGCCAGGCCTGGGTGGACGCGCAGTTGGCGGGCGCGCATTTTTGGCGGGCGCAGATCGCGACCGACCTGGCGCGGTTGCAGGAACCCAAGTTGCGCATCGCCTCGTTGCCGCGGCTCCAGCACCGGTAGTGATTGAACACGGGATGAATCGCACAAGCTTTTACAGCGGTGAAATGACCCTGTCAGGCAGACCAGGATAAGTACTCGCTCAAACCGTCGGAGTGGACCAACGACAACCACGACGTAGGAATTGATTGAACCCAGCAGTAAGAAATGGAACTGATGGAGGCGCTCAGGACACTCATGATCGGCTCCGTCCCGGCCAATGAAGGACCCTACCTATGTTTCCATTTCTTGCTGCAATCATTCCCGCCTTGATTGGCGCTGGCAAAGCAATCGCTGTCGGTGCCGTCACCGGTGTGGCCACTGCCGGCGCCACCTACGGCACAGGTAAAGCGATTAAAGCCATAGCAGGTGACAAGACGGCTAAACCAGCACCCGACAAGGAACCAGCCGCCGCGCCCCCCAAAAAACCGCCAGTATCGCTTGAGCCGTCCTGGAAAGCCCTGAAAAACGAGGTCCCCGAACATCTGCGCCTCCCGGAAAAACCTGCCGTGAAAGAGGCGACCTCTGTCGATTCACCTGGACCGGCAGTCGATACCGCCCTCGAAAAGGCGCCAACAGTCGTAGGCGCAGCCAATCCGGTTGCGCCTGTCTTACCCGTTGTGGCGGCGGCCCCAACCTCTGGAGCCATGCGCGTCTGATCTGAAGTAAAGGCGATGACACCGCCTTTACTTCAGATCAGACGGGCTGCCACCAACCAGTCCGCTACTGCCTGGAATGCGGCATCAGGTACCGGGTCGCCAGCCACCGCCTTTTTTGCGATGTCCGCTGCCAGGGTTTTGTCCGGCGCATGGGGAATCCCCAGGTCATACGCCTCCTGCAGCATCAACAACGCCTCCTCCGGGGAGGCCCGGCACACGATCACCGGCACCGGCGTTTCCCCGCGCACATAACGCACGCCAACCACCCAACCGTCGGTGGTGCCGATCATCAAGGACGCACGGCCCAAACCCAACTTGGTCGCCAGAGCCTGCATCTCGTTGCGCTGGCGGCGGCGTTCGCTTTTGATCAGCGGGTCGCCGTCGATGTCCTTGCGTTCGCGCTTGGTCTCGCTGCGGGTCATCTTCATGTCGCGGCCGAACAGCCAGCGTTGCATCATCACGTCCACCCCGCCCACCAGGATGAATGCGCACAGCACGGTAAACACCAGCGGCTTGAGCACCAGGAAGAATGTCGACTGCATGCACTCGGCACCGCAGCGCGACGACTCCATCAGCGCCTGCAATGCATGCTTGCCCACCACGTAGAACGCGATTGCCAGCACCTGCACCTTGATCAGGCCCTTGATGAACTCCACCAGGTTGCGCAGCGCAAAGATCTTCTTCATGCCCTCCGCCGGGTTGATGCGTTTGAACTCGGGTTTGATCGGGTCCGTGGAGAACACAAACCCGCGCATAGTGATGATATTGGTCAGGATCACCACGCCGGTGGTCACCGCCATCACCGGCAACGTGATGCCGATCACCAGTTGCTCGGCATGGTCGAGCACCCGTGGCCACACCGTGGCGAACGGTTCGACGTAGATCAGCGCGGTGAGGTCGATCAGCGCCGTAACCTGGGCCTTGGCCCGTGGCGCCAGAACGGAAATGCACAGTGTGCAGAACAGGATGACCATGCCCGACACCAGGTCCTGGCTCTTGGCAACCTGGCCCTTTTTACGTGCGTCCTGGAGCTTCTTGTCCGTGGCCGGCTGGGATTTTTCTTCGCTGGTATCGGCCATGGGCTACTCCATGCCGGCCAGGGTCTTGAGCAGTTCGACCGTGCCGCGAAACTCCGCCAGTTGGTCGAGCATCAGCGGGATCAGGAAGCCGATGTAGACCACCATCAGGATCGTGAAAAACAGGTTTTTCACCGGCAGCGACAGGTCGAAGATATGCAGGTTCGGCGCCATGCGCGACAGGTAGGCGAGCATCAGGTCGGTCACCAGCAGTGCGATCAGCAACGGCGAGACCATCAGCACGCCGACGCGCATGATCTGGTCAAGGATCGACAACACCGCCAGCAGCGCCGAGCTGGCGAACACCGGCGTGAACGCGGTGACCGGCCAGAGCTGGTAGCTGTGGTAATAGCCGTCGACCATCAGGATGAACCCGCCGGACATGAAGAACAGCGTGATCAGCATCACCGTGAGCAGGGTCGCCATCACGCTGGATTCCCCGGACGACAGCGGGTCCACCAGTTGCGCCATGGTCGAGCCGCGTTGCAGGTCGATCAACTCCCCCGCCACCTCGGCGGCCCAGAACGGAATGCCGAACAGCAGGCCGATCAAAATACCGATCAGGAACTCCTTGATCAGCAACCCGGCGATAAACAGGCTGCCGTGCTCCGGCATCGATGTCAGCGCGTCGAACACCGGGAAGAACATCGGGATGGAAATCGCCACGGCCACACAGCCGCGAATCATGCCGGTGAGGCCCAGGCGGTTGAACGCCGGGGTGATCACCACCACGCCCATGGCACGGCAAGCGGCAAGCGACGCGGAGCTGATCACCGGGTAGGCGACTTCGAGGAACTGCGCGGTCAGGCTGGCATCCATGGGCGGTCAGCGCGTCCACATCGCAAAGTTGTCCAGCACCTGGCCGCCGAGTTCCGCCACCTGCCCGGCGAGCACCGGCCCCAGGAACACGATGGTCAGCAACACCGCGACCAGCTTCACCACCTGGGGTAATGTCTGGTCCTGGATCTGCGTCAGCGCCTGGAACAGGCCCACGCTCAAGCCCACGATAATCGCCACGCCCAGCGCCGGTGCGGAGAGCATCAGCACCGTCATCAGCGCCTGTTTCATCAATGACAGGAATACGTCCTGGCCCATGGATCGTGCCTCAGCCGTAACTCAGAATCAAACCGTGCATCAAGCGCGACCAGCCGCTCAGGGACACGAATAAAAAAATCTTCAGCGGAATGGAGATCAGGTTCGGCGAGACCATCGACATGCCCATGGCCATCAGCACGTTGGACACCAGCAAGTCCACCACCAGGAACGGGATGTACAGCAGAAAGCCGATCTCGAAGGCGCGGGTCAGTTCCGAGCTGACGAACGCCGGGATCAGCACCACCAGGTCGTCGTCACGCAAATCGGCGCGTGCTTCAGGCGACCAGATGGTCTCGGTGGCCTGCACGAAAAAACCGCGTTCGGACTCATTGGCAAACCGCTTCAGGTGCGCTTGCAACGGTGGACGCAATGCATCGCCCAAATCCTTGAGTTGCTCCACATGCTCGATGTTGAGGTCGCGCCCCTCCACCTGCCGGTACATGTCGCCAATCAACGGCGTGGTCACGTACACCGACAGGATCAACGCAATGCCGTACAGCACCAGGTTCGGCGGCGTCTGTTGCACGCCAAGGGCGTTACGGATCAGGAACAGCACCACCGAGATCTTCATGAACCCGGTGAGTGTCACCACCGCCAGCGGGATCAGCCCGATCGTCGCAACGACCAGGATGATCTCGATCAGGTTCGGCTGATAACCGGTCATGGGGTGGCAAAACTCAGCAGGCGCACACCCAGGCCGTCACCGATTTTCACCAGTTGACCCTGGCCGACGCGACGGCCGTTGACCATCAGGTCGACGCTGTCCACACCCGGCGTGTCGAGCTGCAACAGGCTGCCGGCGCCCAGTTCACGCAACTGCGCCAGGGTCAGTTCCAGGCTGCCCACCTGGCACACCAGTTTCAACGGCAGGTCATCCAGCGCAACGGCGGCATCAACATCAGTCATGGGGTTCTCCGGTTCCACAAAGGGGGCTTTCAAGGCTTCCTGCAGGCGCAGGACTTCGCCCTGGTATTGGCAGCGCGCCTGCAGGCGGCCATCGAGGTCGAGCAACAGGCCCGGGCCTTGCTCCAGCATCAGCACATCACCGGGGCGCAGGCTGCGCAGTTCACCGAGGGACAGCCACTGGCGCCCCGCCACCACCGCCAGGGTCTGCCGCAGGCCTGGCAAGGGGTCGGGTTCGACCTCGGCGTATTGCGCCAGCAGTTGCGTGACCAGTACGGCGGCGCTTTCGCTCAGGTCCAACTGGGCGCTCATCGCGGGCTGGTGGCCGAAGGTCAATTCCAGCGCCAGCCGCAGGGCAAACACGCCCTGCTCATCACCGGCTTCGAGCACCTGCAGCGGGTGACCGAGCAACGGCTCCAGGCTTTCGATCAGGTCGAGCAACGCCAGCTCCAGCAACAACGCGCGCGGCAGCGCAGGCAACGGCTGCACATCGAACGGCAGCGCCAACGGCAGCATCAGTTGCTCCAGCGCCGCAGCGGGCAAACTCAGGCGCATCGCGGCACCGCCAAGCGACAGCGGCACATGACGCGGCGCGTCAAGGCGGCGCGCTGCGGCGGCCCAGCTCACGCGCAAGTCCTGCCCGCCGCAACGGCCCTGCCAGGGACGGCAGCGGCGGTGCAACTGGTTGTGCAGAGCCAGTAACGCCGGGTCGTAGTGGGTCAGCCACGGCGACAGCGAATCGGCAAGGGCTGGAATCATGTGCCGGCGCCTTCATCACGCAGCTCGCCCACCCGGCGCTCGGCGCTTTCACGGCCCTCAAGCAGGCTTTGCCAGGCCTCGGACTGGCGCTGGCGGCTCAGGCGCTCCTGACGGAACACATCGCGCTCGCGCTCCTGGCTTCGCAGCGTGGTGGACACGTGAGCCACATCGTTTTCCAGTTGCTGCTGGTCATCCGACAGGCCGCGCAGGCGATCCTGGGCGGCCTGCCAACTGGCGACCGACAGGCCTTCGGTCAGGGACGCATAAACCTGCCGCGCTTCTTCGGCAATCGCCTCACGGTGCAGGCGCAATTGCTCCTTGGCGTCAGTCAGCACACCGTGGGTCTGCTCGCAGCGTTGCTGCTGCGCGGCCAGTTGGCTGGCGGCCCGCTGTTCACGCAACACCCGCAGGGTTTGCAGGGTGCGTAGTTGTTGGGTTTTCATTGGATTTGCTCCTTGTTCATGCCAGTACCCGGCGCATGTGGGCCAGGGTCTGTTCCAGGTTGCTCGGCTCACCCGCGTTCTGGCGCAGGAAGGCTTCGATAGCGGCGTGGCGGTTGATCGCTTCATCGGCCAAAGGATCGCTGCCGGCGGAGTACTCCCCCACGCGGATCAGCATTTCGATCTCGCCATACCGCGCCATCAATTCACGCATGCGCATCGCCAGCCGCTTGTGCTCTTCACCGGCGACCTGCTCCATCAAACGGCTGCGACTGCGCAACACATCCACCGCCGGAAAGTAGTTGCGCTGGGCCAACTCGGCGCTCAAGACGATGTGACCGTCGAGGATCGAACGGGCCTCTTCGGCCACCGGATCGCTGGCGGCATCACCCTCGGTCAGCACGGTGTACAGCGCGGTAATGCTGCCGGTGGGCCCGGGGCCGGCGCGTTCCAGCAAACGCGGCAAGGCCGAAAAGAACGACGGCGGATAACCGCGCCGGGTTGGCGGCTCGCCCACCGCCAGGCCGATCTCGCGCTGGGCCCGGGCGAAACGCGTGAGGCTGTCCATCAACAGCAATACGTTGCGGCCCTGGTCGCGGTGGTACTCGGCCAGGGTGGTGGCGACAAACGCCGCACGCACCCGCTCGGCCGCCGGGCGATCCGAAGTGGCAACCACCGCCACCGTGCGCGCACGGGCCTGGGCGTCGAGCTGCACATCGAGCAATTCACGCACTTCCCGGCCCCGCT
Organism: Pseudomonas extremorientalis; assembly: GCF_001870465.1. Classification (GTDB taxonomy): domain Bacteria; phylum Pseudomonadota; class Gammaproteobacteria; order Pseudomonadales; family Pseudomonadaceae; genus Aquipseudomonas; species Aquipseudomonas extremorientalis. The sequence goes on from NZ_MDGK01000058.1 coordinate 254,381, forward strand.
CGCCGATCAGGCCGATCACGATCACATCGGCTTCGCTGTTGCGGATGATGCTGGCGAGCAGCGACGACTTGCCCACACCGGGCTCACCGAAGATGCCCATGCGTTGGCCCTGGGCCAGGGTCAGCAGGCCATCGATGGAGCGAATGCCCAGGGCCATGGAACGCACGATCAACTGTCGCGAAAACGCTGCCGGGGGTTCAGCGTGCAGCGGGTAGTGCTGCAAGGCCACGGTCGGCGGCATGCCGTCGCCGTCGAGGAAATCGCCCATGGGGCTGATGACCCGGCCGAGCTGCGCATCCCCGACGGCCACGCCCAGGGTCTCGCCGGTGGCGGTGATTTGGGTGCGCGTGGACAGGCCTTCCATGGAGCCGATGGGCGACAGGATGGCCTCGTCACCGTCAAAACCGATCACCTCGGCGCTCAGGCTGCGGGCGCTGCCGGGGTCGCGCAGCTGGCACAGCTCACCGATGCTCGCCCCGGCCACACTGGCGCGCAGCAATACACCGCGAATGCTCAGCACGGTGCCGTGCATGGGCCGCGGGCGCGCCTGGGCCAGGCGCTCGCAGAGGCGTGGCAGCAGCTGTTCCAGGTTCATGCCAGGCCCTCTTCGGCAAAGGGCAACAGGCTGCGACGCAGGTTCTGCAATTGGGCTTCGAGGCCCAGCTCCACGGAGCCGGCCGGGCTGTTCAGGCGAGCCTGTCCGGCGCTCAGCTGTTCATCCGCATCCACCGCGATTGCCAATCCCTCCAGCTTGAGGCGTTGGCGCAGGGCGTCCACGTCCGCCGGCGGCACCCACAAGGTCAGGGCCTGGTCCTGGCGAAACGCACTCAACGCCTGGCGGGTACTGCGCACCACACGCTCGGCGTTGTCCAACTCCCCCAGCACTTCGTGCACGATACCCAGGGCCAGGTCGACCAGGGACGTTTCCAGACTGCTCAAGTAATGCTGCACCTGGGCTTGGGTAGCGAGCAGCAGTTGCGCCACCTGTTCAGCGCCGGCTTGCCGGGCACTTTCAAAGCCCTCTGCGCGGGCACTGCTCAGCCACTGCTCGCTGTCGGCGCGGATCTGCTCGGCCTGCGCCTTGGCCGCTTGCAGGAAGGCAAAGCCATCGCTCCACAACGCGGCGTCTTCGGCGCGCAGGATGCGGGCGGTGGGACGGCTTGGCAGTTCACTCATGGCGTGATCTCCTCGGCCAGCAGGCACGCAGCGGCGGCCTGGACGATTTCCAGGTCGCGCGGTACACGGGCGCCGTGGCCCTGGGGAAAGGCAAAGCGCAAACGCAGCCAGCCCTGCCAGTCGGCGTGCTGGGCGTGCAGCCAGGCCGCGACACAGCCTTGGCCATCGCGGTCGACGGCGTCGACCAACTCGACCGGCTCGCGCAGCAGATCCGCCGCACCACCGAGTTGGCGCAAGGCCAGGGCACTCACGAAGACCTCAGCGCCCAGGCCTTCGCGCAATTCGTTGACCACCTCGCGACGGATCTCGCGGCTCAGGGTCGGGGCGTGCCAGATGGCGCCGCACAACCTCGGCAAGCGGGCAAACTGTGCCGGCGACAACAACAGCACCGCCAAGTCCGCCGCCATCGGCGTGGTCAATTGCGCCATGGGTGCCAGTTGATAATGACTGACCAACAACTGCTCCAGGCGCTGGCGAAAGCGTGTCTGGCCCTGCATCGCCTGCAGCACGGCGTCTGACAATTCATCGGCAAAACATGCACCCAGGCTCGGCCCGCGCACAAACCGCAGCGGCTCGGCAATCAGCCCCTGCCAGCGTTCGAACAAACTCATTCACCCTCCTTGAGCACATACAACGCCTGGGACTGACGACATGCCCACTGCTGACGGGCGAGCACACCCACCGCACCGAGTGCGATCAGCGACAAGGCCCCGAACATCAGCCGCGCCTGGGCCAGGTTGTCTTCCAGCAGCCACAGGCCCATGAAGCGCGCCAGGCGCGGTTGCGCCGGGTTCTGGCTGATGGCGACGGCGGCCTTGATCGCCGTCACCGAAACGCCGTCGTAACTCAGCCCGGAGATACCGTTGGCGACCAGGGTCTTGATCTGCGGGATCAGCGTATTGATGTCGGTGCCCGGGTCGTAACGCACCAGTACCGAGGCCGATGACGGCGAGATCACGCGCTTGAGCAGGTCGTTGTCCGGCAGCACCACGTGCACGCGGGCAGCGACGATGCCGTCGATCTGCGACACCGAATGCGAAAGCTCTTCGCTGAGCGCATAGATCATCTGCGCCCGCTCCTGCACCGGCGACGACACCAGGCCATTGCCCTTGAACACCTCGCCCATGTTGGAAAAACTCTGCTGCGGCAGGCCGGCGTTGTCGAGCAGGGTCATGGCTTCGGCAAAGCGTGACTCATCGACCACCACCTTGAGCTGGCCGTTGTCCTGGGCCTTGCGCTCGGCCGGGACGCCACCGCGCAGCAGTACCGCGACCATGGCGTTGGCGTCGCGCTCGCTGAGGTTGGTGTAGAGGTCGGTGTTGCACGCCTGCAACAGGCTGGCGAGCAGGCCGATCAGCAACAGGCGCAGCGCACGGTTTGGGCTTGGCATGATGTTATTGCCCCTTGAGCAGCGTGTTGGCGGAGCCGGAAATCTGTGTCGCACCGCGCACCACCATCTGGGTTTCGATGGAGTAATCGAACATCTTGCCCAGGGAGTGGACGATCTGGTCGACCTGTTGCTCGCCGACTTTTTTCCCGGGTTCACCCTGGGGCGAAGCACTGGCGGTGCGGATTTCTGCCTGGGCCGGCGGCGGTGCCGAAGGATTGTTGGTGAGCAGGTCGGCGCGCTCGGAAAACGCCCGCGTACGGTCGATGAAACTGTTCATGCGCTCCATCAGGCCCGAGCCGATCTGGTGCGGGCTGGCGCCTTCGGGCATGCCCTTGGCGGTGTTGGCCATGTGCTCGAACAGGTTCTGCGAGGCCCCGGCGGGCCCCGCGCCGGCAGACGGCGGCAACGCCGAAGCGCCGGCGGCGAGACTGATAGTCATAGGGGCTTCCTACTCTTCGTCGTCATCGGACATGGCGTCGTTCAGCAGTTCCTGCATCTTCGGCATGATGATGAACTGGCCGCCGTAAGTGACCGCCTGGGTGATGAACGAATCGGTGAGTTCGGCGTCGGTGGGCTCGGCGGGCTTATCGCCGGCCTTGGCGTTATCCACCGCCGCGTTGAACCTGGCTTCAGGGCTGGCGCCACCAGGGGCGAGATTGCTGTCTACGGCCGTTACGGACATGGTGCTGCTCCTTTACTGGGTTGGGGTTTCGGTACTGACTTGGGCGCCACGGAATACCCGCACACCGCGCTCGCGCGCCACCGGGGCGGCGGTGACCTTGGGTTGCAGGTGATCGACATGCTGCTGCACCAGCGCCAGGTACGGCGGTGGTCCGGACACGAACACTTCATCGCCCTCGGGGCCGTTGCGCATGGACAACTGCTGGCCGAACACATCGAGGTTGCCGAGGTAGGCCTGCAACTGGTCGAGGTCCAGGGCACTGGCCTTGAAGAGCCTGGTGCTGATTTCATCGCTGGCGTTGAGGTACAAGAGGTTGCCGTCGAAGTACCAGGTGAGGCCGTTGGTGCTGCACAGGGTTTGCAGGAACTCCCCGGCGGTGGCCGCGCGAATCGTGCTGCGGGCCTTGCCGCGGACCTTGTCGGAGAGCACCAGCGGCACATCGAGGTTGTGCCCGAATTCTTCCAGGGCACTGCGCACGTCCTGGTCCACCAGCACGTAGGCGTAGGGTTGGGAGAACCAGTCAGGCTCTTCGGCAGCGTGGGCGAAACTGGCGCTGAACAGGCATAGGACAGCCATCAAAAATATGCTTACATGGCCTCCGCCTTCGCCAGACGAGTTGTGACGATGACCCCTAGATTTCTGCTCGCCAGTACCCTGCTGCTGACCGCCTGCGCCCACCCACCTGCGACCGATGCCGACAAGTCCCTGCAACTGGCCAATGACCTGAGCCAGCGCGGCGACTACGCCAGTGCGGCAGCGCTGTACGAGCGGGCGGCGCAGCAACCCGGCGCGGGTATCGAGCTGTGGCTCAAGCTCGGCCAGGCCAGGCTCGACGCCAAGGATGCGGCGGGCGCCGAGCGGGCCTTCCAGCAGGCCCTGGGGTTCGACGCCCGCAATGCCGAAGCCCTGCTCGGCCTGGGCACCGCGCAATTGCAAGTGGGCAAGACTCAGCGTGCCGTCACCGCCCTGGGCCAGGCGGCCGGGATCAGCGGCTTGCCGGTTGCGTACACCCGCCTGGGTGTCGCGCAGATCCTCAATGGCCAGGCCGCGGCGGCGCAAACCGCGTTCGCCAGGAGCCTGAGCCTCAAGCCCGACGACCTCGACAACCGCTGCAACCTGGCCCTGGCGTATGCGCTGGGCGGGCAGTCGCAGCAGGCGTTGGACACCATCGCCCCGGTCGCCCAGTCGCCCCGCGCATTGGCGCGGCATCAGCGTAATGAGTTGTTGGTGATGGTCTTGGCGGGGTACGAAGACCGCATCGCTGCACTGCCGTTGGACGATATTCCCGCTGCCGAACGGGCGCGGTTGGTGAACGAAGCCGAGCGCATCAAGGCGATCAGCGATCCGGTGGCCCAGGCTCGGGAGTTGGGGTTGGTGGATCCGCGCTGAATCTGTTGTGGGTGAGCTTTCTGTGGTGAACGGGCCTGTTGTGGCGAGCGGGCTTGCCCCGCGTTGGGGCGCGAAGCGGCCCCTGTCAAATTCACCGCATTCCAACAGACAGTTCTCAGCGCCTGGTTTTGGGGCTGCTTCGCAGCCCAACGCGGGGCAAGCCCGCTCGCCACAACAGGCCCGTTCACCACAACAGGCCCGCTCGCCACAACAAGCAACACAGGTCATTGCTTGCCCCCCGCCGCATCGGCCTTGGCTTCTTGCTGATCCTTGCGCCGCTGCAATTGCTCGCGGTCAAACCCTTCGATGTACACCTGGGCAGCGCGGCCCACAGGCGCGGCCATGGCCGGGCCTGTGGGGCGGCCTTGGGTCAAGTCCTGCTTGCGCTCGACCATCTGCATCAGGTTCAAATTGTTCGCACAGCCGAGCGCCAACGTCGGCTTGAAATCCTCGCCCAGCCCAATGGTGTCCGTCGCCGGGGGTTGCTGGCATTGGGTCGGCAAGCCATCGGCGCGGTATTCGGATGAGTAGTACGTCGGCGCCAGGTGGGTCTGGCAACCCATCAGCGCCAGGGGCAACAGCAGCAATACACGTAAAACATTCATGGCAGGCCCCCTGATCAATTCATGTAGAAACCGAACGCCCCGCCGCTGCGCGGTCCGGTGGCCGCTGCGGTAGCCGGTGGTGCGTCGAGGGGCGTGGCGAGGGTGCGACCGCGCACCGGCTCCACCAGGTACGGCGTAATCAGGATCACCAACTCGGTTTCATTGCGCTGGAAGCGCTTGGAGCGGAACAGGTTGCCGAGGATCGGCAGGTCACCCAGCAGCGGCAGTTTCTCGATGTCCTGGCTGCTTTCCCGCTGGAACAGCCCGGCGATGGCGAAGGTCTGCCCGCTGCCGACTTCCACCCGCGTATCGGCGCGGCGCACGCTGAAGGACGGCACATGAAAGTTGCCGAAATCCACGGTGCCGCCACTGACCACGCTGCTGACTTCCGGGCGCACCTGCAGGGCGATGCGGCCGTTGGGCAGCAGGGTCGGGTTGAACAACAGCGACACGCCGAACGACTTGTATTCGATGCCCACCAGGTCGCGGTTGACCGGCACCGGGATCGCCACTTCGCCACCGGCGAGGAAGCTGGCGGTCTGGCCGGTCATGGCGGTGATGTTCGGCTCGGCGAGAATCTGCAGCACACCGTTGGCCTGCAAGGCGTCGAGCATGCCGTCGATATTCACATTGCCCGAGCCTGCGCCCGCTGCGGCCAAGCCACCCGCCGAGGCTGCGGCCAATGGCCCGCCGGTGATCAGGCCGAACGAGAACGTGCCGTTGTTGAACATCGCGTTCCAGTTCACGCCGTAGTGCAGCAACTCCGAACGCGACACTTCGGCAAAGCGCACCCGCAAGTTCACTTGGGCGGCCCCTGCGTACTCGGTGGTGTTGATCGCGCTCTGGAAACCCTGCCCCTGGGGATTGAGCAGCGCGTTCAAGTCCGTGGCTTCCGCTACCGATCCCACGGTGCCTTTGGCGATCAGACGGTTACCCGCGCCGCTGATCTGCGCAGCGTTGCCGGGATGCAATGCCTGCATCGGCGCCGTCACCGCCTGGCTGGCGCTGCTGACGGCCAGGCTCAGGCTCGCCAGTTGCTGACCGTCACTGCCGAGGGCGATCAGGCTGGTATTGCCCGGCGCCTTGCCGAAGATGTAGAGGGTGCCCGGTGACACCACCTGCAAGTCGGCCACATTCGGCTCGGCCACCAACACCGTGTCCACGGGGGCGACAAAATGCAGGATGCGCCCTTCGCCGGAGGCCAGGGCGATAGAACCTCCGGCACCGGCGGCGATTTCCTGAGCCTGGCTCACACACGAAAACACAGTCAGCAACAACGCACAAAAACGCATCATGAGGCAGACGCCAGGGGAGTGACGGAAGCCGCGGCAGGCCCGCGGCGATTGGAAATCTCGGTCAGGCTGATGGTCACCAGCGCTTGCAGGTTGTACTCGGTGGCCAGCTCGCGGAACGACAGCACCGCCAGTTCCAGCTCGCCGCGCACCACCAGGCGGCGCAGGCTGCGGCGCAGTTCCGGGTGCACCAGCAACACCGCGCTGTTGACCTCGCGGGTGTGCTCGCACGCCTGGCGCAGTTGGGCGAGCAAGGCGCGGCTGACGTCCTCGGGGATCAACTCGCGCTGCGGTTCCTGGCGACGCAGGGAGCCGCGCAACTGGTCTTCCAGGCCCGGCGCCAGCACCAGCGCACCGATCACCCGGTTGCGGTCGGCGTACTGATGGCTGATCTGCCGTGCCAACGCGGCGCGCAGGTGCTCTGCCAGGCGCCCGGCATCGGTTTCACGGGCGCCCCACTCCACCATGGCTTCGAGCAAGGCGCGCTGGTTGCGGATCGACACGCCTTCGCCCACCAGCAAACGCAGGGTCTCGGCCACCCGCTGCAACGGCACCAGGCGCAGGGCTTCCTTGACCAGTTCGCCGTAGGTGGCCTCGGTGCGCTCCAGCAGCAGGCGGGTTTCCTGGATGCCGAGAAAGTCGGCGGCATAGCGGCGCAGGCTGCGTTCCAGCACACCGCGCAACACCTCGTCGGGCAGCAGGAAACCGATGCCGGCGTTGCGCAACGTGTCTTCGTGTTGGCGCTCGACCCAGTGGGCGTTGCGGCCCGTGAGCGGCGAATCGGCCTGCACCGTGGCGAGGTCGAGCAACTGCACATGCACCGGATCGTCCTGCACCAGCAGGCAGTTGGTCGGCAACTCGCCTTCGCTTACCGGCACGCCTTCCAGGGACACGCGGAAACTGCCAGGCGTGGCCTTGGCTTCCATGTAGATGCCCGGTACCGGTATATCCACGCCGAGTTCGGTGCGCAGGTCGTGGCACAGCGCTTCGACGCGTTGGCGCAGCAGTTGGCGCGGTGCGCTTTGGGACACGCCGCTGCCGAGGGTCAGCAGCACGCGGGTATCGGGCAACAGGTTGTCATCCCGTTCGGCCTGGGCTTCGACCACCGGCTCCGGCGTCTCGACCAGCACTTCAAGTTCCGGCTGGCGGTGATGCCGGCGATACATCATGAATGCCGCGCCACCGAACACCAGGGACAAGCCGAGGAACACCCAGGTCGGAAACCCCGGCAGCAGGCTCACGCCGATCATGATCAACGCGGTCAACCCCAGAGCGCGGTAGCTGGCGCCCAGTTGCTTGATGATCTCGCTGCCCAGGTCCCCCGCTTCGCCGTCGCTGTTGACGCGAGTGACCACGGTGCCCGCCGCCACCGAAATCAGCAGCGCCGGGATCTGTGCAATCAGGCCGTCACCCACGGTGAGCAACGAGTAGGTGTGCACCGCCACGCCGAACGGCATGTCGCGCTCGATCATGCCGATCAGCATGCCGCCCAGCAGGTTGACCGCCAGGATCACCAGGCCGGCGATGGCATCGCCCTTCACGAACTTCATGGCGCCGTCCATCGCGCCGAACATCTGGCTTTCACGCTCCAATCGCGAGCGGCGACGACGGGCTTCGGCCTGGTCGATATCACCATTGCGCAGGTCGTTGTCGATGCTCATCTGCTTGCCGGGCATCGCATCCAGGGTGAAGCGCGCGGCCACTTCCGCCACGCGCTCGGCACCCTTGGTGATCACCACGAACTGCGCCACGGTGATGATCAGGAACACCACCATGCCCACCACCACTTGCCCGGCGATCACGAAGTCGCCGAAGGCCTTGACGATATGCCCGGCGTCGCCGTGCAGCAGGATCAAACGGGTGGTGGTGATCGACAGCGACAGGCGAAACAGCGTGCTGAGCAGGATCAGCGGCGGCAGCGCGGAGAACTCTACCGAGTGGCCGATGTAGAAGGCCACGATCAGGATCAGGATGCTCAGGGCGATATTGAGACCGATCAGCGCGTCCACCAGGTAGGTGGGCAGCGGGATGATCATCATCACAATCGCCATCAGCATGAATGCGACGATGATCACGTCGGTGCGCTGGGCAGCCAGGCGCGCCAGGTTGTTCAGGCGGTTGAGCGCACTCATGCGCCGGCCCTGCGTGCAGCCAGATAGCGTTTGAAGCACTGGCGCGCGTCGTCCTTGCGCTCGCCGTACCACAAGGCGCGGGCGCGCAACAGCAACAGGCTGGCGGACTCGCCTTCCAGCGCCACCAGACGGTCCAGGGCGCCGAGGGCGCGGGACGCGTCGCCGCTGTCGGTGAAAGCCAGCACCAGCGAGCGCAGCAACACGCCGTCATCGGGGGCGACGTTGACCGCGATCAGCAGCATCACCAGGGCGCGCTGGGACTGGCCATTGCGCCGGTACAGCTCGCCGATGCCCTTGAGCAGTTGCACGGCGTCGTCGTTATCGCGGGCCATCAGGCGTGTACCTCCGAGCGTTGCTGTGCGAGGGTGCGGCGCATCTCGATCTCTTCGCCGATCAGCTCGACGGCCAGTGCCTTGATGTGTGGCTCGGCGTCCAGGCTTGGCAGGATGTGTTCCATCACATGCTCCAGCAGTTCCAGGGAGCGAGCACTGCCGAACAACAGCGAGTCGACGCCAGCGGCGCCGGTGAGTTCTTCGAGGTCGCTGCGCAGGGAGCGACGGGTGTGGGTCTTGCGGGTCTTGAGCACCGCTTCGAAGGCGGTGGCCTGGCGCGAATTGACCGGGCGCACAGCTTCGACCGGCGCACTGCGTACGTCACTGGGGATCAACGGGCGGGGTTCGACTTTCATCCCAGGGCCTTAGCTTAAAAGCATGGTCACAACGTGAAGGTGAAGCGCTCCTCACCACGGGCGAGGATCACTTGGTTGTTTTCGATACGTTCCAGCACCCAGTTGTCCGCCAGCGCCGCGCCGGGGTACAGGCGCTTGCCACTGTCGTTGATCACGTACGGATGAGGCCCGAACCACACGGCCTGCAAGCGCACGCGCGGCGCCGCCGCATCGGCCCGCACGGCGACGCGCGGGTTGAGCACGATCTGCTGGCCGTAACGCTGGTCGAAGGCTTGCTGCACCGCCAGCCACTGCGGTTTTTGCGACTGTTCGAAGGTGCCCGTGGCGCTGAGCTGGCCGTTGCTGTTGCTGACCTTCACGGTATCCAGTCGGGCGGCTTGCAACTGCTGCTCCAGCCAGGCCTTGGCCTGTTCGCGGGAAGGTGTTTTCAGCGGTGCAACGGCGGTAACGGCGGTTGCCGGCTGCGGTGGTGCTTCACTGCGAAACGCCAGCGCTCCAGCACAGATAAACAGCAGCGCGGTCGCGACGACCCAGGGGGTCAATGTGCGTGACGCGGGCACTGGTTTTTCAGCACCGCCAGGCATTGCCAGGCTCACCCCCGCCGTGCCGATGCGCAGCTGCACCGGCAGCCGCGCGCGATGACCGTTGCCTTGGGGAATGCGCACATTGCCGGCGATCAATACGTCACCGCCCAAGGCTTCGACCGCCACCTGGCCGCCTTCAAAACGCAGGCGCAGGTGCAGGCCGGCAACGCCGGGATCGCTGAGCACCAAATCAGCCGCCAGATCGGCGCCGAGGGTGTAGACAGGCTGGTCGAGCACCAGGGAACTGCCCTGATGCAAACCGCCGGTCACCGTCAGGGTCGGTGCGCCAGTTGCGGCGACCGGGCCCAGGGAAATCAGGGCTGTCATAGTCGGGTTTGCCCCTTTGAGCCTGTGCAACGGGGTCAAGAATCAGGATAAAAACGGGAATTGAGAGGTAAACGGGCAGCGCCGGCGCCGCCCGTTTGGCGAATCAGTTCTGCGGACGCTGTTTGGTGGCGTCCAGCTCGGCTTTTTTCGCGGTGCTGATTTCGGTGATCTTGGCCGACTTCTCGATAGCCATGTTGAAGGTCGCTTCCATCTTCGCGATAGCGTCGTCGGCGCCGCCTGCTTTTACTGGTGGGACATCAGCCATGTTCATCTCCTTGCATCGATAGGGAAGTTATTCAGTTGCGCAACAGCACGCTGAAAGTATGCAAACCGATGAAGGCCCAAAACGTCAGACAATGCGCCTTCGAACCGTTGTTGGTTTGCATGGGCCCCATACTACTCACGATCAAAACGCCTTCGCTGTGAAAGCTTGTGAAACGTTTCAGATACAGGTTGTGAAAGGTCTGGCTCAACCTGGCGTTGAAAAAAATTCATCGCCTGAGTGACATGGAACTTTCAGAGAAAAACAAAAACACGCTCAAGACCAATGTTTACGGGCACTCCGCTAATACCCACTGAACAATGCTGAACAATAAGCCTCTTTTGAAACGCGCCACCTAGCGACACCCGGCATTTATTTTCGCGATTACTTCACATTTTTCGCTAATAGCCTTTTGCCCAACTTTCCAGACATTTTGATTTGTAACAGAAGCGACTTAATCATCGCGTTTGATAACTCGTCCCAAGCAACCCAATTGCTTGGCGAGCAACTTCCCTCCGCGCCTGCTAGTGCAACTGCACTAATAACCAAAGGACTCGCTTTCAGGCCGGCTATATATAAATCTTTCAGGTGATCTATGACCGACATGAATTATTCACCCACCACTCTCCTCAAAGACGACGGTTGCGTTGAGATTCACTTCGGCCCTTATCGACTGCTGCCCAAGCGCCACCAACTGCTCAGGCATGACCAGCCGGTAAACCTTGGCAACCGCGCCCTGACCCTGCTGATCGCCCTTGCCTCGCGGCCCGGCGAATTGCTGCAGAAAACCGAACTGCTCGACATTGCCTGGCCGAAACGGGTGGTCGAGGAATGCAACCTGCGCACACAGATCAAGACTCTGCGCCGCACGCTGGGCGATGACGATGACGATGACGATGTGCCGTACATCGCCACGGCATCGGGCATGGGCTATCGTTTTGTCGCGCCCACCTGGTTCGAGCAGGCGGCGCACCCGCGGGCGATGAGACCGTCGGGCGGCGGCGGTGAACGTGTGACCAGCGGCGTGCTTTAGCCCAGGGCGCTCAGGTCCAGGTGGCCATCCTTGATCGGCGGGCACCAGTAGTAGCCACCGGTCAAGGGGGTGCTGATGCGGTACAGGCCATCGACAATCCCGTCCTCCAGACCGCTCATGCGGCGCAATTGCGCTTCGAACGCATCGAAGGAATGGCCGAACGCCAGGAACATCAGGCCCGCCTGGCCATTCTCGGCCCAGGGCATGGAGCGACGCACCACGAAGGCTTCCGGGGTGAAGCTTTCCTGGGCGGTGCGCTTGGTGTGGGCGGACTCGGGGGCGTCGTCGAGTTCTTCGTTGTCGCCATGGCGGCGGCCGATGATGTGGTCGCGCTCCTGAGCCGGCAGCGCAGCGAAGCCATCGAGGTCATGCTGCCATTGCTGGATCGCGGCGAAGCTGGCGCCGCTGTCGGTCAGGGCGGCGTCGACCGCGGCGTCGTCGTGGGGGTTTTCGGTACCGTCTTCGTAGTCGGTGAGGTCGAAGCCGGTCTTGTAGCGGAAACCTTCGGTCATCTGCACCAGGCGAAATGCCGGAGCCAGGGCCTTTTCAAATGCACGGCTGCGCAACAGCAGTTCACCGCGATCCACGCCATGCAGCCACACCCACAGCGCCTGCTGTGTGGACGGGTTATGCGCGCCCGGCCCGCTGATGGCCGGAAAACTGCGCAAGCCTTCAACGCGTGCGCCCAGTGCGGCAACCAGCGGCTCGCCAAGACCGACCACTGCCGCCGAATCGGTCAGTTGCACCAGTGCGTCCAACGCAGCGGGTACGGCTGCCAGAGCCTCCACGGCAAAAAACAGATGGCGTGCCTGCAACGGCACCGGTGCGGCAAGAATGCCCGGCTGGTACTGACTCATGTGAACTCCTTCTGAAAAGCCGCGCAGTTTAACCGCCGGGCACAGCCCTGCGTACAAGAAAGCGCGCAAGCCTTGCCATAGAGCCTGTTGTTGGGTGACTCTCTAGTCATGTTTTGCAACTATTCCAGGGGTAGCGCCATGACCACCAGCAACCTGCTCGCCCAGCTGTTTCCCGCCTCCGCCGCCGCAGTTCCCGAGCAGTTCCAGCTCGGAGCGCCCATTGAACAGCGTGATTACCTGGTCGACGGCCAGTTGCAGGTATGGAACGGCCCCTTGGCCAAGGTGCAAAGCCCGGTGCAGTTTGGCGACGAGCGCGCGCATATCGGCAGCACGCCGTTGCTGGACGCCGAGACCGCCCTTACCGCCCTGGACGCCGCCGTGCGTGCCTATGACCGCGGCCAGGGCGAATGGCCGACAATGCGCGTGGCCGAGCGCATCCAGCATGTCGAAGCGTTCCTGCGCCGCATGCGTGAACAGCGCGACGCGGTGGTCAAGCTGCTGATGTGGGAGATCGGCAAGAACCTCAAGGACTCGCAGAAAGAATTCGACCGCACCTGCGACTACATCACCGATACCATCAACGCGCTCAAAGAACTGGACCGCCGTTCCAGCCGCTTCGAGCTGGAACAGGACACCCTCGGCCAGATTCGCCGCGTACCGCTGGGCGTGGCCTTGTGCATGGGCCCCTACAATTACCCGCTGAACGAAACCTTCACCACGCTGATCCCGGCGCTGATCATGGGCAACACCGTGGTGTTCAAGCCGGCCAAGCTCGGCGTGCTGCTGATCCGTCCGTTGCTGGAGGCGTTCCGCGACAGCTTCCCGGCCGGGGTGATCAACGTGATCTACGGCAGCGGCCGTGAAACCGTCAGTGCGCTGATGGCCAGTGGCAAGATCGATATCTTTGCGTTTATCGGCACCAACAAGGCCGCCAGCGACCTGAAAAAACTACACCCGAAACCACACCGCCTGCGCGCGGCATTGGGCCTGGATGCGAAAAACCCCGGCATCGTGCTGCCCGAGGTGGACCTTGACAATGCGGTCAGCGAAGCCGTTACCGGTTCGCTGTCGTTCAACGGCCAACGCTGCACCGCGTTGAAAATCCTCTTCGTGCATGAAGATGTCGTCGACAGTTTTATCGAGAAATTCAACCAGAAACTGGCCACGCTCAAGCCCGGCATGCCGTGGGAAGACAGCGTGGCGCTGACGCCATTGCCCGAAGTGGGCAAGGTGGATTACCTCACCAGCCTGGTAGCCGATGCCGCGCAACATGGCGCCAAGGTGGTGAATGAGCATGGTGGTGAAAGTCGCGGTTCGTTCTTCTACCCGGCGGTGCTGTACCCGGTGAACCCGCAGATGCGCGTGTACCACGAAGAGCAGTTCGGCCCGGTGGTGCCGATCGTGCCTTACCGCGACCTGGAGACCGTGATCGAGTACGTGCTCGACTCCGATTTCGGTCAGCAACTGAGCCTCTTCGGCACCAACGCCGTGGAAGTCGGGCGCCTGGTGGACGCCTTCGCCAATCAGGTCGGCCGTATCAACATCAACGCCCAGTGCCAGCGCGGCCCGGACACCTTCCCGTTCAACGGGCGCAAGAACTCGGCCGAGGGTACGCTGTCGGTACATGACGCGTTGCGCGTGTTCTCGATCCGCACCCTGGTAGCGACCAAGTTCCAGGAGAGCAACAAGGCGCTGGTCAGCGACATATTGCGTAACCGCGATTCAAGCTTCCTGACTACCGACTACATCTTCTGAAAACGCTACAGACCCAAATGTGGGAGGGGGCTTGCCCCCGATAGCAGTCGCTCAGGAACAGACCGGTTGACTGATCCACCGTTATCGGGGGCAAGCCCCCTCCCACACTTGGACCGTGTACCCCCTGAATTTCGAGGCCACTTTACTACCGATGAACCTGCCCTTCTTCGCCCGGCGCCTGTTGCGCCCCCTGCTCGACCCGTACCGCCGCTACCGCCATGCCAAGCTGATTCACGCCGTGCGCGTGTCCATCGGCTTGCTGGCGACAATCCTGCTGACCACCGGTATCAACCTGCCCCACGGTGAGTGGGCGTCGGTGACCATGCTGATCGTGATCGGTGGTCTGCAGCACCACGGCAATATCGGCAAGAAAGCGGTGGAGCGTGCCTATGGCACCTTGATCGGCGCCAGCGTCGGCTTGGTGGTGGTGGTGCAGCAGGCCTACTTCGGCCTGCCCTTCTTGACCTACCTGTTGATGTCGGCGGTGTGCGGGTTCTTTTCCTATCACGCCATCGGCAAGGGCGGCTACATCGCACTGTTGTCAGCGATCACCGTGTTTATCGTCGCCGGTCACGGGGACAACCCGATCTCCGATGGGCTATGGCGCACCGTCGATATCTTGATCGGCATTGTGCTGGCCTTGGCGTTTTCGTTCGCCCTGCCGCTGTACGCCGTGTATTCGTGGCGCTACAACCTGGCCAGTGCGCTGCGCGATTGTGCGGCGATCTACAGCCGGATCATCAATGGCCAGTCGGTCACCGATGATGAGCACGTCAAGCTGCTCAACCGCTTGAATGCGTCGATGGTGCAACTGCGTTCGCTGATGCCGTCGGTGTCGAAGGAAGTGCGGATTTCCATGACCGAACTCGACGCGATCCAGCGGCATTTGCGCATGTGCATCAGCACCCTGGAGATTCTTGGCAATACCCGGCCCGATCCACGGGATGAACAGGCGATGGCGCGGATGCAGGTGATGTTGAGGACCGAACATCGGCAGATTCGGGTGCAGTTGGTGGGGATGGCGCGGGCGTTGAAGTCGGGGGTGACGGAGCGGTTGCAGCGGCCCAGCCCTATCACAGGCACCGAGCCAGCACTGGATACGCCGGTCTACAGCGCGCTGGATGGGTATCGCTTATTGACGGTGCAGTTGGCGGCGAATGTGGATGCGATGCGTCAACGACTGGCCAATAGTGCAAGTCACTGGAAGATCTGAGCCTCCTCACTCAATCAACTAATGATGAAAAGGCCGGTTTCTCTATGCGATCCACCGGCCAGCCCTTCACGCTTGCGTTATCTCAACCCGATACCATTTAGGTGGCCGCCGAGCAACTTGTCGGCTTCCGTCCCTGTGCCACCGCTAGGAATATCCAGAAAGTAGTAATAATTGGTAAAGAGGAATGAATGGGAGAAGGTACCCGACCAGTACCACGCATACCCCATGGGCCACCTGGCTCCATAGGCGTGGTTGATGGCGCGTAGCTCATCGAGACTGGGCATGCGTAGCCCAGCATTCGCCACTGCCGTACTGATATTCCTGAACGTATTCCTGCCCATGCCATACACTTGCACGACGTTGCTGACATAAACGGTGTAACTGCGGGTCTGCGCCGGCACCGACGAGTCCCTGACGGTAATCGTCGCAGAACCATTGCCGCGCACGGTCACCAGCCCTCCGCCATCCACCACGGCCACCGATGTACTGCTTGAGTAGTAGTAGGGCGCTGTACCTCCCGAAGCCCGGCGCGTGATCGAGTTTCCTGCGCCGAAGGTTGGCAATATATTGGGAGTTCCGGGAAGTATGTAAGTCCGAGCACTCAAAGTGACCGCAGACTGGTCGAAATTCAGCGGCGACGTCAGGCGAATGTTGTACTGCGTGGAAGGGAAAGGTATCGCATCACTGCGCTCCTCACTGCCGTTGAAGGTAACCGCCAACGCGACCGTGACCACGCTGTTATTCCGCAGTCCCAATAACCAGGCGCGCGAGATCAAATGGTCGCGCAGGCCATTGGCAGCCTGCAACGAATTGATCGGATAGGCCGTTAACAGGTTCTGCGTGACAGCTCCAGGACTGGAAACCGACAACCACACCCGTTGCCCGGGGCTACTCAAGCGCCATTTGGCAACTGCGATCCGGCCGTCACCGGTAAGTGTAGGTGGATTGAGGCTCCCTCCATGGGCCACGCCATTGATGAGGGCTCGTGGCAGGTTGGCGGACGCAATCGTACCGAACGTGACCTTCTGTTCATCGGATGTACCCTCGCCACCTCGACCCAACTGTACGAAGTACTGTAAATGAACAGTACTGTTTACACTCCTGGCGACCAAATCATTGGGCACGTTGTAGGTAACCGTGCCACCATCCAAACCATCCAGCGGCCCCAAATCAATCGTCAAACCATTAGCAAGGATCCAGTGAAGCAATACCTTGTCCACCCCCCCCAGGTTCATGTTGGGGTAGCTCACCAGCACCTGGCACTTGTTTTCGACTGTCAGTGGGTTAACCGACACTTCCGGCCCGCTGGCAGGCGTCGAGTCTTTGATCGACGGATGAGGAAATACGTTCGGTTGGTCCTGGACCACATGATGACGAACGCCAAATAGCACAGCGTTGTCCTTCTGCGAACTGTGATCGAACGCCACCCAGAAGCGTATCGTCAGTGCAGACCAGTCTTGAAGGCGGCGCAGACGACCCACTGGCGTATATGCCGATGGGCCAAATGTGACATCATCGTCAACAGCCTCGCGGGCGACAAACGTCGACTCCTCATAGGGAGCTCCCGTGTCGAGCCAGCCCGAATAGTGCAACCACATGCGTTGCCCCATCGCGGCGTAGGGGTATGGCGGCACACGAGTCATGTCCAGATCGTCCAACAACGTTTTCTGCAACACGCTGTCCTCGCCAATGCTGTCGATCAGGGGCCCAGACAAATGATGCAGCGAGAGTAAACGCACCACCAGTGTCGGTGACGGTGTAGCAAATCCATTGCGGATCACTTTAAAGGACACTTCGATATCACGGCCATCAGGATGGATGTTGTAGCCGATGGCTCCGACCGGGACCGTGAAGTCGATATGGTCTCCGGTCTGCCCTTCCTTGATTTCCGAATAGCAGCCTATTCCTGGTAGCCCCTTAAAGACAGCCTCGACTTTGTCGGCGGGCTTGATGAACTCGTAACGCACCCGGATCGTCGCACCGTCCGGCCATGTATGTATCGGGTCGAGTTCATGGGTGTCGGGGTTGGCTTGCAGCACTTCGGGCATGAACAGTTTGCCCAATGCCGTGCCGATGGTCACCACCGCCTCTTCGGAATACTCGAAGACACCATAGCGGTCAATCAGGAAGCTGGCAGTGAGCGTGCCGTCCAGATTGTCAACGAAGAGCTGTTTTGGAACATCCACCAAGAGTGGATTGCCCGCTACAAACAGCGGGTATTCATACTGCGCTTCCCCACTGACGGAGCCCTTGTACTTAAGGATGACCAGGTCGCCCTGTTTGAAATCCGCACGCAGCTCCAGCGTACCCACGCTGCCGACCCGCGCGGGGTCTACGTTGTCATTGATCGCGTCCTGGAACACAGGTGCCTGCAGCGTTCGCGCTGGAATTCCTACTTGTATCCAACGGCGGTCTGACTCACGTACCCCCAGTGCGCCAGTGACGATGTAGTGCACGTTGGTGTCGCGCAAGCCTTCGAAACGCGCGTATTGGTCATTGAGAAAATCACGCGTGCGCACATGCGAGCCAGCCAGACGCGAAGACCAAACCAGTTCAGAGGTGTTGTCCAAGCGAACCCCCTGAATGCGAACTGTCAAATCGTCCCCAGGGCTGCCCGGCGGTTGGTAGTCCGGCATTTCCGCGGTAATGAGCGGCAAGTCCGGCTGGATGAACGGTCCATGGGCTTGGCGAACCAGTGGCCTTGGCAATTCAAAACGCCGGCCGGCAACGGTAACCGTCGTCTCCCTGGAGGGCAGATCATCTTCACCGTCTCTTTGCCTAACATAGGAAGCCGTCAGGGTGCTTTGAATAAGTGAGCGGACCAACTCGTTCCGGATAGGAAATTCGTAATACTTTGGAATCTTGTCAACCGGCAGCCGCAAGGATTCAGTCACATACTCACCTGTTGGAGTGGTGCCGTGCACGGTGAGCAAGATAAAATCACCCACTCGAAAATAAGGACTGTCACGCGGCACCTCCACTTCCGCAGTGGCAGAAGCCTGACCTAGAGCATCTGCGTCCAGGACCATCGTTTTTGGGTCCGCCTCGACGATAAACGGTTCCGGCGGCAACGCTATGTTCAAATTGACTTTTACCGGTACCGGTTTGCACCACGGCTGCAGCTCACCCGAGCGGTTGCGCACCTCGTCAAACAGATAAAACTGCGCGACAAAATCACCTGATCCGGCCGCGATTATGAATGCACCCGTGATCAAAAAAATCAGGTCAAAACCCACTTGGTCAGCTGTAATAGGGGGTAGTTCAAAACGATGCGCGCCCCAGTAGAACATCACCAAGTCGTTAACCCGCATGTGCTCCCATGCGCGAATCGTTGCAGTAACCCCCCTGGCTGCGACGACAGCGTCAATATTTGTATCCGAAAGGGTCAACACCAGTTTGGAGTGCCAGTTTTCATTGGGATAGTCGTCGGCGCCTCCCGGACGGGTGTCCTTTACAAATATAACTTGGCGCGGCGAGGTACTGAGGGTGGTGGTGCCAACACGCTCAACTTCGCCGTAGACGTCGTTTACGAAGCCCAACGGCATAGTGCTACGAGGAATGTTTAGGAAGACTCGTTTAATAGTGGTGCTGTTATCCGTAACCTTGTCCTGCATCAGCACCAGGTCTTCCTGCTTGAACCGATAGATGTCACCCACGGAAAAGGTTTCCCAACGCTCAAAAACGACGTCCACCCCCTCCTCAAGATGACGGATGCCCACACCATAGGACGCGTTCTCTACTGGTATAACCTGCGTAGGGGAGGTGTAGGGAGAGTCAAGATCCTCAATAATGGTAAACCCGGGGCGGCTTTCCGACGATTTCACCACGGGAGCTGGTTTTTTTCGCGGAGCAGGCCTCGCAGTGCCTGACGCGGACAATTCAGAGGATGCGGAAGCCTGTGTCTCGGCGTCCTCGACCGAGGATTTGGGGCCTTTGGGTTCGGCAGACATGATTTTTCTCCGGGTTTAAGCCCGTGCAGGTCGTGCACGAGTCAGGGAGAAATCACACGCCTCATCACTCAACGTGTCTAGCTGTCAAAGTTGACAGGTAGCGAAGAGTGATGGTTTGAAGTAGTGTTTTGAATGCATGAACTATCGCACTTTACACATCATTTCTTACATATTTTTCACGTTTTATTCACATCCCGGAACGTAGGGTGAAGCCTCATCCGTTACAAATGTTGCATATCAAGCCCGCCGCCCCAGCGGGCTTTTTTTTTGTGTCGGATTTGCTTCAGCGCAAGGCCTTGGCAACCGGCGCCGCAGCTTGTTCACGAATAGCTCGCTGAGTGTCCAGCACCCGTGCCAAAGCTGTTTCCGCTTCCGGGCTCTGCTGCGGCACACGAATCGCCGCCGACACCAGGGTGATCAGCTTGGCCATCACCTCGGCATCCGTCGCCGGGCGGCCCAGGCTCATGGAGTTCATCAGCAGCCGCAGTTCGGTACCCGCCATCACCCCGGAAATCGCCTTGAGGGCAAATTGCAGGCGCACCCCCAGCTCATTGCGCGGCAGGTCCGGCAGGGCCAGGGCAAAGGCTTCGAAGAAACGCTGGAACACCGGCTGGTAATGCACCTTGAGGTATTCCTGGATAAACGGCGACGTATCGCTGTAGACCCGGCCCAGGAAACGGATGAACGAACGCCCTTCCCCATTGGCACTGGCCGGGTCGCTGCGCTCCAGGCCCATGGCCGGGGCAAACAGCACGCCGAGCAAGGTGTCGCAGTCCAGCGGGCCGTCGGACTCGGCCTCGCACCGCGCCAACAGTTCCAGGCGCTGCTCGTTGAGCGGCTCCAGGCGCTGCTTGAGCAGGGTTTGCATCAGGGAATCCTTGTCCCCGAAGTGGTAGTTCACCGCCGCCAGGTTGACCTGGGCACGCTCGGTAATCTGCCGTAACAAAACCGCGTCATATCCGTACTTGATGAAGAGAGCCTCTGTCGCATCCAGCAATCGAGTCTTGGTAATGTTTGGAGCGCTGACTTTCTTCGCGACCATAGAAGTTCCACGTGGGAAATATTGTTTTAAAAAATAATTTGATTTTTTATACCGGGGCCGCCGCCTGAAAGCAAGTAGTGACACTGCGCCATATGATCAAAAGCCTGCGCCCACGGGCTCTTTGAGACTGCTGGAATGAATTTTGAGCGGCCTGGAGGCACCTGGAGGAAATCGTTTCAAAGGATGAAACCGCTCTATATCCATGGCTGGCGAAGCAGCGGGAACACGGTTAGTATTCAAACAATATTTTAAAAACAAGAAATAAAACCAGTCCGTGACGCATGCCAGGCAGCTCCCGAACTTGTAACAATGCTTTTCCGGGGGCAGCACGGCATCGTCGAGACTGCAGGCGTAGTCATGATGACAGATACCCCCGCGCACCCAGGCTTGATCTCCCTGCAAGGCATCGGCAAAAGCTATCAGCTGGCCGGGCAACACCTGGCCATTCTCAATGATGTGTGCCTGTCCATCGCCAGTGGCGACAGCTGCGGCATCCTTGGCGCCTCCGGTTCGGGCAAAAGTACCCTGCTGAATATCCTCGGCCTGCTGGACCTGCCCAATTGCGGCCAGTACCACTTCGCCGGCCACGATATTTTCAACGCCACACCGGACCAGTTGGCGGCTATCCGCAACCAGCAGATCGGCTTCGTGTTCCAGAGTTTCAACCTGCTGCCGCGCCTCAGCGCCCTGGACAACGTCGCCCTGCCCTTGAGTTATCGCGGCGTGTCGCGGCATGAGTCGGTGGAACAGGCCTTGCGCATGCTGGATCAGGTCGGCCTGTCCGAGCGCGCCCACCATCGCCCCGCCGACCTCTCCGGCGGCCAGCGCCAACGGGTCGCCATCGCGCGGGCACTGGTGGGCAACCCGTCGGTGATCCTGGCCGACGAACCCACCGGTAACCTCGACAGCACCACCGCACAGGAGATCATGGACCTGCTGCTGGCGTTGAACCGCGAACAGCAAGTCACGCTGATCATCGTCACCCACGACCCGCATATCGCCGAGCGCCTGGAGCGCAAGATCCTGGTGCGCAATGGCGTGGTGCAAGAGGCCGGGAGCCTATGAGCCTGCGGGTCGAACAAAGCCTCAGCCAACTGTTGCATGAAGCGTTCGTCAGCCTGCGCACGCTGGGTAAGCGTTCGGTCCTGGCCTTGCTGGGCATCGTCATCGGCAGTTCGTCGGTGGTGGCGCTGATCAATATCGGCCACAACGCCGCCACCGACGCGGCGATGATCTTCAAGGACATGGGCACCGACACCCTGATCGCCCAGTTCCCGCCCAAGGACGGCAGCAGTATCCCCATGCCTGCCCGCCTCGACCTGGAGGCCGTGCGCCAAACCGTGCCGGGGATTGCCCATATCGGCGCCCTCACGCTGTTCAGCGGGCCCATCGTGTTCCACGGTCGCACCACCAACGCCAACTTCGTCGGCAGCACGCCGGACATCAAGGACGCGATGCGCCTGGTGATGCAGCAGGGGCGCTTCCTGTCGAACTTCGATGCCAATGAAACCTACGGCGTGATCGGCGACCAGTTGGCCCAGGCGCTCGGTGCGCCAGGTGACCCGCTGCAACTGGGCGACCGTGTGCGCATCAACGACTATCTGTTCCTGATCATCGGCATCCTGCGCAGCCAGCCCCGGGCGATGCTGATGCCGGTGCAGGCCAACGAGTCGCTGTTCATCCCCGCCGAAGGCATGCGCCGCATCTATGCCACACCGCAGATCGGCAACGTGATCATCCGCGCCACGCCCGGCCAGGACATGGAACGCCTTGCCAAGGACGTGGCTGGCGCCCTGAGCTCGCAGCTCTCCGACCACGATGCAGACATCCAGGTGCCCCAGCAAATGATCGACGGCATGACCCGCCAAAGCCGCACCTTTGCGTATCTGCTGCTGGCCCTGGGGGCGATTTCCCTGGTGGGCGGTGGCGTCGGGGTGATGAACGTGATGCTGATGAACGTCTCGGAGCGCCGTCGCGAGATCGGCATTCGCATGGCCCTCGGCGCACGCCAGCGCGACATCCGCAACCTGTTCCTGCTCGAAGCCGTGACCCTCACCGCCGTCGGTGCCCTGTGTGGCGCCGTGCTGGGCATGACGGCGGCCTGGTTGTACGCCTGGCTGTCGGGCTGGGAATTTGCCCTGGCGGTCGCCGCCCTGCCGCTGGGGGTGGGCAGCACGTTGCTGGTGGGGTTGTTCTTCGGCATCTACCCGGCGGTCTCCGCCTCGCGGTTGCAGCCAGTGGAGGCCCTGCGCGATGAGTAAATGGCTATGGCTGCTCGCATTCGCCAGCCTGCCCGGCATGGCCGCCGACGTGGTCATCAGACCATCGGCACCCAGCACCACCCGCAGCGGCTACGAGCGCAGCGTTTCGTTGAATGCCCAGACCACCGCCATGACCCTCGGGGATGCGGTGTACCTGGGCCTGCGCAACAACCCGGCGATCCGCAGCGCGTACCTGCAACGGGTGGCACAGAAGTTCGACCTGCGCGTGGCCGAAGATGTGTTCAACCCCAAGCTCACCCTCAACAGTTACTACCGCAGCACCCGGGGCTCCGCCGACAATACGCGCAATGCCAACGTGGCGCCCGCCACCAGCCTGCTCGGCGAGTACGGCACACGCCTGAGCATGGCCTGGACCCAGCAACTGAGCAACGCCGACCGCGCCGGTCGCTACCGCAGCGACGGCCTTGACCTGGCAATCATCCAACCGCTGCTGCGCGGTGCCGGCTGGGACGCCACCACCGCGCCGCTGCGCCTGTCGCGCCTGTCGGAACAGGCCAACCGCCTGAACCTCAAGGCCACCGTCGCGCAAACCATCAGCCAGATCATTGCCACCTACCGCGAACTGCTGCGTGCCCAGGAACAACTGAGCATCGTGCAGGATGCGCTCAAGCGTTCCGGCACCTTGCTGGAAGTGAACAAGGCGCTGATCAGTGCCGGGCGCATGGCCGAATTCGAAATCGTGCAGACCGAAGCCGATATCGCCACCCAGCAACTGGGCGTGGAAGAAGCGCAAAACCAACTGGACACCAGCCGCCTGGCGCTACTGCGCCTGCTGGCCCTGGACCTGTCCACGCCGATTCGCGCCACCGAAGCCCTGGAGGCCAGGCCCATGCAGATCGATAAGCGCCAGGCCTTCAACCTGGCGCAGACCCAGCAACCCGAATACCTCGCCGCCCTGCTCGGCAGCCAGCAGGCCGACCTCAACCTGGTGATCGCCAAGGACTCGGGTCGCTGGCAAGTGGACCTGGTGGCCGGCGCCAACCAGGTGCGCGCCAACACTGACAACGATACCGGCCGTTCCAACAACCGTACCTGGGACAGCTACGCCGGGGTGCAAGTGCAGATTCCCATCGGCGATATCAGCACGCGCCAGGCCGAAGTGCGCGCGCGAGTGAATGTGGAGGACCAGGCCATCCGCATCACCGATGCACGCCAGGAACTGGAACGCAGCGTCAACGATGTGGTGCGTGACCTCGGCACCCGCTGGCGCCAGTATGAAATTTCCCAGCGCGCCGTGGAGTTGTCGCGGCGCAAGATCGAGATCGAGCGGGAAAAACTCAGCGCCGGACGCTCCACCAACTTCCAGGTGCTGAGTTTCGAGACCGACCTGCGCAACGCCGAAAACGCGCAACTGAATGCGCTGATCGCTTATTTGAACGCCCAGACCCAGCTCGACCTGACCCTGGGCATGACGCTGGAAAGTTGGGAAATCGCCCTCAATGACTACTAATCAGAAACGCCTGCTGGGTGCTGTGTTGATCGTCCTGCTGGGCAGTGCGGGCCTGGCCTTGCGCAGCCCGGCGTCCGATCCGGGCGGTGCCAGCGAACAGTGGCTGGCCGTCAAGCCCGAAGCGCTGGAGCACCGGATCGGCCTGGTAGGCAAGATCGAGCCTGATACCACGATCACCCTCACCGCGCCCTTCGATGGCAACGTGCAAGCCAACCTGGTGGAGCAAGGTCAGCGCGTCGAGGCCGGCCAGGTGCTGTTGCGCATGGACCCGGCCACCCTGGAGGTGCAATTGCGCGAAGCGCTTTCCGCCCAGCTCAAGGCCCGGCGCACCGTGCAAGAGATGCAGGACTGGGACAGCAGCCCCGCCGTCAGCCGCGCCCGCCGCAGCTTGCGCACCGCCGAAATGACCGCCGGCAACACCCAGCGCAAACTCACCGAAAGCGAAAACCTGTTCAAGCGCGGCATCATCCCGCGCAATGAACTGGACGACCTCAGGCAACAGACCCAGCAGCAGCAACTGGATCTCGCGTCCGCCCGCAGCGAACTGCAGCAGGCCATCGACCAGGGCAAGGGCGAGTACCGCCAGATCGCCGACATGGAGCTGACCAACGCCACGGTGAAATACGACGCCCTGCACAAGCTGCTCGACGGCCAGGAGGTCAAGGCGCCGTTCTCCGGCATCGTGGTGCCGCCACCGGGCAACACCTCATCCCAGGGCGGCGGCAACAACAATGCCCCGGTGCAGGCCGGCAGCAAGGTCAGCCAGGGCCAGGTGCTGTTTGGACTGGCGAACATTGAACGACTGAAAATCACCGCCAAGGTTTCGGAGCTGGACATCAACCAGTTGCATCAGGGCCAGGCGGTGGAAGTGCTGGGCGACGGGTTTGATGGCGAGCGGCTGACCGGCTCGGTAAGCGTGGTCAGCGGCTTGGCAATTGCCAACGACAGCCAGGGCAGCGCGCAGTTTCCGGTGACCCTGACGATCCCCAGACTCACGCCGCAGCAGTTGCAACGGGTGCGCCTGGGGATGAGTGCGCGGCTGACCATCGTGACCTACAACAATGCCCAGGCGATGGTGATTCCCAGCCAGGCAATCCAGGCGGACAACACGGTGGAGTATCGGGAGACGATGGATAAGCCGGTGGAGCGGGTGAAGGTGACCACGGGGCAATCAACCGCGCAGGGCGTCGAAGTCTTCGGCCTGAAACCCGGCCTTGTGAAGACCTCAAGATAAATGGAAAACCCTATGTGGGAGGGGCATCAGCTTTGCGGCCAGTGCCTTGGCTTGCAGCGCTACATCAGTCACCGCCGTGCTTTCCCACCACATCCCACGCAACGGCGGGCCCATGGCGAACAAGCGCTGGCTGACCTGCCCCTGTGCGTCCACCACTGCCCCCGACGCATCCGCCGCAATCCCCAACGCGAGCGGCCCTGGCTGGATCAGCCCACGCTTGAGCAACTGCCGAGGCAGCGGCCGCGCCACGCGGCGCCAGTCGTATTCAATACCGCTGGAGTTGATCAGCGCTGCGCCCGAGACCTGGGTGATGCCTTGCTCGCCGCGATAACGCAAACGAATCGTCACCCCTTCACCCGAAGGTTCCAACCCCTTGAACGACGCCGCCCGGATCCGCAACCGCCCCTCTTCGTGCAAGCGCGCCACCAACTGCGCGCTCAACGGCGGCGAGCGGTGGTGATGGCTCTCCCACCAGGGCCGTACATGCCTCACGAACTGGCGCTTCTCGCGCTCGCTGGCCTGGCTCCACAGGCGCGCGATATGCACGCGCACGGTGTCCAGCGGCGCCTGCCAGTCGATGCCCTGCTCCCGTGCAAGCGCGCATTGCCGGCGCACCTCGCGCAGCAACTGCCGAGGGCTGCGCAGGCGGTGGTCCTCCCCAAGGAAATCCCCCCAGGCCGGCGGTTGCCGCCGCACATGGGGCAGCAGGCCGTGACGCGAGAACACCTCGATCGGCCCGCGATGCCCGGCCTGTTCCAGGGACACCACGGCGTCGACCATGGTCAGCCCGGAACCGATGATCAGCACCGGCGCCTGCGGGTCGATCCGGCGCATCGCGCTCACGTCCCACGGGTCCACCGCCGCCGCGTTCAGCCCGCTGGATTCAGTCTGCGGTGTACGCGCCGCCGGGAACATGCCGGTAGCCAGTACCGCAAACGCGCCACGCAGTTGCTGGCCGTTATCGAGGGTCAGCAGGGTTGAGCCTTCATCCACTTGCAGGTCGACTACCTCACTACGCACATGCTCCACGCTGGATGCGGACTGCGCCTTCGCCTCGGCCAAACGTTGCTGGGCATACAAGCCGAATATCCCGCGTGGCGGGAACAGTTCGCTGATCGGCACGTGTTGCTGGTCGGACTCAGGCCAGCCGCCGGCACCGATGTAGTCGGTGAGCCATTGGGTCAGGTCGTCAGGGTTGTCCGGGTCGACACTCATGCGCGCCGCGTTGCCGTTCAGGGTGTGGCCCAGTTCGACGGCGCTGTAGGCCTCGCCCCGGCCCAGCTCGGCACGCGGTTCGATCACCAGCACCCGGCGCGCGCCCGGCCGGCGCAGCAGTTGCACGGCCAGCATCGTGCCGCTCAGGCCGCCGCCGATGATCAGGACATCAGCGTTGCGGATGGATTCATTCATGCGAAGTCGCCCTTACTGTTTGCCCAGGTAAATGTCATGCAAGTCGCCCCGCGCCAACAGCTCAGCGGCGCTGCCACTCAAGGCCACGCGCCCAGTATCCAATACGTAGCCGTGGGACGCATAGTTCAGCGCGACGTTGATGTTCTGCTCGGCGATCAGGAAGCTCACCTGCTGCTCACGGTTGAGCTGCGCGATGATCGCGAAAATCTCCTGCACGATCATAGGCGCCAACCCCATGGACGGCTCGTCGAGCAGTACCAAAGTAGGACGGGTCATCAACGCCCGGCCGATGGCGACCATCTGCTGCTCGCCGCCGGAGGTGAGGCCGGCGCGGGTATGGCGCTTGGTCTTGAGCCGTGGGAACCAGGCGTAGACGCGTTCCAGGTCGTGCTCCAGGTCCCGGCGACTCAGGCGTCGCACAAAGCCGCCGCTGCGCAGGTTGTCTTCCACGCTCAGTTGGCCGAACACATGGCGGCCTTCCAACACGTGCACCATGCCCTGGCGCACGCGCTGGCTGGGGTCGATGCCGGCCAGGTCGGCACCGGCGTATTCGATCACGCCGCGGCTGACCTCGGCCCGCTCGGCACGTACCAGCCCGGAGATGGCCTTGAGCGTGGTGCTCTTGCCGGCGCCATTGGCACCGAGCAAGGCCACAATGGCCCCCTTGGGCACGCTCAGCGACACTCCGGCCACCGCGAGGATTGCGCCGTCGTAGATCACTTCGATATCGTTGACCGTCAGCAGCGACGACTGCGCGGCATCGGTGGCGGGCTGGCACATGATTTATTCGTCCCCGGTACAGGTGCGTGGCGTCAGGCCTTTTTCCTTGGCGAACGCTGCCGACTTTTCATCGATCAACGGGCGCAACAACCCACGGTCGGCGGCGATCCACTCACTGATCAGCGTCCAGTTGGCGCCGTCCCACTGCTGCACCCGCGCCGAGCCGCCGCCTTCGTGATCGCGGCACGACAGCTTGAGGTTCTGCATCAGGCCCAGGTAGCCCATGTCCTTCAAGCGCGCATCGTCGATGTTCAGGTGTTCCAGGCCCCAGCGGCCTTCTTCGCCATTGAGCGGGCGCTTGCCGAACTTGGCCTGGCCGGTGCGGATCGCCTCCACCGCCACGGCGGCGTTCACCAGGCCGGAATTGTAGTAGACGCTGCCGAAGTTCTTCAGGTCCTTGAGGTCACTGTGGCCCTTGTCGAGGATGTATTGCTTGAGGCGTTTGTGGATCTCGAAATCAGCCCCGGCCGGGTATGGCGTAAGGGCCAGGTAGCCTTTGGCGGCGGCGCCTGCGGGCAATACGTCTTCACTGGAACTGGCCCAGATGTCGCCGATGATGTGGTCCACCGGAAAGCCGAAGCGCGCGGCGGTCTTCACCGCCACCGGCGTGGACACGCCCCAGGTGCGCAGGAACACCCAGTCCGGGTTGGCCTGGCGCACCTGGCGCCATTGCGCAGACTGCTCGTTGCCGGGGTCGGCCACCGGGATCTGGATGTTTTCGAAACCGTATTTTTCCGCCAGCAACTTGAGCGGGCCGAGGGTTTCGCGACCGTAGGCCGAGTCGTGGTAGACCGTGGCGATCTTCTTGCCCTTGAGCTTGTCGAAACCGCCTTCACGCTGTGCGATGTAGTTCACCAGCGTCGACGCTTCGCTGTAGAACGTCAGCATCACCGGGAAGTTATACGGGAACACCGTGCCGTCGGTGGCTTCGGTGCGGCCGTAGCCGAGGGTGATCAGCGGGATCTTGTCCACCTCGGCCCGCTCGCTCAGCGCATACGCCGCCGGCGCGCCATTGGGCTGGTACACCGCGACCGGCGCGCCATCCAGGCCATGCTTGAAGCGCTCGTAGCACTCGATGCCCTTCTCTGCCGTCCACTCGGTCTCGCATTCCTGCCACACCAGCTTGACGCCGTTGATGCCACCTTCGACCTCGTTGATGTAACGCAGGTAATCGATCATCCCGGCCCACACCTGCACGCCGCTGGACGCACAGGCGCCCACACGATAGGTCGCCAGGGGAATGAATTGCTGGTCCGGCGAGGCCATTGCCTGGGGGACTGCACCGGCCAAGGTTGCCAGCGCAAAGGCAGCGCCGACCAGGGAACGTTTCAAGGATGCACGCATAGGGATTCTCTTAAGGGAATGTCAGAAACGCAGCGGCCACTGCCGCACGCGGTCACGCAGGTTGTGCAACAGGCGAATCAAGCCCTCGGGTTCCTTGATCAGGAACACGATGATCAACACGCCAAAGATGATTTTCTGCAGGTTCTGCAACTGCCCCGCATCCACCGAGCCGCCGAACAACGCCTGCCCGGCATGGCTGAGGAAGATCGGCAGCAAACTGATGAACGCCGCCCCGACAAAGTTGCCGGCGATGCTGCCCATGCCGCCGATAATGATGATGAACAGGATCTGGAAGGAGCGATTGATATCAAAGCTACTGGCGCTGGCGGTGCCCAGGTAGGCGAAGGCCCACAGCGCACCGGCTATGCCCAGGTAGAACGAACTGACCGCGAACGCCAGGCGCTTGTAGCGCACCACCGGAATGCCGACCACGGCGGCGGCGGTGTCCATGTCGCGGATCGCCATCCAGTTGCGGCCGACCTGGCTGCGCACCAGGTTGATCGCGGTCCAGGTCAGCAGCAGTACCGTGACCAGGGTCAGCAGGTAGCGGCCCAGCGGTGTGTTGAGGTCATGGCCGAACAGCGCCAGCCTGGGCGCGGAAATGGTCCCGGACGAACCGTAGTTGTAGAACCAGGGAAACTTGACGAACAGCCACTCCAGGAAAAACTGCGCAGCCAGGGTGGTGACCATCAGGTAGAAGCCCTTGATCCGCGAGCTGGGCAGGCCGAACAGCAGGCCGACCAACGCACTGATGACCCCGCCGCCGAGCAGCGCCACCGGCAACCCCAGCTCCGGCAGGCGCAGCAGAAAACCGTAGGTGGCAAACGCACCGACGGCCATGAAGCCGGCCGCGCCCACCGAGGTCTGCCCGGTATAGCCGGTGAGCAGGTTCAGGCCCAGCCCGGCCAATGACAGCACCAGAAACGGGATCAGGATCGCGTTCAGCCAATAGTCATTGCCCCACAGCGGCACCCCGATAAAGGCCAGCGCCAGCAGGCCGATCAAGGCCCAGGGCATGCGCCGCTGAATCAGCAGCAACGGCGCGGTGTGTTGTGCAAGAGGGATCGACATGCTTTCAGACTCGCTCGATGGCGCGCTCGCCGAACAGGCCGGCGGGGCGGATATACAGGAAGGCCAGGGCCAGAACATAGGCGAACCATGGCGTGATACCGCCGCCGATCAACGGGCCGATGTACACCTCGGCAAGGTTCTCCGCCGCGCCGACAATCAGCCCGCCGACAATCGCCCCGCCAATCGAGGTAAAGCCGCCGATGATCAACACCGGCAAGGCCTTGAGCACCACCAGCGACAAAGAGAACTGCACCCCCTGGCGCGCGCCCCACAGCAGCCCGGCCACCAGCCCGACGATGCCGGCCACCGCCCAGACGATCTGCCAGATGCGGTTGAGGTTGATGCCGATGGACAGCGCCGCGGTGGTGTCATCCGCCACCGCGCGCAGCGACACGCCGATGCGGGTCTTGTTGAACAGCAGCGCCAGCACCGTCACCAGCACCACCGCAGCGGCGGCGGCGATCAGGTCGAACTGGCTGAGCATCAGCGGGCCGACGAACAGCGGCACATCGTCGATACCTAAATCCAGCGCCCGCACCTGGGAGCCCATCAACCCCTGGGCCAGGCCTTCGATAATGAACGACAGGCCCAGCGTGGCCATGAACAAGGTGATCTGCGAACGGTTCACCAATGGCCGCAGCACCAGGCGCTCGATCAGCAAGGCGCCGACACTCATCACAATCACCGTGAGCAGCAACGCCAGGGCAAACGGCACGCCCTGGTCATGCAGGCTGACGAACGTCAGTGCAGCAAACAGCAGCATCGCGCCCTGGGCAAAATTGAACACGCCACTGGCCTTGTAGATCAGCACGAAGCCGATGGCGACCAACGAATACATGGTGCCGGCGAGCAGGCCGCCGAGCAGGGTTTCAAAGAAAAACGTCATCAGTGCACCACTCCCAGGTAAGCCGCGATCACCTCGGGGTTGGCCTGCACTTGCGCCGGCGTGCCGTCGCCGACCTTGCGCCCGTAGTCGAGCACCACCACATGGTCGGACAGGCCCATGACCACGCCCATGTCGTGTTCGATCAACACCACGGTGGTGCCGAGGTCGCGGTTGACGTCGGCAACGAAGCGCGCCATTTCCTGTTTTTCCTCGGCGTTCATGCCGGCCATGGGCTCGTCCAGCAGCAACAAGCTCGGCCCTGCGATCAACGCCCGGCCCAGTTCCACGCGTTTTTGCAGGCCGTAGGACAGGTTGCCCACCAGCACATCGCGGTGGGCTTGCAGTTCCAGGAATTCGAGAATGCCTTGGGCGCGCAACCGGAACGCTTCGGCTTCCCGGCGTGCGCGAGGCAAGCCCAGGGCCTGTTCGATAAAGCTGCTGCGCATATGCCGCGACAGGCCGGTGAGGATGTTGTCGAGCACGCTCATTTTCTTGAACAGCGCGTTGTTCTGGAACGTGCGCCCAATGCCGCGGCGCGCGGCGCCCAACGGATCGATACGGTGGAAGTGCTGGTCTTCGAACACAATCTCGCCGGCATCGAAGCGATACACGCCATTGAGCACATTGAGCAGCGAACTCTTGCCGGCACCATTCGGCCCGATCAACGCGCAGATCTCGCCGCGCAACACCTCGAAGGACAAGGCATTGATCGCCTTGACCCCCTTGAACGACAGCGAGATATCCCGCACCTGCAAAATGGCCTGGCTCATGCGATGTCCCGTTTGAATTCCGCCAGCCACACCGGTGAAGGGGCGGCTTTGACGGGTTGCCAGATGTACGCCAGGCGCTGGAAACCCAGGAGCCGGCGCACGCGGTTTTTCAGCAGGCGCCGCAGGCCGCTTTGCGGGTGGGCGATGGCCCAGTCGCATAAGCGTCGGCGCCAGGTGCCGTGGGGCGCCAGGCGGCTTTCGATCTCGTCGGCCAGGTGCTGCAAGCGTGCGGGCGACAACAGCAGGCCGGTGGGTGCGACTTCGCTGCGGTCGCGCCGCGCCGAGGCCAGGCTTTCAGGGAAGGCCAGACCGTGACCGCTGTTCAGCCATTGCTCCAGCACCACCGCCAGACCGCCCTGCCAGTGGGTGCCCTCTTCGCTCCACAACAGGGTTTCACCCGTGGGCTGCCACCAGCGTGCCAAGTGTTGCGTCGGCGCCAACGGGCCGAGCAACTGCGCAAAATCCAACAAGTTGGCCGACTGCCAGTGCCGCGCAGTCTGGCGGCACTGCACATAGGAATGGGTCGGGCGAATGCGCCACAGGTGGTGTTGCAGCGCCTCGGGCTCCAGGTCATCGGCCAGGGTCAGCACCTGCGCGCCGATGGATTGCGCCGCCAGGGCCAGCAACAGCAGGTTCGGCTCGAACGCCCCGCTGAGGGCCAGCCGCGATTGCTCGCTGACCCCCTGCTGGCGCAAGCCATCGGCCAGGCGCTCCACATCGCGCAAGGCGTCGATCCAGCGCCATGCGTACCACTGCCCCTGGCGCTTGTGGCGCAGGGCGGTGTGCAGCGGCGTGATCTGCGCCCAGTGGCGCAGTTGTTCCAGAGCCTTGGGCAGGTGGCCGAGCCATTCGGCGGGCCACTCCACGGCCAGTGGGCGTTTGAGTTCGTGCACGCTCATAGGGGTAGTGCTCCTATTGGTGTGTGTGCGTGCGGTGGTCCGCTGGCTGGATTATTTGGATCAACACCGATCTACTGTGGGAGGGGGCTTGCCCCCGATGGCGGTGTGTCAGTCACAAGTGCTTTGACTGGACTGCCGCTATCGGGGGCAAGCCCCCTCCCACATTGGTTATGTGCGCGTCAGATAAATTGCGGTAGCCGGCACCAGGGTGGTTGGAGGCCAACCTTGCGCCGTCGCCAAACAACTTCTCGCGCAACGTGCCCTGGGCATACTCGGTCTTGTACACCCCGCGCTTCTGCAACTCCGGCACCAGCAGGTCCACGGCGTCGATGAAGGTCTCGTGGGTCAGGGCGTAGGCCAGGTTGAAGCCGTCCACATCGGTCTCTTCGACCCATTCCTGCAACAGGTCCGCGACGGTTTCCGGGCCGCCGACGAACAGCGGGCCAAAGCCGCCGATACCGACCCAGTCGGCCAGCTCATTCGGGGTCCAGACCTTGTTCGGATCGGCCGTAGAGAACGCCTCTACCGCCGATTGAATGGCGTTGGTATGCACGTGCCTGAGTGGCTCATCCGGTTTGAATTGGCTGAAGTCGATGCCGGTCCAGCCGGAAATCAGCGCCATGGCGCCTTCATAGCTGACATAGGATTTGTACTCCTCGAACTTGGCTTTGGCCTTGGCATCGGTTTCGCCGACGATCACCGTCTGCAAGTTGAAGATCAGGATTTTCTTCGGATCGCGCCCGGCTTCGGCCGCACGTCGGCGGATGTCGGCCACGGTCTTTTTCAGCAGCACCTTGGACGGCGCGGCAACGAAGACGCACTCGGCCTGTTCGGCGGCGAACTGCTTGCCACGGCTCGACGCGCCCGCCTGGTAGAGCACTGGCGTGCGCTGCGGCGACGGTTCGCAGAGGTGAATGCCGGGCACCTGGAAGTGTTTGCCGACGTGGCGGATCTCGTGGATCTTGCTCGGGTCGCTGAAAATCCGCCGTTCGCGGTCACGCAACACGGCGCCCTCCTCCCAACTGCCTTCCCAGAGTTTGTAGCAGACCTCCAGGTATTCCTCGGCGTAGTCGTAGCGCGCATCGTGCTCGGTCTGGGCCTTCTGGCCGAGATTCTTGGCGCCACTTTCCAGGTAGGAGGTGACGATGTTCCAGCCGATGCGGCCCTTGGTCAGGTGGTCCAGGGTCGAGAGACGGCGGGCGAACGGGTAGGGATGTTCGAACGACAACGAAGCGGTCAGGCCGAAGCCCAGGTGTTCGGTGACCAAGGCCATCGGTGCGATCAGCGACAGCGGGTCGTTGACCGGCACTTGGGTGGCCTGGCGAATCGCCGCGTCGCCGTTGCCGTTGTACACGTCATAGATGCCCAGCACGTCGGCGATAAACAGGCCGTCGAACTTGCCGCGTTCAAGGATCCTGGCGAGGTCGGTCCAATATTCCAGGTCCTTGTACTGCCACGAACGGTCACGCGGATGCGCCCACAGGCCCGGCGACTGGTGGCCGACACAATTCATGTCGAAGGCGTTCAAGCGGATTTCACGGGACATCAAAGCACTCCGTTGAGGTGGTAGTTGCCGACGATCTGGTACTTCGTACGCAGCGGGTCATCAAGGCTCGACGGCAGTGCGGTGCGTTGGCCGGTGAGTTCGAACTCGGCGTTGCTCGCGGCGATCAGCGCCTCTGCGGCGGCGATTTGCGCTTCGGTCAACGCCACCGGGCCTGGATGGGTTTCGGCGCGTTCAAACAAGGCCGCGGCCACATCGACGCGAATCTGCAAGTCGCCGAAGCGGCTGATCACGTAGGGGTCAGTGCTGTTTTCAACGTGACGGCGGGTGCTGTCCAGCAGTTGGCGCGCAAGGGTCAGTGCAGTCATGGGTGAGGTTCCTCAATTCCAGGCGTGGCGCGCAGGTTTTACGCCGTTGAGCACATAATTGCCGATCAGGTGGTATTTCCAGCGCGCCGGGTCGTGCAGAGTGTGGGTGCGTGCATTGCGCCAGAAGCGGTCGAGGTTGTGCTTGCCGGTGACCGAGCGGGTGCCGGCCAGTTCGAACAGTTTGCTGCTGGCGAGCAAGGCGGTTTCGGCAGAAAGGACTTTGGCTTGGGCGACCACCAGTGAGGCGTGGGCGACGCTGTCTTCGCCGGGCTCGGCGAGGGCGCGGTCCACGGCTTCCCCCGCTTTGGCGAGGATGGCTTCGGTGCCGTGCACGCGCCATTCCAGGTCGCCGATGGCGGCGATGGTGAACGGGTCCTGCCAGCCGTGATCCTGTTGGCTGTCGATCCAGGGCCGCGCCTGGCGTGCGTAGATTTTCGCCTGCTCCAACGCGCCAACGGCAATACCGGTATCGACCGCCGCCTGAATGATCTGCGAGATCGGGCCGTTGGCGGTGGGCTGGTCGAAGGCCAGGTGGGCCGGGATTACCGCGCTCAAGGGCACGCTGACGCCATCGAGGGTCACGCCGCCGCTGGCGGTGGTGCGCTGGCCGAAGCCGTCCCAGTTGTCGATCACGTTCAGGCCGGGCGCGTCGCGTTCGACAAAGGCAATAAAGGCCTGGCCGTCTTCATTGTTGCCGACGGTGGGCACCAGATGGGCGAACAGCGCGCCGGTGCAGTAGAACTTCTCGCCGTTGATTTGCGCGGTGTCGCCATGGAAGCGAATCTGCGTGTCGAAGGTGCCGGCGTTCTTGCTCTTGGCTTCGGAGAAGGCGTTGCCGAAGCGATAGCCCTGGAGGACTTTGCCGAAGTAGTACCGTTTTTGTGCCTCGGTCGCGGTTTGCAGCAGGATGTCCACCACGCCCAGGTGGTTCTGCGGAATCTGCCCCAGGGACGGATCGGCGGCGGAGATCAGCTTGATTACCTCGGCCACGGTCACATAGGACACGCCTGCGCCGCCGTACGCTTTGGGAATGGTGATGCCCCACAGGCCGCTCGCGGAGAACTCGTCAAGCTCGGCCACCGGCAGGCGCCGCTCACGGTCGCGCGCGCTGGCCTCGACGGCAAAGCGTTTGGCCAGGCGCGTGGCGACCTCGATGGCTTCCGCGTCCGAGCGGATGATATGGGCAGGGTGTTGAGGGTGGGCTGACATGGGCCGACTCCAGGCTCCGAGGGGATTACCTGGGTGATTGCAGGAGTCGTGCCTGAATCTAATCGCCAATAAAATCAGCGAGTTGCTGGCATTTCAGCGCAGCCGAGCGCGTTTTCAAACCAGCAAAGTGTCCATCCACTGTTGCCGGAAGAACAGTTAGATCACCACGTTGCGCACAAAGCGCACCGCCATGTCGCCGTCATTGCGATAACCATGCACGTTCCGGCTGGCGAACATATAAAACTCACCGGCGGCGACGCGCTTTTCTTCATCGCCCACCAGCAGCGTGAGGCAGCCTTGGAATACGAACAACTGCACGCTCCAGCCATCCGGGTCGGGGTCAGGGTTGTAGCGATCGCCCGGCTCCAGTTGCATTTCCCACAACTCGACCTCGCGCCGCGCCGTGGCCTTGGCCAGCAACACCGCCTTGCTGCCGGGAATGTCACCGGCCCAGGCCAGTTCGTTGATGCGGCTGTGGTCGGGGGCATCCGGCGCCTGGATCAGGTCACTGAACGCCACGTCCAACGCTTCGGCCACGCGGTCGAGGGTGGACAAGCTGACGTTCTTTTCGCCCGCCTCGATGGCCACCAGCATGCGCCGGCTGACGCCGGATTTTTCCGAGAGCGCAGTCTGGCTCAGGTCGGCGGCATGCCGCAGGCGACGGACGTTCTGGCTGACGTGCTGCAGGACCGAAGCCCGGTGGGGATTTTCTTTGTGCACTATATTGCTCAATGGGTGGGTGTGCGCAGTATACTGCCCAGCGTGCGGCGCATTGTGCGGTCCGTGCCTTTCCCTTGCAAGACCGAGCCGCCATGACCACCCCGACCGCCTCCCCTCGTTTCAACCGTTTCAGCAAAGCCGAATGCATCCTGGTGGTGATCACCATGATCTGGGGCGGCACGTTTTTGCTGGTACAGCACGCAATGACGGTCAGCGGGCCGATGTTTTTTGTCGGTTTGCGCTTTGCCGCCGCGGCGATTGTGGTGGGGTGCTTTTCCTTGCGCACGTTGCGCGACCTGACGCTGTTCGAATTGAAAGCCGGGGTGTTTATCGGTGTGGCGATCATGTTTGGCTACGGGCTGCAAACCATTGGCTTGCAGACCATCTTGAGCAGTCAATCGGCGTTTATCACGGCGTTATATGTGCCGTTCGTACCGCTGTTGCAATGGCTGGTGCTCGGCCGTCGCCCGGGGTTGATGCCGAGCATCGGTATTATGCTGGCGTTTACCGGCTTGATGCTGCTGACCGGGCCGGCGGGGGCTTCGCTGAATTTCAGTCCCGGTGAAATCGCCACGTTGATCGGTGCGGTGGCAATCGCGGCGGAGATCATCCTGATCAGCGCCTTTGCCGGGCAGGTGGACGTGCGTCGGGTGACCGTGGTGCAACTGGCCACGGCGTCGTTGCTGTCGTTCCTGATGGTGGTGCCAATGGGCGAGGCGTTGCCGGGGTTTTCGTGGTTGCTGCTGTTCAGCGCGGTGGGCCTGGGCTTGACCAGTGCGGTGATCCAGGTGGCGATGAATTGGGCGCAGCAAAGTGTTTCGCCGACCCGCGCCACGTTGATTTATGCCGGTGAGCCGGTGTGGGCCGGCGTGGTCGGTCGGATTGCCGGGGAACGCTTCCCGCCGATCGCGATGGTGGGGGCGGCGTTGATTGTGTTGGCGGTGATTGTCAGCGAGATGAAGACCAAGGGGCAGAAGGCCCTGGAATTGCGCGATGAGAGGGAACAGGAACAGCAGGGATAAGGTCCGAGTACTTGCAGTGGCTGTCAGATCGCCATCGCGGGCAAGCCCGGCTCCCACAGGGGGGGCGGTGTCGCTTGCCCGAATCGGGTTACCTGAAACAATGCCAAATGGGCGATTTCGGCTTAGCTTGTAGGATCCTGCCACATCTTGCCGTTTGGTGATCGTTAAAGCGGCACGTATGATGCATCCCAAACTCCCGCAGATTAGAAGCCTATGTCCCTGATAGTTCTACTGCTTCTGCCGTTCATTGGCAGCTGTCTGGCGGCCTTGCTGCCGCACAATGCACGTAACACCGAATCCCTGCTGGCCGGCCTGGTGGCCCTGGTCGGCACTATTCAAGTCGCCCTGCTCTACCCCCAGATCGCCCACGGTGGCGTGATCCGCGAAGAATTCATGTGGTTGCCCAGCCTCGGGCTGAACTTCGTGCTGCGCATGGATGGGTTTGCCTGGCTGTTCTCGATGCTGGTGCTGGGCATCGGCACGCTGGTGTCGCTGTATGCGCGCTATTACATGTCGCCGGACGATCCGGTGCCGCGCTTCTTCGCGTTTTTCCTGGCCTTCATGGGGGCCATGCTCGGGCTGGTGATCTCCGGCAACCTGATCCAGGTCGTGTTCTTCTGGGAACTGACCAGCCTGTTCTCGTTCCTGCTGATCGGCTACTGGCACCACCGCGCCGATGCGCGCCGTGGGGCGTACATGGCGCTGATGGTCACCGGCGCCGGCGGCCTGTGCCTGCTGGCGGGCGTAATGTTGCTGGGGCATATCGTCGGCAGCTATGACCTGGACCAGGTACTGGTGGCGGGCGAGCAGATCCGCGCGCATTCGCTGTACCCGGTCATGCTGGCCCTGGTGCTGATCGGCGCCTTGAGCAAAAGCGCGCAGTTCCCCTTCCACTTCTGGCTGCCCCACGCGATGGCGGCCCCTACGCCGGTGTCGGCGTACCTGCATTCGGCAACGATGGTGAAGGCCGGCGTGTTCCTGCTGGCCCGCCTGTGGCCGTCGCTGTCCGGCAGCGAAGAATGGTTCTGGATCGTCGGCGGTGCCGGCGCCCTTACCCTCCTCCTCGGCGCTTACTGCGCCATGTTCCAGAATGATCTCAAGGGCCTGCTGGCCTACTCCACCATCAGCCACCTCGGGCTGATCACCTTGCTGCTGGGCCTCAACAGCCCGCTGGCGGCCGTCGCAGCCGTATTCCACATCCTCAACCACGCCACGTTCAAGGCTTCGCTGTTCATGGCCGCGGGCATCATCGACCATGAAAGTGGCACGCGGGACATCCGCAAGCTCAGCGGGCTGGTGCGGTTGATCCCGTTTACCGCGACCCTGGCGATGGTGGCCAGTGCGTCCATGGCCGGCGTGCCGTTGCTCAATGGTTTCCTGTCCAAAGAGATGTTCTTCGCCGAAACCGTGTTCATCACCTCGACGGCCTGGGTGGAGTTCGCCCTGCCGTTGATCGCGACCATCGCCGGTACCTTCAGCGTGGCCTACGCCCTGCGCTTCACCGTCGACGTGTTCTTCGGCCCGACCGCGACCAACCTGCCGCACACTCCCCACGAACCGCCACGCTGGATGCGCGCACCGGTCGAGTTGCTGGTGTTCACCTGCCTGCTGGTGGGGATCTTCCCGGCCCAGGTGGTCGGATCAATCCTCGCCGCCGCCGCGCTGCCGGTAGTGGGTGGCGTGCTGCCGGAATACAGCCTGGCGATCTGGCACGGCTGGAACGCACCAATGATCATGAGCCTGGTGGCCATGTCCGGCGGCGTGGTGCTGTACCTGCTGCTGCGCAAGCAACTCAAGCGTGGCCGCTTCAAGTACCCGCCGGTGATCAGCTACTTCAACGGCAAGCGCGGCTTCGAGCGCAGCCTGGTGGTGATGATGCGCGGCGTGCGCAGGATCGAGAAACGCATCAGCACCAAGCGCCTGCAGACCCAATTGTTCCTGCTGGTGCTGGTGGCGGTGATCGGCGGCATGATCCCGATGCTCAACAGTGGCCTCAGTTGGGGCGACCGCCCGAAGATCCCGGGCTCCATCGTGTTCGTCACCCTGTGGCTGCTGGCGATAGCCTGTGCCCTCGGCGCCGCCTGGCAAGCCAAGTACCACCGGCTGGCGGCCCTGACCATGGTCAGCGTGTGCGGCCTGATGACCTGCGTGACCTTCGTGTGGTTCTCGGCGCCGGACCTGGCGCTGACCCAGTTGGTGGTCGAAGTGGTGACCACCGTGCTGATCCTGCTCGGCCTGCGCTGGCTGCCACGGCGGATCGAAGAGGTGTCGCCACTGCCCAGCTCGCTGCGCAAGGCGCGCATCCGTCGCCTGCGTGACTTCCTGTTGTCGACCGTGGTGGGCGGTGGCATGGCGTTGCTGTCCTACGCGATGCTGACGCGCCAGACGCCCAACGATATTTCTTCGTTCTACCTCAGCCGCGCCCTGCCCGAAGGCGGCGGCAGCAATGTGGTGAACGTGATGCTGGTGGACTTCCGCGGCTTCGACACCCTGGGCGAAATCACCGTACTCGGCGCCGTGGCGCTGACGGTGTACGCCCTGCTGCGGCGCTTCCGCCCGTCAAAAGAGAGCATGGAGTTGCCGCCGCAACAGCGCCAGTTGGCGCCAGACGTGGCCACCGACCTGGTCAACCCGCGCCAGGCCAGCGACACCGCACTGGGCTTCATGATGGTGCCGGCGGTGCTGGTGCGCCTGCTGCTGCCGATTGCGCTGGTGGTGTCGTTCTACCTGTTCATGCGCGGCCACAACCAACCGGGTGGCGGGTTTGTCGCCGGGCTGGTGATGTCGGTGGCGTTCATCCTGCAATACATGGTCGCCGGTACGCAGTGGGTCGAGGCGCAGATGAGCCTGCGGCCGATGCGCTGGATGGGCTTCGGGCTGCTGTCGGCAACCCTGACCGGGCTCGGCGCGCTGATTGCCGGCTACCCGTTCCTCACCACTCACACCTGGCATTTCAGCCTGCCGCTGCTCGGCGATATCCATATCGCCAGCGCGCTGTTCTTCGACGTCGGCGTGTACGCCATGGTCGTCGGATCGACGCTGCTGATGCTCACCGCCCTCGGTCACCAGTCCGTGCGGGCCCATAAACCGAGCAACCAGGCCAAAGTGGTTGCCGCAACGGAAGGAGCCGCCTGATGGAAGAAGTCATCGCAATTGCCATTGGAGTCCTGGCGGCTTCCGGCGTCTGGTTGATCCTGCGGCCACGGACCTTCCAGGTGGTGATGGGCCTGTGCCTGCTTTCGTACGGGGTCAACCTGTTCATTTTCAGCATGGGCAGCCTGTTTATCGGCAAGGAGCCGATCATCAAGGACGGCGTGCCGCAGGACCTGCTCAACTACACCGATCCGCTGCCCCAGGCCCTGGTGCTTACGGCCATCGTGATCAGCTTCGCCATGACCGCGTTGTTCCTGGTGGTGCTGCTCGCCTCCCGGGGCCTGACCGGCACCGACCATGTGGACGGCCGGGAGCCCAAGGAATGAATTGGGTGAATCAACTGATCGTCGCACCGATCCTGCTGCCGTTGCTGACCGCCGCGCTGATGCTGATGCTTGGCGAAAAGCGCCGCCCGCTCAAGGCGAAAATCAATCTGTTCTCCAGCGTCATCGGCCTGGGCATCGCCATCCTGCTGCTGTACTGGACGCAAAAAGGCGGCCCAGGCTCGATTGGGGTTTACCTGCCGGGCAACTGGCAGGTGCCATTCGGCATTGTGCTGGTGGTGGACCAACTCTCGGCGCTGATGCTGGTACTCACCGGGATCATCGGCGTGAGTGCGCTGCTGTTCGCCATGGCCCGTTGGGATCGTGCGGGCACCAGCTTCCACGCACTGTTCCAGATCCAGATGATGGGGTTGTACGGCGCCTTCCTCACGGCGGACCTGTTCAACCTGTTCGTGTTCTTCGAAGTGCTGCTGGCGGCCTCCTATGGCCTGATGCTGCATGGCTCCGGGCGTGCGCGGGTGTCTTCGGGGTTGCATTACATTGCGATCAACCTGTTGGCGTCTTCGCTGTTCCTGATTGGCGCGGCGATGATCTACGGTGTCACCGGCACGCTGAACTTCGCTGACCTGGCGCTGAAAATCCCGCTGGTGCCGGAGGCCGATCGCGGCCTGTTGCATGCCGGTGCGGCGATCCTGGCGACGGCGTTCCTGGCCAAGGCCGGCATGTGGCCGCTGAACTTCTGGCTGGCGCCCGCCTACTCCTCGGCCAGTGCGCCGGTGGCGGCGATGTTTGCGATCATGACCAAGGTCGGCGTGTACACCGTGCTGCGCCTGTGGACGCTGCTGTTCTCCGGCCAGGCCGGTGCTTCGGCGCTGTTTGGCGGGGATTGGCTGGTGTATGGCGGCATGGCGACCATCATTTGCGCGGCGCTGGCGATGGTGGCGGCGCAGCGCCTGGAGCGCATGGCCAGCTTGAGCATCCTGGTGTCGGCGGGGATCTTGCTGTCCGCCGTCGGTTTCGCCCAACCAAGCCTGACGGCGGGCGCGCTGTTCTATCTGGTCAGTTCCACCTTGGCCTTGAGCGCGCTGTTCCTGCTGGCTGAATTGATCGAACGGTCACGCTCGGCCAACGACCTGCCGCTGGACGAAGAGATCGATGCGTTGCCCAAGGCCATGGAATCCCTGCACCCGCGCCCTGGCGTCAACCTCGATGACGAGCAGCAAGCCGTGGTCGGCCAGGTGATTCCCTGGACCATGGCGTTCCTGGGCTTGAGCTTTATCGCCTGCGCCCTGCTGATCATCGGTATGCCGCCGCTCTCCGGGTTTATCGGCAAGCTCAGTCTGTTGAGTGCGCTGGTCAATCCGCTGGGCCTGGGTGTGAGTATTGACGAACCGATCCGGCCAGCCGCCTGGGGCTTGGTGGCGTTGTTGATTCTCTCCGGCCTGGCCTCGTTGATTGCCTTCGCACGCTTGGGCATCCAGCGCTTCTGGACCCCGGAAGAACGCCCTTCGCCGCTACTGCGTCGCTATGAATGCGTGCCGATTTTCTTCCTGCTGGGCTTGAGCATCCTGCTGACCTTCAAGGCGGAACCACTGCTGCGCTACACCCAGGCCACTGCCGTGAGCCTGAACAACCCCGAGCACTATGTGATGGCGGTGATGGCCACGCGTCCGGTGCCGAGCCCCGAAGCCCAGGCCGCCGCCCTGGAGGTGCAACCATGAAGCGATTGTTCCCTGCTCCGTGGCTGTCCCTGGCGCTGTGGGTGCTGTGGCTGGTGCTGAACCTGTCGGTCAGCCCGGGCAACCTGCTGCTGGGTGCACTGCTGGGCTTTCTTGCGCCGCTGCTGATGGCACCGTTGCGACCACTGCCGATCCGCATCCGTCGCCCCGGCGTGATCATCCACCTGTTTTTCCTGGTGGGCCGTGACGTGATCGTCTCCAACCTGCAAGTGGCCTGGGGCGTGCTGACCTGCGGCTCCCGCCCACCGCGTTCGCGCTTCATCAGGATTCCCCTGGACCTGCGCGACCCCAACGGCCTCGCCGCGCTGTCGATGATCACCACCGTGGTGCCCGGCACCATCTGGTCGGAACTGGCGCTGGACCGCAGCATCCTGCTCTTGCACGTATTCGACCTGGACGACGAGGCGCCTTTCATCGAGCACTTCAAGACCACCTACGAACGGCCCCTGATGGAGATCTTCGAATGAGCGCGCTGCTCTCCAATGCGATCCTGTTCAGCCTGTTCCTGTTCTCCCTGGCCATGGTGCTGACGCTTATCCGCCTGTTCAAAGGCCCGTCAGCCCAGGACCGGGTACTGGCGCTGGACTACCTGTACATCCTGGCGATGTTGATGATGCTGGTGCTGGGTATCCGGTATGCCAGTGACACCTACTTTGAAGCGGCGCTGCTGATCGCGCTGTTCGGCTTCGTCGGCTCGTTTGCCCTGGCGAAATTCCTGCTGCGTGGGGAGGTGATTGAATGATGCCGTTATGGATGGAAATCGTCGTGGCCGTGCTGCTGGTGCTCAGCAGTGTATTTGCATTGATTGGCGCGATCGGGTTGCTGCGCATGAAGGACTTCTTCCAGCGCATGCACCCGCCCGCACTCGCATCGACGCTGGGAGCGTGGTGTGTGGCGTTGGCGTCGATTATCTATTTTTCGGTGCTCAAGTCCGGGCCGGTGTTGCACGGGTGGTTGATTCCGATTCTGCTGTCGATCACCGTGCCGGTGACCACGTTGCTGTTGGCGCGCACGGCGTTGTTCCGCAAGCGCATGGCTGGGGATGATGTACCTGCCGAAGTCAGCAGCCGCCGTTGATCCCTATAGAAAACACGGTCAGAACTGTGGGAGGGGGCTTGCCCCCGATAGCGGTGGGTCAGCTACAGATATACTGGCTGACACACTGCCATCGGGGGCAAGCCCCCTCCCACATTTTGAACTGTGTCAGGCGAAAGATCGGATTCTGGTCGCCAGTTCAGCCAATTCGGCATCATCCGCCCGCACATGGTCATGGGACGAGATATAGCCTTCATACGCCTCGAAGAACTTGTCCACCTTCGAACTCAGCGGCTTGAAGGTACTGTCGCCGCCGGTTCCATGCATGGGAAACAGCTTCGCATGCAGGTGATCCACGCCATACCCTTCCAAGATCATCCCGGTGCGCGCCACATCGGGAAACGCACGGTCGATCTGAAGCGCGGTTTTCTTCGCTGCAACGGCAAGCCCGGCCAACACCTCATCCGACTGCGCAAACGCATAGCTGCCGTAGTGCTGCTTGGGGATTACCACGCTGAAACCCGGTGTATTGGGAAAGATCGAAAGAAACGCCATATGCTGGTCGTCTTCCCACAGAATATGCGCTGGGGAGGTCTTTTGAACAATGCTGCAGAAGATACAATCCATTTGAATCACCGCTGGTTTGATCGTGGGTTTGGTCGTGTCGACCATCTAAAGCCAGGCTGCAGCGGACGTCAAAACAAATGGCAACTTTCCGAAATGTCCTAGGACGTATGCGATGAGTAAAACCTACACCCCTGCCACCGCCGCCGCCGACGTCGAAACCACGCTCGCCTGGCTTGGCGGGCGCTGGAAGCTGATCATTCTGTTC
Source organism: Pseudomonas extremorientalis (assembly GCF_001870465.1). Taxonomy (GTDB): domain Bacteria; phylum Pseudomonadota; class Gammaproteobacteria; order Pseudomonadales; family Pseudomonadaceae; genus Aquipseudomonas; species Aquipseudomonas extremorientalis. The sequence continues at coordinate 298,750 of NZ_MDGK01000058.1, forward strand.
CACCTGTTCGGCGGCCAGGTGCAGCGTTATTCCGACCTTGAGCGACTGATCCCGGATATCTCGCAAAAGATGCTCGCCCAGCAATTGCGCCAGCTCGAAGCCGATGGCCTGGTACAACGCACGGTCTACCCAGTGGTGCCGCCCAAAGTGGAATACCGTATGACCGAGTGGGGGCAGAGCCTGTGCCCGGTACTGGATGGCCTGCTCAAATGGCAGGCCGCCAAACCGACGAATTAGACCGTAGGGACGGTGCCGCCATCGATCACGTACTCGGTGCCGCTGATCGACGCGGCGCGGGGCGAGACCAGGAAGGCGATCAAGTCAGCCACCTCCTGGGGCTTGGCCGGCCGTCCAAGCGGAATACCGCCGAGCGCCTGCATGATGATCTGCTTGCCCCCCTCGTAGTCCGTTCCCGCCTGCTCCGCCAGGCGCTCCGCCAGTGCTACCGCCGCGTCCGTCTCCACCCAGCCCGGCGAAACCCGCACCACCCGAATACCCTTGGGCGTGACTTCTTTCGACAGGCTCTTGCTGTAGGTCGCCAATGCTGCCTTTGCAGCGGCATACGCCGTGGTCGACTCCGGCAACGGCAACTCCCGCTGGATAGACGTGACATGAATAATCACCCCGGTGCCGCGCGCGAGCATCCCAGGCAGGAGCGCCCGATCCACCCGCACTGCCGCCATCAGGTTCTGGCCCAGGGCATTCGCCCACTGCTCATCATCGAGCACCGCAAAACCACCGCCGGGCGCGCTTGAGCCGCCGAGCACATTGACGATGATATCGACGCCGCCAAGCCGAGCCTTCACCGCCTCAGTAGCACTCGCACAACCGGCGGCAGTGCCTAGGTCGGCAGCGATGAAATGCACGCCTTCGGGCGTCGAATCCGCCGCCGAACGCGCGACCGAAATCACCTGGGCGCCTTGTTCACGCAACACCGCCACCACGGCGGCGCCGATACCTTTGGTGCCACCGGTGACCAGCGCACGAAGGCCTTTTAGTCCGAGATCAAAGCTCATGGAACCTACTCCTGGATAAACGAAGACCGCAGGATAGGAACCGGGCGGACAGCCCACAAGAACGCACGAAAAGGTAATGGGCTAACCCAAAAGTTAGTGTCTGGATTCAGGGGCCCTCGTAATACACCCAACTGTAGGAGCCGGCTTGCCAGCTCCTAAAAGGGTAATGGGGGCTCGTCCTTACAGGATCGGCGCGCCAAACCTGTTCAGGCGTGGCATCCAGTGATCCAGGATCTGCGCCGATGCCAGCACATGGTGCGCGCGCCCGATCAACAGCCGACGCGGCACAACGCCGATATACCGTGAGTCATCGCTGTTATCGCGATTGTCCCCCAGCATGAAGTAACTGCCGGCCGGCACCACCACCGGCCCGAAATTGCGCAGTGCCCGCACCGTCGGCATGAACTGCACCGTGCGCTGACGGTTGGCCGCCCGTTCGGTCAGCTTGATTCCTGGCACCGTATGGCCGGGCAGGATGGGTTCGCTGATGTCCTGCGCGTCACTGTAGGTGGCAGGCACGCCGTTGACCCACAACACCTCATCTTTCATTTCCAGGGTGTCACCGGGAATGCCGACGATGCGCTTGATCAGACGCATGCCGTCCTTGGGCGACGAGAACGTCACCACATCACCGCGCCGGGGGTTATCGAGCTTGACCAGGGAAATGTCCGTGAGCGGCAGCTTGAGGTCGTAGGCCACCCGGTTCACCAACACTACATCGCCCTCCAGCAAGGTCGGGCGCATGGAGCCGGAGGGAATGGGATTCCAGTCCGCCAGGGAGGTACGGAAAACGCCGAAGCACAACCAGAAAATGATTGCGTAACGGTAACGGATCAACCAACTTCGCATACATCCTCGCACGGCAGACAGGGGCATCAGGGTTGTTTCCCAGACGCCCGGTTGTTACACGCGAGGATTAAATCAACATTAGCGTCCAAGCGCACAAAAAGGAGTTTTCGCCATGGATATCAAATGCTCAGTGTTTATCGCCGCCAGCGTCGATGGCTTCATCGCCCGCCCGGACGGTGATATCGACTGGTTGCACCGGCCGGAGTATGAAACCGCCGAGTTGAACGGCGTGACTTATGAAGGCTTTGTCGCCACGGTGGATGCACTGGTAATGGGTCGCAAGACCCTGGAGAAAGTATTGTCCTTCCCCGAGTGGCCCTACGAGGGCACGCCCGTCATTGCGCTCTCCCATCAGCCTCTGCAGATCCCTGCGCACCTGGAGGGCAAGGTCGAGGTCATGGCAGGAGACGTCACCTCACTTGTGGCAACGTTAACCGAGCGTGGTATGAAGCACCTCTATATCGACGGTGGCCAGACGATCCAGGCGTTTCTTGAAGCGGGCCTGATCGAGGAGCTGATCATTACGCGTATCCCGGTTTTACTCGGGCAAGGGATCCCACTCTTCAGCGAGATCGGTCGAGAACTTGAGCTTCGCCATATCGGCACGCATGAGTCGGACAATAGTTTTGTTCAAAGTCGGTATCAAGTGATGCAATCTTGATAGCGGCGGCAGCCACTCATATCGCGCAAGACGGAGAGGAGGTCAGGATGACTAAGCACATTATTGTTATCGGCGGCGAGTCCACCGAAGACATGCAGCGTATGACGCGTATCGATAAACACATCGTCGCGTCATCAGGCAAAACGCACCCTACTGTGCTCTACATCTCCACCGCCAATGGCGATGACCGAATCAAGATTTCCGATTTCACCGCCAAATATGAAAGCGCTGGCTGCCGTGTAACCACGCTGGCATTTTTCATTTCACCCTTCCACAACGCCAATCATGTTTCATCACTCTTTGAGCAAGCCGACATTATTTACGTACCAGGCGGAAATACCCGCGCCATGTTGGCGATCTGGCGCGAATTTGCTGTAGTGGACCATCTGAAGAGGGCCTGGGAAAACGGCAAAGTCCTGTGTGGTGTCAGTGCAGGCGCCATTTGCTGGTTCGAGCATGGGCATTCCGATTCAGGGGGAGTGTTTGCGCTGATTCACGGCCTGGGCTTGCTGCCAGGAGCACTGTGTCCGCATTTCAGCTCAGAAGCAGGAAGGGAAACGTCGTTTGTCGAGCTTGTTCAACGTGAGGGGATACGACCCGCCTACGCGGTCGATGATGGCGTCGCTTTGCATTTCAAGGACGGCAAGTACCACGAGACGATCTATAACGACGCAGCTAGTAACGCCTATAAAATCAGTACAAGGCCCCCCTACCTAGCACAGGTATTGCAAACTTCAGGTGGGTAAACGCAGCAAGGAAATTTCCGACAGCGTTTTAGGGTGTCGCTCGGAAGATGGCTGCCTAATCTTCGGTGGTCGCTGAAAACTCAGCGACCGGGTTTCGCAGCCCGATTAAACTCTAGGTGACTCCAATACTCTGGGAGCTTCGCCATGATTAAAGACAATTCGAATCCGCCGCTGGATTCACCTTCGCTTCACGCTTGTGCTGATCGAGCGATTAACCATCATTTAAATCCGCCTTCAACGCCTGGGTCACCTGATGACGGGCAAGGTCTTTTTTACTGTACGTAAAGGATTGGATGCCGAGACATTACTGGTCAATGCTTCGGAGGACCTCGCTTCAGTTCAAATACTGGCAAGTCATTTAGCCTTTGAGATTGATGGGACCGCGCGCAGCGTGGCCCTAGGAATCTGCCGAATGGTGGAAGCTATTCAGCTTTAGGTAAATGAAGCGCTCAATGAACATTGCGTAAAAACTGGAAAGTAGCAGGCGACTTCCATCGCTCTATTCATTCTCACCATCGCAGCAAAACGCCCCGGCATAACGGGGCGTTTTTTTCTCGCACAAAACCGAATAATCCTACATCTCGCTCACACGACAAAAGACGAAACATCCGATATTTCCCATTTACATTTTTCCGTATGTTTATGGCGAATAAATCAGGATACCAACGTCCATGGCTAACCACGGCTACATGTCCATTAACGGAAAATCTCAAGGTCTGATCTCGGCTGGCTGCTCAACCCAAGACTCCATCGGCAACAAGTGCCAGGAGGGGCACCGGGACGAAATCATGGTGATGTCCTTCAACCACAATATGCTCAACACCGGCAACGTCAGAGCTTCCACTCACGGCCCTGTGGTCATCACAAAAAGCATTGATAAATCCTCGCCCTTGCTGGCCGTGGCGTTATCCAACCGAGAAGAACTGAACTGCGTGATCAACTTTTATCGCATTTCACAATTCGGCCAGCATCAAAAATACTACACCGTCGATATCAGGGGCTGCATCATCGCCAGCCTGACCGTCGAGGTCCCCCACTCCGTCCTCCTGAACGATATAGACGCACAGGAACATCTGTCGATTCGTTATCGGGAAATCATCTGGACACATCATCTAGCGGGCACCAGCGGCTATGGCTCATGGGAAACCGGGCGATGAAATCAAAGCACGAGAAGCAAACCTCAAGCTTTCATGACTTATGGGTCGTCAGCCAAGCCGCAGGCAAGCTGACCAGCCAGGCTTGCACAATCAGCGCTCGTCATCTGCAGGATGGTGTTACTCGCTCAATATTCAATCGGGAAGTGGCCTATTACGCTCGTAGCATTGTTAACGATGTGGAGCAGGGAAAAAAGACAGTCGCAGAGGGGCTGATTGAGATAAAGAAAGAACAGCGTAGCTTGCTGGATCAGTCAATAGAGATTGGAAGAAATGGAATCGGAGCCGTTGCTGGCGCGCTTCAAATAGCTACCGGTGCCGGAATTTGCTACGCGTCGGTGGGCACCCTTTGCCTCATTGCGGGTGTGCCGTTGATGGCGCATGGCGCAAACAACATTTACGAAGGTGGGCGCAACTTGATGACCGGGCAATCCGACACAATCGGTCCAATTCGCGCGGGCTATCATGCGACGGCATATGCCGTCGGCTATGGGGAGCGAGAAGCGAATATGGCCTATGGATCGGTGGATATAGGACTCTCGGTTTATAGTGGTGCACGGCATGTACTAAAGCCTGATGCTTGGCGTTTGTTTAGATATCTCGACACAGACCGTATACGAGCCTACAAGCTTCTGAAGCCTGGCGCATTGGGAGCTGAAGCAGTCATAAACAGCATCACAATAGAACAAGTTTATCAAGAGGCAAAAAAATGACTGCCTGGTTGTTCCCCGTCCTATCTGCCCTTGGGGTCTTTTTGGCATTCTCACTCAGAATATTACTTTCTAGTAAAAAACTCGGATATACAAAATTTTTTCTCGGCATGATTCCAAATATGCTGGTCATGAGAACACATTATAAAATTGCAGCTCTTAATATATTTCCATTCCTTGGATATAGGCCAGACATAATCGATGAGCATATTTTTATCGGATGGTTAGCACTTGCCTGCTTCTTTCTGCACGCTAGTGCATTTCCAGTCAAGAAGGATTTGAAGTGGTGGTGGAAACGTTAATTGATTGCGGGGGTGCCGCTGATGGCGCATGGTGCAAACAACGTATATGAGGGTGGGCGTAACCTGATGACAGGGCAATCAGATGCTTCCGGCCCTGTTCGTAACGCCTACCAAGCAGCAGCATCCGCCATGGGTCATGGCGAGCGAGAAGCGAACATAGCCTATGGTGCAGTGGATATTGGACTGTCGGCCTTTAGCGTTGCGAGGCGTGTACTAAAACCAGACGCTTGGCGTTTGTTCAGATACATCGATACAGACCGTATTAGAGCCTATAAAAGCATGCATCCCATTTCATTGACGACTGAGGCGGCCGTAGACACTCTGACACTCAAACAAATACACCAAGAGTTGAAGAAATGATTCTGTGGGCCTTTCCAGCATTTTCAATTCTGGGTCTGCTATTTGCTTACAGCATAAAAGTAATCCTTTCCAGCAAAACCCTCGGATACACCAAGTTCTACTTAGGCTTTGCAATAAATATATTTTTCATGGTCACACTCTTGGAGGCTGTTAAATTTGATAACTACATCTATTTTGGAAGTTGCCCCGAACTCATTGATACCTACCCGTCAATCGGTTGGTTCGCGCTCGTGTGTTTCTTCCTGCACACACTGGCGCTTCCGGTAAAGAATGATTTCAACTGGTGGTGGAAACGTTAAGGGGGGTATCGCTATTTTGCTTTGCAAAAAAACGCCCCGAACCAGTCGGGGCGTTTTTCATTCAACGTTTACCAGTCAAGCCTGATCAGCCAACCGCCACGTCGTCCCACCCTTCCCGTCTTCCAACACCACGCCCATGGCGGTGAGTTGGTCGCGGAGTCGGTCGGATTCCGCCCAGTCCTTGTTGGCACGTGCAGTCAAACGCGCCTGTATCAGCGCATCCACTTGCGCCGCATCCACGCGCCCTTCGGCGCCGGCTTGCAGGAAATCTTCAGGCTTCATTTGCAGAACCCCCAGCACGCTGGCCAGTTCTTTCAAGCGCGCCGCCAGACCCGCCGCGGCGTCGAGATCGCTCTCACGCAAACGGTTGATCTCGCGCACCATTTCGAACAGCACCGCGCAGGCTTCCGGGGTGCCGAAGTCGTCGTTCATCACTTCGGTGAAGCGTGCGACGAAGGCTTCGCCACCGGCCGGCGCCACGGCGGGCAGGCCTTTCAACGCGTGGTAGAACCGCTCCAGGGCGCCCTTGGCGTCCTTGAGGTTGTCTTCCGAGTAGTTGATGGCGCTGCGGTAGTGGCTCGACACCAGCAGGTAACGCACCACTTCCGGGTGGTACTTTTCCAGCACGTCGCGGATGGTGAAGAAGTTGTTCAAGGACTTGGACATCTTCTCGCCATTGATGCGGATCATGCCGCAGTGCATCCAGGCGTTCGCGTAGGTCTTGCCGGTGGCGGCTTCGCTCTGGGCGATTTCGTTTTCATGGTGCGGGAACTCGAGGTCGCTGCCGCCGCCATGAATGTCGAAGGTCTCGCCCAGGCAGCAGGTGGACATCACCGAGCATTCGATGTGCCAGCCCGGACGCCCGGCGCCCCATGGCGACTCCCAGCTCGGCTCGCCGGGCTTGGTGGCTTTCCACAGCACGAAATCCAGCGGGTCTTGCTTGGCTTCGTCGACTTCGATGCGGGCGCCGATGCGCAGGTCTTCGATTTTCTTGCGCGACAGCTTGCCGTAGCCCATGAACTTGGCGACGCGGTAGTACACGTCGCCGTTGCCTGGGGCGTAGGCATAACCCTTGTCGATCAGGGTCTGGATCATCGCGTGCATGCCCGGGATGTGGTCCGTGGCACGCGGTTCCATGTCCGGCTTGAGGATGTTGAGGCGGGCCTCGTCCTCGTGCATCGCGGCGATCATGCGCTCGGTCAGCGCGTCGAACGACTCGCCATTTTCGTTGGCGCGGTTGATGATCTTGTCGTCGATGTCGGTGATGTTGCGCACATAGGTCAGGTCATAGCCGCTGAAACGCAACCAGCGGGTCACCAGGTCGAAGGCAACCATGCTGCGGCCGTGGCCGATGTGGCAGTAGTCGTACACGGTCATGCCGCACACGTACATGCGCACCTTGTTGCCATCCAGCGGCTTGAAGACTTCTTTGGTCTTGCTGAGTGTGTTGTAGATCGTTAGCACGACAGTTCCTTAAACAGAATCACTGGCCCCACGAATCACGCAAGGTCACGGTACGGTTGAATACCGGCTGACCAGGTTTCGAGTCCTTGATATCCGCGCAGAAGTAACCTTCGCGCTCGAACTGGAAACGGTCTTCCGGCTGTGCTTCGCCCAACGAGGGTTCGGCACGACAACCCGTAAGTACTTGCAGGGAGTCAGGGTTGATGTTGTCGAGGAAACTGGCGCTGTCTTCAGCCTTTTCAGGGTTTGGTGAGCGGAACAGGCGATCGTACAGACGCACTTCGCACTCGATGCTGGCCGCCGCCGGCACCCAGTGGATCACGCCCTTGACCTTGCGGCCTTCGGGGTTCTTGCCCAGTGTTTCCGGGTCGTAGGAGCAACGCAGTTCGACGATGTTGCCATCGGCGTCCTTGATTGCTTCGTCGGCACGGATCACGTAGCTGCCGCGCAGGCGCACTTCGCCGTTCGGCTCCAGGCGCTTGTAGCCCTTTGGCGGCTCTTCCATGAAGTCATCGCGGTCGATATAGATTTCACGGGCGAACGGCAGCTTGCGCACGCCGAGTTCTTCTTTTTGCGGATGACGCGGCAGTTCAAGGTGGTCGACCTTGTCTTCCGGGTAGTTGGTGATCACGACCTTCAACGGGCGCAGCACGCACATGGCACGTGGGGCGTTGGCGTCGAGGTCCTGGCGGATGCTGAACTCGAGCATGCCGTAGTCGACCACGCCGTCGGAACGGTTGGTGCCGACCATCTCGCAGAAGTTGCGGATCGATGCCGGGGTGTAGCCGCGACGGCGGAAACCCGACAGCGTCGACATGCGCGGGTCGTCCCAGCCGTTGACGTGCTTTTCATCGACCAGTTGCTTGAGCTTGCGCTTGCTGGTGATGGTGTAGTTCAGGTTCAGGCGGCTGAACTCGTACTGACGCGGGTGCGCCGGCACCGGCAGGCTGTCGAGGAACCATTCGTACAGCGGGCGATGGCTTTCGAACTCCAGGGTGCAGATCGAGTGGGTAATACCTTCGATGGCGTCCGACTGGCCGTGGGTGAAGTCGTAGTTCGGGTAGATGCACCACTTGTCGCCCGTCTGGTGGTGATGGGCGTGGCGGATGCGGTACATGATCGGGTCGCGCAGGTTCATGTTCGGCGAGGCCATGTCGATCTTGGCGCGCAATACGCGGGCGCCGTCCGGGAACTCACCGGCGCGCATGCGGGCGAACCAGTCGAGGTTCTCTTCTACCGAACGGTCGCGGAACGGGCTGTTCTTGCCCGGCTCGGTCAGGGTGCCACGGTATTCCTTGGCCTGCTCCGGGGTCAGGTCGTCGACGTAGGCCTTGCCGGCCTTGATCAGCTCGACGGCCCAATCGTGCAGTTGGTCGAAGTACTGCGAGGCATAGCGCACTTCACCGGACCATTCGAAACCCAGCCACTTCACGTCGCTTTCAATCGCGTCGATGTATTCCTGGTCTTCCTTGGCCGGGTTGGTGTCGTCGAAACGCAAGTGCGTGACGCCGCCGAATTCCTGGGCCAGGCCGAAGTTCACACAGATCGACTTGGCGTGACCGATGTGCAGGTAGCCGTTGGGCTCTGGCGGGAAGCGGGTGACGATCTGCGTGTGCTTGCCCGAATCCAGGTCCGCCTGGATGATCGGGCGCAGGAAATTGACCGGGACGGCAGGTCCGGCCTTGGAATTCGAGGTAGGGTCGACAGTGGGCTTGCTCATAGGATCCTTGAACAGACAAGTACGTGGCCGGGCTAGGCCGACAAAACAAAGGGCTTATCATAGCTGATGCTGTCAAGCCGCTGACAGGGTTGCGGTGCATTTAACGCACCAGTGGTAAAAAACCACCTCGAAATTCCTGCAGGTCACGCTAAACTGCGCGCCTTGGCCGCAGTTTCGCCATACCGGTCGTGGTGCCCCGGGCACCCAAACCCACGAATTCCCTGAAAAGAGTAGCCAACATGACTCAAGTCAAACTGACCACCAACCACGGTGACATCGTCATCGAGCTCAACGCCGAGAAAGCGCCGATCACCGTCGCCAACTTCATCGAGTACGTGAACGCCGGCCACTACGAAAACACCGTTTTCCACCGTGTCATCGGCAACTTCATGATCCAGGGCGGCGGTTTCGAGCCTGGCATGAAAGAAAAGAAAGACAAGCGCCCAAGCATCCAGAACGAAGCGGACAACGGCCTTTCCAACGACAAGTACACCGTCGCCATGGCCCGTACCATGGAGCCGCATTCGGCCTCCGCGCAGTTCTTCATCAACGTGGCCGACAACGCCTTCCTGAACCACAGCGGCAAGAACGTGCAGGGCTGGGGCTACGCTGTATTCGGTAAAGTCACCGAAGGCCAGGACGTCGTCGACAAGATCAAAGGCGTGCAGACCACCGGTAAAGCCGGTCACCAGGACGTTCCGGTAGAAGACGTGATCGTCGAGAAAGCCGAGATCGTTGGGTGATATTGCTGATTTCAGATTTGCATCTGATCGATACGCGCCCGGACATCACCCGGGCGTTTCTGGATCTGCTCCACGGCCGCGCCCGTGGCGCCCAGGCGTTGTACATTCTGGGGGACTTCTTCGAAGCCTGGATTGGCGACGATGGGATGACACCGTTTCAGCGCTCCATTTGCGCAGCCCTGCGCGAACTGAGCGACAGCGGCACTCCGATTTTCATCATGCACGGCAATCGCGATTTCCTGATCGGCAAGGCGTTCTGCAAAGCCGCAGGCGCCACCTTGCTCAAGGACCCGAGTGTCGTGCAGCTCCATGGCGAGCCCGTGCTGTTGATGCACGGCGACAGTCTCTGCACCCGCGACGTCGGCTATATGAAGCTGCGGCGCATCCTGCGTAACCCGATCGTGCTGTTTATCCTGCGCCACCTTCCTTTGAGCACCCGCCATAAGCTGGCGCGCAAGCTGCGCAGTGAAAGCCGGGCGCAGACGCGCATGAAAGCCAACGACATTGTGGATGTGACGCCCGAGGAAGTGCCGCGGGTGATGCAGCAGTTCGGCGTGCGCACCCTGGTCCACGGCCACACCCACCGCCCCGCCATTCACAAGTTGCAGATTGGCGACCAGGCCGCCAAGCGCATTGTGCTGGGGGATTGGGACAAGCAGGGCTGGGCGCTGCAGGTGGATGAGCAAGGGTTTCAGTTGGCGGCGTTTGACTTCGTCAATCCGCAATTGGCGTTGCCCGGCGCCTGAACCTCAGACACCACAAATCCAATGTGAACAAAGATCCAAATGTGGGAGGGGCGGTGCGACGATTCGACTTGCCCCCGATGGCGGCGGCACACTCAACATATTTGTTGGCTGAACCACTGCTATCGGGGGCAAGCCCCCTCCCACATTGAATTGTATTTCAACCTTTACTGATCAGTGGCCTGAGGCTTCCGGCCCTGCCTTGGCGCCAAACGGCGGCTTGGCCAGCCACACCAGCAGCATCAACCCCATGAACATCCACCCCAGCAACGTGAAGTAATCCACGGTGGACATCATGTATGCCTGGCTGGTGAGGATCTGGTCCAGCTGCGTATAGGCCTTCTGCCCTGCCCCACCGAGCGCCTGCAAGGCATCGCGGGTCGCCGAGTCGTAGGTGGTCATGTTCTCGCTCATGTAGGCATGGTGCTGGTCCGCCCGACGAATCCAGATCCAGGTGGTCAGCGAGGCCGCGAAGCTGCCGCCCAGGGTGCGCAGGAACGTGGCCAGGCCCGCGCCGTCGGCAATCTGGTGCGGCGGCAGGTCGGACATCAATATGCTCAAGGTCGGCATGAAGAACAGCGCCACGCCAATCCCCATGAACAGCTGCACCAGGGCGATGTGCTGGAAGTCCACCTCATTGGTGAAACCTGCGCGCATGAAGCAGCTCAAGCCAATCGCCAGGAAGGCCAGGCCCGCCAGCAGGCGCAGGTCGAACTTGTGCGCGTACTTGCCCACGAACGGCGACATCAGCACCGGCAAAATACCGATCGGCGCCACCGCCAGCCCGGCCCAGGTCGCGGTGTAGCCCATCTGGGTCTGCAACCATTGCGGCAGGATCAGGTTGATGCCGAAGAAGCCTGCGTACCCCAGGATCAATACGATGGTGCCGATGCGGAAGTTGCGGTAGGCAAACAGCTTCAGGTTGACCACCGGGTGTTTGTCGGTGAGTTCCCAGATGATGAACACCGCCAGGGCAATCACCGAAATCGCCGCGCCCACGATAATGAAGTTGGATTCGAACCAGTCCAGGTCATTGCCCTTGTCGAGAATGATCTGCAAGGCGCCCACGCCGACGATCAAGCTCAGCAACCCGACGTAGTCCATCGGCTGATAACTGGTCTGCACCGGACGTTTCTTCAACTGCGAACGCACCACCATCACCGCAAAGATACCGATGGGCACGTTGATGAAGAAGATCCACGGCCAGCTGTAGCTGTCGGTGATCCAGCCGCCGAGGATCGGCCCGGCAATCGGCGCCACCACCGTGACCATCGCCAGCAACGCCAGGGCCATGCCGCGCCTCGCCGGCGGGTAGACGGCGATCAGCAGCGTCTGGGTCATCGGGTACAACGGCCCGGCCACCAGGCCTTGTATGACGCGAAAAGCGATCAGCTCGGGCATCGACGTGGAAATACCACACAGGAACGACGCCAGCACGAACAGCATCGTCGCCCACAAGAACAGCTTGACCTCGCCAAACCGCCGGCTCAGCCAGCCGGTGAGCGGCAAGGCAATCGCGTTGCTCACCGCAAACGAGGTGATGACCCAGGTGCCCTGCTCCGAACTCACGCCCAGGTTGCCGGAAATGGTCGGCAACGCCACGTTGGCGATGGTGGTGTCGAGCACCTGCATGAAGGTCGCCAGCGACAGGCCAATGGTGGCCATCAACAGGCTGGGTGGCGTGAAGGAGGCGTTATTGCTCATCAGCGTTGCACAGCCTTGGGCGCGGCGAGGCTGTTGTCATGGATCAACTGGGTGATCATGGCGTCGGCCTCGGCGAGTTGGCGGTCATACACGTTGGTGCTGAACGAGGCCTTCTGCGGCGCCTGTTGCGCCAGTACCGGGCCGCTCTGGTCATGCAGGTCGACCTTGACCAGGGTGCTCAAGCCCACGCGCAGCGGGTGCTTGGCCAGTTCTTCGGCATTGATGTGGATACGCACCGGCACCCGTTGCACGATCTTGATCCAGTTACCCGTGGCGTTCTGCGCCGGCAGCAGGGCAAACGCGCTGCCGGTACCGGCGCCGAGGCTGTCGATGGTGCCGCTGAATTTCACGTCGCTGCCGTAGATGTCCGACTCGATGTCCACCGGCTGGCCGATGCGCATGTCACGCAGTTGGGTTTCCTTGAAGTTGGCGTCGATCCACAGCTGGTTCAGCGGGATCACCGCCATCAATGCGGTGCCCGGTTGTACGCGCTGGCCCAGTTGTACGGTGCGCTTGGCCACATAGCCGGTGACCGGTGCGATCAAGGTGCTGCGCGCATTGGTCAGGTAGGCCTGGCGCAGTTGCGCGGCGGCGGCCTGCACATCCGGGTGAGAACTGATCACCGTGTCATCCACCAACGCATTGGTGGTTTTCAGTTGTTGCTCAAGGTTGGTCAGGGCGTTTTTGGCCGCAGTGAGGCTGTCACGGGCATGGGACAGCTCCTCCTGGGAAATCGCCCCGCCCTGGGCCAGGGTTTTACGACGATTGAAGTTGTCCTGGGCGGTCTGCACGTCGGCTTTCTGCGCATTGACCTGGGCCTTCATGCCGTCGACGTTGCTGTACAGGCCGCGCACCTGGCGCACGGTGCGGGCCAGGTTGGCCTGGGCACTTTGCAGGCCGACGGCGGCGTCGTTCGGGTCGAAGTTGATCAGCACCTGGCCCTCGTGGACCAGGTCGCCATCGTCGGCGCCGATGCTGACCACGGTGCCGGTGACCAGCGGGGTGATTTCCACCACGTTGCCGTTCACGTAGGCGTCGTCGGTGCTTTCGCTGAAGCGGCCGTACAGCTCATACCAGCCCCATACGCCGACCACGGCGAGGATGACGATCAGCGCCAGGCCGATCAGCATCACCTTGCGTTTGCGTGGGTTGTTGTCTTTGGGTTGTTCGGTTGCATTGGTGTTTTCGGCAGTGGCCATGACAAATACCTCAAATTATTCCGTGCGTGTGGCGGGGGTGGTCGCTGCCACGTTGTCGGCGCTGTAGCCGCCGCCCAGGGCCTGCATCAGTTGAATCGACAGATCGATCTGCGCGGCATTCAGGGTTGCCAGCTGACGCTGGGCCTGCAGCAGTTGCTGCTCGATGCTGAGCACATCCAGGTAGTTACCGATCCCGGAGCTGTAGCGCTGCACCCCGGTGTCGTAGGACTGCTGGGCAATGTCCGCGGCATGTTGCTGGGCCTGGATCTGCCGGCCGGTGTCGCGCAGTTGCGAAAGGGTGTTGCCGATATCGCCCAGGGCTTGCACCAGGGTTTTGTTGTACTGCGCCACCGCCAGGTCGTAGTCGGCGTCGCGGGCATCGAGGTCGGCACGCAGGCGGCCGCCGTCGAAGATCGGCAGCGAGATCGTCGGCGCAATGTTGAAGAAGCGGCTGGCCGACCCGAACATCGCATCCCCCAGCAACGACTCGGCCCCGGCGCTCGCGCTCAGGTTGAGGTTGGGGTAGAAGCGCGTCTTGCTGGCATCGATATTCCGGCCCGCCGATTCGACCCGCCAGCGCGCGGCGATCAGGTCCGGGCGGCGGCCCAACAGCTCGGCCGGCAGCACCGAGGGCACGGCCACCGCGCTGGGTTTCAGCACGTTGGGCCGGGCCAGTTCACTGCCACGGTCCGGGCCTTTGCCAAGCAATACGGCCAGGGCGATCTTGGCGCTTTGCAGCTGTTTTTCCGCGTCGATCAGTTGCGACTGGGCGCTGGCTTCCAGGCTTTCGGTCTGCTGGTACTGGTACTGGCTGTCGATGCCCGAATTCAGCCGGCGCTTGCCCAGGTCGAGCATCTGCCGGGTGCGCTTGAGGTCGTCGTTGGCCAGGTCGCGCACGATATGGGCCTGGCCCAGGTCGCTGTAGGCCTTGGCGACGTTGGCCGCCAGGGTCAGGCGCGCGGCCTGCTGGTCGACCTGGGCAGCACGCGCCTCACCCAACGCGGCTTCCCAGGCCGCACGCTGGCCGCCCCAGAGGTCGAAGGTGTAATTGAAGCTGGCGCCGATATTGCGCACCGTCGAATAGGCATCGCCCTGCCCGCGTGGGTCCTGGTCCTTGGCCAGGCGCGAGCGGGTCACACCGGCGCTGGCATCCAGGGTCGGCATGCGCGCTGCGTCGGCAGCGTAGGCGGCGGCTTCGGCCTGGTGGGCACGGGCGCTGGCCACTTGCATGTCCGGGCTGTTTTGCAGGGCTTCCTGGATCAGGCCGTCGAGTTGCGGGTCACCGAGGCTTTTCCACCAGTCAGCGGTCGGCCAGGCAGCGCTCGACAAGGTCACGCCGCTCAAGGTTTTACCGGTTTGCAATGTGCCGGCGTCGAGGCGTTTGCCTTGGGTGTCGAGGCCACTGTAGTTGGCGCAACCGGCCATGCTCATGGCCACCAGCACCAGGCTGAGTGCACGTGTGTTCATTGATTACCTACCCGCTGGATGACGATGGCGTCACCGGCAGCTACCAGAATTTTCTTGAGGATCCGCTCCAGGGTCTGCAGCTCGCCGGGCTCCAGTGCGCCGGCCAATTCGTTCATCGACTGGGCACCGATGTGCGGCAGCATGTCCGCCAGGCGCTGGCCGTCTTCGGTCAGCACCAGCCGCACCTGGCGCCGGTCCTGCTCGGAACGCTGGCGTGCCAGTAGGCCTTTCTGCTCCAGGCGGTCGAGCATGCGGGTCATGGAACCGCTGTCCAGGGACAGGTTGCGGCACAGCTCCGCCGGGGTATCCACGTCGAACTGGGCAATGATGATCAACACCTTGAACTGCGCGGCGGTCACGCCGTACGGCTCCATATGGGTGTCGATAATGCGGTCCTTGAGCAGCGCCGCCCGGCCCAGGAGCAGGCCGAGGTGGCAGTTGCGAAAGCTGTCAGGGGTGAAGTGGGGCATCGGAAGTCACCTTATTACTGCCTAGGCAGTGAATGTATGACAAGATGTTACTGCTTAGGCAGCGAATGTCAAATGGAATTATTAGCTTGCTTGGTAATGGGCGGATGAATGGCGGGGTTCTAAGGATTGCCTGATGGGGTGTGACGCCTTCGCTGAGTACTCTGAGTAGCCTTTTGACCAGTCGACCCCCTCCTTCCCATGACTTCCTTAAAACAGTTTGCTTGCCTCGCGGTCGTCACACTGGCGGGCGCATCAGCCGCCTCTGCGGCTAATTGCACAGCCACCGTCAACACCAATGAAACCCTTAATTTCGGCGCAAGTCTGTCCAGCGGCAGCCTGACAGTTCCCGCTGATACTCCCGACGGCACCGTGATTTACCAAGACACGGTGCAATCGGGTCAGAACAGCTGGAAATGCACAGGTTCCTCCCAATACGGCATCGTGATAAACCCTGCGTTAGGCTCGGTCACCAGCGGCTCGACCTACGCTATCGGCAAGACAGGCCTTTCGTTCCGCGTCTGGATCGACAGCCTGGATTACTATATGGCTGCACCTGCTTCCCTTAAGCCGAGTAGTTACGGCATCCCCCCAGGCTCGGTACGCCTGGAAATCGTCAAGTCAGGCCCGCTGTCTCCACAGGTCAAGGTCGCTGCCGGCAACCTGGGCAACTTGCAATCTGACGATCTGATCATCAGCAAGTACAACCTCACCAACCCCTTGGTGCTGAACGCTGCCTCCTGCCAGACCCCTTCCGTGCCCGTCGCCATGGGCGACGACTATCAGCTCTGGGAGTTTCGCGACGCAGGCGCAACCCCTCGCACCATTCGCTTCGACATCGGCTTGAACCAGTGCCAGACCGGTATCAATAAAGTGACCTATTCGCTCAAGGCCACCACGCCCATCGTCGACGCGGCAAAAGGTGTCGTCGCGCTCAACGGCGGCTCCACCGCCAAAGGCATCGGCCTGCAATTGATGGATGATGCCGGGCAACCTATTGCGTTTGATACCACCTACTCCTTCAGCGGTTTCACCACCACAGGCACCAATTTCAAGATTCCCTTGTCGGCCTCGTATTACCGCTTGCCCACCGGCAACGTCGAAGCCGGCAGCGCCAACACCGAAGTCACCTTTATCGTGAACTACCTGTAGCAAACTAAGGATCGTCTGATTTTTCCTACATACGGCCATCCCTAGAGTGACGGGATGCGATTAAAGAACTATCTCCACCAGATCAGCCCCGTCCTGTCCACGCCCCACGCCGCCCGCCGCCTGTTGCGCATTTTTGCGCTGGTGCTGCTGGTGGGCATGCTGGGCGGCGTGTACAGCTTCCTGCTATTTACGTTCAACAACGAGATCTCCCAGCGGCGCAGCTACATGAGCAGCGCCATCGCCGAGGCCCATACCTTTTTCACCACCCGTGAAGCCCTGCTGGAAAGCCTCAGCCTGTCGGCTACACGCAAGGCCAAATTGAACCTGCCGGTGAACGATGAGGAAATCCGCCTGTTGCTCGGCAAAATCCCGGGTAAGCAATGGAGCATCTGGCTGACCCAGCGCATGCGCGACTTCCTGAAGGCCAAGCAGCTCAACCTGCTGTACGTCGGCACCGATGCCCAGGTGCTGCGACTGTACGATGCGGGTCCCGTGGCTGCGGACTTTCCCGCGCCCATGCTGGTGCAACTCAATGCCCTCAAGCAGCAGAAAACCCTGCAGGAACTCTGGCTGACCCACACCGACGGCGGCAACTCGCAGCTATATATCTTTATCCGCCTGGATGAACGCGACCTGGACTCCGGCTGGCTCGGCCTGGAAATGGATGACCGTGAAGTCTCCAAGGCGTTGAGCGACCACAGTGCTGGCGAGTTCACCATGTTCAACGCCCAAGGTATGCCCCTCTTCAGCAATAGCCGTAACCCGCCGCCCGGGCAAAACCTGCCGCACCTGCGCCAGCAGGACTTCTTCGGCTTTGTCGGCGACGGTTGGCTGCCCGAGCAATTGGTGTTGCGCAAACAGCTGAAGTCGTCGGACTGGCAGCTCACCTACTCCATCGACCTGCACGCGGTGCTCTGGGCGCTATGGCCGCAGATGCTCGGCGCCCTGCTTTTCTGCCTGCTGACCATCAGCCTGGTGGCCCTGTTGACCCGCCGACTGGAACACCGCTTCATCATCCCCGCCATCCACCGCATCCAGGCGCTGGTGGAAAGCGAGCTGTTCAGCCGCGATGTGATCCAGACTGCGCCCGTGGCCCTGTGCGTGCTGCGGCGCACGGACGGCGAAGTGGTGCTGGAAAACACCCTCGCCCAACAATGGCTCGGCCAGGCCGGCGCGCAGCTGGGGCCGGGCTGGATCCGTAATGCCTTCGATACGGACGCCCCCTGCCTCACCGACTACTTCAAAGCCGCCGATGGCCGCCACCTGTACCTGAGCTGCGCGCCCACCCGCTACAAGGGGGAAGACGTGTTGCTCTGCGCCTTCAGCGACATCAGTGCGCGCACCCAGATCGAAGCGGCGCTGGAACAGGCACGCCAATCCGCCGATGCCGCCAACGAAGCCAAGACACTGTTCCTGGCGACCATGAGCCACGAAATCCGCACGCCGCTGTATGGCGTGCTCGGTACCCTGGAGCTTCTCGCTCGTACTCGCCTGGATGCCCAGCAGAAAAGCTACCTGCATGCCATCGAAGGTTCCTCGGCGACGCTGCTGCAACTGATCTGCGATGTGCTCGACGTGTCAAAGATCGAAGCCGGCCAATTGGCCCTGGAGTTGAGTGAGTTTTGTGTGCCCAGCCTGGTGCAGGAAGTGGTGCAGGGTTACGCCGCCGCCGCACAGAGCAAGGGTTTGCAGCTGTATGCGTGCCTCGACCCGCAACTGCCGCTGCGCCTGATCGGCGATGCCAGCCGCTTGCGCCAGATCCTCAACAACCTGCTGAGCAATGCGGTCAAGTTCACTGACTCCGGGCGCGTAGTACTGCGGGTCAAAAAGCTCAGCCGTGAAGGCGAACGGGCGTGTCTGCAATGGCAAGTCTCGGACACCGGCAAAGGCATCGCCCAGGAAGACCAGGCACTGATCTTCGAGCCGTTCTACCAGACCGAAGGCAACCCCCATGTGATCGCCGGCACCGGCCTCGGCCTGCCCATTTGCCTGCGCCTGACCCACTTGATGAACGGCACCCTGCGCATGGTCAGCGAGCCGGGGCTTGGCAGCAGCTTTTCCCTGGCCGTGCCACTGGAGCAACCCGCTAGCATCGTGCCGTCGCTGCGGCCGCCGTTGGCGCAGGAGGTGGTGTATGTGCTCTCGCCTGTACGCGAACTGGCCGACAGCCTCTGCGGCTGGCTGCGCCGCTGGGGTGCCCGTGCGCAGGTCGGCCCGCCGTCCAGCGCCGAGCTGGCCGCACCCGCGGTACTGCTCGAACTGGTAGAGCGCAGCCTGGACACCTCCTGGCACGGCCCAAGGGTATTCGCCAGCAGCGATGGTGCCCACGAACCGCAATTCACCGGCGATGGCTGGCAGGTCAACCTCAACGACCTGAACGCGATCCACCAGGCGGTTCGCCACGCCCAGAACGGCCAGGCCGCACCGTCCCAGGCGCGTTGCGAGCGGCGCGACCTGCACCCCTTGCACCTGCATATCCTGGTGGCCGAAGACAACGCCATCAACCAGTTGATCCTGCGTGACCAGCTTGAAGAACTCGGTTGTACCGTAGAGCTGGCCGGCGATGGCGAAGAGGCCTTGTCGCGCTGGTACGAAGGCGCCTTCGACATCGTTCTCACTGACGTCAACATGCCCAAGCTCAATGGCTACGAACTGGCCGAAGCCCTGCGATGCCTTGGCTGCAACACCCCGATCATCGGCGCAACCGCCAATGCCCTGCGCGGTGAAGATGCCTTGTGCCTGGCGGCCGGCATGAATCACTGCCTGGTCAAACCCTTCACACTGCGAGCCTTGTTCACTGCCCTGGCTCCCTACGCACGAGCTACCCATGAAACCCTGTAGCATTCTGATCGTTGAAGACCATCCCTTTCAGCACCTGTATCTGCAGAACCTGTTCAGCGAGCTGGGGGATTTTGATGTGGTGTGCGCCAGGGACGGTGAAGCAGCGCTGGCCTGCCTGAAACAACGCGATTTCGACCTGGTGCTCACCGACTTGCTGATGCCCGGCATGGACGGTGTGCAATTTATCCAGGGCCTGGCCGCACAACCCTCACGCCCCGCGCTGGCGATCATGAGCGCCGCGTCACGGCGCATGCTGATGGGCGCGAGTCTGGTAGCGAGCAACCTGCAAGTGAAGGTGATCGGGTTGATTTCCAAGCCGGTGAATGCCGCGGCCCTGCGTTGCCTGATCGACCAGTTGCAGGCGCTGCGCCAGGTTGCCCCGGCCCAGACCCAGCCCGGCATCGATTGCCAAAGCCTGATGAATGCCCTGGACAACGGTGAACTGCACGCCTGGTTCCAACCCAAGAAAGCCCTGAGCAATGGTCGCATCGTCGCGGCCGAAGCCCTGGTGCGCTGGGTGCACCCCGAGCATGGCCTGTTGCTGCCCGGTGTGTTCCTGCCGGCATTGATCGCCTGCGACCTGGAAGAACGCCTGCTGTGGTGCGTGCTGAAACAAGCGATGGCCGCCCAAGCCACGTGGCGCCAACACGGCTATGACATCCCAGTGTCGATCAACCTGCCCACGCACCTGCTCAACAGCCACGACCTGCCCGACCGCATCCTCGCGTTCGTGCTGGAACACCAGGGTTTGCCCGCACGCTTGTGTTTCGAGCTGATGGAGTGCTCGGTACCCGATGACATCAGCAATTTCTACGCCGGCGCCTGCCGCTTGCGCATCAAGGGGTTCGGCTTGTCCCAGGACGATTTTGGCAAGGGCTACAGCTCGTACATGAACCTGGTGTCGGCGCCGTTCACCGAGGTGAAGATCGACCGTGCCCTGGTAGAGGGCTGCAACGCCAACGAAGAATTGGCCCAGGCCCTCACCAGCATCGTCAGCCTGGGACGTCAATTGGGCTTGATCGTGGTTGCCGAAGGCGTAGAAACCGCGCAAGAACTTGCACTGTTGCGTAAGATCGACTGCACTCAGGTCCAAGGTTTCCTGATCTCCCACGCCGTTTCTGCGGATCAGTTCCAGCAATTGCTGACCCACGACGGGCCAGCGAGCGCCTATTGACCCGGCTGCCGGGTGTGGAACAACACCGTTAGCTTGCGAGGTCACCGCGTCATGCATCCCCCCAATGCCTTCCTGGAGAAACTCACCAGCAGTTCACTGCGCCTGAACAAAGGCTTGCTGGTACTGGGCGTATTGGCGGTGCTGCTGCTGGGTATCACCTACCTGGGAGTGCAGCGCATGGTCAAGGAGCAGCATGAAACCTTGCAATTCCACTTCGCCCGACTGATGGAGAATATCCACGAGCAGGAAGCCTTCCTGCGCGATGTTTCGCGGGGCAGTATCCAGGGCGAACTCAACCTTTCTGCCCTGCTCCCACCCTTTGTGCAAAAGCCGCTGCCCGAAGAAGGGCCGAATATCTATGAAGGTCGCGGGCTGCCGTTTGCCCTGCCCTACAGCTTGAAAATCAACCCCGACAAAATCGCCGCCGCACACTACCCCAAGGTATTTGCCCTCGGCACCTACTTGTCGGCTTACTACAGCGCCTTCTGGGCCGCCTCCCACTATCAGTCGCCCCAGGTGATGGTGGTCAACGGCCCGGACAACTTCGACATCAGCGTGCCCGCCACCGGTCGGCTGCGCGATGGCGGTCAAGTGCCGGTCGGCGCGCTGGTGGACGTGCTGACCCAGTTGAACGAGCGCCTGCACGCACAGAATTCATCGTTGCCGGATCATCAGGTGCACTGGGAACCCTACGACCCCACGCCCGATGACAACGCTGCGCCCGTGCTGCTGGGCTATGTCGACATCAACCTGGCCCCGACCGCACTGACCATCGACGGCGCTAACACCTGGGTAGTGCTGGCATCGCTGCTGGACCTGGCCAAGGTCAATAACATCGAGCGCCTGATGCAATGGTCGATCTACGACAACTTCACCTTGATCACCCCCGCCGGCGTGGTATTGACCGGGGCGCTGAAGCCCGGCCAGGTGCTGAACGAAGGTGTGAACGTCACCCGTGACGGCCTGGTGTTCAAACTGACCAGCCAGGGCGGGCAGCCGTGGACCGCGATCTACGTGATCAGCCTGCAACGTTTCCTCGACTACGCGCGGTGGCCACTGCTGTGCCTGCTGGCCGTGGTGCTGGCGATGCTGGGCTGTGGCCGCGCCTTCAACCGTTGGTACACGGCGCGAGTGGTGTTGCCCGCCCACCAGGCCCACGCGAGCATCGCCGAAAGCGAGGCGTTCAGCCGCGCGGTCATCGACACCGCGCCGACCGGCCTGTGCGTGATCCGCCGCAGCGATCATCACGTGCTCCTGCAAAACCAGCGTGCCCAGCAATGGCAGGACGCCCGCGCATTATTCGACTTGCTCAAGCAGCAGCCGCGCACCACGCCTGGCCAGGCCGACCTTGAAAGTGACGGCCGCCACCTGCACGTGGCCTTCGTGCCCACCCGTTACCAAGGCCAGGACGCGTGGTTGTGCGCGGTGCACGATGTTACCCGGCATATCGAAGATGCTGCCGCTCTGGAGGAAGCGCGTCAGGCGGCCGATTCGGCGAACCTGGCCAAGAGTCGCTTCCTCGCGACCATGAGCCATGAAATCCGCACACCACTGTACGGCGTACTAGGCACTTTGGAGCTGCTCGGCCTGACCTCGCTCGCACCACGCCAGCAGGACTACCTGCAGACCATCCAGCGCTCCTCCACCTCCCTGTTCCAACTGATCAGCGACGTGCTGGATGTGTCAAAGATCGAAGCCGGGCAAATGACCCTCGAACTTCAGGACTTCTGCCCCCTGGAACTGAGCGAGGACAGCGTGCGCACCTACAGCGCCTTCGCCCGCGCCAAGGGCTTGCAGCTGTATGCCTGCATCGACGCGAACCTGCCGGACCGACTGCGCGGTGACCCGCAGCGTATCCGCCAGATCCTCAACAACCTGCTGAGCAACGCGATCAAGTTCACCGATAACGGGCGCGTGGTGCTGCGCCTGCGTGTCCTGCAAACCAGCGACGACCAGGTGAGCCTGCAATGGCAGGTCAGCGATTCCGGCGTGGGCATTTCCCAGGCGCAGCAACACCAGCTTTTCGACCCCTTCTACCAGGCCGAAGATGCCGCCAGCCAGGCCGGTGCCGGGCTGGGCCTGGCAATCTGCAAATGGCTGTGCGAGCTGATGCACGGCCAGTTGAATGTGGTGAGTGAGCCCGGGCTGGGCAGCAGCTTTACCTTGCAGCTCGCATTACAGGTCGTTCCCGGCAGCCTGGCCGATTGCCCGCCGTTCAGCCCCGGCCTGCCGCCTGTCTACGTACGCGCACAGGAACCCGAACGGGCGCAGCACCTGATCAACTGGCTCAATCGCCTGGGGCTTCCCAGCCGTGCGCTGTCAGCCGAGATGCCGGCTAACGCGCTGTTGGTGGATTTCGCCCAGGACCTGGCATGGCCCCGCACGCGCATCATCGCCTCGGCGGGCGGGCCCGACCCGGCTCAACCGTGCGGTGCCGACTGGAGCGTCGACGCCGACAATGTGCGCGCCATTGCCTGGGCGATTTACCGGGCGCAGCATGGCGCCGAAGCAAGCCCACGCCGCGTACCGTCCGCCAAGGCACAGCCACTGAACCTGCAGGTGCTGGTGGCCGAAGACAATGTAATCAACGCGGCCATTATCAAAGAACAATTGGAAGCCCTGGGTTGCCAGGTGGTCGTGGCGGCCAACGGCGAACAGGCGCTGATGCAGTGGCTGCCGGGACGCTTCGACCTGGTGCTGACCGACGTGAATATGCCGGTGATGAACGGCTACCAACTGACCGAAGCCTTGCGCCGACAGGATGCCGTGCTGCCGATCATCGGGGTGACCGCCAATGCCCTGCGCGAAGAAGGCGAGCATTGCGCCGCTGTCGGCATGAACGCGTGGATGGTCAAGCCCCTGAGCCTCGCCGCTTTGCGTACGCAGCTGGAACAACACTGCAAGATCGAAATACCGGCGGTGGTCGACATGCCGCCGTTGTCGCCCAGGATGCGTGAGCTGTTTGTCACCACGCTGCGCCAGGACGTACAGACTACCTTGACCGCGATGGACAATCGGGACGCCAATGGCGCGGCGCAGCAACTGCACAGCATGGCCGGCGCTCTGGGCGCGGTGCAGTTGGACGATATGGCTAGCGCCTTTGTCGGTTTGGAGCTACGCCTGACCGGCATGGCGGTCACACCGGCCCTGGCCTTGGAAGTACGGCAGCACCTTGCGCGCCTCACGGCATTGCTCGACACCCTTGAATAACTTCACTCTGGATAAAAAACCCATGGAAACCCTCAACGTAGTCATCGCAGACGATCACCCCATCGTGCTGGTCGGGGTGCGGGAACTGGTCGAGCGTGATGAGCGCTTTCGCGTGGTGGGCGAAGCCGTGTGCTCCAACGAACTGGTGACGTTGCTGGAAAACACCGAGGTGGATCTGGTGATCACCGACTTCAACATGCCGGCAGACTCGCCCTACGGCGATGGCCTGAAGCTGTTGGAATACCTGGTAAGGCACTTTCCCAGGGTGCGCGTGCTGGTGCTGACCATGATCTCCAACCCACTGATCCTCACGCGATTGCAGGAACTGGGTGTCCTCGCCGTGATCCAGAAAAACCAGCTGCACGTGGAGATCCAGGCTGCGCTCAAGGCCGTCGCGCGCGGCAACCCGATTCGCAGCAAGGGGCCGCGGCCGACCTCGGTGCTGGAGTCGTTCGACCTCGACCAGCGCTTCACCCGGTTGTCACCCAAGGAGCATGAGATTCTGCGGCTGTTTGTCTCCGGGCAAAGCGTCAATGAGATTGCCCGTGGATTGAACCGCAGCGCCAAAACCATCAGCACGCAAAAAGTCGCGGCCATGCGCAAGTTGGAAGTCAGCAGCGACCAGGACTTATTGGCTTATTGCATAGAGCGCAACTTGTTTAACT
Source organism: Pseudomonas extremorientalis (assembly GCF_001870465.1). Taxonomy (GTDB): domain Bacteria; phylum Pseudomonadota; class Gammaproteobacteria; order Pseudomonadales; family Pseudomonadaceae; genus Aquipseudomonas; species Aquipseudomonas extremorientalis. The sequence goes on from NZ_MDGK01000058.1 coordinate 323,396, forward strand.
AACGTTCACTTCTAGGGATCGTCTGATGTTCCACTCAGGGCCTGCGCCTTATTGTGTTGTTTTAACCCCAACCATGGAAAAACAACATGAAGCAGTTCTCTCGCGCACTCTTGGCTCTGTCGGTATTTGCCGCAGTTAATGCATTCGCCGCCGGCGAACCCACCGCGCCAACCAAAGCCGGCAGTGGCACCATCAGTTTCACCGGCAGCATCAACAATGATGCCTGTTCCGTTGAAGGCATTGGCCTGAACAAAACCATCTCGATCAACATGGGCGAAGTGTCCATCAAGGACATGGGCACCGCGACCGCGCCAAAAGGTAGCGGCACTCTGAGCGCCGAGAACTTCGACATGAAGATCAGCTGCAACGCCGGCACCAAGGTGGCGATGATCTTCGAACCGACCAAAGGCGCAGGTTCGGGCATCGTTGCCGGCACCAAAGTGTTGAAGCTGATCGACGGCCTGGGCTCAGCCAAGAACGTCGGTATCGCGCTGCTTGACGCCAACGGCGCGCTGATCGACCTGAGCTCGCCAACCACCGCGAAGATCGAAAACACCCTGCAGGACAGCAACACCACGCTGAAATTCTCGGCCGCCTATGTCACGACGGCCGACATTGCATCCGTCGTAGCGGGTCGCGGCGACGCCACCCTGCCATTCACCCTGCAATACGAATAACCCCCAGCGTCGCGGGGCCTTCGGGCCCCGCACACCTCTCGAACGTAGTGGTAGCCATCATGTTGTTTCGTCATTCTCTTTCCCTCTGCGCGGGCCTGCTGGGCCTGCTTGCGGTCAGCCAGGCCACGGCCGGCATTTCGTTGAGCAGCACACGGCTGGTGTTCGATGGCCAGCACAAAGAAGCCGGTATCACAGTGCGTAACAACGGTGAAGACGTGCTGATCCAATCCTGGGTCGACACCGACACCGCTGCTACCGGCACCGTGCCGTTTGCCGTTACCCCACCGCTGGCACGGGTCACGGCCAATGAGCAACAGCTGTTGCGGGTGATTTATGCCGGCGCGGGCCTGCCTACTGACCGGGAGTCGGTGGTGTGGCTCAACGTGCAGGAAATCCCCCAGGCGTCGAAAACCCAGAACACCTTGCAGCTTGCCGTGCGCCAGCGCATCAAGGTGTTCTTTCGCCCCGCCGGCTTGAAAAACAACGCCTACCTGGCACCGACCGAGCTGCTCTGGCAGTTGGCCGAGCACGACGGCAAGCACGTGCTGCGGGTCACCAACCCGGGGATTTATCACGTGTCGATTGCCGACATTACCCTGCAAGCCGGTGCTGTCAGTGAACACCCGTTCGATTCGCTAATGATTGGGCCGGGCGAACTAAAAGAGTTCAATCTTAAACAACTTAATTCAAGCCAGCCGTCACGCTTGATATTCGGCAGCATTAATGACTATGGCGCGCAAGATCGTTATTCCGCGCAACTGGTTAACGGCGCGCCTACATCAGCCAGTTTGAACACAGAATCACCATAACGCGCCTGCCGTTCGCGCAGCCGCACTTTCACTGTATTTCTCTTCGCTCCGTTAGTTCGTATCGGAGGTGATATAGGGTTCCTGCATGTTTTTATTCAAGCGCGATGGATTGGCGCCGTTATTGATTGCCCTGGGCTTCACTTCATTGTGCCAGGCCGATGGCGACGAACAATTCAATACTTCGTTTTTGCAAGGTGCGGCAGCTGACGTCGATTTGCACACGCTGCTCGCCAGCAGCAGCGTACTGCCCGGCACTTACCGGGTTGACCTGTACGGCAATGAAACCCTGGTTGGTCGGCGCGATATCGACTTTCACCGCAACCCGCAAAACGGCAAGGTCGAGGCCTGCCTGACCCTGGAGATGCTGCAGCAAGTGGGCGTCGATATCGGCGCATTACAGGCCAGCGGCAAGCTCGTCGATACCGACTCGAATGCCTGCCTGGACCTGCCTGCCTTGATCGAGCATGCCAGCGTGCGCTACGACGTACCGCGCCTGCGCCTGCTGGTCAGCGTGCCTCAACGCGCCATGCAGCGTGGGCGGCGCGGCTACGTCGACCCTGCGCTGTGGGACGAAGGCGTGCCTGCGGCGTTCATCAATTACCAATTGAGCAGCAACCGCAACAGCACTGACGCCGATACCACGCTCTCGAATAACCTGGGCTTGCGCAACGGCATCAACCTGGGCGCGTGGCGCCTGCGCAACGAATCGAACTTCAACAGCAGCACCGACCGCCCCAGTACGTTCAAGAGCAACCGCACCTACCTGCAACATGACGTGACTGCCTTGAAGGGCCAGTTCAGTGCCGGGGATATTTTCTCGGACACCGACCTGTTCGACAGCGTGCGCTATCGCGGTCTCAAGCTGGCCTCCGACGACGGCATGCGCGCCGACAGCGAGCGTGGCTACGCGCCGATCATCCGTGGCATTGCGCAATCGAGCGCCACGGTGGAAATCCGCCAGAACAATTACATCCTCTACACCGCCAATGTGCCGCCGGGCCCGTTCGAGATCAGCGACATTTACCCCAGCGGCTCCAACGGCGACCTGGAAGTGACGGTCATCGAGGCTGACGGCCGTCGCCGGGTCACGGTGCAGGCATTTTCCAGCCTGCCGATCATGGTGCGCGAAGGCCAGTTGAAATACAGCCTCTCCGCCGGCCAGTACAACAGCAATGACGACGGGCAAGAAAAACCGCAATTTGTCAGCAGCACCCTGGCCTATGGCATCAGCAGCAACCTGTCGGGGATTGTCGGCGTACAAGCCACGCAGGACTTCCAGGCGTTGTCCGTGGGGGCTGGACGCAACACGTCGATCGGCGCGGTATCGCTGGACATGACCCACTCCGTCAGCCGCACCTTCGGCCAGCAGGTCACGGGCAACAGCGTGCGCGCGTTGTACGCCAAGACCTTTACCGGCACCGACACCAACTTCACCCTGGCGGCCTATCGGTATTCGACCGAGGGCTATCGCACCCTCGCCGACCACGTCGAGGAACTCAGCAATGAGGGCCAAAAACGCAACGGCAACTCCAAGACCCGCACCGACCTGACCATCAACCAGAGCCTGGGCCGCAACCAGCAGTTCGGCAGTGTGTACGTAAATGCCAGCGACCAGCGCTACTGGGGACGCGGCGGTTCGCAAAGCCTTTCGGCGGGCTACAGCAACTACTGGGGCGACGTGAGCTACAACCTCAGCGCCACGCATACCAAGGACGTGGGCAACTACGGGGCGTCGAACAACGACACGCTGATCAACCTGTCCGTATCCTTTCCGCTGGGCTCAAAGCCCCGCGCGCCGAGGGCCTTTATGTCGGCCAGCACGCAGAAAGGCAGCGACACCACGCAACTGGGCGTCAACGGCTACCTGACCGAAAACAGCGACACCTATTACTCATTGCAAGGCGGTAACAGCAGCACAGGCGGCAGCACCGGCTCGGCCAACCTCAGTACCCGCACCTCGCTGATGGACATCAGCGGCGGCTACAGCCAGGGCCGTGGGTACAGCGCGCAGAACCTCAACGTGGCGGGGTCGGTGGTGGCCCACCCAGGCGGTATCAACCTGGGCCAGACCGTGGGCGAGACCTTTGCGCTGGCGCACGTCGACGGCGTGCAGGGCGTGAAGATCGGCAGCTTTTCCGGGGCAAAGACCGGCCGTAACGGCTATGCGGTGATCCCCAATGCGCAGCCTTACCGGGTGAACTGGATCAGCCTGGACACCCGTGACCTGGGCGCTGACATTGAAATCGATAACGCCACCCAGCAGGTCGTGCCTCGTCGTGGGGCCGTGGTGGTGGCCCGCTATACCAGCAAGAGCGGGCGGCGCGTGCAGTTTGCGCTGTTCGACGCGCATCACCAGCCCATCCCGTTTGGTGCGTCGCTGGAGAGTGTTGCGGGCAAGCAGATCGCGATGTCCGATCCTAGCGGCAAGGCATTGGCATTGATCGAAGAGGATGCCGGTACGCTGGTGATCAAGTGGGGTGACCAGCACTGCCAGGCGCCGTATACGCTGGGCGAGCGCAATAAGGCGCTGAACTATGAGCAGGCGGCCCTGACCTGCTTGCCATAAATCCATCAACGCCACTGATCAAATGTGGGAGGGGGCTTGCCCCTTTCCACATTTTTGCCCCTGTGTGGCTTAGAAGTCACGTTTGTAGAAGATATCCAGGGAGCTGGCCACGCCGCTCGCCACTTCCAGGTACACCTTCTTGCTCAACAGGTAGCGCAAGGCAATGGTGCTGGCCGGTTCGAACACGCCTACCCCATACCGTAGGCTGAGTTTCTCGGTGATCTTGCCGCTGGCCACCACGGCGGTGTTATTGCCGCTGCCCTGAGTGTCGAGTTCGAAGTCCTGGATGCCCAGGTTCTTCGCCAGGTCCGAGGTGACCCCGGCACTGCCCATCAAGCCCAGGCCCAGCGCAGCCTGGGCCAGCATGTTGTTGTCTTCACCGGTGGTGCTCAGCGGACGCCCCAGCACCAGGTAGGACAGCGCCTGCTCCTGGCTCATGGCCGGTTCGGAGAAGATTTGCGTGGTGGGTTGTTCCGCGCTGCCACTGAGGCGGATACCGGCGACCACATCGCCCGTCTTGCGAATCGCTTCGATATCCAGGAATGGCTGGTCCAGCGGCCCGGCAAACAACAGCCGCGCACGCCGCACATCGAGCTTCTGGCCGTAGGCGCGGTAGCGGCCATCGTTGAGCCATAGTTCGCCCCGGGTGTCGAGGTTGTCGCCGATGTGCACCTGGCCCTGGACCTTCGCGGTGAGGCCGAAGCCCGAGAAGTTGAGCTTGTCTTCGCCCACCACCACGTTGATATCCATCGCCATGGCCATCGGTGGTTTGCCCTCCTCGGTCTGGCTGCCGATGATCACCGTGTCATCGGAAACCTTGACCGTCGACGGCGGCAGCTCGCGCACAGTGATGTCGCCACGTGGGATGTGCACGTTGCCGGCGATGGCCAGCTTGTCGTTCTTCAGGCTGATTTTCAGGTCGGGCGCCACTTCCAGCACGGCGTAAGGTTCGACCGTGACAGGCAACTGCGAGCCTTGCAAACTGAGGTCCACCACCAGGGCCTTGCCCCAGTCGACCTGACCCTTGAGGCTGCCCTGCCCGGCCTTGCCACTGTGCCAGGCGCCGTTGAGCTGCACGCTTTCGCCGGCAATCAGCGCCTGCACATTCAAGCCTTCCAGGCTGATGGGCAGTTCCGACCCGGAGATCTCGCCGCCCACCAGGTTGACGTTGCCGTTGACCTGGGGCGCCAGCAGGCCGCCGGAGAGACGGCCATTGCCGTTGAGCTTGCCGGTGAGTTTCTCCACCATCGGCACAAACGGCCGCGCCACCGCGAGGTCGAGGCCGACCAGGCTGAAGTTGCCGGTGATCGGTTTGTTTTTCGGCAACGGGTTGATCTGTGCCTGTAACAGCAGTTCGCCGAGTTTGCCGCCCTGAAAGTTGAGCTGCGTGTCGATGCGCTTGGGGTTGAGGGTGGTTTCCAGTTTCAGCGTGTCATAGGGGAAATCCAGCCACTGGTCCTTGTCCTTGACGCGCAGGGTGCCGCCACTGGCGTCCACCGAGACCACGCCTTTGGGGCCGCTGTCCGGGAGGTCCAGTTGCAGGTCGGCATTGAGCTTGCCCTGCCAGGCAAAATCCTTGGGCAGGAACGCCGCCAGGCTGTCGATGGGGAATTGCTTGAGGTGGTAACGCAGCTTCGGCTCGGGCATCAGGCGCTGGTCTTCGCCGCACAGGCTGGCGGGGCCGGACACCCAGCAGTGCGCGGCAAAGGTGAGCTTGCCATCGGCCATGCGCTCGATCTTTGCCGGCGCCTGCAGTTTCCAGTCCTGGCCACCGGCTTGGACGTCGCCACTGGCCAGGCGCCCGCGCCAGTTGCCTTTGTCGAGGTTGCCGTCCAATGCCAGGGCCAGCTTGACCAGAGGGCCGGCCAGGTCCAGTTGGACTTTCTGGTTCTTGATATCGCCCTGGGCGCTGGCCGTCAGGGTGCCGACCTGGGTGTCGCCGGCCTGGATACCGCTGCCCTTGAGGTCGATTTTGGCGCGCTGGGCGTTATCCAGGTTGGCATCGAGGGTAAGGCTTTGCAGGCGGTTCTCGGCAAACGCCAGTTGCTGGCCCTTGAGGGCGAGTTTGCCCTGAGGCGCGTTGAGGCTGCCGGCCACGTCGAGCCGGCCATTGACTTGCCCGCGCAACTGCGGCCACAACTGGGCCAGACGCGCCAGCTTGATATCGATCTGCCCGGCCAGGCGTTGTTGCAGGCTGCCGCTGCCGTTGATGCGGTTGTCGCCCAGGCGGATATCCAGGTTGGCCAGGGTCCACTGCTCGCCCGCGCCTTCGGCCTTGGCCGCCAGCACCGCGGTTTGCCCGCGGAGGCGGCCCTTGAGGTCGAGGTCGGCGTTCAGCTTGAGCTGCTCGTTCTTGAACTCGCCCTTGCTGCGCAGCGGCCCGGCCAGGGTGCCGGGCAGTTCGGCCACCCAATATGCCGGGTTCAGCGCCGACAGGTCGAGGGCCGTGTCCCAGGCAATGCCATCGGCGAATTGCAGGTTCAGGTGGCCTTCGGCCTTGCCTTGGCCGGCGGTGAGTTTCAGCTCGGGCAGGAAGATTTGCGTGAGGTCGCCACTGAACGGCGTGACCACGTTGAACTTGCCTGCGGGGCCGTCGAGGTCAGCCTTGAGGTTGCCCAGGTAGTTGCCGTCTTTATAGGAAATCTCGCCATTGAACGTATGCAGGGTGACTTGCGGCTCGTCGATCACCGGATAGAGGCGATGCCAAGGGAAGTCCAGCCAGTCGACCTTGGCATCGGCGCTGAAGCCTTGTTGCCAGTCCAGATTGGCGCTGAGCTTGAGGCTTTGCTTGTCACCGGCATTCAGGTCCAGGCCGGCGATCTGCGCACCCTTGGCGTCGACCTTGCCTTGCAGCAGCAAGTCCACCGGGCCTTTTTCCGCCGGCAGCACGGCTTTGCCCAGCAGTTGGTAGCCACGGCTCAAATCACCTTGGGCGGTGAGGTCGAGTTGATTGAGTTGCAGGGTGTCGGGCAGCTCGGCGCTAGGCTTGAAGCCGTCGGCGGTGATGTGTAATTGCGCTGGGAGGTGTTCCACCAGGGGTTGAAGTTCTCCCGTGAGCTTGGCTGGCAAATAGCCCGTGCTGTCGGCGTCAAGCTTGAGGGTCTTGAGCAGGTCGCCCTTAACCTTGAGCGCCACCTTCCAGGGTGCATCATCTGGCGCATAGGGCAGACTGAGATTACCGCTGGCGCTCAACGGCCAGTCGCCGGTGGGTTGCAGCAGGCCGGCCAGTTCCAGCACCAGGCCATCGCGTTGCAGGTGAACCGAGTCGATCTGCATACCGGCGGAGGTCCAATGCGCCGCCAGTTGCAGGCCCTTTAGCTCTTCGCTGCCGTTGAACAGCAGGCTGCCGACGCGAACGTCGCCCAACTGGATGGCCACGGGTAGCTTCAAGTCAGGCAGTGCGATGGGGCCGCTGCTTTCTTCGGCGCTCGGTGGAAATTGCAGGCTGACCTGTTCCACGTCCAAGCGGTCGATGCACAAGGTCATGCGCAACAGGCAGGCCGGCGACCAATCCAGCTTGGGCGCCTGGAGTTCGATGCGGCTGCTGTCCTGCTGCCACAGCAGATGGTCGGCGCTCCATTGGCCGCCCAGATGCCCCTGGAAATTGTCGACACTCAAGCCCGGCACGCGTGCCAACACCCAGCGGCTGCCCGCCTGGGTACCCAGCACCGCCCACACTGCCAGCAACAACACGGCAAGGCTCGCGACCACGGCCAACCCCGCTATTTTAAAACCACGCATCACAGCTCAGGCCCCATGGAAAAGTGCAATCGAATGCCGCCCGGGTCTTCCAGGGCATGGGCCAGGTCCAGGCGGATCGGGCCGACCGGCGACACCCAGCGGATACCGACGCCAACGCCGGTTTTAAGGCTGGGCATTTCCAGGGTATTGAACGAGTTGCCCTGGTCGACGAAGGTCGCGATCCGCCATTTCTCGGCGATGGAATATTGATACTCGGCGCTCAGGGCCACCATGTAGCGGCCACCGATGCGATCGCCCCGGTCGTTCTCCGGCGACAGTGTCTGGTACTCATAGCCCCGTACGCTCTGGTCGCCACCGGCAAAGAAACGCAGCGATGGCGGCACCGATTTGTAGCCGTTGGTGGCACTGCCGCCCACCTGCGCACGGGCCAGGAAGCGATGGTTGTCCCACAGCGTGGTCAGGCCTTTGACCATGGCGGTGCCGTAAAGCAGGTTGGTATCGGAGCCCAGGCCTTCCTTGGCGACTTTGGTGTCGAATTGCAGGCGGTAGCCGTTGTGCGGGTCGATGCGGTTGTCGCTGCGCAGATAGGAATAGCTGACGCCCGGCATCACCAGGTTGCTCAGGCCGGAGTCATTGCCCAGGCGATATTCTTCACGCTGATACTTGAGCGAAATCACCCGGGTCCAGCCGCTGGGCAGCTTGCTGTGCCACTCGGGGCCCACGGTGAGCAATTTACTCAGGGTGTCGGTATTGGCGATTTCTTCGTTCTGATAGCCACCGGCAAAGCGCAGTTTATCGGTGAGCGGTGGGTCCAGCGGTATGTCGTACCACAGGCCGACGTTCTGCCGCGGCGCCGACAGCTCGGCTTCCCAACCATAGCTGTGGCCCTGGGGGTTGACCCAGTGGCGGGTCCAGTTGGCTTTGCCACGCGGGCCGACGTCAGTGGAAAACCCCAGGCCCAGCCCCATGGTGCGCGGCTTGCGGGTCTCCAAGCGCACGGCCACCGGGATGATGTCATTGGTCGACGCGGCAGGGGCGGCGTCCACGCGCACGCCTTCAAAAAAGCCACTGGCTTGCAGGTTCTGGTTGAGTTCGGCGATCAGTTCGGAATCGTAGGGCGTGCCGCTTTTGAACGGCACCATGCGTTGCAGCAGCTCTTCGTCAAACGGCGTGTCGCCGGCGAAGCTGACTTTGCCCAATGTATAGCGCGGGCCGCTGTTGTAGATGAGTTCGATATCGGCGACACCGGCCTTCGGGTCTACCGCAAGTTTCTGGCTTGTGAAGCGCCCGCTGAAAAAGCCGTAGCGCGAAGCCTGGTTCTGGATCAGGCGCTTGGCGTCTTCGTAATGGCCGTGGTTGAGCACGGCGCCAGCCTTGAGGTCGTTGCTGACGGGCACGCGAAAGGTCTTGAGGTCTGCGGCGGGGCCGTCGACCCGAATGGTCACGTTGCGCAAATGCACCGGTTCGCCGGGGTCGATGGTGAGGATCAGGCGCGGGTTCTTGCCGCCCTTCACTTCACTGTCGATCTGTGGCTGATAGAAGCCAAGGGCCTGGGCAGCTTTGCGCGCCTGATCCTCGGCGCCACGGCTGAACCGCAGCAGGGCCTCTTCATCACGATCGCCCACCCCGCCGATATAGCCTTCGATGTTGGCTTTCAACGCGTCGTTCGAGGGCTTGATCCGCACGTCCAGTTCGCTTTGCGCCAACGCGCCGCAGCTTGTGAACAGCAGAATCAAGCCGCTGGTAAATCTTCCTGGAAACTTCATAGGCGCGGATGCTACACGAGCAAGGGAGACTCTTTGAACTCGGATTTATCTGAATAATTCTGTATTAAGCCGTTGCAGCATGTAACGACTGCGGATTGGGATGGAAAAACACATGTTCCAGGATCGGGCCTACCGCCACTTCACCGATTTCCTCGTAGCCCTGACGCTTATAGAACTCCAGGTAACGTGAATTCCCAGTGTCCAGCACCACACCGGATGAATGCGGGTCTTCGGCACACCAATTGTGCACGGCTTCCAGCAACTGCTCGCCGTAATGCTTACCCTGGAACTGCGGGTGAATGCCCAGCAACGGCAGTACATGTACCGACTCACTGGGCAGGCACGCCAGCACCGCGTGATGGTAGTCGAGGTAACGCCGTGTACCGCGCACGCCGGTGCTCAGCCACATGCGCAGTTGCCAGGCCCAGCTTTCGGTGATGCCCAGGCGCCGCTGCGGTGGCGCGATCAGGGCGATGCCGATCAGCCGGTCGTTGACGAACAGGCCGATGGCCGGCAGTTTCTGAAAGAAGTGCTGCTTGACCAACTCGCGCACGGTGGCGCGCACCCGTTGTTCATAACCGGGGCGCTCGGCTTCGAAGATGTAGGCGAAGGTCGGCTCATGCCGATAGGCCTGGTACAACAGGGACCGGGCCTCGCGGGAGTAACCGCTGTTGAGCAGGCGAATTTCAGCAATTGCAGTTGTAGTGTCCGGCATACCGTCAATCTCCCTGGGCGCGGCTCAAAGGGCAGCGTTCTTATGGGTACGAACCTACACAGCACGAGTCGTTCCCAGACATTAAGCAGTGCATGTGCCCTACCGCCACGCTGGCCCCCGTCCGACTTGTCCGCTAGCATCGCCCTTTTGCCAGACTGGACTGCCGACCATGAAAATCGTCTCCTTCAATATCAACGGGCTGCGCGCCCGCCCTCATCAGTTGGCGGCGCTGATTGAAAAGCACCAGCCCGACGTGATCGGTTTGCAGGAAACCAAAGTCCACGATGACCAATTCCCGCTGGCCGAAGTGCAGGCCCTTGGCTATCACGTGTACTACCATGGGCAAAAAGGCCACTACGGGGTGGCGCTGCTCTCGCGCAAGGAAGCCCTGAGCGTGCACAAAGGCTTTGCCAGTGACGAAGAGGACGCCCAGCGTCGCTTTATCTGGGGCACCTTCGCCGACGCGAACGGCCACCCGGTCACCATCATGAACGGCTACTTCCCCCAGGGCGAAAGCCGCGACCACCCGACCAAGTTCCCGGCCAAGCAGCGCTTCTACGAAGACCTGCAGCAACTGCTGGAAAGCCAGTTCAGCAACGACCAGGCGCTGGTGGTGATGGGCGACGTAAACATTTCCCCGGAAGACTGCGACATCGGCATCGGTGCCGACAACGCCAAGCGTTGGCTCAAGACCGGCAAATGCAGCTTCCTGCCGGAAGAGCGCGCATGGATGGCTCGCCTGAAAAACTGGGGCCTGGTGGACAGCTTCCGCCACCTCAACCCGGACGTGGCCGACCGCTTCAGCTGGTTCGACTACCGCAGCCGGGGCTTTGAAGACGAGCCCAAGCGTGGGCTGCGCATTGACGTGATCCTGGCCTCCAATGGCCTGCTTTCGCGGGTCAAGGATGCCGGGGTGGATTACGAGCTGCGTGGGCTGGAGAAGCCTTCGGACCATGCGCCGATCTGGCTGGAACTGAGCTGATCGCAAAAAGTGGGAGTGGGCTTGCCCCTCCCACATTCAGCCTTGCGGCGCACCCGTCACATTTATGCAACCTGTCTGTCTTATTCTCGCGGCACTCCCTTTGGCTTGAGAAGGTGCCGGCATGAGGCTGCGCGTTCTGTTACTGCTGACCGTTTTTCCCCTCTTCGCCGTATCCGCTCCCCTGCCCCTTCCTGATCAAGGCCCGGCACTGCGTATCCAGGGCTCCAATACCATTGGCGCGGCGTTGGGTCCGGCACTGGTCAAGGGGCTGATGGAGCATCAGGGCTTGCAGGCGGTGCACAGCGAACCGGGCGAAGGCGTCAATGAACAGCGTGTGATCGGCAAGACGCGCCAAGGCAAGACCGTGACCATCGAGGTCGCGGCCCACGGATCGAGCACCGGGTTCACGGCGCTGAAAAAAGCCAGCGCCGATCTCGCCGCCTCGTCTCGCCCGATCAAGGACAGTGAACTGGTCGACCTTGAACCCCTGGGCGACCTGAAAAGCCCTGAAGCCGAACAAGTGATTGCCATCGACGGCCTGGCGATCATCCTCCACCCGCAGAACCCGTTGAACACACTGAATACCGAGCAACTGGCGCAGATTTTCAATGGTGAGGTCAGTACCTGGGAGGCGCTGGGTGGAGTGGGCGGCCCCATTCATGTGTACGCACGGGATGATCAATCCGGCACCTACGACACGTTCAAGGAACTGGTATTGCGTCTGCGTGGCAAGCCGCTTGCCTCGGGTGCCAAGCGTTTCGAGTCCAGCGAGCAGCTGTCCGACGCGGTCAGCCAAGACCCGCAGGGTATCGGCTTTATCGGCCTGCCCTACGTACGCCAGGCCAAAGCCGTGGCGATTGTGGATGGCGATTCACAGCCCATGCTGGCGCTCAACAGCCTGATTGCTACCGAGGATTACCCGCTGTCACGCCGGTTGTTTTTCTACCTGCCGCCGTCCGGGCATAACCCGTGGGCCAAGGCGCTGGTGGACTTTACCCAGAGCGGCAAGGGCCAGGCGATTGTGGCCGCAAACGGGTTTATTGCGCAGCAGGTGCAGGCGATCGCCGTGCAACCGCGCCCGTCGATGCCCGATGATTATCAGGGTATCGCCCGCGACGCCCAGCGCCTGACGGTGAATTTTCGCTTTGAAGAAGGCAGCGCCAGCCTGGACAACAAGGCGCGCCAGGATCTGCAAAGGGTGGTGGCGTATCTGAAGAGCCACGACAAGCTGGATAAGCAGGTGACGCTGGTGGGCTTTGGCGATGCCAAGGATGACCCGCAGCGCGCCGCGCTACTGTCAAAGTTGCGGGCGATGGCGGTGCGTCGGGAGTTGGTGAAGAACGCCGTGGTGCTGCGCGATATCCGTGGGTTGGGTGCACAGATGCCGGTGGCGGCGAATACGGCGGATGAAGGCCGGATCAAGAATCGGCGGGTGGAGGTTTGGGTTTACTGAGGGCTGATGGAGCTTCATTGCCTGATCCGGCCTCATCGGGGTGCCCCCTCCCACATTTTGATCTGTGAACACATCCAAGTGTGGGAGGGGGCACCCCGATGCAGGCGACGCGGTGTTACTGCCCGCTGCGCATCAGCTCTTTAGGCACGTACTTGCCAATCTCGAACTTGCCGATGGCCGCCCGGTGCACTTCGTCCGGGCCGTCGGCCAGGCGCAGGGTGCGTTGCATGGCGTACATGTAGGCCAGCGGGAAGTCGTTGGAAACGCCGGCGCCGCCGTGAATCTGGATTGCGCGGTCGATCACCTTCAAGGCCACGTTCGGCGCCACTACCTTGATCTGGGCGATTTCACTCTTCGCCACTTTGTTGCCCACGGTGTCCATCATGTACGCCGCTTTCAGGGTCAGCAGGCGCGCCATGTCGATCTCCATGCGTGAGTCGGCAATCTTGTCGATATTGCCACCCAACCGGGCCAGCGGCTTGCCGAACGCGGTCCGGCTGACGGAGCGTTTGCACATCAATTCCAACGCACGCTCAGCCATACCGATGGAGCGCATGCAGTGGTGGATACGGCCTGGACCGAGGCGGCCCTGGGCGATTTCGAAACCCCGGCCTTCGCCGAGCAGGACGTTTTCATAGGGTACGCGGACGTTGTCGAACAGCACCTCGGCGTGGCCGTGAGGCGCGTCGTCGTAGCCGAACACCGGCAGCGGGCGCACGATTTTCACACCCGGGGTGTCCACTGGCACCAGGATCATCGAGTGCTGCTGGTGGCGCGGCGCATCCGGGTTGCTCAGGCCCATGAAGATCAGGATCCTGCAGCGCGGATCGCAGGCCCCGGAGGTCCACCATTTCTTGCCGTTGATCACCCATTCGTCGCCCTGGCGCTCGGCGCGGGCGGCCATGTTGGTGGCGTCCGAGGAAGCGACGTCCGGCTCGGTCATGGCGAAGGCTGAGCGGATCTCACCGCGCAGCAAGGGCTCCAACCAACGTTGCTTCTGTTCTTCGTTGGCGTAGCGCACCAGCACTTCCATATTGCCGGTGTCGGGGGCGGAACAGTTGAACGGCTCCGGGCCCAGCAGGGAGCGTCCCATGATTTCGGCCAGTGGCGCGTATTCGAGGTTGGTGAGGCCGGCGCCCAGTTCGGATTCAGGCAGGAACAGGTTCCACAGGCCTTCGGCCTTCGCCTTGGCTTTCAACTCCTCCATGATTGCGGTGGGCTGCCAGCGGTCGCCTTCGCTGACCTGGCGTTCGAACACCGGCTCCGCCGGGTAAACGTAAGCGTCCATGAACGCAGTGACGCGTTCACGCAGTTCCTGAACCTTGGGCGAATAGGCGAAATCCATGAGCAGCTCCCTTCTCTGAGAGGTTGTTTAGGTCATGCAATCGATGCTAGAACAGCGTTGATAATTTACCTAGCCTATTCTCGGCGTGTATTAACATTCATCACCGATATATGATCGACGTATGGCCACCTAACAATAAGAGCGCTGCGAAATGAATCTGAGCAAGGTCGACCTCAACCTGTTTATCGTCTTTGACGCGATCTACACCGAAGCCAACCTGACCCGCGCCGGGCAGATTGTCGGCATCACCCAGCCGGCGGTGTCCAACGCGCTGGCGCGCCTGCGTGAGACCTTCAACGACCCGCTGTTCGTGCGCACCGCCCAGGGCATGGTGCCGACGCCGATGGCACAGAACATCATCGGCCCGGTGCGCAATGCGCTGTCGTTGCTGCGGGTATCAGTGCAGGAAAGCCGCATCTTCAACCCGCAACAGGCGGCCAAGACCTACCGCATCAGCATGACCGACCTCACCGAGGCGGTGATCCTGCCGTTGCTGTTCCAGCGCCTGCGCCGCCTGGCGCCCACGGTGGTGATCGAGAGTTTCCTGTCCAAGCGCCGCGAAACCACCAAGGAACTGGCCGCCGGGCGCCTGGATTTTGCCGTGGATGCGCCGCTCAACACCGACCCGCAGGTTCGCCACGTCAAGCTGATGGAAGACCGCTACGTGTGTGCCATGCGCAAGGGGCATCCGCTGGCCGGCAAGGACAAGCTCACGCTGGATGACTACCTGTCGCTGACCCACATCCATATTTCCAGCCGGCGCAACGGTCTGGGCCATGTGGACCTGGCCCTGGGCAAGATGGGCATCCAGCGCAAGATCGCCCTGCGCTCCCAGCATTACCTGATGGCCTCGCAGGTGCTGCAGCAGACCGACATGGTCATGACCGTGCCCGAGCGCTTCGCCCGCCGCCATGAACTGCACTGGTTCAACCTGCCGGTCAACGACGTACCGCCGGTGGAAACCCATCTGTACTGGCACGAAAGCACCGACCAGGACCCGGCCAACCGCTGGATGCGCGAGCAGATGATCGAGTTGTGCCAGCAGGTCACGGCCCATGAGAAGAAGCTGGATAAACAACAGGCGTGAGGTTAGCGAGCCCCCTGTGGGAGGGGGCTTGCCCCCGATGGGTCACGCCGCGACCCTTGACGTTTACGTCAACCTGCCAGTAGCTTAACGCCAAGACCTCCTTGAGCGCCCCCATGAGCACGACTTACAGCATCTCCGACCTCGCCCGCGAGCTCGACATCACCACCCGCGCCATTCGCTTCTACGAAGAACAAGGCCTGCTGGCCCCGGAACGCCGGGGCCAGGAGCGCATCTACTCGGCGCGCGACAAGGTCAGCCTCAAACTGATCCTGCGGGGCAAGCGCATCGGTTTTTCCCTGGCCGAGTGCCGCGAGCTGATCGAACTCTACGACCCCACCAGTGGCAACCACGTGCAACTCAACAGCATGCTGGCAAAAATCGCCGAGCGCCGTGAGCAACTGGAACAGCAACTGCTGGACATCGAACAGATGAAGCTGGAACTGGACACCGCCGAAGAGCGCTGCACCCAGGCCCTGGCCCACACCCTGCGCCAGGCCGACCACTGATCAAAAGGTAATTGCCATGTCCCTCCCCTCACACGTGCGCCTGGTGGAAGTCGGCCCGCGCGATGGTTTGCAGAACGAAGCCCAACCCATCAGCGTGGCGGACAAGGTCCATTTGGTGGACGCCCTCAGCGCTGCCGGCTTGCGCTATATCGAGGTCGGCAGTTTTGTCTCGCCCAAGTGGGTGCCGCAAATGGCCGGTTCCGCCGAGGTATTTGCGCAGATCCAGCGCAAGCCCGGTGTGACTTATGGTGCGCTGGCGCCGAACCTGCGCGGGTTTGAGGACGCGCTGGCGGCTGGCGTTAAGGAAGTGGCGGTGTTTGCCGCTGCGTCCGAGGCGTTTTCCCAGCGCAATATCAATTGCTCCATCAGTGAAAGCCTGGAGCGCTTCGCGCCGATCATGGCGGCGGCCAGGCAGCATGGGGTCAGCGTGCGGGGCTATGTGTCCTGCGTGCTGGGGTGCCCATATGAAGGCGAGATCGCGCCGGAACAGGTCGCGGCGGTGGCGCGGGAGTTATATGCCATGGGCTGCTACGAGGTGTCTCTGGGCGACACCATCGGCACCGGCACGGCAGGCGCCACGCGGCGGCTGTTCGAGGTGGTCGGGGCGCAGGTGCCACGGGACAAACTGGCGGGGCACTTCCATGACACCTATGGCCAGGCCATCGCGAATATCTACGCCAGCCTGCTGGAAGGCATCACGGTGTTCGACAGCTCTATCGCGGGCCTCGGCGGCTGCCCCTATGCCAAGGGCGCCAGCGGTAATGTCGCCACCGAAGACGTGTTGTACCTGCTCAACGGCCTGGGCATCGAGACCGGTATCGACCTTGAGGCATTGATTGGCGCGGGGCAGCAGATCAGCAGCGTACTGGGCCGGCCAACAGGATCGCGTGTGGCCAAGGCGCGTAACGCCGGTTGAGTAGCTTAGCCGTGACAATGTGTTACCGCACGCCTACACATCGAGTAACACGGGAACATATTTTGTCGTATTTGCCGTAGGCCAATCCCTACGCAAAAATCAAATCATTGATTTTAAAGGGTTTTAAAAAGTTGGCACGGCTTCTGCTATCTCTATCGCATAACAAGAATAAAAAGCGCCAAACCTAATAAAAATAAGACGAAACGACTCTGACATAACAAAAACAACACGGCAGAGACGCAGCTAACAGATTTTTTTGGAGAAGATGTGCTTCGCAGGGTACGGCATGCCGAAACCCGCAACCGGTCAGAGAAAAATAAAACTACCTCAGGTAGCTGCCCACTGGTTGGATCATCACGAAGAAGCAGATCAGCGCTCAAAAAAATACGTTTGCTCTTGATCCCGGATGGGGGTCGCCAAAAACAGCGGTAAAGGGTAACGGTTGCCAAAAACAACAATAGACCGCCCCTCAATAATAAAAAAAGAGCACGCAACGACAAATTAAAGGGGACCCTCGGGTCCCCTTTGTGCATTCAGGGATTTACTCCTGCCCTG
The DNA here is from genome assembly GCF_001870465.1 of Pseudomonas extremorientalis. Lineage (GTDB taxonomy): Bacteria > Pseudomonadota > Gammaproteobacteria > Pseudomonadales > Pseudomonadaceae > Aquipseudomonas > Aquipseudomonas extremorientalis. The sequence goes on from NZ_MDGK01000058.1 coordinate 340,475, forward strand.
CCCCCAACTCCTCCATGGAAATCTCGCGCATGCGGAATTTCTGGATCTTGCCCGTTACCGTCATCGGAAACTCCTCTACGAACTTGAAGTGCTTGGGCGTCTTGAAGTGCGCGATGCGGCCCTTGCACCAGGTTTGCAGCTCCAGTTCATTGGCGACATGGCCGGGGTGGAACTTGATCCAGGCGACGATAGCCTCACCGTAGCGCGCATCCGGAATGCCGATGACCTGCACATCCGCCACCGCCGGATGGGTAAAGAAAAACTCCTCCAGCTCACGCGGGTACACGTTCTCGCCGCCGCGAATGATCATGTCCTTGTTGCGCCCGGCGATGCATACGTAGCCGTGGGCATCCATGCTTGCCAGGTCGCCGGTGTGCATCCAGCCGGCGTCGTCGATGGCCTCGCGCGTGGCGTCGGGGTTGTTCCAGTAGCCGAGCATCACGCTGTAGCCACGGGTGCACAATTCGCCGATTTCTCCACGCGCCACCGTGTTGCCGTCTGCATCGATGATCTTGCTTTCCAACTGTGGCTGGGTGCGCCCGACCGTGGTCACACGGCGCTCCAGGTCATCGTCCGCTCCGGTTTGCAGCGACACCGGGCTGGTCTCGGTCATGCCGTAGGCAATCTGGACCTCGCGCATGTGCAGTTCGCTGATGACCCGGCGCATCACCTCGATGGGACACGTGGCGCCAGCCATGATGCCGGTGCGCAGCGTAGACAGGTCAAAGTCGCCCAGCTGTGGGTGATCGAGCAGGGCGATGAACATGGTGGGTACGCCGTAAAGACCGGTGGCGCGTTCTTCGGCGACGGTGGTGAGGGTCAGCAGCGGGTCGAAGCCGTCGTTCGGATAGATCATGGTGGTGCCATGGGTGATGCAGCCCAGGTTACCCATGACCATGCCGAAGCAGTGATACAGCGGCACCGGGATCACCAGGCGATCTTGCGCGGTCAGGCCCAGGCTTTCGCCGACCATGTAGCCGTTATTGAGGATGTTGTGATGACTGAGGGTGGCGCCCTTGGGGAAGCCGGTGGTGCCGGAGGTGTACTGGATATTCACGGGCTGATCGAAGTGCAGGCTGGCCTGGCGACTGTGCAACTGTTCGGGCGCAATGCCAGCGCCGAGCGCGGCCAGTTGCGACCACGGCATGAACCCTGTGGGTGGGTTGGGATCGAGGCTGATGAGGCCGCGCACGTCCGGTTTCAGCTCCTGCAGCATGGCGTGATAATCGGAGCTTTTGAATGAGCCGGCGCACACCAGCCACTGACAGCCGGATTGCTTGAGCACGTAGTCCAACTCGCTGCTGCGATAGGCCGGGTTGATGTTGACCAGGATCACCCCGAGCTTGGCGCTGGCAATCTGGCTGATGCACCACTCGACGCAATTGGGTGCCCAGATGCCCAGGCGGTCGCCCGTTTGCATGCCCAGGGCCATGAACGCCCGCGCGTGCAAATCGACAGTCTCCGCCAGTTGTCGCCAGGTGTAGCGGCGTTGTTGATGACGCACCACCAGAGCCTCGCCATCGGGGAATTGCGCAACGGTTCGGTCAAAGGCTTGGCCAATCGTCATGGCCAGCAAGGTCTTGTCCTGTGAGCCGCGGCTGTAGCTCTGGTTCGGTTGTTCCATAACGACCCCTGTTGTCTTTTTTGTAGGTTGACGTAAACGTAAACTACGATTGACAGCGCCGTAACGCAAGCTTACGTTAACGTAAAGGTGAGCGCCCTCCCCTGGCGCCCCATCCACACAACAACAATGCTCACATTAAGGTGCCTGTCCATGAGTTACCCGTCCCTGAACTTCGCCCTCGGTGAAACCATCGACATGCTGCGCGACCAGGTGCAGTCCTTTGTGGGCAAGGAAATCGCGCCCCGTGCGGCGCAGATCGACATCGACAACCTGTTCCCCGCCGACCTGTGGCGCAAGTTCGGTGACATGGGCCTGCTGGGCATCACCGTGCCAGAAGAATATGGCGGTGCGGGCCTGGGTTACCTGGCCCATGTGGTGGCCATGGAAGAGATCAGCCGCGGCTCGGCTTCGGTGGCGCTGTCCTATGGCGCACACTCCAACCTGTGTGTGAACCAGATCAACCGCAACGGCAATCACGCGCAGAAACTCCAATACCTGCCCAAGCTCATCAGTGGCGAACACGTCGGCGCCCTGGCCATGAGCGAGCCAAACGCCGGCTCCGATGTGGTCTCGATGAAGCTGCGCGCCGATAAGCGCGGCGACCATTACGTACTCAACGGCAGCAAGACCTGGATCACCAACGGCCCCGATGCCAGCACCTATGTGATCTACGCCAAGACCGACCTGGAAAAAGGCCCGCACGGCATCACCGCGTTTATCGTCGAGCGCGACTGGAAGGGCTTCAGCCGCAGCAACAAGTTCGACAAGCTGGGCATGCGCGGCTCCAACACCTGCGAGCTGTTTTTCGATGAGGTGGAAGTGCCCGAAGAAAACATCCTCGGCGCGCTCAACGGCGGCGTGAAAGTGCTGATGAGCGGCCTCGACTACGAGCGCGTGGTGCTCTCCGGCGGCCCTACCGGAATCATGCAAGCGTGCATGGACTTGATCGTGCCCTACATTCACGACCGCAAGCAGTTCGGCCAGAGCATCGGCGAATTCCAGCTGATCCAGGGCAAGGTTGCCGACATGTACACCCAGCTCAACGCCAGCCGCGCCTACCTCTACGCGGTGGCCCAGGCTTGCGAGCGTGGCGAGACCACGCGCAAGGACGCCGCCGGGGTGATCCTCTACAGTGCCGAACGCGCCACGCAAATGGCCCTGGACGCGATCCAGATCCTGGGTGGCAACGGCTACATCAACGAATTCCCGGCCGGGCGCCTGCTGCGCGATGCCAAGCTGTATGAGATCGGCGCCGGCACCAGTGAAATCCGGCGGATGCTGATCGGTCGCGAACTCTTCAACGAAACCCGCTGAAGGAGCGCACCATGGCCACCTTGCACACCCAGCTCAACCCGCGTTCGGCGGAGTTTGCCGCCAACAGCGCGGCGATGCGCCAACAGGTCGACGCCCTGCACACCCTGCTCGCCCACGTGCAGCAAGGCGGCGGCGCCAAGGCACAGGAGCGACACACCTCACGCGGCAAGTTGCTGCCGCGCGAGCGTATCAATCGTTTGCTCGACCCGGGCTCGCCGTTCCTTGAACTCAGCCAACTGGCCGCCCATCAGGTGTACGGCGAAGACGTGCCGGCCGCCGGGGTGATTGCCGGGATCGGCCGCGTGGAAGGCGTCGAATGCATGATCGTCGCCAACGACGCCACGGTCAAAGGCGGCTCCTACTACCCGCTCACCGTCAAAAAACACCTGCGCGCCCAGACCATCGCCGAACAGAACCGCCTGCCGTGCATCTACCTGGTGGACTCCGGCGGCGCCAACCTGCCGCGCCAGGACGAAGTGTTTCCGGACCGCGAGCACTTCGGGCGGATCTTCTTCAACCAGGCCAACATGAGCGCCCAGGGCATCCCGCAGATTGCGGTGGTGATGGGTTCGTGCACCGCCGGTGGCGCCTATGTGCCAGCCATGGCCGACGAAGCAATCATGGTGCGCGACCAGGCCACCATCTTCCTCGCCGGTCCACCGTTGGTGAAGGCGGCGACCGGTGAAGTGGTGAGTGCCGAAGACCTCGGCGGTGCCGATGTGCACTGCAAGATTTCCGGGGTGGCCGATCACTATGCCGACAGCGATGAGCATGCACTGGCGCTGGCCCGGCGCAGCGTGGCGAACCTCAACTGGCGCAAACAAGGCCAGTTGCTGCAACGTTCGCCGGTAGCTCCGCTGTACAGCAGTGAAGAGTTGTACGGCGTGATCCCGGCCGACGCCAAGCAGCCGTTTGATGTGCGCGAAGTCATTGCACGGCTGGTGGACGGTTCGGTGTTCGATGAATTCAAGGCGCTGTTTGGCACCACCCTGGTGTGCGGCTTTGCCCACCTGCACGGCTACCCGATTGCGATCCTGGCCAACAACGGGATTCTGTTTGCCGAAGCCGCGCAAAAAGGCGCGCATTTTATCGAGCTGGCCTGTCAGCGCGGCATTCCCTTGTTGTTCCTGCAGAACATCACCGGCTTCATGGTCGGCCAGAAGTACGAAGCCGGCGGCATCGCCAAGCATGGCGCCAAGCTGGTCACCGCCGTGGCCTGCGCCAAGGTGCCGAAGTTCACGGTGATCATCGGCGGCAGCTTTGGCGCGGGTAACTACGGCATGTGTGGCCGCGCCTATGACCCGCGCTTTTTGTGGATGTGGCCGAACGCACGGATTGGCGTGATGGGCGCCGAACAGGCGGCGGGGGTGCTGGTGCAGGTCAAGCGCGAGCAGGCCGAACGCGCCGGTACAGCGTTCAGCACGGAAGAAGAAGCCGCGATCAAGCAGCCGATCCTCGACCAGTACGAAACCCAGGGCCACCCCTACTACTCCAGCGCACGCCTGTGGGACGACGGTGTGATCGACCCGTTGCAGACCCGTGACGTGCTGGCGCTGGCCTTGTCCGCGTCGCTGAATGCCCCCATCGAGCCGAGCCGCTTCGGCGTGTTCCGCATGTAAATGGAGCTGTACCCCATGAGCGATTTCAACACCCTCGAACTGATCACCGATGCCCGTGGCTTTGCCACGCTGTGGCTCAGTCGTGAAGCCAAGAACAACGCGTTCAACGCCGAGATGATCCGCGAACTGATCATCGCCCTCGATCGGGTACAAGGCGATCCGTCCCTGCGCTTCCTGGTCCTGCGCGGGCGCGGCAAGCACTTCAGCGCCGGCGCCGACCTGGCCTGGATGCAGCAGTCGGCCGAGTTGGATTACCACACCAACCTGGACGATGCCCGCGAACTCGCGGAGCTGATGTACAACCTGGCCAAAATGAAAATCCCGACCCTGGCGGTGGTGCAAGGCGCAGCCTACGGGGGCGCACTAGGCTTGATCAGTTGCTGCGACATGGCGATTGGCGCCGATGATGCGCAGTTCTGCCTGTCGGAAGTGCGTATCGGCCTGGCGCCGGCGGTGATCAGCCCGTTCGTGGTGCAAGCCATCGGCGAACGCGCAGCACGGCGCTATGCCCTGACCGCCGAACGCTTTGGCGGCCAGCGCGCACGCGACATCGGCTTACTGGCGGAAAGCTATCCGATCGGCGAGCTGGACCATCAGGTCGAACAGTGGATCGCCAACCTGCTGCACAACAGCCCGGCTGCCATGCGCGCCAGCAAAGACCTGTTGCGCGAAGTGGGCAACGGTGCTCTCACCCCAGCGCTGCGCCGCTATTGCGAAAACGCCATTGCGCGCATCCGGGTCAGCGCCGAGGGCCAGGAAGGCTTGCGCGCGTTCCTGCAAAAACGTCCACCGAGCTGGCAGCCCCAGGAGCCGCGTTCATGAGTACATTGACAACCCTGCTGGTGGCCAACCGTGGCGAGATTGCCTGCCGCGTGATGCGCACCGCCAAGGCCATGGGCCTGACCACCGTGGCGGTGCACAGCGCCATCGACCGCGATGCACGGCACAGCCGTGAGGCGGATATCCGCGTCGACCTGGGCGGCAGCAAGGCTACCGACAGCTACCTGCAAATCGACAAGCTGATCGCCGCCGCCCAGTGCAGCGGCGCCCAGGCGATCCATCCGGGGTATGGTTTTCTGTCGGAGAACGCCGGGTTTGCCCGTGCAATTGAAGCCGCCGGGTTGATCTTCCTCGGGCCGCCCGCCTCCGCCATCGATGCCATGGGCAGCAAGTCGGCCGCCAAGGCGCTGATGAAAACCGCAGGCGTGCCCCTGGTGCCGGGCTATCACGGCGACGCCCAGGACCTGGACACCTTCCGCGCCGCCTGCGAGCGCATTGGCTACCCGGTACTGCTCAAGGCCACGGCCGGTGGCGGCGGCAAGGGCATGAAGGTGGTCGAGCACGTCAGCCAGTTGGCCGAGGCGCTCGCTTCGGCCCAGCGAGAAGCGCTGTCGTCTTTCGGCAATGGGCAAATGCTGGTGGAGAAATACCTGCTCAAGCCACGTCATGTGGAGATCCAGGTGTTCGCCGATCAACACGGGCATTGCCTGTACCTCAATGAGCGGGACTGCTCGATTCAGCGTCGCCATCAAAAAGTCGTCGAGGAAGCGCCGGCACCGGGGTTGAGTGTTGAACAACGCAAGGCCATGGGCGAGGCGGCTGTGCGTGCGGCTCAGGCCATCGGTTATGTCGGTGCCGGCACTGTGGAGTTTTTGCTCGACGCGCGTGGCGATTTCTTCTTCATGGAGATGAACACGCGACTGCAGGTGGAGCACCCCGTCACCGAAGCGATTACCGGCCTGGATCTGGTGGCCTGGCAGATTCGTGTCGCCCAGGGCGAGGCGCTGCCGATCACCCAGGAACAGGTGCCGCTGGTCGGCCATGCGATCGAAGTGCGGCTGTATGCCGAGGACCCGACCAATGACTTCCTGCCTGCCACCGGGCACCTGGCGCTGTATCGCGAATCCGCACCCGGCCCAGGGCGCCGTGTGGACAGCGGTGTCGAGCAAGGCGACAACATCTCGCCGTTCTATGACCCCATGCTCGGCAAGCTGATTGCCTGGGGCGAGGACCGTGAACAGGCGCGGTTGCGGTTGTTGGGCATGCTGGATGAGTTTGCCATCGGCGGGCTCAAGACCAACCTGGGTTTTCTGCGGCGCATTATCGGGCATCCGGCGTTTGCGGATGCGGAACTGGATACCGGGTTCATTCCGCGCTATCAGGATGAGTTGTTGCCCGAGGCCGGTGAACTGGGTGATGAATTCTGGCAGGCAGCCGCCGCGGCATTCATGCAGAGCCTGCCACCATCGGATGGACCCTGGGCAGATAAACGCGGCTTTCGCGCTGGGCTGCCTGCCGAGGTGTCACTGCATTTGAGTTGCAATGGCCAGGACCGACTGGTGACGCAGGCCGCCCAGGCGCCACAGTTGCGTGGCGAACAGTTGCTGATCGAACAACAGGGCCTGCGTCGCAGCCATCTGGCGGTACGCCATGGACACACGGTGTATCTGCGTTGGGACGGCGAGATGCGCGGCGTATCGCTGTTCGATCCGATTGCTGCAGTCGAGGCCAACCAATCCCATCAGGGTGGGCTGACAGCCCCGATGAATGGGAGCATCGTACGGGTGCTGGTAGAGGTGGGCCAACCGGTGGAAGCCGGCACGCAACTGGTGGTGCTGGAAGCCATGAAAATGGAACACAGCATCCGCGCGCCCCAGGCCGGGGTGGTCAAGGCACTGTTCTGCCAGGAAGGCGAAATGGTTGCCGAAGGTTGCACTTTGGTGGAGCTTGAAACGGCTGGTTAAAATTTTGCCGTGGCCTGTACGACGACGCCCAGGAGGCGGCAATCGTCGGTCAGCAACTGCTTCGGGTAGGTGGGATTGAGCGGCACCAGGTAACGCTGGCCGCTCTCCTCCAGCAACTGGCGAAAGGTCGCCCGGGGGCTCCCGACCCACTGGGCCACCACTAATTTACCGGGCTCGGCGGCAATGGCCGGGTCCACCAGGATCATCATGCCCGCACTGATGCTCAGGCCACTGGGTGCGGTCATGGCGTCGCCGGTGACCGGCAGCCAGAAGGCTTCGCCCCGGGCATGGTAATCCGTCAGCTCGAAGCGGGCAGCGCCGTAAGGTGTACGCGGCTCACGCACTTCGCACAACCCATTCCAATCGCTGACCGGATAACGGAAATACGGGTTGTAGTTTTTCTCCGCAGGCGGCTCATCGACCCGCTCGCGAATATCCAGCGCGACTTCCAGATAGCCCAGCCCCAGCGCCGCCAGCACCCGATTCATGTCCACCAGGCTCGGCGCACGGCGCTTGTTGAGCCAATGGCCGACGCCGCCCTGGGACATGCCCAGGCGCTCAGCCAGTTCACCTTGCGTGACCTTGCGGTCTTCCATGTTGGCCTTGACCAACGCGATCCAGTTATCCATGGGCGCTGACAATACGTCACGCAGTTTCCAGGGCAATAAACAGTTTGTAGTAATCCATAAAACGACATAAATACGATACGTACTATCATCGGGCATAAGGTTTTCGACACCCACCCCAGAGTACCGCCCCCTATGACGACAAGCCCGTATCTGCTGCCTGAAATCCCCGAAGACACCGAGCTGCACGACCTGCGCAGCAGCGGCGCCGCCAAGCGCGCATTGGACTTTTACTTGAAAGAAGATATGTCGGCACAAGGCCCTGACGATGCCCTGTTTGCCATCAAGCCAGGCATCAGCCCGGAGGAAGCCCTGGTGCACGCCTCGGACCTGTTGCGCAGCGCAGCGGCCACGGCCTATGAGTCCGCGAGCAGCCATCGCGGCACTCATCGTGACCTGGCGTTTTCGGTGGTGTATTTGATCGATATGGCGAAGGCGATGGTGGAGCGGTCGTTGCAGGCGCCGGAGGCTCAAGCGAACGGATGACAGGCGCAAAGAAAAAATATTTCTATCTCACGGATAAAAACATTTGACTTGCAAATGATAATGATTATTATTGGACCCAGCTGATCGCGAGATCAGTCGATAGACCAAGGGACCTTAGGTCGGACTCTTGGAATATCTCCTCATCAGGCTAATCACGGTTTTTGACCCGGCTCTTTGGCCGGGTCTTTTTTCTGCCAGTTTCCCTGGCATGGCTTCAGGCTAATGAAGACTGTGTGTTGCTTGATGGCGCGCATGGTAGCAAAAGACTATCGCCAAAAGAAAGCCAGTCTACCGCTCTGGCCCCCATCTTTTCGAAATAGCGCTTGAGAATCAATCTCATAGATCCTAAGCTGCTGCGGCGTCAAGGAAGACGCCCCCTACCCCTTCGCAACAATTTTGCGTCCAGTCTTTACCAGACTCCTGTGTAAGATAGCCGCCACAACACTCATATTCAGGCAACCAGACTATGACCGTGGCCTTGACCTCCATCAGGATCAGCACCGACTTCGACAGTGGCAATATCCAGGTACTGGATGCCCACGACGCCTATCAGTTACTGCTGGCAATCAAACCCGACACGCGCAGCCAACATTACCAATGGTTCCACTTCAAGGCCGAAGGCATGCACGTGGGCCATACCCACACCTTTCGCCTGAGCAACGCGGGTAAATCGTCCTACCCACACGCATGGAGTGGCTACAACGCCGTGGCCTCCTATGACCACATCAATTGGTTCCGGGTGCCTTCGCGCTTCGACGGGGAAATCCTGCATATCAGTTTGGAAACCCGCGAGAAGCACGCCTGGTTCGCCTATTTCGAACCCTATAGCCGCGAACGCCACGACTGGCTGATCGAGCAGGCCCTGAGTCGCGCCAATACCTGCTTGCTGGCCACCGGCAAAAGTGCCGAAGGCCGTGACATCCAGCTACTGCGTCGCGGCAAGGGCGGCGAAGGTCGGCGCAAGATATGGATCATCGCCCAACAGCATCCCGGTGAGCACATGGCCGAATGGTTCATGGAGGGCATCATCGAACGCCTGCAACAGGACGGTGACGCCGAGCTGAAAAAACTGCTGAAGATCGCCGACCTGTACCTGGTGCCAAACATGAACCCGGACGGAGCCTTCCACGGTCACCTGCGCACCAACGCCATGGGCCAGGACCTCAATCGTGCCTGGCAGAGCGCCAGCCAGGAGAGCAGCCCGGAAGTGTTGTTCGTCCAGCAACAAATGGAAAAGTACGGCGTCGACCTGTTTCTCGATATCCATGGCGACGAGGAAATCCCCTACGTCTTCACCGCTGGCTGCGAAGGCAACCCCGGCTACACCCCACGCATCGAGGCATTGGAAAAACACTTTCGCAGCCACTTGAGCGCCCTGACCCGCGACTTCCAGACCACCCACGGCTACACCCGCGACCTGCCGGGCGAAGCCAACATGACCCTGGCGTGCAACGCGGTCGGCCAGAAATACGACTGCCTGTCGCTGACCCTGGAAATGCCCTTCAAGGACAACGACGACGCGCCCAACCCGAGGACCGGCTGGTCAGGCGAGCGCTCCAGGCAATTGGGCAAGGACGTGCTGAGCACGGTGGCCGATATCGTCACCGCGCTGCGCTGACGCCCTCTCCCGCCGGCATCACTCCTTGGTGCCGGTCATGCTCTGCAACACGCCATCGCGGCGGATCAGCCCATGGAACAACGCCGCCGCCAGGTGCAACAGCACCGTCAGGAACAGCAGGTAGGCCAGATAACCATGGGCCTTGCGCAGCACCGCGAACAATGGCGCGTTCGCGCCCACCAGCGCCGGCAGCTGCACCGAACTGCTGAGCATCACCGGATCGCCTGCCGCCGAAATCATCGCCCAGCCCAGCAGCGGCAATACCAGCATCAAGGCATACAGCACCACATGGGACACCTTGGCCGCCAACACTTGCCACAACGGCAGGTCGACGGGCAGCGGCGGTTGGCGCGTGGAGAACCGTACCGCCAGGCGCACGATCACCAGCGCCAGAATGGCGATCCCCAGCGGCTTGTGCAGGTGGATCAACCACTCATGCCGTTCCGACACTGAAGCCGCCAGGCCCGCGCCGATAAACAGCATGGCGATGATCATCAGCGCCATCAGCCAGTGCAGCAGGCGCGCCAGCGGGGCAAAAAACCGTGGTTGGGCATTCATGGCTTCGACTCCTGAGGGGCGCTGTGCAACGGGCCGACTTCACCGGCGCGGCGCAGGTAGGAACTGGCATACGCCGCCGAGCGTGCCGCCAGCAACGGGTCATTGGACGCTTCGATGCCACTGGGCAGAATCAGCGGGTCGAAATTGATGTCGCGGCAATCACCGTCCGCTTGCGGCTGGCTGCTTTGCAACACCAGCGTGCCGGCATTGATGACTTTATGCTCGCCAGTCCAGGCCTTGCTCGCATCGTCCACTGGGTCACCCGGGTTGGCCAGGGTCATGTTCAACTGCCAGCGCAGCGGCCCGGCGGCCAAGCGTTGCACCAGGTCTTGTTCCAGGTAATCACTTCCGGCTGGCGCGGTATCGCCCGGCGCATCCTGACTCTGCGGCACCACGCCCCAACGCACGGCCTGGCGCTTGCCATCGGCGCCCACCAGGTAAAACGCGTTGATACCGTTATAGGTTTCGGTCGCATAGCTGGCCGAAGGCTTGGCAGTCTTGACCCACGCCAGGAACGGCGCGGTCTCGGGGTGGGCGGCGAAAAACGCCGGCATGCTCGCCGGGTTCGGCTTGCCAGTGGCGGGCTCCGGTGCGCCGGCCTGGAGCAACTGATAGAACGCCTCGGGCGTGCCCACCGGGAACACTGGCATGCTGTTCATACCGGTGCGCCATTGCTGGCCGTTGGCCTGGGAGAACTGCACCGCAAAACTGCGGATCGGCACACTGCTGTCGGGCGCGTAAGGGTTGCCGCTGGGCAAGGCAAAGCGGCCGATCACGGGGGTCTTGGCCTCGCTGAACACTTGGGCACTGGAATAGGTGCGAGCTTCGGGCGTGCTCTCGAAATACCCGGCGACGCAGATGCCTTTGGCATGGTTACGCCGAAAGCCCGGGTGCACGCCATTGTTGGTTTCCAGCGCGTTGACCAGGGTTTTAGGACGCAGGCGCTGTGGGTCGAGGGTGCCGTTGACGTAGGCAAAGGCCCCCGCCACAACCGCAACCACGGCACTGATACCCGCCAGGCGCGCGATCAGGCTCGCGGTGCTCAACGGGGGACGAGGCGGTGATGAGTGATCTACCATGAAGGAACTCCGGGGCCAAAGGCCTTAGGGGTGAACATAAGGTCGGAGCATTAAGACGAACGCCGATCGGCTCTATTCCCTGGCCCTGGATTTATTTTCAAGCACGGGGAATAACCCTCAACGGCGCACGTCTCTCTAATCCCAGCGTAGTGACCAGCCAGATTCCCATGCATGAACTCGACGAACAGTTACGTGAACTCATCCCCAGGCTGCGGCGCTTTGCCGTGTCCCTGACCCGTAACGCCAGCAGCGCCGACGACCTGGTGCAGTCGACCCTGGAGCGGGCGATCATCCGTTGGGCCGATAAACGTGTCGAAAGCGACTTGCGTGCCTGGTTGTTCTCGATCCTCTACCGCCAGTTCCTCGATGCCCACCGTCGCACCCGGCGCTATGCGCGCATGCTGGAATTCTTTACCGGGCGTGACGATGCGCAGCCGTCGGTCGAACGCACGGTGATCGCCCAGTCGACCCTGCAAGCCTTCGATCAGCTCAACACCGAGCAGCGCGCCCTGCTGCTGTGGGTGTCGGTCGAAGGCTTGAGCTACAAGGATGTCGCCGAGATCCTCGATGTGCCCCTCGGCACGGTGATGTCACGCTTGTCCCGTGCGCGCCAGGCCCTGCGTCAACTCAGTGATGGCGAAATTGCCAGCCCTTCCCTGCGGATACTCAAATGATCAGCCTGCCCCCCAGCGAACGCGATTTGCATGCCTACGTCGATCACCAACTGCTGGAGAGTGATCGCCGTGTACTTGAAACCTATCTGGCAGCCCACCCGGATGTCGCAGCCCAGGTCCATGCCTGGCAGCACGACGCGCAGTTGCTGCGTGCCGCGTTGGGCGGTGCCCTGCAGCAGCCGGCCAACCCGGACCTGGACCCGGCGTTGATCCGCCAGCGCATCAAGCGTCAATCACGCCGCCACTTGGCTACGGCAGCCGTGCTGCTGATCGCTGTCAGCCTCGGCGGTATCGGTGGCTGGCACGCCCGTGAAGTCAGCCAGCCGGCCCAACTGCCCATGGCCGACGCGATGCAGGCGTTCCGCTTGTTTGCCCAGGACGGCATCATGCCGGCGGACTACAAGGGCCAGGGCGGCGGCACGATGCAGGCCTGGCTCGACCGCTACTTCAACCAGGCCCACCGCCTGCCTGACCTGAGCGCGTCGGGCTTCACGCCGGTCAGCGGGCGCCTGCTCGCCACCGAGCAAGGCGCCGCCGCCATGGTGCTGTACGAAGACCCGCAAGGGCGGCGCATCAGCTTCTACATCCGCCCGCCAGGCCCGGAAAACGGCTTTCTGCCCCGTGGCAGCCGCAGCGCCGATGGTTTGCAGGCCCAGTACTGGTCCGGTGCCGGCTACAACTATGCGGTGGTCAGCCCGGCGGATCAGCCCACCCCGACGATGCTGAAGTTCTAGAAGCCCACGTCGAGTACCACGTTGTCGAGGTAGGTGCCGGCGGGCGGTGTGGTTTGATCGGTGTAGATCCTGGCGTTGTAGTTGAACACCTGGCTGCCGATACCCAGGCCGTTGCCGGGGTTGACCTCGGCGGTAGAACTGTCGCGCCGCGCCGCGCCCACGCTGCCCCAGCGCGTGGTGCCGGCGCTTTTGAAGATGTCGTAGGCCAGGTAGTGGGTGCCGGAGATCATGCGCCGCCGCCCGCCCACACTGACGGCGTTCTGGCCGTCGCTCAGGCCCACGCTGTAGGCGCTGCCCTTGGTGCAGGAAATACTGATGGTCTGGCCGGTCACGGCAGTGAACCCGCTGATGACGGGCGCACTGCCAAAACTGATATTGGGCGCGGTGATCTGGCAGTCATTGGTGACGGTCATGCTCACGGTCAGGAGCTTGACTTGGGGAGTCAGGTTTTTGTCCCGCAATACGCATAAGTTGCCCACCCCCAGGCCAATGCAATAATCCCAGGTCCATGCAACGCTGAGGACTTCGGTATACACCCCGGCCGCCACATTGGTCCCGGTAATACTGCCCACGTAAAGCGGCAGGTTCTTGCTGCCCGGCCCCGTCAAAAGACCCGCGCTTGTCGCAATGCCATTGGGACCGAAATCGAACTGGAGCCCTCGTGTAATAGGGAACGTGGTGGTGTTGTTGCCATAAATCGTATAACCGATCACATCCCCCGTGGGGCCGACCATGCCGCTGGTGGTTGAGGTGATCGTGGCATAGAAGTGGTCACCGGTGCCGAGTGCGATCAGTGAAGCGGTGCAGCTCAAACCGCCATTGAGGGTCGAGCTGTTTTGCGTCGCGGTGCGTACGTTGATCGAACTCACCGAGCCAAAACTCACCGGAGCCGTCGCCACTGTCGAACACAGCGCCATTGCCTGCCCCGAGCACACCATCCCGAGGAGCCACAGCCAGCCCACGCGTCTCATTGGCACACCAACGGCCCGATCAGCGGCACGCCTTGTTCCTGCTCGTTGACCTCGAATCGCGCCTGGCACGTACGCCCTTCACCCAGCGTGACCTGCAAGGTGTTATGCGCCGAGAGGTTTTCCAGGTACACCAGGCCGTCCCAGCCGACCACTGCCTGCTGGTTGCTTTGCTCGTGCACCACCAGGCTGCCCAAGGGCAATTCCTGATGCCGGGTGTCCACCAGGGTAACGCTCGCCGCGAGCACTCGGCGCAATGGAAACTCCAGTAGGTAGCCGCTGCCACGGCGCACCGATACACGCTGCTCCACATTCGGGCTTTGCACATTGAGCGGCAGGTTCAGCGGATCGATTTCGTATTTGGCGCGGTAGTACGCGCTGCTCCATGGCACCAGGAGATGCCCATTACGGTCGGTTTCGCCCACCAGCTGGTTCTCGTAGCGCACCGGGATACCGGCGAAGCCCTGGGTACTCACCACCACAAAGGCATCATTGATACGGTTGGCAGCGAAGGTATCGCCACCCATCCACACCAGCGAGCCACTGGCATCCGCCCAGCGCGTCTGGGCATCGCTGCTGCCGTACACGCCGGCCTGCAATTGCACAGACTGCAAGCGCCAGGTCAGGTCGGCCTGCCGGTACGCCGCACCATCGCCCTGGGCATAACCGAGGTTGTAGCCCACCCCACCCTCGCTGGGCACTGCGCTGCTGTAATTGAGGCGCTGGCGACTGGCGCCGTCCTTGCTGCGCTCGGTGCTCAAGGCCAGGCTGCCGTTGAGGTCGAACGGAATCACCCACTGCGCCTGCATCGCCCAATTGCTGTCGCCGATCTCGCGGTTGGCCGACAGGTAGAAACTGGTATTGCGCCATAGCGGCTTGCTCCAGCTCAGGTTGAGCAGCCGCGTGCGCGAATCGTCCGCCGCCTGCACGTCGAAATACCCCATGCCCAGGCTGCCAAAACGTTCAAGGTTGAGGCTCAGCGTCACCTGCTCGCTGCGCTTGCTGAGGCTGGCGTAAGCGGTGTCGACCAGGGTCAGGTCGGCGTACTCGTCGTGTCGTTCCACCCGCTGATAGGACAGGCTATAGCGCGTGCTGTTGTACTGATACCCCAGGCTCAGTTGCTGGCCGCTACGCCCTTCGAATCGACTTTGGCTGACGGCGGCATTGAGTACGCCGAGATTGCCCAGCCGCAGGTTACCGCCCAGGCCGCCGAGGGTCAGGTCAGTGGAGGCTTCGGCATGGCTCTCCAGGGTCAAATTGTCGGAATAACCATAACGAAAGGTACCGCTCGCCACGCCAGGGCCGTAGGCGAAGTCCTTGAGGGTGTACTCTCGGCGCAAGGTGCCGGCAGCCACCGAAAAATCCGTCAGGCCTTTTTGCAACAGCGTGCTGGTCACATAGAACGGCACGGTGGTCGACACCTGGCGACCCAGGGCGTCAGTCGTCACCACCACCGCTTCGCCCGCTCCGTTGATAAACGGCACGTTGGTCAGGGTGTACGGCCCCGGTTGCAACTGCGCGCTATCGGATTTGTAGCCATTGATAAACAGGTCCACCGACGACGGCACCGCGGCCTCACCGGCAAATTGCGGCAGGGGGTAAGTCACCAGGTCCGGACGCACCGCGAAGTCCCGCGAGAACTGCACACCGCCGAGGCGCACCGAACTGCTCCAGGGCAAGGCGCCGCTGATCACGTCACCGGCTTCGTAGGTCAGCAGCCGCTCATCATCGGAGAAGCGCCAGGTAGTGTCATAGCGCCGGTAGCCGTTGTTGAACGTACTGCTGCTGACACCATCAGCCAAGGTCTGGCGGTACTGGCCGGTATTGGACAAGGTGCCCCAGTTGTCGAACAGCCGCACTTCGTTCCAGGCGGCGAGGTAGCTGCCGCCTTCGTCAGTGTCGTTGAAATACAGGTCATAGTTGAGCAAGGCGCCAAAGCTGCTCATTGCCTGGGTGCGCGGGTAAGTGTCGCGGTTGCCGATAAATTGTTCCTTCAGCCACGACGGCGGCACATCCAGCAGCAGGCGCTGGCCGTTGCTGTCGTAATCGCTGTGCAGGCCGGGGATCTTGTCCAGCGCCACGCTGCCGCTCAATTCGCCGGGCAGCTTCATGCCCACGTCCTGCAGCGCGCTGACCGGCACATAGAGTTGCCCGGCCCGTTGATCGACCGCGATAACGCGGCCGGTGTCCATCTGATTGACCACCAGCTCCAGAAACAACTGTGCATCGGCGACAGCCTCCATACTGCTCGGGGGCGGTGGCAGGTCGCCAGCCACGCCCGGAAGCGCAACCACTGCGCCGCCCAGTCCGCCCACCACCGACAGCCATAGACTGCGAGCCAGACCACGACTCACCATGGCGTTGTGTCCTTCAATGGACATCTCCATCCGTTTAAATCCCGGGGCGTTCCTGCCCCGTTACAGGCTTGTTACCGCTGCGGCGCGAGGCTCTCCAACTGGGATGCGCCGTTGACCCTGACCTGCAGCGGCTGGTCGGCCGACAGCGCTGGCGGCACCGGCCAACGCATGCTGGCGCCCGGCAACACGTAGCCCAACAGGCCATCCACCAAGGGCCGTGTCTGCCCACCCTGCTTGAATGCGGCATCGGTAAGGCGCGCATGCACGGCACCCTGGTTGCGCACTTCGATGTAGTCGCGCCCTGCTACCGTGACCTTGTGCCAGCTCAGATCCGGCTTGCCGGCGCCCTTGGGATCACGCTGGCGCGTGCTGTCCTCCTTGTTCCACAGGCCCGCGCCGTAGGCGAACAGCGGCACCGAATAACGCATCTGAAAGCGGATCGCCGCTGCGGTGTTCTTGCCTTCCGGCGGCGTGGGCACCTGCAGGGGTGAAGGGATTTCATCGATGATGATGCGGTAGGCCAACTCTTGCCCCGGTGGTACTTCACGGGTGCGGGTCAGGCGTACCAATTGTTTCTGCCCCGGCTCGATCCGCGCTACGGGCGGGCTGCCGATCACATCACGCTGGTTCTGGTATTGCTCTTCGAAACCACTCTGGCTCCAGGCAAACACACGAATCTGCAGGCTCGCGGTTTCGGTCCCACGGTTTTCCAGCCACAGCGCGCTAGCCTGTTGATCGGCCTCCAGCACCGGGTCGATGGGCCAGATCAGCACCGAGCTGGCCGCCTGCACAAGCCCCGCCGTGCACACCGCACTCAAGGCAATACCCGCGGCCCACAACCGCCGGGATGGTGAACGCATAACCCCACTCCTTATACCGATAGCCTTACCACGTCAGCTGCACCTGCAGCGTGTCGCTGTATGTCCCCCCAGGCTGATTGCCCGGCAATTGCAGCCGCCCGTAGATCGGCAGGCTGATATTGTTCGCATCGCTGTAGGCCACGTTGACGCTCTGGTCGATCCCCAGGCCCTGACTGAACGCCGCATCCCGAAACAACTGGTAAGCCACCCGCGCGCTACCGCTATTGAGCTGCAGATTTCGCCCGGTGCTGCTGTGCTGCCCGCCGTCGACGCTCATGCTCAGCGTCACGCCCGGTGTGCATTGCAACGTCACGCCCCCCGTCAGCGCCGCCGTGACCGTGCTGGTGGCCAGGGCCGAATGACTGCCATAGGTCAGCGCACCATAATTGGAGCTGCCGCCCACGATCAGGCAGCCCGGGATGATGGTCGCGCTCACCTGGAAACTCTGGCTCGTCACCGCCGACAACGGCAGCGGTACCGCCAGCCCGCAGGCCAGCAAGGCTCTGAGCCACATTGCTAGAACGTCAGTTCCACGGCCACGGTGTCGGTATAGGTGCCCGCCGGCAGCCCCGCCTTGCCCACCGCCCTGCCGTAGAGGTTGACGGTTTGCGCCACGCCTGTACTGGTGGCGAGGGTGATCACACCGTCAATCGCCAGCAGCGCGGAGTGCCCACTGTCGGTGTAGAAATCGTAGGGCACGAAGTTGCCCGCACCGTCGGCCAATGCACGGCTGCCCCCGGGGGACGCGCCGTCATGTGCACCGGCGCGTACCTTGACCGCTGGCGTAGTGCCGCTGGAACACAGGATCGACAACGCGCCACCGGTGCCAGTACCGCCCAGCAACTGGGCATCGGCGTTGGTGAACAGGCTATTGGTGGTGCCGAAATTCAAGCTACCGAAGTTCAATCCGGTAGCCGCGCCCGAACCGTTGACCTGGCAACTGGCGATCAATATCAGGCTGGAGGTGATCTGCCCGGTCACCGTGGTCGCCGCGTTGAGGCTGGAGGCCATCGCCAGGCCCAGTGCGCAAACACCTAATCGCGAAACAAGTACATGCATGGTTTTCATCCTCTTGAGTTACCAGTCCAGTGTCACCGTCAACGTGTCGGTGTAGATCCCTGCCGGTAAGGCACTGGTATTTGCCACCACGGAGCCAAACACCGGGATCGGTATCTGGGTGCCCTTGGCCACGACAAAATTGCGTTGTTGCCCGATGCTATAGGCGCTGTGCCCCTGCGGGTCGGCGGACAGCCGATAAGGAATCATCTGGCGCCCATTGCTCAGGCGCCGGGTGGTGCCATCGCCGTTGGTGCCGCCGTCGATGGTCACGGTGAAGCTCGAGACCGAGGGGTTGCACGACACCGCCAGGGGCGCCTTGTCGCCAGCGGTGACGCCGGCACCCAACGGGTTGTTCCAGGTCGGGCCCTGACTGCCGAAGTCGAGCATCGCCGTGCCGCCCGTGGGGTTGACCGGCGCGCTCTCCACGCTTTTGCTCACTTCGCAACTGGCGGTGATCACCAGCCGCGCCTGGATAAACCCGCTGGAGACAGCCGCCTGCACGTCCTCTGCCAGCACCAGCAGGCCGCCCATGGCCACCAGGGCCAGGCAACGGCTTACCATGTCACCGTGACCTTGAGCAGGTCGGTGTAGCGGCCGACGGCGGGGATGTCCTTGAGCGGCTCGATGCGACCATAGAGCGGCAGGTCGACGAAGCCTGTGTCCGGCACCCGGCCGCTGAGCGGCACATCTACCAGCAACGGCACGCGCCGCGCCGCGTCGGCATAGATGCGATAGGGAATGGGTTTGGTCGATGAGGTGGCGCTGAGGTAGCGCACTTCGCCGGTGCCACCATGCAGGCCGCCATCGACGCGGACCTGGTACGGCGTGTCGGGGTTGCACTCCAGGCGCGGCTGGCGCTGGCTGATCAGCGCCGCACTCAGTGGCCCGGCCGGGTCATCCAGACGCGAGCCGCTGCCGAAATCCAGTATGCCCAGTTGCTCGATGCCAGCGCTGCGGGTGGTGCCCACCAACTGGCAGCCCCGCTGCACGTCGATACGCACCTCCACCTGGAGCTGCGCACCGTAAGCCGTGTTGCAGAGCATTGTGCCCATGACTGCCAATACTGCTCGTCCCTTCACTGCCCCAGATCCTTGTACAGGGGTGACTGCTGTGTAGGAGGTTAGTCACTCAGCGAGAAACTGCCAGTCTGGACAGGATTACCGGCGTGAGATGCTTTTTCGAGATAGCTGGCAGCGCCCTTCTCTATTGGTCAAAACGCAGCGAGCGCCCTAAAGTGAGCGACCATCGAAATACAGAGTGACTTGCATTGGCCGCGCTTTCCCTGATCCGTCGCCTGCTCGGCCAAAAGCCCGGGCCCCTTGACGCTTCGCCCATTCCCGCGTTTTTTCAGCAAAAGGCCGAGCAACAGGGTTACACCCTGAGCACCGGTCAAACCCGCGCAATTGCCGCAATGGCCCGGGAAACCCAACAACTGCTCGCCGGCCAGCCCGCCCGCAGCCTGTACCTCCACGGCCCCGTGGGTCGCGGCAAAAGCTGGCTGCTGGACGGGTTCTTCCAGGCGTTGCCGATCGCCGAGAAGCAGCGCGTTCACTTCCATGATTTTTTCGCCCAACTGCATCTCGGCATGTTCACGCACCGTGCGCAGGACGATGCCCTGGCCGTGACGCTCGATGAACAGTTGGCAGGCTGCCGGGTGCTGTGTTTCGACGAATTCCACGTCCATGATATCGGCGATGCCATGCTGATCACGCGGCTGTTCAAGGCCCTCTTCGAGCGCGGTGTACTGGTGCTGGTGACGTCCAACTATGCACCGCAAGGGTTGCTGCCCAACCCCCTGTACCATGAGCGCTTCAAGCCGGTGATCGACCTGATCGCCGCGCGCATGGAGGTGCTGGAAGTCAGCTCACCCGAGGATTTTCGCAGCCTGCCCCAGGCCCAGAGTGCGCAACGGTTTACCTGCGGTCAATACATGTGGCCGGGCACCCCGGATCAGCGCTCGGCGCTCGACCTGCCCGCTGCAGACAGCCCGCCGCGCCCCCTGGGCGTGGGCCATCGGACCTTGATGTGCCGCCGCCATGAAGGGCGCAGCATTGCCTTCACCTTCAACGACCTGTGCGAACAACTGACGGCGGTGATGGACTACCTGCTGCTGTGCCAGGACTACGACCACTGGATCATCGACGGCCTGCCTCAACTGGCGAACTGCCCGATTGCCGTGCAACAGCGCTTTATCAACCTGGTGGATGTGCTCTACGACCGCGACAAGCATCTGGTATTGATCGGCGAATTGCCGCTCGAGATTGCCCTGAGCGGCCAGGCCATCGACCTCGCCCGCACCGCCAGCCGTCTCGGACAATTGCAGCAGGCCGCCCCGCAACCCGCGTCCGACCCGCTATCATGAGCGCCTTCCACGCCTTTTTGCCGAGTGACCGCGCCGTTCATGAATACCCTCGCCCAACTCAAGGCCGGCCAATTGGCCGGCATCACGCGCCTTGACCTGTCCTGCGGGCTGACCGAGTTCCCCCGGGAAATCTTCGAGCTGGCCGACTCCCTGGAAATCCTCAACCTCAGCGGCAATGCCCTGAGCAGCCTGCCCGACGACCTGCACCGCCTGCCGCACCTGCGCGTGCTGTTCTGCTCGGACAACCGGTTCACCGAGCTGCCGGCTTGCCTCGGTCAATGCGCCAACCTGAGCATGATCGGCTTCAAGGCCAACCAGATCAGCCACGTGCCCGCCGCAGCGTTGCCGCCTCTGCTGCGCTGGCTGATCCTGACCGATAACCGCATCAGCGCGCTGCCCGAGGCATTGGGCGAACGGCCATTGCTGCAAAAACTGATGCTGGCCGGCAACCAGCTGGCGCACCTGCCGCACAGCCTGGCCAACTGCCACAACCTCGAACTGCTGCGCATCGCCGCCAACCGGTTCACGCGCCTGCCAGAGTGGCTGTTGACGCTGCCGAGCCTGACCTGGCTGGCCTACGCCGGTAACCCGGTGGAAATGGCGGTGACGCTGGCGGATGAAGACACCACACCGGAGGTTCCCTGGTCCGAACTGGAACTGGCCGAAGTGCTGGGCGAAGGCGCTTCCGGGGTGATCCGCAAGGCGCTCTGGGCGCCGTCAGGAAAGCCCGTCGCCGTTAAGCTTTACAAGGGCAGCATCACCAGCGACGGTTCGCCGCTGCACGAAATGCAGGCCTGTATCGCCGCCGGGCTGCACCCCAACCTGATCAAGGTCGAAGGCCGCGTGGTCGGCCACCCCGATGACCAGGCCGCCCTGGTGATGGACCTGATCGACCCGAGCTACCGCAACCTCGCGGCCCTGCCGAGCCTGGCGTCGTGCACCCGGGATATCTACGCAGCGGACACCCGTTTCAGCCTTGAGGTGGCGTTGCGTATGGCCCGTGGTATCGCCTCGGTAGCGGCGCATCTGCACCGGCACGGCATCACCCATGGCGACCTGTATGGCCACAATATTCTGTGGAATGAAGCAGGTGACTGCCTGCTCGGGGACTTTGGCGCGGCGTCGTTCCATGCCAAGGCGAATACCTTGGAAACCAGGGCGTTGCAGCGTATTGAAGTGCGGGCGTTCGGGATTTTGCTGGGGGAATTGTTGGAGCGGGTTGAGGAGCAGGTGAGCAGCGACTTAGTCGAGCTGCAGAAAAACTGCTGTCAGCACGAGGTACTGGCACGGCCTGGATTCGAAGAGATCGAAGCGCTCCTGGAATCAATCCAACTCCGCTGATCCGATGTGGGAGGTGGCAAGTCCCCTCCCGCATTGTGAGGGATCAGCCGGCCAGGCCGACGAACATATCCTGCACGTCATCGTGGTTGTCCAGGCCTTCGAGGAAGGCTTCGACTTCCGCCATCTGCTCATCGCTCAAACCGCTCACCGGGTTCTTCGAGAGGTAGCCGAGCTTGGCCGACAACACGGTAAAACCCTGCTCCGGCAAGGCTTTCTGCACGGCGTCGAGGTCGGTGGTCTCGGTGATGAACAGGGTGGTGCCCTCTTCTTCACCTGCTTCGAAATCCTGGGCGCCGGCTTCGATTGCGGCCATTTCCGGATCGGCGTCCGGGCTGTCCGGCGAGGCTTCGATCAGGCCGACGTGGTTGAAGTCCCAGGCCACGGAACCGGAAGCGCCGAGCTGGCCCTTGCGGAAGGCCACGCGGATTTCCGCCACGGTGCGGTTGATGTTATCGGTTACGCATTCGACGATCAGCGGCACCTGGTGCGGGGCGAACCCTTCGTAGGTCACGCGATGGTATTGCACGGTTTCGCCGAGCAGACCGGCGCCTTTCTTGATGGCGCGGTCCAGGGTTTCCTTGGGCATCGAGGCTTTTTTCGCCTGTTCCACCACCAGACGCAGGTGCGCGTTGGTTGCGGTGTCGGCGCCATTGCGGGCGGCAATGGTGATTTCTTTCACCAGCTTGCCGAAGATCTTGCCCTTGGCATTGGCTGCCGCTTCTTTATGTTTGACTTTCCACTGTGCGCCCATGACTCACTCTCTTTATGTCCATCGCGCCCAAACGTCTACTGGCCGGCGCTTTGGGGGCAGAGTTTATAGCGCAAAAACACATCGTTCCACCAAAAAACCGTCAGGGCGCCAACTCGAAAAACGCCTGGATCAGGCGCAATGCGCTGCGCCGTTCCATGCAACCGAGCAGGTGCCGGTTCACCAGGCCGTCGCCCTGGATCGGCACGGCGCGCACGCGCGGGTCGGGGCTGACTTCCATCGACGACACCACCCCAACCCCCAATTCGGCAGCCACGGCTTCGGTCACCGCCTCGCGACTGTCCAGCTCCAGCAACACCTTGGGCTGTACACCGGCAGCCAGGCAAGCACCGTCAAACGTGCGCCGGGTGATGGAGCCGGGTTCGCGCAGCACCATGATGACCTCATGCAGTTGCTCCAGGTGAACGCCCTCGGATTGCCTCGCCCACGGATGCGCCACCGGCACCAGCGCGCAGATCCGCGATTCGGCCAAAGGCTGCAGGTGCAGGCCATTGCGCGGCTCGACCTCGGTCAGCACCGCCACGTCCGCATGCTCGGACAACAGCGCCGCCAGGGTTTCCTGAGCATTGCCCAGGCGCAGGTTCACGGTGATGCCCGGGTAGCGTGCACGCAGGCTGGCGATCATCGGCATCACCAGGTGCGGACCGTCCGCCGCCACTTCCAGGCGTCCGGTGAGCAATTGGCGATTGGCCTCCAGCAGGGTCTGCGCTTCGTCCACCAGGCCGAAGATCGCCCGGGTGATGGCCGCCAGCCGCGTGCCTTCCTCGGTCAGTTCCACCCGCCTGGCGGTGCGGCGCAACAACGCGATCTGGTAGTGCTCCTCCAGGGCCTTGATATGCCCGGTCACCGCCGGCTGGCTGATGAACAGCCGCGCCGCCGCACGGGTAAAACTGCCCTCGCGGGCCACGGCATCGAATGCACGCAGTTGGAACAGGTTCATAGTTATCGGCCTCACTGATAGCTCGCATAACAACAAACAATTTGATTGATGACAAGCCAAACTGCAATTTAGGCGCCGTAGATTCAACCGATGCTTCGCGAGGATTTGTAATGACGACGCCCATCCTGCTGACCCCAGGTCCCCTGACCACCTCGAACCGCACCCGCCAGGCCATGCTGGTGGATTGGGGTTCATGGGACGAGCGCTTCAACCAGCTCACCGCCAGCGTCTGCGAACAGTTGCTGGCAATCATCGACGGCGCCGCCAGCCACCATTGCGTGCCTTTGCAAGGCAGCGGCACCTTCGCCGTCGAAGCGGCCATCGGCACCCTGGTCCCGCGCAACGGCAAGGTACTGGTGCTGATCAACGGCGCCTACGGCAAGCGCCTTGCGAAAATCTGCGAAGTACTGGGCCGCGATTTCAGCACCTTCGAAACCGCCGAGGACCAACCCACCACCGCCGCCGATGTGGGCCGCCTGCTGCACGCCGATAAGGCCATTACCCATGTCGCGCTGATCCACTGCGAAACCAGCACCGGTATTCTCAACCCATTGGCCGAGATCGCCCAGGTGGTGAAACACCACGGCAAGCGCCTGATCGTCGATGCCATGAGTTCCTTCGGCGCGTTGCCCATCGATGCCCGCACGGTGCCATTCGACGCCCTGATCGCCGCCTCCGGCAAGTGCCTGGAAGGCGTGCCGGGCATGGGTTTTGTCTTCGTCGACAAACAGGCGTTGAGCGCCGCCGAAGGCAACTGCCACTCCCTGGCAATGGACCTGCTCGACCAGCACAGCTACATGGCCAGGACCGGCCAATGGCGCTTCACCCCACCGACCCACGTGGTGGCGGCCCTGCATGAAGCGCTGCTGCAATATGCCGAGGAAGGCGGCCTGCCCGCACGTCATCAACGCTATGCCCATAACTGCAAGGCACTGCTGGACGGCATGGCCGAACTGGGCCTGCGCAGTTTCCTGCCGGCCGCCATCCAGGCGCCGATCATCGTCACCTTCCACGCGCCCCAGGACCCGCGCTACCAGTTCAGGGATTTCTACGAACGGGTCAAGGCCAGGGGGTTCATCTTGTATCCGGGCAAACTGACCCAGGTGGAAACCTTCCGCGTGGGCTGCATCGGCCATGTCGATGCCAACGACATGCACGCCGCCGTCACCGCCATCGCCGAAGGCTTGCAGGCCATGGGTCTCACCCTCTCATCGATTGGAGCACACGCATGAACTACCAGAACCCCAACGCCCTGCAAGCCGTGATCCTCGATTGGGCCGGCACCGTGGTCGACTTCGGCTCCTTCGCCCCCACGCAGATCTTTGTCGAAGCCTTCGCCGAATTCGACGTGCAAGTCTCCATCGAAGAAGCCCGTGGCCCGATGGGCATGGGCAAGTGGGATCACATCCGTGCCTTGTGCGATCAGCCGCAGGTCGCCGAGCGCTACCGCAAGGCCTTCGGTCGCACGCCCACCGACGATGACGTGACGGCCATCTACCAACGCTTCATGCCGTTGCAGATCGAGAAGATCGCCGAGCACTCGGCGCTGATTCCCGGCGCCCTCGACACCCTCGCCCGGCTGCGGGTACAAGGCATCAAGATCGGTTCCTGCTCCGGCTACCCCAAGCAAGTGATGGACAAGGTGGTCGCCCTGGCCGCCACCAACGGCTATATCGCCGACCATGTCGTCGCCACCGACGAAGTGCCCAACGGTCGCCCATGGCCGGCCCAGGCCCTGGCCAACGTCATCGCCCTGGGCATTGACGATGTGGCGGCATGCGTGAAGGTCGACGACACCGTGCCGGGCATCCTCGAAGGGCGGCGCGCCGGCATGTGGACCGTGGCCCTGACCTGCTCCGGCAATGCACTGGGTTTGACCTACGAACAGTTCCGCGCCCTGGATGCCGCGACTCTGGCCAGCGAGCGCAAGCGCATCGAAGCGATGTTCGAAGGTTCACGTCCGCATTACTTGATCGACACCATCAACGACTTGCCTGCGGTGATCACTGAAATCAATCGGCGCCTGGCCCGTGGGGAAATGCCGCAGAGCGACTGATAGAGGTCAACATCACGGCACTTACCCCAGGCAATCCGCTCAAAACCGGCATACAGTTAAAGGACTCCATCGCCAAAGAATGGAGGTATGCCCTGATGAGTGAGGAACCCAGCGATGCCGTGGAAAAACTCCGATACACGCTACAGCACCATGTCGATTGCGTTGCACTGGTTGATGGTGGTGCTACTGGCGGTGGTCTACGCCTGCATTGAGTTACGCGGACAGTTTCCCAAAGGCAGCGGTGCACGAACGTTGATCGTCGAGATGCACTTCATGTTCGGCCTCACCGTGTTTGTGCTGGTGTGGCTGCGCCTGTTCGCACGCAGCCTGGGGGTAGCGCCAAAGATCGTACCGGCGCCGCCGCCGTGGCAGAGCCTGCTGGCAACCCTGATGCACTTTGCCCTGTACGCATTGATGATCGGCATGCCGATCGCCGGCTGGCTGATTGTCAGTGCCGAGGGGCATTCAGTGATGTTCTACGGCATTGAATTGCCGCCGCTGATCGCGGAAAACAAGGCGCTGGCCAAGCAGATTGAAGGCTGGCATGTGCTGTTCGGCAAGATCGGTTACTGGTTGATCGGCCTGCATGCATTGGCCGGGATCGCTCACCACTACATCCTGCGGGATAACACCGCGTTGCGGATGATGCCGGGCAAGCGCGCTAACCCTTGAAGCCGCGCCGGCCTTGGAGACCGCCGGTGTGGACGAAGACCAGACGAGTGCCGGGGGCGAAGCGTCCGGCTTCGATTTGCACCTTCAAGGCCAGTAACGCCTTGCCGGTGTAGAGCGGTTCCAGGGGCACGCCGCAGGCTTGTTGCGTGCTCTCGATGAAGTCGAGCAGCTCGGCGTCGATTTTGGCGAAGCCACCTCGGCTGGCGTCCAGCAGTTCATAGCCGCCCTGCACGATGGCCTCGACGTTCTGCGCCACACCGTGATCGTCCGGCACCGCCATGGCGCCGTACACCGGGTGCGCGCCCGCCTCTGCCAGCGCCAGGCCGGCCAGGGTGGTGCCGGTGCCTGCGGCCAGCCACCAGGCGTCGTAATCCGTCCAGCCCACGCTGTGCAACTGTACACGCACCTGCTCGACCAGCACCGCGCAACCCAGGGCGCCCGCACGGCCACCGCCGCCCTCGGGCACGGGGTGCAGGTGGGGATACTGCTCACGCCACGGCAACCAGAAACCCGGTTCATGCCGCGCGCGATAACCGCCATAACCCAGCCAATGCAACTGCATGCCAAAAGCTTTCAAGTCGAGGACGGTGGCCGTGTCTTGCGGGTGCCCGCGCAGCAGGCCGACGGTAGGGAAACCGAAGCGCTTGCCGGCGGCAGCCAAGGCATGCAGATGGTTGGAGTAAGCCCCGCCCAGGCTGATCAGGCCACGAGCGGCCTGCGCCTGCGCCAGATGCCCGGTGAGCTTGAACCACTTGTTGCCGCTGATCAGCGGGTCGATGCGATCCAGGCGCAGCACGGCCAGCTCGACACCTCTGAGCCAATCCAGATACAGCGGTTCAAGCGGTGCGTGGGGAAGCCAATCGAAGGGACCCATCGGGCGGGATCTGCATGAAAAACGGGGCGGTAGTCTACCACCGCCCCGCCCCGGGTCTTACAGCTCGGCCGCGAGGCGCGAGCCCTGGTTGATGGCGCGCTTGGCGTCCAACTCGGCCGCCACATCGGCGCCGCCGATCAGGTGCACGTTCTGGCCGGCGGCGGCCAGGCCATCCTGCAATTCGCGCAACGGGTCCTGGCCGGCGCAAATGACGATGTTGTCCACCGCCAGCACCTGGGGTTCGCCCTCGGCGCCAATGCGGATGTGCAGGCCGGCATCGTCGATCTTCAGGTACTCGACACTGTTGAGCATCTGCACCTGCTTGTTCTTCAAACCAGTACGGTGGATCCAGCCGGTGGTCTTGCCCAGGCCGTCGCCGACCTTGGAGGTCTTGCGTTGCAGCAGGAACACTTCACGCGCCGGGGCATGGGGTTGCGGCTTGATCCCGGCCACGCCACCACGGGCTTGCAATTGGGTGTCGATGCCCCATTCCTTCCAGAACGCTTCGCGGTCCAGGCTGGTGGACACGCCCTGATGCACGAGGAACTCAGACACGTCGAAACCGATACCGCCCGCGCCGATCACCGCCACGCGCTTGCCGACCGGTTTGCGCTCCAGGATCACGTCCAGGTAGCTCAGCACCTTGGCGTTGTCGATCCCCGGGATCGCCGGGGTACGCGGCGCGATGCCGGTCGCCAGGATGATCTCGTCATAGCCGCCCGCCGCCAGTTGCGCCACGTCCACGCGGGTGTTGAGGCACAGCTCCACATGGGTGGTCTGCAATTTGCGCTTGAAATAGCGCAGGGTTTCGAAGAACTCCTCTTTGCCCGGCACCCGCTTGGCGATGTTGAACTGGCCGCCGATCTCGTTGGCGGAATCGAACAAGGTCACGTGGTGGCCACGCTCGGCGGCCACCGTCGCAGCGGCCAGGCCGGCAGGACCGGCGCCGACCACGGCGATCTTCTTGATCTGCTGAACGGGCAAATAGTTGAGCTCGGTTTCGTAACACGCCCGTGGGTTGACCAGGCAAGTGGTCAGCTTGCCGCCAAAGGTGTGGTCCAGGCACGCCTGGTTGCAGCCGATGCAGGTATTGATCTCATCGGCGCGGCCGGCGGCGGCCTTGTTGACGAACTCCGGGTCGGCCAGGAACGGGCGTGCCATGGAGACCATGTCGGCATCGCCTTCGGCGAGAATCTGCTCGGCGATTTCCGGGGTGTTGATACGGTTGGTGGTGATCAACGGAATCTGCACCGCCCCGCGCAGCTTGGCGGTGACTTTGCTGAACGCGCCACGCGGCACCTTGGTGGCGATGGTCGGGATGCGCGCCTCGTGCCAGCCGATACCGGTGTTGATGATCGTCGCACCGGCGCCCTCGATGGCCTTGGCCAACTGCACGATTTCTTCCCAGGTGCTGCCGCCTTCCACCAGGTCGAGCATCGACAGGCGGAAGATGATGATGAAATTCGGACCCACGGCTTCACGCACACGACGCACGATTTCCACTGCCAGGCGCATGCGGTTTTCGTAGCTGCCGCCCCAGCGGTCGGTGCGGTGGTTGGTGTGGGCCGCGAGGAACTGGTTAATGAAGTAGCCTTCGGAGCCCATGATTTCCACGCCGTCGTACTCGGCGACCTGGGCCAGCAGCGAGCAGGTGACGAAATCCTGGATCTGCTTCTCGATGCCCTCTTCGTCCAGCTCCTTGGGCTTGAACGGGTTGATCGGCGCCTGGATCGCACTCGGCGCGACCTGTTTGGGGCTGTAGGCATATCGGCCGGCGTGGAGGATCTGCATGCAGATCTTGCCACCGGCCGCGTGCACCGCCTGGGTCACGATCTTGTGTTGCTGCGCTTCTGCGTCGGTGGTCAGCTTGGCCGCGCCGGCATAAACACCGCCCTCGTCATTCGGACCGATGCCGCCGGTGACCATCAGGCCCACGCCGCCCCGGGCGCGCTCGGCAAAATAGGCAGCCATGCGTTCGAACCCGCCGGGTTTCTCTTCAAGGCCAGTGTGCATCGAACCCATCAGGGTACGGTTGCGCAAAGTGGTAAAACCCAGGTCCAACGGGGCCAGCAGATGCGGGTAGGCAGCAGCGGTCATGGTCAAGCTCCACAACGGATCATCACGGGGTGTGACGGGCTCGTGCGACCCGCCATCGGTTTATGTCCCACAGACTAAGAGGCGGTGGATGACGGCTCAATGACTGAAACTGACAAGTTATTGATCCAAATGCACAGCGCCCCTTGGCAAGCCCGCCCATGGGCCCTACCCTAGTCGGCGAACCCTGCACACGGTCTGTTGTCTGTTCCCCCATGCGTAAACTTCTTGCTCTTACCGTCTCCCTGGCGCTGGTTGCCGCCATCGCCGCCTATCTGGTCTGGACCCAGGAACGCCCCGTGGCGCATTACCTGTCGGACCTGCGGATCACCCTCGCCGTCAACGAAGGCCTGCCTGCCGACCGTGGCAACCTGCTGGGCATCCAGCCGGAACTGTTCCCTGCCGACTACCAGAGCCTGGAACGCCTGCACCTGAAGCTCGCGGCGTACTTGCAAAAAGCCCGGGACCAGGGGCTGATCAATGACAAGACCATCGTGGTGCTGCCCGAACATATCGGCACCTGGCTGATGCTCACCGGCGAAAAAAACGAGGTGTACCAGGCGCTCCATGTGAAAGATGCGATGAACTGGCTGTCGGTCAGCAACCCGCTGCTGTTCGCCCGCGCCTGGATCAGCGCCACCGGCGACAACCGCACCGACGACGCCTACCTGCGTATGAAAGCCTCGGGCATGGCACGGGACTATCAGCTGTTGTTCGGCGGCCTGGCCAAGGAGTTCGGCGTTACGTTGGTGGCCGGCTCCATCACCCTGCCGAACCCGAGCGTGAGCCAGGGTCAACTGCAGGTCGGCCATGGCGCCTTGTATAACGCCAGCGTGGTGTTCGCCGCCGACGGCCTGCCGATCGGCGATCCGCAGCGCCAGCTCTACCCGATCTACGATGAGCGCGGCTTCATCAAGCCTGGCGATGAAAACATGGTCAGCGTGGTCGACACTCCGGCCGGGCGCCTGGGGGTGCTGGTCGGCAGCGACAGCTGGTACCCGGACAACTACCGCAAGCTCAACGAACAAGGCGCGCAATTGATCGCGGTGCCAGCCTTTGTGCTGGGTCGCGATACCTGGGACCGTCCGTGGCGCGGCTTCAAAAGCGTGTCCACCCCGAGCGAAATCAGCCTCAAGCCCGAAGAACTCAGTGAAGGCGAAGCCTGGCGCCGTCTTACGCTGATCAGCCAGCAACCGATCAGCCAGGCCAGCGCCGGCATGAGCGTGTTCCTGCGCGGGCAGTTCTGGGACCTGGGCACCGCCGGGCACAGTTTTCTCAGCAGCAACGGGCAAATCAGCGCCGATGGCGAGGCCCGTGGCGCGCGCTTGTTGAATATCTGGCTGTGAAACCGGTACGGCTGGGGGACCTGTCGGTAGGCTTCGTGCACAGCCTGGCCGATGCCATCAGCAGCCACGGCCTGGACCCGCAGCCGCTGCTACTGCAATACGGACTCGACTCGGCGCGCCTCGCCGAAGCCGGTGCACGCTTGTCGATCCCGCGTTACATGCGCCTGGGCCATGCCGCCATCCAGCTCACCGGCGACCCGGGCCTGGGCCTGCGCATGGGTCAGCTCAGCCGCTTGAGCCAGGCGGGGCTCGCCGGCGTCACCGCCGACCAGGCGCCCAACGTGCGCGAGGCGGCGCGCGCTTTAACGCGTTTCGAGGCGCTGTACGGCTCCAACTATCGCGGGCAGTCGAGCTTCGTCGAGGATGCCGAGGGCGCCTGGTTGCGCTTCTACTCCATCAGCCCCTACAACGCCTACAACCGCTTCGTGGTGGACTCGATCATCGCCGGCTGGCTGCATCAGTTGTCGAGCCTGGCCCGGCAACCGGTGCAGGCGCAGCGTATCGACATCGAGTTCGAGGCGCCGGAGTACCGCGAACGCTACGACGCGCTGGGAGACGTTCACTTCGGTGCCGACGCCAATCAACTGCGCCTCAGCCAGCACACCCTGGCCCTGCGCAACCCGCAGCACTGCCCCAGCACCTGGAACCTGTTGTTGCAGCTGTGTGAGCGAGAGTTGGAGCAACTGACCCGCACCCGCAGCCTGCGCGAGCGCATTACCCGTTTGCTCGGGCCGATGCTCAATGGCGGCCGGGAACCCGACCTGGAAGAAGTGGCGGCACGCTTGAAGCTGCCGACCTGGACGCTGCGCCGCAAACTGGCCGATGAAGGCACTCAGTTTCGCGCGATTCTCAACGACACCCGCCGTGACCTGGCCATGACCTACATCCGCGACACGGAACTGGCGTTCGGCGAGATCGCCTACTTGCTCGGTTTTGCCTCGGCCCAGGCATTTCAACGGGCCTTCAGGCGGTGGAACAACCAGACCCCAGGGGAATTTCGCCGCAGTCAGCGGCATTCCGCCTGAAGTCTTTATTACAGCTCTGTTGCATCGTCTGCCGGTTCCAGCGGGTCCAACTCAATCGCGTGGTATTCAAGCAGTTCTTCCTGGTAATCGTCCATGGCGGACTCCTTCTTGCGTTAACAGGGGTTGCAAATAAATGACCTGCATCACCAGCCTAAAGTGCCGTGATGACGAAAAAATGTCGACGTCATGACGTTCCTGCACTCAAGGATTAAACGTAGCAGCGCTGCAGGGATTTAGCACCCGAGGGATGAGGCACTATTGCAATCATTGCAATTGCAATCAAATGCGAATTTCCATTAGGGTATGGGCACTCGTCGCCAGGTGACCCTCTCCATGACCGCCGCTACCGCACACGCCGCGCAGCTCTGTATCGACGCCTTGAGCACTGCCACCCCCGCCAGCCGGTCACCGTTGCACACCGTGATCAGCATGGCCAGCACCCTCGAATCCAGCCGCCAGGCCTGGGTGATCCACGGCCAGTCGCACTCCCGACGCGTGGGTAACTGGCCCGCCTGGTTCGCCCGCAACGCCGTGGAAAAACCCTTGCTGTACCTGCACAGCGCGCACTCGGCGGCACAGTTGAGCGCGCTATCGAACGTTACCCGGCAGCGCGGCATCCTGTGCAACGACATTGAAAACCAGCCCTCCCGCTGGCCCAAAGGTGCGCAGCCGTCCTTGCCGTTGTGGCTGGCCACTCATCCGCGCTGTACCCCGTATGACCCGGCCTCGGGGGAAGAAGCCCGCGCGATTGTGCTGGCGGCGTTGCGAAGCCTGTATGTCGAGGGCAAGCCCGGTTTCTATTACCTCGCGTTGCACGATCAGGACAGTGCAGCGCCGTTGAGTGAGCAGGACCGGGAGGCCGCGCTCAAGGGCATGTATCCACTCCAGCGCAACAGCCCCTTCGATGTGCGATTGCTCGGCGCAGGCCGCGCGCTTGACGAGGTGGTGCACGCCAGGCGCTTGCTCAAACAGCACTGGAACATCAGCGCGCAGCTATGGAGCTGCCCCAGTTACACACGACTGGCCCGCGAGGCAGCGGCAGCTGAACGCTGGAATCGCCTGCACCCCAGGCTGCCCAAGCGCGGTTGCCATTTGCGTGATTGCCTGGCGGGGAGCGCTGCGCCGGTAATTGCGGTGACCGGGTATCCGCAGGCGATTGTCGATCAGTTGGGGGCGCACGTGGATGCACGCTTTGTGGCGCTGGGCGCGGGGTCGGTACAGGCGGCGGCGCCGAGTCGATATTGGATCGTGGTATCGGCGCTCAGGGCATTGGCGGATGAAGGGCGGATCGACACACGGCAAGTGCAGGACGCGATGAAGCGCTATGCAGTGGAATGCGAGTGACGGCAAGGCAGCGCCGCAGGGTTTCAGATTTTGCGGCGACTGCGGGTCTGCACGCCCGCCTCCATCGCCAGCCCGGCAGTGCGCTCCAACGCGTCGGCGAAGCCCTGGCGCTGCTCGGGCTCAATCTGCGACAGAAACAACTCATCCACCGTGCTTTCGTAGATCTTCCACATTTTTTTACGCAGCACCCGACCGGCCTCGGTGATCGAGGCAAACGCCGCGCGGCCATCGCCGTCGGAGCGGGAACGTACCACCAGACCGTCCTTTTCCAGGCGGTCGACCAGCCGCGTGAGGTTGTAGCGTTCGATGGCCAGTACGTCGGCCAATTCATGCATGCGGCGGGTGCCGTCGGGGCCGCTTTCCAGACCCCATAGCGCGTCGTACCAGGCGTACGGCGGCAGGTCCGCCTCAGCCAGGCGACGCTCGATTTCACGGATGACCGTCCTGTGGGCCCTGACAAAACGGAACCATACATCCGGCTCTTTCGACGACATGCAACACCATCCGGGGAATTTCAAGAAGGTTGCAATAGTAGCTCATCCCGCGCTAGATTCGGCCATGTAGTTGCAATTGCAATTACATTTGCCGGCACTCCCACAAGGAGCCCGCCACTTCAAACCTGCCTACCCTGGAGCCTCACATGACCCCGAACAACGCTGTCAGACGCGACGACGACCCACAGGAAACCCGCGAGTGGCTGGAGTCCATCGAATCGGTGTTGTCCACTGAAGGCCGGCCCCGCGCGCACTACCTGATCGATCAGTTGCTGGATTTCGACGTGGCGCGGCATGGCGACTTCTACGGGCGGGTGACCACGCCGTACGTCAATACCCTCCCGGTGGACCGTCAGTTGCCCTACCCCGGCAACCTGGCCATCGAACGCCGTATCAATGCGTTTATCCGCTGGAATGCCATGGCAATGGTGTTGCGTGCAGGCAAGCACTCAGGGGTGGGTGGGCATATCGCAACCTACGCGTCAGCCGCCGTGCTCTACGACGTAGGCTTCGACCACTTCTTTCGTGGCCGTACCGAGCACTTTGACGGCGACCTGGTGTACATCCAGGGCCACTCCTCCCCCGGCATTTATGGCCGCGCCTACCTGGAAGGCCGCATCAGCGAGGCGCAACTCGACAACTTTCGCCGTGAGGCCGGTGGCGAGGGTATTTCGTCCTACCCGCACCCACGGCTGATGCCGGACTTCTGGCAGTTCCCCACCGTGTCCATGGGCCTTGGCCCGATCACTGCCGCTTACCAGGCGCGCTTCATGCGCTACTTGGAACTGCGCGACCTCAAACCCCACCAGGGGCGCAAGGTCTGGGCCTTCCTCGGTGATGGCGAAATGGACCAGCCGGAATCCCTGGCCGCCATTTCCCTGGCCGGGCGCGAGAAACTCGACAACCTTGTCTTTGTGGTCAATTGCAACCTG
Organism: Pseudomonas extremorientalis; assembly: GCF_001870465.1. Lineage (GTDB taxonomy): Bacteria > Pseudomonadota > Gammaproteobacteria > Pseudomonadales > Pseudomonadaceae > Aquipseudomonas > Aquipseudomonas extremorientalis. The sequence goes on from NZ_MDGK01000058.1 coordinate 375,044, forward strand.
CAACGCCTGGACGGCCCGGTGCGCGGCAATGCCAAGGTGATCCAGGAGTTCGAAAGCCTGTATCGCGCCGCCGGTTGGAACGTGATCAAAGTGATCTGGGGCGGTGGTTGGGACGCCCTGCTGGACAAAGACCACAGCGGCCTGCTGCGCCAACGCATGATGGAATGCGTGGACGGCGACTATCAGAACTACAAGTCGCAGAACGGCGCTTATGTGCGCGAACATTTCTTCGGCAAATACCCGGAGTTGCTGGCATTGGTTGCGGACATGTCCGACGACGAAATCTGGAAGCTCTCACGGGGCGGGCATGACCCGGACAAGGTCTACAACGCCTATGCCGCCGCTGTGCGCCATAGCGGCCAGCCTACGGTGATCCTGGCGAAAACCGTCAAGGGTTTCGGCATGGGTGAAGCCGGCGAAGGCCAGAACATCAACCATCAATTGAAGAAGATGGGCGCAGACGCGGTAAGAGCCTTCCGCGATCGTTTTGGCCTGGAAGTCGCTGACGAGCAACTCGCCGACATTCCCTACCTCAAGCCCGCCGCCGACAGCGAAGAAGCCCGTTACTTCGCGGCGCGCCGCCAGGCCCTGGGCGGCTATGTACCGGCACGCCACAGTGCGGTCGAACCCTTGCAGATCCCCGAACTCGCCGCCTTTGCCACCCAGCTCAAGGACACCGGCGAACGGGCGATCTCCACCACCATGGCCTTTGTGCGCATCCTCGGCTCCCTGCTCAAGGACCCGCACCTGGGCAAACTGATCGTGCCTATCGTGCCGGACGAGTCGCGCACCTTTGGCATGGAAAGCCTGTTCCGTCAGATTGGCATCCACTCCGCCGTAGGCCAGCTCTACACCCCGCAGGACGCAGGGCAACTGAGCTACTACAAGGAAAGCAAGGACGGACAGATCCTGCAGGAAGGCCTGAATGAATCCGGCGCCATTTCCTCGTGGATCGCGGCCAGTACGTCCTACAGCAACCACGGCTTGATGACGGTGCCGTTCTATATCTTCTACTCGATGTTCGGCTTCCAGCGGGTCGGCGACCTGGCCTGGGCCGCCGGCGATGCACGGGCACGCGGTTTTTTGCTGGGGGCCACGGCCGGCCGCACCACGCTGATGGGCGAAGGCTTGCAGCATGACGATGGACACAGCCATATCCTGTCGTCGGTGATTCCGTGCTGCGTGTCCTACGACCCGACATTTGCCTACGAGCTGGCGGTGATCATTCGCGAAGGCATGCGGCGGATGTACGTGGAACAGGAGGACATCTACTACTACATCACCCTGCTCAACGAGAATTACCCGCACCCGGCGATGCCCGAAGGGGTGGAAGACGGGATTCTGAAGGGCATGTACCCGCTCAAGACCAGCGAGCAGGCCCAGGTGCAACTGATGGGCAGTGGCTCAATCCTGCGCGAAGTGATCGCGGCGGCCGAGCTGCTTGAGCAGGACTTCGGCGTGCACAGCACTGTGTGGAGCGCCACCAGCCTCACCGAATTGCGCCGCGACGGGCATGCAGCCGAACGCTGGAACCTGCTGCACCCGCAGAGCGAGCCACGGGTAAGTTATGTGGAGCAATGCCTGGCCGGGCAGAACGGGCCGGTGGTGGTGGCGACGGACTACATGAAGCTGTTCGCCGATCAGATCCGCCCCTTTGTCCAGGGCCGACGCTTTGTGGCCCTGGGCACGGACGGCTTCGGGCAATCGGATACCCGTGAAACCCTGCGCGCGTTCTTCGAAGTGGACCGGTATTTCATCGCGCTGGCAGCCTTGAAGGCGTTGGCGGATGACGGCGTTATCGGTCGTGAAAAAGTCAGTGAAGCCATCAGCCGCTACGGGATCAACGTCGACAAGGTCAATCCCGTGGCGGTCTGAATTACTGCGCCGGTGTCGGCAGGGGCGGAATCGCTTCTGTCGGTGCCGGCAGGTCCGGGTTACTGGTAGCCGGCGCGGGTTCCGCCTGCGGCGCAATCGGCGCGGCCTCGGCAGGCGGCGTGACGGGCTGGGAAACGGCAGGCTCCTCCTTCGGCGGCTCGGTTTTCTCTGCTGCCGGTGCGGTTTTAGGTTCCGGCACACCCAGCTCGGCTTTCGGCTGCTCCGGGATATGCGCGGCCTTCTTCACTTCCTGAGGCAAGAACACGTCCACCAGCGCAAAATAGCGCTCGTAGAATTTTGGTGCCGAAACGGTCTCGCTCGCCACCTTCACCATCGAGTCATCGGTGGAACCGATCGGCATCGACACCGAACCCAGCACGCCCACGCCCAGGCTCGCGGAGTTGTTGACCTTCTTCAGCGCGTAACGGTCCTGCAAGGCGTTGGCGAACATGGTCGAGTGATTGGTACCTTTGCCATCGTCGGCACACACCACGTTGAAGCTGATCTGCAGGTGGGTCTCGCCGGTCTGCTGGAAGCTCTTGTTACCCACCACCAGTTTCGGATCGCTGCTGGTAATGATATAGCCCTGGCTCAGCAAGGCACGTCGCGCCGCTTCGCACGCCGCCACATCGGTGACCGGGTAATCGCGGGAAAACGTACCGGAGTCGTCGAAATTCTCATGTTCATAAATGGCGGTCTTGGGTGACGAGCAGCCCGCGGCGCCCGCCAGCACCAGCGCCAGCCCGAGGCTACGCAAGTGAAATGATGTCGACATTGAAAATCCTGAGGAAAACGGTCCGGGCGCTATTGTGCAACAGAACGAGGCCTTGGCGCGCGCATTCCTGTCGGTAAAACGTCACAGCCTTACCTTGCCCCGCCTGTAGGAAAAAGACCTGCACACATATGATCAATAAACACGCGCAATTTGACCGAAGCATGGCGACTTGATGGCCATAACATCCAGAAACTGCCTCGGTGTTCCAAAAATTCATCCAGCACCCTTTGCAGGCGCCCCTGCTGCACGGCCTGTTCGACCATGTAGTCCGGCAGGCAGGCGATCCCCAACCCGTCGAGCACCACATGCTTGAGGGACTCGATGGTGGTACTGACCAACGGAGTGCGCAGGACCGGCTCCGACGCGCCGGGGGCGTGGCGTTCGGCGGGTTGCCTGCGTTGCTGCAAACCGCACTGGCCAAATCGGCAGGTGAGTCGGCGGACGCCGCGCAATCGATGCTGGTGACCGTGTGGAACCTGGGCATCGCTGGCGGCGGCCTCGCGGGCGGGGTGCTGCTCCAGGGCTGGGGCGTCGCCGCATTTCCCTGGGCGGTGGTGTTGCTGATGCTGTGGGCATTGGCCGGGGCGTCGAGAGGCGCCCGCAGTTGAAGAATCAATAAGACCCTACCTGGCTGAGCGCCACGGCCGAAAGATACAGACCGGCACCAAACACGCCATGGGACAGCACACTGCGCAGGCGATTTCTCCAAGGTGTTGGTGTGCGAGACGCCGCCACACCCGCGCCCATCGCGGGCTGCATCACAAAGTAAGGGATCACCACCGTCAGCGTGCCCACCATCAACGCAGGCAACCATTGGGGATCATGCAGCCATTGCACGCCGTAGATACTCACCAACAGCGCCGCAAAGGCGATACCCACGACATAGTGAATCGCCCAGCCCAGCGCCAATTCGCCGCGTACCGGCGAGGCCTTGCCGATACTGGCATGGGCAAGCGTGCCGTGACGCAGGTGGCCGGCCCAGCGGCCCACCATCGAGTAATCGAGCGTTGTAATGCCCAAGCCTTTGAGAATCATCGACCACACATCCATCACGACAGTCGCCCCGATCCCGATCAATACCAGCCTTACACCTTCTTCCATCGACAACATGACCTGCCCTCCGATTGATGAGACCCTCGTTCACAGGCAGGATAGAAGTTGAAGTCAACTTCAAGTCAAGGGAGGCATCATGGATATCTCGGAAGTGGCCCGGCGTACGGGACTGCCCTCCTCCACCGTGCGGTTTTACGAGAAGGCCGGGTTGATCACCGCGACCAGTGCCCCAGGGGAACGGCGCCATTTCAAGCCCGCCGTGCTCGATCAATTGGCGCTGATCGCCCTCGGACAAGCCGGCGGCCTGTCGCTGGATGAAATCCGCAGCATGCTGCCCTTGGAGGGCGCATTGCAGGTGGACAGACAGCTGTTGCTGGACAAGGCCGACAGCATCGACTCGACCATCAAGCGCCTGAAAGCGATGAGTCAGGGCTTGCGGCATGCGGCAGACTGCCCGGCACCTGACCATGGGCAATGCCCGAATTTTCAGCGCTTGCTCAAGGTCGCGGCAGGCACGCTGAAAAGGAGCAGAACGGCGCGTACCCCACCGGGCAGTCCACTCCAGCGACCATAAAAAAGCCCCCGGCCTTTTCAGGCCGGGGGCTTTTGAGTCAAACCGACATCAGAACTTCTTGATGTCAGCCTTGGTTTCCAACTGCTTGCGGTAGGCCGCGAAGTCCTGCTGACCGACACGGGAGGCGAGGAAGCGGCGGTATTGCGCCTTTTCTTCGTCCGTTGGCGCAGCGGCCTCGTTGACGCCGTTCAGGCGCACGATGACCAGGCTACCATCCGCCAGGGTCACGGTGGTGAAGGTCGGCTTGTCCTTGGCCGCAGGCTTGGGCATGCGGAACAGGGCTTGCAGCACGGCAGGGTCGATCGCTTCCTGGGTACGGGTTGCGGCTTCAGTGACCTTCCAGGCCTGGCCGTCGACCGGCTGGTTCAGCGGGGTCTTGCCATCACGCAGGCTGGCGATCAGCTCGTCAGCGTGAGTCTTGGCAGCCGCGCTGGCGCGTTCCTTGGCCATCTGGGTGCGGATCGCCGCTGCAACGCTTTCCAGCGGCAGTTGCGAAGGCTTCAGGTGCTCTTTGGCACGCAGCACGATGATGGTTTCCGGGTCCAGCTCGATAGCACTGCTGTTGGCACCCTCATTCAGCACTTCCGGGCTGAACGCAGCGGTGACCACGGCACGGTTGGCCGCAACACCTTCGCCTCCTTCACGGCCAAACGGCGCGGAGGTGTGTACAGTCAGTTTCAGGTCGGACGCCGGCTGGGCCAGATCGGAGGCTTCGAATGCCGCATCTTCCAATTGCTTGGTCGCTTCGACATAACGCTGCTCGACCTGCTGGGTCTTGAGCTCTTTGGTCAGCTTGTCTTTCAGGCTGGCAAAGGTCGGCACTTGCGGTGCTTCAACGCCGAGCAGCTTGATCAGGTGCCAACCGAAGCTGCTGCGCACCGGCGCCGAGACCTGGTCCTTGTTCAACGCGTACAAGGCGGTTTCGAAGTCCGGGTCGTAGACACCAGGCCCGGCAAAGCCCAGGTCACCGCCGTTGCTGGCCGAACCTGGATCCTGAGAGAACTCCTTGGCCAGGGCTTCGAACTTCTCACCCTTGGCCAGGCGTGCCTGGATTTCTTCGATCTTGGCCTTGGCTTGCGCGTCGGTGGTCTTGTCGTTGACTTCAATCAGAATGTGCGCGGCACGACGCTGCTCAGCGAGGTTGGCGATTTCTTTCTGATAGGCAGCCTGCAACTCATCGTCCTTCACGGTGACCTGGTCGAAGAAGGAAGACTTCTTCAGTTCCAGATAGTCGATGACCACTTGATCAGGGGTCATGAACTCTTTGGCGTGCTGGTCGTAGTAAGCCTTGACCTCGTCGTCGGTGAGTTTCACCGCGGCAGGGTTGGCCTTGATGTTGACGGTGGCGAAATCGCGGGTCTGCTTTTCCAGGCGGGCGAATGCCAGGACTTCCGCGTCGGTCACAAAACCGCTGCCGGCGATGCCTGCACGAACCTGGCCGATCAGCATTTCCTGGGTCAGCATCTGACGGAACTGCATACGGGTGTAGCCCAGTTGGCGAATGACCTGGTCAAAGCGGTCAGGACTGAACTTGCCGTCCACCTGGAATTCCGGCGTCTGCAGGATCACCTGGTCCAGTGCAGCTTCGGAGAAGCCAAACTTGGAGTCGGCGGCGCCTTGCAGCAGCAGCTTGCGATCGATCAGGCCCTTGAGTGCCGCGTCGCGCAGGAGTTTTTCGTCCAGCAGCGAAGCATCGAAATCCTTGCCCAGCTGTTGCATCAGCTGGCGGCGTTGCATGTCGACGGCCTGGCTCAGTTCAGTCTGGGTGATTTCTTCACCGTTGACCTTGGCCACGTCCTGCTTGTTGTTACCCGAAGCCTGGAAAATGGCCTCGATACCGGTGAACGCCATCAACGCGACGATGATCCCGATAATGGTCTTGGCAATCCAGCCTTGTGAATTGTCCCTGATATTTTGCAGCATGCGTCCCCCAGAAACGGTTGAACTTCAAGAATAGGCAACCGTGGAGCGTGGGTAGAGTACGGATATAAGAAAGGCGCATCCAAGGATGCGCCTTCTCGCAACTGGCGGAGCGGACGGGGGTTTTCGTTCCCCCCGGCTTGGCGACCCGATGAATACCTGGGTCTGCTGGCCGCTCCGCTGCCAGGTCGAACCTGCGTCCGACCCGGGTAGGTAAAGGCTTGGTCGAAGCTTAGTTAACGGCTTCTTTCAGGGCTTTACCGGCTTTGAAACCTGGTTTCTTGGCAGCAGCGATTTGCAGTGCTTTGCCAGTCTGTGGGTTACGGCCAGTGCGAGCTGGGCGGTCAGTCACAGAGAAAGTACCGAAGCCTACCAGTACCACGGAGTCGCCGGCCTTCAGAGCGCCAGTGACGGATTCGATTACTGCATCCAGCGCACGGCCAGCAGCAGCTTTCGGGATATCAGCGGATGCAGCGATAGCATCAATCAGTTCCGACTTGTTCACTCTAAGTCCCCTTATATATCTATTGAGTATGATTCTAAGTTTTTTGGTGAAAGCAAAAACCAGTGCTGAATGGCCTACAGACACTTAAGAGCCGCTTTATAACAAGGGCTCTAAAAAGCTGTCAAGGAAGCCCCCGGGCTTTAACACATTAATGCGTGCTAATTCTTTCCTTGGAATCAGACTCGCGTTTTTCGTCCTTAGCAACTATCTCCGGAGCCACATCCGGCAAGGGCTCCGGCGCGTATTGCAGCGCAATTTGCAGGACCTCGTCAATCCATTTAACCGGTTTAATCTGAAGATCCTGCTTGATATTGTCAGGAATTTCCTTCAAGTCGCGAACATTCTCTTCAGGAATGATCACGGTCTTGATACCGCCCCGGTGTGCAGCCAGCAATTTCTCTTTCAGACCACCGATAGCCAATACCTGGCCACGCAGGGTGATTTCACCGGTCATGGCGACATCGGCGCGTACCGGAATGCCGGTCAATGCCGAAACCAGCGCCGTGCACATGCCTACGCCAGCGCTAGGACCGTCCTTGGGGGTCGCCCCTTCCGGCATATGGATATGCGTGTCGTGCTTCTCGTGGAAGTCCAGGGGGATCCCCAGGCTCCTGGCGCGGCTGCGCACCACGGTCTGCGCGGCAGTGATGGACTCGACCATCACGTCACCGAGCGATCCGGTCTTGATCAACTGGCCTTTGCCTGGAATCACTGCGGCTTCGATGGTCAGCAACTCGCCGCCCACCTGGGTCCACGCCAGTCCAGTCACCTGGCCGACCTGATCCTGTTGCTCGGCCAGGCCGTAGCGGAATTTGCGCACGCCCAGGAAGTGCTCCAGGGAGTCGGCCGTGACCTTCACCGAGAAGCGTTTTTCCAGCGCGTGCTCTTTGACCGCCTTGCGGCAGATCTTCGCAATCTGGCGCTCAAGGCCCCGTACACCGGCCTCGCGGGTGTAGTAGCGCACGATGTCGCGGATCGCCTCGACCTCGAATTCGATCTCGCCTTTCTTCAGGCCATTGGCCGACGTTTGCTTGGGCGCGAGGTATTTGACGGCGATGTTGATCTTTTCGTCTTCGGTGTAACCCGGCAGACGAATCACCTCCATCCGGTCCAGCAACGCTGGCGGGATGTTCATGGAGTTGGAGGTGCACAGGAACATCACATCGGAGAGGTCGTAGTCGACTTCCAGGTAATGGTCGTTGAAATTGTGGTTCTGCTCGGGGTCAAGCACTTCCAGCAACGCCGATGCCGGATCGCCACGCATGTCGCTACCCATTTTGTCGATTTCATCGAGCAGGAACAGCGGGTTGCGCACACCGACCTTTGTCATCTTTTGAATCAATCTTCCTGGCATCGAACCGATGTACGTGCGGCGATGACCACGGATTTCCGCTTCATCCCGTACACCACCAAGGGCCATGCGCACGAACTTACGGTTGGTAGCGTTGGCAATCGACTCGGCCAGGGAGGTTTTACCCACACCCGGCGGACCAACCAGGCACAACACCGGGCCACGGATTTTCTTCACGCGTTTTTGCACAGCGAGGTATTCGAGGATGCGTTCCTTGACTTCTTCCAGGCCATAGTGATCGGCGTCGAGAATGTCTTCGGCACGAGCGAGGTCCAGGCGTACCTTGGTCTGAGCCTTCCACGGCACCTGCACCAGCCAGTCGATGTAGGACCGCACCACGGTGGCTTCGGCCGACATCGGCGACATCTGCTTGAGCTTGTTCAGCTCGGCGGTGGCTTTGGTCAGGGCGTCTTTCGGCAGGCCGGCGGCATCGATGCGCTTTTTCAGCTCTTCGATTTCGTTGTGGCCTTCCTCGCTGTCGCCGAGTTCCTTCTGAATGGCCTTCATCTGCTCATTCAAGTAGTACTCGCGCTGACTGCGCTCCATTTGCTTCTTCACGCGACCACGAATGCGCTTCTCAACCTGCAACAGGTCGATTTCGGCATCCAGCAGTGCCAATACATGTTCTACACGTGCCGGCAAGTCGATGATTTCGAGGATGTCCTGCTTCTGCTCGATCTTCAGCGCCATGTGCGCGGCCATGGTGTCGACCAGGCGGCTCGGCTCATCGATGCTGTTGAGGGAGGACAGGACTTCAGCCGGGACTTTCTTGCCCAACTGCACATACTGCTCGAACTGCGAGAGCAGGCTGCGTACAAACACTTCGGACTCGCGCTCAGGGGCCTCGACTTCGTCGATCAGCGCCACTTCGGCGCGCAGGTGGCCGTCCACTTCCATGAAGCGTTCCACCGCACCACGCTGCTCGCCTTCCACCAGCACCTTGACGGTGCCATCGGGTAGCTTGAGCAGTTGCAGCACGGTGGCAATGGTACCGACGCGATACAGGGCATCTTCGCCTGGATCATCATCGGCAGGATTTCTCTGGGCCAACAGCAGGATCTGCTTGTCGCCCGTCATCGCGGCCTCGAGGGCTTCGATAGACTTCTCGCGCCCCACGAACAGCGGGATAACCATGTGCGGATAGACGACGACATCACGCAACGGCAGGAGAGGCAATTCGATGGTTGTCTTCATGATTTCGCCTCTATGACAATTGAAAAGTAAGCTTGAAACCAAGATGGGGTCTGCATGCAAAAAAAACAAGCTTATTGCCAGCAGTTAACGCAGTAAACGCTCCTGCGTAAAAACGCCGTAAAAACAAAGGGGCCCCTGGAGGCCCCTTGCTTATACAAACACTGCGAAACGCTTACGCGTCTGGCGCAGCCTTGGCAGTCGGCTCACTGTTTTCGTAGATATACAGTGGCTTGGACTTGCCTTCTATAACGCTTTCATCGATCACCACTTTACTCACCTCGGACTGCGAGGGGATTTCGTACATGGTGTCGAGCAACACGCCTTCGAGAATCGAACGCAGGCCACGTGCACCGGTCTTGCGCTCCAGTGCCCGCTTGGCCACTGATTTGAGTGCGTCGGTACGGAACTCGAGGTCTACACCTTCCATCTCGAACAACTTGGCGTATTGCTTGGTCAGGGCGTTCTTCGGCTCGGTGAGGATCTGAATCAAAGCCGCCTCATCCAACTCGTCCAACGTGGCCAGGACCGGCAGACGACCAACGAATTCAGGGATCAGACCGAACTTGACCAGATCGTCAGGTTCGACTTCACGCAGGGACTCGCCCACCTTCTTGCCTTCTTCCTTGCTGCGCACTTCTGCACTGAAGCCAATGCCACCACGGGTGGAACGCTGCTGGATCACTTTTTCCAGGCCGGAGAACGCACCGCCACAGATGAACAGGATGTTGCGTGTATCAACCTGAAGGAATTCCTGCTGCGGGTGCTTGCGGCCCCCTTGTGGCGGTACGGAAGCGACCGTGCCTTCGATCAGTTTCAACAGTGCCTGCTGCACGCCTTCACCGGAAACGTCCCGGGTGATCGACGGGTTGTCCGACTTGCGCGAGATCTTGTCGATTTCGTCGATGTAGACAATACCCATCTGGGCCTTCTCTACGTCGTAGTCGCACTTCTGCAGCAGTTTCTGAATGATGTTCTCGACATCTTCACCCACGTAGCCAGCCTCGGTAAGGGTGGTGGCGTCGGCGATGGTGAACGGAACGTTCAGCAGGCGAGCGAGGGTTTCTGCAAGCAGGGTTTTACCCGAGCCTGTAGGACCGATCAGCAAGATATTGCTCTTGCCGAGTTCAACTTCGTCGCCTTTCTTGTCACGCTGGTTCAAGCGCTTGTAGTGGTTGTATACCGCTACGGCCAGAACCTTCTTTGCACGCTCTTGACCAATCACATACTGGTCAAGGATGCCGCTGATTTCTTTAGGCGAAGGCAATTTATGCGCGCTGCTCTCGGCCTGGGCTTCCTGCACCTCCTCACGGATGATGTCATTGCACAGGTCGACGCATTCGTCGCAGATAAACACCGAGGGGCCGGCAATCAATTTGCGTACTTCATGCTGGCTTTTGCCACAGAAGGAGCAATAGAGCAGCTTGCCGTTGTCCTCGCCGTTGCGGGTGTCAGTCATTCGTTCGATCCAAATCCGATAGGCTTGCAACACAAGATGAAGGCTTATGCGGGCTTTTTCAAGCCCGCCAGTGGTCGGACATGCCGACCAGCCCTATTTTGAGCGGCTTATATTAAGCGGGGCGCTTTTCGATCACTGCGTCGATCAGGCCATATGCCTGCGCCGCTTCGGCACTCATGAAGTTGTCGCGGTTGGTATCGCGCTCGATTTCTTCCAGGGTGCGCCCGCTGTGCTTGGCCATCAGCGTGTTGAGGCGCTCGCGGATAAACAGAATTTCCTTGGCGTGGATTTCGATGTCCGACGCCTGGCCCTGGAAACCGCCCAGTGGCTGGTGAATCATCACGCGCGAGTTGGGCAGGCAGAAGCGCTTGCCCTCGGCACCGGCAGTCAGCAGGAACGCGCCCATGCTGCAGGCCTGGCCGACGCAGGTGGTCGACACGTTCGGCTTGATGAACTGCATGGTGTCGTAGATCGACATGCCCGCCGTTACCGAACCGCCTGGGGAGTTGATGTAGAGATGGATGTCCTTGTCCGGGTTTTCCGCTTCAAGGAACAGCAGCTGCGCACAGATCAGGTTGGCCATGTAGTCCTCTACGGGGCCCACCAGAAAGATCACTCGCTCCTTGAGCAGGCGCGAGTAGATGTCGTAGGCGCGTTCGCCACGAGCGGACTGCTCGACAACCATCGGGACCAGGCCGCCAGCGGCCTGGATATCAGAGTTCTGCTGAATATAGGAATTACGGAACATGCTCTGCAGTTACTCCCAAATAGTCATGTCTTGAAAACGCATAAGCCAGCGCGAGGCTGGCTTATGGTTGAATTTCCAACGAGTTGGACAGTCAGTCGGCTTGTGCTGCTTCCGCCGGTTTGACTGCTTCTTCGTAAGAGACCGCTTTATCGGTCACCTTAGCCTTCTGCAGAACAGTATCCACAACTTGTTCTTCCAGCACAACCGAACGCACTTCGTTCAGTTGCTGATCGTTCTTGTAGTACCAAGCCACGACCTGCTCAGGCTCCTGGTAGGCCGAAGCCATTTCCTGGATCATTTCGCGAACGCGGTCTTCGTCCGGCTTGAGGTCGAACTGCTTGACCACTTCAGCCACGATCAGACCCAGCACGACGCGACGCTTGGCTTGCTCTTCGAACAGCTCGGCCGGCAGCTGGTCAGGCTTGATGTTGCCACCAAACTGCTGAACAGCTTGAACGCGCAGGCGATCCACTTCGTTGGACAGCAGGGCCTTGGGCACTTCGATCGGGTTGGCAGCCAGCAGACCGTCCATGACCTGGTTCTTGACCTTGGACTTGATGGCCTGGCGCAGCTCGCGCTCCATGTTCTTGCGAACTTCGGCGCGGAAACCTTCGATACCGGTTTCCTTGATACCGAATTGCGCGAAGAATTCTTCGTTCAGCTCTGGCAGCTTAGGCTCGGAAACGCTGTTGACGGTCACGGTGAACTCGGCGGCTTTGCCAGCCAGGTCCAGGTTCTGGTAGTCAGCAGGGAAGGTCAGGTTCAGAACGCGTTCTTCGCCGGCTTTGGCGCCAACCAGGCCGTCTTCGAAACCCGGGATCATGCGGTTGGAACCCAGCACCAGCTGAGTGCCCTTGGCGGAGCCGCCAGCGAACACTTCGCCGTCAACCTTGCCAACGAAATCGATGTTCAGCTGGTCTTCGTTCTGGGCAGCACGCTCAGCCACTTCGAAACGGGTGTTCTGCTTGCGCAGGATTTCCAGCATGTTGTCCAGGTCCGAGTCAGCCACTTCGGCGCTCAGGCGCTCGATGGCAATACCGTCGAAACCGGCCACTTCAAACTCAGGGAACACTTCGAATACGGCAACGTATTCCAGGTCCTTGCCTGCTTCCAGGGACTTAGGCTCGATCGACGGCGAACCCGCCGGGTTCAGCTTGTGTTCAACGACCGCTTCGTAGAAAGAAGCCTGGATCACGTCGCCCACAGCTTCCTGGCGCGCATCGGCACCAAAACGGCGCTTGATTTCGCTCATTGGCACTTTGCCTGGACGGAAACCAGCGATCTTGGCCTTCTGGGCAGTCTGCTGCAGACGCTTGTTGACCGCAGTCTCGAGACGCTCAGCCGGCACGGTGATGCTCAGGCGACGCTCGATAGCAGTAGTATTTTCAACAGAAACTTGCATGGATATTCCTCGTTGCACAGACGTTAGCCGGCCATTTCCGACCCCAATCAAGGGCATGCATTCTAGTGGGTCAAACTCAAGAAGTCACCCTACTGCAAATACGCCCGAAAACAGCCGGCAATTTATCGGTACGAAGGCACTGATGCACCTCGCCCCGGTGACAAATACAGCCCATCACGCCAGGGCTCTGCGCCGCCCCTTCTATATATAGAAGAAGTCGTCATCCATCTCCCTGACGGCCAACCCTTCAAACAGGGCTGACAGGCAGCGCAGCATCATCGAGATACATAAATACGACGAAACGCCCTGCCGTTGCGGCCCACTACGTGCTGCCGCCGAATAGTCGAACCGCTGAAACCAAAAAAGGCGCCAGACTGTTAAATCTGGCGCCTTTCGAATATGGGGTGGACGAAGGGGATCGAACCCTCGACAACGGGAGTCACAATCCCGTGCTCTAC
>NZ_MDGK01000059.1 GCF_001870465.1 Pseudomonas extremorientalis
ATCGAACCCTCGACAACGGGAGTCACAATCCCGTGCTCTACCAACTGAGCTACGCCCACCATATTGCGTTAACAAAGAAACCAAACCACTTCTTTGTCTAGCCCTACCCCGTTTCTCAACAAGGCCAGGCTTTATTTGGTGCGGATGAAGAGACTCGAACTCTTACGCCTCGCGGCGCTGGAACCTAAATCCAGTGTGTCTACCAATTCCACCACATCCGCGCTTGAAGCTCTTAAAGCAAAGGCGCCAGACGATTAATCTGGCGCCTTTCAAAATATGGGGTGGACGAAGGGGATCGAACCCTCGACAACGGGAGTCACAATCCCGTGCTCTACCAACTGAGCTACGCCCACCATCTGACGCTACTTGTGCCAAAGCTGCCTAATGGCGCACCCGGCAGGACTCGAACCTGCGACCATCCGCTTAGAAGGCGGATGCTCTATCCAGCTGAGCTACGGGCGCCTTATTAATCTGTACTCTTGGAGGATTACAAACTAAGTGCTTCCAGCCTTGCAGAACAACACGCTATTCTGCTCGACCTTCTTAACCAGTGCTAGGCTGTGCCCGACAAGTGCGACGAATAGTATAGACGCCCTCGAAACCCGTCAAATCTTTTTTGAAAAAAATTCATTTTATTTAAGGGGTTAGGGCAATTTGCAGACCAAGCGCCTTTGCCCTCACGCCTTGGCATGCGAGAATGCGCGCACTTTTCTTCCCCCTCTCGATGGTTAATCACGCGTAATGACTGCACAACTTATCGACGGCAAATCAATCGCCGCCAGCCTGCGCCAGCAGATCGCCAAACGAGTCACCGAGCGCAGCCAGCAAGGCCTGCGCACGCCTGGCCTCGCGGTGATCCTGGTCGGCAGCGATCCTGCCTCTCAGGTTTATGTCTCGCACAAGCGTAAAGACTGTGAAGAGGTCGGCTTTATTTCCAAGGCCTACGACTTGCCTTCCGAGACCACCCAGCAGGCCCTTACCGACCTGATCGACGGCCTCAACGACGACCCGAAGATCGATGGCATCCTGCTTCAACTGCCATTGCCCGAGCACCTGGACGCCTCCAAATTGCTGGAGCGCATTCGTCCGGACAAAGACGTCGACGGTTTCCACCCTTATAACGTCGGCCGCCTGGCCCAGCGTATCCCGCTGCTGCGCCCGTGCACGCCGAAGGGCATCATGACCCTGCTGGAAAGCACCGGTGTCGACCTGTACGGCCTCGACGCCGTGGTTGTTGGCGCGTCCAACATCGTCGGTCGTCCGATGGCCATGGAACTGCTGCTGGCCGGCTGCACCGTGACCGTTACCCACCGCTTCACCAAGGACCTCGCCGGCCACGTCGGCCGCGCCGACCTGGTGGTGGTTGCCGCCGGCAAGCCGGGCCTGGTCAAGGGTGAGTGGATCAAGGAAGGCGCCATCGTCATCGACGTGGGCATCAACCGCCAGGAAGACGGCAAGCTGGTCGGCGACGTGGTGTACGAAACCGCCCTGCCCCGCGCCGGCTGGATCACCCCGGTACCCGGCGGTGTCGGCCCGATGACGCGCGCCTGCCTGCTGGAAAACACCCTGTACGCCGCAGAGACCCTGCACGCTTAATAACCGGGTGTACTGAAAAAGCCCTGCCTTATCGCAGGGCTTTTTATTGCCCGTAATAAATCCTGTTTTTTCTTAGTTTTTAAGCACTTTCGTCTGGTTCCAGAAGAACATTCGACACTTTCTGATCCATACTCCTAAAATGTAACGGCATTTATCCAAAAACCGTTCCCGAACGGTATTTCCTTACTTTTTTAGCGAGTTCATCCGCGTGAAAATTCGTCTCTCTATCGTCAGCCTATTTTTTGCGTTTACAGGCACTTTCGCTCATGCCGCCGAAACCACCCAGGCCCCGCGTGATACCTCCAAACTGCAAATCGCCTCCGGCAGCGCCATGCTGGTGGACCTGCAGACCAACAAGGTCATCTATTCCAGCAACCCTGACGTGGTGGTGCCGATCGCCTCGGTGAGCAAGTTGATGACCGGCCTGGTGGTGCTGGAAGCCAAGCAGAACATGGATGAATACATCGATATCAACATCAAGGACACGCCGGAAATGAAAGGCGTGTTTTCCCGGGTGAAAATCGGCAGCGAGATGCCACGCAAAGAAATGCTGCTGATCGCCTTGATGTCCTCGGAGAACCGCGCCGCCGCGAGCCTGGCGCACCACTATCCAGGCGGTTACCCGGCGTTTATTGCCGCGATGAACGCCAAGGCCAAGGCGCTGGGCATGACCAGCACTCACTATGTGGAACCCACCGGCCTGTCGATCCACAACGTGTCCACCGCCCGTGACCTGAGCAAACTGCTCGCCGCCGCGCGTCACTACCCCTTGCTGAGCCAATTGAGCACCACCAAGGAAAAGACCGTGTCGTTCCGCAAGCCCAACTACACCCTGGGCTTCTCCAACACCGACCACCTGATCAACCGCGCCAATTGGGACATCAAGCTGACCAAGACCGGCTTCACCAACCAGGCCGGCCACTGCCTGGTGCTGGTGACCAGCATGGGCAACCGCCCGGTGTCATTGGTGATCCTGGACGCTTTCGGCAAATTCACCCACTTTGCCGATGCCAGC
Organism: Pseudomonas extremorientalis; assembly: GCF_001870465.1. Lineage (GTDB taxonomy): Bacteria > Pseudomonadota > Gammaproteobacteria > Pseudomonadales > Pseudomonadaceae > Aquipseudomonas > Aquipseudomonas extremorientalis. The sequence goes on from NZ_MDGK01000059.1 coordinate 2,612, forward strand.
CGTATCCGCAATTGGGTTGAAACCGGCAAGAGCGGGTCGGTGCCGGATGTGGCGTTGCGCTACAAGGCCGACAAGAACCTGAAAAATCGGCCGAATGCTGCAGAAGCGCGTCGATAACCGACCATAAAAAACGGCGCTTGATAGCGCCGTTTTTTATTTGCGTTCCGCCAACACCTTCAGCGCCTGCGCCGCCGCCCGCTCCTGCCCGGCCTGGGCCGTTGCGTCAGCCGCATCCCGCCAGCGCTGCGCGTCGACATTGGCTGGCAACTGGCTCGGGCGCTGGGTGAGGATTGCCCAGTTTCCGGCGCTTTTCCATTTTGACTCGAAGTCGCCGAAGCTCATCAACAGGCGCCGATCCATGCCTGAGCGCAGCAGCACCGTGCTTTTCTGCTGATTGAACCCCACCACTACCACGTAGTGCGCGTCGGACCACAGCCCGCCACCAATCCGCGCCATCACCGGATAACCCGCCGCGACCTGTGCCAGCACCGCCGTCAGCTTCGCATCCAGCGGGTACACCATCAGCCCGTACTCACGCGCCAGTACCTGCATGTTGCGCTCAAGGTCCGCTTCACCGCCCGGCAGATGCAGTGGCTTATCCAGCAACCCCGGTGTCATGACAATGCCTTGTTGCGACAGCATGCTGGCTAACGATGTAGGACCGCTCTGATAAGCCTCGCTGCGAAAGGTCGGCACGCCATTGAGTTCGACTCGCTCCGGCAGGCCCGCCAGCCTCGACGGTGCGGAGGAACAGGCCGCGAGGCCCAGGGCACAAGCAATTAACAAGGATGTTTTCAGGTTCGACCGTAACCGCAATTTTCTACTCTCTTGATCGAGTGCCGGTAAGGGCCCTGATCATAGCCCAATCGCGATTGTGCAGGGGGCGTGGATATAGCAAAGAAGTTGGTCGCACTCGACCATTGGTCAATAGCAGGCAACCGCCAGGTAGCTAGACTGTCCATTGAGAAGACTGTGTGTGCCCCCTGCGGGGCGAAAGGAGGCCCGAATGAGCCTTGCAACGACGATTTTCCTGTTGATCTGCGGTTGGCTGGCGGTAGCCGGCGCCATGCTGTGGGGGGTGTTGCGCATTACCCGCCGGCACCATCACCCCCACGTCAAACCGACGGCACCCGCCAAGCCTCACAAGGCCGCGGTGCATCACGCCTAGCCTGGCATGCAATTGAAGTCCTGAGTGGCCGCAACTTCCTTGCCGTGCCCGTCCATCAAGGACGCACGCACGGTAGTACCCAGGCTGGATTCGACCAGGGTGTAGTGCTCACCCGCCTTGAAATGCTTGTACTCGACACGCCCCTGGCAGTCTTGCTGATTATCGTCGCCGGGTTCTTCCTCGAACAGCGTCACATCCAGGCGATGATCGCCTGGTGGCACTTCAAAAAAGCGCCCGTCATCCACGCGCTTGCCATCTACCCGCTCGGCCATCAGGTCATTCGGCGCTTCTTCTTTCAGACCGATCCACGCTTCGCTCGGGTCAGCCTTGGGGATCGGGCCGGCACATGCCGACAACAACAGCACAGCACCAAGGGCAGGAATCAACAATAAAGGTTTGAGTGACATGGCAGGGCTCCAAAGAAAGACAATGTGTCCGATGGGTTGCAAGCTTGAGGAGCTGCCCTTTGTAGAACAAATGAATACATATGAAACGATCTTCAGCCCTAACCTAAATGTTCCTTCACCTGGCTGAAAGGTGCGTGTTAGGTGGGTCGCGTGAGACTGCCGGGGTTTGCAATCCTGCTCCTTCCGGAGGTTTCACGCATGCTCGGGCTGGTAAAGACCGCACTGCAAAAGCCATACACCTTTATCGTGTTGGCCATCTTCATCTGCATCATCGGGCCAATGGCGGCCCTGCGTACCCCTACTGATGTTTTCCCGGATATCGGCATCCCCGTGGTCGCCGTGGTCTGGCAGTACAACGGCCTGTCGCCGGACGCCATGGCCGGCCGGGTGATCTACACCTACGAACGCTCCCTGAGCACCACCGTCAACGACATCGAACATATCGAATCGCAATCGCTGCCCGGCATGGGCATCGTCAAGATCTTCTTCCAGCCCGGCGTGGATATCCGCACCGCCAATGCCCAAGTGACGGCGGTTTCACAAACTGTACTCAAGCAAATGCCACCGGGCATCACGCCGCCGCTGATCCTCAACTACAGCGCCTCCACGGTGCCGATCCTGCAAATGGCGTTCTCCAGCCCCAGCCTCTCGGAAGCCAAGATCCGCGACCTGGTGCAGAACAACATTCGCTTGCCGCTCAGTTCCCTGCCCGGCCTGGCCATGCCGACACCGATGGGTGGCAAGCAACGCCAGATCACCCTCGACCTCGACCCGCAGGCGCTGGCTGCCAAAGGCCTGTCGGCGCAGGACGTGGGTAACGCCCTGGCACTGCAAAACCAGATCATCCCGGTGGGCACCGCCAAACTCGGCCCCGACGAATACACGATCCTGCTCAACAACAGCCCCAAGGCCATCGATGAACTCAACGACCTGCCGATCAAGACCGTCGACGGTGCGCTGATCACGATTGGCCAGGTGGCGCACGTGCGTGACGGCTCGCCACCGCAGACCAATATTGTGCGCGTCGACGGCCACCGCGCCGTGCTGATGCCGGCGCTGAAAAACGGCAGCATTTCCACCCTGTCGATCATCGACGGCATCCGCCAGATGTTGCCGCGCATCAACGAAACCCTGCCGCCATCGCTGAAGACCTCGCTGCTCGGCGACGCATCGGTGTTCGTCAAGCAATCGGTGGGCAGCGTGGCCCAGGAAGGCATCATTGCCGCGCTGCTGACCAGTGCGATGATCCTGCTGTTCCTCGGCAGCTGGCGCTCGACGCTGATCATCGCCGCATCAATTCCCTTGGCCGTGCTCTCGGCCATCGCGTTGCTGGCGGCCAGCGGGCAAACCCTCAACGTGATGACGTTGGGCGGGCTGGCGCTGGCCGTGGGCATCCTGGTGGACGACGCCACGGTGACCATCGAAAACATCAACTGGCATCTGGAGCAAGGCAAGGCGGTGAAGACCGCGATCCTCGACGGTGCCGCGCAAATTGTCGGCCCAGCGTTCGTCTCGCTGCTGTGCATCTGCATCGTGTTCGTGCCGATGTTCCTGCTGCAAGGCATCGCCGGTTACCTGTTCCGGCCGATGGCCCTGGCGGTGATCTTTGCCATGGCCAGTTCGTTCATCCTCTCGCGGACGCTAGTGCCGACCCTGGCGATGTTCCTGCTCAAGCCGCACACGCCGGAGCCAGGCGCTGGGCATCACCCGGAAGATGAATTCATCAACCACCACGAGGGTGAACAGCACCCGAAACCGCGCAATCGCGTGCTGCAATCGGTGCTGAATTTCCAGCAGGGCTTCGAGCGTCACTTCTCGAACATCCGCGACACCTACCACGGCTTGCTGACCTTGGCGCTGGGCAATCGCAAGCGTTTTATCGTCGGCTTCCTGGCCTGTGTGCTGGCGTCGTTCCTGCTGCTGCCGAGCCTGGGCCAGGATTTTTTCCCGGCTACCGACGCAGGCGCCCTGGCCCTGCACGTACGCTTGCCACTGGGCACGCGTATCGAAGAAAGCGCCGCGGCCTTCGACCGCATCGAAGCGCGGATCCGCGAAGTGATCCCCGCCGAAGAGTTGGACACCATCGTCGACAACATCGGCATTCCGCTCAGCGGCATCGACATGGCCTACAGCAGCAGCGGCACCATCGGTCCGCAGGATGGCGATATACAGGTCACCCTGAAAAAGGACCATGCGCCCACCGCCGATTACGTGAAAAAACTGCGTGAAGCCCTGCCGCAAAGTTTCCCCGGCAGACACTTTGCGTTCCTGCCGGCGGACATCAGCAGCCAGATTCTCAACTTCGGCGCCCCGGCTCCGCTGGACGTGAAGATCTCCGGGCGCAGTGATGAAGAAAACCGCGCCTATGCAGTGGAGCTTGAGCGACGCCTGCGAAACGTACCGGGCATCGCCGACCTGCGTATCCAGCAATCCACCGGCTACCCGTCGCTGCAGGTGAACGTCGACCGTCTGCGCGCCAATGGCCTGGGTATCACCGAGCGCGACGTGACCAACAGCATGGTGGCGTCCCTCGCCGGCAGTTCACAGGTGGCACCGACCTTCTGGCTCAACCCGGCCAACGGTGTGTCCTATTCCATCGTCGCGGCCACCCCGCAATACCGCCTCGACAGCCTGCCCTCGCTGGAAGCCCTGCCGGTGACCGGTGCTAACGGCCAGTCGCAGATCCTCGGCGGTGTAGCCACCATCTCCCGCGTGCAGAGCCCGGCGGTGGTGACCCACTACAACATCGAGCCGACCCTGGACCTGTATGCCAACGTGCAAGGCCGCGACCTCGGCGGCGTGGCCCGTGACGTTCAGAAAGTGCTGGATGACACCGCCTCCATGCGCCCCAAAGGCGCGGTGATCAGCCTGCATGGGCAGATCGATGCACTGCATGAAGCGTTCAGCGGCTTGAGTTTTGGCCTGCTCGGTGCGGTGGTGCTGATCTACCTGCTGATCGTGGTCAACTTCCAATCATGGGTCGACCCGTTCGTGATCATCACCGCCTTGCCGGCGGCGCTGGCGGGGATCGTGTGGATGCTGTTCCTCAGCGACACGTCCTTGTCGGTGCCGGCATTGACCGGGGCGATCCTGTGCATGGGCGTCGCCACCGCCAACTCGATCCTGGTGGTGAGTTTCTGCCGCGAACGCCTGGCCGAACATGGCGATGCATTGAAGGCGGCGCTGGAAGCCGGCTACACGCGTTTTCGTCCGGTGTGCATGACCGCCCTGGCGATGATCATCGGCATGTTGCCCCTGGCGATGTCCGAAGAACAGAACGCCCCGCTCGGCCGTGCGGTGATCGGTGGCCTGATCCTCGCCACCACGGCCACCCTGTTGTTTGTACCCGTGGTCTTCAGCCTGGTCCACGGTCGTCACCCTAATCGTGCTACAGCTGGAGAAACGTCTCATGTCGTCTGATCACAAACCCTCGCGCAAGCGTCTGATGCTCATGGGTGTCGGCGGCCTGACCCTGGCCGCCCTGTTGGTCGCCAACGGCCTGCACGCCCGTACCTTGCACGAACAGTCGGTCACGGCCTGGACCGAGACCGCCGCCATCCCGCAGGTGATGGTGTTCCAACCGCAGCAGAATGCGGCCGGCGATACCCTGCGCCTGCCCGCGCACCTGGAAGCCTGGAGCAAGGCACCGATCCATGCGCGGGTCAGCGGCTACCTCAAGGACTGGAAAGCCGACATCGGGACGCGGGTCGAAGCCGGGCAAATCCTTGCCGAGATCGACAGCCCCGACCTCGACCAACAACTGGCGCAGGCCCACGCACGCCTGGTGCAGGAACAGGCCAACGCACGCCTGGCCGCCACCACCGCCACGCGCTGGCAGAACTTGCTGGCGAGCCACTCGGTGTCGCGCCAGGAAGCCGATGAGAAAACTTCCAATGCCGCCGCCGCCAAAGCCAACGCCGAGGCCGCTGCTGCCGACTACGCCAGGCTGACCGCACTGGAAAGCTACAAGACTATCCGCGCGCCGTTCGCCGGCACCATCACCGCACGTAACACCGATATCGGCCAGTTGATCAAGGCCGACACCGACAGCGACCCGGAGCTGTTCAACATCGCCGACACCCACCAACTGCGCCTGTATGTACCGGTGCCGCAGAACTACGCCGCGGTCATCCACCCCGGCCTTGAAGCCGAGCTGACGGTACCCGAGCATCCTGGCGAGCACTTCAAGGCGCGCCTGATCGGCGACTCCACTGCCATCGACCGGCGCTCCGGCACCCTGCTCGCGCAGTTCGTGGCCGACAACCCCAACGGCGAGCTGCTGCCCGGCGATTACGCCGAAGCGACCCTGCCGATCCCGGCGGACACCCATGGCGTGAGCATCCCGGCCAGCGCGTTGATCTTCCGCGCCCAGGGCACGCAAGTGGCGGTGCTGGATGCGCAGAATCATGTGCACTTGCAAGGCATCCATATCGGCCTCGACCTCGGTGAACGCCTGGTCATCGACCAGGGCCTGAAACCCGCCGACCGCGTGGTCGACAACCCGCCCGACGCCCTGCGCGAAGGCGACCCGGTGCAACTGGCCGACGCCGCTGGAGGTACGCATGCGCCCAAGGCTTAATCCCCTCGTTGCACTGATGCTGCTGGCGTTACAGGGTTGCTCTATGGCGCCCACCTACAAGGTGCCGCCGATTGACCTGCCTGCGCACTACCGCGAACAGACCAGCGACGGTCCCTGGCACAGCGCGCAACCGTCCGACCAATTGGCGCCCGAATGGTGGAAGCTCTACCACGACCCGCGCCTGAACGACCTGCAACAGCAACTGCTCAAGGCCAACCCGGACCTGGCGGCGGCACTGGCGCACTTCGATGCGTCCCAGGCGTACGCCAGCCAACTGCATGCCGGGCTGTTCCCGCAGATCACCGCCAGCGCACAGCCGTTGCGCCAGCGCCAATCGGATTCACGGCCGCTACGCGGGACCACGCAGCCGTCGGTGTACAACAGCAATAGCGCAGGGTTTTCGTTGAGTTACGACCTGGACCTGTGGGGCAAAATCCGCAACCAGGTGGCGGCGGGTGACGCCCAGGCGCAAGCGTCGGGTGACGACCTGGCGGTGGCGCGCCTGAGCTTGCAGCATCAACTGGCGAGCCTGTATGTGCAGCTCAATGGGCTGGATGCACAGGCGCGGATTCTCAAGCGTTCGCTGGATGATTTCAGCCAGGCCCTGCAACTGACCCGCAGCCGGTATGAGGGCCAGATCGCCTCGGAGCTGGACCTGACGCGTGCACAGAACCAACTGGCCGAAGCCAAGGCGCAGCTGGATGAAGTCCGCGGGCAACGCAACCTGACCGAGCATGCCATCGGTGAACTGGTGGGCGTGGCGGCCAGCGAGTTCTCCGTGCCGCCGAGCCCGCAATTGATTGCACTGCCGGGCATTCCATCGCAGCTGCCAAGCCATCTCCTGCAACGTCGGCCGGATATTGCAGCGGCGGAACGGCGGGTGTTTGCCGCCAACGCCAACATCGGCGTAGCGAAGGCAGCGTGGTATCCGGATTTCAGCCTGACCGGGTTGATTGGCGGGCAGACGCAGGGCGTCGGCAACCTGCTGTCCGCCGGTAATCGCTACTGGGCGCTGGGGCCGCTGGTGAACCTGCCGATCTTTGACGGGGGCCGCCTGAGCGCCAACGAGCGCCAGGCCAAAGCCGAATTCGAAGAGGCATCGGCACACTACCGCAGCCAGGTGCTGAAGGCCGTGCGCGAGGTGGAAGATAACCTGGGGCAATTGCGAGATCTGCAGCAGGAAGCCTTGGATGAGCAGGCAGCAGCGGACGCGGCGCAGCACACCCAGGCGCTGGCGATGAACAGCTACGAGGCGGGGGCCGTGAGTTATCTGGATGTGGTGACGGCGCAGACGGCAGCGTTACAGGCGCAGCGCACCTTGCAGGCGGTGCAGACGCGGCAGTTGCAGGCGAGTGTGGGGTTGGTGACGGCGCTTGGCGGTGGCTGGCAGCCGGGCGCCTGATACGGTGGGTCAGTCACATAACTGTCAACTGAACTACCGCAATCGGGGGCAAGCCCCCTCCCACACTTGTCCTGTGCCAGACACACAATGTATGAACGCCGCAGAACCAATGTGGGAGGGGGCTTGCCACTTCCACCCTGCTCCTGTGCCAGACACACAATGTATGAACGCCGCTGAACCAATGTGGGAGGGGGCTTGCCCCTTCCACCCTGCTCCTGTGCCAGACACACAATGTATGAACGCCGCAGAACCAATGTGGGAGGGGGCTTGCCCCCGATGGCGTTCTTCCAGACACATCCTGCCAAAGGCCGGCCAATCAGCCTTTTACACACCGATCTAGCCTCTCTGAACACACCTTGAGAGGGCCAGGGAATGGCAGATTTACCCGCTTCACATCGGCTGCGCATCGGACGCTTCAGCGAACCCAACCGCATCTACCTGATCACCACCAACACCCACGAACGCCTACCGATATTCAGCGACTTCCACCTCGGTCGACTGGTGGTCTGGCAGTTTCGCCTGGCTCAGTACCGAGGGCTCGCAAACTCGCTGGCGTGGGTGATCATGCCTGACCACTTTCATTGGCTTATTGAGTTGAAAAAAGACTCGTTGGCGGACCTGATGCGGCAGGTAAAATCCAAGAGCACGCGGTCCGTCAACGGCCTAAGCGGACGCAAGGGAAGACTCTGGCAGGAAAGCTTCCACGACCGGGCACTGCGCAAGGAAGATGACCTGGTGAAAATGGCCAGGTACGTGGTGGCTAACCCATTGAGGGCAGGGTTGGTAGAGAAGATTGGCGACTACCCGCTGTGGGATGCAATCTGGATATAAAGCTGAACACACACTCATTGTGGGAGGGGGCTTGCCCCCTCCCACATTTTTTACTGCATTTCAGGCGGCCAGCTTGCCGCTGGCGATAGCGGCTGACGCTGCAACCATCGCCCGCAACAACACCGCACATCCCGCCGCCAGGTCATCCGGTGCGGCATTCTCGATTTCGTTGTGGCTGATGCCGCCCTCGCACGGCACGAAAATCATCCCCGCCGGGCCCAGTTCGGCGACGAAGATCGCGTCGTGCCCTGCCCCGCTGACGATATCCATGTTCGACAAGCCCAGGCCATTGGCGGCATTGCGCACCGCGTCTACGCAGCCCTGATCGAAATACAGCGGCGGGAAGTCAGCGGTGGGCTCCATCTCGAAACTGAGCCCATGCTTGGTGCATGTGTCCTCAATGACCTTGCGCACCTCACTGATCATCGAGTCCAGGCGCGCCGGCTCCAGGTGACGAAAATCCAGGGTCATGCGCACTTCACCGGGAATGACGTTGCGCGATCCCGGATAAGCCTGCAGGCAACCCACCGTCCCACATGCATGAGGTTGGTGCGCCAATGCGGCTGCGTTCACCGCCGCCACCACCGCTGCCGCGCCCACCAGAGCATCCTTGCGCAGGTGCATCGGCGTCGGCCCCGCATGCGCCTCGACGCCGCGCAGTTTCAGGTCGAACCACTTCTGCCCCAAGGCGCCGAGCACCACACCAATCGTCTTCTTCTCATCCTCAAGAATCGGCCCTTGTTCGATATGCGCCTCGAAATACGCTCCCACCTTGTGCCCGCTGACCGGCCGCGAGCCCGCGTAGCCAATCGCATTCAGCGCATCGCCCACACTGACGCCATCCACATCGACCTTGGCCAAGGTATCGGCCAGGGTGAATTTCTCGGCAAACACCCCCGAGCCCATCATGCAGGGCGGAAAACGCGAGCCTTCTTCGTTGGTCCACACCACCACTTCCAACGGAGCCTCGGTCTCCAACTTGAGGTCATTGAGCGTCCGCAGCACTTCCACCCCTGCCAGCACGCCAAAGCAACCGTCAAACTTGCCGCCGGTGGGCTGGGTGTCGATATGGCTGCCGGTCATCACCGGCGGCAGGTCAGGGTTGCGTCCGGGGCGGCGGGCGAAGATATTGCCGATGCCGTCGACGGTCACGGTGCAGCCGGCGTCTTCGCACCACTGCACGAACAGATCGCGGGCCTTGCGGTCGAGGTCGGTGAGGGCCAAGCGACACACCCCCCCCTTGGGCGTGGCGCCGAGCCTGGCCAGGTCCATCAGCGATTGCCACAGGCGGTCGCGGTTGATGTGCTGATGGGTGGATTGCAGAACGTCCAGGGCAGCGTTCATGGGGATCTCCTCAGGCTACATTTCTTCTTATGGATTGACGGTGACCGGCGTGGCCCCGCGCTTGGCATTCAGGCCGTAATACAGCAACCCACCCAGCGCCGAACCGGTAAACCAGCCATAGCTGTAGAACCAGCTGAACGCATCGCTGCCCAACGACAGCAAGGTCAGCACCACCGGCACGCCGAAGGCGATGAAACCGCTCCAGTTCCATGCCGGGTAAACGTCATCGCGATACAGGCCGGCCAAGTCCAGTTGCTGTTTGCGGGTGATGAAATAGTCCACCACCATGATCCCGGCGATCGGCCCCAGCAGGCTGGAATAGCCAAGCAACCAGTTGGAGTAGACGGTCTCCAGGCTCACCTCGGAAACGATCAGGCCGAGTTTCTTCAGCAGCTCATGGGCCATCAACGCCAGCCCGACCAGGCCGGTGAGGATCACCGCCGTGGTGCGGTTGATCAGCTTGGGCGCGATGTTCTGGAAGTCATTGGTGGGCGAGACAATGTTCGCGGCGGTGTTGGTGGACAAGGTGGCGACGATGATCAGCGCCATGGCCACGGCCACCCACACCGGGCTCTGGATATGCCCGATCAGTGTCACCGGATCGGACACGCTCACGCCCACCAGTTTCACCGAAGCGGCGGTCATGATCACGCCGAGGGCGGCGAACAGGAACATGGTCAGCGGCAGGCCGAAAATCTGCCCGAGAATCTGGTCCTTCTGGCTTTTGGCGTAGCGGCTGAAATCGGGAATGTTCAGTGACAAGGTGGCCCAGAACCCTACCATCGCGGTGAGCCCGGCCATGAAGTAACCGGTCAGGCTCGCACCCTCGGGACGCTTGGGCGGGATCGCCATCAATTCGCTGATCGACACGTTGGGCATCGCCCACACCAGCAGGCCGATGCCCACCGCCACCAGCAACGGCGCCGACAAGGTTTCCAGGCGCTTGATCGATTCGGCGCCACGCAGCACCACCCACAGGTTCAGGCACCAGAAAATCATGAAACCGATCACCTCGCCGGTGCCGCCAAGGGACTTCCACCCCTCGAAGATCGAGCCCAGGAACAGGTGGATCGCCAGCCCGCCAAACATGGTCTGGATACCAAACCAGCCACAGGCCACCAACGCCCTGATCAGGCACGGCACATTGGAGCCGAGGATGCCGAATGACGACCGCAACAACACCGGAAACGGTATGCCGTACTTGGTGCCCGGAAAGGCGTTCAGCGTCAGCGGAATCAGCACCACGATGTTCGCGAGCAGGATCGCCATCAGCGCCTCGCCCACCGACAGCCCGAAGTACGCAGTGAGCACGCCACCCAGCGTATACGTGGGCACGCAGATCGACATACCGACCCACAGCGCGGTGATGTGCCACTTGTTCCAGGTGCGTTCGTGCACCTTGGTCGGTGCCATGTCGTGGTTGTAGCGAGGGCTGTCGAGGACGTCGGGGCCGGCGTCGAGTTCGTACAGGCCGTTGCGTTCAATGACTTGCGATCTGTTCTGTTGCATGGCCGCTCCACGGTTTTTTCGAATTATTGTTGCGCGCCTGCAGTTGGGTGCAGGCGGCCGGAGTACCTCGTAAACAACATGACATCACGGGCCCGGCCAGCCGCCTCTGCACTCAATAACCGTGCCGACAAGCGTTACCGCACCCTCACCGCTTATATAACGTGCTGATGTTTATCAGCTTTCCGATTGCGCCTTCGGTACTTGCCGCCTTACTCAGGCTAAATAGTGCGGAAGTTGCCCGAACCATCAGGACTCAATCTGGTGCAACACAATTATTTTTATTTCCCCTACCCGTCAAGAGGCATGTCTCAAGCGTCTGATTTGCAATAGGAAATGTTGCTCAATTCAAGAACCTGTCAAGTGCGTCAAAATGGTGAGAGGTCGCTACATTTTGGTGATTATTGATTTTTATCCTTAAAAATCAATATGTTGAAAACGATATATGCTTATAAAAAATCTTCTTGCCCAATCGAAAAACTCGGGCTAGTTTCTATTCCTGTCACCGATGACAGGAATTAACCGACCATCGGCAAGCAGCAATACAACACTTAGAACTGGCACAAGCCGGTCAAGCCTGTGAGGAACTCGACATGTCGCTGTTGATCCGTGGCGCCACCGTTATTACCCATGATGAAAGTTACCGCGCCGATGTGTTATGCGCAGGCGGTCTGATCCGGGCTATTGGTACGAACCTGGATATTCCCGCCAGCACTGAAATACTCGATGGCAGCGGCCAATACCTGATGCCCGGCGGCATCGATCCCCACACCCATATGCAATTGCCCTTCATGGGCACCGTGGCCAGTGAAGACTTTTTCAGCGGTACGGCGGCGGGCCTGGCGGGAGGCACCACGTCGATCATCGACTTCGTCATTCCCAACCCGCAGCAATCCTTGCTGGAAGCCTTTCACCAATGGCGCGGCTGGGCGGAAAAGTCCGCCTCCGATTACGGCTTCCATGTGGCGATCACCTGGTGGAGCGAGCAGGTGCGCGAGGAAATGGCCGAGCTGGTCAGCCACCACGGCATCAACAGCTTCAAGCACTTCATGGCCTACAAGAACGCGATCATGGCGGCGGACGACACCCTGGTCGCCAGCTTCGAGCGCTGCCTGGAACTGGGCGCAGTGCCCACCGTGCATGCGGAAAACGGCGAGCTGGTGTATCACCTGCAACGCAAGCTGATGGCCCAGGGCATCACCGGGCCGGAAGCGCACCCGCTGTCACGTCCGTCGCAGGTGGAAGGTGAAGCGGCCAGCCGGGCGATCCGCATCGCCGAGACCCTCGGCACGCCGTTGTACCTGGTGCATGTGTCCACCAAAGAAGCGCTGGACGAAATCACCTACGCCCGTGCCAAAGGCCAGCCGGTCTACGGTGAAGTCCTCGCCGGGCACCTGTTGCTCGACGACAGCGTCTACCAACACCCCGACTGGCAGACCGCTGCCGGCTACGTGATGAGCCCGCCGTTCCGACCCCGCGGGCACCAGGACGCGCTTTGGCACGGCCTGCAATCGGGCAACCTGCACACCACCGCCACCGACCACTGCTGCTTCTGCGCCGAGCAAAAAGCCGCCGGGCGCGACGACTTCAGCAAGATCCCCAATGGCACCGCCGGTATCGAAGACCGCATGGCGCTGTTGTGGGATGAAGGCGTGAACACCGGGCGCCTGTCGATGCAGGAGTTCGTGGCGCTGACCTCCACCAACACTGCGAAGATCTTCAACCTCTACCCGCGCAAAGGTGCGATTCGCGTGGGTGCGGATGCCGACCTGGTGCTGTGGGACCCACAGGGCACGCGGACCATTTCCGCCAAGACCCATCACCAGCAGGTCGACTTCAACATCTTCGAAGGCAAGACCGTACGCGGTGTGCCCAGCCACACCATCAGCCAGGGCAAGCTGGTCTGGGCCGATGGCGATCTGCGCGCCGAGCGCGGGGCCGGGCGTTATGTGGAGCGGCCGGCGTATCCGCCGGTGTTCGAGCAGTTGAGCAAGCGGGCTGAGTATTCCAGGCCAGTGGCTGTGAAGCGCTGAGACCGCTATCGGGGGCAAGCCCCCTCCCACACTTGACCGCGTTGATCCTGTTGGAATGGGGTCAATGTGGGAGGGGGCTTGCCCCCGATGAGGCCAGTGCAAGCAACAAAAAACCAATGCCCATCAGAGGCAGCACCTCAATAACCGTGAGGCCAACACCGTGATCCAGACCCTGACCCACCTCCCCCATCCCGTTGAGGATGGACCGACACTCGCCAGCCATTTCACCGACCTGGCGCCGCCCCTCAACGCCCGCCAGGCTCAACTGGAAGCCTCGCGCTGCCTGTATTGCTACGACGCGCCCTGCGTGAACGCGTGCCCCAGCGAAATCGATATCCCGTCGTTCATCCGCAACATCCACACCGAAAACGTGCAAGGCGCGGCGCAGAAGATTCTCTCGGCCAATATCCTCGGCGGCAGTTGCGCGCGGGTGTGCCCCACCGAAATCCTGTGCCAGCAAGCCTGCGTGCGTAACAACGCCGAAGAATGCGCTCCGGTGCTGATCGGCCTGTTGCAACGCTACGCCATCGACAACGCGCACTTCAGCGAACACCCCTTCCACCGCGCCGCGCCCACCGGCAAGCGGATTGCCGTGGTCGGTGCCGGGCCTGCCGGTCTGTCTTGTGCCCATCGCAGTGCCATGCACGGTCACGACGTGGTGATTTTCGAAGCCCGGGAAAAAGCCGGCGGCCTGAATGAATACGGGATCGCCAAGTACAAACTGGTGGATGACTTTGCGCAGAAGGAGCTGGATTTCCTCTTGCAGATCGGCGGTATCGAGATCCGCCACGGCCAGCGCCTGGGGGACAACCTGACCTTGAGCGACCTGCACCAGCACTTCGATGCGGTGTTCCTCGGCCTCGGCCTTGCCGCCAGCAAACAGCTCGGCTTGCCGAATGAAGACGCGCCCGGCCTGCTCGCCGCCACCGACTACATCCGCGAGCTGCGCCAGGCCGACGACCTCACCCAACTGCCCCTGGCCGATCGCTGCATCGTGCTTGGCGCCGGTAACACCGCCGTCGACATGGCCGTGCAAATGGCCCGCCTCGGCGCCCGCGATGTGAACCTGGTGTACCGCCGCGGCCTGGCGGACATGGGCGCCACCCACCACGAACAGGATATCGCCAAGGCCAACCAGGTGCGCCTGCTGACCTGGGCCCAGCCCGAAGCCGTGCTGCTGGATGACCTGGGTCATGTACGCGGCATGCGCTTCCTGCGCACGCGCATGGAAAACGGTCGCCTGCACCCCACCGGTGAAACCTTCGAACTGGCCGCCGACGCAATCTTCAAAGCCATCGGCCAGGGTTTCGATAACGAGGCCCTGCGCGACCCGTTGGCCGAGCAACTGCACCGGGTCGGCGAGCGTATTTTCGTCGACGAACAGCTGCGCACCAGCATTCCCGGGGTGTACGCCGGCGGCGATTGCGTCAGCCTCGGCCAGGACCTCACCGTGCAGGCGGTGCAACACGGCAAGCTGGCCGCCGAAGCCATGCACGCCCAACTCATGCTGACTGTGGAGGCTGCGTAATGGCCGATCTCTCGATTGTGTTCGCCGGTATCAAGGCCCCCAACCCTTTCTGGCTGGCCTCCGCGCCGCCCACCGACAAAGCCTACAACGTGGTCCGCGCCTTCGAAGCCGGCTGGGGCGGCGTGGTGTGGAAAACCCTGGGCGAAGACCCGGCGGCGGTCAACGTGTCGTCACGCTACTCGGCGCACTACGGCGCCAACCGGGAAGTGCTGGGCATCAACAATATCGAGCTGATCACCGACCGCTCGCTGGAGATCAACCTGCGGGAAATCACCCAGGTGAAAAAGGACTGGCCCGACCGTGCACTCATCGTGTCGCTGATGGTGCCGTGCGTCGAAGAGTCCTGGAAAAACATCCTGCCGCTGGTTGAAGCCACGGGTTGCGACGGCATCGAGCTGAACTTCGGCTGCCCCCACGGCATGCCCGAACGCGGCATGGGCGCGGCGGTGGGCCAGGTGCCGGAGTACGTGGAACAGGTGACGCGCTGGTGCAAGACGTACTGCTCGCTGCCAGTGATCGTCAAGCTCACCCCGAACATCACCGATATCCGCGTAGCAGCGCGGGCGGCGTACCGCGGCGGTGCGGATGCGGTGTCACTGATCAACACCATCAACTCCATCACCAGCGTGGACCTGGAACGCATGGTCGCCCTGCCGGTAGTCGGCACCCAGAGCACCCACGGCGGTTACTGCGGTTCGGCGGTGAAGCCGATTGCGCTGAACATGGTCGCCGAAATCGCCCGCGACCCGCAGACCCAGGGCCTGCCGATCTGCGGCATTGGCGGCATCGGCAACTGGCGCGATGCGGCGGAGTTCGTCGCCCTGGGCTGCGGCGCGGTGCAGGTGTGCACGGCGGCAATGCTGCATGGCTTTCGCATTGTGGAGGAAATGAAGGACGGGCTGTCGCGCTGGATGGACACCCAGGGTTACACCAGCCTGCAGGAGTTCTCCGGGCGAGCGGTGGGCAACACCACGGATTGGAAGTACCTGGATATCAACTACCAGGTGATCGCCAGGATCGATCAGGCCGCCTGCATTGGCTGCGGGCGTTGCCATATCGCCTGCGAAGACACCTCGCACCAGGCCATTGCCAGCCTGAAACAGGCGGATGGCACGCATAAATATGAGGTGATCGACGATGAGTGCGTGGGCTGCAACCTATGCCAGATCACCTGTCCGGTGGCCGATTGCATCGAGATGGTACCGATAGACACCGGCAAGCCGTTTTTGAATTGGACGCAGGATCCGAGGAATCCCTACCGGGAGGCTGTGTAGGCCTTTAGACCGGCATCGGGGGCAAGCCCCCTCCCACATTCGACCGCATTCTTTCAGGTGAAATGCAGTCAGGTGTGGGAGGGGGCTTGCCCCCGATGAGGCCCTCAGCCCCAACAAAGATCAAGGCTCCAACCCAATCCCCCGCAAAATCACACTGGTCACCGTCTGGATCGCCTTCTCGAACTGCATATCTGACAACGGCTGGTGATCATTCAAGATTTTTACCTGGTGATCAAAGTCCGCATAGTGCTGGGTCGAGGCCCAGATCATGTACAGCAGGCTCGATGGCTCCACCGGCAGGATGCGTTTGTCCTCCACCCATTGGCGAATTTTCGCTTCCTTCATCTTGGCCCAGTCGTACAGGCTTTCATCTAGCGCCTCACCCAGGGTCGGCGCGCCGTGGATGATTTCGTTGGCCCAGACTTTCGAACCATACGGCCGCGTGCGCGAGCGCTGCATCTTGGCGCGGATGTAGCTGCTGAGCACCACCCGGGGGTCGTCGAAGGTCTCGAAGCTCAGGGCGTCCTGCTTCCACACTTCCAGCAGGTCGAACAGCACGGCGCTGTACAGCTCGCTCTTGGTGGTGAAGTAGTAATGCAGGTTGGAGCGCGGCAGTTGCACTTCTTCAGCGATGTCGGCCATGGCGGTGCTGCCGTAGCCTTTTTCGGCGAAGATTTTCTCCGCGGCCAGCAGGATTTTTTCGACGTTGACCCGACGAATTCCGATCTTGTGATTGCCCATAAGGGCTCCCTGACAACAACTTGGCTTAAAGACTACCATCGGCTCTAGATCGGGGCGACAGGCCATAGTGAAACTTCTGACGCGAACCTTTCCCCCGGAAATCGGATTGGTTAGGATCGCGGTCCCCATGAAGGATCATTGCAATGACTATTCGACCTCGTGTGGCCACCGACGACCCCGTGCTGGGAGCACTGTGGGAACGCTCGGTGCGCGCCACCCATGACTTCCTCCCCGAGGATGACATTCAACGTTTGCTGCCCCTGGTACGCGACACCTACCTGCCGATGCCTGCCCTGGAAGTGTGGGTGTATGAAGATCAACAAGGCATCGCCGGTTTTATCGGTACCGGCGGGAACAATGTGGAGATGCTGTTTATCGACCCCGAGCGTCGTGGCCAGGGCATCGGCCGCCAGTTGCTGGACCACGCCCGTGCCCGTCACGACACGCTCACCGTCGATGTAAACGAACAAAACCCACAAGCCGTGGGGTTCTACCTGCACTATGGTTTTATCCAGGTCGCGCGCTCGCCGCTGGATGGCGAAGGCAAGCCCTTTCCCTTGCTGCACATGGCTCTACCGACTCCCTGACCCCGAAGGTATTGAACAATGTTGATCAAGAAAAGCCTCACCACCCTCGCCCTGCTCGCCTCCTTGCTCGGCGCCTCGGCAGCGTTTGCCCACGCCCACCTCAAGGCTGCGGAGCCAGCGGCCGACAGCAGCGTCGCTGCGCCCAAGGACCTGCGCCTGACCTTCAGCGAAGGCGTCGAAGCCACCTTCACCAAGGTGTCCCTGAGCAAGGACGGCACCGAAATCGCGATCAAGGGCCTGGAAACGCCGGACGCCGACAAGAAAGTGCTGGTGGTCACCCCGGCCGCCCCGTTGGCCGCCGGCACCTACAAAGTGGTGTGGAACGCGGTCTCGGTCGACACCCACAAGAGCAACGGCGAATACAGCTTCAAAGTCGGCCAGTAACCCATGGCTACCCTGCTGGTGCTGTGCCGTTTCCTGCATTTCAGCGTCGTGTTGTTGATGTTCGGGGCCTGCGCATTCAGGCCCTGGCTGCTCGGCGCTGCACCGCAACCGGCGCTGGACCGACAACTTGAGCGGATCACCCGGGGGCTGGCCTGGCTGGGGCTGGGCTCCGGTCTCGCCTGGCTGTTACTGATCACCGCGAGCATGGCCGGCCGCTGGGACGCGGCATTGCAGCCGGCCACCGTACAGCTGGTGCTGGGCAAGACCTTCTTTGGCCAGGTGTGGGTGTGGCATCTGTTGCTGAACCTGCTGCTGGTGATCGTGTTGGTCAAACCATGGCCGATGATGCGCCTGCCAGTGATCGCACTGCTGCTGGCGACACTGGCACCGGTCGGCCATGGCGCCATGCTGGACGGACTCAGCGGCAGATTGCTGATCCTCAATCAGGTGGTGCACCTGGTGTGTGTCGGTGCCTGGCTCGGCGGGTTGCTGCTGTTGGTGTTGATCCTGCGCCAATCCCCGCCTGTTGCGCTGGAGCCGATCCTGCGACGGTTCAGCGGTGTGGGTTATGGCCTGGTCGCCGGCTTGCTGGTGACTGGCTTGATCAACGTGCGTGTACTCACCGGGCAACTGTGGCCTACACCGTTGTTCAACGGGTTCGCCCTGATTCTGTTGATCAAGGTGCTGCTGGTGCTGGGCATGTTGGCCCTGGCGCTGCTGAACCGGCTGCGTATCGAGCGCTGTGAAGAACGCCTGGGCAGCCTGAAGGCCAGCGTGAAGCTGGAGTGGGTGCTGGGGATTGCCGCCGTCGCCGCCGTTTCCCTCCTGGGCACCTTGCCGCCGATGCTCATGGTTGACTGAAACACACCGTCATCGGGGGCAAGCCCCCTCATACATTGAACCTCCACACCGAGCAGGTCATCGTATAACTTCTACTTGACAGCGCCTGAAAACCTCGCAAATATCGCACTCAATGTTGTACGACAACGTATGACAAATAATAAAAACAACAAAAGAAAGGGAGCTTCACTGTGAGTTCACTCGCCCGCAATTCCTCCGTTCGCCTGGGTGTTATCGGCCTCGGCAGCCTGGCCTTCACCTTGCCCCTCGCCGCTTCGGCAGAAGGCTTCGTCGACGATGCCAAAGCCACGCTCAACCTGCGCAACGCCTACTTCAACCGCAACTTCACCAACCCGAGCAACCCTCAGGGCAAGGCCGAAGAGTGGACGCAGAACTTCATCCTCGATGCCAAGTCCGGCTACACCACAGGCACGGTGGGCTTCGGTATTGATGTGCTGGGCCTGTATTCGCAAAAGCTCGATGGCGGTAAAGGCACCGGCGGTACGCAGTTGCTGCCGATCCACAGCGATGGTCGCCCGGCCGATAACTTCGGACGCCTGGGTGTGGCGCTGAAAACCAAGCTGTCGAAGACCGAGCTGAAAGTCGGCGAATGGATGCCGGTACTGCCGATCCTGCGCTCCGACGATGGCCGTTCCCTGCCCCAGACCTTCCGTGGCGGCCAGGTCACGTCCAATGAGATCGCCGGCCTGACCCTCTACGGCGGGCAGTTTCGCGGCAACAGCCCGCGCAACGACGCGAGCATGGAAGACATGTTCATGAACGGCAAGGCCGCGTTCACCTCCGACCGTTTCAACTTTGGTGGTGGCGAATACAGCTTCAACGACAAACGCACCCAGGTCGGCGTGTGGTATGCCGAACTCACCGACATCTACCAGCAGCAGTATTTCAACCTGACCCACAGCCAACCCGTGGGCGACTGGACCCTGGGCGCCAACCTCGGCTTTTTCACCGGCAAGGAAGATGGCAGCGCGCTGGCCGGCGACCTCGACAACAAGACCGCCTTCGCCCTGCTCTCGGCCAGGTACAACGGCAACACCTTCTATGTAGGCCTGCAAAAACTCACCGGCGACAGCGTGTGGATGCGGGTCAATGGAGCCAGCGGCGGCACCCTGGCCAACGACAGCTACAACGCCAGCTACGACAACGCCAAGGAGAAATCCTGGCAGGTGCGCCATGACTTCAACTTCGTGGTGCTCGGCATTCCGGGGCTGACCCTGATGAACCGCTACATCAGCGGCAGCAACGTTCACACCGGGGCGATCACCGATGGCAAGGAATGGGGTCGCGAATCGGAGTTGGCCTACACCGTACAGAGCGGTGCACTCAAGGACTTGAACGTGCGCTGGCGCAACTCGACCATGCGTCGGGATTTCAGCAATAACGAGTTCGACGAGAACCGGCTCTTTATCAGCTACCCGATTTCGCTGCTGTAGGTTTCGGACCGGGCGCAGACGTCGAGTCAATGCATATCCCGCATTTGAAACCCCATCGTCTGTATTAGCGTTGACAACCCAGGGAATCCCTAACGATACTTCGATATAGTCATACGACAACCTACAACAACAATGGAACCCTCATGACCACTTCCACAACCACGCCTGTTCCATTCAACCGCCTGCTGCTCACCGGTGCTGCCGGCGGCCTCGGCAAAGTCCTGCGCGAACGCCTGCGCCCCTACGCCAACGTGCTGCGCCTGTCGGACATCGCCAACATGGCGCCGGCCGCCGACGCGTCCGAAGAAGTGCAGACCTGCGACCTTTCCGACAAGCAAGCTGTGCACCACCTGGTGGAAGGCGTCGACGCCATCCTGCACTTCGGCGGCGTATCGGTTGAGCGTTCGTTCGAAGAAGTGCTCGGCGCCAATATCTGCGGGATTTTCCATATCTACGAAGCCGCCCGCCGCCACGGCGTGAAGCGTGTGATCTTCGCCAGTTCCAACCATGTGATCGGCTTCTACAAGCAGGGTGAACAGCTCGACGCCCACTCGCCGCGCCGCCCGGACAGCTACTACGGCTTGTCCAAGTCCTACGGCGAAGACATGGCCAGTTTCTACTTCGACCGCTATGGCATCGAGACCGTGAGCATCCGCATCGGCTCGTCGTTCCCGGAGCCGCAGAACCGCCGGATGATGCACACCTGGCTGAGTTTCGATGACCTCACACAGTTGCTGGAACGTGCGCTGTACACGCCCAACGTCGGCCATACCGTGGTGTACGGCATGTCGGATAACCTCGACACCTGGTGGGACAACCGCTACGCCGCGCACCTGGGCTTTGCGCCCAAGGACAGCTCGGAAGTGTTCCGCGCCCAGGTCGAGACCCAGCCACCCGTGGCCGCCGATGACCCGGCCAAGGTCTACCAGGGTGGCGCGTTCTGCGCGGCCGGGCCGTTCGGGGACTGACCATGAACGCTGAATTGATCGTCGACGCCCGCAACGCCGTGGGCGAATGCCCGGTGTGGGTGCCCGAGGAGAACGCACTGTACTGGGTGGATATTCCCAACGGTGGCCTGCAACGCTGGAGTGCTGCCACCGGCCATCTCGCCGCCTGGAAAGCCCCGCAGATGCTCGCCTGTATCGCCCGCACCGATGGCGGCAACTGGGTCGCGGGAATGGAAACCGGCTTCCTCCAACTGACCCCGCACGACGATGGCAGCCTCGACACCACGCCGTTGGCCGGTGTCGAACACCCCCGCGCCGACATGCGCCTGAACGACGGTCGCTGTGATCGCCAGGGCCGCTTCTGGGCCGGCAGCATGGTGCTGAACATGGGCTTGAATGCGGCCGAGGGCATCCTCTACCGCTACGCTTGCGGCGCCGCGCCCCATGCACAACTGGACGGTTTCATCACCCTCAACGGTCTGGCCTTCAGCCCGGATGGCCGTACGATGTACGCCTCGGACTCGCACCCCTTGGTGCAACAGATCTGGGCCTTCGACTACGACACCGACACCGGTACGCCCTCCAACCGCCGCGTCTTCGTGGACATGCACAACTACCTCGGTCGCCCCGACGGCGCGGCGGTAGACGCCGACGGCTGCTACTGGATCTGCGCCAATGACGCCGGCCTGATCCACCGGTTCACCCCCGACGGCCGCCTCGACCGCTCCCTCACCGTACCGGTGAAGAAACCCACCATGTGCGCCTTCGGCGGCAGTCGCCTGGACACCCTGTTCGTCACCTCGATCCGTGACGACCAGAGTCCCCAGTCGCTGTCCGGCGGCGTGTTCGCCCTCAACCCCGGCGTTGTCGGATTGCCGGAGCCCACGTTCACCCTCTAGCTGCATCGCTGTGCCTTGAATACAACAATAACAAGACAGGAGTGACACCCCATGGACTTCAAACGCACCTTGCTCGCCGCTGCATGCTTGACCCTCGCCAGCGCCGCCCACGCCCTGGAAATCAAGTTCGCCGACATCCACCCTGCCGGCTACCCCACCGTCGTCGCCGAAGAAAACATGGGCAAGGCCCTGACCAAGGAAAGCAACGGCGAACTGACCTTCAAGTACTTCCCAGGCGGTGTGCTGGGCTCCGAGAAAGAAGTGGTCGAACAGGCCCAGGTCGGCGCGGTCCAGATGACCCGTGTCAGCCTCGGTATCGTCGGCCCGGTGGTGCCGGACGTGAATGTGTTCAACCTGCCGTTCGTGTTCCGTGACCAGGCGCACATGCGCAAGGTCATCGACGGCGAGATCGGCGATGAGATCCTCGCCAAGATCACCGATTCGGAATTCGGCCTGGTGGCCCTGGCCTGGATGGACGGTGGCACGCGCAACCTCTACACCAAGAAACCGGTGCGCAAGATCGAAGACCTCAAGGGCATGAAGATCCGCGTGCAAGGCAACCCGTTGTTCATCGAGGCCTTCAATGAAATGGGGGCCAACGGCATTGCCATGGACACCGGCGAGATCTTCAGCGCCCTGCAGACCGGGGTGATCGACGGCGCGGAAAACAACCCGCCGACCCTGCTCGAACACAACCACTTCCAGAACGCCAAGTACTACACCCTCACCGAACACCTGATCTTGCCCGAGCCCATCGTGATGTCGAAAATCACCTGGAACAAGCTCACTCCCGCCCAGCAGGACATGGTGAAGAAAGCCGCCAAGGCCGCCCAGGCGGACGAGCGCGTGCTGTGGGACGCCAAGTCCGCCAGCAGTGAAACCAAGCTCAAGGCCGCCGGCGTGGAATTCATCACCGTCGACAAAAAGCCCTTCTATGACGCCACCGCGCCGGTTCGCGCCAAATACGGCGCGGCTTACGCCGATATCATCAAGCGTATCGACGCCGTTCAGTAACGCCCTCCTTCTCTAGCAAGGCCCGGCGCGGTCGGCACCGACGCGCCCGGTTACGGTGAACGCCATGAAGAATTTACTGCTGCGCATCAACGACCGCCTGTACATGACCTGTATCTGGGTCGCCGGCCTCTCGGTACTGGGGGTTGCGCTGATCATCCCCTGGGGCATCTTCGCCCGCTACGTCCTCGGCACCGGCGCCAGTTGGCCGGAACCCACCGCCATCCTGCTGATGCTGATCTTCACCTTCGTCGGCGCCGCCGCCAGTTACCGCGCGGGTGCGCATATGTCGGTGGCGGTGGTGACTGACCGCCTGCCGCCACGCCAACGCCAGATCGCCGGCATCGTCGCGCAACTGCTGATGGCGACCATCTGCCTGTTCATGGCCGTGTGGGGCACCAAGTTGTGCCTGTCCACCTGGAACCAGTTCATGAGCGCCATCCCCACACTGCGCGTGGGCATCACCTATATGCCAATCCCCATCGGCGGGCTGCTGACCCTGGTGTTCGTGCTGGAAAAACTCCTGCTCGGCGACCAGAGCCAGCGGCGCGTGGTGCGGTTCGACCTGGTGGAAGAAAACGAAGGGGCTGCCTGAAATGGATGCAGTGATTCTGTTGGGCAGTTTTATCGCCTTGATCCTGCTGGGCATGCCAGTGGCCTATGCCCTGGGGATGTCGGCACTGATCGGCGCGTGGTGGATCGACATCCCGTTCCAGGCCCTGATGATTCAGGTGGCCGGGGGCGTGAACAAGTTTTCGCTGATGGCGATTCCGTTCTTTGTGCTGGCCGGGGCGATCATGGCCGAGGGTGGCATGTCACGTCGGCTGGTGGCGTTTGCCGGGGTGCTGGTGGGCTTTGTGCGCGGCGGCCTGTCCCTTGTCAATATCATGGCCTCGACGTTCTTCGGCGCCATCTCCGGCTCCTCGGTGGCCGATACCGCCTCGGTCGGCTCGGTGCTGATCCCGGAAATGGAACGCCGTGGGTACCCGCGGGAATTTGCCACCGCCGTGACCGTCAGCGGTTCGGTGCAGGCGTTGCTGACGCCACCCAGCCACAATTCGGTGCTCTACTCCCTGGCCGCCGGCGGCACCGTGTCCATCGCCTCGCTGTTCATGGCCGGCGTGGTGCCGGGCCTGTTGATGAGCGCCTGCCTGATGGTGCTGTGCCTGATCTTCGCGAAAAAGCGCAACTACCCCAAGGGCGAAGTCATTCCCCTGAAGCAGGCGCTGAAGATCGCCGCCGATGCCCTCTGGGGCCTGATGGCCATGGTGATCATCCTCGGCGGCATCCTCTCGGGCATCTTCACCGCCACCGAATCGGCCGCGATTGCCGTGCTGTGGGCATTCTTCGTGACCATGTTCATCTACCGCGACTACAAATGGCGCGAGCTGCCCAAGCTGATGCACCGCACGGTGCGCACCATTTCCATCGTGATGATCCTGATCGCCTTCGCCGCCAGCTTCGGCTACATCATGACCCTGATGCAGATCCCGGCGAAGATCACCACGGCGTTCCTGACCCTGTCGGACAACCGCTACGTGATCCTGATGTGCATCAACATCATGCTGCTGTTGCTCGGCACGGTGATGGACATGGCGCCGCTGATCCTGATCCTCACGCCGATCCTGCTGCCGGTGGTGCTCGGGCTGGGTGTCGATCCGGTGCACTTCGGCATGATCATGCTGGTCAACCTCGGCATCGGCCTGATCACCCCACCGGTGGGCGCGGTGTTGTTCGTGGGCGCCGCAGTGGGCAAGGTGAGCATCGAGAAGACCGTGAAAGCGCTGCTGCCGTTCTATGGGGTGCTGTTCCTGATCCTGATGGCGGTGACCTACATTCCGGCGCTGTCGTTGTGGCTGCCAAGCGTGGTGCTGTGATGCTGATCGAACTGGAAGACAACCTGACCCACCTCACCCTGGCCCCGGCCGTGGGCGCAAGCATCGTCAACTGGCGCGTGCGGGCCAGCGGCCAGCCGTTGTTGCGCCACAGCGACCAACAGGCCCTGGATACGGGCCTGCCGGGCAAACTCGGCTGTTATCCGCTGGCACCCTGGTCTAACCGGATCGCCCAAGGCGGGTTCGATAACCCCGACGGCTGGCTGGCGCTCGCGCCGAACAGCCTGACCGACCCACTGCCCATCCATGGGTCGGCCTGGCAACAGGCGTGGCAGGTAGTCAGCCAGTCGGCGGACGAAGTGGTGCTGGAACTGCTGTGCGACACACCGTTCGCCTATCGCGCCGAGCAGCGGTTTTGCTTGCGCGACGGTGAACTGAGCATCACGTTGCGGGTGACTCATCTGGCGGATAACCCCGCGTGGCATGGCTTGGGATTGCATCCCTACCTGCCGCGCACACCACAAACGCGGTTGCAGGCAAAGGCCTCGCAGGTGTGGATGAGTGATGCGTCGAAACTGCCCATGGGGCTGGCACCCGTGCCGGCCGCCTGGGACTTCCAGACGTTGAAGACCTTGCCGGAAGGCCTGGTGGACAATGGCTTTTGCCAGTGGGACGGGCATTGCCTGATCGAGCAGCCAGAGTTGGGCTACACGCTGGAATGCCAGGCCACCGGCGCCGACTACTTTCTGCTGTACTGCCCACCGGGGCTGGGGTTCTTCTGCATCGAACCGGTGAGCCATCCGGTGAATGCCCATCACCTGGCCGGACGGCCGGGCCTGAAACTGCTGGAACACAATCAGTTGGTACAACTCAACTTCAAGCTCAAATACATACAACATGTGGGAGGGGGCTTGCCCCCGATGGCGGTGAATCAGTAATACAGCGGTGGCTGAGACACCGCTATCGGGGGCAAGCCCCTTCCCACAGTTTTGATGTGTGTTGAGTCAGGGTGGAGCGTTTTTCAGGCGCCCGGCAGTGTCGATACTGACGACCACCGACAACCCAGGCCGCAACCGCTCGCTCTCGGCCTGGTTCGGATCTACGGTGATCCGCACCGGCACGCGCTGGGCGATCTTCACGAAGTTGCCGGTGGCGTTGTCCGCCTGCAACAGGCTGAACTCCGAACCGGTGGCCGGGGAAATATGCTGCACCGTGCCGTGGAATTTGCGGTGGTTCAAGGCATCTACCGTGAAGGTCACCGGCTGGCCGACCTGCACGTTGTCCATCTGGGTTTCCTTCATGTTGGCAATCACCCACAGCTGCGGCGGCACCAGCGCCATCAGTTGCGCGCCGGAGTTGACGTAGGCCCCCAGGCGCACGCCAATCTGCCCCAACTGACCGTCACGCGGCGCAGTGATGCGGGTGTTGGACAGGTCGATACGCGCCAGCTCCACCGCGGCCTCGGCACTCGCTACGGCAGCTTCCAGGGAGCCACGGTTGACGATCACTGTCTGCAGGTCCTGTCGTGCGATTTCCAGGCTGGCCTGGGCTTGCGCCACGGCGGCGATGGTCTGTGCATTGGCGGCGCGGGTCACGTCCAGCTCGCGCCTGGACACTGAGCCGTCGCTGATCAGTTCTTCATTGCGGCGCAAATCGGCCGTGCTTTTGCGGGCTTGTGCCTGGCTGTCCACCAAGGCTGCCTGGCGCAGCTTGATGGTGGCTTCGGCGCTGTTGCGCTGCTGCACCACATTCGCCAGCGAGGCCTTCTGCACCGCCAGTTGCGCCAACGCCTGGTCCAGGCGCTGTTTGTAGATGCGATCGTCGAGGCGCACCAGCAGGTCACCGGCCTTGACGTGTTGGAAGTCCTGCACCGGCACTTCGAACACATAGCCGCTCAGTTGCGGGCCGATGATCGTCACCTGCCCACGCACCAGGGCGTTCTCGGTGGTTTCCACGGCGCTGCTGAACGGCGGCAACTGCCAGGCATACAACACGATCAGCACCCCGACAATGGCAATCGCGGCAAACCCCAGCGATGAGACGATGCGCACCCGCAGGGAACGTGGCTCGGTGACCGAGGCGCCTGGCGGCGTGGTGCCTTCCGGGGTGGCGGCGATGGCGTTGGTGGTCGTGGTGGTGGAAGTCGGTTCGGTCATGAAGAAGCGCCGCTGGGTTGAACGGGAGGGGCTGCTGTTTTGGTCGTGCTCATCAGCCACAGGCTGCGGATAAAGATCCAGATCATGGTCAGTATCGCGATGATCGCGATCAGCATGAAGACATCGTTGTAGGCCATCACGTTCGCCTCGCGGGTCGCCGCCGTGGCCAGGCTGCGAATGCCCATGAGGTTGCGCAACTCGGGGTCGGCGACAATGCCGCCATAGGCCGAACCGCCGCTCGATACCCGCGCGGCCACACGCGGATCGAGCAGGGTCAAGTGCTCGACGATCATGCTGGAGTGGTACTTCTCGCGCACGATCTGGAACGTGCCCAGCAACGCCGCGCCAATCAGGCCGCCGAGGTTCTGGCAGATACCGAACATCACCGAGAAACTCACCAGGTTGCGCGGGTTGGCCAGCACGTTCCTGGTGCCCAGCACCATGGTCGGCCCCAGGAAGAATGTACCGCCGAAGCCTAGCAGGAACTGGCTGACATACAGGTTCTGCGGCCGGGTCAGGTTGCTGGAAAAACTGTCCATCACCGACCCGGTGGCCATCAGAGCCAGGGAGATCACCAGCGGCATCAACAGGTGCGCGGGGTTGATGGTCAACGCACTCACCGCCAGCCCGGCAATCGCCCCCGCGAGCATCACCACATACAGGGTGTGCATCTGCTGGTAGCTCATGTTCAACATCTGCATGAAACCCACGGCGCCGGTGGACTGCTCGGACAACACCATGCGGATCAGGATCACCGCCAGCGCCAGGCGGATCATCACGCCACTGCCCAGCCAGCGGGTCATCAGCATCGGGTTGGCGCGGTTATGCTCGATGGCCAGGCCGGCCATGATCAGCACCAGGGAACAGGCCGAGGCCACGCCGATCCACGGTGCTTCCAGCCACCAGTCGATGCGGCCCAGGGACAGCACGGCGCAGAGCAAGGCGACACCGGTGGCAAGGATGGCGAAGGTGAGGAAGTCGAGTTTCTCGAAGGTCTTGAAGCGGTCGCCGGGCGGGAGTTTAAGCAGGAATACGCAGCCCAGGCAGATCAACGCCATGCCCAGTTCAAACAGATACAACCCGCGCCATTCAGCAATTTGCAGCAAGTCTTCGGAGAACAGGCGCGCCAGTGGCAACGCCAACTGCGCCGTACCCAACCCCAGCACCAGGGACTTCAAGCGCCACTTGGCCGGGAACGCCTGGATCATGTAGTACAAACCCAGCGAACTCAGCGCCGCCCCCACCATGCCATGGGCCGCGCGCACCGCGATGGCCGAGCTGAGGTCGTTGACGAACAAGTGGCCGAAAGTCACCAAGGCGTACAGCACCAGGAACACCTCGGTAAATGCACGCAGCCCGAACTGCTGGCGGAACTTCACCAGCAGCAGGTTCATGCACACGTTGGTCATCACATAGGCGGCGGGCAGCCAGGCCATTTCAGCGGTGGTCGCGCCGAGTGCGCCCTGCAGGTATTGCAGGTTGGCGATGACCAGCGCGTTTCCCAACCCACCGGTAATCGCCACCAGCACGCCCACCATCGCGAACAGCCAACGCTTGTGCGTCGGGTGCAGCGGCGTAGACGGCGAACCGGGCAGGCTCGGGCGCTCGTGGGGCTCCCAGGTGTGGGGGGTGTATTTGTTCATTCGATGACTCAGGTAAACCCATACTCAGAGACAGTAAACCTGAGCGGAGTTCATCTTGCCATGTCGAGGGCATAATTGATGCGAAGAACAGGCATCACCTGAAATGTGCGAGGGCAAGTCGACTCGGCGCCCTGCCCCCCCTGGGATGTCCTGCGTATTCAGATCCAGCCGAGCCAACTCCAGTAGGTCGCAGCGAATACCAGCATCAACAGGTAGCCAACCAGCGTCACCAGAACCCCCACCTTGGCGAACTGCCGCGCCGTGAACGTCCCGGTCCCCAGGCACACCATGTTCTGCGGCGCATTGATCGGCAGGATAAACCCGTAGCTCATCACAAACCCCAGGAGCATGGTCATGCCCAACCGGCTGAAATCCCCCGGCAAGGTCTGCAACACCGCGATCAGGATCGGCAACAGCGCCGAGGTCAACGCGGTGGCGCTGGCGAAGCCCAGGTGGATCAGGATCAGGAACGCACCAAGAATCGCAAACACACCCAGCGGCCCCACCTGGTCAAGCCCGGTATGCGCCACCACTTGCGCGCCCAGCCATTGCCCGGCCTGGGTGGTCAGCAGCGCCGTTCCCAGACTGATGCCTACCCCGAACACGATCACCGTTCCCCACGGAATGCGCGACTGCACATCCTTCCAGGTCATCACGCCGATACCCGGCAATAACAGGAACACCAGGCCGGCGTAGGTGGTCGAGGTGGTGTCGAAACTGTGCAGGCGCCCTTCCGTGGCCCAGGCCAGTAGCAGCAACACCGAAACGCTCAACAGGCGCTTCTGCGCGCCGGTCATCGGCCCTATCTCCACCAGTGACTGCGCCACCGCCTCTTTACCGCCGGGGATGCTGTCGGTCTCCGGCGGCAGCAACTTGAGCACGAGGAACAGCAACACCGCCGACATGATCAACGCCCACGGCGCGCCGGCAATCAGCCAGTCGATCCACGACACGCGCTGGCCAAGCATCTTGTCCATGAAACCGACGGTGAGCAGGTTCTGCGCGGCGGCGGTCTGGATGCCGACGTTCCAGATGCTGGTGCCCTGGGCCACCACGATCATGATGCCGGCGGCGATATTCGAGCGTTTGTCCACGCCGAACGCGGCGATCACGCCCATCATGATCGGCACCACGCAGGCACTGCGCGCCGTGGCGCTGGGCACCACGAGGCTGAGCAGCACCGTCACCGCAATCGCCCCCAGCAGGATGCGCCGGGTGCTGGTGCCGACCCGGCTCAGGGTCACCAAGGCGATACGCCGGTCCAGGCCGGTGTGGGTCATGGCTGCTGCGATAAACAGCGCCCCGGCCACCAGCGCCAGCGCCGGGTTGGAAAACCCGGTGAGCGCCATGCTGATCGCCGGGCTGGTGCCGATCACATGCGCGGGGTCCTGCAACGACGGCGCGGTGCCCAGCAGAAAGGCCATCAGCGACGTGATCATGATCGCACTGGCTTCATAGGACACCGCTTCAGTGATCCACACCACCACGGCAAACGCGAGGATCGCCAGCATGCGGTGCCCGGCGACCGGCAAGTCGGCGGGCACCGGCAACAGCAGCACCCCGGCCATCACCAACACGGCGACGACCAGGCCCAGGGGTAATTTGAAAGATGCCGCACTCATGGGCCACTCCAAGGCTCTAGATCAGGCCTTGAGCATGGGCTAAAAGCACCTGCGACGTGTTGACCTAGGCCAACAACTGGCTCAACACGGCCCGCAACTTGCCGGGCTTGACCGGCTTGTTCAGCAACGGCGCTTCCAACCGGCGCAACGCCCTACGGCACTGGTCGGTGCGGTCGGCGCTAATGATCACGGCCGGGATGTTCAGTTCGAAATGCTCACGCAGGTGCTTGACCACCGCACACCCCACCACCCCATGGTCGAGGTGATAATCGGCCAGGATCAGTTCCGGCGCCCTGCCCTCCAACGCCAGCAACGCTCCGGCCTGGTCGGTGGCGGTAACCACATCACAGCCCCATTGCCCGAGTAGCGCGCGCATGCTGTCGAGGATGCTCACCTCGTTGTCGATCACCAGCAGACGCCGTCCCGGCAGCGGGTTGCCGGTGGTCGGCTGGGCTGGCAACTGGCTGATCGGCAGAGGGATCTCGTTGCTCAACGGCACCTCGATACTGAACATCGAGCCACGTCCCGGCCACGAGCGTACGGCGATGGGGTAACCCAGGATCTCGGCGATCCGCTCGACAATCGCCAGCCCCAGCCCAACGCCTTTACGGTCCGCTGCGCGGCCGACGTCAAGCTGGTTGAACTCGAGGAAGATCGCCTCCAGCCGGTCCTCCGCAATCCCGCGCCCGGTGTCCCAGACCTCCAGGCGCAGGCCATCGCCCCGCTTACGCGCGCCCAACAGGATGCAACCTTCGTCGGTATAGCGACAGGCATTGCTGAGGAAGTTACGCAAAATCCGCGTCAGCAATCGCAAGTCGGTGTTGATCGCATAGCAGCCGGTGTGCACCCGCAGGCTCAACCCGGCCGCCTGGGCCACCGACTGGAACTCCGAGACCAGCGGCGCGAACAATTCGTCGAGGCGGTACAGCGCCACATCTGGCTTGACCGCCGCCTGGTCGAGCCGCGAGATGTCCAGCAAGTCGGTGAGCAAGTCCTCGGCGCCCTCCAGCGCCTGGTGCGTGCGCTCCACCAGCACCTGCTCGACGCTGGGCAACGACCGTTCACGCAAGGTGGCGATCAACAAGCGTGCGGCATTCAGCGGTTGCAACAGGTCGTGGCTGGCGGCGGCGAGGTATTTGTCCTTGCTGCGGTTGGCGGCCTGGGCGGCGTCGCGGGCGTCGCGCAGGTCCTGTTCGATCTGCTCGCGCTGGGCGATCTGCTGTTGCAGGTTGTGGTTGGCTTCCAACAGTTCATCGGTGCGTGCGGCGACCCGCTGCTCCAACTCGTCATTGAGACGGATATAGCGCTTGCGCTCAGCCTCCAGCTCATCCAGCCGCGCCGTGAGTTCCGGGTAATGGCTCTTGCGCGCCGACTGGTCGCCCAGCCCCAGCAACCCGGCGAGTGCGCGTTGCTGGTCGTCAGAGAGCTTCGCCATAGACGACCTCGACGTCACGCTGGCTCGACTCTCTCGGGTTGGTGAGGATGCACGGATCCCCCATCGCATGCTGGGACAGGAACGGAATATCCGCCACGCGCACACCATGCAGGCCAAGGGTTTCGTGGAAGCCGATGGCCCGCTTGAGCGCTATCAAATGCTCCACCAGCCGCCCGCAGATCTGCCGGTGATTGAGGCCGCGACAGTCGATGCCAAACGTCTCGGCAATCACCTTGAAACGCTCCGGCGCCGAGCTGTAGTTGAACGCCACCACATGCTCCACCAGCACTGCGTTGCACAGCCCATGGGGCAGGTCGAGGAAGCCGCCGAGGCTGTGGGACATGGCGTGCACTGCGCCGAGAATCGCGTTGGAAAACGCCAACCCGGCCTGCATGCTGCCGAGCATGATCTTCTCGCGCAGGGCGATGTCCGTAGGGTTCGCGATCATCTGCACCAGGTTGCCGTTGATCAGGCGCATTGCCTCCAGCGCATGGGGGTCGGTGAGTGGGCCGTGGCCGGTGGAAACGAACGCCTCGATAGCATGCACCAATGCGTCGATGCCGGTGCAGGCGGACAGGAACGGGTCCATGCTGGCCGTGGTTTCCGGGTCGATCAGCGACACATCCGGCACTACCGCCTTGCTGACGATAGAGAACTTCATGCGTTCCTGCTGGTTGGAAATGATCACGAACTGCGAGACATCCGCCGAGGTACCGGCGGTGGTGGGGATCAGGATCAGCGGCGGGCTGGGCACGCGAAGGGTGTCGACGCCCTCGAACTCAAGAATGCTGCGCCCGTGGGCCACCACGATGCCGATGGCCTTGCCGCAGTCCATCGGGCTGCCGCCGCCGATGGCTACGATCACGTCGCAGTGGTGTTCGCGGTACACCTCGGCGCCGGTCATCACTTCTTCGACACGCGGGTTGGGCGAGACGGCGCTGTACAGGCAGTAGTCGATGCCGAGGGCTTGCAGGCTGGCTTCCACATCGGCCACCCAACCGGCGGCGATCACGCCGGGGTCGCTGACCACCAGCACCTTGCGCGCGCCGAAGGTCTTGGCGTAGTTACCGACGTTGTGCCGGCAACCGGCTCCAAAGATGATTTCAGGCGAGACGAATTTACGCAGGAGGCTCAGATTTGGGCTCATTGGAAAGCCTGTTTTTATTATTTTGGAAGAATGCGCTCCACACTAACCGATCCGGCTGCGAATGCAATCAGACCAAAGAGGCATCCTTCCGACAGCTCCCGCGATCAACGGCTGGCGAAGTACATGGTCACTTCGAAGCCGATACGCAGGTCGGTAAACGCAGGTTTGGTCCACATGGGGGCAGTCCTCTTGTTGTTCCGGAAAATTCCGGTGGGGTCATTAATGCATGGGGGAGATGGGGCAGCGAATGCTACTTTCGAAGTATCAAGCGCACTGCATTAGTCGCGAATGTACAGAGGCCAAAATGTGGGAGGGGGCTTGCCCCCGATGGCAGCGGGTCAGTCAACATTTATGTCAATGACACACCGCTATCGGGGGCAAGCCCCCTCCCACAGGGGACCGCGTTGCAATCAGAGGGTCAGAAGAAGCCCAGCGGGTTGATGTCGTAGCTCACCAGCAGGTTCTTGGTCTGCTGGTAGTGATCCAACATCATCTTGTGGTTTTCACGCCCGACGCCCGATTTTTTGTACCCGCCAAACGCCGCATGCGCCGGGTACAGGTGATAACAGTTGGTCCACACCCGACCCGCCTTGATCGCCCGGCCCATGCGGTAGGCGCGGTTGATGTCGCGGGTCCACAGGCCGGCGCCCAGGCCGAACTCGCTGTCATTGGCAATCGCCAGGGCTTCGGCCTCGTCCTTGAAGGTGGTCACGCCCACCACCGGGCCGAAGATTTCCTCCTGGAACACACGCATCTTGTTGTGGCCCTTGAGCAGGGTCGGTTGGATGTAATAGCCGCTGGACAGGTCGCCTTCCAGGCGCTCGGCCGCGCCGCCGGTGAGCAGCACCGCGCCCTCTTCCTGGGCGATCTTGAGGTAGGACAGGATCTTGTCGTATTGCTGCTCCGAGGCCTGGGCGCCGACCATAGTCTCGGTGTCCAGCGGGTTGCCGCGCTTGATCTTGACGATCTTCTTCATCACCTCGGCCATGAACGGCTCGTAGATCGACTCCTGCACCAGCGCCCGCGAGGGGCAGGTGCACACTTCGCCCTGGTTGAAGAACGCCAGCACCAGACCTTCGGCCGCCTTTTCGATAAACGCAGGCTCGGCGCTCATGATGTCTTCGAAGAAGATGTTCGGCGACTTGCCGCCCAGCTCCACGGTGGACGGGATGATATTCTCGGCCGCCGCGTGCATGATGTGCGCGCCCACCGGGGTGGAGCCGGTAAAGGCGATCTTGGCGATGCGCTTGCTGGTAGCCAGGGCCTCCCCGGCCTCGCGGCCAAAACCTTGCACGATGTTCAGCACGCCGGGCGGCAGCAGGTCGCCGATCAGCTCGGCAAACACCATGATCGACAACGGCGTCTGCTCGGCCGGCTTGAGCACGATGCAGTTACCGGCGGCGAGTGCCGGCGCGAGTTTCCACGCCGCCATCAGCAATGGGAAGTTCCACGGGATGATCTGCCCGACCACGCCCAATGGTTCGTGAAAATGATAAGCCGCTGTGTGCTCGTTGATCTCGGCGGCCCCGCCTTCCTGGGCACGGATACACCCGGCGAAGTAGCGGAAATGGTCAGCGGCCAGGGGCATGTCGGCATTGAGGGTTTCGCGCACGGCCTTGCCGTTGTCCCAGGTCTCGGCCACAGCCAGCACTTCCAGGTTCTGCTCGATACGGTCGGCGATTTTCAGCAGCACCAGGGCGCGGTCCTGGGCCGAGGTCTTGCCCCAGGCATCGGCGGCGGCGTGGGCGGCGTCAAGGGCCTTATCGACATCGGCGGCGCTGGAACGCGGGAACTCGGCGATGACTTCACCGGTGACCGGCGAGGTATTGGTGAAGTACTCACCCTTGAGCGGTGCGACGAACTCACCGCCGATGTAGTTGCCGTAGCGCGGCTTGAAGCTGACGATGGCGCCGGGGGTGCCAGGTTGGGCGTAGATCATGGTGAGGCCTCTGCTTATTGTTGGGTGTTGATGGGCTGCATCTGGGTGCGTTCGTAGTGGGGGTACAGGTGGGTCACGCTGCGGGTCAGTTCATAGCGGCTCAGGTTGATGCCCGCGAATCGCTCGGGGATCGGGCTGCGGATCAGCTCTGGCATGTCGCTGCCATGGGCTGCCCCGTCGCGTAGCAATTGATCGAGCCAGGTGAGGTAGTCACGCATCTGTTCGAAGGGTTTGGCGTCGGTCGCAATGGGGCCGTGGCCGGGCACGATCAGGGTCCAGGGCAAGCCTTGCAGGGTGGCGATATCCGCCAGCCAGATCGCCAGCCCCGGTGAATGGGGCGTGGTGAGTGCGCGCTGGTAGAACACCAGGTCGCCGGCAAACAGCACGCCGGTCCTGCGGTCGAGGATCGCCAGGTCGGCGCCGGTATGGCCGCGCAGGTGTAGCAGTTGCAGGTCGTGGCTGCCGAAGGTTTTCACCCCCGCTGGCAGGGCTTCGGAGGGCAACACCACTTCGGTGCCGCGCATCCAGTCACCCACCATGCGGTACAGGTTCTCGGCCATGCTGTCGCCCTGCTCATGCAGCAAATTCTTGGTGCCGGCCACGGCGCCAATCGGTACATCCCTGAAGGCTTGGTTGCCCAGGCCGTGGTCGGGATGGTGGTGCGTCAGCAGCACCTGGATCACCGGTTTGTCGGTGACACGGGCGATGGCCTGGCGCAGGGCTTCGCCGTAGCGCCTGGACGGCCCGGTGTCGATCACCACCACGCCGGGCTCGGTGACGATGAACCCGACATTGACGATATTGCCGCCATTGTCCCTGGTGAAGTTGTCGGTGCTGCCTTCCAGCAGCCAGGTGTTATCGGCGATCAACCGAGGTTTGAGGACGTAATCCAGGTCCGCCAGCACCGGCAGGCTGAACAGCAGCAGCCACAGCACAATCCAGCGCAGGCTCATGGGATGGCCGCCTCGAACTGGTTGCCGCTGGTGTCGCGCAGGGTCAGGCGCGTGGGCTCGCGGCCTTCGATGTCGAAGGCCAGGCTGGGGTTTTCGCTGACGGCGGGGAACAGTTCCAGGCGTGCCAGCAGTTGGTTATCTGCGCCACGCAGCTCGGCCTGGTGGATAAAGAATTCGGGAATACCGCTGATCATGCCGTTATCCATCGGATGGGCAACTTGCAGTTTCACGCGGCTGAACTCGGCACGCGGGTAACGGCCGCCGAGCACTTCGCCCAGGTGTTCTTCCCAGCCGGGTTGGGTGCGCACCACGCTGGGCGCGGTGCAGCCGCCACCGGCGGCATCGATCAGGGCCGAGCCGACATGCCACATGCCATCCCGGGTGAGCACCGCTGCACGCAACGGCGTGGCCTGTTCGATACGAATCCGCAGCGACAGCCACGGCAGTACTGGCCCCAACGGCTGGAAATCGACGATCTGCGGCAGCGGGTTCAGCTCGGCCCAGGCAAGGATCTTCACCACGTCCCCCTTGAAGGCGCGGGCGTCGATCTCCAGCGGCACCTGGCGCGCATCCTCGGCGAACGGCGGCGCCAGGAGCTTCACCCGCTCGTCGAACACAAACGCTGCATTGTCGAGCAAGCGCTGGTGATAGTAGGCCCACATCACCGAGGGCACCGGGTCCACGGGCGCGCCCCAGGCCAGCATCGGCACACAGCACAGCCACCACCCGCGCAGGCCCATGGCTTACTCCTCGACGTGCACGCTGTCGAGGTAGGTGCGCACCGCCCACAGGGCTTCCTGGCTGAGGTAGTCGGCCATTTTCGGCATGTACACCCGGCCATCGCGCACGGCGCCGTGGCGCACACGTTCCACGAACCATTCATCGCCGGCGTCGCCGGCATCGAGCATGCGCAGGTCGGGGGCGATGCCACCGGACTTGGCTTCCAGGCCATGGCACGCCGCGCAGTTCTGGTTATAGGCCGACGCACCGACCTCCACCGCTTTGTCATGTTCGGGCGTGGTGCGATAGGGGTTGGTGGCGGCCCAGCCATCGGCGTCCAGCGGCACACCAGCGTCCTTGATCGGGGTGAGGCCTTTGGTTTCCACGGCGGTGGGCGTCACGTTGCCGTGAGCCCAGGCGGATCCACTACTGATTGCACTGGCGAGCAGGCAGGCGGTAATCAAGGCGTTGCGTTTTGTTGTCATTATTTTTCCCTCGGGAGTGCACGCAAAACCTCTTGGCAGAGGCTATGGCAACCATCTTAGGAAGCACCCGGCAGGACCCGTATGCTGCTTTGGTGGGCGGGTTCTCATCCGTTGGTAGCAGGCCTTGTGGGGCACTGCTAAATCAGAGGCGGTTCGGGAAATTGTCCCGGCAACACCGGGACTTTTTCCGTATTCGCCACGGCGTTCACATCGCACCCTGTGCAGGCCATAACCTCCACTGGGAACTGCAACCATGACAATAAGATCGCTACCCGCCCTCTCGCCGCTGAGCCTTGCCGTGCAGGCCTTCCTGCTGGTCGGCAGCCTGTCCTTGAGTGCGGCCAGCTTCGCCGCCGCCGAGCCTGCCAAACAGACCCGCAACGTCACCTGGGAAGACATCGCCAACGACCACCTGACCACCAAGGACGTGCTGCAATACGGCATGGGCACCAACGCCCAGCGCTGGAGCCCGCTGGCCCAGGTCAACGACAAGAACGTGTTCAAGCTCACACCGGCCTGGTCTTATTCGTTCGGCGACGAGAAGCAGCGTGGCCAGGAATCCCAGGCCATCGTCAGCGACGGCGTGGTCTACGTCACCGGCTCCTATTCCCGGGTGTTCGCCCTCGATGCGAAGACCGGCAAACGCCTGTGGACCTACAACCACCGCCTGCCCGACAACATTCGCCCGTGCTGCGACGTGGTCAACCGGGGCGCGGCGATCTTCGGCGACAAGATCTACTTCGGCACCCTCGATGCACGCCTGATCGCCCTCGACAAGAACACTGGCAAAGTGGTGTGGAACAAGAAGTTTGGCGACCACGCCGCTGGCTACACCATGACCGGCGCCCCGGTGCTGATCAAAGACAAGGTCAGCGGCAAGGTGCTGCTGATCCACGGCAGCTCCGGCGATGAATTCGGCGTGGTCGGCCAGCTGTATGCACGCGACCCGGACACCGGCGAAGAGGTGTGGATGCGCCCGTTCGTGGAAGGCCACATGGGCCGCCTGAACGGCAAGGACAGCACCCCGACCGGCGACGTCAAGGCTCCGTCCTGGCCGGATGACCCGACCACCGAAACCGGCAAGGTCGAGGCCTGGAGCCACGGCGGCGGCGCGCCCTGGCAGAGTGCGAGCTTCGATGCCGAGACCAATACCATCATCGTCGGCGCCGGCAACCCTGGCCCGTGGAACACCTGGGCGCGCACCTCCAAGGACGGTAACCCCCACGACTTCGACAGCCTCTACACCTCCGGCCAGGTCGGCGTCGACCCGAGCACCGGCGAAGTGAAGTGGTTCTACCAGCACACGCCGAACGATGCCTGGGATTTCTCCGGCAACAACGAGCTGGTGCTGTTCGACTACAAGGACAAGGCCGGCAAAGTCATCAAGGCCACCGGCCACGCTGACCGTAACGGCTTTTTCTACGTGGTCGACCGCAACAACGGCAAGCTGCAGAACGCCTTCCCGTTCGTCGACAACATCACCTGGGCCAGCCACATCGACCTGAAGACCGGCCGCCCCGTGGAAAACGAAGGCCAGCGTCCGGCCAAGCCGTTGCCGGGTGAAACCAAGGGCAAGCCGGTGGAAGTCTCGCCGCCGTTCCTGGGTGGCAAGAACTGGAACCCCATGGCCTACAGCCAGGACACCGGGCTGTTCTACATCCCGGGCAACCAGTGGAAAGAGGAATACTGGACCGAAGAGGTCAACTACAAGAAGGGCTCGGCGTACCTGGGCATGGGCTTTCGCATCAAGCGCATGTATGACGACCACGTCGGTACCCTGCGGGCGATGAACCCGACCACCGGCAAGGTGGTGTGGGAGCACAAGGAACACCTGCCGTTGTGGGCCGGCGTACTGGCGACCAAGGGCAACCTGGTGTTCACCGGCACCGGCGATGGCTTCTTCAAGGCCTTCGACGCGAAGACCGGCAAGGAGCTGTGGAAATTCCAGACCGGCAGCGGCATCGTCTCGCCGCCGATCACCTGGGAACAGGATGGCGAGCAGTACATCGGCGTGACAGTCGGCTACGGCGGCGCGGTGCCGTTGTGGGGCGGCGACATGGCGGAGCTGACCAAGCCGGTGGCACAGGGTGGGTCGTTCTGGGTGTTCAAGATCCCGAGCTGGGACCTGA
This sequence comes from Pseudomonas extremorientalis, assembly GCF_001870465.1. Lineage (GTDB taxonomy): Bacteria > Pseudomonadota > Gammaproteobacteria > Pseudomonadales > Pseudomonadaceae > Aquipseudomonas > Aquipseudomonas extremorientalis. The sequence continues at coordinate 41,611 of NZ_MDGK01000059.1, forward strand.
AAACCGCGCAGAAGTAACCTCACCCTATATGCCGGGGTCATCCTTTGTGGCGAGCGGGCTTGTCCCGCGTTGGGCAGCGAAGCGGCTCCCGGCTTTTCTCCAGCACCANACCAACGAGCCGTCAGGTTTTGGGGCTGCTGCGCAGCCCAACGCGGGGCAAGCCCGCTCGCCACAACAAGCCCGCTCGCCACAACAAGCCCGCTCGCCACAGCAAGCCCGCTCACCCCAGGATCCCCAGAGGTCTCGCGATGAAATATCTGCCATTTTTAATCCTGCTATCCCTGCCCTTGGCTCACGCCGACGAGGGTGACGACGCGCCGCTGGTCATCAACGGCTGCACCCTGGCCGCACACAGCCAATGCCCCGGTGCCAACCTCAAGGGCGCCGACCTGAGCAACCAGGACTTGAGCAAAATGAACCTGGCCGGTGCAGACCTGCGCGATGCCGATCTGCGCCACGCCAACCTCGACCTGGCCAACTTGGAAAAAGCCCAGCTGCAAGGCGCCAACCTGACCCGCGCCAGCCTGCAACAAGCCAACCTGCGCCTGGCCGACTTCACCGGCGCCACGCTGATGGCCGTGCAAGGCTGGGGGCTGTTCGCCCAGGGTGCGCAGTTTGAAAACGCCAACCTCAGCGCCGCCTACCTGCAATTTGCCCGGCTGTCGGGGGCCAAGCTGCACCACGCCAACCTGCGTGCGGCCGACCTGGAGATGACCTGGCTGAGCAAGGCCGACCTGCAAGGCGCCGACCTCAGCGACGCCAACCTGCAAGAAGCCAAGTTCGGCGAAAGCAACCTGGAAAAAGCCACGCTCACCGGGAGCCGCCAGCACTATGCGAATTTCCAGGATGCGAATATGGACGGTTGCAAGGATTGCCCGACCACCTGGGATCGTTAACCCGCCACCCGCACCACCCCCATGTCGATACCCAAATGCACCAACTCGGCATGGGAACTCACCTGCAACTTACTCTTGAGCAAGGTCAGGTGATTGGACACGGTCTTGCTGCTGATACTCAACTGAGCGGCAATCGCGCGCGCCGGGGTGCCCTTGGCGAGCATCAGGAAAATCTCCAGCTCACGCTGGGTCATGCTTTGCAGGCGCCGGTCGGTGGGGTGGTAAGCCAGCTGGGTGGCCAGGTCCTGTTCAATATAGGTGTGGCCGTCAAGAATGCGCTCGACCGCATCCAGCATCACCGCCGGCAACGCGCTTTTAGTCAGGTAGCCGGACGCACCGGCCTCCAACGCCTGGCGCACCAGGGGCAACTCGGCATGCTGGCTGAAAAACAGCACGCGCAATTGCGGCAGGCGCTGGCGCAGACGGCGGGTGGTTTCCAGGCCGCTGATACCCGGCAGGCCAAAGCCGATGATCACCAGGTTGGGTACCGCTTCGTGCACCCGCGTCAAGGCGTCCTCGCCACTCGCGGCTTCGCGCACCACCACACCCGGCAGCCCGCTGCGCAACAGGCTGGCGTAACCCAGGCGGACCACGGCGTGATCATCGACCAGCAGGATGTTCATAGTGCCTCCCATGGCAGTACCTCTGGCCATGCTAGAACCCCGGGGACCAATGGGACCTACTACTTTGGTACTGGTTTTGCTGTCTATCGTCGCATTCCCAAGGCAGCGGGACTGGCGTGTAATGGGGGCATAACGATAAGGACCGGACCCGCCATGCTGCCCGCTAGACTGCCACTTGCGGCACTGTTGTGCCTGTTCATCACGCACGTACAGGCCGACACTCCACTGTTTTCCGCCGATGGCTACCGCATCAGCCTGTACCGCAGCCCCACGCCCGAACACCTGCCCGGGGCCGTCATTGTCGACACACCTGCCCTGCAAACGCTGTTGGCCCAGATGCCCGCACCGGTATTGATCGACGTGTACCGCCGCCCGTGGCTACAGGGTCGTTTCATCGAAGACCAGCCCCACGCCAACCTGCCCGGCAGTCACTGGCTGGCCAATACCGGCGACGGCGACCTCACGCCCGAGTGGCAAGGTTACTTTGTGCGCCACCTTTACAAATACACGGGCGGCAACCTGGACCGCCCGCTGGTGTTCTACTGCCGCGCTGATTGCTGGCTGAGTTGGAACGCGGTAAAACGGGCCGCCAACCTGGGCTATACCTCTGTGTATTGGTACCGCGATGGTTTGGATGCATGGGAAGCGGCAAACCTGCCAGTGATGGCTGCGACACCCGAACCCTTTGAATAAAAAACCACAACAAGAAGGTGAACGGCCATGTACAAAATCCTGATCGCCGATGATCACCCGCTGTTTCGCGAGGCGATCCACAACGTCATCAGCGACGGTTTCCCCGGCAGCGATGTGCTGGAAACCGCCGACCTGGACAGCGCCCTCGCCCTGACCCAGGAACATGACGACCTCGACCTGATCCTGCTGGACCTGAACATGCCCGGCATGCACGGCCTCAACGGCCTGATCAACCTGCGCAACGAGTCGCCGACCATCCCGGTGGTGATTGTCTCGGCCGAGCAGGACAAACAGATCGTGCTGCAGGCCATCACCTACGGCGCAGTGGGCTTTATCACCAAGTCATCACCGCGCCTGCAAATGACCGAGGCGATCCAGCAGATTCTCAACGGCAATGTGTACCTGCCGCCGGACATCATCCGCACCCAGAAAAACACCGGGCAGCGGCGGATGAACGACAGCCCGGGGTTTGCCCCGGAGCTGTTGCAGGCACTGACCCGTAAACAATTGCTGGTGCTGGAGCGGATGACCAAGGGCGAATCGAACAAGCAGATTGCCTATACGCTGGAGATTGCCGAGACCACGGTGAAGGCCCATGTGTCGGCGATTTTGCGCAAGTTGAATGTGCATAACCGGGTGCAGGCGATACTCAGTGCCGGGGATATCGATTTCGGCTCGTACCTGCGCCGCTGACGGTCTGACACACCACCAGTCAACTGTGGGAGGGGGCTTGCCCCCGATAGCGGTGCGTCAATCAATGGATGTGCTGACTGACACTC
>NZ_MDGK01000060.1 GCF_001870465.1 Pseudomonas extremorientalis
GAGTGTCAGTCAGCACATCCATTGATTGACGCACCGCTATCGGGGGCAAGCCCCCTCCCACATTTGATATGCATTTCGTCAGGGCCGGCTGAGCAGGTGGCTCATGGCGGTTTTCAGCTTCATGGGCCTGACGGGCTTGTGCATCAAGGTATGCCCCAACTCACGTATCTGCTGCTTCAATTCATTGCTGTAGTTGGCGGTGATCATCAACGCCGGCACCGCGCTCCCGCGCCGGGCGTTGATGCGGGCCACGGCGTCCACGCCGTTCTGGTCGTCGTCCAGATGGTAATCGGCAATCAACAGGTCCGCCTCGGCATGGTAGTTGTCCACCTGCCGCGCCAGGTCCTGTTCCGACAGCGCCGTGATCACCCGGCAGCCCCAGCCTTCGAGCAAGGTACGCATACCCGCGCAGATCGCCGCGTCGTTATCCAGCACCCGGGCACCTTGCAGGCGCTCGAGCAACGGCTCGCTCATGGAAGGCGCAGGCAGCGACTTGGGGGCCGTGGCGCTCAACGGTACCTCCACCGAGAACATCGAGCCTTTGCCCGGCCAGGATCTGACGCTGATACGATGGCCGAGTATCCCGGCGATCTTTTCCACGATGGCCAGGCCCAGGCCCAGGCCGCGGTCCTGGTCCGGTCGCTGCACGTCGCCGCGTTTGAACTCCTGGAAAATCTCCTCCAAGCGCTCTTGGGCAATCCCCATGCCGCTGTCCCACACCTGGATCAACAGGCGCTGCTGCTGACGCCGGCAACCCAGCACCACCCGCCCCTGGTAGGTGTAGCGAATGGCATTGCTGAGCAGGTTGCGCAGGATCCGCGCCAGCAACTGGATGTCGCTGCGCACCAACGCAGAGCAGCCGACAAAGTGCAGCGCCAGGCCTTCGGCGCGGGCGAGCTGGGTGTACTCGGCGGCGAGGTTGTCGAGCAACTCACTCAAGGCGAACGGCGCGATATCGGCCTTGATCACGCCAGCATCCAGCTTGGAAATATCCACCAGGGTCCCCAGCAGGTTTTCCACGTCTTCCAGGGAGTTGCTCACATTGCGCACCAGGGCTTCGCTGGGACGCTCCAGCAAGGCACTGGTGAACAGCCGCGCCGCATTCAACGGTTGCAACAGGTCATGGCTGACGGCGGCGAGAAACTTGGTTTTAGACAGGTTGGCCTGCTCGGCCTCGAGCTTGGCTTCGCGCAGGCGGGTTTCCATGCGACGGCGCTCGTCAATTTCCTTGAGCAACTGGTCATTGAGCGACGTAAGCTCCGAGGTGCGCTGGGCCACGCGCTGTTCCAGATGCTGGTAGGCCTGGTGCAAGGCTTCGGCCGTGCGGCGGCGTTCGGTGATATCGCGGATCAACACGAAGATCCCCACCACCTCGCCACTGGCCAGCATATTCGGGACATAGGAACGCAGCATGTAGCGTTCCTGGTGGTTGATGTTGGTTTCGGCGAACTCGAAGGTCACGCTCTCCCCCGCCAAGGCACGGGCGACGTAGGCGTCCAGGCGCTGGCAATGCTGCTCGCTGTGCACTTCGCGCAGGCTCTGGCCGAGCATCATGCCGCGCGGCCAGCAGTACCATTCTTCATAAACCTTGTTGGTGAACTCATAAACCAGGTCGGCATTCAGGTAGCCGATCAGCGCCGGCACGTTGTCGGTGATCAGGCGGATCCAGCGCTCGCTCTCCTGGGCTTTCTGCGCCGCCGCCTGTTCGCCACGCAGCGTTTCGGCGCGCAGGCGGGCGTTGATCAGCAGGTGGTTGCTGGCCTTGAGTTCGGCCATCGCCTGGTTCAACGCGTCGGTGCGCTCGCGCACTTGCTCGGCCAGCACCACCGAATGCTGGAAGGTGGTGTAGGGGTTGTTGCCCTGGGGCATGCCGGACTCGATGCGCTCGATCAGCGCCACATTGATCCGCGCCAGCTTGAGGTTGTCCTGTTGCAGCCGGGCCAGTTGAGCGGGCAGATCAGCGCCGGCCTCGGGCAATGGCGACCCCGGTGAAGGTCTGGTTGATGTGCATGCCATTGAACTGTTCTCCGTAGGTGTTGAAACCCATCACCCGCTGGTCCCGCAAGTAACCGCCGAGCTGTTCGAGGGTGCCGTTGTCCTCCAGCTCCAGGCGGCGCAAAAAGCAATCGCAGCCGATGGTCAGCAACATGTCGCCGAGGCGCGCTTGCAGGCCGTCGAACAGAGCCTGCAGGTTCGGCAGCAGCGGGCCGGGCGTCATCACCGTCAGCACGATGCCGTTTTCCACCGCGCAGTAGAAACTCAGGCTGAGGTCTTCATGCACCTGCTGGATAGCGCGCACGTAGTATTGGTCGTGGATACGCACCGCCAACGGGTGGGCGGCGAACGTGCGGTGGTCGAGGTCGGCCACCGCCACGCCGATATGCCGCGCGTACTCTTCGGCGGCGGGCTCGGCGTTGAGCTCGAACACGCGGCGTGACGCGCTGTCGGCGCCGGTCACCACCAGTTTTTCCGTGCGCGGCAGGATATGGTGGGTGGTGAACACCTCGAAATCCAGCCAGGTGTTGACCAGCATCACCACCGCCGCGCCGCTGTGGAACACGCCGTTGAAGTACACGTGGGTGTGGGTGAGGAAGTTGTCGTCACCGGCCGAACCGCCGAAATGCGGGATATCCCCAAGAGCCGCGCTAAGGGCGGCGAGGACCATTTCTTCGCGGCTGGACAGGCCGTCAAGCAGGGTCAGCGCAAACGTGTTGCCCTTGATCGGCGCCAGGGTGTTGCTGCGACAGCCGCCGACCAGACGTTCGACCATGTCCTGGGCACCGATCAGGCTGAAGTGCTCGACCTGATCGATCAGCTCGGTGGCGATGGAAAAGTGCGCGTGGTTAAAGCCCATCGCGGTGATGCAATTACGGCCGTAGCCTTGGGGCGTGATTTCGCCGGCGCTGGTGCAGCCGACCACACGCACCTTGCCGAAGCACTGTTGCAGGGCCTGGCCAAGGGCCTGGAGGTCGTAGGACGCGGAACAGAAAAACAGCACAAAACCCAGGTACGGGTGCAGCAGTTGCTGGGCCAATTCCTCGGCGGCCTGCCCGGCATCGGTGGCCTGGGACATGGCGCTGACTACGCCTTCACTGTTGTGCATCGTTGCCTCCCCCTCTGAAGCATCAGTGTACGAAGGGCCTGGGCATGGGCCTATGCTACTTGGGTACTGGGTGGGGGATGCGATGGGATGAGGCTTTCAAGACCACTCTCTCAAAAGCCAATGGAGATCCAATGTGGGAGGGGGCTTGCCCCCGATTGCAGTGTATCAGTCGATGCATGAGTGATTGATCCACCGCTATCGGGGGCAAGCCCCCTCCCACATTTTGATTGCATTTCAGATGACTACCACGTGAGGACAGCACCTACGGCAAAGGTATCGGTGTCTTCATTTTGGGCATGGGTGTCATGCGCCTCGATCTGGAACTGGTTGTACTCCGCCACCAGCTTCAGGTTGTCGCCGAGCTTGAGGTCGTCCACCTGCTTGGTCATGTTGAAGCCCAGGTAGTTGGGCAAGAAGCCCATCTTCACACGCGACTGGCGGCGGTCGTATTGGTCACCGGCACGGTCGACGTCACTATTGACGTAGAAGGCGTTGATGTAGCCATCGGTGGAGAAGGTGGTTTCGTCCTTGTCGTACAGCATGATTTCGGCGTCGGCGAATGGGCTGAGGCCCAGGCCCAGGCCGAGGATAAAGGCAGGTAACAGACGCAGGGGGACGTTCTTATTATTATGCATGGTGCGCTCCGCAACGGGGACTTGATGTCGGAGGCGATTATCAAAAGGAGGTGGGCCATGGCATACGCTGCCTTGGCCCTGATTTGCGGATGCTTTGGAAAGGCAGCGGGTGCCCGGCAAGTTCGGTTTAGTCCAGGCCCGGCACTTAGGATGTAAGACCGGCCTTGACCAACATGCCCACGGCCACCACGACACACAGGCTGGCAAACCCCACTTGCAAGGTACGCGCAGGAATCACCGAACACAGGCGCCGACCGGCGAGCATGCCGCCGATACTCGCGGCGATAAACACCCAACCCACCGGCTCGATGCGCACACCGGCATGCAACGCGCCGGCCACGCCGATCAACGACAGCAGGCTGATCACCATCAGGGAGGTGGCGACGATGCCGCGCATCTGCACGTCGGTGAGTTGCTTGAATGCCGGCACGATCAGGAAGCCACCGCCGACACCAAGCAGGCCGGACACCGCACCGGTCACTGCGCCGAGAGCGGCCAGGGTCGCGCTGCATTTGGCAGTCCAGGCCAGGCGCCCGGTGTGCTGGTCGAGCATGCAGTTCTTCTGGCCCCAGGAGGCGGTGCCGTGGTCACTCGGCCCTGCCTCGGGTTTTTCCCGCTGCAACATGCGCCAGGCCACCAGCACCATCAATGCGCTGAACAGCCCCATCAACAGGGCTTCCGGCAATTGGTGGGCGAGATACACCCCCACCGGCGAAAACAGCGCGCCAAGCAAGGCGATCAGCAACGCCGCGCGGTAGCGCACCAGGCCATGGCGCAAACCATCGACCGCCCCCACCGCAGCCGCCGCGCCCACGGCGAGCAGTGACACCGGCGCCGCCTGGGTCATGCTCAAACCCAGGCCCAGCACCAGCGCCGGCACCCCGAGGATGCCGCCACCGGCGCCGGTCAGGCCCATGACCAGGCCCATCAACAATCCCAACACACTGGCGAGCAGCATTCAGTCCACCTTGCTCAGGCGGGTCAGCCATTCGCGGCCCTTGAGCATGCCGTTCCAGTAGAACCACGGCAGCAAGGTCGCCTTGAGGAACCACATCGAACGACGCGCCCGGGTCGGGTCCAGGGGAAAGGTCGGCAGCAGCTTGCCGCCATAGCCAAACTCGGCGAGCACCACCTTGCCCTTCTCCACCGTCAAGGGGCAGGAACCGTAGCCGTCATATTTGAGCGGCAACGGCGCCTGTTTGCGCAGGGCCAGCAGGTTTTCGGCAACCACCACGATTTGCTTGCGCACCGCTGCGGCGGTCTTGGCGTTGGTGGTGCCGCACACGTCGCCCAGGCCGAAGATATGCGGATACCGCAGGTGCTGCAGGCTATGGGGGTTCACCTCACACCAACCGGCGGCGTCGGCGAGTGGGCTTTGGCGGATAAAATCCGGGGACACTTGCGGTGGCACCACGTGCAGCAGGTCGAAGGTTTTCTCCTCGACGCGGACGTTACCCTCGGGGTCCTTCACCTCGAACCAGGCCTTGCGCGCAGGGCCATCGACTTTCACCAGGTTGGCATTGAACGCCAGGCGGGCGTTGTATTTTTCCACGTATTTCATCAGCGGCGGCACAAAGGTCGCCACCCCGAACAGTGCGGCGCCGGCCAGGTTGAATTCGACGTCGATATTGTTCAGCGTGCCCTGTTTGAGCCAGTGATCGCAGGACAGGTACATGGCTTTCTGCGGCGCACCCGCGCATTTGATCGGCATGGCCGGCTGGGTGAAGATCGCCTTGCCGCCCTTGAGTTGCTGCACCAACTGCCAGGTGTAAGCAGCGTGCTGGTAACTGTAGTTGGATGTGACGCCATGTTTGCCCAGGGAGTCTTGCAGCCCCTCGACCTTTTCCCAGGCCAGGCGCAGGCCGGGGCAGACGATCAGGTTGTTCCAGGTGACGCGCTGACCGCTGTCGAGCACCAGGGTCTGCGCATCGGGCAGCAGTTCGGTGACGGCGGCCTGTACCCAGGTGACGCCATTGGGCAGGACGTCGGCCAGTGGGCGGCGGGTTTTCTTCACGTCGTAGGCACCGCCGCCGACCAGGGTCCAGGCGGGCTGGTAGCAGTGGTGGTCGCTCGGTTCGATCAGGGTGATATGCAGGTGGGGATCGCGCTTGAGCAGGCTGGCCAGCAGGCCGATGCCCGCCGAGCCGCCGCCGATGACTACGATATCGCCACTGATGGTAGGGCCCCAGTGTTGGTCGGTCATGGTCTATCGCCTTTGTAATACATGCACACAAGGGTCGCTGCCGGATGGCGTCACGCCCAGCTTTTTATGACCGCGCCGCAGTACAGCCCGGACAGGGTTTTCATCACTTGAATCACTTCATGGCTGGCCAGCCCGTAGAAAATGTATTTGCCTTCCCGACGGGTGGCCACCAACCCTTCGTCACGCAGGATGCCCAACTGTTGTGACAGCGTGGGCTGGCGCACGCCGGTCAGGGCTTCCAGCTCGCCGACATTGCGCTCGCCCTGGGTCAGCTGGCACAGGATGAGCAAGCGATCCTCATTGGCCAGGGCCTTGAGCAAGGAGCAGGCCTTGGACGCCGATGCGCGCAACTGGGCAACTTCGCCTTCACTCAGAGTAGATTCCATTTGCCTCGGGTCCTTTGTGTCACTTAAGCTCGAAACATTATGTGAAAACGTAAACTGATTGTAACTACTTTTTTCTCCATCGGGGACGTTCGCCATGCCAGCGTTGATTCAAGCCTTTCTGGACGAGGCATCGTCGACCTACACCTACGTCGTCTATGAAACCGACGGCGGCCCGTGCGCCATTGTCGACTCAGTGCTCAACTACGATCCGGCCTCGGGGCGCACCGACACCGCCCAGGCCGATAACGTCATCGCGTTCGTGCGCGAGCACGGCTTGCAGGTGCAGTGGCTGCTGGAAACCCACGCCCACGCCGACCACCTGTCGGCGGCGCCCTACCTGCGCCGCACCTTGGGCGGCAAGATCGCGATTGGCCAGGCCATCAGCAAAGTCCAGGGTGTGTTCAAGCACCTGTTCAACCTGGAGCCGGAATTCCGTGTGGATGGCTCGCAGTTCGATCATCTGTTTGCGCCGGATGAGGTGTTTCATATCGGCAATATCAAGGCCCAGGCGCTGCATGTGCCAGGGCATACACCGGCGGACATGGCCTACCTGATCGACGGCCGATTGATCCTGGTGGGTGACACGCTGTTCATGCCGGATGTCGGTACCGCCCGCTGTGATTTCCCCGGCGGGGATGCGCGGCAGTTGTATGCATCGATGCGCAAGTTGCTGGCCTTTCCGTTGGAAACCGAACTGTACGTGTGCCATGACTACCCGCCCGAAAGCCGCGAGGCGAAGTGCCGGACCACAGTGGCCGAGCAACGCGCAGGGAATATCCATGTGCATGACGGCGTGGATGAAGCGGCGTTTGTAGAAATGCGCACCCGACGCGACGCCGGGCTGGGGATGCCGACGCTGCTGCTGCCGGCGATCCAGGTGAATGTGCGGGCGGGGAATATGCCGCCGGCGGAAGATAACGGGGTGGTGTACCTGAAGATTCCGCTCAACCAGCTCTGAATCGCGCTTACTCAAAGTACGACGACTTGGAGGGCGCAAGCCCCGACCACAATTCGTCGACATGCTTGAAGCCCCACTCCTCGGCGCTTTCACGGCCGATGATCTTGTCCGGTTGCTCAGCCAGGTTCAGCACCGACTGGGGAATCGGTATGCCTGAATGCGCCGAAAAGAACACCTTGACCTTGGGGGTCAGCAGCGACGCGGGGCTTTGTTCGACGACCACGCCAATGCGCCCGCTTTCCAGGCGCACCAAGGCGCCGATGGGGTAAATACCTACGCAACGGACAAACGCCTGGAACACCCGGGCATCGAAGTGTCCCTTCCATTCGGCCATTTTCTGGATCGCCTCCGCGGGCCCCCACCCTTGTTTGTAGGGGCGCTCCGAGGTGATCGCATCATAGACATCGCACACCGCGCCCATTTGCGCGAACAGGCTGATCTGGTCCTGCGCCAGGCCAAGGGGATAGCCGCTGCCGTCGGATTTCTCGTGGTGATGCAAGCATACATCCAGCACCAGGGCGCTGATCTGCGGGCATAGCCGCAACATCTGCGCGCCTTCCACCGGGTGCTGGCGTACGGTACAGAACTCCGCCTCGGTCAGCCCGGCCGGCTTGCTCAAGATCTGCTCGGGAATGGCCATTTTCCCAACATCATGAAACAGCCCCGCCAACCCGGCTTCCTGGACCAGTTCCGGCGACAGGTTCAATTGCCGCGCCAGCGCGATCATCAAGCCACTGACCGCGACGGAATGCATATAGGTGTATTCATTGGCCTTTTTCAGGCGCACCAGGCTAAGCAAGGCATGGGGATGACGCAGCATGGAGCGGGAGATGTCCTCCACCAGGCTGGCCACTTGACGAACCTCCACCGCCCGCCCCATGCGCAGGTCACTGAACATACTGACCACGGCACGCTTGGCGACCGCGCACACCTTCACTGCGCGCGCCACCTCCGCTTTCATCTCCACCGGGGCAGGCACCCGAGCGCGGGGTGTGGCAGGTTGTTTGACCGTGACCGGCGCCGGTGGGGCCGGTTGGGGTTCGTCGCAGCCTTTTGCGGTATCGATCCAGACCCGCTGGACCTGCGACGTCAGCAAACGCTGCCGGTCCTCTTCACGGTCCAGTAAAAAGCTGCTCTTCCAGAACCCATGGCCGATCCACGGGCCGTCCAGTTTGTGTAGATACATTCCCAGCATCACTTGGGAACACGCAATACACTTGAGCATTTATCATCCCCCCAAAGGCATGACCTGCCTGGCGATCAACTCACCGCAAACTTCGCCACGATCTGCTTCAAGTCAACGGCGAGCCTGGACAGTTCCTGGCTGGCCACCGACGTCTGACCGGCGGCCGAGGAGCTCTGGATGGACAGATCGCGGATGCTGATCAGGTTCTGGTCAACGGAACGCGCCACTTGCGCCTGCTCTTCCGACGCGGTTGCAATCATCAGGTTACGCTCATTGATGTCGGTAATGGCTTGGGTGATCTGGGTGATTGCCACGCCGGCTTCGTGGGCAACTTTCAGCGAGTCTACCGCTTCATTGCGATTGAGGGCCATGGAAGCCACTGCTTCGCTCGAACAGCTCTGGATTTTCGCAATCATCTGTTCGATTTCCTGGGTCGATGTTTGCGTTCTATGGGCCAGCGCCCGCACTTCATCGGCCACCACCGCAAAGCCCCGGCCTTGCTCTCCCGCCCTCGCTGCTTCAATCGCTGCGTTCAAGGCAAGCAGGTTGGTCTGCTCGGCGATGGAACGGATCACCTCGACGACCCGGGCGATGTCCTGGGCCTGTTTAGCCAGCCCTTCAACTTCCACCCCGGTCTGCTGCACCGTAGTGCTCAACTTTTCGATCGAAGCAATGGTTTGCGTCACACGCTCCATCCCCACGTTTGCCGAACGCTGCGAGTCCTGCGTCGATTGGGAAGCAGACACTGCATTCCTGGCCACTTCCTCGACCGCCGCCGTCATTTGGTTGACCGCCGTGGCAGCCTGATCCGTTTCCTGGCTTTGGCGTTCAATACCGGCAGTGGATTCACGGGTAATCGCACTCATCTCCTCGGCTGCCGATGCCAACTGCCCGGACGCCTCCGAGATGTGCTGCAACGTGCTTTTCAGGTTCATTTGCATGGTGGCGGTCGACCGTTGCAGCTCAGTCAGTTCGTCATTGCCGCTGATGGCAATTGCCACACGCAAATCGCCGTCGGCGATCTTGCCGGTCGACACCAGCAACTCCCGCACCGGATTGATAATGCTGCGGGTCAGCAAGCGAGCCACCACCACGGCGATCAGCACCGAACTGACCATCAACACCCACGTGAACAAACGTGCCGCATCATGCTCACTGGCGGCGGCTTGCACCGCGGTCTTCGAGCCCTGTTCATTGATCGCAATCAAATCGCTGATGGAGGCCTGCACTTGGCGTGCAATGGGGCCGTTGACGTCGCGCAAATACACCGCCATTTGTTCCTCGGAAAAGCTGGAGGCTTGCGCGAGGAATTCATCCATCTTCTGGCTGTAGTTTTTTATCTCGCTCAGTGCCTGGTCGTACTTGGTACGCTCCTCGGGGCTCGATACCAGCGTTCCATAATGCTCGGCAACTTGCAGCACTTCGGCGCGAACCGCCTTGAGTTTTTCCAGGGAGGCGGGGTCCTTGTCCGCGTATTCCATGGCGTAACGCCGCAGGTCCAGACGAAGTTTGTAAAACGTGGAATCGATCTGGCCCGCCAGGCGAATACTGGGCAGCCAGTTGTTTTGTATTTCGACCGTCGATGAATACACCTTATCGACTTTTATCAGCGTCATTGCGCCTTGTATTAACAGCAGGAAACACACCACACCGAAGCACAATGTGGTACGAAAGTTCAACTTCAAGGCTCTCATGGACATCTCGGCTCACCCTTCCCCTTGGCCGTGCTGTACACGGCCTTACGGGTACAACTTTGTTTAACCGAGTGTGAAAAAAACGTGACTACTTACGTATTTTTTTATGAATAGTGGCAAATAAACATGACGCAGATCATTGCTTAGCTAACCATTATAATTAACGGCTGTTGCGACTCTCCGATCTTCATACCATTAGTCCATCCCGTGGCAACGGCAGCGCTGTTTTATATCGCACTTGTTTAAGTGCAAAACTGGACCGGATGTTGGCGACGCCTGGCACCTTGGTCAAAAAATCCATCATGAAACGCTCCAGCGACTGGATCGTCGGTACCAGCACGCGGATGAGGTAGTCCGGGTCGCCGGCCATCAGGTAGCACTCCATCACTTCCGGACGGTCCGCAATCGCCCCTTCGAACTGCTGCAACGCCAACTCATTCTGCTTTTCCAGGCTCACGTGAATGAACACATTGACGTGCAGCCCCAGCAGGTCGGCGTCCAGCAGCGTGACCTGGTCGCGAATCAGGCCCAGTTCTTCCATCGCCTTCACCCGGTTGAAACACGGCGTGGGCGACAGGTTGACCGAGCGGGCCAGGTCGGCGTTGGTGATCCGTGCATTCTCCTGCAGAGCGTTGAGAATGCCGATATCGGTACGGTCCAGTTTGCGCATGAGACAAATTCACCTGTTTATTATGTTTATGCAGGTTTTTTATCCGCAAATGACCGCGGGCGCAACGAAACAGAGATAAATATTCTTCTACGCCACGCCTATGATTGTTGTAGGACAAGATTTCCCCTACCCGGGGACTGACTGTCAGCTAGCGCGCCCACTACAAGAAATTCACAAGATAGAGCGTAGAAAGCCATGACCCAGCAGTATGAACCACTGCGTCTGCACGTCCCTGAACCCTCGGGCCGTCCAGGCTGCAAGACCGACTTCACGTACCTGCGCCTGACCGACGCAGGCACCGTGCGCAAACCCGCCATCGACGTAGAACCCGCCGACACCGCCGACCTGGCCAAGGGCCTGATCCGCGTGCTCGACGACCAGGGCCAGGCCCTCGGTCCGTGGGCCGACGGCGTCCCGGTGCAGATCCTGCGCAAAGGCATGCGCGCCATGCTCAAGACGCGGATCTTCGACAACCGCATGGTGGTCGCCCAGCGTCAGAAAAAAATGTCGTTCTACATGCAGAGCCTTGGCGAAGAAGCCATCGGCAGCGCCCAGGCCCTGGCCTTGAACATCGACGACATGTGCTTCCCCACCTACCGCCAGCAAAGCATCCTGATGGCCCGTGAAGTGCCACTGGTGGACCTGATCTGCCAGTTGCTGTCCAACGAACGCGACCCGCTCAAGGGCCGCCAGTTGCCGATCATGTACTCGGTGAAAGACGCCGGCTTCTTCACCATTTCCGGCAACCTCGCCACCCAATTCGTCCAGGGCGTGGGCTGGGGCATGGCCTCGGCGATCAAGGGCGATACCAAGATCGCCTCCGCCTGGATCGGCGACGGCGCCACCGCCGAATCCGACTTCCACACCGCCCTCACCTTCGCCCACGTGTACCGTGCGCCGGTGATCCTCAATGTAGTCAACAACCAGTGGGCCATCTCCACCTTCCAGGCGATTGCCGGTGGTGAAGCAACGACCTTCGCCGGACGCGGCGTCGGTTGCGGCATCGCCTCCCTGCGGGTGGACGGCAACGACTTCATCGCGGTGTACGCCGCTTCGGCCTGGGCTGCCGAGCGCGCGCGCCGCAACCTGGGGCCCACGCTGATCGAGTGGGTGACCTACCGCGCCGGTCCGCACTCCACCTCGGATGATCCTTCCAAATACCGCCCCGCCGACGACTGGAGCCACTTCCCCCTGGGCGACCCGATTGCCCGCCTCAAGCAGCACCTGATCAGGATTGGCCAGTGGTCCGAAGAGGAACACGCGGCGGTCAGTGCCGAACTTGAAGCCGAAGTGATTGCCGCGCAAAAGCAGGCCGAACAGTACGGCACCCTGGCCGGTGGCCAGATTCCAAGCGCCGCGACCATGTTCGAAGACGTCTATAAAGAGATGCCGGAGCACTTGAAGCGCCAGCGTCAAGAGTTGGGGGTCTGACATGAACGATCACAACAACAGCATTGAAGTGGAAACCGCCATGACCACCACCACCATGACCATGATCCAGGCCTTGCGCTCGGCCATGGATGTGATGCTCGAACGAGACGATAACGTGGTGGTGTTTGGCCAGGACGTGGGCTATTTCGGCGGCGTGTTCCGTTGCACCGAAGGCTTGCAGACCAAGTACGGCAGCTCGCGGGTGTTTGACGCGCCGATCTCGGAAAGCGGCATTATCGGCGTGGCCGTAGGCATGGGCGCCTATGGCCTGCGCCCGGTTGCCGAAATCCAGTTCGCCGACTACGTCTACCCCGCCACCGACCAGATCATCTCGGAAGCGGCGCGCCTGCGTTATCGCTCGGCCGGCCAGTTCACCGCGCCGCTGACCATGCGCATGCCCTGCGGCGGCGGTATCTACGGCGGCCAGACCCACAGCCAGAGTATCGAAGCGGTGTTCACCCAGGTCTGCGGCCTGCGCACGGTGATGCCGTCCAACCCCTATGACGCCAAGGGCCTGCTGATCGCCTCCATCGAAAACGATGACCCGGTGATCTTCCTCGAGCCCAAGCGCCTGTACAACGGCCCGTTCGACGGCCACCACGACCGCCCGGTAACGCCGTGGTCGAAACACCCGCAAGCCCAGGTGCCGGACGGTTACTACACCGTGCCGCTGGACGTGGCCGCCATCGTGCGTCCGGGTTCGGCCGTCACCGTGCTGACCTACGGCACCACGGTGTATGTGTCGCAAGTCGCCGCCGAAGAAACCGGCATCGACGCCGAAGTCATCGACCTGCGCAGCCTGTGGCCGCTGGACCTGGAAACCATCGTCAAATCGGTGAAGAAGACCGGCCGTTGCGTGGTGGTACACGAAGCCACCCGCACCTGCGGCTTTGGTGCCGAGCTGGTGTCTCTGGTGCAAGAGCATTGCTTCCACCACCTGGAAGCGCCGATCGAACGCGTTACCGGTTGGGACACCCCCTACCCGCACGCGCAGGAGTGGGCGTATTTCCCAGGGCCGTCCCGCGTGGGTGCGGCGTTGAAACGGGTCATGGAGGTCTGAATGGGCACGCACGTTATCAAGATGCCGGACATTGGCGAAGGCATCGCAGAAGTTGAACTGTCGGTGTGGCATGTGAAGGTCGGCGACATGGTGGTCGAAGACCAGGTGCTGGCGGACGTAATGACCGACAAGGCGATGGTGGACATTCCCTCGCCGGTGCACGGCAAGGTGATCTCCCTCGGCGGCGAGCCGGGTGAGGTCATGGCGGTGGGCAGTATTCTGATCAGCATTGAAGTGGAAGGCGCGGGCAACGCCAAGGATGCGCCGGTCGTCAAAGAGGCGCCGAAGGCCGTACCGGTGATGGAAGCCAAGCCTGCACCGGTCGTGGTTGAAAGCAAGCCAGCACCGGTTGTCGCGGCCCAGGCCCCCGTGGCACGTGCCGCCGACGAGCGCCCATTGGCCTCCCCCGCCGTGCGCAAACACGCCCTGGACGCCGGGATTCAACTGCGCCTGGTGCAGGGCACGGGCCCCGCCGGGCGGATTCTGCACGAAGATCTCGACGCCTACCTGCAACAAGGCGCGGCAAAGTCTTCGGCAACGGCCAACCCTTATGCCGAACGCAACACCGAGGAACAGATCCCAGTGATCGGCATGCGCCGCAAGATCGCCCAGCGCATGCAGGACGCCACCCGGCGCGCCGCGCATTTCAGCTATGTTGAAGAAATCGATGTTACCGCCCTCGACGAGTTGCGCGTGCACCTCAATGAGAAACACGGCGCCACACGCGGCAAGCTCACCCTGCTGCCGTTCATCGTGCGCGCCATGGTCGTGGCGTTGCGCGACTTCCCGCAGATCAATGCGCGTTACGACGACGAAGCCCAGGTCATCACCCGCCTCGGCGCGGTGCATGTGGGCGTCGCCACCCAGAGCGATGTCGGCCTGATGGTGCCGGTGGTGCGCCACGCAGAAGCCCGCAGCCTGTGGGGCAATGCCGAGGAAATCGCACGCTTGGCCACGGCGGCGCGCAACGGCAAGGCCAGCCGCGATGAGCTATCGGGTTCGACGATTACCCTGACCAGCCTGGGCGCGCTGGGCGGCATTGTCAGCACGCCGGTGCTGAACCTGCCGGAAGTGGCCATCGTCGGCGTCAATCGCATTGTCGAGCGGCCGATGGTGATCAAGGGCCAGATCGTGGTGCGCAAGATGATGAACCTCTCCAGCTCCTTCGATCACCGCGTGGTCGATGGCATGGACGCGGCGCAATTCATCCAGGCCATTCGCGGCCTGCTCGAACAACCCGCCAGCCTGTTCCTGGAGTAAGGCATGACGCAGACATTGAATACCACCCTGCTGATTATCGGTGGCGGCCCTGGCGGTTATGTGGCGGCGATCCGTGCCGGCCAACTGGGTATCCCGACCATCCTGGTGGAGGGCCAGGCGCTGGGCGGCACGTGCCTGAATATCGGCTGCATCCCATCCAAGGCCCTTATCCATGTGGCCGAGCAATTCCAGCAAACCGTGCACCACAGCCAGGGTTCACAACTGGGCATCGAAGTGGATGTGCCGACCCTGGACATCCGCAAGAGCGTGGAATGGAAAGATGGCATTGTCGATCGCCTGACCACTGGCGTCGCGGCGCTGCTGAAAAAGCACAAGGTGCAAGTGATCCACGGCTGGGCCAAGGTGGTGGACGGCAAGACCGTCGACGTCGTCGGCCAGCGCATCCAGTGCGAACACTTGCTGCTGGCCACCGGCTCGAAAAGCGTCAACCTGCCGATGCTGCCGATTGGCGGGCCGATCATCTCCTCGACCGAAGCCCTTGCACCGAAAAGCGTGCCCAAGCGCCTGATCGTGGTGGGCGGCGGTTACATCGGTTTGGAACTGGGCATCGCTTACCGCAAGCTCGGCGCCGACGTGAGTGTGGTCGAAGCACAGGATCGCATCCTGCCGGCCTATGATGCCGAGCTGACGCAGCCGGTGAACGAATCCCTCAGGCAACTGGGCGTGAAGCTTTACCTCAAGCACAGTGTTACCGGTTTTGCCGATGGCAGCCTGCAAGTGCGCGACCCGAACGGCGACACCTTGTCGTTGGCCACTGATCAGGTGCTGGTTGCCGTCGGTCGCAAACCCAACACCCAGGGCTGGAACCTCGAAGCGCTGAACCTGGACATGAACGGCGCGGCGATCAAGATCGACAATCGCTGCCAGACCAGCATGCGCAACGTGTATGCCATTGGCGACCTGAGCGGCGAGCCGATGCTGGCGCACCGGGCCATGGCCCAGGGCGAGATGGTCGCCGAACTGATCAGCGGTAAGCATCGTGAATTCAACCCGGCGGCCATTCCGGCGGTGTGCTTTACCGACCCGGAACTGGTGGTGGTCGGCAAGACGCCCGACGAAGCCAAGGCCGCTGGCCTTGACTGCATCGTGTCGAGCTTCCCGTTCGCAGCCAATGGCCGGGCCATGACCCTGGAGTCCAAGACCGGCTTCGTGCGGGTGGTGGCACGCCGTGACAACCACCTGATCGTCGGCTGGCAAGCCGTGGGGGTGGGCGTCTCGGAACTGTCCACCGCCTTTGGCCTGAGCCTGGAAATGGGGTCGCGCCTGGAAGACGTGGCGGGCACCATCCATGCGCATCCGACCCTCGGCGAAGCCGTACAGGAAGCCGCGCTGCGGGCTTTGGGGCACGCGCTGCATCTGTAAAAACGCGGTGAGGCCATCGGGGGCAAGCCCCCTCCCACAGGGGAATGCATTCCAAATGTGGGAGGGGGCTTGCCCCCGATAGTGGTGGATCGGTCAATACAGGGGCTGAAGGCGTCCACCCAGTGGCTCCCACACAAGCCAAGAATGCAGTATTGTTGCGCCCATCCAGAAAAAAACCGACTTGACCAACGATAGAGGGTGTCATGGGTAACGAAAGCATCAATTGGGACAAGCTGGGTTTTGACTACATCAAGACCGACAAGCGGTTTCTCCAGGTCTGGAAAAACGGCGAATGGCAAGAAGGCACCCTGACCGACGACAACGTGCTGCACATCAGCGAGGGCTCGACCGCCCTGCACTACGGCCAGCAATGCTTCGAAGGCCTCAAGGCCTATCGTTGCAAGGACGGTTCGATCAACCTGTTCCGCCCGGACCAGAACGCCGCCCGCATGCAGCGCAGCTGCGCCCGCCTGCTGATGCCGCACGTCTCGACCGAAGACTTCATCGACGCCTGCAAGCAAGTGGTCGCGGCCAACGAGCGCTTCATCCCGCCGTACGGCAGTGGTGGCGCGCTGTACCTGCGCCCGTTCGTGATCGGCACCGGTGACAACATCGGCGTGCGCACTGCGCCGGAGTTCATCTTCTCGGTGTTCTGCATCCCGGTCGGCGCCTACTTCAAGGGCGGCCTGGTGCCGCACAACTTCCAGATTTCCACCTTCGACCGCGCCGCGCCACAAGGCACCGGTGCCGCCAAGGTCGGTGGCAACTACGCCGCCAGCCTGATGCCGGGTTCCGAAGCGAAGAAAGCCGGTTTTGCCGACGCGATCTACCTGGACCCGATGACCCATTCGAAAATCGAAGAAGTCGGCTCGGCCAACTTCTTCGGGATCACCCACGACAATAAGTTCATCACGCCGAAGTCGCCTTCGGTACTGCCAGGCATCACCCGCCTGTCGCTGATCGAACTGGCCAAGACCCGCCTGGGCCTGGACGTGATCGAGGGCGAAGTGTTCATCGACAAACTGGACCAGTTCAAGGAAGCCGGCGCCTGCGGTACGGCGGCGGTGATCTCGCCGATCGGCGGCATCCAGTACAACGGCAAGCTGCACGTGTTCCACAGCGAGACCGAAGTCGGCCCGATCACCCAGAAGCTCTACAAAGAGCTGACCGGTGTGCAGACCGGTGACGTCGAAGCGCCGCAAGGCTGGATCGTCAAGGTCTGAGCCACCTGGAAAAACCCGCCATCTGGCGGGTTTTTTCATTGTTCGGGGATATTCACCACTAGCTTCTTGCCCATGCTGATCCTGGGTTCCACCCCATACCCCAATGCCTCGTAGAACCCGACGACCCCCTCATTACCACTGGTGATCTGCAGGTTGATCTTCATGCAGCCCAGCGCCGTCAATACCTGTTCCGCATGCCGCACCAGCGACGATCCCAAACCCTGCCGCCGATAGTCCCCATGCACCGCCACTGAATACAGCCAGCCACGGTGCCCGTCGTACCCGGCCAGAATGGTCCCGATCACGGTTTTTTTGTCCGTCGCGACAAAGAACAGCCCATCGTCGACCGCCAGCTTCTTATCAATCGCCAGGGCGGGCAGGTTGTGCGCCGTTTCGTAGCCAAACGCCTCTTGCCACAACGCCACCACCTGCGCCCGGTGCTGACGGTCGCGATACGGCCCGATGGGATGCCGGGACAGCAGGGCCTTTTCCATCACCAACGTACGTTCGCTGCCGTGATAAACGTCGCGCACGGTGTGAAACCCCAATTTGGTGTAGAACGGCTCGGCGGTCAGTGATGACGGCACGCTCAGCACCGTCACCCCGGCTTCGCGGGCGCGTAGCTCAATCTCGATCATCAACAATCGCCCAATGCCCTGCCCTTGCAGCGGCGGGTTGACGAATACCGAGCGCACCACATTCGCATCCAGCGCTGCGGTGGCGACGATCACCTGATCCTGAATCGCTACCAGCACCACGCGTCGCTTGAGCAGTTCCAGCACCGCCTCCGGCGTGAAGTTAGCGGCAACCCGCGCAATCACATGCGCCGGATAGTCCCGCGCATTGCTGCTGTGCAGGGCGGCCAGGATGACCTGGCTGATGCCCTCGGCATCGGTGGCTTGGGCTAAACGAACGACGGTAGACATAATTCCTCCTGGCTGACACAGCTGCAACAAACACCACTCTACCCATGTGGGAGGGGGCTTGCCCCCGATAGCATGCTTTCAGATATAGATTTTCTGGCTGACCCACCGCTGTCGCGGGTAAGCCCCCTCCCACAGGTTGCGTGCATTTCACTCCGGCAGCCGATTCTGCTGCCCTACCCCACTTTTCAGCTTTCCCGGCTGAACCACCCCTCGGTTTCAGCCGGGATTCATCCCGCACAACCCACAAAATAGCCGCACTGCTCACCTCATGGAATTCGTGCCCCCATGCAAACCACCAACACCGTCTTGATGATTCGCCCGGCGCGCTTTGCCTTCAACCCGGACACCGCGATCAACAACCGTTTCCAACGCCCGCCCCTCGACCCGCTCCACGCACAGCAGAAAGCGCTGGAGGAGTTCGACGGCTATGTCACCACCTTGCGCAATCACGGCGTGGAGGTTCTGGTGGTGCAGGACACCCCGGCGCCGCACACCCCCGACTCGATCTTCCCCAACAACTGGTGGAGCAGCCACGCCGACGGCAGCCTGGTGCTGTACCCGATGGAAGGTCAGAACCGACGACTGGAACGCGACAAAGGCGTGCTGAAAGTGCTGGAGCAACGTTTTGCGATCAACAGCACCATCGACCTCAGCCACCTCGAACAACAGAACATCTTCCTCGAAGGCACCGGCAGCATGGTGCTCGACCGCCAGCACCGCATCAGCTACGCCTGCCACTCCGGGCGCACTCACCACGACGCCCTGCGCCAGTTCGCCGAACGCCTCGACTACCAGCTCTGCGTGTTCCATGCGGTCGACCGCCACCACGCGCCGATCTACCACAGCAACGTGATGATGAGCGTCGGCCGCGACCTCTCGGTGGTGTGCCTGCAAGCCCTGCCGATTGCCGATGAGCGCCAGGCCCTGGAGCGCTCCCTGCGCGACACTGGCAAGGACATCGTCGCCCTCGACTTCGACCAGTTGGAAGCCTTCGCCGGCAACATGCTCGAAGTCCACGACCGCGACGGCCAGCCGCTGCTGGTGATGTCGGCCAGCGCCTGGGGCGCCCTGCAACCGACCCAGCGCCAACACATAGAACGCCACACCCGGCCGGTGGTGGTGAACATCGATAACATCGAACGCATCGGCGGCGGCAGTGCCCGCTGCATGCTGGCGGAAGTGCACCTGCCTGCCCGTCCCTCATTTCAATAAGGAGTCTTGCCATGACCCGCTATATCGACGTCAACGATCTCTGCTACCTGGTCTCGCAAAAAGGCCTGCCCACCTGCATCACCGAGATGGCCGAGTACATTCGCGCCGACTACCTGCGCTGGCAGGATTTCGAGAAATGCGCGCGCCTGGCCAACCACTCGCCGGACGGCGTGATCGAGCTGATGCCGGTGTCCGACGCGTCGCTGTATGCGTTCAAGTACGTCAACGGCCACCCGAAAAACACCCTGGCCGGCATGCTCACCGTGATGGCCTTCGGTGCGCTGGGCGATGTCGATACCGGCCTGCCGGTGCTGCTGGCGGAAATGACCCTGACCACCGCGATCCGCACCGCCGCCACCTCGGCGCTGGTCGCCCGCTACCTGGCCCGCGAGAACAGCCGCAGCATGGCGCTGATCGGCAACGGCTCGCAGAGCGAGTTCCAGGCCCTGGCCTTCCACGCCATGCTCGGCATCAATGAAATCCGCCTGTTCGATATCGACGCCAAGGCCACCGCCAAGCTGGCGGCCAACCTCAAGGCCTTCCCGGCGATCAAGGTGATCCCGGCCGGCAGCGTGGCTGAAGCGGTCAAAGGCGCTGACATCGTCACCACCGTCACTGCCGACAAAGCCTACGCCACCATCCTCACCGACGACATGATCGAGCCGGGCATGCACCTCAATGCCGTCGGCGGTGACTGCCCAGGCAAGACCGAACTGGACCGACGTATCGTCGAGCGCGCCCGTGTGATCGTCGAGTACGAACCACAAAGCCGTATCGAAGGTGAAATCCAGCACATGCCGGAAGACTCGCCGGTGACCGAGCTGTGGCAAGTGATCAACGGCCAGCAGCCAGGCCGCGAGAATGCGCGCCAGGTCACGCTGTTCGACTCGGTGGGTTTCGCCATCGAAGACTACTCGGCCCTGCGCTACGTACTCGACGTAGCCAAGGCGCTGGAGGTGGGCAGCGAATTGGAGCTGGTGCCGGACCTGGCCGACCCGAAAGACCTGTTCGCACGCCTGGCCCAACAGCCACGCGTACAGCAGAAAAAGCGCGCCTGAGACCGCTCTGGCCTGCTGCTTTGCGTCGATGGCAGGCCGGTTTTTCAGGGATGAAAAGCCGATTCAGCGGGTGTCACAGCCGATTCCGCTGCATTGCCGGTTTTAACAGCGCAATTCGCGCTTTATGCACGGGGTAAACGACACAAAAAACGCACCATCATGAAGCATTCTCTGCTCCCAGTTATTCACTGCCCTGACATCAATTACAAAATATAGGGACCTGCACATGACTCCATTGCGATCACTCTTCGCCGCGCTGCTGTTGCCACTCTGCGCAAGCGCCGCCCACGCCCAGGACTGGAAAGAAATCCGCTTCGGCGTATTCCCCGAATACCCACCCTTCGAATCCGTGGCCGCCGACGGCAGCCTGCAAGGCTTCGATATCGAGTTGGGCAACGCGATCTGCGCCAAGCTCGAAGTGAAATGCACCTGGGTCCACAACGAATTCGACGGCATGATCCCGGCCCTGCGTGCGCGCAAGTTCGACGCGATCATGTCGTCCATGGCCGTCACCCCCGCCCGTGAAAAAATCATCGACTTCAGCGACCGGCTGTTCCTCAGCCCGACCTCGGTGATCACCCGCAAGAGCGCCAACTTCGGCGACACCCCGCAATCCCTCAAGGGCAAGCAGGTCGGCGTACTGCAAGGTTCGTTGCAGGAGGCCTATGCCCGTGCGCACCTGGCCAGGCTTGGCGCGCAGATCAAGGCGTACCAGTCCCAGGACCAGAACTACGCCGACCTGCAGAACGGCCGCCTCGACGCGACCCTGACCGACAAGCTCGAAGCCCAGCTCAACTTCCTGTCCAAGCCCGAAGGTGCCGACTTCAAGACCGGCCCAGCCTTCAAGGACCCGACCCTGCCCCTGGACATCGCCATGGGCCTGCGCAAGAACGACCAGGAACTGCGCACGCTGATCAACAAGGGTATCGCTGCCATGCAGGCGGATGGCACTTACGCGCAGATCCAGAAGAAGTACTTCGGCGATCAGGACATCTACCACGAGTAACCCCCTTGCCCTCTGTGGGCTCTGGCTTGTGTGGGAGGGTGCTTGCCCCCGATAGCAGTGGGTCAGCTGATACAGGTGTCACTGACACACCCTCATCGGGGGCAAGCCCCCTCCCACAAAAAGCCTCTCCCACAGTAAATCTGTGCGCGCCAACGAGATTCTTCCCATGAATGAATTCCTCAACTTGCAGGGCTACGGCCCGATGCTCGCCCAGGGTGCGTGGATGACGCTCAAGCTGTCCTTCCTCGCCCTGGCCCTGAGCCTCGCCCTTGGTCTGATCGCCGCCGGCGCCAAGCTCTCCAGCGCCAAATGGCTGCGGGTACCGGCCACGCTCTACACCACGCTGATCCGCAGCGTGCCGGACCTGGTGCTGATCCTGCTGATTTTCTACAGCCTGCAACTGTGGCTAAACGACCTGAGCGAAATGTTCGGCTGGGGCTACTTTGAAATCGACCCGTTTACCGCAGGCGTCGTCACCCTGGGCTTCATCTACGGCGCGTATTTCACCGAGAACTTCCGGGGCGCGATCCTCAGCGTGCCGGTCGGCCAACTGGAAGCGGCGACCGCCTATGGGCTGAGCCGCTGGCAGCGTTTTCACCTGGTGCTGTTCCCGCAGTTGATGCGTTTTGCCCTGCCGGGCCTGGGCAATAACTGGCTGGTGCTGCTCAAGTCCACGGCGCTGGTGTCGATCATCGGCCTGTCGGACCTGGTCAAGGCCGCGCAGAACGCCGGCAAGACCACCAACGAGCCGCTGTACTTCCTGATCCTCGCCGGCCTGGTGTACCTGGTGATCACTACCCTATCCAACCGCATCTTCAAGCGCCTCGAACGGCGCTACAACCTCGGCATCAAGGGGATGGCGCGATGATCGAACTGTTCCAGCAATACGGCCTGGCCTACCTGTTCAGCGATGGCGCGGGGCTGTCTGGCGTGGCCATGACCCTGTGGCTATTCATCATCTCGGTGGTGTTCGGCTTCGTGCTGTCGATTCCACTGGCACTGGCAAGGGTTTCCGAGCACTTCTGGCTGCGCTGGCCGGTAGAGGTCTACACCTACCTGTTCCGCGGGACGCCGCTGTATATCCAACTGCTGATTTGCTACACCGGGCTGTACAGCCTGGAAGTGGTGCAGGACAACGCCCTGCTCAACCAGTTTTTCCGCAACGCGCTGAACTGCACCCTGCTCGCCTTCGTGCTCAACACCTGCGCCTACACCGTGGAAATCTTCGCCGGGGCGATCCGCAATATTCCCCATGGCGAAATCGAAGCGGCCCGCGCCTATGGCTTGCATGGCTGGCGGCTGAACCTGTTTGTGGTGGTGCCGGCGGCTCTGCGCCGTGCATTGCCGGCCTACAGCAATGAAATGATCCTGATGCTGCACGCAACCTCCCTGGCGTTTACCGCCACCGTCGCTGACATCCTCAAGGTGGCCCGCGACGCCAATGCAGAGACGTTCCTGACGTTCCAGGCCTTCGGCATCGCCGCCCTGCTCTACATGCTGCTGTCCTTTGCACTGGTGGGCCTGTTCCGACTGGCCGAACGTCGCTGGATGCGTTTTCTTGTTCCTACCCGAGGCTAACCCATGAATCAGTCCGCGCAGGCCCTGGCCACTTATCCCGTTGACGAACCCGTTGCCACACCCGCCACCGCCGCTATCAAGCTGCAAGTCGAAGGCATCCACAAACGCTACGGCGAACACGAAGTGCTCAAGGGCGTATCGCTGAATGCGCGCAATGGCGATGTGATCAGCCTGATCGGCGCCAGCGGCTCCGGCAAAAGCACGATGCTGCGCTGCATCAACTTCCTCGAACAGCCGGACGCCGGGGTGATCACTCTGGACGGCATCAGCATCGAAATGCAGCAAGGCCGCGCCGGCACCCGCGCGCCGCACCAGGCCCAACTGCAGAACCTTCGTACACGCCTGGCCATGGTGTTCCAGCACTTCAACCTGTGGAGCCACATGACCGTGCTGGAAAATATCACCATGGCCCCGCGCCGGGTGCTGGGCGTGAGCGCCGCCGAGGCGGAAAAACGCGCACGCCTGTACCTGAACAAGGTCGGCCTGCCGGGCCGCGTGGCGGATCAGTACCCGGCGTTCCTGTCCGGCGGCCAGCAGCAGCGCGTGGCGATTGCCCGGGCCTTGGCGATGGAACCGGAGATCATCCTGTTCGATGAGCCGACTTCCGCGCTCGACCCAGAACTTGTAGGAGAAGTCCTCAAAGTCATACAGACGTTGGCCGAGGAAGGTCGTACCATGCTGATGGTCACCCACGAAATGGGCTTTGCCCGCCAGGTGTCCAGCCAAGTGCTGTTCTTGCACCAGGGCAAGGTTGAGGAACAAGGCGACGCCAGGATCCTCGACCACCCCCGCAGTGAGCGCCTGCAGCAATTTCTTTCCAACCGTTTGAAGTGAAACCCATGGATACCAAGGCCAACGGACCCCATTCCTCCCCTGCGCTGGACCGCATCGATGAAGCCATTATCGAAGTGCTGCGCCATCAGGGGCGCATCACCTACGAAAAGCTCTCGTCGCTGGTACACCTCACGCCCCGGCCCTGCCTGGAACGGGTGCGCAAGCTGGAGCGGCGCGGGGTGATCCGTGGG
This sequence comes from Pseudomonas extremorientalis, assembly GCF_001870465.1. Taxonomy (GTDB): domain Bacteria; phylum Pseudomonadota; class Gammaproteobacteria; order Pseudomonadales; family Pseudomonadaceae; genus Aquipseudomonas; species Aquipseudomonas extremorientalis. The sequence continues at coordinate 23,998 of NZ_MDGK01000060.1, forward strand.
TATGGGGCGATCATCGATGTGCAGATGGTCTCGCCAGGCTTGTCATTGCTGGTGCTGGTGGCCTTGTCCAACCAAAGCGGGCGCTCGGCGCAAAAGGCCTTCGAAGCCTGTGTGAAGGCCTGCCCGCAGGTGTTCGAATGCCAGCTGATCAGCGGGCCGTTCGACTACAGCCTGCGCATGCGTTGCCGGGACATGGAGCATTACCGGGTGTTGACAGAGACCTGGCTGAACAATGATGAGTTGCACATCGATAAGTTGGTGGCGCATCCGGAATTGGCAGTGGTCAAGAACACCGCCACCGAGTTGGCCTGAACTTATCTCTCCAAAACACTGCCGATCGAATGTGGGAGGGGGCTTGCCCCCGATAGCAGTGTGTCAGTCTATGCATCTGTGACTGACACTCCCTCATCGGGGGCAAGCCCCCTCCCACATATTCAACCCTGCCCGCTTAAGATTCTCTTGCCAGGCTTGGTGCCAATCAGCCTGGCCTGCCCATCCTTCTGCTTCCCCGTCCTTGCCTCGCTGATCAACCCAGGTATCAACTTGCCCTCCGGCAGGTTCTTCCAGAACCGGCTGGGCAAATGCCCTTCCATCACCTTGGGGTTCAACCGTGCCGGGTTGAAGATGTGGCTGTAATAGGTCAGCCACATCGCGCTATGGGGGTCCTCGAGATTCTGCGCCAACTGCCGCCACGCCTCGGGGCACTCACGCTGGTGGATCAACTGCTCGCCATCGTAGTAAACCCCATCCAACGGTGTGGCGATCATCCAGCGATGACGGCCCATGCGCCCGATAAAATGTTGGCTGGCGGATTTCAGGATGTCATGGGCCGGTTCATGCCAGGCCACGTATTCCGGCAGTTCCGGCCCCGCTCCCGCCGGCAGCGCGATAAACCGCACAAATGCATGCAGGTGATGCGCCTCGCGGCTGACCTGCTTGATCCGCCGCTGCAACTCGCTGCCCAGCTTGTCCCCGGCCAGCATCGCGGTGCGGTCGCCATGGCTGACGCGCCACAGCACCTCATACAGCAGGCTCCAGCGTTGGTCGCCGTGGTAGCAGGCAGCCGATTCCAGCAGTTCCAGCAGGGCCTTGGGCACTCGCGTCTGGAAAGGCCCGGGCGCCTCGGGAATCGACTGGTCAGTGGCAAACAGGTCCGCCACCTCCGCCTCGCCCCAGCTCACCTGACTGGGATCGACCTGATGGCTGAGCAGCCAGCGTGCCTGGTCGCGCCAGGTGGCGAACAGGTTGTCGCATTCCAGGCTGATCACCCCCACAACCCCATCTGCTCAGGTTGCGGGCGGTCGCGCAGTTGCTCGCGCAGCAGCACGCTGGTGCTGTCGGCCTGTTGCGGATGGTAGTCGCTGGTGATGAAAAACGGCTTGGCCTTGGCCAGCACGCAGCGCATGCGCGCCAGGTCTTCGAAGCGGATCTTGCGTTCGCGACGCAGGTCCACCAGGCGCTGGGTGGTGCGCAGGCCAATGCCTGGAATGCGTGCGATCAAGGTCGGTTCGGCGCGATTCAGGTCCAGAGGGAACACATCGCGGTTGTCCAGGGCCCAGGCCAGCTTGGGGTCGATGTCCAGGGCCAGGTGGCCGGGGCCTTTGAACAGCTCATTGGCGTTGAACCCATAGCTGCGCAACAGGAAATCGGCCTGGTACAAGCGGTGCTCGCGCATCAGCGGCGGCGCGGCCAGGGGCACGCTTTTCGGGCTGTTGGGGATGGGGCTGAACGCCGAGTAATACACGCGACGCAGCTTGAAGTTGCCGTACAACGCCTCGGCACCGTGGAGGATGGTGCTGTCATCGGTGTCGTCGGCGCCGACGATCAGTTGCGTGCTCTGCCCGGCCGGGGCAAAACGCGGTGCACGCGGTTCGTTACGGACCGTCTGCTCGCCAGTGTAGATGGTCTGCATGGCCTGCTTGATCGAGCCGATCTTTTTTTCCGGCGCCAGGGTCTGCAGGCTGGCCTCGGTGGGCAGTTCGATGTTCACGCTCAGCCGGTCGGCATAGCGCCCGGCCTCGGCGATCAGCGCCGGGTCCGCGTCGGGAATGGTCTTGAGGTGGATATAGCCGCGAAAGTCGTGCTCTTCGCGCAGCAGCTTGGCCACGCGCACCAACTGCTCCATGGTGTAGTCGGACGAACGGATGATGCCGGAGCTGAGAAACAGCCCGCTGACGCAATTGCGCCGATAGAAATCCAGGGTCAGGGTCACCACCTCCTCCGGGCTGAACCGTGCGCGGGGCACGTCGCTGGAGCGGCGGTTGACGCAGTACTGGCAGTCGTAGAGACAGAAGTTGGTGAGCAGCACCTTGAGCAACGACACGCAACGCCCGTCCGGCGTATAGCTGTGGCAGATGCCCATGCCATCGGTGGAACCCAGCCCCGTTTTGCCCTCGGAACTGCGCTTGGGCGCGCCACTGCTGGCGCAGGACGCGTCGTACTTGGCGGCGTCGGCGAGAATGCTGAGTTTTTCGATCAACTGCATGGAGGGCTACCGATACTGGTTTTTTGTACAGTATCAGGCAGCCCTCCCGGTCACAAGCGCAGTTGGTCAGCTGGCAGTGGCAAGCAACCGGTCCTGCACCGAGCGCCCCTTGCCGCGCCCACGGTCCAGGGCATACAACGACGCCGCAATTTCATCGGCGCGGATCGGCAGCACCGACAGCAAGGTGTCGCTCAAACCGTGGCTGGCCTGGCTGAACCCCTGGATGTAGATGCCGGCGTTGCAACGCTCGTCGGTGACGATGCGGTAGTCGCGCGCCACGTCGAAGTCGCCCAGGTAGTCTTCCAGCGGCGCGAGCAAGGCGCGGTGCGTCTGGCGCTCGTAGCCGGTGGCCAGGATCACCGCGTCGTAATGGTTGAGGCTGGTTTCGCCGTTGGCGTTGTTGCGCAGCGCCAACTCGATGCCCAGCGGGCCCGGCGTGGCCTTCTCGACCACGGTCATGGTGCGGAACGCCTGGCGGGCGATGCCGGAAACTTTCTGGCGGTAGAAAATGCCGTAGATGCGCTCGATCAGGTCCAGATCCACCACCGAATAGTTGGTGTTCTGGTACTCGGCCACCAGGCGCTCGCGCTCGGCGCCCTCCTGCTGGAACACCAGGTCGGTAAAGGCCGGCGAGAACACTTCGTTGACGAACGGGCTGTCATCGGCCGGCTTGAGCGCCGAGCCGCGCAGGATCATGTCGACCTGCACCGACGGGAAGCTGTCGTTCAGGTCGATAAAGGCTTCGGCCGCACTCTGGCCGCCGCCGATGATGGCGATGCGCATGGCCTTGCCGTCGACACACGGCTGGCTGGCCATGCGCTCCAGGTATTGGGAATGGTGGAACACCCGGCTGTCGCCTTTGAGCGCGTTGAACGCCTCAGGAATACGTGGCGTGCCACCGGCGCTGACCACCACCGAACGAGTGGTGCGCACATGCTGCTCGCCCAGTGCATCGCGGGAGATCACGCGCAGGGCTTCGACCTGCTGCTGGTGCAGGATCGGCTCGATGGCCAGCACCTCCTCGCCGTAGCGCGCCTGGGCCTGGAACTGGCCGGCGACCCAGCGCAGGTAATCGTTGTACTCCATGCGGCACGGGTAGAAGGTGCCCAGGTTGATGAACTCCACCAGGCGGTCGTGGGCTTTCAGGTAATTGACGAAGGAGTACGGACTGGTGGGGTTGCGCAGGGTCACTAGATCCTTGAGGAACGAGATCTGCAGCTCGCTCTGGGTGACCAGGGTATTGCCGTGCCAGCGGTAGTCGGCCTGTTTGTCCAGGAACAGTACGTCCAGTTTGCCCTGGGCCTTTTCGCGCTCCTGCAGGGCGATGGCCAGCGCCAGGTTCGAAGGGCCGAAACCGATACCGATCAGGTCGTGAACCGCGGGCGAAGCAATTGCCTGTGTCATTCCAGTGTCCTCTGGATAAGCCCCTTGGCGGTGGGGCGGGAATACCTTTCAAGGCCTGCACATCAGGCCGTGTGTTGATAGGAAACGAGGACAGTGAAATAAAATTTAACTGATCAGTGATCAGTGCGCTTCCCACTCGCGCATGCGCACCCGGCAGTGCTTCATGGCGTTGACGATGTGTTTTTCCACCAACGCGCGGGAAATGCACAGGCGTTCGGCAATCTGCAGGTGGGTCAGGCCGTCGAGCTTGCGCAGCAGGAAGCTGTCGCGACAGGCCGGCGGCAGCTCGGCCAGGGCGCGTTCGAGCAGTTCCAGGCGCTGGCCGTGGTCGTGGGTGGTGTGCGGCGAACTGCTGGCAAAGCGTTCTTCGGCATCGAGTACGTCCAGCGGTTCGACCTGGCGCAAGGCATTGCGCCGGTGGCCGTCAATCACCAGGTTAAGCGCGGTGCGGTACAAAAAGGCACGGGGTTGTTCGATGGGGGTGTCGCTGGAACGTTCCAGCACCCGGACATACGCGTCATGCACCACATCCTCGGCCACCTGACGGTTGCCCAGCTTGGCGTTGAGGAAACACACCAGCTCGCGATAGTAGTTTTCCAACATGACTCCCGGCCGCGGGGTGGCGGCATTAGGTCCCCGGGTGCAAAAAAGACAGCGTTCAGGTGATGGCAGTTTGAGTGTGTGCAATTTATAGTAATTCTCATCTACTTTTAAAGCAGACTCGCATCAACGGACGATTTTTTTCTTCAAGGGAGCTGTAACTGCTTATGTAACCGCCTAAATCCCCGCGCAATTCTCTCGTTTACTTGTCAGCTCCCCGCAACTGCGGTCCGAACTTTCCTGGCTGGAAACCCACGCATGAAACGCCCTCGACCTGCCCGACGCGCCTTGCTCGTTATCGCGTGCCTGATCCCCATTATCGCCGTCGCGGCCTGGCAGGTGCTGCCGCCGGGGCGTGACACCCTCACCACCGTCACCGTCACCCGCGGCAATATCGAAAACAGCGTGACCGCCCTGGGCACCCTGCAACCGCGTCGTTATGTGGACGTGGGCGCCCAGGCATCGGGGCAGATCCGCAAGATCCACGTCGAGGCCGGCGACCAGGTGCAGGAAGGCCAACTGCTGGTGGAGATCGACCCGTCCACGCAGAAGGCCAAGCTCGACGCCAGCCGCTACGCCATCGAAAACCTCAAGGCCCAGTTGCAGGAGCAAAAGGCCCAGCACGAACTGGCGCGCCAGAAATACCAGCGCCAGCAGCGCCTGGTCGCCGGCAACGCCACCCGCGAGGAAGACGTACAAACCGCCAAGGCGGAACTGAGCGCCACCCAGGCCCGGGTCGATATGTTCCAGGCGCAGATCCTGCAAGCCCAGGCCAGCCTGCGCAGTGATGAAGCCGAGTTGGGCTACACGCGGATTTATGCGCCGATGACCGGCACCGTGGTCGCGGTGGACGCGCGGGTCGGCCAGACCCTCAACGCACAGCAGCAGACACCGTTGATCCTGCGGATCGCCAAGCTGTCGCCGATGACCGTCTGGGCGGAAGTCTCGGAAGCGGATATCGGCCACGTCAAACCGGGCATGACCGCCTATTTCACCACCCTGAGCGGCGGCAACCGGCGCTGGACCAGCACCGTGCGGCAGATCCTGCCGATCCCGCCCAAGCCGTTGAACGAAACCCAGGGCAGCGGCAGCCCCAACAGTTCGAATAAAAGCGGCAGCGGCCGCGTGGTGCTGTACACCGTGTTGCTGGATGTGGACAACAGCGACAACACGTTGATGGCGGAAATGACCGCCCAGGTATTTTTCGTCGCCAGCCAGGCCCAGGATACGCTGACGGCGCCGATCGCTGCGCTACAGGGCACGGCCAACGCCAACCAGCAGATCGCCCGGGTGGTGGGCAAGAACGGCCGTATCGAGCAGCGCCAGGTGCAGGTCGGCATCAGCGACCGCCTGCGCGTGCAGGTACTCGACGGCCTGAACGAAGGTGATCAACTGCTGGTCGGCCCGGCCGACGGCAACGGGGGTTGAGGTGAACACGCCCCTGATCGAACTCAAGGACATCCGCAAGTCCTACGGCGGCGGCGACAGCCCGCTGGTCGACGTGTTGCGCGGCATCGACCTGGCGATCCATGCCGGGGAATTCGTCGCCATCGTCGGTGCCTCCGGCTCCGGCAAGTCCACGTTGATGAACATCCTCGGTTGCCTTGACCGCCCCAGCACCGGCGACTACCTGTTCGCCGGGGAAAACGTCGCGCACCTGGACAGCGACGAACTGGCCTGGCTGCGCCGCGAAGCCTTTGGTTTTGTGTTCCAGGGCTACCACCTGATCCCCTCGGGCACGGCCCAGGAAAACGTCGAGATGCCGGCCATCTACGCCGGTATCAGCGCCGCCGAACGCCATGCCCGCGCCAACGCCCTGCTCACCCGCCTGGGCCTGGCCGAGCGCACCGGCAACCGTCCGCACCAGCTGTCCGGCGGTCAGCAGCAGCGAGTGTCCATCGCCCGTGCGTTGATGAACGGCGGCCATATCATCCTCGCCGACGAACCCACCGGCGCCCTCGACAGCCACAGCGGCGCCGAGGTCATGACCCTGCTGGACGAACTGGCCAGCCAGGGCCACGTAGTGATCCTGATCACCCACGACCGCGAAGTGGCTGCGCGGGCCAACCGCATCATCGAAATTCGCGATGGCTTGATCATCAGTGACTCGGCCAATGACAGCGACACCAGGCCCGTAGCCACCACCGGCGCCCTGCAAGCCGTGGACCTGCGCCAGCGCCTGGCCGACGGCGCCGAGCACAACGGCGCCTGGAAAGCCGAACTGGTGGACGCGGTGCAAGCTGCCTGGCGTGTGATGTGGATCAACCGCTTCCGTACCGCGCTGACCCTGCTGGGCATCATCATCGGCGTGGCGTCGGTGGTGGTGATGCTGGCAGTGGGCGAAGGCAGCAAGCGCCAGGTCATGGCGCAGATGGGCGCGTTCGGCTCCAACATCATCTACCTCAGCGGTTCATCGCCGAATCCGCGCACGCCGCTGGGGATCGTGACGCTCGATGACGTGCATGCGCTGGCGGCCCTGCCGCAGGTGCAGCGCATCATGCCGGTCAACGGCAACGAAGCCGGGGTGCGTTTCGGCAATGTCGACTACATGGCTTACGTGGGCGGCAACGACACCAACTTCCCGGAGATTTTCAATTGGCCGGTGGTCGAGGGCAATTATTTCACTGCCGCCGACGAGCGTGCCGCTGCCACCGTGGCGGTGATTGGTCATCGTGTGCGTGAGAAGCTGTTCAAGGGCGAGGTCGACCCCATCGGCCAGTACATCCTGATTGAAAACGTGCCATTCCAGGTGATCGGCGTGCTGGCGGAAAAAGGCGCCAGCTCCGGCAACAAGGACAGCGACGATCGCGTTGCCATCCCTTACACCGCCGCCAGCGTGCGCCTGTTCGGCAGCTACAACCCCGAGTATGTGGTGATCGCCGCGGCGGACGCGCGCAAGGTCCGCGAGGCCGAGGTGGCCATCGACCAGTTGATGCAAAAACTGCACAACGGCAAGCGCGACTATGAGCTGACCAACAACGCCGCGATGATCCAGGCCGAGGCGCGCACGCAGAACACACTGTCGCTGATGCTCGGTTCGATTGCCGCGATTTCCCTGTTGGTGGGCGGCATCGGCGTGATGAACATCATGTTGATGACTGTACGCGAGCGTACCCGTGAAATCGGTATCCGCATGGCCACCGGCGCACGCCAGCGCGACATCCTGCGTCAGTTCCTCACCGAAGCGGTGATGCTTTCGGTGGTCGGCGGCCTGTGCGGCATCGCCCTCGCGCTGTTGGTGGGCGGGGTGCTGGTGCTGGCCAAGGTGGCGGTGCAGTTTTCCCTGGTGGCGGTGTTCGGTGCATTCGGTTGCGCCCTTGTCACCGGCGTCGTATTCGGCTTTATGCCGGCCCGTAAAGCTGCCCGGCTCGATCCGGTTAAGGCGTTGACCAGTGAATAAACGATCCCTTTACCTGCCCGGCCTCTGCGTATTGCTCAGCGCCTGCACCGGCAACCCGCCTGCCATCGACAGCGGCATTGCACCGCCGGCTGCCTGGCAATATACCGAGCGCAGCGCCGCCCAGGCCACCCAGCAGCAATGGTGGACCCAGTTCGGCAGCCCGCAGCTCAATCGCCTGGTCGACCAGGCCCGCCGGGACAGCTTCGACGTGGCCGCCGCCACGGCCCGCGTGCGCCAGGCCCAGGCCAGCGCAGTGATCGCCGGCGCGCCGCTGCTGCCGGAGGTGAAATTCAACCTCGGCACGAGCCGCCAGAAATTGCTGCGCGGCCCTGGTGGCCCGGACCTGGACGCAACACGCAGCGATGATACCGTCGATAACTACAGCGCCAACCTCACCACCAGTTACGAAGTGGACTTCTGGGGTGGCCGCGCCGCCGCCCGCGACAGCGCCTTACAGAGTCTGCGCGCCAGCGCGTTCGACCAGGCCACGGTGGAACTGACCCTGCTCAGCAGCGTCGCCGACCGCTACGCGCAAACCCTGGCCGCCCGGCAGCGCGAGCAGATTGCCGAGCTGAACCTGGCCAATGCGCGCAACGTGCTCGCGCTGGTGCAGACCCGCTATGACGCCGGCTCCGCCACCGCGCTGGAACTGGCCCAGCAAAAAAGCCTGGTGGCCAGCCAGCAACGCCAATTGCCGCTGATCCAGCAACTGAGCGAAGAGTCGCGGATCACCCTGGCCGCCCTGCTCGGCCAGCCGGTACAAGGCCTGGACCTGGGCTCCGAGAGCTTCCAGGCGCTGACCTGGCCAACCATCGGCGCGGGCATGCCCAGCCAACTGCTCAGCCGCCGCCCCGACCTCGCCAAGGCCGAAGCACAACTGGCGGCGGCACAGGCCGACGTCACCGTGGCCCGCGCCGCCATGCTGCCTGCCATCACCCTGGGCGCAACCCTGGGCTCGGATGCCTACAAGGCCCTGGATATCCTGCGCAGCCCCTACTACACGCTGACCGCCGGCCTGGTCGGCCCGATCTTCAACAACGGCCGTTTAAGCGCTGAACGCGACAAGGCCCGCGCCCGCCAGGATGAACTGCTGCAAACCTATCGCGGCGCAATCATCAACGGTTTTGCCGATGTGGAAAAAGCCCTCAGCAGCATCACCCGCCTCGACCAGCAACGCGAATGGCAGCGTGAAGAACTGCAACAGGCGCAGACGGCGTTCCAGATTGCCGAAAGCCGCTACCAGGCCGGCGCCGAAGACCTGCTCACCGTGCTGGAAACCCAGCGCACCCTGTACGCAGCCCAGGACCAGAACGTGCAACTGCGCTTGTCACGCCTACAGGCCAGTATCGCCCTGTACAAAGCACTGGGTGGTGGCTGGCAGACAGAGATCCGATAAACAAAACTCCAATTTCATACAACAGACGTTCTTTCAGCCTACATTCTTCGACCCAAGGTCCTTGGTAAAAAAGCCGCTATCACACGGTTGCCCGGGACCTCTCGATGACTGCTGCAAAACACCTGACGGGCGCCTGCCTCTGGCTGATGGCAAACCTTGCGACAGCCCAGCCGTTGATCCCCCCCACTGCCATCGACTGGTTGCTGGACTGTCCCCTGCCCTCCGTTGAACGCCTGGACCCTGCGGTACTGGAACGGACCCAATGCGGCACCGTGAGCGTACCGCGCAATCATGCCGCACCCCGCCAGGGCAGGTTGCGCTTGTACGTAACCCGCGTCGGTGCCCGCGACCCGTTGAACCGTGAAGGCGTGATCATTGCCCAGGCCGGCGACGCGGCCAAGAAGACTCAGGTCGGCACCTTCGTCATCCACCTGGCCAGCCTGTGGGGCTCCCACTCCCACCCGGCCTATCGCCGGCTGGTCGACCGTTATGACGTCATCGAGCTCAGCACCCGCGACCTCAGTACCGACAATGGCATCGAGCAGGCGGCCCAGGACCTGGAGTTCGTACGTACCCAACTCGGTGAAGCTCAATTGCGCTACCTGGGCAATGCCGACAGCGCACGCCTGGGCAACCGCTACGCCACGCTGTTTCCCGAACGGGTCACGCGCATGGTACTGGTCAACGCGCACGCGAGCGAAATGGCGGCACCCTTCGTTGAACAACTGCGCCTGAAAGACTCGTCCACACAGGACGCCAGCCGTTGCATCAACCGCTGGGTGGGCGACTTCCTGATCTACGGCAAGCAACCACCCCGGGCCACCCGCTGCCTGGATTCCGCCGAAGGACAGTAACCCTCGTTTGCGACCTGTTGTCCTCAAAAACGACACCTGGCGTTGACGTTGGGGGTCGATCGTTATTAAGTGCTATTTATCCGCATTAATACGATAAATCGAACCCATGCTAAGCCGCCCGCTACGACGCAAACGCCAGAAGCTGTCCGATGTGATTGTCGAGTCGGTCAAGCGCTCAATCGTCACCGACGCCTTGAAGCCCGGCGACCGCCTGCCCACCGAGCGTGAGCTGATGGAAAGCTTCCAGTGCTCCAAGGGCTCTGCCCGCGAAGCACTCAAGGCCCTGGAAGTGGAAGGCCTGGTGAGCACCCGCACCGGCCCCAGCGGTGGCGCCTACCTGAACCAGGCCGGCACCGAACCGGCCAGCCGCGCATTGCGCAACTACCTGCACTTCCAGCACCTGGATGGCGAACAGGTGTACCAACTGCGCAAAGTCATCGAAGTGGAACTGGCGGTGTCGGTGCTCGGGCGCCTCAGCGAAGACGACTACCAGGCCCTGCAAGACAACGTGGATTTCTGCAGCGCCCCGGAAGACAGCGAGGCCGGCCAGCGCGAACAACGCCTGGCGGAGCTGGAGTTCCACAACCTGCTGGCCAAGGCCTGCCCCAACCCGCTGCTGAGTTTCATGGCGCAGTTTCTCAACGACCTGCTGCGCGACCTGGTGGTGCTGAAAAAAGCCTACAAGCCCAAGCGCAAGCAGTTCGACGCGGCCAACCTGGATTATCACAAGCAGTTGCTGATCGCCTTTCGTGCCGGGGATGAAAGCGCGGTACGCAGCTTGATGCATGAACACATGTGCGATGCCGAACACCACATGACCGCCCTTGAAGGCCAAGTCAGCCCGCATTTTCTACTGGAGTTCGATCACTCTTAAAGAACACCACAGACCCCATGTGGGCAGCATTTCAACCACACATCGTTTCATCCAATAACAGGCCTGCCCACAGGCCCTTGCTCCACCGTATCGCCATTGCCACTCCTGCCAATAACTAAACCAGGGAGTCACCCCATGCAGCGTCGTACGTTGTTGAAAGCCAGTCTCACCGCCGCAGCCGCCCTCAGCCTCCCGCTGAGCGTGCGCTCGGCATTCGCCGCCGAGCCCTTTACCTTTTACGGCCTCAAGTCCATGTCTGGCGCGTTTGCCAGCTATGGCAAGTTTGCCGACATGGGTTCGCGCCTGGCGGTGGAGCAGCACCCGGAGGTGCTGGGTCGCCCGTTGAACTACAAGGTTATCGACACCGAAGGCAACGCCGGCAAGGCGGTGCGCAAGGTCCAGGAAGCCATCCAGCAGGACGGCGCGCGGTTCTTCCAGGGGTGCACCTTGTCCTCGTCGGCGCTGGCGGTGGCCAAGGAAGTCGACAAGGTCGGCGGCGTGTTCATGACCCCGGTGGGCGCCGATGAAGTCACCGGCAAGGACTGCAACAAGGCGACGTTCCGCTGGTCCGTGCCGACCTACGGCGCAATCCGCGAAACCATGGTGCCGCTGATCAAACTGCTGCCCGACGCCAAGCGCTGGTACACCATCACCCCGCAATACGTGTTCGGCGAAGCCCTGCTCGAAGGCGCCAAAAACGTGCTCAAGGAACACGGCCTGGAACACGTCGGCAACAGCTACCACTCGCTGCAGGAACAGGAATTTTCCGGCTACCTGACCAACGCCATCTCGACCAGACCCGACGTGCTGGTGCTGCTCAACTTCGGCAGCCAGTCGTCCAACACCCTGCGCCAGGCGGTCAACTTCGGCATCAAGGAGCGCATGAAAGTGCTGCTGGTGTGGTCCGCCGGACTCGACCAATTCCAGGAACTGGGCAGCGATGTACTCGAGGGCGTGTACCTTGGCGCACAGTACTGGCACCAGGTCGACACCCCGCTCAACCGTGAACTGGTCAAGCTGACCCAGGCCAAGTACGGCATCAACCCCACCTACCCGCTGGCCGCCGACTACATCAGCACCAGGGTCATGCTCGAAACCATCATCGCCACCGGCAGCTTCGACGGGCCGACCGTGGCCAAGGCCATGCAGGGCCTGAGTTTCGAAGGGCCCACCGGCAAGGAATCGATCCGCGCCGGCGACCACCAGGTGATCAAGGACTACTACCTGCTGATCGGCAAGGCCAGCAGCGAGATGGCCGACAAGGACGACCTGGCCAAGGTGCTCAGCGCCGGCCAATCGTTCCCGCCGGTGGACGCCACGGGCTGCACGCTCGGCTGATCCCCTGAATTTTGTAGCGCAGGGCCGCGCAAGCGGCGTCCTGCCGAGGGTTCCTGCATGCTTAATCTTTACCTGTTCCAGATCCTCAACGGCCTTGGGCTGGGGATGATCTACTTCCTCATTGCGGTCGGGCTGACGATCATTTTCGGCCTGCTCAACTTCGTCAACTTCGCCCACGGCGCGTTCTTTCTGCTGGGTGCCTACATCTGCTACACCGCCGTGAGCCTCACCGGCAACTTCTGGCTGGCGTTGCTGATCGCGCCACTGGTGGTGGCTGCACTGGCCTGGGTGATCGAGCGCCTGTTGATTCAGCGGATCTACCACTTGCCGCACATGTTCCAGATCCTGGTGACCCTGGGGATTGCACTGATCATCCAGGAGGCCAGCGTGATGATCTGGGGTCCGGTGGGCAAGAGCGTCGCGGTACCGGAACTGCTGCGCGGCGTGCTGGTGGTGGGTGACTTCGTGTACCCCTACTACCGCCTGTTCCTCATTGTGTTTTCCGGGCTGGTCGGCCTGGGCCTGTGGTTGCTGCTGGAACGCACGCGCTTCGGTGCCCTGGTGCGCGCCGGCAGTGAAAGCACCGAAACCGTGTCGCTGCTGGGCACCAATATTTTCCGCCTGTTCTCCATGACCTTCGCCCTCGGCGTGGCCCTGGCCGGCGTCGCCGGTGTGCTGTTCGCACCGTTGCGCGGCGCGCAGCCCTTTGTCGGCCCGGAGATCCTCGGCGTGGCCTTCGTGGTAGTGGTGATCGGCGGCATGGGCTCTTTCAGCGGTGCGCTGGTCGGCGGTTTGCTGGTGGGCGTGGTGCAAAGCCTGATGACCACACTCTGGCCCCAGGGTGCGAGCCTGATGATCTACGGCGCGATGGCCGTGGTGATTCTGATCCGTCCCTACGGCCTGTTCGGGAGAGCCTGACATGAGCGAGAAAAATCCCCTGCCGTTTGCCAAGACGCAATCGCGCGCAATGCTGCTGTGGGTGTTGGCAGTCTTGATCGGCCTGCCGCTGATCTTGCCATCGGCGACCCTGGCCACCGAGATCCTGATCTTTGCCATGGCCGCCCTGGCCTGCAACCTGTTGCTGGGCTACACCGGGCTGCTGTCGTTCGGCCAAGGCATCTTCTTCGGGGCCGGCGCGTACTGTGCGGCGCTACTGATGATCCACCTGCAACTGGGCCTGTTCACCGCGTTGCTCGGCGCCGCCATTGCGGGTGGGTTCCTGGCCTTGCTGGTGGGTGCCCTGGCGATCCGGCGTACCGGTATCTATTTCGTGATGCTGACCCTGGCGTTCAGCCAGATGGCGTATTTTGTCGCCTACACCCTCAGCGACTGGACCGGCGGCGACAACGGCCTGCTCAGCGTGCCGCGCCCGGAAATCCGCCTCCGCGACACCGTGCTGCTGTCCCTGGCCGATGCCCGCGCGTTCTACGGTTTTGTCGCGGTGCTGTTCCTGCTGATCTTCATCGGTGCGCGCCGGGTCATCGCTTCGCCGTTCGGCAGCACGCTGATGGCTATCCGCGAAAACGAAACCCGCGCCTCGGCCATCGGCTACGACACGCGGCACTTCAAGATCCTGGTGTTCGTGCTGTCCGGCGCCGTCACCGGGATTGCCGGGGCGCTGTACGCCATGCTGCTGCACTTTGTGCCGCTGTCGAACATCGACCTGGCGATGTCCGAGAACATCCTGATCATGACCATCGTCGGCGGCACCGGCTCGCTGTTTGGCTCGTTGCTGGGCGCCGGTTCCATCGTGCTGCTCGGGGATTTCCTCTCCGACCTGTGGCCGCGCTGGCTGATGCTGCTGGGGGTGATCCTGATCCTGGTGGTGATCTTCATGCGCGGTGGTTTGTGGGGCGGCCTGGCGTCGCTGTTCGAGAAGGTACGCGGCAGCCGCAAGAACGTGGTTATCGCCAAGGAGGAAGGGCTATGAGCATCCTGCTGGAAACCCAGGACCTGGAACTGGCCTACGGCGCGTTCCACGCAGTGAATGGCGTCAACCTCAAGGTCGAGGCCGGCACCATCCACACCATCATCGGCCCCAACGGTGCCGGCAAGACCAGCCTGTTCCACTGCCTCACCGGCGAGCGCCAGGCCACCGCTGGAGCAATTCATTTCGACGGTAAAAACCTGATGCGCAAGCCCGCCCACGGCCGTGTGGGCCTGGGCATGGCGCGCTCGTTCCAGCTGACCAGCCTGTTCCAGAACCTCAGCGTGCGCGAGAACCTGCGCCTGGCCGCTCAGGGCCGTGACGGCGCACGTGCCCTCAACTTCTGGCGTCGCGTGGACAGCCAGCGCGAACACCTGGAGATGGCCGACCAGGTGCTCGAACGCCTGCAACTCACTGCCCGCGCCGACACCCTGGCCGGCGAGTTGTCCCACGGCCAGCAACGGGTACTGGAGGTGGGCATGTCGATCTGCTCCAAGCCGAAACTGTTGATGCTGGATGAGCCCACCTCGGGCATGGGCATCGACGATATCCCGATCATGACTCAGTTGATCAGCGACCTTGGCCGCGATCACACAGTACTGCTGATCGAACACAACATGAGCATTGTCATGTCCATCAGCCAACGCATCACGGTGATGAGCCACGGCCAGATCCTGGTGGAAGGCACGCCGGAATTCGTGCGCGCCGATGAACGTGTGCGCACCGCATACCTTGGGGAGGCTGCCTGATGCTGATCGTCGAGAATATCCATTCCTACTACGACAAGAGCCACGTGCTGGAAGGCGTGTCGCTGACCGTCAACCCCGGCGAACTGGTAACGCTGCTGGGGCGCAATGGCGCCGGCAAGACCACCACCCTGCGCAGCATCCTCGGCATCATCTGCCCGCGCCAGGGCCAGATCCACTTCAACGGCCAGGCGCTGGTCGGGCAGAAGATCTTCGAAATCGCCCGTCAGGGTTTGGCATTGGTCCCGGAGAACCGTGGGATTTTCCGCTTGCTCACCGTTGAGGAAAACCTGCGCATCGCCGCACGCAAGACCAGTCGCTGGCAGCTCGAAGACGTGTACGCCATGTTCCCGCGCCTCAAGGAGCGCCGCAAAAACGCCGGCCACGCGCTGTCCGGCGGCGAGCAGCAGATGCTCGCCATCGCCCGCGCCCTGCTCAACGACCCCAAGCTGCTGATCCTCGATGAACCCACCGAAGGCCTGGCCCCGGTGATCGTCGACGAACTGGTGAAAATCCTGCGCAAGGTCAAGGACGACGGCCTGCCGGTGCTGCTGGTGGAACAAAACCTGATGGTCTGCGACAAGCTCGCCGACCGCCATTACGTGCTTGAACAGGGCCGCGTCGTATACGCAGGCAGCGCCGAAGCCTTCCGCGCCGACCCGACGATCAAAAACCGTTATTTGGCCCTGAGTGCCTGACCGGAGATTGCACATGAACAGTTTTACGCAACCGCTCCAGAGCAACGCCCCTCTGATCAACCGCGACCGCCTGTGGCAATCGCTGATGGACCTGGCCCGACTCGGCGCCACCGCCAAGGGCGGCGTGTGCCGCCTCGCCCTCACCGACCTCGACCGCCAGGCCCGTGACCTGTTTGTGCAATGGTGCGAGGATGCCGGGTGCAGCGTCAGTGTCGACGCCATCGGCAATATCTTTGCCCGCCGCGCCGGGCGCAACCCCGCCCTGCCCCCGGTGATGACCGGTAGCCATATCGACACCCAACCCACTGGCGGCAAGTTCGACGGCTGCTACGGGGTGATGGCCGGGCTGGAAGTGATCCGCACCCTCAATGACCTGGACATCGAAACCCAAGCGCCGATTGAAGTGGTGGTGTGGACCAACGAAGAAGGCTCGCGTTTTCCGCCGTGCATGATGGGCTCCGGGGTGTTTGCCGGGAAGTTCGACTTGCAGGACACCCTCGACAAAGTCGACGACCAGGGCCTGTCGGTGGGCGCCGAATTGCAGCGTATCGGCTATGCCGGCTCGCGCACCGTACTCGGCCACCCGGTGGGCGCGTATTTCGAGGCGCATATCGAACAGGGCCCGGTGCTGGAAGACCAGACCACCACCATTGGCGTGGTCATGGGGTGCCTGGGGCAGAAATGGTTCGACCTGACCTTGACCGGCGTCGAAGCCCACGCCGGCCCGACGCCGATGCACCTGCGCAAGGACGCCCTGGTCGGCGCCGCCGAGGTGGTCAGCGCGGTCAACCGCATCGCCCATCAACAGCAGCCCCACGCCTGCGGCACGGTGGGTTGCCTGAGCCTGCACCCCGGCTCGCGCAACGTGATTCCCGGCCAGGTGCACATGACCATCGACCTGCGCCACCTGCACGCGGACAAGCTGCAAGCCATGGTCGATGAAGTGCGCGGCGTGATAGAAGCCACTGCCCAGCGACACGGCCTGACCTTTGAGCTGACGCCTACCGCCGACTTTCCACCGCTGGACTTCGCCCCGGCCTGCGTCAATGCGGTGCGTGACGGCGCCGAAGCCTTGGGCCTGAGCCATATGGACATCGTCAGCGGGGCCGGGCACGACGCGATTTTTGTCGCCGAACTCGGCCCGGCCGGCATGATCTTTGTGCCGTGCGAAGGCGGCATCAGCCATAACGAAATCGAAAACGCCGCGCCGGACGACCTGGCAGCTGGCTGCGCGGTATTGCTGCGCGCCATGGTCAATGCGGCACAGGGGGACGTGGCATGAGCGACATCGGCCAACTGACAGCGGTGCAACTGCTGCAGCATTTTCGCGACCAGACCTTGTCGCCGGTGGAAGTCACCGAGGACGCTTTGTTGCGCATCGAGCGCTACAACCCGGTGGTGAACGCCTATTGCCACGTCGACCCGGAAGGTGCGCTGAACGCCGCACGCGCCTCGGAACAACGCTGGCTCAAGGGCCAACCCTGCGGGCCGTTGGACGGTGTGCCGGCGTCGATCAAAGACCTGACGCTGACCATCGGCATGCCGACCCGCAAGGGCTCGCGCACCTCATCCGCCGAAGGGCCGTGGGACGTCGACGCGCCCTTCACAGCCTTTATGCGCAAGGCCGGCGCGGTGCTGCTGGGCAAGACCACCACCCCGGAATTCGGCTGGAAAGGCGTCACCGACAACCCACTGTACGGCATCACCCGCAACCCGTGGGACACCCGCACCACGGCGGGCGGCTCGTCCGGCGGCGCGGGCGCAGCGGCGGCGTTGAACCTGGGCGTGTTGCACCAGGGCAGCGACGCCGGCGGCTCGATCCGCATTCCCTGCGCCTTTACCGGCACCTTCGGGATCAAGCCGACCTTCGGTTATGTGCCGCAGTGGCCGGCCAGCTCCATGACCATTCTGTCGCACCTGGGGCCGATGACCCGCACGGTGGAAGACAGTGTGCTGATGCTGCAAACCATCGCCCAGCCAGACCCACGGGATGGGTTGATCGGTGCTCCACGCACCACACCATGGCTGACGCCGGGTACGGATTTGAAAGGGTTGCGTGTGGCCTACAGTCCGAACTTCGGTTACGTGAAGGTCGACCCACAAGTGGCCAAGGTGGTCGCGGAGGCGGTGCGAGGCCTGGAACAACTGGGCGCCCATGTCGAGCAGATCGACCCCGGTTTCAGCGACCCGCTGGACGTCTTCAGCACCTTGTGGGCAGCCGGCGCGGCACGCCTGACCGGCGCCATGAGCGAGACACAAAAACAACTGCTGGACCCCGGACTGTCAAGGATTGCACAACGCGGCGAACAGTTGAGCCTGGACGACTTCAGCGCCGCCCTTGAAGCCCGCGCCGCATTGGTGGCGCGCATGGCCGCGTTCCATGAGCATTACGATGTGCTGGTGTCGCCGATGATGCCGATCACCGCATTCGAAGCCGGGCACGACGTACCGCCCGGCTCCGGCTTGCAGGCATGGACGCAGTGGACGCCCTTCACCTACCCTTTCAACCTGACCCAGCAACCGGCGGCATCGGTGCCGTGCGGGCTGGCGGCGAATGGCTTGCCGGTGGGCTTGCATGTGGTGGGGGCGCGGTTTGCCGATGAGCAGGTGTTGCGGGTGTGCCAGGCGTATGCAAAGGCATTCCCGACCAAGCACCTGCAAGCGCCAATCATCAGAACACCGTAGGACACCATGTGGGACGGGGTACACGCCGATGGTCCTGGACCTATCTGGCTGAGGACGAACACTGCAACTGTGGGTACTTTTCGCCAGTTCTACCTGAAGACCTTGGGAGCAAGCCCCCTCCCACAGTTTCAACCCCATTCCATTACACTGTCCCCCCATTCATCCCCGGGGGCTTCATGGACATCGAACTGGCACGCACCTTCCTCGAAATCACCCGCTGCGGCAGCCTCGCCGCAGCGGCCGAGAAACTGCACGTCACCCAGACCGCCATCACCGCACGGGTCAAGAGCCTGGAAAGCCAATTGGGCAGCACGCTGTTCATCCGCAACCGCGCCGGCGCCAGGCTGACCGCCGACGGCGAGGCCTTCGTGGTGTACGCCAACCAGTTGCTGCAAACCTGGGAAGCGGCCAAACGCGACCTGCCGTTGCCCGATGGCTATCGCAACGTGCTGCACATCGGCGGCGAGGTCAGCCTGTGCAACCCGTTGATGCTCGGCTGGGCCCAGGCCCTGCGCCAGAACATCCCCGGCCATGCCCTGCGCACCGAAATCCGCGAAGGCGAATACCTGCTGCGCCAACTGGAGCTGGGTGTGCTGGACGCCGCGCTGGTGTTCCAGCCGCAATACTGGCCGGGCTTGCAGGTGGAGCAGGTGCTGGAGGAAAAACTGATCCTGGTGCAGCTGGTGAGCAACCCGGCGCCCTATGTGTACATCGATTGGGGACCCGGCTTTCGTCAACAACACGACGCCGCCCTGCCCGACAAGGCCCGCGCCGCACTGAGTTTCAACCTGGGGCCGCTGGCGTTGCAGTACATCCTGGAAAATGGCGGCGCCGGTTATTTTCGCACCCGCGTGGTGCAGAGCTACCTGGACAGCGGCGTGATGCAACGCGTGCCCAAGGCGCCGGAGTTCAGCTTCCCCACGTACCTGGTGTATTCACGGGCGCGGGATTCGGCGGTGTTGCAACAGGCACTGGCGTTGCTGCGCGAGGTGGTCAAGGCCGAAAGCGACTGGTCGCAGCGCTGGGACCCGCTGATTTGAAGCAACAATATCCGCCGCGCATGCTAGCCTGCGGGTGTTTCCTTTTGCAGCCTTACCGATGAACAAGAAAAAGTCCGTCACCATCAGCGACATCGCCAAACAGGTCGGCATGACCACCATCACGGTGTCCCGGGCGCTGAGCAAACCTGACCTGGTCAAGCCGGCCACCCTGGCGCGCATCCTCGAAGTGGCGCGGGAGCTGGACTATGTGCCCAACGCATTCGCCCGCGGCCTCAAGCGCAGCGAAAGCCTGATCATCGGCGTGATCACCGCCTCGGTAGACAACCCGTTCTACAGCGAAATGATCAAGGCAATTTCCCGCGAGGCCAAGCAGCACGGCTACACCATCATGCTGGTGGACACCGATGAGCTGGAAGAACTGGAAAGCAAGGCCGTGGACACCCTGTTGGGCTACCGCGTGGCGGGGATCATCCTGTCGCCGGTCTCGGATGAGCCGGGCTACCAGCCCGACTACCTGGAACGCCTGGCCAACGGCAAGACCCCGGTGGTGCTGCTCGACCGCACGATCCACGACAGTCCGTTCAGCCGCGTGGTGCTCGACAACTACCACAGCGGCATCCAGGCCGCGCACTACCTGCTGCGCCAGACGCCCGACCTCAGGCGCCTGCTGGTGCTGACCGGCCCCGAACATTCACGCATCACTGTGGAGCGCCTCAAAGGCCTGCGTGAAGTGCTGGCCGAACACCCGCAGGTGCAGGTCGAAGTGCAGGCCGGCGACTACACGCTGATGCCGTCCTACCTGCACACCCTCGACTACCTGGCCGAACACTCGGCGCCGGACGCGATCATGGGGTTCAACCAGTTGATCACCCTCGGCGCCCTGCGTGCGCTGCGCATGCACAATATCCCCCACGACAGCCTGACCATCTGCGGCATCGACCGCCTGCCCTTCGCCGATATTTTCGGCGTACCCATCGCCTGCGTGGCCCACGACGCGTCCCTGGCCGGCAGCAGCGCGGTACGCCTGCTGCTTGACCGTCTCGAAGACCCGGGCAAGCTCCGGGATAAGGTGGTCATCGCCGGCCAGTTGGAAAACGGCTAGCGGCTGGTATAGCCGCCGTCGATGGGCAGGCTGACGCCGCTGATCATGCTGGCCGCGCGGCTCAGCAGGAACAGCACCGGCAGGGCCACTTCCGCAGTTTCAGCAAACCGCCCCAAGGGAATTGCCGCCAGCGCCGGGTCGCGCTTGGCCGGCGCGGACCACGCCATGGCTGCCATCGGCGTGAGTGTGACCGTGGGGTTGACGCTGTTGACGCGAATGCCGAAGCGGCCCCACTCGGCGCATTGCACACGGGTGATCGCATCCAGCGCCGCCTTGGAGGCGCAGTAGCCAAGGTGATCGTCCAGCGCCACCAATGACGCCTGGCTGGAGACGTTGACGATGCTGCCGGCGATCTGCGCTTCGATCATTTTTGCCGCCACGCGGCTGGCGACCTGCGCGGCGGCGCGGGCGTTGACCTGCATCACCTGGTCGAACGCCTCGGCGCTGATGGCAGCGGCGGGCTCCAGGCGCGAGATACCCGCGCAGTTGACCAGGCCGTGCAGCGGCGGCAGGTCTTGCAGGGCATTGTCGAGGGCGGCGCTGTCGGCGATGTCCAGGCAGAGGCTATGGCAGCCGAGTTCGGCCAAGGCTTGGGCGTCGCGGCCGAGGGCAAACACATCGGCGCCGCTGGCAATCAGTTGCAAGGCGATTTCACGGCCGATGCCACTGCTGGCGCCGGTGACGAGGATGCGGTGATGGGTGAAGTCGAAGGCTGCGTTCATTCAGTTATCCTGCAGGCTGTGCATGATCGGTTTCAGGGCCGGATACAGCTCCAGGTATTCGCCGAACGCACGGTCGTACGCCTCGACATTTTCCGCCTTGGGCTCGGCTCGCAACTCCAGCTGTACCCAGCCCTTGTCCATCTCCCCATCGCTCACCAACCCCACCGTATGTGCCGCCAGCAACGCCGCGCCCAACGCCGCCTCAACCTCCTGCACGATGGTGTACACCGGATACCGCGTAACGTCCGCGATGATCTGCATCCACAGGTCCGAATGGCTCGCCCCGCCCACCACGATCAAGCGCGGGTCCAGGGAATGCGCGCCGCGCGTGCCCGCTTCGATGTTGTGCCGCAGGGCAAGACTCACCCCTTCCAGCACTGCGCGGTACAGGTGGATTCTGCTGTGATACAGGTTCAAGCCGACAAAACTGCCACTGGCGCGGTCGTCCCACACCGGGCTGCGCTCACCCATCAGGTAGGGCAGGAACAACAACCCTTCGCTGCCCGCCGGGATATGCGTCGCACGCTGTTCCAGCAACGCCAGGCTGTCCTGGCCGCTGGCCTTGGCCTGCTGCTCTTCGGCCTGGCAGAACTGCTCGCGAAACCAGCTCACCGAAGCCCCGGCGGTGATCGCACCGCCAAAGATATACAGGTCGCGGTGGCCGTTGTAGACGTGGGGCATGCTCACCAGGCCATGGTGTGCATCCACCTGCTGGTTGAGGTACCCCCAGCACATGCTGGTGCCGATCATTGCCACATGATTGCCTGGTTGAGTCACTCCCGCCGCCAAGGTTGCCATGGCCGCATCGACGCCACCGGCCAGGATCGGTGTCCCCGCCTGCAGGCCCAGACGCGCAGCCCACCCCTCCAGCAACCCACCGACGACCTCCCCGGAATACACCAGGCGCTCCGGCATCATCGCCGGCGGTATGCCCAATGCATCGAGCATTTCGCCAGACCAGCCACGCGTCTTCACGTCGTAGACGCCACCGATGTTGCCGGCACTGCTGTGGTCCACCGCCAACTCACCGGTGAAGCACCAGTTGAGGTAGCTGTTCGGTGGCAGCAGGTAGCGGGTTTTCGCCCACACCTCGGGCTGGTGCTGCTTGAGCCAGAGCATCTTGGTGAAACCGTAGTAGCTGTCCACCGCGTTGCCGGTCACCTCGTACAGGCGCTCCAGGTCCACATGCTCACGCACCCAGGCCACCTGCTCGCCGGCGCGGCGGTCCATCCAGATCAGGCACGGGTGCACCGGTGTGAGCTGCGCATCCACCGCAATCCCCGAGCCGCCGTACAGGCTGCTGATGCACAACGCCTTGACCTGGTCTTTCGCCACGCCGGCCTTGGCCATGCACTGCGCCACACAGATCTCGACCGCGTCCAGCCAGACCTGCGGCCATTGTTCGGCCCAGCGCACTTTCGGGGTATCCACGCGATACCCCTGGCTGTGCTGGGCGATGATCGTGCCGTGACCATCCACCAGCAGCGCCTTGGTGCTCTGGGTTCCGATGTCGACCCCCATCACGTAATTCATCCTCAAACCACCGGCTTCAACAGCACCTTGATCGACTTGGTCGAGTTGGCCAGCTCGAAGGCTTCGGCCCAGTCGTCCAGCGGGAAGTCATGGGTGACGATGCCTTTGGAGGTGACCAGGCCGCGCTCGAACAGGTCGATGGCGATCGGGTAGCAATAGGGGCCGAGGTGCGCGCCGCGGACGTCCAGTTCCTTGCGGTCGCCGATGATCGACCAGTCGACGCTGGTCTCGGCGCCGAACACGCTGAACTCGACAAAACGCCCGAGCTTGCGGATCAGGTCCAGGCCCTGGGTGACACCGGCCGGTACGCCGGTGGTTTCGATGTAGACGTCGCAACCGTAGTTGTCGGTGAGGCCATTGATGATCTCGCGGGCGTTGTCGCGGGCCGGGTTGATCACCACGTCGGCGCCAAATTGCTTCGCCAGTTCCAGGCGCTCGTCGACCATGTCGATCACCACCAGTTTCTTCGGGGTCTTCAACGCGGCGACCTGGACCATGCACAGGCCGAGGGTGCCGGCACCGGCGATCACCACCACATCATCGAGCTGGATATCGCCACGGTTGACGGTGTGGATCGAGCAGGCCATCGGCTCCACCAGCGCCGAGTCTTCCAGCGACACCGACTCGGGAATCTTGTGCACGATGGCGGTCTTGGGAATGCGCATGTACTGGGCCATGCCACCTTCGGCCACTTCACGCTGGAAGCCGAAGATGTTGTGCACTTCGCACATCCAGTACTTGCCGGATTTGCAGAAGCGGCACTTGCCACAGGGCACGATCTGCTCGGCGATCACTTTGTCGCCGACCGCGACCTCAAAGTGCTCGGCGGCGCCCTCGCCCACTTCCACCACATAACCAAAAAATTCGTGCCCCGGTACCACCGGCGCCTTGACCCAGGGGTTGTCGCCGCCCCAGAACATCGCGGCGCCCGAGTGGCACTTGCAGTCACTGGCGCAGATGCCACAGGCGGCGATGCGGATCACCAGTTCGTTGACGCGGGCCTGGGGTTTGCCGATGCGTTCCAGGCGATAGTCCTTGGGGCCGTGGCAGACGACGGCTTGCATGTCGGTGTGCTTGTCCATGGTGTGGAGTCCTGTGCTTGTTAGGAGTTTATTTGTGGCGCTGACGGCTGATGAAAATCGCCAGCAAAATGATCCCGCCCTTGATCACGCTCTGGACGTAGGGTGAAACGCCAAGCATGTTCAGGCCGTTGTTCAGCACGCCGAGCAGCATGGCGCCGAGCAAAGTGCCAACGATCACCCCGCGCCCGCCGGCAATCGACGCGCCGCCGAGTACCACGGCGGCAATCGCATCCAGCTCGAACGACACGCCGGCATTCGGCTGGCCGCTCATCAGGCGTGAGGTGAGTACCAGCCCGGCAATCGCCGCCGTCAGGCCGCTGATGCCATACACCAGCAACTTGAAGCGCGCGGCGCGCACGCCGGACAAGCGCACCGCTTCTTCATTGCCGCCGATGGCGTAGATGTAGCGGCCGATGCGCGTGTGTTGCAGCAGCACATAGGCGGCGGCGTAGGTGACCAGCATGATCAGGATCGGCACTTCGATGCCAAACAGGCTCTGGCGACCAAAGAAGCCGAACCACTCCGGCAGCCCGGAAATCGGGTAGCCGTCGGTGTACATCAGGCCCAGGCCCCGGGCGATGCCCATGGTCGCCAGGGTCACGATGATCGGCGGCATGTGCAGGTAGGCGACGAACAGGCCGTTGCCGACGCCGAAGGCCACGCCGATCAACATCCCCGCGCCAATCGCCAGGCCCGGCGGCAGGCCCGCGACCATCAACCCGGCGGTGAGCGTACCGGACAACGCCATCACCGGCCCCACCGACAGATCGATGCCGCCGGTGAGGATCACGCAGGTCATGCCCACCGCGATGATCGCGTTGATCGACACCTGGCGGGCGATGTTCGACAGGTTGCTGGCGGTGAGGAAGGTGTCGCTGGCCAGGATCATCACCAGGGTCACCACCACCAGCCCCACGAACGGGTAGAACGCCGGCGAGCGCACCAGCCGCGCCAGGTTCAGGCGCAGCCGACTGCTGTCGACGGTGTTAATGGACGTATTCACTTGAGCCCCCTGTTGCATGGCGCATGACCTCTTGAGGATTGACGGCGGACGCTTCGAGTACCTTGACGATGGCGCCCTTGTGAAACACGGCGACGCGGTCGCACAGGCCGATGACTTCCGGCAACTCGGAGGAAATCATGATGATTGCGTAGCCCTGTTCGGTGAGGCTGCGCATCAGCGCGTAGATCTGCGCCTTGGCCCCCACGTCGATGCCACGGGTGGGTTCGTCGAACACCAGCACGTCGCAGTGGTGGTTGATCCAGCGGGCGATCACCACCTTCTGCTGGTTACCGCCACTGAGGTTGAACACCCGGCTTTCGCCGCTGGGGGCCTTGATCGACAGCTGACGCATCAGGTCTTCGACGCTGGCGCTTTCCCTGGCCTTGTCGATCAGGCCCGAAGCGTTCTGGTATTTGGGCAGGTTGTTCAGCGAGATGTTTTCACGAATGCTGAAATCGGTGATCAGCCCTTCGCTCTTGCGGCTTTCCGGCAGCAGGCCGATGCCGTGGGCGAGCGCTTGCGCCGGGTCATCGAGGGTGATTTTCTCACCGCGCAGCCACACGTCTTTGCTCACCGACGGCAGCGCACCCATCATGCCCAGCGCCAGTTCGGTGCGACCGGAGCCGACCAGACCGGCAAAACCGAGGATCTCGCCCTTGTGCAGTTGGAAGCTGTTGCGGGGCCCGTTGCGCACCAGCTGGATGTCCCTGACCTCCAGCAACAGCGGGCCGCGTGCGCCGCTCGGTTTGGGCGGAAAACTGCATTCCAGGCGCCGCCCGACCATCATCTCGACCAGGCGGTCGATGTCACTGTCGGCCACCTCGGTGACGCCGACATTGCCGCCGTCGCGCAACACGCTGATGCGGTCGCACACCTGGAAAATCTCCTCCAGGTGATGGGAGATGAATATCACTGCCACGTCCTGGCGCTTGAGCTCGCGCATGATCTCGAACAGCAGCTCGGCTTCGCTGGGCGTGAGGGTGGCGGTGGGTTCGTCGAGCACCAGCAGGCGCGCATCCAGGGCCAGGGCCTTGGCGATTTCGACAAACTGCTGCTCGGCCACGCTCAGGTGCTTGACTGCGCATTGCAGGTCAATGGCCACGCCCAGGCGCTTAAACAAGGCCTCGCTGGCCTCGACCATTTCGCGCTTGCGCAGCAGGCCGAAACGGTTGCTGAGCTCATGGCCGAGGAAGATGTTTTCCACTGCCGTGAGGTAGGGAATCAGGCTGAATTCCTGGAACACGATGCCGATGCCAGCGGCGATTGCATCGCGGTAGGTGGCGAACTGCCGGGCCTGGCCATCGATCAGGATCTGGCCTTCGTCCTGATGCTCGACGCCGCCGAGGATCTTCATCAGGGTCGATTTGCCCGCGCCATTTTCGCCGAGCAAGGCATGGATCTCGCCGCGCTCGACCTGCAGGTTGATGGACTTTAGGGCCTGTACGCCCGGGTAACGCTTGCAGATATTTTCAAGCTTCAGAAGACTGCTCATACCGCCGACCTCGTATTCAGAAGGAGACCGCAAGCCCCACGGACGGCGTGGGGCCTGGGTGATTTACCAGCTGAAATCCTTGGCCTTGTCCCGGTCGATCAAGGTGATGTCCACCGGGATGGTGGCCGGCACTTGCGAGCCCCACTTCTTGGCCAGGGCAATGCCCAGGGCGAGGCGGATCTGGTCGCGGGGGTATTGCGCCGAGGTGGCGATGAACTTGCTGCCCGGCTTCTGGATCGCCTTGATCGCTTCCGGCGCGCCGTCGACGCTGACCAGTTTCACGTCCAGGCCGCTGGCTTCGATGGCCGAGAGTGCGCCGAGGGAGCCGTTATCATTCACGCTGAAAATACCGTTGAGCGTCGGTTGCGCCTGCAGCATGTTTTCGGTGACGGTCAGCGCCTGGTCGCGCTCCTGCTTGCCGTTCTGGATGCTGACAATCTTGATGGCCGGGTGCTTGGCCACGGCTTCCTTGCAACCGCGCACACGCTCCAGGATCGGCACCACGGCGATGCCGTCGAGGATGGCGATGTTGCCTTTGTCGCCGATGCTCTTGGCCAGGTATTCACAGGCCTGGAAGCCGGCGTCGAAGTTTTTCGAACCGACAAAGGAATCCAGCGGGCCATCCGCCTGGGCATCGACCGCGACAACCACCACACCGGCGGCATGGGCGGATTTGACGGCCGATTGCACGCCGACCGAATCGGTGGGGTTGATCAGCAGGATATCGATGCCTTTTTGCAGCATGTCTTCGACGTCGCTGACCTGCTTGGACACGTCGTGGCGGGCGTCGGTGATGATCAGTTTCGCACCGATGCTCGCCCCGGCTTCTTCCAGGGCGTTTTTCATGGTGACGAAATAGGGGTTGTTGATTTCCTGGAAGGACGCGCCGATGCGGATCGGCTTGGCGGCGTCGGCAAAAGCAGGGGCAGCGGTGCCGAGGGTGATGCTTACAGCCAATAAACACAGGGTTTTCGGGAGCATTTTCATGGCGTGGTTCTCTGTTTTGTTTTTATTGTTAGAGCAAATGTTATCGTTAACATTTTGCGAGAAGCTAACAAGGAAATTCGCGTGACGCAAGGGGCCACTGGTCGGCTTCGGTCGGAATGTGGGAGGGGGCTTGCCCCCGATGGCGGAGTGTCAGTTGGCGATGTAAGTGACTGACCCGCCACCATCGGGGGCAAGCCCCCTCCCACACGTGTTCATGTGTGCACCACAAAACCTCGCACAATCTTGAGTACCAACTAAGCTCAGCCTCCAATAAAAAATACCGAGCTGCCCGCCATGGCCCATCCCACCGAGACCTTTCGCGCCCGTTACCGCGCCCACGTCGCGCCCCACTACAACCCCTGGCTTCACGCCGGTTTCGTGTTCGGCTACGGCATTGTGTGCATCAGCCTGGCCTGGTCATCGACACATCACATTACTGCTCTGCAATGGCTGACCGTGCCGGCGACGCTGGTGTTCTTCAACCTGTGTATCTACCTGGTGCACCGCCACCTTGGCCACCACAAACACGCCTTGGCCCGTCTGTTTTATGCGCGCCATACTGGCGATCACCACAGCTTTTTCACCCCCGGCCACATGACCTACGACAGCCCCCGGGACTGGCGCGTCATCCTGTTCCCGGCCTGGCTGATCGTGTTGCACAGCCTGGCGATCACACTGCCCGCGTGGTGGTTGATCAAGCAACTGAGCCCCAACGTCGCCGGCCTGTTCGCCGGGTGCATGATCCTCGGGTATTTGCTTTACGAATTGTTTCACGCCTGTGAGCACCTGCCCGCCGACCACCCGGTGGCACGCATGCCGTGGATCCGCCAGATGCACCAGTTGCACGCCCTGCATCACCGCCGTGAGCTGATGCAGGGGCGCAATTTCAATATCGTCCTCCCGCTGATGGATTACCTGTTCGGCACCCTGTACTGGGAGCCGGGCCCCCACGACAACCAGGAATCGTCATGAGTACCCGTCCCAAAAAACTGCGTCATCTGTTGTTTGTACTGTTTCTGCTGGTGATCGTCTTCTTGCTGCTGATGCCCACCAAAGTGCAACCGGTGAACTGGACACCGCCCAAGCCACCGTCGATGAAGGACGGCCCCTACGCCGAAAACCAGCGCCTCAAGGGCGTGCAGAAGATCGGCGCCCAGGACATCGCCGGGCCAGAGGCGTTGCTGCTGGATGCACAGGGTTATCTGATCAGCGGCCTGCATGACGGGCGCGTCATCCGCACCGCGCCCGACAGCCGCAGCCTGGAGGTGCTGGCCGACACCGGCGGGCGGCCCCTGGGTCTGGCGCTGCACCCGGATGGGCGCTTGATCATTGCCGATGGCATCAAGGGCCTGCTCGCCCTGGATGCAAACCGCCAACTCACTACCTTGAGCACGGGTGCCAATAACGTCCCCTTCGGTTTCACCAATGACGTCACCGTGGACGCCAGCGGGCGTTATGCCTACTTCAGTGATGCATCGAGCCGCTGGGGTTACGGCCAGGACGGCGAAGCGGTGATCGAGCATGGTGGCGATGGCCGGTTGCTGCGCTATGACTTCAGCAACGGCACCACCGAGGTGCTGCTCGACCAGCTGCAATTCGCCAATGGCGTGGCCCTGGGCCCGGATGAACATTACGTACTGGTCAATGAGACCGGCGCCTATCGCATCAGCCGGTATTGGCTCAAGGGCGAACGTGCCGGCAGCCATGACCTGTTTATCGACAACCTGCCCGGCCTGCCGGACAACCTCAGTTTCAACGGCCAGGACCGTTTCTGGGTAGCACTGTATTCACCGCGTAACCCGTTGCTGGACAGCTTCGCCGGCTACCCCTTGCTGCGCAAAGTGATGGTGCGGGCGTTGATGGTGGTGCCCAAGCCGATCGAGCGCAAAGCCTTTGTGCTGGGGTTGGATACGCAAGGCAAGGTGATTGCCAATTTGCAGGATGGCAGCGCGGGGAATTACTCGCCCATTACTACCGCTCGGGAATATGGCGAGTGGTTGTACCTGGGCTCGTTGAAGGGCACGAGCATGGCGCGGTTGCCGTTGGCACAGGCGTTGGCGCCCTGACGCAAAAAGGGCATACAGGCGCGCGGCCTGTATGCCCTGGTGGTTACTGGTTAAACACGCTTAGCTCTTGGTGCTGCTGAGCAGGGTCTGCTTGCACAGATGGCCAAAGCTGACGAACTCAGTGTTATCACCACCGACGCCGATACCTGGGTATTCCAGCACTTCCATGCGCCATACCCCGTAGTTGAAGTCGGTACGCCAAGTGTTTTTGTAGCCCTGGGCGTAGTCGACAAAGGTGGTCTGGAAGTCACCGAAGCAGGTGCCCACGTTGATCGTGCCACTCGCCTGACCGGCACTGTTGGTAGCCGCCGAATACCCTTTGTAGACGATAGCACCGGTGTCGGGGTTGATGTGCTGGTCGAGGTAGACGATCGGGTGCAGCCCCACCAGCGGTGCGCCGGTGCTGTCCGACAGCCCCATGGTCCAGGTCAGGTCGCGATAGGCCTGGGTGGTCATGTAGCCATACCCCACGTCGGACGCGGAGTAAGGGATGCGCAACACGTTGCCTTCGCCTTTTACATCAGGGCTGTTGACCCGAGGGTTGGAACCGAAGGACAGGTTGTATTTGCCCGTTGCGCTCCAAGGCTCATTCGGGTGTTGGTTCGGACGAACACGCACCTTGACTACCCCACCGACACCCGGGTTCGGGATCGACGTCGACACGACATTCGCACCCACGGTGACCCACTGGCTGCCATCGAAACGCTCAAGGATCCACTTGTTACGGGTGCTGCCACTGGCCGCGTCGGCCGTCAGGGCTATGCCTACGCTCTGGCCACGGACCGCCGTGAAATCAAAGTAGTCGACATCGTCTAGGCTGTCAGCGTTGCCTTTGATGTAGTTCAGGGTATCCGGCAGTTGAAACGCCGTGTCGGGCGTGTCATTAGGTTCATAGGCATCGATGTTGGCATCCACCGCCACACCGAACTGGAAGCTGGAGCCCTGCACCGCTGCGTTGGCTTCCATGAACCAGTAGTAGTCACCGGCAGGCACCACCCCGCTCAGGCTTTCATCGCCCGTGCCTGGATTATTGGAGGTGCCCAGCGGGAGCGGATTGCCTTGACCATCGTCCTGGAACAGGGTCAACGACATGTCGGTGCCTGCGGTCTGACCCACCAGCAACGCGTTGATGCGCGCCTTCTGTGGCAGGTTGAAGTGGTAGCACAGCAGGTCACCGGTCTGTACGCCATTGATGGTGTACAACTGGTTCACATCCAGCGTGGTTTCACAGCCCTGGACCAGTGCCGCCTGCACGGCGGCCGCTGCCTGGGCATCGGCTTTCTTGACCTGGGTTACCGGCGCCGGAGCGGCATGATCTTCCACCACCGAATCGGCCTGGGCCTTGGCGGCGAACGCCGGTTTTTTCAGTTGAGCACCCGCTTTGAGTTGCTGCTTGAGCGTCGCTGGGGCCTTGGTGGCCGGCACTATACCGGCGGCTTTGAGGCTTTGCTTGATGTCAGTTTGAACGGCTTGTGCAGCCAGGTGAGGGTATTGCTCGGCCAGGGCGAAGGCCGAAACGAAGCAGGAGGCCGCCATGGCCGCGCCCAGCATAAAGGCTTTTTTCGATTTCATTTTTTATCCATCCATAGTTAAAAAGTGAAGCTCAGGTGACGTCCGGTCACCTGGGATGGAATGTAGGATATGACTGGATGGATGTACAGTATTTTTTTGAAGAAATTTCAATTTCTATGGAGTGGGGATGTCGCACCACCAGCGCCAGAAGCTCCAGATAGCTGTACCGAAGGCCCAGATATAGCCAACTTTATAAGGCCACACCATCCAACGCCTGAGCGCCAAAGGAACTGACGCTAATTCAGCCTCCGTCACAATACCGGCCTCCACATGGCGCTTTGAGTCTGAGAAGAACTCGGAAATAAGCAACATGCGATATTGCCTGTCGATCCACTGGTTTCGCTTCCAAAATCGCTTATTGTCTAGGACCCTTTCGTTCTGACGGAAATAACTTTCCACCTCATCGAGCTTTGCATATTCCGCAAAAATCATCAGTCCCAAGACAACAAACGTCCCGACAAACAACACGATGGAGTAGATGAGAAAAAAATCCATGGTTAGGTTCCCTCAGGTAGGAATATCAAATCCCCATCGGCGTCCATGATCTTTCCTCCCAAAAGCGCCCCAGCACTACCGACCCTATCACCTGCCACATACCCTCCCGCTGAGCCTCCGATAATTCCGCAGGCGAGTTCACCTGTTCCCTTCATGCGAATGCCTAGGAACATTGTGCATGCCCTACGAGCGGCTCCTGCACCGATTCTTCCGAAAAAGGCAGCTCCTGAGACTCCACCTGCCAACCTCCCCGCCTCCACATACTTCGCCCTTCTACACTGCGCCTCCCGCCCCGCCACACATGCCTCCCTGATCTCCAACCCCGCCACCCCCACGTCCAGCGCCAGCCCCACATAAGTCCCTTTACCCAACCACTTCGACATCTGCGCAATCTCCCGCATCCGCTTCGCATACCCCGCAATCTCACCTTTATGCAGATAGCTCTTGGTCGACAGGCCCAACACCTTTTTCAACGACTCATTACCCTGCAACCCCGTCCCCAACCGCGCCGCGCCTTGCAGTTGCACCTCCAACCGCCGGAACAACGCCTGGCGCCGCTGGATAAACGCCGTCCTGTCCAACGCACCGTCCTTCAAGCGCTGATGCAACCGCTCGATCTCCTCCAGCGTCTGCGCCACGTCATCCAGATGTCGCGCCCAGGCCGACGTCGCACTGCCGATGCCTACCGAGCCCTTCGCCATGAAACTCTGCAGCAAGTCATAGTTGTCGATCACCTCCGTACCGACCGCTGCACGCCTCTGCAAGTGACGACTTACCTCCTCGGCATGCCGCATCAACCAGGCCTCCTCGACCGAGCAATTCACGCTGTGGCTGTCGGGAATAATCACCAGTTGTCCCGGCGCCACCAAACCGGGGCGCAGGTGCCTATTCAGCACGTCAAAATGAGCGGAACGCTGGCGGCCCGGGGCGCCGCCCATCAGTCGGTTTTTCAAGCTCTGATAGTCTGTCGCGCGGTCGTTGATAAAGCTTTGCGCCATGCCTCACATCCGGTGAGCAATGAAGATGGCGTCGAAATATAAGCAAGCGCCTAGGCCCCGGACACACGTCCAGGGGGGGCGATTTACATTTGGGAAGCTGCCTACGCAGCAAAGAAATACAGCCTACGGAAACAACCCTAATACCCGGTCATTTCCAGGTAACCCACCCCACCCTCGAACTGCACCGGGCCTTCCCAGTACGGAATACTCAGGTTCATCCAGGCATTCGGGTTGACTGCTTGCGTAGTGATATCCAGCTGCTTGCCGGGGATTTTCAGCGACCAGCGGGTGGGGATCTTGCGCCCTTCTATGGCCGTCGTTTCCAGCGGCGTCAGTTGGATATCCGCGTTGTGCAGGGTTTGTGTATGGCCCTCGCGATCAATCCAGGTGCCGGTCAGGTAGGACGCGCCATCGGTTTGCCGTACTCGGAACAACATCAATTGCTCGCCCCGGTCCAGGTGCAGGGAAAACCAGTCCCAGCCGGTCTGGCTGGCGGTCAGCGGTTGGCTGCTCCATTCGCGGTCGAGCCAGGCCGGGCCGCTGACTTGATACACCCGGCCATCAAGGCTGACGCTGCCGCTGGCGTTGAAAAACGGTTGGCTGTAGTAGTACGAGGCCTGGCCCTGGTCGGATTTGCGGCTGTAACCGCTGTCGCCCTGCAGCACCAATGGACGGCTGGATGTCAGGTGCAGGTCGTAGGCGAATTGCGCACCGCTGGCCTTGAGTTGCATGTCCGACAAGGCGCCCAGTGCACCCGGGCGGGTGGCGAAATTCCAATCATCGATCCAGGCGTTGAACGGCACTGCCTGGGCCCCGGCCTGGCCGACGCCACCGCGTGCGTAACGCTCGGCGGCGTAATGGTGGGTGGCGGACGTGACGGCCGCGTGGCCGAGCCACACGGTGGCGTCATGCCAGCCTGCTTGCACCGGACCGGCCTTGAGTGCATTGCGAAACAACGTCCATTGCACGCCAAATACATTACCCTGCGCGTCCTTGAGATTGGCCGTGACGTACCACCATTCGATACGGAAGTCCGCATGGGGGCCATGATCCTCGGGGAAGCTGAACACCTTGCCCGGTACCACCTGGGCAAAGTCCGCCGCGTCGCTGCCCAGGCCGGCAAAGCTTTCCTGTGGCGCAGGCACTTTGTCGCAAGCAGCCAGTAACAGGCACGCCACCAACAGGGGCTTAATCTTCATGGGCAAACGTCCTCAACAAATCCGCAGGACGGCTGCGGTACAACTGCCACAACGGCCAGGCCGACGCCAGAAGGGTCGCCAGCATCGCCAGCCCGAGCAATTGCGCCAGCTGCCACGGGAACACCTGCAATGGCAGGCGCCAACCAAACGCCTGCACGTTGATCACCGCATCCAGGCACCACGCCAACAGCAGGCCGAGCGGTACGGCCAGCACCAATGTGAGCACCGCCAGCAGCCAGGTCTGGCCGAGGTTGAGCAGCATCAATTGCCGACGCGTGACGCCCAATGCCCACAGCGGTGCGAGCTGGCCCAGGCGGCTCTGGCTCTGGGTCAACAGGCTGATGAACAACGCCACGCCGGCCACGCCCAAGGTCAGGCTGTTCAGGGCAGCGGTGGCGGCGAAGGTGCGCTCGAACACCTGGCTCGACCAGCCCTTGAGTTGTTCTTGATCGACAATACGGCTGTCGTCCAGGACAAAGGCGCGCTGCACCTCACGTACCAGCGGCGCCACGTCCGACGGTGACACCCGCAGGTTGAAACGCGCCGGTGACAGCGTCGGCCAGTGCGCCAGCAGATGTTGTGAGTTGACCAGCACATGCCCCTTGGGATTGCCGTAATCGGCGTAAATCCCCACCACCTTCGGCGACCACACACCCTGGGGCGTGGGGATGTTCACGGCATTGCCCAGTTTCACCCCGAGCCGGCGCGCCAGTTGCTCGCTGAGCATCAAGGTGTTGCCCTTCTGCAACTGGTCCCAGGGTTCGCTCGTGGCCTCCAGCAGCGGCCAATGCTGACGGTAGGTGGGATCGTCGACCACGCCAAACAGGTCCGCCGGCCAGCCCTGCACTTGCACGGCGACCTGCCAGGTGGGCAGCACGGCCTGCACTAACGGCTGTTGCGCCAGCCAGGTGCCGAGTTGTTCGGCCTGGGCAGGGCTTTGTGGGTTGAGATACAACTCGGCAGTCAGGCGCTGCTCCAGCCAGTTGTTGAAGGTATGACGAAAACCCGAGGTCATGGAGCCCGCGCCGATGTTCGCAGCCAGGGCCAAGAGCAGCGCCATCAGGGCCAGGCTCAAGGCCGGCAACTGCTGGCGGCAGTCGGCGAGAAACCACTGGCCGAGCACCGAACGGCTACGCCCCAACACGGCCTTGAGCAGGCCGTTGAGCAGCACCGGCAACCCCAGGGCGGCGCCAAGCAGCAATGCCGCCATCAGTACAAAGCCGGCAGCCAGGCTGTTACCCAGCCACAGCGCCAGCACGGCGATCAGCAACGCAGCCGCGGCCACCCACGCTTGACGACGCAACCAGCGCCCGTGAGCTTCATGCCAGGCCTGGGCGTTGGCCAGCGCCAGCAAGGGCAGGCGCGCCGCCCGCCACAGGCTGCCGGCACCGGCGAGCACCGCACCGAGCAGGCTCAAGCCCAGCCCCGCGCCCCACCACCACGGGCTGAGGCTCAACTGTCCCGGTACTTCAGCGCCATACAAGCCACGCAGGCTGGCGGCCACATCGGGCAATAGCAGACTGGCCAACAGGTAGCCGCTGGCGACGCCCAGCACACCACCGAGCAGCGAGAGCACGCCCAATTCCACGCTCAAGCTCACAATCAGCAGGCGCACGCTGACCCCACAAGCGCGCAACGTGCGCAGCAGCCCGCGCCGTTGCTCCAGGGCCAGGCCGATGGCGGCATGCACGATGAACAGCCCCACCACGAAGGACAGGAAGCCCAGCGCGTCGAGGTTCAGGTGAAAGCTCTCGGTGAGGCGAGCGAGGTTATTGTCCTCGCCTTGCTTGAGTTGCAACCCGGCGGGCGGCGTGGGTTGGCTGGCGGCGAATGGCTTGTCCACCAGCAGCCGCGACAGGCGCTCAGACATATCCAGCACAGGCTGGGCAAAACCGATGTCGGTGAGCAACAGGCCGGGCGCCATGTCTGGTTGGGCTTGCAATGGCGGCAGTGTGCGGCCGCCCACAGTGGTCGGTTGCTGGCCTTCGCGCAGCCCCAAGACCTGCAAGGTCTGCGGCGCGATCCAGGTACGCCCCGGCGGATCAAAAAACGCGAGCATCTGCGCCTGGCTCAAGCGCTGCCCCGCCACGGCGCCGCTGCCGGGCAACGACAACGGATCGATGCCCATCAACTGCAGGCGTACATCCTCCTGCCCCTTGAGCTGCACCCGCCCCTGGACCACCGGAGACACCGGCCAGCCAGCGCGGCGCAATTGAGCGAAGACCGCCTGGGGGAAACTCGCCCCGTCCGGCGCACCGAGGCTGGCCTGGGGTTCGCCGCCGATCAATTGGCTGGCGCGGGCATAGCTGTCTCGCGCCTGGCTGTTGAGGGCTTGCACGCCAATCAACAGCGCGGTGGCCAGCCAGAGGCCGGTGAGCACGCTGAAAAACTGCACGGGATGCCGTCGCCAGTGGCTGAGCAATGCGCGCAAGGTCCACTGAAATACCGCCATCTCAGGCGGCGCCTGCGGCTAGGACGCGCCCACGCTGCAACACCACCTGCCGGTCCAGTCGTGCAGCGATGCGCGGGCTGTGGGTGACCATCAACAGGCTGGTGGGGCTGTCGCGCAAGAGGTCCAGCAACAGTTGCAGCACTTCGTCGCTGGTCGCCTCGTCCAGGTTGCCGGTGGGCTCGTCGGCCAACAACAGGCCCGGGCGTGACGCCAATGCGCGCCCCACCGCCACCCGTTGCTGCTGGCCGCCGGAGAGTTGTTCCGGGTAGCGCTTGAGCAAATCCCCCAGGCCCAGGCGCTCGACCAATTGCGCCTGCCACTGCGGGTCAAAGCGCCCCGCCAGCCGCGCCTGGAACGCCAGGTTATCCTCGACCGGCAAGCTGCCGATCAGGTTGAACTGCTGGAACACCAGACCGATTTCGGTACGTCGCCAATGGGCCAGCTGCGCTTCGCTCAGTTGGTCAAGGCGCTGCTCGCCCACCCGGATGCTGCCGCCATCCACACGGTCGAGCCCGGCCACCAGGTGCAGCAAGGTGCTCTTGCCGCTGCCCGACTCGCCCATCAGCGCCAGGCTGCTGCGCCGGCCCAGGTGCAGATCGACACCGGCCAACACTGCCAAAGGCCCCTGGGGGGTGGCATAGCTTTTGGTCACACCTTGCACCTGCAACATGACAACACTCGTTTGATGGGCGGCCATCGAGAATAACGGCTACCGCCCAAGGCCACGCAAATTTTTCACATGGATTTCACCGGCTGCCCACCCGCGCCTCTTTAAATTACCCACCAAGCATCACTTGTCGGCAACTTGTTAGTTGCCCTTTTTCACAACTTTTTACATGCAAGGTGTTCAGCGAAAAGACAGCCGTCGTGTGACAGCCTCTGGTCCCACTAAGGACATTCGCTAAAACGTTGCGCCTAACTAATACAACACTGCCAACAATGCCCATGGTGAATGAAGTGGTTGACCTTACCCTGACCAAACCGCGCTCGCCCCGGGACTTTTTCAAGCGTTTGCAACGACTCTGGCTGGGACTTGCGGTGGTTGGCCTGTTGCTGGTTTGCAGCCTGTTCTGGCCGGCGTCGCCACGGGACCTGGGCATCGGCGACCGCCTGCTGACCTCGCAAGTGATGCCGCTGTGGCGCGACGGCGACCTGATCGTACTGGTGCGCCATGAAGAGCGCTGCGACCGCTCCACCAACCCATGCCTGGGCCCGGTGGAAGGCCTCACAGTGCACGGCAGCCAACAGGCCGAAAAACTCGGCAATGCCTTTAAATCCATGGGGATGGACACCAGCGATGTGCTTGCCAGCCCGGCTATCCGCACGGCGCAGACCCTGCGTTTCATGTTCGATAAAAACGAGCTGACCTCGGGCCAACAGGCCATCTGCGGCACGGCCATGGGCGAGGAATTGCTCAGTCAAAAGACCCCCGGACGCAACCTGGTGTTCGTCACCCACAGTGGTTGCATCGCCGACTTCGAAAAAACCCAGGGCTTCCCCCATGCCGCGTTCCCCGAATATGGCAGCGCGTTGTTCGTGCAGGCGTTGCCCAACGGCAAATTGAAGATCCTGGGCATCGTCAACAACCCGGATTGGCCCGCCGCGCTAAAACAGACTCACTAACTTACCCCTCGCCCTGTTCAGCAAAAAGACAGCCCTGTTCTGGCATGTTTAGTTGCGCCTTTTAAATAAGGACATCATGAATATTTTCTGCAATTGCGTGAACGCTGTGACTTTTCCAACTATTAATTCACAACTTGAAACCTACATCACTGAGCGTCAGGGAGCGACGTTTGCATGACCCGATTAAAACCCCTGCCGGTGTTATTGCTGGCCTTCGTTGCGTTTTACCTGCTGCCCCTGGGCCTGCATGGCTTGTGGATCCCGGACGAAACCCGCTACGCCCAGATCAGCCAGGAAATGCTCCAGAGCGGTAACTGGGTGGCGCCGCACTTCATGGGCATCCGCTACTTCGAAAAACCCGCAGGCGGCTACTGGTTGATTGCCCTGGGCCAGGCGGTCTTCGGCCAGAACCTGTTCGGCGTGCGCATCGCTTCGGCGCTGACCACGGGCTTGAG
The DNA here is from genome assembly GCF_001870465.1 of Pseudomonas extremorientalis. GTDB lineage: Bacteria > Pseudomonadota > Gammaproteobacteria > Pseudomonadales > Pseudomonadaceae > Aquipseudomonas > Aquipseudomonas extremorientalis. The sequence continues at coordinate 62,187 of NZ_MDGK01000060.1, forward strand.
CGTGCTGCTGGCCTACCTGATCGCCCGTCGACTGTGGAATGACCCGCGCAAGAGCTTCGCCTGTGCCCTGCTCTACCTGAGCTTCGGCCTGGTCGCCGGGCAGGCGGGGTACTCCAACCTCGATCCGCAATTCACGCTTTGGGTCAACCTGAGTCTGGTAGCCCTGTGGTTTGCGCTCGACAGCACCACACTGCGCGGCCGCCTCGGGGCCTGGGTCATCGTGGGCCTCGCCTGCGCCATGGGTTTCATGACCAAGGGTTTCCTGGCCCTGGTGTTGCCGGTGCTGATTGCCGTGCCATACATGCTCTGGCAACGCCGCCTGGGAGAGCTGCTGCGTTATGGCCCGCTGGCGATGGCGGTCGCGGTATTGGTGGGCCTGCCGTGGGTGCTGGCCATCCATCTTCAGGAACCCGACTTCTGGCGCTTCTTTTTCTGGAATGAACACATTCGCCGTTTCAGCGCCGACAACGCCCAGCATGTGCGGCCATGGTGGTTCTTCCTGCCGATCATCGCCGTTTCCAGCCTGCCGTGGGCCGGGCTGCTGCCGTCCGCCCTGCACAAGACCTGGCAGGAAAAACGCCAGCCGGCGATTACCTTCCTGGCGTTATGGCTACTGCTGCCCCTGGGCCTGTTCAGTTTGAGCAAAGGCAAGCTGCCGACCTACATCATGCCGTGCCTGCTGCCCTTGGCTTTGCTGATGGGTCATACGCTGACCGACCTGGTGAAGCAGGGCAAAGCCCGCACCATCTGCCTCAATGGCCTGTTCAACTTCGTGATCGGCATGGCGGCCATGATCGGCCTGATCTACCTGCAAATCGCCCGGCCGCTGTACAGCAACAGCCACGCCGAGATGTTCAGCCTGTCCCTGGCGTTCATCGTGTTGCTGGTGTGGATTCTGGCCAACCTGCTGCAAGTGATTCGCCCGCTGACGCTGTGGGCAATGCCTGCAATGGGTATCGGCGTTCTGGTGATCCTGCTGCCGGCAAGCATGCCGTCGTGGATCGCGGACAACGAAATGCCCGACCAATTTGTGCTCGAACACCTGGACGAATTGCAACAGACCCAAGCCCTGCTCAGCAACGACCTGGGCAGTGCCAGCGCCCTGGCCTGGCGCCTGAAACGCCCGCAAGTGTCGCTGTACGACACCGAGGGCGAGCTGCGCTACGGCTTGCAGTATGCAGGCTCGGTGCACCGCAAGGTGGAATTGGAGGAAGTCCAGGCCTGGCTCAAGGATGCGCGCCAGCACGGCTCGGTGGGCGTGCTGCTGCGGGTCAACAGCACCAGTGAAATGCGCGAAGCCGGGCAACTGCCGCCCGGCGGAAAACGTTACTACAAGGGTTATCTCGAGCTGATCATCTACCCGAGCCTGCCCTGATGACGACATTCTGCAAGACCGAGCGCGGCGCCCTGCTGCTATTGCTGGGCGTTACCGCGCTGCTGCTGCTCACCGGCCTCGGCGCACGCGACCTGTGGGGCCCGGAGACTCGCTGGGCGAACATCGCCTTGCAGATGCTGCAGAGCGGAAATTACTTCGACCCCTACCTCAAGGGCGCGCCCTATTACGACAAGCCCCTGCCTTCCTATTGGCTGATCACCGCCACGGCCCACCTGATGGGTGGCCTCGGGCCGTGGTCACTGCGCTTGCCCTCGGTGATCGGCGCCTGGCTGAGCGTGTGGCTGGTCTACCTGCTCGGTGAGCAACTGATGCGCAAAGGCACCGGGCTGATCGCCGGCTGGATGCTCGCCACCACCTTCTACTTTCTGTTCTGGGCGCGAGTGGCCACGGCGGATGTGCTGACGGTGTGTGGCGTGCTGGCAGCGGTCTGGTGGTACTGGCGTGGACCAGAGGACACCCGGCTGGGTCGCTATACCGTGTTTTTCCTGCTGCTCGCCGTGACCTCGCTGTTCAAGGGCTTGATCGGCTTTGTGCTGCCAGGCCTGGTCCTGCTGCCGCACCTGCTCGGCGAGCAGCGCTACAAGCAGCATCTCAACCTGCGCCTGGTGCTCGCCCTGCTGATCGCCGCCGCGGTGTATGCCGTGCCGTTCGTGCTGTCGCATGTCTACGGTGCGCCGACCTATGGGCAAAGCGGCCTGGCCCTGGTATTCCGCGAAAACGTGGTGCGATTCTTCGACCCCTTCGACCACATGGGGCCGATCTACACCTACCTGATCTACCTGCCCGCCTACACCCTGCCGTGGCTGCCGTGCTGGCTGCTCGGCCTGCGGCTGGCGCTGCGGCACTGGCGCCAGACCCCGCCCAACGTGCGATGGCTGGTGTGGGGCCTGGGCCTGTTGTTTGTGTTCTTCACCGCCAGTGGCAGCCGGCGCAGCTACTACGTGTTGCCACTGGTGCCCTTCGCCCAGTTGCTCGGCGCCTGGTGGCTCAGCGAACGCCTGCAAGCCAGGCCCGCCAGCCGGCCGCGCTGGAGCAAAGGGTTCGCCATCGCTGCCCTGTTGATGCTGCTGACCATTGGCGTGGCCTATCCATGGAGCAACGGCAATGGCGGCGTCACCCGCTTGGCCGAGGACGTGCGCACTGAAGCCGTCAAAAGCGCGCCGTGGGAGGAGTGGCAACTGGTGCTGGTGGAAGTGGACAACAAGGTGCCGATGTACCTGCAAAACGGTGGCAAGCCGTTCTACTACGTGGCCGAGTCCCAGGACTTCCCGCGCCAGGGCGACAGCGCGGCGTTCATGGCCTGGTTGCAGAAAACCAGCGGCAAGGCCTTCGACCCGCAGCGCACGATCATCGTCACGCAGTATTCCAAGGATGATCCGACGCCGTTGCCGTACTTGGGCGCGGATCACCAGGTCATCACCACCCAGCCGGACAATGGCGAGCGTTTGTTTCAAAAACGGCAGGACGGCAACGTGGCGTTCGTTCCCTTGCCTGAATAGAAGCGGTCTTATCCTTTTGGCAGGCTGGCGGCATGGATAAATGCCTCATCCAGGCTTTGGGCGTCGTAGGCGCCCATGAAGCCTTGCGCATCAGTGAAACGGTTGAATCGCCTTTGGCTCAGCATGTAAAAGTCATCGCAATGCGCGACGATTTCATCGACGTTGTGTGATGAAACCAACACCGCGACACCCTCTGCCGCCGCCCCCTCCAGACAACGCCAGATGTGATAACGAAACTCTGGATCCACACCCGCCGTGGGTTCATCCAGTATCACCAGGTCCGCGTTGGCGCAGAGCAGGGACAACGTAAAAAACCAACGCTTTTCCCCATAGCTGCAGAGTGCGGATTTTTTGTTCCAGATCTCGCAGTAACGCTCTGCGATGCCGGGGCTCCATTTTTCGATTTTGTCGAGTGCATGTTGTTGGGTGACCCTGGTGTCGGAGCAAAACAGCATGGTCATTTTGAAGATGTCGAACATGCGAAATACAGGGGGTGTGCTGATGATCTGTGACAGGTACAGCAGCTTGGAAAAGGCGCTGCTTATTTCACCACCCTCTCTTTTCTTCAGGCCGCACAGCACATCAAAAAAGGTGGTTTTGCCGGAGCCGTTTGGGCCAAGAAGACCTGATATGGAGCCGGCGGTGACTGTCAGAGAAGCCTTATGAAACACGATATGAGTTCCATACCTGACGTCAAGAGAGTCTACGAGAAGCCTTGCCATCAATAACGACTCCAAACAGGATCAATTAATAAATAACGACACATCACTAAAAACAAAAACACAAGTGAAATGGCAACGACCCAGAAAACCAAACCGCATTCAACCACGCCGTCCAACATAATCTTATTCGCCCACCACATCGGGTTAAAAAAACCGACAATAGCTAATGCGGGACTGACTGGACCCATACTGATGATCCCGAGAGCCAACATCGTAAGGGACAAAATTGAAAAGAGGGTACTCGCATTTTGAAAGCCTAATGGGACAAGCGTCAGCAACAGCGCGGGTATAGAAAAAAGAAGAAAGCAAACATAAAATCGCCCTACGATCACAAGATACTCCGCGACATCAAACTCCCCTGAAAAAATTCGGGTGAGTATATAAAATACGGAGCAATACAATATTGAAACAACTGAATATGCAGAAAACTGCCCAATCAAAAAAACAACCTTCGTACGATCCGTATAAACAAAAGACCGAAGAAAACCACTTTCCCTTCGACCAACTATGTAAAAGGCAAGCCCGAACAGTGCAACATTTGAGGAAACAAAGGCGTAAAACCATGAAGTCTTCGACAGGTAATCCACGGCCTCACCACTCAGTGGCGCACGCGCGTAGGTAAGCAAATAATACGTAACCACTGGAGATACCACTGTCCAAAACAATGCAACAGGTTCTCTGAGTTGTTCTTTTATGAATAACGCCGCTAGCAAAGCCGGCCTCGATACGAAATAAAAGTCCATGATTGACCTCACGAAAACGGGACCATCATGCCTAGTCTAGAGCTGAGCATCGACGACTCAAGCTTCTGTGAATACTGAATTTACTTTTCTGTCGATGAAGGCTCTATTATGGAGTTATGGCAGGCCCCACCTACCCCATTATACCTGCCGCCCCACCACATCCTCCATTACCACCGCACCCGCCTTGAATGCCTGACGCACCTGCATTACCGGCGTACGGGTTGAAACTTTCTTCACTTTCGAAACTATAAACAAGCGCTCCGAACACTTCACTGTTCATCTCAAATCTCCAGCTTTGTGCATACATTGACTTTGAGCTGCCCTTCATCAAGCAATAAAACCAAATCTAGCCCAGCGTGAGAATATCGCAACAACAATAAAAATCTTATGCGGGAAATATAACTACTAGATTTAGGAAATTTCACTCACGAACTTCGGAAGATCAACCATTGCCAAAAATATCAGGCCCCTCACCAACCGTGCTTCAAAAAATCAATCCATGTAAATTTAACACCTTAGAAACTATCCAAATAATCGAAAAATCCAACACCACCGCAGGTATATCTTGCAAAACGGAACTTATTCCTACAGACGTGAAAAAAAGAACCCGACAAACGGCACTGCATAATGCTAAAGACCTGCTCTCTGCGCGACGCTAACGCCGGCTTCGCTCATTCATGTAATGACTACAAAAGCAGCGTATTTACGATGCGAAGCGAGTCGCTCTTGATCTTGCTTTTGATCTGAGGCGCCCCGTCAAATCCGCCGCCGCCGCCCCAACTGCGGAATAGCCGCCTGAGGCACCTCCACCCGCTGCACCTGCGTCAACACACACCCAGCCAGTTGCGCCACCGTCGGATGACTGAACAACGCCCGCGCATCCACCTCCACCCCCGCCTTGCGCATCCGCGCCACCAGGTTCACCGCCAACAACGAATGCCCGCCCAGCTCAAAGAAATGATCGTGTCGCCCCACCCGCTCCAACTTCAGCACCTCAGCCCAGATCCCGGCCATCAAGCTCTCCACGGCTCCGACCGGCGCGGCATAGGCTCGGCTCACCACCGCCCCCAACCCCGGCTCCGGCAAGGCCTTGCGGTCGAGTTTGCCCGCTGGGTTGAGCGGTAATTCGTCGAGCTGCACAAACGCCGCCGGCACCATGTATTCCGGCAATTGCTCTAGCACATGGGCGCGCAACGCATCCGGGCTCGGCGCCTCGGCACGCACGGTGAAGTACGCCACCAGGCGTTCATCGCGAATCAACACCGCCACTTCACGCAACGCCGGATGCACCAGCAGCCGTGACTCGATCTCCCCCAGTTCCAGGCGCACACCGCGCAGTTTGACCTGGAAGTCGTTACGCCCGAGGAACTCCAGATTGCCGTCAGGCAGGTAACGCACCAGGTCGCCAGTGCGATACAGGCGATCTCCGGCCACGAACGGGCTGTCGATAAAACGCTCGGCGGTCATCTGCTGCAGCCCCAGGTAACCCCGCGCCACGCCGACCCCACCGATGTGCAACTGACCGCTCACGCCCATGGGCGCCGGCGCATCGTGCTCATCCAGAACATACAGGCGTGTGTTGTTGATCGCCCGCCCGATCGGCAACTGCAATGCCGGCACCGGCGCGCCGGGTTCCAGGGTCCAGGCGCTGCTGTCCACCGTGGCTTCGGTGGGGCCGTAGACGTTATGCAGGCGCACCTTGGGCAAGCGCGCCTGCACGCCACGAGCCAGGGCTTCGGTGAGTTCGCCACCGCCGCACAGCACATCAGTGAGGCTGGTACACAGCGCGGACTCTTCCAGCTCAAGGAACTGCTGCAACATCGCCGGCACGAACTTGATCACCGTGATCTTCTGCTCGCGAATCACCTGCGCCAGATAGGCCGGTTCGCGATGACCATCGGGCCGTGCCAACACCAGGCGCATGCCGTTGGAGAGCGGCCAGAACAGCTCCCACACCGAACCGTCGAAGCTGAACGGCGCCCGCTGCAACAGCGCGCCGCCCTCGGCATTGGGGCACAGCTGCGAGCCCCAGTGCATCAGGTTGCCGAGGCCACGGTGTTCGATCATCACGCCCTTGGGCGTGCCGGTGGAGCCCGAGGTGTACATCACGTAGGCCAGGTTGGCCACGCTCAGCCCTGGCACCAGCGGGTTGCCGACAGGTGCCTGGCTCCAGGCGCAGTGGTCGAAGTCGATCACCGGGATAGACACGTCACCCGGCACGTCACGGGTGGCGGCGTGTACCAGCAGCGCCACAGGTTGGCTGTCGTGGAGCATGTAGGCCAGGCGCTCGCGCGGATAACCCGGGTCCAGCGGCACATAGGCGCCACCGGCCTTGAGGATGGCCAACAGGCCCACCACCAGCTCCAATCCACGCTCGACGCACAGCGCCACGCGGGCGTCCGGCTGCACACCGCGCTCACGCAGGTGGAAGGCCAGTTGGTTGGCGCGTTCGTTGAGTTCGCGGTAGGTCAGTTGCAACTCGCCGGCCTGCACGGCGATGGCATGGGGGATATGCCGTGCGTGGGCTTCGAACAGCGCCTGCACCGTGAAGGTGTCGGGGTAGTCGGTGTCGGTCGCGTTGAAGTCCACCAGCAGGGTTTTCAACTCGCCGGCGGGCAGTACCTGAACGTCGCGCAAAGGTGTCTGTGGCACCTGGTCCAGCGTGTCCGCCAAGTTGATCAGTGTGGTTTCGAGGTAGTCGAGCAGCCGACAGGCGCCAATTTGCTGCGGCGCCTTGGCCTTGATCCGGAAACCGTTGGCCGTGTCGTCCACGGTCAGCATCAGCGGGTAGCTGAGGATGTCCTCACTGCTGAGCAAGGCAATGCCCGGCACCAGGGTCAGGTCACGCTCGGCGTCGGTGTGGCGGTAGTTGAGCAGGCTGTTGAACAATGGCGACGCACCGCTGCAACGCTGGGCCAGCGCCAGGGAGGCTTGTTCATGGGCAAGCAAGGCACTGAGGCGTGCGTGGGTATGCGTGAGAGCTTCGGTCACCGTGCGCCCGGCCAGGCGCACCCGCAGCGGCAGGGTGTTGATGAACATGCCCAGGGCGCGATCGGCACCCTCGCCCGCCTGCAAACGGCCGAGCAGCACGGTGCCGAAGACCACGTCATCGCGGCCGGCGATACGGCTGAGCACCTGGGCCCAGGCCAGGTGGAACAGACTGGCGGTGCTCACTCCCATACCACGCGCCTGGGCACGCAAACGTTGATTGAGGCTGTCACTCAAGCCACGTTCGGCTTCTTCGGTGTGCGCCCGATCCGCCTGGCGCTCCTGGAGACCGAAGGCCAGGGTCGGCTCGTCGACATCGCCCAACTGCTCGCGAAAGAACGCCTCGTGCGCCGCTTGACGTGCCGGCGAACGGGCTTGCACCACCACATTGCGATACGGCACCGACGCCGGTAGTTGCGCCTGTTGGCCGAGCAAGTGAGCGCGGATTTCCTGCATCAGGATGGTGGTCGAGGTGGCGTCATTGACCAGGTGATGGAAACGCAGCCGCGCAACCCAACGCGAGTGCTGCGGCTCTTCGGCATAGTCCAGGGCCATCAGCGGCGCCTGGCGCAAATCCAGCGGCGCAGGGTCCTCGCGCAACGGTTCAACACGCAATCGCGCCTGGCACCACACCACTTGCATCGGTTGCTCCAGGGCCTCCCATACCAGGCTGGTGCGCAGGATATCGTGGCGGTTGATCACTTGTTGCAGGGCCTGGGCAAACGCGTCCAACTGCTCGCGCTGCGCAAAGCTGAACAGCGCCTGCTGCTGATACGGATCGCGCTCATCGGTGATGTGGTGGTAGAGCAAACCTTCCTGCAACGGCGCCAGCGGGTAGATGTCCTGCACATTGGCCACGCCGCCGGGAATGCTCGCGACGATCAGATCAAAGCTGGCAGGGTCGAGTTCGGCCAGGTCGGGGGCGTCCACGTCGCTGAGCTCACTTGCCGCCGCCAGGGCCGCCAGGGTCGGCTGGCCGAACAGCACCTGCACATCGGCATGCAACCCGACCTGGCGCATGCGTTGCACCAATTGCACGGCCAGCAACGAATGCCCGCCCAGTTCGAAGAAGTGGTCGTGGCGCCCAACCTGCTGCACCTGCAACAGCTCGGCCCAGATCTGCGCCAGTACGCTTTCCACACCGAGGTGCGGCGCCTCATACAAACGGGTGACGAACGCCTCTTGGGTCGGTGCGGGCAACGCCTTGCGATCAAGCTTGCCGTTGGCGGTCAGGGGCAACGCGTCCAACTGCACGTAGGCAGCCGGCAGCATGTAGTCGGGCAGCGATGCTTGCAGGTGGGCGCGCAAGGCTTCTATCGACACGACTTCACGGGGCACGAACCAGGCCAGCAACTGCCCTTCGCGGGCTTGCACCACGGCGTCCTGAATATGCGGATGCGTGGCCAGGGCCGTTTCGATTTCGCCCAACTCAATGCGCACGCCACGGATTTTCACCTGGTCGTCATTGCGCCCCAGGTACTCAAGGTTGCCGTCCGGCAGCCAGCGCACCAGGTCGCCGGTGCGGTACATGCGCCCCTGGGTAAAGGGGTCGTCGAGGAATCGCTCGGCACTGAGCTCGGGACGCTTGAGGTAACCCCGCGCGATGCCCTTGCCGCCCACGTACAGTTCCCCTGCCACCCCGATGGGCAGCGGCCGTTGCTGCGCGTCCAGCACATACACCCTGGCATTAGCGACAGGCGCGCCGATATGCAATGGCCGGCCGACGGCCATGGGGCCGGAGGTGGCGACCACCGTGGCTTCGGTAGGGCCGTAGTTGTTGATCACGGCGAAGGACTGCGCCTGGGTGAAAGAACGCAGGCGGTCGCCGCCGATCAGCAGGGTGCGCAGGGTCGGGTGGTGCAGGCCCTGGCTGAAGGCGTATTCGGCCACGGGCGTCGGCAGGAAGCAGACGTCCAGCGGCTGTGCCCGCCACCAACCGAGCAGCGCGTCGATGTCTTCGGCGCCATCATGGGCCGGCGGCAGGTGCAGCGTGGCGCCCACGCACAACGCCGGCCAGACCTCCCAGGCCATCGCATCAAAACCGAAACCGGCGACGCTGGCGGTGTGGCTGCCGGCATGCAGGTCGAAGGCCCGGCAGTGCCAGTCCACCAGGTTCGAGACGCTGTGGTGCTCGACCATCACGCCCTTGGGCAAACCGGTGGAGCCGGAGGTGTAGATCACGTAGGCCAGGTGAGAGGGGCTGACCGCGACGCGGGGGTTGGTGCCCAGGTGGAAGGTCGGGCGGTCGAGCTGGATCACCGGCACCGTCAACTGAGGCAAACGATGCAGCAAATCGTGCTGGGTCAGCACCACCACCGGGTCGCTGTCTTGCAGCAGGTAATTCAGGCGCTCGGCGGGATGGGCCGGGTCCACTGGCACGTAGCAGGCGCCGGACTTGAGGATCGCCAGCAAGCCCACCAGCGTATCCAGACCACGCCGTGCCAGGATCACCACCCGGTCGTCAGGCTGCACGCCGCGCTCCAGCAGTTGATGGGCCAGCGCGTTGGCCTGCTGGTTGAGTTGGGCATAGCTCAGGTGCCGCCCCTGGTACACCGCCGCCACGGCGTCCGGTGCGCGCGCGGCCTGGGCTTCGATGCGCGCGTGCAGAGTGTGTGGCTGGGTGACAGGCTGGTCGGTGGCGTTCCATTGCTGCAACCGCGCCTGCTCGGCGGGTGTCACCAGGGAAAAATCGCTGATCGTCAGCGCGGTGTCTTCCAGCCCCTGTTCCAGCAGCCAGGTCAAGCGCTGCGCCAGGGCCGCCACTTCATCGTGCTGGAAGTACGCCTCGTTGTAGACGCAATGCAGGCAAGCGGTGTCCTGGTAACGGTTGCTGCGCAGGTGGAGGGCCAGGGGCAGCGGCTCGTGATGATTGGACACCTTGACCGCACGGGCCACTGTCGTGCCGTAGCGCAGTTCATGGTCGTCCTGCTCGAAGGACACCGACAGGTCGAACAGCTGGCCGCGGTCGCTGCGACGCAGGCCCAACTCACGGTTCATCTCGCTGAGGGGGAAACGCTGGTGGCGGAAGTCCTGCTTGAGCTGGTCGCGCACCCCACGCACCACCGCGCTGAACGGCGACTGCTCATCAAACTGCAAGCGCACGGCGCTGACCTGGGTGAACAACCCGACGGTGGAGCGGAACCGTGCATTGGAACGGTTGAGAATCGGCACCCCCACCACCCATTCTTCGCGTTGGGCGGTGCGGGTGAAATACACATACAGCGCCGCCAGCAGTACATGAAACGCCGACGCCTGGTAACGGTTGGCCACCTGTTCCATTCGGTTGAGCAGTGCCACCGGAAACGCCTGCACCAAGGTATTGCTCGCGGCCTTGGCCGTGTGCCGTGGGGTCAGCAGCGGCTCCGGAATCAAGCGGTATTTGTCCAGCCAATAGGCGCGGTCGCGGGCATAACGGGCTGACGCGTGGTAGTGCTGGTCTGCGTCGATAAAATCGATGTAGGACGGCGCCGGCAAGTCCGGTTGCCGGTCTTGCGCCAGGGCCGTGTACAGCTGCGCGAGGGATTGCAGCATCTGGCCGAAGCCCCAGCCATCGAGGATCAGGTGATGCGCCTGGGTGCCGAGGCGGTAATGATCGTCGTCGAGCTTGACCAGGAAAAAGCGGAACAACGGCGCACCCTGCATCGCATAAGGCAGGGCCATTTGCGCCTGCATCAGGGCGTGGCTCGCGGCCTGCGGATCGCAAGCCTTGGAAACGTCATGCAGCGCCAGGTCCGCAGCCAACGTGGCAGCGAAGGTCTGGCGAGGCAGGCCGTCGGCGTCGCTGTGCAGTTGCGTGCGCAACGCATCGTGCCTGGCCACCAGGCATTCAACGGCGCGCTGCATCAGGCCGGGGTCAATGGCGCCGGCAAAATCCACATAACCACCGATGTTGTACAGCGGCGAGTCGCCTGCGCGCAGTTGGTCGAGCCAGATGTCCTGCTGGGCGGCGGTGAGGGGGAAGCTGGGTGAATGCTTCATAAGATCCTTCTCATGGAGGTCAGGCACTGGCCGCGCAGGGGTGCCCATTACGACGAATGGGCCGGATTGGAGCATGGGGGCCAGGGGCTGTCTGTCACCCTAAACCCGGACATCCGAATGGATAGACTGGGCGTGGCTGATGGTTCATTGCTGAAACGATTAAAGAGTTGTAGGACATTGGCTATATCTGGCCGATGCTTTTTTATGCGAATGCTTTCTAAAAACAATATTTTACTTATATATCAAATAGTTACTTAAACATAAAAATCTCCATTGGCTATTCGTAGTGGGAATTACCTGTCAGAAACGTCGAATTAATGACGCGGTTTTTATGGCAGGTTATGTCCCACGTTTCCGCTACATACGTAGGACAAATCCACTGGCTAAATACACTTTCGAATACCGACTCTGGTGTGTGAGCAACGGATCGCCCCGCAGAGGCCCAGAGGGTCTGTACACGGTTTTCGATATCAAGGATGAGAAGGCTATGAGTTTGACCAGCAGTATTGCCAACACCCAAAGCCCCCATTTCTACGCCGAAATGGGCGAGTTGATTGCCAGCAGTGGCCACCCGGGCTTTGCCGCCCACATGCTGCACCTGGTGGACAAGTGGGTGCCGATCCACCTGGTGGATCTGAGCGAATGGACCCTCGACGAGCTACGCGACCGTATGCTCGATATCACGCTGCTGGGCAGCGCCGGCCAGACGCAGGACCTGCCGCCCCTGGCCCTGAATTCCATGGACGACCACCCGCTGTTGCGCGAAATGCTCGGCATGCAGGACCCGCTGCTGATCCAGTTGAAGGCCAAGGCCAACAGCGCAGACCCGCGTGGCACCTCGCACCAGTGCAACCTGGTGTCGCGCCAGGGCAACCGGCGCTGTGTGATTTCGTTTTATCGCCCGCCGACCCAGCGCGGGTTTTCCCTGGCCGAGTTGTCGTTTCTCAAGTGCCTGTCGGACACCCTGCTGCCGCTGATCGAGTGCCACGCCCAGAGCCTGCGCCAGGCACCGCACACCGAGGTCGAACCGGCCCACACGATGCTGGAGCAATCGCAATTGCAACGTGAGTTCTACAAGCGCCTGTCCCTGGGCGACATCACCTTGTCGGCGCGCGAGCAAGAGGTGTGCCTCGGCTTGCTGACCGGCGGCACCGTGCCGCAGATCGCGGAGAAACTCAGCGTGAAGAACAGCTCCATCGAAACCTACCTCAAGCGCGCCGCCGCCAAGTTGGGCGTGAGTGGAAGGCACGGTCTGGCCAAGTGGATGGTGGGCGCCTGATGCATAAATTGAGTACCTTTGCGATGGCCTGGATGCTTGGCGGCTGTTCGCTGATCCCGGACTACCAACGGCCTGCGGCGCCCGTGCCTGCGCAGTATCCCCAGGCGGGCGTGTATGCGCTGGCGCAGTCCGGCACATCGGACTGGCAGCAGCTGTTCCACGACCCGGCGCTGCAAGGGTTGATTGGCGATGCGCTGGTCAATAACCGCGACTTGCGCGTGGCTGCGTTGAACGTCGAGGCGTTCCAGGCGCAGTACCGTATCCAGCGTGCCGACCTGTTCCCGGCGGTGTCCGCTACCGGCGCCGGCCAGCGTCGGCGTGTGCCCGGGGACGTGACCGGCACCGGCAAGGCCGCCATCACCTCCAGCTATTCCGCGACCCTGGGCATCAGCGCCTATGAGCTGGACCTGTTCGGCCGCATCCGCAGCCTCAGCGAACAGGCCATGCTCTCCTACCTGGGCACCGAAGAGGCGCGGCGCAGTGCGCAATTGAGCCTGGTCGCCAACGTCGCCAATGCCTACCTGACCTGGCGTGCCGACCAGGAATTGCTGGCCCTGGCCCGGCAAACCCTGGTGGCCAACGAGCATAGCCTGCGCCTCACCAGCCGCAGCAAAACCGCCGGCAAAGCCTCGGCGCTGGACGTGGTGCAAGCCACCACCAGCGTCGAAAGCACCCGCGCCAGCGTGGCCCGTTATGAGCGCCAGGTCGCCCAGGACCTCAACAACCTCGCCCTGCTGGTGGGCGGCCCGGTGGACGAACAATTGCCGTCGCGTCCACTCGCCACCGACCTGGTGGCCCGCGTGCCGGCCGGCCTGCCCTCGGACTTGCTGCAGCGCCGCCCGGATATCCTCCAGGCCGAGTACCAGTTGCGCGCCGCCAACGCCAATATCGGCGCGGCACGTGCAGCGTTTTTCCCGTCGGTGAGCCTGACCGCCAACGCCGGCAGCGCCAGCACCGAACTGTCGGGGCTGTTCAAGGGCGGCTCGGGCAGCTGGACGTTCCAGCCGCAGATCAACCTGCCGATCTTCAACGCCGGCAGCCTGCGCGCCAGCCTCGACTACGCCAAACTGCAAAAAGACATCAGCGTGGCGCAGTACGAAAAATCGATCCAGACCGCCTTCCAGGAAGTCGCCGATGGCCTGGCGGCGCGGCAGACCTATACCGACCAGTTGGAGGCGCAACGGGATTTCGTCGCGGCCAACCAGCAGTATTACAACCTGGCCGAGCATCGCTACCGCAGTGGCGTCGACAGCAACCTCACCTTCCTGGATGCGCAACGTACGTTGTTCAGCTCGCAACAGGCGTTGATCGTCGATCGCCTGGCGCAACTGGTGGCGGAAGTGAAGTTGTATACAGCGCTGGGCGGCGCGTGGGACGTCAGCGCAAGCCCGACTGCCGCAGTAGGCCTGCTCACCCAACAAATCAGCTCACCACAGTAAGCTCACGTGCCCCTAGCCCTCACTGTATCTACGCCTGCGCAATCACCGCCTCCGCCTCGATTTCGATCAACCAATCCGGCAACGACAACCCGCTGACGATAATCCACGAAGACGGCGGCGGGTTGTGCGGGAAGCGTTCGCGCAGCGCTTGCGCGATCGGCTCCTGCTGGTCACGGGCGGACTCGGTGATGTACAGCCGCAACATGATCACATGGGACAAATCACCGCCTGCCTCGGCCAACACCTTTTCGATGTTGTCCAAAGCGGCGGCGGTCTGTTCCGCAATACCCGGGCCGACGGTGCGCTCGTCGGCATCGACACCCACCTGGCCGGACAGCATGATGCGCCGACCCTCCGGCACTTCCATGGCCTGGCTGAAGCCGTATTGCAGGGCGTTGAATACCGTTGTGGGATTAATGACCGTTCTCTGCATGACATTTCCTTGTTGTCGGTAGGAAAACAAGGCTAACCCAAAGCAATCGTTCAATCCGGCGGTTCAACATCCCGCAACATATCGGGGATCATCGAGGGGTGCTGGCTACCAACTTCCCATCGCCAGACTGAACGGCGAAAACTCCGCGAACTGCCACCGCAACGCCAACGCCGCCGGGCGCCGCACCACATGTTCCACGGTGACGGTCCACAAGCGCTGGGCGCCCTCGAACAGCGCCACTTGCGGGCCGTCGAGGATCAGTGAAGTGCGCCCGGCCACCTGCAGCACATCCCCCGATTCAAAATCGATGAATAACAACCCCGCCACCGGGTTCACCTGCAGATTGCCCAGGGTGTTGAAGAACAGGTTGCCGGCAAAGTCGGGGATGGTCAGCACGTTGCCTTCGACCCGCACAAAACCCGTATTGCCGCCGCGGTGGGAAACGTCGACCGAGCGCTGGCCGTCCACCTCGACGTAGCTGGCGACGAAGAAGGTGTCGGCATTGCGGATCAGCGCTAGGGCCGCGTCATCCAGGCTGCTGGAACGTTCGGCCACGCTGCCGGGTTTGCGTGCGATGGCATCCACCGGCCGCAATTGGATGTACTTGGGGCAGTTGCCGAACGTGTGCACCACGTCGACCGAAAAGCCTTCGTGATCGAGCGCACCGATATGCCCGTTCATGCGGTTGCGGCGGCGGGTGTTGAGGTCGATGCCCAGCAGGCCGATGGATGCACCTTCACGCAAGGCGTTGCGGGCCGGGTCGTTGGCCGACGGCAGACTGTCGACCTGCAAGGTCTGCGGGTCCGGCGAGTGGGCAAAGCCCGGGGCGCCTTCAAGCAGCGTCGCCCAGGGAATGCCTTGCTCGTCCACCACACCCAGCATCAGGTACGGCAACAAAGGGTAGAAATCCCGATGCTGTTCGGGCAAATGATCACGGATCACCTTGGGCCCGACCACGGCCATGCGCTCGGCGACACCCACTGCTTGTTGCATGTGCCGTTCACCGGCATGCCAGGGCGATGGTTCGATCAGGTTCATGGCAAGCACCTCATGTTGGATAGCCCGATGCTGCGCCCTGCTCGCCACCCAGGGAATCACCACGCCAGGCAATCCACTGTTACGCCAGTTGAAATGCCGGATGTTCACGCAGCGCCGCCACGCAGTGGTCGACAAAGCTGCGCACGCGTATCGGTGCGTTGCGGCCTTCGCGGTACACCACGTGCACGGGCAATGGTGGCTGTTCAAAACCCGGCAACAGGCGACGCAATTGCCCGCTCTGCAAATGCTCGTGAACCGGGTAACTCAGGCAGCGAATCACCCCCGCCCCATGCACCGCTGCATTGATCGCGCCCTGCACCGTGGCGCAGCCCAGGCGCGCACGGGCCTTGAGTGGGTAGCCCTGGAAATCCCAATGCACCTGGCCGGCAGTGGCGATCAGCCGATGGTGCTGGAGGTCGTCCGGGCGTTGAGGCTCACCGTGAATCGCCAGATAACCGGGGCTGGCGCAAAGGATATGCCGCACCTGCCCCACCGGCCGCGCGATCAACGACGAGTCGGGCAACTCACCGACGAGGATCGCCACGTCCAGCCCTTCTTCGTGCAGGTTGGGATAATAGTCGTGGTAGTGCGCCGCGAGGCTCACCTCGGGATAACGGTCCAGGTAGTCGGCCAAGACCGGCGCCATCACATGAGCGCTGAACAGAAAGGGCAAAAACACCCGTAGGTTGCCCTGGGCCTGCACATGCAAGCCTTTGGCCGAGGCTTCGGCGGCGTCCACGGCGGCGAGCAGGCGCACGCAATCGGCCAGGTACGCGTTGCCGGCGTCGGTCAGGCTCACGCCCTGCGTGCTGCGTTCAAGCAATGGCACGCGCAGGCGCGCTTCCAGGCGGGCCACCGCACGGACCAGAGTCGGCCCGGACACCTGCGCACTGCGCGCTGCGCCGGCCAGGCTCGAGTGTCCGGCCAGTGCGGCGAACAACTGCATATCGCGATAGCGCTCCATCAACCGCGCCGTTTCATCGCAGGGTTCAGGGCGGCGTCCTGGCCCAGGCGATGGCTGAGAAAGTCGACAAAGGTGTTGACCTTGGCCGGCACGCGGCCGCTTTTCTGGAACACCACCTGGATCGGCAACGGCTCGGCCTCATACGCTTGAAGGACGATCTCCAACTCGCCCGCTGCCACCGCCGTTGCGACCTGGTAGGACAGCACCCGCGTCATGCCCCAGCCCAGGCGCGCCAGGTTGATCGCGGCATTGTTTGCCGTAACGACCAGGCGCGGTTCGATGGGCACGGTCAAGGGTTGGCCGGCGTCGACAAACTCCCAGCCACTCACCAGCTGGCTCGACGATGACGTGACGATCTTGGCCTCACGCAACTGCGACGGGTGCTCGGGTCGCCCGTGCTGGTCGAGATAGGCTGGCGCTGCACAGACGACCCGGCGCACTTCGCCGACCTTGATCGCCTGCTGGCCCGGCTCGTGCAGATGACCGATACGCACTGCGACATCGACGCCTTCGTCGACCAGGTTGACCACGCGGTCGACCAGCAAGGCATTGATGTTCACCAACGGAAAGCGGTCCAGGTACTCCCCCAACACCGGCGCCACATACAGCTCGCCAAACAGCACTGGCGCCGTGACCGTCAGGTGGCCGCAGGGGATGGAGTAACTGCCGGCCGCCGCTTCTTCGGCTTCATCGAGGTCTGCCAGGATACGCCGGCAATCCTCCAGGTAACGCTGGCCGGCTTCGGTCAGGTGCACGCTGCGGGTGGTGCGCGCCAGCAGTTGGGTGCCGATACGTTCCTCCATGGCGGCGATGGCCCGGGTGACGCTGGGTGGCGAGGTGTTCAGGCGGCGTGCGGCGGCGGCAAAACCCTCCTCCTCGGCCACCGCCAGGAACACCTGCATTTCATGAAATCGGTCCATCGGCACTCCTCTCAAGCAACTGCATATCGCTATTCCCCTGTGGCAAGCTCGCTCGCCACAACAGGCTCACTGACCACAACCAGGGTTCGCGTTAGTGGGATTGCAAGCCCACGGCTGTGCGAGGCATGCCGACAAATCCCGGCAGCGCTTCGATGCTGGCGAGCCAGGCACGCACCTGAGGGTAGTCGGCCAGGGACACATTGCCTTCCGGCGCATGGGCGGTGTAGGTGTAGAAAGCGACATCGGCGATGGTCGGTTGCTCGCCGGCCAGGAAGCGGTTTTGGCTCAGTTGCGTCTCCATCAGTTTCAGCAAGGCGTGGGAACGGGCAATGGCGACGCAGGTATCGATGTCCGCGCCAAACACCGTGGCCAACCGCGCCGACGCGGGCCCGACGTGCAGTTGACCGGCGGCGGCCGAGAGCCAGCGCTGCACGCGAGCCTGCCCTGCCGGATCGCTTGGCAGCCACTGGCCTTTGCCGTAGGTGTTGGCCAGGTAAACCAGAATCGCATTGGAGTCGGCCAACACCACGCCGTTGTCATCAATCGCCGGCACCTGGCCGAAGCTGTTGATCGTGGCCAGATAGTCCGAGGACTTATGGGCGCCTTGCTTGAGGTCCACCAGAATAAATTCCGTGGGCAAGCCCAGCAGGGACAACATCAGCTCGACCCGATGAGAGTGGCCGGACAACGGGAAACCATAGAGTTTGATCATGAAAGGCTCCAAGAGAATGGGATGGCAACGCCGCACATGCTCTACCGCCGGCCCCTGACGTTGGAATCACCACGCTCTACAATCGAGCATTTCACCCAGTGAAACAATACCGCTCAGCGTTCCTCGAGTCTGTCGCGCAAAAACCGATGGCTCGCAGAAAACAACCGCTGGTAAGTGAGCAACACCGCCCCCACCGTACCCAACGCCGACGACGCGGCAATCAGGAACATGATCACGATCTGATAGCGCACCGCATCCACCGGGCTTTCTCCCGCCAGCACTTGCCCGGTCATCATGCCGGGCAGGCTGACGATGCCGACCACCGTCATCTGGTTCAGCGTCGGGATCATGCCGGCGCGCACCGCCTGGCGGATGGCGTCCTGCGCGGCCTCCCAGCGTGAGCCGCCGAGGGCCAGGATCATTTCGATGGTGTTGCGCCCCGAGGTCAGTTCCTGGGTCATGCGTTCGATACCCAGGGAGACCCCAGTCAGGGTGTTGCCGAGGATCATGCCAAGGATCGGGATCGCGTACTGCGGCTCGTACCAGGGGTGGATGCGGATCACCGCAAACAGCCCCACGGCGGTGACCAGCCATGAGCTGCCCCACACCGACAGGATGCTGTCGACCCGCTGGCCCCGGTAAGTCCGCCGTCCTCGCCCGGCGGCGGAGAGACCGGCGATCAGGGTCATGGCGCACATCAGCGGCAGCACCACGTACCAATAAGCGAACTCGAAGACCCAGCCCAACAGGTAACCGATGGCCAGCAGTTGCACCACCGTGCGCACCGCCGCCCACAGCAATTGGCGGCCCAGGCCCAGGCGCAACAGCAGCGACAGCGCGCCATTGATCAGGATCAGCGAGGCGGCAATGCCCATGTCCAGCGCGGTGAGGTTCTGGTAATTCATGGCTGGGCCACTCCGCTCAGTACACCGGCGCTCATCTGCAAGTGGATGTCACTCATGCGCCGGGCCTGGTCCAGGTCGTGGGAGACCCAGATGCAGGCACGGGAACTGTCCTCGGCAAACCAGGCGTCGATCAGCGCTTCCACTTCGCGGGACGAGGTGGGATCGAGGGCGGCGGTGGGCTCGTCCAGCAGCAGCACTTCGGGGTTGAGTTGCAGGGTGCGGATCAGCGAGACCACCTGGGACTCACCGCCTGAGAGGTCGGCGGCGTGTTTGGCCAGAAAGTCCGGCGTCTTGCCGGCGTGGCCCAGCAGTGCGGTCACCGTCGCCAGGTCGAAGCTGCGCTTGCGCGAGGTCTTGAGGCTGTAGGGAAAACGCAGGTTGTCTTCCACCGTACCGTCGAGCAGCGCCGGACGTTGGGAGAGGTAGCTGATATGGCAGCGGTAGTGAGGAATCTGCGCGTTGCCGATCGGCTCGCCGTTCCACAGGATCTGCCCGGACGTGGGCGCATCCAGCAGCGCCAGTGCGCGCAGGAATACGCTTTTGCCGGAGCCGGATGAGCCAGTGATCGACACCCGGTCGCCGGCCTGCAGGCTGAAATCGGTGGGCTGGAGCAACGGCACCTGGCGACGCTCGTCCAGGCGCGTGAGGGCGCGGGTTTCAATCAGTGCGCTCATGGACGCGGTGTTCCTCTCAATCCGGATGATGCAATGGTGAGGCACACTCGCCAGGATTTCATGCAAAAAATTCAAACTATCGCATCCGGTGTGGCTCAGAGCTTTAGATTCAACGTTACCGAGGAGGCGACATGCAATACCGACAACTGGGCCATTCCGGCCTGCTGGTATCCGAAATCATCCTGGGCACCGTGCCCTTCGGCGGTCGCGCCGAGTTTGAGCAATGCGGATCGGTGGATGTCCCCCAGGCCAAACGCATGTTCGATATCGCGTTCGACGCGGGTGTGAACATGGTCGACACCGCCGACCTCTATTCCCACGGCCTGGCCGAGGAAGTCGTCGGCAAAGCCTTGGGCGCCAAACGCAACGATATCCTGCTGGCCACCAAGGGCCGCAGCCCGGTGGACAACAACCCCAACAACTCCGGTTCTTCGCGCTACCATCTGATTCGCGCGTGCGAAGCCAGCCTGAAACGCTTGGGCACCGACCATATCGACCTCTATCAACTGCACAACTGGGACGGTATGACCCCCATCGAGGAAACCCTCGAAGCGCTGCGGCTGTTGGTAGGTTCGGGGAAAATACGCTACTTCGGCACCAGCAATTTCACCGCCTGGCAGATGATGAAAACCCTGGGCAAGGCCGAACTGCACGGCATGCTCAAACCTGTCACCCAGCAGATCTACTACACCCCGGAATCCCGCGAGGCCGAGTACGAACTGCTGCCACTGGCGCTGGACCAGTCGGTGGGCACACTGGTGTGGGGCCCGATGGGCGAAGGCCTGTTGACCGGGTCTACCCGTCGGGGTCACAAGCCGCCCGCCAACACCCGCCAGGGCAGCGGTTGGCCGGAACCCTATGTGCATGATCAGGAGCGGGCGCTCGATATCATCGAAACCCTTGCGGCGGTCGGCGATGAACACGGTGTCTCGGTAGCCCGCACGTGCCTGGCATGGCTCAAGGATCGACCGGGGATCACTTCGCTGATCGTCGGCGCTCGCACTGAAGAACACTTGCGCGACAACCTCGCTGCGACTGAGTTGAAGCTGACCCAGGAACAATCTTCACGCATCGAAGCCGTGACGCGTCGCCAGCCGTTGTACCCCTACTGGCATCGCTTTACCGCCGGGATCGACCGCTTTGATCCGGCAGAGCAGCCGTTTTTGGCTGAGCATCAGAAGACCATGGATGCGCGCAAGGACAAGTAATGCCTTGGCAGCCTTGCGCCAAGGCTGCCTTTTCCCATTCAAGGAGCCCCCCGTGATTGCCCAAATCATGATCGCCGCCCTCGGCGTCGTTGCCATCTGGTTCAGCCAAAGCAAACGCTTGAAAGTGCGCCGCTACGCCTGCCTGTTCGGCATGGCGGGCCAGCCGTTCTGGTTCTGGTCATCCATCAATGCCGAACAGTGGGGGATTGTATTGCTGAGCTGTTTCTACACGGTGGCGTGGGCGAAGGGGATCAAGACCCATTGGGTTGATCACACGCCAGACGCGCAACACTGATTTGCAAACGAGCGCGGCACTGCCTATATTTCCCGCCTGGCGCTCTCTACGCCACCTTCCGCGGAAAGGGCTGCGCCCAGGACACTGCAACACCCTCTTTTTCTACGACTCCCCACCTTGAAGCGGAAAAGGTTTGTGCAAGGAGATCGTATGTCCCAACCACTCAACACCGATGGCCGCCTCAACCTTGAGCAACAGCGCAAGCGTGCCAAGGAACTGCTGCCACGCCTGAAAGCCGAAAACCCGAACGCTACCCTGTCCCTGGCCCAATGGGCAATCGCCAGGCAGCTGGGTTTCAGCAGTTGGCCAAAGCTCAAGGCCCATATCGATGCCATCGACTTCGCCGCCCGCCACCCCGACTTCACCGCCAGCGATGAAGCCCGTACCACCCATTGGCGCTGCGGCAATGACATTGCCCACAGCCTGCAACTGGCGGGGTTCAAAGGGCAGTTCCGGATGCTCGCCGACCCGCTGTGCATGGGCCCGGTCCGCGATTTGCCCCGCCAGGCGTTCCGCGCCCTGCGCAGTGCCTTTATCAGCCAGGCCTTCGCCATCGATGAAGCCGATGCAGCTCGTCGCGTCGACGTTGAATATGACCACCTCGACGCATTGGCCAGCGCCGACCACAGTGTGCTGTGGTGCGAAGCGGATGCCTATGACCAGCTGTTCCTGATCCGCGCACTCGCCGGTCTTGAACAGGTGCCGCACAAACTGGAGCTCATCGAGGTGGACCGCATTCCCGGCGTGCAGCGTTTTATCGGCATCGGCCAACTGGCGCCGGATGTATTGGCGTGGCTATGGCCGCAACGGCGCTTGCTCGAGGAGGACGCCGTGCAACTGGCCAAACAGGCCTGGTCGGCGTACTGCGACAGCTCGCCAGTCAGATGGGCGCAAATAGCCCACGACAGCCACACCGCCTTGCCGTTGCTTGCCCCGGCGTTGTTGCGTCAATTACAGGAATTGCCCGGCCTGCACGACGGCCTGTCGCTGACCGAGCGCCTGGCCCTGACGTACCTCGCCGAGAACGGGCCAACGCCATTCGGTCGAGTGTTCGCCGAACTGATGGCCAAGCGTGAACCGCTGCCGTTCCTGGGGGACATGATGTTTCATGCGCTGTTGCGACCGCTGATCGATGGCGACAACCCTTTACTGACCGCCACCGAGACGCACCTGGACTGGCCACGCCAGGTGCTGGCGTTGACTGCGCTGGGGCAGACCGTGTTGAACGGTGACGCCAACTGGCTGGATCACGCCAGCCATGTGCGATGGGTGGGTGGCATATGCTTGCGACCTCGCCAACCCCACTGGGCGATTGATGAACACATCATGCCTGTATGGCGCCCGTGATTACGCTAACGTGCTGCCCATTCACTCCTCACTTGCGAGACTGCCCATGCGCAACCTGATCTTCGCCAGCCTGCTTCTGCTGGCGGGCTGCCAACAAACGCCGCCGGCCAATGACCAACTCGATGCCGTGCTCTGGTCCCAGACCTCCATCGAGCATGAGTTGATTTACCGCCAGCTCTTCGCCAATGCCACCCGTCAACTTGACGTGGCGTTGGCCGATCCCACCTGGGATGCCCTGCCCTTTCCCCCACGCAACCTGAACGGGTTACCGCCGGCGGTGGTGGTCGATATCGACGAAACCCTGCTGGACAACGTACCGCTCAACGCCCGCGATGTGGTCAACAACCAGGTCTATTCCTACGACCGTTGGAACACCTGGGTCGACCAGGCCAGGGCCCAGGCCTTGCCCGGTGCCGTGGCGTTCCTGCAGGCAGCCCGGCAAAAAGGCATCAAGGTGTATTACCTGACCAACCGCGAACACAGCCAGGTCGCCGCCACGGTGAAGAACCTGCGCCTGCGCGGTTTCCCGGTTGAAAGCGACCAACAGGTCCTGGCCGCCAGCACCCCCACCGGCCACTGCGAAAGCGCCGGCTACGGCAAGAACTGCCGCCGCCAATGGGTCGCGGCCCATGCCCGCGTGTTATTGATGGCCGGGGATTCCCTGGGGGATTTCGTGCAGGCCGACCACAACACCCTCGCGGATCAGCGCAAGGCGGTGGAGCCCTATGTGAACTGGTTGGGGCAACGCTGGTTCTTGTTGCCCAACCCGACCTATGGCAACTGGTACAGCGCGCCGTATGGGGATGATGAGAAGCTGCCGTTCGAGCAAAAGCGCAAGCTCAAGCAGCGGGCTTTGCAGCTGCAGGAGTAATCAGCCTTGGCTGGCCCACCGTCCTTGACGCCATCGGCTCACATCTGATTGACACACTAAGGCCATATGGAAATGAAACGAGTACTTATCGCATCGCTCGGCGCTTTATCGCTCCTCCAACCGTCATTCTCTGCAGCGGATAACACCAACGGGAAAACCCTCTTCACCCAGCGGTGTGCGATGTGTCACGGCGCCGATATCAAAGGCACAGGCCCCCTGGCCAACAAGAGCAATCCCCCCACCCCTGACCTGACCACCGCCGCGTTCAAAAAACGCCTGAATGACTACCCAGGCGTTATCGTCTCTTCAATCATACTTCGCCCCAATGGCGACCTGATCCCAAGGACGTTGCGAGAAAACGGCGTGAAGCTAGCGCAGTTCGCATGGAGGGTTAGCGACTTCCGCGATTTGAATCAATACATGAGCGGTGTGATTGCCAGGACTCGTTGAGCCTCACACCGCTCTTGCAGCAACCGCCTCGACCTCAATCAACGCACCGGGCAATGGCAACGCCACCACTTGCAGCGCCGTACGTGCCGGCTTGTTCGGTTGCTCAGGTGTACCGAAGAACTGCGTGTACCCCGCCTGCAAGCCAGCGAAGTCCAGCTTGCCACCCGTCTCATCGGCTCCCACCAGGAACACCCGCAACTGCACGATATCGCCCAGGTCAAGGTCCTGCCGGCGCAGGATCGTGCGCAGTTTGTTGAACACCGACACCGTCTGCACTTCGGTATTGCCATAGGCCGCCGGTGTGCCCGCCGGGGCGCTGGCATCGTGCAGGTCGGGCAAGGTGCCGCTGATGAAGATCAGGCTGGCGGATGCCGGCACCGTGACGGTCTGGGAAATCGGGAAGTCGCCGACGCTGGTACGTTGAATGCTGTCGCTCATGATGAATCTCCTTATGAAGCGGCCAATGCCGCGCTATGACGGTGTTGAGTCACCCGTTCAGCCAGTTGCCCCACCACATGGCGCGCCGAGTTGGCCGCCGATTCCTGCCAGATACCCACGCCGCTTTGCACCAGCCCGTCGCCGGCGAAATAGACCCGACCATGCCCGGCTTCGAGCAAGGCGCTGGCGTCGGCCGGGAAATGCTCGCGCTGCAGCCACGGGCCTTCGCTGTAGGGAATCTGCTCCCAGGACACCGCCAGCGGATTGCGCAGGTGCTTGGAATACCCGGGATGCAGCAGTTCCACGGCCTCCCTGGAGGTGGCGTACTGTTTGTCGAACGGTTGCGCGCCAAACACATCGGCGCCCTCCCCGGTCACATAGCCCGCCACCAGCAGGCCTTCGCGAGTGTTGAGGTCATTGCTCGGGTACCACAGCAGGCGCGCCGGGTGTTCGATCCACGACAGGCCGCCGTAGGTGCGGTAGTCGGTTTCCCAGAAGCGCGGCGACTGCCACGCCACTTTGGTCGCCTGGTCGCTGCGGGTGCTGAGCAGGGCGGCCTTGATCGGGTCGCTGAAGTCGGTGTCGAGCCTGGCCAGCAACGGCAGCGGCAACGTCGAGATCAGGTAGTCGGCGCGCACGACCTGCTCGCGGCCGCTGCGCTGGTCGTGATAGGTCACCGCCACGCCGTCTTCCAACTGGCGGATACGGCGCACCTGGGCGCCCAGTTGTACATGACCGCTGACGCGCTGGTAGAAGGCGTCGGTGATGCGGTCCATGCCGCCCACCGGTTGGAACATGGTGGCAGAGAACTCCGGGAATTCGGTGTGCAGCAACGCGCCCCACAATTCTGGATGCAGCAGTTGGTCCAGCGCCAACGGGCGGCGGCTGGCGGGCAAGGCGCCGGGGTGCGCTGGCGATTCCAGATGCCCCGAACGGATCGTGCCCTCGAAAGCCAGCTCCTGGGACAGGTCGCCATACACCCGCAGGAACGCCAGCAAGCGCGTACGCTCTTCACCGCTCAACAGATCATCGAGGGCATCGCGCTGCACAGCTTTGGCGAGCAAGCCGGACAGGTGCCCGCGCGCATCGTTGATGGCCTGGCCGACCGTGAATGCAGGCTTGCCCACATCAGGCCGTACCTGGGCGCCATGACTGCTGTTGACCAGCACTTCCAGCGGCACGCCCAGCTCATTGCAATAGTCGAGAATCGTGCGGTGCTGGCTGGGAATCCGTGCCGGCCCGGCGTTGAAGTAATGCCCCGGGTCGAACGCGGCGGTTTGCGTGCGGCCGTCCTTGTAGTCCACGCGGTCACCGTTGCGGATCGTCCAGGTGCGGCCGCCCACCCGCTCACGGGCCTCCAGCACTTGCACCTCGAAGCCGGCGCGGGTCAGTTCCAGGGCTGTGACAAGCCCCGCAATCCCCGCGCCCAGCACCAGCACACGCGTGCCCTGCCCCAGGCCTTCCTTGAGTTTCAACGGTTGCGGACGGCGGTGTGACGACGGCCCCAGGCCCAATGCCGCCAGCGCGTCCTTGACCGCCAGCTCGCCCCCTACCGCAGCGATGCTCGACAGCGCTTCACGTCGTGTCAGTCCCATGCTCGATGCTCCTTAATCCGGCAGGCCCGGTGGGTTGATCAGCGACGTGTCGACCCGCTCGATGTCCAGGCCCCAGCGTTGCAGCACCTGCTCGTATTGGCCGCCGGCAATCGCGCCTTCCAGGGCGGTGTGGATCGGCTTGACCAGGCCGTTGTCCTTGCGCGTGGTCACCGCGATATCGGCCTTCAACGGCCAGCCACCATTCACCGTGCCGACGAGCTTGATACCGCCAGTGATTGCCGCCGAATAGGCATACACCGAGTTAGGCCCGAACAGCGCATCGCTGCGCCCGGACTGCACGGCCAACTGGGCGGCAGCCTGGTCGTCGAAGTATTGCAACAGCGCCGGCTTGCGCCCCTCCTTCTCGTTGGCCTCGTTCCAGGCCAGCAGGACTTTTTCCTGGTTGGTGCCGGAACCGACGATGATCTTCAACCCGGCGATGTCCGCCGCCTGCTTGATCTCGCTGATCTTGCTGGTGCTCTTCACGTAGAAGCCGAGCACATCCTGGCGGTAGGTGGCGAAGTCAAAGCGCTTCTTGCGCGCCTCGGTCACGGTGACGTTGCTGATCACCGCGTCGTACTTGCCCGAACTGACACCCAGGGGCCAGTCCTCCCAACTGGTCTGCACCACATTGAGTTGCAGGCCCAAGCTATCGGCAACAAGCTGCGCGGTGTCAGCCTCGCTGCCGATGGTGGTCTTGTCGTCGCTGGCCAACAGCGCCAGGGGCGGCCCGGCCACGCCGGAGACGGCCACGGTGAACTTGCCCGGCTGGGCGAACTTGAAGCCCGGCGGGATCTGTGCGATGGCCGCCTCGTTACGCGGCACATGGATGCGCGGGCGGTCGGGGCTGAGGTCGACCTGTTGCACGGCGAATGCGTGTTGCGCGGTGCTGACGGCAAGCGCCAGCAGGGCCACGCGGGCAGTAGAGATAAACATGGGCAGTCACTCCTTGAACTACAGCACCTTGCCGAGAAAGGCCACAGTGCGGGGATGTCGCGGTTGGCGGAAAATCTGTTCGGGCGGGCCTTCTTCAATCAACTGGCCGTCGCAGAGGAACACCACGTGGTCGGCCACCTCGCGGGCAAAGCCGATCTCGTGGGTGACGATCACCAGGGTCACGCCCAGTTGGGTCAGGCCCTTGATCACGTCGAGCACTTCGCCCACCAGTTCCGGGTCGAGGGCCGAGGTGGGTTCATCAAACAGCAGCACTTTGGGGTCCAGCGCCAGGGCACGGGCGATGGCCACGCGCTGTTGCTGGCCGCCAGAGAGCTGGCGTGGATAGGCATCGACCTTGTCCGCCAGGCCGACCTTGGCCAGCAACCCGGCCGCCTTGGCCTGGGCCTCGGCCTTGCTCCAGCGCTTGTGGGCCAGGGGCGCTTCGGCGACGTTTTCCCAGGCGGTGAGGTGGGGGAACAGGTTGAAGTTCTGGAACACGAAACCGACGTCGATACGGCGCTTGAGAATCTCCCGTTCTTTGAGTTCGTAGAGCAGATCACCCCTGCGACGGTAACCGACGTATTCACCGTCAATGGTGATATGCCCGCTGTCGATCTTTTCCAGGTGGTTGATGGTGCGCAGCAAGGTCGACTTGCCCGAGCCGGACGGCCCGAGGATCACCGTGACCTTGCCCGGGTCGATGGTCAGGTCGATGTCTTTCAACACCTGCTGGTTGCCAAAGCGCTTGCCCACGCCCTGGATCTGGATGCGCCCGGCGCGTGCTTCAGCCATGGGTCTTCTCCTTGATCCAGCCGCGAATGCGTTGCAGCGGCGTGGGTGGCAGCACCCGTGCGGTGCCCCGCGCAAAGTGGCGTTCGACGTAGTACTGCGCGCTGGTCAGCACGGTGGTGATGATCAGGTACCAGACCGTCGCTACGATCAGCAGCGGGATCACCGCCTGGGTGCGGTTGTAGATGACCTGCACGGTGTAGAACAGCTCCGGCAGGGCCAGCACATAGACGATGGACGTGCCCTTGACCAGACCGATGATCTCGTTGAAACCCGACGGCAGGATCGAGCGCAGCGCCTGAGGCAGGATGATCCGGAAGATGCGCCGCGAGGCCGGCAACCCCAGGGCCGCAGCGGCTTCATGCTGGCCGGCGTCGACGCCGATCAGGCCGCCACGGATGATCTCCGCCGCATACGCTGCCTGCATCAGGCTCAAGCCCAGCACGGCCACGGTGAACTGGCTGAGCACATCCACCGTCGACCACTCGGCGAACACCAGGCCGGTGAACGGCACACCGAGCACGATGTGGTCATACAGGTAGGCAAAGTTGTAGAGGATGATCAGCACCAGCAACGCCGGCATCGAGCGGAAAAACCAGATATAGCCCCAGGCCAACGCCGCCAGCAGCGGCGAGCCCGACAGCCGCGCCAACGCCAGCGCGGTACCAAGGATAATGCTGAACAGCGTGCTCAGCAGGGTCAGCAATAGCGTCTGCCCCAGACCACGCAGCACCGACGGCGAAAAAAACCACTGGCCGAATACGCCCCACTCCCAGCGCGGGTTGGTGGCGAGCGAGTGCACGATGGCCAGCAGCACCAGCGCCGCAAAGATCGACCCGGCCCAGCGCCAGGGATGCCGGGCGGGCACCACCTGCAAGGCCTTGATCGGCGTGGAGACACGGGCCTGGCGCACCGGACTGGGCGCGTCGATCAGGTCATAGGGTTTGGCGACGATAGGCATGGTGTATTCCTCGGCCTCAGAAGGCATAGGTCAAGCGGGTGTAGTAGTACCCGCCGGTAAAACCGTAGGGCGAATAGACGCCATAGCTGCTGACCATGGTGCTGCTCGGCACCCCTTGTTTCTTGGGGTAGATGTCGAACAGGTTCTTGGCGCCGACGGCGATGTTCAGGTCTTTGGTGAGGTTGTAGCCAAGGTCGAGATCGGTGATCCACTTGGCGCTGTAGATGCGGTCCAGGTCGCGATTGGCCGATGAGTTCACTTCCTTGTAGGAGCCGTAGCGCGTCAGGGCCAGGTTGAGGTTGAAGCGATCGATGCTCCAGTCGCCGCCCAGGATCAACTTGGTGTTGGGCTGCACGCCGGTGATCAGGTTGCGCGCCTCGCGGTTCATCAGCTCGTAGGAGGTGCCGAGGATGTCCGTGGATTCCTTGTAGTTGAGGATTCTGGTCTGGTTCCAGTTGAATGCTGCGGTCCATTTCACCGAACCGTACCGGCCGAGGTCCTGGCTGTAGTTGCTGACCAGGTCCAGGCCTTTGGTACGGGTGTCGGCGCCATTGATGAAGTACTGCCCGCCGGAGGTGGAGTGGATGCCATTGTTCTGCAATACCTGGGTGATCTCGGGGCCGAGCAAGGTGCCCGTGAGGGTGATGCGGTCGCGCAGGTTGATCACGTAGGCGTCGGCGGTGAAGCTCAGGCGGTCGGTGGGTGTGAGGGTGAAACCCAGGCTGAAGTTGGTCGAACGCTCGGGTTTCAACTCCTGGGCACCCAGGGCTTGGGCCGCGGCGGAACCCACGGGCAACACGCCGTAGTTGATCGACTGGTACACGCCGTCCACCACGCCATAGGTGGTGGAGCGTGCGCTGAACAGGCTGTTGGCCAGGGAAGGCGCTCGGAAACCGTTGCTGACAGTGGCGCGCACGGCGAACTGCGGGGTGAAGTCATAGCGGGTGGTCAGCTTGCCGCTGCGCGTGGCGCCGACGCCCTGGTTGTAGTGCTCGTAACGAAACGCCGTGCCGACGTACCAGTCCGGCACCGGGTTGAAGCCCACGTCGACGTAACTGGCCAGGCTGTTGCGCGAGGCGCTGCTTTCTTCGTCAGGCGAAATGCCGTTGGTGACCTGCGCGCCCGACGACGCGCAATTGCCCGGCGCCACGCAGTAGCCGCCGTTGGCATAGGATTCATAGTCACCGGCCTGCACCTCATAAGTGTCGCGCCGATGCTCGAAGCCGACGCTCAGGTCCAGAGGCTTTTGCAGGCCGATGTCGAAGCCGCGCTTGAAGTCGAGGTTGGTGGTCAGCTCGGTGGCGATCCAGGTACCGGAGGTAAAGTGATTCGGCGTGGCCTCGCCCAGGGACGGGTTCTGATTATGGGTGGTGCCCTGCTCCGCCTCGTTGCGCCCGTAGGTGGTGGACAGGTCCCAGTCCCACTCGCCCACCGTGCCTTTGCCGCCGAATGCCGCCTGGAAATCATCCTCGTCGATAAACCACGTCGGCGTGTAGCCGCCGGGATAACCGTTGGGCCCGGTGGTGATGGTGTTGGTGATGGTCGGCAGGCGGAAGTTCTGCCCCTGCTCGGCCTTGCGCCGTGAATAGGTGGTGAAGGAATACAGGCTGAGGCTGTCGTCGAGCGGCAACTCGGCGTTGTAGCCCAGGGTCAGCAGGTTGGTCTTGGGCGTGCCATAACCGCCGTAGGTCGACCGCCCGGCCTGCTCGTAGGCCTGGGCATAGGTGTAGCCGTTCGCGCTGGCCTTGTTGTCATCGTTCTGGCTGCGCGCGTCGAGGGCGAGCTGCACGATGCCGCCGTCGCCGATCTCGAAACCCTTGTTGAGGCTTTGCTGCACCGTCTGTTTCTTGCCGTCATAGCCCTGGCCGATATTGGTCACCGCGGTGCCGCTGGTGTCGGCCTTGAGGATCACGTTGATCACCCCGGCGATGGCATCGGAACCGTACTGGGCGGCGGCGCCGTCGCGCAGGACTTCCACATGGTCGATGGCGCTGATGGGGATCAGGTCGAGGTCGGCCGGGGCCGCACCGATATTGATCCCGTTGATGTTCAAGGTGGCGGCGGTGTGACGGCGCTTGCCGTTGACCAGTACCAGCACCTCGGCGGCACTCAGGCCACGCAGGTTGGGGGCTCGGGCAATACCGCTGGCGTCCCAACCGGTTTTTTCCGGCAGGGTCAGCGAGGGGATCACTGCGCTCAGGGCCTCCATGAGGCCGGGCTTGCCGGTGTTCTGCAATTGCTTGGCGCTGACCACATCGATCGGCACCGGGCTGCTGGTGACGGTACGCTGCTCGGCGCCGCGGTTGCCGGTGACGACCACGGTGGACAGGGTGCTGTCGTCCTGGGCGTGTGCGGTGTTGGCCAGGATGGCCAGGGTGAATGCGGCGGTGGGTTGTAGCACTCGCTTCATAGGGGTTCCTGCGTTTCCAAATCGCGAAGTCGGGCCGTCACGCGGGTGGGCGCGGTGCTCGGTTTTTTTCTGGGGTGTCAGGGCGATTTGGGGCTAGGTGTGGGGCGAGGTTTGAATTGGCAACATACGTTGAACTCCCTTCCAACGGTTCTGCTGCGGGGTGGCAGCGCAGAATCCGAGTCTAGATTGGTACCATCCGAGGTCAGGGGTAGGCTGTTGAGTTCAAACATAACGGAATGGGTTTTGAAAATATAATGCTATTTGGGCATAAGCTAATATTCTTGTATTTCATTATTTATGAATTTTTTTATTCATATAAGTAATGTTTTTTTGCGATTTGGGGATTGGGGCATATCCGTTACTTGAGTCACGGCGGCTTATGGTTCCGCCCTTACGGCGGGTCACTTTTGAAAAGAGCCCAAAAGTAACCAAAAGGCTCTTGCCCCAACACTCGGCACCTCGCCTAGGCTCGGTGTGCCCGTAATCCGACAGTGATTTGGGGGGCCGCCTAAGATCAAAATCAAAAGCCAGATCAAAAGCAGATCAAAAGCAGGCGGATATCTGACTGCTGTATGGAGATCAAACTGTGGGAGGGAGCTTGCTCCCGATAGCAGTGAAGCAGGCACAGATGCATCAACTGACAGACCGCTATCGGGAGCAAGCTCCCTCCCACATTTAACCGAGATCGACAGTAAAATACCGGCCACTCTGGGCTGAGGAATCAACCAGCTCTGCTTTTGATCTACACCACTCAGGTCGGCTACCAGGCCGCCGTGCCCTTGCTCTTGCTCTTGCTCTTGCTCTGGGGCGAAGGTCTTTTGCTTACTTTTGGGCCTTTCCAAAGTGAGCCGCTGTAAGAGCGGAACCATAAGCCGCCGTTACCTAAATAACGGATATGTACACACTACCTACCTCCCCCAGGCCGCAACAACTGCATCTGCTGCCGATAATCATCCGTCACCTGCCGCGCCTGCCCACTACTGGTAATCACCCTGGGCGTAATCAACACAATCAACTCCGTCCGATCTTTCGACTTACTGGTACTCCCAAACAACCAGCGCAACCCCGGGATCTTTCCCAGATACGGTACGGCACTGACACTCTCCCCGTTGTCCTGCTTGATCAACCCTCCCAGCAACACCGTCTGCCCACTCTGCACCGCCACCTGCGTCGACACCGAACGCGTCGAGATACGCGGATTCACCGGCGTATCGCTAGTACCACTCTGACTCTCGGCATCACTGACCTGCTGCTGGATATCCATGTATACCAACCCCCCCGGATTGATCCGCGGCACCACATCCAGGATCACCCCGGTCTGCACATACTCGACACTGCTCAACGTGGTATCGGCATCCCCGGTGTTGACGGTGGTCTGGCTGATGGGAATGTTGTCCCCCACCTGAATCTGCGCCGGCTGGTTGTTCATCACCACCAGCGACGGCGCCGAGAGCACCTGGGTGCGTCCATTGGTTTCCAGCGCATGCAACGCCACCTGCAGATTCGAACTGACAAATGAGTAGAACAACGAGTCCGTCGCCCCCAGCCCTGCCCCGCCACCGCCCAGCGCACCCTGGCTGCCGGAGGCATTGGCCACCGTGGTGCTGCCGGAATTGCCCGCCAGCCGCCCTAGATACCACTGCACACCCAGGTCCAGTTCACCGGTGAGCTTGACCTCAAGAATCCGTGTCTCGATCTGCACTTGCAGGGGCGGATTGTCGAGACGCTTGATCGCCGCTTCGATCTCTTTCCACTGCGCGGGACGGGTGCGCACCAACAGTTGGTTGCTGCTCTTTTGTGCGGTGATACGGGTACCCGCCTCCAGCGCGTTGGTGGGCGCGATCACCTTTTCCTCCGGCTCCGGTTCTTCGGCAGCGGGCGGGTTGTTCTGCAAGCCACCTGTATTGAGTGACGACAGGGTCGTCGTGCGCAGGCCAGGCGCAACCTTGGCCGGCGTGTCGTCCTTGATCGCGCCGGTGCCGTAGATCTGCCGCAGGTACTTGGCCAGGTCGGCGGCCTTCATGTTGCGCACGTCGTAGACGTACATCTGTGGCTCGTTGCCGCCGCCTTCGTCGATGGTGCGGATCCAGTCGCCGACTTCGCTGAGGTACTGGGGCTGGGAAGAAATCGCTACCACCGAGTTGGTCCGTTCAATCGGCAGAAAGCGCAGCATGCCCGCCAGGGGCATGCCGCTGTCCGGGCCGAACAGGCTTTGCAGCTGAGGCATCAGCTCGGCCACCGACGCGCGTTGCAGGCCGAACACGCCCACCGACATGCCCTTGAGCCAGTCCACGTCGAAGGTGTCGATGGTGTCCTGGTAGTTGGCCAGTTCATCCGGCGTACCGGCCAGGCTCAGCACATTGCGCGCCGGGTCGACCAGCAGAAACGCATTCTCGCGGGCGAAGGGCTTGAGCAGTTTCTGCATCTCGGTGGCGGAGATGTAGCGCAGCGGAAACAGCCGCGCCGACAAGCCGCTGGAAGGTTGCGCCACGCTCATCTGCGGCACCAGCTTGCCCGCCACCGCCTGGCTGGCCGGCAGGATCACGTAGCGGTCACCCTGCTTGATCATCGCGTTGTCGGTCCAGGACAGCAGGGTTTCGAGAATCGACAAGGCCTGCTGCTTGTCCACCGGCCTGGAGGTGGAAAAGCTGACGTTGCCCTTCACGCCCTGGGCGATGCTGTAGTTTTCGTGCAGCAGGTCGCCCATCACGCTGTTGATCACCGCTTCGATGGGTTGGTCGGCGAAGTTGAACACGATGTCGCCGCCTTCTGCCTTCACACCCGGCGCGGTCGCCGGCGGACGCACGAACTGCTGGTTGCCCCGAATCAACTGGCGCTGCGCGGGGGGCTTGACCAAGGGCTGGGCAACTTCCACTGGGGGCGCCTCGCCGGGCGGGCGTTGCGAGCCAGTGCCCTGCATGGCCTCATGCAGAAGCTCATCATCCGGTTCGAGACGGTCGGGGAAGCTGCCACAGCCGCCCAGGGCAAGGGCGGTGGCCAGGCATAACGTGGAGGTGCGCATGTCGATCAAGGGAGGGGCTCGCGGGGCAAAGTAAGGGGGGGGCGCTTGGACGGTGGCGGCAAGCGCTTGGCGTAGAAGCTCAAGGTCTGGGTGCGGCCGTCCAGGCTGAAACGGGCGGATTGCGGAGTGAGGTGTTCCAGGCGCCAGCCGTTGGGCAGGGTCTGGCCCAGGCGCACGGTCAGCAGCGGGCCGTCGACCTGCTTGAGCATGGCCATCTGCAGGTTGCCGGTGATCATGATGCCGCTGAGGGTGAGATGGGCCAGGCTGCTGACCTGTGCCTTGCCCACCACACGATCCGGGCTGCGATCCGGGCTGAACAGCGGCGCTTGCCACGTCGCGGCCAGGTTGTCCAACGGCACACTGGGCAGCCCTTGTACTCGAGGAGTGGGATGGGCGCGCACAGGCGCTTCGGGCAGCCATTGCGGTTCATCACCGAGGCTGCTGAGGATCACCGCCATCAACACGCCCAGCAACCCCGACAGGCCGAGCAAGCCCCACTCCACGGGGCGCAACCGGCTCATCATGGCGTCACCCGCGACGGTTGCAGGTAGCCGCGCACCAGCAAGTGCACCACCAGCTTGCCCGCACCACCACTGGCCGGCGCCTGCTGACTGCGGCGGATGCGCAGCTCATCCACAAACAGGAACGGCGGCTGGTACTCCAGCTCATGCAGCAGCGCTTCCAGGGGTTCGATGGCGCAATCGAGTGTCAGGCTGACCTTGACCTGGCGATAAGGCTCGCCATCGTCCTGCTCCGCGGTGATGGGCTTGCGCTGGGTCAGGCTGCACCCGCCGCCGAGGTTGGCGTGGCTATTGATCAGGTCAGCGAGGCGCTGCATCAGATCGGCGGCGACCACGTCCGGGTCGTCCCCCGGCAGCAGGCTGGTGCTGCTGGCGGGGTCCTGGCGGGCTTGCTCAAGCTGTTGGCGTAACGCATCGCGTTGGCGCAACACACCGGCATAACGTTGCTGTTGCTCGCGCAGTTGTTCGGCCTGTTCGCCCATGTCACGCAAGGGGCCGGCAAACCAGCTGTCGACCAACAGCCAGTAGGCCGCGCCGACCACCACGGCCAGTAGCAGCAAGGCCGCGCCGCGATGTTCACGGGGTGTGAGGGGTCGGCGCATCGGCGGTCTCCTGGCGTAGGTGGGCGCGCAAGGCAAACTGGTCCTTGCCGGTGCGCGCATCGGGCTGGATCACCCCTTCGAACTGGGCGTTTTCCAGGCTGCGGCAGCCCTTGATGCGGGTGATCAGCGCACTGGCTTTGGCACTCTGGCCGGAGATGGAAATTTCACCATCCTTCACGTCCAGTTGATCCAGCCAGGTGTCGGCGGGCAGGCAAGTGGTCAGGTCGTTGAGCAGCGCCGCCAGTGGCGGTTGCGCCAGTTTGCGCCGGGTGAGGTACTGCGCGGCGCCGCGGGTATTGAGCAGTTGCTGGCGCAGCGCGTGCACCTCGGCGACCTCGGCTTTTTGCCGTTGGACGCTGGCGTGCATCACGTCGATAACGCGCTGGCGGTCGTTGAGCCAGAGCAGCATCGCCGCGATCAGCAACGCCCCGCACAGCCACGGCAGGCTGCGTTGCAGGCCCATGCCGGTGGGCCGCTGCGGGCGCAGTGGCGCGGGCAGCAGATCAACGCCGAGGTCGGCCGCATCCACGCGGTGGGGATGCAGGCCGAGGGTGGCACAGTCGGCAAGGATCCGGTCCAGGCGCTCGCGCAGGATCGCCACCACTGTCACCTCAAGGTGGGTGGGCGTGCGCCGCTCCTGACGCGCCACAAAGTAGAGCTGGTCCGCCTCGAATGGCGTGTAGCGGTCCAGCTCATAACCGACCACGGCGCTGAGGTTGCGCGCGGCCGCCAGGGGCAGTTGTACGGTTTGCACCAGCACAGCGTCGGCGCCGAGCATCAGCACCTGGCGCGTGCTGGCTGCTGCGACCGGCGCGCTCAATGGCCAGTGATGGATCTGCTCGGGCGGCTCTTGCCACGCCAGCCACGCAGGTACACAGGCGCGCAACTCCGCGATCCATGCCTGCCAACCCTGTTGCAGCAGGCTGCCGCGCCAGTGCCGGGCGATGGGTTCCAGTCGATTCATTCTTGCCAACGCAACACCCGGTAGGGTTGTGCGCTGTCCTCCGATGGGCTCAATAAAACGGTGACTTGAAGCCGCGCCTGATAACCGCCGGGCCGCTCGGCGCGGCTGTCCACCACCAGCACTTCGCCGGGGTCCACGCCTTCGGCGTCCTGGCGCGGCAGGTTCAGCGCCTTGCGCATCAGCGGGCTGGCGAAGGCGGGATCGGGGCGGTCCAGGTCGCTCCACAAGGTGATTTCGGGCAGCAAGCGGCTGTAGAGGGTTTGCGTCATGCCGGGCAACTGGCGTACTTCTTCCAGCACCCGCAACGGCGCCAGGCCCTGGTTGCGTCGTGCTTCGAGGGCCGTGGCCAGTTGCCTGGCCTGGGCCGGCGTAGCGCCACAGGCCAGGGCCAGGCGCGTGAAGTCCTGGGCATCAGCGTTGATCAGGTAGAGCTTGCCGCGCTCGCTGCGCAGGCTCACGTGCAAGATGGCGTCGTCAAAGCTCAGGGGGATATCGCGGCCATCGGCAACCCAGTGCCGCTCGGCCATGACCAGCGCGATGCCGGCTTCGGCGGCCAATACGGTCTGGGTGTGCTGGCGCAGCCACAGGGCCTGGCGGCTTTCCAGCTGTACCCAGCCAGCCAGGCCGCCGAGCAACACGCTGAGCAGCGCCAGTACCCACAGCACCAGCAGCAACGCTGCACCGCGTTGGCGCCTCATTCTTCAACGCTTCCGCTGGACAGGTTCAGGCGCAGGGCAATCACCTGGGTGACCCAGGGCACCGGCCCCTCCACGCTGGCAGCGATACGCACGGCCGAAGGCAAGCGCCTGGGCCAGGGCCATTCACTCACCCAGCCGGTGGGTTGGCCCAGCGGCGACTCACCGCGATAGCTGAACTGCAACGCCTCGATGTTGTTCAGCAGCACCTGGGGTTCACGTTGAGAAAACCGCACCTGCAACGCCTGTTCGACCCGTTGCAGGCTGAACCGATGGATCCCGCCACCGAGCACGCCGGGCAAGGTCGAGACGAACTCCAGGCGCTGCGCCGTGCCGACAAAGAAACCATCGCCCTCGCCCACCGCCAGCGGCAACGCTTCGCTGATCGCCGTGCGCAAGAACTGTTGGGCGGCACGCACTTCATCAAGGTTCACTGTGTATGCCTGGGCCTTGGACACGGCACGATTGGCCCCCAGCAATGCACCGCCGACCAGCACCAGCAACACGCCGAGCAAGCTGAGCACCACAAGGATTTCCAGCAAGGTGAAGCCCTGT
The DNA here is from genome assembly GCF_001870465.1 of Pseudomonas extremorientalis. GTDB lineage: Bacteria > Pseudomonadota > Gammaproteobacteria > Pseudomonadales > Pseudomonadaceae > Aquipseudomonas > Aquipseudomonas extremorientalis. The sequence continues at coordinate 99,536 of NZ_MDGK01000060.1, forward strand.
TCACGGCGCTTCACAGGCGCGCCTTCAAGGTGCTGAAGCGGGCCTGGTGCGAGCCTTCGCTGAGGACCAGGTCGAGGCGCACAATCCGTGCCTGCTGCCGGGTGCTGGTCAACTGCCAGTGGATGCCGTCGAGTTCGCCCTGACTGACACCGTTGCTCAAGCGCCCCGCCGCTTCCTGGTCGAAAATCGTCAGCGCCGCGTGGGTCAACCGGTCGCTGTGGGCCACTTGGGACAACGAGCGCGCACTCTGGCCAAACGCAACCAGCAGCACCGTGCTGCACACCGCCATCAGCGTGAGGGCGGCGAGCATTTCCAGCAGGGTGAAACCGGCCTGGCGCTTCATGGCAGCGCCTTGGATTGCACGCTGCCGGTGAGCCAGCCGATATCGATACGCCAACGCCGGGCGCCGCTGGCCACCAGAAGATTGCCGCCGGTGGAGCTGCCGTCGGGGTAGAACTCGACGCCAGGGCCGACCTGTTCGGCAGTGTGCAGCGTGACATGCAACCGCGACGGCCACCGTTGCAACGCACGCCCCGGCGCCTGGAACGTACGGTCGCTCAGATCGAATACGGTACGCGCAGGCTGCCCGCTGACAATCGCCCCCGCCCGCGTGGTACGCAGCGCCTCCACCATCTGCCCCACCGCACGGCGTTCCTGCGCCACCTGCAAGCCCTGGCGCACGCCCAGCCCCAGCACGCTGGCAGCCAGGCCGATCAGCAGGATCACCACCAGCATTTCCAGCAGAGTGAAGCCGCGCTGCAACATGGCGGCCCTACTCCCAATTGCCCAGGTCGGCGCTGTAGCCTTCGCCGCCCGGCTGGCCGTCCTGGCCATAGAAGATCAGATCGAACGCGCCGTGTTCGCCGGGAAAGCGATAACCGAAGGCGTGTCCGAACGGGTCCTTGAGGTCCGACGGCTTGGCATAGCCACCGGGCCTGTCCACCAACTGTTGCAGGCTGGTGGGCGGTGCCCCGACGTCGAGGGCGTAGCTGTCGATCTTCATGCTCAGGCTGGCCAACTGGGCCTTGCCCGCACCGTACTTGCCCTTGTCCACATTGCCGCCGACCTGGCGCACGACGATGGTGGCGACGATGCCCAGCAGCACGATCACCGCGAGCATTTCCAACAGGGTGAAACCGCCTTGGCGGCGTGGTTTTCTCATGGGGTCAGCTCCTTTATAGATTGCTGGTCAGGCTCATCAGCGGCAGCATGATCGCCAGCATGATCACCGCCACCAGCACCGCCATGACCACTGTCAGGGACGGCACCAGCGCGGCCAGCAGGCGGTCGATGCCGCGCTTGGCTTCGACGTCGAAGATGTCGGCCACCTTGAGCAACATGCCGTCGAGTTCGCCGGCCTGTTCGCCGACTTCAATCATTTGCAGGGCCAGTTCGGGCAACAGCGGCTGGCTGCCGAACGCGCTGGCGAGGGTGCCGCCGCCTTTTACCGATTCCGCCGCACGCCCGACCTGCGCCTGTAAAGCGTGGTTGGTGCAGACTTGCCGCGCAATCACCAAGGCCTGCAGCAACGCCACGCCATTGCTCAGCAGCGTGCCGAGGGTGCGTGCCAGACGCGCCGCCTCGACGCGTTGCAGCAACGGGCCGACCACGCGAATACCGAGCAGCCGCCGGTCGCAATGCTCGCGAAACAGCGGATCGCGCAAGCGCGCGGCCCCCAACCAGACGATCACGATCAACCCGACCAACAGCGCCAGGCCATAGGCGCCGAGATACGTTCCAAGGGCCAGGATCACCTCGGTGATCAGTGGAATCGGCACGCCCAGGTCCTGGAAGATCGGCACGAACTGCGGCACCACATACGCCAGCAGCAACGCCAGGGATCCCAGCACGCCCACCACCAGGAACGCCGGATAGATCAGCGCATTGATCACTTCGCCACGCAGCAATTGGCTGCGTTCCAGGTAATCACTGAGTTGGCGCAGGGTTCCTTCCAGCGCGCCACCGGCCTCACCGGCGCGCACCATGCTCAGGTACAACGGCGAGAACGCCGCACCCTCTTCCTCCAGCGCGGCGGACAATGGCTTGCCGGCCTTGACGCGGTCGCGCAGGCGTTCGATCAACGCGCGCACCTGGGCAGGGCCGGGCTGCTTGAGTAGCAGGCTCAACGAGCGCTCAAGCGGCTGGCCCGCTCCCAGCAGCGTTGCCAATTGCTGGGTAAAACTCACCAACGCCTGGCCCTTCAACGGCCTGTGTGCCGTGCGCAGGCCAAGGCTGCCGGCCGGTTCGATGTGCAACAGCAGCCACCCGCGCTTGTGCAGCGCCGCCACCGCAGCGGTTTGATCGGTGGCCTCCAACGTACCGTTCTGCGGCGTGCCCTGGCTGTCCAGGGCGCGGTATCTGAACAGGCTCACGCGTCCTCTCCACGGGTCACGCGCAGCACTTCTTCCAGCGAAGTAATCCCCGCCAGTGCCTGGCGCAAACCTTCTTCATACAAGGTGCGCAAACCGGCGCGGCGCGCGGCCTGCTCCAGGGTCGAGGCATCGGCGTGGCGCATCAGCAGGCTGCGCAGTTCGTCGTTCATCACCAGCAGTTCGGTGAGGGCGCTGCGGCCGTGATAGGCGCCGCGATAGAGCAGGATCGGGCGTTGTTCGGTGAGGCGATCCAGGCCGTGTTCGGCGATCAGTTCGGGCGGCGCTTCGAAAGCGACACGCGTGGCCGGGTCCAGGCGCCGCACCAGGCGCTGGGCGAGGATGCCGCTGACGGTCGAGGCGATCAGGTAGCTTTCCACGCCCATGTCCAGCAGCCGCGTGATGCTCGCGGCGGCGCTGTTGGTGTGCAGGGTGGAGAGCACCAGGTGCCCGGTGAGGGAAGATTGGATGGCGATGCGGCAGGTTTCCAGGTCGCGGATCTCGCCGATCATGATCACGTCCGGGTCCTGGCGCACGATGGAGCGCAACGCCCCGGCGAAGTCCAGGCCGATGGCGGGCTTGACCTGGATCTGGTTGATGCCTTCGAGCTGGTACTCCACCGGGTCTTCCACGGTGATAATCTTGCGCTCGGCGGTGTTGAGCCGCGACAGCGCGGTGTAGAGCGTGGTGGTCTTGCCGGAGCCGGTGGGCCCGGTGACCAGCAGGATGCCGTGGGGCCGTTCCAGCAGGTCGAGGAAGGCGGCCAGGCGCTGGCCGTCGAAGCCCAGGCTGGGAAAGTCGAACTGCACGGTTTGCCGGTCCAGCAGGCGCAGCACCACCGACTCGCCGAAACTGGTGGGCACCGTGGACACCCGCAGGTCCAGCTCCTTGCCCTGGATACGCAACATGATGCGCCCATCCTGCGGCAACCGGCGCTCGGCGATGTCCAGCCGCGCCATGATCTTCACCCGCGAAATCACCGCCGCCGAGGAACTGGCCGGCGGCGCTTCGGCGTCATGCAGCACACCGTCGATGCGGTAGCGCACCTTGAGTTGGTGTTCGAAGGGTTCGATGTGGATGTCCGAAGCACGTTGCTCCACGGCGCGTTGCAGGATCAGGTTGACCAGGCGGATCACCGGCGCTTCGGAGGCCAGGTCCTTGAGGTGTTCGATATCGTCCTGGGCGCCGCCCTGTTCATCGAGGTTTTCGATCAGCGTGCCCATGGCCGAACGGCCCTGGCCGTAGTAACGCTCGATCAGTGTATCGACCTCAGTGCGCGGACCGATGGCCAGCCACACCGGCACCTGGCATGCATAGGCCAGGGCCTGGAACGGAAAACGCAGCGCCGGGTTGGCGGCCAGCACGCGCAGGCCACCCAGGGTCCAGCCCATGGGCGCGACCTGGTAATGGCGCATGAAGCGTTCAGTCAGGGCAGGCAAGGGATCGAGCAACGGCGGCGCGGCGTCCGCCAGCAACAGCGGCGCACCGAGCAACGCCGCCCAGGCGCGGGCCAGTTCGATATCGGAAACCAGGCCCAGGCGGGTCAGCAGGCTTAGCAGGTCATCCGACGGCAAGCGCCGGGCGCGCTCCAGGTCTACCGTTTTCAACCCAGCATGCTGCATCAACCACGCACACACCTGGTCGGTGTGCGGGATCTGCATCTGGCAGGCATCGATAGGCGCTGACGACATAAGGTTGAGGTATCTAGTATTACGAGAAAGTATGGCTATTTGGAACTACTTAAACATGCCATTAGTTAGCCATAACCCAAGCGAGAGCAAGCCGGGGTTATCGACTGGAAGTTATAGCGCTAGTTCCTGAAAGAGGGGAATAAAATAAACACAATGACCAAGAACCCCGTGACAGAGCCTTAGCAGCTAATAGCCACTACTTCGCTAGTTGCAATTAGCCACTTGTGCGCTTTGCCACAATTAAACGGCAGCCCAATAAATTCACAGGACTTACTTCACCTGCGACGCGGAGCACACTCGCACTTTCGAGTGGCCGTTCACTAGGATTATCGAGCGTTGAAATGTGGGAGCGCGCGGGCTTGTCTGGGTGTCTGGTTTTGGGGCTGCTTCGCAGCCCAACGCGGGGCAAGCCCGCTCGCCACAGCAAGCCCGCTCGCCACAGCAGGCCGGCCCACCACAGCAGGCCGGCTACACAGAACAAAAACCGTATCCACGATGCGAAGCGAGTCGGTCTTGATCTTGATCAGGCCTTGGCCCGAGTGCTTTTTTCAACCAGGCACATCGGCGTGCCGGCGACCGGCTCTTGCATCACCTGTACCTGCACCTCAAATACCCGCCGCATCAACTCGGCACTGACCACCTGCGCCGGTGTGCCATCAGCGACCAGTTTGCCGCCGTGCATCACCGCCAGGTGATCGGCATAACGGCAGGCCTGGTTGATGTCATGCAGCACGGTGATCACGGTTTTACCCTCGGCAGCCAGTTCGCCCATCAGGTCGAGCAGTTCGACCTGATGGCTGATGTCGAGGTAAGTGGTGGGTTCATCCAGCAGCACCACCGGCGCATTCTGCGCCAACACCATCGCCAGCCAGGCACGCTGGCGCTGGCCGCCGGACAGGTCCGCCAGGGCGCGATCAGCCAGCACGTCCAGTTCCAGGCGCTGCATGGCTTGACTCACGTGAGCTTGATCACTGCCGCTCAGGCGTCCCCACAGCGAGTTATGCGGGCTGCGGCCATAGGCAACCAACTGGCGCACGCTGACGCCTTCCGGCACCGGCAACACTTGCGGCAAGAACGCGATGTGCCGGGCCAACTGGCGGGCAGACAGGCTGGCATAGGCCTGGCCATCCAGGGTCAGCTCGCCCTGAGTCGGCTTGAGGATACGCGCGAAGGCCTTGAGCAAGGTGGACTTGCCGCAGCCATTGGGGCCGATCAACGCGGTGACCTTGCCGGCGGGCGGTGCAAAGGACAGACCTTGCACGATACGGGTGGCGCCGTAGCCGATGTCCAGCTCGCGTGCCTGGAGAATACTCATGTCATCAACCCTTGAACCGTGCCAGCAACCAAAGAAAATACGGCGCGCCGATCACCGCCGTAAGCACCCCGGCGGGGATTTCGCTGGGCGCGATCAGCGTGCGCCCCAGCGTATCGGCGAGCACCAGCAGCAACGCACCGATCAGCATCGCCGCCGGCAGCAGGTACTGGTGATGCCCGCCCACCAGCCGGCGCGCCATGTGCGGCGCGACCAGGCCGATAAAGCCAATCGGACCGATCACCCCCACGCCCAGGCTGGTGAGCAACACCGCGCAGGCCATCGCCGACCAACGCGTACGGCTCAGCGCGGTGCCCAGGCTGTGGGCCGCCTCATCGCCCAAGGCGATCAGGTTGAGCGGCTTGGCCAGGCACAGGCCCACGGGGATCAATACGAGGAACGGCAACACCAGCGCCACATGGTGCCAGTTGCGGCTCCACAGGCTACCGGTCAGCGCGAGCAGCGCGGTGTTGATATCCAAGGGGTGAGAGAGAATCAGAAACTCGGTGACACTGGACAAGGTCACCGCAATCGCCACCCCGGACAACGCAAAGCGCACCCCGGAAAAACTCACGCCGGTGTTGTACAGCGCCAATAACAGCGCACCACCCGCCCCGCCCAGGCAAGCCACCAGCGGCAGCCACGCAATCGGCAGGTGTGGCCAACTGATGATCGCCACGGTCAGCGCGAGCCCGGCGCCTTGGGTTACGCCGAGGATCTCCGGCGAGGCCAGCGGATTACGGATCACGCCCTGCACAATCGCCCCGGCCAGGCCGAAGGCCGCACCGGCGAGAATCGCGATCAGGCTGCGTGGCAGACGGTGGTTCCACACTTCAAAGTCGAGGGCGTCGTGGGCCAGCAGGCGTTCGAAAACGGTGTGCGGCGTAAGCCACAGGGTGCCGGCGCTGAGGCTGACCCCGGTTGCCAGCAGCAACAGGCCGAGCAGCAGCCACAAGCGCAGTCGTGGGCGGATCATAGGGCGCGCCTGGCAAGAAAGAGGAAAAACGGCGCGCCGATCAGCGCGGTGACCACCCCCGCCGGCGTTTCCACCGGGAAGGCAACGGCGCGGCTGAGCAGGTCGGCCCCCAGCACGATCACCGCGCCCAATGTGGCGCTCAGCGGGATCAGCCAGCGGTAGTCATTGCCCAGGAACTGACGCAGGATATTCGGCGCGATCAGCCCGACAAACCCGATCGGTCCCACCGCACACACGCTGGCGCCCACCAGCAGCAAACTGGCGACAAACACCTGCAGACGCAGGCTGGCGATGCCGACGCCCAGTGAGCGTGCGGCGTCTTCGCCGAGGTTGATCAGGTTCAGGCGCGGCGCGCACCAGAGTGCCCACAGGCCGCCGATCAAGGCGCATGGCCAGAGCAGTTGCACCTGCGCAGCGCCGACATTGGCCAGTGAACCGGCCAGCCAGTTGAGCACGCTTTGCGCCTGGGCCTCGACCAGGATCACTGTGAGCCGGGTCAACGCGGCGCACAACGCCGCCACGGCCACGCCAGCCAAAACCAGACGGCCCTGGGCCGTGGTCGGCGACCAGGCACCGCCCAGGCTGAACACGGTGAACCAGGCCAGCGCGCCGCCCAGGCAGGTCATCAACAGCGCACCGCCAGCAAAGGGCGGCGCGACCAGGCCGGTGGAAAACAGGGCCAGTCCCAGCGCGGCGCCCGCCGTCACGCCAAACAGCGACGGCGAGGCCAGGCGGTTGCGCGTAATGCCCTGCATCAGCGCCCCCGCGAGGCCCAGGCAGGCACCGACCAACGCGGCACACACGGCCCGTGGCACACGCAACTGGGCGACGATATAGGCCATGTTGCCGCCGACGCGGCCCTGGTGAACCAGGCCATTCCAGGCATCCGTCGCTGTCAGGGTAAATGGCGACCAGCTGTACAGCGACAGCCAGAACAACCCGGCACCCGACAGCAGAATGCCAACGGCGGCGAAACTGCGTTGCACGGTTATTGGCTCAATACGGCTTTACCGCCCTTGAGAATCGCCAGCGCATCCTCGGCGATCTGCTCCGACGCCAGCACGCCACGGTTGCGCGCCCAGCTGTCGCCATCCACTTCGGCCACATGCTTATTGCGCACGGCGCCGAGCACTTGCCACAACGGCTGCTTGCTCCAGCTGTCGACGATGCTGGGGCGACGGTAATGACCGACCAGCAACCAACCCGGGTCGAGGGCCAGCAACTGTTCCAGGCTGACGAACTCGGTGGGCGCGGCGTTGGCGCGTACCGATGGGACTTTCAGGCCGATGGCCTCAAGCACGCTGCCGGCGTAGGAGTCCGGGCCATGCACGGAGAAGCTGTCCTCACGCGCCACACCGAACAACACGCTGGCGCCGGCCGGGATCTGTTGCGCAATGGCCTTGAGGTTTTCACGGTTCTTCTGGATGCGCGCCTCCATCTGCGCGCTCTTGCCGAGGGCCTTGCCAATCAGTTCGGCGGATTTGAGGCTGCCCTGGTAATCCTCGCCACGGGACGGCAGCAGCAAGGTCGGCGCGATGCTCGCCAGGTCGCTGTACAGCGCCTGGTGGCGATTGAGGTCGGCCACGATCAGATCGGGCTTGAGCCGGGCGATCTCCTCGATGCTCGGCTGCGAGCGCAGGCCCACCGACTGCCATTGGCCGATGGCCTGGCGTACGCGGGGCAACACGCGGTTGGCATCGCCATCATCGGCGGCGCCGACCGGGGTGACGTCAACGGCGGCCAGGCTGTCGAGAAAGGAAAACTCCAGCACCACCACGCGCTTGGGGGCATCGGGCAGATGCACGGCGTGCTGGCCGTCGTTGAGGTCGATGGGGGCGGCGCTCAGCAGGCTGGACGAGAACGCCAGGACACAGGCGGCCAGGGTGGGGATGGAACGCAGCATTCGCATGACAAGGACCTCGGCGTTAAAACACCCCGGCTAGGCAGGCCGGGGAAAACGGCGGGTACTATTCCATATCGGCGCGGCGTGATCAAAAAACATTCTCATTTATAACCTGCACAACCCAGTGTCAGAAGTCGACGGTGGCCGACAGCAGGTAGGTGCGCGGCGTCGACAGGGTCAGCCCCGGCTCGCTGTCATCCGATGCACCGGCCGAGCTCCAGTAGCGTTTATCGGCGACGTTCTCCACATTCGCCCGCAGGGTGATGTGCTTGTCATCCACCTTGAAGCCATAGCGTGCGCCGACGTCGAGGCGGTTCCAGGCGTCGATTTCCTTGACATTGGACTGGTCCAGGTACTGCGAGCTGGAGTAGATGCCACGGCTGGTCAACGTCAGGCCTTCCAGGCCCGGCACGTCCCATTCGGCGCCGAGGTTGACGTTGTACTTGGGCGTGGCCGGCGCACGGTTGCCGTCCCAGGTGCCATTGGTGGTGTCTTTGAGTTTGCTGTCGATGTACATCACCCCGCCCAGTAGGCGGAAGCCCTTGAGCGGTTCGCCGAACACGCTCAGTTCCACACCGGCATTCTCGCGCTTGCCGTTGGGGCCAAACAGCCGCGTGGTCGCATTGGTTTCATAGGCCGGTTGCTTGATGCGGAACACGGCGGCGGTCACCGCGAAGGCACCGGCATCGTACTTGGCGCCCACTTCCACCTGGCGGCTGATGAACGGCGGGAAGATCTCGTCTTCGTTTCTCGAGGTCGACGGCGCGATCTTGCCCTGGCTCAGGCCTTCCATGTAGTTGGCGTACAGCGACAACTTGTCGGTGGCCTTGAACAGGAGGCCGCCCGACGGCGATACCTTTTCTTCGTCATAGGCGGTGTCGCCTTTGATCCCATCGCTCCAGTCAGTCACCTTGACCCGCTGCCAGCGCGCACCGAGGGTGAGCAACAGGCGGTCGTCGAAAAAACCCAGGGTGTCGGACAAGGCCACGCCGCTGAATTTGTTTTCGGTGTAGACCTTGGGATCGAAGCGCGTCGGCCGTGACGGCGTCGGCGACTGCACCGGGTTGTAGAGATTGCTCGACGGCGCCGTATACCGCGCACCGCCGTTGGTGAAGTCCATGTCGAAGTAGCTGGCGGCCAGGTTGACCTCATGGCTCACCGGCCCGGTATGGAACCAGTTGCGCACGCCAGCGGTGTAGGTGCGCACGTTTTCATCGCGGGTGAAATCCCGCGGCTGCACGCTGAAATCGCCGGCCGCATTGGTCACCGAAACCGCGTGGCGCAGGAAGTCGTGGTTGCTTTTGCGCGCGCCCACGCCACCGTAGAGCATCACGTTGTCACTGAGGTCGTACTCGGCGTTGACCGTACCAAAGGTGTCATTGGTGCGAGCCTTGCTCCACGACTGCGCATAGTTGCGGCGCACATCGCTGGCACTCGGCACCGGCGCAGCGGCCGCCACCTGCACGCGCTCCTGGGGGGCATCGGTGTCGCGCTCGGTGTGGCCGATATCGGTGGAAAGGCGCAGGCGCTCGCCGCGAAAATCCAGGCCCAGCACGGCCATTTCGCGGTCGACGCTCTGGTGGTCCCAGGCGGTGTCGCCGGATTGCTTCACGCCGTTGAAGCGAATGCCGTACTGGTTGTCCTCGCCAAAGCGTCGGCCAATGTCGACCGCACCGCCGGCCTGGCTGTCGGACGCCCAGTTGCCGGTAAACGAGTTGATGTCCTTGTCGGTGGCGCGCTTGGGCACCACGTTGATCCCGCCGCCCACGCTGCCACGCGGCGAGATGCCGTTGATCAACTGGCTCGGGCCTTTGAGGATGTCGACGCGGTCGGCCATTTCCATGTCGATGGTGTACGTCGGCAGCACGCCGTACAAGCCGTTGTAGGCCACGTCACTGTTGAACAGGCTGAACCCGCGAATGGTGAATTGCTCGTAGCGCCCACCGGCCGGGTTGGTGGCGCGCACCGAGGGGTCGGCGGCGATCAGGTCGCCGAGGGTGCGTGCCTGCTGGTTTTTCACCGCCTCCTGGGTGTAGGTGGTGATGCTGAACGGAGTCTCCATGAAATCCCGCGTGCCCAGCAAGCCCTGCGCCGTGCGGCGCGCCACCTGGCCACCGGCGTAGGTGTCGCCGTCGTACAGGCCGGTGGTGCCGAGGATCGACGTGGGCGCCAGTTCCAGGCTGCTGCCCTCCGGCACCGGCACCAGCATGTAGGCCTGCTCGCCCATGGCTTGCAGTTGCAGGCCGGAACCTTGCAGCAGGCGGGCAAAGCCCTCCTCCACGCCGTATTCGCCGGACAAGCCAGTGCTGCTGCGTCCGCTGACCAGCGCCGGGTCCACCGACAGGTTGACCCCCGACAGCCCGGCAAAACGCGTCAGCGCCGCACTCAGGCTGCCCGCCGGCACTTGGTAGCTGCGCCGGGCGGCGGTGTCTTCGGCGTAGCTGACGGCGGCGAAAAACGGGCTGGCGCTGAGGCTCAGCATCAGGCTCAGTTTGAGCAAGGGGCGGACTGCGGGCATTGGCGGAAGCTCTCGATATTGTTCACTTGCCTGGAATGACAGGCGAGGTGAAAAAAAGGGACAGGCTTCAGCCAATTTTTTTCGCTTACCACACTGCGATCGTTGAATCCGTCCTTGGCTCCGTTCCACCGCACAATACACCACTGACCGGATCACGCAGGATGATCTGGCCACGCCCGTAGTCGGTGAGGTCGCTGGCGATCTGCACCTGGTGCCCGCGTCGCGCCAGGGCATTGGCCAGGTCACTAGAGGCACCGTGTTCGATGCCGACCTTCATGTCGCCCAGCCATTGCCAGCGCGGCGCGTCCAGGGCCGCTTGCGGGTTGAGGCCGAAGTCCACCAGGTTCATCACCATCTGCACATGGCCCTGGGGTTGCATGTAGCCGCCCATCACGCCGAATGGCCCGAGGGCCTGCCCGTCCTTGGTGAGGAAGCCGGGAATAATGGTGTGGAAGGTTTTCTTGCCCGGTGCCAGGCAGTTGGCGTGACTTGGGTCGAGGCTGAATTCCTGCCCACGGTTCTGCAGGGCGATGCCGCTGTCGGGCAGCACCACGCCGGAGCCGAAGCCGTGGTAGTTGCTCTGGATGAACGAGACCATATTGCCCTCGGCATCCGCCGTGGCCAGGTACACCGTGCCGCTGGCATGGGGGTCGCCGGGCTTGGGCGGCTGCGCCTGTTCGCCGATCTGCCCACGGCGGCGGGTGCTGTAGGCATCGCTGAGCAGGTCGGCGACGGCCACGCGCATGTGCAACGGGTCGGTGATGTGGTGCAGGCCGTCGCTGTAGGCGAGTTTCATCGCCTCCAACTGGCGGTGCCAGGTCTGCTGGCTGTCGCGGTGATCGAAGCTGAAGCCTTCAAGGATTTTCAACGCCATCAGCGCCACCAGGCCCTGGCCGCTGGGCGGGATTTCCCAGACGTCCACCCCTCGGTAGTTGACGTGGATAGGGTCCACCCATTGGGCGCGATAATCCTGGAGGTCGCTGGCGCGCAGGTAACCGCCACTAGCCCTGGAATGCACATCCAGGCGTTCGGCCAGGGCACCGCGATACAAGCTTTCGCAACGGGTAGCGGCGAGTTCTTCCAAGGTACGTGCCTGGGCCGGGTTGCGGAATATCTCACCCGCCCGGGGCGCACGGCCGTCGATCAGGAACGTGTCGAACCAGGCGTCCAGGGCCGGGTCACGATGGGGGCCGAATTCATCCAGCGCGGCCTGCCAGAGCTGGGCGATCACCGGCGACAACGGGAAGCCGTCACGCGCCAGGCTGATGGCGGGCTGCAGCAACTCGGCAAACGGCAACTTGCCGAAGCGCTCGGACAGCTCGGCCCAGGCCGAGGGGCAACCGGGCACGGTGACCGGTGTCCAGCCATACAGCGGCATCCGGTCGTGCCCCGCCGCCTTGACCGCCTCGATACTCAAGGCCGCCGGCGCGTGGCCATTGCCGTTCAGGCCGTGCAGCCGGCCCTTGCACCAGACCAGCGCGAACGCGTCGCCGCCCAGGCCACAGCCGGTGGGCTCCACCACCGTGAGCGCGGCCGCCGTGGCAATCGCCGCATCAATGGCGTTACCGCCCTGTTGCATGATCTGGATACCGGCCTGGGCCGCCAGGGGCTGGGACGCCGCAACCATGCCGCGACGGGCAAACACGCTTTGGCGCTGCGAGGGATAGGGGTACTCGTGAGCAGAAAATTTCAACATGGCTAAGACTCGTCAACACAGGGTGATGGAAAGACTCACAACACACGACTGAGAAAGGCCCGGGTACGGGGATGGCTGGGGCGGCTGAAAATCTGTTCCGGCGGCCCTTGTTCGATGAGTTCGCCCTGGTCGAGCACCACCACGCGGTCGGCCACTTCACGGGCAAAGCCCATTTCGTGGGTGACCACCACCATGGTCATGCCCTCCTCGGCCAGCTCCTTCATCACCTGCAGCACCTCGCCGACGGTTTCCGGGTCGAGGGCGCTGGTGGGTTCGTCGAACAGCATGGCCTGGGGTTTCATCGCCAGGGCGCGGGCAATCGCCACCCGCTGCTGCTGGCCGCCGGAAAGCATCGACGGGTAATGGCTGGCCTTGTCCGCCAGGCCGACCCGCGCCAGCAATCCACGGGCTTGCTCCAAGGCTTCGGCGCGAGATGTGCCGAGCACCTGGATCGGCGCTTCGATGATGTTTTCCAGCGCGGTCATGTGGGGGAACAGGTTGAAACGCTGGAACACCATGCCGATGTCGCGGCGTTGGCGCGCGATGTTGCGCTCCGAATCGCGTACCAGGCTGCCATCGCTGCGCTCGCGATAGCCCATGGCACGACCGTTGACGCGGATGCGCCCACTCTGGATGTCTTCCAGCAGGTTGATGCAGCGGATAAAGGTGGTCTTGCCCGAGCCGGAGGCGCCGATCAGCACCACCACTTCGCCGCGCCGCACTTGCAGGGAGATGCCCTTGAGGATCTGCAGGGTGCCGAACGACTTGTGGATGTCCAGCGCCTCGATGATCAGTTCTTCACTCTGGTGCGCCATGGTTATCGTCCCCTCAGCAGTTTCAAGGTGCTGCGCCCGAACATGCGGCTGGACGCCGGTGGCGGCGCGGATGGCCGGTCGGACTGGCCGAAGCGCGCCTCCAGCCAGCGCTGGAAAAAGCCCCACAGCGTGGTAAGCATCAAGAAGTAAATCGCCACGACCAGGTACAACTCGAACACGCGGAACGTCGCCGAGGTGACCATCTGCGTGCTCAGCAGCAATTCCTGCACGCCGATCACGCTGACCAGGGTGGTGTTCTTGAGCATCACGTTGAACTCATTGCCCAGCGGCGGCACGATCACGCGAAACGCCTGGGGCAGCACGATGCGCCGCATCAGCTTGGCAAAGCCCATGCCCAGGGAACGCCCGGCTTCGTATTGGCCCTTGTCCACCGCGCCGATGCCGGCGCGGATGATCTCGGCCATGTATGCGCCTTCGTTCAAGCCCAGCGCGATGATCGCCGCCTGAATATTGCCGGGGATGACCAGGCCGAACAGCGCGATGTCCTCGAAACGGAAAATCCCGCCCGCCGCCAGCGCGGTGTACAGGAATACGATCTGCACCAGCAGCGGCGTACCACGCATCAGCCACACATAAAAGCGTACCGGCAAGTGCAACAGCGGGTTCTTCGACAAGCGCAGCAGCGCCGCCGCCAGCCCCAGCACGCAGCCCAGCAGCATCGCCGACACCGCGATCAGGCAGGTCAGCCACAGCCCGGTGAGGTACACCCCGCTCGGCTGAAACAGGTACTGCCAGAACACATCCCAATTGAAATTCATCGCCGGTGTGCCTCAGTCGAGTGTGTCGCTGCTGACATGCCATTTGTTCAGCAACTGGACGTAGCTGCCGTCGCTGCGCATGTCGCTGATCACCTGCTGCACGGCGGCGGTGAGTTGCGGGTCGTCCTTGCGCATGCCCAAACCGGTGAGGATGCGGCTGAACGCTGGCACGCCTTCCTGGAACAGGTCCGGGGCCATGGCGGCGTAATAGCCGGCCGTTTCCACGGTGGTACCGTAGGCGTCGACCTGGCTGATGCGCAGCGCCTGGAAGGCGTCGGTGTCGGTGTTGTACACCACCAGTTTCATCGGCGGCTTGCCGGCCTTGGCCAGGCTGTCGTTCTGCGCGTCCAGCAGGGTCTTGATGGTGGAGCCGTTGAGCACCGCGACCTTGTGTCCGGACAAGTCATCCAGGGTCTTGATGCCCTTGGGGTTGCCCTTGGGCACCACCACCGATTGGCTGGAATACATGTAGTTGACGATGTCGATCACCTGGCGTCGCTCAGGCTTGTCGAACAGTTGGTCGACGATCATGTCGCACTGCTGGGCGAGCAATGCCGGCACCAGGCCAGAGAACGGAATCACTCGCCACTGCACCTGCTTGTCGCCCAGGCGCCTGGCGATCTCCAGGCCCAGGTCGATGGTGAGCCCGCGGGGTTTCTGTGCTTCATCGAAGGACACCAGGGGCGGTGAATCCATCCCCGAGCAGTAGATGAGTTTGTCGACGTTCTTCAGGCGCTCCGGCACCTGGGGCGCGGCGACGGCCCATTGGGTACAGAGGCCGAGGGAGACAGCCACCAGCAAGGCGCGGTGTTTATGCATGACCAGACACTCCAGTTCGTTGATTAACGGGGCAGGACTCAACGTCAACACACAGCAGGTGTTTCTTATTGTTGTTCGGTTTGCAGGAACTGGATCAGTGCAGGCACGGTGCCTTCGATGTGTTCGCGCACCACGGCCTCGGCGCGGGCGGCGTCACCGGCACGGATCGCGTCGAGGATCACCGCGTGTTCCTGGCGGGCACTGAGGGGTTTTTCGCCGTGCTGCAACCACAGGCGCATGGGCGCTTCGACCAGTGAGTACAGCGCCGAAATCTGCTTCATCAGGCGTGGGCGGCCACTGAGGCTGCACAGGTATTCGTGGAAAGCGCGGTGCCGGCTGACCCAGGCGGCGCTGTCGTCGCGGTAGTCGTCCATCGCGTCGAGCAAGCGCTCCAGCGCGGCCAACTGGCGCTCGCCGATACGCCCCACCGCGACGCGCACCGCCAGGCCTTCGAGGGCGCTGCGCATTTCGAACACTTCGTGCAGTTCATCGATATCCAGGCCGCTGACGATGGCGCCGCGATTGGGCCGCAAGGTCACCAGGCCCTGTGCGTCCAGGCGGCGAAAGGCTTCGCGCACCGGCATGCGGCTCATGCCGATTTCGCTGGCGATATCTTCGGCGATCAGACGGTCGCCTTTGCGGTAGCGACCGCCGCAAATGGCATCGAGCAGGAAGTTGTAGGCCTCCTCCTCGGCGGTGAGGGGCTGGCGGTCAACATAAGCGGGGGCAAATTGCATCGGCAGCACCTTTTGAATTTTTGTATCCAATTATCCATGGAAACGAAAAAGCAGGAAGCATGCCAAATCACGGCGCTATGACCCAAGCGCTTGATTCAAATGAAATAGGCCCATTGCATCAGCGGAAACCGTGAAGGGATCGTGCACAAGCTTGCTACCTGACCGCTCAGAAAACGCCCCCTCAGTGGGCAGAAGTAACAACTCAGAGCATGCCCACCTCGCATTCATGACGATGACCACTGGCGAACGGCAACACGCGGCCGTTCACTGTGGCCATTGCTCAAGCAGTATCGAGACGAATTTTTCCGCCGCCGGCGAAAGCGATGACCCTCGACGGTAAACCAGGCCCAAAGAGCGGTTCACCACGGGCTCGATCAATGGAACGCTGACCAGGGTGGGATGATCATCAGCCGGCATGGCCAGGCTTGGCATCGCCGAAACCCCCAGGCCGGCCTCCACCAGGCCCAGTGAAGTCGAAAGGTGCTGGACTTCATAGAACCATTGCGGCCGCCAACTCAAGCCCGACAGAGCGTGGTCGAGCAGCATGCGGTTGCCGCTCAAACGCCCTACCCCGATAAGGCGGTAATCGCTCAATTCAGACCAGGTGACCGAACTGCGCCCTGCCAGCTCGTGATCACGCCGGCACGCCAATACAAAGGGCTCACTGACCAATGGCACGAACTCAATGTCCGGGTGCTGCCCACTCATCATGTTGATACCGAAGTCGGCTTCCCCGCGCAGCACCGCTTCAAGCCCCTCATTCGCACTCAAATCCAGCAGACGGATGCGGATTTTCGGGTAGCGCTCGTTGTACAGACGGATCACTGAAGGCAGGAAATAGAACGCGGCGGTAGGGATACACGCCAGGGTTACACGGCCGATCTGGCGTTCGGCCAGTTCACGGATATTAAGAATCGACTCGTCGAAGTCATCCAGCAACCGGCGCGCCTTGGGAAGAAAGTCACGCCCGACGCTGGTAAGGCTGACTTTGCGGGTGGTGCGATCCAGCAACGCCGTGCCCAGCCCCTCTTCGAGTTTTTTTATCCGCCGGCTGAGTGCAGGTTGAGACAGATGCAAAGCATCGGCCGCTTCGTGAAAGCTACCCAATTCGGCGATTTTCACGAAAGATCGTATGTCATTCAGCTCATAGTCCATGTCCAGTCTCAACAGCCAAGGAAATTGGGAAGTCGTTTAGCGCACATTCATCATTCGCCAAACGCAATAATAACGTCAATTTTTGCATTGGAAACATTTTTCAAAGCTTGAGACTCTTGCTCACAGAGCATCAATTACCTCGATTGATCAACAAGAGTCAGTATTATGCAAAGAATCCCCTGTGTGCTGATGCGCGGTGGTACCTCCAAAGGTCCGGTTTTTCTCGACTGGGATTTGCCGTCGTCCATCGAGGCCCGCGACGAACTGCTACTCAACCTGATGGGCTCCGGTCATGAACTGGAGATCGACGGAATCGGTGGTGGCAGCCCGCAAACCAGCAAGGTTGCGATTGTCAGCCCTTCGCTGCACCCGGATGCGGACGTCGATTACTTGTTTGTCCAAGTGATGGTGTCTCAGCGCAGAGTCGACAGCGCACCCAATTGCGGCAACATGCTGTGTGCGGTTGGCCCATTCGCCATCGAACAGGGCCTGGTCAAAGCCACCCCCGGACGCACCCGCGTGCGCATTCGCAACGTCAACACCGGGACCTTCATCCATTCCCAGGTGTACACACCGGATGGCAAAGTCAGTTATGAGGGCGATACCGCCATTGATGGCGTGCCCGGTACTGCGGCGCCGGTGCAACTGACCTTCCTGGATGCAGCCGGCAGCAAGACGGGCAAGCTCTTTCCCACCGGCAACACGCAGGACGTCTTTGATGGCATTGCAGTGACCTGTATCGACATGGCGATGCCCATGGTGCTCGTCGAAGCCAGCCAACTGGGCAAGCGAGGCGATGAGAGCCCAGCGGAACTGGACGCCGATAAGGAGTTCCTGCGACGCCTGGAGACATTGCGGCTCCAGGCCGGCCTGGCCATGGGTCTGGGCGATGTCAGCGGCAAAGTGATTCCCAAGCCGGTGCTGGTCTCGCCCGCGAAAGCTGGCGGTACGATTCAGGTTCGCTATTTCATGCCACACAACTGCCACCGCGCGCTTGCCATTACCGGCTCGATTGGTCTGGCCACCGCGTGCGTGATAGAAGGCAGTATCGTCGCGCAGATGCTTGGCGGGGTCAGCACGCCGCGTCGTGAAGCGGTGCGTATCGAACATCCAAGCGGCGGGATTGATGTCGTATTGTCCTACACCGGCAGCAATGGTGAGACAATTCAAGCGTCCGTCGTACGCACCGCGCGCAGGCTGTTCTCCGGTTACGTCTACGCCACTGAGTCACAGCGCCTCGCCGGATAATTCCGGCGGTCGTTGGCATTTTTGCATCCGCACAATTCTAAAAATGGGTGATGCCATGAAAGTTGTTAAATCGCTCTACTTCCAGATCCTCTGCGCCGTGGTGCTGGGCATTGTGGTCGGGCATTTCTGGGCTCAGCAGGCCATCGCGCTCAAACCACTGGGTGATGCGTTCATCAAGCTGATCAAGATGATGATTGCCCCCGTGGTGTTCTGCACCATCGTCACCGGCATTGCCGGAATGAGCGACAAACGCTCGCTTGGACGCCTGCTCAGCAAGACCATGCTGCTGTTTTTTGGCCTTACGGTGATCAGCCTGGTGATTGGCCTGGTGGCGGTGTATGTGTTCCAGCCGGGCGTCGGCATGAACATTGATCCCACCCAACTGAGCACCAAAGGCTTGGCCCAGTACACCGAGTCGGCGGCAAAGCTTGGGGTTGTGGAGTTCTTCATGCACATCATCCCCGAAACCTTCGTGGGTGCCTTCAGTAAGGGGGAAGTGCTGCCGGTGCTCTTTATTGCAGTGTTGTCCGGGTTTGCCTTGTCATCCCTGGGCGAGCGTGGCAAGCCGGTACTCGACGTACTCGAAGCCGCTTCGCAGATGGTCTTCAAGATCTTCGCGTACCTGATGCGTTTTGCCCCGGTCGGTGCCTTCGGCGCCCTGGCGTTCACCGTGGGTCAGTACGGCATCACTTCGCTGGGCTCTCTGGCGAAGTTGATCATGACGTTGTACATCGCCTGCGGCTTCTTCGTGTTCGTGGTCCTGGGCAGCATTTGCCGTAGCAACGGCTTCAGCCTGTGGAAACTGTTGCGCTACTTCCGTGAAGAATTCCTGGTGGTGCTGGGCACGTCCTCCACGGAACCGGTCATGCCACGCATGCTGGAAAAACTCGAAGCGCTGGGCTGCAAAAAAGGCGTCGTAGGCCTGGTACTCCCCACCGGCTACTCGTTCAACCTGGACGGTACGGCCATTTACCTGTCGTTGGCGGCGATTTTCATTGCCCAGGCCTGCAACATTGACCTGAGTCTGACGCAAATCATCACCATGCTGGCGATCATGCTGCTGTCCTCCAAAGGTGCCGCCGGCGTGACGGGCAGCGGGTTCGTCGCGCTCGCCTCGACCTTGACGGTCATTCACGACATCCCGTTGGCCGGCCTGGCGCTGCTGATCGGGGTTGACCGCTTCATGTCCGAAGCGCGCGCCCTGACCAGCCTGGCCAGCAACGCCGTCGCGACGGTAGTGATTTCCCTATCGGAAAATGCCTGCCATCGCGAAACGCTGCACCGGATGCTCGACGCAAAACCCTCTGCGACGCCGGTAGAAGCCTGGGAAGACTTGAAAGTCCCCAAGCGCGCTTAACAATAACCGGGCAACGCCCCTCCCTGACTTGACCCCTCCTCCGCCAGGCGCCTTCGGCCGCCCGGCGGATCAGGGCGCGTGCGCCTCGGCGTCAGCCACTATTACGATAACAACAAGAGAATCGTCCTATGCTCGCTTTCCTTGGCCTGGCCATGGTGGTCGTATTTACCGTCCTCATCATGACGAAGCGTTTGTCGCCAATCGTCGCGCTCACCGTTGTACCTATCGTCTTCGCGGTGCTTGGCGGTTTCGGCGGCACCACCGGCAAGATGATGCTCGACGGCCTGAAAATGGTCGCACCGTCTGCCGCACTGCTGTTGTTCGCGATCCTGTTCTTTGGCCTGATGATCGACGCAGGCTTGTTCGACCCGCTGATCCGCAAGATCCTCAAGCGGGTCAATGGCGACCCGATGAAGATCGCGGTCGGCACTGCCCTGCTCTCGTTACTGGTCGCACTCGACGGCGACGGCACCACGACCTACATGATCACCTGTGCGGCAATGCTGCCGCTGTATAAGCGCATCGGCATGAACCCGATGATCCTGGCGACCATTTCCATGCTGTCGCTGAGCATCATGAGCGGCATGACCCCCTGGGGCGGCCCCGCGACACGGGCTATTGCCGCGTTGGGCCTGGATGCCGGCGAATACTTCGTGCCGTTGCTGCCGACCATGATCGGCGGCGCCCTGTGGGTGATCTTCACCGCCTTCCTGCTGGGGCGTGCCGAGCGCAAGCGGATCGGCAACGTCCAACTGCAGAGCGGTGGCGGCGATTGCTACATCAACGCGATTCTTGAGGACACCCCCCACAAGCGTCCGAAACTGGCCTACGTCAACCTGGTGCTGGTCATTGCGGTGATGGTGGCCCTGGTGATGGGGTTGATGCACTCCGCGATCCTGTTCCTGATCGGCTTTGTGCTCGCGCTGATGATCAACTACCCGCAATTGGACATTCAGAAAGAACGCATCCTGGCGCATTCGGGCAATGCCATGACCGTGGTGTTGCTGGTATTCGCCGCCGGGATCTTTGCCGGGATTTTTTCCGGCACAAAGATGGTGGACGCCCTGGCGCAGACCCTCGTCGACTGGATCCCGCCGTCCTGGGGCCACCTGTTTCCATTGGTGGTGGCGATCACCAGCATGCCGCTGACGTTCGTGCTGTCCAATGACGCCTACTATTTTGGCGTGGTACCGATCCTGGCCAATGCCGCCGCGGCGTATGGCATCGACCCGGTTGAAATCGCGCGCGCCTCGATCCTGGGGCAACCCGTCCACCTCATGAGCCCGCTGGTGGCCTCGACCCTGTTGCTGGTGGGCATGGTCGATCGCGATATCGGCGACTTCCAGAAGGCCACCGTCAAATGGGCCGTGCTGACCTCGCTGGTCGTCACCGCGCTGGCCTTGTTGACCGGGGCCATCAGCCTGTTC
Organism: Pseudomonas extremorientalis; assembly: GCF_001870465.1. Lineage (GTDB taxonomy): Bacteria > Pseudomonadota > Gammaproteobacteria > Pseudomonadales > Pseudomonadaceae > Aquipseudomonas > Aquipseudomonas extremorientalis. The sequence continues at coordinate 120,338 of NZ_MDGK01000060.1, forward strand.
ACCTGATCCACCCACAACCTCCGCTGTCTTTCAGCGCGCCTCGCTCACGGGGCGCGTGTCGCCCTGCACCCCAAATAACAACAAAGAGTCATTTGCCATGAACCATGTGTATGCCCATCGGGCGTTGTTTTGCGCGTTTGCCCTGGTACCGGTCGCAAGTGCGAACGCCGAAGGTTTTATTGACGACAGCAAACTCAAGCTGCAACTGCGCAATGTGTATTTCAACGAGAACTTTCGCGACGAGCACGGCATGAGTGCGCGAGCCGCCAGAACGGCAAAAAGCGAGCGTACCGAGTGGGCCCAGGGATTTCTGCTGGACTATCAGTCCGGATTTACGCCGGGCCCCCTCGGCTTTGGCGTGGACGCCCTGGGGCTCTATGGCGTAAAGCTCGATTCGGGGCGCGGTCGCAGTGGCACCGGGCTCATGCCGGTGCATGACGATGGGCGAGCAGCCGACGAGTTCGCCAGCGCCGGCGCAACCGCAAAGGCCAGGTTCGCCAAAACCACCGTCAAGTACGGCACCTTGCTGCCCAAGACGCCGGTACTGATTTACAACGATGCACGCTTGTTGCCCCAGACCTACCAGGGCACTCAGGTCAGCAGCACCGACATCGACAACCTGACCGTCACCGGCGGGCACCTGGACCGCTTCAAGTTACGCGACTCCACCAACAGCGTGCCGATCGTGCCCGATGGCTACAGCGGGGAAAAATCGGGGGATTTCAACTACGCCGGGGCTGAGTACAAATGGGGCAAAAACCTTCGCTTGAGTTATTTCTATGGAGAACTCGAGAACTTCTACCGACAGAATTTCGCCGGTATCCAGCACGACCTGCCACTGGCCGGTGGTGTGCTGACCAGCGACCTGCGCTACTTCAACAGTGTCGATAGCGGCTCTGCCTACGCAGGCAAAATCGACAACGACATGTTCAGCGGCCAGCTGTCCTACGTGATCGCAGGCCATACCGTCGGCGGCGGCTACCAGACCCTTCGCGGAGATGCCGGTCTGCCCTACATCAGCGGCGCCACCGTCTACTCGTTCAGCAACGCCGGCATCGGCAAATTCATCGAGGAGGACGAGAAGACCTGGATGCTCAACTACGGCTACAACTTCGCCGCCGTCGGCGTGCCCGGCCTGACCTTTTCAACGCGCTACCTGAGCGGCAATGACGGTAAGTCCGCAACCACCGTCAAGGAATGGGAGCGTGATACCGAGCTGGCCTACGTGGTGCAGGCCGGCACGTTCAAGGGGCTGGGGGTGCGCATGCGCAACTATGTCTATCGCTCTGAATTCTCCCGGGGCCGCGACAGCAACCGCCTTTACCTCACTTATGACATTGCCCTCTGGTAAGTCGACGATCGCGGCCCTTGCGGCCGCTTTCCTTCAGGTTCAGGTGAGGTCATCCGAACATGCTGTTCAAGAACAAAGCGCTGATCCTGGTGCTGTTGTTCACGGTGCTGGCACTGAGCACTGGCGCCAACCTGCTGGCAAGCGCCGAGCAGGAATATTCGGGGTCTTGATCAATCAGGTATAAAGGTTGTTCAGATTGAAAATGATGGCCTAGTGGCACTTCTTGAAGATGCGCAGGTCAACCGTGCATCACTACCCACGTTAGTACGTCATCATGCACAGCTGGAAGAAAATATCGCTGACCGAGGGTCTGGAGCAGAGTCTGCCGGGGCATAAGGTCGATTGCGTTCTGATCAATGGCTGGACTGCTACCGTCTTTGTCAGGCAGCCAGATACTGAATCAATGTTCTGCACTACGGGTATCAACCTGGCCAAGCTTGCAGACAGCTCGAGCGTACAGCAGCTTGCAGAGGAGATAACGTTTGAGGTTGATATGTCCAGGAACAGGAGCGCAGGCTAGCGCTCCCCCTGCTTGACCCTATTGCATTGACCGCTCATTTCCTTGGATAAGCCCTCTCAATTTCGCTGCAACAGGGTGTTAGGCGCGACGCCGAACGCTTTGCGGAACGCATGGCTGAAATGGGAGAAGTCAGAAAACCCGAAGTCCAGTGCGGCTTGCGAGATACTGCGCACCTGGCCGCGCTCGATCGCTTCACGGCTGGCATTCAGGCGTTCCCTCCAGATTTCTGCGGCGGGGGTTTTCTGGTGCCGCGCGAAGGCGCGCGTGACGGTGCGGGTGGACACATTGTGGGCTTTGGCGATGACCTCAATCGACAGGTCCGGCTCGGCCAGATGCCGTTGGATGTACTGCATGATGCGGCCGTAAAGGTCCAGTTCCTGGTGAGTGGCCTTCAGGTCCTGGAGTTCCAGGCTGATCACCAGAAGGTCGAGCAACGCCCCTGAATAGCGACTGGAGATGCCCTGATCCTGTAAGGATGCCGGCGTAATCGCTGCTTGGCGCAGCATTTCCCGCAAGGGAATCACACCAGGCCGCCGATCATCGAGGACCATCGCGGTGTGCTCCGCAATACGCGGCAGGCGTTCGGTCAGCAATGCCCGCGGAATACGCACCAGGTGGTTTTCGGTACCACCAAGGCTGAATCGGAACGGTTGCGTTGCGTCATAAAGAAACAAATTGCCCGTTGCCAGGCTGGCTTTTCTTCCGCTCTGTTCGATCTGTCCATAACCGTTTCGGGCAAACCCCAACCATAGATCGTCGGCCGGACCGCTGCGCAGATGCTGCTCGGAACGCTCCCAGTAATGCAGGGGCGATGATAGGGAACAGAGATCGAGAGCGCCCAGGGAATTGACCGCAAGAACGCCATCGAAACTGCTCTGGGACAGGGGTTTGCTGTCGGCCGCCAGGCAATGGCGACAGACCACTTCTTTCCAGTAATCAAATCGACGTGGTGCAGCAACGGCAAGGGTCGAATACTGAGTGCTTGGATTCATGGCACTGACCTCGGTACAGCGATGCAGTAAGAGCTCGAAAAGGTGTTACCGGCTTTTCAGCGCTAGCAATTAACAGGCCAGGCACATTGACGCTCGCCCTCACGTACGCCTATCGGTTTCCTGCACCCAAGCGTGGCTTTCAACGCCCTCGTCGTCCCCAATAAGAGGCACAGAGGCCTGAGCTTTCGACACGGGCGCACCAACGCCGATCACCCGTGGGAGTCCCCACCGGCGTTGTCTCTTCCAGCCAAACGGTTGTCTCGACGAACCAAGCGCCGCCTTGCCGTCACGCCTAATTTCCACCTCACAGCAGCTCAACTCCCCGCTGATGAGGCACGCCATGCATCGACACTGTTCACACCCTTCGGCTGATGCCTCCTGGCTCTTGCAGAGGCGCGACCTCGTGCCTGAAGAGTCGGCTTATTGGTTGATTGAGTGGGGGGCCATGAAGCTGCTGCGCCGACGACAGACCGCCAAGCGCGACCCGTCGCCCCAGCACTGATGCCCGCCCGTAGGCCTGAACGAAAATAACGAGGAGCTCAACATGGAATCTGCAATCGACACACATCTCAAATGCCCACGAACCCTGTCTCGCCGTGTGCCCGAAGAGTACCAGCCACCCTTTGCCATGTGGGTTGCACGCGCCGACGAGCAATTGGAACAGGTGGTGATGGCTTACTTCGGCGTGCAGTACCGAGGGGAGACGCAGCGCGAAGCCGCGCTCCAGGCCATGCGTCACATCGTCGGCAGCTTCAGCCTCGCCGATGGCCCGCAGAACCATGACGTGACCCACCACACCGACAACAGCGGCTTCGATAACCTGATGGTGGTCGGCTACTGGAAAGACCCGGCAGCTCACTGCCGCTGGTTACGCTGCGCACCGGTCAACGACTGGTGGGCCTCCCAGGATCGCCTCGACGACGGGCTGGGCTATTTTCGTGAAATCAGCGCACCGCGCGCGGAGCAGTTCGAGACGCTGTACGCCTTCCAGGACAATCTGCCCGGTGTCGGCGCAGTCATGGACAAGACCAGCGGCGAAATCGAAGAGCACGGTTACTGGGGCTCGATGCGCGACCGCTTTCCGATCTCCCAGACCGACTGGATGAAGCCTACCAGTGAGCTGCAAGTGATCAGCGGTGATCCTGCCAGGGGCGGACGGGTGGTGGTGCTGGGGCATGACAACCTCACGCTGATTCGTTCCGGCCAGGATTGGGCGGACGCCGAGGCGGATGAGCGCGCGCTGTACCTCGACGAAATTCTGCCAACCTTGCAGGACGGCATGGACTTCCTGCGTGACAACGGCCAGCCGCTGGGCTGCTACAGCAATCGGTTCGTGCGCAATATCGACCTGGACGGCAACTTTCTCGACATCAGCTACAACATCGGCCACTGGCGCTCGGTGGAAAAACTCGAGCGCTGGGCCGAATCCCACCCGACCCACCTGCGTATTTTCGTGACGTTCTTCCGCGTGGCCGCCGGTTTGAAAAAGTTGCGGCTGTACCACGAAGTGTCAGTGTCAGACGCCAACAGCCAGATCTTCGAGTACATCAACTGCCATCCGCACACCGGAATGCTGCGCGATGCCGCTGCCGCACAAGGAGAACGGCCATGAACGTGAGTCGACTCGTGCTGGTGCTGGGGATGTTGCCATTTGCCAAAAGCCAGGCCCTTGAAGTCGCGCCGGGGGATTTCGAGCCGCTGCCCGCCGGGGCCGATGCGGTGCTGTTTTACTACCAGCACACCGACCGGTCCGAGCTGTATCAGAACGGCCATCGAACCTCGGACAACGCCAAGCTCAGCTCCGATGTAGGGATCCTGCGTTACATCCATGCCGTAGGCCTCGGCGAAAACCTTTCATGGGAACCGCAGATATTGCTGCCGTTCGGCTAAATGAACGCCGCTGGCGATGTCGGCGCACTGGGCGATGCCCACGGCGTGGGCGACCCGATTCTCACCGCCCCGCTCAAGTGGACACTGCCCACCGCCAACAAAGATGTATTTGCCCTGGCCCCCTACCTGTACATCCCCGTGGGCAGCTACGACAAAAACGATGCCTTGAACCTGGGCGAGAATCGCTGGCGGGCGACGCTACAAGCAGCCTACATCCACCACTTCTCAGCGCAGTGGGCATTGGACACCGTAGCAGACGTGTCCTGGGTTTCGACCAATCACGACTACGGCGCCAGCAGCGCAAAACTCGAAGAAAACACGCGTTACGAGTACCAGGCCGCCGTGCGCTACAACTGGACCCCAAGCACCACGTTCGCCCTCGGCGGAGGCTATGTCACCGGGGCCGCAACCAGCGTCGACGGCGTTGACCAGCACGATGGCGTATCGACGTCCTATGCACGTTTCACGGTCACGCACTTTATCGATCCAACCTTGCAGGTCCAGGCGCAGCTCGGCAGGGATATCGAGGTGGAGCAAGGCTTCAGGGAAGGTGCACGCCTGAATCTGCGCGTCTTGAAAGTGTTCTGAGTGCCGCTGTCCTTTTCAGCCAAATGCGTGTCCTGCTCAACCATGCGAACACAGTGATAGAGGCCTAATTTGGTGTCCATTGCTACCCGGACTGAATCGATAAAAAGACAGGAAAATCATGGCCATTACTCGTCCCACGCTTGATCAGCTGTTAGCCATTGCGGCCCAGTTGAACATGCAACTGACCCACGAACAGGCAGCGTCCTACCTGGACCTGATGCAACCGAGTTTCGATGCATACGACCTGGTCGACGAACTGTGTGATTTCGTTCCGCCGATACGTTACGAGCGCAGCTCAGGCTATCGTCCCTCGGCCAAGGAAAACCCGCTCAACGCGTGGTACTACCGGACTGAAGTAAATGGCGCCCGTAGCGGCCTGCTGGCCGGTAAAACCGTCGCGCTCAAAGACAACATCGCCCTGGCCGGCGTCCCGATGATGAACGGCGCCGCACCGCTGGAAGGGTTTGTGCCGGGCTTCGATGCCACCGTGGTCACGCGTTTGCTCGATGCCGGCGCGACCATCCTCGGCAAAGCCACTTGCGAGCACTACTGTCTGTCGGGCGGCAGCCATACCTCTGACCCAGCCCCGGTACACAACCCCCATCGTCACGGGTATGCCGCCGGCGGGTCTTCATCGGGCAGCGCGGCATTGGTCGCCACTGGTGAAGTCGACATCGCCGTGGGCGGCGATCAAGGCGGCTCCATCCGCATCCCGTCGGCCTTCTGCGGTACCTACGGCATGAAACCCACCCATGGCCTGGTGCCCTACACCGGCATCATGGCGATTGAAGCGACGATCGATCATGTCGGCCCCATTTCCGCCAACGTGCACGACAACGCGCTGATGCTGCAGGCCATGGCCGGTTCCGATGGCCTCGACCCACGCCAGGCGGCGCCCCAGGTCGATGACTATTGCAGTTACCTGGCGCGGGGCGTGAGCGGGCTCAGAATCGGCGTGTTGCAGGAGGGGTTCGCGCTGGCCAATCAGGACCCGCGCGTGGCGGACAAGGTGCGCGACGCTATCGCCCGTCTCGAAGCGTTGGGCGCCCATGTCGAGCCGGTGTCCGTTCCCGAACACAACCTGGCAGGTTCGTTGTGGCATCCCATCGGTTGCGAAGGCTTGACCATGCAGATGATGCACGGCAACGGTGCGGGCTTTAACTGGAAAGGCCTGTACGACGTCGGCCTGCTGGACAAACAGGCCGGTTGGCGCGAACAGGCGGACCAATTATCCGCGTCGCTCAAGCTGTGCATGTTCGTCGGCCAGTACGGCCTGACCCACTACAACGGGCGGTATTACGCCAAGGCCCAGAACCTCGCCCGCTTCGCCCGGCAAGGCTATGACAAGGCCTTGCAGAGCTATGACCTGCTGGTGATGCCGACCACGCCCATCACCGCCCAGCCCCACCCGCCAGCGGGCTGTTCGATCACTGAATACGTGGCCCGCGCCCTGGAAATGATCGGCAATACCGCGCCACAAGACATCACCGGGCATCCGGCCATGTCGATTCCCTGCGGCCTGGTGGACGGGCTGCCCGTCGGGCTGATGCTGGTCGCCAGGCACTACGGCGAAGGCACGATCTACCAGGCCGCGGCGGCGTTCGAAGCCACGGTGGACTGGCGCACGCTCTGAGCGCCCAACCTGGAAAACAATAAGAAACACCGGCACGTTTCAACCACTCCACAACCGCGTTGACTGATAGGAGATACCCCATGAGTCCATCCAATTCCACGCCTGCGGGCACTTCAACCCCAGGTGAACGGGCCTGGGCATTGTTTCAAGTCCTCAAGAGCAAGGACCTTATCCCGGAGGGCTACGTCGAGCAGCTCACGCAATTGATGGAGCACGGCTGGAGCCCGGAGAACGGCGCCCGTGTGGTCGCCAAGGCCTGGGTCGATCCGCAATTCCGGGCGCTGTTGCTCAAGGACGGCACCGCTGCGTGTGCCCGGTTCGGCTATACCGGACCGCAGGGCGAATACATCGTCGCGCTGGAAGACACGCCGCAGGTGAAGAACGTCATTGTCTGCAGCTTGTGCTCCTGCACCAACTGGCCGGTGCTCGGCCTGCCGCCCGAGTGGTACAAGGGCTTCGAGTTCCGTGCACGCCTGGTCCGGGAGGGGCGCACGGTGCTGCAAGAACTGGGGACGGAGCTGCCAACCGACGTGGTGGTCAAGGTCTGGGATACCAGCGCCGAGACCCGCTACCTGGTGTTGCCGGTAAGGCCTGAAGGTTCCGAGCACATGAGTGAGGAGCAGCTTCAGGCACTCGTGACCAAAGACGTGCTGATCGGCGTCGCCCTGCCCCGCGTTGGCTGAGAAAAACCACGCATCATCGTTCAACTCCCGGAGTTTCTATTATGGATGGCTTTCACGATCTCGGCGGTTTCCAAGGCTTTGGCAAAGTCCCTCACACCATCAATAGCCTGGACTACAAACAGGTATTCAAGCAGGACTGGGAGCACCTGGCCTACAGCTTGATGTTCGTCGGGGCCGATCATTTGAAGAAGTTCAGCGTGGACGAAGTGCGTCATGCCGTCGAACGCCTGGACGTTCGCCAACATGTCGGCACCCAGTACTACGAACGCTACGTCATCGCGACCGCCACCCTGCTGGTCGAAACGGGCGTCATCACCCAGGCGGAGCTCGACCAGGCCTTGGGTTCTCACTTCAAGCTGGCAAACCCGGCACAGGCTGGAGGTCGTGCGGCGATCACCGGTCGAGCGCCGTTTGAGGTCGGTGACCGCGTGGTCGTGCGCGACGAGTACGTGGCCGGGCATATCCGCATGCCGGCCTATGTGCGCGGCAAGCAAGGCGTGGTGTTGCATCGCACGTCGGAAAAATGGCCGTTCCCGGACGCGATCGGCCATGGCGATACAAGCGCGGCGCATCAGCCGACCTACCATGTGGAGTTTGCCGTGAAAGATCTGTGGGGCGATGCGGCAGACGACGGCTTCGTGGTGGTCGATCTGTTCGAAAGCTACCTGGACCGCGTCGATGCCCCTCGAGCGGTGAACGTATGAGGGACGGCACCCAGGCGGGCCGACTGCCGGTGACGGTGCTCTCCGGCTTCCTCGGTGCCGGCAAGACCACCCTGCTCAACCATATCCTGCGCAATCGCGAAGGCCTGAAGGTGGCGGTCATCGTCAATGATATGAGCGAGGTCAATATCGATGCCGCCGAGGTGCAGCGCGACGTGTCGCTGCACCGTGGTCGCGATGAACTCATCGAAATGAGCAACGGCTGCATTTGCTGCACGCTGCGCGCCGATCTGCTCGAACAGATCAGTGCCCTGGCGCGTCAGCAGCGTTTCGATTACCTGCTCATCGAATCCACGGGCATCTCGGAGCCAATGCCGGTCGCCGAGACGTTCGCCTTCCTTGACGCTGAAGGCTTCAGCCTCAGCGAACTGGCACGGCTCGACACCCTGGTGACGGTGGTCGATGGCAGCCGTTTTCAGGCATTGCTCAGGTCACCGGACACCGTGGCCCGCGACGACACACAGGAGAGCACCCCTGCACGTCCTCTGGCGGACCTGCTGATCGAGCAGGTGGAATACGCCAACGTCATTCTCGTCAACAAACGGGACCTGATCGACGAGCCGGGTTATCAGGCTGTGCGGGCGATTCTCACAAGCCTTAATCCGACCGCCCGGATCATGCCGATGGCCCACGGCCAGGTCGAATTGACCCGCCTCCTCGACACCCATCTGTTTGACTTGCCCAGCCTTGCGGCGTCGCCGGGCTGGATGAGGAAAATGGAGGTTGAAGACGCTCCGGCCTCCGAGTCGGACACCTATGGCGTGACGTCCTGGGTATACCGCGAACGCGCGCCCTTCCATCCACAACGCTTGCTCGATTTCCTCCAACGGCCCTGGAGCAACGGCCGCCTGTTACGCAGCAAAGGGTATTTCTGGCTGGCCAGCCGACACTTGGAAACCGGCCTGCTGGCGCAAAGCGGCGCGCAGTTCCAGTGGGACTACGTCGGGCACTGGTGGAACTTCATCGAGCAGTCGCAGTGGCCGCGGGATGAATACCGGTTGCAGAGCATCATGGCCAAGTGGGACAGCATCGTCGGTGACTGTCGGCAGGAGTGGGTGTTCATCGGCCAGGATCTCGACACCCATGCTTTGCAGCGTGAACTCGACCACTGCCTGCTCAGTGCCGAGGAAATCGCCGCCGGGCCGTCGGCCTGGCGAGCCCTGCCGGGGGCGGCTGCCTTTGACGCACAGGCCCTGTCGGCCGCCTTGCAGGCTGGGGCAACCTCCCCCCCGCACCATGGGCGTGGGCAAAGCACCTAATCCAACAATAACAATCAGGTACGTTATGCGCGATTACGACTCAGCAGTGAACTCCTTCGATTTTTTACGCCTGGCCGCGCAGGATTTGCAGGGCGAGCTGAATGCCTTGAATGCCTGCGTCGAATGCTGCGACCGCCACGCCGACGCAAATGCCGTGGCGTTGTATTGCGAAACGCGGGATGGCCGTGCCACGCATTACCGCTTCAGCGAACTGCAGGCCCATGCTGCGCGCTTCGGCAATTTTCTGCGGGAACAGGGAGTCAAGCCCGGAGAGCGTATCGCGGGTCTGATGCCACGCACGGTTGAACTGTTGATCGCCATCTTGGGCACCTGGCGTATCGGCGCGGTCTACCAGCCGCTTTTTACCGCATTCGGTCCCAAGGCGATCGAGCAGCGATTGGGCTGCTCCAAGGCACGCTGGATCGTGACCGACGCGCACAACCGTTCCAAGCTGGATGACATCCCGGACTGCCCAGGCATCCTGGTGACCGGCGACCATGCACGGGCCCCAGGCGATTACGATTTCTGGAGTGCACTGGATCATCAACACACCGAATGCGCACCCGAGTTGCTGGATGCCAGTGCGCCTTTTCTGCTGATGTGCACCTCGGGCACCACCGGGCCGGCCAAACCGCTGGAAGTGCCTTTAAGCGCCCTCCTGGCCTTCAAGGGCTATATGCGTGATGCAATCGACCTGCGTGAGGGCGAGCCATTCTGGAACCTCGCCGACCCTGGCTGGGCGTATGGCCTGTACTACGCGGTGACCGGTCCATTGGCATGTGGCCATGCCACATTGTTTTATGACGGGCCGTTTTCGGTGGAGAGTACCTGCCGGATCATCGCCAAATACGGCATCCGCAACCTGGCCGGCTCGCCGACAGCCTATCGCCTGCTGATCGCGGCAGGAGCCGAGTTCGCCGACGCCGTGCGCGGCCACCTGCGTATCGTCAGCAGCGCCGGCGAGCCGCTCAACCCGCAAGTCATCCGTTGGTTTGCCGAACAGCTCGGCGTGGTCATCCACGACCATTACGGCCAGACCGAAATCGGCATGGTGCTGTGCAATCATCATGGGCTACGCCACCCGGTACGTGAGGGCTCGGCCGGCTATGCGGTGCCGGGATACCGGATTGTCGTGCTGGATGACGCCCACCGGGAATTGCCGACTGGCCAGCCTGGCGTGCTGGCGGTGGACCGCGAGCGTTCGCCGCAGTGCTGGTTCAACGGCTACTTCGCGATGCCGACCAACGCCTTCGTCAGCCGCTATTACTTGAGCGGCGATATCGTGGAGTTGAATGACGACGGCAGTATCAGCTTCGTCGGCCGTAACGACGATGTGATCACCACCTCGGGCTATCGCGTCGGGCCTTTCGATGTCGAGAGCGCGTTGATCGAACACCCGGCGGTGGTCGAGGCCGCAGTGATCGGCAAACCCGACCCGCAGCGCACTGAACTGATCAAGGCGTTTATCGTATTGCATGGCCAGTATTCGCCCAGCGCCGAATTGGCGGAAATCCTGCGCCTGCACGTGCGAGAGCGCCTGGCTGCACATGCTTACCCGCGGGAAATCGAATTCGTCGAACAACTACCCAAGACACCGAGTGGAAAGTTGCAGCGGTTTATTTTGCGTAACCAGGAAATAGCCAAACAGCAGGCACTCGACACATGACTTAGGGGCGGATGGTTCCTGTGCTGAGCCGGCCGGCGTTTCAGCGCAGGGCCGTGTCCAGGCCCCATCCTTGATGACAGCTTTGGCGCGCCCTTTCGCTCCCTAAGCCAACTGGGTCGCAAACCTGCCCACGGCGTCGACTACTTGCTTGGCACCGTCCTGGATTTCAACAATCACCTGGCCTGCCTGAGTGGCAAGTTCCAGGCCTTGCTCGGCTTGGGACTTGCTGTTGGCCATCTCAGCGACGGTCTCATCGACCAACTTCTGATTCTGCAAGACAACCGACGCGATTTCTTCAGTCGCCGTGCTGGTTCTGCCCGCCAATTGTCGAACCTCATCAGCCACAACGGCAAATCCTCGACCTTGTTCACCTGCGCGAGCCGCTTCAATCGCAGCATTCAAAGCAAGAAGATTGGTTTGCTGCGCGATGCTGCTGATCGTCTGAATAATTGAGCTGATCAACAATGACTGTTTGCCCAGCGCTTCTACTCCCCCGGAGGCCGCCTGCATATCAACGGCAATCTTACGCATGGTATGCATCGTATCGTTGACGACGACTGCGCCTCGTTGAGCGCTGACATCCGTTTGCTGAGAAATTTCAAATGCCGTCTGGGCGGCCCCGCTCACTTCTTGCTCACGGGCCACCTGATCGGTCACTACCGTGGCGAACTTCACCACTTTGCAAAGATTGCCTTCGGTGTCGTAAACCGGGTTGTAGGTCGCTTCCAGCCACACCGTTTGGCCGCGACTGTCTATACGTTCGAACCGGCCGGCAACAAATTCACCTCTGTTCAGCTTTGCCCAGAAGTCCTTGTACGTCTGGGACGAAGTCAGCTCCGGTTTACAGAAAACCCGGTGATGGCTCCCTTTTGCCTGTCCCAGGTTGTAGCCCATGGCTTGTAGAAACTGATCATTCGCCATCAGTACATGCCCGGAGAGATCAAACTCGATCACCGCAGTAGAACGTAATAACGCCTCAATGAACGACGCGTTTTCCGAGGCTTTTTCCACTCGGGAGGTAATGTTCGTCGCGTAGCAAGTGACATGACTCAACTGGCCGCTCGCGTCCATGATTGGCTGCCAATGTGCATGAATCCACACCAACGAACCATTGGCATGAAGGTATCTGTAATCGTCGCTGATTGACTTACCCGCGGCCACCGCCGCTCGAAAGTTATGAAAGCACGGCAGTTTGGAGACATACGAGGGAACAATCTCGGCCATGGCGCGACCGACAAGCTGATCCGGAGCGTAGCCCAGCGTATTTCCAAAGTTTTCGTTGCAGGCCGTGATGTTAAACGACGAGTCGATACTCAACGTCAGCATTTCACGGTTCAGACCATCGCGCAGTTGGCGAAGCTCTAACAGTTCACTGGTCTGAGATTGAAGCTGTTTCTTAAGGCTTGCATTGAACATAGGACATCGCCTCTTGGGTCATACCTATCGTATCGGCGTCTCATGGCGCAAATTGAGGGCATGACCAAGAACTATCAGCGGGACCCATGGGGAAATCATCTGGTCCGAGGCAGTTCCGGATCTGAACATCAGCGAAATCAACGAGAAGTTTTGTGCAGGCACAAAAAAGCCGATCTAACTGATCGGCTTAAGAGTCTGATTTTACTCAGGAATAATGGTCGGGACGGAGTGATTCGAACACTCGACCCCTAGCACCCCATGCTAGTGCGCTACCGGACTGCGCTACGCCCCGACTAGGCGTGTTACTGGGTTTGCTTCTTGACGAAGCGAACCGGAATATACCGCAAGCTTTTGAAATGTGGAAGTATTTTAAAAGCCGGAATTACTTTTTCAGCACCACCAGCACATCTTCGAGTTCGGCGATCATCTGGCGGATCATTTGTTTGTATTGGGTGGTGTCGTCTTTGGCTTCATCACCGGACATACGCTGGCGCGCGCCGCTGATGGTAAACCCCTGATCGTAGAGCAACGCTCGGATCTGTCGGATCATCAGCACATCCTGGCGCTGATAATACCGACGGTTCCCGGTGCGTTTGACGGGGTTGAGCTGAGGAAACTCCTGCTCCCAATAGCGCAGCACGTGCGGCTTTACCGCACAAAGCTCGCTGACTTCACCAATGGTGAAGTAGCGTTTGCCTGGGATGACGGGTAGCTCGTCGTTATGACTTGGTTCCAGCATAAGCCTCAACTCGGGCCTTCAACTTCTGCCCTGGACGAAAGGTGACCACACGGCGAGCCGTGATCGGGATTTCTTCTCCCGTTTTTGGATTGCGGCCAGGCCGCTGGCGTTTGTCCCGCAGGTCAAAATTGCCGAAACCGGACAATTTGACCTGTTCGTTGTCTTCCAGAGCGTGTCTGATCTCTTCAAAAAACAGCTCGACCAATTCCTTGGCCTCACGCTTGTTCAGACCCAACTCTTCGTACAGACGTTCCGCCATCTCAGCTTTCGTCAAAGCCCCCATACGTCACTTCCTTAACGTGGCGTTCAACCTTTGTTCGAGCGAGGTGAGGATATTTTGTGTCGTGGCATTCACCTCATCGTCATTAAGAGTGCGCGATGGATGCTGCCAGGTCAAGCCAACTGCAAGGCTTTTTCTATGCGGATCAATACCTTTACCCTGATAGACGTCAAATAGCCTGAGGTCTGTCAGCCATTCCCCTGCATTTTCACGGATTACATCCAGAACGGCAGTGGCAGCCACGTCACGGTCGGCAATCAGCGCCAGGTCACGGCGCACTTCAGGGAAGCGCGACAGTTCGCTGAATTTAGGCATTTTGCCCGAAGCCACTTCAGCCAGGACCAGTTCGAACACAAACACCGGACGATCAAGACCGAGGGTTTTCGACAGTTCAGGGTGAAGGGCACCGACGAAACCTACCAAACGCCCTTCGCGCTCGATGCGTGCTGTCTGGCCTGGGTGCAACGCCGGATGGCTGCCTGGTACGAAGGTGAAGGCGTCCAGTGCACCGGCAAAGCCCAGCACCGCTTCCACGTCAGCCTTGACGTCGAAGAAGTCCACGGCATCGCGGCCCTGTGCCCAGCCTTCCGGCAGGCGGCTACCGCACACCACGCCAGCCAGCATTGGCTCTTGCTTCAGGCCATCGAGCTGGCCAACGAAACGCAGGCCGCTCTCGAACATGCGCACGCGGTCTTGCTGACGATTCAGGTTATGGGAAAGTGCTTTCACCAGGCCTGGCCACAGGGACGAACGCATGGCCGCCATGTCGTTGGAGATCGGGTTCGCCAACAGCAGCGGCTCGACGCCAGGGTTGAACAGTTCGAACTGCTTGGGATCGATGAAACTGTAGGTCACCGCTTCCTGGTAGCCACGGGCAACCAGCAGGCGACGCAGCTCAGGCAGGTGCGCACGCGCCTCGGCCTTGGGTTGCGGCGCCAGGCGCGCTTGCGGGTAACGAACCGGCAGGCGGTTGTAGCCGTAGAGGCGGGCCAGTTCTTCGATCAGGTCGACTTCCAGGCTGATATCGAAGCGATGGCTTGGTACTTCAACGCTCCACTGCCCTTCCCCACCGGCGGAAATACCCAGGCCGAGGGCGGACAACAGTTGCTCGATTTCAGCCGGTTCGATCACCAGGCCAAGCATCTGCTCAACACTTTTGGCACGCAGGGTGATCGGCGCAACCGATGGCAGGAACTGCTTGTTGACGGTTTCGGTGATCGGGCCGGCTTCGCCGCCAGTGATTTCCAGCAGCAGGCCAGTGGCGCGCTCCATGGCTTCACGGGCGAGGTTCCAGTCCACGCCGCGCTCATAGCGGTGCGACGCGTCGGTGTGCAGGCCATAGGAACGGGCCTTGCCGGCGATAGCGATCTGGTCGAAGAATGCGCTTTCGAGGAATACATCGCGAGTGGTAGCGGATACGCCGCTGTGCTCGCCACCCATCACGCCGGCAATCGCCAGCGCGCGGGAGTGGTCGGCGATAACCAGGGTGTCTGCGCGAAGGCTGACTTCCTGACCATCGAGCAGCACCAGCTTCTCGCCTTCTTCCGCCATGCGCACACGGATGCCGCCGTTGATTTCGGCAAGGTCGAACGCGTGCAGCGGTTGACCCAGCTCCAGCATCACGTAGTTGGTGATGTCGACGGCAGCGTCGATGCTGCGCACGTCAGCGCGGCGCAGGCGTTCAACCATCCACAGCGGGGTGGGCCTGGACAGGTCGACGTTGCGGATCACCCGGCCCAGGTAACGTGGGCAGGCGTTGGGGGCCAGCACGTCGATCGGACGTACTTCGTCGTGCACAGCGAGTACAGCTGCAACGACCGGACGAGTGACCGGGGCGTTGTACAAAGCACCCACTTCACGCGCCAGGCCAGCCAGGGACAGGCAGTCGCCACGGTTCGGGGTCAGGTCGACCTCGATGCTGGCGTCTTCCAGTTCCAGATAAACACGGATGTCCTGGCCCACGGGCGCGTCGGCCGGCAGTTCCATCAGGCCATCATTGCCTTCGCCGACCTGCAGCTCCGCCTGGGAACACAGCATGCCGTTGGATTCAACGCCACGCAGCTTGGCCTTCTTGATCTTGAAGTCGCCCGGCAACTCGGCACCGATCATGGCGAACGGGATCTTCAGGCCCGGGCGCACATTGGGCGCTCCGCACACGACCTGGAAGGTTTCCGCGCCATTGCTCACCTGGCATACGCGCAACTTGTCAGCGTCGGGATGCTGCTCGGTGCTCAGCACCTCGCCTACCACCACCCCACTGAAAACACCGGCGGCCGGCGTAACGCTATCGACCTCAAGACCGGCCATCGACAGACGCGCAACCAGCTCGTCGCGATTAACCTGCGGGCTTACCCAGCCACGCAGCCATTGTTCACTGAATTTCATCCTGCTCTCCTAAAGATTCGTTACGACTAGCGAAATTGCGCGAGGAACCGCAAGTCGTTGTCGAAGAACAGACGCAAGTCGTTCACGCCGTAACGCAGCATGGCCAGACGCTCTACACCCATGCCGAAGGCAAAGCCCGAGAATTCTTCCGGATCGATGCCGGACATGCGCAGCACGTTGGGGTGAACCATGCCGCAGCCCATCACTTCCAGCCAGCCGGTCTGTTTGCAGACGCGGCAGCCTTTACCACTGCACATCACGCATTCCATATCGACTTCAGCGGACGGCTCGGTGAACGGGAAGAACGATGGACGGAAACGTACCGCCAGCTCCTTCTCGAAGAACACCCGCAGGAATTCTTCGATGGTGCCCTTGAGGTCGGCGAAGTTGATATCGCGATCAACCAGCAGGCCTTCGACCTGGTGAAACATCGGCGAGTGGGTGATATCGGAGTCGCTGCGGTATACACGGCCTGGGCAGACGATGCGGATCGGCGGCTTGTTCGCTTCCATGGTGCGGACCTGTACCGGCGAGGTATGGGTGCGCAACAACATGTTCGCGTTGAAATAGAAGGTGTCGTGCATCGACCGGGCCGGGTGGTGGCCTGGGATGTTGAGTGCCTCGAAATTGTGATAATCGTCTTCGACCTCAGGGCCTTCGGCGATGCCGTAGCCGATATGGGTGAAGAACTGTTCGATACGTTCCAGAGTCCGGGTGATCGGATGCAGACCGCCCGAGGCCTGACCACGGCCAGGCAGGGTTACGTCAATGGACTCGGCGGCGAGCTTGGCCGCAAGATCGGCCTCCTCGAGCGACGCCTTGCGCGCATTGAGCACCTCTGTGACACGCTCCTTGGCGACGTTGATCAGCGCACCGACTTGCGGGCGCTCTTCAGCCGGCAAATTCCCCAGGGTCTTCATCACCTGAGTCAATTCACCTTTCTTGCCAAGGTAGTGAACCCGGATTTGCTCCAGGGCATTTACATCTTCAGCGCTTTGCACAGCCTCAAGGGCTTGAGCGACGAGCGCGTCCAGGTTTTCCATGTACAGACTCCAGATACAAAATAGGGGAAGAGCTTGAAGGCTCTTCCCCTATTTATGACGTTTAACACCTTGGGCTACAGCGTAACCCAGGGTGACTGTCGGGGGTACTTAAGCCAAGGTGGCTTTAGCTTTCTCGACAATCGCAGCAAACGCCGCTTTTTCGTTCACTGCCAGATCAGCCAGAACCTTACGGTCGATCTCGATGGACGCTTTTTTCAGGCCAGCGATGAAACGGCTGTAGGACAGACCGTTAACACGTGCACCAGCGTTGATACGAGCGATCCACAGAGCGCGGAACTGACGTTTTTTCTGACGACGGTCACGGTAGGCGTATTGGCCTGCCTTGATTACCGCTTGCTTGGCAACACGGAATACGCGTGAACGCGCGCCGTAGTAGCCTTTAGCAAGTTTCAGAATTTTTTTGTGACGCTTACGGGCAATGACGCCACGCTTTACACGAGCCATGAGTTACTTCCTCTATTCTTGATCCAAAAATTAACGAAGGCGCAGCATGCGCTCGACTTTTGCCACGTCAGACGGATGCAGCAAGCTGCTACCGCGCAGTTGACGCTTACGCTTGGTCGACATTTTGGTCAGGATGTGGCTCTTGAAAGCGTGCTTGTGCTTGATACCGTTAGCAGTTTTCAGAAACCGCTTAGCAGCACCACTTTTAGTCTTCATCTTTGGCATGTTCGGATACTCCGCATTCAGTTGATAAACATAATCAGAAGGCCTGCCGTGCCCTGTTGATTACTTCTTCTTTTTCGGGGCGATGACCATGATCAGCTGGCGTCCTTCCATCTTAGGATGCTGTTCGACCGAACCGTACTCGAGCAGGTCAGCTTCAACCCGCTTGAGGAGTTCCATCCCCAGTTCCTGGTGGGCCATCTCACGGCCGCGGAATCGCAAGGATACCTTGGCCCTGTCCCCATCACTCAGGAAACGTACCAGGTTGCGCAGTTTTACCTGGTAATCCCCTTCCTCCGTCCCTGGACGAAACTTGATTTCTTTTACTTGAATCTGCTTCTGGTTCTTCTTCGCCGCAGCAATCTGCTTCTTCTTTTCGAAGATCGACTTGCCGTAGTCCATCACCCGGCAAACAGGCGGGACTGCGTCGGCGGAGATTTCCACCAGGTCCAGTTTGGACTCTTCAGCGATACGAAGCGCTTCATCAATCGAGACGATGCCAATCTGCTCGCCGTCAGCGCCAATTAACCGAACCTCGCGTGCCGAGATATTCTCGTTGATCGGGGCTTTCGGTGCAGCTCGTTTATCTTGTCTCATTTCACGCTTAATAATAATTACTCCGAATCTGGGCGACCACGCCGGGAAACCGCTTGCGCGAGGAACTCAGCGAACTGGGCGACGGGCATCGAGCCCAGGTCAGCACCTTCACGAGTACGCACAGCGACAGTCTGCATCTCGACTTCCCGATCTCCGATAACCAAAAGATAGGGAACCTTGAGCAAAGTATGCTCGCGGATTTTAAAGCCGATCTTTTCATTTCTCAAGTCGGACTTGGCACGAAATCCGCTTTCGTTGAGTGTTTTTTCAACTTCAGCGGCAAAATCTGCCTGTTTATCAGTGATATTCATGATCACTGCCTGGGTCGGAGCCAGCCACGCAGGGAATGCACCCTCGTAGTGCTCGATCAGGATCCCGACGAACCGTTCGAACGAGCCAAGGATCGCCCGGTGCAGCATAACCGGGTGCTTACGGCTGTTGTCTTCGGAGACGTATTCGGCTCCCAGACGGATCGGCAGGTTAAAATCGAGCTGCAGGGTACCACACTGCCAGACGCGGCCAAGGCAATCTTTCAGCGAGAACTCGATCTTCGGACCGTAGAAAGCGCCCTCGCCCGGTTGCAGGTCGTACGCAAGGCCCGCACTGTCGAGCGCAGCGGCCAGTGCCGCTTCGGCGCGGTCCCACAGTTCGTCGGAGCCGACGCGTTTTTCCGGACGAGTGGACAGCTTCATCTCGACTTCGGTAAAGCCGAAATCACGATAAACGTCCATGGTCAGCTTGATGAACGCGGCGGATTCGGCCTGCATCTGCTCCTCGGTGCAGAAGATGTGGGCGTCGTCCTGGGTAAAACCACGCACGCGCATGATGCCGTGCAGCGCACCCGATGGCTCGTTACGGTGGCAGGCACCGAACTCGGCCAGGCGCATCGGCAACTCGCGGTAGCTCTTCAGGCCCTGGTTGAACACCTGCACGTGGCAAGGGCAGTTCATGGGCTTGATGGCGTAGTCGCGGTTTTCCGACTGGGTGGTGAACATGTTGTCGGCGTAGTTGGCCCAGTGCCCGGACTTTTCCCACAGGCTGCGGTCAACGACCTGAGGTGTCTTGATCTCCAGGTAGCCATTTTCGCGCTGAACTTTGCGCATGTATTGCTCGAGCACCTGGTACAGGGTCCAGCCGTTCGGATGCCAGAACACCATGCCCGGCGCTTCTTCCTGGAGGTGGAACAGGTTCAGGCGCTTGCCGATCTTGCGGTGGTCGCGTTTCTCGGCTTCTTCGATGCGCTGGATGTAGGCCGCCAGTTGCTTCTTGTCAGCCCAGGCAGTGCCATAGATCCGCTGCAGTTGCTCGTTCTTCGCGTCGCCACGCCAGTAGGCGCCGGACAGCTTGGTCAGCTTGAAGGACTTGAGAAAGCGTGTGTTCGGCACGTGCGGGCCACGGCACATGTCGACGTATTCTTCGTGGTAGTACAGGCCCATGGCCTGCTCGTCCGGCATGTCTTCCACCAGGCGCAGTTTGTAGTCTTCGCCACGGGCGGTGAACACGTCGATCACTTCGGCGCGCGGCGTGACCTTCTTGATCACGTCGTAGTCTTTTTCGATCAGCGCGTGCATGCGTTGTTCGATGGCAGCCAGGTCGTCCGGAGTGAAAGGACGCTCGTAGGCAATGTCGTAATAGAAGCCTTCTTCAATGACCGGGCCGATCACCATCTTCGCGGTGGGGTACAGCTGCTTGACCGCATGGCCAATCAAGTGCGCGCAAGAGTGGCGAATGATCTCCAGCCCCTCTTGATCCTTGGGCGTGATGATTTGCAGGCTGGCGTCGCTGGTGATCAGGTCGCTGGCATCGACCAGCTTGCCGTCGACCTTGCCGGCTACAGTGGCCTTGGCCAGGCCTGCACCAATGGATGCGGCGACCTCGGCTACGGAAACCGGATGATCGAATGAACGTTGACTGCCGTCGGGAAGAGTAATAGTTGGCATGGCGCCTCCTCTCCTAGTGGTGACCCCTACCAAAGGTCACGTGGGTTGGGATGAGCCAGTACAAGATCCAACACCAGGCCGTTCAATGATGAACGCCTGCCTTACAGCGGCAGGAGCCTTTCGGCCAACCGATAATCGAACCAGAGTGACTGGAGTGAGCTAAAAAGAACCTGGCAAGGCGGCAATTGGCACGCCTGGAAATAGCCAAGCGCAAGATGCTAGCACAGATGAACGGTCATCGCGGCGCTGCTATCTTGCGTTACGACAAAATCCACCATTTATAGCTGCAAAAGTGAACTTGAGCTGTACGCAATGCCTCAAACCCACTGAGAATCGCCGTTCGTCCTCGACCCAAAGGAGCATCCTCATGATGCGTTTTACCTCTACCCTCGCTCTCGCCGCTTCCCTGACCCTTCTTTCCCTCGGTGCACAGGCGGCCGCTCCGTCCAACTGGCCTGCCGGTGCCCGTGACAGCTTCGTCAGCGATTGCAGCGCAGCCGCCAGCCAGAACGTAGACGTCAAAACTGCCAAAGCCCACTGCGAATGTGGCGCCGACAAGATCAACGCCGAATTGAGCACTGCGGAAATCAAAGAGCTCATGACCAACCAGAACGCCAGCCCGGAGCTTAAAAACAAAGCAGTCGCGGCTATTTCGTCCTGCAAAGTCGTGAAGAAAAAGTAATATCTGCCACAGATCAGACGGTTTTTTTACCGGTAAAACGGCTGTAAAACTGCCATTTCTCACAAATTACGCAGCTTTTACGGCTTTTTTTACCAGTTGATATTTCGGGCGCAAGCCCCGTAGATCGGGGCTTTCAGCCGGAACAGGGACTAAACGCAACGCTATTGATTAGCAAACAATGCCTTGGGGGGGCTCCCAAGCCGAACATTTCGACTATGATAGCCCGGTGTGCCCAGTTGGCCTGAGCAGCACAGCACTACTGAAAATATATGTTTCTTGGAGATACACCATGTCTAATCGCCAAACCGGCACCGTTAAATGGTTCAACGATGAAAAAGGCTTCGGCTTCATCACTCCTCAAGGTGGCGGTGACGACCTGTTCGTACACTTCAAAGCTATCGAAAGCGACGGTTTCAAAAGCCTGAAAGAAGGCCAAACCGTTTCCTTCGTGGCTGAGAAAGGCCAAAAGGGTATGCAAGCTGCACAGGTTCGCGGCGAGTAATTCTCCGCTGAGCTAAAAAAACCCCGTCCATGTGACGGGGTTTTTTATGGGCACTGCAAAAGCCTTGAGAGACTTAGCCGCAATTGACCCGCGTGATCACCAGGTTGTCATCGGTGTTCAGGTTGAGGCGGTCGGAGCGGTATTCCAGGGTGATCATGTCATTCGGCTTGAGGATCCGCGCGTTCTGCGCGCCGGCACGGGTACGCGCCTGCTCCAGCAACTGGGGCGAGGCTTTCTGGCCGATCGTGAATTCGGCAGCCTTCGACTCACAGCGGCTATGACCGGCGTCGGTCACGGCGGCGTCTTTGGCTGGCTCAGAGGCACCCGGGGTGCTGCAACCCGCCAACGCAAGTGCCGCCAACAAAGTACCGAATGATGCGAGCTTCCAAGGCATGAAGCCTCCTATGATAAAAATGGACAGAGATCGTGCGACAGCGATTGTGCGGATTGGTTTCAAGACGTAAACCGCCACCGGGCAAGTTTGCCTGAGTCGGGACAGGCATTCGCCCGCTCAATCGTGACCGGATATGAATGTGCTCAATAGATATCGATGTAGTCGAACGCAGGCTTCGGCCAGTTTTCCTTCAGTGCATTGAAGATCTGTGTCACCCAGACTTCATCACTGGCGGCCACATTCCCTACGTATCCGGAACCCTTGGCCCAAGTCTCCAGCCGGAACAGCAGCCCATCGATATCCACGCCACCGACAACCCTCCCTGAAGAGATATAGGCAATTCCGGCCTTGGTCACCCGCAACTGAGCATGTTCATCGTCACTGGCACT
Organism: Pseudomonas extremorientalis; assembly: GCF_001870465.1. Classification (GTDB taxonomy): domain Bacteria; phylum Pseudomonadota; class Gammaproteobacteria; order Pseudomonadales; family Pseudomonadaceae; genus Aquipseudomonas; species Aquipseudomonas extremorientalis. The sequence goes on from NZ_MDGK01000060.1 coordinate 142,696, forward strand.
GGCGAGGAGCTGGCGCACATTCGCCAGCGTCAGGTTCTCGGGGTTGTTCAAATCGATCTGCACGTGGTGTCCCCGGCAATTAAACAGGCGGACAGTGTCGCACAGCAGCAGCGTCATGCCGAATCGACTCATGCCTAAGTATCAGTGCCAAACGCGATGCAAAATGGTTAACTGGCCCGGTAAGAACCGCGTTCCAGCGCATTGCCCAGTACTTTCAGCCCCGTGAGACCTACATGACCACCGTAACGCTCCAAGCCGATATCAAAGCCAAGTGGCCCCAAGGACAAAGCTCCTACAGCCCCGGCAGCCCAGAGGAATTGGCAATCATCGGCATCGACCTGCTGGTCAAGGAACTGGGTACGCAGGCAGCCCAAGCGTTCATCGGCCAGATATTCGAGAAATACCCGGCCGATCACATGGGGGCACACAACCCCGAGCGCGAATAAAAACCGGCCGGACCGGTCAACCCATTACTTCAGACGCGCCAGGCGCTCGGTCAGCAGATCGAAGAAGCCCTGGGCATCACCGTTCTCCACCCAGAACGCGTTCTTCGGTTGTTTCAGGCCGTCGTACCAGTCGACGATGGTCTGGCCGAAGGTTGGGCCTTCACGGCTGTCCACCACCACGTTGACCTCACGTCCGCTGAACAGCGAAGGCTTGAGCAGGTAGGCAATAACGGTTGCATCATGCACCGGGCCGCCGGGAATACCGTAGTGCTCCATGTCGCCCTTGACGTATTCATTGAGAATATCGCCAACCACCTTGCTCGCGTTGTTCTTGAGGTCGGCGATCTTTTTCAGGCGCGCTTCGCTGGTCAGAACCTTGTGGGTCACGTCCAGCGGCAGGTAGGTCAGCTTGACACCGCTCTTGAGCACAATCTCAGCCGCGACCGGGTCGGCGAACAGGTTGAACTCCGCCACCGGCGTGATATTGCCGCCGTTGAAGTGCGCGCCGCCCATTACCACCACTTCCTTGATGCCCTGAGTGATTTCCGGTGCCTGGGTCAGCGCCAGCGCCAGGTTCGTCTGCGGGCCGAGCATCGCGATGGTGATGCTGTGCGGCTTGGCAGTGCTGAGGGTATTGATCAGGTAATCAACGGCATTGCCGTCCGCCAGGCCCTTTTTCGGCTCATGCACGGTGACGCCGGAAATGCCCTCCTTACCGTGGATATTCTCGGCGTAGATCGGCGTGCGCAGCAGCGGTGCGGGCGCACCGGCGTACACCGGGATGTCCTCGCGCCCCGCCCATTCACGGGCCAGGCGTGCATTGCGGGAGGTCTTGTCCAGGCGCACGTTGCCGGCGACGGTGGTGAGCGCGCGAATGTTCAGCTCATCCTGGGAGGCCATGGCAAACAACAATGCCACCACATCATCGGCGCCTGGGTCGGTGTCGATGATCAGGTCGATTTTTTCCGCCGCCTGGGCGCTTGCAGCAGTGAGTGCAGACAAAAGCAGAACACTCCGGAACAGGTTTTTCAGGGTGGGAAGACCATATTGCATAAAACACTCCTTGTCGTTGAGAACGCTAGAACGTTACGCCGGACACCAGCGCGATATTGCAGTAAGGCTGGCATTCGCCAGTGCGCACCACCGCGCGCGCCTTGTGGCTGAGCTGCTTGAATTCGTCATGGCTGACCAGGCGCCGCTCACCGAGGGCCGCCTGCTCTGTGAGCGCATTGAGCTCGACCAGCGCCGGTGGTTGCTTGAGCAGGATTTCTTCCGCCAGCACATGGCGTTCAACCTGCATCTCGCTGAGCACGATACGCAAGGTGCTGATGAAATCCGGGATGCCCTGGGTCAACGCCAGGTCGATCAACTCGACACCCGGCGGCACTGGCAGGCCAGCGTCACCGATCACGAGGATGTCACCGTGCCCCAGGGAGGCGATCACACGCGACAGGGCAATATTGAGCAGAGGTGTCTTTTTCATGAGGGCACAAAACCTTGTACGTCATGCAGCGTTGGAATAGAGGGCTGCGCACCGGCGCGGGTGACCGACAATGCCGCCGCGACCTGGCCAAAACGAATGGCCTCGGCCTCGCTCTTGCCGTTGGCCAACGCCGCAGCAAAGCCACCGACGAACGTATCACCCGCTGCCGTTGTGTCTACCGCCTTGACCTTGGGCGCATGCAGGTGCTCGAAATTCTGGCCGTCGGTAAACAGTGCGCCCTGAGAACCCAGGGTGACGATGACTTTGCCGGCGCCCGCCTGGATCAGTTGGGTGGCCGCGGCCTTGGCACTGTCAATGGAGTCGACGGCCACGCCACTCAGTGCGCCAGCTTCGCTTTCATTGGGGATCAGGTAGTCGATCGAGGCGTACCACTCGGCCGGCAACGGCGCGCTGGCCGGTGCAGGGTTGAGGATCACCGTCTTGCCCAGCTCACGACCGCGCTTGAGGGCATAGCCTACCGTATTCATCGGCACTTCCAACTGGCAGACGATCACCTCAGCCGTCTGCAGCACCGCATCAAACGCCTGCAATGAGGCTGGCGTCAGTTCGCCGTTACTGCCCGCCACGATCACAATCGCGTTCTGACTGCTGTCGTCGACCACGATCAAGGCCACGCCACTGGAACCGTCCACGGTGCTGACGGCCTGGCAATCGATGCCTTCCACCACCAACGCATCGCGCAACTGGATGCCATAGGCATCGCTGCCGACACAGCCGATCATCGACACATCGGCCCCCAAGCGTGCGGAGGCTACCGCCTGGTTCGCACCCTTGCCGCCAGGTACGGTTGAGAATGTCTGGCCGATCAAGGTTTCACCGGCACGGGGCAAACGGCTGGCACGGGTGACCAGGTCCATGTTCAAGCTGCCTATTACCACTACTTTTGCTGGCATACATCAGTACTCATCAATTCGGTTCAGCGGTATTGGGCGAACGTACCGGAGACAGGTGCCGTCGACTCACGCAACACGATGCTCGGCGTCACGATGCGTTGATCGAATGGCATTTGGGGTGTTGCAATTCTTCGCAGTAAAAGCTCGGCGGCCGTCTCGCCCAGCTGCACGATCGACTGCCCGACCGTGGTCAGCGCCGGGTAGACGTAACGGCTCATTTGAATGTCATCGAAACCGATCACAGACAGCTCGCCGGGTACGCGGATATTGCGCTCTGCCGCTGCACGCAATACGCCGAAACCTATCATGTCGTTACTGGCAAAAATCGCACTGGGCGGGTTTTGCGCCAGCAATTGCACAGCGGCGGCATAACCGCCCGTGCTGGTGAAATCGCTTTCCTGGGTGCGGTTGGCAGCCACCTCGACACCGGCCTCGCGCAACGCACGGTGAAAGCCCGCCAAACGCATTTGTGCGACACGGGTATGGGCAGGGCCGCCAATGCAAGCAATGTCGCGATGGCCCAATTCGAGCAGGTGCCGGGTCGCCAGGTAGGCGCCCTCCTCGTGATCGATACGCACCAGGTCCACATCAATGCCATCCAGCGCCCGGTCGACGATCACCATGGGCGTGCGCACTGCGCTCAAGCCGGCGGCGAGGCCACTGTCATCGCCGCCCACCGATGTGACGATCAAGCCGTCGATGCGCTTTTCCAGCAACACGCGCAAATAGTTGCGCTGCTTTTCAGCGTTGTCGTCGGAGTTGCACAGGATGACGCAGTAGCCGTTACGCTCGCAGTAATCCTCGATGCCGCGAGCCAACTCCGCAAAATACGGGTTGAGGCTGTTGGGCACCAGCAAACCGATGGTGGCCGTGGTCTTGGCCTTGAGTGAGCGCGCGACGGCACTGGGCACGTAGTCGAGCTGCTTGATCGCCGCTTCAACCTTGATGCGCACCGGCTCACTGACCGGGCGGGTCTTGTTCACCACATGGGACACCGTGGTGTAGGAAATACCCGCAAGCGCTGCCACATCCTTGATGGTTGCCATGGTTCAACCCCGCCGACTGGCGCGCCGGCTGCGGTAGGTATCGAGTACCACGGCAATCACGATCACGGCACCGGTGATGATGCGCTTGGTCGGTTCCGTGGCACCGATCTGCGCCAGGCCAGCCGCCAGTACCGAAATAATCAACACACCAAAGAAAGTACTGATTACCGAGCCGCGCCCGCCCATCAGGCTGGTGCCGCCGATCACCACAGCCGCAATCACTTGCAGCTCCAGGCCGGAGCCGGCGTTCGGGTCCGCCGCTTCCAGGCGCGAAATCTGGAACAGCGCCGCCACGCCGGCCAGCAGGCCCATGAGGCTGAACACCAGGATCTTGTAGGGCTTTGGATTGATCCCCGCCAGGCGCACGGCCTCTTCGTTGGTGCCGATACCTATCAGGTAACGACCAAACACAGTACGGGTCAACACCAACTGCGCGACGATGATCACCAGCAACGCGATGATGAACGACGGCGAGATACCAAAGGCAATCGGGTTGGACAGCCAGGCGAACGAATCCCCGATGTAGGCGGTGCGCGAGCCGGTCATCTGGTAGGCGACGCCCCGGGCCATTTCCAGCACGCCGAGGGAGACGATAAACGACGGAATGCGCCAGGCCACGGTGATCGAGCCGGTGATGGTGCCGGCCAAGGCCGCACAGCCCATGCCCAGTACGGCAGCCGGCAACACGCTCCAGCCCCAGCCGAGGATCGCCACGCTGACGGCCGATGCAGCCAGTGCCAGCACCGAGCCCACCGACAGGTCGATCCCGCCGATGATCAGGATGAAAGTCATGCCCACCGCCAGCACCATGAGGTCCGGAATCTGGTTGGCCAGGGTACTGAAGGTGTCATAGGACAGGAAGTGATCGCTGAGCACCGAGAACAGCGCAATCATCGCCAGCAAGGCACCCGCAAGACCCAGGTAGGTACCCAGGCCATAGAAGTTGCCGCCGGTCTTGCCAGGGGAAGTTGTGGTTTTCATGGGGTATCCCTAAGCACTGCGTCGTTGAGCAGCGCATCACGTTTCTGATAGCCGGCGAAGGCGGCGGCGAGCAATTCATCCTGGGTCCAGCTGTCGCGCTCGAACGTCTCGATCAAGCGCCCGGCGGACAATACACCGATGCGATCGCAGATCAGCATGAGCTCACGCAGGTCGCTGGACACCACCACCAGCGCTTTGCCCTGGCGGGTCAACTCGCCCAGCAAGGCATAAATATCGAACTTGGCACCCACGTCGATGCCGCGGGTTGGCTCGTCGAACAGCATCACCGAGCAGTCGCGCTCCAGCCAGCGGCCAATAACTACCTTCTGCTGGTTACCGCCAGACAGTTCGGAGACCAACTGCGCCGGACTGGAACTGCGGATGCGCATGGCGTCAATCTGACGCTTGGCCAAGGCGGTTTCGTCGCGGCTGTTGACCACCCCACCGCCAGAGATTTCCGGCATATTGCCCAGAGCGATGTTGGCGCTGATGGACTGGGTCAGCAGCAGCCCTTCACCCTTGCGGTCTTCGGTGATCAGGGCAATGCCGTGGCCTACCGCGTCCACGGGCGAGCGGATGCTCACCACCTGGGCCGGCGAACCGAGCGCCACGGTGCCGCTGTCGGCCAGGTCGGCGCCGAAGATCAGGCGCAACAATTCAGTACGGCCGGCACCGATCAAGCCGGAGATGCCATAGATCTCGCCCGCACGCACTTCAAAGGACACGTCGCGGACCTTGTCCGAGCGGGTCAGGCCTTTTACGGTCAGCGCCGGCCCCCCGATGGTTCGCGGGCCCAGGTCGATGTGCTCGCCCAGCTCACGACCGACCATCAAGGTGACCAGTTGCTCGCTGTTGTAGTTGGCCATCGGCTCGACACAGACCAGCTTGCCGTCGCGCAGTACCGCAATACGTTGGGCAACACGGGCCAGCTCTTCCAGCCGGTGCGAAATATAGATGATCGCCACGCCCCTGGCCTGCAGACGGGTGATCTGTTCGAACAGCATCTCGACTTCACGGGCCGTGAGCATGGCCGTGGGTTCGTCAAGGATCAGCACGTGACAATCGCCGATCAGGTTGCGTGCGATTTCGACCATTTGCTGATGACCAATGCCCAGGCTGCCAACCAGGGTGTCAGGGTCGATAGCGTCCAGCCCGACCTGGGCCATGGCCTCGACCGCCGCCTTGCGCAGTTGCTTGCGGCTGATCCAGCCGCAGTGGCTGGGCAGGTTATCCAGGAACAGGTTTTCGGCAACGGTCAGCGTCGGCAGCAGGTTGAGTTCCTGCATGACCATGCGCACGCCCAGCTCTTCAGCCTGGGTGCGGCTGCCAGGGCGATAATCCTGGCCGTTGAACTGCATCTGCCCGGTGGTCGGCGTGACCAGCCCGCCGATGATCTTCGACAAGGTACTTTTGCCTGCGCCGTTTTCACCGGTCAGCGCCAGCACTTCCCCACGATTGAGCGTCAGGGTGATGTCGGACAGAACCGGTTGGGCATAGGTCTTGCCGATACCGCTGACCGAGAGGACAGCGTTCGGGGCGGAAGATGACATAGGAAAATCTCCAGGCGCCCGCCCAGGACGAGCGGGCGCTGTTGGGGTATTGCCGGAATTACTTCTTGAGGACGAGTTCGACCGGGGTCTCGATCACGCCGTCCTTGGCATCGACTTTCTCACCCTTGACCAGCTTGAGCGCATTCTGGATACCGAACACGGCTTGCTGCGCAGCGGCCTGGTCAGCGGTCGCCAGCACACGACCGTCCTGCAGCATCGGCTTGATGGCTTCGATGTTGTCGTAGCCTACGACCAGCACCTTGCCGGCTTTGCCTGCCGCACGCACGGCGGAGACTGCGCCCAGGGCCATGTTGTCGTTACCGGCCAGCAGGGCCTTGAGGTCCGGGTATTCGCTCAGCATGGCGGACGCCACTTTCTGGCCCTGGTCGATTTCCCAGTTGCCGGATTGAGTGGACACAATCTTCATGCCGGCAGCGTCCATCGCGTCCTTGTAGCCTGCGGTACGTTGCTGGGCGTTGGTGGTGGTCGGCACACCTTCGATGATGCCGACCTTGTCACCCGAGGCCAGTTGCTTGGCCAGGTAGTCACCCACCAGTTTCGAGCCTTTACGGTTGTCCGGGCCTACGAACGGGATATCGAGGTTCTTGCTTTTAAGCACATCCGGGTCGAGGCGGTTATCGATGTTGACGACCTTGATACCGGCATCCGAGGCCTTCTTCAGCACGGTGACCAGTGCCTTCGAATCGGCAGGCGCGATCACGATGGCGTTGACCTTGGCGAGGATCATCTGGTTGACGATATCAATCTGCGCGCTGGTGTCGGTTTCGTTCTTGATCCCGTTGGTGATCATGTCGAAATCGGCGGCGTGCTCTTTCTGATACGTCTTGGCACCGTCCTGCATGGTGACGAAGAATTCATTGGCGAGGGATTTCATGACCAGGCCGACCTTGGGTTTGGCGGCGTCATCGGCAAATGCAGAGGAGAGAGGCAGGGCAGCGGATGCGGCGGCAAGCACAGCGACAGCAAGAAGACGTCCAGCGAATGGCAGCTTCATGGGTTCACTCCGATCTTATGATTATTGTGAGCAACGCTTGCACCGAAGACCCCTTCGGCAGCCTTCCCACCCGGGGGACTGATACGAGCTGTCACGATACTCAATGAGTACTTCGTGAAACATCTCGCAAACGTTTGCGTTGTTCAAACTATGAGAAACTTGTCGAGATTTGTCAACGGTTGAAAACAGCCTTTCATCCAGGCCGTCCCTCACGCTTGGGCATAGATGCAGCTAAACATCACACACTTCCTATCGTTGTCTGAAACGACAGGCTGGAACGCACCATTCATGCATCCCCCAGAGCCAGGCGATCAACTTTTTCGGACAACCGAACGCAATGCAGTGCGATGTTCGGAAAGCCGGACACCCACATGATCAACAAGCTCGAAAAATCAATATTAACTGTTATAAATCAATAATTTAAATTGTTTTAGCGTTTACGCTGAGCCTGGTATAGATCCTGCTCTACCTCATCACCTCGTGGCATTCAGAACCGCACGGGTGTTCTAGATGAACCTGCTACAGCACTCATCAAAAACCAGAGAGAAAAATAATGAAATCTGCACTGAAGACTTTTGTTCCGGGCGCGTTAGCCCTCCTGCTGTTGTTCCCCGTTGCCGCCCAGGCAAAGGAAGTTGAAACCAAGACCAAACTGTCCAACGTGGTGATCCTCGCCACCGGCGGTACCATTGCCGGCGCCGGTGCCAGCGCAGCCAACAGCGCCACCTACCAGGCAGCGAAAGTCGGTATCGAGCAATTGATCGCTGGTGTTCCTGAGCTTAGCCAGATCGCCAATGTGCGTGGCGAGCAAGTGATGCAAATTGCGTCCGAAAGCATCAACAATGACAACCTGCTGCAACTGGGTCGCCGCGTCGCCGAACTGGCCGACAGCAAGGATGTGGACGGCATCGTGATCACCCACGGTACCGACACCCTCGAAGAAACCGCCTACTTCCTGAACCTGGTGGAGAAAACCGACAAGCCAATCGTGGTGGTCGGCTCCATGCGACCAGGCACCGCCATGTCGGCGGACGGCATGCTCAACCTGTACAACGCTGTGGCCGTGGCGGGCAGCAAGGATGCACGCGGCAAAGGCGTGCTGGTCACCATGAACGACGAGATCCAGTCGGGTCGCGACGTCAGCAAGATGATCAATATCAAGACCGAAGCGTTCAAGAGCCCATGGGGCCCACTGGGCATGGTGGTTGAAGGAAAATCCTACTGGTTCCGCTTGCCGGCCAAGCGTCACACCATGGATTCGGAATTCGATATCAAGAACATCAAGAGCCTGCCGGACGTCGAGATCGCCTATGGCTACGGCAACGTGAGCGACACTGCCTACAAGGCCCTGGCTCAAGCAGGCGCCAAAGCCATCATCCACGCCGGCACTGGCAACGGCTCCGTGTCCTCCAAAGTCGTACCTGCCCTGGTGGAACTGCGCAAACAGGGTGTACAGATCATTCGCTCTTCCCACGTGAATGCCGGTGGCATGGTTTTGCGCAACGCCGAACAGCCTGACGACAAATACGACTGGGTGGCTGCACTCGACCTGAACCCGCAGAAAGCCCGCATCCTGGCCATGGTCGCCTTGACCAAGACCCAAGACAGCAAAGAGCTGCAGCGCATGTTCTGGGAATACTGATTCCTGACTGTCCCCCTGCAGGAGCGAGCATGCTCGCTCCTGCACCATCCCGCCCCGCCCTACACCCAATTGCCTGAATTGCTGTAAGACGAACTTCTTGAATTTTAAGTAGTTGCGAAATCGCCTACAGTTAAATACTGTATGTGCGTACAGCCTATTAAGGAATACTCCGTGGCAAAGTCCTCTTCCGCAGTGCCAACCGCACCTGATGCCTACGAACGCCTGGCTATTCGCGTGCAAAAGATCATCAATTCAACCAACGCCCAGAAAGCCAAGGCAGCGTTGATCTTCCGTTTGCCGGACGAGCCCGAGGATGAATGGGCGCGCTTGCTGGAGGAAATAGCAGAGAACGACAACGTCACCCTCGCCTATCGTGACGACGGTGGCGTACAGATTTTCTGGGTTGTACCGAAGGAAGATTGATTCAATGAGTGTCCGTTTTATCGCGGTGTGCTGCCTGTTTTTTGCTGTCACCGCCCACGCCCAGGCGCCACGCACGTTCAGTGAAGCCAAGAAAATCGCCTGGAAGCTCTACGCTCCACAATCCACCGAGTTCTATTGCGGTTGCAAGTACACGGGCAATCGCGTGGACTTGAAAGCCTGTGGCTACATCCCCCGCAAAAACGCCAATCGTGCCGCACGCATCGAATGGGAGCACATTGTTCCCGCCTGGCAGATCGGGCATCAGCGCCAATGCTGGCAGGACGGTGGGCGTAAGAACTGCACGCGCCATGATGACGTGTTCAAGCGTGCCGAAGCGGACCTGCACAACCTGGTACCCAGCATCGGTGAGGTCAACGGTGACCGAAATAACTTCAGTTTTGGCTGGCTGCCGGTACAAAGCGGGCAGTATGGGTCTTGCCTGACTCAAGTGGATTTCAAGGCCAAGAAGGTCATGCCGCGCCCTTCCATCCGGGGAATGATCGCCCGCACCTATTTTTATATGAGCAAACAGTACGGCTTGCGACTGTCGAAACAGGATCGCCAGTTGTACGAAGCCTGGAACAAGACCTACCCGGTGCAGGCCTGGGAGCGCCAGCGTAACCAGACAGTGGCGTGTGTGATGGGGCGCGGCAATGAGTTTGTCGGCCCGGTGAATCTGAAAGCCTGTAGTTGAAAATGGGCGAAACTCCCGCCCACCCGGCGCGTTACTGTGCCGCCTTGTGCTCGATAACCTGCGATTCGGTATCGGTTTTCTTGGCGCGCGCCATTTTCTCGTTGAGCAGTGCCTGCTTGGCCTCCGCTTCAGCCTTGGTCGCGAACGGCCCCAGCAAGACTTCGTCCTTGCCGTCAACCTTCACGATGTAAAAGTTGAAACCATGTTCCAGCAACCAGGCCGTAAGGTCGGTGATGGCCTGTAGCTTGTGGTCCGGCGGACCGACCCACACATCCCATTCCTGGGCAGCAATCGCGCCGGTTCGAGGCTGGTTTTCGGTCACGACAGGCTTGCTCCTGGGGGCCTCCACGCGTTTGCCCTCACCGCAACCGGCCAATGCCAACACCGCCATTGCCATCGCTACTTTACGCACTGCCCTGCTCCTTTAAAGATAAAGAGGCGACTTTATCATTCACTGTCTATTCTGGCCGTCATAAACGTTGGCTTAAACAATGCGAATCATGTATCGCAGACCTGTATGATGCCGCCATGGGAATTAATGTCGCCTCTATGCGTCCTAAAAAGAGGCAGTCACAGGGAAGCGCTTAGCAGTAAGCTACACACATCCGACACCTGCCCTGTCTGAAACATGTGTCCTTAAAAGTAATCAAGGAGAAGTCCATGCTGATACTCACCCGCAAAGTTGGTGAAAGCATAAACATCGGTGATGACATCACGATCACCATCCTGGGCGTCAGCGGCCAGCAAGTAAGAATCGGCATCAACGCACCCAAGGATGTTGCCGTGCATCGCGAGGAGATCTACCAGCGCATCCAGGCCGGTTTGACTGCCCCGGACAAAAACCAGACGCCTTGAAGCGCCCTCAGTAGCCAGCCCTTTCGTGCACTGTAATGGCTGGCGAAAACCTCTTCACACCGCTCTTGTCATTGCTGCGTGACTGACGCCACCAATGCGTTCATCTTCATGGAAAGATGAAACTGTCTTCACGCCCGGAACTTGTTGTTTCATTCTCAGCCGAATCTTCTGACTGACACTCAGCCATCCGTGTGCATTCAGGAGCATGTCGATGCGGCCCAGGCCCCCACCGCCATTTGCCTACACGTCTTGGATGATCGCCTTATCGATAGGATGGGTCTTCGCAGGGCTGGCCTATGGTTTGAAGTATGCAATCGAAGGCTCAGGCTCCGCCGCTCCTCATTCGGGGCTGGACTTGGCGCTGCTGCTTTGCGGGTACTTGTTCCTGTTTTGTCTCAAACCTATCCAGAAGTCCGTGCAACGCAGGTTGTGCCGGCAAACGCGTCAGTGACATCGCGCTCATCGCTAGCAGGCACCGCTATCAACAGCGTCACAGCACGAGTTTGGCCTTTTCGTATCAGCCCGCCCGACTCTTCAAGTACAACAAGCCATCTGCGTCACGCTGTACGTCCAACTGCTGGTACCCGTCTATCGAAGGGTGGTCAGTGGCCACAGGCGTGCGATGCGTCGACGTCACGACCATCACATCCGCGCCTGCGGCCTCTCCCGCACGAATACCCACCGCCGCATCTTCAAACACCAGGCATTCCTGCACCGGCACACCCAGGCGTTGCGCCCCCAAAACGTAACAAGCCGGATTCGGCTTGCCGACGGCCACGTCTTCAGCCGTCACCAATACCGCCGGCGGCGCAATGCCCGCTGCTTGCAGTCGGCGCAACGCCAACTCCCTGGGGGCAGAAGTGACCAACGCCCATTGATCACCCGGCAGACGGTTCAGAAACGCCACGGCGCCGGAAATCGCCACAACACCTTCGACATCATTGATTTCAGCCTCGGTGATCCACTGCGCTTCAACCTCGGGATCGACGCCCGGCAATGCCTGGCGCGTAATGGTGTCGATCGCGCGGGCGCCGTGAATAGTCGTCAAAAAAGCCGCCACATCCAGCCCATGACGTTCAGCCCAGATGCTCCACACCCGCTCGGCAGCGGCAATGGAGTTGAGCAAGGTCCCATCCATATCAAACAAAAAGGCACGGTAACGGCGGTTGAACACGGCTGAAGCTCGGATAGACACTGAGCGAATTCCTCATGGGCGGAAAAATGATAGGCCGATGCAATCTACGGATCACCTCGGTGCTTGTAAACGCTACCGAGGTGATCCGTAGATTGCATTACAGGTTTGTAATGGAGCGGTAAGTCTTACCAGCACCCTCACTTCATACAGTGGAATCGTCAGTCACCCACACCGGATGACGCCACTTCCTACTGATGAAAAGGGTCCCCCCATGAAACCTGCAAGCAAACTCTGCCTGATCGCCGCCAGCCTGCTGATGCTGGGCACGGGCACCGCCATGGCCGGCAACGTGGCGTCGGTCAAAGCCGATAACGTGGTGCTGGTGCATGGTTCCTGGGCTGACGGCTCGAGCTGGTCCGAGGTGATCACCCGCCTCCAGGCCGCCGGTCTGCATGTCACTGCCGTGCAGAACCCGCTAACCTCGGTGGCCAACGACGTGGCCGCCACCAACCGTGTACTGGACCAGCAAGACGGCCCCACCGTGCTGGTCGGCCACTCCTACGCCGGCACCGTGGTCAGCGACGCCGGGGCCAACCCGAAGGTCAGCGCCCTGGTGTACGTGGCCGCCCGCGCGCCTGACGCCAATGAAGACTTTGTCGCACTCTCGGCAAAGTATCCGAGCATGCCGGTACGGGCCGGCGTTGAAGACCACGACGGCTACCTTACCCTGAGCCAGGAGGCCTTCCTCAAATACTTTGCCGGCGATGTGCCGCATGCCAAGGCCATGGAGCTGTACGCCGTGCAGCAGCCCATCGCCAAGACCCTGTTCAGCGGTCGCACCGTCAACGCCGCCTGGCACACCAAGCCTTCCTGGTATGCAGTGTCGGCGAATGACCAGACCATCAATCCGGACCTGGAGCGCTTCCTCGCCAAGCGCATGAACGCCACCACCATCGAGCTGCCTTCGAGCCACCTGTCGCTGGTGTCCCACGCCAAGGAAATCACCGACCTGATCCTCGAGGCCTCTGGCCGCCAGCCCTGAGCCGCGCATTACAAACTTGTCATCATCCTGTTGGTTGGCTGTTCGGGGTGCCTGGTTACCGTGAACTCACTGTCACGATCTGGCAGCCAACCCTTAAAGAGAGATACCACCATGAAACTGTTTGTCCTCGGCTTTACCGCTCTGCTCGCTACCGGTTCCGTGCTTGCCGCAGAACCTGTGATCCATGACAAAACCGGCTTCTTCGTGCACCTGGATGTGGCCAAAGTGCTGTCGAGCACCGACACCTACGGCCAATGCGGCATCGTCCCGGCGCGCCTCGACTACCTGGACAGCCAGGGTCGCGAACATGTGTTGGACTACCAGGTCCAGGGCATCGGTTGCGCCAGCGACAATTGATCGGGCTACACTTGCGCCACGCATTGAGACAGGGCACTTCCCATGAACATTCTTGTAGTCGAAGACGAACCCAAGGCCGGCAATTACCTGCTCAACGGCCTGCAGGAACTGGGTTACTCCGTCAGCCTCGCCCGTGACGGCGTGGACGGTTTGCACCAGGCCCTGGAAACAGCGTTCGACGTGATCGTGCTGGATGTGATGATGCCGAAAATGGACGGCTGGGAGGTGCTGCGCCGCCTGCGAAAGGAAGCCGATACGCCGGTACTTTTCCTGACGGCTCGCGACGACATTGCCGACCGCATCAAGGGCCTGGAGCTGGGTGCCGATGATTACCTGATCAAGCCTTTTTCCTTCGCTGAACTGGTGGCACGCTTACGAACCCTGACCCGTCGCGGCCCAAGCCGGGAAGAGGAACAACTGCAGATCGCCGACCTGCAAATCGACGTGCTCAAACGCCGTGTCACCCGCGCCGGCACCCGCATCACCCTGACCAACAAAGAGTTCGCCTTGCTGCACCTGTTCGCCACTCATCAGGACCAGGTGCTGTCCCGCTCGCTGATCGCCTCGCGGGTGTGGGACATGAATTTCGACAGCGACACCAACGTGGTCGACGTGGCCGTACGGCGCCTGCGCCTGAAAATCGACGACCCGTTCCAGCTCAAGCTGATCCACAGCGTGCGTGGCATCGGCTACCGTTTCGATACCCAGCCATGAACACACGCCGTCATTACTCCCTGACCCTGCGCCTGGCGTTGATCTTCGCCCTCCTCGCCTTCGCCCTGCTGGCGACCCTCGGTGTGGCGCTGTATCGCGAACTGGAGCGGGAATTGATCATGCGTGACGACGCGGCCTTGATCTACCGCATAGATCAGTTGCGCAACCTGCTCAATGACAGCAACACCCTGGACCTGATCAAGACCAAGCCGGAGTTGTTCCAGAACATGCTCGGCAACCGCGAATCGGTACTGAGCATCGCCGCGCCAGGACAGAAGCCATTGCTGACGGTCAATCCCGGCAATATCGACCTGCCTTCCATACCCCCGGTCCCCAAGAACCACGAACTGACGCTCGCCGACGTACACCATTTTCCCAGCATCAACGGCGTACCCTTCGCCACCGTCGCCGCGTCCATCGACTCCGGCGACCTGGGCAGCCTGCAAGTCACCACGGGGCGCCTGATGACCGAGCGCACCAGCGTACTCGCCAGCTATCGCCTGAGCGTTTATATCCTGGCGAGCATTGCCGCACTCATCCTGGCCCTGGTCGGCTACCTGCTGGTTCATCGCGGGCTGTTACCGTTGCGACGCCTGGCCCGGCACGCTCAAGGCATTGGCGTCGGCAACCTCGCTGAACGCCTCGACAGCCACGGTGCGCCTAAAGAACTGCTGCCGATGATTGATTCATTCAATACCATGCTTGAGCGGCTGGCCAAGGGCTTTGTCCAACTGGGTCAGGTGTCCACCGACATGGCCCACGAGCTGCGCACCCCCATCAACAATTTGCTGGGGGAAACACAGGTCGCCCTTCAACAGCACCGCAGCATTGAAAGTTATCAGCAGTTGTTGGCGTCCAATGTGGAAGAGCTTGAACGCCTGGCGCGGATGCTCGATAACATGCTGTTCCTCGCGCGCACCGACCCGGCCAGTGCTTTGCGGCAACGCCAGGAACTCAGTGCCTGGGACGAGGTGGAGCGCATCGCCGAGTACTTTGAGGGCTTGGCGGGTGATGCGGATATCAGCATTCACGCAGAAGGTGAAGGCGTGATCTGGGCGGAGCCGATGCTGCTGCGCAGGGCGCTGGCGAACCTGTGCGCCAACGCCATCAAATATGGTGCGCCACGTACCGAGCTGGAGATCCGCGCCGTGCCAAGCGCCGATGGCATTCACCTGAGGGTCAGCAATCAGGGCGAGACCATCGCCGCCGAGCATCTGCCGCGGCTGTTCGAACGGTTTTACCGGGTGGATGAGTCACGGGAACGTTCTGCACAGTCCAACGGGTTGGGATTATCGATTGTGGCAACCATCATGCAACTGCATAACGGGCGGTACAGGGTAAGCAGTGAGGCAGGTGTGACGTGTTTTGAGTTGTTCTTTCCTAGACGGGAAGATTGAGCGCAAACGCCCGGTGTTATTTTGCAAAGGTTTGTCTCTTAACACTGGTCGCGAGCCAGACTAGTCTCGCTTCCCAAGGGGCTCAAGGGAGAGCCGGCAGCGGTAAAATTATGGAGATCCTGAAATGGAAATGCGATTAGGTTTACTGGAAAAGGGGCTGGCTGAAATGAATGAGAAGCTGATCACCGTTTCGAGCAAGGCAGACGCCATGGACAAGCACTTCGCTTCCAAGGCAGACCTGGCAACTACTGAACTGAACCTTATCAAATGGTACGTGGCAACCGCATTCGCCATGACAGGCCTGGCTTGCGCTATCACCTTCGGGCTTACTCGACTGTTTGCGATTTGAGGAGCGTCGGGCCGATCAGCTGACCTGCCCGCCCGCTTCCTCTACATCCACCGGTGTTTGCCACGCCGCCAGCACAGCTGACTGCAGCCCCACAACCAACGTATCCAACGCCATTGAGGGCCGCTGTGAATCTGCCACCTGCTCTGGCAGAAAAGGTACGTGGATAAACCCACTGCGTACCCCAGAACCTGCGAGCGCATGCTGCAACAGATAAAACACCTGGTTACACACAAATGTCCCAGCCGTCTGCGATACCGAGGCCGCGACTCCCGCGTCGCGCACAGCCTTGACCATCGCCTTGATCGGCAAGGTCGTGAAGTAGGCCGCCGGGCCGCCGGCTACGACAGCCGTATCGATAGGCTGCTCCCCGAGGTTATCGGGGATGCGTGCATCATTGATATTGATCGCCACCCGTTCGACTGAGATATCGCTACGCCCAGGCCCCAGGCCAGTCGCAATCACCATCGCCGGGTGCAACTCGTCGATCAGCCCGGTCAGGCAAGCGCCCGCCGTGGCAAATGCGCAAGGCAGCAATCGCGCAACAATCTGCACATCGCTTTCCAGTCGCACGCCGTCCAGTTGGCGCACGGCTTCCCAGGAGGGGTTCACCCGGTCTTGATCAAAGGGCTCGAAACCCGTCAGCAGTACAATTTGCATCACGGCCTCACATCAACAGATAAAGCAGCACAATATTGACCACCAGCATCATCAACGCGGTCGGAAGCTGGGCCTTGATTACCGCATTCTTGTCCGGCAGCTCGAGCAACGCCGCCGGGACGATATTGAAGTTGGCTGCCATCGGGGTCATCAGGGTACCGCAGTAGCCGGAGAACATACCGATCGCCGCCATCACCGCGGGGTTACCGCCATAGATACCCACCAACACCGGCACGCCGACACCGCCGGTCATTACAGGGAAAGCTGCAAAGCCATTCCCCATGATCACCGTAAACAACGCCATGCCCAGCACATAGACGATCACCGCCACCAACTTGAAATCAAGGTTGATATAGGTAGTGGTGACATGCGCGACAGCCGTACCAACCCCGGCTTCGTTGAACAGTAAACCCAGCATTGCCAGCATCTGCGGCAGCACCATGGCCCAGCCCAGCGCTTCAGTCAGGCGACGGGATTCACGCAAGGCCTGCACCGGCGTATCACGGGTCAACCAGCACGCCAAGCCAAGGGCGATCAGGCAGCCGATACCGAGAGAAACGAAGGTCGTGTTTTTCGGGTCCAGCAACGGCACTCCGCCGATCTCGGTGTGCTTGAGCAACACCGATCCGATCACCGTGGTCAGCGGGATCGCCAACGCCGGGATGAACAGCTTGTGCCCCAGGCGACCAGCACTGGCACGGGATGCCTTGTCGTGCAGCTCGGCATGCTTGCCACGGCCGACGCCGCCCATGCCGGCTATCAAGGCCATGACCACTATGCCTACCCCGATAGCCACCGACGGCAGACGCTCACCGATCAGGAATGGAATGGCGAACAACAGCCAGAACAATGCACTGGTCCAGCGTTTGGGATGGGTGCGATCCATCAGGATCATGCCCGCCGTGATCAGCAGCAGAACCCCGGCCAGCCAATACAGGTATTGAATGGAAATAATCATTGTGCGGCCTCCACGGGTGCAGCGGCCGGCGTCATCTCTCGGGTGAGCCTTCGGTCAAACCGATGCAGGCGGATCGCGTGAATGATGAAGGCGCAGATCGCCGTAGGAATCCCCCATACCGCAATATGCAGCGGCTCCACATCAATCCCCGAGCCCAGCAGGAAGGTGTGCATCAAGGCGATTGCACCGAAGGCGACAAAGATATCCTCACCAAAAAACAGGCCGACATTGTCAGTTGCCGCGCACATCGCCAGCACTTTATGACGCAGTTTTTCGGGAAGTTTGCCGTAGCGTTTTTCCGCTGCACCTTCAGCCATCGGCGCCAGCAGCGGACGCACCATCTGCGGATGCCCGCCCAGGCTGGTCAAGCCCATGGCGGCCGTGGATTCACGCACAAACAGATAGATGATCAACAAGCGCCCGACCGTGGCGCGCTCGAACCGTGCAATCCAATTCTGCGCATGCAGGCGCAGCCCATGCCGCTCCAGCAGTCCAATGACCGCCAGGGGCAGCAACAGAATCAATTGCAGGGCACGGGTCTGAAGGAAGCCATCGCCCATGGTGGCGAGGATTTTTTCCAGGGGGAAATGGGCGGCAAGCCCGGTGGCGATAGCGGCGGCGGTGACCACCAACAGAGGGTTGATACGCAATACAAAGCCAACCACGATCACCAGTACGCCGATCAACGGCCATAAGTTCACAACAGTTTGCATGGCGGTGAGGTCCTTAAGTGCGCGCTGCGGCGCCATTACAGCAGGATGTGAACAAAGGGTTCACAGCAGGAAGTGGCGTGCAGTCGGCTCGGTTTTTTTATTGTTGACCCAGAAGGTCGAGCGTCAGTGGCGGCAACTTTGCTGCCTGGGGGCGGGAGGTGTCCAACAAGAAAAATTGTTGCTGCGAACCAATAAATTTTGTGGGTGATTGCACAGCCTGCATGTAACGAGATGTGGACAGACCCGCAGGGATTCGCGCATCTTGGCGCCGCTTATTTAACAGGCCTGCGCGAATGGCCTGCGCACGCCTCTCCCTCCTAACTGCTGTGGATACGGAAATTCAATGAAAACCCAAAAGGCCCTGATCGCCCTCTCCTGCGCAGTTGCGCTGTCCATGCTGGGTGGTTGCGCCGCCAAGGTAAAAAGTGGCAGCAGCGCAGCGCTGGCGATCCCGGACTCCGCGAAACACAACCTCGTGGTGAGCATCAAGGGCGAAGGCCAAGTCGAGCAAAACCCGGACTGGAACCTGCTCAAGCGCGACTGGAACAACGCGCTTCAGGTCGAAGCCCGACAGGCCGGCTTCAACGTCACCGAAAGCACGGCGGTAGCACCAAGTGGTGAAGAGGGTGTCGACATCAAGATCAATGTGAGCAAGTTTCGTTACATCGAGCCGGGCTCACGGTATGTAGCCGGTGCGCTGGTAGGCAACGCCTGGGTGTTCTCCCGCGCGGATTACTTCGACCTGAAATCCGGCACGCCGATTGGCTCGCGCACCTACGACACCTCGTCATCCGCCTGGGAAGGCATTGCCTCGGCCATGACGCAGAAGCAGGTGCAGGCGATTGCCAAACAGATGATCAGCGATATCAAGAACGCCAAGGCCAAGTAAGCCCTCATCATGAGCGAGTTTTTCGAATTCATCTGGAAGCTGCTTGAGTTCGCAGGCGACTACACCCCACCACGGCGAAAACGCGTGTTCTCACTCGGGTTCGTGATGTTTTTACTGCTGGTGGCGGTAGTTGAACTGGTGTTGCTGCAGATTTTTCTTGGAGATACGGGCTGAAGAGAGGGTTTGCAAAAGTTTTTCAAATCGCAGGCAACAAAAAAGGGCCCACCTTTCGGTGAGCCCTTCTAGACCGCCCAGCAGAGCGGATTTTGTTTGGTAGGCGCGATTGGACTCGAACCAACGACCCCCACCATGTCAAGGTGGTGCTCTAACCAACTGAGCTACGTGCCTGCTGTGAGGCGGCATTCTACGGAATTCCGGAGGGGTGTCAACATCTTTTTTGCAGCTAACCCTATGAATATGCGAATTTTTTATTTGCGTGGGGTACACCTGCGGATTTCGGGTGGCTGGCAGGCAATTTTCAACTCAGGTAGGATCGGCGCACTCGTAAAAAATATAAAACAGAGGTTCCAGGATGGCGAACACCCCCTACCCCCAGTCGTATTACGCCGCTTCCGCGAATGCAGCTCCACCTCGCCCAGTCCTGCAAGGCGACGTCGAAACCGATGTGTGCGTGATCGGCGCCGGCTACACCGGCCTCTCCAGCGCCCTGTTCCTGTTGGAGAGCGGTTTTCGCGTGACGGTGCTGGAAGCCGCCAAGGTGGGGTTTGGCGCCTCGGGCCGCAATGGCGGGCAGATCGTCAACAGCTACAGCCGTGATATTGATGTAATCGAGCGCAGTGTCGGCCCCAGGCAGGCGCAACTGCTGGGGCAGATGGCGTTTGAAGGCGGCAAGATCATTCGTGAGCGGGTGGCCAAGTATCAGATTCAGTGCGACCTGAAGGATGGTGGTGTTTTCGCCGCGCTCAACAGTAAGCACATGGGCCATCTGGAGTCACAGAAGCGTCTATGGGAGCGCTACGGCCACACCCAACTGGAGCTGCTGGACGAACGCCGTATTCGCGAAGTAGTAGCCTGTGACAACTACGTCGGCGGCTTGCTGGACATGAGCGGGGGGCACATCCACCCACTCAACCTGGCACTCGGCGAAGCGGCCGCCGTGGAGTCCCTGGGCGGCACGATCTACGAGCAATCCGCTGCCGTGCGTATCGAGCGCGGCGCCAACCCGGTGGTGCATACCGCCGAGGGCAAGGTCAGGGCCAAGTTCATCATCGTCGCGGGGAATGCCTACCTGGGCAACCTGGTGCCGGAGTTGGCCGCCAAGTCCATGCCGTGCGGCACACAAGTGATCACCACCGCCCCCTTGGGCGATGAGCTGGCGAGAACGTTGCTGCCGCAGGATTACTGCGTCGAAGACTGCAACTACCTGCTCGACTACTATCGCCTCACCCGCGACAAGCGCCTGATCTTCGGCGGCGGCGTGGTGTATGGCGCGCGCGACCCGGCGAATATCGAAGCGATCATCCGCCCGAAGATGCTCAAGGCCTTCCCGAAACTCAAGGACGTGAAGATAGACTACGCCTGGACCGGCAATTTCCTGCTGACCCTGTCGCGTTTGCCGCAGGTGGGTCGCCTGGGCGACAACATCTACTACTCACAGGGCTGCAGCGGCCATGGCGTGACGTATACGCACCTGGCGGGCAAGGTACTGGCAGAGGCACTGCGAGGCCAGGCAGAGCGTTTTGACGCGTTTGCCGACCTGCCGCACTACCCGTTCCCGGGTGGGCAACTGTTGCGCACACCATTTGCGGCAATGGGTGCCTGGTACTACGGGCTACGCGACAAATTGGGATTCTGACTCGAACCTGTAGGAGCCCGTTTGCAGGCTCCTACAGGTCGCACTTATCAAATCACAGGCACAAAAAACCCCGGTCTTTCGACCAGGGTCTTTGCTATCGGATCAAAGTAGCCAGAGGCTTGCTTTGTGCTCCAAGGCGTTCAGTAGGCCTTGAGACAGATATGGCGCAGCGGACGGGACTCGAACCCGCGACCCCCGGCGTGACAGGCCGGTATTCTAAC
>NZ_MDGK01000061.1 GCF_001870465.1 Pseudomonas extremorientalis
ACTCGAACCCGCGACCCCCGGCGTGACAGGCCGGTATTCTAACCGACTGAACTACCGCTGCGTATCGCTTGACCGGCTGAACATAAGGACTCAACCGTCTTTAAACATCTGATCGATCAGCCTTGGCTGTTCAATCTCAAGTCCAACACATCGAACCTGGAAAATATGGCGCAGCGGACGGGACTCGAACCCGCGACCCCCGGCGTGACAGGCCGGTATTCTAACCGACTGAACTACCGCTGCGCGTCGGTGCAACCTTTAACGTTGCGTCTTGCCCTGAAGCAAAACTCTCAAGAAGTGGTGGGTGATGACGGGATCGAACCGCCGACCCTCTGCTTGTAAGGCAGATGCTCTCCCGGCTGAGCTAATCACCCTTTGCTTCGTTGAGGCCGCGAAATTTACGCAGGTAGCGGACCTAAGTCAATAGCCTGCTTGAAGTTTTTCTGAAAAAGACAAAATTGCTTCAAGACAGCTATGCACCCTACTCGCTGTAAATCATCTTCTTGCTCATGCCGCCATCCACGACAAACTCTTGCCCGGTAACAAACCCCGCCTGGCGCGACAACAGCCACGCCACCATTGCCGCCACGTCTTCCACGGTGCCTACCCTGCCCGCAGGATGCTGGGCGTGATCGGCGTCACTCAACGGCTCGGCACGCCGGGCCGCCGGGTCACGCGCATCGATCCAGCCGGGGCTGACCGCGTTGACCCGCACTTCCGGCCCCAGGCTCATCGCCAAGGCATGCGTCAGGGCCAGCAAGCCGCCCTTGCTCGCAGCATAGGCCTCGGTGTCCGGCTCCGATTGGCGAGCCCGCGTCGACGCCAGGTTGACGATAGCGCCGCCGTGGGCGCGCAGATACGGCGCACAGTGCTTGGCCAGCAACATCGGCCCACTGAGGTTCACCGCCAGCACCCGATTCCAGTACGCCAGGTCCAGGCTTTCCAGCGTGATGTTGCGCGGGTCGGCCACCGCCGCGTTGCAGACCAACGCGTCCAGGCGCCCGAACTGCCCCAACACCTCGGCGACCCCCTGGGCGACTTGCTTCTCGTCGGCCACGTCCATGCTGATAAACCAGGCATTCTCACCCAGCACCTTGGACACCTTGGAACCGCGCTCACGGTCCAGGTCGGTCAATACCACCTGCCAGCCTTCGCTGATCAGCCATGCGGCAATCCCGAGGCCAATGCCCCGTGCCGCGCCGGTGACCAGCGCAACACGGCCGTTACTGGCAACTGCGGCTTCCATGGACCACTCGATCACAAGGCTGCCAGCCCGCGAGCCAGGTCAGCCTGCAAGTCCGTCACGTCTTCCAGGCCTACCGCAATGCGGATCAGACTGTCACGAATACCCGCTGCCTCACGCTCCTGCGGCGCCAGGCGGCCGTGAGACGTGGTGCTCGGGTGGGTAATGGTGGTTTTGCTGTCACCCAGGTTGGCGGTGATGGAGATCAGGCGTGTCGCATCGATAAAGCGCCAGGCGCCCTCTTTGCCGCCCTTCACTTCGAAACTCACCACAGCACCGAAACCGCGCTGCTGACGCTGAGCCAATTCGTGTTGCGGGTGGCTCTTGAGGCCGGCGTAGTGCACCTTCTCGATGCCGTCCTGTTGCTCCAGCCATTCGGCCAGGGCCTGGGCGTTGGCGCAATGGGCCTTCATGCGCAGGCTCAGGGTTTCCAGGCCTTTGAGGAAGATCCAGGCGTTGAACGGGCTCAAGGTCGGGCCAGCGGTGCGCAGGAAGCCGACGACTTCCTTCATCTGTTCGCTGCGACCCGCCACCACACCGCCCATGCAACGACCCTGGCCATCGATGAACTTGGTGGCCGAGTGCACAACGATATCCGCGCCCAGCTTCAACGGCTGTTGCAACGCCGGAGTGCAGAAGCAGTTGTCCACCACCAGCATTGCGCCCTTGGCGTGCGCCACTTCGGACAACGCAGCGATATCCACTAGTTCGGCCAGAGGGTTGGACGGCGACTCGACGAACAGCAGCTTGGTGTTGGCCTTGATCGCCCCATCCCAGCCGGACAGATCCGCCAGGGGCACGTAATCGACTTCGATGCCGAAACGCTTGAAAT
Source organism: Pseudomonas extremorientalis (assembly GCF_001870465.1). Lineage (GTDB taxonomy): Bacteria > Pseudomonadota > Gammaproteobacteria > Pseudomonadales > Pseudomonadaceae > Aquipseudomonas > Aquipseudomonas extremorientalis. The sequence goes on from NZ_MDGK01000061.1 coordinate 2,076, forward strand.
ACTTCTCGAACAGGCTGATGGTCGACCCGAACACGCTGCGCGACACCAGCACATGGTCGCCAGCGCTGCACAGGCTCATCACCACCGCCAGGATGGCGGCCATGCCGGTCGCCGTTGCAACCGCCTGCTCAGCGCCTTCCAGCGCCGCGATACGCTCTTCGAACGCACGCACGGTCGGGTTGGTGTAACGCGAATACACGTTGCCCGGCACTTCGCCGGCAAAGCGCGCAGCGGCATCGGCCGCAGTACGGAACACGTAGCTGGAGGTGAAGAACATCGGATCACCGTGCTCACCTTCCGGGGTGCGGTGCTGGCCGGCGCGCACAGCCAGGGTATCGAAAGCTACGCCATCGAGGTCGCTGTCCAACCGACCGGCATCCCATTCCTGACTCATGCTGCCACTCCTTACTCAATTCTTTATTTAAGATACAAAACCGGCCCCTCAGGGCCGGTTGTCACTCAGTTGTTGTACAGGTCGATGATCGCGCTGACCGCCTGGGTCTTGATCTTCGACGAGTCGTTGCGCGCCTGCTCGATCTTGTTCAGGTAGGCCTCGTCGACGTCGCCGGTCACGTACTTGCCGTCGAACACCGCGCAGTCGAACTGCTCGATCTTGATCTTGCCACCGCCGACCGCCTCGATCAGGTCTGGCAGGTCCTGGTAGATCAACCAGTCGGCGCCGATCAGGTCGGCCACGTCCTGTGTCGAACGGTTGTGCGCGATCAGCTCGTGGGCGCTCGGCATGTCGATGCCGTACACGTTCGGGTAACGCACGGCAGGCGCTGCGGAACAGAAGTACACGTTCTTCGCACCGGCTTCGCGGGCCATCTGGATGATCTGCTTGCAGGTGGTGCCGCGCACGATGGAGTCATCCACCAGCATCACGTTCTTGCCGCGGAACTCCAGCTCGATGGCATTGAGCTTCTGGCGTACCGACTTCTTGCGCGCTGCCTGGCCCGGCATGATGAAGGTGCGGCCGATGTAGCGGTTCTTCACGAAGCCCTCGCGAAACTTGACGCCCAGGTGGTTGGCCAGTTCCAGCGCAGCGGTACGGCTGGTGTCCGGGATCGGGATCACTACGTCGATGTCGTGCTCTGGGCGCTCGCGCAGGATCTTCTCGGCCAGCTTCTCGCCCATGCGCAGGCGCGCCTTGTAGACCGAAACGCCGTCGATGATCGAATCCGGACGCGCCAGGTAGACGTGTTCGAAGATGCACGGGGTGAGCTTCGGCGCCACGGCGCACTGACGGGTGTGCAGCTTGCCGTCTTCAGTGATGTACACCGCTTCGCCCGGCGCAAGATCGCGAATCAGGGTGAAGCCCAGCACGTCCAGGGAAACGCTTTCGGAAGCGATCATGTACTCGACGCCTTCGTCGGTGTGACGCTGGCCGAACACGATCGGGCGGATGCCGTGCGGGTCACGGAAACCGACGATGCCATAGCCGGTGACCATGGCCACTACCGCGTAACCACCGACGCAACGGTTATGCACGTCAGTAACGGCGGCGAATACGTCTTCTTCGGTCGGCTGCAGCTTGCCACGCTGGGCCAGCTCGTGGGCGAACACGTTGAGCAGCACTTCCGAGTCGGAACTGGTGTTGACGTGGCGCAGGTCAGATTCGTAGATCTCCTTGGCCAGTTGTTCGACGTTGGTCAGGTTGCCGTTGTGCGCCAGGGTGATGCCGTAAGGCGAGTTGACGTAGAAAGGTTGAGCTTCGGCCGACGTCGAGCTACCGGCAGTCGGATAACGCACATGGCCAATGCCCATATGCCCGACCAGGCGCTGCATGTGACGCTGATGGAACACGTCACGTACCAGACCATTGTCCTTGCGCAGGAATAACCGGCCGTCGTGGCTGGTCACAATACCGGCAGCGTCCTGGCCGCGGTGCTGGAGGACGGTTAGCGCGTCATACAGCGCCTGATTGACGTTCGACTTACCGACGATACCGACGATGCCACACATGCGACGCAACCCCTACTTAATGAATCTTGACTGAACACAACTTACTGAGGCGTTTTGGCCGGCAAGAGGTGTTCCTTGAACGGAAGATCAGCGGGTACGCTGATTCCGCTGGCCAGCCACTGACTGCTCCACCCCAGAATGAGGTTCTTGGACCAGTCTGCAACCAATAGAAATTTTGGCACGAGTACCGACTCCTGCCACCACGAATCCTGCTGTACCGGCCCCAGGCTCAAGAGCCCGACCGCCACGACCACCAGCAACGCGCCACGCGCGGCGCCGAAGGCCATGCCGAGAAATCGATCGGTCCCGGAGAGGCCGGTGACACGTATCAACTCGCCAATAAGATAATTGACCATTGCCCCCACCAGCAGCGTGGCGATGAACATGATGGCGCAGCCCGCGATGACGCGAGCCGAAGGTGTCTCGATGTATCCGGCCAGGTAGACCGACAATGAACCACCGAACATCCAGGCTACGACTCCTGCGATGATCCAGGTCAGCAACGACAGTGCTTCTTTGACGAAGCCGCGGCTTAGACTGATCAAAGCGGAGATGGCGACGATTGCAACAATCGCCCAATCAACCCAGGTAAATGGCACGTTGGAGCCTACGGACAGATGAGGCGGCGCATTTTAGCAGAGCGTCGGGCTGTCGGTAAGCTGTGATTGTGGCTGCCTTGCAAATCAGTAGTTTGGGGTGAGCAAATCCGCTTTCAACCCCGCTCAGGCTGGAACCGGGTCACGAAACCCTTGAGGTTCTGCTGGCGATCCAGCAAATCCCGCAGGCGGTCTGCCTCGGCACGCTCGATCAGCGGCCCGATAAACACCCGGTTCTTGCCATCGGCACTACGGATATAGGCGTTGTAGCCTTGGCTACGCAGCTTCTTCTGCAACGCGTCGGCGCCCTCGCGGCTGCCCAGGCTGGCCACCTGGATCGACCAACTGATCGGCAAGCCATTCGGATCGATGCGGCTCTGGCCGACATCCGGCTTGCCCGGCGCGGCGGGCTGCGGCGCTACCGGCTTGGGCGCAGGTGCCGGCGCAGCAGGCTTGGCCGCTACGGTCGGCGCAGGCGCCGGCTTGACCACCGGCACGCTCGGCTGCACCGGCATCGACGGCGCTTGCTGTGCGGCTACCTGAGCCTCAGTCGGCACCGGCTCCTCCTCCGGCAAGGCCTGAGGCTCTGGAACCACCACTGGCTCAACCTGCACCTGAGGCACCGTGGGCGCCTGGGGCGCGGCCGGCGCCTCGACAACGACCTGACGCTCTTCATCCTGGCGAGAAAACAGCATTGGCAGGAAGATCACCGCCAATGCCACCAGCACCAGGGCACCGACCATTCGCTGCTTGTATGCGCTATCCAGTAATGCCATGTGCAGCTTCCTCCGTGGAGCGCCGGGCTAACCACTCAAGCGCCTCGGCAACACAATAAAATGACCCGAACAACAGAATCTCATCGTCGGGCGTGGCAATGGCGCACTGTGCTTCAAGGGCATCGGTCACGCTTGCATACGACGTCACCGGCGCAGCAAGGTTCTGCAAGGCCGCTTCCAGCTCGGTGGCCGGGCGGCTGCGCGGTGTATCCAGCGGCGCGACGGCCCAGGCCTGGACACTGCCCAGCAAGGGCGCGACCACCCCTTCCAGGTCCTTGTCGGCCAGCAGACCGAACACAGCCAAGCGACGACCGACCGGCGGCGTACGTGACAGACGCTGCGCCAGGTACTCGGCCGCATGGGGGTTATGCCCCACGTCCAGCAGCAGGTTCAGGCGCTTGCCCTGCCATTCGAATTCACGTCGGTCCAGACGCCCTACCACGCGAGTCGCCAGCAAGGTGGCCGCGATCTGTTCGGCATTCCACGGCAGATCCAGCAGCAGATAGGCTTGCAGCGCAAGCGCGGCGTTTTCCATCGGTAGATTCAGCAGCGGCAGGCCGCTCAGCTCGACAACCTGGCCACGGGCATCACGCCCACGCCACTGCCAGTCAAAGGCGCCGATCTGGAGATTGAATTCGCGGCCACGCAGGAAAAATGGGCAATCCAGCTCACGCACCTTGTCCAGCAAGGTGTGCGGAGGATCGATATCACCACATAACGCCGGCTTGCCCTGGCGGAAGATCCCGGCCTTTTCATAGGCCACGGACTCACGGGTATTGCCAAGATAGTCGGCGTGGTCCACGCCAATACTGGTGATCAACGCCAAATCGGCATCCACCACGTTGACCGTATCCAGGCGCCCACCCAGGCCGACTTCCAGTACGACCACATCCAGTTGCGCACGCTCGAACAGCCAGAACGCCGCCAGGGTGCCCATCTCGAAGTAAGTCAGGGAGATCTCGCCCCGGCCCGCATCGAGTGCGGCGAAGGCTTCGCAGAGTTGCTCATCCGTGGCTTCGACACCATTGAGCTGCACCCGCTCGTTATAACGCAGCAGGTGCGGGGAATTGTAGACGCCGACTTTCAGCCCCTGGGCCTGCAGCAGCGCCGCGACAAAGGCACAGGTAGAGCCTTTGCCGTTGGTGCCGGTCACCGTGATCACTCGCGGCGCCGGGCGGCCCAACCCGAGGCGGGCCGCTACCTGTTGCGAGCGCTCCAGGCCCATGTCGATGGCGGACGGATGCAACTGCTCAAGGTAGGCGAGCCACTCGCCCAGGGTACGCTGGGTCATAGGTTTGCAGGCACCGGCGGCACGACGATCGGCTCGACTTTAGGCGCGACGTACACCGGGGTCGGCAGGCCCATCATTTGCGCCAGCAGGTTGCCCAGGCGTGGACGCAGCTCACCGCGCGGGATGATCAGGTCGATCGCACCGTGCTCCAGCAGAAACTCGCTGCGCTGGAAACCTTCCGGCAGTTTTTCACGCACGGTCTGCTCGATCACGCGCGGGCCGGCAAAGCCGATCAGCGCCTTGGGCTCGCCGACGATCACGTCACCCAGCATCGCCAGGCTGGCGGAAACGCCGCCGTAGACCGGGTCGGTCAGCACGGAGATGAACGGGATGCCTTCTTCACGCAGGCGTGCCAGGACCGCAGAAGTCTTGGCCATTTGCATCAGGGAGATCAGGGCTTCCTGCATGCGCGCACCACCGGAGGCCGCGAAGCAGATCATCGGGCAACGGTTTTCCAGGGCATAGTTGGCGGCGCGGACAAAGCGCTCACCGACGATGGCGCCCATGGAGCCACCCATGAAGGAGAACTCGAATGCCGACACCACGACCGGCATGCCCAGCAGCTTGCCGCTGACGGAAATCAGGGCGTCTTTCTCACCGGTCTGCTTTTGCGCAGCGGTCAGGCGGTCCTTGTACTTCTTGCCATCACGGAACTTCAGACGGTCAACCGGCTCCAGGTCGGCGCCCAACTCGTTACGGCCTTCGGCGTCGAGGAAGATGTCGATGCGGGCGCGGGCGCCGATACGCATGTGATGGTTGCACTTGGGGCAAACGTCCAGGGTCTTTTCCAGCTCCGGGCGGTACAGCACCGCGTCGCAGGATGGGCACTTGTGCCACAGACCTTCAGGAACCGAGCTTTTCTTCACCTCGGAACGCATGATCGAAGGGATCAGTTTGTCTACTAACCAGTTGCTCATGCTTTCTTTCTCCAGTACCGGTGGCTTGAACACAGCCCCGCGTATGCCCTTGAGCTAAATTCATATGTGGCGATGACACAGGCTGGACGGGGTCAGACGTTCGACCGGCCTTTTCCTGCCTGTATCCTCAGCCTTCCAGACAACCTGCCAGCGCAGGGTTGCCACTTCGTTTCCGGGCCACCACAGGCGGCGCCGGGCTGTTTTACACAGTGGTAGTTATGGACGGCGGCAGACTGCCAGCCGTCACATTGCACCCCTGCTGTTGCGCACAGCCTGCATGAATGCGCGAATCTTGCTGTGATCCTTGATGCCCTTGCCCTGCTCCACCCCACCGCTGACATCCACGGCATACGGCCGCACCTGTTCGATTGCCGCCCCGACATTTGCGGGGTTGAGCCCGCCGGCCAGGATGATCGGCTTGCTCAAGCCTGCGGGAATCAGCGACCAGTCGAACGCTTCGCCAGTACCGCCGGGTACGCCTTCGACATAGGTGTCCAGCAAAATCCCGCGGGCACTGCCGTAGGCGGAACACGCCGCCGCGATATCATCCCCGGCCTTGACGCGCAGCGCCTTGATATACGGCCGCTGGTAACTTTCACATTCCTCAGGCGTTTCGTCGCCATGGAACTGCAACATGTCCAAGGCTACGGCATCCAGGGTTTCGTTGAGCTCGCAGCGACTGGCATTGACGAACAGACCCACGGTGGTCACGAACGGCGGCAATGCGGCGATGATCGCTCGCGCCTGCAGCACGTTCACCGCCCGTGGGCTCTTGGCATAAAACACGAAACCGATGGCATCCGCCCCTGCCTCGACCGCCGCCAGCGCGTCTTCTATGCGGGTAATCCCGCAAATCTTGCTGCGAACGGCTGACATGTCGTGGAAACCTCCAGGGTTGGACCGAGAAAGCCCCGGATGGTAACAAAAGCTTTTCCGGGCGTCAGCCGCCAAGTTCGCTGAAACCTGTGAGGAAGTGTGGTCCGATGAAACGCTCCGGCAACTCGAACTCGTCGCGGTACTCCACATCCACCAGGTACAGGCCGAACGGGTGTGCCGTGACCCCTCCCGTGCGACGAACGCGGCTTTCCAGCACTTCCCTGGCCCACTCTACCGGACGCTCGCCAGTGCCGATGGTCATCAGCACCCCGGCGATGTTGCGCACCATGTGATGCAGGAAGGCACCGGCACGGATATCCAGCACGATCATCTTGCCGTGACGAGTCACCCGCAGGTGGTGGACCTCCTTGATCGGCGACTTGGCCTGGCACTGGCCAGCACGGAAGGCGCTGAAATCATGCACACCCACCAGGTGCTGCGCAGCCTCGGCCATGCGCTCGGCATCCAGCGGGCGGTGGTTCCAGGTAATTTCTTCGTTGAGGTGCGCCGGGCGGATCTGGTCGTTGTAAATCACATAGCGATAGCGCCGGGCGATGGCCTTGAAACGCGCATGAAAATGCGCCGGCATGACCTTGGCCCAACTGACGCTGACGTCATGGGGCAAATTGATATTTGCGCCCATCACCCAGGCCTTCATTGACCGCTCGGCCTGAGTGTCAAAATGCACCACTTGGCCACAGGCATGCACACCGGCGTCGGTACGCCCGGCGCACATCAGCGATACCGGTGAATCGGCGACTTTCGACAGGGCGTTCTCCAGGGTCTCCTGCACCGTCAGCACGCCGGACGCCTGACGCTGCCAGCCGCGATAGCGCGAGCCCTTGTATTCCACGCCCAAGGCGATGCGGTAAAAGCCTGCGGCCGCCATTTCGGCGGTCGGGTTATCTATATTTGCCAAGAACTGAGAGCCTGATGAGTTGCGCGAAGGCGGCCATTATGCCGGTTTGCAGGAGAGCCCACAAAAGCAAAACGGCGACCCGAAGGTCGCCGCTGTTTGAACAACGGGCTGTCAAGCCAACCGACCGAGCATTTCCTTGGCTTCGCCGCGTTGAACCTCATCGCCTTCGGTCAACACTTCGGAAAGGATATCCCGCGCGCCGTCCGCATCGCCCATGTCGATATAGGCCTGGGCCAGGTCGAGCTTGGTAGCCACCTCATCCGTGCCGGAGAGGAAGTCGAATTCCGGCTCATCATCGCCCAGCGCCGCGTCTTCCGCGGTAAAGGACGGCTCGATGGACGGATGTTCCAGGCTCTGGGACAGGCGATCCAGCTCGGCGTTGACATCATCCAGTTCCGACGTGAAAGCATCGGGCTTGGTGGCCGCTTCCGGCTCATCAGCCAGGGACAGGTCGAAATCCTCCGGCAAATCGAAGTCATCCAATGCCGCAGGCGTGAGGGTCGGCGGCTCCACGGCCGGCACGTCCTTCATCTGCTCTTCCAGGCCCGAGAGGAAGTCGTCGTCGGATTGTGCCGAAGCCGGGGCATCCAGTTGCAGGTCGAGATCGAAGTCCGACAAGTCGTCCGTCTCGGCCTTGGCTTCGGTCTGCTGCTGCAACAGCGACTCAAAGGTCTGCTGATCGTCCTTGATCTGAGCCGGGGAAGCTTCTTCAAGATCGTCCAGGCTGAGATCGAAATCAGTGTCAAAGGCCTCCGGCTGCGCAGGCGCCGGTTTGTCTTCGAGCAAATCCTTGACGTATTGAGCATCCAGGGCAGCAGCCGCCACCGCGGCACTGACACCCGCCGCCAACACGGCCATGGCCGGGAAGCGAGTCTTGAGCTGCTCGACCTGGGCGTGGTTTTCACCATTGGCCACCAGTTGACGCTCCTGGGTCACGAAGCCGTCCTTGTCGTTTTGCAGGCCGTAGACTTCCATCAACTTCAAGCGCAGGTCGCTGCGCTTGGGCTCATGCTTGATCGCTTGCTCCAGCACGTCGGCAGCCTGGTTCAGGTGGCCACGATCGATATGAGACTGGGCCTGGGCCAGCGCATCGTTTGAATTCACCGGGGCCACGGCAACCGCCAGCGGCGCAAGTACGGAAGCAACAGTCGGCACAACAACCGCCGGTTCAACCACCGGAGCCGGGGCCGGTGCGGCGGCCAGCTTTACGCTGGGCGGCGGCGTCTCCAGGCCTTCGAAGCTGCTCGGCGGCAGGTCGTCATGAAGGTTCGAGGTGAACTCCGGCTCTTCAGCCAGGGCCCGCGCCATGCGCAGGTGTTTTTCCTCTTCGCGGCGCGCATTGCGATGGCGCGCCCACAACAGCAGGAGCAGCAGCACCAGCAGGCCCGCCGCCCCCCCGATCACACCGAGAACAATCGGGTTGGTCAGCAGTTCATTGAATTTGCCGTCGGCGCTGGCCGGTGCCGCGTCCGCCTTGACCGGCTCAGGCGCTGGCGCGACGGGTGCAGGGGTGGCGACCTCGGGCGTAGCAGGTGCAGTGGATGGCTCGCCTGCCAACTGCGCGGGCATCGCGGCAGTCGCCGGAGCAGCCGGAACACCCTTTTCAGCCTGCAAGCGGGCGAGCTGATCGTTTTTCAGTTGAATCAGTTTTTGCAGCTTGTCCAACTGGCTTTGCAGGTCTGCCGCGCGGCTTTTCAGCTCTTCGTTGTCGCGACGGGTGGTGTCCAGTTGCTCCTGGGTCATCGCCAGCTTGTCGCTGAGTGCCGCGCTGTCGCCCGCCTTGCCCTTGGCGCCCTTCTTGGCGGCCTCGGCCGACACCAGGCTCAGGTTGTCTTTGGTGTTGGTACTTGCGGGCGCGTTACCGGCCTGGGTGCGCTTGGTGGCGTCCAGTTGCTGCTTGCCCGCTGCCGGGTTGGTGGCGGCGCGTCGGCCCTGGCGCCAGGCGGCATTTTGCGCGCTCACCTCAGCAATTGCCTGGGGTTGCGGCAGTGCAGTGCTTTGTACGGCATCCGGCAGACGCAGGACCTGGCCGGTTTTCAGCCGGTTGATATTGCCGTCTATGAACGCATCCGGGTTCAGCGCCTGGATCGCCAGCATGGTCTGCTGCACGGAGCCGCCATTACGGTGCTTCGCGGCGATTTCCCACAGGGTGTCGCGGGAGGTGGTGGTGTGCTGTGCCGGTTTGCTCGCGGCGGGCGCGGCGTTGGTCGGCGCAGCCAGACGCGGCGCAGGCGCGGCAGCGGTGGGTGCCGGCTGCTCGAACTTGGCCGGGTCGAGCAACACGCTGTAGTCACGCATCAAACGGCCATTAGGCCATTGCACCTGCAACAGGAAACGCACGTAGGAATCAGGCAACGGCTTGCTGGAGGTGACGCGCACCACGCTGCGGCCGTTTGGATTGACCACCGGGGTAAACGTCAGGTCATCGAGAAACGCCTGGCGATCAACGCCCGCGTCCACAAATGCCTGGGTCGAAGCCAGGCTTGGCGTGATCTCGGAGGCCGTGAGGCCACCGACATCGAGCAATTCGATTTCCACCGCCAACGGCTGGTTCAACTTCGACTTGAGGGTCATCTCCCCCAGCTGCAGCGCCTGCGCCATACCGGAGGACAGCGCCGAGGCGGCCGCTATTGCTAACACCAGTTTGCGAACTTGAACCATAGCCTCATCCTTTGTTTGAACACTCCCCGGCCTGCGAGAAGGTTGGTAACCGCTGCCATAAGGCATGGCGAGCCGATAGGTCACCGACGCGCAACTTTTCCTGCCTGGGACCAAGCATAGCGCCTGGCTAGAATCAATCTACAAATTGCCGCCAAGTATCTTTTACGCAAGGCCTTTTATCAACAACTGCGCCAGCTGCACGGCATTCAGTGCGGCGCCTTTGCGTACGTTATCTGACGTCAGCCACAGATTTAGTTCCGCCGGGTCATCCACACCTGCCCTGACGCGACCGACGTAGACCACATCCTGGCCCACTGCATCGCCGACGGCTGTAGGAAAATCCCCTTCATCCACAAGCTCGATGCCCGGCGCAGCGTCAAGTGCGCGGCTCACCGCCGCCAGATCGACCGCCTCCCCCAGTTGCAAGGACACTGTCAGGCTATCGCCAAAAAACACCGGGGCTTGAACGCAGGTTGCGGAAATCTTTAGCAAAGGTAATTCCAGCACTGCACGCAACTCATGGACCAGGCGTTTTTCCAGGGCCGTATGCCCCTGGGCGTCTGGCGTGCCAACCTGCGCCAACAGGTTGAAGGCGACCTGCCGATCAAAGAACTTCGGCTCCAGCGGGCGCATATTCAGCAGCTCGGCGGTTTGCCGGGCCAGTTCGCTGACGGCTTCACGCCCTTGGGCCGACATCGCCAGGCTGGCGGTGACGTTCACCCGCTGGATATCCAGCAAGCCCCGCAGAGGCGCCAGCACCACCGCCAGGTTGGTCGCCGACGGGCTGGGGCTGCCGAGCTGGAACGGCTTCTTCAGCCCCTCCAACACGTGGGCATTGGCCTCCGGCACCACGTGCGGAGCCTGCGTGGCCGGCAAGGCGCCGGACAAGTCGATCACCGAGCACCCAGCCGCCGTGGCACGCGGCGCAAAACTCAGGGTGACCGCCGGCCCCGCCGCAAAGAACGCCAACTGCGCCTTGCTGAAGTCGAATTCGTCGACCTCCTTGACCCGCACATTCCTGCCACGAAAGGGCACGGAGGCGCCCGCCGAGTTGTTGCCCGCCAGCAAATACAGAGTGCCCACCGGAAAATCCAACTCTTCCAGGATCTGCACCAGGGTTTCGCCGACGGTGCCGGTGGCGCCGATCACGGCGATTTCAAAGGTCTGGGTCATGGGGGCTGCCTCGGGCATTGCGGGGGGAGCGGCACTTTACCGGGTGGTGGGGGGTGAGGCAATTAAGCTGGCATTTGTGGTAGGGCTGATGGCCTTATCGGGGGCAAGCCCCCTCCCACACTCGAACGGGTTCGCAGGTCAAAATGTGGGAGGGGGCTTGCCCCCGATGAGGCCCGACCAAACAACAAAAAACCCGCGCCTGTCACCAGAGCGCGGGTTTCCATCATTGCTTCACGCGATCAACGCTCCAGCAAGATCCGCAACATGCGGCGCAGCGGCTCGGCCGCGCCCCACAGCAACTGGTCGCCCACGGTGAACGCACCGAGGAACTGGCTGCCCATGTTCAGTTTGCGCAGACGACCCACCGGTACATTCAGGGTGCCGGTGACCTTGGTCGGGCTCAGTTCCTGCATGCTGATATCACGGTTGTTCGGCACCAGCTTGACCCACGGGTTGTGCTGGCTGATCAACGCTTCGATATCGGCGATCGGCACGTCTTTGTTCAGCTTGATGGTCAGCGCCTGGCTGTGGCAGCGCATCGCGCCGATGCGCACGCAGATGCCGTCCACCGGGATCGGGCTCTTGAAGCGGCCGAGGATCTTGTTGGTCTCGGCCTGGGCCTTCCACTCTTCGCGGCTCTGGCCGTTCGGCAGTTCCTTGTCGATCCATGGGATCAGGCTACCGGCCAACGGCACGCCGAAGTTTTCGGTCGGGTAGGCATCGCTGCGCATGGCTTCGGCCACGCGGCGGTCGATGTCGAGGATCGCGCTGGCCGGGTCGGCCAGTTGATCGGCGACCGCGGCGTGGGTCGCACCCATCTGCTTGATCAGCTCACGCATATTCTGCGCGCCGGCCCCAGAGGCCGCCTGATAGGTCATGGCACTCATCCACTCGACCAAGCCAGCTTCGAACAAGCCGCCCAGGCCCATCAGCATCAGGCTGACGGTGCAGTTGCCGCCGACGTAGTTCTTGGTGCCGGCATCCAACTGCTGGTCGATGACCTTGCGGTTCACCGGGTCGAGGATGATCACCGCGTCGTCCTGCATGCGCAGGCTCGAGGCGGCGTCGATCCAGTAACCCTGCCAGCCGGCTTCGCGCAGCTTGGGGAAGACTTCGCTGGTGTAGTCGCCACCCTGACAGGTCAGAATCACGTCGAGGGTTTTCAGCTCTTCAATGTTGTAGGCGTCCTTGAGCGGAGCAATATCCTTGCCCACGGACGGCCCCTGGCCACCCACATTCGAAGTGGTGAAAAACACCGGCTCGATAAGATCGAAATCCTGCTCTTCCAGCATCCGCTGCATGAGCACGGAACCGACCATACCGCGCCAACCGATCAGACCTACACGTTTCATCGCAACTACACCTTGTTAAAAAGTGGGCCGCCTTGCAGCAACAACTGCAAGCGGGCCCGAGAGATTACAGATTCCGCAGCGCGGCGACTACTGCGTCGCCCATTTCTTGCGTACCGACCTTGGTGCAACCCTGCGACCAGATGTCGCCGGTGCGCAACCCCTGATCCAGCACCAGGCTCACGGCCTTCTCGATGGCATCCGCCGCGTCGCTCAGGTTGAAGCTGTAACGCAGCATCATCGACACCGACAAAATGGTCGCCAGCGGGTTGGCAATGCCCTGGCCCGCGATGTCCGGCGCCGAACCGTGGCAAGGCTCGTACATGCCCTTGTTGTTGGTGTCCAGGGACGCCGACGGCAGCATGCCGATGGAACCGGTGAGCATCGACGCCTGGTCGGACAGGATGTCGCCGAACAGGTTGTCGGTGACGATCACGTCGAACTGCTTCGGCGCACGCACCAGTTGCATGGCGGCGTTGTCGACGTACATGTGGCTCAGTTCGACGTCCGGGTAGTCCTTGGCCACTTCTTCGACGATTTCGCGCCACAGTTGGCTGGAGGCCAGTACGTTGGCCTTGTCCACCGAGCAGACCTTCTTGCCACGCACGCGGGCCATGTCGAAGCCGACACGGGCGATACGGCGGATTTCACTCTCGCTGTACGGCAGGGTGTCGTAGGCCTGGCGCTCGCCATTTTCCAACTCGCGCACGCCGCGTGGCGAGCCGAAGTAGATACCGCCGGTCAGCTCACGCACGATCAGGATATCCAGGCCCGCGACCACTTCCGGCTTGAGGCTCGAGGCGTCGGCCAGTTGCGGGTAGAGGATCGCCGGGCGCAGGTTGCCGAACAGGCCCAGTTGCGCACGGATTTTCAGCAGGCCGCGCTCAGGGCGGATGTCACGTTCGATCTTGTCCCATTTCGGGCCGCCCACGGCGCCGAGCAGTACGGCGTCGGCCGCACGCGCACGCTCCAGGGTCTCATCGGCCAGCGGTACACCATGCAAGTCGATGGCCGCGCCGCCGATCACATCGTGGCTCAGCTCGAAACCCAGGCTGTACTTGCTGTTGGCGAGTTCCAGCACCTTGACCGCTTCGGCCATGATTTCCGGACCAATACCGTCGCCAGGGAGAATCAGAATCTGCTTGCTCATGCGTTCCTCATTTCATCAAGCGACCCGCCCGTGGGCAGGTCGGGAAAAATCAATCAGCGTTCGGCGAAGACCACCAGCACGTCGGTGCTGAAGGTGCCGTCGGCCTGAATTTCGTAATAATCGCGCACTTCCTGACCCATCGCCTGTTGCAGCTCGAGGATCGCCGCGCGCAGCACCTGCGGCGTGCGCATGCGCTCGACCCACGAGGTGTATTCCAGGCGCAGGCGCTGGCGACTGCTGGTTCGTACATGCAGACCGGATTCGCTGAGCTGCTGCATCCACTCGGCGGCAGAGTAATCGCGCACGTGGCTGGTGTCGCGCAGCACTTCGACGGTTTGCAGGTAAGTGTCCAACAGCGGGCTGCCCGGTGACAAGACATCGACGAAGGCCGCCACGCCACCCGGCTTGAGCACCCGACGCACTTCACGCAGGGCCAGGCCGAGGTCGCTCCAGTGGTGGGCCGAATAACGGCTGAACACGAAGCCGAACTCGCCATCGGCGAACGGCAGGCGCTCAGCGGCGCCGTTCACGGTGCGGATATTGTCCAGACCACGGTCCGTCGCAGCGGCGGCGACCACGTCGAGCATCTGCTGGGACAGGTCGTAGGCGACCACTTCCTTGACCAGCGGCGCGACGTGAAAGCTGACATGACCGGCACCGCAGCCCAGGTCCAGCAGTCGCGCACTGCCCTGCCCGGCCAGTTCGGCCTGGAGCAGCGCGAATTCGGTGCCCTGGGCGTGCACGGCACTGCTCAGGTAGGCGGAGGCTTGCTCGCCGAATTGTTTTTGCACAACTTGGGTGTGGGCGGTGGTGGTCATGGTGGTTTCCTTGGGTTTTGGGGTGTTGGTACTGGCGCTATCGCAGGCAAGCCAGCTCCCACAGTTGGAATGCATTCCAATGTAGGAGTCGGGCTTGCCCGCGATGGGGCCCGCACGGTTACCGCCAATCAGGCATCGCGAAACAACCAAGGCTGGCTCGCCCGGTGCCTGGCTTCAAACGCGGCAATCGCATCGCCGTCCTGCAAGGTCAGGCCGATATCGTCCAGGCCGTTGATCAGGCAGTGCTTACGGAACGCATCCACTTCAAAGTGATACACCTTGCCGTCTGGACGGGTCACAGTCTGCGCGGCCAGGTCGACAGTCAGTTGGTAGCCCTCTTCGGCCTCGACCTGCTTGAACAGCTCGTCCACTTCGGCATCGCTCAAGATGATCGGCAGCAGGCCGTTCTTGAAGCTGTTGTTGAAGAAGATGTCGGCATAGCTCGGCGCGATGATGCTGCGAAAGCCATACTCTTCCAGGGCCCATGGCGCGTGTTCACGGCTGGAACCGCAGCCGAAGTTTTCCCGGGCCAGCAAGACGCTGGCGCCCTGGTAACGCTCGGCGTTGAGCACAAAATCCTTGTTCAGCGGGCGCTTGGAGTTGTCCTGGTAGGCGTAGCCCACATCCAGGTAGCGCCACTCGTCGAACAGGTTCGGGCCGAAGCCGGTGCGCTTGATCGACTTCAAGAACTGCTTGGGAATGATCTGGTCGGTGTCGACGTTGGCGCGATCCAAAGGGGCGACAAGGCCGGTGTGTTGGGTAAAAGCACGCATCGGGTATTCCTCAGATCAATTCGCGAACGTCGATGAAACGACCGTTGACGGCAGCGGCGGCGGCCATGGCCGGGCTGACCAGGTGGGTACGCCCACCGGCGCCCTGACGCCCTTCGAAGTTACGGTTGGAGGTGGACGCGCAGTGCTCACCCGACTCCAGGCGGTCCGGGTTCATCGCCAGGCACATGGAGCAGCCCGGCTCACGCCATTCAAAACCGGCCTCGAGGAAAATCTTGTCCAGGCCTTCGGCTTCAGCCTGCGCCTTGACCAGGCCCGAGCCCGGCACCACGATGGCTTGCTTGATAGTCGAAGCCACTTTGCGGCCCTTGGCGATCACCGCCGCGGCGCGCAGGTCTTCGATCCGCGAGTTGGTGCAGGAACCGATGAACACGCGATCCAACTGAATGTCGGTAATCGCCTGGTTGGCCTTCAAGCCCATGTACTTCAAGGCGCGCTCAATGGAGCCGCGCTTGACCAGGTCGGCTTCCTGCGCGGGGTCCGGCACGTTCTGGTCGACAGCCAGGACCATCTCCGGCGAGGTACCCCAGCTGACTTGCGGCTTGATCTGGGCAGCGTCGAGCTCGACCACGGTGTCAAACACCGCATCGGCATCGGAGACCAGGTCTTTCCAGGCTTCGACAGCGGCGTCCCAATCTTTGCCTTGTGGGGCAAATGGACGGCCCTTGACGTATTCAACGGTCTTTTCGTCCGCCGCCACCATGCCCACGCGGGCACCGGCTTCGATGGACATGTTGCAGATGGTCATGCGGCCTTCGATGGACAGGTCGCGAATCGCGCTGCCGGCGAACTCGATGGCATGGCCGTTACCGCCGGCGGTGCCGATCTTGCCGATCACGGCGAGCACGATGTCCTTGGCGGTCACGCCGAACGGCAACTGGCCTTCGACTTTAACCAACATGTTCTTCATCTTTTTGGCGACCAGGCACTGGGTGGCGAACACATGTTCCACCTCGGAGGTGCCGATACCGTGGGCCAAGGCGCCGAACGCACCGTGGGTGGACGTATGGGAGTCGCCGCACACCACGGTCATGCCCGGCAAGGTGGCGCCCTGCTCCGGACCGATCACGTGCACGATGCCTTGACGCACGTCATTCATCTTGAATTCAGTGATGCCATATTCGTCGCAGTAGTCATCGAGGGTCTGCACCTGCAAACGCGACACCTGGTCGGCAATGGCTTCGATGCCGCCCTTGCGCTCAGGGGTGGTCGGCACGTTGTGGTCCGGGGTGGCGATGATGGAGTCGACGCGCCAAGGCTTGCGCCCGGCCAGCCGCAGGCCTTCGAACGCTTGGGGCGAGGTCACTTCATGGATGATGTGGCGGTCGATATAGATCAGCGACGAACCATCGTCGCGCCGTTTCACTTCATGGGAATCCCAAAGCTTGTCGTAAAGCGTTTTGCCGGCCATCAGTCGGTCCTCATCAGCGGTGTTTCTCTATGCCGGGCTTTTCAATAACCCTTTGGCTTGTGAGGCTGATGGTATGGCGCTACATTAAATAACTCAAATTCATATTTTTTATGCTTTGGATTACCAACTGGAATACACCATGGACCTGGCCAACCTCAATGCCTTTATCGCCATCGCCGAGACCGGCAGCTTCTCCGGCGCCGGTGAGCGCCTGCACCTGACCCAGCCGGCCATCAGCAAGCGCATTGCCGGCCTGGAGCAACAATTGAAGGTGCGCCTGTTCGATCGCCTGGGCCGTGAAGTCGGCCTGACGGAGGCCGGACGGGCCTTGCTGCCACGCGCCTATCAGATCCTCAACGTGCTGGACGACACGCGCCGCGCCCTCACCAACCTCACCGGCGAAGTCAGCGGGCGCCTGACCCTGGCCACCAGCCACCATATCGGCCTGCATCGCCTGCCGCCGGTGCTGCGCGCCTTCACCCGGGCGTACCCGAATGTGGCGCTGGATATTCAGTTTCTCGATTCGGAAGTGGCCTACGAAGAAATCCTCCACGGCCGCGCCGAAGTGGCGGTGATCACCCTGGCGCCCGATCCCCACAACCTGGTGCGCGCCACCCCGGTGTGGGACGACCCACTGGATTTCGTGGTGGCGCCAGAGCACAGCCTGATCAGCAACGGCCACGTCAACCTGGCCGATATTGCCGGCCACCCGGCAGTGTTTCCCGGCGGCAACACCTTCACCCACCATATCGTCAGCCGGTTGTTCGAAGCCCAGGGCCTCACGCCGAATATCGCGATGAGCACCAACTACCTGGAAACGATCAAGATGATGGTGTCGATCGGCCTGGCCTGGAGCGTGTTGCCGCGCACCATGCTCGATGATCAGGTGGCAAGTATCGCTTTGCCGGGCATACAGCTCAGTCGCCAGCTAGGCTATATCGTGCACACCGAAAGGACGCTGTCGAATGCTGCGCGGGCTTTCATGAGCCTATTGGATGCACAGGTCGATCTGCCAGGGATACCGGCATGAAACCGTGCGGCCTCAAGGTCTGAACTGTACCGCGCCATACGCCCATCGAGCCAAGGCCCTTTGATAATGCGCAACCCCGTCGACTCCGTGCCACCCCTGCCCCGCATTTACGCCCTGGACCCCCAAGAGGCGGAACAAAGCTGGGACAGTGCCCCGCAACTGCTGGCCGCGCTCAACGCTGCCCGGCTGGGCGCCTGGTGCTGGGAAATCGACACCGGCAGGATAAGCTGGTCGCGGGGCACCCAGGCGCTGTTCGGCTTTGACCCGCGCCAGCCACTGCCCAAGGACCTGGACTATCTGGACCTGCTGGCACCGGCGGATCGCGCCAGGGTGGTACGGGCCTTTCACGCGGTGCTGGCGGGCGAGCCGTTCGAGCAGGCCATGCACCACCGTATCCAATGGCCCGACGGCAGCTTCCACTGGTTGGAAATCAACGGCAGCCTGTTACCGGACAAGGCCGGACGCCGGCGCATGATCGGCGTGATCCGCGAAATCACCCACCAACGCGAGCGGGAAAGCGCCCTCAGCCACTCCGAAAAGCGCTTCGCCACGCTGTTTCACTTGTGCCCCAACATGGTCTTGCTGACGCGCCAGTCCGACGGACTGATCAGTGAAGCCAACCAGTATTTCGAGATGCTCTTCGGCTGGCCGGTCGCCGATGCCATCGGCCGCACCACCCTGGACCTGGGCCTGTGGCGCCACCCCGAGCAACGCGCGCAGCTGGTCAAGGCCACCCAGCGCAAGGGCGAGCCCATCACCATGGAGGTGCAATTTTGCGCCAGTAACGGCCAAATCCACGATGGCACGCTCAGCGCACAAAAAGTCGAACTGGAGGGCGAGGCCTACCTGATCAGTACGTTTCTCGACACCACTGAGCGCAAAAACGCCGAGCAGGCCCTCAAGGACAGCCAGGAGCGCCTCGACCTGGCCCTGGACTCGGCGCAACTGGGCACCTGGGACTGGCACATCCCCACCGGCATGCTCTACGGCTCGGCCCGCGCCGCCCAATTGCACGGCCTGCCGCCGGAGCCGTTCCATGAGTTCTTCGACGCCTTCTTCGAGGGCATGCCCGATGAAGAGCGCGATAGCATGCGCAACGCCTACCGCACCCTACGCGAAGGCCCGGCCGGCAACTATCAGCTGACGTATCGCGTGCCCATGGAAGACGGCAGCTCACGCTACCTCGAAAGCCGCGCCCGCCTGTACCGCGATGAGCACGGGGCGCCCCTGCGTATGGCCGGCACTCTGCTGGATATCACCGACCAGGTGGAACGCGAACAACGCCTGACCGCTTCCGAAGAAAAATTTGCCAGCCTGTTCCAGGCCAGCCCGGACCCGATCTGCGTCACCTGTCTGGAGGGCGGCGCGTTTATCGAGATCAACCCCGCGTTTACCCAGACCTTTGGCTGGACGGCCGCCGAGGTCATCGACAAAAGCGCCGAAGAGATCGGCCTGTGGGACGAGTCGAGCAAGCGCCTGCAGCGTATCGAGCGGGTGATCCGCGAGCAGGCATTGAACAATGTGGCGATCGTGGTGCATCACAAGAGCGGCCAAAGCCTGACCTGCGTGATATCCAGCCGTCTGATCAAGGTGGGCGACCAGTCGTGCATCGTCACCACGCTGCGCGATATCACCCAGCAGCAGCGCTCGGAAGCGGCGCTCAAGGCCAGCGAAGAGAAGTTCGCCAAGGCCTTCCATTCCAGCCCCGACGCCATTTCCATCACTGAGCGCGACACCGGTCGATATGTGGAGGTCAACGACGGCTTCTGCCGCCTGACCGGCTACCGCGCCGAGGAAGCCATTGGCCTGACGCTGTATCAGATCGGCATCTGGGCCGATGAAAACCAGCGCGCCGCGCTGCTGGCCGAGTTGCAGATCAAGGGCCGCATTCATCACCTGGAAATGCTCTGGCACAACAAGCGCGGCGAGTTGCTGGCGGTGGAAGTCTCGGTGGAGCCCATCACCCTGAATGAAACCCCGTGCCTGTTGCTGACCGCCCGCGATGTGAGCCTGCTGAAAAACGCCCAGGCGCAGATCCGCCACCTGGCCTATCACGACCCGCTGACCAACCTGCCCAACCGCGCCCTGCTGATGGACCGCCTGAGCCAGCAGATCGCCTTGCTCAAGCGCCACAATTTGCGCGGCGCACTGCTGTTCCTCGACCTCGACCACTTCAAGCACATCAATGATTCCCTCGGCCACCCGGTGGGTGACACGGTGTTGAAGATTGTCACCGCGCGCCTGGAAGCCAGCGTGCGCATGGAAGACACCGTGGCGCGCCTGGGGGGAGATGAGTTTGTGGTGCTGCTCAGCGGCTTGGAAGGCTCGCGCATGGAAGTCAGCGGCCAGGTGCAGGAGTTGGCCGACACCCTGCGTGAGTTGCTCTCGGAGCCGATGTTCCTGGACGGTCATCGCCTGCAGGTCACGCCAAGCATTGGCGTGGCATTGATTCCCGATCACGGCTCCACGCCAGCGGACTTGCTCAAGCGTGCCGACATCGCCCTGTATCGCGCCAAGGATTCAGGGCGCAACACCACGCAGATGTTTCACAACAGCATGCAAAAAACCGCCAGCGAACGCCTGCGCATGGAGACAGACTTGCGCCTGGCCTTATCACGTGGCGAGTTCAGCGTGCATTACCAACCCCAGGTGGACGCGCGGGGCAACAAGATCGTCGGCGCCGAGGCCCTGGTACGCTGGCAACACCCGCAATTGGGCGCTCAGTCACCTTCCGAATTCATCAAGGTGCTGGAAGACAGCGGCCTGATCCTTGAGGTGGGCACTTGGATCCTGGATGAAGCCTGCGCGGCCTTTCAACAACTGATCCACGAAGGCTTGGTAGACCCACTGAATTTCAGCCTGTGCGTGAACATCAGCCCCCGGCAGTTTCGCCAGAACGACTTCGTGGAGCGGGTGGAGCGCAGCCTCAAGCAACATCAGTTGCCGTTCAGCCTTTTGAAACTGGAGATCACCGAAGGCATCGTGATCCAGAATCTGGACGACACCATCAGCAAAATGCGCCGCCTGAAAAAACTCGGCGTTAGTTTTGCCATGGACGACTTCGGCACCGGCTATTCATCGCTCACTTACCTCAAGCGGCTGCCGGTGGATGCGCTGAAGATCGACCAGTCCTTTGTGCGCGACGCGACCCATGACCCCAACGACGCTGAAATCATCCGTGCGATTGTGGCAATGGCCCGCAGCCTGAACCTGGAAGTGATCGCCGAAGGCGTTGAAACCCCGGAGCAACTGGCATTCCTGCAAAAACTGGGCTGCCATTTGTTCCAGGGTTATTTGCATAGCCGACCCTTGCCGATCGAGGGATTCCGGCAACTGTTGAAGTAGCCCCTCACACCAGCTTCAATGCCCACATTGCTCTATCGGACCACCCCGATGCCATCAAGCCGAGCTTTTGGCCGTAGTTGTCCACCGAGCCGCCTATGGCCACAACCGAATGCCAGTGGTCTGCGAGGGTGCCAATGGCGCCTCTGGCCAACTCTTGTGGACTGCTCTGCCGCACGTAGGCAGACAACCCCAACCTGCGCAACACCTGGCCCGGCGCTTCTCCGTCGTTCAACGAATGCATGGCGTCCTCGAAACTGCGGCCAGCACGCATGTCATTGTTCTCCATTTGCGCACGCTTGGCGCTCACGGCATACAAAAAAATAGCGTCGTCCTTGAGCGCCTGGTCAGAACCGTCCAGGTTTGCCCCATGCTCGGCCTTGCGTCGCTCTTCATGGCTGAGAAACACCTTGTAGCCATCACGCATGATCACCTCAAAACCACCGGGTACAGCGCTGAGACTTTTGTAAATGCCCGCGGGATTCTGGCCAAACCTCATCATCGCGGCTTTGATCGCCGACACCGCGACACAATTACCTTCGGCACCTTGATAAAAGCCGCTCCATATATTCTTGGGTTTCATGCCGACCGGCATCTGTGAAACAACCGTGTTTCTGCCATTCGGCGAAGCCGTGTCGGGTTGGGCTTTGTCGTTGAACAGCCGGTAGCCGTACCCGCGGTCAACACGGCGCCTACCGTTGCAGTCGTGCCTGACGCCATCGAGAACAAACGCACTGCCTCGGCTATGCGTCTCGAGCACACCCGCCCCCCCATCACCCACCATCTGATGTGCCGGAACATATTGCGACAGCCCGTACACACCCATGCCCTGCAGCCCTCGCAGCGTCGTCTCACCCTGCAGAGTGTCAGCCAGAGCGTCCTCAAAGCGGTGATAGCCGCCCATCACCTGCTTACGTTTAACATAGGCGGCGAGCGCGACGTTGGCGCTGTCGACTGCGTCGCTGTCTGCGCCGGTGAAACGGGAGGCGCGCCTTGTCTGTTCGAGTTCGTGGTGGGAAATCTTTCCCTTGAACTCATCCTTCATGGTGAAGGCATACCCCCCGGCAGCCGGTGCGAACCAGGCAAACATGTCTTCAGGTCTTGGCCCAAAGGTTGCCATCATCATCTTGATGACCGCCGCAAGGGTGCTGGTATCAAAGTTCTCGCCAAAATGCCGCCGAGAAGCCTCAAAGCCAACGCCCTTTGCGGTCGGTTTGGCAACCGCCTGCTCCGTAGCGTGGGTAACGTGCCTGTAGTCCGGTGAATTTCCCCAGCCGACAGGAGGAGCAAAGACAGCAAAGGTCATAAACCCTCCGAAACCAAATTGAATGAGTGAAAAAAACGCTGCCCCCCAACCAGCCCTCCCCAATCGCACCTGTGATCGGGGAGGCTGGATCCCTCATCAAACCCTTAAGACGAGCCGGGTGTTATCAAGGCTCGCCTGCACATCAGGCCCTTACCCCCTCCAGTCGAGGATTCATGACCCGGCGCGGGGCGGTGGGGTTTTTCACTTCGACAGTTGGCCCTGCATCAACCTTGTCCGAAGGTTTTTGCTCTGGATTAGGCGGCGTCTGTACCTTGGGTTCAGACTCGACCTTCACCTCGACCTTTTGCTCCGGGTTCGACTCGCCATTCACCTTGGATTCAGTCCCCACTCTCGCCTCTGCCTTCAACTGAGAAATGGTCTTTACTTCCGCCTCCGGCTGCGTATCCAGCGACACACGCGTCGACTGCCCCGGGGTAATGTCACGGATTTTTACTGGTTGGTTCTCCCCCCACCCCTCCGAACTGATCCGCACGTTGACACCGGCCTCCACACGCACCCTGAATTGTTTGCCTTCCTCAGGTGTAAGGCTCACTTGCGTACTGCCATCTGGCATG
This sequence comes from Pseudomonas extremorientalis, assembly GCF_001870465.1. Taxonomy (GTDB): domain Bacteria; phylum Pseudomonadota; class Gammaproteobacteria; order Pseudomonadales; family Pseudomonadaceae; genus Aquipseudomonas; species Aquipseudomonas extremorientalis. The sequence goes on from NZ_MDGK01000061.1 coordinate 25,022, forward strand.
ACCTGCACTTGGGCATCACTACCCGACGTGCCCACCTGCGTGTCACTGCCAACTTTGCCCTGAACGCTATTTCCGACAGTCTCCGCCGACGAACTATTGCTAAAACCAGTGATGTTCATCTGCTTGCCGCCACTCGCGTTCGCTTTAACATCACCGTCCTTGCCGGAAGTCACTGAGGTCGATTTTTTACCGCCCGCCGTATTGACGTGTGCACCGCCGCTGGAATCAACATTGACTTGAGCGTCCTTACCCGCAGTGACTGTCGGCGATTGAGTATGATCGCTAGCAGTCTTCACTCCCATGGAGGCATCAGCACCGACGCTTACATTGCCGTCCTTGCCCACAGTGACTGTCGCCGCTTTATTATCGCCTGTGGTTTTAACTTGCACGGAGCCGTCAGCACCAACATTGACTTTAGCGTCCTTATCTGCGGTGACTGTCGATTTAGTACCATCACCAGCAGTCTTCACTTGCACAGAGCCGTCAGCACCAACATTGACTTTAGCGTCCTTATCTGCGGTGACTGTCGATTTAGTACC
>NZ_MDGK01000062.1 GCF_001870465.1 Pseudomonas extremorientalis
GTGGCCTAGGACACCGCCCTTTCACGGCGGTAACAGGGGTTCGAGTCCCCTAGGGGACGCCATTTGCGGGAATAGCTCAGTTGGTAGAGCACGACCTTGCCAAGGTCGGGGTCGCGAGTTCGAGTCTCGTTTCCCGCTCCATATTCGACAAAAACGCCGATCAGCAATGATCGGCGTTTTTGTTTGTGCGTGATTTGTGCAGAGCCGCCGCAGGCCCGCTGCGGCAGCGTTCAATGCGCCGTCTGGGCCTCCTGCGCCGGCATGAAAAAACGCGCAAACAACTCGGACTGAGACTTGATGTTCAGTTTGTTGTAGAGGTTGCGACGGTGAACTTTGATGGTCTCTGCCGACAGGTTCAGCTTGCCGGCGATTTCTTTGTTGGAAAAACCGCTCAACAGCAACTTGAGCACATCTTTTTCGCGCGCAGTGATTTGTGTGCCCAGTTGCACGATGGCCTCTGACCAGGGTGGCGGTTCGTCCTGGCTTTTTTCCGCATCAGTCTCAAAGCACATGCGTTGATGCATCAACGCCATCACCCATGGCTTGATAATGTCCAGGGTCGCGATCTGCTGTGGGCTGTATCGCGCGTTGCTGCCGAATGAAATGCACAGCGTTCTGTCGGCGTCGAGTTGTACGTTGTACTGCACCTCATCCACGCTGATGTACTGGGCGAAATACTGGTGGTAATACTCGGTGGTCAGGAAGTGCTCCGGCGCAATGTCGGACAGATGAAAAAAGCCGCTCTGCGGGTTTTCGCGGTTGGCAATGTAGAACGGGTCGAGCAGGTACAGCCCTTTTACGTAGCGCTGGGTCAACGCGTCCACTTCGTCCGCATCGGCGACCTCAGTCACGCTGACCACCCGTACCTGGTGGTCGCTGAAGATCAGCACGACCCAGTTGTCGATCTGGACGTATTCCTTTAGCACGCGAACCAGTGAGCTCCAGAACGCCGGTCGGTTCAGTTGCATGATCAGCGTCCCGGCCGACCGATGCCAGGCCAGGTTGTGAAGGTCGAGCGACATGTACTACCCCTTTAGGGTTAGGCATTCATGGGGCTGGGCTAAGTACTTCTAGGTATTTACTAATCGGACGTGCCGAGTATATTCACCCCTCAGCGGATGAAGGCCATGATGGCCTGTCGTTTTTGACAAGGATAGCGATATGAGTCAACCCCGTTTGCGCGCCATGTTCATGGCGGCGCTGGTCTGTATGGGCGCGAGCGCGCCGGTCTCGGCGGCCGAACCCCGGGTCAACCTCTACAACTGGTTCGGGCTGATCGCCCCGGAAACACCCAAGGAATTCGAGCAGAAAACCGGCACCCGGATGCACATGGATGCCTTCGACAGTGCCGAGATCATGCAGAGCAAGGTCATGGCCGGGCGTACCGGGTATGACGTGGTCGTCGCCACGTCGAATGTCTTGCCCAGCCTGATCAAGGCCGGCGTACTGGCGCCGCTGGACCGCTCTCAACTGAGCAACTTCTCGCATATCGATCCGGAGATGCTGGCGCTGCTCTCCGCCAATGACCCGGGTAACCGCTACGCCGTGCCCTACCTGTGGGGCACCACCGGCATTGGTTACGACGTGGATAAGGTCAAGGCCGCCCTGGGCGAGAATGCCCCGGTGGACAGCTGGGACCTGATCTTCAAGGAAGAGAACATCAGCAAGCTCAAGTCGTGTGGCGTGGCGATGCTCGATTCCCCGAGTGAAATCATTTCGATCGCCTTGCATTATCTCGGGCTGCCCAGCAACAGCCAGAACCCTGAGGATTACCAGAAAGCCCAGGCGCTGCTGCTGAAGATCCGCCCTTACGTCCTTTACTTTGATTCATCCAGAACGGATGCCGACTTTGCCGATGGCAACATCTGTGTGGTGGTGGGCTGGGCGAGCGGGGCGCTGACGGCACAGGCCATCAATGAAAAAAACAACACCGGGCGCAAGATTGCCTACAGCCTGCCGCGCGAGGGCGGGTTGGTGTGGTCGGAAAACTTCGTGCTGCTCAAGGATGCGCCGCATGCCAGGCAGGGTCTGGCGTTTATCAACTACATGCTTGAGCCGCAAGTGATTGCCAAGAGTTCCAACCACACGCTGTACCCCAACGCCAACAAGGACGCTACCGAGTTGGTCGAACAGAAGCTGCGCGACAACCCCTGGATTTATCCGTCCAAAGAGACCATTGCCACACTGGTTCCCCTTGAACCGCTGCCCTTGAAGTTGGAGCGAATCCGCACGCGTGTGTGGACCAAAGTGAAGAGCGGCACGTGACCGGCTGAATGACCAGGCATGCCGGGCGGTTGCAGGCGTGCCGTTGAAGGAGATCAATCATGGGCCAAGCGGAATATCAGCGCGACGTGAAGTCGGACGATGACGAGGCGTACACGCAAATCGAAGAACAGATCGGCCACTGTACGCCCGAACAAGCCTGGGCCATGTATTACGTCTCGACCGGCATGGTGCGTGAGTACATTACACGGGCGGTGATGGAGCATATTGGCCGGGGCAACCGGGCGCTGCTGCTGGAGTTCCCGGAATTGGCCCGGGCCGAAGAGAAATCCCGCTTCCTGCTGCCGCTCTAACCCCATGCCGATCAGCGATGATCGGCATTTTTGTGCGCGCGCGGGTTTGCCGCTTTGGCCAGGCGCACCGTGGCCTCACGAATTTCCGCCTGATTGAGTGAGGCAAAGCCCAGGCGCAACGCATTTTCCGGCCGGTCCATCGGCGAAAATTGCCGACCACTGCGTACGACCAGCCCATGCTCCAATGCGGTGGCCACCATCTGATCGACGTTTATCCGATCTTCAAAACGCACCCACAGCGCCAGCCCGCCTTCGGGTTCGCGCACCATGATCCGATCACCGAATGCCGCATGTAGACAGCCCTGCAAGGTTTCGCGGCGGGCGCGGTATTCCTTGGATACCCGACGCAGGTGTTTCTTCAATTCACCCGCGTTGATCAGGTCCGCGAGCATCTTCTGCGCCACCGCGTCGGCATCGCCCAGCATCAACGCAGCGTTGCCGTGCAGGGCTTCAATGACGGGTGTGGGAGCCACCACATAGCTGCAGCGAAACGTCGAGCCGAGCGCCTTGGACAGCGAGCCGACATAGAGCACATGGCGCTGTGAGCGGTCGCTGGCCAGCGGCAGGTAAGGTCGTCCGTTGAAGTGATATTCGTGGTCGTAATCTTCTTCGATGATGCAGAAGTCATGCAGCGCCGCCAATGCCAGCAACTGTTGCCGCCGCGCTGCGTGCAGGCTCACGGTGGTGGGGAATTGGTGGTGTGGTGTCAGATAGATCATCCGCACCTTGTGCTCGCGACACAGGTGATCGATCTGGTCGGTGCGGCAGCCTTCGTCGTCGACGTCCACCGTGACCAGTTGCGCGCCCAGCTTGCGGAAAATCTCCCAGGCCGGCGGGTAGCTCAGGCGTTCCACCAGCACCACGTCGCCAGGCTTGAGCAGCAGGCTGGCGCTCAGGTACAGCGACATCTGGGTGCCTTGGGTCAGGCAGATATTCTCGGCGCTGACCGTCAACCCGCGGTTGTTGCGCAGCATTTCGGCCAGGGCGCAGCGCAACTCATAGCCGGTGCCCTCACTGCCATAGCGCACCGTATTAGAGGCGAAGCTGTTGCGCAGGGCATTGCGGTAGTGGCGGTGCAGCACGGCTTGGGGCAGCAGGCGGTGGTCACTGGTGCCGTTGTCGAAAAACAGTGCGCCATGCCGGTGCTGCAGTGCCTTCGCCTGGGCGTTCTGGGTGAAGTACGGCGCGTTCGCGTGGGCCAGGATGGGCGGTGCGAAGGACGGTTGCGCGCGATTCGGCACTAGCTTGGGCGCCAATTGCGCATTGACGAAGGTCCCGCGTCGCGGCTCGCTGACCAGCCAGCCTTTGGTCATGGCTTCTTCGTAGGCCAGGATCACGGTCTTGCGGTTGACGTCGAGCAATTGCGCCATTTCCCGCGTGCCCGGCAGCAAGGTGCCGGGCGGCAAGCGGCCCTCGACGATTGCCGTCACCAGGCCTTCGGCGATCTTGCGGTAGGACGCCTGGCTGGCGCTCTCGTCCAGCTTGAGCAGCGGCCGCCATTTACGCATCTGGACCATCTGAAGTATCCAAAACTGGAGGTTTTAATGGGCCTAGTCTAGCGCAACAATCAAGCCTCACTCACCCCGAGGTTGTTATGAATACACGTCATGTCATCGAACTGTCCCCCTCGGGGAAAACCTTTGAGGCCGGTGATGAGCTGTTGCTCGATGCGATGCTCGCCAGTGGCCTGTCCGTGCCGTTTTCCTGTCGGCGCGGTGCCTGTGGATCGTGCAAGGTGGTGGTCGCAGAAGGGCAGTACCGGGCCAGGCAGTTGGCGCCGAACGCCCCCGCGCCGTGCTATCCGTTGGCGGCGAATGAAATGTTGTTGTGCCAGAGCCACGCCTGCGGCGACATGCGCCTGGAAATTCCCGGCTGGTCCCTGGACACTCCCGCGCTGAGTGTCGAGGCGCAAGTGCTGAGCAAGTGCGCATTGAGCCCTGACATCATTGAGCTGGTGCTGATGCCGGACCTGCCATTGGCGGTGCGTGCCGGCCAGTACCTCAAGTTCCGTCTGGTCGACGGTGACTCGCGGTGTTTCTCGATCGCCAACCTGCCGGCCGAAGATGACGGGCGCCTGGTCTTTCAGATTCGCCAGGTGCGCGGCGGGCTGTTTTCCGAGGCTGTTCTGGGCGACCTGGAGGCCGGCGACGTGCTGCAACTGGAGGGGCCTTTTGGTGCCTGCACCTGGCAGGACGTGGATGACAGCCCCGTGGTCCTGTTCGCCACGGGCACCGGCTATGCCGGCATCAAACCAATCCTGTTGAGCGCCTTGAAGCGCAATGTCGAGGTGACGTTGTACTGGGGCGGCGCGCAGCCGGCAGACTTCTATGACCGCGTGTTCCTGGACCAGTCCGTCATCGATCACCCGCGTTTTCACTGGCACCCGGTGCTGGCTTCGCAGGGGCGCGTGCAGGACGTTGCGCTGGGTCATGGGCATCACTGGCAAGTCGCCCAGGTGTACGCGTGCGGCAACGGCGCAATGATCCGCCAGGTCCGCGAGCAGTGCCTCGACGCGGGCTTGCCGGCTCACCGGTTTGTCGCCGAAGCCTTTGTGCCCAGTGGTGGCGCAGGCACGCAAGCGCCTACACCTGCGTTCGACCCGATCTGGGAAAAAATCGGCCCCCGTTATTCGTTTGACGGCATGCTGGCGGCCCGTGACCAATCCATCCGCGCCCTGGCGGCCATTGCCAGCCGACTGCGGGTCGGCATGACCACCGGCGAAGCCCTCGACATGGCCGCCGAACAACTGCAGGCCATGGGCGCATCGCACACCTGGCACCCGACCTATATTCGCTTTGGCGCCGACACGGTCCGCCCACCCCGCGAAGGGATCGACCGCCAGCGCAGGCTGCGCGCCAGCGATATCGTCGTGGTTGATCTGGGCCCGGTGTGGGACGGCTACGAGGGCGACTATGGCGACACCTTCGTCTTCGGTGACGCGCCGCTGCACCTGGGGTGCACGACTGCGCTGCACGAAGTGTTCGATGAAACCCGTGACGCCTGGTTACGTGGCCTCACCGGCCGCGAACTGTATGACTTCGCCGAGCAGAGCGCCGTGGCAAAAGGCTGGAGGCTGGCGCGCAACCTCGCAGGGCATCGCCTGGCGGACTTCCCCCACGCGCTGTTCGAGAACAAGGAACTGGCGGATCTGGATATCCCGCCGAGTGAAATGGCCTGGGTGTTGGAAATCCAGCTGTGCCATCCGACCGAGCCGATCGGTGGGTTCTTTGAGGATATCCTGATGCTTGATGCCTGAAGGCATGTGTGCGATGGAGCGTTTCTCCCGGTCTTTTCCTGGAGAACGGAGTCTTCTCAAGCAGGGCTACCCGCAACCCTTTTTACGCGCAGGTGATTACCGTCGCGCATCCCGCCGGGCCGGCGCCTACGACAACCCCGTCAAAGTGATTCATCGTGACGCCGCCACGGCGCCCCGTTCTGGCGTTTAAGCATGGCTTGCGGGCTCATGTACAGCTCCACCTGTTGCAGTATTTCCACGTGGCGAAGCTTGAAGTTGCTCGTGGGGGTGCTGATCGAGCCGTGCTCGAACAGCCTGTAGAAATGGACATCGCCCTTCAGCCGAAAGTTGGCTTCTTGCTGCGCTGCTTCGAAGTCATCATCCGGTAATTGCACCAGGAAAAACGACAGCAAAGGCCAGCGTTTCCATCGTTCCTTGTCTGATCCGGCGCCGACCGCCTGGTACGCGCGCCGCATCCCGAGCACACGCTGATGGTACTGCTCGGTGCTGGTGTGTCCGGTCATTGTCAGCGACAACTGGCTGGTCAATGCGGCTTGCGTGTAATCGCTGTATTCATAGGCTTCGTACTGGATCAAGGGGCGGCCTTCGACCTCAACCCATGTAGGTCCATGACGGCCATCCCAGCCCGGACTACCCGGCGATCCGATTTCGCTGTCCGTCAGCGGGATGGTCGTGGCCGAAACACTGCGCGGTTCGAATGTGCGGGTCGAATCCGGCGCTACACCAGGCCAGTAGGAACCCAGCGCAGCACAGATACGTGCATCCTCGGTAAACGGGCTGGCCAATTGATAGCCGCACAGCACATTGGTAAACGGCGCATCCACCAAACCTCGGCCAACTTCCCAGCCAGGACCGAATACACCGCTGGCAAAATCCGGTAGCCAGGATTGTCGCTGGGCATGCGCCACCTGGGGGGTTGCACGGGATGTTGTGAAGGACTGGGGATGGGAGACGATTGCGGTGACTCCGCGATCTTCCAGGGCAAAATAATTCCCCTCAAGGGACTGATTGATATAGAAGCGCACGTCGGAGAGCGGATTGATCCGCGTATGCCACACCTCCGGGCAGGGCGGCGTCGGGCAGGGGAATACCTCGGGGTCACTGGACCACTCCTTGAGCTCCCGTTGTCCGCACAGTGGGAAAAAGTCCGGGGCACCGATGATGGAATAGGCGGCGATGCTTTCCAGCGTCAACTGCGGGCAATGCGCGCGTACCCAACCCTCCGCCATTGAGTCCTGATAGTGCAGGGCGCGATAGCCGCCAGCCTTGACCATCGCGTCGACATTCTCCAGATCATTCAGGTCTTCGATCGAACCGTCATCGCGTACACGGTGCCGCCCGTGGATCAGGCCACCCGAGTCCGGCGGCATCATGAACGACAGTGGCTGTCCTTTGTAGTAAGCCGCTTCGACCAGGGTCTGCTTGGCATCAGGCACCAGCAACCCCGGCGCGAATGCTTCGGTATCTGCCCAATGGCTTAGCCCTTGGGTAATCACGAACGGCGCGTTGAGAATGTCAGGCTCTTGCCAGCCGGTACCACGAAAGCGCCTGTGGATCTGTCCGATCTTTTCATTGATCTGATGGTTTTCCAACTGCACCCTCAGGTCGAATCCCGCGAGGCATTCATCGCCATCAAACAGCTTGTGCAACGGTACCCAAAATGCCAGCTCCTGATCGCCAGGCTGGGCGTTCATCGGACCGAAACGCTCTGGCTGGCCAGCGCATTTTGCGGCAATAAAAGCGCCATAGCGCGCCGGAATAACGCGCATTCGATTGGGCTGGCCCTCAACGAATGGCAAGAACCCTCGCCGTATCGGATCGTAAAGCGCGTCGGCTGTTCCAACCCTTGCGACGCCCGCACGTGAAAAACACAAGTCCGCGTGGCAACGGTGCACGGTTTCAGGTTGTGGCCTGTATTCATAGGCGAACACGGCGATTGCCAGTTTTTGATCACCGAACGCCTCTAGGCTTGGTGGAGCGGCGCCGTAAACATAATTGAGCACCTGTTCGATTTCTGCAGCCGTCGGGAAAACTGTCAGTGCTTCGCCGCTGGCTCCGGTGCTTACATTCGGCGACGCGAATGCATGAAACAGCAGGCTATCAGCCGGTCGTCCAGGAGCAATGCCGTGCATTGCGCTGATGGAAAAATCTTCGAAGCCTGCCAGCGTGCGATTGATATGCAACGGTTTGGCGAGTTCTTCACGCAACGTATTTGAGGTGAGATCCAGACCATGCTGCAGCAAGAGGTCGCGCCACCCGAAGGGCGCCAGACGGGCACACGCGCGTTCGACAGCATTGAGCAAAGACACTGCGATTCCCCCGATAGAGTCAGAGGGCAGGGTACGCAAGAACATTCGGCGCGGTAACTGACCGAACGGCTAGGTCCGCGTAAAAAAGGACCCGCCAGGCTGGCGGGTCCGGTGAGGCTCAGAGCTTCGGCAGCTGGCCGATACGGCCCATCATTTCGGTGACGATCTGCAGGTCGAGCAGGAACTGGTCGACGGTCTTGAACTCGCCGTCGGTGTGCCCGGTGTACTTGACTTCCGGGCGCGCCAGGCCGAATTGCACGCCGTTGGGCAGTTCATGCACGGAGGTTGCGCCGGCGGAGGTGCCGAACTTGTGCTCCATGCCGAGGTTTTCCGTGGCGACTGCCAGCAGTGCCTTGACCCATTCACCTTCCGGGTTGCGGTACATCGGCTCGGCCACCGAGTAGGCGAAGTCCACCTTGACCTTGGCTTTCTTGTCCCAGGCGCTCAGCTTGTCGGCGATCTCGGCCTTGAGTTTCTCTGGCGACTTGCCCTTCGGCACCCGCAGGTTCACCGCCAGCTTGAAGGCTTTTTCATCCAGGCCGACAAAAGTCAGCGAGGTAGTCAGTGGCCCCATGAACTCGTCGGAGAAGCCCACGCCCAACTTGCCGCCCAGGTAGTCCAGGCCCCAGTTGTCGGAGGCATACCGCGCCGCGTCTGTGATGTGGTTGTGCTTGAGGGCGATCTTGCCGTCGACGCTGTGGATCAGCTCCAGCATGCGCGCCACCGGGTTGACCCCGGACTCCGGCTCGGAGGAGTGAGCGGACACGCCGGTGACGGTCAGCTTGACGTCTTTGCCGTCGACCTTGGCGGCCACTTCAAAATCGCCGCCGTTGCGCTTGGCGTATTCGCTGCCGGCCTTTTGCAGGCTGGCGGCCAACTCGGCAGGCTTGTCGCTGACGAAGGTCGCCACCGATGCCGACGGAATCTGGTTGGTGGCCATGCCGCCGGTCATCGCGATGATTTCCGCGCCTTTGCCTTCACCCTTGCGGCGCGGGAAGGTTGCCATCACCGTGCCGTAGCCTTTCTCGGCAATCACCACCGGGTAGCCGCCATCCAGCGCCAGGTTGTATTGCGGTGTCGGGTTCTTTTCGAAGTAGTAGGGGATCGCGTCGCCGGAGGTTTCTTCGGTGGTGTCGACCAGCAGCTTGAAATTGCGCGCCAGTGGCAGCTTTTCTTCCTTGATCACCTTCATGGCATACATCGCCACGACGATGCCGTTCTTGTCATCTTCGGTGCCACGGCCATACATGCGGTTGCCGATCAGGGTGACCTTGAACGGGTCGAGTTTGGTGCCATCTTTGAGCACCCAATTTTCCGGCGTCACCGGCACCACATCGGCGTGGGCGTGGATACCGACGACGTCGTCGCCACTGCCTTCCAGGGAAATTTCGTACACGCGGTTGTCGATGTTGCGGAAGTTCAGGTTAAAGGCCTTGGCCAAGTCCTGGAGCTTGCCGGCGATCTTGATGAATTCCGGGTTCTTGTACTGCGGCAGGCCATCCACGTTGAAGGTCGGGATTTCCACCAGCTCGCGCAGGGTTTCGAGGGCGGCTTTGCCGTACTTCACCCGGGTGTAGATGCCCAGCAGGCGATTGATTTCGTTCTGCTGGTCGGCGCTCAGGGTTTTGTTGTCGAGAAAGGCACTGATTGCCGGGCCTACGTCGCTGGTCTTGCCCAGGTCGCCTTTAGCCAGCGCGCCGAGGAAGCCGCGAAAATCGGTGACGGACGTTTCGTTGAAGTTCTTGAGAATCGCCGTGCTTTGCTCGGGCGTGATGTTGGCGAAGGCGGGGCAGGTAACAGCCGAAAGGCTCGCCGCAAACAGGGTGGCAGCCGCCAATTGCTTGAGTGGAAAGTGCATGGAGAGACGCATTCCTTTGCAGGTAGTGAGTAGGAAGTTTCTGATCGATCTGTCAGAAACATTTCCACACACTACCATTAGTCAGGTGCCTCTGGTCAATGCTGGCCAGGGTGGGGCTCGGGGTACTCAGCGGTCATGTCCAAGGCTCTGGCGTAGGGTCCATCCCACAACTGCTCGTGCAATTGCCCCACACGCTTGGCCATCGCTTCGTCGCGCATCACCACTTCCAGGTTGCGCGAATTATCCAGGTAGCCACCCAGCCAATTGCTGGTGCCGACCCACGCCACCTGGCCGTCGATCTCCATGGTCTTACTGTGGATCACCCGCGCATAAGGAATGAATCCCTGCCTGGCCTCGGGCAGGGTGACGATCTTGATCTGCACGTTGGGCAGCACCGCCAGGCTCTTGAGGTAGGGCAGTTCCAGCTTGTCGGTGTTCCAGTTGGACACCATCAGCTTGATCGACACCCCACGCGCCGCCGCCGCGCGCACGGCATTGTCGATCACCGCGTAGTACGGACGGGTCTTGTCCGGTCCGTAGGACAACGGTGCGTAGTCCAGCAATTGCACGCGCACTTCCTGTTTGGCTTCATTCAACAAACGCGGCAGTTCCAGCTGCGAGTCGCCCACGCCGGGCGGGTTGTAGCGCTGCGGGCTGGCGACCAGGTAGTTGCCGGTGCGCGGTGGTTCTTTACCCGCGACGGGCAGTGGCACCGGCTGGTTGTCGGCCAAGGCCTGCTGGGCTTTCCAGTCTTGTTCGAAGATGGCCTGCACCTGCCCCACGACCGTCGGATCAGTGATGCGCAGGCCGGTTTCGTGGATGTGCTCCAGCGAGCGCCAATCGAAATTCTGGCTGCCGACAAACGCCTGCTTGCCATCCACCACCAGGTACTTGGCGTGGATGATCCCGCCGCTTACACGGGCGTAGGGCAAGACGCGAAAGGTCAGGTTGGGGATCGCGCGCAGGCGTTCCAGGGTGGAGGCCTCCGACAACTTGATGCCTTTTTCTTCGAGCAAAAAGCGAATCTTCACACCGCGTTTGCCGGCGGCTTCCAGGCGCTCGATGACACGATCCATCACCGAGCCGGGGTGATCGGCGGCGTAGAACTGGCCGATATCTATGCGGCTTTTGGCGCCGTCGAACAGTTCGCTCCATACCGGGCCGGGCTGGCGCAGGTCGTCGGTGCCGAGGGCGGTGTCCACCGGTACGGTGTGTACCAGTTCAAACCCCGGAATCGAAAAGTCCGCCTGGGCCAGCGGACTGAGGAGCAAGCCGGCAAGGCCGGCGATACGCAATTTCAAGGAGACGGACATAACACTCTCTTCACTGATGTAGTGAGCGGGCTTGCCCCGCGCTGGGTGGCGCAGCCGCCCCAAACAGTCCACCGCGTTGTCCCAGAAAGACCGAGGTGCCTGGCTATGGGGTGGCTGCGCCACCCAACGCGGGACAAGCCCGCTCACCACAGGTTTATGCGGTGCGGCTGTGCAGCGGCGTCGGTACCCGATGCGGCACTTCACTCTGCACACGGGCACCGGTGGCGGCGCGGATCAGCAGGATTTTCAGCTGGTCGTTGATGCGCTCCAGGCGGTCCTGGAAGAAGTTGTGGAACACCACGCAAAACAGTGCGATGGCGATCCCCAGGCCGGTGGCGAACAGGGCCGTACCGATGCCACCGGAGATCTGGCCCGGGTCCGACACGCCTGCCGTCGCCAACGCCTTGAAGGTGTCGATGATGCCGAGGATGGTACCCAGCAAACCCAACAGCGGCGCGGCGGTGGTGATGGTTTCGATGATCCACAGGCTGCGGGCCAGCGGCGCGCGGGTGGTCAGGTACTGGGTCTCGATGACGTCATCCAGGTCCTTGCGCGAGCCGTTCGACGCCTTCTGTACCAGCACCGGCAGCACCATGCTCAACGGCAGGCTGTCACGACGGGTCAGGCTCTCCGGCAGGTCGCGTTCGCTGTGCACGTTGGCGCCGAGCACTTCGGTGAGTGCATGGGCCTGGCGGCGTACATACGCGAAATAAATCCCGCGCTCGATGGTGATGAAGATCGCGATGGCCATCGCGGCATACATCACATAGAAGGTGATGTCGTGGAGCAGGTTCATGTCCATGTTCAGTTACCTCGCAATTAGAAATTGGCTTCCAGGGAAACCGTCACGGTGCGTTCCAGGCCCACGATATAGGCCGGGTCGCCGTCACGGAAACCGCCGTAGGTGGCCGCGTTGGTCTTGGTGGTGTACACGCCGTCCAGGTACTTCTTGTCGAACAGGTTGTCGACGTTCAGGCGCAGGGTCGCGTCCTTGACCACTTTCTTGTCCACCGGCAGGTAGATACCGGCGCCGGCGTTGAATACGGTGCGCCCGGAGATGGCTTCGTCGTTGGTCAAATCGCCGTAGAGCTTGCTGGTGTACTTGCCGCCGAAGGTGCCGTAGAAGCGGCCGTCGTCGTAGCCGATGTTGGCGGCCAGCATGTTTTTCGGCACGTTGGCGAACTGCTTGCCGCTGGTGGGCAGTACGATCGCTTTGCCAGCGTTGTACACGGTCAAGTCGTCTTGCTGCTCGGCCTTGGTGTAGGTGTAGGAGGTGTAGTAGTTGAAGTGATTGGGCAACAGGCCGCTCCACTCCAGTTCCAGGCCGCTGTTGTTGACGGAGCCGGCGTTGATGTCGGCGAAGTCGCCGTTGATATCGCGCGACGACACCTGGCGATCCTTGAACTGCATGTAGAACAAGGTGGCGGCCACGGTCATGTCTTCATCGGTGTAGCGCCAGCCCAGTTCGTGGTTCCAACTGGTTTCCGGCTTGGCGTCGATGGAGCCTGCGCCCTTGTCGTACAGCACGTAGTTCTGCGGGATGCGCATGTTGCGTGACAGGCTGTAGAACACCTGGTCGCGTTCATCCACCTGGTATTTGAGGCCGGCGTTGGGCAGCAGTTTGTTGTAGGTCTGGTTACGTTTTTCTGCTTGCTCGGTGAGGCTGCCATGGTTGGTGCCGTCACGCTTGACGTTCATATAGGCCAGGCCGCCGATCAGGGTCCAGTCCGAGTTGATGTACCAAGTGTCCTGGGCCCAGACCTTTTGCGCTGGGGTGATGGTGAAGCGGTCGCGGCCCTGGATGGTGTTGCCATTGGCATCCACCACCGCCTCGTTGGAATCCGGCCAGGTGTCGACCGGCTTGCCACTGGCCTTGAGCGGAATGAACGGCTGGGTCTGGCTCTGGCGTGCGCGCTCGTACCAGTAGCCCACTTGCAGGCTGTGATCGCCCAGGTCCCAGTTAAGCTTGGTGGTGATGCCCGGACGCCAGGTCTGGGTGCGTGAAGGGCGATAGTACACGCCGCTGTTCGGGGTGCCGTCGGCGTTGTATTGAGCGCCGGTGGGCAGGTTGCCCAGGTCGAACACGCCGCCCTGGTTCGAGCCGCGGTTCAGGGCATAGCTGGACGAGCCGACGCCGCTGCCGTTACCCCAGTAGTAATACGGGATCACCGACAGCGCGAGGTTGTCGGCCAGTTTGAATTGGGTGTTGAGCACCGCGGTAAACGTCTGGAACGGGTTCTGCGCCAGGGCGTAGTAGCTGTTGTACTTGCCGTTGCTGCCCACGGTGGGGGTGGCGGGGTAAGGGTCGTATTTGCGGCCGTTCTGCTGGAACTGGGCCTTGGTCAGTTGGCTGTAACTGTTGTTGTCCTGCTCGTGGTATTTGAGGATCAGGTTGGCGGTGTTGCCATCGCCGGCGTCGAAGAAGCTGTTCCACTCGACTTTGTCCGCGCGCACGGCCCCCGAACCGCGCCACATCTGGCCTTCGGTATGGGAGGCCGACAGCCAGTTGCTCAGGCCGTTGATCTCGCCGGTGTTGAGGCGGGCGAAGGTCTTGCGGGTGGCGTTGCTGCCCATGATCTGTTTGACGAACGCACCGGTTTCCTTGGTCGGGCGAATGGTCACGATACCGATGTTGCCGCCGCTGGAGCCGATGTGCGGGCCGTCGGCTTCCGAAGAGCCCTGGGTGACGAAGATCTGCTCGATGTTTTCCGGGTCGCCCAGCAGGTTGGAGTACAACGCGTAGTTGCCGGAGTCGTTGATCGGCATGCCGTCCACCGACATCCCCACCTGGTCGGAGTTGAGGCCGCGCATGGTAAAGCGAAAGCCTGACAGACCGGTGTTGTCTTCACTGGAAATGTTCAAGCCTGGGGTGTACTTGAGCTTGTCCACGGCGTTGCCGGTGGCGGTCTGTTTATCCAGCGCTTCCTTGGTCACGGTGGAGCGGCCCTTGATGCTTTCTTCCTGCACCATGTAGCCGCCACCTGCCGTGGCCTTGCCCTGAACCCCAATGGTCCCGACGTCACTGTCACTGGTATCGGCCATGACCATTCCATGGCCCATGCTTGCGGCAACAAGTGCCAGATGAATCCGTGTGAACCTCATCTCTGTCGTCCTGGTGTCGGGTGCTTATTGCACGCTGTAGTTGAAGGTGGCGGTGAAGCGCTGCTCATTGCGGCCCCCGAAGGCTTGCTCGGGGAACGGCTTGACTTGCTTGATGCGACGCAAGCTGTTGGTGGCGGCCCGGTTGAGCAACATGCTCGAGGCCTGGGTTTGCAAGCCGGAGTCGAGAACCCGACCCTGGCGGTCGACCAGCAACCACACCACCACTTCGCCGCTCGGGCGTTCGAGGGAGGCCTGGCGCCCGGTGGGGTACTGTTTGTAGGTGTCCAACTCGTTGCGCAGCCCCTTGAGGTAACTGCCTTCCAGCGCTTGGCCGTCGACCTTGGGAGGGGCGGGCGGCGCGGGTGTCGGCGCGGCCTGGGCCACGGCCGCAGGCGCCGGTCTGGCGGCGACCGGTGGCGGCGTCGGCGCAGGCGTTGGCTTGGCCACCACGGGTTTGGGCACGGGCTTGGGTTTGGGCTCAGGCTTGGGTTTTGGCAGCGGCTTGGGCGGCGGCGGCGGCGGGGCCGGCTCGGCCTCTTCATCCTCGATCACCGGCGGTGGCGGCTCTTGTTCCACCACCGGTTCCGGGATCACCTCCGGCTCCGGTTCGACCAGCGCCAACTCGACGGCGGACTCGTCATACACCGGTTCGACCTTCAAGGTCTGGGACTGGATACCCAGTGCAATCAGCACCAGAGCGATCAGGGCCGGGACGCTGCCCAGCAGCTGACGCGCACGAAACAATACGTACATGATCAGGACTTACGCGTGGCAATGGACACGGAGGTAAAGCCACCCAGACGCAGGGTGTCCATCACCTCCACCAGGCGCGAAACCTCGACGCCTTTGTCGCTGTTCACGATGATGGTCGACTTGGTGTCAGGCTTTTCGGCCGCTTTCAACGCCGGCACCAGCCCATCGACCGTGAGGTCCTTGCCATCCAGTTGCAACTGGCCTTCCAGGCCCAGGGTCAGGATGAATTTGTTCTGCGGCTTGAGCTGCTGCGAACTGCTGGCGCTCGGCAGTTGGGTCTTCATGCCGAGGGCCGGAATCACGTTCAGGCTCACGAGTACGAAAAACACCAGGAGGAACATCATCACGTCGATCATCGGGATCAGTTCGATGTGCGCCTTGCGTTTTTTCGGTTCGTCCCAGGTTCTCATTCCGCTACCCCGTTATTGAATTAGGGGCGACACGCTAACAACCAAAAATGACCGATTGGTTAACTTTAATTGACGTTTTGAGGGCTCTAGGACGGGTATTACAGGCGACTCTTGGGTCATTTTTGTGACGTAACAGAATTGAAACCCGACAGGGGCATTCTCAAAAACTTTACATCGAGGGCCCCCAAAGATGAGTAGCGAATTGCCATGTCTTTCCACTCCGCGACTTCTATTGAAAGCACTGGAAAAGCACCAGGCCGAGACGTTGTGCACCCTTGCCAACGGGCCGAAGATCGCCGATAACACGGCGAGCATTCCGTCGCCCTATACCCTGCAAACGGCGCAGGATTTTATCGACGGCATGCAGGAGAAATTTCGCTCGGTGGGGTTGTTGAGCCTGGGCGTGCATGTGCGCGACAGCGGCGAACTGATCGGCATCGCCAGCCTGCGCATCAATGCGGCTCATCACTATGGGCACCTTGGCGGCTGGACGGCGGCGGATGCACGTAACCTGGGGTATGCGACCGAGGCGGCGACCGCGCTGATGGACTACGGCTTTGGCGAACTTGGCCTGCACCGTGTGGGCAGCCAGTGTTTCAGTCGCAACAAGGAATCGGCGCGGGTCATGGAGAAAATCGGTCTGCAGTACGAAGGCTGCATGCGCGGGGCGTTCCTCAAGAATGGGGTGCATGAAGACATGCTGGTGTTCGCCACCCTGCGTGAGGATTGGGAGTTTCGGCCGTGAGCGGCGACGTCGATCACGGTCGGCGGCGGGTCCTCGCCGGGCTGGCCGTTGCCACCACCTTTTCGATCCTCAGCCCGTTTGCGCGCAGTGCCGGGGTGGACTACCCGTTCACTTTGGGCGTGGCCTCCGGCGATCCATTGCCTGACGGGTTTGTGATCTGGACGCGCCTGGCGCCGCTGTTCAATGCTGGCGATGGCCGGGGTGGCTTGAGCCGCCCGGTGCCGGTGCGTTGGCGGGTTGCCCACGATGCGGCGATGACCCGCGTGGTGCGCCAGGGCGAGGTCATGGCCAGCGAGCGCTGGGGGCATTCGGTGCATGTGGAGGTGGCGGGCCTGGAGCCGGGCAGGTCGTACTGGTACCAGTTCGAAGGGCTCGGCGCGCAAAGTCCGGTGGGGCAGTCGCGCACGGCACCGGCGGTGCATGCCATGGTGTCGGCACGCTTGGGGTTTGTCTCGTGCTCCCATTGGGAGCGTGGCTATTTCAGTGCGTATCGCCACCTGGCGCAGGAGCAACCCGACCTGGTGTTTTTTCTCGGGGACTATATCTACGACAGTTCCTACGCAGCGGACTCGGGCAAGATCATTCGTCCCCATGGCAGCGGCAACGCGGTGAGCCTGAGCGACTACCGCAACCGCTATGCCTTGTACAAAACCGATCCTGATCTACAGGCCCTGCACGCTGCTGCACCGAGCGTGGCGACCTGGGACGATCACGAAGTGCAGAATGATTACGCCAATCGCTGGTCCCAGGACCCGAAGGTCGCGGTGGGGCAGTTTCTGCAGCAACGGGCGGCGGCGTACCAGGCCTTTTATGAGCACATGCCGCTGCGTGCCAGTAGCTTGCCGAAAGGGCCGGACATGCGCATTTATCGGCGTATGGATTACGGCCGGTTGGCCCGTTTCCACGTGCTGGACGGCCGACAGTACCGCTCCGAACAACCGTGCGTCCTGGCCAATGGCAGCCACCAGGGGCATATCGCCGATAACCTTTGCCACGACTTGCGCGACCCTGCCCGCACCCTGCTCGGCTGGCAGCAGGAGGCCTGGCTGGACCGGGGCTTTGCCCAATCGAAGGCACAGTGGAACATCATCGCCCAGGACTTGCTGGTGGCGCCGTTGACCCAGCGCGACCTGACCAACCACAAGCCGGGGCGCTGGACCGATGGCTGGGATGGCTACATGGCCAATCGTTCGCGGATGCTGGCTTCCCTCGAGCGCAACCGGGTCAACAATCCGGTGTTCTGGGGCGGCGATATCCATTCGTTCTGGGTGACGGACTTGCATGCCGATGGCAACAACCCGGATTCGCCTGTGGTCGCCACGGAGTTCGTCGGTACGTCGGTGACGTCCGACGGGCCGCCGTTTGAGGCGTTCAGCAAGATCCTGCCGCTTAACCCCCATGTGAAATTCTTTGACAGTCGCCAGCGGGGGTATGTGTCGGTGGAGGTGGAGGCGGGCAAGATGCTAACGCACTTGCGCGTGATTACCGACCCGCGTGATCCGGCGGCCAGGGTGTCGACGCTGAAGTCGTTTGTGGTGGAGGCGGGGCGGGCGGGGGCGGTTGAGGTGTAGGGAAGTTTGTTCTGACAAGCCAATTTTCTGTGGCGAGCCCGCTCGCCACAAGGGTGAATGGGGCTGGTTCAGGTGATTTCGTAGCGTACCGACAACGCGCCCTTTTTCTCCGATAACGCCAGGATGGTGATTTGGCCCAGTTCACCCAAGGTCTGCACATGAGTGCCCCCACAGGCATACGCAGGCAACTGCCCAAAGCCGACCTGGCGGGTACCGTCTTCCAGGTTCATATGGCGCGGGTAGTCCGCAGCGACCCATTGGTTGACCTGTTGCTGGATCGTCTCGGCGTCCATGCTCTGCGCGGCTTCACCACGGATAAAGGTGATCTTGCCTTCGCCTGGCCAGTGATGAGCCTTGATGGGCATCCAGCCCAGGGTCTCGCCCACGTTGCCGATCAAGTGCCCGGCGGAGTGCAGACGGGTGTGCAACGCCCGGCGCTGTTCATCGACCCGTGCGGTGGCGGGGCCCGGCGCCAGCGGGCGGTCGACGTAATGCACCACATGATCGGCTTCCTGGGTCACGCGCAGCACGCTGCTTTCACCGAGCCAACCGGTATCGAAAGGTTGCCCGCCGCCCTGTGGATGAAAAATCGTCGACTGCAGGATCACCGCGAACTGGTCTTCGTGGGGCGTGCAACTCAGCACCTCCAGTTCGGCAGTCAGGTGGTCGTGGGTGAAAAACAGGCGTTCGGTCATGATCTACATCCGCATCAGGGTTCTGCGGGCAGTATAAATAGTGCGCAGATGGGTGATAATCCGCTCAATTATCAATGGACCTGTGCACCATGAGCATCAATCTACCGTTGCCACTGCTGGGCGAGATGGCGATCTTCGTCAAAGTGGTGGAAACCGGCAGCTTCTCCGAAGCCGCCCGGCAACTGGGCGCTTCGCCGTCCTCGGTGAGCCGCAGCATCTCGCGCCTGGAAAAGGCCCTGGCCACGCGTTTGTTGCAACGCACCACGCGCAAATTGCGCCTGAGCGAGGGCGGGGAAGAGGTGTTCAAGCGTTGCCAGGAGATGGTCAACGCGGCGCGTTCGGTGATGGAGATCAGCGGCCAGTTCACCCACGAAGCTGAAGGGCTGGTGCGGGTCAGCGTGCCCAAGGCGGTGGGGCGGTTTGTGGTGCACCCGCATATGCCGGAGTTCCTGCGGCGCTATCCCAAGGTCGACGTGCAGTTGCTCCTGGAGGATCGGCAGGTGGACATGATTGATGACAATGTCGACCTGAGCATCCGCATCACCGACAGCCCGCCGCCGGGGTTGGTTGGCCGGCAGTTACTGCCCATCGAGCATTTGTTGTGCGCGACGCCGCAGTACCTGGCCGAGCATGGAGTGCCGGGCCATCCCCATGATCTGTCGGAACACAGCTGTATCTACCTGGGGGAAACGCCGGGGGACTCGCGCTGGAAATTCCGCCAGGCGGGCAAGGCGGTGACGGTGGTGGTGCGCGGGCGGTATGCGGCGAACCACACCGGGGTGCGGTTGGATGCGGTGTTGCAGCATGTGGGGATTGGCAGCCTGCCGTACTTTACGGCGCGCCATGCGCTGGAGGAGGGGCGTTTGGTGCAGGTGTTGCCGGCGTGGGACTTTATCGCGTCCTATCATGGCGAAGCGTGGTTGCTGCATTCGCCCACGCGCTATCTTCCGCCGAAGTTGCGGGTGTTTATTGATTATCTAGTGGCGTGCATGGCGAAGGAGCCGACATTGCGACGGCCCATTCCGGATCGCTGATCAGTGCTTGCTTTGGTCGTCGGGCATGGCCAGCAGCTGTTTTTCCTGGTTCCAGTCGAACGGTTCGTCGTTCTGTTCGGCTTCGAAGCGGCGCTCTTCCAGGGCCTGGTACAGGTCCAGTTCTTCATCGGGCATGAAGTGCAGGCAGTCACCGCCAAAGAACCACAGCAGGTCGCGTGGCACCAGGTGGGCGATCTGTGGGTAGCGCAGGATGACCTGGCTCATCAGGTCCTGGCCCAGGTACTGGCTTTCGATCGGGTCGATCGGCAGCAGGGCGCGCAGTTCGTCGAAACGCTCCAGGAACAGGGAGTGGCTTTCCTCGGGCACCTGTTCGGCTTCGCCGACGGCAACCAGGATGCTGCGCAAGTGGTCGAGCAAGACGAGATGATCGGCAACGACGTTGGACACGAGATAAGTCCTCTAAAGCAAAAACGGGCGCGAGAGTATATGCCCCTCGCGCCCGTTTTTATATGACCACTCGACTCAGCGGACTTTACCCTCAGCCTGGGTCAACTCTTCCTTGCTGAAGTCATCCACGTCGATCACCTTGCGCCGCGCTGCTTCAGCGTCACGCAGGGTCTGCGCTTCGGCGGGTTGCAGCACGCCGGCGTGCAATGCCGCATCAATGGCATGCTCGCCGGCAGCAGGTTTGACCTGGCCGCTCTTGAGCGCGGTGTGCAGTTTCTTTTGCAGCGGATGGCTGGCGCCCAGCAGGTCGTAGGCATGTTGCAGGGCACCCACCGGGTCTTCCGCCGATTGCGGGCGGTAGCAGCCGGCCAGCAACTCTTCCAGGGTCGGGTCGCCTTTGGCGCGGCCGATCACGGCGGCGACTTCGGCGTCCAGCGCATCGGACGGGCCGGTATGGCGACGCCCGAACGGGAACACGATCACCCGCAGCAGGCAGCCCAGCACCTTGTTCGGGAAGTTGCTCAGCAGCTCATCCAGTGCGCGCTCCGATTCGCCCAGGCTTTCTTCCATGGCCCAGGCGAACAGCGGTTCCAGGTGATCCGGCGAATCCAGGTCGTGGTAACGCTTCAGTGCGGCCGACGCCAGGTACATATGACTCAACACATCACCCAGGCGCGCCGACAGGCGTTCACGACGCTTCAACTCGCCACCCAGCAGCATCATGCTCAGGTCGGCCAGCAGTGCGAACGCGGCGGCCTGGCGGTTGAGTGCGCGGAAATAACCCTGGCTCAAACGGTTGCCTGGCGCTTTTTCGAAATGGCCGACGCCGAGGTTGAGCACCAGGGTGCTGGCGGCGTTGCTCACGGCAAAACCGATGTGTTGCATCAGCAGGCTGTCGAATTCCTTCAGCGCCTGGTCATGGTCTTCGCGACCGGCCAGGGCCATTTCCTTGAGCACGAACGGGTGGCAGCGGATCGCGCCCTGGCCGAAGATCATCAGGTTGCGCGACAGGATATTCGCGCCTTCCACGGTGATGAAGATCGGCGCGCCTTGCCAGTTGCGGCCCAGGTAGTTGTTCGGGCCCATGATGATGCCCTTGCCGCCGTGCACGTCCATGGCGTGGCTGATGCACTCGCGGCCGCGCTCGGTGAGGTGGTACTTGAGGATCGCCGACAGTACCGACGGTTTTTCCCCCAGGTCCACCGCATTGGCGGTCAGCATGCGCGCGCTGTCCATCAGCCAGGCGTTGCCGCCGATGCGGGCGAGGGCTTCCTGGATGCCTTCGAAGGCCGACAGTGGCACGTTGAATTGTTCGCGCACCTGGGCGTACTGGCCGGTCACCAGGCTGGTGAACTTGGCCGCGCCTGTGCCGACCGCCGGCAGGGAAATCGAACGACCCACGGAGAGGCAGTTCATCAACATCATCCAGCCCTTGCCGAGCATTTCCTGGCCGCCGATCAGGAACTCCAGGGGTATGAACACGTCCTTGCCGGAGTTGGGACCGTTCATGAACGCGGCGCCCAGGGGTAGGTGGCGCCGGCCGATTTCCACGCCAGGGGTGTCAGTGGGGATCAGCGCCAGGCTGATGCCCAGGTCTTCCTCGTCACCCAGCAGGTGATCCGGGTCATGGGCCTTGAAGGCCAGCCCGAGTAAGGTCGCGACCGGGCCAAGGGTGATGTAGCGTTTTTCCCAGTTCAGGCGCAGGCCGAGGGTTTCCTTACCCTCCCATTCACCCTTGCAGATCACGCCGGTGTCGGGCATCGCGCCAGCATCGGAGCCGGCCAGCGGGCCAGTCAACGCGAAGCACGGGATATCATCGCCACGCGCCAGGCGCGGCAGGTAGTAGTTGCGTTGTTCTTCGGTGCCGTAGTGCAACAGCAGCTCGGCCGGGCCGAGGGAGTTGGGCACCATCACGGTGGAGGCCAGGTCGCCGCTGCGGGTGGCGAGCTTCATTGCGACCTGGGAGTGGGCATAGGCGGAGAATCCCTTGCCACCGTATTCCTTGGGAATGATCAAGGCGAAGAAACCGTGGGTCTTGATGTGTTCCCAGGCGGCGGGCGGCAGGTCCATGGCCTGACCGATTTCCCAGTCGCTGACCATGGCGCACAGTTCTTCGGTGGGGCCGTCGATGAACGCCTGTTCTTCTTCGGTCAGTCGGGCCTTGGGATAGGCCAGCAACTTGTCCCAGTCGGGGCGACCGCTGAACAGCTCGCCGTCCCACCACACGGTGCCGGCGTCGATGGCATCGCGCTCGGTCTCGGACATCGGCGGCAGGACTTTCTGGAACCAATTGAACAGTGGCTTGGTGAAGTATTGGCGGCGCAGGTCAGGCAACAGCAGGGGCGCGGCCACCACGGCGATCAACACCCAGAAGATCAGCAGCAGCCAACCCGGTGCGTGGCCCCAGGCGCCCATCGCCAGCAGGTAGACGGCGACCACGCCCAGGGCGGGCAGGGGGGCGACGCGGCGGTGTGCGAGGTAGGCAATGCCGACCACCAGCACCAGTATCCACAACAACAGCATATTCAATCCTCCGTGAAACCAGGGGCGAAACCACCAGGGAGCTTAGTCGGCATCCGAACAAGCGGGGTGATCAGGGTGTAACGAGATTTGGCCGATTCGTCGTTATCTCCCCGGCAGACCTGTGGTTAGACTCCAGGCTTCCTTCGGAGATAAAGCTCATGGATACGTACCTGAGTCCCAGCCGCTTCATCGATAGTGACCACCCTGCGGTGGTGGAGTTCGCCGAAAAACATCGCGGAACCCACGCGGCTCCAAGTGACCAGGCAGTCAGCCTTTACTACGCCGTGCGTGAGGCGATTCGCTACAACCCCTACACCTTCAGCCGTGATCCAGACACCTTGAGTGCCAGCTTCGCGTTGAGCACCGGCGAAAGCTATTGCGTGCCCAAGGCCACCTTGCTCGCAGCTTGCGCCCGACACTGCGGCATCCCGGCGCGCATCGGCCTGGCGGATGTACGCAATCACCTGTCGACACCGCGCCTGATCGCCTTGCTCAAGAGTGATGTGTTCGCCATGCACGGTTACACCGAGCTTTACCTGAACCATCGCTGGGTCAAGGCCACGCCCGCATTCAACCAGCAGCTGTGCGATCTCTTCGATGTGCCGCCGCTGGACTTCGATGGCGTTCACGACAGCGTCTTCCATGCGTTCAACCGCCAGGGCCTGCGCTCGATGGAGTATGTGGTCGACCATGGGCAATTTCCCGACGTGCCCGAGGCGTTTTTCTTCGCGCATATCCAGCAGTGTTACCCCCACCTGTTTGCCGAGGAAATGCCGCCCCTGCTGGGTGATATGCAGAGCGATTTGAGCCGCGCGTGAACCGGCGTATGCTGCTGCCTTCATCAAGCCATGTTCATCAACAATAAAGGCGCGGTCATGCTGAAGATCTGGGGTCGTAAAAATTCATCAAACGTCAGGAAGGCACTGTGGTGCGCCGAGGAACTCGGCCTGGACTATGAAGCAATTGATGCGGGCGGGGCTTTTGGCGTGGTCGACACGCCGCAGTACCGCGCGCTGAACCCCAACGGTCGGGTGCCGATGATCGAGGACGGCGACTTTGTGCTGTGGGAGTCCAACACCATCGTGCGCTACCTCTGCGCCAGGCAGGCCTCCAGCTGGTACCCGAGCGACCTGAAGGCTCGCGCCAATGCGGAAAAGTGGATGGACTGGACCACCTCCACCTTCGCCGAACCGTTCAAGATCGTGTTCTGGGGCGTGTTGCGCACCCCGGCGGAAAAACAGAACTGGGACAACATCCACGCCGGTCGCCAGGCCTGCATCGATGTACTCCAAACCGTTGATCAAGCCCTGGCCACACAGCCGTATCTGTCGGGCAACGAGATCGGCATGGGCGATATTCCGTTGGGCAGCTTTATTTACGCCTGGTTTGAAATGCCTATCGAACGGCCTGCGATGCCCCATCTCGAGGCATGGTACCAGCGCCTGCAGCAACGCCCGGCCTACCGCAAAGCGGTCATGACCGCGTTGACTTAATACCCACTATTAATACGGGTGACTGTACTTGTGCGGCGCGGACAAGCACCATGCTTGTCATGCGCCGCCGTTGAACTACCTGGGCTGCGCCCCCATCTACTCTTTCTATTCCCTTCTTTGGTGCGTATTCCGATATGAGTTCCGCTCTGTCCATCCGGCAGCTAACCAAAACCTACGGCAACGGTTTCCAGGCCCTGAGTGGTATCGATCTGGACGTTGCCGAAGGTGACTTCTTCGCCTTGCTCGGCCCCAACGGTGCCGGCAAATCCACCACCATCGGTATCCTCTCCACCCTGGTCAACAAGACCAGCGGCACGGTGAATATCTTCGGCCACGACCTGGACAAATCCCCGGCGGCGCTCAAGCGCTCCATCGGCGTGGTGCCCCAGGAATTCAACTTCAACCAGTTCGAAAAGACCTTCGATATCGTGGTGACCCAGGCGGGCTACTACGGCATCCCGGCGAAAATCGCCAAGGAACGCGCCGAGCAGTACCTGACCCAACTGGGCCTGTGGGACAAGCGCGATGTGCCTTCGCGTTCACTCTCCGGTGGCATGAAGCGTCGCCTGATGATTGCCCGCGCACTGGTGCATGAACCGCGCCTGCTGATCCTCGATGAGCCCACCGCGGGCGTGGACATCGAGCTGCGCCGCTCGATGTGGACCTTCCTCACCGAGCTGAACGAGAAGGGCATCACCATCATCCTCACCACCCATTACCTGGAAGAGGCTGAGCAACTGTGTCGCAACATCGGCATCATCGATCACGGCACCATCGTCGAGAACACCAGCATGCGCAACCTGCTGGGCCAGTTGCATGTGGAGACCTTCTTGCTCGACCTGAAGAATAACCTGTCGGTGGCGCCACAGTTGCTCGGCTACCCGAGCCGCCTGGTGGACAGCCACACCCTGGAAGTGCAGGTGGACAAGGCCGTGGGCATCACCGCGTTGTTCACGCAGTTGGCGACCCAGAACATCGAGGTACTGAGCCTGCGTAATAAAACCAATCGCCTTGAGGAGCTGTTCGTGTCCCTGGTGGAGAAAAATCTGACGAAGGTGGCGGTATGAGTTCCGAACTGCAACCCAACCTTGTCGCACTGCAAACCATCGTCTACCGCGAAGTGAAGCGCTTTACCCGGATCTGGCCGCAGACCCTGCTGCCGCCGGCGATCACCATGGTCCTGTACTTCGTGATCTTCGGGAACCTGATCGGCCGGCAGATCGGCGACATGGGTGGCTTCACCTACATGGAGTACATCGTGCCGGGCCTGATCATGATGTCGGTGATCACCAACTCCTACGGCAACGTGGTCTCGAGTTTCTTCGGCAGCAAGTTCCAGCGTTCCATCGAGGAACTGATGGTGTCGCCGGTGTCGCCCCATACCATCCTGATCGGCTACACCCTGGGCGGTGTGCTGCGGGGCCTGATGGTCGGCGTGATCGTGACTTTGCTGTCGCTGTTCTTCACCCACCTGCAGGTGCATCACCTTGGGGTCACCATCCTGGTGGTGGTACTGACGGCGACGATCTTCTCGCTGCTGGGCTTCATCAACGCGGTGTTTGCGCGCAACTTCGATGATATCTCGATCATCCCGACCTTCGTGCTCACGCCGCTGACCTACCTGGGCGGGGTGTTCTACTCCATCACCTTGCTGCCGCCGTTCTGGCAGACCGTGTCGCTGGCCAACCCGGTGCTGCACATGGTCAACGCCTTCCGCTACGGCATTTTGGGTGTGTCGGATATCAAGATCAGCGTGGCGATCACGTTCATGTTGATTGCCACCGTGGTGCTGTATATCGGTTGTGCACGGTTGCTGGTGAGTGGGCGCGGGATGCGTACGTAAACGCGGTCAAAAATGTGGGAGGGGGCTTGCCCCCTCCCACATTTGTATTTGAGTAATGTCAGGCTTTCAGTGCCAGCTCGATCAGACGGTGCAGCTCTTCAACCGTCAGCGGCGCGTTCGAGAACAGAATGCGAAACACCGTCGGCGCTGCGATCAGGTTGATCAGATGGTCCACGTTCGGTGGCATCTCGTCCGGATAGCGCTCGATAATCGCCTGAAACTGCCCGCTCAGAATGCTCACGCAGTACCCCGGCGTGATCAAGCACTGCAAGTCGCGCATCATGTTGCGACCCGGTTCCGAACTCATTTCATCCAGGTACTGCTCGGCCCAGGCCTGCAGGTCGCCGCGCAGGCTGCCGGTGTTGGCAGGCTCGCTGTCGGGGCGCATGCGTGCCAGTGCCACGTCCGCCAACAGCACGGACAGATCGCCCCAGCGTCGGTAGATGGTGGAGGGCGTAACCCCCGCGCGCGCCGCAATCATCGGCACGGTGACGCTGGAGCGCTCATGGGTTTCCAGCAGTTCGCGCACCGCGTTGTGCACTGATTCTTGGACCCGGGCACTGCGGCCCCCCGGGCGAAGGCCTTCTTTAATCGCCATGCTGGTGACCTTAACACAAAGAATTTGCTTTAAGCGCTGGCCGGTAGCACACTCCGCAAAAGCAAAATATTAGCTTTAGCGGAGCGTGCGTATGTCCAGTCCTGTTTCCCATCGTTCCAGCCTGGTGTTCCTCGCGATCACCTTGCTGACCTTCCTGGCCGCTTCGAGTGCGCCGACGCCGTTGTACCACCTGTATCAGGAGGGCCTGCATTTTTCGGCAGGCATGCTCACGCTGATCTTCGGGGTCTACGCCCTGAGCCTGCTGGCGGCACTGCTGACCGTTGGCTCATTGTCGGACCACCTGGGGCGCAAGCCGGTGATTTTTGCTGCGCTGCTTCTGAATATGTTGGCGATGTTGCTGTTTATCAATGAAGGCAGCGTGGCCTGGTTGATTGCCGCCCGTACCCTGCAAGGGTTTGCCACCGGCATGGCCACCGCCGTGCTGGGCGCGGCATTGCTCGACACCGACCGCCAGCAGGGCCCGCTGGTCAACAGCGTGGCGCCGCTTCTGGGCATGGCCTGCGGGGCGATGGGTAGCAGTCTGCTGGTGGAGTACGCGCCGTTGCCGACCCAGTTGATCTACTGGGCGCTGCTGGCCTTGATGCTGTTGCAGGCCCTCTACGTATGGCGTTTGCCGGAGACCGTGAGCCGCATCCCCGGCGCGCTGGCGTCGCTGCGCCCGACGTTGCACGTACCGCCCCAGGCGCGCCGGGCATTGTGGCTGTCGTTGCCGGTGGATATCGCCGTCTGGGCAATGGGCGGGTTCTACTTGTCCCTTGCGCCATCGCTGGTGCGTGCGGCCACCGGCTCCACTTCCAACCTGATCGGTGGCGGCCTGGTGGCCGTGCTGACCCTGAGCGGCGCACTGATGATCTTTACCCTGCGCAATCGTGCGGCCGACAAGGTGCTGCGTCTGGGCGCCAGCTTGCTCGCCATCGGCGTGACGCTGATCCTCACCGCCGTGCACAGCGCCAGCCTGGCACTGTTCTTCATCGCCACCCTGATCGCCGGCAGCGGCTTTGGTGCGGGCTTTCTCGGCGCCTTGCGCAGTGTGGTGCCACTGGCCTTGCCCCATGAACGTGCGGGGCTGATGTCGGCGTTTTATGTGCTCAGCTACCTGGCGTTCTGTTTGCCTTCATTGCTGGCAGGCAACCTGATTCGCAGTGTTGGCCTGATCGCCACCACCGACGGCTACGGCGCGGTCCTCATCCTGCTGGCGCTCGGCGCACTCGTCGCATTGTTGTGGCAGGATTCAGCGCGGGTGCGGGTGACCACGGACAGCTGACGGTAATAGTTACTGCCCGTATATTTGTAAAACAGATAACAGTTAGAGATATTACCCGTTATATAGATATTCGATCAGGTTCTATGATGGCCTCAACCTCATACGAGAAAGAGGCACGCCATCATGCCCTGCACGAATACCCTCAGCTACAAACCCTTCAGTCACCTGGCCCGTCCACGGGAAGTGATTCGCCAGTTCACCCCCAACTGGTTTGCCGCGACCATGGGCACCGGCGTACTGGCGCTGGCTCTGGCGCAACTGCCGGTCAACCTGCCAGGTTTGCACGCCATCGCCGAAGCGCTGTGGTTGTTCACCATCGGCCTGTTCGTGTTGTTCAGCGTGCTGTATGCGGCCCGTTGGGTAATGTTCTTCCACGAGGCGCGGCGGATTTTCGGGCACTCCACGGTGTCGATGTTCTTCGGCACGATTCCCATGGGCCTTGCGACGATTCTCAATGGTTTGCTGCTGTTCGGCTTGCCGCGTTGGGGCAGCGACGTGATACCGCTGGCCGAGGCCTTGTGGTGGCTGGACGTGGCCATGGCCATGGCCTGTGGCGTACTCATCCCGTTCATGATGTTTACCCGCCAGGAACACAGCATCGACCAGATGACCGCCGTGTGGCTGCTGCCCGTGGTTGCCGCCGAAGTCGCTGCCGCCAGCGGTGGCCTGCTGGCGCCGCACTTGGCAGATGCGCATTCGCAACTGGTGATGCTGGTGACCAGCTACGTGCTGTGGGCGTTTTCGCTGCCGGTGGCGTTCAGCATCCTGACCATCCTGATGCTGCGCATGGCCTTGCATAAACTGCCCCACGCCAATATGGCCGCGTCGAGCTGGCTGGCCCTGGGGCCCATCGGCACCGGTGCCCTTGGCATGTTGCTGCTGGGCGGCGATGCGCCGGCGATCTTCGCGGCCAACGGTTTGCCGGGCGTGGGTGAAATGGCCAACGGCCTGGGGCTGGTGGCCGGTATTACCCTGTGGGGCTTCGGCCTGTGGTGGATGCTGATCGCAGTGTTGATCACCCTGCGTTATCTGCGCGCAGGCATCCCGTTCAACCTGGGCTGGTGGGGCTTCACCTTTCCGTTGGGGGTGTACGCGCTGGCCACGTTGAAGTTGGCGAGCCTGTTGCACCTGGGTTTCTTCAGCGTCTTCGGCAGTGTGCTGGTGATGACGCTGGCGCTGATGTGGCTGATCGTCGCCAAGCGCACGGTGCAGGGTGCCTATAAAGGTGAGCTTTTTGTTTCGCCGTGCATTGCGGGACTAGGGAATAAGTAAGCGGAGTTAGGTAAAGTCGTGGCCTGATAACTATTAGGCCACGCAGGAACACGGACGATGAGCCACCCCTCGCAATTCACCTTGCTGCGCACACGGCGTTTCCTGCCGTTTTTCATCACCCAGTTGCTGGGCGCGTTCAACGACAACATCTTCAAGCAATCGCTGATCCTCGCCATTCTCTACAAGCTCACCATCGACGGCGACCGTTCCATCTGGGTCAACCTCTGCGCCTTGCTGTTTATCCTGCCGTTCTTCCTGTTCTCGGCGCTGGCCGGGCAGTTTGGCGAGAAATTCAACAAGGACGCGTTGATCCGCGCGATCAAGATCGGCGAGATCGTGATCATGGCCGTGGGCGCCACCGGTTTTCTGTTCAATCACCTGGAATTGATGCTGCTGGCACTGTTTGCAATGGGGACCCACTCGGCGCTGTTCGGGCCGGTGAAGTACTCGATCATGCCCCAGGCCCTGCATGAAGATGAGCTGGTGGGCGGTAACGGCCTGGTGGAAATGGGCACGTTCCTGGCGATCCTGGCCGGCACCATTGGCGCCGGGATCATGATGTCTTCCACCCATTATGCGCCGGTGGTGGCAGCGGCGATTGTCGGCGTGGCGGTGTTGGGTTACCTGGCCAGTCGCAGTATTCCCCGGGCGGCGGCGTCGACCCCGGGGTTGCGCCTGAACTGGAACATTTTCAGCGAATCCTGGGCCACCCTGCGCCTGGGCCTGGGGCAGACGCCGGCCGTTTCGCGTTCCATTGTCGGCAACTCGTGGTTCTGGTTTGTCGGTGCGATCTACCTGACGCAGATCCCGGCCTACGCCAAGGAATGGTTGTACGGCGACGAGACCGTGGTGACGCTGATCCTGACGGTGTTCTCTGTCGGCATCGCACTGGGCTCGATGCTTTGCGAAAAGCTTTCCGGGCGCAAGGTGGAAATCGGCCTGGTGCCGTTCGGTTCATTCGGCCTGACGGTGTTCGGCCTGTTGCTGTGGTGGCACTCCGGCGGCTTCCCGCAGAACGTACAGGCCAATGACTGGCTCGCCGTGCTCAGCTACGGCCAGGCCTGGTGGGTGTTGTTCGATATCCTCGGTTTGGGCGTGTTCGGCGGCTTCTATATCGTGCCGCTGTATGCGCTGATCCAGTCGCGCACCGCCGAGAACGAACGCGCGCGCGTCATCGCCGCCAACAACATTCTCAATGCGCTGTTCATGGTGGTTTCGGCAATCGTGTCGATCCTGCTGCTCAGCGTGGCCAAGCTGTCGATTCCCGAGCTGTTCCTGGTGGTATCGTTGCTCAACATCGCGGTCAACGCCTACATCTTCAAGATCGTCCCCGAGTTCACCATGCGTTTCATGATCTGGCTGCTCAGTCATTCCATGTACCGTGTGGAGCATCGCAACCTGGAGGCGATTCCGGATGAAGGCGCGGCGTTGCTGGTGTGCAACCATGTGTCGTTCGTCGATGCGCTGTTGATTGGCGGCGCGGTGCGTCGGCCGATTCGCTTTGTCATGTACTACAAGATCTACCGCTTGCCGGTGCTCAACTTTATCTTTCGTACCGCCGGGGCGATTCCGATTGCGGGGCGTCACGAAGATATCCAGATCTACGAAAAGGCCTTCACGCGGATTGCGCAGTACCTGAAGGAAGGGGAATTGGTGTGCATCTTCCCGGAGGGCAAGTTGACCGCCGATGGCGAGATGAACGAATTCCGCGGTGGCGTGACGCGCATCCTGGAAGAGACGGCGGTGCCGGTGATTCCGATGGCGTTGCAGGGGTTGTGGGGGAGTTTTTTCAGCCGCGATCCGAACAAGGGCTTCTTTCATCGGATCTGGTCGCGGGTGGTGTTGGTGGCGGGCGAGCCGGTGGAGGGGCCGACGCCTGCGAGGTTGCAGGAGGTGGTCGGTGGTTTGCGGGGGAGTGTCAGGTAGTTTTGGTTTTGGCTGTACCGGCCCTATCGGGGGCAAGCCCCCTCCCACCTTTGATGTGTGAACACAGTCAACATGTGGGAGGGGGCTAGCCCCCGATTGCGGTAGTGGCTCAGGTGCTGAGCTTGAGGCCAATCAGCCCGCAGATGATCAACGCCACACTGGCTAACCGGAACAGCGCCATGGACTCGCCAAACAGGATAATCCCCGCAATCACAGTGCCCACGGCACCCACACCGGTCCAGATCGCATAGGCGGTGCCCAGCGGCAGTTCCTTCATGGCCAGCCCTAGCAGGCCGAGGCTGATGGCCATGGCGGCAATCGTCAGGGCGGTGGGCAACGGCTTGCTGAAACCGTCGGTGTACTTCAGGCCGACGGCCCAGCCGACTTCGAACAACCCGGCAAAGAACAGAATGATCCAGGACATGGTGATTCCCCTTCTATAGATGGGGTCGTCCCCGGATTCTGCGCTATGGAGCGTCGCAGGGTCGTCCCCGCGAAGCTCGGTAGAGTGCCGAAAAGTGCCCGGCTGATCAAGTTTGCGGCGTGTTCTCCAGCACGCGACGGTCTTCCTTTTCGCTCATGCGGCGGAAGTAGGTCGACAGCAACGCCCCGGAAATATTGTGCCAGACGCTGAACAGTGCACTGGGCACGGCCGCCAACGGCGAAAAATGCGCACTGGCCAGCGCGGCGCCCAGCCCGGAGTTCTGCATGCCCACTTCCAGCGCCAGCGACTTGCGCTGTGCCAACGGCAACTTGAACACACGGCCGGTGAAGTAACCCAGCAGGTAACCGAAGCTGTTGTGCAGCATCACCACCGCCATGATCAGCAGGCCCGACTCGGCGATCTTCGCCTGGCTGGCGGCAACCACCGCCGCGACGATGATCACGATGCTCACCACCGACACCAGCGGCAGCACGTCGACCGCATGGCGGACCCTCTCACCGAGCACGCGTTGCGCCAGTACGCCGAGCACGATCGGCAGCAGCACCACTTGCAGGATCGACCAGAACAACTCCATGAACGACACCGGCAGCCAGGCCGACGCCAGCAGCCAGATCAATGCTGGCGTCAGCAGTGGGGCGAGGAGGGTGGTGACGGCGGCGATGGCCACCGACAACGCCAGGTCGCCACGGGCCAGCCAGGTCATTACGTTGGACGATGTGCCGCTTGGGCAGCAACCGACGAGGATCACGCCGACGGCAATTTCCGGTGGCAGGTGGAAGGCCTGGCACAGCAGCCATGCCACACCCGGCATGATCACAAAGTGCGCGACCACGCCCAGGGCGACGCGCC
This sequence comes from Pseudomonas extremorientalis, assembly GCF_001870465.1. Taxonomy (GTDB): domain Bacteria; phylum Pseudomonadota; class Gammaproteobacteria; order Pseudomonadales; family Pseudomonadaceae; genus Aquipseudomonas; species Aquipseudomonas extremorientalis. The sequence goes on from NZ_MDGK01000062.1 coordinate 32,265, forward strand.
AGGGATGGCGGGCGACCTCGGCGAAGTCATCGAGTTTGAGGGTCAGCCCCATGCCGAACATCACCAGGCCCAGCAGAGGGACGATGGCGCTTTTCAGGCCGATGAACCAACCAGGTTCGAGGAAAGCGACGACGGCGAAAATCAACACCCAATAGGCGAAGGTATTGCCGACGAAGCGGCTCAAGGCGGCGAGAGCGCGCATGGGATGTCCTTTTTTGTTGGATTCGATCAAATGTGGGAGGGGGCTTGCCCCGATTGCAGTCTGTCAGTCATAGGTGTTTTAACTGACAGAATGCTATCGGGGGCAAGCCCCCTCCCACATTTTGAATTTCACACGGTTTAGATACCCTGCGGGGTCTCTTCACCACCCAGTGCTTCAACCAGCGCCGGCAGGAAGTCGCCGAACGTCAGCATCATCAGGGTAAAGCTTGCGTCCAGCTGGCCCAGGGCTTCTTCACCGCCGTCCTGTTCCGCCTGGTCTTGCAGCAGGTCTTCGAACTTCAGGCGCTTGACAGTCATCTTGTCGTCGAGCATGAAGGACAGCTTGTCCTGCCAGGCCAGGGACAGTTGGGTCACGACTTTGCCGGTGGTCAGGTGCAGCTGGATCTCTTCGCCGGTCAGGTCCTGGCGCTTGCAGCGCACGATGCCGCCGTCTTCGTGGGTGTCGCGCAGTTCGCACTCGTCGAGGACGAAGAAGTCATCGGCCGGCTTCTGGGTGGTGACCCAGTCGGTCATGATCGCAGTCGGTGCCGTTTTTACGGTCAACGGGCGAACCGGCAGGGTGCCGATCACTTCACGCAGGGTCGACAGCAGGTCTTCGGCGCGTTTCGGGCTGGCGGAGTTGACCAGGATCAGGCCCTGCTTTGGCGCGATGGCGGCGAAGGTCGACGAACGACGGATGAAGGCGCGGGGCAGGAAGGCCTGGATGATTTCATCCTTGATCTGGTCGCGTTCCTTCTTGTAGACCTTGCGCATTTGCTCGGCCTCGATCTCTTCGACTTTCTCTTTAAGTGCGTCACGCACCACGCTGCCCGGCAGGATACGTTCTTCCTTGCGCGCGGCGATCAGCAGGAAGTCGCCGCTGACGTGAACCAGGGGAGCGTCTTCACCTTTACCAAACGGCGCGACGAAACCGTAAGTGGTCAACTCCTGGCTGGCACAAGGGCGCGCCAGCTTGGTGGCCATGGCCGCTTCCAACGCCTCGGCATCAACAGGCAGATCTTGGGTCAGGCGATAGATAAGCAGGTTCTTGAACCACATGGGGTGAGTCTCTCCTTTATACAAAGGGGGGCATTATTCTCTTGATAACGTCCCAGGCCAACCCTGCCTAAGCCATTGGAAGCTATCAAAAAAAAGATTTAAGAAAGTGCTTGCCAGACTTAAGGTCGCTCCGTAGAATGCGCGCCACACCGAAACGAAGGGTGATTAGCTCAGCTGGGAGAGCGTCTGCCTTACAAGCAGAATGTCGGCGGTTCGATCCCGTCATCACCCACCATTCGCTTCAAGTGTTACGCGCAGCGGTAGTTCAGTCGGTTAGAATACCGGCCTGTCACGCCGGGGGTCGCGGGTTCGAGTCCCGTCCGCTGCGCCATATTCGGTCACCTGGAACACTGAACGCCAGGTCACCCCAGGAAGCCCGCTCATTGAGCGGGCTTTTTTTCGTCCGCGATTTGACCTCCCTTGCCTTGACGTTGTGCACTGCCTATTCGCCCTGAACTGTGCTGGTGCGTCATGACGTGAGGGAATACCCCCATGCACATTGGTCGATTGCGCCCCTTGCGGCTTAAACGTTTATCTATAGCCACGCGAAGACTTCCAGGTGAGTCATCAGCAGCAGGAGGCTGCGGTGCCCGCTCTCCAACATAAAAATAGTCTGCAAGGGGAATGGCTCTAGATGAAATATCCACTGCGTCCGTTGGTGTTCTGGCCAACTTTCCTGATCCTGCTGGCGGCGGTGATCGCCAGCTACATTGACCTGAATGCGTTCCTGGCGATCAGCAAACAGCTCAACAACCTGATCCTCAAAAACTTTTCCTGGCTGTTCAGCGCCGGCTCCTTTGCCATGGTGGTGCTGACCGCCATCGTCTACTTCTCCGCGCTGGGCAGGGTGCGTATCGGCGGTGAAGATGCGCAGCCTTTGCTGAGCAAATGGCGCTGGTTCATGGTGGCGTTGTGCACCACACTGGCGGTGGGTGTGCTGTTCTGGACCACCGCCGAACCGCTCTACCACTTGTACGGCCCACCCACCAGCCTGCCGATTGAGCCCGGCAGCGCGGCGGCGAAGAGCTTTGCCATGTCGACGATGTTCCTGCACTGGACCATCACGCCCTACGCGATCTACCTGGTGCCCTCGCTGGTGTTTGCCCTGGTGTTCTACAACCGCCGCAGCCGTTTCTCCATCGGCGCCATGCTCGAGCCGTTGCTCGGTGAAGCGCGGGTCCGGCGCTATGCCGGGCTGATCGACACCCTGGCGATGTTCGCCCTGGTCGCCGGTATGGCCTCGTCCCTGGGCACAGGCGCGCTGACGCTGGCCGGTGGCCTGGCCCAGTACATCGGCGGTGAAACCACGCCGTTCCGCCTGGCCATCATCATTGCAATCATCGTCATCACCTTTGTCGCCTCGGCCGCCAGTGGCCTGCAAAAAGGCATTGTGATGCTGTCTTCGTTCAATACCTGGATCATGCTGGCCCTGGGTCTGTTCGTGCTGTTGTGCGGGCCGACCCTGTACATGTTCAGCCTTGGCGTCGAATCCCTTGGCATCTACCTCGACACCTTCTTCAGCCGCAGCCTGTTCACCGGCGCTGCCAGTGGCGACACCTGGCCGCACAGTTGGACGGTGTTCTACTGGTCGGTGTGGTTTGCTTGGGCGCCGGTGAGCGCGCTGTTCCTCGGCAAGATCGGACGTGGCTATACCGTGCGCGAATTCATCCACATCAACATGCTCTACCCGGCGTTGTTCACGGCGGTGTGGATCTGCATCTTCTCCGGCGCCAGCCTGTATTTCGATGCGCTGGGCGACGGCAGCCTCAACCGTGTGCTCAACGAACAGGGCGTGGAACACGTGCTGTACCAGATGTTCCAGCAACTGCCGGCCAGCGGCCTGATGATCGCGTTCCTGCTGTTCGTGGCGTTCATCTCCTTTGTGACCGCGGCAGACTCCAGCACCGACGTGATTGCCAACCTGTGCAGCAAGGGCGTGACTGCCGATTCCGACCTCGACGGCAACCCGCTGTTGAAGATTGTATGGGGCCTGATCATCGGGACGGTGTCGTGGGTGATGGTCGCGTTTGTCGGGGTGGACGGGGTGAAGATGCTCTCTAACCTCGGCGGTTTGCCGGGCATGATCCTGGTGTTGCTGGCCAGTACCTCGCTGATCTTCTGGTTGAAAAACCCCGCCTTGCTGGACGTGAAACGCCTTCAGCGGACACCTGAAACGGAACTGCGTGGCGTCAGCCCTGTGCCCGATTTCGCCCGCTGATCGATTGAACTGCTGTTGGAGTTACTGATGGAAATCGTTACTGAATTTTCTTACACCGTGCGCGAAATCGAGCACTGCCTGATCCCCTTGAGGGACGGCACCCAACTGGCCGCACGCATCTGGCTGCCGGAAGTCGCCGACCCCCAGACCTTCCCGGCGATCCTGGAATACCTGCCATACCGCAAGCGCGATGGCACCGCCGTGCGTGATGCGTTGACCCATCCGTGGATGGCGGGGCAGGGCTATGTGTGTGTTCGCGTCGATATGCGTGGCAATGGTGAGTCCCAGGGCCTGATGGCCGATGAATATCTGTTGCAGGAACAGGAAGACGCCCTTGAAGTGATCGATTGGCTGTGCCGGCAGCCGTGGTGCGATGGCAACGTCGGCATGATGGGCATCTCCTGGGGCGGCTTCAACGGCCTGCAAGTCGCGGCACGCCAACCCGAGGCGCTGAAGGCGATCATCACGCTGTGTTCCACCGATGACCGCTTTGCCGATGACATCCACTACAAGGGCGGCAACCTGTTGATGGAGAACTTCGGTTGGGCCGCCACCATGCTCAACTTCAGCGCTGCGGTGCCCGATCCGCTGTTGGTCGAGGACTGGAAAAGCCTCTGGCACCAACGCCTGGACGCCATGCCGTTGCTCGCCGAAACCTGGCTGCAGCACCAGACCCGCGATGACTACTGGCGCCATGGCTCGGTGTGCGAGGACTATGCGCAAATCAAGGCTGCGGTGTATGCGGTGGGCGGCTGGGGCGATGCCTACCGCAATACCGTGTCGCGCCTGATGGAAAACCTGCCGGGGCCGAAGAAGGCCATGCTCGGCCCGTGGATTCATAAATACCCGCATTTCGCGGTGCCCAATCCGGCCATCGGCTTTCTGCAGGAGGCCAAGCGGTGGTGGGATCACTGGCTCAAAGGTGTGGATAACGGCGTGATGGATGACGCGGCGTGCACCTTTTACCTACAGGATATTCTGCCGCCGAAGGGCAGTTATGCCGAACGGCCGGGCGTCTGGGTACAGACCGCCGGCTGGCCGGACCCTCAGGTGCAATGGACCGATTTCAGCCTGGGCGAACATGGCCTGAATCCTGGAGCACAGCCTTTGGTCACGACGCGCAGCATTTGCTCGCCGCTGACTACGGGCCTGCACCAGGGCGAATACTGCGCCATCTGGTTTGGCCCGGACGGCCCGACGGATCAGCGCCGTGATGATGCCCACTCGCTGTGCTTCGATTCCCAGCCGCTGACCGAGCCATTGGCGTTGCTGGGCGATGCTCGCCTCAAGCTGCGCCTGGCGAGTGACACGGCCTGCGGCCAATTGGTCGCCCGGCTGAATGCCGTGGCACCGGACGGGCAGGTGACGCAGATCAGTTATGGCGTGCTCAATCTCACGCTGCGTGAAGACTTCTCCCGCGTAACACCGGTAGTCCCGGGTGAACCGATGGACGTGCATCTAAACCTCGACCACATCGGCATGCGCTTGCCGGCCGGCTACCGTCTGCGCCTGGCCCTGAGCACCGGCAGTTTCCCGTTGCTGTGGCCGAGTCGCGAGCTGACCACGTTGACCTTGCTGCCGACCCTGCAAAGCCTGCAACTGCCGGTGTTCACCGGTGCGGCGGTGGACTGCCCGTTCGAGGCGCCGCAATCGGCGACGCCAGTGGCGATGGAAGTCCTACGCGCCGCTGCACCGAAACGCACCCTGATCGAAGATGTGGGCAGTGGCGAAGTCTGCGTGAAGATCGAAGACGACCTGGGCGCGGTACGGTTTACCGATCACGGCTTGTCGGTGGACCAGCGTTGCACCGAGCAATATCGCACCTTGCCTTGGGACCCGCTGTCGACGCGGGCGGATATCGAATGGCACTACCGCGTCGGCCGTGACCAGTGGGCCGTGGAGGTGGAAAGCCATTTGAGCGTGCACGCCGATGCCGAGTGGTTCTACATCGAAGCGGAGCAGACCGCCTGGGAACAGGGCCAGTTGGAACACCGTCGGCAATGGAGCAAACGCGTGGCGAGGGTCGCGCTGTAAGCGGGCAACTGGCAGGATGCTTGCCATCGTGATCGCTGCGGGCCTGGGGCAACCCGGGCTCGCCATTGCCAATGGAACTGTTCATGTCGCGCCGAAACGTCGATCTTCCACCGCTCAACTGCTTGCAGACGTTCGAAGCGGCTGCCCGCCATTTGAGCTTTACCCAGGCCGCCCATGAACTGAATCTGACCCAGAGCGCGGTCAGCCGTCAGGTCAAGCGCCTTGAAGAAGACCTGGCCCGCCCGCTGTTTTATCGACTGGCCCAGGGCCTGAGCCTGACGCCCGCCGGTGTGCGTTACTTCCGTACCATCCAGCGTCTGTTGCGCGAGCTGGATCGCGAGTCCGCCGAGTTGCGTCGGCGTGGCGCCGACCGCCAGTTGACCCTGGCCAGCACGCCCACCATCAGTACGATCTGGCTCGCCGGCCTGTTACCGCAATTCCAGCGCGAACACCCGGACCTGGACATTCGCATCCTGTGCAGCGAAAGCCCCAGCCATCTGGACGTCAGTGAATATGACCTGGGCCTGTTCTATCACTTGGATGAACTGGCCGCGCCCCACGGCCTCGAGCTCTCGCCGGTGTTCGACAGCGAGCAGGTCATCACCGTGTGCAGCCCGGTCTACCTCGAACACCACGGCCCGATTCGCGATATACACCATTTGCTGCACGCCCACACCTTGCTGATCGTGGAGGACCACTACCACGATTGGCTGACCTGGGCCGATTGGTTCACCGATGCCGGTGCCGACTATTACACCCCGCGCCACGCGTTGCGGACCAACAGCTACCAACTGCTGATGCAGTCGGCGGTGATGGGCCACGGCGTCGCACTGGGCTGGAAGAGTCTGCTGGAAGACGATCTGGCGTCCGGGCGCCTGCAAATGGCCTTGCCTCACACCATGCACAGCCGGGGCCGCCTGCATCTGATGCAACCCCACCACCGCAACCCGCCGTCGGCTGCGCGCAGTTTTCGTCAATGGTTACTGGCCAAGGCTGCCGAGGTCGAGTGATCGGGCTTAAGGTCAACGTTGGCCGGTTTTTTTCTTGCGGGTCTGACGCGTCGCCAAGTGCTCGAAACAAAAAGACGCGGTGCCGAACACTGCAATCAGGGTGAGTACGAGCATGCCGAGGGTTGAGCTTTCCACGGTGGTTTCCTACAGGTGATGGAGTAGGACTTCACGGTAGAGGCGGGGAGAAAGCGGCTCAATAGACCCGACGCAATCCTTATGCGGGCGGGCCTATTGTTACGCACTTTTTACGGGGCGTTGCGGCTGTGGCGGTAATCGCTGACCGCTTCATACACCGCCTTGCGCAAGCGGTTGATGCCGCCGATGGGGCGATGCTCTGCTACGCCGAACCAGGGGTTGAACGACTGGTTGTCGCACGCCAGGTTCTGCTCGGGGGTATCGAAGTCCTGCGCCGGGATCCGCACCTTGGCCACCGTCTCATACGGCGCGTCGCTTTCCTTCCACTCGATGCTGGTATCTTCGATGGGCATGAATTTCTGCGGGTTCTGCCGCTGGATCTGCAGCACGAAACACGCCGGCACGCGATCCGTAGACAACTGCTGGCTCAAGGCGCTGCGCAGGAAATTCGGCAGGTCCTGATTCTGTTTGGGCAGTGCGTATTCCGGGCAACTCTGTGGGTCGGGGGCCACGCGGAACTTGGCGTTGGCCGCGCCGAACTTGTAGGGCGAGACCGAAAAGTACGTGGTCTGTGTCGGGCTCGCCGGTGCCGGCGCCAGGGTGGCGAGGGCGATGAACAGGTGACGGACCTGCCAGGTACGCGGGTCGACCTTGGGGAAGAACGCCAGGACTTTCTTGCCATCCGCCTGGGCGCCGATGTTCTGTGCGTACTCCGCGACATCACTGACAAAGAAGTTCGGGTGGCTGAACATCACGAAGTCCTGTTCGGTGCGGGTCTGCTGGTCGGCCAGCAGTTGCTTGCCCGGCACGTCCAACAGCTTGAGCGCCATGCCCCGTGCATCGCGGATGCTGTCGAACTGCGGGTAGGCGTTGCCGTTGGACAGCCGTATCAGCGCCTGCCAGGTCTTGCCCGGCTCGGCAAACACGCCCTGGCGCAGCGCCGGATCGAGATCGGCCATTACGCTGACTTCGGCCTTCACGCAGCCATGGGCCTTGGCGTGGGCGTCGCGCAGGTAGCGCGTGCCTTCGCGGTGCTGGTCGACGATGCGCACCGCCGTCTGGATGATGCCCTGGGTCATCGCCGCTTCGCCGGGCGGAACCTGCTCATTCGGCGACACCGGCCCGCTGTGCTGCCAGGCATACCAGGCGGTGGCGGCCAGCCAGCCGAGCAGGCCGAGGCCCACCAGCCAGACTAAGGTCTTGCCGAGAAACGCACCCATGCGCAGCCACAGGCGGGCGAGCAGGGAAGGTCGGTCGTAGGGGGATCGAATCATCATGGCAGTTGTTGCTCCAGCGGGCCGCCCAGCACTTTGAGGTATTCCAGCAGCGCCCAGCGTTCCTGCGGTTGCAGGTAACGGCCGATCACGCCATTGCCACGTTGCCCGGCACGGAATTCGTGGCCGCTGTTGTGGTTGCCGGTGATTTTGGTATCGAACAGGAAGGCATTCTTGAACGCACCGGTCTCGAAGCCCAGATGACGCGGATCGTAGTTGAAGGTGCCTTTATAGAAGGTGGTGCTGCGCTCGTCCTGAGGCGAGAGCAATTGATAGATCGTCGGCACCGAACCGTTGTGCAGGAACGGCGGCGTAGCCCATACGCCAGCCAATGGCCGCGCCTTATAGGCCCGCAGCTCGCGCACGCCGATGGGCAAGCCGTAGCCATCCAGGCGCGGACGCTCGGCCGGGGTCACGCCGGCGGCACGGTAGGCATGCTCTTCGACAAAGGCGGTGACGTAAGCCAGGCCCTTGGCCACGGACATCTTTTTCACGTCCAGCGGTTCGGTCGGCGTCGGGTGCAGCTCGACGTTGAGTGTGGCCAGTTCCGCCGGGTCCCATTGCAGGGCGCTGAGGTCGTAGCGTTGGTCGGCAATGTTGCTGGCAGTACCGGGGTCGGTGCCGATGTAGTCCACCGGCAGCATTTTAAGCGCCTGCACCGGGCGGCCGTGTTCCTGGGTGACGCTGGGCACATGGCAGCCGGCGCAGTTTTCCGCGAACAGTGCACGGCCCTGGGCGGCGAGGGGCTTGTCGATGGCGCCGAACAGCTCCTCGGGCCAGGTCGGCGGCTTGAGGCGTTGCAGGGTTTCTTCGATGAGGTTGAGGTCACGCACGCGGACGCTGGACGGGTAACGTGCATCGCCCTGGAGCGGCTGGCCGGCGGCGTCGAAAAAGCTCAGCGTGGCGCCGACACCCAGGGCCTCACCGATATTGCGCGCCATGGGTTGCTGGGCCGAACCGTTCCATTGCACCCAATCGAAAGTCCAGATGTCCCACAACTGCGGGTAGTCCACCGGCGCGTTGGCGACGCGATAATTGTCGGGGGAAATCGCATCGCCAAAGCTGGCGTTGGCGATACGGCCAAACGCGTCGGTGCGGCCCGGGCCTTCCTCGGTGGGGTAGAGGCCGCGATGGGTGTCATTCCAGGCCACCTTGAGGAACTGGTTCAGCGATTGCTTGAAGTCCTGGCGCAGTTGTTTGTGTTCGGCGTCGTAGCGATCGCCGAGCACTTGGCGGGCAAAACGCTCGAACTTCCACGGGTTGTAGTAGGTGGCGGCGAGGCTGGCGACCAACGCCTGGCCGAAACTGCCGCCGCGCAGGGTCGGAACGCTGGAGGGCAGTACATGCTGGGCCGAGCCGCCGTCGATGCGCAGGGCCTGGCCTTTGAAGTGCAGCTCGCCGGTATGGCAGGCGGCGCAGGTGATATCCAGGTATTCAACGTTGCTGCCGGCGTTTTTATGCCGGGCGAAACCCACGGGCAAGTTGCCGGGGTTTTGCACGGTGGGCACCTGCCTGGGGTCGACCAGGAAACCGAAGCGCGCCAGGTAGTCGGGCGTGGCAAAACGTTGCTCGGAAAACGGCAGTTCGAGGGCGGTGAACCAGTCGTAGTGCAGGCCTTTCACTTGCGTGCCCTGGGGCGTGAAGTAATAGGTCTGGCGGTCGGCGGCACTCCATTGGTCCTGGTAGTGGACCTGCTCCACAGGCACGTAGTCCGGCAGCTTGGGGTTGATGGTGTAATAGAGCACCACGGCCAGCACCAGGGCCAACATGGCGAATATCAGGAGTAAAACACGGGAAAAAATGCGCAAGATGGCTATCCTTGTCTCGGCCTTGTCGAGTGGTCGCGTTGTTATGCCACTACGCCACAAGGGCGGCAAGTGGCCATGAGCCTGGTAGTAGGTGGCTCCACGACCCGTCGCGGCCCTGCATCATGAATGAAAATGCTTTTAAACACGTGAACTTATCGGAAGTTTCCTGCTCACATGCCGGTAGCCATTGGTCGTGGCCGCCTGATAAGCTCGCGACTTTATTCGAATGCCCTTTTGGCGCATGAACAAGGAAATAGCATGAAACAGCATCGGTTGGCGGCGGCGGTGGCCCTGGTTAGCCTGGTACTTGCGGGTTGTGATTCGCAGACCAGCGTAGAGCTGAAAACCCCGGCGCAGAAAGCTTCCTACGGTATCGGCCTGAACATGGGCAAGAGCCTTGCCCAAGAAGGCATGGATGACCTGGATTCCAAAGCGGTAGCCCAGGGCATCGAAGATGCCGTCGGCAAAAAAGAGCAGAAGCTCAAAGACGACGAACTGGTTGAAGCGTTTGCCGCACTGCAGAAGCGTGCTGAAGAACGCATGACCAAGATGAGCGAAGAGTCGGCAGCCGCCGGCAAGAAATTCCTCGAAGACAATGCCAAGAAAGACGGCGTCGTCACCACCGCTTCCGGTCTGCAGTACAAGATCGTGAAGAAGGGCGATGGCGCCCAGCCCAAGCCGACCGACGTGGTGACTGTTCACTACACCGGCAAGCTCACAAACGGCACCACCTTTGACAGCTCCGTGGATCGCGGCAGCCCGATTGACCTGCCGGTCAGCGGTGTGATTCCGGGTTGGGTCGAAGGCCTGCAACTGATGCACGTGGGCGAGAAGGTCGAGTTGTACATTCCTTCCGACCTGGCCTACGGCGCGCAGAGCCCGAGCCCGGCGATTCCAGCCAACTCCGTGCTGGTCTTCGACCTGGAACTGCTGGCCATCAAGGACCCAGCCAAGGCTGACGCGCCTGCTGCACCAGCCGCCAAGAAGTAATCGGCGCCTGAACATACAACGCCCCGTCTCGACGGGGCGTTGTTGTTTCTGTGGTCAGCAAGCCCTCTCCCACATCAGAGCCCGGCGAATTCAAACGAACGTCTGCAACCTGCAACAGTCTGATATAAGACTCGAGTACGGGTAGCCGCACATCAACGCCAAGTCAATGAAATCTTGGGTTTTTTTTCAGTGCGCAAAAAACGCCCGATCTGACTGCAAGCCTTGTATTACGTGGCTTTCAGCCCGGAAAACAGGCTCTGTTCACAAGGTTATCCACAATTTGTGTGGATAACCTTTTATGTCATATGGAACTGGAGTGACGAATGAAACCACCGTTCAATTTCACCCGTTTCCTGCCCATGGCCGCGCGCCTTCTGGGTCGCGGACGCTTGCCTACGCTATTGTTCGCGGTCGCTGCCAAAGGCTCGAGCCAAGGCAATCGCCTGGGCAAGCTCAAGGATGATCTCAGGTTGCTCCAGGCCCTGTGCCTGGCTTACTGGCGCGGTGAGTACCGGGCCATCAGCCCCAAGGCGCTGATCTCGGTGGTGGCGGGGCTGATGTATTTCCTCAGCCCGATTGATGCGATCCCCGACTTTATCCCCATGTTCGGCATGCTCGACGACATTGCCGTGCTGGCATGGGTCATGAAGACCCTGGACGGCGAACTGAACGCGTTTCGCGCCTGGCGCGACGCCCAGCGTCCGGAAAAGCTCGCCGTGGTTGAGCGGCTGCCTGCGACGCCCGCGCTGCTGGCCCAGGAAAACCCGCAAAAAAACCCATGACCTGGCTATCCCCTGCGACCTTTGTGGCTGTTAGGATTACACTCCTAAGGAAAGAGCTTACTTAGTAAGTGCAGTTATCCTACGGGGCAGTCATGGATATTCAGATAATTTCACGCAATGGCGAACCCGAATACGCGGTGTTGCCATGGGATCAGTACCAGGCGTTGCTAAAAGCGGCCGGTCAGCAACAGCCTACGCCACCTCTTTCCGTATCGACTGCTCAAGCCACCCCTGCGCAGGATCTGCGCCTGCTCGCCGACCTGCGCGGCTTGCGCGAAGCCAAAGGCCTGGCGATCGAGACCCTGGCCCGCACCGTGGGCATCAGCCCGTCATATCTTGGATTGATTGAAAGTGGTGAACGCCAGCCGGATGCCGCGATCCGCCGCAGCCTGGCCTGGGAATTGGGCGTTGCAGGTTGGAGGGATGAATCTTGAGCCTACGTATCAGCCGTCAACACTGGGATGGGTTACTCAACGAACTGGACCAGGCGCGCCGCCAGCGCCATTTGCTGACCTACCGCGCGCTGTTGGAGCGCCTGCAATTTCCCACCCCTGCCATGCAAACCCTGGCCGCTGCCCTGGAACACCTGGCAGCGCTGGACGCCAAGGCCGAGCAGCCATTGCGCAGCTCGCTGGTGATCAGCCAGGGTGCCAGCCGTTTGCCGCGTACCGGTTTCTTCGAGTGCGTAGAGCGCCTGGGGCGTTTCAGCGGGCCGTCCGATGGCGTGGCCGCCGCCTCCTGGCACGCTTCGGAAGTGGTGCGGGTGTTTGAATACGAGTATCCCGAGTCCGCCGAGGCTTAAAGCGCCTGGGGCAGTGCGTCCATGCTGTCGATCACATGGATGCTGTAGCCGGCCATATCCTTGGCATGGTGTTTGGCTTGCGACGCCAACTCCGCCAACTGGCTGGCATCGAGTTGTCCACAGGCCTGTGGATACAAATGCACCACCCCGATGGACAGCGACAGCAGTGCGAACTCCTGGCGCACGCCCTGGCGGTTCAACGCCACGAAACAGCCGGCCTCCAGATGCTCGGCGCGGTAGAAGCGCCGGCATTGGGTGTGGAAGTCATCCAGCAGCTGGTTGAGCCGCTTGCGCCAGTCCTGCGGGCCGAGCACCAGCAAAAAGTCATCACCGCCGATATGCCCGACAAAGTCACGGCTGGGATCGACCCGGTCGTTCAGGCACTGCGCCAGGCACAGCAACACCTCATCCCCACGCCCATAGCCGTAGATGTCGTTGAACGGCTTGAAACTGTCGATATCCACGTAGCAGATCACCGACTCGCGCTGCTGTTGCAGAAGACGTGTGAGGCACTGCTGGATCGGCACGTTGCCGGGTAGCAGGGTCAGTGGATTGGCGTAGCGCGCCTGCTGGATTTTCCGTTCGGTGATCAGCTTGAGCACATCGATCACCCGGCCCAGACCCAGGTAATCGCCATTGAGGGTGATGATGAAGTCTTCTTCGATACGTTGCCGCGCACGGCTGGTGAGCAGGCGGCTGACCTGTTGCAGCGACTGGCTCAACTCCACCGCCAGGAAGTCGGTGCTCATCAAGCGGCTGATGGGCTTGCGTGCAAACAGGTCGGTGGCGAACGGCTTGAGCAGCGCATCCGACAGCGAATGCCGGTGCACGATACCGATCGGGTGCCCACGCCCGTCCAGCACTGCCAGGGAATTGAGGTTGGCCTGGCGGCGGAACGCTTCGAGTACCTGGGCGGTGGCGGTATCCTGGTCCACCGCCGGCTGTTCGCTCAGCAGGGCGCTGAGGTCGCTGCCTTCATCGTTCAGTGCCACATTGGAACTGTCGGGCTTGGGCAGCATCAGGCGGGCTTCCTGCGGCGGTTGCTCCTGTGGTCGGCAGAGCAGGTAGCCCTGGACCAGGTCCACACCCATTTCCGTCAGCACCGCCAACTCCTCGTGCAACTCAATGCCTTCGGCAATCACCTGGGCGCGTGACGCCTTGGCGATCTGCAGGATGGAGCCGACAAACTCGCGTTTGAGCGCATCCTGATGGATACCGTCGATAAAGTGCCGGTCGATCTTCACGTAATCCGGACGCAGCTCCGACCACAAGCGCAGGCTGGAATAACCGGCGCCCAGGTCATCCAGGGCAATCGAGAAGCCCATGTTGCGGTAGTGATGCAGGGCGGTTTGCAACAGGTCGATATCGTTGGTGGGGGTTTGTTCGGTGAGTTCGATCACCACCTGGCTCGGTGGAATGCCGTAGTCATGCAGCAGTTGCAGGGTGCGTCCCGGTTGGTGCGCGGTTTCCATCAGGGATTGAGGCGAGACGTTGAGGAACAGCTTGCCCGGTAGCTTCTGCTCGCTGAAGCGCCGGCACGCGCTTTCGCGGCAGGCGATCTCCAGTTCACTCAGGCGTCCGGCCTGGCTGGCCACGGAGAACAGGGCGACGGGGGAGTGCAGCGGGCTGTTGGACGGGCCGCGGCTGAGGGCTTCGTAGCCGAGAATGCGCCGTTCAGACAGGCAGATGATCGGTTGGAACAGGCTGTGCAAACTGCCTTGAGCCAGGATAGAGCCCAATGCATTCAGCTGTTCGGTCATGGTCATGGCGATCTCGATCGAAAAAAAAGGACCGCAGGCTTGAAACCTGCGGTCCTTCATTTCACGACAGAATGATGTCTATATGATGACACTCCAAGGAGCAATCACATTAAATCGCCATCATTTACTGCTTGGCCACCTGCTTGCTGATCTTCAGGTAGTCCAGCAGGATCCGGCCGGTCTCGGCCAGGTAGGCGTCGTCTTCCGGCTTGGTTTTTTCCGCTTCGGTCGGCAGCGCATCTTCGTCTTCTTTCTTCAGCTCCTTGAGTGGATCCTCACCCTTGGCCTTGCGGCGGATGTTTTCCAGTACGAGTTGCTTGTTTTCGATGTCGGCATGCTGCGCGCGACGGTCCACTTCGTTGAGGCTGACGGTTTTTTCTTCCATCAACTTCTTGGCCAGGGCCAGCTTGTCGCGGATGAACACGAACTCGGCATCCTTGGCGGAGCGGGTGTCGTGGTCGGCTTTCAACTGCGCCAGGAACGGCTTGAACGGATCCGACGCCGGCTTGATCGCCGGGCGGATGGTATCCCACGGCATGGCTTCCGGCAGGGCGCTTTCGCCGATTTCCTTGGTGTCGATGATCGACGGAAAATCGATGTCCGGCAGTACGCCCTGGTGCTGGGTGCTCTGCCCGGAAACCCGGTAGAACTTGGCCAGCGTCAGTTTCAGCTCGCCATGGTTCAGCGGCTGGATGGTCTGCACGGTGCCTTTGCCGAAGGTCTGGCCGCCGATGATCAAGGCGCGGTGGTAGTCCTGCATGGCGCCGGCGAAAATCTCCGAGGCCGAGGCCGAGAGGCGGTTGACCAGCAAGGCCATCGGGCCTTTGTAGAAGGCGCCCGGGTTCTCGTCTTCCAGCACGTCGACACGGCCATCAGCGTTGCGGACCAGCACGGTCGGGCCTTTGTCGATAAACAGGCTGGTCAGCTCGGTAGCTTCCTGCAGGGAGCCGCCGCCGTTGTTGCGCAGGTCGATGACCACGCCGTCGACTTTTTCCTTCTGCAGTTCGGTGAGGATTTTCTTCACGTCGCGGGTGGTGGACTTGTAGTCCGGGTCGCCGGCCCGGAAGGCCTTGAAGTCCAGGTAGAAGGCCGGGATCTCAATCACGCCCAGCTTGTAGTCCTTGCCATCCTGCTTGAGGTTGAGGATTTTCTTTTGCACAGCCTGGTCTTCGAGCTTCACCGCTTCACGGGTGATGGACACGATCTTGCTGGTCTGGTCGTTCGGTGCATTGGTGTGCGGAATCACTTCCAGGCGCACCACGCTGCCTTTCGGCCCACGGATCAGCTTGACCACTTCGTCCAGGCGCCAACCGACCACGTCGACCATCTCTTTGTCGCCCTGGGCCACGCCGATGATCTTGTCGGCCGGAGCGACCTGCTTGGTCTTGTCGGCCGGGCCTGCCGGTACCAGGCGCACGATCTTGACCTGGTCATTGTCGCTTTGCAGGACGGCACCGATGCCTTCCAGCGACAGACTCATGTTGATATCAAAATTTTCCGCGTTATCTGGCGACAGATAATTGGTGTGCGGGTCGTAGGACATCGCGAAGGTGTTGATGTAGGCCTGGAAGATATCTTCGGCACGGGTCTGGTCCAGGCGCGCCAACTGATTCTTATAGCGCTTGGTCAACAGCTCCTGGATGGCCTTGGGCTCTTTGCCGGCGATCTTCAGGCGCAGCACTTCGTCCTTGACGCGTTTGCGCCACAGGTCGTCAAGCGCGGCGGTGCTGGTCAGCCAAGGCGCGTCCTTGCGGTCCACCAGAAGGTTTTCCTTCTGGGTGAAGTCGAGCTTGTCGACGCCTTTGTCCAGCTCACCCAGTGCGAAGTCCAGACGCGCTTTGACGCGGTCCAGGTAACGCTTGTAGATGGTGAACGCGGGCTGCAGGTCGCCGCTCTTGAGGAAGTCGTCGAACTGGGTCTTCCACTTGTCGAACTCAGCGATATCGCTGGCCAGGAAGTAGCTGCGCGACGGGTCCAGCAGCTTGAGGTAGCTGTCGTAGATGATCACCGAGCGAGCGTCGTCCAGCGGCGGCTTGCTGTAGTGATGGCGCTTGAGCAACTCGACGACGTTAAGGCTGGCAATCACCTCATCGCGATCAGGTTGAAGATTGTCCCAGCTGTTGGCTGCGAACGTATTGGTCGACATCGACGCGAAGCCGAGACCAATGAATAGAGCGAGGGCGGTGCTGGGGAACAGATGCTTCATGCTGATTCGACGCGGGGGCAATTGATAACGCATATTAGGCCGTCTTTGAGGGAGCCGGTTCCATATGGTCCGGTCGCATAATGCAAAAAGCCCGGCGATACAGCTACGGGCTCAGTCCAGACTCACTATGGAGGCACTGTGAAAGCATTGCAAGGCGTTGACGGTCATGTGGAGTGGTTGGAAGAACCCGGTCTTACTTGCGATGTAGGACAAGTTCGTATTCGTGTGGCGGCAGCGGGCCTCAATCGCGCCGATTTATTACAGCGGGCGGGGCTCTATCCGCCGCCGCCGGGTGCCAGCCACGTGCTGGGTCTGGAGTGTTCCGGGGTGATCAGCGAAGTGGGCGCCGGCTCGTCCTGGCAAGTCGGTGACCGGGTTTGCGCACTGCTCGCCGGTGGCGGCATGGCCGAAGAAGTGGTGGTGGATGCGCGCCACGTGCTGCCGGTGCCGGAAGGCCTGTCGCTGGTCGAAGCGGCGGCGCTGCCCGAGGTGTACAGCACGGCGTGGCTGAATCTGTTCCAGTTGGCGGGCCTCAAGCCTGGCGAAAAAGTGTTGCTGCATGCCGGCGCCAGCGGCGTGGGCTCGGCGGCGATCCAGTTGTGCAAGGCGTTTGGCAGCCCGTGCTGGGTCAGCGTCGGCTCGGCAGAGCGCCTGACCTATTGCGAGGAGCTCGGCGCACAGGGCGGCGTGGTGCGTACCGACGGCATCGAAGGGTTGCGGGATTTCGGGCCGTTCGATGTGATCCTCGACCCGGTCGGTGGCAACTATGCGGCGCTGGACCTCAAGCTGCTGGCCCTCGATGGTCGTTGGGTGTTGATCGGCTTGATGGGCGGGCGTGACGCGCAACTGGACCTGGCCCAGGTACTGGGCAAGCGCATTCAGTTGCTGGGCTCGACCTTGCGCAGCCGCAGTGATCAGTTCAAGGCCGACCTGCTCAGCGACTTGAGCCAGCATGTATGGCCGCTGTTTGTTGAAGGGCGGCTGAGCCCGCAGTTGGCCAGGACCTTTGCGATCAGGGATGCCGAAGCGGCGTTTGCCGAGCTTGCGACCAACCGGATTTCCGGGAAGTTGGTGTTGGTGATTGACGAAAGCCTGAGCTGAATTGTAATGCGTTTAATAATGTGGGAGGGGGCTTGCCCCCGATGACAGTGGGACAGTGAAGAATTCTTCATCTGACACACTGTCATCGGGGGCAAGCCCCCTCCCACATTTTTGATCTCGGTTCAATCAGATCCAGTGATGGATCGGCCAGCCGGCTTTTTCGGCATGCTCGCGCAGCACCGGGTCCGGATTGACCACTTGTGGATGCTCCACCTTCAGCAGCAACGGCAAATCATTGCGCGAATCCGAATAGAAGTACGCACCGTCCAGTGTTTCACCTTCCTGCGCCAGCCATTCCAGTAAACGCGTGATCTTGCCTTCACGGTAGGTCAATACACCCTGAGTATGGCCGCTGTACACGCCGTGCTTTACTTCAAGCTCAATCCCCAGCACTTCATCAATGCCGATCCGCGCCGCAATCGGCGTAACCAGGTGCGTGCCCGAGGCGGAGATCACCAGGATCCGGTCGCCATTCGCACGGTGGTGGGCAATGGTCTTGGTGGCGTCGCTGTAGATCAGCGGCTCGATCACATCCTCGACCCACGGCTCCACCAAGTGCTCGATTTCCTCCGGCGTGCGGCCGATCATCGGCTCGAGGCTGAAGTCCATGAAGTCTTCCATCTTCAACTGGCCCTGGCTGTAGGCGTCCATCAGCTCGTTGTTCCTGCGCATGAACGACTCAGGGTCGACCCAGCCCAGGCGGCCCATCTGCTCGCTCCACAGGGTGGCGCAGTCGCCATGGATCAGGGTGTCGTCCAGATCAAAAATTACCAATGCCATCCGTCACGCTCTCTCAATAATCGTCGCTGCTCAGGCTACTTCACACAGGGCGCTGGGGTCGATGGAAAGTGCCAGGCGTTGCCCATCCGGGTGCAAGTCGTCAGCCGAGCGGTTGAGCACGTCCACCACCAGTTCCACGCCGCGCGCTTCGATGCGGTAGCGAATCACGTTGCCCAGCAGGCTGTGGCTGCGAACCAAGGCGTCCAACTCGCCATTGCGGCTCAGCTCGATGGCCTCCGGGCGAATGGCGATACGGCTGTTGATAGGGCGTTGCAGCAACTGGGTGGCCTTGTCGGCGTCCAGCAGGTTGTAGTTGCCGATGAAACCGGCGGCGAACACGTCCACCGGCGCGGTGTAGAGGGTCTCGGCATCACCGCTCTGCACGATCTTGCCTTGGTTCATCAGGAAGATCCGGTCGGACATGGTCAGGGCTTCTTCCTGGTCATGGGTCACAAAGATCGTGGTCAGCCCCAGCTCGCGCTGGATCTGGCGGATCTGCTCGCGCAGGTGCTTACGGATTCGCGCATCCAGTGCCGACAGCGGTTCATCCAGCAGCAACAGGCGCGGGCGCGTGACCAGAGAGCGGGCGAGGGCCACGCGCTGGCACTGGCCGCCGGACATCTGGTGCGGGTAGCGGCCGGCGAGCTCCTTGAGTTCCACCAGTTGCAGCACTTCCTGCACGCGCTTGTGGCTGTCGTCGGCGTTGACCTTCTGCATGCGCAGGCCGAAGGCGACGTTCTGTTCCACGGTCATGTTGGGGAACAGCGCATAGCTCTGGAACACCATGCCGATATGGCGTTTCTGCGGGCTCAGCGGGACGATGTCCTGGCCATCCAGCAGGATTTTGCCACTGTCCACCGAGGTCAGCCCGGCGATGCAGCGCAGCAGCGTGGACTTGCCGCAACCGGACGGGCCGAGCAGGGTGACGAACTCGCCCTTGGCGATTTCGCAGTTGATGTCACTGAACACCGGGGTGCCGGCGTAGCTTTTTTGCAGGTGTTGGACGCTGACGAAGCTCATTGGCTTTTGTCCTTGTTCAAGATATTGGCGGCCCAGGTCAGCACCAGCACAAAGAAGAAGTAGGAAATCACGACGGCACTGGTGAAGTGGCCGCTGCTGTTGCGCATGTTGTTCAGGTAGACCTGCAGCGTTTCGTAGCGCGTACCCACGAGGATATTGGCGAACACGAACTCACCGAACAGGAACGAGAACGACAGCAACAGCGCCACCATCAAGCCTTTGCGCAGGTTGGGCAGCACCACCAGGATCGCCGCCTGCCAGGTGCTGGCACCGAGCAGTTGGGAGGCGTCCATCAGGTCGCGCAGGTTGATCGCCTGCAGGTTGTTGGTGATCGCCCGGTACATGAACGGCAGTGCCACGGTGAAGTAGCAGCCGATCAGAATCCACGGCGTGCCCACCATCGCAAAGGGACCTGAGCCATACAATTGCAGCAGGCCCACCGACGACACCACGGGCGGCACCGCGAAGGGCAGCAGGATCAGGATGTTCATCAGCGCGTCGAGTTTGGGAAAGTGGTAATGCACCACGAACAGCAGCGGCAAAATCAGCACCACCGACAGCACCAAGGCGCCCACGCACACCAGCAACGATTGCCCGAAGGCCATCAGGAAGCGCGGGTCGCTCCACAGCTGTACATACCATTTCACCGTGAAACCAGCGGGCAGGATCGTTGCCGACCAACTGCTGGCGATGGAATAGACGAAGGTGCCGATCAGCGGCAGCACCAGGATCGCAAACAACAGGCACACCACCACGCGGTGGTAGAGGGAGGCCTGGCCGGCTTCAGCGCGAGACATGGTAGCTCCTCTTGAGCAGCAGTTGATGGACCACGGTGACCACGGTCATCAGGGCCACCAGCACCACGGCCAGGGCACTGGCCAGGTTCGGGTCGAGGGACACGTCACCGGACACCAGCCCCGCGATGCGGATCGGCAGCACGTTGAAGTTGCCGGTGGTCAGCGCATACACCGTGGCATAGGCCCCAAGGGCGTTGGCCAGCAGGATCACAAAGGTGCCGAGCAGGGCCGGGGTGAGCACCGGCAAGCCGATGTGTCGCCAGAACTGCCAACCGTTGGCACCCAGCAGCGACGCCGACTCACGCCAGTCCTCGCGCAGCGCATCGAAGGCCGGGTACAGCAGCAGTACACCGAGGGGAATCTGGAAATAGGTGTAGAGAATGATCAACCCGGTCTTCGAATACAGGTTGAAGTCCTGAATGATCCCCGCCTGCTTGAGCATGATCGTAATGCTGCCGTTGAAGCCCAACAGGATGATGAAGGCGAAGGCCAGGGGCACGCCGGCAAAGTTGCTGGTCATGTTGGCAAAGGCGGTGACGAAGTTGCGCAGCGGCGAATCCACCCGACGCAGGGAGTAACTGCCGAGGGTGGCGATGATGATGCCGAACACGCTGGAGTAGAAGCTGATCTCCAGGCTGAACTGGATGGCTTGCAGGTAGAACTTCGAGCTGAAGATGCGCGTGAAGTTTTCCAGGCCCCAGCCAGCCTCTTCGGTTTGCAGGCTGTTGATCAGCACCCATACCAGCGGGGCGATTTCGAACACGATAAAGAACAGTGCGAAAGGCACCAGGCACAGCAACGCCAGCCATTTGCCTCGGTTCATTTCAACAGCTCCCGGCATACAGGTTTGTCGTGGGGCACGCCCAGCAGCTCACAGACGGTGCCGCACAGCTCGGTCTGTTTCGGTGCGGCGCGGCTGTCCAGGCTGAACGCATCGCCCAGCACAAACAGCGGCACTTCGCGTTCTTCGGGGAGCAGGCCGTTGTGGGAACGGTCGTTGTTCATGCCGTGGTCGGCGGTCACCATTACCTGGTAGCCGGCGTCGAGCCAGGTGTGCAGGTAATCGGCCAGGATGATGTCGGCCGAGCGTGCGCTGTTGCGGTACTGCGGGGTGTCGAGGCCGTGCTTGTGGCCGGCGTCGTCGATGTTCATCGGGTGCACCAGCAGGACGTTCGGCGCGTGCTTGAGGCGCAGGCTTTCGGCGTCGGCGAACAGGTGGGAATCCGGGTAGTGGTCATTCCAGTAGAAATGCCCGTGCTGGATCGCCAGCGCCGGGTCGTCGGTATGACGGTCGCGGGCGGCGAGAAAGGGCGTGCGGTTATACAACTCGCTGACCCAGTGATAAGCCGCCGCCGCGGTAGTGAGGCCGGCGTCGGTGGCGTAATGGAAGATGCTGCGCTGGTTGGACAGGCGCGAGACGTTGTTGTGCACGATGCCGCTATCGATCGGCGGTACACCGGTGAGAATGCATTCGTACAACGGGCGGGACAGGGCGGGCAGTTCACATTCCAGTTTGTACAGGGCTGCGCGTCCTGCGCCGACATAGGCCTGCAAGTGCCCCATGGCGTGCCGCGCAACCTCGAAGTTCAGGCCGTCGAGCACGACAAGGATGACATTGTGCTTCATGGGGGGAGGCGCTCCGCAACGATGGACTTGGCTCGATATTCCTGATGCATCTGGGTTCAAGTGTGGGAGGGGGCTTGCCCCCGATAGCGGTGTGTCAGTTTGAATATCTGTCACTGATCCACCGCCATCGGGGGCAAGCCCCCTCCCACATTGGATCTCCAGTGGAGTCCAATGTGGGGTGGCAGGCTTACTTCATCTCTACGATGACCTGCTCGTTCCACAGCTGAGGCAGCTTCTTGGAGGTGGCTTCCCAGGCATCGGCATCCTTGATCGGCTGCGGGTTGGCCTTGGTGTACTGCTCGCCCGGGATCAGGTTCTTGGCGATCTCGGCCGGCAGTTTCAGGTCGGTTTCAGCACGGATCGGACGCGCATTGCCTTTGGCCAGGTTGAGTTGGCCGGCGTCGCTGAAGATGTACTCGCGGGTCAGCTTGGCGGCGTTCGGGTGCTTGGCGTATTTGTTGATGAGGGTGGTGTAGCCGGATTTCACCGAGCCATCCGATGGGATCAGCACCACGTAGTCATCCGGGTTGGCCATCTTGGCCTTGTAGCTCAGGCCGTTGAAGTCCCAGACCACGCCCACTTCGGTTTCGCCTTTTTCCATAGTGGCAATGGTCGGGTTGGACAGTGAGAGGCGGCCTTGCTGGGCGATCTTGGTGAAGAATTGCAGGCCGGGGGCGATGTTCTTTTCGTCGCCTTCATTGGCAATGGCGGCTGCCAGTACGCCGTTGGCCGCTTGCGCCGCAGTGCTCACGTCACCGATGGAGACCTTGTATTTGCCGTTTTGCAGGTCAGCCCAGCTAGTGGGCACTTCAGAGCCGTGCAGCAGCTTCTTGTTGACGATAAACGCGATGGTGCCGGTGTAGGCCAGGGCCCAGTGACCGTCCTTGTCTTTCGCCCAATCCGGGACCTGGGCCCAGGTGGACGGTTTGTACGGCTGGGTCACGTCCTGCTTCACCGCAATCGGCCCGAACGCCGCGCCCACGTCGCCGATGTCGGCGCTGGCGTTGTCTTTTTCAGCCTTGAACTTGGCGATTTCCTGGGCCGAGCTCATGTCGGTGTCGATGTGCTTGAGGCCGTAGGTCTTGGCCAGGTCTTCCCAGGTGCCTTTCCAGTTGGCCCAGTCATCGGGCATGCCGACGCTGTTGACAGCGCCTTCTGCCTTGGCGGCAGCTTCCAGGGTTTTTAGATCGGTATCAGCGGCCATGGCGGCGGTGCACATGGCAATGGTCGAGCCTAACAGTGATGCCAGGAAAAGCTGTTTCATCCGAAGCTCCTTTGGGCGTTTTCAACGCGGCGGTTGTTTCTGCGGTGTTGTTGGTCTAGGTCAGAGCAATACCTGAGCCAATCTAGGCTCGATGGATGACAGTTTCATGTCGATGTCGTTTTTAAAATGCTGATGTCGCTTGTCGCAGAGTCAGCGTAGACCATGCTCAACTGCCCGTGGGGAAGGGACTTGGCCGACGTATTGCAGGGTGTGCTGCGACGGCTGCACACGGACTGTCATCTGTCGGTCATCTGTACTACCTAGGCTGGCACTCAACCGTGCAAGCCCATTTACGGAGCGGTTTGTGCACCTTGTCGGTGCTGGTCTAGTCCAGATAGGTAACGTTGATGCGTGATGAGGCAATCAAGGCGGTGACATCCATCGGCCTGGCGCTGCAAGAGCAGATCGACCACGGCCTGTTGCCGCCTGCCAGCAAACTGCCGGCCGAGCGCAAGCTCAGCGAGTTGTTCGGTACCACCCGGATTACCGTGCGGGAAGCCTTGTTACAACTGGAAGCGCAGGGTCAGATTTATCGCGAGGAGCGACGCGGCTGGTTTGTCTCGCCGCCACGGTTGGCCTACAACCTGATGCAACGCAGCCACTTTCACGCGATGGTCAGCGACCAGGGGCGGGTGGCGTCCACCGAGGTCATCTCCGCGCGGCTGCAACCGGCGTCGGCGGCGGTGTGCGCCTGGTTGCAGCTGCCGGCACTGTCGAGCGTGATCCAGATCTGCCGGGGCCGGCGCATCGATGGGCGCCTGGTGTTGTATGTGGAGCACTACCTGAACCCGCAGTATTTTCCGGGGATCCTGGCGTGTGATTTGAATCAGTCGATGACCGAGCTGTATGCACGCAAGTACGACCTGCACTACGGGCGGGTGCGTTTCGAGATCGTGCCGACGTCACTGCCGGTGGAGGCCGCCGCTGCGTTGCGTGTGTCGGTGGGCAGCCCGGGCTTGCGTATCGCCCGGGTCAACTATGACCAGCACCAGCGGTTGATCGACTGCGACCTGGAGTTCTGGCGGCATGATGCGATTCATGTCGGTGTGGATGTCATGGGGTCAGCGCCTTGATCACCTGGTCCACATTGGTTTCCAGCTCCGCCACCGGTTCCGCACCGTCCACGTTCAGCACCAGCAGCCTGGCGCCACTTGCCGTTACCGCTGCCGTCACCGCCTCACTCGGCTGGCGATGATGCAGCACCACCGCCACATCGTTGTCCTTCAGCTCGGCCGTGAGTTTCTGTAGCGCCTCGGGCGTCCAGTCGGCATCCGGCCGTGCATCGGTGCTGAGCGCTTCGAGGTTCAAACTGCTGATCAGATAAGCAAAGTGATCGCTCAGGCTGACCACACTCAGGTTATCCGCCTTGGCCAGGCGCGCTTCGCTGTCGGCGGTGAGTTTGAGCAGGCGCTGCTTGAGGGCGGCGAGGTTGGCGTCGATCTTCGGCTTGGCGCCCGGGGCCAGGCGGCTCAGGTCGGCAGCCAGTACATCGGCCATGCGTCCCATATTGTTGCTCGACTGCCATGGCTGGCTGTTCAGGCCATCGGCAACGCCCGGCTGTACGGCGATGCCAGGCAAGCCACCATCCACCGGGCGGGCGGCGTCGACTTCGACGATACGGATATTGCTACGCCGCGCCACCGGGTACAGCGGGTCATCGGCCCACAATGAGCGCAGGCCGATGGCGGCGTCGGCGTCCAGCGCCAATTTGCTCAGGGCCGGCGCGCCACGGCCGGTGAAGTAGGACACCTGGCGTGAACCTGGCAGGTTGGCCGGGGCGGCGCGTTCAAGCTGCACATCGGTGCCTTTGAGCAACACGTCGGCCAGGCCATAGGTAATCGGCAGGGAGGCCAGTACTTTGACCGGTTTTACGGCATGAGCAGCCGGTTTGGCCGCTTGCGCCGCCATCAGCGGCGCGGTGAACATACAGGCGATGGCCAGGGCCAGGGGATGAAGAACGGAGCGCATTATCCAAGATTCCCTTTGAGGCTGGGCACTGTGCCGCGCGCGATGGCGGCCAGGGCGAAGGCGATACCGGCGACCAGGATGATGGCGGCGCCGGACGGCACGGGCAGGTCGAAGATGATCGGCAGCAGGATCCCGCACAGGGTGCTGACTGTGGCAATCGCCACCGAGACCCAGAAGAAGCCCTTCAGCGACTGGCTCAACAGCCGCGCCGCAGCCGCCGGAATCACCAGCAGCGCCCCCACCAGGATCGCACCGATGACCTTGACCGCCGCGACGGTGATCAGCGTCACCAGGATCACGAACAGGTAGTCCAGGGTTTTCACGGCGACGCCCCGCACAGCGGCCAACTGCGGATTGAAGCTGGCCAGCATGATGCGGTTGTACAGCGGCAGCGCCAGGGCCATCACCAGCGCACCGACAACCGCCAGCACCAGCAGATCGTTGCCGTTGACTGTCAACACCGAGCCAAACAGCACGTTCTCGAGGATATGCACGTTGATCTTGCCGGCCAGGATCAGCAGCAGGCTCGCCCCCAGCGCCAGGGACACCGACAGGAACACCCCGATCAAGGTGTCCGGCGCCAGGCCCGTGCGGTTGCGCAGGTAGTTGAGCAGGATGCCGAACAGCAGGCAGTAGCCGAACAGTGCGCCATACGGCCCGGTGTAGGGCTCACCCAGCAGGATCCCGACTGCCACGCCAGTCAACGCAGCGTGGCCAACCGCTTCGGAGAAAAACGCGAAGCGCTTGACCACCACCAGCGTGCCCAGGCCGCCCAGCACCGGGCCGATCAGCAGACCGGCGAGCAGGGCGTTGACCACAAAACCGTAGGCCAGTGCCTCCGGCAGGTAGCCCGAAGAGGCCCAGCCCTGGACCATCAAGCGAAAGGCTTCATAACTCATTGCGCCGGGCTCCGAGGGTGGGTGGAGAACAGGGTCAGCAGGCGGTCCGGGGTCAGCGCCTCCTTGGGCGTGGCATCGAACAGCACGCGGCGGTTCAGGCCGGTGACGCGGTCGGCCAGGCGGCCCACGGCTTCCAGGTCATGCTCGATCCACAGCACGGTGATCCCGGCCAGGCGCCAGTCATTGAGCAGGCGCTCGAACACCTGGATACCGGCTTCGTCGAGGGCCGACATCGGCTCATCCAGCACCAGCAGGTGCGGCGCCGGGATCAGCCCCTGGGCCAGCAGCACACGCTGGCGTTCACCGCCGGACAGCGCGCCCATGCGCCGCTTGCGTTTGTCCTGCATGCCGACGCGCTCCAGTGCGTCCCCGATCGCGCCGGCGTAGTGCCTGGACAGGCCCAGGAACGCCGGGCGCCGTTGGCACATGGCAGCCATGAAATCATCCACGGTCATCGGCAAGCCCCGGTCAAACTCCAGGGCCTGGGGTACATAGCCGATAGTGCCGGGCGCGGCCGGCCAATGCAGGCTCAGCCGACCCTGATGGGGTGTCTGCCCGAGCAGGGTCTTGATCAGCGAGCTTTTACCGCCGCCGTTGGGGCCGACCAGCGCATGGATGCTGCCCGGCTGTACCTGGAAACTCACCGCATCGAGGATCGCGGTGCGACCCAGGGTCAACGACACCTTGTCGAACTCGAGCGTCGGGCCGACGCTGACCGCCTTCAGCTGTTCCGCCGCCGTCATGCTCCGGACTCCTGAATTGCCCGGACCACCGTGTTGAGGTTACCGGTCATTTCCACTTCGTACTTCTCGGCGCTGTATTCGCCGTAGGAAATATGCGACAGCGGGTACAGCTTGACCCCGGATTCACGCTGGATGGTGTCGACGTAGGTGGACGGGAAGTCCATCTCCGAGAAGATCACCTTCACGTCCAGGGCGCGCAGTTCGTCGA
Source organism: Pseudomonas extremorientalis (assembly GCF_001870465.1). GTDB lineage: Bacteria > Pseudomonadota > Gammaproteobacteria > Pseudomonadales > Pseudomonadaceae > Aquipseudomonas > Aquipseudomonas extremorientalis. The sequence continues at coordinate 58,950 of NZ_MDGK01000062.1, forward strand.
TGGTTTTCTTCAACTGGCTGGGGCTTGGCTCGATACCGTGGGCCGGTTCGACCACGGCGGTGACTTCCAGGCCGAACTCGCGCAGCAGATAGTCGTAGGCCGCATGCACGGTGGCCACGCGCAGGTCCGGGTTGGGTGCGCTGGTCAATTTGGCCAGGGCATCGGCACGCATCTGGCGCAGGCGCTTGCCGTAGGCGCGGGCATTCTGGGTGTAGGTCTTGGCGTTGTCCGGGTCGAGCTTGCCCAGTTCGCGGGCAATGTTGTTGACCTGGGCAATCGATGCGCTGATCGACAGGAAGGTATGCGGGTTGACCACCTTGCCCGCACCGCGTGCGGCGTTACCGGTGGCGGCCAGCAATGGCACATTGGCGTTGGCTTCGATCACCGGGATGTCCGGGCGCTCGCTGGTGGCGATCATGCGGTCGGCGAAATCATCGTGGCCGACGCCGTTGAGCACGATCACGTCCAGGGTGCCGATGCGCTTGATGTCTTCGGCGCGTGGCTCGTAGGCATGCGGGTTGAAACCGGCCGGAATCAGCGGCACCACCTCGGCCTTGTCGCCGACGATATTGGCCACGTAGCTGTAATAAGGGTGCAGGGTGATGCCGATACGCAGGCGCTTGGTTGCCTCGGCATTGGCAAGGGGAGCGAGCATCAGGCTGAACAGGCCAACCAGCAACAGGCGCAACAGGGGCGATGAAATAGACATGGGCAATCGGTCTTCTCGTTCAGTGACGGTGCTGGCGGGTGACGCCGGCATCGAATTGCGCGACCACCTGCCGCCAGCCGGCTGCGATCAGCGCCTGGTCGGAGAGGTCGGAGGGAGCGGCGAGGTTGGCCTGGCGATTGAGCCAGATGTCCGGCTCGGCACCGTGCACGCGCATCAGTAATGAACCGCTGGTCGCTGGCGCCTGGCTCAAGCCCAGGTAGGCCGAGGGTTCCAACAGTTGCCAGCGGTGATCGCCGCGGCTGACCGAACTGGCGTCCTGGGCAAACGGCGCAAAGCCTTCTTCGGCCAGTTGCGCCGGGCTGGGCAGCGCGCTTTGTTCCTGCTGCAACAGCTGGATTTCATCCAGGGTCACCCGCAGGTCAGCGTAAATGCCTTGCTCGGCGGCGCTCAGGTCGCGGCGCGCGTCCAATTGGTGGCTGGGCACCGCCGCGACTTCCTGGGATTCACCGTGCAGCGCTATTACCGAGCCGGCCACCGCGAGGATGATCAGGCACAACAGCAGCACGTAGAGGGTTTCGTGACCGGCACCGGCGGGGCGTACAACCTGTGTGGTACTCATTGCGGCTGGATATCCGCTTGGTCGATTTCCACCACGTGGCCGGGACCGGCATCAAACAGCACGTAGAACTCGGCGGACGGTTTCTTGAAGGTCAGGGTCGAGTCCTGGCCGAGTTTGCCGGGCACCAGGATGGTTTCGTCGTAGCCGATCACGTCCAGGGTCACGCCGGGTGCACCGCTGCCGTCGGAGAAGCCGCCCTTGCACTGGATCTGCTCACCGGGGATTTCCTTGCACTCGCACATCGGGTTGTGGGCGAGGGCGACGGTACTGAACCCCGCACCCATCAACAGGACGCCGCAGGCGCGGGTCAGTCGCATCAAAGTCATGGTTTAACTCCTTGCTTGTTCAGCCAGGCAATCGTGGCAGGCGAAGCCTGGCTCAACGGGATGGAACCCTGGTGCATGCTGCCGTCCCAGCCTTCCATGGTCACCCACAGTTCGGCGTCGACGGGCGTGCGTTCCGGGATCGGCAGGCCGGCGCCCATGCGGTAGGGCGTACCGAAGAAGATCACCCCGGCAGCGCGCAGGCTGCGCGGCTTGCCGATGCGCAGGTAGGTGGCCTTGACCTGGTTGGCACAGCTGTCGCACAGGGCGGCGTTGAAGAATTTCATCGGGCCGGCCGGGTCGGGGCGCGGGCCTTCATTGCGAAACTCGGCAAGCTTCAGGCTCCAGGGTCCGACCTGTACGTCGCCGGCCACCCGTTCGCCGATGCCGGTGTCGCCGCGAAACAGCGCTGCATCGGCGAAGTACTTGGGCATGAAGCCCAGCGGCACCAGCAACAGCAGCACATTGAGATGGAAACGCCATTTCAGCCAGAGTGCCCGCAGAGGCGATGGTTTTACCGCAGCGACCTTGTTCATGAGTTGGCCTCCGAGGTTTGCGCCTGCCGGGCGGGGAGGGAAACCGGTTTGTGCTGTGCCTTGGCTTCACGGTTGAAGGCATTGAGGGTGGCCAGGGCGGTGCGCTTGGTCCAGATCAGCAGGCCGCTCAACACCATCATGCTCATGATCAGGCCGAAGAAGGCCCAGATCAGCTTGATCCAGATGCCGCCGAAGTCGCCGGTGTGCAGGGGGCGCATGGATTCGGTGACGAACTCCAGCTTCGAACGGTCGGACAGCAGGTGCGCCGCAGCCACTTCACCGTCATAGGGGTTGATCTGCGCGGTCTGGAACATCAACGGGTACCAGCCCCGCCCGCCGATCTGCAGGTGACTGTAGGCATTGAGCGGCAGGCTGATGAAACTTGCCTCCAGGCCAGGGATGCGCTGGGTGGCGATCTTGATCGCCTCGTCCACCGGAATCATGGGGGCCGGCACGCCGGGCGCCGACATCGGCACCTTCTCCCGGGCAATCACCGGGATGACCGGTTCGGTGGAAATCGAAATCTGGTTGTCGCCCAAAATCGCCCGGATCAGGAACCAGATGCCGGTAACGGAGATGACTGCTATGAACCAGATCGACCAGATACCGCTCAAGCGGTGGAAGTCCCCCCAGAAAATCCGCGCGCCGTGGCGAATCCGCAGGGTCGGGCGCAGGAAGCCTTTCCAGAACCGCTTGTACACCACCAGCCCGGTGACCAGCGACGCCAGCAGCGGGATGCCGAGTGCCGACACCAGGTACCAGCCCCAGCTGTAGCCATTGGTGAACGGCACCAGCCACCAGCCATGCAGGGCGCGGGTGAACTGCTGGAAGTTGAAGGAGGGGCTGATGCCCTGGATCGCCCCGGTGTACGGGTTGACGTAGACCTCCACCGAGCGTCCGTCGGGGTAGCTGAGGTCGACGCTCAAGGCAAAATGCGATTCGTCGGGCCGGCTGATCGACTGCACATATACCTGGGGTTCATCGCGCTTGATGGCGGCGATCACCTGGTCGTAGCTCAGCGGTAAGGCATCGTCCGAGGGCTTGCTCGCACGGATATCCGGGTTGGCCAGCCAGACGATCTCCTGGCTGACCACCGCCAGGGTGCCGGTGACGCAGACGATCAGTACAAAGAACCAGATAGGCAATGCCAGCCAGCTATGTACGAGAAACCAGAGTTTGGAGCGTGACTTCTTCGACATGTGAATGAGGGTCTTGATCGGAGGAGGGCAATGGAGGCCCGGAAAAGGCCAGTCGTAGCTTTTGCTGACGCGACGGGCTGTATCTAAGTTAAGACGGATGAGAATGAGAAATCCCTAAGGCGGATATGAAAGAAAATGTTTCAGGTTCACATTCGGGGCGTTTTATCGCCTTGATCGAACACGAAACATGTTCCAAGCCATCACCCAGGCGCCATTGATGGGTCGGGGCGGCTGCGTAGGATGGGCGCATACCGTTGAGCGAGCGCCTACAAAAGTGAGCCCAGAAAAATGACTGCCCGAACCCTCTACGACAAACACATCGATTCCCACACGGTGTGCCCCCTGGATGACCAGGGCCATGTGCTGCTTTATATCGACCGCCAGGTGATCAACGAATACACCAGCCCCCAGGCCTTCAGCGGCTTGCGCGAGGCCGGGCGTAACGTGTGGCGCCCAGGCACGGCGCTGGCCGTGGTCGACCATGTAAACCCCACCACGCCCAAGCGCATCGCGGCAATGCCAGACGCAGGCGGGGCGCGGCAGGTGTCCTACCTGGCGGAGAACTGCCTGGACTTCGGCATCGAGCTGCTGGACATCCTCGACAAGCGCCAGGGCATCGAACACGTAATCGCCCCGGAGCAGGGCTTTATACTGCCAGGCATGGTGATCGCCGCCGGTGACAGCCACACCACCACTTACGGCGCCCTCGGTGCCTTCGGTTTCGGCATCGGCACCTCGGAGATCGAACACCTGCTGGCCTCTCAGACGTTGGTCTACAAGCGTCTGAAGACCCTGCGGGTCACGGTTGAGGGCGACCTGGCACCCGGCCTGACGTCCAAGGATGTGATCATGGCGCTGATCGGCAAGATCGGCGCTTCCGGTGCCACGGGCTATGCCATTGAGTTTCGTGGTTCCACCATCGATGCGCTGAGCGTCGAGGCGCGCATGACCATCTGCAACATGGCGGTGGAAGCGGGCGCGCGCGGCGCGTTCATGGCGCCGGACGAAAAAGTCTTCGCCTACCTCAAGGGCAAGCCGCGTGCGCCGAAAGGCGAGCTGTGGGACCAGGCGCTGGTGGGCTGGCGCCAACTGCACTCGGATGCCGATGCGGTGTTCGACCAGGAAGTGCACCTCGATGCCAGCACCCTGGAACCCATGGTTACCTGGGGCACCAGCCCCGACCAGGCCGCCCCCATCGGCGCCCGCGTGCCCGACCCGCAGGACGTCAGCGACCCGATCCTGCGCCAGGACATGCGCCGCGCCCTCAACTACATGGGCCTGGAAGCCGGTATGCCGTTGAGCGAGATCGTTATCAGCCATGCGTTCATCGGCTCCTGCACCAACGCCCGCATCGAAGACCTGCGCGACGCCGCCAGCGTGGTGCGCGGCAAGCGCGTCGCTGAACACGTGCGGGCGATGATCGTGCCGGGCTCCACCGAAGTGCGCGACCAGGCCGAAGCCGAAGGCCTTGCAGCGATTTTTATCGACGCCGGCTTTGAATGGCGTCAGTCGGGTTGCTCGATGTGCCTGGCGATGAACGACGATGTGCTCGCCCCCGGCGACCGCTGTGCGTCCAGCACCAACCGCAACTTCGAAGGCCGCCAGGGCGCGGGTGCACGCACTCACCTGATGAGCCCGGCGATGGTCGCCGCTGCTGCCATTACCGGCCGCCTCACTGATATCCGCCACTTTGGAGCGCACCCATGAGCCTGCAACCCTTCACCCTGGTCACCGGCAAGGCCGCGCCGATGCTGGCGGCCAACATCGATACCGATGTGATCATGCCCAAACAGTTTCTCAAGGGTATCGACCGCAGCGGCCTGGACCGCGGGCTGTTCTTCGACCTGCGTTTCTTGGCGTCCGGCGAGCCCAACCCCGAGTTCGTGCTGAACCAGCCGGCCTGGCAGGGTGCGAGGTTCATGGTGGTCGGGCCGAACTTCGGCTGCGGTTCCAGCCGAGAACACGCGGTATGGGGCTTGAAGCAGATGGGCATCCGCGCGCTGATCGGCAGCAGCTTCGCGGGGATTTTCTATGACAATTGCCAGCGCAACGGGGTGTTGTTGATCACCTTGGACGAGGCGGTGTTGCAGCAGCTGGGCAAGACCGTCAGCCAGGCGGACCAGGCGCAGATCAGTGTCGACCTTGAAGCCCAGCAGATCCATTTGGCGGATGGCCAGGTGATCCCGTTCCAGATCGATACCCTGCGCAAGACGGCGTTGTTGCTGGGCCTGGATGCCATCGGCAGCACCTTGCAGCGCAGTGCGGAGATCAAGGCCTTCGAACGCCGGCACCTGCAAGCCAACCCCTGGCTGAGCTAGATCGACAATCCCTTGAAATGCTCCTGCAAAAACTCCACGCAGGCCCGCAGCTTCCCGGAATACGCCAACCGTGTCGGGTACACCGCCCACACGTTGGCGCTCTGGGTATAACCGTGCAGTAGCTGCACGAGCTTGCCTTGCTCCAACAGCGGCTTCACATCCCACATCGAGCGCAGCAGCACCCCGCGCCCATCCAACGCCCACTGCAACACAATCTCGCCATTGTTCGACGACAGCGGCCCGCGTACGCGCACGCTTTCCTGGGTGCCGTCGCGCTCCAGGTTCCAGATGCCGAACGCGTTATCGCGCTCCTTGAGTATCAGGCAGTCGTGCTGCTCCAGGTCACTCAACTGTTGCGGTGTGCCGCGCCGCTCCAGGTAAGCCGGGGCGGCGCACAGCACGCGCCGGTTGCTCACCAGCCGACGGCCGATGTGCTGGCCGGGGATGTCGTCGCCCACGCGGATCTCCAGGTCGAAGCCTTCGCTGACGATATCCACCACGCGGTCGAACAGGTCCAGGCGGATTTCCAGGTCCGGGTACTGCTCGGCCAGCAACGACACGGCCGGGGCCACATGGTTGCGACCGAAACCGAAGCTGCTGCACACATGCAGGTGGCCACGCGGGCTGTCATGGGCGTCGGAGAGTTCATCGGACAGTTGCTGGAAATCTTCGAGGATGCGCACCGCCCAGCGCTGCACCCGTTCACCGTCTTCGGTCAGGGCAATGCGCCGGCTGGTGCGGTGCAACAGACGGGTGGCCAAGGTGGTTTCGAGAATTTGGATGCGTTTGCTGACATACGCCGGCGACAAGCCAAGCTCATCGGCCGCCGCAGCGAAACCGGCCTTGCGGATCACGGTCAGGAACACCCGCAGGTCTTCGGGTAGGGGCACGGTATCTTTCTTGTTAGTCATCACAAACAGGGCTGGCGGCATGAGCCGCCAGAATAGCACCGGTTGGGCAGACCTTTCGGCAGGCCCGGTTGCTTGCCGGTGGTGAACGCGATAGCAGCGAAGGCGCCGATCGGTGTCTCCCCGGCCGATAATGCCGACGATGCGGAAGAACCGGGTTACAGCGCTGCTCAGCGAAGGAAGGTCAGGACTTCGCCCAGCAGCAACTCAGGGGCTTCTTCGGCGATGTAATGGCCGGCCGGCAGGGCCTTGCCACGCACGTCGGTGGCGACTTTCTGCCATTCCTTGAGCGGCTCGAAGCAGCGCCCGACAGTGCCTTCGGCGCCCCACATCACCAGTAACGGCAGGTTCAGGTGATTGCCGGCGTCGATGTCCGCCTGGTCGTGCTCAAGGTCGATACCGGCGGCAGCCCGGTAGTCCTCGCAGATGCCCGTGGCGGCGCCCGGCAATTTCAGGCAACGCAGGTATTCGGCGAAGGCCTCATCGGTGAACGGCTTGAGTCCGGCGCTGCGACTGCCCATCACGCTACGCAGGTACAGCTCCGGGTTGCCCTCGATCAAGGCTTCCGGCAACGGCGCCGGACGGATCAGGAAGAACCAATGCCAGTAGGCACGGGCGAAGGCTTCGTTGGTCTGCGCGTACATCGACAGGGTCGGGGCAATGTCCAGCAGCACCAGGCGTTGCACGGCCGCCGGGTGGTCCAGGGCCAGGCGGTGGGCCACGCGGGCACCACGGTCGTGGGCCAGCACCGAGAACGTGTCAAGGCCCAGCGCCTGCATCAGTTCGACGTTGTCCCGGGCCATTTCCCGTTTCGAATAATGGGTGTGATGGTCATTGGCCGGTGGCTTGCTGCTGTCGCCATAGCCGCGCAGGTCGGCGGCCACCACGGTGAAGTGTTCAGCCAGTTGCTCGGCGACTTTGTGCCAGATGACGTGGGTTTGCGGATGCCCGTGCAACAGGAGCAGACCGGGACCTGTACCACCTTTGCGGTAGCTGATGTCCACGCCGTTGACGTGGCACTGGTCTTTCTGGAATCCGGCGAACATGGAGTGACTCCTCTTTGTAATTGCTTGCATCCTGGAATCACGCGGCATTCGGGGCAAGGGCAAAAACGTGGAGGGGGTGTTCATGAAGTGTGATGCAGGAGCGGGCTCGCTCGCTCCTGCAAAGGGTCAGCCTTGTTTGAACAGGGCCTTGGCACGTTCGCGAATCTGTGCTTCGGTCAGGTCTTCCTTGTGGGTGGCCAGGAACCACAGATGACCGAACGGATCCTTCACACTGGCGGAGCGGTCGCCATAGAACTGGTCCTTGGGCTCGGACACGACGCTGGCGCCAGCCGCAACGGCTTGCTTGAACTGCGCGTCGACATCGTTCACATACAGGTGCAAGCCGACACTGGTGTGTTCGGCCGGGTTGCGCAGGGCCATTTCTTCGCAGGGCGTGCCCAGCATGATGGCCGAATCGCCGATGCGCAGCTCGGCATGGCCGACTTTGCCATCGGGCATGTCCAGACGCATGACCTGGGTGGCGCCGAAGGCTTTTTTGTAGAACTCGATGGCTTCACTGGCTTTGTCGATGCCCATGTAAGGCGTGATGCTGGCGTAGCCCTCCGGAATAGGTTCAACGCTCATATCGCTCTCCTTGATTGTGGTTGTAGAGACACGGCCTCTTCACTATAGGCCACGTTCCGTGTGGCCTGTGGGCAGTCGACGAAGTGTTGGGGCCGCAGGTCATGCAGGGGGTGTCGGTTCCAGCAACTGTGCCCCCGGCCCGCGCTCACCAAGCTGGTCATCCTGATTGCGCAATGGACACGCCTCCATCGACAAACATCCGCAGCCAATACAGCCATTGAGCTTGTCGCGCAGCAGCGTCAGCTTATTGATGCGCTCATCCAGGTCTTGCCGCCACAGCGCCGACAAACGCTCCCAATCCTGGGCGTTGGGCGTGCGCCCCTCCGGCAATGTCTGCAAGGCTTCGCCAATCGTCGCCAGCGGAATGCCCAGGCGCTGGGCGATCTTGATCACCACCACGCGCCGCAGTACATCCCGGGGGTAACGCCGTTGATTACCGGCGTTGCGATTGCTCTTGATCAGCCCCTTGGTTTCGTAGAAGTGCAGCGCCGTGACCGCCACACCACTGCGGGCGGCCAGTTGGCCGACAGTGAGTTCCTTGTTGAGCATGAAAAACTCCAGATAAGTGCTTGACCTTGACTTAACTAGAGGTTTTACCCTGCATGGCATCGAATCGCAAGATTCTGCCTACAGAGGAAGGGGAGTGTTCATGCAGGTATCAGAGAAGAATCGCAGCTTCACTCAATTGATCGAGTTTCAGATCGAACCCCGGCAACAATCTGCCCTGGTGGCCGCCCTGACCCTTCAGAGCGAACGCCTGGCCCAGGGCCATGGCGGCTTTATCAATGCGAGTGTGCTGGTCAGCGATGACGGACGGCGGGTGCTCAATTACCTGCAATGGCACTCGCGTGAAGACGGCGAGGCGGCCTTCCAGTGTTTTGAGCATGGCGAGGAAGATTTCTGGACATTGATTCGCGCCCACCAGGCCACGGCCGTGACCTTTGGTTCGTTCCAGGTGCTGCGCAGTTTCGAACGCAGCCACGACAACGCGTTGCACTGCCGCCTAAATGGATAGGTGCAGCATGCGCTCGCCTTGCACGTTTTCTCCGGGCCGGCGCTTGTTCACCGCCAGCTCGCCGATCTTGATCAGGCGCGTACGTGTGACGTTGCGGCTCAGGCCGAGCAGGTTGGCGGTGTGCACCTGGTTGTAATGGCTGAAACGGTAGGCGGCCCGTAGCAGGGCATCTTCGACCTTTTCATGCAGGGCGCCGGCCTGTTCCTCGAACAGTTTCTGGAAGGCCCGCGCCAGCAATGCTTCGGCGCTGTTGTCGCTGCCGTGCTGGCTGTCGTCCTGGCGCTCGATGCGCATGTTGGACAGGCGCAGGTCGTCGCGCTCGATCACGCCGTTCCGGCAGATCAGCAGGGTGTGGTGGATTACGTTTTCCAACTCGCGGATGTTGCCCGGCCAACTGTAGCTTTTAAGCTTGTGCTCGGCCTCGCGGCTGATGGTGATGGGGCCATATCCCAGGCGCTGGCTGTAGGCTTCGATAAAGTGTCGGGTCAGTGGCAGGATATCGCCGGGGCGCTCGCGCAGCGGGCTGAGCTCCAGGCTGACCACGTCGAGGCGGTAATAGAGGTCTTCGCGGAAATGCCCGGCGTTGATGGCTTTTTCCAACTGCACGTTGGTTGCGGCCAAGACGCGCACATCAATCGGAATGCTCTTGCGCGAACCCAGGCGTACGACTTCCCGTTCCTGCAGGACCCGCAGCAGTTTGACCTGGATCGCCATCGGCAAATCGCCGATCTCATCGAGAAACAACGTGCCGCCGTCGGCCTCCTCGAACCAGCCGGCCTTGGCGCTGAGGGCGCCGGTGAAGGCGCCTTTTTCATGGCCGAACAGTTCGGCCTCCACCAGGGACTCGGAGAACGCCCCGCAGTTGACCGCCACGAACGGCCGGTTGCGCCGTGCGCTGAGGTTGTGGATGTGGCGTGCCACCAGCTCTTTACCGGTGCCGGTCTCGCCGATGATCAGCACGCTGGCTTCGCTGGGCGCCACTTGCTGGATGTGGTCGAGCAGCGCCTGGGATTTGGGGTCTTCGAAGACCTGGGCCGTGGCGCGGATCGAGGTCGCGAGGGCGGGCGAGGGCGGTAGGGTCAACAGCTGCATGGGCACCTCTCTTAGGAATAGAACGTTGGAATCGGCAGGGAGTGGTTCAGCGCCCAGTCCCCCAGTTCGTGGAGTTTGTAGTCCACCGGGTCGTGCAGGGTCTGGGTGCGCAGGTTGCGCCAGTGACGGTCCAGGCGCAGCGACGCGTGGGTGGAGCGCGCACCGGTGACTTCGAACAGGCGGCTGCACAGCTCAAGGCCCTGCTGGGTGGCGGCGACCTTGGCGGTGGCGATGGCAATGGCCAACTGGCCGCGTTCGGTTTCGCTGAGGTTCGGGCCTTTGGCCCAGGCCTGGTCGAGCAGGTCGGCAGCGCGCTCCACCAGCAGGCGCACGCCTTCCAGTGCGACCCAGAATTCGCCGTAGTGATGCAGTACGTAAGGGTCCCTGCGCACATCTTCGGCCGAGGATTTATGCCACGCGCGGGTTTCGGTGAGGGTGTAATTGCGCGCTTCCTCGAAGGCGCCTTCGGCAATGCCGAGAAACATGTGGGTGAACGTCAGCTGGGCGATCAACGGGCGCAGGCAGGCGAAGGGTGTGCTCAGCGGTCCCGGATCGAGCAGCAGCTCGGATTCTTCGACGCGCACCCGTTCGAAGCTGGCGCTGCCGCTGTCGGTCTGGCGCTGGCCGATATTGTTCCAATCATTGTGCAAGGTGATGCCGCTGCGCCCGCTGGGGATCGCCGCGATCAGCAGTTTGCCACCGGCGGATTCGTCCACCGCCGAAGCGATCAGCATCTCCGAGTCGCTGGCGCCGGAGCAGAAGCTCTTTTTGCCGGAGAACTCGCGCCAGCCGCCGAAATCCTTGACCACGGTGCGCGTGTCCAGCGGGTTGAGGGCGTTGCCCCAGAACCAGTTTTTGCGCGCGGTCTGTTCGAACCAGGGTTGCCATTGGTCCGGGCGCGAAAACAGGCGCACGGTGGCGAGCATCAGGTGGTGAAAACCGAAGACATGGGCGATGGAGCTGTCGACCTTGGCGAATTCACGCACGATACCCAGGGTGTCGCTCCAGCGTGCGCCGAGGCCACCGTACTGGGTGGGAATGCTCAGGGCCAGCAGGCCGCTCTGGCGCAGGGCGTCGCGTTCAGCCTTGGGGGTGCCGCCGCGTTCGTCACGTTCGACGGCGGTCAGGGCGAATTCGGCGGCCAGCAGTCTGGCGGTCTGCAAGGGGGACGGCAGGACGCTGTGGGGTTTGGCGGTCACACGGTGTTCCTCATTGATCTCAAGCTTTGGTCGGCAACACATCGTTGGCAATCATTTCGCCAAAGGGGCCCGTGAGGTTGGTGATGCCGTGGCCGGCAAGGCTGGCATAGGGTTCCGGTAGCAACGGGAACACCAGCTCGGCGAAGCGATAGGCTTCTTCCAAATGCGGGTAGCCGGAGAAAATGAAGCTCTCGATCCCCAGGTCCGCGTATTCCTTGATGCGTTCGGCCACTTGTTGCGGGTTGCCCACCAGCGCGGTGCCGGCCCCGCCTCGCACCAGGCCGACGCCGGCCCACAGGTTGGGGGCGATTTCCAGGTTGTCACGTCGCCCGTCGTGCAGGGCGGCCATGCGGCGTTGGCCTTCGGAATCAAAGCGCGAAAAGGATTTTTGCGCGGCGGCGATGGTTTCGTCGCTGATGTGCTCGATCAACTTGTCGGCGGCTTTCCAGGCGTCTTCTTCGGTCTCGCGCACGATCACATGCAGGCGGATGCCGAACTTCACGGTGCGCCCGTGGCGTGCGGCGCGCTCACGCACATCCGCGAGTTTTTCCGCAACGGCGGCGGGTGGTTCGCCCCAGGTCAGGTACACGTCCACCTGCTCGGCGGCGAGGTCGTGGGCGGCGTCGGAGGACCCACCGAAGTACAGCGGCGGGTAAGGCTTCTGCACCGGCGGGTAAAGGGCCTTGGCGTTCTGCACGCGCAGGTGCTTGCCTTCGAAATCCACCGATTCGCCCTGCAACACACGGCGCCAGATACGTAGGAATTCGTCGGAGACTTCGTAGCGTTCGGCGTGGTCGAGGAAACTGCCGTCGCCACGGTTTTCGTCGGGGTCGCCGCCGGTCACCACGTTGATCAGCAGGCGGCCATTGGACAGGCGATCGAGGGTCGCCGCCATGCGCGCCGAGACAGTCGGCGAAATGATGCCCGGACGAATCGCCACCAGGTAACGCAGGCGTTCGGTCAGCGGCACCAAGGCCGAGGCGATGACCCAGGAGTCTTCGCACGAGCGCCCGGTAGGAATCAGCACGCCGTGGTAGCCCAGGCTGTCAGCCGCCTGGGCGACCTGTTTCAGATAATTGAGGGTGACCGGCCGTGCACCTTGGGTGGTGCCCAGATAATGACCGTCGCCGTGCGTTGGCAGAAACCAGAAAACATCCATGACCAATCCTTAAGCGATTTTCAGCAGCGAGGGGGAGTGCGCGGCGAACAAAGGCGCTGCGCGTTCTGCCGCCAGTTGAATACGGGCTTTCAGTAATTCGCTGGTTATTTGGTAGTCGGTGAAGTCGGCCTCGGTGGCGTACACACCGATCGGCAGGGTCAGTGCCTGGAAGAAGCTGAACAGCGGACGCAGTTGGTGGTCGAGGACCAGCGCGTGGCGTTCGCTGCCGCCGGTTGCCGCCAGGAGCACGGGGGTGTTGATCAGCGCATTGAGGCCGACCAGGTCGAACAGGTGCTTGAGCAGGCCCGGGTAGGAACCGCGATAGACCGGCGCGGCGACGATCAGCAAGTCGGCCTGTTCGATGGCCAACAGTTGCGCTTCGACTTCTGCGGGCAGTTCATCACGGGACAGCGCACCGCCCAGCGGCCGGGCGATATCGCCCAGCTCGATCAGGGTGGCCTGGATCGGCAGCAAGGTAGCCAGCTCAGCCAGCACCGCCTGGGTCAACACCAGGGTACGGGACGGGCGCCAGGTTCCGCCGGAGAGGGCAACAACATTCAGGGGACGGGTCATGAACAGTTCCTTTTTCAACAGTGGTTCATAGCAGGTGGAGTGCAACCGCTTGAGCAAGAGCTGTACCAACGGGTGCAAGCCTTGATCGACGCGGGTTGCAGGCTCACTGCTGAAAAATGCCGGTGTTGGCTGCCTGGTGATTTGTTGATTGGCTGTTGCCAGGGCAACAGTTGCGTGGGCAACAGTGCCAGGGCGGTGTAGTCCCGTTATAGAGGGTTGTATTTATTCCGTAAATGAACGTATTTCCATATTTATAGATCATAAAGAAATATAAAGGCGCTGCTATCGGAGGTGCCTTCGCGGTTGATAGCAACTATCAAGGCAGGTGATTTTTCACCATTAAGGGGCGGGAGTAGCCTGTGTTCATTGACTCTAAACCTCCTTTGCAGGGCCACCACCATGAACCGATTCCTCGCTGTTTCCTTATTGATTGTCAGCTCAGTCCTTGCCGGATGTGCGACTCATCCTTCGCCTGAATTGCGTCCTTACACCGCAGAAGAAACCAAGCAGTTGGCCCTCGAAGCATTGAGCCGTCGTGGTTTGTCGTTTGACGAATATCAACAGCAGCGCGCCGCGCTGACCGGCCAGCCACAGAAACCCTTCGGCTTTGATAGCAAGGGCGAAATGAACGCCGAACGCAGCGTGACCCTGCATGGTCGTCCCAGTTGAACCCGCGCCCAGCGGCAAAAAGCCCGAGGTAATCCACAAGGATCCTCGGGCTTTTTGTTTGCCATGGAGCGACTTCAGCCTGTTAAGCTGAATTTCAGGAGCGTTCCTACGCACATTTACATAAAGTGGTCCTTCTTTAATGGCGTGTGATCGGTTAAACCTGACGACCTCTGTCCCGGTCCGTGCCCCTGAGACGCTGCTCTCGGGAACCTGCTCTGCGAGTTTCTAACGTCATGAATAAACGTCCGTTGTATTTCGACTATGCCGCCACCACCCCGGTGGACGAGCGGGTCATCCAGGTGATGGTCGAGTGTCTGGGCTTCAACGCCAATTTCGGTAACCCCGCGTCCAGTTCCCATGCGTTCGGCCAGGCGGCCCGGCAGACGGTCGAACAGGCGCGTCGTCAGGTGGCCGGGCTGGTCGGTGCCAACCCGGACCAAATCGTCTGGACCTCCGGCGCCACTGAATCCAACAACCTTGCGATCAAAGGCGTGGCCCAGGCGCGGGGCGTGGCGGGTGGGCATATCATTACCAGCCAGATCGAACACAAGGCCACCCTGGATACCGCGCGACAATTGCAGGAAGCCGGCGTGGCCGTGACCTACCTGGTGCCGGACGCCGATGGCTTGATCAGCGCCGATGCCGTCAGCGAAGCCTTGCGCGAGGACACCTTCCTGGTGTCGTTGATGCTGGTGAACAACGAGCTCGGCACCCTCAACGATATCCCTGCCATCGGTGCCCGCGTGCGTGAACACGGCGCGTTGTTGCATGTGGATGCGGCGCAAGGGGCGGGTAAGGTGGCGATCGATCTGGCGCAGTGGCCGGTGGATCTGATGTCGTTTTCCGCGCACAAACTCTATGGCCCCAAAGGTATCGGCGCTTTGTACGTCGGTCCGCGGGCGCAGCAGAAGGTCCTGGCGCAGATTCACGGTGGCGGCCACGAGGGCGGCTTGCGTTCCGGCACCCTGGCGACCCATCAGATTGCTGGCATGGGCACCGCGTTCGCCTTGGCGGCGGCGTCTTTCTCTGAAGAAAAGGCGGTGATTGTGGCTCTGCGCCAGCGCCTGCTCGACCAGTTGGAGTCGGTGGCCGGTGTGCGCCTCAATGGCAGCGCTACACAGCGTATTCCCCATACCCTGAGCCTCACGTTCAGTGAAGGCGAATTCAACGCCGCGGCGTTGAGCGCGGGGATCGCGTTTTCTGCGACCTCGGCCTGCAATTCGGCCAGCAATGCACCGTCCCATGTGCTGCTCGCCCTGGGCCATGATGCACGCAGCGCCAGCCGCACCATTCGCTTGAGCCTCGGCCGGTTTACCACCGAACAGGATATCGACCAGGCGGTGCAACTGATCAAGGCGGCCCTCGCCAGCGCACCGGCGTTCTGGGCGGTCTGATTCATTTATCGCGACACATAACAATTATTCGTGGTTAGCAGGAGACACAATGAGTACGCAGCCCTTGACCCATGGAACGGTTCCCCAGCGCCTGGCGCATACCCGTGAACTGATGAGCCGTGAGGGTATTCATGCCCTGCTGGTGCCGTCGGCCGACCCGCACTTGTCCGAGTACTTGCCGGGCTACTGGCAGGGGCGGCAATGGCTGTCGGGGTTTCATGGCTCGGTGGGAACGCTGATTGTCACTGCGGATTTCGCCGGTGTGTGGGCCGATAGCCGTTACTGGGAACAGGCGACCAAGGAACTCAAGGGCAGCGGCATCGAATTGGTGAAGCTGCAGCCGGGCCAACCCGGGCCGCTGGAGTGGCTGGCCGAGCAAACGCCGGAAGGTGGTGTGGTGGCGGTGGATGGTGCGGTCATGGCCGTGGCTTCGGCGCGTACCTTGGGCGGTAAGCTGGCGGAGCGCGGCGCGCGCTTGCGTACCGATATCGACCTGCTTGATGAAGTCTGGCATGACCGTCCGGCATTGCCGAACCAGCCGATCTATCAACACCTGCCACCGCAGGCTACTGTCAGCCGTATTGAAAAACTCGCTTCGCTGCGTGCTGCCTTGAAAGAGAAGGGCGCCGACTGGCATTTCATCGCGACCCTGGATGACATTGCCTGGCTGTTCAACCTGCGTGGTGGTGACGTTTCGTTCAACCCGGTGTTTGTTTCCTTTGCGTTGATCAATCAACACCAGGCCACGCTGTTTGTGGCACTGAGCAAAGTCGACGCCGAGTTGCGGGCTGTGCTGGAGCAGGATGGCGTGACGCTGCGCGACTACAGCGAAGTGGCGGATGCATTGCGCGCGGTGCCGGCGGGCGCCAGTCTGCAGGTCGACCCGGCGCGCGTTACCGCGGGTTTGCTGGAGAATCTCGATGCTGGCGTCAAGCTGGTCGAAGGCCTCAACCCGACCACATTGGCCAAGTCCCGCAAGAGCCTGGCCGACGCAGAACATATCCGCCAAGCCATGGAGCAGGATGGCGCAGCGCTGTGCGAGTTTTTCGCCTGGCTGGACAGTGCGCTGGGCCGTGAACGCATCACCGAGTTGACCATCGACGAACACCTGACCGCTGCACGCAGCCGCCGCCCTGGTTATGTGTCGTTGAGTTTCAACACCATTGCGGCCTACAACGCCAACGGCGCGATGCCGCATTACCACGCCACTGAAGAAGAGCACGCGCTGATCGAAGGCGATGGCCTGCTGCTGATCGATTCGGGTGGCCAGTATCTGGGCGGCACCACGGACATCACGCGGATGGTGCCGATCGGCACGCCGAGTGACGAGCAGAAGCGGGACTGCACCCGGGTGCTCAAGGGCGTGATTGCCTTGTCCCGTGCCCACTTTCCGAAAGGGATCCTGTCGCCGCTGCTGGATGCAATTGCCCGCGCGCCGATCTGGGCGGACGGCGTGGACTACGGCCACGGTACTGGCCACGGTGTAGGCTATTTCCTCAACGTGCATGAGGGCCCACAAGTGATTGCCTACCAGGCGGCTACGGCGCCGCAAACGGCGATGCAAGCGGGGATGATCACCTCTATTGAACCGGGTACTTACCGTCCGGGCCGTTGGGGCGTGCGTATCGAGAACCTGGTGTTGAACCGCGAAGCGGGCAAGACCGAGTTCGGTGAGTTTCTCAAGTTCGAAACCCTGACCTTGTGCCCGATCGACACGCGCTGCCTGGTGCCATCGTTGCTCACGGCAGACGAGCGTGAGTGGTTCAACGCTTACCACACTGAGGTGCGCACGCGTTTGAGCCCATTGCTCAGCGGTGCCGCGCTGGAGTGGTTGCAGGTACGCACTGCGGCTATCTGATTACCTGCTAGGCAGTAACGTGCCAGGGCGTTTTGGCCATCAAGCTCTAACTCAACGCTTCGCGCACAAATTCCAGACGGTCCTGACCGAAGAACAGCTGGTTGCCTACAAACATACTGGGGGCACCGAACACGCCGCGTTGAACGGCCTGTTCGGTGTTGTCCTTCAGGGCAGCCTTAACGGTTTCGTCATTGGCCAAATTCAGGATTTCATTGGCGGCAAACCCGTATTCAGTGAGTACGGCAGCCACGACGGCGGGGTCTCCCAGGTGACGGCCTTCGACCCAAAGGGCATGGAACAGGCAATCAACGAAGTCCAGGAAACGGTCAGGCTGGTGCAATTGGATGCCGGTGACCGCTCGCATCAACACCAGCGTATTGATGGGGAAGTGCGGGTTGAACCGGAGCGGTACGTTGTAGCGCCGGGCGTAACGCGCCAGGTCATCGAGCATGTAGCGACCCTTTGCAGGAACGGTGATTGGAGAGGCGTTACCGGTGGCCTTGAACACGCCGCCCAATAACATGGGTTTATACACAAGCTGTGTATCGGTTGCCGTGCACAATGCCGGTAGCTGGGTGTAGGCCAGGTAGGTGGCGGGGCTGCCCAGGTCAAAGAAGAATTCCAGGGTTTTACGCATGGTCGATGCTCGCTGCTTATTGTTATGGGGGGCGTGCTTACCAGGGTTCATTCCAGGGGCGCAGGTCCAGTTCAAAGGTCCAGGCATCGCGTGGCTGGCTGTGGAGGTGCCAATAGTTATCGGCGATATGCTCGGGGCTGAGGATGCCGTCCTGGTCTTTGAGTGCGTATTTCTTCGGGAAATTGTCGCGAATGAAGTCGGTGTCAATGGCGCCATCGATCACGACATGGGCGACATGGATGTTCCTGGGACCCAGTTCCCGCGCCATGCTTTGCGCGAGGGCCCGAATCCCGTGCTTGGCCCCGGCGAAGGCGGCAAAACCTGCGCCGCCGCGCAATCCGGCGGTGGCGCCGGTAAACAGGATGGTGCCTCGATTGCGCGTGACCATGCGCTTGGCCACTTCGCGTGCGTTCAGAAAGCCGGAGAAGCAGGCCATCTCCCAGATCTTGAAATACTTGCGCGCGGTTTCTTCCAGGATGCTGCACGGCACATTGGCGCCGATATTGAACACAAAGGCTTCAATCGGACCCAGCTCAGTTTCGATCTGTTCGATCAGCGCGATGACGTCTTCTTCTTTACGCGCATCACAGGTAAACCCGTGGGCTTCGCCGCCCACTGCGTTAATACTGTCCACCAGCGGCTGCAACTTATCGGCGCTGCGGCGGCTGACGCAGGCCACATAGCCTTCGCGGGCGAAGCGTCTGGCAATGGCGCCGCCGGTTGCATCACCGGCGCCCACTACCAATACGATTTTTTTGTTGTGTGTCATGGGAACTCCGTTGGCTCGATGGTCGAGCAGGAGTTTAGACGCCGTGTCGCGAAGGGCCGGATTTGTATCCGGGTTTGATAGGAGCAGTCAGAGATGACTGCTCATTCGATTACTTACAGATGACGATCATACTGCGGCTGGTGTAGCCAGCAGGGTTGAGGCCGAATGGGTAGTCCCCAGGTTCCTCAGAATTGTCACCGGACTTTGCGATTACTCGGTAGCCCTTGGCGCCACAGGAGTTGGTCGCACTGGTGTAGCACTGCTCCCAGGAAGAGGACAGGCCGGAACAGTTGATATGCAACCCTTTTTTGCCACGTTTCACTTCTGTCTTGGTGGTCGCGGCACAACCAGCAACGGCCATGACCATTAACAGTATTAAAATTCGCTTCATTCCTATCCTTAATAGCCGCCTTGCAACGCCAGAGGCCGGCTCTACTCGCTTTCGGGTGTAGCGTTCGCGCTGTCCTTGTCGAAATTCTCCATGAATGACATTCGTTTACGGCTTAAACATGGCCTAAATGTGCGGTAAATACCAGAGCTACATTCAAACAGACTTCAATCCGAGGCAACCAGTGGCTTTGGTTCGCTGCGCATCGTTACCGTGGCGCCTACGGAGGCCAAAATGATGCAAGTGATTGCCAGCCACTGGGCGAAGGACAAGTGCTCGTGCAGGAATAACAGGCCGGAGAGTGCGCCAAAAGCCGGCTCAATGCTCATAAGAGTGCCGAAGGTGCGGGCAGGGAGGCGCGTCAGTGCAACCATTTCCAAGGTGTAGGGCAGGGCGGTGGACAGAATGGCGACGCCGATGGCGATCGGGATCAGTGCGGGAGTCAGCAATGCGCTGCCTGCGTGGACGATGCCGATAGGTGCAACAAACAATGCGGCGATCATCACCCCAAGGGCGGCGGTCTGGACGCCGTTGTCATTCCCTGCTTTCTGACCATACAGAATGTAGAGTGCCCAGCAGACGCCTGCTCCCAGCGCGTAGGCTGCCCCCAGCAAGTCGATGCCGCTGCTGGCCTCGCCCATCGGGATCAACAAGAGAAGGCCGATGATGGCGAGGGCAATCCACAGGAAGTCGACTGCGCGCCGAGAGGCGTAAATGGCCACCGCGAGGGGGCCGGTGAATTCCAGGGCGACCGCAATCCCCAGGGGCACGCTGCGCAATGACATATAGAAGAGAAAGTTCATGCCACCCAACGCCATCCCGTAGACGATGACGGTGCGTAAGGACTTGGAGGTCAGCTTGGCGCGCCACGGGCGCAACAAAAGCAGCATGATCACGCTGGCGAAAATCAGGCGCAGTGCCGTTGTGCCTTGTGCGCCAACGACAGGGAACATGCTCTTGGCCAGCGAGGCGCCGGACTGGATAGAGGCCATGGCAATCAACAGCAGGCCGACAGGGAACAGTGTCGAGGCCAGGCTGCGAGGGGAGGTGGTCATTGGGGAATTCGTCCGAAGTCATATAAAAGAAGCAAGAGCGCTATGATGCTCAACTGTTTGGTGATGAGCAATATATTGCTCAATTATCCTTTTTGATGCGTTATACAGGACGGACTTTGAGTGTTTCAGACTCTTTGATAGAAAAACCAAATTAAGGGTTGACGGCAGATTCTGGAAGTCTATAATTCGCCCCACTTCCGGCGCAGTCGAAACGGAAAACTCCTTGGTAAACAAAGAGTTACGCGGAATTCGACAGCGACTTGCTTCAGTTCATCGAAGTCCAGGAGGAGTTGGTAGGGCAGTGTTGTCTGGCTCTATTAACGATTCGATCCTCTCGGTCGAAAGCGGAGAAAAAGAGGTGTTGACAGCAGCGTGTAACGCTGTAGAATTCGCCTCCCGC
>NZ_MDGK01000063.1 GCF_001870465.1 Pseudomonas extremorientalis
GGGGGCAAGCTGAACTGGCCTAATGATTTTGGACACTTCAATCGGGCGCTATGATAGCGCCCAAATCTGAGGTGTTTGGATATGCGTAAATCTTATTCGAGTGAGTTCAAGCTCAAGGCTGCCAGCATGGTGCTGGATGAAGGTCAGCCGGTTACCGAGGTCTGTGCCAGCCTGGATATTGGTCCTACTGCTCTGCGCCGTTGGGTCGATCAAGTGCAAAAAGAACGCTTGGGCTCGACTCCGGTGGGAGCCAAGGCAATTACCGCTGATCAACGAGAGATCCAGAGACTCAAAGCCCTGCTCAGGGAGAAAGACCTGGACATTGAAATCTTAAAAAAGGCCAGTGCTCTCCTGCTTTTGGACGCCAAAGATCATTCACGCTGATCGATGAGCTGGACGAGCAGTACGGCGTTAAAAGGTGTTGCCGGGCGTTCGGGGTTAACCGCAGCAGCTTCTATGCCTGGCGCCAGCGCCAGGGCAGAGCAAATCCTGAGCGGGAAAAGCTCAAAGCCGCGCTGGTCAGGCACCACAAGGCGTCGAGAGAGTCGGCGGGCGCACGTACCTTGTCCAAGGAGCTGCAAGCCAAAGGACATCGTGTCGGACGTTACATGGCTCGCAATTTGATGCGCGAGGCTGGCATCGCTAGTCGTCAGCGCAGGC
The DNA here is from genome assembly GCF_001870465.1 of Pseudomonas extremorientalis. GTDB lineage: Bacteria > Pseudomonadota > Gammaproteobacteria > Pseudomonadales > Pseudomonadaceae > Aquipseudomonas > Aquipseudomonas extremorientalis. The sequence goes on from NZ_MDGK01000063.1 coordinate 661, forward strand.
GCCATAAGTACAAGTCGCCGGGCGTGGAGGCCTTGGTGGCGCCGCATGTGCTCAAGCGGAAATTTGATGTGACGGCGGTTAATCAGGTGTGGTGTGGCGACGTAACGTACATCAAGGTCGGCAAGCGTTGGATGTACTTCGCCGCCGTTCTGGATCTGTACGCTCGCAGGATCGTAGGCTGGTCGTTCTCGATGATTTCGGATGCCAACCTGACCTGCGAGGCACTACGCATGGCAGTTGAGCTACGCGGCCATCCCGAGGATGTGTTGTTTCACTCTGACCAAGGTTGCCAGTACACCAGCCATAAATTCCGAAACGCGCTTGTGAAGCATGGGTTTAGGCAAAGTATGAGCCGTAAAGGCGAGTGCTGGGACAACGCCCCGATGGAGCGTTTCTTTGGTAGTTTGAAATCCGAGTGGGTTCCTGAAACGGGCTACAAACTGGAGCATGAGGCCCGGGCAGATGTGCAGCGCTATGTCTCGCGCTACAACATCAGCAGGCCTCACAGCTACAACGACTACCGGTCGCCGGTCGCGAAGGAAAGGTTGGCGGCATGAACCTTAATCGGTGTCCAAGATTACTTGACCAGTTCAAGCCCCCTCCCACAGTTTGAGTCATGTGGGAGGGGGCTTGCCCCCGATAAGGCCGGTACAGACGTCTTGAATCAGACCTTCTTGTAGAGCTGACTGCCTTCCTGCTTGAACCGCTCCGCCTGCTCGGCCAGGCCCTTGGCCACGTCCACGTCCACCGCTTCAATGCGCTGGTTGGCCGCGTACTCACGCACTTCCTGGGTGATCTTCATCGAGCAGAACTTCGGCCCGCACATCGAGCAGAAGTGCGCGACCTTGGCCGAGTCCTTCGGCAGGGTTTCGTCGTGATAGGAACGCGCGGTGTCGGGGTCAAGGCCAAGGTTGAACTGGTCTTCCCAGCGGAACTCGAAACGCGCCTTGCTCAAGGCGTTATCGCGGATCTGCGCGCCCGGATGACCTTTGGCGAGGTCCGCCGCGTGGGCGGCGATCTTGTAGGTGATGATTCCGGTCTTCACGTCATCCTTGTTCGGCAGGCCCAGGTGTTCCTTGGGCGTGACGTAGCAGAGCATGGCGCAACCGAACCAGCCGATCATCGCCGCGCCGATGCCGGAGGTGATGTGGTCGTAGCCTGGCGCGATGTCGGTGGTCAGCGGGCCGAGGGTGTAGAACGGCGCTTCGTCGCAGCACTCGAGCTGCTTGTCCATGTTCTCCTTGATCAACTGCATCGGCACGTGACCAGGGCCTTCGATCATGGTTTGCACGTCGTGCTTCCAGGCGGTCTTGGTCAGTTCGCCCAAGGTTTCCAGCTCACCGAATTGCGCGGCGTCGTTGGCGTCGGCAATCGAACCCGGGCGCAGGCCATCGCCGAGGGAGAAGCTGACGTCGTAGGCCTTCATGATTTCGCAGATTTCGTCGAAATGCGTGTAGGTGAAGTTCTCTTTGTGGTGCGCCAGGCACCACTTGGCCATGATCGAGCCGCCACGGGACACGATGCCGGTGACGCGCTTGGCGGTCAGCGGCACGTAGCGCAGCAACACGCCGGCGTGGATGGTGAAGTAGTCGACGCCCTGCTCGGCCTGTTCGATCAGGGTGTCGCGGAACAGCTCCCAGGTCAGGTCCTCGGCGGCGCCGCCGACTTTTTCAAGGGCCTGGTAGATCGGCACGGTGCCGATCGGCACCGGCGAATTGCGGATGATCCATTCGCGGGTTTCATGAATATGTTTGCCGGTGGACAGGTCCATCACCGTGTCCGAGCCCCAGCGAATGCCCCAGGTCAGTTTGGCCACTTCTTCTTCGATGGACGAACCCAGGGCGCTGTTGCCGATGTTGCCGTTGATCTTCACCAGGAAGTTACGGCCAATGATCATCGGTTCCAGTTCGGTGTGGTTGATGTTGGCCGGGATGATCGCGCGGCCGCGGGCGATTTCTTCGCGCACGAATTCGGGGGTGATGATCTTCGGCACGCTGGCGCCAAAGCTGTGGCCGGCGTGCTGCTGGTCGAGCAGGCCACTGGCGCGGGCTTCTTCGAGCTTCATGTTTTCGCGGATGGCGACGTATTCCATCTCGGCGGTGATGATGCCTTTGCGCGCGTAGTGCATCTGGGTGACATTGGCGCCGGCCTTGGCACGACGCGGGTTCTTCACATGGGCGAAGCGCAACGCGGTCAACTCGGCGTCGCTGAGGCGCTGTTGGCCGAAGTGCGAGCTGAGGCCCGGCAGGCGCTCGGTGTCGCCACGCGCTTCGATCCACGGCGAGCGCACATCGCCCAGGCCTTTGCGCACATCGATGATCACGTTGGGGTCGGTGTAGGGGCCGGAGGTGTCATACACGGTAACCGGCGCGTTGATCTCACCGCCGAAATCGGTGGGGGTGACGTCCAGGCTGATTTGTCGCATCGGTACACGGATGTCCGGGCGAGTGCCTTCTACGTAGATCTTCTGCGAGCGGGTAAAGGGCTGCACGGAGCCGGAGTCGACTTTGGCCGACTCACTCAAATGCACGGTATTTTTTAATTTTGTAGTCATCACGGGCTCCAATATCCAGGCGGTGGATTATTGTCGGAGCGAACCTGTGACGGACGGACGCACTGGAACCAGTGCTGTGCTTGGCGCACGAGGCTGTTCGATTGTCGAACAACATCCCGGACGAAGCACAAGAGGACTCGCCGGGTGACGAGAAATCTTGTTCCCTACGCAGGCGCTAACCTGATCAGGTTCAACGGGATCCGGTATTTACCGATCTCAGCCTTCCAACAAGGCACCCCGACAAGAACGCAGCCAGTCTAGACCATGCCGTGGGCAAATTGCCAATGGCGGTGCATTCAGCGTGATGAATGGCGTGATTGCGGGATTGTTGCGCCGAGTCAGCACCACTACACTCGGTTGCCGCCACAATGCTTGACGCCAGGAATGGCCGGCCTTAGCCTTGGGCGCTAAATTATCACCGTAATATTCAAACTAGGGATCGCCTCATGCTGCGCAAACTTTCACTGGCTTTTGCCGTGTCTTGTGCGACCAACGGAATGGTCTGGGCAGCTGAAGCGCCCTTGTCCGCCAAAACCGACCTGGTCAGCGTCTACCAGGAAGCGGTGGACAACAACGCCGACCTGGCCGCCGCCCGTGCCCAGTACGGCGCGCAAAAGGAAGTGGTGCCCCAGGCCCGCGCCGGCCTGCTGCCGAACCTGACCGGCGGTGCCGATATCAACAACGTGCGCACCCAGATCGACACCCCGGCCGCCACCGCCAACCGCGATGCGCACTCCTGGCGCGCCACCCTGAGCCAGCCGCTGTTCCGTGCCGACCGCTGGTTCCAGCTGCAAGCCGCCGAGGCCACCAATGAGCAGGCGGCATTGCAACTGTCGGCCACCGAACAGAACCTGATCCTGCAAAGCGCCGAAAGCTATTTTGCCGTGCTGCGCGCCCAGGACAACCTGGCCTCGACCAAGGCCGAAGAAAACGCGTTCAAACGCCAGCTGGACCAGTCCAACGAGCGGTTTGACGTGGGCCTGTCGGACAAGACCGACGTGCTGCAATCCCAGGCCAGCTACGACACCGCCCGCGCCAACCGCATCCTGGCCCAGCGCCAGGTCGAGGATGCGTTCGAAGCGCTGATCACCCTGACCAACCGCCAGTACAACTCGATCCAGGGCATCGTCCACACGCTGCCGGTGCTGCCGCCGCTGCCGAACGACGCCAAGGCCTGGGTCGAAACCGCCGGCCGCCAGAACCTGAACCTGCTGGCCAGCAACTACGCGGTCACTGCCGCCGAAGAAACCCTCAAGCAGCGCAAGGCCGGTCACGCGCCAACCCTGGACGCCGTGGCGCAATATGAGAAAGGCGACAATGACGCCCTCGGTTTCAGCAACCCGAACGCTTTCGGCACGCCGTACCGGGGAGATGTGGAACAGCGCACCATTGGCCTGCGCCTGAGCATCCCGATCTACAGCGGCGGGCTGACCAGCTCGCAGGTGCGTGAGTCCTACTCGCGTCTGGGCCAGACCGAGCAGCAGCGCGAAGGCCTGCGCCGCCAGGTGGTGGAAAACACCCGCAACCTGCACCGCGCGGTGAACACCGACGTGGAGCAGGTACAGGCGCGCCGCCAGTCGATCATCTCCAACCAGAGCGCGGTGGAAGCCACGGAAATCGGCTATCAGGTGGGTACGCGCAATATCGTCGACGTGCTCGACTCACAGCGCCAGCTCTACGCGTCGGTGCGCAACTACAACAACAGTCGCTACGACTACATCCTCGACAACCTGCGCCTGAAGCAGGCGGCCGGCACCTTGAACCCGGGAGACCTGCAGGACCTGGCGCGCTACCTCAAGGCTGACTACAACCCGGACCGCGACTTCCTGCCGCCGGACCTGGCCAAGGCTGCCGCCGAGCAGCTCAAGGCCCGCCCCGGCAACTGAATCCACTGCAACCCCCCTCCCACATTGAGTCAGGTGCTGATTCAGTCAGCCAGCAGTCGACCCAGGCCATCCAGTAAACGCGTCAACGCGCCCTGGTTGGCCTGCATCACCCTGAGCCCCGCCTGCGCCATCTTGCGCGCATCCTGCGGCAGTTCGAACAACTGGCGCACGGCTTCGGCCAACCCTTCTGCGTCGTCCACCGCGCGCAACGCCCCGGCTTCACGCATCATCGCGGTGATTTCGAGGAAGTTGAACACATGTGGCCCCATGATCACCGGCAAGGCCAGCGCCGCCGGTTCCAGTGGGTTGTGCCCACCGGTCGCCACCAGGCTGCCGCCTACGAACGCGCTATCGGCCAAGGCGTAGAGAAACAGCAACTCGCCCATGGTGTCGCCGAGCAGTACCGACGTGTTCGCGGTGACGGGTTCGCCACTGGAGCGACGCACCGTGGCAAAACCCTGCTGCTCGCACAGTGCGAACATCGGGCCGAAGCGCTCCTGATGGCGCGGCACCAGAATCAGCAGGGCGTTGGGGTAGCTGTCGAGCAGTCGGCGATGGGCGGCCAGCACCACCTCATCTTCACCTTCATGGGTACTCGCTGCGATCCACACCGGACGCTCGCTGGCACCCCATTGCGCGCGCAACGCGGCGGCGCGCACCGGCAACTGGGGGTCGATGGTCAGGTCGAACTTGATCGAGCCGGTGACTTCGACGGTTTCCGGCCGAGCCCCCAAATCCAGGAAGCGCTGCGCTTCGGCTTGCGTCTGCACAGCGAACAGGCTCATTTCGGCCAACATCGGCGCCGTCAGCCTGGCAAAGCGCCCATAGCCCTTGGCCGAACGCGCCGACAACCGCGCATTGGCCAATGCCACCGGAATCCCGCGCCGGGCGCAGGCGTGGATATGATTGGGCCACAGCTCGGTTTCCATGATCACCGCGAGCTTGGGCTGTACACGATCAAGAAAACGCTTGGCCGCGCACGGCAAGTCATACGGCAAGTAGCAGTGCTGGATTCGCGGTTCATTGGCGAACAACGCCTGGATACGCTCGGAACCGGTCGGCGTCATGCAGGTGACGGTGATCGGCAGCGTCGGATAACGCTCCAGCAACCCGCGCACCATAGGCGCAGCGGCAATGCTTTCGCCCACCGACACGGCGTGCACCCAGATCCCACCCGGCCGCATCACCGGCAAGCCATAGGAGAAGCGCTCGCCGACGCGCTTGGCATAGGCCGGCGCCTTGCGCGCGCGCAGCCACAGACGTAAAGCCACCAAGGGCAGCGCCAGGTAAAACAGACAGCTGTAGAGAGTTCTATTCATGGCGGCGGAGTTTATCGGCTTTTTCAGTCGATCGCCTGCAAGCACTCGGCAAATCGTTTGGCCAGGAAGCGCGCTGCCGGCCCCAGATGTTCGTCGCGCCGCCAGACCAGCTCGACCACCAGGGCCGGCGGCGTCCATTCGCTGTCCAGTTCGACCATCTGTTGCTGGTAGGTCGGGTATTGCACGATATGCCGCGGCAACCAGGCCCAGCCCAGGCCACTCATCAGCCATTCGGCCAGCACGTAGAAACTGTCGGCGCGCCACACCAGCGGGCTGGCGGCCTCGCTGCCGGGGTAGACACTGGTCTGGGTCGACATCAGCAACTGGCGGAACTGCGCCAGGTGCTGGCACGTTACATAGGTTTGCTTGGCCAGCGGGTGATTCACACCGCACACCGTGACCATCTCCACGCTGCCGACCACGCGCCGCTCCAGGGCTTCAGGGATCTGGTCGTGATAGAACAGCAGGCCCAGGTCAGCCTTGCGCTCCACCAGCTTGCGCGCCACATCACCCTGGGCCGCGCTGGACAACTGTACCTCCAACAACGGGTACTGCCCGGCCAGTGCCTCAAGACTATCGAGCACTGGCTGGAACAGCATGGCTTCATCCTGGGCCAGGCGCAGGCAGGCCTCTTCACCACGGGTCAATGACAGTGCCCGGCCATTGAGTCGCTCGCACTGGCGCAGCACTTCGCGCGCTTCTTCCAGCAACACACTGCCGGCTTCGGTCAGCCGGGGCTGGCGGCCGCTGCTACGCTCGAACAGGCTGACGCCCAGGTCCGCCTCCAGCATGGCAATCCCATTGCTGACCGCCGATTGAGCCTTGCGCTGCTGGCGCGCCACCGCCGAAAACGAACGCTGCTCGGCGACGCTGACAAACAAACGCATCCGTTCCAGATCCCACTGTACGCTCATGCCTCAACCCATCTCTGATTCGGATAGGTAATGACTTTACCCCATCTGACATAACTCTAAAATGCCAGCCTTAACTGACCGCTTTATCCGAGGACTGCCCCCATGAACGCCGCCTACTGCTATCTGGCTATCGCCATCTGCTCGGAAGTGATCGCCACCGTTTCCATGAAAGCCATCAAGGGCTGGAGCACGCCTATCCCACTGCTGCTGGTGATCGTCGGCTACGGCGTGGCGTTCTGGATGCTGACGCTGGTGGTGCGCACCGTGCCGGTGGGCGTGGCCTACGCGGTGTGGGCTGGAATGGGGATTGTGATGGTCAGCATCGCGGCGTTGTTCATCTACGGGCAGAAGCTGGATATCCCGGCGATGCTGGGGATGGGCCTGATTGTGCTGGGCGTGGTGGTGATCCAGCTGTTCTCGAAAACCGCCGGGCACTGACCACTCCTCAACAGCCTGTATACTGCGCCTCTTGTCTTGAACACTGAGGTCGCCCATGCCATCCGTTATTTCCACCGACGTTCTGATTGTCGGCGCCGGGGTTGCCGGCCTCTGGCTGAATGCGCGCCTGCGCCGCCAGGGGTTTTCCACGGTGGTGGTGGAAAACGCCACCTTGGGTGGCGGGCAGAGCGTGAAGTCCCAGGGGATCATTCACGGTGGTGCGAAGTACGCCCTGCACGGCGCGATCACCGGCGCGTCCGAAGCCATTGCCGACATGCCGCGTCGCTGGCGCGAAGCACTGGCGGGTAGCGGTGAGCTGGACCTGCGCGGCGTACGCTTGTTGTCCGAGGCGCATTACCTGTGGTCCCCCGGCACACTCGCCGGCAACCTCACCAGTTTTTTCGCCAGCAAGGCCGTGCGTGGCCGTGTTGATCAGGTCAAGGGCGACGATTTACCCCCAGCGCTGCAAGACCGCCGCTTCAAGGGCAAGGTCTACCGCCTTGCCGAGTTGGTCATCGATGTACCAAGTCTGATCGAACGCCTGGCCCAACTGGCCGGCGATGGTTTGCTCGCCGGCCAGCACATCGAACCGTTGTTGGAAGGCGACACACTGGTGGGCTTGAAGGTGGACAGTCGCGAGATCCGCGCCCAGCGCATCGTGTTGAGTGCCGGCGCAGGTACGGCGGATCTGCTGACCGCGCTGGGCATCAGCCAGCCGGCCATGCAAAAACGCCCATTGCATATGATCATCGCCAAAGGGCCCGGCCTGAAGCCACTGTATGCCCACTGCCTGGGCGGCGGCACCAAACCGCGCATTACCGTTACCACTCACCCGGCGGCCGATGGCAACTGGGTGTGGTACATGGGCGGCGATATTGCCGAAGCCGATGGTGTGGCGCGCACCCCGCAGGAACAGATTGCTACGGCGCAAAAAGAGCTGGCGCAGTTGCTGCCCTGGATCGACATGAGCCAGACCCAATGGGCGACCCTGCGCGTCGACCGCGCGGAGCCCCTGCAATCGGGCCTGACCCGGCCCGACAACGCCTTCATCGCCGAACAAGGCCGTCTGCTGGTGGGCTGGCCGACCAAATTGGCCCTGGCGCCGGACTTCGCCGATCGGGTGATCAACAGCCTGGAGCGTGACGGCATCCGCCCAAGTGTCGGCGAGCCGCTGCCCGACCTGCCACGACCCGCCATCGGCGTGCCTGCCTGGGAGCAACTGTTGCCATGAGCCTGCCCACCCTGCACGACCTGCACCGCCCCCTGGGCAGCACTGGCCTGTTGGTGTCCCCCCTGGGCCTGGGCACCGTCAAGCTGGGCCGCGACCAAGGGGTGAAATACCCCAGCGGCTTCCAGATCCCCGGCGACGACGAGGCCCGCATGCTGTTGCGCCAGGCCCGTGAACTGGGCATCAACCTGATCGACACCGCGCCGGCCTATGGCATGAGCGAAGAACGTCTGGGGCCGCTGCTGCGGGGCCAGCGCAAAGACTGGGTGATCGTCAGCAAAGTCGGCGAAGAATTCGAGAATGGCGCGTCCAGCCACGACTTCAGCGCGGCCCACACCCGGATGTCGATCGAGCGCAGCTTGAAACGACTTGAAACCGATTTTATCGACCTGGTGCTGGTGCACTCCGACGGTAACGACCTGCATATCCTCAATGACTGCGAGGTCTACCAGACCCTGGCGGCGCTGAAACAGGAAGGCAAGATCCGTGGTTTCGGCTTTTCCGGCAAGACCGTCGAGGGCGGCGTAAAGGCTCTGGAACAGGGCGATTGCGCGATGGTCACCTACAATCTGAACGAACAGGCCGAGAAAGCCGTCATTGAATATGCGGCGGCCCACGGCAAGGGCATCCTGGTGAAAAAGGCCTTGGCCAGCGGCCACGTCTGCCTGGAGCCTGGAATGGATCCAATTCGCGCCAGTTTCATGTTGTTGTTTGCGCAAACAGGCGTTGCCAGTGCTATTGTCGGGACCATTAATCCGCTGCACCTGGCCCATAACGTGGCGACCGCTGCCCAGGTCATTCGTCAACTCTGATGCCGCCGACGCGGCCGACCCCGTCGCAAGAAGGAGCCGACATGCCGCGAACGCTCATAAGAAAAAACCCCAGCAACTTCAAGACACTGCCGCTGCACGTCGAAGCCACCCCCGAAGGCCTGAGCTACCAGAGCGTCGGCATGCCGCTCAACTTTGCCCAGACCCTGCAACGGCGCAAGCCGGTGGAGGTGGCAGACCCCGAGCGTTTCGCCCTGGAACTGGCCAACCTCGGCGTGTCGGTGCGCCTGACCCTGCATTGGCAAAACAAGGATTACTGGGTGCTGGTGCGCCAGCGCCGCCAGGACCGTGGCGACGTGGTACTCAAGCTGATCTCCGGCTACGTGCCCGCCCATGAGCTGAACCTGCCGCTGCACACCGCCATCCAGGAAATTGCCGAAGAATGCCTGCTGGAGACGCCGGAAGGCTGGCTCGGCGGGCGCTTCAACGACACATGGCTGCCGGCGCCCTACTCCGCCGCCCTGCATTACCGCGAAGCGCTGCCCTTTCGCCTCAGCCCGCTGTCCGGCGCGGCTCGCCCGGTGCGCTGCGCCACCACCCAGTTGATCGAACGCCCGCGCGCCTACGTGCACCTGCCCACGGCATCGCTGCAATTGATCTACGACCTGCGCCTGGAAGTGCCCAAGGAAGCCAAATCCCTGAGCCTGTTCCATGTGGACGAGCGCCTCGAAGGCGACCAACTGGTCGCCCGCCTCGACCGTCAACGCCCGGACCTGTACCTGATGCCATTGAAAGACGGCCAGCCCCAGGCTGAGTTGTACACCGTCAAGAAAGACCAGTTGTACCCGGCGAGCACGCGAGGCTTGTACCTGGCGGAGAGCTTCGCCCAGCAGGAAGGCTGGCTGGTTCGTGAGGAGCGGATTCGCTGGAAGGATTGGCTACGCCAGCAAGGTCTGGCGGAGCCTGAGAAAGAGTCGAAATTGAAACGCCTGGCCCAGCGGGTGCTGCGCAAGATCGTGCCGAAGAAAAAAACCAAGGCCTGACGCAAGCCAGCTCCCACAGTCGATGGCGTTCAGCCTTTGAGCAAGCGCTCCAGGCCCACCTTCAACGGCGTGGGCTCAGGCAGTGTGAAGCTCGCCAGCAACCGCTGGTTGTTCGCCCGCGAATGCCGGATATCGCCGGAGCGTGCCGGCCCGTAAGTCACCGCCGGCAGCTTGCCGACGATGTCTTCCAAGGCCCGCAGCACATCCTTGAGCGTGGTGGTGCGGTTCCAGCCGACATTGATTGCGCCCAGCGGAGCTTCAGGCGCTTCAATAGCCTGCACCAGCAAATCCACCAGGTCCCCCACGTACATGAAGTCGCGGGTTTGCTCGCCATCGCCAAACACGGCAATCGGCACGCCCTGTTGCACGCGCTCGCTGAAGATACTGATCACGCCGGAATACGGCGATGACGGGTCCTGCCGTGGCCCGAAGATATTGAAGAAACGGAAGATCACCGGCTCCAGGCCATGCTGGCGACGGTAGAAGTCGAAGTAGTGCTCGCCGGCCAACTTGTCGGACGCATAGGGCGTGAGCGGCGCCTTGGTGGTCTCTTCGTCGATCGAAGCCCCTTCGCCATTGTTGCCATATACCGCGGCGCTGGAGGCATACACCACACGCTTGACGCCGGCCTTGCGCATGGCTTCGCACACATTCAGGGTGCCGACGAAATTGCTCTGGTGCGTGCTGACCGGGTCATCCACCGAGGCCTGCACCGAAGCCACCGCTGCCAGATGCACCACCGCCGCTGCGCCGACAGCGGCACGGGCGACCCACTCGGCATCGGCCACATCACCTTCCAGCAGTTCGACGCGCGGATTGTCCAACGGCAAGTTACTGCGCTTGCCGGTGGAAAGGTTATCCAGCACCCGCACGCCGTAGCCTTTGGCGAGCAGCGCATCGACCAGGTGCGAACCGATAAACCCCGCGCCGCCGGTGACAAGAACCTGCTTACTCATTGTTGCGGATCTTCTCGACGATGGCGGTGGTCGAGCTGTTCTCGACCAGACCCAGCACCTTCACCTTGCCACCATAGGCGCTGACGATGTCCGCCCCCACGACCTGGTCGACAGAGTAGTCGCCGCCCTTGACCAGCACGTCCGGCTTGACCTGGGCCAACAGGTTTTCCGGGGTCGCTTCAGGGAAGCTGATCACCCAGTCCACCGCGCCCAGCCCCGCCAGCACCGCCATGCGCCGGTCGACACTGTTGATCGGACGGCCAGGGCCTTTCAGGCGGCTGACCGACGCATCGTCATTGACCGCGACAATCAGTCGATCCCCCTGGGCACGCGCCTGTTCCAGGTAGGTCACATGGCCGGCGTGCAGGATGTCGAAACAACCGTTGGTGAACACAATGCTTTCGTTGTGGGCGCGGGCATCGTCAATCGCCAGCAGCAATTGCTCGATGGTCAGCACGCCCCGCTCCGAGCCTTCGGAGCGCTGGATTGCACGGCGCAATTCAGGCGCGCTGATGGCAGCAGTACCCAACTTGCCCACTACGATGCCCGCCGCCAGGTTGGCCAGGGCCACGGCGTGGGGCAGTTCTTCACCGGCGGCAATCGAGGCCGCCAGGGTAGAAATCACGGTGTCGCCGGCGCCGGTGACGTCGAATACTTCACGGGCACGTGCCGGCAAGTGCATTGCCGGGTGGCCGGGGCGCAGCAGGGTCATGCCGTGCTCGCCGCGGGTCACCAGCAAGGCGCCGAGGTCGAGGTCGGCCATCAGCGTCGCGCCCTTGGTCACCAGATCGTGCTCATCGGCGCAACCGCCGACGATGGCTTCGAATTCGCTGAGATTCGGCGTAATCAGGCTGGCTCCGCGATAAATCGAAAAGTCCTTGCCCTTGGGATCGGCCAATACCGGAATCTCCCGGGCCTTGGCGGCCTGGATCAGTTCCTGGTGGTTTTTCAAGGCGCCTTTGCCGTAGTCGGACAACACCAGCACCTTGATGCCTTCCAGCAACTGATCGACCTGACCACTCAAGGCCAGGGCGTCGGTGGCGAAGGGTTCTTCAAAATCGATACGCAGCAATTGCTGGTGACGGCTCATCACCCGCAGCTTGACGATGGTCGGCTGGTGGGCAATGCGCTGGAACAACGCCCGCACGCCGGCACCGCGCAGGCTGTTGGCCAGGCTGTCGGCGGCTTCGTCGTCGCCGGTGACGCCGACCAGCGAGGCCGGGGCGCCGAGCGCGGCAATATTGAGGGCAACGTTGGCAGCGCCACCTGGACGGTCTTCGATTTGCTCGACCTTGACGACCGGCACCGGCGCCTCAGGGGAAATCCGTGAGGTACCACCATGCCAGTAACGGTCGAGCATGACATCGCCGACCACCAAGACAGGGGCTTGATCGAATCGCGGCATGGACAACTTCATGGAGCAACCCACATACAAAATGAACAGGGGCGCGATATTAGCACAGGGCGAGCGTCGCCTAGTTCGAGAGCTTTGTCCGGGATGCATCACGGGCGAATTCTGATCACTTTTTAAACAGGGCCGCCAAAATATGGTCCACGGCGTCGGCCAACTCGACGTCATCCGTATTGATTTCGCAGTCCGCCTTGATCGGGGCCTCATAGGGGCTGTCCAGGCCGGTGAAGGCCTTGATGCGCCCTTCCAGGGCGGCGCGATACAAGCCTTTGGGGTCACGTCGAGCGCACACATCGAACGGTGTACTGATATAGACCTCAAAGAACTGCTCCGCCCCGAACAGCGCTTTGGCGGTCGCCCGGTCGGCGCTGAACGGAGATATCGCCGAGACAATCACGATCAGTCCCGCATCCACCATCAGCCGCGCCACTTCGCCGATACGCCGGATATTTTCCTTGCGCGCCGCATCGCTCATGCCCAAGTCATTGCACAGGCCGGTGCGCAAGTTATCGCCATCGAGCACAAAAGTGTGCCGCCCTTGCTCGCTGAGCCGCACTTCCAGGGCATTGGCCAGGGTCGACTTGCCCGACCCGGACAACCCCGTCAACCACACACAGCAAGGCTGCTGATGCTTGAGTGCAGCCCGTGCCGCCACCGACAACGACATCGCAAAGGGGCGGATAGAAACAGAACTGCCGACGAGCGACTGACTATTCATAACCCAGGACCTCATAGTCACGTTGATAGGCACGCCGAACCAGCCGACGAGTACGCAAGGAGCAGAAATCCCTGACCGGCCCATTGCGCCGTCCCAGTGAAACATTCAGATGTGGCAGGGATGTGGTCACGCCGAGGCGCTCGCACAGGTGCTGGAAGTCTTGCTCCAAGGACTCCTGACGCCCCAGGAAATCCATGGCCATGCGCCCTATCTCGTCCACCAGAAAATCGATCTGGGGCGCAAAGTGCAGCTGGCGACGCAGGTTGTCGGGGTGCAGCCAACCGGCCACGAATTGATCAAAATCGCGATAGCTTGAAACCAGCGCCTGGGCGTGCAGGTCACGACTCCCCATATGATTGCCGCGCAAGTAGGTATAGGCCGAGTAGGCGCGCTCCAGCGGGTCACGCACGAAGGCAAACTTGAAGCTGCGCTCGCAGTGCTCGGGAAATTGCTGCTGGTACCAGTAATACGGCAGGTGCCCCGGCCAGCGCCCATCGAGCAATGCCGAGCAGACACTGCTGCCGGCGCACTTGGGCACGTGGATGAATACACATTGGTGTCGTTCGAAGGCCGGGTTGAGAGTGGTCACTCCAGACAGGGATTTATTCACCGCCTGGCGATCCACCACCGACAACCGCCCCAGCAAGAACACCCTTTGGGGCTTGGGAAGCAATTTCCAGAACAGACGCTGCAACATTCCATTACCCACGCAAGAAGGTTAGCCCTCTCGTTCGTCATTCGAATCGAGAAGGCCAACATAACAAACGGCAGGTCGCGAATTATTTGGCTTTGGTCAAGCTGGGTAAGGATCTTGATACAAATACCGGGGCGCCTTGCGCGCCCCGGTCTATCAGGTGATGTTAGCCGTTGCCGGCTCATCCAGGCCCATGGCGTGCAGGCGCGAGTAGTAGCCGCCCATGGCCAGCAGTTCCACATGTGTACCACGCTCGACAATTTCGCCGTGGTCCATCACCAGAATCATGTCGGCTTTCTCGATGGTGGACAGCCGGTGCGCGATCACCAGGGTGGTGCGGCCTTTCATGACCTTGTCCAGCGCGGCCTGAATGTGACGCTCGGACTCGGTGTCGAGTGCCGACGTCGCCTCATCCAGAATCAGCAGCGGGGCATTTTTCAGCAATGCACGGGCGATGGCCAAGCGCTGCCGCTGGCCACCGGAAAGCAGCACGCCGTTCTCACCGACTTCGGTGTCCAGGCCTTTGGGCAGCTGGGCGATGAAGTCCATGGCATAGGCATCGGCGGCGGCTTTTTCGATGTCCTCACGCGGCGCATCCGCCAGGTCGCCGTAGGCGATGTTGTTGGCCACGGTGTCATTGAACAGCGTGACGTGCTGGGTCACCTGGGCCACATGGCGGCGCAGGTTACGCAGGCGGTAGTCTTCGATCTCCACCTCATCCAGCAGGATTTCCCCGGTTTCGTGGTGGTAGAAGCGCGGAATCAAGCTGGCCAGCGTGGACTTGCCACTGCCCGAACGCCCGACCAGGGCGATCATCTGCCCAGGTTCTGCGGTGAAGTTGATGTTCTTCAGCACCTCACGCTCGGCACCTGGATAGGTGAAGCTCAGGTTGCGCACGTCGAGACGGCCGCTGACGCGATCACGCTCCACGGTGCCGCTGTCGACTTCCGGTTCTTCATCCAACTGCTCGAAGATGCTTTCGGCACCGGCCACGCCCTTCTGGATCGTCGAGCTGACTTCCGACAGCTGCCGGATCGGCTTGGGCAGCAGGCCCGCAGCGGTGATGTAGGCCACCAGGTCACCTGCCGTGGCGTCCCCGCGCAGCAGCAGCACCAGGAACATCAACGTCGCCATGGCGGTATAGATCACCAACTGCAGCATTGGCGTATAGACCGCGCCGGTCTTGTTCATACGCAGTTGCTTGTCGGTGTTGCCCTGGCTGGCTGCGGCAAAGCGATGCTGTTCATAGCTTTCGCCACCGAAGCTGCGCACCACGCGATAACCCTGGATGGTCTCCGAGGCCACGTGAGTGACGTCCCCCATCGCCACCTGGATCTTCTTGCTCTGCTTGCGGAATTTCTTGCTGGTGCTGCCGACCATCACGGCGATCAGCGGCAGGATCGCCAGCATCACCAAGGTCAGCTTCCAGTTCATCCACAGCAGGTAGCCGAACAGGAACACCACCGTCAGCCCTTCGCGGATGACGACCTTGATCGCATCCGTGGCGGCGCCGGTGACCATGGTCACGTTGAAGGTGATGCGGGAAATCAGGTGCCCGGAGTTATGCGTGTCGAAATAACGGTTGGGCAGCACCAGCAACTTATTGAACAGCTGGACCCGCAAGTCATGCACCAGACCCAGGGAGACCTTGGCCAGGTAGTAGTTGCCCAGGAACGAGCCGAGGCCCTGCCACGCAGCGATCAGGATGATCAGCAGCGGCACGGCCATCAGCAACTTCAGGTCCTTGAAGAACGGGACCTTGGGCATGAACACCACGTCCGGGTTGCTCAAGCCATCCACGAAATACTTGAGGATCCCGGCGAGCATCGGCTGGGTGGAAGCAAAGATCACGAAGCCCACGATACTCAGCAGGAACATGCCGATGTACGGTTTCACATAGCCCAGCAGCCGGAGATAGATCTTCAGGCTGGATTCCTGGTCCGCTTTGGGCGGTGCGTCACTCATGTGTCGAGCTCACTGATTGGGTAGGACGCGAACTTTATCACATGCGTCGGGGTTGGCCCGAGCCCAGACCAGGACACTGGCCAGCGCAATCGGCAGCCACGAGATAAACCACTCCGCCCGTGGCGTGCCCGTGAGGCTCGCCGCATCGAACTGCATGGCCAGGAACGAAAACACCCACATGCCGATGATGCCCTTGCCGTAGAGCGTGTCGCGGGCTTTCCAGGCTTGCCACAGCACGCCGAACCACAGCCCGCACCAGAGCAGCAGGCCAGGCAGGCCCAGTTCGATGGCGACATGGGAAAACAGGTTATGGGCGTGGTCGAAATAAATGCCGTCAGCCAACACTTTGTAATCGCCCCCCAACCCAAGGCCGGCCCACGGATGCTCAGCGATCATCTGCATGGAGGACATGAAGATCTGGGGCCGATAAGAGACACCGCGAGCCAGCATCAACGATTGCATCGCGAAGAACACCGCCAGTGCCGCAACCACCGCCCCAATGGCGATCACTGCGGTACGTCGGTCACGGCACCACGCCGGCATCGCCACTACCGTCAACAGCAACGCCAGTGCAGCACCACGGCTTTGGCTCAGTACCACGAACAGCCCGAGAAGCCCGATGGACAGCACCCACGCCACTTGCATCCAACGACCACGCGGCAGCCAGTGCAGCAGCCAGACCGCCGCCAGGCCAATCACGTAGGCCCCCAGGATCGGGTGGGACAGCTGCCCCAGCCCTTCAAGGCGGGCGAACCAGGCATTATGCTCAACCCCATAAAACTTGATGATCGCCACCAGCGAAGAAAGGGCCAGACCGAAACCGCCCCACTGCATCACACGAATGACACGCTCGGTCTGCCCACAGGCGAACACCGGGAAAAACAGCAGGAACACGCCGATATACAGCAGGCGCTTGGCCTCACGCGAAGGATCTTCAGCGTTGGTCCACAACAAACTGACCGAGCCCCAGACCGCCAGCGCCGCAATCATCAGGCATATCCAGCGTTGCTCACGCCAGACTTCCATGAGCCGCTCACGCGCCGACCAGGCAAACACCATGGCCGGCAACCACAGAAACAGGGTCAAGCCTTGTTGATAAATTTTATTGGTAGGCGCAAAGGCAATTGCCAGCAAAAACCACAGCAATCCGAAAATCATCCATACCTGCGCCCAACGACTTGCTTGCATCACTCGCTCCTGAATACGTTCAACCTGCCAACCCGGCATGGTTAAAACCCAAAACTTTCGGCATTATTGCCGATCACTGTGCCCGCGACTCCCACAAGGCTTTCCGACGATGCAATGTTCAAGGCTTCCCCAAGCCGATTTAACCACGATGATTGAAGGCGCCAAGATCCTCGAACAGGACAGCCACGGCCCCAAAGTCTACCTGTTGGCGGACGGGAACATCCTTAAACTGTTTCGCCGCAAGCGCCTGCTTTCATCAGCACTGTTTCGTCCCTACTCCAAACGCTTCATCGATAACGTGGCGCAGCTGCAACAGCGTGGCATCCCCACCTTGACCGTACTTGCGTACTATCAGTTGGCTGCACCTGGCATGACGGCGGTGCTGTATCGCCCGCTGCCAGGGGAAACGCTGCGCCAGATTTCCAATAAGGAAGGCTTTGACTGGCAGTCCAACCTCGACCCGCTGGTAGCACTCATTCGCCGCCTGCATGGTGCAGGCATCTACTTTCGCTCCCTGCACCTGGGCAACATTGTTGTCACGCCTGACAATGAAATGGGGCTGATCGATGTGGCGGATATGCGCTTTCTTCGCGCCCCGCTCAACCCGGCACTCGCACGGCGCAACGTGCAGCATTTCGCACGTTATATTGCGCGCGAGAAGCTGAACGAACGCTTTCCAATGCAAGCACTGGAACAAGCCCTGCTAGCGGCATGAGAAAAGACGCTGGGAGGTTTCACTGAAATCCTTCCACGCTTGCTCCGGCGCCAACGCTCGCGATTGAGCCTCCAGCACACTGTGGGCCGGCGTAGCGAAAGCGCGCTCCATCAGGCGCCCCCAAGCGTGCACATTGTCTGACGGCGCGTACCAGCCAGCATCCGCCAACTGTTCGCGAAACACCGCCAACTCGCTGGTCAATACCGGCACACCGGCCATCACCGCCTCTTGCAGGATCAGTCCCAAGCCCTCTTCCGTCGATGGGATGGCCACCCAGTCAAACGCACGGTACAGAGTCGCCGCTTCTGGCAGATGGCCCGGCAACGATACCCTGCCTCGCAAATCCAGCTCGTCGATGCGCGCCTCAAGGGCAGGCCTTGCCGGCCCCTCACCGATAATCACCAGGCGCGCATCTGGTTGATGGGCCGACACACTGGCAAACGCGTCAAGCAAACAGCCGAACCCCTTACCCTCCACCAACCGTCCGACGGCGCCCAGCACGGGCGAGCCTTCCAGCGGCAAGCCCAGATGCGAACGAGCCTGTTCCCGGGAAAGCGTGGCCGCACGAAAAGCCACTGGGTCAAATGCACTGCGCAGCACCGCGACGGGCCGTTGCAGATACCGCTCCAGCGAGCTTGCAAGGGTCTGCGACACGGCGGCGATGGTCAAGCGTGCAGCCGGAAACTGGTCGAGCAGCTTCTGGTCTGCTCGGCGCAAGCGCGTGGCGCCGTGAAAGACGACAACGGCCCGTACCTGCGGCAACCGTTGGAGTACGGGCAATATCACCCGGGCCACGCCAATTCCATCCAGCAGCACAATTTCCAGATCCTCAGGCAGCGCCTTGTGAAACCGCGTACGCATCAGCGGCGTCAGCAGTTTCCACACGTGCCGGCCCTTGAGCTGGGCAGAGGAGAGGTTCCACTCTCGCACCGGATCACCTTTCTGCGCACCGCCTTGAAGCAGCCAAGTGTTGATCGGTGAAGGACAAATGGCATGAGACAGTATCTGTTGATGAACCTTCTGCACTGAAGCGAATGCAGAACCCCCGGCCCACATGATATTGAGGATACTCATCGATAAAAGTGACCTTTTGCGGCGTGAAGGTGGCTTGTCATAAGCAACTAATGGATCAACCAGCCGATACCCAGTCCCAGTATCAACATGGCCGCCAGCTTGATCCGCTCTCGCCGCTTGCGCCGTGCTTTGGTCAGACGCTCTTTCGCCGTCGCCACATGCAGACCGAAACCGGTATGCAAAACCGCATCACCTTCAAGAGTCACGGCCACCAGGTTCAACTGCGCGTAACGCTTGGACAACCCTTTCTCACCCTCAAACCCGGCATAGGGAGCGCACAACCGATACTCCTTGATACGACGCAGCCCAGGGTTCAGTGAAAACCCCTGCCACTCAGGCTTGTCGGACTGCAAGGGATAACACGGCACCCCGCCGATCACCTCGCGCGGCCCCAGATGGATATAGGGGCTGTGCACCTGCAAGTCATAAACGTAATTGCGTAACCATACCTGCAGAATGTCGGGGCGCTGCTCCAGCACAGTTTTGGAGTCCTCGACAAAACCCGGTCGATAAAACGCCCAGTCATCCTCGCAATGGAAAATGTAGGGAGTCTTGACCAACTCGTAAGCCAAGTCGATGGATGCCAACTGCCCAAGCTTTGGGCGGTTGATCAAAAAAGTGCAATGTCTTTGCCAGTGTTCGGGAACCGCAAGGCGCACGGCTTCATCGCCGGAGTCTTCAGTAATCAAGACTTCGCGTATGTCCGCCGTATTGAACAGATCGAAGCTCTCGAGCGTGCGCTTCAACAAATCGAAGCGACCACAACTGGTCACCACGAGCGTTATGTCGCTTTGATCGGAGAATTGCATTCAAGCCTCGATAATATCATATAGCCATCATTTACGGCTACTCAGCCGATATTAAACGCCCAGCTTCAGGCGCAACCTTTCCAGCATACTCAAGGGAGAACGCGGCCTTAAGGGCGGCTTTAATACCTCGACAATACGCTGGCCGATACGGGCAAAACTGAACTCGCCAACCGCCAGCGCTTGCCCACGGCGTGCAATATCGGTCGCCAACGACGGGTTGGACCGCAACACGGCGAGCTTTTCCTGCAACTGCGGGATGTCCTTATAGAACACCACATTGACCATATCCTCAAAGCCAAGGGCCTCGTTTTCCGCCGCACCCTGGTCAAACGCCAGCAGTACGCAGCCACAGGCCATGGCTTCGAAGTTCTTGATCATGTATTCGCCCATGCCCACATCGGCACTGACGAAAAAGCGGATGCGGTTGAGGGTGGCGCAATATTCCTCACCGGACTTGGTGCGCGTCACCACCAAAGGCTCAACCTTCGCCAGCTCATCGAGCAATGCCTTGCGACCACTGTAGGCCACGCTGTTGGTGCTGCCGACAAATGCCAGTTCAATATCACGCTCACGATCCTGGGGCTGCAACAGTGCCTGGTCATAGCCCTTGGGTACGAATACCGCATCAAAACCTTCGGCCCGCAGGCGCTCGGTCACCATGTGGCCGGAGCTGATCACCCGCGCCCACGGCAGGCGCCGGTAATGCGCGCTGAACTTGCCGGTGTACTTGCAGGGAATGTAGTTCTGGTAAGCATCGTGCTCGAGGATCACCAGGTTCGGGATCGTGCGGATAAATCCGACCTGACGGATTTCCTGCTTGAAGCGCAGGAAGAACACGATGCGGTCGTAACGGGTCACGTCGACTTCGCGCCGGAAGTAACCACGCAGGTTGCGCTGATCAGCACTGCTCAGCCAGCGGGTATCACACTCGCAGTGCTCGGCAATGCCTTCGTACAAGCGATCGAGGATGGCGCGCTGTTCTTTCTGCACCAGAAACAAGACTTTCATGACTCATCCTTTCCCAAACGCCACAACAACTCGTGCCGTCGTACGGCCTTGCGGAAAAATTCGTTCTCACCATAGGGCGACGGCGCACGGCCCGCCAAGACACGCTGCAGCCAGCGTCGTACACGGCGCTTGAACGGCGGTGCCGGTTGCAGGTCATGCATCATGCCCAACGCCATGGCCTTATCGCGCTGCTGCGCCAGCGACAGCGACACACTGTAGGGTGACAACACCAACGCGTCGTCGAACTGCGGCGGCAACGCAATGCCGGCGCCTGCATCGCCCATGGGCCAGCGGTCGTTGTCATGCAGGTGGTTGGCATAGCCCAGGACAGTTGTCGGTTGCCACTCCAGCCCTTGCAAGGCTTCGGTGACCGCCTGGTGCGCACAGATGTGATCAGGGTGCGGGTCGAGGACCGGATGGGGCAGCACAATCACCTCGGGGCGCGCCGTCAGCAACAAGTGGCGCAGGTCGGCCAGCAGGTTGTTCCAGGTGGGCAGGCCATCCTGGTCCGCCGGCAACGGGTGCGGGTTGAACTGGCGGAACAGGCGGATATCCGACAAATCCGCCTCACGCGACGCGACCGGCTGATCCGGCGTCGCCCGCATCGCCGGCAATTGCAGGCAGAAGTAGCCCAATTGCACGCATTGCGCCTCGGGTACCCCGGCCCAGCGGGGTACGGCAATGCTGTCCCAGGCACGCAGGCGTCCCTTGATGCGCGCGGCCTCGACCGCATCCAGGCCCATCTTTTGATAGTGCTCGGCTTCGATTTCACCGGCGGTGAGGGTCACGATCCAGGGTTTGTCGGCCTGGCTGTAAAGACCAAATGCGGCCAGCTCGGCATCGTCGGCATGGGGCGCGATGACCATCACCCGTTGCGCCGTGTAATCCGCAGTGGCCCAGGCCCAAAGCCGGGGCGCTCCCAGCAATCGGCAAAAGCGCCCATGCAAGCGCAACTCATCGGCCATCAGGGCCGGGGCCAAGCCACTGAGGTTGAGATAACGCACGCCATTCACGCCTCGCTCGAAGGCCTGGCGGTCGGGACTCTCGCCCCCCAGAATCTCGACAGCAGGGTCCAGCAGGCGCCCCAACCAAGCGCTTTTGACCCGGATCGCCAACACCAACGTCGCATCGGTCTCCAGAGCCGAATCAACCAGCAGACGCCCGCCCTCGAAGCGAACCCCACTCACCTCGGCATCCGCCGAAAAACGGTATTGATAGTCTTCGCCAGGCGCATAAAACAAATGGTCGGCAAACCAGGCTTCATGGGCAACCCAGGCCAGCACGCCCAGTACCAAGGGCAACCACCAGGCCACGCAGATGCCGATCGCCACCAACAGCAGCAAGCCGATCAACAGGCCGATGCGCTTGTTGCGCCGATGGCGCTTGAGCAATTGCTGTTTGCGGCTCATACGGTCAGCACCGGCACAGGGTTGCACCAGCGGTCCTTGTACTCGCGGTCGGCACGCCCAAAGGAAAACCGCAGCGGCTTGCCGACTTCACGCGCCTGTTCCCAGGCACTCTGGGTGTTGAGAAAACTCAAGACACTGCCCGGGCTGAACGCACGGGTTTCAGGGTCGACGCCACCATTGACATACTCCACGCTGATCCACTCGGGCGACTCGACCCGGTACACCAGTTGGACCGCAATCGGCGCATCGTTTAGAAAGATCACCGAGCCGATCAGCCACTCGCGCAGCAACTCGATCACCTCAGCCATACGCTCGGCGCCCGTGGCGACAAAGCCCCAGCGGCGCAGGAACAAATCGCAGTAGATCGCCGCCAGCTCCTGGCTGGAAAACTCACCCACCGGCCGCACGACGCCGCCCGCCTCTTCCAGCAGGCGCAGTTCACGGCGCTGGTTGTAGCGGAATTTCTTCGACAGTTCTTCCGGCGTACGCGCCATGGCCAGTTGCTCGGCCTGGGGCTTGAGGCCACTGAAACGGCCTTCGTTCAACACCGACAGATAGCGCGCACGCTGACGCAGCGGCGCCTTGGCCCTAGCGGCTGCCGGCAAGATCAGCTCGGCATTGCCCAGGTCGAACAGGCCCTTTTTGCCGCGCTGCTTGAGTACATCCTTGGACAACGCCAGGTCACGCCCCCAAGTGGCGATGCACGCCTGAAGATCGCCGCCCTGCTCCCAGGCCAGGTAACGCACCGGGATCTCGGCAAGCCCCGCCAGGCGTTCGATCACCTGTGGATGGGTGGCGACGCTGCCGCCAAAACGCTGCCAGGCATCGCTGTAGACTGGCGCGTCAACAACGGACCAGCCTCGCTCGCGCCAGCCTCGGAATCGATTGAGCATCAAGCCCCCGCGGTCAGTTCAATAACGTGCGGCAGTTGCCAGAAAGTATCGCGTACCGCCTGATCCGAGAAACGCGCATGCAGGCGCTCCAGCATCATCTCGGCACACTGCCGTTGCTGCTGGCGATCCATCGCGGCCAGGTGCCGCAGCCCCTGGGCCAGGCGCTCGGCGTCGCCAAAGGGGAACAGGACACCTACCCCTTCCACTACTTCCTTCGCCCCGCCACAGGCCGTGACCAGCAACGGCACGCCAGCAACCATGGCCTCCAGCAACACCATGCCGAACGGCTCGTGGTCGGAGCTCAGTGCAAAGACATCGAATGCGCGGAAATACCGGCGCGCATCCGGCACCTGGCCAAGGAACAGCACCTTGTCGGCAACGCCCAGTTCCCGGGCCAGTTCCTTGAGGTCCTGCTCCAGGCGGCCACTGCCGAGGATCGCCAGTCGGCTTCGCTCCGGCAGTTGCGGCAGTGCCAGGGCAAAACCCTTGAGCAACGTGGCCTGGTCCTTGTCCGGGTGCAGGCGGCCGACATTGCCGACTACCCACTCGTCCGGCGACAGCCCCAGGGCGTCACGTGCCTCATCCACCGGCACCTGCATGGCCTGCTGGGCGTCGACATCGATGCGGTTGTACAGCGTCTGGATCCGCGTAGCCGGCCAAGCCGGCAGGCAACGGCGCATATCGTCACGCACCGCGTCGGACACCCCGAGCAGGCTCAGGCGCTTGCGGAAAATGCCGGCAAACAGCTTGCGGCTACGGCGCTGGTAATCACCAAAGGCATGATGCACACCGATCACCGGCAACCGCGTGGCCAGCAAGGCCACGTAGATCGGCTTGAAACGGTGGGCAATGCAGAATCTGAAATTGCGCGACGCTGCGATCTTGCGCAACTCGGCAATAGCCCCAAGCTTGAGGCCGCGAACGGCCTTGGAGCTGAATTCCATGAACAGCACTTCATCACTGGCGCAACCGGCGGCCACCTCGGGGTCGGCGACCCCGGTGAGGAACACCGTGGTCACTTTGTAGCCGGAGCCTGCGAACAGACTGGCGTACTGCCGCGCGCAGTCCAGGAACGGCCCGTCATAGCCGTGGCAGAACTGCAGGACGTGGCGTTCAGCCGAGCGCGTCATAAGGGTCCACGCCGTCCTTGACGACCAGGATGTCTTCCATGATCAGGTATTGCAGGTCGGAGCCGAAGAACATGTTCAGCGCGTCGGTCGGCGAGCAGATCATCGCTTCGCCGCGACGGTTGAGCGAGGTGTTCAGGGACACGCCGTTGCCGGTCAGCACTTCGAGCTCTTTCATCATGTCGTAGTAGCGCGGGTTGTACTCGCGCTTGAGCACCTGGGCGCGGGAGGTGCCATCTTCATGGACCACTTCCGGCACGCGGGTCTTCCACTCTTCGGCCACTTCAAAGGTGAAGGTCATGAAGGGTGCAGGGTGGTCGACCTTGATCATCTGCGGCGCGACGGTGTCGAGCATCGACGGGCAGAAAGGCCTCCAGCGCTCGCGGAACTTGATCTGATGGTTGATGCGGTCCGCCACCCCGGTGGCGCTAGGGCAACCGATGATCGAACGACCGCCGAGTGCACGCGGGCCAAACTCCATGCGGCCCTGGAACCAGGCCACCGGGTTGCCATCGACCATGATCTTGGCGATGCGCTGGGGCATGTTCTCGATCTTGCGCCAGTTCGGCTTGCTCTCGTGCTTGGCGCACGCGGCGATCACGTCTTCGTTGCTGTAGGACGGGCCGAGGTAGACGTGCTCCATCTTCTCCACCGGCACACCCCGGGCGTGGGACACGTAGGCCGCTGCGCCCACGGCAGTACCGGCATCGCCGGAGGCTGGCTGTACGAACAGCTCCTTGACGTCATCACGGGCGATGATTTTCTGGTTCAGCTTGACGTTCAGCGCGCAGCCGCCGGCGAAGGCCAGCTTGCCGGTGTCCTTGAGGATGTCGCCCAGGTAGTGGTCGATCATCTGCAGGGCCAGCTTCTCGAACAGCGCCTGCATGCTGGCGGCGTAGTGGATGTACGGCTCGTCGGCGATATCGCCTTCGCGCTTGGGGCCCAGCCACTCGATCAGTTTTGGCGAGAAGTAGAAACCCTTGCCCTTCTCTTTATAACGGCGCAGGCCGATGACGTTGGCGTAGTCGGTATTGATCACCAGCTCGCCGTTCTCGAAGGAGGCCAGGCGCGAGAAATCGTACTTGCTGGCATCGCCATAGGGCGCCATGCCCATGACCTTGAACTCACCGTCGAGCATCTCGAAACCGAGGAACTCGGTGATCGCGCCGTACAGGCCGCCCAGGGAGTCCGGGTCGTAGAATTCCTTGATCTTGTGGATCTTGCCGTTTTCGCCGTAGCCGAAGAACGTGGTGGCGTACTCACCTTTACCGTCGATCCCGAGGATCGCGGTTTTCTCCTGGAAGCCGGAGCAGTGGTAGGCGCTGGAAGCGTGGGCCAGGTGGTGTTCAACCGGTTCGATCTTGATTTTCTTCGGATCGAAGCCCAGTTGCTCCAGGCACCAGACGATCTTGTTGCGATAGCGCTTGTAGCGACGGTTGCCCATCAGGATCGCATCAAGGGCGCGGTCCGGGGCGTACCAGTAACGCTTGGCGTAATGCCAGCGCGCCTCACCGAACAGGCTGATCGGGGCGAACGGGATCGCCACCACGTCAACGTCGGAAGGCTTGATACCGGCCTGTTCCAGGCAGAACTTCGCCGACTCGTAGGGCATGCGGTTCTTTGCATGTTTGTCGCGTACGAAGCGTTCTTCTTCGGCGGCAGCGATCAGCTTGCCGTCGATATACAAGGCTGCGGAAGGATCATGGCTAAGGGCGCCGGACAGGCCAAGAATCGTCAATGCCACAGGGGTCTAGCCTCTTTTAGTCTGCATGCAGGCGGGTTGCGCCTGAAAAAAGTGTGTTTCCCGCCTGGGCGGGAAACAGCTAAAGGGCGGGATTATAGCGTAAAAGCGAGGGGAAGCTGTTAGCGGCGAGCGTCAAGAGGGATCAGCGGAAGATCTCGATGCTGCCGTCCCGGCTTTGACGGTAAACGGTGTAGGGCAGCACCAGGGTGTCCAGCACGCCGGAGGCGACAAACTCGACCGCGACAAAGGGTAGCATGCTCCCGCCATGGTCGATCAGGCTGTTGTCCTTCAGGCTCTTGTCGGGCGCCGGCTCCCCATTGAGCGTGCAGAACCCGTAGATCACCCCACTGTAGATGCGCGGCACGTTTTCGCAGTGACTGCGCGAGTCCTTGAGGTTCTGGCTGGTGACCGCGTCGGGTCGGAAGACCGTATTGATGGTTCCGCAGCCCGTCAACACAAGCGACAGCGTACTGCACAAGACTTTCGACCCCATCCTCATGACCCTCTCCTTATGGCCCATCCGCCATTGTTATTGCCAAGGCTGACCACGCTACCATCGCCAAGGTGGGTGACCCAAAGCAGCAACATTGATTTGCAGCGTAGGACGATTCCCAAATGATAAAAATCGCCTGAGCCACTAAACTCGCGCCCCTTTGCGCGTCTACCTCCTATGCGCGCCATGGATTCCGGCTGACTGATGAAAACCCTCGCCCGCTTCACCTTGTTGTTGCCTGGCCTGTTGGCCCTGAGCGATGCCGCTCGGGCCGACGACGCCCCGCTGGTACTCGACCCCAGCGTGGTCACCGGCTCGCGCAGTGCCAGCCCGACCTTCGACCTGCCGTACTCGGTGGACGGCATCAGCCGCGAACAGATCAGCGACGGCCAATTGGGCATCAACGCCTCCGAGGCCCTGTCCCGCGTGCCTGGCCTGGTGGTACAGAACCGCCAGAACTATGCCCAGGACCTGCAGATTTCCTCCCGAGGCTTCGGTGCCCGCTCGGCGTTCGGCGTGCGCGGCATCAAGCTGATTGCCGACGGCATCCCCGCCAGCACCCCGGACGGCCAGGGCCAGGCGGCCACCTTCAACCTCGATACCGCCGAACGCATCGAAGTGCTGCGCGGCCCTGCCGCCACCCTGTATGGCAGCAATGCCGGCGGCGTGATCCAGATGTTCTCCCGCGACGGCGAAGGCACACCGCGCATCGGCGCCGAGACCCTGGTGGGCAGCGACGGCCTGAACAAGAACCACCTGAACGCCGAAGGCGCGACCAACGGCGCCGGTTTCGTGCTCGACGCTTCGCGCATGGACACCAACGGCTACCGCGACCACAGCAGCGCACGCCGCGACCAGACCTTCGCCAAGCTCAATGTCCAGCCGGATGACGACAGCAAGCTGGCGCTGATCTACAGCAGCCTGGAGCAGAACGGCACCCAGGACCCGCTGGGGCAGACCTGGGCAGCGTACAAGGCCGACCCACGCTCGGTGAGCGCCAACGCGCTGACGTACAACACGCGTAAAAGCATCGATCATCAGCAATTGGGGATGAATTACGAGCGGTACTTCGGCGATGCGACACTGCAGGTGAACGGATATACGGGGCGGCGGAGTGTGATTCAGTATTTGTCGATTCCAAAGGGCACACCCGCCAACGAGCGTGGCGGCGGCGTGGTGCAATTCGACCGCAAGTTCTATGGCGGCAGCGTGCGCTGGATGCAGCCTATTGAAAGCGCACCGGGCGAGCTAATGATCATCTCCGGCCTGGATTTCGATCAAAGCGAAGACAGTCGCCACGGCTACCAGAACTACAGCGGCAACACCCTCGGCATAAAAGGCCAACTGCGCCGCGATGAAATCGACACCGCCCGCAGTCTCGACCCCTATATCCAGGCCAACTGGGCCCTCGACCGCTGGACCCTGCAAGCCGGCGTCCGGCACAGCACCATGCAGTTGGACGTTGACGACCAGTTCCTCAGCAACGGCGATTCCAGCGGCAACAAGACCTATCAGAAAAATACGCCGTCAATGAGCGTGATGTATGCGTTCACGCCTGAACTGCATGGTTATGTGAGCGCGGGCAAAGGCTTCGAAACACCAACCCAGGCCGAATTGGCCTATGCGCCGGGCAATGTGGAGGGCTTCAACTTCGGCTTGAAACCGTCAGAGAGCACCCAGTACGAAGTGGGATTAAAGGCCCAAGTGAAAAACACCAGGATCAATGCGGCCGTATTCCAGATAACTACAGAAGATGAGTTAGTGGTCGCTCAATCCAAAGACGGCCGCACCAGTTACCAAAACGCCGGCCGCACCCTGCGCCGCGGCTTCGAACTGGGCATCGAAAGCCAGCTCAGCGAGCACTGGAGCGCCAACCTCGCCTACACCCGCCTGCAAGCCACCTACGACAGTGACTTCGTCAGCGGCAACACCGCCGTCGACAAGGGCAACTACCTGCCGGGAGTCCCTCAAACCACGCTGTTCGCAGAACTGAGCTGGAAACCAAGGGACTGGGTCAGCACCGCCCTCGAAGGGATGTACCGCAGCCAGGTCTACGTCGAAGACACCAACAGCCAACACGCCGCCCCGGCCTACAGCGTATTCAACTGGCGCGCCGGCTTTGAGCAGAAAGTCGAACACTGGACCTTCCACCAGACCCTGCGCCTGGACAACCTGCTCGACCGCCAGTACGTCGGCTCGGTGATCGTCGGCGACGGCAATAACCGCTACTACGAAGCGGCGCCTGGACGTTCGTGGTATGCAGGCGCCGGGGCGGAGTATCGGTTCTGATCAGTTGATATCTCGAGGCAACCGCTGATCAATCAATTGGTACAACGCACTGCTTTCAGGCCAGTTACGCATGAACCGCGCCCGGTCCTTGGCATACGCCGGGGCGAAGCTCGCCTCGGAGCCGTGCTGACACATGGCGTCCAGGTCGATCAGCGACCAGCGCCCCTGGTCCCAGAACAGGTTGTGGCCCTTGAAATCGCCATGGCTGATGCGTTCACGGATCAGCTCGGCGAACAGGTGATCCAGCGCCTGCAGTTCGTTTTCCGGCGCGTCACCATTTTCAACGTACGGTGCGAAGCGCTCGATGATGTCCGGGCCGGACAGGTATTCGGTGACCAGGTAAGCGCGACGGCGCAACCAGAAGAAGCGTTTTTCCAGCACCGCCAGCGGCTTGGGCGTGGCGATACCGAGGAACGCCAGGCGATTGCCTTCGCGCCAGGAGTGCCAGGCACGGCTCGGACGCCAGAAGCGTTTGAGCCAGTGGGCGAAGCCCTTGATGTTATAGCGCTTGATCACCAGCGGCCGACCGGCCATCTCGACCTTGGCCACGCTGGCGGCGCCGCCGGTCTTGTACAAATGCCCCTGGTCCAGCAGTGCGTCAGCCTGTTCCAGCACCGGCAGCATGGCCGGTTCCTCTTCCCGCCGGATCGCGCGCAAGGCAAAGGCGCCGCGCACCACGCTGAACAGCGTGCATTCACGGCCGACCTTGCTCAGGAAGTCCTTGAGGCGCCGGGCACTGACCTTACGCACCTGTTTCTCAAGGGCTTCCAGCGGTAGGGCGTGCTCGCCGTTGCTCAGCAGGTAGTACACCAGCAGCTCTTCGGTAAACGGCTCGAGATTCTTCGGCAACTGGGCGAAAAACACCCCGAGGTTTTCCAGCACACGGTTGCGTGAGAGCGGTTTACCCGCTTCTTCGACGCGGATCCCGGCGCCATCGATCAGGTACAGCTTGCCGCCCTGGCGCAGCAGGTTGTCCAGGTGCAGGTCTTCCTGCCATAGGCCCCTGGTGTGCATCTGCGCAATGGCACCCAGCGCTTCGGCCAGCACGGCGGTTTGTTCGTCAGCCAGCGGCGGCAGGTCTTCGACGGCCTGCCAGGCAGCGGCCAGGCTTTCGGCGCCCTCAATGAACTCGAACAGCAGCCAGCCGCCCTCGCCTTCCTGCAAGCCATCGGCCAGCAGCAACGGCGTGATCAGGCCTTGCTCGGCGAGCAGGCGCACGCCGCTGAGTTCACGCTGAAAGTGCCGCGCCGCCTTGCTGCCCACCAGTAACTTGGCCAAAACCGGACGACCGCGCCAGACCGCCGCCCCCACATAACGCTCGCCCGGCAGCACACGCAACAGGCTCAGCAGTTGCAACTGGCCCGGGCCGGCCGCATCGGCCAGTTCGAGGGTCAGTGGCAGCTCGGGGTTACGGCCGGCGGCTTTCAGCTCGGACAGACGCATCAACGGTTTTCCTTGTGACTACGGCGCGCGGTCAGTTTCTGCAGCCAGCTGGTGACCAGCGCGCTGTCCTTCGGTTGATCAAGATAGGCGGCCAACAGTTGGCGTACCTGTTCATCCGACCACTGCGGTGCACGTCGCAACAACGGCTCCAGGTCCTTGACCCGATCGCGCCAGCCGAACAGCAGCGGGCGGGTTTTCTCAAGGTCGATCAACTGCGCGGCATAGCCGTCGCCGGTGGCCTGCATAAAAATATGCTTGGGATAAAAACAGCCATGCACCTGGCCGACGCTGTGCAACCGGCGTGCAAGCTGACCGCAGGCCAGCAGGATCGCGTGGTGCTGGGCGTCGCTCAATTGAGGCCACTGCTCCAGCAGCGAATCCAGGTCATTCCAACCGTCCAGGGCACGGGTCAGCAGCATGGCGCGATGCTCGCCGCCCACCTTGCGCTCGCCGTAGAAAGCCGCCTGCAAGGCAGGGATGCCGAGCTTGCGGTAACGACTGATATTGCGGAACTCGCGGGAGAAACTCGGCTCGCCAAAGGGACGGTGCAGGCTGCGCGTCAGGTAGTTGCTCTGACGCTTGAGATAATAACCGTGGCCGTCCAGCTCCAGACGAAACACGCTGCTCCAGCCGCCGCGACTGGTGTTGGGTTCATCCACTGCATCCAGTTGTTTGGCCCACAGGGCGTCGAACGTCGCCAAGCCGTTGCGCTCCAGCAGCGCCCGGTCTTCAGCCGCCAGGAAATCACTCATTCACGTCCCTCGAAAAACTTCACCACGTGGCGAATACGCTGTTTGTCCGCTGCACTCAGGTGTCGGCGCTGACGGTATTGCATGTAGAAACGCAGGCGCTGGGTGGCGGACAAGTGATACTTGGCCACCTTGTCCAGGCAGGCCAGGTCTTTGGTGATGCGGTACTTGAGCCAGAACCCGCGCCAGAAATCGCCGTTGGGGCAGTCGATCAGGTACAGGGTCTGCTGGTCATCGATCAACAGGTTGCGCCACTTCAAGTCGTTATGGGTAAAGCGATGATCGTGCATGGTGCGTGTGTATTCGGCGAGCTGACGGCTCACCGCGTCGACCCACTTGGGGTCGCGCAGGCGCGCATCGTTGCGCTCGGCCAATACCGAGAGGTCTTCGGTCTTCGGCAGCTCGCGAGTGATCATCGCCCCACGATCATAGGCCACACCCTTTCGCTCCAGCCCCCAGGCGACTACATCAGCGGTGGGAATACCCCATTTGGCGAAACGCTTGAGGTTCTGCCATTCGGACTTGACCCGCGGCTTGCCCAGGTAGCGCCGCAGCCCTTTGCCGGCACCGATGTAGCGCTTGACGTAATAGTTGACCCCGCCACGCTCCACGCGGATCACTTCCGACAGCGGATCGCGGGTCAGGCGCTCGCCCTGCAGGGCGAAGACCGCTTCGAGGTTGCCGAAATCATCCGCCAGGCTGGCGTACGCAGGTTCCAGGTTCCAACCCGCCATCAGATCGCATCCCCATAACGCAGCTTGCGCGCATACAGCTTGTCGGCCTTGCGCTGCATCAGGCTCAGGGACGCCGATTGCTCAGCGAGGATCTGGCGCAGCGGCTGGCGGAAGTAGCCCTTGAGGAAACGCAGCTTGTCGCGACGGGTGAGGCCGATATCCAGCGCCGAGTAGTACAGCGCGGACAGGTCCTTGTCGCGCCAGCGCAGCGGCAGATGGGCACGCAGTTGAGCGCGGTGCAGGTCGATCACCGACAGCTTGATGTTGTTCGCATCGATGGGCCTGGCGGTGTCCAGCAGGAAGTGGCACAGGTAGCAGTCGCGGTGGTTTACGCCACCCCGGTGCATATCACCAACCATGCGCGCCAGCTCGGCCGTGAGGGCATGACGCAACGCGGGCGCAGGCGGTTCGGCGACCCAATTGATCGTGACGTCTTCGAGGCTGAGGGTCGGCGCCAGCTCTTCGGTGATGATGAACGAATGCTGGTCCGCCGGGTTGCTGCCCTTCTCGCCGAAAGCCACGCCGGTCATGGTCGGCACGCCGAGTGCCTGGAGTCGATGAATCGCCGCCCATTCAAGGCCTGCGCCCAGCACCGGCAGCTTGGCGGTAATCAGGTTCTTGAAGATTTCGCCCCAGCCGATGCCACGGTGGATCTTCACGAAATACGGACGGCCATCCACCACGGTGCGCAGCGTGCGGCGCGCCGCAAGCTCACGGAAGACCTGGCCTTGCAGTTTCTCGACTTCGGCAAAGGCATCAAGCCCGGCCCACAATGTCTTGAACGGTTCGGCAAGAATCAACTTCATCGTTTTGGCTCCGCCAGAATCACATCCGCAGCGCGCTGCGGCATGCTGTAAAGGTCGGCCGTCTCAGCGAAGGCCAGGCCATTGCGGCTCCAGGCCGCGCGCTGTGCAGTGTCGGTGAGCATGTGCGTCAGGTACTGGTTGAGCTGCGCTTGTTCAAACGGCTCATCCAGTACCAGGCCACTGTCGGCCTCGGTAATGTAGTGGGCATACCCACATACTGCCGAGACCAGCACCGGCAACCCGGCCACCAGGGCTTCGAGCAAAACGGTGCCGGTGTTTTCGTTGTACGCCGGGTGAATCAACAGGTCGGCGCCCAGCAGGAAACGCGGGATATCGCTGCGGCCCTTGAGGAACTGCACGTTATCGCCCAAGCCCAAGGTGGCGCTTTGCAGTTGGAATACCTTGGGGTCGTCCTGGCCGATCACAAACAGGCGCGTGCGTTTTTTCAATTCAGGCGGCAACGCGGCCACGGCCTTGAGGCTGCGGTCGACGCCCTTGGTCTTGAAGCCCGAGCCGATCTGCACCAGCAGCAACTCGTCGTCGCCGAGGTTGAATTCCTTGCGGAAACCCTCACGGATTTCGGCGGCATTCGGCGGTGCGCGGCGGTCCTGGGCAATGCCCGGTGGCAGCAGGTGGAAGCGCTCCACCGGGGTGTCGTAATGCTTGATGAACAGCGGCTGCTGCACTTCGGAAATCATCAGGACTTCGGTCTTGGCGTCCTTGGCGAACACTGCGCGCTCGTACTCGGCGAAGTGCTTGTAGCGGCCGAAATAGCGGTACAGCGAGTGGCGCAGGTTTTGCGCCTTGTCTTCAAAGCAACCGTCGGCGGCGTAGTACACGTCCAGGTTGGGCATTTTGTTGAAGCCGACCAGGCGGTCAACCGGGCGCTTGGCCAGGTCTGCGGCCATCCAGGCGCTGAGCTTTTCATTGCGCCGATGGTTGAAGAACGCCTTGACCGGCGCCACCAGCACTTCGAAGCCGGGCGGGATGTCGCCTTCCCAGATCAGCGTGTACACACGAATCTGATGGCCGCGCTGCTGGCACTCCAGGGCGATGCGCATGAAGTCGCGCTGCAGGCCACCGAAGGGGAAATATTTGTACAGCACAAAAGCCAGTTGCATCAGTGCAGCTCCTCAGCCAATAACAACGTGCTCAGTCGGCTTGCCACACGCTCTGGGTTCAGGCGCGTGAAGCACAGGGGCGACTCGCGCTTGAGGTCGAACCGACGCAGGTCGTCGGCCGTCGGTTGATAGGTACATTGCTTTTGCAGGCACGGCGCGCAGGGGAAGTCGCTGGCCAGATGAATCTGGCGCTTGCCGTAGGCACCGGTGAGGCCGGGGTTGGTCGGGCCGAACAGGGAGATGGTCGGCACATCCAGCGCGGCGGCCAGGTGGCCGAGACCGGTGTCCACTGCCACACAGGCGCGAGCGCCGGCCAATACACGAGCCACACCGGCCAGGTTCAGCTTGGGCAGCACCTCGGCGTTTTGCAGGCCCTGGGCCAGGCGTTCGGCACGGGCTTTTTCGGCGGCGTTACCCCAGGGCAATTTTACGTCGACGCCCAGGCGGCCCATGCGCTCGGCCAGCTCGCGCCAGTAGGCTTCGGGCCAGTGCTTGGTGTCCCAGGTGGTGCCGTGCAACAGCAGCACAAAAGGTTTTTTCGGCGGCAGGCCCAGGAGCTTTTCAGTGCTCAGGCCGTAGTCGCCCAGGCCTTTGGGCAGGTCATATCCGAGCGCCACGGCGAACAACTGGCGCAGACGCTCCACCGCGTGTTGCCCTCGCGCAACGGCGAGGCGTCGCGAATAGAAACGCGCAGCCATCGGCTCGCGGGCGGAGTTTCTGTCGAAACCCGCGATGGGCGCACGCACATAACGGGTCAGCCAGGCGCTTTTCAGCAGGCCCTGAGCGTCGATCACCAGATCGTATTTGGTCGACTGGACTTGCTGCTTGAAGCGCCGCCATTCGCCACTCTTGATGGTTCGCCAGATGTTTTTGCGCCAGCGGCGGATCGCCACCGGGATCACCTTGTCGACCGCCGGGTGCCAGGTGGGAATCTCGGCAAAGCCTTCTTCCACTACCCAGTCGAATTGAATGCCGGGGATCGCCCGCGCCGCGTCGGTCAGCGCCGGCAAGGCGTGGATCACGTCGCCCAGGGATGAGGTCTTGATTACCAGTACGCGCAAACTATCGGACCTCGACCGCAGAGCCCTGCAACCGCTGCAAGGCCTCGTTCACCGGCTGTGGCAACAACTGGCGCATGCAATTGTAGTGGCCGAAACGGCAGGTACGGTCAAAACACGGGCTGCACTCCAGGCCCAGGCGCACCACTTCGACCTGATCGGCCAAGGGCGGCGTGAAGCCCGGCGAGGTGGAGCCATACACCGCCACCAGCGGGCGGTTCAGCGCAGCGGCCACGTGCATCAGGCCGGAGTCGTTGGACACCACCGAATCGGCGCAGGACAGCAGGTCGATGGCCTCGGCCAGGGACGTGTCGCCACTGAGGTTCACTGCCTCTTCACGCAGGCCGGGGATCAGGCGCTGACGAATATCTTCACCTACCGGATGGTCCTTCTTCGAACCGAACAGCCACACCTGCCAGCCTTCGCGGATCTTCGCCTCGGCCACCTTCGCGTAATGCTCCGACGGCCAGCGCTTGGACTCGCCAAACTCGGCGCCGGGGCACAAGGCCAACACCGGCCGGTCCAGGGTCAGGCCGAACTTGGCCAGGGCCGCGTCGCGGCTCAGCGGATCGATCTGCAGGCTCGGGCGCGGATACGGCTTGGGCAACTCGGCACCCGGCTCATAGGCCAGGGCCATGAAGCGTTCGATCATCAGCGGGTAGCGGGCTTTGTCCAGCGTCCGCACGTCATTGAGCAGCACGTAGCGGAACTCGCCGCGCCAGCCGGTGCGCTTGGGGATACCGGCAAAATACGGCACCAGCGCCGACTTGAGCGAGTTGGGCAGCAGGATCGCCTGGTCGTACTCACCCGCCAGGGACTTGCCGATGCGACGGCGGGTTGCCAGCTCCAGGGCACCGTGGCCGAGCGGGAAGCTCAAGGCCTTGCGCACCTCGGGCATGCGCTCAAGGATCGGCCGGCTCCACTCGGGGGCGAGCACGTCGATCTGGCAGTCCGGGTAACGCACGCGCAGGCACTGGAAGAGTGTCTGCGCCATCACCATGTCACCGACCCAACTGGGCCCAACGATCAGAATATTCATGTAGTTTCCACAAACGATGCGGGGAGGCTTATGCCTCCCCGCCGTAATAGTGTTTCAGCTCAGCCCCAGCGCCTGCCAGATTCGCATTACCTGGCGCCGTTCGTCGGCAAACTGATCCCCGGCCACTGTACCGGCCTCGTTCTGCAAGGCCTGGCGGTGCGCGGCGGATCGGTAGGCCTTATACACCTCACGCAGCAGATGGGCATCGGCGGCGGGCATCAAGCCTACCTGCTCCAGGCCTTCCAGAATGCGGATATTGTCGGTGTAGCGCAGCAACGATGGATGTTGCGCAGACCACGCCAAAGCCGCGTATTGCACCATAAATTCAATATCGACGATACCTCCGGCGTCCTGCTTGAGGTCGAACAGCGCCGTGGCTTCGAAGGCATTGGCGCCGGTGCCGGCCGCCGTGCCCTTGGTGCCCAGGTTGTCACGCATCTTGGCGCGCATCTCGCTGACCTCCTGGCGCAGCTTCGCCAGGTCCCGCTCCTGCCCCAATACCTTAGCCCGTACCCGCTCGAACGCCTGGCCCACATCCTGGCTGCCCACCAGCACCCGCGCACGGATCAGGGCCTGATGCTCCCAGGTCCAGGCTTCATTTTGCTGATAGCGCTCAAACGCCCCCAGCGAACTCACCAACAAACCGGATGCGCCGGAAGGTCGCAGGCGCATGTCCACTTCATACAACTGGCCCGAGTTGGTCTGGGTGGTCAGCAGGTGGATGATGCGCTGGCCCAGGCGCGTGAAGAACTGCGCACCGTCGATAGGCTTGGCGCCATCGGTTTCCGCCTGGGGATCACCGTCGTGGATAAACACCAGGTCCAGGTCCGAACCATGCCCCAGTTCTATACCGCCGACTTTCCCATAACCGACAATGATAAACCCAGGATCGCACAGGGTGCCGTCCAACCGCTGCGGCGAGCCATGGCGCGCCACGGTCTGGCGCCAGGCCAGGGCCAGCACTTGTTCGAGGATGGCCTCGGCGAGCCAGGTCAGGTAGTCGCTGACTTTCATCAGCGGCAGGCTGCCGGCGATCTCCGAGGCCGCCACGCGCAGGCGGTGGGCCAGCTTGAAGTGCCGCAGGGCTTCCATCTGTTGCTCAAGGTCATCTTCGGGGATGCGTGTAAGACGCTCGCGCAGTTCGGCGGCCAGTTCCGGCGCCAGCGGTGGCTTGAACAGGCGGCCTTCGTTGAGCAATTCGTCGAGCAACAGCGGGAAACGGGTGATCTGCTCGGCGATCCACGGGCTGGCGGCGCACAGGGTCAGCAGGCGGCGCAGGGCATCGGGGTTTTCCGTGAGCAGCACCAGATAAGCGGAACGCCGGGCGACGGCTTCCACCAGCGGCAACACGCGCTCCAGCACCAGGTCCGGGTTGGCGTGCTCGACCGCCTGGGCAAGCAGGCGCGGTATAAAAGCATCCAACCGTTCGCGCCCCAAACGCTGCATGGCACGCAGTTGCGGGCTGTTGCGCAGGCCGGCCAACGCCTTGAGCGCCTTGGCCGCGTCGGTAAAACCACCTTCGGCCAACTGACGGCAGGCCGCCTCTTCATCCTGGGATTCCTCCCAAAGCGGCAACCACTCACCGCCCACCACCAACTCGCTTTCTTCGCCCTCTTCTTCATCCGGATCGGCGATCACCTGGCGGAAGTGCCAGTCCACCCGACCGCGCCAGTACATCAGGCGCTCGTGGAAAGCGTCCCAATCGGCAAAGCCCAACATAAAAGCAATGCGCGCCTGGTCTTCGGGGCTGTCCGGAAGCATTTGTGTCTGGCGATCGGCAATCGCCTGGATCGCGTGCTCGGTGTAACGCAGGAATTCGTAGCCATTGCGCAATTCGGCAATCACCGCCGGCGGCAGGTAACCCTGGCCTTCCAGGGTGCCGAGCACCTTGAGCAGCGGGCGCTGTTGCAGGCTCAGGTCGCGGCCGCCGTGGATCAACTGGAACGCCTGGGCGATAAACTCCACTTCGCGGATGCCGCCCGAGCCCAGCTTGATGTTGTCGGCCATGCCTTTGCGCCGTACTTCCTGCTGAATCAACTGCTTCATCGTGCGCAGCGCTTCGATGGCGGAGAAGTCCAGGTAGCGGCGATAGACGAACGGCCGCAGCATGTCGAGCAGTTGTGCACCGGCCACCTGGTCGCCGGCCACGACCCGCGCCTTGATCATGGCGTAGCGTTCCCAGTCACGGCCCTGATCCTGGTAATACTGCTCCAGCGCGTTGAAGCTCAGTACCAGCGCACCGGCCGAGCCGTAGGGACGCAGGCGCATGTCGACGCGAAACACAAAGCCGTCAACGGTGATCGGGTCGAGGGCCTTGATCAGTTTCTGACCAAGGCGGATAAAAAACTCCTGGTTATCCAGGGCGCGTTTCACACCCACCGTCTCGCCACCTTCCGGGTAGGCGAAGATCAAGTCGATATCCGACGACAGGTTCAACTCCACCGCACCGAGCTTGCCCATGCCGAGGATCACCATGTGCTGCGGCTCGCCGCTGCGCCGCCCGGTGGGCGTGCCGAACTGTACGCAGTGGCGTTGGTACAGCCACTGGTAGGCCTGGTCGATGCAGGCGTCGGCCATGTCGGAAAGGTCGCGGCAGGTTTGCACCAGGTCGGCCTGGCGGGTCAGGTCGCGCCAGATGATGCGCACTTGCTGGCGCGTGCGCTGGCGACGCAGCACACGGCCGAGTTCATCTTCTGTTTCGACTTGTTGCACGGCGCCAGCAATCTGCCCGCACAGCTCGCCGGGCGCAAAACCCCGGTCCAATTCGCCCCAGGCGGCCAGTTCGAGCAACATCAAAGGGTCACGAACACTCTGTTCAATGACGAAATCACTGGCGGCGCACACGCGGGCGAAGTCGGCCCACCGTTGCGGCGTCCACGCAGAAAGTCCATGATCGTCGTCCAGCGCGGCCACTGCGTCACGAAATGACTGCTCGGCCCGCTGGGCTTTTGGCAAGAGAATGGCCGGTAGTTGGGCCAGTGTTGGAAGGCTCATGGTCTATCCTTGATCGGCGTGTAATTGGCTACGTGTTGTGAACGCAAGGACCACGCTCTATGAAGGACTGTCGAACAAAGGTTAGAAATAGCTGAAATTAATTTCATTTTGGCAGCCAACATCAAGCTTTCACCTTTTCTTGTTCGCAAAAGATCAACAATAACGATTATGCTCACCAGCCAGACCGAGCCATACGCTCAGTCTTGTGTAGTTTTACTACTCGTATATACATTCGAAAGGCTGAAATGGCCGACGATTTGTAGTAAAACTACAGGACGCCGAAGCAACCTTCGGCCATCCAAGAATTTATGTCGTCTGCCCACAAGGCCAGTCGCAAACTTCAGGCAACCGATTCTGGTAGCCTTTCCGCCCTGGAGCAAGCCATGCAAGACCTCGATCCCGTCGAAACCCAGGAATGGCTGGACGCCCTGGAATCGGTTCTCGACAAAGAAGGCGAAGACCGTGCTCACTACCTGATGACCCGTATGGGCGAACTCGCGACCCGCAGCGGCTCGCAACTGCCTTACGCCATCACTACGCCATACCGCAACACCATCCCCGTTACCCACGAAGCACGCATGCCTGGCGACCTGTTCATGGAACGCCGCATTCGCTCGCTGGTACGTTGGAACGCCATGGCGATGGTAATGCGCACGAACTTGAAAGATTCGGACCTGGGCGGTCACATCTCCAGCTTCGCTTCCAGCGCAACCCTGTATGACATCGGCTTCAACTACTTCTTCCAGGCCCCGACCGACGAACACGGCGGCGACCTGATCTACTTCCAGGGCCACACCTCGCCAGGCGTCTACGCCCGTGCGTTCATGGAAGGCCGCATCAGCGAAGAACACATGAACAACTTCCGCCAGGAAGTGGACGGTAACGGCCTGTCGTCGTACCCGCACCCTTGGCTGATGCCTGAGTTCTGGCAGTTCCCGACCGTTTCCATGGGCCTGGGCCCGATCCAGGCGATCTACCAGGCACGCTTCATGAAGTACCTGGAAGCCCGTGGCTTCATCCCTGAAGGAAAGCAGAAAGTCTGGTGCTTCCTGGGCGACGGCGAGTGCGACGAGCCGGAATCCCTGGGCGCCATCTCCCTGGCCGGCCGCGAGAAGCTGGACAACCTGATCTTCGTCATCAACTGCAACCTGCAGCGCCTCGACGGCCCGGTTCGCGGCAACGGCAAGATCATCCAGGAACTCGAAGGCGTATTCCGCGGCGCCCAGTGGAACGTGACCAAAGTCATCTGGGGCCGTTTCTGGGACCCACTGCTGGCCAAGGACGTCGACGGTATCCTGCAACGTCGCATGGACGAAGTCATCGACGGCGAGTACCAGAACTACAAGGCCAAGGACGGCGCGTTCGTCCGCGAACACTTCTTCAACACGCCTGAACTCAAGGCGATGGTTGCCGACCTGTCCGACGACGAGATCTGGAAACTCAACCGTGGCGGCCACGACCCGTACAAGGTCTATGCGGCGTACCACGAAGCGGTCAACCACAAAGAACAACCGACTGTCATCCTGGCCAAGACCATCAAGGGTTATGGCACCGGTGCCGGCGAAGCGAAGAACACCGCGCACAACACCAAGAAAGTCGATGTCGACAGCCTGAAGTTGTTCCGCGACCGCTTCGACATCCCGGTCAAGGACGAAGAACTGGAAAACCTGCCGTTCTTCAAGCCGGAGCCGAACAGCGCCGAAGCCCGCTACCTGGCCGAGCGCCGCGCCGCACTGGGTGGTTTCGTGCCACAGCGTCGCGCCAACAGCTTCAGCGTACCGACGCCGGACCTGAGCACCCTCAAGGCTATCCTTGACGGCTCGGGCGACCGTGAAATCTCCACCACCATGGCCTTCGTGCGGATCCTCGCGCAGCTGGTCAAGGACAAGGACATCGGCCCGCGCATCGTCCCGATCATTCCGGACGAAGCCCGTACCTTCGGTATGGAAGGCATGTTCCGTCAGTTGGGCATCTACTCCTCCGTCGGCCAGCTCTACGAGCCAGTCGATAAAGACCAGGTGATGTTCTACAAGGAAGACAAGAAGGGCCAGATCCTCGAAGAAGGCATCAACGAAGCGGGCGCAATGAGCTCCTTCATCGCTGCCGGTACTTCGTACTCCAGCCACAACCAGCCGATGCTGCCGTTCTACATCTTCTACTCGATGTTCGGCTTCCAGCGTATCGGCGACCTGGCCTGGGCAGCAGGCGACAGCCGTACCCGTGGTTTCCTGATCGGCGGCACCGCCGGTCGTACCACGCTGAACGGCGAAGGCCTGCAACACGAAGACGGTCACAGCCACATCCTGGCTGCCACCATCCCGAACTGCCGCACCTTTGATCCAACCTACGGCTACGAGCTGGCGGTGATCATCCAGGACGGCATGAAGAAGATGACCGAAGAGCAGCAGGACGTTTTCTACTACATCACCGTGATGAACGAGTCCTACCAGCAGCCAGCCATGCCGGCCGGCGTGGAAGAAGGCATCATCAAGGGCATGTACCTGCTCGAAGAAGACACCAAGGAAGCAGCGCACCACGTACAACTGATGGGCTCCGGCACCATCCTGCGCGAAGTGCGTGAAGCGGCCAAGATCCTGCGTGACGAGTTCAACGTCGGCGCCGACGTATGGAGCGTGACCAGCTTCAACGAACTGCGTCGCGATGGCCTGGCCGTAGAGCGTCACAACCGCCTGCACCCTGGCCAGAAGCCACAGCGCACCTTCGTTGAAGAGTGCCTGACCGGCCGTAAAGGCCCGGTGATCGCTTCGACCGACTACATGAAACTGTTTGCTGAACAAATTCGCCAGTGGGTCCCGTCCAAGGAATTCAAAGTCCTGGGCACCGACGGTTTCGGCCGCAGTGACAGCCGCAAGAAGCTGCGTCACTTCTTCGAAGTTGACCGTCACTTCGTGGTGTTGGCAGCCCTGGAAGCCTTGGCTGACCGTGGTGAGATCGAACCGAAGGTGGTGGCTGACGCTATCGTCAAGTTCGGGATCAACCCGGAAAAACGCAACCCACTGGACTGCTGAGGAGACTTTTTGTGAGCGAACTCATTCGCGTACCTGACATCGGCAGCGGTGAAGGTGAAGTAATCGAGCTGTTTGTGAAGGTCGGCGACACCGTCGAAGCCGACCAGAGCATCCTGACCCTGGAATCGGACAAGGCGAGCATGGAAATCCCTGCTCCCAAGGCCGGCGTGGTCAAGAGCCTGAAAGTGAAGCTGGGCGACCGCCTGAAAGAAGGCGACGAACTGCTGGAGCTGGAAATCGAAGGTGCCGCTGATGCGGCCCCTGCGCCGGCGGCCCCTGCTGCCGCCGCTGCACCTGCGCCTGCTGCTGAAAAACCTGCCGAAGCGCCTGCCGCTGCGGCTGCCGCACCTGCCGCCGCCACTGTCCAGGACATTCACGTCCCGGACATCGGTTCGTCGGGCAAGGCCAAGATCATTGAGCTGCTGGTCAAGGTCGGCGACACCGTCGAAGCCGACCAGTCGCTGATCACCCTGGAGTCCGACAAAGCCTCCATGGAAATCCCTTCGCCGGCTGCCGGCGTGGTGGAAAGCATTGCGGTCAAGCTGGAAGACGAAGTCGGCACCGGTGACTTCATCCTCAAGCTGAAAGTACAAGGCGCTGCGCCTGCCGCCGCCCCGGCCGCTGCGCCAGCCGCCAAGGCTGAAGCCGCACCGGCTGCCGCTGCACCTGCACCTGCTGCAAAAGTCGAGGCCGCTCCGGCCGCTGCTGCCGCACCTGCGCCAAGCGGTGCCAAGGTTCACGCCGGCCCCGCCGTGCGTCAACTGGCCCGTGAGTTCGGCGTTGAGCTGAGCGCTGTGGCGGCCACTGGCCCTCACGGTCGCGTGTTGAAGGAAGACGTGCAGGTTTACGTCAAGGCCATGATGCAGAAAGCCAAGGAAGCGCCAGCTGCTGGTGGCGCTACCGGTGGTTCGGGCATTCCGCCGATCCGCACCGTGGACTTCAGCCGCTTCGGCGAAGTAGAAGAAGTGCCGATGACCCGCCTGATGCAAATCGGCGCGGCCGGCCTGCACGCCAGCTGGCTGAACATCCCGCACGTGACGCAGTTCGACCAGGCCGACATCACCGACCTGGAAGCTTTCCGCGTTGCGCAGAAAGCCGTGGCCGAAAAAGCCGGCGTGAAACTGACCGTGCTGCCGCTGCTGCTCAAGGCCTGTGCCTACCTGCTCAAGGAGCTGCCGGACTTCAACAGTTCGCTGGCGCCAAGCGGCAAGGCGATCATCCGCAAGAAGTACGTGCACATCGGTTTCGCGGTGGACACCCCGGATGGCCTGCTGGTACCGGTGATCAAGAACGTCGACCAGAAGAGCCTGCTGCAACTCGCAGCCGAAGCCGCCGCGCTGGCTGCCAAGGCCCGCGACAAGAAGCTCACCCCGGACGACATGCAGGGCGCATGCTTCACCATCTCCAGCCTCGGTCACATTGGCGGTACTGGCTTTACGCCAATCGTCAACGCGCCGGAAGTGGCGATCCTGGGTGTGTCCAAGGCGACTATCCAGCCGGTTTGGGACGGTAAAGCGTTCCAGCCGAAGCTGATGCTGCCGCTGTCGCTGTCCTACGATCACCGTGTGATCAACGGCGCCGCCGCTGCGCGCTTCACCCAGCGTCTGGGCCAAGTGCTGAACGATATCCGCACGATCTTGCTGTAAACCGT
Organism: Pseudomonas extremorientalis; assembly: GCF_001870465.1. Taxonomy (GTDB): domain Bacteria; phylum Pseudomonadota; class Gammaproteobacteria; order Pseudomonadales; family Pseudomonadaceae; genus Aquipseudomonas; species Aquipseudomonas extremorientalis. The sequence goes on from NZ_MDGK01000063.1 coordinate 43,930, forward strand.
CACGGCCTCCTCTTCACTGAGGAGGCCTGGCTGTATCGATTTTCGAGCGCCACGCTCGTACCTCAACCCCGCCACTTGGCGGGGCTTTTTTTGCCGGCTTTCAGGCAGGAAACTGGACATACAAGACAGGTTTGTACACCTTCCATCACCTCGATTGCAGAAATCCCTTCCGCAGCCGATAACCCCGTTATAGCACTTAGCCTTCATCCTCTCTTGTCAGCCCGCGCCGCATGATGCAACCTTGCCGCAGGCAACAGAAAAGAGGGCGTGAGCCCGGCGCCGTGCGCGTTATTTCAAGTGAGTCTCCCCCATGAAAAGCCAGCCCGATGTCGCCCGAATGGCGGCCGAGGTAGTGACGCAGTTACCGGTGCCTTCGCGCCTCGGTATGCTGCGTTTCGAGCGGCTTAATGAGGCAAGCTGGGCCCTGCTTTACCTCGACCCCAATTGCGAGCGCCAATTCGGCCTGCCGGCGGTCGAGCTGTGCGCGCTGATCGGCACCCCGTACGCCAGCCTGATGGAGCCCCAGGCGCGCTATCAACTGCATGACATCATCCAGCAGCAACTGAACCAGAGCCCGCACTACCTGGTGCGCTATACCCTGCACACCAGCGACGGCCCGCTGAGCCTGCTGGAAATGGGCGAAGCCTACAAACAACACAATCGCCACCTGCTGCGCGGCTACCTGATGGTGGTCGACGGCCTGTTCAGTGAAATCCCCACTGCCGTGCCCACGGCAGACCTGGAGAACCAGAACAGCCGCCTGCAGATCGCCCTGGAACTCAACCAGCGGGCCCAGCAGGAACAGTTGCAGCACCTTGAGCGGGTGCGCGCCCAACAGGAGTTGATCCTGCTGCTGGCCCGCCAGCGCTACACCACTAACAATTCGCTGCAGGAAGCCGCCGAGCTGATCACCCGCAGCGCCTGCGATATCTACCAGATCGACTGCGCCAGCATCTGGAACCTTGAAGGCCAGCGCCTGGTGCCGATCTCCGCCTACCACCGCGCAGACGGGCAGCATCACTTGCCCGAGCCTATCGACGCCAGCTGCTTCCCGGACTACCTGGAAGCCTTGCACTCCAGCCGGGCCATCGACGCCACCAACGCACTGCGCGACCCGCGCACCCGAGAAATGGCCGACAGCCTGCGCGACAAAGACATCCACGCGATGCTTGACGCGAGCATTCGCGTCGATGGCCATGTGGTGGGCGTGCTGTGCCTGGAGCAAAGCGGCAGCACCCGCGCCTGGCAGGCCGATGAAATTGCCTTTGCCGGCGAGCTGGCCGACCAGTTCGCCCAGGTGATCAACAACCACAATCGCCGCACCGCCACCAGCGCCCTGCACCTGTTCCAGCGTGCCGTGGAACAAAGCGCCAACGCCTTTCTGCTGGTCAACTGCGATGGTGTAGTGGAGTACGTCAACCCAAGCTTTACTGCAATCACCCAGTACAGCGCCGAAGAGGTCCACGGCCACCGCCTGGCCCAATTGCCGGCGCTGGAGAACCTCAGCGAATTGCTGTTCGACGCTCCCTCGAGCCTGGCCAAAAGCAACAGCTGGCAGGGCGAATTCAAGAGCCGGCGCAAGAACCTGGAGCCCTACTGGGGCCAGCTGTCGATTTCCAAGGTGTATGGCGACAACCGTGAGCTGACGCACTACATCGGCATCTACGAAGACATTACCCAGACCAAGCTGGCCCAGCAGCGTATCGAGCGCCTGGCCTACACGGACAACCTGACCAACCTGGGCAATCGCCCGGCGTTCATCCGCAACCTCGATGAACGCTTCGCCCGTGACAGCGACAGCCCGATCAGCCTGCTGCTGGTGGACATCGACAACTTCAAGCGCATCAACGACAGCCTAGGCCACCAGACCGGTGACAAGCTGCTGATCAGCCTGGCCCGGCGCCTGCGCAACAGCCTGAGCACCGGTGGCAGCCTGGCGCGCTTTGCCAGCAACGAGTTTGCGGTGCTGCTCGACGACACCGACCTGGAAAGTGGCCAGTTGGTGGCCAGCCAATTGCTCGCGACCCTCGACAAGCCGATGTTCGTCGACAACCAGTTGATCAGCGTCACCGGCTCCGTGGGCCTGGCCTGCGCGCCACTGCATGGCCGCGACCCGCAGACCCTGATGCGTAACGCCGGCCTCGCCCTGCACAAGGCCAAGGCCAACGGCAAACATCAGGTGCAGATCTTTACCGAAGCGCTGAATGCGGAGGCCAGCTACAAGCTGTTCGTCGAGAACAACCTGCGCCGCGCCCTCACCCAGAACGAGCTGGATGTGTTCTACCAGCCCAAGCTGTGCCTGCGCAGTGGCCGTCTGCTCGGGATGGAAGCGTTGCTGCGCTGGAACCATCCGGAAAAGGGCATGATCCGCCCTGACCAATTCATCAGCGTGGCTGAAGAAACCGGCCTGATCATTCCCATCGGCAAATGGATCGCACGCCAGGCCTGTCGCATGAGCCGACAGTTGACCGCCGCTGGCATGGGCAACTTGCAGGTGGCGATCAACCTGTCGCCCAAGCAGTTTTCCGACCCGGACCTGGTGGCCTCGATCGCCACGATCCTCAAGGAAGAAAAACTGCCGGCCAACCTGCTGGAGCTGGAACTGACCGAAGGCCTGCTACTGGAAGCCACCGAAGACACGCGCCTGCAGCTTGATCAATTGAAGAGCTTCGGCCTGACCCTGGCCATGGACGACTTCGGCACCGGTTACTCGTCGTTGAGTTACTTGAAAAAATTCCCCATCGACATCATCAAGATCGACCGCAGCTTCATCCACGAAATCCCGGACAACCAGGACGACATGGAAATCACCTCGGCGGTGATCGCCATGGCCCACAACCTCAAGCTCAAGGTGGTGGCCGAGGGCATCGAAACCGCCGAGCAACTGGCGTTTCTGCGCCGGCACCGTTGCGATGTGGGCCAGGGCTACCTGTTCGACCGGCCGATCCCCGGCGCCGAGCTGCTGGCGATGCTGAAACGCTACCCGCGCGGCCCTATCGCCTGACAGCGCTGTAACACTCGGGCACACTGGCGGTCTCAATCTTTATTGCTAACTCAACCTGACGAGAGGACTGATCATGGTCTTGCGCTCGGAAATTCTGGTGAACAAAAACGTGCTGCCTACTCAAGAACAAGCTCTGCCTGGCCGTGAAACCCCGATGGCATTGCCGGAGACGCACTTCGTCAATGGCAACCCGCTGCTCGGACCGTTCCTCGATGACGTCGGCTTTGCAATCTTCGGCCTGGGCTGCTTCTGGGGTGCCGAGCGTCGGTTCTGGCAGCGCGATGGCGTGGTCAGCACTGTGGTCGGTTACGCCGGTGGCTACACGCCCAACCCGACCTATGAAGAAGTCTGCTCGGGCCTGACCGGCCACAGCGAAGTGGTGCTGGTGGTGTATGACCAGGCCAAAGTGAAATACGAAGACTTGTTGAAAATGTTCTGGGAACTGCACAACCCCACCCAGGGCATGCGCCAGGGCAATGACATCGGCAGCCAGTACCGCTCAGTGATTTATGCCACCACGCCGGAACAACTGGCGGCGGCGCAGGCCAGCGCCAAGGCGTATCAAGCCGAACTGACCAAGGCCGGCCTGGGTGCGATTACCACCGAAATCGAAGAGGCACCGACGGTGTACTTCGCCGAGGCGTATCACCAGCAGTACCTGGCGAAGAATCCACAGGGCTATTGCGGGATTGGTGGCACCGGTGTGACCTGCCCGATCTAAAGCCGACACGGGTAAAATGTGGGAGGGGGCTTGCCCTAATGCCAGTCAGTTAAGGAGGAACACTGTAACTGTGGCGAGCGGGCTYGCCCMGCGTTGGGCTGCGCAGCAGCCCCAATAAGAGCACTGCAGTGTGCCAGACAGCTCCGGGGCTATGTTTTGGGGCTGCTTCGCAGCCCAACGCGGGGCAAGCCCGCTCGCCACAGGTGACTGGTTGCCCGTTCTGTCCCTTAACTGACCGGCATTATGGCTTGCCCCCTGCCATATTGTTTCTAACCAGGCGTGGTTACTCAGCGATGAGCCAATCCATCTGCCATCCGCCCTGGGTCTGCCCAAGCTTCCTGGACAGCCACGGCAGCAGCTCACGCAGCTCCTCTTCCAGCCCCCACGGCGGGTTGGCGATGGCCAGGCCCGAGCCAGTCAGGGTGTTGGGGGTGTCCAGCGGATGCACCAGTAACTCCACTCGCAGCAACTTCGGCGCGCCGGTGCCGGCCAGGTCCTGGTAGAAACGACGCAACATGCGCTGGTCCTTCACCGGGTACCAGATGGCCGCGACGGTCTGGCGCATGCGGCCCACGGCTTCCTTGAGGGAGGCGGCGCAGCGTTGCATCTCGTCGAGCTTTTCGAACGGCGGGTCGATCAGCATCAGCGCGCGCTTTTCCGGCACCGGCAACAGCGCACGCGGTACGTGCCAACCTTCGCCCAGGTGCACTTTGACGCGGCGGTCGCCCTTCATGTTGTCCTTGAGCAACACGCCGTCTTCCGGGTGTTTCTCATTGAGCAGCACGCGGTCCTGAGGGCGCGTCAGGCGCCGCGCCAGCTCGGGCGAACCAGGGTAGTAGCGCAACTCGCCATCCGGGTTCATCTCATGCAGCACGCGCATGTAATCGGCGGTCAACGGCGGCAGGTCGCTTGCACCCCACAGGCGGGCGATGCCTTCCAGGTATTCACCGGTGCGGTTGGCCTGGTCGCCCTGCAGGTCGTACAGACCGATCCCAGCATGGGTGTCGAGGTAGGCGAACGGCTGCTCCTTGCGCGACATCAGGGCAATGAGGCGGGTCAAGGTCAGGTGTTTGAAGACATCGGCGTGGTTGCCGGCGTGAAAGGCGTGACGATAATTCATGGTTGCTCCTGCGCAGGGGGCGAAGTTTACCTTTTACGCAAGCGTTGGTGCAGGGCAACGTGCCGGGCGGTGCTTATATCGAAAAGACAGGCTTTCACCTGAAAAAAGTCTAAATATCAATGATGACTCGGACTTATTGTGGCGATCCACACTCCAGGGAGGTCCATCACCCTCATGAAAGACGCCACCATCGCACTGCACCACGGCTTCAAGTCGGACCCGACCACCAAGGCTGTTGCTGTGCCGATCTACCAGAATGTTGCCTTCGAATTCGACAACGCCCAGCATGGCGCCGACCTGTTCAACCTGGACGTGCCCGGCAATATCTACACGCGGATCATGAACCCCACCAACGACGTGCTGGAGCAACGCATCGCCGCGCTCGAAGGCGGTATCGCAGGCCTGGCGGTGTCGGCCGGCAGCGCGGCGATCCACTACGCGATCCAGACGCTCACCCGCGCCGGGGACAATATCGTCACCACCCCGCAACTCTACGGCGGCACCTACACCTTGTTCGCGCACTTGCTGCCCAGCTTCGGCGTCGATGTTCGCTTTGCCCGGGATGACTGCGCCGAAGCCATCGCCGAGCTGATCGACGACAACACCAAGCTGGTGTACTGCGAAAGCATCGGCAACCCGGCGGGCAACATCGTCGACCTGGAAGCCCTGGCCAACGTCGCCCACGCGCGCGGCGTGCCGCTGGTGGTGGATAACACCGTGGCCACACCGATCCTGTGCAAACCCATCCGGTTCGGCGCCGATATCGTGGTGCACTCGGTGACCAAGTACATCGGCGGCCACGGCAACTCCCTGGGCGGCGTGATCGTCGACAGCGGCAACTTCCCCTGGACCGACTACCCGCAAAAATTCCCCGGGCTCAACAACCCCGAGCCCGCCTATCACGGCGTGGTCTACACCGAGAAATTCGGCCCGGCCGCCTTCATCGCTCGCGCCCGCACCGTTCCACTGCGCAACACCGGCGCAGCACTGGCCCCGATGAACGCCTTCCTGCTGCTGCAAGGCCTGGAAACCCTGGCCCTGCGCATGGAGCGCCATACTGAAAACGCCCTGAAGGTCGCACAGTTCCTGCAAGGCCATGCCGAGGTAGAGTGGGTCAGCTACGCAGGCCTGCCGGACCACCCGCACCACGAACTGGCGCGGAAGTACTTGCAAGGCAAACCGTCAGCAATCCTTTCATTTGGCTTGAAGGGCGGCTATGAGGCCGGCGTGCGCTTCTATGACGCACTGCGCATCTTCAAGCGCCTGGTGAACATCGGCGATGCCAAATCCCTGGCCTGCCACCCGGCCTCCACCACCCACCGGCAGATGAACGAGCAAGAACAGGCCAAGGCCGGCGTGAAGCCGGAGATGATTCGCCTGTCGGTGGGCATCGAGGCCATTGAAGACCTGATCGAGGATTTGCAGCAGGCGCTGGGCTCAACTCAGCTCTGAGGCCAGGTAATCAGCCAGCGCTTCATGGCTGATACCCGATCGACGCGCAAAGTAGGCGACCTTGTGCTGCAAGGTCGCCGGCGCAAAAGCGGTGTAGAGGTCGGGTCGCTGCTCTTCGAGCCACTGCAACAGGTTACCGACCAGGGTTTGCGGCGATTGCTCCTCCAAGTGCTCCAGCAAAGGTACCGGCACTCGCCACCATGGGCTGGCTTTGGCGGCAGTGACCGGGCCAGTCGCAACAGTCAGCGATTGGCCATTAATGAGGTATCGCGGGAACACCGGCAACAGCTCTTCACCGCAGCGCTGAATGATCGGCAGAAACTGCGCGCCATCCCAAAAGCGCAAAAATACCTCTTGCCCATCGGCCAGGTACACCTTGGTCAGGCTTTGCAGGTGTGCGACCACCACGTCCAATGGGCAGGACGATACGGCCAGCCAGCCCCAATCCGTGGCGTCTGTGGCGGCAGCCCATTCCAGGAACGCGCTACCTGGATCGACGATGCCTACATAGGGCATCACCTCCTCCCAGGTCGCATAGGCCGTACTGGCCCAAACGGGATGCAAAGGCGCTCCGCCGGCCAGCGTTCGCCACGCATTCAAGGGCTGGGCGTCGCTGGCAGCGCCGAGTACTGCGAAGATCTTTTCACCAGCAAGCAAGGGTTGAAGCATCGACGTAGAGTCCTTCTGGGTGGAGGTCAGGTGAGATTGCACTGGCCGTTCCTGCATCGTTCGCACTCTTCGCAAAACGGTGCACTGCGTTTCAGGCTGGCGACCTGCACACGGGACAGCGGAGCCGGGATCACTGCCAACAATTTTTCCTTCACCCCCGGCATCAACGGCGCCGCTACTGCAGCGGGCGCCCCGCCAGGCTGGATCGGCACGCTGCTGAAAATGCCACCGGCAGACAGGGTGATCGACTGCCCACCCGCCTGAATCGTGACGGTCGCGCCCGCGTCGATGACGATGCTTTGTCCTGCGCCTATCTGGATGGTCTGCCCGGCCCGGACCTGCTGCGAACCGCCCACCACCAGATGGTCGTCCTGCTTGAGGTCGGTCAGGCGGTTGCCATGATTTATCCGCTGTTCCTCGCCCTGCACTTCATGGTGCGATTCGCCGTCCACCGTCACCCGATGGTCATGCAGCACATGTTGCGTCCAATCCCGCTGGGCACGCAGATAGATTTCCTCGGCCCCCTTGCGATCCTCGATGCGTAGCTCGTTGTAGCCACCACCCCCAGGGCTGCTCTGGCTGCGCAAGATGCTTCGGGTCTTGTCCGCCGGCAAATCAAGGGGCACCTGTGTTGCCGCATTAGGCAGGCACCCCATCACCAATGGCATATCCGGGTCGCCATTGACGAAGCCCACCAGGACCTCCATACCGACCCGCGGAATCAACACCGAACCGTAACGATCATGAGCCCAACCGCTGGCAACCCTCAGCCAGCAGCTGGACTGATCGTTGCGTTCACCGTTGCGGTCCCAGGCAAACTGCACCTTGACCCGGCCGTACTCGTCACAATGGATTTCACTGTCGGCTGGCCCCGTTACCACTGCGTTCTGGTAACCCGATATGGGCGGCCGCGACATCAGGAGCGGTGTTCGAAACAGCACGTCCCAGGGCGTTACGACAAATTCATTGCTGTAGCCTTGGGAGGATTCATCGCCGTACCCTTCAGGGGCAGATTCCTCAAGCACCTGAGGCTGCCGCCCTGTATGGTGCAACTGAGTGACCAGCCACAAATCATTCCACTCCTGGCGCGGGTGCCCAGCCATCTTCAGGAACTGTCCGGTGACCAACGCCGGCTGGTCGCTATGGCCGCTGGCCTGGCAGTAATCGCTGCGATGACGCTCCAACATGCGTTGCGCCAGGTACTTGCCGCGCTCACGATCCACGAAGTGCCCTGGGTAACGCTGTTCGTTCAGAGTCGGTTGCTGCTTGCTGGAGACTGCGCTTTCCAACGTCAGGTTCGGCTTTTTGAAGTCGTAGTCCCGCAGATTCACCTCACTGGTGCGGGTCTTCAGCCGCAGAATAAAGCGCTTGATCGCAGGCCCATCGGCCACCATCCCGGAGCCGGGTGAATACGGCGTGACGTGATCCGGCTGCGCGAACACACTCTGGTCGTCGCCAAACACCAACAGGTGGCGCTCGGGGCTGTGCTGGAAGTGATAGTGAATGCCCCATTCGACACACAAGCGTTGAATGAACTCCAGATCGGTTTCGCCGAACTGAACACAATACTCACACTCGGGGTACTTGCCGCTCAGATGAAACGCGAAGGCATCAGCCTTGATTGCCTGGGCTTCCAATACCTGCGCAATGATCTGGGGCACTGTTTGTTTCTGGAAGATCCGCTGATGCGTGCTGTGCTCCAGATAAGCCAGCTGCGGCACCAGAGTGATCTGATAGCGCGTAAGGCGCCTGCCCGAATCGCCTTGTGCGACCCGATACACCAGGCCATGAATGCCATGGCCATTGGCATCAAACCCCAGGAACGCCTGGCTGTGCAGCAGGCTCTCAAGGTCCAGGTCGGGTTGCTCGCTGACCAACTCCAGGTCAAAGCGAAAAGGCAGGCTGATGAACTCAGTCCCCATGAACCCCTGGACCTTGAACTCACTGGGCTCCCCATTGAGGGACAGGGTAAAAGCACTCTGATTGGCGGGAGCTAACATCCGGTGTTTCTCTGCAAGGGGTAAGGGGCCGATTCTGCATCACGGCTGCCCTCTGCCGAGCACGCGCCAGACAAATCAGTAAAACCCTACAAAAACGCGTACGAATTCTCTCTGGGTCGGCGTAAAGCACACGCAAAAAAAGGCCCGCTATCCATAGGAAGCGGGCCTCTCTTTCAACTCATCAGGCGCTTAAGGCCCGGCGAATTACTTGTTGAGGTTGTAGTCTTTTTCCGCCGCATCAAAACGCTCGACCATACCCGCAGTCGGTGCGCCCATCTTGCTCACGACGTAGATCGCGAGGCTGGCGAAGATGAAGCCTGGGATGATTTCGTACAGGCCCAGCAGCTCAAAGTGTTTCCACACGATCACGGTGATCGCGCCGACCAGGATACCGGCCAGTGCGCCGTTGCGGGTCATGCCTTTCCAGATCACCGAGATCAGCACCACAGGACCGAACGCGGCGCCGAAACCGGCCCAGGCGTAGCTCACCAGGCCCAGTACGCGGTTGTTCGGGTTGGCGGCCAGGCCGATAGCGACCAGGGCCACCAGCAGCACCATGGCACGACCGACCCACACCAGCTCAACCTGGGAGGCGGTCTTGCGCAGGAAGGTTTTGTAGAAGTCTTCGGTCAGGGCGCTGGAGCACACCAGCAATTGGCAGCTCAGGGTACTCATCACGGCAGCCAGGATGGCCGACAGCAACACACCGGCAATCCATGGGTTGAACAGCAGCTTGGCCAGCTCAATGAATACACGTTCGTGGTTTTCAGTCACAGGACCGGCCACTTCCGGGTGGGCCGAGAAGTAGGCAATACCGAAGAAGCCCACCGCCACGGTGCCGCCCAGGCACAGGATCATCCAGGTCATGGAGATACGACGCGCCTTGGCAATCGACTTCACCGAATCCGCCGCCATGAAGCGCGCCAGGATATGCGGCTGGCCGAAGTAACCCAGGCCCCAGCCCATCAGTGAAATGATGCCGATGAAGGTGGTGTTTTTCAGCATGTTGAAGTTGTCAGGGTTCTTGGCTTCGATGGCCAGGAAAGTGGTGTCGACGCCACCGGTGGCCAGCAGCACGATGATCGGCGTGAGGATCAGCGCGAAAATCATCAGGGTGGCCTGTACGGTGTCAGTCCAGCTCACGGCCAGGAAACCACCGACGAAGGTGTAGGCAATGGTCGCTGCGGCACCGGCCCAAAGGGCGGTCTCGTAGGACATGCCGAAAGTGCTTTCGAACAAGCGGGCACCGGCCACGATGCCGGAAGCGCAGTAAATGGTGAAGAACACCAGGATCACCACGGCGGAGATGATCCGCAGCAGGCCGCTTTTATCTTCGAAACGGCTGGAGAAGTAATCCGGCAGGGTCAGGGCGTCACCGTTGTGCTCAGTCTGGACCCGCAGGCGACCGGCGACGAACAGCCAGTTGAGGTAGGCACCGACGATCAGGCCGATGGCGATCCAGCTTTCCGACAGGCCGGACATGTAGATCGCGCCCGGCAGGCCCATCAACAACCAGCCGCTCATGTCGGAAGCACCGGCCGACAAGGCTGTCACCACGCTACCGAGGCTGCGACCGCCCAGGATGTAGTCGGAAAGGTTGTTGGTGGAGCGATAGGCCATGAAGCCGATCAGCACCATTGCTGCGATGTAGATCACGAACGTGATCAGGGTTGGATTACTAACGCTCATAAGAGTGACGCCCTGGCTTTGTTTTTATGTAGCGGCGGTCTGTCAGACGACAACCCACTGGAAGTAGGTAGACGTAGCTGCGTGCCGCGCATTTATGACTGACGTTTCCCCAGGAAAGCCGCCAGCCGATGAACCAAACCTCAGAGGTGGTTGCACCTTGGGCGCGAATGCTATTCAACAAAGCAAATAAGGTGCAACCAGTTTCGCGAGAATAAGTTGCACCTTGATGTTAAATGCGCAAAACACCTCGTTTTTGCTCCTTTTCGGAGCAAGAACAGCCGATCTCAGAAGCAAACGCACCAAGGCGAAGCGGATTCCGTCGAAGGCCGGTTTTTTTCCCGATCACGATCGAAAAAATCATGAAGAAAATGGGTTGCACCCGGTTGCACCTCAGCATGCGCAAAGCTAATCTTGCCGCCAGCTGATGCCACTCGGTAGTGGCACCCATGAGGATAAGAAAATGGCTACGACCACCCTTGGGGTCAAACTTGACGACCCGACCCGCGAGCGCCTCAAGGCTGCCGCGACCTCCATTGATCGCACGCCTCACTGGCTGATCAAGCAGGCGATTTTCAATTACCTGGAGAAACTGGAGGGTGGTGCAACCCTGACCGAACTCAATGGTTTGAGCAGCAAGGACGCCGACGACGCGGGCGAGGTCCAGACCGACCACGCCCACCAGTGCTTCCTCGAATTCGCCGAAAGCATCCTGCCGCAATCCGTGCTGCGTGCGTCGATCACTGCCGCTTACCGTCGCCCCGAGCCGGAAGTGGTGCCGATGCTGATCGAACAGGCCCGCCTGCCGGCGCCGATGGCCGAAGCCACCAACAAGCTCGCCGCCTCGATTGCCGAAAAACTGCGTAACCAGAAGAGCGCCGGCGGCCGTGCCGGGATTGTCCAGGGCCTGCTGCAAGAGTTTTCCCTGTCGTCCCAGGAAGGCGTCGCCCTGATGTGCCTGGCCGAAGCGCTGCTGCGCATCCCGGACAAGGGCACCCGCGACGCGCTGATCCGCGACAAGATCAGCACCGGCAACTGGCAGCCGCATTTGGGCAACAGCCCGTCGCTGTTCGTCAACGCCGCCACCTGGGGCCTGCTGCTGACCGGCAAACTGGTCGCCACCCACAATGAAGCCGGCCTCACCTCGTCCCTGAGCCGCATCATCGGCAAGAGCGGCGAGCCGATGATCCGCAAGGGCGTCGACATGGCCATGCGCCTGATGGGCGAACAGTTCGTCACCGGCGAAACCATCGCCGAAGCCCTGGCCAATGCGAGTAAGTTCGAAGCCAAAGGCTTCCGCTATTCCTACGACATGCTCGGTGAAGCCGCGCTCACCGAACACGATGCCCAGAAGTACCTGGCCTCGTACGAACAAGCCATCCACTCCATCGGCAAAGCCTCCCACGGCCGTGGGATTTATGAAGGCCCGGGCATTTCCATCAAGCTGTCGGCGCTGCACCCGCGCTACAGCCGTGCGCAGTATGAGCGCGTGATGGATGAGCTGTACCCGCGCCTGCTGTCCCTGACCCTGCTGGCCAAGCAATACGACATCGGTTTGAACATCGACGCCGAAGAAGCCGACCGCCTGGAGCTGTCCCTGGACCTGCTCGAGCGCCTGTGCTTCGAGCCTCAACTGACTGGCTGGAACGGCATCGGTTTCGTGATCCAGGCCTACCAGAAGCGTTGCCCGTATGTGATCGACTACGTCATCGACCTGGCGCGCCGCAGCCGCCACCGCCTGATGATCCGCCTGGTAAAAGGCGCGTACTGGGACAGCGAAATCAAGCGCGCCCAGGTAGAAGGCCTGGAAGGCTACCCGGTGTACACCCGCAAGGTGTACACCGACGTGTCCTACATCGCCTGCGCACGCAAACTGCTGTCGGTACCGGAAGTCATCTACCCGCAGTTCGCCACGCACAACGCCCACACGCTTTCGGCCATCTACCACATCGCCGGTCAGAACTATTACCCCGGCCAGTACGAGTTCCAGTGCCTGCACGGCATGGGTGAGCCACTGTACGAGCAGGTTGTAGGCAAGGTTGCCGATGGCAAGCTGAACCGTCCGTGCCGCGTGTATGCACCGGTCGGCACCCACGAAACGCTGCTGGCCTACCTGGTCCGTCGCCTGCTGGAAAACGGCGCGAACACTTCGTTCGTCAACCGTATTGCCGACCAATCCATCTCGATCCAGGAGCTGGTGGCCGATCCGGTGGCCAGCATCGAGCAAATGGCCACGCTGGAAGGCGGCTTCGGCCTGCCGCACCCGCGCATTCCATTGCCACGTGACCTGTACGGCAGCGACCGCGCCAACTCGGCCGGTATCGACCTGGCCAACGAACATCGCCTGGCATCGCTGTCCTGCGCCCTTCTCGCCACCGCTCACAACAACTGGAAAGCCACGCCGATGCTCGGTTGCACCTCCAGCGAGCAAGCAGCGGCGCCGGTGCTCAACCCGTCCGACCTGCGCGATGTAGTCGGTCATGTGCAAGAAGCCACCGTCGAAGATGTCGACAACGCCATCCAGTGCGCAATCAGTGCCGGTCCGATCTGGCAGGCCACCCCGCCCGCCGAACGCGCCGCGATCCTGGAGCGCGCCGCCGACCTGATGGAGGGCGAGATCCAGCCGCTGATGGGCCTGCTGGCCCGCGAAGCCGGCAAGACCTTCGCCAACGCCATTGCCGAAGTGCGTGAAGCCGTGGACTTCCTGCGCTACTACGCGGTGCAGGCACGCAACGACTTCACCAACGACGCCCACCGCCCACTGGGCCCGGTGGTCTGCATCAGCCCGTGGAACTTCCCACTGGCCATCTTCAGCGGCCAAGTCGCCGCCGCATTGGCCGCCGGCAACCCGGTACTGGCCAAGCCGGCCGAACAAACTCCGCTGGTCGCCGCGCAAGCCGTGCGCATCCTGTTGGAAGCCGGTATTCCGGAAGGCGTGCTGCAACTGCTGCCGGGCCAGGGCGAAACCGTGGGTGCCCGCCTGGTGGGGGATGATCGAGTCAAAGGCGTGATGTTCACCGGCTCCACCGAAGTGGCGCGCCTGCTGCAACGCAACGTCGCCGGCCGCCTGGATGCCCAGGGCCGTCCGATCCCGTTGATCGCCGAAACCGGCGGCCAGAACGCGATGATCGTCGACTCCTCGGCGCTGACCGAACAAGTCGTGATCGACGTGGTGTCTTCGGCCTTCGACAGCGCCGGCCAGCGTTGCTCGGCCCTGCGCGTACTGTGCCTGCAGGAAGATTCAGCAGACCGTGTGATCGAAATGCTCAAGGGCGCCATGGCTGAATGCCGCCTGGGCAACCCGGAGCGCCTGTCGGTGGATATCGGCCCGGTGATCGACGCCGAAGCCAAGGCCGGCATCGAGAAACACATCCAGGCCATGCGCGACAAAGGCCGCAGCGTATACCAGGTGGCGATTGCCGATGGTGAAGAGATCAAGCGCGGCACCTTCGTGATGCCAACCCTGATCGAACTGGAAAGCTTCGACGAGTTGCAACGCGAGATCTTCGGTCCGGTGCTGCACGTGGTGCGCTACAAGCGTAAAGAGATCGACCAGCTCATCGGCCAGATCAACGCTTCCGGCTACGGCCTGACCCTGGGCGTGCACACCCGTATCGACGAGACCATCGCCAAGGTGATCGACAACGTCAATGCCGGTAACGTCTATGTGAACCGCAACATCGTCGGTGCCGTGGTTGGCGTACAACCGTTCGGCGGCGAAGGCCTGTCGGGCACTGGTCCAAAAGCCGGTGGTCCGCTGTACCTGTACCGCCTGCTGTCGACCCGTCCTACGGATGCGATCGAGCAATCCTTCGTACGCTGCGACGCACTGGCCGCACCGGATGTTCGTTTGCGCGACGCCATGAGCCAACCGCTGACGGCCCTCAAAACCTGGGCCGACAGCAACCAGTTCAGCGAACTCAGCGCCCTGTGCAGCCAGTTCGCCGCGCAATCGCAAAGCGGTATCACCCGCCAACTGGCCGGCCCGACCGGCGAGCGCAACAGTTACGCCATCCTGCCCCGCGAGCACGTTCTGTGCCTGGCGGACGTGGAAGGTGATCTGTTGACGCAACTGGCGGCAGTGCTGGCCGTGGGCGGTTCGGCGGTATGGCCGGAATCTGACCTGACCAAAGCCTTGTTCCCACGCCTGCCGAAGGAGATTCAGGCGAAGATCAAGCGCGTGGCCGACTGGACCAAGGACGAAGTGGTGTTCGATGCGGTATTGCACCACGGTGATTCCGACCAGTTGCGCGCGGTGTGCCAGCAAGTGGCACAGCGTGGTGGCGCGATTGTCGGGGTGCATGGTTTGTCCCAGGGCGAGACGGCGATTGCGCTGGAGCGTTTGGTGATTGAGCGGGCGTTGAGTGTTAACACTGCTGCGGCGGGTGGCAACGCCAGCCTGATGACCATCGGCTAACCCTGACGAAACACGGCCAAAATGTGGGAGGGGGCTTGCCCTCGATAGCAGTGGATCAGTCACCTGTGTATTGACTGAAGCGCCGCAATCGGGGGCAAGCCCCCTCCCACATGGCCTGCACCCTACCTCCCACCCGCGTTTTGCCTCTGCATCACCCAAATCAATGTTGCTATCCAGCCTCTATTCGCGCACTTAGACTCAGGCCAATTCCTCCAAAGGTAATCCGCCATGTCCGAGACGCTGCTCAGTTCCCGCAATCTGGCTTTCGAGCTGTACGAAGTCCTCGATGCCGAGGGCCTGACCCAGCGCGAGCGGTTTGCCGAGCACAATCGCGAAACCTTCGACGCGGCCATCAGCACCGCCCGCAGCATTGCGGAAAAATACTTTGCGCCCCACAACCGCAAGAACGACGAGAACGAACCGCGCTACGAAGACGGCAAGGCCATTCTGATTCCGGAGGTCAAACCGGCGGTGGATGCGTTCCTTGAAGCCGGTTTCCTCAACGCAGCACGCAGTTTCGAAGCCGGTGGCATGCAACTGCCCACCCTGTTGTCACAAGCCTGTTTCGCGCACTTCCAATCGGCGAACGCCGCGTCCACGTCCTACCCGTTCCTGACCATGGGCGCCGCCAACCTGATCGAAAGCTTCGGCACCGACGATCAGAAACAACGCTTCCTGCAACCGATGATCGACGGCCGTTTCTTCGGCACCATGGCACTGACTGAACCCCATGCAGGTTCATCGCTGTCGGATATTCGCACCCGCGCAGAACCAGCGGCTGACGGCACCTATCGCCTCAAGGGCAACAAGATCTTTATTTCCGGCGGCGATCACCCGCTGTCGGAAAACATCGTGCACATGGTGCTGGCCAAGCTGCCGGACGCGCCCGCCGGGGTGAAGGGCATTTCGCTGTTTATCGTGCCCAAGTTCCTGGTCAACGACGATGGCAGCCTGGGCGAGCGCAACGATGTGTTGCTGGCCGGTCTGTTCCACAAGATGGGCTGGCGCGGCACCACCTCCACGGCGTTGAATTTCGGCGATAACGGCAACTGTGTCGGTTATCTGGTGGGTAAACCGCACCAGGGGTTGAGCTGCATGTTCCAGATGATGAACGAGGCACGCATCGGCGTGGGCATGGGCGCGGTAATGCTTGGCTACGCCGGCTACCTCTATTCCCTGGAGTACGCCCGCGAACGCCCTCAAGGTCGCCTGCCCGACAGCAAGGATCCTACAACCGCACCGGTCTCGATCATCCAGCACGCCGACATCAAGCGCATGCTGCTCACACAAAAATCCTATGTGGAAGGCGCCTTCGACCTGGGCCTCTACGCCGCACGCCTGTTCGACGACACCACCACCCTGGAAACCGAAGACGCGCGCAAACAGGCCCATGAACTGCTGGACCTGCTGACCCCCATCGTCAAATCCTGGCCGTCGGAGTTCTGCCTCAAGGCCAACGAACTGGCGATCCAGATTCTCGGCGGCCACGGCTACACCCGTGAATACCCGGTGGAGCAGTACTACCGTGATAACCGCCTGAACCCGATCCATGAAGGCACCCATGGCATTCAGTCCCTGGATTTGCTGGGGCGCAAGCTGGCACAAAATGGCGGCGCGGGCTTGAAGCAACTCATCAGGTTGATCGCCGAAACCGGCGCCCGTGCGCAGCAATATCCAAGCCTCACTGCACTGAGGGAACCGCTGGAACAACTGGTGAACCGCCTGCAAGGCGTGACCATCGGCCTGCTGACGGATCTCGCCCAGGGCAAGGTCAACAGCAGCCTGGCGAACTCGGCGCTGTACTTGAAGGTGTTCGGACATACGGTGATTGGCTGGCGCTGGCTGGAACAGGCAATTCGCGCCGAAGAAGGCTTGGCCAAGGGCAATGCGGCCGATGTGGCCTTCTACAAAGGCAAGCTCCGGGCAGCCCGGTACTTCCTGACCTGGGAAGTACCGGGCTGCCATCATGAACTGGCGATTCTGGAGGCACGCGATGACACGTGCCTCGGTATGCAGGAGGAGTGGTTCTAAGGCGTTCCGATCGCCTTGGAAATCACATCGACCGTGGCGCTGACTTGCTCTTGGTAACGGTCGAGTTCCTGCTGGTGAGCCTGCTGCATTTCGATCTGCTCGGCGCACAGGTTCAGCGCCGCCAGCACCAGTAATTTGTCACCGATCAGGGTCGGGTACTTTTTCTTGGTGGTGGCCAGGGAGGCCTTGAGCAGGGTCACGGCGTGCATCAGGGTCTTATCTTCCCCAGGCGGGGCCTTGATCGAGTAATCCTCTCCGAGAATCGAAACGACCTTTATCCCTTCACTCATGCGCTGACAGGCCCTGCACTCACACGCTCAACCAGCGCCTGGATACGGGCGGCGGTGGCGCCGTGCTTCTCTTCCTGTTCCATCAGGCTCAGTTGCAGGCTGTCGTTCTCATCCTTGGCGCGGGCCAGTTCGGCCTTGAGGGATTCATTGCTGCCCAGCAGGTCCTGATTCTGTTGTACGAGGTCGCTGACGAGTTGTTCCAATTGGCTGAGAGATGCTTCTAACATTTTGATTTCTCTGGCTTTTCAAAGGGCGGTGACGATAAAGAAAATTCACCTCGGATGCCAGGGTTATCCCCGGCGCGCGGCCCGTTTTTTAAGGGCCGGGCCGCACTTTCGAGCCTTAGTGACTGCATTTACCGGATCTGGTTCCTGAATCAGTCAAACCCCTCGTCAGGTGCGACAAAACCGCACACGCCCCTTTAGACTTTAGTCGTACGACCGATAGAGAGGCACACCCCGTCTCACGGCCGCACGGATCGCGCTTCTCCCCCAGGATTCCCGCATGTCGCTTCGTAATATGAATATCGCTCCGAGGGCCTTCCTCGGCTTCGCGTTTATTGGTGCGTTGATGTTGTTTCTCGGTGTGTTCGCCCTGAATCAGATGAGCAAAATCCGCGCCGCCACCGAAGACATCACCCTGTCCAGCGTGCCGAGCATTCGCGCCCTGGATGAGTTCACCCAACTGACCCTGCGCCTGCGGGTGCTGTCGTACCGCCTGCTGACCAACCGTGAACCGGATGTGCAACAGAAAACCCTGGAAGCCTTCGAGCTGCGCAACCAGCAGATCCGCACCGCCCAGGGCATCTACGAAAAACTGATCGAGAGCAGTGAGGAGCGTTCGACCTATGACGAGTACGTACGCCTGCTCGGCCAGTACCACCAGATTGAAGAGCGCATGAAGAGCCTGTCACGGGCCAATCAAGTGGAGGAACTGCGCAGCCTGCTCAACACCGAATTGCTCAGCAACTCCGAGCAAGTCAACGCCGTGCTCACGCGGCTGCTGGACCTCAACAACACGATGGCCCTGACCACCAATAAGGAAGCCGAGGACCAATACAACATGGCCTTCAACCTGGTGGTAAGCCTGTTGGTGGTCGCCACGCTGCTGACCCTGCTGTTTGCCTGGCTGTTGACCCGCAGCATCACACTGCCCATTTCCCAGGCATTGGAAGCTGCGGAAGAAGTGGCCGAAGGCAACCTGACCCGCCCGATCAAGGTCGACGGCAACGACGAAGCCGGGCGCCTGCTGGCAGCCATGGCCAAGATGCAGGACAAGCTGCGCGACACCCTGCAACGCATCGCCGGTTCCGCCACCCAGTTGGCATCGGCCGCCGAAGAGTTGAACGCGGTCACCGACGAAAGCGCCCGTGGCCTGACCCAGCAAAACAATGAAATCGAACAAGCCGCCACGGCGGTGAATGAAATGACCAGTGCCGTCGAAGAAGTTGCTCGCAATGCGGTGAGCACCTCCGAAGCGTCGCGCAACGCCACCACCTCCGCCGGTGATGGCCGTGATCTGGTGCAGGAAACGGTCGGCGCCATCGAGCGCATGAGCGCCGACGTGCAAGCCACCGCGACCCTGATTGGCGACCTGGCCAATGAGTCCCGCGATATCGGCAAGGTACTCGACGTGATCCGTGGCCTGGCCGACCAGACTAACCTGCTGGCCCTGAACGCGGCGATTGAAGCCGCGCGTGCCGGTGAAGCCGGTCGCGGCTTTGCGGTAGTGGCCGATGAGGTGCGGGCCCTGGCCCATCGCACACAGCAGTCGACCAGCGAAATCGAGCGGATGATCGGCAGTATCCAGGCCGGCACCGAGCACGCGGTGGATTCTATGCGCAACAGCACCGAACGCGCCGAATCGACGCTGAACATCGCCAAAGGTGCCGGGATGTCACTGGATACCATCAACACCGCAATCGTCGAGATCAACGAGCGCAACCTGGTGATCGCCAGCGCGGCGGAAGAGCAGGCGCAGGTGGCGCGGGAAGTGGACCGCAACCTGGTGAACATCCGCGATTTGTCGGTGCAGTCGGCCACCGGCGCCAGCCAGACAAGCGCGGCGAGCAGTGAACTGTCGCGCCTGGCAGTGGACCTGAACGGCATGGTCGGCCGCTTCCGCCTCTGACTGAAACAACTGGGTCAAAACTGTGGGAGTGGGCTTGCCCCCTCCCACATTTGAATCGCTGTGAATCTGGAAAAGCTTTTTGACAGCGCAGCAATTCAACAGGTTAGAATCGCTGGCACGCAGACTGCATGGTCAGTTTGCGCCCTGTCTTGTTTGCCCATGGAGTACTGCCTTTGAATGCGACGACCATCAACAGCCTGTTCCTGATCGGCGCGTTGCTGGTAAGTGCGAGCATTCTAGTGAGTTCTCTTTCGTCCCGCCTGGGGATCCCGATCCTGGTGATCATCCTGGCCGTGGGCATGGTCGCCGGCGTCGACGGCGGCGGCATCATCTTCGACAACTACCCGACCGCCTACCTGGTGGGCAACCTCGCCCTGGCCGTGATCCTGCTTGATGGCGGTTTGCGCACGCGGGTGGCGAGTTTCCGCGTGGCACTCTGGCCGGCGTTGTCGCTGGCCACGGTGGGGGTGTTGATTACCACCGGCCTCACCGGCATGGCCGCGGCCTGGCTGTTTGACCTCAATATCATCCAGGGCTTGCTGATTGGTGCGATTGTCGGCTCGACGGACGCCGCAGCCGTGTTCTCGCTGCTCGGCGGCAAAGGCCTGAACGAACGGGTCACCGCCAGCCTGGAGATCGAATCCGGCAGCAACGACCCGATGGCGGTGTTTCTCACGGTCACCCTGATCGACATGCTCGCCAGCGGCCAGACCGGCCTGCACTGGAGCCTGCTGACGCACCTGGTGCGCGAATTCGGCATCGGCGGCATCGTCGGCCTGGGCGGCGGCTGGTTGATGTTGCAGATGGTCAACCGCATCAACCTGGCCACCGGCCTGTACCCGATCCTGGTGATCGCCGGTGGCCTGTTCGTATTTGCCGTGACCAACGCCCTGCACGGCAGCGGCTTCCTCGCCGTGTACCTGTGCGGCCTGGTGATAGGCAACCGCCCGGTGCGCAGCCGTCATGGCATTCTGCATATGCTCGACGGCATGGCCTGGCTGGCGCAGATCGGCATGTTCCTGGTGCTGGGCCTGCTGGTCACGCCCCATGACTTGCTGCCGATTGCGTTGCCGGCCCTGGGCCTGGCGCTGTGGATGATCCTGTTTGCACGGCCGCTGTCGGTGATGGTTGGCCTGCTGCCCTTCAAGGCGTTCCATGGCCGCGAAAAAGCCTTTATCGCCTGGGTCGGGTTGCGCGGCGCGGTGCCGATCATTCTGGCGGTGTTCCCGCTGATGGCCGGACTGCCCCATGCGCAGCTGTACTTCAACCTGGCGTTCTTTATCGTACTGGTGTCACTGCTGGTGCAGGGCACGAGCCTACCGTGGGTCGCCAAGCTGCTCAAGGTCACCGTCCCGCCGGACCCGGCGCCGATTTCCCGCGCGGCGCTGGAAGTGCACGTCACCAGCGAATGGGAGCTGTTCGTCTACCGCCTGGGCGCGGAAAAATGGTGCATCGGTGCCGCCCTGCGCGAGCTGAAAATGCCCGAAGGCACGCGGATTGCCGCGCTGTTCCGTGGCCAGCAACTGCTCCATCCGTCGGGTAGTACCGTGCTGGAAGTCGGCGACTTGCTCTGCGTGATCGGCCACGAACACAACCTGCCAGCCCTGGGCAAACTGTTCAGCCAGGCTCCGCAACGCGGGCTGGATCTGCGCTTCTTCGGCGACTTCGTGCTGGAAGGCGACGCCCAGCTGGGCGCGGTGTCGGCCTTGTACGGCCTGAAGCTGGAGGGCATCGACCCGGACATGCCGCTGAGCAGCTTCATCACCCAGAAAGTCGGGGGCGCGCCCATCGTCGGCGACCAGGTGGAGTGGAACAACACCATCTGGACCGTTGCGGTCATGGACGGGAACAAGATCGGCAAAGTGGGCGTCAGATTCCCCGAAGGAAGTCGCCCGGGCCCCGGACTCTTCCTCTAAACTGCGGGGCGATGACGCCCCCGATTCTTCACCTTGCACGACCGGTCTCTATGCCAACCTTGCGCACTCTTCTCGCCACTGCCCTGCTGAGCCTGACCCTGTGTGTCGGCGTCGTCCACGCCGCCGACCCGCCCAGCGCCGAGGCTATCCAGCAAACCCTGGACAAGCTGCCCGACCGCAAGCTGCCCGACGCCGACATGAAGGCGCTGCAGACCATCCTGCAGCAAACCCTGACGTACCTGGGCAACAAGCAGGATTACGAGCAGCGCCTGGCCGACCTCAAGCGCCAACTGGAAGACGCCCCGCGCCAGACCACCGAGAACCAGCGCGAACTGACCCGGCTCAAGGCAACCAAAGTCATCCCGGTCGCCCAGCGCTACGCCAGCCTGCCGGTGCCACAGCTTGAACAGTTGCTGGTGCAGCGCAGCACCCAGCAAGGCGACCTGCAAAAAGAACTGGCCGATGCCAACAGCCTGTCCATCGCCGCCCAGACCCGTCCTGAGCGCGCCCAGACCGAAATCAGCAACAGCCAGACGCGCATTCTGCAGATCAACTCGACCCTCAAGGCCGGTAAAGACAACGGCAAGACCCTCAGCGCCGACCAGCGCAACCAGCTCAACGCCGAACTTGCGGCCCTCAACGCGCTGATCCCCCTGCGCCGCCAGGAACTGGCTGGCAACAGCCAGCTGCAAGACCTGGGCAACAGCCAGCATGACCTGGTGATGGAAAAGACCGCACGCCTGGAACAAGAGATCCAGGACCTGCAGACCCTGATCAACCAGAAGCGCCTGGCCCAGTCCCAGCAGACCGTGACCCAGCAGTCCATCGAAGCGCAAAAGGCCGGTGGCAGCAGCCTGCTGGCCACGGAAAGCGCGGCCAACCTGAAGCTGTCCGACTACCTGCTCAAAAGTACCGACCGCCTCAACGACCTGACCCAGAAGAACCTGCAGACCAAGCAGCAACTGGACACCGTGACCCAGAGCGACTCGGCCTTGGACGAGCAAATCAACGTGCTCAAGGGCAGCCTGCTGCTGTCAAAGATCCTCTACAAGCAAAAGCAGGCCCTGCCGCGTCTCACCGTGGACCGCGACCTGGCGGACGACATCGCCAACATTCGCCTGTACCAGTTCGAGGTCAACCAGCAGCGCGAGCTGATCAGCTCGCCCAGCGCCTATGTGGATAACCTGCTGGCGAACCAGGCGCCGGAGGATGTCACCCCGCAGCTGCGCCGCACCTTGCTCGAATTGGCGATCACCCGCAGCGACCTGCTGGAGCGCCTGAGCCGTGAACTGAGCGCGCTGCTAAACGAATCCATCACGTTGCAACTGAACCAGAAACAACTGCTTAGCACCGCCACCACCCTGCGCGCGACGCTGGATGAGCAGATGTTCTGGATTCCCAGCAACAAGCCGCTGGATACCGAATGGCTGGAAACCGTCCCCGCGCACCTGAGCAAGCAAGTCGCCACCCTGCCCTGGGCGTCCAGCGTCAGCGAACTGTATGACGGCCTGACCCAACGCCCGCTGCTGTTCCTGCCCCTGCTGCTGTTGATCGGCGCGTTGCTGTGGCGTCGTAAAAACCTGTACCAGCGCCTGAACAAGGTGCACCTGGACATCGGCCACTTCAAGCGCGACAGCCAGTGGCACACGCCCCAGGCCATCCTGATCAACATCCTGCTGGCGATGCCGGTGTCCCTCGGCCTTGCGCTGTGCGGGTATGCGCTGCAAATCGACGCCCGTGGGCAAAACGCCAACCTCGGTTCAGCCCTGTTGCAGATCGCTCAGGCCTGGCTGGTGTTCTACACCGCCTATCGCATCCTGGCGCCCGGTGGCGTGGCCGAACTGCACTTTCGCTGGGAAAAGCCCCAGGTCGAATTCCTGCAAGGCTGGGTGCGCAAACTCGGGCTGGTGGTATTGGCCCTGGTGGCCGTGGTCGCCATCGCTGAACACCAACCCGCGGCGCTGGCCGACGACGTGCTGGGCATCGGCGTGGTGCTGACCTGCTACGCGCTGATGGCCTGGCTGCTGGGCCGCCTGTTGCTCAACAGCCCTACGCACGAAAAGGCTTCGCTGTTTCGCAAGGCCGTGGGCCTGCTGTTTACCGCGCTGCCCATCGCGCTGTTTATCGCCGTGTGCTTCGGCTACTACTACACCGCACTCAAGCTCAGCGACCGGCTGATCAATACCCTGTACCTGCTGATGTTCTGGCTGGTGATCGAAGCCACCTTCGTCCGTGGCCTGGGCGTTGCCGCCCGGCGCCTGGCCTATGCGCGCGCCCTGGCCAAACGCCAGGCCGCCAAGGAAGCCGGCGACGGCGAAGCGGTGATCGAAGAACCGACCCTGGACATCGAGCAGGTCAACGAGCAGTCCATGCGCCTGATTCGCCTGGCATTGCTCGGCGGTTTTATCGCCGCGCTGTATTGGGTGTGGGCGGACCTGATCTCGGTATTTTCCTACCTGGATAACGTCACGCTGTACGAATACACCAGCGGCACCGGTGCGAATATCAGCATGGTGCCCATCAGCATCGGCGACTTGCTCGGCGCGCTGATCATCATCGGCATTACCTTCGCGCTCGCGCGCAACTTACCGGGTTTGCTCGAAGTATTGGTGCTGTCCAAACTGGACCTGGCCCAGGGCAGCGCCTACGCGACTACCACGCTGTTGTCCTACGTGATTGCCGGCGTCGGTTTCGTCTCCACCCTGTCGACCCTCGGCGTGAGCTGGGACAAGTTGCAATGGCTGGTGGCGGCGCTGTCGGTGGGCCTGGGCTTTGGTATGCAGGAGATCTTCGCCAACTTCATCTCCGGCATCATGATCCTGTTCGAACGCCCGGTGCGCATCGGCGACACCATCACCATCGGCAACCTGTCGGGCACGGTGAGCAAGATCCGCATCCGCGCCACGACGATCACCGACTTTGACCGCAAGGACATCATTGTCCCGAACAAAACGTTCATTACCGGACAACTGATCAACTGGTCACTGACCGACACCATTACCCGCGTCACCCTCAAGCTCGGCGTGGACTACGGCTCCGACCTGGACCGCGTGAAGGAACTGCTGCTCAAGGCCGCCCGCGAGAACCCGCGGGTACTCAAGGAGCCGGAACCCCATGTGTACTTCCTCAACTTCGGCGAAAGCACCCTCGACCATGAACTGCGCATGCACGTGCGCGACCTGGGCGACCGCAACCCGGTGATCGACGAAGTGAACCGCTTTATCAATCGCGAGTTCAAGAAAGAGCACATCAACATCTCGTTCCGCCAGATGGAGGTCTATCTCAAGAACCTCCACGGCCAGGAATACAAACTGGTGGAAGTCGACACCCCGGCCAAGCCCGCCAATGACGGCGGCGTGCAGGAACCACCACCGAGCAAACTCGACTAACCGCGCTATCCCCAGCAGAATGCTCGGACATTCTGCTGGAGATGGCCGGTGAAAGCCCTCGACGAACTGACCTTCGACAACCGCTTCGCACGCCTGGGCGATGCGTTCTCAACCCACGTATTGCCCGAGCCCCTCGACGCACCGCGCCTGGTCGTGGCGAGCGAGGCCGCCATGGCCCTGCTCGACCTGGACCCCGCCGTTGCCGAAACACCGGTGTTCGCCGAACTGTTCGGCGGGCACAAACTGTGGGCCGAGGCAGAGCCGCGGGCGATGGTCTATTCCGGGCATCAGTTCGGCGGCTACACCCCGCAATTGGGTGACGGCCGTGGGTTGTTGCTGGGCGAGGTGTACAACGAGGCGGGCGAGCATTGGGACCTGCACCTCAAGGGCGCCGGCATGACGCCTTACTCACGCATGGGCGATGGGCGTGCCGTGCTGCGCTCGTCGATCCGCGAATTCCTCGCGTCCGAAGCGCTGCATGCGCTGGGCATCCCCAGCAGCCGCGCGCTGTGCGTGATCGGTTCCGACACCCCGGTGTGGCGCGAAAAACAGGAACGCGGCGCGATGGTGTTGCGCATGGCGCACAGCCATATCCGCTTCGGGCATTTCGAATACTTCTACTACACCAAGAAACCCGAGCAGCAGGCGCAACTGGCCGAACACGTGCTCAACCTGCACTACCCCGAATGCCGCGAACAGCCCGAGCCGTACCTGGCGATGTTCCGCGAAATCGTCGAGCGCAATGCTGAGCTGATCGCCAAATGGCAGGCGTATGGCTTCTGCCACGGGGTGATGAACACCGACAACATGTCGATCCTCGGTATCACCTTCGACTTCGGACCGTTTGCATTCCTGGACGACTTTGACGCGCACTTCATCTGCAACCACTCGGATCACGAAGGGCGCTATTCCTTCAGTAATCAGGTGCCGATCGGGCAGTGGAACTTGAGTGCATTGGCGCAGGCGCTGACACCGTTTATCAGCGTCGATGCGTTGAAGGAAGCACTTGGGTTGTATCTGCCGCTTTATCAAGCGAACTACCTGGACCTGATGCGCCGCCGCTTGGGGCTGACCACCGCCGAAGACGATGACCAGCAACTGGTCGAGCGTTTACTGAAGCTGATGCAAAACAGCGGCGTGGATTACACCCTGTTCTTCCGGCGCCTGGGGGATGAATCGGCGGCGTTGGCCGTAGCGCGGCTGCGCGATGACTTTGTCGACCTGGCCGGGTTTGATGCCTGGGCCGAGCAGTACCAGGCGCGCGTTGAGCGGGATGGGGAGTTCAGCGAAGAACAACGCCGTGCGCGGATGCATGCGGTGAACCCGCTGTATATCCTGCGCAACTACCTGGCGCAGAACGCCATCGTTGCCGCCGAATCCGGGGATTACAGCGAAGTGCGGCGGTTGCATGCGGTGCTTTCCAAGCCGTTTGAGGAGCAAGCGGGGATGGAGCAGTACGCACAGCGGCCGCCGGATTGGGGGAAACATTTGGAGATTAGTTGTTCGTCATAGGAGGCCTATCCAGAAGATCGCCCACCGCCGTGATCGTGATCAGATGAACATATCCACAGGGACCTTGAAGAACTCCGCCAGCCAACGAATCTGCCGAACGTTCAGCTGGCGTTTTCCACTCAGGATTTCTGAGACAACCGACTGAGCGCCGACACCAGGCAGGTCACTTTGCGTCAAGCCATGCTCCTGCATCATTGAACGCAATACATCGACACCGCTCGCCTCAGGTATTGGCCAATGCTCTAAGTCATAGGCCTCAACCCAATCACCGATGATATCGACCAGCCCCATCAGCGGATGGGTTTCATCGTCCCCCACGATATCCAGCAATTCGTCGAGCGCCTCTACCAACACATCGTAATCAGCCTCGGTTTTCGGCTTACGCAACAAGGGGGACACGAACTTCCAATGCTCGGCGACTTGCTCGATCAATACACTCATTTTTCCCATTACTCCTTCCACTTACCCTTGTCGTATTCACGATGGTCCAAAACATGCCGGATGTAGAGACGCTGCATTCGATAGCGCACGATGGCAATAAGGCGGAGCTTGTTGCCTGCGATATTGAACACATGCAGCGCCCCCACTTTATCCACAGCAGGGAAAACTGCTCTCAACGTCGCAAAGTCTTCAGGGTTGATGACTTTGACCTTCCGATGCCACTCATCCAGAGCACTGGCTGAGTGAGGCCATTTTTCCTTGGCATTTCGTATTTGCTTCGCACTGATCACTCGCATGCAACATCCCTATCGCATCTTGCTATGAAGGTTAAACTCGAACGCTGACTATCGCAATTTGCTATAGAGTCGATCGGACCGGTGGTGCTTTGTCGAACACGCTTTCACAGCCTAGGTAGGTATGCCCAACCAGCACGCAAAAATCTGTGAGCATATGCAACGCCGCTTCATAACTTGATAACACCTGCGTCCGGCTCCACATTGAACTTCACTGACTGCTTTCATTGGAGCCCCACCATGCCCGAACCTCTTGTCATCCCCTGCCCCCACTGCAACGGCCTCAACCGCATCCCCGGTGAACGCCTGGGTGATGCGCCCAAATGCGGGCGCTGCAAGCAGCCGGTTTTGTCGAACAAGCCGTTTGAGTTGAAGCAAGGCGACTACGCCAGTCAAATCAAGGGCGATTTGCCGTTGCTGGTGGATGTGTGGGCGGACTGGTGTGGGCCGTGTAAGTCGTTTGCGCCGGTGTTCGAGCAGGCGGCCGGGCAGTTGGCGGGCAAGTGCCGGTTGGCCAAGCTGGACAGCGAGGCCAATCAGCAGTTGTCGGCACAGTTGGGGATTCGCTCGATTCCCAGTTTGATTCTGTTCAAGAACGGCCGCGAAGTGGCGCGCCAGAGTGGGGCGCTTGCGTTGCCGCAATTGATGAGCTGGTTGCGTAGCCAAGGCGTGTAACTCGGCCTTGGAAACCACCCATCCCCCTCCCACAGGGTTTTTGTGTTGTCTTTTGGATCACGCGTTTTCCAGCAGGTTATGCAACTCTACAAACTGCTGCGTCAGCTTGTGCCGTGGGTCCAGGTGGATCAGCGGCTTGCTCTCCTGGTGCGACTCACGCATGCGCACGGAGCTGGCCAAGTACACCGGCAGCACCGGCAACCCTTCTGCAATCAACTCATCCAGCATCTGCTGCGGCAGGCTCGCCCGGGCCTGGAACTGATTGACCACGATGCCTTCCACTTCGAGGTCCTCGTTGTGGTCTTCCTTCAACTCTTCGATCTCCGCCAGCAGACCATACAGGGCCTGGCGCGAGAAGCTGTCGCAATCGAAGGGGATCAGCACGCGATCAGCGGCAATCAGCGCTGAAACCGCATAAAAATTCAGCGCTGGAGGCGTATCCAGGTAAATCCGGTCGTAATCTTCACTCAGCTCATCCAGCAGCTTTCGCAGCTTGTTGATCTTGTGCTTGGCCTCGAGCTTGGGCTGCAGGTCCGCCAGCTCTGCGGTTGCGGTGATCACGTGCAGGTTGTCGAAGGGGGTCTCGTAGATATCCACTCGGTTTTTCTTCGAAAACGGCCCGGAAGACAGGGTTTGCTTGAAGAATTCGGCAATACCCATGGGGATATCGTCGCCGGTCAGCCCAGTGAGGTATTGGGTTGAATTGGCTTGCGCATCGAGGTCCACCAACAGGGTTCGATAACCTTCGCTGGCGCTGACTGCCGCCAGGTTGCAGGCAATGCTGGACTTGCCAACGCCACCTTTTTGATTGAACACCACACGCCGCATGGAAAAACCTCCGTGTATCAATGAATGTCCGAGTGTAGAGGGCAAAAGCGCCTGTTAGCTACCTCGTTCATCCATGCACTGCTGCATCACGATGCCATTGGCACGATAGCTGTCATACACAGCCCACAGATTAAAAAGAACGGTCCGACAATCCATCCAGTCCTTGGGTAAAGGACAATCTGTCAATTCTTTCCACTATTTTGTAATCGACCGTGCACAAATCTTTACCAAAGTTTGCTAGAACCCCACGGCACCGGGATAATGCGCGCCATTCGGCTATTGTTCCCTGTCCCGGTATTCGGGGCCAAAAGTCGCACATGGAAGCCCGCAGGGGCGGGACAACTTCTCAGTGATCACTTTCAACATCGCCCAATGGCGCGCCTGGGCCCCCGGGCTCGATAGCGTGGATGACTGGTGCGCCTGGTGTCAGGCGCCGGCGTTGCTGCCCGCAAGTGATGCAGCCCCTGATGTCTCGTTCCTGCCTGCCATGCAACGCCGCCGCCTGAGCAGGCTGGCGCGCATGGCGTTCAGCGTGGGTTGGCCACTGGCCGAAGGCCTGCAGGACCTGCCGCTGGTGTTTATCTCCCGGCATGGCGAAACCCCGCGCACCCTTGACATCCTCAGCGACCTGGCCAGCGAACAACCGCTGTCGCCAACCCAGTTCAGCCTGTCGGTGCACAATGCGGTGATTGGCCTTTGGTCGATCCTGCGCAATGAAACCAGCGAAATGACCGCCCTCGCCGCCGCCGGCGATGGCCTGGAGCACGGCATGCTCGAAGCCGCCGCGCTGCTCAACGAAGGTGCGACGGCGGTTTTACTGGTGATAACCGAAGAGCAGGCGCCCGAAGCCTATGCCAGCTGGATCGTCGACGTGCCCTTCCCCTACGCCCTCGGTCTGCTGCTGACGCCGGGCGACGAGTGGCAACTGGAACTCGGTACCGGCACTGTCCAACCCACTCAAACCCAGTGGCCCCACGCCCTGAACCTGCTGCGCACCCTGCTCACCGAACAGGTCGCCTGCCAACATGCCTGGAAGAACCGCGTATGGAACTGGCAACGCAAGCCCTGAATGACAAACCACGAGACGCCTATTACTGGCGTCTGTTCGCCACCGCCGCCAGCTTTGCGCTGTTCGGTTTCGGCGGGTTGTGCCTGCGTTTACTGGTGTTTCCGTTGCTCAGTTGCCTGCCAGGGGACGCTGCAAAGCACCGCAGCCGCGCCCGTCACACGATCAGTTGGCTGTTCTGGTTCTTTATCCGCCTGATGCAACGCGTCGGCGTGCTGACCTACAGCGTCGAAGGCGCCGAAAAGCTCGGTCGCCCGGGCCAGATGATCATCGCCAACCACCCATCGCTGATCGACGTGGTATTCCTGATCGGCCTGGTGCGCCAGGCCAATTGCGTGGTCAAACAGAGCCTGTGGCAGAACCCGTTCACCCGCGGCCCGGTGCGCGACGCCGGTTATATCAGCAACGACGGCAGTGCCGAGATGCTCGATGCTGCCGCAGACGCCCTGCGCAGCGGCCAGACCCTGATCATCTTTCCCGAGGGCACCCGCACCACACCCGGCGCGGCGCCTGCCTTTCATCGTGGCGGTGCCGCCATTGCACTGCGGGGTGCGACAATCATCACCCCCGTGGTGATCAAGGTCAGCCCGACCACGCTGACCAAGGCCGAACCCTGGTATCGCATCCCTAAATGCCGCGTGCACTTCAGTTTGCGGGTGGGTGCCGATATAGAACCACAGGCGTTCGCAACACTGGGGCCCGCGCCCCAGGCCTCACGCAAGCTCAACGATTACCTGCATCACTATTTTATTAAGGAGCTCGCCGAAGATGAGCGACCAACACCGCCTTGAGCACGACATAAAGGCGCTGATCATCGAGGCCCTGGGCCTGGAAGATATCAGCGTCGACGATATCGGCAGCGATCAGACCCTGTTCGGCGAAGGCCTCGGCCTGGATTCGGTAGATGCCCTGGAACTGGGCCTGGCGATCCAGAAAAAGTACGGCATCAAGATCGATGCCGACGCCAAGGACACCCGCAATCACTTCACCAACGTGGCCAGCCTTGCGGCGTTCGTCACGGCCAGACAGGCAGCTTGAGACCGGACCATGCAAACTCGTGACGATATTTTCAACACCCTGCGCGATGCCTTGGTGGAACTGTTCGAACTGCCGCCGGAACGCGTCACTCTGGACGCCAACCTGTACCAGGACCTGGAAATCGACAGCATCGATGCCGTCGACTTGATCGACCATATCAAGCGCCAGACCGGCAAGAAGATCGCCGCCGAGGAATTCAAGGCTGTGCGCACCGTGAACGACGTGGTTGAGGCGGTGTACCGTCTGGTCACGCCTGCCGCATGAGCCGGCTGATCGGCCTTGGCCTGTTGCTGGCGGGGCTGCTGTACCCCTTTGCGGTGTATTACGGCACCGAACACTTTGCCCCGTGGCAATTCGGTCTGCTGCTCGGCAGTCTGTGGCTGCTGCGCGCGCTGACCGGTGCACGACGCCCGGGCAGCCGCTGGATGGCGCTGGCGGTGATCGTGTTCTGCCTGTTGCTGGCCTGGTTCGACAACCCCCGCCTGCTGCGCTGGTACCCGAGCCTGGTCAGCGCGTTCATGCTGGCGCTGTTCGGCCTGAGCCTCAAATATGGCCCGCCGATGGTCGAGCGCTTGGCGCGCATGACCGACCCGGTGCTGGCGCCGCATGCCATCGTGTACACCCGCCAGGTCACCGTGGTGTGGAGTGTGTTTTTTCTGTGTAATGGCCTGCTCGCCGCGGCCCTCACCCTGTGGGCACCGCTGAGCTGGTGGACGTTGTACAACGGCCTGATCGCCTACGGGCTGATGGGGCTGTTGTTTGCCGTGGAATGGCTAGTACGACAAAGGGTTCGAGGCCGCGTATGAATGGGTTGAAACTTGAGCACGTGCTGCTTGAGCCGCTGGAACAGCGTCCGGTTACCACCGAACCTGCCATGAATCACGCCCAACTGTGGGCATACTCCCTGAGCCTGGCGGCGGGCCTGCAAGCCCGCGGCATCCAGCGACTGGCCGTGTACCTGGAAGATGCCGGCCTGCTGGCGATTGCCCTGCTGGGTGCCTGGCGGGCCGGAGTCAGCGTACTGCTGCCCGCCGACCTGCAACCTCAGACCCGCCAACGCTGGGATGAAGCCGTCGATGCCTGGCTGACCGAAGCGGCTGACCTTGAGTCGCTGTATGCGGCGCCATTGAGCGCTGCCGCACTTGACCTGGACGCTTGCCAACTGAGCCTGTGCACCTCCGGCTCCAGCGGCGAACCCAAGCGCATCGACAAGACCCTGCGTCAACTGGCCAACGAGGTCGAGGCCCTGGAAACCCTGTGGGGCCAGGACCTCAAGGACGCCTGCATCATCGGCAGCGTCGCCACCCAACACATCTACGGTTTGCTGTTCCGCGTCCTGTGGCCGCTGTGCGCCGGCCGTACCTTTGTGCGCAAGCAACTGGCATTCCCCGAAGACATGCAGCGCGCCAGTCGCGAGCATGCGCACTTTGCCTGGGTTGCCAGCCCGGCACTGCTCAAGCGCATGGGCGATAACCTCGACTGGCCGGCGCTGAGCAGCGTGTCGCGGGTGTTTTCGTCCGGCGGCGCGTTGCCGGTGGACGGCGCCGGCAGCCTGTACGACCGCTTGCAACAATGGCCGACCGAGATTCTCGGCAGCTCGGAAACCGGCGGCATCGCCTGGCGCCAAGGCGCACAGCCTTGGCAGCCGTTTACCGACGTGCAACTGAGCCAGGATGCCGACGGTGCCCTGCGCATTGCATCGCCTTACCTGCCTGAGGGGCATGTCGAACAGACCGCCGACGCCGCACGCATCCATGCCGATGGCCGTTTCGAGCTGCTCGGCCGCCTGGACCGCATCGTCAAGCTGGAAGAAAAACGCATCTCCCTGCCCATGCTGGAACACGCGTTGATGACCCACCCGTGGGTCGCCGACACCCGCCTGGGCGTAGTCCAGGAAAATCGCGCCTCGCTTGGTGCGCTGGTGGTGTTGAGCGCCGAAGGCCTGCATGCCTTGCGCAATCAAGGCCGCCGGACCGTCACCCAAACCCTGCGCCAACACCTGAGCCAGCACTGCGAAGCCCTGGCCCTGCCGCGTCGTTGGCGGTTGCTGAGGCAGCTGCCGCTGAACAGCCAAGGCAAACTGCCTCAGGCCGACATCGAGGCACTGCTGCTGGCACCCCGGCCCAAGGCACCGGAAGTATTGGAGCGCGTCGAAGCCAACGGCGAATGGACCGTGCAACTGAGCGTCCCGCCAGACCTGGCCTATTTCAGCGGCCACTTCCCGGTCACGCCGGTGCTGCCGGGCGTGGTGCAAGTCGAGTGGGCGTTCAACCTGGGCCAACAACTGCTCGATTTGCCACCGAGTTTTGCGGGTATGGAAGTGCTCAAGTTTCAGCAATTAGTGCGCCCAGGCGATGGGATCGAACTGCACCTGCGCTTTGACCCGGAACGCGGCAAATTGTATTTCGCCTATCGCAACGGCGTAGCGGCCTGCTCCAGCGGACGCATTCAGTTGGTGGCATCCAATGCATGACCCCTGCGCCCTGATCCCGGTCTACAACCACGAAGCCGCCGTGCCGGCCGTGGTCCGCAGCCTGCTGGACAGCGGCCTGCCCTGCCTGTTGGTGGATGACGGCAGCAGCCCGGCGTGCGCAGCGGTATTGGCGCAACTGGCAACCCTGGACAACGTCACCCTGCTGACCTTGCCGAACAACCAGGGCAAAGGCGGCGCAGTGATGGCCGGCTTTCGCGAAGCCGCACGCCTGGGTTTCAGCCACGCCCTGCAAGTCGACGCCGACGGCCAGCATGACCTGCGCGAAGTCGAGACCTTTATCGACACCTCGCGCCGGCACCCCGATGCGATTATCTGCGGCTATCCCGAATACGACGACAGCGTGCCCAAAGGCCGCTTGTACGCGCGCTACCTGACCCACGTGTGGGTGTGGATCAACACCTTGTCGTTGCAGATCCGCGACTCGATGTGCGGCTTTCGCGTGTACCCGCTGGCACCGGTGCTGGCGCTGATGGACTCGGCCTACATCGGCACGCGCATGGACTTCGACTCCGACATTCTGGTACGCCTGGCCTGGCGCAACCAACCGATGCGCTGGCTGCCGACCCAGGTGCATTACCCGGCCGATGGCCTGTCGCACTTCCGCCTGTTCCGCGACAACGTACGCATCTCGGCCATGCACACCCGGCTGTTCTTCGGCATGCTGATCCGCGCGCCGATGATCCTGTGGCGGCGGTGGCAGGCATGAGCGACAGCATCAAACACTGGGCCGACCGCGAGGAGCGCGGCAGCTATTGGCTGATGAAACTCACCGCCTTCGCCGCCAAGGTCCTTGGTCGTCGACTGCTGAGCCCGGTGTTGTACGGCATCGTCCTGTACTTCTTCCTGTTCGGCCGCACCGCCCGACAGAGCGCCTGGCAATACCAGCAGCGCCTGGCCGACTGGAGCGGGCGTGACGAACTGCGCCCTACCCACTGGAAAGTCTTCGGCCAGTTCATGGCCTTTGCCGACTCGTTGCTCGACAAGCTCGACGTGTGGAACGGCAAGCTGCGCCTGGAGCAGATCGAAATCAACGACCCTGCGCAATTGCGCGGGCAACTGCGGGGCGAGCGCGGGCAGATGCTGGTGGGCGCGCACCTGGGCAACCTCGAAGTGTGCCGGGCGCTGGCCGAGATCGGTGAACAGGTCACCATGAACGTGCTGGTGCACACCAAGCACGCCGAACAATTCAACCGCCTGTTGGGCGAGGCCGGGGCGACGCACTTGCGCCTGATCCAGGTCAGCGAGCTGGACCCGGCCACCATGCTGCTGCTCAGCCAGCGCCTGGATGACGGCGAGTGGCTGGCCATCGCCGGCGACCGCGTGCCGCTGCACGGTGGGCGCACGGTGCGTGTGGACTTCCTCGGCCACGACGCCGCCTTCCCCCAAGGCCCGTGGCTGCTGGCCGGCCTGCTCAAATGCCCGGTGAACCTGTTGATGTGCCTCAAGCACGGCAGCCGCTATCGCCTGAGCATCGAGCCGTTTACGCCGCTGATCGAATGGAAACGCACCACCCGCGAGCAGGTCATAGCCCTGTGGACCGCACGCTACGCCGCACGCCTGGGCGAGTTCTGCCTGGAAGCGCCCCGACAATGGTTCAACTTTTACCCTTTCTGGAAGACCGATGACCACGCATCTTGAGCCGGTAACCTTTGGCGAACGCCCTTTGCGCATCGAAGACGTGCTGGCCCTGGCCAACCGTCAGGCGCCTACGCAGTTGCAGGATGACCCCGCGTATCGCCAGCGCATCGCCAAGGGCGCACAGTTCCTCGACTCGCTGCTGGACAAGGAAGGCGTGATCTACGGCGTGACCACCGGATACGGCGACTCCTGCGTGGTGGCGGTGCCCTTGCAGCACGTCGAAGCGCTGCCGCGTCATCTGTACACCTTCCACGGTTGCGGCCTGGGCAAGTTGCTCGACGCCCAGGCCACCCGGGCGGTGCTGGCGGCTCGTTTGCAGTCGCTGTGCCACGGCGTATCCGGCGTGCGCGTGGAGCTGCTGGAGCGCCTGCATGCGTTCCTCGAACACGACGTGCTGCCGCTGATCCCGGAAGAAGGCTCGGTGGGCGCCAGCGGTGACCTGACGCCCCTGTCCTACGTGGCCGCAACCCTGTCCGGCGAACGTGAAGTGATGTTCCGTGGCGAACGCCGCCAGGCCGCCGACGTGCACCGCGAACTGGGCTGGGACCCGCTGGTGCTGCGCCCCAAGGAAGCCCTGGCACTGATGAACGGCACCGCCGTGATGACCGGCCTGGCGTGCCTGGCCTTCGCCCGCGCCGACTACCTGCTGCAACTGGCCACGCGCATCACCGCGCTGAACGTGGTGGCGCTGCAAGGCAACCCGGAACACTTCGACGAGCGGCTGTTCGCCGCCAAGCCGCACCCGGGGCAGATGCAAGTCGCCGCCTGGCTGCGCAAGGACCTGGCCATCGATGCGCCGACCGCGCCACTGCACCGCCTGCAGGACCGTTACTCGCTGCGCTGCGCGCCCCACGTCCTCGGCGTGTTGGCCGACAGCCTGAACTGGCTGCGTTCGTTCATCGAAATCGAGCTGAACAGCGCCAACGACAACCCGATCATCGACGCCGAAGAAGAACGCGTGCTGCACGGCGGGCACTTCTACGGCGGGCATATCGCCTTTGCCATGGACAGCCTCAAGACCCTGGTGGCCAACGTCGCCGACCTGCTCGACCGCCAGCTCGCACTGTTGGTGGACGTGCGCTACAACCACGGCCTGCCGAGCAACCTGTCCGGCGCGCCGGCTGACCGCGCCATGATCAACCACGGCTTCAAGGCGGTGCAGATCGGCACCAGCGCCTGGACCGCCGAAGCCCTGAAAAACACCATGCCCGCCAGCGTGTTCTCGCGCTCCACCGAGTGCCACAACCAGGACAAGGTGAGCATGGGCACCATCGCCGCCCGCGATGCGATCCGCGTGCTGGAGCTGACCGAACAGGTCGCCGCCGCGACCTTGCTCGCCGCCAACCAGGGCGTGTGGCTGCGGGCCCAGGCCGAGGATGCGCGGCCGCTGCCACCGGCCTTGGCCGCCATGCACGCGGATCTGGCCAAGGACTTCCCGCCGGTCATCGAAGACCGCGCCCTGGAAGGCGAACTGCGCCTGTGCCTGCAACGCATCGCCGAACAACACTGGAGGCTGCATGCGTAACCCTGGCGTGCTGCATTGCGACACTGAAATCCTCGTGCCATTTTTTGACGTCGACACCATGAACGTCGTGTGGCACGGGCATTACGTGAAGTACCTGGAGGTGGCGCGTTGCGCGCTGCTGGACAAACTCGGCCACAACTACGCGGCGATGCTCGAATCGGGCTATGCCTGGCCGGTGATCGACCTGCAACTGCGCTACGTGCGCGGCGCCGTGTTCGGCCAGACCATCAACGTACGCGCCAGCCTGGTGGAGTGGGAGAACCGCTTGAAGGTCAACTACCTGATCACCGACCTCGCCAGCGGCGAGCGTTTGACCCGCGCCAGCACCGTGCAAGTCGCGGTGGAAATCGCCACGCGCGAGATGCAACTGGCCTCCCCCAAAGTCTTCACCAACGCCGTCGAAAGGGCCCTGAAATGAAATCCCATATGGGAGGGGGCTTACCCCCGACGGACTTCAACGATAACGCGATCCGCCGGACACTACGCAGCGCCCTCAGGCTCATCGCGGGCAAGCCCGCTGCCACATTTTTGATCGGGTTGTTCCTGAGCTTCAGTGCACATGCTTTTGACTTGCAACAACTCAGCGACCAACTGGCCAAACCCTCGGTGATCCACGGCAACTTCACCCAGGAAAAACACCTGCGTGCCCTGCCCCAGCCCTTGGTCAGCAAAGGCACCTTCGTGCTCGCCAAGGACCATGGCCTGCTGTGGCTGCTGAAAGCCCCACTGCAACAGGACTACCGCATCAGCGCCCAGGGCATTGCCCGTCGCGACGCCAATGGTTGGCAACTGCTGCCGAACAAGAGCGCCGGTGCCGAGCAAAATCGGCTGTTCCTCGCCGTACTGCAGGGCGACAGCAGCGGCCTGCAACGTGACTTCGAGTTGAAGCTGCAAGGCGAGGCCAAGCAGTGGAAGTTGACCCTGATCCCGCGCTCGCTGTTGCTCAAGCAAGTCTTCACCCAGATCAACATCGACGGCGGCGACCTGGTGCAAACCATCGAACTGCTGGAAACCCAGGGCGACAGCACCGTGCTGCGCATGCAAGACAGCCATGCCGACCTGCCCCTGAGTGAAGCGGAGCAACACGACTTTGCCCAGTGAGCGCCTGCTGCCGCGCCTGTTCCTGATCCTGCTGGTGGCCGTGCTGGCCCTGGCCGGCTGGCAGTGGCGCCACGGTGCGCCGCTGTCGGCCAACCTGATGGAACTGGTGCCGGGCAACACCCCGGATGCGCTGGAACAGCAAGCCGAACAACGCATGCAGGAGCCGCTGAACCGCGAAATGCTGGTGCTGGTGGGGCATGCCGACCGCCAGCAAGCCGTGGCCGTGGCGCAACAGTTGGGCGAGCGCTGGCAGGCCAGCGGGCTATTCGAAAAAGTGCAGTGGAACCTGCAAGCCGACTTGCCGGCACTGCGCGAGCAATTGCTGCGTGGCCGCCTGGCGATGCTGTCAGCCAAGGACCGCGAGCAACTGATCGAGCATCCCGATGCGTTTATCCAGCAACGCGTACAGGCGCTGTTCGACCCCTTCACCGGATTCAGCCTGGTGCCGAGCCAGGATGACTGGCTGGGCCTGACCGGGCGTATCCAGAACAGCCAGCCGCAACACGGCTCGGTGCAACTGGATATCGGCAGCGGCGCATTGATCGCCGATGCCGACGGCAAAAGCTGGGTGCTGCTGCGGGCACGCACCACCGGCAATGCCTTCGACATGAAACTGCCGTTGCAGGTGGCGGATCTGCTCCAGGCGAGCCGCGAGCAAGCCGGTCAGCAAGGCGCGCAATTGCTCGCCGCCAGCGGTTTGTTGTACGCCGCCAATGGTCAACAGCAGGCCACGCGGGAGATCACCTGGGTCGGCGGCGGCGCTACCGTTGGCATCCTGTTGTTGCTGTTGCTCGCCTTCCGCCGCTGGCGCGTGCTGCTGGCCTTTGTGCCGGTGCTGGTGGGCATGCTGTTTGGCGCGGTGGCCTGTGTGGCGCTGTTCGGCCATATGCATGTGATGACCTTGGTACTCGGTTCCAGCCTGATCGGCGTGGCGGTGGATTACCCGCTGCACTACCTGTCGAAGAGCTGGAGCCTGCAGCCGTGGCGCAGTTGGCCGGCGTTGCGCATCACCTTGCCGGGTTTGAGCCTGAGCCTGGCCACCAGTTGCATCGGCTACCTGGCGCTGGCCTGGACGCCGTTCCCGGCGCTGACCCAGATTGCGGTGTTCTCCGCAGCGGGACTGGTCGGTGCGTACCTGTCCGCCGTGTGCCTGCTGCCGGCGCTGCTCAAGGGCGTCGAACTGCGCCCGGCGCAATGGCCGCTGCGCGTCGCGCAATGCCTGTGGCTAGTGCGCGAATCGCTGCTCAAGCGCGTGCCGAGCCCGGCATTGCTGGCGCTTGTGCTGCTGTTTTGCGCCGGCGGCCTGTGGCACTTGAACAGCAAGAACGATATCCGCCAGTGGATCGGCGCGCCGCCGCAGCTGCTGCAAGAAGCCCAGGCCGTGGCGCGGATCACCGGGTTCCAACCTACCAGCCAGTTTTTCCTGGTGCGTGCAGACAACCAGCAACAGCTGTTGGAGCGTCAACACGCGTTGGGCCAACGCCTAGATCAGCTGGTGAACATGGACAAGCTCCAGGGCTACCTGGCGCTCGATCAACTGGTCAGCCTGCCCGCCGAACAGCAACAGCTGCGCGACGCACTGAACGCACTGCCGCAACACTGGCGGCCGCTGCTGGACCTCGGCGTGCCCGCCAGTGCCCTGCAAGCCGAAGTCGCCCAGTTGCAAGCACTGCCCACCCAAGACATCGACGCCGCGCTGAAAGGCCCGCTGGCCGAGCCTTGGCGCACGCTGTGGCTCGGGCCGGTGGACGGCGGCGTGGCGGCGATGGTCAGCCTGCAAGGCTTGAACAACCCCGCGCTGCTGCGCGTGCAAGCGCTGGATCTGCCCGGCGTGCAGTTGGTCGACCGCCTGGGCGACTTGAACCGGGTGTTTGCCGACACCCAGATCAGCGCCGCTGAATTGAAGTTGATGTCCTGCGTCTTGATCGTCCTGCTGCTGATCCTGCCGTTCGGTTTCGGCGGGGCCTTGCGCATCGTCGCCCTGCCATTGCTGGCGGCGCTGTGCAGCCTGGCCAGCCTCGGTTGGCTGGGCCAGCCGCTGACGCTGTTCAGCCTGTTCGGCCTGCTGCTGGTCACGGCCATCAGCGTGGACTACGCAATCCTGATGCGCGAACAGATAGGCGGTCCTGCGGTCAGTCTTCTCGGCACATTGCTGGCGGCGCTGACGACCTGGTTGTCGTTTGGCCTGCTGGCCGTATCAAGTACGCCAGCGGTGAGCAATTTCGGCTTATCGGTCAGCCTGGGCCTGGCATTCAGCTTTATGCTGGCACCCTGGGCCGGGCGGCAGAAGCACGCCTTATGAATGTAATTATCGCCAATGTGGCAAGGAGCCCTCGTGCCCACAGTTGAAATGGAACGTCGCCAGGTGGTGGTGATCGGTGCCGGTCCATCCGGGGCTATCGCCGCCGCGCTGTTAAAGCGCAAAGGGCATGATGTATTGATCATCGAGCGCCAGCATTTTCCACGGTTCTCGATTGGCGAAAGCCTGCTGTCGCACTGCATCGACTTTATCGAAGAAGCCGGCATGCTCGACGCCGTGCAGGCGGCAGGTTTCCAGGTGAAAACCGGCGCCGCGTTTGCCTGGGGCGAGCGCTACAGCGCGTTTGATTTCGGCGACACCTTCAGCAACGGCAAACCGACCACTTTCCAGGTGCAGCGCGGCGAGTTCGACAAGTTGCTGGCCGATCAGGCAGCCAAGCAAGGCGTGGATATCCGCTACGGCGAAACCATCGTCGGCGTGGACTTCAAGGGTGAGTCGCGCTACCTGCATGTACGCAGGGAGAACGGCAGCGAGTACCACCTCAAGGCCAAGTTCGTGCTCGATGCCAGTGGCTACGGCCGGGTGTTGCCGCGCCTGCTGGAGCTGGATCTGCCGTCGGACTTTCCGGTGCGCCAGGCGGTGTTCACCCACATCGAAGATCGCATCGAACACCCAGGTTTCGACCGCAGCAAGATCCTGGTGACCACACACCCGACCCAGCGTGATATCTGGTTCTGGACCATCCCGTTCAGCAACGGCCGCTGCTCGGTGGGCGTGGTCGCTGCCAAGCAGCATTTCGACGGTCGTGACAGTGACCTCGACGCCTGCCTGCGCGGCTTCATCGATGAAACCCCGAGCCTGGCCGGTGTGCTGCAAAACGCCGTATGGGATACGCCGGCGCGGACCATCGGCGGCTACGCGGCCAACGTCAAAGCCCTGCACGGGCCTGGCTTTGCGCTGCTGGGCAACGCGGCGGAATTTCTCGACCCGGTGTTTTCTTCGGGCGTGACCATCGCCATGCGTTCGGCGAGCATGGCGGCCGGCGTGCTGCATCGTCAGCTCAACGGCGAAACCGTAGACTGGCAGACAGAGTTTGCCGAACCGTTGAAGCGCGGTGTCGATACGTTCCGCTGCTACGTCGAAGGCTGGTACGCCGGGACGTTCCAGGATGTGATCTTCCATCCGGGCAGTTCGCCGGAGATTCGCCGGATGATCGCGTCGATCCTCGCCGGTTATGCGTGGGATGAGCGCAACCCGTTTGTGAGTGAGCCCAAGCGACGCTTGCGGATGTTGTCGGAAATTTGCGCAGGGGACGCCGCGTGAGCAGTCAGTATTTGAGTAAGAACTACGTCGAAGAAACCAGGTTCGGCTTCTGGTTCCTGCGCAGCCACACCTGGCAGCACCATGTGTTGCGCGTGGCGATCAACGACCTGCGCAGCCTGTTCACCGAACCACTGCCACAAGCGCCGGTGCTGCTGGACGCCGGTTGCGGCCAGGGCAAATCCTTCAAGCTGTTGCAGCAGGTGTTCGCCCCGAAGCGCCTGATCGGTCTTGACGCGGACCTGCACAGCCTGGAACTGAGCCGTGAAGAAGCGGCGCGCCAGGGCCTGACCATCGAGCTGATCGGCAGTGACTGCGCCACCCTGCAGGTGCCGGACGACAGCGTGGACATCCTGTTCTGCCACCAGACCTTCCACCACTTGGTAGAGCAGCATCGCGCACTCAAGGAGTTCTACCGCGTGCTCAAGCCAGGCGGTTACTTGCTGTTTGCCGAGTCCACCGAAGCCTATATCGACACCTGGGTGATCCGCTGGCTGTTCCGCCACCCGATGCATGTGCAGAAAAGCGCCGAAGAATACCTGGAGATGCTCCGCGAACAGGGCTTTGAGTTCGGCCCGCAAAACATCTCGTACCCGTACTTGTGGTGGAGCCGCTCCAGCGACTTCGGCCTGCTGGAACGCTGGGGCCTGCGCAAGGCACCGCCGGTGGGGCAACGCGAAGAAACCCTGGTCAACTGCGTGGCACGCAAACCACTGGCGAGTGCCAACCCATGATGCGCTGGCTGTTGATCGGTTGCCTGTTGCTGCTGGGCGCCTGTGCCAGCCAGGCGCCGTTGCCCGAGAAAATCCCGGCCCTGGCCTTGCCGCTGCAACTGCATGTGCAACGCCTGGCTGACGGCCAGAGCCAGGACTGGCTGCTGGTGATCCAGCGCGAAGGCGGCGGCATTCGCTGGTCGATGATGGACCCGCTGGGCATTCCCCAGGCCCGGCAAAAGCTGATCGATGGCGAGTGGCAAGCCGATGGTTTGCTGCCGCCCAACCCCCAGGCACGCGAGCTGTTTGCCGCGCTGCTGTTTGCGCTGACCTCGTCGGATGACGTGCGTACGCTGTACCCCAGCGCGCAGGCGATGGATTTGACGCGCACCCTGCCGGGCCATTGGCAGATCGTGTACCAGTCTTCCGAGGTGTTCAGCGTAAATATGACTGGCCAACCCTTGAGCTACCGCATCACACCGCTAGGAGCGGCACGATGACCGCCTACCTGAACGCCCTGGGCGTGATTTGCGCCCTTGGCCGTGGCCAGGCGGAGGTCAGCCGCAGCCTGTTTGCCGGTGACTGCTCCGGCATGCGCGCCGAAAGCGGCTGGGTCCCGGACCGTGTGCTGCCGGTGGCCGGTGTGCACGGCGAACTGGCAACCATACCCGCTGAGCTGGGCCAGCAAAGCAGCCGTAATAACCAGTTGCTGCTGGAAGCGGCGTTGCAGATCGAGGGCGAGATCCGCCAGGCGATCCACACCTACGGCGCCTCACGGGTCGGCATCGTGCTCGGCACCAGCACCTCGGGTATCGATGAAGCCAGTCGCGGTATTGCCCATTACCTGCGCGAACACCAGTTCCCCGGCGATTACGATTACCGGCAGCAGGAACTCAGCGCCCCGGCGAACTTCCTCGCCGACTGGCTGCAACTGAGCGGCCCGGCCTATGTGATCTCCACCGCCTGCACCTCCAGCGCGCGCGCATTGATGAGCGCCCAGCGCCTGCTGGACCTGGGCGTGTGCGATGCAGTGATCTGCGGCGGCGTCGACAGCCTGTGCAAGCTCACGCTCAACGGGTTCAGTGCCTTGGAAGCGGTGTCGAACGAACGCTGCAACCCGTTTTCGGTGAACCGTAACGGCATCAACATCGGCGAAGCGGCCGTGCTGTTCCTGATGAGCAAGGTGCCTGCCCCCATCGCCCTGCTGGGCAGCGGCGCCAGTTGCGATGCGCACCATATTTCCGCCCCGGAACCCACCGGCAAAGGTGCATTGCAGGCGATGCGCAAGGCCCTGGCCAGCGCGAAATTGCAGCCCGGGCAGATCGGCTAT
This sequence comes from Pseudomonas extremorientalis, assembly GCF_001870465.1. Taxonomy (GTDB): domain Bacteria; phylum Pseudomonadota; class Gammaproteobacteria; order Pseudomonadales; family Pseudomonadaceae; genus Aquipseudomonas; species Aquipseudomonas extremorientalis. The sequence continues at coordinate 86,989 of NZ_MDGK01000063.1, forward strand.
CTGAACCTGCACGGCACCGCCACCCAGCATAACGATGCGATGGAAAGCCTGGCGGTCGCCAGCCTGTTCCCGCACGGCGTGGCCTGCTCGTCGACCAAACCCCTGAGCGGGCATACCCTGGGCGCTGCCGGTGCGCTGGAAGCGGCGTTCTGCTGGTTGAGCCTGGTCCATCACCGGGTGCCGCCGCATGTCTGGGATGGCCAGGCCGACCCGGCACTGCCCGCCTTGCACTGGGCGCAAGCCGCAGAGCCCCTGGAAAAACGCTGCCTGATGAGCAACTCGTTTGCCTTCGGCGGTAACAATGTCAGCCTGATTATTGGAGAGGCCCCATGATCGATTGGCCACTCGCCGAACTGCTGCCCCATGCGGGCGACATGATCCTGATCGACCAGGTGCTGTCGTTCGATGAAGAGCAGGTCCGCACCCGCACCACAATCAAGCCAGGCGGCCTGTTCAACCGCGCTGACGGTAGCCTGCCGGCCTGGGTCGGCATCGAGTTGATGGCGCAAAGCGTCGCCGCCTACGCCGGTTGCCACGCGCGCCAGAAAGGTGAAGCGGTGGAACTGGGTTTCCTGCTCGGCACGCGCAAGTTCGAATGCAACGTGGAACACTTTCCGGCAGGCGCCGAGCTGAGCATCCACGGCCTGCGCTCCCTGGAAGACGACAATGGCATGGGTGTGTTCGAATGCCACCTGACCGGTGACGGTATCCAGGCGAGCGCCCGCTTGAATGTATTTCGACCGCCCCAGGCGGCCAATTATTTAGATGAATCGAAGGACGTAACGCCATGACTGAATCCGTACTGGTCACCGGCTCCAGCCGTGGCATCGGCCGCGCTATTGCACTGCGCCTGGCCCAGGCCGGGCATGACCTCGTGCTGCACTGCCGCAGCGGGCGTAGTGACGCCGATGCGGTGCAGGCCGAGGTTGAAGCCCTGGGCCGCAAGGCGCGGGTGTTGCAGTTCGATGTGGCGGATCGTGCGCTGTGCAAGGAAATTCTCGAGGCCGATGTGGAGCAACATGGCGCCTACTACGGCGTGGTGCTCAATGCCGGCCTGACCCGTGACGGCGCATTCCCGGCCCTGTCGGAGGAGGACTGGGACGTAGTGATGCGCACTAATCTGGACGGTTTCTACAACGTGCTGCACCCGGTGATGATGCCGATGATTCGTCGTCGCGCGGCTGGGCGTATCGTGTGCATCACGTCGGTTTCCGGTTTGATCGGCAACCGTGGCCAGGTCAACTACAGCGCGTCCAAAGCCGGCCTGATCGGCGCGGCCAAGGCCCTGGCCATCGAGCTGGGCAAGCGCAAGATCACCGTCAACTGCGTCGCCCCCGGCTTGATCGACACGGCGATGCTGGATGAAAACGTACCGGTGGAAGAGCTGATGAAAATGATCCCGGCGCAGCGCATGGGCACGCCGGAAGAAGTCGCCGGTGCGGTGAACTTCCTGATGTCGGCCGAAGCCGGCTATATCACGCGCCAGGTCCTGGCCGTGAATGGAGGCTTGTGCTGATGAAGCGCGTCGTCGTCACCGGCATGGCCGGCATGACCTCCCTGGGTAGCGATTGGGCGAGCATTTCGGCCAACTTCCGCGCCAACCGCAGTGGCATCCGGCGCATGGACGAGTGGGACCGCTTCACTGAATTGAACACGCGCCTGGCCGGGCCGATCGACGACTTCGTCGTGCCCGCCCATTGGACGCGCAAGCAACTGCGCAGCATGGGCCGCGTCTCGCGTCTGGCGGTGTGGGCGGCGGAGCAGGCGTTGCAGGACGCCGGTTTGCTCGGTGACGAGTCGATCAAGGACGGACGCATGGGCGTGGCTTGCGGCTCGTCCACCGGCAGCACGGACGAGATCAAGGCGTTCGGCAATATGCTGCTGAACTCGGTGGCCGAGGGGCTGAATGCCAACTCCTACGTGCGCATGATGCCGCACACCACGGCGGCGAATATCAGCATCTTCTTTGGCCTGACCGGGCGGCTGATCCCCACGTCCAGCGCATGCACCAGCGGCAGCCAGGGCATCGGCTATGCCTATGAGGCGATCAAGTTCGGCCGCCTGCCCCTGATGCTCGCCGGCGGTGCCGAAGAGCTGTGCCCGACCGAAGCCATGGTGTTCGACGCGCTCTACGCCACCAGCCTGAAAAACGACGCCCCGCAAACCAGCCCACGCCCCTATGACAGTGGCCGCGATGGCCTGGTGATCGGTGAAGGCGGCGGCATGCTGGTGCTCGAAGAACTGGAACATGCGCTGGCGCGCGGTGCGCATATCCATGCCGAGATTGTCGGCTTCGGCAGCAATGCCGACGGTCAGCACACCACCCGCCCGGAGCAGAAAACCATGCGCCGCGCCATGGAGCTGGCCCTGGAAGATGCCGGGCTTGAGCCGTCCGCGATCGGCTACGTGAACGGGCATGGCACCGCCACCGACCAAGGCGACATCGCCGAAACCCTGGCCACCAGCAGCCTGTTCGGCACCCGCATGCCCATCAGTTCGCAGAAGAGTTTCCTCGGCCACACCCTCGGCGCGTGCGGCGCGCTGGAGTCGTGGTTCAGCATCGAGATGATGAACCGCGACCAGTACGTGCACACCTTCAACCTGGACACCGTCGACCCGCAATGCGGCGAGCTGGATTACCTGCAGGGTGACTTCCGCGAGATGCACCACGACTACGTGATGAACAACAACTTTGCCTTTGGCGGCGTCAACACCTCGCTGATTTTCCGCCGCTGGGCCTGACTCTTTAATCGATTGGAGAAAACGGAATGTCTTCCTTGCTACGCGTTACCTTGATCACCCTGGCTCTGCTGGTCAGCGCCGGCTGCACCAGCAAACCGATCCTCAATACCCAGCACGACCTGCCGGCCAACGCCCAGGTCAGCGAAGAAAAAATGAAAACGGTGATCGTCAACGCCCTGCAAAAGCGCGAATGGACGGTACAACGCCTCAGCCCGCAACTGGTGCAGGCCGAAATCACTGTGCGTAACCAGTACTACGCCGCCATCGACATCCGCTACACCCGCAACAGCTACGCCATCACCTACCGCGACAGCCGCGAACTGGGCTACAAGGATGGCAAGATCCATCGCAACTACAACCGTTGGGTGAACAATCTGGATAGCGATATCATGGCGGGCTTGCGCAGCAATGGCGTGAATGAGGCAGGGTCGGCGGCGCAGTTGTTTGAGCAAACCGGCACCACCAAGTAAAACGAATTCAGGCTCTACAGAAACGACAAAGGGCGCCTTTCGGCGCCCTCTTCACAAACAGGTTGGCTTGTCATCGCCGCTTCCTGCCTGGCTCTGCGATTGCTGGTTGCCCAGGATCCTCAGAGTCTCACAAGCCCCTTTCGGGAACGTGGGCAGTATGCCTGAAAACAACTTTACGGCAACCTGTGGCAAAGTGCCGACTCTGCGAATCTTTCCCGTGAATCGCTAAGCAGCTTGCGTTACCTGATATGTGAGCACGTCTCCACCGAGGCCTTGCGAGTCAACAACTCCACAAACGCCTCTGCCATCGGCGTCTGCGCGCCCTTGCGTTGCACCAGCCACACCGCCGTCATCGCCTCCTGATCCAGCAGCGTGCGATACACCACACCATCGATCCGAATGCGCTGGTAGGACGCCGGCAGTACCGACACGCCCAAGCCCGCCGCCACTAGGCCGATGATGGTCATCGCCTCCCCGGCCTCCTGGGCAAAGTGCGGGCTGAAGCCGGCATCACGCGCCAGGTTGAGCAACTGGGCATAGAGGCCGCTGCCGTAAGTGCGCGGGAAAAACACAAACGGCTCCTGTGCCAATTGCGCCAGGTGCAAACCACGCTCGCTGCCCGCCACCAACGGGTGACCCGCACTCAACACCGCCACCAAGGGTTCGCGCATCAACTCGACCACGCTCAAGGAATCCGGCAAGGGCAGTGGCCGCATCAAGCCCACCTGGATCGACTCATCCACCAGCGACTCGGCCACTTCGGTGCTGCTCATCTCCTGCAGGTTCAGATGCACCGCCGGGAACGCCTGGCGAAACGCAAAGATCGCCTGGGGAATGCTGGAATTGAACGGCGCCGACGAGGTGAAGCCAATCTTCAGTTCGCCCAGCTCACCCAACTGCGCCCGGCGCGCTACGTCCGCCGCCTTGTCCACCTGCGCCAGCACCAGCCGCGCCTCTTGCAGGAACAACCGCCCCGCTTCACTCAGTTCGACCCGACGATTGGTACGCTCAAACAACCGCGCCCCCACTTCCTGCTCCAGCGCCTGGATCTGCTGGCTCAGCGGCGGCTGCGAGATGCCCAGCACCTGCGCGGCCCGGCCGAAATGCAGTTCTTCGGCGACGGCGATGAAGTACCGCAAGTGACGCAATTCCATAGGAGCCTCATTAGGTCGTTAAAGCTATCAAACAGGTCGAACAATATATTGGAAAGAATCATTAGGGAGCTATATTCTTTTTTGCATTGCCTGTCCTGGCACGCTCTTCCTCCCCGAGGTCCCCGTGAAAGCTGTTGTTGCTCCACTCGCTCAAGACGTACCGCCCACCGCCCTGGATGAGGTGGTGGCCCAGCTCAATGACGCGTACATCGAAAAAGGCACGCCGATGTTCATGCGCACGGTGCTGGCGTTGTTTTCCGGCGGGTTCGCCACCTTTGCGTTGTTGTATTGCGTGCAGCCGATGATGCCGGCGCTGTCCCAGGAGTTTTCCATCAATGCGGCACAAAGCAGCCTGATCCTGTCGGTGGCCACGGCGATGCTCGCATGTGGTTTGTTGATCACCGGGCCGATTTCCGACCGCCTGGGGCGCAAGCCGGTGATGGTCTCCGCGTTGTTCTGCGCCGCGCTGGCGACCATCGCCAGCGGCCTTATGCCGACCTGGGAAGGTATCCTGCTGATGCGTGCACTGGTGGGTCTGTCGCTCAGCGGCCTGGCCGCCGTAGCCATGACCTACCTGAGCGAAGAGATCCACCCGCAGCACATCGGCCTGGCCATGGGCTTGTACATCGGCGGTAACGCGATTGGCGGCATGAGCGGGCGGCTGATCATCGGCGTGTTGATCGACTTCGTCAGTTGGCACACCGCCATGCTGATTATTGGCGGTCTGGCGCTGATCGCCGCCACGGTGTTCTGGAAGATCCTCCCCGAATCACGGAACTTCCGCGCTACCAGCCTCAAGCCCCGCAGCCTGGTGGATGGATTTGTCATGCACTTCAAGGACGCCGGCCTGCCTTGGCTGTTCCTCGAAGCGTTCCTGTTGATGGGCGCCTTCGTGACCATGTTCAACTACATCGGCTATCGCCTGCTGGCCGATCCTTATGACCTGAGCCAAGCCGTGGTCGGCCTGCTGTCGCTGGTGTACCTCTCGGGCATCTACAGCTCGGCGAAAATCGGCTCCCTGGCTGACCGCCTCGGCCGCCGTCGCGTGCTGTGGGGCACCATCGTGCTGATGCTGGCCGGCATGGCCCTGACCTTGTTCACCCCCCTGTGGCTGGTGGTGCCGGGCATGCTGATCTTCACCTTCGGCTTCTTCGGCGCCCACTCGGTGGCCAGCAGCTGGATCGGCCGCCGCGCGGTGAGGGCCAAGGGGCAAGCGTCGTCGCTGTACCTGTTCTGCTACTACGTGGGGTCGAGTATTGCCGGGACGGCAGGCGGGTTCTTCTGGCACTTCGCCGGGTGGAACGGGATCGGCGCGTTTATCGTGGCGCTGTTGATCGGGGCGTTGCTGGTGGCGTTGAAGTTGGCAAAGTTGCCGCCGTTGGGGCAAGCGAAGGCCTGAGTTTCTCTGGCTTTTAATGTGGGAGGGGGCTACACCCCGATGAGGGTAGATCAGTCATAGTTGTACTGACTGGTACACCGCCATCGGGGGCAAGCCCCCTCCCACATTTGTTTTGCGTGTTATTCGTGATACTGCGCCGACAGCTCATGCACCGCGCGCAGGAACGCACCCGCATGCTCCGGATTCACTTCCGGGGTGATGCCATGGCCGAGGTTGAACACGTGCCCGGTGCCTTTGCCGTAGCTGGCCAGGATGCGGCCAACTTCGGTGCGGATGGCTTCAGGCTTGGCGTACAGCACGGTCGGGTCCATGTTGCCTTGCAGCGCGACGCGGTTGCCCACGCGCTGGCGGGCTTCGCCAATGTCGCAGGTCCAGTCCAGGCCCAGGGCGTCGGCACCGGCGTCGGCAATGCTTTCCAGCCACAGGCCGCCACCCTTGGTGAACATGATTACCGGCACTTTGCGGCCTTCGTGTTCGCGGATCAGGCCGCTGACGATTTTGCGCATGTAGGCCAGGGAGAACTCCTGGTACGCCGCCGCCGACAGGTTGCCGCCCCAGGTGTCGAAGATCTGCACGGCTTGCGCGCCGGCCATGATCTGGCCGTTGAGGTAGGAGGTGACCGACTGTGCCAGCTTGTCCAGCAGCAGGTGCATGGCTTGCGGGTTGTCGTAGAGCATGGCCTTGGTCTTGCGGAAGTCTTTCGACGAGCCGCCTTCGACCATGTAGGTGGCCAGGGTCCAGGGGCTGCCGGAGAAGCCGATCAACGGCACGCGGCCGTTAAGCTCGCGGCGGATGGTGCTGACGGCGTCCATCACGTAACCGAGGTCTTTGTGGGGGTCTGGAATCGGCAGGGCTTCGATATCGGCCAGGGTGCTGACGACTTTCTTGAAACGCGGGCCTTCGCCGGTCTCGAAGTACAGGCCCTGGCCCATGGCGTCAGGGATGGTGAGGATGTCGGAAAAAAGGATGGCCGCGTCCAATTGTGGATAGCGGTCCAGCGGCTGCATCGTGACTTCGCAGGCGAACTCCGGGTTCATGCACAGGCTCATGAAATCGCCGGCGTTGGCGCGACTGGCGCGGTATTCCGGCAGGTAGCGACCGGCCTGGCGCATCATCCACACAGGGGTGACGTCCACGGGTTGCTTGAGCAGGGCACGAAGGAAACGGTCGTTCTTGAGGGCAGTCATGTCGGCATCCGCAAAAAAAGTGCGGGCATTTTCTCAGAGCCAGACGCAAAAGGCACGGTATGAGCCGTGCCTTTTGTCTATCGGGTCAATTTGTCGCGGACATGAAAGCGCTACAAAAATAAATGTGGGAGGGGGCTTGCCCCCGATTGCAGTGTGTCAGTCCCAGTATCTGTAACTGAACCACCGCTATCGGGGGCAAGCCCCCTCCGACATTTTTGACCGCATTTCAGCCTGAACGAGATTAGACGTTCAGGTAATCCAGGATCCCTTCGGCGGCATTGCGGCCTTCGAAGATCGCGGTTACCACCAGGTCAGAACCGCGCACCATGTCGCCACCGGCGAAGATCTTCGGGTTGCTGGTCTGGTGCTTGTACTGGCCTTGTTCCGGGGCCACGACGCGGCCCTGGCTGTCGGTCTGGATCTGGAACTGCTCGAACCACGGCGCCGGGCTTGGGCGGAAGCCGAAGGCGATGACCACGGCATCGGCCGGGATGATCTCTTCGGAACCCGGGATCGGCTCGGGGCTGCGACGGCCACGGGCGTCCGGTTCGCCGAGACGGGTCTCGACCACCTTCACACCCTCGACACGCTCTTCACCGACGATTGCAATAGGCTGGCGGTTGTAGAGGAATTTCACGCCTTCTTCCTTGGCGTTCTTCACCTCTTTGCGCGAGCCCGGCATGTTGGCTTCGTCCCGACGATAGGCACAGGTTACCGACTTGGCGCCCTGGCGGATCGAGGTGCGGTTGCAGTCCATCGCGGTGTCACCACCGCCGAGCACCACGACCTTCTTGCCTTTCATGTCGACGAAGTCTTCCGGCGACTTTTCAAAGCCCAGGTTGCGGTTGACGTTGGCGATCAGGAAATCGAGCGCGTCATAAACGCCCGGCAGGTCCTCACCGGCGAAACCGCCCTTCATGTAGGTGTAGGTGCCCATGCCCATGAACACGGCATCGTATTCTTCGAGCAGTTGCTCCATGGTGATGTCCTTGCCGACTTCGGTATTGAGGCGGAACTCGATACCCATGCCGGTGAACACTTCACGACGGTTGCTCAGGACGGTTTTTTCCAACTTGAACTCGGGGATGCCGAAGGTCAGCAGGCCGCCGATTTCCGGGTTCTTGTCGAACACCACCGGGGTCACGCCGCCACGTACCAGCACGTCGGCACAGCCCAGGCCCGCCGGGCCGGCGCCGATGATCGCGACGCGCTTGCCGGTCGGCTTGACCTTGGACATATCCGGGCGCCAGCCCATGGCGAACGCGGTGTCGGTGATGTACTTCTCCACCGAACCGATGGTCACCGCGCCGAAGCCGTCGTTGAGGGTGCAGGCACCCTCGCACAGACGGTCCTGCGGGCACACCCGGCCGCAGACTTCCGGCAGGGTGTTGGTCTGGTGCGACAGCTCGGCGGCAGCGAGGATGTTGCCCTCGGCCACCAACTTGAGCCAGTTGGGAATGAAGTTGTGCACCGGGCACTTCCATTCGCAATACGGGTTACCGCACCCCAGGCAGCGGTGGGCCTGGTCGGCCGAGTGCTGGGGTTTGAAGGGTTCGTAGATTTCCACGAACTCTTTCTTGCGTTGACGCAACAGTTTCTTCTTCGGATCTTTGCGCCCGACATCGATGAACTGGAAGTCGTTATTCAGACGTTCAGCCATGTTAAAACCTCATCAAACTCTTCAGGCGCATATCACTGCGGGTTGGCACGGATGCTGGAAAGCAACGATTTCAGGTTGGCAGCCTTGGGCTTGACCAGCCAGAAACGACGCAGGTAATCATCGAGGTTTTCGGCGAGGTTACGACCCCATTCGCTGCCGGTTTCCTCGACGTACTCGTCCAGCACGTGCTGCAAGTGGTTCCGGTAGGACTCCATGGCTTCGCCGCTGATCCGCTGGATCTCGACCAACTCGTGGTTGACCTTGTCGACGAAGGTGTTGTCCTGGTCGAGCACGTAGGCGAAACCGCCGGTCATGCCCGAACCAAAGTTGTAACCGGTCTTGCCCAGTACCGCGACAAAGCCCCCGGTCATGTACTCGCAGCAGTGATCGCCAGTGCCTTCCACCACGGTGTGGGCACCGGAGTTACGCACGGCGAAACGCTCACCGGCAGTACCGGCAGCGAACAACTTGCCACCGGTGGCGCCGTACAAGCAGGTGTTGCCGATGATGGCACTGTCCTGGGTCTTGTACACGCTGCCTTTAGGCGGAACGATCACCAGCTTGCCGCCGGTCATGCCCTTGCCCACGTAGTCGTTGGCGTCGCCTTCCAGGTACATGTGCAGGCCGCCGGCGTTCCACACGCCGAAGCTCTGGCCCGCGGTGCCCTTGAAGCGGAAGGTGATCGGCGCTTTCGCCATGCCCTGGTTACCGTGCTTGCGCGCGATTTCGCCGGAGATGCGTGCACCGATGGAACGGTCGCAGTTGCAGATATCCAGGGCGAACTCGCCACCGCTGGCGTCGTTGATCGAGGAACCGGCCATGTCGACCATCTTCTCGGCCAACAGGCCTTTGTCGAACGGTGGATTACGGTCCACGCCGCAGAACTGCGGTTTGTCGGCCGGGATATGATCGCTGCCCAACAGCGGCGTCAGGTCCAGGTGGTTCTGCTTGGCGGTCTGGCCTTCGAGGACTTCCAGCAGATCGGTACGGCCGATCAGCTCTTCCAGCGAACGCACGCCCAGCTTGGCCAGCCACTCACGGGTCTCTTCGGCGACGAAGGTGAAGAAATTCACCACCATGTCGACGGTGCCGATGTAGTGATCCTTGCGCAGCTTCTCGTTCTGAGTGGCGACACCGGTGGCGCAGTTGTTCAGGTGGCAGATGCGCAGGTATTTGCAGCCCAGGGCGATCATCGGCGCAGTGCCAAAGCCAAAGCTCTCCGCACCGAGGATCGCGGCCTTGATCACGTCGAGGCCGGTTTTCAGGCCGCCGTCGGTTTGCACGCGCACCTTGCCACGCAGGTCGTTGCCGCGCAGGGTCTGGTGGGTTTCGGCCAGGCCGAGCTCCCAAGGCGCGCCGGCGTACTTGATGGAAGTCAGCGGCGAAGCGCCGGTGCCGCCGTCGTAGCCAGAGATGGTGATCAGGTCGGCATAGGCCTTGGCCACACCGGCGGCGATAGTGCCCACGCCGGCTTCCGCCACCAGCTTCACCGAGACCAGCGCCTGCGGGTTGACTTGTTTCAAGTCGAAAATCAGCTGCGACAAGTCTTCGATCGAATAGATGTCGTGGTGCGGCGGCGGCGAGATCAGGGTCACGCCCGGCACTGCATAACGCAGCTTGGCGATCAGACCGTTGACCTTGCCGCCTGGCAGCTGGCCGCCCTCACCGGGCTTGGCGCCCTGGGCCACCTTGATCTGCAGCACTTCGGCGTTGACCAGGTATTCCGGGGTTACACCGAAACGGCCGGTCGCGACCTGCTTGATTTTCGAGCTCTTGATGGTGCCGTAGCGCGCCGGGTCTTCACCGCCTTCGCCGGAGTTGGAACGCGCACCCAGGCGGTTCATGGCTTCGGCCAGGGCTTCGTGAGCCTCGGGCGACAACGCGCCCAGGGAGATACCGGCGGAGTCGAAGCGCTTGAGGATCGATTCCAGCGGCTCGACTTCGGCGATGTCCATCGGCGTGTCCAGGGTCTTCACCTTGAACAGGTCACGGATCATCGACACCGGGCGGTTGTCCACCAGCGAGGTGTATGCCTTGAACTTGGCGTAGTCGCCCTGCTGCACGGCGGCTTGCAGGGTGTTGACCACGTCCGGGTTATACGCGTGGTATTCGCCACCGTGCACGAACTTGAGCAGGCCGCCTTGCTGGATCGGCTTGCGCGCACTCCAGGCTTCGGCTGCCAGGGCTTTCTGTTCAGCTTCGATATCGACGAAACGTGCGCCCTTGATGCGACTTGGCACTCCCCGGAAGCTCAGCTCGCAGACTTCTTCGGACAGGCCGATGGCTTCGAACAGTTGCGCACCGCGATAAGACGTAACGGTGGAGATGCCCATCTTCGACAGGATCTTCAGCAGGCCTTTGGTGATGCCCTTGCGGTAGTTCTTGAACACCTCATAGAGGTCGCCCAGCACTTCACCGGTACAGATCAGGTCACCCAGCACTTCGTACGCAAGGAACGGGTACACCGCCGAGGCGCCGAAACCGATCAACACCGCAAAGTGATGCGGGTCGCGGGCGGTGGCGGTTTCGACAAGGATGTTGGAGTCGCAACGCAGGCCTTTCTCGGTCAGGCGGTGGTGCACCGCGCCAGTCGCCAGCGAGGCGTGGATCGGCAGCTTGCCCGGCGCGATGTGGCGGTCGGTCAGTACGATCTGGGTACGACCAGCACGCACGGCTTCTTCGGCCTGGTCGGCGACGTTGCGCACTGCGGCTTCAAGGCCGAGGCTCTCGTCGTAGTTCAGGTCGATGATCTGGCGGTCAAAGCCCGGGCGCTCCAGGGTCATCAGCGAGCGCCACTTGGCCGGAGACACGACCGGCGAGCTGAGGATCACGCGGGAGGCGTGCTCAGGCGACTCCTGGAAGATGTTGCGCTCGGCACCGAGGCACACCTCCAGGGACATCACGATAGCTTCGCGCAGCGGGTCGATAGGCGGGTTGGTCACCTGGGCGAACTGCTGGCGGAAATAGTCGTACGGCGTACGCACGCGCTGGGACAGCACGGCCATCGGCGTGTCATCGCCCATGGAGCCAACCGCCTCGTAGCCTTGCTCACCGAGCGGACGCAGCACCTGGTCGCGCTCTTCGAACGTGACCTGGTACATCTTCATGTATTGCTTGAGTTGGTCCACGTCGTAGAACGCCGAACCATGGTCGTTGTCTTCCATGGTCGCCTGGATGCGCAGGGCGTTCTTGCGCAGCCATTGCTTGTACGGGTGACGGGACTTCAAGCGGTTGTCGATGGCGTCGGTGTCGAGGATCTGCCCGGTTTCGGTGTCCACGGCCAGGATCTGGCCCGGCCCCACGCGGCCTTTGGCGATAACGTCTTCGGGCTTGTAGTCCCACACGCCGATTTCCGAAGCCAGGGTGATGAAACCATTGGTGGTGGTGACCCAACGCGCCGGGCGCAGACCGTTACGGTCGAGCAGGCATACCGCGTAGCGACCGTCGGTCATGACCACGCCGGCCGGGCCGTCCCACGGCTCCATGTGCATCGAGTTGTACTCGTAGAATGCACGCAGGTCCGGGTCCATGGTCTCGACGTTCTGCCACGCTGGCGGAATGATCATGCGCACGCCACGGAACAGGTCGATGCCGCCGGTGACCATCAGTTCGAGCATGTTGTCCATGCTGGAGGAGTCGGAACCCACGCGGTTGACCAGCGGGCCGAGCTCTTCCAGGTCCATCAAATCGTTGGCGAACTTGGTGCGACGGGCCACGGCCCAGTTGCGGTTGCCGGTGATGGTGTTGATCTCGCCGTTGTGGGCGAGGAAGCGGAATGGCTGGGCCAGCGGCCATTTCGGCAGGGTGTTGGTGGAGAAGCGCTGGTGGAACACGCAGATTGCGGTCTGCAGGCGCTCATCGCTCAGGTCTGGATAGAAGGCGGTGAGGTCCGCCGGCATCATCAGGCCTTTATAAATGATGGTCTTGTGGGAAAAGCTGCAGATGTAGTGGTCGGTGTCGGCGGCATTGGCAACGGACGAGCGGCGACGCGACGTGAACAGCTTGATCGCCATGTCCTGGTCGCTCAGGCCGTCCCCGGCGATGAACACTTGCTCGATCTGCGGCAGGCGCTCGAGGGCCAGGCGGCCGAGCACGCTGGTGTCGATCGGCACTTTGCGCCAGCCGACGAGTTGCAGGCCGGCAGCCAGGATCTCGCGGTTCATGTTCTCGCGAGCGGCTTCGGCTTTGACCGGGTCCTGGTTGAAAAACACCATGCCCACGGCGTACTGCTTGGGCAGGTCGACCGCAAATTGCTCTTTTGCGACAGCACGCAGGAACAGGTCGGGCTTTTGAATCAGCAAGCCGCAGCCGTCACCAGTCTTGCCGTCGGCGTTGATCCCACCGCGGTGGGTCATGCAGGTCAGGGCCTCGATGGCCGTTTGCAAAAGGGTATGACTGGGCTCGCCCTGCATATGGGCTATCAGGCCGAAACCGCAGTTATCCTTGAATTCATCGGGTTGGTACAGACCTGCTTTCATAGACACTTTCTCACCAGGCTGCCTCTTATTCCGAGGCAAATTTCTTTTCAATTCAACCGGTTACCTTCCACGCCGAACGTACGCCGGCTTAGCGGGGGCAAAAGGGAGGTCATTGTACACACCGACACAGACGCTCACAAATTTAGCGACGAAATGTCGCAAATCTATGTCGCATTTATGAAAGGTTTAAAGCGATATGCTGTGCTAGTCAAAACTTTTTTAATTCTGACCGTTACGACTCAAAAGCCACTGTGACGCAGACACCACAAAGCGCGCGGTCTCTAGAGACAGCACGCACTTGTGGTTTTTTTGAGGTGCCGGGAGGGCGACCTGGGTAAGGCCGCCGGATCTTCAGCGAGTTGTTGCGAGTTCTTGTTGAACGCTGGCAACAGTGCGAGGCCAAGGTTTACCAGCCTGAACCTTCGCTGGCAAGGCCTTGATGGCAGAATCAGCCGCTGCACGGCTGGAGAAACTGCCATAGGTGATCACGTAGAGAGGCTTGCCGTTGAGCACTTTCTTGAAATAACGGTACTCGCCGCCCTGCTCTTTCACGAACGCCTGGGCGTTGGCTTCGGAGCTGGTGCCGAGGATCTGCACCACGAAGTTGCCGGAAGGCTGGCTGCCATACCAGCCGCTACCTGCAGCACCGGCCTTGGCAACGGTGGCGGCCGGTTTTTCAGCAGGCTTGGCAGCCGGGGCCGGAGCGGGCTTGGCGGCTGGCGCTGGCGCAACAGGTTTGGTCACAGGCGCAGGCTTGGCGGTTGCAACAGTCGGTGCCGGCGTTGGTTTTGCCGCTGGCTGACCGGCTGGGACGCCCGCAGGTGGTGCAGTGGTCGTGACGGTCGGCGGTGTTGCGCTGGAACCTTCCACCGGCACGCCGTCATCACCTTCGGAGATACCACCAGCTTCTTCGGCGAGCGGGCCGCGCATGACAGGTTGGCCAACCATCGGCAGGTTGGTCGGTTGCCCGGAATTGGCGAACTCGACGTTTGGCGTGGGTTTGCCCAGTGGCAACTGCGCCTGTTCGGTTGGCGCGCCGGCCGTAGTCGGTGCCTTGCTGCGGCCTGGAATCAACCAGGCGGCGGCGACAGCGACCACGACAACGGCGGAAATAGCCAATACGTGTTTCTTAGGCATAGTGAACCCCATCTTTGGACGCTTGACCGCTGTGCGGCTGGCAATCATGGCTTCGATCATGGCATCGCGGGCAACCTGGTTGATGGTGCCAGGCCAGCCGTCGGAGCTTTCGTGAATATCAGAGATCTGTTGAGCGGAGAAAAGTTCGATACCCGCGCCCGCGCCTTCCAGGCGTTGAGCCAGGTATTCGCGGGTTTCTTCCTCTTCGTACGGCTGCAGTTCGATGACGTGGAACAGCTCCTGATCACCGCTGATCTGCTCCAGCTCGGCAATCAGCGACGACTCACCAAACAGGAACACGTGGGGGCGACCTTCCGGCGTACCGGCTGCCAGCGCCAGCAGCGCTTCGAGGGCGGATTCGTCGAGCTGTTCGGCGTCATCCACCAGCAGGTAGACTTCCTGGCCGGTCAGGCCCAGTTGTACCACTTGCTTGAGGATTGCGTTCGGCTCGGCAGTCGCCACGTCCAGCGCCTGGGCGACCTGGCGCAACACGCCCGCCGCATCACCGGCACCACGGGCCGACACCACCACGCTCTGCACCGACTGCTTGTTAGTGCTGGCCACCAGGGCCTGGCGCAGCAAGGTTTTGCCGCTGCCCAAAGGGCCGGTCACGACCAGCAGCAATTGGCTGTAGCGCGCGAGGTGATGCAACTGGCCGAGCACTGGTTTGCGCTGGGCCGGGAAAAATTTGAAACCAGGCACCCGTGGAGCAAAAGGGTCGTGGCTTAACTGGTAATGGCCGAGGAACGCCTCGTCGGCATGCAAACTAGTCATCGGGATCTTATTAACCTTTAAGCTGGGCCAGGGCGCGGTAATCCGCTCCCAGCGTGGCCTGTAAAATCTCTTTCGGATAATCGTCGGTCACCACCGCTTCGCCCATGTGGCGCAGCAGCACCAGTCGCAGTCGACCGTCGATCACTTTCTTGTCTATTGCCATATGTTCGAGGAAATCTGCCTCGGTCATCTCTTCAGGCGGAATCACCGGCAAACCGGCGCGCTGGAACAGGCGGATGCCACGGTCACGCTCCTGGGCACTGATCCAGCCCAGGCGCTGCGACATCTCCAGTGCCATCACGGTGCCAGCCGCAACGGCTTCCCCATGCAACCACACACCATAGCCCATGTGGGTTTCGATCGCATGGCCGAAGGTGTGACCCAGGTTCAAGGTGGCCCGTACGCCGGACTCCCGTTCGTCGGCATTCACCACGAGTGCCTTGGCGGCACAGGATCGGGAAATGGCTTCGGTGAGGGCCGCCTGGTCGAGATTGCGCAAGGCGTCGACGTGCTCTTCCAGCCAGGTCAGGAACGGTTCGTCGCAGATCAGCCCGTACTTGATGACTTCCGCCAGACCCGCCGACAGCTCACGCGGCGGCAAGGTGTTGAGAGTCGCGGTGTCGATCAGCACGGCTTGCGGCTGGTAGAACGCGCCCACCATATTCTTGCCCAGCGGGTGGTTGATGCCGGTCTTGCCGCCCACCGACGAATCCACCTGGGACAGCAGGGTGGTCGGCACCTGGATAAAGTCCACGCCACGCTGGTAGCAGGCCGCTGCAAAGCCGGCCATGTCGCCGATCACACCGCCGCCCAGGGCGATCACGGTAGTACGGCGGTCATGACGTGCAGTCAGCAGGCCATCAAAGATCAGTTGCAGGGTTTCCCAGTTCTTATGGGCCTCGCCGTCGGGCAGGATCACAGAAATAACGGAGTACGCCGCGAGGCTGCGGCTCAGACGCTCAAGATACAGCGGCGCGACCGTTTCATTGGAGATGATCGCCACTTGCCGCCCGGCAATATGCGGTGCGAGCAACTCGGTCTGGTCCAACAGACCTTCGCCAATATGGATCGGGTAGCTTCGCTCGCCTAGATCGACCTTAAGTGTCTGCATGTGTCCCCGCGTTGAAGATGTATTGACGACCGGTAACGCCAAACACTGACGCTGCCTGATGGCTCTACGCCACACCTTGGGAGGTGTTGGCGCGCCGCCGAGAATAGCGCATTTCGGGCCTGGCTTTAACGGGGTGGCAGCCGTTGCAGGCGCTCAAGAATGTCGAGGACCACCATCCGGGGTGGCCGCTCATCGGTTTCCACCACCAGATCGGCAATTTCCCGATACAGCGGATCGCGCAGCGCCAGCAAATCCCGCAGGGTTTTCTCCGGATTGGCCGTGCGCAGTAACGGGCGATTGCGATCACGGGCGGTACGGCCCACTTGCTGCTCGACCGACGCATGCAGGTAGACCACGCGGCCACCGGCATGCAGCGCGCGACGGTTCTCGTCACGCATCACCGCGCCACCACCGGTCGCCAATACCACGCCATCGCAGCCGCACAGCTCGGCAATCATCGCCTGCTCGCGGTCACGAAAGCCCAGTTCGCCTTCCTTATCGAAGATCCATGGGATATTGGCACCCGTGCGCAATTCAATTTCCTTGTCGGAATCTTTGAACGGCAGGCGCAGCTCTTTGGCCAGCAAACGGCCGATGGTGCTTTTTCCAGCGCCCATCGGTCCTACAAGAATCAAATTTCGCACAGAATCAACGACTCACAGCAATCGCCTGGTTATTCATAATACGCGGAGTCAGGAATACCAGCAGCTCGGATTTTTTCTCCGCCAGCACATCGCGCCGGAAAAGGCGGCCAAGATACGGCACATCGCCCAAAAATGGCACTTTATCTACCACTTTGCTTTGGGTATTGGAGAAAACCCCGCCGATGACAATGGTCTCGCCATCCTTGACCAGCACCTTGGCGTTGACCTCGTTTTTCTTGATCGGCGGCACGTCGTTGAGTTTATTGAGATAGTCGGGCTCATCCTTGGTGACTTTCACCTCCATGATCACGCGGTCGTCAGGGGTGATTTGCGGGGTGACCTCCAGCGACAGCGAGGCCTCCTTGAACGACACCGAGGTGGCGCCGCTGGAGCTGGATTCCTGGTAGGGAATCTCGGTGCCCTTGAGGATGCGTGCGGTTTCCTTGTCGGACGTGACCACCTTGGGTTGCGAGACGATTTCGCCGTTACCGGTTTTCTCCATGGCGGTGAGCTCCAGGTCCAGCAGCAGGTTGTCGGTGATAAAGGCGATGCCCAAGCCCGAGGTGCCGTTGAATGTCCCCAAGTCCACGAAAGGTGAACTGGGTGGGTTTTCCGGCGGCTCCGCGCCTTCAGGCAGAGGTTTGGGAATGCCACCCGCGCCCCAGTTGCCGCGAGTCAGCCGCCCACCCCAGCGCGCGCCCAGGCTTTTGTCATAATCGACATTCGCCTCGACAATCCGTGCCTCGATCATGACCTGGCGCACCGGCACATCCAGTTGCGCCACGATCCTGCGCAGTTCCTCCAGCCGCTCGCCAGTCTGATAGGCGATGATGTTGTTGGTGCGATCATCCACCGCCACCGAGCCACGCTCATCGGTGACGCCCTCAAGGCCCGTGGCTGACTGAAACAACTTGGCCAGGTCCGCCGCCTTGGCGTAATTGACCTGCAGCAGCTCCCGACGCAACGGCGCCAGTTCGGCCATTTGCTTGCGCGACTCCAGCGTCAGCAGCTCACGCGCGGCCAACTCCTCGGCGGGCGCGACCAGCAACACACCGGCCTTTACCCGCTTATCCAGGCCCTTGGCTTGCAGCACCAGGTCCAACGCCTGATCCCAAGGCACATCCTTAAGACGCAGGGTGATCGAGCCCTGCACATCGTCGCTGGCAACCAGATTGAGGCCCGCCACATCGGCAATCTGCTGCAGCGCGGTGCGCAACTCGATGCTCTGGAAGTTGAGGTTCAGCTTGTCGCCGGTGTAAGCGCTCGACGTGGCGCTGCCAGGCGGTGGCAACTGGATCAGGTCTACACGATTGGGCACAGCAACAGCCATCGGCGCCGTGAACGCTATCCATAGCGCCACACCGAAGGACAAGAAAATCCTTTTCATTGATTCGATTCCGTTATGAGTTGACGTTCAACACCAGGGTTCGCGGGCGCTCCAGCCATGCACCCTGACCATCAGGAAACAGCTCGACCAGCTCTATGTGACGCTCATGGATGGCCGTGACCCGGCCATGGTCCGGCCCCACATAGTCACCGACCGCCAGGCGATGCACCGTGGAGGCCGCACGCAGCAAGGCGAAAACCTGCGACCCGCGGGACAGCGTGCCGACCATTTCGAACTGGTCCAGCGCAAGGCTTTCCAGGGCTGCGCGTGGCCGGGCGAGATCTGGCGCACGGGCCGGCCGCCCAGGTAGGTGATCGACCTGAACGGCAAGCCGCTGAAAAGGGTCGCGCAGCCCGCAAGCCTCGTAGACAAAGGGCTGCCCTTGGCGGGCCTGACCGCCTCCCACGCCGCCCGGCTGCCAGTAGCTCTTGACCAGCAGATCAAGGCGCAGCAGCTTGCCATCCCGCCGCAGGACCACATCGTGCACCGTCGCGATTCGCACCAGACCACCCAAGCTACTCAGGAACGTCGCCAGGTCGTGGTAAGCCCCTGCCACGCCGACCTGTACCGGCTGCTCGTGATAATACGGCTGGGACTGTTCGTCCAACGGCGTGACGCTCTCGACCACCAGACCATTGGCCAATGCCAAGTGCGCGATGTCTTCCAGCAAGCCGGGCATTTCGGATTTGCCCGGCAACGCCCGGAAAAGCTCATCGGCTTTCGCCTGCATCAATTGGAGCTGCTGCGTGCGCGCCTCAAGGGGGGCAGCCATGGCCGTCTTTTGAGCGACTTGCTGTTGCAGGGCCACTTCCCGCACCTCGACCTGGCTTAGCCGCTGACGCGACGGGCTCAGGTACACAAGGTCACCCACCACAAATATCAGGCTCGCCAGCGCACAGCCCAACAGGGCCTTGCCAGGTAGGGGCCATTTTGCAGCGTTGTGAGTGAGTGCAGAAAGATTGAGCCTCAACGGGCTCAAGGTCGCGCCTCGGAAGGCTCGCCCTGTCGCACCATCAGCTGGAATTCGTTGTTGCCACGCGCGCCCTCGGTTCGCACCTGTTGCAACCGCGTGGAGTGGGCGCCTTGCGCGGACTCCAGGCGACGCATCAGTTGGGCGATATCCTGGCTCGACTCGGCACTGCCGCTGATACTCACCGTATCGCCCTTCGCCACCACTTCATGCAGATGGACACCGTCGGGTACTGCGCGCGCCAACTGATCCAACAATTGCGCACCGGACGAGCGGGAGTCGTGCAGGTCCTGCACAACCTTCATGCGCTGCGCCAACTGCTGGCTTTGCTCCTGCAGGTCATCGATGGTCTTGATGCGCGAATCCAGGCCGGTGATTTGTTTGCCCAGATGGTCATTACGGGTCACTTGCCGGTCAATGGCCTGGTCGATCACCTGGTCCGCCAGCCACACGGCTGCGAGCGCCGTGCAGGCGAACGCCAGCAGACACGCCAGCAGGTACTTGCGTCGCCGCTCCGCCAGCGCCTGGCGCCAAGGCAAAAGGTTGATTCGTGTCTTCAAGCGAAACTCCTCAGGGCCAACCCGCAAGCAATTCCCATCCCGTGGGCGTCCACAGCCCATTGTGCACCATCGACTCGATGGCCCGGCGTGAAGCTGGCGAAATCCTGACTGCATGCGCGCGCCAATGCAAACGCTTCGACATCGACCACCCTCGGCACCAGCCCGGCCAGCGCCAGAACCGCTTCCCGTGCCTCGACGTGTTCCTTCAGGCACGCCGCCAGCAGCACCTCGACACGACCTGGGTCCAGGGCGGTCGGCCCGCGCACTTGAAAGTCGATGGCCACGTCATCCAATGGATAAGGAATGTACTGGTCTGCCTCCATCTGGATCATCCAGGCCATCTCATCGTCGGTGAGCCCAGCCTCCATCTCGATTATGCGCGTGATCACCGAGGGCCCGGATACCGCAGCGGCAGCACCACGGACCGATGTTGTCATTCGCGACAACGCACTGCGCAAGGTGCGTCCCACGCCTTCGAGATCCAGGAATGTGCCGTCCACCACCGAGCGTACCGGCAATGCCTGGGTGACATAGGCCCGAATGTGGTAACCCGTGATTGAACGGCCCAGCTCCACCAGCCGGATTGCCGTGTCATTGATGTCGACGCCCAGCAGGGTATCGAGTTTTCCCGTGAAAAATCCTTTTCCCATAAAACTCCCTAAAGCTTTGCCTGTCATACCGCCTGATTGCCGCCGGGCGCCATGCATTCGGTCGACTTGTTGAGCAGGTGCGAATGACGCCCCAAGTCGAAAAATGCTTTAATGCCCAGCGTTTTTTGCCGCTTTTTATCTGCAGCTCGGGTCGATCCATCGATTGCCATGCAAGCCCCGACGCCTAACCCATTCTTTTCTCTGGAAATCCAAAAGCCTTGATTCGTCTGCTGAAGTTTTTCGGGTACTCCATTGTCGCCATCGTTTGCGGGCTGCTGCTCGTGCTCAGCGGGGCCTACCTCTACCTTAGTCCGGGTTTGCCCTCCGTAGAGGCCCTCAGAAGTATCCAGTTGCAGATTCCTTTGCGGGTCTACAGCAGCGATGAAAAACTGATCGCGGAGTTCGGCGAAATGCGCCGCACACCGATCCGTTTTGCCGATATTCCACCCAATTTCATCAGCGCCCTGCTCTCGGCCGAAGACGATAATTTTGCCAACCACTATGGCGTCGACCCCAGCAGCCTGGTGCGTGCGGCCACGCAATTGGTAAAAAGCGGACACATTCAATCCGGCGGCAGCACCATCACCATGCAGGTGGCGAAGAACTTCTTCCTGACCAGCGAGCGCAGCTTTTCGCGCAAGGCCACCGAGATCCTCCTGGCGCTGCAAATCGAACGCCAGTTGACCAAGGATGAGATCCTTGAGCTGTACGTGAACAAGATCTACCTGGGCAACCGCGCCTACGGGATCGAGGCGGCCTCGCAGGTCTACTATGGCAAGTCCATCCGTGACGCCAGCCTGGCGCAGATGGCCATGATCGCCGGCCTGCCCAAGGCGCCCTCACGCTTCAACCCACTGGCCAACCCAGCGCGCAGCAAAGAGCGCCGCGACTGGATCCTGGGGCGCATGTACAAGCTGGGCAAGATCGACCAGGCCGCTTACGAAAGCGCCATCGCCGAGCCGTTGAATGCCAGCTACCACGTGCCGACGCCGGAAGTGAACGCCCCTTACATCGCCGAAATGGCGCGCGCCGAGATGGTCGGCCGCTACGGCAGCGAGGCGTATACCGAAGGTTTCCGCGTGACCACCACCGTGCCGAGCGACTTGCAGGATATCGCCAATAATTCGGTGCATTCCGGCCTGATCACCTATGACCAGCGTCACGGCTACCGTGGCCCCGAATCACGCCTGCCGGGCAAGACCCTGAGCGCATGGACCACCGAGCTGGGCAAACAGCGTGCGATCAGCGGCCTGGAGCCGGCCATCGTCACCCAGGTGAAAAAAGATGGCGTGCAGGTCCTGACCCGCACCGGCGAAGCCCATGTGGCATGGGACAGCATGAAGTGGGCGCGCCCGTTCCTGAACACCAACAGCATGGGCCCGATGCCCAAGCAACCGTCGGACGTGGCGCAGGTGGGCGATTTGATCCGCGTACAACGCCAGAAGGACGACAGCCTCAAGTTCAGCCAGGTGCCGCTGGCCCAGGGCGCACTGGTGTCGCTGGACCCGCAGAACGGTGCAATCCGTGCCCTGGTCGGTGGCTTCGCGTTCGAGCAGAGCAACTACAACCGCGCGACCCAGGCCAAACGCCAACCGGGCTCGAGCTTCAAGCCGTTCATCTACAGCGCCGCGCTGGACAACGGCTACACCGCCGCCAGCCTGGTCAACGATGCACCCATCGTGTTTGTCGACGAGTACCTGGACAAGGTCTGGCGCCCGAAGAACGACACCAACACCTTCCTTGGCCCGATCCGCATCCGCGAAGCGCTGTACAAGTCGCGTAACCTGGTGTCGATCCGCTTGCTGCAGGCAATGGGCGTGAGCAAGACCATCGATTACATGACGCGCTTCGGTTTCGCCAAGTCAGACCTGCCGCCCAACCTGTCCCTCGCCCTGGGCACCGCGACCCTCACACCGATGGAAATCGCCACCGGCTGGAGCACCTTTGCCAACGGCGGCTACAAGATCACACCGTACCTGATCGACAAGATCGAAAGCCGCAACGGCGACACCCTGTTCACCGCCAACCCACCACGCGTGCCCGGTGACGTGGTCAACGGCGTGGCAGCGACGGATGGCCTGGCAGCGCCAAGCAATGGCGGCATCACCATCGAGCCGACCCCAGGCACGACGCAGGCCGCCAACGGTACCCCGGCGGAGCCACAGGCGCCGGCAGTTGCCGAGCGTATTGTCGATGGCCGTACCACTTATATTCTCAACAGCATCCTGGAAGATGTGATCAAGAAGGGGACCGGCCGCCGCGCCCTGGCGCTGAACCGGCCAGACATCGCCGGCAAGACCGGTACCACCAACGAATCCAAGGACGCCTGGTTCTCCGGCTACAACGCCGACTACGTGACCACCGTGTGGACCGGCTATGACCAGCCGGAAAGCCTGGGTCGCCGCGAGTTCGGTGGCACCGTCGCACTGCCGATCTGGATGAGCTACATGGGCGCAGCTTTGAAGGACAAGCCGCCGCACACCCAGCCGGAGCCGGAAGGCATCCTCAGCCTGCGCATCGACCCGATCAGTGGCCGTGCGGCCTCGCCAAGCACACCGAATGCGTACTTCGAACTGTTCAAGAGCGAAGACACGCCGCCGTCGGTCAATGAGCTGGGCAATGGCGTTGCACCGGGTAGCCCGCTGCCGGCGGATGAGGCGGCGCCGATCGATCTGTTCTAGTGAGATTTATGGCCTGAAACAGATTCAATGTGGGAGCGGGCTTGCCCGCGATTGCGGTGTGTCAGGCGCCACATGAGCTGATTGATCCATCGCTATCGCGGGCAAGCCCGCTCCCACACTTGGGTCTCCACAAGGCCCAAGTGAATCGCCACAAAAAAGCCCCGACTCGCGAGAGCCGGGGCTTTTTGTGGGTGCGCTACAACGGCTTAGCCGTTGAACACATCATCCACGCTTTTCAGCGGGTAGTGCTTCGGATACGGCAGGGTGGCCACGCCGGTCTCGATGGCGGCCTTGGCCACGGCATCGGAGATCAGGGTGATCAGGCGCTTGTCCATTGGTTTCGGGATGATGTACTCACGACCGAATTCCAGCTTGGCGCCACCGTAGGCGTCGCACACGTCCTGAGGCACCGGCAGCTTGGCCAGTTCACGCAGGGCATTGGCGGCAGCCACTTTCATCTCTTCGTTGATGCGCTTGGCGCGCACATCCAGGGCGCCACGGAAGATGAACGGGAAGCCCAGTACGTTGTTGACCTGGTTCGGGTAGTCCGAACGGCCGGTGGCCATGATCACGTCGCTGCGGGTGGCGTGAGCCAGTTCCGGCGAGATCTCCGGGTCCGGGTTGGAGCAGGCGAACACGATCGGGTTGGCCGCCATGGACTTGAGGCCTTCGGCGCTCAGCAGGTTCGGGCCGGACAGGCCGACGAACACGTCTGCACCGTCGAGGGCGTCAGCCAGGGTGCGCTTGTCGGTGGCGTGGGCAAACATCGCCTTGTACTGGTTCAGGTCGGTACGCTCGGACTGGACCACACCCTTGCTGTCGACCATGAAGATGTTTTCCAGCTTGGCGCCCATGCTCACCAGCAACTTCATGCAGGAGATGGCCGCAGCGCCGGCGCCCAGGCAGACGATCTGCGCGTCAGCCAGGGTCTTGCCGGCGATTTCCAGGGCGTTGATCATGCCGGCCGCGGTAACGATCGCGGTGCCGTGCTGGTCATCGTGGAATACCGGAATGTCGCACTGTTCGATCAGGGCCTTTTCGATCTCGAAGCACTCAGGTGCCTTGATGTCTTCCAGGTTGATGCCACCGAAGGTGATGGAAATGCGCTTGACCGTGTCGATGAAAGCCTGCGGGCTTTCGGAGTCGACTTCGATGTCGAAAACGTCGATGCCGGCAAAGCGCTTGAACAGCACGCCCTTGCCTTCCATGACTGGCTTGGAGGCCAATGGACCGAGGTTGCCCAGGCCGAGAATCGCGGTGCCATCGGAAATCACTGCAACCAGGTTGCCTTTGCCGGTGTACTTGTACGCCAGTTCGGGGTCGCGGGCGATTTCACGTACGGGCTCGGCAACACCAGGGCTGTAGGCCAGCGACAGGTCGCGGGCGGTGGCAGTGGCCTTGGTGAGCTCTACACTCAGCTTTCCTGGACGAGGATGGGCATGATATTCGAGAGCGGCAGTTTTCAAATCAGACATATCGGCATTCCGCTTTTACTGTTGGTCGACGGACCGCCGAGGATACGCGTGTCGCAAAGTCCCTACAAGACTGGGTAGTCACAGGTGTCAAGGCCCCAAAACGCCGTACTTTGGTCTAAGGCCACGGGATACAAGGGGTTAACTGTTCACAATCGAATAAAAAAATGTCTACAATTTTTTATTAATCAGCCAATTTGAGCATGCTGGGGTCGGTCAGCGGCAGCAACCAACGTGCCTGGCCGTTTTTCCGGCCACCCCGTTTGGATCGATCCTGCACCCAGCCACGGGCTTCGACTGCCCTGCCTTGCAGACCACTGAGCAATACGGAGTCGAACCGGCGGGCGAGTTCGGGTGCAATGCGTAATACCAGTGAACCCTGCAACTCGATCCAGATTCCACCACGATTGCGTTCGACCTTGCTCACTCGGCCGCTGACCAGGGCGAAGCCGGACTGCTTGAGTTGCGCCACGCCTTGCACGGGTGACGGCTGCCATACGCCCAAACGCGCGTCACGGGCGCTGTCCTCCGCAGCTTTCTGGCAAGCGACAAGATCGACATTGGGCGCGACCCCCACCTGAAACCCCAGGCCTTCGGCCAGCAGTTGCGCCTCAAGGTTCTTTCCATCAGCGCTGTAGAGGTGGGCCAAGGTACGGCCGTAGCGGTCCTTGCTCTCGCGCCCCGGCACCAAGCCAACCCGGCCGCCACTGGCCTCAACCAACACCTGCAAACGCTGGCGAGCCGCGACGGCGTAGGGCTCGTCGGAGCGGCCTTGCTTGCCGGTTTCCGGGGCATTGAGACCGATCATCCGCACACTGCGGCCATCCTTCAGGCGCACGGTGTCGCATCCACCACACGTTGCACCTCCACCCGGGCCAAGGCGGACGGCGCGGGGCACGACACGTCGGCCTGGGCGACTGAAAGCCAAATCCCAGGCACAAAAAAGGCGCCCACACGGGACGCCTTTTTCAACAGCTGGCAAAAGCCCATAAGGCTTTTGAGCCTTACTCTGCTGGAGTAGCAGCAGGCTTCTTGCCGAAAGCACCAAAGCGATCTGCGAAGCGCTGTACACGGCCGCCGGTGTCCAGAGTTTTCTGCTTACCGGTGTAGAACGGGTGGCACTCGTTGCATACGTCAGTACCCAGTGGCTTGCACAGGTTCGAACGGGTTTCGAACTTGTTGCCGCAGCTGCAGGTGACTTCGATGGTTTCGTACGCTGGATGGATATCGGCTTTCATGGCACTTCCTCGGGCTAGCGTGCCGCCACTCGACACTATTGTCGAATACCGCACGTAATTAGGCCGCGGATTCTACCAGACCTTTTCAATCACGCAAGCTGCACATCTGGCTGAAAACCTCCTTTCATCAGAAAACCGTGGCATACCCAAGCCCTCCCGGCTCTGCTAGGCTCCCGCCCCTGCGCCACCGCCTGCCTTTATATGAGACTCCTCGCGTGCCCGACGCCATTCTGCGCCTCGCCCTGCCTTCGCCCCTGCGCCGCCTGTTCGATTACCGGGCGCCGGCCGGCGTACTGCGGGCGCAGTTGCAACCGGGCATGCGTGTGCGTGTGCCGTTCGGGCGGCGTGAGATGATCGGCATTCTGGTTGAAGTCACCGACCACAGCGAAGTGCCGGCCGAAAAACTCAAGCCCGCGCTGGCCATTCTCGACACCACCCCTCCACTGCCACCCGCGCTGTTCAAGCTGTGCCTGTGGACCGCTCAGTATTACCAGCACAGCCTGGGCGATACGTTGAGCTGGGCCTTGCCGGTGCTGCTGCGCCAGGGCGAACTGGCCGAAGCGCGTCAGGAGCGCTTCTGGTCGATGGTGCCCGGCGCGCGCCTCGACGACCCGCGCATCGCCCGTGCCCCACGCCAACGTGAAGCACTGGCCACGCTGGCGCAGCATCCCCATGGCGTGGCTCATCAACTGCTGAGCAAGCTGATGCTGAGCAAAGACAGCCTCGACCTGCTGCTTGCAAAAGGCCTGGTACAGGTGGAAATCCGCAAGCACGCCCCTGACGCCCGCCACGAACACTGGCTGGCCCAGCCGGAATTGCCGCTGAACACCGAGCAACGCGCCGCCTACGAAGCGATCCGAGCAGGCTTCGACAGTTTCCACGCTTTCCTGCTGGCCGGCGTCACGGGCAGCGGCAAGACCGAAGTCTATTTGCAGTTGATCCGCGAAACCCTGCAAGCCGGCAAACAGGCGCTGGTGCTGATCCCCGAGATCAACCTCGGCCCGCAGACCCTGGCGCGCTTCGAGCAGCGTTTCAATGCGCGTATTGCGCTGGTGCATTCGGCGGTCAACGACCGCGAGCGCCTGGAGTCCTGGCTGGCAGCGCGGGATGGCGAGGCCGACATTATTATCGGCACCCGTTCGGCGCTGTTCACCCCGATGAAAAACCCCGGGCTGATTATCATCGACGAGGAACACGACGGCTCCTATAAACAGCAGGAAGGCCTGCGCTACAACGCCCGCGACCTGGCGCTGGTGCGCGCTCGCCAGGAAGACATCCCGATTGTGCTGGGCTCGGCCACGCCGTCCCTGGAAAGCCTGCACAACGCCTACACCGGCCGTTACGGCCTCTTGCGCCTCAACGAACGGGCGGGCGGCGCCAAGCAACCACGTTTCCTGCGCCTGGACGTCAAAAGCCGCCCGCTGGACAGCGGTATTTCCGGGCCAATGCAACAAGCCATCGGCCAGACCCTCGCCGCTGGCCAGCAGGTGCTGGTGTTCCTCAATCGGCGCGGCTTTGCGCCGACGCTGCTGTGCCATGACTGCGGCTGGATGTCCGAGTGCGAGCGCTGCGACGCGCGCATGACGGTGCACCAGCGCCACGGCGAACTGCGCTGCCACCACTGCGGCCATGTGGAGCGGGTGCCGCGCCATTGCCCGCAGTGCGGCAAAGTCGACCTGCGACCGGTCGGCGCAGGCACCGAGCGCGCCGAGGAACGCCTGGGCATCCTGTTCCCGGATTACCCGGTGCTGCGGGTCGACCGTGACAGCACGTCGCGCAAAGACGCGATGAACCAGCTGTTCGCCACCATCCAGAAAGGCCAGCCGTGCATCCTCATCGGCACGCAGATGCTTGCCAAGGGGCATCACTTTCCACGGGTGACCCTGGTGTCGATCCTGGATGCGGACGGTGGGCTGTTCTCCGGGGATTTCCGTGCCAGCGAGCGCATGGCGCAGTTGATCGTGCAGGTTGCGGGCCGCGCAGGGCGTGCCGAGGAGCCAGGCCGAGTGATTATCCAGACGCACCTGGCCGACCATCCGCTGCTGATCCAGCTCACCGAGCAAGGCTACTTCGCCTTCGCCGAACAGGCCCTGAGCGAACGTCGCGCCGCCGGCCTGCCGCCGTTTTCCCACCTGGCACTGCTACGCGCCGAAGCGCACAAGCCGGGGCAGGCCGAAGGTTTCCTGGATGAAGCGTGCAGCGCGGCCGAACGTTTGCTTGGCGAACTGGGTCTGAGCGGCATCGAACTGCTCGGCCCGGTGCCTGCGCCCATGGAGCGCCGCGCCGGGCGCTATCGCGCTCAGCTACTCTTGCAGGCAACCTCCCGCGCACCGCTGCATCGGCTATTAAGTAGCTGGTTGCTTGCCCTGGAGCAAATGCCCAGCGGCCGGCAAGTGCGATGGTCGTTGGACGTAGACCCGGTAGATTTGTATTAACCCTGGCCACAGGTCCCGCGAAGGTTGGCAAGCCCGCCCTCGCCACGGATAATGCCCAGTTTTTCCACCTGCGCATCGCGCGCCGCCGCTTGCGGTCGAAAGAGAACACCATGAAAGACACCATTCGCCAGCTGATCCAACAAGCCCTCACCCAACTCGTCAACGAAGGTGTGTTGCCTGAAGGCCTGTCGCCGGCGATCCAGGTGGAAAACACCCGCGACAAGACCCACGGTGACTTCGCCAGCAACATTGCGATGATGCTGTCCAAGCCGGCCGGCATGAAACCGCGCGACCTGGCGGAAAAAATCATCGCCGCGCTGCCGGCCGACGAAAGCGTCACCAAGGCCGAAATCGCCGGCCCCGGTTTTATCAACTTCTTCCAGAACACCCAGGCCCTGGCTTCGCGCCTGGATGCAGCCCTGGCCGACGCCAGGATCGGCGTGCTCAAGGCCGGCCCGCTGCAGCGCGTGGTCATCGACCTGTCGGCACCGAACCTGGCCAAAGAGATGCACGTGGGCCACCTGCGCTCCACCATCATCGGCGATGGCGTGGCGCGGGTGCTGGAGTTCCTCGGCGACAGCGTGATCCGTCAGAACCACGTGGGCGACTGGGGCACCCAGTTCGGCATGCTGATGGCTTACCTGCAAGAAAACCCGATCACCAGCAACGAGCTGTCGGACCTGGAAAACTTCTACCGCGCCGCCAAGAAGCGCTTCGACGAATCCGAAGAGTTCGCCGACCGCGCCCGTGGCCTGGTGGTCAAACTGCAAGCCGGTGACGAGGAATGCCTGGCGCTGTGGAACCGTTTCCGTGAGATCTCGCTGTCGCACTGCCAGGAAATCTACGATCTGCTCAACGTCAAGCTGACCATGGCCGACGTGATGGGCGAAAGCGCCTACAACGACGACCTGATCAACGTGGTCAACGACCTCAAGGCCCAGGGCCTGCTGGTGGAGAGCAACGGCGCGCAATGCGTGTTCCTCGAAGAATTCAAGACCGCCGACGGCGAGCCGCTGCCGGTGATCATCGTCAAGGCCGATGGCGGCTATCTGTATGCCACCACCGACCTGGCGGCCGTGCGCTACCGCAGTGGGGTGCTCAAGGCCGACCGTGCGCTGTATTTCGTCGACCAGCGCCAGGCCCTGCACTTCCAGCAAGTGTTCGAAGTGGCACGCCGCGCGGGCTTCGTCACCCACCCGATGCACATGGAACACATGGGCTTCGGCACCATGAACGGCGCCGATGGCCGCCCGTTCAAGACCCGTGACGGCGGCACCGTGAAGCTGATCGACCTGCTGACCGAAGCCCAGGAACGTGCCTACAACCTGGTGAAGGAAAAGAACCCGGAACTGGCCGAGGCCGACCTGCGCAACATCGCCCGCGTGGTAGGCATTGGTGCGGTGAAATACGCCGACCTGTCCAAGCACCGCACCAGCGACTACAGCTTCAACTTCGAGCTGATGCTCAACTTCGAAGGCAACACCGCACCGTACCTGCTTTACGCCTACACCCGCGTGGCCGGCGTGTTCCGCAAGCGGGGCAAGGACTTCAGCGAAGTTGAAGGGCACATCGTGCTGGACGCCCCGCACGAGCAGGAACTGGCCGCCAAGCTGGCGCAATTCGGCGAAGTGCTGAACAGCGTCGGCGAAAAAGGCACGCCGCACATCCTGTGCACCTACCTGTACGAAGTCGCCGGCCTGTTCTCCAGCTTCTACGAGAACTGCCCGATCCTGACTGCCGACGACGAAGCCCAGAAGCAAAGCCGCCTGCGCCTCGCCGCCCTGGCTGGACGGACCCTCAAGCAAGGCCTGGAACTGTTGGGCCTGGAAACACTGGAGCGTATGTAAGTTGGCTGCCAAGAAAAAACCTGCACCCAAGCGCGGCGCCAGCCGCTATCAGGCCCCGGCGAAGAAGCCGATCCCGGGCTGGTTGTGGATGGCGATCGGCCTCACCGTCGGCGCGTTTATCGTATTCCTGATGAAACTGGATCCGGGCAAGGGCGATGACGTCAAACGGGTCAAGCAGGAGCAACAGAAGGCCACGAAAATGGCTGAAGCCAACAAGACTGCGCCGAGCCCGACCGCTCCGGTAAAGCCGAAGTACGACTTCTACACGCTGTTGCCCGAATCGGAAGTGATCGTGCCGCCGGACGCCGTGCCGGAGAAAACCCTGCCGACGCCGCAAGTGCCGACCACCCCGGTCACCCCGGCGGAAGCCGCTAAAATCGACACAGCGCGCGCCCAGGCCGCATTGGCCGGGATCACCCCGCCGCCAGCACCGCCGGTGGCCGAAACCAAGGCCGCGCCAGTGACCAAGTTCTTCCTGCAAGCGGGCTCGTTCCCCAAACAGGCGGATGCGGACCGCGTGCGGGCGCAGATCATTCTGCTGGGCCAGTCGGTGACAGTGGAGTCCGGCACTGTGAAGGATGCGACCTGGTATCGCGTACTGGTAGGACCGTTCAGCAACCGTGAACAGCTGACCGTGGCGCAAAAGCAATTGGCCGGCGCGGGTTTTAGCAACCTGTTGTTACAACAACGCCAGAGCCGCTGACCTTCAGCCAACCTGGATCAAATGTGGGAAGGGGGCTTGTCCCCTCCCACATTTGGTTTTGCAGCGCTGTGGATGTGTGTCAGACCCTTGAGCACCACTCGTCCGCCATAACCCCCTATGGTTGAAATCCCCTCCGCCACCCCCATATGAGTTTCCATCAGGGCATTTTCGCCCCGCTGCGTGGAGACTCTCCCCTTGACCACCATCGTTTCAGTACGTCGCCACGGCAAAGTCGTCATGGGCGGCGACGGCCAGGTTTCCCTGGGTAATACCGTGATGAAAGGCAACGCCAAGAAAGTGCGTCGCCTGTACCACGGCCAGGTTCTCGCGGGCTTTGCCGGCGCTACCGCCGACGCCTTCACCCTTTTCGAACGTTTCGAAGGCCAGTTGGAAAAACACCAGGGCCACCTCGTGCGCGCCGCAGTCGAACTCGCCAAAGAATGGCGCACCGACCGCTCCCTCAGCCGTCTGGAAGCCATGCTGGCCGTCGCCAACAAAGACGCGTCCCTGATCATCACCGGCAACGGCGATGTGGTTGAGCCCGAACATGGCCTGATCGCCATGGGTTCCGGCGGTGGCTACGCCCAGGCGGCAGCCAGCGCACTGTTGAAGAAAACCGACCTGTCGGCCCGCGAAATCGTCGAGACTGCCCTGGGCATCGCCGGCGATATCTGCGTGTTCACCAACCACAACTTCACCATTGAGGAGCAGGACCTCGCCGAGTAAGCCGTAGGCTTATTCCCGCTTGAGGCCGCCAAACATTATGTCCATGACTCCCCGCGAAATCGTCCATGAACTCAACCGCCATATCATCGGCCAGGACGATGCCAAGCGCGCCGTAGCCATCGCGCTGCGTAACCGCTGGCGCCGGATGCAACTGCCCGAAGAACTGCGCGTTGAAGTAACGCCAAAGAACATCCTGATGATCGGCCCGACCGGCGTCGGCAAAACCGAGATCGCCCGTCGCCTGGCCAAGCTGGCCAACGCGCCGTTCATCAAGGTAGAAGCCACCAAGTTCACCGAAGTGGGCTATGTGGGCCGTGACGTCGAGTCGATCATTCGTGACCTGGCCGACGCAGCCCTGAAAATGCTGCGCGAACAGGAAATGACCAAGGTCAGCCATCGCGCCGAAGACGCCGCCGAAGAACGCATCCTCGACGCCTTGCTGCCGCCGGCACGCATGGGTTTCAACGAAGACGCCGCACCGGCCTCGGACTCCAACACCCGCCAGCTGTTCCGCAAGCGCCTGCGTGAAGGCCAGCTGGACGACAAGGAAATCGAGATCGAAGTCGCCGAAGTGTCCGGCGTCGACATCTCTGCCCCGCCTGGCATGGAAGAGATGACCAGTCAGTTGCAGAACCTGTTCGCCAACATGGGCAAGGGCAAGAAGAAAAGCCGCAAGCTCAAGGTGAAGGAAGCGCTGAAACTGGTGCGCGACGAAGAAGCCGGGCGCCTGGTGAATGAGGAAGAACTCAAGGCCAAGGCCCTGGAGGCGGTCGAGCAGCATGGCATCGTGTTTATCGACGAGATCGACAAGGTGGCCAAGCGCGGTAACTCCGGCGGCGTCGATGTGTCCCGTGAAGGCGTACAGCGCGACCTGCTGCCGCTGATCGAAGGTTGCACCGTGAACACCAAGCTGGGCATGGTCAAGACCGACCACATCCTGTTTATCGCCTCCGGTGCGTTCCACCTGAGCAAGCCAAGCGACCTGGTGCCGGAGCTGCAAGGCCGCCTGCCGATTCGCGTGGAGTTGAAGGCGCTGACCCCGGGCGACTTCGAACGCATCCTCAGCGAGCCGCACGCCTCGCTCACCGAGCAGTACCGTGAACTGCTGAAAACCGAAGGCTTGGGCATCGAGTTCCAGACAGACGGTATCAAGCGCCTGGCGGAGATCGCCTGGCAGGTCAACGAGAAGACCGAGAACATCGGCGCCCGTCGCCTGCACACCTTGCTGGAGCGGCTGCTGGAGGAAGTGTCTTTCAGTGCCGGCGACCTGGCCGGTGCGCAGAATGGCGAAGTGATCAAGATCGACACGGCTTACGTCAACAGCCACTTGGGCGAATTGGCGCAAAACGAAGACTTGTCGCGCTATATTCTGTAAGCCTCACACAGAATCGCTTCGCTTGAATGTGGGAGGGGGCTTGCCCCCGATGGCGGTCTGTCAGACAACTATGTACTGACTGACACACTGCTATCGGGGGCAAGCCCCCTCCCACATGTTGAAGCCGGTCTCTTCAGGATCATTACCCATGTCCAAATTCCCCACCGCGGTAAACCTGCACAAAACCTCCAACACCCTAGGCCTCACCTACGGGCCTGACGAGGTGTACCAACTTCCTGCCGAACTGTTGCGCACCCACTCGCCTTCCGCCGAGGTCCAGGGTCACGGTAAGCCGATCCTGCAATTCGGCAAGCTCAACGTGAAGCTGATCAAGATCGAACCGGCCGGCCAGTACGCACTGAAATTGACCTTTGACGACGGGCATGACAGTGGACTGTTCACCTGGGACTACCTCTATCAGTTGGCCGTGCGTCAGGACGCGCTGTGGGCCGACTATCTTGCCGAACTCAAAGCCGCCGGCAAAACCCGCGACCCGAGCGAGTCGGTCGTACGGCTGATGCTCTAGCTCAGGCGTCTTGCTCTTTAGAGCGCATTTTCTAATTTCATCTGCTTGAATGCCCTGTCGCGTGGCCAACGATTGGCCCGCTTGCGAAAAAAATTAAACTCGGGTAACCAATGGAACTGGCAAGTTCCCTGCATTTGACGATGTGGTATCAACGGTCACCCGAGTCGCAGTACCAGGCTTGTGTTGTGTATCGAAACTGGGTGCGCAGCGGTCCCCGGTACTCGTCTTTCGGACAATGGAGCGTCGTAGATGAGTAACAAGAACAACGATGACTTGAAACGCCAGGCCTCGGAAAACACTCTGGGGCTCAACCCGATCATCGCGTTACGTAAAAAGGATTTACTCGCCTCGGCGAAGATGGTGCTGACCCAAGCCATCAAGCAACCGTTGCACAGCGTCAAGCACGTCGCCCATTTTGGCGTCGAACTGAAGAATGTGATGTTTGGCAAATCCGCGCTGGTGCCGGAAAGCGATGACCGTCGTTTCACCGACCCGGCCTGGAGCCAGAACCCGCTCTACAAGCGCTACCTGCAAACCTACCTGGCGTGGCGCAAGGAACTGCACGACTGGATCGGCGACAGCAACCTGTCGGAACAGGACATCAGCCGTGGCCACTTCGTGATCAACCTGATGACCGAAGCCATGGCCCCCACCAACAGCGCGGCCAACCCGGCGGCGGTCAAGCGTTTCTTTGAAACCGGCGGCAAGAGCCTGCTCGACGGCCTGTCCCACCTGGCCAAGGACATGGTGCACAACGGCGGCATGCCCAGCCAGGTCAACATGGGCGCCTTTGAAGTGGGCAAGACCCTGGGCACCACCGAAGGCGCGGTGGTGTTTCGCAATGACGTGCTGGAGTTGATCCAGTACAAGCCGATCACCGAACAGGTGCACGAACGCCCGCTGCTGGTGGTGCCGCCGCAGATCAACAAATTCTATGTATTCGACCTGAGCCCGGAGAAGAGCCTGGCGCGCTTTTGCCTGCGCAACGGCCAGCAGACGTTCATCGTCAGCTGGCGCAACCCGACCAAGGCGCAGCGCGAGTGGGGCCTGTCGACCTATATCGAAGCGCTCAAGGAAGCCGTCGATGTGGTCACCGCGATCACCGGCAGCAAAGACGTGAATATGCTCGGCGCCTGCTCCGGCGGCATTACCTGCACCGCCCTGCTTGGCCACTACGCGGCGCTGGGGGAGAAGAAGGTCAACGCCCTGACCCTGCTGGTGAGCGTGCTGGACACCACGCTGGACACCCAGGTGGCGCTGTTCGTCGACGAGCAGACCCTGGAGGCGGCCAAGCGCCATTCCTACCAGGCCGGCGTGCTCGAAGGCCGCGACATGGCCAAGGTGTTCGCCTGGATGCGCCCCAATGACCTGATCTGGAACTACTGGGTGAACAACTACCTGCTGGGCAACGAGCCGCCGGTGTTCGACATCCTGTTCTGGAACAACGACACCACGCGCTTGCCGGCGGCGTTCCACGGCGATCTGATCGAACTGTTCAAGAACAACCCACTGGTGCGCGCCAACGCACTGGAAGTGTGCGGCACGCCCATCGACCTGAAGCAGGTCACCGCCGATATCTATTCATTGGCGGGCACCAACGATCACATTACGCCGTGGCAATCCTGCTACAAGTCGGCGCAGCTGTTTGGTGGCAAGGTCGAGTTCGTGCTGTCGAGCAGCGGGCATATCCAGAGCATCCTCAACCCGCCGGGCAACCCCAAGGCGCGCTACCAGACCAGCGATGGCCTGGCGGGCAAGCCGCTTGAGTGGCAGGAGAATGCGACCAAGCATACGGATTCGTGGTGGCTGCATTGGCAGGCATGGCAGGCGGAGCGAGCGGGTAAGTTGAAAAAGGCGCCTACGAGTTTGGGTAACAAAACCTACGCCGCAGCAGAGGCGGCGCCCGGCACCTACGTACACGAACGCTAAATTGAAATGCATTCAAATGTGGGAGGGGGCTTGCCCCGTCCCACATTGACCGCATTCCGGCTGTAACACTTCACAGGGTTTGAGCATGCCGCAACCGTTCATCTTCCGTACCATCGACCTGGATGGCCAGACCATCCGCACGGCGGTACGCCCGGGCAAGCCTCACTTGACGCCGCTGCTGATCTTCAATGGCATCGGCGCCAACCTTGAGTTGGTGTTTCCGTTCGTCCAGGCGCTGGACCCGGACCTGGAAGTGATCGCCTTCGATGTGCCCGGCGTGGGCGGTTCGTCGACACCCAATCGACCGTACCGCTTTCCCGGTTTGGCCAAACTCACCGCGCGTATGCTCGATTACCTGAACTATGGCCAGGTGAATGCCGTTGGCGTGTCCTGGGGCGGCGCGCTGGCGCAGCAGTTTGCCTATGACTACCCGGAGCGGTGCAAAAAGTTGATCCTCGCAGCCACGGCGGCGGGTGCAGTGATGGTGCCGGGCAAGCCAAAAGTGCTGTGGCTGATGGCCAGCCCGCGCCGCTACATCCAGCCGTCCCACGTGGTGCGCATCGCGCCGATGATCTACGGCGGTTCGTTCCGCCGCGATTCGAAACTGGCCGCCGAACACGCCAGCAAAGTGCGCTCGGCCGGCAAGCTCGGCTACTACTGGCAACTGTTCGCCGGGTTGGGCTGGACCAGCATCCACTGGCTGCACAAGATCCGCCAGCCCACCCTGGTGCTGGCGGGGGACGATGACCCGCTGATCCCGCTGATCAACATGCGCATGCTCGCCTGGCGCATTCCCAATGCACAGTTGCACATCATCGATGACGGCCACCTGTTCCTGATCACCCGGGCCGAAGCCGTGGCGCCGATCATCATGAAGTTTCTTGAAGAGGAGCGCATGCGCGCGGTGATTCATCCGCGACCGGCCGTGTAAGGACCACACCGCCGCGCAACTTGCCAGGAACCGACTATGGTTCTGAATTGGCGTGCCTGTTTGATGGCTTGACGAAGGAGTGTTGGCTCATGCGAGAAAGACCCGTGACGAACCCGGCGCCCACACCCGCCGCGTTCATCAACGCGCAAAATGCGATCACCGGCCTGCGCGGCCGGGATTTGCTGTCGACGCTGCGCAGCGTGGCTGCCCATGGCCTGCGCAACCCGGTGCATACCGTTCGGCATGCCTGGGCGCTGAGCGGGCAACTGGGCCGCGTACTGCTCGGTGAAACCGTGCACGAACCCAACCCCAACGACAGCCGCTTCAACGACCCCACCTGGAAGCTAAACCCCCTGTACCGCCGCAGCCTGCAGGCCTATCTGAGCTGGCAGAAGCAGACACGTCACTGGATCGATGACAGCACCCTCAGCGACGATGACCGGGCCCGTGCGCACTTTGCCTTCTCATTGCTCAACGATGCGGTCTCGCCGTCCAACACCCTGCTCAATCCGTTGGCGGTCAAGGAGCTGCTCAACTCCGGCGGCAACAGCGTGGTGCGCGGGGTGACCAACCTGGTCGAAGACCTGCTGCACAACAATGGCCTGCCACGCCAGGTGAGCAAGCACGCTTTCGAAGTGGGCAAGACGGTCGCCACCACCCCCGGTTCGGTGGTGTTTCGCAATGAGCTGCTGGAGCTGATCCAGTACAAGCCCATGAGCGAAAAACAGTACGCCAAGCCGCTGCTGGTCGTGCCGCCGCAAATCAACAAGTTCTACATTTTCGACCTGAGCCCGGCCAACAGCTTTGTGCAGTACGCCCTGAAAAACGGCCTGCAGACCTTCATGATCAGCTGGCGCAATCCGGATGTGCGGCATCGCGAATGGGGCCTTTCCACCTATGTCGCCGCGCTGGAGGAAGCACTCAACGTCTGTCGCGCGATCAGCGGCGCCCGCGAGGTCAACCTGATGGGCGCCTGCGCCGGCGGCCTGACCATCGCCGCGCTGCAAGGCCACCTACAGGCCAAGCGCCAGCTGCGCCGCATCTCCAGCGCAAGTTACCTGGTGAGCCTGCTGGACAGCCAGATCGACAGCCCCGCCACCC
This sequence comes from Pseudomonas extremorientalis, assembly GCF_001870465.1. Classification (GTDB taxonomy): domain Bacteria; phylum Pseudomonadota; class Gammaproteobacteria; order Pseudomonadales; family Pseudomonadaceae; genus Aquipseudomonas; species Aquipseudomonas extremorientalis. The sequence continues at coordinate 124,276 of NZ_MDGK01000063.1, forward strand.
TGTTCGCCGACGAGCAGACCCTGGAAGCCGCCAAGCGTCGCTCCTACCAGCAAGGCGTGCTCGACGGCCGCGACATGGCCAAGGTATTTGCCTGGATGCGCCCCAATGACCTGATCTGGAACTACTGGATCAACAATTACCTGCTGGGCAAGGAACCACCGGCCTTCGACATCCTGTACTGGAACAACGACAACACGCGCCTGCCCGCCGCCTTGCACGGCGACCTGCTGGACTTCTTCAAGCACAACCCACTGAGCCATCCGGGCGGCCTGGAAGTGTGTGGCACGCCCATCGATTTGCAGAAGGTCACGGTGGACAGTTTCAGCGTGGCCGGCATCAACGACCACATCACGCCGTGGGATGCGGTGTATCGCTCCACTCAGTTGCTGGGCGGCGAGCGGCGCTTCGTGCTGTCCAACAGCGGGCATATCCAGAGCATTCTCAACCCGCCGGGCAACCCCAAGGCCAACTACGTCGAGAACCTCAAGCTGAGCAGCGACCCACGCGCCTGGTATTACGACGCCAACCACGTCGAAGGCAGCTGGTGGCCGCGTTGGCTGGAATGGATCCAACAGCGTTCCGGCGTACAACGCGAAACCCTCACCGCCCTGGGCAACCAGAATTACCCACCGATGGAAGCGGCACCGGGCACTTACGTGCGCGTGCGCTGAGCTCAACGATCACCTTAAGAAGACTGGATGAAGACCCGCGACCGTATCCTTGAATGCGCCCTGCAACTGTTCAACCAGAAGGGCGAACCCAACGTGTCGACCATGGAGGTGGCCAATGAAATGGGGATCAGCCCCGGCAACCTCTACTACCACTTCCATGGCAAGGAGCCGCTGGTCCTGGGGCTGTTCGAGCGTTTCCAGAATGAGCTGGCACCCCTGCTGGACCCACCGCCAGACGCGCAATTGGAAGCCGAGGATTACTGGCTGTTCTTGCACTTGATTGTCGAGCGCATGGCGCATTATCGGTTTCTGTTTCAGGACCTGTCGAATCTGGCAGGGCGCCTGCCGAAGCTGGCCAAGGGCATTCGCAACCTGCTGACGGCGCTGAAACGGACCCTGGCGTCATTGCTGGCGCGGTTGAAGACGGCAGGACAACTGGTCAGTAGCACCCAGGCCCTGGGGCAACTGGTGGAGCAGATCACCATGACCTTGCTGTTCTCCCTGGATTACCAACGGATTCTCGATCGTGAAGGCGAAGTACAGGTGGTGGTTTACCAGATCATGATGCTGGTGGCGCCCCATCTGCTATCGCCGGCACGCCAGACAACTGAGCAATTGGCCCTGCGTTATCTGGACAGGCCGATTTAAATACTCGCGCAAGTCAAACATTCAAACCACGCGGCGTTAATCAGGACGACCAAACTGCTTGGTAAACATAAAAAGCTCACTGTCAGTCCTGATACCCAACTTCCGATACGCCGACTGTTTTTGTGTACTGATAGTACTCGCGCTACGCGAAAACTTTGCCGCAATTGAATTCACGGACATTCCGTCCAGAAAACAACGCAGGACCTCCTGTTCCCTGGGGGTCAAGGCGCCGCTCAATCGTACCGGCAGTGCATTTTCAAGTGTCGACTTGATATTCTCCCGTGCCAGAACAGACTCTCCCTCCCGCAGCACCGACAACATGCAACGCTGCAGGTAAATCCGCCCCTGGGCGACAGTCCGAATAGCCACGATCAATTCCGTGAGGTGTTCGGTCTTGCCCAGCACTCCAAAGCTCCCGGCCTTCAACGCCAGTATCACCGTTGCGCGCGTGCAGCGGGATGACACAACGAGCACCTTGCAACGTTTGAAACGCCTGCCCAGCATCTGGATCAGGCCGAGGCCATCGATGTCTGACGGCCCCAGTGTAAAGTCCATCACCACCACATCCGCAGGTTGTTGGCCGAGCGCATCAAGCAACTCCCTGGATGTGCCGAAGGACCCGATGACCTCCAGGTCGGGCTCTTTGCGCAGGCCCAGTTCAATTCCCTGCCGAACCATTTCATGATTATCCAGCAACATGATGGTGTGCATTTCAGACACCCGGAAGTTCGCTCAAGTAAGTAAAAATTAGTACACATATGCTCGTTGCACGAACAGTGTATAGCGCAGCCTTTTTCGTGAATCAATCCATCAAAAACAGCCAACATGCGCCTGACAAGTTATTCCTACATACATGTCTTACATTGAAACCCTACAGACACCACCACATACAATTGTTTTAATTAAAATTTTAGACTTCGAATATTTACGAGATAAATCTCGTGACCTGTCGATAGGCAAAAATAACGTTCCCAGCCAAATTACTGCCACCTGCCATTCGGTAAAAAAACGAAACAAATTACCGATGCAACACTTCAATGTGTGGCGGGTTACTCAGATAACTCACGATTGGGAACACTATGAAAGTCAACGTTTTCTCCACCCTCGCCGTAGTACTCGCCTTAGCCGCGGCGGTTTCGCAGCCGGCACAGGCTGCCAACGACGGAACCATCAACTTCACCGGGTTGGTGAGCGATACGACCTGCACCATTGAAGGCGCAGCGCCAGGCACCGGCGCCGTGGTCAAAGACGTCAACCTCGGTGGCGTGTCCGCCGCACGCCTGCAGAAACCGGGTGATCGCGCCAACCTGACCGGCTTCACCATCCGCATCGGCGCACCTGGCGAAGGTGGCTGCACCAACGGACGCACCGCAATGGTTGCATTCGACCCTACCAGCCCGGCCATTGATGTGGCGACCGGGCGCTTGAACATCGACGGCTACGATGACCCGTCCGACACCACCAACGCCAAGAACGTACAGGTTGAGGTGACCAACCGTAATGGCACTCCGATCAACGTTTACACGGAAAAATCCGAAGGTGTGGTCATCGCCGACAACCAGGCTGTCATCCCATTGGCCGCACAGATGTACGCCAGTGGTGCCGCGACTGAAGGTACTGTCAAGACCCGCGTCGGCTTCATGGTCGTGTACGCCGATTGATAGAAAAGCAGGCCCGCTCTGGCGGGCCTTGCGCGCAACGGGCCTGCCGCCGCCAGGCAGGCCCACCCGCTTGATTCGAAGAGAGCTTTGAGCATGAAAAAGCTGGCCTGCCTCGTGCTTTACACCTGTGGTGTTGTGGGGTTATTGCTGCAAGCAGTTCCCGCCCGGGCCGGGGTCATTATGCATGGCACCCGCGTGATCTATCCCGCTGACCAGCAGGAAGTGGTGGTACGCCTGGAGAACAAAGGTGACCGTCCAGCGCTGGTACAAGCCTGGCTGGACACGGGCGATATCCGCTCGACGCCGGCGACGGTACGCACGCCATTTACCCTGTCGCCACCGATTTTCCGCATTGAGCCCCACCAGCAGCAGGCGCTGCGGCTGCGCTATACCGGAGCGGCCGCAGCCCCCGATCGCGAAAGCCTCTACTGGCTGAATGTGCTGGAAGTACCACCGCTTACCGCCGGTACCGAACAAGGCAACCAGATCGAACTGGCATTTCGGACTCGCTTGCGTGTGTTCCTGCGACCACAGGCATTGCCCTACTCCGTAGCCAGTGCTGCGTCAAAGCTGCAATGGAAACTGGTCGCACATGAGCATGGCTACGCCCTGCAAGCCACCAACCCCACGCCATATCATGTTTCCCTGAGTTCGGTGGATTTGCTGAACGAAGGAAAACGATTCACTAAAGCACCAAACAAAGAGGCCAACGACAGCCTGATGATGCCGTGCGGCGACGTGAAACTGTTTGCACTGCCATTGTTGCGCGAATACCCCACCGGAGCGCTGAACGTCGAATTCACCGCCGTCAGCGACTTCGGTGCCCGCGTGCGCCACTCGGCAAGCGTCACACCGCCAGGCGCCAGGCGATCAAAACCATGAATGCCATTTTCACTTCACACTGGGTGGCCCGTCTCATTGCATTGACACTTGCGCTGTCTGGTGCCGCCGCCGGGCACGCCAGCGTGGTCATTGGCACCACTCGGATCATCTACCCGCAGCGCGACAAGGAGGTGACGGTCAGGCTCGAAAGCAAGAACCAGGCACCCGTGCTGGTCCAAGTCTGGCTGGACAGCGGTGACGAACACTCGACCCCGGATAGGGCCACGGTGCCGTTTATCGCCACGCCGCCGATCTTTCGCATGGATCCAGGCAAGCAGCAGGTCGTACGCCTGGCGTACACGGGCGACACCTTGCCCACCGAACAGGAAAGTCTGTTCTGGCTCAACCTGTTGGAGGTGCCCGCGCACTCCCAGGAGGCCAATCAGTTGCAACTGGCCTTCCGCTCGCGGATCAAGCTGTTTTTCCGACCGTCGAACCTGCCTTCCGGGGTCGACGCGGCGCCGGGAAAACTGCAATGGCGGCGTGAATCGACCGCGCAAGGCCAGGTACTGGAGGTCTATAACCCCACGCCTTACTACGTAACCTTCGAACAGGTCGAGTTGCTGGAGTCCCGGCAGCGCCATCCACGCAAGGCCGCGTCTTCAGGTGCTGGAAACATGGTGGCGCCGGGTGATCGCACGCGCTTCGAACTGCCCAGCCTCAAAACCCCACCAGGCAGCGCCGCCACCGTGGAGTTCCAGACACTCGACGACTACGGAGTGCGCAATACCCACAGTGCCCGGGTCTCGACATGACCCCGAGAGGTGCCTAGCGCCGTATTGGCCCGCCCCCCGCTACTGACCTCACTGCACACGTTCGTTTGATGCCCGGTTTTCAGGGTAGGGCTTCCCATTGCCCAAATTCGGACAGCCCCTATTTTTTGGAAGTGGTACACATGAGTTTTGTCACCCGCGCCAGTTTAAGAAACTGGCCTTTTGCGCGTCATCAATTGATGCTTGCGACGCGCTGCCTTTTACTGATGAGCAGCGCCTATGCTGTGGGCGCCCAAGGTGTCGAGAATGTCAGGTTCAACCCGGCCTTCTTCCCGGATGGGGTTGGCGGCCAACAAGTCGACATAGGCAAATTCAGCCAGGGTAACGTCGTGCTGCCCGGCAGCTACCGCACCGACGTTTATCTCAATGGCCAATGGATTGGGCGCGAAAGCCTCACGTTTGTCGCGGTAAAGGGCCGAGATTCCGCACAGATGTGCCTGGAGCGGGATGTCGTGCTCAGGTTTGGCATCGACTTGGACGCGGCACAAGCTCAACCCACCGAAGCCAGACAAACGCCCACTCCCGCGTTTGCACCCTGCGAAGACATCTCAACCTACCTGCCGGGAAGCACCGGTCAATTCGACTCGGGCGAAAACCGCCTGACCCTGCAGGTTCCTCAGATCTACCTGGCACGTAAAGCGCGCGGTTATGTCGACCCCAGGCACTGGGACGGCGGGGTCGATGCGGCTTTCGTGCGCTACAACGCCAACACCTTTGAGACCCGCACAAATGGCCGCTCCGTCGACGCTCATTACCTGGGCCTGAATACGGGGCTCAATCTGGGAGACTGGCACTGGCGCCACAGCGGCAGCTTCAGCCAGACCGATACCTCCTCGGGCTATCAGCGCAGCAGCACCTATGTGCAGCGCGAGTTGAGCCCGCTGCGATCACAGATGATGCTCGGCGAGATCTATACCCCAGGCGAACTGTTCGACAGCGTGCGCCTGCGTGGCGCCAGCCTGTTCAGCGATGATCGGATGCTGCCGGACTCTCAGACCGGGTTCGCCCCGGTCGTGCGCGGCATCGCCGAGACCAATGCACGGGTTACCGTGCGCCAACGGGGCGTGTTGTTGGATGAAGTGTCGGTCGCTCCTGGCCCGTTCGTGCTCAACGATTTGTTTCCTACCGGTTATGGCGGCGACTTGACCGTCACGGTGACCGAGGCAGATGGCCGTCGACGCGAATTCATAGTGCCATTCGCCGCCAACGCCAATCTGCTGCGCACTGGCCACAGCCGCTATTCCCTTAGCGTCGGCAGGATGGATGAAATCGGCCTGCGCCACCCCCCAAGGCTCGTACAAGCCACTTACCAGCACGGCCTCAGTAACCTGGTGACCGGCTACACCGGGACGGTGGCAGGTGACGACTACTTGTCGCAATTGCTGGGCGCGGCATTCAATACCCCGTATGGCGCGCTCTCCCTTGACCTGACCCACTCAGATGCAACATTACCGGGCCACGGTTCACGCCAGGGGCAAAGCGTGCAGCTGCGCTACAGCAAGAACTTCACCGACACCGGCACCCACTTTGCCCTCGGCGCCTACCGATACTCCACGCAAGGCTTTCTGAGCATCGCCGACGCCGCACGGGTTCGCGACCTCGCCATCGGCGGGCACAACTTGGATAACGTATCGCGTCTGCGCGACAGGATGGACATCAGCCTCAATCAAAGCTTGAGCAACGGCACGGTCTACCTGACCGGATCCTCACAAAACTACTGGAACCGCAACAGCGGCAACCTGACCTTTACCACCGGTTACAGCGGCAACTGGAAGGGCCTGCGCTACACCCTCAGCGCCCAGCGCACCAAGGATCTGCTGAGCGAGCGGGTCGACAAGCAAGTGGAACTGACCCTGAGCCTGCCCTTAGGCAGCGACGCTCGCTCCCCCACCCTGACCACCACTGTCTATCGCGGCGATCAAAGCAGCGGTGAACGGATGAACCTCGGCGGCACCCTGGGCGAGCGCGGCCAATTCAGCTACGGAGTAGGGGGTAGCCGTACGCAGGGCCGCAGTAATTCGGTCTCTGCCGACATGAAATACCAGGCCAGCCACGGCGTGCTGTCGGCAGGGTTCGGCCAGAGCAACGCCTACCGCGCAACGTCCCTGGGCATGACCGGCGGCATCGTCGCTCACGCAGGTGGTGTGATTTTCGCACCGGAACTGGGCGAAACCATTGGCATTGTCCAGGCCCCAGGCGCACAAGGTGCGCGGATCAATGGCAATCACGGCGCCCAGGTCGGCAAGGGCGGGTATGCCGTGGTGCCGTACCTCACACCTTATCGCCAGAACGTGGTCGAGTTGGACCCCAAGGACCTGTCTGTAGATGTGGAACTCAAGAGCGCCGCGCAAAACGTCGCCCCCCGTGCAGGCTCGGTGGTGAAACTGCACTTCGACACCGTCAGCGGCCAAGCCTTATTGATCTCTGCATTACGCAAGGATGGCAGCCCGCTGCCCTTCGGTTCCGATGTGTTCGACGAGAATGGCGACAGCGTCGGCGTGGTCGGCCAGGGTGGCAAAGCCTTTGCGCGCGTACCGCGCTCCCACGGGGTGCTGGCGGTGAAGTGGGGCTCCGAGGGAAACGCTTCCTGCCGGCTTCGTTACGACGTCAGTGGACAACAGGGCGCCAACCGCTTGCTTCAGGTGGACGCAGGTGCATGCCAATGACTGCGGCCCGCCGTTCATCCCGTGTTTACACAGCCACTTTTCACGATGGACTGAAGATGAAACAACACCTCCCCTTCCTGGCGGCACTACTGGCCCTGGGCACATCGATCACTGCACAGGCGGCCTGTGACAGGTACCCGGATGCAACGCTGACCCTCAATACGGCCACGACAATCAGCGTGCCGGACAGCATTCCTGTCGGCGGCGTGATCCTGCGACAGGCGTTCAACGGCACATCACCCGGCTTCACAACCCATTGCTGGGGGCAGACGCTGAGGACGATTACCGGGCGCTACGCACGCGATCTGTACCCCGGCACACTCATCTATCGCACTGAGGTACCCGGTATCGGTATCACGGTGTCGATGACATGGGCCGATGGCGGGCCGGCAAACTTCGGGCTCTTCAGTCAGAGCACCGTTATGTACCCTGGAAAAGTCCAAAGCTTCACCTCGGCGCAAGTCACGTTCTACAAGATGGGCACAGTGGCAGACGGGACCATACCCAGTGGGAGCCTCTGGGAGGACAGGTGGCATAACGTCCCGGAAAGTTTTCGATTGGTGTTCGGCAACGCCATACGTTTCATCCGGGCTCCCGCCACTTGTGACCTCGCCGCCGGGGACGTCAACCGCCTGATCACACTTGCCCCGATCAATGTCGGCGATTTGAAAGACGCACCGTACGCCGGCGTTCAGAACTTCGATCTCACCGCCAATTGCACCGACGCTGGCAGCGTCACCTTTCGTTTTACCGGGACGCCCGCGCCAGACAACACCGCACTGTTCGCCAATACGGGCACCGCCCAAGGCATAGGGCTGTGGCTCTACTCACGCATCAATGGCGTGCCTCAGACCATCAGCGTCAATGACCAGCGCACGGTGACGGTGTCCGGTGATCGGGCGGTCTTGCCGCTCAGCGCCGCGTACCACAAAAACGGCAGGGTCAGCCCAGGCACTCTGGCTAGTACCGCCACCGTCAGCATTACCTACAACTAACTGAAACCCGAGGAAAACCCGATGTACCTTCGAAGCATTCCCTTGCTGATGGCCATGATTGGCGGACTCGTCAGCCTCACCGCCCACGCCGCGACTACCGGCACCTTGAGTTTCGCCGGACAAGTCAACGCCGGCACCTGCAACCTGGCAGCGGGCGACGAAAATCGGAACATTACGTTGCCAACGATCAAGATTTCCGACCTGGACGCGAGCCCCTCCGCCGGCCAGCTCGACTTCGAGGTTACCGCCGACTGCGAATCGGATATCCGTAACGTGATCTTCCTATTTGCCGGAACACCCGCCGTGGGCAACGGCGAGTTATTTGCCAATACCGGCGGCTCAAAAGGCACTGCGCTGTGGCTGACACATCGCGCGCCCACCCTTTCGACCATCCCCGCCAATGGCACCCCTGAGCAGCGCAGCCGAACTGTGGCGACGAACGGCAACAAGGCCGTACTTCCCCTCGCGGCGGCTTACCATAAGACTGGTGAAGCCATCACTCAGGGCAGCCTGGTCAGCGCGGTCACCGTTTCCATCACTTACAACTGACGAAACGGCCTTAAGGGCGCAAAAAAATGCCCGACCTTCGTAGGCCGGGCATTTTTCGTCTCCTGGAAAAAATCAGGACTGACTGGATGGCGTCGGGGTTACCGGCGTTGCAGTCGGGGTCGCAGCAGCAGGGGTCGGCGCGGACACCGAGTTGGCTGTGGAGGCGGTTGGCGCAGTAGCAGGCTTGGCAACAGCTGGCTTCGGTGCTGCTGGTTTTTTCGCTACCGCAGGCTTCTTCGCGGTGGCTGGTTTTGCCGCTGGCTTGGCAGCCGGTTTCGCGGCGGCCGACTTGGCGGCTGGCTTGGCCGCTGCGGTTTTGGTCGCTGGCTTGGCGGCAGGTTTTGCTGCTGGTTTTGCAGCAGCCTTGGCTGCGGGTTTAGCCGCTGGTTTAGCGGCTGGCTTGGCAGCAGCTTTCGCAGCGACAGGCTTGGCAGCGGGTTTGGCTGCAGCAGTTTTGGCGGCTGGCTTCGCAGCAGCCTTGGCCGCTGGTTTGGCGGCCGGCTTGGCGGCGGCTTTTACCAGAGGCTTGGCGGCAGTTTTCGCAGCCGGTTTGGCCGCTGCTGTTTTAGCGGCAGGCTTGGCAGCAGGTTTGGCGGCTGCGGTTTTCGCCGGAGCCACTTTGGCGCCGGTGAGTTTTTCAATTTGCCTGGTCAGGGTATCGACCTTGCTGTGCAGCGTTTTGAGTTCAGCTTTACTCGGCACGCCCAGTCGCGAAACGGCACTGGCGAGGCGCTTGTCGAAAGTCTGTTCCAACTTCTCCCAAGTGTCAGCAATGCTGGATTTGGCAGAGCCGGCAGTTGCCTTGGCCGCTTCAACTTTTTTTCCAACCGTGGTTTTGGTCAACTTCTCGGCCTTCTCGCCGTCCTTGACCAAAGTCTCGAAGTATTTGCCGCCGTCACTGCTAACCTTCGAGTACACGCCTAAACCAGCAAGCCAGATCTTACGGGAATATTTTTCAACTTCCCCGACCCACGAGCTGCCTTCTTTCTGAGTAGTCTTTTTAACAGCCATCCCGATGTCTCCTTAGTGTTTACGCGCGACACGTTCTAGCAATGTCGTCAGCTCTTCGAGCTTAGCAGAGAGTGTCTCAACGTCATGTTTAGACGCAATGCCGATTCGATTCAAGGCACTGGCAACGCGAGTATCAAAAGCTTTTTCAACTTTATCCAGCTGAACTTCTACCAGACCTTTGACTGCGGAGACATTACTCTTTACTTGGTCAATCTGACTGTTGGCGGCCTCAAGTTGTTCAACTGCAACTTTTTTGCCTTTGCTTTCAACATGTTGCCCAGTTTTAACCAGCTCTTTGAAGTACTCGCCGCCCTCGCTTCCGACCTTGGCGTAAGCCCCCAGACCCGCCAACCAAATCTTGCGGGCATAGGACTTGACCTCGCTCAGGGTGGTGGTCTGGGCGTCGATTTTTTTCTTCAGGATAACTTTGGCCATGGTGCACCTCACGCAGAATAGGGGGGAGGAACGGCCCACAGGAGTTGAGGGCTTGGGCACAAAGTAGGCGGGAAAATTAGAATCGGCACCCTAAGAACAATGGGATCACGCCAGCGCCTTATCCAGGGCCTTTTCGATTTCGGACTTGATGGTGCCACTCATGGCCGACATCAACAGCCCCAGCTCCACATCAATGCGCAGCGAATCCTCAGCGACTAATACCGTGCCTTTAACCCCCGAACGCTTGAGATTCAAGGTATCGCCGGACCACGACGGCTCCAGGCCGTATTGCTCCTTGAGTTTGTGCGCCAACTTGTCGGCCTTTGCCCGCGCGCCCTCTTTACCCAGGGAATGTGCACGCTCAACAGTTATACGGGCCATTGCAATGACTCCTCTTTATAGGGACTTGGATACCTTCGATGCGGCAAAAGGTCTCGCTGACCGCCCATCTTACCGTCAGCCTTGCCAAGACAAAGCAGGCCTTGGGGATTATCATGTCCCGCATTCTCTTTTGGTGACAGCGATATGACTGATCAGCGCAAAGGCAGCGATGCCGAACCCACCACTCACTTCGGCTTCAAGAACGTCCCGGAAAGCCAAAAAGCGGAAAAAGTCGCTGAGGTGTTCCACTCCGTGGCAGCCAAGTACGACTTGATGAACGACGTGCTGTCGGGCGGCATGCACCGCCTGTGGAAGCGGTTCACCATCGAGTTGTCGGGCGTTCGCCCCGGCAACCGCGTACTGGACATCGCCGGCGGCACGGGCGATCTGGCGGCCAAGTTCTCCAAGCTCGTCGGCCCGACCGGCCAGGTGGTGCTGGCCGACATCAACAGTTCGATGCTCAAGGTCGGTCGCGATCGCCTGCTGGATAAAGGCGTGGCCGGCAATATCGAGTTCGTCCAGGCGGATGCCGAGAAGCTGCCATTCCCGGACAACCATTTCGACTGCGTGACTATCGCCTTCGGCCTGCGCAACGTGACCCATAAGGAAGACGCGATCCGCTCGATGCTGCGCGTACTCAAGCCGGGTGGCCGCCTGTTGGTGCTGGAGTTCTCCAAGCCGACCAATGCGGTGATGTCCAAGGTCTACGACACCTACTCGTTCGCCTTCATGCCACTGGTGGGCAAGCTGGTGCTCAATGACCCGGACAGCTATCGCTACCTGGCCGAATCGATCCGCATGCACCCCGACCAGGAAACCCTGAAGTCGATGATGGTAGAGGCCGGTTTCGACCGCGTGACCTACCACAACATGACCTCGGGTATCGTCGCCCTGCACCGCGGCATCAAGCCCTGATGCTGATCAAAGGCCTTCTCGCCAGCGTTGAACACGGCCTCAACCGTGTGCTGCGCCTGGACAGCACCGCCCTGGCACGGCTTGCGCACCTCAACGGTAAAGTCATTGCCGTCGATTGCCGCAGCCCCCGCTTGCAGCTGTTTATCCTGCCCAGCGATGAAGGCCTGATGCTTGCGACCCAGTGGGCCGCCGACGCCGACTGCACGCTGCGTGCGCCGGCATCGAGCCTGTTGCACCTGGCCCTGAGCCGCAACAAGACCGCCATCCTGCACAGCGCCGAAGTCGAGCTGGAGGGCGACAGCTCGGTGCTGATGGACCTCGCCGCCATCCTGCAGGACCTGGAACTGGACTGGGAATACGAACTGTCGCGCTGGATCGGCCCCGTCGCCACCCAGTTGATCAGCGGGCACCTGCGCAGCCGTTCGCGCTGGTACCAGCAAGGGTTCGCCAGCCTCAACCAGAACCTCGCCGAATACCTGAGCGAAGAATCGCGCACCCTGGTCGGGGAGCGGGAAGCGCAAGCGCGCTTTCGTGAACTCGACAAGGCCAAAATCGACCTGGAACGCCTTGAGGCGCGCTTCGAGCGCCTGAGCCGCTCCCTTGATCCAAGCGATAACGCATGAAGCTGCTCGCCGTCCGCCGTTTGTTTCGTATCCAGCGCGTCGTAATCCGCTACCGCCTCGATGACCTGCTGTTCGCCCTGCCCCTGCCGTGGTTCCTGCTCGCCGTGCGCTATGTGCTGCCATGGCGCTGGTTCCCGCGCAAACAGCTGGAACTCAGCAGAGGCGCGCGCCTGCGCCTGGCCTTGCAGGACCTGGGGCCGATCTTCATCAAGTTCGGGCAGATCCTCTCGACCCGCCGCGACCTGCTGCCCGAAGACATCGCCGACGAGCTGATGCTGCTGCAGGACCGCGTGCCGCCGTTCGACTCCCAGCAATCGATGAAGCTCATCGAAGAGCAACTGGGCAAGAAGATCAGCGACGTGTTCAGCCGTTTCGACGTCGACCCGCTGGCCTCGGCCTCGGTCGCCCAGGTGCACGCCGCGCAACTCAAGACCGGCGAAGAAGTGGTGGTGAAGGTGATCCGCCCCGGCCTCAAGCCGATCATCGGCCAGGACCTGGCGTGGCTGTTCATCCTCGCCCGCGCTGCCGAGCGTTTCAGCGCCGACGCACGCCTGCTGCACCCGGTGGACGTGGTCGCCGACTACGAAAAAACCATCTACGACGAACTCGACCTGCTGCGCGAAGCGGCCAACGCTAGCCAGCTCAAGCGCAACTTCGAAGGCTCGCCGCTGCTGTACGTGCCGCAAGTGTACTGGGACTGGTGCCGCCCGAAAGTACTGGTGATGGAGCGCATCTATGGCGTGCAGGTCACCGACCTCGCGACCCTGGCCGACCAGCGCACCGACATGAAGATGCTTGCCGAGCGTGGCGTGGAGATCTTCTTCACCCAGGTGTTCCGCGACAGTTTCTTCCACGCCGACATGCACCCGGGCAACATCTTCGTGAGCACGGTCAATCCGTGGAGCCCGCAGTACATCGCGATCGACTGCGGCATCGTCGGCAGCCTGACTCCGGAAGACCAGGACTACCTGGCGCGCAACCTGTTCGCCTTCTTCAAGCGCGACTACCGTCGTGTGGCGCAATTGCACATCGACTCGGGTTGGGTGCCGGCCGAGACCAAGCTCAACGAGTTCGAAGCGGCGATCCGCACGGTGTGCGAGCCAATCTTCGAAAAACCGTTAAAAGATATTTCCTTCGGCCAGGTGCTGATGCGCCTGTTCCAGACCGCGCGGCGCTTCAATATGGAAGTGCAGCCACAATTGGTGCTATTGCAGAAAACCCTGCTGAACATCGAAGGCCTGGGCCGCCAGCTGTACCCGGACCTCGACCTGTGGAACACCGCACAGCCGTTCCTCGAACGCTGGATGCGCGAGCGTATGAGCCCGAAAACCATGCTCGGCAACCTGCACAGCCAGATGGAGCAACTGCCGCATCTGGCCAACATGACCCGCGACCTGTTGGAGCGCATGTCCCAACCCCACGCCAAGGACCCGTCGCCGCCCTGGAAGAAGCCCAAGGACGACTGGTTCCTGCGCCTGCTGGGCGCCGCGCATCTGGTCGGCGGCGTCATGCTCGCCATTGGTGGCCCGCTGAACCCACTGGGCCACTGGCCGGCCGGCATCATGGTCGCCGTGGGTGTTTATCTGATCGTGCGTCGATAGCCAATCCGGTTATACACTGTCGCAAATTGCCGGAGCTGAACATGAAAGACTGGCTGGACGAGATCAAGTGGGACAGTGACGGCCTGGTGCCGGCCATTGCCCAGGACTACAAGACCGGGCGCGTGCTGATGATGGCCTGGATGAACCGCGAGGCCCTGAGCCTCACCGCCACTGAGCAGCGTGCCATCTACTGGTCACGCTCGCGTGGCAAACTGTGGCGCAAGGGCGAAGAGTCCGGGCACGTGCAGACCCTGCACGAGATGCGCATCGACTGCGACGCCGACGTGGTGATCCTGATGGTCGAGCAGATCGGCGACATCGCCTGCCACACCGGCCGTCACAGCTGCTTCTATCGCGTGTTCGAGAACGGCGAATGGAAAGTCGTGGAGCCGGTGCTCAAAGACCCGCACGCTATCTACTCGGCAGGACACTAGACATGAGCGATACCCTGAACCGTGTGGCCCAGGTGCTGGAAGACCGCAAAGGCGCGGACGCCGACAGCTCCTACGTCGCCAGCCTGTACCACAAGGGCCTGAACAAGATTCTGGAAAAACTTGGCGAAGAGTCCATCGAGACCATCATCGCCGCCAAGGATGCGCAGCTCAGCGGCGACTGCAGCGATGTCATCTACGAGACCGCCGACCTGTGGTTCCATAGCCTGGTCATGCTCGCCCAACTGGGGCAGCACCCACAGGCTGTGCTGGATGAACTGGACCGTCGCTTCGGCTTGTCCGGGCACGCCGAGAAGGCCTCGCGCCCGTCCGCCTGAATAACCAAGACTAGAGGATACGCAGCATGGGCATTTTTGACTGGAAACACTGGATCGTCATTCTGGTGGTCGTGGTACTGGTATTCGGCACCAAGAAACTCAAGAACCTGGGCACCGATGTGGGCGAGTCGATCAAGGGCTTCCGTAAAGCCATGAACGACGACGAAAAGCCGGCCGACCCTGCCGTCAACCCCGTGCCTCCGGCGCAGCCTGTGCACCCGCAGGCTACCCAGCCAATCAGCGAGCGTCGTACTTTCGACGTACAGGCTGAGAAAGTCGAAGAGCCGACCCGCAAAGACTCGTGAGCACTGACTAATGTTTGGTATCAGCTTCTCTGAACTGCTGCTCGTCGGCCTCGTGGCCCTGCTGGTATTGGGGCCGGAACGCCTGCCCGGTGCAGCGCGCACGGCCGGCCTGTGGATCGGGCGCCTGAAACGCAGTTTCAACGCCATCAAACAGGAAGTTGAACGGGAAATCGGCGCCGACGAGATCCGCCGGCAACTGCACAACGAGCACATCCTCTCGTTGGAGCAGGAAGCCCGCAAGATTCTGTCGCCCGTGCAGGAACCTGCCAAACCGGTCGAACCTGCTGCTCAAAACAGCATCGCGCCGACCGTTGCAGCCGCTCCCGTGGCACCCTCCGCGCCAACCGAGCCTGCGCCGACGCCTGTCGCGTCGCCCGCGCCCCATGACCCTACATTGCCGCCGCGAGCCCCATGAGCGCTGATAAACCGGAAAACGACCAGCACATGCCGCTGGTCTCGCACCTCACCGAGCTGCGTACCCGCCTGCTGCGTTGCGTAGCGGCCATCTTCATCATCTTTGCCGGGTTGTTCGCCTTTACCCAGCAGATCTACACCTTTGTCTCCACGCCGCTGCGCCAGTACCTGCCGGCCGGCGCGACGATGATCGCCACCGATGTGTCGTCGCCGTTCCTCACGCCGCTGAAGCTGACCATGATGGTCTCGCTGTTCCTGGCGATCCCGGTGATCCTGCACCAGATCTGGGGCTTCATCGCGCCGGGCCTGTACAAGCACGAGAAACGCATTGCGGTGCCGTTATTGGTGTCGAGCATCCTGCTGTTCTACACCGGCATGGCGTTCGCCTACTTCCTGGTGTTCCCGCTGATCTTCAAGTTCTTCGCCGCCGCCACCCCGGCCGGTGTGGAAATGATGACCGACATCACCAGCTACCTCGACTTCGTGATGACGTTGTTCTTCGCCTTTGGCGTGGCCTTCGAAATTCCGGTGGCCGTGGTGCTGCTGGTATGGATCGGCGTGGTCAACGTGGCGTACCTGAAGAAGATTCGCCCGTACGTGATCATCGGCTGCTTCGTGGTCGGCATGATCCTCACGCCGCCGGACATCTTCTCCCAGACCCTGCTGGCCGTGCCGATGTGGATGCTGTTCGAGATCGGCATCCTGTTCAGCAGCCTGATCAGCAAGCGCGGCGAACACCCGGACGACCAGCGCGACGACGACCAGCCGCCAGCGACCCAGCCGTGAACCTGTTGCTGCTGGAGGAGGCCGACTTCATCGCGGCCGACCGCGTGGTGCTGCGTGATCGGCGCCTGGTGCACATGCAGGAAGTCCACCGCGCCGCCGTAGGCGACAACCTGCGCGTCGGCCGCATCGGCGGGTTGATGGGCAATGCCCAACTGCTGCGCCTGGAGGCCAGTGAAGCCGAGTTGCATGTGAGCTTCGACCAACCGCCGCCGGCCAAACTGCCGCTGACCCTGCTGCTGGCCCTGCCGCGCCCGAAGATGCTGCGCCGAGTGCTGCAGACCGTAGCGGCCATGGGCGTGCCCAAAGTAGTGCTGGTCAACAGTTACCGGGTCGAGAAGAGCTTCTGGCAAACCCCCTTCCTGGAGCCCGAGGTGATTCGCGAGCAATTGATCCTCGGCCTGGAACAGGCGCGGGACACGGTGCTGCCCGAGATCATTATCGAGAAGCGCTTCAAGCCGTTTGTCGAAGACCGCCTGCCGGCACTGGTTGAAGGCACCCTGGGCCTGATCGGTCATCCTGGCGACTACCCAGCCTGCCCCCGCGGCCTCGACGAGCCAGTGACTCTGGCGATTGGTCCCGAGGGCGGCTGGATTCCCTACGAAGTGGACCTGCTGGCCAAGGCCGGCTTGCAGCCGGTACAACTCGGCGCCCGCATCCTGCGCGTCGAAACCGCCGTCACCGCCCTGCTCGCCCGCCTCTTCTGACCGCCCTGAGCCCCCTCCCACACGGGTACAGCTTCACTACAGAATTGCGCATGCCGGCCGATACCCTTTGAATAAGTCCAAGCCTTGTTCCAGGGGAGTTCGCAGCATGTATCGTTGGTTAGCCGAAAAGCTGGGGAATGTCAGCGTCAAAACCAAACTCGGCGTGGGCTTCGGCCTGGTATTGCTGCTCACGCTGATGATCACCTTCACCGGTTGGACCGGCTTGGGGGATGTCACCAGTCGCGGTGACAAGCTGGGTTATATCTCCAGCCTCAACGGGCTGACCAAGGACTTGCGCCTGGCGCGCCTGGACTTCGAAATGCGTCGCGGCGAACAAGGCACGGACGCGGTCAACGGCTTGATCGCCAAACTGGACAGCGGCCTCAAAACCGCCGCCGACCTGATCGAGCAACCCGCCGACAAGGCCCTGGTGGAACAGCAACAGGATGCCCTGAACCAATACAAAAAAGCCTTTGGCGCCATGGTCCAGGCCGGGCTCAAGCGTGAAGGTGCGCGCAGCAGGCTGGGCGACACCGCCGACAACGCCGTGGCCAAGGTCAGTGAGGTGGAAAAATCCCTGCTTCAAGGCGATAGCGTCACCCAGTTCAACAGCGTGGTCGACCTGAGCAAACTGATCCAGCAAGCGCGCTTCCAGGTGCGTGGCTACACCTACAGCGGCAAGGTCGAGGCCGAGCAACCGGCCCTGGATGCCATCGACAATGCCCTGAAGAAAATCACCGAACTCGAAGGACAACTGCCCGCGCAGTACCAGGCCAACCTGCAGGAGGCCAGCACTTCGCTGCAAGCCTACCGCGCTGCCGTCAGCCAGTACCGCGACTCACAGACGGCCGCCGCTGCCGCGCTGAAAATCATGAGCGCCCAGGGCGACACTCTGCAGAGCCACAGCGAACAACTCACCACGTCGCAAACCGTGGTGCGCGACACCGATGCCGCACATGCCAAACAACTGTTGCTGCTGGCGACCGTGCTGGCGTTGATCTTCGGCCTGGTGGCCGCCTGGGCAATCACCCGCCAGATCATTCTTCCGCTGAACCAGACGCTGCAGGTGGCCGAACGCGTGGCCTCCGGCGACCTCAGCCACAACCTCACTTCCGTGCGCCAGGATGAACTGGGCCAGTTGCAACGCGCCATGCAAAGCATGACCGTCGGCCTGCGGGAGCTGATCGGCGGGATCAGCGAAGGTGTCACCCAGATCGCCAGCGCCGCCGAGCAGCTGTCGGCCGTGACCGAACAGACCAGTGCCGGCGTCAACAGCCAGAAGGTCGAGACCGACCAGGTCGCCACCGCCATGAACGAAATGGCCGCCACCGTGCAGGAAGTCGCGCGCAACGCCGAGGAAGCCTCTGAAGCGGCCGTGGCCGCCGATCAACAGGCCCGTGAGGGTGACAAGGTGGTGGGTGAAGCCATCGCCCAGATCGAACGCCTGGCCACCGAGGTGGGCAACTCCACCGTTGCCATGGGCGACCTGAAGCGTGAAAGCGACAAGATCGGCAGCGTGCTTGATGTGATCAAGTCCGTTGCCCAGCAAACCAACCTGCTGGCCCTCAACGCCGCGATTGAGGCCGCACGTGCCGGGGAAGCCGGGCGAGGCTTCGCTGTGGTGGCGGATGAGGTGCGCAGCCTGGCCCAGCGTACACAGAAGTCCACCGAAGAGATCGAAGAGCTGATCGTCGGCCTGCAGAGCGGCACCCAGCAGGTCGCGACCATCATGGACAACAGCCGTGGCCTCACTGACAGCAGCGTCGAGCTGACCCGTCGAGCCGGCAGCGCGTTGGCGAGCATCACGCGCACGGTCTCGACCATCCAGGCGATGAACTCGCAGATTGCCACTGCCGCAGAACAGCAAAGTGCGGTGGCTGAGGAGATCAACCGCAGCGTATTGAACGTGCGCGATGTGTCGGAACAAACCTCTTCGGCCAGTGAAGAAACCGCCGCCTCCAGTGCCGAGCTCGCACGCCTGGGCATTTACCTGCAGACACTGGTGGGGCGCTTCCGCATCTAATCAGCACCTTGTGAAATTTCCTACGCAGTTATCAGCCCAGCAATACTCCGAATCGAATTAGCGTTTCTTTTGTCGCGAAACGCTTTTTCAGATTTGGAGGTTCACCATGCTTCCTCTACTGACCCGTTGGCTGGTCAATGCCAGCGTCCGCCTCAAGCTCGCCCTGGGGTTTGGCCAGGTGCTCATGCTCAGCTTCGCCATCGCCGTGGCCGGCTGGCAAGCCCTGAATGCGGTGTTGTTCCGCTCAGGCAACCTGACTGCCTTGAGCCAACTGTCGGTTGTTGCTGAAGCCATGCGTGCGGACCGTATCGTGTACCGGACCCTGGCGGACACGGCCAGCCTGGACAAAATGAAGAGGCAGGTCGTTCAGATCGATGAGCACCTCGGCTTCCTGTCAACCCATCTGAAAGACCCAGCCGATTTGCAGCGCGTCCAGGAAGCGGAACGCCTGTCGGCCAGCTTCAAGGCGGCGCTGGTGGAGCTGCCGCCGTTGATCCAGGCGCGCGAGAACTTGCGCTCCCCCCTCCACGCCACAGCACTCCAGGCCAGCGACACGCTCGTACAACTGGCCAGCGAACTGCCTGACCAGCAGGACCAGCAGGCACTCGATGCCATCGAGAACCTGCGCCAGGCTATGGAGCAAGCCGAGGACCGCGCCCGCAGCCCCGCCTGGGCGGAGGAATCGCTGCAAGCCTATGCCGAAGCCGTCGGCCAGGCCCTCGATGCCCTGGACATTGCCCAAGCGGCGGTGACAGACCTGCCGATCGATTCCACCTTGCTTAAAACCGACCTGGCGAACTATCGCGCGCAGTTGATCAAGCTCAAGGACGCTCAGCTCACCACCGAAACTGCGCAGGGGCGGTTTGAAACGCAGCTCAACCAGTTGCTTGAACACAGCGAAGCGGTGAGCAATAGCCAGATTCTCAAGCGCGGCAAGGAAGCCGACGACACCCGGACACTGCTCATCAGCGTCACGGTGGCTGCCCTGCTGCTCGGTGCCCTCGCAGCCTGGTGGATCGCCCGCCAGATCGCCGTGCCGCTACGCCAGGTGCTGGTGTCTGCCAACCGCATCGCCCAGGGCGATCTCAGCCATGACATCCAAGTGGAACGCCGCGATGAGTTGGGGCAATTGCAGCGAACTATCAGTGACATGAACCGCAACCTGCGCAGCCTGATCAGCGGCATCGGCGACAGCGCCCGCCAGGTCGCCAGCGCCGCCACACAGCTGTCGGCCGTTACCGAACACAGTCACACCGGCATCAACCACCAAAAAGACGAAACCGATCAAGTGGCCACCGCCATGAACGAAATGCTCGCCACCACACAGGAAGTTGCCCGGCACGCCGAGCAAGCCTCGGTCGCGGCGAACGAAGCCGATCTGCAAGCCAGCGCCGGGGAGAAGGTGGTGACCCAGGCCGTTGAGCAGATAAGCCAACTGGCAGATGAGATGGCCCTCGCGGGCCGGGCGATGCTGGCGTTACAGCAAGAAAGCCAGAAGATCGGCAGTGTGCTGGACGTGATCAAATCGGTGTCCCAGCAGACCAACCTGCTGGCGCTGAACGCCGCCATCGAAGCCGCACGCGCGGGCACGGCCGGCGAAGGCTTTGCGGTGGTGGCCGATGAAGTACGCAGCCTTGCACAGCGCACCCAGGAATCGGCCGAAGAAATCGAAGGACTGATCCAGGGGTTGCAGACCGGCACCCAGCAAGTCGCCGACATCATGGACAGCAGCCGCAGCCTGACCGACTACAGTGTCGGGCTGACCCGCGACGCAGGTGACGCCTTGGCGGCGATTGCGCGCACGGTCTCGGTGATCCAGGAAATGAACCCGCAGATTGCCGCGGCGGCCGAACAGCAAAGTGCAGTGGCTGAAGAGATCAATCGCAGCGTGTTGAAGGTGCGGGATGTATCGGAACAGACCGCCGCCGCCAGCGAGGAAACGGCGGCGGCGAGCGTCCAACTGACCAAACTGAGCCTGGACTTGCAGACGCTGGTAGGCAAATTCAGGCTCTGATCCTTACAGAACCTGGCGCAGGAACGCCTGGGCCCGTGGGTCTTTGGGTGCATCGAAGAACTCGGCCGGGGCGGCATCTTCGAGCAACTTGCCATGGTCGAAGAACAGCACACGATCGGCCACCTCACGGGCAAAGCCCATTTCGTGGGTGACGCAGACCATGGTCATGCCTTCCAGGGCCAGGGTCTTCATCACGTCCAATACTTCGCCGACCATTTCCGGGTCCAGCGCCGAAGTGGGTTCGTCGAACAGCATCACCTTGGGCTCCATCGCCAGGGCCCGGGCAATCGCAACCCGTTGCTGCTGGCCGCCGGACAGGCGTGACGGAAACTCATTGGCCTTCTGTGCAATACCGACCTTTTCCAGCAGCGCCAGGGCCTTGGCCTCGCGCTCCTGCTTGCCACGCTTGCGCACGACTTTTTGCGCCAGGCACAGGTTCTCCAGCACGGTCATGTGGGGGAACAGGTTGAAGTGCTGGAACACCATGCCGACTTCACGGCGATAGGCGTTCACATCGGTCTTCGGATCAGCCAATTGCAAGCCGTCGATGCTCACTGAGCCGGAATCGAACTCTTCCAGGCCGTTAAGGCAACGCAGGAAGGTGGACTTGCCGGAGCCGGAGGGGCCGATCACCACCAGCACTTCGCCCTTGGCCACATGCGTGGTGACGTGGTCCACCGCGCGGACCACGTGGCCACGGGTGTCGAAGACTTTTACCAGATCGCGGACTTCAATCACTTTGTGCGAGCCTCCGCTCAAGCCGGCTGGCCATTTTCGACAGCGGCAGGTTGATCAGCAGGTACAGGCCTGCAACACAGAACAGGATTTCAAACGGTGAGAACGAGGTGGTGATGACTTCACGACCGCTCTTGAGCAGCTCGGTAATCGCGATCACCGACACCAGGGACGTGTCCTTCACCAGGCTGATAAATTGCCCGGCCAACGGCGGCAGCACACGCTTGAACGCCTGCGGCAATACCACGTGGCGCATCGACTGACTGGCACTCAGGCCCAGGGAACGGGCAGCTTCGTTCTGGCCACGGGTGATGGACTGCACGCCGGCGCGGACGATTTCCGCCACGTAGGCACCGGTAAACAACGACAGCGCCGCGATGCCGGCAAACTCCCGGGACAGGTTGAGCACCGTGCCGATAAAGAAATAGAAAATGAAGATCTGCACCAACAGCGGCGTACCACGTACCAGTTCGACGTAGATCGTCGACAGATCCCGCAGGGTCGGGTTGCTGGACAAGCGACACAAACCAGTCGCCAGCCCGATCGCCAAACCGAGGATGCCGGACACCACCGACAACCACAGCGTGGTCCACAAGCCCCACATCAACGGGCCCAACGCCCACTGCCGGGTCACGCCGACCACATCGCCTTCAGCCACATCGTCGCCACGGGCCACCTGCAGGCTGTTGTCGGCCACGGTCAGCTTTTGCTCGGCGCCCGCGTCGTTGCGCAGGGTCACCTCGGCTACATCGCCTTTGCGTACCAGCTCGACCACGGTGGAGATGTCAGCGGCACGCTGGGACGTTTCGGCCTGGTACGCGAAGTATTGCGGTACACGGTTCCAACGCCACTCGTAGGACATCAGCGAAGTGGCGTAGTACAAGGCGCCGGCCAGGCCGACCAGCACGACCACGGTCAGCAGGTGCCAGGGCCATTGGGCTTTTTTCTGTTTCATTTCACTTTCCGCGATTTGTGTTGCCTGTGAGGCCGCCATCTCGGGCAAGCCCCCTCCCACATGTTGATGTGTGAACACCGTCAAATGTGGGAGCTGGCTTGCCTGCGATACAGGCAACTCGGTCTGAAGCGTTATTCCATGTCCTTGAGCCACTCGGAGCTCTTGAACCACTTATCATGGATGCGATCGTAGGTGCCGTCGTTACGGATCTGGTGCAGGAAGTTGTTGATGAAGTTGATGCTGTCGTAGTCGCCCTTCTTCAAACCAAACGCCAGCGGTTCGAAGGTGAAGGGTTCTTCCAGGAACACCAGCTTGCCGTTACCGACTTTCTTCTCGGCGACCACGTTGTACGGCGCGTCATACACAAAGGCATCGGCCTTGCCGTTGACCACGTCCAGCACGCCTTCCTGCTCGTTGTCGTAGCCGTGGTACTTGGCCTTGGAGATCAGCTTCTTGGCGACCATTTCACCGGTGGTGCCCAGCTTGGAGGTGAGGCGGTATTTCTCGTCGTTCAGGTCTTTGTAGGACTTGACGGTGCCTTCCAGCTCCTTGCGGATCAGCAGGGTCTGGCCGACCACGATGAAGGGTTCGCTGAAGTTCAGGCGCAGGTTGCGTTCCTGGGTCAGGGTCATGCCGCTGCCGATCATGTCGAACTTGCCGGTCAGGAAGGCCGGGATGATGCCGTCGTAGCCGGTGGAGACCAGCTCCAGCTTGACGCCCATGGATTTGGCCATGGCCTTGAGGATGTCGACTTCGAAACCGATGATTTCGCCGCGTTTGTCTGTCATTTCGAACGGCATGTAGGTCGGGTCCATGCCGACCTTCAGCGTACCGCGCTTGACGGCATCGTCGATCGCGCCGGCCTGGGCCGCATTGGCCGCGACCAGCGCGGTGACGCCGAGCAGCAGCATCGAAAGATACTTTTTCATCATCAAGTCCCCTGAACCATTCTTGTAAGGTCGGCGCGCAAAAGGGCTGCACCATTTCGGGGTGCGATCCTAACCCACTCGTCTGCCGTCACAAAGGTTTCACGGCTATTTGTTGTCGGCGTATGTCGGAAAAGCCCCACAACGCTGCAGCAAAGCGCAGGGGTAGACACTCGCGCAGACAGCCCGGGCAACGGATTGATATGTAAGCAGTTATGACTTTCAGTCGATTTCCACCATCCAGTCGGTGTCTTTAAACCACTTGTCGTGCAAGCGATCATAGGTCCCGTCCTGCGCCACCTGATTGAGGAAATGGTTGATCCAGTTGAGGCTGTCGAAATCACCCTTTTTCAAGCCGAACGCCAGGGGTTCGAAGGTGAAGGGTTGTTCCAGCGCCAACAGCGTGCGGTTTTCCGGGCGGCTCAGGGCGATCAGGTTGTAGGGGGCGTCATGAATAAAGGCGTCAGCCTTGCCCTGCACCACCTGGCGCACCCCTTCCTCGGGCGTGGCAAAACTGCTGATCCGAGCCGCCCCCAGGAACCGTCGGGCCGCCGCCTCGCCCGTGGTGCCTTCGGTGGCAGCAATTCGGTAGCTGGCGTCGTCAAGGTCTTCGACAACGTTGACCTTGCCCGCAAGGCTTGGGTGCAACAACACCGACTGACCAACGACGATGAACGAATCGCTGAAATTCAATTTGAGGTTACGTTCCTGAGTGACGGTCATGCCGCTGCCGATCAGGTCGAATTTCTTCGCCAAAAGCCCCGTAACCAGTTCGGTGTAGGGCACCGCGACCAGCTCAAGCTCGACCCCGAGGGCCTGGCTCATGACCTTGAGCAGGTCGATTTCAAAACCGACGATGCGCCCCTGATTATCGGTCATTTCGAAGGGCACGTAAGTGGGTGTAGTGCCGACTTTCAGCACGCCGCGCCGAACGGCGTCATCGATTGCACCGGCCTGGGCCAGGCCCATGTGAATGAAAGCGACAGCGCCGATCAGCAGCGCCGAACCATACCGTTTGATCATGAATCCCCCGCACCAAGTCAAATTCGGGGGCGATGCTAACGCAGCCACGCGCACGGCAATACGCCTCGAACCAGGGTCTTTTGTTTCGAAAAAACAAGGGGTTAGCACAAAGAAGGAAGAACCGGGAAACGCTGTAGGATCAGCGCTTGAAGCACCCCCGAGGTGAGCCCTCGGGGGTATCCGAATCAGGCCGGTTGGGCCTGGGACGACAGGGGTTTCAGCGGCAGCAACGGTGCATGCGGATCTGCCTTGATCGAGTCCCGCCAGGCGGCGAGCCACTCGGCGTGACCTTCGCTCCAGACCTGCTCGTGCAGGCGGGCCAAGGCGACCGGGTCACTGAGCAACGCCAGGCGCTCGCCGTTGTTGAGGCCGGCAGGGCCGACTTTCAACGCGTGGCGCACACGTTCGGTACGCAGGTACTCGATCGGTTCGGCCTGGGCGTGACGCGAGGTTGCCAAGGCGCAAGCCAAAGCGTTCTGCTGCGGGTCGACCACCGAGCGCACAAAGCCGTCATTCAGCGCGTGCCAGCGGTTTTCGTGGGTGTACTTGTCGGTGGACAGCAGGGCTTGCGGCGGGTTGTATTCCTCAGGGATCAGGAACAGGCTCTCGTCGCGAGACTTGAGGCCCAGCCCGACACGGCTGGAAATCACCGATACCGGGATCGACAGCATCAGCGAACCGACGATCGGCACCAGCCACCACAGGAAACTCGGGTTCAACCACACCACCAGCAGCGCCCACAGGAAGCCCAGCACGGTTTGCGGACCGTGACGCTTGACCGCTTCGCTCCACGGGGTGGAGTCGTCGTCACGTTGCGGCGAGTTCCAGGTTGCCGCCCAGCCGAGGAATGCGGCGAGCACGAAGCGGGTGTGGAAGATCATCCGCACCGGCGCCAGCAGCATGGAGAACAGCATCTCCAGCAGCATCGACAAGGTCACCTTGAACTTGCCACCGAACTCTTTCGCGCCCTTGGCCCAGATCAGGATGATGCTCAGCAGTTTGGGCAGGAACAGCAGCACGATGGTGGTGGAGAACAGCGCTACCGCCTTGTCCGGATGCCATTGCGGCCACAGCGGGTACAACTGACGGGGTGCCATGAAGTACTGCGGCTCCATCAATGTGTTCACCGCCAGCAGGGCCGTGGACAGCACCAGGAACAGGAACCACAACGGCGCCGACAGGTAGGACATCACACCGGTCAGGAACACCGCACGGTGCACCGGGTGCATGCCTTTGACGAGGAAAAGGCGGAAGTTCATCAGGTTACCGTGGCACCAGCGACGGTCACGCTTGAGTTCATCCAGCAGGTTCGGCGGCAGTTCTTCATAGCTGCCCGGCAGGTCGTAGGCAATCCACACGCCCCAGCCGGCACGGCGCATCAGCGCAGCTTCTACGAAGTCGTGGGACAGGATGGAACCGGCGAACGCGCCCTTGCCCGGCAATGGTGCCAGGGCACAGTGCTCGATGAACGGCTTCATGCGGATGATCGCGTTGTGACCCCAGTAGTGGGATTCACCCAACTGCCAGAAGTGCAGGCCGGCGGTGAACAGCGGGCCGTACACACGGGTGGCGAACTGCTGCATGCGCGCGTACAGGGTGTCCATGCCCGACGCACGCGGCGCGGTCTGGATAATCCCGGCATCCGGCGTGGCTTCCATCAGGCGCACCAGGCTGGTCAGGCATTCGCCGCTCATCACGCTGTCGGCGTCGAGCACGACCATGTATTTGTAGTCACCGCCCCAGCGACGGCAGAAGTCGTCGAGGTTGCCGCTTTTACGTTTGACGCGACGGCGACGACGGCGATAGAAGATCTTGCCGAAACCACCGGCTTCGCGGCACACGTCAAGCCAGGCTTGCTGTTCGGCGATGCAGATGTCGGCCTCGTTACTGTCGCTGAGCACGAAGAAGTCGAAGCGATCCAGGTCACCGGTGGCGGCGACTGACTCGAACGTGGCGCGCAGGCCGGCAAACACCCGGGGTACGTCTTCGTTGCAGATCGGCATCACCAGCGCGGTGCGGGCGTCTTTCGGGATCGGCTCGTCGCCGGCACTTTTACCGGAGATGCGGTATTTATCATGACCGGTGAGCAATTCCAGGAAGCCCATCAACGCGGTCCAGAAACCGGCCGACACCCAGCAGAACAAGATGCCGAACATGATCAGGATGCTGGTTTGCAGGGCGTACGGCAGTACCTGGGTCGCGGTTTGCAGCAGGGTCTGGTTGCGGATCTCGTCGAAGTCAACCAGCGACCAGCCCTGGTAAGGCATGATGCCTTTCATGTACCAGCCGGCGACGAGGGTCTGGCCGATCATCAGCACCAGCAGGATGTAGCGGCGGATCGAACCGACGGTACGCCAGCGGGCAGCCGGCAATACGCGCTCGTCCTTCGGCGGGGCCGGCGGGTTGCTGCGCCCGGTGATACGGCGCCAGCCACGCACCAGGATATTGGTGCGCCACGGCTCCGGGACCACGCGAGTGCGACGGATCGGCGGGGTGGCCTTGAGGCACACGCGGCCTTCGGCATCGAGGGCCAGCATTTCGGCGTCCTGCAGCTCTTCGGCGGTGCTGAGGGTCAACCGCGTGCCAACCGACGCCTGGGCGGCGTCGATGGGCGCGTCGAAGGTCTTCGACGACAAGCGCTCGTGCAACTCGCTGAAGGAGGTGCAGCCCGCCAGTTCGGCGCGCTGCTCAGCGGTCATGGGCAGATGCGCCAGATACTCGGAGAGGGTCTCTGGCTGGATTTGAGAATTACTCATCGGCAGGCAACTGATAGCTCCAGGTTTCGGTCAGGACTTGTTCGGTCTTAATCGGCTCCGGCGTGGCTGGGGCAGCTTCTGGCTGCTTGGCTTCCTTGTCTTTGGCATCTTTCCTGGCCTGCTTCTCGTGTTGCTTGGCCAGGACCTTGTCGGCCTTGAGCACGTGGCTCGTGTCCTGCTCAGGGGCCGGAGGCGGAACGTCCTGCACCAGCGCTGCGCGCATTTCGGTAGGCTTGCCTGCGTCCTTGATCTTCATGCGCAGGGTCAGGCGCCAGCCTTTGGTGTGCTCGTTGTAGCGCACGCTGTTTTCAACCAGTTCGGCGTTGTCGCTGACGCTCACCTGGCTGCGCACTGCGGCATCCGGCGGCAGGGCCTTGAGGGACGGGCCCTCGAAGTCCACCAGGTAGGCCACGCTGCCATCCGGCTGGCGGATCAGGTTCGATTGCTTCACGTCACCGGTGGAACGCAGGGTCTGCTTGACCCAGGCGCTGTCGGCCGGGTGCAGGGCTTTTTCGTCCATGGTCCAGTGCAGGCGGTAGGAAACGTCCAGCGGCTGGCCCACTTCCGGCAGTTTTTCCGGGCTCCAGAAGGCAACGATGTTGTCGTTGGTTTCATCGGCCGTCGGGATCTCTACCAGGTTGACAGTGCCTTTGCCCCAGTCGCCTTCAGGCTCGATCCAGGCGCTTGGGCGCTTGTCGTAGTTGTCGTCCAGGTCTTCGTAGTGGCTGAAGTCGCGACCGCGCTGCAGCAGGCCGAAACCTCTCGGGTTCTCGACGGTGAAGTTGCTGACCGACAGGTGTTTAGGGTTGTTCAGTGGGCGCCAGATCCACTCGCCGTTGCCGGCATGGATCGACAGGCCGCTGGAATCGTGCAGCTCACGACGGTAGTTGAGCACCTTGGACGGCTGGTTCGCACCGAACAGGTACATGCTGGTCAACGGGGCAACGCCCAGCTTGCTGACCTTGTCGCGCAGGAACATCTGGGATTTCACATCGACAATGGTGTCGGTGCCCGGACGCAGGATCAGACGGTAAGCACCGGTAGCCCGTGGGGAGTCCAACAGGGCGAAGATCACCAGTTGTTTCTCACCCGGTTTTGGACGCTCGATCCAGAACTCGGTGAAGCGCGGGAATTCTTCGCCGGACGGCAATGCCGTGTCGATCGCCATGCCTCGGGCGGACAAGCCATAGGCCTGGCCCTTGCCGACCACGCGGAAGTAGCTCGCGCCCAGCATGGTCATGATTTCGTCTTGCTTGTCGGCCTTGTTGATCGGGTACAGCACACGGAAGCCGGCATAACCCAGCTGTTCGGTGGCCTTGGGATCAAACTTCACGTCGCCGAAATCGAAGCGCGTCGGGTCGTACTTGATTTCCTGGACGCTGTCGGCGGTGACTTCGTTGATTTTCACCGGTGTATCGAAATGCATACCCTGGTGATAGAAGGACAGCTTGAACGGGGTGTTCTGATCAGCCCACTCGGCTTTTTCGTTGCGGAAACGAATCTTCTGGTAGTCCGCGAATTTCATTTCGCGGAATTCATTCGGCAGATTGCTGCGCGGAGCTTCGTATTTCTGTCCGGCCAGCTCTTTTGCCTTGGCCGACACATCATCCAGACTGAATGCCCACAGTTGACCCGCGCCGAACAGGCAAAACAGGGCGGAGCCCGTCACCAGTGCGTTTCGTAACCGTTTGGCAGACAATTTTGGTGCATTACAGGGACTAACAATCACGAGCAACCCTCGCCGAAAACAGATCAAAAAACCAACGGCCAGCTATCTATATGCCAGGTTGGCGAGCATTGTTCCGACTCCCCGGGGGCAAAATGATTCCCCATTGGTTGTCGGACAAGTCTCTACCTAAGTCAAAAATGGACCAAACAACGCTGATCCCCGTAGCGCGCGATTATCTAGTAGCCCGCGAGACAACGCATCAGGGACAACGAAGTATTTGTAGCGAAACCCTGCGTTTTTAGGCATTAAAAGTCGTTTTTAATACATTCACGTCTGCAAGAGGAAGGTCACAGGGCCATCATTGACCAAATGCACCTGCATATCGGCGCCAAAACGCCCCGACGCCACCCTGCCATGCAATTGTTGCGCTTGTAACAGCAAGTGATCAAAAAGCGCCGCTCCCAGGGCCGGCGGGGCTGCTGTGGAGAAGCTCGGCCGCAGCCCGCTCTTGGTATCCGCCGCCAGGGTGAACTGCGACACCAGCAACAAACCGCCGTCGATATCCTTCAACGACAGGTTCATCTTGTCTTGGTCATCGCTGAACACCCGGTAGTTCAGCAGCTTGTGCAGCAGTTTATCGGCACTGTGCGGCGTATCCGTAGGCTCGACGGCCACCAGCACCAGCAACCCCTGGTCGATAGCGCCGACGATTTCGCCCGCGACCTCCACCCGGGCGCCTCTCACCCGTTGCAACAGGCCCTTCATGCTTCTTCAGGCGGCAGATCGAGCAAGCGACGTGCCATTTGGCTGGTCGCACGCACCAGGGCATCGGTGATGCCGGGTTCGGACGCCGCATGGCCGGCTTCGCGGATCACCTGCAGCTCACTGTTGGGCCACGCCTGGTGCAACTCCCAGGCGTTATCCAATGGGCAGATCATATCGTAGCGCCCGTGAATGATTACGCCAGGCAGATGGGCGATCTTGTGCATATCGCGGATCAACTGGTTGGGCTCAAGGAACGAGTTGTTGGTGAAGTAGTGGCACTCGATTCGCGCAATGGACAGCGCGCGTTGCGGTTCGGAAAAACGCTCCACATGCTGCGGGCTCGGGCACAGGCCCAGCATGCGCCCTTCCCAGCCGGACCAGGCCTTGGCCGCGTGCATCTGGGCGATCTGGTCGTTGCCGGTAAGACGCTTGTGGTAGGCCGCAATCATGTCGTGGCGCTCTTCCGCCGGGATCGGCGCAAGGTAGTCCTGCCAGTAATCCGGGAACAGGCGGCTCGCGCCCTCCTGGTAGAACCAATGGATGTCCTGCGGCCGGGCCAGGAAAATGCCGCGCACGATCAGACCATGCACGCGTTCCGGGTGGGTTTGCGCGTAGGCGAGGGACAGGGTCGAGCCCCAGGAACCGCCGAACAGCACCCATTTGTCGATGCCCAAGTGCTCGCGGATGCGCTCAAGGTCGGCGACCAGGTCCCAGGTGGTGTTGTTTTCCAGACTGGCGCGCGGGGTGGAGCGACCGCAACCACGCTGGTCGAAGGTGACGATGCGGTACAGGTTCGGGTCGAAATAGCAGCGGCTCTGTGCATCGCAACCGGAACCAGGGCCACCATGGATGAATACGACGGGCAAGCCTTCGGGGGAGCCACTTTCATCGACGTACAGGGTGTGGGTGTCATCGACTGCCAGATCGTGCCGGGCGTAGGGTTTGATCTGCGGGTACCAAGTCTGCATTGCGCGCTCCGTAGGGGGTCGGGTTCATCCCTGGGGGGACGTCTTTTATTTTGCCGTCTGGCACTATAAACCCGAATTGTGCAATGAGCATGTCCTAGAGCGCTTAGACCTGTGTCAGCCCTTCGCTCCCCAGGTAATCCAGCAGGAAATCGTAGAGCCGGTCCACCTCCGGCACGTGCCGCCGCGCCCTCAGGCAGCCGTGCACCAGGCCTTTGCCCGGATACAGCACGGTGCTCACACCCGCCGCTTGCAGGCGCTCGGCGTACAGCATGCCGTCATCGCGCAGCGGGTCGAACTGGGCCACGGCGATGAGCGCCCTGGGCAAACCGCTGAAGTCATTGGCCAGCAGCGGCATGGCATAGAGCGTGGGCTTGCCGCTGCCCTGCAGGTACAGCGTCAGGTAACTGTCAGTGTCGGCGCTGCTGAGCAAGGGGGCATCCGCGCAGTCGCGCCTCGACGGCAAGTCAGGCGGGCCGCCCAGCCCCGGGTAAATCAGCACCTGGGCCAGCGGCAGTGGCTGCCGGTCGTCGCGCAACCCCAGGCACAACGCCGCGGCCAGGTTGCCGCCCGCGCTGTCGCCGATCACCACCAGACGTTGCAGGTTGATGGCATGCGGCCCCTGCCCCGCCTGGACCGCCTGCCACACGGCGCGGCAATCCTGATAGGCAGCGGGGAACGGATGCTCCGGCGCCAGCCGGTAGTCGATGGCGATCACCAGCACCTGCAAGGTACTGGCCAGTTCGAAACAGATGAAATCGTGGGAGTCCAGCCCACCGACCACCCAACCACCACCGTGCATATAAAGGAGGCACGGCCAGCCATCCAGGGGCGTGGGGGCAGTGGGCAGATAGCTGCGCACACTCACGCCAGCCAGGGAAAAATCCGAAATCGTCAGCCCCTCGGGCAACGGCGGGGTAAACGCCTGGCACATGCGGTCGTAGCCGTTGCGCAACCCAGCCAGCGACGTGTCTTCGCTGGTGAAGGACTCCGTCTTCTCCACAAACGCCGCCAGCTCAGGCGAAATCGGATACCCACTCATTTAAGGCTCGCCTGCACCGCCGCCACACCATCGCCGCCATCAAACGCCTTTACCCCGGCCAGCCAGCGCTGCAAATCCTCGGGGTGGTCGCGCAGCCATTGTCTGGCCACATCCTGCGGCGACTGGCGTTCCATGATCGGCACCATCAGTTGGCTTTCCTGGGCGGCGGTGAAGGTAAGGTTCTCCAACAGGCGGTTGGCGTTGGGGCAACGCTCGGCAAAGTCCGGCGCGGTGACGGTGGACACGGCGGCACGGCCTTCGTCGGGGCCGAACACGTCTTCGCTGCCGGTGAGATAGGCCATTTTCATGTTGATGTTCATCGGGTGCGGGGTCCAACCGACGAACACCACGAACTCCTTGCGATTCACCGCGCGCTGCACGGCGGCCAGCATGCCCGCCTCACCCGAGGCCACCAGCTTGAAGCCGCCCAGGCCGAAACGATTGGTGTCGATCATTTTCTGTATATCGGTATTCGCGCCGCTGCCCGGCTCGATGCCATAGATCTTGCCGCCCAGTTTGTCCTTGAATCGGGCGATGTCGGCAAAGGTCTTCAAGCCTGCGTCGGCTACGTACTGCGGCACGGCCAGGGTGGCCTGGGCGTCGGCGAGGCTTGGGGTGTCGAAAACCTTGACCTGCCTGGCCGCCAGGAACGGCGCAATGTTGTTGTCCATCGCGGGTTTCCAGTAGCCGAGGAAGATGTCCAGGCGCTTGTCGCGGATGCCGGCGAAGATGATCTGCTGCACCGCGCTGGTCTGCTTGCTGTCGTAGCCCAGGCCATTGAGCAGCACGTCGGCCATGCCCGAGGTGGCGATCACGTCGGTCCAACTGACCACGCCCATGCGGATGCTTTTGCAGGAGGTCGGTTCGGCGGCCATGGCGTGTGCACTGAGCAGTGCGACACAGGTGAGGGGCAACAACAGTTTTTTCATGGGTGAGCACTCACTCGGCTGTTTTTATTAAACAACCTTACGCAGTGAGCATGCATTCAACACGAACTGTGGCGACCGGCAGTTGCACTGGGGCGACGGTGAGACCGCCATCGGGGGGCAAGCCCCCTCCCACATTTGACTGGGTTCACCAATCAAAAGGTGGGAGGGGGGCTTGCCCCCGATAGCTATTCCAGCAGCACCCCAATTCACCGATAGCGCGCTTGCCCCCAGGCCAATACCCCCTCCAGCAATTGCTTCAACACCACCCGCGTCGGTTCGGCCAAGTCAGGGCGATACCGAAACGGTTCAACCTCTTCCATATAAGTGCTCTGGCACAACTCCAACTGCACCGCGTGGACATCCTGAGCCGGATCGCCGTAATGCCGGGTGATGTGGCCGCCCTTGAAGCGCCCGTTCAGTACATGGGAGTACTGCGGGTGCGCGGCGCAAATGGCTTCCAATTGGCTGGCCAATTCGGGATCACACGCGGCGCCATTGAAAGTGCCAAGGTTGAAGTCCGGCAGCTTGCCGTCGAACAGGTGCGGGATCACCGAGCGGATCGAGTGCGCATCGAACAGCAAGGCATAGCCGAACTCGGCCTTGAGGCGCGCCAGTTCTTCTTGCAGGGCACGGTGGTACGGCCCCCAGATTTTCTGGAGGTAGCTGACGCGTTCCTCCGGGGACGGCTCCAGCCCTTCGCGGAACAACGGCACGCCGTCGAACAGCGTTGCCGGGTACAGCCCGGTGGTCGCGCCGGCGTACAGCGGCTTGTCGTCGGATGGCCGGTTCAGGTCGATGACAAACCGCGAGTATTCGGCGGCCAGGGTGCTGGCGCCCAGCTCTTCGGCGAAGTCATACAGCGCAGGAATGTGCCAATCGGTATCCGGCAGGCTTCGCGCCTCGGGGATCAACCCGGCTTCGACCGCAGGCGTCAGGCGCAGACCGGCATGGGGCATGCTGATCAGCAGCGGCACGCGGCCTTGTTTGAAGTTCAGAACCTTATCCACAAGCAGTACTCCTCACACAGTGACGTCGACGCCATGGCGCACGACGCGTTTATCCAGCTCGCCACCCAGCCAGTAGGCGAGGTCGGCGGGGCGATCGATTTGCCAGGCGACAAAATCCGCGACCTTGCCCACTTCCAGGGAGCCGTGGGTGTCGCCCATGCCTAATGCGGTAGCCGCATGTTGCGTGGCACCGGCCAGGGCTTCTTCCGGGGTCATGCGGAACAGGGTGCAGGCCATGTTCAGCATCAGGCGCACCGACAGCGCCGGCGAGGTGCCGGGGTTGAGGTCGCTGGCGATGGCGATCTTCACGCCGTGTTTGCGCAGGGCGTCCATCGGCGGCAACTGGGTTTCGCGCAGGAAGTAGAACGCGCCCGGCAGCAACACCGCGACGGTGCCGGAGGCGGCCATGGCGATGGCGTCTGCTTCGGTCATGAACTCCAAGTGATCCGCCGACAGCGCCTGGTAACGCGCGGCCAGGCTGGAGCCGTGCAGTGACGAAAGCTGCTCGGCGTGCAGCTTCACCGGCAAGCCCAGTTGCTGGGCGACCTTGAAGACCCGCTCCACCTGCTCGGTGGAAAACGCCAGGTATTCACAGAACGCATCCACCGCGTCCACCAGCCCTTCCGCGGCCAGGGCCGGCAGCATCTCGGCGCAGATGTGCTCGATGTAATCGTCGGCGCGGTCTTTGTACTCCGGCGGCAACGCGTGGGCCGCCAGGCATGTGGCGCGCACGCTGACCGGCAGCGCTTCACCGAGGCGACGGGCCACACGCAGCATCTTGCGTTCGTTGGCCAGGTCCAGGCCGTAGCCGGACTTGATCTCCACGCTGGTGACACCGTCCCGTAGCAGACTGCGCAGGCGTTTTTCAGCACTGGCAAACAGCTCATCTTCGGTTGCGGCGCGAGTGGCGCGCACCGTGCTGGCAATACCGCCGCCCTTGGCCGCGATCTCGGCGTAGCTCACGCCTTCGAGACGCTGCTCGAATTCGCCGCTGCGGTTACCGCCGAACACCGTGTGGGTGTGGCAGTCGATCAGCCCGGGGGTGACCCACGCGCCATGCAGGTCATGCACCTGGGCGTAATCCGCCGTCGGTGCCTGGCTGCGGGGGCCGATCCACTCGATGAGTGAACCCGCGGTGACCATGGCGGCATCCTCGATGATCGAGTATTTGCCCTGGGCCATGGTTGCGATATGGCAGTGTTGCCAAAGCGTTTTCATCAACGCCTCCCTGGATTAACGATGAGACAAAGCCGGGTCGTAATGGACCTTGGCCGCTTGACCGGCAGCGGGTTTGACCCACAGCAGGTAGGCAAGCACCAACAGCACGATCCATACGGCGCCGACCAGCAAGGCAGCCTGGGTGTCCGGGAAGTAACCCAGCACACCAAACACGAACAGCATGAACACGATGGCGGCCGCCGGCGCATAGGGCCAGAACGGCACCGGGAATTTCAGCTCCTCGACTTGCTGCTTGTTCATCGAGCGGCGCATGGCGACCTGGGTGAACAGGATCATCAGCCACACCCAAACGGTGGCGAAGGTGGCAATCGAGGCGATCAGCAGGAATACGTTTTCCGGGATCAGGTAGTTGAGCACCACGCCACCGAGCAAGGCTGCGCCCATCACTACTACGGTCATCCATGGCACACCGTGTTTTGACAACTGCGCAAAGCCTTTGGGCGCCTGCCCTTGCTGGGCCAGGCCGTACATCATGCGGCCGGCGCCGAAGATGTCGCTGTTGATGGCCGAGACGGCGGCCGAGATCACCACGATATTGAGGAGGGTCGCCGCCGAGCCGATGCCCAGGTTGCTGAAGATCTGCACGAACGGGCTGCCCTGGCTGCCGATCTGCGGCCACGGATAGATGGCCATCAGCACGAACAGGGTCAGCACGTAGAACAACAGGATGCGCAGTGGCACTGCGTTGATCGCCTTGGGGATCACACGTTGCGGATCCTTGGCTTCGCCAGCGGTGATGCCGATGATTTCGATGCCGCCGAAGGCAAACATCACCACCGCGAACGAGGCGATCAGGCCACCAATGCCATTGGGCATGAAGCCGCCGTGGGCCCACAGGTTGCTGAGGCCACTGGCCTGGGCCTCACCGGCGGAATGGATGCCGAACAGCAGGATGCCGAAACCGCCGAGGATCATCGCGACGATGGCGCCGACCTTGAGCAGCGACAGCCAGAACTCCATTTCGCCAAACACCTTGACGTTGCACAGGTTCAGGCCGCCGATCAGGAACACGATGCCGAGCACCCAGACCCAACGCGCAACCTCGGGAAACCAGAAGCCCATGTAGATGCCAAACGCGGTGACGTCGGCCAGGCACACAATGATCATTTCAAACGCGTAGGTCCAACCGAGGACAAACCCGGCCATGGGGCCCAGGTAGGTGCTGGCGTACTGGCCGAAGGAACCGGCGACCGGGTTGTGCACGGCCATTTCGCCGAGGGCGCGCATCACCATGAACACGGCGGCGCCGCCGATCAGGTAGGCCAGCAGCACAGCGGGGCCGGCCATCTGGATAGCCGAGGCGGAGCCATAGAACAACCCGGTGCCGATCGCGGAACCGAGTGCCATGAAGCGAATATGTCGGGCGCTGAGCCCGCGTTTCAAACCTTTTTCTTGCTGGTGCATTTCTCGTCCTTAATTATTTTTATCCTGAGAAAAATCCGAACGGCTGCGTGATGAATGCCTTCTCTTGTGGTGAGCGGGCTCGCCCCGCGTTGGGCTGCGCAGCAGCCCTTCTGCGGTCGTCGGGTTTGGGGGCGCTTCGCGCCCCAACGCGGGGCAAGCCCGCTCACCACAGGAAGCATGTCGTCCTATGGATCGGTTACAGACTCGGCAGCAGCTTGGCCGGCACCAGCTCATTCAGGCAGCGAGTGGCGAGCAGTTTGCTGGCGACATTGATGTCCGGGGCGAAGAAGCGGTCCTTGTCATAGAAGCCCACTTTGGCGCGCAGGATGCCACGCGCCTTTTCCAGCTTCGGTGAAGTTTTCAGGCCTTCGCGCAGGTCCAGGCCCTGGCACGCGGCCAGCCACTCAACCGCGAGAATGCCACGGGTGTTCTCAGCCATTTCCCACAGGCGTTTGCCCGCAGCCGGGGCCATCGACACGTGGTCTTCCTGGTTGGCGGAGGTCGGCAGGCTATCGACGCTATGGGGATGAGACAACGCCTTGTTCTCGCTGGCGAGCGCGGCAGCGGTCACCTGGGCGATCATGAAACCGGAGTTCACACCGCCATTGCCCACCAGGAACGGCGGCAGTTGCGACATGTGCTTGTCCATCATCAACGAGATACGGCGCTCACTCAGGGAGCCGATTTCGGCGATGGCCAGCGCCATGTTGTCGGCCGCCATGGCCACCGGTTCGGCGTGGAAGTTGCCACCGGAAATCACGTCGCCTTCAGCGGCAAACACCAGCGGGTTGTCCGACACGGCATTGGCCTCGACCACCAGCACTTCAGCGGCCTGGCGGAACTGGGTCAGGCAGGCGCCCATGACTTGTGGCTGGCAGCGCAGCGAGTACGGGTCTTGCACCTTGTCGCAGTTCTGGTGCGACTGGGACACCTGGCTGCTTTCGCCGAGCAGGTCGCGGTAGGCCGCCGCCGCGTCGATCTGGCCGCGCTGGCCGCGAGCCGCGTGGATACGGGCGTCGAACGGCGAACGCGAACCCAGCACCGCTTCCACGGTGAGGCCGCCGCAGGCCAGGGCGCCGGCGAACAGGTCTTCACCTTCGAACAGGCCACGCAGTGCATAAGCCGTCGACACCTGCGTGCCGTTGAGCAGCGCCAGGCCTTCTTTGGCGGCAAGGGTCAGCGGCGTGAGGCCGGCGACTTTCAGCGCGTCGGTCGCTTCCAGCCACTCGCCTTTGTAGCGTGCCTTGCCTTCGCCCAGCAGCACCAGGGACATGTGCGCCAACGGCGCCAGGTCGCCGGAGGCACCCACCGAACCTTTCAGCGGAATATGCGGGTATACCTCGGCGTTGATCAGCGCGATCAGCGCGTCGATCACCTGGCGGCGGATGCCGGAGAAACCACGGCTCAGACTGTTGACCTTGAGCACCATGACCAGCCGCACCAGCGCATCGCTGATCGGCTCACCGACGCCGGCGGCGTGGGACAGCACCAGGGAACGCTGGAGGTTTTCCAGGTCTTCGCTGGCGATGCGGGTCGAGGCCAGCAGGCCGAAACCGGTGTTGATGCCGTAGGCGGTGCGGTTCTCGGCGAGAATCTGCTCCACGCAGGC
The DNA here is from genome assembly GCF_001870465.1 of Pseudomonas extremorientalis. Taxonomy (GTDB): domain Bacteria; phylum Pseudomonadota; class Gammaproteobacteria; order Pseudomonadales; family Pseudomonadaceae; genus Aquipseudomonas; species Aquipseudomonas extremorientalis. The sequence continues at coordinate 162,126 of NZ_MDGK01000063.1, forward strand.
CACACTGGCGTCGATCTGCGCCGTAGCGCTGTCATCCAGACTGAGGGTTACCGGCTGCTGGTAGATGGCTCGCAGTTGGGCAAGGCTCAGTTGGCCTGGAATCAGGTTTAGCGCAGTCACATTCATACTCCTTCTGAATTGTTCTTTTAAAAGTGCACATTCGGTAAATCGGTGTTTTTCAGCAGCTGAGCGGCGGCGGCAATGTCCGGCGCCAGCCAGCGGTCCTGTTCATAGGCCGGGACGACTTCACGCAACAACCGCCAGGCACGGTCGGTGCCGGCGCCGAAACGTTGTTCCTTGAGAAACTCGAACGCCTGGGCCGCCAACAAGTACTCGATGGCGAGAATCTGGGTCACGTTGGCCAGCACCTGGTGCAGCTTGAGCGCGGCATTGGTGCCCATGCTCAGGTGGTCTTCCTGCAGGCCCGAGGTGACGAAGTTGTCGAGCACCGCCGGTTGCGCCAGTTGGCGGTTTTGCCCGCACAGGGAGGCGGCGACGTACTGCAGGATCATCATCCCGGAGTTGACCCCGGGGTTGCTGACCAGGAACGCCGGCAAGCCGCTGACGTGCGGATTGATCAGGCGGTCCAGGCGACGTTCGGCCACCGAACCGATTTCGGCCATGGCGATCGCCAGCATGTCCGCCGCCAGCGCCACGGACTGGCCGTGCGGGTTGGCCTGGGACACCACGCGGTAGTGTTCCGGCGTGCCGAGCACCAGCGGGTTATCGGTGGCGCTGTTGAGTTCGGTCTCGATCTGACGGGTGGCGTGCTCCACCTGGTCGCGGGCCGCGCCGTGGATCTGCGGGATCGAACGAATGCTCAGGGCGTCCTGGGTACGGATACCTTTGCTGCTGGCGATCACTTCACTGCCATCGAGCAAGGCGCGCAGATGGGTCCCCACGTGCTGCATGCCCGGGTGCGGCTTGAGCGCGATGATTTCTTCATCGAAGGCATCGATCTGCCCACGCTGGGCTTCGAAACTCATGGCGCCGATCACGTCAGCCCATTGCAGCAAGTGATGGGCGTCAGCCAGGGCCAGGCAGCTCAGGCCGGTCATGCACGGCGTGCCGTTGACCAGGCACAGGCCGTCCTTGGCGCCGAGCACCACCGGCTGCAGACCTTCCGCGCTCAATGCCTCTTGAGCCGGAACGACCCGACCTTGGTAACTCACGTTACCCACGCCCAGCAAAGCCACACCAACATGGGCCATATGGGTCAGGTAACCCACCGAGCCCTGGGATGGCACTTGCGGCGTGATGCCGTGGTTGAGCAGCGCCAGCAGCGAATGCACCACCTGCGGATGCAGGCCGGATTTGCCGTGGCTGTAGTTGATGATGGCGGCGCAGATGATCGCGCGGGTCTGCTCGTCGCTCAGCACCGGGCCGACGCCACAGGCGTGGCTGAGCAAGGTGTTGCGCGACAGTTGGCTGAGTTGCTCGCCCTTGAGCGACACATTGCACAGCGCGCCCAGGCCGGTGTTCACCCCATAGGCGCGCTCACCGCTGGTGACGATGCGCTGCACAATGGCCTGGGCATTGTCGATGCGCGCCCAGGCCTGGCCCGAGAGTTCTAGCACGGCGCCGTGGCGGGCGACGGCGACCACGTCCTGCCAGCGCAGCGGGGTGTCGGCGATGGTGATTTTTGTTGCCTGGGGCATGTTCATACTCTCTTCAATTCTTGTGCAGCCTTACCGGCCTTATCGGGGGCAAGCCCCCTCCCACATTTGGAATGCATTCCCCTGTGGGAGGGGGCTTGCCCCCGATGAGGCCATCAGCCTCACCAACACATCCAGATCAGACCACCGCCGCCCGCCGCTGGACAAACCGATCCACATACTCATCCGCCGGCGAATGCAGGATCTCCCGAGGCGTGCCGACCTGGATCAGCTTGCCGTCCTTGAGGATCGCAATGCGGTTGCCGATACGCACGGCCTCGTCGAGGTCGTGGGTGATGAACACGATGGTCTTGTGCAGGGTCTTTTGCAGTTCCAGCAACTGGTCCTGCATCTCGGCGCGGATCAGCGGGTCGAGTGCGCTGAAGGCTTCGTCCATCAGGATGATGTCGGTGTCTGCCGCCAAGGCGCGGGCCAGGCCGACACGCTGGCGCATGCCGCCGGAGAGCTGGTGCGGGTATTTGTTTTCGTAGCCCTTGAGGCCCACGGTTTCGATCCACTGCAAGGCGCGCTCGGCGCAGACCTGCTTGGTTTCGCCACGCACCTTCAGGCCATAGGCGACGTTGTCGAGCACGCTCTTGTGGGGCAGCAGGCCGAAGCTCTGGAACACCATGCTGATCTTGTGCCGACGGAATTGGCGCAGGGCTTCCATGTCCAGTTGCAGGATGTCTTCGCCGTCCACCAGGATCGCGCCGCTGGTGGGGTCGATCAGGCGGTTGAAGTGACGCACCAGTGTGGACTTGCCGGAACCCGACAGCCCCATGATCACAAAGATCTCACCGGTGCCGATGCTCAGGGACAGGTCGTTCACACCGACCACGCAGCCGGTCTCGGCCAGCACCTGGTCCTTGGTCTTGCCCTGGCCGATCAACGACAGCGCATCCTTGGAACGCGCGCCGAAGATCTTGAAGACGTTTTTGACTTCGATTTTGCTGACAATAGTCATTTGCTCGCCTCATGCCGTGGACGACCATAGGCCTGGGTAATGCGGTCGATGACCACTGCGAGAATCACGATCGCCAGGCCGGCCTCAAGGCCACGCCCGACGTTGAGGGTCTGGATGCCGACGAGCACGTCTTCACCCAAGCCACGGGCGCCGATCATCGAGGCGATCACCACCATCGACAGCGCCATCATGGTGGTCTGGTTGATACCGGCCATGATGCTCGGCAATGCCAGCGGCAGTTGCACACCGAACAGTTGCTGCCAGCGGTTGGCACCGAAGGCGTTGATGGCTTCCATAACTTCACCGTCGACCTGGCGAATGCCCAGGTCGGTGAGGCGAATCAGCGGTGGCGCGGCGTAAATCACCGTGGCGAAAATCGCCGGGACCTTGCCCAGGCCGAACAGCATCAGCACCGGGATCAGGTACACGAAGCTCGGCATGGTCTGCATGATGTCGAGCAGCGGCATCAATACCGAACGCAGGCGATTACTGCGCGCCGACAGGATGCCCAGCGGAATGCCGATCAGCACCGAGATCACCGTAGCGACCATCATCAGGGCCAGGGTCTGCATCAGCTTGTCCCACAGGCCAACCGCGCCCACCAGGAACAGCAGGCCGACGATCACCGCCGTGGTCACCACCTTGCGGGTCGCGTGCCAGGCGACGGCGCCGACGATGGCCAGCATCAGCCACCAGGGCGCTGCGCGCAGCAAGCCTTCCAGGTTGACGATGGCCCACAGCAGGGTGTCGGAGATGTGCCGGAACACATCGCCGTAGTTGGTGACCAGTGAGTCCACCCAACCGTTGACCCAGTCGGCGATGGAAAACGTAAAACTCTCAGGAAACATATCGTGCTCTCGATCCAGTGGGTTGTGGCCAGGCGCCCGGCCGGCCCTTCAGGGTAGCCGGGCACGCTTGACCTACAAGGCCGCGTCGATTTTCTTGGCTGCGTCGTCGCTCACCCAGGCGTGCCAGACTTCAGGATGTTCCTTGAGGAAAATTTTCGCCAGTTTTGGCGACTCAATTCGCTCCTTGGCCATGCGGCCCAGGTTCTGGTTCAGCAGGTCGATGGGCAGGTTGACCTTTTCCAGCACGGCCACCAATTCAGGGGCTTGCTCGTGGAAGGTCTTGGACAAGCCGACCTTGATGCTCACGCTTTTATCCACGCCGGGTTTTTCTTCCAGCTTGACCAGGTCGACCTGGCCCATCAGCGGCGTGGGCGACCAGTAGTAGAACAGGATCGGCTCGCCACGCTTATAGCTCGACAGCACCGCCGCATCCAGCGCCGGGCCGGTGCCTGGGCGGAAGTTGGTGTAGGTGCTTTCCAGCCCATAGCTTTTCAGCATCTCGCTGTTGTCCAGCTCGCAGGTCCAGCCGGCCGGGCAGTTGTAGAAACGACCCTTGGAGGGCTCTTCCTGGTCCTTGAACACCGAGGCGTACTTGGCGAGGTCGGCGATGTTTTTCAGGTCCGGGGCCTTGGGTTCCAGCTTGCGCTTGGCGTCGCCTTCGATCACATAGCGCGGCACGTACCAGCCTTCGATAGCGCCCACTACAGGGGCACCGACGCCGACGACTTTGCCGGCCTTCTCGGCCTTGTTCCAGACCTCGCTGCGGCCGACCCACTCTTCGGCAAACACCTGGATGTCATTGCTGCTCAGGGCGTTTTCCATGGTGATGGAGTTGCCCGGCAGGCTGTCGGTTTTGCAGTCGTAGCCTTTTTCCAGCACGGTTTGCAGGATGTCGGTGAGCAACATGCCGCTCTCCCAGTTCAGCCCGGCGAATTTCACCGGTTTGCCGGATTCGCACCAACCGGCTGCCTGGGCGCCAGCGCTGGCCAGCAAGCCCGCAGAGAGCAAGGTAGCCATCAGGGTCTTATGCATTTTCATTGTTGTGACGCTCCCAATCTTGAAATGGATTACGGCAGTCAGTAGGCATCCTGCCCTGTCCACGTCCCATCAGGCCTGTGCAGCCAGCCCGTTTGTTGTGGGTATAGCGCCCTGCTCTGTTGGCAGGATCAGTTGATCGGGCACGGTGCCGTGCCATTTTTTCGCACACACGTAATACAGCGCTGCGGGCAGTACCAGGCCGATGATCCAGGAGATATCCACATCACCCAGCGCGGCCACCAAGGGACCTGTGTAGAACTTGGTGGAGATGAACGGCAACTGCACCAGCACGCCGAACACGTAGACGCTGATTCCCAGCAGGTTCCAGCGGCCATAGCGACCGTTCGGGTCGGCCAGCGCCGGTACGTCATAGCGCTCGCGGGTGATGCAGTAGTAGTCCACCAGGTTGATCGCGCTCCAGGGCGTGAAGAACGCCAGCAGGAACAGGATGAAGGACTTGAACGCCCCCAGGAACGAGTGCTGGCCGAGCAATGCGATCAGGGTCGCCGTGCCGACAATCGCCAGCACGAACACCAGGCGCTGCAGACGCGTGACCTCCAGGCGACCACGAAAGCCGCTGATGATGGTCGCGATGCACATGAAGCTGCCGTAGGAGTTCAGCGTCGAGATGGTGACCTTGCCGAACGCGATACTGAAGTACAGCAACGCAGCGGTAGCACCCGTGCCACTCAAGCCCACGATGTACGCCACTTCATGCCCGGCGAACTGACCGTTGGACATGGCCGCGGCAAACACGCCCAGCACCATGGCCACCTGCGCGCCCACCACCGAACCGGCGCCGGCGGCGAAAAAGGTTTTCACCGATGACGTCTTGCTTGGCAGGTAACGCGAGTAGTCCGCCACGTACGGGCCGAAGGCAATCTGCCAGGAGGCCGCGAGCGATACCGCCAGCAGGAAACTGCTCCAGCTGAAGTGGCGGATTTGCAGGAGTGCGCCCACATCGGTCTGGCTCACCAGCCGGCTGAACAGGTAGACAAAGGCGACCACGCCAATGACGCTGGCGACGCGGCCAATGAAATGGATCACCCGGTAGCCGAGCACCGTGACCAACACGATCACGCTGGCGAAAATCAGGATGCCCACGCTGTCGCTGACCCCGAACAACTGGCCCAGCGCCTGCCCCGAAAGCACGGTGCCAGTGGCGGTGAAACCCAGGTACATCAGGCACACCAGTACGATCGGAATCGCCGCGCCATACACACCGAACTGCACCCGGCTGGAGATCATCTGTGGCAGGCCCAGCTTGGGCCCTTGCGCCGCATGCAACGCCATGACCCCACCGCCGATCAGTTGGCCGATCAACAGACCGATCAACGACCAGAACACATCACCGCCCAGCACCACGGCCAGGGCCCCGGTTACAATCGCGGTGATCTGCAGGTTGGCGCCCATCCACAGGGTGAACTGGCTGAACAGACGACCGTGTCTTTCCGCTTCCGGGATGTAGTCGATCGAACGCCTTTCGATCAACGGGGTGGTGTCATTTGCAGCCATGTCGGTTCAACCTCTGATGGATTGTTTCAGGGTGGTGCTGGCTTACTTGATCATCGGCAGGTTCAAGCCCTGCTCCTTGGCGCAATCGATCGCGATCTGGTAACCGGCGTCTGCGTGGCGCATCACTCCGGTGGCTGGGTCGTTGTGCAGCACACGGGCGATCCGCTCAGCCGCTTCATCGGTACCGTCGCAGACGATGACCATGCCGGAGTGCTGGGAGAAGCCCATGCCCACACCACCACCGTGGTGCAGCGACACCCAGGTCGCGCCGCTCGCGGTGTTGAGCAGAGCGTTGAGCAGCGGCCAGTCGGATACGGCGTCGGAGCCGTCCTGCATGGCTTCGGTTTCGCGGTTCGGGCTTGCGACCGAGCCGGAATCGAGGTGGTCACGGCCGATCACCACCGGTGCCGACAACTCGCCGCTGCGCACCATTTCGTTGAACGCCAGGCCGAGCTTGGCGCGCTGGCCCAGGCCAACCCAGCAGATACGTGCCGGCAGGCCCTGGAAGCTGATGCGTTCGCGGGCCATGTCCAGCCAGTTGTGCAGGTGCGCGTCGTCCGGGATCAGCTCTTTGACTTTGGCGTCGGTCTTGTAGATGTCCTGCGGGTCACCGGACAGCGCCGCCCAGCGGAACGGGCCGATGCCACGGCAGAACAGCGGGCGGATATAGGCCGGGACGAAACCCGGGAAATCGAAGGCGTTTTCCACGCCCTCTTCCTGGGCCATCTGGCGGATGTTGTTGCCGTAGTCGAAAGTCGGGATGCCTTGCTTCTGGAATTCCAGCATGGCTTTGACGTGCACGGCCATCGACTGCTTGGCGGCCTTGATCACGGCGGCGGGCTCGGTCTTGGCGCGGGCGCGGTATTCGTCCCAGGTCCAGCCAGCGGGCAGGTAACCGTTGAGAGGGTCGTGGGCGCTGGTCTGGTCGGTGACCATGTCCGGGCGCACGCCACGCTTGACCAGTTCCGGCAGGATTTCGGCGGCGTTGCCCAGCAGGGCGATGGAGATAGCCTTGCCTTCCTTGGTGTATTTGGCGATGCGTGCCAGGGCGTCGTCGAGGTCGGTGGCCTGTTCGTCGACATAACGGCTGTTCAGGCGGAAATCGATGCTGACCTGCTGGCACTCGATGTTCAGCGAGCAGGCGCCAGCCAAAGTGGCCGCCAGCGGCTGGGCGCCGCCCATGCCGCCGAGGCCGGCAGTCAGTACCCAACGGCCTTTGAGGTCACTGTTGTAATGCTGGCGACCGGCTTCGACGAAGGTTTCGTAGGTGCCCTGGACGATGCCCTGGCTGCCGATGTAGATCCAGCTGCCGGCGGTCATCTGGCCGTACATGGCCAGGCCCTTGGCATCCAGTTCGTTGAAGTGCTCCCAACTGGCCCAGTGCGGCACCAGATTGGAGTTGGCGATCAGTACACGCGGTGCGTTGCTGTGGGTCTTGAACACGCCGACCGGCTTGCCGGATTGCACCAACAGGGTTTCGTCGTCATTCAGGTGGGTGAGGCTCTCGACGATCTGGTCGTAGCACTCCCAGTTGCGTGCTGCGCGGCCAATACCGCCGTACACCACCAGTTCTTTCGGGTTCTCGGCCACTTGTGGGTCGAGGTTGTTCATCAGCATGCGCAGCGGCGCTTCAGTCAGCCAGCTTTTGGCGGTGAGCTTGTTACCGTGGGCGGCACGGATTTCGACGTCACGGTATTTTGTAGGCCTGGCTTTAGAAAAATCGGTCACGACTGGACTCCTCGGCATGATGCGCGAACATGGATGGTGCGAAGGAGAGTCTTACGCACACATCTTTACTTGTACATACAAGCATATGCAATCAAGCGGCCAACTTTTTCGGCGAGGCGTTTGGTTTTTTTTGGAATGCGCGTGTGAGCCTTGAAAATCAAGGTGTCGAGGCGTGATGAAATTTCTTACGGGAGGCGTTAGTGGTTCGGCGGGGTTATCGCGAAAGCATGGTTTTGCGCCACGCTGGGGCATTCGGTAACAAAGTGGTGCGCGCCCAGGAAACAGCTATCAAGAACAGCGGGAAACAAATGTGGGAGGGGACAAGCCCCCTCCCACTTTTTTTAACCGCGTCGGGTCAGTTCGATAATGCAACTGCGGCCGCTGACGGTAAGGTCCAGCAGGCCGGTGTTACCGTCGATTTGCAGGCAGTCGTGATGGCCAAGCTTGTGGTCCAGCACCTTCACTTCATCAGCAACGCTGAACACCAGCACGGTCTGCGCAGTACTGAAGAACCGCTGCACACCGTCACCCCATTGCAGCCTCGCGTGGTAACGCTGTGGCGAGTAGATCAGATTGAAGTCGCGGATCGGCCCGGTGATCAACCGGCATGCCACCTGGCTGTCACCCTTGAACGCAAAGGGTTGCAGCGGTAACAACCCGCGTTGTTCTTCGCCATCCACGGTCAGCACCATGCCGGCGCCCTGGATCACGGTGATGACACGCTGGTAACCGGCAAAGGTGGAAAAGCCGCCCGATTCGGCGATATCCGCAATCGACAGGCGCCAGCCAAAGCCATCCAGGCCTGCGCCGGCGTCGCGGGTGATTTCTTCGGTGCTGCCACCGCCGTTTTTCCACGGCATGCGTACGTACTCAGCGGCGCGCCAGACTTTTACGCTACTCATTTGCTGAAACGTCCTTCGAGGCTGTGACGGGAACCGGGGTGGATCAAACGCGCAGCAGTCACCGGCTGGCGCCCCGACCAGGTGCGTCGGCGGATCAACAGGCACGGCTCACTGGGCTCGATCTGCAGCAGTTTGCATTCGGCCGCATCGGCGAGGATGGCTTCGACCACATGCTCGCCTTCGGTCAGTGGCGCCACTTGGTTCAGGTAGGCGTAAGGCGTTTGCTGGGTGAAATCCTGCTGCAGGTATTCCGGCGCGACCAGGGCATTGACGAAGCGGTCTTCGATTTGCACGGGAATATCGTTTTCGAAGTGCACGATCAATGAATGGAACACCCGCCCGCCTTCACGCATCTCCAAGGCAACGGCGCGCTCGGAACCGGCGGCCTCTTCACCCAGGGTGATGACCTGGCAGGTATGCCGGTGACCGCGGGAGGCGATCTCATCGGCGATGTTGTGCACCTCGAACAGCGCCGACTGGCTCTTGGGTTCGGCGACAAACGTGCCGACGCCTTGCATGCGCACCAGCAACCCTTCGGCGGTGAGTTCGCGCAGGGCGCGGTTGATGGTCATGCGGCTGAAACCCAGCTGGCTGACCAACTCGCTCTCCGATGGCACGCGGTAATGGGGCGGCCAGTTGCCGTTGAGGATCTGCTGGCTGATCATCTGTTTGACGCGGGCATACAAGGGCGCCGGACTTTCGTCCATGTGGGCAGCCAGCGAAGAGTTGGCGGGCGGAGTCGGCACGGGGAATCCTTGCAGGGGAAAAGATGCATAGATTGCCGGAGTTTACCGAGCAGGCAAACGTCTGTATATGTATATACAAATAAACACACGACCGGGGTGCCTTGATCATGTCCGCTTTCTTCGCCGAACGCGCGCTGCTGCCTGATGGATGGGCCAATGATGTACGTCTTGAAGTCAGCGCCGATGGCCTGCTGACCAACGTTGGGGCCAATGCCAGCGCAGAGGGGGCCGAACGGCTGAGAGGGCCGGTCTTGGCGGGTATGCCGAACTTGCATTCTCACGCATTCCAGCGTGCCATGGCCGGCTTGGCCGAGGTGGCCGGCAACCCGAATGACAGTTTCTGGACCTGGCGTGACCTGATGTACCGCATGGTCGGCAAGATCGACCCGGACCAACTCCAGGTCATCGCGCGCCAGCTGTATATCGAGATGCTCAAGGCCGGCTATACCTCGGTGGCCGAGTTTCACTACGTGCACCATGACGTCAGCGGCCAGCCCTATGCCGATCGCACACAATTGTCGCGGCAGATCAGCCAGGCGGCGGCCAGCAGCGGGATTGGCCTGACGTTGTTGCCGGTGCTCTACACCCACTCTGGGTTTGGCGGCCAGGCGCCCAATGAAGGCCAGCGGCGCTTTATCAACAGCACTGAAAATTATCTGGAGCTGCAAGCGCGTCTGCAGCCAATTCTGGCCGCGCAACCCGCACAGCAACTGGGCCTGTGTTTTCACTCGCTACGCGCCGTTACACCGCAACAAATCAACGAAGTGCTGGCTGCCAGCGACAAGGCGTGCCCGGTGCATATCCACATTGCCGAGCAGCAGAAGGAAGTCGATGACTGCCTGGCCTGGAGCGGCAAACGCCCGCTGCAATGGCTGTATGACAATGTCGACGTCGATGAACGCTGGTGCCTGGTGCACGCCACCCATGCCGACGCCGATGAGGTGATGCGCATGGCCAAGAGCCGGGCGATTGCCGGTTTGTGCCTGACCACCGAGGCCAACCTGGGTGATGGGATTTTCCCGGCGGTGGACTTTCTCGCCCAGGGCGGACGCCTGGGCATCGGCTCCGACAGCCATGTGTCACTGAGCGTGGTGGAAGAATTGCGCTGGCTGGAATACGGCCAGCGCCTGCGTGATCAACGGCGTAACCGCTTGTATCGCAGTGACCAGCCGATGGTTGGGCGCACGCTGTTCGATGCCGCGCTGGACGGTGGTGCCCAGGCGCTGGGGCAGCCAATTGGCCGATTGGAAGTGGGCAAGCGTGCGGATTGGATTGTGCTGGATGGTAATGATCCGTACCTGGCCACGGCGACCGAGGACGGGATTCTGAATCGCTGGTTGTTTGCCGGCGGTGATCGGCAGGTGCGGGATGTGCTGGTGAATGGAAAGTGGGTGGTGCGTGATGGGCGACATGCCGGCGAGGAAGACAGTAGCCTCGCATTCACGCAGGTTCTAAGGGACTTACTCGGTTAAAACGTGTGGGAGGGGGCTTGCCCCCGATTGCAGAGTGTCAGCCAGCAAATCAGATACTGACACACCGCTATCGGGGGCAAGCCCCCTCCCACATTGGATTGAGGAGTTCTCAGATTATTGCGAAGTCTTCGCCATCTGCTTGTCCGACGTACGCCAGATCAACCGTGTGGTGTCATACCCCTGCTGTCGCGCCCTGCTCAGCAGGTCTTCGCGGGTGTCCGCATTGACCGTTGGCGTGCGCGACAGGATCCACATGTAGCGCCGGCTCGGGCTGCCGACAATGGCGGTCTTGTAGTCATCGCTGACATACAGCACCCAGTAATCGCCCTTGGCGACGCCCGGCAGCAGCGAGGTGAACCAGTTGTTGAATTCCACCCAGAGCTTGTCGGTCTTGCCCGGCACTTGCGGGGTGGCGGTACCCTTGGCTTCCTCCCACTTCCATTCAGTCGTCAGGCAGCGGTTGAACACCGACATGTCGCCGTCCGGCAACAGGGTGTAGCGGGCTTCGGACTGCGCACAGTTGCGCTGGAAGTACATCGGCAATCGGGCCAACTCATACCAGGTGCCCTGGTAACGCTTGAGGTTGACGTTGCTCGCTGTCTTGGGTTGCAGATCATCGCCAGAATGGCTGGCACAGCCCGCCAAAAACAGGCTGGCACAAAGGAACAAAACAAAACGCATCATTCTTCTTCTCCCGCAGGCTTGCGCCCCGGTTTACTTCAGGCCTTGCCCGGAAAACATCAGAACCTTGTCACCGGCATATTGAACGCTGATAAAGCTGTTTTTATCGCCCCAGGTGCAACTGGACATGCCCAGTGCGCCGGAACAATCGGTCGGCTTGCCCAGCAACGACTCCACCTCAGCCTTGGCCATGCCAGCCGACAATTTTTGATAGTTTTCTTGGTTGACCTTGCTGCAAGCGGCCAACAGCACGCAAAAAGCCAGCAAAGCGAGACGGCGTAACGACATGGAAACACTCCTGGAGGGACGAAGCAGCGTGGGTATCTGCCAGAAGCTTAGAAGGGAAAAGAGGTGTCTGGTTCCCGATGAGCGAAAACAAAAAAGCCCCGAAAACGCTGAAACGTTTCGGGGCTTCTTCAACGGTGAACCGGCTCACAACAACACCAGTCACTTGTCGCCGCAGCTTACTTCTTGTGGTAAGCCGTCACACGCTCGACTTCTTCCTTCGACCCCAGGAACACCGCCACACGCTGGTGCAGGCCTTCCGGCTGAATGTCGAGGATGCGCTGATGGCCGTCGGTGGACGCGCCGCCCGCCTGTTCAACCAGGAACGACATCGGGTTGGCTTCGTACATCAGGCGCAGTTTGCCCGGCTTGGACGGCTCGCGGCTGTCGCGTGGGTACATGAACAGGCCACCACGGGTCAGGATGCGGTGCACGTCGGCGACCATCGCGGCCACCCAGCGCATGTTGAAGTTTTTCTTCAACGGGCCTTCCTCACCTTCCATCAACTCGTTGACGTAGCGCTTCACCGGCTCTTCCCAGTGGCGCTGGTTGGACATGTTGATCGCAAATTCCTGGGTCGACGCAGGAATGGAGATGTCTTCGTGGGTCAGTACGAAGCTACCCATTTCACGGTCCAGGGTGAAGCCCTTGACGCCATCACCCAGGGTCAGCACCAGCATGGTCTGCGGGCCGTAGATCGCGTAGCCGGCAGCGACCTGCTCGGTGCCTGGCTGCAGGAAGGCTTTTTCGTTCAGCGCTTCGTTCTGGCTCAGGTATTCATTCGGGCAACGCAGTACCGAGAAGATGGTGCCGACCGGTGCGTTGATATCGATGTTGGACGAACCGTCCAGTGGGTCGAATACCAGCAGGTACGCGCCTTTCGGGTATTTGCCGGGGATCTGGTAGGCATTGTCCATTTCTTCGGACGCCATGCCGGCCAGGTGACCGCCCCATTCGTTGGCTTCGAGCAGGATTTCGTTGGACAGGACGTCGAGCTTCTTCTGCACTTCGCCCTGCACGTTTTCAGTGCCCATGCTGCCCAGGACACCACCCAGTGCGCCTTTGGACACGGCGTGGCTGATTTCCTTGCAAGCACGCGCCACCACTTCGATAAGGAAGCGCAGATCGGCAGGCGTGTTGTTGCTGCGGGTCTGCTCGATCAAATAGCGACTCAAGGTAACGCGGGACATGTAAGGCTCCGGAGAATGGGGGGCTTGAAAACCCGCGCAGTTTAACGCGAGTCGGGGCGTATTTCCTCCTATCAGAGGATTTAAACCCAATAGAGTTCATGGACTTTATTTAACGTGCCGCCGGCGGCTTGCGCAGCAAACTGTAGGCCATGGCGCCCAGTGCCGCCACGCCGAGCAGCAGTACGGCCCAGAGCCCGAGCTTTTTCCAGTTCGTCCCGGGATCGGCAGCGGCTACCATCGCAACCGGTGTGACCGCGACTTCCCCGGCGACCTTGGCCTGCCCCAGCGTCTTGAAGCGCTCGGGTTTGTAGTCCGGGATCAAGGTCGAGAGCGGCAAGCTCGCGGCCTTGGCCGACGCATTGCCCAGCGCCAGCGTAAACGGTGGCTCACCCCGCGCCAGGAACACCAACTGCGTGGCGCGCACTGCAAAGCGCAGCGCGGGCGCCTCGACGCCCAGGCCGCCACCGCGCTCATCTACCTGCAATTTGAGCTCGGCCACCGTTTGCCCCGGCAATTGCAGTTCGTCCTGCACCACGTCCTGGCCATTCTGGGTCAGGCGATACAACAGACCATTGCTCAACGGCTGCCATGCCTGCTTGCTGTCCCTTCGACCGGATAACGTCACGGGCGCCAGCGTGTTGGGTTGCTTCAACTCGACGCGCAAGCGTTCGATGCTCACCCCTGCCGGCAACTGCCAACTGTATTCCCCGGCGCCAAGCCGCGTACCCGTGAACGGCTGCGACCACACCAACGGCAGCGGCACGCTGCTGCGGGTAGCGCTCACCAGTTTGGCCGAGGTCAGCAACGGCGCCGCCTGGCCCTGCCAGACCAGACGCAGGTAGCGCGCCGATTGCCCGGGCAAGTTCACGTCATGTTGCTCGACCCGTTCGTCGGCAAACGACAAGCGCGCCACCTGCCCATCGCCCCAGGCGTCCCAGTGCTGCAAGTCATCACTGGCCTCGATGCTGAAACGCTGGAAGCCCTCTTGCTCGCGGCTCCAGTCCAGGGTCAATTGCTGCAAGGGCGCCTTGATCGCGCTGGCGTCCAACACCCAGCCGCGCAGTACTTGCTTGCCGGGTTTGGGTGCAGTGGATGGGGTGATTTCCACCAAGGTGCCTGTGGTAGAGGCCTTCATCACCACGTCGGGCAACGCTGTTTGAGTGTCGGCGGCGTACAGCGGGAACCACTTCACGTCAGTGACGTTGCGACTCTCGGAGCGTTGCGCGGACTGGCGCGACAGCGCATAGGCCTGGGGTTCACCGGCGGCGTTGAACACTCGCACATCGCTGAGATCGGCCTGGCGTGCATTCAGTTGAACCGCCAACGGCAGGTCCAGGCGATACCAGGGGCCAGTGCCGCTCACGGCGAGCGGCACCTGGGTGGCGAAATCAGCCGGCCGCTCTTGAGCAAACGCCACCGAGCACAGCATCCATATCGTTAACCCACTCAGACTCAGCTTGCCTATCAAGAAGACGCTCCCTCAGTTTCAATACGTTTGGGCGGCAGCGGTGCAAAATAGCCCACCACCAGCAACAACCCGCCCACGCCGATAAACGACACGATCCGCGCCAGGCCGCCGCGGTTACTCAATTCGACGAAGAACAGCTTGGCCACCACCACCGCAATCAGTGCCGCGCCGATCAGCCACACTTCACGACGATGGCGCAGGTGGCCGCCGATCATCAGGCCGAGGGCGATCAGGGTCCAGACAATCGACAGGCCGGCCTGTACCAGCATCGACTCCAGCAAGGCATACCATTGAAACGGCACGTCGCCCCAATGGTGGGCCGTGCGCATCACCAGCGCGGTAAAGAAGGCGAACAGCGAAAGCCCCGCGACACCTTGGGCGATCGACTCGACACGCGGCCCCCGCTGCGGCGCGGCGCTGCGCGACCACAGGTAAATGCCCAGCAACGCGAACAGCAGGCCCAGGTCCAGCGGATTGAGCATGGGCAGATAGGGCAGCGGCTTGGCAGTGCCGTCACTGAAGATGTTCGCCAGCCAGAACCAACCGAGCAACAGCACCGCCAGCGGCAATGCGGCGAGCACGCGGTATTCCCTTGGGTACGCGGAAACAGGCCACGGCCAGCTGCGCGGCGCGGCGGCCAGCACCAGGTACAGGCTTGGCAGGATCGCCCAGCCCAGCCAGCGCCAGGCGTTGTATTCGCTCGAGAGCATCAGCAAGCCGTAGCGCAGTTCCAGTGCCAGTACGCCGATCAGCATCCAGCAGCCCAGTACATGAGCCGCGCTTAAGACCTTTCCAGGCACCAGTGCCGCCAAACGTCGCAGCGAGATGAAATGCACCCCGAACACCGCCAGCCAGGCCAGCCAGCCGAACTGCGCGGCTGGGTGGTAATACTCGGTCCATGCGTCCCACAACACCAGGCCCGCCGCAGGCATCAGCAACGTGCTGGGGAGACCCAACGCCACCCAGCGCAAACGCAGCGCCAGTAACGTCCAGATCACCCCGCTCAGCGCAGCCGCCAGCAGCAACAGTGCAGCGTGCAAAGGTACAGGCGCCAAGCGCCACACTTCAATGATTACCGCCAGCGCCCACCACGCCACACCCCAGGCCAGCAGAGCTGAGGACAAACGGCCACGGGGCAAGCGCCAGGCGCCGGGCATTGCCGCCAAGGCAATGATCATCGGCGTCCAGGCATTGCTCACGGGGTCGAGGGCAAACAGCGCGCCCGAAAGGACTTGCACAGCAATGCCACAGCGCACTACCACCGGCGAGCCGATACGCTGGCCCACCCATAGGGTCGCAAGGCCCGCAACTGCCCAACTGACGATGCTGCCTTGGGTTGAAAACAACAGCGGCGCCAGCAGGTAGGCGCAACCCAGGCCGAGTATGGCGAGCCCTGGAGCGCCGAGACGCTCCCAACGCCGGCTCTGCTCCGGCGCGGCTTTGTGTAGTTGGTAAAAACTGAACAACAGTGCGGCGCCCAGCAACAACGCCCCTAATGGAGGGCCCAGCAGCAAGGTGTCCTGGCCATCGCGCAGTTCGCTGAGGAAGGCGAGCAACGAACCCAGTTGCAACAGCAAGGCGAACGCCCGCGCCACGGGGCGATGCTGGCGTAGGCCGAGCCAGAAGATCCCGGCGCCTTCGACAGCCCACGCCGCAGCGGTCCAGCGTGCATCGAGGCCCAAGGGAATGGCCAGGCTGGCGAAGATCACCCCCAGGGCCAGACAGGTTTCCGTCAGGAGCCCGGCGCGCCCACCACTGAATACACGGGCCAAGACCATGTAAATAATGCCCAGGCCCAGCGCACTGAACGCAGCGGCGAACTCAAGGTGTTGCACCAGCGCGAACTGCAAGCCAAAGCCCACCAGCGGCGGGCCGAACAACAAGGTGCCGTCGACATAGTCGCCCTTGCGCAATTGCGTACCCAGGTTGTCGCCCTCGCCCATCTCCAGCAACTTGCGCCAGGCATACAACAGGCCGATTGCCAGGTACATCGCGAAAAACAGGAGCAGGAACGGCTCGGTGCTCCACAACAGCTCCGGCGTGTAGGAACGCATACCCCAGGCAAAACCGATCCCGAAGGTGCCCACAAAGCCGATCACATTCAGCAGGCGCCAGGCCTTGAACCAGGCAATCGCGAGAATGCCGGCATTGAGCAATGCAAAGTAACTGAACAACGCCACATGGCTTCCGGCGCCGGTCGATACCAGGATCGGTGCCGCAAAACCGCCCAAAGCCGCCGCACAGGCGAGGCCGAGGGCATCCTGGGTGATCGCCAGGATCGCTGAAAATACCGTGACGGCGACCAGCAACCCCATTGCCGCGCCGGGATCGATCAGCAGATGCACACGCATCGCCGCAAACACCGTGAGGTACAACACCGCAATGCCCGCGCCCTGCAGCATCAACCCGTAGTTGCTGTTGCGCAGCCGCAGCCACCAGCCCAGGCCCAGCAGGCCCACCGCAGCCGCAGCCACACCGGCATAACGCAGCTCGATCGGCACCACCATGCCTTCGGTGGCGTAGCGCAGCAGGAACGCGAGGCCGAGAAAGAGCAGCACCACCCCGACGCGCAGCACCGTGTTGCCGCCAAACAGCCAATTGCGTGCACCGTTGAGGGCACGCTCGATAAGGTTGGGGCCACGCGGGATGGCAGGTTCTTTAGGGGACGACGACGCAGCCGGTGCCCACACATCATCCGGCAGCGGCTGGCTCGCTTCGGCGACCATGGTCACAGGTGTCAGCTCGGCAGGCAGCTCCCAGACCAGCTCAGGCGTTTGGGCGACGGGGGTGGGTTCTGCAACGGCGGGCTCGACAAACACGCTGCTGGTTGCAGGCGCAGGCACTTCCAGTTGCCGCAGGCGCTCACCCAGCGCTATCAGCGACTTCTGCGTGGTTTCCAACTGACGCGCCTGTTGGTCCACCTGGGAGGACAGCTTCGCCAGGCGGATCGCCTGGCCAATGCCCAGCCCCAACAGCGCACCGATGCCCGCATCGCTGAACGACTCATCGAGCGTCAAGCCGAGCACCAGGCCAATCAGCATGAAAATCCATTGCATGGTCGATATTCCCTAGGCAAACCGACGCCCAGTATATCGAGGCAGAACCAATGTGGGAGGGAGCTTGCGCCCGATAGCGGTGCACCAGTCGACATATCTGCAAACTGACAGGCTGCTATCGGGGGCAAGCCCCCTCCCACATTTTTGGATCAGCGATGTTTAGTCGAGGGCTTTCCAGATCTCGGTCGCGTACTCCCTGATCGTCCGGTCCGAGCTGAACCAGCCCATGCGCGCCGTATTCAGCACCGCCGAACGCCACCACGCCTTGGAATCATGCCAATGCGCCTCGACCCGCGCCTGGGCGTCCCAGTACGAATCGAAGTCGGCGCACACCAGGAATCGATCGTAGTCGATCAACCCATCGATCAACCCCACGTAGCGGCCCGGATCATCCGGCGAGAACACCCCGCCGCGGATCGCTTGCAGCACATCGTTCAACCGATGGGAGGCGGCGATGTCCGGCCCGGCGTTGAACTCCCCGGCGTGTTTGCGGGCTTCCACTTGCTGCGCGCTGAGGCCAAAGATAAACATGTGCTCGGCCCCCACGCGCTCATGCATTTCAACGTTGGCGCCGTCCATGGTGCCGATGGTCAGCGCACCATTGAGGCCGAACTTCATGTTGCTGGTGCCCGAGGCTTCGAAGCCGGCGGTAGAGATCTGCTCCGACAAGTCCGCCGCCGGAATGATGCTTTCCGCCAGGCTGACGTTGTAGTTAGGCAGGAACACCACCTTGAGCAGGCCGCGCACGGTCGGGTCGTTGTTGACGGTGCGCGCGATGTCGTTGGTCAGCTTGATGATTAACTTGGCCTGGTGGTAACTGGCCGCCGCCTTGCCCGCGAAGATCTTCACGCGCGGCACCCAGTCGGTGCCCGGTTCGGCACGGATCGCCTGATACAGCGCCACGGTGTGCAGCAGGTTGAGCAGTTGGCGCTTGTACTCGTGGATACGCTTGACCTGCACGTCGAACATCGCCGCCGGGTTCACTGCAATGCCCAGGCGCTCGTGGATGATGTCGGCCAGTGCACGCTTACTGTGTAAACGTTGCTCGGCAAACGTCTTGCGGAATGTCTGTTTCTCGGCAAAGGGTTCAAGTTCCAGCAGTCGCTCTTCGGGCTTGTCGAGAATGTCCGGACCGAGCGCCTCCACCAGCATGGACGTGAGCTTGGGGTTGGCCTGGTACAACCAGCGACGGAAGGTAATGCCGTTGGTTTTGTTGTTGATGCGCTCCGGGTACAGCTTGTGCAGTTCGGAGAACACAGTGCTGCGCATCAGTTGTGTGTGCAGGCCGGACACGCCGTTGACGCTGTGGGAACCGAGGAATGCCAGGTTGCCCATGCGCACACGGCGGCCGTTATCTTCTTCGATCAGTGAGACGGCGCGCAGCACATCGAAATCGTGGATGCCTTTGGCGCGCAGCGAATCGATGTGCTGGGCGTTGATCAGGTAGATGATCTGCATGTGCCGGGGCAGCATGCGTTCCATCAGGCCCACAGGCCAGGTTTCCAAGGCTTCGGGCAACAGCGTGTGGTTGGTGTAGGAAAGGGTTTCAACGGTGACGTCCCAAGCTGCTTCCCACGGAATATCGTGCAAATCCACCAACTGCCGCATCAACTCGGCCACGGCAATGGACGGGTGCGTGTCGTTGAGCTGGATCGCCGCGTGTTCGCCCAGGCTCAGCACCGAGCCGTGCATGTTCTTGTGACGGCGTAGCAGGTCCTGCAATGAAGCGGAGACAAAGAAGTATTCCTGACGCAGGCGCAGTTCCTGCCCCGCTTCGGTGCTGTCGGCTGGGTAAAGTACGCGGGAGATGCTTTCAGCCCGGGCCACTTCGGCGACAGCGCCCAAGTGGTCACCGGCGTTGAAGCGCTCCAGGTGCAAGTCTTCCACCGCACGGGCACGCCACAGGCGCAGGGTGTTGACGCTGGCGCCACGCCAGCCGACGACCGGAGTGTCGTAGGCCACGGCCCGGACGGTTTCGTTGGGCGACCACACCTGAATCATCTTGCCGGAGGCATCCGCCAAGGTTTCGACGCTGCCGCCAAAGCCGATCGGGTAAATCACTTCGGCCCGCTCGAACTCCCACGGGTTGCCGAAATCCAGCCAACGCTCGGTCTGCTCCTGCTGCCAGCCATCGACAATCGCCTGGCGGAATAAGCCGTGCTCATAACGAATGCCATAACCATGGCCGGCAATGCCCAGGGTCGACATGCTTTCCATGAAGCACGCCGCCAGGCGGCCCAAGCCACCGTTGCCGAGCGCCGCGTCAGGCTCCAGCAGGCGGATACGCTCCAGGTCGACGCCCAGCTCGGACAACGCTTCGCGCGCAATCTCCAGCACGCCAAGGTTGCTCAGGCTGTCGTAGAGCAGGCGGCCGATGAGGAATTCCAGGGAAAGGTAATAAACGCGTTTCTGGCCTTTGCGGTAGATACGCCGCGTATGGTCCATCCAGTGGTCGACCATCTGGTCGCGGGCGGCCAGGGCAATGGCTTCGAACCAGTCGTGGTCGAAGGCGTGATCCGGGTCCTTGCCCACCGCGTAGGTGAGTTTGGTCAAGACGGCATCGCGGAATGCGGCTACCTCTGCTTCTCGTGCAAGTGGTTCCTGAGACATCAATTGCGACCTCGGGCGAGATAGAAGGAGTTGCTAGAGCCTAGACGGTCTGACAGGCGGTAGACGCGCTGGTTCGGCAGTTTTTTAACGCATTCACCGTTGTGTGAATTAGATGCAGGGGTCGTGCCCGATCTGCCTTTGAGCTGAAACCCAGAAAATATTGTTCAAAAAATCACCAATCCCGGTATGATCGCGCGCCCGGACACAGCCCCACCTTTTGGAACCCTGATGAAGCCTCAATTGATCGCCGCCGCGGAACTCGACCGTCTTGAAACGTGGCAGAAATATTCCGCGCATATGTGCGGTGGTTGCGTGTCCAGCTGCTGCACGCTGCCGGTCGAAGTGAAGATCAAGGACCTGATCCGCATTGGCATCGTCGATGAATTCGAGCGTGGCGACCCGCCGAAGAACATCGCCAAGCGCTTGCAGAAGGAAGGCATCGTCGAGCGCTTCAATTCCAAATCCGAGATTTTTACCCTGCAGCGCATGAGCAACAACGATTGCCTGTACCTGGATCGTAAGACGCGCTTCTGCACTATTTATGACAAGCGCCCGGATACCTGCCGCAACCACCCGAAGATCGGGCCGCGTCCGGGATATTGCGCGTACAAGCCGAAGGAAGTGGCGCGCGAGACCACGTTCAAGACCCTCGACAAGTTCTGATCAGGGTTTTGCGGGGCTTTCAAGGGCCCTATCGGGGGCAAGCCCCCTCCCACACTTGAAAGTGTTCACAGTTCAAAATGTGGGAGGGGGCTTGCCCCCGATAGGGTCGGCACAGTCACCACAAAACCTGCAGGCATAAAAAAACGCCCCCGGCCTTTCGACCGGGGGCGTTTTTCATTCAGCCTGAGTTAACTCAGTTCTTGGCTTTCTTGGCAGCGCGGGTACGCTCGCCTTCGTCCAGGATCTTCTTACGCAGGCGGATCGACTTAGGCGTGACTTCACACAGCTCGTCGTCCTGGATGAATTCCAGGGCCTGTTCCAGGGTGAAGCGAACAGGTGGAACCAGGGCGATGGTTTCGTCTTTACCCGAAGCACGCATGTTGTCGAGCTTCTTGCCTTTGGTTGGGTTGACGCCCATGTCGTTGTCACGGCTGTTCAGACCAACGATCTGACCGTTGTAGATCTCTTGACCGTGCTCAACGAACAGCTTGCCACGCGCCTGGAGGGTTTCCAGGGAGTAGGTCAGTGCCTTGCCGGTTTCTACCGAGACCAGAACACCGTTCTGACGGCCGGACATGTCGCCGGACTTCATGGTGTCGTAGCGATCGAAGATCGAGGTCAGGATGCCAGCACCGTTGGTCAGGGTCAGGAACTGGTTACGGAAACCGATCAGACCGCGAGCAGGGATGTTGTATTCCAGACGCACACGGCCTTTGCCATCCGGCACCATGTTGGTCAGGTCGCCTTTACGCAGGCCCATCTCTTCCATGACCTTGCCCTGGGATTCTTCAGGGGTGTCGATGGTGACGTTTTCGAACGGTTCCTGCTTCACGCCGTCAACTTGACGGATGATCACTTCAGGACGACCAACGCCCATTTCGAAGCCTTCGCGACGCATGGTTTCGATCAGTACCGAGAGGTGCAGCTCACCACGGCCGGAAACCTTGAACTTGTCAGCCGAGTCGCCTTCTTCAACGCGCAGGGCAACGTTGTACAGCAGCTCTTTGTCCAGACGCTCCTTGATGTTACGGGAGGTCACGAACTTGCCTTCTTTACCGCAGAAAGGCGAGTCGTTTACCTGGAAGGTCATGGAAACGGTTGGCTCGTCAACGGTCAGAGGCTTCATCGCTTCTACCGCGTCCGGGTGGCACAGGGTATCGGAGATGAACAGCGAGTCCATACCGCTGATGCACACGATGTCGCCAGCTGCAGCTTCTTCAACGTCGATGCGGTGCAGGCCGTGGTGGCCCATCAGCTTCAGGATACGACCGTTGCGCTTCTTGCCGTCGGCGCCGATAGCGACAACCGGGGTGTTCGGCTTGACGCGACCACGGGCGATACGGCCAACGCCGATAACACCCAGGAAGCTGTTGTAGTCCAGTGCCGAGATCTGCATCTGGAACGGACCGTCACGGTCAACAGCCGGCGCAGGTACGTTGTCGACGATCGACTGGTACAGCGGGGTCATGTCTTCAGCCATGTCGGTGTGGTCCAGACCGGCAATACCGTTCAGGGCCGAGGCGTAGACGACTTTGAAGTCCAGCTGTTCTTCGGTGGCACCCAGGTTGTCGAACAGGTCGAAGATCTGGTCCAGAACCCAGTCCGGACGCGCGCCTGGACGGTCAACCTTGTTGATGCACACGATCGGACGCAAGCCGGCTTCGAAGGCCTTCTTAGTCACGAAACGGGTTTGCGGCATAGGGCCGTCTTGAGCGTCAACCAGCAGCAGAACGGAGTCCACCATCGACATTACGCGTTCTACTTCACCGCCGAAGTCGGCGTGGCCCGGGGTGTCCACGATGTTGATGTGGTAGCCGTTCCAGTTGATGGCGGTGTTTTTCGCCAGGATGGTAATACCGCGCTCTTTTTCCTGGTCGTTGGAGTCCATCACGCGCTCGTCGTTGAGCTCGTTGCGCTCCAGGGTGCCGGACTGACGCAGGAGTTTGTCTACCAGGGTGGTTTTACCATGGTCAACGTGAGCAATGATGGCGATGTTACGTAGATTTTCGATCACTTGTGTATCTCGATCAGAGGATTCGGTGTGCTGACAGGTCGTGGCAGCGATTAACAGTAGAGTCAGGCCTTGCCGTTACAGCTTGACGGCAGAGTCGGGGGGCCGGTGACGCAGGCCACAGGCAAACAGCCCCGGGCTCTTAGCTCGGTCGATAAACGCGCACATTGGCATGCCCCTCACTGAGCAAATGGTGGGCATGCAGGCGACTCATCACGCCTTTGTCGCAATACAGCAGGTACTGACGGCTGTTATCCAGTTCCTTGAAACGCGCGTTCAATGCATAGAACGGCAGCGTTTGTACGTCGATGCCGGCGATTTCCAGCGGCTCATCCTCAGCGGCATCCGGGTGACGGATGTCGATGACGATCTGGCCGGCCAGGGCTTCGCTGACTTCTTCGATCTTGATGTCCTGGCCCAGCTCGTCGATGACACGATCGATCGGGACCAGTTTGGCGTTCTCGAGCGCACGCTCCAGAATCGCCATGTCGAATTCTTTCTCTTCATGCTCCACGCGGTGACGCTTGGCGTGGGTCTTGGGGTTCACCGAGATGACCCCGCAGTACTCGGGCATGTGCTTGGCAAAATCGGCGGTGCCGATCTGCTCTGCCAGGTCGATGATGTCCTGCTTGTGGCTGGCGATCAGTGGGCGCAGTACCAGCTTCTCGGTAACACAATCGATGATCGACAGGTTCGGCAGCGTCTGGCTCGATACCTGGGAGATCGCTTCACCGGTGACCAGCGCGTCGATCTGCAACTGGTCGGCGATCCGCGAGGCCGCGCGCAACATCATACGCTTCAATACCACGCCCATATGACTGTTATCGACTTTGCCGAGAATTTCGCCCAGCACTTCCTCGAACGGTACGCTCACAAATAGCACGCGTTGGGAGCTGCCGTACTTCTTCCAGATAAAGTGCGCAACTTCCATCACGCCCAATTCGTGTGCACGCCCGCCCAAGTTAAAGAAGCAGAAATGGCTCATGAGGCCGCGACGCATGATCTGGTAGGCCGCCACCGTGGAATCGAAACCGCCGGACATCAGTACCAGGGTCTGTTCCAGAGCGCCCAGCGGGTAGCCGCCGATGCTGTTGTGCTGGCTGTGGATCACAAACAACCGTTGGTCGCGAATTTCCATGCGCACTTCAATTTGCGGTGCTTTCAGGGAAATTCCGGCAGCGCCGCACTCGCGACGCAGCTTGCTGCCGACATATTTCTCGACATCCATGGAGCTGAAGCTGTGCTTGCCGGCACGCTTGCAGCGCACCGAAAAGATCTTGCCGGTAAGCGAGTCGCCGTAGTGCTGTTTGCACTTCTCGGTGATGTCGTCGAAGTCGCCCAGCGGGTACTCATCCACCTGCAGGAAGTGCGCGATGCCCGGCATGCAGCTCAGGCGCTCGGTCATGTCCTTCAAGGCTTTGGGCTCGGTGACACGGGTTTCCAGCTCGAGATTGTCCCACACGCCGTTCACCACCACAGCCGGGTCCAGATCGCGGAGCACGGCACGGATGTTCTTGGCCAACTGACGGATGAAACGCGTCCGTACCGGTCGGCTTTTGATGGTGATCTCGGGGAAGACTTTAACGATTAATTTCATGGAAACAGCGCGCGCCGGGCCTGCTGAAAAAGGGGGGCGCGGATTATAGCGGAAATCGCTCAAGGTTTAACCAGTTAATATGCACAGCAGGCGCAACGCACTAAATAGGTGCGCTTGCGCGCCTTTGCGCTACATTGAGGTGCGCTATTTTCGGGCTTTTGTCGTAATGCACCGTTATAGGGGCGTTTTTGGAACAGAAAACCCATGTTGGCGCACTGGCATGCAATTTGCTCTCTTGTGAGGCAGGTTGCCATGGCGGAGTATCCGCGCCGGCATCACCCACATTCTAAGGGCTAACTCCACTACCCCAGCCCGAAGCCACCCGGAGGACACTATGTCGAAGTCGGTTCAACTCATCAAAGATCATGACGTTAAATGGATTGATCTGCGCTTCACGGACACCAAAGGCACTCAGCACCACGTGACCATGCCGGCTCGCGACGCGCTGGATGATGCTTTCTTCGAAGAAGGCAAAATGTTCGACGGTTCCTCCATCGCTGGCTGGAAAGGCATCGAAGCTTCCGACATGATCCTGATGCCGGACGACAGCACTGCCGTTCTCGACCCGTTCACCGAAGACCCAACCCTGATCATCGTCTGTGACGTGATCGAGCCTTCGACCATGCAAGGCTACGACCGCGACCCACGTGCGATCGCCAAGCGTGCCGAGGAATACCTGAAGTCCACCGGTATTGGCGATACCGTATTCGTAGGCCCGGAGCCAGAATTCTTCATCTTTGATTCGGTCAAGTTCAAGTCCGACATTTCCGGCTCCATGTTCAAGATCTTCTCCGAACAAGGCTCCTGGATGTCCGACCAGGACGTGGAAGGCGGCAACAAAGGCCACCGCCCAGGCGTCAAGGGAGGCTACTTCCCGGTTCCGCCATTCGACCACGACCACGAAATCCGTACCTCCATGTGCAACGCCATGGAAGAAATGGGCCTGGTCATCGAAGTGCACCACCACGAAGTGGCCACTGCCGGCCAGAACGAAATCGGTGTGAAGTTCAACACCCTGGTCGCCAAGGCTGACGAAGTACAGACCCTGAAGTACTGCGTACACAACGTGGCTGATGCCTACGGCCGTACCGCGACCTTCATGCCTAAGCCACTGTACGGCGATAACGGTTCGGGTATGCACGTTCACCTGTCCATCGCCAAAGAAGGCAAGAACACCTTCGCTGGCGAAGGTTACGCCGGCCTGTCCGACACTGCCCTGTACTTCATCGGCGGTATCATCAAGCACGGTAAGGCCCTGAACGGCTTCACCAACCCGTCAACCAACTCCTACAAGCGTCTGGTCCCAGGTTTCGAAGCTCCGGTAATGCTGGCCTACTCCGCTCGCAACCGTTCCGCCTCGATCCGTATTCCTTACGTGTCCAGCCCACGTGCTCGCCGTATCGAAGCGCGCTTCCCGGATCCGGCAGCCAACCCATACCTGGCCTTCGCGGCGCTGGTCATGGCCGGTCTGGACGGTATCCAGAACAAGATCCACCCTGGCGACGCCGCCGACAAAAACTTGTACGACCTGCCGCCTGAAGAGGCCAAAGAGATCCCACAAGTGTGTGGCAGCCTGAAAGAAGCCCTGGAAGAGCTGGACAAGGGCCGTGCGTTCCTGACCAAAGGTGGCGTATTCAGCGACGACTTCATCGATGCCTACATCGAGCTGAAAAGCGAAGAAGAAATCAAGGTTCGCACCTTCGTACACCCACTGGAATACGAGCTGTACTACAGCTGCTGATCCGGTAGCGCTGCTTAACGTGGCGTGACGAAAAAGACCTCCCTCGGGAGGTCTTTTTTTTGCCTGGGGTTTAGCTGGCCGGCGGATTCTCGCGTAACTATAAGGTAGCCTCTGACTGACGCTGCTGTAGACCTGCAAACCCAATCAAAAAGGTGGGAAGGGGCTTGCCCCTCCCACAAGGAGATCTTCATTGAAACATAGACTTGTGTTCGCCCTGTTGTTCGCAAGTGCCAGTGCCAGTGCCGCGCCGCCCTCCCTGGAGCCGCTGCTCAACAGCATCGCCGAACGCCTGGAGATCGCCGACCAGGTCGCCCTGAGCAAATGGGACAGCAAAAAGCCGGTAGAAGATAAAAAGCGCGAACAAGAGGTGATCGCCAGCGTCGTCGCCCAGGCACCAAGCTACAAGCTGGCCCCGACCGCCGCCGAGCAGTTCTTTTCGGCGCAGATCGAGGCGAACAAGCTGGTGCAGTACACCCACCTCTCCGACTGGCAGTTCCAGGGCAAGGCACCCGACGACCCGCGTCCGGACCTGGTGAAGCAAATCCGCCCGCAGTTGGACGAGTTGCAAAAGCGTCTGTTGCAGCAACTTGCCGACTTCACCCCGCAGCGCACTGACCCGCAGTGTCCGCAGTGGTTGGCCGAGGCCGTGCATGAGCCGCTGAACGATCCGTTGCGTCAACTGGCAATGATCCGCGCCACCGCCGAGTTGTGTATCACCCCCGCCTCTTGATTTTTGCCTTTCTGAACACACCCCAGCAAATCGCACTATATTGGTGCGATAGGCTGCACCCTTCCCACTTGCCCAGCCCATTTTGGTTCGAAACTTCCCGTGCAAGCTGGCAGAACGCCACAGTTTCGCGCCTGAAACACCCATTTCAGGGCTTTCACGCTTCTTTTCGGAGCCTTGGTTTGGTTTTTGCATTTTCCATGTATCAGCGTGTGCCTCAAGCCCGCGCCTTGCTCCAAAAGAGGTCCTGATGACCATCAGCGATGCACTGCACCGTTTGCTACTCGACAACCTGACCACCGCGACCATCCTGCTCAATGACGACTTGCGTCTTGAGTACATGAATCCGGCGGCGGAGATGCTCCTGGCCATCAGCGGCCAGCGCAGCCATGGGCAGTTCATCAGCGAATTGTTCACCGAGTCGGCCGAAGCCCTGAGTTCGTTGCGCCAGGCGGTGGAGCAGGCACACCCGTTCACCAAACGTGAAGCGATGCTCACCGCCCTCACCGGCCAGACGCTGACCGTCGACTATGCCGTGACCCCCATCCTGAGCAACGGCGCGACGTTGCTGCTGCTGGAAGTACACCCGCGCGATCGCCTGCTGCGCATCACCAAGGAGGAAGCGCAGCTGTCCAAGCAGGAAACCAGCAAGATGCTGGTGCGCGGCCTGGCCCATGAGATCAAGAACCCACTGGGCGGCATTCGCGGTGCGGCGCAGTTGCTGGCCCGTGAGCTGCCGGAGGAACACCTCAAGGACTACACCAACGTCATCATCGAGGAGGCCGATCGCCTGCGTAACCTGGTGGACCGCATGCTCGGCTCCAACAAGTTGCCATCCCTGGCGATGACCAATGTGCACGAAGTGCTCGAGCGCGTCTGCCAACTGGTCGAGGCCGAAAGCCAGGGCTGCATCACCTTGGTGCGTGACTACGATCCGAGCATTCCTGACGTTCTGATCGACCGCGAACAGATGATCCAGGCAGTGCTCAACATCGTGCGCAATGCCATGCAGGCCATCAGCAGTCAGAATGAGCTGCGCCTGGGTCGCATCAGCCTGCGCACCCGCGCCCTGCGCCAGTTCACCATCGGCCACGTGCGCCATCGCCTGGTGACCAAGGTCGAAATCATCGACAACGGCCCGGGCATTCCTGCGGAACTCCAGGAAACCATTTTCTTTCCCATGGTCAGCGGCCGCCCGGACGGTACCGGGCTGGGCCTGGCCATCACCCAGAACATCATCAGCCAGCACCAGGGTCTGATCGAATGTGAAAGCCATCCCGGCCACACCACGTTCTCGATCTTTCTGCCTCTGGAACAAGGAGCCCCATCGACATGAGCCGTAGTGAAACTGTCTGGATCGTCGATGACGACCGTTCTATCCGCTGGGTCCTCGAGAAAGCCTTGCAACAGGAAGGCATGACCACCCAGAGCTTCGACAGCGCCGACGGGGTGATGAGCCGCCTGGCGCGCCAGCAGCCCGATGTGATCATCTCCGACATCCGCATGCCCGGCGCCAGTGGCCTGGACTTGCTGGCGCGGATTCGCGAGCAGCACCCGCGCCTGCCAGTGATCATCATGACCGCGCACTCAGACCTGGACAGCGCTGTCGCGTCCTACCAGGGCGGTGCCTTTGAGTACCTGCCCAAGCCGTTCGACGTGGACGAGGCGGTGGCACTGGTCAAGCGCGCCAATCAGCACGCCCAGGAACAGCAGAACCAGGAAGCCCCACCGGCCCTGACCCGCACCCCGGAAATCATCGGCGAAGCGCCGGCGATGCAGGAAGTGTTTCGCGCCATCGGGCGCTTGAGCCACTCCAACATCACCGTGCTGATCAACGGCGAATCCGGCACCGGTAAAGAGCTTGTCGCTCATGCACTGCACCGCCACAGCCCACGGGCCGCCTCGCCGTTCATCGCGCTGAACATGGCGGCGATTCCCAAGGACTTGATGGAATCCGAGCTGTTCGGCCATGAAAAAGGCGCGTTCACCGGCGCGGCCAACCTGCGGCGCGGGCGTTTTGAACAGGCTGACGGCGGTACCTTGTTCCTCGATGAAATCGGCGACATGCCGGCCGATACCCAGACCCGCCTGCTGCGGGTACTGGCTGACGGTGAGTTCTATCGCGTTGGTGGGCACACGCCGGTCAAGGTCGACGTACGCATCATTGCGGCAACCCACCAGAACCTGGAAACCCTGGTACACGCCGGCAAATTCCGTGAGGACTTGTTCCATCGCCTCAACGTGATCCGTATCCACATTCCACGTATGTCGGACCGTCGCGAAGACATCCCGACCCTCGCCCGTCACTTCCTCAGCCGCGCCGCCCAGGAACTGGCCGTCGAGCCGAAGCTGCTGAAAAGCGAGACCGAGGAGTACCTGAAGAACCTGCCGTGGCCGGGCAACGTGCGCCAGCTGGAGAACACCTGCCGCTGGATCACCGTGATGGCGTCCGGGCGCGAAGTGCATATCAGCGACCTGCCACCGGAGCTGCTGAGCCTGCCGCAAGACTCTGCGCCAGTAACCAACTGGGAACAGGCGCTGCGCCAGTGGGCCGACCAGGCCCTGGCACGCGGCCAGTCGAGCCTGCTGGACAGCGCCGTGCCGGCCTTTGAGCGGATCATGATCGAGACCGCGTTGAAACACACCGCCGGTCGCCGTCGCGATGCCGCCGTGTTGCTGGGCTGGGGCCGCAATACCCTGACGCGCAAGATCAAGGAACTGGGGATGAAGGTCGACGGGGGGGATGATGACGAGGGTGATGAAACCTGAATCTCGGATCCACCCAAGACCCAATGTGGGAGGGGGCTTGCCCCCTCCCACATTTGGACCTCTACAAGGCTCCAGCACCGTGCACCGCTTCAATGCACCATGAACCGGCATCGGGCATGGATCTGGTAGCGAAAGCCAGAGCCTCACGCAATAAAACCCGCGAACCGAAAACACCAAAGCCCCGTATTCCGGGGCTTTGCGCTTTCTGGAGAAATTTTTTGGCCCACATTGCGAATTTTGGCACGCGCCCTGCAACAACCCTGTTACTACCCAGTTTCGGGGACCTTGGTACAGGCAGGCCGAGAATCCCCTCTTTACACCCGGGGTGCTTGATGCGAATCGCGTCGCGCTCCACACCGCTTTGGGGAACCTCGGTACAGGCAGGCCGGGGATTCCCTCTTTAACACCGAAGCTTTGCAAGCTTCACCCCGTTTTGGGAGCCCTGGTACAGGCAGGCCGGGAACTCCCTCTTTTATTCCTCCTGGAGATGGATCTCCAGCCGCCAACGGCCATCGGCCTTCTCGCCCTTCCACTCCCCACGCAACGGTCGCGCCGCCACCAGGTTCAGCAGCAGGCCGCCATCGGTCTTGCGTACGCGCCAGTTCACGTCCTTGTCATTGACCTTGAGCCGTCCACTCGCGGCCTTGCCCTGGGCGTCGAACAACAGCGCCACAGTGCCGTCGACGTGCTCGCCGTGCAACTTGGGTTCGCCGTTGAACCACACCACCACGCCGTCCCTCGCGGTCTCGACCTGTTGCAGTTCGACCGGCTCCGGGGTGGTCAGGCGACCGATCATCAGGCCGACCATCATGCCGACAATCGCCAAAGAGCCCATGACCCTCGGCATAAGCTTCGGCCTCGGGTCCTCTTCGAGGGTAGAATGCAGCGCATCTTTGCCTTCGGAGCCGTGCATGTTTCACGTCATCCTTTTTCAACCAGAAATTCCGCCGAATACCGGCAACGTTATCAGGCTGTGCGCCAACAGTGGCTGCCACCTGCATTTGATCGAACCGCTGGGCTTCGACATGGACGACAAGCGCCTGCGCCGTGCCGGGCTGGATTACCACGAGTACGCCACGCTCAAACGCCACGCCGACCTGGCCAGTTGCCTGGAAAGCCTGGGCCACCCACGGCTGTTCGCGTTCACCACCAAGGGGTCGCGGCCGTTCCATGATGCCAGCTTTGCCGAGGGCGATGCGTTCCTGTTCGGCCCGGAAAGCCGGGGCCTGCCGGCCGAGGTGCTCGACGCCCTGCCCGACGGCCATCGCCTGCGTTTGCCGATGCGCGAGGGCTGCCGCAGCCTGAACCTGTCCAACACCGTGGCCGTCGCCGTCTACGAAGGCTGGCGCCAGCTCGGCTTCAAATAACACACATAACAAATGTGGGAGGGGGCTTGCCCCCGATGACGGAGTGTCAGTCAACATCTATGTGACTGATCCACCGCTATCGGGGCAAGCCCCCTCCCACATGGGGTCCTGCACCGGGTTCGAGATTACTGAACCGTCGACGAACCTTCCTGTTGCATGCGCTGCAGCTCTTGCGCGTACAGGGCATCGAAGTTCACCGGAGCCAGCATCAGCGCAGGGAACGAGCCACGGGTGACCAGGCTGTCCAGGGTCTCACGGGCATACGGGAACAGGATGTTCGGGCAGAACGCGCCCAGGGTGTGACTCATGGACGCTTCGTCCAGGCCCTGGATCAGGAAGATACCGGCCTGTTGCACTTCAGCGATGAAGGCCACTTCTTCGCCATTCTTGACGGTCACGGACAGGGTCAGCACGACTTCGTGGAAGTCGCCTTCCAGTGCCTTCTGGCGGGTGTTCAGGTCCAGCGCAACGCTTGGGGTCCATTCCTGACGGAAGATGGCCGGGCTTTTCGGCGCTTCGAACGACAGGTCACGCACGTAGATGCGCTGCAGCGAGAACTGTGGCGCTTGGGCTTCTGCAGCTTCGGTGTTCTGTTGGTCAGTCATCGCAGATCCTTGTGATCTTGAGGTCTTTTAGGGGTTAGGAGTCAGACGAGCAGCAGCGCATCCAGTTTACCGGCGCGCTCCAGGGCGAACAGGTCGTCGCAGCCACCGATGTGCCTGGCGCCGATCCAGATCTGCGGCACGGACGTGCGCCCCGCCTTCTGGGCCATTTCGGCGCGCACTTGCGGTTTGCCGTCGACCTTGATTTCTTCGAAGGCAACACCCTTCTTCTCAAGCAGGGCCTTGGCCCGCATGCAGTAAGGGCACCAATCGCTGGAATACACGACAACCTGGCTCATATCACTTCACCAGTGGCAGGTTATCGGCGCGCCAGCTGCTGATGCCACCGGACAATTTGGCGGCGGTGAAACCGGTCTTGAGCATTTCGCGGGCGTGGGTGCCGGCGTGCTGGCCTTGGGCATCGACCAGGATGATGGTCTTGGCCTTGTGCTTTTCCAGCTCGGCCAGGCGCGCGATCAGCTTGTCCTGAGGAATGTTCAGGGCGCCGACGATATGACCGGTGGCGAAATCCTTGGCCGGACGAATGTCCACGACAACGGCCTCATCCTTGTTGACCAGCGCGGTCAGCTCCGCCGTGCTCAGGCTGCGGCCACCGCGGCTCAATTCATGAGCGATCAGCAGCGCCAGCAGGATGACGAAGGCACCCACGAGCAGGTAGTGGGCAGTGGCAAATGCAATCAGGTGATCAACCATCAAGGAGGTTCCAGGGCGTTAAAATGGCGGTAAGTATACACAGCCGCCAGGGGGGGCCAACCCCCGTAAAGCGGTGACGTGGTCGGAACTTCGCTTTAAACTGCCACTCCCTTTTCAATTGTCTTCCTTTATTACCGCCGCGAGAGGATCTATGACTACTACGCCTAAACCTTTGGTCCTGATAATTCTCGATGGCTTCGGACACAGTGAAAGCCACCACGACAACGCGGTATACGCGGCCAACAAGCCTGTCCTCGACCGCCTGACCGCCACCGTACCCAACGGCCTCATCTCCGGCTCGGGCATGGACGTGGGCCTGCCGGACGGCCAGATGGGCAACTCGGAAGTCGGCCACATGAACCTCGGCGCCGGACGAGTGGTGTATCAAGACTTCACACGCGTGACCAAAGCGATCCGCGATGGCGAGTTCTTTGAGAACCCGACTATTTGCGCGGCGGTAGATAAAGCAGTGGCTGCCGGCAAGGCCGTGCACTTCATGGGCCTGTTGTCCGATGGCGGCGTCCACAGCCACCAGGACCACCTGGTCGCCATGGCCGAACTGGCCTTCAAGCGCGGCGCCGACAAGATCTACCTGCATGCCTTCCTCGACGGCCGCGACACCCCGCCGAAAAGCGCGCAATCGTCCATCGAACTGCTCGACACCACCTTCGCCGCCCTCGGCAAGGGCCGCATCGCCAGCCTGGTGGGCCGTTACTTCGCCATGGACCGTGACAACCGCTGGGACCGCGTCTCCCAGGCTTACAACCTGATCGTCGACGGCCAGGCCGAATTCAACGCCGCCACCGCCCAGGAAGGCCTGGAAGCCGCCTACGCCCGTGGCGAAAGCGACGAGTTCGTCAAAGCCACCACCATCGGCGAGCCAGTGAAGGTCGAAGACGGCGACGCCGTGGTGTTCATGAACTTCCGCGCCGACCGCGCCCGTGAGCTCAGCCGTGTGTTTGTCGAAGACGGCTTCAAGGAATTCGAGCGCGCCCGCCAGCCAAAAGTGCAGTACGTGGGCCTGACCCAATACGCCGCCAGCATCCCGGCCCCCGCCGCCTTTGCCCCGGGCAGCCTGGACAACGTGCTGGGCGATTACCTGGCAAAAAATGGCAAGACCCAGCTACGCATTGCCGAAACCGAAAAATACGCCCACGTAACCTTCTTCTTCTCCGGTGGTCGCGAAGAGCCGTTCCCGGGTGAAGAGCGCATCCTGATCCCATCACCAAAGGTCGCCACCTACGACCTGCAGCCGGAGATGAGCGCGCCGGAAGTCACCGACAAGATCGTCGACGCCATTGACCACCAGCGTTACGACGTGATCGTAGTCAACTACGCCAACGGCGACATGGTGGGCCACAGCGGCAACCTGGAAGCTGCGACCAAGGCCGTGGAATGCCTGGACCTGTGCGTCGGCCGTATCGTCGACGCCCTGGAAAAGGTGGGCGGCGAAGCGCTGATCACGGCCGATCACGGCAACTGCGAGCAGATGTCCGACGAATCCACCGGCCAGGCCCACACTGCTCACACGACCGAACCGGTGCCGTTCATCTACGTCGGCAAGCGTGATTTCAAGGTGCGTAGCGGTGGCGTGCTGGCGGATGTGGCGCCGACCATGTTGATGCTGATGGGGCTGGAGAAGCCGGTGGAGATGACCGGGACTTCGATTCTGATTTGATTTCAACCACACCGCGCAACAGTGTGGGAGGGGGCTTGCCCCCTTCCACATTGTTTTCCGCTGTTTGGAACATGTCTTTTTGCCATACCACTGCCACTCGGCACCTATCTTGCGCTACAGCCCGAATTGGGCGTTTTTTTTGCCGCGCTTGGCGGGCATACTAGGCCGTCCATTTCCCTGGTGTCGCCCGCCTCTATGCTTCGCGCCTTGATTACCCTTGCTCTTGTCTGCCTGCTCCAACCGGCGTTTGCCGACGAGCGCGCACAAACCCAACAACAGTTGGACGCTACGCGTCAGGACATTACCGAGCTGAAAAAACTGCTCGGCAAGCTCCAGGAAGAGAAATCCGGAGTGCAGAAAGACCTGCGCGGTACGGAAACCGAGATGGGCAAGCTGGAGAAGCAGGTCCAGGAGCTACAAAAAGAATTAAAGAAGAGCGAGTCGGAACTGGAGCGACTCGACGCTGAGAAAAAAAAACTCCAGAGCGCACGCGTTGAACAGCAACGCCTGATCGCGATCCAGGCCCGTGCCGCCTACCAGAACGGCCGCCAGGAATACCTCAAGCTGCTGCTCAACCAGCAGAACCCCGAGAAATTCGCGCGCACCCTCACCTACTACGACTACCTGAGCAAGGCCCGGCTGGAGCAACTTAAAAGCTTCAACGAAACCCTGCGCCAGTTGGTCAACGTCGAACAGGAGATCGCCAACCAGCAGTCGCAGCTGGAAGACCAGAAAAGCGCCCTCAACGCCCAGCGCGACGAGCTGGACAAGGTTCGCAAGGAGCGCCAACTGGCCCTGGCCAAGCTCAATGAGGATGTGAAGGCCCGCGACGCCAAGCTCCAGGCCCGCGAGCAGGACCAGGCCGACTTGGCCAAAGTGCTTAAAACCATCGAAGAAACCCTGGCACGCCAGGCACGCGAGGCCGAAGAAGCGCGGCAGAAAGCGCTGATCGCCCAGCAGGAAGCCGAAAAAAAGCGCCAGCGTGAGGCCGAGCTGGCCGCCACTACGGATGCGCCGGCACCGCGTAAACCGGCGCATTCAGCGCCTGGCCCGCTGGTTTCCAGCGCCGGCGAGTCGTTCGGTGGGCCTTTTGCTTCGGCCCGCGGCAAACTTCCATGGCCAGTTGATGGTCGATTACTGGCACGCTTCGGGGAAACCCGTGGCGATGACACCCGCGCCAAGTGGGATGGGGTGATGATCAGCGCCTCCGCCGGCAGCCAGGTCCACGCCGTTCATGGCGGGCGTGTGGTGTTTGCCGATTGGCTGCGGGGCGCCGGTTTGCTGGTGATTCTCGACCACGGCAATGGCTATTTGAGCCTTTACGGCCACAATCAGACATTACTCAAGTCGGCAGGTGATGTTGTAAAAGCCGGTGAATCCATCTCCACTGTGGGTAACAGTGGTGGCCAGGACACTCCGGCGCTGTACTTCGCTATTCGTCAGCAGGGTCGCCCGAGCGATCCCGCACAATGGTGCCGCTCCCAAGGATAGGGGCGCATCTACATTAGGAGTTCGTTCGACATGCTGCATTTGTCCCGCCTCACTTCGCTGGCCCTGACGATCGCCCTGGTGATCGGCGCGCCCCTGGCTTTCGCCGACCAGGCTGCCCCGGCCAGCACGGCCGCGACCACCAAGGCGCCGCTGCCGCTGGACGAGCTGCGCACCTTTGCCGAGGTCATGGACCGGATCAAGGCCGCTTATGTCGAACCTGTAGACGACAAGACCCTGCTGGAAAATGCCATCAAGGGCATGCTCAGCAACCTCGACCCGCACTCCGCCTACCTGGGACCGGAAGATTTTGCCGAGCTGCAGGAAAGCACCAGCGGCGAATTCG
Organism: Pseudomonas extremorientalis; assembly: GCF_001870465.1. Taxonomy (GTDB): domain Bacteria; phylum Pseudomonadota; class Gammaproteobacteria; order Pseudomonadales; family Pseudomonadaceae; genus Aquipseudomonas; species Aquipseudomonas extremorientalis. Next base: position 197,987 of record NZ_MDGK01000063.1, read on the forward strand.
GCGGCCTGGGCATCGAAGTCGGCTCCGAAGACGGCAACATCAAGGTGGTCTCGCCGATCGACGACACCCCGGCGTCCAAGGCCGGCATCCAGGCCGGCGACTTCATCGTCAAGATCAACGGCCAGCCGACCCGTGGCCAGACCATGACCGAAGCCGTCGACAAGATGCGCGGCAAGATCGGCCAGAAAATCACCCTGACCCTGGTACGCGACGGCGGCAACCCGTTCGACGTGACGCTGACCCGGGCGACCATTGTGGTCAAGAGCGTGAAGAGCCAGCTGCTGGAGTCGGGCTACGGCTACATCCGCATCACCCAATTCCAGGTCAAGACCGGCGACGAAGTGGCCAAGGCCCTGGCCAAGCTGCGCAAGGACAACGGCAAGAAGCTCAGCGGTATCGTGCTCGACCTGCGCAACAACCCGGGCGGCGTGCTGCAGTCGGCAGTGGAAGTGGTCGACCACTTCATCACCAAGGGCCTGATCGTGTACACCAAGGGCCGCATTGCCAACTCCGAACTGCGCTTCTCGGCAACGGGCAACGACCTCAGCGAAAACGTCCCGTTGGCCGTGCTGATCAACGGCGGCAGCGCCTCGGCTTCGGAGATCGTCGCCGGCGCCCTGCAAGACCAGAAGCGCGGCGTGCTGATGGGTACCACCAGTTTCGGCAAAGGCTCGGTGCAAACCGTGTTGCCGCTGAACAACGAACGTGCGCTGAAGATCACCACGGCGCTGTACTACACGCCAAATGGTCGCTCGATCCAGGCCCAGGGCATCGTGCCGGACATCGAGGTGCGCAAAGCCAAGATCACCAACGAGATCGACAGCGAGTACTACAAAGAAGCGGACCTGCAAGGCCACCTGGGCAATGGCAACGGCGGCGCCGACCAGCCCACCGGCAGCGGCAAGAAAGCCAAGCCGATGCCACAGGACGATGACTACCAGCTGGCCCAGGCGCTGAGCCTGCTCAAGGGCTTGAGCATTACGCGCAGCCGTTGATATGCGTTTTGCCCTGATCATCGCCGTGCTGTGCAGCCTGGCCGGAGTCGCCCATGCGACCCCGGCCAACGAGCCCAACAAAGCCTACCTGACCCTTATCATCGACGACCTCGGGCAAAATCTGCCCAGGGATCGTCGCGTGCTGGCCCTGCCCGGGCCGGTGACCACGGCGATCATGCCCGACACGCCCCACGCCGCCGAATTCGCCCGCGAAGCCCACAAGGCCGGCAAGATCGTGATCCTGCACATGCCCATGGACCCGGCCACCGGCCCGTTCGCCTGGCACCCGGAGCTGCCCATCGAGGAACTCGGCAGGCGCCTGGACGCTGCCTTCAAGGCAGTGCCCTACACCGCGGGCATCAACAACCACATGGGCAGCCGCATGACCGCGCAGCCCGAGGCCATGGCCTGGTTGATGGGCGAGCTGCAACGGCGCAACAAATTCTTTGTCGACAGCCGCACCAGCGCCAAGACAGTCGCCGCCGCCGAGGCGCAGAAGATCGGCCTGGCCAGCGTCTCGCGGGACGTGTTCCTGGACGACGAACGCACCGAAGCGGCAATCACCACACAGTTGCAGACCGCAATCAAACTGGCGCACAAACAGGGTTCGGCGGTGATGATCGGCCATCCTTATCCACAGACCCTGGCGGTGCTGGAGCGCGAGCTGCCCAAGCTCAAGGCCCAGGGCGTGGAGTGGATCGATATCAAGTTGATGATCAGCGTGCGCAGTAACCAGGCAATGGCCGGCCATGGCAAGAATGGCAAGTACTAGATAGCTACCGTACTGCCCAGCTGACATTCCTGAATAGTCGAGCCTTGCGCTCACTCTTTCAGGACATGCCATGAACACGCTCCACCACTTGATTTCGGGGCTGCTGCTCTGCAGCCTTTCCAACCTGCTTATCGCGGCACCAAGGGACTATGGTGAAGGCCTTGCCAACGCCAGCCCGCGCAGAATGCTCGCCAATGCGCAGCATCAGCACGCCCATTGGACTGGCGTCGGTCGCATCCGCAATGAAGCCCAGGCCCTCTGCACCGCCTCCCTACTGGACACCCGCGACGACGCAGGCAAGTCCGGCCCGGCCTATGTGCTCACCAGCAGCCACTGCCTTCATCGCCATAACGGCGGGGTACAAAAAGACCTGGATATCAAAGGCAACATCAGCTTCAACTACTTCGACGACACGCTGGAGAGCCTCAAGACCTTTCCGTTGAAAACCCTGAAATGGAGCAGTAGCCAGGGAGTGGACCTGGCGATCGTCGAGCTGAAAGCTTCGCTTGCCGATTTGCTGAAGGCAGGCATCGCCCCTTTGAAACTGGCCGAAGCGGTCCCCGCCGACGGGGTCGATATCCTCGCGCTGGCCGCACCGGAATGGGACACCCTGCATCTCTCCGCCTGCGCGCAGCAAGCCTCGCGCGAACTGGTGGAACAGCCGTTCGTGTGGCGGGTGACCATGAAAAACCAATGCCAGGGTATCGGCCGCGGCGGCTTCGGCGGGCCACTGCTGGAGCGGGCGACTAATACGCTCTTCGGCATTCTCAGCACCAGCACCTCAGGCCAGACCGAAGAACGCAAATGCCAAAGGGACGCGCCCTGCGAGGTCAACAACGGTATGCCCACCTGGCACCCCGAAACGAACTACGGCAGCCCGGTAACGTTCCTCAACCGGTGCTTTGTCGAAGGCGTTCTGAAAGCCGACAGTGAACACTGCGAACTCTTCCCGACCACCACCATTTCCTTTCAGCACCCGGACCCCATCCAGCAATACTTCGTCAAGCGACCCGACGGCACACACAAGGATATCGTGCCGCGCTGGAACCTTTCCTTCACGACCAACACTGCGCTCTATCGCTACAAAACCACACGGCGCGCCATTGATTGCGAAAAACCGGAGCTTTACAGCACCCCGATCAAGGCGCAGGACGCGTACGTGAATGACGCCATCGGACCGGAAACCGGTATGCACATGCTGTGTATCGTCGGCTTGGATTCCGAGGAACAACAGGCGACCAACGGCATGATGAAAAATGCCCTGACCTTGGCGGTGGAACTGGCCGAACCCGGGCCGGCACGCACGCCGAACTTGAGCATCAGCCTGGATAAACAGGGGCTGGCGGCCTACACCGTGATCTGGAAGCTCGCGCCGCCATTCATGCATCGCTACTCCTACAAGTTCGGCCCGGTCACCACGACCGACTGCCTCAGGCCAGTCGATTACCTGGCCTTTCCGCCCCCTCCCGTGGAGGAGGAGGAGGACGAACCTATCGAGATATTTTCCACGCTCAATGACTCCCCCAGCACGCGAACAGAGCAGTACGCACGGCTGATCACCGTTCGGGACAAACCCTACAAGATCTGCACCTACGCCTACGACCAGGCTGACCAACCCTCAACACTGCGCGTGGACTTGCTCAAGCCCCGCTGACCGGTCCGGCTCGACCACATCGAGAGACAGAACCATTCCATCCACAAGGAGTACCCCCATGGAACCCATCCAAGTCAAAGACCTGCTGATCAACTTCACCTCGGAGTTCACCCCACTCTGGAACGACCAAGGCTCGGGAGCCAAAAAGTCGGCCAGCCTTTGGCGCCCGAGCACCAGTGCCGATCACTTGATCTCGTTCTCCTCATTGGGAGACGTCGCTCACCCGAGCCATGACAATTTGAATCATCGCAAGACCGTCGTTGTTGTCAGCGAAGCCAACAAAACCAACGGCACCGCACTTCGCCAACCGAAAGACTTCATAGAAGTCTGGAACAGTCGCGGCACAGGCGCCAACGCTGATATTTCGATCTGGCAGCCGGTCCCGCCTGATGGCTATGTGGCCCTGGGTACCGTATGCGGCGTGGGCTATCAACGGCCTTCGCTGCACACCGTGCGCTGTGTGCGGGCTGACCTGGCCGTGCCGGCTTACGTTGCCGATCAGATCTGGAATGACAAAGGCAGCCGCGGCCAAATCGACTTCAGTGCCTGGGACGTCATGCCGCCGACCGCTCATCCGGGCGAGGCTTACCTGGCACCAGGGACATTTTTCGGGGTGCGGGGCTATGCAAAGCCGGAAGCGCCCGGGTTAGCGCATGCCTTGCATATCCCCCTGACCGAGGTGGCAGGGCGCGAGCTCCCGGCCCCGCCCGCACCGTCTGCGGACGGGCAACCTTCAACCCTGGACGCCGAAGAGTCCTTGCATGTCTGCCAACTCCCCTGGTTTCTAGTCTCCGACCCGGAGCTGCCAGCCGACGAGCAACCCTTGCGGTCCCCCTTCTACAGGCTGCAAAGACGCGACAAGTACGTACTGGTCGATGTGGCGCGCAACCCAACGACCACCAGCCAGACCTTCAAATGGACGATTACCAAAGGCTCGCCCGGTTTCGCAGCCAACTTTCTCAAGTGGGCCACGGGTGTCGACATGACCGAGGCATGGACAGGCCATTCTCTCAGAACCAACCCGAAAAGCTCGGTAAGGCTGGGCAGTGCATTCACTCACTCGAGCGTTTCGTCCAAAGGTTGGACCGCCCCGCAAACCACCGACATCGCTGCATATGTCCCGGCCCACAAGACCGTGGCAGCCTATGTGGTCGAAAGCGAGTACACATTGCTGCGCAGGGATGCCAGCCCCCTGGCAACATCAGTGACCTACACCAATACCGAGCAGGTGTATTTCAGTGAGGCAAATACCACCGATTCCGTAGAGGCCGAGCGCCCGCAGCCCGTTCCCGCAAAGGAGCCGCCACTAGAGGTAACGCCCCATGATGTCAGCCACGACCCCCTCGTCTCGTAACTGATCCAACGCCGCTTGAAGCCTGCTCACTACTTCATCCGGCACCTGCTTGTTGAGCGCCAGGTACAGTTCGGCGCTGTTGAAACGCAGGATTGTCTTGAGCCCGGAGACCCCGATCTGGCGCGCCAGATAACGCCCGGCGGGGTCGCCGGTGGCCCACAGGTCGATCTGGCCATCCAGCAGCTTTTGCGCGTTGTCCTGGTCGCGCAGCACGACGACCGGGTTGAGTCCCTGCTTCTCCAGGGTCTCGGCGATGGCATCGCCCTTGTAGGCACCGATCCTGTAGCGGCGCGCGTGCTCCAGGTCGTTCAGCTGGATCTTGCTGTCGGCCTTGGCCAGCAGCACCCAATCGTCCGGACCGATGGGGCCGACCCATTTGAACAGCGCCTCACGGTCCGGCAGGCGCGCCATCACGAACACGCCGTAGCCTGGCTTCTCCAGGGCGAGCTTGTAGATGCGCTCCCAGGGGAAACGCAGGGTGAGATTGTAGGAAATGCCCGCACGCTTGAAGGTTTCGCGCACGATGTCCACGGCGATGCCTTCGATGTTCTCGTCCTTGGCGAAGTTCTTGCCGTTTTTCGCCATGTTGTAGGGCGGGAAGTTTTCCGTCAGCAACACCAGGGAGGCGTCGGACGGTTCCTCGGCGCTGGCCGGAACGGTCAACAGGAGGGACGTACTGGCAAGGGCGAGCAGCAGGTGCTTGAACATGAAAGTTACCGGAATCCATGGCAAGCGCAGAGAGTGCCTCTGGCCTGCCATGGTGTCCAGCAGCGTTTAGCGAACGACGATACCGCGCGCCGCCATGTAGGCCTTGGCCTCGGGAACGGTGTATTCGCCAAAGTGGAAAATACTCGCCGCCAGTACCGCGCTGGCGTGGCCTTCGATCACGCCGTCGGCCAGGTGCTGCAGGTTGCCGACGCCGCCGGAAGCGATCACCGGGATGCCCAACGCATCGCTGATGGCCCGGGTCACGCCCAGGTCGAAACCGTTTTTCATGCCGTCCTGGTCCATGCTGGTCAGCAGGATTTCACCGGCACCCAGGCCTTCCATCTTCATCGCCCACTCCACCGCGTCCAGACCGGTCGGCTTGCGACCGCCGTGGGTGAAGATTTCCCAGCGCGGGGTTTCGCCCGGGCCGGAGACTTTCTTGGCGTCGATGGCGACCACGATACATTGCGAGCCGAAGTGCTGTGCGGCCTCGCCCACGAACTCCGGGTTGAACACCGCCGCCGTGTTGATCGAGACCTTGTCCGCGCCGGCGTTGAGCAGGTTGCGGATGTCTTGCACAGTGCGCACGCCACCGCCCACGGTCAGCGGGATGAAGACCTGGCTGGCCATGCGCTCGACGGTATGCAACGTGGTATCGCGGCCGTCGACACTGGCGGTGATGTCGAGAAAGGTAATCTCGTCGGCACCTTGCTCATCGTAGCGACGGGCAATTTCCACCGGGTCACCGGCGTCGCGGATGTTCTCGAACTTGACGCCCTTGACCACGCGACCGTTGTCGACGTCCAGGCAAGGGATGATGCGTTTGGCCAGCGCCATGGTCAGTCCTCAGCCGTTGTAGGCATCGCAGTAAGCCTGGGCTTCAGCGACGTCCAGGGTCCCTTCGTAGATCGCACGGCCGGTGATGGCGCCGATGATGCCGGGCGCCTTGGCGTCCAGCAGCGACTTGATGTCGCCCAGGTTGTGGATGCCGCCGGAAGCGATCACCGGGATCTTCGTGGCGGCCGCCAGCGCAGCGGTGAATGGCACGTTGCAGCCCTGCATCATGCCGTCTTTGGCGATGTCGGTATAAACGATGGCGGAGACGCCGCCGGCTTCAAACTGCCTGGCCAGGTCTATCACCTGCACCGTGCTGATTTCAGCCCAGCCGTCGGTGGCGACGAAACCGTCCTTGGCGTCCAGGCCCACGATCACTTTGCCCGGGAACGCGCGGCAGGCTTCGGCGACGAACGCCGGGTCTTTCACCGCCTTGGTGCCGATGATCACGTAGCTCACGCCGGCCTTGACGTAGTGCTCGATGGTTTCCAGGGAGCGGATACCGCCACCGATCTGGATCGGCAGGTTCGGGTAACGCTTGGCAATGGCGGTGACCACTTCACCGTTCACCGGCTGGCCTTCGAAGGCGCCGTTCAAGTCCACCAGATGCAGACGACGGCAGCCCCCTTCCACCCATTTGGCGGCCATGCTCACCGGGTCATCGGAGAACACGGTGGAGTCTTCCATGCGGCCTTGGCGCAGACGTACGCAGGCACCGTCCTTGAGATCGATAGCGGGGATAATCAGCATCTGGCAAACCTTATTCGATATTCAGCAATGCTTGGGAAATCAGGGTTTCTCAAGCGACCACAGGTCGCTTTCGATGCTTTCGAACCTTTCTTTAAGGAGCGTCTGCGCGTCGAAAATCGCCCTGTTGTAATAGTGCGGAGCCACTTCGGTGGTGAACAGTTCGAGGATCTCGGCGACCTCGAACGACCCCAGCTTGAGCTCGAAGCGATCTTCCATGAAACGCTTGATCTTGAGGGTAGCCTCACTCTCCTGTTCAGGCGTGAGGTTCAAGACCGGCTGCTTCGGCTTCCTGGCCATTACCAGCGCCCGTCCCAGGCGGCGAAGTTCTGCAGCAATTGCAGGCCATGGGTATGGCTCTTCTCCGGGTGGAACTGCACGGCAAACCGCGAGCCTTCGGCCAACGCAGCGGCGAAGTCGACGCCGTAGTGCCCGCCACCCACCACCTGGCCCGGCTTGCCGGCGGCAATGTAGTAGCTGTGCACGAAGTAGAAGCGCGCCATGTCCGGAATGTCGTGCCACAGCGGGTGATCCACCGCCTGGCTGACTTCGTTCCAGCCCATGTGCGGGACTTTCAGGTGAGCGCCGTCTTCATGCAGGTCTTTGCCGAAGAACTTCACTTGCCCAGGGAACAGGCCGATGCAGTCGACGCCCTCATTCTCTTCACTGCGGTCGAGCAAGGCTTGCATGCCCACGCAGATGCCGAGGAAGGGACGGTCCTGGCTGACTTCGCGCACCAGGCTGTCAAAGCCCAGGCGGCGAATCTCGGCCATGCAATCGCGAATCGCGCCGACGCCGGGAAACACCACGCGATCGGCTTCGCGAATCACGTTGGCATCGCTGGTGATCAGTACCTTGCCGGCCCCTACGTGCTCGAGGGCCTTGGCCACCGAGTGCAGGTTACCCATGCCGTAATCGATAACCGCGACCGTCTGCATTACAGGACGCCCTTGGTCGATGGCATTTGCCCGGCCATGCGCTCATCCAGCTCCACAGCCATGCGCAGGGCGCGGCCGAAAGCCTTGAACACGGTTTCGATCTGGTGGTGGGTGTTGGTGCCGCGCAGGTTGTCGATGTGCAGGCTGACAAGCGCGTGGTTGACGAACCCCTGGAAGAACTCCTGGAACAGGTCGACGTCGAAGCCGCCCACGGTGGCGCGGGTGTAGGGCACGTGCATCTGCAGGCCTGGACGGCCGGAGAAGTCGATGACCACACGCGACAGCGCTTCGTCCAGCGGGACATAGGCATGGCCGTAGCGACGGATGCCTTTCTTGTCGCCGATGGCCTTGGCAAACGCCTGGCCGAGGGTGATACCGACGTCTTCCACCGTGTGGTGGTCGTCGATATGCAGGTCGCCCTTGCTGACGATATCCAGGTCGATCAGCCCGTGACGGGCGATCTGGTCCAGCATGTGCTCAAGAAAAGGTACACCGATATCAAATCGGGCCTTTCCGGTGCCATCCAGGTTGATCGAGGCTTTGATCTGGGTTTCCAGAGTGTCGCGCTCGACGGACGCCTTACGTTCGGCCATCACCAGCTCCGCAAAATCATTGGGCGAAAAAGGCAGCCATTATAGGGGCGCGGGCGCCAAACAGAAACATCGGAGGGGATAAGACTGATGGAGTGTCGGGGATAGACATGTGCATACATGTGAGAACCAGCTTTTGTGGAGCTGGCTTGCCTGCGATGCAGGCACCTCGGCGTTTCAGTTGCACCGAGGTGATGCCATCGCGGGCAAGCCCGGCTCCCACAGGAACCGCGCCCACAAAATTTTTGCGGTGTTAGTGGAACAGGACTGCGGTCTTCTGCAGGGTCACCCACACACCCCACGCCAACGGAATACCCACCACCAGCCAGGCAGCGATCGCCAATGGCACGGTGCCCGGGGCTGCTTTCCACTCCAGGGAAGTGGTGGCATCCGCGCCTTTGTCATGGCCCAGCGCCTGTTCGGCGGCCAGTTCGGCGTCGGTCATGAAGTACTTGTCCGCCACCGGGCGGACCAGCAGGTTGCAGATGAAGCCCAGCACCAGCAGGCCAGCGAGGATGTACAACGTGATGTCATAGGCCGCAGCGCGTTCAACGCCGATGCTCAGTTGATACTCACGCAGGTAGTTCACCAACACCGGGCCCAACACGCCAGCCGCCGCCCAGGCGGTCAACAGGCGACCGTGGATCGCGCCGACCATTTGCGTACCGAACAGGTCGGCCAGGTAGGCCGGGACGGTCGCAAAACCACCGCCATACATCGACAGGATGATGCAGAACGCCGCCACGAACAGCGCCACGTTGCCCAGGTGCCCCAGGTTCGGGATCAGCGCGTACAGGGCAAAGCCCAGGGCGAAGAACACGAAGTAGGTGTTTTTACGGCCCAGGTAGTCGGAGAACGACGCCCAGAAGAACCGGCCACCGATGTTGAACAGGCTCAACAGGCCAGTGAAGCCCGCCGCAATGGCGGCGATGGAGGCCAGTTGACCGGCGTCCAGCTGGCCGAATGGCACATCCACACCCAGCAACTTGCCGCCGAACACTTCCTGCAGCAGGGGCGAAGCCATGCCGAGGATGCCGATACCGGCGGACACGTTCAGGCACAGCACCAGCCATACCAGGCGGAATTGCGGGGTTTTCCACGCCACGTTCACGTGTACGTGACGGTGGGTGATCATTGCATTGCTGGCTTTTTTCGCCGGCGCGGTCCAGCCTTCAGGCTTCCAGCCGGTCGGCGGGACGCGGTAGGACAAGGCGCCACCGATCATGAACACGAAGTAGATCGCGGCCATCACCAGGAAGCTCTGCCACACGCCCACGCTGGTGGGCGTAGCAAAGTGACCCATCAATGCCGCTGCCAACGGGGCACCCACCATCGCGCCACCGCCGAAGCCCATGATCGCCATGCCGGTGGCCATCCCGCGCTTGTCCGGGAACCACTTGATCAGGGTCGACACGGGCGAGATATAGCCCAGGCCCAGGCCGATACCGCCAATGACCCCGGAGCCGATCCACATCAGCCAGATCTGGTGGGTATAGATCCCCAACGCCGAAATCAACAGGCCGCCACACCAGCACAGCGCCGAAACAACGCCCGCCTTGCGTGGCCCGGCATGTTCCAGCCAGCCGCCCCAGATCGCTGCCGAGCAGCCCAGGAAGATGAAGAACAGCGTGTAGATCCAGCCCAGCATGGAGATGGGCCAGTCGCATTGGGACGAAAAGACTTGAGCGATAAAGCTCATGTCCGGCGCGCAGGCGACCGGTTTGGTGATACCCAGCGCTTTGGACAGTGGCAGCCAGAACACCGAGAAGCCGTAGGCCATGCCGATGCACAGGTGGATGGCCAAGGCGGCCGGCGGAACCAGCCAGCGGTTGAAGCCGGGCTTGGCGATAATGCGTTCCTTGGACAGGAACGCAGGCTGCGCGGCAGATGAAGCTGCCGCAGTGCTAGTGCTCATTGGTGTTTCCCCCAGTTGTTAGTATGTGTCCGTCAGGCGCTCTCTCCCTCGGCCTTGCACGCAAAGCGCGGCCGTTTTGTTGAGTGAAGCTCCGTTTTAGGCGCGACGTTAAGTCGCAGAAGGCGGACGAACATGCAGAGATTAGCATCTGTGGATGACAGAAAAACCAAACTGCCATCACCTTTTTCAGGAAATCTGCTTTGTTTGACGTCAAAAACCCGTTTCCCGGCCCCTGGATACAATGTAACGATCGGGGCACTGACGCAGGCCGTCGGGCGTTATACTCTGCGGCTAAATTTTGAAATCGACATACAAGGACTCGCCCATGAAAGCGTTCGGCAAAATCCTGGGTCTGGTACTTCTCGGGCTGTTGCTGATCATTGTGGCCCTGGGCTTCGCCCTGACCCACCTCTTCGATCCCAACGACTATAAAGATGAGATCCGCCAGATTGCCCGCGACAAGGCCCACATCGAGCTGACGCTCAATGGCGATATCGGCTGGAGCCTGTTCCCCTGGCTCGGGCTGGAACTGCACGAAGCCAGCGTGGCGACCCTGACCAACCCGACCAAACCGTTCGCCGACTTGCAGATGCTCGGCCTGTCGGTACGGGTTTTACCGCTGCTGCGTCGTGAAGTGCAGATGAGCGATGTGCGTGTCGAAGGCCTCAACCTGCGCCTGAACCGCGACAAACAAGGCCATGGCGATTGGGAAGACATCGGCAAGAGCGCCAATGAGCCGAGCTCCAGCGCACCCGCTGCCGCGGAACAGGCCGCCGAGCCCGAGCCGGAGAAACCCTCGAAACCTATCCGGCTGGACATCGACAGCCTGACCATCAACAACGCCCGCATCGAATACAACGACGAGCAGACCGGCAAGCAGTTCAGCGCCGAAAGCATCCAGCTGAGCGCCGGCGCCGTGCACGAAGGCGCCAGTATTCCGGTGAAGCTCACTGCCTTCTTCGGCACCAACCAGCCGGTGATGCGCGTCAAGACCGAACTCAACGGCAACCTGCGCATCCAGCGCGCCCTCAAGCGTTATCAGCTGGAAGACATGAAGATCACCGGCGAAGCCACGGGCGAACCGCTGCAAGGCAAGACCGTGACCTTCTCCACCCAGGGCCAACTGCTGGTGGACCAGGCGGCCAATATCGCCGAATGGACCAACCTGAAGCTCTCGGCCAACCAGTTGCGCGCCTTGGGCGAGCTTAAGGTCAACGACCTGGACAAGACCCCGCAGCTCAGCGGCGCCCTGTCCATTGCCCAGTTCGACCTGGCCAAGTTCCTCGACAGCGTCGGCCACCCCCTGCCACCGATGGCCGAGGGCAGCCTGAGCAAGGTCGAACTGGTCAGCCGCCTCAAGGGCACCCCGACCAGCCTGGCGCTGGAAGACCTGAACCTGAAACTCGACGGCAGCACCTTCACCGGTCGCCTGGCGGTGGACGATTTCGCCAAACAGTCCCTGCGTGTGCAGCTCAAGGGCGATACATTCAACGCCGACAACTACCTGCCGGCCAAGTCCGAATCCGCCAAGGGTGCAAGCGCCGCACGCCAGGCCGAGGTGCAGAACAGCGAAGCCGGTGCCATGGCCGCCGGCGGCACCACGCCATTGCCCGACGCCCCGACCAAGGGAGCCTGGAGCACCGACAAGCTGCTGCCATTGACGCGCCTGCGCACGCTGGACGTGGATGCCGACCTCGCCTTCGGTCAACTGACCCTGAGCAAATTGCCGATCCAGAATGCAGCGCTCAAAGCGTCCGGCCTCGACGGCCAACTCAAGCTCGACACCTTGAGCGGCGGTCTCTACAACGGCACCTTCCAGGCCAACGGCAGCCTCGATGTGCGTCAGGATATTCCGGTGCTGGCGCTGCAAAGCCGGATCAAGCAGGTGCCGGTCGAGCGCATCCTGCAGGCCCAAGGGCAGAACCCGCCGGTGAAGGGCCAGATCACCCTGGACAGCAACCTCACAGGCCGCGGCAACAGCCAGAAAGCCCTGATCGACAGCCTCAACGGCACCGCCAGTTTCGTGATCAACAACGGCGTGCTGCTCAACGCCAACCTTGAGCAACAACTGTGCACCGGCATTGCCCTGCTCAACCGCAAGACGCTGAGCAGCACGCCGCCAGGCAAGGACACGCCGTTCCAGGAGCTGAAAGGCAACCTGACCTTGCGTAACGGTGTGGCCAGCAACCCTGACCTGAAAGTGCGCATCCCGGGCCTGACCGTCAACGGTAACGGTGATGTGGACTTGCGCGTGCTGGGCATGGACTACCGCGTCGGCATCATTGTCGAGGGCGACCAGCGCGAAACGCCGGACCCTGCCTGCCAGGTCGGCTCCAACTTCCAGGGCATCGAAGTGCCGCTGCGCTGCCGTGGCCCGCTGGAGCTGGGCGCCAAGGCCTGCCGCCTGGACAAGGACGGCTTGACCCAGGTCGCCATCAAGGCGGCCGGCAACAAGCTCAGCGACAAGCTGGAAGAGAAGCTCGACAAGGTGAACCCGCAGTTGAAAGATGCATTGAAGGGCCTGTTCAAGCGATGAGAAACGAGCAGTTTTCAGAGGCCGTGCTCAATTGGTACGACCGCCACGGTCGCCATGACCTGCCCTGGCAACAGGGCATCACGCCTTATCGGGTGTGGGTCTCGGAGATCATGCTGCAGCAGACCCAGGTCAGCACGGTGCTCAATTACTTCGACCGCTTCATGGCGTCATTGCCAACGGTCGAAGCCTTGGCCGCCGCGCCGGAAGATGAAGTGCTGCACCTGTGGACCGGCCTGGGTTACTACACCCGGGCGCGCAACCTGCAAAAGACCGCGAAGATTGTCGTGGCCGAGTACGGTGGCGAGTTTCCCAGGGATGTCGAAAAGCTCACCGAGCTGCCCGGTATCGGCCTGTCCACCGCCGGCGCGATTGCCAGCCTGAGCATGGGCCTGCGTGCGCCAATCCTCGACGGCAACGTCAAGCGTGTGCTGGCGCGGTTTACCGCACAGGAGGGCTACCCCGGCGAACCCAAGGTGGCCAAGCAGCTGTGGGCCACCGCAGAGCGCTTCACGCCCCAGACCCGCGTCAACGCCTACACCCAGGCGATGATGGACATGGGCGCCACCCTCTGCACCCGCAGCAAACCCAGTTGCCTGCTGTGCCCGCTGGAAAAACATTGCGAAGCCCACATGCTCGGCCTGGAGACGCGCTATCCGATCCCCAAGCCGCGCAAGACCATCCCGCAAAAGCGCACGCTGATGCCGATGCTGGCGAATGCCGAGGGCGCGATCCTGCTTTACCGTCGTCCTTCCACCGGGCTGTGGGGCGGCCTGTGGAGTTTGCCGGAGCTGGATGACCTGCAAGACCTGGAACACCTGGCCCACCAGCATGCGCTGGAACTGGGCAACCAACAGGCGCTGCCGGGGTTGATCCACACCTTCAGCCACTTCCAGCTCGCCATCGAACCCTGGTTGATCCAGGTCGAGGAAACCGCCCATCACGTGGCCGAGGCCGACTGGCTCTGGTATAACCTCGCCACCCCGCCGCGCCTGGGCCTTGCCGCCCCGGTAAAAAAACTGCTGAAACGCGCGGCCGACGTATTGAATGCAGGAGTGTCGTCATGACCCGCACCATCATGTGCCGCAAGTACAAAGAAGAATTGCCCGGCCTGGAACGCCCTCCGTATCCAGGCGCCAAGGGCCAGGACATTTTCGAACATGTCTCGGCCAAAGCCTGGGGCGACTGGTTGAAACACCAAACCCTGCTGATCAACGAAAAACGCCTGAACATGATGAACGCCGAAGATCGCAAATACCTGGCGGGCGAGATGGACAAGTTCTTTTCCGGCGAGGAATACGCCAAGGCCGACGGCTACGTGCCGCCTGCTCAATAATTGATCAAAAACCGGGGCCGGCACGTAAGCGACGGTAATAATTAAATATTTTTCGAAAACTTGCTTGACGACCCCCTGAAAAACCCGTTTAATGCGCCCCGTTGCCCAGATAGCTCAGTCGGTAGAGCAGGGGATTGAAAATCCCCGTGTCGGCGGTTCGATTCCGTCTCTGGGCACCACTATTCAGTTTCAAGTGGTGCAAACGTCATTTGAAACACACAAAAACCCGCCTAGTGCGGGTTTTTTGTTGTCTGTCGTTTATTGCGTTGTCCAGGGGCGGCCTACGCCACCCCGAAACGAACGACCTCTATTACTTCAACAAGAACACCATCAGCGGATTGTCGTTCAGCCGCCCTTCAAACCTTGGCGCCTGCTTCTCCAGAGGCGTTCCTTGCAGCAACGCGGTTTCCTTGCGCGACACAATTGCCCAGGCGGGTCGAGGCAAAGTTCCCAGTCGCTCAATTTCGCTGCCTTCGATAAAGATCGGTTGCTCATCATGGTCAAGGTTCATCATGTAGCGCACCGCCCAAGTGTCTCGGCCGAGATTGATAAACACCAGCGGCCCCGGTTGCGCGGCACGCAACGCCTCCACCTGGCCGACAAACTTCCGGGTATCGAACTGCATATCCTTGGAGGGCTCCACCACAGTGACCAACACCACCCACTGCGCCATCAACGCGATCAGGCTGAGCCACACCAACCGCCCTCCGCGATGCCAGGCGATCAGCGCCGCCACCTGCAGCACCACCAGCCCGCCAATCAGCAGCGGCAGTGAAACAGCCGGCCAGTAACCGTGCTTCTGCCAGCCATGCCGACACACAAAGATCGCAACCACGCACAACGCCGGCAGCGCGACGACAAGCGCTTCGTAGCAGCGGCGCACGCCCGTGAGCCAGCCTTGCGCCTGGAGCAGCCCATAGGCCGCGACAGCCGCGAACATCGGCACCATGGGCAGGATGTAATAAGCGCGCTTGAAGTGCGGTATCGACAGCCCGAGCAAGATCATCAAGCCGCAGGCACCCAGCCGCGCGACCAGTTGCATGTCGCCCTCAAACCGCTCGGGCCAGCGATGACGCAGGGCAATCATCGTGGCCAGCGCCAATGGCACCACCGGGAAATAGCGGTACAGACTCAACTGGAAATAGAAGTAGAACGGCTCGCCGGCTTCATCCAGGCGTCCGCCGACCTGCATCTTGAACACCTCATCGGCAAACGCGTCGCCCCCACTGATGCGCGCCAGCTTCACCAACAGCCACCAACAGGCTGCCAGCAGCACCACGCCGACGATGCCGTGAATCAGCACCTGTTTCACACGCTCGCCAGGCTTGGCCAGTGCCCAATACACACACACCACACCACAGACCTCGATCAACCCCAATGGCCCGCGTATCGCAAAACCCAGGACAAACAGCGGGAACACCGCAAGCCGCCTCCTGCGTCCGCCGCTGTGCAGCAGGTAGAAACTGCCTACACAGAGCAACGCCACCATCTGGTCCAGGCATACCGAGCGGGACTTTTCGAGCAGTTGGGTGGTGAGCAACGTCAGCAGCACCGTGAGCAGTGCCCACGGCCGGCTCGCAGGCACCAGCAAGCGATAGACCACCGCGACTACGCCAGCAGAAGCCAGGGCGGTCGGCAGGATATTCGCCAGATGGTTGGGCGCACCGAACAGCCTGGCAAATACATAACTGAAGAAGGTCGCGGTGCCGGGATAATCCGCGTAGGGCTGGCCATAGGTGGTCGGGAAAAAGCTCACGCCATGGCGAAACATCTCTTGCAGGAACAGCGCCCATCGGCCATCAAACCCTTGGGGCTGTTGATCCCAGATGCCCAGGGTGAACAACAATAGAGCGAAGAGGAAAATCCCTGAGGATTCCAGGCGAAAACGGTTGCGGTGATCCATCGGTTGACCTGTCAGGTAAGGGGCGCCGACTTATGGTGCCGACCGCCCTGCTGAATAGCGCCTGAACAGACTGGAAGATTTGTGCGTCTACCGACCTGCGGGCCACACCCACTTCGGGATCAGCCGCACATAAATCAACTCCCCGGCCAGTTCGACCAGGGTTTGCAGGATCACCGCCGTCGCCGCCAACCCGCGCACATCCTCGGGAAGGGCCAGCGCCAAGGGCAGCACCACCAACGAATTGCGCGTCGATGCGCTGAATGTTACCGCCCGTGCCGTTGCGGCCGGGAGCGCAAACAGCCGCGACGCCAGCGCACCCATCAACGGCGCCAACAGCAGAAAGCCGATATACACCGGAATCACCGGCAACAGCAGGTTGATATCCCGCACCACGGAAGTGATTTGCGAACCGATCACCACAAACAACACCAGCGCCATCGCCGGCACGGGCAGCCACGCCCAGGCGCTGCTCCACGCGTTGACGACAGATGATCGCCGCGCCAGGGAAGTCGTGAGCACTGCCAGAATCATCGGCATCACAATCAACGACAGGAATGCTTCGACAAATGGTCCCACCTCCACCACGACCTCAGACTGCGGCCCCAGCATCAACCCCAAGTACAACGGCAACAGCGCCAACTGCAGCAGCAACAGCACCGGCGTCGCCGCCAGCATCAGCCGCGAATCGCCCTTGCCGATATGCGTAAACACCACCACGTAGTCGATGCAAGGCGTCAGCAACACCAACAACGCCCCCACCAGCAACGCCGGGCGCCCGACCAGGCTTTGGGTCAGCGCCCACACCAGCAAGGGCACCAGGATGAAGTTGGCCAGCAGCAATGCCGACAGGAAGCGCTTGTTACCCAAGCCTTGACGCAGGTCCAGAAACGGTATTTGCAGGAACATCGCGTACATCAGCACGGCGATGGCGGGGGTGACCAGTGCGCTGAGATCGTGGGCGAATGAAAGGGGAAGCAGACCGAAAACGACGGCCAGAAACACAGTGACGAGGTAGATCGGAATCTGGTTGTGTTCGAGGGCATCGCGGGTCATAAGATGGTCTAGTCGAATCGAAAGAGTGCAAGGTTATGCATCTACCGGCTCCAGGTCGAGCGACGCAAGCAGGCGATCCAATCCGTCATTTGATAAACCACCAAATGACAGCGCAAGTGCTGGCAAACTGAGCAATTGTTTCTAAAAAAACAAGAAACCGATCGAGGTCGAGAAACCAATGAATTTGAACGACGCCTCTTTACCATTGCCTCCAGCCCCGTCTGCACGCGATCACAGCGAACCCTTCAAGGAACCCGCCGCCGACGGCCATATCCTGGGCGGCTTCGCCTGGCGCCATATCAGGACCGATCCCACACGCCCGGTGGTGATCATCAACGCCGCCACCTCCGTACGCTGCCGCCACTACGCTCGCTTCGCCGACTACCTGTTCGCCAACGGCTTCGATGTCCTCACCTACGACTACCGTGGCATCGGCGAATCCCGCAACGGCTCGCTGCGCCACTTCAAGGCCTCGTGGTCGGATTGGGGCGTGCTGGATTTCGAGGCGATGCTCACGCGTGCGCAACGGGAGTTCCCAGGGCAGCCGATTGACGTAGTCGGCCACAGCTTTGGCGGTTGCGCGGCAGGACTCGCGGCGTCGGGTGCTGTTATTCGACGGATCGTCACGGTGGGCGCACAGTTCGCCTACTGGCGCGATTACGCACCGAGCGGACGCTGGCGCATGTTTGCCAAATGGCATGTGGTAATGCCGCTGCTGACGGCACTGTGCGGATACTTCCCCGGCAAGCG
This sequence comes from Pseudomonas extremorientalis, assembly GCF_001870465.1. Classification (GTDB taxonomy): domain Bacteria; phylum Pseudomonadota; class Gammaproteobacteria; order Pseudomonadales; family Pseudomonadaceae; genus Aquipseudomonas; species Aquipseudomonas extremorientalis. The sequence goes on from NZ_MDGK01000063.1 coordinate 216,069, forward strand.
CCTGGGCTGGCTGGAAGATACGCCAGCCGGCGTAGTGCGCGACTGGAGCATGCCGACGCCCCGATATGAAACACGCCCCAGCGGTCGAGCGCTGGGCAACCTGCCCTTCAGCCGCGTGAAGGCGCAGATACTGGCGATCAGCATCACGGATGACCCCTTCGGCACCGTGGCGGCCATCGAGCGGTTGCTGGGTTATTTTGACGGCAGCGAGCGTACGCACCTGCGCATAGCGCCGGAAGATATCGGCGAAAACCAGGTCGGGCATTTCGCCTTTTTCCGCAGCGAATATCAGGACCGTTTATGGCCGATTGCATTGGCGTGGCTTCAAAACGGTCAATTGGCCGCAGATACCCTTGGGATTTCCCCCAACCTGCGCTTCAATACTCCCCCCGATCCAGAACCCTAGGACGCCAACCCCATGGCCTCGCCGAACAAGCAGCAAAAACGCGCCCACCGGGCAAAGGCCAAGGCCAAGCAGAACCGCACCCAGCGCGCCGTCGCGACCAAACCGGATGCGTTTGCCGGCGATGACAGCCGCATTGACTTGGAGTCGGTGGATTTGACGGAGATGTTTGTCGAGATGCGCACTGCAGGCGAAACCAGCCAGCAGGCGTTGTGCACGGCATTCCTGGCGCACCCGTTGTTGGCGCTGGTGCTGGAGCAGGAAGGTGAAGAGCAAGCCACCGATTTCATCCTGGCGGCGCTGATCGAGTATCGACAGTGGGCGACGGATACCGATGATGAGGCGGCTGCATTGGCGTGGATCGAGTCGCCGCAGTTCCAGGCCGATTACGTCGCGGCGTCTCAGGCGCTGATCACCCCGGAAGCCTGACGCGAAAACAAAGTGGGAGGGGCTTGCCCCTCCCACATTGGGTCAGTTAAGTACCGCAGCCCCCACTCGCTGCGCCTTGCGGCGACTCGCCACCAGCAGGCCCGCCGCCACTACCAGCAAGCTCAGCACACCGGTCGCAATGATCTCGACCCGATGCGCTTCCTGGAACAGCATGATGGTCAACGTCCCCACGATGAACACCATCACCGCGTAGGTCAGGCCAGGGAACAGCCACATCTTGAAGACAATCTTCTCGCCCGCCGCCGTGCGCTTCTGGCGCATGCGCAGTTGCGATACTGCGATCACCAGGTACACCAGCAGCGCGATGGCGCCGGAGCTGGCCAGCAGGAACTCGAACACCGCCGCCGGGGCCACGTAGTTGGCGAAGACCGCCAGGAACGCCGCACCGGTGGACAACAACACCGCCCAGTAGGGCGTGCCGCTCTTGTTGGTACGCTTGGCCACGGCCGGTGCATCACCGCGACGGCCCAGGGAGAACAGCATGCGCGAAGCGGTATACAGCGCCGAGTTCAAGCAACTGGTCACGGCCACCAGTACCACCAGGTCGACGATCAGCTTGGCATTCGGGATACCCATGCGTTCCAGCACGGTCTGGTAGGAACCCACGGCCGCGAGGGTCGGATCGTTCCAAGGCACCAGGGACACCACGATGAAGATCGACAGCAGGTAGAACAAACCAATCCGCCAGATCACCGAGTTGGTGGCCTTGGTGATTTGCTGACCTGGGTTCTTCGATTCAGCGGCGGCGATGGTGACGATCTCGGTACCCATGAACGAGAACATGGTGGTCAGGATCGCAGCCAGTACGGCGCCCATGCCGTTTGGCATAAAGCCCTGGGTATCGAACAGATGGGAAACACCGCTGACCTGGCTGGTCGGCAGGAAACCGAAAATCGCGGCCAGGCCAAGGATCACAAAGCCTACGATCGCCACGACCTTGATCAACGCGAACCAGAACTCGAACTCGCCGTAGTTCTTCACGCTGAACAGGTTGGTCGCCGTCAGCAGCAGGGTGATGATCAGGGTAAAGGCCCAGATAGCCACATCCGGGAACCAGGCATGCAGGATGGTCGCGGCGGCGTTGGCTTCCAACGGAATCACCAAGACCCAGAACCACCAGTACAACCAGCCGATGGTGAAGCCGGCCCAATGGCCAATCGCACGGTCGGCATAAGTGGAGAACGAACCGGTGTCCGGCGACGCCACGGCCATTTCGGCCAGCATGCGCATCACCAATACCACCAGCGTGCCCGCTGCGGCATACGCCAGCAGTACGGCCGGGCCGGCGGCAGCAATCGCGTGGCCGGAGCCTACAAACAGACCGGCACCGATGACGCCGGCAATCGACAGCATGGTGACGTGACGCGGTTTGAGCCCCTGTTCGAGGTCATTGGAGCTTTGCGTACTACTCATTGACACACCTTTGCGAGGAATTGCGAAAACGGTCCACCCGGCCCGGGATCTTTCTCGTGAAAAGAAACCAACAGGGCGTTCTTTATTTTTTACGCAAGATTTGCGCCAAAATGTTACAGAGCCACGATTGACGCGGGCTGTAGGTCGATTCAACAACCACCGCAAGTCATTGAGAACAATGGCATTCCGCTATAGCGTTACCGTGCGACTCACATTCAAGACGAATAAACGCACCATAAACACACACAAAAAGTACGTGACGCTCCATAAAAGGGCTGATAAGCACCGTTTGCCCGGTTAACCCTTCCAACACCCGGCCAAAGCTGGCACCATCGCGCCCTTTTTTACGCAAAGCCTGCGGTTTTCCGGGTTCAAACGGTTGTTCGGTTGTTGATGGCGCGACACGCTGCTGTGCCGATGCGACACCCCGCCGCACACCATCGGTTTACCGCCGGCCGCGCTGTTGGCTGCCATCAGGACGCTATGCTAGCTTGGCGCCTCGCCAGGAAGGCGGCCCAACAGCAGGATTGCAACGAACACAATGAGGACCCCACATGGCCGAGGCCACGCCCGCGCTTGAAATCCGCAACTTGCATAAACGCTATGGTGAGCTGGAGGTACTCAAAGGTATCTCGCTGACCGCTCGCGACGGCGATGTGATCTCGATCCTGGGTTCCTCCGGTTCCGGCAAGTCCACCTTCCTGCGCTGCATCAACCTGCTGGAAAACCCGCACCAGGGCCAGATCCTGGTGGCCGGCGAAGAACTCAAGCTCAAGGCCGCGAAAAACGGCGAACTGATGGCCGCCGACGGCAAGCAGATCAACCGCCTGCGCAGCGAAATCGGTTTTGTGTTTCAAAACTTTAACCTGTGGCCGCACATGAGCATCCTCGACAACATCATCGAGGCCCCGCGCCGCGTGCTCGGCCAAAGCAAGGCCGAAGCCATCGAAGTCGCCGAAGCGCTGCTGGACAAGGTCGGCATTGCCGACAAGCGCCACGCCTACCCCGCGCAATTGTCCGGCGGCCAGCAACAACGGGCCGCCATCGCGCGCACCCTGGCGATGCAGCCCAAGGTCATCCTGTTCGACGAGCCCACTTCCGCGCTTGACCCGGAAATGGTTCAGGAAGTACTTAATGTGATCCGCGCGCTGGCCGAAGAAGGCCGCACCATGCTGCTGGTCACCCATGAAATGGGCTTCGCCCGTCAGGTGTCCAGTGAAGTGGTGTTCCTCCACCAGGGCCTGGTCGAAGAGCAAGGATCGCCACAGCAGGTGTTTGAAAACCCGCTTTCGGCGCGCTGCAAACAATTCATGTCCAGCAACCGCTAACGGAGCAACATGCATGCAGAACTATAAAAAATTCCTTCTGGCCGCGGCCGTCTCGATGGCGTTCAGCGCCACGGCCATGGCAGAAACCTTGAAAATGGGGATTGAAGCGGCCTACCCGCCGTTCAACAACAAAGACGCGAGCGGCAACGTGGTCGGCTTCGACAAAGACATCGGCGACGCCCTGTGCGCCAAGATGAAAGTCGAGAAGTGCGAAGTGTATGTGTCCGACTGGGACGGCATCATCCCGGCCCTGAACGCCAAGAAGTTCGACTTCCTGGTGTCCTCGCTGTCGATCACCGACGAGCGCAAGCAGGCCGTCGACTTCACCGACCCGTACTACTCCAACAAGCTGCAATTCATCGCGCCTAAAGCCACCGCCGACTTCAAGACTGACGCGGCGTACCTGAAAGGCAAGGTCATCGGTGCACAACGCGCGACGCTGGCCGGGACCTACCTGGAAGACAAGCTGCCTGAAACCGAAGCCAAGCTGTACGACACCCAGGAAAACGCCTACCTCGACCTGACCTCCGGTCGCCTGGATGGCATCCTCGCCGACAAGTACGTGCAGTACGAATGGCTCAAGAGCAAAGACGGTTCGGCCTACGAGTTCAAGGGCGACCCGGTTGTAGAAAGCGACAAGATCGGTATCGCCGTACGCAAGGGCGACCCACTGCGCGAGCGCCTGAACAAAGCCCTGGCAGAGATCAAGGCAGACGGCACCTACAAGAAGATCAACGACAAGTACTTCCCTTTCAGCATCGAATGATCTGAACGGTATGCCCGACGCGCTCACCTGAGCGCGTCGGCTTTTTGCAATGCCTGCCGCGATATGAAAACACCATGAATTTCGATCTCTACGGATTCGGCCCGGCGCTTGCCGCCGGCGCGCTGATGACCGTCAAACTGGCGCTCACGGCCCTGTGCCTGGGGTTGGTGCTCGGCCTTGCCGGGGCCTTGGCCAAGACTTCGCCGTACAAGCCGCTGCAATGGGTGGGCGGTGCGTATTCGACCATCGTGCGTGGCATTCCCGAATTGCTGTGGGTGCTGCTGATTTACTTCGGCACGGTCAACCTGATGCGTGCCCTCGGTGAGTTCTTCGGCAACCCCGACCTTTCCCTGAGTGCCTTCGCCGCCGGGGTCATTGCCCTGGGCCTGTGCTTTGGCGCCTACGCGACCGAAGTGTTCCGTGGCGCGATCCTCGCCATTCCCAAGGGCCACCGTGAAGCGGGTGTAGCCTTGGGGCTGTCGAAGTTCCGGATCTTCACCCGGCTGATCATGCCGCAGATGTGGCGCATCGCCCTGCCGGGCCTGGGCAACCTGTTCATGATCCTGATGAAGGACACCGCCCTCGTATCGGTGATCGGCCTGGAAGAAATCATGCGCCATGCGCAGATCGGCGTGACTGTCACCAAGCAGCCCTTCACCTTCTTCATGGTCGCCGCCTTCATGTACCTGGGCCTCACCGTGCTGGCCATGACCGGCATGCACTTCCTGGAAAAACGCGCCGCCCGCGGCTTTGCAAGGAGCACCCAATGAGCGGCGACTACAGCTGGCTGGCGCATTTCGACCTGGGCCTGAACTGGGCCGTGATCATCAAGTGGCTGCCCAAGTTGGCCCAGGGCGCCATCATGACCCTGGAGCTGGTGGCCATTGCGGTGATCGCCGGCCTGTTGCTGGCGATCCCGCTGGGCATCGCCCGTTCCTCGCGCCGCTGGTACGTCAGCGCCCTGCCCTACGCCTATATTTTCTTCTTTCGTGGCACGCCGCTCCTGGTGCAGTTGTTCCTGGTGTACTACGGCCTGGCGCAGTTCGATTCAGTGCGCGCGAGCTTCATGTGGCCCTACCTGCGTGATCCCTTCTGGTGCGCCACCGCCACCATGACCCTGCACACCGCCGCCTACATCGCCGAGATCCTGCGCGGCGCCATCCAGGCCATCCCGCCCGGCGAGATCGAAGCGGCGCGAGCCCTGGGCATGTCCAGGCCGAAGACGCTGTTCTACATCATCCTGCCGCGTGCCTCGCGCATCGGCCTGCCGGCGTACAGCAACGAAGTGATCCTGATGCTCAAGGCCAGCGCCCTGGCCAGTACCGTTACCCTGCTGGAATTGACCGGCATGGCACGGACCATCATTGCCCGTACCTACTTGCCGGTAGAGATTTTCTTCGCTGCGGGCCTGTTCTACCTGTTGATGGCCTACGTGCTGGTACGCGCCTTCAAACTGCTGGAACGCTGGCTGCGCGTCGATGCCTGCCAAGGACGTTGAGGCACGCTTCCAGGCGCTGGATGCGTTCCTGATCGAGCACCAAGGGCTGTGGAAACCACGGCCCTTTACTCATCTGCACTTGCCCTGGAAAACCCAGCACCCCGAACTCGCCCAGTGGCTGCGGCAACGCTCGCTGGACGATGCCGAAACCTGTCACAACCACCCCCATGACCTGCCGGCACCGGCGCCTTTTGCGCAGCTCGCCGCGCAAGCTCGCGCGCTCAGTGCTGTGGATAAGTTACCGACGCAGCCCCTGGCTCCCGCCCGCCATCGCCTGAATGTCGATGTTCCAGGTCGCAAGTGGGAACAGATTGAAGCCTTCGGCAGTACGCTGCAGTTTGCGCAAGCCCCCACCCACTGGCTGGACTGGTGTTCAGGCAAGGGCCACCTGGGTCGCCGGCTGTTGCAAGCCGATCAGGCCCTGACCTGCCTGGAATACGACCCGGCACTGATCGCGGCAGGTCAGGCCTTGAGCGATCACCATGGCCTGCCCGCCACCCATCGCCTGCAAGACGTGATGGCCGATGTGGCGATCCACGCCGAACACACCCCCGTCGCCCTGCACGCCTGTGGCGACCTGCATGTGCGCCTGCTGCAACTGGCCAGCGCGGTCGGCTGCAAGCAGCTGGCGCTGGCGCCATGCTGCTACAACCGCATCACTGCCGACACCTACCAGCCACTGTCCAACGCAGGCCGTGCTTCAACCCTGCAACTGTCCATCGATGACCTCGGCCTGCCGCTGAGCGAAACCGTCACCGCTGGCAAACGCGTGCGCTTGCAACGCGATACGTCCATGGCACGGCGCCTGGGTTTCGACCAACTGCAACGCGAACTGCGCGGCCTCGACGAATACCTGCCCACACCGTCCCTGCCTGCCCGTTGGCTGGACAAGTCCTTCGCCGATTACTGCCGGGAGCTGGCGAACCTCAAAGGGTTATCCACAGGTGAACAGGATTGGGCGGCGCTGGAGGCCCACGGCTGGCGCCGCCTGGCTGAGGTGAGAAACCTGGAATTGGTGCGTGGTCTGTTTCGGCGCCCGCTTGAGGTTTGGCTGGTGCTGGATCGGGCGTTGTTTCTCGGTGAGAACGGCTACAAGGTCGACGTAGGCACCTTCTGCGATCCTGCACTGACGCCGCGCAACTTGATGGTGCTTGCCGAGCGCGATTAGAGGGCAAAATTGTCGCAGTGCAGCCTGTGGATAACTCTGTTGATGGATTCTTTACGGAGCCTGTAGGCATCTGCGCTACAGGCCAAAAGCCGTACTGGTCATTTTTTGTTCACAAAATAAAATGCACGCAAAACAGGCAGTTGCAGCGTGATGAGAAACGCTCCACAAAATGGCTGTTGGGTGACAGGTGCATCCAACCGATTGTGCATAAGCATCTGGGGTCAAGCGTATAACCAGCGCTTTATGCTCGGGTGTTTGGCGCCTTCAGCAGTTGGCAAAGATCGTTGATATCGTCACCCGCCAGGCCCTTCTCTGCGCTCTCCACCGGGTCGTCACCAAAAGCCAGCGCTTCATGGATCCGCATGTCGCGATGCACCTGCAGCGCCTCTTTCCCCAGCCTCTGGGTAAAGGCCTCGATCATGTCCAGGCAGAAAGCATTCCTTTCATCCACTTGGTTGATAACCACGTGCACGCGAGGCGCGTGTTCACTTTCAAGGTGCGGGGCAAGCAGTGCATCCAGATGGTCGAGGGTGCCCAGGCATGCAGCGTCTGCCTGCACAATGACCAGCACCACATCGGCGACACTCAGCGCTTGATGGAAGTAGATGTTGTTACCGGCAGGTGTGTCGATGATCACTGTCTGTCGCGCACTCAAGTCGAGGGCTGCCAGGTGTTGAGCCAGCCAGCGCGGCTCCTGCTTGAGCCAGCGCTCCAGGCTTTCCTGCTGTGGGATGTCGATTTCGCCAAAGGGGATTACCTGGCAGCCGGCGAAGCTGAGCTGTTGAAGCGGGTTCCATGGCCCATGTTCCAGGCTGGTACGCCCGATGCCCGGCAACGCCGGACTCACGCCGAAGTGAAGATGCAAGGCGTTCTGCGGGTCCAGGTCCAGGGCCACGACGGACTCGCCCTGACGCTGCAGACCACTGCTCAAGGCAGTGGCCAGGGTACTGCGGCCGACGCCGCCATTGATCGACACCAGCGCCACCACTTTTGGCTTGAGGGGCACGGTGTCTGCGTCCTGGCTGACGGCACCATCATCCGCGCGGGGAATACTGCCGAAGAAATGCATCCGCGCCTCCCTGCCGCGCTCATCCTGGCAGATGTCCTTGCCGAGCAAGGCTAAAAGACCATTGGTAATGCTCATAGCTGACCCCTCATCACGGCGAAGCCCAAAGACGTGAAAAGGTCAGCTGATACGACTGCTTACCGCAGGTCTTTTTGTGGTCGCCCTAGTGCAAGCCAGTCTGCTTCAGGCACGCAAAAGTGTCATTATTCTGATGAGGAAGCTGTCTATTTTTTAGACAAACGGCAAATAGTCAAATTACTGACCAACCGTGATCGCATCGTAGGGCGTTTGCAGGTCCCGCTCCGGAATCTCCCAAATCAATAACTTGGGCGGTGTTTGCTTGAAGGCCGGGCTTTCGAAATAGGCCTTGGCCGCCCCCGAGAACTCGCCCCCGTCCTTGCTGAAATTGCCGACCGGCGCATTCAGGGCTTTTTGCAGGAAGCCGACGAAGTTGGAGTTGCGCGAAAACGAGGTGCCGATCAGCGCCACATTGGGCAGGCCAGCGTCGCCAAACAGGTCGTCGGCATTGCTGGTCGCGCCGCCGGTTTCATGGGCGCTGCTGGCCGCGACCCACTCCCCCGGCGGCTGCAACGTGGGCGGCAACCAATCCAGACCGGCCAGGCGCACCAGGTCTCCCGGGCGTACGGCGAGCGGCGCCTGGGTGATATCGAACGTCTGCTCCGGCGTGGCCTTGATGCCCCGCTGCTGGATGCGCTGCGCGAGCGCCTGTGCGCCGGCGTTGGAACCGATTTCGCTCCAGTGGGTATCGGTACGCAGGTAGGCTTCGGCGCCCAGGGGTTTCAAAGTGTCGGTCAGGTCCAGCGCGGAAACGCCGGCAGCTTGCAGCCGTTTGGTCCAGTCCTGAATGCGGCCGTCGAGCACCGCCGGGCGGTACAGGCCACAGCGTTCGGCAGCGGCGATGCGGCTCTTGTCCGGCACCACCACCACTTGCAGGTCGATGCCTTTTTGACCCAGTTGTTTTTGCAGGTCGATCACCGCCTGGGCCTTGGTCTGGGCATTGGCCTCGGCATGCCGGTTGATGCGCAGTTCATCACTGATAAACAGCCAGCCCGGGCAACCTCGCCGTACCCGCGGCCCGGTGTCACCGAACGCCAGCCAGCTGCCGCCGCGCTCCAGGTTGGCGGCCTGGATTGCCATCGGTGCCTTGGCCAGTTCCTTGGCAAAACGGTGGGTCAGGTCGCCGTGCAGCAGCATGTCGCTGTCGACCTTGGCCGGCACATAGCTGATCGGTCCCTTCACCATCAGCCAGGCGCATGACAACAGCCCCGCCGCCAGGAAGGGCACCAGCACCCAGGCCGCCAGGGGGCTGGTGCGAACGGCCAGTTCACTCGGAGGCGTCGGCGCGGTAGGAGCAGGCATGATCGGGCGTCCTTAGAACTGAAAGTACAGAAACGGTACGGCGTCACGGCTGGCGATCAGCGCGAACGACAACACAAACCCGGCCACCGGCCACAGCGAAGCCGCCAGCACAAACCACGGTTGGGTGCCGAAGCGCTGTTCACAACGCACCTGCCAGATTGGCGCGATGATGCAGACCAGGCCCAACAGCGCGGCCATGCCATGGGCCGGGCGCATGGCCACGGCCATCGCGTCACCCAAGGCCATGCCATGCAGGCCGAACTGGCCGGCGTACATGGTCAGTGCCGAGTGGAAGTCCGGCGCACGGAACAAGGTCCAGGCCAGGCACACAAACAGCAAGGTCAGGACGTGCGACAACACCGGCGGAATGCTCGGCAGGCTCGATCGCGACCAGGCCCGGTCGACACACAGCGCCACGCCATGGGCCGAACCCCACAACAGGTAGTTCCAGCTGTCGCCGCCGTGCCACAACCCGGCAATCGCCATGGTCAGGAACAGGTTGCGATAGGTGCGCCACACGCCGTCGCGGTTCCCGCCCAGGGCGATGTACAGGTAGTCGCGCAACCAGCTGGACAACGACAAGTGCCAGCGCCGCCAGAAATCCTGGATGCTGCTGGCCAGGTACGGCCGATTGAAGTTTTCCGGGAAGTGGAAGCCCAGCATCAGGCCCAGGCCGATGGCCATGGCGCTGTAGCCGGCGAAGTCGAAGAACAGTTGCAGCGAATACGCCAGGCAACCGATCCAGGCGTCCACCAGGCTGGGGTGTTCCAGGTGGAAGGCGATGTCCACCAGCGGCGACAGGGTGTCGGCCACCAGCACTTTCATGCCCATGCCGATCATGAAGCGCCGCGCGCCCAGGGAGAAATTCGCCCAGTTGAAATACCGCTGGTTCAGCTCGCGGCGAACCCAGTCGTAACGGATGATCGGGCCGGCAATCGAGTGCCCGAACATCGAGATATAGGTGGCGTAGTTGATGAAACTGCGTTCCACCGGCACCGTATGCCGGTGCACATCCACCAGGTAGGAAATCGCCTGCAATACTATGAACGACAAGCCGGCCGGCAAGGCCACACGCTGCCAGTCCAGCGGCATCGCGCCGTACCAGGTGATCACCTCGCTCACCGTGCCGGCGACGATGTTGGCGTACTTGTACCAACACAGCACCGCCGTGTTGAACACGATCAATGCGATCAACAGGCGCACCCGGCCTTTGCCGTCCTCACGGGAGCGGTCCACCAGCAAGCCGCCGACCCATGCCACCACGGTCAACACCATGTGCAGCAACAGGAACAACGGGCTCAACCAGCCGTAGAACAGCCAGCTGCCGATCAACAGGATGACATTGCGCCAGCTCGGACGAGCCAGCGCGTAGATCAACAGGAAGGCCGGCAGGAACAGCGTGAGGAATTCGAGTGAGGCAAAGACCATGGTGGTGTCGGGCCCGATCAGTTAGCGAGTGCGTCAGAGGCGAACAGCAACTTCGAGCCTTTATCTGAAGGAACGGCCAATACGCTGTAGCGCTCGCCCGCCTTGAGCGTGAACGCCAGCGGCTGACCGACCGGCGCGCCGGCGCATTTGAGCTGCACCGACAGTTCCACCGGGTTGATCATGCGCCGCTGCACCGCACCTTCAGCGACCTTCTTGAACAACTCGGCCTTTTGCGCCACGGCTTCCAGGCTGGCGTCGGCGCAGCTGGCGTCGGCGTTGATGAAGGCCAGGGAGGCCTTGAGCGCATTGAAGTCGTCCGGCACTTCGCGCACCACCAGCTGGCGCGTGGCGCCCTTGGCGTCGACCAATGCGACCACTGTGGCGAACTCACCCGGCGCGACGTTCACCGAGAAATCCGCGTTTTTGCCGCCGCTGCTCAAGACGCCCTTGATCGGCTTGTCGCCGCCGACCACCGGCAGGAACGCCGACACGGCTTTGTCGCCGCTCAGGACCAAGCTGGCCTTGGAACCGTCCGCCACCAGCTTCAATTCGCCCGGGCTGCCGTTGGCAAAACGCAGGAACGCTGCGTCTTGCTCCGGGCCGGTCGGATACAGCGGGATGTCGGCACTGTAGGCGCTGACGCTGGCAAGCAAGGTCGCCAGGCCCAGGGTCATTCGCTTCATTATTTGCTTCCTTTACCGTAGGCCGATGGCGGCAGGTTACCCAAGGCTGTCCCGATCGCCTTGGCCCACTTCTGGTAGCCGTCGATGGTGAAGTGCTGGCCGTCGGTGGTGATCCACTCGCCCGGCTTGGAGAAGGTCAGCGAGTCGATGTAAGTGCACGGCGCCACGTTGCTGGCCAGGAACGACGACATCAGCTTGGTGCGGGTGTCGTCCTTCTTGTACTGCGAACCGACCTTGCCCCATGGCGGGCCGACCCACACGCACTTGGTGCCGGTGGCGGCGATTTCCTTGGTCAGCGAGGTCACGCTTTTCCAGGCCCAGGCTTTGGGGAACACCGGGTTGGTGTAGGAGCCCATGGTGTCGCCGATGATCAACACAACCACGTCGGGCTTGTCCTTGGCGATCAGGTCTTTGATCGGCGTGGTGCTCATGGCGTTCTTGCCATAGATCACAGCCTTGCCGGTGGGCATGCGCTCGCCGCCGCACTCGACTTTTTTCGGCACCACCCAATCCGCCGCGCCGGCACCGCACGCACCGATGGAGTGAACCACCGCGCCTTGCTGGGTGAGGTTGTCTTGCAGCGGGTTGAGCAACGAATCGGGAAAGCTCATATGACTTTCGCCCAATACCAGCATGGTCAGGCCGGCAATCGCAGAAACAGGCATGAATGACTCCGATTTAATCAGTTGGAATAAGGGGAACGGTAAGGGCTGACCGGCAAGGGCATCGGCCCGCTCAGGTCTTCGAACAAGTAGCGCAGGTAAGCATTACCGGCGTACTGGCGGTAGTCCTGGGCGTTGTCGACACCGATCTCGCCACCCAGGTAGAAGCGCGAGCTGAGGCGATATTCGGCGGCGGCATTGAAGCTGTAGCCGATACCGGTTTTATCCGAGCTTTTGTACTCCTGGGTACCCAGGTCTTTGCGGCCCGGGAAAAAGTCCGCGCTATCTTGGCCGATATACTGCACACCCACCGAACTTTTTACCTGGTAGCTGAAGCGATCAAAGCTCTGCGCCCACCGGATCGGCACGCCCAGTGAGAAGAAACGCTGCGGGCTGAAGTAGCCGCCGTTGCCATAGGTGTAGAAGTCCTGGTTCTCCTTGAAGCTCAGCGCCGAGGCACTGACACCCAGGGTCAGCGTGTCCTGCGGGTTATTGCGCAGGTACCAGTAGATGCCGCTGCCCAGCTCCATGCGGGTGTTGTCGTCAACGTGGTTACCCATCAGTTGGTGCAGGGAGCCGTAACCGTAGACGCCCAGCTTCTGGTTGTCGTAGCTCAACTCACCCCGCCCGCCGTTGGCGGTCACACCGCCCCATTTATAGCCATCACCGTCTTTGGAACCGGCGAAGGACGTGACGCTGTCGGTGACCGGGCGCCGCGAGATATTCGCGCCATAACGGAAATTCGAATTGGCCTCGAACGGACGCGACACGCTCACCCCACCGACGATGGTGTTGTAGAGGAAGCCCAGTGGGCTGACGCCGACGTCGGCCTTGAGGCCTTCATCCGGGTTCTCGAAAGCCACGGCCAAGCCCACACCGGTCGCGTTCTGGGTGCGGGGTGAGGTGGCTTTGCCGCCGCCAAAGCGTGATGCAGCGTCATCGCTGACACTGCCGGCACTCAAATGCACCGGCGTCACTCGCAGCGCCACAGTGTTATCGCCGACCGGCATGCGCGCTTCAAACGGCGCTTCGATATCGGTGAGTTTGCTCAAGCCTTTTTCGCCGTTGTTGCTGCGCGCGCTCAAGCCTTGCACCACATAACCGGTACGGTCGCGCAGGATGGTGTCCAGCGCACGACGCGCCGGGCTCAGCTCGGGGCTGTCGATGGAGGCGATTTTCGACGGCGGAACAAACGGATCGCTCAGGTCGTTGGACGTTGCACTCGCAAATGCGCTGGAGGTCACGCTGTTGGTCGGCGCATCGATCGGTGGTGGCACCGCACCGGCGATGGTCAGGTCGGTGACCTGGCGACGCTGGCCGGGCAAGCCCACGAACGGGTTCGACGACTTGGCTTCGGTGCCGGCCTGGGCCACCTGGGTCCTGGCCTTCATCGCGTTCTCGATCACCAGGGCCTTGCGCAGCAGTTCAGCGGCTTCGCTGTTTTTGCCCAGGCCTTGGTAGACACCAGCCGCCGAGGTGAGGATCTCCGGGTTACCCGGCTCCAGCGCCAACGCCTTGTCAGTGGCGCGTTGTGCCAGGTCACGGTCGCGACCTTTCAGGGCGATGTTCGCCAGGCCCAGTTGCAGCCGTGCATTGTCGGGGTTCTGCTGGATCAACGGCGCATACAGCTCCATGGCCTTTTTGCCGTTGCCGCTATCGGCATACATGCGCGCCAGGGCGCCGACACCCAAGGCATCGTTCGGGCGCTGGGCCAGGGCCGGTGACAGCATGTCGTAGGCGGCCACCAGGTCGTTTTTCTCACGCAGGGCGTCGGCCTGCTTGACCCGGTACAGGTAGATCAAATCGTCGTAGCGCTGGCGCCCGGTCTCGGTCAGCGGCTGGCCTTGCACTTCGCGCAGGATCTCACCCGCCGCGCTGTATTTGTTGGCCTTGAGCAGCACGTTGGCGTACAGCAGCTTCTGGTCGACCGTCGGGTTGGGATTGTTCTCCACCACCTTCTGCATCATGTCCAGGCCGTACTGTGCAGCGCCCACTTCCACATAGGCGGCGGCCAGCACGGCCACGCGCTCGGGTTTCTTGCGGGTCAGCGGTTCGGAACGCCCCAGCAACGCCAGGGCTTCCGGGCGCTGGCCACGGCGGGCGGTCTCGATGGCGATGTCGGTCTGCTGGTGCAGCGCGATATCGGTCGCCAGTTCGTTCATGTCGGCGGTGCGCTGCGCCGTGGGGATGCGTCCCAAGGTCGCTTCGGCCTGCTTCCATTCGCTCAATTGCGCCGACAGCAGGGTGCTGGTGTACAGCGCGTCCGGCTGGTTGGGTTGGGTCTTGAGCAAGCCGTCAATCAAGGCACGGGCGGCGCGGATCTGGCCGTCACGCAGGTACATGCGTGCCAGGGCAAAGCGCGTCCAGGGGTTTTCCGGGTCAGCGTCGAGCGCCTGGCGGTAAGCGGCTTGCGCACCTTTCAAATCGCCACGTTGCTCGGCCAGCTTGCCGACCTGAGTCGCCCGCAGCGCATTGATTTTCACGCTCGGCGCGAACTTGGCGCGCTGGGCCGGCGACACCGAGTCGATCAGCTTCAAGGCCTCATCCGGCTGGCCCGACTGGGACAACACGTTGATCAAGCCGCTCAAGGCATCCGGGTCGCCAGGGTGACGGGCCAGCACCTTGCGGTAGCCGGCTTCGGCTTCCTCGAACTGATTGTCCTGGGCCTGGAAGCCCGCCAATGCAACAGCCGCGCCGGGCTGGCCCGGGTTCAGGCGCTCGGCCTGGGCCACCAGGTCGCGGGCCTGGGCGCTGCGACCGGCGCGCTGAGCGTCACGGCTCTGGCTGATCAGGTTCCAGTAGCGCACATCGTTCAAGGCCGACTGCCAGGCCGCACCACCGGGCAAGCGCGTGGCTTGGACCAGGTAGTTTTCCGCTTCGCCGTAGCGTTCCTGCTGCTGACGCAACACGCCCATGCCGCCGAGGGCATCGACGTCGTTGGATTTTTGCGCAAGGCGCGCTGCCAGCAGGGGCTCGGCGGTTTTCAGGTCGCCATCGTCCAGGGCCTTGAAGGCCTTGGTCATCTGCGGATCACGCTGCCAGGCACCACCGCCTTTGCCTTGGGCGATGCCTTTTTCCATGATGGCGCGGATCTCGGTGTCATCCGGGTGCGCGGTCAGGAATTGCTGGAACAACGCCACCTGGTCCGGCTTCGGCGGGCCGAGCCAAATCAGCGCAAAGCGCCAGGTTTCATCGGCGTTGCCGCCCACGTCGTTGTTCGGTGCCAGCTTGGCCAGCGCCCGGATGCCGTCCGGCCGCGTGGCGGGGTTACGCGCCAGGTGCTTGGCCAGGAACAGCGCAACGATCGGGTCGTTCGGCCGCTCACGGGACAAACGCTGCAAGCCGGCGATGGCTTCATTGGTGCCCTTGGCGGTGAAACCCAGGGTGTTGTAGTACTCACGGGCGATCAGACCTTGGGGCTGGCGACCCTGGAAAATCTGGCGGTACAGGGCCACGGCTTTTTCGCGCTCGTCCTCGGGTTCACCCAACTCGCGGGCCTGCTCCAGCAACCTGGCGTTGTCCGGCACCGCCACGGTGATGTCCTGCTCCAGTTGCAACGCCTGGCGCGGCACCGGGCTCAGCGCCTGCAAGCGGGCCAGGTACTTCCGGGCTTCGGCCGGGCGGTTCTGCTGCACCTGGATCAAACCGATGCCGTACAACGCGTCCGGTTGCTCCGGGGCCAGGTTCAAGAGTTTCTGCCAGATTTCCAGGGCGCGCTCGGGGTTCTTTTTCGACTGCCAGTAGTAGCCCTGCTCGATCAGCAAGGACTGTGGGTCGCTGGTTTCAGCGAGGCTGGCGGTGGAAGCCAGGGCAGCGAGAATCGCAATGGCTAGCGTGTGACGGCGCATGCTGCCTCCCAGGAAAGTTTGACCGTACCGTCTTGTTCAAACCGGTACTTCTGATCGGCGAAGCCCTGGCCGAACAGGCTGAGCATGTAGTCGTAATAGATCGGCTGCGCACTGTCGGGTGCCGAGGGCGCCAGGGCTTTATTGAGCGCGTCGTCGACCTTGGCTTTTTGCAATTGCGCCAGGGCGGTTTCGCCGCGGGCCTGGAAGAAGGCCAAGGTAGCGGCCGAGAAGCCCATCGGCGTATAGCCGTTGTTTTTCTCGGCTTCGCCGGTCAGTACGTGGATTTTTTCCGGCGGGAAGCCGGTGACCGACGCCGCCGTCGCACGGGAAATACCCCCCAGCGACTTGAGCATCGCCGCTGCCAAAGGATCGCCCTTGGCGGTCATGCCGGCCCACATATACGTGCGGATTGCATCGTAGCTGCCCAGGTCATCGGAGAACGGATCGACCACGAACACCCCGGTGTTGGCGCCGGTGGCGCGGTAACCAACCCAGTTGGCCGCAAGGCCATGGGGGTTGCTGGCGCTGTCGGCAAGCATCCGCGCATTGCTTTCGGCGACTTCGTTCCAGCCGCCGTTCGGCCGTTCTTTCTGGAAGCGACGCAGTTGCGCAAGCACCTGGTAGCTCGGGTTGAAACGCCACAAGCCACCCGGATGCACATAGCCGACAGGCCCCGGCAACAGCATCTTGCCCAGGCCCGGCACACGCACGATCAGGTTGCGTTCGACGTTGGCCAACAACAGCTGTGCGTCGGCGCGGTACTGCGGTGCATTCCACACGCGTGCCGCTTCGAGCAAGGCGTAGGCCATCCACAAGTCCGCGTCGCTGGCGGAGTTCTGGTCGATCACGCCCCAGGTGTTATCGGCTTTTTTACCCCACAACCAACCCGGCAGATTCTGGCCGATGTCGGAGCCCGACATGTTGGCCTTGGTCCAGGTCCACAGCTTGTCGAAGCTCGCGCGATCGTTGCCGACCAGGGCGAAGAACATCGCATAGGACTGCCCTTCCGAACTGCTCTCGGTGGGCTTCATGGACGAGTTCAGCACCCGGCCGTCGTCCTGCACGAAGCGCTTGGCGTAGTTCTGCCACAGCGGCCAGTCACAGGTCTGCGCCTGGGCGCCGCCGGCGAACATCATCGCGCCCAGTGTCGCCAGGGCCATACGCTTGAGCAGGCTCATGCCAACCGCCGTTTTGCACGTGCGCGCAGCGACAGGTAGACCAGGCTGGTCACCACGGCCAGGCCGAGGAAGGTGATCAACAGCATCCAGCCCAGGTTCTGTGACAGTTGCCACTGCATGAGTTTGAAGTAGTTGAGCTTGCCGACGTAGTACTGCTCGTCACCGACCAGCGAGCTGATGGTTGTGCCCTGCACCACGGCCAGGCTGCCCTGGATCGAGTCTTTGTAGTCGTCACCGCCGATCAGCGCCGAGGTGGCTTCCAGCAGGCCCTGCGGCTGGTTGCTGGCGATCAGCACCACGCTGCGGCCCGATTTGAGCGGCGATTGGAAACCGGCCAGCCAGGTGCTGTTGCTCAGGCCCTTGAACGTAATGCCGGTGTTGGCCGGATGCTGGTTGGCCGCCGGGTCGGGGCTGATCCAGCTGCGCACATAACGCGGCAGGTCGGACAGCAGGAAGTGGTGCTGTTCGCCATCACTGGTCGCCGGCAGGTATTGCTGCCACTGCTTGAGCAACGGCTGGTTGGCGGCGGTGGCAAGTACCAGCAGGTCTTTGTCGGCAACACTCTGCACGTCCTTGGCCTGCACCACTTTGACGGCGGTGGCCGGGTAGCCGGTGGCTTCGCCGAAGCGACCGAGCACGGTCAGGTAGGCGGTCAACTCGTCGGTGCCGTAGTTGTCGGGCATGACCACGGCGGATTCCGACAGGTCGGCCAAACGGGTGAACGGGAAGCCAGAGTCGTTGAACACGCCCAGGTTAGGCATGGCAATGTAGTGCTGGTAGCCGGTGACGTCGAGGGTCGAATCCGGGTCGATGGAACCGCGCATGTTGTCGACGATGATGTCGCGGCATTCGCCTTCCTTGATGTAGTCGTACATGAAGCGCAGCTGCAGCTTGGATTTGGGCGATGCCGAGCTGATCGGCAACAGCGTGGTCACTTCACGCGGCAGGCTATCGTCTTTCTTCAACTGGTCGAGCAGGGTCTGGCCGCCGCCCAGGTTGGCCACCGACGGCAACGCCACGGACTTCATGAACTGGTCATTCAGGCCGATCAACAGGGAGGAGTTGGTCGACACTTGCTGCGGCGTGTAGCGGTATTTGACCTTGAGCGGCACGCCCTCTTCACGCCAGTTGAACAGGTCCGGCGGCAGGCGCATGTCGACGCTGATGGCGCCCGGGTTGTAGCCCGACACGCTGAGTTTCTGCTGTTCGATCAGCTCGCCCAGGCGTACCGGGCGGTTGCTTGGCAGCCAGTTCGGCGCATCGTACGGGCGGCGCGGTGCCAGGGTGTCGAGCTTGGTGATGACCACGCTGTTACCGGCCAGCACCGGGTTGCCCAGCACCACCGCGTTGGCGGCGCGCTTGAGCTCTTCGCCGTCACGCCCGGTGACGATCAGCAGCTTGCCGTTGGCGTCGTTGGGGTTGGCGATGAGGGTCAGGGTCGGGCCGGTCGGCTTGGCGATGGCCACACCGTGCACGTCCATCGCGCCGGCGGTTTGCACCAGCACGATGGCGTTGCCTTTGGCCGGCAGCTCGCCGAGGGTGGTCGGGAAGGTCGCGCCCCGGTAGCTGGCGAGGCCGCCGATCCACGACGACAAGGCGCCAGCGGCTTCCAGTGCGGCGCTGTCCGGCGCGGTGGCAAACACGAACGGCAGGCTCACCTGGCGAGCGTCGCGCTTGTCGAAGAACGGCAGCGGCAGCACCGCCAGGTCGTCTTTGAGCACGATCGGCTCGACCTGCACTTTCAGCTCGCTGCTGTTGCTGATCTTGGCCCACAGGCTGCTGTGCAACGGGTCTTCGCAGGACATGGTGTAGTGGCCGATGAACTGCAGGCTCAGGCGGTTGAACTCGGTGATCAACTTCGGCGGGATCTGCACCAGTTGCTCTTGCGGGGTGCCCGCGCCTTCTTTGGGCAGCGCCAGGCTGGCGGCGACTTCGCCGTTGACCAGCACGTTGATCTGCGACAGGTCCGCCAGCAGCGCCGGCGAGTAGCTGTACTTGAGCAGCAGTTGTGCGCCCTTCACCACTTCATCGGCACGGATATCGAAGTTGACGCTGTCGGACGACTCCACGCCTTGCAGGTTCATGGTGTCGCGACGGCCCAACTGCTTGAGCGTCAGGCTGTAGCCGTTATCGGTGCTTTGTACCGGCACGGTGGCAGCCGCTTGCTCGGCAGCTTGCGCCAGGGTGTTGAGGCCCATTAGCGAGGCAATCATCAGCGCGAGTGCACGGCGCGGATGAGGGCGAGCGAATATCTTCGAGGTCATGGCTTGTCCATCAGCGTATCTAGCGGTTTTGTGGGGGTGCGGCTCAAGGCCAGACGCAGTTCGTGCAGGGTGGCGCGGCCGAGGGTGAACAGGCCGCCGATGCCGATGGCGCCGACTTCGCGCAGGGCCGCCAACGGCGTGTCCGGCTGGCCGGCACCCCAACTCGCGGCCCAGGTATCGGCACGGGAGAAGGTCAGGCGTACCAGTTCGCTTTGCTGGCGCAGGCTGAGGGGTTCGAACTGGGCGCCGATCTGCGCGCCCTTGCTGAACACCACGCGCGCATCGAACAGGCTGTCCTGGCCGTTGCGCGACAGCACCAGTTGCACGCGTTCGCCACGGGTGATCGAGTGCCCATCGCTGAGCATCAGGCCGAAGCCGTTTTGCGAGAAGTCCTGGGTAGTGCCGTCCAGCACACGGCCGTCGGCACAAATGATGCTCACCGGCAGCTTGGCGCTGACCCGTGGCTCGGAACGTACCTGACGCGCTTCCGAGGCCACGGCCACGGCGGCACTGGTGATGATCAGGTTGTAGAGGGTCCAGGTCAGGTTGATCGCCACCGTCACGGCTGTGGACGCATCGCCCCAGACCAACTGGTGGATACCGAAGCCCAGGCCGACCAGGTTCACCGCCAACAACACCAGGTACGGGCGGGCGAGTTTCCAGTCGAAGAACTGCTTGTCGATGATGCCGCCCTTGTCGGTGACGTTGAAGCCACCGGCCTTGGGGTTGACCAGCGCGACCAGCACCGGCGGCAGGATGTACCAGGCCAGTACGGTCTCGTACACCTCGTTCCAGAACGAGTGACGGAAACGCCCCTGGATCCGTGAGTTGGTCAGGCTGGAGTGCACCAGGTGCGGCAGCACGTAGGCGACGATCATCAGCGCCGAGGCGTGGAAAATCTCGGCGCCGAAAATCAGGTAGGCCAGTGGCGCGGTGAGGAACACCAGGCGCGGCAACCCATAAAAGAAGTGCAGCATGGCGTTGGCGTAGCAGATGCGCTGGCCCCACTTCAGGCCTTTGCCCAGGAGTGGGTTGTCGGTGCGGAAAATCTGCGCCATGCCCCGCGCCCAGCGAATCCGCTGGTTGATATGGCGCGACAGGCTTTCGGTAGCCAGGCCCGCGGCCTGCGGGATAGCCAGGTAAGCGGTGTTGTAGCCCAGGCGGTTGAGCTTGAGCGCGGTGTGGGCGTCTTCGGTCACCGTCTCGATGGCCACCCCGCCGATTTCCAGCAGCGGCTCACGGCGGATGACGGCGCAGGAGCCGCAGAAGAACGTGGCGTTCCACAAGTCGTTGCCGTCCTGCACCAGGCCGTAGAACAGCTCACCCTCGTTGGGCACGGCGCGAAAGGTATCGAGGTTCTTTTCGAACGGGTCCGGCGAAAAGAAGAAGTGCGGCGTTTGCAGCATCGCCAGCTTCGGGTCCTTGAGGAACCAGCCCAGGCTCACTTGCAGGAAGGAGCGCGTCGGCACGTGGTCGGCGTCGAACAGCGCGATGTATTCGCCGTCGGTGACTTTCAACGCTTCGTTGAGGTTACCGGCCTTGGCGTGGAAGTTGTTGTCGCGGCGGATGTAGTTCACCCCGACCTTGCGGCAGAAGTCGCGGAAGTCGTCGCGGCGACCGTCATCGAGCACGTGGACGCGCAGCTTGTCCTTGGGCCAGTCCATCGCCTGGGCGGCGAAGATGGTCAGTTTTACGATGCTCAGCGCTTCGTTATAGGTGGGGATGAACACGTCGACCGTCGGCCACTCCTCCGGCTCGGTCTTGAGCCATACCGGCGTGCGGCGCAGCGGCCAGGCGGTTTGCACGTAGCCGAAGATCAGTACGACCAGGGCGTAGAACTCGGCCGCGACCAGGCCGTAGCCGAAGAACATGTCGAGCCAGGTTTCAAAGCCGAGGGTGGAGGTGAGGCGCCAGAACATGTAGCGCAACGACGCCACCAGCGACAGCACCACCAGCGCGAGGATCGCCAGGCGCCCCGGGATCTTGCGCAGCACCAGCACCGCGAGGAAGCACACGCCGGCGAACAGGCATTGGCTGTAGAGATCGAGCGGCGCGCTGATAATGCCCAGCAACAGCAGCGCGCCGAGCACGCAACTGGCGACAACCAGCACCGTACGCAGCGCCGCAGGCCACCGATTGAAGCGCGCGATGGCGTCATTGAGGC
This sequence comes from Pseudomonas extremorientalis, assembly GCF_001870465.1. GTDB lineage: Bacteria > Pseudomonadota > Gammaproteobacteria > Pseudomonadales > Pseudomonadaceae > Aquipseudomonas > Aquipseudomonas extremorientalis. Next base: position 237,768 of record NZ_MDGK01000063.1, read on the forward strand.
GCTGTTCGGCGCGCCCTTCGACGAAGGGCGTGGAGGACGTAGTGTCGGTCATGGAAGGTCCGAGTCGATGTGTTCGAGCAAGGTGCGGCACAGGGCGTGGACGTCCTGGCTGCCGATACTGTTGACGGTTGGGTCGAGGGGGTCACGCCCGTAGGCCTGGGCTTCGCTGAACGCGGGGTCACGGTGGACAGTCCCCAACAACGCAGCGCCCAGACGGGTCTTGAACACCTCGGCCATGTCCAGGCTGAAGCGGTGGGCACCGTCCAGCTGGTTGATCACGTAGAAGCGTTGTGGCGGTTTGGCGCGCTTGAGGTGCGGCGCCAGCAGGCTGTCCATCTGGTCGAGTGTGCTGAACGAGGCCACGTCCGGCTGTACGACCACCAGCACAGCGTCGGCGACCGACAGGGCCTGGCTGAGGTAGACGCTGTTGCCGGCGGGGACGTCGATGATCACGGTGTCCTGGCCGCTCAACCTGAGGCCGGACAATCGCTTGCTGAGCCACTCGCTGTCCTGGCCCAACCAGCGATTGAGGCTGTGCTGTTGCTCGTGGTCAGTGCCACCGAATGCCACCAGCCGGCAACCGGCAAAACCGCGCTCGGACAGGGCGGCCCAGCTTTCGTTGAGCAGGCTGGTGGCGCCGACGCCGGGCATGTCCAGGCCCAGGCACAGGTGGTGGCGCAGGGCGTTTTGCGGGTCCAGGTCCAGGGCCAGCGCCGGGCGGCCCTGGCGCTGCAGACCGCTGGCAATCGCGGCGGCCAGGGTACTGCGGCCAACGCCACCCTTGACCGAGACCAACACCACGACTTTAGGGCTGGATTGCTCGGAGTACACCTGGCCGTCCCGCCCTTCCACCACTTCGGGCGGCTGCAGGTGGTCGGCTTCACCTTGGCTCAGTTCCTCCAGCAGGCGCAGCAGCGGCGCCGAGGGAGCTTCGATCACAGGTGGGGCTGGAGTGACTGCGGGGGCTTCCAGGACCTCTATTTCGTCCTCGATGAACTCATGGACAAAGTCGATTTCGCGATAGCCGCTCGGATTGGCACCCAGCTTGTTGAATAGCTTTGAAATATCATCTGCCCGACTCACTCACTGCCCCCCCACCTGATTTGCGCTTTAAAAGGCGATAAAAAGGCCAGCAATGAGCTGACCTCGTATTTTTCTAGTTATGTGGTGTCGGGCGCATTCTGTGATATCACATTGATGGTGTCAGTATTTTGATGATTTTAGTTCAAATTTATCCGACGAACGGCGTAACGCCATTTTTATGACTATTTTGTGCAGAAAACGCCATTCGCTGTAAGAACATGAACTTGCATCATTATTTCGCAAAAAAAGTTGGCCGAGTGGACAGAAACGGCACAAAACTGACATACGCTTCAACAGATTTTCAATTGCCCTACATTGTCTCGGAAATTTGCCTACAAGGAACCGCGATAAAACTGACGGTTTATATCGCGGCACAGAATACGGAAACCTCACCTGTATTCAAGGGAAAACCGGCTGAGCGGTCGATCCAAATGGTCCATAAAGCCACCGCCCGTGTATCGCTGTGTATGCAGCCACGGCCTCGCTACACAACGAAGCAAAACCCGCGCCGCATGACACAGTGCAGATACCTCCAGGGCGCTCAATAAGCCCACACCCACTTGTTGAACCCGGAGGATACTCACCATGAACTGGAACACCTTGATCGCCGTCAGCCTGCTGGCTTTTGCCGTCAACGCCCACGCCGACGTACAGCCCAAGCTGGATATCCAGCGCGTGCTGACCACTGTCGAAGACACAAACGGAGCGTGTGGGATCGTGAATGCGCACATGACCTACCTGGATTCCCACGGGCAGCAACAGGTATTGGACTACAAAAAGTTCGCAGATAACTGCGCAGAAGGCAGTTGAGGCTTGCGCGAACCGGGCACCTGAGTGCCCGGTTTCGGAGCGTTTCTGAAGGCTTAGCGCACACGACGCTCGGTGAACGCGTAGTCATCCTGGCAATCGCTGGTCGGATCCGACGCCACACTCACGTAATGCACCGTGTCTGCGTCCAGCAGCTTATAGGTGTACACATCCGGCGAACGCACGCCGTCGGTACGCAACTCATTCCTGCCATTGGCCGCCGACCACGAACCCTGCTCGGTCTGGATCACCTTGGTCTGCTGTGCATCGCGGTAGAAGGTAATCACAAAACGACCGTCGGGCTTGAGGGTATTGGTCCACGACAGGAACTGACATTTACCGGTCTCGGTGCGCAGACCTTTCCAGGTGCCCACCAGCGCCGGGTCGTTGGCGGGTTTGTTGGACGAACACGCAGCGAGCGCGACAGTGAGGAGGATGAGGGACAGCGAGAGAATCCGTTTCACGTGGGGCTTCCTTGGGGTTGGAGAGGATTTTTGCCGGGGTAGACCCTTCGGTGGCAAGGGAGAAATCCTACACTCGCCAGCTGGAAAAAGGGGCGAGCGTGGAAAAAGCATGGGTTCTGCAAAAATAGTCAGAATTCAGGGGTTTACAGAACCTTGCCAATCGCTATAATCGTCGCCCTAACACGCCGGTATAGCTCAGTTGGTAGAGCAACTGACTTGTAATCAGTAGGTCCCGGGTTCGACTCCTGGTGCCGGCACCATATCTCGAAGCCCCGCAATGCGGGGCTTTGTGGTTTCTGGGGTTTGGGAGACACTGAAAATCTATACTACGGTTTTCGGGAAAACGTCCACAAAATGCCCGAGCTCAAAAAAACACAGCCCGCATTTCTCCAAACTTCCCTTCTTTTTGTTTGCCTCGTGAGTCAGCTCAAGGCCGATTTTTATCGCAGCCTCCAACAAATCTTCTGACTCACAGAAACCATCTGGATCTGTAGTCCCTTCGAAAAGTGATCCACCGGTGGCGACATCTAATCTCACGCTGTCAGCCAATGAAAATAGGTGAACATAGGGGTCAGAGCATGGTTTCAATAATGGTGGTCTGACCCCTGTTTCCCAACGCGCCAGACTCGCCCTGATCGACTACGGCGTGGCCCAGCTCAAATGTTATGAACAAGCCGAAGCGATGTTGCGCAGCTACGTGGAGGAGACCACGCCGAGTTGATCAAACAGGTCCCGCTGCTGGACCTTGGACAAACTGCGCAGGCGGTCGAACAGCAAACGGTCGACCGCCTGGGCGGAGGGGCTCAGGGTGTGGGAGAAGGTCAGGTTGGCGACCCAGGTGTGGCCGCAGTGGGGGGAGTTGCATTGGCAGTAGAGGCGGGCGAACTCTAATGAGAGCTCGTCACGAGAAATAATGCGTCCCTTCTCACCGCAGATTTTGCAACGAACACGCATAACTCACCGCCAGACTGGACATCAGATAATATTTTATCACCTGACCGAATATAAATAGAATTCGGAAGTGAAAAAAATACCAGCACCATACGCAGGCTAATATCAAAGAGAGCGTTGCCGCTCTCTTCAATCTGGGCCAAGGATCACTCTAAGCCAAGTCATCGTCTGCAGTTTCTACGCTTAGTCCATCATCGTCTCGCTGTGAGAAATAAGACTCTTCAGCGAGGTCGGTAATGGCAAACACGCGGCGTCCAGAATCATTTTTAGCTCTATTTACAAGTCCCTTATCGTGAAGATACTTTCCTCTTCTGCCCACCAACTGGTAAGAACAATCAAGTTCTGAAGCAATATCACCTGCAAACATTTTATCCGCACCCAAATACAGGGTCTGCAATATACCCAACTCAGCAGCAGGTAGTAATAGCGACTTATCAACATCACGCAAAACGCTTTCATATTTTTTTGATAGATTAACGACCTCACAAATTCCCGACGCACACTCCCGACACTTCATCTTATTCCATCGAATTGCGTCAAGGTCTTCGATAGAATATTTGAACCCACAATCTTGGCATATGATCTCTTGGTTCTTTGCCATATACTTGTGAAGTATAGGAGAGTAATCAAAAACACGCTCTACAAAATAAAGTCTATAAGCTCTCTCGCGGCTTGGCCGTCCAAACGCAAGAGTGTACTTCTGACACAAACCATAGTTCATTGCATAGACGGTAACTTTTTTACCATCTCTGTCGCTCATCTCATAGTATTTGGTCAGAAAAAAATTAAGCTCTAGGGTATGAAGAATAGATTCATACGCGACCGAAACATGAAAATGACTGGTAGGCGGGCGACCTTGAATTGAATTAAATATTGTCGAACTGTGAGTCCTGAGCTCTTTGGCACGAACCACCAACATCTCAAGCAGTTCTTTCAACCCATATATCGACGACTTTTCCCCAAATGACTCATGGAGAAATTTAGAAAGACTAAAGTAGCTCTCGATTTTATCTTCGTAATACTTTTTTGCTGCTTGCTGAATAGCTCGCACACCAATTTTTCTATCGTAAATCAGATGAGACTCATGGCAATAATGCAGTATATAACCAATTATCCTTGGATTACCCATAGTGGCGTAGAATAGCTCCTTTAATATTTCGTCAGTATTACTATCAAAATAATCCAACAACTTACCTGCTTTATAAACCTTGATACGCATCAACACTAAACGACGTACAAATTCAGTAGCATTATCCTCCATTGTCGAAACATCATTAGAGCCGTAGAGCTTGTAGATATCCAAATAAATCTCATCTATTTTCGTCTTATCAATCTGACCGTAATAAATCCTACCTGGATATGCTGCTACCTTTAGCTTTACAAACTCCTCAGACCAGTTATTCAGAGGTGCCAACAGCAAATCAACAACAACCCTCATAGCATCTTCGGGCAATTCTGAAAAGTCATCAACCAGAATGTACAAATGACGAACACCAAGATTAGACAGGATTGTTTTCAACTTAGTGAGAAGGTCTTTTATATCGAATACACTTATTAAAATATCACTATAATTTACTTCATTGGCATTCTTTCCACTTGACCCAATCTGGCCCCCCATGGAAAACTCTATCGGCTTGGGATCTGCTTTAATTTTTAAATCTACATTGCCTGACTGAGAACGAGTAGCTTCTTCTTGACGTTTGCCTTGAATATGCTTAATACCCAATACGCTTACAAATTTCTCTACATCAATCTCATCAACAAGCTCATCAAGCTCTTCGAATAGCTCATCCAACCCTCCAGAGAAAGAGTCCTTAATAGTTTCCCAAAAAGAACTTTCAGTTCGTTTTTTTAGCTCCTTCTTAATCTCAACAATTACCGAAACAATAAAAGACTTCAGGAGTAAGACGCGCTCAATCTCTTGCTGCGGCAATGCCGTTTCCATTGCGGCGATTTTTGCATATAGCCTACTATCAACTTGCGAAGACTCGAATATAGTTTTGATATCTACATATGCTGAAGTTTTCTTCTTGTCTTTTGTGAGATCGTACTGCAGGCGTTGAAAAATTGTCGATTTACCTGTGCCTTTGCGCCCAATAATAAATGAAGTATTGGGAGTTCGAACCGTATCAAAAACATGATCATTCGGAAGCGGATCAACGTACAATTTCTCTACAATACCAGCATTATTATCTTGACCTGGCAACTCAGCCCTACGATAAAGTTTCAGTGATTGAACTGCAGAATGAAAGTTAGCCAGCTTACCTGCCATATTAACTCCTGATGAAAAAACCAAATCTTAAAATAGTCTACGAGTCATTCGTTCACCTCATCAATCGTACAGAAAATACAGCCTGCATCCTACGTACGAGACCCAAATTTTCTAAGCTTTCTAACATTGGCCCCCTCCAACGAACCATTTTTTGCCGTGATCCGCGCTCCTGCTTTCAGTAGATTTTATTGGGCCTATACCACTACGTTGCAGATGAATCGGCATCACGCTAATCTCTACTAGTCGCTGCTCATCAGCGACCGGGCCTGGAAACCCGTTACCGAGACGCACGCAGCGTCGTCAAACAATCAGCAGGCGCTTTTTTTATGTCTGCCGTTTGTGCTTTTTGGCGGCCGTGTGTGGGAGACATTCGTGTCTGCCGAGTAGTCTCTGTCTCGGTTTCCAGCCTGCGCACGGCTGCCACCCATCGCCTGGAAACGATGTGTGGACGTCTCAGTTGGTCATCAGAGAGGCTTCACACCATGCTTGATTACCGTAGCGCCGTCCGTACCAATACCTCCACCGATCGTGTGGGAGGTCAGCAATGAGCACCCCACCCTCAGCCACAACCATTGGCGCCCAAACCTTCGCAGACTGCGGAGAGGGCAAACACCATTTGAAGCTGTTCCGTGTAAACGCCGGGATCCCGTTGCGTGAAGCCCTTGAACACGCAGCGCACGTCCTCGACTGCGCCACCACCCTCTCGCTTGAAGTTGCCATGGACCCCAGAAACGCGAGGCTAGCCTTTGCCGCGCACTATCTGTGTGAAATGGGCAAAGCGGTCCTTGACGATCTGCACCTGGCTATACAACCAGGCGGTCCGCATCCACAGTAAATAGAACGCGCCCGGCCAATGCACCGGGCGCTACTCTTCAGCTTCCGTATGAGTTACGTTGCTACTCGTTCAGCGTTTTATTATTACAGTGTGCAATCTCAACATTTCGCAAACTATCAGCGTAAATCCTAGCTAGACTTACCACTGTCAACATGCCCTATCAGCAATATATTAATGAGTCCGCGCACTTTTGACTGCGCACCGTCAGCCGCGCTACTTCCGTCCACAAAGTGAACTACAGTCGCTCGAGTTTCACCAACCGTGTAATCCAGTGACTTAATTTTTATGCCAATTCCTTCAAGAGTCTTTCTCACCTTCTCTGGACTGGTACCGAGTTCTATGTTCGTTACGTCTGACACTTTTTCTTGTTCCATCACCCTTCTCCAAAAAAATACGATTCACTATCAAACTCATCAAAAAGAATACGACCTCTCTATTGTCAAGTCATACGATGTTGCTTATCCACTGTCAGAATTAACAGTTTTTAGAATGATTATGCATTCCGTCTATAGCGATAACTTCTTTTCCTAGGACGAAATGCGAATGGAGTTCCTCACCAACCTCATCAGGCTGCTGCATCCCCCCATTTAATCCTGCGATCCCTGCGCAAATGAATGTTCACTTGCAAAAAAAGCTGCCTGATCGGCCGTATCTCATTATTCGTGTACACCCGATCAATCTTCTCCACCCCCCCAAACCCCGCCGCATTCTCCGGCATGCAGCCCGCCAGCGCGGGGTTCATCCGCCACGCCGCGATCACGTCATTGCGGGTGATGTTCTTGATCCGCTCAAACTCATCTTTGGTCGCAATGTCCCCCACCGGAATGATCTGATTCGCCTGCCCCTTAGAAGGCTCACAGACAGCTGATAAAATTCCCCGCAACCTTGCTCGCGATTTGTGTGTGCATACCCCCCTAGGCTGCTTCAGACATTATCAAGCCTTCGGCACTGCCGGTAATGCATCGAAGATTAAGTCGATATTGTCGGACGCGACGTACCAGCGTTACATAAAAGTTTGACTGGACGCTTAGGCCAACTAAAAAAATATAAACTACCGACATTAAAAAAACCGTCGCTCGACGGTTTTTTAATGAGGACTTAATAAATCTGGCTTAATACACAAGTCCTAAATGGTTGCTTTGGGGTCAGCCTTTTTGGAAGGTAATGTCGTATGTTTTGCCTACATTCGGCCCACCGCGCGCGACATAAACTTTACCGTTCAAGTTCTGGTAGCTCCTGTCAGGCGATGTCAAGGTGATAGTGAGTAGATTATTCTCGCCACCTTGAACTTCTGCTCGAAGATTAAAAGAAACAGGACTCTCGTCGGAAAGATTTTGATAGGTGAATGTTCCATCAACCTTGAAAGTAAGTCCATAATAGTTCAACTGGGCATTGGATATATTACCAGTCTGTGGGTCTGACGCGTAAATCATCAAGACCGCCGCATTACGCTCGCCTGGATCATATACGGCTCCGGTATAAGTCCCATTTGGATTAACTTGCCCCATGATTTTCACCTCTTCTAGCAAGATCGTTAGTTTGCATATGAATCGTAAGTGTCATTTTTAAATGTCTCGCAAAAAAGACTAATGGGCTATGCATCCTTTGAAACCTGTTAGAACTACCAGTTTTTTATACCGATTCTGTTTGTCGGATATAGCTATTTTTTTGACAACCCATAAAAACCGAAGTATTAGAGCCTTGAGCTACCGGCAATGAAGATTTCATCGTTGTCGCGCTCAACACGATCATCAGCAACGCGCCATCCTTCTAGCGCTGGATGGGTCCTACGGTGCGCCTCGTAGATGGCGCCACGGTGACCATGCCAGACATGGCTAAAAGTCAATGTACGAATTAGATTCTAGAGCTCTAAACTATCGCCCAACCCATTCTACAATCCCTACGCATTCGTTCATTCACCTGCAAAAACAACTGCCTGATCGGCCGTATCTCGTTATTCATGTAAACCCGATCAATCTTCTCCACATCCCCAAACCCCGCCGCATTCTCCGGCATGCACCCCGCCAGCGCAGGGTTCATGCGCCACGCCGCAATCACGTCATTGCGGGTGATGTTCTTGATCCGCTCAAACTCATCCTTCGTCGCAATATCCCCCACCGGGATGATCTGAATCGCCTTATCCCCACCCCCTGGAATATTCACAAACAGCGACCTAAAATTCCCCACGCCTTTGCTCGCCCCGATCTGCGCCTGCATCCGTTCCTCATCCGCCTCCGACAGGTTCGGGTCATTGGTGTAGAAGATGAACCCCGCGTGCGCCCCATTGTTGTAATACCGCCGCCGAAACAACGTAGCCGATTCGTTGAGCAACAGCGCATGCATCCCGCCCAGGTAGTCCGGCACGCCGTAGATGTTCTGTTCCACGTCGTAGTCCATCACATGTTCCACCTGGTCCTCGTCAAAGTGCAGGTGCTTGCCACCGGGCAACAGCAGCACAAACCCGCCGCCGACCTTTCTGCGCATGTTCAACGCCGGCAGGTGTTCCAGCTCCAGCACCTGCCCCAGCACATTGGTTTTACGCTGAAAGTAGCCTTCGCCAAACACCATAAAATCTAACGCCACCCGCCCCATGGTCTGCGCGCTACACCCGGCCGAGGGGATGAAGTCACGCAGCAGAAGGTTGCGTTTGAAGCGCGGGATGGTGCCGTGATGGGCGTTGGCGCGCAGTAGTTTGGCCAGTCCCGTGCGGGACACGGGCGGGGTGTAGAGTTGGCCGTCGTCGCTGGCGAACACGCCCATGTACTCCCCCAGGTGGCCGGTCAGTACCGATTCGGGCGCGCCGAAGCTGAATGTTTTTACCTTGCGCAGAGTGGCCGGGGGTCTGGGATCGCTCATGGGTGCCTTCGAGGGTGGACCAGCGGCTGCGCCGCTTCTTGTGGACGTTGAGGGGTTCGTGGGCCAAGGCGTGCATCACCGCCCAGGCGATGTCGGCGTGGCCGGTGGCGTCGGTGCGTGAGGCGCTGTAGGTGATCTGGCCACTGGTGGTGGCGCCGCGCTTGATGGTCAGGAACGCGGCGGCGATGTCGTTCCAGCTGGCGTCCCATTCGATGCGACGGCCCTGGATCGTGTCCTGGGCTTTGAGTAGTTTCCAGGCTTTAATGGATCGGCCTCACATGCGGGAAGAAGTCGCGCACAAGGTCGAATACGCCGAGCGCAGGGGCCGCTTCAGGGTTCAATCGGGTGCTTTGCACTTTTTGACGGGGCCACATATCTCAGTCGCATCTTCAAGCATCTCGCTGCTCTCGACACCCGCCTGATGGTTTTTTATCGCTCCATATAAAGCGCCATCCGGTGGCATACCCGCACAACCGCTATCGCCCAGGCAATAGCGGTAACGTTTATCAGCCACGCCTGATTGATTTGTCATTACCATGACACCACCGCAGCCGGCCTCAATTCAGGTGTAAACCATCGGTTGGGACACTTCAATCAAGGGAGAAAACGCATGGACGTATCCACGCTGGATAACGCAAACCTACGTGAGAAACTGGGTCATATTTACGAGAATGAACACCCACTATGGGCACCACTGTTCCTGATTCTTAACGCAAGTGGGCTCGGGATTGTTGACCGTTATCTGTCAAAAAAGGCAGTGGACTTCGAGCTCCGGCAAATCCGCCTGCTCCTTGCCGAGCTTGAAAAATATTCGCTAGGCACCACCCCCTCGGATTCACCAGACCTCATCCCCGCGTTACGAATCTCACTCAACGCGCTCAATGAGTCACGGAGCGAGGAGAAAGTCCGTGTTTTCGCCTCGATTCTGGCCAATATCTGGCACCAGAAAACCAGTAACTGGGACGCGACCTCTCAAACCTTGCGTCTGGTGCGCGACCTGGAAGATGTTCATTTCCTAGTGCTTTCAGAAGCAAACAAGCTCAACGTAGAACAACCCGGTAAAGGTATGTTTTCGGTGGGAAGGAAACTGTCACTCGCCACAAGTGCAATTGAAGACCTACTGCCGAGCGATCTGGACCCCATGCTGATTGCCTCTTGTGTGTCAGATCTCATTTCAAAGGGGTTGCTCAACGACTCGTTCATCAGCAACAACGCACTTGAGGGCAATGTTGAGTTCTCTGCCACAAACGCGCCCGTGACTTACTCAATATCTGACCTGGGCGTCTGGCTCATTGAACAGATAACCCCCACGCCTGCTGCAAGCGCCAGCTAAGCCAAACCGCCCTCCTCCAACAAAAAAGGCACTTGCCGCGAACGCCAAGTGCCTTTCTCACACCACCTGAAACCCAATCACCGCGCCAACATAAACGTCTCATACTCCAGGTCTTCCAGCGCCGACGACAACCGTGCCAGCCCCAGCAATACGCACACCAGCAACGACAACGTAAACCCGTAGCCGAAGAAACTGGGCCCCAGGTACATGCTGAGCAGTGTCAGGGCTGCGTTGAGTACGGCAAACAGTACGCACAGCTCCAGGACCACGCGGCGTTTGTCGAGGTAGAAGAACACGTTGAGCAACGCCATGAAGACCACCTGGATGCTCACGCCGATCAAGTCGATGTAGAACAGTGGCAGGTAGTAGCTGGAGATGCCGATCCATTCCAGCAGGCGCGGGGCGAAGAGGAACAGCAGCACCACGGTCAGGCCTTGGACTTTGCAGATTTCCAGCAGGCCCTGGCGGATGGAGAGGGTCATCTCGGTTTTCAGCGAGCCGATGTGCTGCAAGGTCTCGCCATCGCGGATGGCACGGAACAAGCGGTCGTACCACTCGGCAAAGTCGGTCTCGATACGCACCAGGAACACGGCCATGCCGGGGATGATCGCCAAGTAAGCGATGAAGATCGGCATGTCGTACAGGATCGAGGCGCGCAGCGGGCCTATGACTTCGTTGGAAGTGCCTGGGTTGAACCAGAACAGGATTTTGTCCACCCAGATGCCGAAGTTGTAGAAGAACCCGGTCACCAGCAGGCTGAGGAACACGTTGCGACGATTGAGAAAATCAAACGCAATCATTTTCTCGGCACGGTACTCGCGCAGGATGTCGTACAGGTACAGGAACAACAGGCTGCCGTGCCCGATCAACAGCGCCAGCAACAGGCCGGGCATCTTCAGAAAGCTCAGCAGGTAGGCGCACGCGACCATCAGCGAGTAACCCACCACCATCACCAGCAGGATGCGGTTGTATTTCTTCATCCCCGAGAGAAAGATGATCACCAGCCACAGGTTGCACAGCACCACGAAGTTCGACAGCACCAGCACGCGGTAGACCAGCGGTTGATCGAACAGTAGCGCCAGCACGATAACCCCCAGCACCCCGGCACCGACCGTCACCATCAACAATATGCCCAGCAGGTTGGGCAGAATCTGCTCGTAGTTGTGCTCGAACAACTGGTCGGACACGAAGCGGGTGAAGAACAACTGCAGGCCACCGGTCAGGATCAATGAGCTGGCCATCAGGTACGTCACCGTGACCAGAAACTGCCCCACCAATGAGTTGGGCAACAGCAGGCCCAGGCTGATGATGCCCACCAGCATTACGCTGATGATCGACAGCACCCACGGGCCGGAGCTGATCAGGCCTGCATACACATAGGCGTGCAAGGTGGCGGTGTATGAGTCGCGCGAGAGGATCTTGCGCAGTTCGAAGCCAATACCGGCCATTTAACTATTCTCCATGGCGGCCTGGTACAGGTCGCGGTAGCGCTGCAGCATCAGGGCTTCGGTGTAGTAACGGTTGACCCGCAGCAAGCCGGCGGCCTGTGCAGCCTGCCAGCGCTCGGGGCTGCGCAGCAGTTCCAGGATCGCGGCGGACGTCGCCTGTGGGTCGGCAATCGCCACCACCTTGCCCGCCACGCCCAGGTCGCGGTCTTCGGCGCTGCCGCCTTCGATCAGTTCGCGGCATGAGCCGACGTCGCTGCTGACGACCGGCGTACCGGCAGCCCAGGCTTCGAGGATCACCAAGGGTTGTGCTTCGCTGATCGAGGTCAGCACCATCAGGCCAAGCTTGGGCAAGATGTCCTGGATGCGCTGGAAACCCAGGAAGTGCACTTTGCCTTCAAGCCCCAGGCTCGCCATCAGGCTGCGGCATTCGCTCACGTATTCCGGGTCTTCTTCCTCGGGGCCGACAATCCAGCCTTCGGCATGCGGCATGGCGCTGATCACGCCGCGCATGGCACGCAGGAACGTTTTCACGTCCTTGATCGGCACCACGCGCCCGATCAACCCGACCACCGGTGCAATGCCCGGCTCACGGGTTTCCATGGCGCGGGACCACTGCGACAGGTCGATGCCATTGGCGATCAACGCCGTGCGGCTCGGATCGGCACCGTCCTTGATCTGACGCTGACGGTTGCCGTCATACAAGGCAATGATCTTGTCGGCGCTGTTGTAGGCCAGTTGGCCGATCCGTTCGAAGTAGCGCACCCACAGGGTCCGGATATACCCCGAGCCTCCGTCGAGGCTGCGGTTGAGCGCCTGCCCGGAGGTTTCGGCAATCCAGGTGGCCTGGGCCAGATCGATCTTGCGCTCCTTGGTATAGATACCGTGTTCGCTCAGCAGATAAGTGCATTTCCAGCGGTGCTTGAGGATGCAGCCCAGCAGCCCGGCGTAACCGGTGGAAATCGAGTGCAGCACCCGCGCTGGCGGCATCTTGCGCGAGGCCTCGGCGAGCATCAGCAACGGCGACTGCAACGAACGCAGGGTCCAGAAATAGTTGACGAAAGATGGGTCGGCGCAGTGCTGGCGGTAGCCTTCGCTGAGGGTTTCCCAACTGGCACGGCTGCGCAGTACATCATCCAGGGTCATATGGCCCTCGACGATGCAATTGAGCAGGCGCTCACCCAGCTCCCGCTCGGGCGGGTCCGGGTGGTGCAAAAAGCGATACAGGTCGGCCAACTGCTGCGGGTCGGCATCGCGCGGCGTGCCACGGGTATCGGCGGGGTGCGTCGCGTCTTCGAGGAACACCTCTTCGATGTGCACCACGTTCACCGGCACTTCATAACGCCGCGAGGTGTACGCCGAGCGCTGACCACCGATGAACATCACCGAAAAAGTCAGCTCCGGCAGGCCGAGGATCATCTGGTGAATCCAGCTCGATACGCCGCCGCGCACGTAAGGCCAGGTGCCTTCCAGCAGCAGGCAGATGTCGGCCGTCGGGGTGGCTTCCTTATGATTCATTCCAGCTCCTCACCAACTCAGCAAAGGGTGGCCGCTGACGGGTTTCTTCCGGCAGCCTGGCGAGCAGCCCGGGGATTTCGTGATAGCGACCCGCTTCAAACGCCAGCTCGGCATGGAAAGGCAGTAACTGAGCCTCACCCAGACCGTTTCGCTCAGCCTCGTGCAAGAGGGCCTCGGCTCGCTCGTTTTCACCGCGCTCCAGGGCAATACGGCCGGCCAGCAGCAACAGCTCACCGCCCTCACCGGCCGCCAGACCTTGCTCGGCATGCTCGCTGGCCTGGTTCAGCACGTGTTCGAGCACACTGCCTTGGGCCAGGCCGAGGTAGGCCAATTCCCAATACCATCGCGCCAGCATGCTGTGCACCGGGCCGGCAGTTCGGGGGCTGACGCCGGCCAACTGTTCCAACGCCATCTGAATGTGCAGGTTGATGTCACTTTCCTGCTTGTCGAGCATCGAGTACGCCAGGAGACGCACGTCATCACTGGGGTCACCCAAGGCCAGCTTGAGGATGGGTACCGCGTCCTTGCCAGGCATGCGGCGAGTCGCCAGCAAAGCGGCCAGACGCTGATCGGGATCGGGCGCGTGGCGCAGCACGTCCTGCAAACCGCCATCGGCGAAAATCGGCGTGCGTGTCTGGGCCTGCGCACGGAACGGCAGGCTTGGGATCCCCACCGATCGCCACGCCTGCTGGTCGCGTTTACGCGGCAGGTACAGCGCCGGGAAGATCGACGCAACCACGCCCAGGGTGCCGATCACCGGCACAAAGAACGCCAGGCTGAAAATGAACAGTGGGCTCCACGGCAAAGGCGCCCGGTAGCGCGCCGGCAACAGCAACCATACGGCGCCGCACAGCATCAGGCAGGCCAAGCCATGGCTGAAGGTGAACACCAGCAGTTGGTGCATCTGCGGCGCATCGAGCCACAGACTGGCCCAACTGCCCGCCTCCAGCAGCACGGCGCCGCTAAACAGCCACTTGCTGATCATTCAGGCCACACTCGTTGTAAAGGAAGTTACGCAGCCCGTTGCGATCACAGCCAGGCTCCAGGTTGAAAGGCATGGCCCGCACACCCAGGCTGTCCAGGTCCGTGTCGATACCAAAGTGCTCGTGCAACAGCATGCCAATCCGCGCCAGGTAGCCTTCGGTACCTTCCGGGCTGGTCAACGGCAACAGCACCAGCAGCAGGCGATGTTCGCGGTTGTTGCGCACCGCCAGGTGCAAGTCCAGGCCACGTTGGCTGCGCTCCATCAGACGCGACAGTTCCTCGTTGGCGCGCGTCATCTCGAACGCGAACAACCCGGCGGGCAATGTGTGCTGTTCCACGTCCACCAACGACCGCTTGAGCTGCAACGAAAACTGCTGGGCGTGCGCATCGGGCAGGCTCAGCACTTGCGGATCGCGGCGCAACAGGTCGGCAATGTGGCCGGCCAGCAGCGACAAGAGGCTCAAGGTGCGGTCCTGGAACGCAAAGAACGGCATTTGCCGAACCGCCAGGATCGCCAGCAAGCGGCCTTCGGCATCGATCAACGGGATGCAGGCCTGCAGCGCGGAAAACTGCGCGGCGTTACCGGCGTCGATCAGTTCCTGGCGTACGCTCACCAGTTCGCCGCGCTCCAGGCATAGCCGGATCAAACCGTCATCGGTTTCCAGCGGCCCCATCACGCCGATCATCGCCAAGGCCTGGGGCAGTAGGTTTTTCTCGCTGTCGTCGACGCGGTACAAACCTGCCACGCGCAATGCACCGTATTGGCCGAGCATCGCCACGATCGGCTCAGCCAGCTCGCTCAATGCGTCGCCTTCGACCGGCATGCCGCGCAGTTTTTCACGCAGGCCCAGCAACGAGCTGCGCAGGCTCTGGTCACTGCCGGCCACGCGCTGCTCCAGCAGGTCATGGGACACCCGCAGGATCTGGTGGGCACGGGTGAATTCGTCGAGGCGGTACTGACGGTATTCGTTAGCCATCTGCAGACGCTCCAGGCGGCGCACCCACAGGTCGCGAACCTCACCCACCAGCATCCCGCACACCAGCACACCGACGATGAACGAGGGCTCAAGCTGGGTATAACCTGCATGCCCGGTGTAGCGCAGGGCAAACAGCGCCGCCACCAGCAGCACGGCGCTGAACAGGCCGCGCACAAAACCGTAACGCACACCCAACAGCAGTGGCGCCAGGATTGGCCAGGGGAAACCACCGTGCATTTGCAACGGGTCTTCGGGAGTCAGCCAGAAGCCGAGGCCAATGGCCAAGCCCGTTACCAGGAGTGTTTCCAGCCAAGACACCGGCCCGCTGGCGCGAGGCGCCAGGCTGTAATCCATGTGTGGAGAATTCATTGCGTTCACTCGAATCGAAGGGCGCCAACCAGTTTGTCGATTACCGTCTGAGCATTGCCCGCCAGGCTTTCACGGGACCAACCGGCGCGCGCGCCGCTTTTGCTCCAGAGCACACGACCACTGTTGGCGTCCAACACACGCAGGCTGATGCCCACCGCCGGCTCGCCATCCAGGCCGTTCTTGTACTGCCACTCTTCGACGCTGCCGGCGATGACGTAATCGAGCTTTTGCTCACGTGCCCATTCCAGGGCACCGGTCAGGCGCTCGTTGTCGTCCATCAGCGCCTGCTCACCCTGGGTACTGGTCGGGTAAACACGCGGTTGCAGGCCATGGCTGCTGAGTACGCTGAGCAGGATCTGCTCGCTGCGCTCACCGGCTTGCGGGGTCTGCGAATAGTTGATCATCGGCACGATGCCCCACTGCGCGTTACGCGGCAGGTCAGGGCTGTTTTCACTGGTGAAGCTGGAGCAGCCGGCGACGAACAGCACTGTCAGGGCCAGGCTCAGGTTACGAATTGCTTGCATAGGTTTTTCTCCCGTAGATTCTGTAATCAGCGCCCGAAACGCACGCCGTAGCTCATGCCCAGTGTGCCGCCGGACTTGCCATCCCCGCCTTGTGGCGCAGATTGGTAGCCGAAGGTGAGGGCCAGTTCGTCGTCACCCAGCACTTCGAAACCAATGCCCGTGTTGACGCCGTAGTTGAAGGTTTGGTCGGTCCACTGCCAGCCCGCCGTCATGTCCACCAGCCAGGTGTATTGCGGCTTGCTGCGCACCAGCGCACCGGGGATGCCGCGACGCCATGACGTACCGACATAGAGTTGGCCGTAGCGGCTTTGCAGGAGGTCGCCCGACGGGATGGTCTGCAACTCGATCGGGTCACCCGGCTCAGGCGGCGCGACATCAGGCACTCGAATCGGGCCTTTGAAGTCGCTGGAGAGGTAATCCAGGTTGCGATCCTTCACATTGTTCTTCTGGTAATCCACACCACTGCGCACCGTCCAGTTAGGCCCGGCGAATTCCAGCGTGTGGTTAAGCTCCAGCTTCAATGCATGACCGCTGCCCAACGAGTCGCCGGCACGGGTCGAGAAAGAGCGCTGCGCCACTTCCCAGCTCAACTGGTCCCGCGCAGTCAGGCCGTGACGGCCGCCGACCCAGGCGCGGTCCTGCTGGCCGAAAGCACGCATCAGGCCGCTGTCGTCGCTCTTGCGATGCCAGTCCAGGCCGGTCTCGATCTGGTGGCTGTTGCCCAACTGCCACAGGCGCGACAGGCCCAGGCCGTTACGGTCGTCGTCCTTGCGTTGGCTGGTGTCGGCGAACAGCTTCCAGCTGCCGTTTTCCACCGCGCGCACCAAGGTCAGGGTCGCGTTGCTCTCGTCGCCGATGCGCGAAGAGATGACGTCGTCGCCTTTATAGTTGCCGTGTTCCATCTCGACATCGGCGTACCAGTTGTCACCCAGGTTGTGGGCGATTTCCAGGCGCGGCGAGTCAAACGACAAGCCACCGAAATCCTGTTTCTGATACGACAGCAATGCGCCTTGCGGGGTGGCTTCGTGGATCTCCACCGCCTGGCGACGCAGTTGCTCGTTCACCGAATCCGGCTGGTCGTCGCCCAGTGCGGACAGGCTGGTGTCCAGTGCCTCGTTGGTACGCCCCAAACGGCTGAGCGCCTGTGCGCGCTGCGCCGGGTTCAGGTCGCTGCTGGCCAACAGGGTTTCGACCTGGGCTTTATTGCGGCTGCGCAAGGCTTCCTGGATCTGCTCGTAACGGTCGACCTTGAGCCCTTGGGTGCGCGCCCAGGCCAGCCAGTCGTCTTTCTGCGCTTGCTGGTTGGTCGCATCCAGGCGGGCCAGCAGGCGTTCGAACCACAGCTGTTTCATCGACGGCGAACCGTCTTTCCACTTCAGCAATTCTTGCTGGGCCTTCTGCGGCGAGTAGCTGCTCGACATCAAGCGCAGCCAGATCGCATAGCGTTGGGACGAGGGTTGCAGGTTGTCGGCCTCGGGGCTGCGCAGCAACTTCAAGCGCAGGCGCTGGGCGGCGTCCTGGTAGCCGGATGTGTCCAGTGCATCGGCATACGCGGCCTGCACCAGCCAGTCGTTCGGGCTGAGCTTGAGGTACATGCGATACCAGGCCAACGCCTCGGCATCGCGCCCCAACAGCTGGCTGGCGCTGGCAAACGGCAGCCAGAGCAGGCGGTCTGCCCGTGCATAGGCACGCCATTTGGCCAGCAGGGGTTTGAGTTTTGCCGTGTCGGCCTGGTCGACATACAGCCAGGTCAAACGCTCGCGGAACAGGTTGTCATCGGGGTAGCGCGACAAGCCCAGCAGATAGAGACGCTCGGCCTCGGAGGGATCGCCCTGCTCCACCGCCAAGGCACCGCGTACCGCCAGGACCTGGGCTTGCTCGTAGGCCTGCGGGTATTGCCTGGCGTCTTCCAGCAGGGTCACGACCTGATCCCACTCGTGCAGCTCCTGGGCCAGTTGCAGCGCCTCGACCAACCGTTGCGGATCCTGGGCGCGGTGCCAGCTGTCGACCATCAACGTCAAGGCACGCTGCGGGTCACGGGTGCGATAGAGGGTGATCAACTGGCTCTCGTCGCCACTGGTCAGCTTGCCGTTGAGGGACAGCAGTTTTTCCAGGGAGACGCGCAAGTCTTCGTCGCGCTCCAGGTCCCAGGCGAGCGCCGCACGGGTGCGCCAGTATTCCGGGTCATCGATGGATGAGTCGTCCGACTTGACCACTTCCCAGGCCGCCGGCTCATCAAACAGCTTCATTTGCGTGCTGGCCCAATCGACCAATTCGGCGGTGGTCAGCGTGTAGCGTTTTGCATAGTCCTTGTAGAGTTTGCCTTTGGCCGCGAACTGCCCGGTGTTTTCCAGGTTGTGCAGCAAGCGTGTCCAGGCCAGGCGATGGGCCGGGTACTTGCGCAGGTAGGTGCGCAGCCATGCCTCGGCTTCAGCCGGTGTACCACGGGATTCATGAGCGTAGATCAACGCATCCAGCTCGATGTCCGTGAGCGCACGCTGCTGCATGATGTCGGCGAGCAACGGGATCGAGCGGGCGAAGTCGAATTGCAGGCTGGCAAGGCGCCAGGCGTGCTCGCGGGTTTTCGGGTCCTCTTTGAGTTTGAGCAAGCGAATCCAGTAATCCAGCGCGGCTTCGTTATCACCGCGCCACTCACCGAGCTTGGCCATTTGCCCCAGCAACTCGGTGTCATCCGGGTAATCGATGACCAGCTCCTGACCGGTTTCCCACGCACCCGCCAGATCATTGATAGACAGGCGCACCTGGAATTCTTTGACCAGGATTTTGCGGTTGCCAGGCTCCAGGTCATGCCACTGCCGGAGCACGCGCTGGGCCAGGTCGAACTGCCTGGTCGCAACGGCGATATCCACGCCTTGCTCCAGCCACGCCACGTCGGTCTGCGGGTTCGTCAGCCGGGGCAGCTCGTCAGCCAGCACTTGCGCGGCCTGCTCGTCACGGCCGGCCGAGAGCAGGCTGTTGAACGCAAGTTGCGCGTACTCCCGTCGTTCGGCCGGTTGTTGGGCGTCACGCTTGAGTTGCAGATAGATGTCTGCCGCGTGCGCAGGCTGCTCACCCGCCAAGTACCACTGCGCGGCGAATTTGAGCGCCTCGGTGCGCTGCGCCGGGTCACGCCCTGCGATCTCTTCGAACACACTGGCGGCAAACGCCGGCGCCTGCAGGGTCAACGCCAGCTTCGCCAGGCTTTGCAGCTGGGCCACCGGCAGCTTGCGATGATCGAAGCTTTGCAGACGCTCGACCAACGCATGCTGCGCAATCAGGTCGTTGCCACTGGCTGCGATCAGCGCGTCCAGCTCCAGGCGATAGTAGGCCTGGATCTCCGGCTGCGGCTTGGGCCAGGCGTCCACGTGTTGGCGCGCCTTGGTGTAGTCACCCAGGCGAATCAGCAAGTCGACCAATTGCAAACGCAAATGGTCGTCATCCGGGTGCGCCGTCAGCAACAGCTCGGCATAGTTGGCCGACACGGCGTCGGGTTCGCGCCCGTCGGGCTGGAACACTTCTTCACGCTGGAAGGTTGCCCACAGCAGGCCGCCCACGGCGACAGCGACCACCGCCAGTGCCCATGGGTTGAGCAGGCGGCTGCTTTTAGTTGCAGAGGAGTTGACCATTACTCACCTGCTTCATGGGAAGTTGAAAAGTCCAAAGGCCAGCCGAGGCCTTGCCTGCGAATCGTTGCCCATCGACTTCCACGCGGCAGGCGGTTGCCGAGCGTACGGTGAAGGTCAGGTCGAACTGACCGGCGAAGGAAAAGCTCACGCGCCGATCGTCCAGGTAACGCCAATCGAGCAACGGCACGTTGGCCTCCTCCAGCGCAGGGCGGGGATCTCTGTCCGCACGCAATGCGAGCAATGCCTTGTCGCTGCTCAGGGCCACATAGCGCCCTTGCGGCAAGTCACGTACACCCGCGACACCTTGGGATTTGAGCAAGTCCGGCCAGCCCATTTGTGCATCCAGGCGCACGGTACGCAGAGCGTCCATCCCGCGAATCTGCCAGGCGCCGTCCGCAGTTCGGGCCAGGCTCGACTGGTAAAGACCATGCAGACGGTCGACGTAGTCGCTCATCCATAACGACATCGGCTGTTGCTCGCGCAAGTAGCCGTAGATCTCGTGCATGGCCTTGATCGAGGCTTGCTTGGTGCTGGAATAGAAGTGGTAGTAGAGGTGCAGCCCGCGCAGGCGACGCGGACTGTCGGTCAGTTCGAACGTCTCGATCAACTCACGGAAGCCGTAGTACGGGCCTTTCCACAGGTTGGTGTAGAGGTTTTCGTTGATGATCGGCGCGTAGTACTGCAACCCCCCAGGCGTCGGCCGCAGCAACGGGTTCAACCCGGTCAGGGACGGGTTGGCCTTGGTCATGATGGTTTCGGCGCCGTTGACGTTTTTCAAGCCCGCGTCATAGGCCAGCTTGATGGTGCTGGCGGATGGCAGCGCATCGCCTGGCCAGAACACCATCTTCACCGGCTTCTGTGGCGTAGTCAGGTTCTGATTGATGTAATCGCGCGAGCCAAAAATCTCCCGACGAAAATCGATTTTTTCGTAGCCGGCGATTTTCATGTTCAAACCGTATTCGGGGTTGAAATTTTCGCGCTTCTCGGCCTTATCCGGCTGCATGAAAAACGGGTGGCTGTAGGTGTGCGTGGCCACTTCGACTTTAGGGTTGGCGAAGATCTCGCGGGCAATCGGCTCCAGCTCGCGGGCCAGGAAGGGGAACGCGCCACGCGGCGAGATCTCGCCCTCGATGATCGACACCGACGTCAGGAACGGGTTGGGCTTGATGTAGTCGTCCAGGGTATGACGACCGGCATAGGGAGTGCCGCGCACTTCGGCGCGGGAGGGAAATCCGTCGCCATCGATATGCACGGTCGCGATGCGCCGGCCATTTTCGGTGGTGGTGTCCGGCCGAGGTTGAGCCGGTAGACGCAGGCTGGCCTGAAGGAACGCGAAAGGGTCGAGAATCCAGCGGCTACGCTCGTTGTTGATTTCGAGCAGGTAAGGCGCAAGCGCAAGTCCCCCCCATTTACCGACCACCACCGGGTTGAAAACGGCGCCATTGGCACCGCTCAAGGACAACGCCGGGGTTGGGCCGTTGGGCAATACGAAGACCGCTGCCAGGTCACGGGAGCGAGGCACCACCGGTGCCTCGAATGCGCCCAGCAGGGCCTTGTCCTGGTGGGTGATGGTCAACACCTGAGTGGCGGGCGGCGCATCCAGCTTGAGGCCCAGGCGCTTGAGCAACAACTTGTCTTCAACCGGCAGACCACTGAAAAACACCACTGGTACCTGCTCGTCCAGACGGGCATTGATAAAGCGATTGAACGCCGATGCATCCTGCGGCGGGCCGCTGGTCATCCAGGTGACCACACCCGCGTACAAGCCACTGAAACCGTAGAGCGGCAGGTCACTGTCGGCGGGCAGGTAATCGACTCGGTAACCGAGGTACTCCAACAAACCACCCAGGTTGCTATGGCCAGCGGCATCTTCCAGTGCACCTTCACGCGGGTCGTAGATCATCGCGATACGGCGCGGCTGGACCTCGATGCTGCTGATGCCCAGGGTGTTGAGGTCCGGGGTACTGATGTAGGGAATGAACCCCTCATCGCGCAGACGCTTGGCGAGCGTGCGCGCCTCCTCACGACGCTCGGGTGGCAAGTAGTCGATGGCCACCAGCGGCACGCCCTTGGCGCGCAGCGGTTGCAGGTGGGTTTCGAGCCACTGGCGATCAGACTCGGACACCGGGCGATAGCGTTTGGTGGAAGCATCCCAACCGGCATGGATCGACTCGACCGCCACGGCGGCGGCAACGCCGTCCAGCTCAGGCAACACTTCGAAACCACGGTTGAAGAACAGCTTCAGGTTCGGCTGACGCTTGTGCAGCTCACGCAGCAAGCTGGCCAGGCCGACGCGCTGGTTCTCGCGCGAAGCCTCGGGCATCAGTTGGAAACTGTCGAGGGTGTCGAGGAACAGACCCGCATAGCCTTGCGCTTCCAGAGCCTTGGCACGTCCGAACAGATGCTCGCGCCAGACCGGCGACGTGAGATCCATCACCTGGCTGTTCCAGGCGTGATTACGCACAGGGGAAACCGCGTTGCTCAACCCGGCTTTCTCGACCTCAGCCTTATTGCCGTCAAACTCACCGATGGACAGGTAGGCAAATGGCTGGCTGCCCAACGCCCGCAAGGTTTTCACATCGCCAGGGGTCATGTGGCCCGGTTCGACCACGGCCCAGTCGAACTGCGCCAGTTCCGGCAGCGGTGGTTGCTCGGCGTACCAGAAAGCCACGCTGTTCGGTTGAGCCAAGGCAGCAGCGTGCACAGTCGGCACGCCGACGAATAAGGCAAAAGCAGCCAACAGCCGCTCAGCGATCGCGCGGATACGCGTCCTGCGGAAAACGATTTCCATAATTCACTCTTGAAGATGACTGAGCCAATACTGCGTAGACGTCGGGCGAAGTGACCGACGAACTACAAGCTGCGCAACAGCTGCGCCAAACCCTGGCCAATGGAGGTCGGTTGCGGGAGTGCAAAGCGCTCCAACAGACGGGCGTTATTCGCGCGCGAATGACGGATGTCGCCTTGACGTGAAGCTTGGTACGTCACGTTCAATGCAGTACCGGTGGCACGGCCCAGCTCAGCGATCAGGTCGTTGAGACTGGTCGAACGGCTGAGCCCTACGTTGATGGCTTCAGGTGCCGGTTCGCGGGTCTCCACCGCCTGGACGAGGATGCTCACCAGGTCCTGCACGTAGACGAAGTCGCGGGTTTGCTCACCGTCACCAAAGACGGTAATCGGCTTACCTGCCAGCGCACGCTCGGTGAAGATGCTGATCACGCCGGAATAAGGCGAAGACGGATCCTGGCGTGGGCCGAAGATATTGAAAAAGCGGAAGATCACTGGCTCCAGGCCGTGCTCGCGACGGTAGAAGTCCAGGTAGTACTCACTGGCCAACTTGTCGCTGGCATAAGGCGTCAGTGGCGACTTGGGCGTGTTTTCGGCGATGGCCGTGCCTTCGCCGTTGTTGCCGTAGGTAGCCGCGCTGGAGGCAAACACCACACGTGCCACACCGGCCTTGAGCATGCTTTGGCACACGTTGAGAGTGCCGACGAAATTGGCCTGGTGAGTGGCGACAGGATCGTCTACCGAGGCCTGCACCGACGCAATCGCAGCCAGATGCACGACTGCACTGCAATCAACCATGGCTTGCTCGACCACGGCGCTGTCGGCGACATCGCCAACCAGCAGTTCCAGATCAGGATTACCGGCGGGCAGGTTAGCCACCTTACCGGTCGACAAGTTGTCCAATACGCGAATCTTGTAGCCTTTGCCCAGCAACGCATCTACCAGATGTGAACCAATAAAACCTGCACCACCGGTGACCAGAATTCGTCCTACAGCCATGAAGTTTACTTCCTAGAGACTCGAGCGCAGGCACCGACAAACGAGCCTGCTAATTAAAGGTGACAGTGTTTTAGGGCTACCCTGACCAACGTCGCCTGGCCATCCGAGTCCAAGCCGCCTTATCCCTGAATCTTGAAGAACCACAGCATGGGACGAATGCGCGTTACTAATGTCACTTTAATGGCTTAGAGCCATCAACATCGCGGGAATCATGGTGGATCCAAAAGAGACTGTCAACAAATTGTCTAAGATGCCGCCAGACGGCAAACCCGAGTCAAAATTGCCACTTATTTGACGCTACTAATAGGGCGCAGTCTTTTTTTCACCCTTCCAGGTATCACGTCTACTGCACCCATATTCGTGGCCCAGGCTGTGTGGTCGAGACGACTTGCGTGACGATTGCTGGCTCCTACTTCATGGGTGGCTACACGCTGTTGGGCGATGAAAGCTGGTAGTTCCTGCCCGGTTTTTCAGCGTTGGGCAGTGCTGAGGCGCGACTGCCTGCGCAGGTACACCATTTGCGCCGTCACGCCGATCACCAGCGCCAGCGCAATGCCCGCCTGCGCGCCCAGCAGCACCGGCGATTTCAGGTCAGTGACAAAGGGGTGGCCATCGGGAACGCGGCGCAACGTCTCGGACACGGTGGGCACCATCAGGAAAAAAGCCGTCAGGCTCAGCAAGATCGTCTCCACATACACCCGGGCTCGCCCCAGCCAGGCCACGCGCCCTACCCCATAGCCCGCCAACAGCAGCGCAATCGTAATGATGCCGATGGCGTTGCTGACGGGCTGATGCGCGACCAGGAACACGGTGAGGCCACCGATCATCATCGACACGAAATACAACAACCCCGGCACTGACCGAGGCACGATACGGCCATGCCGGATAAACATGTAGGCGGCCAGTGGAATGGCCGGCAGGCTGCCGAGGGTGTGCAGCCAGCCGAGAGCGGAGATTCCGAACATAGTGGGGTTCCCATGTGGTTGGATGATGTGCAAAAACGGTCAGCGCGGGAAAGACTCATCCCGATGGCGCCGGCGCGCTATGATCTCGGCGGTCAGCTTAGTGAGGGCGGGGTCGAACCGACATGATGAATCCCTTGGAAAACTTGATCATTCATCCCCAATTGCAGCTGGAAGGGCTGGCCAAGGGCGACCTGCTGTCCCAGGTACTGGCGCAGATCCGCCTGACGGGTGATCGGGTTCATTCCTGCACGCTGACGGAGGCACAGCCCCTCACGCTGGATGAAAAAAGCGCGCACATCTGCGTGCTCCAGCACGGCCGGTTGCATCTCAACGTTGCTGATCAGCCTCCCGTAGCGCAGGAGCAAGGCGATGTGATCCTGCTGCCCCACGATCCAACGGGCATCACGCTGACCGCCCTGAATGGGCCGGCAACCGTAGTCATCTGCCGCTTCTGGTTCGACGCGAGCAGTTTCCAGGCCATGCTGTTCGCCCTGCCTCGGCTGATCCACATCCAGCAAGCCGACGCCGCCGCATGGGCGGAAGGCATTCTGCATTTCATGTTGCTCGAAGCCCACGACACGCAACCGGGCGGGGCATTAATGATTTCGCGCCTGATCGACCTGGTGGTGATTCGCATCCTGCGCACCTGGGTGCACCAGGGCGCCGCTTCCGGATGGTTGGGTGGGTTGTCGGACGCGCGTATCGCCCGCGTGCTGAAAGCCATTCACGAAACACCGGGCAGGCAATGGCGCATCGACAACCTGGCTGAGGTGGCGGGCATGTCGCGGTCGAATTTCTGCGAACGGTTCAGCGCCCTGGTCGGTCGCTCGCCGCTTCGGTATCAGAATGAATGGCGGCTGACCCTGGCGAAAACCATGCTGGCCAAACAGGACGGCCGCATCGGAGAAGTGGGTTTTGCAATTGGCTATGAATCCGAAGCGGCGTTCAGTCGCGCCTATAAAGCTTTTTTCGGCCGCTCGCCTCGGGATGACAACGCCCGGCCGGGCTAGGCCGGGACGTGTGTATCAGTGCCCGGCGCTTTGCCCGCCGTCGACATGCAGAATCTCGCCGGTCACAAAACCGGCGGTTTCCAGGTAGACAATTGCCTGGGCGATGTCACTCACTTCCCCCATGTGCCCGACCGGGTGCAATTGCCCGAGCGCCGCGTGGGTTTCTTCGCCGTGCATCGGCGTCTTGATGATGCCCGGGCTCACTGCGTTCACACGGATTCCACGCTTGGCGTATTCAATCGCCAACGATTTGGTTGCCGAATTCAAGCCGCCTTTGGTGAGGTTGGCGAGTACCGACGGCACGCCATCAATGGCGTGGTCAGCCAGGCTGGTGGTGACGTTGACGATGTGGCCGGCGTGGTTCTTTTCCATCTCGGCAATCGCGAGTTGAGTGATGTAGAAGAAGCCATGGAGGTTCACCGCAAGCACGTTGGCGTAGTCCGCCTGGGTGTAGGCGGTGAAGGGTTTGGCGATGAAGATGCCAGCGTTGTTGATCAGGCTGTCGATGCGCCCGAAGGTGGCCAGGGTGTCGCGGATGATGCGCTGGGCCGTGGCCGGGTCGGCGATGTCGCCGGCGACGGTGAGGATGTCGGGGTCGGTGGACGGCTGGATCGAGCGCGAGGTGGCGACCACGCGGTAGTCGAGGGCACGGTAGGCCAGGACGACGGCGGCGCCGATACCTTGGGAGGCGCCGGTGATGATGACGACTTTTTTCATGAGGATGCTCCGGTAGGGATTCAGGCTTGGGATTTGCGGTATTCGGTGGTGGTGATGCCGGCGTAGCCCCAGTTATCGGTGTCGACTTCTTCGATGACGATATGGGTCAGGTCCGGGCGTTTGTGCAGGACGCGTTCGAGAGTTTCGGTAAATTCGGCGATGACCTGGGCTTTTTGCTCGGGGGTAACGCCGTCACGGGTGATGCGCAGGCTGACAAAGGGCATGGCGAGGACTCCAGTGGTCGACCATCGGGGTGATGGGCGAGCAGTGGGCCAATTTAGGCTTGCGCTGGAAGGGGATAAAGGTGGGCCCGGTTACTTCATTGGTGATCCGATGTAACAAGTCCGCCTTGCATAGACGGGCATAAAAAAACCCCGAACCAGTCGGGGTTTTTTTCGCCTGACACTCAGGCGCGACGCAGGATCAATTAGAAAACGTTGATCGGATAGTCGGCGAACAGACGGATTTCGTTACCGCCTACGTTGTAGTTGCTGGCGTTGTTGGAAACGCGCAACCAGGACGCACGCGCACGCAGGCTCAGGTCTTTGGCCGGGCCGCTCTGGACCACGTACTTGAACTGGTTCCAGATTTCACGCTCGGTGCCGTCGCCGCGGTTGGTACCGTCGTCGATGTTGGTACCCCGTACGTAGGCAACGTTGTAGGTCAGGCCCGGCACGCCGAAGGTGGCGAAATCGATGCCGTAGCCCACTTGCCACGAACGTTCGTCCTTGCCGTTGAAGTCGGACCAGTAGGAGTTGGCCAGCAGGATGGTGTTGCCACCGTCGCCGATGCCGCCAGCATTGCGGTAGCCGCCGTACAGGTAGCCGGTGTCGCCGGTGCTGCGCTGGTGAGCCACGGTGAAGCTGTGCGGGCCAACGGCCCAGGTCGCGCCCAGGCTCCAGATTTTGTTGTCGCGAGCATCTTCACTGCCTTGGTTTTCCAGGGCGAAGCTCTTGTCCAGCTTGGTTTTGTAGCCGTTGAAGTCAAAAGTCAGGGACTGCTTCTCTGGCAGGGCCAGCACGTAGTTGACGTTGACGTATTGCTTCTTCAGCACGTCCTGCATGTCGGAGGCATACAGCGCGGCGGACAGGCTTTCGGTGAATTTGTAGCTACCGCCGATGTAGTCGATGCTCTTCAGGCGACCGCTGTCGGTGCCTTCCATGCTCTTGCGCGCTTCTTTGGTGAAGTGACCCGCGTCCAGTTGCAGACCGGCGATCTCTTTGGAAACGATCGAGGTACCGGTGTAGGTTTCCGACAACAGACGGGAGTTGTCGTACTGCAGCACAGGCACGGCCGGGAACTGATCACCGTACTTGAGCACGGTGTTGGAAACGCGGAACTTGACGGCAGCGCCGCCCTTGGCCAGGTCGTGTGGTGCCGAGCCAGGGTTGTCGGCAGTGCCATTACCCGGTTTGAAGAAGTCGATACCGCCCGCGCCGGCGCGACCTTTACCACCGTCCAGACGGATAGCGTATTGGCCGATCACGTCCACACCCACACCGACGGTGCCCTGGGTGAAACCGGACTCCAGCTTGCCGATGAAGCCTTGGCCCCACTCGGCTTTGTCTTGCTTGCCGTTTTTGTAGTCGCGGCTGATGTAGGCGTTACGTGCGGCGATGTTCAGGTGGCTGTCTTCGATAAAACCCTTGGACTGGTCCTGGTCGTTTGCCATTGCTGTCGATGCGCTCAAAATCCCCAGAGCGATCAGACTCATCCGTTGCTTCAACATTTTCTTGTATTCCTTATTCCTGGTTGAGTACGCGCTGTGACACCAGGCTCCGTAATGCTTTTTCTGGTGTCGACTGAATCCGGAAAAAAGAAGGCCCGCGGACGACTGAACATGCCGCGGGCCTTTTTTATTGGATGAGTCATGGCGGTTAGCCACAGGCGTTGGGCGCAATCCTAGTCGCGCCCGGAACTATGTGTCAATTTCGCGAATCGTCTGTATTTAGGCGAAATAATTCTAAGCCAGGGCCTACAGTCACATCGAAAGCGACAAAAAACCGCATCCGAAACGACAAAAAACACATCTCGTAACACATTTCAAAGCCGATACGTTTGGCAATGGATAACGCGCGCAAATGCAAAGCATTACCATTAACGTGCTGTTTTTCTCCCAAACCACTCGGATACATTTCTTAATGCCTGCCCCTCGCCTGACGCCCATCACCCTTGGGCTTTCCGTTCTGCTGTCTGCCGGTTTTGCCTGCGCGGCCACCACGTTGCCCGAAACCTCGATCAGCGCCGAAGCTGACGAAGACGACCCACGCGTCAAGGAAACCAGCACCGCCACCCGCACCGCCACGCCGGTGCGTTATGTGCCCCAGGCCATCGACTCGGTAAAGACCGAAAGCCTGCGCGCCTACGGCACCAATGACCTGGGCCAGGCGTTGAGCGGCATTCCCAACGTCAGCAGCGGCGCCGATACGCGCTTCGACAGCCTGCGCATCCGGGGTTTCGACGCGAGCAACGACTTCTACCTGGATGGCATCCGCGATGACAGCCAGTACGTGCGCGACCTGCATAACATCGAGCGCATCGAAGTGCTCAAGGGGCCGGCAGCCGTACTCTACGGGCGAGGCGGTCAGGGAGGGATCGTCAACCGTGTGAGCAAACTGCCTGGCGCCGGCCACAAGTCGAGTATCGAGGCCCAAGGCGGCAGCAACGATTTGCGCAGTCTGTATGCCGACCTCAGCACCGACCCCACCGATGACATCAGCCTGCGCCTGAACATGGGCAACCAGGACAACAACAGCTGGCGCGATGGCGTCAGCGGCAATCGCCAGCTGTTTGCACCGTCCATGAGCTGGCAGCTCACGCCGGACCTGAATTGGCTGGTGCAATACGAATACAGCCGCTACAACCGCACGCCGGACCGTGGCGTTCCCGGGGTCAACGGCCGGCCGGCGGATGTGAGCCGCAGCACCACTTACTTCGACAGCCGCGACTACATCGACGACAAATCCCAGTCCCTGCGCTCCAGGCTGGCCTATGAGCTCAACGACAACTGGCAACTGCGCCAGACCCTGGGCGTATTCAAGCTCGACAGCGATTTCGACAACACCTACCAGACCGCCTACGTGCCTGCGACCAACAGCGTGACACGCCAGCGCTGGCAGCAAGACCTGACCACGCGGAACCTCTTCAACAACGTCGAACTGGAAGGCGGCTTCAGCACTTTCGGCCTGGAGCATCGTTTGCTCACCGGCCTCGAGCTGGGCAGCCAGCGCCGCGATCCCAAGCTCTACACCGCCACCGCCGTCAGCCGTGGTGGCCAGGCCGTGCCGAGCCTGGACCTCAACCAGCCCAACCGCCACCTGAGCCATAACGGGCGGATGAGCGTGTCGAGCAACAACCACACCGAAGTGGAAAGTCGTGCGGTTTATGTACAAGACCAGCTGCGCCTGAATGATCAATGGCAGCTCCTGGCCGGTCTGCGCTACGACCGTTTCGAAGTGGACACCAGGAACAAAATCCTCAACACCCAACAGGCCGTCGACAGCCACAGCACCAGCCCGCGCTTTGGCGTGGTCTGGACGCCGCTGGAACATCACTCGTTCTATGCCTCGTGGAGCAAGACGTTCTCCCCGGCCGGTGGCGGCCTGATCGGCATCACCCCGAATGCCGCCGGCAGCGTCAACGACCTGAGCCCCGAGCTGACCAAACAGAAGGAAATCGGGGTCAAGAGCGATTGGCTCGACGACCGCCTGAGCACCACCCTGGCGGTGTACGAACTGGAGCTTTACAACCGCCGCACCAGCGACCCGCTGGACCGCACCATCACCCTGCTCAGCGGCTTGCAACGCTCACGCGGCGTGGAGCTGACCGCCACCGGCAAGATCGTCGGCAATTGGTACGTTCGCGGGGGAATCGGCCTGCAGGACGCCACGGTCGTGAAGGACAACAACGGCTTTGAAGGCAAGCGCGTCAGTGATGTGGCCAAGCGCAACGGCAGCCTGTTCATCACCTGGAAACCCGAGATGGGCTGGTACGCCGAAACCGGTTTGACGCTGGTGGGGGATCGTTACGCCGACAGTCTCAACACCGTGGTGCTGCCGGGTTATGGCCGTTGGGATGCCTTGGCGGGGTTCCGCCAGAAAGAATGGGACGTGAGGGCGGCGCTGAACAATATCGCGGACAACACCTACTATGCGTCGGCGACCAGCGTGGCGCAGATCCAGCCGGGAGAACCGCGCAGCGTGGTGGTGACTGGGACCTACAGTTTCTGAATCGAATACATCCAAAGGGTGTAGGAAGGGGCTTGCCCCCTCCCACATTTGTGCTCGGTGTTACTCAGTTTTTCAGCAGGTCGCACAACACGTGCACTTCATCCTCGCTGAACAGCCCCGCCGGGTAGCGTTCATTCATCACGCTGCGCAAGTCAGGCTGGCGCCTGATCCGTCGCGAGCCGTTTTCCTTCAACCAGAGCGCCAGTGCGGGAATCGCGTCGCCGCTGACCCGCAAGGGGTGGGCCGCACGCGTGTACATCAGGTTGATATCGGCATTCATTTCAGCGCTCTCTCCTACTGCGTGAGCGGCTAACTTACTCAAGGTTTATGACAGAACTGCGCAGTCATCACCTTGGGCCACTGTGACAGCACCGATACAAGAGCTATGCCAATGTCTCGTGTTTATAGGCATTGGGACACAAAAAAGCCCGCGACCTTGCTGGGCCGCGGGCTTGCTGTGGGCACCGGAACCGGTTGCGCCCGGCTATCGCCTCGACGCTGTTACAACTGCACTCACTCTTTGTGCGGTGCCGGCTGTTGCTGTGTCAGACAGTGGATATTACCGCCGCCCAGTAACAGTTCGCGGCCCGGCACCATCACCACTTCGTGCTGCGGGAACAGGTCCTGCAGGATCGCCTTGGCCTGGCTGTCCAGCGGGTCGTCGAAGCTTGGGGCGATGATGCCACCGTTGACGATCAGGAAGTTCACGTAGGAACCGGCCAAACGCACCGACGGATTCCGCTCCTGGGAGCCGTCAACCGGGTCGACACCGGCGCATTCTTCCTCGGTGGCGTACAGCGGCCCGGGAATCGGCATTTTATGCACTATGAACGAGCGACCCTGGGCGTCGGTGCTGCTTTGCAGCACGTCCATTGCGGCGTGGCAGCGCGCGTAGTTGGGGTCTTGTTCGTCATCGGTCCAGGCCAGCAACACTTCGCCCGGGCGCACGTAACAGCAGAAGTTATCCACATGGCCATCGGTTTCATCGTTGAACAGGCCATCCGGCAACCAGATGATCTTATCCACAGCCAGGTTGGCGCTCAGCACCGCTTCGATCTCGGCCCGGCCCAGATGCGGGTTGCGATTGCGGTTGAGCAGGCATTCTTCGGTGGTGATCAGGGTGCCTTCGCCGTCGACATGGATCGAACCGCCTTCCAGCACAAAACCTTCGGTGCGGTAGCGCGGTGCGCGTTCGATCTCGAGGATCTTGCCGCCAACCTGGGAATCGCGGTTCCACGGCGCATACAGGCCACCGTCAAAACCGCCCCAGGCGTTGAAGTCCCAGTTCACGCCGCGCACTTCGCCGCTGTTGTTGATCACGAAGGTCGGGCCGGTGTCGCGCACCCAGGCGTCATCGCTGGACATCTCCACCACGCGGATATTCGGTACATCCAGGCGTGCGCGGGCGTTTTCGTACTGGCCGGCAGATACGGCAACGGTCACCGGTTCAAAGCGTGCGATCGCCTTGGCCACGGCCACATGGGCAGCCTGCGCCGGCTTGCCGCCCAGGCGCCAGTTGTCCGGGCGCTCGGGCCAGATCATCCAGGTTTGCGTCTGTGGCGCCCATTCGGCAGGCATGTAGAAGCCATCGGCGCGAGGGGTGCTGTGCAGGGTGGTCATGGCGATCAGGACTCCGAATGGGGTAAAAGCCGACTTTATAACGGATAAAAATCGGCTTTAAAAGCGATAAAGGATCATAGCTGATGAGTATGACAGTAGTTAACCGATAACAATCGATTAATCACACCTGCTCATTCAGCACCTTCGACAGCATGTCGACAAAGAAGTCCACGCTGCGCCTCGACGTGACCATCGGCGGCTTGATCTTGAGAATGTTCAGATAGTCGCCGGTAGGCTGCATGAAAATGCCCAACTCCCGCAGGCGATCACACAGCAAAGTGGTTTCTTCGGTGGCGGGCTCCAGGGTTTGCCGGTTACGTACCAATTCCAGGCCGAGGTAAAATCCGGAACCGTGGACGGCGCCAACCAACGGATAGCGCTCGATCAGAGCTTCCAGGCGTGCCTTGAAATGCGCGCCAACCACCTGGGCGTTTTCCCACAGTTTTTCTTCTTCCATCACATCCAACACGGCCATGCCGATGCGGCAACTGACCGGGCTGCCCCCCGACGACGAGAAGAAGTAGCCCTCAGCCTCCAGCGCCTCGGCGATTTCACGCCGGGTGATGACCGCACCCAGGGGCTGGCCGTTGCCCATGCCCTTGGCCATGGTGATGATATCGGGCACCACACCCTGCTCTTCAAAGCCCCAGAAGAAATGCCCCATGCGGCCGTAACCCACCTGCACCTCATCGGCGATGCACACGCCGCCCTGGGCGCGGACAAGTGCATACACCCGCTGCAAATAGCCCGGCGGCAACGAGATGCCACCGGCATTGCCGTACACCGGCTCACAGATGAAACCGGCCAGCTGGCGTTGGCTCGCGGCGATTTTCGCCAGGTTGTGCTCCACACTTCGTACGTAATCGGGCGCACTGTCCTGCCCGCGGAACTCGCCGCGATAGGTATTCGGTGCGGTCACCGGGTGCACCCAATCCGGGCGGCTGCTCAAGGCCTGGGGGTTGTCGGCAATCGAGGTGGACACCGCATCCGCCGCCACCGACCAGCCGTGGTACGCCTCCAGCACGCTGAGCATGTCGCGCCCGCCGCTGTAGGCCCAGGCCAGGCGTATCGCCAGGTCATTGGCCTCGGTGCCGCTGTTGACCAGGAACACCCGGTCCATGCCCTCTGGTGCCAGCGCGAGCAAGCGCTCGGAAAACTCGGCAATCGCCGCGTAGTGAAACCGCGAGTTGGTGTTGAGCAACGACCACTGCCGCGCCGCCACCGCCGCCATGCGCGGGTGGCCATGGCCAAGCACCGCCACGTTGTTGAGCATGTCCAGGTAGGAACGACCCTGCATGTCGATCAGGTGGTTGCGCCAGCCACGCTCGATGCGCGGCGGATCGACGTAATAGTGCTTTTGCGAACGGGCGAAACTGGCGTCGCGGCGGGCCAGCAGGGCCTCGGGGTCCAGTTCGGGCTCGGCGTCGCAAGCCAGCCCCAGCAGCGCAGCCGGCGATGGGCAAAGCGCTTGCCACGCCGCTGCCCGGGACGGTGCGCAGAATAGCGGTGCGGGCAAGTCAACACGGCAAAGCTGCACTGTCAGCGGGCCCTCGACCTCACCGATCACCTGGCCCTTGAGCACCGCAGCCCCCGGCTGCAGCAGCGGCTTTACACCCCATAGCCGCACGGTCGTTTCGCTGTTATGCACATGAAGTTCATCATTGGCTCCTCGTCGTATCACACCGGCAAACGGCGCTTCGACGGAAGTCCCCGATGGCACGTGCAGCTCAACGTGCAACGCAAACGTCTCCGGCTCGGTCGCACTGTCGGGCCGGGTACGCGACAAACGGTATTGCCCATAGCGGCTCGCCGCCAGCCCATGTACCGCCGCCGCATCCTGCAACAGGCGTTGATCGATGCCGGCTTGCTCCCAGTTGCCCGCCTCGAAATGCGGGCTGAGCACACCCAGGTCGATCAGCGCAAACTCGCGGCCTACCAACCCCGGCAACAAAGGCGCAAAACCTTGACTGACGATAGGTGCGGGTGCCTGGCCAACACAGCTGAGAATCGCCGCCTCCATCAGCTCAAACGGCACCGAGGTCGCTACATGGAAGATTTCCCACTCATGCTCGGCGTTTTTCAGCAGGTAGCTGTTATGCGGATCCAGCCGTTGTTGCTGCTCGCTGCTCAAGACCAGCACCGCCGCCCGGGCGACGATCAGCGGCCATAGCGCCTGTAATTCTGCGGGTTGCAAGGGCGTCACCGCATGACAAGCCTGGATTGCCGGCAAAATCGCAAAGGGATCGCCCTCGGCATGGTGCAGCAGGGCGGCGCAGGTCACCGACAGGTCGGCAATGCGCCAGGTGTGCACCAGATCGCCGAAATCGATCACGCCCTGAAATTGCCAGTGGCGTTGCGCATCACGCTGCCACACCACATTGTCGTCGGTGATATCCATGTGCACGGCTTGCCACGGCAGGTGGTCGGCCAGGGAGCGCATACGGTTGCTGACCTGCTCAGCCACTTGCTCCAGTGCTTCGCGGTGGGGCAAATCTTCCAGGGTGGCCAGCAGATGCTTGATCAATTCCAGGGCATGGCGCGGGTCCCATTGCAACGTACGCTCCAGGCCCGGATGTTCGAACGACGCCAGCGCCTGGCTCATCCGACCGCACAGGTCGCCGAAGCCTGCGATCACCCTGTGCCCCAAATGCACCTGATGGGTCAACGGCTGGCCGTCGATGTAATCCAGCACCCGCACATGCAGGTTTTGGCCGTCGAGGGTCAGGGTCAGCAGTTCTTCACCGGTCAGAGCCTTGATGACCTTGGGTGCGCGCACGGCCTGCAGGGTGTTGAGCGCCGCGTGCTGGGCCTGAAGCTCAACGGCAGCGTAGTCGCCCCGGCAGATTTTCAGAACGAACCGGCCACGGGCACTGTCGACTTTGTAGTTGAGATCCTGCTGGCTGCCCAATGACTGCAAGGTGCCCGTGAGGCCGTAATGCTGCTCGAGCAGTTGAGCCGCCTGATCGGGACTTACTTGCGGGCAGGGTAGACTGGCGCGATGGATCAGGGTGGCGAGCAGCATGGGGGTGGCCTCGGTTTTTTAGGGGTGTATATCGCCATTGTTCAGGGGGCTTACGCAACCCCCCAGGCATACCTACCTGCCCTGCGTCGCAACACAGGCTATGCTCGCTAATCGTTCGTCTAAGAAAAAGGGCCTCCGACATGCGCATTCTCATTACCGGTGGCGCCGGTTTTATCGGTTCTGCTTTGGTACGTCACCTGATTCAGCACACCGAGCACGAAGTGCTCAACCTGGACAAGCTCACGTATGCGGGCAACCTCGAATCACTGACCAGCATCGCCTCTAACAGCCGCTACGAATTTGTTCAGGCCGATATCAACGACCAGGCCACCGTCAGCGCTGTACTGGCGCGTTTCGCCCCCCAGGCAATCATGCATCTGGCCGCCGAGTCTCATGTTGACCGTTCGATCGATGGTCCGTCGGACTTTATCCAAACCAATATCGTCGGTACCTACAGCCTGCTGGAAGCTGCTCGGGGCTATTGGCAAACACTCGCCGGTCCGGAAAAAAAAGCGTTCCGGTTCCACCATATCTCGACCGACGAGGTGTATGGCGACCTGCATGGCGTGGACGACTTGTTCACCGAAACCACCCCCTACGCCCCCAGCTCGCCCTATTCCGCGAGCAAAGCGGCCTCCGACCATCTGGTGCGCGCCTGGCAGCGCACGTATGGCTTGCCGGTGCTGCTGACCAACTGCTCGAACAACTACGGGCCGTTCCATTTCCCCGAAAAACTCATTCCACTGGTCATTCTCAACGCCCTCGCAGGCAAACCGCTGCCGGTCTATGGTGATGGCTTGCAGGTACGCGACTGGCTCTTCGTCGAAGACCACGCGCGGGCATTGCTCAAGGTAGTGACTGAGGGCGTGGTGGGCGAGACCTACAACATCGGCGGCCACAACGAACAAAAGAACATCGACGTGGTACGCAGCATCTGTGCCTTGCTGGAAGAGTTGGCCCCGCAACGCC
This sequence comes from Pseudomonas extremorientalis, assembly GCF_001870465.1. Lineage (GTDB taxonomy): Bacteria > Pseudomonadota > Gammaproteobacteria > Pseudomonadales > Pseudomonadaceae > Aquipseudomonas > Aquipseudomonas extremorientalis. The sequence goes on from NZ_MDGK01000063.1 coordinate 274,130, forward strand.
CAACAGGCGTCCAGCAATACGCCGACTTGATCACCTTCGTAAAAGACCGCCCCGGCCACGATCTACGCTATGCAATCGATGCCGGCAAGATCGAGCGCAAACTGGGCTGGGTGCCCCTGGAAACCTTTGAAAGCGGGCTACGCAAAACCGTGCAGTGGTACCTGGAAAACCTGGAATGGTGCCGTAGGGTCCAGGACGGCAGTTATCAGGGCCAACGACTGGGCAACACCAACATGAGGGATCTGATCGCATGATGAAAGGAATCGTATTGGCCGGCGGCTCCGGCACTCGTCTTCACCCCATCACGCTGGGCGTGTCCAAGCAACTATTGCCCGTCTACGACAAGCCAATGATCTACTATCCGATCTCGGTGCTGATGCTGGCGGGCATCAAGGAAATCCTGGTGATTTCCACTCCGGCGGACTTACCGCAATATCGCAATCTGTTGGGCGACGGCAGCCAATTCGGCGTGACGTTCAGCTATGCCGAGCAACCTTCGCCAGACGGTCTGGCCCAAGCCTTTCTGATTGGCGAGCAGTTCATTGGCAACGACCCGGTATGCCTGATCCTCGGCGATAACATTTTTCACGGCCAGAGTTTCAGCGCGCAACTGCACGCAGCGGTAAAACGTGGCAAAGGCGCTACGGTATTTGGCTATTGGGTCAAAGACCCGGAGCGCTTCGGCGTGATTGATTTCGACAGCGAGGGCCGCGCACTGTCTATCGAAGAAAAACCGACGGTGCCCAAGTCGAGCTACGCGGTGACAGGCCTGTATTTCTACGACAACGACGTGATTGGCATTGCTAAGGCCGTCAAACCCTCCGCACGAGGCGAGCTGGAGATCACCGACGTCAATAATGCCTACCTGCACCGGGGTGACTTGCAGGTTGAGCGCTTTGGCCGAGGCTTCGCCTGGCTGGACACGGGCACCCACGACAGCTTGCTGGATGCCTCGCAATACGTGCAGACCATCGAGAGACGCCAGGGGCTGAAAGTCGCTTGCCTTGAAGAAATCGCCTACGGCAACGGCTGGATCGACCGCGACCACCTGCTGGAACGCGCCAAGTATTTCGGCAAGACCGGCTATGGCCAGTATCTGTACTCGCTGGCCGGAGAGAACAAGTGAACGTTGTTGAAACCATTTTGCCCGGCGTACTGATCCTCGAACCCAAAGTGTTCGGCGATGAACGCGGCTTTTTCTACGAAAGTTTCAACGCACGCGCCTTTGAAGCCGCCACCGGGCTCAAGCGTGACTTCGTGCAGGACAATCATTCGCGCTCACAAAAAAGCGTGCTGCGGGGCCTGCACTACCAGCTCGAACACACCCAGGGCAAACTGGTGCGCGTCATCGCCGGGGAAGTGTTGGACGTGGCCGTGGACATCCGCCGCAGCTCGCCGAACTTCGGCCAGTGGGTCGGCGTGCGGCTGTCAGCACAGAACAATCGCCAGCTGTGGGTGCCGGAAGGTTTCGCCCATGGTTTCGTGGTACTGAGCGATCACGCCGAGTTCCTGTACAAAACCACCGATTACTACCAGCCCAGCGCCGAACGCAGCATCCTGTGGAATGACCCGACGCTGGCCATCGATTGGCATCTGACCGAAGCGCCACAGTTGTCCGCCAAGGACCAGGCAGCCAAACCCTTGATGGAAGCCGACCTGTTCCCATGAAGATCCTGATCTGTGGCCAGCACGGCCAAGTCTCCCGCGAACTGCAACAACGCCTCCAGGGCTTGGGCGAACTCATCGTCCTGGGCCGCGACCAGCTTGACCTGGCCAATGCAGAACAGATCCGCCAGCGAGTGCGCGCCCACCGCCCCAGCCTGATTATCAACGCAGCGGCTCACACCGCTGTCGATCAGGCCGAAAGCGAACCGGACGCCGCATTTGCCATCAACGCCATCGCCCCCGGCATTCTCGCCGAGGAAGCAAAGGCACTGGGCATCCCGTTGATCCACTACTCAACCGACTACGTGTTCGACGGCAGCAAACCGGCGCCTTACACCGAAGCCGACACGCCGAACCCGCTGGGCGTCTATGGCCAGAGCAAGCTGGCCGGCGAGCAGGCGATTGCAGCCGTAGGGGGTCAGTACCTGGTTCTGCGCACCAGTTGGGTCTACTCCAACCACGGCAAGAACTTCCTGCTGACCATGCAACGCCTGCTGCAGGAAAAACCGCAGATGCGCATCGTCGCCGATCAGATCGGCGCACCGACCTGGGCCGGTAGCATCGCCAACAGTACGCTTGCGTTGATCGAGCGCTGGCAAGCCGGCACAGCGGGGGAATGGGGGGTATATCACCTGACCGCCCAAGGTGAAACGTCGTGGTTCGGTTTTGCCGAGGCCATCGGCGAGCATCTGCGCAAGCAGGGCAAAGCCTGTGCCGAGCTGGAAGCCATCCCTTCCAGCGCCTACCCGACGCCCGCCCAGCGTCCCTTGAACTCACGCCTCGATTGCAGCCGCTTGCAACAACAATGGCACGTCAGCCAGCCGCAGTGGCAAGACGCATTGCGCGAGTGTCTTGCACAGCAGCACTAGGCATAATGCGCCTGTACCCACAGGCGCACGACTCCCATGACTCCACCCCTCCCGCGCAGACCCCGCTGGCGCAGCCTCGCCCTCCTGGCGCTTTGCCTGGCGCCGCTATTGTGGCCGCTGGAGCATCTGGCCGAGCGTTATTACCGCAGCGAACTGGCCGGCCAGAACCGCCAGACCCTCGACCTGTACGTCGCCAACCTGCTCGGCACCCTGCACCGCTATGAAGTGCTGCCGCAAATCCTCGGCGACCTGCCGGCCCTGCGCACTGCATTGGACGCGCCCAACGTCAGCACCAACCTGGTCAACGCCAACCTGCTGCTCAAGGAGGTCGCCGCCCAGGCCGGGGTGGAAGTGATGTACCTGATGGACACCACCGGCAAGACCCTCGCGGCGTCCAATTGGGATAAACAAGATAGCTTTGTCGGGCGCAACTTCTCGTTCCGCCCGTATTTCAGCGAAGCCATGGCCGGGCGCCTGGGGCGGTTTTTCGGCCTGGGCACTACATCGGCCAAGCGCGGTTATTTCTTCGCCGCCGCCGTACGTGACGGCGATAAGATCATCGGTGTATTGGTGGTCAAGGTCGACCTGGACCACACCGAAAGCCTGTGGGGCAACACCCCGGAACAACTGCTGGTCACCGACCATAACGGCGTGGTGATCCTGACCTCGCGCCCGCAATGGCGATTCCGCGCGACCCGTCCGCTGACCGCTGAAGAACGCCAGGCCATCATCGCCATCCAGCCCTACCCGACCCGCGACCCGCAGCCGTTGAGCCTGAGCAGCACCGCGTGGCTGCGCCAATCCACGGCCATCGCCGAAACGGGCTGGAATGTGGAAATCCTTGCGCCACGCTCGTTGATCAACCGGCCGGTGCGCACCGTGGTTGCCGTCGGCGGCGCGACGCTGCTGGTGTTGATGTTGCTGCTGGGACTGATGATGCAACGTCGCCGTCACTACCTGGAGCGCATTGCGTTCGAAGCCAAGGCCCGCCGCGAGCTGGAAGCGCGGGTGGTCGAGCGTACCAGTGACCTGGAGGGCCTCAACCGGCGCCTGAAACAGGAAGTGCTGGAGCGCGAACACGCCCAGCAGGAGCTGGTACGGGCCCAGGACGACCTGGTGCAAGCAGGTAAACTGTCGGCGCTGGGCACCATGTCGGCGAGCATCAGTCACGAACTCAATCAGCCCCTGGCCGCCATTCGCAGCTACGCGGAAAACGCCGAAATCCTGCTCGACCATGAACGCACCAATGACGCCCGCGGCAACCTCAAGCTGATCAGCGAACTGACCGGGCGCATGGCCTCGATCATCGCCCACCTGCGCGCTTTCGCCCGTCGCGACCGCCATGCGCCCGAAAGCGTGGCCCTGCAACCGGCGCTCGACGATGCGCTGGCGTTGCTGGCCAAGCGGCGACGGTCGATGGAAGTGGAACTGATCCGCGACTTGCCGGAAGCCACCCTCTGGGTACAAGCCGGCGAAACCCGCCTGCGCCAGGTGCTGGGCAACCTGCTGGCCAACGCCCTCGACGCCCTCACCGAAAAAGGCCCGCCGCGCAGACTCTGGCTGAGTGCCGAAACCACCGAACAGGGCGTCAACCTGTACATTCGCGACAACGGCCCGGGTTTTTGCATGGAGGCCCTGGGGCGCGCCAGCGAACCGTTCTACACCACCAAGACACGCACCCAGGGCCTGGGCCTGGGGCTGGCGATCTGCGAGACCCTGATGCGTGCCTTCGGCGGCGAACTGCTGTTTGCCAACCACAAGGAAGGCGGCGCGCTGTTAACCTTGAAATTGCGCGCCGGCTCGCCGGGCGTCAGTCTGCAACCGTCCGAGGACCGCAGTGTATGAGTATCGATAACCAGATTCAGGTGGTGTTGATCGACGACGATCCACATCTGCGTCAGGCGCTGTGCCAGACCCTGGACCTGGCCGGGCTGAAAGTCCTGCCCCTGGGCGAAGCCAGCGGCCTCACCGCACGCCTGTCGCGGGACTGGCCGGGGGTGGTGGTCAGCGATATCCGCATGCCCGGCATGGACGGCCTGGAGCTGCTCGCCGAACTGCACGGCCAGGACCCGGACCTGCCGGTGCTGCTGATCACCGGTCATGGCGATGTGCCGCTGGCGGTGCAAGCCATGCGCGCCGGTGCCTATGACTTTCTGGAAAAACCCTTCGCCAGCGACGCCCTGCTCGACAGCGTCCGCCGTGCCCTGGCTCTGCGCCGCCTGGTACTGGACAACCGCAGCCTGCGCCTGGCCCTCAGCGATCGTCAGCAATTGAGCACGCGACTGGTCGGGCATTCGCCGCAAATGCTGCGCCTGCGTGAACAGATCGGCGCCCTGGCCGCGACCAAGGCCGATGTGCTGATCCTCGGCGAAACCGGCGCCGGCAAAGAGGTGGTGGCGCGTGCGCTGCACGACCTGTCGAGCCGCCGCAGCGGGCCGTTCGTGGCGATCAACGCCGGGGCGCTGGCTGAATCGGTGGTCGAAAGCGAGCTGTTCGGCCACGAGCCTGGTGCCTTCACCGGCGCGCAGAAACGCCGCATCGGCAAGTTCGAGTTCGCCAACGGCGGTACCTTGTTCCTCGATGAAATCGAAAGCATGAGCCTGGACGTGCAGGTCAAACTCTTGCGCCTGCTGCAGGAGCGTGTGGTGGAGCGGCTGGGCGGCAATCAACTGATCCCGCTGGATATCCGCATCATCGCCGCCACCAAGGAAGACCTGCGCCAGTCCGCCGACCAGGGTCGCTTCCGTGCCGACTTGTATTACCGACTCAACGTCGCGCCGCTGCGTATTCCGCCGCTGCGTGAGCGGGGTGAGGATGCCTTGATGCTGTTCCAGCACTTCGCCGATGAAGCCAGCAGTCGTCACGGCCTGCCGCTGCACGAACTGCAACCGGGCCAGCGCGCCCTGCTGCTGCGCCATAACTGGCCGGGCAATGTACGCGAACTGCAAAACGCCGCCGAACGCTTCGCATTGGGGCTGGAACTGGCACTGGATGCCACGCCGGACAACCCTGCCGCCGGTGTGTTGACGTCCACCTCGGGTGGCCTGAGCGAACAGGTCGAGCAGTTCGAAAAAAGCCTGATCGCCGCTGAGCTGACCCGCCCCCACGGCTCCATGCGCAGCCTCGCCGAAGCCCTCGGCGTACCGCGCAAGACCTTGCACGACAAGCTGCGCAAGCACGGCCTGAATTTCGCCAACCAAAGCGGCGATGACGAATGACCGCTCCCACTCGCCAAGAGGCCCCCATGAACCGCGACAGCCGTTACCTGGAATCCATTCTTCACCACGACATCCCCCTCACCCGGGAAATGGGCCTCAAGGTGCTCGACTGGCACCACGGGCGGCTGGAACTGCATCTGCCCTTGCACGCCAACATCAACCACAAGAGCACCATGTTCGGCGGCAGCCTGTATTGCGGCGCAGTGCTGGGGGGTTGGGGCTGGCTGCACTTGCAACTGCGTGAAGAAGGCATCGAAGACGGGCACATCGTGATTCAGGAAGGGCAGATCAGTTATCCGCTGCCGGTCACGCGGGATGCAACGGTGGTGTGCCAGGCGCCGGAGGAGAAGGTGTGGAAGCGCTTTTTAGCGACGTACCAGCGCTATGGCCGCGCGCGCATCACGCTGGAGACGTGGGTTGTGAATGAAGGCAGCGAGGAGCGTGCAGTGGCCTTTACCGGGCAGTACGTCCTGCACCGCTGACTGCCACACCCCTCCCACCGTCCGCCTCAGGATCTGGCCAGGGTCAGCAAGCGCTCGCGCCACGCAGCCTTGGCCGGCAACGCCAAAAAGAACGGGTTCAACAACGATGCCCGCGCCGGGTAGCTGAACGGCTCACCGCTCAGCTCCAACACTTCGCCCCCCGCGCCTTCGAGTACGCCCTGGGCTGCCGCCGTGTCCCACTGCGAGGTCGGCGCCAGGCGCGGATAGCAGTCCGCACTGCCCTCGGCCAACAAACAGAACTTCAGCGAGCTGCCGATATTCGTCAGCTTCAACGCGCCCAGGCCTTCGCTCAGCCCGCCCAGTAAACGCTCCTGCTCCGCGCTGGTATGCCGACGACTTGCAACTACGGTGAACGACTCGCCCGCTGCCGGTGCTTCACGCACCTGGATCTGCTTGGGCGCTTCATTCACATCGGATCGCCAGGCACCCAAGCCGGCGCCACCGAAGTAGCAACGGCCGTTGGTGGGCATCGAGACCACGCCGAACACGACGCGGCCCTGTTCGATCAGGGCGATGTTCACGGTGAATTCTTCGCTGCCGGAGATGAATTCCTTGGTGCCATCCAACGGATCCACCAGCCACCAGCGCTGCCAGCCGGCGCGCACGCTCTGGTCGATATCGGCATCTTCTTCGGACAGCACCGGAATGCTCGGGTCCAGCGCGGTCAGGCCGGCCAGGATCAGGTGATGAGCGGCCAGGTCCGCGGCCGTCACCGGCGAATCATCGGCTTTGGACGTAACGGCCACGTCAGCGCGCCAGTACGGCAGGATCACTTCACCGGCCTGACGGGCCAGCTCGATCACCGGGGCAATAAACGGGTGGCCTAAAAACAGTTCGCTCATGCGTTAAACGCTCCTCGCTGGGTCAACAGGTCTCGTACCAGGTACAGCGCGGCCAGGGCCCGACCTTCGCTGAATTGCTCATTTTGCGCCAGCATCGACAGCTCGCGCAGGTTGACCCGGTCCACACGCATCGGCTCAGGTTCATCGCCTTCCAGGCGTTCTTCATAGAGGTCGGTGGCCAGTACCACCTGGATTTTCTGGCTCATGTAGCCAGGCGACAGCGACAGTTCCGTGAGGTGCTCCAACTGCCGTGCGCCGTAGCCCGCCTCTTCCTTGAGTTCGCGATTGGCCGCCGCCAGTACGTCTTCACCGGGCTCGATCAACCCCTTGGGCAACGACAGCTCATATTCGTCGGTACCGCCGCAGTATTCTTCCACCAGCAACGCATGGTCTGCGTCGATCATGGCCACAATCATCACCGCGCCGTAGCCGGCACCGCGACCGACCAGGCGCTCGTAGGTCCGCTCAACGCCATTGGAGAAGCGCAATTGCACTTCCTCCACGCGGAACAAACGGCTACTGGCGACTATTTCGCGGGCGAGGACGGTGGGTTTCTGGCGCATGAGCGGCTCCTTGGCGTGATCGGGTTACTATACCGTGGCTTTTCCGATTGTCTGTGTCGGATATCTTTACTTACATGAGACCGCCCCATGCCCTCTTTGCCCTGGCACGCCATCGACACTGTCCTGCTGGACATGGACGGCACCCTGCTCGACTTGCATTACGACAACCACTTCTGGATGGAACACCTGCCCCAGCGCTACGCCGAACTGCATGGCGTGAGCCGCGCCCTGGCCGAGATGGAGTTGCAGCCGCTGTTCGAGCGTAACGCCGGACAGTTGCAATGGTATTGCCTGGACTTCTGGAGTACCGAACTGAAGATCCCGGTGCGCGAACTCAAGCTGGAAACCGCGCACCTGATCGCCCTGCGCCCGGATGCCGACACATTCCTCACGGCAATCAAACGGGCCGGCAAGCGCGTGATCCTGATCACCAACGCTCATCGTGATTCCCTGTCATTGAAGCTGGAACGCATTGAACTGGCGCCGTATTTCGAGCGGTTGATCAGCTCCCACGATTACGGTTTCGCCAAGGAGAACCCGCAGTTCTGGGATGCCCTGCAAGCCGATATCGGCTTCGACCCGGCACGGAGTTTGTTTATCGATGACACCTTGCCGATCCTGCGCAGCGCCCAGGCGTTTGGCGTGGGGCATTTGTTGGCGGTAAAGGAGCCGGACAGCAAGAAAGGTCCAAAGGACACGGCGGAATTTGCGGCGGTCGACGACTACCGAGATCTCATTGCCGGACTCTGACCCCATGTGGGAGGGGGCTTGCCCCCGATTGCTGTGCATCAGAGACACATTCAGTCACTGACACACCACCATCGGGGGCAAGCCCCATCCCACCTTTCGTCCTGCGTTTTACTCAGGAATACGCAGCGTCTGCCCTGGGTAGATTTTGTCCGGGTGCGACAACAGCGGCTTGTTGGCTTCGAAGATCTTGTTGTACTGGTTGGCGTTGCCATACACCGCCAGGGAAATCGCGCTCAGTGTGTCGCCCTTTTTCACCACGACGAAACGGGCGGCAGCCACAACAGGCCCGGAAACGGTGATCTGGTCATCTACACTGGCCACACCGGCAATGTTGCCCAGCGCCAGCAGGATCTTCTCTTTCTCTTCCTGGGTGGCGACTTCACCGGTCACCGTCACCTTGTCGCCATCCACCGTGGTCTGCACATTCGGATTACCCAGGCCCACTTTGGCCACGTGCTCCTTCAACTGCTCACTGGCGTTTGCATTACCCGGCGTCAACAGGTCGACAATCTTTTCGCCGGCTTCCTTGATAAAGCTGAAAATGCTCATAGTGCGCGCTCCTTGTTAATTGATTTCCAGATGCCCAAGACTAGACCAGTCCTACCGACTTGGGTTCCAGCCCGGCAAAAGACCCAAACGCGCTAGAATCCCCCCGCCATTGGAATAAGCCCTGGAGCGAAGATGGACATCAAACAGTTGAAATTCCTCATCGCCCTCGACGAGACCCGCCACTTCGGCCAGGCGGCCGCGCGTTGCCACATCACTCAACCGACCCTGTCGATGCGCCTGCGCAGCCTTGAAGAAGAGCTGGACCTGCCTTTGGTCAATCGCGGCCAGCGCTTCGAGGGCTTTACCGCCCCCGGTGAGCGCGTGCTGGCCTGGGCACGCACGGTGCTGGCGGCGTACGACGGCTTGCAGGCCGAAGCGGCCGCCTGTCGCGGCAACCTCGTCGGCACATTGCGCCTGGGCGTGGTGCCGTTGTCGAGCTTCGATCCCTTGGCATTGATGCAGCAACTGCACAAAGAACACCCAAACCTGCGCTTCGAGCTGTCGGCGCTCAGCTCCGAACAGATCCTTGAGCAACTGGCGAGCAATCGCCTGGACCTGGGCGTGTCTTACCTGGAGCGCCTGGACACCGAGCGCTTCGACTCGCTGGCCTTGGGCGAAACCCGCATGGGCCTGCTCTACGACCAACGCTTCTTCAGCTTTGGCGACACGCCATTGAGCTGGGAAGCCCTGATCGAACTGCCCCTGGGCATGCTCACCAGCGGCATGCACTTTCGCCAATCCATCGACCACAACTTCCACAGCCGTGGGCTCAACCCGCAGCCATTGTTGCAGACCGATGCCGTCCATCAGTTGTTGCAAGCCGTGCATGGCGGCTTGTGCTGCGCCGTGATGCCTTTGGACGGTCGCCTGGATGCACTCACCGAGCATCTGCGCCTGCAGCCGATCGAAGACGCCCATACACTCGCGCGCCTGGGCTTGATCATGCGCCGCAGTGCACCGCGCTCGGCGCTGGCAGAGGCGTGTTTCGCGCTGTATCAGAAATCGCAAAACGAGTCTTGATCGACGTCATCTATCGGAAGATCAGTACTGGCGATTAGACGCGACGCTTTGTCGCGCCTAGTCTAAACACTGATCAATCCGCCGGTGGTACTGCCCCATGAACGCCAAGCGCCCAGTCTGCGCGGCGCCCGCTCTTGAAACGCCAGCGCCCGCCGCCAGCCAGAGCTACCAGTATTGCAATCTCGAACATACGGAATTCGCCAGCACAGCCCTGGCCGAGGAAGTGGCGTTGGCGATTGCCTACAACGACATCAGCCAAGCGGTAATGCTGGTGACGCCGACAGACCTGGAAGACTTTATCGTCGGCTTCAGTATAGGCAGCGGCATTATCGCCGACGTTAGCGACATTTATGATCTAAAACTCAGCGGATCGGGCTCTGCTCAATACGCTCAGGTGCAGATCTCCAGCCGTGCCTTCTGGAACCTCAAGCAACAGCGCCGGCAACTGGCCGGCACCAGTGGTTGCGGTCTGTGCGGTGTAGAGGCGGTAGAACAAGCATTGCCTGACCTTGATGTACTGCCGGGTGCGCCTTTGCCGCCTGCCGAATGGCTGGATGGCCTGCGCCAACGCATCAGCGCGTTCCAGCCCTTGGGCCAGTACAGCGGCGCCGTGCATGCCGCCGTATTCATGAACGGCCAGGGCGAATTGTTGCTGGGCCGCGAAGACATTGGCCGACATAACGCCCTGGATAAATTGATCGGTGCATTGATCCGCCAAAAAATTCCGACCGAAGGCGGCCTGGCGATTGTTACCAGCCGTTGCAGCCTGGAGTTGATCCAGAAAGTCCTGCGCGCGGGTATCCAGACCCTGGTCAGCCTGTCGTCACCCACCGGCCTCGCCCTGCAATGGGCGCGCCGGCATAACCTCAATCTCATCCACCTGCCGCAGAAAAGTGCGCCGCGGGTCTACAGCCCTGCGATGGAGAACCAGCCATGAGCCAGCACCACCAAGCCGACCAAACCCCGACCCCGCGCTACAAGCCCTATAAAGGTCCGGCCGGCGGCTGGGGCGCACTGATCAGCGTGGCGCAGGCCTGGCTGACCAGCGACAACGCGCTGAAAAACCTGCGCATGATGCTCAAGACCAACCAGAACGGCGGCTTCGACTGCCCGGGCTGCGCCTGGGGTGACTCGCCGGAGAGCGGCATGGTCAAGTTCTGCGAAAACGGCGCCAAGGCGGTCAACTGGGAAGCTACCAAGCGCCGTGTGGATGGTGCATTTTTCGCCAAGCACAGCGTCACCGCCTTGCTGGAACAGAGCGACTACTGGCTGGAATACCAGGGTCGCCTGACCGAGCCGATGCGCTATGACGCCGAAACCGACCGCTACACGCCCATCAGTTGGGAAGCGGCCTTCGACTTGGTCGGCAGGCACCTCAACGCCCTGCCCAGCCCTGACATGGCCGAGTTCTACACCTCGGGTCGCGCCAGCAACGAAGCGGCCTACCTGTACCAATTGTTCGTGCGCGCCTACGGCACCAACAACTTCCCGGACTGTTCGAACATGTGCCACGAAGCCAGCGGCGTTGCCCTGGCGCAAAGCGTGGGGGTCGGCAAAGGCACCGTGACCTTTGATGACTTCGAACATGCCGATGCGATCTTCGTCTGGGGCCAGAACCCCGGCACCAACCACCCGCGCATGCTTGAACCGCTGCGTGAAGCGGTTAAACGCGGCGCTCAGGTGGTGTGCATCAACCCACTCAAAGAGCGCGGCCTGGAACGCTTCCAGCACCCGCAACACCCGCTGGAAATGCTCACCAACGGCGACAAGCCAACCAACACCGCCTACTTCCGCCCGGCGCTGGGGGGCGACATGGCCATCCTGCGCGGCATGGCCAAGTTCCTGCTGCTGTGGGAACGCCAAGCCCAGGCCGAAGGCAAGGAGGCCGTGTTCGACCACGACTTCCTCAACGAGCACACCGCCAACGTGCTGGAATACCTGGGCAAGATCGACGATACCTCCTGGGATGAGATCGTCGAACAGTCCGGCCTGACCCTGGTCGAGATCGAGCAAGCGGCGCGCATGTACGCCAAAGGCAAGAACGTGATCATGTGCTGGGCGATGGGCATCACCCAGCACCGCCATTCGGTGCCGACCATCCAGGAAATCGCCAACCTGATGCTGCTGCGCGGCAATATCGGCCGCCCAGGCGCCGGCCTGTGCCCGGTGCGTGGCCACAGTAACGTGCAGGGCGACCGCACCATGGGCATCAACGAACGCCCTCCGGTGGCGTTCCTCGATGCCCTGGAGCGTCGCTTCCAATTCCAGGTGCCGCGTGAAAACGGGCACAACGTGGTGGAAGCCATCCACGCCATGCTCGAAGGCCGCTCCAAGGTGTTTATCGGCCTGGGCGGCAACTTCGCCCAAGCCACGCCGGACAGCCTGCGTACCTTCGAAGCCCTGCGCAATTGCGACCTTACCGTGCAGATCAGCACCAAGCTCAACCGTAGCCATTTGATGCACGGCAAAGATGCACTGATCCTGCCGTGCCTGGGCCGTACCGACATCGATATCCAGGCCGAAGGCCCGCAAGCGGTGACGGTGGAAGACTCGTTCAGCATGGTCCACGGTTCCAATGGCCAGTTGCAGCCGCTGTCGAAACTCATGAAATCCGAACCGGCAATCCTGGCCGGTATCGCTGCCGCGACCCTGGGCAGCAAGCCGGTGGACTGGAACTGGCTGGTGGCCGACTACAGCCGCATCCGCGACCTGATTGCCGACACCATTCCCGGCTTCAAGGACTTCAACGAGAAGATCAAGCATCCGGGCGGTTTCTATCTGGGCAACTCCGCGGGCGCGCGCCGCTGGAATACCCCGTCGGGCCGCGCCAACTTCCGCCCGAACATCCTGCCCAAGGACTTGATCCACGAACGCACCCACGCGACCGGCCGCGTACCGGACCTGATCATGCAATCGATGCGCTCCCACGATCAGTACAACACCACCATCTACGGCCTGGACGACCGCTACCGTGGGGTCAAGGGCCAGCGTGACGTGCTGTTCGTCAACGAAGCCGACATCATCCGCCTGGGCTTCAAGCCGGGGCAGAAGGCCGACATCGTGTCATTGTGGGAGGACGGCCGCGAGCGCCGTGTGAAGGGCTTTACCTTGCTGGCGTTCGATATTCCGGCGGGGCAGGCTGCGGCTTACTACCCGGAAGTGAACCCGCTGGTGCCGTTGGAAAGCACCGGGGATGGCAGCCATACACCGACGTCGAAGTTCGTGGCGATCCGGTTGGAAGCGGCGAGCGACAATGGCTTGATCATGGCGCGCTCGGCCTGATCGGGACCGTTGTGGTGGGCAGACTTGTATTGGCCTGCTCGCCACAGGGAATTACCCGCAAAGGAATTTCAGGCACAAAAAAGGCCGCTTTTGCATAAAAGCGGCCGTTCCGAAGTAGCTAAAGACTCGCAAAACAGACTTAAGTTCCCGAGTAAAAACAGTAACTTATAGAATTGTGTACAACTCGTGCTACTGGTCGGATTTCTATTGTCACAATCCAGATACAGCCTCAGGATCGCGCCGTCATCCTCTTGAGGTCTCCCTAATGAAGTTCTCCTCGATTCTCTTGTTGTCCCTTGGCCTGGTCAGTGGCGCAGCCATGGCCGGTGGCACCACCGAAGCCGGTGTGGGCGGCGCATTGGGCGGGGTTCTGGGTTCGGTCGTTGGCCAGCAGCTAGGCGGCAACACGGGTTCGACCATCGGCGCAGCCTTGGGTGGCGCGGGTGGTAGTGCGGTGGGCGCCGACAAGCGCAGCCGTGGCGAAGCCGCTATTGGCGGCGCATTGGGCGCAGCCGGCGGCAACGTTGTGGGCCGTAGTGTCGGCGGCAGCACCGGCGCACTGATCGGTTCAGCGGCCGGCGGTGGTGCCGGTGGAGCACTGGGCAACTACATGGGCAACAAGAGCGATGACGACGACCGTCGCAGCCGTGGCCGTGATCACCGCCGTTATGACCGTGACGACCACCGTGGGCGCGGTCATGCCTATGGGCATCGCAAGAACAAGCATCACTACCGCGACTGATAGTTGCTGAGTGCAGGAGCCGGCTTGCCGGCTCCTACAGGGTGATCAACCGCTGCAATGCCTCGCGCAACCGCCCCGGAATCGTCACCGGCTGGTTCGTCCCCCGATCCACGAACACATGCACAAACCGCCCCGCCGCACAGGCGTCTTCTTCGCCCGCCTTGAACACCGCCAACTCGTACTGCACTGAGCTGTTGCCCAGCTTGCCCACCCGCAGGCCGATGTCGATGCGCTCGGGAAAGGCGATCGACGCAAAGTAATCACACGCCGAACTCACCACAAACCCCACCACATCGCCGTCCTGAATATCCAGACCACCTTGCTCGATCAGGTAGGTATTCACTGCCGTGTCAAAGAAGCTGTAGTAGGTCACGTTGTTCACATGGCCATACACATCGTTGTCGTGCCAACGCGTGATGATCGGCTGGAAGTGAGGGAAATCGGCGCGTTGCGGTACGGTATCAGGCATCGGGTCATCTCGTGAAAGTGAGTTACAGGTCATTCAAATGGGCCTGGGCCCACTCGCGTACCTCGGCGTACGGATACTCTTCCAGCACAGCAAAACCCGGAATACCTCGCGCCTTCAGCTTGGTAAACAACGGCACGCTGATGCCCCCGAGGAAACGCGTCAGGCGTTCCGCGCCAGGCAGTTGCCCGGTGTGTTCATGATGCCTGTGGATAAAATCGCCGCACAGCTCCATGAAGTTCTTATCCACAAGCGGCGGCAAGCCCGGCGGCGAAGGAAGGCGCGCAACATGACCGTGGCACACCGAGCAATGCCCACAACGCTGCGGTGCATTTTCATCGCCAAAGTACTGTGCCAGGCGCTGCCCCAGGCAGTGTTCGGTGGCAAACAGATCGAGCATGGCGTGAATCCGCGCGACTTCTGCTACCTCGTGCTGCTTGAAGCCTGTGTATAACTCAGCGCTCAACACCTGTGGATCGAAATCGGTCTCCAGCAGGCTGTAGACCTCGGTCATTTGCTTGCTTTCCAGTTCGATCAGGCCCTGCTCCTGGAAATAATCCAGCGCCTTCACCACCCGATTGCGCTCGGCGTTGTGCTGCTGATACAGCACGTCGAAATCCACTGTCGCCCAGCTCCTCGCGCGCTTGCAAACCTGGATGATCGCCGCGACAAACTGCTGCCGCTCACCGGAGAAACGTGCCAGCAAAGCCTCAGGTTCGACCAGGTATTTGAAACGGTACTCGGCATAAAACGCGTAACGCGGCGCGATCACGCCCTTGAGCTCCAACTGCACCAGCAGCGTCTTCAACGGCAGCTCGCGGATATTGCTGAGGTCCGACAAGGACCTGAGCAAAAACTCCCACTGCCCATCGCCCCGCGCGGCCTGCAACTCTTCCAGCACCCGCCGGATACCTTCCTGCTCTGGCGTATCGCCGTACACGAAGTTTTCCAGCACATTGAGGCTGTCGCGATTGGCCAGCACCAGGCAGTCGGATGGCTGCCCATCACGCCCCGCCCGGCCAATCTCCTGGCTGTAGTTCTCGATGGATTTGGGCAGGTCAAAGTGCACCACGTTGCGGATATCACTCTTGTCGATGCCCATGCCAAACGCGATGGTGGCGACGATGCAATTGGAGCGCCCCCCCATGAAGCGCTGCTGGATACCCTCGCGTTTATCGTGGGGCAGACCCGCGTGATAGGCCTCGGCCTGGATGCCGTTGCGATTCAGGTGCTCGGCAATCTGCTCGGCGGTTTTCTGCAAGGTCACGTAGACAATGCTCGGCTGCTCGACGCGCTCACTCATCCACTGCACCAGCCGGCGACGCTTGTCCGCACCGCTGACCGGCTCCACCAGCAGGTTGAGGTTGGGCCGGTAGAAGCCCGTGGTGACCACATCGTCCGGGGCAATGGCGAACTTGGCCTGCATGTCGGCAATCACCTTGGGCGTGGCTGTCGCCGTCAGCAGCAGTGCTTGTGGGATATTGAACTGACGCTGGTAGTCCGGCAGTTTCAGATAGTCCGGACGGAAGTTGTGACCCCATTCGGAAATACAGTGGGCCTCGTCCACCACCAACAACGAGATCCGCACACTTTGCAGGAAGTTACGGAAGCGCTCGTTCTTCAAGCGCTCCACCGAAATCATCAGGATCTTGAGTTCGCCCGACCGCGCACGGGCCATGACCTCATTGGCCTCATCGCGGTTCTGGGCCGAGTCGATACTGCCCGCCGCAATGCCATGGCGCTGCAGGAAACCCAGCTGGTCCTGCATCAACGCCAACAGCGGCGATACCACCAGCGTCAGGTGCGGCAGCAACACCGCCGACAGCTGGTAACACAGGGACTTGCCCGACCCGGTAGGGAAAATAGCGGCCGCCGAACGCCCGGCCAGTATGGCGCTGACCGTTTCTTCCTGGCCCGGACGAAACTGTGGATAACCAAAGACCTGTTGGAGGGTGTCGTGCATAGGCTGTCACTCCATTGACCGCTGAGGGAGTCAAAAACATAGATCAGCGATCGAGAATAGGTCGGGGATAAACGCTACAAACTGATACAGAGAAAACCAGCAGGCCGACGCAAAAACTAAGACATTAACATGCCTGATCACAAGCGCCCGACACGGAGTCGTGAATGTCGCACAAGCCAGTATTCTCATCGCTACGCCTGAGCCTGCTCACATTGCCGCTGTTGCTGTTGGGGTGCGTGACCCCACCCTCCCCAAAGCCCGCCGAGCCGGATACACAGCGCTTTGAAACCCTCGAATACCTGGCGCAAAAAGCCCTGCCCGTCGTCAAAGCATCAGCACTCTACGCACGGGGTGGCACAGGCCAGGGTGTCAAAGTGGCACTGATTGATTCAGGCCTGAACCAGGACCTGCCTGAGTTCTACGGTCGCGTGGCCGACCCGGGCTACGACTTTGTGCGCAGCCAGCCAGGAACGCTCGATATCAAGGGTCACGGCACCCAGATGGCCGGTATTCTCGCCGCCAACAAGAACGACCAGGGCATCCACGGCATTGCGTTTAACGCCCAGTTGATTCCCATGCGCTTCGGTGATGACAAGGAGCCTTTTTATTTTGACAGTGAAATTGCCCGGGCCTGGACGCTCGCACACACAAAGGGCGCACGGATCTTCAGCAACTCATGGGCCAATCCCATCGAAGCCAACACCAACGAAGTTCCCATCTATGAACGCTTGATGGGGGACTCATTGGACGTGGCGAAAAAGCTGGTCGCCGAGGGTGATGTTTTCGTGTTTTCCACCGGCAATGAGGTCAAGCGTGAGCCGCTTGCCGAGCCCGGCCTGCCGGCACTGGTGCCTGAACTGGAGAAGGGCTGGATAGCCGTCATGGCACTCAAGAGCGACGGCACCGCCATCAATCTCAAGTCCAACTATTGCGGCCTCGCGGCGCGCTGGTGCATCGCGGTACCGGGAGGTGACGGTGGTGCAGGGCTGTTGACCACCAACAAGGACGGCAGCTACGGACCTACGGCCGGCACTTCGCCAGCCGCTGCGCTGGTCAGCGGCGCCTTGGCTGCCTTGCAAAGTCGCTTTCCCGAAATGACGCCGCAACAAGTGCGTGACCGCCTGCTCAGCACCGCCAATCGAACAGGCATCTACGCCAACAGCGAAGCCTATGGGCGTGGGTTGATGGACCTGGACGCTGCCTCGCGCCTGTAATCGTGCCCAAACGAACAACGCGCCCTAAGGCGCGTTGTCGGTAGAACATTTGTCGCTGTGTATCAGCGGTTCTGCACCCGCTCGATCGCCGTGTCATACACCGGGTTAGCCTTCTGCTCCTTGGCCAACTGATAGTGACGCAACGCATCCGGGAACTGCCCCGCCGCTTCGTAGATCCGCGCAATGTTGTAGTAAGCGCCCGCTCGCACCGTCGCAGCGTTCGCGCCCGTGGCGAGGGCGATAGCCTTGCGGTTGGCCCAGATCGACTCGGCGGTGTTGCCGGCCTTCTGATACGCAAGGCCCAGGTTGCCGTAGGCCTTGCCGAAACCATTGTCCAACTCGATAGCCTGGCGGAACAGGTCGATAGCCTGGTCCAGCTTGCCGGCCTGGTAAGCCGCTTCACCTTGCACGTTCAGACGTTTCGCATCGGCTTGTGCAGAAGAGCTCACCGCCACAGCGGTAACGGCCACGCTGTCATCCAGCAACGGTTTGACTTCGTTAAGCACGTTCGCCGCGTTCACCGTCACGCCACTGAAGGTGTTGATGTCCTGGAAGTCGCCACTGCCGGTCATGCGGAACACGGTCCACAGGTTGCCGCTGCGGTTTTTCGGCACGTAGTAGGTACGCACCAGCGATTGGCCCATGTACACGAATACCTTGGCTTCGCTGTTGGACAGCTGGCGCGAGCCTGGATTGCCGCCGTTGGTGAAGTCATGCACGGCATACACGTAGCTTTCGCCGTAGTGTTTTTTCTGCAGGGTGATGGTTTCCGGGCCGTAGCTGTCGACGTCATCCACGTCCAGTTCAGCGTCGGTGCCCGTCTTGTTCTCGAAGTAGATATTGTTGCCAGGGAAGATCATGTGGGAGTCGAGGTCTTCCGGGGTTTTGCCCCAGGTCAGTACCACACGCAGGCCGTCGAGGTTTTCCATCACCGTGCTGATGGCATACGTCATCCCGGCGCATGGGCACTTCACCACCAGGTTCGAGTAGCCGGGCTTCTTGATGATCAGAAGATTGGTGGCATCGTCTGCGGCTTCGCTGGTGAGGGTCACTTGCCCCTGGGCGTTGGTACGGCCCACTACGTTCTGCGCACCGTTGCGTTGCAGCAACACCTCGGCGTCGGCGATTTTCTGGTCCTTGACCACCGCACTGAGCACTTCAATCGGCAATTGCGCCGCCTGGACTGAAAACGCGACCGCACACAATGACATTGCCGAAGCAACACGCAGCAAACCCATGCTTAACTCCCTTTAAGTAGCGGGCGGAATCGCCCTGCAAGATTTTGCGGTGAAACATACTCCGAAATGCGTGCGCTGGCGGATTATTTATACAGAATGTGACGTGGTTTTTATCCCGCCTGCCTGTTGAAGCATTGCGCTACAATCAAACCTTGCTACCCAAGAGTACGCTGTCATGAGCGAACCGACGTTTGAGCAAAAACAGGATCATTACCACAAGATCCGCCGTTCCAATTACCTGGCCAGCCTGCGCCTGGAAGGGTTCGACACCCAACCGGCCGACGTCGACAAGCCCTTGCCGACCCGTGAAGCCGTCCTTGCCAAGTACCGCAACACCCCACGCTGATGCTCGACAAATACGGGGTGGGCCAGGATCCGTACTGCTATCCCGGTAGCAGCGTCCTGCGCAACCGCCTCGATCTGCACGACGAAACCCGACTGCACCAGGCCGAGCGGGAATTATCCGAAATCGCCGTAGGCAACCTACCTCTCTTCCCGCCGCCCTACGACCTCGAACGCCTGCAACACATCCACCGCGTCCTGTTCGGCGACCTCTACGACTGGGCCGGTGAACTGCGCAGCGTCAACATCCAGAAGGGCGACACGCTGTTCTGCACCCCGGAACGCATCCCGCCGGAAGCGGCGAAGATCATCCGGCAAATGGAGGCAGCGAACTGGTATGTCGGGGCGAGCCAGGCCGAACTGGTGAAGCAGATTGCCGAAGCCTATGGCGACCTCAACGTCATCCATCCCTTCCGCGAAGGTAATGGCCGAGCACAACGGATCTTGTTTGAGCAGATCATCGTGAATGCCGGGTTTTCAGTGAACTGGTGGCTGGTGAAACACGCGGCGTGGATACCGGCGAATATTGATGCGGTGGCCTGTGATTATCGGGGGTTGGAGGCAATTTTTGAGCGGTGTGTGAGTAGGCCGGTCGGCAACTGACACACCCCCAGCCCCCCCTCACATCACTTGCCTGTTTTGCTGTTAAGTCACTGCAAGCCACAAATCCCGGAAAGCCCTGTAAGAAACCTCCAAATACCACGACATCCCCTTCTGAAACTGCTTAAAACTCCTGCCCACCCCTCTATAAAACTCACCTTTCTCTGACTGAAACTGGCGCCCTTTCAGCAGCCCCGGCAAATACAAGTGAACATTGAAAGGACTCAACATATCGGCCACGGCTCAACAGCTCCAGAGTGGCTAAGACGATGAACGAATACATCGAATGGATTTATCTGCTCCTCCTCATCGCACTGGCCGCCATAATTGACAGGTCAATAAGGCTACCAGTGCTCAGAAGATGGTTTGGACTCTGCCTCTTGGTCACCGGCCCAATACTTCTGTTGTATGCCACCTCATGGATCAGAGGTGCCCAGCTTGGGAGCCTGCCGATAATCGCCTTCGTGACAGGCATCGGGTTATTGAGCACTCAGAATATCTATTGCAAAGTAAAAGCCAATCACCCACTCCTGCGTGCCCCCACCATGAACCTCGCCCCCAACTTCCCCGAAGACCCCGTTATGCAGCAACTCCTGCAGCTCTTGCACGAAGAAATCGGCCTGCCAAAACACAAGACGATCCGCCTGCAAACTTCGATCAACTTCGACCTGGGCTGCGACGGCAGTGAGGCCAAGCACCTGATGGAAGCGCTGGAGCAGGAATTCGCCCTCGACTTGGGTGACTACGACACTTATCGTTACTTCAACCCGCCGGTGTTTGATGTGTTCCTCAAGCGCCGGGCCAAGGGGCGCGGCGAAAAAGTGCCGCTGACCATCGGCATGCTCTACCTGGCGATCAAGACCCACAGCTGGGACACGCAGACGCTGGAAAACCTGAGCTGAGCGAACACAAATTCCAGGCACACCGGTACTCAAATGTGGGAGGGGGCAAGCCCCTCCCACATTCGATGAGCGTGCTCAAAACAACAAGGACCTTACATGGACGTAACAATGGGCCTGCTGGCCGCCCTGCTGTGGGGCGGCACGGATTTTCTCGTGGGCCTCAACGCCCGCGCCGTGGGCGTAAAACGCGCGGTGTATTTCGGCCAGGCGCTGGGCTTTCTGATCATGACCCTGCTGCTGGTCATCCTCCCGACCTTCCTGTTCAAAGCCCTCGACGCCGCGCTGAGCGTCTGGCTGCTGGGCATCGCTGCCGCCCTGTTCACTGTCTCCGGCGCTCTTGCACTGTCCAAGGCCTTTGCTCTGGGCAAAGCCGCCATCGTGGCGCCGCTGGTGACGTCCTACGGTGTGGTGACCACACTTCTGTCCTGGGCCAGCGGTGAACACATCAGCCCGACGCAACTGGGCTGCATCGCCCTGTGTGTAATCGGCGTGATCCTCTCCAGCATCCATAAGGACAACGGCGTCCCCCACAACAACCCCAGCCAGTCGATCGCCTACGCCATGCTCGCCGCCCTGCTGTATGGCACCAGCTTCTGGCTGCAAGGCCGCTACACACTGCCGGCGCTGGGACCGATCACCATGCTGTGGCTGGGTTACCTGGTAGGCCTGTGCGTACTGCTGGTGATGGTGTTGAAGATCAAGGACGGCTTGAAAATCCCACCGCTGAAAAACTGCGCGACGCTGACCGGGGCGAGCTTGATGAACCTCGGCGGGTTCTCGGCGTTTTCATGGGGGGCGATGGCGGGGTCGGTTTCGGTAGTGACGGTGATCAGTACGTTGTCGGGCGGGATTGCGGCGATCCTGGGATTCGTGTTTTTCAAGGAGCGGTTGTCGGCGGTGCAGGTGCTGGGGGTTGTGCTGGTACTGGTCGGCGCAGTGGTTTTACATATCGCCGACTAATCCGACACGCACAAAAAAGCCGCCTCACAAGAGGCGGCTTTTTCACAACCACTGAATCTTACAACTTGGGACCCGCGGCCTTGATCGCATCGCTCACTTCAAACTTCTTGAAGTTCTCGATGAACAGACCGGCCAGCGCCTTCGCCGCTTCGTCGTAGGCAGCCTTGTCGGCCCAGGTGTTACGTGGGTTCAACAGGCCGGTCTCAACGCCCGGTACGGCCAATGGCACGTCGAGGTTGATGGTGTCGAGGTGTTCGGTTTCAGCACCGACCAACGCGCCGCTCTGGATCGCTGCAATCACGCCGCGAGTGGTCGGGATGTTGAAGCGCTTGCCGACGCCATAGCCGCCGCCGGTCCAGCCGGTGTTGACCAGGTAGACCTTGGAGCCGAAGCCACGGATACGCTTGATCAGCAGTTCAGCGTATTCGCCAGCCGGGCGCGGGAAGAATGGTGCGCCGAAACAGGTGGAGAAGGTCGACTTGATGCCACCGCCGGAACCCATTTCAGTCGAGCCCACCAGTGCGGTGTAGCCGGACAGGAAGTGGTAGGCCGCTTGTTCTTCGCTGAGGATCGACACCGGTGGCAGTACGCCGGTCAGGTCGCAGGTCAGGAAGATCACCGCATTTGGCTCGCCGCCCAGGTTCTTCTCGGAACGCTTGGCCACGTGCTCCAGCGGGTAGGCGGCGCGGCTGTTCTGGGTCAGGCTGACGTTGGTGTAGTCGGCGTGCCCGGCTTCGTCGATCACCACGTTTTCCAGCACGGCGCCGTGCTTGATGGCTTTCCAGATGACTGGCTCGTTCTTCTCGGACAGGTCGATGCACTTGGCATAGCAACCGCCTTCGATGTTGAACACCACGCCTTCGCCCCAGCCGTGTTCGTCGTCACCGATCAGGTAACGGCTTTCGTCGGCGGACAGGGTGGTCTTGCCGGTGCCCGACAGACCGAAGAACAGGGTCACGTCGCCTGCTTCGCCGATGTTGGCGGCGCAGTGCATCGGCAGTACGTCGGAAGCCGGCAGCAGGAAGTTCTGCACCGAGAACATGGCTTTTTTCATTTCACCGGCGTAGCGCATGCCGGCGATCAGGACTTTTTTCTGTGCGAAGTTGAGGATCACGCAACCGTCGGAGTTGGTGCCGTCACGCTCTGGCACGCATTCGAAGTTGGCCACGTTGAGCACTTGCCACTCGTCACGACCGGCCGGGTTGTACTGGGCCGGGTTGATGAACAGGCAACGACCGAACAGGTTCTGCCAGGCAGTCTGGGTGGTCATTTTCACAGCCAGGTAGTGGTCTTCGGAAGCCCCTACGTGAACGTGGGAAACAAAATGCTCTTGCGCGTTGTTGAATGCCTCGACGCGAGCCCAGAGGGCATCGAACTTGTCGGCCGGGAACTTGCGGTTGATCGGGCCCCAGGCGATGGAAGCCTGGGTGGATGGCTCTTCAACGATGAAACGGTCGACCGGCGAACGGCCAGTACGGTGACCGGTTTCGACGACCAGCGCGCCAGTATCGGCGAGCACGCCTTCACCACGCTGCAGGGCTTCTTTAACCAGATCGTCAACACTCAGATCGGTGTATACGGCGTTGTTGGCTTGCGTCATGAGGTTCCCCGTCGGCCTATGGCCGAGTGCTCCAAACGTTTTGTAGTAGAAAGTTGCGCACTACTACCGCGAAAAAAGTGGGCCGGATTATGCCAGAAAAGCCCAAAAAGAGTAGGGCCCTCCCGTCAGAACTGCGCTAATCCGGCGTTTGTCAGGTGATTTACCTGTGCTTAAACGTTTTAGTGGCGGGTGTCGGAAGGGGTGTCGATGCCTGCGCCGGCGAACAATTGCGCTACATCGGCCGCATCGAACAGGTAGCGCTCGTTGCAGAACTGGCAGTCGATCTCGATATGGCCACCGTGCTCCACCACCAGGTTTTGCGCATCTTCCAGGCCCAGGCTGGCCAGCGCATTGGCCGAACGCTCACGCGAGCAACTGCAGTTGAAGCGCAGGCCCTGTGCGTCAAACAGTCGCACGGCCTCTTCGTGGTAAAGGCGGTGCAGGATGGTTTCGTTGTCCAGTCCCAGCAATTCTTCAGCTTTCAGTGTGTCAGCCAGGGCGATGATGTGCCGCCAGCTTTCTGCGCGATCATCGTCGTCTTTGATACGGTCAGCCGGCAATTGCTGCAACAACAGGCCGCGGGCGCGCTTGCCGTCGGCGTTAAGCCAGAACTTGGTGCCCACCTGCTGGGACATGACGAAATAGTTGGTGAAGCAGTCCGACAGGGTTTCGCCATCCAGATCGACGATGCCCTGATAGCGCTGGCCTTCGGTCGGGTCGATGGTAATTGCCAGCACGCCGTTGGCCATCAGGTCGGACAAGGTGGCATCCGGCGCAATCTGATCGGCTTCATAACGGGCCAAGCCACGGATTTCACGCTCGCTGGAGCATTCGATCATCAGCATCGGCACCGGGCCTTCGGAACGCGCCTGCAGAATCAGCAAACCGTCGAACTTCATGGTGCCCACCAGCAACGCTGCCGCGGCCATCAGCTCACCGAGCAGTTGCGCGACCGGCTCCGGATAAGGGTGCTTGGCAAGGACTTCGGCATAGCTGCGCTCCAGCGAGACCAGTTCGCCGCGGGCGTCGCTCTCGTCGAAGATGAAGCGTTGGGTGAAGTCGGTATCCGGTAGATCAGTCATAGGTCTGGGTATCTGAATTGATGACAAAATGATTACAAGGTTTATAGAATTAAACGCTTTAGCACCGTTTTGGTGCGGTTTCTAGAGCCATGAGGGACAGTTTATGAACAATCCGGGTTTGTTCCAAGCCAAGTGGAACCTCGGGCGATGGGCCGTCTGCAATCTACTCGCTATCGGGCTGCTGTGTTTTTGGCTGTGGCCCACCGGCCAGATGCTGTGTGTGATGTTCGACGAGTGGCTGTTTCACCTGCTCAATGACCCGCTGGCGAGCAGCTCCACATGGCTGCACGTGTGGGCTGTCGCCAGTTTGCGACCGTTCGATGCAGTGGTCGGGGTGATTCTGCTGATGCTGTTGATTCGCGGCGATTGGGTGTTCAAGGCGGTGCAAGTGCGCCAGGCCTTGTTAGGTTTTGTCGGCATTCTGTTGCTGTTGCTGTTTATCCGCATGCTGTTTTCCAAACTCGCCGCGCACATGGGCTGGCAACACAATAGCCCGTCCATGGTGATCAGCGGGGCGATCCAGATGAGTGACTACTTCCCGGGCCTGGAGAAGACCTGGGAGTTGAAGGACCGTTCGAGTCAGAGCTTCCCGGGGGACCATGCCTCGGTGCTGCTGATCTGGGGGATGTTCATGACCGTGTTCGCCAAGCGCATCGGCCAGGTGCTGGTGATCTGGGGCCTGGCGCTGCTGTTCATGATGCCGCGTCTGGTGGCGGGGGCACATTGGGGGCAAGACGATTACATCGGCGGAGTGTTGCTGGCACTGTTGGCGTTGGGCTGGGGGTACTACACACCGTTTGCGGCGAAGGTATCGGGTGGGTTGTTGCGGGTAACGGCGCCGGTGTTCGGGATGGCTGCTCGTTTACCCATAGTGGGGCGAATGAGCGTCGTTAGAACACGGCAATAATCTGTGGCGAGCGGGCTTGTCCCGCTCACTACAAAAGCCCGTTCGATTGAGGCTAGTCATGGTTGCCACTGCCGCGAAACTTGAACAGGTCGCGGCGTTGTTTCTTGCTCGGTTTGCCATCGGTGGTCATGCCAGTGGCACCGGCCTTGCGCATCGCCGCCGCATTTTCACGCTTGGCAATGCTGGCTTCGGTTTCGGCGTATAACGCTTGCGCTTCAGGTGCGCCACGACGAACGATGGAAAGCGCCTGAACCACGACCGTCTTTTCATCAAACCCTGCACGAATCTGAAACTCATCACCGACACGTGGCTCTTTGCCCGGCTTGCAGCGCTCGCCACGATGATGCACCTTGCCGCTCTCGATGGCGGCCTTGGCCAGGGCACGGGTTTTATAGAAACGCGCCGCCCACAGCCACTTGTCCAGACGGACCTTTTCTTCCTCTTCCTGCTTTTGAGCCACTTGAATTCCTCGCTCTGAAAAATGTCGCAACTTTACCGTTGAAACCCTTCGACGCATAAATCCCAAGGCTCACCTAAGATACGCCAGGTAGCACCCTGTTTTCGCGAGGATATGTTGTGACCGAATTCCCCCTTTCACTCACCTCGCCCAACCAGCGCTGCGTGGGTTGCCAGCAAAGCGAGCCCCTCGGGTTCGATTTTGCGTTCGCTTACCAGCCTATCGTAGACCTGCGGGACCATTCGATCTTTGCCCATGAAGCCTTGGTGCGTGGCACACAAGGCGAAGGGGCGCTGTCGGTGCTGGACCAGGTCAACGAACGCAACCGCTACCGCTTCGACCAACGCTGCCGAACCCAGGCGATCGCCGGTGCGGCAACCTTGGGAATGCAAACTCACCTTTCGATCAACTTCATGCCCAATGCCGTGTACCGCCCGGAACTGTGCATCCGTAGCACCCTGGAGGCGGCTCGCGTACATAATTTTCCGTTGAACCAGCTGATTTTCGAGACCCTGGAAAGCGAGCATGTAGATAACTATCGCCATTTGACGAATATTCTGCGTGAATATCGCGAATTCGGCTTCAAGACCGCCATCGACGATTTCGGCGCGGGCTATTCGGGGCTGAACCTGCTGGCCGACTTCCAACCTGACCTGATCAAACTCGACATGGCGCTGATCCGCGATGTTGATCAGGACCGTGTCCGTCAGGTCATCGTCCAGGGGATTGTCACAATCTGTGAGCAGTTGGGCGTTACTGTCATCGCCGAAGGCATCGAAAGTGCCGGCGAACGGGACTTTCTCTCCGACTGTGGAATATTTCTGATGCAAGGCTACTGGTTCGCCAAGCCTGCATTTAAAGCCCTGGCCGAGATATCCCCTCAGGCCTGGGCAAATTGATCGGTTATCCATATTGAAGACATTTGACCATTTGACCGTTGTGGGTCTGCGTGAGTGGGTGGCACTTCCCGACTTGGGAGTCGCAGGCCTGCGCGCGAAGATCGACACCGGTGCCAGCACCTCGAGCCTGCACGCCACCGACATTGAGCCGTTCGAGCGCGACGGCGAGCAGTGGGTGCGTTTTACCGCACACTTGGGCAGCGTCGTGCAACTGCGTCACCGCCGCTGCGAAGCGCCGCTGGTGACGATGAAAACCATCAAGAGCTCCAATGGCCATGCGCAGGTGCGCTATGTCATCAGCACCACGCTGGCGCTGGGTGATCGGGTATGGCGGGTGGAGTTTACCCTGGCCTGTCGCAAGGCCATGCGTTACCGCCTGTTGCTGGGTTCCAAAGCCTTGATTGACGGCCATTTGGTGGTCAATCCCGGCATCAAGTACGTACAAGACAAGCCGGTGTTCCCGGTCTCTACCCTATCTGCCCCAGGTGCTGCATGAAGATTGCTGTGCTGTCGCGAAACCCGCGTCTGTATTCCACCCGCCGCCTGGTTGAGGCCGGCACCGAACGTGGCCACGAAATGGTGGTGATCGACACGCTGCGTGCCTATATGAACATCGCCAGCCACAAGCCGCAGATCCACTACAGGGGCAAGCCGCTGGAAGGGTTTGATGCCGTGATCCCGCGAATCGGCGCTTCGGTGACGTTTTATGGCTGCGCAGTGCTGCGCCAGTTTGAAATGATGGGGGTGTTTCCTCTCAACGAATCGGTAGCCATTGCCCGCTCGCGGGACAAGCTGCGCTCGCTGCAGTTGCTGTCGCGCCGTGGTATCGGCCTACCGGTGACTGGCTTCGCCCACTCCCCCGACGACATCCCCGACCTGATCGACATGGTCAATGGCGCGCCGCTGGTGATCAAGGTGCTGGAAGGCACCCAGGGTATCGGCGTGGTGCTGTGTGAAACTGCGACGGCGGCGGAATCAGTGATCGAGGCGTTCATGGGGCTCAAGCAGAACATCATGGTGCAGGAATACATCAAGGAAGCCGGTGGTGCGGATATCCGCTGCTTCGTGGTGGGCGACAAGGTGATTGCGGCGATGAAACGCCAGGCCAAGCCAGGGGAGTTCCGCTCCAACCTGCACCGTGGCGGCAGCGCCAGCCTGATCAAGATCACCCCGGAAGAACGCATGACCGCACTGCGGGCGGCCAAGGTGATGGGGTTGAGTGTGGCGGGTGTGGATATATTGCGCTCCAACCATGGGCCACTGGTGATGGAGGTGAATTCATCACCGGGTCTGGAAGGGATCGAGACCACCACCGGGAAGGATGTGGCGGGGATCATCATTCAGCATCTGGAGAAGAATGGTGGGCCAAATATGACCAGGACCAAGGGCAAGGGCTAGAGAAGCAGCCAACAGCCTCAAGCTTTAAGCTGCAAGGACAGGCAAAGCAATTCACCTTTCTCTTGCAGCTTTAAACTGGGAGCTTGCAACTGTGCCTATACCGCATCCCTGGGCAACATCAGCCCAAGCGGCAAGCGTACCCGCGCCTCCAGGCCACCCTCTTCGCGGTTGCGTAACTCAACATTGCCACCATGCATCGAAGCAATCCGCCGCACAATCGCCAACCCAAGGCCAGTGCCCTTGCCACCCCGGGCACGGTCGCCACGAGTGAAGGGGTTGAAGATGCCTTCCAGCTCGTCCGGGTCAATGCCCGCCCCACGGTCCATCACGCTCAGCACCACATAGGGCGCTGCACTGTCGCCAGACACATACGCCGCCACTTCCACGTCAGAACCGGCGTGATGCAAGGCGTTGCCAATCAGGTTGTTCAACAGGCGCTTCATCGACACCCGACGCAACGCAAACGGCCGGATCGGCTCCAGACGCATGCGCACCTGTTCGCCGTTCTGGTTATAGGGCGCGACCACCTCACGCACCAGGTCCGTCAGGTCGACTTCTTCCACTACCTCATCACGGCCATCGCGGATAAACGCCAGGAACTGGTCGAGAATCGCGTCCATGTCCTCAATGTCGCGGACCATGTCATCGGTGAGATCAGTATGGTTGCCCATCAACTCCAGCGACAGGCGCAATCGCGTCAACGGTGTGCGCAAGTCATGGGACACCCCCGCCAGCATCAGCTCGCGCTCACGCCCAGCCTGTTCGACGTCTTCCGCCATCTGGTTGAATGCGCCATACACCTCGGTCATTTCGCTGGGCGTATCGCTGACTGGCAGGCGCACACTACGCCCCTGACCCAACTGGCGGGCGGCAAACACAAGACGCTTGAGCGGTTGGTTGAGCTGACGCACGAAGATCCACGCCGACGCCGTTGAAAGCAGCCCGATCGCCAGGAACCAGCCCAGCACGTTCCAGATTTTCTGCCCCCGCAGCGGATGCGGATACAACGGCACCTTCAACCAGTCCTCGCCCAGGCTCGGCGCACGCACCCACAATGCCGGCGATACATGCATGCGCAACCGCACCTCGGTATCTTCACCGAGTTCAGCCTGCATCTGGCGCTGGTAGATCTCACTGTAGGGCCAATGCTGCTCGCCTTCCGGCACACCCGCGCCCGCCACACGAACCAACGTAGCGGCCTTGGCGATTTTTTCGCGATTCTCAGGGTCAGCTGCCCAATAGGCACGCAGGGTAAGGGCAACACCGTGACTGTATTGTCGATCCACCAGCACGTCCTCGTTCATCAACAGATAAACCAGCGTGAGTGCCTTGGAAAACAGAACGACGATCAGCACCAGCCAAAGGGTGCGGGAGAAGAAACTTTGGGGGAACCACAACGGGGTTTTCATAGAAGACAGCTGGATACCTTGCAGAAACGAGCGGCGCTCGCAGAATTGCAGACGCCGGGCATCCCGTCGACCCTCATGGAGTCAGACACCGGGAGG
Organism: Pseudomonas extremorientalis; assembly: GCF_001870465.1. Classification (GTDB taxonomy): domain Bacteria; phylum Pseudomonadota; class Gammaproteobacteria; order Pseudomonadales; family Pseudomonadaceae; genus Aquipseudomonas; species Aquipseudomonas extremorientalis. The sequence goes on from NZ_MDGK01000063.1 coordinate 303,666, forward strand.
CCCGTAACTGCAAATCATCGGTCAACTGGTTTTGTTGCCATCCGGCACAAACACATAACCTACGCCCCACACCGTCTGGATATAGCGTGGCTTGGACGGGTCCGGCTCGATCATCCGACGCAGTCGGGAGATCTGCACGTCGATGGAGCGCTCCAGCGCATCCCATTCCCGGCCACGGGCCAGGTTCATCAGCTTGTCGCGGGTCAGCGGCTGTCGAGCGTTCATCACCAGGGCCTTGAGCACGGCGAATTCGCCGGTGGTGAGCATGTGCACTTCATCGCCACGCTTGAGCTCACGGGTCGCCAGCGACAGTTCGTAGTCGCCAAAGGTGACACTTTCATCTTCGCTGCCCGGTGCACCCGGTACCGGTGGGGCCTGCCGACGCAGTACGGCCTTGACCCGCGCCATCAGCTCGTCGGGGTTGAAGGGTTTGGCCAGGTAGTCATCAGCGCCCAGTTCCAGGCCCTTGATGCGGCTCAGCTCATCGCCCTTGGCGGTGAGCATGATGATTGGAATCTGGTTGTTCGCGCCGCGCAGGCGCTTGCAGGCGGTCAGGCCGTCTTCACCGGGCAGCATGAGGTCGAGTACGACCAGGTTGAAGACTTCGCGCCCCAGCAGGCGGTCCATCTGCTCGGTATTCGGCACCGCGCGGGCACGGTAGCCCTTGGAGTTGAAGAAACGCTCCAGCAGGCTGCTGAGCCCCGGATCGTCATCAACGATGAGAATTTTTTCGCCTTCAGCAGTTTGTGCAGTGCTGCTCATTGGATGCTCCTCTTATCTCGGCGCGCATTATGGCCTAGCTGCCGTTATACGCACCGTGTGCATTGTTAGCAGATTTTTCCTCTACCGCCAGCGAACCCGCGCCCTACAACCGTTGGCGCAATCCCCCCCAAGGACAGAACGCTGGTTATAATGCGCCGCCGCCGTGCAGGGCAACGTCAGATCGTTACCGTTTGCTGCCGAGGCTTTTTTCACCCGCTTGTCGCGAATTTTTCGATTTCGAGGGTCAATAGGCTGCCTCTTGACCCAGGCAGCGGCGCCAGTCGGGCCGCTCAACCAGCCTCCCAGAGCCTTGTTTTCCGGGCCTGCGAGCTGCTTTTCAGAATTTCAGGTGGTTTTATGGACAGCATCAACAGCCGCATCGCCGAGGAACTCGGTGTACGCCCACAACAGGTCGAAGCGGCCGTCGCTCTACTGGATGAAGGCTCCACGGTGCCGTTCATCGCCCGTTACCGTAAAGAAGTAACCGGCAGCCTCGACGACACCCAACTACGTCACCTGGAAGAGCGCCTGCGCTATCTGCGAGAACTCGACGAACGGCGCATCAGCATCCTCGCCAGCATCGAGGAACAGGGCAAGTTGACCCCGCAACTCGAGCGCGACATCAAGCTCGCCGACACCAAGACCCGCCTCGAAGACCTCTACCTGCCTTACAAACAGAAGCGTCGCACCAAGGGCCAGATCGCCCTGGAAGCCGGCCTGGGCGAGCTGGCCGACGGTCTGTTCAACGACCCGTCGCTGACCCCGGAAACCGAAGCCGCCCGTTTCATCGACGCCGAAAAAGGCGTCGCCGACGTCAAGGCCGCCCTCGAAGGTGCCAAGTACATCCTCATGGAACGCTTCGCCGAAGACGCCAGCCTGCTGGAAAAGCTGCGCAGCTACCTGAAGCAGGAAGCCATCCTCAGCGCCCGCGTCATCGCCGGCAAAGAGGAAGAAGGCGCCAAGTTCCGCGATTACTTCGAACACGACGAGCCGCTCAAGAGCATGCCGTCCCACCGCGCGCTGGCGATTTTCCGTGGCCGCAACGAAGGTATTCTCAGCTCCGCGCTGAAGGTCGGCGACGAATTGCCGGGCACCATGCACCCCTGCGAAGGCATGATCGCCCAACAATTCGGCATCCAGAATCAGAACCGTCCTGCGGACAAGTGGCTCGGTGAAGTGGTGCGCTGGACCTGGAAGGTCAAGCTCTACACCCACCTGGAAACCGACCTGCTGGGCGAGCTGCGCGACGGCGCCGAAACCGAGGCGATCAACGTGTTCGCCCACAACCTGCACGACCTGCTGCTGGCCGCCCCGGCCGGCCCGCGTGCCACCCTGGGCCTCGACCCGGGCCTGCGTACCGGCTGCAAGGTCGCCGTAGTCGACGCCACCGGCAAACTGCTGGACCACGCCACGGTGTATCCGCATGTGCCGCACAACAAATGGGACCAGACCCTCGCGATCCTGGCCGCCTTGTGCGCCAAGCACGCGGTGGACCTGATCGCCATCGGCAACGGTACTGCCAGCCGCGAGACCGACAAGCTGGCCGCCGAACTGATCAAAAAATACCCAGCCATGAAGATGACCAAGGTCATGGTCTCCGAAGCTGGCGCTTCGGTGTACTCGGCGTCGGAACTGGCGTCCAAGGAATTTCCGGACCTCGACGTGTCGATCCGTGGCGCGGTATCCATCGCCCGTCGCCTGCAGGATCCGTTGGCCGAACTGGTGAAAATCGACCCTAAATCCATCGGTGTCGGCCAGTACCAGCACGACGTGTCGCAGCTGAAGCTGGCGCGCGGCCTGGATGCAGTTGTGGAAGACTGCGTAAACGCCGTGGGCGTCGACGTGAACACCGCCTCCGTGGCACTGCTGGCGCGAATCTCCGGCCTCAACGCCACCCTGGCACAGAACATCGTCAGCCACCGTGACGAAAACGGCGCGTTCAAAACCCGTGCCGCGCTGAAAAAAGTCGCGCGCCTGGGTGAAAAAACCTTCGAACAAGCCGCCGGTTTCCTGCGCGTCATGAATGGCGACAACCCGCTTGACGCGTCTGCGGTCCACCCGGAAGCCTACCCGCTGGTGCAGCGCATCGCCGCCGAGACCGACCGCGACATCCGTTCGCTGATCGGCGACGCCGCTTTCCTCAAGCGCCTGGATCCCAAGAAGTACACGGACGAAACCTTCGGTGTGCCGACCATCACCGACATCCTGCAAGAGCTGGAAAAACCTGGTCGCGACCCACGCCCCGAGTTCAAGACCGCCGAGTTCCAGGACGGTGTCGAAGACCTCAAGGACCTGCAACCGGGCATGATCCTCGAAGGCGTGGTGACCAACGTGACCAACTTCGGCGCCTTTGTGGACATCGGCGTGCATCAGGACGGTTTGGTGCATATCTCCGCGCTTTCGGAGAAATTCATCAAGGATCCCCGCGAAGCGGTCAAGGCCGGTGACGTGGTCAAGGTCAAGGTCATGGAAGTCGACATCCCGCGCAAACGCGTCGGCCTGTCGATGCGCATGAGCGACACCCCCGGCGAGAAAATCGACGGTGCCCGTGGCGCGCGCCCAGGCTCGGCACCGCGCCAGTCGCAAAACACTACGGCTCGCAAGGAAACCGCCACCGCAGCCCCAAGCAACAACGCCATGGCCTCGCTGTTCGCCAACGCCAAGCAGTTGAAGAAGCGCTGATGGAGATCCCGGCCGGCTTGACCCAGAGCGCCTTCAGCGAACTGATCGGCTGCCGCCTGCAACGCCTTGAAGAAGGCGTTGCCGAGGTGGCCCTGACCCTGGAGCCGCAACTGCGCAACCGCGCGGGCAAGCTCCATGGGGGGGCGATTTTCAGCCTCGTGGACATTACGATGGGGCTGGCCTGTTCCAGCGCCCATGGTTTCGACCAGCAGAGCGCGACCATCGAGTGCAAGATCAATTACATCCGCGCCGTGTCGGACGGTGACGTGCTGTGCACCAGCCGGGTGATTCATGCCGGCCGCCGCACGCTGGTGGTCGAGGCGGAGGTGTATCAGGACGAAAGACTTGTCGCAAAAGCACAGGGCACGTTCGCTGTCCTATAGCTCCCCACCCCCGATTTGAGTTAATTTCGGCGCTGCACTAACGGCGTCGGAATTTTCTCGCTGCGCTGTAGCCAAATTCATGGAGTGAAGTCGGCATATTCAGAGCGGGTCAAATCGACTCAAAACCAGGCGATCACGCCAGTTTCAACTTCACCCTTGTAGACCGTCCTGCCCACCCCCATATTGGGGCGACTGACGCGTGAAGGAATCCAACTTGAGCGAACTTCTCAACCGCCGCCTGGCCCTGCTCGGCAAGCGCGAACACCTCTCCCTGCTAGAGCAGTGCTTGCACGGCATCGAGCGCGAATGCCTGCGTGTCACCGGTGAGGGTCGACTGGCGCAAACGCCGCACCCCGAAGCCCTGGGCGCTGCGTTGACCCACGAACAGATCACCACCGACTACTCGGAATCGCTGCTGGAGTTCATCACTCCCGCCCTGCCCGACCCGGCCGATACCCTGAGCAGCCTGGACAAGATCCATCGCTTTGCCTATACCAAGCTCGGCAGCGAATACCTGTGGAGCCCCTCCATGCCGTGCCCGCTGCCGGCCGAGGAAGATATTCCGATTGCCTACTACGGCACCTCCAATATCGGCCAGCTCAAGTACGTGTACCGCAAGGGCCTGGCCCTGCGTTACGGCAAGACCATGCAGTGCATCGCCGGCATCCACTACAACTTTTCCCTGCCGGAGCAGCTGTGGCCGCTGCTCAAGGAGACGGAAGGGTTTGTCGGCACCGACCGCGACTACCAGTCCAACGCCTATATCGCGCTGATCCGCAATTTCCGCCGCTACAGCTGGCTGTTGATGTACCTGTTCGGTGCTTCGCCGGCCCTGGACGCCGGGTTCCTGCGCGGTCGTTCGCACCAGTTGGAAGTGCTCGACGCCGACACGCTGTACCTGCCCTACGCCACCAGCCTGCGCATGAGTGACCTGGGTTACCAGAGCAACGCCCAGGCGGGCCTCACGCCGTGCTACAACGACCTGGCCAGCTACACCGACAGCCTGCGCGAAGCGGTGGCAACGCCCTACGCGCCCTACGTCGAAATCGGTACGCACAAGGACGGTGAGTGGGTACAGCTCAACACCAACATCCTGCAGATCGAAAACGAGTACTACTCCAACATCCGCCCCAAGCGCGTGACCTATACCGGCGAGCGGCCGATCCAGGCGCTGATGGCCCGTGGCATCCAGTACATCGAAGTGCGCTGCCTGGACATCAACCCGTTCCTGCCCATGGGCATCGACTTGCAAGAGTCGCGCTTCCTCGACGCCTTCCTGCTGTTCTGCGCACTGAACGACAGCCCGCTGTTCGCCAACAACGAGTGCGGCAACGCCACCTCCAACTTCCTCAGCGTGGTCAAGGAAGGTCGCCGTCCGGGCCTGCAATTGCAACGCCAGGGCCAGCCGGTGGACATGAAAGAGTGGGCGTCCGAGTTGCTGGAGCAGATTGCACCGCTGGCTGCCTTGCTGGACGAGAGCCACGGCATCACTGAGCACAGCCAGGCGCTCGACGCCCAGTTGGCCAAGGTCAACGATTCGTCCCTGACCCCGTCGGCCCAGGTGCTGGCGGCGATGGCCGAGCGTAAAGAGAGTTTTGCGCAATTCTCCCTGCATCAGAGCCAGTTGCACGCCGAGCATTTCCGCAAGGAGCCGCTGGCGGCTGAAGAGCAGGCGCGCTTTGAAGAGCTGGCGCGGACGTCGCTGGCGCAGCAAGCAGAGCTGGAGCAGAACGAAGTGGGCGATTTCGATGTGTTTGTTGGGTCGTACCAGGCCAGCATCCTCGCCATCAGCAACTAAGTAAGCTCAAACCGGGGCAAATGTGGGAGAGGGCAAGCCCCTTCTCACATTTCACCTCATTTCAATTGACGATCAGCGCTCACGGTTCTTCTCATAAGCTAATTCGAAAATGTTATTTATTTTCGGATTCTTAGATCATTTAGTCTCCTCGCACGCCGACCCTCGGCCGCCTGATTGAGGAGCTTCCCCTTGAAACTGTTAACCCCTCTGCGTCTCCTGGCCGCATTGTCCCTGGCCGGTGCCAGCCTGTTTGCCCAGGCGGCGGACGTGACCATTGCTTACCAGACCACCGTGGACCCGGCCAAAGTCGCCCAGGCCGATGGCGCCTATGAAAAAGCCACAAACGCCAAGATCAACTGGCGCAAATTCGACAATGGCGCCGACATCATCGCCGCCATCGCTTCCGGCGACGTGCAGATCGGCTACCTCGGTTCCAGCCCGCTGACTGCCGCGATCACCCGCAAGGTACCGGTGGAAACCTTCCTGGTCGCCACCCAGATCGGCGGCGCCGAAGCCCTGGTAGCGCGCAACGGTTCGGGCATCAACAGCCCGCAGGACCTGGTCGGCAAGAAAGTCGCCGTACCCTTCGTGTCCACCGGGCACTACAGCCTGCTGGCCGCGCTGAAGCACTGGAACATCGACCCGTCCAAAGTGACCATCCTCAACCTCGCGCCACCGGCGATCATCGCCGCCTGGAAGCGCGGTGATATCGACGCCACCTACGTATGGGATCCTGCCCTGGGCGTGGCCAAGGAAAACGGCAAGGTGCTGATCACCTCGGGCGAACTGGCCAAGTTCGGCGCGCCGACCTTCGATGCCTGGATCGTGCGCAAGGACTTCGCCGAGAAGCACCCGGAAATCGTCACCGCGTTCGCCAAAGTCACCCTGGATGCCTACGCCGCGTACCGCAAAGACCCACAAGCCTGGCTCGCCGACAAAGGCAACGTCGACAAACTGGTGAAACTCTCCGGCGCCAAGGCCAGCGACATCCCACTGCTGCTGCAAGGCAACGTCTACCCGCTGGCCGCTGACCAGGTGACCCTGCTGGGCGCACCGACCACCAAGGCTGTGACCGACACCGCCGCGTTCCTCAAGGAACAAGGCAAGGTCGACGCCGTGCTGCCGGACTACGCCCCTTACGTCAGCGCCAAATTCATCACTCACTGATCGGGAGTTCATTGCGATGGCCTTGCTACAACTGGAGCGCATCAGCGCACAGTACCCAGGCGCCACAGAACCGGTGCTGTCAGACATTTCACTCGACCTGGGGCCCCAGCAGTTGCTGGTGGCTCTCGGCCCGTCCGGCAGTGGCAAGACTTCGCTGTTGAACCTGATTGCTGGTTTCGTCGAACCTTGCGCCGGGCGCATCACCCTCGATGGCGTGCCGGTCAAAGGCCCCAGCGCTGAACGCGGCGTGGTGTTCCAGGACGACGCCCTGCTGCCCTGGCAGGATGTGCTGGCCAACGTCGGCTTCGGCCTGGAGCTGGCCGGCGTGCCCAAGGCGCAACGCGAAGTACGCGCCCGGGAAATGCTCGCGCTGGTCGACCTGGCCGGGTTCGACAACCGACGCATCTGGCAGCTTTCCGGCGGCCAGAAACAACGTGTCGGCCTGGCCCGCGCTCTGGCCGCCGACCCTCGTGTACTGCTGATGGACGAGCCCTTCGGCGCCCTCGATGCCTTTACCCGCGAACAGATGCAAGAGCTGTTGCTGCAAGTCTGGCGGCGCACGGCCAAGCCGGTGTTCCTGATTACCCACGACATCGAAGAGGCGGTATTCCTCGCCACCGATTTGATCCTGCTGGCGCCCAACCCCGGCCAGATCGTCGAACGCCTGCACCTGGACTTCGGCCAACGCTACGCCGCCGGTGAGTCGGCGCGGGCGATCAAGTCCGACCCACGCTTTATCGAAACCCGCGAACACGTGCTGGGCAAAGTGTTCTCCCAACGGCAGGTGTCCGCATGAGCAGCTACGAACTTCCCGCCACGGTGACCAAACCGGTGGCGCACGCAGTGGTCGCGGTACGACGCAGCCTGAGCACGCGCTGGATCAGCGTGTTGACCCTGGTCGCCTTGCTGGCCCTCTGGTGGGCCGTGACCGCCAGCGGCTTGATCGAACCGCTGTTCCTGCCGCCGCCGTCCGCCGTGCTGCAAAAGGGCTGGCTGCTGGCGACCACCGGCTATATGGACTCCACCTTGTGGCAGCACCTTGGCGCGAGCCTCAGCCGTATCGGCCTGGGCCTGGGCTTCGCGGTGCTGACCGCCGTGCCCGTGGGGATCGCCATCGGTTCCAACCGAATCGCCCGTGGCATCCTCGACCCGCTGATCGAGTTCTACCGACCGATCCCGCCGCTGGCCTACCTGCCGTTGATCGTGATCTGGTGCGGCATCGGCGAGCTGTCCAAGGTGCTGCTGATCTACCTGGCAATCTTCGCGCCGATAGCCATCGCCACCGCCACCGGCGTGCGCACCGTCGACCCGGCCAGACTGCGTGCGGCGCAGTCGCTGGGTGCCACCCGAGCCCAGTTGATTCGCCATGTGGTCCTGCCGAGCGCCCTGCCCGACATCCTGACCGGCGTGCGCATCGGGCTGGGTGTGGGTTGGTCCACGCTGGTCGCCGCCGAGCTGATCGCCGCCACCAGCGGCCTGGGCTTCATGGTGCAGTCGGCGGCGCAGTTCCTGGTCACCGATGTGGTGGTGCTGGGGATTCTGGTGATCGCCCTGATCGCCTTCGCCATGGAAATGGGCCTGCGTGCCCTGCAGCGTAAACTGGTGCCGTGGCATGGCCAGGCACACTGAGTGAATGAGAACCGCATGAGCAGCCTGACCGTTACCCCATTAAGCACCGCCCTGGGCGCCCAGATCAGCGGTGTCGATATCACCCAGCCGCTGCCCCCTGAACAGCGCGACGCCATCGAACAGGCGTTGCTCACCCACTCGGTGCTGTTCTTCCGCGGCCAGTCGATCACCCCGCAGCAGCAAGCGCGGTTCGCGGCGAATTTCGGTGACCTGCATATCCACCCGATCTACCCCAACGTGCCGGACCAGCCCGAAGTGCTGATCCTCGACACCGCCGTCACCGACGTGCGCGACAATGCCGTGTGGCACACCGACGTGACCTTCCTGCCCACTCCGGCGCTCGGTGCAGTACTCAGCGCCAAGCTGCTGCCGGCGTTTGGTGGCGATACGCTGTGGGCCAGCGGGATTGCAGCCTATGAAGCATTGTCCGAACCGCTGAAGCGCTTGCTCGACGGGCTGACGGCGACCCATGACTTCACCAAGTCCTTTCCGCTGGAGCGCTTTGGCAACACCGCCGAAGACCTGGCACGCTGGGAAGAAACCCGCAGGAAGAACCCGCCGTTATCGCACCCGGTGGTGCGTACGCATCCGGTGAGTGGGCGCAAGTCACTGTTCGTGAGTGATGGGTTTACCACCAAGATCAATGAGCTGGAACCGGCGGAGAGTGAAGCCATCTTGAAGCTCTTGTTCGCCCACGCGACACGCCCGGAATTTACCATTCGCTGGCGTTGGCAGGAAAACGATGTGGCGTTCTGGGATAACCGCGTGACACAGCACTACGCGGTGGATGACTACCGGCCGCAGCGGCGGGTGATGCATCGGGCGACGATTCTCGGGGATGTGCCGTTCTAAGGCCAGGCCCGTTAGTCATCACACCAGAAATCAAATGTGGGAGGGGGATTGCTCCCTCCCACATGGACTGTTTATTCAGCCGTGGATGGCTTTTCCCACAGGTTGATCCCGCCTTCCTGGGCAAACCGATCGATCTCCGCCAGTTCTTCCACGCTAAAGCTCAAGTTCTTCAACGCACCGACGTTCTCGATAATCTGCTCCGGCCGGCTTGCACCGATCAGCGCACTGGTCACCCGTGGATCACGCAACGTCCAGGCCAGTGCCAGTTGGGCCAGGCTCTGACCACGACGCTGGGCGATCTCGTTCAGCGCACGCACGTGGGCGATGTTGGTTTCGGACAGGTGCTTGGCCTGCAACGAACCACCGCCCGGGCGATTCACCCGTGCATCCGCCGGTACGCCATTGAGGTACTTGTCGGTCAGCAAACCCTGGGCCAGCGGCGTGAAGGCAATCACCCCGGCGCCGAGCTCTTCGGTGGTGTCCAGCAGGTCTTTCTCCACCCAGCGGTTGAGCAGGTTGTAGGCCGGCTGGTGAATCAGCAGCGGCACTTTCCACTCTTTGAGCAGGGCGGCGATTTCGCGGGTTTTTACCCCTGAGTAGGACGAGATACCGATGTACAACGCCTTGCCTTGTTGCACAGCAGTGGCGAGGGCACTGGCGGTTTCTTCCAGGGGGGTGTCGGCGTCAAAACGGTGGGAATAGAAGATATCCACATAGTCGACACCCAGGCGTTGCAGGCTCTGGTCGAGGCTGGCCAGCACGTACTTGCGCGAACCGCCGCCCTGGCCGTAAGGGCCGGGCCACATGTCCCAGCCGGCCTTGCTGGAGATGATCAGTTCGTCGCGGTAGTGCTTGAAGTCTTCACGCAGCAAACGGCCGAAGTTGATCTCGGCGCTGCCGTAGGGCGGGCCATAGTTGTTGGCCAGGTCAAAGTGGTTGATCCCCAGGTCGAACGCGGTGCGCAGCAAGGCGCGCTGGGTGTCGATCGGGGTGCTGTCGCCAAAGTTGTGCCACAGGCCCAGGGACAGTGCGGGCAGCACCAGCCCACTGCGGCCTACGCGGCGATACGGGATAGATTCATAGCGGTTTTCGGCAGCAATGTAAGTCATCGAATCCTCTCTTGGACGTCGGCAAATAAGGCCTGGGAATAAGGGTATTCCCAGGCCTTTTAACCAGCTGAATCGCTTAAGTCTGCCGTTCCGTTCTACAGCAATTGCCTACCAGAGTGGAACGACATAACTCACATAGAAGCGGTTTTCATCTTGCACGGTGGCACCGCTGATGTCCGGGCTGGCGTGGGCGTTTTTCCAGGTGACACCCAGGCCTTTGAGGGTGCCGGTAGGCACTTGATAGGCCACGGCGACGTTACGTTCCCATTCGCTGGTAGTGCCTTGCGCCGTGCGGATGTCATCGCCGTGGGCATAGGCGGCGGAGAACGTCAGGCCCGTGAGGCCAAGCTTACCGAAGTCATACTTGTACTGCGCAAGCCAAGTGCGCTCACCGGCGTGTTGAAATTTATTCAACTGCATGTTGGTCAGCGCCGGCGTGTCGGCGCCTGAGCCTGGGCCCTGGCGGTTGTCGCCGCTGTTCAGGCCGGAATTCAGGTAGGGGAAGTCGCTGTCGCCGCTGTTCTTCTGGATGCCCAGGCCGACGGTGTGGCCGTCCAGGCTGTAGCTCTCAAGCAGGCTGGCGGTGGTCTGGTTGATACGCCCCTTGCCCGTGCCGTCACCGTAGAGGCCGGCGGCTGCGTAGTCTTTGTCGCCATCGGCGTTGCCGCCCACGCCCAGGCTGCGGAACACCCGCAAGTCGGTGTCGATCGCGCCCACGGACAAGGCGTCATGCCGCTTGGCGCCGAGGAAGAACTGCTGGTAGTAATCCTCAAGGTTGGAGTACCACAGGCTGACCGTGGTGTTCTGGATGCCAGTGTAGTCCGCACCGCCGAACAGGAAGCGATCGCTCTCTTTGGTGCCACCGGCGGTGATCATGCCCTGGTCGCCGGTTTCGTTGCGGATCTTGGTCTTGAAGATATCGCCGCCGGTGAAGGTGAAGTCACTGAGGTCCTTGGACACCAGCTGTACACCCGTGTTGGTCTGCTGGTAAAGGCGCCCGTCGGTGTTGGCCAGCACCGGGTTGTTGCCGTAGAGCGTACCCAAGCGCAACTCGTCCTTGGCGAAACGCATCTTGAACGTCGGGCTCAACACACCGAACTGGTCGGCGGACTTGCCGTTGTCCAGCGGGAACATGCTGCCCGGGTAGCGGCCCTGGTGATCCTTGTCGTTGAGGTCGCCGCCGGAGTCCAGCTTCAACCCATAGAACGCCTGCAGGTCCAGGCCGAACCCCACCGGGCCTTCGGTGTAGCCGGACTTGAAGTTGAACTCGAAACCCTGGCCCCAATCGCGAATGCTGTGGGCCTTGGCGTTGCTGTTCACCACGTCACGCCCCTGCTGGTTGAGGTAGCGGTTGAGCAGGGTCACATCGGCGTGGCTGTCATCGATAAAATCGGCATGGGCGGACAGCATAAAGCTCGCCATGGCGGCACCCACCATAGGGCTTATCAACGTCTTCATTGGTACCGGTCTCCGTCACTGTTCTGAAATGAAAGCGTCAAACGCTGCACACAATTACGCAGTGACCAGATGACAGTTACGCGTCAAACCGTGGCGTGAACGGATGAAATTAAATTTAAGAAACCCTTCTATTACGCGGCTTAGCGGGCATTTTCGAAGACTTCGGCAAGCCAGTCGACGAACACCCGCACCCTCGGCGACAAGTGTCGGTTCTGCGGATACAACACCGACACCGGCATCGACGGCGGCGGTGTGTCAGGAAGGATTTCGCGCATCACGCCCTGCTCGATCAATTCGGCCATGCGGTAGTGCGGGCACTGGATAATGCCCAATCCCGCCACTGCGCTGGCGGAATAAATCTCGGCGCCGAACACCGACAGCGCACCCTGGATACTCACTTCCTGCAGCTCGCCGTCCACCATGAACTCGAAGGGAAACAGTTTGGCCGTGGTGCGCGAAACATAGTTCACCGCGCGGTGCTCACTCAGCTCGGCCAGGCTCTTGGGTTCGCCGTATTTACGCAAGTAGGCAGGGCTTGCGCAGGTGACCTGGCGCAGGTTGGCGACGCGTCGGCCGATCAGCGCGGAATCACCCAGGGCGCCTGCGCGCAGCACGCAATCCACGCCTTCGGCGATCAGGTCGACAAAGCGATCCGCCTCGCTGATCGACAGCTCGATCTCCGGGTAACGCGCCATGAATTGCGGCAGTGCCGGCACCACAAAATACTTGGCCAGCGTACCGTGCAAATCCACGCGCAAACGGCCCTTGGGCGCCACGCTGCGAAATGCCAGTTCGGCCTCTTCCAGCTGCGCCAGCAACTGCAAACAGCGTTGGTAATACGCCTCGCCATCCAGGGTCGGGCGCACGCGACGGGTGCTGCGTTCCAGCAGGCGCGTGCCCAGCCACGCTTCGAACTGGTTGAGGGTGTGGGTCAGGGTCGCCCGGGGCAGATTCAGGTCATCGGCCGCCAGCGTGAAGCTGGAACGCTCGTAAATCCGCACGAAAACCTTCATGGCCTTGACTTGATCCACGCTGCACTCCGTCGCGCCGATTGTTGGCGATTATTGAACAGTCAAGGCAACTCTGGCGCATTTATCGCCCTGGGTAAACATGTGAACCTGCTGCCACCCACCGTTAAAGGAACCCAGATCATGACGACTCAAGTAGCAATCATCACCGGCGCTTCCCGTGGCATCGGCGCCGTCATTGCCAAGCAACTCGCCGCCGACGGTTACGCCGTGGCCATCAACTACGCCAGCAGTGCCACCGAGGCGTCGAAGCTGGTGGTGGAACTGCGCCAGGCCGGTCACCGGGCCATAGCGATTCAAGGCGACGTCGCCAACCCCGCCGACATCACGCGCCTGTTCGACCAGGCCGAGGCACAGTTGGGCAAGGTCGACGTACTGATCAACAACGCCGGCATCCTCAAGACCCTGCCCCTGGCCCAGCACAGCGATGAGCTCTACAACCAGAATTTCGATATCCACACCCGTGGCACCTTCAACGCCCTGCGTGAAGCCGCCACGCGCCTGAACGACGGCGGGCGCATCGTCAACTTTTCCAGCAGCACCGTCGGCCTCAATTTCCCCGGCTACGCGGTGTACATCGCCAGCAAGGCGGCGGTGGAATCCCTGACTCAAGTGTTCGCTAAAGAAATGCGCGGGCGCCGGATTACCGTCAACGCGGTGGCGCCAGGCCCGGTCGCCACCGAACTGTTCCTTCACGGCAAGACCGAAGAACAGATCCAGGGCATGGCCAAGATGCCGCCGCTGGAACGCCTGGGCCAACCGGAAGATGTCGCCCGCGTGGTGGCGTTTCTGGTGAGCCCGGCCGGTGGCTGGGTGAATGGGCAAATCCTGCGCGCCAATGGCGGGCTGGTCTGAGTCGTACATCTGGGCCAGCGATGTTCACTTTGTGGAGTTCTTTCATGCCAACCTTATCGATCCCCGCACTCGCCCCGCTTTACCGCTTCGCCGAACCCCTTGCCTACGCGCTGCTGCGCGCAGGTTTCGGGGTAATCATGCTCACCCACGGCCTGCCCAAATTGCTGGGCCGTGCACATGGTTCGATGGCCGATCCGATGGCGGCATCCATCAACCTGATCGAGAACCGCCTGCACCTGCCGCAGCCGGAGTTGATCGGCCTGCTGGTCGCGTTGTTGGAAGCGGTGGGCGGGTTGCTGTTGATCCTCGGCCTGGGCACACGGCTGGTCGCGGCCATGGTGACCGTGCAGATGCTGACCATTGCTTACTTACTGGGGCCGACGTGGGCATGGATCGACCGGGGCATCGAGTACCCGGTACTGATGGCGCTGCTAGCGTTGTACCTGGTGTTTCGCGGTGCAGGCCGCTACTCCCTGGACAATGCGTTGGGCAAGGGGTAGTCACTGCCGGCCAGCCCAGGTGTCAGAGCTGGTGATCGGCAGTGGCGTGTTCGGCGCGCCGTGAGTGGCACTGGCCCTGTACATCAGGGCCTGAACCTCAGCGCACCAGGTGCAGGAACTGCAGGTGCCGTTCGTACTGGTCGAGGATGTCGTTGATGATCTGCTCCTTGGTGTAGCCCACCAGGTCGTAGTCCTGGCTGCCCTCGGCCAAGTGCACTTCCGCGCGGTAGTAGCGGCGGTTGTTGATCTCCTTGGAGCCCATGCCGCCACGGGCGAACGACGGCGTGAAGTAGCCGCGCATCTGCACCTGGTAGACGAAGGGATGTTCCTCGCCATGGCCGATTTCCAGGCTGACGCTGTCGTTGGAAGGGTCGGGCTGGGTGACCACACTCAGGCCCTTCTCGACGAACACCGCCGTTACCTCCTCAATCGCCGGACGCACGGTTGATTCCAGGAAGCGATACACCTCATCCCGCGACGGGAAATGCACCGCCTGGCTCAAACGCTGACGCCAGCCGCCTCGGCCCTTGCGCGCCGCCGAAACCGGCGCCAGCGAATGCAACTGGGCGATCTGCTTTTGCGACTCCAGGTAGAACGCCTTGTGCAGCCCCCACATCATCAGCAGCAGGATCATCGAGAACGGCAGCGAGGTCAGTACTACCGCTGACTTGAGCGAATCAATACTGCCGGCGAACAGCAAGGCGCTGGTGACCAGCGCGGTCATCGCCCCCCAGAACACACGCAGCCATTTCGGTCCGTCTTCATCGGCGTTGCCGCCCTTGGACGACAGGGTCGACAGCACCACGGTGCCGGAGTCGGCCGAGGTGACGAAGAACACGAAGCTGATAAACACCGTGACCGCGATGACGGTTTTGCTCCAGGGGTAGGTTTCCAGCAGCAGGTAGAGGCTCATCGACGGATCATCGATGGCCGACTGGCCGAGCGCGGCCATGCCGTGGTTGAGCACCTGGTCGATGGCGCTGTTGCCGAAGATCGACATCCAGGCCAGGGTGAAACCCAGCGGGATCAGCAGCACGCCGAACACGAATTCGCGGATGGTACGACCACGGGAAATCCGTGCGATGAACAGGCCCACGAACGGCGACCATGCGATCCACCAGGCCCAGTAGAACACGGTCCAGCCACCCAGCCAGTCGCTGGGTTTGTCGTAGGCGTATACGTCGAAACTCTTGGTCGGCAAGGCGCCCAGGTAGTCGCCGATGTTCTGGATCAGGGTGTTAAGCAAATGCTGGGTAGGCCCGGCGAACAACACGAACAGCAGCAGCGCACAGGCCAGCAGCATGTTGATGTCGGACATCACCCGCACGCCCTTGTCGACGCCGGCCACAGCGACCAGGATCGCGGCGCCCATCATCAGCGTGATGAGACCGACCTGGATCCACTGGGTATGGGCAATGCCAAACAGATAATCGAGACCGGAGTTGAGGTGCAGCACCCCAAAACCCATATCCGCGCCGAGGCCGAACACCGTGGCGATAATGCCAAAGCCATCCACCGCGTAACCGATGGGGCCATTGATTCGCTTGCCAATCAGCGGGTACAGCGCCGAGCGCAACGCCAGCGGCAGGTTATGCCGGTAGGCAAAGTACGCCAGGGCCATGCCCACAAACGCGAACACGCCCCAGCCATGCAGGCCCCAGTGCAGAAACAGGATCTGCATGGCCTGGCGCGCAGCGTCGGCGTTCATCGGCGCGCCTTGCGGCGGTTGCACCAGGTGCGTCAGCGGCTCGGAGACGCAGAAGAAGAACAGCGTGATGCTGATCCCGGCGGCGAACAGCATGCCGGCCCAGGACAGGTAACTGAATTCGGGCTCGTCGTGGTCGGCACCGAGTTTTATCTTGCCGTAGCCCGATAGCGCGGTGACCACCACGAAGACCAGATACAGGGTCATCGCCAGCATGTAGTACCAGCCGACCGTGTTGGCCGCCCAGTTTTGCGCCGCCAGCAGCCAGGCACCGGCCTGTTGCGGGATAGCGATGACGGTGATGCCGAACAGCAGGATAAACGTCGCGGCAAAGTAGAAGACCGGCGCATTCATGCGCACCAGGCCGCTGGATGGGGTGGACGATGCACTCATGAACGATGCACCCCAAGGATGAGGGATATGGCTGTGAAAAACGGACTCAGCAAAGGTAAGCCTCCTGTTGTGAGCGGGCAGCGAACCACCGGGTTTAACTTGAACGAGCATTCAAGTTAAACATGGATAGGCGGTCTGGGACTAATCGCAGGGCTGAGTGGTAGGTGATTCCTACACAAGCTCAAGGAAAGGTATGACGGATCGCGCTGAAAAACGTTCAGCACGCCTTTCAATATGTGCAGCCTGCCTCCTGTTGCATTCACCACAATCGAATGACCACTGCCCACCTGAGGTCATTCAGCCATGCCAGAGACATTGAAGCATTTTGATTTTATCCGGCAACAATTGCCGCCATGGTTGCGGAGCACGTCACTGCAACGTTTTGCGGCGTTGAAAAAACAGCGCCCAGACTTCACGGAACTCTATCGCAATGCCCCTGGCTCGGAGCAGCGACTGCCCTTCAAGCACGCCCTGGACACCCACTGGGCCAGCCAGAACGCACTGGACACGCTATTCGAGACACTCACCGACATTAAGGCCTTCGCCGAGCCCTTGCTGAAAAATGCCCTGCGTGACTACGGCGCTATTGATGTGTTGAATACTTCGATCCGTCTATACGCGCCGGCCACACTGCCCTGGTGGACGTTCGGGACGCACCCGGGTGTCTCCGTCCGGACAACGACGCTGCTCGACGCCGCCTTGCACAACTTTTCAGCTTCGGAAACCTTTGTCGATTACGCTTTCCTTGCAGCAGAGGATGCCCGTGGGCAGCGTGAGATACTCACGTTCAAACACAGGGTGACAGGTCAACCCCTCACCGCCGACCATTTCAAAACCGTGTGCCGAAACCTGGATATCGGTGCGCGCTATGTGCAAAACCTCACCCTGACAGTGGGGTTCGGCAACGCCTCGGTCGCCACCTCCTTCCGACAAAAAGTCATCCACAACCTGAAAGCCGCCCTCAACAGTGCCGCTCACGTGGCGCTCGCCAAAAAAGACATCACCGAAGACAGCTACACCCTCATTCAGTCGCTGCTCCAAAGAGACGGCCCGCTTCAACTGGGCGGGCAAACGATGGACGTCTACGCGCTGAGCCTGCTGGATACACGCCTGCCGGGCATTTTCATCATCGCACCCGCACGGTTGGACGCAGCGCTTCATAAAATCCTGGTCTATATCCCTGATGACCCCGCCCACCCTCTCAAGGACTACATCTCAGCCCAGGCCTTCGTCAAAGAGCTGACCGGTCAACTGCGTGACCGCACGCCTTCCGACGACCCATCCCGCCGCAGCTACCAGCAGTTCTTCAGCCAATTCGTGGCCCATCAGGAACGTGGGCGCTTTTTTTACCAACTCAATCAGTTGCTCTCCACTGTGCGCTGGCACGACAGAGAACCTGGGGACAGCCGCCCCAACTGGCGCCCAGAGCCGGTAGAAACACCCAACCTGCAATTTCGCACCCTGGCTGTTCGTGACGATATTCAAAACCGTGGCGACAATCCGGGCCAGGATAATCTCTGGCACTACCTCTACCGCGTCAAACTGAACAAATGCGTGAACGACGCCCGAGAGATTGCCATCTCCACAGCCTACGCCGATCGCATGGCGCGCTGGGAGTGGTGGGATAACCTGGAGAAAATGCTCTCGGACATTTTCAATGCCGCGCTCCTGGTCATCACTCCGTTCGTTCCCTTGCTGGGGGAGTTGATGTTGGCCTACACCACCTACCAGATGCTCGACGATGTATTTGAAGGCATCGTCGATTGGGCCGAAGGCTTGCAGCGCGAAGCGGCAGAACATCTGCTCTCGATCGCAGAGAACGCGCTGCAGCTCGCGCTATTCGATGCGGGAGCCAGAGTGGGTGAAATTGCCAAGGTGAAACTGTCCACGTTTGTCGAGCAACTCCAACCCGTACAGACACCTTCCGCGCAGACGCGCCTCTGGGCCCCTGACCTCGCGCCTTACCAACATACCAACCTGCGCCTGCCCGAGACCTCCATTGCGCACGAAAATGGCCTTCACCACCATCAGGGCAAGCAGATTGCGAAAGTGGAAAACCACCACTATGAAGTCCGCAAGGACCCTGTCACCCAAACGTACACCCTTGCCCATCCCAAACGCACCAGTGCCTACCAGCCTCCCGTGGCGCTCAATGGCAGCGGCGCGTGCGTGCTGGCCGGTGAACAGCCAAGGACCTGGAACAATGCTCGCCTGCTGAGACGCCTCGGGCCACAGACAAACGGTCTGACGGCCGGTGAACTGGAGCAGGTACGGCAGATAAGCGGTGTCGAGTTCGGGGATTTACGCCATATGTATGTCAACAATGAACCCACCCCACCCTTGTTGGCCGATACCCTCAAACGCTTTAACAGTGAGAAGGGCATCAGAGAGGCCGGAGACGCTATCCGTACAGGCCAGCCCCTTGACCCGTCGTCGGACTGGTTCGAACAAATGGTCACCGAGCTTGAGGGCTGGCCTCGCGACAAAGCCTTGCTGGTGTACCCGCGCGGCGATTCATCAGGCACGCCCCGTCGTTATGGCAATGCACAAGCAACAGGCGCCGATACCCTGAGCCTGAACATCGCCGATGTCATGTCAGGCAGGCTGGCGGAAAAAGTCGTGGACTACCTGGATGAACCACAACTGACCCAGTTACTCGGCAAACAGTTGCCTGAGAATGAGCGCGTACAGGCGCTGCGTGA
This sequence comes from Pseudomonas extremorientalis, assembly GCF_001870465.1. Taxonomy (GTDB): domain Bacteria; phylum Pseudomonadota; class Gammaproteobacteria; order Pseudomonadales; family Pseudomonadaceae; genus Aquipseudomonas; species Aquipseudomonas extremorientalis. The sequence continues at coordinate 322,689 of NZ_MDGK01000063.1, forward strand.
ACGGCTGGCCGCGTATGTCGAGCAGCAAAGCGCCTCCCTCGCCCACAGCGACTACTCCCGCCAGGAGGCCAGCGACGAGCCCTCTATCCAATTGCTGCGCAGCCAGTACCCGGACCTCCCCCTGAGTATCGCTCAGAGCCTGGTTCGCCATACCCGTCGTCGCCACCTGAGCATTATGAGTGAAAAGAAACGCCTTCCATTGGAGGTAAAAAACCAAGCGCTGGAGCTGGATTTCGAAGTCCGCAGTACGCGCATGTTCGAACAGCTTGTCCAGGGTACCCCGCCCTCGACACACACCGAAAACCTGGCACTCAATACCCTCAGAATTCACTCAGACAGTTTTGCGAATCTGCGTATCCAGGTGCGTGAACGAACCCCCACCGGCGACCTGAGAACCCAGGTCGGCGCAGAGGATGCCGCACACCTCAAGATCCTGGTGCGTAACCGAAAAGGCCAGTATCGGGTGTTCGACGCCGGAGGCAAGCTGATACACGGCCCAACTGACTTCTACAATGCTGTATTCCAGGCATTGCCGCCCGAGAGCTCCTTGCGCGATAGCGACACACTGCGCACATGGCTGATTGAAAAAAACAAAGCGCCCACCGAACGGCGCTTGGCCCTCGCCGAGGCGCCTATCCCCACCCATCCTGAACGTAAAACACTGACCCTGCTCGGTGGCGGCAACAGCATGAGCCGCGTGGTCGATGTCGAGGTAAATCCCGTTACGGTGCAGGGGAATATCAAACACTGGCTGCCGGGGATGTCCGAGCAAGGCGTGAAACGCTTCGCTGAAAAAGCCGAGAGTGATGAGGGACGATTACAACTCGAACACCTGAAAGCCGAAGGCAAAGCCTTGGACAAGGCACTACACACCTATTTGAAAGACAGTACCCGATTTCCTTATCGCAACTCGCTGGAAGAGGTGCTTGCCAGGAAGGCATTTACCAGGAAGTTGAAAGAAGCCTGGCGCGAGGGGTACACAAAACTGCACGACGAGTTCAATACGGCAGGCAACGACGTGTACTTGGACCTGAGCGATACAGTGCTGCCGACTGAACTGCCCGTGCTGCCCTTTGAGTTGGGATTGGTCACGCACTTGCATATGAATGGCAGTGGGTTTGCCGCTGAACATACGCCATTCCTGGCGCATTTCCCTAAATTGAAGACGCTTGATTTAGCGGATAACCGTCTGGTCACACTGCCCGAGGCCATCGGAAACATGCGCTCGCTCAAAGCCCTTGACGTGAGCAACAACGCTATTGCCTTGGACAACACCGCTGTGCAGCAGTTGAAAAAACTGCGGCGGTTGCAGGGGCTGGATCTTTCAAAAAACCCTCTGGGACGGGTACCGGATATTAGTCACATGCGCGACCTGACGGCGTTGGACTTGTCCCACACAGGGATCAGCGAATGGCCCGCGGGCCTCTTTGCGCACGAGCGAGACGCGTCTTTTGACCTGTACCTTCGCGGCAACCCCATTACCACAATTCCAGAGGTCGCCAGGGAGTCCGCAGAGGCATTTACCGTGGCTAACACCTGGCTGGACCGCGCAACCCTCACGCCTGAAGCCAGGGCCCTTTGGGACGAGCACAAAACTGACTTTGGGTTGGACCCTTATCGCACTTACCCGCCCAAGGGCGATGCTGACTTTTGGGTGGATGACCTGGACGATGACAACCAGATACGTTTTGCCAATGTCTGGTTTGACTTGGAAAATGAAGAAGGCTCCCAGGGTTTTTTCGAAGTCATCAAGAAACTGGAGCAACCCGAGGCTTTCGAGGACCCGATGGACGAGATGCGTTACGAACAAAACCGAAGAATCCTGACCGATCAGGTGCGGCATATGCTGTTGAGCATGCACGAAGACACGATGCTGCGTCAGGAGCTGTTCAAAATGTCGAGCTTCCCGGGGCTGTGCCCGGACGCAAGCCGCCAGATATTCACCGAAATGGGGATTCAGGTCACCGCCACCACGGCCAGGCGATACAGTCGAACGCAAGCTGAACATGAAGAGACAATCACCCGTCTAGCCCAAGGCGCCGCGAGTCTCAAAATGGTGAACGATGTCGCCCGGGCGGACATCGCCAACCGTCTCAAACCTGCCAATCAAGGTGGCCAGGGACTGCGACTGTCCACCCAGGTTGTGGACGGACAGCCCGGCAGCGTCGACGAGGTGGAAGTTTACCTGGCCTACCAGACACGCCTGTCGAAAAGCCTCAACCTGCCCTGGGTCAGCGACAGCATGACGTATCGAAACACCGCCAATGTGCCCGAGTCTTCCATCATCCATGCGGGCAAAGCCGTGAAAGACTTGAGTGAAGGCGACGGACTGGTGAACCGCATGTTGCAGGAACCCTACTGGGAGCCCTTCCTGAAGGAACGCTACGCAAAAGACTACGCAGCCAACGAAGAAAACACGGTTCAACAGTTGGAAAGCCTGGAGCAACTGGATACCGAACAAAAAGCGTTTGCCCAGGCGCAGGATCTGAACGAGCAGGAGAAAACGCAAAAACGCGAGGCACTGAAGTCCCGGATCGAACAGTTACAGATCGAGGACCGAGTCGTCCCGGACCAGGTCATGTCCGAGGACCTGTACAACCAGCTCTACAATGACCTGTCGGAACGTCGCATGGAGTGGCTGCGCGAACAGACCCACCTGTCACTGGAGCGGCTTGAACGCTGACATGCTCACTTCTGCGTGCCGTCATCATGCTGCAGGTTCGCCTGGGTGATATTCGCCCCCGCCGGCACGCTGCGGGTCAGCCACACGTTGCCGCCAATGGTCGAGCCCTTGCCGATGGTGATGCGCCCCAGGATGGTCGCCCCGGCGTAGATCACCACGTCATCCTCGACAATCGGGTGGCGCGGGTGGCCCTTTTGCAACTGTCCGTCCTCATCCGCCGGGAAGCGCTTGGCGCCCAGGGTCACGGCCTGGTAGATGCGCACCCGCTCGCCGATGATCGCGGTTTCGCCGATCACCACGCCGGTCCCGTGGTCGATAAAAAAACTCGGGCCGATCTGTGCGCCGGGGTGGATGTCGATGCCGGTGGCCGAGTGGGCGATCTCGGCACTGATGCGCGCCAACAGCGGCAGACCGGCGCGGTACAGGTGGTGGGCCAGGCGATGGTGAATCACCGCCAGGATGCCGGGGTAGCACAGCAACACTTCATCCACACTGCGAGCGGCCGGGTCGCCGTGGTAGGCGGCCAGTACGTCGGTGTCCAGCAGGCTGCGCAGGGACGGCAAGGCCAGGGCGAAATCCTGGATCAGGCGGATGGCGTGGGCGTTAACGGCGCTGTCGTCCTCGCCGCTCTGGCGCGCGGCGTAGCGCAGTTCCAGGCGCGCCTGGCCGAGCAGGGCATTGAGCGCCACATCCAGGGTGTGGCCGACGTAGAAGTCTTCACTTTCTTCACGCAGGTCCACCGGGCCCAGGCGCATGGGGAACAACGCGCCACACAACGACTCCAGGATCTGCGCCACCGCTTCACGCGAAGGCAACTCGCGGCCACCATGCTCACCGCTCAAGCGGCCATTGCGCGTTCGCCACTGGTCCCGGGCGCCGCGCAACTGGCTGACGATGGTCTGTAATTGCCAATGACTGGAACGCTCACTCACGGTTTTCACTCCTGACGTAATGGCGCTCACTTTACGGTATGCACCCTGGCCGCCCTTAAGAACCAATGGTGCAATACTAAGAACCATCCGGAATAAGCGATTGGCGGTTGCCCGATGAAAAGTGCCTGCCTATAGTCGCCCCATCCTCATCAACCGTGCGTAGCCATGATCAAACAACAGCTCGACCGTTTTAACCGCCTGGAACTGCTGGGTGGCGCCACCGCCCTGGAAAAACTCGAGCGGCTGTCGGCCTGGTCGGGCAGAGACATCTACGTCAAGCGCGACGACACCACACCGCTGGCCATGGGCGGCAACAAGCTGCGCAAACTCGAATACCTGGCCGCAGATGCCATCGCCCAAGGCGCCGACACCCTGGTGACCGCTGGCGCGATCCAGTCCAACCACGTGCGCCAGACCGCCGCGCTGGCCGCCAAGCTCGGCCTGGGCTGCGTCGCGCTGCTGGAGAACCCCACCGGCACCGAAGACCCCAACTACCTGGGCAACGGCAACCGCCTGCTGCTGGACCTGTTCGACGCCAAGGTGGAGCTGGTGGAGAACCTCGACAACGTCGACGACCAACTCAGTGCCGTCGCCGACCGCCTGCGCAGCAACGGCAAGCAGCCATACCTGGTGCCCATCGGCGGCTCCAATGCCCTCGGCGCACTGGGTTACGTGCGCGCCGGGCTGGAGCTGGCCGCGCAGATCGAAGCCAGCGGCATCGAGTTTGCCGCCGTGGTGCTAGCGTCCGGCAGTGCGGGCACCCACAGCGGCCTGGCGCTGGCGTTGAGCGAAGTGCTGCCGCAGTTGCCCGTGATCGGTATCACCGTATCGCGCACCGAAGAAGCACAGTTCCCGAAAGTGCAGGGCCTGGCCGAACGCACCGCCGAATTGTTGGGTGTGGATATTCCCGAGGCCTTCAAGGTGATCCTGTGGGACGAATATTTTGGCCCGCGCTATGGCGAACCGAACGCAGGCACCCTGGCGGCGGTCAAGTTGCTGGCGAGCCAGGAAGGCCTGCTGCTGGACCCGGTCTACACTGGCAAGGCCATGGCCGGCTTGCTGGACGGTATCGGGCGCCAGCGCTTCGAGGATGGCCCGATCATTTTCCTGCATACCGGTGGCGCGCCGGCGTTGTTTGCTTACAAGAGCGCCTTCAACTGAATCAACGCGGACTAAATGTGGACCAACATGTGGGAGGGGGCAAGCCCTCTCCCACATTAGAACCTCTATATATTTCTTATTGGAATATCAGATTTAATTTATATTATTTTCAAGTCTTAAAAACCGGCTTTATAGTCGCGCCGTAGGCGAAGACGCGCTACGCGCTTTAAGGCAGGATACGACTACTGCGTCACCTGCTTCGCACACCATAAAAACACAGGGGCTCTTCATGACTATTTCTGTATTCCGTCGCACGTTGCTGGTTGGCACTCTGGGCCTGGCACTCGGGGCTGGCCTGATCGGCCAGGCAGTCGCGGGTGAACAACTGGGCAACATCAAAAAAGCCGGCGAGATCAAGATCGGCCTGGAAGGTACTTACCCGCCGTTCAGCTTCGTCGATGAAAGCGGCAAGCTCAGCGGTTTCGAAGTGGAACTGTCCGAAGCCCTGGCCAAGGAGCTGGGCGTGAAGGTCAAGCTGCAAGCGACACCATGGGACGGCATCCTCGCCGCCCTGGAATCCAAGCGCCTGGACGCCGTGGTCAACCAGGTGACCATCTCCGAAGAACGTAAAAAGAAATACGACTTCTCCCAGCCTTACACCGTCTCCGGTATCCAGGCGCTGGTCCTGAAGAAAAACGTCGACACCATCAAGACCGCCGATGACCTGGCCGGCAAGAAAGTCGGCGTAGGCCTGGGCACCAACTACGAACAATGGCTCAAGGACAATCAACCCAAAGCCATCATCAAGACCTACAACGACGACCCGACCAAGTTCCAGGACCTGCGCATCGGCCGTATCGACGCCATCCTGATCGACCGCCTGGCCGCCCTGGAATACGCCAAGAAAGCCCCGGACACCGCCGCTGCCGGCGACGCCTTCTCCCGCCAGGAAGCCGGTATTGCCCTGCGCAAGGGTGAGCCAGAACTGCTTGATGCCGTGAACAAGGCCCTCGACAAACTGCGCGCCGACGGCACCTTGAAGAAGCTGTCCGAGAAGTACTTCAACGCTGACGTCACTCAATAATGGAAGCAGGTTTCCAACTCGCGCTGGACTCCGCGCCCTTTCTGCTCAAGGGCGCGTATTACACGGTGATCCTCAGCCTCGGCGGGATGTTTTTCGGCTTGCTGCTGGGCTTCGGCCTGGCCTTGATGCGCCTGTCGCGCTTCAAGCTGGTGAGTTGGCTCGCCCGAGTCTACGTGTCGTTCTTTCGCGGCACGCCCTTGCTGGTACAGCTGTTTTTGATCTACTACGGCTTGCCGCAAGTGGGCATCGAGCTGGATCCTATCCCGGCAGCCATGATCGGCTTCTCGCTGAACATGGCCGCCTACGCCTGTGAAATCCTGCGTGCCGCTATCGGCTCCATCGAGCGTGGCCAGTGGGAAGCCGCCGCCAGTATCGGCATGACCCGCGCGCAAACCCTGCGCCGGGCCATCCTGCCGCAGGCAATGCGCACGGCCTTGCCGCCGCTGGGCAACAGTTTCATTTCGCTGGTCAAGGACACGGCGCTGGCCGCCACCATCCAGGTGCCCGAGCTGTTCCGTCAGGCGCAACTGGTGTCGGCAAGGACCTTCGAAATCTTCACCATGTATCTCTCCGCTGCCCTGATCTACTGGATTTTGGCGAGCATCCTGGCGCATTTGCAAAACCGCCTGGAAGACCGGGTCAACCGGCATGACCTGGAGTCCTGAAGCATGATCGTGGTTGAAAAACTGACCAAACAATTCAACGGTCAGGTGGTGCTCAACGGCATCGACCTGGAGGTCAAGGAAGGCGAAGTCATCGCCATCATCGGCCCCAGCGGTTCCGGCAAGACCACCTTCCTGCGCTGCCTGAATTTCCTCGAACAACCCACCAGCGGCCGCATCAAGGTGGGTGACATCGAGATCGACACCAGCAAGCCGATCAACCAGCAACAAAGCCTGGTGCGGCGCCTGCGCCAGCACGTGGGTTTTGTGTTCCAGAACTTCAACCTGTTCCCCCACCGCACCGCGCTGGAAAACGTCATCGAAGGCCCCACCGTGGTCAAGAAGATGCCGCACGATGCCGCGGTCGCACTGGGTCGCAAGCTGTTGGCCAGGGTAGGCCTGGCAGGCAAGGAAGACGCCTACCCACGGCGTCTGTCAGGCGGCCAGCAGCAGCGCGTGGCGATTGCCCGTGCGCTGGCCATGGAGCCGGAGGTGATCCTGTTCGACGAACCCACCTCGGCGCTGGACCCGGAGCTGGTCGGTGAAGTGCTGGCGACCATCCGCAGCCTCGCCGAAGAAAACCGCACCATGGTCATCGTCACCCACGAGATGAGTTTTGCGCGGGATGTGGCCAACCGGGTGATTTTCTTCGACAAGGGTGTGATCGTGGAACAAGGCGAAGCCAAGGCGCTGTTCGCCAACCCCAGGGAAGAGCGTACCAAACAGTTCCTGAGCAAGTTTCTCGCCCACTGAAGCTTTGGGTAGGCGCTGGCTTGCCTGCGATACAGCCACCTCGGTGAACCTCTCACACCGGGGCGATGCCTTCGCAGGCAAGCCAGCTCCCACACAAGCCTGTTCCTACACGAGGTGCTCATTCCAACCAGCAAAACACCCCACGGCATCCGTCCGAATATCCCCGCCTCAGTCAGACCCTTCTGAATCTCTCCAACACCGCCGTTTAGCCCTTTGCCGCCATTGACGCCCCCCGGCCAACCCTCTTATCTAGCGCCCAGAGGATTGGATCCTATCCCGGCTACTCACTGAATCGTTTCGTTCGGCCCACCGCGCACACCTGCGCCAAAGGTCCGGAGCGATTGCTGCTGGCTGCATCAAGGAGATTACTTATGACGCACCCCCTGCTCACCGCCCCGACACTGCCCCAGGCCGTCGGCAATGGCATCAATGCCCTGGCCGCCGCACACTTGCAGGTTGACATCCCGCCGTATCCCGGCATGGATGAAGGCGACCTGATCGAGCTGTTCTGGAACAACTGTTTCGCCGCTTCACGTCGGATCACCACAGGCAAGATCGGCGAGTTCACTCACCTGCGAGTACCAGAGAGTTTTGTGCTGGAGGGGCCGACGCAGGTGCATTACCAAGTCATGCAGGTCGGCCACGGCCCTGCTCGCTCAGCCGTGACGCGAGTGCGTGTAAAGACCCTGTGCCCAGGCGGCCAACCCTCGCCCCTTTGCGGTGACGAAAACCAGAACCTCGCCCCCGTGGGCCTGCCCGATATCATCCGCCGCTACGGCGTCAATGCCAGCCAGGTTCGGCGCGGTATTCCCCTGACCATCGAGCCTTACCTGCACATGACCACCGGCGATGCCATCACCTTGCGCTGGGGCGATGTACGCCTGGATCTGCCGAAGATCCGGGCCAGGGAAGTCGGCCTGGCGGTACAGGTATGGGTACCTTCGACGGTGATTATCGAAGCGGGCGACGACTGCCGGCTGGAAGTCACGTACTGCATTCTTGACCGCGTCGGCAACAATTCACGCTGGGCACCCGCGCGCACCTTGCGCATCGCAGCGGGGGCACAGCCCCGCCCGGCCGGGACCGCGCTGACCTATCAGCCACGAGCGCTGGGATCGCCCTGTGAACCTGGGTGACAGACCTTCTATGCATATTCCCAAAAGTTAGTTTATTTAAATATTTAACACGCTTAGGGTATATACACCGGACCACCGGACATCTCTGATTTTTCTGTTTTTATTTCATTGAATGCGAGGTCGGTATGGTCAGGATTACCCCGGTGCGCAACGCCAGGGCATTACGTGCAGCCAAGGAGCGGCGCTGATGTCTAACTTGGCTCTAACACCCCCCCAGAATGATCTGGACGTAGCCCCCCTGCTGTTGCCGGCCACCGTGCTGCGCAACGACGCAGAGGCGCTGAAAGCTGCCCATGAGCTGGCCCGGGCGGCACGCCTGCAAGCCGCCAGGCGCGACCAGCAACGCAAGCTGCCGTGGGCGCAGATCGAGCAGTTCACCCGCAGCGGGCTGGGCAGTATTTCCATTCCCCGTGAGTACGGCGGCCCGCAGGTGTCGTTCGTGACCCTGGCCGAGGTGTTTGCGATCATCAGCGCGGCAGACCCGGCCCTCGGTCAGATCCCGCAGAACCATTTCGGCATCCTGCACCTGTTGCAGGGCGCCGCCACCGAACGCCAGAAAAAGCAGCTGTTCCAAAGCGTGCTCGACGGCTGGCGCATCGGCAATGGCGGCCCGGAACGCGGCACCAGGAATACCCTGGAGCTCAAGGCGCGCATCACCGCCAACGGTGACGGTTACGTAATCAGCGGCCAGAAGTTCTATTCCACCGGCGCGCTGTTTGCGCATTGGGTCGCGGTCAAGGCGTTGAACGATGATGGCAAGCAGGTCATGGCGTTCGTGCGCCGAGGTACTGAAGGGCTGCGCATCGTTGACGATTGGTCTGGCTTCGGCCAGCGCACCACCGCCAGCGGCACGGTGCTGCTGGATCAGGTGCCGGTGGAGGCCGAACTGGTCGTGGAAAACTGGCGCATCGGCGAAACCCCGACGATACAGGGCGCCGTCTCGCAATTGATCCAGGCGGCCATCGACGCCGGCATCGCCCGTGGCGCGCTGGATGACACCATCGCGTTCGTACGCGAACGCTCGCGCCCCTGGATCGACGCCAAGGTCGAACGTGCCAGCGATGACCTGTATGTGATCGCCGACATCGGCAAGCTGAAGATCGAACTGCACGCCGCCGAAGCCTTGCTGCGCAAAGCGGGGCAAGTGCTGGACCAGGTCAGCGCCGCGCCGATCACCGCGCAGTCCGCCGCGCTTTCCTCCATCGCCGTGGCCGAGGCCAAGGTGCTGACCACCGAAGTGTCGCTGCTGGTCAGCGAAAAGCTCTTCGAACTGGCCGGCAGCCGCGCCACCCTTGCCGAATTCAACCTCGACCGTCACTGGCGCAACGCCCGGGTGCACACGCTGCACGACCCGGTGCGCTGGAAGTATCACGCCATCGGCGCCTATCGCTTGAACGGTACCTTGCCGGCTCGCCATTCCTGGATCTGACCGACCAGACATCTGGAGAACATCATGACTTTCTCTCATCCCGTCGCGGTCATCACCAGCGACGAACAAGCCCTTGTTGTCGCCAGCGACCTGGCCGAAGACTTTCGCCGCGACAGCGCCCAGCGCGACCGCGAGCGCCGCCTGCCCTTGCCCGAGCTGGATGCGTTCTCGCGCTCCGGCCTGTGGGGCATCAGCGTGCCGAAGGCATACGGCGGCGCGGGCGTATCCAATGTCACCCTGGCCAAGGTCATTGCCTTGATAGCCCAGGCCGATGCATCCCTGGGCCAGATCCCGCAAAACCATTTCTACGCCCTGGAAGTGCTGCGCGTAAACGGCAGCCCGGCACAGCAAAAACGCCTGTACACCGAGGTACTCGCCGGCCAGCGCTTCGGCAACGCCCTGGCGGAACTGGGCACCAAGACCGCCCATGACCGCGTCACCAAAATCACCCGCGACGGTGACGGTTTCCGTATCAGCGGCCGCAAGTTCTATTCCACCGGCGCGATCTACGCCCAGCGCATCCCCACTTCGGTGGTGGATGAACACGGCGTGCAGCAACTGGCCTTTGTGCCACGCGACAGCGAAGGCCTGAGCGTGATCGACGACTGGAGCGGCTTCGGCCAGCGCACCACCGGCAGCGGTTCGGTGGTGTTCGATAACGTGTGGGTGGCCGCGCAGGACGTGATCCCGTTCCAGAGCGCCTTCGAACGCCCGACCACCGTCGGCCCGCTGGCCCAGATCCTTCACGCTGCCATCGACACCGGGATCGCCCGTGCGGCCTTTGAAGATGCGCTGCACTTTGTACGCACCAAGACCCGCCCATGGATCGACTCCGGCAACGACAAGGCCACTGAAGACCCACTGACCCTGAAAAGCTTCGGCCACTTGAGCATCCGCCTGCACGCCGCCGAGGCGCTGTTGGAGCGCTCGGGCGAATACCTGGACCGCGCCCAGGCCGACAGCAACGCCGAGACCGTCGCTGCCGCCTCGATTGCCGTCGCGGAAGTACGCGCCTTGAGCACCGAAATTTCCCTGGCCGCCGGCAGCACCCTGTTCGAACTGGCCGGCAGCCAGGCGACCCTGGCTGAACATGGCTTGGACCGTCACTGGCGCAACGCCCGGGTGCACACCCTGCACGACCCGGTGCGGTGGAAGTACCACGCGGTGGGTAATTACTACCTGAATGATGAAAACCCGCCACTGCGGGGGACCATTTGATGGCGAAGAAAAAAATCCTGCTCAATGCCTTCAACATGAACTGCATCGGGCATATCAACCACGGCCTGTGGACGCATCCACGGGACACTTCGACCCAGTACAAGACGATCGAGTACTGGACCGAGCTGGCGCAAACCCTGGAGCGCGGGCTGTTCGACGGTTTGTTCATCGCCGATATCGTCGGTGTGTACGACGTGTACCAGAACTCGATTGATGTGCCGCTCAAAGAGTCGATCCAACTGCCGGTGAATGATCCGTTGCTGTTGGTCTCAGCCATGGCCGCCGTCACCAGAAACCTCGGCTTCGGCCTCACCGCCAACCTCACCTACGAGCCGCCGTATTTGTTCGCCCGGCGCATGTCCACGCTGGACCACCTGAGCCGTGGCCGTGTGGGTTGGAACATCGTCACCGGCTACCTCGACAGCGCCGCCAAGGCCATGGGCCTCACTGAACAAGTCGAGCATGACCGCCGCTACGACCAGGCCGATGAATACCTGGAGGTGCTCTACAAACTCTGGGAAGGCAGCTGGGAAGACGGCGCGGTGCTCAACGACCCCAAGGCGCGGGTGTATGCGCAGCCGGGCAAGGTGCACAAGGTCGAGCACCAGGGTGAGTTTTACCAGGTGGACGGGTATCACCTGTGCGAGCCCTCTCCACAACGTACGCCGGTGCTGTTCCAGGCCGGCAGTTCGGAGCGCGGGTTGCTGTTCGCCGGGCGCCATGCCGAGTGCGTATTCATCAGCGGCCAGAACAAGGCGGCGACCAAGGTCCAGGTGGACAAGGTGCGCGCCAGCGCGGTCGAGGCCGGGCGCAACCCGGATGACATCAAGGTGTTCATGGGCCTCAACGTGATCGTGGGTGCCACAGAAGCGTTGGCCTGGGCCAAACACGCCGAGTACCTCAGCTACGCCAGCCCGGAAGCCGGCGTGGCGCATTTCTCGGCCTCCACCGCCATCGACTTTGCCCAATACGAACTGGACGAGCCGATCCAGTACGTGAAGAGCAACGCGATCCAGTCGGCCACCAAGAACCTGCAGAACAACGACTGGACCCGACGCAAATTGCTGGAACAGCACGCCCTGGGCGGGCGCTACATCACCCTGGTCGGCTCGCCCGGACAGGTCGCCGACGAGCTGGAATCGTGGATCAGCGAGACCGGCCTGGATGGCTTCAACCTAACGCGCATCGTCACGCCGGAAAGCTATGTGGACTTCATCGACCTGGTGGTGCCGGAGCTGCAAAAGCGCGGGTCGTACAAAACTGAATATGAACAGGGAACGCTGCGGGAAAAAGTCTTCCAGGGCAGCGCCCGCCTACCCGAACAACACACCGGTTCCACCTACCGACAAATTGCTTCTCTGACTGGAAATACCCAATGAAAAAGACACTGCTCACTCATCCAGTCAAAGCACTGGCCCTGGCATTCGGACTGTTCAGCTCAGCGGTATTCGCCGCCGATGCGCCGTTGAAGATCGGCACCACCGCCGCCTTTGCGATTCCTCTGGAAGCCGCTGTAGCCGAAGCCGGCAAGCAAGGCCTCAAAGTCGAGCTGGTGGAGTTCACCGACTGGATCGCACCCAACGTCAGCCTGGCTGCCGGCGATATCGACGTGAACTATTTCCAGCACATCCCGTTCCTGGAAAACGCCAAGGCCGCCGCCGGTTTTGACCTGGTGCCTTATGCGCCGGGCATCATCAACAACGTCGGGCTGTATTCCAAGAAGTACAAAAGCATCAACGACCTGCCCCAGGGCGCCAGCGTGGCGATTGCCAACGACCCGATCAACAGCGGTCGTGGCCTGCAACTGCTGGCCAAGGCGGGGCTGATCACGCTCAAGCCGGGCGTGGGCTACAAGGCCACCGAAGAGGACATCGTTTCCAACCCGAAGAAGATCAAGATCCTGCAGGTCGAAGCGGTGCAACTGGTGCGCGCCTATGACGATGCCGACCTGGTGCAGGGCTACCCGGCGTATATCCGCCTGTCCAAGACCTTCGATGCCGAGTCGGCGCTGCTGTTCGACGGCCTCGACCATCCGGAGTACGTGATCCAGTTCGTGATCCAGCCCAAAAGCAAGACCGACCCACGGGTGATCAAGTTTGTGGATATCTACCAGCATTCGCCGGTGGTGCGTGCCGCCTTGGATAAATCCCTCGGCAAGCTCTACCAAGTCGGCTGGGAAGATAAAAAATGACCGCCGCCCATGCCCAACTGCGCGACCTGGGCCTGCCGCCCAGGGACGCCGAGCAGAGCGAATTGCACCCGAACCTCAATCGCGCGCATGTGCGTTTCATCAACCTGGGCAAGACCTACGACGGCACGGTGCATGCGTTGCAAGGCATCGACCTGGCGATCCAGCGCGGTGAAGTGTTCGGCATCATTGGCCGCAGCGGCGCCGGCAAGTCATCGCTGATCCGCACCATCAATCGCCTGGAACAACCCAGCAGCGGGCGGGTGCTGATCGATCAGGTTGACATCGGTGAGTTTGATGAAGGCCGTCTGGTGGCCCTGCGTCGACGCATCGGCATGATCTTCCAGCACTTCAACCTGATGTCGGCCAAAACGGTGTGGCAGAACGTCGAGTTGCCGTTGAAAGTGGCGGGCGTGCCGAAGCAGCAGCGCGAGCAAACAGTACGCGAGCTGCTGGAACTGGTGGGGTTGCAGGACAAGCACACGTCTTACCCGGCGCAGCTGTCCGGCGGGCAGAAACAACGGGTGGGCATTGCCCGTTCGCTGGTGCACGACCCCGAGATCCTGCTGTGCGACGAGGCCACCTCGGCCCTCGACCCGGAGACGACCCAATCGATCCTAGGCCTGCTGCGCGAAATCAACCGGCGCCTGGGTTTGACCATCGTGCTGATCACCCACGAGATGGCGGTGATCCGCGAAATCTGCGACCGCGTGGTGGTGCTGGAACATGGGCGCATCGTCGAGCAAGGCCCGGTGTGGCACGTGTTCGGCAACCCGCAGCATGAAGTCAGCAAAACCCTGCTGGCCCCCCTGCAACACGGTCTGCCGGACGAGTTGCAAAGCCGTTTGCAGGCCAAACCGGCGACTGCCAATGCCTCGGTGGTGCTGCGCCTGCGCTTCACCGGCAGCGATACCGACGAGCCGGACCTGGCCGCACTGTTCGGCGCCCTAGGCGGGCGCGTGCGCTTGCTGCAAGGCGGCGTGGAACGCATCCAGGGGCATGCCCTAGGTCAACTGCTGCTGGCGGTCAATGGCTCGCCCCACAGCGCGGAAGAACTGCGTAACCGCGCCGGCAATTGGGCACAACAGGTGGAGGTGCTGGGCTATGTGGTTTGATCGTTTAGTGCAGGGCGCCATCGACACGTTGTTGATGGTCGGCGTGTCATCGCTGATCGCGCTGCTGGTGGGCATCCCGCTGGCGGTGTTCCTGGTGACCAGCGACAAAGGCGGCATCTACCAAGCCCCGGCGCTGAACCGCGTGCTGGGGGCGTTCGTCAATCTGTTCCGCTCGATTCCGTTCCTGATCCTGATGGTGGCGCTGATCCCGTTCACTCGGCTGATCGTCGGCACCACCTACGGCGTATGGGCAGCGGTCGTACCCTTGACCATCGCCGCCACGCCGTTCTTTGCACGCATTGCCGAAGTGAGCCTGCGCGAAGTCGACCACGGCCTGATCGAAGCCGCACAAGCCATGGGCTGCCGCCGCTGGCACATCATCTGGCACGTGCTGTTGCCGGAAGCGCTGCCGGGGATCGTCGGCGGCTTCACCATCACGCTGGTGACCATGATCAACTCATCGGCCATGGCCGGCGCGATTGGTGCGGGGGGCTTGGGGGATATTGCGTACCGTTATGGGTATCAGCGCTTTGATACGCAGATCATGCTCACGGTGATCGTACTGCTGGTGATTCTGGTGGCGGTGATTCAGGTGGGTGGGGATCGCCTGGCGCGGGGGCTCAATAAGAGGTGAGGTATAGTCGGGTCATCGAAGACGCCCGGTATTACCCGTCATGACACTCAAACCCGACGACCTTAAGCAGATCACCTCCGCCACCCTCGGCCACTACAACAAAGTGGCCGAGGACTTCCGTGAAGGCACCCGCGATCACGATGTGAGCCAGAACATCGATGCCCTGCTGCGGCATATCCAGGGTCCGGCACCGTTTACTGTGCTGGATTTCGGCTGCGGCCCAGGGCGTGACTTGCAGACCTTTACCCGCATGGGCCATATCGCGGTGGGGCTCGACGGCTCGGAGCGGTTTGCGCAGATGGCGCGGGAGGACAGTGGCTGCGAGGTGTTGCAGCAGGATTTCCTCAAGCTCGACCTGCCTGTCGAGCGCTTTGACGGGATCTTCGCCAATGCGGTGTTGTTTCATATCCCCAAGCAGGAACTGCCACGTGTGCTCAAGCAATTGCATGGGGCGTTGAAGGCGGGCGGCGTGTTGTTCAGTTCCAACCCTCGGGGTGACAACCAGGAAGGCTGGAATGGGCCACGGTACGGGTCTTATCACGACCTGGCGGCGTGGCAAACACTCCTGACGCAAGCCGGGTTTGTGGAGTTGGAGCATTACTACCGGCCGGCAGGATTGCCCAGGGCGCAGCAGCCCTGGTTGGCGAGTGTGTGGCGCAAGCGGTAGATTTTCGTTGCCTGGTCTGACGCCATCGGGGGCAAGCCCCCTCCCACAGTTTGATGTGTGAATACAGTCAACATGTGGGAGGGGGCTTGCCCCCGATGACGCCTGCTGAAGCAACCTTACTCCACCCGATACACCAGCGGTTTTTCACCCACCCCATATGCAGTCACACTGCGCCCGGCATAGCCCTCCTTTTCCTCGACAGCAAAATTCGCCACCAACCGCGTCCCATCGGCAAAGGTGGTTTGCTGCACCTGCCTGTCCGCCGTCAGCCAACGAAAATCCGTCATCGCCTGGGTCGCCAAACGCTGGTGCAGCGGCCGGAAGAACCGATCCTGCCGCTGGATCACCGGCAGCCGCTGCTTAACGGTCGAGGCACTCAGGTGATACAGCGGCGGCACGTTGTAGAGCAGTTGCGTCAGCTCATTCTCGACCCGCACATTGTTCAGTTTGAGACTGTCGAACAGCCAGTGGTGTGTGGTGATCACCGAGCCGTGGAACACCGCCTGGTACAACGGCAGCCGCATGCTCGGCTCAAAGTAGATCGTACGAAACGGCTCTTTGAGCGGCACCGGCTTGAAGAACACCGTCGGCTGCTCCGGCGGGTACCAATTGCCCACGTAGTAAGGCGATTGCTTGTCCTGGGTCATGGCCTGGTCACCCCAGCCAATCACCGGCGTCTGCATGCCATGGGCGAACAGAATGCCTTGGGCGGTGATGGCGTTGCCGTCTTCGGAACCGGTTGGCAATTTGAGCACCGTGTTGAGCCAGCGCGAGGCGTCGATATTGCCCTCGGCGTTTTGCGCCTGGGTCATCCCGGCGCCGGCGCGGTAGCTGTCGAACACCATGCTGGTGGCATAGGCATCGAGGAACCAGGCGTTGAAACCGGCCTTGGCCTGCACGGCCTTCACACGGGCTTCGAGCAAAGGCCGCACGCAACGTGGGTCGGTGTAGTGACCGGACTGCTGGAAGCCGGTTTTCAGCGTGCCACCCTTCAACATAATCGCGCAGTCGCGGTAAGCCCTGCTGCCCAGATGGGCGGTGGTCCAATCCGGATTTTCCGTGGCAGACAACGCGGTTTCATAGGAATCGTAGGGCGCCATCAGGTAACCCGCCTCAACCCCGGCGCGGATCGCCTCGGGGTGCCACAGGCCGCCCTCCCAGCCTTCGCCCAGGGTCAGCAGCAAGCGTGAAAGACCTGTATCACGCAGCGACTGGATCGCCCGGCTGCCCCAGGCTTGGGGGTTGTCGCTCAGCGCACCGGCGAACGCGACGGCCAACTCGCTGCGCAGCTCACCATAACGTGCAGCGAGGCGCTTCATATCCGGCTCTTGCACCTGCCAACTCTGCCGGGCCTTGCTGTTGATTGCCGCATTCAGCCCCCGCAGCAGCGCGGTCTGCTCATAGCGATTCAAGGCCGTCGCCTGCCCCAGGATCTTTGTCGACTCCTTGTCGAGCAAGCCTTTGAGTTCATGGCCACGCAGGCGCTTGAGCAACAACGGCCAGTCACGGACATCCTCCAGCGCCAGCAGGTCATTACCCCACAGGTAGACATGGCTGGCACCCAGCAACTTCTCGGCCTCGGGTGTCTGCCGCAGTTTTTCCGCCAGCGGTTCATAACGCCCTTGCTCCACCAGCCATTGGCGGTAGCGCTTGGCGCCGGCCAAGGGATCGGCCTCCCCCAGGTGCAACAGCAGGGTCATCGGCGCATCAGGGTCGAGCGCGGTGAACTCATGGGCCACGGACAGCGCCATCCCTTCCTGCCAGCGCAGGCGATTGTTGTAGGGGTTGGTCAGCAACCAGTTCAAGGTGAAGCGCCCGTGGTCCAGGCCCCACAGCGGCAGGCTGAGGTCCTGGGTGGTGTTGAGATCACCTTGTTCCTGCAAAAACGCTTTCCATGCAGCGTTGTCGGCGGGCACGTAATGCCCTTCGGCCAACGGCCACATCAGCCCGTTGCCCAGGGCGCTGGCGGGTTGCTGAAGGATAGGTAGCTCGCCAGGCCCACGCGCGCGCAGGGTCAACTTGAGGTCGCGCTGTTCAAGACTGGCGCTCACCCGGAAGGCGCCGTCATCCCACTGCCAACTGGCCTGTTGATCGCTCCGCACAAGCTGGCTGACGGCACGCGCCGGCAAGCCGCTGGAAGCTTGTACCGTCGCCTGCCCGTGGGGCGTCACGCGGATGGCGAGGGTGGCCGGGTCGAGTTCGACCCGCCACAGGAGGTTTTCCAATACGGTGCTGGCAAAAGCCATGGGTGACAGCAACAGTGTGCAAATCAACAGACCGTGGCGCAGGGAGTGAGGCATGTTCAGCTCTGCTCTGGTTTGGGCTCCCGGATCTTGTACCAAGCCACATAAAGCGCAGGCAAAAACAAAAGTGTTAACAAAGTCGCGATGATGATCCCGCCGATCATCGCGTAGGCCATCGGCCCCCAGAACACCTCACGGGCAATCGGGATCATGCCCAGGCTCGCCGCCGCCGCCGTGAGCAGGATCGGCCGGCGCCGATGCTCGGTGGCTTCCACCACCGCATCCCACGGCGTATAGCCGGCCACCTCATACTCATGAATCTGCGTCACCAGGATCACTGAGTTACGGATGATGATGCCGATCAACGCCAGGATGCCGAGGATCGCCACGAAACCCATGGGCGTGCCCGTAGGGATCAACGCCAGCACCACACCGATCAACCCGAGCGGCGCGACACTGGCCACCAGGAACATCTTCTGCACGCTGTGCAGCTGGATCATCAGGAACGTCGCCATGAGAAACAGCATCAACGGCACCACGCTGGCAATCGGCCCCTGGGCCTTGCCGCTTTCTTCCACGGTGCCGCCGGTAGCGACCTTGTAGCCCACCGGCAGGCCAGCGCTGAACTTGTCGATTTCCGGCTTGAGCTGCTTGACCAGGTCCGTCGGCTGCATCTCATCGCGCACTGAAGCCTTGATGGTGATGGTCGGCTTGCGGTCGCGACGCCATACCAGCGGCTGCTCCAGCTCGTAACGCACAGTGGCGAAGGCCAGCAGCGGAATCGACGTACCGTTGGGCGTGACGATCTGCAGGTTCTGCAAGGTTTCCGGCGTACCGCGCTCAGCGTCTTCGGCACGACCCACCACGTTGATCAGGTAGATATCGTCATGCACCTGGGTCACCGAAGCGCCGCTGACCACGCTGTTCATCAACTGCGCCACGTCTTCCGACGACAGCCCCAGCTGGCGCGCCTTGTCCTGGGCGATGTCGATGCGCAGCACTTTGCCCGGCTCGTTCCAGTCGTAGATGATCTCGCCCAGGTGAGTGTTCTTGTCCAGCAAGGTCGCCAGTTCGATGGCGTGCTTGCGCACCTGGTCGGTATCTTTGCCCGACACGCGATACTGAATCGGCCGGCCCACTGGCGGGCCCATTTCCAGCGGCTGCACGTAGCTGCCGATCCCGACGAAATCATCACGCAGGCGCTTTTGCAGGCGCGCGATCAACTCGCCACGCTCTTCCAGGCCCTTGCTTACGATGACCAACTGCGCGTAGTAGGGGTTTTCCAGTTGCTGGTCGAGGGGCAGGTAGAAACGGATCGCGCCCTGGCCGATGTACGTGCTCCAGCGGGCAATGTCCGGGTCGTCCTTGATGATCGCTTCCAGGCGGTCGACGGCCTTGCGCGTCTCGTTGATCGAGGCGTTTTGCGGCAGGTTGAGGTCGACGAGGATTTCCGGGCGGTCCGACGAGGGGAAGAACTGGTTCTGCACAAACTGCATGGAAAACACCGACGCCGCGAACAGCGCCACGGTGATGCCAATCGCCCACCAGCGGTTACGCATGGCCCACAGCATGCCGCCATTGAAAGCCCGTCCAATCCGCCCCGGCTCTGCGTTGTGAGGTTTGACGTTGGCACTCAGGATATGCACGCCGATCACCGGCGCAAACAGCACCGCCACCACCCACGACACCAGCATCGCCACAGCTATCACCGCAAACAGGGTAAAGGTGTACTCGCCCGCCGAGCTGGCGTTGAGGCCGATCGGCACGAACCCCGCGACGGTCACCAGCGTACCGGTGAGCATGGGGAACGCCGTGGAGGTGTAGGCGTAGGTCGCCGCCTGCTCCTTGGTCTCACCTTTTTCCAGGCGTGTGATCATCATCTCGACGGTGATCATCGCGTCGTCCACCAACAGGCCGAGGGCAATGATCAGCGCGCCGAGCGACACACGCTGCATGGTGATGCCGCTGTATTCCATGAACACGAACACCAGGGCCAGCACCAACGGAATCGAGCACGCCACCACCAGTCCGGCGCGCATGCCGAGGCTGATAAAGCTCACCACCAGCACGATGATGACGGCCTCAAACAAGGCACTGGTAAAACCGCCGACCGCCTCTTCCACCACTTCCGCCTGATCGGACACCTTGTGCACGCCGACGCCCACTGGCAGGTCGGCGGTGAGTTCGTCCATGCGCTCGTGCAGGGCCTTGCCGAACGACTGGATATTACCGCCCTTCTGCATGGCAATCGCCAGACCGATGGCCGGCTTGCCGTTGAACCGGAACATCGGCCGCGCCGGGTCCACATAACCCCGGCTGATGTCCGCGATATCCGCCAGGCGATAGAAACGGTCATTGAGCCGCAGATTGACGTTGGCCAGGTCCTTCTCCGAGGCGAACTGCCCCGAGGTGCGCACCGAAATCCGCTCCGGCCCGGCCTCGATCACCCCGGCCGGCGTCACCGCGTTCTGCGATTGCAGGCTCTGCACCACCTGGCGCTGGTCAATCCCCAGCGCCGCCAGTTTGCGCGTGGAGAAGTTCAGGTAAATCACTTCATCCTGCTGGCCGATCATCTCGACCTTGCCCAACCCCGGCACCGAGCGGATCTCGCCGCGCACCTGCTCCACGTAGTCACGCAACTGGCGCATCGACAGGCCATCGCCGGTAAAGGCGTACACCGAGCCAAATACATCACCGAACTCATCGTTGAACGACGGCCCCTGCAAACCCGGTGGGAAGCTGCCACGAATGTCGTCGATCTTCTTGTGTACCAGGTACCAGATATGGGGGATGTCCTTGGCGCTGGTGGTGTCCTTGAGGAACACGAATACCGTGGACTCGCCCGGCCGGGTGTAGCTTTTCACGTAGTCGAGGGAATCGAGCTCTTCAAGCTTTTTCTCGATACGGTCGGTGACCTGCTTGAGGGTTTCTTCCTGGGTCGCGCCCGGCCAGCGGGTCTGGATCACCATGGTCTTGATGGTGAAGGAAGGGTCTTCCTCACGGCCCAGGTTCATGTACGAAAACACGCCCATCAGCAGCGCGACGAACATCAGGTACCAGACGAAGGACTGATGCTTGAGGGCCCAGTCGGATAAGTTGAAGCTCCCTTTCATCGCGGGCTGTCCTCGTCGATTTTGACTTTTTGCCCAGGTTTCAGGCTGTTGACGCCGGCGGTGACGATGCGCTCGCCGGGTTTGACGCCGCCGTTGAGCAAGGCGCTGTCGGCATCGCGGCTGATCACCGTGATATCACGCGGTTGTACCGTCTGGCTCTGGGTGTCGAGCAGCCAGATGCGGGTCTTGCCGTCGACGTCCTGCAAGGCGCTCAGGGGCACTTCGATGCGCGGGGCGATGGCGGTGCTCAACGTTACGCTGATCGCCGTGCCCAGGCGGAACGCGGGCGGCGTGTCGGCCAGGGTCAGGCGCGCACGTCGGGTGCGCGTGGCGCTTTGGGCCTGGGGTTCGATCTCGCGCACGATAGCGGTGGTATGCACGCTGGGGTCGAGCTGCCCGGCAACCAGGAACACCACGTCCGGTGGCAAGCGCTCGGCGAGGCCGGCGGGCAGGTCGATCACGGCTTCCTTGATATCCGGGCGCGCCAGGGTGACGACCTGCTGGCCGGCACTGACCACCTGGCCGGCCTCGGCATTCCAGGCGGTGACGATACCGGCGTGGTCAGTGCGCAGTTCGGCGTAGTTGAGCTGGTCCTTGGCTTGATTGACGGAGGCCTGGGCCTGATCGAGCGAGGCCTGGGTGGTCTTCAGGTCGGTCTGGGCGATATCCAGCTGGGCCTGGGCGCCGACGCCACGGTTGAACAGCTCCTGCTGGCGGCGCGCATTGGCCTGGGCGTTGATGTATTGCGCCTGCACGCGGGCCAGGTCGCCCTGGGCCGAGCGCAGTTGGTTCTGTTGGTCGGTGGGGTCGAGGACGGCGAGCAAGGCGCCCTTCTCCACCTCGGCGCCCACGTCCACCGCGCGGCGGGCAATGCGGCCGGGTACGCGGAAGCCTAAATTACTTTCGTAGCGCGCCTGGATGGTGCCGGCGAAGCGACCGAGGTTTTCCTGGTCTTGCGACTTCACTTCCATGGACAGGACCGGGCGCACGGGCTCGGGCGGCGGTTCTTCCTTGGAGCAGGCCACCAGCAGCAGGCTGGCGGCGAGTATCCCCGTGAGGCGTTTCATGGCTGCGCTCCTGGCTGGGCGATCTCGACAATCATGCCGGGATGCAGCAATTGCCCGCCGGCGACCACAACTTTTTCGCCGCCCTTGAGGCCGTCGCCAATGATGACTTTGCCGGTGAGGTAACGTGCCACGGTGACTTTGTGCAATTGCGCCTTGCCGTCGCCGTCGACCAACCACACAGCGGGTTCGCTGAGGTCTTTGGTCAGCGCGGCCCACGGCAATTCGATACTGGCCTTCGCCGGGCCATTGGCGGTGGCGCTTACCACCGAGCCCAGCTCCATGCCTTTGGGTAAGGCCTGCAGGGCGATTTTCACCTGCACAGTGCCGGTGTTGGCGGCCACGGCGGGGGTGACCTCACGGACCTTGCCCACGGCCTTGATGCTGGGGTTATCCAGCAGGCTGACGGTGATCGGCGCATCGGGCGGCGGCTCCACCAGCAGGGACTCATAGACGTTGAACACCGCATCACGCTCGCCATCGCGCGCCAGGCTGAAAATCGGTACGGTGGCCTGTACCACCTGGCCGACTTCGGCCTGGCGTGCGGTAATCACCCCAGGCGCTTCGGCGATCAGCGCGGTGTAGCCGAGTTGCTCGCGGGCGTTGGCCAGTTGAGCCTGGGCGGCAGCCAGGGCGCTCTGGCTGCTGCGTAACGCGGCCTGGGCGGAATCGTATTCGCTGCGGCTGGTGTAGCCCTTGGGCAAGAGTTTTTCCTGGCGCACGAAGGCGGCGGCGGTCTGCTTGACCCGCGCCTGTTCGGCCACGACCTGGGCCTGCGCGGAATCGACGTTGGTCTGCAAGTCCTTGGGGTCGAGCTTGGCCAGCACTTGCCTGGCGGTCACGCGGTCGCCCACATCCACCATGCGTTGGATGATTTTGCCGCCCACGCGGAAGGACAGATCGGTTTGCACCCGAGCCTGGATATCCCCGGTCAGCGTGACCGCCGCCGCGAAGTCCGCCGGCTGCACGGTCTGCACGAACACCCGCGAATGGGCCTTGGGTTCAGCCTTGTCCTCGCCACAGCCGCTCAACAGCGCCAGTAGGCCAAGGCCGAAAATACAGGTGGAAATGCGAGCGCCCATGCAGGCTCCTTTTGCGTGATGCCGACGTGCCAGTGTGTATGCGACTGTGAGCTTAGTTCAGGGTTCCTTATCTGCATGGAGGCTCCCATACTCCAATGGTTCCCAAGGCGACTGGATGCCCATGCTCAAGACCCACGCGGTGGCCAATTACCGGTTTGCCGGCGAACAAGGTGCTGGGGGAAACCCGGATTGACGGGCAGGGGATTCTGGATGCGCCGGCTTGGCATTGGCCGGAGTAGGCGGTAGTTGTGCTGGCCTCAGCGGGGGCAAGTCGAATCGTCGCACCGCCCCTCCCACATTATTGATCTGTGAATACATTCAAGTGTGGGAGGGGCGGTGCGACTTGCCCCCGATAGCGGTATCAGCCCTGCCACTTCCCGCCTTCAACAATCACGCTTTCAGGCTTGGTGTCATCGCTCAGTTCTTTACGCACATACTGGTCATACAGCTTGAGCAAAAACTTCTCCTCGCCCAGCTTCGCCAACTCGGCATTCACCCAGTCGCGCAGTTCGATGTTGCCTTTCTTCACCGCCGGCGCGATGGGCGCTTCATCACCGAGCTTCTCTTCCAGCACGCGGTAGCCCGGGTTCTGCTTGGCCCAGCTGAACAGCACCAGGTTGTCCTGGGCGTAGGCGTCGCCACGGCCGGCGGACAACGCTTGCAGCGACTCGGAGTTCTTCTCGAACTTGAGCAGCTTCCAGTCCGGGTGGTTCTTGGTCAGCCAGATATCAGCCGTGGTGCCGGTGGTAACGATGGTGGTGCGGGTCGCCAGGTCATCCAGGCTTTTCACCGCGCTGTCGTTGGGCACCAGGGCCTGTACCGCGACTTTCAGGTTGGGGTTGGTGAAGTCCACCGCTTCCTTGCGCTCGGGCGTTACGGTCATGTTGGCGAGGATCAGGTCGACCTTGTCGCTTTGCAGGAACGGGATACGGCTGGCCGGTTCGACGGCGACGAATTCGACTTTGTTTTCATCGCCCAGCAGGTCCTTGGCGAATTGGCGGCCGATGTCGGTATCGAAACCGACGTAGCGCCCGGCTTCGTTGACGAAACCAAAGGGCGGCTTGTCGGTGAATACACCCACGATCAGCTTGTCGCGCGCCTTGATCTTGTCGAGGTAGCTTGCGGCGGCAACCGGTTTTGCAGGCTCTTCGGCCTTTTTATCGCAGCCGGCGAGCAGGGCGACGGCAAACAGTGGCAGCAGTAGTTTTTTCATATCAGCTCCAGTTCCTGGGTTTTCTTGGGCAGTGTTGAAACAAAGGAGAACTTCTCCAGGAACTGCTGCGCGCGTGCGGTTTGCGGGTTCGTAAAGAATGCCTCGGGGGTGTTGTGTTCGAGGATGCGACCGGCCTCCATGAACACCACGCGGTCGGCGACGGCGCGGGCGAAGGCCATTTCGTGGGTGACGATCAGCAGGGTCATGCCATCGCGAGCCAGGCCCTGGATCACTTCAAGCACCTCCTTGACCATCTCCGGGTCGAGGGCTGCGGTGACTTCGTCAAACAGCATGACCTGGGGGTTCATGCACAGCGAACGGACGATGGCGATGCGTTGTTGCTGGCCGCCGGAGAGCTGGCGCGGGAAGGCATCGCGCTTGTCCGCCAGGCCGACGCGGGCCAGCAATTTTTCCGCCTGTTCGCGGGCTTCACGGGGGTCGCGTTTTTGCACTTTCAGCGGGCCGAGCAGGATGTTGTCGAGCACGCTCATGTGTGGGAACAGGTGGTAGCTCTGGAACACCATGCCCACGTCCTGACGCACCTGGCGCCAGTCGGTGTGTTTGTCCAACAGCTCTTTGCCGGCGAAACGCAGGCTGCCGCTGTGCGCGACTTCCAGCCCATTGAGGCAACGCAGCAAGGTGCTTTTGCCACAACCGCTGGGGCCGAGAATCACCACCACTTCACCGCTTTGCACGCTCAGGTCGATGCCCTTGAGCACCTGCGCCTCGCCAAAGAATTTGTTGAAACCCTGGAACTCGATCAATGCGTTCATGCCTGGCCCCAGCGCCGTTCCAGCACCTTGGAGGCGGCCGACAACGGGTAGCAGATAAAGAAGAAAAACAGGAACAGCACGCCGTAGATCAACACGGACTCGTAGGTGCGTTCGATAATTTGCTGGCCGACCTTGATCACGTCCACCACACCGATCAGCACAGCGAGGGAACTGGTCTTGATAATGCGCGTGTAGACATTGATGGTCGGCGGCGTCATGCGCTTGAGCGCTTGCGGCAGCAGCACGTAGCCGTACAGCTGCGGGTCGGACAGGCCAATCGACAAGCCCGCTTCACGCTGGCCACGGGGCAGCGAATGCAACGCGCCGCGCACCACCTCGCCCACTTCGCTGGCGCCCCACAGCGACAGCACCAACACCGCGCACCAGAAGCTCGGAATGCTCAAACCAAAGAAAATCGGCAAGCCGAAAAACACCAGGTACAGCCACACCAGCACCGGGATCGCGCGGAACAATTCCAGGTACACCCGCAGCACGCCGTTGATCAGGCGGTTGTTCAAGGTGCGCAGTACGCCGTACAGCACGCCGCCGACGGTGCTGAAGGCGATGCTCAAGAACGAAATCGACAGGGTTTGCGCAGCGCCCTTGCCCAGTTGCGGCAACGACACCCACAGCAACTCAAGACCCGAACTGGCCATGCTGGAGCCTCCTTTCCAGGCGGCTGAGCAGCAGCGACAGCGGCAAGAACAGCAACACGCAAATCAGCGTCAGCACGGCGAGCATTTCGTAGGTCTTGTAGTAGAGCGCTATGTAGCTCTTGGTGGTGTAGAGAATCTCCGGCACCGCCACGGCGGAGACCACGGTGGTCTCTTTGAGCAGGAAGATGAAATTGGCGAATAGCGCTGGCAGGCTGAGGATGCCGGCCTGGGGCAGGATCACGTGGCGCAGCAGTTGCCAGTCGGACAGGCCGATGGACTTGCCCGACTCGATCTGCGCCAGCGGCACCGCTTCCACACCGGCGCGCAGCACTTCGGTGAGGTAGGCGCCGCCGAGGAAGGTCATGGTGATGATCGCCGCCCAGAACCCGGAGATATTGAAGCCCAGGGCCGGTAGCGCGAAGTACACGAAAAACAGCTGGATCAGCAGCGGCGTGTTACGCGCCAGCTCCACATACAGCGCCACCAGGCGCGACAGGTAAGGTGTGCGAAACACCAGCAGCGCGGCGTTGATCAGCGCCACCAGCAGGGAGGTGGCAATGGCGATCAGGCCCACTTGCAGCGTCACCCCCACGGCCTTCAGGAACGCCGGCAGGGTGCTGAGGATAAAAGCGAAATCGAAGGTCATTTCCAGTCCATGACGCCGCACGGGTAGTGCAGCGAGCGCAATCCGATCCGGTGTGGGTAACGCCGGGTAGCGCGAACTTTAAAGGTATAAAAATCAAAGTTTAAATACCCAAATAGCATATTGATATCACCCAAAAAGATAACCGCCGGATTCGCGGGTTTGGCGGGTGAGGGCTATGGTTTGGAGGTCTGAGATTCGAGGGATCGAACCATGAAGGAAGTGAAACCGATGGATCCGCAGGAGTTGGTGAAGTGGTTGATGGCGTTGCGCAGGGCGATCAATAGTAGAGCTCTCTAGATCAAAGCGGATCAAATGTGGGAGGGGGCTTGCCCCTGATGGTGGTGGCACAGAAAAAATGTGCTGACTGAACCACTGCTATCGGGGGCAAGCCCCCTCCCACATTTGGATTGCATTCCACATTCAGGGCATAAAAAAACGCCGACGCTGTACAGCCGTCGGCGTTCAAACCTTGAAGGGGGTTTGGGTTACATCAGAACGCAGGCACTACAGCACCGTTGTACTTCTTCTCGATGAAGGCTTTGACTTCCGGGCTGGTCAGGGCCTTGGACAGCTTCTGGATCGCATCGCTGTCCTTGTTGTCCGGGCGAGCCACCAGGAAGTTCACGTACGGCGAATCGGCGTGTTCGATGATCAGCGCATCCTTGGCCGGGTTCAGGCCGGCTTCCAGGGCGTAGTTGGTGTTGATCAGGTCCAGGTCAACCTGGTCCAGCACGCGTGGCAGCAGGGCCGATTCCAGCTCCTTGAATTTCAGGTGCTTGGGGTTGTCCTTGATGTCTTTTGGCGTGGCCAAGGCATTGGTCGGGTCTTTCAGGGTGATCACGCCGGCTTTCTGCAGCAGCAACAGGGCGCGACCGCTGTTGGAACCTTCGTTGGGGATGGCCACGGTGGCACCATCTTTCAGATCTTCAATTTTCTTGATCTTTTTCGAGTAGCCGCCGAACGGTTCAACGTGCACGCCGACCACTGTCACAAGGTTGGTGCCCTTGCCTTTGTTGAAGTTTTCCAGGTACGGCAGGGTCTGGAAATAGTTGGCGTCCAGGCGTTTCTCGGCAACCTGTACGTTTGGCTGTACGTAGTCGGTGAAGACTTTGATTTCCAGGTCCACGCCTTCTTTGGCGAGGGTTGGCTTGACCAGTTCGAGGATCTCGGCGTGCGGGATCGGCGTGGCGGCCACCACCAGTTTTTCGTTGGCCTGGGCGAAGCTTGCAGTCAGGGCAGCCGCCAGTGCGGTAAACAACAGAACCTTTTTCATGCAGTGTCCTTATCGGAATTCCGGGGGCGTCTCTGACGACCGTTTTTTATGTAGTGTGCCAGCGAAGTGCTATCGCGGCGTGGGAGGGACAATACCTAGATTTTTTATTCCCGAACAATATCTTTTATTCACGTTGATATTCCATTTTGTTCATGCAGGAATTTACTTAACGTTTCCCGCTCGGCGGGGCTGGCGCGCTCGAAAATCCGCCGCACCTGTTCCAGCGCAGAACCCGCTACCGGCAGATTCAAATGCTCGGGCAAAATCTCATCCCCACTGCTGACCAGCAGGGCAAAGTGAATAACGTTTTCCAGCTCGCGGGTATTGCCCGGCCAGCTGTGGTGTTCCAGCACACGCTGCGCGGCATCGCTGATCAGCGGCACCGGCAGGTCCAGGCGCTGACTGTAGATGCCCAGGAAGTATTCGGCCAGGGACAAGATGTCACCGACCCGCTCGCGCAGCGCCGGCAAATCCAACCGACCTTCGCTCAGATAGTGGAACAGGCGCTCATGGAACTTGCCGGCCGCCACGGCCTGGGCCAGGTCGATGCTGGTGGCGGCGACCAGGCGCACATCCACCGGGCTCGGCTGATGGGCACCGACACGGGTGACTTCGTGGTTTTCCAGCGCGGCCAACAGTTTCACCTGGATCGGCAGCGGTAAATCGCCGATCTCGTCCAGGTACAAGGTGCCGCCATTCGCCGAACCGAACCACCCTGCCCGGCTGCTGGCCGAACCACTGTGGCTGCCGGCGGCATAACCGAACAATTCGGCATCGGCATAGGTCGGGCTGATCGCACCGCAATTGACCGAGACAAACAGACCGGTGCGGTCGCTGCCCCGGTGAATATGCCTCGCCAGCAACTCCTTGCCGCTACCGGTCTCGCCGCGGATCAACACGGGCAAGGCACGGGGTGCGAGGCTTTCGAGGTCTTCGCGCAGCTGCCGCGAACGCGGGTCGACAAACACCAGCGCCTTGGCGCGGATGCTCAGTGGGCTTTTTTCCGCGTCGGGAAAGGTCAGCAATGGCTGGCCGTAGGTTTCATGCAGACTCATGGCAGGCTCCCGCCGCCAATCCACTCAAGGGACGGGGCGTTGAAAAAATTCAGGCAGTACGCCGGGCGTGATGCTCAAGGCGGCTTTGCAGGCGATAGAGGTAGGCGAACCCCTGTTCCCAGCGCTGGTGGCCGGACTTCACATTGATGTGCCCCGCCCCCGACAGAATGCCGGCTTCGGCGCCCCAGTTGCGGGCCAATTCCAGGGCTCGCGGGGCGCTGACAGCACTGTCGTTGTCGGAGCTGACCACCTGGCTGGGGAACGGCAACAGGTCGGTCGGGATCGGCGCAAAATTACGCAACGCAGGTGAGCAGGCGGGCCGTTCGACATCGGCCGGGGCCACCAGCAAGGCACCGCGCACCTGGCGCAGGAAGTGCACCGGCGCGGTGGCCGCCCAATGCGCCACCGTGATGCAGCCCAGGCTATGGGCGATCAGGATCACCGGCGTGCTGTCGGCTGCGATGGCCTCGGCCAGCGCAGCGACCCAATCTTCTCGACGTGGCGTCAGCCAGTCGGCCTGCTCCACGCGGGCGCTATTGGGCAGGCTGGCCTGCCAGTGACTTTGCCAATGATCTTCTGGCGATCCTTGCCAGCCCGGCACGATCAGATAACGAATCGACTCGCTGTGCATGGGTGTGCCCTCCTGCAGCGTTTAACGTTGCTGAACAGTATAGGGACGGGTGTTATATTCGTTAAGGAATAAGAAGCTATTTATTAATAACCAAAAATTCAAAATTAATGAAGTTCAAAATGTGGGAGGGAGCTTGCTCCCGATGGCGGTGTATCAGTTACAGATTGATTGGCTGACACACTGCAATCGGGGTGTAGAACCGTAGACATCGTTTACATCTGAAACCGGGGACATCGTTTACACATTTGAGGCTTGGACGCGGGTCATACCTCGTCCAAGCCTCCCCAAGGGATAATCACACAGGTACAAATCCCAGACATCATCCTCAGCTTCTTTAAGACCTATCCTTTCTCCGGATAGGGCCTCGCTGACAAATACCAACTTGCCGTTCCACTTGATCGATCCATCCTGCCTGACGCTTCGCACCCGCATTTCTGCCGGATACTCCACATCGGGCAAGCACCCTGGGTACCGTCGGGTAGATGGCACGTACACATCTCCCGGACGTTTCATACCAAGCGCTTCATGAGGGCGTACGTAATTGAACTCATGCCGGAAATGCTCCAGCAAAAGCTGCTGCTCGACCAAGTTGCTCCCTAGCGGTAGCTCAAGTTTCAGGCTGCGATGCATTCGTTCGTGTCGACCATTCTGGGCAGGTCTTCCCGGCATGGTTCGCTCGGGATAGATACCTAAACGGATCCACCAAACGGCCAGTGTGGATATCCTCGCCAGGCCAGGAGAGGCGAAAGGGACTCCGTTGTCTGAGCGAATGACTTCCGGCATGCCGTAATCCTGAAAAAGCCGCTCAAAGGTTTGTTTTACAGGCTGGGTCATGATTTTAGGATGAGCCCTGCACGCCAGAATCAAACGGGATGCATGGTCTGTAACCGTCAGCGGGAAGCAAAGCTGGGCGTTGAGCATCTTGAATTGCCCTTTGTAGTCCACGCACCAGGTTTTGTTGGGGTCATTGGCCTCTCGCATTTCAATATGCGAGGTACCGTGCCGACGCTTGAACCGCCGTTTGCTGACCAGCCCAAGTCGGTCAAGCCATTGGCCGGCTGTACTGGGAGACGGCCAATCGATAGAGGGATCTTCAATTCGCAATAGCTCAATGAGCTTCTTTGGCCCCCATTTATCGTGGGCTTCCTTCATGGCCACTACGCGAGCCAGGATCTTATCGTCGGTCTTGTTGGGGCTGTTATGAGGTCGCCGAGAAACCTCGGCTAACGACTTCAAATCGCCGTTATGCCGAGAAATCCATTTGTCTACGGTAGGTCGACTGACACCGAAGCGGCGGGCCAGCTGGCTTTTCGTGAAGTTACCCGAAAGCCAGTCAGCAACCAGCTTGATTCGTTGGTTCATGGGGGACTCTTGGTTCCAGGGCATGATCAGTTACCTCCTGATCATGCGTATTAACCTGTAAACCATGTCCCCGGTTAGAAATGTAAACGATGTCCCCGGTTTGTACCGGGGCAAGCCCCCTCCCACA